>NZ_CP136907.1:0-5568271 GCF_033100215.1 Klebsiella sp. w6
GTGTCACTTTCGCTTTGGCAGCAGTGTCTTGCCCGATTGCAGGATGAGTTACCAGCCACAGAATTCAGCATGTGGATCCGCCCATTGCAGGCGGAACTGAGCGATAACACGCTGGCACTGTATGCGCCAAACCGTTTTGTGCTCGACTGGGTAAGGGACAAATACCTCAATAATATCAATGGACTCCTCAATGACTTTTGCGGTGCTGATGCCCCGCAGCTGCGTTTTGAGGTGGGTGCTAAGCCAGCCAGCTCGCTGCAGAAAGGAGCGGTAAGCCCGGCTGCGGCGGCCATTCCGGCGGCGCAGGTGCAGACCGCGCGCGTGGCGCCGACGATCGTGCGCCCAGGCTGGGATAATGTCCCGGCGCCAGCGGAGCCGACCTACCGCTCTAACGTTAACGTGAAACACACGTTTGATAACTTCGTCGAAGGTAAATCTAACCAGCTGGCCCGCGCGGCGGCGCGTCAGGTGGCGGATAACCCGGGCGGGGCCTACAACCCACTGTTCCTTTATGGCGGCACCGGTCTGGGGAAAACCCACCTGTTGCACGCGGTGGGTAACGGCATTGTGGCGCGTAAGCCGAACGCCAAAGTGGTCTATATGCACTCCGAGCGTTTCGTCCAGGACATGGTCAAAGCGCTGCAAAACAACGCCATCGAAGAGTTTAAACGCTACTACCGATCCGTTGACGCCCTGCTGATCGATGACATTCAGTTCTTTGCTAATAAAGAGCGATCCCAGGAAGAGTTTTTCCACACCTTCAATGCCCTGCTGGAAGGTAATCAGCAGATCATCCTGACGTCGGATCGTTATCCAAAAGAGATCAACGGCGTAGAAGATCGTCTGAAATCCCGCTTCGGCTGGGGTCTGACGGTGGCGATCGAGCCGCCGGAGCTGGAAACCCGCGTCGCGATCCTGATGAAAAAAGCCGATGAAAACGACATTCGCCTGCCGGGCGAAGTGGCGTTCTTTATTGCCAAGCGACTGCGCTCAAACGTGCGTGAGCTGGAGGGGGCGCTGAACCGCGTTATCGCCAACGCCAACTTCACCGGCCGGGCGATCACCATCGATTTCGTGCGCGAAGCGCTGCGCGATCTGTTGGCGCTGCAGGAAAAACTGGTCACCATCGACAATATTCAAAAGACGGTGGCGGAGTACTACAAGATTAAGGTAGCGGATCTGCTGTCCAAGCGCCGCTCCCGTTCGGTGGCGCGTCCTCGCCAGATGGCGATGGCGCTGGCCAAAGAGCTGACCAACCACAGCCTGCCGGAAATCGGCGATGCGTTTGGCGGCCGCGACCATACCACCGTGCTGCACGCCTGCCGTAAGATTGAGCAGTTGCGTGAAGAAAGCCACGACATTAAAGAAGATTTTTCCAATTTAATCAGAACATTATCCTCGTGACGCTATGAAATTTACCGTAGAACGTGAACATTTATTAAAACCGCTGCAACAGGTGAGCGGTCCGTTAGGTGGTCGTCCGACGCTGCCCATTCTCGGTAACCTGCTGCTTCAGGTCGCGGACGGCGCGCTGTCGCTTACCGGTACCGATCTTGAAATGGAGATGGTGGCGCGCGTGGCGCTGGTTCAGCCGCACGAAGCGGGCGCAACGACCGTTCCGGCACGGAAATTCTTTGATATCTGCCGCGGCCTGCCGGAAGGCGCGGAGATCGCGGTTCAGCTGGAAGGCGATCGGATGCTGGTGCGTTCCGGCCGCAGCCGCTTCTCGCTGTCGACGCTGCCTGCTGCCGATTTCCCGAATCTGGATGACTGGCAGAGCGAAGTGGAATTTACCCTGCCGCAGGCGACCATGAAGCGTCTGATCGAAGCCACTCAGTTCTCGATGGCGCACCAGGATGTTCGTTACTACTTAAACGGCATGCTGTTTGAAACCGAAGGCAGCGAACTGCGCACGGTGGCCACCGATGGTCACCGCCTGGCGGTCTGTTCGATGCCGCTGGAAGCGTCGTTGCCGAACCATTCGGTGATCGTGCCGCGTAAAGGGGTGATTGAGTTGATGCGGATGCTCGACGGCGGCGATACCCCGCTGCGCGTGCAGATTGGCAGCAACAATATCCGCGCTCATGTGGGCGATTTTATCTTTACGTCGAAGCTGGTTGATGGCCGTTTCCCGGATTATCGCCGCGTATTGCCGAAAAATCCGGATAAACATCTCGATGCTGGCTGTGACATTCTCAAGCAGGCCTTCGCCCGCGCGGCAATCCTCTCGAACGAGAAATTCCGCGGCGTGCGGCTGTACGTCAGCGAAAATCAGCTGAAAATCACCGCTAACAACCCGGAGCAGGAAGAGGCGGAAGAGATCCTTGACGTGACCTACGCCGGAACGGAGATGGAGATTGGCTTCAACGTTAGCTACGTGCTGGATGTGCTCAATGCGCTGAAATGCGAGAATGTGCGCATTCTGCTGACGGATTCGGTGTCGAGCGTGCAGATTGAGGATGCGGCTTCACAATCCGCCGCCTATGTCGTCATGCCTATGAGATTGTAGTGGAAAATATCAGGCTATCTTACTTGCCATTTTCAACCTGGGCTGTGCTCGCCCCTGTCACGTACTTCGTGTACGCTCCAGGGTCTGCGCGCAGTCCGCGTTGAAACTGGCTGCGCCGATAACGCCCTGGCCCAAAGAACGCTGATATGTCACTGACGCGCTTGCTCATCAAAGACTTCCGCAATATTGAAAATGCGGATCTCGCTTTATCTCCCGGCTTTAACTTCCTGGTTGGCGCGAACGGCAGCGGCAAAACCAGCGTGCTGGAAGCTATCTATACGCTCGGTCATGGCCGGGCGTTTCGTAGTTTGCAAATTGGCCGGGTGATCCGCCACGAGCAGGAGGCTTTTGTCCTGCACGGCCGCCTGCAGGGCGAAGAGCGGGAAACCGCCATCGGCCTGACCAAAGACAAACAGGGTGACAGCAAGGTGCGCATCGACGGCACCGACGGCCACAAAGTGGCGGAGCTGGCGCACCTGATGCCGATGCAGCTGATTACGCCGGAGGGGTTTACTTTACTCAACGGCGGCCCCAAATATAGAAGAGCATTCCTCGATTGGGGATGTTTTCATAACGAAGCCGGATTCTTCACCGCCTGGAGCAACCTGAAGCGCCTGGTCAAGCAGCGCAACGCCGCGCTGCGTCAGGTCAGCCGCTATGCCCAGCTGCGACCGTGGGATCTGGAACTCATTCCGCTGGCGGAACAAATCAGCCGCTGGCGTGCCGAATACAGCGCCGCTATCGTCGAAGACATGGCGGATACTTGTCAGCAATTTTTACCGGAATTCACGCTCACCTTCTCTTTCCAGCGCGGTTGGGAAAAAGAGACCGACTACGCGGAGGTGCTGGAGCGGAATTTCGAGCGCGACAGAATGTTAACCTACACCGCCCACGGCCCGCATAAAGCGGATTTCCGTATTCGCGCCGACGGGGCGCCGGTGGAAGATACCTTGTCGCGCGGGCAGCTTAAACTGCTGATGTGCGCCCTGCGTCTGGCGCAAGGTGAGTTCCTCACCCGCGTCAGCGGGCGGCGCTGCCTGTACCTGATAGATGATTTTGCCTCGGAACTTGATGATGCCCGCCGCGGTCTGTTATCCAGCCGCCTGAAAGCGACGCAGTCGCAGGTTTTCGTCAGCGCGATCAGCGCTGAACACGTTATGGACATGTCGGACAAAAATTCGAAGATGTTCCGCGTGGAAAAAGGTAAAATAACGGATTAACCCAAGATTAAATGAGCGAGAAACGTTGATGTCGAATTCTTATGACTCCTCCAGTATCAAAGTCCTGAAAGGGCTGGATGCGGTGCGTAAGCGCCCGGGTATGTATATCGGCGACACGGATGACGGCACCGGTCTGCACCACATGGTATTCGAGGTTGTGGATAACGCTATCGACGAAGCGCTCGCGGGTTACTGCAAAGATATCGTTGTCACTATCCACAGCGATAACTCCGTCTCCGTACAGGATGACGGTCGCGGCATCCCAACCGGCATTCACCCGGAAGAGGGCGTCTCCGCAGCGGAAGTTATCATGACCGTCCTGCACGCCGGCGGTAAATTTGATGATAACTCCTATAAAGTGTCCGGCGGTCTGCACGGCGTAGGCGTCTCGGTGGTTAACGCCCTGTCGCAGAAGCTGGAGCTGGTTATCCAGCGCGATAACAAAGTCCACAAACAGATTTATGTGCACGGTGTACCGCAGGCGCCGCTGGCGGTGACCGGCGAGACCGATAAAACCGGAACCATGGTGCGTTTCTGGCCGAGCCATGAAACCTTCACCAACGTTACTGAATTCGAATATGACATCCTGGCGAAACGTCTGCGCGAGCTGTCGTTCCTGAACTCAGGGGTCTCTATCCGCCTGCGCGATAAGCGCGACGGCAAAGAAGATCATTTCCACTACGAAGGCGGCATCAAGGCGTTCGTTGAGTATCTCAACAAGAACAAAACGCCGATCCATCCGAATATCTTCTATTTCTCCACCGAAAAAGACGGTATCGGCGTGGAAGTGGCGCTGCAGTGGAACGACGGTTTCCAGGAAAACATCTACTGCTTTACCAACAACATTCCACAGCGTGACGGCGGTACTCACCTGGCGGGCTTCCGCGCGGCGATGACCCGTACCCTCAACGCCTACATGGATAAAGAAGGCTACAGCAAAAAAGCGAAAGTCAGCGCCACCGGCGACGACGCGCGTGAAGGTCTGATCGCCGTGGTATCGGTGAAAGTGCCGGATCCGAAATTCTCCTCACAGACCAAAGACAAACTGGTCTCCTCTGAGGTGAAGTCGGCGGTAGAACAGCAGATGAACGAACTGCTGAGCGAATACCTGCTGGAAAACCCATCCGATGCCAAAATCGTGGTCGGCAAAATTATTGACGCCGCGCGCGCCCGTGAGGCCGCACGTCGCGCCCGTGAAATGACCCGCCGTAAAGGCGCGCTGGATCTGGCAGGCCTGCCGGGCAAACTGGCGGATTGCCAGGAACGCGACCCGGCGCTGTCTGAACTGTACCTCGTGGAAGGGGACTCCGCGGGCGGCTCTGCTAAACAGGGTCGTAACCGTAAGAACCAGGCGATCCTGCCGCTGAAGGGTAAAATCCTCAACGTTGAGAAAGCCCGCTTCGATAAAATGCTCTCTTCCCAGGAAGTGGCGACGCTGATCACCGCCCTTGGCTGCGGCATCGGCCGCGATGAGTACAACCCGGATAAACTGCGCTATCACAGCATCATCATCATGACCGATGCGGACGTCGACGGCTCGCACATTCGTACCCTGCTGTTGACCTTCTTCTACCGTCAGATGCCGGAAATCGTCGAACGCGGCCATGTCTACATTGCCCAGCCGCCGCTGTACAAAGTGAAGAAAGGCAAGCAGGAACAGTACATTAAAGACGACGAAGCGATGGATCAGTATCAGATCGCTATCGCTCTTGACGGTGCGACCCTGCATACCAACGCCAATGCGCCGGCGCTGGCGGGCGAACCGCTGGAAAAACTGGTTGCCGAGTTCAACGCCACCCAGAAAATGATTGGCCGCATGGAGCGCCGCTTCCCGAAAGCGATGCTGAAAGAGCTTATCTATCAGCCGACCCTGACCGAGGCCGATCTGGCTGACGAGCAGAAGGTAACCCGCTGGGTGAACACCCTGGTTTCCGAGCTGAATGAGAAAGAGCAGCACGGCAGCCAGTGGAAATTTGATGTCCGCGAGAACGGTGAATTGCAGCAGTTTGAGCCGATTATCCGCGTCCGTACCCACGGGGTGGATACCGACTATCCGCTGGATAACGAGTTCATCATGGGGCCGGAATATCGCCGTATCTGCACCCTGGGCGAGAAACTGCGCGGCCTGATGGAAGAAGATGCCTACATCGAGCGCGGCGAACGCCGTCAGCCGGTAGCCAGCTTCGAGCAGGCTCTCGACTGGCTGGTGAAGGAGTCCCGTCGCGGTCTCTCCATCCAGCGCTATAAAGGTCTGGGCGAGATGAACCCGGATCAGCTGTGGGAAACCACCATGGATCCGGACAGCCGCCGCATGCTGCGCGTAACCGTTAAGGATGCGATCGCTGCCGACCAGCTGTTCACCACCCTGATGGGCGATGCCGTTGAGCCGCGTCGCGCCTTTATCGAAGAGAACGCCCTGAAAGCGGCGAATATCGATATTTAAGCTGCGTATTTCCCGGTAACGCGTTTTACCGGGGCAACAGGATGTGTAAGCCCGGTCGCATCGCGTGACCGGGCTTTTTTTTGCTGCTAAAAGGGGATTCTTCGCCCCCGCTTCCATCCCCCTTTCTGCCCGACACTTTTACTGTTTTTTGAGCGGAATCGCGTTAGCATGAGGGAAGACTCATCTTACCCGGGGATCCTATGGCTATTAAACTGATTGCAATCGATATGGACGGCACGCTGCTGCTGCCAGACCATACCATCTCTCCTGCGGTGAAAGCCGCCATTGCCGCGGCGCGCGAGCGGGGTGTCAACGTGGTGCTGACCACTGGTCGCCCTTACGCTGGCGTCCACAGCTATCTGAAAGAGCTGCATATGGAGCAGCCGGGTGATTACTGCATTACCTACAATGGCGCGCTGGTGCAGAAGGCCGGTGACGGCAGTACCGTTGCGCAAACCGCGCTAAGCTATGACGACTATCGTTTCCTCGAGCAGCTCTCCCGCGAGGTTGGCTCTCACTTCCACGCGCTCGATCGCAACACGCTCTACACCGCGAACCGCGATATCAGCTACTACACCGTCCACGAATCCTACGTGGCGACCATCCCGCTGGTGTTCTGTGAAGCGGAAAAAATGGACCCTGAGATCCAGCTGCTGAAGGTGATGATGATCGATGAGCCGGCGATCCTGGATAAGGCCATCGCCCGTATCCCGGCGGAAGTGAAAGAGAAGTACACCGTGCTGAAAAGTGCGCCGTACTTCCTCGAAATTCTGGATAAACGCGTCAATAAAGGCACTGGCGTGAAGTCCCTGGCCGATGCGCTGGGTATCAAACCGGAAGAGATTATGGCGATTGGCGATCAGGAAAATGATATCGCGATGATTGAGTTTGCCGGCGTCGGCGTGGCGATGGATAACGCCATTCCCGCGGTCAAAGAAGCGGCGAACTTCATCACCAAATCTAACCTCGAAGATGGCGTCGCCTTCGCCATTGAAAAATACGTTTTAGCGTAAGCGTTCTTCAGGCCCGGCGTTGTCCGGGCCGATCTTCTCTTTTTTCATGAACAGATGTTAATCCGCATTTAAATCCCTTATTCCGTACAGGGGATTCTATAAGCTACCCGCCCTCTTTTTCGCAATGCTTCACTAACATCATAATTTTCATGAATATATACCACCGTTTGATGTTGGTTGCGCTGCCATTCGCCTCTGTACAGATTTGCGTGGCCGCGGAACCAACGGCGCCGCTTGAGCCGGTATACGCCTATCACGGCGCAGAACCGGCGGATCTGTCTGCGCCGGTCAAAACCGAGACCGCAGTAGCGGAACCAACCGCGATATTGCCTTTTTTAGGCGATGAGGCCAGAAAACGCGGCTACGTCCTGCCGCTGCCGTTCGGCGTCAGCATGAACTATATGGATATGCGGCAGAATATTAATGTCGACAGCATTAACTTCACCGGGCTGTCGCTGGATGGCCGTAACATCGATTGCGGTAAGGATCCTGTCTGCAAACACGCCGTGAATAACATTTTCGCTAATGGGCCGGTCTCGCTGGATAACGCCTTCCAGATTGGCGTCGGTAATACCCGGGAAAGCAGCAAAACCGAGACGCTTAAGCTGGATGCCTGGCTGCTGCCATTTATGAACGTTTATGGCCTCGTCGGACACACCGAAGGACATTCGATTTCGCAGATTGCCGTCGGCCTGAAGGGGCCGAATGGTAAAGTGGTCCCCCTGCCGGGGATGCAGGATCTCGACTTTCGCCTCGATTTTAAAGGCACCACCTACGGGATGGGCACCACCCTGGTGGGCGGCGTCGGCAACTGGTTTACCGTGCTGGACGCCAACTACACGCAAACGCGCTTTGATATCCTCGACGGCAGTATCGACGCGTTTACCTTTTCGCCACGCGTAGGCTATCGTTTCACTACGCCATCGGTCGATACGCTGCATCTCCCCGCCGGAAAGCTGAACCTGTGGGTCGGCAGCATGTATCAGGACGTACAGCAGGAGTTTAAGGGCAGTCTCAACGATCTCTCAATGCCGTCGCCGATGCTGCAAAATATGGTCAATCTGGCCAATCAGGACAATAACGGCCGCTTCGATGTGAAACAGCATTTACAGTCGCCGTGGAACGTACTGGTGGGCGCGCAGTACGAGCTGACGCAGCATTTCAATATTACTACCGAGTTTGGCTTTGCCGAACGTAACAGTTTTTTTATCGCCGGTGAGTATCGCTTTTGAGCCGACTGTTTATCCTTTTTCTGCTGCTGTTAACCTACCCGATCTGCAGCCAGGCCGAGACGCTCAGCCGCGAGAAAATCGACGGCTGGCTGCAGCATCTCGGCGCCAGCGATAAGTTCGACGCCAGCAAAGGCATCGACTGGGGCGTGATGCCCGGTCCGTTCTATACGCCGGAGCTGGGGCTGGGCATCGGCACCGCGGTCGTCGGCATGTATCGCCCCGATCCGCAGGATACCACCAGCCAGAATTCCACCCTGACGCTCAGCGGCTACGCCAGCTCCACCGGCGCGTTTGGCCTCAGCGTGAAAAACTACGCCTTTTTCGACAACGATCTGTGGCGCGTATTTGTTGAAGGGTCGATGGCCAATACCCCGACTTACTACTGGGGGCAGGGTTTTCACGCCGGAGATAAAGACAACGAGAAGGAAAAATATACCGCCCAGGTGCTGACCCTGCGCCCGACAATCTACCGGCAACTGATCGACAATGTTTATCTCGGCGCGGGGTGGTCGCTGGCGACGCAGAATGCCGATGAAATGGACCACGACGATTTACCGAAAATAGAAAGTACCCCACAGGGACCGTCGGTATTCAGCTCTGGCGCCAGCATCGATATCAACAGGGACGATCGCGACTTTGTCCCCAACCCGCGCCGGGGCCAGTATGCCAACTTCCGCTACACCCATTACGCCCCCGGGTTAGGCAGCGATACCCGTTTTGATGAATTTCAGCTGCACTATAGCCATTATCATGCCCTGAGCGAGAAAAGCGTGCTCGCCTGGGAGGCCGATGGCGCCTTCACCCAAGGGGATGTACCGTGGAGCATGATGCCCCTGCTGGGCAGCGATGAGCGGATGCGCGGCTACTATCAGGGGCGCTACCGGGATAAAAACGTCGTTAGCAGCCAACTGGAATACCGTCGGCAGCTCACCTGGCGGCACGGGATTGTGGCCTGGGTCGGGGCGGGAACCATGGGGCCGTCGCTGTCATCGCTGAACAATGGCCGCTGGCTGCCTACCGGCGGCGTTGGCTATCGTTTCGAGTTCAAGCCGCGGGTCAATATCCGTCTTGATTACGGCATCGGCAAAGGCAGCAGCGGGTTCTATTTCCAGGTTGGAGAAGCGTTTTAAGCACATTGTCGGGCATTCAACCCCGCGCGGATTGCGGTATGCTAACGCCACTCTTATATCGGCCCGGTCAGCACGCCATGAAACAAGTTACCTTTGCCCCTCGCAACCACCAGCTCACTAACACCCGCACCTGGACCCCCGACAGCCAGTGGCTGGTGTTCGACGTCCGCCCGTCCGGCGCGTCGTTTACCGGCGAAACCATTGAGCGAGTGAACGTAAACAGCGGTACTGTGGAGACCGTCTATCATGCCACGCAAGGCGCGCGCGTTGGCGTGGTGACCGTGCATCCAACCCAGGAGCGCTATGTGTTTATTCATGGCCCCGAGCAGCCGGATGCGCAGTGGCAGTATGATTTTCATCATCGCCGCGGGGTGGTGGCCTTTCAGGGGGCCGTCGAGAATCTGGACGCCATGGACATTACCGCCCCTTACACGCCCGGCGCGCTGCGCGGCGGCAGCCACGTCCATGTCTATAGCCCCAACGGTCAGTTCGTCAGCTTTACCTATAACGACCACGTGCTGCACGAGCGCGACCCGGCGCTGGACTTGCGCAACGTCGGTGTGGCGGCGCCATATGGGCCGGTGACGCCGCAGGGAAAGCATCCGCGCGAATATAGCGGCAGCCACTGGTGCGTGCTGGTAAGCCGCACGACACCGACTCCCGTGCCGGGCAGCGATGAGATTAATCGGGCCTATGAAGAGGGGTGGGTCGGGAACCATGCGCTGGCGTTTATTGGCGATACCCTGGCGGAAAATGGCGATAAAGTGCCTGAGCTGTTTATTGTCGATCTGCCGCAGGATGAAGCCGGCTGGAAGCAGCCTGGCGGGGGGCCGCTGGCCGGTACCGCAACCACAATGCCGGCGCCGCCGGCGGGCGTCAGTCAGCGTCGTTTGACCTTCACCCACCATCGCCGCTACCCGGGACTGGTGAACGTCCCGCGCCACTGGGTGCGCGCCAATCCCCAGGCGACGGCGATAGCCTTTCTGATGTGCGATGACGCCGGCGTGGTGCAGCTGTGGCTTATTTCACCGCAGGGGGGCGAGCCGCGTCAGTTGACGTATCATGCGTCGGGTATCCAGTCGGCGTTTAACTGGCATCCATCAGGAGAGTGGCTGGGCTTTGTGCTGGAGGATCGGATTGCCTGCTGTCATGCCGGCACAGGCGATATCACCTTTTTAACCAAGGTGCATGCGCATGCGCCCTCGGCTGATGCGATCGTCTTTTCGCCAGACGGTAAACAGATTGCCTGGATGGAGGAGGTGGACGGTTATCGCCAGCTGTGGGTCACACAGACCGGACGATAACTTACTGGGCAGGCATCGGCGCTGGCGGTATCACCGAGTTGGTCGCCAGCGTGGCCTTCTCGCTTTTTTCGACCCGTGATTTGATTGAGCTGTCGGTGCGGAACATATCCCACGGCAGCAGCAGGGTATCCATGACGGCGGTGAACGGCATGTCCAGCGCCACCAGTGATTTCACACCCCAGTTGGTATCGCTGTCTCCCAGCGTTTGCGCACTGGATCGCGTGCCCGGATAGGTTCCCTCTTTGCCACCGGTATGTGACATTACGCTGGAGCAACCGCTCAGGCTTATTATCCCGCTGAACAGGACCAGCTTTAACAGTCGTCTGCTTTTCATTGTTCTTCCATCGTCGTTTCGGGCGTTGAGATAACCTTCAGCGGTTATATCGGGCCAACCCGTGAATGCATAGCGTTATTGCGCCGCACTGTGGCGGGCATCGCACTTTGCTTTTTGTGCTCCTCCCCCCAGTCTAAGCAATCATCGGCAAACTGCAAAAAAATTCGCCCTCAATCCCTTGAAAAGCACGGGGAGAAACCCATTTTATAGGTGTAACCCACTGAGAATACGCCTGAGGGGTATTCCGGATTACCGCGGCCTGTCCACGATGGAAGGTCATTTGATTCTCGCTGATTTTCAGGAGCTATTTACTATGCGTAACTTCGATCTCTCCCCGCTATATCGTTCAGCCATTGGTTTCGACCGCCTGTTCAACCTGCTGGAAAACAATCAAAGTCAGAGCAACGGCGGCTACCCTCCGTATAACGTCGAGCTGGTAGACGAAAACCACTATCGCATCGCTATCGCGGTGGCTGGCTTTGCTGAAAGCGAGCTGGAGATCACGGCCCAGGACAATCTGCTGATCGTCAAAGGCGCCCACGCCGCCGAGCAGAAAGAGCGGACCTACCTGTATCAGGGGATCGCCGAGCGCAACTTCGAGCGCAAATTCCAGCTGGCGGAAAATATTCACGTCCGCGGCGCCAACCTGGTGAACGGCCTGCTGTATATCGATCTGGAACGCGTGATCCCGGAAGCGAACAAGCCGCGCCGCATCGAAATCAACTAATTGTCCGTTTCAGGCCGCGTGGCGGCCTGATGTCACAACCTGCTCGCCGTCAGGGAGCAGATGCGAATTTACAGAATTCGCAGGTATCCACTCGCTTCTTAGAAGGAGAAAACACTATGCGTAACTACGATTTATCCCCCCTGCTGCGTCAATGGATCGGTTTTGACAAACTGGCCAACGCCCTGCAAACCGCCGGTGAAAGCCAGAGCTTCCCGCCCTATAACATCGAAAAAAGCGACGATAACCACTATCGCATTACCCTTGCGCTGGCCGGTTTCCGTCAGGAAGATTTGGATATTCAACTGGAAGGCACCCGTCTGGTGGTGAAAGGCACGCCGCAGCAGCCGGAAAAAGAGACCACATGGCTGCACCAGGGGCTGGTGAGCCAGGCCTTCAGCCTGAGCTTCACCCTCGCCGACAACATGGAGGTCTCTGGCGCGACCTTCACCAATGGCCTGCTGCATATCGATCTGACCCGCAATGAGCCTGAGCAGATTGCCCCGCAGCGTATCGCCATCAGCGAACGACCGGCGCTAAATAGCTAATAAAGTAACCTACTGATAAGGCCCCGTTTTTCGGGGCTTTTTTGTGCCGGTCTGTTTGCTGGTATTGTGCGCCAGGCGGCATACAACCCGTCTGGCAGCGGTCATAATCCCTGTAGTTAATGGTGTTATTCACAGGGACGATACCATGAGTGAGATAGCATTGACGGTCAGCGTGCTGGCGCTGGTGGCGGTAGTGGGGTTGTGGATCGGCAATGTCAAAATCCGCGGCGTCGGCTTTGGCATTGGCGGTGTCCTGTTTGGCGGGATTATTGTCGGCCACTTTGTCGATCAGGCGGGTGTCGCCCTCAGCAGCCCGATGCTGCATTTTATTCAGGAATTCGGCTTGATCCTGTTCGTCTACACCATCGGTATTCAGGTGGGGCCGGGCTTTTTCGCCTCGCTGCGGGTCTCAGGCCTGCGGCTCAATCTGTTCGCTATCCTTATTGTTATCCTCGGCGGCCTGGTGACCGCGGTGCTGCATAAACTGTTCGATATTCCTCTCCCGGTGGTGCTCGGTATCTTCTCCGGTGCGGTGACCAACACGCCAGCGCTGGGGGCCGGGCAGCAAATTCTCCGCGATCTCGGCGTACCGTTCGAGGTGGTCGATCAGATGGGGATGAGTTACGCGATGGCGTATCCGTTCGGCATCTGCGGCATTCTGCTGACCATGTGGCTGGTGCGCCTGTTCTTCCGCATCAATGTGGAGAAAGAGGCCCAGCGGTTTGAGGAGAGCAGCGGCAACGGCCACGCGAATTTGCACACCATTAACGTGCGGGTGGAGAACCCCAACCTCAACCAGATGGCGATTCAGGATGTGCCGATGCTCAATAGCGACAACATCGTCTGTTCGCGGCTGAAGCGCGGTGAGCTGTTGATGGTACCTGCGCCGGGCACCCTTATTCAGGCGGGCGACCTGTTGCACCTGGTGGGGCGACCTGAGGATCTGCACAATGCGCAGCTGGTGATTGGCCAGGAGGTGGCCACCTCGCTGTCGACGCGCGGCACCGATCTGAAAGTCGAGCGGGTGGTGGTCACTAACGAAAAAGTGCTGGGGAAGAAAATACGCGATCTGCACGTCAAACAGCGCTATGACGTGGTGATCTCCCGGCTGAATCGCGCTGGCGTCGAGCTGGTGGCCAGCAGCAGCGCCAGCCTGCAGTTTGGTGACATCCTCAACCTGGTCGGTCGTCAGGAGGCGATTGACGCCGTGGCCGCCGAACTGGGTAACGCTCAGCAGAAGCTGCAGCAGGTCCAGATGCTGCCGGTGTTTATCGGCATCGGACTCGGGGTACTGCTGGGGTCTATCCCGTTGTTTATTCCCGGCTTTCCTGCCGCACTGAAGCTGGGGCTGGCCGGTGGGCCGCTGATTATGGCGCTGATCCTCGGGCGTATCGGCAGCATCGGCAAGCTGTACTGGTTTATGCCGCCGAGCGCCAACCTGGCGCTGCGCGAGCTGGGGATCGTGCTGTTTCTGGCGGTGGTCGGGCTAAAATCGGGGGGCGACTTTGTCGCCACTCTGACCCAGGGCGAGGGCCTGAGCTGGATCGCCTACGGCATTTTCATCACCGCCATTCCGCTGCTAACGGTAGGCATTCTCGCGCGCATGCTGGCGAAAATGAACTATCTGACGCTGTGCGGCATGCTGGCCGGCTCCATGACTGACCCACCGGCGCTGGCCTTCGCCAACAATCTGCACGCCACCAGCGGCGCGGCGGCGCTCTCTTACGCCACCGTCTATCCGCTGGTGATGTTCCTGCGGATTATCACCCCGCAGCTACTCGCCGTGCTGTTCTGGGGGCTGAGCTAGCGGGCTTTGCGCCTGGACGCGGCGCAGGTGGTAATCCACCTGATACTCGCTGGCGTTGCGGAACATGACGGAATAGTTAAGAAACTCGCCGCTGTCGCTGTAGGAAAGGGAGGTAATACGCAGCAGCGGCGTCTGCTCAGGGACATTCATTGAGCGCGCCAGCTGCTTGTCCGCCAGCACTGGCGTCAGCGTTTCATAATTCCCGCTGATGATGATCCCGCACTCCTTCTCAATATAATCAAATTTCGAACCCTCCAGATGGCTCAGCGACAGGTTGCGGAACAGCTTCACTGGCATATAGCTATCCTCCAGCATCAGCGGCTTGCCATCGACGTAGCGCACCCGCCGTGAGAAGTAGATCCGTTCATCAATTTTAATCCGCAGCAGGCTGGCGATGGCCGGCGGAGCAGGCATCACCTCGAAGGCCAGCACCTGACTCACCACCTCTTTACCCTGCTTGCGCAGCACTTCCGCCAGGCCAGTGAGATTGCTGGTTTCATGATGGACGTCCTTACGCGCCACGAACGTCCCCGAGCCGTGGCGACGCACAACCAATCCCCAGTCCACCAGCAGGTCGATGGCTTTGCGGATAGTCATGCGCGCCACCCCGAACTCCTCGGCCAGTTTTTTCTCTCCCGGTAGCGGGCTACCGATGGCGAAGTCGGCGGAATTCAGCCGCAGCCGCAGGCGGTCAGCAATGGATTTGTAGATCACCAGTAGTCCTCTTGTGCAGGAAAGTGGAATGTCGCTGTCTTCTCTTTTCGTTAAAAAAATAGATTTATTACAAGTAATTAATACTCATTCATTTCGTTAATTCCACTGTCTGACTTATCGATGTCTAACTTTGGTTATCGAAGTAGACGACTTTGGCCAAATTAAAACCATGAATGGGATCACGAATCGCAACGGCGCGGCATGTTGTCGGACGGGCAAATTTCTATTCTCGAGTCAGGCCGGTAATCAAGAAAAAGAAGGCCACTCACCCTACGAGTTGTTACATGAGGATTTTCAAATGCTCAGTCAAATACAACGCTTTGGCGGCGCCATGTTTACTCCGGTTTTGTTGTTTCCTTTTGCCGGGATCGTGGTCGGTATCGCCATCATGCTGCGCAACCCGATGTTCGTCGGCGAAGCGCTGACCGCACCCGACAGCCTGTTTGCCCAGATCGTTCACATCATTGAAGAGGGCGGCTGGACCGTCTTTCGTAATATGCCGCTGATTTTCGCCGTCGGTCTGCCGATCGGCCTGGCGAAACAGGCCCAGGGCCGGGCCTGTCTGGCGGTGCTGGTGAGTTTTCTCACCTGGAACTACTTTATTAACGCCATGGGGATGACCTGGGGCCACTTCTTCGGCGTCGACTTTTCCGTTGAACCCACGGCAGGCAGCGGCCTGACGATGATTGCCGGGATCAAAACCCTCGACACCAGCATTATCGGCGCCATCGTCATCTCCGGTCTGGTGACGGCCCTGCACAATCGCTATTTCGATAAACCCCTGCCGGTGTTCCTCGGCATCTTTCAGGGATCATCGTTTGTGGTCATTGTCGCCTTCCTCGCGATGATCCCCTGCGCCTGGTTGACCCTGCTCGGCTGGCCAAAGGTTCAGCTGGGCATTGAATCGCTGCAGGCCTTCCTGCGCTCAGCCGGGGCGCTTGGGGTGTGGGTCTACATCTTCCTTGAGCGCATTCTGATCCCCACCGGTCTGCACCACTTCGTCTATGGCCCGTTCATCTTTGGCCCGGCGGTGGTGGAGGGCGGTCTGCAGGTCTACTGGGCGGAGCATCTGCAGGCGTTTAGTCAGAGTACGGAACCGCTGAAGACGCTGTTCCCGGAGGGCGGCTTTGCCCTGCACGGTAACTCGAAAGTGTTTGGTTCGGTGGGGATTGCGCTGGCGCTCTACTTCACCGCCGCGCCGGAAAACCGCGTCAAGGTCGCTGGCCTGCTGATCCCTGCCACCCTGACCGCGATGCTGGTCGGGATCACCGAACCGCTGGAGTTCACCTTCCTGTTCATCTCGCCGCTGCTGTTCGCCGTTCACGCGGTGCTGGCGGCGACCATGGCGACGGTGATGTACATCTGCGGCGTGGTGGGCAATTTCGGCGGCGGCCTGCTCGATCAATTCTTGCCGCAAAACTGGATCCCGATGTTCCATCACCACGCCTCGATGATGTTCATTCAGATAGGCATCGGCCTCTGTTTCACCGCCCTCTACTTCGTGGTCTTCCGCACCCTGATCCTGCGTCTGAACCTGAAGACGCCTGGCCGGGAAGAGAGCGAAATCAAGCTCTACAGCAAGGCCGATTACCAGGCGGCACGAGGTAAAACCACGGCTGCCGCCGCGCCAGAGACCCGGCTGGGTCAGGCCGCTGGCTTCCTGCAGGCCCTCGGCGGCGCCGACAACATTGAAAGCATCAACAACTGCGCCACCCGACTGCGCATCGCGCTGGTCGATATGGCGAAAACGCAAAGTGACGACGTCTTTAAAGCGCTGGGCGCCCACGGGGTAGTACGCCGCGGCAACGGGATTCAGGTCATCGTCGGCCTGCACGTTCCCCAGGTGCGCGACCAGCTGGAAAACCTGATGAAAGATTCTCTTTCGACCGAACATACCACCATGACGGAGGCAGTATCATGAAAAAATTCTCAGTTGTTATCGCAGGCGGCGGCAGCACCTTCACCCCGGGCATTGTTCTGATGCTGCTGGCAAACCAGGATCGTTTTCCGTTGCGGTCGCTGAAATTTTACGACAACGACGGCGCGCGTCAGGAGACCATCGCCGAGGCGTGCAAAGTGATCCTCAAAGAGCAGGCGCCGGAGATTGAATTCAGCTATACCACCGATCCGCAGGCGGCGTTTACCGATGTTGATTTCGTCATGGCACATATCCGCGTCGGTAAATATCCGATGCGTGAACAGGATGAGAAAATCCCGCTGCGCCACGGCGTGCTGGGCCAGGAGACCTGCGGTCCGGGGGGGATCGCCTACGGTATGCGCTCTATCGGCGGCGTGCTGGAGCTGGTGGATTATATGGAAAAATATTCGCCGAACGCCTGGATGCTTAACTACTCCAACCCGGCGGCGATTGTGGCGGAAGCCACCCGACGTCTGCGGCCGAACGCCAAAATCCTCAATATCTGCGATATGCCGATCGGCATTGAAGGGCGGATGGCACAGATTGTCGGCCTCAAAGATCGCAAACAGATGCGCGTGCGCTACTACGGCCTCAATCACTTCGGCTGGTGGACATCGATTGAGGACCTCGACGGCAACGATTTGATGCCGAAACTGCGTGAATATGTGGCGAAATATGGCTATGTGCCGCCCTCTAACGATCCGCACACCGAGGCCAGCTGGAACGATACCTTTGCTAAAGCGAAAGACGTGCAGGCGCTGGATCCGCAGACCATGCCGAACACCTACCTGAAATATTACCTGTTCCCGGACTACGTGGTGGCTCACTCCAACCCGGAGCGTACCCGCGCCAATGAGGTGATGGATCATCGGGAGAAAAACGTCTTCAGCGCCTGCCGGGCGATTATTGCCGCCGGGAAATCCACCGCTGGCGATCTGGAGATTGACGAGCATGCGTCGTATATCGTCGATCTGGCGACGGCCATCGCCTTTAACACGCAGGAAAGGATGCTGCTGATTGTGCCAAACAACGGCGCGATCCATAACTTTGACGCTGACGCGATGGTGGAGATCCCGTGCCTGGTGGGTCATAACGGACCGGAACCGCTGACGGTCGGCGACATCCCGCACTTCCAGAAAGGGATGATGAGCCAGCAGGTGGCAGTGGAAAAACTGGTGGTCGATGCCTGGGAACAACGCTCTTACCACAAGCTGTGGCAGGCGATTACCCTGTCGAAAACCGTACCGAGCGCCTCGGTGGCGAAAGCGATCCTCGACGACCTGATTGCGGCCAACAAAGATTACTGGCCTGAGCTGCATTAATCCCCGCTGTTTGACCGGCGCCCGCGGGGCGCCGGTTCTTCTCCCCGGTTCCTGATTTACGCTATGCTGAAGCCTGCAGCGCGATGAACAAGGAACTGTAATGAAAATCTCCCGCCTCGGCGAAGCGCCGGATTACCGCTTTTCGCTGGCTAACGAACGCACCTTTCTGGCGTGGATCCGCACGGCGCTCGGTTTTCTCGCCGCCGGCGTCGGCCTTGACCAGTTAGCGCCGGACTTTGCCACGCCGCTGATCCGTGAAATTCTTGCCCTGCTGCTGTGTCTCTTTGCCGGCGGCATGGCCATCTATGGCTATCTGCGCTGGCTGAATAACGAGAAAGCGATGCGTCTGAAACAGGACCTTCCCTATACCCGCACGCTGCTGGTGATTAGCATCCTGCTGTTGGCGGTGGTGGCCGCGGTGATGCTGCTGGTGGTGTATGGCGGATAAACGCCGGGCGCGGCGGGAAGGCGATCCGGGACTACAGCCAGAGCGCACCTCGCTGGCCTGGTTTCGCACTCTGTTGGGCTATGGCGCGCTGATGGCGCTGGCGATTAAACACAGTTGGCACCGCGCCGGCCTGCCGTTCTGGCTGTCGATCGGCGTGTTGGCGATAGTGGCGGTGATCCTCTGGGGCTATACCCGCCGTCGTCATCTGATGGACGTCGACGATAGCGATTTTTTACAGCCGCGGGCGGTTCGTGACAAATTTTTGATCGCACTCGCAGTACTTTCTCTGGCATTCCTGTTTGCTGTTACTCACCTTCAACCGATCGTTTTATTCATTAGGGATATGTCATGACAGGATGTCCGGCGAATTTGCCTCTCACTCATGCCCCCGGCCAGCAACATGACACACCCTTTCAGGCTGTCGTGGTGGAGGCGCATCATTGCCATCAGCCGCAGGCGTTCTATGCACAACTGCGTCAACAGGGGCTCACCGCTATCCATTTTATTCCGCAGCTGGCGGCCGGCGACGCCGCGCTCTGGGGGGAGTTTCTCTGTGCTGTCTTTCACCGCTGGGTGCGGGAAGATATTGGGCGCATCCATATTTTGCTGTTTAGTGAGACGCTGAGCGCCTGGTGCGGCGAGACGCTGACCCAGCCAGGCGCGCCAGCGGCCAACAGTACCTGCTACGGCTGCCCGTGGTTGCGCCTGTGCCGCTGCGGCGAACAGGAAGACCCGCTGTGCGCGGGTTACCGGCAGTTCTACGATCTTAGCGGGCCCTATATGCGAGTGATGCGGGACCTGCGCCGACAGCAGCGGCCGCCAGAGGCGCTGATGCCGCTGCTGCGCTGAAGATTAGCGCCCCTTCGCCAGATATTGCGCCATCTCCTCTTCCGGCACCATGCCGCCGCCGGTGGCCCACACCAGGTGGGTGGCCTG
The DNA here is from genome assembly GCF_033100215.1 of Klebsiella sp. w6. NCBI lineage: Bacteria > Pseudomonadati > Pseudomonadota > Gammaproteobacteria > Enterobacterales > Enterobacteriaceae > Klebsiella > Klebsiella sp. w6. The sequence goes on from NZ_CP136907.1 coordinate 19,603, forward strand.
CTGCAGCTGTTGTTCACTCAGACCTTGTAGCTGATGGTACGCCTGGCTGGCGCAGACCCGCTGCGGCCCGGCCATTCCGGCCAGCGCGGACGGTTCAAGGCGAATGTTTTCCGCTGTCGCCAGCCAGCCCAGCATGTCGTACATCGTCTGATCATCAAGGGTATAGAACCCGTCGAGCAGGCGCTCCATTGCCCGGCCAACGAACCCGGACGCCCGGCCGACCGCCAGACCGTCGGCGGCGGTCAGGTTATCAATGCCTAAATCCTGCACCGCTATCTGGTCGTGGAGCCCGGTATAGACGCCGAGCAGCATGCAGGGCGAGTGGGTCGGTTCGGCGAACAGGCAGTGAACGTGGTCGCCGAAGGCCAGCTTCAGGCCGAATGCCACGCCGCCGGGGCCGCCGCCAACGCCGCACGGCAGGTAGACGAACAGCGGGTGATCGGCATCGACCACGCGCCCTGCTTTGGCAAACTGCGCCTTCAGGCGCTCGCCGGCTACGGCATAGCCGAGGAACAGCGTGCGCGAGTTTTCATCATCAATGAAAAAGCAGTTCGGGTCGGATTCCGCTGCCTTGCGCCCCTGTTCGACGGCGACGCCGTAGTCCTCTTCGTACTCAACGACCGTCACGCCGTGGCTGCGCAGTTTGGCTTTTTTCCACGCCCGGGCATCCGCCGACATATGTACCGTAACCTTAAAGCCGATGCGCGCGCTCATGATGCCGATCGACATCCCGAGGTTGCCGGTGGAGCCGACAGCGATGCTGTACTGGCTGAAGAACTGTTTAAATTCCGGTGTCAGCAATTTGCGATAATCATCTGCGGTGGTGAGCAGTCCGGCCTCCAGCGCCAGCTTTTCCGCATGGGTCAGCACTTCATAAATCCCGCCACGCGCCTTAATGGAACCCGAAATCGGCAGGTGGCTGTCTTTTTTCAGCAGCAGATCGCCGCTAATCGGCTGGCCGAACTTTTGCTCAAGGCTGCGTTTCATTGCCGGAATGGCAACCACTTCCGATTCGATAATCCCGCCGCTGGCGGCCGTTTCCGGGAAAGCTTCCGCCAGATAGGGCGCGAAGCGCTGAAGGCGGGCATGGGCGTCTTGCACATCGTCGGCGGTCAGACCGACGTAAGGTAACCCTTGCGCAAGGGTGGTGGTGGCCGGGTTAAACCAGGTGGTTTCTTTCAGGGCGATCAGATCCTGCACAAGCGGGAAGGTCGCGGTTAAGGTGGTCAGGTCAGCGTGTTTCATCATACGTCTCTTTGCGCTCAGATAATGAAAGAAAGCAGGAAGGTGGCGGCCAGTGCAAGTAGTGACGCGATAAATGTCGCTGTCGTGTAGTACTTGAACGTTTCGCTGAGGCTGGCGCCGCAGTACTGTTTTACCAGCCAGAACAGGGAATCGGTGACGATCGTGCAGCCAATGGCGCCGGAACCGATGGCAATGGCGATGATCTCCGGGCTTACGCCAGGATAAAGCGGCAGCATCGGCGCAACGATGGCGGTAGCGCCCATCATCGCCACGGTAGCGGAGCCGACGGCGGCGTGCAGGATAAGCGCCACCAGCCAGGCCAGCAGAATCGGATGCATATCGAGGTTCGACAGGATCACCGCCAGGCTATCGGCCAGGCCGCTGGATTTCAAAATCGCGTTGAACGCGCCGCCGGCGCCGATAATCAGCAGAATGTTGGCGATCGACCCAAAGCCGTTTTCAGTATGAGTCAGCAGGACGCCCATCCCCATCTGCCGACGAATACCGAGAATGTAATAAGCGACAAAGACGGCAATAAACATCGCGGTGATGGGGTTGCCGATAAATTCCAGCACTGTATACAGCGTGCCGCCTTGCGCCATATTCAGTTCAGCGACGGTTTTCACCAGCATCAGCCCAATCGGTAACAACACGGTAAATAGCGTAGCGCCGAGCGAGGGCAGCGTCGATTCTTCGCGTACGTCGAGGTTGGAAAACTCGGCTGGCACAGGTTTAAACGGCAGGCGGTTGCCGAGCAGCCTGAGGAACAGCGGGCCGCCGACCAGCGAGGCGATCAGACCGACCAGCAGGCCATAGACGATAACCGTCCCGATATCGGCGCCCAGTTTATTCGCCACGAACAGCGCAGCCGGATGCGGCGGCACCACGCAATGCACCGCCATCAGGGCCGTACACAGCGGAATAGCCAGCTTCAGCAGCGAGGTATTGGTTTTTTTAGCGATGGAGAACGCCAGCGGGATCAGCAGCACCACGCCGACTTCGACAAACAGGGTAATACCGCAGATCAGGCCGACCAGCACCATAATCACGTCCGCCGACAGCCAGCGGCAGCGCTGCAGCGTCAGGCCGATGCGCTCCGCCGCGCCGGAGACTTCCATCATCTTGCCGAGGATGGTACCGAGACCGATCACCGCCGCCAGGAAGCCCAGCGTGCCGCCGATGCCGCTCTCAATGGCGTTGACCATCTCCAGCGGGCCCATCCCCATCATCGCCCCGACGAAAAAGCTCGCCAGCAGCAGCGCCAGAAACGGATGAAACTTCAGTTTGACGATCGTTAAGACGATTAACACGATGCTAATCAGCAGCGTGCTCACAACCCAGATTTGCGATTCCATACCCCACCTCGCCGTAAGTAACGTGTGGTTATTGAACAGAAACTCGGCATGGGCTGACAAACGATATAAATGGCCTTTCAGGTGAGTCAAATTGAATCAAAAAGGTGATTTAGCTCTAAAATCGACCTATGAATATGCTATGGGTCAAATTAATTCATCCTTGAGCGGAAGTTCTGGCGTTATTTTTTTTATCATCCAGATCCCCTTTTTTGCCAGGAGCGCATAATGGATGTACTCAAAACCTTAGGTACCCGGTTGCTCAACGGCTGGCAACTCTCCAGGCTGTCGACGTTTGAGGTGGCGGCGCGGCACGAGTCGTTCGCCCTGGCCGCAGACGAGCTTGCGCTCACCCCAAGCGCCGTCAGTCACCGGATTAATCAGCTGGAAGAGGAGCTGGGGATCCAGCTCTTTGTCCGCTCGCACCGCAAAGTGGAGCTGACGCGAGAAGGGAAGCGCGTTTACTGGGCGCTGAAGTCGTCGCTGGATGGCCTCAATCAGGAGATTCTGGACATCAAAAACCAGGAGCTCTCTGGCAGCCTGACGGTCTATTCGCGCCCGTCGATAGCCCAATGCTGGCTGGTGCCGGCGCTGGGGGATTTCACTCACCGCTACCCGGCCATCTCGCTGACTGTGCTGACCGGCAACGATAACGTCAACCTGCAGCGGGCGGGTATCGATCTGGCAATCTATTTTGATGATGCGCCGTCGTCGCAGCTGAGCCATCATTTTCTGATGGATGAGGCGATCGTGCCGGTATGTACGCCGAATTATGCCCGCCAGCACCAGTTAACGCAGCATCCTGACAATCTGCGCCACTGTACGCTGCTTCACGATCGCCAGGCATGGAGCAATGATTCCGGCACCGATGAATGGTTCAGTTGGGCACAGCAATTTGGAATTGAATTGCCGCAATCGTCGGGCATTGGCTTCGATCGTTCTGATTTAGCGGTGATTGCGGCGATGAATCATGTGGGGGTAGCGATGGGGCGTAAACGGCTGGTGCAGAAGCGGCTGGAGAGCGGCGAGCTGATTGCGCCTTTTGGCGACATGACGCTGAAATGCCATCAGCATTATTACGTGACGACCCTGCCGGGCCGTCAGTGGCCGAAAATCGACGCCTTTATCGAGTGGCTGCATAGCCTGACCTGAAAATGAGCCGGGCTACCCCTCTGTGTTGTTGGCCAGGGCGGGTAAGGCGTGAGCCGCCACCCGGCAAAATGGCGGCGCTGCGCTTGCGCGGGCCTACAGTCCGGTAGCCCGGATAAGGCGTCAGCCGCCATCCGGGGAACGACCGCCGCGCTTATACCGGCTGCTGATGGTGGGTGAAGCGCGAGGTCAGCGGCAGCCAGCACAGCAGAATCAACAGGCCCATCAGCATCATCAGCAGGCCGAGGCTGCCCTGACCAGTTTGCGGCATCATCGCCGACAACCAGGCCAGCACGCCGGAGCCGATATTCTGCAAGCCGCCCACCAGGGCCCCGGCGGTTCCGGCGAGAAACGGGAACGGCTCCATCGCGCCGCTGGTGGCCAGCGGGAATAACATCCCGGCGCCGAAGAAGAACAGCGCCGCCGGCACCAGCAGGGTCCAGACGGTCATGATGCCCAGCAGTCCAGGGATCCACATCATCAAACCTGCCAGCAGGCAGCAGATCACCGACTGCCACATCAGCGTCGGGAAACGCTTGTTCGGCCGGCCGGCAAACCACGCGCCGAAGAACGCCGCCGGGATCGGCAGAATAAACAGAATACTCACCGCCATGCTGCTCAGGCCGAGCACCGCGCCCATCAGCACCCCGGAACAGGCTTCGAACACCGCAATCCCGGCCAGGCCGCCGATCAGCATCAGCAGATAGCAGTTAAACGCCCCGGTACCGAACAGCGTTTTGTAGCTGGTCAGGAGTTTGGTGCGTGGCGCCCCTTCCGGGCGCGTTTCCGGCATCCACTTCGCCATGCTGAAGGTCACGCCCGCGCACAGCACCAGCAAGAAGGCGTAGCAGGCGCGCCAGCTCCACAGAGTGTCGAGGATGCCGCCGAGCAGCGGCGCAATCAGCGGGCTGACCAGAATACCCATATTTAACAGGCTATTGGCATGACGCAGCTGCGCGCCTTCGTACAGGTCGCGGGGCAGGGTGCGCGCCATTACGCCGCCGACCCCGGTGCCCATCCCCTGCATGGCGCTGGCGGCGATCAGCACCGGCAGGCTATGGGTGGTAATAGCTACCAGCGTCGCCAGCATAAAAATCGACATCCCGACGAGGATCACCGGACGGCGACCGACGCGGTCCGAGAGCGGGCCGTAGAACAGCTGTGAAATACCATAGGTCAGCAGATAGGCCGCCATCACGCTTTGTACCGCTCCTTCGCGGACGTTCAGCGCGACCGCCATGTCGGCGATGGCCGGAATATAAATGGTCTGCGCCATCTGGCCGACGGCCACCAGCAGTACCAGCATCAACAACAAATTGAAGTTCTTATGCCGTTTCATGTCGATGAATACTTTGCGAGTAAAGAGAAATAAAGAATATGTGACTGGCACATCCCGTAAACGATGGAGGAATCTACCATATTAAAATGACAGGACAACTGCAAAGCGCCGATTGTTGAGGGAATTCCAGGCAGATTATGTAAACAGGAACGGCAACTAATGTTGCCATTTCAGGCTACGCCAGGCGCAGGAGGATCGCCCCGGCGGCAATCCCGCAGGCGGCCACGATGCGCAGCGGCATCAGTTGTTCTTTCAGAACGATAAAGGCGATCAGCGCGCCGAACAGAATGGAGGTTTCACGTAGCGCGGCGACCACCGCCAGCGGGGCCTGGGTCATCGCCCATAGTGCCAGGCCGTAGGAGCCCATGGTGCCGACACCGCCGAGGATGCCCTTTTTCCAGTGCTGACGTAAATAACGACTGGCCTCTCGCCGTCGCGCCACCATGGCCCAGCACAGCAGGCAGAAACCGTTCATAAAAAAGGTCCACAGGGTGTAGCCTAGCGCCGAGCCCGCCAGCCGGACGCCGGTGCCGTCCACCAGTGTATATCCCGCGATAAAGCAGGCGTTGATGAGCGCCAGCACGATGCCTTTGCGGGAGCTAACGCTGCCGTGAAAGGCCATCGCCAGAATCGCCAGGCAGATAACGCCGATGCCCAGCCAGGCCAGCGGCGACAGACGATCGCCTAGGAACAGCACGCTTATCGCCGCGACCAGCAGCGGCGCGGTGCCGCGCATCAGCGGGTAGGTCTGGCTCATATCCGACACCTGATAGGTCTTCGCCACCAGCACCGTATACACCACCTGTAACGCGCACGACGCCAGCAGATAGGGGGCGCTGGCAAGCGCGGGCTGCGGGGCAAAGGGCAGCATCACCAGGGCGATCAGCGCGGCCGAGCCGCTGACGCCGATCGCCGCGTACATTTTATCGCCGCTGGCTTTGACGATAGCGTTCCAGCTGGCGTGCAGCAGGGCGGCGAACAGCAAAATGCAGAATACGGTGAGGGTCATCGCAGACAGGTTCAACAGTGAAGGTCACCGGAATGTAACACGCGCCCGCGCTGCCTGCCAGCGGGGGGGGTTAAAGCGAACAAAACAGGCGATGTGTCACCCGCGGTTCATCGTACACCGGGCGAAAACCAAGCCTTTCATAAAAGGGCCAGGCCTGCGCCGGGGCATGGGTGTTAAGAAAATCGAACCAGGCGCTGGAGTGGGTAATGACCGAGACCAGCAGCTGCTGGCCGATGCCCCGGCGACGGTAACGTTCGCTAATGTAGAGATGGCGAATGCGCCCAACCCGTGGCTGCGGACTGAAGGGATCGCTATTGATGCCGCATACCCCTACCAGCTGGTGGTTGACGAAGGCGCCCAGCAGCGTTTCGCCCGGCGCGTTAAAGCGGTTTTTGCCGCTCTGCCAGTTTTCCGCCAGGCGGCGCAGCATGTTGAAATGCTGTTCAAGGCTTTCAGTGCGCAGCGCAACGAACCCCGGATCGTCCGGCGTTGTGGCGGCAATTAACAGGGGTGGCATAGTTTCCTCCATCAAGTCATCCCGGGACGCCCGGCGGGCGCCTGCAGGGGGGCGGTTTCCCGCCCCCCTCAGGTGCGACTTGAACCTGAATCAGCGGAACTGTTTCAGGACTGCATCAAGTAGTTGCAACACAGCAACCATGAGTTTCAGGATTAAAATAATAATATCCATTCCGCCCATACGCGCGTCTCCTGTGGTTAAGGAGCACAATAAGCTGACGTACCTTTCCGCTGCCCGTTGCCAGCTTATCCCTGCCTGTCGCCGGCGGCGTCTGCCCTGGCCGATAGTTCATCCTTTCCATGAACGGCTTCCCGGCCCGCCGCCTGCAACGACAGGGGTGCGCAGCGCTGAGCCACGCGTTGCCGCGCGGGCCAGTGACTGCACGTTGTTGACGTAACACAGTGTGCTCTCTCGGGGTTAAGGCACTGACGGCACCACCCGTTTCAGCCAGGACTTCGTTGCGCCGGTCAAACTTGCGGCCCCCGAATGGCACAAAGTGAACACACCCAGTATAGATAAATACTGTATGGATGAACAGTATTTTTTGGACAAATACGCCCCTCTCATCCATACTCTATGACAGAGAAAAATCGACCTTAAATTGCGCGAACTGCAGCGATCGCGTATACTTTTGGCGTTGACGTAATACAGTGTGCTTGCGGCTACCACCTGTAACCATGCTGATAAAAACCTCGCTCCGGCGGGGTTTTTTGTTTTCTGCCCTTTTGCGCCGAATTGTGATCTTTCACGCAAATTATCGTGGATGAAAATAAATCCATTGTGAAATCGTAAAACCTGTGTTTGTATAAATTCAGCTTATTTTTCGACACAACAGGTCCCTAATGAACGCAACCCTGATCGCTTCGACCCTACTAAAAACCGCGCCAGCCGCGGTGGTCGTCGTGTCTGTGGTGGTCGTCGTCGGCAACGCGCCGTAGGGTCCGGAACAACACGAATTCCAAACCCCGCCGGCGCAAACCGAGCGGGGTTTTTTGTTGGCGAGCCCCCCGGAAAAGTCGGCCCAGAATAAAAGGACTGGAGCATGGCAAGTTCGGGCACCACATCAAACACAATGCGCTTTACCGGCGCGCAGCTGGTTGTTCATTTACTGGAACGCCAGGGCATCACTATGGTCAGCGGCATCCCGGGCGGTTCTATCCTGCCCATCTACGATGCCTTGAGCCAGAGCACGCAGATCCGCCACATCCTGGCGCGCCACGAGCAGGGCGCGGGTTTTATCGCTCAGGGGATGGCGCGAACCGAAGGCAAACCCGCAGTCTGTATGGCCTGTAGCGGCCCTGGCGCCACCAACCTGATTACGGCGATCGCCGATGCCCGCCTCGATTCAATCCCGCTGGTCTGCATCACCGGCCAGGTGCCGGCCTCCATGATCGGCACCGACGCTTTCCAGGAAGTGGACACCTACGGCATCTCTATCCCCATCACCAAGCATAACTACCTGGTGCGCGACATCGCCGAGCTGCCGCAGGTGATCAGCGACGCCTTCCGTATTGCCCAGTCCGGGCGTCCCGGGCCGGTGTGGATAGACATTCCTAAGGACGTACAGGCGGCGACCATTGAGCTGGAAACGTTGCCAGAGCCGGGCGAGCGCGCCCCGGCACCGGCCTTCACGCCTGAAAGCGTGCGTGAGGCGGCGGCAATGATTAACGCGGCGAAACGGCCGGTGCTGTATCTGGGCGGCGGGGTGATTAACGCGCCGCAGCCGATTCGGGACCTGGCGGAAAAAGCCAACCTGCCGACCACCATGACCTTGATGGCGCTGGGGATGCTGCCGAAGGCGCATCCGTTGTCGCTGGGGATGCTGGGCATGCACGGCGCGCGCAGCACCAACTTTATTCTGCAGGAAGCGGATTTACTGATTGTTTTAGGCGCGCGTTTTGATGACCGGGCGATTGGCAAGACCGAGCAGTTCTGCCCGAACGCGAAGATTATCCACGTCGATATCGACCGCTCTGAGCTGGGTAAAATCAAGCAACCGCACGTCGCGATTCAGGGCGATGTGGCGGAAGTCTTAGCCCAGCTCATCCCGCAGATTGAGGCGCAGCCGCGCGACGAGTGGCGCCAGCTGGTGGCCGATTTGCAGCGTGAATTCCCCTGCGCCATCCCGCAGGAAAGCGACCCGCTCTCCCATTACGGCCTGATTAACGCCGTGGCCGCCTGCGTTGACGATGAGGCGATCATCACCACCGATGTGGGTCAGCATCAGATGTGGACAGCGCAGGCCTACCCGCTCAACCGTCCGCGCCAGTGGCTGACTTCCGGCGGCCTCGGCACCATGGGCTTCGGCCTGCCGGCGGCCATCGGCGCGGCGCTGGCGAATCCGCAGCGCAAGGTTATCTGCTTCTCCGGCGACGGCAGCCTGATGATGAATATTCAGGAGATGGCTACCGCCGCCGAAAATCAGCTGGATGTCAAAATTATCCTGCTGAACAACGAAGCGCTGGGGCTGGTGCACCAGCAGCAGAGCCTGTTTTATCAGCAGGGCGTGTTCGCCGCCACCTATCCGGGGATGATTAACTTTATGCAGATTGCCGCCGGTTTTGGCCTGCAAACCTGTGATTTAAATAACGAAGCCGATCCGCAGGCGGCGCTGCAGGCGATTATCGACCGTCCGGGGCCGGCGTTGATCCACGTGCGTATCGACGCACAGCAGAAAGTGTATCCGATGGTACCGCCGGGTGCGGCCAATACTGAAATGGTGGGGGAATAAGCCATGCAAAAACAATGTGATAACGTCATTCTGGAACTCACCGTCCGCAACCATCCCGGCGTCATGACCCACGTTTGCGGGCTATTTGCCCGTCGGGCGTTTAACGTCGAAGGCATTCTCTGTCTGCCAATTCAGGGCAGTGAACACAGCCGCATCTGGCTGCTGGTAAATGATGACCAGCGATTGGGGCAGATGATTAGCCAGATTGAAAAGCTGGAAGATATCACCAAAGTGGCGCGTAACCAGTCCGATCCCACCATGTTTAACAAAATTGCGGTGTTCTTCGAGTAAATCGCGCAAGGCTTGAACGGTAAGGTGCTTATGGTTAAGGTAAGCGCCTTTGCCGGATGGCGCTGCGCTTATCCGGCCTACAGGGAGTGGATCCGTAGGCCGGATAAGGCGTTTACGCCGCCATCCGGCGCTTTCAGGCACCAGGAAACACCATGACTACCATCGCCCTTATTGACGATCATTTGATTGTCCGCTCCGGCTTTGCTCAGCTGCTGGGGCTGGAAGCTGATTTTCAGGTTGTCGCTGAATTTGGTAGCGGCCGCGAGGCGCTGACGGGGCTACCGGGGCGCGGCGTACAGGTCTGTATCTGCGATATCTCCATGCCAGATATTTCCGGGCTGGAGCTGCTCAGCCAGTTGCCGAAGGGGATGGCGACCATCATGCTGTCGGTACACGACAGCCCGGCGCTGATCGAGCAGGCGCTGAACGCCGGCGCGCGCGGCTTCCTGTCGAAACGCTGCAGCCCGGATGAACTGATCGCCGCGGTCCGCACGGTGGCGGCGGGTGGTTGCTATCTCACGCCGGATATCGCCATGAAGCTGGCCGCCGGGCGCCAGGATCCGCTCACCAAACGCGAACGCCAGGTGGCGGAAAAGCTGGCGCAGGGCATGGCGGTGAAAGAGATTGCCGCCGAGCTCGGCCTGTCGCCGAAAACCGTTCACGTTCACCGCGCCAACCTGCTGGAAAAACTGGGCGTCAGCAACGACGTTGAGCTGGCGCGCCGCATGTTCGATAGCTGGCAATGAAGGCTGTCGTCTCACGATTGCTGTCGGTCATCGGCTGCGCCTTTATCTTCGCGGCCGCCTGGTTCTGCCTGTGGAGCATCAGTCTGCATCTGGTGGAACGCGCGGATTTAGCGGTGTTGCTGTTTCCCTTTGGCCTGCGTTTAGGGCTGATGCTGCAATGCCCGCGTGGCTACTGGCCGGTGCTGCTGGGCGCCGAGTGGCTGCTTATCTTCTGGCTGGCGCAGGAGGTGGCGCTGGCGCACCCGATAATTTTGATGACCGGAAGTCTGCTGACTCTGCTGCCGGTGGCATTGATTTCACGCTATCGCCAGCAGCGAGACTGGCTGACATTGTTGCGCCAGGGCGGGGCGCTGATCGCCGCCTCGCTGCTGCAATCGCTGCCGTGGCTGGCGCAAGAAGGCAGTGAGGGACTGACCGCGCTGTTGTTGACGTTGACCGGCGGTCTGACGCTGGCGCCGACCTGCCTGGTTATCTGGCACTATCTTACCAGTACCGTCTGGAGGCCACTGGGGCCCGCGCTGGTCTCGCAGCCGATTAACTGGCGCGGTCGGCATCTGATCTGGTACCTGCTGTTATTCACCATTAGCCTGTGGCTGCAGCTTGGGCTGCCCGCCGAGCTCTCCCGCTTTACCCCATTTTGCCTCGCGCTGCCGATTATTGCCCTCGCCTGGCACTACGGCTGGCAGGGGGCGCTGATCGCCACCCTGATGAACGCGATTGCGCTGATTGCCAGCCAGACCTGGCACGATCACCCGGTCGATCTATTGCTTTCGCTGCTGGCGCAGAGCCTCACCGGGCTGCTGCTGGGGGCGGGGATCCAGCGATTGCGCGAGCTTAACCTGTCGCTACAGAACGAGCTGGCGCGAAATCGGCGGCTGGCGGAACGTCTGCTGGAGACCGAAGAGAGCGTGCGGCGCGACGTGGCGCGCGAGCTCCATGATGATATTGGCCAGACTATCACGGCAATTCGCACCCAGGCGGGGATCGTGCAACGGCTGGCGCCGAATAACGCCAGCGTGCGCCAGAGCGGCCAGCTGATAGAACAGCTGTCGCTGGGAGTTTACGACTCGGTGCGTAGACTGCTAGGCCGTCTGCGTCCGCGTCAGCTCGACGACCTGCCGCTGGAGCAGGCAGTACGTTCGTTGATGCGCGAGATGGAGCTGGAGGACCGCGGCATTGTCAGCCATCTCGACTGGCGGATTAACGAGGCGGGACTGAGCGAGAACCAGCGTGTGACGCTGTTTCGCGTTTGCCAGGAGGGGCTGAATAATATCGTCAAGCACGCCAGCGCCAGCGCTGTTACCCTGCAGGGCTGGCAGCAGGATGAGCGACTAATGCTGGTGCTGGAAGATGACGGTTGCGGCCTGCCGCCGGGGTCGAATCTGCAGGGGTTCGGCCTGACCGGCATGCGCGAACGTGTGACCGCGCTGGGCGGTACGTTAACTATCTCCTGCACACACGGTACCCGCGTGTGCGTCAATCTACCGCTGCGTTACGCCTGAGAGGAGCGCCGATGTTTGCCTTTTTAAAAGCGCCGCCGGACGCCGCGCCAGTTAGCGATAAACGCGAGCTGGACGAGCGTTATCGTTACTGGCGTCGACATATTCTGCTCACTATCTGGCTTGGCTACGCGCTGTTTTATTTCACCCGCAAAAGCTTTAATGCCGCGGTGCCTGAAATTCTTGCCAGCAATGTGCTGACTCGTAGCGATATTGGCCTGCTGGCCACGCTGTTCTATATCACGTACGGGCTGTCGAAATTTTTCTCCGGTATCGTTAGCGACCGCTCCGACGCCCGCTATTTTATGGGCCTGGGGCTTATCGCTACCGGGGTGGTGAATATTCTGTTCGGTTTTTCCACCTCGCTGTGGGCTTTTGCGCTGCTGTGGGCGTTGAATGCCTTCTTCCAGGGCTGGGGCTCTCCGGTCTGCGCCCGGCTACTGACGGCCTGGTATTCGCGGACCGAACGCGGCGGCTGGTGGGCGCTATGGAATACCGCGCATAACGTCGGCGGCGCGCTGATCCCGATGGTAGTGGGGGCGGCGGCGCTGCACTACGGCTGGCGTGCAGGGATGACGATTGCCGGCTGTCTGGCGATCCTCGCCGGGTTGTATCTGTGCTGGCGGCTGCGCGATCGCCCGCAGGCGGTGGGGTTACCCGCCGTGGGCGACTGGCGTCACGATGCGCTGGAAATCGCCCAGCAGCAGGAGGGGGCCGGGCTGACGCGCAAAGCGATCCTGACCCGCTACGTGCTGGCCAATCCCTATATCTGGCTGCTGTCGCTGTGCTATGTGCTGGTGTACGTGGTGCGGGCGGCGATTAACGACTGGGGTAATCTGTATATGTCGGAGACGCTCGGCGTCGATCTGGTGACCGCTAACTCGGCGGTGACCATGTTTGAGCTGGGCGGTTTTATCGGCGCGCTGGTGGCGGGCTGGGGCTCGGATAAGCTGTTTAACGGCAACCGTGGGCCGATGAATCTGATTTTCGCCGCCGGAATTTTGTTGTCGGTTGGCGGCCTGTGGCTGATGCCGTTTGCCAGCTACGTCATGCAGGCGGCTTGCTTCTTCACCACCGGGTTCTTCGTCTTCGGCCCGCAGATGCTGATCGGCATGGCGGCGGCGGAATGTTCGCATAAAGAAGCCGCCGGGGCGGCAACCGGGTTTGTCGGCCTGTTCGCTTATCTTGGCGCCTCGCTTTCCGGCTGGCCGCTGGCGCAGGTGATGGATATCTGGCACTGGACCGGATTCTTCGTGGTGATTGCGATTGCCGCCGGCATTTCCGCGCTGCTGCTGCTGCCGTTTTTAAACGCGCAGGCGCCGCGTACCGCCAGCGAAGCGTGATGTAGCTCACCCTTTGGCCGCGAACGGAGCAAAACTAAGAAATTTTCCCGGTTTCACCTGGACGCCGTCTCAGGCCAGACGGCGCGCTGGTTTTTACAATGCCTGGTTATGACGCAGGCATAAAAAATCAGCTCAGGAGATACCCATGCTGGCCTTTCTGAATCAGGTGCGCAAGCCGACCCTGGATCTGCCGCTCGATGTGCGGCGCAAAATGTGGTTCAAACCTTTCATGCAGTCCTATCTGGTGGTCTTCATTGGCTACCTGACCATGTACCTGATCCGCAAGAACTTTAACATCGCGCAGAATGACATGATCTCCACCTATGGGTTGAGCATGACGCAGCTGGGGATGATTGGCCTGGGCTTCTCCATCACCTACGGCGTGGGCAAGACGCTCGTGTCTTATTATGCCGACGGTAAAAACACCAAGCAGTTCCTGCCGTTTATGCTGATCCTCTCCGCCATCTGTATGCTGGGCTTTAGCGCCAGCATGGGCGCGGGCTCCACCAGCTTGTTCCTGATGATCGCCTTCTATGCGCTGAGCGGCTTCTTCCAGAGCACCGGCGGCTCGTGCAGCTATTCCACCATCACCAAGTGGACGCCCAGACGCAAACGCGGCACCTTCCTCGGCTTCTGGAATATCTCCCACAACCTCGGCGGCGCGGGCGCGGCGGGCGTGGCGTTGTTTGGCGCCAACTATCTGTTCGACGGCCATGTGATCGGCATGTTTATCTTCCCGTCGATTATTGCGCTGATCGTCGGCTTTATTGGCCTGCGCTACGGTAGCGACTCGCCGGAATCCTATGGCCTCGGCACGGCGGAAGAGCTGTTTGGCGAAGCGATCAGCGAAGAGGACAAAGAGACCGAAGAAAATGCGATGACCAAGTGGCAGATCTTTGTTGAGTACGTGCTGAAAAACAAAGTGATCTGGCTGCTGTGCTTCTCCAACATCTTCCTCTACGTGGTGCGTATCGGTATCGATCAGTGGTCCACCGTGTATGCCTTCCAGGAGCTGAAGCTGTCTAAAGAGGTGGCGATTCAGGGCTTTACCCTGTTTGAGGTCGGCGCGCTGGTCGGCACGCTGCTGTGGGGCTGGTTGTCGGATCTGGCCAACGGCCGCCGCGCGCTGGTGGCTTGCATCGCGCTGGCGCTGATTATCGCCACCCTCGGGGTTTACCAACACGCCAGCAACCAGTACGTCTATCTGGCCTCGCTGTTTGCGCTGGGCTTCCTGGTGTTTGGTCCGCAGCTGCTGATCGGCGTCGCCGCCGTCGGCTTTGTGCCGAAAAAAGCGATCGGCGCCGCCGATGGAATCAAGGGCACTTTCGCCTATCTGATCGGCGATAGCTTCGCCAAGCTGGGTCTTGGGATGATCGCCGACGGCACGCCGGTCTTCGGCCTGACCGGCTGGGCCGGCACCTTTGCGGCGCTGGACGCCGCCGCCATCGGCTGTATCTGCCTGATGGCCATTGTGGCTATCTTTGAAGAGCGTAAAATTCGCCGCGAGAAAAAGAACCGTATTTTGCAGACTGCCTGATTTACCAGGTATTTGGTAACCTTGCCCGGCCATTGCGCCGGGCTTTTTTATTGTTCTTGCTGGCTGGATTGCAGGAGTAGCTCCCGCAGCCACTGCTGCGCCGGGTCATGATGGTTACGCTCGTGCCAGGCCATGCTTTTGGTGAAACCCGGGATCGTCAGCGGCGGTGGGGCTATTTTCATGCCGCTGGCTCTTTTCGCCAGTCGGCGCGGTACCACGGCGATCATGTCGCTCACCGCCAGTATTTCCGGCAACACCAGGAAACTGCTCACCGACAATCCCACCCGCCGGGTTCGACCAAGCGCCGCCAGCGCGTCGTCGGTCACGCCGCGAAAGCTATCGCCCTGCCATGAAACCAGCACATGTTCCAGCGCACAGAAGCGGTCGAGCGTCAGCGGCTGGCTGGCCTGCGGATGGTCTTCGCGCATCAGACAGACATAGTCTTCCTGATACAGCGCCCGGCTGTGCAGCGCCGGCGGCGTATCGTGGGGCGTCAATAGCGCAATATCCACTTCACCACGTTCGGACTGTGCCAGCAGCGTGGCCGGTGATTCGGGAATGATGCGCACGCGGATACCCGGCGCCAGTGGCTTCAGCGCGGCGATAAATGGCACGATCACTGCTTTCAACGCATAATCCGTCGCGGCGATGGTCCAGGTAAAATTGGCTTCCAGCGGCTCGAAGATGGCGGGTTGCAGTAGGGTTTCAGCATCGATCAGCAGCTGCTTTACCGGAGCCGCCAGCGCCTGAGCGCGCAGCGTCGGCACCATACCGTGCGGGGCGCGGATAAACAGCGGGTCATTAAAGGCGTCGCGCAGGCGGGTGAGCATGCCGCTGACCGCCGGCTGGGTGAGCGCCAGCCGCGCTGCCGCCCGGGTGACGCTGCGCTCATCGAGCAGCGCATCCAGGGCTTTCAGCAGGTTGAGATCGAGGTTTCTGATATCAGATTTCATGATAGCTATCCGCAAACGCGATAAGTCACATTATGGTATGCCCGGTAGTCGACAGCAGGCAAATTCCCATTATGATAGTGAGGCTGCGATTGGATGAGAGGATGCATGATCTGGATAGGACTGGCCACCCTGGTAGTGGTATTTGTTGTGGGATTTCGGGTGCTTACCTCTGATTCACGCCGCGCGATTCGTCGCCTGAGCGAACGCCTTGGCATAACGCCTGTTCCGCTGGAATCGATGATCGATCAGTTGGGAAAAACCGCCGGTAATGAGTATTTGCGCTACCTGGAGCGGCCGAATGAAGCGCATCTGCAGAACGCCGCACAGGTACTGCTGATCTGGCAGACCGCTATCGTCGATGCCAGCGAAAAAAACCTGCATTACTGGTATCGCCTGATGCAAAAAGCGCGTTTAGCGGCGCCGATTACCGACGCGCAAATTCGTCTTGCGCAAGGGTTTCTGCGCGAGCTGGATCCGGATGCAAGCGATTTGCATAACCTACAGCAGCGTTATAACGCGCTGTTTCTGCCGGAAGACGGCGTGCACTGGCTGCACTGATATCATAATTGCTTATGTGTATTATCAAGGATGGTGATTCGATTTATATCACTCACCGACGCATGATTAACCTCGTTAAAACAATCGTTCACGAGGTTAATCATGAAACAGCCCCTGCTGCAAAGCGCCATCGTCTGGCCGGAAGAGTATCTGCCAGGCACGACCGACAATTTTGCCTCTAATGAAATTATCGTCAGCGGCCTGACGGCAGCTCAGATATGGGCGCAGCTCGATGACACCACGCTGTGGCCGGGCTATTACAGCAACGTTGCCGATATCCATTTCCATGACGGCAGCGGCCCGACCCTCAGCGCCAACGCCCGTTTCCGCTTCAGCACCTTCGGCTTCCCGATTGAGGCGCAGATTACAGAGTATGTACCTCCCGCTGCCGGGCAGGCGGCGCGCGTAGCCTGGCACGGCTGGGCGGAAGGGGATGCAACGACGCGTCTTGATGTGATCCACGCGTGGCTATTTGAAGATTTGCCCGGCGGGCGCGTACGTATCCTCACCCAGGAGTCGCAAAAAGGCGTTCCGGCGCAGGAGTTGGCGCGTACCTTGCCCAATCCGATGATTAACGGTCACCAGGAGTGGATCTGCGGGCTGGTGAAATCGGCTCGCGGTGAGTAAATCCGAGTGCCGGATGGCGGCTGCGCCTTATCCGGCCTACGGTTTCCGCACTCGTCACTTGTAGGCCGGATAAGCGTAAGCGCCATCCGGCAGAATGGCGAAGGCTATATTCTCAGGCTATCCCTTTGTATCATGCCGTGAAAAGCGATGAGAGTTGTGAAAACGTTAAATTCGTCACAAACAAAATGTTACACTGCGCGGCTTTCAGCCACTTTCTTCGCAGGTCACTCATGAGTCATTCAAATGAAGCCAAACCCCATGCACGCGAGCTGGCGCGACCAAACTGGTCGGCGGTTTTCGCGGTTGCTTTCTGCGTTGCCTGCCTGATTACCGTCGAATTTCTACCGGTCAGTCTGCTGACGCCGATGGCGCTGGATTTAGGCATCTCCGAAGGGATGGCCGGGCAGTCGGTGACGACGACGGCATTCGTAGCGATGTTCTCCAGCCTGTTTATCACCTCCATCATTGGCAAAACCGATCGCCGCTACGTGGTGATCCTGTTTTCGCTGCTGCTGACCCTTTCCTGCCTGCTGGTATCGTTTGCCGATAGCTTCACCCTGCTACTGCTGGGGCGCGCCTGTCTGGGCCTGGCGCTCGGCGGTTTCTGGGCGATGTCGGCCTCGCTGACCATGCGTCTGGTGCCGATGCGCGTGGTGCCGAAAGCGCTATCGATTATTTTCGGCGCGGTATCAATCGCGCTGGTGATCGCCGCCCCATTGGGCAGTTTCCTTGGCGGGCTTATCGGCTGGCGCAACGTCTTTAACGGCGCGGCGGTGATGGGCGTGCTGTGTACGCTCTGGGTGCTGAAAGCGCTGCCGTCGCTGCCCGGTGAATCGGCTTCTCAGCAGCAAAATATGTTTGGTCTGCTGAAGCGTCCGGGGGTGATGGCCGGGATGTGCGCCATTTTCATGGCCTTTGCCGGGCAGTTCGCCTTCTTTACCTATATACGTCCGGTGTACATGACCCTCGCCGGGTTTGATGTCGACGGCCTGACGCTGGTGCTGCTGAGCTTTGGTATCGCCAGCTTTATCGGCACCTCGCTCTCCTCGGTGCTTCTCAAGCGTTCGGTAAAAGCGGCGCTGGCGATCGCGCCACTGGTACTGACCACCTGCGCGGTGGCGCTGGTGCTGTGGGGAGAAAGCAAAATCGTCGCCTCGACGGTGGCGATTATCTGGGGCTTCGCGTTTGCGCTGATCCCGGTGGGGTGGTCAACGTGGATCACCCGTTCGCTCTCCGATCAGGCGGAAAAAGCCGGGTCGATTCAGGTGGCGGTGATCCAGCTGGCCAACACCTGCGGCGCCGCGGTCGGCGGCGTGGCGCTCGACCACTTAGGGCTGCTGTCGCCGCTGGTGTTGTCAGGAATATTAATGCTGTTTACCGGGTTGCTGGTGGCGACCAAAGTGAAGGTGAATCCACCCGCTTAAGGCCGCTCGCCTTTTGCCAGCCGGCACTACCGCGGGTACGGCGCCTGACCGCCCGGCGGCGCTGCGCTTGCCGGGCCTACGGGTGGTATCCCGCAGGCCTCCTCAGTCGTAGCCCGGCTAAGCGTAGCGCCAGCCGGGAACGCTCCTTCGACAACGCTATCGCATCAGAACCACGCCTCAAACATTCCACCGACGTTCAGTGAATCCAGCTGCTGGTCCTGGGTGCCGTTAACCTTCGCGGTATGCTCGTTGTCCACCTGGCCGCCGGTCACGTAGAAGCGCAGCATCGGACGGAACTCCGGCCCCATGCCGATGGCGATGTTCTGCGACAGCGTCAGCTTCCAGCCGTGGTTATCCCCGCCCTGGTCGTAATCCACGCGCTGGTAGCCCGCTTCCAGCCAGGTGGAGTGCACGTCGTTCCAGAAGTACATCGGCCGGACGATGGCGCCGTAGTTTTTGCGGTTGTCGGTATTATCTTTGCCGTTGTCGTAGTCGTGGAAGGCCAGCAGATATTCCACCTGCGCCTGCTGGGTGAACTTATGGCTGCCCTCAAAGCTGGCGTAGACCGTGGTCAGGTCGTCGGTTTTGTTATAGACGCTGTTATCCGAGTTGTCGGAATAGCGCAGGATCACCTTGTTCACCCCGCTGTCGTTGGTGTGGCTCAGCACCAGCCCGCCCTGCCAGGCTTCGAGACGCGCGTCGCTGTCCACCGCCTTTGAGTCAAAGCCGTAGTTGGCGTACACCTCGACGTCGATCGGCCCGGCCTTGATGTTGTGGGTTTTGGTGGTCAGCGCGTAGTGGCCGTTATCGCCGGTATCGGAGCTGCCGGTACAGGTGATGCGCGACGGGTTGGTCTCATCGGCCATCACTTCCGGACTACAGGATTTCACCTGCGAGACCGCCGCCACGTCGAACTGCACGCCGCCGATATCAAAGTTCTTCACCCCGGCGCCCTGGCCGTCGTGGTTCATCCAGAAGTAGTCGTTGATCCCCTGTTGCGGACGCTGGTGGAAGTCGCGGCCGGCCCAGATATAGGCGTTGGGGTTGGATTCCAGCACGTTGGTGACGCCGACGTAGGCCTTCTTCAGGTTAACTTCGTCGCTCCAGTGGTCGAACATCACGTTAAGATCCCAGATAGCCCCCTGCGCGCTTTTGAAGGCCTTGCTGATCTGGAATTCGCCGCCGTTGCTTTCGTTGCCGAGACGGCCGATCGCCGAGGCGCCGTTATAGGAGCCGTCGACGCCGACATATTTCTGGTCGCCGGTCTGGAAATGGGCGCCATAGCGGGCATAGCCGCTGAACTTGAGGCCGAACGGAATGGCCATATCCGGCGAGGCGGCGGTGGTCTGCGGGTTGGTGATCACGTCGACCTTTTTGTTGGCCGCGGCGTCGATTTTCGCCTGGCGGTCGGCCAGCGCTTTATCAACGGCTTTGGCAACGATGGCGTCGATCTGTTCCTGCGTAAATTCTTGCGCCATGAGAGAAATTGGGCACAGCGCGGCGACAACCGCCATGGCTAAAGGCAGTTTTTTCACAGTATTCATGGTTATCTCGCTTTAATAATTAATATATTTCAGATAATAACCATCCCATTCTGGCTAAAATAAATAACCAAAATAAGCTGATTTGTTTTTTAGGGTACAGCGACGCCGGAGAATAATATTCTCGCTGACGTTATTCCATATTAATTAACGCTGGTACAGATGGATTAATTCTTCTGAGAACTCACGGGCCAGCAGCGAGTTCATCAGATGATCCTGGGCATGTACCATAATCAGCGTCATAGGCTGACGCGCTTCACCGGCATCCTGCTCGATGAGCTGGGTCTGCATCTGATGCGCCCGGCGGGCGTAGCCGTCGGCCTCATTTAAGAGTAAGCGCGCTTCGTCGATATTTCCGGTTCGGGCCGCATGCAACGCTTCAAAACATAATGAGCGTGACTGTCCCGCATTAACGATAATTTCCATTACCGCATCTTCTAATTCAATCATGTGTATTCCTGAGGTATTTATTATTTAATAATGCAGTGAAAGTCCATTTTCTGCATTATTACGCTGTCATCTTATTATCTCTCCGGAAGGGGAGGGATTAGCTAACGGTTTCTGCCACCGGAACGCTATTTTTGGCTTTCTCAACTTCGGTTTTCATTAAGGAACGTTCATAGGCGCGCAGGAACGGCAGGTAAATGACCGCCGACATCACCATGCAGATAACGCACATCACCACCGGACTCAGGGTCCAGTTGGCCGCCCACGACGCGCCAATCGGTGCCGGCGTGGTCCACGGCGTCAGCGACACCACCTGGCTCAGCCAGCCAAGACGCGTCGCGCCGTAAGCCAGCACCGCGTTGACCATCGGCACGCAGACGAAGGGGATAAACATCATCGGGTTCATGATGATTGGCGCCCCGAACAGAATCGGCTCGTTGATATTAAAGAAGCTCGGCACAATGCCCATCTTGCCGATGGTGCGCAGATGCGTGGCCCGGCTACGCAGCAGCAGGAAAGCCAGCGGCAGGGTCGAACCGACGCCGCCAATCAGCAGATAGTGATCCCAGAAGCCCTGCAGATAGACGTGCGGCAGCACCGTACCCGCCGCCAGCGCCGCCTGGTTTGCCGACAGGTTGGCCATCCAGAACGGGTTCATAATGCCGGTAACAATCAGTGAGCCGTGGATCCCGGCGAACCAGAAAATCTGGCACATCAGAACGGAGAGCAAAATCGCCGGCAGCGAGTCGGAGGCGGAAACCAGCGGCTCCAGCAGATGCATGATCGCCTGCGGCAGGATCATCCCGGTCTGCGCTTCGATAAACAGGTTCAGCGGATGCAGAGTCGCAATGACCACCAGCACCGGGATCAGGATTTCAAACGAACGGGCGACGCCGGTGGGGACCTCTTTCGGCAGACGAATCGTAATGTTGTTTTGCTTCAGCCACGCATAAACGCGGGTGGAGTAGATGGCGGTGATCAGCGCGGTGAAAATGCCCTGACCGGACAGATACTGAGTGGAAATTTTGCCATCGGCATAAGGCGCGGCGACCAGCAGGAAGGCCATAAACGCCAGCAGACCGGACATTACCGGATCGAGCTGAAACTGACGACCGAGGCTGGCGCCAATGCCGACCGAGATAAAGAAGGTCATCACGCCCATGCTGAGGTTAAACGGCAGCATCAGCTGTTCGCGGTAGTGCTGGGAGAAATCAAGCCAGCCGCGGGCAAAGCCGTTGGTGGTATCGGGTGAAAACGGCGGAAAGATAAATACCAGCATGAAAGAGCCGATGATCATAAACGGCAAGGCGGCAGTGAAGCCATCGCGGATCGCGATAACGTATTTCTGCTGCCCAAGGCGTCCTGCCAGCGGAGTAATAGATTGCTCGATCACGGCAATCATGGACTGATACAGAGAACTCATTTCAACACCTCTCAGTGCGCCGCTGGGATCAGCGACAGAGCATAATTCAGGACGTTGTCTCCCCGCTGCATACCGTAGTCCATCGTATCGATGGGCTGAACGGGAATGTTCAGGGAAGCCGCTTTGTCAGACAGGGTTTTCAACATGTATTTCACCTGGGGGCCAAGCAACACCACCTGATACTGCGGAAACTGCATGTCAAATTCGGAAACGCCATAGGCATCAATCTGCACCGGCAGGTCACGTTCATTCGCCGCCTCCACCATCTTTCTGACCAACAGACTGGTGGACATCCCGGCAGAGCAGCACAGCATAATCTTGTACATCGACGACCATCCTCAAAATGTAAAAAGTTATTGCGTGGATGATTTGATATCAGACGGAAACCGGTTTCCATTCATAAAAAGCAGAACTGTGATAGTGGTCAAGATCTCCTGCTTATGGGGCGGATTTATTGGATTTCGCTCACATTATTCTGTCGATTTGGCGATGTTTTGCGCTGAAATGGAAAATCGGTTTCCAAACAAATGGTGAAATGGATATACTGCGCTGGTCACAATTGAAGCGATTCAGGTTTACAGGATTTTGGCGGGACGCGGCGCCCGCGCAGGGGAAAATGATGTCGACAATCAATGATGTTTCACGACTTGCCGGGGTTTCCAAAGCCACGGTGTCGCGAGTGTTGAGCGGCTCACGTGGCGTGAAGGAAGCCAGTCGTCAGGCGGTGCTGCAGGCGGCGGAAGCGCTCAATTACCGGCCAAACATGATAGCCCAGTCGTTGCTCAGTCAGTCCACCGGCTGTATCGGCGTCATCTGCGCCCAGGACAACATCAACCAAACCACCAGCTATCTCTACGCCCTGGAAAAACAGCTCAGCCAGCACCAGAAGCACCTGCTGCTGCGCTTCGCCAACACCAGCAACGGCGTGATGAGCTCGCTGGAGGAGTTGACCTGCGGGTTGTGCGATAACGTGCTGATCATCGGCGCGCGTTTTCCCCTGAATATTAACCGCCCGGACGTGGTGCTGGTGGACTGCCTCGACAGCGAGGGCGACAACAGCATTCAGTTCGATCATGCCTTCGCTGCCGAAACCGCCTGCCACTATCTGATTAGCCAGGGCAGACGGCAGATTGCGCTGATTCATCCGCAGAGCAGCGGCTTTGCCGATCAGGTGCTGCTGGGCTACAAGCACGCGCTGGAAAAAAACTTTTTGCCGTTTAATCGCAACCTGGTGTTTCTGGATAACACCTCGCCGTCGGTGGCGGTCCAGGAGCTGGTCAATAACGCCACGACGCTGAACTTTAACGCGCTGCTGGTGAGCGATGAGCAGCAGGCGCAGCGCGTGGTGCCGCAGCTGCAGGCGTTTAACCGCGCCGTTCCGCAAAATGTGATGGTGTTTAGCCTCGCCGGATCGTTACAGCTGCCCGGTATCCCCACCATTCCGGCCATTGAATATTCCATGGACGCGATGGCGTCGCGGATCGTCAACTGGCTGACCGAGAAAACGGACAACCCGGGCGGCAGCCCGCTGCGCGGCGATTTAATTATTCCGAAGCACTGAACACCGCTCTTGCCCTGACCCGCCGCCGTTGGCTGCGGGTTTTTTGCTGGCTGGTTTTTGTCGTATCCCTCACATTATAAATAAAACTCATATCTGACGCCGGGTTTTCGAACCGGACAGCCTGCGTGACCTGCCTTAAGTTGAGTACGAAAGTTCCACTCAAAAAACACTAACCAGAACATTCGTACCGCCTGCTTAAGGAAGTGACCCTATGAATCACATGAACGTTGTCGATGTGAAAGCGTGGATAGATGCCCGTCCGGTCTCGCGCTTTCAATGGAACGTGCTGCTGCTCTGTTTCATCATCATTATGCTGGATGGGTATGACGCCGCGGTGATGGGCTTTGTCGCCCCGGCGCTCATTGAGGACTGGGGCATCAGCCGGGCTGAAATGGGGCCGATTCTTGGGGCGGCCATGTTCGGCGTCGCCATTGGCGCCCTGGTGGCGGGCCCGCTTTCTGACCGCTACGGCCGAAAACGCATTTTACTCTGGTCGGTGGCGCTGTTTGCGTTGTTCAGCCTGGCCGGCGCCGTGGCGCAAAGCCCATCACAGCTGGCGCTGATGCGTTTTCTTACTGGCCTTGGCCTTGGCGCGGTGATGCCCAACTGCGTCACGCTGGTGGCGGAATATATGCCGGAGCGGCGTAAAGGGGTGATGATCACCCTGATGTACAGCGGTTTTAACGTGGGTTCCGGCCTCGGCGGCTTTATCGCCGCCGGTTTGTTATCGCATTACAGCTGGCACTCGGCGCTGATTTTTGGCGGCGTGCTGCCGCTCGTGGTGCTCCCCTTTATGATCGTGATGTTACCGGAGTCGGCGATGAACATGGTGGCGCGCCGGCTACCGGGCGAGCAGATCGCCAGGGCGCTTAACCGGCTTGGGGGCCAGTTTACGGCGGAAACCGTTTTTCAGTTGAATGCGCCGCCCATCACGCGCAGCAATAAAGTGGCGCAGCTGTTTCGGCATGGCTATGCCCGCGGCACGATAGCGCTGTGGCTGACCTATTTTATGGGGCTGTTCGTGATATATCTGCTGAACGGCTGGCTGCCAACCATTCTCCGCTCCGGCGGGCTGTCGCTGCAGCAGGCGGCGATGATGACCGGCTTGTTCCAGCTCGGCGGCCCGCTGGGCGGGATCCTTGTCGGTATGCTGATGGATCGTGCTTCGGCGAAAGCCGTGATTGCGGCAACCTATTTCCTCGGCTGCCTGTGCCTGTTGTCCCAGGGGTTGATGGATTTCGGATCGGCGGCGCTGTCGGTGCTGATTTTTATCAGCGGGATGTGCATTAACGGCGCGCAGAACGGTCTGCAGGCCTATTCGCCAGCCTATTATCAAACCGAGATCCGTGCTACCGGCGTCAGCTGGATGCATGGTATCGGCCGTACCGGGGCTATTCTCAGCTCCACGCTGGGTGGGATGCTGATGCTGGCCGTGCCGGGACACTCGTCGATCTTTTTGGTGCTTGCGCTGCCGGCCTGCCTGGCGGGGATCTGTATTTTGTTGCACCGTATGAATCACGCTAAGCCTCGACTCACAGAGGCAGAACTGGACGCTTTGTCATCCCCCCAGGAACACCGATAAGTGGAGTTATCTGATGGCTAACATTCTCGGCGGTATCGCCGTCTCTCATACCCCGACTATCGGCTTCGCGGTCGATCATCATAAACAGCAGGATCCGGCGTGGTCGCCGATCTTCCAGAGCTTCGAACCGCTGCAGCGCTGGCTGGAGGAGAAAAAACCGGATGCGCTGGTGTACATCTTTAATGATCATGTGACCGCCTTTTTCTTCGATCACTATTCGACTTTTACGCTGGGAATCGACAGTCAATATGACGTTGCCGATGAAGGCGGCGGACCACGCTGTCTGCCGCCGGTCCAGGGCAATGCGGCGCTCTCAAGGCACATTGGCGCCAGCCTGATGGCCGATGAGTTTGATATGTCGTTCTTTATGGATAAAAAGCTCGACCACGGCCTTTTCTCGCCGCTTTCGGCGCTGCTGCCCTGGGATGAAGCGCAGGGGTGGCCGACGGCGGTGATCCCGTTACAGATCGGCGTGCTGCAATTTCCGGTACCGAGCGCGCGCCGTTGTTACAAACTCGGCCAGGCGCTGCGCCGGGCAATTGAAAGCTTCCCGGAAGATATCAATGTGGCGATTGTCGCGACCGGCGGGCTCTCGCATCAGGTTCATGGCGAGCGCTGCGGATTTAATAATCCCGACTGGGATGCCCAGTTTGTTGACATGCTGGTTAATGACCCGGAAAAGCTCACCGAAATGACCCTTGGCGAATATGCTGAGCTGGGGGGGATGGAGGGGTCCGAAGTGATCATGTGGCTGGTGATGCGCGGCGCGCTATCAGCCAATGTCACCGAAACCTGGCGCGACTATTACCTGCCGTCGATGACCGGTATCGCCACGCTGATCCTTGAGAACAATGCGCGCCTGCCCCCCGTCGATACCCTGACGCGCCATCGCCAGCATATGGCGCAGCAGCTGGCCGGGGTGGAGAAACTGCCGGGAACCTATCCTTTTACCCACGAGCGCAGCCTGAATGGCTTGCGGCTTAACCGTTTCCTGCATCGGCTGATTGAGCCTGCCTGGCGCGAACGTTTTCTGCAGTCGCCTCAGTCGCTTTATGCCGAAGCCGGACTGAGTGAGGAGGAACAGCAGTTGCTCAACGCACGCGACTGGCGGGGATTGATTCAGTATGGCGCCAGTTTCTTCCTGCTGGAGAAAATGGGCGCGGTGGTCGGCGTATCCAACCTGCATATTTACGCCGCGATGCGCGGGCAGACGCTGGAGGCGTTTCAGCAAACGCGCAACCAACAGGTAACCTATTCGGTGGCGGGTAAACGTTAAACGGTCCCGTCCTGAACCTGCTGATAGATAAAACGCAACAGCGCCTGCGTCGCCGGGGAGGGCAGGCTGCCGGCGCGAAACGTCAGCCCGATACGCCGGGTGGTATCGGGCAGGGGGACCGGCAACACGCTGAGCAGCCCATTGTCAGTTTCAAAACGCATCTGGCTGGCGGAGACCGCCGCCAGCATGTCGGAGTCCTGCAGCAATCCTCTCACCATCGCCGCATCCCCGGTCTCCACCGTCGGTTGGGGCAGCGGCAGCCCCAGGGTGATAAACGCCTTATCCAGCAAATGGCGCGCCGGCGCGTTGGCGCGCGGCAGCACCCATTGCGCGGTCGCCAGCTGGCTGCGCGGATCCGGATGGCGCAGCAGCGGGTGGTTATTACGCAGTAAAATCAACATATCCTCTTCAAATAACGCCTCGCTACAGAGGTCCGGAAGATCTTCATCCTGACGCAGGGCGCCGATAATAAAATCGATATTACCTGCCCGCATATCGGCGACCAGCGACTCATACGGGCTTTCATTGGTCATGAGGGTAATGCCCGGGTGCTGAGCCAGAAAGGCGGCGATGGCGGAGGGCAGTAGCCGGGTCCGGCTCAGCGGCAGGGCGCCAATGCGCACGGTGCCCTCCAGCACCCCGCGACGGGCGGCGATATCGCTCCAGATGTTTTCCAGCTCGTTGAGCGCTCTGCTTACCGGGGGATAGAGTAGCTCCGCGGCGGGCGTGGGGCGCACCCCTTCTGGCGTCCGGCGAAATAGCGCCGAATCCGCCCCTTTCTCCAGGACCTTCAGCGCGGCGCTGACCGCCGGCTGGGTGATCCCCAACTGTTGCGCGACGGTTTGGGTATGGTTGACGTGATAGAGCTGAATAAATATGGCTAACCGGCGGGTATTGAACAGCCAGCCGGCGTCCGCCAGCGGGCCGCTGGTGCGGGTATGGTGTTTCTGCAACAGCGCCGGAATGGCCTGCAGGTCGTCAATCGCCCGCCGGGCGCGCGGCAGGATGCACTTGCCATACTCGGTGGGCACCATGCCGCTGTAATGGCGTTCGAACAGCGTGACGTTCAAGGCGGATTCAAGGTCGCGGATCGCCCGTGTTATCGCTGACTGCGTGCGGAATAAGTCATCGGCCGCACGCGAGACACTTCCGCGCAGCGCGACCTGACAGAAAAAGCGCAGCTGCATGATATTTATGATTTTATCGTGCTTTTTCTTCAGCATGGTTCGTCAGGCCTGAAACAGTGAGTGAGTCGACAACATAAATAAAAATCATAGCCTTCGCAAGTTAACGAATTACCTCCCTGCGACGGGACATGACAAGCTGAAAAAAACAACAGAGGAAGCCATCATGTCTCATCCGGTTAGCGAAAAAAGTGCCCTTGTCGTCAGCGCCCACTCGGCCGATTTCGTCTGGCGCGCGGGCGGTGCGATAGCGCTGCATGCCCTGCAGGGCTATCAGGTCCATGTGGTCTGTTTATCCTTTGGCGAGCGCGGCGAGTCCGCCAAACTGTGGCGCAAAGGCAACATGACCGAGGAGGCGGTGAAGCAGGTGCGTCGCGAAGAGGCGCAGGCCGCCGCTGAGATCCTGGGCGCCAGCGTCGAATTCTTTGATATCGGCGACTATCCGCTGCGCGCCGATAAAGAGACGCTATTTCGTCTGGCGGATGTGTATCGTCGCATCCAGCCCCACTTTGTCCTGACGCACTCCCTGCACGATCCCTATAACTACGATCACCCCCTGGCCTCCCATCTGGCGCAGGAAGCGCGAATTATCGCCCAGGCAGAGGGCTATCGCCCCGGTGAGAAAATTGTCGCTGCTCCCCCGGTTTACTGTTTCGAACCGCACCAGCCGGAGCAGTGCAACTGGAAGCCCGATGTGTTGCTGGACATCACCGCCGTCTGGGAGAAAAAGTATCAGGCCATTCAGTGTATGCAGGGTCAGGAGCATCTGTGGGAATACTACACCCGCGTGGCGCTGCAGCGCGGGGTGCAGGCCAAGCGCAATATCGGCATCACGGCCGCGCGCGATATCGTTCACGGCGAAGCCTTCCAGAGCATCTTCCCCCGCGTAACGGAGAACCTGGCATGAACTTGTTAAATAAAAAAGGCCTTGTGATCCGCCATCTGCCGCGCCATGACGAGGCGGTTTTGCGCCGCTGTGAGGCGGCCGGGGTGGCGACGCTCCATGAAGCCTGGGATCGCCAGGGGCTGATGGGACCGACAATCCGTCCGATTCAGCAGGGCGTCAGCCGGGCGGGCAACGCGGTAACCGTGCTGGTGACGCCAGGCGACAACTGGATGTTTCATGTGGCGGTCGAGCAGTGCCGCGCCGGCGATATTCTGGTGGTGGCCCCGACGTCGCCGTGCGGCGATGGCTTCTTCGGCGATCTGCTGGCGACGTCTCTCCAATCGCGCGGCGTGGTCGGTCTGGTGGGCGATATCGGCATTCGTGATTCGCAGACTTTGCGGGAGATGGGATTCGCCGTCTGGTCCCGTCAGGTTTATGCCCAGGGAACGGTGAAAGAGAGCCTCGGTTCGGTTAACGTCCCGGTGATTTGCGCAGGCCAGCTTGTGCAGCCGGGCGATGTCGTGGTGGCCGACGACGATGGCGTCGTGGTGCTGCCTCACGCGCAGGTCCGTGATGTGCTTGATAAAGCGGAAGCCCGCATGAGCAATGAGCTCGCGAAGCGTGAGCGGATGCGCCATGGCGAGCTGGGGCTGGATATTTACGCGATGCGCCCGCGTCTGGCGGAAAAGGGGCTGCGGTATTACGACCGCGCAGACGAGGTGGAGGAATAAATGGCGCAACGCGGAATCCCCTGTCTATGGATGCGCGGCGGCACCTCGAAGGCAGCCTGTTTTCTGGCTGACGATCTGCCTGCCGATCCGGTGCAACGTGATGCGGTGCTGCTGGCGGTGATGGGCTCGCCTGATCCCCGGCAAATTGACGGGATCGGCGGCGCCGATCCGCTGACCAGTAAAGTGGCGATTATCCGCCGCTCCGCACGGCCTGACGCCGATGTGGACTATCTGTTTGCCCAGGTAAACGTGGCGGCGGCCACCGTGGATTACGGCCAAAACTGCGGCAATATTCTCGCCGCCGTTGGCCCTTTCGCCATCGAGCGTGGTCTGGTTCGCCACGATGCGCCGCTCACTCGGGTGCGTATTTATATGGAGAACACGGGGCAACTGGCGGTGGCAGAGATCCCCTGCGATGCCGACGGGGTCGACTACGCCGGCGAGAGTCGTATCGATGGCGTGCCGGGCAGCGCCAGCCCGATCCTGCTCCATTTTCTTGATGTGGCGGGCTCCAGCTGCGGGGCGCTGCTGCCGACCGGCCGGGTTCGTGACCGTTTTGACGGCGTTGAGGTGACCTGCATCGATAACGGTATGCCGGTGATCCTGCTGCGCGCTTGCGACCTCGGTTGCACCGGCTATGAGACGCGCGAACAGCTGGATAATGACGATGCGCTTAAACGTCGCCTGGAGTCGATTCGCCTGCAGGCCGGGCCGCTGATGCAGCTTGGCGACGTCAGCCAGCGCACGGTGCCCAAGATGACCCTGATCGCCGAACCGCGACACGGCGGCGCCATCAGCAGCCGCACCTTTATCCCCCACCGCTGCCACGCGTCAATCGGCGTGTTTGGCGCGGTGAGCGTGGCCAGCGCTTGTCTGCTCCCCGGCTCTGTCGCGCAGGGCCTGGCGCAGGTAGCGCCAGGCGATACGCCGCTGCTCAGCGTTGAGCATCCGACAGGCGAATTTAGCGTAACGCTTCAGCTTGATGCTGACGGCGCCCTGGCTGGCTGCGGCCTGTTACGCACGGCGCGACTGCTGTTTGCTGGCGAGGTTTTTATTCCGGCCCGCGTCTGGCCGCGTGAGGAGTAATGATGACGATCGCGTTTATTGGTTTTGGCGAGGCGGGTGGCATTCTGGCGGCGGATCTGGCCCGTGAGCATGCGGTGACCATTTGGGATTGCAAGCTCAATGGCCCGGCGCGAGAGGCGATGGGCAAAAAAGCCCGTGACTCGCGCGTTCAGGTGGGAAGTTCGCTGGCGCAGGCGCTGGAGAGCGCCACGCTGGTTTTTTCTACTGTGACCGCGGGTGAGGCGCTAAAGGTGGCGCAGCAGGCCGCCGCGCTGCTGCAGCCGGGGCAATACTTCCTCGATCTCAACTCCGTGGCGCCGGAGACGAAACGGCAGGCGGCTGAACATTTTCTGCCCGGCGCCTACATCGATGTCGCGGTGATGGCGCCGGTACCGCCGGCCCGATTGCAGACACCGTTATTGATCGGCGGGCCGCAGGCGGAGGCGATCGCGCCGCGTCTGCAGGGGCTGGGGCTGAATGCCCGCTATGGCGCCAGTAAGGTGGGCCAGGTGTCGGCGATAAAAATGTGCCGTAGCGTGATGATCAAAGGTCTTGAAGCGCTCACCACAGAATGCCTGTTCGCGGCCCGTGAATATGGCGTCGAGGAGGAGGTGCTTAGTTCCTTGCATCATAGTTTCCCCTCTCTGGGCTGGACAGGAGCGTTCCCCGACTATCTGATCAGCCGGGTGGCGGAACATGGCATTCGGCGCAGCGAAGAGATGGAAGAGGTGGTGAAAACCCTGCGTGACGTGGGGAGCGCCGGGATAATGAGCGAGGCGATCGCGAAAAGCCAGCGCCAGCTGCCGGAGCAGATGGCCGCCCGTAGCCTGAGCTACAGGCAGCTGACGCCGTTTGACTGGAAAACGCTGGTCGCCAGGCTGAAATAACCGCTATTTGGCCGGACAGACGATTTTGTCGATTGCGGCCTGGTAGCTTTTTTGGTTATTGCGCTCTTTCGCCAGCGTTGCTTCGCGGACCGCGTTCTTGTTACCGTCGGTCGCCAGCACTTTATTGGCAAAATCGTTATCGCTGAGGTGGCTTGCTGGCGCACATTTTTCCTTCACCGCTTTGAGCACCAGCTGTTTTTGCTGTTCGAACTGCAGGCTTTGCAGCGGTGATTCGGCCCACGCCGACGTGGCGCTCAGGGCGGTGACCAGGCATACCATCCAACATGCTTTCATCAGGCTTCTCCTTCCGTAATCGCTTCCGTCAACTATATGCGCAGGCGCGAAAACACGCAAATAGTGGTCAGTTTAACTTATTGAAAATGCAATTTTTATCGCCTGCTCAGGCGGCTCTCACCCGCCGCCGCGAGTCGATGGCGATCAGCACCACCGACGCGAGGATCAGCAGAGTGCCCAGCCAGTCCGGCAGCGTGAAGGTGATCCCCAGCAGCAGGAGCGACAGCAGGGCGCTGCTCAGCGGTTCGGCGCAGCTGAGGATCCCGGCCTTCGCGCCGCCAATTTTCTGCGCGCCGTTAAGATAAAGGCTGAAGGTCAGCGAAGTACCGATCACCACCAGGTAGAAAAAGGCTAACAGCAGGCTACCGTTCACCACAAAATCGGTGCCCTGGCCGCCGTAAAACGGCAGCAGCATCGCGCCGCCGAACAGCATGCTCCAGCCGACGATCGGCAGCGTCCCGTAGCGGGCAATCAACGTCGAGGGATAGGTGGTATAAAACGCGGCGGCAAACGCCGAGGCGATCCCCCAGAACAGCGCCGCCGGCGAAATCGACAGCGTCGTTGGGTTGCCGTGGGTCACCAGCAGAAAGGTGCCCGCCAGCGAGGTGCAGATAGCTCCCAGCACCAGCGGAGTGGGACGCGCTTTGCGGGCGAGGGCGAACCAGGCGACGATGATCGTAGGCGACAGAAACTGAAGCACCGTGGCCGTGGCGGCATTGGATTTTTCAATGGTCATCAGAAAGGTGAACTGCACGGTTAGCGCGCCAAACAGCGAGAAAAACAGCAGGCTGAGGGCGTCGCGGCGGTTTTGCAGCACGCGGAAAATGCGGTCGCCGTGAACAAAGCCGAGCATCAGCAGGATCAGCCCGGCGAACAGCAGACGCGTCATGGTCAGAAACGGCGACGACATCTGGCTTTCCTGCATAATAAACTGCGCACACACCCCGGAACTGCCCCACAGCACGGCGGCAATCAGTACGTTCAGCATCCCTTTTTTGCTGGAGCCCATCTTTTCCTCAAGCGAAATATGACAAAGGGGAATCATAGCATGCGCCAGCCCGGGCGGCGGGGCAGGAAATGGTAGTCGGGCGCGGCGGCGTAACGATGTTGCAGGCCCGGTAAGGCGAAGCCGCCACCGGGCACTACCCGACAGTCGCGTTCTAGCTTAAATCGACATTTTTACTGCCGAATAGCCAGGTGAGGACAAAGCCGCACAGGTAGGAGACCGCCAGCCCGCCGGCGTAGACCGCCATCCCGGCGTAAATTCCGCTGCCGGAGGTCATCAGCGGCAGCGCCACCAGCCCGGATGGGCCGAACACCGTGTTCAGGCCGACCGGCAGCCCCAGCCAGGCGATCAGTCCGACGAAGAACCCGCCGCAGGCGCCGCCGAGGCAGGCGGTGACAAACGGCTTCATCCGCGGCAGGGTGACGCCGTAGATCAGCGGCTCGCCAATCCCGAGGAAGCCCGGAATAATCGCCCCTTTAATCTGGGTTCGCAGCAGCGAATCGCGCTTCGCCCGCCAGAATAGCGCCAGCGCCGCCCCCACCTGCCCGGCCCCGGCCATCGCCAGGATCGGGAACAGCGAGTTAAAGCCCTGGGCGTCCACCAGCGCAAAATAGACCGGGACAAACCCCTGATGGACGCCGAACATCACCGCCAGCAGGAACAGGCCGGCCAGCACCGCCGAGCCAAACGGGTTGCCG
The DNA here is from genome assembly GCF_033100215.1 of Klebsiella sp. w6. Taxonomy (NCBI): domain Bacteria; kingdom Pseudomonadati; phylum Pseudomonadota; class Gammaproteobacteria; order Enterobacterales; family Enterobacteriaceae; genus Klebsiella; species Klebsiella sp. w6. The sequence goes on from NZ_CP136907.1 coordinate 52,504, forward strand.
TTAAGATGCAGGAACAGCCACGACATGCCGGTAAACAACCAGCCGCCAATCGGCATGATCACCGTAAAGGTCACCGCGCCCATGATCAGCAGCGTCACCGCCGAAGTGAGGATCATATCGAGGTTGGCCGGCATTACCCGCCGCACCTGGCGTTCAACCCACGCCCCAAGGATAGCGGCGATCAATACGCCGATGATATTGCCGCGCGGATCGATGCCGTGGCCGAAGAAGGTGGAAATGCCGGCGTAGAAGCCGCTGGTCGCCTCCGGGTTGTAGCCCAGCACGAACAGCGAGGCGATAATTGCGCCGTTCACGCCGGAGCCGCCGAACGCCTTCTGCGCGTTATAGCCAATCAGGATACTCAGGAAAGTGAACATCCCTTTGCTGAAGACCTTCATATAGCCAATCAGCGCCACCAGGCTGGCGTTCGGATGGGCGTTCTCCAGCACGAAAACCTGTTCCGCCAGGGTGGCGAAGCCCAGCAGCAGCCCGACGGCGATAAAGCCGGGGATCAGCGGCGTAAAGATGGTGGCGAATTTGGCGAGAAACTTCTGCACCGCGCTGGTCTGCTTGCCCTTCAGCGCCTGCTTTTTCTCTGCCGCGACGTCGGCCAGCGACGGCGCGGCGGGCGCCTCCTCCAGCAGGACGTTCATCATCTCGGCGGCGGTTTGCGCCTTGCCGGGGCCGAGCACCACCTGGAACTGCTCGTCGCTGACGATCACCCCCATTACGCCGTCAATCTGGCGGATGGCGGCGCTGTCGGCCAGACTTTCATCGCGCAGGGTCAAGCGCAGGCGCGTCATGCAGTTGCCCGCCTGCGCGACGTTTGCGGCGCCGCCTACGTGGGCGAGGATCCGCGCTATCATCTCTTTCGTTATTTTTGCCATTGCCCGTTACCTGTCTGTCGGTGCTCAGGTGTTGCTGAGCGCCTTGCGGATATAGCCGTTGTTTTTTGCCAGCAGCGACTGCGCGTCTTCGGCACTTAAGTCCGCCAGCACCATCACGATCGCCGTTTTACAGTGGCGGCCGCAGGCCTCCAGCGCCTTCCGGGCAGTGGGACGATCGCAGTCGGTCGCCTCCATCACGATAGAGACCTGGCGCTCAATCAGCTTGGCGTTGGTCGCTTCGACGTCGACCATCAGATTGCTGTACACCTTGCCGACGCGGATCATCGCCCCGGTGGAGATCATGTTCAGCACCAGCTTCTGCGCGGTACCGGCTTTCAGACGGGTAGAGCCAGTGACCACTTCCGGGCCGACCACCGGGGTGATCGCCACATCCGCCAGCTGGGCCATTTCGCCATGCGGGTTACAGCTGACGATGGCGACAAAGGCATTCTGACTATGGGCGTATTCCATGGCGCCAATGACGTACGGCGTGCGTCCGCTGGCCGCCAGTCCCACCAGCACATCGCGGTGGCTGAAGTTCAGGTTCTGCAGATCCATCGCTCCCTGCGCTTTGTTGTCTTCCACGTTTTCCACGGCGCTGAGAATCGCTTTATGTCCGCCGGCGATGATCCCCACCACCTGCTCCGGGCGGGTGCCGAAGGTTGGCGGGCATTCGCTGGCATCGAGGATCCCCAGACGCCCTGAGGTACCCGCGCCGATATAAATCAAGCGGCCACCGGCCTGCAGCGCCGTCGCGACCTTATCCACCACCTCGGCAATCTGCGGCAGATAGGGCGTAATCGCCTGGGCTACCTGCTGGTCTTCCTGGTTTATCACCGTCAGCATGTCGAGGGTGGAGAGGGTGTCAATGTTGGCGCTGTTGGCGTTGCGTCGCTCGGTCAGCAGTTTGCTCAGGTCGATACTCATAGAAACCTCGTTATTCTCAGTGGCGCGCAGTATAAGGAATTATTTATTCCTTGCCTGTGAAGAGTATCACGATTAGTACGCGGAGAATAATAGGAGAATGGTAGGTATGGCGGGAAATAGTGCGGTAATAAATCTGGAATATTTTATTACCGCAGCAGGAGATTAGCGCGCGCTGCGCGGTTTGCTGAGGCCCAGCAGCAGCGCCAGCAGGTAGCAGATGGCCATCGCGAGGCTCATTTTCAGCATCGTTTCACCGCCGAGGCCTGCCAGCGGCGCGGCGATGCCGCCGAAGACAAACATCAGGGTGCCCATCAGCGCGGACGCGGTCCCGGACTGCGCGGCATCGACGGCGCTCATCGCCTCCGCGCCAGCGACGGTGCTGATGCCGCTCATCAGCGACACGGTAAAGAACAGGCCGACCAGCGCCAGCACCGGCAGCTGCAGCCAGGCAAACAGCAGCATGATCGCCGCACAGCTCACCGCCAGCGTCAGGCCGCCGCGCAGCAAGCTTTCGGCGCTAAAGCGGCGCGCCAGGCGGGAAAAGATCATCGCCGCGATAATCAGCCCGATACCGTTCAGACCGAACAGCAGGCTGAACTGCATGGCGCTCATGCCGTATTCGCTTTGCATCACGAAGGAAGAGGAGCCGATGTAAGAGAACAGCCCGGCCATCATAAAGGCCTGAATCAGGCAGAAGCGCAGAAAGCGGCGATTTTTCAGCACCGGCTGGCTGCGTTGCTGGCGGGCGGCATGCGTTGCTGTGGCCGGGCGCGTTTCCCGCAGGATCGTCAGGCTCATCACCAGCAGCACGCCGCCGATGGCGGCCATCGTCCAGAAGAGAATTCGCCAGTCGAAGGCGGTGATAACGTAGCCGCCCAGCACCGGGGACAGCACCGGCGCAATGCCGTTCACGGTCATCAGCAGGGCGAAAAATTGGGTCAGCAGGGTGCCCTGGTATTTATCGCGGGCGATGGATCGCGACAGCACCGAGCCGCCGGCGCCGGCGAAGCCCTGTAAAAAGCGCCAGACAATCAGCATGTTGATATCCCGGGTCAGGGCGCACATCGCCGAAGCAAAGATAAACAGCAGCAGAGACAGCGCCAGCGGTTTCAGGCGGCCAATGCGATCGCTCAGCGGGCCGAAAAACAGCTGACCCAGGCCGAGGCCAATCAGCGCGGCGGTCAGCGACAGCTGGGTCTGGGTGCTGGTGGCCTGCAGCTGCTGAGTGATCTCCGGCAGCGCCGGCAGATAAAAATCCGTGCACAGCGGGCCGATACCCGACAGCAGGCCGAGGATCAGCGCCCAGGAGAGGGAAACACGTGGCATAACGATTCCTTACAGAAGCCGGGCGCGGCCGCCCGGCGGGTGAAATTAACTGGAGCCGCCGCCCAGCGACTGCCAGAGGGTGATCCGGTTATTGAGGTCGGTCTGCTGCAGGGACAGCAGCGTCGTCTTCGCCGACCACAGCGTGCGCTGGGCCGTAAGCACCGACAGATAATCGCCGACTCCGGCCTGATAGCTCTTCATGGCGATATCCAGCGATGTCTGCTCGGCGGCGACGTACTGCCGCTGGGCATCGAGCTCTTCGCTCAGCGTTTCCCGGCGCGCCAGCGCATCGGCAACGTCCTTAAAGGCGCTCTGAATCGATTTCTCGTAGGTGGCGATCAGCCCCTTTTTCTCCGCTTCCGCATAGCGCAGCTGCGCCAGGTTGCTGCCGCCGGTGAACAGCGGCAGGCTGATGGAGGGGGCGAACGACCACACCTGCATCCCGTGGCTGAACAGCGACGACAGCGAGTCGCTGCCGACCCCGGCGCTGGCGGTCAGGGAAATCGACGGGAAGAAGTTCGCCCGCGCCGCGCCGATATCGGCATTGGCGCTCTTCAGATTGTGCTCCGCTTCCTGAATGTCCGGCCGGCGCAGCAGCACCGACGACGACACGCCCGCCGGCACCAGCGCGATGCTGTTATCCCCGAGGCTCTCGAGGGTGCCGGGCAACAGGCTCTCCGGCACGGTTTCCCCCGCCAGCAGGTTAATGGCGTTTTTATCCTGCGCCACCAGCGTGCGATAGCTGGCGACGCTGGCGCGGGCCTGCTGATAGACGCTTTCCGCCGAGCTTACATCGCCGGCGGAAGCGGTACCCACCGCCATCTGGCGGGCGACGATGTTGCGCGAGTTTGCTGCGCTGTCCATGGTCTGCTGCGCCAGCGCCAGATTGCTGTTATCCGTCGCCAGCGTCACCCAGGCGGTGGTCAAATCGGCAATCATCGTCAGCCGGGTATTCTGCGCGGTGAATTCGCTGGCAAGCCAGGTTTCGCGCGCCGCGCGCGACAGGCTCTGGTTCTTGCCGAACAAGTCCAGTTCGAAGCTGGAGACCGCGCCGTCGGCCTGCGAAGCGGAGCTCAGGCCGCTGGCTACCGTTTTGCTGCGGGTATGGCTCAGCTCGGCATCGACAGTGGGAAACAGCGACGCCCGCGTCTCGCCGTACTGGGCGCGCGCGGCCTCGATATCGGCCAGCGCTTTTTGCACATCGCGGTTGCTGTTTAGCGCGATGCTGACCACTTTTTTCAGCCGCGCGTCATTGACCACTTTCTGCCAGTCGCCGACCACCGCCGTCGATTCGCCGTGCGCCCCGGGCAGGGTGGCCGGCACCGGCGCGGCCGGGCGATCATAATGCGGGTCAAGCGAGACGCAGCCCGCGGTCAGGAGCGCGATAAACATAAAACTCAAACGAAACATACCTTACTCCTGAGAAGGACGTTGGCGGGTGAAGAGACGTTTCACCAGCACGAAGAACAGCGGTACGAAAAACACCGCCAGCAGGGTGGCCGTCAGGGTGCCGCCGATGATGCCGGTGCCGATCGCCACGCGGCTGTTGGCTCCGGCGCCGGTGGCGATGGCCAGCGGCAGTACCCCGGCGATAAACGCCAGCGAGGTCATGACAATCGGGCGCAGACGGGTCTGCGCGGCACGGATCGCCGCCCGGGAGAGCGAATACCCCTCATCCACGGCGGATTCAGCGAACTCCACGATCAGGATGGCGTTTTTCGACGACAGGCCGATGGTGGTCAGCAGCGCCACCTGGAAGTAGACGTCGTTGCTTAAACCGCGCAGCGTCGCCGCCAGCGCCGCGCCGAGCAGGCCGAGCGGGATAACCATGATCACCGAGAACGGCACCGACCAGCTCTCATACAGCGCCGCCAGGCACAGGAACACCACCAGAATCGAGATGGCGTAGAGGCTCATCGCCTGGCCGCTGGCGAGCTTTTCCTGCAGCGAAATGCCGCTCCACGCCCAGGTGGAGCCCGCCGGCAGGCTGTCGGCCAGCTTTTCCATCTTGTCCATCGCCGCGCCGGAGCTGAAGCCGGCGGCGTTTTCGCCCTGGATCTCAAAGGCGGCGGAGCCGTTGTAGCGCACCAGGCTTTCCGGGCCGTATTGCCAGTGGGTGGTGGCGAAGGCGGAGAACGGCGTCATGCTGTTATCGCTGCCGCGAACGAACCATTTGCCGAGGTCCGACGGCACCGCGCGCGCGTCGCTTTCGCCCTGGATATAGACCTTTTTCACCCGGCCGCGATCGATAAAGTCATTCACGTAGGTACCGCCCCAGGCGCTGGAGAGCGTATCGGTCACATCGCTCAGCGACAGCCCCAGCGAGACGGCTTTGTTATTATCGATATCCACCTGCAGTTGCGGCATCTGCGGCAGGTCGTTGGCGCGCACCGACTGCAGCTCGCTGCTCTGGTTGGCCGCCGCCAGCAGCTGGCTGCGCAGCTTCATCAGACTGTCGCGGTCGGTACCGCCGCTGGCCATCAGTTCGAAGGTGAAGCCGTTGCTCTGCCCGAGACCGTCCACTGACGGCGGGGTCATGGCGAACAGGGTGGCGTCGCGGATCGTCCCCAGCTCTTTGGTGGCACGCAGGGCAATGGCCTGGGCGGTATTGTCGTCCCCTTTGCGCTGCGACCAGTTTTTCAGCGACACGAAGGCCATCCCGGCGTTCTGGCCGCTGCCGCTAAAGCTGAAGCCGTCGACGGTGAAAATGACGTCGGTATTGGCTTTCTCTTTGGTGAGGAACCAGTCGGTCACCTGGCGGCGCACCTCAGCGGTACGCACCGCGGTGGCCCCGGCGGGCAGGGTGTACTGGACCATGATCTCCCCCTGGTCCTCCACCGGCAGGAAGCTGCCCGGCAGCTTCCACATCGCCAGCGCCATCGCCCCGCAAATCAACGCGTAAGCGCCCATCATCACTGCGCCCCGGCGCAGGCCGCCGAGTACGCGGCGCTGGTAGCCTGCTTCCGTGCGCCCCCACAGGCGGTTAAAGGCGCCAAAGAACCCTTTGGTGTGTGGTTTGGAGTGGCTGAGCAGCGCGCCGCACAGCGCCGGGGTGAGGGTTAGCGCCACCACCACCGACAGCATCATTGCCGAAATAATGGTTACCGAGAACTGGCGATAGATGACCCCGGTCGATCCGCCGAAGAAGGCCATCGGCAGGAACACCGCCGACAGCACTAGGGCGATCGCCACCAGCGCGCCGGAGATTTCGCCCATCGATTTTTCGGTGGCTTCGCGGGCGGGGAGCCCTTCGTCGCGCATAATGCGCTCGACATTTTCCACCACCACGATGGCGTCATCCACCAGCAGGCCGATCGCCAGCACCATGGCGAACAGCGTCAGGGTGTTAATCGAGTAGCCGAACAGCGCCAGCACCCCAAAGGTGCCAAGCAGCACCACCGGCACCGCCACCGCCGGAATGAGCGTCGCGCGGAAGTTCTGCAGGAACAGATACATCACGCAGACCACGAGAATGATCGCTTCGAACAGGGTCTGAATCACATCCTCGACCGAGATTTTGATGAACTCGGTGCTGTCCTTCGGATAGGCGATATCGTAGCCCTGCGGCATCTGACGCTGGAATTCGGCGATTTTGCTTTTCACCAGGGTCGCGGTGTCCAGCGCGTTGGCGCCGGGGGCCATCATCACCGCGATCCCGGCGGCCGGATGGCCGTTCAGATTAGCGGTAGCGGTGTAATCCTCGCTGCCCATCTCCACCCGCGCGACATCGCTCAGGCGCACCACCGAGCCGTCGGCCTGGCTTTTCACGATGATCGCTTTGAACTGGTCAGGGGTTTGCAGCCGGGATTGCGCCCGCACGGTGGCGGTCAATTGCTGGGCATTGGACGACGGTAGCGCGCCGATTTTACCGGCGGAAACCTGCACGTTCTGCGCCTCAATCGCCGACTGAACGTCGGAAGGCATCAGCGAGTAGGAGGCGAGTTTGGTCGGGTCCATCCAGACGCGCATCGCGTATTCGGCGCCGAATACCTGCAGGCTGCCGACACCCTCCACGCGCGCCAGCGGGTCCTGCATATTGCTGACCAGCCAGTCGGAGATATCGGAGCTGGTGGCGCGATTGGTTTTGTCATACACCGCGAGGATCAGCAGGAAGCTGCTCTGCGATTTTTCCACCGTTACGCCGGACTGCTGGACTTCGCTCGGCAGCCGCGATTCCGCCTGCTGGACTTTGTTTTGCACCTGCACCTGGGCGGTGTCCGGGTCGGTCCCTTGCTCAAAGGTGACGGTGATGCTGACCGAGCCATCGGAGCTGCTGGTGGAGCTGAAGTAGAGCAGATGGTCGAGGCCGGTAAGCTGCTGCTCGATCACCTGGGTGACGCTGTTCTCCAGGGTTTCGGCGGACGCCCCGGTATAGGTGGCGGAGATTTTCACCGCCGGCGGGGCGACGTCCGGGTACTGGCCTACCGGCAGGGTGCGGATCGCCAGCACCCCGGCGAGCATAATCAGAATGGCGATCACCCAGGCAAAGACCGGGCGACGTACGAAGAAACGGGAGAACATCAGGCATTGCCTCCGTTATTGTTGACGGCAACGGCCTTCACTGTCTGTCCGGGGGCCACTTTACTGGTGCCTTCGACAATCAGCTTATCGCCTGCTTTCAGGCCGCTCAGCACCAGCCATTTATCGCCATAGGTGTCGCCGGTTTCCACGGTACGCTGCTCAACTTTGTTGGCGGCATCGACCACCAGCGCCGTGGCGTCGCCTTTGGCATCGCGGGTGATCCCCTGCTGTGGGGCGAGGATCGCGTCGTTCATGATGCCTTCATCGATGCGCGCGCGGACGAACATCCCCGGCAGCAGGACGTGCTGCGGGTTGGGGAAGATAGCGCGCAGGGTCACCGAGCCGGTGGATTCATCGACGGCGACTTCGGTGAGCGCCAGACGCCCTTTTTCCTGGTAGGTACTGCCATCTTCCAGGGTTAACGTCACGCTGAGGGTGTCGCTGTTGCTGGCCAGGCTTTGTTTGCGTAAACGCAGGAGATCGACGCTGGATCGCGTCAGATCGACATACATGGTGTCGAGCCCGCGGATCGTCGCCAGCGCGGTATCCTGATCGGCGGAGACCAGCGCCCCCGGCGTAACCGACGAGATGCCGATGCGCCCGGCTATCGGTGCGGTGACGGTGGTCCAGTTCAGGTTGATGCGCGCGCTCTCCAGCGCCGCTTTCTTCGATTCCACGCTGGCCTTGTCCTGGGCACAGGTGGAGGCGGCGTCGTCGGCATCCTGGCGGGAAACGCCGTTATCCCTGACCAGCGACGCGTAGCGCTGGGCCTTCTGGCAATCGGAGACCACCAGCGCCTGGGCCTGTTTCAGCGCGGCCGCCGCTTCGTTCCAGGTCGCGCGATAGCTGGAGGGATCGATCTGGTAAAGGGCCTGCCCGGCCTTCACCATATCGCCTTCGGTAAACAGGCGCTTCTGGATGATGCCACCCACCTGGGGGCGTACTTCGGCGCTGAGCGAGGCGGTGGTGCGCCCGGTGAGCTGGCTGACTACCGGCACCGGCTGGCTTTGCAGGGTGACCACGCCCACTTCCGGCGTGGGTTGCTGCGGGGCAGATGTCTGCGCATTATCGCATCCGCTAAGGAGAAATAATGCTGTCGCGATGGGAGCTATGATGTATTTCATTATATTTTCTCAAGATATAAGACGTCCGCCCCGTTTATTTAAAAACGAGGGAATAGGTTGGGCGCTGAGGCATTTTCGGGTGAGCGAAAATGACAAAAAAGGAACACAGATGTTCCTGAACGTGATTGTTATTGTGTCTCCGTTGAAGCCAACCTCTTCGGTCTTCAGGAGGTGAAAAGCGCATCTCCTCTGGTTTTGTGGTGAGAATGATCATTCTCATTTTTCTCCATTATACGATCCGCCGCGATAATGGAAAGGTTTTTTTGCTTACTTTTAGAACGCAAAAAATTAAGGCAAATAATCATGGAGAAAATAAGAATATTTTGTGAAAGTGGAGAGGGAAAATAACCATTCGGCATCGCAATACTGGAGATAGTTAATGACACTAATCATTACAAAAAGCATTAATCCCGACGATCAACAAGAATTGCTTGCCGGTCTGCGGCAGTATAATCAGCAGTATCTCGATGCGGCGCAGTTTGGCGATCTGGGGGTTTACTCCCGCGATGCGCAAGGGGTGATGCAGGGCGGGCTGATTGCCAAACGCAAGGGCAACTGGCTGTGCATTGAGTATCTGTGGGTTAGCGAGGCGACGCGCGGGCGCGGGCTGGGGAGCGAGCTGATGCAGGAGGCGGAACAGCAGGCGCAGGCGCTAGGTTGCAGCCATCTGCTGGTGGATACCTTTAGCTTCCAGGCGCTGCCGTTTTATCAGAAATTAGGCTATCAGCTGCAGATGTCGCTGCCCGACTTCCCCCACGCAGGCATGCAGCGCCACTATTTGTCGAAGGCGCTGTAACGATCCTGGTATCCCCGGGCGGTCAGGTACCCTACCTGTGGTTGTGCCGGATGGCGGCTGGCGCCTTATCCGGCCTACGTTCCGAGCGGCCTGTTATTGATATACCCACTTGCGCGACTGAAACTGCCGGTGCTGGCGGCCTCAAAATCGCTGAGACGTTCCCGGAAGGCCGGGGCAGCCCGCATGGATGCGGGCTGAGGGCCGTGTTTTGCACGGACGCTGCCTCGGCCCGACCCGAAGCCTGCAGGGATAAGTCGAAGGGACCGCGTAGCGGCGATTTTGCTGGCCGGAGCCCGGGGGTACAGGGGGCGGCGGCGACTGGCCGCCCCCTGTGCGCTCCCTGCGGCATAAGAGACATAACGCAGAAGATCAACCGGGAGCGCAATCTGCCGGGAATTAACATAGAAGTTGTAGCCCTGCTAAGCGTAGCGCGAGCAGGGAAACTCCCGGATGGCGGCGCGTGGCGCCTTATCCGGGCTACAAAAGCGTCAAAACCACGCCTTAACCTCCGACGCCGTGGCCCATTAACGCCAGCGCGTGGCTGATGATGGTCTGGCGGTTGACCGCCTGTAAACGCGGATCGCTGTGAATGCGTGAAAATGGCACCAGCACCAGGCTAATCACCGTGGTAAACAGCAGCTCCGGCGACAGCGCCGGATTGATCTTGCCCTCCAGCTGCCAGCGACGCACCGTCTCCAGCATCACCTGAAAACGCTCCTCGCCGAAGCGGGCATCCATATGCTGACGCAGGATCGGCATCTCGCCGATGATCTCCTGCATCCACAGCGGCGCAAACCAGGCGTTTTTCTCCGCCATATGCGCCAGCGTCTCGACCATCATCGTCAGCGCCAGCACCGGATCCTGCGGATGATCGACAAAAATGCGGCTGATGTGATTGCGCAGCGGCATAAAGCGCTCCTCAATCAGCTGGGTCACCAGCGCATCCCGGGAACTGAAGTAGTAATGCAGCATCGCCGGCGTCACCCCGGCCTCTTTGGCGATGGCGTTCAACGATACGCGGCCCGCCCCGTCGCGGGCAAACAGCATCAGGGCAATGTCCATCAGCTGTTCGCGATTGGCAGTATCCGGTTTTTTACCGCGCGGCCGACCCGGGCGGCGGGGGGCATCCTGATCCTTTTGTGCTGTCATGGTATGGCGATCTCTTGACCCGACTCATTCTTTCACTAAATATTAATTATGCATTTAATTAATTTCAAGCGAGCGTTGTAATGACTTCTGAAGTCGCTAACCCACCGGTGCAGTCGATACGCCTGCTGTTCAGCGCATTGCTGTTGGTGATGTTGCTCTCGGCGTTGGATCAGACCATTGTCTCCACCGCGCTGCCGACGATTGTCGGCGAACTGGGCGGGCTGGACAAGCTTTCCTGGGTGGTCACGGCCTATATTCTCAGCTCCACCATCGCGGTGCCGCTGTACGGGAAATTCGGCGATCTGTTCGGTCGCAAAATCGTGCTGCAGGTGGCGATTGGGCTGTTTCTCGTCGGCTCCGTGCTCTGCGGGCTGGCGCAGAACATGACCCAGCTGGTGCTGATGCGCGGCCTGCAGGGGCTCGGCGGCGGCGGCCTGATGGTGATCAGCATGGCGGCGGTCGCCGACGTCATCCCACCCGCCAACCGCGGCCGCTATCAGGGGCTGTTCGGCGGTGTTTTTGGCCTGGCGACGGTGATCGGCCCGCTGATCGGCGGTTTTCTGGTGCAGCACGCCTCCTGGCGCTGGATCTTCTATATCAACCTGCCGCTCGGCCTGTTCGCGCTGCTGGTGATCGGCGCGGTATTCCACAGCAGCAATAAACGCAGCCAGCATCAGATTGACTGGCTGGGGGCGATTTACCTCAGCATGGCGCTGTTGTGCATCATTCTGTTTACCTCGGAAGGGGGCAGCGTCCACGCGTGGAATGACCCGCAGCTGTGGTGCATTCTGGCCTTCGGCATCGTGGGGATCATCGGCTTTATGTACGAAGAGCGGATCGCCATCGAACCGATTATTCCGCTGGCGCTGTTCCGCAACCGCAGCTTCCTGCTGTGCAGCCTGATTGGCTTCGTCATCGGCATGTCGCTGTTCGGGTCAGTCACCTTCCTGCCGCTCTATCTGCAGGTGGTGAAGGAGGCGACGCCCACCGAGGCCGGGCTGCAGCTGATCCCCCTGATGGGCGGCCTGCTGCTGACCTCGATTATCAGCGGGCGGATTATCAGCCGTACCGGTAAATATCGCCTGTTCCCCATCCTCGGCACCCTGCTCGGCGTGACCGGCATGGTACTGCTGACCCGCATCACCATTCACTCGCCGCTGTGGCAGCTGTATCTGTTTACCGGTGTGCTGGGAGCGGGTCTGGGGCTGGTGATGCAGGTGCTGGTCCTGGCGGTGCAGAACGCGATGCCAGCGCAGATGTACGGCGTCGCCACCTCCGGCGTGACCCTGTTCCGCTCGATTGGTGGCTCGATCGGCGTGGCGCTGTTTGGCGCGGTGTTCACGCACGTGCTGCAGAGCAACCTGCAACAACTGCTGCCGGAAGGCGCGGTGCTGCCGCCGGGAATGAATCCAGTGGCGGTTCAGCACCTGCCCGCGGATATCCGCCTCGACTACCTCGACGCCTTCGGCGCGGCGATCCACGCGGCGTTCCTGATGGCGGCCGGCATTATGGCGGTGGCGTTTGTCCTCTCCTGGCTGTTAAAGGAGGCACCGCTGAAGACCGCGACGCATTAAGCGGCCCCGGCGATGCGCAGCAGTGCCTGACGCAGCGCCGGCGCGGCAAAATCGATAAATTTCCGCAGCTTAAGCGGCGCCAGATCCCGCGCGGTATACAGCAAATGGACCGGCGCCGGATCCGGCTCGACGTTTTCTAGCAGCAGACGGAGCTCCCCGTGGCGCAGGCCATCCAGCGCCTGATAATGCAGTAAGCGGGCCACCCCCACCCCCAGCCGCGCGGCATCGGCGGCGCTCTCTGGCGTGGTGACGGATAGCACCGGCGGCAGGTTAATCAGCTGGTCATCGCGCTCAGCGGCGCGAAAGCGCCAGCCGCGATAGGGCATCGGCGATTCAATGCGGATGATCGGCAGCGCCGCCAAATCGCGCGGCCGCTGCGGCTCGCCGTATTTCGCCAGCAGCGCCGGATGGGCGCAGGCCACAATCCGCATGGTGCCGAGGCGGGTGGCCACCATGCTGCTGTCCGCCAGGTCGCCAATCCGCACCGCCAGATCGACATGGTCGCTCACCAGGTCGGCATTGCGATCGCTGAGCAGCAAACGGACGCGAATTTGCGGGTAGCGGGCGATAAATTCACTGATTACCGGAAGAACGTGCTGGCGTCCAAACATCGTTGGCGCGGAGATCACCAGCTCGCCTTTTGGCTCCTGATATTCGCCCGTCGCCTGGCGTTCGGCGTTTTCCACCTCCTCAAGGATCCGCCGGGCGGCAGCGACATAATCGACCCCGGCGTCGGTGAGCGTCAGTTTGCGGGTGGTTCGCGCCAGCAGGCGCACGCCCAGCGCGCTCTCCAGTTCACCAATATGGCGGCTGACGGTGGTCAACGGCATATTCAGCGCCCGCGCCGCCGCCGACATGCTCCCCAGCTCGGTCACTTTCACCAGCAGCGCCATCGCGCTTAATCGATCCATTATTCTCCCGTTTTTCGGAAAGATGATTGCCACTTTACCCGTATTATCATTCTTCACAGTACAGTCCATGATGGCGCCAGACAACAGGAGGCGCTATGGCAGCAACCTTTCTCGATATCGCCATCACCCCGGACGTGATGGATGTGCAGCATGAAATGGGCAGCGACTCGCTGTGGCAAACGCCGCACAGTCGCCGCCAGGCCGACCGCTTCGGCGACAGCGAAGCGGGGATGATCGCCACCCGCGACAGCTTTTATCTGGCGACGGTGTCGCAGAGCGGCTGGCCCTACATGCAGCATCGCGGCGGCCCGGTGGGGTTTCTGCATCTGCTGGATGACACCACCCTGGCGATGGCCGATTTCGGCGGCAACCGCCAGTACATCACCACCGGCAATCTGCGTGGCAGCGACCGGGCCTGCCTGTTTTTGATGGATTATCCGCGCCGTGCCAGGCTGAAAATCTACGCCACCGTCGAAGTCGTGGCGGCAGAGGACCATCCGCAGCTGCTGGCGCAGGTGGCGCCGGTAAACTATCGCGCTCGCATCGAACGTCTGTTTCTTTTTCATTTGCAGGCGTTTGACTGGAACTGCCCGCAGCACATTACGCCGCGCTACAGCGCGCAGCAGGTGGCGGAGTACAGCCAGAACCTGCAGCAACGTATTCATGACCTGGAGCAGGAGAATCAGCGCCTGCAGCAGCAATTAGCCTCAAAAGGAGACTCCTGATGAATGAGCAACGTCCCCCGTTACCGCCGTTTACCCGCGACAGCGCTATCCAGAAGGTCCGCGCCGCGGAAGATGGCTGGAACAGTCGCGATGCCGAAAAAGTCGCTCTGGCCTACACCGTCGATAGCGAATGGCGCAACCGCAGCGAATTTGTCCACGGCAGGGGGCAAATTGTTGAGTTCCTGCAGCGAAAATGGCGCAAGGAGCAGCAATACCGGCTGATTAAGGAGCTGTGGGCATGGCAGGAGAATCGCATTGCCGTGCGCTTCGCCTATGAGTGGTGCGACGACAGCGGCAACTGGTTTCGCTCGTATGGCAATGAGAACTGGGAGTTTGATAAGCACGGGCTGATGCAGACGCGCTACGCCTGCATCAACGATCTGCCGATCGCCGAAAGCGAGCGCCTGTTCCACTGGCCCCAGGGGCGCCGCCCGGACGATCATCCGGGGCTAAGCGAATTGGGACTGTAAACAGGCGCGCGACGACGGGTTAATCGGCTTTCGGGAAGTCGACCACCGTGTCGTTAACCCGGTTCACCATGTTGGTGAACAGGATGGCGCTGACGGCGCTGATGATCTCAATCACCTGCTGGTCGCTAAAACCGGCGTTGCGCAGCGCGGCGACGTCGGCTTCCGGCAGCGTACCGGTGGTGGTCACCAGGGTCTGCGCGAATTTCACCAGCGCATCAAGCTGCGCCTCTTCCGCATACTCCCCGCGGCGCAGGGCGTGGATTTGTTCGCTGCTGAAGCCGGCTTTTTTCGCCATCAGGGTATGCGCGGCCAGACAGTAGTCACAGCCGGTGGCTTCGCTGACCGACAGGTTAATCGCTTCCAGCTGTTGGGCGCTGAGGCTGCCTTTATGGAGCATCGCATTGTGCGCCAGCGCCTGCTGCAGTGCTGCCGGCGAGTGGCCGCCGATGGTGAGATAGGCGTTCGGCACTTTGCCCATCGCTTTTTTGATCCCGGCGAAAATATCGGCGGCTTTGCCGGTGGCGTCTTGTTCACGGATATCTGCTAAACGGCTCATGGTTAACTCCTGTTGTTATCGAGGGTGTGTTGGCAATGGGGTCATCTTAGGCGCTTGCCGCATGCTAGACTGGCGGTCTTCGTCTCACCTTTTTGTCTTATCGTCTCAGGAGAAGCATGGACAGTCTCAGTCATCTGCTGGCGCTGCTGGCGCCGCGCTGCGAAGTGAACCTGCACTGTCGCTTCGGCGGCCGCTGGCAGGCCGGGCACCAGCAAATGCGCAGCGGCGTGGTGCCCTGGCACGTGGTGCTGCGCGGCGAGGGGCGGCTCAACGTCGGCGGCCAGACTCATCACCTGCGCGCGGGAGATGTGGTCCTCCTGCCGTACGGTTCGCCGCATCTGATGGAGAGCCTGGTGGAGTGGGGCCAGGTGCTGCCGGTAGCGCACCGGTTTAACGGCACGGTGACGGAAATGCGCGTCGGCCCGGCGGAGGGGGCGCTGGAGATGCTGTGCGGCGAATTCTATTTTGGTCCGCACGTCAGCTGGCTGTTCAGTGAAGCATCGACGCTGATCCATCTCCATACCGATGCGCGTGAAGACTGCCCGGAGCTGGACGCGCTGCTTAATATACTGGTGCGCGAGAGCCTGGCGCAGCGTCCCGGCGGCAGCGCTATCGTGCGCAGCCTCGGCGATACGCTGCTGGTGCTCCTGCTGCGCATGCTGCTTGGTGAGCAACAGCCGCCCGGTGGACTGCTGCGTCTGATGAGCGATGAACGCCTGATGCCGGCGGTGCTGGCGGTGATGGCGACCCCGGAGCAGCCGTGGACGCTGGAAACCATGGCCGCCCGTGCCTTTCTTTCGCGGGCCACCTTTGCCCGTCATTTTGCCCGCGTTTATCACCTGACGCCGCAGGCGTGGCTGTCGCAGCTGCGAATGGCGCTGGCCGCCCGGCTGCTGCGCCTGGAGCGTCAGACCAACCTCGAGGTCATTGCCGAACGCTGCGGCTTTCAGTCGCTGGCGTCCTTCTCGAAGCGCTTCAAAATGCGCTATGGCGTGACGCCGGGTGAGTGGCGACGGGGCTAGCGCCTCGCGTTTCGCGAAGATGATTTTATTTCCAGTTGCGTGGTTTGCTGTTTATTACCCGACCCGAAAGTCGCTATAGTTTTGCACGAAAAAAACAATGACAGTCAGGACAGACAGGGTGAAGAGGATGAGATTACGTTTACGGGCCGCCGCCGCAGTGATGCTGGCGGGTCTGGCGCTGGTCGGCTGCGACCAAAAGGGTAATGAAGCGAAGCACATTAAGGTCGGCGTGATTAACGGCGCCGAGCAGGATGTGGCGGAAGTGGCGAAGAAGGTGGCCAAAGAGAAGTACGGTCTGGACGTCGAACTGGTGGGATTCAGCGGCTCGCTGCTGCCTAACGAATCGACCAACGCCGGCGATCTGGACGCCAACGTCTTCCAGCATCGGCCTTTCCTTGAGCAGGACAACAAAGCGCATAACTATCATCTGGTGGCGGTCGGCAATACCTTCGTCTTCCCGATGGCCGGCTATTCGCGCAAGATCAAGTCAGTCGCCGAACTGCAAGACGGCGCGACGATCGCCATCCCCAACGACCCGACCAATCTCGGGCGGGCGCTGCTGCTGCTGCAAAAAGAGAAGCTGATTACCCTCAAAGCCGGGACCGGCCTGCTGCCGACGGCGGTGGATATCACCGATAACCCGCGTAACCTGAAAATTATGGAGCTGGAAGGGGCGCAACTGCCGCGCGTGCTCGACGATCCCAAAGTCGACGTGGCTATCATCAGCACCACCTACCTGCAGCAAACCGGGCTGTCGCCGGTTCGTGACGGCATCTTTATCGAAGATAAAAACTCGCCCTACGTGAACATCATCGTGACCCGGGAAGACAATAAAGACGCGGAAAACGTGAAGGAGTTTATGCAGTCGTACCAGTCGCCGGAGGTGGCGAAGGCGGCAGAGACTATCTTCAACGGCGGCGCGGTGCCGGGCTGGTAAGCCTACACACAGGGAGAGGCGCGTATGGTACGCCAACGGCAGGCTGACCTGCTGCTGATTGCCGCGACGGTGATTGCCGCCTGCGGCTGGATTTTTTCCCGCGAGGCGATCGCCGGCATGCCGGTATTCGCGTTCCTTGGGCTGCGCTTTTTCTTCGCCGCGCTGCTTCTGCTGCCGTTCTGCCGCGGTTTTCGCCCGCAAAAGCAGCACTGGCCAAAACTCATCATCAGCGGACTCTGGTTTGCGCTCAACCTCTGCCTGTGGATCTATTCGGTCTCCACGACGGCGTCGCTCGGCGAAGGGGCGTTTATCATGAGCCTGTCGATGATGTTCGTCCCGCTAACCGCGTGGGTGATGATGAAGGTGCGCCCGCCTCGCGCCTGGTGGGAGTGCCTGCCGATCGCGGTGGTAGGCCTGGGGCTGCTCAGTCTGCATATGCCGATAGCCTTCCACCCCAGCCAGGGCTGGTTTTTGCTGACGGCGCTGGTGCAGTCGATCTGGTTCTGTTACACCAGCCGCTGCGCGCGTGAAGTACCGCTGATCCCCCTGACCACCGTGCAGCTGGCGATCACCGGTATCGTCGGGTTGACCATCTCCGCTGCCGTTGAACGCTGGGACCAGCCGATGACCCTGCCGACTCTCGGCTGGCTGGTGGCCAGCATTGTCATCGCCACCAGCCTGCGCTTCGGTCTGCAGATGAAGGGGCAGAAGTACGCGGCGGTGGCCAGCGCCGCGATCATCATGGTGCTCGAACCGCTGCTGACGGTCATTGCCGCCGCGCTGTGGTACGGCGAACAGCTGCCGCTGCAGAAGATTATCGGCGGCGTGCTGATCCTGGTGGCCCAGCTGTGGTTCCGCTGGCGGATGCTTAAGCCGTAAGCGGGCCGCTTCGCCGCTGCGCCATCAGCTGCAGCAGCGGCACCAGCGACAGCCCGTCCGGCATCTCGCCGCAGGCGATCAGCTGGTTTATCTCGTCGAAGGTAAACCAGCCGGTCTCCATCACCTCATCCTGATCTGCATCCATTCCCACCCAGCGTAAGTCGGTAGCCAGCCAGGTGATAAACAGCTGATCGCTGCTGCCGTAGGAGGGGTTGAAGCGAATGATCTCCTCGACGCGTTGCGCCTGCCAGCCGGTCTCTTCCCGCAGCTCGCGCAGCGCGGCGACCGCCGGATCTTCCCCTTCATCGACGCCGCCAGAGGGAATCGCCCACACCACCTTGTCGATCAGATAGCGGTAGTGGCGAATCAGCAGTACTTTCTCATCCTGGATAGCCACAATCCCCACCGCCGGGCGCGGGTAATGAATGGAATAAAAGTCGCGGCGCTCGCCGGGGGCGACATCAATCCCCACCTTACGCATGCTGAACCACGGCGTCTCGGCGATGACCTGCGGGTCGTGCATATCGGCGGCGGTCAGTTTCTTTTTCATCCTGCCACTCCTGTCAAAAATTGAGCCTTAAGAACAACATAGCCGGAGGCGGATGGCAACCGCCGCAGGTTGGCCCGATTCCATCGATCATTGCCCAAATGCCCCTGTTGAGCCAGGTGCGGACTCAGTACGATGTTCGTCAGATGACCCCACTGAGGAACACCAACATGAACATCACCCACATCCGTAATGCGACCCAGAGGATTGACTACGCCGGGAAAAGATTTCTCATCGACCCGATGCTGGCTGACAAGGGCGCCTGGCCAGGTTTTCCTGGCACTGCGCGCAGCGAGCTGCGCAATCCGCTGGTTGAGCTACCGTTTTCCCGCGATAAAATTATCGATGTTGATGCGGTGATCGTCACCCATACCCATGACGATCACTGGGACGCGGCGGCGATCGCCGCGATCCCGAAAACCCTACCGGTGTTCGTCCAGCATGAGGCCGACGCCGCGCTGCTGCGCAGCCAGGGATTTCAGGATCTGCGCCTGCTGTCGGCAGACAGCGAATTTGCCGGCGTGCGCCTGCAGAAAACCACCTCCGGCCAACACGGCAGCGACCGTACCTACGCGGTGCCGGCGATGGCTGAGCGCCTGGGAGAAGCCTGCGGCGTGGTGTTTCGCCATCCGCAGGAGAAGACGCTGTGGCTGATGGGGGATACCATCTGGCGTGATGACATTGCAGCCGACCTGCTGAAGCTGCGCCCGGACGTGGTGGTCCTCAACGCCGGCTACGCCCACGTCATCGGCTTTGGCCCGATAATCATGGGCAAGGAAGATCTCCTGAACGTGCACTTCGCCCTGCCGGAAGCGAAAATCATGGCTATCCACCTCGAGGCGGTCAACCACTGTCTGGTGAGCCGGGAAGAGATGCGCCAGTATGCGGTGGATAATCAGATTGCCGATGTGGTGAGTATCCCGCAGGATGGGGAAACCGTGGTTTATTAACATGCGCAAGGGGAAAGGACGATGAAACTCACCGACGTGGCGATTGTCGCTGTAGAGGGCTTTAGCCCGTTTCACTACGCCGTCCCCTGCATGCTGTTTGGCGATTCGGTCTCTGAAATCAAACGCTTTCATCTGCACATTTGCGCCGAGCGGCCGGGGCTGCTGCGCGCCCGCGATGGTTTTGCGCTGTACGCCACCGGCGATTTCGCCGCGCTGGAACAGGCGGATATCGTGGTGGTGCCTTACTGGGGCGAGGTCGATCGGCGTCCGCCGCAGGCACTGCTTGATAGCCTGGTGCGGGCGCGGGATAACGGCGCGGAAATCGTCGGCCTGTGTCTCGGCGCGTTTGTCCTCGGCTACGCCGGGCTGCTGGACGGCAGGCGAGCGGCGACCCACTGGGAGTTCGAGCAGGATTTCCAGCGCCTGTTTCCGCAGGTGCAACTGGATATCAATGCCCTGTATGTCGATGACCAGCGAGTGATCACCTCGGCGGGCACCGCGGCGGCGCTGGACTGCTGTCTGTATCTCATCCGCCAGCGTTTCGGCAGCCTCGCGGCCAACCAGATCGCCCGGCGGATGATTGTTTCGCCGCACCGCGAGGGCGGCCAGGCGCAGTTTATCGCTCAGCCGGTGCCGAAAAACACCCGCGATGCACGGATTAACTGCCTGCTGGATTATCTGCAGCAGCATATTGCCGAGCCGCACAGTCTCGATTCGCTGGCCCGGGTGGTGGCGATGAGCCGCCGTACCCTGACCCGCCACTTCGCCAGGGCGACCGGGATGAGCATTACCGACTGGCTGACCGCCGAACGTCTGCGCCGCAGCCAGAGTCTGCTTGAGGCGGGCGATCTGCCGGTCGAGCAGGTGGCGGAGGCGGTGGGCTATCTTTCAGCGGTCACCTGGCGCCAGCAGTTTAAAGCACGCTTTGGCGTCAGCCCGACGGAATGGCGGCGCACCTTTCGTCGCGGCGCTTAGCCGGCGAGGGTCGCACTGTCGATCACGAAGCGGTATTTCACGTCACCCTTGACCATTCTTTCCCAGGCTTCGTTGATCTCATCGCCGCGGATCAGCTCGATATCGGCGACGATGCCGTGTTCGGCGCAGAAGTCGAGCATCTCCTGGGTTTCCGGGATACCGCCGATCATCGAGCCGGCAATTGACCGGCGGCGGAAGATCAGATTGAACACTTCCGGCGATGGATGCGGCGTGGCCGGAGCGCCCACGAGGGTCATGGTGCCATCACGTTTCAGCAGCGTGGTGAAGGCATCGAGATTGTGCGGCGCCGCCACGGTGTTGAGGATAAAATCGAAGCTTTTGACGTGGGCCGCCATTTCGTCTTCATTGCGCGACACCACTACGTCATCGGCGCCCAGCGCTCTGGCCGCATTACGCTTGGATTCGGAGGTGGTAAAGGCCACCACGTGGGCCCCCATGGCGTGGGCCAACTTGATCCCCATATGCCCGAGGCCGCCGATGCCGACGACGCCGACTTTTTTACCCGGCCCGACGTGCCAGTGGCGCAGCGGCGAGTATGTCGTGATCCCGGCGCACAGCAGCGGCGCGACGGCGGCCAGCTGCGCTTCGGGATGGGTTATCCGCAGCACGTAGCGTTCATTGACCACGATCTGCTGTGAATAACCGCCAAGCGTGTGTCCCGGCGCGTCCTGGGTCGGCCCGTTATAGGTCAGCACCATATGGTCGCAGTAGTTTTCCAGCCCCTCAGCGCACTCTTCGCACTGTTGACAGCTATCGACCATGCAGCCGACGCCCACCAGATCGCCGACGGCGTAGCGCGAGACGGCGTTGCCGACCGCGGTCACCCGACCCACAATTTCATGCCCCGGCACGCAGGGATAGAGCGTTCCCGCCCATTCCGAACGCGCCTGGTGGAGATCGGAGTGGCAGACGCCGCAGTAAGCGATGGCGATCTGTACATCCTGTGGCCCCGGCTCGCGGCGGGTGATGGCCATTGATTCCAGCGGCTGGCTGGCGGAGTAGGTACCAATAGCATTGATCAGCATAGCGAAACCTCTTCTTGATGAATGGACTCAATAGAACGGGAGGGGAATGCGGGTGGTCAGTGGCATCGATAAGCGTAGCCTGGACTGGCCGAGATGCGAGGGGGAAAGCGGTTGAGAAACCCTCAGGCGCGGCGTTAGCCAGCGCAGTAAATAATAAGGTGGCCTTATCTTTATCGCCGCTAAGCCTTATAGGTATTTACGGCAAATAATATTATTTAATCCTGTAAAATAGAGAGAAATAATTATTGTAGATAACGATGCTTACACTCTTTTTATCTCCGTAACGTCTTGTCTTTTATTCGTTATTTCACCTGTTGATACTATGATTCTCAACGAATCTCTTTTTCAACCTGACCGATAGCATAAAAACCATGTCGATAACTGCAGCCAGCCCCTCTACCGACCAGGCGTTACCGTCTTTTTATTACGGAAGCCGGACAAAACCATTATTGGCGTTGGAGTCCTTATTCACGGCATTTCGTCCCGCCAGTGCGCCCTTTGAACTGGCGCGAGAGAGCAATTATGATTTTCGTCCAGATCAGGCCGAGCCTGGGGTCATTATGCTTGAAGAGGGGATTGCTTCAATTTGTCATGGGGAAAAACAGATGGTGGTAACCCCGCTTTTTTCTCCGTCGATA
This sequence comes from Klebsiella sp. w6, assembly GCF_033100215.1. Classification (NCBI taxonomy): domain Bacteria; kingdom Pseudomonadati; phylum Pseudomonadota; class Gammaproteobacteria; order Enterobacterales; family Enterobacteriaceae; genus Klebsiella; species Klebsiella sp. w6. The sequence continues at coordinate 74,464 of NZ_CP136907.1, forward strand.
TTAGGATTTATGGATGGTTATGGGCTATTTGATGATATCCCACAACAACGGCACTACGTGCTGTTTGCCGAGACGGATTTGCATGGGCGCTGGATATCACACCAGGCTGCTGTTGATATCCTGAATGAGCAAAACCTGTGGCGCCATGTCACGCATATCCTGGCGCAGCGGTTGATGGTGTTGAGCATGCGTGAGCAAGAGCTGATGGGGGTGGATTCTTACCTGATGGTGCGAACCCTGTTAATGGAGCTGGCAGGCTATCCGGAGGCGTATCGTCGAAAAATCAACGTATTAAACTTTATCCTTCGCCGTACCAACTTGTCGCGTAGCCGCATCATGTCGATTCTGTCGGAGCTGCGTAAAGGTGATTATATTACGATCCATCGCGGTGTGCTGAGGACCATTGCTCACCCGCTTCCCGCCCACTTTTAAGCCCGTGCGGCGGAGGGGCGTGATTTTCCCACCCCTCGTGAATCGAACCTGCTAAGGCTCAATCGCCGTCAGGTAGTCCAGCCGCAGCGGCTCAGCCAGCAGGGACTCCATTTGCGTCATAAACGCCTGAAAATAGGGCATCGCGACATGCGCATCGAGGGCGTCCTGTCCCTGCCACGCCTCGCGCATGTAGAAGGTGTCCGGCGCGTCGCGCAGCTGAAACAGGGCGTAGTCGAGATTGCCCGGCTCCTGTCTTGTCGGCAGGAGCAGCGCCTGCAGGGCCTGGCGCAGGGCGTCCGTCTGGCCCGGTTTCGCCTTGAGCACGGCGATAAGCGATATCATCTTAAAACCCCTCCAGCACGATCTTGCCGACGGCGCGTCCGGTTTCCAGCTGGCGATGCGCTTTCTGCAGATTGGCGGCGGTGATGGCGCCGTAGTGTTCGCCAAGGGTGGTTTTGATAGTGTGGTTGTCGATCAGCGCCGCCACGCAGGTGAGCAGCTGATGCTGGGCGATCATATCATCCGTCTCAAACATTGAACGGGTGAACATAAATTCCCAGTGCAGGGACAGGCTTTTCGCTTTCAGCGGCACCACGTCCAGGGTCTCCGGGTCATCAATCAGCGCCAGCTTGCCCTGCGGGGCGAGGGCGTCGATCAGCGCGTTGAAGTGCTGCTCGGTATTGGTCAGGCTGGCGACATGGGTTACCGCGCTGATGCCAATGCGCGCCAGCTCGTCGGCGAGCGGCTTGCTGTGATCGATCACATGGTGCGCGCCCGCCTCGCGGACCCACTGCTGGCTCTCGGGACGCGAGGCGGTGCCGATCACCGTCATGGCGGTCAGTTTACTGGCCAGCTGGGTCAGGATAGACCCCACGCCGCCCGCCGCGCCGACGATTAGCAGCGTGTCGCCCGCATTGCCGCCTTCCTCAACGCCGAGACGGTGAAACAGCAGCTCCCAGGCGGTGATCGCCGTCAGCGGCAGCGCGGCGGCGGAGGCATTATCGAGGGTGCGCGGTTTGTGCGCCACCAGGCGCTCATCCACCAGCTGATATTCACTGTTGCTGCCGGCCCGGCCCAGCGCGCCGGCGTACCAGACCTCGTCCCCGGGCGCGAACAGCGTCACTTCCTCACCGACGGACTGCACCACGCCAACGGCGTCCCAGCCCAGCACCCGCGGCGTGTCACCCTGAAAGCCGGCGCGCACTTTGGTGTCTACCGGATTGACCGAGATAGCCTTCACAGCGACCAGCAGATCACGCCCGTGGGCGGTGGGGATCGGCAGGTCGATCTCGGTTAAAGAAGGGATGTTGTTGCCGTCAGCGGCGGCTTGAGTAATGGCGATAGCTTTCATAACTGCTCCGGTCTGTGATTCGGGTGAATGAAAAGATGGAGCCATCGTAGACCGCTGCCGGGAGGGGAAAAACGGGCTAACGGCAATAACAGTTATATGCAGAAAGTGAAAATCAGCCCACCTGATAGAAGTCGAGCATCACCCCATCCTGGGTCCGGCCACCGGCGCAGATAAACAGCGAGGTGGTTAGCCAGCTGAGCGCGGGAGCATCCACCTCAAAGGTGGGCACGGTGCGAAAATAGATGGCTTCTGGCGGAATATCGCTAAAAAAGCGCATATCGTCGGCGAAAAGCTGGTCATGATACTGGGCCGGCACCCGGCGGATGCCATTGTTTTCCACATAGACCGTGCCTTCCGCCACCTGCAGGGCATAGCGGGCGGACAGCCTGCAGGTGCCGTCGGGTTCGATTATCTGGCTGTCGACGCCGCCGGGTAATACGTGGCCGCGAAGTTGACCCGAGACGCTGCCGCCGATAATCGGGATCAGCTGGCGCTTACCGGTCTGCGGGCTGCGGGAGACAATTATCGGTTTATCAACCTGGATGGTAATGGAAAAACAGTGTCTGAGTTCGGGGGTCATTATGGCTCTCCTGTTTCGGTTGGCAACGGCACGCGGCCACCGCGCCAGTGTAACGGGTTTGCGAGAGACAAAATAACGCAGGGTTTGGATGAAAATGATTGGCTGGGATGATGAGTTTGGGGGTGCTCAGGTTGGTATGGCGTGGCTTTGGGGGAGCAGAGGCAAACTGGCGGAAGATCACAGGAGTTGAACCTGCCCGGGACCGCTGGCGGCCCCAACTGGATTTGAAGTCCAGCCACCTCACCGGAGATGACGATCTTCCGCGCCTCGATTGCTACATGGAGGCGGGGCGCATTATAGCTACTTTCAGCCGTTTACCACATACCTAAACGCACTTTTTTACTGTTAAAACTGGACTTTACAGAACAGTCCTGGACAAATCCTCACAAAATCCGTGAGTTACACTTTTTCACTCCCTGATTCCCTACCACGATCACAGAAAACAAGAAACGTAATCTGATAACGAGATATCGCAATTCATCTTACTGCGGCAAAGGTTTACAAAAATCGTAACCGGTACCAATCCGCGGTGCCGCTAAGGGAATAGTGCGCATATGAAAGATCATATTTTGTCCGTCAAAGAGAAAATTGGTTACGGCATGGGTGATGCCGCCAGCCACATTATTTTTGATAACGTCATGTTGTACATGATGTTTTTCTACACCGATATTTTCGGTATCCCCGCCGGCTTTGTCGGCACCATGTTCCTGCTGGCGCGCGCGCTGGACGCGATTTCCGACCCGTGCATGGGCCTGCTTGCCGACCGCACCCGTAGCCGCTGGGGTAAGTTCCGCCCGTGGATCCTCTTCGGCGCTATCCCGTTCGGCCTCGTCTGCGTGCTGGCCTACAGCTCGCCGGATTTAAGCCACAACGGCAAGCTGATCTACGCCGCCGTGACCTACACGCTGCTGACCCTGCTCTACACCGTGGTGAATATCCCCTACTGCGCGCTGGGCGGCGTGATCACCGACAACCCCACACAGCGCATCTCGCTGCAGTCCTGGCGCTTCGTGCTGGCGACGGCGGGGGGCATGCTCTCCACCGTGCTGATGATGCCGCTGGTCAACTTTATCGGCGGCGAAGACAAAGCGCTCGGCTTCCAGGGGGGCATCGCGGTGCTGTCGGTGGTCGCCTTCCTGATGCTGGCCTTCTGTTTTTTCACCACCAAAGAGCGTGTCGAAGCGCCGCCGAGCAGCACTTCGATGCGTGAAGACTTGCGCGATATCTGGCGCAATGACCAGTGGCGGGTGGTTGGCGTGCTCACCATCCTCAATATCCTCGCGGTCTGCGTTCGCGGCGGCGCGATGATGTACTACACCACCTGGATCATGGGCTCGGCGGCGCTGTTCACCGTCTTCCTCACCACCTACTGCGTCGGCAACCTGATTGGCTCGGCGCTGGCGAAACCGCTGACCGACTGGAAATGCAAAGTCAGCGTCTTCTGGTGGACCAACGCCCTCCTGGCGGTGCTCAGCGTGGCGATGTTCTTCGTACCGATGGACGCCGAAATCACCATGTTCGTCTTTATCTTCATCATTGGCGTACTGCACCAGCTGGTGACGCCAATCCAGTGGGTGATGATGTCCGACACCGTCGACTACGGCGAATGGTGTAACGGCAAACGCCTGACCGGCATCAGCTTCGCCGGCACCCTGTTTGTGCTCAAGTTAGGGCTGGCGCTGGGCGGCGCGCTGATCGGCTGGATGCTGGCCGGCGGCGGCTATGACGCCGCCGCTAAAACCCAGAACAGCGCCACCCTCACCATCATTATCGCCTTGTTCACCCTCGTTCCGGCGGTGTGCTACCTGCTGAGCGCGGTGATCGCCAAACGCTACTACACGCTGAAAACGCCGTTCCTGAAAAAAATGATGGCCGAGCTGGCCGAGGGCGCGCGTCGAAACGAACAAGATTTCACCGCAGCCCCGATCGATAAAGAATGGCAAAACTAAGAGGACGTTTTAATGAAAATCAGTGATGGAAACTGGCTCATTCAACCAGGGCTCAACCTGATCCAACCCGTACAGGTTTACGAGGTGGAACAGCAGGGGAATGAAATGGTGGTCTATGCCGCGCCGCGCGATGTTCGCGAACGTGCCTGGCAGCTGGATACGCCATTGTTCACCCTGCGCTTTTTCTCGCCTCAGGAAGGGATAATCGGCGTGCGCATGGCGCACTTCCAGGGCGCGCTGGATAACGGCCCGCACTATCCGCTGAACGTGCAGAAAGACATCCATGTCGAAATAGAAAATACGGCCGGGTTCGCCGAGCTGAAAAGCGGCAACCTCAGCGTGCGCGTCACTAAAGGTGAATTCTGGGCGCTGGATTTTCTGCGCGACGGCGTGCGCATCACCGGTAGCCAGTTGAAAAACAACGGCTACGTGCAGGATAGTAAGACCCAGCGCAACTACATGTTTGAGCGCCTCGACCTCGGCGTCGGCGAAACCGTCTACGGCCTCGGCGAGCGCTTTACCGCGCTGGTGCGCAACGGCCAGACGGTAGAAACCTGGAACGAAGACGGCGGCACCAGCACCGAGCAATCCTACAAAAATATCCCCTTCTATCTGACCAACCGCGGCTACGGCGTGCTGGTCAATCATCCTCAGCGCGTCTCCTTCGAGGTGGGCTCGGAGAAAGTCTCTAAAGTCCAGTTCAGCGTTGAAGGCGAATACCTTGAGTACTTCGTGATCGACGGTCCGACGCCGAAAGCGGTGCTTAACCGCTATACGCAGTTCACCGGCCGCCCGGCGCTGCCGCCGGCATGGTCGTTCGGTCTGTGGCTGACGACCTCATTCACCACCAACTATGACGAAGCGACGGTGAATAGCTTTATCGACGGCATGGCTGAGCGCCATCTGCCGCTGCACGTCTTCCACTTCGACTGCTTCTGGATGAAGGCCTTCCAGTGGTGCGATTTTGAATGGGATCCGCTAACTTTCCCGGACCCGGAAGGGATGATCAAACGCCTGAAGGCGAAAGGGCTGAAGGTCTGCGTGTGGATCAACCCGTACATCGGCCAGCGCTCGCCGGTGTTCAAGGAGCTGAAAGAGAAGGGCTACCTGCTGAAGCGCCCGGACGGTTCGCTGTGGCAGTGGGATAAGTGGCAGCCGGGGCTGGCGATTTATGACTTCACCAACCCGGAAGCCTGCCAGTGGTACGCCGACAAGTTAAAAGGCCTGGTGGCGATGGGGGTCGATTGCTTCAAGACCGACTTCGGCGAGCGTATCCCGACCGACGTCCAGTGGTTTGACGGTTCCGATCCGCAGAAAATGCACAACCACTACGCATTCATCTATAACGAGCTGGTGTGGAAGGTGCTGAAAGAGACCGTCGGCGAGCAGGAGGCGGTGCTGTTCGCCCGTTCCGCCTCGGTGGGCGCGCAGCAGTTCCCGGTGCACTGGGGCGGCGACTGCTACGCCAACTACGAATCGATGGCGGAAAGCCTGCGCGGCGGGCTGTCGATCGGCATGTCCGGCTTCGGTTTCTGGAGTCACGATATCGGCGGTTTCGAAAACACCGCGCCGGCCCACGTCTACAAGCGCTGGTGCGCCTTCGGCCTGCTCTCCAGCCACAGCCGGCTGCACGGCAGCAAATCCTATCGGGTGCCATGGGCTTACGACGAAGAGTCCTGCGACGTGGTGCGCCACTTCACGCAGCTGAAATGCCGCATGATGCCGTATCTCTATCGCCAGGCGGCGCTGGCCAACGAGTTCGGCACGCCGATGTTGCGTGCGATGATGCTCGAGTTTCAGGACGATCCGGCCTGCGACTATCTTGACCGCCAGTATATGCTCGGTGATTCGGTCCTGGTGGCGCCGGTGTTCTCCGAAGCGGGCGAGGTGCAATTTTATCTGCCGGATGGGCGCTGGACGCACCTGTGGCATAACGATGAATTACCGGGTAGCCGCTGGCATAAGCAGCATCACGATGCGCTGAGCCTGCCGGTCTACGTTCGCGACAACACCCTGCTGGCGCTGGGCAACAATGACCAGAAGCCGGATTACGCCTGGCATGAGGGCACCGCCTTCCAGCTGTTCCACCTCGAGGATGGACGCGAGGCACGTTGTGACGTTCCGGCGGCAGACGGCTCGACGATTTTCACCCTGAAGGCCAGGCGCCAGGGCAACACCATCGCCGTGAGCGGCGAAGGCGAGGCCCGCGGCTGGACGTTGTGCCTGCGCAATATCCCGCAGGTCGCGGGCGTGCAGGGCGGGACTCAGGCCGGCAGCGAATGGGGTATGGTAGTGAGCGCCGAGGGCAATACGCTGACGATTACCCTGTAAAACACCATCTTAACGGCTGCAACCCTCTCCGCCAGCGGCGAGGGTTTTTTTATTTCATTTTTGTACAAAAAGTAACGTTCATTTCATAGTGGTGACTCAGGCCGCAGACGCTGTCGCCGAACGGTGTTAGCGTATTCTGCCGTTGAGAGGAGCCCGCCATGGACTTAGAAAATATCTTTCGTGACGTGAAGCTAAGCAAAACGGAAATGACCGTGCTGCGCTTTATTCAGAACGACCCGGAGCAGTGTATCCGCCAGGGAGTCCGCGCTGTGGCCGAACAGTGCTACAGCAACCCCTCTTCGCTGGTCCGGCTGGCGAAGAAACTGAAGTTCAGCGGCTGGCTGGAGCTGGTCTATTTCATCAAGTTCAATATCACCATGCCGAAGCTCGATGTCACCAACGATATCGACTACATGAGCGTTCAGCCGGAAGAAGCGCTGACGCCGCTGCTGGCAAGCCTTAAACAGCAGCGCATCCTGATCCACGGCAGCGGCTTTTCGCAGCTAATCGCCCAGTATATTTACAACAAGTTCCTCGTCACCGGCGTGAATGCCAGCCTGGCGCTGTGGCCCGATTATGAAATCCTCGAACAGAAAAACGCCGCCCGCTTCGACTCCATCTGGATCGTTTCTAAATCCGGGCGCAGCAGCTCGGCGCTCAACTGGGTGAAGGCCCTGGAGGGGAAGGAGATTAATCTGGTCTGCTTTACCGGCGACTATCAAAGCCCGCTGGCGCAGGCTGCGGATACGGCGTTTATTATTCACGACCCGCAGAAGTTCGACGATGATATTTACTGGAGCAACCCGTTTTTCGGCTACTGCATCTTAGGCTTTGAGCGACTGTTGAAGATGTGGTTTACCAGCCTACGTAGTAATAGTTAGCCCCCGCTAAGCGCGACGCGAGCGGGGGGAGTTCCCGGATGGCGGCTGGCGCCTTATCCGGGCTACCGGGTGATGCGGCAATTTTGCCGGGAGGCGGCTTACGCCTGACCCGGCCTACATAAAACACAAACCGCTCCGTTCGTAGCCCCGCTAAGCGCGGCGCGAGCGGGGGGAGTTCCCGGATGGCGGCTGGCGCCTTATCCGGGCTACCGGGTGATACGGCTATTTTGTCGGGTGGCGGCTTACGCCTGACCCGACCTACATCAAACACAAACCGCTCCGTTCGTAGCCCCGCTAAGCGCGGTGCGAGCGGGGGAGTTCCCGAATGGCGGCTGGCGCCTTATCCGGGCTACCGGGTGATGCGGCTATTTTGCCGGGAGGCGGCTTACGCCTGACCCGGCCTACATAAAACACAAACCGCTCCGTTCGTAGCCCCATCGGCAATGCGGGTTACTGCCAGGCGGCGAATTGCTCATCGTCGAGATAGGCTTCGACCAGGGTTTTCGCCAGCGAATAGGAACCGATCAGCGGGTGCGCCATCAGCGCCCGCACCGCCAGCGATTTATCCTGCTGCAGGATTGCCGCCACCGCCAGCCGCTCATACTCCTTCACGCAGGAAATCATATTCTTCTGCGCCGTCGGCACCTTCACCGGCGTCACCGGCTTGAGGCCATCCCGGCTCAGGTCGCAGCTGATCTCGATCACGTCGTCAGGGCGCAAAAAGTCGAGCGTGTCGTGATTCTGGATCGATACCACGATACGCTTGGTGGTGGTGCTGTTCACCGCTTCCAGGATATCCAGCGCCACCCCGGCATAGCCGCCGGTGTCCGGCTCTTCGATAAACTGGCGCAGCGTCAGCGGTTCGCGGGTGTGGAATTTTTCCTGCTGCGACTCATTCTGCATATAGCTGTTTTCCCGGCGCAGGTAATGCTGCATCCAGATGGTGAAAGCGGCTTCCGGTTGCGTTCTGGCATCCACAGTGCGCAGCGCTTCGCGCATCTCCTGATTGATACGGGCGATCTGCTCTCCGCGCGTCTCGCCGGCTTCCTGAATCGCCTTCAGCGCCACCTCTCGATAGTAGTAATAATAGAGATATTCATTGAGGAGCTGATTATCGCAAAGCCGCACCAGCTCCGGGGAGAAGTACTGCATCGCCGTCTTCTGGTACAGTTCCGGGCTGGCGATCAGCCGTTCGGTTACCTCTTCCCCGCGTACGGTGAAGTGGGTAAACCATGAGAAATGGTTCAGCCCATAGCATTCCACGCTGAGGTCGCGTTCTTCACAACCAAGGATCGCCGGCAGTTCACGAATCAGCTCGGAGGGAGCATCGCAGATCCCATAGACCCGGCGCTTAAAACCGGACTTGACGATCGCTTCCGTCACCAGGCCTGACGGGTTGGTAAAGTTAAACAGAATAGCGTCTTCGGCGGCATGTTCTTCGATCAGCCGGCAATAGCGAAGGATCGCCGGGATCGAACGCATGGCCATCGCGAAACCGCCGGCGCCGGTGGTCTCCTGGCCGAGGGTGTTATGCTGTAGCGCAATGCGTTCGTCGCGAATGCGGCTTTCGTCACCGCCAACCCGTAGGGTGGTAATGATATAGTTGGCATCCTGCAGCGCCGCGACCGGGTCGGTAGTGGTACTAAACTGAATATCCGGGCGAATAGTATTAAATACATAGCGGGCAATTTCGCCAAATATCGCCAGATTATCAGCAGAGTTATCGAGAAAAACCACTTCTGTTAAACCAATGCGGTGAGCGTTATAGGCCAGAGATTTCGCTAAAAATGCAGAGCGAACGCCGCCCCCGCCTAATACGGTTAATTTCATACAAACTCCTCATTAATTTTCTGCTAACCAGTTATCAACCCGGGAACGTACCTGTCCCACTTTGACGCCATAAATAACCTGAACTTCATTTCGATTTCGTACGACGCCGTTGGCGCCAGTATTTTTTAATTGCGTGTCATCAACCCGCGCCATATCGCGCACGGCCACGCGCAGGCGAGTAAAACAATTATCGACGGAGAGAATATTCTCCTTGCCCCCGAGGCCGCGGATGATGTCATCGGTGACCGACTGCGGTTGCGCGACTTTCTGGCGGTACTCTGCTTTGCTGTAAAGCTTCACGTTCTCGTCATCTTCCCGGCCCGGCGTTTTCAGGTTCAGCTTCACCACCAGGGTGCGGAAAATCACGTAGTAGACGGCGAACTGGCCGATACCAATAAGGACATAGCCCGGCCAGCGCGTTAAGGAGACCGGCAGCGGCAGGTTATAGATCAGAAACTCGATCAGGCCCGATGCTCCCCAGGGACGTACGGTGAAGATGTCGCAAATGGCTTGCGAGGCGGCGGTTAACGTCGCGTGGATCACCCACAGCAGCGGCGAGACAAACAAGAAGGTGAACTCAATCGGTTCGGTGATACCGGTCAGCATCGAGGTGATGATCGCCGGCAGCAGAATCGCCTTCGCCATCACTTTCTTCTCCGGTTTCGCGGTGTGGTAGAACGCCAGCGAGGCGCCTGCCAGGCCAAAGATAGTGGTCATCCCTTGCTGCGAAAAACGTAATGCGTCGTTCATGACCGGCGTCAGGTCGGGGTGGCGCATATAGGCGAGGAAAATGGCCTGGGTCCCGGAGACCACCTGACCGTCCACGTGCAGGGTGCCGCCAATCTGGGTGAGCTGGAAGGGGGACCAGACGAAATGGTGCAGGCCGGTGGGGATAAGGAATTTTTCAAAGAAACCATAGACGAAGACCCCGGCGACCCCGGCATTTTTCATAAAACCGGTGAGGGCGGAGATGCCGTGGGTCATAAAGGGCCAAATCCAGGTAAAGGCGATGGCGTAGAAGATAACCACCGGCGTCATCGCCACCAGCGTCAGCTTGGCGCCGCCGTACATCGACAGCGCGCCAGGCAGCTCAATGGCAGAGACTTTATTGTGCACCCACGCAATCGTGCAGCCGAGAATAATGCCCAGGAAAACGCCCATATCCACCACCACAAAGCCCAGCAGCTGGGTTTGCCCGGTGCCATAATATTCACCGTTAATTTTTTCGGCGAGTCCGTGGGTGTGTTCCAGCCAGGAGTGGTTGGCGCCAAGGAACATAATGAAGCACATCACTGCAACCAGCGCGACTTCGGTTTTTTTATCCTTTGCCAGGCCATAGCTAATGCCGACGCAAAATAATAAGCCGAGGTTGCCAAATAAAGGCCAAAAAGTGTCGCCGAGCATTTGCCCAAGCTGATGTAAGAAACTGGTTTCAGCAATTAATGTCGGATTAGTTAATACTGAACTGAGGGCCAGAATTAAGCCAATGACCGGCAAGAACAATACGGCGCCGATCATGGCCCGGGAGAATTTTTGCATATTCTCCAGAATACGCTGACGTATTTCAGGCATGATTGATCCTTTTATATTTTTGTAGGTACAGGGAGCGGTTTTTTATCGACTTCCAGTAATTTGGTTATAGCAATTCTGATATTTGAAAGGAACCTGTTGCGCTAAATAGGTACAGATAGCCGCGTATTGCACACAGGTTTCAGGACTCGCACCCTAACCCCCTCCCTGAAAGGGAGAGGGAGTGGCCAGAGCGGAGTTTGCCGGAAAGCATGCCCTCTCCCCGTGGGGAGAGGGCCAGATAAGGGGGGGGGGGGGGTTACTGCGGCGCGGCGGGGGCGGGGCTGACCTCGCCGTTGCGCATGATTTGCGCCACCTGCTGTTTCTCCATATTCACGGCGCTGAGCTGCCCGTTGACCGTCGGCTTGAGCGGGGCATCGGCCTGCACGCTGCCGCTGGCGGTCAGCTGGAGATTGCCATCCCCGCTTATCGGTAGCGACGGCCAGCCCCAGGCCTGCAGAATATTCAGCGGCACGCCGCGGCCGGTAAAGCTCAGATTGACCTGGCGCTGCGGCAGCTGGGATACCGCGGCGGTGGCCTGCAGAATGCCGCGCTCGGTGAAGGCGCTAAGCTCAGTGATATTGACCGTCGACGCCGTCGCGCTCAGCTTGAGTGACGGGCGGCGCACGTCGATCCGGTTAAAAGTCGCCGCCGCGGCGTTCAGCGTCGCGCTGCCGTTCCATACTCCCCAGTTGCCGTTTTTCACCAGCTGTAGCTCGCCGCCATAGCCATCGAGGGCGGTAATTTGCCACGGGAAGGCAGGATCCACATCGATGATCAGGTTACGGCTGGCGCTGAATTTTTTCAGCGTCAGGCTTTGCAGCCAGGCTGGCATCGGCGCCATCCACAGCTGTTTCCAGTTCGCCGGCAGCGTGTACTCCAGTCCGGCGAAGGCGGTGTCGTCGAGCACCAGCGCGTTACCAGCGCGCAGCCAGTTGCCGGAGGTGCGCACCATGCCGCCCTCCCAGCGCGAGGAGAACTGGCGCAGCGCAATGCCCTGGGGAGAGAATTCAGCATTCAGAATCGGGTCGAAGAAGTGCAGCGAGCCGTAGATAAATTCGCTGGCGTTCATCGACAGCGTGCCGTCCTGGCTCTGCCAGCCGCCGTGGCTGAGCGTCAGGTTGCGCAGGCTCAGGTCGAGGTCGGTTACCGCCCAGTCCGGCCCCTGCAGGCGGGCGTCGGTGATATCCAGGCGGCCAATCTGCAGAGAGGGGACCGTGGTTAACGGCGCGAAAAACTCGGCCAGCGAGGCGGGGCTCTGCAGTCGAATCTCATTGAGCTGGAGGTTATCCACCAGCCAGCTGCCGTCGGCGCTGCGTTTCGCATTGCCGGTTAAGGTGCCGCGGGCGACATCGGCGCCGAGGGTGGAGAGGGTCACTTCACCCTGATCAATCCTGCCCTGAATCAGAACGTTGCTGGCTTCGACGCCATTGAGCGTCATCGAGCCCGCGCTCATCTGGATCTGCGCCGTTTTCCCCAGCACATTGCCCGCTTCCGGCGTCCATGGACTGACGCCGCCGGTGACGCGCTGCGCGCTGAGCGCCCAGCCGGTTTCCGGGCTGTTGAAAGCCATGTTGCGCAACATCAGCCGGTCGGCAGCGAACGGCAGGTCTGCAGAGTGGGGTGACAGATTCAGAGTGCCGTCGTTAAGGACTATCTCATCCGCATGCAGCGGATCGCTAAACTGGCGGGTGCTGAAGCCAATATCGACCGTTTTTGCCACCAGGGTGGCCGGCTTGCCTTCCCGGCCAAAGGTGACGTTTTGCAACTGCACATGAAGAGGGGAGGAGAAATCGTGTTCCATCGCATCGAAGGAGACCTGCCAGCCGGTGCCATTGCTGAGCCAGGCGCTGGCCTGGCGGGCGCCCCAGTGGGTTTGCAGCAGGAACCACGCGCCAACAATGACGAGCAGCAGAGCGACTAGCAGCCAGAGAATCAGCTTTCCAAGAAATTTCATGGTCTTCCATTCTGTGAGATGCACATCACCGTGTTATGCCCGATTTAGGCGCACTTCTCAAGGCGGGCGTGGTTTATTTCCGTGATGAGGCAGGTCGTGGAAAGCGTCCCGGCCAATGGCGCGACCGGGAGCGCGTCAGATCAGGCTTTTTCTGGCGGGAAAATTAAATTCAGAACAATCGCTGTGATACCACCGGCGGCAATTCCCGAAGAGAGCAGGTTTTTCAGCCAGTCTGGGGCGAACTGCAGGATTAACGGCTGCTGCGACACGCCGAGGCCCACTGCCAGCGACAGGGCGATAATCAGGATCGCCCGACGGTTCAGCGGCTCACGGGAGACGATGCGCACGCCGGACGCGGCAATGGTGCCGAACATCACCAGCGTGGCGCCGCCGAGCACCGGCTCAGGGATGTGCTGCACGAAGCCGCTCACCGCCGGGAACAGACCGAGGACGATCAGCATCAGGGCGACCACGAAACCGACGTAGCGGCTGGCAACGCCGGTCAGCTGGATCACGCCGTTGTTCTGGCCGAAGCAGGAGTTCGGGAAAGTGTTGAAGACCGCGGAAACAAAGGAGTTCAGGCCGTTAGCCAGCACGCCGCCTTTCAGGCGCTTCATATACAGCGGACCGGAAACCGGCTGTTCGGAGACGTCCGAGGTGGCGGTGATATCGCCGATGGTTTCCAGAGAGGTGATCATAAACACCAGCATCAGCGGCAGCAGCAGGCTCCAGTCGATGCCGAGACCATAGTAGAGCGGCGTTGGCACGGTGATGAGGCTGCTGTTGGTCGGGGCGGTATTGGCTGGCAGCATATCGAGGAACCATGCCGCCAGATAGCCCGCCGCCATGGCAATCACCAGCGAAGCAATGCGCAAATAGGGATTACGCTGGCGGTTGAGAATAATGATCAGCGCCAGCACGATGCCCGCCAACAGCAGGTTCTTCGGCGCGCCGAAGGTGTGGTCGGCCATCGCCGCGTAGCCGCCGCCGATGGAAGTCAGTCCGACCTGAATCAGCGACAGGCCGATAATCATCACCACCACGCCGGAGACCAGCGGGGTAATGATGCGGCGCGCCAGGTGCAGGACGCGGGAGAGCACCATTTCCGTGCAGCTGGCCAGCATCAGGGTGCCGAACAGGGCGGCCATCATGGTGGGGACGTCGGCGCCGCCGGTTTTCAGCGCGGTACCGCCCATGATCAGCGGGGCGACAAAGTTAAAGCTGGTGCCCTGGATGGAGAGCAATCCGGAGCCGACCGGGCCCCAGGCTTTGATCTGAATAATAGAGGCGACACCGGAAGCGAATAGCGACATGCTGATGATATGTTGGGTATCTTGCGCCGGGAGACCGAGAGCCTGGCAGATTAACAGCGCTGGAGTGATCACCGCGACAAACATCGCCAGCAGGTGCTGGAAGGCGGCGAACAGGGTTTGCGGTAGCGGTGGGCGATCTTCGAGGCGGTAGATTAATTCGCTAGCTGATTTATGCGCAACCGGTTGCGCATTTTCTGACTCTGCGGTGTTAACGGACATCACAAGCAATCCCAAGGTGGCAAAGCGGGAATTTTATCGGACTGTAGACCAAAAGCAAACGTTTGCCAGCATTTGGTCATAAAAATTTATGCCGTGAATATGCGCAACGAGGTTATTAACATTTTGTATGCTAAATCGCATCATTAAGGATACAAAATATCTTTTTCTGTCATTTTTTCCGCTGTTCTGCGTAAAATCCCCTTCTGACTCCTCATGATGAGAAGCTAAAGACACCAGGAATTACGTCGCGTGTGAATGGATCATGCGCCCATAAGGAGCTTTTTATGTTTCACCTCGATACCTTATCGACGCTCGTTGCCGCAACGCTTGTGCTATTGCTCGGCAGAAAACTCGTGCAAACCGTTCCCTTCCTCAAGAAATACACCATTCCTGAACCTGTTGCCGGCGGTTTGCTGGTAGCGCTGGCGCTGCTGGTGCTGAAGAAAAGCATGGATATCGAAATTGATTTCGATATGAGTCTGAAAGACCCGCTGATGCTGGCGTTCTTCGCCACCATCGGTCTTAACGCCAACCTCGCCAGCCTGCGGGCCGGCGGCAAGGTGCTGGGCACTTTCCTGATCGTGGTGGTTGGCCTGCTGCTGCTGCAGAATGCCCTCGGTATCGGCATGGCGACGCTGCTGGGGCTGGATCCGCTGATGGGCCTGCTGGCCGGGTCGATTACCTTATCCGGCGGCCACGGCACCGGGGCGGCGTGGAGCAAGCTGTTCGTTGAACGCTACGGTTTTGCCAACGCCACCGAAGTGGCGATGGCCTGCGCGACTTTCGGCCTGGTGCTGGGCGGCCTGATCGGCGGTCCGGTGGCTCGCTACCTGGTGAAGCACTCTTCCTCTCCGGACGGCACACCGGACGATCAGGTGGCGCCAACCGCCTTTGAAAAACCGGACGTGGGGCGGGTGATCACCTCGCTGGTGCTGATCGAAAGTATCGCCCTGATCGCTATCTGTCTGACGGTGGGCAAGGTGGTTGCGCAACTGCTGGCGGGCAGCGTCTTCGAGCTGCCGACCTTCGTCTGCGTGCTGTTTATCGGCGTGATCCTTAGCAACAGCCTGGCGCTGGCGGGGTTGTACCGGGTGTTCGATCGCGCGGTATCGGTGCTGGGCAACGTCAGCCTGTCGCTGTTCCTCGCCATGGCGCTGATGAGCCTCAAGCTGTGGGAGCTGGCCTCGCTGGCGCTGCCGATGATTATTATCCTGGCGGTGCAGGCGCTGGCGATGGCGCTGTATGCGGTGTTCGTTACCTACCGGATGATGGGCAAGAATTACGATGCCGCGGTGCTGGCGGCGGGCCACTGCGGGTTTGGTCTGGGCGCAACGCCGACGGCGATTGCTAATATGCAGGCGATTACCGACCGCTTTGGCCCGTCACATATGGCCTTCCTGGTGGTGCCGATGGTGGGAGCGTTCTTTATCGACATCGTCAACGCACTGGTGATTAAGCTATACCTGCTGCTGCCGATGTTTGGCTGATAAAAAACCCGGAAGCGGTGCTGCGCACCTGTCCGGGCTACAAGATCGTGCTGTTTGGGGTTTTGTAGCCCGGCTAAGGCGTTTACGCCGCAAGCCGGGAATACCTCCACAATCTTACGCTTCGTCGTGCTCTTCCCACGCTAACGCGCGTTTCACCGCTTTCTTCCAGCCGCTGTAACGATAGTTACGCTCAGTGGTTTCAATCCCCGGGCGGAATTCGCGCTCAATCACCGCTTTCTCCTGCAGCTCGTCCAGATTCTGCCAGAAACCGACCGCCAGACCCGCCAGATAGGCCGCGCCCAGCGCCGTCACTTCGCGTACTTCCGGACGCTCGACACGGGTGCCGAGGATATCGGACTGGAACTGCATCAGGAAGTTGTTAGCCACCGCGCCGCCGTCCACGCGCAGGGCGTGCAGACGAATGCCAGAGTCTGCCTGCATCGCCTCCAGCACATCGCGGGTCTGATAGGCGATGGACTCCAGCGTCGCACGGATAATGTGGTTGGAGTTCACGCCGCGGGTGAGGCCGAAAATCGCGCCGCGGGCATACGGGTCCCAGTATGGTGCGCCAAGACCAGTGAACGCGGGTACCACGTATACGCCGTTGGTATCCTTCACTTTGGTGGCGAAGTACTCGGAATCGAAGGCATCGCTGATGAGCTTCATCTCGTCACGCAGCCACTGAATGGACGCGCCGGCCATAAACACCGCCCCTTCCAGCGCGTAGTTCACCTCGCCGCGCGGGCCGCAGGCGATGGTGGTCAGCAGACCGTGGGTGGAGGTGACCGCTTTTTCACCGGTGTTCATCAGCATAAAGCAGCCGGTGCCGTAGGTGTTTTTCGCCATCCCTTCTTTGACGCACAGCTGGCCGAACAGGGCCGCCTGCTGGTCACCGGCGATCCCGGCGATAGGAATACGGGTCCCGCCTTTACCACCGATGTTGGTCTGGCCGTACACTTCGGAAGACTTGCGCACTTCCGGCAGCATGGCGCGCGGAATGTCCAGCGCGTCGAGCATTTTGTCGTCCCAGTCCAGCTCGTGGATGTTGAATAGCATGGTACGTGAGGCGTTGGTGTAGTCGGTAACGTGCCCGCGGCCCTGGGTCATCTTCCAGATAAGCCAGGTGTCAACGGTGCCGAACAGCAGCTCGCCGCGTTTCGCACGTTCACGGGAACCTTCGACATGGTCGAGGATCCATTTTACCTTGGTGCCGGAGAAGTAGGGGTCCACCACCAGGCCTGTGGCCTTGCGGATATACTCTTCCATCCCGTCACGCTTGAGCTGCTCGCAGATCTCCGCGGTACGGCGGCACTGCCAGACGATGGCGTTGTAGATGGGTTTACCGGTCTCACGCTCCCACACCACCACGGTCTCACGTTGGTTGGTGATGCCGATGGCCGCGATCTGATCGGAGTTGATATCCGCTTTGGCCAGCGCTTCGACCAGCGTCGAGCTTTGGGAAGCCCAGATTTCCATCGGGTCATGTTCGACCCAGCCTGGCTTAGGATAAATTTGTTCAAATTCTCGCTGGGAGACGCTGACGATATTGGCATCATGATCCATCACAACGGCCCGGGAGCTGGTAGTGCCCTGGTCAAGCGCAACGATATATTTTTTGTCGGTCATAGTCGGTGTCCCGTAGTCAGATTACAGCGAAGCTTTATGTTGAGTGGTGGAAGAGGAGGGGCTCTGTTGCTCTTCCTCCACGCAGGTGTCGCAAGGCAGGTGACGGCCAATCAGCTTACGATAGCTGAATGCGCCCAGCGCCGCGCCGACCACCGGTGCGCACAGCGGCACCAGAAAATAAGGAATATCTTTGCCGCCGGTGAAGGCGACGTCGCCCCAGCCGGCCAGCCAGGCGAAAGCTTTCGGGCCGATATCACGCGCCGGGTTCATGGCGAAGCCGGTCAGCGGTCCCATGGAGGCGCCAATCACCGCAATCAGCAGGCCGATCAGCAGCGGAGCAAGCGGGCCGCGCGGCACGCCGTTGCCATCGTCGGTCAGCGCCAGGATGACGCCCATCAGGATAGCGGTAATCACCATCTCTACCGCGAAGGCCTGCACAAAATTGATATGCGGGTTCGGATAGGTGGAGAAGATGCCGGCCAGATCGAGGCTTTCTACGCTGCCGCGGACCATATGGTGGGTGGTTTCATAATCGAGGAAAAGATTGTAGTAAAGCCCGTAAACTAATGCCGCAGCGCAAAAGGCGCCAGCGAATTGCGAAATGATAAAAGGGACCACTTTGCGGCCATCGAAGCAGGCGAACAGCCACAGTGCGATAGTTACCGCAGGGTTAAGGTGCGCACCGGAGACCCCAGCGGTCAGGTAGATCGCCATGGCGACGCCCAGACCCCAGATGATGCTGATTTCCCATTGCCCGAAGCTGGCTCCCGCGACCTTGAGCGCAGCCACGCACCCAACGCCGAAAAAGATCAACAACCCGGTACCGAGGAACTCTGCGATGCACTGGCCTTTTAAGGTTGATGTTTGGCTCATAATCGAATCCTGAAGCGTGGTGATGATTATTGTATGTAGGGTGGTCACAGACGACCATATTGCCATGTAGGCATAGTGTTAATTTATCGTTAACGAGCAAAAACGAGAAATATCGAACTTCAAATGTGTGTACCGCGTCAAGAAAATGAGCGTTTTCGCGCCATCCGCGCGCATTGAGACCGGTGCCGGAGCGTTTCACCTCGCATTTTGTTAACCATAAAATTAACAATGACCCATGAAGTACGAGCGAACTGCGCTGAAAGCACCAGGTAAAGACTGAAAAGTGTTGCAAACCGCAATCTGCGCGGCTTGCCGCTGGACAGGGGCGGCGGGGATTCATACAATCGACGATAACACCGCTATGTGCGCTAATTTTCGTTAAGGCGGGACCGCGTATACGAAACACGAGTTTCTATCAACGCCTTGCAAGTTCAGGAGAGGTATGACGATGTCATTAGAAGTGTTTGAGAAATTAGAATCTAAAGTTCAGCAGGCGATTGATACCATCACTCTGTTGCAGATGGAAATCGAAGAGCTGAAAGAAAAGAACAACACCCTGGTTCAGGAAGTTCAGAGCGCGCAGCATGGTCGTGAAGAGCTGGAGCGCGAAAACAGCCAGCTGAAAGAGCAACAGCAGGGCTGGCAGGATCGCCTGCAGGCGCTGCTGGGCCGTATGGAAGAAGTCTAATCGCTTCGCGCCCTCTCCCGCCCGGGAGGGGGCAATCCTTATTCACCTCTTTATATCCACAAGTTATAGCCAATCTTTTTTTATTCTTTAATCATTGAATCGCTTTCTGGCACGCTTAGCCCATCACAACACACATAAAGAGAGCGGTGCGATGAATAAGTGGGGCGTAGGGTTAACTCTGTTGCTGGCATCCGCCAGCGTTCTGGCAAAAGACATTCAGCTTTTAAACGTTTCTTATGATCCAACGCGCGAGCTGTACGAACAGTACAACAAAGCGTTTAGCGCGCACTGGAAGCAGGAGACCGGCGACAACGTGGTGATCCGCCAGTCGCACGGTGGTTCTGGCAAACAGGCGACCTCAGTGATTAACGGTATTGAAGCGGATGTGGTCACACTGGCGCTGGCCTACGACGTAGACGCCATTGCTGAACGCGGCCGTATCGATAAAAACTGGCTGAAACGCCTGCCGGATAACTCCGCACCGTATACCTCAACCATCGTGTTCCTCGTCCGCAAGGGCAACCCGAAACAGATCCATGACTGGAACGACCTGATCAAACCGGGCGTGTCGGTCATTACCCCGAACCCGAAAAGCTCCGGCGGCGCCCGCTGGAACTATCTGGCAGCCTGGGGCTATGCTCTGCATCAGAATCACGGCGACCAGGCCAAAGCCCAGGAATTCGTCAAGGCGCTGTATAAAAACGTGGAAGTGCTGGACTCCGGCGCGCGTGGTTCGACCAATACCTTCGTAGAACGCGGCATCGGCGATGTGCTGATTGCCTGGGAAAACGAAGCGCTGCTGGCGACCAACGAACTGGGCAAAGACAAGTTTGAAATCGTGACCCCGAGTGAGTCGATTCTGGCTGAGCCGACCGTCTCTGTGGTCGACAAAGTGGTGGATAAAAAAGGCACGCGCCAGGTGGCGGAAGCGTACCTGAAGTATCTCTACTCGCCGGAAGGCCAGGAGATTGCGGCGAAGAACTTCTACCGCCCGCGCGATCCGAATGTGGCGAAGAAATATGCTAACGAGTTCCCGAAACTGAAGCTGTTTACTATCGATCAGGAGTTCGGCGGCTGGACGAAAGCGCAGAAAGAGCACTTCTCCAACGGCGGCACCTTCGACCAGATTAGCCAGCGTTAATCCTCTTGTCCCTGCTTGCGCTACGCTTAGCAGGGCTACAGTTCTGCTTCGTCTGGTAGCCCGGGGAAGGCGGAACGCCGCGACCCGGGGAATCCCCGGCTTTCTCTGCGCTTAGCCGGGCTACTATTTGCACCGTCCGTAGCCCGGGTAAGGCGTCAGCCGCTACCCGGGATAACTCCCCGCCCGCCATCTGTTTTCATTTAGTCATCAAATTACGTTACTCTTCCGCTTCAGGCTTAACAGGGAATGAAAATGAGAAGAGTAAGATACTTTTTGCTGGCGCTGCTGGTGGCGATCCTCGCGGCGCTGGCGGGCGGCTACTACTGGCTGCACTCCGGCAACCCGGACGCATTACGCAAGATTGTCCTGCAGCAGTGCGTACCCCATCAGCAACAGCAGCAAAACCCGTCGCCGTGCGCGGAAGTGAACCTCAAGGGCGGCTATGTGCTGTTTAAAGACCGTAACGGCCCGCTGCAGTATTTGCTGATGCCGACCTACCGCATTAACGGCACCGAAAGCCCGCTGCTGCTGGACCCGTTGACGCCGAACTTCTTCTGGCAGGCCTGGCAGGGACGTGAAATCATGAGTCAGCGTCACGGCGCGCCGGTTCCCGATAACGCGATATCACTGGCGATTAACTCGCGCAGCGGACGCACGCAAAACCATTTCCATATTCATATCTCCTGCCTGCGCCCCGATGTGCGCGCGCAGTTAGATAAGGATGCGGCGGCGGTCAGCAGCCGCTGGCTGCCGCTGCCGGGCGGGCTTCAGGGCCATGAATACCTGGCGCGCCGGGTGACGGAGGCCGAACTGGCCCAGCGCAGCCCGTTCCTGATGCTGGCGGAAGAGGTGCCGGAGGCGCGCGAACATATGGGACGCTTTGCGCTGGCGATGGCGCAGCAGAGCGACGGCTCGCTGGTGCTGCTGGCGACGGAGCGTAACCTGCTGACCCTGAACCGGGCTTCAGCGGAAGAAATTCAGGATCATCGTTGCGCCATCCTTAACGCAAACCACTAGTTCTGGCGTTTACCTGTCTTACCTGTCGTCGTATTCTTGCTGAAAAAAACGACAGGAGACAGGCATGTCGCTCTGGCTTACCCACCCGCTGTTCCTTCCTTCATTGATTGTCGGCGTCACCATTGTGCTCTGGGCGACGTCGCTGCTGCCGGAATTTATCACCGCGCTGCTGTTCTTCGCGGCGGCGATGATGGCGAAAATCGCTCCACCGGAGGTGATCTTCGGCGGCTTTGCCTCTTCGGCGTTCTGGCTGGTGTTCAGCGGCTTTGTGCTTGGCATCGCGATCCGTAAAACCGGGCTGGCGGACCGGGCGGCGCAGGCGCTGTCTGCGCGGCTCACTGACTCCTGGCCGCGGATGGTCGGCAGCGTGGTGTTGCTGAGCTACGCGCTGGCGTTTGTGATGCCTTCCAACATGGGACGTATCGCGCTGCTGATGCCGATCGTGGCGGCGATGGCCCGCCGCGCGGGCATTGTCGATGGCAGCCGCGGCTGGTTCGGCCTGGCCCTGGCGGTGGGGTTCGGCACCTTTCAGCTTTCGGCGACGATTTTGCCCGCTAACGTGCCAAATCTGGTGATGAGCGGCGCGGCGGAAGGCTCGTACGGTATCCATCTGAATTATGTTCCCTATTTGCTGCTGCATACGCCGGTGCTTGGCTGGCTGAAAGGGGCGGTGCTGGTGGCGCTGATTTGCAGGCTGTTTCCCGGCAAGCCGCATCCACCGCGTGACCTGGCGCCGCTGCCGCCGATGAGCCGCGACGAGAAACGTCTGGCGTGGCTGCTGGCGGTAGTCCTCACGCTATGGGTGACCGAGAGCTGGCACGGCGTCGGCCCGGCGTGGACCGGCCTGGCGGCGGCAGTGGTCACGCTGCTGCCGCGGGTGGGCTTTATCAACGGTGAGGAGTTTGCCAGCGGGGTGAATATGCGCACCTGCATTTATGTTGCCGGGATTCTGGGACTGGCGATCGCCGTTACCCAAACCGGAATTGGCGGTGCGGTGGGCAATGTGCTGCTGCAGGTGATGCCGCTGGATAAAGACAATCCGTTCACCAGCTTCCTCGCCCTGACCGGGATAACCAGCGCGCTGAACTTTATTATGACCGCCAACGGCGTGCCGGCGCTGTATACCACTTTTGCGCAGAGCTTTGCCGACGCGACCGGCTTTCCGCTGCTCAGCGTGATCATGATTCAGGTGCTGGGGTATTCCACGCCGCTGCTGCCCTATCAGGCGTCGCCGATCGTGGTGGCGATGGGGTTAGGCAAGGTCCCGGCGAGGGCGGGGATGCAACTGTGTCTGGCGCTGGCGGCGGTGAGTTATCTGATTTTACTGCCGCTGGACTACGCGTGGTATCAGCTGTTGGGGAAACTGTAACGGCAAAAGAAAGCCCGGCTTGCGCTGTGCTAAGCCGGGCTCCCACGTTTTGTCAGTCACCCCGGTCGCGTTTCGCCACCGGGAAAAGCGAATTACGCTTTTTTCGCTGCTTCTGCTGCTTTAACGATCACCGCGAAAGCGTCAGCTTTCAGGGAGGCGCCGCCAACCAGCGCGCCGTCGATGTCCGGCTGGGTGAACAGCTCTGCTGCGTTGCCAGCGTTAACGGAACCACCGTACTGGATGATCACTTGCTCAGCGATTTTCGCGTCAGCTTTAGCAATGTGGTCACGGATGAATTTGTGCACCGCCTGAGCCTGAGCCGGGGTCGCGGATTTGCCGGTACCGATAGCCCATACCGGTTCGTAAGCGATAACCACGCCTTCGAAAGCGGCAGCGCCCTGCGTTTTCAGCACGGCGTCGATCTGACGTGCGCAAACTTCTTCGGTTTTGCCCGCTTCGTTTTCGGCTTCGGTTTCACCGATGCACAGTACCGGGGTCAGACCCTGCTCTTTCAGCACAGCGAATTTCTTCGCGATCAGCTCGTCGGATTCTTTGTGGTAGGTACGACGCTCGGAGTGGCCGATGATGATGTACTGTGCGCCGATATCTTTCAGCATTTCGGCGGAGGTTTCACCGGTGAATGCGCCGGACAGGTTCACGTCAACGTTCTGCGCGCCCAGGTGAATGTGGCTGCCTTCTGCCGCACGTTTAGCCAGGTCCAGATACATTTCCGGCGGGGCGATGGCAACTGCACAGCCGCTTACGCCAGCCAGCTCGGTACGCAGGTTCGCAACCAGTTCGTTTACCATGTGGCGGCTGCCGTTCAGTTTCCAGTTACCCATCACTAAAGGATGTCGCATTTTAATTCTCCACGCTACTTAAGCGAATTAAGGAATATAGCCGCCCCAGAGGGCAGCATGGTCTGTGAAACAGTATAGAGACTCGTCACTGGAAAGGCTTTGCTTTTTGTCATTTATTGTTGCCTTCCAGCGTTTCAGATAACGCCAGCTTAATCGGTTCAATGGCGAAGGTCAGACCCTTTTCGCCATGATCTGCCACCACATAGCGTACAGCGCCTTCGGTATCGGCAAAGTAGCGTTTGCCCTTGCCGGCGGTCAGCAGTTTCTGCAGCTTTTGCTGGCTTTGCGCCGGGCTAAGGGTGGGGACAAAGGCGCGGATCATGGCGCTCATATACTCCAGCGCTTTGGCTTTCGCCGCCTTTTGCTCCGGCCCCTGGATCGGCAGCCAGGTGATCTGCATGGATTTGATCTTCAGCGTGCCGCGCTCCAGCGCGGTCGAGGCATAGAGATTTTCATTAATTTTGCTGGCGGCGCGGGTCAGATTAGCCTGATCCCGGCTGGTGGCGATGGAACGGAATTCGTTCAGGGGCAGCTTCGGGTTATCGGCGTTAAATTTTTCCCGGAACTGGCTGATCGACAGGTCAAAACTCGGGGCGCCAGAGAGCAGATAGGGCGCCGCTGTCGCCGATTCGCTTTCTGCGGACAACGCGTGCGGGCCGACGGTCAGGCCCATCAGCCCACTTAAACACAAGATTGTCCACTTCTTCATGCCCGTCGTTCCTTTTTTTGCCTGCTGACGATTAAATCGGGAAGCGCGGCGCTTGTCAAAAAGTCACGACGCCAGGGTAAACTACGCAGACGATGATGATAAGGAAAAACGCATGACCCTACAGCAGTGGTTATTCTCAATTAAAGGGCGCATTGGCCGCCGCGATTTCTGGATCTGGATTGCCATTTGGCTGGTGACCATGAGCGCCCTGTTTACCCTGGCAGGCAGCAATCTTCTCAACCTGCAGACGGCGGCGTTTATTATCGTCTGCCTGCTGTGGCCGACGGCGGCGGTGGTGGTCAAGCGGCTGCACGATCGCGGCAAATCCGGACTGTGGGCGCTGCTGATGATTCTGGCGTGGATGCTGCTGGCGGGGAACTGGGCGATGCTGCCGCAGGTCTGGCAGTGGGGCGTCGGGCGCTTTGTGCCGACGTTGATTATCGTCATGATGTTGATCGACCTGGGGGCGTTTGTCGGCACCCAGGGCGAGAATAAGTTCGGCAAGGAGACCCAGGACGTGCGCTGGAAAGCGGACGCCTGATTACCAGTAGTGCTCCGCTGTCATATGGCCCGGCCGGCGACGCAGATGTTTGGTCATCTGCCGGGTCTCTTTTAACAGCTGTTGGGTATCGCGCACCATTTGCGGGTTGCCGCACAGCATGACGTGGCTGGTGTCGGTGTTCATCGCCAGCCCGACCGCCTCTTCCAGCGCGCCGGTTTCAATCAGGAACGGCACCCGGCCGGTCAGCGAGCCTTCCACAGTTTCGCGGCTGACCACGGTCTGGATGCGTAATTTACCGGCGTAGCGCTGCTCAAGCTCGCGCATCAGCGGCAGATAGCTCAGGTCCGCGGCGTAGCGGACGGCGTGAACCAGCACCAGGTTGTTAAAGCGTTCAAGATCTTTGCCTTCCTGCAAAATTGACAGGTACGGCCCGAGGGCAGTGCCGGTCGCCAGCATCCACAGGGTATCGCAATCCGGTACTTCATCGAGGACGAAGAAACCTGCCGCTTCACTCACCACCAGGACTTCATCGCCCGGCTTCAGCGCCGCCAGACGCGGACTCAGCTTGCCTTCCGGGACGGTGACCAGATAGAACTCGAGATCGGGATTGCCGGGGGCATTGACGTAGGAGTAGGCGCGCTGCACGCGTTCTCCGTCGATTTCCAGTCCGAGCTTGGTAAACTGCCCGGCGGTAAACGGATGAACAGGCGCCCGCACGTATAAACTGAACAAGGCATCCGTCCAGTACTCCACTTTTGTCACTTTGCCGCTAACCCAGTCCGCCATCGTCTTCTCCTGTTGCCAAGCGATGCCTTATCTTCGGTCCAGACGAGTAAGATTTCCACCCCGAAGGCACAAGAAAGCTCTATTGATCAAATATAAACGAAGAACAGGGCAACCGCCTGCGGACGGTTGCCTGGGAGAGAAAAAGCGGTATTACAGGATGTGCTGCTGGATGTCCGGATCTTTACGGTCGAGGTAATGAATCGACTGAATACGACGGATAGTGCGCGACTTGCCGCGGATCAGCAGCGTCTCGGTGGTGGCCATGTTGCCCTTGCGGGTGATGCCGTCCAGCAGATCGCCTTTGGTGATCCCGGTGGCGGAGAAGACGACGTTATCGCTGCGCGCCATTTCATCCAGACGCAGCACTTTGCCTGCTTCAATGCCCATGGTTTTGCAGCGCGCCAGCTCGTTTTCACCGATGCGGCGGTTCTCTTCGTTATCGCCCTTCACGTGGTGGCGAGCCAGCAGACGCCCCTGCATATCACCGTCGAGGGCGCGGATCACTGCGGCGGAAACCACCCCTTCCGGCGCGCCGCCGATGCCGTACAGTACGTCGACTTCGCTATCCGGCATGCAGGTGAGAATAGAGGCCGCGACGTCGCCATCGGGAATCGCGAATACACGCACGCCCAGCTGCTGCAGCTGGGCAATGACCGCGTCGTGGCGCGGTTTCGCCAGCACGGTGACGGTCAGCTCGCCCAGCGGCTTGTTCAGGGCGCGGGCGATATTGTGCAGGTTCTCTTCCAGCGGCAGATTGAGATCGATAGCGCCTTTAGCACCCGGGCCGACGATCAGCTTTTCCATATACATATCCGGCGCGTTGAGGAAGCAGCCCTTATCGCCGACCGCCATCACCGCCAGGGCGTTGGCCTGGCCCATCGCCGTCATGCGGGTGCCTTCGATGGGATCGACAGCGATATCTACCGCATCGCCCTTGCCGGTACCCACTTTTTCGCCGATATAGAGCATCGGCGCTTCATCGATTTCGCCCTCGCCGATGACGATGGTGCCGTCGATATTGACGAGGTTAAGCATAATGCGCATGGCGTTAACCGCTGCGCCGTCGGCGGTATTCTTATCGCCGCGGCCCAGCCATTTATAGCCCGCCAGCGCGGCGGCTTCGGTGACACGCGAAAATTCGATGGCCAGTTCTCGTTTCATAATCCACTCGTTGTGTAGAAAAATTGCCCGCAGCGCGGCAAAAGCGCGCGCTACGCGTTGGAATAGCGTTCGGTTTCCGGCATCCAGCGCTCGATAAGCGCCTGGGCCTGCAGCGGATAGCGTTCATGAATATGGCGAGCAATGCGTTGAACGTCGGGGATCATCGCCTGATCGCGCAGCAAGTCCGCTACTTTAAATTCGGCGTTGCCAGTCTGGCGGGTGCCGAGCAGCTCGCCGGGACCGCGGATTTCGAGGTCTTTCTGGGCGATGACGAAACCGTCGTTGCTGTCGCGCAGGACCTGCAGGCGTTTCTGAGCCGTTTTGGAGAGCGGCGATTTATAGAGTAGCACGCAGTGGGAAGCGACCGCGCCGCGCCCGACGCGCCCTCTGAGCTGGTGCAGCTGCGCCAGACCCAGACGTTCCGGGTTTTCGATAATCATCAGGCTTGAGTTAGGCACGTCAACACCGACTTCAATCACCGTGGTGGCCACCAGCAGATGCATCTCGCCCTGCTTGAAGGCCTGCATCACCGCCTGCTTCTCGGCCGGTTTCATCCGCCCGTGGACGAGGCCGATATTCAGTTCCGGCAGCGCCAGTTTGAGCTCTTCCCAGGTCGCTTCCGCCGCCTGGGCTTCCAGCAGATCGGACTCTTCAATTAGCGTACAGACCCAATAGGCCTGGCGCCCTTCGTGGGTGCAGGCGTTGCGTACGCGGTCGATAATATCGCTGCGCCGGGTGTCCGGGATGGCGACGGTGGTCACCGGGGTTCGGCCCGGCGGCAGCTCGTCGATAATCGAGGTGTCCAGATCGGCGTAGGCGGTCATTGCCAGGGTGCGGGGGATAGGCGTGGCGGTCATGATCAGCTGATGCGGGTGGAACCCCTGCTGCTGACCTTTTTCCCACAGCGCCAGCCGCTGATGCACGCCGAAGCGGTGCTGTTCGTCGATAATCACCAGCGCCAGGCCGTTAAACTGCACCTGCTCCTGGAAGATGGCGTGAGTGCCGACAATCATCTGCACTTCGCCGCTGGCGATAGCCTCCTGCTGCGCCTGACGGGCTTTGCCTTTCTGTTTGCCCGCCAGCCAGCCGACTTCTATGCCCAGCGGTTCAAACCAGCTGCGGAAGTTATTGGCGTGCTGTTCGGCAAGTAGTTCGGTGGGCGCCATCAGCGCCACCTGTTTGCCGTGGGCGATAGCGCGCACGGCGGCCAGCGCGGCGACCAGCGTTTTACCGGAGCCAACATCGCCCTGCACCAGGCGCATCATCGGCACGTCCAGCGCCATATCGTGTTCGATCTCGGCGGTAACCCGCGCCTGCGCGCCGGTGGGCTTAAAGGGCAGGGAGGCCAGCAGCTGGTTTTTCAGGGTATCGTTGGCGCCGAGCGGCAGGGCGTGATAGCGCTGGGCGCCTGCCCTCAGCGCCAGCATGCTGAGGTTATGCGCCAGCAGCTCTTCCAGAATCAGACGCTGCTGCGCCGGGTGCTTGCCGCTTTCCAGCTCGCTAAGTTGCAAGGAGGGAGGCGGACGGTGCAGCGTACGCAGCGCTTCCGGCAGGCTCATCATCCCCTGCGCCAGCTCCGGTGGCAGGAGTTCGCTAATCGCGCAGGTTTCCAGGAGCTCAAGCGCCTGGTCGGTGAGCTTGCGCAGGGTCGCCTGCTTGATGCCTTCGGTGGTCGGATAGACCGGAGTTAACGTTTCCTGAAGCTCCGGGGTGCTCATATCGCCCTGGACGCGGTATTCCGGGTGGATCATCTCGGCGCCGTACTTCCCGCGTTTGGCTTCACCGTAGGCCAGCACCCGACGACCAGTCGCGAGGCTGTTTTTCATCGCCGCGTTAAAGTTGAAAAAGCGCATGGTGAGGATGCCGGTGCCGTCGCTGATCTGGCAGGTCAACATCCGCCGGCCGCCGAAGGTGATATTGCTGTTGAGCACTTCGCCTTCCACGGTGGCATAAACCCCGGGAAGCAGCTCGGCTATCGGGTAAAGATGGGTGCGATCTTCGTAACGCAGCGGCAGGTGCAGCAGCAGGTCCTGAATCGTATGCAGGCCGATCTTCGCCAGTTTACTGCTTTGCGCAGCGCCCACACCGGTGAGTGAGCTGAGCGGAACGGCATCGAGCAGGCGGCCTGACATCAGGTTTACCTCGTTGCCTGCATGGTAGCCCACCATGCGTCATCGGCTTCCACTTCGCCCTGCTCGTTGACGTGGGGGTAAGGCAGACCTTTTTGTCGGGCGACGCGGGCCAGCACCGGATAACCGCCTTCGAACAGCAGGCGCTGCTGCTCTTCCGGCGGCAGCATGCTGTTGGCGCGTTGGTACATCCCGGCGTTCTGCCGCTGGCGCTGCGCCTCGTAAAGGATCAGCGCCGAGGCGACGGAGACGTTCAGCGACTGCACCATGCCGATCATCGGGATAATGATGTCCTGATCGGCCAGCGCCAGCGCTTCCTGGGTGATGCCGGTTTTCTCCTGGCCCATCAGGATGCAGGTTGGACGCGTATAGTCGATTTCACGAAAATCGATGGCTTTGTCGGAAAGGTGAGTGGCGAGAATTTGCATGCCCTGGCCTTTCAGGTGGCCGACGGCATCTGCGATGGTGCGGTGGGTTTTCACCTGCACCCAGCTGTTGCTGCCCGCGGCGGCGGAGGCCATGGTACGCATCCGGCTGCTTGGCCAGACGGCATGCACTTCATGTACGCCAACGGCATCTGCGGTCCGAATGACCGCAGAGACGTTATGAGGCTTATGGACCTGCTCCATGCAGACCGTCAGGTCAGGCTGACGCCTGGCGAGCATCTCGCAGATACGCTCGTAGCGCTTTGAGTTCATAAAGCTAGTTTCGGTTACGGGTGACTTTAATCACGTCCGGCATGACGCGGATTTTGCGCATGATATTCGCCAGATGCACGCGGTCACGCGCGGTCAGGCGGATAAAGGCGCTGTATACGCGGCCATCTTTCTCTTCCGTATTCAGGCTCTGGATATTGGAAGACGCGGTGTTGATCGCCGCCGTCAGGTTAGCCAGCGCACCCTGGTGGTTAAACATGTCCACCTTAATTTCGGTGATGAACTCCTGAGCGGTCTCTTTATCCCACTCAACCGCCATAAATTTCTCCGGCTCTTTCTGGTAGCCGCGAATGTTACGACAGGATTCATGGTGGATAACCAGCCCTTTACCCGGACTGACGTGGGCGATAATCGGGTCACCTGGGATCGGGCGACAGCACTTGGCGAAGGTGATCAACACGCCATCGGCGCCTTTGATCGGCAGATGGCCGTGGTTCGACGCGTTAGCCGGTACCGGCGCCGCAGCGGCTTCGCCCTGCTGCAGGTTTTTCGCCACCACGACGCTCATGGCGTTGCCCAGACCGATTTCCGCCAGCAGATCGTCAAGCGTGGCCAGCTTCATGCGATCGAGTTCGCGCTGGATATTCTCCGGCGGGATCTCGGCGAGTTTGCGGCTTCCGCCCAGCGCGTGATTGAGCAGACGACGGCCAAGGCTGACCGAATCGTCGCGCTTAAGGTTTTTCAGCAGCTGACGGATCTTGGCGCGCGCTTTCGAGCTGACGACAAAGTTCAGCCAGGCGGCATTCGGGCGTGCGCCCGGCGCGGTGATAATTTCGACAGTCTGGCCGCTGGAGAGCGGCTGCGACAGCGGATAAGGCTGGCGATCGACGCGCGCGCCAACGCAGGCATGGCCGATATCGGTATGCACCGCGTAGGCGAAGTCCACCGGCGTGGCGCCGGCGGGCAGTTCGACAATGCGACCTTCCGGGGTGAAAACGTAAATCTCATCGGGGAACAGATCGGATTTTACGCTCTCGATAAATTCAAACGAGCTGCCGGCGCTCTGCTGCAGCTCCAGCAGGCTTTGCATCCAGCGCTGAGCGCGGATTTGCGCGGTGGTGCTGCTTTCGCCGCCGTGCTCTTTATAAGCCCAGTGCGCCGCAACCCCCATCTCCGCCATCTGGTCCATGTCTTCGGTACGAATTTGTACCTCGACCGGGACGCCGTGGGGGCCGATCATCGAGGTATGCAAAGACTGATAGCCGTTCGCTTTCGGAATGGCGATGTAATCTTTGAAACGACCTGGACGCGGTTTGTAGAGGCTGTGCATCTGGCCGAGCACGCGATAGCAGATATCGGCATCATGGACGATAACGCGGAAGGCGTAGATATCCATGATCGAGTGAAAACGCTGCTCTTTAAGCACCATTTTGCAGTAGATGGAGTACAGATGCTTTTCGCGACCGCTGACGCGGCAGGGGATCCCCGCTTCCTGCAACCGTCCTTCGATTTCGGAGAGGATTTTTTGGATCATCTCTTTACGGTTGCCGCGCGCCGCTTTGACCACCTCTTTAATGACGCGGTAGCGGTTAGGGTACAGCGCTTCAAAGCCCAGCTCTTCGAGCTCGGTCTTGATGTGATGGATACCTAAACGGTGCGCCAGCGGGCTGTAAATTTCCAGCGTTTCGCGGGCGATGCGGCGGCGTTTATCCGGGCGTAACGAGCCCAGAGTACGCATGTTGTGGGTGCGGTCGGCAAGCTTGATGAGGATGACGCGGATGTCCTGCACCATCGCCATGATCATTTTGCGAAAGTTTTCGGCCTGCGCCTCTTTCTTATCGCGAAACTTGAGCTTATCAAGTTTCGACACCCCCTCTACCAGTTCGGCAACGCTTTTACCAAAAAGCTGTTCCATGTCCTGGTAGGTGGCGGGGGTATCTTCAATCACATCATGCAGCAGCGCGGCCATCAGCGTTTCATAGTCGAGCTTCATCTCGGCCAGAATGCAGGCTACCGCGACCGGGTGCGTGATATAGGGTTCACCGCTTGAACGTGTCTGACCCTCGTGAGCGTCACGTGCAACGAGATACGCCTGCCGAAGGCGCTTGATTTGCTCTTCCGGCAGGTAGTTTTGAATCAGCTGATTCAGGCTTTCAAACAGATACAAGGGCGACCCGCTGTGTGATTAACGACGACCTTCAGCAATCGCGGTAACGGCTTGTAATTCAGCGGCTTCCTGCTCTTGCTGTTCCTGGCGCTCACGTACGTCGAGGATCTGGTTGTTGATCAGACCTTCTTCGATTTCGCGCAGTGCGATAACGGTGGTTTTATCGTTTTCTTCCGGTACCAGCGGATCCTTTCCGCCTACCTGCATCTGACGAGCGCGACGCGCGGCGACCAGTACCAGGTCAAAACGGTTACCAATTTTCTCTACAGCGTCCTGAACAGTTACGCGTGCCATACTTAAAATGCTCCACAGGTGAAGAAATGACTGGGCATGATACTGAATGTGGGTTCAGTCTGCCAATAGTTTGGTGATTAAAGCGCCATGTCGCTGCTTTTGGCGGCTCATGCGCAGACGTTCAGCGCGGATGATATTTTTCAGGTCGCTCAGGGCGGTGTCAAAATCATCGTTCACAATCAGGTAATCATATTCCGCGTAATGGCTCATTTCCGCAACGGCCTGGGCCATCCGTTTCGCGATCACCTCTTCGCTGTCCTGGCCGCGGCCGCGCAGGCGACGGTCCAGTTCATCTTTTGACGGCGGCAGAATAAAAATGCTGCGTGCGCCGGGCATGCTTTTACGGATCTGCTGCGCACCTTGCCAGTCGATATCGAGGAAGACATCGACGCCAGTCGCCAGCACCTGCTCGATCGCTTTACGCGACGTGCCGTAATAGTTGCCAAAGACCTCTGCATGTTCCAGAAACGCGTTTTCGCCAATCATCGAGCGGAATTCGTCGTGATTCACGAAGAAATAGTGTTCGCCGTGCACTTCACCCGGACGCGGCGCCCGCGTGGTATGGGAGACCGATACCTGGGTGTCATACAACGGTTGGGTTTTTAATAAAGCCTGAATCAGGCTGGATTTACCCGCGCCGCTAGGGGCGGAAACAATATAAAGCGTGCCTTGAGCCATGAGTGTCTTTTGTATGTGGTTATCGAAAGAGGTCCTACATACGAGCCTATTATACACGTCGCCGCGGCGTGACGCAGTCATTGTCACACTTTTTGCCGCTGTTTCTTTCATTTTGCCTGCCGTTTTCCTGAATTCGCTAGCCGTTGCTGCAATGAAGCGTAAATCCTGGAAGACGCTTCGCAAGGCGAAAAAGTACCCGTCGCGGCTCGCGGTGTTCTACAGCAGACTCTCCGCCAGGTGATGAAGGAGGGACTGCAATGCGTAAAGGAGGGTGGTGGCTGGCGCTAGGGATGTTCTCTGCCAGCGCGCTGGCGACGTGTCCGGAGTGGCCGCCGGCCAGAGGAAGGCAGGAGATTTCACGCCTTCATCAGCAAATTGTCGCCTGGAAAGAGGACTACTGGCGACAAGGCGCCAGCGAAGTGAGCGATGAGGTTTACGACCAGCTCACCCTGCGCCTGGCGCAGTGGCGACAATGCTTTCCGGGCGCGACGCCTGAAGATGACGATCTGCCTCCGCCGACCGGCGATACGCGTCATCCGGTGGCCCATACCGGCGTGCGCAAGCTGGCGGATGAGGCCAGCGTGGCCCACTGGATGAAAAATAAAGCCGACCTGTGGGTACAGCCTAAAGTGGACGGCGTGGCGGTCACCCTGGTCTATCGCCAGGGGCATCTGGTTCAGGCTATCAGCCGCGGGGATGGCCTGCGCGGTGAGTTGTGGACCGCCCGAGCGCGGCAGATCCCGGCGCTGGCGAAGCTGACGACCGGCGAACTGGCCAACAGCGTGCTGCAGGGGGAGCTATTTCTGCGTCGGGAGGGGCATATTCAGCAGCAGGCTGGCGGAATGAACGCGCGGGCGAAAGTCGCCGGGTTGATGATGCGAGCCGACGCGGCGGCGGCGCCGCTCAGCCAGCTGGACGTTTTTATCTGGGCCTGGCCAGACGGTCCCTCGGATATGCGCCGTCGACAGCAGCTGCTGGCGCAGGCGGGGTTTGGCTACAGCGGACAATACACCCATTCGGTAACGCGCGTTGAGCAGGTGGCGGAGTGGCGCCAGCGCTGGTATCGCTCGCCGCTCCCCTTCGTCAGCGATGGCGTGATTGTGCGCGAAGGGCGCGAACCGCCGGGACGTGTCTGGTCTCCCGGAAAGGGAGAGTGGCTGGCGGCCTGGAAGTATCCTCCGGCCTCGCAAGTGATAGAGGTACGGGCGATCCATTTCAGCACTGGCCGCAGCGGCAGGCTCAACGTCGTGGCCCAGCTTGAGCCCCAGCGGCTGGATGATAAACGCGTGCAGCGGGTTAATGTTGGCTCTGTGGCCCGCTGGCAGGCGCTGGATATTGGGGTTGGCGATCAGCTGCAGATCAGTCTGGCAGGGCAGGGTATTCCTCGGATCGACGCCGTTGTCTGGCGGACGGCCGAGCGCCATAAACCGACGCCGCCGGCGGCAAAATTCAATGCGCTAACCTGCTATTTCGCCACCCCTGAGTGCAGCGAACAGTTTCTTTCCCGGCTGATCTGGCTGTCATCAAAGTCCGCGCTGGATGTCGATGGCGTGGGGGAACATTTATGGCGCGCCATTCAGCAGCAAAACCCGATGACGCATATTTTTTCCTGGCTGGCGCTTACGGTGGAGCAGCTGCAGACGGTGCCAGGGATCTCCGCCGCCCGCGGGCAGCACCTCTGGCATCAATTTGATCTCGTTCGCAAACGGCCTTTTATCCGCTGGGTGCTGGCGATGGGGCTCCCGGTGCCTCAGGGGGCGCTGGCGCAGCTCGAAAGCGAGAACTGGCATCTGCTGGCGGCAAAAAGTGAAGCGCAATGGCGCGCGCTGCCGGGCGTGGGGGAGATCAGAGCCCGCCAGCTGGTGGCCTTCCTGCACCATCCGGATGTGGTGGCGCTGGCGCAATGGCTCAGTGGTCAGCGCATCCCCGGATTTTGAGGCGGTTAGTGGCTATCATGGGTGTAGTGGAAGACCGGTAGCCCCAGTTTCCAGCGCAGTGCCAGCATGCGGGCGGTAAAGCCGAACAGCAGCGTAGCCAGCACCACCACATCGTGGCTGCTGACGTAATGTTGCAGGGCAATATAGAGTACGGCTGCGGCAAACGAGATCCCGGCATAGAGCTCTTTCTGGAAGACCAGCGGAATGCGTTTGCAGAACATATCGCGCAGTACGCCGCCAAAAACGCCGGTGATGACCGCGGCGATAGAGGCGATGATCGGACCTTCGCCCATATCCAGGGCGATCTGCGCGCCGATGATGGAAAACACGATCAGCCCCAGCGCGTCCAGCACCAGAAACAGCCGGCGAAGGTGAGGCATCACTGGAGCGGCAATGGTGGTGAGGACGGCGGCGACAGCGACAATAATGACATATTCCGGATGTTTCACCCAGCCGAGAGGATAATGTCCCAGCAGGATATCGCGAACGGAACCCCCGCCCAGCGCGGTCGCGGTGGCGATAATGATGACGCCAAACGTGTCCATCCGCCGGCGCCCGGCAGCCAGCGCGCCGGTCATGGCTTCCGCGGTGATACCGATTAAATACAGAACATGAAGCAGCATAGATCCCCCCAGATAATGGCGGGCAGGTTAACGATTTGTGCGCAGGATCACGATTGAGATTTTCTAAAGCGAATCATTTACGCCAGGAAAAATTAATGGAAGTAGTATCTGTGATGGCTTGATTTAAAGGTTTATTGATTTTTTAGGTATTTTTATTGATTAGAAAAAGTAATGCTAAGTGAAGCGACGGGTATCACTATCGAAGACACTATGATTACGCAATGTTTAAGTCTCGTCCTTTATTCTTTTATTTTTCCTTTTCAAGGCCTGAGAAAATGAGCGTCGCCGCCGGGAATAAAAACAATCTGACCCGCCTGATAGCCGTGGTATTAACCGGGATTCTGGCTGGCCTGGCCGGCATGGTGCTGGCGCTGATTTTACATGCGATACAGCACCTGGCTTTTGGCTACAGTGCCGGGCAGATCGTCGGTTCGGTGTCATTTTTACAGGGCGTCACGGAGTCGTCCTGGCCACGCCGCATCGCGGCAATCGTGGCCGGCGGTGGCGTCGCCGGATTTGGCTGGTGGCTGCTTGGTCGCTATGGGCAGAAGCGGGTTTCCATTGCGGCGGCGGTGGCCAACCCTTCCGTACCCATGCCAGCAGGCACCACGACGATCCACGCGCTGCTGCAGATCGTCACCGTAGCGCTGGGTTCCCCGCTTGGCCGCGAAGTGGCGCCCCGGGAAATGGGCGCGCTGGGGGCGGGGATGGTGGCGCGTAAGCTGGGCCTGCTGGAAGATGAAACCCGCACCCTGATCGCCTGTGGGGCGGGCGCCGGTCTGGCGGCGGTCTATAACGTCCCGCTGGCAGGGGCGTTGTTCAGCCTTGAGGTCATGCTGCTGTCGTTTAGCTGGGAAAAAACGCTGGCGGCGATAATGACCTCGGCGATTGCCGCGTGGACGGCTACCCTGGGGTTAGGGGATGAATCGCAATACCATTTTGTTTCCAGCACGCTTCCGCATTCCTTTCTCTGGTGGGCGATTCTGGCGGGCCCGATTCTTGGCACCGGCGCCTGGCTCTTTCGTAAAGCGACCAGCGCAGCGCGTTCACGCGTCCGAAGTAACTGGCAGATGCCGGTGTTCTGTCTGCTGGGGTTTTCCCTTCTTGCCATCCTGAGCCTTTATTTCCCGGAACTTCCGGGCAACGGCAAGGGACCAATGCAGCTGGCGCTCAGCGACGGGCTGCCTCTCTCTATGGTCGCTATCCTGTTAGTGTTGAAGATGGTGGTGATCCTGGCGGTGCTGCGCGGCGGCGCGGAGGGTGGATTGTTAACCCCGGGGCTGGCGGTAGGCGGACTGGTCAGTCTGCTGCTCTGCGCGCTCTGGCAGCTCGGCTTCCCTGGTGGAGATAAAAGCAGCTTCGCTCTGGTGGGGGCGGCCGCGTTTCTCGCCGCCTCCATGCAGATGCCGCTGACTGCGGTGGTGCTGGTGATGGAGTTCACCCACATGGATCACAGCTATCTGGCTCCGGCGCTGCTGTGCGCGGCAGGGGCGTTTTTAACCTGCCGGGCGCTGGACAAAAAATAGGTTTACCGAGCCGCAGTGAAAGTGAACAGGGAGGGGCCCTTCATCCGGGAAGTAAAATCAGCCGCATTTTTCCCTGATGGTTGCCTCATGGTTAATAAGCCATTTTTTACGTGCAACGCCGCCGCCGTAACCGGTCATCGAACCATCTTTGCCGATAATTCGATGGCAGGGGATGATAATCGCGACGCGGTTAGCGCCGTTTGCTGCAGCCACCGCGCGCGTGGCCGTTGGTTTACCTATATCCATCGCAATCGATTGATAATGCGTCGTCTCACCGAAGCTAACGTACTGTAAATGGCGCCAGACCGCTCGCTGGAATTCGCTGCCTGGGGTATCAAGCGCCACCTCGAACGATTGACGCCGCCCGGCAAAATACTCCGTTATTTCCTGTTGCGCCTGCCGGGTGTGGGCGTTTTCACCGGCGATGATGCTGGCGTCGAACCGTCGCTGCAGGTCGCTGAATTCTGTCTCCAGCGCTCGTCTGTCGACAAACTCCAGCAGACAAATCCCCCGCTGCGTTGCACAAACAAACATTGGCCCTAACGGGGTGGTAAAACGATGAATTAAAACAACCTGGCGTTGCGCGCTGGGTGCGGAACCGGTCAATTTTTTGCAGGTATAGCCGAAACCGCTTAAGGACTCATAGCCGCTATCGAAAGCGACATCGGTGGTTGATCGGCCTGCTTTCAGCTCCTGAAGCGCCATATTAACGCGCTGCATCCGTTGAAAAGCCTGAAAGGTGATCCCGTGGTTTTGCAGGAACCAGCGGCGAACGCGTTCCGGGCTAATATCGTGCTGACGTAGTTCGCTATCACTGAGACGAACCTTCGGGTCTTCTCGCAGCAGGCGGAGCGCTTGCTCAACAAAGGCGGGGGCTGTCCGGGCATTCTCCGTCGGGCGACAGACTTTGCATGGCCGGAACCCGGCATCCAGCGCGGATTTAACGTCATTATAGAATTCGACGTTTTCCCGCCTGGGTTTTCGCGCCCGACAGACCGAGATACAAAAAACGCCGGTGGTTTTCACGCCAACGAAAAAGACGCCGGTAAACTCCACAGCGCGTTCAAGCAGCGCCTGATACCAGATATCGCACTGGATGCTGTCGGTAATTTTCATGGTCAAAAAACACCCGAGAAAGAGTAGTTAGCTTGCACCTGACATAATAAGTCTTTCAGTCTGGCCTGTGTGGCAGCATGAATAAAATTGCCCATCGAAATTCGTTTTACGCCCAGTGCCGATAAGGTACTGAAGTCTGCCAGCTCAGGCATACACATTACGTTTAAGGGTAAAGGCACGTGGCGGACAATGGCGGTAATATCTTCCGCGCGGGTGACGCAAGGCACAAAAAAACCGCATCCACCATGGTTAGCGTATAACTGACCGCGATAGAGCGTCTCATCCAGTGCATTTGGTATGTTGAGAAGAAAGGTATCGGTGCGGACATTAACAAACATATCGGGACAAGCGTGGGTGATTTCCTGGATTTTGGCGGCAAAGACCACGGCATCGTCAAGACGACGCGTATTATTCACCACATGACTATCCTCGAGGTTTATTCCGCTCACGCCGAGATGCGCCAGACGCTGGATATTGTCAATGATGTGGCTGGTTGTGGCGCTGTAGCCCGCCTCTAAATCGACGCTTAACGGCAGTTCGCTAACAGCTTTGATGCGTGAGACGATATATAACAGCTCGTCAAAACTCATCTCTTCGCCATCTTCATACCCTAACATTGCGGCGATAGCAGCGCTGGAGGAGCCCAGCGCCTGATAACCGGCCTGCTGAGCGGCCTGAGCGCTGCTGGCATCCCAGACGTTGGCAAGCAACAACGGTTGGTTTTGCTGGTGAAGCGCGTTGAAGTTCATTCTTTTCTCCCGCGGTGGTGTGTCCCCAGACTGTGCCGCGTTGGGCTCATTTGCCACAACCGAAAACTGGACGACTATTTTTATACGTAGATTCTTATCGTCAGCCGGCGGGAGAGATAAATAAAAAGGCCATGATTGATCATGACCTTTTATACGGTAGTGCCTGGATGGGTGAGAAAGCGTTACTCGATATTCTGGATCTGTTCGCGCATTTGCTCGATCAGTACCTTCAGCTCAATCGCGGAGTTGGTGACCTCGGCGTTAATCGATTTTGACGCCAGGGTGTTCGACTCACGGTTGAACTCCTGCATCATAAAGTCGAGACGGCGACCCACAGCCTCTTTCTTTTTCAGAATGTTGTAGGTCTCTTTAACGTGCGCTTCGAGGCGGTCCAGCTCTTCGGCAACGTCGATACGCTGCGCCATCAGCACCAGCTCTTGCTCAAGACGGTTATTTTCCAGCTGCACTTCCGCGTCTTCCAGTTTGGCAACCAGACGCTCGCGCTGCCACTGGAGAATTTCCGGCATATGAGCTCGAACTTTCGCCACTTCGCCGCTCACCCCTTCAAGCCGCTGCTCGATAAGCGCTTTCAGGGCCTGGCCTTCCGTTTCGCGGGCGACGATGAAGTCGTCCAGCGCGCCATCAAGAGCGGCCAGAATGTCGGCGGCGATGGCGTCGAGATCCTGCTCTTTGGCGGCCATCACGCCCGGCCAGCGCAGGATATCAACCGGGTTGATTTCCCCTTCATCGCTCTGCATTTTCACCCAGTTGGCAGCGTTGACCAGCTGTTTAGCCAGCTTTTCGTTGAGGATAAGTTCACCCTGAGCGCTGGGATCTTGTTCAAAACGCAGGGTGCATTCGACTTTACCGCGAGTCAGGCGGGCGCGAATGCGCTCGCGTACCACGGGCTCCAGACTACGGAACTGCTCCGGCAGGCGGAAGTACGTTTCCAGATAGCGCTGGTTTACCGAGCGCAGCTCCCATGCGGCGCTACCCCAGTCACCCTTGATTTCACGGCGG
The DNA here is from genome assembly GCF_033100215.1 of Klebsiella sp. w6. Lineage (NCBI taxonomy): Bacteria > Pseudomonadati > Pseudomonadota > Gammaproteobacteria > Enterobacterales > Enterobacteriaceae > Klebsiella > Klebsiella sp. w6. Next base: position 113,990 of record NZ_CP136907.1, read on the forward strand.
GCATAGGCGGTCATACTGCGGATCATAGACGTTCCTGTTTTCGTAATAATGAATGCAAGGATTATAGCTATGCGGGCGGTGACTTAACAGGAATAGTGATGAAATACCTGGATGGCGATTGTTTTGAGGGGCATAGCCACAATCTATTTCATGCAATTACTAAGTTAAGCGAGCGGTATGCTTCTGTTGTGGGTAAAATAAGACGTTTTGTATTAGCGACTTTACGTCAATGACGCTGTTAAGTTATATGTGGTTAATTATTTGGGCTTACTGAAGAAATGGTTTTTCTGCGCTTTGTTGACCGCGGGGAGATATTACTTTTTGCTGTAGTTAATGGTTTTATGTTATTTGGCGTGAACATCAAATACAGATAGTGCTATACGAGCTGGTTTCTTGATAGAAAATATGATTAGAGTGATGATTTTGTGCCAAATATAACCACAGGAAATACTACGGTGTATTATCTTTAAGTATTATGTATGCTTTTTTTGAATTTGTTGCGGCGAATATATTAAACCTGCTATTGTTTATATTGTCTTCATGAATATTATCACTTCAACTATATTCATTAATTTTGTATTAGTGGGTTTTCATTTTGGGCGGTATTGTCCGACAGAAGGATCACGAGTATAGTCGTTTTAGATTAGTTCTATAAAAAGGATTTTAATATGAACGCTATCTTTGACAGAGTCATTAGAGAGTTTTTCCCGGATACCAATATTCCACACTGGAAAAAATGGGTTTTCAGAGCCGCATTTGGCAATAAGATATTCTCTCGTTTAATAAACGACGAACGGTTAATTGATAAAAATGGTGTGCATTGGGTTAGTTCGGTCATTGATTTTTTTAACGTCCGATGTGAAACGGAATGCTCTGACTTTAATAATATACCCCGACAGGGTGCTACAGTTGTTATTTCAAATCATCCGACGGTAATGGATGGTATTGCTTTAATACATACTATCGCTCAGGTCAGGAAAGATATAAAAATAGTGGCTAACCATATTTTGCCAATGATATTCCCACAGGTGGCAGAACTTACCATTGGTATTGAGAATATGGCTGGTAAGATGAGCCATAAGAAATTCAGGGAAATGAACGATCACCTGAAGAACGGTGGTGTGTTGATTATTTGTCCTGCAGGTAAGTTGGCTAGCTGGTCTCTTTCAGGTTTACAGGAACATCAATGGAATCCCGGTTTTTTACAACTGGCGATGAGAAACAACGCGGCGCTGGTACCTGTTCATATTACGGGATCAAACAGCAAAACTTATTATTTAGCTGCGACGGTCTGGCGGCAACTGTCAAATATAATGATTATTCGTGAAGCGCTACGCCATCGTGGTAAGACCATGAAAATCAAAGTAGGGCAGCAAATAGCCTTATCTTCGTTTAATCGATTTAATAAAGATCTGTCTGCCGCGTCAAGTGTATGCTTGATGCATCTCCAGAGCATCGGAGAGAATGGCCCGGCGCTGGTAGATACGGTTTCTCCGCAACAATTAACAGGTAGTCGAGAGAGTTTAATAAACGCAATAGAAGAGTGCGAAGTATTAAGACAATTTGATGATGGTAGAAAATTATTGATATTTCGCTGTAATACCCTCGGAGACTCACCCATTATTGATGAGCTAGGGCGCTTACGCGAGCGCTGTTATCGCGATATTGGCGCTGGATCCGGTAAAGACAGAGATAATGATGTTTTTGATGAAACCTATTACCATGTCATTTTATGGGATCCTTCTGATGAAGAAATACTGGGTGCCTATCGTCTAATACCCGTTGGTGAGCAGTTAGCGCAACATGGAATAACAGGCCTCTACAGCAACAGCCTGTTCAAATACCATAATAATGCCTATTCCTGTTTAAGCCAGTGTGTGGAAATCGGCCGTGGATTTATCCAGAAGCCTTATCAAAAAAGTAATGTTCTTGATTATTTATGGCGGGGGATATTTGATTTTATAAAAAGATATCCAGACTATAAATATTTGTTAGGTGTGTTGACGATTCCCGGCTCTTTTCCTGAAGAGGTGCAGAAACTCATTGTAAGCTTTTATAATATGTACTTTCCCAGTTCGGTTAACTTTTGTACGCCAATTCAATTATTCACTGCAGAAGGTGCACAAAGTGATAGCCCATTTTCCGGAAATGATTTTAGAGACGACTGGCGTGTGCTTAACGATTTACTGAGAGAAAAAGGTTATGAACTACCATGGCCTTTTAAACAGAGCGCTAAATGGTTTTCTCCAGGCGGATCGTCGATTCTTGCATTCACAAAAGATGATGCTTTTCACTCGATCGCTGGTTTAAACCTGAGTGCTCTCGATAAATTGAATGAAATATACTTTAAGCATTATTTAAAGGATTAAACTGACGATAACGTTAGGGTTTGGAATGAGAATAATTCAATCCAGACATCAGTAATGAAAAACTCTATGCGTACGGATGCGTTTTAATGCAAAAGCCAGTAAATATATTTATTGTTGTGATAGCGATGCTGATGATAACGGGGTGTGATAACAAACCGGAGAACAGGTTATCTGGTTATTCACATGGCGAATTTGTCTATCTTTCTTATTCTTCCACTGCAAAAATTGAACAGCTATTCATTAAGAAAGGAGATAATGTCACGCCTGGACAAGAGTTAGTGAAGATTGAGTCCTTTGATGCGCAAAATATTTTCCTGCGAGCTGAGGAAAAACTTTCTGCAGAGAGCGCATTATTGCGAAATCTGGAGTCGGGAGAGCGGCCTGAAGAGCTGGATATTATTCGTGCCCAGATTAAAAAAGCACGATCGGCGGAATCCCAGGTAAAGCGTCAGCTTGAGCGGTATCGTAATCTTTACGCCAGTCGCGCCATCTCGCTCGCAGAATGGGAGGATATCCGGGATGAGTTAACGCAAAAAGGCGCGCAGGTTGAAGAGTTAATTAATCAACTCAAAGCGCGGCAACTGCCTGCCCGTCAGGATGAGATTAGCAAACAGCTCTCGATGGTGGCCGCGGCAAAACTCGAACGTGATAAGGCGCTTTGGGATGTCCAGCAAACGACGATTGTTTCTCCGGTCAATGCTAAAGTCTTCGATATTATTTATCGTGCCGGGGAACGGCCCACTGCCGGCAGACCAATAATTAGTCTGTTACCTCCTGAGAATATAAAAGTACGCTTTTTTATACCCGAGGCGATGCTTGGTAAATTTAAAATCGGAACTAAGGTAAAACTGATATGCGATGGTTGCGCTGAGCCCATTGCTGGCGTGATTAACTACATCAGTCCTGAAGCGGAATTTACGCCTCCGGTTATTTATAGTACGAAACGCCGGGAGAAACTCATTTTTATGGCTGAGGCTGTTCCTGCCCGGAAGCAGGCTGAGCGGATGAAAATCGGCCAGCCGTTTGATGTGGAGGTTATTGGTAATGAATAATCTTTGTATTGATGTAAAAAATCTCAATAAGTATTTTGGTGAGCATCACGTCGTAAAGGATTTCTCTTTGCAGGTGGCCAAAGGCGAAATTTATGGTTTTCTTGGGCCGAACGGTAGCGGGAAAACAACATCGATTCGGATGATGTGTGGTTTGATTACCCCGGATTCAGGTGAAGGCTCTTGTCTGGGCATGGACATCTTTACGCAGCGGGAAAAAATAAAAAAAAAGATAGGTTATATGACCCAGTATTTCTCAATGTGGGGAAATTTAACCATCCGGGAAAACTTACTTTTTATCGCGCGGTTGTATAGCCTCGACCAACGTAAAGCCCGGGTTGAACGCGCGCTTTCAGAGTTAGGCCTCACTACCCGACAGCATCAGCAGGCCAGGGAGCTTTCTGGAGGCTGGAAGCAAAGAATGGCCCTCGCCGCTTGCATGTTGCATGAACCCGTTTTGTTGTTTCTCGATGAACCAACCGCTGGCGTGGATCCGAAAGCGCGGCGAGAGTTCTGGCAAATGCTGCATCAGTTATCGGACAGAGGGATCTCAATCCTGGTGAGCACGCATTATATGGATGAGGCCGAGCGCTGCCATAAGGTTGCCTATCTGTCTTATGGCCGTCTGTTGGCGAATGGCACTATTTCGTCGATTATCGCGTCCCAGAATCTGATCACCATGCGAACCAGTGGCACCGGTCTGACGCTGCTTGAAAACCAGCTACAACGCTTGCCGGATATTGAGCAAACGGTCATTTTTGGCAATCAGCTTTATATTACTTCCAGAGATGAAGCCAAATTAAAGTCCACGCTTTTTGCATTTACACAACAGGGCTATGAGTTCTGTCAGGTGGCTACCAATCTGGAAGATGCATTTACCTACTTGATGAAAAACGATTGTGAAAAAAATTAATTTAAGCTTCTCCTTTACCCGTTGGATCGGCGTGGTTATTAAGGAAATCCACGAATTACGTCGTGATAAAGTCAGCATTAGTATGGTGCTCCTGACACCTATTTTTCAGCTGATCATTCTTGGCTATGCGATCAATATGGATCCCCATAATCTTCCTACCGCGTTATTAAATTACGATACCGAACGCATGAGTCATATTTTTGTGACGGAAGCGCAAAATACAGGGTATTTTTCAATGATTCCTGTCGATTCAGAAGAGGCGGCGCAGAAAGCGTTCGTTCGGGGAGATGTCACTTTTATCGTGACGATTCCTGAGGGGTTTACGCGCAAGATGCTGCGTGGAGAAAAGCCTCAGCTGTTAATTCAGGGGGATGCCATCGATCCGATAACCACGGGGAATGCGCTAAGTGCCCTTGTACAGGTGGCGAAATCGATGTTTCAACACGATTTGCCGGGCGACATGCGTGTCTCGCAAAAAGAGGATGATTTCGAGCTTATTATCCATCGGATGTTTAACCCTGAGGGGATTACCCAGTTTAATACTATTCCAGGTATTATGGGATCGATACTCAGTACCACCTTGATCCTGATGACCGCCCTGTCTATTACCCGTGAGCGAGAAAACGGGGCGTTAGAAAATTTACTGGTCTCTCCTTTGACCGGGTTTGAGGTCATTGTCGGGAAGATAACGCCTTTTGTTGTCATCGGTTTGTTCCAGGCGACGTTAATTCTGATTGCCGCTGTGCTATTGTTCGATATTCCCCTTCATGGTAGCGTTTTTCTGCTTTTTTTTGTGCTGTTAATATATGTTTTCCTCTGCCTGTCAATTGGCATTGGTATTTCTGGCCTGGCACAAAACCAACTGCAGGCGCTGCAAATGTCGTCATTTTACTTTATTCCTTCCATTATGCTTTCCGGCTTTATCAGCCCCTTTATTAGTATGCCTGACTGGGCGAAAGCCATTGGCTCCTGTTTACCGCTGACCTATTTCATCCGACTGGTTAAGGGCATCATGCTGAAAGGCTATTCTGCGATGGCATTATTACCCGACCTTTTGCCACTGATCGGCCTGGCGGTGATAGTGATTGGCGTGGGGTTGAAATCTTATCGTAAAACACTGGACTGACATTATGTGCGTGCCCGGCACGTGTTGGCATAGGCTTTTCGCCATGAAATTCGTATAATGCGCCCCACATTCGTTTCAAGCCGGAGATTTCTATCATGCGTCCAGCAGGCCGTAGCGCTAATCAGGTGCGTCCCGTCACCCTGACCCGTAATTACACAAAACACGCTGAAGGCTCCGTGCTGGTCGAATTCGGTGATACCAAAGTGTTGTGCACCGCTTCCATTGACGAAGGCGTTCCGCGTTTCCTGAAAGGACAGGGGCAGGGCTGGATCACCGCTGAATATGGCATGCTGCCGCGCTCAACGCACACGCGTAACGCGCGTGAAGCAGCAAAAGGCAAGCAGGGCGGCCGGACGATGGAAATTCAGCGTCTGATCGCTCGCGCGCTGCGCGCGGCGGTTGACCTGAAAGCGCTGGGTGAATTCACCATCACACTCGACTGCGATGTGCTGCAGGCCGATGGCGGCACCCGTACGGCGTCGATTACCGGGGCCTGCGTGGCGCTGGCCGATGCGCTGAACAAACTGGTGGCAGCCGGCAAGCTGAAAACCAACCCAATGAAGGGGATGGTTGCCGCGGTGTCCGTTGGTATCGTTAACGGCGAAGCCATTTGCGATCTGGAGTACATCGAAGATTCCGCAGCGGAAACCGACATGAACGTGGTGATGACCGAAGATGGCCGCATTATTGAGGTGCAGGGGACGGCAGAAGGCGAGCCGTTCACCCATGAAGAGCTCCTCACTCTCCTGGCGTTAGCCCGAGGGGGGATCGAATCCATTATCACGACGCAGAAGGCGGCGTTAGAAAATTAATGATTAAGGCGACTGAGAAGTCGCCTTTTTTTTGCGCTTCATCCTTCATTACACCTGCGAAGGATGAGCGCGTAGTCTGACAATGATGAAAGTACCAAAAGGAGCGAATCCATGAAGCCGTATCAGCGCCAGTTTATTGAGTTTGCGCTTAGCAAGCAGGTTCTTAAGTTTGGCGAGTTCACGCTGAAATCCGGGCGCAAGAGCCCCTATTTCTTCAACGCCGGCCTGTTTAACACCGGGCGCGATCTGGCACTGCTGGGCCGTTTTTATGCCGAGGCGCTGGTGGATTCCGGGATTGAGTTCGACCTGCTGTTTGGCCCGGCCTATAAAGGTATTCCGATCGCCACCACCACCGCGGTGGCGTTAGCCGAACATCATGACCGCGATCTGCCTTACTGCTTTAACCGCAAAGAGGCAAAAACCCACGGCGAAGGCGGCAACCTGGTCGGTAGCCCGCTGCAGGGGCGTGTGATGCTGGTGGATGACGTGATCACCGCCGGTACGGCGATCCGCGAATCCATGGAGATTATCCAGGCCCAGGGCGCCCAGCTGGCGGGCGTACTGATCTCCCTGGATCGTCAGGAGCGCGGCCGCGGCGAGATTTCAGCTATTCAGGAAGTGGAGCGGGATTACGGCTGCCAGGTTATCTCAATCATCACTCTGAAAGAGCTGATTGCTTATCTGGAAGAGAAACCCGAGATGGCGGAATATCTGGCGTCAGTTCGTGCCTATCGTGAAGCCTACGGCATCTGATGATGCATCCGGCAGCCTCGGCTGCCGGATATTTCCTCTATACCAGCTTAGCGCCCTGCGCATTGACGTACAGCGAATAGATTGACGTACTGGACGCCATAAACAGCCGATTGCGCTGTTCGCCGCCAAAACACAAGTTCGCGCAGCGCTCCGGCAGTTGAATGGTGCCGATATGCTTACCCTGAGGGTTAAAGATCCGCACGCCGTCGAGTTCTTCGTTTCCGCTTCCCCATCCGCACCACAGATTGCCGTCTGTGTCGCAGGCGATCCCATCGGCGGTACCGTTGCCACAGTCGAGATACACCCGTTTATTTTTCAGCGTATTGCCTTCCACGTCCCACGCCAGAATTAAGCGGTTCGGTGTCGCCCGGCTTTCCACCACGTACAGGGTCTTTTCGTCCGGCGAGAAACACAAACCATTTGGCCCTTTTATGTCGCCCAATACCACGCTTAGTTTGCGGCTTTCCGGCTCCAGGCAATAGACGTTTTGCGGCAATTCTGGCGTTGCTTTGTGGCCTTCGTAAAAGCCGCTGATGCCAAATGGCGGGTCGGTAAACCAGATGGTACCGTCTGACTTCACAACGATATCGTTTGGGGAATTGAGGCGCTTACCTTGGTAGCTATCGGCCAGTACGGTGACAGATCCATCGTATTCGGTACGCGTAATGCGGCGGGTGTCGTGCTCGCAACTGATTAAGCGCCCCTGTCTGTCGCGGGCGTGGCCATTGCTATAATTGGCCGGGTAGCGAAAGACGCTGGTTTCTCCACTGATTTCATCCCAGCGCATGATGGCGTTATTCGGAATGTCGCTCCACAGCAGCATTCGCATGTCGCCGAACCAGACCGGGCCTTCCGCCCAACGGAAGCCGCTGGCGATGCGTTCAACCTTTGCGCTGGCAAGCATATAGCGACGAAAGCTGTCATCGACGGCCACGATGCGTGGGTCAGGATAGCGTTCAGAAGGGGCCCATGCTGCGAAGCTTTTTTGACTGACTAGTAGCGATGCGGTTGCCAACCCGCCTATCTTCAATAAATCCCGCCGTGACGTCGCCATCAAATCTCTCCTTGTCGGGTGGTGTTGGGGGAGGGTGAAACGATCAGCAAGCTGGATAGTAGGAAAGGAAAGCGGAAACGCGCATTGGGCAATTCAACCAATGGCCCTGGGATTTGCAACAAACTTACGCAGATTGCGAGGAGAATCATGCAGCCTGGCGGCTGCATGTGAGGATTTACTGCAGCTGTGCGGCGACCAGCGGCCAGCGGGCCTCGAAATCATCCGTCGGACGATATTTGAACTCGCTGCGCACAAAGCGCGACAGCATACCCTCGCAGAAGGCCAGCAGCTGGCTGGCCAGCAGGGTTTCGTCGAGGGTGTAGCCTTCGCCTTCACGCATTTTTTTCTCGCGCATCACCTGACGCAGCTGCACTTCGATGCGCTCAAAAAGCTGGTTGATGCGGCCCTGTAGCCGGTCCTGTTCGAACATTAGCGCGTGCCCGGTGAGGATACGCGTCAGCCCAGGATTACGCTCGCCAAACCCAAGAATCAACAGAACGATCAGGCGCAGGCGCGCGGTCGTGTCCTTTTCATCTTTCAAAATCAAATTGATGCGCGTAATCAGACTGTCTTCAATGAACTCGATCAGGCTGTCAAACATGCGGGTTTTGCTGGGAAAATGGCGATACAGCGCGGCTTCGGAGACGCCGACGGAAGCCGCCAGTTTCGCGGTGGTAATACGTTGACTACCATCGCTGGATTCCAGCATGAGCGCCAGAGATTGAAGTATTTCTTCGCGACGATTCCGTTTCGCAGTTTGCTTTTCTGCCATGTTTTAAAATACCCCTGAAAATAAGCACTTGTCAGGCAGACATCCACAACGCGACCGCAAACCGGAGTTTGCGGTGATGTTATTGCGTTATGCGCGTTGGGATGCAGGTTCCGTGTTGCTGGGCTTATTTACGCCCTGAGTGACCGAAGCCGCCTTCGCCGCGGTCGGTGGCGTCAAACTCTTCCACCAGGTTAAATTCCGCCTGCACGACCGGCACAAAGACCATCTGCGCGATACGTTCGCCCGGCTCGATAATAAAGCTCTGCTGACCGCGGTTCCAGACGGACACCATCAGTTGCCCCTGGTAATCGGAGTCGATGAGGCCCACCAGATTGCCCAGTACTACGCCATGCTTATGGCCCAGGCCGGAGCGTGGCAGAATTACCGCCGCCAGAGAGGGATCGGCGATATGAATCGCAAGGCCCGTCGGCAACAGCGTGGTTGCACCCGGCGCCAGCTCTACGGCGTCGTCGAGACAGGCTCGCAGGTCAAGTCCGGCGGAGCCGGAGGTGGCATAGGTCGGCAGCGGAAATTGCTGGCCGACACGCGGGTCCAGAATCTTAACGTCGATTTTTTTCATCATAACGGGTCACGATCTCGTCGAGTAATAATTGGCCCAGGAGTTCCTTGCGCTCAAGTGGTAAGCGCTTTTCCCCATCCTGCCAGAAAAGGTGTAATGCGTTGTTATCGCTATTAAAGCCCTGATCAGGCTGAGAAACATCGTTAGCGCAAATCAGGTCGAGGTTTTTGCGGGCACGTTTTTGCCGCGCATATTCTTCCACATTATTCGTTTCGGCGGCAAACCCAACGACGTAAGGGCGATGGGCTTTTAGCGCCGCAACCCCGGCCACGATATCCGGGTTTTTAATCATTTTTATTGTTAATTCATCACCTTGTTTTTTAATTTTATCTTCGGCGATGACGGCGGCGCGGTAATCCGCCACTGCGGCGCAGCCAATAAAAATATGCTGCTGCTGAGCGCCGGCCTGGACGGCGGCTTCCATTTCCAGTGCGGTAGTGACATCAATGCGCTGCACAAACGGCGGTGTCGGTAGTGATACCGGGCCGCTGACCAGGGTCACGTTCGCGCCCCGCTGCGCGGCGGCGGCGGCAATCGCGAAGCCCATTTTGCCTGAGCTGTGGTTGCTGATGTAACGCACCGGATCCAACGGCTCACGGGTCGGGCCCGCGGTAATCATGAGGTTGAGATGTTGCAAATCTTTGACAGGGGAGGCGAAATGCTGCGCGGCCATCTCCACGATGGTTAACGGATCGAGCATTCTCCCCGGGCCGACGTCGCCGCAGGCCTGGCTGCCGCTGTCCGGTCCCCACAGCAGCAGGCCGCGGGAAGCCAGCGTCCGCAGATTCTGCTGGGTGGCCTGCGCGCGATACATCTGCTGGTTCATGGCGGGCACCACGGCAACCGGGGAAGGGGTGGCAAGACAGATCGTCGACACCAGGTCGTTGGCCATGCCGGCCGCCACGCGGGCGATTAAATCAGCGGTTGCCGGGGCGAGGATCACCAGGTCGGCCCATTTCCCGAGCTCAATATGGCCCATAGCCGCTTCCGCCGCCGGATCGAGCAGGCTGTCGGAAACCGGATAGCCGGATACCGCCTGCAGGCTGAGTGGGGTGATGAACGCTTTTGCCGCCTCCGTCATCGCGACACGCACCTCCGCGCCGCGTTCGCGCAGTCGGCGCACCAGTTCCGGGGTTTTATACGCCGCGATACCGCCGCTGACGCCCAGGACGATTTTTTTACCCGCCAGAGTCATCATGATGTCTTCCTGTTGCCGTAGACCAGAATCCGCGCATCTTATCACAATCCTGTCGTCGTCGTGCCTCTGGTGGGCATTCACTTTGCGAGCGGCTACGCAGGGTGAAAAGCAGTGGGTCGGCAGCGCCGTCAGGCTGTGCCAGGATAGGCAAATTCACCCAGGAGGGCGCATGGACGAAACGGAAAATCTGATGCCACGAGAAAAGATGTTGCAGTACGGCATCGAAGCGCTAACGGATGTTGAGCTGCTGGCGCTGTTTCTGCGCGTCGGCACGCGTCGTCAGGATGTGCTCAGCTATGCGCAGGCGTTACTGCAGCGTTTTGGCTCGCTCTACGCTCTGCTTTCCGCGGATAAAGCGCAGTTGATTGCCGTGGATGGACTGGGGCTGGCGAAATATGCGCAACTGAAGGGTATTGCCGAGCTGGCGCGACGCTATTTTAGCTCACAGTTGGTCGAGGAGGCTGCGCTGGTCAGTCCCTCGACGACGCGGGAATTTTTACAAAGCCAGCTTACGGAAGAAGAGCGCGAGATCTTTATGGTGATCTTTTTAGATAATCAGAATCGGGTGTTGAAACATAGTCGCCTTTTTTCTGGTACTCTTAGCCACGTTGAGGTGCATCCGCGAGAAATTGTACGCGAAGCCATCAAAGTGAACGCTGCCGCCGTGATCCTTGCGCATAATCATCCCTCCGGTAGTCCGGAGCCGAGCCAGGCAGACAGGCTGATTACCGAAAGGGTGGTAAAATGTTGTCGATTCATGGAGATACGCGTGCTTGACCATCTGGTTATCGGCCGCGGTGCGTATGTATCTTTTGCCGAGCGTGGCTGGATTTAGCCCCGAACTGGCGATCCTTCGGGATCTTTGTCTGTTCGGGACTTGAGCACATCGCCGAGTCAGCGTATACTACGCCACCTTTGAGAATCTCGGGTTTGGCATTTGGGCCTGGCAGTCGAGAGTTCACATTGAACTGCGATGACCAGGCTGTAAAGCCTGACGAGGCGCCAATACCCCATACGAAGCTCGAGCTAATTTGATTTTTGGAGAATAGACATGTCCCGAGTCTGCCAAGTTACTGGCAAGCGTCCGGTGACCGGTAACAACCGTTCCCACGCACTGAACGCGACTAAACGCCGTTTCCTGCCGAACCTGCACTCTCACCGTTTCTGGGTTGAGAGCGAGAAGCGTTTTGTCACCCTGCGCGTATCTGCTAAAGGTATGCGTGTAATCGATAAGAAAGGCATCGATACAGTTCTGTCTGAACTGCGTGCCCGTGGCGAAAAGTACTAAGTACTTAGAGGAAATAAATCATGGCTAAAGGTATTCGTGAGAAAATCAAGCTGGTTTCTTCCGCTGGTACTGGTCACTTCTATACCACCACGAAGAACAAGCGTACCAAACCGGAAAAAATGGAACTGAAAAAGTACGATCCGGTTGTACGTCAGCACGTTATCTACAAAGAAGCTAAAATCAAATAATTTTCGCTTTCTTGTAATGAAAACCCCGCCCCGGCGGGGTTTTTTATTGCCATTATTCAGGCAAAACACCTTCAAAACTTATCATATATCCCTCTTTTAATTATTTACTACAAATCAATTAACATAATGAATATAAAGGTTTTTCTTGTCTTGCTTGTATAGTCTGTCTATTCTTCCGGTACAGAAAACCAGCGACAGGGATTGTTATGGCCTCTTTTATTCCAGATGTTTCATTTATCGATAACAGCGAACAGCGCACACCGTTAATTTTGGTCCTCGATTGCTCAGGCAGCATGCAGGGCCAGCCAATCGCCCAACTGAATCAGGGATTAAAGCTGCTGGAAGAGGAACTTAAGCAGGATGTCATCGCCGCTAAGCGCGTTCGCCTGCTGGTGATCAAATACGGCGGCTATGATGAATGCGAGCTGTATGGCGACTGGTGTGATGCGATGGACTTCATTGCCCCCGAGCTTGAGGCCAGTGGCCTGACGCCCACCGGGCAGGCCGTTAGCCTGGCGCTGGGCGAAATTGAAGCGGAAAAACAGCGCCTGAAAGCGGCTGGCGTCCCCTATACCCGGCCATGGTTGTTTTTAATGTCGGATGGCGAGCCCACCGACAACTGGCAGGCGGCAGCGCAGGCGTGCCGTGATGCGCAGGCGGCAAATAAAGTCGCTGTGTTTCCGATTAGCGTAGGACACGAAGCAACTGAGTCGATGGGGCAGTTCAGCCGTAGCGGCATTAACGGCGTGAAGCAGCTGAAGGGATTGCAGTTCCGCGAGCTATTCCTCTGGCTCAGCGCCAGTATGCAGGTGGTGTCGCAGTCGACACCGGGCGGTAAAGCACAGCTACCGCCGACGGATAGCTGGTCCGAAATTTCGGTCTGACACCATGAACTGGCGCGTATACGCAGCGTCGGTCATGGGTAGCAGCCACCGACAAAATCAACTTCCCTGCCAGGATGCCTTTTGCTATCGCCATCTGGGCGATCGGCTTGTCGCCGTCGTATGCGATGGGGCGGGCTCTGCCGCGTATAGCGAGCAGGGCGCAGCGTTGGTCGCGCATGCGCTGGCCGATCGCCTGGCGACATTCATCACGGCGCCGGATGAAAATCAGCTGGCGACGCTGCTCGGTAGTGTGCGCGAGACCGTGCTGCTACAGGCGCAGGAGCGGGAAATTTCCGCGGGCGATTTTGCCTGTACCGTTCTGGCTGCCTGGCTGGGAGAGACCGCCTCTGTGATAGTGCATATTGGCGATGGCGCTGCGGCGTTAAGCCTGGATGCCGAACAGCACTTCTCCCTGCCTGAAAACGGCGAATACGCTAACCAGACCTGGTTCCTGACCAGCGACGACTGGCGGGAGCATTTACATATCAGCCAGTTTTCTGGCAGAGCCACGAGACTGGTGATGATGACTGACGGCGTGCAGCCGTTCGCACTCAATCGGCGTGGGGATGCGCTGTTCTCTCCGTTTATCGATCCGGTTTTGCGTTATGTGCAGCTGGTTTCAGAGGCTGAAGGAAGCGAAGCGCTGCGCGCCACGCTGGACGACCCGCGCACCTGGGCGATAACCGGTGATGACAAGACACTTCTGGTAGCCCTGCGTCATGAAGCATAAAAAGCTGCCAGCCTGCTATGACGGACAGCGCCGCACGGTACGTCTGGGGAAACTGATCAAGAGCGGCGGCGCGGGGAGTGTTTATTTCCTGGCGGATGACCCTTCCCGCGTTGCTAAACTTTACCATCCGCAGACCGATACCGCTTACTACCAACGCAAGCTCAGCGCCATGCTGGCGCAGCGGCCTGAGATCCCCGCCCCTGCGGAAGGTGAGTCGATTGTCCAGCTGGCATGGCCCGACTATTTGCTCTACGACGAGCGCAAGCGCGTAGTGGGCTTTGTCATACCGGTTCTCGACACCCAGCGCACCATTGAGCTGGAGTATATTTTACAGGCGCGGCAGGCGAAGGCGCACCATCTGCCGGAAGGCATCGGTGCGAAAGTGAGCCTGGCTTGTAACCTTGCTACCCTGGTCTCTACGCTGCATGCGCGACAGCACCGGGTTATCGACATGAAGCCAGTCAACCTGCGGTTCTATCGCGACAGCCTTTATATCGCGCTGCTGGACTGCGATGGCTTTAGCATTCAGGGCGAGGGAGAGCGTTTCCCTGCAGGGCAGTTCACGCCGGATTATCTGGCGCCGGAGTTTCAGCGTATTGGGCAGGTGCCCGGTGAGCAGGAAGAAGCGCAGGATCGTTTCTCGCTGGCGGTGATTATTTTCCAACTGCTCAACCATGGTATTCATCCCTACAGCGGTCGCTCGCAAATGGCGAAGGTACCGGATGATTTACCTGGTCGTATCGCCGCTCGTTGTTACGCCTACGGTATCAATGCCGCAAAAAGTAGTGTTCCGGTGCCGGGCAGTACCCACCATTTGCTGCCGGTTGAGCTGCGTAAGCTATTCGATCGCGCATTTAGCGATTCGCCCGCCCGACGACCTTCCGCCGATGAATGGGCGCAGGTGCTGCGTCCTTATGCGCTACGTAGCACGCAAAAAATTATTCTTTGTCATCAAAAACACCAGCATTTTGCCGGGATGCCGTGCCTGGTCTGCGCGCGGAAAAAACAGGTTGTTGCGGGAATAAAGCAGGCAAAGCAGCGTAAGCAAGCGGAAACCGTGCGCCCGCGAGTCGCACCGGTAATGCAGCAGCCTCGCAGGGCGCCAGCCGCCGCCGTACCTCGTCAACCTACCGGGCCGGGGCCGTTAACCCTGCTGTGGCGCAGTATTCGCAGCAACGTTCCTTCATTTGCCTGGCATGGCGCGCTGGCGCTGATGAGTACGCTGATTATGGGGGGGCTGGCGCGCAGTTTTGCCCGGCTCAACGGCTCTGGTCCAGCATGGTTCGATATTGCGGCGTTACTGATTATTTTTATCTGGGTGGCGGCGCTGATACTCCGGTCCATTATTCGGAGTCAGCCATAAATGACGCTGAAATTAAGATATCTCATTCTCTTTTTCGCGTTATTGATGGCTTTTGTGGCGCCGGAACTCGTCTCCTTGCTGTGGTCCGCGCCATTTCGCTTAATGGATAAGCTGCCGTTGTTACCTGCCGCGCTCAATGATCCCCAGCGTTTATATCTCTATGGCCTGTGGCTGGGGGGAACGATCTATTTTTCCGCTCTGATGTGGGTGGCGGTTACCCGACACAATAAAGGCTATCTGATTGTTGCTGTGGCGCAGATTGTTTTTGTCATCGGCATTACCTTATGCAAGGTGCCTTTTGGCGAACAAAACCAGCGGCGCTGGCAGAGTATGAATCAGCTGGAAACGCCCGCCTGGAGCGATTTTCTCTATGACCGCCATGCTCGTTTTATTCAGATAGCGCTGCGTGGGGGGCCGTTGAATCAGCACAAGATCACCGAGCAATTTCTCGCGCAGAAAAAACCGCTGGCGGCGCTGCCGCTTGGCTGGAATGACGAAGATGCCGCCGCCGCGGATGCGCTCTGGCAGCAGGCGCTGGGCTATCGTGAACGGGAAGCGAAAGCATTACCCAAAATGATGGACTATCTGGCCTGGATGCCGGACCGGGGCGATCTGACGCTGGCCACGGCCATCCTGACGCTGGCGAGCGAGGCGGATAAAGCGCAGGCGGAAACGGCGTTTCGCCGGGCCATCGCCATTGCGCCGGAAAACCCGGATGCCTGGCTGGGCTGGGCAGTCGCGCTGATCCAGGCCCGCGATGATGAGCGGGTGCGAAAATCGCAGTTTCAGCCGTTCACAAAGAGCATTACGACCGGATTGTTAATGGCGGAGGGTCTGAAGGAGAGCCCGCGGCAGCCTGCGCTACAGCAGCGGCTGGCAGCATACATCGCGCAAATGCAGGTGGAAGATCGGCAAATCCTGCTCATTTTGCAGGCGCGGATGCAGACGCGCTCCTGCGACTTGCCGTTGGATAAGTATGCAACAGAACAGGGTGAAGCGAGCAAGGTGCTGCCT
This sequence comes from Klebsiella sp. w6, assembly GCF_033100215.1. Classification (NCBI taxonomy): domain Bacteria; kingdom Pseudomonadati; phylum Pseudomonadota; class Gammaproteobacteria; order Enterobacterales; family Enterobacteriaceae; genus Klebsiella; species Klebsiella sp. w6. The sequence continues at coordinate 130,083 of NZ_CP136907.1, forward strand.
TTGGCAAAATCAATCGTGTTTAAAACTGCTCCCGTGCGTAGCGTCAGCCCGATTAACGAACGCTTTCCTGGCCACGTCAGCATTGATACGGAGCGCTATGGCATCAGGAAAGAGAGTTTGCAGGCGATGCTGTATCCGGCGATACATAAATATATCAAGTCAGCGACGACCATACTCTCGCTGGATACCGACGCCAGCGGCGAGCTGTTAAACGTGGTCGTTGAATGCAGCAGTGGCGTTCCCGAGTTCGACCAGGCGGCGCTGCACTATGCACAGGAGTGGCGTTTTGGTTCTCACCGGCAGGGAAAACGCGTGTTGATGCCAGTGAACTTTATCAGCGATCGCGTACCGCCGGAAGAATACTATGGGGAGATGGAGGCGCGGGCGATGCGCATCTCCCGGCTGGCCGCTCGCCATAATAAAACGGGGATGGAAAGCGCCAGGAATGAAATGATGGCGCGATTTACGCGAATGCAAGCGCTGTTTCCGCAACAGAGACTGAGCGCAGAAGAGGCGCATCAGTTACAGCTTATCTACCTCAAAAAACGCGATAAAACGCCCAAAGGCAGAATGGAAAGCTTTACTGAAATGACGGAGGCGATGGAAGCCCTGGTGGAGACGCACCCGTACTACGCGCCGCTACTCAAAGATCTGGCGTTCAGAAAAAGTTACGCTTCCTTTGAGGAGAAGCGGGCAGCATGGTCGCAGCTGCTGGCGCTGGCGCCAGAGGATCCGCAGGTGTGGATGGCCTGGGGGAGCGTGTGGGCCGAGCGCGATCCAGAGCTGTATATGGGCGCGATGATCGCTTCCATGCTGCTACAGCCGCTTACCGAGGATACCGAGCAGAAAATAGCGAATATCAAAACGAAGCTACTGATGCGGGTTGGCATGGGGCCACGTAAGGCGATTCTTTCGGCAAAGGTCTACGCCGACTATGGCGATATCCTTGGGGAAAGAGCTAAAGGGGAAGATACGGCGAAGGCCGCGGCGATCTTACCCGCCAGTAAAAAACTGGATCGTCAGGAAACCGTCACTCCCCTGGATCCAGCGCCGCGCATGACGGTTGATATCGATCGGGATGAGGTGTTGAACGCCGCTCTCTTCAACGTGGAGTGGAAGGCGCCGCAGAGGCCGGACGAACGGCGGGCGAAACTGACCGTTGATATCGATGATACTGGTATGCCGACGCTGGTTCTCATCAGCAAAAGCAGCGAAGTGGAACAGTATGATGCGCAGGCGGTCAATATGCTGTGGCGCTGGAACTTTAAACCGCAGCCTGATGGCAGGCGGATGACCGTTGGCGTGAATTTTCTCCACTAATCGCGTCGTTGCCTCCTGAACGAGGTAAAATAGTGACGCCTGCCTATGTAGATGAGGAAAATCATGCCTGAATTACCAGAGGTTGAAACCAGCCGCCGCGGCATCGAGCCGCACCTGGTTGGCGCAACTATTCTGCACGCCATTGTGCGCAATGGACGGCTGCGCTGGCCGGTTTCCGAAGAGATTTATCGCCTGAGCGACGTTCCGGTACTCAGCGTGCGGCGTCGTGCCAAATACCTGCTTCTGGAACTGCCGGACGGCTGGATCATCGTCCATCTCGGGATGTCGGGAAGCCTGCGTATCCTGAGCGAAGAGCTACCGGCCGAAAAACACGATCACGTTGACCTGGTCATGAGTAATGGCAAGGTGCTGCGCTATACCGATCCGCGCCGCTTTGGCGCCTGGCTGTGGACCAAAACGCTGGAAGACCATCCGGTACTGGCCCACCTTGGCCCGGAGCCGCTCAGCGATGAATTTAACGCCGACTATCTTCAGCAGAAATGCGCGAAGAAAAAAACTGCGATCAAACCCTGGCTGATGGATAACAAGCTGGTGGTAGGGGTCGGCAATATCTACGCCAGCGAGTCGCTGTTCTCGGCCGGGATCCATCCCGACAGGTTGGCTTCTTCACTGTCGCGGGAAGAGTGTGAGCAGCTGGTGAAAGTGATTAAGCTGGTCCTGCTGCGTTCGATAGAGCAGGGCGGCACCACGCTGAAGGATTTCCTGCAAAGCGATGGCAAGCCGGGCTATTTTGCCCAGGAGCTGCAGGTCTATGGCCGCAAGGGCGAACCGTGCCGGATCTGCGGCACGCCGGTTGTCGGGACCAAACATGCCCAGCGGGCGACCTTTTATTGCCGTCAGTGCCAGAAGTAGTTCTCAGGAACAGGAACGTTTGTAGGCCAGGTCAGCGTAGCGCCACCTGGCACAAAGACCGGGACAGAGCCGGTGTGGATGGGCGGCGCAGTGCAGCGCCAGCCTGCGTGGCTCATGCCCCAGCAGATAGATGCGTTACTTCAGCTTATTCAACAGCGCCTGGTGGACGTTAGCTGGCAGGAAATGAGAAACGTCGCCCTGGTGACGCGCCACTTCCTTCACCAGTGAGGAAGAGATAAATGACCACTCTTTGCACGGCATCAGGAACACGCTCTCAAGGGTGGGCATCAGGTGGCGGTTCATGTGGGCCAGCTGCATCTCATACTCGAAATCCGCCACCGCCCGCAGGCCGCGAATTAAAATATTGGCCTGCTGCGCGCGGGCGAAACTGGCCATCAGGTCGCTAAAGCCGATAACCTCCACGTTAACCAGATGCGCTGTTGCCTGAGTGGCCAGCGCGATACGCTCGTCGAGGGTAAACATCGGCTTTTTGCTCGGGCTCGCGGCGATAGCCAGCACCACTTTATCGAACATGCTCGCCGCGCGGGTGACAATGTCGATATGACCGTTGGTGATGGGATCAAAGGTACCCGGATAGATCGCTTTTGTGCTCATGATTACCCTTTCTCCGAGTAGCCGTGGCTCAGCGCCCACAGCTCGGTATATTTCGTAAACGTATACTGCGCGTTGACCATCGCCAGTAACCAGCCCTGCTTACCGTCCAGCACCCCACCGCGCAGCAGCAGCGTTTTCAGGAACGCGCCCAGGGTATGGCTGAAAATGCCCGCCATCGAGGTCTTCTTGCCCTTGCGGTGGCGCTCAAGCGCCCACGCTGCAGCATACGCCAGCTGTTTTTGCTGGAAGCCAGCGAAGTCGCGGCAGGTCAGATGCAGGAGATCGCCGGTTAGCGGAATGACCTCAGCGCCCAGGCTATCCAGCGATTCATGGACCAGATTATCGTTATAGCGGTAACGGGCGCGTTCGTACAGGCGCAGCACGCGATCGGGATACCAACCGCTGTGGCGCATAAAGCGTCCGAGAAAGTAGTTGCGACGAGCGATGCTGTAGATGGCGCCGCGCTGCGGCGCTGCCAGCACCTTAAGAATAGCCTGCCTGAGTTCTGGCGTGACGCGCTCATCGGTATCGATCATCAACACCCAGTCGCCGGTGGCATAGTCCTGCGCGCGCTGGCGCTGAATGCCATAGCCTCGCCAGTCGGTATGGGTATAGACCTGGGCGCCGAGGCGGCGGGCCAGCTCGACGGTGTTGTCGGTACTGCCAGAGTCGAGGACGATGATTTCATCTGCCCAGCTAACGGAGTCCAGACAATCCGGCAGCAGGTCCGCTGCATCTTTGGCGATCATCACCACGGAAAGCCGGTTCGACATTAATGACTCCGTTGCGGCATGTAAGGTTGCAGTAACTTGAGCAGACGCGACAGCGCGCCCTGGTTCTGGTGCAGCACTTCCACCGCGTGACGGCCATACCACAGGCGGTAGTCTTCATCGGTCAGGAGCGTGGACACTTCCCTGACCAGCGAGTCGGCGTCGGTGACCGTGATCAGGCCATCATCCTGCTGCAGCTTGGCGCAGATATCTTTGAAGTTGAAGGTATGCGGCCCCATCAGCACCGGAATGGCATGCGCCGCCGGCTCGAGCGGGTTATGGCCGCCGCGCTCCACCAGGCTGCCGCCAACGAAGGCGAGGTCGGCAATGCCGTAGAGCAGCATCAGTTCACCCATGGTATCGCCAATCACCACCTGGGTACTGGAGGAGGGGATCTCGCCGGTGCTGCGCAGAGTAAAGCTCATTCCGGCCTTTTGCACCATCTCACGCGCGTCGGGGAAGCGCTCCGGATGCCGGGGAACGAGGATCAGCAGCAGGTTCGGGAAGGTCTCCAGCAGTTTTTTATGCGCCTGCAGGATGATTTGTTCTTCGCCGTCGTGAGTGCTGGTGGCAATCCAGACCTTGCGGTGTGGCGCCCATTGGCGGCGCAACGTAATCGCGCGGGCCGCCAGCTCCGGGGTGACGGAGATATCGAATTTCAGACTTCCGGTGACCGCCAGCTGGTTGCGCTTCAGTCCGAGAGCAAGGAAGCGGTTGCCATCCTCTTCATTCTGCGCGGCGATAAGCGTAATACGGCTTAACAGGCGGCGCATAAAACCGCCCAGTTTGGCATAGCCTTTGGCGGAACGTTCAGAAAGGCGGGCGTTGGCGATCACCAGTGGGATCTTACGCTTATGCAGCGCGGCCACCATATTCGGCCATAGCTCGGTTTCCATCACGATAACCAGCTTCGGCTGAACGGTATTCAGGAAGCGGTTCATGGCGCCGGGCAGATCGTAGGGCAGATAGACGTGATGGACATCTTTGCCGAACGCCGACATGGCGCGCTCGGAGCCGGTCGGCGTCATGGTGGTGACGGTGATCGGCATCGAAGGGTAGCGGTGGCGCAGAGCGCGAACCAGCGGAATGGCGGCCAGGGTTTCTCCGACGGAAACGGAGTGCAGCAGAATGCCATCCGGCTCTACCTTGTTCTGACAGAAGCCATAGCGTTCCGCCCAGCGTTTACGATAGGCAGGAGCCTTACGACTGCGCAGCAGCAGCCGCAGCCACACCAGCGGCTGAATAAGGTAAAGTAGGGTGGTATAAAGCAATTCCAAACTATTTATCCGTTCTCTGTTTTGGCGGGCAAATTCTAAGCATTTAGCCCGCGTAAAGCTATCTCTTTGGCGGAAACAGCGGGTTTTTGGTCTATACCGCGTGGCGATAACGCTTAATACGCAGATAACGGCGTCCCAGGCGCCAGCGTAAACGGAAAGTACAGGCGTTTTTCCAGATTAACCGCCAGATACCGCGGTCGAAGAATTCTTTAATAATAACATGCTTTTTCGACTCATCTTTCATGCTGTCGAAGGTGTGGATGATCCCCAGGCCTTCTTTGGCGATCTGCCAGCGACAGGCGGCGATATGGCGCACTTTATCCGGGTAGCGCTGGTTGATCGCCTCCAGCATCTCCAGAATCTTCATATAGTGGCGCGCCGAACGCATCAGCGTGTCGTCGTTGTCCGGCTTATGCGACACCGACTCAGAGTGGATGTAGTAATCATAGAACTGCTGGCTGGTGTACTGCACGCGCTCCGCGGCCAGCAGCGCCTCTGTCGTCCACGGGATATCCTGATGGCGCAGGCCGGGCTCGAAATGGAAGTGGTGCTGGCGGATAAAGTCGTGGCGATAGATGTTGAGCCAGGTGACGTGTAGAAACTTCCGCGAGTCCAGGGCCTGCTTGAGCCAGACATGACCCGGCAGCACGCCGGTCGAGGGCAGGCGATCCAGCGGGAAGATCGGGTGGCTCTCGCGGCGCTTTTCATACACGTAGGTGCCGTTGCAGGTCGCGATATCGAGATGTTCTTTCTCGGCCATCTCCAGCAGCGTGCGATACATGCCCGGATAGAGTTTGTCGTCGATATCCGGAAACGCCAGATATTTGCCGCTGGCGGCGGCGAGGCCGGTATTGCGCGCGACCGAGACGCCCTGGTTTTCCTGCTCCAGTACCTGGACGTTCTGCAGCCGATCCCGCCATTCGGCGATCACCGCCAGGCTGTTGTCTGTCGAACCATCGTTCACCAGGATCAGTTCATAGCTTTCCAGCTGCTGCTGTTCAAGGCACTCAAAGAACTGCGCAAGAAATTTCTCACCGTTGTAGACGGCAGCCACGATGCTCAATAAAGGCGTTTGACTCATAAATCTTCGATCCTGGTTAACTAACGGCGTCAGGTGCGCTGCAGCTGACGGTACTGCTGACAAATGGACACGACGCTGAATTTTTCCAGCGCGGCGTCGTCGATAGTCGGCGGGTTATGGTAAATGCTTTGCATCGTCTGAGCCAGCGCCGGACTGGTCAGATCCGCCAGACCGCGGGCAAGTTCGCCGGTGAGGATCTCGGTGACGCCGCCGGGGCAGCGGGTGCTGGCAACCGGCGTATGCAACAGCAGCGCTTCCACCACCACATTGCCGAATCCTTCGCTATCGGAGCTTAAAACCAGCATCCGTGCGCCTTTGATCCACGGTAAGGGGTTTTTCTGAAAACCCTTGAACCACACCCGATCGTCAACCTGCAGCGTTTTGGCCAGCTGGCGCAGGCGCTGCTCTTGCTCCGGTTTTCCCTGGCCTAACAGCACCAGCGGCGCGTCAATGCCGCTTTGTGCATAGGCTTCGAGCAGGCGGTCGTGGCGTTTGCCCGGATGGAAGCGGCCGACGTGAATCAGATAGTCACCGGCCGGTCGCTCACTGTCGGCTTCCGCCTCGGCGCGCAGAGTGGCGATATCGAAGGGGTTGTAGATAGTTTTCAGCTGTGCCGGACGCAGGGCGAAGGCTTCCACCAGATCGCGTCCCACGGCGTCGGAAACCGCCACCACGTTGCGACCCTGGTAAATTCGCTTAATTTTCTGCTGCTTCATCCAGCGGTCAAAGCCGGTGCGGTGCCCGAGATAGGAGGCAGAGAATACGCCGTGCAGGCAGAACCAGACGTTACGCTCGCGCAGCGACCGGCTGCGGGCGACGATGCGGTCGGTTTTGTGCAGGTTGGAAAGCACGAGGTCAAATTGCCCCTGCTGTTCGGCCCGGATGACCGCGGCGTCCAGCTGGCGGGCGCGGCGGGACAGCTCGGTCAGCTTGCGCCACGGTTTACGGCAGCGATCGGCCACCACCTGATAGTCGAGACCCTCGGGCAACGGATACTCGCAGACATCGCGCAGCGAAATGAGCGACACCCGATCGCCGTCGCGCAGGAACTGTGCTGCCAGGGTCAGGACCACTTTTTCCGCGCCGCCGCCGGGTAAACCGTCAATCACAAATAAGATGCGCATCGTTATTTCACCAGATCCTGATAAAGAGAAAGCAGCTGGGTTGAGAGTCGCTCGCTGGTGCAGGCCATGATGCGCTCGCGGGCGCGACCGCCTTGCGCGGAGCCCAGCGCGCGGGCAGGCAGGGCCATCACCGCCTGCTGCAGCGCCGGGATATCCAGGGCGTCGCAGACGTAACCGTTGTGGCCGTCGACGATAAACTCCGCCCCGCCGCAGCCGGTGGTGGTGATCACCGGCAGACCGCAGGCCATCGCTTCGAGAATGACGTTGGGGAACGGATCGTAGAGGGTGGGCAGCAGCAGACCATCGGCCATCTGATAGAAGGGCAGCGTCTCCGACTGCATGCCGAAGAAGCGCACCCGCGCTTCGCAGCCGAGACTCTTCGCCAGCGCCTGATAGCGCGGCTGATCCTTATCTTTGCCAACCACCAGCAGATAGCGATCGGTGGGGGCGATGGCGCGGATTGCCGCCGCCAGTCCCTTGCGCTCAAAGCCGGAGCCGACGTAGATCAGGCAGGTCGCCTGCAGCGGTAGCTGCCATTTGGCGCGTAAGGCGGCAAAGGTGTCTTCGTCCGGCGGCAGGAAGCGCTGGTTATCAATGGCGTTATAAATAACGTGGATCTTCTCCGCCGGCAGGCCAAAGTCTTCGATAATTTCGCGCTTGATCATCTCGGCGTTGCAGATCACCCCGCGCAGGTGTGAGTCTTCATACATCTCGCGCTCCGCCTGCATGACGTAGCGATGATAACGGTCGGCGAACAGCAGGCGGCTTTTCCAGGCCGGTAAAATGCGCGAGCGTTGCTGCAGCCAGCGGCGATGAACGCCATCGCCAGCGCGGTAGAGATCGCAGCCGGGAATACGTTCATGGCTCTGCACCAGGTCGAAAGACTCGCGCTGCCAGAGCGCGCGCGCGGCGTTGGCAAAGCCGCGCTCGCGGCTGATGCGCCCCCATTTGCGCGGATTACAGATATGGATCTGCCAGTCCGGTTTCACCGGCCCCTGCCATTCGCGGGTGATGACGTTCAGCTGCAGATGACTGCTGTCGAGGGCTTCCAGCGCGCGGGAGACAAACCGTTCTGCGCCGCCGTCCGGGCGGTACATCTGCCGCACCAGAGCCAGCCTGAATTTACTCATGCCAGTACCTTTTTCGCCGCCGCGATCACGGCGTCGGTAGGAATTAAATCGAGATAACGTTCTTCGGTGTTGGTGTTGATGTCATCCGGGTCGGGTAGCGGACCGAAGTCGCCGGCCCAGATCACCTCGCCTTTCGCCTGCCACGGACGCCAGAAAGTTAGCTTCGAGGGGCCGAACAGGGCGACCAGCGGAGTGCCGAGCGCCGCAGCCATATGCATCGGCACCGAGTCGACGCCGATAAACAGGCGGGCGTGATCGATCACCGCCGCCAGCTGGCGCAGCGTTAACTGGCCGGCTAAAGAGTGCAGACGCGCCTGCGGGCAACCGGCGATGATGGTGTCCACCATCTTCTTCTCTCGATCGTCGGGGCCGGAGGTGAGCACCACCGCGTACCCCTCGGCAGACAGCACGTTGATCAGCGCACTCATACGATCTTCGCGCCAGCATTTAAAGAACCAGCGCGACGTTGGCTGGATGACGATGTAGTTTTCCCGGAACTCCTCCGGCAGCAGGGCGTGGCTGGTGGCCCAGTCTGCTTCGCTGTAGCCCATCCGCGCCGGCGCGTCGTTCAACGGGAGACCGAGCGGAGCGAGAATAGAGAGATTCTGCTGTACCGTATGCAGCTGGTTGTGCTGTTGGGTGGAGGCCAGCGCGGTGTGGCAATAGCGCCAGACCGGGTGGCGGCGCTTCGGAAAATCAAAACCAATCCGCGTCGCGGCGCCGGTCAGTTTGCTGATAATCGCGCTCGGCCACTGGTCAGCAAGGTTAAGCACCATGTCGTATCGCTGCTGACGCAGCGTCTGAATGAGCTGCCATTGCATCTTCAACTGATGCCTTTTTCCCTGCTTTTTCCAGCGGCGATCGAGACCATAAATATGATGGATATAGGGGTTGGCGGCGAGCATATCCCGGGTCTCTTCATACAGCAGCACATCCACGCTGGCGGCGGGATACTGCTGTTTCAGCGCGTGAATAAGCGGCGTGATCAGCAGCATGTCGCCATGATGGCGCAGCTTAATGACCAGGATCCGCGCCGGGTTCAACGGGCCGCGGGAGAGGGTTTCAGGCGTCATACTCTGTTCTTCATCCAGGATAAGGGTTCCGATTCTAGGGGATCAGACAGATTGAGAGAAGCGTTGTATTGCTCTACCATGACCCGATACGTATGGCCTGAGGACGTTTTCGTGCACAATCCCGCATTTCTCATCACGATTGATACAGAGGGCGATAACCTCTGGCAAAAACATGACAGCATCACCACCGAGAATGCGCGTTATCTCCCGCGTTTTCAGCAGCTTTGCGAAAAGTATGGCTTTAAACCGGTCTATTTGACCAACTATGAAATGGCCATCGACCCCTTTTATATCGAATTCGCCAGAGACGTGATTGCCCGCGGCACCGCGGAAGTCGGCATGCATCTGCATGCGTGGAACAGCCCGCCGACCGAGCCGCTGACCGCCGATGACTGGCGGCATAAGCCTTATCTCATTGAATACAGCGATGCCATGATGCGTGAGAAGGTCGACTATATGACGCATCTGCTGGAGGATACTTTCCAGACTAAAATGGTCAGCCATCGCGCCGGGCGCTGGGCCTTTGACGAACGCTATGCGCGTCTGCTGGTGGAGCACGGTTATCAGGTGGATTGCTCGGTGACCCCGCGGGTGAACTGGAAGACCGCCAAGGGAGCGCCGCAGGGCGATGGCGGGACCGATTATCGCCGCTTCCCGCAGCATGCCTATTTTCTCGATGAAAATGATATCAGCCGCGAAGGCCACTCTCCGCTGCTGGAAGTGCCGATGAGCATTCAGTACAAGCACTCAGCGTGGATGAACAGCCTGAAGCAGGGCTACGATCGCCTGCGGGGTAAAGTGCGTTCCCCCTCCGTACACTGGCTGCGTCCGATGGGCGGCAACGTGGAGACGATGAAAAAAGTCGTCGAACAAACGTTGACGCAGGGCAATGACTACGTGGAATATATGCTCCACTCTTCAGAGTATATGCCCGGCGGCAGCCCCACGTTCCAGAATGAACGGGATATTGAGCGTTTATACGCTGACCTTGAAGCCTTTTTTAGCTGGCTGGCGCCGCAGGTGAAGGGCATGACGTTGGCAGAATATTACCAGCGGAAAATCACACAGCGCTAACACAGCTCAAGGTACCGTATGCGTATCCTTAAACAATTAACGCGGAAAAAGAATGCTTTTTTCCGCGGCATTAAATTTAATTTAATTAACTATCGATACAGAAATAAGCCGGCGCGTAAAGCCTTCGACCCAGCGGCTGTCCACCGCGTACTGCTATTGCGCCTGGACGATAAAGTCGGGGATATGGTGGTCACGACCGGCTGCGCCAGAATACTGGCCGAACGGGGATATCAGGTTTCGGTGTTAACCGGACCAATATGCTGCGAAATATTAGCAGGCTCAGAATTCATTCAGCAAGTATATTTATATCGGCCGCGCATGTCCTTAAATACGTTGCGGGCGGTAGGTTTTGATGCAGTTATCGATTTTGATGACGTCACCAGCTATGAACGCTTTAAATTACTCGCCGATTTACGGGCGGCCAGCGTGATTGGTTTTAATAAAGATCAATATAAACTTTACGATCATTCGATCGCTTTTTTTGACAGCAACAGCCATATTTCCCAGCGCTATAAACAGGTGGTGAAACTGTTTGGCATCGTTGACGACCACCCGTATCACTATCATCTCCCCGGCTGCCGCCATGAGCGGGAGAAAGTGGCTCGCTTGCTTTCCCAGGCCGGAGAGGTCGAACTGCGTATCGCCATTAACCCTTTTACCGCGTCTGAGGATAAAGACTTCTGTCGTCACCAGGTGGCGACCCTGGTCGAGCGGTTACGCGCCCTACCTTACCGGGTCTGTATCGTGATGGTGGGGCGTAGTGAGAAAATCCGCCAGCTGGGGCTGGATATGGCGCTGTATATCGCCGACAGTACCATCAACTCCGCCGTCGAAGTGATCCGCAGCTGTGATTTAGTCATTACGCCAGACACCTCGATCGTGCATATCGCCCGGGCCTTCGATAAACCGATGGTGGCGGTCTATAACAAGCGCAAACTCAAGGATACCGGGCTGCCCGGCTATCACATCTGGGCGCCGGGCTATGACAAGGCGAAACAGATCGTCTGTGAAGAAGCGAATGTCGCCGATGTGGCGATTGAGTCAGTGTGGCCCGTGATTAAAGAGCAGGCCGACCGGCTGGTCGCCGCCCGCAGTTGATTTAAAAGTGAATATAAAAAAGGGCCGCTGACGGCCCTTTTTGTTAGCGTTTTTCCGCCAGCCCTTTGCTGAGCGCGATGCCCAGCGGCAGCCAGAACAGCACCCAGGTTTCCCGGGGGTTGCTGATGATAAACATCCCCTGCGAGGCCATAAACACCAGCGCGTAAAACAGGATCGCCAGACTGTAGCGGCTGTCGGTGTGGCGCTTGCGCCACGCCTGCCATAGCCCGCAGGCAATGACCGCCAGCAGCAGCAGTAACCCCAGGATGCCGCCTTTCAGCAGGGCGCCCATATACACGCTGTGGGTGGTGGTGATGTGCTCGCCGCTGTAGTTGATGAAATCCAGTTCATAGCTGAAACCGCGCCCCAGCCACGGCTGGCTGGCCATCTCCGACAGCGTATGGTGCCAGATGCTCAGGCGCAGCCCGCTTTGGGTGCCAAGCTCTTCGAAACGGGCGAGCAGCATGTCGCCCACCGGCGTCATGACCAAAAGCAGCGCTACCAGCACAGCCAGCGCCGCGGCGATCAGCAGATTGCGGCGGGTGAAGACGTGCAGGTGCAACGTGCAGCCGACCGCCAGCACCAGGGCGATGATCGGCCCACGGCTTTGGGTGAGCAGCAGCATCACCAGCATGATGACCACCGGCAGATAGAGCCAGTGGCTGGCTTTTTCTTTCAGTAGCATGCCGCAGATTAAAATGCCGATGCCGCAGTAACCGGCAAGGTCGATAACGTTCGTTGGTCCGGGGTTCTCGGGGGAGACCGCTCGTTCGGTGAGGACCAGCGTATGGTCGATAATCAGCGTCCACAGGGAGAGCACGGTGATCCCGCCAACCACCGCCAGCATGGCCAGGCGGCGGGTTCGTTCGTCGCTGAGCAGCATCGTCATCAGCAACAGATACCCCGTCAGATACACGCCGTGGGTGATCGGCGAGTCAATATGCTGTGGCGTATGTCCCCACAGGTTACTGAGGGCGTAATAGATAAAGAAAGCTGCCAGCAGCGTCCAGGTCTGCCACTGCTCGCGTAACACCCCGGCCAGCGCCTGGCGGTTTTCCTGGCGTACCAGCGACAGCAATAGCAGCAGGATCGATAAATGCAGCAGATTATTGGTCCGGGTGGACATGCAAAAAATCGCGCTGAAAAATAAAAACAAAGGAAAGACAATCGAGTAACCCTGTCTGGCGAAGTTACTCACTTTTAAAGTACTCATTAAACGCAACCTTTTCGAAGATAGTATCCGGCACAGCGCTTTCTGGGGAAAAATTAATCACCCGAATCTGACGTTGCTGCAGTACCTGCGCGGCATGCGCAAAGGAGGGCATGACGAGGGTATCCACTTTTGTTGCCAGGTAAGAAGGCAATTTTTCTTGTTGTGTTTCGTAGAATCGCGGCTGGTTAAAGTTGGTCATATCCAGGCCGCTCACCAGGATAGTATTGAAGCCCAGCCAGGCGAGAATTTGCAGCGCCCAGTAGACCACCGTGCCGGCATCAAAGATGCCCTGGCGAATATCGGTGCTAAAACAGATATCCGGGCGCTGAGGATGAAAGCACATCGCCGCATTCTGCTGGTAAGTGCGCTTTATCGCTTCGCTGGCGACTTTCGGCTGGTAAATCTTATAGCAACCGTCCTCAATCAACGCCAAACGGCAGCGTAGTGCGTCCCCATAGCGATCGAGGATTTTGGCGATCCCGTGCATGGTGGTGAACAGCAGAATCTCCGGCTGGCTGACAATGGCGCGGATAATATCAGGCTTCTTATCGAAAAATTCCATGTCGACGATGGTATAGAGCGAAAAGTGCAGCCGGTCGGCAAGATGCCAGGCGCCATTGACGCCCATCACCGGGATCGTTTTCGACAACAGGGAAAAATCGATATTGCGGGTTGAGGGGCCGGTGGCGGTCAGCAGGACTTCGCCCTGCATGCTGTTTTTCAGCGCGCTCAGGCTGACCAGCGGCACCGTTTTCCCTTTATAGCGTAACGCGCTGATTTCGCCGCTTGGCGCGCGCGTAATACGGGTAAAAGGCCACAGATTTTCATTGTGGCGATAAGCGCGAGGGCGCGTATAGCGGTAGATCTGTTTAAACAGGGATCCCATCAGAGCAGCCCCTGATTTTGCAGGAGAAGATGAACCCGGCTGGCCGGAATATCGCTGGTGCTGGTGCTGTTTTCCGGCCTGACGATATGCTGGTTTTTACCGTATCCGCCAATCAGCCCCGGATCGGTCGGGCCGTAGAGCGTGAAGTTCGGTTTATCCAGCGCGGCGGTCAAATGACTCAGTCCGGTATCGACCGAGACGACAGCCCGGGCGCTGGCCAGAACCTGCGCCACCTGCTCAAGGCTCATGCGCGGCAGCACTTCAACATACTCCCGGCCTTCCGCCAGTCGTTTTGCCCGCGCCTCTTCGTGCGGGGCGCCCCACGGCAGCTTAATGCGGACGCCGCTGTCGGCCAGCAGATCGAGAAGCTCCTGCCAGCGGGTTTCCGGCCAGTGTTTATCATCGCGGGTGGTGGCGTGCAGAAACACCAGATAGGGCGCGGCAGCGCTAGCCTCGTGCTGCAGGAAATGGCGCGCAATGGCGTAATCCCCCTGGGTCTGGGGTTTCGCGTAGCCAAGGCTTTTGGCGAACAGCTCACGGGTACGCTCCACTGCATGCTGCTGTTTCGCGATATGGTGGCGGCGGTTGTAAAACAGGCTGGCCAGCGGCTCGCGGGCCGTTTGCCAGTCCATACCGTGCTTGACGCCGTGCGCCAGGCGAGTAACCAGCGCGGCGCTTTTCACCAGCCCCTGGGCGTCGATGATGGCGTCATACTTTACCGCCTGAACGGCCTCGCGGAAGGCTTGACGCTCCGCTTTAATCGGCGCGGAAAACCAGGCTTTACGCCAGCGGCGAATCGCCACCGGGATCACCCGCTCGACGCTTTCATGCCAGGAGGGGATCTGCGCGAAACCCTCTTCAACCACCCAGTCGAAGCGAATGCCGGGGATGGCCTGCGCAGCGTCGGTTAGCGCGGGCAGCGTGTGTAGCACGTCGCCCATGGACGAGGTTTTTACGATCAATACCCGCATCCGTTACGTTTCCTCGTGCTCGGTTTTTTCCGCTAACAGTTCGTTCAGCTCTTGCAGGACGCGTTCTGGGGTGATGTCGATCAGGCTCTGATGATAGCCTTCCGCGGCATCGCCTTTGCGCACCTTGTGGTAGCCGCTAATCAGGCGGATAACCCGCGCTTTATGCGACAGCGGCGGGGTGAAGTCCGGGCTGCTCGGGCCATACAGCGCCACCAGCGGGCGGTCCAGCGCGGCGGCGACGTGCATCAGCCCCGAATCGTTAGTCACTACAGCTTTACAGGCGGCGATCAGAATGACCGCCTGCTCCAGCTGGGTTTCACCCGCCAGATTACGACACCAGGCCTGCTGCTCGCTGCTGAGGGCGGCGATGATCTCTTTGCCGGCCTCGTTATCTTTCGCCGAGCCGAATAACGCAATCTGATAGCCATCGTCGATAAGCTTTTTCGCCAGCGCGGCATAGTGATAGTGCGGCCAGCGTTTGGCCGGACCGAATTCCGCGCCGGGGCAGAAGCCGATGATCGGCCGCTCGTTTGAGAGATTAAAGGCGTTGCAGGCCTGTGATTTTTCGCCATCGTTGACCTGCAGCTGCGGCCACAGCAGCGGCTGCGGCAGATCTTTGGCGCAGCGCATCACGCCGTTGTCGTAGGCCAGCGCCACGTAGCGTTCCACCATCAGCGGCCAGGCGTCTTTGTCCAGCACCCGGGCGTCGTTGAGCAGGCCGTAGCGCATCTCGCCGCGCCAGCCGGTGCGCAGCGGGATGTTGGCAAAGAAGGGGACTAATGCCGATTTAAACGAGTTCGGCAGCACGTAAGCGCGATCGTAGCGACGCTCGCGCAGGCTATGGCCGAGCTTGCGGCGTTCGCCGATAGCCAGCGCGCCGTGGCCCAGCGGCATCGGGATCGCTTCATTCACTTCCGACATGCGCGATAGCAACGGACGGCACCAGGCTGGCGCCATCACGTCGATAATCGCCTGGGGATAGCGCGCCCTGAGCGTACGATAAAGACTTTGCGACATCATCATGTCGCCCACCCAAGACGGGCCTACCACCAGAATTTTCATGTTATCTCTTACGCATCCCGATTCAGCCAGGCCATATATTCCGTTACGCCTTCGGCAACGGTTTTGAACGGTTTGTCATAGCCCGCTTTGCGCAGGTTAGTCAGATCGGCCTGGGTGAATGCCTGGTAGCGGCCTTTCAGTTTGTCCGGGAACGGGATGTACTCAATGCTGCCTTTTTTATGGAAAGCCAGGGTCGCATCGGCAACCGCCTGGAAGGATTCCGCGCGGCCGGTGCCAAGGTTGAATATCCCGGACACGCCGTTTTCCCAGAACCACAGGTTGACGTCTGCCACGTCGCCCACGTAGACGAAGTCGCGCTTGAAGCCGTCGCTGCCTTCGAACAGTTTCGGACTTTCGCCATTATTCAGCTGGGTGTTGAGGTGGAAAGCGACGCTCGCCATGCTGCCTTTGTGGCCTTCGCGCGGCCCGTAGACGTTGAAGTAGCGGAAGCCGACGATCTGCGAATTGGCTTCCGGCAGGATCTGGCGGACGTATTCGTCGAACAGGAATTTGGAGTAGCCGTAGACGTTCAGCGGCTGTTCGTACTCACGGGACTCGATGAAGTCGCTGGTGCGCCCGCCGTAGGTGGCGGCGGAAGAGGCGTACAGGAACGGGATTTCACGCTCCAGGCAGTAGTGCAGCAGCTCTTTAGAGTACTGATAGTTGTTATCCATCATGTACTTGCCATCCCACTCTGTGGTGGAAGAGCACGCGCCTTCGTGGAAGATCGCTTCGATTTCACCGAACTCTTCACCCGCCATTATCTGGATCAGAAAGTCTTCTTTATCCATGTAGTCAGCGATGTTCAGGTCAACCAGATTCACAAACTTGGTGCCGTCTTTCAGATTGTCGACAACCAGAATGTCGGTGATGCCTTTGTCATTCAGCGCTTTAACGATGTTGCTGCCGATAAAGCCTGCGCCGCCGGTAACGATGATCATAACTGTACCTTTGAAGTTGGGAGCCCGAAGACAATCCGGGCATGAATGCTCATATCATATCACCACATGAGCAAGCCTACAGCCATTCGCAGAATAAGGTGCTGGGCTGACGTGATTTATGCTGCAAATAATTCATTCAGGCCTGCATCATCTCGTATCAGCGTATAGCTTTGGGTAATATGTGCCAAATTTTGCCGAATCTGGAGAGTTGCAATGCGTGGTGATTTCTACAAACAGTTAACGAGTAATCTGGAAACCGCTCGGGCCGAAGGCTTGTTCAAAGAAGAGCGGATCATCACCTCGGCGCAGCAGGCGGACATTACCGTCGGCGACAGCCATGTGATTAACTTCTGCGCCAATAACTATCTGGGTCTGGCGAACCACCCGGAACTGATTGCCGCAGCGAAATCCGGTATGGACAGCCACGGCTTCGGGATGGCCTCGGTGCGCTTCATCTGCGGTACCCAGGACACGCATAAGCAGCTGGAGAAGAAGCTGGCCGATTTCCTCGGTATGGAAGACGCGATCCTCTACTCCTCCTGCTTTGACGCCAACGGCGGCCTGTTTGAAACGCTGCTCGGGCCGGAAGACGCCATTATCTCCGACGCCCTGAACCATGCCTCGATCATCGACGGCGTGCGCCTGTGTAAAGCGAAGCGCTTCCGCTATGCCAACAACGACATGCAGGAGCTGGAAGCGTGTCTGAAAGAAGCGCGCGAGGCCGGCGCGCGTCACGTGCTGATCGCCACCGATGGCGTCTTCTCGATGGATGGCGTGATCGCCAACCTGAAAGGCGTTTGCGACCTGGCGGATAAATACGATGCGTTGGTGATGGTCGATGACTCCCACGCCGTCGGCTTCGTCGGCGAAAACGGCCGCGGCTCTCATGAATATTGCGACGTGATGGGTCGCGTCGACATCATCACCGGCACGCTGGGTAAAGCGCTGGGCGGCGCCTCCGGGGGCTACACCGCCGCACGCAAAGAGGTGGTTGAGTGGCTGCGCCAGCGTTCCCGTCCGTATCTGTTCTCCAACTCTCTGGCGCCGGCCATTGTGGCCGCCTCCATCAAAGTGCTGGAGATGGTTGAAGAGGGGGCAGACCTGCGCGATCGGCTGTGGGCTAACGCGCGTCTGTTCCGCGAAAAAATGACCGCGGCAGGTTTCACGCTGGCGGGCGCCGACCACGCCATCATTCCGGTGATGCTGGGTGAAGCGGTGGTGGCGCAGAACTTTGCCCGCGAGCTGCAGAAAGAAGGGATCTATGTCACCGGCTTCTTCTATCCGGTGGTACCGAAAGGCCAGGCGCGTATTCGCACCCAGATGTCGGCGGCGCATACCCCTGAACAAATTGAGCGTGCGGTGGAAGCCTTTACACGCATCGGCAAACAACTGGGCGTCATCGCCTAATAAGGGTGTGAGATGAAAGCGTTATCCAAACTGAAAGCGGAAGAAGGCATCTGGATGACCGACGTACCGGAACCGGAAGTCGGCCATAACGATCTGCTGATTAAAATCCGCAAGACTGCTATTTGCGGAACCGACGTGCACATCTACAACTGGGATGAGTGGTCGCAGAAGACCATTCCGGTGCCGATGGTGGTCGGTCACGAATACGTCGGCGAAGTGGTGGGGATTGGTCAGGAAGTGCGCGGCTTTAAGATTGGCGACCGCGTCTCCGGCGAAGGGCATATCACCTGCGGCCACTGCCGCAACTGCCGCGCGGGCCGCACCCATTTGTGCCGCAACACCATCGGCGTGGGCGTTAACCGCCCGGGCTGCTTTGCCGAGTATCTGGTGATCCCGGCTTTTAACGCCTTTAAAATCCCCGACAATATCTCTGATGACCTGGCGTCTATCTTCGACCCGTTCGGCAACGCGGTGCACACCGCGCTCTCCTTCGATCTGGTCGGGGAAGATGTACTGGTTTCCGGCGCCGGTCCGATCGGCGTGATGGCGGCGGCGGTGGCGAAACACGTCGGCGCGCGTAACGTGGTGATCACCGACGTCAACGAGTACCGTCTGGAGCTGGCGCGCAAAATGGGCGTCACCCGCGCGGTGAACGTGGCGAAAGAGAACCTCAACGACGTGATGGCCGAGCTGGGCATGACCGAAGGTTTCGACGTGGGCCTGGAGATGTCCGGCGCGCCGCCGGCGTTTCGCAGCATGCTCGATACCATGAACCACGGCGGCCGTATCGCGATGCTGGGTATCCCGCCGTCGGATATGTCCATCGACTGGACCAAGGTCATCTTCAAAGGGCTGTTTATTAAAGGGATCTATGGTCGCGAAATGTTCGAAACCTGGTACAAAATGGCGGCGCTGATCCAGTCTGGTCTGGATCTTTCACCGATCATCACCCACCGCTTCGGCATTGATGATTTCCAGAAAGGTTTTGACGCGATGCGCTCCGGCCAGTCCGGTAAAGTGGTTCTGAGCTGGGAATAACGCCTCCGGGCTGTTGTAAAAATCAGCAAAAAAGGCGCCTGCGGGCGCCTTAATTTAGATTTGGATAACATTTTTAGCCTGCTTAATATTAAGCGCACAATTTCTACATCGATTTTACGGTTATTCGCTTATACAGTGTGTTTAGTCGCGGTTTAACTTTGTAACTATCATGCTTAAACTCTCCGTATGCTTACTGACCTGTAACTCTGCGCGCCTGCTGATGGAGGTGCTGCCGCCGCTGCTGAAGGTGGCCGATGAATGTATCGTCGTCGACTCCGGCAGCACCGACGAAACGGTCTCTATTTGTCAGCAGTTTGGTCTCACCGTCCATCATCATGCCTATAAAGCCCACGGCGCCCAGATGAACTATGCCATCGGGCTGGCCAGCCATGACTGGGTGCTGTGTATGGATAGCGATGAGATTCTTGATAATGACGTAGTGGCGGCCATTCAGGCGTTAAAAGCGGGCGAGGAGCCGGACCCAACCTGCGCCTGGCGTCTGCCGCGCTACTGGTTTGTGCTCGGCACGCAGGTGCGAACGATCTACCCTATTTCTTCGCCGGATTACCCGGTGCGTCTCTTTAACCGCCAGCAGGCGCGGTTTAACGACCGGCCGGTGGATGACCAGGTGGTCGGACACGCACGCTCCGTCAGGCTGCCGGGCTTTGTACGCCATGACACCTTTTATTCGCTGCATGAAGTGTTTAATAAGCTGAACAGCTATACCACCCGGCTGGTGAAGTACCAGCAGATCAAACCTTCGCTGACGCGGGGGATCGTCAGCGCCATTGGCGCTTTCTTTAAGTGGTATCTCTTTAGCGGAGCGTGGCGCTTTGGCAAAGTCGGCGTGGTCACCGGCCTGTACGCCACGTTTTACAGCTTTCTCAAATATTTTAAGGCGTGGTACGCCCACGAAGATAACCAGGCGCCCGTCGCGCAAAAGCGAACGGACCCCTGAGTGGTCTAGTTGCCGGGATTGTCCCAGCCTTGCCATTTGAGGCGATAGTACTGGACCAGCGCGCTCTGGCTGATGCTGTCGCTGAGGATAGTGAAGAAGCGGCTGGCGTTCACGGGCTCCAGCGGGCGCTTCGGCTTGCAATACTTCACGCCGTGGAACGGATTACGCGGCTTCTGCTGCTGCGGCGGCGTTTGTTGCGCGGGCGGCTGAGCGTAGTTTGGCGTCGAGTTGTCGACCTGCGGCTCGTTGAGCAGGCTGCTCGGGCGCACCAGCGTGATATCCGGCGGCAGGTTATAGACCATCTGCTGCAGCACCCGCACCGTTGTCGGATGCGGATGGCCAATGGCTATCGCCGAACCGTTGCGCCGCGCCAGGGCGATGGCGCGATTGAACTGGGTGCGGATATCGGCTTCATTCTGCGTATCGTCAAGAAACACCTTGCGCTTAATCACCTTCACCCCGGTGCCCTGCGCGGCGCGCATGGCCTGGGTGTTGCCGATGGTGACGCTGTCGAGAAAATAGAGATTGTAGCGCTCCAGGGCCTGCATCACCTTCTGCATGCCAAACAGGTTGGAAGTCATCGCGCTGCCCATATGGTTATTCAGCCCGACGGCGTAGGGAACTTTGCCGTAAGCCTCGCGAATGATGCGCTCGATCTCCTCGCTGCTCATTTCGGGACGCAGGGTGTCTTTTTCCAGCGGCTGTTTGCTGAGCGGCGCCATCGGCAGGTGGATGAGCACTTCATGGCCCAGATTATGCGCTTTCGTGGCCATTTCCCGGGCGTGCGGCGCGTTCGGCAGCACGGCGACGGAGATAGTTGACGGCAGCGCCAGCACCTGATTCTCGGTCTGCGGGCGGTAGCCAAAATCGTCAATAACGATGGAGAGTTTGCCAGCGAACGCTGGCGCCGCCAGAGCCAGCGAACCGGCTACGGCAAGAGCAATTGCGCGAAATTGAAGCAAAACTTATCTTCCCAACCACGGCTGTGGATTGACCGCCTGACCCTGGCGGCGAATTTCGAAATAGAGCGACGGACGGCCCTGACCGCCGCTGCTGCCTACGAGCGCGATAGGCTGACCGGCACGAACCTGCGTACCGACGCTGACCAGCGCGCTTTGGTTATAGCCATACAGGCTCATGTCGCCTTTGCCATGTTCGACCACCACCACCAGACCATAGCCCTGCAGCCAGTCGGCCAGAATGACCCGACCATCGGCAATGGCTCTGACTTCGGTGCCTTCAGACGCGGCGATAACCATCCCTTTCCAACGTAGTTCACCTTGCAGCTGTTCGCCATATCGATGAAGGAGCGGACCGCGAACCGGCCAGAACGCCTGGCCGCGCGGCGAGCCCAGCCCGCCGGTGCGTGACATCAGCGAACGCTCGCTTTCCGTTGGTTTATAGGTGGTGCCTTTGCGCGATGCTTCCTGCTGGCGGTCGCGCACCGCCTGCGCATCGCGAGCTTCCCGATCGGCTCGGGCTTTGGCGGCAGCCTCCGCCTGGGCGATACGACCGCGTAGGCGCGATTCGTTAGCCCGCAATTCACTTAACTGTTGCTGACCCTGCTGAATGGCGGACTCCAGACCGGAAAGGGTCTTTTTCCGTTCGTTACGCGCCTGCTCCAGCTTCGCCTGCTGGGCTTTTTGCTCGTAGACCAGCGTCTGCTGCTGGCTCTGCTTCTCTTCGAGCATCGACTTTTGCACCGCCATCTCTTCGCGCGTTTTCTTCAGCTCCGCGATAGTCTCCTGACGGGCCTGGTTGAAATAGCTGAAGTAGACCTGCATCCGCTGATTGCGCTGGCCCTCTTCACCGCTCAGCACCATCTGGATGCCGGTATGCGGTCCCTGGCGGAACGCGGCGTCAAGCTGCGCAGCGAGGTTACGTTCCTGAGACGCGCGCTGACGCTCCAGCTTCGCGAGAGAAGCGTTCATCTCGTCAATCTGCTTATTGAGCTGGTTCAGGCTGTCCTGGGTTTCACGCAGTTTGCGGGCCGCGGCGGCGATCGCCTCTTCCTGCGCTTTGAGCTGGGCGAGCAGGCTTGCGCGCTGCTGCTGCTGTTGCTTAATCGCCCGCTGCCTGGCGGCGATGTCGGCCTGGATGGACTTTAGCTGATCGCGATCGTCGGCGTGCGCAGATGACGCGCACAGCAATACGCCAGCGCTGAGCGCGCTGGCGTAAAGGACGGATCGAACTGCCGTTGCGATCCATGTAGTTGAATACGTCGCCTTTCCCCTCATGGGGAAGGATTATTCCACGATGAACAGCGGCTTGCCAGTCATCTCTTGCGGGATTTCCATTCCCATCAGCGACAGCATGGTCGGGGCGATGTCGGAAAGTTTACCGCCATTGACCGCTTTGACCGCTTTGTTACCGACGTAGATCAGCGGAACCGGCAGGTTGGTATGGGCGGTGTGCGCCTGACCGGTGGCCGGGTCGCGCATCTGCTCGGCGTTGCCGTGGTCGGCGGTGATCAGCAGCTGGCCGCCAACGGATTCCACCGCCTGAGTCACCTGGTCGATGCAGTGATCCAGCGCTTCAACCGCTTTCACTGCCGCTTCCATCACCCCGGTATGGCCAACCATATCGCCGTTCGGGTAGTTACAGATGATGGTGTCGTATTTGCCACCTTTGATAGCGGCGACCAGTTTCTCGGTCAGCTCGGCGGAGCTCATTTCTGGCTGCAGATCGTAGGTTGCCACTTTTGGTGAGTTAATCAGAATACGCTCTTCGCCTTTAAACGGCTCTTCTACGCCGCCGTTGAAGAAGAAGGTGACGTGAGCGTATTTCTCGGTTTCGGAGATGCGCAGCTGGGTTTTATCGTGCTTCGCCATCCACTCGCCGAAGGTGTTAGCCAGTGAGGCGGGCGGATAAGCGCAGGCGACTTTGATGTCGGCGGCGTATTCGGTGAGCATCACGAAGTCGAGGTTAACCACTTTCTTACGCGCGAAGCCGTCGAAGTCGGCGTTGACGAAGGCGCGGGTGATTTCACGCGCGCGGTCAGCACGGAAGTTCATGAAGATCAGCGCGTCGCCGTCTTCCATCGCGGCATCGGCCTGGCCGGCGGCGCGAATAACGGTGGCTTTGACGAATTCGTCGTTTTCGTCACGGGCGTAGGCGGCCTGCAGACCCGCGACGGCGGTATCGGCCTGGAATTCGCCTTTCGCCAGGGTCATCAGATCATAAGCTTGTTCCACGCGATCCCAGCGGTTATCGCGGTCCATAGCATAGTAGCGGCCAATAATAGACGCGATGCGGCCTTTGCCCAGCGCGGCAAATTTGGCTTCGAATGTCGCCAGCGTTTTTTCCGCGCTGCGCGGCGGCGTATCACGGCCATCAAGGAAGGCGTGCAGATAGATTTTCTCAGCGCCGCGCTCTGCTGCCAGCTCCAACATCGCCATGATGTGATCTTCGTGGCTATGGACGCCGCCCGGAGACATCAGGCCCATGATGTGGACCGCTTTACCGGCGGCAACCGCTTTGTCGACCGCGGCGGTGAGTACCGGGTTGGCGAAGAAGGTGCGTTCTTTAATTTCAACATCGAGACGGGTCAGGTCCTGGTAGACGATACGACCGGCGCCCAGGTTGACGTGGCCTACTTCGGAGTTCCCCATCTGACGGTCCGGCAGGCCGACTTCCAGGCCAGAAGCATCGATCAGGGTATGCGGACGTTTGGCCCACAGGGCGTCCATTACCGGCGTTTTAGCGCTGTAAATGGCGTTATCCTGTTGGTCTTCGCGATAGCCGTAGCCATCCAGAATCACCAGTACCATAGGTTTTTTAGAAACCGACATTGCGACAACCTCATGCTCAAAGACAGAAATTTTGCGTAATTTTACTACAGCTGAATCGTTTAAATCCCCGTGAAAGATCAAAGAAAGGGAAGGGGCGGCGTCAGAGGCGATGATGAAGGCGGCTTTTTTTTCGTGACCGCCCGCAGAAAATACATTACATCGCGCTCACTGGCTGTATTTGCCGCAATGCACAGGTATACTCCTTCCCTGGTTTTTTATCACTTAGTCGGGAGTTGTAACCCCCCATGCAAGAAATTATGCAATTCATCGGCCGTCACCCGGTCCTGAGCATCGCGTGGATCGCGCTGCTGGGTGCGGTACTCTTCACCACCTTTAAAGGGTTGATGTCGAAAGTTAAAGTCATCACCCGTGGTGAAGCGACGCGTCTTATCAATAAAGAAGATGCGGTGGTGGTCGACCTGCGTCAGCGTGACGATTTCCGTAAAGGCCATATTGCCGGCGCCATCAACCTGCTGCCTGCCGATATCAAAGCCAATAACGTCGGCGAGTTGGAAAAACACAAATCGCAACCCATTATTGTGGTAGACGGTTCCGGCATGCAGGCGCAAGAGCCAGCCAGCGCGCTGAACAAAGCCGGGTTTGAAAAAGTCTTTGTACTGAAAGAGGGCATCGCAGGCTGGAGCGGCGAAAACCTTCCTCTGGTACGCGGCAAATAACTTACCTCGCGTGGTAATGCCGCCGCGCTTTCCCCTTCATGCCTGACGTGAGGGGAAGCTCAGGCTGCGGCGTAAAACCCCAGGGTAAAAACAGGAGTAAAGTCATGGCCAATATTGAGATCTACACCAAAGCGACCTGCCCGTTCTGCGTACGCGCGAAAGCGCTGTTGAACAGCAAAGGCGTAACGTTCCATGAGTTGCCGATCGATGGCGATGCCGCGAAGCGTGAGGAGATGATCCAGCGTAGCGGACGGACGACGGTTCCGCAGATTTTTATTGATGCGCAGCACATTGGCGGCTGTGACGACTTGTATGCGCTTGATTCACGTGGTGGACTTGATCCCCTCTTGCGCTAATTTTTGCGCGCTTTCCCTGGCGGAAGCGCGTATTTAAGGACAACACGAAAGGGTTTTACTATGTCAGAACAAAACAGCACCGAAATGACCTTCCAGATCCAGCGTATCTATACCAAAGATATCTCTTTTGAAGCGCCGAACGCGCCGCAAGTTTTCCAGAAAGACTGGCAGCCGGAAGTTAAACTTGATCTGGATACCGCCTCCACCCAGCTGGCTGAAGGCGTTTATGAAGTGGTGCTGCGTGTGACCGTGACCGCCGCGCTGGGCGAAGAAACCGCGTTCCTCTGTGAAGTACAGCAGGGCGGTATTTTCTCCATCGACGGCATCGAAGGCACCCAGATGGCGCACTGCCTCGGCGCATACTGCCCGAACATTCTGTTCCCGTACGCGCGTGAGTGCATCACCAGCCTGGTTTCCCGCGGCACCTTCCCGCAACTTAACCTTGCGCCAGTGAACTTCGACGCGCTGTTTATGAACTATCTGCAGCAGCAGGCTGGCGAAGGTGCTGAACAACATCAGGATGCCTGATGAACGCACTTAATGCTGCAATGACTGTGATCGGTGCCGGCTCTTACGGCACCGCTCTTGCCATCACCCTGGCAAGAAATGGCCACCACGTTGTGCTCTGGGGCCATGACCCGAAACATATCGCGACGCTGCAACACGATCGCTGCAACGCCGCGTTCCTTCCCGATGTGCCTTTCCCGGATACTCTGCATCTTGAGAGCGACCTGGCCACCGCGCTGGCCGCCAGCCGCGACATCCTTGTCGTGGTGCCAAGCCATGTGTTCGGCCAGGTGTTACGTCAGATTAAACCGCTGATGCGTCCCGACGCACGTCTGGTGTGGGCGACCAAAGGCCTCGAGGCTGAAACCGGCCGCCTGCTGCAGGACGTGGCGCGTGAAGCGCTGGGCGATGATATCCCGCTGGCGGTGATCTCGGGACCAACCTTCGCCAAAGAGCTGGCCGCCGGTCTGCCGACGGCGATTTCGCTGGCAGCGACGGATCCGCAGTTTGCCGAGGATCTGCAGCACCTGCTGCACTGCGGCAAAAGTTTCCGCGTCTACATCAATCCGGACTTTATCGGCGTGCAGCTCGGCGGCGCGGTGAAAAACGTCATTGCCATCGGGGCCGGTATGTCGGATGGCATCGGCTTCGGCGCCAATGCGCGTACGGCGCTGATTACCCGTGGGCTGGTGGAAATGTCCCGTCTCGGCGCGGCGCTGGGCGCCGATCCGGAAACCTTTATGGGCATGGCCGGCCTCGGTGACCTGGTGCTCACCTGCACCGACAACCAGTCCCGTAACCGTCGCTTCGGCATGATGCTCGGCCAGGGTATGGACGTGCAGAGCGCCCAGGACAAGATTGGCCAGGTGGTCGAAGGCTACCGCAATACCAAGGAGGTTCGCGTTCTGGCACAGCGTTTAGGTGTCGAAATGCCAATAACCGAGGAAATTTATCAGGTATTGTATTGCGGAAAAATTGCGCGCGAGGCAGCATTGACCTTATTGGGTCGCGCCCGCAAGGACGAGCGCAGCAGCAATTAGCTTTCCTTTGTCACCTGAATGACCCTGCCAGCGCAGAACTGGCAGGTCATTATCATATCGTCTGGAGTATGCAATGCCGTGTGAAGAACTGGATATCGTCTGGAATAATATTAAAGCCGAAGCCCGGGCTCTGGCTGACTGTGAGCCGATGCTCGCCAGTTTTTACCACGCTACGCTACTCAAGCATGAAAATCTGGGCAGTGCGCTGAGCTATATGCTGGCCAACAAGCTGGCCTCGCCGATTATGCCAGCGATCGCCATTCGCGAAGTGGTGGAAGAGGCCTATGCCGCCGATCCGGAAATGATCGCCTCCGCCGCCTGCGATATTCAGGCGGTGCGCACGCGCGACCCGGCGGTGGATAAATACTCCACGCCGCTGCTCTACCTGAAGGGTTTCCATGCGCTGCAGGCCTACCGTATCGGCCACTGGCTGTGGACTCAGGGCCGACGTGCGCTGGCGATTTTCCTGCAAAATCAGGTCTCCGTCTCCTTCCAGGTGGATATCCACCCGGCGGCGAAAATCGGCCGCGGGATCATGCTCGACCACGCCACCGGCATTGTGGTCGGCGAAACGGCGGTGATTGAAGATGACGTCTCTATCCTGCAGTCGGTCACCCTCGGCGGTACCGGTAAAACCAGCGGCGACCGTCACCCGAAAATTCGCGAAGGCGTGATGATTGGC
This sequence comes from Klebsiella sp. w6, assembly GCF_033100215.1. Taxonomy (NCBI): domain Bacteria; kingdom Pseudomonadati; phylum Pseudomonadota; class Gammaproteobacteria; order Enterobacterales; family Enterobacteriaceae; genus Klebsiella; species Klebsiella sp. w6. The sequence continues at coordinate 157,047 of NZ_CP136907.1, forward strand.
GCCGGGGCGAAGATCCTCGGTAATATCGAAGTGGGACGTGGGGCGAAGATTGGCGCCGGTTCGGTGGTATTGCAGCCGGTTCCGCCGCACACCACCGCGGCGGGCGTACCGGCGCGCATCGTTGGCAAGCCGGAGAGCGACAAGCCGGCGATGGACATGGATCAGCATTTCAACGGCATCCACCACACCTTCGAGTACGGCGACGGGATTTGATGTATTGCCATTTGCCGCTGTTAAGCTTAGATATGTAGCCCGGATAAGGCGCGGTGCGCCGCCATCCGGGAATGGCTCAGGTTAGCTGCGCAACACGGCGCCCGGATACCCCAGCTGGCGCCAGGCTTCATACACCACCACCGACACCGCGTTGGACAGGTTCATGCTGCGGCTGTCCGGCATCATCGGAATACGGATTTTCTGCTCTGGCGGCAGGGCATCGAGGATGCAGGCTGGCAGACCGCGGGTTTCCGGGCCAAACATCAAGAAATCGCCATCCTGATAGCTCACTGCGCTGTGCGCCGGCGTGCCTTTGGTGGTCAGGGCGAACAACCGCTGTGGCTGCGCGCTGGCGAGAAACGCCGCGTAATCCGCATGGCGCTGCACGGCAGTGAACTCGTGATAGTCCAGTCCGGCGCGTCTCAGGCGTTTATCGTCCCAGGTAAAGCCCATCGGCTCAATGATATGCAGACTGAAGCCCGTGTTGGCGCACAGGCGGATAATATTCCCGGTGTTCGGCGGGATCTCTGGTTCGAATAACACGATGTTCAGCATACTGCCCCCTTAATTGCGGGGGGCAGAATAGCAGATATTTGGCGAACCCTCACCCCGGCCCTCTCCCTGAGGGAGAGGGGGAAAACCGGCGCCGGTCGGTGGATCGGAGGGTGCGGGTAAAGGACTCACCCATCAGTCGATACTTTTCGTGGACAGAGGCTCAGGGAAACGCCGCCGCTAACCTGTCTGCCGGACAGCCCCCTCTCCCTGAGGGAGAGGGTTAGGGTGAGGGGAGAGAATGACGCCGCCGCCTACGCGGCGTTATTCTGCTTGAGCGCATCGAAGGTCTGCAGCGCTTCGGCGTTCTGCACCAGCGAATCACGGCTGATTTCACGGATGGTTTTCGCCCCGGTCAGGGTCATCGCCACTTTCATTTCTTTTTCGATCAGGTTCAGCAGATTCGCCACGCCCTGCTTACCGTGGGTCGCCAGGGCGTACAGGTAAGCGCGGCCCAGTAGCACGCTGTCGGCGCCCAGGGCGATCATCCGCACCACGTCGAGCCCGTTGCGGATGCCGCTGTCGGCGAGAATGGTAATGTCGCCTTTCACCGCGTCGGCAATGGCCGGCAGGGCGCGGGCCGAGGAGAGCACGCCATCGAGCTGGCGGCCGCCGTGGTTAGAGACCACAATGCCGTCAGCGCCGAAGCGCACCGCGTCGCGGGCGTCCTCCGGATCGAGGATCCCTTTGATCACCATCGGACCGTCCCAGAAATCGCGGATCCACTCGAGGTCTTTCCATGAAATCGACGGATCGAAGTTATTCGCCAGCCAGCCGATGTAATCCTCCAGACCGGTCGGTTGGCCGAGATAGGCGGAGATATTGCCCAGATCGTGCGGGCGACCGTTAAGGCCGACGTCCCACGCCCACTGCGGATGAGTCACCGCCTGCCAGTAGCGGCGCAGGGCGGCGTTCGGGCCGCTCATGCCGGAATGGGCGTCGCGGTAGCGGGCGCCAGGGGTCGGCATATCGACGGTAAAGACCAGCGTCGAGCAGCCGGCGGCCTTGGCGCGCTCCAGCGCATTGCGCATAAAGCCGCGGTCGCGCAGGACGTATAACTGGAACCACATCGGGCGTTTGATGGTCGGGGCGACCTCTTCAATCGGGCAAACGGAAACGGTAGAGAGGGTGAACGGAATGCCTTTGTCGTCCGCCGCGCCGGCGGCCTGCACTTCGCCGCGGCGAGCGTACATGCCGCACAGCCCGACCGGCGCCAGCGCCGTCGGCATCGCCAGCTTCTCATTGAACAGAGTGGTCTCGAGACTCAGATCCGACATATTGCGCAAAATACGCTGGCGCAAGGCCACATCGGACAGGTCCTCGACGTTACGGCGCAGGGTATGTTCGGCGTAGGCGCCGCCGTCGATATAGTGGAACAGAAACGGCGGCAGGATACGCTGTGCGGCGGCGCGATAGTCGCTGGCGGCGGAAATAATCATCACGAGTTCTCCCTGGAATTTTCATTGTGGTCACCGGGCAGGCGGGTAATTCGCGCCTGGCGGGCCTGGTCTTCATCAAAACGTTTAATCGTGGCGTGGACAAAACCTAAGTGGCCCATCATCGCCTGGCGCGCCGCCTCGGCGTCACCGGCAACAATAGCCTCCATAACGGCCTGGTGCTGTTCAGTCAGGCGGGCAAACACCGGCGGCACCAGATACATGCGCTGGCGGCTCTGCTTAACGGAGGAGTGCAGCAGGTCGAAAAAACCGCGCATGGTTTGCAGGAGCACCACGTTATGCGAGGCTTCGGCGATGGCCAGATGGAAGCGGACATCCGCCTGCGAGGCGATATCCGGGTCTTCACTCTGGGTCGCTTCAAAGCACAGACGAATTTTTTCTTTATCGGCGTCGGTGGCCCGCATCGCTGCGTGCCACGCGGTGCTGGCCTCGATGGCGTGGCGGGCTTCGAGGATGTCGAAGCTGTAGTCCGGGTCATCGGCCAGCAGCGTCTTCAGCGGCTGGACGATGTTTTGCTCCGACCACGGTTCATGCTGCCAGCGGACGAAGGTGCCGCCGCCGCGACGGCTCAGCAGCACGCCTTCATTGACCAGCATCGCCAGCGCTTCGCGCAGGGAATTGCGCGAGACGCCGAGCTGGGCGGCGAGCTGGCGTTCAGCGGGCAGTCGCATGCCCGCCTCCAGCTGTTGTTCTTCAATCAGCGCCCGGACGCGACGCGCCACGTCGTCGGCCAGGCGTTTAGGCATCACTATCACGGGATCATCCAGGTTAAAACGTAGGCCTGCAGCGTGGTGATCAGGCCCACCATGCAGGTGAAGATCAGGCTGTGTTTGACGGTAAAGCGGAACAGATCCGACTCTTTACCCACCAGGCCTACCGCGGCGCAGGCGATGGCGATCGACTGAGGGGAAATCATCTTGCCGGTGACACCGCCGGTGGTGTTGGCCGCGACCAGCAGAATATCGGAGACGCCAATCTGCTGCGCGGCCGTTGCCTGCAGTGCGGCGAACAGGGCGTTAGACGAGGTGTCCGAACCGGTCAGGAATACCCCCAGCCAGCCAAGGAACGGCGAGAAGAAGGTAAACGCGTGGCCGGTATGCGCCAGCGCCAGGGCCAGGGTCGACGACAGCCCGGAGTAGTTGGAGATAAAGGCGAACGCCAGCACCATGCCGATAGAGTAGATCGGCAGCGCCAGATCCTTCAGCGTCCCGGCGAAGGTGGTCAGCGCGTCTTTTGGCTTCATGCGCAGCCAGACGATGGACAGCAGGGCGGCGAACAGAATGGCGGTGCCGGTTGCCGACAGCCAGTCGAATTTATACACCGCGGCGTATGGCGTCGCGGCGCTAACCACCGGCGGCATACGGGCAACCATTTTGTCGAGGAACGGCACCGAAATATTGATGACGAAGTCATACATTGCGCCGCCCGGTGCGAACAGCGCTTTAAACGGCGGTACGCTCCACAGGGTCACGGTGGCGGTCAGGAACAGGAACGGCGACCAGGCGCGGATCACTTGTCCCGCCGTGTAGCGGGTGCGGGCCAGCGTCATATCCACCTGCGAGGCGCCGATATCGCCGAAGCGGAAGATGCGTACCGGCTGCCAGCGTTTGAGGAACAGGGTCAGACAGACCAGGGAGACCAGCGACGAGATGATGTCCGGCAGCTCCGGGCCAAGGAAGTTAGAGCTGAGGTACTGGGCAATAGCGAACGAACCGCCTGCCACCATCACCGCCGGCCAGGTCTCTTTGATGCCGCGCCAGCCATCCATGATGGCCATGATCCAGAACAGGACGATAATGGTCAGGAACGGCAACTGGCGGCCCACCATCTGGCCGATAGCAAAGCTGTCGATACCGGTCACCTGGCCGGCGACCAGGATCGGGATGCCCATCGCGCCGAAGGCCACCGGCGCGGTGTTGACGATCAGGCACAGGCCAGCCGCATACAGCGGGTTAAACCCAAGGCCGACCAGCAGCGCGGCGGTAATCGCCACCGGCGCGCCGAAACCCGCCGCCCCTTCGAGAAAGGCGCCGAACGAGAAGCCGACGATCAGCATCTGCAGGCGCTGGTCCGGCGTAATCGACAGAATCGATGAGCGGATGATGTCGAACTGCCCGGTCTTCACCGAGATTTTATAGACGAAGACCGCGGCGATAATAATCCACGCGATAGGCCACAGGCCGTAGAAGAAGCCGTAGACCACCGAGGCTAAGGCGCGGTCCACCGGCATTTTATAGAACAGCAAGGCGACGGCCAGCGCAATAGCGACGGTCCAGGTGGCTGCGAGGTAGCCTTTCAGTTTGAGCTTAATCAGCGCAAAAAAGAAAAACAGAATCGGTAGCGATGCGATAAGACTGGATAACCAGATATTACCGGCGGGATCGTAGTTTTGTTGCCAGAGATTCATGCAGGGTCTCCATCGGGCCGCCAGGAGAGGAGGGCTGAGTCTGCGCTCATTGCCGATCCCATCGTAGGTAAAATTGGCCCGGCCAATTAAGGGTATCAGGGTTGATGACAACGAATGGTTAATCAGATGTTGCTCTTAAGCAACGTGTTTGTGATGTATTTTGATGGATTTGTGAACTGCTGGGGGGTAGATGAAATTATTGGTTGGACCAATCGACCTGGCTGAGGGGAAAAATGTGGGAAGTGAAGACAGAATGACCCTCTCCGGGCGGAGAGGGCAGGGGATCAGAATTCGCTGCGGGCGAAACCGGTCATCTCTTTCAGACCCATTTCCCGGCCCAGGGCGGTCATCGGATGGACGACCACCAGACCGCGAACGCTTTTCTTCAGCTTGCCCATATCGGCCTGCTCTTTTTTGGTGATCGCGCGGCGGAACGGCAGGCTCATTAGTTTCTGCGCCTCTTTGCTCAGCTTCTGGCTCTGGACGGAACGCAGACGTTCAATCTCCGCTTCCAGGGTGGCTTTTTCTTTTTCCAGCTCGGCGTATTTGTCGGCGGCTTCCACCAGCGACAGCTCGGCCTGCTGATGGCGGATGGCGTCGAGACGGTCGCTCAGGCGCTTGATTTCATTCTTTTCGACTTCTTTCATGGTGACTTAATCTGTTAATAAAGGGGCTTCATTCGCCTATAGTATGTGCTGTGACCGTCATTGTTGATAGCTATTTATCAAAAATTCGCCGTTTATCGCCTGCAGAATGCTATACCAGCGCTCGCTAATGATTTGAATTTTATTAATATTCCGCCTAATACTCGTTCTAATTTCATTTCTGTGAAGCCCGTCGGCAGATAAGCACGTTTTCCTTAACCCGCGCCGGTGATTTGGCTAATGATTAATCAGATTATTCCCAAAAGGAGGACGTGATGGCAAAGATCGGCGACGGCGTACCACGTTTAATCGATAAAGCGGTTGATTTTATGGCTTCCAGTCAGGCGTTTATGGAGTATTTGAAAAAATCTCCGCGTCTGCAGCATATACCGCGAGATATTCCCCAGGATAAGGAAGCGTTGTTTCTGCAGCGTCTGGAATATTATCGTCAGCTTTACCGGCCGACCTGCGACCAGACGGAGCCGGAGTCAGAGCGTTGATTTCTGGAAGGCTTTTTTTAAGCTGATTCGCGAAATCAGCTCAGTCAGGGACAACACCATTGTTGAGCGCACCATCTGCTGGTAACGCAGCTTCTGCATTGCCAGCAGTTCGGCATCGCTGTCATCAAACTGCGGCGTTGGCGGCAGGGCGGCGACGCAGTGCAGCTCGCCGAACGGACCGATAATTTCGTCGTCGGTAAAGCTGTACTCATTGCCGTCGTGGTTAAGCTCTTCGCGCAGGGCCATCAGCAGTTCGGCGTCTTCATATTCGGCACGACTTATCACCCCAAGGCCATAAATCAGCTTCAGGCGTACAGAGAGATCGCCGAGCGGCCCGCTGCCCTCCAGCAAGGGCTCGACGGCGTATTTCACCGCGTAGTCGTCTTTACGGAACACCTGAAGCACCAGAATATTGACCGCTTCCGTTAACAGTTCGACGGTGGCGATCAGGAAGCTTCGTACGGTTTTGCCAGCATTCAGACGCTCAAGCACACGGTTTTCAAATGCTTGTGTTTCTTCCATCATTGCCTGCATATCTGACAGGAGTCGTAATGGGCGCGACGTTGGTCGCGCCAGGTTGTGCATCATTTTTCCGCGTTGTAGTCGTTAACGGCCTCCGCGACGACATCACTTGCGGCATCCAGGCCGGAAATCTGCGCCAGCGCGGCCTGCGGCCCCTTGTCGGCGATCAGGGCTGCCAACTCCTGCGCCTGCGGATCGTCTTCGCTACGGAAATGCATCGCCGCTGCAATCCCTTTCACCAGGTTGCGGTGCGGCAGACCGTATTCCAGGGTACCCAGCAGCGGCTTAATTAAACGGTCGCCAGCGCTCAGTTTGCGCAGCGGCTGACGGCCAACGCGCTCAACATCGTCTTTCAGGTACGGGTTCTCGAAACGTCCAAGAATTTTCTGGATATAAGCCGCGTGTTTCTGCGGGTCAAAGGCGTAACGTTTGATCAGCACCGCACCGCTCTCTTCCATCGCGCCCTGCACGACGGCACGAATTTTCTCGTCGAGGATCGCGTCGCGAATCGTCTGGTGGCCCGCCAGTTTTCCGAGGTAGGCGGTTATAGCATGCCCGGTGTTCAAGGTGAAGAGCTTGCGTTCGACAAATGCCATCAGGTTATCAGTTAATTCCATTCCCGGGATAGTCGGCAGCGCGCCCTTGAACTGCGTCTTATCGACAATCCACTCGCTGAAGGTTTCCACGGTGACTTCCAGCGGGTCATGGGTGGCGGAAGCCGATGGCGGCACAATACGGTCAACGGCTGAGTCGACAAAGCCGATATGGGCTTCAACCCACGCTTTATCTTCTTCCGCCAGCGCGTTAAACACGTGGCCTTTTAACTGCGTGGTGCCGCGCACCATATTTTCGCAGGCGATAATGTTCAGCGGACGTTCGCTGCCCTGCGCTTTGCGCTTCGCCAGCCCTTTGGCGATGGCCGGGGCGATGCGCTCAAGTACGACGGGACCGACGGCGGTGGTGACCAGATCCACCTCAGCGATCAGGTCCACAACCTCATCGCCGATGCTGCTGACGGCATTGACGCCGGAGACAGTATCCACTTGCTCATTCTCACCGACGACGTGAACCTGATAGCTATGACGGGCATTCAGGGCATCAAGTACGGTCTGATTGACATCGGCGAACGTCAGTTCAATGCCCGCGTCGGCCAGCAATTTACCGATAAAGCCACGTCCGATATTACCTGCGCCAAAATGTAATGCTTTCATAGTATTAACCTTCAATTAATGTTTTTACCTGAGAGGGCTGGGGTGAGGCTTTGCCCCTCACCCAAACCCTCTCCCAAAGGGAGAGGGAATGGACTGCTTTGGTTATTTATTCAACAGTGCCAGAACTTCGTCGACGCTGGTGGTTTTCGCCAGGCGCTCAATCACGGTTTCGTCATCCAGGGCGTTAGTCAGGCTGGTGATAACCTGAATATGCTCGTTGTTGCGGGCCGCGATACCGATCACCAGGCGGGCGACATCGTCTTCATCTTCCCCGAAGCGCACGCCTTCCGGGTACTGGCAGAAGACGACGCCGGTTTTTAGCACACGGTCTTTCGCTTCGATGGTGCCGTGCGGGACCGCGATGGACTCGCCGAGATAGGTCGAGGTCAGTTTTTCGCGGTCCAGCATCGCCTGCACATATTCCGGCTCGACGTAGCCGCCTTTCACCAGCTGCTCGCCGGCGAAGCGAATGGCTTCTTCTTTGGTGGCTGCTTTGCGCCCGAGGAAGATGTTATCCGCACCCAACTGGAACAGGTTTTTGTCACCATCATCAAAGCTGTCTTTCAGGCTATCGGTAACTTTCACTTCATTCTCGATGTGGCGCTGGGCCGCGACCAGACGCTCAGTCAGGCTGGTGTACAGACCGCTGTCGAGGAAGTTGGTCAGCGAAATATGCTGCGCCTGTGGTACCTGGCGCATCGCCCGCTCGGTCAGGTCACGGTGAGTGATGACCAGGTCAACATCCGGCGGCAGGTTATTGATCGCGCTGTTGGTAACCGAGATGTTACTCAGTCCGGCATCCTGCACTTTCTTGCGCAGCACCCCGGCACCCATGGCGCTGGAACCCATCCCGGCGTCGCAGGCGACGATGATTTTACGCACATGGCTCAGGTCGTTGGTGACATTACCGGCCGCCAGCGGGCTGGCGCCTTTGGATTCCGCTTTCATGTCATGCATACGACGCGTTGCGGCTTCGATATCGTCTTCTTCTTTTACCTTGCTGGTCTTCAGCAGAACCGCAGAGACCACGAAGGAGACCGCCATCGCTGCGATAATCGCGGCGATGTTAGCGAAGTAGGCGCCTTTCGGCGTCATCGCCAGCACCGCCAGGATAGAGCCAGGGGAAGCCGGAGAGACCAGACCGCCATTGAGGATGGTCAGGGTGAAGACACCGGTCATCCCGCCGAGGATAACGGCCAGGATCAGACGTGGGTTCATCAGCACGTACGGGAAGTAGATTTCATGGATACCCCCCAGGAAGTGGATGATAGCCGCCCCGCCTGCTGACTGTTTTGCGCTGCCGCGACCAAAGAACATGTACGCCAGCAGAACGCCCATCCCCGGACCCGGGTTAGCTTCAATCAGGAAGAAGATAGATTTACCCAGCTCGTGGGACTGCTGAATACCCAGCGGCGAGAAGATACCGTGGTTAATGGCGTTATTGAGGAACAGGATTTTTGCCGGTTCCACGAAGATAGACGCCAGCGGCAGCATGTCGTGCGCCACCATAAAGTTAACGCCAGCTGCCAGAATTTTCGACAGAACTTCAACCGCCGGGCCGATGCCGAGGAAGGCCAGAATGGCGAGGATCATCCCGATGATGCCAGCGGAGAAGTTATTCACCAGCATTTCAAAACCGGATTTGATCTTACCGTCTACCCAGTTATCGAACTTCTTGATGCAGTAGCCGCCCAGCGGGCCGGCAATCATTGAGCCGAGGAACATCGGCATATCCGCGCCGACGATAACGCCCATGGTGGTGATCGCCCCGACCACGCCACCACGTTCGCCGCCGACTAATTTACCGCCGGTGTAACCGATCAGCAGCGGCAGCAGGTAGGTGATCATCGGACCGACCAGCTTCGCCAGCGTTTCGTTTGGCAACCACCCTGTCGGAATGAAAAGCGCGGTGATGATACCCCACGCGATAAACGCGCCGATATTCGGCATCACCATATTGCTGAGGAAACGACCAAAGCTTTGCACCTTGATCTTGATATCGGATGACATAAAACACCCCTTCTTCTGTTTTGCGTATCGCGCAGGCTTAAAGCCCGAGGTTTGTTGTTAATGTGGCGGCAGAGGTAGCCGGGCCCTGATTGATAGTGCGAAATCTGGCACTGAATCGTTTAGCTGTCCAGTCAGCGCCCTTTTGTGTGATACGGATCACATGAATATAGGGGGCAAAGCGCTTTTTGTAGTGATGTTGATCACATAATTCCTGTGTAAAAAAACAACACAGCGCCTTTTTAGCCGCTGATCTGCCTTTTTGTGTGATATTTGTCACAATTTTGTTTCGTGGTTTTGTTGTTTGTTTGTGATTTTGATCACAAAGAATTTCACGGTGGATTTTTGCCGCTGTGATCTCGGCCCGGTTTTGCGGCCAGGGCGAGATGGCTCTGTAACTAAGCAACCTTAACTGCCGAATAACTTTTTTACGCCGGATGGCAAAAATGAAAGGCGTGAATTATGCTCAAAATAGCGGACCGAATGTCAGTGGGTCGTGAATAAAACTCATATAAATTATTAGCGTAAAGCCGAGGGAATTATGTTTCTCAATTATTTTGCGCTGGGCGTTCTGATCTTCGTTTTTCTGGTCATTTTTTATGGGATTATCATTATTCACGATATTCCTTATTTGATCGCCAAAAAACGCAACCACCCTCATTCCGATGCTATTCATGTCGCCGGATGGGTCAGTCTTTTTACTCTCCACGTCATCTGGCCGTTTTTATGGATTTGGGCCACGTTGTACCAGCCTGAGCGCGGCTGGGGCATGCAGCATAAGGCGAATACGGCCCCTGACGAACCTGAAAAAGAGACCGATATACAACAGCTTCGCCAACGACTGAGCGACCTTGAACACCAGGTGGCGGCCATTCAGCGGCCGCAGTCCACCTCTGCGGCGGAGAAATAATCTATGGATCTGTTGATAATTTTGACCTACGTGGCCATCGCCTGGTCGATATTTAAAATCTTCAAAATACCGGTAAATAAATGGACGGTACCTACCGCGGCGCTGGGGGGCGTATTTATTGTTAGCGCGCTTATTTTATTAATGAACTATAACCACCCTTACACCTTTCTGGCGCAAAAGGCGGTGATATCTATTCCTATTACGCCGCAGGTTACCGGAGTGGTTAACAGCGTCACCGACAAAGCGAATCAGCGCGTCAAAAAGGGTGAGGTGCTTTTTACCATTGACCCGGCACGCTATCAGGCGCGGGTCGACCGTCTGCAGGCCGACCTGGTGACGGCGCTGCACAGTATTAACACCCTCAAAGCGCAGCTCTCTGAAGCCCAGGCCAACACCACCCGCGTGTCGGCGGAACGCGATCGCTTATACAAGGACTATCAGCGCTACCTGAAAGGGAGCCAGGCGCGGGTGAACCCGTTCTCGGAAAGCGACATCGATAACGCCAGGCAGAATTACCTTGCCCAGGACGCGCTGGTCAAGGCGTCGGTGGCGGAGCAGGCGCAGATCCAGAGCCAGCTGGACAGCATGATCAACGGCGAGCAGTCGCAAGTGGCCAGCCTGCGCGCCCAGCTGGCGGAGGCGAAATATAATCTCGATCAGACCACCGTGCGGGCGCCAAGCGATGGGTATATCACCCAGGTGCTGATCCGTCCGGGGACCTATGCCGCCTCGCTGCCGCTGCGTCCGGTGATGGTGTTTATCCCCGAGCAAAAACGGCTGATCGTCGCCCAGTTTCGGCAAAATTCCCTGTTAAGGCTGGAGAAAGGCGACGACGCGGAAGCGGTGTTTAACGCCCTGCCCGGGCAGGTGTTCCACGGCAAACTGGTGAGTATTTTACCGGTGGTGCCGGGAGGAAGTTATCAGGCGCAAGGGGCGTTACAGTCGCTGACCGTGACGCCGGGCAGCGATGGCGTGCTGGCGACCATCGAGCTCGACCCCAATGCCGAAATTGATGCGCTGCCTGATGGTATCTACGCGCAGGTGGCGGTCTACTCCGACCATTTCGCCCACGTCTCGGTGATGCGTAAAGTGCTGCTGCGGATGACCAGCTGGATGCACTACCTCTATCTCGATCATTAATGCGATCGGCGGCAGGTTGAGCGGGACGCTCACCTGCCTTTTGTCCTGCCCTGAGCCATACTCATATCTTTGTTGGCGATAATTTGTTGGCGATAAGGAGCAGGTTATGAAACTGATCGGCAGCTACACCAGTCCCTTTGTGCGCAAAATCTCCGTGATCCTGCTGGAAAAGCGCATCCCTTTTGAGTTTGTCAACGAATCCCCCTACAGCGAAAGCAACGGTGTGGCGCGCTATAACCCGCTGGGCAAGGTACCGGCGCTGGTGACGGACGACGGTGAGTGCTGGTTTGACTCCCCGGTCATCGCCCAGTATCTGGAGCTGCTGGGCGTGGCGCCGCCGATGATCCCCGCCGACCCCAGAGCCGCTCTCAGGATGCGTCAGCTAGAGGCGCTTGCGGATGGGGTGATGGAGGCCGCCCAGGCGCTGGTGCGTGAAAAGGCTCGCCCGGGCGCGCAACAGTCAGAGCAAGAGCTGCTCCGCCAGCGGGAGAAAGTGGCTCGCGGCCTCGACCGGCTGGAAGCCTGCGCGGCAGACGGAACGCTGCGCGGCGACGAGGTTAATCTGGCGACCATTTCAACGGCCTGCGCCATTGCTTATCTGAACTTTCGCCGGGTCGCGCCCGGCTGGTGCGCCACCCGGCCGCAACTGGTGAAGCTGGTGGATGCGTTGTTCCAGCGCGCCAGCTTTGCGCGTACCGAACCGCCGCGGACTTGACCCAGGCAGGTAACAGTTTGCGCAAGGAGGCGTTACAATCGCCGCTGATTGTTGACTCCCTCTCCCGTCGGGAGGGGGGAAAATAACTTACCGCCAGGCCCATTCATGACTACCGATATTCGTGCGCTTTATACCCGGCTTCCGGCCATTGACCGCTTACTACGCGACCCCGCTTTTTCTCCCCTGCTGGCGCAGCACGGCCATTCGCAGGTGGTGGCGCAGCTGCGCCAGATGCTGGATGAGGCGCGGGAACAGATTAGCCAACGGCAGACGCTCCCTGACTGGAGCCATGACTGGCTGCACGCCTGTGAGCAGCGGCTCACCGCCGGCCAGCGGAGCGCCCTGCGTCCGGTGTTTAATCTCACCGGTACGGTATTGCATACCAATCTGGGGCGCGCCATCCAGGCGGAGTCGGCTGTGGAGGCGGTTGCCAGCGCGATGCGCGCGCCGGTGACGCTCGAATATGATCTCGACGACGCCGGGCGCGGCCATCGCGATCGCGCCATTGCCGATCTGCTGTGCCAGATCACCGGCGCGGAAGATGCCTGTATCGTGAACAACAACGCGGCGGCCGTTCTGCTGATGCTGGCGGCCACCGCCAGCGGCCGCGAAGTGGTGGTTTCCCGCGGCGAACTGGTGGAGATCGGCGGCGCATTTCGCATTCCTGATGTGATGCGTCAGGCGGGTTGTCAGCTGCACGAAGTGGGTACCACCAACCGCACCCATGCCAAAGACTATCGTCAGGCGGTGAATGACAATACCGCGCTGCTGATGAAGGTTCACACCAGCAACTACAGCATTGAAGGCTTTACTAAAGCCGTCGACGAAGCGGAGCTGGCGGCCATTGGCCGCGAACTGGACATCCCGGTGGTGGCCGACCTGGGCAGCGGGTCGCTGGTGGATCTCAGCCAGTATGGCCTGCCGAAGGAGCCGATGCCGCAGGAGATGATCGCCGCCGGGGTGAGCCTGGTCAGTTTCTCTGGCGACAAGCTGCTCGGCGGCCCGCAGGCCGGAATTATCGTCGGCAAACGCGCGCTGATTGCCCGGCTGCAAAGCCATCCGCTGAAGCGGGCCCTGCGCGCGGATAAAATGACCCTCGCGGCGCTGGAAGCCACGCTGCGCCTCTATCAGCACCCGGAGGTGCTGACGGAGAGATTACCGACGCTGCGCTTGCTCACCCGTCCGGCGGAAGAGATCCGCCGGCTGGCTGAACGCCTGCTGCCTGACCTGGCGGCACACTATGCTGACTTTGCCGTCAGCGTGGCAGCCTGCCAGTCGCAGATTGGCAGCGGTTCGTTACCCGTTGACCGCCTGCCCAGCGCGGCGTTGACCTTTACCCCGCATGACGGCCGCGGCAGCCGGCTGGAGGCGCTGGCTGCCCGCTGGCGCGCGCTGCCGTGTCCGGTGATTGGCCGCATTGATGATGGTCGGCTCTGGCTGGACCTGCGCTGTCTGGAAGATGAAACCCGGTTTATGGAGATGTTGTTACGATGATTATTGCCACCGCTGGACATGTTGACCACGGCAAAACGACGCTGCTGCAGGCGATAACCGGCGTAAATGCCGATCGTCTGCCGGAAGAGAAAGCGCGGGGAATGACGATCGATCTCGGCTATGCCTACTGGCCGCAGCCGGACGGGCGGGTGCTGGGATTTATTGACGTTCCCGGACACGAAAAGTTTTTGTCCAACATGCTGGCGGGGGTGGGGGGTATTGACCATGCGCTGCTGGTGGTGGCCTGCGATGACGGGGTGATGGCGCAAACCCGCGAACACCTGGCGATCCTGCAGTTGACCGGAAAGCCGACGCTGACCGTGGCGCTCACCAAAACGGACCGCGTGGCGGCCGCCAGGGTGGAGGAGGTCCGGGCGGAGGTCGAGCAGACTCTGCGCGAGCTGGGCTTTGACGCCGTCGCTTTCTTTCCCACCGCGGCGGCGGAAAACATCGGTATTGCCGAACTGCGCAGCCATCTGCTGCAGCTTGCAGAGCGCCCCCGCCCGCAGCAGCAGCGGTTTCGCCTGGCGCTGGACCGCGCTTTTACCGTCAAAGGGGCAGGGCTGGTGGTCACCGGGACGGCGCTCTCCGGTGAAGTACGGGTCGGGGATACTCTGTGGCTCACCGGCGTGAACACGCCGATGCGCGTGCGGGGTCTGCATGCCCAGAATCAAGCGGTTGAGCAGGCGCACGCCGGGCAGCGCATTGCGCTGAATATTGTCGGCGATGCACAGAAAGAGGCAGTGCACCGCGGCGACTGGCTGTTGTCCTCACCGCCGCCGGAGCCTGCGGAACGGGTGATTGTCGAGCTGCAGTGCCATACGCCGCTCAGCCAGTGGCAACCGCTGCATATTCACCATGCTGCCAGCCACATTACCGGCCGGGTGTCGCTCCTCGAGGACAACCTGGCGGAGCTGGTGCTGGATACCCCGCTGTGGCTGGCGGATAACGACCGGCTGGTGCTCCGCGATATCTCTGCGCGTATGACGCTGGCCGGCGCACGGGTGGTGACGCTGGATCCCCCGCGTCGTGGCAAACGTAAACCGGAGTATCTGCAGTGGCTGCACGCCCTGGCGGCAGTTGGCGCTGACGATGCGCCGGCGCTGGAGTTGCATCTGCAGCGGGATGCCGTCCGGCTTGAGCGCTTCGCCTGGGCGCGGCAGCTCAGCGAAGCCGGAATGGCGGCCCTGATCCAGCGACCGGACTATCTGCAGGCCGGACAGCGCCTGCTCAGTGCGCCGCTTGCCGCCCGCTGGCAGCGAAAATTGTTGGATGCCCTGGCGCGCTACCATGAGCAGCATCGCGACGAGCCGGGCCCTGGCCGGGAGCGCCTGCGCCGCATCGCGCTGCCGATGGAAGATGAAGCGCTGGTGCTGCTGCTGATTGAGCAGATGCGTGAGAGTGGCTTAGTCCACAGCCATCACGGCTGGCTGCATTTGCCGGAGCATAAAGCCGGGTTTACCGACGAGCAGCAGGCGGTCTGGCAGAAGGTGGAAACCCTGTTCGGCGACGATCCGTGGTGGGTGCGCGATCTCGCGCGCGAAGTCCATGTTGAAGAGTCGCTGATGCGCGCGGTGCTGCGTCAGGCCACGCAGCAGGGGATGATAACCGCGATCGTTAAGGATCGTTACTACCGCAACGATCGCATTGTGCAGTTCGCCCAGCGGGTACGCGAGCTGGATCAACTGCGCGGATCAACCTGCGCAGCGGATTTCCGCGATACCTTAAACGTAGGGCGGAAGCTGGCGATCCAGATCCTGGAGTATTTTGACCGGATTGGCTTCACCCGCCGTCGCGGTAACGATCATATCCTGCGCGA
The DNA here is from genome assembly GCF_033100215.1 of Klebsiella sp. w6. Taxonomy (NCBI): domain Bacteria; kingdom Pseudomonadati; phylum Pseudomonadota; class Gammaproteobacteria; order Enterobacterales; family Enterobacteriaceae; genus Klebsiella; species Klebsiella sp. w6. The sequence continues at coordinate 172,638 of NZ_CP136907.1, forward strand.
TAAAGCGCTGTTCCGGTAATCATGATCGCCTGTTCCCCGGCGGGCAGCGCATGGCGGCCTGCCGGGGAACAGAATGTCAGCCTTGTCCGTAATAGGCGTTAGCGCCGTGCTTGCGCAAATAGTGTTTATCCAGCAATACCGACTGCATCTCCGGCAGCTGAGGCGAGAGCTGGCGTGAGAACAGCCCCATATACGCGCACTCCTCCAGCACCACGGCGTTATGTACGGCGTCGGCGGCGTCTTTTCCCCAGGCGAACGGACCGTGTGAATGGACAAGTACCGCCGGGATTTGCGCCGGATCGAGGCGCCGTTCTTCAAAGGTCTGAATAATCACTTCGCCAGTCTGATACTCATATTCCCCGTTAATTTCCTCTTCGGTCATCAGGCGGGTACAGGGGATCGCGCCATAGAAGTAGTCGGCGTGGGTGGTGCCCCATGCGGGCAGATCGAGACCCGCCTGCGACCAGATCGTCGCGTGGCGGGAGTGGGTATGCACGATCCCGCCGATCTGCGGATAACGGCGATAGAGTGCCAGATGGGTCGGCGTGTCCGATGACGGCTTTTTACCGCCAGCCACTATCTTGCCGCTGGCGATCTCGACCACCACCATATCCTCGGCGGTCATCACGTCGTATTCCACGCCGGAAGGTTTGATCACCATCAGCGTGCGGGTTTCATCGACCGCGCTGACGTTGCCCCAGGTAAACGTCACCAGCTGGTGCGCCGGGAGCGCCAGGTTGGCCGCCAGCACGTCGGCTTTTAACTGTTCTAACATGCGAATCCTCCTTCCTGCATCCGCGCTTCTATCCAGCGTCGGGCCTGGATAATTTCCAGTACCGGCTCTTTGGCTTTTTCCGTCCACATCTCAATCAGAAATGCGCCGCGATAGTTCAGCTCATGCAGCGTTTTGAAGATGCCAATGAAATCCACACAGCCTTCGCCAAACGGTACGTCGCGGAACTGACCTGGGCTCTGCGCGGTCACCGGCTGGGTATCTTTTAAATGAATGGCGGCGATGCGATCGATACCCAGCTTCAGCTCGGCGGTGACGTCGTTTCCCCAGGCGCTAAGATTGCCCACGTCGGGGTAGACCGAGAACCACGGCGAGGCGAGCATCTCATCCCACTTTTTCCATTTGCTGATGGAGTTCATAAAAGCGGTATCCATGATCTCCACCGCCAGCATCACCTGCGCCGCTGCGGCCTGTTCCACTGCCCACGCCAGCCCTTCGGCAAAGCGCTGTTGGGTACCTTCATCATGCGCTTCGTAATAGACGTCATACCCTGCCAGCTGAATGGTGCGGATGCCGAGATCGCGCGCCAGACGGATGGCTTTACTCATGATCTCTCGTGCCCGTTGGCGCACGGCCGCATCGCGGCTGCCAAAAGGGAAACGGCGATGCGCGGAGAGGCACATCGACGGGACCGCCACGCCGGTTTCCAGCATAGCGGTGACCAGCGAGGCGCGCTGTGTTGCGCTCCAGTCGAGACGCGACAGCCGCTCGTCGGTCTCATCCACCGACATCTCGACGAAATCGAAACCGCAGCTTTTCGCCAGCACCAGCCGTTCCGGCCAGCTGAGATCTTTCGCCAGTGCTTTCTCATAGATCCCTAACGGATGGTTACGCATGCTTATCTCCCCAGATAGCGTCGATCTGCGCATGGAACGCCGCGGCGACCTGCGCCGGTTGCGGTGCTCCGGCTAGCGCGCGACCAGCAATAAACGCTTTTACCTGAATATCTTTGAACAAGGGCAGATCGGCTGGGGTGATGCCACCGGTGATCGACAGCTGAAGGCCGATATCTGAGAGTGCTTTCATCCGCGCCAGATCGACGTCACTCCACTGTTGGCCGCTGGCCTGGGCGTCGCGGCCGCGATGGTAAATCGCCTGGCGGACGCCGGTGCGGTACCAGGCGCGAGCGTCATCCAGCGTCCAGTTGCCAAACAACTCCATCTGTATTTCACCGCCGCAGCTTTGCGCGACGGCGTGGCCCTTTTCCACCGTGGCGAGGGGCGCGGCGCAGATGATGGTCATCCAGTTGGCGCCAGCGGCAAAGGCCTGCTGAGCCAGCGTTTCTCCCGCATCGGCAACCTTCCAGTCGGCGACGATGATTTTATCCGGACACTGGGCGCGCAGGGCTTTCACCGCGCTAAGGCCTTCTGTTAAGCAGAGGATGGTGCCGGCTTCAACGATATCGACGTGGTCCTGTAACAGGGCGACATCGCGGCTGGCCGCTTCAAGGCTGGTATGGTCGAGCGCCAGTTGCAGTAATGGTCGGCTCATAATGCATGCTCCTTAATACGGGCGTGGTAGCCCTGTAGTGCTTCAATCAAATGTTGGTAATGGCAATATTTTTGCTGGTAGCGCGCGTGGGCGGACATGTCAGGCAGCAGCGTGCGCACCGGGTGCTGAAGGTGGCGGCAGGCATCGTTGAAATCGCGATAAACGCCAGTGCCGACCCGGGCGGCGAGCGCGGCGCCAAAGCAGCCGGTCTCCTCTACCTGCGGCAGCTCGACGCGCAGGCCGCTGACGTCCGCCAGCATCTGCATCCAGACGTCGGAGTGCGCCGGGCCGCCGGTGACGCGCAGGGCCTGCACGTGGGTAAAGCGTTCGCGCATGCGGTTGAGGTGGGTCATGTGGCTGAACACCACGCCCTCATAGACCGCCTGCAGCAAATGCGCGCGGGTGTGGAGCGCCTGCATGCCATAGAAGCCGCAGGTCATCTCCAGCCCGGCGTTGCTGCCGTAGAGAAACGGCAGAAAAAAGAGGTCGCTACCGGCCTTTGGCAGGCCGGCGACGGCCTGATTGATATCGTCAAAAGAGAGTTCGCCCCACTGGGCGGTGAACCATTCGAGGTTGCCCGACGAGGTGGGGCTGGCTTCGTGAACAATGTACTGCCCGTCGTTGACGTAGCGGCCGTAGACGTAAGGGTGCGCTTCATGGTCCCGCAGGCCACGGGTGATCCCGCTGGTGACGGCCCAGGTGCCCATCACCGCGTTGAGCGTGTATTCATCTTTGATACCGGCGCAGAGTGCGGTGGAGACCACATCAAACAGACCGCCGACGACGGGGGTTCCCGCCGCCAGACCGGTGATGGCGGCTGCCTGAGCGGTGATCTCCCCGCCTTTTTCTGCTGAACCGACGAGAGGTGGCAGCGCACCGTCAATTTCGCCGATACCCAACCATTGGGTCAGATGCGGGTCGTACTGGCCGCTGGTCATGTTGTAGAGATTGGATTCAGAGATGTTGCTCTCTTCGCACCCTTTCACGCCGGTCAGGCGCCAGCGCAGATAGTCATGGCCCATCATCACGCAGCCAATTTGCGCGTAGCGCTGCGGTTCATGTTCTTTCACCCAGCGCAGCAGCGAGGCCGGATGTCCGGTCCATAGGGTCTGGCGGGTGACGGGATAGAGCTTTTCCGGGATCCCATCCTGTTGCCAGCGCTGGACGATCGCCAGCGCCCGGCGGTCGGAAGAGAGCATGGCATGGCCCAGCGGGCGATCCTGTTTATCAAGCAGGAACAGCCCCTTGCCCTGCGCGGAGATGCCCACGCCTTTAATTTGTTCACCGCAGATACCGGTACGTCGTAACAGCCCGGCGATGGTGGCGGCGCACTGCTGCCAGAGCTGGTCCATGTCGCGTTCGGCATAACCTGGCAAAGGCGACAGCGTCTGCAGTGATTGTCGGTTAATGCCATGTTCACGGCCTTGCGCGTCATATAATCCGGCTTTCAGATAGGTACCACCGCAGTCAATGCCCAGCCAGAAGCGTGCTTTCTCACTCATTTTTTATCTCTCAATGTTGCCGGATGGCGCTGCGCTTAGCCGGCCTGCGGGAAGATGACCCACAGGCCTGGCGATTTTTTAGGCGGCGTGCTTCCGCGAGTTCACTGTATTGATGGGCGTGGCGCCGGCATCGCATTTCGCCGGCAGCAGCACAGCCATCAGCGCGGCCAGAGCCAGGGAGATAGCCAGGCAATACACCCCCGCGTCTTTGCTGTAGAGAGTGATCAGTACGCCCACCGCGTAGGGACCGCAGAAGCCTCCGAGGTTGCCGAGGGCGTTGATAACCCCGCGCGCGCCGCCGGCCATTTCAGCGCTGAACAGCCGTGCCGGAATGGTCCAGAACACGCCAGCCGCCGATTGCAGGAAGAACCCGCAGCCGACCAGCGCGGCGTAGGACAGCCAGATCTGATTCTTCAGCGCCACCGACAGGAACATGCACAGGGCAAAGCCAATCAGCGGCAGGCAGACAAACAGCTTGCGTTTGCCGGTGCGATCCGAGAGGGAGGAGAACAGGAACATGCCGGCAATGGCGCCGACGTAGGGCAGAATGGCGAGCACCCCGACCTGACCCATGCTGCTGTGGGTCAGCTCTTTGAGGATGGTGGGCAGCCACAAGGTGTAGCCGTAAATCCCGGTCTGATAGAAGAAGTTCAGCGCGATAAGCTGCCACATGGTTTTATCGGAAAGCACTGCGCTGAGCGAAGCGTTTTTCACCTCGGTTCCGGCAATCGCCTTTTGTTCTGCGGCCAGCGTTTCCACCAGATAGTGCTTCTCGGCATCAGAGATCCAGCGCGCTTCCTGTGGGCGGTCATAGACGGTATAGGCCCAGAGCAACAGAACGGCCACTGAGAGCAAACCTTCGATAATGAACAGCCAGCGCCAGTCGAGTACGGTGATGATCCATCCCGAAAGCGGGGCGGTGATAATCCCGGCGATGGGGACAAACATAATGACAATGGCGTTAGCGCGCCCGCGTTCGGCGTCCGGGAACCAGTTGCTGATCATGGTCAGCACCACCGGGAGCATACCGCCTTCTGCTACCCCCAGCAGGAAGCGCAGCACCAGCAACTGATACTGGTTGGTGATTAATCCCGTCAGGACGGAGATTACCGCCCAGGCGACCAGCGACCAGCCAATAAACTTCTTGCCGCTTCCGTGAACGGCAATTTTGCCGCCGGGAACCTGTAAGAACAGATAACCAATAAAGAAAATACCACCTGCCAGTCCCGCCATGGTGGCGGAAATACCCAGTTCTGCATCCATGCCGCCCGGCATCGCAAAGGCGATATTGACGCGGTCCATATAAGAGATAATACAGGCGATCAGAATTGGTGGAATAATTCGCAGCCAACGCTGACGAGGGATATCTTTTAGTCCTGGTCGAGAGGTCATATTCATAGTTGTAGCCTCGTAGAGTAAGTGTTCTGTTTTTTATTATTGTTGTGCTTTATTTAAGGCAGTAATGCCGTCGCGTAATATCGCTATGCGATGATTGACGTCCGCATCAGGATTAATTTCCAGTAATTTAATACCGAGAAATTGCAAAGGCTTGCTGTCAGTACAGGCTAATAATTCACGCACATGTGTGTGGGTCATTAAACTTTCTGCACAGAAGGGGGAGAACGGTGCGTGTAAATCCTGCCATTCACCGTATTCGCCATGTTGCGTGGTACCGGAGAACATCAGTGCGCCAAGCTTACCGGCCTGGCTGGCCTGCCGGGTATGGGCCAGCGGCAGGGTGGTGTCCTGGCCTTCAATGGCAGAGCGTGCCCAGTTAATGCCAACGCTGATCTCATAACCGGCAAGGGTTTCCAGCACATTATCTAAAGGCAGAAATCCCTTGCGCGGCGCGGGACCGGTCATCGCATCGCAATGTTCCAGCACCAGGTCGCACGACCAGTCCCAGCTGGCGACTTCCTTCAGCGAACGAGCAAAGGCGTCGGTAGCCTGGGTGACGTTAGGGTTGCTGGCGCAAGGGGCGGCATGGAGTTCAAGCGCCACGATTTTCCCGGCGTTTGCCGCATTGATCGTGTTGATTTTCTGGTAAAGGTGGCGATAGTACGCCACGCAGGCTTTACGCTGTTCTTCGTCGCTGGACGCCAGCCCAAAGCCGTCGTTACTTCCGCGGCGGCGCATGGTTTCCATAATCGCCGTGACGACGATTTGCCAGTCGGCAGGCGTATGGCGCAATAACCACTCGTCGCCCAGTGGGTGGAGATGTTCAAGACAGGGCTGCTCCAGCCCCCGAATATCCGGGGTGTCGGCCAGTTGCCGCCAGAATGCTTTTTCTTCGTCTTCACTTTTCTGGTGAAAAGAGGGTGCACAGGGATACGCACCGATAATATAACCGGTATTATTTTTCATAATGTGCTCCTGAATATAATGCTTTTATAAAGCGTCGATGGCCACTTTAACCACGATTTTTCTGATCGGCGTGGCGACCGACTTATGGCATCCGGGGCGATGAACATCCTGTGGGAAAAATATGACGTAGCTTCCCGGGATCATTTCAAGGAACGATTCATGTTCGCAACCGTGAAAGAAAATAATATCGCGCTGTGCTAATAGCGATTCACTAATGGCGTTATTACCGTTATCAATAGCGAAACCTATTTTCTCTTCGCCCCAGGCCAGAAATTGGATATCCAGATAGCGGCGATGCACTTCCGGGCGATTTTCGGCAACTTCACGAGTGGTTAAGTCGATAATCTGCGCGAAGATATTTTTGCCGTCGATCTCCACTACGCCGGGAGCCAGTTTTCTGAAATCGGTGCTGCGCAGGAAATCCAGGGCTCGCTCAATTGCCGCAGGCAACCGACACGGATTAGGCTGCGTGATATGTCCAAAGATCATGGCTTAACTCCTTACAGCGCCTGAATTTTCGCCCAGACGCTGTCATCGACGGTGATACCGTCGCGACGATTCTCTTCCAGCAGGCGGGTAAACTCATGGCCAGGTAGACGGACAGCCACGTTTTCATCGGCCCGTTCGGCGGTGGTGATGAAATCCATAATCCGTTGCAGCTTGGCATCGCGGGTTGCGCCGTCGATAAGCTTATCGACCTCAATGGCGATGAAAATCTGCGAAACGCCATATTCATCGCTGTTTTCCTGGGTCACTTCGGCAACAGAAGATCCATTGGAAAGCAGGGTGGCGATCATATCCAGCACGATCGACAGGCCGGAGCCTTTCCAGTAGCCCATCGGTAAAATGCGGCGATTTTTCTCGATGACGCCCGGTTCTTTGGTCAGGTTGCCCTCATCGTCGAATCCGCCGTCTACCGGCAGTTCACGGCCCGCCAGGCGGTTCACCTCCAGCATGCCGTAGGAGAACATCGACATCGACATATCCACCATGGTGATTGGTGTGGAAGGAATGGCGACGATCAGCGGGTTGGTACCGATACGGCATTCTTTGGCGCCCCACGGCGGCATCACGGCGATGGAGTTGGTCCAGCAGATGCCGATGTAGCCTTTTTCCGCCGCCTGCCAGCCGTAGCTCCCCCCGCGCATCCAGTGGTTGGCGTTCCGCAGCGCCACCAGCCCAATGCCGTGATCGGATGCCAGTTCCATCGCCCGGTCCATCATCTTTTTTGCCGTCAGGTTGCCGATGGACCGCTGGGCGTCCCACTGCTCAATCGCGCCGAGGCTGGTAATACGCTGCGGTTTGGCTTCAGGGATGATATCGCCATTGTCCAGTTGCTGGATAAAGCGGGGAAAGCGGTTCACGCCGTGTGAATAGACGCCGGATTCCGTGGTGCGGGCGAACATGTCCGCGCAGGCATCGGCGGTTTCCGCCGCCACGCCGCGTTTAAGCAGTACCTGATTGAAGGCCTCTTTTAACTGCGAAAAAGTTACTTTCATACGAGTTTCCCTGGTGAGTTTTGATCGCTTTTTTATCGTTAAATTTCACAATGCGAAATCTGATTTCAAATATAACGATCAAAATTTGTCAGATCAACGGCAGGGGTGTTTTTTAAAAACAATAAAAATCAATTGGTTATGTTTTTTGATCTCAGATCGTGAACTGACACACACTTTGCGCTACCATCAGAACGCAACGAAAGGGGAGCGGAAGCGATGGTGATGAAAGAGAGCGAGACAGGGCAAGACAAAGAGAGGCCGGCGGGAAGTCAGAGCCTGTTCCGTGGACTGATGTTGATTGAAATCCTGAGCAACTATCCAAACGGTTGCCCGCTGGCGCATCTGTCAGAGCTGGCGGGGCTGAATAAAAGCACGGTCCATCGATTGCTGCAGGGCTTGCAGTCCTGCGGGTATGTCACGCCAGCGCCGGCTGCGGGTAGCTATCGGCTCACCACCAAGTTCATCGCGGTTGGACAGAAGGCGCTGTCCTCGCTGAATATCATTCATGTGGCGGCCCCCCATCTTGAAACGCTTAATCTGGCGACGGGCGAGACGGTGAACTTTTCCAGTCGGGAAGACGATCATGCGATCCTGATTTACAAGCTCGAGCCGACAACCGGAATGCTGCGTACCCGTGCTTACATTGGCCAGCATATGCCGCTCTACTGTTCCGCGATGGGGAAGATTTACATGGCGTTCGGCCATCCTGATTATGTTGAGCATTACTGGAATACTCATCAGGATGTTATTCAGCCGCTGACCCGCAACACCATCACCGGCTTACCGGCCATGCATGATGAGCTGGCGCAGATCCGTGAACGTAACATGGCCATGGATCGGGAAGAGAATGAGCTGGGGGTGTCCTGTCTGGCGGTGCCGGTTTTCGATATTCATCAGCGCGTGCCCTATGCCATCTCTATTTCTCTTTCGACGTCGCGCCTCAAGCAGATAGGCGAAAAGAACTTGTTAAAACCGCTGCGTGAGACCGCCGAAGCAATTTCGCGTGAGCTGGGTTTCACGGTGCGTGAAGCGTCAGGCAAATGACCACATCCTGCAGGCCATCTGACAAAAAACAGCGCTGATTCCATTCAGGATCAAAGCGCGGGCAGGGACTATTCTGGCACCCTGCGGTTTTATCCCCAGGGAGCAGAGGATGAACCAGTTTCTTATTGCCAATGCCCAGCGGTGTATTGGCTGTCGTACCTGTGAAGTGGCTTGTGCGGTGGCGCACCAGCAGGCGCAGGATGTCGCCGCCCTGTCGACGAACCATTTCGCGCCGCGTATCCGGGTGGTGAAAAGCGGTGACATATCGACGGCGACGGCGTGCCGGCAATGCGAGGATGCGCCCTGCGCCAGCGTTTGCCCGCAAGGGGCGATTCAGCGCGACAATGACGTCTGGTGGGTCGACCAGCGGCGCTGCATCGGCTGCAAAAGTTGCATGGTGGCCTGCCCGTACGGCGCGATGACCGTTACGGTAGTGAACGAGCAGGCGCAGGCGCTGAAATGCGATTTATGCCATCACCGCGCTGAAGGACCGGCCTGCGTGGCTGCCTGCCCGACGCAGGCGCTGCGGGTGATGGTTCCCGCGGAGCTGGAGGCGCTATGTGCGCAAAAACGCCAGCGGCTGGCGCTGGCGTGAGTGGGGGCGCTGACGGGCGTTACCCGCCCGTGGCGTCAGCGGCTATGCTTCCTGTTCGCGCCAGGCGAATTCAATCTCTTCGGCGAGAATTTTCACCCCGGCCTCAATTTTTTGCGGGTCTGGCACATAGTTCATGCGCATACACTGGTGAGTGTGCGGCCACGGCTTATCCAGACCCGGGAAGAAGTAATCCCCCGGCACCATCAGCACGCCGCGCTTTTTCAGCCGCTGATACAGCAGCTCGGTGGAGACCGGCAGGTCCTTAAACCATAGCCAGAGGAAAATGGCTCCTTCCGGTTTGTGGATCAGGCAGCGCTCCTCCGGCAAATAACGGCGAATAATGGCGATGGTTTCCTGCACCCGCTGGTAATAGAAGGGCTTGATCACCGTCTCTGACAGGCGCAGCAGATCCTGTCGTTTAATCATTTCGCACATCATTGCCGGCCCAATGCCGCCAGGGGCGAGGCTGATAATGCCGTTCATGTTGCTGATGGCGGTGATGATTTTCTCGTTGGCGATGATAATCCCGCAGCGGCTGCCCGGCAGGCCCAGTTTGGACAGGCTCATACACAGCACGATGTTTGGATTCCACAGCGGTCGGGCGTCGCTAAAGATAATGCCCGGGAACGGCACGCCGTAGGCGTTATCAATCACCAGCGGGACCCCGTGCTGATTCGCCAGCGCATCCAGTTTAATCAGCTCTTCATCAGTGATGACGTTGCCGGTCGGGTTGGTGGGGCGCGAGACGCAGATCATCCCGGTCTCTTCCGTCACCTGCAGATGTTCAAAATCAACGTGGTATTTGAACTGGCCTTCCGGCAGCAGTTCGATGTTCGGCCGGGTGGCAACGAACAGATCCTCTTCCAGACCGGCATCGGCGTAACCAATATATTCCGGCGTTAGTGGAAACAGTACCTTACGCGTGGTGCCATCTGCCCGACGGCCTGCAAACAGATTAAATAAGTAGAAAAATGCGCTCTGACTGCCGTTTGTTAGCGCAATATTCTGTGGTTCGATCTCCCAGCCCAGCTCGTCGCGCAGCATGTTCGCCAGCAGGCTCAGCAGCTCGCTTTTGCCCTGCGGCCCATCATAATTACAAAGCGCATCAAGGGCTTTGCCATTATCCAGCATGTCGGACAGCAGCTGCTGGAAGTAGTCATTCATTTCCGGGATCTGAGCGGGGTTGCCGCCGCCCAGCATAATAGCGCCCGGCGTGCGCAGACCGTCATTAAGGTCTTCCATCAAGCGGGTGATGCCTGAATGACGGGTGAATTTGTCGCCGAAAAGGGAAAATGTCATCGCGAATAGTCTATCGGTGGTTCTGGAAAGTGGCTAACCATAACGCCAGCGCTAGCGTGGTGCAAATCGGTGGGAGGAGACGGCTTTTTATCTTTATCCTGTAAATTGCTATTTTGTTAGCGTTTTGTTCTGAATGGCTCCCCGCCAGGGCGGAGAGCCACCTGTGGATTACTGCTGCTGTCCGGCCCAGATGACCATCACTTTGTCTTCACCGCTCTCACGCACGAACCCGTAACCACGTGGCATCGACAGCGTTGTCTGTTTGCCCATGCCGATTGCCGGATGGCGAGCGCGGAACTGACCGATCTTCTGCCAGTGAGTGACGCTGCGGGCCGCCTTGCCATTAACATCCTGCCAGTTCATCTGCGAACGGGTGCCCTGCAGCGGGTCCGAGCCGGTGGGGCCGAACGGACGTGATGATTCGTCACCATAGAAAATCTGCACGGCGCCAGGGGCCAGCAGCAACAGCTCCGCCGCGGTGGTGCCGCCTTCGCGGAACAGGCGCGTATCGTGCGAGGAGAGGTAACTCAGGACGTTAAAGCTCTGCAGTTTGTCGGCCATTTGCTGCCAGGTGAGGTCAATATTGGCCATACAGGTCGCCGCTTTCGCCGCCTGATCCTGATAGTCGAAATTGATCATCGCATCAAAACCGTGGCGATAATAATCGCTCTGCATCACCCCATGTCCCCAGGCTTCGCCGGTCATCCAGAACGGCGCCGCATCCAGCGCTTTATCCGGATTGGCTTTCTTCCACTCCGCCAGCGCGGCGGTGGCCTGGGTTTTTAACTGCTGCCAGGCGTCCATCTCCACGTGTTTAGCGGTATCGACACGGAAGCCGTCGATGCCGTAGTCGCGCACCCACTGGCTCAGCCAGTGCGTCAGGTAGTCGCGCGGCGTATAGCCCGGGATCGCCTTCGCCGCGGTGTCCGGTTTATGGCTATAGAAGTTCGGCAGGCCTGAGGCTTCCTTCGATTCGGTTTTCAGGTCCGGCAGGAAGGCCAGCGACATGGTGAGATCGTCATAGCCTGGGTTGTCATAATCGCCGATATCGGTGCGGATCCACTTCTTGCCCCACCATTTCTCCCAGCCGGCTTTGTCGCTGAAGTTGATATAGTCGTTAAAGCTATGCCAGGTCTGGCCCGCGCCCGGTTTCCAGTCCGCCCAGCGCTCGCCAAGGGTTTTTTTCAGCTCATCGCCTTGCAGATACAGGGCGCCGAACTGGAACTCCTGCATGTCGGCCAGGGTGGCGTAACCGGTATGGTTCATCACCACGTCAAACAGGATGCGTATGCCGCGCTTATGCGCTTCATCCACCAGTCGGCGGAGATCCGCTTCGGTCCCCATGTTGGCGTCCAGTTTCGACCAGTCCTGGGTGTAGTAGCCGTGGTAGGCGTAGTGCGGGAAATCGCCCTTCGTGCCGCCGCCGACCCAGCCGTGGATCTGCTCGAGCGGGGAGCTGATCCACAGGGCGTTAACCCCCATCTGCTGCAGATAATCCAGCTTGCTGGTTAATCCCTGCAGGTCGCCGCCGTGGAAGGTGCCGATCTCCTGCATGCCGTCTTTATGACGGCCATAGCTGTTGTCGTTGGCCGGGTTGCCATTTACAAAGCGATCGGTCAGGACGAAGTAGACAGTGGCGTTGTGCCAGTCAAACGGCGCCGGGGCGGCGGTCTCGGCGCGCTCGAGCAGCAGCAGGCCATTGCTGCCGAAGGCGGGCTGCAGGGTGATTTTGCCGCCGCTGACGGTCGCGACATTGCCGCTGTAGAAATCGCGGACCTTGCTGCCCTCGGCGAAGGTTTTGCTGACGTCGATGGTCAGCGGTTTTCCATCCCACTTCGGACACTGACGGATTTGCGGCGCCGCGGCGCTGGCCTCTTTTTCCTCCAGCGAAATCATCATTGTCGGTGTGCCGGAGCGGGTATCCACCTCCAGGGTATACAACCCCTGGCGGAAGATACGCCATTGCGGCGGGGTGCCACGGCAGGGCTCCATGGACAGCATCTGGTTGAGCTTAATGCCGCCGGAAGGCTGCCAGCACTGCTGGTCAAAATTTAGCTGCAGAGGACGTGTACCCTTCTCAACCACTTTCTGGCTGATGAATCGGCCCGTCCCTTCTTCGGTAAAGGCAGGGAAGTCGGTAGTAGTCCAGGCGGCAAAGGCCATCCCAGGCACGAATAACGTGGCAAGCGCAGCGAGTTTCATTGCGGGATCCTTGAGCGGTTTTTATCTAGTGTGCCTTGTTGCCGCACGGGTGAACTCCTCCTGGCGGGCGTTTTACCAGGAGGATGAAAAGGGGTGAGTGACACCGCTCAAAAAATAGGCTAAAAATGAGACGAAGCTAGCATTTTCGCACTGGCGATGCGTCGCAGAAACCGATTTCAGATGACACCAATTCGGAATTGGACTATTTCTGTTGATGCTCTCATTGCGTATTTTTGATACTATTAGCGATTCAGCTATCGTTTTTTTGTGAAAAACAAGGTGTTGGAATGCATATATCCGACCAGGAGACCTGATGATATCGAATCCCATACGACGATATGGGGCCGCCATACTTATGTTACTAACCTGTGTATTTTCAGGTAGTGTGTTGGCAACAACGCACACAGCAACAAAGAGTCATAAAGCCCCAACGGTTAAGAAGATCAGTAGTACTAAGGTAAGCAGTAAACAAGAGTATTCTCGCAATAGTGTAAAGAGCAGTTCACTTCCTGACTTGCGAAAATACCCTTCCGGAACACCAAGGAAAAAAGCGTTTCTCCGGACGGTCATGCCTTATATTACCAAGCAGAATCAGGCGATTACTGCGGATCGTAACTGGCTTGTTTCCAAGCAGTACGATGCTCGCTGGTCGCCGACTGAGAAGGCGCGCCTGAAAGATATCGCTGCCCGTTATAAGGTGAAGTGGTCAGGCAATACGCGTCATGTGCCCTGGAACGCGCTGCTTGAGCGTGTCGACATTATTCCGAACAGCATGGTAGCAACCATGGCGGCGGCGGAAAGTGGCTGGGGTACCTCCAAGCTGGCGCGTGAGAACAACAACCTGTTTGGCATGAAGTGCGGCGCCGGTCGCTGCCGCGGGGCGATGAAAGGCTACTCGCAGTTCGAATCAGTGGAGCAGTCGGTGCAGGCTTATGTCACCAACCTGAACACCCACCCGGCTTATTCTTCATTCCGCAAATCGCGCCTGCAGCTGCGCAAGGCGGATCAGGAAGTGACGGCCAGTACGATGATTCATAAGCTGAAGGGTTATTCGACCAAAGGGTCGAGCTACAACAACTATCTCTTCGCGATGTATCAGGACAATCAGCGGCTCATCGCCGCCCATCTGTAATCCGGATGCCCGGCCTTGTCGCCGGGCATTTTTTTACCCTACAGCATCACCTCGCTGTGCCGGTCACGGTACTCCTTCGGCGTCACGTCGTACTCCTTCTTAAACACCGAATAAAAATATTGCAGCGATGGGTAGCCGCACATCTGTGATATCTCATTGATCGACAGGCTGGTGGACACCAGCAGGCTGCGCGCCTTTTCCAGTTTCTCGCTGTGGATCACCGTGTGGATGGTCTCCCCGACTTCCTCTTTGAAGCGTTTCTCCAGATTGGAGCGAGAGATGCCCACGGCGTCGAGCACCTGTTCCACCTTGATGCCTTTGCAGGCATTGTTGCGAATGTAATGCATCGCCTGAATCACGGAGGGATCGTTCAATGACCGGTAGTCGGTGGAGCGTCGCTCAACGACACGCATCGGCGGGATCAGCTGGCGCTGCAGCGGGAGCACCTCGTTATTCAGCAGCCGGTGGAGTAATTTTGCCGCCTGATAACCCATCTGGCGGGTGCCCTGGGCGACGGAGGAGAGGGCGACGCGAGAGAGATAGCGGGTCAGCTCCTCGTTATCGATACCAATAACGCAGAGTTTTTCTGGCACCGGGATATGCAGCAGCTCGCAGGCCTGCAGGACGTGGCGGGCGCGGGCGTCGGTGACGGCGATGATGCCAGTTTGCGGCGGCAGGGTTTGCAGCCAGTCGGCGAGCCGGTTTTGCGCGTGCTGCCAGTTTTCCGGCGCCGTCTCCAGCCCCTGGTAGACCACGCCGCGATACTTCTCCTTCGCGACCAACTGGCAGAAGGCATACTCGCGCTCTACCGCCCAGCGTTTACCGCTGGAGGTGGGGAGTCCGTAAAACGCGAAGCGGTGCACCCCTTTTTCCTTCAAATGAAGAAAGGCGCTTTCCACCAGCGCGGCGTTGTCCGTGGCAATATAGTGGACCGGCGGGTACTGCTCTGGCTGATGATAAGAGCCGCCGACGCCGACGATGGGCACGTGGACATCGGCCAGCAGCTTTTCAATTTCGGGATCGTCATAGTCGGCGATAACGCCATCGCCCAACCACTCTTTGATGTTTTCGATTCGTGCCCGAAAATCCTCTTCAATAAAGATATCCCACTCCAGCTGGGAGGCTTGCAGATACTCGCCGACGCCCTCAACCACCTGGCGGTCATAAGCTTTGTTGGCATTGAATAACAGCGTAATACGGTGACGCTTTTCAAACATAGATAATGTTCCTGCTCTAACCCCGGTCATACCCCTTCATTCATGATGTTGCCGATGGCCTGGCTTCCTCACTCACCCGGGCCACGTACGCCGGTACGCAGCCCGGGGGCGCCGTCTGCAACCCGAATGCTGTTGGGTATACACTACCGGCTAATGCCCGAGATATTTCAAGCGCCTTGTGGCGAAGTTTGGCGGTAGCGCAAAGAATTCAGACATTCTCCAGAGAGTCTCTCCTCACGCGCGCCGCTTGGTGGCGGAGTCCATCCACACCGCCAGCAGCAAAATGGCGCCTTTAACGATATATTGCCAGAAGGTGGCGACGTCCATCATGCTCATGCCGTTATCCAGGGCTGACATAATAAACGCCCCCATTACCGCTCCGGCGACGCTTCCGATGCCGCCCGCCAGGCTGGTGCCGCCGATGACGCAGGCGGCGATGGCGTCCAGTTCGGCGATATTGCCCGCCGAGGGCGACCCGGCGCCGAGGCGCGAGCTGAGGATCAGCCCGGCAATGGCGACCATCAGGCCGTTAATGGCAAACACCGCCAGCTTGGTTCGCTCGACGTTGATCCCTGAGAGGCGGGCCGCCTCCAGGTTGCCGCCGATGGCATAGATGCGACGACCAAAGGCGGTGCGGGTGGCCATAAACAGGCCTGCCAGCAGCAGGGCAGCGAGGATCAGCACCGGGGTCGGCACGCCACGATAGTCATTGAGCAGCCAGATTGCGCCCAGCACAATCACCGCGGTAATGGCCTGACGGCCAACGGCGGCGGTGGAGGATGAGGTCGCCAGACCTAACGCCTGACGGCGCATCCGCCCGCGCCACTGCCAGACGATAAACGCCGCCATGCCGACAACGCCGATGCCAAACCCAATACCGTCTGGCAGATAGCTTTGACCGATCTGCGCCATCGCCGGGCTGGTGGGCGAGACGGTGGTCCCGTTGGTGATGCCGATCAGAATGCCGCGAAACGCCAGCATCCCGGCGAGGGTGACGATAAACGAGGGAACCTTGCGATAGGCCACCCACCATCCGTTCCACGCCCCGAGCAGCAGGCCCATCACCAGGGTCACCAGGATGGTGAGCGGCAGCGGCCAGCCGAGCCAGACGTCAAAGATTGCCGCGGCGCCGCCCAGCAGCCCCATCATCGAGCCGACGGACAGGTCGATTTCTGCCGAAATAATCACAAACACCATGCCAACGGCGAGGATGCCGGTGATGGCCGTCTGGCGCAGCAGGTTGGAGATATTGCGTGCGCTCAGGTAGGCGCCATCGGTAACCCAGGTGAAAAACAGCATAATGACGACGATGGCGGCGATCATCACAAAGACCTGGAGATTCAGCCCCTTCAGCGCCGGCAAGGCGGCGGGGGCGGTTGGGGTGAGTTTGATTTCAGACGACGTGTTCTTCGACATGGCGTTCGCTCCTCAGCGCGGCTTCCATCACCTGCTCCTGGGTCAGATGTTGATTAACCAAATTGGCTTTTAGTCTGCCTTCGTGCATAACCAGCACCCGATCGCTGAGACCGAGCACCTCGGGCAGTTCTGATGAAATGACAATGACCGCGATGCCCTGCTGCACCAGCTGGTTAATCAGTTTATAAATTTCATACTTTGCCCCGATATCGATGCCACGGGTGGGTTCGTCGAGGATCAGAATGCGCGGATTGAGCAGCAGACAGCGCGCGAGTATCGCCTTTTGCTGGTTGCCGCCGCTCAGGCGGCCAATCGCCAGTTCCGGCGAAGAGGTTTTAATTTTCAAACGCTGAATGGACTGCTGAATGCAGTGCTGCTCGGCGGCGTCGTCCAGGCTGCTCATCGCGCCGGTGAACTGGTTGAGCGCCGCCAGGGTAATGTTTTTGCCCACCGCCATCACCGGCACGATGCCGTCTTTTTTGCGGTCTTCCGGCACCATGGCGATGCCGTGGGCAATGGCCTGCTGGCAGTTAGAAATGCTCACCGGCTGGCCATCAATAAAGATCTCCCCTTGCCAGCGCCCCGGCCAGACGCCGAACAGGCACTGTACCGCCTCGGTACGTCCGGCGCCGACCAGCCCGGCGATGCCGAGGATTTCCCCGCGACGCAGGGAAAACGAGACGTCATTGACGCGTTTAATATGGCGGTTTACCGGGTGCCAGGCGGTTAAATGTTCGACCCGCAGGATCTCCTCGCCGTGGGTGTGCGGCTCGCTGGGATAGAGCGCGGTGAGCTCGCGGCCGACCATCATGGTGATGATATCGTCTTCGCTCATGCCGCTGGCGTCGCGGGTGCCGATGTGCTGGCCATCGCGGATCACGCAGATCGTGTCGGAGATCGCTTTGACCTCATTGAGCTTGTGAGAAATATAAATGCAGGCGATACCGTGGTTTTGCAGATCGCGAATGATCGTCAGCAGCGTCGCGGTCTCTTGTTCGGTTAAGGAAGCGGTCGGTTCGTCGAGGATCAGCAGACGAACCTGTTTATTCAGCGCCTTGGCGATCTCCACCAGCTGCTGCTGGCCAAGGCCGAGGTCGCCGACGCGGGTGTCGGGCGATATGGGCAGATTGACCTGCGCCAACAGCTTCTGACAGCGCAGCGTCATGGTTTCATAATCCAGCAGACCGTGGCGGGAGATCTCGGCGCCGAGGAAAATATTCTCCAGCACGGTGAGATGTTTCACCAGCGCCAGCTCCTGGTGAATAATGGCGATGCCTTTGCGTTCGGTATCGCGAATATGGTTTGCCTGCAGCGTTTCGCCGGCAAAAATAATCTCGCCCTCATAGCTTCCGTGCGGATAGATACCGCACAACACCTTCATCAGCGTCGATTTCCCCGACCCATTTTCACCGCATAACGAGACCACCTCACCCGCGTTAAGACGCAGGCTGACGTTATCCACGGCTTTAACGGCGCCGAAGGTTTTGGTGATGTTCTTCATTTCGAGTAGCCAGGCCATAAAGACTCCGCAAAAGTGATATCCGGCGGGATGAAAATGACGCCCCGCAGCGGGGCGTCAGCCATTACAGTTCACTCTTTTTATGGAAACCGTCTTTAATCACCGTGGCGTCGATATTCTCTTTATTCACCTCAATGGGCGTTAACAGGCGCGAAGGGACATCTTTTAAGCCGTTATTCAGCGTGGTATCGGCCTTCGGCTGCTTATCGTTACCCAGCTCAACGGCGATTTCAGCGGCGTTGGTGGCCAGGGTGGTAATCGGTTTATAGACGGTCATCGTCTGAGTACCGGAAATAATGCGCTTCACACCCGCCAGGTCAGCATCCTGACCGGAGATCGCCACTTTACCGGCCAGCCCCTGGGCGGTTAAGGCCTGGATGGCGCCGCCGGCGGTGGCGTCATTGGAGGCGACCACGGCATCGATCTTGTTATTATTCGCCGTCAGCGCGTTTTCCATTATTTTCAGCGCGTTCTCCGGCAGCCAGCCGTCAACCCACTGATCGCCGACAATCTTAATTTTGCCTTCATCCACATACGGTTTGAGGACCTTCATCTGCCCGGCGCGGAACAGTTTGGCGTTATTATCCACCGGCGAGCCGCCCATCAGGAAATAATTACCCTGCGGCACTTTGTCGACCAGACTTTGCGCCTGCATTTCACCGACTTTTTCATTGTCGAAAGAAATATAGAAATCAATATCAGCATTATTAATCATACGGTCATAGGCCAGGACTTTAATACCTTCCTGCTTGGCTTCTTTAATCACGTTGCTGAGTACCTGACCGTTATAAGGAATAATGACTAACACATCGACGCCGCGGTTGATCATATTTTCAATTTGCGACATCTGCGTTTCTTCATTACCGTTGGCGGACTGGACAAAAACTTTGGCGCCTAAGGATTCCGCTTTATTGACGAAAATATCACGGTCTTTCTGCCAGCGCTCCAGACGCAGATCGTCGATGGCCATGCCAATCTTCACTTCTTTCGCCATCCCCGCCATGCTGGCGAGCAGGAGGGAGCTGGCGCAAAGTGTAAGGCAAAGGTTCTTTATCTTCATAATAATGATACCTTTTTTGTAAGGGTAGGTAAGACGAACGGAAAATAATGTTTGATACATGAGGTTGCGGATACGTTACAGATTCTTAACGCGGAAAGCAGGGCTGGCAATTACCGGTTCTTATTTTGCCGTTATGAAATTTCGTTTAATGTGCAAATTATGACGGCGATCGTATTTTATTCATGCACACTCTTATTATTGCACTGGACTTGTCCGACAAGGCACGGAGAAGGCGGAAGTATATTATTTTTTGCGAGCTGGCGCACGTTTGTGGATTCTCTCAATGGCGGTGTGAAATAACGTAATTGAGGAGAAGGAAAGTGAAATTCTATATTGGCTTAAACCCGTCATACTTCAAGTTGTAGGTGGGTTGGTGACATTCGTTGCTCCGACCTTTGCTGGCGCCAGCGCCTGAGGGTTCACGCTCTTGCCGCCTTCCTGCAACTCGAATTATTTAGGGTATCTGATTGGTTATTCGCCGCATCTCTGAATATGGAGTTCTCTATGCAGACCTATTTCGATCAACTCGATCGCGTTCGTTACGAAGGCCCGAAATCCACTAACCCGCTGGCTTTCCGTCACTACAACCCGGATGAACTGGTGCTGGGCAAACGGATGGAAGATCATCTGCGTTTTGCGGCCTGTTACTGGCATACCTTCTGCTGGAATGGCGCCGATATGTTTGGCGTGGGCTCCTTTGACCGCCCATGGCAGCAGCCTGGCGACGCCCTGGAGATGGCCAAACGTAAAGCCGATGTGGCGTTTGAATTCTTCCACAAACTCAACGTGCCTTACTACTGTTTCCACGATGTCGATGTCTCGCCGGAAGGCGCCTCGCTGCAGGAGTACAGCAATAACTTCGCCCGCATGGTCGAGGTGCTGGCAGAGAAACAGCAGCAGAGCGGCGTGAAGCTTCTGTGGGGGACCGCAAACTGCTTTACCAACCCGCGCTACGGCGCCGGCGCGGCCACCAACCCGGATCCGGAAGTGTTTAGCTGGGCGGCCACCCAGGTGGTCACCGCCATGAATGCCACTCATCAGCTGGGAGGCGAAAACTATGTGCTGTGGGGCGGTCGCGAGGGCTATGAAACCCTGCTG
Organism: Klebsiella sp. w6; assembly: GCF_033100215.1. NCBI lineage: Bacteria > Pseudomonadati > Pseudomonadota > Gammaproteobacteria > Enterobacterales > Enterobacteriaceae > Klebsiella > Klebsiella sp. w6. The sequence continues at coordinate 192,869 of NZ_CP136907.1, forward strand.
AATACCGACCTGCGCCAGGAGCGTGAACAGATTGGCCGCTTCATGCAACTGGTGGTGGAGCATAAGCATAAAATTGGCTTTAAAGGCACGCTGCTGATTGAGCCCAAACCGCAGGAACCGACCAAGCATCAGTATGACTATGATGCCTCTACCGTTTACGGCTTCCTCAAACAGTTTGGTCTGGAAAAAGAGATTAAACTGAATATTGAAGCTAACCATGCCACGCTCGCCGGCCATTCGTTCCATCATGAAATCGCGACGGCCATCGCGCTGGGGCTGTTCGGCTCCGTCGACGCCAACCGCGGCGATCCGCAGCTGGGCTGGGATACCGACCAGTTCCCGAACAGCGTCGAAGAGAATGCGCTGGTGATGTATGAAATTCTTAAAGCGGGCGGCTTCACCACCGGCGGCCTCAACTTTGATGCGAAAGTGCGCCGGCAGAGTACCGACAAATACGACCTGTTCTATGGTCATATTGGCGCGATGGATACCATGGCGCTGTCGCTAAAAGTTGCGGCGCGGATGATTGAGGACGGTGAGCTGGATAAACGTGTGGCCAGACGCTACGCCGGCTGGAACGGTGAGCTGGGGCAGCAGATCCTTAACGGGCAGATGACCCTCAGCGACATTGCCCAGTATGCCACTCAGCATCAGCTGGCGCCGCAGCATCGCAGCGGCCAGCAGGAACAACTGGAAAACCTGGTCAACCATTATCTGTTTGATAAGTAATCATGCGGCGGCGCCCGGCGTGACCGGCGTCGCAACCAGGATGCTCTGTTCGCGCCACGCTTAGCCGTGGCGCGCGTTTAAGGAGAGGTAGTATGTATATCGGCATCGATCTGGGAACATCGGGCGTCAAAGCCATTCTGCTGAATGAGCAGGGTGAGGTAGTGGCATCGCATACCGAAAAACTCACCGTCTCGCGTCCGCATCCGCTGTGGTCGGAACAAGATCCCGAACAGTGGTGGCTGGCGACAGACACGGCGATGAAAGCCCTGGGCGCGCAGCATAGCCTGCGCGACGTGAAGGCGCTGGGCATCGCTGGTCAGATGCACGGCGCCACGTTGCTGGATAAATCGTTACAGGTGCTGCGTCCGGCCATTTTATGGAATGACGGCCGCTGCGCCGAAGAGTGCCAGCTGCTGGAGGAAAAAGTCAGCGCTTCCCGGCAGATCACCGGCAACCTGATGATGCCGGGCTTTACGGCGCCGAAGTTACTCTGGGTGCAGCGCCACGAGGCGGCGGTGTTCAACCAGGTCGATAAAGTGCTGCTGCCGAAGGACTATCTGCGCCTGCGCATGACCGGCGAGCTTGCCAGCGACATGTCTGACGCCGCCGGTACGATGTGGCTGGACGTCGCCCGGCGTGACTGGAGCGATGAGATGCTCGCCGCCTGCGATCTCAGTCGGGATGCGATGCCGGCGCTGTTTGAAGGCAGCGACGTCACCGGGCAACTGCGACCTGAGGTGGCGCAGGCGTGGAATATGCCGCAGGCGCTGGTGGTGGGCGGCGGTGGCGACAACGCCGCAGGCGCGGTCGGGGTCGGAATGGCCGACGCCGGCCAGGCAATGCTGTCGCTGGGCACCTCAGGCGTCTACTTCGCCGTCAGCGAAGGGTTCCTCAGCAAACCCGAAAGCGCGGTGCACAGCTTCTGCCATGCGCTGCCGGGCCGCTGGCATCTGATGTCGGTGATGCTCAGCGCGGCCTCCTGCCTGGACTGGGCGGCGAAATTAACCGGCCTGGCCAGCGTGCCGGCGCTGATCGCGGCGGCGCAGACGGCGGATGAAAGCGCCGGTCCGGTGTGGTTCCTGCCCTATCTGTCGGGCGAACGCACGCCGCACAACAACCCGCAGGCCAAGGGCGTCTTTTTTGGCCTGACGCATCAGCATGGGCCGGCAGAGCTGGCGCGGGCGGTGCTGGAGGGCGTGGGCTATGCGCTGGCGGATGGCATGGACGTGGTACACGCCTGCGGCATCAAGCCGCAGAGCATCACGCTTATCGGCGGCGGGGCGCGCAGCGCTTACTGGCGACAAATGCTGGCGGATATCAGCGGCCAGCAGCTCGATTACCGTACCGGGGGCGACGTCGGCCCGGCGCTGGGGGCGGCCAGGCTGGCGCAGCTGGCGGTGCACGACGAGGCAGACCGCGCCGGGCTGCTGAAGCCGCTGCCGCTTGAACAAGCGCATCGCCCGGACGATCGCCGTGTGGCCCACTATGCGCCACAGCGGGAAACCTTCCGCCAGATTTATCAGCAGCTGAAACCGCTGATGTCTTAGCCTCAGTCCGTCCGGCAGCGCCGGGCGGATTCCCTCCCTGAATGTCCCGGCTACATCCATCCAAAAAAGCGTATTTGTTTATTCCGAAATCACCGCTTTGCCGTGCATAACCTGCGGCATCGTCGGGTGACTCGGTCATAATCAGCCCCTGTCGACCAGGGAGGTGAGATGAACACAAAACGCAACATTGCCAGGGTGATGATGGCAGCAGGATCGCTGGTTTATCTGCTCGGTATCTGGCGAACCTGCCCGTTGTTTAGCGGTAAAGGTTATTTTCTTGGCGTACTGGTGATGGGGATGTTTGCCGTCCTCGCCCATCAGCGCGCCAGCCAGTGGCAGGAACAGGACGACGGTTTTATTGCCTTATGTCGGCTGGTGCTGCTGCTATCGGTCGGCCTGCTGCTGGTCGGCGCCTGGTATGTGCCGGCAGACTGGCATGAAAAAGCCGTCTATATCGCGGCATGGTTTGTCTGCTTATATGGCGCATCGGCAACCCCCGAACGGACCCGCGTCGCCCGGGCGATGCAAAAAACGGAATAAGCGCCGCTCCGAGGCGCGTAAAAGGTAAAAAGTGATGGAAAACAAGCACGCGACGTATTCTCCGGCGTTTCATTTGATCTCCTGGATTGCCCTGATCGGCGGCATCGTCACCTATCTGGTGGGGCTGTGGAATGCCGATATGCAGTTGAATGAGAAAGGCTATTATTTTGCTGTCCTGGTACTGGGGCTGTTTGCCGCGGCATCTTATCAAAAGACGGTGCGCGATAAGTATGAAGCCATTCCGACCACCGCGCTGTACTACACCACCTGCCTGGTGGTCTTCGTTATCGCTGTAGGTCTGCTGGTTATCGGACTGTGGAATGCCACTCTGCTGCTCAGCGAGAAAGGGTTCTATGGGCTGGCGTACTTTTTGAGCCTGTTTGGCGCTGTTGCGGTGCAGAAAAACGTGCGTGATGCCTGGGACCCGACGCGCTTACGGGAACCTCTCAGCGTGACGGAAGAGGGGCCTGAGTCGTAAGTCGGGCCCCTCCGGGTGGCGGACCGTTAGCTGACCAGCCGGCGGCTATCAATCCGCTGCACCAGGCCTGACAGCAGCAGGCTGCCGAGCAGGGCGGCGCTAAATATCCACACAATGTCCAGCAGCGGCCAGCGGGACAGCTCCAGATGGCTGGCGCGCAGCGCATGCACTATCAGGGCATGGAAACCGTAGATCCCCAGTGAATGTCGCGCAATGCAGGCGATACCGGGCAGGGGACGTGCGTTAAGCCAGTTTTTGGCCAGCGTCAGCAGGGCGACCGCGCAAACGAACACCGCCGGCCCGCAGTAGAGATACCAGGTGTCGCCAAAGTCTCCGCGCCAGCGCAGCTCATGCAACGTGCCGCGGGAGATAACCCACACGGCGGCGATGAACAGCGCGGCGCAGAGCGGGGTCAGCCATTTTTTATCGGTGTCCAGGGTGCCAATGGCTCTGCCCAGCACGCCGTAGAGCACGTAGTAGAAGGTATCGCCGTTGATATAGAGGTTGACTGGCAGCCACTCAATCCCGGCGGCTTTGACGCTGACCATATTGGGGTTGGCCAGAATACCGAGGATCGCCATCAGCGCCAGCAGCATTTTGCCGCTGACGGACTTAACCTGAATCAGCGGTGAGAGCAGGTAGATGACGGTGATAGCAAAGAAAAACCACAGGTGGTAGAAGACGGGCTTCTGCAGCAAATTCTTTAACGATAGCTCGACGTTGATATGGGTAAACAGCGCGATATACAGCAGAGACAGCGCGCTATAGAACGCAATGCACAAACCAATTCGCCAGAAATGGCGCGGCTGGGCGCTGCGCTCGCCAAAAAACAGGTATCCCGAGATCATAAAAAACAGCGGCACGCTGACGCGGGAGGCGGAATTGAGCAGATTGGCGATGTCCCATTCCATAAGGGTGATGGCATGCGGATGAGTGATATACCAACTGGTACTGTGGATCATCACCACCATCATGCAGGCGATACCGCGCAGGTTGGTGATCCAGTGTATCTTTTCTTGCATCAGTCCCTCAAAGTCTGCTGGCGAAATAAGGTCTGACCCGCCTTATGTCCCGGTGTCGCAATAGATTAGTCTGAGTTTTCGGTCACAGACTTGTCGCGGTTTTATGATATTCGCAAAATACCTGTAATACTGAATCTTTACGATAACAACTTGCTAACAAGGCGGTGGAGGAGTACGTGGTGAAAGGTGTTGTTTCCATTATGCTGGTGCTGCTCCTCGCGGGCTGCAGCGAGACCATTTCTCCCCCGGCGCAAAAAGCGCAGCGCGCACGCATTACTCCGCAAACGACGCTCAATATGGCCCAGCTTTGCAAGGATCAGGCCGCTATTCGCTACAACACGCAAACGCAGCTCGTTGACGTGAACCATTTTGAACAATTCCAGGCGAGCTATGAGCTTTCGGGGCGGACCGGCAAGAATGAGCGTTTCATCTGTTCCTTTGACCCGGACGGCCAGTTTATGCATCTTTCGATGCGCTGAATCGACCCCGGCTGGCGTAAATTTCGTCCGTTTTCCTGAAACAACGCCGTTTCGTACTGTATATCTCGCAGCCAGCGGGTATACTGACTCCTTCCTTTAAATCCACACGTATCCAGCACGAAATCATATGCAAAAGTTTGATACCAGGACCTTCCAGGGCCTGATCCTGACCTTACAGGATTACTGGGCTCGTCAGGGCTGCACCATTGTTCAACCACTGGACATGGAAGTCGGCGCCGGCACCTCTCACCCGATGACCTGCCTGCGCGCGTTAGGGCCGGAGCCAATGGCGACCGCCTACGTGCAGCCTTCCCGTCGTCCAACCGATGGCCGCTATGGCGAAAACCCGAACCGTTTACAGCACTACTATCAGTTCCAGGTGGTGATTAAGCCCTCTCCGGACAACATTCAGGAGCTGTACCTCGGATCGCTGAAAGAGCTGGGTATGGACCCGACCATTCACGATATTCGTTTTGTCGAAGACAACTGGGAAAACCCGACGCTGGGCGCCTGGGGTCTGGGCTGGGAAGTGTGGCTCAACGGCATGGAAGTGACGCAGTTCACCTACTTCCAGCAGGTGGGCGGCCTCGAGTGTAAGCCGGTGACCGGCGAGATCACCTACGGTCTGGAGCGTCTGGCGATGTACATCCAGGGCGTGGACAGCGTTTATGACCTGGTCTGGAGCGATGGCCCGCTGGGTAAAACCACTTACGGCGACGTGTTCCACCAGAATGAAGTGGAGCAGTCCACCTATAACTTCGAATACGCCGACGTCGACTTCCTGTTCTCCTGCTTTGAGCAGTATGAGAAAGAGGCCCAGCAGCTGCTGGCGCTGGAGACCCCGCTGCCGCTGCCGGCCTATGAACGTATTCTGAAAGCGGCTCACAGCTTTAACCTGCTGGATGCGCGTAAAGCCATCTCCGTCACCGAGCGTCAGCGCTATATTCTGCGCATTCGCACCCTGACTAAAGCAGTGGCGGAAGCGTACTACGCTTCCCGTGAAGCGCTCGGCTTCCCGATGTGCAACAAGAATAAATAAGAGGCGGCCATGTCTGAGAATACTTTTCTGGTGGAAATCGGCACTGAAGAGCTGCCACCAAAAGCGCTGCGCAGCCTGGCGGAATCTTTTGCTGCGAACGTGACCGCGGAGCTGGATAATGCCGGCCTCGCACACGGTAAAGTGGAATGGTTTGCCGCCCCGCGTCGTCTGGCGCTGAAGGTAGCCAACCTGGCGGCGGCGCAAGCCGATCGCGAAGTGGAAAAACGCGGCCCGGCTATTGCCCAGGCGTTCGATGCCGAAGGCAAGCCAAGCAAAGCGGCCGAAGGCTGGGCGCGCGGCTGCGGTATCACCGTCGATCAGGCCGAACGTCTGACCACCGACAAAGGCGAGTGGCTGCTGTATCGCGCCCATGTAAAGGGCGAAAGCACTGAAGCGCTGCTGCCGAACATGATTGCCAGCTCGCTGGCGAAGCTGCCGATCCCGAAACTGATGCGCTGGGGCGCGTCTGACGTCCACTTCGTGCGTCCGGTTCACACGGTGACTTTGCTGCTGGGTGACAAAGTGATCCCGGCCACTATCCTCGGTATTCCGTCCGATCGCGTGATTCGCGGGCATCGCTTTATGGGTGAGCCGGAGTTCACTATCGATCATGCCGACCAGTACCCGCAGATCCTGCTGGAGCGCGGTAAAGTCATCGCCGATTACGAACAGCGTAAAGCCAAAATCAAAGCCGATGCGGAAGAAGCGGCGCGTAAGATTGGCGGTCAAGCCGATCTGAGCGAAAGCCTGCTGGAAGAAGTCACCTCGCTGGTGGAATGGCCGGTGGTGCTGACGGCGAAGTTCGAAGAAAAATTCCTCGCGGTGCCGTCCGAAGCGCTGGTTTACACCATGAAGGGCGACCAGAAGTACTTCCCGGTCTACGACAATGCCGGCAAACTGCTGCCGAACTTTATCTTCGTGGCCAACATCGAGTCCAAAGATCCGCAGCAGATCATCTCCGGTAACGAGAAGGTGGTTCGTCCGCGTCTGGCCGATGCTGAATTCTTCTTCAACACCGACCGTAAAAAACGTCTGGAAGATAACCTGCCGCGTCTGGAAACCGTGCTGTTCCAACAGCAACTTGGGACCCTGCGCGACAAGACCGATCGCATCCAGGCGCTGGCGGGCTGGATTGCCGGGCAGATTGGCGCTGACGTGAACCATGCGACCCGCGCGGGCCTGCTGTCCAAGTGCGACCTGATGACCAACATGGTCTTCGAGTTCACCGACACCCAGGGCGTGATGGGGATGCACTACGCGCGCCATGACGGCGAAGCGGAAGACGTGGCCGTGGCGCTGAACGAGCAGTATCAGCCGCGCTTTGCCGGCGACGCGCTGCCGTCTAACCCGGTGGCCTGCGCGGTGGCGATTGCCGATAAGATGGACACCCTGGCGGGTATCTTTGGTATCGGGCAGCATCCGAAAGGCGATAAAGACCCGTTTGCGCTGCGCCGCGCCGCGCTGGGCGTGCTGCGTATCATCGTTGAGAAGAACCTGAATCTCGATTTGCAAACGCTGACCGAAGAAGCGGTGCGTCTGTACGGTGAGAAGCTGACCAACGCCAACGTGGTTGATGATGTGATCGACTTTATGCTGGGCCGCTTCCGCGCCTGGTATCAGGACGAAGGTTACGGCGTCGACACGATCCAGGCGGTACTGGCGCGTCGTCCAACCCGCCCGGCGGATTTTGATGCGCGCATGAAAGCCGTATCGCACTTCCGTACCCTGGAAGAGTCCTCCGCGCTGGCGGCGGCAAACAAACGTGTCTCCAACATCCTCGCGAAATCCGACGAGACGCTGAACGACATCGTTCACGCTTCAGTGCTGAAAGAAGCGGCGGAAATCAAGCTGGCGGGCAATCTGGTGGTGCTGCGCGACAAACTGCAGCCGTATTTCGCCGCAGGCCGTTATCAGGATGCGCTGATTGAGCTGGCTGCGCTGCGCGAGCCGGTGGATGAATTCTTCGAGAACGTGATGGTTAACGCTGAAGACAAAGATGTTCGCATCAACCGTCTGACGCTGCTGTCCAAACTGCGTGAACTGTTCCTGCAGGTCGCGGATATTTCTCTGCTGCAGTAAGCGTATCGGTAATAATAAAAGACCTGCCTCAGGGCAGGTTTTTTTATACGTGAAATATAAATAGATGAACCGTTAATAATTCTGTCATTGATATCTTCATTATTTACATTCATCGATAAGAAATGTTTTAGGAATATATAAACATAATTCCGTGAGGTATTTACGCTAGAATGGCGGCGGGTGCTTGAGACTGTGTGTCTCAGGTATTCAGCGGGAGACAGACAGAGAAAAGCCCCACCTGATAGTAATCAAAGTGAGGCTCCCCTATGCATGAACACCATAAGAGTAGCCTCTTACTTGTTGAAAATCAACACTGGAGGCGAGGAATGCCGCAAAAGTATCTGTTGTTTGGCTTAGTAGTGATTTGCTTCACTATTTTATTATTGACCTGGATGGTTCGTGATTCGCTATGTGAATTACAGGTCAGGCAGGGAAATATTGAGCTGGTGGCATTCTTAGCCTGTGATATTAAACAGTAAGAGCATCTGGTGGGGATCTATCCCCACCATGCTTGCAGTGTCAGGCATTCTCAATGCACCCTTTCATTGTTCACCAAATAAATCATTTGCCTCCTGATATCAGGAGGCCTTTTTATTTTTACACGATCGTTGAATAAAACAGGCTTGCAACGCATACCGGAGTGTGGCTATCCTATGCCCCGACGAATTCCTCGTCTCACCGGAGCGCGCCCCACAAATGAACAAACACGACTGATGAATTTCACGCCTTACCTCGCAGATGTTGCGGGTAGGGGAGTATTGATTTCATTCAGGAGTGCTTATGGCTCATTGCGCCCACATCCCCGCTTTTGTTTTACATCAGGTCACCTGTCAGTTTGCGACGGGAGATACGCTTTTTGGTCCGCTGAATTTATCGCTGGAATCGTCGCTTTGCGGCCTGGTCGGCCGTAACGGCGTTGGTAAGACGCGTCTGTTACGTCTGCTGGCCGGTCTGGATTCCCCCGCCGACGGCTATATCGAGCGCGGGGCTTCTATTGCCTGGGGGGCGCAGCAGCCGAACGTCACGCCAGAGATGACCCTCGCGGCGCTGCTGGGCTATGCGCCGATATTTGATGCCTTGTCTCGCCTTGAACAGGGTCAAGTGCTGGCTGCCGATTTCGATCTATTGGATGGCCACTGGGATCTCCCCGATCGCCTGAGTTTAGCTTTCCATGAAGCCGCTCTCCCGCCGTTCTCTGCGGATCGTCCCGCTTTTTCACTCAGCGGCGGCGAGCGGATGAAGGCTCTGCTGTGCGGCGCCTTTGTCTCCGGCGCCGATTATCTGCTGCTGGATGAGCCCACCAACCATCTGGACCGCCAGGGACGGGAGTGGCTCTATCACCAACTGGAAAGCTGGCAGGGTGGGGCTCTGATCGCCAGCCACGACCGCGAGTTACTGGCGCGGATGCCGAGGATTATTGAGCTGACGCCGACTGCGCTGCACAGCTACGGCGGCAACTATGATGAATATCAGCGCCAGCGTATGGCGGAGCAGCAGGCTGCGCGCGCGGCGCTGGAGCATGCTGTGACCGAGCGACGGCGCACCCGCGCGCGAATGCAAAAGGAGCATGACGCCGCGCAGCGGCGCTCGGCTCAGACGCTGCGGACCGTTGATACGCTAAATATCGCCTCGTTTGAACGTGTGAAGTACAAAGGTGCGGCAAAAGAGCGCCCGGGAACGCTGCGCCGTCAGCATCGTGAACAGAACAGCAGTCTGAATGCCGCCGTGCAGCAGGCACGGGAGCGGGTAGAAGACGACAATCCGGTGATGTTCACCCTGCCGGGTAGCGAAGTGGCCGCCGGCAAGCAGGTTCTGGTGGTGGAAGCATTGCAGCTCGCCCATTCACCCGCTGCGCCGCTGGACTGGCGTATGGATGGTCCGATGCGTATTGCGCTAAAGGGACCGAACGGCTGTGGCAAAACCACTTTGCTGAAAACGCTGCTGGGGCTGGAGCAGGCCGTCTCAGGCGATGTCCGGCTGTCGGTGAGCGCGGCTTATCTGGATCAACATCTGACGCAGCTGGATCTGTCGTTATCGGTCATGGCGCACCTGAGCCTGGACGATACCCCGCTGGATGAGGGCCTTCTGCGCACCCGTCTGGCGCAGCTCCAGCTTGGCGCGGATAAGGTCACTCTGCCGCTGGCGACGCTCAGCGGCGGCGAGCGTCTGAAAGCGGCCCTGGCGTGCGTGCTCTGGCGACGCGATCCCGCTCAGCTGCTTTTGCTGGATGAGCCGACCAACCATCTCGATTTAGCATCGACACAGGCTATTGAAAGCGCGCTGGCGGCGTTTCCAGGCGCGATGCTGGTGGTGTCACATGATGAGGCTTTTTTACACGGTCTGAAGCTGACCCATAGCCTGGCGTGGCGGGAGACGGGCTGGCACTTTTCCCTGCTCTGAATGCCCAACAGCCGCCATCGTATGCTGGCGGCTGTTGGCGACAGATAAAAAAAATCCCCGCCATCAGGCAGGGATTCTCGATTCTTAGCTGCTTGAACTTACAGAGAAGTTACGTTGCCAGCTGCCGGGCCTTTAGCGCCGCTTTCGATGGTGAAGGAAACTTTCTGACCTTCGTCCAGGGATTTGTAGCCATCGTTCTGGATAGCAGAGAAGTGTACGAACACGTCTTTAGAGCCATCGTCAGGAGTGATGAAGCCGAAACCTTTGTCAGCGTTGAACCATTTTACGATACCAGTCATTTTACCGGACATAGTGAATTACCTTTAAAAAAATAAGTGAGCCTTGCGGCGTAGCGGTCTGGACTACAGATTTAAAGCGATAAAGGGAAAGTTCACTACGGGGGTATCTTTGGATAACCTTAGAAGGACTGCTCTATTCGACTGCTCTGTGGTCTGTACATCAAACCTGCGAGCATTAACGCACGTTCAGCACCTGATAGCAAACTTTTTTTTACGGTGCAGCGGCAAAAGCCCCCTTACTGACCCATGCCGCTGCGCGCTGGATTAATCGAGTAACTGTCGTGAAAGCTGTGGATTGGCCTGAATCAGGCGCATCAATTTCAGCTCGGTGGGAGACGGTCTAACCCGTCTCGACTCCCACTCTCTTACCATGGCGACGCTCACGCCCATGACGTTGGCAAAGTCGTCAATCTTAAGTCCAGTGCCTTTACGCAGCTGCTCAAATTCACTAAACACAGTGGACTTACGGTTTGAGGTAAGTTTCTGATTATCATCCTTAAATACGATGTGTTCCAGGCTGCTCAGCAGTTCAAACACGGGATCTTTATATTCCATTGAGAACTCCTTTTATCACACAGCGGAAGAGATTTTTTATAAAGCTCTTTAAGAATAGTCAGAAAATCGTGCAGCGGATGGTAACGTCCGTGATTATTTGCCAACAGGCTATCGAATCGGCCCCGGCAGCCAAACGGCAGTGGAGCCTAAGAGAATGATTACTAACGCGATGAGATGGCTTCGAAAATTTTTGTAAACGGATAAGAAAAAAGCGGCAAAGCCGGCGCGGGCCGCCGGCTTAACAATCAGGCTTTCTGCAGACCTCTCGCGTCGTCTTTCGTCGCCGGCGCGGATTTACTGACCCGGTATTTGATCAGCAGCGCGAGGGCTGACAGGAACGCCGGGATGGCCAGCAGAGTGAAGATGGTTTCAAAGGAGAGCTGCGCCTGCATCAGGAAGGCGCCGCTGAACGCGCCGAGGATCCCGCCGAAGCGGCCGATACCCAGCATCCAGGCGACGCCGGTGGCGCGCCCCTGCGTCGGGTAGAAGCCTGCCGCCAGCGCGGGCATCGACGACTGCGCGCCATTCATAATACTACCGGCGATAAACACCATCACCCCCATCAGCACCAGGCTGCTGGTGGAGAAACCCACCAGGCAGACGCAAACGCCGGTCAGCAACCAGCCGACGGCCACCACCTTGTTGGGATTGATCTTGTCCATCAGGGCGCCAAGGATCAGTACGCCAATCCCGCCGCCCAGCGGGAACAGGGCGGTGATGATGGAGGCCTGACTCATCGAGGCGCCGGTTTCGCGGATCAGCAGCGGCAGCCAGCTGGTCAGGAGGTAGAAAATCAGCAGGCCCATAAAGTAGGTCAGGCACAACATCACGGTACCCACCGCGTAGCGTGGGGAGAAAATGACGCCGATGGCCGATTTCTCTTTCACCTGGCCTGCTTCGCGCAGCTCAAATTCCACCGCCTCCGGCAGCGGCGCGATGCGTTTCAGGATGGCGGCAATGCGCTGCGCCGGCTGCTGCTTCACCACCAGATAGCGGGCAGACTCCGGCAGCAGAAAAATTAACGCTACGGCCAGCAGGAGGGGCATCACGCCGCCCAGCACCAGCACACTCTGCCAGCCATAGTGCGGGATCATCCAGGCGGATAAAAAGCCACCCAGCGATGATCCCATCGGAAAGCCGACGAACATCAGGTTCACCAGCAGCGCCCGACGGCGCTCCGGCGCATATTCGCTCATCAGGGTGGCCGCATTCGGCATCGCCGCGCCGAGCCCGAGACCGGTCAGGAAACGCAGCAGCGTCAGCTGATTAAGGCTGGTGGCGAAGGCGGTAAGCAGGCTGAATCCGCCGAACACCACGATCGACATAATCAGCACTTTTTTGCGGCCGATGCGGTCAGCCAGCGGCCCCGCGGTTAAGGCGCCGACCGCCAGGCCCACCAGCGCGGCGCTCATCACCGGGCCGAGCGCCGATTTTTCCACGCCCCATTCCTGTACCAGGTCGGAGGCGATAAATCCGATGATCGCGGTGTCGAATCCGTCCATCGCGACGGTGATAAAGCAGAGCGCAAGGATCATCCACTGGTAGCGGGTGAAGGGGTGCTCGTTGATAAAGGCCTGAATGTCGATGGTTGTCTTAGTCATACGGCTTTCCTGGCAGACTGAGCGAGGGACAGAGGTCTGTTTTTATCGTCGTCCTCGCGTCATTGAGTTTGATTTGTGCGATAATCGAACGTATCGCCGTTAATCGCTCATTCATCAAATCATTGAAGTGGGGGGCAGGCAATGCAGGCGCGCGCCAAAGCGTGCGATTATCGTCCGTTTTAGGACGCCACGTCGTACGGAAACTTTTTTAGTGCCATAAAAATCAGATGGTTATATAAACTTCGCTCGCAGAATGTGATGACTATATTTGTGATGTGCATAACAGACGTTCTACACCGCGACGATGGCGTGCGAAATGGCGTTTTTCCTGCGTAAGATTAGCAGTAAAGGGTATCCTGCGAGGCCGAGCTGGACTATCCTTGTCAGCGTCTGGCACGTGTGTGTCGTTGTGCGCTTTTTTTGGCTGAAAGGAGTAAAAAAATGGCGACAGGAAAGTCCTGCTCTCGCTGGTTTGCGGCTATGGCGGCCTTATTGATGGTGGTTAGCCTGAGTGGGTGTTTTGATAAAGAAGGCGATCAGCGCAAAGCGTTTATCGACTTCCTGCAGAATACGGCGATGCGTAGCGGTGAACGTCTGCCGACGCTGACCGCCGATCAGAAAAAACAGTTTGGGCCTTTTGTCTCTGACTACGCGGTGATCTACGGTTACTCGCAGCAGGTGAGCCAGGCGATGGACGCTGGTCTGCGCCCGGTGGTGGACAGCGTCAATGCTATCCGCGTCCCGCAGGACTATATGACCCAGCGTGAGCCACTGCGTCAGGCGAACGGCGCGCTGGGCGTGCTCAGCCAGCAGCTGCAGAATGCGAAAATGCAGGCCGATGCCGCGCATAGCGCTCTGAAGCAGGCTGACGATCTTAAGCCGGTCTTCGATCAGGTTTACGCCAAGGTGGTGACCGCGCCAGCTGACGCGCTGCAGCCGCTGATCCCGGCCGCGCAAATCTTTACCCAGCAGCTGGTTCAGGTGGGGGATTTTGTCGCTCAGCAGGGGACCCAGGTGAGCTTTGTGGCCAACGGCATTCAGTTCCCCACCTCGCAGCAGGCCAGCCAGTACAATGCGCTGATTGGGCCGCTGGCGGCGCAGCATCAGGCGTTTAATCAGGCATGGACGGCAGCGGTGAACGCCACCCGTTAATGTCTCATCTGGCTGACGTTGGCTGCGGCGAACGAGCAGGATGATGGATAAGATGCAAAAAGAACCCGGGGAGGGCGATTGCCGCCGCTACCCGGGTTTTTTTATGGCTTATTTGACCTGCGGGTTAACGCAGTTTTTCTCTACATTACCGTTCAGGGCATCGATCAGGTTGTCCACCGCGCAGGCCGCCATGTTGTAGCGCGTCTCATGGGTGGCAGAGCCGATATGCGGCAGCGCGACAACGTTTGGTAGGGTTAACAGCGGCGAGTCTTTTGCCAGCGGTTCGTGTTCGAAGACATCAAGGCCGGCAGCATGAATTTCACCCGCCTGCAGAGCAGCGATCAGCGCCTGCTCGTCCACCACCGGGCCACGTCCGGCGTTAATGAAGATGGCGGAAGATTTCATTTTGGCAAACTGCGCCTGACCGAACAGATGGTGGGTCTCTTCGCTCAGGGGCAGGATCAAGCAGACGAAATCGGCTTCCTGCAGCAGGGTATCGAGATCGCAATAGCGGGCATTGAAGCGCTCTTCCGCCTGCGGATGCTGGCGGCGCGCGTTATACAGGATCGGCATGCCGAACCCGAAGTGGGCGCGCTGCGCCAGCGCCATACCGATGCGGCCCATGCCGACGATACCTAAGGTTTTATGGTGCACGTCGCTGCCGAACCAGTCCGGGCCAATGCTCTTCGTCCACTCGCCCGCTTTGACGCGCTCCGCCACTTCCACTACCCGGCGCGCGGTGCTCAGCACCAGCGCCATGACCGTATCGGCGACGGTCTCGGTCAGTACGGTCGGGGTATGCATCAGCAGCACCCGGCGAGCGTTCAGCGCCTCGACGTCAAAGTTGTCATAGCCAACGGAAACGGTAGAGGTCGCACGCAGCTTCGGCATCTTCTCCAGCAGCGCGGCGTCAACCTTTTCGCTGGAGCCCAGGAGGCCTTCAGCCTGGGCGAAGGCCTCTGCATGCTGCGAAACGGTCTCCGGCCGCAGGTTTTTTACCTGAGTGACGGAAAAGTGCTCCTCCAGGCGCTGTAGCAGGTCGTCGGGAAGCGTTTTATAGAGAATGACAGACGGCTTCATGCGAATCTCCGTAGTAGAAATAGTTCAGGCGTGGTGAGCGCCAAGCGGAATGTTTTGATTATTAGCAGGCTTAACAATCAAAGTCAGCAATACTGAGGCGAAAAGCGCCACCCCCATAAAAATATAGGAGGCTGCGGGGCTGCCGGTGGCACCGTTCAGGTAGCCGACAAACCACGAGCCGCAGAAGGAGCCCAGGGCGCCCATACTGTTGATCAGCGCCATGGCGCCCCCGGCGACATTGCGCGGCAGCATTTCCGGAATAATGGCGAAGAAGGGGCCGTAAGGCGCATACATTGCCGCACCGGCCACCACCAGCAGGGTATAAGACACCCAGAAGTGGTTGGCGCCGACCGCCCAGGAGCCGATGAAGGCCAGTCCGCCAATCAGCAGCAGCGGCCAGACGAACAGCTTACGGTTCTGCATTTTATCGGACGCCCAGGAGACCACGATCATGGCGATAGTCGCCGCCAGATAGGGAACAGAAGAGAGCCAGCCCACTTCCACCATCCCCATATTTTCACCGCCGCTGCGGATAATCGACGGCAGCCACAGTACAAAACCGTACACGCCGATACTCCAGGCAAAGTACTGCGCGCAGAGCAGGATCACGTTGCGGGAGCGGAAGGCTTCGCCATAGTTACGCACCGCTTTGATGCCCTGCTGTTCACGATCCAGTTGTTCCTGCAGCGCGGCTTTTTCACTCTCCGCCAGCCAGTTAACCTGCGACGGTTTGTCTTTTACCAGCACCCACCAGCAGAAGGCCCAGATCACTGCCGGCACCCCTTCGATGATGAACATTTCCCGCCAGCCGAAGGCCTGAATCAGGTAGCCGGAGACCACCGACATCCACAGGACCGTCACCGGGTTACCGAGGATCAGGAAGGTGTTGGCGCGAGAGCGCTCTGATTTGGTGAACCAGTTGCTGATATAGATCAGCATCGCCGGCATCACCGCCGCTTCGACGACGCCGAGGATAAAGCGAATGGCCGCCAGCGCCGGGATATTATGCACAACACCGGTCAGCGAGGCGCAGCCGCCCCAGAGGATCAGGCAGATAAAGATCAGTTTGCGAACGCTGCGGCGCTCCGCATAGATAGCGCCGGGGATCTGGAAGAAGAAGTAGCCGAGGAAGAACAGGGCCCCCAGCAGGGAGGAGATCCCCTTGGTGATGCCCAGGTCTTCGGTAATGCCTGCCGCGGAGGCGAAGCTGAAGTTGGCACGGTCGAGGTACGCCAGGCTATACGTGATAAACACGATAGGCATGATGTACCACCAGCGTTTCGTTGCATTTGTTGAGCTATTCATAGGCTTGCCTCTATCAATGAGGTGACATCCGTCCGTCGAAACGGACGCTGCTGTGCCGCGCTGCAGGTAGGGTACAGGACGGCTGTTATTGTTGCGTATAAATGTTATTCGCCCAGCGCATCGCGGGTGGGGAGCCCCTCGCTGTCGCCCTGGACCTGAATCGCCAGCGAACCGATTTTATTGCCGCGGTTCACCGCCTGAAGCAGGGTTTTGCCTTCCAGCAGGGCGCTAATCACCCCGACGGCAAAGCCGTCGCCGGCGCCGACGGTATCGACGACGTTTTCGACTTTAATGGCATCAACCGTTCCCTGTTCGCCGCTGGCGCTCTTGAACCAGGCGCCGTCGCAGCCGGTTTTAATGACTACCGCCTTGACGCCGCGGGAGAGATAAAAATCGGCGATCCCTTCCGGGGTCTGCTGGCCGGTGAGAATCACGCCCTCTTTTAAGCCTGGCAAAACCCAGTCAGCCTGGAAGGCGAGACGGTTGAGTTTCTCCACCATCTCGGCTTCGCTTTTCCACAGCACCGGGCGCAGATTAGGGTCGAAAGAGAGGGTTTTTCCCTCGGCTTTCATCACCTTCGCCGCATGCTCCAGCAGCGCATATGAGCTTTCAGAGAGCGCGGCGGCCACGCCGCTCAGGTGCAGATGGCGGGCGCTGGTGAAGTAGTCGGCGCGAAAATCGTCCGGCGACAGATGGCTGGCGGCAGAGCCTTTGCGGAAATACTCCACAATGGGATCGGTTCCATTTTCGACTTTCGATTTCATCTGGAAACCGGTAGCGAAGCGGTTGTCGATGGCGACAGCGTGGCTATCGATCCCCTCTTTCGCCAGCGATTGCAGTACGAAGCGGCCAAAGCTGTCGTTGCCGACGCGGCTGACCCAGCCGACCTTCAGACCCAGGCGCGCCAGGCCGGTGGCGACGTTCAGTTCGGCGCCGGCGACACGCTTCATGAAATGCTCCACCTCGGCCAGATCGCCGGTTTCGGTGGCGACAAACATGGCCATGGCTTCGCCGATGGTGATGACATCTAAATTTTCCACGGCTTAATCCTCGCGTAACAGGTTGACGTAGCGGCGGGTCACGGCCGTCAGGTCATGGCCAGTCAGCGGGAACTCGATTCCACGCGGCGCGTCGGCAGGAAGATTATCGAGCAGGGCCAGCCAGCGATCGGCGGCCTGATCCGGCGGTACCGCGCGGAATTTCTCATGATGAGGCTCCGCCGCTTTCACATGAATATAGCTGACCGCCGGCGCAAGGTGGCGTGCCGCCTCTTCCGGCGAGTCGCCGACCCACAGCCAGTTGCCCATATCAAACGTTAAGGTGACCGGCAACTGATGGACCCGGCAGGCGGCTTTGAAGCGCTGCATCGGCGCCAGCTGGCCGCAGTCGGTCTGGTCATTCTCTACCACCAACGCCATGCCGCTGTCGCGGAGGATCTCGCGCAGCTCATCCAACTGCTGATTGTGAAGGAAATGGCCAAGGGAGAGCTTTAGCCACAGGGCGTTAAGGGTTTGCGCTTCCGCGAGCAGCGCCGGGAGTTCCGGGTTGAGCTCGCCGTTATCGGCGAACAGCGCCTGCGGCGCGGAGTAGCAGGCCAGCAGGCCGTGGCGCTCAATGGTGGCCGCCAGCGACGGCAGAGCGTTGAGCTCTTCCGCGCTGCACAGCTCGCGGCGGATTTCGACACCGTCCGCACCGGCGTCGGCGATGAACGGCAGGACAGCGGCCTGGCCGCCTAAGGATTTAACATGGTCATTACCATACGCAGCGGTAACGACAATAATTTTTCTGGCCATCGCGCTCTTACTCCCGGCGTTTGTTGCTTAATCTCCTTAATACGCTAGATGGTATCGGTTCCATAAGAAAGGGCGAGATGTTTAATTTATGATCGGCATCACGAAGGATCGTTAACGGGAGGTTGATCCGCGGACGATAAGCTCGCCGGAGAAGACCCGCTCGCGGATGGGGTCGTTAGTGCCGGCAATGCGCCGAATCACCTGTTCGACCGCGGCGTAGCCGATCTGCCACGTCGGCTGTTTGAGGGTGGTAATACCGACGCCAGCCAGCTCCGCCCACTCCAGTTCGTCGAAGCCCAGCAGGCCGATATCGCTCCCCCAGATCAGGCCGACGCGCTTCAGAGCGCGGGCCACCTGCAGCGTCAGGGCGCCGTTGGCGGAGATGACCGCTTTGCGCATCCCGCGGTGGCGAGCATGGAACTGGCGCAGGACGTTGTCCATCATCGCGCCGTCGTTGAGCTGCACTTCGGCGTTTTCAGCCACCACGCCGTGGTGACGAGTGAGGGTAGCGCGAAAAGCGCTCAGACGCTCGCGGCGGGTATTCACCGAGCCCAGCGGTTCGCTGAGAAACAGGATGGCCTCAAACCCTTTCTCCACTAGGTGTTCGGTGGCGGTGGTGGCGGCCTGGGCGTTATCAAGCCCGACCACATCGCAGGCGAAGTCGGGGATTTTACGGTCAATCAGCACCATCGGCAGGGCCGACTGCTGCAGGCGGTTCAGGCCATCCTCCCGCATACCGACTGCGTTGACCACGATGCCTTCCACCTGGTAGCTGCGCAGCAGGTCCAGGTAGTGCAGTTCCTGATCCAGCTCGTTATTGGTATTACACACCAGCAGGGTGAAGCCTTTTTCCCGGCAGGCCGCTTCAATGCCGCTCATGACATTGACCGAGTAGGGGTTGGTGATATCGGCGATGATCAGGCCAATAAGGCGGGTTCGGCCGTGTTTGAGGCCGCGGGCCATCAGGCTGGGGCGGTAGTCGAGTTCGGCAATGGCTTTTTCAATACGTGATAACAGATCGTCGGAAAGCAGATGCTTCTCGCCGTTAAGATAACGTGAAATGCTGGTTTTGCCGGTCTTTGCGGCTTTCGCCACATCGCTGATAGTTGCACGCGCCGCTTTCGCCATGGTGGCTTCCTTTGCTGAAAATCTGCCAACACCTTAGCGCGAAAAATAGCGATATCAAGCATTTTGCCCGGCAGAGCGGCTGCCGGGCGACATGAGGATGCGCTTATTGCAGCGGGCTGAGGGTAATTTCCACGCGACGGTTCTGCGCTTTGCCTTCCGCCGTGCTGTTGCTGGCGATAGGATTCGCCGGCCCCATGCCGGTGGTGCGAATGCGATTGGCCGCCACGCCCTGAGTGATCAGCGCGCTGGCGACGCTGTCTGCACGCTGTTGCGACAGACGCATATTCAGATCCTTGCTGCCGGTGCTGTCGGTGTAGCCGACGACGTTAACAGCGGTTTTCTCGTACTCTTTCAGCACCATGGCCACGCCGGTCAGGGTGTTGGCGCCGGCCGGCTTCAGGTTGGCGCTATTGCTGTCGAAGGTGACGTTATTCGGCATGTTCAGCACGATATTGTCGCCATTTCGCGTCACGCTGACCCCGGTTCCCTGCATTTTGTCGCGCAGCTTCGCTTCCTGCACGTCCATGTAGTAACCAATGCCGCCGCCGAGCGCCGCGCCGGCCGCTGCGCCAATCAGCGCGCCTTTGCCGCGGTCATGTTTGGAAGAGGAGAGCGCGCCGACGCCAGCGCCCACTAAGGAGCCAATACCTGCGCCAATACCGGATTTACCTGCTTCACGTTCACCGGTATAGGGGTTGGTGGTGCAGCCAGAAATGGCCAGAGTGCCGCTGACCAGCGCCGCAATCATAAGTACGCGTTTTTTCATTTAATGTCCTTAATCCTTTTTATTCTTTGTCACAGCGAACGTGACGGTTGATTATGACGCGTGATTACGTAGAAAATTCCCCGGATACCATCTCATTTTGTAAATAACATTGAACGGTTGCCCATCACGCCGTCATGACACCTGCATTCGCTGACCAGGAGCCGCCCTTGCCAACCTCATCTGCAACCAAAACCATCTTAACCGCCGCCCACTGGGGACCGATGCTGGTGGAAACGGACGGTGAAAACGTCCTCTCTTCCCGCGGCGCGCTGGCGACACCGTTTGCCAACTCGCTGCAAACGGCGGTGCGCGATCAGGTCCACAGCAAAACCCGCGTGCGCTATCCGATGGTGCGCAAAGGCTTCCTTGCTTCACCGGACAAGCCCCAGGGGGTACGCGGTCAGGATGAATTCGTGCGGGTGAGCTGGGATCAGGCGCTGGATTTAATTGACGCCCAGCATCGGCGGATCCGCGAAAGCTACGGTCCGCAGTCGATTTTCGCCGGCTCCTACGGCTGGCGCTCTAACGGCGTCCTGCATAAGGCGGCCACCCTACTGCAGCGCTACATGAGCCTGGCGGGCGGCTATACCGGCCATCTTGGCGATTACTCCACTGGCGCGGCGCAGGCGATCATGCCTTACGTCGTGGGCGGGAATGAGGTGTATCAGCAGCAGACCAGCTGGCCGCTGGTGCTCGAGCACAGCGAAGTGGTGGTGCTGTGGAGCGCCAACCCGCTGAACACGCTGAAAATTGCCTGGAACGCCTCCGACGAGCAGGGGATCCCGTGGTTCGACCGGCTGCGCCAGAGCGGTAAGCGCCTGATCTGCATCGATCCGATGCGATCGGAAACCGTCGATTTCTTTGGCGATTCGATGGAATGGATCGCGCCGCATATGGGCACCGATGTCGCGCTGATGCTGGGGATCGCCCATACGCTGGTGGAGAATAGCTGGCAGGATGATGCGTTTCTTACCCGCTGCACCAGCGGCTACGATATTTTTGCCCGCTATCTGACCGGCGAAAGCGACGGCGTAGCGAAAACCGCTGACTGGGCGGCGGCGATCTGCGGCGTGAAAGCGGATAAGATCCGTGAACTGGCGAAAATTTTCCATGAAAATACCACCATGCTGATGTCTGGCTGGGGCATGCAGCGCCAGCAGTATGGCGAGCAGAAGCACTGGATGCTGGTCACCCTGGCCGCCATGCTGGGGCAGATTGGCACCCCGGGAGGCGGGTTTGGTCTTTCCTATCATTTCGCCAACGGCGGCAACCCGACGCGCCGCGCGGCGGTACTGGGCTCGATGCAGGGAAGCGTCGCCGGGGGCGTGGACGCGGTGGAGAAGATCCCGGTCGCGCGGATCGTCGAGGCGCTGGAGAATCCGGGGGCAGAGTATCAGCACAACGGCATGGCGCGTCGCTTCCCCGATATTCGCTTTATCTGGTGGGCCGGCGGGGCCAACTTTACTC
Organism: Klebsiella sp. w6; assembly: GCF_033100215.1. Taxonomy (NCBI): domain Bacteria; kingdom Pseudomonadati; phylum Pseudomonadota; class Gammaproteobacteria; order Enterobacterales; family Enterobacteriaceae; genus Klebsiella; species Klebsiella sp. w6. The sequence continues at coordinate 214,328 of NZ_CP136907.1, forward strand.
ATCATCAGGACACCAACCGCCTGATTCAGGCCTGGCAGAAGCCGGAGCTGATCGTCATCTCCGAATGCTTCTGGACCGCCGCCGCGCGCCATGCCGATATCGTCCTGCCGGCGACCACCTCGTTTGAGCGCAACGATCTGACCATGACTGGAGATTACAGCAATCAGCATCTGGTGCCGATGAAGCAGGTGGTCGCCCCGCGAGATGAAGCGCGCGACGATTTCGCGGTCTTTGCCGACCTCAGCGAACGCTGGGAGGTGGGCGGCCGCGAGCGCTTCACCGAAGGGAAGAGTGATTTGCAGTGGCTGGAGACCTTCTATCAGATCGCCGCCCAGCGCGGGGCTCACCAGCAGGTGACGCTGCCGCCGTTTGCCGAATTCTGGCAGGCTAACCAGCTGATTGAGATGCCAGAGGAGCCGGAGAATGCCCGTTTTGCGCGCTTCGCCGCCTTCCGCGCCGATCCGCAGGCTAATCCGCTGAAAACGGCGAGCGGTAAAATTGAGATCCACTCGCCGACCATCGCCGCCTTTGGCTACGCCGATTGCCCGCCGCACCCGATGTGGCTGGAGCCCGACGAGTGGCATGGCAACGCTGAGGCGGGGCAGCTGCAGCTGCTGTCGGCCCATCCGGCCCACCGTCTGCACAGTCAACTGAACCACACCGCGCTGCGCGAACGCTATGCTGTCGCCGGACGCGAACCGGTGACTATTCATCCGCAGGATGCCCGGGCCCGGGGAATTGCCGATGGCGATCTGGTGCGGGTGTGGAACGCCCGTGGTCAGGTGCTGGCCGGCGCGGTGGTGACGGAGGGGATCCGCCCGGGGGTGATTTGCCTGCATGAAGGGGCATGGCCCGACCTGGATCCGCGGGTGGGCATCTGCAAAAACGGGGCGGTGAATGTCTTAACCAAAGATATCCCGACATCCCGGCTGGGCAACGGCTGTGCCGGGAACACCGCCCTGGCGTGGCTGGAGAAATATACCGGCCCGACGCTGCCGCTTACAGCATTTGATCCGCCGGCCAACGCATAATCCACGTCGGGTGCTGAGTGTCGTCCTGCCATGCGCAGTCTTCAATCCGGAAGCCCTGCGCATGGTAGAAACTGACCGCCGATTCGTTCTTCTGGTAAACCTCGAGACTAAGCCAGGCGTAGTGCTGTTTGACTTCATCCAGCAGCGCCCGGCCAATGCCCTGGCGGATGGCGTCCGGCGCGACAAACAGCGCGCCGACGAAGCGGGAGTCCAGCACGCTAACAAAGCCTTTTAATTCCCCATCGCGTTCCCAGACCCAGGTGCTGGCGGCGGGAAGATAGACATCCCGTACCACCGCGACGCTGTCGCGCCAGTAACTTTCGCTGATAAAAGGATGGGCATGAATCGTGCTGTCCAGCCACAGGGCCAGCAGCGGCGCGGTATCTTTAGTGTCCCACTTGCGGATCATCCTGACCTCCAGGGTGACAGAAGCAGCCGGTGATATGGTCGTTGACCAGCCCACAGGCCTGCATAAAGGAATAACAGATTGTCGAGCCGACAAATTTAAAGCCGCGTTTTTTCAATGCCTTCGACAGCGCATCGGAGGCCGGCGTCGTGGTGGGGATCTCCGCCAGCGTCGCGGCGCAGGTCACCTGCGGCTCATTGTTGACGAAGGACCAGACAAAATCAGTGAACGACTCGCCATTTTCTTCCATCGCCAGATAGGCGCGGGCATTGCCGATAATGGCCTGGATTTTTCCCCGATGGCGAATGATGCCGGCATTCTGCAGCAACTGCTCGACATCGTCTTCCCCCATCGCTGCCACGCGCACCGGGTCGAACTGGTGAAAAGCCTGACGGTAGTTCTGCCGTTTTTTTAACACCGTGATCCATGACAAACCGGCCTGCTGGCCCTCCAGGCAGATCATTTCAAACAGCTGGCGGCCCTCTTTTTGCGCCACACCCCATTCGGTATCGTGATATTCGATATATAACGGATCCTGACTCACCCATCCGCAACGTTGCATAGCTATTTCTCCCTCTGCGCTAAAAAAGTGGACGCCCCGGCTTGACGGCTGAAAGATAAAGATAATAGTTAATACAGGGAAATCGTATCCCCAAAAAAAACACAGCAATATTGCCGATTCGGCTCTTTTCTGGAGTCGCATTAATGATAATAAAGAAATGCAATGGCCTCCGGGGCTTCTTGTTCCCGGCGAGCGTATCCGTCTGGATGACGTGTGTCTCTGGAGCGAATGCCTGGCAACAGGAATATATCGCTATCGATACAAAAAGTAATACGCCGGAACGCTATACATGGGATAGCGATCACCAACCACGTTACGAAGATATTCTCGCTGAGCGGATGAAGTCCTCAGAGACGCCTGGCGGGCTGGCATTAAACCAGGCGCTGGCGCCACCGGACAGCAGCCGTGGTCAGAGCGTTGGCTGGAATTATCTGCTGGCAAATGGCATGACCTCCGGGCCGGTGGCCAGCCTGCGCAGTGACGTCACCGCGCCAGTGACGAGAAGCGCTGGCGAGACGGGGTATGTCAACACGCTCGGCTGGCGCATGGATTATCAGTCGCTGTGGGGCGTGCATCCCTGGGCTCAGGTGAGCTATAACCAGTCGCTTACCAGCGATGCCTGGTCGCCGACGACCCGCGCCAGAGAGGGTGGCTGGAGTGATGTCACCCTGGGCGCCGATATGCGGTTGGGATCCCATGTTGCGGCATGGGCGACGCTGTCGCAGGCGGACAATGTCCCATCCGGGGAAAATACGCTCTATTTGATGGGCGTCAGCGCCAACTTTTGACCGATATTGTTACGCGTTTGAAACGACGCGGTTATTGTTAAATCTCAGTAATGGCGCATTTCTGTGAGATAGCGCACACTAACTTTTTTCCTGAAATTCGCGGAATGAATGTTTTGCAATGTCATTCGTTCCGCCATTAATGCATTTCATTCCCTGCTGGTGGCAGTTCATGCCTTTTTCCCCACAGGATGAGGGGCCTTCGCTATTGTGGCGGCAGTTAATTTATCAGGACAACTGCTATGAACGCTGCAAACCGTCAATCGATCCGCTGGCTTACGCTAATCGGCACCATCATCACCCAATTTGCTCTCGGTTCGGTCTATACCTGGAGCCTGTTTAATAGTTCGCTGTCTGACAAACTGGGCGAGCCGGTCAGCCAGGTGGCTTTCTCCTTTGGCCTGCTGAGCCTCGGGCTGGCGCTCTCCTCGTCGGTCGCCGGGAAGTTGCAGGAACGCTTTGGCGTTAAGCGTGTGACCATGGCCTCCGGGATACTGCTCGGTTTGGGCTTCTTCCTGACCGCGCACTCCAACAGCCTGATGATGCTGTGGCTGAGCGCGGGCGTGCTGGTGGGGCTGGCGGACGGCGCCGGCTATCTGCTGACCCTGTCGAACTGCGTGAAGTGGTTCCCGGAGCGTAAAGGGCTGATCTCTGCTTTCTCCATTGGTTCCTATGGGCTCGGCAGCCTGGGGTTCAAATTCATTGATTCCCATCTGCTGGCCACCGTCGGCCTGGAAAAAACCTTCGTCATCTGGGGCGCTATCGTGCTGGTGATGATCGTCTTTGGCGCGACCCTGATGAAAGATGCGCCGAATCATACGGCGACCACCGCGGCCAACGGCGTTGTGGAAAATGACTTTACTCTCGCCGAATCGATGCGCAAACCGCAGTACTGGATGCTGGCGGTGATGTTCCTGACGGCCTGCATGAGCGGACTGTACGTGATTGGCGTGGCGAAAGATATTGCCCAGGGGATGGTCCACCTGGATGTCGCCACGGCGGCAAACGCGGTAACCGTTATCTCGATTGCTAACCTTAGCGGCCGCCTGGTGTTAGGCATCCTGTCCGACAAGATCTCCCGCATTCGTGTGATTACCCTCGGTCAGATCGTGTCGCTGGTAGGGATGGCCGCGCTGCTGTTCGCCCCGCTGAATGCCATGACTTTCTTCGCCGCCATCGCCTGCGTCGCCTTTAACTTCGGCGGCACCATCACCGTCTTCCCGTCGCTGGTGAGTGAGTTCTTTGGCCTGAACAATCTGGCGAAAAACTACGGCGTGATTTATCTGGGCTTTGGTATCGGCAGCATCTGCGGCTCTCTCATCGCTTCGCTGTTCGGCGGCTTCTACGTGACCTTCTGCGTGATCTTCGCCCTGCTGATTCTGTCGCTGGCGCTGTCCACCACCATCCGTCAGCCGAAAGGCAGTGTTTATAGCGAGGCGCACGCCTGAAACCTGCAGCGCGAAACGTGCCCCTGGTTAATCCCCTAAGCAAATAGTGCCAATCCAGCCAAATGTTTTGTAAATGTTTGGCTGGATCACATTCCCTCCTGATACTTTTCCCGTTCCCTGTGGTCTACTTATCGCGCTTTGTAGAGGTTTCTGATAACCAACCCTAACGCACCCTATTAGCCTACTGACTCGTGCCACAGCGTCAGGCGGTGTTTTATTCTTCTTTTTCCAGGTTTGCTTGCATGAAATATATTAGAACGATGACGCAGCAGAAGCTTAGTTTTTGGCTGGCGCTGTACATCGGCTGGTTTATGAACATCGCCGTTTTTTTCCGGCGTTTCGATGGTTATGCTCAAGAGTTCACTTTCTGGAAAGGGCTTTCCGGTGTCGTTGAACTGGTCGCCACGGTCTTTGTCACCTTCTTCCTGTTACGTCTGCTGTCACTGTTTGGTCGCCGCATCTGGCGCATTCTGGCGACGCTGATTGTCCTGTTTTCCGCCGCCGCCAGTTACTACATGACGTTCCTCAATGTGGTGATTGGCTACGGAATTATCGCTTCGGTGATGACCACCGATATCGACCTGTCGAAAGAGGTCATTGGCTGGCACCTGATCCTCTGGCTGGTGGTGGTGAGCGCGCCGCCGCTGCTGTTCATCTGGAGCAACCGCTGCCGCCATACGCTGCTGCGCCAACTGCGCACCCCGGGGCAGCGGGTTAAAAACGTATTGATCGTCGTGCTGGCCGGGCTCATCGTCTGGGGTCCCATTCGCCTGCTTGAGCTGCGTCAGCATGATGTGGAGCGCCATTCGGAAGTGGATATGCCGAGCTATGGCGGGGTGATCGCCAACTCCTATCTGCCATCAAACTGGCTGTCGGCGCTGGGGCTGTACGCCTGGGCGCAGGTGGATGAATCCTCGGATAATAAATCGCTGATTAACCCGGCGAAGAAGTTTACCTACGTCGCGCCGGAAGGCCTGGATGACACCTACGTGGTGTTTATCATTGGCGAAACGACCCGCTGGGACCATATGGGCATCCTCGGCTATAGCCGCAATACCACGCCAGAGCTGGAGAAAGAGAAGAATCTTGTCGCTTTCCGCGGCTACTCCTGCGATACCGCCACCAAGCTGTCGTTACGCTGTATGTTTGTGCGTCAGGGCGGGGCGGAGGATAACCCGCAGCGAACGCTCAAAGAGCAGAATGTCTTTGCCGTGCTGCATCAGCTGGGCTTCAACGGCAATCTCTATGCCATGCAGAGCGAGATGTGGTTTTACAGCAACACGATGGCTAACAATATCGCCTACCGCGAGCAAATTGGCGCCGAGCCGCGCAACCGCGGTAAGAGCGTTGACGATATGCTGCTGGTGGAGGAGATGAAACGCGGTATGGCGCAGGGCAACGCCTCCGGTAAGCACCTGATCATTCTCCACACCAAAGGGTCTCACTTTAACTACACCCAACGCTACCCGCGCAGCTTCGCCCAGTGGAAGCCGGAGTGCGTCGGCGTCGACAACAAGTGCTCGAAAGCGGAGCTGATTAACTCCTACGATAACAGCGTGACCTACGTCGATCACTTTATCGTCAGCGTCCTCGACCAGCTGCGGGATAAGAAAGCGATTGTGTTCTATGCCGCCGATCATGGGGAGTCGATTAATGAACGCGAACACCTGCACGGAACGCCGCGCAAGATGGCGCCGCCGGAGCAGTTCCGCGTGCCGATGATGGTGTGGATGTCGGATAAATACCTGGAGAACCCCGATCATGCCGCCGCGTTTGCCCATCTGCAGCAGCAGGCTGCGATGAAGGTGCCGCGCCGTCACGTCGAGCTGTATGACACCATTATGGGCTGTCTCGGCTATACCTCGCCGGATGGCGGGATCAATGAGAATAACAACTGGTGCCGGTGGAAAAAGTAAGGCACGGGGTTTATTTTCAGATTCTCGGGTCTGTTCTCCCTTCCTGAGCCCAGGATAAGCTAATCCCTCGCCGGCTGACGCCGCGCGAGGGATTTTTTTCGCACAGTGGATGTGTCTGGCAGGTTGCCTCTTCTTCTTTGATTACCCTCCAGTTTTCTCGCTCCCCCTGTGCACAAACTTTTCATGGAGAGAAAGGATGAAGGTGATAAAGGGGTTGGCCTTACTGTGCTTGTTGATGCTCGCGGGCTGCCAGTCTGAGGAAGAGACCAGCCAGTTCCTGCTGGCCTGTAAATACGATGCGCCAGCGACGATCGAAGCCATGCTGAATAATGGCATCGATGTGGATGGTCAGGATAAAACCGGCTTAAGTGGCCTGATGGTCGCTGCCGCGGAAAATCGTCGTGATGTGGTAGCGTTACTGCTTAAGCGTCAGGCGAAGCCGAATCTCCAGACGCGCCAGGGCGTCACGGCGCTGATGCTGGCGGCGGCGCGCGGCAGCGATGCCGCGATTATCGGCGATCTTCTCCAGGCCGGCGCGTCGGTAAATCAGACCAGCGTCGAGAAGAGTACGGCATTGATGTCCGCCATTGCCGACGGCGGGGACGTCAGAAACGACTATCAGCATATTCTGGCGATGAAAAAGCCCGATGCGCCTGTCGAGAAGGAGAGCGCGCTGGATAAAATTGTCGGCGCAACGGCGGCGAAATCGCTGGCGACGGGTAACCGCGCGCTGATGACCGAAGACATGGCGTTACAACTGGCGCCCGGCGCGTTTAAGAAGAACGTCGACGAGATCGTGGCGCTGCTGATCAGGCATGGGGCGGACGTGAAGGCCGTCAATGCGTCAGGGGAATCGGCCTTTTTCCTCGCGGTCGATCACGCGCGTTCGGCGGAAACCATCACGACGCTGGCCAACGCCGGGGCGGACACCAGCCTGGCGGATAAATCCGGCACCACCCCGCTGATGCTGGCGGCGGCGGGGGATGATCCCAATCTGGTGCTGGCGCTGTCGGCCTCCGGTGTGGAGGTGGATAAGCCGAACCGTGAAGGACTCACGGCGCTGCAGGTGGCGGCGGGTCAGGGGTCGCCTGCGGTGATCGCGGCGCTGGTGCAGCGCGGCGCAAAGGTGGACCAGCTCTCCGCCAACGACCTCAGCCCGCTGATGCTGGCGGTCAAAATGAATAATAAAGCCAATGTCGAGGCGCTGCTTGAGGCTGGCGCCAGCGTCAACCTCAGCAATAAGGCCGGCTATACGGCGATCGGTTACAGCCGGGCCGGCGAGGTTCGCCAGCTGCTGCTGGCGCAGCATGCCGAGCTGAAGGGGCAGGCCGCGCATATGGCGCAAAGCGAACTGCAGTTTTGTGCTAATGCCTTTGCCGACAAGCTGGCATACAGCGACATCGCCCGCGCGGTGAATAACGATACCCGCCCGGATATTATGCGTCATCAGCAATCCTGCCCGGAGCTGGGGGAACTGACGATGCTGCTGGGGGAATTTAAATTCAACCCGGCGGGCTCGACCTATCTCGGTGAGCCGGTGACCTGTAAGGTATCCGAGTATCGCAAAGCGTTTGAGGTGACCTGCCGCTGAAAACGATGACCAACCGACGATTCGCTGCTCAGGCTGCTGAGTTTCTCGCCGGTTGAGCGATTTTTTGAAAATAAGGCATTGACGGGTAGGCATCCCAGCAGTAAGATGCGCCCCGCATTCGGTGATTGGCGCAGCCTGGTAGCGCACTTCGTTCGGGACGAAGGGGTCGGAGGTTCGAATCCTCTATCACCGACCAAATTCGAAAAGCCTGCTCAACGAGCAGGTTTTTTTGCATCTGTGGCCTGTGAGGATGAGAACCTCCGGGGGCAGGAGGTTCGACTCGAGCGAAGCGAGAGAACGTTGCGTCAGCAACGGCCCGCAGGGCGAGCCACGAAGTGGTGAGTCATCCTCTATCACCGACCAAATTCGAAAAGCCTGCTCAACGAGCAGGTTTTTTTGCATCTGTGGCCTGTGAGGATGAGAACCTCCGGGGGCAGGAGGTTCGACTCGAGCGAAGCGAGAGAACGTTGCGTCAGCAACGGCCCGCAGGGCGAGCCACGAAGTGGTGAGTCATCCTCTATCACCGACCAAATTCGAAAAGCCTGCTCAATGAGCAGGCTTTTTTGCATCTGAGGCCTGTGAGGATGAGAACCTCCGGGGGCAGAGTTCGACTTGTGTTCCGTAGGCCCGCGCAAGCGCAGCGCCGCCGGGCATCATCAGTGCGCCACTGGCCAAAATTACCACCAAAATCACAATAAACGACTTTACCCACGTTTCCAGCCAGCTATTCGCTATTTTGTGACATCTTCCATTGCATTTTTTTATCGATGAACAGATCTTTTTTCGCGAAGCTTATGGCTAAATGTAGCATTTTCCGCTGTGCGCTTTAACGTTCGCGCTATTAATCGCTCACATATTGGTCACACAGCAAGAAATTTTTCTCATTTGTTGGAATTGTTTCCCTCTGCGTGTTGCAAATTATTAAGGTCATTATTCTGCTTATTGACCCGTAGCATAAATTTCTCTGCTGAAAATAGCGCCTTGAAGTTTTTTTAATCTTTGCCTGCCGTTTCTCACGCTGGATGTAAAACCCGGCTGGCTGTATTGACGTTTCCCCATTCTGTTGACAGATTGTAGGGCATGAGGGGCATTTCATGGAGAATCCGTACTGCAACTCAGTCGTTTTTGCGAAAGGAATCCCCATCTCTCTCTACGCCTTCGGGCACCACCGACTGGACCGGGTATATTCTAAATAGTTCGAGCTGCGGAAAGGCGGCAAGTGTACGAGCTCCCCTGAGCATAGATAACGATGTGACTGGGATGATCGAGCGCAGCCAACGCATCCGTTGTTTGAAATAGGACGAATAAAAATAAATAAAGGTCCGGCGGATATATGCAAACAACATCACAGTTTTGGAGCAGAATAATGAGTATTTCCTTGAAGAAATCAGGGATGCTGAAGCTTGGTCTGAGCCTGGTCGCCATGACCGTCGCCGCCAGCGTGCAAGCGAAAACCCTGGTTTATTGTTCTGAAGGCTCGCCGGAAGGCTTTAACCCACAGCTCTTCACTTCTGGCACCACCTATGACGCCAGTTCCGTACCGATCTATAATCGCCTGGTCGAATTTAAAACCGGTACCACGGAAGTTATTCCAGGGCTTGCTGAGAAATGGGAAGTCAGTCCTGATGGCAAAACCTATACTTTCCATCTGCGCCAGGGCGTGAAGTGGCAAGATAATAAAGACTTCAAACCAACCCGTGACCTGAACGCCGATGACATCGTGTTCTCCTTCGATCGCCAGAAGAATACCAATAACCCGTACCATAAAGTTTCCGGCGGCAGCTATGAATACTTTGAAGGGATGGGGTTACCGGACCTGATTAGCGAAGTGAAGAAAGTGGACGATAAAACCGTCCAGTTCGTCCTGACTCGCCCGGAAGCGCCGTTCCTCGCTGACCTGGCCATGGACTTCGCCTCTATCCTCTCGAAAGAGTATGCCGATAACATGCTGAAAGCCGGCACGCCGGAAAAAGTGGACCTCAATCCTATCGGTACCGGCCCATTCCAGCTGCTGCAGTACCAGAAAGATTCCCGCATTCTGTATAAAGCCTTCCCGGGCTACTGGGGTACCAAGCCGAAGATCGATCGTCTGGTCTTCTCCATCACCCCGGACGCTTCCGTGCGCTATGCCAAGCTGCAGAAAAATGAGTGCCAGGTGATGCCGTACCCGAACCCGGCGGATATCGCGCGCATGAAGGAAGATAAGAACATTACCCTGCTGGAACAGCCGGGCCTGAACGTCGGTTATCTCTCCTTCAACACCGAGAAGAAACCGCTGGACGACGTCAAAGTTCGTCAGGCGCTGACCTACGCGGTCAACAAAGAAGCGATCATCAAAGCCGTTTACCAGGGCGCAGGCCAGGCGGCGAAGAACCTGATCCCGCCGACTATGTGGGGCTATAACGACGACGTTAAGGATTACACCTACGATCCGGAGAAGGCGAAACAGCTGCTGAAAGAAGCGGGCCTGGAAAAAGGCTTCACCATCGACCTGTGGGCAATGCCAGTACAGCGTCCGTACAACCCGAATGCTCGCCGTATGGCTGAAATGATCCAGGCTGACTGGGCGAAAGTCGGGGTCCAGGCCAAGATTGTCACCTATGAGTGGGGTGAATATCTGAAGCGGGCGAAAGCGGGCGAGCACCAGACCGTAATGATGGGCTGGACCGGTGACAACGGGGATCCGGATAACTTCTTCGCGACCCTGTTCAGCTGCGCCGCAGCGAAAGACGGCTCCAACTACTCGCGCTGGTGCTATAAGCCGTTTGAAGATTTGATTCAGCCGGCCCGCGCTACCGACGACCACAACAAGCGTATTGAACTGTACAAACAGGCTCAGGTAGTGATGCATGACCAGGCTCCGGCGCTGATCATCGCCCACTCCACCGTCTATGAGCCGGTGCGTAAAGAAGTCAAAGGCTATGTGGTGGATCCGCTGGGCAAACACCACTTCGATAACGTCTCCGTCGAATAATAAGCACGATGCCTGACCTCCTCTCCCCGCGAGGGAGAGGTAGGGGGCGTATTCCCGCTATTCCGGGGAATGCTTTTGTGAGCAATACAGACGCCCTGTCGCCAGGCGGGGCGTCACTAGAGAGAATCCGGGTTATGTTGCAGTTTATTCTCCGACGTCTGGGACTCGTCATCCCGACATTTATCGGTATCACCCTTCTCACCTTTGCCTTCGTCCATATGATCCCCGGCGATCCGGTGATGATTATGGCGGGTGAACGTGGTATTTCCCCCGAGCGTCACGCGCAGCTGCTGGCCGAAATGGGCCTTGATAAGCCGCTGTGGCAGCAATATGCCCATTACATTTGGGGCGTACTGCACGGTGATTTAGGCATCTCGCTGAAAAGCCGCATTCCCGTGTGGCAAGAGTTTGTCCCGCGCTTTAAAGCCACCCTTGAGCTGGGCGTTTGCGCGATGATTTTCGCTGTCGCCGTCGGTATTCCGGTGGGCGTGCTGGCTGCGGTAAAACGCGGCTCCATCTTTGACCACACCGCCGTGGGTCTGGCGCTGACCGGCTACTCCATGCCTATCTTCTGGTGGGGCATGATGCTGATTATGCTGGTTTCGGTGCAGTTGAACCTGACGCCGGTCTCCGGGCGTATCAGCGATACGGTGTTCCTTGACGATACTCTGCCGCTGACCGGCTTCATGCTGATCGACACCGCCATCTGGGGCGAGCAGGGCGACTTTATTGACGCCTTAATGCATATGATCCTGCCGGCTATCGTGCTGGGCACCATCCCGCTGGCGGTGATTGTGCGTATGACCCGTTCGTCGATGCTGGAAGTGCTCGGCGAAGACTACATTCGTACCGCGCGCGCCAAAGGGCTGACCCGGATGCGAGTGATTGTGGTCCATGCGCTGCGCAACGCGATGCTGCCAGTGGTCACGGTCATTGGCTTGCAGGTGGGCACGCTGCTGGCGGGCGCCATCCTGACGGAAACCATTTTCTCATGGCCTGGTTTAGGCCGCTGGCTGATCGACGCGCTGCAGCGTCGTGATTACCCGGTGGTGCAGGGCGGGGTGCTGCTGGTGGCGACGATGATTATCCTCGTCAACCTGCTGGTCGACCTGCTGTATGGCGTGGTGAACCCGCGTATCCGGCATAAGAAGTAAGGGGCCATCATGTCACAAGTTTCTGAGAATAAAGCGATTGCTGCACCGGTGCCAATGACCCCGCTGCAGGAGTTCTGGCACTATTTCAAACGCAACAAAGGCGCGGTCGTCGGTCTGGTGTACGTGGCGGTGATGATTATCATCGCGGTGTTCGCCAACTTCCTCGCCCCGTATAACCCGGCGGATCAGTTCCGTGATTCGCTGCTGGCGCCGCCGTTCTGGCAGGATGGCGGCAGCCTGGCGCATCTGCTTGGTACCGACGACGTGGGCCGCGATATTCTGTCGCGTCTGATGTACGGCGCCCGCCTGTCGCTGCTGGTGGGCTGCCTGGTGGTCGTCCTGTCGCTGATCCTTGGCGTGGTGCTCGGTCTGGTGGCGGGCTATTTCGGCGGGGTGGTGGATTCCATCATCATGCGCGTCGTCGATATTATGCTGGCGCTGCCGAGCCTGCTGCTGGCGCTGGTGCTGGTGGCTATCTTCGGGCCATCTATCGTCAACGCGTCGCTGGCGCTAACCTTCGTGGCGCTCCCGCACTATGTGCGTCTGACGCGCGCCGCGGTGCTGGTGGAGGTCAACCGCGACTACGTGACCGCTTCCCGCGTAGCGGGCGCCGGCGCGATGCGCCAGATGTTCGTCAATATACTTCCCAACTGTCTCGCGCCGCTGATCGTTCAGGCGTCGCTGGGCTTTTCTAACGCCATTCTCGATATGGCAGCGCTGGGGTTCCTCGGCATGGGCGCGCAGCCGCCGACGCCTGAGTGGGGCACCATGCTCTCCGACGTATTGCAGTTCGCGCAAAGCGCCTGGTGGGTGGTGACCTTCCCGGGCGTGGCGATCCTGCTGACGGTGCTGGCATTTAACCTGATGGGTGACGGTCTGCGTGACGCGCTCGATCCCAAACTGAAGCAGTAAGAGGTTCGAGATGGCGTTATTAAATGTAGATAAATTATCGGTGCATTTCGGCGATGAGAACGCGCCGTTCCGCGCCGTAGACCGCATCAGCTATAGCGTGAATCAGGGTGAAGTGGTCGGTATTGTGGGGGAGTCCGGTTCCGGTAAATCCGTCAGTTCGCTGGCGATTATGGGCCTGATTGACTATCCCGGGCGGGTGATGGCGGACAAACTGGAGTTCAATGGCCGCGACCTGCAGCGCATCTCTGAAAAAGAGCGGCGTCAGCTGGTGGGGGCGGAAGTGGCGATGATCTTCCAGGATCCGATGACCAGCCTCAATCCGTGCTATACCGTCGGCTACCAGATTATGGAAGCGATCAAAGTTCATCAGGGCGGCAATAAGCAAACTCGCCGCCAGCGGGCCATCGACCTGCTGAACCTGGTGGGCATTCCCGATCCGGCGTCGCGGCTCGACGTTTACCCGCACCAGCTTTCCGGCGGGATGAGTCAGCGCGTGATGATCGCGATGGCGATTGCCTGTCGGCCAAAACTGCTGATTGCCGATGAACCGACCACCGCACTGGACGTGACTATTCAGGCGCAGATCATCGAGCTGCTGCTGGAGTTGCAGCAGCAAGAGAATATGGCGCTGGTGCTGATCACCCACGACCTGGCGCTGGTGGCCGAGGCGGCGCATAAAATTATCGTCATGTATGCGGGTCAGGTGGTGGAGACCGGTGATGCGAAGGATATCTTCCGCGCGCCGCGTCATCCGTACACCCAGGCGCTGCTGCGCGCGCTGCCGGAGTTCGCCCAGGATAAGGCGCGTCTGGCGTCGCTGCCGGGCGTGGTGCCGGGGAAATATGACCGTCCTGTCGGCTGTCTGCTGAACCCGCGCTGCCCCTATGCCACGGATAAATGCCGGAGCGAAGAGCCCGCGCTCGCGGATCTTACCGGCGGCCGTCAGTCTAAATGTCACTACCCACTCGATGATGCCGGGAGGCCTGGATTATGAGTACGCAAAAGGCCGCCACGCAACAACCGCTGTTGCAGGCCATTGATCTGAAAAAACACTACCCGGTGAAGAAGGGAATATTCGCCCCGGAACGACTGGTGAAAGCGCTGGACGGCGTCTCCTTTACCCTTGAGCGTGGTAAAACGCTGGCGGTGGTGGGAGAGTCGGGCTGCGGCAAATCGACCCTCGGTCGTCTGCTGACAATGATTGAGATCCCCACTGGCGGTGAGCTGTATTATCAGGGGCAGGATCTGCTTAAGCATGACCCGCAGGCGCAGAAGCTCCGGCGGCAGAAAATCCAGATTGTGTTCCAGAACCCGTATGGTTCGCTGAACCCGCGAAAAAAAGTGGGGCAGATTCTGGAAGAGCCGCTGTTGATTAACAGCAGCCTGAGTAAAGAGCAGCGCCGTGAAAAAGCGCTGGCGATGATGGCGAAGGTCGGCCTGAAAACCGAGCATTACGATCGCTACCCGCATATGTTTTCCGGCGGTCAGCGCCAGCGTATCGCTATTGCCCGCGGGCTGATGCTGGATCCGGACGTGGTGATTGCCGATGAGCCGGTTTCCGCGCTGGACGTTTCGGTACGTGCCCAGGTGCTGAACCTGATGATGGATCTGCAGCAGGATTTAGGGCTGTCCTACGTGTTTATCTCCCACGACCTGTCGGTCGTCGAGCACATCGCTGATGAAGTGATGGTGATGTATCTCGGCCGCTGCGTGGAGAAGGGCACCAAGGACCAGATCTTCAACAATCCGCGTCATCCGTACACCCAGGCGCTGTTGTCGGCGACGCCGCGTCTGAATCCGGACGATCGGCGCGAGCGGATCAAGCTGACCGGCGAACTGCCGAGCCCGCTGAACCCACCGCCGGGCTGCGCCTTTAACGCGCGCTGCCGTCGACGCTTTGGTCCCTGCACCCAGCTTCAGCCGCAGCTTAAGGATTACGGCGGCCAGCTGGTAGCCTGCTTTGCCGTCGATCAGGATGAGAATCCGCAAAAACCCCACGCCTGATGGCACACTCCCGGTCCCAGGACCGGGAGTTTCTCTTCCGCCGGAGAGGAAACCTGGCAACACCGTTTATTACCGCAGTTTCTGCCATACTCTCGGAGCATTCTTCGTCGATTATCCGAAAAAATAAGCCTTTCAGTCCATTTTTATAGAATTAAAGAGAAATTAAAATGGTTCAGGTTTATTCTTTCGTTCAACTGACGCTATGATTTCATCATGGCGTAATACTTTTATATAAAAACGACTGGGAAGCGCGATGGTTGCGGGGGTTAAGGATGTACGCATACCTAAAAAATGGGGCTATCCTTCTGAAAGGGAAGTGTTAGTGTAGCGATACTTCTGCCGTGGAATCATCCCAAAAATCAAATTCTAAACTATTATAACCCTGTCAATCGTGTGTATTGGTACGTCACCACCGGCGCTTTATCTGCCATACCAGAAGCGTCACGATATTTTTAATATACCCAGAAAATAACAACAAACTTAATATGACATTTTTAAAATCATGAGGTTATCAATGAACCATTATGATGATCTGCAGCGCTTTCAAGAAAAAACGCGGACGCAAAACCTCAAATTTCAGGATCTTTCTTCGCAAGCCGCCACGCGGGAACATGGGGATTGGGCGATCCTCAATCAGCTGAATCCCGACGCCGGGAAACCCGCTTCTCTGGCGCTGGGAGGGTCGGTCTCCGCGCCGCTGCCGCAGCCCGTGCCTGCGGATCTCTTCCAGCGTGTCGACCCTGTGGTCGCCGCGCCAGCATCACCTCCGGTTGCGCCAGTCCCCCCAGTTATTGCCGCGATCCCACTGCCGGTCGCAGAACCTGCAATGCCGGAACCTGTCGCTCCGGCGCCAGCGATGACGGCAGAGCCCTTGGCAGCGACGCCAGTACCTGAACCGGTGATGGCCCCGCCGCCGAGGATGGCCCCGCGGCCTGCGCCGGGCGCCGACAACTATGCCCACCTGTTCGCGGCAAAAACCGCGGAGCCGGTGGCGAAAAATAAAGACCAGCCTTTGAAATCTCTTCTGGAAAGGATCGCTACATGCCGTTGATTTGCGTCTGTTCACCGAAAGGTGGCGTGGGGAAAACGACCCTTGCGGCCAATTTAGCTTATTCGCTGGCGCGGACCGGCAGCAAAGTCCTGGCGCTGGATTTTGACGTCCAGAATGCGCTGCGTTTGCATTTTGGCGTGCCGTTGAGCGATGAGCGGGGCTACGTGGCGAAGGCGCTGGAACTGCATGACTGGAGCCAGTGTGTGCTGAGCGCCGGCAGCAATATTTTCGTCCTGCCTTACGGCGAAGTGAGCGAAGCGCAGCGTCAGGCGTTTGATGAGCAACTGACCCACAATGACCATTTTCTCCAGCGCGGTCTGTCGGCGCTGCTCAACTATCCCGGGCTTATCACCATCGCCGATATGCCGCCAGGGCCTTCACCGGCGCTGAAAGCCCTGACGGGGCTGGCGGATCTGCATCTGATCCCGCTGCTGGCGGATACCGCCTCAATGTCGACCCTGGCGCACGTGGAAAAGCAGCGCCTGACCGGCGGGGCGCTGAATCACAAGCACGGGCACTATTTCGTCATAAACCAAAGCGATAGCCGTCGCCAGGTCAGCCGGGACGTCACCAGCCTGATGGAAGAGAAACTGGGCGAGCGACTGCTTGGCGTGATCCATCGTGATGAAAGCGTGGTAGAGGCTAATGCCTCGCAGAAGTCGATCCTGGACTTCAACGCCTCCTCCGCAGCGGCCTTTGATATTGAAATCATGGCTAAAAAAATATCTTCGCTGTTGGGTATCCATATTGGCGATGGCACGGTGCACAGCCAGCCACGCATGTCAGGGCTTTAACTTATTGCAGGGCTGCTGAATGAAAAAATCTCTTTTTTGGTTGCTGGCGCTGGTGCTGTCTCCCGTCGCCGTGCTGGTGGTGATCACGCCGATGGACAGCCAAAAGCAGTATATTTTTGGTCTGCTTAGTATCGGTATTCTCTTTCTGATGGGCTTCAGCAAGCGCCGCAGCGTATCGGTCATTATGGTCGTCACGTCGCTGCTGATGTCCACGCGTTACATGTATTTTCGCCTCACGCAGACCCTGCACTTCAACTCATCCATTGAAGCCATTCTCGGGATGGGACTCTTTCTGGCGGAAGTTTATATCTGGGTGATGCTGCTGCTTAACTACCTGCAGACGGTCTGGCCGCTGAAGCGCGGCATTGTTCCACTGCCGGATGATATGAGTAAGTGGCCGACGGTCGATATCTATATCCCGAGCTATAACGAACCGTTAGAGGTGGTGCGCGATACCGTCCTGGCGGCACAATGCATTGATTATCCAAAAGATAAAATGAAGATCTATCTTCTGGATGATGGCAAACGCAGTGAGTTTGCCGTGTTCGCCGCCGACGTCGGCGTGGGCTATATCACCCGTAACGACAACAAGCACGCCAAAGCGGGGAACCTTAACCATGCGCTGACCCTGACCCACGGGGAGCTTATCTGCGTTTTCGACTGCGACCACGTCGCCACGCGCGTCTTCCTGCAGGCCACCGTCGGCGGTTTCCTGAAAGATCCGATGCTGGCTCTGGTGCAGACGCCGCACTATTTCTATTCCCCGGACCCGTTTGAACGTAACCTCTCCGTCGGGCGCAACATCCCGAACGAAGGGATGTTGTTCTATGGCCCGATTCAGCAGGGGAACGACAACTGGAACGCCACCTTTTTCTGCGGCTCCTGCGCGGTGATCCGCCGCGAGGCGCTGGCGCAGATCGGCGGTTTCGCTGTCGAAACGGTGACCGAAGATGCCCATACGGCGCTGAAGTTTCAGCGTCTGGGATGGAAGTCGGCCTTTCTCGATATTCCGCTGGCGGCTGGTCTCGCCACCGAACGTCTGGTGGTGCACGTCATCCAGCGTACCCGCTGGGCGCGCGGGATGACGCAGATCTTTCGCGTAGATAATCCCCTGTTTGGTCGCGGCCTGACCTTCCAGCAGCGCTTGTGCTACCTGAGCGCCATGCTCTACTACCAGTTCGCGCTCCCGAGGGTGGTGTTTGTCACCGCCCCGCTGGCTTATCTGCTGTTTAACCTCAATATTATTTACTCTTCAGCGAGCCTGATTGTCTCCTATGCCCTGCCGCATCTGTTCCTCGCTATTTACGTTGGTTCGCGAATGAACGGCCGCTATCGCTACAGCTTCTGGGGGGAGATCTACGATATTGTACTGGCCTTCCACCTGGTGCTGCCGACTCTGGTGACGATGATTTTCCCCAAACGCGGCAAATTCAACGTTACCGATAAGGGCGGGCTGCTTGACGTCGGTTACTTCGATTTCACCGTGGTGCGGCCGCATCTGGTGGTGGCCTGCCTGCTGGCCCTGGGGGTGGTCGTCGGCATCGTCCGGGCGATAGGCCATGACTACTTTGGCTCGGATCCCAACGTTATCGCCCTCAACGTCGGGTGGGGGATCTACAGCCTGATCTTCCTGCTGGCGGCGATTGCCGTAGCGCGCGAAACGCGGCAGGTGCGAAAAACCATTCGTATCGATGTCGACATTCCGGTGGTGATCCATTACGCCAGCGGTATCGTTTCCCGCAGCCATACCGCGGACCTGTCGATGGGCGGCTGCCGCGTGGCCGCGCCGGATATGCGCCATCTGGAGGATGATATCGAAGAGATTGAGCTGATCCTGCAGTCCGGGGCTATCTCCATCCCGGCTCAGCTGGTCACCTCGGATGAGCGCTTCCTGCGCCTCAAGTTTGATGAAGATATTCCTCTCTCACGCCGCCGTGAACTGGTGCGGGTGGTGCTGGCCCGCGCGGATGCCTGGATTAATCCGCCGCGCCCGCAGGATAACCCGTTCCGCTCCTTCTTCACCATTTTGCGCTGCGTGTTCGAACTGTTCTGGTTGACGTGGAAAACCCGTCGCAGCCAGCGCAGCCGGACGGCTGTGGCGAAAACGGCGCAGGAGGATGGGACGTTATGAAGCGATTAACGACGCTGGCGCTGCTGGCAGGGATGTTCTCTGCGCCTGCGCTGCACAGTGAAGAGCCGGCTACTGGCGCTTCAGCCCCGCTGAGTTTTCCGCAGCTCAACGGCGCGGCGGACAATGAGCCCGGTGACGAACCTCCGGCGGCCGCTCCGGAAGAGGCCACGCCAGCGGTAGCGCCCGCCCCCGCAGGCGATGCGGCGTTGACAACGCCTGTGCCTGAGATGCCCGCAGTAACCCCGCCGGTGAGCGACACGGTTGCGCCCGATGTCATCCCCGTCGCCCCGGTTTGGGGAGGCGATCTGAATCTGGCGCAAATGGGGATGCCGGATGGCATTATCCTCAGCGGCGGCCAGCGGCAGGGGGGCGTTAGCTTTACGCTGCCTTCCGACCAGGTGGTGATCCATTCCCAGCTCAGCCTTGCCGTCCGCGTATCGCCGGAAATGGCGAGCCGCAACGCCACCCTGCAGCTGATGCTCAACGGTCAGCCCCTCGGCACTCTGCCGCTGGGTGCCGATGGCGAGGATGTCTCACATTATCAGTTGGATATTCCGCCTGCGCTGATGGTCTCCAGCAATAACCTGAGCGTGAAGATCAACGATGGCGATACCCTGCAGTGCCAGCGTGACATTCATGATTCATCGCGGGTGACGGTGCTGCCCACGTCGCATTTCAGCTGGGAAAGCCAGCAACTGAACATCAGCGACGACCTGAGCCACTTCCCACGCCCCTTCTTTGACAGTATGCAGATGACCCCGGCGGACATCGCGGTCGCCTATGGGGCGAAGCCGTCGGCTGACGTCTTCAGCGCCGCGGCGCTGGTCTCTTCATGGCTGGGTATCCAGGCGGACTATCGCGGCATCGCCTTCAGCGCCCTGCGCGATCGCCTGCCGGAACGCCATGGTATTGTGATTGGCCATCCGGGCGAGCAAGTGGGCGGCATGACGCTGCCGGAAACCGATAAACCGCTGCTGCGCATCATCGCCAACCCCGCCAATCCGGCCTACAAACTGCTGCTGATTGTCGGTAAAAACGATACCGCGCTGCGCATGGCCGCCTGGCGGTTGACCCGCGGCAACTTCGCGCCGCAAACCGCGACGCTGGATGTCGAACCGCAGACCATCCCGGTTGGTAAAGCGTACGATGCGCCGCGCTGGATCCCCACCGATCGTCCGGTCAGGCTCAGCGAACTGTTGCGTAAGGATCAAAGCCCGACCGTCAGCGGCGTCTGGCATGAGCCTTTACGTATCGCCTTTCGCGCCGCGCCCGACCTCTATCTCTGGGATGGCGAGACGATCCCGCTACAGGTTGGCTACCGCTTCCCATCGGAAAGCTGGATTAATGAGGACAAGTCCCTGCTGAGCGTCACGCTCAACGGTACCTTCCTCAATAACCTGGCGATGAACAAGCAGGGGCCGCTGGAGAAAGTCTGGCGCCACCTCGGGGGCGATGCGCGCCAGGAGCGCTTTACCATCCCGCTGGCGCCCTACCTGATCTACGGCGATAACCAGCTGTCGATGTACTTCAATGTGGTGCCGAAGGACGATGTTCCGTGCTCGGTGCTGCTGAATAACAATATCAAGAGCCGGATCACTGACGACTCCTGGATTGATTTGAGCAAAACGCGACACTTCTCGCTGCTGCCAAACCTCTCCTATTTCGTTGGTGCCTCATTCCCTTTCTCGCGACTGGCGGACTATTCGCAAACGACGCTTATGCTGCCGGCGGACCCGTCTGAGACCCAGGTGGCCACCCTGCTGAATCTGGCGGCGCGCTCCGGAAATGCGACCGGCACCGCGCTGGCGAATAACCGCGTCGTGCTCGGGATGCCGACCGGTGGCGCGGATCTGCAGTCGCTGCGCGAACGTGACGTGCTGGCAGTCACCGCTCTCGATCAGCAGGCCTTTAACCAGAGCCTGCTGGCTGATTCACCGTATCGTCCGGTGGATAACACACTGAGCGTCCGTGAGCCTGACCTGTGGCAAAAAGTGCAGCGTCGGCTCACCGGCGACTGGACCTCGGCCAGCCTCGATGCCGATCGCTACTTCTCGTCCAGCAGCGCCTGGCGCGGGTTCATCAGCTATCGTTCGCCGTGGAACGCGACTCGCCTGGTGGTGGTGGCGATGGCCAGCAATGATGACCAGCTGGCGCGATTGAAGACCGATCTGGACTCGCCGCGTATCAACGCCGGGATCCGTGGCGATACCGCGGTGATCACCAGTGATAACGGGGTGCGCAGCTTCCAGGTCAGCACGCCGTTCCCCAGCGGTCAGATGCCGTGGTACATGATGGCTGTCTGGTATGCCAGCCAGCATTCCGGTTTCCTGGCGGTGCTGGGGCTGATTGCCACCTCGATAATGGGACTGGCGCTGACCGCGATGTTTAAACGTCATGCCCGTAAGCGTCTGGGTTCGGGGGATAACTAATGAAAAGAAAGATAACAATAACGATGAAAACCTCCCGCCGGCTCACGACGTTCTGCCTCACCGGCGCGTTGACTCTCGGTGCTTCTGGCGGCGCGCTGGCGGCAGGTAACGACGCGGCGCTGCAGGCGCTGTTCGCCCAGGCCAACTACTGGCATGAGAAATCCCATGACGAACTGGCGATGGAGTCCCTGCAGAAGGTGCTTTCGGTCGATGCCAATAACACCCAGGCGCTGTATCTGATGGCGCTCTGGTCGCAGCAGGGTGGCGATATGCAGGCGGCGGCGCAGTGGCGCGCCCGGCTGGCGAAAGCGGCGCCGGACAGCCCGGGGCTGCAGGATTTAGACAACGCTAAAAAGATGTCGCAGGTGCCGCAGGGGCAGCTCAGTCTGGCCCGCCAGCAGGCGCGCGGCGGCAATATTCCCGGGGCGCTGGCGACCTGGCGCAGCATGTTTAATGGCAATACGCCGCCTGCCGGGCTGGCGGCGGAATATTACCTGACCATGGCCAGCGACAAATCGCTTTATCCGCAGGCCATCAGCGAACTGCGCCAGTACGTGGCCCAGCATCCGCAGGAGAACGCCCCGCGGGTGGCGCTGGGCAAAGCCTTAACCTGGCGGGAAGAGACCCGCCGGGAAGGGATCGCTCTGCTCGAGCCGATGGCCAGCGGCAATAAAGAGGCGGACAGCGGCTTGCGTCAGGCGCTGCTCTGGCTGGGCCCGCAGGCCGGGGATGAGCAGTATTACGATACCTGGATGCAGCGGCATCCGCAGGATAGCGAAGTTCAGAATTACTTTCGCGAACGGCGCAGCGGTCAGGCGCGCGGCCAGGGCTACGCCAATCTGAACAGCGGCAATACCGCCGCCGCGAAGCAGCAATTTGAAGAGGTGCTGCAGACCAACCCGCAGGATGCCGATGCGCTGGCGGGCATGGGTTATATCGCGCAGCGCAGCGGCGACTACCAGGCCGCGTCACAGTATTTGAGCCGGGCGGCGGATCTCGGCGGCGACGCCTCGGCGACCCGTCGTCAGCAGGCGGCCGATGCGCTGTTCTACGGCCAGCTGGCGCAGGCGCAGCAGGCCTATAAGCAGGGCAATATTAGTCAGGCGCTGGCGCTCTCCGCGCCGCTGGCGCAGCAGAGCGGGGCGCGGGGCGCCTCGGCGAAGCTGTTCCGCGCCGATGTGCTGCGGCATAACAAAGATTTGCCCCAGGCGGAGCAAACGCTACGCTCGCTGTTAAGCGACGACCCGCAGAACGCGGCGGGGCGGGAAAACCTCTATTACGTGCTGCGCGAGCAGAATAAATCCGCCGAGGCGCAGGCGATGCTGCAGACGCTCCCGCAGAGCCTGCAGCAAAAACTGCAGCCTCGGGTGGTGGCCGGTATGCCGGGCGATGCCGTGCGCCGTCAGGCCCAGGCGCAGGTCAGCAGCGGTAATCCAGCCGGCGCGATTGCCACTCTGCGCGAAGGCGTCGCCCGCTATCCGGACGATCCCTGGCTGCGCCTTGATCTGGCCCGGCTGTTGCAAAAATCGGGTAACGGCAGCGAGGCCTCTTCGCTGATGTCGGCGGCCTATCGCCCCGGCGCCAGCAACAATGCGCTGTATGCCGCCGCCCTGTTTGCCAGCGAAAACGGCGCCTGGCAGCAGGCGCAGACGCTGCTGGCGCGCATTCCCGGCGGCAGCCAGACCAGCGACATGCGCGATTTACGCCAGCGGGTGAACTACAACCTGCAGCTGGCGACCGCCGAAAACTATCTGGCGCAGGGCAACCGCACTGCCGCCAGCAATACCCTGCGGGCGATGGCCTCCACGCCGCCGAAAGCCCCGGCGGACGCCGGCAAGCTGGCGCGGCTGCTGGCCGAGAGCGGCGATCTGACTACCGCGGTCTCGCTGGTGCGCAACAATATCAGCAGCGGGGTGTCCGGCAACGCCGGTGATTACGCCGATCAGATTGCGGTGCTGAATCAGGCCGGGCTGACCGGCGAGGCGCAGAACCTGCTCAGCAATCCGCAGCTGCAGGCCAGCAGTACGCCGACGCAGCTGGCGAGTATTCGCAATGGCTATGTGATCAACGAAGCCGATCGCCTGCGCGAGCAGGGCAACTACGCCGCGGCGTATGACAAGCTGATCCGCGCCATGCAAAGCGACCCGCAGAATACCGATCTGATGTTCGCGATGGCGCGGTTGTACCAGAGCGGCAAAATGAATAAAGAGGCCGGGGTGGTTTATGACTACCTGATGACGCGTGATACGCCGAACCAGGATGCGCGCGCCGGGGCCATCGACGTGGCGCTGTCGGCGGGGAATAACGATCGCGCCGAACAGCTGGCCGGCGGCTTGCGTCAGGATAACTCCCCGGACCGCCTGCTGCTGCTGGCGAGAGTCGCAGAGGCGCAGGGCCATCATCAGCAGGCGATGACCTACCTGCGTAGCGCCCGCGGCAAACTGCTGGGTATGCAAAGCACCAACAGCAGCGAAACGCCGACCGTCGGCGGGGTGCTGGCGGCGGATAACCCCTTCATCGGCGTGTCGCAAACGTCGGCGCCGACGCGGACCGCTTCCACCTACGGACAGTATATGCCGTGGCAGGTCGCCCAGTCGGCCGCCGCGCCCGGTTCCACGCTGCCGGGGATCCAGCGCCCCGATCTGCCAGTGGACACCGCCGAGACGCGGATGCTGCGCCAGGTGGACACCATGATGGAGTCTCTGCAGGAGAAAACCGGCAGCTGGCTGCAGGGCGGTATGGACGTGCGCGGGCGCGACGGCGAATCGGGTACCAGCAAGCTGACGGAGCTCCGGACGCCGCTGACCTGGTCTTCTTCGCCATTTGGCGATTCGCGCTTTGACTTTACCGTCACCCCGGTGTCGTTGAACGCCGGAACCGCCAGCGGCGACGCCTGGCGTCGCTACGGCGCCAACCCGCTGGCTAACGCGGTCTCCAATATGGTGAGTACCGCCACCAGCGAGCAGGCGGCGATCGCCTCGATGACCGAGGCGGAGCGGACGGCCTATTTTGCCAGCAATCCGGGGGCCGAAGCCTTAAGCGGCCTGGGCACCCTGAATGCGGCAGATTTCAATCCGACCACCAGCAGCGGGATGGAAAACCTGGCGAAGCTCGGGAGCTATGATTCGGGACAGGTCGCCAGCTATCTGGCCTCTTCCAGCCTTAAGCCGAACGTTGACCAGACCAGCGGCTCAACCGATTCGCAGAAGGCTAACGGCGTCGAGCTGGCGCTGGCGTTAAGCGGTGACGATTATCGCGTCGATATTGGCAGCACGCCGCTGGGCCAGGATCTCAATACCGTTGTCGGCGGGGTGAAATGGTCGCCTAAGCTGAGCAACTACCTGTCGCTGATCCTGACCGGCGAACGCCGCTCACTGACCGACAGCCTGCTTTCTTACGTTGGTCTGAAAGACGCCTATTCCGGTAAAACCTGGGGGCAGGTGACGAAAAACGGCGGCACCCTGCAGCTGAGCTATGACGACGGCGACGCGGGCTTCTATGTCGGCGGCGGCGGATACAGCTATCTGGGGCAGAACGTCGCCAGCAACACCAGCATTAACGCCAATGCCGGGGTCTATCTGCGGCCCTATCATGACGAATACCGCCAGTTACAGACCGGGTTGAGCATGAGCTATATGGATTATTCCAAGAACCTCAGCTACTTCACCTATGGCCAGGGGGGCTACTTTAGCCCGCAAAACTATGTCAGCGTGTCGCTGCCGGTCAGTCTGACGGAGAAATATGATAACTGGACCATGAAGCTTGGCGGCTCGGTGGGCTACCAGTCTTACAGTCAGGATAAGAGCGCCTATTTCCCGACCAATTCGGAGTGGCAGCAGACCCTGGAGACGGCGGTGAGCAATGGGTTTGCCAAGGAAGCCTACTATTCCGCGACCTCGAAGAGCGGCATCGGCTATACCCTGCGCGCCGGGGCGGACTACAAGGTTAACAAACAGATGACGCTGGGGGGCCAGATTGGCTATGACACCTTCGGGGATTATAACGAAAGCACCGCCGGGCTCTATATCCGCTATATGTTGGGAGATCATTGATGATGACGGAGAACAATAACCCGGTGGTCACGACCTGGTTCCAGCAGCAGCAGACGCCTGCCGGATGGTTCGATCTGTTGGTTATTATGGTCGAAGGTATGTTAAATAATGCCGGCGAGCTGGAAAGCCAGCCCTTCCTGCGTCAGATGGGCGCCTCGCTGGCGGAGACCCATCCGCTGCCGGCGTCGGAGACGGTGGGAGAGCTGGAGGCGAATATCAACCGGCTGCTGACCCATTTCCACTGGGGCGTGGTGACGATTGATGTCGGTGAGGATGGCCTGCGCCTGCGCCATCAGGCGTTGCCGGTCAGCCGGGACGACGCGGGACGCGTGCGCTGGTGCAACGCGTTCTGTGCCATACTGGAGGGGTTATATTCTCGCTGGCTGCAGAGTCAGGGAGGCAGTGCTCATGTCGTTTTACAACGTGAGCGGGTGTTCTCTGTCTCTGACGTTCAGTTTCTTTACTACCATCCATAATGAGTGAATGTATGCCCCTGCGTGCTTTAGTGGCGGTGATAGTGACAACGGCAGTGATGCTGGTGCCCCGGGCGTGGGCGGATACGGCCTGGGAGCGCTATAAGGCCCGTTTTATGATGCCGGACGGCCGTATCATTGATACCGCCAATGGCAATGTGTCGCATACGGAAGGTCAGGGCTTTGCCATGCTCCTGGCGGTGGCGAATAACGATCGCCCGGCGTTCGACAAGCTGTGGCAGTGGACGGACAGCACCCTGCGCGATAAGTCTAACGGGCTGTTTTACTGGCGCTATAACCCGGTGGCGCCGGACCCTATCGCCGATAAAAACAACGCCTCTGATGGCGATACGCTGATCGCCTGGGCGCTGTTGCGTGCGCAAAAGCAGTGGCAGGACAAGCGCTACGCGATTGCCTCGGATGCCATCACCGCCTCCCTGCTGAAATATACGGTGGTGACCTTCGCCGGTCGTCAGGTGATGCTCCCGGGCGTGAAAGGGTTCAATCTCAACGACCATCTGAACCTTAATCCCTCCTATTTCATCTTCCCGGCCTGGCGCGCCTTCGCGGAGCGGACGCATCTGACCGCCTGGCGGACATTGCAGACCGACGGACAGGCGCTGCTGGGGCAGATGGGGTGGGGGAAATCACACCTGCCCAGCGACTGGGTGGCGCTGCGGGCGGATGGCAAGATGCTGCCAGCCAAAGAGTGGCCGCCGCGGATGAGTTTCGATGCGATTCGTATCCCGCTGTATCTCTCGTGGGCCGATCCGCAAAGCGCTTTGCTCGCGCCGTGGAAGGCCTGGATGCAGAGTTACCCGCGTCTGCAAACCCCGGCGTGGATCAACGTCAGCACCAACGAGGTGGCCCCCTGGTATATGGCCGGCGGTCTGCTGGCGGTGCGCGATCTGACGCTGGGTGAACCGCAGGAGGCGCCGCAGATTGACGACAAGGATGATTATTACTCTGCCAGCCTCAAGCAGTTGGTCTGGCTGGCGAAACAGGATCAGCGTTAGAGACGGTGATTGATTTGCCGCCTTCCCCGCCCGTAGGCATGCGGGTGGGGAAGGGAGAATGGGAACGTCTCACGATGTAAGGCCGCCAGTTTGGGCGGCCTTGTCGCTTATTGCGGATAAGGCACCCAGCTACCGCCATTCAGCTGGACATAAGGCTTGCCCTGATACTGGATGACGATGGCGTTGGCGTTTTCGGACACCGCTGCGCTCTGCGGCAGGTTTGCGACATACTGCTGCCAGTTGACGCTGTCCTCGCTGAACATTTTGCCGTCGAGGGCACGCACCACCAGCTCCGACACCGCCAGGTAACTGCTGGGCTGATCGATGATAATCGGCGCCCCTTCATGCGGCGCTTTCATGCCGAAGAATTTTACCGCCGTCGGGACGTTCGTGATCGACGGGCTCGGGATATCCCGCAGGCCAGAGACCTGCATCTTATCGCCCTTCAGCGCGCCGCCGTGTTCCGGCACCACCACCACCATCACTTTCCGCCCCGATTTCTCCAGCTCGGTGAAGAAGTTATCCAGGTCATCAAACAGCTTCTGCGCCCGCACTTTGTAGTCTGCGGTTTTGCTTTGCCCCGGGAAGTGATTGCCGTCATGCAGCGGCAAGGTGTTATAGAAGGTGGCGCTCCGCGGATTGCTGCTGGCCTCTTCGGTCTTCAGCCAGCGGTTGAGGACCGCCAGATCCTCATACACCGGGGAGCCGTCAAACGCCTGCAGGCTGACCGGCAACCCGGTCTGGTCCATCAGCGGGCTCTGCATGCCGCCCAGCGAACGCAGTTCTTTCAGGAAGTCGCCGAACAGACCGTTATGGCCGAGCATCAGCTGCTGGTTGAAGCCGAGTTTCGCCAGGTTTTCAAACAGGTAGCAATCGGCGCCGGACGGCTGATACAGGTTGGTATGCGACAGCTGGCCGCAGCTGGCGCGCAGCAGGCGCACCGCCGCCGGGCCGCTGTAGGAGGTCGCGGAGTTAAAGTTTTTGAAGACAATATCGAAATGCTTCCACAGCGGATGGTCCATCAGACCGGCGGCTTCAATATCCGACCAGGAGAGCGAGCAGATATTGATCACCAGCAGGTCAAACGGCTGGGCATCCGCCGGCAGCTGGTCCGGGAACGGCGTTTTGCGCTTCTGCTCGGCGGCATAGAAACCGTTCAGCCAGTTGGTGAGATTGGCTGACGTCGGCGGCTCGGTCTGCGGCGGAATATCGCTGCTGGCGGGGCTGGTCGCGGCGCCAGCGGCGGCGTTGGCCCCGGTATTGGCCGGCGCGGTCGTGGCGGCGGCCGTGGTGGGCTGACCGGCGGGCCACAGGGTAAAGGCCGGCAGCAGTGGGCTGACCGCCAGCCAGACGACCATCGCGGAGACAAACACAGTGACGCGCAGCCACTGACTGATAAACAGCCACAGGACCAGTAAAACAAAGAAGGCGCCGACCATGCTCCAGTTAATAAACCGGACGATCAGATCCCAGATATAGCTGGCGCTGAAGCCGGCGATTTGCGAACCCTGGCTAAGAAGCGTCTCCGGACCGGGCAGCCAGGTATCGTGCCAGAACAGCGCGAAGCCGAGCGGAATAGCGATCCAGTGGCGGATACGGTGTAGCTTTTCGCGCGGGATCGGCACCAGCAGAAAGGCGAGAAACACCAGGTTCAGCATCGGGTGGAAATTGAGATACCCGGCCCACAGCAGGGCAAATTTGACCAGAAAATATAAATTCCAGCCGCCAAGGCCGCGCCAGTACTGCCAGAGCGGAAGCGGTGTCGCGGTCGGTTTAGTGTTTGTCATTTGTTCGCTTTGCCTTGCTTAACCGTGGCTCCCCGGCGTAATACGCCTGCCGGTTTCACGTAACGGGGTTTAAAGAACATCAATCTTAACGTCGTGCGAATACGGCGCTGGTAATGGCGCGTCAGGTAACCCAGCGGGAAAAACAGCAGGGCGCAGAGCACCACCAGTTGCAGAATATCGGCGATAGACATCATCAGGCTTGTTCCTCGCGGGTGGTTAACCGGTGCGGCTCGGGGTAGCGTCGCCAGTGGCGTCCATCGTGGGTGGCGTTGATGGTTTCGTTTTTATCTATCGACAAGGGCAGCGGCGTGTTCCAGTGCGCGGGCTCGACGCCGCGCATGATCACGATTTCCGAGAGGATCTGCTTGTCTTCAAACCACACCATGCGGTTAGAAAAAATATCGCCGGTCGGCAGCGGGAAAATGTGGTTTAGCGCGGTATCGAGGTCATTGATCCGGCAAAACGACAAAAACAGCACCAGCCGGTTATTGCCGATGGTCATGATATCGCCCATCCGGTTGGGTTTGCATAACGTCAGCGCCTGCTCAACGCGCAGCCCTGGCGCCGGGCGCAGGGCCACCATTACGCCTTTGCTGTCGGCGGGCAGCAGGGTATTGGCCATCACGTTCTGTACCGCCTCGCAGAAAGCATCCCACTTCTGGTAGCCGCGCAGCTTTAACGGCTGGCTCCAGGTCAACAGCGTGGCGAAATCCTCCGGAATATGGCGGGAGAATTTTTGGTTCTGCACGCTTTCGATCAACGTCAGACAGCGGGAGAGCGACGCGCTGCTGGGGATCACCAGACTGGCGCCGCTGCTAAGCAGTAGCCGCTCATCTGTCGCGCGCAGGCTGGGCGTTTGTTCACGGACAATAATTTTCAGCGCCGTACCGCGCTGGCGACGCAGGGTATGAATATAGCGGCCCAGCTGTTCAATTTGCGTATTCTGGGTGATGGAGAAAAGTACCGTGGCCGCTTGTGCGGTGCGCCCGGCGTTGAAAACCTCGTCGTTGGTATCGAACAGGGTCCAGTATTCCGACAGCGGCGGGGCGCCTTCCAGCACGCGCATATTGCTGAGGATCACCTTCTCATCACTACGTGGCTGAACGTTGGTTTCCGTCTCCTGCGCCAGCCGCCAGCCGGCATCATCGTGTTGGACCATCAGCTGCTGCTGAGCGCTGATGCCTTTGTCGCTTCCCCACCAGGCAATATCAAAGAGATGCCGGTCGCCCTGGTAACGAATACTTGCCAGGCCGGAAAGGGAACGGTACTCGCGTAATAATGGGGTGAGCTGTCGATCGATATCCTGGGCGGAATTGATCGCCAGGAAAGCGCAACGGTGATATTGCGCCCAGCGGCTGGTCTTTTCCACCCACGCGCATAGCTTATCTTTATTTATATTTTGCCAGGTATTTTCAGCGCATAGCAGAATAAACAAGTAATTGCCAGGTTCGAGGGAGCAGACTAAATCACGATGTATTTCTTCCAGGGCTTCCGGACGATTCGGCAGGGTGAACAGCGCGATATTATCCGGGCCACCTTCATTATCTAATGAAATGATATTATTAGGTTTGTCTCCCATTACCAGCGCGGCGATCTTGCTGTTTTTCGCCTGCGCGGCCAGCGTCTGATTAAACAGACTGACGGCATCGGTATAACGGTCAACGTTGAGCCACCATACCCCACCGACCGGCATATGGCACACTTCATCCCATAATGATGAAATACCCAAAGTAAATACACTATCCACGGCATCCCTCGTGCGCCCTGATTGACACTGGATAAGTTTACTAGCGAAACCGGCAGAGTAAACCTAACATTGAAATTAAAGGTCATCAGTTTTAGCATGTACACCTGCTTTTAAGGATGCGCTGTATTCGTCCTCTGGTTTAATAATAAATTTCAAACGGACAGAGATATGCCAGCAAAAGATCCTGCAGTACCCACGGACGCCACGCTGGGGTACACCTTTCAAAATGATTTTCTGGCGCTAAGCCGGGCATTTTCCCTGCCGGATATTGATTATCATGATATTTCCCGGCGCGAGCAGCTGAATGCGGCGCTGAAGCGCTGGCCGTTACTGGCAGAGTTTGCAGAGAAAAAATAAGGAAGCCGGAGATGGCTATTCTGGGATTACAGGGCGTGCGCGGGGGGACTGGCGTCACGTCCATTACGGCTGCACTCGCCTGGGCGCTGCAATTGCTCGGTGAAACGGTGCTGGCGATCGACGCCAGCCCGGATAATATGCTGCGCTTTTTTTTCAATACCGATGTCCATCATCAGGACGGCTGGGCGCGGGCGCTGCTCGACGGCCGGGACTGGCGCGACGCGGGTCTGCGCTATACGCAACATATCGATCTGCTGCCGTTTGGCCAGCTCAGCGCCGGCGAAAGAGAAAATGCTGACCAGCTGCAGCCCGCGCTGGGGGCGATGGCGGAGGCTGTGCAGCAGCTGCAGAGTCAGTACCGCTGGCTGCTGCTGGATCTGCCGAACGGTTATTCGCCATTAACCCGCGAGCTGCTGACGCTATGCGATCGCACGCTGGTGGTGGTTCATCCCGACGCCAATAGCCATATCCGTCTACACCAGCAGCCCCTCCCGGCCAACAGCGACATTCTGATTAACGACCTGCGGGTCGGCAGCCAGCTGCAGGAAGATCTCTACCAGCTGTGGCTGGAGAGCCAGCCGCGCATCCTGCCGGTGACGATTCACCGCGACGAGGCGATGGCCGAGTGCCTGGCGGCGAAACAGCCTCTTGGGGAGTATCGTCAGGACTCCCTGGCGGCGGAAGAGGTGCTGACCCTGGCGAACTGGTGCCTGATCCACTATTCCGGCGGGAGGCCGGCATGATCCGCCTCAGCACGCTGCTGCTGGCTCCGCCGGTGGGGGAACGGCTGCGCGCGCGCTATGACGACTATCGGCAGCACGGGGCCTCCTGGCTTTCGGCGTCGCTTGGCTGTCTGTGGGCGTCGCTGGTCTGGGCGCTGATGCCGCTGGAGACGCCGCGCTGGCAGGCGATTCTGGCCCACCATGAAACCTATTTTCCCCATATTAATCCGCATCGCCCGCGTCCGCTGGATCCGCTGCGCTACCTGCTGCAATCCCTGTGGTTGCTGGCGACGCGCGTGCCGGAGCCGGAAAAAAAGGTCAACTGGCGCTCGCTGGCGGCCCTGGAAGGGGTGCACGGTCGCTATACGCAATGGCTGGAGAAACTGCCTGAACAGGTGAACGCCCGCACCGGCCATCTGGATAAACAGAAAGAGCTGGCGCACCTTAATCCGAAGCTGCGCCGGGCAATCCTTGGGGGGGTGACCTTCTGCTCGCTGGTGCTGGCGCTAATGTGTATTACGCAGCCCTTTAACCCGCTGTCGCAGTTTATCTTCCTGATGCTGCTGTGGGGCGTGGCGCTGCTGGTGCGGCGCATCCCGGGGCGTTTCTCGGCGCTGATGCTTATCGTGCTGTCGCTGACGGTGTCGTGCCGCTATATCTGGTGGCGCTACACCTCGACGCTGAACTGGAACGACCCGGTAAGCCTGGTGTGCGGGATCATTCTGCTGTTCGCAGAGACCTACGCCTGGGTGGTGCTGGTGCTGGGCTACTTCCAGGTGGTCTGGCCGCTGAACCGCCAGCCGGTGCCGCTGCCGGAGGATATGGATCTGTGGCCAACCGTGGACATCTTCGTCCCTACCTACAACGAAGATCTCAACGTGGTGAAAAACACCATTTACGCCTCGCAGGGCATCGACTGGCCGAAGGACAAGCTGAACATCTGGATCCTCGACGATGGTGGACGGGAAGCGTTTCGCCAGTTTGCCAAAGATGTCGGGGTGCACTATATCGCCCGTACCAGCCACGAGCACGCCAAGGCCGGTAACATCAACAATGCGCTGAAATACGCTAAAGGGGAGTTCGTCTCGATCTTTGACTGCGACCATGTGCCAACGCGCTCGTTTCTGCAGATGACCATGGGCTGGTTCCTGAAAGAGAAAGAGCTGGCGATGATGCAGACCCCGCACCACTTCTTCTCGCCCGATCCCTTTGAGCGCAACCTTGGCCGCTTTCGCAAAACGCCGAACGAAGGGACGTTGTTCTACGGCCTGGTGCAGGACGGGAACGATATGTGGGACGCCACCTTCTTCTGCGGCTCCTGCGCCGTTATCCGTCGCGGCCCGCTGGATGAGATTGGCGGGATAGCCGTCGAAACGGTAACCGAAGATGCCCATACCTCTCTGCGTCTGCACCGGCGGGGACACACCTCAGCCTATATGCGGATCCCGCAGGCGGCGGGGCTGGCGACGGAGAGTTTGTCCGCGCATATCGGCCAGCGCATCCGCTGGGCGCGCGGGATGGTGCAGATTTTCCGGCTCGATAACCCGCTGTTTGGCAAAGGCCTGAAGCTGGCGCAGCGCGTCTGCTACGCTAACGCCATGCTCCACTTCCTCTCCGGTATTCCGCGCCTCATCTTCCTCACGGCGCCGCTGGCCTTTTTGCTGCTCCATGCCTATATCATTTATGCGCCCGCGCTGATGATCGCGCTGTTCGTGCTGCCGCACATGATCCACGCCAGCCTGACCAACTCGAAGATTCAGGGCAAATACCGCCATTCGTTCTGGAGTGAAATCTACGAGACGGTGCTGGCCTGGTATATCGCGCCGCCCACCTTTGTGGCGCTGATTAACCCGCATAAAGGTAAGTTCAACGTCACCGCGAAGGGCGGGCTGGTGGAAGAAGAGTATGTCGACTGGGTGATCTCCCGGCCCTATATCTACCTTGTACTGCTCAATCTGGTCGGCGTCGCGGTGGGGATCTGGCGATTTATGTATGGCCCGGAAAACGAAATTCTCACCGTCTGGGTGAGTATTGTCTGGGTGTTCTACAACCTGATTATTCTTGGCGGCGCGGTGGCGGTCTCGGTCGAAAGCAAGCAGGTTCGCCGTTCGCATCGTGTCGAAATGAGCATGCCGGCGGCGATTGCCCGCGAAGATGGCCATCTGTTCTCCTGCACGGTTCACGACTATTCCGACGGCGGGCTGGGGATCAAAATTCACGGCGACGCGCAGGTGCTGGAAGGCCAGAACGCCAGGCTGTTGCTCAAACGGGGACAGCAGGAATATGCCTTCCCGGTAAGGGTCGCGCGGGTCAACGGCAGCGAGGTGGGGCTCCAGCTACTGCCGTTGACCAACCAACAGCATATCGATTTTGTGCAGTGTACGTTTGCCCGCGCTGATACGTGGGCGCTTTGGCAGGATAGCTTCCCGGAAGACAAGCCGATGGAAAGCCTGCTGGATATCCTCAAGCTGGGCTTCCGTGGCTATCGTCACCTGGCGGAGTTTTCGCCGCCGTCGGTGAAGGTGGTTTTCCGCGCGCTCACTTCGCTGGTGGCCTGGATAGTGTCGTTTGTACCCCGACGCCCTGAACGCGCCGCGCCGACGCTCTCCGCAGACCCGGCAATGGCTCAACAATGATGATAATGCGATGAAAAGAAAACTTTCCTGGATGTGTGCAGTAGCGGTGGGCATGTGCAGCTGGTATCCGCTGGCCTCTTATGCGGCGCCGGCCGTCGTGGCGAACGCCGCCCCTGGCGTTCAGCCGCAGGTAGCGACCCCGGGCGCGCCGATCGTGGTGGGCGAGCCAACGGCGGCCCTTGCCGAACCGACCGCCCCGGCGGCGGTGGCCGAGAACGTCCCGCAGCGGGAGGTGAAACTGACTTTTGCCACCATCGCGCCGCCGCCCGGCAGCATCGTGCTGCGCGGCTCACGGCCTGACGCGTCGGTCGAATTCGGCATGCGCAGCGATGAGCTGGTTGCCAACGCGCTGCTCAACCTGGAATACACCCCATCGCCTTCGCTGCTGCCCGTGCAGTCGCAGCTGAAAGTCTATCTCAACGATGAGCTGATGGGCGTCCTGCCCGTGACCAAAGAGCAGCTGGGGAAAAAGATCCGCGCGCAGTTGCCGATTGACCCGCTGTACATCACCGACTTCAACCGCGTACGGCTGGAGTTTGTCGGTCACTACCGCGATGTCTGCGAAAACCCCGCCAGCAGCACGCTGTGGCTGGACGTCGGGCGCGAAAGCTATCTGGATCTCACCTACCAGTCGCTGAAGGTGCATAACGATCTGTCACACTTCCCGGTGCCGTTCTACGATCCGCGCGATAACCGCCCGCTGACGCTACCGATGATTTTCCCGGGCTCGCCAGCGGTGGCCCAGCAGCAGGCGGCGGCGATTGTCGCCTCCTGGTTCGGCAGCAAGGCCGGCTGGCGCGGCCAGCAGTTCCCGGTCTATTTCAACGAACTGCCGGATCGTAACGCCATCGTCTTCGCCACCAACGACAAGCGCCCGGACTTCCTGCGCGATCATCCGCCGGTCAAGGCGCCGACCATCGAAATGATCGACAACCCGAACGATCCTTACGTCAAGCTGCTGGTAATTTTCGGCCGCGATGATAACGACCTGCTGCTGGCAGCGAAGGGGATTGCCCAGGGCAATATTCTGTTCCGCGGCAGCAGCGTCACCGTGGACGGCATCAAAACCCTGCAGCCGCGTCAGCCTTACGACGCACCGAACTGGGTGCGCACCGACCGCTCGGTCACCTTCGCTGAGCTGAAAACCTATGAGCAACAGCTGCAGTCCAGCGGGCTGGTGCCGGATGCCATCACCGTGGCGCTTAATCTGCCGCCGGATCTCTATCTGCTGCGGGCCAACGGCATCGATATGGATCTGAAATATCGCTACACCATGCCGCCGGTGAAGGACAGTTCGCGGATGGATATCAGCCTCAACGACCAGTTCCTGCAGTCGTTCAGCCTGAACAGCGCTCAGGACGTGAACAAACTGATCCTGCGCCTGCCGGTGCTGCAGGGGCTGCTGGACGGCAAATCAGAGGTCACCATCCCCGCGCTGCGTCTCGGGGCGGTCAACCAGCTGCGCTTTGACTTCCAGTACATGAACCCGATGCCGGGCGGCTCCATCGACAACTGTATTACCTTCCAGCCGGTGCAGAACCATGTGGTGATTGGCGACGATTCGACCATCGACTTCTCGAAGTATTATCACTTTATCGCCCTGCCGGACCTGCGCGTCTTTGCCAATGCGGGCTTCCCTTACAGCCGTATGGCCGACCTCTCCGACACGCTGGTGGTGGTGCCGAAAGCGCCGACCCAGGGCCAGGTGGCGACGCTGCTGCAGGCGCTGGGCGGTATCGGTTCGCAGACCGGTCTGGCGGCGATTAATCTGCAGATGACCGACGATGGCAACCAGATCAAGAACAAAGATGCGGATCTGCTGCTGATCGGCGCGATCCCGTCGTCCCTCAAGGACGACACCAAAATCAACCTGCTGGTCGAGGCGACCAAAAGCTGGGTGAAAATGCCGATGCGCCACTATGACCTGGCGAGCATTTATCCCGATGACGATGCCCGCACGCCCAATACCCGCACCGACATTACCTCTTCCGGGCCGATGGCGGCGGTGATTGGCTTCCAGTCGCCGTATAACGATCAGCGCAGCGTGGTGGCCCTGCTGGCCGACAGCCCGCGCGGTAATGAACTGCTGACCAACGCCCTCAACGACAGCGGTAAGCGGGCAGCAATGTTTGGCTCGGTAGCGGTGATCCGCGAGTCCGGCGTCAACAGTCTGCGGGTAGGGGATATCTACTACGTGGGTCATCTGCCCTGGTTCGAGCGCATCTGGTTCGCGCTCTCTAACCACCCGATACTGCTGGCGATCTTCGCCGCTATCAGTATTGTGCTGCTGGCGTGGGTGCTGTGGCGCATGCTGCGCATCATCAGTCGCCGCCGTCTTAGCCTGGATGATGAATAAACCATGATGAAAGTACTTTGTGGCGCGGTGCTCTCCGCGCTGCTGCTGGCGGCGGGCCCGGCGAGCGCCGCCTGCCAGTGGCCCGCCTGGGAGCAGTTTAAAAAAGCGTACGTCAGCCCTGAGGGACGGGTGATTGACCCCAGCGATGCGCGCAAAATCTCCACCTCGGAAGGACAGAGCTATGGCCTGTTTTTCGCCCTGGCCGCCAACGATCGCGCGGGGTTCGACAAACTGCTGACCTGGACGCAGAACAACCTGGCGGAAGGCGACCTGCGACAACATCTGCCGGGCTGGCTGTGGGGCAAAAAGGACGATGAGCAGTGGACCCTGCTGGACAGCAATTCGGCGTCCGACTCGGATCTGTGGATAGCCTGGGCGCTGCTGGAGGCGGGCCGCCTGTGGCAGCAGCCGCAGTACACCGAGACCGGAAAAGCGCTGCTGGCGCGGATTGTCGAGGAAGAGACGGTGGCGGTACCCGGCCTTGGCACGATGCTGCTGCCGGGAAAAGTCGGTTTTGCCGATGACAGCGGCTGGCGGTTTAACCCCAGCTATCTTCCGCCGCAGCTGGCCACCTACTTTGTGCGTTTTGGCGCGCCGTGGCCTGCCCTGCGCGACAGCAACCTGCGCCTGCTGCTGGAGACCGCGCCGAAAGGCTTTACCCCGGACTGGGTGCGCTAT
The DNA here is from genome assembly GCF_033100215.1 of Klebsiella sp. w6. NCBI lineage: Bacteria > Pseudomonadati > Pseudomonadota > Gammaproteobacteria > Enterobacterales > Enterobacteriaceae > Klebsiella > Klebsiella sp. w6. The sequence continues at coordinate 251,340 of NZ_CP136907.1, forward strand.
GAGAAAGGGAAAGGCTGGCAGCTGAAAACCGAAAAGCCGCTGATCGGCAGCTATGACGCGATTCGCGTCTACCTGTGGGTGGGCATGCTCCATGATGGCGATAAGCAGAAAGCGCGACTGCTGCAACGCTTCGCGCCGATGGCGGCGCAGACCACGGAGCAGGGGGTGCCCCCGGAGAAAGTGAATATCGCCACCGGCAAAACCAGCGGCCAGGGGCCCGTGGGCTTCTCCGCGGTGATGCTACCGTTTTTACAGGACGACGAGGCCCGGTCGGTGCAACGCCAGCGCGTCGCCGATAACTATCCCGGCGCGGATGCCTACTACAGCGCAGTTCTGACGCTGTTCGGCCAGGGTTGGGATCAACACCGTTTTCGTTTCACTGCGGGTGGCGAATTACAACCTGACTGGAACCAGGAATGCGCAAGCTCTCACTAAGTTTACTCACGCTGTCCCTCGGCGTGGCGCTGCTGCCGTTAGCGCAGGCGGCGACGACGCCTGCCCAGGAGCATCTGCTGGAGCAGGTCCGCCTTGGCGAGGCCAGTAATCGTGAAGACCTGGTGCGCCAGTCGCTGTACCGCCTGGAGCTGATTGATCCCAACAACCCGGATCTGATTGCCGCGCGGATGCGCTACCTGCTGCGTCAGGGGGATGCCGCCGGGGCGCAAAAAGAGCTGGAACGATTGACGAAGCTGGCGCCGGACTCCCCGGAGCTGAAGGCGTCGCGCAATGAGATGAAAAGCAACACCGGCGAGGGCCGGCAGGCGCTGCAGCAGGCGCGACTGCTGGGCGTGGCCGGGAAGGTCGATGAAGCCATCGCCGCCTATGAAAAACTGTACGGCGGGGTGCCGGATGACGTTGACGTCGCCATTGAATACTGGACGCTGGTGGCGCGCCTGCCCGCTCGCCATAGCGAAGGCGTCAGCCAGTTGAAAAAGCTGAACGCCAGCGCGCCGGGCAACGTCAGCCTGCTGACTTCGCTGGCGAAGCAGATGTTTGCCGATAACAAACCGCAGGAAGGGTTTGCCTATCTGGCGGAGATGGCCCGCTCGGCCTCAGGACGCGGCATCGCCGCCGACATGTGGTTCAGTGAAGTGAAAAGCATGCCGGTGAGCAAGGCCAGCGTGCAGGCGTTGCAGCAATTTCTCCTGCAGTTTCCCACCGGCTCGGTGGCGGCGAACGCCCGCGTTCTGCTCGACCAGCAGCAGGCGCAGCTGCAGGATCCGACCTTCCGCGCCCGCTCGGAAGGGCTGGCGGCGGTCAAGTCCGGGAATGCCTCGCAGGCGGTCGCGGATCTGCAGAAAGCCGTTCAGGCCGACAGCCGCGACAGCGATGCGGTGGGCGCCCTCGGCCAGGCCTATTCCCAGCGCGGCGATCGCGCGCGGGCAGTGGCGCAGCTCAATAAAGCGATTGCCATGGACCCCGACAGCCCGAACCGCGGCAAATGGGACAGCCTGCTACAAACCAACCGTTACTGGCTACTGATCAAGCAGGGGGATAACGCCCTGAAGGCCGGCCAGCTTTCGCAGGCGCAGCACTATTATGCCCAGGCGCAGCGGGTCGATCGCACCGACAGTTATGCCGTGCTGGGATTGGGGGACGTCGCGGCGGCGCGCAAAGAGTCGGCGGCGGCGGAGCGCTATTACCAGCAGGCGTTGCGCCTGGATCGCGGTAATAATCTGGCGGTGCGCGGTCTGGCCAACCTCTATCGCGCCGAATCGCCGGAGAAAGCCAGCGCCTGGATCGCCGGCCTCCCTCCCGCTCAGCGGCGGAGCATCGATGATATTGAGCGCAGTCTGACCAACGACCGGCTGGAGAAACAGGCGCAGGCCCTGGAAAGTCAGGGCAACTGGGCGCAGGCGGCGGAAGTCCAGCGTCGGCGCCTGGCGCTGGATCCGGACAGCGTGTGGATAACCTACCGTCTGGCGCGCGATCTGGTTAGCGCCGGTGAACGCCAGGAGGCCGACGCGCTGATGCGGGCGATGGTCAACCGCCAGCCGCAGGATGCTGAACGGGTCTACGCCTCGGGGCTCTACCTGTCGGGAAACGACCAGGACGATCTGGCCCTGGCGCAAATCGCCGCTCTGCCGCGCAGCGCGTGGACGGATAATATTCGTGAGCTCGAAGCGCGTTTGCAAAGCGACCGGGTGCTGCGCCAGGCCAACCAGCTGCGCGACAGCGGTAACGAAGCGCAGGCGATCGCCCTTATCCAACAGCAGCCCGACTCGGTGCGCTATGACCTGACGCTGGCCGACTGGGCGCAGCAGCGCGGCGACAGCCAGACGGCGATTGCCGACTATCAGCGGGTGCTGCGCCAGGAGGCCGACAACGGCGATGCGCGCCTCGGCCTTGCGGAAGTCTACCTGGCCGAGGGCGATAAACAGGCCGCCCGGGCGCAGGTCATGCAGTTGAAAGGCGCAGAGACCGAATCCATGAATATGCAGCGTCGGGTCGCGCTGGCGCGAGCCGGCCTTGGCGATACCGCTGATGCCCAACAGATTTTTAACCAGATTGTGCCGCAGGCGAAGGCGCAGCCGCCCTCGATGGAGAGCGCGTTGGTGCTGCGCGATGCCGCGCGCTTTGCCACCCAGACCGGGGCGCCGCAGCAGGCGCTGACGCACTACCGGGAGGCGATGGTGGCCTCCGGCATCGCCCCCGCGCAGCCGCAGAATAACGATACCTTTACGCGGCTGACGCGCAACGACAGCCAGGATGACTGGCTGAAGCGCGGGATCCGTAGCGATGCCGCCGATCTTTATCGCCAGCAGGATCTGAACGTCACCCTGGAACACGACTTCTGGGGTTCCAGCGGCACCGGCGGCTATTCCGACCTGAAGGCGCATACCACCATGCTGCAGGTGGATGCTCCGCTGGCGGATGGCCGGATGTTCTTTCGCACCGATCTGGTCAATATGGATGCCGGCAGCTTTTCCACCCACAGCGACGGGAGCTACTCGCCCAGCTGGGGCACCTGCGGGGAGATCGCCTGTACCAGCGGCAGTAAAAACCAGACCGACAGCGGGGCCAGCGTGGCGGTCGGCTGGAAGAATGACACCTGGAGCGGCGATATCGGCACCACCCCGATGGGCTTCAATGTCGTCGATGTGGTGGGGGGGCTGAGCTACAGCAGCGACGTCGGGCCGGTGGGGTACACGGTCAACGTCCACCGGCGCCCCATCTCCAGCTCGCTGCTCTCCTTTGGCGGGCAGAAAGACAGCAGCAGCCATACCGGCACCACCTGGGGCGGCGTCCGCGCCGACGGCGGCGGCCTGAGCCTCAGCTATGACCGGGGCGAAGCGCACGGCATCTGGTCCTCGCTGGGGGCCGATTCGCTGACCGGTAAAAACGTGGCGGATAACTGGCGCGTGCGCTGGATGACCGGGTACTACTACAAGGTCATCAACGAGAATAATCGTCGCGTCACCGTCGGCCTCAACAATATGATCTGGCACTACGACAAAGATCTCAGCGGTTACACCCTCGGCCAGGGCGGCTATTACAGCCCGCAGGAGTATCTCTCATTCGCCGTGCCGGTGACCTGGCGTCAGCGTACCGAGAACTGGTCCTGGGAGCTCGGCGGGTCGGTGTCATGGTCCCATTCGCGCACCCAGACGCAAGCCCGTTATCCGCTGCTGAACCTGATCCCGTCCGACTACCGCCAGCGCGCCAGCGAGCTGACGGAGGAGGGGAGCAGCAGCCAGGGATTCGGTTACACCGCCAGAGCGCTGGTGGAGCGGCGGGTGACCAGCAACTGGTTCGTCGGCGCCGCGGTCGATATTCAGCAGGCGAAGGATTACACCCCGAGCCATGCGCTGCTTTACGTCCGCTACTCGGCGGCCGGCTGGCAGGGGGATCTGGATATGCCGCCCCAGCCGCTGGTGCCCTACGCCGACTGGTAGCAGAATAGGCTGAATTACGTCACAGAGCGCCACTCCACGACGCGCTTCGCGTATACTCGTGAGGCATTGCCCACCGTCGGCCGCCGGGGCGATTTCCCCGGCGTCTGCGCCACCGCGCGGAAATATCCCGTCACTTCATCCCTCGCGGGCGTGGGCGAAGGATTTGAGTATATAATCAGCCTGAAACGACCGGCATTGAAGGATTGATACCGGGTATGCATTCAGTATCAGTGGAGAACACCGTTGCGCGTCAGCCGTTCACTTACAATCAAACAGATGGCGATGGTCGCGAGCGTGTCCATGGCCTTTGTATTGGTTTTTTGCACTATTTTGCTGTTTCACTTTGTGCAACAGAGTCGCTTTACCACGGCCACGCAGTTAGAAAGTATCGCGCGATCCGTTCGCGAACCGCTGTCTGCGGCTATTCTGAAAGCCGATATTCCGGAAGCGGAAGCCATTTTAAGCCGTATCCAGCCTGCTGGCATCGTCAGCCGGGCGGATGTGGTGTTGCCGAACCAGTTCCAGGCGCTGCGGATGCGATTTATCCCCGAGCGGCCGGTGCCGGTGACCGTCACCCGGCTGTTTGAGCTGCCGGTGCAGATTTCGCTGCCTATTTATTCACTGGAACGGCCGGCTAATCCCCAGCCGCTGGCCTATCTGGTGCTGCAGGCGGATTCATACCGCATGTATAAATTCGTCATGAGCGCCCTTGCTACGTTAGTGACGGCTTACTTACTTTTGGTGCTGATGCTGACGGTGGCGCTTACCTGGTGCATCAACCGGCTGATGGTGCGCCCCCTGCGGCGTATCGCCCGCGAGCTGAACGATCTCTCCCAGCAGGATCGTCTCGGCCATCAGCTAACGCTCCCGCGCCTGCACCATGACGACGAGATCGGTATGCTGGTGCGCAGCTATAACCGCAACCAGCAGAGCCTGGTGCGCCAGCATGATGAACTGTCCATCCAGTCGACCCGCTTCCCGGTCTCAGAGCTGCCGAATAAAGCCTTTTTGCTGGCGATGCTGGAGCAGACGGTGGCCCGCCCCCAGAGCGCCGCGCTAATCGTCGTCGCCTGCGAAACCCTGCAGGATGCCGCCGGGGTCCTCAAGGAGAGCCAGCGCGAAATGCTGCTCCTGACGCTGGTGGAGAAGCTGCGAGCCGCCATTCCGCCGCAAATGGTGCTGGCTCAGGTGAGCGGGTATGACTTCGCGATTCTCGCCGATGGCCTTGCCGAACCGTGGCAGGCGGTGACGTTAAGTAAGCAAGTGCTCACTATTATTAATGAGCGTTTGCCGCTGCATGGGCTGCAGCTGCGGCCCTACGCCAGCGTCGGGATCGCCATGTTCCACGCCGGGCTCAGCGCCGAGCAGTTTTACCGGCGCGCGGTGTCGGCTGCCGTCACCGCACGACGTAAAGGCAAAAACCAGATTGAGTTCTTCGATCCCGAGCAGATGGAAAAGGCTCAGCGCCGTCTGATGGAAGAGCACGACATTATGACCGCCCTCGACAACCAGCAGTTCGCTATCTGGCTGCAGCCGCAGGTGGCCTGCGCCAGCGGCGAGATCTGCGGCGCCGAAGTACTGCTGCGCCAGCGGCAGGCGGATGGCAGCTGGTCGCTACCACCGTCGCTGATTGAGCGCATTGAGTCCTGCGGGCTGATTATCCCGGTCGGCTACTGGGTGATGGAAGAGGCCTGCCGCCAGCTGGCGGCCTGGCAAAGCCAGGGGATTATGCTGCCGCTGTCGGTCAATGTTTCCCTGCTCCAGCTGCTGGAACACGACCGTGGCGAGGAGATGCTAAAGCTGATCGCCCGCTACCGTATCGCCCCTGGCACCCTCATCCTCGAGGTGACGGAGAGCTGCCGGATGGACGATCCGCAGGATGTGATGGCGCGGTTGCGACCGCTGCGCGAGGCCGGGGTACAGATTGCGCTGGATGATTTTGGCATGGGTTATGCCGGGTTGCACCAGCTGCAGCAGATGAAAGCTCTGCCGGTGGATATTCTGAAAATCGATAAAGTATTCATCGATATGCTGCCGGAGGATGTCAGCATGGTGCCGGCGATGATCCAGCTCGCGCGCGGCCTGTCGCTGCGTATCGTGGCGGAAGGGGTGGAGAACGACGCCCAGTACCGCTGGTTGCAAGCCGCGGGCGTCGAGGTGCTCCAGGGCCATCTGTTCGGTTGCGCTTTGCCGCTGGAGGCATTCAGCGCGCGCTATCTCTCCCCGGTTCGTGAGGATGAAAATTTGTAAATGTTTTGTTGACTTGTGCGAGTCAGCTCAAAGATTTTAACAATTGCGTTGCACTTTCGGCGTTAGTTATTTCTGAAATGTTTCCAGGGTGTTATTTTTAAGCCACAGACGTCAAATATCCCTTCTTGCTCTGTGGTTATTCCCAAAGGACACCCTATGAAAACCTCTATCTTTAAAAGCCTCTATGTCCAGGTTCTGACGGCCATAGCGATCGGTATTCTGCTGGGCCATTTTTACCCGGAACTGGGCGCGCAAATGAAACCCTTCGGCGACGCCTTCGTTAAGCTGATTAAAATGGTGATTGCTCCGGTTATCTTCTGTACCGTCGTGACGGGGATCGCCGGGATGGAAAGCATGAAAGCCGTCGGCCGTACCGGGGCGGTGGCGCTGCTCTATTTCGAAGTGGTCAGCACCATCGCGCTGATTATCGGTCTGATTATCGTCAACGTGGTGCAGCCTGGCGCCGGGATGAACGTCGACCCGTCAACGCTCGATGCGAAAGCGGTGGCGGTGTACGCTGAGCAGGCGAAAGACCAGGGGGTGGTGGCCTTTTTACTGGATGTGATCCCGGGCAGCGTCATTGGCGCCTTCGCCAGCGGCAACATTCTGCAGGTGCTGCTGTTCGCCGTCCTGTTTGGTTTTGCCCTGCACCGTCTGGGCAGCAAGGGCCAGCTGATTTTCAACGTCATTGAAAGCTTCTCCCAGGTTATCTTCGGCATCATCAATATGATCATGCGCCTGGCGCCGATTGGCGCCTTCGGGGCCATGGCCTTTACCATCGGTAAATATGGCGTCGGCACCCTGGTGCAGTTGGGGCAGCTGATCATCTGCTTCTACATCACCTGTATTCTGTTCGTGGTGGTGGTGCTGGGGAGTATCGCCCGGGCTACCGGCTTCAGCATCTTCAAATTTATCCGCTATATCCGTGAGGAGCTGCTGATTGTGCTGGGAACCTCCTCGTCAGAATCAGCGCTGCCGAGAATGCTCGACAAGATGGAGAAGCTGGGCTGCCGCAAATCGGTGGTGGGCCTCGTGATCCCGACCGGCTATTCGTTCAACCTCGATGGCACCTCCATCTACCTGACGATGGCCGCGGTCTTTATCGCCCAGGCGACCAACAGCCATATGGATATTTTCCATCAGATCACCCTGCTGGTGGTGCTGCTGCTCTCCTCGAAAGGGGCGGCGGGGGTGACCGGCAGCGGCTTCATCGTGCTGGCGGCGACCATCTCCGCCGTCGGGCATTTGCCGGTGGCGGGCCTGGCGCTGATCCTCGGTATCGACCGCTTTATGTCCGAAGCCCGTGCGCTGACCAACCTGGTGGGTAACGGCGTCGCTACGGTGGTGGTGGCTAAATGGGTCAAAGAACTCGATGCCAAACAGATGGATGATGTTCTGAATAACCGTGTTCCAGCGAACAAATCGCACGAATTATCCTCTTAAATCCTCCTCTTAGGCCCGTACTCCCTTGCTGGAGTACGGGCTCCTGCGCATAATTAGAGGTCATTTCCGCTTGGCGGAAATGACACGAAATGATTATTTTGCGTTGTCATGCGACATTTTCGTCTCCGTGTGGTCTAACCGACGTATTTCACTCTCACTTTTTTTCGGCAGCCCGTCAGTGGGGTGCTGTTGTAACCAGGAATGTTCATCAGGGGTTCACATGCAGGGCACAACAATTAAACTCTTAACGGGCGGTTTGCTGATGGTAGCGGCGGCCGGTTATGTGCAGGCAGAAGCGCTCCAGCCTGATCCGGCCTGGCAACAAGGGACCTTAGCGAATGGTTTGACGTGGCAGGTGCTGGCCACGCCGCAGCGTCCCAGCGACCGTATTGAAGTCCGTCTGTCCGTGAATATTGGCTCGCTGAGCGAAAGCACTCAGCAGAGTGGTTTCAGCCGCTTTGTTCCTCGCCTGGCGTTGACGCAAAGCGGCAGCCTGCCGACGATGCAGGCGCGCTCTTTATGGCAGCAGAGTATTGACCCGAAGCGTCCTCTGCCGCCGGCCATCGTCTCCTACGATTACACAATGTTTAATCTCAGTCTGCCCAATAACCGCAACGATCTGCTGAAAGAGGCGCTGAGCTGGCTGGCGGACGCCAGCGGTAAGCTGACCATTACGCCTGAATCGATCAATCATGCGCTGCAGGGCAGCGACATGGTGGCGACGTGGCCGCTGGATACCAAAGAGGGCTGGTGGCGCTACCGCCTGAAAGGGTCCACCATGCTGGGCCATGATCCTGCCGCGCCGCTGAAGCAGCCGATAGACGTGGCGCAGCTGAAAGACTTTTATCATAAATGGTACACCCCCGACGCCATGACGCTGATTGTGGTCGGTAACGTCGACAGCCGCAGCGTCGCTGAGCAAATCAGCAAAACCTTCGGCGATCTGAAGGGCAAGCGGGAAACGCCCGCGGCGGTGCCGACCTTATCGCCACTGCCTACCGTGCCGGTCAGCATCATGACCAGCGCGGTGCGTCAGGACAAACTGTCCATCATGTGGGATGCGCCCTGGCAGCCAATCCGCGACTCCGCGGCGCTGCAGCGCTACTGGCGCGACGACCTCGCCCGCGAAGCGCTGTTCTGGCACGTGCAGCAGAGCCTGAGCAAAAATAACGTGAAGGATATTGGTCTTGGCTTTGACTGCCGGGTGCTCTATCAGCGCGCGCAGTGCGCGATCAACATCGAATCGCCGGGCGAGCGTCTGAACAACAACCTGAGCGTGGTCTCGCGCGAGCTGGCGAAAGTGCGGGACAACGGCCTGCCGCAGGAGGAGTTTGACGCGCTTATCGCCCAGAAAAGCCTCGAGCTGCAGAGGCTGTTTGCCACCTATGCGCGCACTGACACCGATATTCTGATGAGCCAGCGCATGCGCTCCCTGCAGAATCAGGTGGTGGATATCGCGCCGGAGCAGTATCAGAAGCTGCGCCAGGAGTTCCTCAACTCCCTGACGGTAGACATGCTGAACCAGTACCTGCGTCAGCAGCTGTCCCAGGATATGGCGCTGGTGCTACAGCAGCCGAAAGGCGAACCGGAATACAACATGAAGGAGCTGCAGGCCACGTGGGAAAAACTGATGGCGCCGAATCCGGCGGCCGCGGCGGTCAGCGGCAGCGCTGATACAGTTGACGCCCACAGCGAGGCCAGCGACATCCCGCCAGGGCAGTAACTAACGCCTCTCCGGCGCGCCAGCGGCGGCCGGAGAGCGCTTCCTGCGGAGAATTACTGCGGCATCGCTTCCCGCGGGATGATCGCCCCGCGATACTGGATCACCGTGCTGGCGGTCAGGTGTCCGCGTTTGGCGGCGGATTCAGCATCGCCGCCGGTCAGGCGAACGGCCAGGTAGCCGGCGCTGAAGGAGTCTCCGGCGGCGGTGGTATCCACCACCTTCTCTTTGGCCAGCCTGACAGCCGGCACTTCCTGTAGCGGTTGCCCGCTAACCGAGACCAGGCAGGCATCCGCCCCGCGCTTCACCACCACCTCTTCCACGCCGGCGGCATGCGTGCGGGCGATCACCTCAGCAACCGGTTTTTCCCCCCACAGCGCGTCTTCATCATCGAGCGTCAGAAACGCGATATCGGTGCAGGCAAGCATCTCCTGATAGACCTGCTGCGTCTCCGCCTGGCTGGCCCACAGGCGTGGACGATAGTTGTTGTCGAAGATCACCTTGCCGCCGTTGGCGCGGCACTCACGCAGCAGCGTGAACAGCTTGTCGCGGCTGGCCGGGCTGAGAATGGCGAGACTGATGCCGCTCAGATAGAGATAGTCGAAAGTGGCCAGCTCTTCGCAAATCGCCGCCGCGCGATCGCTCTCCAGCCAGAACTTTGCCGCCGCCTCGTTGCGCCAGTAGTAGAAGGTGCGCTCGCCGGTGTCATCGGTTTCAATGTAATACAGCCCCGGCAGGCGGTCGGCCATCCGCTGGATAAGATCGGTGTTGACGTTTTCCTGCTGCCAGCTGTCGAGCATCTGCTGGCTGAACGCATCGGTTCCCAGCGCGGTGACATAGTGGACGCTCAGTGCGCTGGCATCGGTCTGCCGCGCGATATAGACCGAGGTGTTTAAGGTATCGCCGCCAAAGCCGCGGTTAACGGCCCCGTTCTTCTCTGACAGCTCAATCATGCATTCGCCAATAACGGCAATTTTTTTAGACATAGCCAGAACCTGCAATGGAATCGATATAAGCGCTAGTGTGCGCTGCGCTGTTTTGCTGGTCAATCATATTAAAACATCGTTCCATTATTTTTTTGACCTGACGCGCGTAATGTGACGAAAAGCGCATTTCCAGGATAAACGCCGCGTTTTGACTATATTCAGGACTGACGTGATGCAAAAGGAGCGGAGTAGGGATGAGCAGAACCCGTAAAACGTTGGTTATCATCACAGGAACGATACTGTTGCTGATCGTTCTCTTCTTTATCGTGCTGGCCACCTTTGACTGGAACCGGCTGAAGCCGACGATCAATCAGAAAGTGTCCGCCGAACTTAACCGACCGTTCGCCATCCGCGGCGATCTCGGCGTGGTCTGGGAGCGGCAGCCGGACGAGCGCGGCTGGCGCAGCTGGATCCCGTGGCCCCATGTGCACGCGGAAGATATCGTGCTGGGCAACCCGCCGGCCATCCCCCAGGTGACCATGATCCACCTGCCGCGGGTGGAGGCGACCCTCGCCCCGCTGGCGCTGCTGAGCAAAACGGTGTACCTGCCGTGGATCAAGCTGGAACAGCCCGACGTGCGGCTGATCCGCCTGGCGGAAGACAATAATAACTGGACCTTTCAGCTGGCTGGCGATCAGCGTACGTCGGGCGACAGCGCGCCCTCCAGCTGGTCCTTTCGCCTCGATAATATTCTCTTTGACCGCGGGACTATCGCCATTGATGACAAGATCACCCGCAGCGATATCACCATCCTTGTCGATCCCCTCGGCAAACCGCTGCCGTTCAGCGAAGTGACCGGCACGAAGGATCAGCATAGCGCGGCGAAAGTGGGCGATTACGTCTTTGGCCTGTCGCTGAAGGGCCGCTACAAGGACCAGCCGGTCACCGGTAACGGTAAAATCGGCGGCATGCTGGCCCTGCGCAGCGCAAGCACGCCTTTCCCGCTGCAGGGCGACTTCCACTCCGGCAACACCCGGGTGGCATTCAGCGGCACGGTCAGCGACCCGCTCAACGTCGGCGGTATTGACCTGCGGCTGAAATTCGCCGGCGACTCGCTGCGCGATCTCTACGACCTGACCGGTGTGCTGCTGCCGGAGACGCCATCGTTCTCTACCGATGGCCGCCTGCGCGCCGACTTTAAGCAGAAAAACCGCATGCGTTTTGACTACCAGGATTTTAATGGTCGGATCGGCGATAGCGACATTCATGGCTCCCTCACCTATACCACCGGCAAACCGCGGCCGAAACTCAGCGGCGATATGGAGTCGAAGCAGCTGCGGCTGGCGGATCTCGGGCCGTTAATCGGCGTCGATTCCGGCAAAGGGACGAAGAAAGGCGCTGCGCGCCAGGCGGGCGACCGACCGCAGCCGGCGGGTAAAGTGCTGCCGGCAGACCGTTTTGAAACCGATAAATGGCAGGTGATGGATGCCGATGTACGCTTTAAGGGCCGGAGAATTGAGCACGGCGGCACCCTGCCGATCAGCGATCTGTCGACCCATGTGATCCTGGAAGATGGCGACCTGCGCCTGCAGCCGGTGCGCTTTGGCCTGGCCAACGGGTCGATTGCCGGCAGCGTACACTTGCAGGGCGATAAAAAGCCGCTGCAGGGTGAGGCCAATCTGCAGGCGCGACGCCTGAAGCTGAAGGCGCTGATGCCGAACGTCGAGATGATGCAGAAAACCCTCGGCGAGATGAATGGCGATGTTCAGCTGCGCGGCAGCGGCAACTCGGTGGCGGCCCTGCTCGGCAACAGTAATGGCAACCTGAAACTGCTGATGAACGACGGCCTGATCAGTCGTAACCTGATGGAAATTCTCGGTCTTAACGTCGGCAACTACCTGATCGGCCAGATTTTTGGTGATGAGGAAGTTCGGGTGAACTGTGCGGCGGCCAATATCGACGTGACCAACGGCGTCGCCCGGCCGCAGATTTTTGCCTTCGATACGGAAAACGCGCTGATCAATGTGACCGGAACCGCCAGCTTCGCCTCCGAGCAGCTGGACCTGACCATCGATCCGGAAAGCAAAGGCTTCCGGGTGATCACCCTGCGTTCACCGCTGTATGTACGGGGCACCTTTAAATCGCCGCAGGCGGGAGTGAAGGCCGGGCCGCTGATTGTCCGCGGCGCGGTAGCGGCGGCGCTGGCGACCCTGGTGACGCCGGCTGCCGCGCTGCTGGCGCTGATCTCCCCGGCGGAGGGCGATAGCAACCAGTGCCGGACCATTTTGTCGCAGATGAAAAAGTAGGGGAGAGCCCTGACGCCAGCGGCGTCAGGGCGAAGGATCACAACGACTGGTGGCGGGTCTCGTGGGTCAGCAGCAGGGCGATCAGCGTCAGCGCCGCCATCGCCGCCAGATAGGTGCCGACCGCCGCCAGGCCGTAGTTGCCCTGCAGCCAGGCGGCAATGTACGGCGCGACCGAGGCGCCGAGAATCGACGACACGTTATAGGAGAACGACGCGCCGGTGTAGCGCACTTCCGTGGGGAACAGCTCCGGGAGCAGCGCGCCCATCGGGCCAAAAGTCAGTCCCATCAGGCTTAAGCCCAGCAGCAGGAAGGCGAAGACCAGCAGCGGGTTACCGGAACCCAGCAGCGGTTTAAAAGCAAACAGGGCGAACAAAATAATCATCGTGGTGATGACAATCATGCTCTTGCGACGGCCAAAGGCGTCCGCCAGCAGGCCGGCGACAGGCACCATCACGCCGAAGCCAATCACCGCCATCATCAGCATCCACAGCACTTCGTTACGCGGCAGGCCCAGGCCATTCGGCGCGGCGCCGGTGCTGAAGGTCATCGAGTAGACGGTCATGATGTAGAACAGGGTATAGGTTGCCAGCATGATGAAGGTGCCCAGCACCGTCACGCGGACGTGTTTGGTCAACAGGGTACCCAGCGGGATTTTGACCTGTTTTTTCGCCGCTGCCACTTTGGCGAAGACCGGCGTTTCGTGCAGCGAGACGCGAACGTACAGACCGATGATCACCAGCACCGCGGAGAAGATAAACGGCACGCGCCAGCCCCACTCCATAAACTGCTGATCGGTTAACAGCCAGGAGAGCAGCAGGAAGGTGCCGTTGGCGAAGAAGAAGCCGATCGGCGCGCCCAGCTGCGGGAAGGAGCCGTACAGGGCGCGCTTGCGCGCCGGGGCGTTTTCCGTTGCCAGCAGCGCTGCGCCGCCCCATTCCCCTCCGAGGCCAAGCCCCTGACCGAAGCGCGCCAGCGCCAGCAGCATCGGCGCGACAATGCCAATGCTTTCATAGCCGGGCAGCAGGCCGATCACCACGGTGGAGATCCCCATGGTTAACAGCGAGGCCACGAGAGTGACCTTGCGGCCGACGCGATCGCCAAAGTGACCAAACAGCGCGGAGCCGATCGGCCGGGCGACGAAGGCGATGGCGAAGGTGGCCAGCGACTGCAGGGTGGCCGCGGCGGCATCGCCCTGCGGGAAAAAGATATGCGGGAAGACGATGACCGCGGCAGTGGCATAGATGTAGAAGTCGAAAAACTCAATGGCGGTGCCAATGAGCGAGGCGACAACGACTTTGTTGCGTGAATTGACCGGGGCGGTTTCCTGCGAGTTTTCGAGTGTGGTGGCTGTGGCTTGCATAGATCTTTCTTATTTTTGCGCGAACGAAAAGCCATATAGCCACAGCCACAGGGACATTTCAATCTGTAACAAACGTGGAAAGTGGGCAAAAAACAGGCAAAAAGCGGATAATTTTTACACCAGTAAAAATGGTTCTATGAAATGCTTCACACAATTAAAAAGATAGAGGATAAAACCAGTTTTTGGTTAAATAAAAGTTAATGGGTGGATTTATCTACTGAAATAAAGCGCGAGGATGAATTTTGCCTCTTCAATTCATCCTCGCAATGCGTTAACGGTGGGTTTTGCCAGGCATCCGCCGGTCGTCTTTATACTCCGCGGTGGCGATCCATGCGGCGCAGAATAGCGTCAGGCGGGCAAAGAAATAGAAAAAAGCCATCAGCCCCAGCACCGAACCGAACGCCGCCCCGGAGGGGGATTTCACCAGCGCCGGCAGCGTCCAGGTCATGACGATTTTGATGATTTCAAAGCCAATCGCCGCGATAAGCGTGCCGCGAAACAGGGCTTTGCGCCGCGGACGATGGCGCGGCAGCCGCCAGAAGATCCAGAAAAAGAGCAGATAGTTGGCAAAAATCGAGATGGCGAGGCCGATCAGCCGCCAGGCGGGCTTCAGCCATTCAATGTTGTCGAGATACAGCGTGGAGATAATCAACTGCTGGGCGGAACCCGCGACAGAAGTGATGGACAGCGTAATAATCAGCGCCACCAGCAGACCGATCAGCGAGATAAGATCGCGGAAGTATTTTATCCAGATTTTCTCTTCGTCCTGCGGCCGGCGCTCCCAGACGTCGCGCGACTGGGCGCGGATCGCTTCGCGCAAATTGCCCATCCAGTTAATACCGGAATAGAGGGCGACCAGCAGGCCGACCAGACCGACGGCGGTGCGCTGCTGCACCGCGGTGTTGATGGTGTTTTTCAACGTCGCCGCCAGCGTCGGGTCGCTGACGTTTTGCAGAATCTTGTCGAAAATGTCCTGCAGCAGGGTCGGGTGCCAGGCCAGCACGAAACCGGCGGCGGCAAAGGAGACCATCAGGATTGGGATCATCGACAGGAACGAGAAGTAGGTGATGGCCGCGCCGAACTGATTGCCCAGCCGGTCATTGAAACGTTCTGCGGCGCGCAGTAAGTGGGCGATCACCGGGTTGCGCTGCACTTTGGCCGCCGTTCCGGTGACGGTCTTCAGCGCCTGGCTGGCTTTTTGCCCGACGGCCGTGTCATTGAGAGCGTCGAGGGGGCTTTTGTTTTTCTCCGGCTGCGTGTCCGGTTCCTGTGGTGGGCGTCGATCGTCGTTTTCCGGCGTCATACGTGATTTCTTCCTTTTTTACCGCGAGATTCAGCAAAAAGTATACCTTAAATGGCGTATCCTGCAGGAACGCCTCTGCCTGCCCCCCGTTCTCCACTCGTGTGGATCAATCGACATACGCTTTCATCAGCCCGCCCAGCCACTCCATAAACAGATGTACGCGACGGGAGAGATTGCGCCGATGGGGGTAGATAAGCGAGACCGGCAGCGGCTCGGCGCGGTACTGGGGCAGGATCTCCGTCAGGTCGCCGGCGCGTAACGCCTCGCGCACGCCGGTACGCGGCACCTGAATGATCCCCAGCCCGGCGATACAGGCTGCCTGATAGGTTTCCGTACTGTTGACTGTCAATATGCCGCCGGTTTTTACCCAGCGCACCGCGCCGTCGATCACCACCTCAAAGCCGGGGGGACGGACCCCGAGGGTGCTGGCGTAGTGGATCAGGGCATGATCCGCCAGATCCTCAAGGGATTGCGGATAGCCAAATCGCGCAAGGTAGTCCGGGCTGGCGCAGTTAATTTGCGTCAGCTTGCCCAGTGGGCGGGCGATAAGCCCTGAGTCTTTGAGCGCGCCGACGCGTACCACGCAGTCAAACCCCTCGCGGATCACGTCCACCAGCCGATCGCTGCTGCTCAGCTCCAGTTCGATGCCCGGATACTGCTGTAAAAAAGTCGGCAGATGAGGGATCACCAGTTTTTTAGCAAAACCGACCGGCATATCCACCCGCAGCCGGCCGCTGATGCTCGCCGGATCGTGCTGGAACATGCCGTCCAGTTCATCGAGGTTGCTCAGCAGATCCTTCGCCCGCTCGTAGTAGACCATCCCATCCTGGGTGAGCTGAACCCGGCGGGTAGTGCGGTGCAGGAGCCGCACGCCAAGATGGCTTTCCAGGGCCTGAATCTGCCGCGAGACGCTGCCTTTCGGCAGCGCCAGGGTCTCGGCGGCGCGGGAAAAACTCTCCAGATCCGCTACGCGAATGAATAACTGCATTGCATGAATTTTATCCATGCCGATCGCCTATTGTTGTTATGAATGAAACAGTAAAACGTAATGTAGCGTATTTATTGTTTCACTGGCAGTTAATAAGCTAGAACACAATCACAACGCAACCTGAAAGGGGTCTTCTGATGACACAACGTATCGCTTTAGTGACCGGCGGCAGCCGCGGTCTGGGTAAAAACGCCGCGTTGAAGCTGGCGGCGAAGGGAACCGACATTCTTCTGACTTACCACAGCAACCGCCAGGCGGCTCTCGATGTGGTGGCGGAGATTGAGCAAAAAGGGGTCAAGGCGGCGGCATTGGCGCTGAACGTCGGCGATTCTTCAACATTCGACGCTTTCGCCAGCGAGGTGGCGCAGGTGCTGGCGCAGAAGTGGGGGCGAACCACCTTTGATTATTTACTGAACAACGCCGGGATCGGCCTTAACGTCCCCTTCGCCGAGACCAGCGAAGCGCAGTTTGACGAGCTGATGAACATCCAGTTCAAAGGGCCATTTTTCCTGACCCAGCGGCTGCTGCCCCTCCTGCAGGACGGGGGACGGATCCTCAACGTTTCCAGCGGCCTGGCGCGCTTTGCCCTGCCGGGCTATGCGGCCTACGCCGCGATGAAGGGGGCGATGGAGGTACTGACCCGCTATCAGGCGAAAGAGCTGGGCGGGCGCGGTATTTCGGTGAATATCATTGCGCCGGGAGCCATCGAGACCGACTTTGGCGGCGGCGTGGTGCGCGATAACGCCGAGGTGAATCGGCATATCGCCGCCCAGACCGCGCTGGGGCGCGTCGGGCTGCCGGATGATATCGGCGACGCCATCGCCGCCCTGCTCAGCGATGAGCTGGCGTGGATGAACGCGCAGCGCGTGGAAGTCTCGGGCGGGATGTTCCTCTGATCCTGACTGCCACCAGCCTGTGACCGGCGGTGCGCTACGGCGCATCGCCCTCCCCACGCAGCCGACCGAACAGCCAGTCATTGTGCCAGCGCCCGTTCAGCCAGTAGTTCTCCCGCAGCTCCCCCTCCAGCCGGAAGCCGGCTTTGAGCAACAACTGCTTAGACGCCTCGTTGCCGGCGGTGACGCTGGCGGTCAGGCGGCGGACGCCGCCAGTGGTAAAGGCGTAGTCGCACAGCGCGCGCAGCGATTCGTAGCCGTAGCCCCGGCCCTGCGCCGCCGGAGCGAAGAGAAAGCCGACCTCGGCAATCTCGCGCCGATGATGCTGGTAACCGGTCAGGCCGAGCGGGGTATGGGTGAGCCTGTCGCGCACCACCAGGCACAGCCAGTGTTCATCCCCGGGCGTCCACGACGGCAGCCGCGAATCGAACGCCTCGCGGATGGCCGCCTGCGGCCGGGGGTCGGCGACGTAGAGCATGACCTGTGGATCCTGCTGCAGGGAAAGAAAAAACGACCAGTCGTCCAGCTGCAGCGGTGAGCAGCGCAGGCGCGGCGTCAGGAGTTCAGGCATAAGCGTCATTCCAGGCAGGGCGAATCCTCTGAACATAGCAGGAGAAAGCCGCCGGGAACAGCCCGACTAGGTTGGCTCACCGTACAGGCCAATCAGTCGGCGCACCACGCCGTTGGTCCAGCCAAAGCCATCCTGCAGGGGATACTCCCCGCCGCCACCCTCATGGGGGACACCAGTGGCAATATGGTATTTCTCAATCAGCTTGTGATGCTGCTTGTAAAAGTGATTGACCGTCTGCAGCCAGCTCCAGGCAATCTCATCCCCCAGCGGATCCTGGCCGTAACGTTTAAATCCCTGGATCGCCATCCACTGCAGCGGCGCCCAGCCGTTAGGTTTATCCCACTGCTCACCGCTTTCATATTCGGTGGCCATGATCCCCCCGGGGGTGAGCAGGCGGGCCCGCACCGCATCGGCAAGGCGTTCTGCCTGCTCGTGAGTCGCCAGGCCGACGTAAAGGGTGACGATGCTGGCCGCGGAAAACAGCGCCAGCTGTTCACGGCGCCAGTCATAATCGCGGAAACAGCCGTTCTCATCATCCCACAGATAGCGGTTGACCGCCGCCCGCCGATCCTGAGCCTTCTGGCGGAAGGCCGCCTCTGTCTCGCGATCGCCCTTCAGGCCGGAGAGATTGGCGATGGTCGTCTCCAGCTTGAACAGGAAGGCGTTCAGGTCGATAGGGATAAACTGCGTCGTGCGGATGCTGGCCAGCCGCGTGATATCCCGCAGCCAGCGGCTGGAGTAGTCCCAGCCGGACGCGGCGCCCGCCCGCAGGTCGCGGTACACTTCATTGGCGGGCCGCCCGGAGTGTCGGGCGGTCTCCACGTCCTCGCGCCAGGACTCATCCCGCGGCGTGTCCCGGTCGTCCCAGTAGCGATTGAGCAGGGAGCCATCCGGCATACGCACCACGTGGCGATACGCCTGGTGCGGGATCAACGACTCGGCGCCGTCCATCCAGAAGGCGTGCTCCATCTTCAGATGGTCCAGATAGCGCTTCGCGCCGCGCACCCCGTCCTCTTCAAAGAGTTCGACCATCAGGGCAAACACCGGCGGCTGCGATCGGCTGAGGTAGTAGGTGCGGTTGCCGTTCGGAATGTGACCGTAGGTTTCAATCAGCCAGGCAAAGTTATCGGCCATGCATTTCAGCAGATCTTCCCGGCCGCTCTCCGCCAGCCCCAGCATGGTGAAATAAGAGTCCCAGTAATAGGTTTCGCTAAAGCGACCGCCAGGCACAATATAGGCCTGCGGCAGCGCCAGTAGCGACGACCAGGGGATATGATCCTGAGGCTCGCGGGTCAGCACCGGCCACAGCTTATCGATGTGCTCTTTCAGCGTCAGGCTGGGGTCCGAGGTGTAGACGTCGGTCTGGTTCTCCGGCAGCCAGAAGTTGTCTTCAACGAACTGTCGCAGGTCGAAGTCGGGCTGACGTTTGACCTTCCGGTAGTTGCGCAGGATGTCCAGCGGATCGTGTTTCGGCGCGCAGTCGGGGAAAGTTTTGCTGTCGGCAAAGATGCGTGATTTCTGCACGTTGGTAAACAGCTCAAGATAGCGATCCGCCGGGGTAAGGGCATCGGACGCCGGAAGCCCCTCGATCACCTCAGGCTCCGGTTCAGCGTCTATCATCTCATCCAGCTTTAATTCGTACGGATCGGCTTCGTAGCAGGGATCGATGTCGATCCTTAACTCGTCGTCTTCAACGTGGCGTAATTTCTGGCTGAACATAGCGATACGGACCTCCGGATAGCGTGAGTTCGGGGCCGGGCATACCCGGCCTTGTCTATTAAGCGTAGACAGTCGCTTCGGTGAGTGTGAAGCAAACTGTGCGTGAGATCACGCTTTTCCGCCGAGAAGAAAAGCTGTCATTTTAAAGTATACTATTGATAAGTAATTAAAAATTGTACATCCTGGCACAGATGAAATTCGGAGCATTCATTATGCAACAAAATTTTATCCCGGCGCGCTCACTCCCACGCCGCCTCCAGCATCTCCAGCAGCTGTTCGCCGCTCAGGCTGACCGGATTGGCCTTCATTGATGAGGAGGTGCTGGCGGCCAGCGCCGCCGGTTCCAGGGCATCGCGCGCTACGCCGAGGTCGCGCAGGGTGCCAAGGCCAGCGCGATGGCTCCATTCCCGCAGACTGTCCCAGACCCGATCCACAGGGACGTCCAGCCCGTCGGCCAGCCAGCGGCGAACGTCGTTGAAGCGCTGGCGCAGGGCAGGGTCGCTTATCTGCGACTCATTGAGCGCCAGGCCAAACGGCAGCAGGCTGCCGCATAAAGCACCGTGCGAGGCGCGGCTCAGGCCGCCCAGCGGGCCGGCAAGGCCGTGGATCACTCCCAGCCCGGCGTTCGCCAGCGCCAGTCCACCGCACAGGCTGACCCAGGCCATCTCGTCGCGGCTGGCCGGACACTCTTGTTCCATCAGGATTTTCAGCGCGCGGATGCCCCGCGGGATCGCCTGCTGGCAGAGGGCATCGGTGAAGGGAGTGGCCCGGCTGCAGAGCCAGGGCTCGATCACCTGGGTCAGGGCATCGAGGCCGGAGCTCAGGGTGATGCTCCGCGGCGCGTTGTCGGTCAGCGCCGGGTCGACAATCGCCAGGTCAGGCAGCATTCGGTCGTCGCGCAGGCTCACTTTCCGCTGTTGTTCCGGGACGTTGATCACCGCATTTTTGGTGACCTCCGCGCCCGTCCCGGCGGTGGTCGGGATCGCCACGAACGGCAGCGGACTGGCTTCCAGCTGACGACCCGTTCCCACCACCTCCAGATAGTCGACCAGCGGGCCGGCGGCGGGCACCAGCGCCGCAATCGCCTTACCGGCGTCAATCACCGCGCCGCCGCCGAGGCTGACCACTGCCCGGACGCCTTTCTCGCGCGCCAGCTGGACGCCCTGCTCGATATCGATAAGCCAGGGTTCGCGGCTTATCGCCAGCATCGTGACCTCCAGCTGCAGCGCCTCCAGCTGATGGCGCAGAAACGCCGCCCGCTGCGGGCTGGCGCCATGCACCAGCAGAATGGGGCCGCCCTGCTGCGCCAGCCAGGGGGCAGCGCTCAGGGCCTGACCACGGCCAAAACGAATATTTGCGGGCATCAAAACGGTAAAAGGGGTCAACATGTCGGGTTCCTTTTCGGCAAACAGGCTGGAATCAACTATACACATTATCCACTACTCTGCCTTGTTGCTGGCTGGCAAGGCTGACAATAGAGTAGAGTGAAAGATCTCTCTTTTATGGCTGAGGAATCGCTGACAATGCTAACAATTCTGGGCAAACGCTCTTCAATCAATGTACGGAAAGTGTTGTGGACCTGCGAGGAAGCCGGGCTGGCGTACCAGCAGGAGGATTACGGCAGCGGATTTAAGCCTCTGGATACGCCTGAGTTTCAGCGCCTGAATCCTAACAGCCTGGTGCCGGTGCTGCTGGACGGTGACTTCGTGCTCTGGGAGTCGAACAGTATCTGCCGCTATCTGGCGCGGAAAGCGGAGCGCTGGGATCTGCTGCCCGCCGAGCCACAGCCCGCCGCCGAGGTGGAGCACTGGATGGACTGGCAGGCGACCGAGTTTAACACTGCCTGGCGCCATGCCTTTATGGGGCTGGTGCGTAAAGATCCGCGCTTTCAGGATCCGGCGGCGATTAAAGAGAGTATTGCCACCTGGACCCACTGCGTGCGCATTGTCGAAGCGCAACTGCAGCGTACCGGGGCGTGGATAGCCGGCGAGCGCTTCACTCTCGCCGATATCGTGCTGGGGCTGTCGGTGCATCGCTGGAAGATGACCCCTTTTGCCCATCCGGAGATGCCGGCCGTGGAACGCTGGTATATGGCGCTCAACCAGCGCCCGGCGTTTATGCGCCACGGCAATAACGGCGTGGCCTGAACATAAAAAAAGAAGCCCCTGGGGCTTCTTTTTATCATCCGGCGATCGCGTCTTAGCGCATGGTGACGAACTCTTCTGCCGCCGTCGGGTGAATGGCAACCGTGTTGTCGAAGTCTTTTTTGGTGGCGCCCATCTTCAGGGCCACCGCAAAGCCTTGCAGCATCTCATCCATCCCAAAGCCGATGCCGTGGATCCCGACAATCTTCTCTTCCGGGCCGACGCACACCAGCTTCATGCGGCACGGCTGGCGGTGCGAGGTGACGGCGGTGTACATCGCGGTGAAGGAGGATTTGTAGACCTTCACGGCGTCGTCGCCGTACTGCTCGCGCGCCTGCGGCTCGGTTAAGCCGACGGTGCCGATAGGCGGGTGGCTGAAGACCACGGTCGGGATGTTGCTGTAGTCCAGATGCTCTTCCGGCTTGTTGTTAAACAGGCGTTCGGAGAGGCGACGGCCTGCGGCCACGGCCACCGGGGTCAGCTCGACGGCGCCAGTGTTATCGCCCACCGCGTAGATGCCCGGCACGTTGGTGTTCTGGAACTTATCAACGACGATGTAGCCTTTTTCGTTGGTTTTGACGCCAGTAGCCGCCAGGTTGAAGTTATCGGTCGCCGGTTCGCGGCCAATCGCCCAAATCAGGCAATCTACGGTCTGGCTGCGGCCATCTTCCAGCTCCAGCGTCAGGCTGCCGTCGGCATTCTTGACTACCGCTTTCGGGATCGCGTTGGTGTGGAGCTGCGGGCCTTCGGCGTTCATCACTTCCACCAGGGTCTCCACGATCAGCGGATCGAAGCTGCGCAGCGGCGCGTGTTTACGCACGAACAGGTGGGTTTCGGCGCCGAGGCCGTTAATCACCCCCGCCAGCTCAACGGCGATATAGCCCGCGCCGACCACCGCCACGCGCTTCGGCAGCGCCGGCAGTTCAAAGAAACCGTCGGAATCAATACCGTATTCCACACCCGGAATATTCGGGTGGCTCGGCCGGCCGCCGGTGGCGATCAGGATATGGTCAGCGGTGATCGTCTCGCCGTTCACTTCCACGGTATGGGCATCGACAAAGCGCGCGAAGCCTTTGATCACGTCGACGTTGTTCTTACCCAGTACGTTGTCGTAGGAGGTATGGATGCGGTCGATGTAGGCGCTACGGCTGGCGACCAGCTTCTCCCAGTCGAAATGGTTGATGGTGGTATCGAAACCGTAGTCCGGGCCGTAAAGATGAATCGCTTCGCGGATCTGCGCCGCATGCCACATTACTTTTTTCGGCACGCAGCCGACGTTGACGCAGGTGCCGCCCAGTTCTTTGGCTTCAATCAGCGCGCACTTCTGGCCGTACATGGCCGCGCGGTTAATCGAGGCGATACCGCCGCTACCGCCGCCGATGGCGAGGTAATCATAATGTTTGCTCATGCCCATATGTCCTTAATCGTTGATTGCCGCGATTGTAGCGCGAGGCTTAAAAGGTTCCACCGATGGTTGCGATTACTCCGGTACGATCCAACTGACGGTGGCGTGGCCGGTGCCGGCCGGAACCAGCTTGCTGTGCAGCCACGGCAGCACATTGTTCATCTGCTGCTCCAGCTTCCACGGCGGGTTGATGACGATCATCCCGGAGGCGGTCATGCCGCGCTGGTCGCTGTCCGGACGCACCGCCAGCTCGATTTGCAGAATTTTGCGAATGCCGGTGACTTCTAACTCTTTGATCATGCGTTTGATCTGTGCGCGCAGCACGACCGGATACCACAGGGCGTAGGTGCCGGTGGCGAAGCGTTTGTAGCCTTCGTGGATCCCGGTCACCACCGCCTGATAGTCGGTTTTAATTTCGTACGGCGGGTCGATCAGAATCAAACCGCGGCGCGATACCGGCGGCAGCTTGGCTTTCAGCTGCTGGTAGCCATCGGCTTTATCGACGCGCGCGCGGCTGTCTTTCTGGAACTCGGCGCGCAGCAGCGGGAAGTCGCTCGGGTGCAGCTCGGTCATCTGCAGGCTGTCCTGCTCGCGCAGCAGCTGGCGGGCGATCAGCGGAGAGCCCGGATAGTAGCGCAGCTGGCCATTACGGTTGAAGTGTTCGACCACGGAAATATACGGCTCCAGCTCTGCCGGCAGGTCGTCCTGCTGCCAGATGCGGGCGATGCCTTCGAGATACTCGCCGGTACGCTCGGCGTGCTCGCCGCTCAGCTGATAGCGGCCCGCGCCAGCGTGGGTGTCCAGGTAGAGAAACGGTTTTTCTTTCTCTTTCAGCGCTTCGATGATCAGGCTCTGAACGGTGTGTTTGAGGACGTCGGCGTGGTTGCCTGCGTGAAAGCTGTGGCGATAACTGAGCATGGATACAGAGATTCCGGGAAGTAAACAAGTTAACCGATAGTTTACCGCAGATCGGCCGAGATTACCGCTGCGCCGCCGCGCTGTTTCATTTCTGCCAAAAGCGTTGCAAAACATAACGCTGTCATAAAAACGTCAAACGGCCGCGCTAGCGTCGGGTGCAGGCAAGGTAATTATCTGAATAAAAGGAAAAATAATGAAAAGGCAACTCTCACTGCTGGCCGTCGCGCTGCTGCTGGCGCAACCGGTTCTGGCCAAAGACATCCCGCTGGACAGGGCGGCGGCCCTCGCCAATAGCGTGACGCCGGCTGCCTCCAGCCAGGCGTATGACGATCTTGAGCAACAGGGGCTGACGCAGCTACGTCACGCTCTGCAGGGGGATGCCGCCACGCTGACCCGCGATCGGCTGGCGCACACGAAACAAAACAAAACTCAGGCCGATACCGCCTGGCTGAAGGCCAGCGGCTATGACTTCCAGACCCGGGCCAACCAGCAGGCGGGTATTGCGCTGTTGTCGGCGTTCAGCACCCTGCCGGAGACCGTCGTGAAGCAGAATCTGGCGACGGTGACTAGCATCAATCGCGATGCCGCGCAGACGACACGCCGTCAGGCGCTGGTAGATGCGGAAGGGATTAGCTACCTCTACTTCCTCAGCGATGCGCTGGGGCCGCGGCTGGGCAAAGCGTTTCTGACCGCCTATGACCAGGGCGCGCTGGGGAAAGCGGCAGCATTGATCAAAGCCTCGGAGGTCAGCACCGGCGAGGCGAAAAAGCACTTCAACAATCCGCGGCCGTTTCTGGTTCAGGGCAACACCATTCACCTGGTGCCTGACGATGTGGTGGTGAAGGATAACCAGCCCTATACCGCCGACGGCGGCTCGTTCCCCAGCGGCCACACCAACACCGGCTATACCGATGCGCTGCTGCTGGCGGCGATGATCCCGGAGCGCTACGACGCGCTGGTAACCCGCGGCGCCCGCTATGGCTACTCGCGCATCGTGCTGGGCGTCCACTATCCGCTGGACGTGATCGGCTCGCGGATGGTGGCCGAGCGCAACGTGGCCCATTATCTTAACGATCCGCACTACCGGGTATTATTTAACGAAGCTCGCGATCAGCTGCGCGCCGCGCTGGCGAAAGCCTGCGGCACATCGCTTGCTGAGTGCGCGAAGAGCAGCGTGAAAGACGATCCCTGGCGCGATCCGGCGATGCGTGATTTCTCTCGTTTCACCATGACCTACGATCTGCCGCAGCAGAAGGGGCCGCAGCCGCGTCTGCAGGTGCCTGAGGGGGCGGAAGTACTGCTGGAGGCTGCTCTGCCGCAACTGTCAGCGGCCCAGCGTCGGGCGTTGATGGTCAACACCGCGCTGCCGGCGGGTTACCCCCTTTCCGGCGCCACCCCCGAACAGCAGTTCTGGCAGCGGCTGAATCTGTCGGCGGCCTGGGAGATGGCGCAAAAAAGGCATTAATGCGGTTTCCGGCACGCTGCACCGCGTGTCGGCCTTTTCCCGCAACGGGCGGACTTATCGCAGCAATACCCAGGATGACGCACCGCCCGTCATTGAAATTCCCCCAACTATCCCCCATTCTAGATCTCATGCATAAGCGCCGGACGTGCGCTTCATTCACCCTTTTCAACAGGACAGCGCATATGACCAATCCATTACTGACGCCTTTTTCCCTGCCGCCTTTTTCTGCGATCAAACCGGAACACGTGGTCCCTGCGGTCACCAAAGCGCTGGATGATTGCCGGGCCGCGGTGGAAAGCGCGGTGGCGCACGGCGCGCCGTATAGCTGGGAAAATCTTTGCCAGCCGCTGGCGGAAGTGGACGATGTGCTGGGACGCATCTTCTCGCCAGTCAGCCATCTGAATTCGGTAAAAAACAGCCCGGAACTGCGCGAAGCTTACGAACAGACCCTGCCGCTGCTCTCCGAGTACAGTACCTGGGTTGGCCAGCATGAAGGGCTGTATAAAGCCTACCGCGACCTGCGCGATGGCGATAACTACGCCACGCTGAATACTGCGCAGAAAAAAGCGGTTGATAATGCGCTGCGCGATTTTGAATTATCCGGTATTGGCCTGCCGCCGGAGGCGCAGAAACGCTACGGTGAAATCGCCGCGCGCCTCTCTGAGCTGGGCAACCAGTACAGCAACAACGTCCTCGACGCCACCATGGGCTGGAACAAGCTGGTGACCGACGTCGCCGATCTGGCCGGTATGCCGGAAAGCGCGCTGGCCGCCGCTCAGGCTCAGGCCCAGGCGAAAGAGCAGGAAGGGTATCTGCTGACCCTGGATATCCCGAGCTACCTGCCGGTGATGACCTACTGCGACAACCAGGCGCTGCGCGAAGAGATGTACCGCGCCTACTCCACGCGTGCCTCCGATCAGGGGCCGAACGCCGGTAAATGGGATAACAGCCCGGTGATGGCGGAGATCCTCGCTCTGCGCCATGAGCTGGCGCAGCTGCTGGGCTTTGACAGCTATGCCTTTAAATCCCTCGCCACCAAAATGGCGGAGGATCCACAGCAGGTGCTCGACTTCCTCACCGACCTGGCAAAACGCGCCCGTCCGCAGGGCGAAAAAGAGCTGGCCCAGCTGCGTGCCTTCGCCAAAGCCGAGTTTGGCGTTGATGAACTGCAGCCGTGGGACATTGCCTACTACAGCGAAAAACAGAAGCAGCACCTCTACAGCATCAGCGATGAGCAGCTCCGCCCCTATTTCCCGGAAAACAAAGCCGTTAACGGCCTGTTCGAAGTGGTTAAGCGCATTTACGGCATTACCGCTAAAGAGCGTACCGATGTCGATGTGTGGCATCCGGAAGTGCGTTTCTTCGAGCTGTATGACGAAAATAACGAGCTGCGCGGCAGCTTCTATCTTGACCTGTATGCCCGCGAACATAAACGCGGCGGGGCGTGGATGGACGATTGCGTCGGTCAGATGCGTAAACTGGATGGTTCCCTGCAGAAGCCGGTCGCCTACCTGACCTGTAACTTCAACCGCCCGGTCAACGGCAAACCGGCGCTGTTCACCCACGACGAAGTGATTACCTTGTTCCACGAGTTCGGCCACGGTCTGCACCACATGCTGACCCGCATTGATACCGCCGGCGTTTCCGGCATCAGCGGGGTGCCGTGGGATGCAGTCGAACTGCCGAGCCAGTTTATGGAAAACTGGTGCTGGGAGCCGGAAGCGCTGGCCTTTATCTCCGGTCATTATGAAACCGGTGAACCGCTGCCGCAGGCGCTGCTGGAGAAAATGCTGGCGGCGAAAAACTACCAGGCGGCGATGTTTATTCTGCGCCAGCTGGAGTTCGGCCTGTTCGATTTCCGCCTGCATGCGGAATACAAGCCGGAGCAGGGGGCGAAAATTCTTGAGACCCTGGCCGAGATTAAAAAGCAGGTCGCTGTGGTGCCGGGCCCGACCTGGGGCCGTTTCCCGCATGCGTTCAGCCACATCTTCGCCGGCGGCTATGCGGCAGGTTACTACAGCTACCTGTGGGCCGACGTGCTGGCGGCAGACGCCTTCTCACGCTTCGAAGAAGAGGGGATTTTCAACCGCGAAACCGGTCAGTCGTTCCTCGACAATATCCTGAGCCGCGGCGGTTCCGAAGAGCCGATGGTGCTGTTCAAACGCTTCCGCGGCCGTGAGCCGCAGCTGGACGCGATGCTGGAGCACTACGGGATCAAGGGTTAAGTCTGCGGTGAAGATCTGCTTAATTGATGAAACAGGCGCCGGAGACGGCGCCTTATCTGTTTTAGCCGCCCGCTGGGGGCTGGAGCAGGATGAAGATAACCTGATGGCGCTGGTGCTGACGACGGAGCATCTGGAGCTGCGTAAGCGCGATGAGCCCAAACTTGGCGGCATCTTCGTCGACTTTGTCGGCGGGGCGATGGCCCACCGGCGCAAGTTTGGCGGCGGCCGCGGTGAAGCGGTCGCCAAAGCGGTGGGTATTAAAGGTGATTACCTGCCGGATGTCGTCGACGCCACCGCCGGGCTGGGACGCGATGCCTTCGTGCTGGCGTCGGTCGGTTGCCGCGTGCGAATGCTGGAGCGTAATCCGGTGGTCGCCGCGCTGCTCGACGATGGCCTGGCGCGCGGCTATGCCGATGCGGAAATTGGCGGCTGGCTGCAGGAGCGGCTGCAGCTGATCCACGCCTCCAGCCTGACGGCGCTGACCGATATCACCCCGCGTCCGCAGGTGGTGTACCTCGATCCGATGTTCCCGCATAAGCAGAAAAGCGCGCTGGTGAAGAAAGAGATGCGCGTCTTTCAGTCGCTGGTGGGGCCCGATTTAGACGCCGATGGCCTGCTGGCCCCGGCGCGCCAGCTGGCGACCAAACGGGTGGTGGTGAAGCGCCCGGATTACGCGCCGCCGCTGGCGGAGGTCGCCACGCCGAACGCGGTGGTGACCAAAGGGCATCGGTTTGATATTTACGCCGGTACGCCGGAGTAATATTACGCCGTGGTGGTATCTCCCGGATAGCGGCGCAACGCGCCTTATCCGGGCTACCGAATTGTCGCCCGGCTGAGTGTAGCGTAAGCCGGGAACCGCAATATCTGAACAAACGGCGCCAGCGCGGATCGGCCGTCTTAAACGGTTACTCGGCGCTGGCCGGGGTATTAATCATCCGGTTCAGCCACGGCACCATCAGCGCCATCACCACCGTGACGCCCAGCGTCACCAGGCCAATTTTACTGAACACATTGGTATAGACCGGCAAGGTCTGCAGCGGATCGGTGATGTTTTCCGGCACTGCGGTGAAGGTCGCCACATAGCCGCCCAGAAGGAACGCGGCGGCCTGGGTCAGAAACCACATCCCCAGAATAAAGCCCATCAGATGCTGCGGCACCAGTGCGGCAACCATCGCCAGCCCCAGGGCGCTGATCAGCAGTTCGCCCAGGCTCTGGAACAGATAGACCAGCACAATAAACCACGGCGAGGTTAATCCCTGGGCGTCGGCAAACCACATCCCGGCGGCTGCGGCGGTCAGGAAGCCCAGCGCGCAGAGCAACATCCCGAGGGTAAACTTCACCGGCATGGTCAGGTCTTTCCCTTTGTGACCGAGATGGGTGTAGATCGCCGCCAGCACCGGGCTGGCGACCACCACCCAGAAGGGATTGAGCGCCTGGAAGCTGACCGGGTTGATGGTAAAGCCCAGGATCTCATGATGGACGTTGTTGATGGCGAAGAAGTTTAGCGAGGTCGGCATCTGGGCATACAGAATGTAGAACAACACCGCCTCGATCATCAGGATAAAGGCGACGAACATTTTGTTGCGTCCGGTTTTATCGAGGCGAAACGCTTCGCGGAAAAAGAACGCAATGACCACGATCGACAGGACAATCAGCACCAGGTTGGCGACCATCACGTTATGCATCAGCCAGGCGCAGAGAAAAATCATTACCACCGTCCCGGCCAGCACCAGCGCCAGATTGCGCAGGCTGAGGGGGCGATGATCCGGCTCGGAGCCAATATCTTTCACCATCCCACGGCAGGCGAAGTAGACCAGCAGCGCGATAATCAGCCCCGCGCCGCACAGGTTATAGGTCACGGCATAGCCAAACTTTTCGGCGATCACCGGCGCCAGCGAGAGCGACAGCAGTGAACCGATGTTTATCGACATATAAAACAGGGTAAACGCCCCGTCGAGACGGGCGTCTTTAGGCGGATAGCATTTTGACAACAGGCTCGCCGGGTTGGCTTTAAACAAACCGTTGCCGACGGCGATGGTGCCGAGAGCGATAAAGATCAGCTGCGGTTTCAGCAGCGACATCCCGGTCATAAAGTAGCCGATAGCCAGCACAATGGCGCCGAGCACCAGCGTGCGTTTGGTCCCCAGCAGATGGTCGCCCACGTAGCCGCCGATGGAGATCAGCCCGTAAACCAGCGCCGCGAAGGCACCGAAGGTGATAAAGGCCTGTTCCTGAGAGAAGCCCAGCTGTTTGACAAAGAAGACCGCCAGGATCCCCTGAACGCCGTAATAGCCAAAACGTTCCCAGAGCTCCACAAAGAAGATCATGAAGAACGGACGTGGTTGCTGCAGCAAGCCCGTAGGTGCAGTTGTATTCATATTCCTTCGCCTTGTTTTACTTTCCCAAAAAGTATGAACGCGTATGCCAGAACGCGCCGAAAATGTCTGATAACTCGCCATGCTGCGGTTATTGGCTTAATGAATAGATTATTATATAGATGTTTTGGCGAATAACTGGTTGATCACACTAATTGAATGGCGATTTTATGGCTTTAATCTCTGCCATGCGGTGAGGGGAAAGCGAAAATAAAGACGCCCGCATCGGCGGGCGTCTTACGCGGATAAAACGGGACGGTTATTCGTCTTCTTCGTCGCGCAGCGGGACGATCAGCATGTCGACATGGACGGTGTTGATCAGCTGGCGGGCAGAGGACATCAGCTTGCTCCAGAAGTCCTGATGGTGGCCGCAGACCACCAGATCCATATCATATTTTTTAATCGCATCGACCAGCACCTGGCCGAGGTCGCCGCTGCCGCTCAGGGTCTCGGTGATCGGGTAGCCCGCGTTAGTGGAGAGCTCGGTCAGCGCGTGATGGGTCTCTTCGGAGATGCGTTTTTGCATGTCGCCGAGGTTAACGTCAATCAGCCCGGTGTAGAGGTCGGAGTAATTCACATCCACGTGGATCAGGGACACTTTTGCGTTATACGGGCGGGCCATAGAAACGGCTTTTTCAACCAGTACTTTACTCTCCGGGGACAGGTCTACTGCAATAAGAATATGTTTGTAAGCCATAGTGTTACTCCTTCCATAAGTTTGTCGATGACCATTGGACCTGACAGCTGGCGCTGCCGTTTCGCCCGCGTCCTGCGTGCTACATTCGCGGGAGGGTAGCCTTTAAGGACTTCATTGTAGAAGATATTTCCTACCTTATAGCGCCCCCCGCACTCCGTCAATGCACTGGGTTCACCTAAAAGTTAAACAAATTTATCCGTCTTACGTATTGATAACGAATAACCTTGTGGTAAAAAAATTAATGGATCTCCTACACTATTTAATGAGCCGGTCGGAAAAATAAATGTGATCGGAATCGCACTCTTTACGGTATCGTCGTGGGTTATTTGGGGAGCGGTAGCCGCGGAGGATTTCTCCGTGGGCGGGTCGCCGGGGAGGAGGTATGATCAGCACTATTGCGCTGTTTTGGGCCCTGTGTGTCGTTTGTGTGGTGAATATGGCACGCTACTTCTCATCGTTGCGTGCATTATTGGTGGTGCTACGTGGTTGCGATCCCTTGCTCTATCAGTATGTTGATGGCGGCGGCTTTTTTACCTCGCATGGGCAGCCCAGCAAACAGATGCGGCTGGTCTGGTATATCTACGCCCAGCGTTACCGTGACCATCACGATGATGAATTTATTCGTCGCTGCGAACGTGTCCGTCGTCAGTTTATCCTGACCAGCGCGCTGTGCGGTCTGGTGGTGGTGAGCCTGATTGCGCTGATGATCTGGCACTAACGACATCTTCGGGATAAAAAAACGGGCCAGCAAGCTGACCCGTTTTGATCGAATGACGTTTAAATCAGTTTCAGGGAGAGCCAGTAAAGGACGCCTGAAAGGATAATCGCTGCCGGAAGGGTCAACACCCAGGCCATCAGGATGCTGGTCACGGTCTTTTTCTGCAGACCACCGCCATCCACCAGCATTGTCCCCGCCACCGAGGAGGAGAGCACGTGGGTGGTGGAAACCGGCATTCCGGTGTAGCTCGCCAGACCGATAGAAACCGCTGCGGTCATCTGTGCCGACATCCCCTGAGCGTAGGTCATGCCCTTCTTACCAATCTTCTCGCCGATGGTGGTCGCCACGCGGCGCCAGCCGATCATGGTGCCGATACCTAACGCCAGCGCGACCGCCATAATAATCCAGATTGGCGCGTACTCGATGGTGCTCAGCATATCGGTTTTCAGTTTCTTCAGCAGACGCTGGTCGTCAGCGCTGACGTCCGGCAGCTTCGCCACTTTATCAGTGGTGTCGGAGATGCAGAGCATAATGCGACGCAGCTGACCGCGCTGATCCGGTGACAGTGAATCGTAGGTTTCAACGCCGGTCAGCATAGTCTTCACGCGGTCAAGCGCGTTGATAGTATTTGCTGGATGGCAATGAAACTCACCGTTGGCCGCGGTATTGGTATCCGGAGACGGAACCAGTTGGTCAACACCGGTGGCTTTCTTCAGCAGGTCAGGGCGCTGCTGAAAGAAGGTTTCCACGTTGTTGACCGCGTCGCGGGTACGAGTGATTTCGTAACCGGAGGCGTTCATATTCACCACGAAGCCCGCCGGGGCGACGCCAATCAGCACCAGCATCACCAGACCAATGCCTTTCTGCCCATCGTTGGCGCCGTGGGAGAACGACACGCCGATAGCGGACAGGATCAGGGCGATACGGGTCCAGAACGGCGGTTTTTTCTTACCGTCTTTCTTTTCACGTTCTGCGGGGGTCAGGTGGATACGCGCGCGTTTTTTGGTACCGCTCCAGTAGCGACGGAGAATGAAAATCAGGCCGCCCGCAATCACCAGACCGACGATCGGCGAGATGATAAGCGAAGCAAAAATGCCGATGACTTTCGGGATATTCAGCGCATCAACCACTGAAGTACCGGTCATCAGCGCATTGGTTAAACCAATACCGATGATGGCGCCAATCAGGGTGTGAGAACTGGAGGCCGGGAGGCCGAAATACCAGGTGCCGAGGTTCCAGATGATCGCCGCCAGCAGCATAGAGAACACCATGGCGAGGCCATGTGCGGAACCCATGTTAAGCAGCAGATCGGTGGGCAGCATATGCACAATGGCATAGGCTACGCTGAGACCGCCCAGCAGAACGCCGAAGAAGTTGAAGAGCGCCGCCATCGCCACAGCAAGCTGCGACCGCATTGCGCGAGTGTAGATAACCGTAGCCACCGCGTTT
This sequence comes from Klebsiella sp. w6, assembly GCF_033100215.1. Lineage (NCBI taxonomy): Bacteria > Pseudomonadati > Pseudomonadota > Gammaproteobacteria > Enterobacterales > Enterobacteriaceae > Klebsiella > Klebsiella sp. w6. The sequence goes on from NZ_CP136907.1 coordinate 284,111, forward strand.
GCGGTATCATGGAAACCGTTAATCGCTTCGTAAAACAGTACAAAAGCTAAAGCAAGCAATAATAATAGTCCGGTATGTAAATCCAGACCGGCAAATAAATGTAGCATAGGACGTTACGCCATTTTGAGGACATGAACGCGGCGCATTATCAGTGACTTTAGCGGCGCGGGCAAAGTGAAATATAGACTTTTTTTGATTTTCTTCCTGTTTAGGTTTTACCCTGTTGGGAGTAATCCTATATCTTTCAATGATGTATCTAATGCGGGATTTTTCCCGCTGGTGTGACCAGAGTGAAATATTTACAAAACCCGACAATTGGGGAACGAGGAACGCGGTGTGGAAAGGTTTGATGCCATTGTCGTTGGCGCCGGAGCGGCGGGAATGTTTTGCGCAGCGCAGGCGGGCCAGCTCGGCTGCCGCGTCCTGCTGCTCGATAACGGCAAAAAGCCGGGACGAAAAATTCTGATGTCCGGCGGCGGCCGCTGCAACTTTACCAACATGTATGTTGAGCCGGCGGCCTATTTGAGCCAAAACCCGCATTTTTGCAAATCTGCCCTGGCGCGCTACACCCAGTGGGACTTTATCGAGCTGGTCGGCAAATATGGCATCGCCTGGCATGAGAAGACGCTCGGCCAGCTGTTTTGTGATGATTCGGCGGAGCAGATCGTCAATCTGCTGCTCGCGGAATGCGAAAAGGGCGACGTGCAGATCCGCCTGCGCAGCGAAATCCTCAGCGTCGAGCGAGATGAACAAGGCTACCGGCTACAGGTGAACGGCGAAACGCTGATGACCAAAAAGCTGGTGATTGCCTCCGGCGGTCTGTCGATGCCGGGGCTCGGCGCCTCGCCGTTTGGCTACAAGGTGGCCGAGCAGTTCGGCCTGAAGGTGCTGCCGACCCGCGCCGGGCTGGTGCCGTTTACCCTGCATAAGCCGCTGCTCGAGCAGCTTCAGGTGCTCTCCGGCGTTTCGGTGCCTTCTACCATTACCGCCGAGAACGGCACCCTGTTCCGCGAAAATCTGCTGTTTACCCATCGTGGCCTTTCCGGGCCGGCGGTGCTGCAGATATCCAGCTACTGGCAGCCCGGCGAGTTCGTCACTGTTAACTTGTTGCCGGACTGCAATCTTGAGGACTTCCTTAACGAGCAGCGCAGCGCGCATCCCAACCAGAGCCTGAAAAATACCCTGGCGATGCAGCTGCCGAAGCGGCTGGTGGAGTGTCTGCAGCAGCTGGGACAGATACCTGATGTGACACTGAAGCAACTGAACGTTCGCGATCAGCAGACGCTGGTGGAGACACTGACCGCCTGGCGCGTGCAGCCGAACGGCACCGAAGGCTACCGGACGGCGGAGGTGACCCTCGGCGGCGTGGATACCAACGAACTTTCGTCACGTACCATGGAGGCGCGTAAGGCGTCGGGTCTCTACTTTATCGGCGAAGTGATGGACGTCACCGGCTGGCTCGGCGGCTATAACTTCCAGTGGGCGTGGTCAAGCGCCTGGGCCTGCGCGCAGGCGCTGGTGGAAGGGTAATCCAAGGGCCCGGGTACTGTGGCACCCGGGCTTACTTGATCAGTTCAACCCAAGAAAATACTGGGCGATTTTGAAATAGATAATCAGCCCGGTGCCATCAATCAGCGTAGCGATAAACGGCGCGGAAACCACCGCCGGGTCGATGCCGATCCGCTTAAGCACCATCGGAATGATCGACGAGACAATCGCGCTCCACAGGGTAATACATACCAGCGTCAGGCTGACGATCAGCGTGATTTCCATGCCAATCCCCATCATCCAGGCGCGCAGGCAGCCCGCCAGACCCAGGGTCAGGGCAATCAGAAACGAGGTCGACACCTCTTTGCGGATCACCCGCCCCATATCGCGCAGCCGCACTTCCCCCAGCGCCATCGAGCGCACCAGCGTCGAGGTGATCTGCGTTCCGCTATTGCCGCCGGTGCCGATGAGCAGCGGAATAAAGAAGGCGAGGGCGATGGCCGATTCCAGCGCCTCTTCGAAATGCTGCAGCACGCTGCTGGTATAGGCTTCGGCCACGAACAGCAGCAATAGCCAGACCGAACGTTTCTTCCACAGCGTCCAGGGGCTGATCTCGAGGTACGGTTTTTCCAGCGGTAGCGTCGCCCCCTGCAGCTGGGCGTCTTCGGTGACGTCATCCTCCAGCAGATGGGCGATCTCCTTTTCCATCAGGCAGCCGACCAGCTCGCCTTTATCGACAACCGGTACCAGATCGAGGCCGCGCTCGGTGAGTTCGGCAATCACCTGCGGGCGCTCGTCGTCAGGTTTGACGCGAAACAGGCAGCTGTCCATCAGGTAGCGGATAGACTGCCCGACATCCCCTTCCTGCAGGAGCTTTTTGACCGACAGGCTGCCGCGCAGTTTCCTGCCGGCGACGACAAACACCTGGCCGGGAATATCATCACTGTCCAGCTGGGAGATAAAGTGTTCGCGCGCCTCATGGACGCTGAGATGTTCCTGCAGCGTAATAAAATCGGTACGCATGTACTGGGCGATCGCATCGCCGTCGAAGCCAGAGGTCGCCTGATGGGCGGCGCAGAGTTGAATGGAAGACATGATTAAAATCCCTATAAAAAATCACTCATAGGGGCGAACAAGACAGGGTTAGCGCAGGCAGATCCCTACGTCCTGGTTTTAGCACTGCATAACGTATCTGAACGGTCATGACCGCCAGAAGTTACCTTGGCAACACCTTGATTCGATGGAAGCCTGTATTTCCCTGAGTGGTCTCTCTCGATACCAACAGGGCGGTAACTTGTATTTATGCAGGAGCCTCGCCATAACGAGATCGTTAAATGAGGCGCCATTATTGGCGAAGAGGGATAATTCACAAAGCGTATAGTTTATGTGGTTTATCAACTGTTGATAAACCACCCAAGAATTTTCAAATAATTAATCATCCGCTAAACACTGCAAATGCCCATGCCGCACGCCGCGCTGGGCAATCACCTCGTCGGCAAAATGCTGTACCTCGGCCATGTCACCTTTCAGCACCGCAATCTCCAGGCAGTCGTCATGACTGATATGCACATGCAGCGTGGCGACGGAGAGATCGTGATGATGATGCTGGGTGGCCACCAGCCGGCTCGCCAGTTCGCGTTTCTCATGTTCATACACGTACGACAGGACGGCATACCCGCGCCGTGATTCCGGCGACGGAGGATCCTGGTTGAGGGCGTCGCGCAGAATATCGCGTACCGCCTCCGAGCGATTGTGGTAGCCACGGCGGGCGCTGAGCGCATCGAGGGCGGCCAGCAGGTCATCATCAAGGGTCAGGGTTACGCGCTGCATGGCATGGCCTCGTTTAGCAGAGTGGCAGGAAAAGGTGGCAGCACCGCGCGCTGCAGCGCCTGACCTGCAGGGGAGTGCAGGCGCAGCGGTAAGCTGACCGTCGCGGTTTCGACGATGCGCCCGTGCTCCATCACCAGCACTCGCTGGCAAAAGCGCTCCACCAGCCGCAGGTCGTGGGTGATAAACAGGCAGGCGGTGTCAAACTGCGCCTGCAGGCGCTTCAGCAGGGCGATAATCTCCGCCTGCAGCAGCAGATCAAGATTCGAAACCGCTTCATCCAGGATCAACAGCTGCGGCCGCACCGCCAGGGCGCGTGCCAGGCAGACGCGCTGCAGCTGCCCGCCGCTGAGCTGCGCCGGGCGCTTATCGAGCAGCGACGGCGCGAGGTCGACGGCCAGCAGCATCTCTTCCACCCGCCGCGAACGCGCCTCACGCGACAAGCGTAACAGATGGCGTAGCGGCTCGCTGACGATCTCGCGCACCGTTTTGCGCGGATTCACCGCGCTGAAGGCATCCTGAAATACCAGCTGAATATCACGGCGGAAGGCGCCGATGGCCTCGCCCTTGAGGGCAGTCAGCGGCGTGCCGCGCCAGGCAATATCACCGTGCTGCGGCGTTTCCAGACCCACCAGCATCCGCGCCAGGGTGCTTTTCCCACAGCCGCTGCGTCCGAGCAGGGCCACCGTTTCGCCGGGGGCGATGGCGAGATGGATCGCATGCAGGACCCTGCCGTGGTGAGGATAATCGTGACTCACTCCGGTGACGCTGAGTAAATTCATGGTGTTTTCTCCAGGCCGTACAGCGCCAGATGCGCGGCCAGCAGGCGCTGGCTGAGCGGGTGCCGCGGGGCGCTAAATAGCGTATTCACATCGCAGTGTTCAACGAGGCGACCGTTCTCCATGACCGTCACGTGATGCGCCAGCCGCGCCACGACGCCCATATCATGCGTCACCAGCAGCAGCCCCAGACCGCGCCTGGCGACGATATCCGCCAGCAGATCGAGAATGCGCGCCTGGGCGATGGCATCGAGATCGGTCGTCGGCTCGTCGGCGATGATAAAGGGCGCGCGGCTGAGCAGGGCGAGAGCGACCATCATCCGCTGCAGCATGCCGCCGCTCATCTCAAAGGGGTAGCGCTTCAGCAACGCCCGCGGATTGTCCAGACCGACCTCCTCCATCGCTGCCAGCAGCACGGCGTCATTTGTTTCACGACCCGCTGCCCGGCAGGTTTCCCGGGCGTGCGCGGCCATGGTCTGCAGTGGATTAAAGGCGCTGCGTGGGTTTTGCATGATGGTGGCAATAGTCGTGCCGCGCAGTTGTTCGCCGTGCACCGGAATGCCGTCGAGCAGCACCCGGCCGGCGGTTTGCCTGACGCCAGGCGGCAACATGCCCAGCGCGGCGGCGCAGGTCAGTGATTTTCCGCAGCCACTGCTGCCGAGCAGCGCCAGCACCTGCCCGCGGCGCAGGGTGAAGGAAACGTCGCTGACCAGCGGTCGGTCAGCGGCAAGCGAGATCTGTTCCAGTTGGATCTTCTGCGGCATCAGTGGCTATGCTCCGCGATCAGGTGGGGATCGAGACGATCGCGCAGCGCGTCGCCCAGCAGGTTAAAAGCCATCACGCTGATGAACAGCGCCAGCCCCGGCCAGACCATTTGCAGCGGCTGGGTCCAGATATACTGTCGGGCGTCGTTGATCATTACCCCCCATTCCGCCGTCGGCGCGCTGACGCCGAGACCGAGGAACGACATGCCGGCCACGTGAAGCATCATATGGCCGATATCCAGCGAGGCGAGCACCAGCAGCGAGGGGATCACCGCCCCGGCCAGATGGTCGCTGAACAGCCGCCACTGGCTGGCGCCGCTCAGTCGGGCGGCGAGGATAAATTCGCGCTGGCGCAGGGAAACCACCAGGTTACGCACCATTCTGGCATACCAGGCCCAGTGCGACAGCGCAATGGCGAGGATCACGTTGGTCAACCCGGTACCCAGCACCCCCACCATAAAGAACGACAGGATCGAGGTCGGAAAGGTCATAAACAGTTCGGCGAGGCGCATCAGGCCGCGGTCGGCGCGGCCGCCCAGCAGCCCGGCGCTGCCGCCGACCGCCAGACCGATCAGCAGCACCAGCAGCAGACAAGCCATCACCGCCCCCAGCGAAACGCGGGTGGCGGCCAGCAGGCGTGAGAAAATATCCCGGCCGAGATGATCGGTGCCGAGCCAGTGCGCTGCGCCCGGCGGTAGCAGCCGCTGCTGAAGGTCAATCGCCGCTGGATCCCAGGGCAGCCACCAGCCGCTGCCGATGGCGATGACTGCCAACAGCGCGATAACCAGCATGGCCAGTTTTACCGGCCAGCGAAAGCTTTGTAGCCATCTCATGCGCTCACCTCCTCGTGGCGGCGCAGGCGCGGGTCGAGCGCCGCGTTAAGCACATCTACCGCCAGATTAGCCAGCACGAACACCGTCACCATCATCAGGGTAAAGCACTGGATCACCGGGTAATCGCGATTGAAAATGGCGGAAACTGCGTAGCGGCCGACCCCGGGCCAGGCAAAGATATTTTCGATAATCATGGTGCCGCCGATCAGCTCGCCAATGTGCATGCCCATGGCGGTCACCACCGGCAGGGTGGCATTGCGCAGGATATGTCGGCGCTCCACCTGGCGCGCGCTCAATCCGCGTAGCCGCGCCCATATCACGTGACGCTGGCTGGCGGCGTCCAGCATGCTGGCGCGCAGCAGGCGGGCGTTGATCGCCAGCGACATAAAGGCGATGGAGACGGCGGGCAAAATCAGGTGCTGCCAGTCGCCATACCCCATCGCCGGGAGCCACTGCAGATGCACGGAAAAGAGCATCACCAGCAGAAAGGCCAGCCAGAAGTTCGGCATTGAGACGCCAAGAAAGGCAATCAGCCGTACCACATAGTCCGGCAGGCGATCGCGATGGCGCGCCGCCCAGATGCCCAGCGGCAGGGAGGTGACGAGGATCAGCGCCAGCGCCGCGCCGGTGAGCAGCAGGGTGGCTGGCAGGAAGTGCAGCAGGTCATCCAGCACCGGGCGCTGGGTGGCATAGGAGAGACCGAAATCCAGGTGCAGCGCCCGCCACAGCCAGTGCAGATACTGCATCGCCAGCGGCTGGTTGAGCCCCAGCAGCTCGCGGGTCGAGGCAACCATCTCTTCAGTGGGCGGCAGGTTCGACAGGCGTAAATAATCCAGCGCCGGGTCACCGGTGCCGAGCCGCAGCAGCAGAAAGATGATGGCGGAGGCGGCGAGCAGCAGCGGGATCAGCAGCAGCAGGCGGCGTAAAATATAGCGTAGCATTATGGCGTTACCGGGTTAATCTGATCGAAAGGGATCTCGGTGGTCACCGGGGCGAACGGGATCTCCCCGACCTCCTGGTGCGCAACCGACATCAGCGAGACATAGCTGATGGGCAGATACACCGCGTCCTGATGCAGGCGGGTCAGCACATCGTGGTACAGTTTTCTCCGCAGCGCCTCGTCCCCCGTGGTCAGTACTTCGCTAATCTCTTTATCAATCAGCGCCTTGTCCGGCAGGCCTCGCTGGGCCTGGTAATCCGCATGCGACGGGACGCGCATCGAGCTTAAAAAGGCATGCGGATCGTAGGGCGCGCCCCAGGTGCGATTGAAGATCATACCGAAGCGGCCTTCGCGCTGGCGGGCGTAAATGCTGCTCTCCTCCTCACCCACCAGGGTGACCTGGACGCCGACCTGCCGCAGATTGGCCTGAATAATTTCGGCCATTGATTTAGCCAGCGCGTCGGTGCCGATAAACGCCAGCTCAATCGCCAGCGGTTGCCCGGCTTTTTGTCGCCAGGGCTGGCCATCCGGCTGCTGCCAGCCAGCCTGCTCCAGCAGGGCGCGGGCTTTTGCCGGATCGTAACGGCGCGGCGTCAGATCCTGCGGCGCGTAGGGGACCGAGGGGGCAAACAGGGTGTCGGCAACCTGCTGGGTGCCATACAACACGCTATCGACAAGGGTCTGTTTATCGACGGCGTAGTTGAGCGCCTCACGAACCGCCTGCTCGCGGGTCGGGCCCTGGCTGGCGTTCAGCGCCAGCATCACCGTTTCCACCGGGGCGGACAGGCGCGCCACGTAGCCGGGGTGATGGCGAAAGCGTTCGAAGGTGTCCAGCGGCAGCAGCCCTTCGTCACCGTAGAGCATATCGATTTCCCCGGTTTCGAACGCCACCGCCCGGCTGGTAGCGTCGGGGATCACCTTGATGGTGATTTGCTGCAGTGCCGGTTTGCGACCCCAGTAGCGCTCATTGCGTACCAGCACATCGCGCTGATTGAGCTGCGAGCTCGCCAGTCGCCACGGACCGGTGCCGATCGGGGCTTTAATGCCCCTGGCGGTGCCGCCATCGATAAACTGCGAGGGCGCGATGAAGCGGAACGGGCGGGGCAGGGCCAGCTCTTGTAGTAAGGGCGCGTAGGCGCTTTTCAGAGTGATCTGCAACTCAGTGGCGCTGAGCGCCCGCACGTCGGTGATCTGGTTGGCGAGCTCAAGCCAGGCATGGCGTTGGCGGTTGGCCAGCACCGCCTGGAAATTGGCCGCCGCGGCCTGGGCGTTAAACGGTTCGCCATTGGAGAAGGTCACATCGTCGCGCAGGGTGAACCACCAGGTTTTACCATCGGCGGCGTGACGCCAGCGGGTCGCCAGCCAGGGCTGTACGCTGCCGTCAGCCTGATACTTCACCAGCGGTTCATAGACCATGCTTTGGGCAAACATCTGGTTGGGTGTATAGAGATGGGGATTCAGCGGGCCGACGTTAACCGGCCAGGCGGTGGTGAGCTGGTGCGGCGCGGCCTGAGCCAGTAAAGGGACGCAGGCAACCAGCGCCAGCAGGGTGAGGCGGATAGTAGACAAGACGGTGATCTCAGCGACAGGAAAGTATGACGATTTTAGTGATTCATCATACTTTGGGAGTAACCTGGATCAATATTGCGCCGGAAAGTATAAGAAAATCGTATCATTACACGCGGGCGGTAAACACCGCCTGCGCTTCTCAGGGCGCCCGGAATAAGCCCAGCAGCGTGGCTACCTGCTCGTCGATCGGCGCCAGGTCCCGCTTAACGATCAGGTGCAGCGGCGTCGCGCGGCGCGCGCCGTGGCTGAGGGGCAGCCGCTTCAGCACGCCCTGGTCGAGATGGGGGCGAATGCGCTCTTCCGGCAGCCAGCCGAACCCGACCTGATACATCACCGCATCAATGGCGGCGTCAATGGTGGAGAAGGTCCAGGCGTCACGCGTCGCCTGGCCATCGCCGGTCTGATCGGCAATGCGCACCAGCGGCCACGGCGCCAGCGTGCTGTCCTCCAGCGGCCCGTCGAGCGTGGCGAGAGGGTGGTCGCGGTGGGCGACGGCGATAAAATCAATATTCATCAGCCACTCTCCACGGCCGGTAATATCCTGGCGGCGGGTCAGCACCATCACATCAGCTTCCGTCCGCGCCGCGCTCTCGTCATCAACGTTTTCCAGCACTTCGGTGAGTCTGACCTGGGTCTGCGGATAGCGCTGCTGAAACTGGCGCAGAATGGCGAATAGTCGCTGACGAGGGAAAATGCTGTCGACCACCAGATCCAGGCGGGTACGCGCCCCGTTGCGTAAGGTGGCGGCGTGGGTCTCGACGTAGGCGAAGGCCTGCAGCAGCGGTTTGACCTGATTCAGCAGCAGTTCGCCGGCCGGGGTCAGCACCGCCCGCCGGCCGGACGGCGCCAGCAGCGCCACGCCTAAGCGCTCCTGCAGCAGCGCGAGGTTATAGCTCACCGAAGACTGACTGCGGTTGGTCTCCTCCGCCGCTCTGGCAAAGCTCCCCAATTCCACTACCTTTTCGAGTAACGCCCACTGCTCCAGGGTTGTCTTGTGCATAATCAATCTAAAATTTGGATGTATTTAATCCAAACATAGCGTTATTCATTCATTTTTTAAAGACGTATGCTGTCCTCAACAAAACAGAGGAGAATAAATGATGAGCACTTTCGACAAACATGACCTCAGCGGCTTTATCGGTAAACATCTGGTCTATACCTACGACAACGGCTGGAACTACGAGATTTACGTCAAAAATGGCCACACCCTCGACTACCGTATTCACAGCGGCATCGTCGGCAATCGCTGGGTGAAAGATCAGGAAGCGTACATCGTGCGGGTGGGGGAAAGTATCTACAAAATCTCCTGGACCGAACCGACCGGCACCGACGTCAGCCTGATCGTCAACCTGGGCGACAAACTGTTCCACGGCACCATTTTCTTCCCGCGCTGGATCATGAATAACCCGGAAAAAACCGTCTGCTTCCAGAACGACCATATTCCGCTGATGAATTCGTACCGTGATGCCGGCCCGGCCTATCCAACGGAAGTGATTGACGAGTTCGCCACTATCACCTTCATTCGCGACTGTGGCGCCGATAATGACGAGGTCATTAATTGCCCGGCGAGCGAATTACCTGCGGATTTTCCTGCAAATTTGTAATTCAGCAGAAATAACTTTGTGATCTGCGCTAACATTTTGTCATTAAGCGTGACGATCGCTAATTTAAGTATTGTGTATTGGTTTAATTCCCGTTTACTTTTTGCTATTGCGTTCCTGTTTCTTGCCGCTTAACAGGAACGCTTTCCTGTCATACCCCTGCCATAAAAAATTCCTATCATACTGTTTAGTAATGAGTTATTACTTATTCTGAGAAAATATTAATTTCTTAATATTATCCTAAGCAAGGTCGACTACATTAATAGTGGTCGAAATACCCTGAAATGGAATGCCGCGCTGAACTCACTTCATTTTAATTTCGTTTAAGTCCGCAGGCGCAGGATATTTTATTCTAACGACCCTGATTTGTGCGTGGGTCAACTACAGAACAGGATGATGATGAGCGATTTTTTGCCGTTTTCGCGCCCGTCGATGGGCGACGCAGAGCTGGCTGCGCTGCGTGAAGTTTTAGCGTCGGGCTGGATCACCACCGGACCGAAGAATCAGGCACTCGAAGCGGCATTCTGCCAGCTGACCGGCAACCGCCACGCGATTGCCGTCAGTTCAGCGACCGGCGGGATGCATGTGACCCTGATGGCGCTGGGTATTGGCCCCGGCGATGAAGTCATTACGCCGTCCCAGACCTGGGTCTCCACTCTCAATATGATCTGCCTGCTGGGCGCTACGCCGGTGATGATCGATGTCGATAACGACAATCTGATGATTACCCCTGACGCGGTGGAAGCGGCGATCACTTCGCGTACCAAAGCGATAATTCCCGTGCACTACGCGGGCGCGCCAGCCGACATCGACGCCATTCGCGCGGTGGGCGAGCGCCACGGCATTCCGGTGATTGAAGATGCCGCCCATGCGGCGGGTACCCATTATAAAGGCCGCCACATTGGCTGGCAGGGGACCGCCATTTTCTCGTTCCACGCGATCAAGAACATGACCTGCGCCGAAGGCGGGCTGATTGTCACCGACGACGACGAGCTGGCCTCCCGTATCCGCAGTCTGAAATTCCATGGTCTGGGCGTGGACGCCTATGATCGTCAGACCCACGGCCGCGCGCCGCAGGCGGAGGTGATCACCCCGGGCTTCAAGTACAACCTTGCCGATATCAACGCCGCTCTGGCGCTGGTCCAGCTGGAAAAACTGAGCCACGCCAATCAGCGCCGGACGGAGATTGCCCAGCGCTACCTGCGCGAGCTGGCGGACACGCCGTTTAAACCGCTGACCGTCCCGGCATGGGATCACCAGCACGCCTGGCACTTGTTTATCATCCGCGTCGATGAGGCCGCATGCGGCATCAGCCGCGACGCGCTGATGGAAAAGCTGAAGGCGATGGGTATCGGCACGGGTCTGCATTTCCGTGCGGCTCATACGCAAAAATATTACCGCGAGCGCTTCCCTGAGGTTTCCCTGCCAAATACCGAATGGAACAGCGCCCGCATCTGTTCTCTCCCGTTGTTCCCGGACATGACCGATGACGATGTCACTCGCGTCATTTCCGCACTGCGCCAGCTGTCAGGACGTTGATATGCTTACTTACCCTCCCGTGAAGAAGGTCTCGGTGGTTATCCCGGTTTATAACGAACAGGATAGTCTGCCGGAACTGCTTCGTCGTACGGATACCGCCTGCGCCACGCTGGGGCGGCAATATGAAATTCTGCTGATCGACGATGGCAGCAGCGACGATTCCGCGCGCATGCTGACCGAAGCCGCCGAGGCGGAAGGCAGTCACGTCGTCGCCGTGCTGTTAAACCGTAACTACGGCCAGCACTCGGCGATCATGGCCGGCTTTAGCCATGTGACGGGCGATCTGATTATTACCCTTGATGCCGATCTGCAAAACCCACCGGAGGAAATTCCGCGGTTAGTAGAGAAGGCTGATGAAGGCTACGACGTGGTGGGCACCGTCCGCCAGAACCGTCAGGACAGCATCTTCCGCAAAAGCGCCTCGAAGATGATCAACCGCCTGATCCAGCGCACCACCGGCAAAGCGATGGGCGACTACGGCTGCATGCTGCGCGCTTACCGCCGCCATATTATCGACGCGATGCTCAACTGCCACGAGCGCAGCACCTTTATCCCGATCCTGGCGAATACCTTCGCCCGTCGCGCGGTCGAGATCCCGGTGATGCATGCCGAGCGCGAATTCGGCGACTCCAAATACAGCTTCATGCGCCTGATCAACCTGATGTACGACCTGGTGACCTGTCTGACCACCACGCCGCTGCGTCTGCTCAGCATTTTCGGCAGCGTGATTGCCCTGCTGGGCTTCGCCTTCGGCCTGCTGCTGGTGGTGCTGCGCCTGGCCTTTGGCCCGCAGTGGGCGGCGGAAGGGGTGTTCATGCTCTTCGCCGTGCTGTTTATGTTCATCGGCGCCCAGTTTATCGGTATGGGCCTGCTCGGCGAGTATATCGGACGCATCTATAACGACGTTCGCGCTCGTCCCCGCTACTTTATTCAACGTGTTGTTCGCCAGCCGGAAACGGCATCTAAAGAGGAAGATCGTTCATGAAAGCCGTAGTCTTCGCTTATCACGATATGGGCTGCACCGGTATCCAGTCCCTGCTGGACGCCGGGTATGATATCGCTGCTATTTTCACCCACCCGGATAACCCTGGCGAAAACCATTTCTTTGGCTCCGTGGCGCGCCTTGCCGCCGAGCAGGGCATTCCAGTGTGGGCGCCGGAAGACGTGAACCATCCGCTGTGGATTGAGCGTATCCGCGAGATGAAGCCGGACGTGCTGTTCTCCTTCTACTACCGCAACCTGCTGGGCGATGAGATCCTCAATCTGGCGCCGAAAGGGGCGTTCAACCTGCACGGTTCGCTGCTGCCGAAATATCGTGGCCGTGCGCCGCTGAACTGGGTGCTGGTCAATGGCGAAAGCGAAACCGGCGTCACCCTGCACCGCATGGTGAACCGCGCGGATGCCGGCGATATCGTCGCCCAGCAAACCGTGGCGATTGGCCCGGATGACGCGGCCCTGACGCTGCATCGTAAGCTGTGCGCCGCCGCCACTGAGCTGCTGGGCCAGGCGTTGCCGGCGATCCTTGAAGGAAAAACCGCAGAGCGCCCGCAGGATCACAGCCAGGCGACCTACGTGGGGCGTCGTACCCCGGAGGATGGCCGCCTCGACTGGGAGCAGCCGGCGCAGACCCTGCACAATCTGGTGCGTGCCGTCTCGGATCCGTGGCCGGGCGCCTTCGGCTACGCTGGCGCGAACAAGTTTATCGTCTGGAAATCCCGCGTCCGCCACGATCTGCCGGCAGCCAAACCGGGTACCGTTATCTCCGTTGCGCCGCTGATCGTGGCGTGCCAGGACGGGGCGCTGGAAATTGTCACCGGCCAGACCGAACGCGGTGTGTACATGCAGGGCGCTCAGCTGGCGCAGGCGCTGGGCCTGGTGTCCGGGGCGGTGATCAGCAGCAAACCGGTGGTGGCGATTAAGCGTCGCACCCGCGTGCTGATCCTAGGCGTCAATGGCTTTATCGGTAACCATTTGACCGAGCGCCTGCTGCAGGACGACAACTATGAAATTTACGGCCTGGATATCGGCTCCGACGCCATCAGCCGTTTCCTTGAGAGCCCGCGTTTCCACTTCGTGGAAGGCGATATCAGCATTCACTCCGAGTGGATCGAGTATCACATTAAGAAATGCGACGTGGTGTTGCCGCTGGTGGCCATCGCCACCCCTATCGAATATACCCGTAACCCGCTGCGCGTGTTCGAGCTGGATTTCGAAGAGAACCTGAAGATCATCCGCGATTGCGTGAAATACAATAAGCGCATCATCTTCCCGTCGACCTCTGAAGTGTACGGCATGTGCACCGATAAAAACTTCGACGAAGATACCTCCAATCTGGTGGTCGGGCCGATCAACAAACAGCGCTGGATCTACTCGGTTTCCAAGCAGCTGCTGGATCGCGTGATTTGGGCCTACGGCGATAAGTACGATCTTAAGTTCACCCTGTTCCGTCCGTTCAACTGGATGGGGCCGCGCCTGGATAACCTCAACGCCGCGCGTATCGGTAGTTCCCGCGCCATCACCCAGCTGATCCTCAACCTGGTGGAAGGGTCGCCGATCAAGCTCATCGAGGGCGGCAAGCAGAAGCGCTGCTTCACCGATATCAGCGACGGTATCGAAGCGCTGTTCCGCATCATCGAGAACAAAGACGGCCGCTGCGACGGGCAGATCATCAACATCGGCAACCCGGAAAACGAAGCGAGCATCAAAGAGCTGGCCGAAATGCTGCTCGCCTGCTTCGAACGCCATCCGCTGCGCGATCGCTTCCCGCCGTTTGCCGGCTTCCGTGAAGTGGAAAGCAGCGATTACTACGGGAAGGGCTACCAGGACGTTGAGCATCGTAAGCCGAGCATTCGCAACGCCAAACGCTGCCTGAACTGGGAACCGAAGGTGGAGATGGAAGAAACGGTCGAACACACGCTGGACTTCTTCCTGCGTACAGTTGAACTGGTGGACGATAAAAATCCATGAAACAGGTCGGCTTACGCATAGATGTCGATACCTTTCGCGGAACGCGGGACGGCGTTCCGCGGCTGCTGGACCTGCTGGGCCAGCACGGGATCCAGGCAAGCTTCTTCTTCAGCGTCGGGCCGGACAATATGGGGCGCCATCTGTGGCGCCTGGTAAAACCGAAGTTTCTGTGGAAGATGCTGCGTTCCAGAGCGGCTTCGCTGTACGGCTGGGATATTCTGCTGGCTGGCACCGCGTGGCCGGGACGCCGCATCGGCGCGGGGAACGAAGCGGTGATCCGCGCGGCCGCCGAGTCTCATGAAGTCGGGCTGCACGCCTGGGATCACTACAGCTGGCAGGCGTGGAGCGGCGTCTGGCCGCAGGAACGGCTGGCGCTGGAGGTTGAGCGCGGCCTGCTCGAACTGGAACGCATCATCGGCCGGCCGGTCACCTGTTCGGCTGTCGCCGGCTGGCGCGCCGATCAGCGGGTGGTCAAAGCCAAAGAATCCTTCGATTTTCTCTACAACAGCGACTGTCGCGGCACGCGGCCGTTCCTGCCCCAGCTCGGTAGCGGCACGTTTGGTACGGTGCAGATCCCGGTCACGCTGCCGACCTGGGATGAGGCGGTGGGCACGGCGGTCGATATCGCCGGCTTTAACCGCTACCTGCTCGACTGCATCCATCGCGACCCGGGCGTGCCGGTCTATACCATTCACGCCGAAGTGGAAGGTATTGCTTACGCCGATCAGTTCAATGAACTGCTGACCATGGCGGCGGAAGAGGAAATTCAGTTTTGCCCACTGAGCCAGCTGCTGCCCGCTGACTTTAGCGAGCTGCCGTCTGGCAAAGTGGTTCGGGGTGAACTGGCTGGCCGAGAAGGCTGGCTCGGACGTGAACAATTACTGACTTCGGGTGTTTGATGAAAAGCATTCGCTATGGCGTCTCTCTGATTGCGCTGTTTGCGCTGTATTACCTGCTGCCGCTTAATTTTCGTTTGCTCTGGCAACCCGATGAAACCCGCTATGCGGAGATCAGCCGTGAAATGCTGGCCACCGGTGACTGGGTGGTGCCGCATTTTCTCGGATTGCGCTACTTCGAAAAGCCGATTGCCGGTTACTGGATCAACAGTATCGGTCAGTGGCTGTTTGGCCATAATAACTTCGGCGTACGCTTTGGGTCGGTCTTCGCTATCACCATGACTGCCCTGCTGGTGGCCTGGCTGGCGTGGCGCGTCTTTCGCGACAAAAAGGTGGCTGTCCTGTCGCCGGTGATTTTCCTTACCGCGATGCTGGTGTATGCGATTGGCACCTATGCGGTGCTGGACCCGATGATCACCCTGTGGCTGGCGCTGGCGATGTGCAGCTTCTGGGGCGCGGCGCAGGCGCAGAGCCGCAGCGGCAAAATACTGGGCTACGCGCTGCTGGGCGTCGCCTGCGGTATGGGGGTGATGACCAAGGGCTTCCTGGCGCTGGCGGTGCCGGTGGTGGGCGTGCTGCCGTGGGTGATCGCCCGTAAACGCTGGCGTGAAGTGCTGACCTACGGCTGGCTGGCGGTGATCGTCTGTACGCTGGTGGTGCTGCCCTGGGGGCTGGCTATCGCCCAGCGCGAGCCGGACTTCTGGCGCTACTTCTTCTGGGTCGAGCATATTCAGCGTTTTGCCGAAAAAGATGCCCAGCACAAAGCGCCGTTCTGGTACTACATTCCGTTCCTGATCGCCGGCAGCCTGCCGTGGCTGGCCCTGCTGCCGGGGGCGCTGAAGCGCGGCTGGCTTGAGCGCGATGAGGCTCGCGGCGCGCTGTATCTGCTGGGTTGGGTGGCGATGCCGTTCCTGTTCTTCAGTATCGCCAAAGGCAAACTGCCGACCTATATCCTGCCGTGCTTTGCGCCGCTGTCGATTCTGATGGCCCGCTACGCGCTGGAGGCCGCAAAGACCGGCGCAAAAGCGCTGCGCATCAACGGGATGATCAACCTGGGCGTTGGCCTGCTGGGGCTGATCGCCGTGCTGGTGGTCTCACCCTGGGGCGTGATGCACAAGCCGGTGTGGACCAAGATTGAGCTGTATAAATGTCTGCTGGCGGCGATCGCCTTCGCCGTCTGGGCGCTGATGGGCTGGCTGGCGATGAAAAACCCTGGCCGCCGCTGGAGCCTCGCCGCGCTCTGTCCGCTCGGCCTGGCGCTGCTGGTGGGCTTCGCCATCCCGGACCGGGTTATCGACAGCAAACAGCCGCAGTTCCTCGTGGATATCGTCAGTGAATCCCTGCAGCCCAGCCGTTACGTCCTGACCAACAACGTTGGGATCGCCGGCGGCCTGGCCTGGGAGCTGAAGCGCAGCGATATTATTATGTTCGACAAACAGGGTGAGCTGAAGTACGGTCTCGACTGGCCGGATGCTCAGGGAAGCTTTGTCAGCCAGGCCGGTTTTGCCGACTGGCTGGCCACGCACCGTCAGCAGGGGCCGGTCTCGCTGGTGCTGTTGATGGATAAAGGAGAGAGTATGGTTGACTTACCGTTACCGAAGCCAGATAACGCCTACGAGCTGGGTCGGGTGGTCTTCCTTCAGTATCTGCCGCAATGAGCGTCTGGATCTGTCTGGTGTTCGCCAGCCTGCTGAGCTGCGCCGGGCAACTCTGCCAGAAACAGGCGACCCGCCCGTCCCGTCGCGGACGGCGGAGTCGCCATATACTCTTCTGGCTGGGGATGGCGCTGTTATGCCTGGGCTGCGGCATGCTGCTGTGGCTGAGCGTGCTGCAGTCTATTCCGGTCAGCATCGCCTATCCGATGCTGAGCCTGAATTTCGTCTGGGTTACCCTCGCGGGCTGGGGCATCTGGCATGAGCCGGTCGCTCGCCGTCACTGGCTTGGCGTCGGGTTGATCGTCGTGGGCATTGTCATTCTGGGGACCAGCGTCTGATGGGCTTTCTCTGGGCATTATTCAGCGTCGGCCTCGTCAGCGCCGCGCAGTTGCTGCTGCGCAGCGCCATGGTGGCCTTGCCGCCGCTGACCGATATTGTGGCATTTCTCCAGCATCTGCTGCATTTCCAGCCCGGGACCGTCGGCCTGTTTTTCGGCCTGCTGGGCTACCTGCTGTCGATGGTCTGCTGGTACTTTGCCCTGCATCGCCTGCCGCTGTCGAAAGCGTATGCCCTGCTGAGCCTGAGCTATATCCTCGTGTGGGCCGCCGCCATCTGGTTGCCCGGCTGGCATGAGCCGTTCTACTGGCAATCGCTGCTGGGCGTGACGATCATTGTCGCCGGCGTGTTGACCATCTTCTGGCCGGTCAAACGCCGCTAGCCGGGGAGCCGGCTTTTGGGACGGCCCGGGCCGAGCAGGATCGCCAGCTTGCTGCCTCCGACGGTGGTCTCCATCCAGATTTTACAGACGCTGGTTAACGGTACCGAGAGCAGCATCCCCACCGGCCCCAGCAGCCAGCCCCAGACCAGCAACGACAGGAACACCACCAGGGTCGACATTCCCAGCCGATGGCCCATCATGCGCGGCTCCACCATGTTGCCCAGCACCATATGCACCACCAGAAACAGCGCCCCGACCAACAGGCACTCATAAATGCCGCTAAACAGCAGCGCCTGCAGCATCGGGGGGATAGCGGAGATAGCGGAGCCAATGTTCGGCACATAGTTCAGCAGAAACGCCAGCACCCCCCACATCAGGGCGAACTGTACCCCCATCGCCAGCAGCCCCAGCCAGACAATCAGCCCGGTCCACAGGCTAATCAGCGTCTTCAGCGCCAGATAATGGGTGACGCCTTTCAGCGCCCGGTGCAAGCCGGCGATATGCAGGCGCGGGTTATTGAGGGCAAAACGCAGTTTGTAGGGCAGGTGGCGAACCTCAAACAGCATAAAGATCACCGTCATCACCAGCAGCACGATGCTGGCCATCGCCCCGGAAAGCTGGGTCATTAGCGTCGTGGCCCAGGTCATCAGCCGTTCTGAATCCATGCGCCGCAGCATGCGCTCCGGATTGATATGCAGATTAAGGAAGGGGAGATACTCCTGGAGCTGGAGGATCTTGCGCGTCAGGGCGCGGTTGAAATCGGGGAGCATGGCGACAAAGTCATTGAGCGACGCCGCCAGTACGCCAAGCAGCGCGGTGAGCATCACCAACATCGCCGTCACCACCAGGGTAATGGCGAACGGACGCCGCACCCCGCGGCGAATGAACCAGGTGACCAGCGGGTTGAGAACAATAGCGAAAAACAGCGCCAGCAGCAGCTGCACCAGAATATCGGCGGCGGCGTGGATCCCGGCGAGGATAATCACTAACGCTGCCAGCTTAAGTAAAATATGGAGCCCGGCTTTATCAGCCTGCGGAGAGGACATAGGTATTCCTTTTATGAGTCGCGCCAGATAAGTGTAGCGGTTCGCCGACTGCCAATATTCCGAAAGGAGGGCTGCTTTTCCGCCGACAGCGTGGTAATAGTGAAAGCTGATTGTCGAAATCTGGTGGAACCTGATGCCCGAACCCGTCGCCGAGCCGGCGCTCAATGGACTGCGCCTCAATCTGCGGATTGTCTCTGTCGTTATCTTTAACTTTGCCAGCTATCTCACCATCGGCCTGCCGCTGGCGGTGCTGCCCGGCTATGTGCATGATGTCATGGGCTTTAGCGCTTTCTGGGCCGGGCTGGTGATTAGTCTGCAATATTTCGCCACGCTGCTCAGCCGCCCGCATGCCGGGCGCTATGCCGACCTGCTGGGGCCTAAAAAGATTGTCGTCTTCGGTCTCTGTGGCTGTTTTTTGAGCGGTTTGAGCTATCTGTTGGCGGCCTGGAGCAGCGGCTGGCCTCTGGTTAGCTTGCTGCTGTTATGCCTCGGACGGGTGATCCTTGGTATCGGCCAGAGCTTCGCCGGCACAGGCTCGACGCTGTGGGGCGTCGGCGTGGTCGGTTCGCTGCATATCGGGCGGGTGATCTCGTGGAACGGGATTGTGACCTACGGGGCGATGGCGATGGGCGCGCCGCTCGGCGTGCTGTGCTATTCACACATTGGCCTCAGCGGCCTGGCGGTAGTCATTATGGCGGTGGCGCTGGTGGCGATCCTCTGTGCGCTGCCCCGCGCGGCGGTGAAGGCTACCAAAGGTAAAGCGATGTCGTTTCGCGCGGTGCTTGGCCGGGTCTGGCCCTACGGTATGGCGCTGGCGCTGGCCTCCGCCGGCTTCGGGGTGATCGCCACCTTTATCACGCTGTTTTATGACGCCAAAGGCTGGGACGGCGCGGCTTTCGCTCTGACGTTATTCAGCTGCGCGTTCGTTGGCACGCGGCTGCTGTTTCCTAACGGCATTAATCGCCTCGGTGGACTGAACGTGGCGATGCTCTGCTTTAGCGTGGAGATTATCGGACTACTGCTGGTCGGCTTTGCCGATACGCCGTTGCTGGCGAAAATCGGTACCTTCCTTACCGGGGCGGGGTTCTCGCTGGTCTTCCCGGCGCTGGGGGTGGTGGCGGTCAAAGCGGTGCCGCAGCACAATCAGGGGTCGGCGCTGGCGACCTATACCGTGTTTATGGATTTGTCGTTGGGGGTCACCGGGCCGCTGGCCGGATTGCTGATGGCGTGGACCGGGATCTCGATGATTTATCTCGCCGCGGCTGGGCTGGTGATGGCGGCGCTGCTGTTGGGCTGGCGGCTAAAAAAACGGCCCCCGGTTAGCGAACCGGAGGCCATCGCACCAGGCCAGTAATTACTGGATGGTGAGGGTGTTGATGATGCTTTCTGCTTCGGTCTGCGCCTGCTGCTGGTTGTCCGCCGGCAGGGTCACCTGCAGGGTCAGCAGTTTGTCATCCACTTTGCCGAGGATCACGGAAGACCAGGCGGTCTGCCCCTTGGCAGAGATGATGCTGTCCAGCTGCTGCAGGGTATGGCCTTTCATCTCCAGCGATTTATTGCTCACCACCTGCAGCTGCGGGTCGCGGCTACGCTGCTGATCTTCCAGTCGTTTCGCCAGTACCGCCAGATCTTCATTGGTGCTGTCGCCGACGATGACGATGACCGCTTTTTGGCCGGTAGCGTCAGAGTAGACGTGCATGTTGTTCGCCTGGGTACCCAGTTTGCCGCTCTGGTCGGCCATGCCCGCAGGCAGGGTGAAGCTCAGTTTGCCATCCAGCAGGCTGATTGCCTGGCCGCTGGCATTGCTCTCCGCCGCCGCTCCGACGGTTGGCGCTTTTGAATCGCTGTTATCGCAGGCGGCAAGCCCCATTACCAGCAGGCCAATACCGACATATTTAACCAAATTGCGCATTGACATCTTCCTTTCGATAAACGGCCACTAATGGCTCATCCGGCTATCTTAACACATCGGCCCGCGAGTACCTTTAACTCGGCTGTAATGCCGACAAATCAGATTTATCCGCCAGTCTTTTCAACAGCATATTTAACAGCACGCCGTACATCGGCAGGAAGAAAATAATGCTGATAAGCACTTTAAAGCTGTAGTCGACGAGGGCGATTTCCCCCCAGTGGGCGGCCATAAACGGGTCCGGGCTGCGCCAGAAAGCGATAAAGAAGAACGCGACGGTATCGCTGATGTTGCCGAACAGCGTCGAGGCGGTGGGGGCCAGCCACCAGTGGCGACTCTGCCGCAGGCGGTTGAAGACGTGGACGTCGAGGATCTGCCCCAGTGCATAGGCCATAAAGCTGGCGATGGCGATGCGCGCGACGAAGAGATTAAAGGTGCCCAGCGCGGCAAAGCCCTGCCACTCGCCCATGTAGAACAGCGCAGAGATGCCGTAAGAGATAACCAGCGCCGGGACCATCACCGCGAAAATGATGCGTCGCGCCAGCGGTGCGCCAAAAATGCGTACCGTCAGATCGGTGGCGAGAAAGATAAACGGAAAACTAAACGCGCCCCAGGTGGTATGGAAACCAAAAATGGAGATCGGCAGCTGAACCAGATAGTTGCTGGAGGTGATGACCAGCAGATGAAATAGCGAAAGCCAGACGAGCGCTTTTTTGCGCTGTACGGTAGTAAACGGATTCATATTGTGACCTTTTTATGCCCGTCATGCTTCAGGTTAAGGAGCAATCGGCAGCGGAACGTTGGGGTGAGGGAACCCAATAAAAAACGGCTGCATGATACTGCGTTGTCGGCGTAATGCAATGGTTGTTTTTCGCGCAAACGTTAACCTGGCTTGCGTACTGGCGAACTGGGGGTAAACTAGGGCCGTTTTGTTAACGTGAGACTAAAATGAGCGAACTTTTCTCCACTCCTGACCATACCCTGGATGCCCTGGGGCTCCGCTGCCCGGAGCCGGTCATGATGGTGCGTAAAACCGTGCGGACGATGCCGGTCGGCGAGACGCTGCTGATTATTGCTGACGATCCGGCCACCACCCGCGATATCCCGGGATTCTGCCGCTTTATGGAGCATGAGCTGGTGGCCCAGGAAACCGAAGCCCTGCCGTACCGCTATCTGATCCGCAAAAGCCACTGAGCTTTTCCCGGATAGCGGCGCGTAGCGCCTTATCCGGGCTACCCGACGGTCCGGAATCGTAGCCCTGCTAAGCGCAGCGCGAGCAGGGAATACTCCGGATGGCGGCGCGTAGCGCCTTATCCGGGCTACCCGACGGTCCGGAATCGTAGCCCTGCTAAGCGTAGCGCGAGCAGGGAATACCCCGGATGGCGGCGCGTAGCGCCTTATCCGGGCTACCCGACGGTCTGGAACCGTAGCCCTGCTAAGCGCAGCGCGAGCAGGGAATACCCCGGATGGCGGCGCGTAGCGCCTTATCCGGGCTACCCGACGGTCTGGAACCGTAGCCCTGCTAAGCGTAGCGCGAGCAGGGAAGCCGGTATCTATGCTACAACTTCTTACGCAATAACCGCAGCGCGTTAGCCGTTACCAGCACGGTGGCGCCGGTATCCGCCAGCACCGCCAGCCACAGGCCGGTCAGGCCAAGCAGGGTGGTGACGAGGAAAATCCCCTTCAGCCCTAAGGCTATCGCGATGTTCTGGCGAATATTGGCATGGGTGGCGCGCGCCAGGGAAATCATCTGCGCCAGGCCGGTCAGACGGTTATGGGTCAGCGCGGCGTCGGCCGTCTCCAGCGCCACATCGGTGCCGCTGCCCATGGCGATGCCGATGGTGGCCGCTTTCATCGCTGGCGCGTCGTTGATGCCGTCCCCGACCATCGCCAGCGGCGCATCGGCATTCAGCGCCATGACGGCTTTCACTTTGTCCGCCGGCAGCAGACCGGCGCGGAATTCCAGCCCCAGTTCGCTGGCGATGGCTGCCGCGGCGCGCGGGTTATCCCCGGTAAGGATCACCCCCTGAACCCCCAACTGGTGCAAGGCATCCACCGCCTGACGCGCGTCGTCGCGCAGGGTGTCGCGCAGCGCCAGGATACCGAGCAGCGTCTCGCCGCGCATCACCATCACTACCGTTTGCCCGGCGCTTTCCAGCTGCTGGATCTGCGCCTCATGTTCTGCCGGGGCGGCTTTGCTGGCGGCGCAGATCAAGATGCGGCTGCCGTTCACCTCGGCTTCGATGCCAGAGCCCGCCAGCGCCCGCTGGCTGCTGGCAAGCGGAATACTCAGCTGACGCCGCTGTGCTTCACGGACGATGGCCTGCGCCAGCGGGTGGCTGGAGCCTTGCTCCACCGCCGCCGCCAGCGCCAGCAGCGCGTTGTCGTCAAACTCAGCCGTGGCGATCACCGAAGTCACCTGCGGCTGGCCGACGGTCAGGGTGCCGGTTTTATCGAACGCCACCTGCCGCACCTGGCCCAGCTGTTCCAGCGCCGCGCCGCCTTTGATTAGCGCCCCGCGGCGGGCGGCGACCGCCAGGCCGGAGGTGATGGCCGCCGGCGTGGAGATGACCAGCGCGCACGGACAGCCGATCAGCAGCAGCGTCAGCCCTTTATAAATCCACGGCAGCCAGGCGCTGGCGAAGAACAGCGGCGGGACAATGGCGACCAACAAGGCTACGACCATAATGGCCGGGGTGTAGATCCGGCTGAAGCGGTCGATGAAGCGCTCGATTGGCGCCCGACGCTCCTCTGCCTCTTCAATCAGCTTCAGGATGCGGTCGATGGCGCTGTCGCCCGGTTCGGATATCACGGTAAGCTGCACCAGGCGATCGACGCTGGTGGCGCCCGCCGCGACTCGTTCCCCGGCCTGACGCTCCACCGGCACCGACTCGCCGGTCAGGGCGCTTTCATCAAAGCTGGCAAACGGCGACAGCAGCTGGCCATCCGCCGGCAGACGCCCGCCGGCGGCCACTTCAATCACATCTCCGGGACGCAGGTCGCGCTGGGCGACGGTTTCCCGCACACCGTTGCGCAGACGGATGGCGGTGTCGGGCTTCAGCGCCATCAGCGCGCTCACCCCCTGCCGTGCGCGGCTGGCGGCCCAGCCTTCGAGACGCTCGCCGATCAGGAACAGCAGCAGGACCATCGCCGCTTCCGCAGTGGCGCCGATAAACAGCGCCCCGATGGCGGCGACGCTCATCAGCGTTTCAATGGCGAACCAGCTCCCGCTCTTGATCAGGCGCAGCGCCTGGCGAGCAACCGGCCACAGGCCGACCAGGGTGGTAGCAACAAAGGCCAACTGACCGGCGGGGTGGTTGGCCTGCTCCAGCCCCCAGCTCAGGGCCATCATGATAACCAGCGTCAGTAACGGCAGATTGTCGCGCAGCAGCGACCCTCGGGTTTTCTCTGCTGCGGGAGCATCGGCATCGCGCAGCGTATAGCCCGCCTGGCGGACCGCGTTCTCAACCTGAGCGCGGATATCGCCCTCGGCGTTAACCAGCAACTTTTCTGTGGCGAACAGCACCTGGACCTGACTGACGCCGGGTACCTGGCGAACCGCGGTTTCCACCTTGCGGGCGCAGGCGGCGCAGTCCATGCTATCAACCTGCCAGCTATAGCGGGCGTCGTCGAGCGCTTCGGCGGCAGGGGCGGATTCTGTGGCGCAGGCGTGATCTGTACAGCAGCTCTCCGCCGGCGCGGTCGCTGGCCGCATGGTGAATGACGAGAATTGTGGGACTTTTTTATCCTGCGCGTCTGGAGTCGACATGGCACCCTCCGGGAAATGATAATTTTCTCATTAGCCGTAGGATACACTCTGGAGTCGACTCCAGAGTCAAGGACTAAATTACAGGTATAGCGCGCGCACGATCAGGAAGTGGCCGGCAAAGTAGAACGCGGCGGCAATGGCGTTATCGGCGCGGAAGCGGCGACGATAGTGGCTCACCAGCCACACGGCATTACTCAGCAGCAGCAGGGCCGCGCCGGCGAAACCGGACAGCGCGGTGTTGGTGGGGCGGGCAAACCACAGCTCACCGGCCAGCCAGACCATCACCAGCGTCATTCCAATAAAGGTCAGCACCGGCATTTTCATCTCTTCCAGCCGACTCCAGATCACCGCCATCAGCAGGGCGCCGAATACCAGCAGCACCAGCGGCAGCGGCCAGAAGAACGACAGCGTCAGCTGGCTGGCGAACCAGATGGTATACAGCAGATGTGACAGGAAGAAAGCGCCCACCGCGTACATCACCCGCTGGCGCGGCAGCAGGGTCAGGGCGTCGCCGAGCAGCGAGGCGCACAGGCCGGCCAGCACCAGATAGCTGATGGCATTGAACATCGGCGCCTGCCAGGCCAGTAACAGCAACAGAATCAGGGTGACAGGTTTAAATACCCAACGTCGCCAGGCCGGCCCACGATAGGATGCATCGACATAAAGCCATGCGGAGAAACAGACAGCAATAAATGACCAAAGCATAGTAAGTCCCTGTATCTGTTATCATAAAGAAAGTTACGGATGCGTGATGCTACAACTCAGTGTAGTGGTTTGGCGTAGCAGATGACAATGTTATTCCCGACGCAGTATGCTGATTCCTGATATTTTTTATGGGTAACCTTGATGAGTAAAATGCCCCTCTTTTTTGTTCTGGTCGTCGCGGTGATTGTGGTGGCGGCTTCGTTTCGCTATGTCCAGCAGCGCCGTGAGAAACAGGCGAATGACGCCGCGCCGTTGCTACAAAAGCGGGTTATCGTCAGCAATAAACGGGAAAAAGTGATTAACGATCGGCGCTCGCGGCAGCAGACGGTGACGCCCGCAGGCAGTGAGATGCGCTATGAAGCGAGCTTTCGCCCCGAAAACGGTGGGCTGGAGGTGGTGTTTCGCCTCGACGCGCCGCAATATCATGCGCTGAGCGTGGGCGATCGCGGGATGTTGAGTTATAAGGGCACAGCGTTCGTGGCGTTTACTCCCGATCCCTGAGCCCTTTTCAGGACTACTTTTTCAGCGTCGCCTTCAGTTTTTTCTGCCAGGCGACGAGCTCAAACACGCCGAAGATAAAAATGCGGATTTGCTCAAAGCGGCTCAGCGGCGGCGCCTCTTTCGGCTGCGTCGCCTTGAGCAGCGTCAACTGCAGCCCGTGCATCAGGATCATGAAAATCAGCGCGACGTTGACGAAGATATTCAGCGGCTTCGGGAAGGGCTGAAACAGGTTCAATAACAGAAAGGCCCAGACGCACAGCATCAGCAGGCGGCCTAAATTAATCAGCATGGTGCTCTCCTTGGGCCTCACGTTGGTAAAGACGGTAGGCGACCTGTCCGGCCACTTTTTCACGATACAGCTGCCAGTTAGCGGGCACCGGCGGTAAACCGTTTTCGACTTCGCTTTCGACATACACCAGGGCCTCATCGGCCAGCCAGCCTTGTGTCTCCAGCAGACGTAGCGTCTCCTCCAGCAGCCCCTGACGGAACGGCGGGTCGACGAACACGATCTGGTGCGGTGTCCCCGGCTGGCTCAGGAAGCTGAGGGTGTTGGTGGTGATCACCTTGCCGCGATCCGCTTTCAGGGTGGCGAGATTTTTTTGCAACTGCTGGGCTACGCCGCGCTCCATCTCCAGTAGCGTGGTGCTGGCCGCATAGCGGGACAGCGCCTCCAGCCCCAGCGCGCCGCTGCCGGCAAAGCAGTCGAGGCAGTGCGCGTCAACGATGGACGGCGCCAGCCAGTTAAAAAGGGTTTCGCGAACCCGGTCGGTGGTCGGCCGCAGGCCCGGGCTCTCCGGCACCGGTAATTTACGGCCGCGCCATTGCCCACCGATAATGCGGATCTGGCCGCTGCCCGCGTGGTTTGGTTTTTTCATCTCTCTGCTCAAGTCTCAACTTCCGGCCTGCTATTCTAGCGATCGACGGCGGTTGACGAAACCTTAATCCGGGGGCGGTGCTGCGAGTTAAGTTAAGTGATAGACTATCCGACTAATTTCATCATTTTTTCAGCTTCTGATGAAGCTGCGCCATGAATAAAACAGCGAGGAGTGTGGTCGCAAATGGCAAAAGAGAAAAAACGTGGCTTCTTTTCCTGGCTGGGCTTTGGACAGAAAGAACAGGCACAGGAAACCGAGACTGAACAAAAAGTAGAAGAACAACAAGCAGTTGCCGATGAGACGCCGGTAGCGGAAACCCCTGCTGAGCCGAGCGCGCCGAAAGCAGACCCGGAGGCGTTTGCCGAAGATGTCGTCGAAGTGACCGAGACGGTGGTCGAAAGCGAAAAAGCGCACCTCGCGGAGCCTGCCAGCGTGCAGGAAGAAGAGGGGGTGGAAACGCCTGCTCTGACCGGAGACGCGCCTGTTGTTGAACCGGAGCCCGCGGTCAGCGAACCGCCTGAACAGCCTGCGGTGGTTGAGCCGCTGGCGGAAGAGGTGATCGCCGAACCGGTGGTGGCGGAAGCCGTAGCAGAGCAGCCTGTGGCAGACGTTATCGCCGAGCCGCAGGAGACGGATGTCCCTGAAGAGGACGCCCCGTTAAGCGATGAAGAGCTGGAAGCACTGGCGCTGGCGGCCGAGGCGGCCGAAGAGGCGGCGGTCGTGGTGCCGGAGCCCGAGGACGAGGCGCCGGTGGAAGCGCTGGCTCAGGAGCAGGAAAAACCGACGAAAGAAGGCTTTTTCGCCCGCCTCAAGCGTAGCCTTCTGAAAACCAAAGAAAATCTTGGTTCCGGATTTATCAGCCTGTTCCGCGGCAAGAAGATCGACGATGATCTATTTGAAGAGCTGGAAGAGCAACTGCTGATCGCCGACGTCGGGGTGGAAACCACTCGCAAGATCATTACCAACCTGACGGAAGGCGCCAGCCGTAAGCAACTGCGCGATGCGGAAGCGCTGTACGGCCTGCTGAAAGAAGAGATGGGCGAGATTCTCGCCAAAGTGGATGAGCCGCTGAACGTAGAAGGCAAAACGCCATTTGTTATTTTGATGGTCGGCGTAAACGGGGTGGGGAAAACCACCACCATCGGCAAGCTGGCGCGTCAGTTTGAGCAGCAGGGTAAATCGGTGATGCTGGCGGCGGGGGATACCTTCCGCGCGGCGGCGGTGGAACAGCTGCAGGTCTGGGGTCAGCGTAACAATATCCCGGTGATCGCCCAGCATACCGGCGCGGACTCCGCCTCGGTGATTTTCGACGCCATTCAGGCGGCGAAGGCGCGCCATGTTGACGTACTGATTGCCGACACCGCCGGGCGTCTGCAGAATAAATCGCACCTGATGGAAGAGCTGAAGAAGATTGTCCGGGTGATGAAAAAACTGGACGTCGACGCGCCGCATGAGGTGATGTTAACTATTGACGCCAGCACCGGGCAGAATGCCATTAGCCAGGCCAAACTGTTCCATGAGGCGGTAGGATTGACCGGGATCACCCTGACCAAGCTGGACGGCACCGCCAAAGGCGGCGTGATCTTCTCGGTGGCCGATCAGTTCGGCATTCCGATTCGCTATATTGGCGTCGGCGAGCGTATTGAGGATCTGCGTCCGTTTAATGCGGGCGACTTTATTGAGGCACTTTTTGCCCGAGAGGATTAAGAATGATTCGCTTTGAACAAGTCAGCAAAGCCTATCTCGGTGGGAGACAAGCGCTGCAGGGGGTGACCTTCCACCTGCAGCCGGGCGAGATGGCGTTTCTGACCGGCCATTCCGGCGCAGGGAAGAGTACCCTGCTGAAGCTTATCTGTGGTATCGAACGGCCCAGCGCCGGGAAAATTTTCTTCAGCGGTCATGAAATCAGCCGCCTGAAGAGCCGTGAGGTGCCGTTCCTGCGCCGCCAGATCGGCATGATTTTCCAGGACCACCATTTGCTGATGGATCGTACCGTGTATGACAACGTGGCGATCCCGCTGATTATCGCCGGCGCCAGCGGCGATGACATTCGTCGCCGCGTCTCGGCGGCGCTGGACAAGGTCGGCCTGCTGGACAAAGCGAAGAACTTTCCGATTCAGCTCTCCGGCGGTGAGCAGCAGCGCGTCGGTATAGCCCGCGCGGTGGTCAACAAGCCGGCGGTGCTGCTGGCGGATGAACCGACCGGTAACCTCGACGAGGCGCTCTCGGAGGGGATTTTACGTCTGTTTGAAGAGTTTAACCGCGTTGGGGTGACGGTACTGATGGCGACGCACGATCTGGGGCTTATCTCCAGTCGTCCGTACCGCGTGCTGTCGCTCAGCGACGGCCATCTGCATGGAGGCATTCGGGGTGAATAAGCGCGACGCAATGAACCAGATTCGCCAGTTCGGCAGTAAGTTCGATCGCCTGCGCAACGCGGCGGGCGGCAGCGGCGGCGGGCGCAATGCGCCAAAACGGCCGAAAGCGGCGCCTAACCCGGCCTCGCGTAAGAGTAACGTGTTCAACGAACAGGTGCGCTATGCCTGGCACGGCGCGTTGCAGGATCTCAAAAGCACGCCGCTGGCGACCTTCCTGACGGTGATGGTCATCGCCATTTCGTTGACCCTGCCAAGCGTCTGCTACATGGTCTACAAAAACGTCAGCAGCGCGGCGTCACAGTATTATCCATCGCCGCAGATCACCGTTTATCTGGAAAAAACGCTGGATGACGACGCCGCGGCGCGGGTGGTGGGCCAGCTGCAGGCGGAGCAGGGCGTCGACAAGGTAAACTATTTGTCCCGTGACGAGGCGCTGGGTGAATTCCGTAACTGGTCAGGCTTTGGCGGCGCACTGGATATGCTGGAAGAGAACCCGCTGCCAGCGGTCGCCATCGTGGTGCCGAAGCTGGATTTCCAGAGCACGGAAGCGCTCAATACCCTGCGCGAGCGGGTATCGCGGATCCAGGGGGTGGATGAGGTGCGGATGGACGACAGCTGGTTTGCCCGTCTCTCCTCGCTTACCGGGCTGGTAGGCCGCGTGTCGGCGATGATCGGCGTGCTGATGGTGGCGGCGGTGTTCCTGGTGATCGGCAACAGCGTGCGCCTGAGCATCTTTGCCCGCCGCGATACCATTAACGTGCAGAAGCTGATCGGCGCCACCGACGGCTTTATCCTGCGTCCGTTCCTCTACGGCGGAGCGATGCTGGGCTTCTCCGGCGCGTTTTTATCGCTGATCCTGTCGGAGATTCTGGTGATGCGCCTCTCGTCGGCAGTGACCGAAGTGGCGAAAGTGTTCGGCACCCAGTTTGAGCTGAGCGGCCTGGGCTTCGACGAGTGCCTGTTGATGCTGATTGTCTGCTCGATGATCGGGTGGGTCGCCGCCTGGCTGGCGACAGTGCAACATTTACGTCACTTTACTCCCGATTAAAAAAAGCGTGATATAATCTTTCCCTGCTGCAATGAGTTCCTGTTCGCAGGGAAAGATACCGCAAGCTTGTTCTCCTTTTCCTGCCCTCACTTGTTCATCGTGGTGTCACATTTTGTGCGTAATTTATTCACACCGTTGCATGGAACTTGTGGATAAAATCACTGTCTGATACTAATGTGAGTGATATTCTCGTTGCTCATGAATGCTGGCATGCTTGTTGCCTGATGGGGACAAGAACGCGTCAGAAGATATCAATTGAGAGGATTTGAATGACCAAAGAAATGCAAACTTTAGCTTTAGCCCCCGTTGGTAACCTGGAATCGTACATCCGGGCCGCTAACACTTGGCCGATGCTGTCGGCTGATGAAGAGCGGGAGCTTGCTGAAAAGCTGCATTACCAGGGCGATCTGGAAGCAGCGAAAAAGCTGATTCTGTCTCACCTGCGCTTTGTTGTTCACATTGCTCGTAACTACTCGGGCTATGGCCTGCCGCAGGCGGATCTGATCCAGGAAGGCAATATCGGCCTGATGAAAGCCGTGCGTCGCTTCAACCCGGAAGTGGGTGTGCGCCTGGTCTCCTTCGCCGTGCACTGGATTAAAGCCGAAATTCACGAATACGTGCTGCGTAACTGGCGTATTGTGAAGGTCGCTACCACCAAAGCACAGCGTAAGCTGTTCTTTAACCTGCGTAAAACCAAACAGCGTCTGGGTTGGTTCAACCAGGATGAAGTGGAAATGGTGGCCCGTGAGCTGGGAGTGTCGAGCAAAGACGTCCGCGAGATGGAATCCCGCATGGCGGCCCAGGACATGACCTTCGACATGTCTTCCGACGATGAGTCCGACAGCCAGCCGATGGCGCCGGTCCTGTATCTGCAGGACAAAACGTCTAACTTTGCCGACGGCATCGAAGACGACAACTGGGAAGAGCAGGCGGCGAATAAGCTGACTGACGCGATGCAGGGCCTGGACGAGCGTAGCCAGGACATCATCCGCGCCCGCTGGCTGGACGAAGACAACAAGTCCACGCTTCAGGAACTGGCCGACCGCTACGGCGTCTCCGCAGAGCGTGTGCGTCAGCTGGAAAAGAACGCCATGAAAAAACTGCGTGCCGCTATCGAAGCCTGATACGCCACGCCTGCCTGATACCTGATATCAGGCTCCCCGATAACGCCCCGCCTCAGGTTGGGGCGTTTTGTTTTTCTGCGTCCTCCCGGGGCAGGAGCATCTGCGGGCAGTGCGTCTGCAGGCAGCCGAGTAAGATGCTGAACGCCGGCGCCATCTGCTCTTCGGGCTGGCTGGCGAATCCCATCAGTAATCCTTTCTTCCGCGCCGCCGTCAGGTAGTAGCGCGACAGTGGCCGCACCAGAATGTGGCGCGCATTAGCCTCTTTGGCAATCGCCACATCGTCAGCCTCTGCGGGCAAATTGAGGATCAAATGCAGCCCGGCATTATCGCTGAAGTCAGACAGGGCGTACGGCATACAGTGCCGCTGGATAAGCTCAGTTAAAAAGGCGCGGCGACGGCTGTAGAGCAACCGCATACGGCGGATATGGGCCGAATAGTGGCCGGCGGTAATAAACTCCGCCAGCGCCATCTGGATCAGCGAATGGCCGCCGCGGTAAAGCTCGGCATGGGCGTGCTTCAGATCGCTGACCAGCGGACGGGGGAGCACCACGTAGCCCAGGCGCAGGCCGGGATAGAGCGTTTTGCTGAAGGTGCCGATATAGACCACCGGGGCATCGGGGACCAGACCCTGCAGGGCGGGGATCGGCTGGCCGGAAAAGCGAAACTCACTGTCATAATCATCTTCGACGATCCAGCTCCCCTGCTGACGGGCGAGCGCCAGCAGTCGCTGGCGGCGCTCAAGGCTCATCACCGCGCCCAGCGGGTACTGGTGGGAAGGCGTAACGAAGATGAGCCTCGGCGCGTCGTCAACCGTTTCCGGCGGGCACAGGCCGTTGGCATCGACGGTCAGGGGTTCCACCCGAACGTCGTTCATCGCCAGCACGTGGCGGATCCCCCAATAGGAAGGCTCCTCCACCCACGCCAGATCGCCGTTATCACACAGCATGCGGGTGACCAGATCGATCGCCTGGTGGATCCCCTCGGTGATAAGAATTTGATCTGCCTGACAGTGGACGCCGCGCGACACGCGCAGATAATCCACCAGCGCCTGCTGCAGTTCCGGGGTGCCACCGTTGCAGCTATAGCTGAGCCGCTCCGGCTTGGGCCGACGGCTGATACGGGCCTGGATCTTACTGAACAGCGGGTGGGGAAAGGCGTTAACGTCCGGCACGCCGGGTATAAACGCCCCCCACTGGCGCGGGCTGGCGCTGACCTGGCCGAGCAGATGTTGGCCTCGGCGTGAAAGATGCACCGTCGGTGCCGCGATACTGCTGTTTTCTTGCTGACCTTTAGCCGTCAATGAGCTCTCAGGGGCGGTTTTGGCAACGAATGTTCCACTTCCCCGGCGGGAAACCACATATCCTTCCGCCAGTAATTGTTCATAAGTTGTTAATATGGTGTTTCTTGATACGCCGAGTTCACCCGCCAGATCGCGCGACGGCGGCAGGCGGCTTTGCGGCGCCAGCGAACCATCGAGGATCGCGCGGCGCAGCGCGTTATATAAGCGTTTGTGCAGAAGAGGATCCCGCTCTTCCTGCAGACGGACCAGCACCAGGTCACCCACCAGCGAACGCAATTGGATCCCTCAGATATTCTAAATTGGTACTCGATTATAGGGCCAACTCCTGTGTAAATAAACGACATCGTTTCTAATTTGTTGCGATAACGTGACATACACGACAGGAGATTCGCAGGTGAAAAGCTCAGAACTGAATCAACGTCGCCAGCAGGCGACGCCGCGCGGCGTAGGCGTAATGTGTAACTACTTTGTCGAGAAGGCGGAAAACGCCACGCTGTGGGATATCGAAGGTAATGAGGTGATCGATTTCGCCGCCGGGATCGCCGTGTTAAATACCGGTCACCGTCATCCGAAAGTGGTCGCCGCGGTCGCCGATCAGCTGCAGGCGTTCACCCACACCGCCTATCAGATTGTGCCGTACGAAAGCTATGTTTCGCTGGCGGAGCGTATCAACGATCTGGCGCCAATTGACGGGCCGGCAAAAACGGCTTTCTTCACCACCGGCGCGGAAGCGGTTGAGAACGCAGTGAAAATTGCCCGCGCTTACACCGGCCGCCCTGGACTAATTACTTTCGGCGGCGGCTTCCACGGCCGTACCTTTATGACCATGGCCCTCACCGGTAAGGTCGCGCCCTACAAAATCGGCTTCGGGCCCTTCCCGGGCTCGGTGTATCACGGTGTCTACCCGAATGCGGCGCACGGCGTGACCACCGCGGATGCGCTGAAAAGCCTGGAGCGCATTTTCAAAGCGGATATTGCGCCGGACCAGGTAGCGGCCATCATCCTCGAGCCGATCCAGGGGGAAGGCGGCTTTAACGTCGCGCCGGCCGATTTTATGCAGGCGCTGCGCGATCTGTGCGATACCCACGGTATTCTGCTGATCGCTGATGAAGTGCAGACCGGTTTCGCCCGCACCGGCAAGCTGTTCGCTATGCAGCACTATCAGGTGAAACCGGATCTGATGACGATGGCGAAAAGCCTCGCCGGCGGTTTCCCGCTGTCGGGCGTTGTCGGTCGCGCCGAGGTGATGGATGCGCCAGCCCCAGGCGGGCTGGGCGGAACCTATGCCGGTAACCCGCTGGCGGTGGCCGCGGCGCACGCGGTGCTGGATGTCATTGCCGAAGAGCAGCTGTGTCAACGGGCTGAACAGCTGGGTAGCCATCTGCAGGAGGTGCTCAACCAGGCGCGCGCCACCTGCCCGGCGATCGTTGATGTCCGTGGCCGGGGGTCGATGGTGGCGGTGGAGTTTAACGATCCGCAAACTGGCGAGCCGTCGCCGGAGTTCACCCGCCAGGTGCAACAGAAAGCGCAGGAAAACGGCCTGCTGCTGCTGAGCTGTGGCGTCTACGGCAACGTGATCCGCTTCCTGTATCCGTTGACTATCCCCGACGCCCAGTTCTCGAAAGCGCTGGATATTCTGGCGCGCATCCTGAAGAGCTAACGTCTCCCCGGCGGGCTGCGGCGGCACGGAAGCCGAACAGAAACAGGACGCCGCAGCCAGCTGTTCATGCTCAGCGTGAGTGGTTTATCACCCTGATATCACCTTTTTTCCGGCGGTAAAAACCGCCGGAGTAAAACGGAAAGTATTATGTCTGAAAACTCCACCTTTTCTCCCGTCCTCACCGGCCGGGAACGTACGGCTGTCCCTACAAAATCTCTGAGCTTCATCGAAGGGGTATCGATGATTGTCGGTACCAATATCGGTGCGGGTGTCCTCTCTATCGCCTATGCGTCGAGCAAAGCGGGCTTCTTACCGCTGCTGTTCTGGCTGGTGCTGGTGGGCAGCCTGACGACGGTGACTATGCTCTATGTCGCGGAATCCACGCTCCGCACCCGTAAACATCTGCAGCTCAGCGGTTTATCGAAGCGCTACGTCGGCGGCTTTGGCGCGCTGATGATGTTCCTCTCCGTTTGCGTCAACAGCGTCGGCGCATTGACGGCTTATATGACCGGCAGCGGCAAGCTGCTGCACTCGTTGTTTGGCATCTCGCCGGCGCTGGGCAGCGTGCTGTTTTTCGTCCCGGCGGCAGGGGTGCTCTACCTGGGCCTGAAGGCGATTGGCCGCGGCGAGAAATTTATCAGCATCGGTATGGTGGTGATGATCTCGGTGCTGGTGATTGCCACGCTGTTGAAAGAGACCACCCGCGTGGGCTATCTGCTCGACGGCAACTGGCTGTATATGGTTCCGGTCTTCAATGTCGTGGCATTCTGCTTCTCGGCACAGTATATCGTGCCGGAGATGGCGCGGGGCTTCGCCGACAAACCGGAAAAATTGCCCAGGGCCATTATGGTCGGTATGGCTTTGACCTTTGCCCTGCTGGCGCTGGTGCCGCTATCGGTTATCTCGCTTAATGGCCTGGACAATATCTCGGATGTGGCCACCATCTCCTGGGGCCGGGCGCTTGGCGAATGGGCGTTCTTCTCGGCCAACCTGTTTGCGCTGTGCGCCATGCTGACCTCTTACTGGGGGCTGGGCGGCAGCTTTCTGACCAATATCTTCGATCAGTTCCGCCTGGGGAATGACGAACAGCCCGCCCGGCGCCTGATGGTGCTGCTGGTGGTGGCGATCCCGCCGTTCGTGCTGGCCTATAGCGGCATGGTTTCTTTCGTCAACGCGCTCTATTTTGCCGGAGTGTTCAGCGGCGTCATTTTATCAATTATGCCGATCCTGATGCTGAAGGGCGCCCGCCAGCGTGGCGATCTGACCCCTGGCTGGACCTGTCCGGCCTGGATGACCCATCCGCTTATCCAATGCTTCATTGTGTTGTTGTATCTTTGCAGCGCCGTCTACGCGATAGCGTCCGCGGTAGGCTACCTGCCCGCTGGCTGGTAATCAGGGCCTGTTTTGCACCGCGTCCGGTTCATGCTGGCGCGGTTTTTTTATTTGTCACTTATCTGTTACATAGCCCGCAATTTAGTCGTTTCAAATTCCTCAGAATGACGGTATGTTTAGCATAGTGTGCTGCAAAAGCGCGAGCAGCCCCCGGTGGATTAGCTATCATATGCTTTTCCTATCGATATAAACAAAATAATGCGCTAAAAAACAACATCACAACAAATGCAAAAACCATAATAATGGGGAGCCTCAGGATGAATATGAAGGGTAAAGCGTTACTGGCAGGATGTATTGCCTTAGTTATGAGCAGCGCGGCGCTGGCGGAAGATATCAAAATCGCGGTCGTCGGGGCGATGTCCGGCCCGGTGGCTCAGTACGGCGACCAGGAGTTTACCGGTGCCGAGCAGGCGGTAGCGGATATCAACGCTAAGGGCGGCATCAAGGGCAATAAGCTGCAGATCGTCAAATATGATGACGCTTGCGACCCGAAACAGGCGGTAGCGGTCGCCAACAAAGTGGTCAACGACGGTATCAAATACGTTATCGGCCATCTGTGCTCCTCTTCCACTCAGCCGGCGTCTGACATCTATGAAGACGAAGGCATTCTGATGATCACGCCGGCAGCGACTGCCCCGGAGCTGACCGCGCGCGGCTATAAGCTGATCCTGCGCACCACCGGCCTGGACTCCGATCAGGGACCCACCGCAGCGAAATACATTCTCGACAAAGTGAAGCCGCAGCGTATCGCTGTGGTACATGATAAACAGCAGTACGGTGAAGGTTTGGCCCGTGCGGTGCAGGATGGCCTGAAAAAAGGCGGGGCGAACGTGGTCTTCTTCGACGGCATCACCGCCGGTGAGAAAGATTTCTCCACCCTGGTGGCGCGCCTGAAGAAAGAGAATATCGATTTCGTTTACTACGGTGGCTACCACCCGGAAATGGGCCAGATCCTGCGTCAGGCCCGTGCTGCCGGTCTGAAAACCCAGTTTATGGGCCCGGAAGGCGTAGCGAACGTCTCCCTGTCTAACATCGCCGGCGAGTCGGCGGAAGGCCTGCTGGTGACCAAGCCGAAGAACTACGACCAGGTGCCGGCGAACAAACCGATCGTGGATGCGATCAAGGCGAAGAAACAGGATCCGAGCGGCGCCTTCGTGTGGACCACCTACGCGGCGCTGCAGTCGCTGCAGGCGGGCCTGAATCAGTCTGACGATCCGGCGGAAATCGCTAAATACCTGAAAGGCGCGACGGTAGACACCGTGATGGGCCCGCTGTCGTGGGATCAGAAAGGCGACCTGAAAGGCTTCGAGTTCGGGGTCTTTACCTGGCATGCTAACGGTACGGCGACCGACGCCAAATAATTTAACCGGCGCCTTTCACGCTGCAAATGCGTTGTCTGCGGCCCTCAACCCCGGTCACTTACTGATGTAAGCTCCCGGGGATTTCGGGTCTTGACGCCTTTTTGCAACGCGAAATGCTGGGTTAAATGGGTGGGGGGCGCCTTTCCCGCTGCCGATGCGTTGTCTGCGGCCCTCAACCCCGGTCACTTACTGATGTAAGCTCCCGGGGATTTCGGGTCTTGACGCCTTTTTGCAACGCGAAATGCTGGGTTAAATGGGGGGCGCCTTTCACGCTGCAAATGCGTTGTCTGCGGCCCTCAACCACGGTCACTTACTGAGTAAGCTCCCGGGAATTTCGGGTCTTGACGCCTTTTTGCAACGCGAAATGCTGGGTTAAATGGGGGGCGCCTTTCACGCTGCAAATGCGTTGTCTGCGGCCCTCAACCCCGGTCACTTACTGATGTAAGCTCCCGGGGATTTCGGGTCTTGACGCCTTTTTGCAACGCGAAATGCTGGGTTAAATGGGTGGGGGGCCTTTCACGCCGCAGATGCGTTGTCTGCACCCCGGTCGTGCTGCGCTTACCGGGGCTACAGTCGCCAGGTAGCCCGGCTAAGCGAAGCGCCGCCGGGTTCTTCCTTGGTCATGCTCCGCATATTGGGGCTACGGCTTAATGCTTTTCCCAACCGGTCTGCTGGGCGCTAAAGCCGAGCGCCTGCATAAATGCGGCCATCACGCCGCGGTCCTCCACCCCTTGGTCGGCGACGCGCCAGCTATTGATGGCCGGGTTATCACGCAACGTCTCTTCCACTAAGTATTGCCCGACGCCGCGGCGGCGGGTCACTTCACGCACGCACAGATCGCTGAGCTCGGCTTCGACGCCGCGCAGGGTGACGCGCACGGCGCCCAGCAGGCGTTCGTTAAAGCGGGCGGCGTAGAGACGATGATTCTCGTCCAGGGTTAGGGTCGACAGATCCTGCGACGGCCAGATTTTCCCCAGGTCGATGCGATCCTGATCGCTGAAGTGCTGTAAACGGATAATGGTCAGTTTCATGGGCGGCAAATCCAGTGCAAAACAGAGGCGCCAGTGTACCCAAAATTGCTGTCTGGCGGAGCGCTGTTTTTTGCGCATACATCAGGGGATTCGTTTTCCGGATGTAGTCAGGGTAGCGCAATCCGTCATGGATCGAAAAATAAGCAGAATTTTAACCTAATGTGCAGCGTTTTATTCCGCCTTATGTATCGTTATTTTATGCTGCAGGATGGACTTTTTTTTGTTTATCTTCACCAAAATACAGAATATTATCTTTGCTTAATCGACTGAAAAATAGAGATTTTAATCTGTTTTTTAGTGAAAAGCTGCGCTAAACCATTAAACTCAATGGTAAAAATGGCGTTGTTTAATAAAAGCACAGAATGCTTTTTAACCATAAAAATACAAAACATTTACACCACATCACGAACGGGGTTCTGCAGCATGAAAAGGAACGCGAAAACCATCGTCGCGGGCATTGTCGCATTAGCGATGTCGCACGCGGCGATGGCCAAGGATATTAAGGTCGCCGTGGTCGGCGCGATGTCGGGTCCGGTGGCCCAGTGGGGCGACATGGAGTTCAATGGCGCGCGTCAGGCGATTAAAGACATCAACGCCAGCGGCGGTATTAAGGGTGACAAGCTGGTGGCCGTCGAATATGACGACGCCTGCGATCCGAAGCAAGCGGTCGCGGTGGCCAACAAAATCGTCAACGACGGCATTCAGTACGTTATCGGCCACCTCTGCTCCTCTTCCACCCAGCCGGCTTCCGACATCTATGAGGATGAAGGCATCCTGATGATCTCCCCCGGGGCGACCAATCCGGAGCTGACCCAGCGCGGTTATCAGTACATCATGCGTACCGCCGGCCTCGACTCCTCGCAGGGGCCGACTGCGGCGAAATATATCGTCGAGAAAGTGAAACCGCAGCGTATCGCCATCATTCATGACAAGCAGCAGTACGGCGAAGGGCTGGCGCGTTCGGTGCAGGACAACCTGAAGAAAGCCGGGGCCAATATCGTCTTCTTCGACGGCATCACCGCGGGGGAAAAAGATTTCTCCGCCCTGCTGGCGCGCCTGAAGAAAGAGAACATTGACTTCGTCTACTACGGCGGCTACTACCCGGAAATGGGCCAGATGCTGCGCCAGGCGCGCTCCGTCGGGCTGAAAACCGTGTTTATGGGGCCGGAAGGGGTCGGCAACGCCTCGCTGTCCAATATCGCGGGCGCCGCGGCGGAAGGCATGCTGGTGACAATGCCAAAACGCTACGATCAGGACCCTGCCAATAGCGCCATCGTCAACGCGCTGAAAGCGGAGAAGAAAGATCCGAGCGGGCCGTACGTCTGGATCACCTATGCCGCCGTTCAGTCGCTGGCGCAGGCGATGGACAGAACCGGCAGCCAGCAGCCGCTGGATTTAATCAAAGATTTGAAAGCGCACGGGGCGAAAACCGTGATTGGGCCGCTGACCTGGGATGAAAAAGGCGATCTGAAGGGATTTGAGTTTGGTGTCTTCCAGTGGCACGCCGACGGCTCTTCGAGCGCGGCGAAATAAGCGCTGAAGACGAGTTATCCCTCCGCCCGCGAACCGCGGGCGGTTTGAAAAAGGTTACCTTATGTCCGAGCAGTTTCTCTATTTTCTGCAGCAGATGTTTAACGGCGTCACGCTGGGCAGTACCTACGCGCTGATCGCCATCGGCTACACGATGGTGTACGGCATTATTGGCATGATCAACTTCGCCCACGGCGAGGTCTACATGATTGGCAGCTATGTCTCCTTCATGATCATCGCCGCGCTGATGATGATGGGCATCGACACCAGCTGGTTGCTGGTCGCCGCCGGATTCGTGGGCGCCATTGTGATTGCCAGCGCCTACGGCTGGAGTATCGAGCGCGTTGCCTATCGGCCGGTGCGTAACTCTAAGCGTCTGATTGCGCTGATCTCCGCTATCGGGATGTCTATCTTCCTGCAGAACTACGTCAGCCTGACCCAGGGGTCGCGCGACGTGGCGCTGCCAAGCCTGTTTAACGGCCAGTGGATCGTCGGCCACAGCGACAGCTTCTCCGCGACGATCACCACCATGCAACTGGTGATCTGGGTGGTGACCTTTATCGCCATGCTGGCCCTGACGCTGTTTATTCGCTACTCGCGGATGGGGCGCGCCTGCCGCGCCTGTGCCGAAGACCTGAAAATGGCCAGCCTGCTCGGGATTAACACCGACCGCGTCATCGCCCTGACTTTTGTCATCGGCGCAGCGATGGCGGCGGTGGCGGGCGTGCTGCTCGGCCAGTTCTACGGCGTGATTAACCCCTATATCGGCTTTATGGCCGGGATGAAGGCCTTCACCGCCGCCGTGCTCGGCGGTATCGGCAGTATTCCTGGCGCAATGATCGGCGGCTTGATCCTGGGTATTGCCGAGGCGCTCTCTTCTGCCTATCTCAGCACTGAATATAAGGACGTCGTTTCCTTCGCGCTGCTGATTCTGGTGCTGTTAGTGATGCCGACCGGCATTCTGGGCCGCCCGGAGGTGGAAAAAGTATGAAACCGAT
Source organism: Klebsiella sp. w6 (assembly GCF_033100215.1). Lineage (NCBI taxonomy): Bacteria > Pseudomonadati > Pseudomonadota > Gammaproteobacteria > Enterobacterales > Enterobacteriaceae > Klebsiella > Klebsiella sp. w6. Next base: position 324,314 of record NZ_CP136907.1, read on the forward strand.
GCAAATTGCAATGGCGCTGCTGTCTGCCGTGATGTTCTTCATTCTGGCGGGCGTCTTTATGGGCGTGCAGCTGGAGCTGGACGGCACCAAGCTGGTGGTCGATACCGCCGCCGATATTCGCTGGCAGTGGATCTTTATCGGCACCGCGGTGGTCTTTTTCTTCCAGCTGCTGCGGCCGCTGTTCCAGAAAGCGGTTAAGAACGTCTCCGGGCCGAAGTTTATTATGCCGGCGATTGACGGCTCAACGGTGAAGCAGAAGCTGTTCCTGATAGCCCTGCTGGTGATCGCCGTGGCCTGGCCGTTTATGGTGTCGCGCGGCACGGTGGATATCGCCACCCTGACGATGATCTATATCATCCTCGGCCTCGGGCTGAACGTGGTGGTCGGCCTTTCCGGCCTGCTGGTGCTGGGCTACGGCGGGTTCTACGCCATCGGCGCGTATACCTTCGCGCTGCTGAACCACTATTACGGTCTCGGCTTCTGGACCTGTCTGCCGCTGGCTGGCCTGGTCTCCGCGGCGGCCGGCTTCCTGCTGGGCTTCCCGGTGCTGCGTCTGCGCGGCGACTATCTGGCGATTGTGACCTTAGGCTTCGGTGAAATTGTGCGTATTCTGCTGCTCAACAATACCGAGATCACCGGCGGGCCGAACGGCATCAGCCAGATCCCGAAACCGACTTTCTTCGGCCTTGAATTTAGCCGTACCGCCCGCGAAGGCGGCTGGGATACCTTCAGCAACTTCTTCGGCGTCAAATACGATCCCTCCGATCGGGTGATTTTCCTCTACCTGGTGGCGCTGCTGCTGGTCGTGCTCAGCCTGTTCGTCATCAACCGCCTGCTGCGAATGCCGCTGGGGCGGGCGTGGGAAGCGCTGCGTGAAGATGAGATCGCCTGTCGTTCGCTGGGCCTGAGCCCGACGCGCATCAAGCTGACCGCCTTTACCATCAGCGCCGCGTTTGCTGGCTTCGCCGGGACGCTGTTCGCTGCGCGCCAGGGCTTTGTCAGCCCGGAGTCCTTCACCTTCGCTGAGTCGGCCTTCGTACTGGCGATCGTGGTGCTGGGCGGGATGGGCTCGCAGTTCGCGGTGATCCTCGCGGCTATTCTGCTGGTGGTCTCGCGCGAGCTGATGCGTGACTTCAACGAATACAGCATGTTAATGCTCGGCGGCCTGATGGTGCTGATGATGATCTGGCGTCCGCAGGGGCTTCTGCCAATGACGCGCGTGCAGTTGAAGCTGAAAAACGGTCAGGCGAAAGGAGAGCAGGCATGAGTCAGCCATTATTATCCGTCAGCGGCCTGATGATGCGTTTCGGCGGCCTGCTGGCCGTCAACAATGTGTCGCTGGAGCTCAGAGAGCGCGAGATTGTCTCGCTGATCGGCCCCAACGGCGCCGGGAAGACCACCGTCTTTAACTGCCTGACCGGTTTCTACAAGCCCACTGGCGGCACCATTATGCTGCGCGACCAGCACCTGGAAGGGCTGCCGGGTCAGCAGATTGCGCGGATGGGGGTGGTGCGAACCTTCCAGCACGTGCGTCTGTTCCGCGAAATGACGGTGATTGAAAACCTGCTGGTGGCGCAACATCAGCAGCTGAAAACCGGGCTCTTCTCCGGCCTGCTGAAAACGCCGGCCTTCCGTCGGGCGCAGAGCGAAGCGCTGGACCGGGCCGCCACCTGGCTGGAGCGTATCGGCCTGCTGGAGCACGCCAACCGCCAGGCCAGCAACCTGGCCTACGGCGACCAGCGCCGGCTGGAGATTGCCCGCTGCATGGTGACCCAGCCGGAAATTCTTATGCTTGATGAACCGGCGGCGGGGCTGAACCCGAAAGAGACCAAAGAGCTGGACGAGCTTATCGCCGAGCTGCGTAACCATCACAACACCACCATTCTGCTTATCGAACACGATATGAAGCTGGTGATGGGCATTTCCGATCGCATCTACGTCGTGAACCAGGGGACGCCGCTGGCCAACGGGACGCCGGAAGAGATTCGTAATAACCCGGACGTGATCCGCGCATACCTTGGTGAGGCATAAGATGGAAAACGCGATGTTAACTTTTGACAATGTCAGCGCCCACTACGGCAAGATTCAGGCGCTGCACAACGTCAGCCTGCATATCAAACAGGGTGAAATCGTCACGCTGATCGGCGCCAACGGCGCGGGGAAAACCACCCTGCTCGGCACGCTGTGTGGCGATCCGCGCGCTTCCAGCGGGCGCATTGTCTTTGACGGTAAGGATATTACCGACTGGCAGACGGCGAAAATCATGCGTGAAGCGGTGGCGATCGTCCCGGAAGGGCGGCGCGTCTTTTCGCGTATGACGGTGGAAGAGAACCTGGCGATGGGCGGTTTCTTTGCCGACCGCGATCAGTTCCAGACCCGCATCAAATGGGTGTATGAGCTGTTCCCGCGTCTGCATGAACGCCGTATTCAGCGCGCCGGCACTATGTCCGGCGGCGAGCAGCAGATGCTGGCGATCGGTCGCGCTCTGATGAGCCAGCCGCGCCTGCTGCTGCTTGATGAGCCCTCATTAGGGCTGGCGCCGATTATCATTCAGCAGATTTTCGACACCATCGAGCAGCTGCGCGAGCAGGGGATGACGATCTTCCTGGTTGAGCAGAACGCCAACCAGGCGCTAAAGCTGGCCGACCGCGGCTACGTGCTGGAGAACGGCCACGTGGTGCTGGAGGATACCGGCGACGCGCTGCTGGCCAACGAGGCGGTGCGCAGCGCCTATCTCGGCGGTTAATTCATCGCAACCCGGCGTCGTTCGCTTCGCCGGTTTGTAGCCCGGGCGAGGCGCTTGCGCCGACCCCGGGAGCCGATCGCACAAATACCTTTAAAAGAGCCTGATGGCTCTTTTTTGTACATGTATGTTGTACAATAAAAGAGTACAGCTTTGGAGGTATTTATGAGAACGGTTAACTATAGCGAAGCCCGACAAAATCTGGCCGATGTGCTGGAAAGCGCAGTGACAGGTGTACCTGTGACCATTACCCGTCGTGGGCATAAATCTGCGGTCATCATTAGTGCAGAAGAGTTTGAACGCTACCAGGCGGCCAGAATGGATGATGAGTTCGCGGCTATTATGGCGGTTCATGGTGATGAGATCAGGGAGCTTGCGGATAAATGACGCTGCAGATTATCTCAGCGGAAGAGATAATACAGTTTCACGACAGGCTGCTCCGCGTCACGCCTGACGTTGCCGGTATGCCCGACCCGGGGCGTGCCGAAGCGATAATGTATAGGGTGCTAAACAAAATTGAATATGAAGGTGTGACAGACGTGTGGCGACTCGCTGCGATGCACCTGCTGGCGATTTCTCGCGGCCATATTTTCAATGATGGAAATAAGCGTACGGCACTGTTTATTACCCTGCTTTTTTTAAAGCGAAATGGAATTATATTGCCGGCGAATCCAGACTTCGTCGGCATGACCGTCGAGGCGGCAGCGGGGCAACTTACCCTGGAACAGATTGTCGCGCGTTTGCGCGGATGACGGTTAAATCGTTGCAACCCGGCGGCGCTTCGCTTGGCCGGGCTACCCAAGCCGTTGTAGCCCGGGCGAGGCGCTTGCGCCGACCCCGGGAGCCGATCGCGCAAATATTATCCGTGTCTCAGCTCCCACTTTACTTCCCCCGTCCTTTCATCGGCTTGTCATCTCTCTGACCCGTTACTATCTTTTTTTTGTAATAAAAAAGTTATTTTTCTGTAATTCGAACATGTCATGTTACCCCGCGAGCATAAAACGCGTGAAATCGCGCATCCGGCACAACAAGAGAGATAACCGATGATATCGTTACGACATACAGCTTTAGGACTGGCGCTGAGCCTGGCTTTTGCCGGTCAGGCCCTGGCGGTTACCACCATCCCATTCTGGCACTCAATGGAAGGCGAGCTGGGTAAAGAAGTGGATTCTCTGGCGCAACGCTTTAACGCGGCCAATCCTGATTACAAAATCGTTCCGGTATACAAAGGCAACTATGAACAGAGCCTGAGTGCTGGTATCGCCGCTTTCCGTACCGGCAACGCCCCGGCGATCCTGCAGGTGTATGAAGTCGGCACCGCCACCATGATGGCGTCAAAAGCCATTAAGCCGGTGTACCAGGTGTTTAGCGAGGCGGGCATCAAGTTTGATGAATCGCAGTTCGTGCCGACGGTATCCGGGTATTACACCGATTCGAAAACCGGCCATCTGCTCTCCCAGCCATTTAACAGCTCTACGCCGGTGCTGTACTACAACAAAGACGCCTTCAAAAAAGCCGGCTTAGATCCGGAGCAGCCGCCGAAGACCTGGCAGGATCTGGCGGCCTATACCGCGAAGCTGAAAGCCGCCGGGATGAAGTGCGGGTACGCCAGCGGCTGGCAGGGCTGGATCCAGATTGAAAACTTCAGCGCCTGGCATGGTCTGCCGGTGGCCACGAAAAATAACGGCTTCGACGGTACCGATGCGGTACTGGAGTTCAATAAGCCGGAGCAGGTGAAGCATATCGCCCTGCTCGAAGAGATGAACAAGAAGGGTGATTTCAGCTACTTCGGGCGCAAAGACGAGTCCACCGAGAAGTTCTATAACGGTGACTGCGCGATCACTACCGCGTCATCCGGCTCGCTGGCCGATATTCGTCAGTACGCCAAATTCAACTACGGCGTCGGCATGATGCCATACGATGCCGACGTGAAAGGCGCGCCGCAGAACGCCATCATCGGCGGGGCCAGCCTGTGGGTGATGCAGGGTAAAGACAAAGAGACTTACACCGGCGTGGCGAAGTTCCTCGATTTCCTGACCAAACCGGAAATCGCCGCCGAATGGCACCAGAAAACCGGCTATCTGCCGATCACCACTGCGGCCTACGATCTGACGCGCCAGCAGGGCTTCTATGATAAGAACCCGGGCGCCGATATCGCCACCCGCCAGATGCTGAACAAGCCGCCGTTGCCGTTCACCAAAGGCCTGCGTCTGGGCAACATGCCGCAAATCCGCACCATCGTCGATGAAGAGCTGGAGAGCGTGTGGACCGGCAAGAAAACCCCGCAACAGGCGCTGGATTCCGCTGTTCAGCGTGGGAATCAGCTGCTGCGTCGCTTCGAGCAAGCGACCAAATCGTAATCTGTAACTTGCCCGGTGGCGCTGCGCTTACCGGGCCTACGATGTGCCCTATGTAGGCCGGGTAAGGCGTAGCCGCCTCCCGGCATTGTTCAGGAACCCAATCTCAATGTCATCATCCCGTCCGGTATTCCGCTCGCGCTGGCTGCCCTATGTGCTGGTCGCGCCGCAGCTGATTATCACGCTGATTTTCTTTATCTGGCCCGCGGGCGAAGCGCTGTGGTACTCGCTGCAGAGTGTCGATCCGTTTGGTCTCTCCAGCCAGTTTGTCGGCCTGGATAACTTCGTTGCGCTGTTCCACGACCCGTACTATCTGGACTCGTTCTGGACCACTATAAAATTCAGCACCCTGGTGACTGTCAGCGGCCTGCTCGTTTCGCTGTTTTTTGCCGCGCTGGTCGACTATGTGGTGCGCGGCAGCCGCTTTTATCAAACGCTGATGCTGCTGCCGTACGCCGTGGCCCCCGCCGTCGCGGCGGTGCTGTGGATCTTCCTTTTTAACCCCGGGCGCGGGCTGATCACCCATTTCCTCGGCGAGCTGGGCTACGACTGGAACCACGCGCAAAACAGCGGCCAGGCGATGTTCCTGGTGGTCTTCGCCTCGGTATGGAAGCAGATAAGCTATAACTTCCTGTTCTTCTTCGCCGCGCTGCAGTCGATCCCGCGTTCGCTGGTTGAGGCCGCCGCCATTGACGGCGCCGGGCCCATTCGTCGCTTCTTTAAGCTGGCGCTGCCATTGATTGCGCCGGTGAGCTTCTTCCTGCTGGTGGTCAACCTGGTTTACGCCTTCTTCGACACCTTCCCGGTGATCGATGCCGCCACCGCCGGCGGCCCGGTGCAGGCCACCACCACCCTAATCTACAAAATATATCGCGAAGGTTTTGCCGGACTCGATCTTTCCGCTTCCGCCGCACAGTCGGTGGTGCTGATGTTCCTCGTCATTATTCTGACGGTGGTGCAGTTCCGTTACGTTGAAAGTAAGGTGCGTTACCAATGATTGAGAACCGTCGCGGGCTGACGATTTTCAGCCACACCATGCTCATTCTGGGTATTGCCGTCATTTTATTCCCGCTGTACGTCGCCTTCGTGGCGGCGACGCTGGATAACCAATCGGTGTTTGAAACGCCGATGACCCTGATCCCCGGCGGCCATCTGCTGGAGAACATGAAGACCATCTGGGTGAACGGCGTCGGCGTCAACAGCGCGCCGTTCTGGCTGATGATGCTCAACAGTTTCATCATGGCGTTCGCCATTACGGTCGGCAAAATCGTGGTGTCGATGCTTTCGGCGTTCGCCATCGTCTGGTTCCGCTTTCCGCTGCGTAACCTGTTCTTCTGGATGATCTTTATTACCCTGATGCTGCCGGTCGAGGTGCGGATTTTCCCGACGGTGGAGGTCATCGCCAACCTCGACATGCTCGACAGCTACGCCGGGTTAACGCTGCCGTTGATGGCTTCGGCCACCGCCACCTTCCTGTTCCGCCAGTTCTTTATGACCCTGCCGGACGAACTGATTGAAGCGGCGCGTATTGATGGCGCTTCGCCGATGCGTTTTTTCCGCGACATCGTGCTGCCGCTGTCGAAAACCAATCTTGCGGCGCTGTTCGTCATCACCTTTATCTACGGCTGGAACCAATATCTGTGGCCGCTGCTGATTATTCAGGATGTGAATCTTGGCACCGCCGTCGCCGGTATCAAAGGCATGATCGCCACCGGCGAAGGTACTACCCAGTGGAATCAGGTGATGGCGGCGATGCTGCTGACCCTGATCCCGCCGGTCGTCATCGTTTTAGCCATGCAGCGCGCCTTTGTGCGTGGCCTGGTCGATAGTGAGAAATAAAATGGCTGGTTTAAAACTACAGGCAGTAAGCAAAAGCTGGGATGGCAAAACCCAGGTGATTCAACCGCTGACGCTGGACGTGGCGGACGGGGAATTTATCGTCATGGTCGGCCCGTCGGGCTGCGGGAAATCAACGCTGCTACGGATGGTTGCCGGACTGGAGCGGGTGACCAGCGGCGATATCTGGATCGATCGCAAACGGGTGACTGAGATGGAACCGAAAGATCGCGGCATCGCGATGGTGTTCCAGAACTATGCGCTTTATCCGCATATGAGCGTGGAAGAGAACATGGCGTGGGGGCTGAAGATCCGCGGCATGGGTAAGGGATTGATTGCCGAGCGGGTGCAGGAGGCGGCGCGTATTCTGGAGCTGGATGGTCTGCTCAAGCGTCGCCCGCGGGAGCTCTCCGGCGGTCAGCGCCAGCGCGTGGCGATGGGCCGCGCTATCGTGCGTGACCCGGCGGTATTCCTGTTCGACGAACCGTTGTCAAATCTCGACGCCAAGCTGCGCGTGCAGATGCGTCTGGAACTGCAGCAGCTGCATCGCCGCCTGAAAACGACTTCGCTGTACGTCACCCACGATCAGGTCGAAGCGATGACCCTGGCCCAGCGGGTGATGGTGATGAATAAAGGCGTTGCCGAGCAGATCGGCACCCCGGTGGAAGTGTATGAGAAGCCCGCCAGCCGCTTTGTGGCAAGCTTTATCGGCAGCCCGGCCATGAACCTGCTGGAAGGGCGCATCAGCGATGACGGCGGTCGCTTCGAGCTGGCCGGTGGCATGGCGTTGCCGATGAATCACGAGCATCGGCGCTACGCCGGGCGTAAAATGACGCTCGGTATCCGCCCGGAGCACTTTATTTTAAGCTCGCAGGCGCAAGGCGGCATTCCGCTGCTGATGGATACCCTGGAAATTTTAGGTGCCGATAACCTCGCCCACGGGCGCTGGGGCGAGCAGAAGCTGGTGGTCAGACTGCCGCATCAGCAGCGCCCGGCGGGCGGCAGCACGCTATGGCTGCATCTGCCTTTGGAACATCTGCACCTCTTTGATGGTGAAACAGGACAACGCGCATGAGTAACTGGCCTTATCCCCACATCGTCGCCCATCGCGGCGGCGGTAAACTGGCGCCGGAGAACACCCTGGCGGCTATCGACGTTGGCGCCCGCTACGGGCACACGATGATTGAATTTGACGCCAAGCTGTCGAAGGACGGGCAGATCTTTCTGCTGCATGACGATAATCTCGAACGCACCAGCAACGGCTGGGGCGTGGCGGGCGAGCTGGCGTGGGACGATCTGCTGAAGGTCGATGCCGGCAGCTGGTTCAGCCGTGAATTTAAGGGCGAGCCGCTGCCGTTGCTCTCTCAGGTGGCGGAGCGCTGCCGCCGTCACGGTATGATGGCGAATATCGAAATTAAGCCGACCACCGGGCTGGGGCCGCAGACCGGCAACGTGGTGGCCCTGGCTGCGCGCGATCTGTGGCAAGGCATGGCCGCGCCGCTGCTCTCCTCTTTTGAAATCGATGCTCTGGAGGCGGCGCAGGAAGCCGCGCCCGAGCTGCCGCGCGGGCTGCTGCTGGATGAGTGGCGCGATGACTGGCGCGAATTGACCACCCGGCTGGGCTGCGTGTCGATTCACCTCAATCACAAGCTGTTGGATGCGGCGCGGGTGGCGAGCCTGAAACAGGCCGGCCTGCATATTCTGGTGTACACGGTCAATAAACCCCAGCGCGCCGCCGAGCTGCTGCGCTGGGGTGTAGATTGCATCTGCACCGATGCCATTGACGTCATCGGGCCGAATTTCCACCCTTAAGACGGATTTGCGGCGGCTGACCTTTACGGGTTGGTCTGCCGCAGCATTCCACCGTTGTTGTTCGGTAGCACCTGCTGCGGCGGATTGAGATTGCCGCCCTGGGTCGCGCGCTGCTGATTCGTCTGCAACTGGTTTTGCAAATGCTGCTGCTGCGAGCGGGTCTGATTGTTCAGATCCTGCTTCAGCATGCTCTGCTGCTGCTGTTGCTGCACCTTCATCTCATTTTGCATGCGCTGCTGGCTGGGCACCACGTAACCCGGCTGGTTAGGGTTGTTATTAATATTGATCGGCTGGGCTAATACGCCAAGCGGCATCAGCGCCGCCAGAAACAGAATCGCTTTCATGGTTTTCTCCTCCCGTGCGTGGGATCACTTAAGTGTACCTCGAATCCGCCATAACAATGATTTTTTAGGAGTTATCAACCAGGCTTAAGCGGGGAATGAAACCTACCTTTCAGGAGTAAGACAATGATAAAAACAACAATATGGCGCCAGGTGGTCATCGCTGCGTTGCTGGCGGGCGGTAGTTTCACCGTCGCCGCCAATCCGCCACCGCCGCCGCCGGTCTCTTATGGCGTAGAGGAAGATGTGTTCCACCCGGTACGCGCCCGGCAGGGGATGGTGGCGTCGGTGGACGCGCTGGCGACCCGCGTCGGCGTGGATATTCTGCGCCAGGGCGGCAACGCTGTCGATGCGGCGGTGGCGGTTGGCTACGCGCTGGCGGTCACGCATCCGCAGGCCGGGAATATCGGCGGCGGCGGTTTTATGATGCTGCGGACTAAAGACGGCAAGACCACGGCGATCGATTTCCGCGAAATGGCGCCGGAACAGGCCACCCGCGACATGTTCCTTGACGACCAGGGCAACCCGGACAGTAAAAAATCACTGACTTCGCATCTGGCCTCCGGCACGCCAGGCAGCGTCGCCGGTTTCTCTCTCGCCCTGGAAAAATACGGCACCATGCCGCTGAACAAAGTGATCCGCCCGGCGATTAAGCTGGCAGAAGAGGGCTTTATCGTTAACGATGCGCTGGCGGACGATCTGAAGACCTATGGCAGCGAAGTGATCCCGCAGCATGAAAACAGTAAAGCGATCTTCTGGAAGAACGGCGAGCCGCTGAAAAAGGGCGACCGGCTGGTGCAAAAGAATCTCGGTAAGAGCCTGGAGCTGATTGCCGAGCACGGCCCGGAGGCTTTCTATAAAGGGGCCATCGCCGACCAGATCGCTGACGAGATGAAAAAGCACGGCGGGCTAATCACCAAAGCCGATCTTGCCAGCTATAAGGCCGTGGAGCGTACGCCGGTTAGCGGCGAATATCGCGGGTATGAGGTTTATTCCATGCCGCCGCCGTCTTCCGGCGGGATCCACATCGTGCAGATCCTCAATATCCTCGAAAACTTCGATATGCAGAAATATGGCTTTGGCAGCGCCGATGCTATGCAGGTGATGGCGGAGGCGGAGAAACACGCCTATGCCGACCGCTCTGAATATCTCGGCGATCCTGACTTCGTCAAAGTGCCGTGGCAGGCGCTGACCAGCAAAGCCTATGCCAAAGAAATTGCCGCCGAGATCGACGTCAACAAGGCGAAGCCTTCCAGTCAGATCCGCCCGGGCAAGCTGGCGCCGTATGAAAGCAACCAGACCACCCACTTCTCGGTGGTCGATAAAGAGGGTAATGCGGTGGCGGTGACCTATACGCTGAATACCACCTTCGGTACCGGCATTGTGGCCGGCGATTCCGGTATTTTACTCAATAACCAGATGGATGATTTCTCGGCGAAGCCCGGCGTGCCTAACGTCTATGGTCTGGTGGGCGGCGACGCCAATGCGGTGGAGCCGAAAAAACGCCCGCTGTCGTCGATGTCGCCGACCATTGTGGTGAAAGACGGCAAAACCTGGCTGGTGACCGGCAGCCCGGGCGGCAGTCGGATCATCACCACCGTACTGCAGATGGTGGTCAATACCATCGATTTCGGGATGAACGTCGCGGAAGCCACCAATGCGCCGCGTTTCCACCATCAATGGCTGCCGGATGAGCTGCGGGTGGAGAAAGGCTTTAGCCCGGATACCCTGAAGCTGCTCGAGGCGAAGGGGCAGAAAGTGGCGCTGAAAGAGGCGATGGGCAGTACCCAAAGCATCATGGTAGGGCCGGACGGCATGCTGTATGGCGCCTCCGATCCGCGTTCGCCGGATGATTTAACGGCGGGGTATTGATGTGTTGCCCGGTGGCGCTGCGCTTACCGGGCCTACAACTGCGCGAACGTAGATACTGTTATCGGTTTTCAACTTTTTGGTCCGGGAAAAATATGTGCTTTGTGTTAATTCAGAGCACATTGCGCTCCCGATATTTCTTCTGCGTTATGACTCTCATGGCGCAGGGAGCGCACAGAGGGCGGCCAGTCGCCGCCGCCCGGCAACACGCTACTTCATTCTCGCCATATAATACGCATCCACATACTCACCGTTGCGCAGCGCGTAACGCCTGCCGGTGCCTTCGATCTCAAAGCCGTACTTCTTATACACCGCAATTGCCGGGGCATTATCGGCGAACACCGTCAGCTCAATACGCTCGACCCGCAGCCAGTTGTCGCACATATCAATCATGGTACGCATCAGCTCGCTGGCGACGCCGCGGTTGTGCCAGCGCGAATCCACGCTGACACCAAAATCGGCGACGTGGCTACGGCGAGGACGTTGGACGACGGCAATGCTTAAATGGCCGACGACTTGCTCATCGATACAGGCCACCAGCTGCTTCACGCCGGGCGTATCGGCTAGCCGCTCCCGCCACATATGTTCGGATGGATGAGGGACCTGTAGCGTGTTGTGATACACCTCCGGCTGGGCGTGAATTTGACGAATCGCGTCAATATCTTTCGGTTCAGCATGGCGTATCACGATGTCACTCATTCCTTGTTCCTCATTCAGGTGAAAAGTCCCTTTAAACATCACTGACTACGGCGTTCGAGTCAACACGCATTATTTGCAAAAAAAAGTAGACAAGTGCGAATGAGAATGATTATTATTGTCCTGCATTCAGGGAGACCCTTGCGGAAAGCCTGAAAGCACGACATTGCTCACATTGCTTCCAGTATTACTTTAGCCAGCCGGGTGCTGGCTTTTTTTTTGCCGCTATTTCAGGCGCTCTGCGGCCTGGCGGGCTCCGCGTCGGCTTTGGATGGCGTGTCTGCTACCAGACCGAGAATATGACTTTTGTTCTCCGCTGCGGCCAGCATTTCAGCGCGACCGCTAAAAACCTCGCCTTTCTTGATCGCCAGCGCGCGATAGGCGAGGGTACCATCCAGATGGCCGTGCTCCTCGATGGTGATGCTATCGCCATGACACTGGCCCTGCACCTTGCCGTCAATAATCAGCTCCCGGCAGCTGATGTTGCCCTCCACCTGGCCTTCACGCATTACCTTAATCAGATGCTCTTTGGCCTCAATGTTGCCGGTCAACTGGCCGTGAATATAGACATGGCCGCTGGCGACGATATTGCCGACGAAATGTACCCCGCTGGCGATGATCGTGGTCTCGTGTTTTTTGCTGGTGACCGCTTCGGGTTCTGGGTTTATTGCCGGAAATGTGGCTGCTTCTGACGCTTGAGGTTCCGTTTTATTTTTCTTAATAAACATCGCGTTAATCTTGTTCCGTTGGCTATGGAGGAGGAAAGCGACAAGCGCGCAGGCGGCCGCCAGGCGCGCCAGCGCGATGGCATCGACAGACCAGGCGATCAGTCCAAGAAGCCAGAAAAAAAGGGTGCCGTTTATGGCGAAATACTGTTTGTCCATTAGCAGCGTCTGGCTACTCCGTTAGTCATCAGCAACGTCCTGGTTTGCCCTCCACTTATCCGTAGTTTCGCCGTTAGGATCAAGTATTTTAGCTGGAAAATGGCGAATTAATCACTGGTTAATCAATTAGTTATTAATATTTTCGTATAAGTGATGCTTGAGCTATTTTGCTGGCGAATCTTCCAGGAAAGCGGACAGAGAGGATGAAGTGATGGCCCGGCTTGCGCTATGGTTGAAGGTAGCTCATCAACTAAGGACAGCGTTATGACTCTGCACTGTGCATTTATTGGCTTTGGTAAAAGCACCACCCGCTATCACCTTCCTTACGTTTTGCAACGCAAAGACCGCTGGCAGGTGGCGCACATTTACCGCCGCCGGGCAAAGCCCGAGGAGCAGGCGCCGCAATATTCCCATATCCATTTCACCAGCGATCTTGATGACGTGTTAAACGACCCACAGGTCAATCTGGTGGTGGTCTGCACCCACGCCGACAGTCATTTCGAATATGCGAAAAAGGCGCTGGAGGCGGGGAAAAACGTGCTGGTGGAAAAGCCGTTCACCCCGACGCTTGAGGAGGCCACAACCCTGTTTTCCCTGGCAAACAGCAAAGGTCTCACGGTGACGCCCTACCAGAATCGCCGTTTCGACTCCTGTTTCCTGACCACCAAAAAGGTGATTGAGAGCGGGAAACTCGGCGAACTGGTGGAGATCGAAAGTCATTTTGATAACTACCGCCCGGTGGCGGAGACCAACCCCGGCGGCCCGCAAAACGGCGAGTTCTATGGCCTTGGCGTACATACCCTGGATCAGATCATTTCGCTGTTCGGCCGTCCGGACCATGTCTCTTACGATCTGCGCTCGCTGCGCAATAAAGCCAACCCGGATGACACCTTTGAGGCCCAACTGTTCTACGGCGATCTGAAGGCCATCGTCAAAACCAGCCACCTGGTGCAGATCGACTACCCGAAATTCATCGTTCACGGCCATAAAGGTTCGTTTGTGAAATACGGCATTGACCAGCAGGAGACCAGCCTGAAGGCCAATATCATGCCGGGCGAGCCGGGTTTTGGCGCGGACGACAGCGTCGGCGAGCTGGTGTACGTCAACGAGGCGGGGGAGACGGTGCGTGAAGCGGTGCCGCTGGAGACCGGCGACTACGGTCGGGTGTACGACGCGCTGTATGAAACTCTCGTCAACGGCCAGCCGAATTACGTCAAGGAATCTGACGTTCTCACCAATATGGAGATCCTGGAGCGCGGCTTTGAACAGCCTTCTCCGGCCACCATCACCCTGGCAAAATAAGCAAAACGGGCTCCTCGACGCTTGTTCATATTTTTTGAACAGAGGAGTCAATTTTCACCCTCTATGATCGACGGCGAAATGGGTCCACACTGACTCCATCGAAAACATACGGGGGTGCAACATGATCTACTTACGCAAAGCGAACGAACGTGGCCACGCTAACCATGGTTGGCTGGATTCCTGGCATACTTTCTCTTTCGCCAACTATTATGACCCGAATTTTATGGGCTTCTCTGCCCTGCGGGTGATTAACGACGACGTCATCGACGCCGGTCAGGGCTTCGGTACCCATCCACACAAAGACATGGAAATCCTGACTTATGTGCTGGAAGGGGCGGTGGAGCACCAGGACAGCATGGGCAACAAAGAGCAGGTGCCGGCAGGCGAGTTCCAGATCATGAGTGCGGGTACCGGGGTGCGCCACTCTGAGTACAACCCGAGCAAAACCGATCGTCTGCGTCTGTATCAGATCTGGATTATTCCGGAAGAAACCGGCATTACCCCGCGCTACGAGCAGCGCCGCTTCGACGCCGCCCAGGGCAAACAGCTGGTGTTGTCGCCAGATGCGCGAGATGGCTCGCTGAAGGTGTACCAGGATATGGAACTCTATCGCTGGGCGCTGCTGAAAGATGAGCAGTCGGTTCACCAGATTGCCGCGGAACGCCGCGTGTGGATCCAGGTGGTCAAAGGCGAAGTGACCATCAACGGTACCAAAGCCACCACCAGCGACGGTTTGGCCATTTGGGACGAGCAGGCTATTTCGGTTCATGCCGACAGCGATAGCGAGATCCTGCTGTTCGATCTGCCGCCGGTTTGATAGTTATCTGAGCCAGGTTAAATAAATTGCGCAACCTTCTCCAACATCGGCGAAGGTTGCGCTTTGTCCGTGATAAACTGAGAAAATGTTTCCCCGTTGATCACAGTCAGGACGATGAAAAAGAAAAGACCCGTACTTCAGGATGTAGCCGATCTTGTCGGCGTGACCAAAATGACGGTCAGTCGCTATTTACGCAACCCGGAGCAGGTCTCCGAAGCGCTGCGTGGCAAGATTGCCGTTGCCCTCGATGAACTGGGTTATATTCCCAATCGCGCCCCTGACATTCTCTCCAACGCGACCAGCCGCGCCATCGGCGTGCTGCTGCCGTCGTTAACTAACCAGGTCTTCTCGGAAGTGCTGCGCGGTATCGAAAGCGTCACCGACGCCTTCGGCTATCAAACCATGCTGGCGCACTACGGCTATAAGCCGGAAATGGAAGAGAAACGCCTCGAATCGATGCTCTCCTGGAACATTGACGGCCTGATCCTCACCGAACGCACTCATACGCCTCGCACCCTGAAGATGATTGAAGTCGCCGGCATTCCGGTGGTGGAGCTGATGGACAGCCGGTCGCCGTGCCTCGATATCGCCGTCGGGTTTGATAACTTTGAAGCCGCCCGGCAGATGACCGCAGCGATTATCGCCCGCGGCCACCGCCACGTCGCCTATCTGGGGGCGCGTCTCGATGAACGAACTATCATCAAACAGAAGGGGTACGAGCAGGCGATGCTCGACGCCGGGATGACGCCCTATAGCGTGATGGTGGAGCAGTCTTCGTCCTACTCGTCGGGTATTGAGCTGATGCGTCAGGCGCGCCGCGAATATCCGCAGCTTGACGGTATCTTCTGTACCAACGATGACCTTGCGGTCGGCGCGGCGTTTGAATGCCAGCGCCTGGGGCTGAAGATCCCCGATGATATGGCGATCGCCGGGTTCCACGGCCATGATATCGGCCAGGTGATGGAGCCGCGTCTCGCCAGCGTCCTGACCCCGCGCGAGCGAATGGGACGCATCGGCGCCGAACGGCTGCTGGCGCGCATTCGTGGTGAAGCGATTACCCCTAAGATGTTAGATTTAGGTTTCACATTGTCACCGGGCGGATCAATTTAAACTGACAAGTTTGAAGTAGATCACACATATTCACATCTGGCACGAATGGATATTGCTTCTCCACAGGTCCGGCATGACAATGTTACCGATAACAGTTACCCGTAACAATTAACCGATACGCCGCCTTCGCGCTGGATGAGTCAGCCATGGCGCGGCGTACCTGTCCGGTGGGAGGATGCTTTGAGCACGACTAATCATGATCACCACGTCTATGTTCTGATGGGCGTTTCCGGCAGCGGGAAATCCGCTGTCGCCAGCGAAGTGGCGCATCAACTGCATGCCGCGTTTCTCGACGGCGACTTTTTGCATCCGCGCAGCAACATCACCAAGATGGCCTCCGGTGAGCCGCTGAACGATGATGACCGCACGCCGTGGCTGCAGGCGCTGAATGACGCCGCGTTTGCTATGCAGCGTACCAACAAGGTGTCGCTGATCGTCTGCTCGGCGCTGAAGAAGAGCTATCGCGACATTCTGCGCAAGGGCAACCCGAACCTCTCCTTCATCTATCTGAAAGGCGATTTCGACGTGATCGAAAACCGTCTGAAGGCACGCAAAGGACACTTCTTCAAAACCCAAATGTTGGTGACGCAGTTTGAAACGCTGCAGGAACCAGGCGCCGACGAGAGCGATGTGCTTATCGTCGATATCGACCAGCCGCTGGAAGGCGTGGTGGCCAGCACCATCGAGGTGATCAACAAAGGCAGTCACTAGTGAGTACTTTAACGCTTGTTTTAACAGCAGTCGGCTCGGTATTGCTGCTGCTGTTTTTAGTCATGAAAGCGCGGATGCACGCCTTCGTGGCTTTGATGGTGGTTTCTATTGGTGCAGGTCTCTTCTCCGGCATGCCGCTGGATAAAATCGCGGCGACGATGGAGAAAGGGATGGGCGGTACGCTGGGCTTCCTGGCGATCGTCGTCGCGCTCGGCGCGATGTTCGGTAAGATCCTGCATGAAACGGGGGCGGTCGATCAGATTGCCGTCAAGATGCTCAAATCCTTCGGCCACAACCGCGCGCACTATGCGATTGGTCTTGCCGGTCTTATCTGCGCGCTGCCGCTGTTCTTCGAAGTGGCCATTGTCCTGCTGATCAGCGTCGCTTTCTCGATGGCGCGCCATACCGGCACTAACCTCGTGAAGCTGGTGATCCCCCTGTTTGCCGGGGTGGCCGCCGCCGCCGCGTTCCTGCTTCCCGGGCCGGCGCCGATGCTGCTGGCGTCGCAAATGCACGCCGACTTTGGCTGGATGATCCTGATTGGCCTGTGCGCCGCGATCCCGGGGATGATTATCGCCGGTCCGTTGTGGGGTAACTTCATTAGCCGCTACGTTGAGCTGCATATTCCTGACGATATCAGCGAACCGCATCTCGGCGAAGGAAAAATGCCCTCCTTCGGCTTTAGCCTGTCGCTGATCCTGCTGCCGCTGGTGCTGGTGGGTCTAAAAACCATCGCCGCGCGCTTTGTGCCGGTGGGTTCCACTGCCTACGAATGGTTCGAGTTTATCGGCCATCCGTTCACCGCGATCCTGGTTGCCTGCCTGGTCGCGATCTACGGCCTGGCGATGCGCCAGGGGATGGCGAAAGACCGCGTGATGGAGATCTGTGGCCACGCGCTGCAGCCGGCGGGGATTATCCTGCTGGTGATCGGCGCCGGCGGCGTCTTCAAGCAGGTGCTGGTTGACTCCGGCGTCGGCCCGGCGCTCGGCGAAGCGCTGACAGGCCTGGGTCTGCCGATTGCGATTACCTGCTTCGTGTTGGCGGCTGCCGTCCGTATCATTCAGGGGTCCGCGACCGTTGCTTGTCTGACGGCGGTTGGCCTGGTGATGCCGGTCATTGAGCAACTGAACTACAGCGGCGCGCAGATGGCAGCGTTGTCTATCTGTATCGCCGGCGGCTCGATTGTGGTGAGCCACGTGAACGATGCCGGCTTCTGGCTGTTCGGTAAATTTACCGGTGCGACGGAAGCCCAGACGCTGAAAACCTGGACCATGATGGAAACCATCCTGGGTACCACCGGGGCGATTGTCGGTATGATCGCTTTCCAGCTGCTGAGCTAAGCCCGCTCACCTCCCGCTCGCGGGGTATAAAAAGCCAGGGTAACGCTGCTTACCCTGGCTTCTTTGTAATAAGCCGCCCTTTTTCCCCCTTTTCCTTGCCTGCTATTCGCCCTTATTAGCGCTACGACGATACTCGTATCCCTCGTCAGCCCTTGCTGTGCCTGGGTTTGATGCGTTTATTTGGCAAGCGGTAAATCACCTGATTTCGCGCTCAATCCATAATCAGGATCAATAAAATAGCAACGGAAAATATTCCATTGCGCAGGGGATTTCCCCGATAATCGTTGCGTTTTTGACGACGACCAGCGACGGTGGACAATGTGCAGGATAAGTTGCTTTTCTGATTGTTCAGCAATCATTGATTAATTTCACTTGCGACTTTAGCTGCATTTTGTAAGGTGAGGGATAATCCAGTTGGAAACTGGCCAGGCACAAACAGCACACACCTCGCAGGAATACGTTATGAAAAATGTTGGTTTTATCGGCTGGCGCGGAATGGTCGGCTCTGTTCTCATGCAACGCATGGTTGAAGAGCGCGATTTCGACGCCATTCGCCCGGTGTTCTTCTCTACCTCCCAGCTGGGACAGCCAGCGCCGTCATTCGGCGGTAGCACCGGTGGCACGCTTCAGGATGCGTTCGATCTGGACGCGCTGAAGGCACTGGACATTATTGTCACGTGCCAGGGCGGCGATTACACCAACGAGATTTACCCGAAGCTGCGCGAAAGCGGCTGGCAGGGTTACTGGATTGACGCCGCCTCTTCGCTGCGCATGAAGGATGATGCGATCATTATCCTCGACCCGGTTAACCAGGACGTGATCACCGCCGGCCTGAATAACGGCATCAAAACCTTTGTCGGCGGCAACTGTACCGTTAGCCTGATGCTGATGTCCCTCGGCGGCCTGTTTGCCCAGGATCTGGTGGAGTGGGTCAGCGTGGCAACGTACCAGGCGGCTTCCGGCGGCGGCGCGCGTCATATGCGCGAGCTGCTGAGCCAGATGGGTCAGCTGCACAACCATGTTGCGGCAGAGCTGGCGAATCCGGCTTCCGCCATTCTGGATATCGAGCGCAAAGTGACGTCGCTGACCCGCAGCGGCGAGCTGCCGGTAGATAACTTCGGCGTACCGCTGGCGGGCAGCCTGATCCCGTGGATCGACAAACAGCTGGATAACGGCCAGAGCCGCGAAGAGTGGAAAGGCCAGGCGGAGACCAACAAGATCCTCGCCACCTCGTCCGTTATCCCGGTAGACGGCCTGTGCGTCCGCGTTGGCGCGCTGCGCTGCCACAGCCAGGCGTTCACCATCAAGCTGAAGAAAGATGTGTCTATCCCGACCGTTGAGGAGCTGCTGGCCGCGCACAACCCGTGGGCCAAAGTGGTACCGAACGATCGTGAGATTACCATGCGCGAGCTGACCCCAGCCGCGGTGACGGGCACCCTGACCACCCCGGTAGGGCGCCTGCGTAAACTGAATATGGGGCCGGAGTATCTGTCGGCCTTTACCGTTGGCGACCAGCTGTTGTGGGGCGCTGCGGAGCCGCTGCGCCGGATGCTTCGCCAGCTGGCGTAAGCGCAGGATGAACATAAAGGGGGTCTTCAAGCCCCCTTTTTTTTTGCGTAATACAAGGAGTAAACGCGGATGTTAGATTTTTCCCCACGGAGGTAACTCAGCCTTGGCTATGCTTTAAGTAAGGAATTCCTTACCTGAAGGTGGGACGGAGCAGGAGGATGCTGAGAGCACTGCGCCGTTCAGGTCAAAAAAAGTCGCCAGTTACAGGAATGAGCGACACTTACAACAGGATGAAAGCATGTCTAATCATATTGATAGAGACGTGATTAATGCGCTAATCGCCGGTCATTTCGCGGATCCCTTTTCCGTGCTCGGCATGCACCGAACTGACGCCGGGCTGGAAGTGCGCGCATTATTACCCGATGCCACCGACGTGTGGGTTATTGAACCGAAAACCGGACGCAAAGTCGGCAAGCTCGAATGCCTCGACTCGCGTGGTTTCTTCAGCGGCGTCCTGCCACGTCGCAAAAACGCCTTTCGCTATCAGCTGGCCGTCACCTGGCACGGGCAGCAGAATCTGATTGATGACCCTTATCGCTTTGGTCCGCTGTTGCAGGATCTTGATGTCTGGCTGCTGTCCGAAGGGACCCACCTGCGTCCTTACGAAACGCTGGGCGCGCACGCTGCCACCATGGACGGCGTCACCGGTACCCGTTTCTCGGTGTGGGCGCCGAATGCCCGCCGCGTCTCGGTGGTGGGGCAGTTTAACTACTGGGATGGGCGTCGCCACCCGATGCGATTCCGCAAAGAGTCCGGGATCTGGGAGCTGTTCGTTCCCGGCGCGCATAATGGCCAGCTGTATAAATTCGAACTGATTGACGCCCACGGCCATCTGCGGGTCAAAGCCGACCCTTACGCCTTTGAGTCGCAAATGCGTCCGGAAAGCGCCTCGCTTATCTGCGACCTGCCGCCCAAAGTGGAACAGCCGGCGGACCGCAAAGCGGCGAACCAGTTTGATGCCCCGATCTCTATCTATGAAGTGCATCTCGGCTCCTGGCGCCGTCATACCGATAATAATTTCTGGCTGAGCTACCGCGAGCTGGCCGACCAGCTGGTGCCCTACGCGAAATGGATGGGCTTCACCCATCTCGAACTGCTGCCGGTTAACGAGCACCCGTTCGACGGCAGCTGGGGCTATCAACCCACCGGGCTCTATGCGCCGACCCGCCGTTTCGGCACCCGCGACGATTTCCGTTACTTTATCAACGCCGCGCACGCCGCCGGGCTGAACGTCATTCTTGACTGGGTGCCCGGCCACTTCCCGGCGGATGATTTTGCCCTTGCCTCGTTTGACGGTACTTCGCTGTATGAGCACAGCGATCCACGCGAGGGATATCACCAGGACTGGAATACCCTGATCTACAACTATGGTCGCCGCGAAGTCAGCAACTTCCTCGTCGGTAACGCGCTGCACTGGATCGAGCGCTTCGGTATTGATGCCCTGCGGGTCGACGCGGTGGCCTCAATGATCTATCGCGATTACAGCCGCAAGGCAGGTGAGTGGATCCCCAACGAATACGGCGGCCGGGAAAATCTGGAAGCTATTGAGTTTCTGCGCAGCACCAACCGCATCCTCGGCGAACAGACGCCGGGCGCGGTGACGATGGCGGAAGAGTCCACCGATTTTGCTGGCGTCACCCGTCCGCCTGCCGGCGGTGGGTTGGGCTTCTGGTTCAAATGGAACCTCGGCTGGATGCACGACACCCTGGATTACATGAAGCTCGATCCGGTGCATCGCCGCTACCATCACGACAAAATGACCTTCGGCATGCTCTATAACTACACCGAGAACTTCGTGCTGCCGCTCTCCCATGACGAGGTCGTACACGGCAAAAAATCGATTCTCGACCGCATGCCGGGGGATGCCTGGCAGAAGTTTGCCAACCTGCGCGCCTACTACGGCTGGCTGTTCGCCTTCCCGGGTAAAAAACTGCTGTTTATGGGCAATGAGTTCGCTCAAGGCCGCGAGTGGAACCACGACGGCAGCCTCGACTGGCATCTGCTGGAGGGCGGCGACAACTGGCACCATGGCGTCCAGCGACTGGTGCGTGACCTGAACCATACCTACCGTCACCATAAAGCGCTGCACGAGCTGGATTTTGACCCCTACGGTTTCGAATGGCTGGTGGTCGACGACCATGAGCGTTCGGTGTTTGTCTTTGTGCGCCGCGACCGGGCCGGGAATGAGATTATCGTCGCCAGCAACTTCACGCCGGTGCCGCGCCATGACTACCGCTTCGGCATTAACCAGCCGGGACGCTGGCGCGAGGCGTTGAATACCGACTCCATGCACTATCACGGCAGCAACCAGGGTAACGGCGGTGTGGTGGAGAGCGACGCGATCGCCAGCCATGGCCGCGAACATTCGCTATCGTTGACCCTGCCTCCGCTGGCGACGATCTGGCTGGTCCGGGAGGCGCAATGACCTCACTTGCGGCAGGCAAACCTGCGCCGTTGGGCGCCAGCTATGACGGCAAGGGCGTGAATTTCGCCCTCTTCTCCGCCCATGCGGAGCGGGTGGAACTGTGCGTATTCGACGAGCAGGGTAACGAGCAACGCGTCGATCTCCCGGCGCGCAGCGGCGACATCTGGCACGGCTGGCTGGACGCTGCCGGGCCGGGCCTGCGCTACGGCTATCGGGTGCATGGTCCCTGGGACCCGGCGCAGGGGCACCGCTTTAACCCGGCGAAGCTGCTGCTCGATCCCTGCGCGTATCGGGTCGAGGGCGATCTGCCGGATGACGAACGCCTGCATGGTGGAATGTGGGAGCCGGATCATCGCGACAGCGCCGCAATCGCGCCAAAATCGCAAGTGGTGGATCTGCATTACGACTGGCGGGGCGATAAGCCGCCGCGTACCCCGTGGGGGGAAACGGTGATTTATGAAGCGCACGTGAAAGGACTCACCCTGCTGCACCCGCAGCTGCCGGAAGCCATTCGCGGAACTTATAAGGCGCTGGGCCACCCGGTGATGATCGCTTACTTCAAATCGCTGGGCATCAGCGCCCTCGAGCTGTTGCCGGTAGCGCAATTCGCCAGCGAGCCGCGACTGCAGCGGATGGGCTTGAGCAACTACTGGGGCTACAACCCGCTGGCATGGTTCGCGCTGGATCCGCGCTATGCCAGCGATCCCGCGCGTGCCCTCAATGAGTTTCGTGATGCGGTTAAGGCGCTTCATGCCGCCGGCATCGAGGTGATTCTGGATATCGTGCTCAACCATAGCGCGGAAATTGATCTCGAAGGGCCCACCGTCTCCCTGCGCGGAATCGACAACCGTAGCTATTATTGGGTAAGGGAGGATGGCGATTATCACAACTGGACCGGCTGCGGTAATACGCTCAATCTCAGCCACCCCGGGGTGGTGGAATGGGCGCGCCAGTGTTTGCGCTTCTGGGTGGATGAGTGCCATGTTGACGGCTTTCGCTTCGACCTCGCCTCAGTGATGGGGCGGACGCCGGAATTCCGCCAGGATGCGCCGCTGTTCGAGGCTATCCGCCGCGACAGCGTGCTGTCGCAGGTGAAACTGATTGCGGAACCCTGGGATATCGGCCCGGGCGGCTATCAGGTGGCTAATTTTCCACCGCTGTTCGCCGAATGGAATGACCATTTTCGCGATATTTCCCGTCGTTTCTGGCTGCAGCAAAACGTCTCCCTCGGTGACTTTGCGCAACGCTTCGCGGCCTCCAGCGATCTCTTTGCTCGCGATGGCAAACGGCCATCGGCGACGGTGAACCTGGTGACGGCCCACGATGGCTTCACGCTCCGCGACTGCGTCTGTTTCAATCAGAAACACAATGAGGCAAACGGGGAGGAGAATCGCGATGGGACTAACAATAACTACAGCAACAATCATGGTATAGAGGGATTAGACGCCAATCTTGCGGTGATTGAACGGCGGCGTGCCAGCGTGCATGCGCTATTGACGACGCTGCTGCTGGCTCAGGGGACGCCAATGCTGCTGGCGGGCGATGAGCAGGGCCACAGCCAGCACGGCAACAATAATGCCTACTGCCAGGATAACGCGTTGACCTGGCTGGACTGGCGTCAGGCGAACCCGGGATTAACCGCGTTTACCGCGGCGCTGATCCACCTGCGCCGTCGCATTCCAGCGCTCACCCGCAACCGCTGGTGGCAGGAGGGCGATGGCAATGTCCGCTGGCTTAATCGCAACGCCCAGCCGCTGACTGCCGGGGAGTGGCAGCAGGGCGCAGCGTGTATGCAGATCCAGTTGTCTGATCGCTGGCTGCTCACACTGAACGCCACCGCAGAGGTGGTCGATATGGTTTTACCTGAGGGGGAATGGCGCGCCGTTCCTCCCTTCGCCGGAGAGGATAATCCGGTCATCATGGCTGTCTGGCATGGGCCCGCGCACGGAGTGTGCGTATTTCAAAGGTCGTAATCCCTGAAGCTTCCGGTTGAACTCGTGGCGGCGGCGCGGCGGGATGAGAAGGAAAGCTGGGGTGTAAAAAGGAGTTAATCATGGTTAGGCTTGAAAAAAACGATCCGCTGATGCTGGCGCGTCAATTACCCATCAAATCCGTGGCGTTGATCCTCGCGGGCGGGCGTGGCACCCGGCTCAAGGATCTCACCATTAAGCGTGCGAAACCTGCCGTTCACTTCGGCGGCAAGTTCCGTATTATCGATTTCGCATTATCTAACTGCATTAACTCAGGGATCCGCCGTATCGGCGTCATCACCCAGTATCAGTCGCACACGCTGGTGCAGCACATCCAGCGCGGCTGGTCGTTCTTCAGCGAAGAGATGAATGAGTTTGTCGATCTGCTGCCTGCCCAGCAGCGCGTGCACGGCGAAAACTGGTATCGCGGCACGGCGGACGCAGTGACGCAGAACCTGGACATCATCCGCCGCTACAAAGCGGAGTACGTGGTGATCCTCGCGGGCGATCATATTTATAAGCAGGATTACTCGCGCATGCTGATCGACCATGTCGAAAAAGGGGCGCGTTGCACCGTGGCCTGCATGCCGGTGCCCATTGAAGAGGCATCCGCCTTCGGCGTCATGGCGGTCGATGAAAACGAAAAAATCATTGAGTTCGTCGAGAAACCCGCTAACCCGCCGGCGATGCCAACCGACCCGACCAAATCACTGGCCAGTATGGGCATTTATATCTTTGACGCCGCCTATCTTTATGAGCTGCTGGAAGAAGACGATCGCAACGAAAACTCCAGCCACGATTTCGGCAAAGATATCATTCCGAAGATCACCGAAGCTGGCATGGCTTATGCACATCCTTTCCCGCTCTCCTGCGTGCAGTCTGACCCGAACGCTGAGCCGTACTGGCGCGATGTGGGAACGCTGGAGGCCTACTGGAAGGCCAACCTCGATCTGGCGTCAGTCACGCCGGAACTGGATATGTACGACCAGAACTGGCCGATCCGCACCCATATGGAATCGCTGCCGCCGGCGAAGTTCGTCCAGGACCGCTCCGGTAGCCACGGCATGACCCTGAACTCGCTGGTTTCCGGCGGCTGCATTATCTCCGGGTCGGTGGTGGTGCAGTCGGTGCTGTTCCCGCGCGTGCGGGTGAACTCATTCTGTAACATTGATTCGGCAGTCTTGTTGCCAGATGTCTGGGTGGGGCGCTCATGCCGCCTGCGTCGCTGCGTGATTGACCGCGCCTGCGTCATCCCGGAAGGTATGGTGATTGGTGAGAACGCGGAAGAGGATGCACGCCGCTTCTATCGCTCAGAGGAAGGTATCGTGCTGGTGACCCGCGACATGCTGCGGAAATTGGGGCACAAACAGGAGCGCTAATGCAGGTCTTACATGTATGTTCTGAGATGTTCCCGCTGTTAAAGACGGGCGGTCTGGCGGACGTCATCGGCGCACTGCCGGCGGCGCAAATTGCGGAGGGTATCGACACCCGCGTGCTGTTGCCGGCGTTTCCCGATATCCGCCGCGGCGTGGTGGATGCCCAGGTGGTAACCCGCCGCGATACCTTCGCCGGGCGGATCACGCTGCTGTACGGCCACTTTAACGGCGTGGGGATCTACCTGATAGATGCCCCACATCTCTATGACCGGCCGGGGAGCCCATACCACGATACCAACCAGCACGCTTATACCGACAACGTCCTGCGCTTTGCGCTGCTGGGCTGGGTGGGAAGCGAAATGGCCAGCGGACTGGATCCATTCTGGCGCCCGGATGTGGTGCATGCCCATGACTGGCACGCCGGCCTGACGCCGGCCTACCTGGCGGCGCGCGGACGCCCGGCTAAATCGGTCTTTACCGTGCACAACCTGGCCTACCAGGGGATGTTTTACTCCTGGCATATGAATGATATCGAGCTGCCGTGGTCGTTTTACAACATGCATGGCCTCGAGTTTAACGGTCAGATCTCGTTTCTGAAGGCCGGTCTTTACTACGCCGACCATATTACGGCGGTAAGCCCGACCTACGCGCGCGAGATCACCGAACCGCAATACGCCTACGGCATGGAAGGGCTGCTGCGCCAGCGCCATCATGAAGGACGGCTGTCGGGGATCCTCAACGGCGTTGACGACGGTATCTGGAGTCCGCAAAACGATCTGCTGCTGCCGATGCGCTACGATCGCGACACGCTGGAGGAGAAGGCGGAGAACAAGCGTCAGCTGCAGATTGCGATGGGCCTGAAGGTCGATGACAAAGCGCCGCTGTTTGCCGTGGTCAGCCGCCTGACCAGCCAGAAAGGGCTGGATCTGGTGCTCGAAGCGCTGCCGGGTCTGCTTGAGCAGGGCGGCCAGCTGGCGCTGCTGGGCGCCGGCGATCCGGTGCTGCAGGAAGGTTTCCTCGCCGCCGCCGCCGAACATCCGGGCAAAGTGGGGGTGCAGATTGGCTACCATGAGGCCTTCTCCCATCGCATTATGGGCGGCGCCGACGTCATTCTGGTGCCGAGCCGCTTTGAACCGTGCGGCTTAACTCAGCTGTATGGTCTGAAGTACGGCACGCTGCCGCTGGTGCGCCGCACCGGGGGGCTGGCGGACACGGTCTCTGACAGTTCGCTGGAGAACCTTGCCGATGGTCTGGCGACAGGGTTTGTCTTTGAGGACAGCAATGCGCTGTCATTGCTGCGCGCTATCCGTCGTGCCTTTGTTCTCTGGTCGCGCCCGTCGCTCTGGCGCTATGTGCAGCGTCAGGCGATGAATATGGATTTTAGCTGGCAGGTTGCCGCGAACTCCTATCGCGAACTTTATCAACGCTTGATGTAACCACTGGAGTCATTGTTATGAATGTACCCTTTAGCTATGCATCACCGACGCTGAGCGTTGAGGCGTTAAAGCACTCTATTGCCTATAAGCTGATGTTTATCATCGGTAAAGATCCGGCCATCGCCAACAAGCATGAATGGCTTAACGCCACGCTGTTTGCCGTCCGCGATCGCATGGTGGAGCGCTGGCTGCGCTCCAACCGCGCGCAGCTCTCGCAGGAAGTGCGCCAGGTATACTATCTGTCGATGGAGTTCCTGATTGGCCGTACCCTCTCTAACGCGCTGCTGTCGCTGGGCATTTATGACGATGTGAGCAGCGCACTGGCGGAGATGGGGCTCGATCTGGAAGAGCTGATCGATGAAGAGAATGACCCCGGTCTTGGCAACGGCGGTCTGGGCCGTCTGGCGGCCTGCTTCCTGGATTCCCTGGCGGCGCTGGGTCTGCCGGGACGCGGTTACGGGATCCGCTACGACTACGGGATGTTTAAACAGAATATCGTCGATGGCCGACAAAAAGAGTCCCCTGACTACTGGCTGGAGTACGGTAACCCGTGGGAGTTTGAGCGCCACAACACCCGCTACAAAGTGCGTTTCGGCGGCCGCATTCAGCAGGAAGGAAAGAAAACCCGCTGGATTGAGACGGAAGAGATTATTGCGGAAGCCTACGACCAGATCATCCCCGGCTTTGACACCGACGCCACCAACACGCTGCGTCTGTGGAGCGCGCAGGCCAGTAGCGAAATTAACCTTGGTAAATTCAACCAGGGCGACTACTTCGCTGCGGTAGAGGATAAAAACCACTCCGAAAACGTCTCCCGCGTGCTCTATCCGGATGACTCGACCTACTCCGGACGCGAGCTGCGTCTGCGCCAGGAGTATTTCCTCGTGTCGGCGACGGTACAGGATATTTTGAGCCGCCATTACATGTTGCATAAGACCTTTGACAACCTGGCGGACAAGATTGCCATTCACCTCAATGACACCCACCCGGTGCTGTCAATACCGGAGCTGATGCGCCTGCTTATCGACGAACATAAATTCAGCTGGGACGAGGCGTTCGAGGTGACCTGTCAGGTCTTCTCCTATACCAACCATACGCTGATGAGCGAGGCGCTTGAGACCTGGCCGGTGGATATGCTGGGCAAAATTCTGCCGCGCCATCTGCAGATTATCTTCGAGATTAACGATTACTTCCTCAAGACCCTGCAGGAGCAGTATCCCAATGATACCGCGCTGCTCAGCCGAACCTCGATTATCGACGAGTCCAACGGCCGTCGCGTGCGGATGGCCTGGCTGGCGGTGGTGGTCAGCCACAAGGTCAACGGCGTGTCGGAGCTGCATTCGCGGCTGATGGTGGAGTCGCTGTTTGCCGAATTCGCTAAAATCTTCCCGATGCGCTTTACCAACGTCACCAACGGCGTCACGCCGCGCCGCTGGCTGGCGCTGGCCAACCCGCCGTTGTCGAAAGTGTTGGATGAGCATATCGGCCGCACCTGGCGGACCGATCTGAGCCAGCTTGACGAGCTGAAGCAGCATATCGACTATCCGACGGTCAATCAGGCGGTGCGTCAGGCTAAACTGGAAAACAAACAGCGGCTGGCCAGCTATATTGCGCAGCAGCTTAATGTGGTGGTGAATCCGAAGGCGTTGTTTGATGTGCAGATCAAACGCATCCATGAGTACAAACGCCAGCTGATGAATGTGCTGCACGTCATTACCCGCTATAACCGGATCAAAGCCGATCCGCAGGCGGAGTGGGTGCCGCGAGTGAACATTTTCGCCGGTAAGGCGGCCTCGGCTTACTACATGGCCAAGCATATTATTCACCTGATCAACGATGTGGCCGCGGTGATCAATAACGATCCGCAGATTGGCGACAAGCTGAAGGTGGTCTTTATCCCCAACTACAGCGTCAGCCTGGCGCAGCTGATTATTCCGGCGGCAGACCTGTCGGAACAGATCTCCCTCGCAGGCACTGAAGCTTCCGGCACCAG
The DNA here is from genome assembly GCF_033100215.1 of Klebsiella sp. w6. Lineage (NCBI taxonomy): Bacteria > Pseudomonadati > Pseudomonadota > Gammaproteobacteria > Enterobacterales > Enterobacteriaceae > Klebsiella > Klebsiella sp. w6. The sequence goes on from NZ_CP136907.1 coordinate 352,901, forward strand.
CAATATGAAGTTTGCCCTTAACGGAGCGCTGACTATCGGCACCCTCGACGGGGCGAACGTGGAGATGCAGGAGCACGTGGGCGAAGAGAATATCTTTATCTTCGGCAACACCGCGGAAGAGGTGGAGGAGCTACGTCGCAGCGGCTATAAACCACGCGAATACTACGAGCAGGATGAAGAGCTTCACCAGGCGCTGACGCAGATCGGTACCGGCGTGTTCAGCCCGGCGGAACCGGGGCGCTACCGCGACCTGCTGGATTCGCTGATTAACTTTGGCGACCACTACCAGGTGCTGGCGGACTATCGCAGCTATGTGGACTGTCAGGATCGCGTCGACGAGCTGTATCAACATCCGGAAGAGTGGGCCTATAAAGCGATGCTGAATATTGCCAACATGGGCTACTTCTCCTCTGACCGGACGATCCAGGAGTACGCGAAATATATCTGGCATATCGACCCGGTAAGGCTGTAAGCCAGTCAATGCAACTCAACGGGGCCATTTGGCCCCGTTTCTGTCTGTGCGGAGAACGTTTTATTCGGAAAAGTGCCGGGGAGGATTCAGGCTATTGCGGGAATATACTATTGACGTGAATTCGCCAGCAGTACGATAAATGCTCAATAAGTTTACGTTCATAGTCTAATGGCTATAATATGGATGATAGCCTTTAGGCTATGAGGGATCGCCTATGTGGGATGTAGAAACGACGGATACGTTTGATGCCTGGTTCGAATTACAAAGTAGAGCTTTAAAAGAGGATATGTTGGCCACGATGCTCATCTTGTCTGAGTTTGGTCCGCAGCTTGGGCTCCCGTATGTTGATACGGTGAAAGATTCAACGTTTCAGAATATGAAAGAACTCCGGGTTCAGCATCATGGGCTCCCCATCCGCGCCTTTTTTGCTTTTGATCCTCTGCGGAAAGCTATCGTTTTATGTGCGGGCAATAAGGATGGCATGAATGAGAAACGTTTTTACAAAGAGATGATTACTCTGGCTGACAGAGAATTCAGCCAACACCTGACTAAGGAGCGATAATGGCCACGCTAAAAGAACTCATGGCGAAACAGAGTCCTGAAAGCCAGCAGCGTATTGCAGCGAAAGCGGCAGAGATACGCCAGTCTGTCGCTTTAAACTTGCTTCGAGAAGAGTTGCAAATGTCGCAAACAGAGATGGCTGCGGCTATGGGGGTAAAGCAGCCAACGATCGCTAAAATGGAACAGGCTGATAACGATCCGCGGCTTTCGACCCTAAAACGCTACATTGCGGCATTGGGGGGAGAACTCAGTATAAATGTCACGTTGCCGACTGGAAAAAAAGTCTCGTTTAATTTGTGAACAGGTATCCGGGCCAAGCGCAAGCCATAGCCCGGGTATTTCTCTCCTGGCGCCGCGCGATGTCAGGACGCTAACGACAGTTCAGACTTTCCCGCATGCTGCGCCAGCCATTCGCTGATGCGCGCTTGCTGCTCGGCATTCAGCCACATGCCCTGTTTGGTACGACGCCAGATGGCGTCATCCAGGCTGCGCACCCATTCGTGCTCAACCAGATATTTCAGCTCGGCTTCATAAAACTCATGGCCGAAATCTTCCCCCAGATCGCTCAGGGCGCTGGCTTCCTTCAGGATCCACTCGCTGTTGCTCCCGTAGGTGCGGGCATAATGGCGGGCCAGTGATTCGCTGATGAACGGGAAGCGACGGCGTAGTTTTGCTGCATAGTCGTCGCGGTCGCCGCCGATATCGCCGCCGGGGAGCACCGCGGTTTTGGTCCATGCCGGGCCGATCCCTTTGTAATAGGGAGTCAGTTTTTCCAGCGCATGCTCGGCCAGTTTGCGATAGGTGGTCAGCTTCCCGCCGAAGACGGAGAGCAGCGGCGCCTGGCCGTTCTCATCGTGAATATCCAGCGTGTAGTCGCGGGTGATCGCCTGCGGCGAATCCGACTCGTCATCACACAGCGGACGGACGCCGGAGTAGGTCCAGACGATATCGTCCCGGCTGAGAGTCTTTTTAAAGTGCGCGTTATAGACGTTCAGCAGGTAATTAATCTCTTTATCATCAATGGTCACCGCTTTCGGATCGCCCTTATACTCGACGTCCGTCGTGCCGATGATGGAGAACTCATCCATCCACGGGATAACAAACACAATACGTTTATCTTCGTTTTGCAGAATGTAGGCCTGCTTCTGAGTATGCACTCGCGGCACCACGATGTGGCTGCCCTTGATCAGGCGGATACCGTAAGGCGAGCGCAGATGCATCCCTTCGTCGAAGAACTGTTTGACCCATGGACCGGTGGCATTGACCAGACCGCGCGCCTTCCAGGTAAACTTCTCGCCGCTATCGATATCTTCCGCTTCCACCACCCACAGGCCGTTCTCTCGTTTTGCCGAGATGGCGCGAGTGCGGGTCCGCACTTCGCCGCCTTTGCGGACAACCATCTGCGCGTTGGCCAGCACCAGGCGGGCATCGTCGACCCAGCAGTCGGAATATTCGAAACCGCGCACAATTTCCGGCTTAAGTACCGATTCTGCGCCAAAACGCAAGCCGGTGGAGCCCGGCAGGCTGGTGCGTTTGCCCAGATGATCGTACATAAACAAGCCGATACGGATCATCCATGCCGGACGCAGATGCGGACGATGCGGGAGACGAAAGCGCATCGGGAAGGCGATATGCGGAGCCATTTTTAACAGCACTTCACGCTCGGCCAGCGCTTCGCTGACCAGGCGGAACTCATAGTGTTCGAGGTAGCGTAGCCCGCCGTGGATAAGTTTGGAACTGGCGCTGGAGGTAGCGCAGGCGAGATCGCGCGCTTCCAGCATCAGTACGGATAAACCCCGCCCGGCGGCATCTGCCGCGATACCGGCACCGTTGATGCCTCCGCCTATCACAATCAGATCTTTGGTTTCCACGTTCTTACCCTCTCACACTTTCGTTTAAGCTCACAAATGCTCGATATCGCTCACTATAGCAAACAAACGCGCTTTTGGTAACATCAAAAAAACATTTTGGAGTGATGGGTGTAACATATTGGCGTTTCTTTACCGCCTGACGGTACACTACAGGGTAAAATTGGGCCGGCCATCGCCCGTCATGACGAGAAAGAGAAGAGAACCATGGAACAGTTTGAATGTATCAATGTTGAAGAAGCGCACCAGAAGCTGCATCAGCAGAAGGCAGTGCTGGTGGATATCCGCGATCCGCAAAGCTATGCGATGGGCCATACGCCGGGCGCGTTTCATCTGACCAACGATACGCTGGGCGCGTTTATGCGTGATAACGACTTTGACACGGCGGTGATGGTGATGTGCTATCACGGCAACAGCAGTAAGGGCGCCGCGCAATATCTGCTGCAGCAGGGGTTTGATAAGGTCTACAGCGTTGATGGCGGGTTCGACGCCTGGCATCGCCATTTCCCGGCGGAAGTGGCGCACGGGACGTTTTAACGGCTGGCAGGTATACTATCCCCCTTTGTGTGGAATAAGCGATTCGCTGCATGTTAATGATTACCTCTTTTGCCAATCCGCGGGTGGCCCAGGCGTTTGTCGATTATATGGCGACGCAGGGGATTATCCTGACCATTCAGCAGCACGCCCAGAGCGACGTCTGGCTGGCTGATGAGAGTCAGGCCGGGCGCGTCAGGACTGAGCTGGCCCGCTTCCTTGAGAACCCGGCGGATCCGCGTTATCTGGCGGCGAGCTGGCAGTCCGGACAGACCAATAGCGGGTTGCGCTATCAGCGCTTTCCTTTTTTTGCCACGCTGCGGCATAACGCCGGCCCGTTCACCTGGGCGATTCTGCTCATCTGCATCGCGGTGTTTATCCTGCAAAATCTGCTGGGCGATCAGCCGGTGATGATTTGGCTGGCCTGGCCCTACGATCCTTCGCTGCAGTTCGAAGCCTGGCGCTATTTCAGCCATGCTTTCATGCATTTCTCGCTGATGCATATTCTCTTCAACCTGCTATGGTGGTGGTATCTCGGCGGCGCGGTGGAAAAACGCATCGGCAGCGGCAAACTGGTGGTGATCACCGTTATCAGCGCCCTGTTGAGCGGCTTCGTGCAGCATCAGTTTAGCGGCCCGTGGTTTGGCGGCTTATCGGGCGTGGTCTATGCGCTGATGGGCTACGTCTGGCTGCGGGGCGAGCGCGATCCGCAGAGCGGTATTTATCTGCAGCGCGGGTTGATACTCTTTTCTTTAGTGTGGTTAATTGCTGGCTGGTTTGACGTTTTCGGCATGGCGATCGCTAACGGCGCGCATGTGGCTGGTCTGGCGACCGGCCTGGCGATGGCGTTTGTTGATACCTTGCATGGGCGAAAACGCGCATAAAGACTTACCGACAGGGGTCGGGTAGGCGATATTTTTCCAGGGATATTTCATGAAACAAACACAACGTCATGACGCGATTATCGAGCTGGTAAAAAAACAGGGTTACGTCAGCACGGAAGAGCTGGTTGAGCAGTTCGCGGTCAGCCCGCAGACCATCCGCCGCGACCTGAATGATTTAGCCGAACAGAAAATGATCCTCCGCCATCACGGCGGCGCGGCGCTGCCCTCCAGCTCGGTGAACACCTCCTGGCACGATCGCAAAGCGACCCAGACGGCGGAAAAAGAGCGTATCGCCCGGCGGGTAGCCAGCGAGATCCCCGACGGGGCGACGCTGTTTATTGATATCGGCACCACGCCGGAAGCGGTGGCGCACGCCCTGCTCGATCACCACGATTTGCGCATTGTCACCAATAACCTGAACGTGGCCAACACGCTGATGGTGAAAGAGGACTTCCGCATTATTCTCGCCGGTGGTGAACTGCGTAGTCGCGACGGCGGGATCATTGGGGAAGCGACCCTGGATTTTATCTCGCAGTTCCGTCTCGACTTCGGCATTCTTGGCATCAGCGGCGTCGACAGCGATGGCTCGCTGCTGGAGTTTGATTATCATGAAGTGCGCACCAAGCGCGCGATCATTGAGAATTCACGCCACGTGATGCTGGTGGTGGATCATACCAAGTTTGGCCGCAATGCGATGGTCAATATGGGTAGTATCAGTATGGTCGATGCGGTCTATACCGACGTGCTGCCGCCGGCGGGCGTGCTGAAGGTCATCACCGATAACAACCTCCAGCTGGAGCTGTGCTAAACGGCAACGGCGTCGTCAGACGCCGTATCCCATCATCTTGAGTAACTGCTGAGCATGCTGCACCGCGTCTTGCCGGTGGGCGACGCCCAGTTTCTGATACAGGTTGCGAATGTGGGTCTTGATGGTGGTAGCCGCCACGTCAAGCTCGCCGGCAATCTGCTCGTTGCTGTAACCGGAATAGATTAAGCCAAGCACCTGCCATTCGCGCTGGGTCAGCGGGCTGGTGCGGATAAGCTCCGGCACCTCCGGGTGATTCAGCAGCCGCTCGACGAACCCTTCGTCAAAGTGGGCGAATTTGTGGCGATGATGCTGGTTGATGTCGCGCAGAATACGCTGGGCGCGGTGTTGCTCCAGCTCCGGCAGAGTGTTCAGCTGGATCAGCTGGCGCAGCTGCTGAGCCATCGCCTCGCCTTCAATCACAAAGTGGTTGATAAAGCCGGTGCGGTTGGCGAGCGTCAGGGCTTCGAGCAAGGCTTTCTGCGCTTCGCTCTTGCGTCCCGCCTGCCAGTACAGTTGATTGAGCAGCAGCAGGTTGCGGTTGAGATCGCTCATCAAACGCAGCGAACGCGCATTTTCGTTCAGCTCTTCCAGCACCATTTCCGCCGGTTCGAAATCGCCCAGCAGGATCTGCGCCCGGGCAATGTTGCGCCACTGGCTCTGCAGGAAGTGGTTGTTGGCGAATTCCGGCTTCGGCGTCTGGCGCAGCCAGTTGGCCGCCGCGGTTTTATCGCCGGTCATCTGCCAGTAGATCACCCGCACCTTATCGGCGTTGGAGACCCAGTCGCTGTGATAGTGACCGTTACCGAGCAGGTTTTCCAGCCGGTTCAGGTGGCTACGGGCATTATCGAGATCGCCGCGCGCCAGCGAGCACTGGACCATCAGCGCCAGACACTGCAGCTGCTGCTGCGGCTGATAAGTTGAGAGAACGTCCATTCCCTGGCGGGCGCAGGCTTCAGCTTCGTCGAGGCGCGCCCATGCCCACAGCAGCTGAGAACGGATGCGCAGCAGGAACTCATGCATCGGCAACTGCTCAAGGTGCTGTTCACGCACCAGCTGGAAGGCTTTCTCCTGGCTCTCCCAGGCAGCCTGCAGGAAGCCCTGGGCAAAGAGAATTTCACTTTGCTGAATAATGCTCCACAGCGCGTAATGCCACACGTCGTGACGGCGGGCCATCTGTTCGGTCTGCTGCATCACGGCGAGGGATTTGGTCAGTTTCCCCTTGCAATGGAGGACTTCGCCATGCACCGAGGTGGCGACGATGCGGCTGTAATAGTTGGCCAGCGGCAACTCTTCCAGGGCCACCATCGACAGACGTTCCGCTTCGTCCTGGTCGCCGTCGTTAATCGCTACCTGTGCGCGCAGCGCGTTGAAATCGCCATGCATCGCGGTGTCCATTTCCACACTCATCTCCTGCTCGGCGCGCGCCAGCAGGGTGTTGACTTCGCTGTAACGATGCTGGCTCTGCATCAGCCAGGCCTGCAGCAGGATCAGGCGCGGATTTTCCAGCAGATTTGACCAGGGCAGCGCCGACAGCGACTGCTCCAGCAGCCCCAGTTCGCTATGGTTAAACATGCCCCAGGCGTGGTTGAGTAAGATATCGCGCAGCATTTTGGCATCGCCAGCGGCCAGAGCATGATGAATGGCCTCGCTGGGGAACCCTTGCGCCATCCAGCTTTCCGCCGCAGCGCGGTGGATCTCCGGCAGTTCAACCGCCAGCTCCCACTGACAACGCTGGCGCAGGAAGCTGCCAAACAGCGGGTGATAGCGGAACCATTCACCGGAATCATCCATCCGCTGCAGGAATAGCCCCTGGCGTTCGATCTCCTCCAGCTGCATCTGGCCATTCTCTTCGCCGGTGACGCGCACGATTAACGCGTCGTTCATCGAGCGTAGCAGAGAACTCTTCAGCAAAAAGTTACGCGTGCGGGCGTCGACGTTATCCAGTACTTCATCCACCAGATAATCCGACAGATGGCTGGCGTTAATCCCGGCGAGGCGGCGGGCGGAGTGTTGGGCGGAAGAGTTATTCTGGCGGGCGGAGAGGGCGATAAGCTGCAGCGCGGTGGCCCACCCGGCGACATCGTCGCACAGCCGGCTGCTGTCGTCGGCTTCGATTGGCGACGTCAGACGGCAGTCGAAAAATTGTTTCGCTTCCTGGTGGGTAAAGGCCAGCTGCTGGCTGCCAATCTCCAGAAGCTGATCGCGGACGCGCAGGTTGGCAATGCCCAGCTGCGGCAGGTTACGCGACAGCACCACCAGGGTCATATTCTCCGGCTGATGGCGCAGGAAAAAGCGCATCGCGTCATGGATCACCGGATTATTGATCAGATGGTAATCGTCAATGACGAGATACAGCGGGCGCTGCCAGTCGGCGAGTTCAATAAACAGCTGCGCAAAAAGAGAGGAGAGGCTGGCGTACTGGCGCTTTTGCACCATCGCTTCACTGGCCCCGCAGTGGTTGCCGGTGGCCTGCTGGATCGCCGCGATCAGATAGCTGGCAAAACGCTCCTGCTGATTGTCGCCTTCGTCCAGCGAAAACCACCCGAGATCGTTTTTACCCGCGGCCCACTGAGAAATGAGCGTTGTTTTACCGTACCCGGCAGGGCTGGTGATCAGCACGAGACGATAATTGTTCGCGCCGGAAAGTTTCGCCAGTAAACGCTCACGAACCACAGTGTGTTCAAGGCGGACCGGACGACTTAATTTGGACGGAATCAACATAGTTCTACATTTCGCTGTGCAAGAGAGAGGTTGCGATTTTTTTTGCGCTTCGTAATTAATATCTAATAAGGTCGGTGATTATGAAATTTATTGCAAGTTATGTCCGAACTTTATGCTCTTGAATTTGCTCTATGTCACAAATTTTGACATTGGTTGAGAATGGGGAAAAATCGCAGGCAGAACTCGCCGCCAGCGGTTTTCAGGCGGCGGCTGGCGGAGCGGGGAGAGATTTATTTTATGTGAAGAGTAGTTGTTTGTTTTTATTAAATTATTGTCAGAGATTTCTTAGAAGTAATCTTTTTTGCGGATCAATGTGATGAAATGTGCTTATTTCTCCAGAGCTCTCTATTTATTTTTTTAATAACCTGGCGAGAGGCGGAAAGATTTTTAGCGCGTATTGGCCTGTAACAAATTTTTTCCCTGCGGACGTAACCTCTCGATTGTCATATCGCGGTGATTTTTACAGCATATTTTTGCCTTCTCACCCACACTATAGTGTCCAGGATCACACTTTTCGCTCATCCCCGCCACTCCTCCCTGTCTAATCCCCGTCGGGATGAGGACGATGAATCGGGAGGTCGGCACACTAGCGCCATCGTTTTAGTAAAGGACCCGGATCTCATTATGTCACAGACTTCATTTAACAAAGCTCAGTTTCAGGCTGCACTGACGCGTCAGTGGCAGCATTTTGGTTTACAGTCCGCTTCCGAGATGACACAGCGTCAATGGTGGCGCGCGGTCAGCGGAGCGCTGGCGGAACTTCTGGCGGCGCAGCCGGTAGCGAAACCGGCGCAAGGACAGCGTCACGTTAACTACATCTCGATGGAGTTTCTGATTGGTCGCCTGACCGGCAACAACCTGCTCAACCTGGGCTGGTACGAGGGCGTTAGCGACGCGCTGAAAGGCTACGACGTCAACCTCACCGATCTGCTGGAAGAAGAGACAGACCCGGCGCTGGGTAACGGCGGCCTGGGACGTCTGGCAGCCTGCTTCCTCGACTCCATGGCGACGGTGGGGCAGTCGGCGACCGGTTACGGCCTCAACTATCAGTATGGTCTGTTCCGCCAGTCCTTTGACGATGGCCAGCAGATGGAAGCCCCGGACGACTGGGGGCGTAACAGCTACCCGTGGTTCCGCCATAACGAGGCGCTGGATGTCCAGGTCGGCATCGGCGGGAAAGTCAGCAAAAACGGCGAATGGCAGCCGGCGTTCGTCATTACCGGCGAAGCCTGGGACCTGCCGGTGCTTGGCTATCGCAACAACGTCGCCCAGCCGCTGCGTCTGTGGCAGGCCAAACACGCTCATCCGTTCAACCTGACCAAATTCAACGATGGCGATTTCCTGCGCGCCGAGCAGCAGGGCATCGACGCGGAAAAACTGACCAAGGTGCTGTACCCGAACGACAACCATCAGGCCGGTAAAAAACTGCGCCTGATGCAGCAGTACTTCCAGTGCGCCTGCTCAGTGGCCGATATCCTGCGCCGTCATCATCTGGCAGGCCGCAAGCTGGCCGAGCTGGCGGATTACGAAGTGATCCAGCTGAACGATACGCACCCGACCATCGCCATTCCGGAGCTGCTGCGCGTGCTGATCGACGAGCACCAGCTGAGCTGGGACGACGCCTGGGCGATCACCAGCAAAACCTTTGCTTACACCAACCACACCCTGATGCCGGAAGCGCTGGAGTGCTGGGATGAGAAGCTGGTGAAAGCGCTGCTGCCGCGCCATATGCAGATCATTAAAGAGATCAACGACCGCTTTAAACAGCTGGTGGACAAAACCTGGCCGGGCGATAAGCAGGTCTGGGCGAAGCTGGCGGTGGTGCATGACAAGCAGGTTCGGATGGCCAACATGTGCGTGGTGGGCGGCTTTGCTGTCAACGGCGTGGCGGCGTTGCACTCGGACCTGGTGGTAAAAGATTTGTTCCCGGAATATAACCAGCTGTGGCCGAACAAATTCCATAACGTGACCAACGGCATCACGCCGCGCCGCTGGATCAAGCAGTGCAACCCGGCGCTGGCCTCGCTGCTGGATGAGACGCTGAAAAAAGAGTGGGCCAATGACCTCGACCAGCTGATCAATCTGGAAAAATACGCTGACGATGCGGCATTCCGTCAGACCTATCGCGATATCAAGCAGGCCAACAAAGTTCATCTGGCCGAGTTTGTGAAGCAGCGTACCGGGATTGAGATCAACCCGCAGGCGATTTTCGATATTCAGATCAAACGCCTGCACGAGTACAAGCGTCAGCACCTTAACCTGCTGCATATTCTTGCGCTGTACAAAGAGATCCGCGAAAACCCGCAGGCGGACCGCGTGCCGCGCGTCTTCCTGTTCGGCGCGAAAGCGGCGCCGGGCTACTATCTGGCGAAAAACATTATTTTTGCCATCAATAAGGTAGCGGAAGCGATCAACAATGACCCGAAAGTCGGCGATAAGCTGAAGGTGGTCTTCCTGCCGGACTATTGTGTATCGGCAGCGGAAAAACTGATCCCGGCGGCGGATATCTCCGAGCAGATCTCCACCGCGGGTAAAGAAGCCTCTGGCACCGGCAACATGAAGCTGGCGCTGAATGGCGCGCTGACCGTCGGGACGCTGGATGGCGCTAACGTGGAAATCGCTGAGCAGGTGGGCGAGGAAAACATCTTTATCTTCGGCCACACGGTTGAAGAGGTGAAAGCCCTGAAAGCGAAAGGCTACGATCCGCTGAAATGGCGTAAAAAAGACAAGCTGCTCGATGCGGTACTTAAGGAGCTGGAGAACGGCACCTATAGCAACGGCGACAAGCATGCCTTCGATCAGATGCTGCACAGCCTGCTGCAGGGCGGCGATCCGTACCTGGTGCTGGCCGATTTCGAAGCCTACGTAGCGGCGCAAAAACGGGTAGATGAGCTGTATCGCGACGAGGAGGCCTGGACCCGCGCGGCTATCCTCAACACCGCGCGCTGCGGCATGTTCAGCTCCGACCGCTCGATCCGCGATTATCAGCAACGTATCTGGCAGGCGAAACGCTAAAGGAAGGCCTATGGAGAGTAAACGCCTCGATAATGCCGCGCTGGCGGCGGGCATCAGCCCCAGTTATATCAATGCGCACGGCAAGCCGCAGTCTATCGCGGCTGTCACCAAACAGCGCCTGCTGGATGCGATGCATCGCTCTACCGCCGCCACGAAAGTGGCGGTTAACCCGCTGCCGAACGTGAAAATTTTCACTCACGGCAAAAAAATGTCGCTGCCGGTGGCAGGACGCGGTGAGTATCAGTGGATCCTGACCACTGAGGACGGTAAGCAGTATCAAGGGAAAACCCGCGGCGGCGAGACGCTGCCGCTGCCGGCTAAACTGCCGGAGGGGTACCACTCCCTGACGCTCACCCAGGAGGGAGAGCGTTGGCACTGCCGGACCATCGTCGCGCCGGCGCGCTGCTACGAACCGCAGCCGCTGAAAGAGGGGAAAAAGCTGTGGGGCACCTGCGTGCAGCTTTATACCTTGCGCTCGGAGAAAAACTGGGGGATCGGCGATTTTGGCGATCTGCGGGCCATGTTGCCGGAAATCGCCCGCCGCGGCGGGTCGTTTATTGGCCTTAACCCGATACATGCTCTCTATCCGGCGAACCCGGAGAGCGCCAGTCCGTATAGCCCGTCTTCACGTCGCTGGCTGAACGTCATCTACATCGACGTTAATGCGGTTGAAGATTTCCAGCGTAGCGAAGAGGCGCAGGCGTGGTGGCTGTCCGCAGCGACCCAGCAGGCCTTGCAGGCGGCGCGGCAAACGGATGATGTCGACTATACCGCGGTCACCACGCTGAAAATGACCGCGCTGCGTATGGCGTGGAAACGATTCTCTCGTCGTGAAGACGAGCAGATGACGGCGTTCCGCGAGTTTGTTCTGCGCGAAGGGGAAAGCCTCTACTGGCAGGCCGCTTTCGATGCGCTTCACGCCTGGCAGGTACAACAGGACCCGCTGCGCTGGGGCTGGCCGGCCTGGCCGAAGGCCTTTCAGGATATCGACAGCCCGGAGGTGAAAGCCTTCTGCATTGAGCATGAGGACGACGTCAGTTTCTATCTCTGGCTGCAGTGGCTGGCCTGGAGCCAGTTTGCCGCCTGCTGGGAAACCAGCCAGCGCGACGGGATGCCGATTGGCCTCTACCGCGATCTGGCGGTGGGCGTCGCCGAAGGCGGGTCGGAGACCTGGTGCGACCGTGAGCTGTACTGCCTGAAAGCGTCCGTGGGCGCGCCGCCGGATATTCTGGGCCCGCTGGGCCAGAACTGGGGCCTGCCGCCGATGGATCCGCATATTATTGCCGCTCGCGCCTATGAGCCGTTTATCGACCTGCTGCGCGCCAATATGCAGAACTGCGGCGCGCTGCGCATCGATCACGTGATGTCGGTGCTGCGTTTGTGGTGGATCCCCTATGGTGAAACCGCCGACCATGGCGCTTACGTTCAGTATCCCGTCGACGATCTGCTGTCGCTTCTGGCGCTGGAAAGCCAGCGTCATCGCTGCATGGTGATCGGCGAAGACCTGGGCACGGTACCGGTGGAGATTGTCAGCAAGTTACGCAACAGCGGCGTCTATTCTTATAAGGTGCTCTATTTTGAGAGTGATGCAGAGAAAACGTTCCGCGCGCCGGCGCTGTACCCGGAGCAATCAATGGCTGTGGCGACGACGCACGACCTGCCCACCCTCCGCGGCTACTGGGAAAGCGGCGATCTGACGCTAGGTAAAGCGCTGGGGCTCTATCCTGATGAGGTGGTGCTGCGCGGGCTGTACCAGGACCGCGAGCTGGCGAAGCAAGGGCTGCTGGATGCGTTGCATAAGTACGGCTGTCTGCCCAAACGTGCCGGGCATAAGGCCTCTCTGATGAGCATGACCGGGATCCTCAACCGGGGGATGCAGCGTTACATTGCCGACAGTAACAGTGCGCTACTGGGCCTGCAGCCGGAAGACTGGCTGGAGATGGCGTCGCCGGTTAACATTCCGGGCACCAGCACTGAGTACCCGAACTGGCGCCGGAAGCTGTCCGTCACCCTGGAGCAGATGTTTGCCGATGAACAGGTCAATAAGCTGATTAAGGATCTGGATAAACGGCGCAAGGCGGCGAGCAAGAAAGCCGCCGCCAGATGACTTCCCGCCGCGTCGTTTGCTGCGCGGCGATGAGCATGTCCGATAAAAAAGGCCGGTCCGCATTATGCGGACCGGCCTTTTTCTGTGCGGGAGTCTCCTTACACCACCATCCCCAGCAGCAGACAGCCTACCAGGCCGCATACTGAGATAATGGTTTCCAGCACCGACCAGGACCTGATGGTCTCGCCGATGGTCAGGTTAAAGTACTCTTTGAACAGCCAGAAACCCGGATCGTTGACGTGAGAGAAGATAACGCTGCCGGAGCCAACGGCGATAACCATCAGTTCCGGGCTGACGCCGGTGGTGGCGATCAGCGGCGCGGCAATCCCGCCTGCGGTGATGGCGGCAACGGTCGCCGAACCCAGCGCGATACGCAGCACTGCGGCGATTGACCACGCCATAAACAGCGGAGACATGTTCGATTCGTGCATGATAGAGGCGATGTATTTATCCATGCCGCTATCCACCAGCACCTGTTTGAAGGCGCCGCCGCCGCCGATGATCAACAGCATCATCGCGATGATTTTAATAGAAGAAGTCAGGGTATCGTTGATCTGCTCCATGGAGCGGCCGCGGTTCAAACCGAAGGTGAACAGGGCGATCAGTACCGCAATCAGGGTGGCCATCACCGGGTCGCCGAAGAACTCAGCAATCGGCAGGAAGGCGTGGCCCTTCGGCAGGATCATCTCGGCCACGGCGCGCATCGCCATCAGGATCACCGGTACCAGCGAGGTCCAGACGCTGACGCCAAAGCCAGGCATCTCTTCTTCAGTGAATACTTTCGGGTTATGCAGGCCTTCCGGGATCGGCTTATCAATGCCTTTCAGGAAGCGCGCAAACACCGGCCCTGCCAGGATAACCGTCGGGATAGCCAGAATGGTGCCGTAGAGCAGCGTTTTGCCCATATCGGCATGGAAGATGGTGGCAATCGCGGTCGGACCCGGGTGCGGCGGCAGGAAGCCGTGGGTGACGGAGAGTGCAGCAGCCATCGGGACACCGACGTACAGCAGCGGGATGCGGGCCGAGGCGGCGATGGTAAATACCAGCGGCAGCATCAGCACGAAGCCCACTTCATAGAACAGCGCGAAGCCGACGGTGAAGCCGGTCAGCACAACCGCCCACTGAATATGCTTCTTACCGAACTTATTGATAAGGGTAGTGGCGATACGCTGGGCGCCGCCGCAGTCTGCCAGCAGTTTACCGAGCATAGCGCCGAAGCCCATGATCAGCGCGAGGCTGCCAAGGGTGCCGCCAACGCCGTTCTTGATAGAGACGATCACTTTATCCAGCGGCATACCCTGCATTAATCCGACGGCGAGCGCCACCAGAACCAGCGCAATGAAGCCGTTCATTTTGAAACGGATCATTAACAGCAATAACAGGGCAACCCCGATAGCAACGATGATTAATGGCATGATTTACCTGGCCTTAATTTGTTATGGGTAACGTCAAAGATTCAACCTGTAAGACATCTGCCCCATGTGGGAGCAAAATAGTCTGGCACCGTAAATACTTGCATTATCCTTACCCAGAGAAAGGATAGCTGGCTATTTTTTTGCCGGTGGTGCCTGAAGGGGATGATACGGGTAACATGTGAGGGTTGAGAATCACCTGACGGGGGAAAATGTTAAATATGAGACTTAAGTCATACTCTTTCCCCGGTTTTTGCCGGTCATTTAGCGGGAGATGTTGCGCGGTAACACAGAAAGGGCCAGGGAGGACCGGCGGCAGGGTGCCGCCGGAGGAAGGCTTAGTAGTAGGAGTGCTCGCCGCGCTGATGCTCGGTCAGATCGCGAACCCCTTTCAGCTCCGGAAACTCGTTCAGCAGCTGCTTTTCAATGCCTTCTTTCAGAGTCACGTCAACCATCGAACAGCCGTTGCATCCGCCGCCGAACTGCAGAATAGCCAGACCGTCGTCGGTGATCTCCATCAGCGACACGCGGCCGCCGTGGCCCGCCAGCTGCGGGTTAATCTGCGACTGCAGCAGGTACTCGACGCGCTCCATCAGCGGGGCATCGTCAGAGACTTTGCGCATCTTGGCGTTCGGCGCTTTCAGCGTCAGCTGCGAGCCAAGCTGGTCGGTGACGAAATCAATTTCAGCGTCTTCCAGATAGGGCGCGCTGAGCTCATCGACATAGGCGGTCAGCTGTTCAAATTTCAGCGCCGTGTCGGTGTCTTCCACCGCATCCGGTGGGCAGTAAGATACGCCGCACTCAGCGTTTGGGGTGCCGGGATTAATCACAAATACGCGAATTTGCGTCCCTTCTTCCTGATTTGCCAGCAGTTTGGCAAAGTGCGCTTGTGCAGCATCGGAAATACGGATCATAGCGTTGGCCTAATAGTTGACTATTTTACTGGGTTATAATACGCCCATCAGCGGGGGTCTACAAGGTACGGCACAAACACCATACCTGAACCGTCGCGGCGCCGTTTCGCAAAAGCAGGCGGGATATCTCGGCGACGGTGCTGCCGGTCGTGACGACATCATCCACGATAGCGATATGGAGTCCCTCCACGGCAAATTCAAGCTGAAAGGCATTTTTCAGGTTCTGCCTGCGCTGGCGGGCATTGAGCGAATGTTGGACGGCGCCGGCTCGCTGGCGCGTCAGGCCTTCCCGATGCCAGACGCAACCTCGCCAGCGGGCTAACGGTCGGCACAGTTCGTCACACTGATTATAACCCCGGCGCCAGCGGCGGCGATGCCACAGCGGTACGCCGATCATACCGTCCACCGGCGGCAAATCGTCACACTGCAGAAGACGCAGCAGCAGCAGGCGCGCGAGGGCGGGCCCCAGCTCCGGACGATGGTGAAACTTCAACTGCTGGACCAGACCGCTCAGCGGCGGGCGATAGTCATTGACTGCCACCAGCCAATGCCAGGGAGGTGGTTTTTGCAGGCAGCGGCCGCAGGGGTGATGGGATGTCGCCGCCGGCAGGCCACACTGCGGGCAGAGCGGGGGGCAGGCGAGCAGGGCGCGGCTGCAGCGGGAGCAGATCCCCCAGCAGGCGACCGCCAGCGGCATTTGGCATAGCCAGCATAAGCTGTGTGCTGTTAGCATATTTGGCCTTCTGTCCAGTAAAAAAGAGAACGGTAACGGATGAACGACATCTGGTGGCAAACAATCGGCGAAGGTGATTGTCATCTTGTGCTGCTGCACGGCTGGGGGCTGAACGCTCAGGTATGGGATTGCATCACGCCGCAGCTGGCTTCGCATTTTACCCTCCACCTGGTGGACCTGCCGGGCTATGGCCGCAGCGGCGGATATGGGGCGATGTCGCTCGAGGCGATGGCGCAGCGGGTGCTGGAGCAGGCTCCTCCTCAGGCGGTGTGGCTGGGCTGGAGCCTGGGCGGGCTGGTGGCAAGCCAGGTGGCGATGATGCACCCGGAACGCGTGCAGGCGCTGGTGACGGTTGCCTCTTCCCCCTGTTTCGCGGCTTGTGACGACTGGCCCGGCATCAAGCCCGAGGTGCTGGCCGGGTTTCAGCAGCAGCTGAGCGACGATTTCCAGCGCACCGTCGAGCGATTCCTCGCCCTGCAAACCATGGGCACAGAGAGCGCGCGTCAGGATGCGCGGGCGTTAAAGCAGGCGGTGCTCTCGCTGCCGATGCCTTCTGCCGAGGCGCTGAACGGCGGACTGGAGATCCTCAGAACCGTCGATCTGCGCCAGGCGCTGGTTGGGTTGCCGATACCGTTTCTGCGGCTGTATGGCCGGCTGGACGGACTGGTGCCGCGCAAGATTGTCCCGCTGCTGGATGAGCTGTGGCCGGAAAGCGAGTCAATCCTCTTCGATAAGGCGGCGCATGCGCCGTTTGTTTCCCATCCCGCGGCCTTCTGCGAGCCGCTGCTGGCGTTGAAAACGCAGCTGGGGTAATTTTTTTTGCCACGCCATGGTAAATGGGCCATTCCTAGCAATACTTAGGTTGTTACGGTGGTTGATTATTTCATTCCGCCACCGTGACCTACAATAACAACCTTATGGAGAGTAGAGGCTATGAAACTTGTTACAGGAATGGTTGCATCTCTGGTGATTGGCACCCTGTCTTTTGGCGCATTTGCCGCGAAAGAGATCCAAAAAGAAGACGTGGCGAAGATGAATTTGACCAAGGTCGGCAGCATCACGACCTCCAGGACGACGTCACCGATGGACGCCCGACGCGATCTGTCTAAAAAAGCCGATGAGCTGGGTGGGAAATACTTTGTGGTGATTGCCGGGCAGAAAAACGAAAAAACCGTACACGCTAACGCTGACGTTTATAAATAATCCAGTCATAAAAAACGGGCCTGTTGGCCCGTTTTTCACTGCTTTCTTACTCGTTTTACCCGTTGCACGACCAGGCCTGACTCCTTTCATCGCAGCGCCCACCACTCCTGCTGGCACGCCGCTTTCCCTTCAGGACAGCTTTTACAGCTGCCTGAGAGACAGCCCTCGCTCGTTTCGCTGATCCGTACCACCTTACCCATGGCTTCCATCCGTTCCAGCATCGCGTCAATCAGCGGCTGAGGCGTCCGCAGGCGGGCGCTGAGCTGTTTCGCCTCCATGCGGCCCTGCAGGGCCAGCATATCGCGGACTTCCATTAACGACGCCACAGACCCTCCTTAGTGGCAATCGCCAGCCGGGCTGGAACAGCAGGAGGCCGGCGTTTTTCGGGTGGCCAGCAGCGAGACGTCCACCCGGCTGCGCGCCCGGCGCAGCAGGCCGAAGAGCACCACGTTGAACAACACCACTGCCAGGATACACACCAGGCTGTAGCGCGGATGGTCGCTAAAGCTGACGGTCTGGTAATAGAGCGTCGAGAGCGAATAGGCGATATTCAGCCCCCACAGGATGGAGAAGGTCATCCAGCCGCGGCTCGATTCGCGGGCGATGGCGCCCATCACCGAGATGCAGGGGATATAGAGCAGAACGAAGATCAGGTAGCTGTATGCCGCCGCCGCGCTGCCAAATTTACTGCCCATCACGCCCATGGCGCCGGTGGCCATCTCGCCATCGCCTTTGCTGGCTTCGATGGGGTTGGCCAGGACGCTGAGGCTGAAGGTGTCTTTCAGTCCCTGCCATGTTTCGTCGACGGCGGCGAGCAGTTCTTCGCCGAGGCTGAAGGTCTGCGGATTGAATTCCTCATTCTGGATATCTTCGGCGGTATAGAGGGTGTTCAGCGTACCGACCACCACCTCCTTCGCCATCGCGCCGGTAAACAGGCCGACGGTGGCCTGCCAGTTATCTTCATGCACGCCGATCGGTTTAAACACCGGCGTAATGACCCGGCTCACCGAGGCCAGCGCGGAGTCGTTGATGTTGTCGACGACCTTACCGCTCAGCGAGAAGCTGTTCAGCGCGCTGAGGAAGATGCTGACAATGACGATCACCTTCCCGGCGCGCAGCACAAAGCCTTTCAGGCGCTGCCAGGTCTGGATAATCAGGCTCTTGATGTGCGGGACGTGGTACACCGGCAGCTCCATCACGAACGGCGAGGCTTCGCCACGCATAATGGTGTGCTTCAGCATCAGGCCGGTGAGAATGGCCATCACAATGCCCAGCACGTAGAGCGAGAAGACCGCCAGCGCACCGTTCTGACCAAAGAACGCGGCCGCGAAGACGGCGAAGATCGCCAGCCGCGCGCCGCAGGACATAAACGGCGCCATCATAATGGTCATCAGACGCTCGCGCGGTGCGTCAAGGGTGCGGGCGCCCATCACCGACGGCACGTTGCAGCCGAAACCGACAATCAACGGGACAAAGGATTTCCCCGGCAGGCCGAGGGCTTGCATCAGGCGGTCCATGACAAAGGCGGCGCGCGCCATGTAGCCGGAGTCCTCGAGGAAGGAGAGGAACAGATACATCATGCCGATCTGCGGCACCAGCGGCAGTACGGTGTTGATACCGCCGCCGATCCCCTGGGCGAGGAACACGGTCAGCCAGTCCGGGAAGTGCAGGGTGTAGCCCAGCCATTGAATACCGTGAATAAAGACCGCGACCGAACCGGCATCAAAAATCGGCTGCAGCGCGCCGCCGATGTTTATCGCCAGCAGGAACATCAGGTACATGACAAAGAGAAAAATCGGCAACCCGAGGAAGCGGTTGAGGATCACTTTGTCCATCGCCGCGGTGAAGCGGCTCGGCTCGGCGGTCAGGGTGTTGCTGACGGCGTCGCAAATGGCGGCGATGGTCTGATAGCGTGCGTCTGCGATATGCAACGCCGGGTCGTCGATCTCGTCGCTGAGATTCGCCAGAGCAATATCCAGTTTATCGGCGGCGTCGCCGGCATAGGCCCGGCTGTAGATATCGCCCTCCAGCATCTGCAGACCCAGCCAGCGCCGCTGCCGGGTCGGGATCTGCGCTGACATCTGCTGCGCCAGCAGGTCAGCTTCGCGCAGCAGCGGCTGCGGATAGTGAACCAGCTCAATATCGCTGTTCGCCTGATGACGGTCGAGGGCAATCTTCAGCGCTTCGATTCCGCGTCCGCGGGTTGAGACCAGCGGAATGACCGGGCAGCCGAGACGGGCGGCGAGGGCGTCGATATCGATACGCACCTGCTGCTTTTCGGCGATATCCAGCATGTTCAGCGCGACGACGCAGGGGATCCCCAGCTCGAGCAGCTGCAGCGTCAGATAGAGGTTTCGCTCAAGGTTGGAGGCATCAACCACGTTAATCAGCATGTCGGCATCGCCGCTCAGGATGTAGTGGCAGGCAATCTGCTCGTCCAGCGAGGTCTGCGAAGAGATGGTGGTCAGGGAGTAGGTTCCCGGCAGGTCGACCAGCGTGACCTGATGGTCAGTGGTGGCGAAAACGCCCTCTTTACGCTCAACGGTGACCCCGGCCCAGTTGCCTACGCGCTGGCGGGCGCCAGTCAGCTGATTAAATAAGGTGGTCTTGCCAGAATTAGGATTACCAATTAAACCAACGGTTAATTTTTTCATATTTCAGACTCTTGTGCCGGGCCAGCCGTTATTGTGCAACCGCTTCCAGTTCGATTAAGGCGAGATCTTTTTTGCGTAATACCAGACTGACGCGTCGGGTTTCAATATGAACAGGATCGCCAAGCGGCGCTACGCGAACCACATGAAAAGAGGAACCGGGCAGCATGCCGAGGGAGAGTAATTTCTGACGGTATGCTGGGCTAATATCGCGGGAGAATCCGGTAATTTTCCACGCACTATCAGGTGTGAATTGCATAGGGCCTACTTGTCTATCGCTAACCGAAGAAGAATTTTCCGGACGCCTGGAGGCAGCTGCGCCGGGGACCGTAGCCAACGAAAAAGGAAAAAACGTTCTGAAAGTGATGATAATGAGAATGGTTTTTATCATCAATACATATGATGCGCTTCGCGCTATTTTTATAGCGAAAATCACCTTTTTATTGATATGCCGCAAAATCCAGTCGGTGATCAAATAGGCGCAAAATATTATTTCGGCGATCTAATGTTTAATTAAGGTTTCTTAAGTTAACGAAATGAAAATAATAATTTCGCGACCTTTCCTTAACGGAATTAATGCAGGTTATCAGAAATGACTGAACCCGTTTTGCGCGTAATGGCGGCCGTATCGCCAGGGGATGAAAAATGAAAACTGCCCCTGAAAAGGGGCAGGGAGAGATTAGCGTTTTTTACCCATCGCCGCAGCGAGGGCATCCATCATTGCGCTGTTACCGGCAGGCTGTGCCTCGCGACCGCGGGGTTTGGCGGCCTTCGCGGCCGGGCGGTTACCCTGGGGGCGATCCTGACCGCCGCCGCGGCGGGCGTTGCTGTCGCCTGGCTGCTCGTCGAGACGCATGGTCAGGGCGATACGTTTACGCGGCAGATCGACTTCCATGACTTTGACCTTCACGATGTCGCCCGCTTTCACCACGGTGTGCGGATCTTCAACAAACCGGTCAGAAAGCGACGAAATGTGTACCAGTCCATCCTGATGGACGCCGATATCGACAAACGCGCCGAAATTGGTGACGTTGGTGACGGCGCCTTCCAGGATCATCCCCGGCAGTAGATCGCTCATGGTCTCTACGCCGTCGGCGAACTTCGCCGTCTTAAACTCCGGACGCGGATCGCGGCCCGGTTTTTCCAGCTCTTTGATAATGTCGGTGACGGTCGGAACGCCGAACTTCTCATCGGTGAAATCCACGGCCTTCAGATGACGCAGTTCGCTGCTGTTGCCCATCAGATCTTTCAGCGCCTGTTGGGTGGCGGCCAGAATGCGCTCGACCACCGGATAGGCTTCCGGGTGCACGGTGGAGGCATCCAGCGGGTTGTCGCCATGGTTGATACGCAGGAAGCCGGCGCACTGTTCAAAGGCTTTCGGCCCCAGACGGCTGACCTTCAGCAACTGCTGGCGATTCTGGAACTGGCCGTTCTCGTCGCGCCAGGCAACGATGTTCTGCGCCATCATGCGGGTCAGGCCGGCGACGCGGGTCAGCAGCGGAACGGAGGCGGTATTCAGGTCAACGCCGACGGCGTTCACGCAGTCTTCCACCACTGCGTCCAGCTTACGCGCCAGTTGGGTCTGGCTGACATCGTGCTGATACTGGCCGACGCCAATCGATTTCGGGTCGATTTTCACCAGCTCGGCCAGGGGATCCTGCAGACGGCGGGCGATGGAGACCGCGCCGCGCAGCGACACGTCGAGGTCCGGGAACTCCTGGGCCGCCAGCTCGGAGGCGGAGTAAACGGAAGCCCCGGCTTCGCTGACGATCACCTTCTGGGCGGTGACTTTCGGGAACTGCTTCTGCACGTCGAGGAAGAAACGCTCGGTTTCACGCGAGGCGGTACCATTGCCGATGGCCACCAGCTCAACATTGTACTTTTCACACAGCGCGGCGACGACGACGGCCGCTTTGGCGGCCTGGCCGGTATGGGGATAGATGGTATCGGTGGCGACCAGTTTACCGGTGGCGTCGACGACGGCCACTTTCACCCCGGTGCGCAGGCCCGGATCGAGTCCCATGGTGGCGCGCAGCCCGGCGGGCGCGGCCATCAGGAGGTCGTGCAGGTTACGGGCGAAGACGTTGATGGCTTCGTCCTCCGCGCGCTCGCGCACGGTGCCCATCAGCTCGGTTTCGAGGTGCATCAGCACTTTGATACGCCAGGTCCAGCTGACGACACCTTTACGCCAACTGTCCGCCGGGGCGTTATTCAGGCGCAGGCCAAGGTGGTCGATAATAATTTGCTCGCCGTGGCTCTCTTTCGGCGGCTCGTCAAACTGCGGATCGGCGTTTAAAGAGAGCTGCAGCACGCCTTCGTTGCGACCGCGGAACATCGCCAGCGCGCGATGCGACGGCACGGTGGCGATCGGTTCATGGTGATCGAAGTAGTCGCGGAATTTGGCGCCTTCCTCTTCTTTGCCGCTGACGACGGTGGAGACCAGGTGGGCGTTTTTCCACAGATAGTCACGGACCTTCGCCAGCAGCGCGGCGTCTTCGGCAAACCGCTCCATCAGAATATAGCGCGCGCCGTCCAGGGCCGCTTTGCTGTCGGCGATGCCGTTGTCAGCGTTAATATATTTTGCGGCTTCCGCTTCCGGATCGTGGGCCGGTTCGTTCCACAGCAGGTCAGCCAGCGGCTCCAGCCCGGCTTCGATGGCGATCTGCCCGCGGGTACGGCGCTTCGGCTTGTACGGCAGGTAGAGGTCTTCCAGTTCGGTTTTGCTCAGCGTGGAGGTGATGGCTTTTTCCAGCGCGTCGGTCAGTTTGCCCTGTTCAGCGATGGATTTGAGGATCGCCTGACGACGGTCTTCCAGTTCGCGCAGATAGCCAAGGCGGGTTTCCAGATTACGCAGCTGCGTGTCATCCAGACCGCCGGTGACTTCTTTACGATAACGTGCAATAAACGGCACGGTGTTCCCTTCATCAAGCAGGCGAACGGCAGCTTCTACCTGTTCGGCTCTGGCCTGAAGTTCACCCGCAATAATGCGGCAGAGCGAATCATTCATCATGGCTTTTAATTCATCTTTAGGGTCAAAAATCAGGGACTAGTTATACGGACTGACGGCTGAAAATGCCAGTCGCGCCCGGTGTCTCTCGGAAAGTTCTTGTCTATTTTACGTATTCGATCTCGTTGACATACCAGCTGGCTTCGCCCGCCGGCGTGTTAACGATAGCCAGATCGCCGACCTCTTTTTTCAATAAGGCGCGCGCCATTGGCGAGTCGATGGAGATGTAGTCTTTGCGGCCAAAAATCTCATCGTAGCCGACGATGCGAAAGCGTTTGGTGTCACCCTCGTCGTTTTCGATCTCTACCCAGGCGCCGAAGAAGACTTTGCCTTCCTGCTGCGGGGAATAATCGACGATCTTTAACTGTTCCAGACATTTGGTCAGATAGCGGACCCGGCGATCGATCTCCCGCAGGCGCTTTTTGTTGTACTGGTAGTCCGCGTTCTCGCTGCGGTCGCCAAGGCTGGCGGCCCAGGTGACCTTTTTGGTCACTTCCGGGCGCTCCTGGCGCCACAGGTAGTCCATTTCCTGCTTCAGTTTTTCATATCCCTCGCGGGTGATCAGCGGCGTTTTCATCGTGAGTTCAACCTTCTGACAGTCTGTCGTTGCGCACAATTTGTAGCGCGTAATAATACCGACAGGATAAATACTGTGTCTTATGATTAAATGTATACTTAACCTGCTGTTAAATATGCTTTGTAACAATTTAGCCTGGAATATATACCAGATTTAGCTGGTGAGCGCGCCGGGCTTTTTTGAGAATACGCACTGACTATTGCAGTGAACCTTTGGGAGTACAAACAATGCAAGAGAATTATAAGATTCTGGTTGTGGATGACGACATGCGCCTGCGTGCGCTGCTCGAACGTTATCTGACCGAGCAGGGCTTCCAGGTTCGTAGCGTGGCGAACGCCGAACAGATGGATCGTCTGTTAACCCGTGAATCCTTCCACCTGATGGTGCTGGATCTGATGCTGCCTGGGGAAGATGGTCTCTCGATTTGCCGTCGTCTGCGCAGTCAGAGCAACCCGATGCCGATCATTATGGTGACGGCGAAAGGTGAAGAGGTTGACCGGATCGTTGGCCTGGAAATCGGGGCTGACGACTACATTCCGAAGCCGTTTAACCCGCGTGAACTGCTGGCCCGTATTCGGGCGGTGCTGCGTCGTCAGGCGAATGAACTGCCGGGCGCGCCATCGCAGGAAGAGGCGGTTATCGCCTTTGGTAAATTCAAACTGAACCTGGGCACCCGCGAGATGTTCCGTGAAGACGAGCCGATGCCGTTGACCAGCGGCGAATTTGCGGTCCTGAAGGCGCTGGTGAGTCATCCTCGCGAACCGCTGTCGCGCGATAAGCTGATGAACCTCGCCCGCGGGCGCGAATATTCTGCGATGGAGCGCTCCATCGACGTTCAGATCTCCCGCCTGCGCCGCATGGTGGAAGAGGACCCGGCGCATCCGCGCTATATCCAGACCGTCTGGGGTCTGGGCTACGTCTTCGTCCCGGACGGCTCTAAGGCATGAAACGCGTGCGCTTTTCGCCGCGCAGCTCCTTTGCTCGCACGCTGCTTCTGATCGTCACCTTGCTGTTCGTCAGCCTGGTGACGACCTATCTGGTGGTACTGAATTTCGCGATCCTGCCGAGTCTCCAGCAGTTTAATAAAGTATTGGCCTACGAAGTCCGTATGCTGATGACCGACAAACTGCAGCTGGAGGATGGCACCCAGCTGGTGGTGCCCCCGGCGTTTCGTCGTGAAATTTATCGTGAGCTGGGGATTTCGCTCTATTCCAATGAAGCGGCGGAAGACGCAGGGCTGCGCTGGGCGCAGCATTATGAATTCTTAAGCCAGCAGATGGCGCATCAGCTCGGCGGCCCCACTGAGGTGCGGGTGGAGGTCAATAAAAGCTCCCCCGTGGTGTGGCTGAAGACCTGGCTGTCGCCCAATATCTGGGTGCGGGTACCGCTGACCGAGATCCATCAGGGCGACTTCTCGCCGCTGTTCCGCTATACCCTGGCGATCATGCTGTTGGCGATAGGCGGCGCCTGGCTGTTTATCCGTATTCAGAACCGTCCGCTGGTAGATCTCGAACACGCGGCGCTGCAGGTCGGGCGCGGTATTATCCCGCCGCCGCTGCGAGAGTACGGCGCCTCTGAGGTGCGTTCGGTGACCCGCGCCTTTAACCATATGGCCGCGGGCGTGAAGCAGCTGGCTGACGACCGTACGTTGCTGATGGCCGGGGTCAGCCACGATTTACGTACTCCGCTGACGCGCATTCGTCTGGCCACCGAGATGATGGGCGAGCAGGACGGGTATCTCGCGGAGTCGATTAACAAAGATATCGAAGAGTGCAACGCCATCATCGAGCAGTTTATCGATTATCTGCGCACCGGGCAGGAGATGCCGATGGAGCTGGCGGACCTCAATGCGGTGCTGGGGGAAGTGATCGCCGCAGAGAGCGGCTATGAACGTGAGATCGCCACTGCCCTGCAGGCCGGTGAAATCCCGGTACGCATGCATCCCCTGTCTATCAAGCGTGCGCTGGCGAATATGGTGGTGAATGCGGCCCGCTACGGCAATGGCTGGATCAAGGTCAGCAGCGGCAGCGAAGCGAGTCGGGCCTGGTTCCAGGTGGAAGATGACGGGCCGGGGATCAAACCTGAGCAGCGCGAACATCTGTTCCAGCCGTTTGTACGCGGCGATAGCGCCCGCAGTACCAGCGGCACCGGGCTGGGGCTGGCGATTGTTCAGCGTATTATCGACAATCACAACGGCCGGCTGGAGATTGGCTCCAGCGAACGCGGCGGATTACTGATCCGCGCCTGGCTACCGGTGCACCGGATGCTGGCGCCGATGAAATCCGCCAAAGAGAGCTGAGTGCGGCCGAGGTTGGCCGATCAGGACGTTGCACAACAAAAAGCCGGGCAAGCCCGGCTTTTTCACCTCTGCGCCCGTTAGCGCTGCGGCCCTGCCGCCACCAGCGTGGCGCCCGCTGGCGTATCGGTATACTTCTCAAAGTTCTCGATAAACAGCTTCGCCAGCTGATCGGCTTTTTCCTGCCACTGCTCCGGGGAACCATAGGTGCTGCGCGGATCGAGGATCTGGGTATCCACACCCGGGAGCGCCGTTGGGATCTGCAGGTTAAACATCGGCAGGGTAAAGGTCTCCGCGTTGTCCAGCGAGCCATTGAGGATGGCGTCGATGATGGCGCGGGTATCTTTAATCGAGATACGCTTGCCGGTGCCGTTCCAGCCGGTATTGACCAGATAAGCCTGCGCGCCGGCCGCTTGCATACGTTTAACCAGCACTTCGGCGTACTGTGTCGGATGCAGCGACAGGAAGGCGGCGCCAAAGCAGGCGGAGAAGGTTGGCGTGGGCTCGGTCACGCCGCGTTCGGTGCCGGCCAGTTTGGCGGTAAACCCGGACAGGAAATGGTACTGGGTCTGATCGGCGGTCAGGCGGGAGACCGGCGGCAGGACGCCGAACGCATCGGCCGTCAGGAAGATCACTTTGGTGGCGTGACCCGCTTTGGAAACCGGTTTAACAATGTTGTCGATATGGTCGATGGGGTAGGAGACGCGGGTGTTTTCAGTCTTCGAACCGTCATCGAAATCGATCGTGCCATCGGCGCGCACCACCACGTTTTCCAGCAGAGCATTGCGGCGAATGGCGTGATAGATATCCGGCTCGGCCGCTTCAGAGAGCTTGATGGTCTTGGCGTAGCAGCCCCCTTCGAAGTTAAACACGCCGTCGTCATCCCAGCCATGTTCATCATCGCCAATCAGGCGGCGTTTTGGATCGGTGGAGAGGGTGGTTTTGCCGGTGCCTGAGAGGCCGAAGAAAATGGCGACATCGCCTTTCTCGCCGACGTTAGCAGAACAATGCATAGAGGCGATGCCCTTCAGGGGCAGCAGGTAGTTCATGATCGAGAACATCCCTTTCTTCATTTCGCCACCATACCAGGTGCCGCCGATCAGCTGGATGCGCTCGGTGAGGTTGAAGGCGATGAAGTTTTCTGAGTTCAGACCTTGCTCTTTCCACTGCGGATTGGTGCACTTCGCGCCGTTCATCACGATGAAGTCGGGCTCGAAGTCCGCCAGCTCTTCATCGCTCGGGCGGATGAACATGTTTTTAACGAAGTGCGCCTGCCAGGCCACTTCGGTAATAAAGCGCACGCTGAGACGCGTATCGGCGTTGGCGCCGCAGAAGGCGTCGACGATAAACAGCCGTTTACCGGACAACTGCTGGGTCACCAGCCCTTTCAGATGCTGCCAGGTTTCCTGTGAAAGCGGCTTGTTGTCGTTTTTACCTTTGCCTTTATCGGACCACCAGACGGTATCGCGGGTGGTGTCGTCGCGAACGAGATACTTATCTTTCGGAGAACGGCCGGTAAAAATGCCCGTGTCGACGGCGATAGCACCCAGACTGGTTAATACGCCACGTTCGTAACCTTCCAGGCTGGGGTCGAGCTCTTCCTGAAACAACATATCGTAGCTGGGGTTGTGGACGATATCCTGAACGTCATTGATACCATAAGCCTTGAGATCCTGCGGGGTTAAACCATGATTAACGCGCATGTCACTGCTCCTTAGCTAAGATGTACTGCTGTAAATTGTAGGGTTTCTTACCGGGTATTGACCGCGACCAGGCTCATAGATTTACGTATCTCGACATTCCTCAGAATGATGAAAAAAACGGTGACTCCTGTCACGAAGTGAAGTGGATTATCTCAGGAAATGGGCGGATGTTGGGGGTAGATGTTTATTAATGGTTAAAAAGTAATTAAAAAAACTACTGAATTGTGAATGTAATCGCTTTCCTGGAATAAAATTACGTAACTCTTTCAGGGAAAATCGATTCAACTCGTGAATAAATAAAAGTCAGGCACAAGGCGACGAACAACATCGCCACCCTGTACCTGTGGAAGACGCGGGGATTAATGGACCTGTGGGTCGGCCGGAGAGGCGTTATTACGGATCTCGGCAATATCCATGGCATTGAAGATATAGTGGTTACCGCAGTAGTCGCAGTGCATATCAATCTCGCCTTCATCGGCGAGGATGCTATCTATCTCTTCATCCGGCAGGGTCTTCAGCGCGCCAGCGCAGCGTTCACGAGAACACGTACATTTGAACTCGACGCTCTGCGGCTCGTAGACCGTGACCTCTTCCTCATGGTACAGGCGCCACAGCACATCGTTCGCCGGCAGGGTGAACAGCTCTTCCGCCTTGATGGTCTCGGTGAGCGTCGCCAGGTGCTCGAAGTCGGTCGTCTGGGTATCCTGCGCCGGCATCACCTGCAGCAGCATCCCACCGGCCATCGGCTGACCTTCATGTTCCCCGGTGCGAATGATGAGGCGCGTCGGCAGCTGCTCTGAACGCTGGAAGTAATCTTCCAGGCAGGCGGCCAGCGTATCGCCTTCCAGACCGACCACACCCTGATAACGTTCACCCTCTTTCGGGGAGATGGTAATGACCAGATAGCCGTTGCCGACCATCGTTTTCAGATCCGCATCGTCCGCAATATCGCCCTGCACGCGCGCGACGCCACGCAACTGCTGCTGGTTATTGCCGTTGATCACCGCCAGCTGTAAAGGGCCATCGCCCTGCAGCTGAACGGTAATATCACCAGCAAACTTCAGCGTCGCGGTCAGCAGGCTGGTGGCGACCAGCAGCTCCGCCAGCACCGTTTTCACCGGCTGTGGATAGGTGTGATTGGCCAGAATCTGTTCCAGGGTTTCCGACACCGTCACCAGCTCGCCGCGTACGGCATAGTTTTCAAACAGATAACGATGTAATTGATCGTGTTGAGTCATAATCATCTCTCTTTCTGGCGCGAGTTACTCACTCTCGCCGTGTTTAAATCTCATCAGGTCGCGGCGCTCTTTCTTGTCCGGACGTCTGTCAGGGTGCGGCATGGTCAGGGCGTTCATTTTGCGCGCCAGGGCCACTTTTTCACGCTTCTCGATACTTTCCGCCGTCTCTTCATACAGGGCGACGGCTTCACTTGCCGGGCGGCGCTGTTCGGTAATACCGACAATCCGTACCGTACGCTCGTCATTGCCCTGGCGCAGCGTCAGCATGGCGTCCAGCTCGACAATTTTCCCGGGTTTGCTGCGTTGTCCGTTGTAATGCACCTTGCCGCCTTCAATCATCTCCCGCGCCAGCGCGCGGGTCTTGTAAAAGCGGGCGGCCCAAAGCCATTTGTCCAGTCTGACGGTTTCGCTGGGCTTCTCTTTCATCGCCTCTCCTTCGGGGTAAGCGAAGGGATCAGTCGCCGGTAATCATTCAATCCTGGGTGGCGCAGATACTGCTTTTCCGCCAGCCCGGAGTCGGGATTGGTAATGCCCAGGCAGTAACGAATGCCAAATTCCCTCGCGGCATCCAGAATCGCCTCGCTGTCGTCGACAAACAGCGTTTTATGGGCCTCAAGGCCAGTCTCCTCCGCCACGGCGCGCCACAGGCGCTGATCCTCTTTCGGATAACCAAATGTGTGGGTGGAAAGTAATAAATCAAGGTGCGCATCCAGGCCGGTGTGTTTGAGCTTCACCGCCAGATTGTGGGGATGGGCATTGGTCAACAGAATGCGTCGCTTACCGCAGGCCTTGAGCGCATCAAGGAACGGCACCGTATCCTCGCGCAGCGTGGCGCGCGGACCCTGTTCGCTGGTCATCGCACAAATATCCAAACCCAGGCGCTCGCTCCAGTAATCCAGACAGTACCAGTTTAGCGTATGCTGCACGGCGTGATACTCCTGGCGCATGGCGTCTTTCGCCTCCTGCAGATTGAGGCCGCGGGCGGCTCCCCAGGTTTCAGGCACCAGCGTTTGCCAGAAATAGTTGTCAAAAGCGAGGTCCAGGAGCGTGCCGTCCATATCCAGCAGAACGGTATCAACCTCCTGCCAGGCGATATCAAAATGCATGATGACTCTCCAGCGAGCAGAAAATGGGCGACAGGGTATCATACCCTGTCGCCGGGAAAATTAATCTTGCGGGTCAGACGCGGGGAGCAGTACCGGGTTCAGGCAGCTTTCGTAATATTTCTGAATCTCTTCCATACGCTGGCGATGGCGTTGATAACGACGCAGCGCCTGTATGCCGTGGTAAGCCATGCATCCCAGCATCGACAACAGCAGCAGCGTAATGCCCAGATAGCGCCACAGTCCGCTGCGGTCGGGGATGCGGTGCAGATTGATATGCTGGGTGCCGTTGGCGTCGGTAAACAGATTGGTGACGATCCCTTCGGCGTGGAAAGGGGTATGCATGAGCATACCGGCCAGTCGCCGCAGCTCGCTCCACTGCTCATGTGCCGGATAATCATACAGGCTCACCGCCGGCCACGGCTGATTGACCAGCACGCTGCCTTCATCGCTGGCGATCAAGAAACCGCCGGGCGCCGGGCTGTTTAGCGCCTGCGCGGCTCGCGAAGTTTCACGCATTACAAAGGGGGCGGTGGAAGTGGTCACCAGATTCTCCAGCGACTCCGCGCTGACCGGGCGCAGCAGCACGTTCACGCCGTCCAGTTTTCCGGCGGTGGCGCGCTTGGTCAGCGCCTCCCAGTTACGGGTATTCCCGAGATTGACCAGCGCGTTTTTCAGGCGCAGGCAGTCATCCTTTGCCGAGCAGAGATCGTTGGTTTTCAGGACGATATCGCCGAAATCATCCAGCAGCACCATGCCTGATTTCTGAATCGCGGAGCGCAGCGCCGGGCTGACGCGGGAGTCATCGTCGGTTTCCGGGTGCAGCTGGCGCTGGACGGACTGCATCAGGGCGGTCGCTTTGCTGACAATATCAGACTCCGGCAGCGGCAGAGGAGGGGCGTCGTTCCATACAATCTGTGAACAATCGAAAGGCAGGAACGGCGAATCCTCTTTGGCCGACCAGCTACCCGGCGTACGGATATTACACATCCCGGTGCCTGTCAGGCGCAGCGTATCGCCAATGCGCACATGGGCTTTTGCCAGCTGGTCGACGGTTGTCGCTTCAATCGTCTGGGCGCCCTTCAACCACGACAGGGTGAACTTAAACGGCATATTTAGCGGTACGCTGACCCACAGCATGATCACCACTACCAGCGCGCCGGCGGCGATAATCGCGCTGCGCAGCCAGTACTGTAGCGGGAAGTTTTTCACTTCATCATGGAGCGACAGGTAGCGTCCCTGGCGGGCCACGTGACGGTTGAGATAGATATCAATATCGGTCTGCTGTCCCAGGTCCTGGGCGATCCATGGCTGCCAGTGGCGCGGATAGATGAGATCGATAATACCCAGCGAAATGTTATTGATATGTTCCTGATCGTTTTCGCCAAACAGACCCCAGCGTTTGGGAACGCCCCGCAGGCAGTGAATTTCGCGCAACGCGGCGCGGCGCGGCGGGGCATAGATCCCCCCCACGCCAGCGGCGAGAAGCAGTACCCCCGCGGCCACCAGCCAGGGGGTAAAAACGGCTGGCCCAATCAGGCTGAAATAAAAGAACAGAAAGGAGGCGACGATCAGGATCGCTTCGCGCAGCCCATCCGGCCGGTTGAGGGCGTGTTCTTCCCGACTTTCCCGACGGATCTGCCGTAGCTCTACCTGTTCGCTCTCTTCGCCGCGAATGGAGGCCTGGGTGGCCGATGCGCGTTCCAGGGCGTAGCTTTGCGCCTCCTGACGATAGTCGCTCAGGCTATGTCCGTTAAGGGTGATAACCAGCGGCAGGCTGTCGGTGGGGATCAGCTCAACGCTGTTTTCGTCGTTGATATGCTGTTCCCAGAACGGCGGCAGATGGACTTCCACCGAATCGAGAAAGTAGCGCCATTTATTCGGCGCGTCGGTAGTGATCCCGTAGCGAGTGATGGCTCGCGTCACCGCGTAGACCGTATCACTCTGTTCATTCAGCGCCAAAGCGACGGGTGCGGTCGTTGCGCCGGACGCCGGGACCTGCAGGGTGCGACTGAGCTCCGCAAGATACTTTTCGATAGCCTGACGCTCATCGGCAGGAAGCGGCCGCGTAGTGGCGTCGCTAAAGGCGTGCAGTAGAGGAAGGCGTCGGCGTCTGGCGTGAGCGCGGTACCACCATCCGATGAGCAATACGCAGATTAGCAGAGCTGTAAGGAAAATCAGAAAGGTGCCCATGCCCATCCCATCATAGTTATTTTTTCTTACGATATCGTCGGTGAACGTGAAGACTAACGTCAAGCTGCAGTGTTAGTGGCGCACCTGGTTACAGGGTAGTGAATATGTCATGCAGCAACGTATAAGCTTACCAAAAACGTTAATGCGCAGAAATCGGTAAATTCTCAAACAGAATTCAAGCTATTGACTTTTTTATCTTTATTACTTTCCCCTTTGCCGGTAAAAGGTTACAACTCTGTAAATAAGTAGCGATTTGGATTGCCGAAAGCGTGTTGCGTATCGCACAATGACTGCTTAATCACAGCATAGACCGATGACAATGAGCAAATCATTACAAAAACCCACCATTCTCAATGTTGAAACTGTCGCCCGTTCGCGCCTCTTTAATGTCGAAAGCGTCGATCTGGAATTCAGCAACGGTGTGCGTCGCGTTTATGAACGTATGCGGCCATCCACCCGTGAAGCGGTGATGATTGTGCCGATTGTTGATGATCACATTATTTTGATTCGCGAGTATGCCGTCGGCACGGAATCCTACGAGCTGGGTTTCTCCAAAGGGCTGATTGACCCGGGTGAAACCGTGGATGAAGCAGCGAATCGCGAGCTGAAAGAAGAGGTTGGCTTTGGCGCCAATAAGCTGACGTTTCTGAAGAAGCTCAGTATGGCCCCCTCTTACTTCTCCAGCAAAATGAATATCCTGGTGGCGGAAGACCTCTATCCTGAGTCACTGCCGGGCGATGAACCTGAGCCGCTGCCGCAGGTGCGCTGGCCGCTGGCGCAGCTGATGTCGCTGCTGGATGAAGAAGATTTTAACGAAGCCCGTAACGTCAGCGCGCTGTTTTTGGTGCGCGAGTGGCTGCTGGCTCAGGGCCGACTCTGAGAGAAAGCGCGCCGTTAGCAGCAATAAAAAAGCGCCCGCAGGCGCTTTTTTTGTCAGAACAGTTCGTGGGTTTCACCACCGCCGTCAGTCAGGGTGGTGCCCACCTCATGGACCGCCTGCTGCGTGGGCTGGGTTCCTTCAATGAAGTATTCCGCGCGGCTGTTGCCCCCGTTAGCCAACTGACCAGTGCTGCGGTCGATATTCACCGTGACGATCCCCGGCGGCGGGGTTAACGGCTCTTCCGGCACCCCCTCCAGCACGCTCTTCATAAAGCTGTCCCAGGCCGGCTGGGCACTTTTAGCACCCCCCTCATAACCGGAGATCTGATCTTTAATCGCCCCGGAGGCGGTGGTGCGGCCAAGATCGCGACGATGATCGTCAAAGCCGATCCATACCGAAGTCACTACACCTGGGCCGTAGCCTGAGAACCAGGCATCCTTCGAGCTGTTGGTGGTCCCGGTTTTCCCGCCGATGTCATGCCGCTGCAGATCGCGTCCGGCACGCCAGCCGGTTCCCATCCAGCCCGGTTCGCCAAAGATGTTGCTGTTCAGTGCGCTTTTTATCAGGAACGACAGCGGCGTGTTAATCACATGCGGCGCGTATTCCTGGGCGCCGCTCTGTGCAACCAGCGACTGGTTGGCCTGCTCCAGCTGCGGCTGTGGCGGCACGTTGCCGTTCTGCGGTTCCGTCGAGGTGGCGACATCTTCCACATCTTTATTTTCCAGCACGTTGGATTTTGGCGTATCACCGTAAATGACCGGTAAATCACACTGCGGGCAGGCGATTTTCGGACGTTCTTCGAAGAGAACGCCGCCCTGATCATTCTCAATCTTACTGATAAAGAACGGGTTGACCAGGAAGCCGCCGTTGGCCATCACCGAATATCCGCGGGCAACCTGCAGGGGCGTAAAGGAGGCGGAGCCCAGGGCCAGCGATTCTGTGTGGACAATGTTTTGCGCCGGGAAGCCAAAGCGCTGCAGATACTCGGCGGCATAGTCAACGCCCATGGCGCGCATAGCGCGCACCATCACCACGTTTTTCGACTGTCCAAGCCCCTGGCGTAAACGAATCGGACCGGCATACTGCGGCGGCGAGTTCTTCGGCCGCCAGTCGGATCCTGCGCCTGCGTCCCAGCGCGAGATCGGCACATCGTTGAGCATACTGGCCAGCGTTAAGCCTTTATCCATCGCGGCGGTATAGAGGAACGGCTTAATGTTGGAGCCGACCTGACGCAGCGCCTGAGTGGCGCGGTTGAACTTGCTCTGGTTAAAGTCAAACCCGCCGACGAGAGCAATAATCGCGCCGTTCTGCGGGTTAATGGAGACCAGCGCTGAGTTGACGTCCGGGACCTGCGACAGCCACCAGCCGTCAGCCACTTTACGAACCCAGATCTGCTGCCCGGCCTGCAGGACGTCGTTGACTTTACGCGGGGTCGCCCCCTGCTGCGTATCCGAGATAAAGCGCCGGGCCCAGCGCACGCCGTCCATCGTCAGAGAAACGGAGTCGCCGTTAGCCAACAGCGCGACGGCCTCCTGGGCATTCGCGGAAGTGACCACCGCCGGGAAAAGCGGGCCGTAGCCAGACTGACGCTTCAGCGAGTCGATGATTTTCTTCGTCTCCCACGGCGTTTCACCGACTTTCCACAGTACGCTGGCCGGGCCGCGGTAGCCGTGACGCATATCGTAATCCAGCACGTTATTGCGTACCGCCTGCTGGGC
This sequence comes from Klebsiella sp. w6, assembly GCF_033100215.1. Taxonomy (NCBI): domain Bacteria; kingdom Pseudomonadati; phylum Pseudomonadota; class Gammaproteobacteria; order Enterobacterales; family Enterobacteriaceae; genus Klebsiella; species Klebsiella sp. w6. The sequence goes on from NZ_CP136907.1 coordinate 387,499, forward strand.
TGCCTGCTGATTCTTGCGAGTAATGGTGGTGTAAACCCGGTAGCCATCTTCATAGGCCTGCTCGCCGTAGCGATTCACCATCTCCTGGCGCACCATTTCGCTCAGGTAAGGGGCGGAGAAAGCGATTTTCGGCGCGTGATAGCTGGCGTCGATCGCTTCGCTGCGCGCCTCATCATATTGCGCCTGGGTTATGTACCCCTCGCTCAACATACGCGACAGCACCACGTTGCGACGGGCGGTCGCGCGATCCATGGAATAGAGCGGGTTAAAGGTAGAAGGCGCTTTCGGCAGACCGGCAATCACCGCCATCTCACTCAGGGTCAACTGGTCGATAGGTTTGCCAAAATAGACCTGCGCCGCGGCGCCGACGCCATAGGCGCGGTAGCCGAGGTAGATCTTGTTCAGATACAGCTCAAGGATTTCATCTTTGTTCAGCAACTGCTCGATGCGGATAGCCAGAAAGGCCTCTTTAATCTTACGCATCAACGTCTTCTCGGGGCTGAGGAAGAAGTTACGTGCTAACTGCTGGGTGATGGTGCTGGCGCCCTGGGAGGCGTGGCCTGAAAACATCGCCACGCTGGCGGCGCGGAAAATACCCACCGGATCGACGCCGTGGTGCTCATAGAAACGGCTGTCTTCAGTGGCGATAAACGCTTTCACCAGCTCGGGGGGAATTTGCTGCAGCGTCACAGGGATACGGCGTTTTTCGCCATATTGCGCAATAAGCTCACCGTCGGCGCTATAGACCTGCATCGGGATCTGCAAACGCACATCCTTCAGGGTTGCGACGTCGGGGAGTTGCGGCTCTATGTATTTGTAGAGGCCAAAAATCGAGCCTGCTCCCAGCAGTACGCAACAGACTGCAAGGATCAATAGATACTTTACGAACTTCACCGGTGTTTTCCCATTTAGTTTTATTTGGGCAGTTTATAAACAAACGCGCGGTAGTATAAAGGCAAGCCAGGTGCATTGATATAGCCGGACAGTTTTGCCGGATAAGGAGATCGTAAGCATGGCTTTCAGAAACTGGCGGATCGGGATGCATATCCAGCAGGATAGCATCGCCATTGTCGCGCTATTGCATGAACGCTCACACTGGGCGCTGCGCCGCTGGTGGCGTATTCCGCTGCCGCCAGGCCTGGTACGGCAGGGGATGGTGGTGGACGTCAGCGCCCTTGGCGCACAGCTTAGCGCCTGGCGGCGGGAGCTACCGGTGCAGCATCAGGTCAGTATCGCTTTCCCCGCCGTTCGCACGCTGCAAAAGCGCCTGCCTTATCCCCAGTTCGCCCTGCGGGATCGTGAACAGGCGACGTGGATAGCCAGCGCGATGACCCGGCAACTGGCGATGCCCGCCGCCTCCTTAAGCATTGATTATGCTCCCACCTCGCGGGATGACGGTTGGCAGGTCACGGCGGCGCAGCGGCTGGACATCAATGTCCTGCGGGCGCTGGCAGGACGGCTACGACTGCGGGTAGCGGCCATCGTGCCGGATGCCAGCGCGCTCGGCGCGTTTGTCCCCTTGCTGAACCCGCAGTCGCAGGGCCTCGCGTGGCGGGATGAAAATCACTGGCTATGGGCGACGCAGGAGGCCTGGGGTTGTGTCACCTGCGATGAGGTGAAGTCGTTAAGCCAGCTGGCGGAGCAGCTTCAGGTTCCTTTGCGTCTGTGCGCTGACGCTGGCGACGAGGCCAGCAACTTAGATGTCTGGCAGGTCATTCACCGCCGGCAGCCTCCTCTGCCGGTCGATGGCGATCGCTACGCTATCGCCCTTGGGCTGGCGCTGGGGAGTGAACACCATGACGCATGCCGTTAATCTTCTCCCCTGGCGCGACCTGCGGCGGCGCCAGCGCCTGCGCTTCATCCTGCTGATTGCTACCGGCATTATGCTGCTGGGATTGATGATCCTGCAGGTATGTCGCACGGTCCGTCTGCAGCATCTCGCCCTGGCGACACTCCACGCGACGGCCGACGCGCAGTTGCTCGCCTCGCTTAAACAGCGCGAGCTTCCAATGCGCGAGGCGTGGCAGCAGCACCAGCGTCATCGTCAACAGCAACGGCGTAGAGCGGCGATCGCCGCCTGGCAACCCAGGCTGCTGGCGCTGGCGGCAGATCTGCCCGCGCAGGCGTGGCTGACGCGGCTGGATTACCAGGGCGCGGTTCTGACCGTGAACGGCCTGGCCCTCAACCTTCAGGCGCTGGCCGGACTGGAGCGCATTCTGACCAATGTGGCGGGATTCGCGCCGGCAAAAGCGGGCGGAACGCAGCGCGACGCCGAGGGACGCTGGCAGTTCAGTTTTACCCTTGCAGAAGAGCGTGCCGATGTGGATTAGCAGCCGGCGCAGCCAGGCGGTGCTGCTGACCCTGCTCGCGATGGGGGGGCTGGGCTTCGGCGTTACGCTCTGGTGCGCTGCCGGGCCGCCGCTGGCGGCAGTGTCCCGCGACCCCGTCCTGCAAACGCAGTGGCGCCGGGTGATGGCATTGCGCATGCCTGCCGGTGAAACACCCGGAGGGCGCATCGACAAGCAGCCGTTTTCGCCGATAGCCATTCCGCTTGCCGGGGTGAAGCTTATCGCCTGGCGACCTCAGGGAAGCGGGGGCGAGATGGAGCTGACCCTGCCCTGGCAGACGCTGCCCGCACTTTTTTCCTGGCTGGCGCGCTGCGGGATGAACCCGCGATCGTTCTCGCTGGAGCGTGAGGCGCAGGTGCTCCGCCTGCGTTTGCAACTGGAGGCGGAAGATGGGACGTAAACGCTGGGCTTTACTGTGGCTGCCGCTGTCGCTGCTGGCGGCCGAGCGCGATCCTTTTCAGCCGGTAGAGGATCCCTGCCGCACGGCGCAACTATCACAATGGCGCTATGGCGGCGCGGCCGGGGATGGCGCAGGCTGGACGGGGTTTCTGCAGGACGGGAGCGGCAAATGGCGGCGGGTGCGCATGGATGATCAATTGCCCACGGGCTGGCGGGTGAGCCGGCTGACGACCGGCGAGCTGGAGATCGCCACACCTGCGGGGTGTGAACCGCCAGCGTGGCGCTGGCAACGTGAAGGGAAACAATATGATGCGATGGATAAGCCTGCTGCTTCTGCTGCTGCCGCTGGCGGCGGGCGCCGCCCGAAATGAAAAGACAATTTCGCTGGTGGTCGATGACGCGCCGGTGGCTCATGTGCTGCAAGCGCTGGCCGAAATGAACCACAAGAACCTTGTTGTGGCGCCGGACGTTAGCGGTACGCTCTCCCTGCATCTGCAAACGGTTCCCTGGACCCAGGCGTTGCGGGCGGTGGCGGATAGCGCAGGCCTCTCTTTGCAACAGCAGGGAACGGTCATCTACGCGCATACCCAGGCCTGGCAAAAGGCGAATCAGGCGCAGCGTGAAGCGGAACAGGAGAAACGCCTGCAGAACCTGCCCCTGCAGGCCGAGAACGTGACCCTGCACTATGCCGATGCCGAGGAGCTGGCTAAAACGGGCGGTAAGTTGCTTAGCGCCAGGGGGCACCTGATGGCGGACAAACGGACCAACCGTCTGCTGATCCGCGATGATGCCCGGCATCTGCCGGCGTTGAAAGCCTGGGCGCAGGAGATGGATTTGCCCGTCGGACAGGTGGAGCTGGCCGCTCATATCGTGTCGATGAGCGAAACCAGCCTTCGCGAGCTGGGGGTGAAGTGGCGGCTGGCGGAGGCCGGAGGCTCGCCGGGATCAGGACAAATCACCACCCTGAGCAGCGATATGTCGGTGAACGATGCCAGCACCCGTGCGGGGTTTAACATCGGCAAGATTAACGGTCGCTTACTCGAACTGGAACTTTCCGCGCTGGAGCGCAAGCAGCAGGTCGATATTATCGCCAGCCCTCGTTTGCTGGCCTCGCATATGCAGCCCGCCAGCATCAAGCAGGGGAGCGAGATCCCCTATCAGGTTTCCAGCGGTGAAAGCGGCGCCACGTCGGTGGAGTTTAAAGAGGCCGTGCTGGGCATGGAGGTGACGCCGACGGTGCTGCAGCAGGGGAGAGTGCGGCTGAAGCTGAGGATCAGCGAAAATACGCCGGGTCAGGTGCTGAAGCAGGATAATGGCGAGGCGCTGGCCATCGATAAACAGGAGATAGAAACCCTGGTGGAAGTTCGCAGCGGCGAGACGTTAGCGTTGGGCGGCATCTTTTCGCAGAAAAACAAAACCGCCCGCGACAGCGTCCCGCTGCTTGGCGATATCCCGGTGCTGGGGCGTCTGTTTCGTCGCGACGGGAAAGATAATGAACGCCGTGAACTGGTTGTCTTTATTACGCCACGGATTCTGGCGGTACGTTAAGCAGGTTTTTCATGCTAAACACGTTTCAGGTGTTTGACGTGAGGACGGATTTAGCATACAAGGGGTACCGATTTGAGAGTCGGGTACGACATCAATCCTCCCTTTATTGTCCGGCGATTTTATTCAGTTGCCAAACCAGCCGGAGTATTGAGATAATTTTTAGTCTGACTCTCGCTCTATTGCATATGAGGTTTCAGTTCATGCCCTGCGGCGCTGGGTGTCTGCGAAGCGGGTTTATCATTAACGAATAGTCTTAGTAGTACCGAAAAAATGGCAGAGAAACGCAATATCTTTCTGGTTGGGCCTATGGGTGCCGGCAAAAGCACTATTGGGCGTCAGTTAGCCCAACAGCTCAACATGGAATTTTACGATTCCGATCAAGAAATTGAGAAACGCACTGGCGCTGATGTGGGCTGGGTCTTCGATGTTGAAGGCGAAGAAGGCTTCCGCGACCGTGAAGAAAAAATTATCAATGAGTTGACGGAAAAACAGGGGATTGTGCTGGCGACTGGCGGCGGCTCTGTAAAATCCCGTGAAACGCGTAACCGTCTCTCCGCCCGCGGCGTGGTGGTCTACCTGGAAACGACAATCGAGAAGCAGTTGGCCCGTACGCAGCGCGATAAAAAGCGTCCTTTGCTACAAGTCGATGCGCCGCCTCGTGAAGTGCTGGAAGCGCTGGCTGACGAGCGTAACCCGCTGTATGAAGAGATCGCCGATGTGACTATCCGCACAGACGATCAGAGTGCGAAAGTCGTCGCGAACCAGATTATTCATATGCTGGAAAGCAATTGATTCTGGCTTAATAAAAGTGCGTCAGAGTAAAAGTCACTGAGGTGGACGTCGCGTTATGGAGAGGCTTACTGTTACCCTCGGGGAACGTAGTTACCCGATTACCATCGCGGCTGGTTTGTTTAACGATCCAGCTTCCTTCCTGCCACTCAAGTCGGGCGACCAGGCTATGCTGGTCACCAACGAAACGCTGGCGCCGCTTTATCTGGATACCGTCCGCTCTGTGCTGGAGCAGGCAGGGGTCAACGTTGACAGCGTGATCCTGCCCGATGGCGAGCAGTATAAAAGCCTGGCGGTGATGGATACTGTTTTTACCGCGCTGTTGCAAAAACCGCATGGCCGCGACACCACGCTGGTGGCGCTTGGCGGTGGCGTAATCGGTGATTTAACCGGTTTCGCCGCGGCAAGCTATCAGCGCGGGGTGCGTTTTATCCAGGTCCCTACCACTCTGCTGTCACAGGTCGATTCGTCGGTCGGCGGCAAAACCGCAGTGAACCATCCTCTCGGCAAAAATATGATTGGCGCCTTCTGGCAGCCGGTTTCGGTGGTGGTTGATCTTAACTGTCTGAAGACCCTCCCGGCGCGTGAACTCGCTTCCGGACTGGCTGAGGTCATCAAGTACGGTGTGATCCTCGACGGCGAATTCTTCAGCTGGCTGGAAAACAACATTGATGCGCTGCTGGCGCTGGATGAAAAAGCGATGGCGTACTGTATTCGCCGTTGCTGTGAGCTGAAAGCGGAAGTTGTGGCTGCCGACGAGCGTGAAACCGGGTTACGTGCTTTACTCAATCTTGGACATACCTTCGGCCATGCTATCGAGGCGGAAATGGGCTACGGTAACTGGCTGCACGGCGAAGCGGTGGCGGCAGGTATGGTGATGGCGGCGCATACGTCCGAACGGCTGGGGCAGTTCCGCGCGCAGGATACACAGCGCATTATCGATCTGCTCAAGCGTGCAGGCTTACCGGTACGCGGCCCGCAGGAGATGAGTGCGCAGGCGTATTTGCCCCATATGATGCGCGATAAAAAAGTACTGGCGGGCGACATGCGGCTGGTGCTCCCGCTCGCAATAGGAAGCAGCGAGCTGCGCGGCGGAGTGCCGCATGATGTGGTTCTTGGCGCGATTGCTGATACTCAGCAGGCGCAACAATAAGAAGGTCTGGCCGCGTTCGCGCGGCGTTATCATTTCGGGTGATGTGCAATAATCGTGAGCATAAGCCTTTTAGTGGGGTGTTAAATGGATGATTTCAAACCAGAAGACGATATGAAAGCCGATCGCAACGATCGTCGTGCTGGTCGTTCCCGTCAGTCTTCCGAGCGTGATGCCGATCCGCAGATCAATTTTGACGACGTCGATCTTGATGCCGATGAAGGCCGTCCGACGCGCGCCGGTAAGGCCCGTCGCGAGCGTGAAGAGGAAGAGTTCGAAGAAGAACTGGATGCGGAAGACGAGGAACTGCTCGAAGAGCAGCCTGTAGAGCGTCGTCCGCGCAAGCGTAAAAAAGCGCCGGCCAAACCTGCCTCCCGTCAGTACATCATGATGGGCGTGGGGATTCTGGTGCTGCTGCTGTTAATCGTGGGTATTGGTTCTGCGCTGAAATCGCCATCCTCGTCCAGCCAGCAGACCGCTTCCGGCGAGAAGAGCATTAATTTGTCTGACGATCAGTCCACCAGCACGCCTGCTGCCGGTCAGGATCAGACTGCTGCTGCCAACACCACCCCACAGCAGGACGTAACGGTTCCGCCTATTGCCGCGAACCCGACGCAGGGCCAGGCAGTATCAGAGCCGCAGGGCCAGCAGCGTATTGAAGTTCAGGGCGATCTGAACAATGCGCTGACCCAGCAGCAGGGCCAGCTGGACGGCGCCGTGGCTAACTCGACGCTGCCAACTGAACCGGCAACCGTCGCGCCGATCCGTAATGGCGCCAATAGCACTGCGGCGCCGCGCCAGGCGACCGAGCGTCAGACGGCTGCAACGCCGCGTCCGGCAGAGCGTAAGCACACCGTTATCGAAGCGAAGCCGCAGACGAAGCCTCAGGCCGTGGCAAAAGCGCCGGTAGAAACGAAGCCGGTTCAGCCGAAGCATGTTGAAAGCGCGGCGACTACCGCCCCGGCGAAAACCACCGTAACCGAAAGCAAACCGGTGGCAACAGCGCAGAGCAAACCGGTAGCAACAGCGTCCACCACCACTGCCGCGCCAGCCGCAACGGCAGCGCCAGCCGCGAAGAGCGGTAAAACGGCAGGTGACGTGAGCTCAATGAAATCTGCGCCGTCGGGTAACTATACCCTGCAGCTCAGCAGCTCCTCTAACTACGACAACCTGAACAACTGGGCGAAGAAAGAGAAGCTGGATAGATATGTTGTCTATGAAACGTCGCGTAACGGCCAACCGTGGTACGTGCTGGTGAGCGGTATCTATGCTTCGAAAGAAGAAGCGAAACGCGCTGTCACCTCGCTGCCGGCGGACGTGCAGGCGAAAAATCCATGGGCAAAACCACTGCATCAGGTACAGGCTGACCTGAAATAATGCCGTGGGGTAGTCTTAAGCGCAGGATGCTGTCGGAGCTTTCTCCACAGCCGGAGAACGTGTAATTAGTTAGGCAGCATGAAAAAGAATCGCGCTTTTCTGAAGTGGGCAGGGGGGAAATACCCCCTGCTTGACGATATTAAAAAGCATTTGCCGGAAGGCGAGTGCTTAATCGAGCCCTTTGTGGGCGCCGGGTCGGTATTTCTCAATACCGACTTTTCTCGTTATATCCTCGCGGATATCAACAGTGACTTAATTGGCCTGTACAACATCGTTAAATTGCGTACCGACGAATACGTCGCCGCTGCGCGTGAGATGTTTGTCCCGGAAAACAACGTCGCTGAGCGCTACTACCAGTATCGTGATGAATTCAACCAAAGCCAGGATCCGCTGCGTCGCGCGGTGCTGTTCCTGTATCTGAATCGCCACGGCTACAACGGCCTGTGTCGCTACAATCTGCGCGGCGAGTTTAATGTGCCGTTTGGCCGCTATAAAAAGCCCTATTTCCCCGAGGCAGAGCTCTATCATTTCGCCGAGAAAGCACAAAACGCCGAGTTTTACTGCGAATCGTATGAAGAGTGCATGCAACGTGCAGATAGCCGCGCGGTGGTATATTGCGATCCACCCTATGCGCCGCTGACGGCGACGGCGAACTTTACCGCCTACCACACCAACAGCTTCAATCTGGAACAACAGGTACTGCTGGCGCAAAAGGCGGAATCGCTGATGAAAAAGCGGATCCCGGTGCTGATTTCCAACCACCGCACACCGTTGACGCAGGAATGGTATAAAAACGCGGCAGAAACACATATTGTGAAGGTTCGGCGCAGCATCAGCAGCAACGGTGGTACGCGTAAAAAGGTGGATGAGCTGTTAGCGCTCTACCGTCCGCCTAAGACCAAATAAATTTCAAGGAGATGCGGATGAAGCAGTATTTGATTGCCCCTTCGATTCTGTCAGCTGATTTTGCCCGTCTGGGTGAGGATACCGCGAAGGCGCTGGCGGCGGGTGCGGATGTCGTGCACTTCGACGTCATGGACAACCACTACGTGCCGAATCTGACGATTGGCCCGATGGTGCTGAAGTCGCTGCGCAATTACGGTATTACCGCGCCAATCGACGTCCACCTGATGGTAAAGCCGGTCGACCGCATCATTCCTGATTTTGCCGAAGCCGGCGCCAGCATCATCACCTTCCATCCTGAAGCCTCCGAACACGTCGATCGCAGCCTGCAGCTGATTAAAGAGCACGGCTGTAAAGCGGGCCTGGTGTTTAACCCGGCGACGTCCCTGAGCTACCTCGATTACGTGATGGATAAGCTGGACGTGATCCTGCTGATGTCGGTTAACCCGGGCTTTGGCGGCCAGTCCTTTATTCCCCAGACGCTGGATAAACTGCGTGAAGTACGCCAGCGCATCGATGCTTCTGGCTACGATATTCGCCTGGAAGTGGATGGCGGCGTGAAAGCCAGCAATATTGGCGAAATCGCCGCGGCGGGTGCGGATATGTTTGTTGCCGGTTCGGCGATCTTCGGTCAGCCGGACTACAAGAAAGTGATTGATCAAATGCGTAGTGAATTAGCGAAGGTGAGTCATGGATAAATTACAGGCGATCCGCGGCATCGCGTTTGATCTCGACGGCACGCTGGTGGACAGTGCGCCGGGTCTAACCTCGGCGGTTGATAACGCCCTCTACGCCCTGGAGTTGCCGGTGGCGGGAGAAGAACGCGTTGTCACCTGGATCGGCAACGGCGCCGATGTCCTGATGGAGCGGGCGCTGACCTGGGCTCGTCAGGAGCGTGCGACGTTACGGGCGGCGATGGGTAAGCCTTCCGTCGACGATCATGATATTCCGCAAGACGAACAGCTGCGCATTTTGCGTAAACTGTTTGACCGCTATTACGCCGAAACGGCGGAAGAGGGTAGCTTCCTGTTCCCGGCGGTGGCCGATACGCTCGGCGCGCTGCATGCCAAAGGCCTGCCGCTGGCGCTGGTCACCAATAAGCCGACGCCGTTTGTCGCCCCGCTGCTGGACGCGCTCGATATCGCGAAATATTTTACCGTGGTGATTGGCGGCGATGACGTGCAGAACAAAAAGCCGCATCCGGAACCGCTGCTGCTGGTGGCGGAAAAGCTCTCTCTGGCTCCTGCCGAGCTGCTGTTCGTCGGCGATTCGCGCAATGATATTCAGGCGGCCAAAGCGGCAGGCTGCTGCTCTGTCGGCCTGACCTACGGTTATAACTATGGCGAACCGCTTGCGCTGAGCGAGCCGGACTATCTCTTCGACCAGTTTAATGAACTCTTACCCGCTCTCGGGTTACCGCACAGTGAAACTCAGGAATTGAAACATGACTAAGCCCATCGTTTTTAGTGGCGCACAGCCCTCAGGTGAACTGACCATTGGCAACTACATGGGTGCGCTGCGTCAGTGGGTAAACATGCAGGACGATTACCACTGCATCTATTGCATCGTGGACCAACACGCCATTACCGTGCGCCAGGATCCGCAGCAGCTGCGCAAGGCGACCCTGGATACCCTGGCGCTGTATCTGGCCTGCGGCATCGATCCGCAAAAAAGCACCATCTTCGTTCAGTCGCACGTGCCGGAACACGCCCAGTTAGGCTGGGCGCTGAACTGCTACACCTATTTCGGCGAACTGAGCCGCATGACCCAGTTTAAAGACAAGTCCGCACGCTACGCGGAAAACATCAACGCCGGTCTGTTTGATTACCCGGTACTGATGGCCGCTGACATTCTGCTGTATCAGACCAACCAGGTTCCGGTAGGGGAAGATCAGAAACAGCACCTGGAACTGAGCCGCGATATCGCCCAGCGTTTTAACGCCATCTATGGCGATGTCTTTAAAGTGCCTGAGCCGTTTATTCCGAAGTCCGGCGCACGCGTGATGTCGCTGCTGGAGCCGACCAGAAAGATGTCCAAGTCCGACGACAACCGCAACAACGTCATCGGCCTGCTGGAAGATCCGAAATCGGTGGTCAAGAAGATCAAACGCGCGGTGACCGACTCCGACGAGCCGCCGGTGGTACGCTACGACCTGAAAGAAAAAGCGGGTGTCTCCAACCTGCTGGATATCCTCTCCGCGGTCACCGGGAAAACCATTCCTGAGCTGGAGCAGCATTTTGAAGGCAAAATGTATGGCCACCTGAAAGGTGAAGTCGCTGAAGCGGTGTCGGGTATGCTGACTGAGCTGCAGGAGCGCTATCATCGTTTCCGTAACGACGAAGCGTTTCTCAACCAGGTAATGAAAGACGGCGCAGAGAAAGCCAGCGCGCGCGCTTCTCAGACCCTGAAAGCGGTATACGAAGCGATTGGTTTTGTCGCCAGGCCGTAAGCGACGCAACAGCTAAAAAGGCGGGATATTATCCCGCTTTTTTTATGTCTGTCGTCCATGTGGGGAGGCGAAGGTTAGTGGTTCGAGAACCAGTTCAGTTTATCCCGCAGGCCAACCACGCGACCGACGATGATCAGCGCCGGACTAGCCATCTGCTGCGCCAGGATATCCAGTTGCCCTAAGGTGCCGCTGACCACTTTTTGCGACACGGCGGTGCCGTTCTCGACGATGGCGGCGGGCATATCTTCCGCCATGCCGTGAGCAATGAGCTTCTCGCGGATCGCCGGCGCCTGGTTCAGGCCCATGTAGAACACCAGGGTTTGCTTCTCCACTGCCAGGTTTGCCCAGTCCAGCTCGCCGCCGGTTTTCAGATGGCCGGTGACCAGGCGGACGCCCTGGGCGAAATCGCGGTGTGTTAACGGGATCCCCGAGTAGGCGGAGCAGCCGGAGGCGGCGGTGATGCCTGGAACAACGGAGAAGGGGATGCCCGCCTCACAGAGGGTTTCCAGCTCTTCCCCTCCGCGGCCAAAGATAAAGGGATCGCCGCCTTTCAGCCGGACCACGCGTTTTCCTTTTTGCGCTTCACGCAGCAGGATCTGGTTGATCTCCTCCTGCGGGACGCAGTGGTAGCCAGAACGTTTGCCGACGAACACCCGGTCGGCATCGCGACGCACCAGATTCATGATGTCGTCGGAAACCAGCCGGTCATAAACCACCACGTCGGCCTGCTGGATCTGCTGCAGGCCTTTGAGCGTGAGCAGCCCGGCGTCGCCGGGGCCGGCGCCAACCAGCACCACCTCGCCGCGATGCTCCAACGGCTCCGTCAGCAGCTGCTCGGTGGTATCCGCCACCGCCTGCCGATCGTCATTGGCCAGCGACTGCGCCAGCCGGTCGTTCACAAACAGCTTCTCCCAAAAGCGGCGGCGTTCGCCCACGCTGGCAAACTGCTGCTTAACGCGCGCGCGCAGATGGCCGGCATAGCGGGCCAGCTGGCCGAGATGCAGGGGTAAGACTGACTCCAGCTTCTCGCGCAGCAGGCGCGCCAGTACCGGCGATGTCCCGCCCGAAGAGACGGCGACCATCAGCGGCGAGCGGTCGATGATGGATGGCATAATAAAGCTGGCCTGACGCGGGGCATCCACCACGTTACAGAAGATACGCCGCGCTTCGGCTGCATCGCTGACCTGCTGGTTCACCGTCTCATTATCGGTAGCGGCAATGGCCAGCCAGCAGGTGTCCAGCAGCGAGGGGATAAACTCCCCCTGCACCAGGGTTAGCATCTGTGAATCGGCCCACACCTGAAACTGCGGGGTGAAGTCGAGCGCATTGACCGTGACGTTTGCGCCAGCATCCAGTAGCAGACGGGCCTTGCGTTCGGCGACATCCCCGCCGCCAACCAGTAAACAATCCCGCTGGCGCAACTGGCAGAATATGGGTAAGTGATCCACAGAATAACCTCATGAAAATAAGGGGTAGAAAATGCGTGGTCGTAGAATAGCAGCAAAGGTAATACAAAACATGCGACTTATCCCGCACTCATGCGTTGTCGGTCAGAAGTGTTGCTTATGTCTCCCCCCGTAGCCGGGGGGAGGAAGAGGACTTACGCTTTAAGCTGCACCTGGCCGTCTTTCACCCGGGCGTCGAAGCGGGCGATGGAGTGGCTGGCATCTTCCATGCACAGGCCGTCGCTCAGGCGGAAGCGCTGCTTTTTCAGCGGGCTGGCAACCCATAGCGCGCCGTCATGTTCGGCGATAATCCCGCGAGACAGCACGCTGGCGTTGAAGAACGGGTCAATGTTGCTGATGGCGAATACCCTGTCGTCCTGGTAGGGACGGAAGATCGCCACCTGCTGCTGGCCGAGCAGCGCGCAGACGCCGGTGGCCGGCAGGATGTCGTCAATTTTGCAGATGTTTACCCACTGGCTCATACGTTTTCCTCCACCAGCGTGACCGGGATGCGCTCATAGGGCGTGGCCGGGCGGTGCTGGTCACGTTCCGGCACCACCTGTACGTTCGGGTCGCGCTGGTCGCTGTTGATAAAGTGTTTGAAGCGGGTCTGCGCCGCCGGGTTGTTGACGGTTTCGGTCCACTCGCAGGCGAAGGCGGCGCGCAGGCGAGCCAGCTCCTCTTCCAGATGGTCGTTCAGGCCCAGCTTGTCATCGATGATGACGCTGCGCAGATAGTCGATGCCGCCTTCCATGTTGTCCAGCCACGGCGCGGTGCGGGTCAGCTTATCGGCGGTGCGGATGTAGAACATCATAAAGCGGTCGAGATACTTAATCAGCGTCTCGCGATCAAGGTCCGCGGCCAGCAGATCGGCGTGGCGCGGCTTCATCCCGCCATTACCGCACACGTACAGGTTCCAGCCTTTCTCGGTGGCGATGATCCCCACGTCTTTGCCCTGGGCCTCCGCACATTCGCGGGTGCAGCCGGAGACGCCGAACTTCATTTTGTGCGGGGTGCGGATGCCTTTGTAGCGGTTTTCCAGTTCCACGCCGAAGCCGACGCTGTCGCCGACCCCGTAGCGGCACCAGGTGCTACCGACGCAGGTTTTCGCCATCCGCAGCGCTTTGGCGTAGGCGTGGCCGGTTTCGAAGCCCGCTTCAATCAGCTGACGCCAGATCTCCGGCAGGTCGTCTTTCTGCGCGCCAAACAGGCCGATGCGCTGGGAGCCAGTGATTTTGGTGTACAGATTGAATTCACGCGCGATACGGCCCACGGCGACCAGCCCTTCCGGCGTGATTTCGCCGCCAGCGGAGCGCGGGATCACCGAGTAGGTGCCATCTTTCTGAATGTTGGCAAGGAAGTTGTCGTTGGTGTCCTGCAGCGGCGTGTGCTGCGGTTTGAGGATGTACTCATTCCAGCAGGAGGCCAGCAGAGAGCCGACGGTCGGCTTACAGATCTCGCAGCCATAACCCTGACCGTGTTTTTCCAGCAGTTCGTCGAAGGTTTTAATGCCTTCCACGCGGATCAGGTGGAACAGCTCCTGGCGGGAGTAAGCGAAGTGTTCGCACAGGTTGTTGTTGACCTCGATGCCCTGTTTCGCCAGTTCGGCATTGAGCACCTGCGTCACCAGAGGGATACAACCCCCGCAGCCGGTTCCGGCTTTGGTTTCCGCTTTCAGCGCCGCGACGGTGTGGCAGCCTTTGTTGATGGCGGCGATCAGGTCGCCTTTACTGACGTCAAAGCAGGAGCAGATCTGCGCGCTGTCCGGCAGTTTATCGACGCCGATCGACGGCTTGCCGCTGCCGGCGTGGGCCGGGAGGATCAGCGAATCCGGATTTTCCGGCAACTCAATAGCGTTGAGCACCAGCTGCAGCAGGTTGCCGTAATCGCTGGTGTCGCCGACCAGTACCGCGCCGAGCAGGGTCTTGTTGTCTTTGCTGACGATAAGACGTTTGTAGACTTCTTTGCTTTCGTCGAGATAGACGTAGCTGCGGGCGCCCGGCGTACGGCCGTGGGCATCGCCGATCCCGCCCACATCCACGCCCAGCAGCTTCAGCTTGGCGCTGAGGTCGGCGCCGGTGAAGCTGTTTTCACTGCCGAGGAGATGGTCGACGGCCACCTGGGCCATTTTGTAGCCCGGCGCGACGAGGCCATACACGCGGTTGTTCCAGCTGGCGCATTCCCCGATGGCGTAGATGTCCGGGTCGGAAGTCTGGCAACTATCGTTGACCATGATGCCGCCGCGCTGGGCGACTGCCAGCCCGCACTGGGTGGCCAGCTTATCGCGCGGGCGGATCCCGGTTGAGAAGACGATGAAATCGACCTGCAGCTCGCTACCGTCGGCGAAGTGCATGGTTTTACGCGCCTCGGTGCCCTGCTGGACGATCTCTTTGGTATTTTTACTGGTGTGAACTTTCACGCCCATGCTTTCAATTTTGCGCCGCAGCTGCTCGCCGCCCATCTGGTCGAGCTGCTCGGCCATCAGCATCGGCGCGAACTCGATCACGTGGGTTTCCACGCCGAGGTTTTTCAGGGCGCCTGCGGCTTCCAGGCCAAGGAGGCCGCCGCCGACCACCGCGCCGCGTTTGCTGCGACGGGCGCAGGATTCAATCGCGTTAAGATCTTCAATGGTGCGATAAACGAAGCAATCCTGAGTTTCCGCGCCTTTAATCGGCGGGATCCAGGGGTATGAGCCGGTCGCCATAATCAGCTTGTCGTAGAACACGGTGCGCCCGGCGCTGGAGTGGATCACCTTCTCCTGGCGGTTAATAGTGATCGCCCGTTCGCCGACCAGCACCTTGACGCCGTGTTTCTCATAGAAACCTTCGCGCACCAGCGACAGCTCTTCTGCGGTATGGTGGGAGAAATAAGACGACAGGTGGACACGGTCGTAGGCGATACGCGGTTCTTCACAGAACACGGTAATGTCGAACTGTCCGGCAGGCGCCTTATCGAGAAGCTCTTCGATAAAGCGATGGCCAACCATGCCGTTACCGATGATAGCGATTCTGACTTTGCTCATTTTTGCCTCGATTTCTTTTCTATTACCGCCTACCTTAACGATTCAGCCATCAGGCTTATTGATGCAAATCAATGACAACTTCACCTACCACTTAATGGGTATATAATTGATTTGTCTGTATTTTTCTAAGTTATGGAAAACGCTGGCTTTTCCTTTTTGCTGATTTTGTGTACAAGAATTGGATGGGCCGCGATTGGGGTTGGGCAGAAAACTAGCCATATTGAATGGAGAAGGTGATATGACAGCAGCGCCGCTTTGGTTAATTCAGAACGTACGCCTGGCAGACCGCGACGGCCTGTGGCAAATAGCGATTGATAAGGGCCGCTTTGGCGAGATCACGCCGATGGGCGAGGCGCGCGACGAAAGCTACGAGGTGTTGAACGCTCGCGGCGGGCTGGCGATCCCGCCTTTTATTGAGCCGCATATCCACCTGGATACCACCCAGACGGCCGGCGAGCCGCACTGGAACCAGTCCGGCACCCTGTTCGAGGGGATTGAGCGCTGGGCGGAGCGAAAAGCGCTGCTCAGCCATGAGGACGTCAAAGCCCGGGCGTGGAAAACCCTGAAGTGGCAGATCGCCAATGGCGTGCAGTTTGTCCGCACTCATGTCGACGTCTCCGATCCCACATTAACGGCGCTGAAGGCGATGCTGGAGGTCAAACGGGAGGTCGCGCCATGGGTCGAGTTGCAGATAGTTGCTTTTCCACAGGAGGGGATCCTCTCTTACCCCAACGGCGAAGCGCTGCTGGAGGAGGCCCTCAAGCTGGGGGCGGATGTTGTTGGGGCCATCCCGCATTTTGAGTTCACCCGTGAATATGGGGTGGAGTCGCTGCATATCGCCTTCCGGCTGGCGCAAAAATATGATCGCCCGCTGGATATTCACTGCGATGAAATTGACGATGAACAGTCGCGCTTTGTTGAAACCGTTGCCGCGCTGGCGTTAAAGGCGGGGATAGGGGCGCGGGTGACGGCCAGCCATACCACCGCCATGCACTCCTATAATGGCGCTTATACCTCGCGCCTGTTCCGCCTGCTTAAGCTCTCCGGTATCAACTTTGTCGCCAATCCGCTGGTGAATATTCATCTGCAGGGCCGGTTTGATGACTACCCTAAGCGACGGGGGATTACCCGGGTGAAGGAGCTGATGGCGGCGGGGATCAACGTGTGCTTTGGTCATGATGACGTCTTTGACCCGTGGTACCCGCTGGGGACCGGCAATATGCTGCAGGTCCTGCATATGGGCCTGCACGTCTGCCAGCTGATGGGCTACCAGCAGATCAACGACGGTCTGAAGCTTATCACCGCCAACAGCGCCCGCACGTTTGGCCTGGAGGATTACGGCATTGTCAGCGGCAACCCGGCTAACCTGATCATTCTCCCGGCGGAGAATGGCTTTGAGGCCGTCCGCTGCCAGGTGCCTGTGCGCTGGTCAATTCGTCAGGGAAGGGTGATCGCGACCACCCAGCTGGCGCAAACCTGGATCCAGACCGACCGCGGTGGCGAGGAGCTCTCTTTTATGAGGAACAGCCCCCTTGCGGACGCAAAGGGGCCGAAGGCTTAGTGAGACGCCGCCTGAGCGTTGTTCTGGCGGTGACGGGAGACGAAGCCGAGGATAAAGCACATCACGAATACCACGGCATAGAGGCCGTTAGCGGTGTGCAGCGCTGCCAGTGGACCGCTGGCAGCCACAATCGGGCCGGTGACCACGAAAGTGAGCATGGTGCCGATGGTGCCGCAGGTGAGGATAAAGTTCACCAGCTTCGGCGAAGCGACCCGCGTCTGCTGCGAGCCGAGCGTAATGATCGAGGTGTAGATGGCGCTGGAGAAGAAGCCCAGGGTCAGAATAAACCACGGCATATGCTCCGGGGAACCATTGATAAACAGGTACATCAGCACCGTCGCGAGCCCGGCGAGGACGGTTAAGATACGCTGCAGGTCGAAGAAGCGCAGGATGAAGCTGAATGACCACATGCCGATCATGTAGGACATCCAGAAATCGCTCACCAGTTTACCGGCATCCCCGAGGCTCATGCCCAGGCTCTTCGCATATTCCGGTACCCAGGAGATAAAGCCCAGCTGACCGAGGATGTAGCACAGCGCCGCAACGGAGAGGAACAGCACGCCGATGCCCCACTTCTCTTTCACTACCGGCTGGCTGTTTTCGCTCTGCGCTTTTTTGCCCAACACCGGAAAATCACAGCCGAAAGTCAGGACGAAAATGGCGACATACACCAGACCAATACAGGCGTAGACCCAGTACCACTCGATGCTGCGCGCCAGCAGGACGGCGGCGACCATCGGGAAAATCATTCCCGCCATGCTAAAGAAGGAGTCGGTAAACAGCAGACGCGCTCCGCGCTGACGGCCTTCATACATATGGGTGATCAGGAAGGTCCCGATCGACATGGTGATCCCGCTCACCAGGCCGAGAACGAACATCGACGCGGAAAACAGCGCCAGGCTGTGGCTGAGCATCAGGCCGGCCACCGCCAGCACCATCAGAATAAAGCCAAAGCGCAGCTGAGTTTTCAGCGGCACGATTTCCATCAGCCAGGCATTGAGGAAGATAGAGATCAGAATACCGGCGTTCAGAAAGGTAAAGGTGTTGCTCATACTGGAAACGGGCAGATGGAAATAATCCGCAATGTTACCCATCACCATCCCGGTGACGATCACCAACGCGCCGGTCAGGGCGTAGGAGAAGAAGCTGATCCATGTGAGCTTAATACGGTTGCTGTTAGTCATGACTGGCCTGTGAATAGAAAGGTAAAGCGCGTTGACGCTGCGCCGGGCGGACAGATTTTATTCGTTCAGGTGATGTAATCAAATGTTTATTGTGAAAGTGGTTATCTTTTGCATGGTTTAATGTGACATGCATCACACTTTATTCGCCGCACAGGAGAACGTTTGCGCGGTTACAATTATTACAGCTAAGTAAAATTTGGTAAAAGGCTGGCCCAGGATGCAAAGGCTCTTTAGAATCAAGGCACTCGCTTTTATTCTGCTCCGTTAAGGAATTTCCATGCTCAAATCAACACTGGCGGCGATGGCTGCCGTTTTCGCCATTTCAGCGTTCTCCCCGGCCATGGCGGCAAAGGGCGATCCGCATGTGCTGCTGACCACCTCGGCAGGGAACATTGAGCTTGAGTTAAACAGTCAGAAAGCCCCGATTTCCGTGGATAACTTCCTGAAGTACGTCAACAGCGGCTTCTACAACAACACCACCTTCCACCGCGTGATCCCGGGTTTCATGGTGCAGGGCGGCGGCTTTAACGAGCAGATGCAGCAGAAACAGCCTAACCCGCCGATCAAGAATGAAGCAGACAACGGCCTGCGCAACACCCGCGGGACCATCGCGATGGCGCGTACCGCCGACCAGGATAGCGCCACCAGCCAGTTCTTCATCAACGTGGCGGATAACGCCTTCCTTGACCATGGTCAGCGCGACTTTGGCTATGCGGTGTTTGGCAAGGTAGTGAAAGGTATGGACGTCGCGGATAAGATCTCCCAGGTCCAGACCCATAACGTCGGCCCATACCAGAATGTGCCGACCAAACCGGTCGTTATCCTCTCTGCGAAAGTGCTGCCCTAATCCTTCCACGGCGCGGTGTGCTATCGCCGCGCCCGGTTGCCTCCCGGCATAACCTGAAATTGCTGCTTATACTTGTGGCACACAGGGGACGATAAGGGGGGCGACGATGCGTCCACTCACCGAAAAGCAAAAATCCCGACTCTGGGAACAGACACGCAATACCAATTTTCAGGCCAGTCGTCGCCTTGAAGGCGTGACGGTGCCGCTGGTTACGTTAACTGCCGAAGAGGCGCTGGCGCGTCTGGCGACGCTGCGGAGGGAGTATGAGCGATAAATTCGGCGATGAACGCGATCCTTACCTCTACCCGGCGCTGAATGTCCTGCGCAACCGCCTCGGCATCCGGCAGGCTAAAAATCTGCAACAGGCCGCCTTTGAGATGACGGCGTTGCGGGCGGCAACCTTGCCGCTGGGGCCGCGGGTGCGCGGCTTACCCTATCTGTGCGCGATTCATCATCAGCTGTATCAGGATCTGTTTGACTGGGCCGGCCGGTTACGTGAAGTGAACCTCTACCTGGGCGATACGCCGTTCTGCCACTTTGCCCGGATCGAGGAGGAGGGGAACGCCCTGATGCAGGCCCTTGAGCAGGAGGATTATCTCAATGGCCTGCCGCGCGAGACCTTTATTGAACGCCTGAGCTGGTTCTATGGCGAAATTAATGTGCTGCACCCTTTTCGTCTTGGCAATGGCCTGACCCAGCGCATTTTCTTTGAACAGCTGGCAATACATGCCGGCTACCTGCTTGACTGGCGTGACGTCGACCCTGCCGGCTGGAGCGCGGCCTGCCAGCAGAGCGCGATGGGCGATCCGGCTCCGCTGGTGGCGATCTTTCGCAAAGTGGTAAGCGAAGCGCGGGAATCTGAGTAGAATAGCCCGGTTTTGATTGTTCCGGAGCCGCTATGATCCTGCTTATCGATAACTATGACTCTTTCACCTGGAATCTGTATCAGTACTTCTGCGAACTGGGTGCGGAAGTACTGGTCAGGCGCAATGATGCGTTGACGCTGGAGGAGATAGCGGCGCTGGCGCCGGAGAAAATCGTGATCTCGCCAGGCCCCTGCACGCCGAATGAGGCGGGGATTTCCCTCGCGGTTATCCGCCACTATGCGGGGAAAACGCCGCTACTGGGCGTCTGTCTCGGGCACCAGGCGATAGCCCAGGCGTTTGGCGCGACCATCGTACGGGCGGCACAGGTGATGCATGGTAAAACCTCGCTTATTGAGCATAACGGCGAAGGGGTGTTTCAGGGGCTGAATAATCCCCTGACGGTGACCCGTTATCACTCGCTGGTGATTGACCCGCCGACGCTCCCGCCCGAGTTTATCGTCACCGCCCGCAGCGCCAGCGCTGAGATTATGGGGATCCGCCACCGCGACTGGGATCTTGAGGGCGTGCAGTTTCATCCGGAAAGCATCCTCAGCGAGCAGGGCCATCAATTGCTGGAAAACTTTCTGAAGCGGTGATTTTCAGTTGCCATTGACTGATTTTTTATGCATATTTTGTGATTATATTTTCATGATTACATCTGCATAACGAAGAGGGATGGGCAAGACATGGCAACTGAACAACCGGCAATCACCCGCGCCACATTCGATGAAGTTATTTTGCCGATTTATGCACCAGCAGAATTCATCCCGGTGAAAGGGAAAGGCAGCCGCGTCTGGGATCAGCAGGGCAAAGAGTATGTTGATTTTGCCGGCGGTATCGCGGTGACGGCGCTCGGCCATTGCCACCCGGCGCTGGTAGCGGCGCTCCACGAGCAGGGCGAAACGCTGTGGCACACCAGCAACGTCTTTACCAATGAGCCAGCGCTGCGTCTGGGACGTAAACTTGTCGAGGCCACCTTCGCCGAGCGCGTGGTGTTTATGAACTCCGGTACGGAAGCCAATGAAACGGCCTTTAAGCTGGCGCGTCACTATGCGGTGACCCGCCATAGCCCGTATAAAACCAAAATCATTGCCTTCCATAATGCCTTCCATGGCCGCTCCCTGTTTACCGTTTCCGTCGGTGGGCAGCCGAAGTACTCCGATGGTTTCGGCCCGAAACCGGCGGATATTGTCCATGTTCCCTTCAACGACCTGCAGGCGGTAAAAGCGGTGATGGATGACCACACTTGCGCAGTGGTGGTGGAGCCGATTCAGGGCGAAGGCGGCGTGACGGCAGCGACGCCGGCCTTCCTGCAGGGGCTGCGTGAGCTGTGCGATCAGCACCAGGCGTTGTTAGTCTTTGATGAAGTGCAGTGCGGTATGGGACGTACCGGATCGCTGTTCGCCTATATGCATTACGGTGTGACGCCGGATATTCTGACCAGCGCCAAAGCGCTCGGCGGCGGCTTCCCGGTCAGCGCCATGCTGACCACCCATGAGATCGCCAGCGCCTTCCATGCGGGTTCCCATGGCTCAACCTACGGCGGCAACCCGCTGGCCTGCGCGGTCGCCAACGCCGCCTTCGATCTAATCAATACCCCGGCGGTGCTGGATGGCGTGAGCGCGAAGCGCGAACTGTTCGTCAAACACCTGCAGCAGCTGGATGCTGAATTTGATCTGTTCAGTGATATTCGCGGGATGGGCCTGCTGATTGGCGCCGAACTCAAGCCGCAGCACAAGGGCCGCGCGCGTGATTTCCTCTATGCCGCTGCGCAAGCCGGCGTCATGGTGCTCAACGCCGGGCCGGACGTGATGCGTTTTGTTCCCTCGCTGATCATCGACGAGCAGGATATTGCCGAGGGGATGGCGCGTTTTGCCCAGGCAGTGGCAAAGGTGATTAACGGCTGATTTTCCGCAGCCAGATGCCATGATGCGGCCGCTGACGCCATGCTACTGACGATATGGTATGCATGGTGTTCAGATGGCCCAGAATGCGTTGCAGGTGCTGCTCCAGGGTACTTAACGGACCGTTCGGCACCTCTGTTTCCGGCGACTCCAGAATATTGGCATCCCCTGCGCTGCCGGGACCATCGCTGTCCAGCCGCTGCTGGCAGCGTTGCAAGGCAATCTCACAAGATTCGAGATAGCGCTGGGCAAGATCCGGGGTGAGCATCGTATGCTCCCGGGCCAGGGTGGTCATAGCGTTGATGTGTTCGACGATAAACTGACTGTGCGTCACCCACAGCTTCATATCTTCCAGGTAGTGGGTATTAAAACCGGGCTCCTGCATCGCCTGATTCAGGGAGTTGTAGAGCGCGTTATGCGCCTGGTTGACGCGCATGCGTTGATAGGCCAGCGCGGGGGCTTTTGGATCGGCGCTGAGGATCAGGCGAATCGCCTGCTGGTCGGCCTCCAGCGCATCGTGGGCGTTTTTTTTCAGCAGGCCGCTCTGCCACTGCGGCCACAGCCAGACCATCCCGCCGAAGGCGATCAGGCAGCCGATAAGCGTGTCGATAAGCCGGGCGACAATAAACTGTTCGCCGTTGAGCGTCAGCAGTTGCAGGGTATACACCGCCGTCACCGTAAAGCCTACCATCGCCCAGCCATAGTGTTTACGGATGATCAGATAGCTGAGCAGGGTAATCAGCAGCATCCCGCTCAGGGTATAGCTCTCCGGAACGTGAAAGTGCAAGGTTAGCCCGGCGATGACCAGGCCGGCGAGCGTTCCCGCCGCCCGGTGAACAATTCGCACCCGCGTGGCGCCATAGCCATTTTGCGTGACGAAGAGCACCGTCATCAGGATCCAGTAGGGCTTCGGCAAATGCAGGGCGTTGCCCATCAGGCTGGCGACGCTCAGCATGACGCTGATGCGCGCGGCATTGCGCAGTGCGGGTGATTTCAGCGACAGATAGTTCTTTAGCGCGGGAAACAGCGGTAAACGACGCTCTTTGTCGGCCATCAGATCCCGGGCATACAGGGGGCGCTGGGTATGCAGCACCCGGGCGATACGGCTAAAGTGCCAGGCGCAGAACTGACCGACCGGGTTGTCCGGATGCTGGCGGGCGATCTTTTCCAGAGCCTCAATCTGTTTATCCATCTGAAAACGCTGCGGAAAGCGATGATAGAGAATATCATCCGCCAGCACGCGCAGGCGGGCAGCGACGGTTTGCGCATTCCAGCGGATCACCGCTTCGGCATGGCTGCGTTCCACCAGCTTTTGTACCTCTTCTGGCTGATGCAGGCTAACCGAAATATGTTCCTGTAGATCCAGCCCAACCTGGAACGCCCGCAGCAGACGCTTGTGGTCGTTGCGTTGGTTGGCGGCCAGCATATGCATCTGCTGATAGCACTGGGTAATCAGGTCGACTACCTTCTGCTGGCGGGTGAGCAGCGGCGGCAGGGCGGTCGACGGATCGGTATGCTGGGTCAACAGACTGTATTTGGCTTCACAATAGTCAGCCAGTTCCCGGTAAAGCAGGCTGAGCGACTCCCGCAGCGGCTGTTCGCGCCACAGCCAGAACCAGAGCCAGTTAAACACGCCGTACCACAGCGTACCGAAAGCGTAGATCAGCAGTGGTTCCCAGATGGGCATATTGCCCGCCAGGCTCAGGGTAAAGATAGCGGCGATCAGCGACGCGGGCAGCAGGCGCGCGTGCAGCGAACTGATCTCCGCGGTGACGCCGAGCAATAGCGCCAGGCCGCTGAGAATAAGCGGCAGGGGAATGGCCTGAGCGAGCAGCAACTGCACCACCAGACTGCATCCGGCAAACAGACAGCCGCCGATAATCAGACGTTTGAAAAAGCGCTTATGTGGGGTATCAAGACCGGCAATGTTGCAGCAGGCGGGCACTAAGGAAAACAACAGCCCCTGCTGGAGATGGCCGAGCAGAAGACCGATGGCCACAGGCAGACACAGCACCAGCGTTTGCCGCAGTGCATAGTTGACTTCCGGGTGGTAAATCAGCCTGCGCCACATGAGGGAAAAACAAAAACGGCGTACTGCAGGAGCAATACGCCGCTTAGCAACTTAACGGGTGCCGTAGACGACGATAGTTTTACCGTGTGCGGAAATCAGGTTCTGATCTTCCAGCATTTTCAAAATACGGCCAACCGTTTCACGAGAGCAGCCGACGATCTGACCAATTTCCTGACGGGTAATTTTAATTTGCATACCGTCCGGGTGGGTCATGGCATCAGGTTGCTTCGCCAGGTTCAGCAGCGTCTGGGCGATACGGCCCGTCACGTCGAGGAAGGCGAGGTTGCCCACTTTCTCAGACGTGACCTGCAGACGGCGAGCCATTTGCGAAGAGAGACGCATCAGAATGTCCGGGTTAACCTGGATCAGCTGACGGAATTTCTTATAAGAGATTTCGGCCACTTCACATGCGGTTTTCGCCCGTACCCAGGCGCTACGCTCCTGACCCTCTTCAAACAGGCCTAATTCACCGATGAAATCGCCCTGGTTGAGGTAGGAGAGGATCATCTCTTTACCTTCTTCATCCTTGATGAGTACAGCCACGGAGCCTTTAACGATGTAGTACAACGTTTCTGCTTTTTCACCCTGGTGGATCAGCGTGCTCTTTGATGGGTACTTATGAATGTGGCAATGAGACAAGAACCATTCAAGGGTAGGGTCTGTTTGCGGTTTGCCAAGCACCATGCGCGGTTATCCTCTGTTATAAGCTATCTCCGGGCGCCGACACTACACGGCGTCCGGGCATGCAATCGTATTGTTTCCCTATACCTGGGAAGCTGGCTGATGATTTTTCGACAGCCCGTAATGTGAACTCCTCTGCATACATGCAGTACATCAATGTAATACTGTAGCATCCAGACTGTTTTAGCATAGCTTTCGCCGCATGTCTCCTGGTGTCTCGCTTCAGCATGACGCAGGTCGCCTTCCGTTGCGAGAATTGTTATGTGCGCGTAATCTGACAGGAAAATTGCGATACTGGAGTTAAATTTTATGCAAGCGCGTGTGAAATGGGTTGAAGGGTTAACCTTTATCGGGGAGTCCGCGTCAGGACACCAGATTCTGATGGATGGCAACTCCGGGGATAAGGCACCCAGCCCGATGGAGATGGTGCTGATGGCGGCGGGCGGTTGCAGTGCGATCGATGTGGTTTCTATTCTGCAAAAAGGTCGCCATGAGGTGACCAACTGCGAAGTGAAGCTGACGTCGGAGCGCCGCGAAGAGGCGCCGCGTCTGTTTACGCATATTAATCTGCACTTTATCGTCACCGGTAAGGCGCTGAAAGATGCCGCGGTCTCCCGGGCGGTGGATCTGTCGGCAGAGAAATACTGCTCGGTGGCGCTGATGCTGGAAAAAGCGGTGAAGATCACCCACTCCTATGAAGTGATCGAGGCGTAGTCTTCGCCTGCCGTTGTGAAGCATCTCAACCCCGGCCTGGCCGGGGTTTTTTCTGTTAGCCGATCTTGCGGCCTTCCATCAGGCGCTCGACCAGCGGCGTCATGATAAGCTCCATCGCCAGCCCCATTTTACCGCCCGGCACCACCAGCGTGTTCATGTGCGAGATAAACGACCCCTGCAGCATCGCCAGCAGCCAGGGGAAGTCGATATTCTGCAGGTTACGGAAATGGATCACCACAAAGCTCTCGTCCAGCGAGGGAATAGTTTTCGCGGCAAACGGGTTGGAAGTGTCTACCGTCGGCACGCGCTGAAAGTTGATATGGGTGCGGGAAAATTGCGGGGTAATGAAGTTGATGTAGTCTTCCATCGAGCGGACGACTGAGTCCATCACCGCCTCCCGGGAGTGGCCGCGCTCGCTGGTGTCGCGAATAAGCTTTTGGATCCACTCGAGGTTAACGATAGGCACTACGCCGACCAGCAGGTCGACATGGCTGGCGACATCATGATGCGGCGTGACAACCCCGCCGTGCAGCCCCTCATAGAACAGTACGTCTGTCGGCTCCGGCAGCGGCTGCCAGGGGGTGAAAGTCCCTGGCACCTGATTCCACGGTACGGCTTCGTCATAGGTATGCAGGTATTTCCGCGACTGGCCTTTTCCGTGGCGGCCATAGTCGACAAAGGTCTGCTCCAGCAGGCCAAAGTCGTTCGCCTCCGGGCCAAAGTAGCTGATATGTTTGCCCTGATCCCGCGCCTTGCGGATCGCCATGTCCATTTCCGGGCGGGTGTAGCGATGAAAGCTATCGCCTTCCACCTCCGCGGCGTGCAGGTTTAGCTGCGCGAAGATTTTGCGAAAGGCAAGGCTGGTGGTGGTAGTGCCCGCGCCGCTGGAGCCCGTGACGGCGATCACCGGATGTTTGGCAGACATAACAACTCCCTGGTTAAACGATGTAGTGGCGTCGCCTTAGCCGTTAAACAGCGCACGCGGCATAATATTGACCGTCTCATGCAGTTCCGACCACACAAGAACCGCCTCTCCGCGTTTCAACTGCTGTTTTACATCGGCGACTTTATCGGCAAGTGAACGTTCATGTTCACCATAATCGGTGCCTTCACGTAACACAAAGCTTTCAATCAGGTTATCCAGCGTTTCGGGATCCAGATCCTGCCAGGGAATAATCATACGGGGGCCTCCAGCCAACGGTTTAACCAGTCCGGGATGCGTCTTTCCAGCCACATCTCCGGCTTACGCAGGGTGCCGCCGACGAAACCAACGTGGCCGCCTTGCTCAGTTAATTGATACTCAACGTTCGCCGGCAGTTGCTCCTGCGGTGGTATGGAGTGGTGATCCATAAATGGATCGTCTTTCGCGTGAATGATGAGCGTTGGCTTAGTGATATCGCTGAGCCGCGGCATGGCGCTGCATTGCCGGTAATAATCCAGCGCATCGGCGAAACCATGGATTTTGGCGGTGATCATATCGTCAAATTCCCGGATGCGGCGCATCCCTTTAAGCTGGCGTAAATCGACAGGCAGTGAGCCAGGATACGCTTTCAGCTTGCGTGAGGCATTGGCTTTTAACAGATTGAGCAGATAGCGCTGATAAACCCGCGAGAAGCCCTTATCCATATGATAGCTGCAGGCTTCCAGCATAAAAGGCGCGGAGACGATCACCGCCGCATCCAGCGGGCAGCGGTCGCCTTCTTCTGCCAGCAGGCAGCCCAGCATATTGCCGCCTAGTGAATAGCCGACGGCTGCGGTCGGCACGGGGCCAAACTCGCGCTGTAGCCAATGCAGAAACCAGGTGCCATCTTCTGTTTCGCCGGAGTGATAGATGCGGTTATTGCGGTTAGGTTCGCCGCTGCAGCCGCGGAAATGCATAACCACGCCCAGCCAGTCGCGCTGCATCGCCGCGTGGATCAGACCATGGGCGTACGGGCTGTGCAGGCTTCCTTCGAGACCATGAAAGACGACGAGGCGCGGCTTATGGCGCGCCTGATGCGGGTCTTCGCTCCAGGCCAGATCGACAAAATCGCCGTCCGGCAGCTCAAGGCGCTGCCAGTGCGGGGTAAAGCGCAATTTACGGCGGATCAGCCGCGGCAGCATGGTTTGCAGATGACGATTGCCCACGCCGCGCATCGGATGGAACTCACGCGAATCGTTTTCGGGGGGCGTCATGTCTGTGGGGATGATTTCAACCATAGCACCAGAACAATTAATAAACGTGATGATGACTATACCGCGCAGGGCGCACAGGGGTTAGCCAATATGTGGTCTTGTGGCCAGCGACGCCAGGTTACAGCAAAAACAAATCATTGATGTCACTGATGGCAGGCCATGGAGAGGGCAGAAACCCACCCTGCCAGCGGCATCGTACGCGCAGGCAGGATGAGGAAGTCAATATTAGCCTTCCTGAAGCATCTGCTCCAGCTGCTCCTGGGCCTCCAGCCAGGCCATTTCACACTCCTCCAGCCCGGACTTCGCGCTGGCCTGCTGCTGCAGGCATTCGGTTAGTTCGGCTTTACGTGAGGCGTCATAAAGCTCACTGTCGCCAAGTTTTTCTTCCGCACTGGCCAACTGCGCGTTGAGCTTGTCCATCTCTTTTTCCAGACGGGCGATCTCTTTGCGCAGCGGTTGGGTCTGGCTGCGCAGTTCCGCTTCCCGACGCTTCTGGTCCTTGCGCGCCTGGGCGCTGTTGCCGCTCTCTTTTGGCGCGTCGCTGCTCTGTGATTCCTGTTTTTGCGAGTCGCTGAGCCACTGCTGATAATCTTCCAGATCGCCGTCGAACGGCTCGACTTTACCGTCATGGACGAGGTACAGATCGTCGGTGGTGGAGCGGATCAGGTGACGATCGTGCGACACGACAACCAGCGCCCCTTCAAAGTCGATCAGCGCTTCGGTTAAGGCCTGACGCATATCGAGGTCAAGGTGGTTGGTCGGTTCATCGAGCAGCAGCAGGTTAGGGCGCTGCCAGACGATCAGGGCCAGTACCAGGCGCGCTTTTTCTCCACCAGAGAAGCGGCGGGTCTCTTCGCTGACCTTATCGCCCTGGAAACCAAAGCCGCCCAGATAATCACGCAGCTTTTGTTCCAGCTCCTGCGGCGCCAGGCGAGCCAGGTGCTGCAGCGGCGATTCATCGGCACGCAGGAACTCAAGCTGATGCTGGGCAAAGTAGCCGAGCTTGATACCTTTTGCGAGGCCGATCTCGCCGCTCACCGGCTGGAGTTCACCTGCCAGCAGCTTAATCAGCGTCGACTTCCCGGCGCCGTTGCGGCCCAGCAGGCCGATGCGCGAGCCCGGCACCAGATTGAGCTTGATGGAGTCGAGGATAATACGCTCGCCGTAGCCGGCGCTGACTTTCTCCATCTTCAGCAGCGGGTTAGGTAGACTCTCTGGCTGGCGGAAACTGAAGTGGAATGGGTTATCTACGTGCGCCGGGGCGATAAGCTCCATCCGCTCCAGCATTTTGATACGGCTTTGCGCCTGCTTGGCCTTGGTGGCCTTCGCGCGGAAGCGGTCGATATAACTTTGTAGATGCGCAACGCGCTGCTGCTGGCTTTCGTACATCGCCTGCTGCTGAGAGAGACGGGTAGCGCGCTGCACTTCGAACGAGCTGTAGTTACCGGTGTACTCAAACATCGTCTGCTGTTCGATATGGATAATTTTGTCGACGATAGGATCGAGAAAATCGCGATCGTGGGAGATCAGGATCAGCGTACCTGTGTAACCCTTAAGCCATTTTTCGAGCCAGATGACGGCATCGAGGTCGAGGTGGTTAGTCGGTTCATCGAGCAGCAGCAGATCGGAGCGGCAAATCAGCGCCTGGGCGAGGTTAAGGCGCATACGCCAGCCGCCGGAAAAATCGCTGACTGGCCGCTCCAGCTGTTCGTTGCTGAATCCCAGACCGTGCAGCAGGCTGGCAGCGCGCGAACGGATGGTCCAGGCGTCGATGGCGTCCAGCTTGCCGTGGACCGTGGCGATGGCATGGCCGTCGTTGCGCTCATTTGCCTGCTGGAGCGCGGCTTCCAGCTGGCGGTATTCACGATCGCCATCAATAACATAATCGATAGCCGGCTGAGGCAGCGCCGGGGTTTCCTGATTCACCCATGCCAGCTGCCAGCTGCCTGGAAAGGTCATACTGCCGCCGTCAGCGCTTATCTCGTTTTTCAAAAGCGATAGCAGCGTCGATTTCCCGCAGCCGTTTTTGCCCACCAGACCGACCTTTTGGCCAGGGTTGATGGTAGCGGTGGCGTTGTCCAGCAGGACGCGTACGCCGCGACGAATTTGTAACGAGGAGAAAACAATCATAAGGCGCCGTATGTTCAGACTATGTTAATTTGTCATTATGATAATGTAGTGTGGAAGCGAATCGCTTCACCGGGCCGCCATGGTAGCCCAAAACGAAGACGATACACAAAGTCATTCTGGCGGTGTCAGAACACCGGGGCTGCGCAGGCCGCCAGAAGACCTACGGGAGGGGAATGATGTCTCAGACAGCGAAAGTGTTGCTGCTGTATGCCCACCCAGAATCTCATGATTCCGTGGCCAACCGGGTTTTATTAGAGCCGGCCTTACAGTTGCCGAACGTCACCGTGCACGATCTTTACGCGCACTATCCGGATTTTTTTATCGATATCGCTCATGAACAGGACCTGCTGCGCCAGCATGAGGTGATTGTTTTCCAGCATCCTTTATATACCTGGAGCTGTCCGGCGCTGCTCAAGGAGTGGCTGGATCGTGTGTTAAGCCGCGGCTTCGCCAGCGGTGCCGGAGGAAACGAACTGGCGGGAAAGTACTGGCGTAGTGTGATCACCACCGGCGAACCTGAGAGCGCCTACCGTCGCGATGCCAATCGCTATCCGATGAACGATATTTTACGTCCTTTTGAACTGACCGCCGGCATGTGCCGTATGCACTGGATGAGCCCCATTATTGTCTACTGGGCACGGCGGCAACAGCCAGAGGAATTGCGTAGCCGCGCTCGGGCCTACCGGGACTGGCTGGCCAATCCCCTTACCGCCGGAGGTATACATGGCGGGATCTGATTTGCTGCTGGCGGGCGTTCTTTTTTTGTTCGCCGCCGTTATTGCCGTACCTCTGGCCTCAAGATTGGGTATTGGCGCGGTGCTGGGCTATCTGCTGGCCGGGATTGCGATTGGCCCGTGGGGACTTGGGTTTATCAGCGATGTGGATGAAATTCTCCATTTCTCTGAGCTCGGCGTAGTGTTTCTGATGTTTATCATCGGCCTGGAGCTTAATCCGGCCAAGCTATGGCGGCTGCGGAGCTCCATCTTCGGCGTCGGCGCGGCGCAGGTGATGCTCAGCGCGGCGATCCTTGGCGGTCTGCTGATGACGACCGGGTTTTCATGGCAGGCGGCGGTGGTCGGCGGGATCGGCCTGGCGATGTCTTCCACCGCCATGGCGCTGCAGCTGATGCGTGAGAAGGGAATGAGCCGCAGCGAATCGGGGCAGTTAGGCTTTTCGGTCCTGCTGTTTCAGGATCTGGCGGTGATCCCGGCGCTGGCGCTGGTGCCCCTGCTGGCCGGTTCCGCGGATGAGCATGTTAACTGGCTGACGGTCGGTATGAAGGTCCTGGCCTTTGCCGGGATGCTGATTGGCGGACGCTATCTGCTGCGGCCGGTGTTCCGTTTCATCGCCAGCTCAGGGGTCAGGGAAGTATTTACTGCCGCCACGCTACTGCTGGTCCTTGGGTCGGCGCTGTTTATGGAGGCGCTGGGGTTGTCGATGGCGCTGGGTACCTTTATCGCCGGCGTGCTGCTGGCGGAAAGCGAGTATCGCCACGAACTGGAAATCGCTATCGATCCGTTCAAGGGGCTGCTGCTTGGGCTGTTCTTTATCTCCGTCGGCATGGCGCTGAACCTTGGCGTGCTGTATACCCATCTGCTGTGGGTGGCGGTGAGTGTGATGGTGCTGGTGGCGGTAAAAATGCTGGTGCTCTATCTGCTGGCCCGTCTCTATGGCCTGCGAAGTTCAGAGCGGATGCAGTTTGCGGGCGTATTAAGCCAGGGCGGTGAGTTCGCGTTTGTCCTCTTTTCGCTGCCCGCCTCTCAGCGGTTGTTCCAGCATGACCAGATGGCGCTGCTGCTGGTGGCGGTGACGTTATCGATGATGACGACGCCGCTGCTGATGAAGGGGATAGATAAGCTATTGTCGCGACGGCTGAATCCGGCAGATGATACCGATGAGGCGCCGTGGGTGGAGGATGACAAGCCGCAGGTGATTATTGTCGGGTTTGGTCGCTTTGGTCAGGTTATCGGTCGCCTGCTGATGGCCAATAAGATGCGTATTACAGTGCTGGAGCGGGACATCAGCGCGGTGAATCTGATGCGAAACTATGGCTACAAAGTCTATTTTGGCGACGCTACCCAGCTGGAGCTGCTGCGCTCGGCGGGAGCGGAAGAGGCGCAGTCGATCGTCATCACCTGTAATGAGCCGGAAGACACCATGCGGCTGGTGGAAATGTGTCAACAACACTTTCCACATCTGCATATTCTGGCCCGCGCACGCGGTCGCGTTGAGGCGCATGAGCTGCTGCAGGCCGGTGTGACGCAGTTTTCTCGTGAAACCTTCTCCAGTGCACTGGAACTGGGGCGCAAAGCGCTCATCACCCTGGGGATGCATCCTCACCAGGCCCAGCGCGCGCAACTGCACTTCCGACGGCTCGATATGCGAATGCTGCGCGAGTTAATGCCAGTGCATACTGATACGGTACAGGTATCTCGCGTGCGGGAAGCCCGACGCGAACTGGAAGAGATTTTTCAGCGTGAAATGCAGAAAGAAAGCCGGCAGCTGGACGGCTGGGACGAGTTTGAATAAAGGTAAATCATATGGCAGTGCGTAAACGTTTTATTGCCGGGGCGAAATGTCCGGCGTGCCAGGCGCAGGATTCGCTGGCGATGTGGCGTGAGAATAATGTCGATGTCGTTGAATGCGTTAAGTGCGGTCATCAGATGCGTGAGGCGGATAAAGAGGCCCGTGAGCATGTACGCAAAGAGGAGCAGGTGATTGGCATTTTTCATCCCGACTAGCGTTATCCGTCGGCTTTTTTTAAGCTAGAGGGTACACGGCTGCAGAATTCCGCTACAATCTGCGCCACTATTCTTCCCATCTCAGGAGATATCATGAAAGTAGCAAAAGACCTGGTGGTCAGCCTGGCCTATCAGGTACGTACAGAAGACGGTGTGTTGGTTGATGAGTCTCCGGTAAGCGCGCCGCTGGATTACCTGCACGGTCACGGCTCCCTGATTTCCGGCCTGGAAAACGCGCTGGATGGCCACGAAGTGGGCGACAAATTTGACGTAGCTGTCGGCGCTAACGACGCTTACGGCCAGTATGACGAAAACCTGGTGCAGCGTGTACCGAAAGACGTCTTTATGGGCGTTGATGAACTGCAGGTTGGTATGCGCTTCCTGGCGGAAACCGATCAGGGTCCAGTACCGGTAGAAATCACTGAAGTTGAAGACGACCACGTTGTGGTTGATGGCAACCACATGCTGGCTGGCCAGAACCTGAAGTTCAATGTGGAAGTTGTCGCTATTCGTGAAGCAACGGCTGAAGAGCTGGAGCATGGTCACGTGCATGGCGCTCATGGCCACGATCACGATCATGACCATGGTCATGACGGTTGCTGCGGCGGCCACGGCCACGATCATGGTCACGACCATGAACACGGCAAAGGTGGTTGCGGTAACGGCGGTTGCGGTTGCCACTAATGGCGTCGCGTTCGCGCGGATAGCCAAAAAAAGCGGGGAAACCCGCTTTTTTTACGTCTCAATAATGGGGAGGCGGCGTCTCTTCTGCCTGAGAGGCGATATGGGACGGTTGGGTCGCCTTCAGTTTCTCGATCATCAGACGCATATGCTCCCGCATCTTCGCCATCTCTATCTCGTGGGCGGTCACGGTTTTATTGAGGTCTTCGATGGTGATTTCCTGAAACGCCAGCCGGCTTTCCAGCTCTGCAAGGCGCGTTTCTAATGTGCTATCGTGCATGGGTAACCTCTTTAGTCTGATCCTGCGAGCGGATTCTACTTAAGTTTCTCTTTTCGCGCAGCATCGCTGCGTCTGACAGGAAACTTATTCATACAAAAATAGTCCTAAAAGAGGCGATATTCAGGAACGTCCGTATGTAGATTTTAACGGCAACGTTCTATAGTACGTTTTTTGCTTTTTACGATAACCCTGGGGTGAGAGGCCCCGGCCCTGGAGAAATGGATGAAATCACTGTTTAAAGTAACGCTGCTGGCGACCACAATGGCCGTCGCCCTGAATGCACCGCTGACCTTTGCTGCAGATGCGGCGGCGAAGGCAGCCCCAGCGGCTGAGAGTAAATCGGCATTTAAAAATGACGATCAGAAATCCGCCTATGCACTGGGCGCGTCTCTCGGGCGTTACATGGAAAACTCCCTGAAAGAACAAGAAAAGCTGGGCATTAAGCTGGACAAAGCCCAGTTGATCGCCGGCGTACAGGACGCGTTTGCCGATAAGAGCAAGCTGTCCGACCAGGAGATCGAACAGACTCTGCAGGCCTTTGAAACGCGCGTGAAGACCGCGGCTCAGCAGAAAATGGAAAAAGACGCGACTGAGAACGAAGCCAAAGGCAAAACCTTCCGCGATAGCTTTGCTAAAGAGAAGGGCGTGAAAACATCGAAAACTGGCCTGCTGTATAAAGTCGAGAAAGAAGGCACTGGTGATGCGCCGAAAGACAGCGACACCGTGGTGGTTAACTACAAAGGCACCCTGATCGACGGTAAAGAGTTTGATAACTCTTATACCCGCGGTGAGCCGCTCTCTTTCCGCCTGGACGGCGTGATCCCGGGCTGGACGGAAGGCCTGAAGAACATCAAGAAAGGCGGAAAAATCAAGCTGGTCATTCCACCGGATCTGGCTTACGGCAAAACCGGCGTTCCGGGGATCCCGGCCAACTCTACGCTGGTCTTTGACGTAGAACTGCTGGATATCAAACCGGCGCCGAAGGCGGATGCACAGCCGGAAGCCGCTGGCGACGCGAAAGCCGCAGACGCGAACGCTGACGCTAAGAAGTAATCGGGTTCAGGCCGCCGTCTCGTCAGAGGCGGCGGCTTTTTTATTGAGCGCAGATATAATTAAAACTGGAAAGATCCTCAGGCGCTGTATTACTTTAGATAGCTTAATAATGATGATGAGCCTGCCCTGACAATAACGACAGGCTCCTGAAAAGGAGTGCTTTTTTTCATGTCCAGGTCGCTTTTAACCAACGAAACCAGCGAGCTTGACCTGCTGGATCAACGTCCCTTTGACCAGACCGATTTCGATATTCTTAAATCTTATGAAGCGGTGGTGGACGGGTTGGCGATGCTCATCGGTTCGCACTGTGAAATCGTGCTGCATTCTTTGCAGGATCTTAAATGCTCTGCCATCCGTATCGCCAATGGTGAACATACCGGCCGCCAAATCGGTTCACCGATTACCGATCTTGCGCTGCGCATGCTGCACGATATGACGGGCGCCGATAGCAGCGTTTCCAAATGCTACTTCACCCGTGCCAAAAGCGGCGTACTGATGAAGTCGGTGACGATAGCCATTCGCAATCGCGATCATCGGGTGATCGGTCTGCTGTGCATCAACATGAATCTGGATGTGCCTTTTTCACAGATCATGAGCACCTTTATTCCGCCAGAAACGCCGGAGGTCAACTCACCGGTGAACTTTGCTTCCTCGGTTGACGATCTGGTCGCGCAGACGCTGGAATTCACCATTGAAGAGGTGAACGCCGATCGCAGCGTGTCTAATAATGCGAAAAACCGCCAAATCGTGCTGAATCTCTACGAAAAAGGGATCTTCGATATCAAAGACGCCATTAACCAGGTGGCCGATCGTCTGAATATCTCCAAGCATACCGTCTACCTCTATATCCGCCAGTTCAAGAGCGGCGATTTCCAGGGGCTGGATAAGTAATGCGTTTTGCCCTCACGGTGACTGGCCCTGCCTATGGGACCCAGCAGGCGAGCAGCGCCTGGCAGTTTGCCCAGGCCGTATTGCAGGAAGGTCATGAACTGGCATGCGTTTTTTTCTATCGCGAAGGCGTGCTCAACGCTAACCAACTGACGGCGCCCGCCAGCGATGAGTTCGATCTGGTGCGCGCGTGGCAATCATTGCACGATGAACAAGGTGTGGCACTACACATCTGCGTGGCGGCTGCCTTGCGTCGAGGCGTAACGGACGAGCGTGAGGCGCAACAGCTCGCGCTGGCCAGCCACAATTTGCAACCCGGCTTCACGCTGAGCGGGCTCGGCGCGCTGGCGGAAGCCGCGCTCACTTGCGATCGGATGGTGCAGTTCTGATGAAACGTGTGGCTTTTATTTTTTCCTCCGCGCCGCACGGCAGCGCCGCCGGCAGGGAAGGGCTCGATGCCTTATTAGCAACCTCCGCGCTCACCGACGAGATTGGCGTGTTCTTTGTAGGCGACGGCGTTTTTCAACTGCTGCCCGATCAACGGCCGGGTGCAGTGCTGGCTCGCGACTACATAGCCACCTTTAAACTGCTGTCACTGTATGACATCGATCAGTGCTGGCTGTGTGCCGACTCCGCGCGGGAGCGCGGTCTGGACCCCGCTACTCCGTGGGCGGTGGATGTCGAATGCCTGGCGCCGGATACCCTGCGCGCCCGTCTGCATGAATTTGATGTGATTTTGCGTTTCTGAGGTCCCCATGCTCCATACGCTCAGTGTTTCTCCCTGGCATGCCGATATTGCAGCAATGCTTCGCGTGATGGATCACGGCGACGATCTGTTATTGCTGTCTGATGGCGTCACGGCGGCCATCGCCGGCGGTCGCTTCCTTGAGATCCTGCAATCCGCCCCCATAACCCTCTATGTGCTGCAAGACGACGTTGACGCCCGCGGGCTGGCTGGTCAAATTGCGGACAGTGTCGGTAGGGTTAGCTATACTGATTTCGTCAGACTCACGGTAAAACATGCCGGTCAGCTGGCCTGGTGATGGCGGGATCGTTGTATATTTCTTGACACCTTTTCGGCACCGCCCTAAAATTCTGCGTCCTCATATTATATGAGGCGATTTATTACGTGTTTACGAAGCAAAAGCTAAAACCAGGAGCTATTTAATGGCAACAATTAACCAGCTGGTACGCAAACCACGCGCACGCAAAGTTGCAAAGAGCAACGTGCCTGCGCTGGAAGCCTGCCCGCAGAAACGTGGCGTATGTACTCGCGTATATACCACCACTCCTAAGAAACCGAACTCCGCACTGCGTAAAGTTTGCCGTGTGCGTCTGACTAACGGTTTCGAAGTCACCTCCTACATCGGTGGTGAAGGTCACAACCTGCAGGAGCACTCCGTGATCCTGATCCGTGGCGGTCGTGTTAAAGACCTTCCGGGTGTTCGTTACCACACCGTTCGTGGTGCGCTTGACTGCTCCGGCGTTAAAGACCGTAAGCAGGCTCGCTCCAAGTACGGCGTGAAGCGTCCTAAGGCTTAATGGTTCTCCGTTAAGTAAGGCCAAACTGATTTACCTTAATGTCATACTAAACTCTTAGAGTTTTGGACAATCCTGAATTAACAACGGAGTATTTCCATGCCACGTCGTCGCGTCATTGGTCAGCGTAAAATTCTGCCGGATCCGAAGTTCGGATCAGAACTGCTGGCTAAATTTGTCAATATCCTGATGGTAGATGGTAAAAAATCTACTGCAGAAGCAATCGTATACAGCGCGCTGGAGACCCTGGCTCAGCGCTCTGGTAAAAATGAACTGGAAGCTTTCGAAGTCGCTCTCGACAACGTGCGCCCGACTGTAGAAGTTAAGTCTCGCCGCGTTGGTGGTTCTACTTATCAGGTTCCAGTTGAAGTTCGTCCGGTTCGTCGTAATGCTCTGGCAATGCGTTGGATCGTTGAAGCTGCTCGTAAACGCGGTGATAAATCCATGGCTCTGCGCCTGGCGAACGAACTCACTGATGCTGCAGACAAC
Source organism: Klebsiella sp. w6 (assembly GCF_033100215.1). Lineage (NCBI taxonomy): Bacteria > Pseudomonadati > Pseudomonadota > Gammaproteobacteria > Enterobacterales > Enterobacteriaceae > Klebsiella > Klebsiella sp. w6. The sequence continues at coordinate 424,733 of NZ_CP136907.1, forward strand.
AAAGGTACTGCAGTTAAGAAACGTGAAGACGTTCACCGTATGGCCGAAGCCAACAAGGCGTTCGCACACTACCGTTGGTAATCCCTTCGGAGTCATAGTCACCAGGCGGGCGCTTCAGATGAGTCGCCCGCTCTGGATAACTTAACTGAACGCCTAAAGAAATAAACGAGGAATCAAATGGCTCGTACAACACCCATCGCACGCTACCGTAACATCGGTATCAGTGCGCACATCGACGCCGGTAAAACCACTACTACCGAACGTATTCTGTTCTACACCGGTGTAAACCACAAAATCGGTGAAGTTCATGACGGCGCCGCTACCATGGACTGGATGGAGCAGGAGCAGGAACGTGGTATCACCATCACTTCCGCTGCGACTACTGCATTCTGGTCTGGTATGGCTAAGCAGTATGAACCGCACCGTGTAAACATCATCGACACCCCGGGGCACGTTGACTTCACTATCGAAGTAGAACGTTCCATGCGTGTTCTTGATGGTGCGGTAATGGTTTACTGCGCAGTTGGTGGTGTTCAGCCACAGTCTGAAACCGTATGGCGTCAGGCAAACAAATATAAAGTTCCGCGCATTGCGTTCGTTAACAAAATGGACCGCATGGGTGCGAACTTCCTGAAAGTTGTTGGTCAGATCAAAACCCGTCTGGGCGCGAACCCGGTTCCGCTGCAGCTGGCGATTGGTGCTGAAGAAGGTTTCACCGGTGTTGTTGACCTGGTGAAAATGAAAGCCATCAACTGGAACGATGCAGACCAGGGCGTTACCTTCGAATACGAAGATATCCCGGCTGACATGCAGGACCTGGCTGACGAATGGCACCAGAACCTGATCGAGTCCGCTGCGGAAGCTTCCGAAGAGCTGATGGAGAAATACCTGGGTGGTGAAGAACTGACTGAAGAAGAGATCAAAAAAGCTCTGCGTCAGCGTGTTCTGAACAACGAAATCATCCTGGTAACCTGCGGTTCTGCGTTCAAGAACAAAGGTGTTCAGGCGATGCTGGATGCGGTAATTGATTACCTGCCATCCCCGGTTGATGTTCCGGCAATCAACGGTATTCTGGACGACGGTAAAGATACCCCGGCTGAGCGTCACGCAAGCGACGAAGAGCCGTTCTCTGCACTGGCGTTCAAAATCGCTACCGACCCGTTTGTTGGTAACCTGACCTTCTTCCGTGTGTACTCCGGTGTGGTTAACTCTGGTGATACCGTACTGAACTCCGTGAAAGCTGCACGTGAGCGTTTCGGTCGTATCGTACAGATGCACGCTAACAAACGTGAAGAGATCAAAGAAGTTCGCGCGGGCGACATCGCTGCTGCTATCGGTCTGAAAGACGTAACCACTGGTGACACCCTGTGTGACCCGGATGCGCCGATCATTCTGGAGCGTATGGAATTCCCTGAGCCGGTAATCTCCATCGCCGTTGAGCCGAAAACCAAAGCTGACCAGGAAAAAATGGGTCTGGCTCTGGGTCGTCTGGCTAAAGAAGACCCGTCATTCCGCGTATGGACTGACGAAGAGTCTAACCAGACCATCATCGCCGGTATGGGTGAGCTGCACCTCGACATCATCGTTGACCGTATGAAGCGTGAATTCAACGTTGAAGCGAACGTCGGTAAACCTCAGGTTGCTTACCGTGAAGCGATTCGCGCGAAAGTTACCGATATCGAAGGTAAACACGCCAAGCAGTCTGGTGGTCGTGGTCAGTACGGTCACGTTGTGATCGACATGTACCCGCTGGAGCCGGGCTCTAACCCGAAAGGTTACGAGTTCATCAACGACATCAAAGGTGGTGTAATTCCTGGCGAATACATCCCGGCCGTTGATAAAGGCATCCAGGAACAGCTGAAAGCTGGTCCGCTGGCAGGTTACCCGGTAGTTGATATGGGTATCCGTCTGCACTTCGGTTCTTACCACGACGTTGACTCCTCTGAGCTGGCGTTTAAACTGGCTGCGTCTATTGCCTTTAAAGAAGGCTTTAAGAAAGCAAAACCAGTTCTGCTTGAGCCGATCATGAAGGTTGAAGTAGAAACTCCGGAAGAGAACACTGGTGATGTTATCGGTGACTTGAGCCGTCGTCGCGGTATGCTGCGCGGTCAGGAATCCGAAGTAACCGGCGTTAAGATCCACGCTGAAGTACCGCTGTCCGAAATGTTCGGTTATGCAACTCAGCTGCGTTCTCTGACCAAAGGTCGTGCATCATACACCATGGAATTCCTGAAGTATGATGATGCGCCGAACAACGTTGCTCAGGCCGTTATTGAAGCCCGTGGTAAATAATCCACAGGATTAAAACCTAAGTCCCGTGTTCTCTCCGAAGGGGAGAGCACTATAGTAAGGAATATAGCCGTGTCTAAAGAAAAATTTGAACGTACAAAACCGCACGTCAACGTTGGTACTATCGGCCACGTTGACCATGGTAAAACTACCCTGACTGCTGCCATCACTACCGTTCTGGCTAAAACCTACGGTGGTTCTGCTCGTGCATTCGACCAGATCGATAACGCACCGGAAGAAAAAGCTCGTGGTATCACCATCAACACCTCTCACGTTGAATATGACACCCCGACTCGCCACTACGCACACGTAGACTGCCCGGGCCACGCCGACTATGTTAAAAACATGATCACCGGTGCTGCGCAGATGGACGGCGCGATCCTGGTTGTTGCTGCGACTGACGGCCCGATGCCGCAGACTCGTGAGCACATCCTGCTGGGTCGTCAGGTAGGCGTTCCGTACATCATCGTGTTCCTGAACAAATGCGACATGGTTGATGACGAAGAGCTGCTGGAACTGGTTGAGATGGAAGTTCGTGAACTGCTGTCTCAGTACGATTTCCCGGGCGACGACACTCCGATCGTTCGTGGTTCTGCTCTGAAAGCGCTGGAAGGCGACGCAGAGTGGGAAGCAAAAATCATCGAACTGGCTGGCCACCTGGATACCTATATCCCGGAACCAGAGCGTGCGATTGACAAGCCGTTCCTGCTGCCGATCGAAGACGTATTCTCCATCTCCGGTCGTGGTACCGTTGTTACCGGTCGTGTAGAGCGCGGTATCATCAAAGTCGGTGAAGAAGTTGAAATCGTTGGTATCAAAGACACCGCGAAAACCACCTGTACTGGCGTTGAAATGTTCCGCAAACTGCTGGACGAAGGCCGTGCTGGTGAGAACGTTGGTGTTCTGCTGCGTGGTATCAAACGTGAAGAAATCGAACGTGGTCAGGTACTGGCTAAGCCGGGCAGCATCAAGCCGCACACCAAGTTCGAATCTGAAGTGTACATCCTGTCCAAAGACGAAGGCGGCCGTCATACTCCGTTCTTCAAAGGCTACCGTCCGCAGTTCTACTTCCGTACTACTGACGTGACTGGCACCATCGAACTGCCGGAAGGCGTAGAGATGGTTATGCCGGGCGACAACATCAAAATGGTTGTTACCCTGATCCACCCGATCGCGATGGACGACGGTCTGCGTTTCGCAATCCGTGAAGGCGGCCGTACCGTTGGCGCGGGCGTTGTAGCTAAAGTTCTGGGCTAATTCGTTAGCTTCGAATAAAAAGGGCGCTTCGGCGCCCTTTTTGCTGCGCGCAGTTCCGCGAAATAACGTGTACAACACACCATTCATAACGTGCGCTGCGGCGGATAATGCGCAAATGGTCTATTGTAATCATAACTATTCTCATTTAATATTTGTGCATAAATTGAACGGGAGTTTATATGTACGTTTGTTTGTGCAATGGCGTTAGCGATAAAAAAATTCGCCAGATTGTTCGCCAGTTTCAACCGCAATCTTTTCAGCAATTACGTAAGTTTGTTCCCGTTGGAAATCAATGCGGTAAGTGTGTTCGAGCTGCACGTGAAGTGATGGAAGATGAATTAACCACCATGCCGGAATTCAAAGAAATCGCCTGAAGTCCGCGCTTCTCTTTTGACATCCCTATAGGCCGGACTACGCTTCAATAAGTGGAAGCGGAGGGACTATATAATGAAAGGTGATGTCAAAATCATAAGTTATCTCAATAAATTATTGGGAAATGAGCTGGTCGCAATCAATCAGTACTTTCTCCATGCGAGAATGTTCAAAAACTGGGGTCTGATGCGCCTCAACGATATTGAGTACCACGAATCAATTGATGAAATGAAGCACGCCGATAAGTACATCGAGCGTATTCTTTTCCTCGAAGGCATTCCTAATCTGCAGGATCTCGGCAAACTTGGCATCGGTGAAGATGTGGAAGAGATGCTGCAGTCAGATTTACGCCTGGAGCTGGAAGGCGCGCAAAACCTGCGTGAAGCGATCGCCTATGCCGACAGCGTACATGACTATGTCAGCCGCGATATGATGATTGAGATCCTGGCGGATGAAGAAGGCCATATCGACTGGCTGGAAACCGAACTCGATCTCATTGGCAAAATTGGCCTGCAAAATTACCTGCAGTCGCAGATCAAAGTGTCAGATTAGCCAGCGTTTGCCACCCGCACCAGAAACCTGCTGCCGCCAGAAATGGCCCAAATGGCAGCGGGTTATTCTTTTCCCATTTTCTGTTGCCGCCGCACCTGGCGGACAGTCCCAATATCACCCACGTCATGCCAGCGAGCAATGACGCTACCAGCACCAGCTGCGGCAGCATTCGCCAGCCATGCCAGGCCCCAAGGGCGGCGAGATATTTTATATCGCCATAGCCTAATCCTTCATGCCCACGGACCCTGCGGTATAGCCAATAAAGGGCGGCAAACGAGAGATAGCCGGCTAGTGCTCCCCAGACAGCCTCGTTGAGCTGATGCGGCGCCAGACAGAGATAAAAAAGCAAGCCGCTCCATAGCAGGGGACAGGTGAAACGGTCTGGCAGCAAGCCGTAACGCAGGTCCTGCTGACATAATGCTAGCGTCAATCCGCTATAGCACAGTAAGAAGGGGAGGGCGGCGAGCATAGGTTACCCCGTGATGAGCAATGAACATGGCCTCACTATGCTTATCGGCTCGGCGCAGGGCAAAATGCAATTTTCGAGAGTGGATGGCGCTTTGCGGATTTATTGGCAGCGTTACGGCGCTTGCACAGCGCACTATCGCGAAGACGCGCAAATCCCGGTGATGATTTTCTAAACAGCGCTTGCGTCGTGCCAGAATTTGCGTATAATGCGCGGGCCTGTCAAAGTTGACAGCCGGTTCGATATGAACCCTGATAGTGCTTTTTGCTATCAAACAATGTCCCCAATCGGGGGACTATGTAAGAACGGTTACACTCTCCCATCAATCGTAATGGGTATGAGGAGTAATCATTTCGTCTATAAAATAATTGGAGCTCTGGTCTCATGCAGAACCAAAGAATCCGTATCCGCCTTAAAGCGTTTGATCATCGTCTGATCGATCAATCAACCGCGGAAATCGTCGAGACTGCTAAGCGCACTGGTGCGCAAGTCCGTGGTCCGATCCCGCTGCCGACCCGCAAAGAGCGCTTTACCGTTCTGATCTCCCCGCACGTCAACAAAGACGCGCGTGATCAGTACGAGATTCGCACTCACAAGCGTCTGGTTGACATCGTTGAGCCAACTGAAAAAACCGTTGATGCTCTGATGCGTCTGGATCTGGCTGCCGGTGTAGACGTGCAGATCAGCCTGGGTTAATCAGGTCATCGAGCGATTGAGAGGTTGAAACAATGATTGGTTTAGTCGGTAAAAAAGTGGGCATGACCCGCATCTTCACTGAAGATGGCGTATCTATCCCAGTAACCGTAATCGAAGTTGAAGCAAACCGCGTTACTCAGGTTAAAGACCTGGCTAACGATGGCTACCGCGCAATCCAGGTTACCACCGGTGCTAAAAAAGCTAACCGTGTAACCAAGCCGGAAGCGGGTCACTTCGCTAAAGCTGGCGTTGAAGCTGGCCGTGGTCTGTGGGAATTCCGTCTTGCTGACGGCGAAGAATTCACCGTAGGTCAGAACATTAGCGTTGAACTGTTTGCTGACGTTAAAAAAGTTGACGTAACCGGTACCTCTAAAGGTAAAGGTTTTGCTGGTACCGTTAAGCGCTGGAACTTCCGTACCCAGGACGCTACTCACGGTAACTCCTTGTCTCACCGCGTTCCGGGTTCTATCGGTCAGAACCAGACTCCGGGCAAAGTGTTCAAAGGCAAGAAAATGGCAGGTCAGCTGGGTAATGAGCGTGTAACCGTTCAGAGCCTGGACGTAGTACGTGTTGACGCTGAGCGCAACCTGCTGCTGGTTAAAGGTGCTGTCCCGGGTGCTACCGGTAGCGACCTGATCGTTAAACCAGCTGTGAAGGCGTGAGGAGATAGCAATGGAATTAGTATTGAAAGACGCGCAGAGCGCGCTGACTGTTTCCGAAACTACCTTCGGTCGTGATTTCAACGAAGCGCTGGTTCACCAGGTTGTTGTTGCTTATGCAGCTGGTGCGCGTCAGGGCACTCGTGCTCAGAAGACTCGTGCTGAAATCACTGGCTCCGGTAAAAAACCGTGGCGCCAGAAAGGTACCGGCCGTGCGCGTTCTGGTTCTATCAAGAGCCCGATCTGGCGTTCCGGTGGCGTGACCTTCGCTGCTCGTCCGCAGGACCACAGTCAAAAAGTTAACAAGAAGATGTACCGCGGCGCGCTGAAAAGCATTCTGTCCGAACTGGTACGTCAGGATCGTCTGATCGTTGTCGAGAAGTTCTCTGTTGAAGCGCCGAAAACTAAGCTGCTGGCACAGAAACTGAAAGACATGGCTCTGGAAGATGTGCTGATCATCACCGGTGAGCTGGACGAGAACCTGTTCCTGGCCGCACGTAACCTGCACAAGGTTGACGTACGTGATGCGAACGGTATCGACCCGGTTAGCCTGATCGCCTTCGACAAAGTCGTAATGACTGCTGATGCTGTTAAGCAAGTTGAGGAGATGCTGGCATGATTCGTGAAGAACGTCTGCTGAAGGTGCTGCGCGCACCGCACGTTTCTGAAAAAGCGTCTACTGCGATGGAAAAAACAAACACCATCGTTCTCAAAGTTGCTAAAGACGCGACCAAAGCAGAAATCAAAGCTGCTGTGCAGAAACTGTTTGAAGTCGAAGTCGAAGTCGTTAACACCCTGGTAGTTAAAGGGAAAGTTAAACGTCACGGACAGCGTATCGGTCGTCGTAGCGACTGGAAAAAAGCTTACGTCACCCTGAAGGAAGGCCAGAATCTGGACTTCGTTGGCGGCGCTGAGTAAGTCGGAGGAGTAATACAATGGCAGTTGTTAAATGTAAACCGACATCTCCGGGTCGTCGCCACGTCGTTAAAGTGGTTAACCCAGAGCTGCACAAGGGCAAACCTTTTGCTCCGTTGCTGGAAAAAAACAGCAAATCCGGTGGTCGTAACAACAATGGCCGTATCACCACCCGTCATATCGGTGGTGGCCACAAGCAGGCTTACCGTATTGTTGACTTCAAACGCAACAAAGATGGTATCCCGGCAGTTGTTGAACGTCTTGAGTACGATCCGAACCGCTCCGCGAACATCGCGCTGGTTCTGTACAAAGACGGCGAGCGCCGTTACATCCTGGCCCCGAAAGGCCTGAAAGCTGGTGACCAGATTCAGTCTGGCGTTGATGCTGCAATCAAAGCAGGCAACACCCTGCCGATGCGCAATATCCCGGTTGGTTCTACCGTTCATAACGTAGAAATGAAACCAGGTAAAGGCGGTCAGCTGGCACGTTCCGCTGGTACTTACGTTCAGATCGTTGCTCGTGATGGTGCTTATGTCACCCTGCGTCTGCGTTCTGGTGAAATGCGTAAAGTCGAAGCAGACTGCCGCGCTACTCTGGGCGAAGTTGGCAATGCTGAGCATATGCTGCGCGTTCTGGGTAAAGCAGGTGCTGCACGCTGGCGTGGTGTTCGTCCTACCGTTCGCGGTACTGCGATGAACCCAGTAGACCACCCACATGGTGGTGGTGAAGGTCGTAACTTTGGTAAGCACCCGGTATCCCCGTGGGGCCTGCAGACCAAAGGTAAGAAGACCCGCAGCAACAAGCGTACTGATAAATTCATCGTACGTCGCCGTAGCAAATAATTTTAGAGGATAAGCCATGCCACGTTCTCTCAAGAAAGGTCCTTTTATTGACCTGCACTTGCTGAAGAAGGTAGAGAAAGCGGTGGAAAGCGGAGACAAGAAGCCCCTGCGCACTTGGTCCCGTCGTTCAACGATCTTTCCTAACATGATCGGTTTGACCATCGCTGTCCATAATGGTCGTCAGCACGTTCCAGTCTTTGTTTCCGACGAAATGGTTGGTCACAAACTGGGTGAATTCGCACCGACTCGTACTTATCGCGGCCACGCTGCTGATAAAAAAGCGAAGAAGAAATAAGGTAGGAGGAAGAGATGGAAACTTTAGCTCAACATCGCCATGCTCGTTCTTCTGCTCAGAAGGTTCGCCTCGTAGCTGACCTGATTCGCGGTAAGAAAGTGTCGCAGGCCCTGGATATTCTGACCTACACCAACAAAAAAGCTGCTGTACTGGTCAAGAAGGTACTGGAATCTGCCATTGCTAACGCTGAACACAACGATGGCGCTGACATTGATGATCTGAAAGTTGCGAAAATTTTCGTAGACGAAGGCCCGAGCATGAAGCGCATTATGCCGCGTGCTAAAGGTCGTGCAGATCGCATCCTGAAGCGCACCAGCCACATCACTGTGGTTGTGTCCGATCGCTGAGACTCTGGAGACTAGCAATGGGTCAGAAAGTACATCCTAATGGTATTCGCCTGGGTATTGTCAAACCATGGAACTCTACCTGGTTCGCGAACACCAAAGAATTCGCTGACAACCTGGACAGCGATTTTAAAGTACGTCAGTTCCTGACAAAAGAACTGGCTAAAGCGTCTGTATCTCGCATCGTTATCGAGCGTCCGGCTAAGAGCATCCGTGTGACCATTCACACTGCTCGCCCGGGTATCGTTATCGGTAAGAAAGGCGAAGACGTAGAAAAACTGCGCAAGGTCGTAGCGGATATCGCTGGCGTACCTGCACAGATCAATATTGCCGAAGTTCGTAAGCCTGAACTGGACGCTAAATTGGTTGCTGACAGCATCACTTCTCAGCTGGAACGTCGCGTTATGTTCCGTCGTGCGATGAAGCGTGCTGTACAGAACGCAATGCGTCTGGGCGCTAAAGGTATCAAAGTTGAAGTTAGCGGCCGTCTGGGCGGCGCGGAAATCGCACGTACCGAATGGTACCGTGAAGGTCGCGTACCGCTGCACACTCTGCGTGCTGACATCGACTACAACACCTCTGAAGCGCACACCACTTACGGTGTAATCGGCGTTAAGGTATGGATCTTCAAAGGTGAGATCCTGGGTGGTATGGCTGCTGTTGAACAACCGGAACCGGCTGCTCAACCTAAAAAGCAGCAGCGTAAAGGCCGTAAATAAGGAGCGTCGCTGATGTTACAACCAAAGCGTACAAAATTCCGTAAAGTGCACAAAGGCCGCAACCGTGGTCTGGCGCAGGGTACGGATGTTAGCTTCGGCACTTTCGGTCTGAAAGCTGTTGGCCGTGGTCGTCTGACTGCCCGTCAGATCGAAGCAGCACGTCGTGCTATGACCCGTGCAGTTAAGCGTCAAGGTAAGATCTGGATCCGTGTATTCCCGGACAAACCGATCACCGAGAAGCCGTTGGAAGTTCGTATGGGTAAAGGTAAAGGTAACGTGGAGTACTGGGTTGCCTTGATTCAGCCGGGTAAAGTCCTGTATGAAATGGACGGCGTACCGGAAGAGCTGGCCCGTGAAGCATTCGGCCTGGCAGCAGCGAAACTGCCGATCAAAACCACCTTTGTAACTAAGACGGTGATGTAATGAAAGCAAAAGAGCTGCGTGAAAAAAGCGTTGAAGAGCTGAACGCTGAGCTGCTGAACCTGCTGCGTGAGCAGTTCAACCTGCGTATGCAGGCTGCAAGTGGCCAGCTGCAACAGACTCATCTGCTGAAGCAAGTGCGTCGTGATGTTGCACGCGTTAAGACTTTACTGACTCAGAAGGCGGGTGCGTAATGACCGATAAAATCCGTACTCTGCAAGGTCGCGTAGTTAGCGACAAAATGGAGAAATCCATTGTTGTTGCTATCGAACGTATGGTGAAACACCCGGTATACGGCAAATTCATCAAACGTACGACCAAACTGCACGTACATGACGAGAACAACGAATGCGGTATCGGTGACGTGGTTGAAATCCGCGAATGCCGTCCGCTGTCCAAGACTAAGTCCTGGACGCTGGTTCGCGTTGTAGAGAAAGCGGTTCTGTAATAGAGTACGCATTCTCGATACGGATAAACGGCTCAGCGATGAGCCGTTTATTTTTTCTACCCATATCTGGTTTGTGGTGTTATAATGCCGCGCCCTCGATATGGGGCTTTTTAACGACCCTAATTTTCGGGTCTCAGTAGTAGTTGACATTAGCGGAGCACTAAAATGATCCAAGAACAGACTATGCTGAACGTCGCCGACAACTCCGGTGCACGTCGCGTAATGTGTATCAAGGTTCTGGGTGGCTCGCACCGTCGCTACGCAGGCGTAGGCGACATCATCAAGATCACCATCAAGGAAGCAATTCCGCGTGGTAAGGTCAAAAAAGGTGATGTGCTGAAGGCGGTAGTGGTGCGCACCAAGAAGGGTGTTCGTCGCCCGGACGGTTCTGTCATTCGCTTCGATGGTAATGCATGCGTTATTCTGAACAATAACAGCGAGCAGCCTATCGGTACGCGTATTTTTGGGCCGGTAACTCGTGAACTTCGTACCGAGAAGTTCATGAAAATTATCTCTCTGGCACCAGAAGTACTCTAAGGAGCGAATCATGGCAGCTAAAATCCGTCGTGATGACGAAGTTATCGTGTTAACCGGTAAAGATAAAGGTAAACGCGGTAAAGTAAAAAATGTCCTGTCTTCCGGCAAGGTCATTGTTGAAGGTATCAACCTGGTTAAGAAACATCAGAAGCCGGTTCCGGCCCTGAACCAACCAGGCGGCATTGTAGAGAAAGAAGCAGCTATTCAGATCTCTAACCTTGCTATCTTCAACGCGGCAACCGGCAAGGCTGACCGTGTAGGCTTTAGATTCGAAGACGGCAAAAAAGTCCGTTTCTTCAAATCTAATAGCGAAACTATCAAGTAATTTGGAGTAGTACGATGGCGAAACTGCATGATTACTACAAAGACGAAGTAGTCGCTAAACTCATGACTGAGTTTAACTACAATTCTGTCATGCAAGTCCCTCGGGTCGAGAAGATCACCCTGAACATGGGTGTTGGTGAAGCGATCGCTGACAAGAAACTGCTGGATAACGCAGCAGCTGACCTGACAGCAATCTCCGGTCAAAAACCGCTGATCACCAAAGCACGCAAATCAGTTGCAGGCTTCAAAATCCGTCAGGGCTATCCGATCGGCTGTAAAGTAACTCTGCGCGGCGAGCGCATGTGGGAGTTCTTTGAGCGCCTGATCACTATTGCTGTACCGCGTATCCGTGACTTCCGTGGCTTGTCCGCTAAGTCTTTCGACGGCCGTGGTAACTACAGCATGGGTGTCCGTGAGCAGATCATCTTCCCAGAAATCGACTACGATAAAGTCGACCGCGTTCGTGGTTTGGATATTACCATTACCACTACTGCGAAATCTGATGAAGAAGGCCGCGCTCTGCTGGCTGCCTTTGACTTCCCGTTCCGCAAGTAAGGTAGGGTTACTTAATGGCTAAGCAATCAATGAAAGCACGCGAAGTAAAGCGCGTGGCTTTAGCTGATAAATTCTTCGCTAAACGCGCTGAACTGAAAGCTATCATCTCTGATGTGAACGCAACCGACGAAGATCGTTGGAACGCTGTTCTCAAGCTGCAGACTCTGCCGCGTGATTCCAGCCCGTCTCGTCAGCGTAATCGCTGCCGTCAAACAGGTCGTCCGCATGGTTTCCTGCGGAAGTTCGGGTTGAGCCGTATTAAGGTCCGTGAAGCCGCTATGCGCGGTGAAATCCCGGGTCTGAAAAAGGCTAGCTGGTAATTGTCACCAATTGAATCACGGGAGTAAAGACAGATGAGCATGCAAGATCCGATCGCGGATATGCTGACCCGTATCCGTAACGGTCAGGCCGCGAATAAAGCTGCGGTCACCATGCCTTCCTCCAAGCTGAAAGTGGCAATTGCCAACGTGCTGAAGGAAGAAGGCTTTATTGAAGATTTTAAAGTTGAAGGCGACATCAAGCCGGAACTGGAACTGACTCTTAAGTATTTCCAGGGTAAAGCTGTTGTAGAAAGCATTCAGCGTGTCAGCCGCCCAGGTCTGCGCATCTACAAACGTAAAGATGAGCTGCCGAAAGTTATGGCGGGTCTGGGTATCGCAGTTGTTTCTACCTCTAAAGGTGTTATGACTGATCGTGCAGCGCGCCAGGCTGGTCTTGGTGGCGAAATTATCTGCTACGTAGCCTAATCGGAGGAAAAAATGTCTCGTGTTGCTAAAGCACCGGTCGTTGTTCCTGCCGGCGTTGATGTTAAAGTCAACGGTCAGGTTATTACGATCAAAGGTAAAAATGGCGAGCTGACTCGTACTCTCAACGATGCTGTTGAAGTTAAACATGCAGATAATGCTCTGACCTTCGGTCCGCGTGATGGTTACGTAGACGGATGGGCTCAGGCTGGTACCGCGCGTGCCCTGCTGAACTCAATGGTTATCGGTGTTACCGAAGGCTTCACTAAAAAGCTTCAGCTGGTTGGTGTAGGCTATCGTGCAGCGGTTAAAGGGGATGTAGTAAACCTGGCTTTAGGTTTCTCTCATCCTGTTGAACATAAGCTGCCGGCCGGTATCACTGCAGAATGTCCGACTCAAACTGAAATCGTGCTGAAAGGCGCTGATAAGCAGGTGATCGGCCAGGTTGCAGCAGATCTGCGCGCCTACCGTCGTCCTGAGCCTTATAAAGGCAAGGGTGTTCGTTACGCCGACGAAGTCGTGCGTACCAAAGAGGCTAAGAAGAAGTAAGGTAACACTATGGATAAGAAATCTGCTCGTATCCGTCGTGCGACCCGCGCACGCCGCAAGCTCCAGGAGCTGGGTGCAACTCGCCTGGTGGTACATCGTACCCCGCGTCATATTTACGCACAGGTAATTGCTCCGAATGGTTCTGAAGTTCTGGTAGCTGCTTCTACTGTAGAAAAAGCTATCTCTGAACAACTGAAGTACACCGGTAACAAAGACGCGGCTGCAGCTGTGGGTAAAGCTGTTGCTGAACGCGCTCTGGAAAAAGGCATCAAAGATGTTTCCTTTGACCGTTCCGGGTTCCAATATCATGGTCGTGTCCAGGCACTGGCAGATGCTGCCCGTGAAGCTGGCCTTCAGTTCTAAGGTAGAGGTGTAAGATGGCTCACATCGAAAAACAAGCTGGCGAACTGCAGGAAAAGCTGATCGCGGTAAACCGCGTATCTAAAACCGTTAAAGGTGGTCGTATTTTCTCCTTCACAGCTCTGACTGTAGTTGGTGATGGTAACGGTCGCGTTGGTTTTGGTTACGGTAAAGCGCGTGAAGTTCCAGCAGCGATCCAGAAAGCGATGGAAAAAGCCCGTCGCAACATGATTAACGTCGCGCTGAACAACGGCACCCTGCAACACCCGGTTAAAGGTGTTCACACGGGTTCTCGTGTATTCATGCAGCCAGCTTCCGAAGGTACCGGTATCATCGCCGGTGGTGCAATGCGCGCCGTTCTGGAAGTTGCTGGGGTTCATAACGTTCTGGCTAAAGCATACGGTTCCACCAACCCGATCAACGTGGTTCGTGCAACTATTGATGGCCTGGAAAATATGAATTCTCCAGAAATGGTCGCTGCCAAGCGTGGTAAATCCGTTGAAGAAATTCTGGGGAAATAAACCATGGCAAAGACTATTAAAATTACTCAAACCCGCAGTGCAATCGGTCGTCTGCCGAAACACAAGGCAACACTGCTTGGCCTGGGTCTGCGTCGTATTGGTCACACCGTAGAGCGCGAGGATACTCCTGCTGTTCGTGGTATGGTCAACGCGGTTTCCTTCATGGTTAAAGTTGAGGAGTAAGAGATGCGTTTAAATACTCTGTCTCCGGCCGAAGGCTCCAAAAAGGCGGGTAAACGCCTGGGTCGTGGTATCGGTTCTGGCCTCGGTAAAACCGGTGGTCGTGGTCACAAAGGTCAGAAGTCTCGTTCTGGCGGTGGCGTACGTCGCGGTTTCGAGGGTGGTCAGATGCCTCTGTACCGTCGTCTGCCGAAATTCGGCTTCACTTCTCGTAAAGCGATGATCACCGCAGAGATCCGTCTCTCCGATCTGGCTCACGTAGAAGGCGATGTAGTAGACCTGAACGCGCTGAAAGCGGCAAACATTATCGGTGTCCAGATCGAGTTCGCGAAAGTGATCCTGTCTGGTGAGGTAACTCGTCCGGTAACTGTTCGTGGCCTGCGTGTGACTAAAGGTGCTCGTGCTGCTATCGAAGCTGCTGGCGGTAAAATTGAGGAATAAGTAGCAGATGGCTAAACAACCGGGATTAGATTTTCAAAGTGCCAAAGGTGGCCTTGGCGAACTGAAACGCAGACTTCTGTTTGTGGTCGGTGCGCTGATAGTGTTCCGTATTGGCTCTTTTATTCCGATCCCTGGTATTGATGCCGCTGTACTTGCCAAACTGCTTGAGCAACAGCGAGGCACCATCATTGAAATGTTCAACATGTTCTCTGGTGGTGCTCTCAGCCGTGCTTCTATCTTTGCACTGGGGATTATGCCGTATATCTCGGCATCTATCATCGTGCAGCTGCTGACGGTGGTTTACCAACCGCTGGCAGAGCTGAAGAAAGAAGGGGAGTCTGGTCGTCGTAAGATCAGCCAGTACACCCGCTACGGTACTCTGGTGCTGGCGATATTCCAGTCGATCGGTATTGCTACCGGTCTGCCGAATATGCCTGGTATGCAGGGCCTGGTGATTAATCCAGGCTTTGCGTTCTATTTCACCGCTGTTGTAAGTCTGGTCACAGGGACTATGTTCCTGATGTGGCTCGGCGAACAGATCACTGAACGCGGTATCGGTAACGGTATCTCGATCCTGATCTTCGCCGGGATCGTTGCGGGACTCCCGCCGGCCATCGCCCATACTATCGAGCAAGCGCGTCAAGGCGACCTGCACTTCCTCCTGTTGCTGTTGGTTGCAGTATTAGTATTTGCAGTGACCTTCTTTGTTGTATTCGTTGAACGTGGTCAACGCCGCATTGTGGTAAACTACGCGAAACGGCAGCAGGGTCGTCGTGTCTATGCTGCACAGAGCACACATTTACCGCTGAAAGTGAATATGGCGGGGGTAATCCCGGCAATCTTCGCTTCCAGTATTATACTGTTCCCGGCAACCATCACGTCATGGTTCGGGGGTGGTACTGGTTGGAACTGGCTGACAACAATTTCGCTGTATTTGCAGCCTGGGCAACCGCTTTATGTGTTACTCTATGCGTCTGCAATCATCTTCTTCTGTTTCTTCTACACGGCGTTGGTTTTCAACCCGCGTGAAACAGCAGATAACCTGAAGAAGTCCGGTGCATTTGTACCAGGAATTCGTCCGGGAGAGCAAACGGCGAAGTATATCGATAAAGTGATGACTCGCCTGACTCTGGTTGGTGCGTTGTATATTACTTTTATCTGCCTGATCCCGGAGTTCATGCGTGACGCGATGAAAGTGCCGTTCTACTTCGGTGGGACATCGCTGCTTATCGTTGTTGTCGTGATTATGGACTTTATGGCTCAAGTGCAAACTCTGATGATGTCCAGTCAGTATGAGTCTGCATTGAAGAAGGCGAACCTGAAAGGCTACGGCCGTTAAAACTGGTCGCCCGAGAAGTTACGGAGAGTAAAAATGAAAGTTCGTGCTTCCGTCAAGAAATTATGCCGTAACTGCAAAATCGTTAAGCGTGATGGCGTCATCCGTGTGATTTGCAGTGCCGAGCCGAAGCATAAACAGCGCCAAGGCTGATTTATTCGCATATTTTTCTTGCAAAGTTGGATTGAGCTGGCTAGATTAGCCAGCCAATCTTTTGTATGTCTGTACGTTTCCATTTGAGTATCCTGAAAACGGGCTTTTCAGCATGGTACGTACATATTAAATAGTAGGAGTGCATAGTGGCCCGTATAGCAGGCATTAACATTCCTGATCACAAACATACCGTAATCGCTTTAACCGCTATTTTCGGTATCGGCAAAACCCGTTCTAAAGCTATTTGCGCTGAAACGGGCATCGCTGAAAATGTTAAGATCAGTGAGCTGTCTGAAGAACAAATTGATATTCTGCGTGAAGCAGTAGGTAAATTTGTCGTTGAAGGTGATCTGCGCCGTGAAATCACCCTGAGCATCAAGCGTCTGATGGACCTTGGTTGCTACCGTGGTTTACGCCATCGTCGTGGTCTTCCGGTTCGCGGTCAGCGTACCAAGACCAACGCACGTACCCGTAAGGGTCCGCGTAAACCGATCAAGAAATAATCGGGGTGATTGAATAATGGCAAAGGCACCAGTTCGTGCACGTAAGCGTGTAAGAAAACAAGTCTCTGATGGCGTGGCTCATATCCATGCTTCTTTTAACAACACCATCGTTACTATCACTGATCGTCAGGGTAACGCACTGGGTTGGGCAACAGCCGGTGGTTCCGGTTTCCGTGGTTCTCGCAAATCCACTCCGTTTGCAGCTCAGGTTGCAGCAGAGCGTTGCGCAGAAGCCGTAAAAGAATACGGCATCAAGAATCTGGAAGTTATGGTCAAAGGTCCGGGTCCGGGTCGCGAATCTACCATTCGTGCACTGAACGCCGCTGGTTTCCGCATCACTAATATTACTGATGTGACTCCGATCCCTCATAACGGTTGTCGTCCGCCGAAAAAACGTCGCGTATAACGCTACGTTTTCCAGGTTAGTTGGAGAAAGAAAATGGCAAGATATTTGGGTCCTAAGCTCAAGCTGAGCCGTCGTGAGGGCACCGACTTATTCCTTAAGTCTGGCGTTCGCGCGATCGATACCAAGTGTAAAATTGAACAAGCTCCTGGCCAGCACGGTGCGCGTAAACCGCGTCTGTCTGACTATGGTGTGCAGTTGCGTGAAAAGCAAAAAGTTCGCCGTATGTACGGTGTGCTGGAGCGTCAGTTCCGTAACTACTATAAAGAAGCAGCACGTCTGAAAGGCAACACCGGTGAAAACCTGTTGGCTCTGCTGGAAGGTCGTCTGGACAACGTTGTATACCGTATGGGCTTCGGCGCCACTCGTGCTGAAGCACGCCAGCTGGTTAGCCACAAAGCGATTATGGTAAACGGTCGTGTTGTTAACATCGCTTCTTATCAGGTTAAAGCGAATGACGTTGTCAGCATTCGTGAGAAAGCGAAAAAGCAATCTCGCGTGAAAGCCGCTCTGGAGCTGGCTGAGCAGCGTGAAAAGCCAACCTGGCTGGAAGTTGATGCTGGCAAGATGGAAGGTACGTTCAAGCGTCAGCCGGAGCGTTCTGATCTGTCTGCGGACATTAACGAACACCTGATCGTCGAGCTTTACTCCAAGTAAAGCTTAGTACCAAAGAGAGGACACAATGCAGGGTTCTGTGACAGAGTTTCTAAAACCGCGCCTGGTCGATATCGAGCAAGTGAGTTCGACGCACGCCAAGGTGACCCTTGAGCCTTTAGAGCGTGGCTTCGGCCATACTCTGGGTAACGCACTGCGCCGTATTCTGCTCTCATCGATGCCGGGTTGCGCGGTGACCGAGGTTGAGATTGATGGTGTACTGCACGAGTACAGCACCAAAGAAGGCGTTCAGGAAGACATCCTTGAAATCCTGCTCAACCTGAAAGGGCTGGCGGTGAGAGTTCAGGGTAAAGATGAAGTCATCCTTACTTTGAATAAATCTGGCATTGGCCCTGTGACTGCAGCCGACATTACCCACGACGGTGATGTCGAAATCGTCAAGCCGCAGCACGTGATTTGCCACCTGACTGATGAGAACGCTGCTATTAGCATGCGTATCAAAGTTCAGCGCGGTCGCGGTTATGTGCCGGCTTCTGCCCGAATTCATTCGGAAGAAGATGAGCGCCCAATCGGCCGTCTGCTGGTCGACGCCTGCTACAGCCCTGTAGAGCGTATTGCCTACAATGTTGAAGCTGCGCGTGTAGAACAGCGTACCGACCTGGACAAGCTGGTCATCGAAATGGAAACCAACGGCACAATCGATCCTGAAGAGGCGATTCGTCGTGCGGCAACCATTCTGGCTGAACAACTGGAAGCTTTTGTTGACTTACGTGATGTACGTCAGCCAGAAGTGAAAGAAGAGAAACCAGAGTTCGATCCGATCCTGCTGCGCCCTGTTGACGATCTGGAATTGACTGTCCGCTCTGCTAACTGCCTCAAGGCAGAAGCTATCCACTATATCGGTGATCTGGTACAGCGTACCGAGGTTGAGTTGCTGAAAACGCCGAACCTGGGTAAAAAATCTCTTACTGAGATTAAAGACGTGCTGGCTTCCCGTGGACTGTCTCTGGGCATGCGCCTGGAAAACTGGCCACCAGCAAGCATTGCTGACGAGTAACCGGATCACAGGTTAAGGTTTTACTGAGAAGGATAAGGTCATGCGCCATCGTAAGAGTGGTCGTCAACTGAACCGCAACAGCAGCCATCGCCAGGCTATGTTCCGTAACATGGCAGGTTCGCTGGTTCGTCATGAAATCATCAAGACGACCCTGCCGAAAGCGAAAGAACTGCGTCGCGTAGTTGAGCCGCTGATTACTCTTGCCAAGACTGATAGCGTTGCTAATCGTCGTCTGGCATTCGCCCGCACTCGTGATAACGAGATCGTGGCAAAACTGTTTAACGAGCTGGGCCCGCGTTTCGCGAGCCGCGCCGGTGGTTACACTCGCATTCTGAAGTGTGGCTTCCGTGCAGGCGACAACGCGCCGATGGCATACATCGAGCTGGTTGATCGTGCTGAGCCGAAAGCAGAAGCTGCTGCAGAGTAATCTGTAGTAACGTAAAAAAACCCGCCCCGGCGGGTTTTTTTATATCTACCGCATCCCCACTTCACTACACTATCTGTACTCTTTTTGTTCATCCCCCGGAGCCGTAGAATGTGGTTACTGGATCAGTGGGCGGAACGCCATATCCTCGATGCCCAAACTAAAGGTGAGTTCGATAACTTACCCGGCAGCGGCGAGCCGCTGACTCTCGATGACGACTCGCATGTGCCGGCGGAGCTGCGGGCAGGTTATCGCCTTCTGAAGAATGCTGGATGCCTTCCCCCGGAGCTGGAGCAGCGAAGAGAAGCGGTGGCACTGGCTGATTTACTGAAGGGCGTCCGCCAGGACGATCCTCGTCATGCTGAACTGAGCAAACGGCTTGCCTTGCTCGAACTGAAGCTTCGTCAGGCTGGTCTGAGTACCGACTTTTTACGCGGTGAGTATGCCGAGGCTTTGCTACAAAGAATGAACCAGGAGTAAATATGTATCGTATTGGTGAGCTGGCTAAGCTGGCTGACGTCACGCCAGATACCATCCGTTATTATGAGAAACAGCAAATGATGGATCATGACGTGCGCACCGAGGGAGGATTTCGTCTTTACTCGGATAACGATCTTCAGCGGCTACGCTTTATTCGCTATGCCCGTCAGCTGGGCTTCACTCTGGAAGCGATCCGCGAATTATTGTCGATCCGTATCGATCCGGAGCACCATACCTGCCAGGAATCGAAAGGGATCGTTCAGGCGCGATTAAGCGAAGTCGAGGCGCGGATCAAAGAGTTGCAGACGATGCGTCGCTCTCTGCAGCGGCTTAATGATGCCTGCTGTGGGACTGCGCACAGTAGTGTTTATTGTTCGATCCTTGAGGCCCTTGAACAAGGCGCCAGCAATGGCGGTACGGGACGTTGATTTTTTCATCGCGCGGATCTACACTCGCGCGGAATTCACACATGCACTGGAGTTTATATGAGTCGCTATCAGCATACTAAAGGGCAAATTAAAGATAACGCCATTGAGGCACTTCTCCACGATCCGTTATTCAGGCAGCGTGTAGAGAAAAACAAGAAAGGGAAAGGAAGCTATCAACGTAAAGATAAACATGCAGGAAGGATTGACCGGGATGCCAGTGGCAAGCAAGCGAATCGCTTTTTTACCACTGGCCTTCTGCTTTCGGTGCTGATTAAGAACGGTTGTTTTGCTCTTTCAGCAGATCGCGAATTTCGCTCAGCAGGACTTCTTCTTTAGAAGGAGCAGGCGGCGCCGCCGGAGCCTCTTCTTTCTTACGATTTAACTTATTCATCAGTTTAATCGCCATGAAGATGGCAAACGCGACGATGATGAAATCGAAAACGTTCTGAATGAATACCCCATAATGCATCACGACAGCCGGGACATCGCCCTGGGCATCACGTAGCGTGACGGCAAACTGTTTAAAATCGATCCCGCCAATCAACAGGCCGAGTGGTGGCATAATAATATCTGCGACCAGCGATGAAACAATTTTACCGAATGCTGCACCGATGATCACACCCACTGCCAAATCGACAACGTTCCCGCGCATCGCGAATTCGCGAAACTCTTTTAAAAAACTCATTTTATTCTCCTTGTGCCAGCTGACGTTGTAAGTTTAACAAATGTATTTTCATTTGCCATTCCCAGTAGATAGTTACCGCAAAATATTAACCTTTGAATAATAAGGGATAATAAAAAGGCGCCTGTTCGGCGCCCTGGGAATTACAGGAAGAAAGGACTTGGCTGGAACAGCCTTTCTACATCGGAAATAAACTTCTTATCGGTCAAAAACATGATCACATGATCGCCCTGCTCGATCCGCAGATTATTATTCGCGATCATTACGTCGTTGCCCCGCACAACGGCGCCGATGATCGTACCTGGCGGCAGCTTGATCTCATCGATCGAACGCCCGACCACCCGGGAGGTGCTCTCATCACCGTGCGCCACGGCCTCAATCGCTTCGGCAACACCGCGGCGAAGGGAGGAGACGCCGACAATATCGGCTTTACGAACATGGCTGAGGAGTGCGGAAATTGTGGCCTGTTGAGGTGATATCGCGATATCAATGACACTGCCCTGGACCAGATCCACGTAGGCTCTGCGCTGGATCAGCACCATCACTTTTTTCGCGCCCATTCGCTTCGCCAGCATCGCCGACATAATGTTTGCTTCATCGTCGTTAGTGACGGCAATAAACAGGTCCACCTGGTCAATATGCTCTTCAGCCAGCAGCTCCTGGTCCGATGCATCACCGTAGAAGACGATTGTATGCTGCAGCTTTTCCGCAAGCTCAGCGGCTCGCTGCTGATTACGTTCGATAAGCTTGACGCTGTAATCTTTTTCCAGCTTATGGGCCAGACCCGCGCCAATATTGCCCCCGCCGACCAGCATAATACGCTTATACGGCTTTTCCAGTCGCTGCAGTTCGCTCATGACCGCGCGAATATGCTGCGAGGCGGCAATAAAGAATACTTCATCGCCGGCTTCCACAATCGTCGAACCCTGCGGGCGAATAGGACGATCGTGGCGGAAAATAGCGGCCACACGCGTATCGATATGCGGCATATGCTCCCGCATGGTGGACAACGCATTCCCTACCAGCGGACCACCGTAATAGGCTTTTACTACGGCGAGGCTGACTTTCCCTTCGGCGAAGTTCACGACCTGCAGCGCGCCGGGATATTCGATCAGCCGGTGAATATTGTCGATGACCAGCTGTTCCGGAGCGATTAAGTGATCGATAGGCACCGCTTCAGAATTGAAGAGCTTATCCGCATCACGAACGTAATCTGGCGCACGAATACGCGCAATACGGTTTGGGGTATTGAATAATGAGTAGGCGACCTGACAGGCCACCATATTGGTTTCATCCGAACTGGTGACCGCTACCAGCATATCGGCATCATCGGCCCCCGCCTCGCGCAGTACGCGAGGGTGAGAGCCATGTCCCTGGACGACACGCAGGTCGAACTTATCCTGCAGGCTGCGCAGACGGTCGCCATTGGTATCAACCAGCGTAATATCATTGTTCTCGCCGACAAGGTTTTCCGCCAGCGTGCCGCCGACCTGGCCGGCGCCCAGAATAATAATCTTCATCTGCAGTGACCCATTAATTCCGACGTTTGATTAGCTTAGCGTAAAAGAAGCCATCACCTTCTTCCGGGCCCGGCAGATTTTGCTGCCCGGGGCTCGCCGGCGTACCGGTTGCATGAAGTTCAGCATCCGGGGTTCGTGCGAGGAAGGCGGAAATTTGCTGACTATTCTCTTCCGGCAGAATAGAACAGGTAGCGTAAACCAGCGTACCGCCTGGTTTCAGGTGCTCCCAGGTGGCATTCAGGATCTCGGCCTGCAGCTGGGCTAACTCGGCGATATCCCGATCCCGGCGCAGCCATTTGATATCCGGATGGCGGCGAATGACGCCGGTGGCGGAGCAGGGGGCATCCAGCAGAATACGATCGAACTGTTCGTTGCCACACCACTGCTCAGGGAAGCGACCATCGCCCTGTTTGACTTCGGCTTTCATGCCCAGCCGTTTCAGGTTGTCATAGACGCGTGACAGACGCTGTTCATCAATATCCACCGCCATGACCTGAGCCTGCGGGGCAACCTCCAGAATATGCGTCGTCTTGCCGCCCGGTGCGGCGCAAAGATCGAGAATGCGTTCGCCATTTTCCGGCAGCAGGTAGCGCATACAGCCCTGGGCCGAGGCATCCTGGACGGTGACCCAGCCTTCGGCAAAACCTGGCAACGCATGGACTGGGGCAGGGGTGGCCAGACGCACGGCGTCGGGATAGTCAGGGTGGGTGAAGCCCTCTAAGCCGGCCTCTTTAAGCAGAGCAAGCCATTCATCCCGGGAATGATGGTTGCGATTAACGCGCAGCCACATCGGCGGGCGCTGGTTGTTCGCATCGACGATCTCCTGCCACTGCTGCGGCCAGGCCTGCTGCAGGCGTTTCAGCAGCCATTTGGGATGAAGATAGCGGTTTTCATGCTCAGCAAATTCGACTAATAACGCTTCCTGCTGGCGCTGGAACTGGCGTAGCACGCCGTTGATCAGCCCTTTAAGCTGCGGGCGTTTAATGGCCACCGCGCCTTCTACCGTTTCCGCCAGTGCGGCATGCGGAGGAATACGGGTATAGAGCAACTGATAAAGCCCAACCATGATCAGAAAATGCACGGTGCGCTGTTTGCCGGTCATCGGACGCGCCATCAGCTTGTTGATAAGCCACTCAAGCTGACTGAGCGTACGCAATACGCCAAAGCACAGCTCCTGCAACAGCGCTTTGTCTTTATCGCTGACTTTCTGCTGCAGAGGGGGCAGAACGTTGCTCAAAGACTGACCTTGTTCTACCACTTGCTCGATAGCCTGGGCGGCCAGACTGCGTAAGTTTATTTTGTTTTTCATAAGCGCAAAAATAAAAATGCCCGGCTAACCCGGGCTTTTAAAGAGACAACCGTCAGGCGAGACGGGTACCAGGGATGAACCACTCCCGGCGGGAATTGAGTAAGTCCTGCGAGCTCATCGCTTTTTTACCCGCTGGCTGTAGTGATTCCAGACTGAGGATCCCATCACCCGTGGCGACCTGAATACCCTGTTTGGTTGCTGCCACTATTGTTCCCGGCTCGGCGTGCGTGGCTTCGGCAATAACCGATGCCCGCCAGACTTTGACTGGCTGCCCGTCAATCTCCAGCCAGCTCATTGGCCAAGGATTAAACGCCCGGATGCAACGTTCCAGCTGTGCAGCGGAAAGCGACCAGTCGATGCGGGCCTCTTCTTTACTCAGCTTCTCGGCATAACTGACGAGTGACTCGTCCTGGACTTCAGGCTGTGCCGTTCCGTTTGCCAGTTGCGCTAAGGTTGTCAGCAGTCCCTGTGGGCCGAGATCGGCCAGCTTATCGTACAGGCTGCCGCTGGTATCCTCAGCGGTAATGGGGCAGGAAAGCTTATACAGCATGTCACCCGTATCAAGGCCGACGTCCATCTGCATGATGGTCACGCCGGTTTCACTATCGCCCGCCCACAGCGAACGCTGGATCGGCGCGGCGCCACGCCAGCGCGGCAGCAGGGAGCCATGAACGTTGATGCAGCCCAGTCGCGGCATTTCAAGCACCGCTTTTGGCAGGATCAGACCATACGCCACCACCACCATGATATCGGCGCCCAAATCGGCGACGAGCTGTTGGTTCTCCTGCGGACGAAGAGACGATGGCTGGAATACGGGGACATCATGGGCTTCAGCCAGCACTTTTACCGGGCTCGGCATCAATTTTTTGCCGCGTCCCGCGGGACGGTCTGGCTGAGTAAACACGCCAACGATCTGATGTTCAGACGACAACAACGCGTCAAGATGACGCGCTGCAAAATCGGGGGTGCCGGCGAAAATGATACGTAGTGAATGTGACACGGTATTCCTTGTTATCAGGCACGGGAACGTAAACGATCCAGTTTCTCAACCTTCTGACGAATGCGCTGTTGTTTGAGCGGTGACAGATAGTCAATAAACAGTTTGCCAACCAGGTGATCCATTTCATGCTGGATACAGATCGCCAGCAGGCCATCGGCCTCCAGCTCAAACGGCTTACCGTCGCGATCCAGCGCACGGATCTTCACTTTTTCCGCACGGGGTACCAGAGCACGCTGTTCCGGAATGGACAAGCAGCCTTCTTCAATACCGGTTTCGCCGTCTTTTTCCAGCAGCTCCGGGTTGATTAACACCAGCCGCTCTTCACGATTTTCCGACACATCGATCACGATGATGCGCTGATGGATATCGACCTGGGTTGCGGCCAGACCGATGCCTTCCTCGGCGTACATGGTGTCGAACATATCATCGACGATACGCTGAATTTCCGCATTCACTTCTTTGACCGGCTCGGCGACTTTGCGAAGGC
This sequence comes from Klebsiella sp. w6, assembly GCF_033100215.1. Taxonomy (NCBI): domain Bacteria; kingdom Pseudomonadati; phylum Pseudomonadota; class Gammaproteobacteria; order Enterobacterales; family Enterobacteriaceae; genus Klebsiella; species Klebsiella sp. w6. Next base: position 449,614 of record NZ_CP136907.1, read on the forward strand.
GCTCGTCCGGAATATGTAACACTTGCAAAACTGCCATAAAGTTCCAGAGTCGTATTCAGGAGTTGATAAGATTATTAGCTCTATTCTAGACAAAACCCCCTGCAATTGACAGTCTCACTGTCCAATCGCAAAGATTGTCAATGCCGCTTATGGCAGGGGGTAAGGATGACGCCCGACGAGATTTGGCTGCGGCTGATGAAGGTCAGTAATTTGTATGGCGACAGGATGCTGGATATTGCGCAGCGGTTATGCGCAGCCGCTTTCGTGGATAGTGAAGCGCTACATGCCGTTGGGATGACCGCGGCGCAGGTGAAGCCATTTTTACGGTTTGACGAGCGGGAGCTTGACGAGACGCAGCGCTGGCTGGAACATCCGGATCATCATCTGTTACGGGCTGACGATCCGCGCTATCCGTTGCGGCTAAGGGCTATCGCTGATTACCCCGGCGCGTTGCTGGTCAGTGGCGACCCCGCCCTGCTTCACAGCGCGCAGCTTGCCGTTATTGGCAGCCGTTTGCACTCCTGGTATGGCGCCTGCTGGGGAAAACTGTTCAGCGAAACGCTGGCGCGTAGAGGGATCACCATCACCAGTGGGCTGGCGTTAGGCATTGATGGCGTTGCGCACCGCGGCGCGCTGGCCGCGGAGGGGAAAACCATCGCGGTGCTGGGCAACGGGCTGGAACAGGTTTATCCGCGGCGCCATGCAAACCTCGCCCAACAGATCATCGACAATGGCGGTACGCTGGTCTCTGAATTTCCACTCATTACGCCGCCGCTTCCCGCTCATTTTCCCCGACGTAACCGTATTATCAGCGGCTTAAGTTTGGGCGTGCTGGTGATTGAGGCGGCGTTGCGAAGCGGATCGCTGGTCACCGTCCGTTGCGCCCTGGAGCAGGGAAGAGATGTGTTTGCCCTGCCTGGCCCGATTGGTAATCCGGGATCTGAAGGTCCGCACTGGTTAATCAAGCAAGGCGCGGTACCGGTGACCTCGCCAGAGGATATCGTGGAGTACTGGCAAAACGAGCTGGCCTGGCTTACTGATACGTCTGATTCGATAAATAATTGCGCCGATCAGCCGTCTGTAGCATTGCCATTTCCGGAGCTCCTGGCTAACGTAGGAGATGAGGTAACACCTGTTGACGTTGTCGCTGAACGTGCCGGCCAATCTGTGCCAGTAACCGTAGCTCAGCTACTTGAACTGGAGTTAGCAGGCTGGATCGCAGCTGTACCCGGCGGCTATGTCCGATTAAGGAGGGCAAGCCATGTTCGACGTACTCATGTATTTGTTTGAAACTTACATCCATAACGAAGCAGAAATGCGCGTGGATCAGGACAAACTGACGCGGGATCTTACCGATGCAGGCTTTGAGCGGGAAGATATCTATAACGCGTTAATGTGGCTCGAGAAACTGGCTGATTATCAGGAAGGTCTCGTTGAACCCATGCAGCTCGCTTCCGACCCGCTGTCGCTTCGGGTGTATACCGAAGAGGAGTGCCAGCGTCTGGATGCCAGTTGCCGGGGATTTTTACTCTTCCTCGAGCAGATTCAGGTGTTGAACCTCGAAACGCGAGAAATGGTGATAGAGCGCGTCCTGGCGCTGGATACAGCTGAATTTGAACTGGAAGACCTGAAATGGGTCATCCTGATGGTACTGTTCAACATTCCGGGCTGTGAAAACGCCTATCAGCAAATGGAAGAATTACTCTTCGAAGTAAATGAAGGTATGCTGCATTAATCTTTTTGCAGCAACATCGAGTTGTTATGGCCAAATCAGCACTGTTTTCGGTGCGTAAAAATGAGCCCTGCCCGCAGTGCGGGGCTGAACTGGTGATCCGTTCCGGGAAACATGGCCCGTTTCTCGGTTGTTCGCATTATCCGGACTGTGACTATATCCGTCCCCTGAAAAGTCAGGCGGACGGTCATATCGTTAAGGTGCTGGAGGGACAGGAGTGCCCATCTTGCGGCGCTGTCATGGTGTTACGCCAGGGGCGCTTTGGTATGTTTATCGGCTGCAGTCGCTATCCCGAATGCGAGCATACCGAGCTGATTGATAAACCCGATGAGACCGCTATCGCCTGTCCGCAATGCGGACAAGGGCATCTGGTCCAGCGTCGCTCTCGTTTCGGTAAAACCTTTCATTCCTGCGATCGCTACCCTGATTGCCAGTTCGTTATCAATTTTAAACCGGTAGCGGGCGAATGCCCTGAATGCCATTACCCGCTGTTAATTGAAAAGAAGACGGCGCAGGGGCTCAGACGCTTCTGTGCCAGTAAACAATGTGGAAAGCCGATCCCGGCGGAATAAATCAGTGAACAATAACCTGCCCTCAGAAACCGTCGCCCATGCCGTGGCGGTACTGAAAAATGAACATGTCATCGCCTACCCCACAGAAGCCGTTTTTGGCGTTGGCTGCGATCCAGACAGCGAAACGGCCGTCATGCGTCTGCTGGAGCTGAAGCAGCGTCCTGTTGACAAGGGATTGATCCTTATCGCCGCCAGCTTTGAGCAGTTGAAGCCTTATGTTGATGATTCACGGTTAAGTGACTCGCAGCGGGACGCTATCTTTTCCTGCTGGCCGGGACCGGTGACGTTTGTATTCCCGGCGCGTCCTGAAACGCCGCGCTGGCTGACGGGGCGTTTTGATTCGCTGGCCGTACGCGTGACCAACCATCCGCTGGTGATTGAATTGTGCGAAGCTTACGGGAAACCGCTGGTCTCGACGAGCGCCAATCTCACCGGGCAACCACCGTGTCGTACCACCGCAGAGGTTCATGCTCAGTTTGGTGACAGCTTCCCGGTTGTGGATGGCGCCACGGGTGGACGGCAAAATCCATCTGAAATCCGTGATGCCCTGACGGGTAAACTGTTCCGCCAGGGGTGAACCATGGAAACCTATGCCGTTTTTGGTAATCCGATCGCGCACAGCAAGTCGCCTTCTATTCATCAGCTGTTTGCCCGCCAGTTAGGGATTACTCATCCTTATGGACGTGTGCTGGCGCCACTGGACGATTTTGTCTCTTCTCTGAATCAGTTCTTTGCAGAAGGAGGAAAGGGGGCCAACGTCACCGTTCCTTTTAAAGAGGAAGCTTTTGCGCGCGCGGACGAGCTGACAGAACGCGCTGCGCTGGCGGGAGCAGTAAACACCCTGAAACGCCTGGAAGATGGCCGTTTACTGGGGGACAACACCGACGGTATTGGCCTCCTGAGCGATCTGGAACGCCTGGGGTTCATTAAGCCGCGCCAGCGGATCCTGCTGGTAGGTGCTGGTGGCGCATCACGCGGGGTTCTTTTGCCGCTTCTGTCGCTGGGATGTGCCGTCACGATCGTGAATCGAACCTATTCTCGTGCCCATGAGTTAGCCACTCTCTTCGCCCATACCGGTAGCGTCAGCGCAAGAGAGATGGATACCTTATCCGGGGAAACATTCGATCTGATCATCAATGCGACGTCCAGTGGAATAGACGGTGATGTACCGGCTATCCCGGCATCTGTTGTCCACGCTGACGTGTATTGCTATGACATGTTTTACCAGAAAGGGCCAACACCGTTTCTTCACTGGTGCCAGCAGTATGGCGCAGTCCACTGTGCTGATGGGCTGGGAATGCTGGTGGCGCAAGCCGCCCATGCTGTTCTGCTATGGCACGGCGTCCTGCCGGCTATCGCTCCGGTCATCGAAACGCTGCAGCAGGAACTGAATGCATGAATCAGGCGATTCAGTTTCCTGACCGGGAATCATGGGATGCCGAACGGCAGGGTGTGGTTTTTCCTGTGCTGGTCAATGGGATGCAATTAACCTGCGCAATTTCAGGACAGAGCCTGCAGCAGCGTTTTGGTGCAGAGGGGCCAGCGCAGTGGCTGGCCGCCTTCCAGGAACATCGTTGGGATCTAGAGGAAGAGGTGGAAGCATTGATCCGCGATGGTCAGGAAGATGCTCAGGGCTGGATCTGGTTATCCTGATCCAGGTATTCATTTTTCCATTTCACATAGTTATTTGCTGAATACTTCAGTCCTTCCCGTTCCGTCTCCGTCAGGGGGCGGATCTGTTTGACCGGATTGCCAAAGTAAAGGTAGCCGCTTTCCAGTTGTTTGTTCTGCGGTACCAAACTGCCTGCACCAATCATGACGTCATCGCCAACGACGACACCATCTAATAAGATCGAACCCATACCAACCAGCACGCGGTTGCCGATAGTGCAGCCGTGCAGCATCACTTTATGACCAACAGTTACATCCTCACCAATGATCAGCGGATTTCCCTCCGGCTTATAAGAGGACTTATGGGTCACATGGAGAACGCTACCGTCCTGAATATTGCTGCGTTGACCTATCGATACATAGTTGACGTCGCCGCGAATGGCCACCAGAGGCCAGACGCTGACATCATCGGCAATTCTGACATCACCGATGACAACGCTGGATGCGTCAATCATGACGCGAAGACCGATTTGTGGGAAAAATGCTTTATAGGGGCGCAGCTGAGCAGACATATAGACCTCAAAATACCGGAATGTAAGAAGACTTTGGTGGCTTTTATCTCCCTGTGCAACCCCTGAAAACGGTGAAAATTGAGCAAATCGTGCAATTACGCGACGAAAAGGGTGAAAAATCACCATTCAGAAAAAAAGATCGAAAAAAGGCTTGTGCAAAAAAATGGGATCCCTATAATGCGCTCCCACTGACACGGCAGATGTGAATCACTTCACACAAACAGCCGGTTCGGTTGAAGAGAAAAATCCTGAAATTCAGGGTTGACTCTGAAAGAGGAAAGCGTAATATACGCCACCTCGCGACAGAGCGCTAAAGCGCGTCGCAACTGCTCTTTAACAATTTATCAGACAATCTGTGTGGGCACTCAAAGTGACATGGATTCTTAACGTCCTCGGACGAAAAATGAATACCAAGTCTCTGAGTGAACATACGTAATTCATTACGAAGTTTAATTCACGAGCATCAAACTTAAATTGAAGAGTTTGATCATGGCTCAGATTGAACGCTGGCGGCAGGCCTAACACATGCAAGTCGAGCGGTAGCACAGAGAGCTTGCTCTCGGGTGACGAGCGGCGGACGGGTGAGTAATGTCTGGGAAACTGCCTGATGGAGGGGGATAACTACTGGAAACGGTAGCTAATACCGCATAACGTCGCAAGACCAAAGTGGGGGACCTTCGGGCCTCATGCCATCAGATGTGCCCAGATGGGATTAGCTAGTAGGTGGGGTAACGGCTCACCTAGGCGACGATCCCTAGCTGGTCTGAGAGGATGACCAGCCACACTGGAACTGAGACACGGTCCAGACTCCTACGGGAGGCAGCAGTGGGGAATATTGCACAATGGGCGCAAGCCTGATGCAGCCATGCCGCGTGTGTGAAGAAGGCCTTCGGGTTGTAAAGCACTTTCAGCGGGGAGGAAGGCGGTGAGGTTAATAACCTCATCGATTGACGTTACCCGCAGAAGAAGCACCGGCTAACTCCGTGCCAGCAGCCGCGGTAATACGGAGGGTGCAAGCGTTAATCGGAATTACTGGGCGTAAAGCGCACGCAGGCGGTCTGTCAAGTCGGATGTGAAATCCCCGGGCTCAACCTGGGAACTGCATTCGAAACTGGCAGGCTAGAGTCTTGTAGAGGGGGGTAGAATTCCAGGTGTAGCGGTGAAATGCGTAGAGATCTGGAGGAATACCGGTGGCGAAGGCGGCCCCCTGGACAAAGACTGACGCTCAGGTGCGAAAGCGTGGGGAGCAAACAGGATTAGATACCCTGGTAGTCCACGCTGTAAACGATGTCGATTTGGAGGTTGTGCCCTTGAGGCGTGGCTTCCGGAGCTAACGCGTTAAATCGACCGCCTGGGGAGTACGGCCGCAAGGTTAAAACTCAAATGAATTGACGGGGGCCCGCACAAGCGGTGGAGCATGTGGTTTAATTCGATGCAACGCGAAGAACCTTACCTGGTCTTGACATCCACAGAACTTTCCAGAGATGGATTGGTGCCTTCGGGAACTGTGAGACAGGTGCTGCATGGCTGTCGTCAGCTCGTGTTGTGAAATGTTGGGTTAAGTCCCGCAACGAGCGCAACCCTTATCCTTTGTTGCCAGCGGTTAGGCCGGGAACTCAAAGGAGACTGCCAGTGATAAACTGGAGGAAGGTGGGGATGACGTCAAGTCATCATGGCCCTTACGACCAGGGCTACACACGTGCTACAATGGCATATACAAAGAGAAGCGACCTCGCGAGAGCAAGCGGACCTCATAAAGTATGTCGTAGTCCGGATTGGAGTCTGCAACTCGACTCCATGAAGTCGGAATCGCTAGTAATCGTAGATCAGAATGCTACGGTGAATACGTTCCCGGGCCTTGTACACACCGCCCGTCACACCATGGGAGTGGGTTGCAAAAGAAGTAGGTAGCTTAACCTTCGGGAGGGCGCTTACCACTTTGTGATTCATGACTGGGGTGAAGTCGTAACAAGGTAACCGTAGGGGAACCTGCGGTTGGATCACCTCCTTACCTTAAAGAACCTGCCTTTGTAGTGTCCACACAGATTGTTTGATAAATGATAAATTTCAAAATGTACTGCGAAGTGCATTGTGAAATTTTGCTCTTTAAAAATCTGGATCAAGCTGAAAATTGAAACGACACACTGTTTAAGTGTGTTCGAGTCTCTCAAATTTTCGCAATCTGAAGACATCTTCGGGTTGTGAGGTTAAGCGACTAAGCGTACACGGTGGATGCCCTGGCAGTCAGAGGCGATGAAGGACGTGCTAATCTGCGAAAAGCGTCGGTAAGGTGATATGAACCGTTATAACCGGCGATGTCCGAATGGGGAAACCCAGTGCAATTCGTTGCACTATCGTTAACTGAATACATAGGTTAACGAGGCGAACCGGGGGAACTGAAACATCTAAGTACCCCGAGGAAAAGAAATCAACCGAGATTCCCCCAGTAGCGGCGAGCGAACGGGGAGCAGCCCAGAGTCTGAATCAGCTTGTGTGTTAGTGGAACGGTCTGGAAAGTCCGACGGTACAGGGTGATAGTCCCGTACACCAAAATGCACAGGTTGTGAACTCGAAGAGTAGGGCGGGACACGTGGTATCCTGTCTGAATATGGGGGGACCATCCTCCAAGGCTAAATACTCCTGACTGACCGATAGTGAACCAGTACCGTGAGGGAAAGGCGAAAAGAACCCCGGCGAGGGGAGTGAAAAAGAACCTGAAACCGTGTACGTACAAGCAGTGGGAGCACCTTCGGGTGTGACTGCGTACCTTTTGTATAATGGGTCAGCGACTTATATTCTGTAGCAAGGTTAACCGTATAGGGGAGCCGCAGGGAAACCGAGTCTTAACTGGGCGTTAAGTTGCAGGGTATAGACCCGAAACCCGGTGATCTAGCCATGGGCAGGTTGAAGGTTGGGTAACACTAACTGGAGGACCGAACCGACTAATGTTGAAAAATTAGCGGATGACTTGTGGCTGGGGGTGAAAGGCCAATCAAACCGGGAGATAGCTGGTTCTCCCCGAAAGCTATTTAGGTAGCGCCTCGTGAACTCATCTTCGGGGGTAGAGCACTGTTTCGGCTAGGGGGTCATCCCGACTTACCAACCCGATGCAAACTACGAATACCGAAGAATGTTATCACGGGAGACACACGGCGGGTGCTAACGTCCGTCGTGAAGAGGGAAACAACCCAGACCGCCAGCTAAGGTCCCAAAGTCATGGTTAAGTGGGAAACGATGTGGGAAGGCACAGACAGCCAGGATGTTGGCTTAGAAGCAGCCATCATTTAAAGAAAGCGTAATAGCTCACTGGTCGAGTCGGCCTGCGCGGAAGATGTAACGGGGCTAAACCATGCACCGAAGCTGCGGCAGCGACACTATGTGTTGTTGGGTAGGGGAGCGTTCTGTAAGCCTGCGAAGGTGGCCTGTGAGGGTTGCTGGAGGTATCAGAAGTGCGAATGCTGACATAAGTAACGATAAAGCGGGTGAAAAGCCCGCTCGCCGGAAGACCAAGGGTTCCTGTCCAACGTTAATCGGGGCAGGGTGAGTCGACCCCTAAGGCGAGGCCGAAAGGCGTAGTCGATGGGAAACAGGTTAATATTCCTGTACTTGGTGTTACTGCGAAGGGGGGACGGAGAAGGCTATGTTAGCCGGGCGACGGTTGTCCCGGTTTAAGCATGTAGGCGGAGGTTCCAGGTAAATCCGGTACCTTTTAACGCTGAGGTGTGATGACGAGGCACTACGGTGCTGAAGTAACAAATGCCCTGCTTCCAGGAAAAGCCTCTAAGCATCAGGTAACATTAAATCGTACCCCAAACCGACACAGGTGGTCAGGTAGAGAATACCAAGGCGCTTGAGAGAACTCGGGTGAAGGAACTAGGCAAAATGGTGCCGTAACTTCGGGAGAAGGCACGCTGGTGTGTAGGTGAAGTCCCTGCGGACGGAGCTGAGACCAGTCGAAGATACCAGCTGGCTGCAACTGTTTATTAAAAACACAGCACTGTGCAAACACGAAAGTGGACGTATACGGTGTGACGCCTGCCCGGTGCCGGAAGGTTAATTGATGGGGTTATCCGTAAGGAGAAGCTCTTGATCGAAGCCCCGGTAAACGGCGGCCGTAACTATAACGGTCCTAAGGTAGCGAAATTCCTTGTCGGGTAAGTTCCGACCTGCACGAATGGCGTAATGATGGCCAGGCTGTCTCCACCCGAGACTCAGTGAAATTGAACTCGCTGTGAAGATGCAGTGTACCCGCGGCAAGACGGAAAGACCCCGTGAACCTTTACTATAGCTTGACACTGAACATTGAGCCTTGATGTGTAGGATAGGTGGGAGGCTTTGAAGCGTGGACGCCAGTCTGCGTGGAGCCAACCTTGAAATACCACCCTTTAATGTTTGATGTTCTAACGTAGGCCCCTGACCGGGGTTGCGGACAGTGTCTGGTGGGTAGTTTGACTGGGGCGGTCTCCTCCCAAAGAGTAACGGAGGAGCACGAAGGTTAGCTAATCCTGGTCGGACATCAGGAGGTTAGTGCAATGGCATAAGCTAGCTTGACTGCGAGCGTGACGGCGCGAGCAGGTGCGAAAGCAGGTCATAGTGATCCGGTGGTTCTGAATGGAAGGGCCATCGCTCAACGGATAAAAGGTACTCCGGGGATAACAGGCTGATACCGCCCAAGAGTTCATATCGACGGCGGTGTTTGGCACCTCGATGTCGGCTCATCACATCCTGGGGCTGAAGTAGGTCCCAAGGGTATGGCTGTTCGCCATTTAAAGTGGTACGCGAGCTGGGTTTAGAACGTCGTGAGACAGTTCGGTCCCTATCTGCCGTGGGCGCTGGAGAATTGAGGGGGGCTGCTCCTAGTACGAGAGGACCGGAGTGGACGCATCACTGGTGTTCGGGTTGTCATGCCAATGGCACTGCCCGGTAGCTAAATGCGGAAGAGATAAGTGCTGAAAGCATCTAAGCACGAAACTTGCCCCGAGATGAGTTCTCCCTGAGACTATAAGTCTCCTGAAGGAACGTTGAAGACGACGACGTTGATAGGCCGGGTGTGTAAGCGCAGCGATGCGTTGAGCTAACCGGTACTAATGAACCGTGAGGCTTAACCTTACAACGCCGAAGCTGTTTTGGCGGATTTGAGAGAAGATTTTCAGCGTGATACAGATTAATCGATGCGTCCGCAGGACGTGTTGAAAACAGAATTTGCCTGGCGGCGATAGCGCGGTGGTCCCACCTGACCCCATGCCGAACTCAGAAGTGAAACGCCGTAGCGCCGATGGTAGTGTGGGGTCTCCCCATGTGAGAGTAGGGAACTGCCAGGCATCAAATTTAGCGTGCTGATATGGCTCAGTTGGTAGAGCGCACCCTTGGTAAGGGTGAGGTCCCCAGTTCGACTCTGGGTATCAGCACCACTTTTTAGGTTAAAGTTCGGCACGTTGTAAAGAATTTGCCTGGCGACAATAGCGCGGCGGTCCCACCTGACCCCATGCCGAACTCAGAAGTGAAACGTCGTAGCGCCGATGGTAGTGTGGGGTCTCCCCATGTGAGAGTAGGGAATCGCCAGGCATCAAATAAAACAAAAGGCCCAGTCGAAAGACTGGGCCTTTTGTTTTTGTTATATCTGTTGTTTGCCGATGAGCGCTCTCCGGAGCAGGACAAATCCGCCGGGAGCGGATTTGAACGTTGCGCAGCAACGGCCGGAGGGTAGCGGGCAGGACGCCCGCCATCATTCCCAGGCATCAAATAAAACGAAAGGCTCAGCGGAAGACCGGGCTTTTTTGTTTTTTGCGGCCAGACGCGCCGCCAGCTCCCCCGGTGGCGCTGCGCTTACCGGGGCTACAGACCCCGTAGCCCGGAAAAGGTGCGCAGCACCGCCTCTGGGGAAAGCAGCGGTCATATCAACGTAAATGAAAGGCCCAGTCGTGTGACTGGGCCTTTTGTCTTTCTGGCGACTGAGCCGAAGGGAACGCCTCCAGGCTGAGCATTTGTGGAGCGGAGTTGCTAACGAGTCAGCGCGACGATCCCTAACGTGAGGCCGGCTACCGCGGCGGCCCCCCCGGCGATCGCACCTGCGGTGTCCCAGTTGTCTTCTGTTGTGCCTTTCATACAGGTATTGGTGTGGACTAAGCGGCCTTGCGAGTCATAAACCGGCACGCAAGGAGAGTCATGGGCACAGCCTGCCAGCAGAGAGGCCAGCAGCGCCACGATTAAATACTTTTTCATGATATTACCTCTGGATAATCCGCAGGGTTGTACTGAGAGCCAGTGCAGAACGGAATGGCTTATTTTATCACCGCGGATTGTCCGGCCCGGATGCCGAAATCATCTCAATTTATGAGCCGCGTAAATATCGTGAAGATAAGCCCGGGAATATGCAGAAAAGATGGAGAGAAAGATTGTGATTCAGCGATGCTGCGTGCGATGGCGGTTGCCAGACTGCGGGGAGTTTAGTTTAGCTGGCGACCAATATTCCATGCAAAAAAAAGCGCCCGGAGGGGGCGCCTTCAAGACATAGCCGAATTATTCAGCGTGCCGGGTAAAGCGTCGCCTAACGACCACGAAGAACACCGGAACAAAGAAGATCGCCAGCAGTGTCGCGGTAAGCATCCCGCCCATCACGCCGGTGCCCACTGCATTCTGAGCCCCGCTACCGGCACCATGGCTAATCACCAGCGGCATAACCCCGAGGATAAAAGCCAGAGATGTCATAAGAATAGGGCGCAGGCGCATCCGCGATGCCTCCAGCGTAGCCTCAATGATCCCTTTCCCTTCTTTCTCCATCAGATCCTTGGCGAACTCAACGATCAGGATCGCATTCTTTGCCGACAAACCGATCGTAGTCAAAAGACCGACCTGGAAGTAAACGTCATTATTCAGCCCACGCAGCGTGGCCGCTAACAGCGCGCCAATGACCCCCAGCGGAACCACTAACATGACTGAGAAGGGGATCGACCAGCTCTCATACAGCGCTGCCAGGCACAGGAAGACGACGATCAATGAGATGGCATAAAGTGCAGGCGCCTGGTTGCCGGAGAGCCGTTCCTGGTAAGACATCCCGGTCCAGTCGTAACCGATGCCGCTCGGCAGTTTACTGGCCAGTTGTTCCATCAGGGCCATGGCTTCCCCGGTACTTTTTCCTGGCGAGGCTTCACCGAGGATCTCCATGGACGGCAAGCCGTTGTAGCGCTCCAGACGCGGCGAGCCATATATCCAGCGTGAAGTGACAAAGGCGGAGAACGGAACCATTTCGCCGTTGGCGCTACGAACGTACATGTTGTTAATGTCGCTCGGCAGCATACGGAAATGGGCATCAGCCTGGACGTACACTTTTTTCACGCGGCCGCGGTCGATAAAGTCATTGACATAGTACCCCCCCAGCGCCGCAGATATCGTTTCATTGATATCGGAGAGGGATACGCCCAGCGCCTGCGCTTTTTCCTGATCGACATCCAGTTTGAACTGCGGCGTATCTTCCAGCCCATTGGGCCGTACCCGGACCAGCTGATCCGGATGCTGTTTCACCATACCGAGCAGTTGGTTTCGCGCCTGGGTCAGGGCGGTATGGCCAAGTCCACCCTGGTCGATCAGCTCAAAGTCGAAGCCGGTGGCGGTACCCAGCTCAATAATGGCCGGCATGTTGAACGGGAAAACCATGGCGTCTTTTATCTGGCTGAAGGCCACGGTGGCCCGTTTAATAATCGACTCAACGTTGTTTTCATCACCGCTACGCGCTTCCCAGGGTTTCAGGCTGACAAACGCCATGCCGGAGTTTTGCCCCTGGCCGCTGAAGCTGAAGCCGTTAACGGTAAAGACGCTTTCAACATTGGCCTTCTCGTTATGCAGATAGTAGTCGGTTACGGTATCCAGCACCTTCTGCGTGCGCTCCTGGGTCGCGCCGGAAGGCAGCTGGATCATGGTCAGGAAGACGCCTTGATCCTCGTCGGGCAGAAAGGACGTGGGCAAACGCATGAACAACACGGCCATCCCCACGACTATCACCAGGTAGATCACCAGATAACGGCCTGTTCCACGCAGAATGCCGCTAACGCTGTTGGTATAGTGATTGACGCTCTGGTCAAAGCGGGCGTTAAACCAGCCGAAAAATCCTTTTTTCTCATGGTGTTCGGCTGAGGCTGGCTTCAACAACGTGGCGCAGAGCGCCGGCGTCAGTACCAGCGCAACCAGCACGGAGAGCGCCATGGCGGAGACGATAGTGATCGAAAACTGACGATAAATCGCGCCAGTCGAGCCGCCGAAAAAGGCCATCGGGACGAATACCGCAGAGAGCACCATGGCGATACCCACCAGCGCCCCCTGGATCTGCGACATCGACTTTTCTGTCGCTTCTTTTGGCGAGAGCTTCTCCTCAACCATTACACGTTCGACGTTTTCCACCACCACGATGGCGTCATCGACCAACAGGCCTATCGCCAGCACCATGCCAAACATCGTCAGGGTGTTGATGGAGTAGCCAAACATCGACAGTACCGCAAAGGTACCCAACAGCACGACAGGAACGGCAATCGTCGGAATGAGCGTTGCGCGCATGTTCTGCAGAAACAGATACATGACAAGAAAGACGAGGATAATTGCCTCAAAGAGCGTTTTAACCACTTCGTGGATGGAGATTTTGACGAAAGGGGTCGTATCGTACGGATAGACAACCTTCATCCCCTGAGGGAAGTAGGGCTGTAGCTCGGCCAGCTTCGCTTTAATCGCGGTGGCAGTATCCAGCGCGTTGGCGCCGGTCGCAAGCTTAATACCCAGACCAGAGGCGGGTTTACCGTTAATTCTCGCGACGACGTTGTAGTTTTCTCCCCCCAGCTCAATGCGGGCGACGTCTTTCAGATTGACGACCGAACCATCGGCATTGACCCGGAGTGTAACCTTGCCAAACTCCTGCGGATCTTTAAGCCGCGTCTGAGCGATGATCGACGCGTTCAGTTGCTGACCTTTCAGCGCCGGCGTACCGCCCAACTGACCCGCGGCGATCTGATCGTTCTGAACCTTCAGCGCATTGATGACGTCGACCGGCGTGAGGTTGTATTTATTCAGCAAATTGCCGTCCAGCCAGACGCGCATGGCGTACTGCGCGCCGAACAGCTGCACATCGCCCACGCCGTTGAGGCGGCTGATAGGGTCTTTCACGTTGGAGGCGACATAGTCAGAAATATCGTCCTGGGTGGTGGCCGGGTTATCAGAGATAAAGCCGGCAACCAGCAGGAAGCTGCTGCTGGATTTTTCGACGCTAATCCCTTGCTGCTGTACTTCCTGAGGCAGCAGCGGCGTAGCCAACTGCAGTTTGTTTTGCACCTGCACCTGGGCGATATCCGGATCGGTGCCGGACTTAAAGGTGAGCGTAATGGTTACCGAGCCAGCGGAGTCGCTGGTTGACGACATATACATCAGGTTGTCGATACCGTTCATATTCTGTTCGATAACCTGAGTGACCGTATCCTGCACGGTTTGGGCATCCGCACCCGGGTAGGTGGCGGAGATCGCCACCGCAGGGGGCGCAATCGTCGGATACTGCGCTATCGGTAGCTGCAGGATGGCCAGGCCGCCGGCAATCATCATAATGATGGCCAGCACCCAGGCGAAGACCGGTCGATGGATAAAAAACTTAGACATGGCTGAGTATCCTTATTGTGCGGCCGGTGCCGCACGCTCCGCTTCCGCTTTGACGGTGACGCCTGGACGGACTTTCTGTAAGCCGCTGACAATCACTTTATCGCCCGGCTTCAGCCCGCTGGTGATGAGCCATTTATCGCCAACGGCCTGAGTCGCGACCACTTCCCGGGTTTCAACCTGGTTTTTGTCATTCACCAACATCACGGAGGCATCGCCCCGCGGCGTGCGGGTCACTCCCTGCTGCGGCACCAGGATGGCCTGCGGATCGACACCTTCGTCTATGCGAGCACGGACGAACATCCCCGGCAGCAGGGCATGCTGCGGGTTAGGGAAGATAGCGCGTAGCGTGATAGAGCCCGTGCTTTCATCGACAGTGACGTCAGAGAACTGCAGCGACCCTTTAAGCGGATAGGCCTGGCCGTTCTCCATCACCAGCTCAACGCTTTTTGTATCACCGCCGCGCTGCAGGCTTTCCTGCTTAAGGCGCATAAAGTCATTGCTGGACTCCGTCACGTCGACATAGATGGGGTCGAGCTGCTGGACGGTGGCCAGGGCATCCGACTGACCGTTGGTGACCAGCGCGCCCTCGGTGACGCTCGATTTGCCGATGCGCCCGCTTATGGGGGAGGTCACTTTGGTGTAGGCCAGGTTGATACGGGCGGTGTCTACGGCGGCTTTGGTGGCGATGACGTCGGCGTCGGCCTGGCGTGCAGTGGCCACCGCCTGATCGTATTCCTGCTGGCTGATATATTTGGTACCCAGCAGTGGAACGTAGCGTTTCACCGTCAAATGGGCGATGGCGGCTGCGGCTTCGGCCTTGGCCTCATCGCCTTTCGCGCTGTTCCAGGCGGCCTGATAGGTTGCCGGATCGATCTGATAGAGCGACTGACCTGCTTCGACATCACTTCCTTCAACAAAGTTACGCTTCAGGATGATACCGCTCACCTGGGGGCGGACTTCCGCCACGCGAAAAGCAGAGGTGCGGCCTGGCAGTTCGGTGGTGACCGACAACGGCGCACTGTTCACGACATGGACCGTCACCTGCGGCGCCTGTGCATGGGGTTGCGGGTTGCCCGAATTATCGCAGCCGGTAAGCAACAAGGCAGAGATAATTAAACCGGATAAAAGTGTCACTCTGGCGTGAGTTGTCATTGCGGTTCCTTATAGATTACGTGCCAAATTCGGCGGCGAATCTGCGAAAGAAAGAGGGAATCAAAAAGCAGTTTGCCATCCTACAAATAAACGCCATTGGATGTAAGAGATACTTATTTTTAAGCAATCAGCAAGGCACGCAAAAACAAAAAAATGGCCGATCTGTTTTTACTATTTATCTTAATTGTAAAACATAATAAACAGACATTGTTTTAATGAATGAGTTGGCTATTAATATTCATTAAGGTGATTCGTTGGTTTTCTACATCAGAATTAGCTTGTCTGCATTTTTGCTAAATAATATTGTGCACCGAATGTTAGATTAAGGGATCTTCAGAAAAATCTATATTGCCTGTTAATCGGGAACTGAGATCTTATATGGCGAGAAAAACCAAAGAGGAGGCGCTGCGCACGCGGCAGCTCCTGATTGAGTCTGCGATCCAGCAGTTCGCCCTGCGGGGGGTGACCAATACGACCCTGACGGATATCGCTGATGCGGCGGGGGTGACTCGCGGTGCCGTATACTGGCATTTTGCCAGTAAGACCGAGTTGTTTAATGAGATGTGGCAGCAGCAGCCGCCGCTCAGGGATTTGATTCAGCAAAACCTGGCGACAAGGAATGAGCAGGAGCCCTTAAAAGATTTGCGCCAGCGATTTATTGCCGGCCTGCGCTATATTGCTGAGAATCCTCGCCAGCGTGCCCTGATGCAAATCCTTTATCAACGCTGTGAGTTTGCCAGCGATATGTTATCGGAGAGCGAAATTCGCCAACGCATTGGATTTAACTATTCCGTTATTGGCGGCATTCTGCAGCGCTGTGTGCGTAACAATATATTGCCAGCCGAAACAAATATCGACGTGATATTAATTGTTTTACATAGCGCCTTTTCCGGCTTGATTAAAAATTGGCTGCTTGAACCGCAACGCTTCGATCTGTATCAGCAGGCACCTGCGCTGGTGGATAATATTATGGCGGTGGTCTGTGCTGCTCGTTTATCGCAGGAGCCTGTACTGCGGGTAGTGAATCAGTAATGTGTTCTGTCAGCGCAGATAATAAAAAAGGCGCTTCCCCATGCCGAAGAGCGCCTTTTATATCAAGCAAGCAACTGACTAGTATCAGTTCATGCCGTATTTTTTCAGTTTTTTACGCAGTGTACCGCGGTTGATGCCCATCATCAGGGCTGCGCGGGTCTGGTTACCACGGGTGTATTGCATCACCATGTCCAACAGGGGCTGTTCAACTTCAGCCAGTACCAGCTCATACAGGTCATTCACATCCTGACCGTTCAGTTGAGCAAAATAGTTCTTCAGTGCCTGTTTAACCGAGTCACGCAGGGGTTTTTGAGTTACCTGATCCTGAGAGTTAACGGTAGAAACGGTCAGTACGTCAGAATTTACGCGTTGTTCGAACATAGTTCTGTCAGCTCTTTATTTCTATTACGCAAAATTTTCGAAGTATGCCTCCAACGCCTCCAGCTGTTCGCTGGCATCCTCAATGGCGTTGAATGTGCGCCGAAACTGGTCATCTGGAGCATGTTCCTGAAGATACCAGGAGACGTGTTTACGCGCGATTCGGTACCCTTTTGCCTGACCGTAAAAGTCATGCAATTCCCGAACGTGCGCACAAAGCAAGCGCTTAACCTCTGCCAGTGGCAGCGGGGGCAGCAGCTCTCCAGTGTCCAGATAATGCTGGATTTCCCGAAAGATCCAGGGTCTTCCCTGAGCTGCACGGCCTATCATCAGGGCATCAGCCCCTGTATAGTCGAGCACAGCTCTGGCTTTAAGCGGGTCAGTAATGTCACCATTCGCGATAATCGGAATGGAAACTTTCTGCTTAACTGCCCGAATACTGTCGTACTCAGCGTCTCCGTTAAACAAGCAGGCGCGGGTGCGTCCGTGAATAGTCAGAGCCTGAATGCCACACTCTTCGGCCAGTTGGGCAATCTCTACGCAGTTACGGTGTTCCGGTTCCCAACCGGTGCGAATCTTGAGAGTCACAGGAACGTCCACCGCGTTGACGACCGCCGTCAGGATTGACTTCACCTGCTCGGGGTACTGCAAGAGGGCTGAACCTGCAAGCTTGCGATTCACCTTTTTCGCCGGGCATCCCATATTGATATCTATAATCTGGGCGCCACTTTCCACGTTAATCCGCGCGGCTGCAGCCATCTCTTCCGGTACGCTACCGGCGATTTGCACGGTACGAATACCGGGCTCATCAATATGCACCATCCGTAAACGGGACTTGTCGCTCTCCCACACCTGTGGATTAGAGGACATCATCTCGGAAACGGTTAAACCCGCTCCCATCTCATAGCACAGCGTCCGGAATGGTCTGTCAGTAATGCCAGCCATGGGCGCTGCGATCAGGCGATTTCTGAGCTGGTGGTGTCCGATGCGCATGAGTTAAGAAATGACCATACTGTGACTGCAAGGCGGCGTATATTACGCATTTTTTGCACGAGATGAAAGGCCAAACTTTGAGCAATCCTCTGTTGCAGATCAATGAATCCGGGACTAGCGTAAAAGCGATGAATAAATACTTATATTAATCATTGCTTTAATTGATGATGGGTAATTTGTGTCCATTTATAAAATCGTAAAACTTCTCGATTTTTCTTAGATAAACTCGCTGCCTGACGGCATAAAACGCTGTTTTTGTAGCCAAAAAAGTACTCTGTAGTGCGATCTGCCTCTCATTTCCAGGCATTATTTGGTGGCTACTGGAAACAAAAATGCGGCCCGCAGGCCGCATTGTGCTTAGTTTTTCCGGCCGGTGATCCGGCACCACTCCTCTTTCTCCACCACCGGGTCGAGGGTGAAGAGCGGGGCGTAGGCTTCGCAGACGCTTTCCGCCTGGCTTGCCAGAATGCCGGAAAGGCCCAGCAGGCCGCCTGTAACCGGCAGGACGCTGATTAATGGGGCCAGCTCACGTAACGGGCCCGCGAGGATGTTTGCGACCACGACATCGGCTTTCATGGCTTCTGGCTGATCCTGCGGCAGATACAGTTCAAGACGCTCGGAGACGCCGTTACGCTGGGCGTTATCACGGCTGGCCTGGATGGCCTGTGGGTCGATATCAATCCCGATCGCTTTAGCGGCACCCAGTTTCAGGGCGGCGATCGCCAGGATGCCGGAACCGCAGCCAAAATCGATAACGGTTTTGCCCTGCAGGTCGAGGCCGTCGAGCCACTGCAGACACATGGCGGTAGTGGGATGAGTGCCGGTACCAAAAGCCAGTCCCGGATCAAGCATCACGTTGACCGCGTTCTCATCGGGGACATCGCGCCAGCTCGGACAAATCCACAGGCGCTCACCGAAACGCATCGGGTGGAAGTTATCCATCCACTCGCGCTCCCAGTCTTTATCTTCCAGCTGTTCAATTTTATGCGCAAAGCCGGCGCCGAGCAGCGGATGCTGCTCCAGTTGGGCAACGACCGCTTTCATATCGGTTTCGGCATC
This sequence comes from Klebsiella sp. w6, assembly GCF_033100215.1. Lineage (NCBI taxonomy): Bacteria > Pseudomonadati > Pseudomonadota > Gammaproteobacteria > Enterobacterales > Enterobacteriaceae > Klebsiella > Klebsiella sp. w6. Next base: position 468,345 of record NZ_CP136907.1, read on the forward strand.
GAACAGGCCGATCACGTCGGTATCGCCCCACAGCCGGGTTTCCCCGGGCAACGGCTCAAATACCGGCGTATCGTGCGTATCCTGGAAGGTGATGGAGACCGATCCGGCCTCCATCAGCGCATCGCTAAGATCTTCTGCGTTCGCGCCGGTAGTATTTAGTTTCAGTTGGATCCATGGCATAGCAAAACTCTTTATTTATCAGTAGTCATCACAGGGGCTGGCGGGACGGGTTGGCCGAAACGGTTCCCGACGACAAAAGCCAACAAACTTAGCAGTAGCGAGGGCACGATAGGATGGAAGCCCAGGAACTGAATATGAAACGTCGCGAGCACGGCATACAGCACGCCGCCCACCAACATCGCGCTGAGCGCCCCGGCAGCGTTTGCTCGCTCCCAGTAAAGGCCCAGCACCAACGGCCATAAAAACACCGCTTCCAGGCCGCCGAAGGCCAGCAGATTGAGCCAGATAATCATTTCCGGCGGCCGCCAGGCGGCCAGCATCATTAATATACCCAGCACTAAGGTGGCGATCGTTGAGATCCGCTTGAGCTTCTGCTCATTGCGTTTTTTTGTTGGCTGCGCGCTGAGCCACAGATCTTTAATGATCGTAGCCGATGCCTGCAGTAAATGGGCGTTCACGTTCGACATAATCGCGGCCATCGGCGCGGCTAAGAACAGTCCTGCAGCCCACGGCGGCAGCACCTGGACCATCAACGTGGGGATCACCAGATCGGGCACGGTGAGGCCCGGCAGGACGGCGCGGCCAAGAGCGCCGGCGAGATGCATGCCGAACATCAGAATCGCCACGACGATCGTGCCAATGACAATCCCGCGGTGCACGGCTTTGCTGTCTTTATAGGAGATACAGCGTACGGCGGTATGCGGCAGGCCGATAACGCCGAAGCAAACCAGCACCCAGAACGAGGTCATAAAGGTGGGGGACAGGATATCATCCGCACCGTGCGGCGACACCAGCTGTGGGTCGATCCGCTGCAGTGTGTCCACCGCCTGATGCAGGCCGCCGGCAGCATGGACGACACCAACCAGCAGGACGATTGTCCCGATCAACATCACCATTCCCTGCATCGTATCGTTGAGTACGCTGGCGCGGAAGCCGCCGAAAGCGGTATACAGCGCGATGGTGATCCCAAAGATCAGCAGACCGGTTTCGTACTTGATCCCGGCAGCGGTTTCCAGCAGGCGCGCGCCGCCAATAAACTGCACCGCGATGGCCCCGACAAAGGCCACCAGCAGGCTGACGCTGGCAATCCATACCACCGCGCGGCTTTGGTAGCGCGCCTGCAGCATATCGTTAAGGGTAATAGCATTGTAGCGTCGCGCCAGGATCGCGAACTTCTTGCCGAGGATCCCGAGAGAGAGCCAGATCGTCGGTACCTGGATCATCGCCAGCAGTACCCAACCCAGCCCATATTTATAGGCGGCGCCGGGGCCGCCTATAAACGAGCTGGCGCTAATATAGGTGGCGGTGAGGGTCATGGCTAATACAAACCCCCCCATCGATCGACTGCCGAGGAAATACTCGCTAAGGAAGTTCCCGGTGCTGCGTTTACGCATCGCGTAAATCGACAGCCCGAAGACCACAAACAGATAAGCGATCAGCACCACGATAATCTCAAGCTGCATCGTTATCCTCCAGAGAGATATCACGGAAGATAAAGCGCACCATCGCCCAGCACAGCAGTATAAACAGCAGCGGCACCAGCAGGCAGGCCATTTCAAACCAGTGGGGCAGGCCGGTAAAACCGATACTGACGCCCGGCAGATAGGCCGCCGCCAGCCAGGCGGCAAGATAGAGAAGGGTCAGCCACAGCGCCCAGCGCGCTTCTTTATGGGCCTGAACAAAGCGTTTGTCCATTTTTTGTCCCTTGAGGATGAAGAAAGCGGGGATTGTACCGCATGGAAAAGTCGAGGGGAGAGAAAAAGAAAAAAGGCCGGATTAACCGGCCTTTTGCAGCAAATACAGGATTATTTTTCCTGCAGTCCGAGCTTTTTCTCCAGATAGTGGATGTTAGTGCCACCATGCTGGAAGTTCTCGTCGCTCATAATGCGCATCTGCAGATCGACGTTGGTTTTGATGCCATCGATGATCAGCTCCTGCAGCGCATTCTTCATGCGGGCAATCGCCACGTCACGGCTTTCGCCGTAGCAGATCAGTTTACCGATCATGGAGTCATAGTACGGCGGTACGGTGTAACCGGCGTAGATATGAGACTCCCAGCGCACGCCAAAACCGCCCGGCGCGTGGAAGCGGGTAATTTTACCCGGGCTCGGCAGGAAGGTGTTCGGGTCTTCGGCGTTGATACGGCATTCCACCGCATGGCCTCTGACGACCACTTCATCCTGCTTGATGGACAGCGGCTGGCCAGCTGCAATACGCAGCTGCTCTTTGATCAGGTCAACGCCGGTGATCATTTCGGTAACCGGGTGTTCTACCTGAATACGGGTGTTCATTTCAATGAAGTAGAACTCGCCGTTTTCGAACAGGAACTCGAAGGTGCCCGCTCCGCGGTAGCCGATATCCACACAGGCTTTCGCGCAACGTTCGCCGATGTAGCGACGCAGTTCCGGGGTGATGCCCGGCGCCGGCGCTTCCTCGACCACTTTCTGGTGGCGACGCTGCATGGAGCAGTCACGCTCTGCCAGATAGATAGCGTTACCCTGACCGTCCGCCAGTACCTGGATCTCGATGTGGCGAGGATTTTCCAGGTATTTCTCCATGTAGACCATGTCGTTATTGAAAGCCGCTTTCGCTTCCGCTTTGGTCATGGAGATAGACTGCGCCAGTTCGGCGTCGCTACGCACAACGCGCATACCGCGACCGCCGCCGCCGCCGGAGGCCTTGATGATCACCGGATAGCCAATGCGTTTGGCATGGGCGCGGTTAGCGTCCATATCGTCGGTCAGCGGGCCGTCAGAACCTGGAACGGTCGGGACGCCGGCTTTCTTCATCGCGGTGATTGCGGACACTTTGTCGCCCATCAGGCGGATAGTGTCGGCTTTCGGACCGATGAAGATAAAGCCGGAGCGCTCAACCTGCTCGGCAAAGTTGGCGTTCTCGGAGAGGAAACCATAACCCGGGTGAATCGCTATCGCGCCGGTGATTTCCGCCGCACTGATGATAGCCGGGATGTTGAGATAGCTTTTTACGGACGGAGCCGGGCCAATACAGACCGTCTCATCCGCTAACAATACGTGTTTTAGATCGCGATCCGCGGTGGAGTGCACAGCGACGGTCTTGATGCCCAGTTCTTTACAGGCACGCAGGATGCGCAATGCGATCTCGCCACGGTTAGCGATGACAATTTTATCCAGCATGTTCGCCTCGTTACTCGATAACTACCAGCGGCTCGTCGAATTCTACCGGTTGGCCGCTTTCGATCAGAATAGCTTTCACCACGCCGGCTTTGTCGGCTTCGATCTGGTTCATCATTTTCATCGCTTCGACGATGCACAGGGTGTCGCCCACGTTAACTTTCTGGCCAACTTCCACAAACGCTTTCGCGTCCGGGCTTGGCGTACGATAGAAAGTACCAACCATCGGGGAACGTACGATGTGACCACTGATTTCCGCTTTTGCCGGCGCTTCAGCTGCAGCAGCTGGTGCGGCAGCCGCGGCGGCAGGCGCCTGAGGCTGCATCATCGGCGCAGCATAAGCCTGCTGCATAACCGGATAGCTTGCGACCGGTGCAGAGCGGCTGATACGAACAGACTCTTCGCCTTCAGAAATTTCCAGTTCGGAGATACCTGATTCTTCAACCAGCTCGATCAGTTTTTTAATCTTACGAATATCCATGAGTGGGTTCCGTACTCTTTGTTTAGTGTGATTGTGACAGGCGTTTTACCGCCGTCTGTAAAGCGTATGAATAGCCGTCCGCCCCCAGTCCGCAAATGACGCCAGCGGCGACATCTGACAGGTATGAGTGCTGGCGGAAGGGTTCGCGTGCATGCACGTTGCTCAAGTGAATCTCGATAAACGGGATGTTCACGGCAAGCAACGCGTCACGGATTGCTACGCTGGTATGCGCGAACGCGGCCGGATTAATCAGGATATAGTCCACGTTGTCTTTAGCCTGATGAATTCGGTCGATTAACGCATACTCCGCGTTGGACTGCAGGTGATCCAGGCTCACATTCAGCGCCGCCGCCTCAGATGTCAAACGGTTAACAATTTCAGCCAGCGAGAGGGTGCCATACTTATCAGGCTCGCGGGTACCGAGCATGTTAATGTTTGGACCATTCAAAAGCAAAATGTGAAACTTGTCAGCCATCGTGTGGCGATCTCCTGCCATCTTCGGGTAAAAAACAACATATACCTTCAATGCGCCCTTGTCACCTTTTCAGGGTCAGAAAACCCCGTCAGGAAAACCAAAGTCGCACATTATAACGATTTCGTAGCAATTGGCAGCTAAATACTGGTCTTATCAGGGAAGATTATCAACCGCTATCGTAAAAAGAGTCGCGGTTGATAAAAGATCTGCGGGAAACTGCACATTACCGGATTCAGCGCCACCACTGGCGGAACTTCTTATAACGGCATGCCAAAAGCACCACCGCCAGCAGGGCATAAATGATGGGCTGCGGCGAGACGATCTTCACTGACCACAGGTAGTGAATCGGCGCGAGGATCGCCACCAGATAGACGAAATTGTGCAAAAGTTGCCAACGACGGCCCAGTTTTCGCTGCATCGCCTGCGTCGAAGTCGCCGCCAGCGCCAGCAGGATCACCCAGCAGATCATGCCTAACGTCAGATAGGGGCGATTGATAATCTCCGAGCCCAGCAGCGCCAGATTGTTAATGCCCAGCTCCAGCAAGGTGTAGCTGGTCAGGTGCAGCGTCGCCCAGGCAAAACACCATAAACCTAACAGGCGGCGAATGCGAATCAATAATGGCTGCTTCGCATAGCGCGCCAGCGGGGCGACCAGCAGAGTCGCCAGCAGAAATTTAAGCGCCATCCTGCCGGTAAAGTGCTGGATATCCTTGGCCGGATCGGCGCTAAAGTAGCCCTGATGCCCGGCCCAGAACAACCAGACCAGCGGTAAAAACCCCGCCAGGTGGAGGAAGACTTTCAACCACGCGATCTGTTTGACGGTGAAACGCACTAGAAGTTCTCCCGCAAGTTCATACCGCGATACAGTGAGGCCACCTCGTCGGCATAGCCGTTAAACAGCAGCGTCGGCTGACGTTTCACATCGAGCACACCGCCTGAGCCGATGAACCGCTCGCTGGCCTGCGACCAGCGGGGATGATCGACATGGGGATTAACGTTGGCAAAGAAGCCGTATTCGTCCGGCGCCGCCAGATTCCAGGTGGTCGGCGGCTGCTCGCGCGTCAGTTCAATGCTGACGATGGATTTAATGCCTTTAAAACCGTACTTCCACGGCACGGTCAGGCGGATCGGCGCGCCGTTCTGCGGCGGCAGCGCTTTGCCATATACGCCGACGGTAAGCAGCGTCAAGGGGTGCATGGCTTCGTCAAGTCGCAACCCTTCCACGTAAGGATAAGCAAGTCCCCCGCCGATAAAACGATCTTTCTGCCCGGGCATTTGATCCGGGGCGTAAAGGGTTTTGAAGGCGACATAGCGTGCGTTGCTGGTGGGTTCCACCAGCGCCAACAGTTTATGCAGCGGGAAACCGACCCAGGGAACGACCATCGACCAGGCCTCCACGCAGCGCATACGGTAAATGCGCTCCTCCAGCGGAAAGCGTTTGGTCAGATCGTCATGGTCAAGGGTCAGCGGCTTCGCCACTTCACCGCCGATGGTCAGTGTCCAGGGATCGGTGCGCAGGCTACCTGCGTTCGCCGCCGGGTCGGCTTTATCGAGGCCGAATTCATAAAAGTTATTGTAACCGGCGACCTTATCTTCCGGGGTGAGCGTCAGATTAGCCTGCCACTCGGCGGGTTTAGCAAAGTCCAGGGCCTTGCCCGCCGGGGCCGGCGGGCGGTCATTTCCTTTAAACCAGTCCAGCAGATCGGCCTGCGCGGCGGCGGGAAGCGAAAGCGCCGTCGCGCTGATACCCAGCATTTTCAGCACCTGGCGCCGCTTGAGCATAAAAACGGATTCGGCCGTGACGTCGGCTTCCGTCAGTTTTTTTCTTTTCATGGTGTCCTCCGTCATGCGTTTCCCTAAGCATGACGGAGACGACGATTTATCGCGAATATGTCACGAAAAATTGCAGATTAGGATGAGGAGCCGCCGCCGAAGCAGAGGCGCGGTCGTCCAGGAATCATCGGAAAGTGGCGCAAGACGTTTCCTTTACCGCGCATGACCCGGCATCTTTAGCAGGGAAAAGAGGGCGGTAAGCTGGCCAGACGGTAAACCGGTAATAATTTGCGTCGCTGGCGCGGGTTTGCCATCCTGCGTCTAAAATTAAAGCGCTTCTGGCGCAGGCCGCAGGCGGGCAATGATTGGCAAATTTTTTCTGCCGACTATACTCGCTATCGGCATACTTTCGCCGATAATACGCATTCCATTGCCAGACTCGCCATCTTTGATAGTATGCGTCGCGCTTTAAAAGGTTAATGCTAGCGGCAAGGCGCGCGCCAGCACGGGAGCCTGATGGTTCATCGGGCAGTCATTCACTCGCGGAGTTAACACAGGGATGCGATTAACGACGAAGTTCTCAGCCTTTATCACGCTGCTAACTAGCCTGACCATCTTTGTCACGCTGATTGGCGCTTCGCTGAGTTTTTATAACGGCATTGAGAACAAGGTCGAAAACCGGGTTCAGGCGGTGGCGACCATGCTGGATAACCGGCTCATCACCACCTCTTTTGATCAGCTTGAGCCGCAGCTGGATGAGCTGATGACGCCGATCGAGATCGTGCATATCGATTTCATGCTTAACGGCAAACCACTCTACAGCCACTCCCGAACCGACAGCTACCGCCCGCTTGGCAGCCATGAGCAATTCCGTGAGATCACGGTCCCGTCGCTTAAACACCCCGGTATCACTCTGCATCTGGTCTACGTTGACCCAATGGTGAACTATTTCCGCTCGCTGTCGATCACGGCCCCGCTGTCGATCTCCATCGGCTTTATGGTGGTGATTATTTTCTTCGCCGTCCGCTGGATCCGCCGCCAGCTGGCTGGTCAGGAGCTGCTTGAGCTGCGTTCCACGCGCATCCTGAGCGGCGAGCGCGGGCCGCAGGTGCGCGGATCGGTCTATGAATGGCCAGCCAGCACCAGCAGCGCGCTGGATATGCTGCTGTCGGAGCTGCAATTCGCCAGCGATCAGCGCAGCCGTATGGATACGCTGATTCGCTCCTATGCGGCACAGGATTCTAAAACGGGCCTGAATAACCGCCTGTTCTTTGATAATCAGCTGGCCACGCTGCTGGAAGACCAGGAGAAAGTGGGCGCCTACGGCATCGTCATGATGATCCGTCTGCCGGAGTTCGATCTGCTACGGGACAACTGGGGACGGGCGGCCGCCGAAGAGCATTACTTCACGCTTATCAACCTGCTCTCTACCTTTATTATGCGTTATCCCGGCGCGCTACTGGCGCGCTATCACCGTAGCGACTTCGCCGTGCTGCTGCCGCACCGCACGTTAAAAGAGGCGGATAGTATCGCCGGGCTGTTGCTGAAGGCCATGGACGCACTGCCGCCGACGCGCATTCTCGATCGCGACGATATGATGCATATCGGGATCTGTGCTTTCCGCAGCGGGCAATCGACAGCGCAGGTGATGGAGCACGCGGAAGCGGCAACGCGCAACGCGGTGCTGCAGGGTAGCAATAGTTGGTCGGTTTACGATGACACCCTTCCTGAGAAAGGTCGCGGCAACGTTCGCTGGCGGACGCTGATCGAACAGATGCTGAGCCGCGGGGGACCGCGGTTGTACCAAAAACCTGCCGTTACCCGCGATGGCCGGGTGCATCACCGTGAACTGATGTCGCGGATGTACGACGGTAAAGAAGAGGTGATCGCCGCCGAGTACATGCCGATGGTGCTGCAGTTTGGTCTGGCGGAGGAGTATGACCGCCTGCAGGTGACGCGCCTGCTGCCATTTTTAGGCTTCTGGCCTGAAGAAAACCTGGCGTTACAGCTGTCGGTGGAGTCGCTGATCCGTCCCCGTTTTCAGCGCTGGCTGCGCGATGCCTTAATGCAGTGTGAAAAATCGCAGCGTCAGCGGATTATTTTTGAACTTGCGGAGGCAGATGTTTGTCAATATATCGGCCGTCTGCAGCCGGTTATGCGGTTGGTTAACGCCCTGGGCGTTCGGGTGGCGGTCGTTCAGGCGGGACTAACCCTGGTGGGAACCAGCTGGATCAAGCAGCTGGATGCGGAGTTGATCAAACTGCATCCTGGGCTGGCGCGCAACATTGAAAAGCGCAGTGAGAACCAGCTGCTGGTGCAAAGTCTGGTGGAAGCCTGCAAAGGCATGCCTATGCAAGTTTTTGCGACGGGCGTACGCAGCCGCAGCGAGTGGTTAGTGCTGTCCCAATGCGGTGTCACAGGCGGTCAGGGGGAATTTTTTGCGGCCTCACAGCCACTTGACACAAATGTGAAAAAATATTCGCAAAGATACTCGGTTTGATCTGCCGTTTAGCGTGATTTCACGTAGAATAACGCGCGCCATCGTGAAGGGGGTGTGCTTGTCTACTCGCCGGATCATCGCAATGTAAATGCCAGTGACCCTCCTTTGACAGGTTACAAATTCAGGCGTGGAGCGCTGCTGAAGATTTCAGCAATGAACGGAGTCGGAAAAATTTGTAACAAAGGAAATGAACTGCACTAATTTTCACCGCAGCAGGTGATTTTTGCGCCTTGTCGCTGCTGCGTGTGGTTGGTAAAGTAAGCGGATTTTGTTTTCCGCCCCAGCTTTCAGGATTATCCCTTAGTATGTTAAAAAAATTTCGTGGCATGTTTTCCAATGACCTGTCCATTGACCTGGGTACCGCGAATACCCTTATTTACGTAAAAGGACAAGGCATCGTATTGAATGAGCCTTCCGTGGTGGCCATTCGTCAGGATCGTGCCGGATCGCCGAAAAGCGTCGCCGCCGTAGGTCATGAAGCGAAGCAGATGCTCGGCCGTACCCCGGGTAATATCGCGGCGATTCGCCCGATGAAGGACGGCGTCATCGCTGACTTCTTCGTGACGGAAAAGATGCTGCAGCACTTTATCAAACAAGTGCACAGCAACAGCTTTATGCGCCCGAGCCCGCGCGTGCTGGTGTGCGTACCGGTTGGCGCCACCCAGGTTGAGCGTCGTGCGATCCGTGAATCCGCGCAGGGCGCTGGCGCTCGTGAAGTCTTCCTGATCGAAGAGCCGATGGCGGCAGCGATTGGCGCAGGCTTACCGGTTTCTGAAGCGACCGGTTCTATGGTTGTCGATATCGGCGGCGGTACTACCGAAGTCGCGGTTATTTCCCTGAACGGCGTGGTCTACTCTTCTTCCGTGCGTATCGGCGGCGACCGTTTCGACGAAGCCGTGATTAATTACGTGCGTCGTAACTACGGCTCCCTGATCGGTGAAGCGACCGCTGAGCGTATCAAACACGAAATCGGTTCGGCTTACCCGGGCGATGAAGTGCGTGAAATCGAAGTTCGCGGCCGTAACCTGGCGGAAGGCGTACCACGCGGCTTTACCCTGAATTCCAACGAAATTCTTGAAGCGCTGCAGGAGCCGCTGACCGGCATCGTGAGTGCGGTCATGGTTGCTCTGGAGCAGTGCCCGCCGGAACTGGCTTCTGATATCTCCGAGCGCGGGATGGTTCTTACCGGCGGTGGTGCGCTGCTGCGCAACCTGGACCGTCTGTTAATGGAAGAAACCGGTATTCCAGTCGTGGTTGCTGAAGATCCGCTGACCTGCGTAGCGCGTGGCGGCGGCAAGGCGCTGGAAATGATCGACATGCACGGCGGCGACCTGTTTAGCGAAGAGTAGTCAGCCTGAAGGTCTGGGGTGGCTTAGCGGCTGCCCCTGGTCTTTACTGACACGAGAATACGCATAGCCTATGAAGCCAATTTTTAGCCGTGGCCCCTCGCTACAGATTCGCCTTATTCTGGCGGTGCTGGTGGCGCTTGGCGTCATTATCGCCGACAGCCGCCTGGGTACGTTCAGTCAAATCAGAACGTACATGGATACAGCCGTCAGCCCTTTCTACTTTGTCTCTAATGGTCCCCGGGAACTCCTCGACAGCGTATCGCAAACGCTGGCGACCCGCGATCAGCTCGAACTGGAAAACCGCGCGCTGCGTCAGGAACTGTTGCTGAAAAACAGCGATCTGCTGATGCTGGGCCAGTACAAGCAAGAGAACGCGCGTCTGCGTGAACTGCTTGGCTCGCCGCTGCGCCAGGACGAACAAAAAATGGTGACGCAGGTCATCTCAACGGTCAACGACCCCTACAGCGATCAGGTGGTTATTGATAAGGGCAGCGTGAACGGTGTTTACGAAGGCCAGCCGGTTATCAGCGATAAAGGCGTAGTGGGGCAGGTCGTGGCCGTGGCGAAAATGACCAGCCGGGTGCTGCTGATCTGCGATGCCACCCATGCGCTGCCGATCCAGGTCCTGCGTAACGACATTCGCGTGATTGCCGCCGGTAACGGCTGTACTGACGATCTCCAGCTTGAGCATCTGCCGGCGAATACCGATATTCGCGTCGGCGATGTGCTGGTGACCTCTGGTCTCGGTGGCCGCTTCCCGGAAGGGTATCCGGTCGGGGTGGTCTCCTCGGTGAAGCTGGACACTCAGCGCGCCTACACCGTGATTCAGGCGCGTCCGACGGCCGGGCTGCAGCGCTTGCGCTATCTGCTGCTGCTGTGGGGCGCCGATCGCAATGGCGCCAACCCGATGACCCCGGAAGAGGTCCATCGCGTGGCTAACGAGCGCCTGATGCAGATGATGCCGCAGGTGCTGCCTGCGCCGGATGCCATGGGGCCGCAGATGCCGGCGCCAGCCACCGGGCTGACGCCATCGCAGCCGTCTCTGCCTGCAGGGGGGCAATAGTGGCAAGTTATCGTAGCCAGGGACGCTGGGTTATCTGGCTCTCGTTTCTTATCGCGCTATTGCTGCAAATTATGCCCTGGCCGGCGGACATCAGCGTTTTCCGGCCCAACTGGGTATTATTGATCCTGCTGTACTGGATCCTCGCCCTGCCGCACCGGGTGAACGTGGGGACGGGCTTCGTGATGGGGGCTATTCTTGATCTCATTAGCGGCTCGACGCTGGGCGTTCGCGCCCTGTCCTTAAGCATTATCGCCTATCTGGTCGCGCTGAAATATCAGCTGTTCCGTAACCTGGCGCTGTGGCAACAAGCGCTGGTGGTCATGCTGTTATCCCTGGCCGTGGATATCATTGTTTTCTGGGCAGAGTTTTTAGTGATCAACGTCTCTTTCCGTCCGGAAGTATTCTGGAGTAGTGTAGTAAACGGTGTCCTCTGGCCATGGCTCTTCCTGCTGATGCGCAAAGTGCGTCAGCAATTTGCAGTGCAATAAGGTTGATATGACAACTCTGTATCTTGCTTCAGGTTCCCCGCGTCGGCAGGAACTGCTGACTCAGCTTGGTCTCACTTTCGAGCGTCTGGTTCCCGGTATTGAGGAACAGCGCCAGCCGCAGGAGAGCGCCGAGCACTATGTTGTCCGCCTGGCGCGCGAAAAAGCGCAGGCCGGGGTGGCGATGGCATCGCGCGATTTGCCGGTGCTGGGGGCGGATACGATTGTCATTCTTAACGGCGAAGTGCTGGAGAAACCGCGCGACGCTGAACACGCTGCAGCAATGCTGCGTCTGCTTTCCGGCCAAACGCATCAGGTCATGACTGCGGTGGCGCTGGCAGATACGCAGCAGACGCTGGACTGTCTGGTGGTCACGGACGTGACCTTCCGGCTGCTTAGCGAGCAGGATATCGCCGAATATGTGGCCAGCGGCGAGCCTTTAGATAAAGCAGGTGCATACGGTATTCAAGGGTTGGGTGGTTGCTTCGTCAGGAAGATTAATGGCAGCTATCACGCCGTAGTCGGCTTACCGCTGGTGGAAACGTATGAGTTGCTCAGTAACTTTAACTCACTGCGTAAAGAAAAGGGATAAAGATGACGGCTGAATTATTAGTTAACGTAACGCCATCCGAAACGCGCGTCGCGTATATCGATGGCGGTATTCTGCAGGAAATCCATATTGAGCGTGAAGCGCGACGCGGAATAGTAGGCAATATCTACAAAGGTCGTGTTAGCCGAGTGCTGCCGGGAATGCAGGCGGCTTTTGTAGATATTGGTCTCGATAAGGCGGCGTTCCTCCACGCCTCCGATATCATGCCGCATACCGAATGTGTCGCTGGTGAGGAGCAAAAGCAGTTTACCGTACGCGATATTTCGGAGCTGGTGCGCCAGGGCCAGGACCTGATGGTCCAGGTGGTCAAAGATCCGCTGGGCACCAAAGGCGCGCGTCTGACCACGGATATCACCCTGCCTTCCCGTTATCTGGTGTTTATGCCAGGCGCCTCCCATGTGGGAGTATCCCAACGCATTGAAAGCGAAGCCGAGCGTGAGCGGTTGAAGAAGGTTGTCGCAGATTACTGCGACGAGCAGGGCGGATTTATCATTCGCACCGCTGCGGAAGGGGTTCACGAGCAGGAAATGGCCGCCGATGCCGCCTATCTGAAGCGCGTCTGGACCAAGGTGATGGAGCGCAAAAAGCGCAATCAGACCCGTTATCAGCTGTACGGCGAGCTGGCCCTGGCTCAGCGCGTGCTGCGTGATTTTGCCGATGCGCATCTCGACCGTATTCGCGTCGACTCTCGCCTGACCTACGAGGCGTTACTTGAGTTCACCGCTGAATATATCCCGGAAATGACCAGCAAGCTGGAACACTACAGCGGTCGCCAGCCGATTTTCGATCTCTTTGACGTGGAGAACGAAATTCAGCGCGCGCTGGAGCGTAAGGTTGAGCTGAAGTCCGGGGGCTACCTGATCATCGACCAGACCGAGGCGATGACTACCATTGATATCAATACCGGGGCGTTTGTCGGGCACCGGAATCTTGACGATACTATCTTCAATACCAATATCGAAGCCACCCAGGCGATAGCCCGCCAGCTACGTTTGCGTAACCTCGGCGGTATTATCATCATTGATTTCATTGACATGAACAATGAAGACCATCGGCGACGGGTACTGCACTCCTTAGAGCAGGCGCTGAGTAAAGATCGGGTGAAAACCAGCATCAACGGTTTCTCTCAACTGGGGCTGGTGGAGATGACCCGCAAGCGGACGCGTGAAAGCGTGGAGCATGTGCTGTGCAACGAGTGCCCGACCTGCCACGGACGCGGAACGGTAAAGTCGGTTGAAACGGTATGCTATGAGATTATGCGTGAGATCGTCCGCGTGCATCATGCTTATGATTCCGATCGCTTCCTGGTCTATGCTTCCCCTGCGGTGGCGGAAACCCTGAAAGGGGAAGAGTCGCACGCGCTGGCGGAAGTGGAAATCTTTGTCGGCAAGCAGGTCAAGGTACAAATTGAGCCGCTCTATAATCAAGAGCAGTTCGATGTGGTTATGATGTAAGACACCGCGTCATTGTGCGGCTGACAAGGAGAGAGGCGTGAGGCGACTGCCCGGGATTTTATTGCTCACCGTGGCAACATTGATTGTTATCGTCGCGCTGCTGGTGAGTGGCTTGCGTCTCGTGTTGCCGCAGCTTGACGCCTGGCGTCCGCAGCTGCTGGAGAAGATTTCCACACTTACCGGCACGCCGGTGGATGCCTCGCAGATCACCGCCAGCTGGCAAAATTTTGGTCCGACGTTAGATGTCCGTGATATTCAGGTCGGGCTGAAAGACGGCGGCAAAATGGCGGTGAAGCGCGTGACCCTGGCGCTGGACGTCTGGCAGAGTTTGCTGCATATGCGCTGGCAGTTCCGCGATCTTACCTTCTGGCAGCTGCAGGTTCATACCAACACCCCTATTCAGACCAATGACGGCGGCGAAAGCCTGAAAACCGACCGCATCAGCGATCTCTTTTTACGTCAGTTCGACCACTTTACCCTGCGCGACAGCCATCTGAGCTTCCTGACCATTTCCGGTCAGCGGGCGGAGCTGGCAGTCCCGCAGCTGACCTGGCTTAACGGCAGGAACCGTCACCGCGCCGAGGGGCAGCTTAGCCTCTCCAGTCTCACCGGCCAGCATGGCGTGATGCAGGTGCGGATGGATCTCCGCGATGAGGATGGCCTGCTGAATAAAGGGCGAGTCTGGCTACAGGCTGACGATATTGACGTCAAACCGTGGCTCGGCCGCTGGATGCAGGACAATATCGCTCTGAAGAGCGCCCGCTTCAGCCTTGAAGGTTGGATGACCATTGAAAAAGGCGATGTGGCCAGCGGTGACGTATGGCTGAAAAAAGGGGGCGCCAGCTGGCAGGGGGATGACGAGGTGCATCACCTGTCAGTGGATAACCTGACGGCGCATCTCTCCCATGACAAGCAGAGCTGGGGCTTCTACATTCCCGATACGCGGATCGCTATCGACGATAAACCCTGGCCAAGCGGCGCGCTGGCGATGGCCTGGATCCCGGCGCAGGACGTCGGTGGCGACGACCATCAGCGTAGCGATGAATTACGCATTCGTGCCAGCAACTTAACCCTCAGCGGCCTCAGCGGATTACAGCCCTTCGCCGATAAGCTGGCGCCTTCCCTGGGCGAGCTCTGGCGCACCACGCAGCCCAGCGGGAAAATCAACCTGCTGGCGCTCGATATTCCCCTTCAGGCGACGGAGAAAACGCGCTTTCAGGCGCAGTGGAGCGATCTGGCATGGAAGCAGTGGAAACTCCTGCCGGGAGCGGAACACTTTTCCGGCAGTCTGAATGGCAGCGTTGAGCACGGGGAACTGCGCGCCCGCATGACGCAGGCGCTGATGCCTTATACCGGTGTTTTCCGCGCCCCGCTGGAGATCGCCGCTGGCGAAGCCACCCTCAGCTGGGTGAAAAACGACAAAGGGTTTATGCTTGATGGCCGCGATATTGACGTGCAGGCGACGGGTGTCCGCGCCCGCGGCGGCTTCCGCTATCTGCAACCGCAGGGAGATGATCCCTGGCTGGGCATTCTGGCGGGCATCAGCACCAATGATGGTGGCCAGGCATGGCGTTACTTCCCGGAAAACCTGATGGGCAAGGCGCTGGTGGACTATCTCAGCGGCGCGATTAAAGCCGGACAGGCTCGCGATGCGACGCTGGTGTATGGCGGCAATCCGCATCTTTTCCCTTACCCGCATAATGAAGGGCAGTTCCAGGTTTATGTCCCACTGAAGAACGCCACTTTTGCCTTCCAGCCGGACTGGCCGGCGCTGACCGGGCTGAACATCGACCTCAACTTCATCAATAACGGGTTGTGGATGCGGGCGGATAAAGCGATGCTCGGCAATGTCACCGCCAGCAATCTCGATGCCGCGATCCCGGACTATACCGCTGAAAAGCTGTTGATTGATGCCGATATCAAAGGCCCGGGCAAAGAGGTGGGACCTTATTTCAACACCACGCCGCTGAAAGAGACCCTGGGAGCGGCGCTGGATTCCCTGCAGCTGGACGGGGATGTGAGCGCTCGCTTACATCTTAACATCCCTTTAGATGGCGAAATGACCACCGCGAAAGGCGATGTGCGTCTGCAGAATAACAGTCTGTTTATCAAGCCGTTAGACACCACTCTGCAAAACCTGAGCGGGAATTTCAGCTTCGTGAATGGCGATCTCAATAGCGAAACGTTGAGCGCGACCTGGTTTCATCAGCCGCTGAATCTCAATTTTTCCACCCGGGAGGGCGAAAAAGCGTTTCTGGTGGACGTCGGGATGAACGCCAACTGGCAGCCATCGCATACCGGGTTGCTGCCAAAAGCCGTCAACGAGTCGCTGAGCGGCAGCGTGCCGTGGGAGGGCAAGGTCGCTATCGAACTGCCGTACCATGGTAACGCCAGCTATAAGGTTGATATCAACGGCGACCTCAAGAATGTGAGCAGTCACTTACCTTCGCCGGTCAATAAGCCCGCTGGAGAGCCGATGCCGATCAAAATTAACGTCGCCGGCGGTTTGAGCAGCTTCGACCTGACCGGCTCCGTCGGCGCGAAGAATCATATCAACAGCCGCTGGTTGCTGAACCATAAGCTGACGTTGGATCGGGCAATCCTTACTTCGGACAGCAAGGGGCTCTCTCCGCTGCCTGACCAGCCTGGGGTTGAACTCAATTTGCCACCGATGGATGGCGCTCAATGGCTGGCGCTCTTTCAAAACGGGGCGGCGAATGAAGTCAGCAGCACCATACTCTTTCCCCAGCGCATTGTGCTGCGTACGCCGTCGCTGGCGCTTGCCGGTCAACAGTGGAACAACGTCAGTCTGATGTCGCAGCCGGTCGCCGGCGGCTCGCAGGTCGAGGCGCAGGGGCGTGAAATCAACGCTACCCTGACGATGCGCGACAATGCGCCCTGGCTGGCGAATGTGCGTTATCTCTATTTCAACCCGACCAGCGCCAATGGCCAGACCGGTGAGAAGAACGCTGCCCCGCAGGCAGAGACGCGGCTGGATTTCCACGGCTGGCCCGATCTGCAGCTGCGCTGTGCGGAATGCTGGTTGTGGGGGCAAAAATATGGCCGTATTGACGGCGATGTGGCGATTAAGGGCGATACCTTAACGCTCTCCAATGGTCTGGTGGATACCGGGTTTGGCCGACTGACGACCGATGGCGTCTGGGTCAGCGCGCCGACCGGTGTACGCACGTCGCTGAAAGGCAAACTGCATGGCAATAAAACGGATGAGTTTGCCAGTTTCTTCGGCGTTTCCACGCCGGTGAAGGATTCGCCGTTTGACATCGACTATGATCTGCACTGGCGCGCGCCGCCCTGGTCGCCCGATGTCGCATCGCTCAATGGGATCATTAAAAGCCACCTCGGCAAGGGACAGTTTACCGACCTGAGTACCGGACACGCTGGCCAGCTGCTGCGTTTGCTGAGCGTTGATGCCCTGCTGCGTAAGCTGCGCTTCGACTTTAGCGATACCTTCAGCGAGGGCTTTTACTTCGACTCGATTAACAGTACGGCATGGATCAAGGATGGCGTGCTGCATACCGACGATACGCTGGTGGATGGCCTGGAAGCGGATATTGCCATGAAAGGTTCGGTCGATTTGGTGCGTCGCCGGCTGGATCTGCAGGCGGTGGTGGCGCCGGAGATCTCTGCGACCGTCGGCGTGGCGGCGGCTTTTGCCGTCAACCCTATCGTCGGCGCGGCGGTGTTTGCCGCCAGCAAGGTGCTGGGCCCGCTGTGGAACAAAGTCTCGATTCTGCGCTATCGCATTACTGGTCCGATTGACCAGCCGCAGATCAATGAGGTGCTGCGCCAGGCGCGTAGCAACAAAAAGCAATGATTTGACGATTGCCGGGAATTGCCGCAATCTCAATAGATCGCCTTCTGTATTTCCGCCTGTCAGGCGGCAACAAACGAGTAGCATAACGATGAGTCTGAACCTGGTAAGTGAACAATTACTGTCGGCAAATGGCCTGAATCATCAGGATCTGTTTGCCATTCTTGGTCAACTGACCGAGCGCCGCCTCGATTACGGCGATCTCTATTTTCAGTCGAGCTATCACGAATCCTGGGTTCTGGAAGACAGCATCATTAAAGATGGGTCGTACAACATTGACCAGGGCGTAGGCGTGCGCGCCGTCAGCGGCGAAAAAACGGGCTTTGCCTATGCGGACCAGATTAGCAAGCTGGCGCTGGAGCAGAGCGCCCAGGCGGCGCGGACGATTGTGCGTGATACCGGTAATGGCAAAGTGCAGACCCTGGGAGCCGTTGAGTACAGCCCTTTGTACACCAGCATCGACCCGCTGCAGAGCATGAGTCGGGAAGAGAAGCTGGATATTCTGCGCCGGGTGGACAAAGTCGCCCGGGCGGCGGACAAGCGCGTGCAGGAAGTTTCGGCCAGCCTGAGCGGCGTTTATGAGCTGATTCTGGTGGCCGCCACCGACGGCACCCTCGCCGCGGATGTTCGCCCGCTGGTGCGCCTTTCGGTCAGCGTGCTGGTGGAAGAGGATGGCAAGCGTGAGCGCGGCAGCAGCGGCGGCGGTGGACGCTTTGGCTATGACTATTTCCTCGCCTCCCAGGAGGGCGACGTGCGGGCTGATGCCTGGGCGAAAGAAGCCGTGCGCATGGCGCTGGTGAACCTTTCGGCAGTCGCCGCCCCGGCGGGGATGCTGCCGGTGGTGCTCGGCGCCGGCTGGCCTGGCGTCCTGCTGCACGAAGCGGTCGGCCATGGGCTGGAAGGTGATTTCAACCGTCGCGGCACCTCGGTCTTTAGCGGCCATATGGGGGAATTAGTTGCCTCTGAGCTGTGCACCGTGGTGGATGACGGCACCATCGTCGATCGTCGCGGGTCGGTTGCCATCGATGACGAAGGCACGCCGGGGCAATACAACGTGCTGATCGAAAACGGCATCCTGAAAGGCTATATGCAGGATAAGCTCAATGCGCGTCTGATGGGCGTCGCGCCGACCGGTAACGGCCGTCGCGAGTCGTATGCCCATCTGCCGATGCCGCGTATGACCAACACCTATATGCTGGCGGGCCAGTCGACGCCGCAGGAGATTATCGAGTCGGTCGACTACGGTATCTTCGCGCCTAACTTTGGCGGCGGGCAGGTGGATATCACCTCCGGTAAGTTTGTCTTCTCTACCTCCGAGGCCTATCTGATCGAAAAAGGGAAGGTCACGAAGGCGGTGAAAGGGGCCACGCTGATCGGCTCCGGGATTGAAACCATGCAGCAGATTTCGATGGTAGGGAATGACCTGCGGCTGGATAACGGCGTTGGCGTTTGTGGCAAAGAGGGCCAGAGCGTGCCGGTGGGCGTCGGCCAGCCGACCCTGAAGGTCGATAATCTTACCGTCGGCGGTACCGCCTGATCCTGACCAGGTTCCCGGCGCTGCCGGGAACCGCTTCACCGGGCGATCCCGCGCCCGTGCATGCCTTGATAGATCTTCGCCACGTCGACAAAATACTCTGTCAGATAGTTGATACAGACCTGCACTTTCAGCGGCAGTTTATCCTTTTCCGTATACAGCGCGTAGACCGGCCGTGGATCGGACTGATAGCTGGGCAGCAGGATCTCAAGCTCGCCGCGGTTGATCTCTTCGATCGCCCACATCAATGGTACATAAGCGATACCCACCCCGGCTGTCAGCCAGCGTATCAGCGTCATGGGATCGTTGGTCACAAAGCGCCCCTGCGGGATCAGGCGGGTTGAGATCCCTTCCGGGGCGATAATTTCAAATTCGTTATCCGGACGTACGCTATATTCGAGCCATGAATGGCTGGCGAGGTCGGCCGGTTTCTCCGGATTGCCTGCCTGCGCCAGATAGCTTTTGGCGGCGCATAATACCATCGGCATTGAGCCCAGGCGGCGGGAAAAAAGGCTGGAATCCTGCAGGGCCCCCACGCGGATCACCACGTCAAGGCCGTCGGCGATCAGGTCAGGGGCTGGTATGCCGGTGACCAGATTGACGGAGAGTCCGGGGTATTCTTTCAGCATTTCCGCCGTTATGCGCGCCAGAACATTTTGTGCCATAGTTGAAGAGCAACCGATGCGCAGCGTCCCGATGGGGGTGTTATTAAATGCGTATAATTGCTCATGGACATCCTGCGCTTCAAACAGCATCCTACGGCAGCCCTGGTAATAGATTTTACCTGCTTCAGTTAAGCCAAGGCTGCGGGTGCTGCGGTTGAGCAGCTTTACCTGCAGCTCATCTTCCAGTTTGGCGACGGTCTGACTGATCGAAGAAACGCTCATCTGAAGCTGGCGGGCCGCCGCGGTGAATGAACCTAATTCGACCACTTTGGCGAAAACGGACATGCGTTTTAATCGTTCCATTATTCACTCTGGCTTAAAAGTGATTTAGATCACACATTGTAGATAATGCGGCAATCGTTACGTTAATATATTGTTAGCTACATAATAAACGCATCTGCTCACTACCTGTACGCTTCTTATTCAAGGTCATCATGAGTCTGTTTCCTGTCATCGTGATTTTCGGCTTATCGTTTCCGCCGATCTTCTTCGAGTTGCTTTTGTCGCTGGCCATCTTTTGGCTGGTGCATCGACTGCTGGTTCCGACCGGCATTTACGATTTTGTCTGGCACCCTGCACTGTTTAATACGGCGCTATATTGCTGCCTTTTTTATTTGATATCGCGCTTGTTCGTTTGAGGTTGATGTGAAAACACTAACAAGAAATATCCTCCGTACCGCTATTACCGTGATACTGGTCATTTTGGCTTTCGTGGCGATTTTCCGCGCCTGGGTCTATTACACCGCTTCGCCGTGGACGCGGGATGCGCGCTTTAGCGCTGACATTGTGGCGATTGCCCCTGACGTCTCCGGGCTGATTTCCCAGGTAAACGTCAAGGATAACCAACTGGTTAAGAAAGACCAGGTATTGTTCGTTATTGACCAACCTCGTTACCAAAAAGCGCTGGCGGAGGCGGAAGCCGATGTCGCCTACTACCAGACCTTAGCGCAGGAGAAGCGCGTTGAAGCGGGTCGGCGTAATAAGCTGGGCATACAGGCGATGTCGCGGGAAGAAATAGACCAGGCGAACAACGTGCTGCAAACCGTTGAGCATCAGTTGGCGAAAGCGGTAGCCAGCCGCGATCTGGCCAGGCTGGACCTCGAGCGCACAGAAATTCGCGCCCCCGCGGATGGCTGGGTGACCAACCTTAACGTCTATACCGGGGAGTTTATTACCCGTGGCTCCACGGCGGTGGCGCTGGTGAAAGAGAATACGTTTTACGTCATGGCCTATCTGGAAGAGACCAAGCTGGAAGGCGTCCGCCCTGGCTACCGTGCGGAGATTACCCCGCTTGGCAGCAGCAAAACCATTAAAGGGACAGTGGACAGTATCGCTGCAGGGGTGACCAACGCCAGCAGCAGCAGCGACTCGAAAGGGATGGCCTCGGTCGACTCCAACCTTGAGTGGGTGCGTCTGGCGCAGCGTGTGCCGGTGCGTATTCGCCTCGACCAGCAGCAGGGCAATCTGTGGCCATCGGGCACCACGGCGACGGTGGTGATCACCGGTAAAGAAGACCGCGATACCAGCCGGGCCAACTTCTTCCAGAAACTGGCTATGCGCCTGCGCGAATTCGGTTAATCGCTATGGGGACATATACCATTGCTCCCCGGCATCTCCGCTTTGCCATTAAGCTTGCATGCGCGGTGGTGCTGGCGCTGTTCGTCGGTTTCCATTTTCAGCTCGAAACACCGCGCTGGGCAGTACTGACGGCAGCGATCGTCGCCGCCGGGCCAGCCTTTGCTGCTGGCGGCGAACCTTACTCGGGCGCGATCCGCTATCGTGGGATGTTGCGAATTGCCGGGACCTTTATTGGCTGTATTGCGGCGCTGATTATCATCATCCTGATGATCCGTGCGCCTCTGCTGATGATGCTGGTTTGCTGCCTGTGGGCCGGGTTTTGTACCTGGATTTCGTCGCTGGTTAAGGTCGAGAACTCCTATGCCTGGGGACTGGCCGGGTACACTGCGCTGATTATCATTATCACCATCCATACCAACCCGATGCTGGCGCCGCAGTTTGCGGTCGAACGCTGCAGTGAAATTGTCATCGGTATTGTCAGCGCCATCGTCGCCGATCTCCTGTTTTCGCCACGTTCGATTAAAAAAGAGATCGACCTTGAGCTGGATAACCTGCTGATTGCGCAATATAAGCTGATGCAGTTATGCGTCGCCCACGGTGAAAAAGAGGAAGTGGATCAGGCGTGGGGCGCGCTGGTGCGTCGCACCACGGCGCTGGAAGGTATGCGCAGTAATCTGATCATGGAATCCTCTCGCTGGGCGAAGGCGAATCAGCGCCTGAAGGCGATCAATACCCTTTCATTAACGCTTATCACCCAGGCTTGCGAGACCTACCTGATTCAGAACTCGCGCCCGGAAATGGTGACGGATGACTACCGTGAGCTGTTCGCCGAGCCGGTGGAGACAGTGCAGGACGTCCACCAGCAGCTGAAGCGTATGCGCCGTTTTCTGACCTGGAAAGGCGAGCATAATACGCCCGTCACCATCTACAGCTGGGTGGGTGCCGCTACGCGCTACTTATTGCTTAAGCGTGGCGTGGTGGGTAACACCAAAATCAGTCGCATTGAAGATAGTGTGCTGCGCGGCGAAGCGGTGGTCAAAGTGGAATCTGCTGAGCGCCACCATGCGATGGTGAACTTCTGGCGTACCTCCGTCTCCTGTATCCTCGGGACGCTGTTCTGGTTGTGGACAGGCTGGACCTCAGGCAGCGGCGCGATGGTGATGATTGCCGTCGTTACCGCGCTGGCGATGCGCCTGCCTAACCCCCGAATGGTGGCGATGGACTTCCTTTATGGCACCCTGGCGGCGTTACCGCTGGGTACCCTGTACTTCCTGGTGATCATGCCGGCGACGCAGCAGAGCATGCTGCTGCTTTGCATCAGCCTGGCGGCGATGGCGTTCTTTATCGGTATCGAAGTGCAGAAAAGGCGTCTCGGATCGCTGGGAGCGCTGGCGAGCACCATTAACATTCTGGTGCTGGATAACCCGATGCAGTTTCAGTTCAGTCAGTTCCTCGACAGTGCGCTGGGGCAGATCGTCGGCTGTTTCCTTGCCCTGATGGTCATTCTCATTGTCAGGGATAATTCTCGGGCCAGAACCGGTCGGGTGCTGTTGAATCAGTTTGTCTCTGCGGCGGTCTCTTCGCTGACAACGAACTCGGCGCGTCGTAAAGAGAACCATCTGCCCGCGCTCTATCAGCAGTTGTTTTTATTGCTCAATAAGTTCCCCGGCGATGTCGCCCGCTTCCGTCTGGCATTGACGTTGATTATTGCCCATCAGCGCCTGCGTGATGCGCCCGTGCCGGTGAACGACGATCTGTCGGCCTTCCATCGACAGCTGCGACGTACCGCAGATCATGTGATCTCCGCCGGGAGTGATGATAAGCGTCGGCGCTACTTTACCCAGCTGCTGGCTGAGCTTGATGTCTATCAGGAGAAGTTGCGGGTCTGGGAGGCTTCGCCCCAGGTGACCGAGCCCGTGCGGCGGCTGGTTGAGATGTTGCACAAGTACCAGCATGTGCTGACCAGCAGTTAACCCCTAAACCGACGCCCAGGCGTCGGTTTTTTTATCGCTATACTTAACGGCGACAGGAAGAGAAGCGGGAGGGGCTGCCATGACCACCTATACGTTTGATTTTGACGAAATCGCCGAACAACAGGATTTCTACCGGGAGTTTTCCCGAACCTTTGAGCTGGCTCAGGATAAGGTCAACAACCTCGATTCACTGTGGGACGCGGTGACTGGTGGGCTGCTGCCATTGCCGCTGGATATTGAGTTTATTCATTTAAACGACAAGCAGCGTCGGCGCTTCGGCGCGCTGATTTTATTATTTGATGAAGCAGAAGAGGAGCTGGAGGGGGAGTTGCGCTTTAACGCCCGGCATGGCTAAACGTTCATTTCTAATCTGTTGAATATTGGTGAAGGCTTCCCTCCAGAGGTTGCGCGCCTCGCCGACCGTGACGGACGTGTTTCTGAACCAGGGGAGCGTATTTAGACATCGCTGTTCCGGACGGGGCCGGCGATGAAGCAAAAAAAAGCCCCCGGCAGGCGGGGGCAAGTCGTCGAAATAAGACGACGAGGGTTTATTTGTACAGCTCAGCGGTGGCGTGCCAGCTATCGCCGGTACGTGCTTCAATAATACGGTAGCTGCTGGCGCCTTCTTTCTCGGCTTTAGCGGCCAGCTCCTGACGCATGTCCATTGGCGCACTACCTACCTGGGATACGGAGATGGTGCCCATGGACTGCAGGTTTTGTGCTTGTTCAGCGTTAACTTGCTGAACGGCCGCGCTTGCGCCGAAAGAGAGAACGGAAGCCAGGCCAAGGGATGCGATGATCATTGCGCGTTTCATAATCTTTACTCCAGTCTTTGTTTTGCCGCGGCGGGGGATGTATGCGCCCAGGCCGCGGTAGAGAATCTGTGTCGGGTTAGTCGTTGACGAACTACAACTTATTTATAAAGCTCAGCGGTGGCATGCCAGTGGTCGCCAGTGCGGGCTTCGATAATGCGATAAGAAGAAGCCCCTTCTTCCTGCGCTTTCTTGTTCAGCATTTCATGCATATCCATCGGGGAAGAGGCTACCGCGCCGACGGAAACTGTGCCGATGGCCTCGCGGCCCTGGGCTTGCTCGCTGTTGATAACGTCAGCGGCAAAAGCGCCAAACGACACGACGGACAGGATGCTGAGTGCTGCTACAGTGGTTTTGATTTTCATGATGTTCACCTCGTCGAATCTTTTTGTTGAGGGTCTTTGTTTCGTGACCCTCATCACAAAACCAAGTATACACTAATCACCAAAAATATTAATACCATGCTAATTGTTTTGCGCGTTAATAGTTACAATGAATTGCGCTTTTTATAACCTATAAGAATTAAAAATGACAACTTATCCGCAGTGATAAGATTTATTTCTAATAAAATCATAAAGGTATGCGAATTTGATCTTTTGTGCGTTTTAGGCGTTTCCCTTAAGTAAAAGAACGTATAGACGCGTTAAATCACACAAAATGTTAAATAATTGTTGGATTGAGGGGCGTGAGAGAGAAAGAAAGGGGAGTCGCCCTCTGACGATTGCCAGAGGGGAATACTCAGAGTTCCTGTTCGAACAGGACCAGGATGGCGTCGTGCAGATCTTTCACCGTAAAGCCGCGCGCAGGGGTGGTGAAGATGGTGTCATCCCCGGCGATGCTGCCGAGAATACCTTCCGCCTTGCCCAGCGAGTCGAGAAGACGGGCAATCAGCTGCGCCGCGCCGGGGCTGGTGTGAATCACCACGACGGCATCGTTATAGTCGATATCCAGCACCAGATTTTTCAGCGGGCTGGAGGTGGTCGGCACGCCAAGCTCAGCAGGCAGGCAATAGACCATTTCCATTTTGGCGTTACGGGTACGAACCGCGCCAAATTTGGTGAGCATGCGGGAGACCTTCGATTGGTTGATATTCTCGAAGCCTTCTTCCTGCAGCGCCTGGACGATCTCTCCCTGCGAGCTGAATTTCTCTTCTTTAAGCAGCGCTTTAAACGCTTTAACCAGTTCTTCTTGTTTTGCCGAACTTCGCATAAGTCACCCAGATTATGGTGGTAAAAACAACATCATTATGCATAACCGTGAATTTTTATGCAAATAATCCGCAACGGGATAGGTCAATAATGTTATGAAGGGGGCATATTTTAGCAAAAAAACCATATAAGGAACATGTTCACATCACAACGCTTAAAGCCATGTAAAAGTAAATGAAATGTTATTGAGTTGGTGTTGTTTTGCGCAACTGGCTGGGTGTATTGTAACCAACAGTCGATCCGGTACTTCGCTTTGCTGGATGGTCAGTCAGGAAGCATAAAGTGCGCCGCTGTTCTATTGCTACGCACAATAATGCATTCTTCAGCCATAATCATTGTAATTGTTCATCTTGTGAATTAAGGTCCAGGCGACGGAATAACGAAAGACTAAATTAACCATAATAAGGAGTTTAGGATGAAAGTTGCAGTCCTTGGCGCCGCCGGTGGTATCGGCCAGGCGCTTGCCCTACTACTTAAGACCCAACTGCCTTCAGGTTCAGAGCTCTCGTTGTACGACATCGCTCCGGTTACGCCGGGCGTGGCGGTAGATCTAAGTCATATCCCCACAGATGTAAAAATTAAAGGATTTTCCGGTGAAGATGCTACCCCGGCGCTGGAAGGCGCTGATGTGGTGCTGATCTCCGCGGGCGTAGCGCGTAAGCCCGGCATGGATCGTTCCGACCTGTTTAATGTGAATGCCGGCATCGTTAAGAACCTGGTGCAGCAGATTGCCAAAACCTGCCCACAGGCCTGCATCGGTGTTATCACCAACCCGGTGAATACCACCGTGGCTATCGCCGCCGAAGTGCTGAAAAAAGCCGGCGTGTACGATAAAAACAAGCTGTTCGGCGTCACCACGCTGGACATTATCCGCTCCAATACCTTTGTCGCTGAGCTGAAAGGTAAATCGGCAACCGAGGTGGAAGTCCCGGTCATTGGTGGTCACTCCGGCGTCACCATTCTGCCATTATTGTCGCAGATCCCGGGCGTCAGCTTCAGCGATCAGGAAGTGGCCGATCTGACTAAACGCATTCAAAATGCCGGTACCGAAGTCGTGGAAGCGAAAGCGGGCGGTGGGTCGGCGACGTTGTCGATGGGTCAGGCGGCTGCGCGCTTTGGTCTCTCTCTGGTTCGCGCGATGCAGGGAGAGAAAGGTGTGGTGGAGTGCGCCTACGTGGAAGGCGACGGCCACTATGCGCGTTTCTTCTCCCAGCCGCTGCTGCTGGGGAAAAACGGCGTGGAAGAGCGACAGTCTATCGGCAAACTCAGCGCCTTTGAGCAGCAGGCGCTGGAAGGCATGCTGGACACCCTGAAGAAAGATATCGCGCTCGGTGAAGACTTCGTCAACAAGTAACCTCGCACGTGCAAAAAAGCCGGAACCGTTGTTCCGGCTTTTTATTGCCTCACTTTTCGCCTCCATGCGCCAGCGGTCGGGCAAATCTGCTAAAATCCCCCGCGTTTTAAGCCACCAGCCATGAGGACAGCGTGAAAAAGATCGAAAGAAAACAGACCCGGGACCAAATCGCGCAGATGATTCGTTATCAGATCCTCTCCGGCGCCATGAAACCCGGGGAGGAACTGACTCAGGAGAACATCGCGGAACAATTGGGACTTTCACGTATGCCGGTTAGGGAAGCGCTACAGTCCCTTGAACAGGAAGGATTTCTGGTGCGCTTGCCTAACCGACATATGCAGGTCTCCACGCTGGCCGTCGAGGATGTGAGCCATATTTTTCGCGTTATCGCGGTGATGGCTGCGGAACTGTTTGCCCTCGTGCCGGCAAATCAGGGGGAATTACTTCGCGCGCGCGCGCAGGAGCTGGCGCGTGCTGGCGATAACGCCGGTGAACTGGCGTTTCATCAGTTGCTGATTTCCTATCTTGATAACCGCTATCTGGCAAAGGCGTATCAGCAATTTTTGGACGGTTATATTTCCTATGTCATTCTGTACCTGAAAGAGGATGGCCAGGAGTCGGCGCAGATCCTGAACGAACTGGCGAGCGCCATTGGCCATGGCGAAGGCGAAAAAATTGCTCAGGCAACACAGCGTTATTTCCTTATGCTTGCGGAGATAATGCGTCAACATATGAAGGATTGGGAAAGTGCAGAAGCCTAAATTAGGGAAAATTAAGCTTCTTTCCGCGAAGGAGCAGGTGGCGGCGGTTTTGCGTAAAGCGATCCTTTCGCGGGATTTAGTGGAAGGGCAGGAAATTACCCTTGAAGGGATTGCCAAAATGGTTGGCGTTTCCAGCATGCCGGTACGTGAAGCGTTTCAGATTTTAGCCGCCGATGGTCTGATTCAAGTGCGGCCGAATAAAGGTGCGGTGGTGCTGGGGATTAATGAGCAGACTATCCGCGAGCATTACGAAATTCGCGCTGTACTGGAAAGTGAAGCGGTGGCGAAAGCTTCTCGTCCAGGGACCGATATTTCACGCATCGCTCAGGTTCACTATGCCGCAGAGAAGGCGCTGGCAGACAATAATTCTGCTGAATATTCCGACCTGAACCAGGCCTTCCACATGGAGATCTGGAACGCGGCGGGAAATGAAAAAATGAAGATGCTGCTCTGCAACATGTGGAACGGACTGTCGATGGGGCACAAGGTGACCGAAGAAGAGTACGCCGTCATTTCCCTCCGTGAACATAAAGCGATCTTACAAGCGCTTGAGCAGCATAACGAAGCGCTGGCCCGTCAGCGAATGCATGAGCATATCATCCGCTCGATGGAGAATATGCTCACGCGTTACCTGCCCGATCCTGCTCCCTGACCGGATCGATCGCCAGCGAATAGCTGGCGTTTATTATATTTATCAACGTTATTAATTCCTTCACGTGACGATCTGCACAGGATCTTGATGCAGATCTCATTGCGCGATCATTCCACAAAAACGCATTGACTTACTTTTTGCATGGGAATAATTTCTCCCTCGTCAATATTGGATACAATATCATATATCATTGATAGGAAGAATTATAAGTATGGAACCGATTACCATCACCCTATGTTTGCTGGTGTTCGCTATCGTCATGTTCGTCTGGGAGAAAGTGCCGCTGGCAGTGACTTCCATGGTGGTTTGCGTGGCGTTAGTGGTCACTGGCGTATTGGATCTGAAGCAGGCCTTTGCTGGTTTTATCGACAGCAACGTCATTCTTTTTGTCGCCATGTTCATCGTTGGCGGGGCGTTATTTGAGACCGGGATGGCCAATAAAGTCGGTGGGGTGATCACTCACTTCGCCAAAACGGAGAAGCAGCTGATCTTCACCATTATGGTGGTGGTTGGCGTGATGTCAGGTTTTCTCTCCAATACCGGTACAGCAGCCGTATTGATCCCGGTCGTCATTGGCGTGGCCGCCAAATCGGGATTTTCCCGCTCGCGTCTGCTGATGCCGCTGGTGTTTGCTGCCGCGCTGGGCGGCAACCTGTCGCTGATTGGCGCCCCGGGCAACCTGATCGCGCAATCGGCCTTACAGAACATCGGCAGCGGCTTCGGTTTCTTTGAGTATGCGAAAGTGGGTCTACCGATGCTGGTCTGCGGCATCCTCTATTTCCTGACCATCGGCTATAAGTTTTTGCCCAATAATCCAAACAGCGGGGAAGTGGGCAGCGTCGGCGAACAGCGGGATTACAGCCACGTTCCACGCTGGAAGCAGATCCTGTCCCTGGTGGTGTTGATCGCCACGATCCTCGGCATGATTTTCGAAAAACAGACCGGCATTAGCCTGGCGGTGGCCGGCTGTATCGGTGCCCTGGTGCTGGTGGTTACCGGGGTGCTGACGGAAAAGCAAGCTTACAAAGCTATTGATTCACAGACTATTTTTATTTTCGGCGGCACCCTGGCGCTGGCAAAGGCGCTGGAAATGACCGGGGCGGGCAAGCTGGTGGCTGACCAGGTTATCGGTCTGCTGGGCAACAACTCCTCGCCGTTCATGCTGCTGGTGGTGGTCTTTGCCCTCTCCGTGGTGATGACCAACTTTATGTCCAATACCGCCACCGTCGCGCTGTTGGTGCCGGTGAGCCTGTCGATTGCCGCCGGTATGGGCGCCGATCCGCGTGCGGTGCTGATGGCGACGGTGATTGGCAGCTCCTGCGCCTATGCGACGCCGATCGGGATGCCCGCCAATATGATGGTGCTGTCGGCCGGGGGCTATAAGTTCGTCGATTACGCCAAATCCGGCATCCCTCTGATTATCGTTTCCACCATTGTCAGCCTGATCCTGCTGCCAATCCTTTTCCCTTTTCATCCGTAACTTACGGACGCTGTTCTGACTAAGGAGCCTTTATGAGCAAAAGCGAACAGATATCCCGCATGACCGACATCATGGCCAGATTTGTGGGATATACCGGCAAAGTATTGCCTGATGACGTCACGGCAAAACTAAAAGAGTTGCATAAGAAAGAGACCAGCCAGCTGGCGGACGTCATCTTTACCACCATGATTGAAAACCAGCGTCTGGCGAAAGAGCTGGATCGTCCCTCCTGCCAGGATACCGGCGTGATCCAGTTTCTGGTGGAGTGCGGCGCCAACTTTCCGCTGATCGGCGAACTGGAAGCGCTGCTGCGCGAATCGGTGATCAAAGCCACCGTCGACTCCCCGCTGCGTCATAACAGCGTCGAGACCTTTGATGAATACAACACCGGTAAAAACGTCGGTAAAGGTACGCCGACGGTCTTCTGGGAGATCGTTCCCAATTCCGATCAGTGCAGCATCTACACCTATATGGCTGGCGGCGGCTGCTCGCTGCCGGGTAAAGCGATGGTGTTAATGCCTGGCGCTGGCTATGAAGGGGTGACCCGCTTTGTGCTGGATGTGATGACCAGCTATGGCCTGAACGCCTGTCCGCCATTGCTGGTTGGCGTTGGGGTGGCAACGTCGGTGGAAACCGCGGCGCTGCTGTCGAAGAAAGCGCTGATGCGCCCGATTGGCTCGCACAATGATAACGAACGGGCGGCATCGCTGGAAAAAATGCTCGAAGACGGCATCAACAAAATCGGTCTGGGCCCGCAGGGGATGTCCGGCAATACCTCCGTGATGGGCGTCAATATCGAAAATACCGCACGCCATCCTTCCACCATTGGCGTGGCGGTCAACGTCGGCTGCTGGTCGCACCGCAAAGGACATATCGTTTTCGATAAAGACCTGAACTACACCATTACGTCTCACACAGGAGTGGCATTCTGATGGCTAAAAAAATACTCACTACGCCCATTAAAGATGAAGATTTAGCTGATATTAAAGCGGGCGATATCATTTATCTCAACGGCCATATTGTGACCTGTCGCGATGTGGCTCATCGTCGCTTAATTGAGGGCGGGCGTGAATTACCGGTCAATGTTGCCGGTGGCGCGATATTGCATGCCGGGCCGATTGTGCGACCGATTAAAGGTTCGGAAGATAAATTTGAAATGGTCTCCGTTGGGCCGACCACCAGTATGCGCATGGAGAAATTTGAAAAAGAGTTTATTGCCAGGACTGGCGTGAAATTAATCGTTGGTAAAGGCGGTATGGGGAAGGGAACCGAAGAGGGTTGCGCCGAGCATAAAGCCTTGCACTGCGTGTTCCCGGCCGGCTGCGCGGTCGTCGCCGCGGTCTGCGTGGAAGAAATCGAAGATGCGCAGTGGCGTGATTTAGGGATGCCGGAAACCTTATGGGTATGTCGTGTGAAAGAGTTCGGGCCGTTAATTGTCTCAATCGATACCCACGGCAATAACCTGTTTGAGCAGAATAAAGTGATCTTTAATCAGCGCAAAGACATGGTCGCCGATGAAATCTGCAAACATGTGAGCTTCATTAAATAACCCCGATTGAATATATAGCGCAGTAATGGCAGCGGCAGCTGACTGCTAAACAGAGGCTTCTGACCAGGCGGTCCGGGGAAATCCACTCGGCTAACGCGGTCTGCTGTTAGCCATTATTGCGCCCCTCCCAAAGGCTATTTTATGACTGACAATGCCGTCCTGTTAGGCGAAGGCTTCACCCTGATGTTTCTCGGCATGGGCTTTGTGCTGGTGTTTCTGCTGCTGCTCATCTTTGCCATCCGGGGAATGTCCCTCGCCGTCAACCGCCTGTTTCCCGAGCCGCCTGCCGCCCCCAAACCGGCACCGGCCGCCGTCGCGCCCGCCGACGACTTCGCCCGCTTAAAGCCGGCGATTGTCGCCGCCATTCACCACCATCGCCGTCTTCACCCTTAATTCACGGAGGAATTTATGACCGTTGCCATTACCGATGTCGTCCTGCGCGACGCCCACCAGTCCCTGTTCGCCACCCGTCTGCGTCTCGACGATATGCTCCCCGTCGCCGCTCAGCTGGATGACGTCGGCTACCGCTCGCTGGAGTGCTGGGGCGGCGCCACCTTTGACGCCTGCATCCGCTTCCTCGGCGAGGACCCGTGGGTCCGCCTGCGCGAGCTGAAAAAGGCGATGCCGAAGACCCCGCTGCAGATGCTGCTCCGCGGCCAGAACCTGCTCGGCTACCGCCACTACGCCGACGACGTGGTGGAGCGCTTCGTGGAGCGCGCCGTCAAAAACGGCATGGACGTCTTCCGCGTCTTCGACGCCATGAACGACCCGCGCAACATGCAGGCCGCCCTGCAGGCGGTCCGCCGCCACGGCGCCCACGCCCAGGGCACGCTTTCGTACACCACCAGCCCGGCGCACACCCTGCAGACCTGGCTTGACCTCACCGAACAGCTGCTGGAGACCGGCGTCGACTCCGTCGCCATCAAGGACATGTCCGGCATTCTGACGCCGCATGCCGCCTTTGAGCTGGTCAGCGAAATCAAGAAGCGCTACGACGTCACCCTGCACCTGCACTGTCATGCCACCACCGGGATGGCGGAGATGGCGCTGCTGAAGGCCATTGAAGCCGGGGTCGATGGCGTGGATACGGCGATTTCGTCCATGAGCGCCACCTACGGCCACCCGGCCACCGAGGCGCTGGTCGCCACCCTCGCCGGCACGCAATATGACACCGGGCTGGATATCCACAAGCTGGAGAGCATCGCGGCGTACTTCCGCGAGGTGCGTAAGAAGTACCACGCCTTCGAAGGCCAGCTGAAGGGCACCGACAGCCGCATCCTCGTCGCCCAGGTCCCGGGCGGGATGCTCACCAACCTCGAAAGCCAGCTGAAGCAGCAGAGCGCCGCCCACCGTCTGGATGAGGTGCTGGCGGAAATCCCCCGCGTGCGCGAGGACCTCGGCTTCATCCCGCTGGTGACCCCGACCTCGCAGATTGTTGGCACCCAGGCGGTGCTCAACGTCCTGACCGGCGAGCGCTACAAAACCATCGCGAAGGAGACCGCCGGTATCCTGAAGGGCGAGTACGGCCACACCCCGGCGCCGGTGAACGCCGCCCTGCAGGCGCGGGTGCTTGACGGCGCTGAAGCCATCACCTGCCGCCCGGCCGACCTGCTGAAGCCGGAGCTGGCGCAGCTGGAAGCCGACGTCAGACGCCAGGCGCAGGAGAAGGGCATCACCCTTGCCGAAAACGCCATCGACGACGTGCTCACCGTGGCGCTGTTCCCGCAGCCCGGCCTCAAGTTCCTCGAAAACCGCCACAACCCGGCAGCCTTTGAGCCGGTACCGCAGGCGGAAGCCGCGCAGCCGCTGGCAAAAGCAGAAAAACCAGCCGCCTCCGGTATCTACACCGTGGAGGTGGAAGGCAAAGCCTTTGTGGTCAAAGTCAGCGACGGCGGCGACGTCAGCCAGCTCAGCGCCGCGCCGGTGGCCGCTGCGCCTGCTGCCGCCCCGGCTCCGGCCGGCGCCGGCATCCCGGTGACCGCCCCGCTGGCGGGCACTATCTGGAAGGTGCTGGCCGCGGAAGGCCAGACGGTGTCCGAAGGCGAGGTGCTGCTGATTCTGGAAGCCATGAAGATGGAAACCGAAATCCGCGCCGCGCAGGCCGGGACCGTACGCGGTATCGCGGTGAAAGCCGGCGACGCGGTGGCGGTCGGCGACACTCTGCTGCAGCTGGCGTAAGGACGAGGAGCGGAAATGGAAAGTCTGAACGCCCTGATTCAGGGCATGGGGCTGATGCACCTCGGCGCCGGCCAGGCCATCATGCTGCTGGTCAGCCTGCTGCTGCTGTGGCTGGCGATTGCGAAGAAGTTCGAGCCGTTACTGCTGCTGCCGATTGGCTTCGGCGGCCTGCTGTCGAACATCCCGGAGGCCGGGCTGGCGCTCACCGCCCTGGAGAGCCTGCTGGCCCACCACGACCCGGCGCAGCTGGCGGTGATTGCCGCGAAGCTCCACTGCGCGCCGGACGTCCACGCCATTAAGGAGGCGCTGGCGCTGGCCCTGCCGTCGGTGCAGGGGCAGATGGAGAGCCTCGCGGTGGACATGGGCTACTCCGCCGGGGTGCTGGCCATCTTCTATAAGGTGGCGATTGGCTCAGGCATTGCGCCGCTGGTCATCTTTATGGGCGTTGGGGCAATGACCGATTTCGGCCCGCTGCTGGCCAACCCGCGCACCCTGCTGCTGGGGGCGGCGGCGCAGTTCGGGATCTTCGCCACCGTGCTCGGGGCGCTGACGCTGAACTACTTCGGCATCATCAGCTTCACCCTGCCGCAGGCGGCGGCCATCGGCATCATCGGCGGCGCCGACGGCCCGACGGCGATTTACCTGTCGGGCAAGCTGGCACCGGAGCTGCTGGGGGCCATCGCGGTGGCGGCCTACTCCTATATGGCGCTGGTGCCGCTGATCCAGCCGCCGATCATGAAGGCGCTGACCAGCGACAGGGAGCGGAAAATTCGCATGGTGCAGCTGCGCACGGTAAGTAAGCGGGAGAAGATCCTCTTCCCGGCGGAGCTGTTGCTGCTGGTGGCGCTCCTGCTGCCGGACGCCGCGCCGCTGCTGGGGATGTTCTGCTTCGGCAACCTGATGCGCGAGAGCGGCGTGGTGGAGCGGCTGAGCGATACGGTGCAGAACGCGCTGATCAACATCGTGACCATCTTCCTCGGGCTGTCGGTGGGGGCCAAGCTGGTGGCGGACAAGTTCCTGCAGCCGCAGACGCTGGGGATCCTGGTGCTGGGGGTGATCGCCTTCTGCATGGGCACCGCGGCCGGGGTGCTGATGGCGAAGCTGATGAACGTGTTCAGCCGGCACAAAATCAACCCGCTGATCGGCTCGGCGGGGGTGTCGGCGGTGCCGATGGCAGCCAGGGTGTCGAACAAAGTGGGTCTGGAAGCGGACGGGCAGAACTTCCTGCTGATGCACGCCATGGGCCCGAACGTGGCCGGGGTGATCGGCTCGGCGATCGCCGCCGGGGTGATGCTCAAGTACGTGCTGGCGATGTAGGCCAGCCTGTTCCCGCGGCTGGCATACCGGCCGCGGAGATTTCTCATAAGGAGACGGTGATGAATGAAGCCATAGCATGCTGTCCGGAAAACCGGACATCAACACGGGAGGCGGTGGTTGACGCCATGCTGGCGTCAGGCGATGAACTTGCACAACTGCAGCCGGCGCTGAACCTGCTTTCGCCCCCGCTGAACGCCACGCCTGGTGAAGCGCTGCTGGCCAGCTGTTATGAGGCCGGCGCTGACCATAACGCTGACGAGGCGACACGGGCGGTGATCGCCTTACCGGCGGCGGTCGTGCGCTCTGCGACGCCCTCGCTGCAGCGCAGCGGTCTGCTGTGCATGGCGGCCGGGGCGCTCAGCGCCCGGCAACTTCCGCTGACGCACAACCGGCTGTGCGACGTGGCGGGGCAGTTCGCCCGCGCTATTCCTGAAGGCGATGAAGAGGCGGGCAGTGGATTTTATACCGTGCGCAGCGTGTCCCTGCCCGTTTACCGGCGGCTGCGGCGGGATAACCATTCGCACAGCGTCTGTCTGCAGCAGGCGCTGCTGCATTTGCTGGCCTGGAAGAGTGAGTCGCCCTGGGCGCGGCAGCAGGCGCAGCGCCTGCTCTGGCAGGGTGGCGTGCTGGGTGAGAAGGGGGAATTTGCGCTACTGACGCTGGATGATGAGCTTCGCGAGCGACAGATAGTCTGGCCCGGGCTGAGATCGCTGCTGGCGGTGACCGGGTTTCTGGTCAGATTCCCGGCCGGTCCGGTATTTAGCGATTAACGAGGCTCCCCAAACGGGGAGCCGTTTAGTTGGTGGCCGGGTATTCCTGAACGGCGATATGGAGCGTAATTTTCTTATCATCACGCATGATGACTACCGGAATTTCCGATCCCGGGCGGATCTCGGCCACCTGATCCATCGTCTCCAGTGCAGAAACCGCAGGTTTGTCATTCACGGAGATGATCACGTCGTTGGCGCGGATCCCGGCTTGTGCTGCGGGGCCATCAGGCGCCACATCGTTAACCACGATCCCCTGGATCTGATCGATCCCGCCGCCCTGTGCGTGCAGCGGGGCGATCTCCCGGCCGCTAATGCCGATATAGCCGCGGATCACCCGGCCATCCCGGATCAACTTATCCATAATTTTGGTCGCTAACTGGAACGGGATCGCAAAGCCAATGCCTTCCGGCGTTTCGCCGTCATTGCTCTTGTCAAAGGAGAGGGTGTTAATCCCCATCAGCTCGCCGAGGGAGTTCACCAGCGCCCCACCCGAGTTACCGTGGTTAATCGAGGCGTCAGTTTGCAGGAAGTTCTGGCGGCCGGTCGGGTTGAGGCCAATGCGCCCTGTGGCGCTGATGATCCCCTGAGTGATGGTCTGCCCCAGGTTATAGGGATTGCCAATCGCCAGGACGACATCGCCAATATGCGGCGTGCGTTTCGGGTTGATCGGGATCACCGGCAGCCCGCCGGTGGCGTTGATCTTCAGCACGGCGAGGTCAGTCAGGGTGTCGGATCCGACCAGCAGCGCTTCGAAGACGCGGCCGTCCTGCAGTGCGACAATGATCTGATCGGCATCATTGATAACATGCTTGTTGGTCAGGATATAGCCGCGCTGATCCATGATCACCCCGGAGCCAAGCGTCAGCTGATTATGGCTGGTGCTGTTCAGGGCGCGGTTATAGACGTTCACCACGGCGGGCGCCGCGCGGCGTACGGCGGCGTTATAGCTCACAGGGGAGTCGTCTGCCGTATCGTTTTGGGTGGTCGGCGTCAGTTGCCACTGGCGCAGCGATGGCATCAGGGCCAGCAGCAGTCCCCCGACAATCAAACCGATGAGTATCGAACGTAATAACTTTCCAGGCATGATGCAAATATCGTTAATGAATGGTCAGACGCAGCATAGCATGAGTTGTCCGGACATCGCACATGGCGGCGATGTCCGGGAAGACAATCAGCGTAGCAGCAGATAGATGCTTTCGTTGCCGCGGATCACATTCAGGGCGATGACCGGCGGTTTGCCTTCAAGCACTTTGCGCAGTTCGGCAATCGAATGAATACGTTCCCGGTTAAGGCCAATGATAATGTCATCCTTATGCAGGCCGACCTGGGCGGCGGCGCTGCCTTTATCGACATTATCGATCACCACGCCTTTGGTACCGTCCTTCATCTGACCATCGCTGAACGAGGCTCCCTGCAGGGCAGGGATAATCAGCTCGGCGCTGGCGGTGGAGGAGGTGCTCTTATCCAGCGTCACTTCGACATCGACCGGTTTTCCGTCGCGCAGCAGGCCCAGTTTGACCTTGGTCCCCGGTTCGGTTGTAGCGATACGCGAGCGCAGTTCGGCAAAACTGTTCAGCGGCTTGCCGTTCAGACTGACAATGACGTCGCCGGATTTGATCCCTGCTTTGGCGGAACCGGAGTTTGGTAACACTTCACTGACGAAGGCGCCGCGCTGAACGTCGAGATTCATCGCCTTGGCGATATCGGCGCTCATTTCCATGCCTTTAATGCCCAGCAGGCCGCGCTTGATTTCGCCAAACTGAATGAGCTGGTCGGCGAGGGTTTTCGCCATGTTGCTTGGAATGGCGAAGCCGATGCCGATGCTACCGCCGCCCGGTGCCAGGATCGCGGTGTTGATCCCGATAAGCTCGCCGTTGAGGTTCAACAGCGCGCCGCCGGAGTTACCGCGGTTAATCGAGGCATCGGTCTGGATGAAATTCTCCAGCCCTTCCAGGTTCAGGCCGCTGCGGCCAAGGGCAGAGATAATGCCGGAGGTGGCGGTCTGGCCAAGGCCGAACGGGTTGCCGACGGCGACGGCGAAGTCGCCGACGCGGAGTTTATCGGAGTCAGCAATGGCGATTTGTGTCAGGTTCGCCGGCTTGATCAGCTGCAGCAGAGCGATATCGCTCTGTTCATCGCTGCCGACCAGTTTGGCATCAAATTCACGGCCATCGTTCAGCTGGACGCTGATCTTCTGCGCCTGATTGATGACGTGATTATTGGTCAGCACGTAGCCTTTCGCTGCGTCGATGATGACGCCGGAGCCGAGCCCTTCAAACGGCTGCGCCTGCTCCTGCGGGGCGTTATCACCAAAATATTTCTTCAGCTCTTCCGGCATATTGAGCGTCGGCGAGGCGGTGCCTTCCACCTGCACGCTGACCACCGCTGGCAGGACCTTT
Source organism: Klebsiella sp. w6 (assembly GCF_033100215.1). Taxonomy (NCBI): domain Bacteria; kingdom Pseudomonadati; phylum Pseudomonadota; class Gammaproteobacteria; order Enterobacterales; family Enterobacteriaceae; genus Klebsiella; species Klebsiella sp. w6. The sequence continues at coordinate 505,929 of NZ_CP136907.1, forward strand.
TCCAGCATCGGCGCCAGGCTCGGTAACGCGCCCTGGCCGGGCACCTGAGTCGGTAAGGATGCTGCTGCCGGAGGCAGGGCCGACAACGATAACCCAATGCTTAACGCTAACGCACTCAACAGCAAAGTCTGTTTCTTCATTAGATGCTGGCTCTCGTAACCTGAGGTGTATGGAAAAACGTCCTGAATAACCTGATGTTATTGAATTTTTGCACAGGTAACAATGTGGGTACTGGTTTAAATTGTAGCCGGGAAGTGGGGGAAGGAGCGGGCGCGGTGGGCGCGCCCGGAGATATTTTATCAGACGCGATCAGTTAATCGCGTTTTGCGCCACCGCGCAGTAAACCGGATGCGCCTTCAGAGTAGTCGCGCGGCATCTGGACCGGTGCCTGATCGTTGCTGGCTTCAGACTCTTCCAGACGGTTGCGGAACGGGTTGGCGTCTGCCATAGAGTCCGGCAGCAGGTTGTTAGAGCTTTTCGCCATATGCTGATACAGCTGACGATAGTCATGCGCCATGTTATCCAGCAGCTCAGCGCTGCGCGCGAAGTGGCTGACCAGCTCTTCACGGTATTCTTCAAGCTCGGCTTTATTCTTTTCCAGTTCGAACTGCAGCGCCTGCTGCTGGCGCAGTTTGCGGTTGCCGAAACGCATGGCGACGGCACCAATAATGATACCGACGACTAACCCAATTAGCGCGTATTCCCAGGTCATGAACATCTCCCGTTGTTTTGTGGTTCCGTAGGGTGGCTCTTAGGCTCTCCGCCTGCGCCCGATAGTGCCACTATAACCGCTAATTCCACAGAAGTGGAATCCTGGCGTATCATCGCGTAGTGTAGAACGGCCTTTTTTTCGTCAATCGTGAGCTTCGGCATTACGGTTTTCAAGGAATAACAATTAGATCATGCAAAGCCTGTCTCCAACATCGCGTTACCTTTTAGCCCTGAAAGAGGGCAGCCATCAACCCGACGACGTCCAGCAAGAAGCGGTGAGCCGCCTTGATACCATTTACCAGGAACTGCAGACTCAGCCCGCGCCTGTCGCGTCAGGCGGCGGTTTGCGCGCGAAATTCGGCAAACTGCTGGGCAAGCGCGAACCGGTTGTCGAGGCGGCACCTGTCCGCGGCCTGTATATGTGGGGCGGCGTGGGGCGGGGGAAAACCTGGCTGATGGACCTGTTTTACCAGAGTCTGCCGGGCGAGCGTAAGCAGCGCCTGCATTTCCATCGCTTCATGCTGCGCGTGCACGAAGAGCTGACCACCCTGCAGGGACATAGCGACCCGCTGGAGATTGTCGCCGACCGTTTCAAGGCGGAAACGGATGTGCTCTGTTTTGACGAGTTTTTCGTCTCTGATATTACCGATGCCATGCTGTTAGGCGGGTTGATGAAAGCCCTGTTTGCCCGCGGCATCACCCTGGTCGCCACTTCCAATATTCCGCCGGATGAGCTCTATCGCAATGGCCTGCAACGGGCCCGTTTTCTGCCGGCGATCGACGCCATCAAGCAGCATTGCGATATTATGAACGTCGATGCCGGCATCGATTATCGTCTGCGTACGCTGACGCAGGCGCACCTGTGGCTGTCGCCACTGAACAGCGAAACCCGCGAACAGATGGATAAACTGTGGCTGGCGCTGGCCGGGGCGCCGCGCGCTGCTGCCGGGCCGACGCTGGAGATCAATCACCGCGAGCTGCCCACGCTTGGCGTCGAAAACCAGACGCTGGCGGCGTCGTTCGCCACGCTGTGTGTGGATGCCCGTAGCCAGCATGACTATATTGCCCTCTCCCGTCTGTTCCACACCGTGATGCTGCTCGACGTGCCGGTGATGACCGCGCAGCTGGAGAGCGAAGCGCGGCGCTTTATCGCCCTGGTGGATGAGTTCTATGAGCGCCACGTGAAGCTGGTGGTCAGCGCCGCGGTGCCGCTGTACGACATTTATCAGGGAGAGCGGCTGAAGTTTGAGTTCCAGCGCTGTCTGTCGCGTCTGCAGGAGATGCAGAGCGAAGAGTATCTCAAGCGTCCGCATATGCCCTGACAGGGCGCTTTTTCCCGACGGATTGAGAGCCGGAAGACCACCCCGGGGCCTGCCTGAAAAATCTCATAAAGGGGTCGATCTTTGACCCCGACTTCTCTATAATCTTGCGACCCCACGTTACGAGAAGGTTTTTTTCCCGAAACTTTCTATGCGCCGGCATAGGCTATTCGAAGGGGTAGGTTTGCTGGACAATGTCGTGTGAACCTCAACTGACTAAACGTTTGGGTGTTCACCAACGTGTAACTTATTATTTGGGTAAGCTTTTAATGAAAACTTTTACAGCTAAACCAGAAACCGTAAAACGCGACTGGTATGTTGTTGACGCGACCGGTAAAACTCTGGGCCGTCTGGCTACTGAACTGGCTCGTCGCCTGCGCGGTAAGCATAAAGCGGAATACACTCCGCACGTTGATACCGGTGATTACATCATCGTTCTGAACGCAGAAAAAGTTGCTGTAACCGGCAACAAGCGCGAAGACAAAATGTACTACCACCACACCGGCCACATCGGTGGTATCAAAGAAGCGACCTTTGAAGAGATGATTGCCCGCCGTCCTGAGCGTGTGATTGAAATCGCGGTTAAAGGCATGCTGCCAAAAGGCCCGCTGGGTCGTGCTATGTACCGTAAACTGAAAGTTTACGCGGGTAACGAGCACAACCACGCGGCACAGCAACCGCAAGTTCTTGACATCTAATCGGGATTATAGGCAATGGCTGAAAATCAATACTACGGCACTGGTCGCCGCAAAAGTTCCGCAGCTCGCGTATTCATCAAACCGGGCAACGGTAAAATCGTTATCAACCAGCGTTCTCTGGAACAGTACTTCGGTCGCGAAACTGCCCGCATGGTAGTTCGTCAGCCGCTGGAACTGGTCGACATGGTTGAGAAACTGGATCTGTACATCACTGTTAAAGGTGGTGGTATCTCTGGTCAGGCTGGTGCGATCCGTCACGGTATCACCCGCGCTCTGATGGAGTACGATGAGTCCCTGCGTGGCGAACTGCGTAAAGCAGGCTTCGTTACTCGTGACGCTCGTCAGGTTGAACGTAAGAAAGTCGGTCTGCGTAAAGCACGTCGTCGTCCGCAGTTCTCCAAACGTTAATTGTCTTCTGCTCACGCAGAACAATTTGCGAAAAAACCCGCTCCGGCGGGTTTTTTTATGGATAAAACGGCTGTTATCCACAATCATGCCGCCGGTTTTCGCCACTTTTTCAGCATTTCCAGAATCCCCTCACCACAACGTCTTCAAAATCTGGTAAACTATCATCCAATTTTCTGCCCAAATGCTGGTGATTGTTCATTTTTTGTTTTATTCGTGAACGAAGGTGACATCGCGCTACTGGGGTTTTTACATCTGGCCGGTCATGAGTGACTGGCAGCAGTACAAAATTCTGAATATACCTGGAGGTTTTCATGGCTGTCGCTGCCAACAAACGTTCGGTAATGACGCTGTTTTCTGGTCCTACTGACATCTATAGCCATCAGGTCCGCATTGTGCTGGCTGAGAAGGGTGTCAGTTTTGAGATAGAGCACGTGGAGAAGGACAACCCACCTCAGGATCTGATTGACCTCAACCCGAATCAAAGCGTACCGACGCTGGTGGATCGTGAGCTCACTCTGTGGGAATCTCGCATCATTATGGAGTATCTGGATGAGCGTTTCCCGCATCCGCCGTTAATGCCGGTTTATCCGGTGGCGCGTGGAGAAAGCCGCCTGTATATGCAACGTATCGAGAAGGACTGGTATTCGCTGATGAACACCATCCAGAGCGGTACCGCAGCGCAAGCTGATGCTGCGCGTAAGCAGCTGCGTGAAGAACTGCTGGCCATCGCGCCGGTCTTCACCCAGAAACCTTACTTCCTGAGCGACGAGTTCAGCCTGGTGGATTGCTACCTGGCGCCGCTGCTGTGGCGTTTGCCGGTTCTCGGTGTGGAACTGGTTGGCGCAGGCGCGAAAGAGCTCAAAGGCTACATGACTCGCGTATTTGAGCGTGATTCCTTCCTCGCTTCTTTAACTGAAGCCGAGCGTGAAATGCGCCTCGGTCGGGGCTAAATAATGGATGTATCACAGCTGACGCCGCGTCGCCCGTATCTGTTACGGGCGTTTTATGAGTGGCTGCTGGATAACCAGCTGACGCCGCACCTGGTGGTGGATGTCACTCTGCCGGGCGTGCTCGTACCGATGGAGTACGCGCGCGACGGTCAAATCGTTCTCAATATTGCCCCGCGTGCGGTCGGCAATCTGGAGCTGGCGAATGACGAGGTGCGTTTTAACGCGCGCTTTGGCGGCGTGCCGCGTAACGTGTCTGTTCCGCTGGCTGCGGTACTCGCCATCTATGCCCGTGAGAACGGCGCCGGCACGATGTTTGAACCGGAAGCGGCCTATGACGAAGATGTCAGCAGCCTCAACGATGATGACGTCGCGCCTGAGAGTGAAAGCGAAACGGTGATGTCGGTGATCGATGGCGATAAGCCGGATAATCACGACGACGATCCTGACGACACGCCGCCGCCGCGCGGTGGTCGCCCGGCGCTCCGCGTTGTGAAGTAACGCCTGACAGGCCCTCCGGGGCCTGTTTTTTTTCCTGCCTGCTTTGTTAACCCCGCCACACACGACGCGCCCCTGCGGCTGGTACTGTTATTGCCACACTTATCTTTCAGGGAGCAGTCATGTCTTTACTTGCACAACTGGATCGGCGTATTCGCTATTACGGTGGGTTAATTGTCTCCTGTCAGCCGGTGCCGGGCAGCCCGCTGGATAACCCCGCCATCGTCGCGGCGATGGCGCTGGCGGCGGAACAGGCGGGGGCGGTGGCGCTGCGCATAGAAGGTCTGGCCAACCTGCAGGCCGTTCGTCCGTTAGTGACGGTGCCTGTTATCGCGCTGATTAAGCGCGATCTGCATGATAGCCCGGTGCGTATTACGCCGTGGCTTGAGGATGTGAATGCCCTGGCGCAGGCGGGGGCCGATATCATTGCGGTTGACGGCACGCGGCGCCAGCGTCCGGCCTCTGTCGCATCGTTGTTGGCGGCAATTCACCGCCAGGGGAAAAACGCGATGGCAGATTGTTCCTCTCTCGACGATGCCCTGGAATGCTGGCAGTTGGGCTTCGATATGGTTGGCACTACTCTCTCCGGCTATACCGCAGAGGGGACACCGGTCGAACCGGACCTGGCGCTGGTGAAAAGCCTGAGCGCCGCGGGCTGCCGAGTGGTCGCAGAGGGGCGCTACAATACGCCTGCGCAGGCAGCTGAGGCGATGCGCTGCGGCGCGTGGGCGGTGACCGTCGGATCGGCGATCACCCGCTTAGAGCATATCTGCGGCTGGTATAATTCGGCGCTGAAAGCGGCGGTTTGCCCGGCGAATGAGCAATAAAAAAGCCCGATGGCGTTAACCATCGGGCTTTTAGGCGCTGAGGCTCAGAGCCTAATCAGACTTCAAGGAAGTTGAGGATCCCGTCCGCCGCTTTACGGCCTTCGGCAATCGCAGTGACCACCAGGTCGGAACCGCGAACGATATCACCACCGGCGAAGATTTTCGGGTTGCTGGTCTGGAACGCGTTGTCGCTGCCTTCCGGCGCGATGATGCGGCCCTGAGAGTCCAGCTCGACGCTGTGCTTCGCCAGCCACTCCATGCTGTGCGGACGGAAGCCAAAGGCCATTACCACCGCATCAGCCGGCACCACGTGTTCAGAACCAGCGACGATCTCCGCGCGACGGCGGCCTTTCGCGTCCGGCTGGCCCATCTCGGTGCGCGCCATCTTCACGCCGCACACTTTGCCATTGGCATTCACTTCCACGCCCAGCGGCTGGACGTTGAACTGGAACTCAACGCCTTCTTCACGCGCGTTTTTCACTTCGCGTTTTGAACCGGGCATGTTCTCTTCGTCACGACGATAGGCACAGATCACGTGCGCCGCATTCTGACGAATGGAGGTTCGCACGCAGTCCATCGCGGTGTCGCCACCGCCGAGCACGACCACGCGTTTGCCTTCCATGCTGACGTAGGGCTCATCAGCTGTTTCGCCAAAGCCCATGATCTGCTTGGTGTTAGCGATCAGGAACGGCAGCGCGTCGTAGACGCCCGGGGCGTCTTCGTTGTCCAGTCCACCGCGCATCGACTGATAGGTCCCGACGCCGAGGAACACGGCATCGTACTCTTTCAGCAGGTCGTCGAGCTGTACGTCGCGGCCCACTTCGGTATTGAGTTTGAACTCAATGCCCATGCCGGTGAAGATTTCACGGCGGCGGGTCATCACCTCTTTTTCCAGCTTGAACGCCGGGATACCGAAGGTCAGCAGGCCGCCGATTTCCGGATGGCGGTCAAACACCACCGCCTTGACGCCGTTGCGGGTCAGCACGTCGGCACAAGCGAGGCCCGCCGGGCCAGCACCGATGATCGCGACGGTTTTACCGGTCGGCTTCACGCCGGAGAGATCCGGACGCCAGCCCATTTCGAACGCTTTGTCATTGATATAGCGTTCGATGTTGCCGATGGTCACCGCGCCGAACTCATCGTTCAGCGTACAGGAGCCTTCACACAGGCGGTCCTGCGGGCAAACGCGCCCGCAGACTTCTGGCAGGGTGTTGGTCTGATGCGACAGCTCAGCCGCCTCAAAAATACGCCCCTCGTTGGCCAGCTTCAGCCAGTTCGGGATGTAGTTATGCACCGGGCATTTCCATTCACAGTACGGGTTGCCGCAGGAGAGGCAGCGATCTGCCTGCGCCTTGGCCTGGCCTTCTGAAAACGGCTCGTAAATTTCCACAAACTCAATTTTACGGATCTTCAGCGGTTTCTTTGGCGGATCAACGCGCTGCAGGTCGATAAATTGATAAACGTTCTGACTCATCTTAACCCCTTACTGCGCCTGCACCCGCAGCTCAGCTGCGGAACGACTACGGTGACCCAACAGTGCTTTAACATCGCTGGACTTCGGTTTAACCAGCGCAAACTTCGCGGAGAAGGCCGGCCAGTTGGCGAGGATCTCTTCGCCACGTTGCGAACCGGTAAGCTGCACATGTTCGGTGATTAAACCGCGCAGGTGCTCTTCATGGATAGCCAGAGAATCAACGTCCAGCACTTCCACCAGTTCCGGGTTCACGCGTTTACGGAAGTCGCCATCTTCATCCAGGACATAAGCAAAGCCGCCGGTCATCCCTGCGCCAAAGTTGACGCCGGTTTTACCGAGCACGCAGACGATGCCGCCGGTCATATATTCACAGCCGTTGTCACCGATGCCTTCCACCACGGTAATGGCGCCGGAGTTACGCACGGCGAAACGCTCGCCTGCGCGGCCTGCGGCGTACAGACGACCACCGGTCGCGCCGTACAGGCAGGTGTTGCCGATAATGCTGGCTTCATGGCTGCGGAACGCAGAGCCGACCGGAGGACGAATGGCCAGCAGACCGCCCGCCATGCCTTTCCCGACATAGTCGTTGGCATCGCCGGTCAGATGCAGCTCTACGCCACCGGCGTTCCACACGCCGAAGCTCTGGCCTGCGGTGCCGCTAAAGTGGGCGACGATCGGATCCCCGGCCAGTCCCTGGTCACCATGGGTCTGGGCAATATACCCGGACAGCGAGGCCCCCACGGAGCGGTCGGTATTGCGGATATCGAACCAGAACGTTTTGCTCTGCTTTTCATCCACGTACGGTTTCGCCTGCTGCAGCAGCTGCGCGTTGAGTACACCGTTATCGAACGGTGGGTTGTTCTCGGTGCAGTACAGCGCTTTGCCCGGATGCGGCTCTGCGGTCTCCAGCAGTTTACCCAGATCCAGTTTCTGCTGCTTGGCAGTAAACCCATCCAGCTCTTTGAGCAGATCGGTGCGGCCAATCAGATCCACCAGACGTTTGACGCCCAGCTGGGCCATCAGCTCGCGGGTCTCACGGGCGATAAATTCAAAGTAGTTGGTCACTTTGAACGGCAGACCGTGATAGTGGTTCTTACGCAGTTTGTCATCCTGAGTCGCCACGCCGGTCGCGCAGTTGTTCAGGTGGCAAATACGCAGGTATTTACAGCCCAGCGCGACCATCGGGCCGGTACCGAAACCGAAGCTTTCTGCGCCAAGGATCGCCGCTTTGATGATATCGAGGCCGGTTTTCAGGCCGCCGTCCACCTGCAGACGGATCTTGTGACGCAGACCGTTAGCGACCAGCGCCTGCTGGGTTTCCACCAGGCCAAGCTCCCACGGACAGCCGGCATATTTCACCGACGAGAGCGGGCTCGCCCCGGTACCGCCGTCGTAGCCGGCGATGGTGATCAGGTCGGCATAGGCTTTGGCCACGCCGGTGGCGATGGTGCCAACGCCCGGTTCAGAAACCAGTTTGACCGAAATCATCGCTTTCGGGTTGACCTGCTTGAGGTCGAAAATCAGCTGCGCCAAATCCTCGATAGAGTAGATATCGTGGTGCGGCGGCGGGGAGATCAGCGTCACGCCCGGTACGGAATAGCGCAGTTTGGCGATATACGGGGTGACTTTATCACCCGGCAACTGACCGCCTTCACCCGGTTTCGCCCCCTGGGCGACTTTGATCTGGATGACGTCGGCATTGACCAGATAGGCTGGCGTGACGCCGAAGCGGCCGGACGCGACTTGCTTGATGCGCGACACTTTATTGGTGCCGTAGCGCGCCGGGTCTTCACCGCCTTCACCGGAGTTAGAGAAACCGCCGATGCTGTTCATCGCTTCCGCCAGCGATTCGTGTGCTTCCGGGCTCAGCGCGCCGATCGACATCGCCGCGGTATCGAAGCGTTTGAACAGCTCTTTCGCCGGTTCTACGTCGTCGATACTGATTGCGTCTTCGCCTGGATTGAGCGCCAGCAGATCGCGCAGCGTGGCCGCCGGACGTTCGTTAACCAGTTTCGCGTATTGTTGATAGTCGCTGTATTCGCCGCTCTGCACGGCCTTCTGCAGGGTCTGAACCACGTCCGGGTTGTAGGCGTGATATTCACCGCCGTGCACGAACTTCAGCAGGCCGCCCTGAGCCAGTGGCTTACGTGCCAGCCAGGCGCGTTTCGACAGATTCAGCAGATCCTGCTGGAAATCGTCGAAGCCGGCGCCGCCGATGCGGCTGACCACGCCCTGGAAGCAGAGATCGGAAACCTCGCGATGCAGACCGACGGCTTCGAACAGCTTCGAGCAGCGGTAGGACGCGATGGTGGAGATCCCCATCTTCGACATGATTTTGTACAGACCTTTGTTGATACCGTTGCGATAGTTCAGCATCACCGCACGGTAGGCTTTATCGATAGCTTTGCTGTCGACCAGCTTCGCCAGCGTTTCATAGGCGAGGTACGGATAGATAGCGGTCGCGCCGAAGCCGAGCAGGACCGCAAAGTGATGCGGATCGCGGGCGCTGGCGGTTTCAACGATGATGTTGGCATCGCAGCGCAGACTTTTATCGACCAGACGGGTCTGGATCGCGCCAACGGCCATCGGCGCCGGTACCGGCAGACGGTCTTTGGCGATGTTGCGGTCGGACAGCACCAGCAGCACGGTACCCTCGCGCACCATTTGCTCTGCTTTGTCACACAGGGCTTTCACCGTCTCGCTGAGCGAGGCCTCTGCCGGGTTAAACGTGATGTCGAGGACGTCGGCACGATAGTGCTCTTCTTCCATCGTCGTCAGCTGTTTGAAATCGGAGTACAGCAGGATCGGCGATTTGAAGCTCAGGCGATGGGCCTGGCCTTCCGCTTCGCAGAAGACGTTCATTTCGCGACCGATGCTGGTGGCCAGCGACATGACGTGCGCTTCACGCAGCGGATCGATAGGCGGGTTAGTCACCTGGGCGAACTGCTGACGGAAGTAATCGTAGATAATGCGCGGCTGGCTGGAGAGCACGGCGAAAGGCGTGTCATCGCCCATCGAACCGACTGCTTCCTGGCCATTTTCGCCGAGCACGCGCAGGACGGAGTCCAGCTCTTCCGCGCTGTAGTTAAACTGTTTCTGGTAGCTGGCGAGCGTGTCGTCATCCAGTTGGCGGCTGCCGACTTCTTCTTCCGGCAGATCTTCGAACGGCACCAGGCGACGAACGTTTTTCTCCATCCACTCTTTGTACGGGTGGCGGCTCTTCAGATCGTCATCGGTTTCCGCCGAGTGCAGAATGCGTCCGGCGCGGGTATCGATAACCATCAGCTCGCCTGGGCCCACGCGGCCTTTCTCGACCACTTCGTCCGGCTGGTAGTCCCAGATACCGACTTCAGAGGCGCAGGTGATGAGCTTATCTTTGGTAATGACGTAGCGCGCCGGGCGCAGGCCATTACGATCGAGGTTACAGGCAGCGTAGCGGCCATCGGACATGACGATGCCCGCCGGGCCGTCCCACGGCTCCATATGCATGGAGTTAAAGTCGAAGAACGAACGCAGCTCCGGATCCATATCCGGGTTGTTCTGCCAGGCTGGCGGCACCAGCAGGCGCATGGCGCGCACGATATCCATCCCGCCGGCCAGCAGCAGCTCCAGCATGTTGTCCATTGAACTGGAGTCAGAGCCGGTTTCGTTAACGAACGGCGCGGCGTCGTGCAGATCCGGGATCAGCGGGGTCTGGAACTTATAGGTACGGGCGCGGGCCCACTGGCGGTTGCCGGTGATGGTGTTGATTTCACCGTTGTGCGCCAGGTAACGGAACGGCTGCGCCAGCGGCCAGCGCGGCACGGTGTTGGTGGAGAAGCGCTGGTGGAACAGGCAGATAGCCGACTCCAGGCGCAGGTCCGCGAGGTCCAGGTAGAAGCGCGGCAAATCCGCCGGCATACACAGACCTTTATAGATGTTGACCAGGTTGGACAGGCTACAAACGTAGAAATCTTTGTCTTCCTGCAGGCGTTTTTCAATGCGACGACGCGCAATAAACAGACGGCGCTCCATATCGCGCGGGCGCCAGCCAGCCGGGGCGTTCACAAAGATTTGCTCAATACGGGGCAGCGAGGAGAGGGCGATTTCACCGAGGACGCCTTCGTTGGTCGGCACATCGCGCCAGCCGACAATCGACAGGGTCTCAAGCTGAAGTTCTTCTTCAACGATGCGGCGCGCCGCTTTAGCCAGCTCAGGATCTTTATTCAGGAACAGCATCCCAACGGCGTAGTTTTTGGCTAAACGCCAGCCGCGCTCTTCAGCAACGATGCGGAAGAAACGATCGGGTTTTTGCAGCAGCAGACCGCAACCGTCGCCGGTTTTACCATCGGCAAGGATTGCGCCACGGTGCTGCATGCGGGCCAGTGCGTGTATCGCGGTTCGCACTACCTTGTGGCTAGGTTCGCCTTCTATGTGGGCGATCAGGCCGAAACCACAGTTATCCCTCTCAAGGGATTTGTCGTACAACATATCAGTGAACCTCCCCAGGCTCTGCGGACACCCTCCGATACCGATTGCGCACAGGCACAGAAAGAGCATGGCGACGGGGTTTGCACCTCGCATTCGCCCTCTTTAAATCCTTTTCGCATCGGTACACAAGTTTGAGGACTTGCTGTTAAGAGGGAATCTCAATTACTGCATAAATATGATGAGCAGAGTGCTCATCCAGAAAGCTTCCAGCGGATTCCCAACTTATCGGGAATCCACACTTACGTCAAATGGCAATCTTATTAATACAAAAATGTGCTATACAGGTGTTAACTTGTTGTTTTAAAAATAAATAGTGCCATTTTTCGTGCTATGAATACGCCTCAGGAAGGTCAGGCTAGTGTGATCTGTCTCACTGTGCACGCGGCTTTGCATTACCGTTATGCGCTGAAATGCATGTCATCATTAGCATATTTGACTGCCATATATTTTCTCAATGGATATTAATACTGTTTTTTACCGTGAAGAAGATTAGGGCTATCCGCAGGTGAAATATAAGGAAAACTCATCACCACAGAGGTGAATGAAATTGCAGTAATCATGATTGTTTATGCAATGAGGGTGGCCGCCGCGCTGACGATTGATCCAGGTCATCGCCGTCGGTGACAAAAAGTGGCAGGCTTGGCCCCCTTTGTTGAGGCCGGTCTATCAGATTATGCAGTTACAGAAATTAGTCAATATGTTTGGTGGGGATCTTATGCGCCGCTATGGCGAAAAGGTCCATAAGCTGACGCTGCACGGCGGTTTTAGCTGCCCGAACCGCGACGGCACGCTGGGCCGCGGCGGTTGCACTTTCTGTAATGTGGCTTCCTTTGCCGATGAGGCGCAGCAGCATCGCTCCATCGCCGAACAGCTCGCTCATCAGGCGCAGCTCGTCAACCGGGCAAAGCGCTATCTGGCCTATTTCCAGGCCTATACCAGCACCTTCGCTGAAGTGCAGGTGCTCCGCTCGATGTATCGTCAGGCCATCAGCCAGGCGAATATTGTCGGCCTCTGCGTCGGCACCCGCCCGGACTGCGTGCCGGAGGCAGTCCTCGATCTGCTGAGTGAATATCATGAGCAAGGATATGAGGTATGGCTGGAGCTGGGACTGCAAACCGCGCACGATAAAACCCTGCATCGGATTAACCGTGGGCATGATTTCGCTTGCTACCAGCGTACTGCGCGTCTGGCGCGAGCGCGAGGGCTGAAGGTCTGCGTACATCTGATCGTCGGCCTGCCCGGAGAGACCCAAGGCCATTGCCTGGAGACGCTGGAGCGGGTGGTGGCGACCGGCGTGGACGGCATCAAGCTGCACCCGCTGCACATTGTCAAAGGCAGTATTATGGCCAAAGCGTGGCAGGCCGGGCGTCTCAATGGCATTGAGCTGGAGGCGTATACCGTGACCGCCGGGGAGATGATTCGCCATACGCCGCCGGAGGTGATCTATCACCGGATATCGGCCAGCGCCCGTCGACCCACGCTATTGGCGCCGCTGTGGTGCGAAAATCGCTGGACCGGAATGGTTGAACTGGATCGCTATCTGAATGAGCAGGGCGCTCAGGGCTCGGCGCTAGGCCGCAGCTGGGCTGTGCCCCTGGCGGAGAAGTAGAAGCAGACGATGTCCGGGCCAAGGCCGGACATCGCTCTTCAGCCATTTATGCCTGACTGGCTTTCATCGTCATCCGTGGGGTTTTAATCACCAGCAGCACCAGCACGGCGCCAAGCGCGGCGATAGTGCCGGCGAGAATAAAGGCGCTGTCGAATTTGCCGGTGGACTGCACGATATAGCCCGTGACAATCGGCCCCACGATGCCGGAGACGCTGCCGATAAGATGGATAAAGCCGCTGGCGCCGCCGACGCGGGATTTATGCACCACGTCCTGAATAATCGCCCAGTAGATCGCCCCGGTCACATAGAGGAAAAAGATGGAGACCGACATCAGCAGAACGGCAGGAACGACGCTGCTAACGGTACCGGCGAGCCCCACGCAGAGCGCGGCCATTAGCAGGCATACCACCAGCACGATTTTGCGCGACAGCAGCAGCCTTCCGGTAAGGTTAAATATTTTATCGGATATATAACCCCCCAGCGCCAGACCGACAAAACCGACGATCCACGGGATCATGGTGGTGAGACTCATCTGTTTAATATCCAGATGGTGCTGCTGGACCAGATAGGACGGAAACCAGCTGAGAAAGAAAAACAGAATATAGTTGTAGCAGAAGAAGGCAAATGCCGTCACCAGAATAATAGGCTGCTTGAGATAATAACCCAGTGAGTGGGCCGTTTGATTTTCTACGGTTTCCAGGGCGTCCTCCTCTTGCTTCATTTTATTAATGAGCATGAGCTCTTCCTGACTGACATGCTTATGTTTGTCAGGCGAGTTGGCGGCAATAAAAAACCACACGACCATCCACACAATACCGATGGCGAAAATAATCATAAACGCGGGACGCCAGCCGAAAGCCAGGGCCAGATAACCGACGATAGGTCCGGCGACCGCGCCGCCCAGCGGAGAGCCGGCGCTGAGGAACCCCACTGCGGTTGCTGCTTGCTTTTTAGGAAACCAGCCGTTAATCATCTTGTTCGCTGAGGCGCAAATCGGGCCCTCTGCCATCCCGAAGAGCACGCGGAGCACCAGCATGGAATAAAAGCCGGTGGCAACCGCGGTTAAGCCGCAAAACAGCGACCATAACCCAACCGCCAGGCCCATCACCAATGTGGCGCCAAATTTATCGACGGCGAGGCCGCCAATAAAATTAAAGACCGCGTAGCCGAAGAAAAAGCTGCCGAAAATCATACCAAATTGTTCAGCGTTAAGTGCAAGGTCCTTTTCAATCATCGGCACCGTAATGGATAACGCCACCCGGTCCAGATAATTTATCATATACACTAAAAATAATAACAGGACGATAATCCAGCGAATATTTTTTCCCATGATAACACCATGCTCATTATATGATTTATATCAGGCGCGGCGGATCTACAGATATCCGTCGGCCGTTATTTAAAAATAATGTCGGCTTAGCCTAATTGCAGCAGCACTTTGCAGCAGGTCTTCCGATCGTTGGCGAAAATCTCCATGGCTTCTTTCACCTGCTCCAGCGGCATACAGTGGGTGATTAACGCCTCAGGATGGATAAGGCCTTTTTCCATCCAGTCGATGACCAGCGGAAAGCGCCCGCTGTTCAGCCGCGAGGAGAAAATGGAGATCTCTTTACTGGTGATGCTTTGCTGGGTCAGCGTGGACGCCTCGCCGGAGAAACCGAGTATGCCGATGCGGGCTGCAGGGGAGGCGAGGAGGATTGCCTCCTGCAGAATGGCTGGGTGGCAGGCGGCATCAATGACCAGCGTGGGGGCTATCTGCCGCTGCGCCAGCTGATCCGCCAGCGGCTGATGGGTGTTATCGAGCGTCAGATCGGCGCCGTTGTCCCGTGCCATCTGTAGACGTTCGGCAATGCGGTCCACGACGATCACCTGCTTAACGCCATACACCCCCTTCAGCGCCTGGATCACCGTCAGGCCCATTGGGCCAGCGCCGTAAACCAGGGCGATATCCTGCGGCGTGGGCTGCAGCTGGGCGGTAATATTTGCCGCAATAGTAAAAGGCTCAACCATTGTCGCCTGACGATCGCTGATAGCCTCCGGAATGCGCCAGGCATTTTTGGCCGGCACGCAGGCATAGTCGCTGAATCCCCCATCGCGGTGCACCCCGATGACCTGGAGCTGCGCGCAAACATTCGGCCGACCAACCGAGCAGGGATAACAATGGCCGCAGCTGACCACCGGATCGACCGCGACGCGTTCGCCAATACGCGCCGGAGAGACCTGCTCGCCGACGGCATCGACAATGCCGAAGAATTCATGACCAATAACGCGGGGATATTTCGCGAAGGGGTTGTGGCCCTGATAGATGTGTACATCGGAACCGCAGATCCCGGCAAAGGCGATTTTCACCCGTACTTCATGGCTGCCCGGAACGGGAACCGGACGTGATGCAATGTTCAGTTGGCCTGGCTCTTTGACGATGACGCTTCTCATTTCTGTTCCTTCCATTGTCTGTTTCGCGAACGAATTTCGCCTGTTTTTATTACCATACAAGTATGCATTTGATCATAAATAGCTCTGGATCACATTTGGAAGAGGTCGTCAGAAAAAGCCAGACTATTATTAATCTATTGAAATAAATTGAAAAAAAATATGAATGCGCCGGGATGGGCTTGCCCGGTGCAGGAATGTGATCGTTATCACGACAGGAAAGGGCAATTCGATTATGATTGCTGGTATGGTAGTAGGGTAAAAACACAAATTATGAAGCAGGTGATAACGATGCAGATGACAATGCGCTGGTTTGGGCCAGAGGAAGACAAGGTTTCATTAGAGCATATACGACAGGTGCCCGGCGTGGAGGGGGTCGTCGGCGCGCTCTATGACGTCGCGGTGGGTGAGGTATGGCCAGTCGATAAAATTGAGCGTCTGGTCAGCCAGGCCCATGCCGCGGGCCTGAAAATGGAGGTGATAGAGAGCGTCAACATTCATGATGACATTAAAATCGGCCTTCCTTCTCGTGACCGCTATATTGCCAACTATCAGCAGACCATTCGCCACCTTGCCCGCTTCGGCGTCAAAGTTATCTGTTATAACTTCATGCCGGTTTTTGACTGGATGAAGACAGATATGAACTACGTCCTGCCGGATGGTTCGTTGACGATGGCTTTTGAGAAGAAAGATATCGATAAACGGCTGGAAGACGTAGTGAAAGAGGTACTGGAGAACTCAAACGGCTTCGCCTTGCCGGGCTGGGAGCCAGAGCGGCTGGCGGAGGTGCAGACCCTGTTTGCCAAATATAGCGCGGTGGATGACCACAAGCTGCGGGAGAACCTGGTCTATTTTCTGCGGGCGGTGATCCCGGTCTGTGAAGAGGTCGGGGTGAAAATGGCGATCCATCCGGACGATCCGCCGTACTCCATTTTTGGCCTGCCGCGGGTGGTCAAAAACCGCGACGATCTGGACTGGATCTGCCGGGCCGTCGATTCGCCCGCCAACGGCATCACGCTCTGCACCGGCTCGATTGCCGAAGATCCGGATAACGATGTGTACGCCATCCTGGCAGAGTTTACCCGGCGCAAACGGATCCACTTTGCCCACGTCCGCAATATTAAGCTGATACGGGATAAAGATTTTTACGAGTGCGCCCATCCGTCAGAGTACGGTTCCCTGGATATGTACAAGGTGATGCAAGCGCTGTATGACAACGGGTTCGACGGCTATATTCGCCCGGATCATGGCCGCTTTATCTGGGGAGAGACCGGACGGCCAGGCTATGGCTTGTACGACCGCGCTCTCGGCGTGACCTACCTGAAGGGGCTCTGGGAGGCGTTAAGCAAGCGCTAATCGTTCTCCTGACCTTGCCTCTTTTTAGCGGCTGGTTCGCCTTGGCGACCAGCCGTCATATCAGCTCCTTCCCGCATTTTTTGCACAACTTACAGCGCATTGCTCAGAATTGAGTATTATTGTGCGGAGTTGTCGTGAAGGAATCCTCTATGAAGCAAATTCGTATGCTGGCGCAGTATTATGTCGACCTGATGATGAAGCTGGGTCTGGTCCGCTTTTCGATGCTGTTGGCTCTTGCGCTGGTGGTGCTGGCCATTGTGGTACAGATGGCGGTCACCATGGTGCTGCATGGCCAGGTAGAAAGTATCGACGTTATCCGCTCTATCTTCTTTGGTCTGTTGATTACCCCCTGGGCGGTCTACTTTCTCTCGGTGGTGGTGGAGCAACTCGAAGAGTCCCGCCAGCGTCTTTCGCGGCTGGTGGACAAGCTGGAGGAGATGCGAGAGCGCGATCTGAAGCTGAACGTGCAGCTGAAAGATAACATCGCGCAGTTGAATCAGGAGATTGGCGAACGTGAAAAGGCGGAAGCCGAGCGCGAGACCACTCTCGAGCAGTTGAAGATCGAGATGAAAGAGCGTGAAGAGACGCAGATCCAGCTCGAACAGCAATCCTCCTTTCTGCGCTCTTTCCTTGATGCTTCCCCGGACCTGGTCTTCTATCGCAATGAAGATAAGGAGTTTTCAGGTTGTAACCGGGCGATGGAGCTGTTGACCGGCAAAAGTGAGAAACAGCTGATCCATCTCAAACCGCAGGACGTCTATAGCGAAGAGGCCGCAGAAAAGGTGCTGGAAACCGACGAGAAGGTGTTCCGCCACAATGTATCGCTGACCTATGAGCAGTGGCTGGACTATCCCGATGGCCGCAAAGCGTGCTTCGAAATCCGCAAGGTCCCGTACTACGATCGCGTCGGTAAGCGTCGCGGCCTGATGGGCTTCGGGCGCGATATCACCGAACGAAAACGCTATCAGGATGCCCTCGAGCGCGCCAGCCGGGATAAAACTACCTTTATCTCGACCATCAGCCATGAGCTGCGTACCCCGCTAAACGGGATCGTCGGGCTGAGCCGTATTTTGCTGGATACCGAACTGACCAGCGAGCAGGAGAAATACCTGAAAACCATCCATGTCTCGGCGGTGACGCTGGGGAATATCTTCAATGATATTATCGACATGGATAAAATGGAGCGCCGTAAGGTACAGCTCGATAACCAGCCGGTGGACTTCACCAGCTTCCTTGCCGACCTTGAAAACCTCTCCGGTCTGCAGGCCCAGCAGAAGGGCCTGCGCTTTGTGCTGGAGCCGAGCCTGCCGCTACCGCATAAAGTGATCACCGACGGTACGCGTTTGCGCCAGATCCTGTGGAACCTTATCAGCAACGCCGTGAAGTTTACCCCCCAGGGCGGCGGGGTGAATGTCCGCGTGCGCTATGACGAAGGCGATATCCTGCACTTCGAAGTGGAAGACTCCGGAATTGGTATTCCTGAAGCGGAACAGGACAAAATTTTCGCCATGTATTACCAGGTCAAAGACAGCCACGGCGGCAAACCAGCCACCGGAACCGGCATTGGTCTCGCCGTCTCGCGTCGCCTGGCGCGCAATATGGGCGGCGATATCAGCGTAACCAGCCAGCCGGGTAAAGGGGCGACCTTTACGCTCACCGTCCATGCGCCTGCCATTGCGGAAGAAGTGGAAGATACGTTGGCGGAAGACGACATGCCATTACCCGCGCTTAACGTGCTGCTGGTGGAAGACATTGAGCTCAACGTCATTGTGGCCCGTTCGGTGCTGGAAAAGCTGGGCAACAGCGTGGATGTCGCCATGACCGGGAAAGCCGCGCTGGAGATGTTTGAGCCAGGCGAGTACGACCTGGTGTTGCTGGATATTCAATTGCCGGATATGACGGGGCTGGATATCTCTCGCCAGCTAAAACAGAACTTTGCCGCGGATGAGCTGCCGCCGCTGGTGGCCCTGACCGCCAACGTACTGAAGAATAAGAAAGAGTATCTCGACGCCGGGATGGACGATGTGCTGAGCAAGCCGTTGTCGGTGCCAGCGCTCACGGCCATGATCAAGAAATTTTGGGATGCGCCGGAAGAGGAAGCGCAGGAAGCGCCGGCGGCCGATCTGCATAAAGCCGACGCGGTGCTGGATACCGATATGCTGGAGCAATATATCGAACTGGTGGGACCGAAGCTTATCAACGATGGCCTCGCGGTGTTTGAGAAGATGATGCCGGGCTATATGTCTGTCCTCGAGTCCAATCTCACCGCCCGCGATCAAAAAGGGATTGTCGAAGAGGGGCATAAGATCAAAGGGGCGGCGGGTTCTATTGGTCTGCGCCACATCCAGCAGCTGGGGCAGCAGATCCAGACGCCGGATCTGCCAGCCTGGTCTGATAATGTCGCTGAATGGGTTGAAGAGATGAAATCTGAGTGGCAAAACGACGTGGCGGTACTGAAGGCGTGGGTGGCGAAGGCCGGGAAAAAATGACCCCGGACAGACCGGGGTGCGCGAATACTGCGCCAACACCAGGGAACTGGTGGTTGAGCCAGTGTTATTTGAGTGATGTTGTTACGTGGCGCAACCTGAGAAGTGGATTGCTCGCTCATTAAGATAGCAAAGCTTAACTAATTTGTTACATGAATCAGTAAAATATGTGAAGCATAGCGAGTAAATCGACATTTTTGACTGGTTTCAGCGAGTTGCATGGAGGAGCGAAAGCGATGAAAAAAATTGGTGTGGTACTGAGCGGCTGCGGCGTGTACGACGGCAGTGAAATTCATGAAGCGGTGATTACCCTGCTGGCGATCGCGCGCAACGGCGCGCAGGCGGTGTGCTTTGCACCCGATAAACCGCAGCGCGACGTCATCAACCATCTGACGGGGGAACCGCTGACGGAGCAACGCAATGTGCTGGTGGAAGCGGCGCGAATTGCCCGCGGCGACATCTTACCGCTGACGCAGGCGCGTGCGGAGACGCTGGACGGGCTGATCGTCCCCGGCGGCTTCGGCGCGGCGAAAAATTTAAGCAGCTTCGCCGCCGAGGGCAGCGAATGTCAGGTGGACCGCGATCTGCAGGCTCTGGCACTGGCGATGCATCAGGCCGGCAAACCGCTGGGTTTCATGTGCATTGCCCCGGCGCTGCTGCCGAAGATTTTTGCGTTTCCGCTGCGCATAACCATCGGGACCGATCTCGATACTGCCGATGTGGTCGAAGAGATGGGGGCGGAGCACGTGCCTTGTCCGGTCGACGACATCGTGGTGGATGAAGAGAACAAAGTGGTCACCACCCCGGCGTATATGCTGGCAGAGAATATTGCTCAAGCCGCCACCGGGATCGAAAAGCTGGTCGCCCGCGTGCTGGCGCTGAGCGCATGAGGCTCCGCGTTGCGCCCTTTGCGCTGCTAAAACGACTGGCGCTGCGTCTGCTGCTGATCGCCGCCGTCTTCTGGGGCGGGGGGATCGCGCTGTTTAGCGTGCTGCCGGTGCCGTTTTCGGCGGTGATGCTTGAGCGGCAGGTGAGCGCCTGGCTCTCCGGAGATGTCCACTATCTGGCGCACTCTGATTGGGTCGGCATGGATGAGATCTCTCCGTGGATGGGGCTGGCGGTGATTGCCGCCGAAGATCAAAAGTTCCCGGAACATTGGGGGTTCGACGTATCGGCGATAGAAAAAGCGCTGGCGCACAATGAGCGTCATGATACCCGCATCCGCGGCGCGTCAACGCTGTCGCAGCAGACGGCGAAAAACCTGTTTTTATGGGATGGCCGCAGCTGGTTGCGTAAGGGGCTGGAAGCCGGGCTGACGGTCGGTATAGAAACCGTCTGGAGTAAAAAGCGGATCCTGACCGTCTACCTGAATATTGCCGAGTTTGGCGATGGGATATTTGGTGTGGAAGCGGCCGCGCAGCGCTATTTTCATAAGCCTGCCAGCCAGCTGACGCCGGGGGAAGCGGCTCTGCTGGCCGCGGTACTGCCAAATCCGATCCGCTATCGCGCTGACGCGCCTTCGGGCTATGTGCGCAGCCGCCAGGCTTGGATCTTACGCCAGATGCGACAGCTGGGCGGGGAAGGGTTTATGCGCGAGCATAAGCTGTATTAGCGCGTGAATCCGGCGCCGGGGCTGGCACTGTCGCCAGTCGGCCGTCGCCGGGAAGCGTGACGCTTAGTCTTCATCAAATCCGGCATTAAAAAGAGCAATCACCGCGGCGAGCGCCTCAACTTCCTGCGGACCGCTGGCTTCCACCTCTATCTGCCGCCCTTTCGCGGAGTCCAGCATCAGCAGGGCAATCACGCTGTTTGCTTCCGCCTCCGTGCCTTCATCGTTGCGCAGCAGTACTTCGGCATCGAAATTCTGCATCAGCTCAAACAGTTTCATCGCCGGGCGGGCGTGCATGCCCAGCTTATTGGTGATTTCAACGGTCTGCTTTACGGTCATGATTTACGTTTTTCCAGCGTCCGATGACGAGACTGTACGTTCTTGCCGCGGGAGCGGAAGTAGTCAGCCAGTTGTTCAGCAATATAAACCGAACGATGTTTACCGCCGGTGCAGCCAATGGCCACCGTCAGATAGCTGCGATTGTTGGTCTCCAGCATCGGTAACCATAGCTCAAGATAGCTCCGGGTCTGGTAAATAAAGTTGTGCACTTCAGTGTGCCGGTCAAGGAAGGCGGCCACCGGTTTATCCAGACCGGTCATTGGACGCAGTTTCGGATCCCAGTGCGGGTTTGGCAGAAAGCGCACGTCAAAGACGTAATCAGCATCGATCGGAATACCGTGCTTGAAGCCGAAGGATTCGAAGACCATCGTCAGTTCGCGCTCGCGTTTGCCTAACAAGCGAGTACGCAGCATTTCCGCCAGCTCATGCACCGACATTTCGGACGTATCGACGATCAGATCCGCACGGGAGCGCAGTGGCTCCAGCAAGTCGCTCTCTTCGTCGATGGCGCTTTCGAGCGACAGGTTCTTGCTGGAGAGCGGGTGTAAGCGACGAGTATCGCTGTAACGGCGGATCAGGGTATTACGATCGGCATCAAGGAACAGCAATTGCGGAGAAAAGCATTCCGGCAGGTTCTGCATCGCCTGTT
Source organism: Klebsiella sp. w6 (assembly GCF_033100215.1). Lineage (NCBI taxonomy): Bacteria > Pseudomonadati > Pseudomonadota > Gammaproteobacteria > Enterobacterales > Enterobacteriaceae > Klebsiella > Klebsiella sp. w6. The sequence continues at coordinate 527,759 of NZ_CP136907.1, forward strand.
CAAAGATTTCCGGTGATTCCGGCATGTTACGCACGTCGATGCTGACGGCCGCGGAGATATTGCGGTCAGCCAGCGACCGCGCCAGATCGGGCAGCAGCACGACCGGCAGGTTATCCACGCAGTAAAAGCCCATATCTTCCAGCGCTCGCAGAGCGACGGATTTCCCCGAGCCCGAGCGGCCGCTGACGATCATCAGTACCATGTACCGTTTCTCCTCAGTACGATAAAGGATAAGGTGCGACTGCCGTTATGCGTCATCGCTGCTTCCTGCTTCGGTGATGATCTCATACAACTCTTCATCGCTCTGCGCCGCGCGCAGGCGACGGCAAATCGCTTTGTCCGCCAGCCGTTTGGCCACCAGGGAGAGCGTATGCAGGTGAGTCTTTGTCTGGTCGGCTGGCACCAGCAGCGCGAACAGCAGGTCGACAGGCTGATTGTCGATCGCGTCGAAGGCGATGGGGGTTTCCAGCTGGACAAAAACGCCGACAGCACGCAGCGTATCCTCTTCCAGTTTACCGTGAGGAATGGCAATACCATTGCCAATCCCGGTACTGCCCATTTTTTCGCGGGTGAGGATCGCTTCGAACACCACCTGCGGCGGCAAACTTAACTGTTTGGCGGCCAGTTCGCTAATGATTTCCAGAGCACGCTTCTTGCTCTGGCAGTGAACCTGGCTACGGGTACATTCCTGGTTCAGGACGTTGCTCAGTTGTAGAGCCGAATCGTTGTTCATCATAATTTCACCTGAGCGCCCCCGCGCCCGCCGCCGATGTTAAACCACGACGGACGCAGGGGGGCCCGGACAATTAGTGTTGTTTTAGTTTATCTTTGTGCTTCGTTAACTGCCTTGCCAGCTTGTCGATAAGACCATCGACAGCTGCATACATATCCTGCCCTTCCGCACTGGCATGGATTTCGCCACCGTTGACATGCAGATTCGCGTCCGCAATTTGCGTCACTTTCTCTACTTTTAACACAATATAGACCTGATTGATCCGGTCGAAAAATTGCTCCAGTTTGCTGAACTTCGCCGTGACGAAGTCGCGCATCGCGGGGGTGATCTCGACGTTGTGTCCTGTAATGTTGAGCTGCATAGTGTCTTCCTTATCGGTTGTGTCAGACCAGTTGTTTACGCTGGTTTGACGGCGGAATGGATAAAGACTCTCTGTACTTCGCGACAGTGCGGCGCGCGACCATGATACCCTGCTCGGACAGCATGGAGGTGAGCTTACTGTCGCTCAACGGCTTCGCGGGGTTTTCCGCGGCGATTAACTTCTTCACCAACGCGCGAATGGCCGTCGACGAGGCTTCGCCGCCGCCTTCGGTATTCACATGGCTGGAGAAGAAATACTTCAGTTCAAAAATACCGCGCGGACTGTGCAGATATTTTTGCGTGGTGACACGGGAAATGGTGGATTCATGCATCTCGACAGCCTGGGCGATATCGGCCAGCACCATCGGCTTCATATACTCTTCACCCTGTTCGAAAAAAGCCTGCTGCTGTTCAACGATGCAGCGGCTGACGCGCAGCAGCGTATCGTTGCGGCTTTCGAGACTTTTGATTAGCCAGCGGGCTTCCTGCAGATTGCTGCGAATGAACTGGCCGTCGGCGTCATTGCGGGTGCTGTTGCCCATTGCCGCATATTGCTGATTAATCTTCAGCCGGGGAATGCTGTCGGCGTTGAGCTCCACGGTCCAGCGGCCACTGACCTTGCGGACCAGTACGTCGGGAATGACATATTCCGGTTCACTGGTATGAATGGACTGGCCAGGGCGGGGATCCAGCGACTGGATCAGATTCACCGCCTCTTTCAGCACCTCTTCTTTCAGGCGCGTTACTCGCATCAGGGTGCGGAAATCGTGGTTAGCCAGCAGATCGAGATGGTCGCTGATAATCAACCGGGCCTCTTCCAGCCACGGCGTCTCTTTAGCGAATTGCGACAGCTGGATCAGCAGGCAGTCGCGCAGATCTTTCGCCGCGACGCCAACCGGATCAAAACGCTGGATGCGCTTCAGAACGGCCTCCACCTCTTCCAGGCCGATTTCGTCATCGCCAATGCTGTCGACGATGTCTTCAATCTGAATGGTGAGATAGCCCGTATCGTCGACGGCGTCGACGATGGAGGTGGCAATGGCGCGGTCAGTGTCGGTGAAGGGCGTCAGCTCGACCTGCCACATCAGATAATCCTGCAGCGTCTGAGTGGTTTCGCCTTGATAGACGGGCAGCTCGTCGTCCTGATAATCCACGCCGTTGCCTGACGGCGTACCGGCGGTATAGATTTCATCCCAGCTGGCATCGAGAGGGAGCTCGTCCGGCATCTCTTTTTGCTCAAGCGCATCGACGGTATCGAGGGACTCGCGGTCCTCCACTTCTTTCGCCTCTACCTCGTCGTGAAGATCGGTTTGCTCAAGCAATGGGTTACTTTCCAGCGCTTGCTGGAGCTCTTGCTGGAGTTCTAACGTGGACAACTGCAGCAAACGAATAGCCTGCTGCAGTTGCGGCGTCATGGCAAGCTGTTGGCTAAGCCTTAATTGCAAACCTTGCTTCATGTTCAGGGTAAATATCTCCGGCTAAAACGTCTGTAACCTCTACCCTATCAGAGTCTGAAGTCTTCCCCAAGATACACGCGCTTAACCTGCTCATCTTCGAGGATCTGCTGCGGCGTACCATGAGCAATAAGGTGTCCCTGACTGACAATATACGCCCGTTCGCAGACGGCGAGGGTCTCTCTGACGTTATGGTCGGTGATCAGTACGCCGAGGCCGCTGTCGCGCAGGTGTTCAATGATGCGTTTGATATCGATAACGGAGATGGGGTCAACACCGGCAAAGGGTTCATCCAGAAGGATAAATTTCGGGTTCGCCGCCAGCGCGCGAGCAATTTCGACACGGCGGCGTTCACCACCGGAGAGCGCCTGACCGAGGCTGTCGCGCAGGTGCTCAATATGAAACTCTTCCATCAGCTCTTTGGCGCGATCTTCCCGCTGTTCGCTGGTTAAATCGTCACGGATCTGCAGGACCGCCATCAGGTTGTCATAGACGCTCAGACGACGAAAAATAGAGGCTTCCTGCGGCAGATAGCCGATGCCCCGGCGCGCGCGCGCGTGCAGCGGTAGCAGACTGATGTCTTCGTCATCGATAATAATATTGCCCGCGTCGCGCGGCACAATGCCGACCACCATGTAGAAGGTGGTGGTTTTACCGGCGCCGTTCGGGCCGAGCAAGCCGACAATCTCTCCGGAGTTAACGGTGAGACTGACATCTTCCACCACGCGGCGGCCTTTATAAGCTTTGGCGAGGTTCTTCGCAGTTAAGGTTGCCATAACGAATTAGTTACTCTTCTTTTGCTGATTGCCGCTTTTATCCTGCAGCTCAGACGGCACCAGAACGGTGGTGACGCGTCGACCTTTGTCGCTGAAGGCCTGCATTTTTTGCTCTTTCACCAGATAGGTGATCTTATCGCCCTTGATATTGCTGTCGAGCTGTTCCAGATAAGCGTTGCCCGTCAGCACGACGTAATCATTCTGCAGCTCGTAGCGCATTTTCGACGCCCGGCCTTTTACCGGCTTGCCGTTATCCTGCATCTGGTAGAAGGTGGCCGGGTTACCGAAGCCTTCGATCACCTCTTTACCTTTCTCATTGCCCGGACGGGTGACCACCACTTTATCAGCGTTAATTTTGATCGTCCCCTGGGTGACGACCACGTTACCGGTGAAAGTGACGACGTTGCCCTGCATATCCAGTGACTGCTGATCGGACTCGATATGGATCGGCTGATCGGTATCTCCCGTCTTGGCCAGGGCCGGCAGGCTGGCGGCCAGTAAAGCGCCGGCGAGCGCAATCTTAAGGCTGAGTTTGTTTGTTCTGAATTTCATAAGAGGTTCTCACCTTTTCAATCAGCTCGGCATTTTTGCTGCGAAGGTTTCCACGCATTTTCAGGCCGCTGGAATTAAATGTGGTGCCGTATAACGTCACCATGTCATCGGAGGTAACGTCCTGTGTGACCAGATTTATCTGGGCGTTATCCGTCGTAATTTTGCGCAGTTGAGAGTCAGGCGCGAGCGCATTCACCTCAACGTGCCCGTAAAGATAGAGCATACGGTCATTCGTCAGCTTCGCTTTATCTGCCCTGATTGACCAGGTTGGCACCTTATTGGTATCAAAGGTGGTCATCACCGGCTTGGTAAACCAGGAAACCTCCTGATCGGAAAAGTATTCCACATGCTCGGCAATCAGCCGATAGCTCAGGGCGCCTTCCGGGCTGTACACGACGGTGTCGGTATGTTCGCTTTTATACGTCGGGTCGTTGGGATTGACCTCCGGCTGGGCCGTGTCGTCCGTATTCGCCAGATTCAGGCCGATGAGGATCAGCGCGAGCAGCGACAGTAAAATGATAACCCAACGTCTGGTTTTACTCATATTGATTGCCCTTTGGCCTCATCCAACTTGCCCTGCGCCAATAGTACCAAATCGCAGACTTCGCGTACCGCGCCGCGTCCGCCGTTAATGCGCGTGACATAATTCGCCCGCGGCAGCAGCAGCGGATGCGCATCGGCGACGGCGACGCTTAAACCCACTTCCGCCATCACCGGCCAGTCGATCAGATCGTCGCCGATATACGCCACTTCATCCGGACGAACCGCCAGTTTGCTGACTAATTCGCGAAACGCCAACAGCTTATCCGACTGACCTTGATAGAGATGCGTAATGCCCAGCGTCTGGCAGCGGTCTTCTACCAGTTTAGCTTTTCGCCCGGTAATAATCGCCACTTCGATGCCGGAGGTCAGCGCGCAGCGGATACCATAGCCATCGCGGACGTTGAACGCTTTCAGCTCCTCGCCGTGATTACCCATATAGATAAGTCCGTCGGATAATACACCGTCAACATCGAGGATCAGTAGACGGATCTTAGCCGCGCGATCGAGAAATGCCTGGCTTACCGGCCCATAGCATGTCGCTAACTGAGCATCAGCATTATTCATTATTTTTTCCTTACTTACACTACGCCCGCGCGCAGGAGATCGTGCATATGTACCACACCTAGCAGGTGGTCGCCATCGGCAACCAGCACGCAGGTGATATGACGGGATTGCATCAGGTTTAGCGCATCTACCGCCAGGGTGCCGGGACGGATGCGGATCCCTCCCCGGGTCATGACATCGGCAATGCTGGCATTACGCATATCGACGCCGGTATCAAAGACCCGGCGCAGGTCACCATCGGTGAAGATCCCGATGATGTTCATATCGTCATCGCAGACGGCGGTCATGCCTAAATTTTTACGCGTGATTTCCAGCAGCGCATCGCGCAGGGTGGCCTGCAGGCCGACGTGCGGGATTTCATCACCGGTATGCATAATATCATTGACGCGCAGCAACAGCTTACGACCGAGTGCGCCGCCAGGATGAGACAGGGCGAAATCTTCGGCGGTAAAGCCACGGGCTTCCAGCAGAGCGACGGCGAGGGCATCACCCATCACCAGCGCCGCGGTGGTGCTGGAGGTGGGCGCCAGCCCTAACGGGCAGGCCTCTTTGGGCACTTTCACGCACAGATGGATATCCGCTGCGCGCGCCATGCTGCTCTCAGGCCGGCTGGTGATGCAGATAAGCTTCACCTGCTGGCGCTTCAGGACCGGGATCAGCGCCAGAATTTCATTCGATTCGCCGGAATTCGACAGCGCAATCACCACATCCTGTGGAGTGACCATTCCTAAATCGCCGTGCGCCGCTTCGCCGGGGTGGACAAAAAAAGCCGAGGTGCCGGTACTGGCGAACGTCGCCGCCATTTTGCGGCCGATGTGGCCGGATTTGCCCATCCCCATCACCACGACTTTGCCGCCGCAGCGGAAAATCGTTTCGCAAGCATGGGTAAAGTCTTCATTTATATATTGATCGAGCTGGGCCAGACCTTCACGTTCAATTTCCAGCACCTGACGGCCTGCCTGTTGAAAGTCAAAATCCGTGGGCAAATCTATTTGCGACATGATGTTATCCCGAGTCATTCAACGAAGAGCGGCGCTGTCCAGAACAGCATCGCCAACCAAACCACAAAGCCGCCGACCAGCAGTGCGCCAACCAGCCGTCCCGGCTGCTGCTGGCGGCGCCAGCACAGCACCGCGAAGATCAGGCTGACCAGCAGCATCACGCCATAATCGCGAGTGAAGGCTTCGCTCGCAAAGCTCCCCGGCGCGATCAGCGCCGGTAAACCCAGCACCAGCGCAATATTGAGGATATTGGCGCCGATGATATTGCCGATAGCAATGTCATCTTCCCCTTTCCGCGCCCCGGCGATAGCGGTGGCCAGCTCTGGCAGGCTGGTACCTATCGCCACCACCGTCAGACCGACGGTCAGCTCGCTAATAGCAAAAAAGTTTGCCAATACCGTGGTGTTATCCACCACCATACGGGTAGCCATGGGCATGACAATCATCGCGACCCCTAACCAGAGCAGAGCGACCGGCAGCGATCCTTCACGCGGCAGCTCCGCCAGCTGTTCGCGAGTCAGGCTATCGCTGCCCTGGCGCTCCGCCAGACGGGCGATTTTGATGGTAAACAGCAGCCACAGAAGCGCTAACGCCAGTAAAAACAGCCCGTCGAGACGGGACAGCTGTCCATCGTAGAGCACCAGCCCGGCCAGCACACTGACCAGCAACATTAGCGGTAATTCGCGGCGCAGAATATCAGAATGCACGGTAAATGGCCTGAGTAAGGCGGCGAGTCCGAGGATCAGAAGAATATTGGTAATGTTGGAGCCGAGCGCGGTGCCGACCGCCAGATCGATCTGCCCATGCAGCGAGGCCGTGGTGGAAACCATGATCTCGGGCAGGCTGGTGCCGATACTCACCACCGTCATACCGATGATCAGCGGCGGGATCCCCAACATACGACACAGGATGGAAGCGGCATAGACCAGACGATCGGCGCTGTAGACAACCAGCAGTAAACCAATAATTAACAGAGCCGTCGCTAAGAGCATCTAAAGTCCTTTCTTCAGGTATAATCGTCGCCTCGCTGGGTTATCCCTACGCAGCGTAACGAATTCTTAATTTTGACTTTATGTGTGCCAAAAGTAAAACAAATGCCAGCTTTCGCTAACCTGTGCAGGTAAGATTCTGTAAAAATGTTGTGATTGTGGCGCAAGAAAGGGCCATGCTTGCCCGTCAGGTGTTTAGTAAGGATGATTTTATGAGCCAAACTCAGGCGAATTTAGTTGAAGTACGCGGTATCCGCTTTTCACGCGGCGATCGTGTGATCTTCGACGACATCTCGCTGTCGGTGCCGCGCGGTAAAATTACTGCGATCATGGGACCTTCGGGGATCGGCAAGACTACCCTGTTACGCCTGATCGGCGGGCAGATCCCGCCGGACAGGGGAGAGATCCTGTTTGATGGCGAGAACGTGCCGCAGATGACGCGATCGCGTCTTTATACGGTGCGTAAGCGGATGAGCATGCTGTTCCAGTCTGGCGCGCTGTTCACCGATCTCAATGTCTTTGATAACGTTGCCTATCCGCTGCGCGAGCATACGCAGCTGCCGCCTGCGCTGCTGCATACGACGGTGATGATGAAGCTGGAAGCGGTGGGGTTGCGTGGGGCGGCGAAGTTAATGCCCTCCGAGCTTTCCGGCGGGATGGCGCGCCGCGCCGCCCTGGCGAGAGCGATTGCCCTTGAGCCGGATCTGATTATGTTCGACGAACCGTTTGTCGGGCAGGATCCCATCACCATGGGCGTGCTGGTGAAGCTGATTTCTGAACTCAACAACACGTTGGGTGTCACTTGCATCGTGGTTTCGCACGATGTGCCTGAGGTGCTTAGCATTGCGGACTACGCGTATATCGTGGCGGATAAAAAGATTGTCGCCCACGGTAGCGCCCAGTCGCTGCGGGAGAATACCGATCCTCGGGTTCGTCAGTTTATTGATGGTATTGCCGACGGCCCGGTGCCGTTCCGTTATCCGGCTGGCGACTATCACCATGATTTATTAGGCATAGGGAGTTGAGCGACTCATGCTGTTTAATGCGCTGGCCGCGCTAGGGCATCGCGGGATTAAAACCACCGCGACGTTTGGACGCGCCGGATTAATGCTTTTCAACGCCGTTGTGGGCAAACCAGAGTTTCGCAAGCACGCGCCGCTGCTGGTTCGTCAGCTCTATAACGTTGGCGTTCTGTCGATGCTGATTATCATTGTATCGGGCTTGTTTATCGGTATGGTGCTCGGGCTGCAGGGGTATCTGGTCTTAACCACCTACAGCGCAGAGACCAGTCTTGGCATGCTGGTGGCGCTGTCGCTGCTGCGCGAGCTGGGGCCGGTGGTCGCTGCGCTGCTGTTTGCCGGGCGCGCCGGATCGGCGCTGACCGCCGAGATTGGCCTGATGCGGGCCACGGAGCAGCTCTCGAGTATGGAGATGATGGCGGTGGATCCGCTGCGTCGCGTGATTTCTCCACGCTTCTGGGCTGGCGTCATTTCGCTGCCGCTGTTGACGATTATCTTTGTCGCGGTAGGGATCTGGGGTGGTGCGCTGGTAGGCGTAAGCTGGAAAGGCATTGACGGTGGTTTTTTCTGGACCGCGATGCAAAATGCCGTCGACTGGCGAATGGACCTGGTGAACTGCCTGATTAAGAGTCTGGTATTCGCCATTACGGTAACCTGGATTGCGTTATTTAACGGTTATGACGCTATCCCCACTTCCGCCGGGATTAGCCGGGCGACAACACGCACCGTGGTGCATGCGTCGCTGGCGGTTCTGGGGCTGGATTTTGTGCTGACTGCGCTGATGTTTGGGAATTGAGTTCATGCAAACGAAAAAAAATGAAATCTGGGTAGGGGTGTTCTTACTGGTGGCGCTGCTGGCGGCGCTGTTTGTCTGCCTGAAGGCGGCGAACGTCACCTCGCTACGTACTGAGCCGACTTACCGCCTTTACGCGACCTTCGATAACATCGGCGGCCTGAAGGCGCGTTCGCCGGTACGCATCGGCGGTGTGGTTGTGGGACGGGTAGCGGACATCACTCTCGACCCGAAAACCTATCTGCCACGCGTGGAGCTCGATATCGATGAGCGCTACAACCATATCCCGGATACCAGTTCGTTGGCGATCCGCACCTCGGGTCTGCTGGGCGAACAGTATCTGGCGCTGAACGTCGGTTTTGAAGACCCGGACCTTGGGACGACTATCCTTAAAGACGGCGGTACTATCCAGGACACCAAGTCCGCCATGGTGCTGGAAGATCTGATTGGTCAGTTCCTTTATAACAGCAAGGGCGGCGACAATCAGAATTCTGGCAATGATAAGGCCGAGGCAGAAGGTCATACTGACGCGACGCCGGCAGCCGGCACGACGCATTAATTTCAGGAGAAACACGATATGTTTAAACGCTTACTCATGGTCGCCATGCTGGTGATTGCCCCGCTGACCGCTGTCCAGGCGGCAGACCAGTCCAACCCGTATAAGCTGATGAATGAAGCGGCGCAGAAAACCTTCGATCGCCTGAAGAATGAACAGCCGAAGATCAAAGCCAACCCTAACTATCTGCGCGACATCGTCGACCAGGAGCTGTTGCCGTATGTGCAGGTGAAATATGCTGGCGCGCTGGTGCTGGGCCGCTATTACAAAGAAGCGACCCCCGCGCAGCGTGAGGCCTACTTTGCCGCCTTCCGTGAATATCTGAAGCAGGCCTACGGCCAGGCGCTGGCGATGTACCACGGGCAGACTTACCAGATTGCGCCGGAGCAGCCGCTGGGCAGCGCAACCATCGTTCCGATCCGCGTCACTATCATCGACCCGAACGGTCGTCCGCCGGTGCGTCTGGACTTCCAGTGGCGTAAAAATACCCAGACCGGTAACTGGCAGGCCTACGATATGATCGCCGAAGGCGTCAGTATGATCACTACCAAACAGAATGAGTGGAGCGATCTGCTGCGCACCAAGGGCGTTGACGGCCTGACCGCGCAGCTGAAAGCGATCTCCGCTCAGCCGATCACGCTGGAACAGAAAAAATAATGACCGGGCAGCTGAGCTGGACTCGCGAGGGCGAGACGCTGGCGCTGCACGGAGAGCTGGACCAGGATCTGCTGGTCCCGCTCTGGGAAGCACGCGCCAGGGCGACGGAGGGGGCGACGATCATCGATCTCAGCCAGACTACGCGCGTGGACACGGCGGGCCTGGCGCTGTTAGTGCATTTTGTGGCACTGATCCGCCGTCAGGGGCGGGAAGCGCAGCTGATCGCGAAGAGCGAAAATCTGCAAACGCTGATCGGTCTTTACAACCTGCCTGTCGATATGATCCCATAATCTTTTCAGTGCCTTAGCGTTGAAGCTATTCCGAAAGCCCCGGCAATCTTTTCGTCGGGGCTTTTTGCTTGTTTAAGACCGCGCCACTTTCCTCTAAGATGTTGGGCTGTTTTCACTATCAGATAAATTTGAGCCCATGGAAAATCATGAAATTCAGACCGTGCTGATGAACGCACTCCCCCTCCAGGAAGTCCACGTCTCTGGCGATGGCAGCCACTTTCAGGTTATTGCTGTGGGTGAGATGTTCGATGGCATGAGTCGGGTTAAAAAGCAGCAGAGCGTCTACGCGCCGCTGATGGAATATATTGCTGACAACCGTATCCATGCGCTGTCGATCAAGGCCTTCACTCCGCAGGAGTGGGCGCGAGACCGCAAACTAAATGGCTTCTAAGCTGTGGGGGGTCCCCTGCAGCGTATGTGAATTTTTAATAGAGAACAGAATCAATGGATAAATTCCGTGTTCAGGGGCCGACTCGCCTTCAGGGCGAAGTCACCATTTCTGGTGCAAAGAACGCCGCCCTGCCAATCCTCTTTTCCGCGCTGCTTGCCGAAGAGCCGGTAGAGATCCAGAACGTACCTAAGCTGAAAGATATCGATACCACCATGAAGCTGCTGAGCCAGCTGGGCGCGAAGGTTGAGCGCAATGGTTCGGTATGGATTGACGCCGGCCCGGTTGATGTATTCTGTGCTCCGTACGACCTGGTGAAAACCATGCGTGCCTCCATCTGGGCGCTGGGCCCGCTGGTGGCGCGTTTTGGTCAGGGACAAGTTTCTCTGCCAGGCGGCTGCGCCATCGGCGCGCGTCCGGTCGACCTGCACATTAGCGGTCTGGAACAGCTGGGCGCCGAGATCAAACTGGAAGAAGGTTATGTCAAAGCCTCGGTCAACGGTCGCCTGAAAGGCGCGCATATCGTGATGGATAAGGTGAGCGTCGGCGCTACCGTAACTATCATGAGCGCAGCGACCCTCGCGGAGGGGACGACGATTATCGAAAACGCCGCGCGCGAGCCGGAAATTGTCGATACCGCCAACTTCCTTAACGCGCTGGGCGCGAAAATCAAAGGCCAGGGCACCGATCGCATTACCATCGAAGGCGTGCAGCGTCTGGGTGGCGGCGTATACCGTGTACTGCCGGACCGTATCGAAACCGGCACCTTCCTGGTGGCCGCGGCGATTTCCGGCGGCAAGATCCTCTGCCGTAACGCGCAGCCGGATACTCTGGATGCCGTTCTGGCGAAACTGCGTGACGCCGGGGCTGACATCGAAACGGGCGAAGACTGGATTAGCCTCGATATGCACGGCAACCGTCCGAAAGCGGTCAACGTGCGTACCGCGCCGCACCCGGGCTTCCCGACCGATATGCAGGCCCAGTTCACGCTGCTTAACCTGGTGGCGGAAGGGACCGGCGTGATCACCGAAACGATCTTTGAAAACCGCTTCATGCACATTCCGGAACTGATCCGTATGGGCGCGCACGCGGAGATCGAGAGCAATACCGCTATCTGTCACGGCGTGAAGCAGCTTTCGGGCGCGCAGGTGATGGCGACCGATTTGCGTGCGTCGGCGAGCCTCGTGCTGGCAGGCTGCATCGCTGAAGGGACCACCATCGTTGATCGCATCTACCACATCGATCGTGGCTATGAGCGTATCGAGGATAAACTGCAGGCGTTGGGTGCCAATATTCAGCGCGTGAAGGGCGAGTAACCGTGTCCTGACAGGGCCCCGGGGCGTTGGTTCGGGACCCTGTCGATTATCACATCACCTGTCTGTCTTCTTTTGACGCATCATCTGCGTTCTGTCGATAAACTCATGAGTCACCGGGTCGTGGTAGCGTGACGGCCAGATGACCCACGGCTGCGTTTCCAGCGCCGTGGCGATAATCAACTCGCCTTTCGGCCAGGGGCGGGTCAGGGCGTTCGCCAGCGTTGAAGAACTCAGGCCGTGCCGTCGCGACTCTGCCGCCAGCGATGTTCCCCGTTTACGTAACCCAGCAACAATATCGGCGGGATGCCAGTCGATGAACTTATCCATAAATTCTCCTGGTGTTAAAGGTCCAGATCGTCCACATGGGCGATGGGGACACTATACCCGCGTACTATGTAGGGTTCTAACAAGTTCTGTTAAGGCGCCAGAATATTCAGAATCTATCAAGATATTCGGAAGCTTAGGGAGAGAAGTGGCATTTTACTGGAACTTTCCCGCGCATCGCGCGGGAAAGGAGGGGGGATTAATGATCGCGCTGGACCGCAATATGTGCCAGTCCAATCAAAGCTTCGCGCCACGGTGTGTCCGGGAGGATCTGCAGGGCTGCAATCGCTTTATCGGCTTCTTCTTCAGCACGCTTCTGCGTCCACTCCAGCGAACCGCAGGTGGCCATGGTTTCCAGAACAGCATCCAGCAGATGGCGACCATTGCCCTGCTCGATCGCCCCGCGGATCATCGCCGCCTGATCGGGGGTGCCATGATGCATAGCATGCAGCAGCGGTAGCGTCGGTTTGCCTTCGTTCAGGTCATCACCGACGTTTTTACCGAGTCGCTCTCCGTCGGAGCTGTAGTCGAGTAAATCGTCGATCAGCTGGAAAGCGGTGCCGAGATAGCGACCATAATCCTGCAACGCGCGCTCTTCTTCCGCGGAGCAGTCGGCCAGCATTCCCGCACACTGCGAGGCCGCCTCAAACAGGCGCGCCGTCTTGCTGTAGATGACGCGCATATAGTTCTCTTCCGTGATATCCGGATCGTTGACGTTCATCAACTGCAGCACTTCGCCTTCGGCAATGACGTTCACCGCCTCCGACATGACCTCGAGGATCTTCAGTGAGCCTAGCTGGGTCATCATCTGGAAGGCGCGGGTATAGATGAAATCGCCAACCAGCACGCTGGCGGCATTGCCGAACGCCGCATTGGCCGTGGCTTTGCCGCGACGCATGTCAGACTCATCGACGACGTCGTCATGCAGTAGCGTGGCGGTATGAATAAATTCAATCAGCGCAGCAATAGTGACATGCGCGCTCCCTTGATAGCCCACCGCGCGCGCGGCAAGCACAGCAATCATCGGGCGAATGCGTTTGCCGCCGCCGCTGACGATGTAATAGCCTAACTGATTGATAAGCTGAACATCGGAGTTGAGTTGCTCAAGAATCGTCGCATTGACACCCGCCATATCTTGCGCGGTTAACTCATTGATTTTTTCTAAATTCATCGCAAAAGCCGGGCCAAATGTCCTGTTACCATGAATCCAGGTGGGATCACAGAAGGATTAAGACAGAATTAAAAGAAGATATGATTGTACTGAAAAATTGCCGTAGATAAACGTTGTCGTGAAAGTTGTGTTTTTTTTCTGCATTGATCGCTAATCGCTCTTGTCAAAGGCTCGCGTTTTGCGTAATATTCGCGCCCTATTGTGAATATTTATAGCGCACTCTGAATCACATAAAGAGGTGCGCGGAAGCGGAGTTTTATATGTACGCGGTTTTCCAAAGTGGTGGTAAACAACACCGAGTAAGCGAAGGTCAGACCGTTCGCCTGGAAAAGCTGGACATCGCAACTGGCGAAGCTGTTGAATTCGCTGAAGTGCTGATGATCGCAAACGGTGAAGAAATCAAGATCGGCGTTCCTTTCGTTGAGGGCGGCGTAATCAAAGCTGAAGTTGTTGCTCACGGTCGTGGCGAGAAAGTTAAAATCGTTAAGTTTCGTCGTCGTAAACACTATCGTAAGCAGCAGGGCCATCGTCAGTGGTTCACTGATGTGAAAATCACTGGCATCAGCGCCTAAGACCTGAGGAGTAGATTTAAATGGCACATAAAAAGGCTGGCGGCTCGACTCGTAACGGTCGCGATTCAGAAGCTAAACGTCTGGGCGTAAAACGTTTCGGCGGTGAAGCAGTTCTGGCAGGTAGCATCATCGTTCGTCAACGTGGTACCAAATTCCACGCTGGCACCAACGTTGGTTGCGGCCGTGACCACACTCTGTTCGCTTTGACTGACGGTAAAGTCAAGTTCGAAGTTAAAGGCCCGAAAAACCGTAAATTCATCAGCATCGTTGCTGAATAAGTTTTTCGCGTCCCGGTAACGGATGAAAGCCCCGCAACACGTTGCGGGGCTTTTTACATTCGTCTACTGGAAAATTTTGCAGGGAAACAGGCATGAAGCAGCAGGCTGGGATTGGCATTATTCTGGCGCTTACCACCGCGATGTGTTGGGGAGCGTTGCCGATTGCGATGAAACAGGTTCTTGAGGTGATGGAGCCGCCTACGGTGGTGTTTTATCGCTTCCTGATGGCCAGCATTGGGCTTGGCGCGATCCTCGCGATCAAAGGCAAACTGCCGCCGCTGCGAATTTTTCGCAAGCCGCGCTGGCTGCTTTTGTTAGCCATTGCCACCGGTGGCCTGTTCGGTAACTTCATTCTGTTCAGTTCTTCCCTGCAATATCTCAGCCCCACTGCTTCTCAGGTCATCGGCCAGCTATCGCCGGTGGGCATGATGGTGGCAAGCGTCGTGATTCTGAAAGAGCGCATGCGCGGTACCCAGGTGGTGGGCGCGTTGATGTTGCTCAGCGGGCTGGTGATGTTTTTCAACACCAGCCTGATTGAAATCTTTACCCGCCTGACGGATTACACATGGGGGGTAATTTTCGGCGTTGCTGCTGCAACGGTGTGGGTAAGCTATGGCGTCGCGCAAAAGGTGTTATTGCGCCGTCTGGCATCACAGCAGATACTATTTTTGCTGTACACTTTATGTACGATTGCATTACTGCCGCTCGCTAAGCCCGGGGTGATATCCCAGCTAAGCGACTGGCAACTGGCATGCCTGATTTTTTGCGGGCTAAATACCCTGGTCGGCTACGGGGCGCTGGCGGAAGCCATGGCGCGCTGGCAGGCGGCGCAGGTCAGCGCGTTAATCACCTTGACGCCACTGTTTACGCTACTGTTTTCTGATTTATTATCAATGGCCTGGCCCGATGTTTTCGCCAGACCGATGTTAAACCTGATTGGTTATCTCGGTGCGTTTGTCGTGGTTGCGGGCGCGATGTATTCCGCCATCGGCCATCGTCTTTGGGGGCGTTGGCGTAAGCGAGAGGCGGTAGTACCGCTGCCCCGCTCAGGCGAATGATTTACGGAGAGTAAAATGAAGTTTGTAGATGAAGCAACGATCCTGGTCGTAGCAGGTGACGGCGGCAATGGTTGCGTAAGCTTCCGCCGCGAAAAGTATATTCCGAAAGGCGGTCCGGACGGCGGCGATGGCGGTGACGGCGGCGATGTCTGGCTGGAAGCGGACGAGAACCTGAACACCCTGATCGACTACCGTTTTGAAAAATCGTTCCGCGCCGAACGCGGGCAGAATGGCCAGAGCCGCGACTGTACCGGTAAGCGTGGTAAAGACGTGACGGTGAAAGTGCCGGTCGGGACCCGGGTTATCGACCAGGGAACCGGCGAGACCATGGGCGACATGACCAAACACGGTCAGCGTCTGATGGTGGCGAAAGGTGGCTGGCACGGTCTGGGCAACACCCGTTTCAAATCATCCGTTAACCGCACCCCGCGTCAGAAGACCATGGGTACCCCGGGTGATAAACGCGACCTGCAGCTGGAGCTGATGCTGCTGGCCGATGTCGGGATGCTGGGGATGCCGAACGCCGGCAAATCCACCTTCATCCGCGCGGTCTCCGCCGCCAAGCCGAAAGTGGCTGACTATCCGTTTACCACCCTGGTGCCGAGCCTGGGCGTGGTGCGTATGGACAACGAGAAGAGCTTCGTGGTCGCCGATATCCCGGGGCTGATTGAAGGCGCAGCGGAAGGCGCAGGCCTTGGTATCCGCTTCCTCAAGCACCTTGAGCGCTGCCGTGTGCTGCTGCATCTCATCGACATCGAGCCTATCGATGGTTCCGATCCGGTTGAGAATGCCCGCATTATCATTGGCGAGCTGGAGAAATACAGCGAGAAGCTGGCCTCCAAGCCACGCTGGTTAGTCTTTAACAAGATTGACCTGATGGACAAAGCGGAAGCCGAAGCCAAAGCGAAGGCGATTGCCGAAGCGCTGGGTTGGGAAGATAAATTCTATCTGATCTCCGCGGCCAGCCAGCAGGGCGTGAAAGAGCTGTGCTGGGACGTGATGACCTTTATCATCGAAAACCCGATCGTGCATGTGGAAGAAGAGCAGAAGCCGGAGAAAGTCGAGTTCATGTGGGACGACTATCACCGTCAGCAGCTTGAAGAAGCCGAAGTCGAAGTGGAAGATGACGAAGACTGGGATGACGACTGGGACGAAGACGACGAAGAAGGCGTCGAATTCATCTACAAACGCTAATCCTGACTTCGCTGGATCAAAAAGGGCCGCATCTGATGCGGCCCTTTTGTTTTAGTTGTTCTGGTACAAATCTTTATACAAGCGGCTTTCAAAGCGGACCAGCGGGATGCGGCGATTACGCTGGTCGGCGGGTTCCACGGCGTAGCCGGAGAGATATTGCACGAAGGCCACCTTTTGTCCGCTGGCGGTAGTGATAAAGCCTGCAAGGTTATAAACCCCCTGCAACGAACCTGTTTTCGCCGAGACTTTGCCATCCACGCCCGCCTGGTGGAGACCGGCGCGGTATTGCAGCGACCCGTCGTGGCCCGCCAGCGGCAGCATGGAGATGAAGTTGAGCTCGGTATCGTGCTGGGCGATATACTGCAGCACCTGCATCATGGTCGCCGGGGCGATCAGGTTGTGGCGCGACAAGCCAGAGCCGTCGGCGATGATCGTATTGCCGAGATCGACCCCAGCCTGTTGACGCAGGATCTGGCGTACGGCATCGGATCCTGCCCGCCAGGTGCCTGGTACGCCGAAGCGGGCGTGGCCGATGGTACGAAAGACGGTGTCGGCAATCATGTTATCTGACTTCTTCAGCATGATCCGCAGCAGATCGTGCAGTGGAGCCGACTGGGTGGTGGCTAATACCGTTCCGGGGTCATTGGCCAGCGTCTGGCGCAGCAGCGTGCCGCTATAGGTGATCCCCGCCTGGGTCAGCTCCGCTTTGAGGATCGCCCCGGCGTAGCTGGCGCCATCCTGAATGGCGAAGGCCAGCGGCAGCGGCTCGCTACGCTGCGGCAGGCAGCCAGTGAGGGTATAGCGATTGAGATCGCCTGGCACTACGTCGAGCTCGCAGTACTGTGCTTCTGCTGAGCCGCGCGCCAGCGTTCGCACCTGGCTGAACATGGTGACCGGATAATAGGACGCAACGCGAATGAAGGCGAGATCGCCCGGTTTCTGCGCGCTATACAGCGAGACAGAGAAGCAGTTACGGTCGACAATTGCGGCCGCCGGCGGGGCGCTGAAGCACTGCGTCAGGTCGTTCCACGGCCAGCCCGGCGCTTTGTCATGGCTGGCGAAGACCGAGGTATCGATGAGCACATTGCCTTCGATACGCTGCACGCCAGCTTTTTTCAGCGTCGCCACCATATTGCGAATATCCTGCCGTTTGAGCGTCGGATCGCCGCCGAAGCGCGCAATCAGATCGCCTTTCAGCACGCCGCCGTCAAGTGAGCCTTTGGTTTCCAGCGTGGTGGTAAAGCGGAAATCGGGCCCCAGCTGCAGCAGAGCCGCCAGCGCGGTGATAACCTTTTGCGTACTGGCCGGGAGCGCCATTTGCTGGCTGTGATAGTCGATTTCCGGCGTCGATGCGCCGACCTTTTGCGCCATAAAGGCAAGGTTCGCACCGGCGGGAAGCTGGTTGATGTACTCGTCAATATTCGCCGCCTGAGCGCTAAGCGCTATACCGGCAGTCAATCCGATGATAAATCTGGGAAATCGCATAATCTCGCGCTAACAACCTGAAGCCAGGCCGTCATACTACGGTGCAACGCCCAGTAAAGTAAACGATGACCCATAATGAACTTCGGGGTAAAATACCTATCAAATGAAAAATTGCTGCTGACCTGGGGAGTGTTTCCCGGGTCGGTTTCTTTTTGCTCGTGTCCTGCCTGTGGGCAGGGCAGGTGGCGGGGCGGAGCTCTCCGTTCCCTGAAGGAATGATAAAGAGGTATAACTAATGCAAGCGATTCCGATGACCTTACGTGGCGCTGAGAAACTGCGCGAAGAACTGGATTATCTGAAGTCTGTGCGTCGTCCTGAAATCATTGCCGCTATTGCTGACGCTCGTGAACACGGCGATCTGAAAGAGAATGCTGAGTATCATGCTGCGCGTGAGCAGCAGGGCTTCTGCGAAGGGCGTATCAAAGATATTGAAGCGAAGCTGTCCAATGCCCAGGTGATCGATATCACCAAAATGCCGAACAATGGCCGGGTAATTTTTGGCTCAACCGTCAGCGTGCTCAACCTCGATACCGATGAGGAACAGACCTACCGCATCGTGGGTGATGATGAAGCTGATTTTAAGCAGAATCTGATCTCCGTGAACTCGCCGATCGCCCGTGGTCTGATCGGCAAAGAGCAGGATGACGTCGTGACTATCCGTACCCCGGGTGGTGAAGTGGAATACGAAATTACTAAGGTTGAATACCTGTAAGGCGTATTTCCCGCTACGATGTTTATAGATTGTAAAGAAAGGAAAAAGGCCGCATAGCGGCCTTTTATCAACGTCAGGAGCATGGCATTTTGCTCGCCTGGCCGCAGAAATCCCTCGTTTTACACAAAGTTGTGTCGAGATTCAGGATATTCTTAGCGTGGCAGCGAGATCTTACGCTCTGGCGTTGGGCGGTACAGAACCAGCGTTTTACCGATGACCTGTACGTTACAGGCGCCGGTTTCACGTACGATGGCTTCCACGATCAAGGCTTTAGTTTCGCGATCTTCTGAGGCGATCTTCACCTTGATGAGCTCATGGTGCCCTAACGCTTGTTCGATCTCGGCCAGTACCCCTTCGGTCAAACCATTATTGCCAAGCATAACTACCGGCTTGAGCGGATGTGCCAGACCTTTCAGGTGCTGTTTTTGTTTAGTACTCAGATTCATCGTGTTTTTTTGCTTACGTTGGGATTGAAAACGGGTCATTCTACCGCCATCTCCCATATATCGCCAAACTACCGCGTCGATTTTTACGCAGTAAAGTACGATGAACCCGAACGGGAATGTTAAATGACAGGTAAAAAGCGTTCTGCCAGCTCAAGCCGCTGGCTTCAGGAACACTTTAGCGATAAATATGTTCAACAGGCACAGAAAAAGGGGTTACGTTCCCGTGCCTGGTTTAAACTTGATGAAATACAGCAAAGTGACAAAATTTTTAAGCCGGGGATGACGATAGTCGATCTCGGTGCTGCTCCCGGTGGCTGGTCGCAGTATGCGGTCACGCAGATCGGCAACAGCGGCCGCATCATCGCTTGCGATCTTTTACCAATGGATCCAATCGTTGGTGTGGACTTCCTTCAGGGCGATTTTCGTGATGAATTAGTCCTGAAAGCGTTACTTGAGCGAGTGGGCGACAGTAAAGTCCAAGTTGTCATGTCCGATATGGCGCCGAATATGTGCGGAACACCGGCGGTGGATATTCCCCGGGCTATGTATCTGGTAGAACTGGCGCTTGAAATGTCTCGTGATGTATTAGCGCCAGGTGGTAGTTTTGTAGTGAAGGTGTTCCAGGGCGAAGGCTTCGATGAGTATCTTCGAGAAATTCGCTCCCTGTTTACGAAGGTCAAAGTTCGTAAACCGGACTCTTCCCGCGCTCGTTCGCGTGAAGTGTATATTGTAGCGACCGGGCGTAAACCATAACCGGCAGATTTCAAACGAAAGTTTGAAAGAAACTGGATATAGAGTATCCTGACGCTGTTTTTAACACAGTTGTAATAAGAGGTTAATCCCTTGAGTGACATGGCGAAAAACCTAATACTCTGGCTGGTCATTGCCGTTGTGCTGATGTCAGTATTCCAGAGCTTTGGGCCCAGCGAGTCGAATGGCCGCAAGGTGGATTATTCTACCTTCCTGCAAGAGGTCAATCAGGACCAGGTTCGCGAAGCGCGTATCAACGGACGTGAGATCAACGTTACCAAGAAAGATAGTAACCGTTACACGACTTACATTCCGGTTAACGATCCGAAGCTGCTCGATAACCTGTTGACTAAAAACGTCAAAGTTATTGGCGAACCACCAGAAGAGCCAAGCCTGCTGGCTTCCATCTTCATCTCCTGGTTCCCAATGCTGCTGTTGATCGGCGTCTGGATCTTCTTTATGCGGCAAATGCAGGGCGGCGGCGGGAAGGGCGCGATGTCCTTCGGCAAAAGCAAAGCCCGTATGCTGACGGAAGACCAGATCAAAACCACGTTTGCCGACGTTGCCGGGTGTGACGAAGCGAAAGAGGAAGTCGGTGAGCTGGTGGAATACCTGCGTGAGCCGAGCCGCTTCCAGAAACTGGGCGGTAAGATCCCGAAAGGCGTCCTGATGGTCGGCCCTCCGGGTACCGGTAAAACGCTGCTGGCGAAAGCGATCGCTGGCGAAGCAAAAGTACCGTTCTTCACAATTTCCGGTTCTGATTTCGTCGAAATGTTCGTCGGTGTCGGTGCATCTCGTGTGCGTGACATGTTCGAGCAGGCTAAGAAAGCAGCGCCTTGCATCATCTTCATCGATGAAATCGACGCCGTCGGCCGCCAGCGTGGCGCGGGTCTTGGCGGTGGTCACGATGAACGTGAGCAGACCCTGAACCAGATGCTGGTTGAAATGGACGGCTTCGAAGGTAACGAAGGTATTATCGTTATCGCGGCGACTAACCGTCCGGACGTTCTGGACCCCGCGCTGCTGCGTCCAGGCCGCTTCGACCGTCAGGTTGTCGTTGGTCTGCCGGATGTTCGCGGTCGTGAACAGATCCTGAAAGTGCATATGCGTCGCGTACCGCTGGCGCCGGATATCGACGCGGCGATCATTGCGCGCGGTACCCCTGGCTTCTCTGGTGCGGACCTGGCGAACCTGGTCAACGAAGCGGCGCTGTTTGCTGCTCGCGGCAACAAACGTGTTGTTTCGATGGTTGAGTTCGAAAAAGCGAAAGACAAAATCATGATGGGTGCGGAACGTCGCTCCATGGTGATGACGGAAGCGCAGAAAGAATCGACCGCTTATCACGAAGCAGGCCACGCCATTATCGGCCGTCTGGTTCCGGAACACGATCCGGTCCATAAAGTGACGATTATCCCGCGCGGTCGTGCGCTGGGTGTGACCTTCTTCCTGCCGGAAGGCGATGCGATCAGCGCCAGTCGTCAGAAACTGGAAAGTCAGATCTCCACCCTGTACGGCGGTCGTCTGGCGGAAGAGATTATCTACGGTCCGGAACATGTTTCTACCGGCGCGTCCAACGACATT
Source organism: Klebsiella sp. w6 (assembly GCF_033100215.1). Taxonomy (NCBI): domain Bacteria; kingdom Pseudomonadati; phylum Pseudomonadota; class Gammaproteobacteria; order Enterobacterales; family Enterobacteriaceae; genus Klebsiella; species Klebsiella sp. w6. The sequence goes on from NZ_CP136907.1 coordinate 549,321, forward strand.
AAAGTGGCGACGAACCTGGCGCGTAACATGGTGACCCAGTGGGGCTTCTCCGACAAACTCGGTCCGCTGCTGTATGCGGAAGAAGAAGGCGAAGTCTTCCTCGGCCGTAGCGTAGCGAAAGCGAAGCATATGTCCGATGAAACCGCGCGTATCATCGACCAGGAAGTGAAATCGCTGATCGAGCGTAACTACGGTCGTGCTCGCCAGCTGCTGAACGACAACATGGATATCCTGCACGCGATGAAAGATGCGCTCATGAAATATGAGACTATCGATGCGCCGCAGATTGACGACCTGATGGCTCGTCGCGATGTTCGTCCGCCGGCGGGTTGGGAAGAACCGGGTTCTTCGAATAACTCTGACAACAATGGCACGCCTCGTGCGCCGCGTCCGGTTGATGAACCGCGTACGCCGAACCCGGGCAACACCATGTCAGAGCAGCTGGGCGACAAGTAAGCTACCGCTGTTGATGTCTTGTTTTAACCTTAAAAACCCCGGGGCGCCCGCTCCGGGGTTTTTCTTTTTTTAACCTCTTCAGTCTCAGGGATTTTGTGATGAAACTTGTAGCCCAGGGCTCAACCCTCGATCTCTCTCATCCGCATGTGATGGGCATTGTTAATGTGACGCCCGACTCTTTCTCCGATGGCGGCGCTCACAACTCGCTGGTTGAGGCGGTGAAGCATGCCAATCTGATGATTAACGCCGGGGCGACCATCATTGATATCGGCGGTGAATCCACGCGGCCAGGGGCGGCTGAGGTGAGCGTAGAAGAGGAACTCGCGCGGGTGATCCCGGTTGTCGAAGCGATCGCTCAGCGCTTTGAAGTGTGGATCTCGGTGGATACGTCCAAACCGGAGGTTATCCGCGAATCGGCCCGGGCCGGGGCGCATATCATTAACGATATTCGTTCGCTGACCGAACCTGGCGCGCTGCAGGCCGCTGCGGAAACCGGGCTGCCGGTGTGTCTGATGCATATGCAGGGTCAGCCGAAAACCATGCAGGAGGCGCCGAAATATGAGGATGTCTTCTCCGATGTCGAGCGCTTTTTTGCAGAACATATTGTGCGCTGCGAGCAGGCGGGGATCGCAAAAGAAAAATTGCTGCTCGACCCGGGATTCGGTTTCGGTAAAAATCTCTCCCATAATTATCAACTGCTGGCCAGGCTGGGTGAATTTCACCACTTTGGGCTGCCTCTGCTGGTCGGTATGTCGCGTAAGTCGATGGTAGGTCAGTTGCTGAACGTCGGGCCGTCGGAACGGCTGAACGGCAGCCTGGCGTGTGCCGTCATTGCAGCAATGCAGGGCGCGCAGATAATCCGCGTCCATGATGTCAAAGAAACGGTAGAAGCGCTGCGCGTGGTGGAAGCCACCCTCGCCGCTAAGGGAAAAAAACGTTATGAGTAACCGCAAGTATTTTGGCACCGATGGTATTCGTGGCCGCGTCGGCGATGCGCCGATCACTCCGGAATTTGTGCTTAAGCTGGGCTGGGCGGCGGGGAAAGTGTTAGCGCGCCACGGCTCGCGTAAAATTATCATCGGCAAGGATACCCGTATTTCGGGCTATATGCTGGAGTCCGCGCTGGAAGCTGGGCTGGCGGCCGCGGGGCTCTCTGCGTCGTTCACCGGGCCAATGCCGACACCGGCCATCGCCTACCTGACGCGCGCCTTCCGCGCCGAGGCGGGGATCGTTATTTCAGCTTCGCATAACCCTTTCTACGACAACGGTATTAAATTCTTCTCCATTGAGGGCACCAAGCTGCCGGATGATGTGGAAGAGGCGATTGAAGCCGAAATGGAGAAAGAACTCACCTGCGTGGATTCGGCAGAGCTGGGCAAAGCCAGCCGTATCGTTGATGCCGCCGGGCGCTACATTGAATTTTGTAAAGGCACCTTTCCCAACGAACTGAGCCTCGGCACGCTGAAAGTGGTGGTGGATTGCGCGCACGGTGCGACCTATCACATTGCCCCCAATGTCTTCCGCGAGCTGGGCGCCCAGGTTATCGCGATGGGCTGCGAGCCTGATGGCCTCAACATCAACGAAGAGGTCGGCGCCACCGACGTGCGTGCGCTGCAGGCGCGCGTGCTGGCGGAGAAAGCCGATCTGGGTATTGCCTACGACGGCGATGGCGATCGGGTGATCATGGTTGACCATGAAGGCAATAAAGTCGATGGCGACCAGATCCTCTACATCATCGCCCGGGAAGGGCTGCGTCAGGGGCAGCTGCGCGGCGGCGCCGTGGGCACGCTGATGAGTAATATGGGACTGGAGCTGGCGCTCAAGCAGTTAGGCATCCCGTTTGCCCGCGCGAAGGTCGGTGACCGTTATGTGCTGGAGATGCTGCAGGAAAAAGGCTGGCGCATTGGTGCGGAAAACTCAGGCCACGTGATCCTGCTGGATAAAACCACCACCGGCGATGGCATCGTCGCCAGTCTGCAGGTGGTCGCGGCGATGGTACGTAACCATATGAGTCTGCATGACCTTTGCAGTGGCATGAAGATGTTCCCTCAGCTACTGGTGAATGTGCGTTTTACCGAAGGCAGCGGTAACCCACTGGAGAACGAGCATGTCAAAGCGGTGACCGCAGAAGTGGAAGCAGCGTTAGGGAAACGCGGCCGTGTCCTGCTGCGTAAATCCGGAACGGAGCCGCTGATCCGCGTCATGGTGGAAGGCGAGCATGAAGATCAGGTGCACGAGTTTGCGCATCGCATCGCCGAAGCGGTAAAAAGCGTCTAAGCTTGCCGGCTAAGTGGTTAAAAAGGCGGCGCTTGCCGCCTTTTTTATGATAGAAAACCGGCTTTTTGCTGTTTTTTTCTGCAGTTGATACAATGTGTCGAAATTGCCCTTGCGAAGGTCATTCGCTTTGGTTAGTATTCACACCCGCTTCAGTGGGAAACGTTAAAACGTCCCGCTTTATTGGTCGAAGCACTTGGTATGCGGCAAATCCGCAAGGAACAGGTTGATTATGTACGAAGCTCTTTTGGTTGTTTTCCTTATTGTAGCGATTGGCCTTGTTGGTCTGGTTATGCTGCAGCAAGGTAAAGGCGCTGATATGGGAGCCTCCTTCGGTGCAGGTGCTTCCGGCACACTGTTTGGGTCCAGCGGTTCTGGCAACTTCATGACCCGTATGACCGGCATCCTGGCTGCGCTGTTCTTCATCATCAGTCTGGCGCTGGGTAATATCAACAGCAACAAGACCAGTAAAGGAAGTGAGTGGGATAACCTGAGCGCACCGAAAACGGAGCAAACTCAGCCAACTGCGCCGGCTCAGCCGACCAGCGACATCCCGCACTAAGTATTCTGTACCGAGGTGGTGGAATTGGTAGACACGCTACCTTGAGGTGGTAGTGCCCTAACGGGCTTGTGGGTTCGAGTCCCATCCTCGGTACCAATATTCCAGAAAAAAGACGCTGAAAAGCGTCTTTTTTTGTTTTTGTCCCCTCCGGCCATTTAATTATAAACATCTCTTTGCTGGTTCCCTTCTTTTACTGTCGTTAAAGTCGCCTCGTCAAATTAACAGAGGTGAAGTGACATAATGAACAAGATCGGGTTGCTTATCGTCGCCGGTGTGCTCGGTTTAGCAGGGTGCAGTTCAACATCACCCTCCCAAACGGTGGAGACGATTAATGCGCTAACGGTACCGGTATCGCACAGTGAGCCTGGGGCGACAGCGAATAATGCCCAGGCGGTGACGCGCTATTTCCAGGATAATACGGCACTGATTGGTCGCCTTAACCATTCGTTGAAAAATCATTATTTGCAGGATGTGGAGCGCCGCGATGTGTTTGACAGACATAGTGAGGCGTACCAGGTGTATGGCGCCCTGACCCGTCTGGAGCAGATGGCGTCCATGAATGATGTTTACCGTAAAGAGAATAATGTTGCCGGTCTGCAGGAGATCAACCGCGTGCTGAAAAGCGTGCCGTTGGCCAGCTGAGAGAAGACAGGGACTGCCGGACAGCAATCCCTGTGTAAGGATTAAAAGCGGAAGTTAACCCCGGCATAGGCCCCGTCGGCAAGGGTGTTGTCACGATTGCCATCTTTCCCCGCCATATCGATATAACGATAGCCTGCTTCGATATTCAGAGACGGGAGTACGTTAATACGTAATCCGGCATTGGCCTCCACATAATCATCGACGCCGCTGGACATTGAGTCCGGCGAGTAATACCCCTCACCGAAGAGCGTGAAGTACTGGCCGAGGGGCAGCTCTGCGCCGCCGCCAGCGGCGATGGCATAGCCTTCATCACCATCTTTGGGATTCAGATAGACGCCTTTACCGCCCAGCGTCATCAGAAAAGGTCCAAGGTTAAAGTTGTAGCCCATTCCCAGCCCTACGCTGTCCCCGTCATTGTCGCTGTGAGCCCACTGGGTATTGAACGTCATACCCGGTTCCCCGGCGCCAAAGCTGGCGGACAGATTGGTGAACTCGGCACCGGCTTCACCATGCAGGTTAACGGATGCGCAGACGGCGCTGCCGGCCCCCAGGGCGATCATCACGGCAAACAATTTTGGAGCAATCGACTTCATTGTTGAATTCCTTCAGATAAAAAAAAGCCCGATACGGGCGTTCGGGCAAAATTAACGGGTTCTTGGATCTCATCGTTATGGTCGCTGCAGACGGCAGGCGAGGGGGTCAACTCCCGCTACCGCTGCTCACGCCTGGCCGATTTCCGGGGCATATCCTGAGCCGGTGCAGGCCCGGCGGTTAACGCCGTGAGTGGTTGCCTGCTGGTCGAGCCCAGGGACATGTTGTCCGCCGGTAAATTCAGGTGCTCAGCATAAAATTTTTCTTTTTTTACCGTTAGCGTTTATTAATTTAAATTTAAACATTTTCAACATTGAGGCGAGTAACAACAAATAAAGGTGACTGACGCGGTCAAAATTTTTCAGGAAGTGAGGTGATGCTTTGCAAATAACCGCCGCGGGCGAAAGCAATATAACCACCTTTCTTTAATGCTGACAAGACATTGAGAATACTGCTGCGCGACAGGTGGGTCCTGTCCTGAATATATTCAAGAATAGACACGCGCAGTCGGGTCTCTGCGGTTAATAGCATCATTTCCAGCAGATGGTTACGGATCACTGAATAGGTTCGCTGTTGCAGGACCAGATCGTCACGATATACCAGGTAAGAAGTATGATAGGCCAGCAGGCTGGTCACCTCCTCCCACAGGTTATGCTGACGAAAGAGCGCGGAAGCCAGGTCATAGTCGATGCGTAGCAGTTCGGAAGAGACTTCCGCTCGCAGGCTATGGCTGCGGCTGGGCTGTAGCATTTCCGCCACGCCGAAAAGGTGGGGCTCATAGACGGTCACCATCAATAGCTTGTCGGAATTCCGAATAATCGATAGCTCGCCTTTTTTAAAAATAAAGAGCTGGGTTTTGCCTTTATATTCCCAGGTGAGTCTTTTTCTGGCGATCGCGTTAACGGGCGTCGCGTGTGGCTCAAGCACATCGATCAGTCGGTCAATGGCCTTTTGCGGCCTGATCGGCGGTTTAATATTCATGATGTTTATCACCAGATATGAATTAATCAATTGAGGCTATTATAGTCAACAATTTTGCTGACCGGGCGATAAGGAAAAAATGCCTCTTTTCAATTTTTCTGGCGCTGACAGGGAACAAAAAATAAAAAGCCGGCGGAGGGCCGCCGGCGGGGAGCAAACATCGTCAGGCGATTATTTGCCTTTGTTTTCCAGATTCTCAACCTGCGGTAAACCGGTTGCCGAGGAGGCGCTCAGCAGGCCAGACTGGGCATAGCCGAACAGCTTCTCGCGGGTATCGGTGATATCCAGATTACGCATGGTCAGCTGACCGATACGGTCTTCGGCGGTAAACATGGAATCGCCTTTTTCCATGGTCAGACGCTCTGCTTTATAGGTCAGGTTGTCTGAAACGGTATTGAGGATCGAGTAGTCGTTACCGCGACGCAACTCAAGGGTAACTTCGCCGGTGATCTGGCTCGCGACCCAGCGCTGCAGAGAATCACGCAGCATCAGCGCCTGGGAATCGAACCAGCGTCCCTGATACAGCAGGCGGCCCAGCTGACGACCGTGGGCATGGTATTGCTCGATTGTGTCTTCGTTATGGATACCGGTCAGCAGACGCTCGTAGGCGATATGCAGCAGCGCCATCCCGGGGGCTTCATAAATACCGCGGCTTTTCGCTTCGATAATGCGGTTTTCAATCTGATCGCTCATCCCCAGACCGTGGCGGCCGCCGATGCGGTTGGCTTCCAGCATCATCTCGACGTCGTCAGCGAAGGTTTTGCCATTCAGCGCCACCGGATGGCCTTGCTCAAAGCGTACGGTTACCTCTTCCGCTGGGATCTTCACGTTTTCGTCCCAGAACTTCACGCCCATAATCGGGTTGACGATTTTCACGCTGGAATTGAGGAATTCGAGGTCTTTCGCTTCGTGCGTCGCGCCGAGCATGTTGGAGTCAGTGGAATAGGCTTTTTCAACCGACATCTTGTAGTCAAAGCCGCAGGCGATCATAAATTCGGACATTTCGTGCCGGCCGCCGAGCTCATCGATGAAATCACTGTCCAGCCACGGCTTGTAAATCTGCAGTTCAGCATTGGTCAGCAGGCCGTAACGATAGAAACGTTCGATATCGTTGCCTTTATAGGTGCTGCCATCGCCCCAGATGTTGACGCCATCTTCTTTCATTGCCGCCACCAGCATGGTGCCGGTGACCGCGCGGCCCAGCGGCGTGGTGTTGAAGTAGGTCAACCCACCGGTGGTGTTATGGAAAGCGCCACACTGAATCGCCGCGATCCCTTCTGCGACCAGCTGTTTGCGGCAGTCGATCAGACGGGCACCTTCAGCGCCATACTCTTTCGCGCGGCGCGGAATAGCATCGTAGTCGTCTTCGTCCGGTTGACCTAGGTTAGCGGTATATGCATAAGGCACGGCGCCTTTTTTGCGCATCCATAACAGCGCGGCGCTGGTATCCAGTCCACCAGAGAAAGCGATACCAATACGTTGACCAACCGGGAGATGCTTGAGAATCGTCGTCATAAAATAAAACCCTGCTCGATAGACTGTGGTGAGTTCGACTCAACAACCTTAACTGCATTTTTATGCATTAATTGTGAGTATTCATTTAACCATCTTTTACTGGCGACAGGAAGGGCTTCATCATCTTTTTGCTAAAAAAGCCTGAAATACCAGCACAAACGGCAATCGGGGGCGATAAAAAGCATGTTGACAAAATATACTAATTGCCGATACAATTCACCCCGATTTTATGTCCCGTCTTCGGTACCAAATCCCAGCAGTATTTGCGTCTTTTGCTCAATAAGAGTAAAATACGCCACGTTTCAGGCGCGGGGTGGAGCAGCCTGGTAGCTCGTCGGGCTCATAACCCGAAGGTCGTCGGTTCAAATCCGGCCCCCGCAACCACTTTCCCATTAAGTACTTTTTCAAATATACTGTGAGGACTAAGTGTCCTTCGTAGCCGAATTTGAAAGAATTCTTGCGGAAGGTGTTCCAGATCGCCATGGCGATCTCAGGGTTCAGTTATCTAAAGCCCCGATTTATCGGGGTTTTTTGTTATCTGACTTCAGAATAACTGGGCTATACGCCCTTTTTTTATGTCTTGGGGGTGGGTTTGTCCACATTAGAGCAAAAATTGACAGAGATGCTCACAGCGCCGGTTGAAGCGCTTGGCTTTGAGCTGGTCGGCATCGAATTTATTCGCGGTCGCACATCCACACTGCGCATCTATATTGATAGTGAAGATGGCATCAACGTTGATGATTGTGCTGATGTGAGCCACCAGGTAAGCGCCGTCATGGATGTTGAAGACCCGATCACTGTCGCTTACAACCTGGAAGTCTCTTCGCCTGGTCTCGACCGTCCGATGTTCACCGCCGAACACTACCAACGTTTCACTGGCGAAGAAGTTGCGCTGGTGCTGCGCATGGCGGTTCAGAACCGTCGCAAATGGCAGGGCATTATCAAAGCGGTAGACGGTGAAATGATCACGGTAACCGTCGAAGGCAAAGATGAAGTGTTCGCGCTGAGTAACATCCAGAAGGCGAACCTGGTTCCCCACTTTTAACAGTCTGGATTGAGGTGAAAGGCCCCGATGAACAAAGAAATTTTGGCTGTTGTTGAAGCCGTTTCCAACGAAAAAGCGCTGCCGCGCGAGAAAATTTTCGAAGCGCTGGAAAGCGCGCTGGCAACGGCCACCAAGAAAAAATACGAACAAGAGATCGACGTTCGCGTAGAAATCGACCGTAAGAGCGGCGATTTCGACACCTTCCGTCGCTGGCTGGTTGTTGAAGAGGTGACTCAGCCGACGCGCGAGATCACGCTGGAAGCAGCGCGTTACGAAGATGAAAGCATGAACGTCGGCGACTATGTCGAAGATCAGATTGAATCTGTTACCTTCGACCGTATCACCACGCAGACCGCTAAACAGGTTATCGTGCAGAAAGTCCGCGAAGCCGAGCGCGCGATGGTGGTCGATCAGTTCCGCGAGCACGAAGGTGAGATCATCACCGGCGTGGTGAAAAAAGTGAACCGCGACAACATCACCCTGGATCTGGGCAACAACGCTGAAGCCGTGATCCTGCGTGAAGATATGCTGCCGCGTGAAAACTTCCGTCCGGGCGACCGCATCCGCGGCGTACTGTACGCTGTCCGTCCGGAAGCGCGTGGCGCCCAGCTGTTCGTGACCCGTTCCAAACCTGAGATGCTGATCGAATTGTTCCGCATTGAAGTGCCGGAAATCGGTGAAGAAGTGCTGGAGATCAAAGCGGCGGCTCGCGATCCGGGCTCTCGTGCCAAAATCGCGGTGAAAACCAACGACAAGCGCATCGACCCGGTTGGCGCTTGCGTCGGTATGCGCGGTGCGCGCGTGCAGGCCGTCTCTACTGAGCTGGGCGGCGAACGCATCGATATCGTCCTGTGGGATGATAACCCGGCGCAGTTCGTGATCAACGCCATGGCGCCGGCAGACGTCGCGTCTATCGTGGTGGATGAAGATAAACACACCATGGATATCGCGGTAGAAGCGGGCAACCTGGCGCAGGCGATTGGCCGTAACGGTCAGAACGTTCGTCTGGCTTCGCAGCTCAGCGGCTGGGAACTCAACGTGATGACCGTTGACGACCTGCAGGCTAAGCACCAGGCGGAAGCGCATGCCGCTATCGATACCTTCACCAAATATCTCGATATTGATGAAGATTTCGCGACAGTGCTGGTTGAAGAAGGCTTCTCCTCGCTGGAAGAGCTGGCCTATGTGCCGATGAAAGAACTGCTGGAAATCGACGGTCTGGATGAAGCCACCGTTGAAGCACTTCGTGAGCGTGCGAAAAACGCACTGACTACGCTGGCGCTGGCTCAGGAAGAAAGCCTGGGAGATAACAAACCTGCCGATGATTTGTTGAATCTGGAAGGTCTGGATCGTGCCCTGGCATTCAAACTGGCTGCCCGTGGTGTTTGTACGCTGGAAGATCTCGCCGAGCAGGGCGTTGATGACCTGGCTGATATCGAAGGGATGACCGACGAGAAAGCTGGCGAGCTCATCATGGCCGCTCGCAACATTTGTTGGTTCGGCGACGAAGCGTAATAAACTGTAGCAGGAAGGAACAGCATGACAGATGTGACTATTAAAGCGCTGGCCTCAGAGATTCAGACCTCTGTGGATCGCCTGATACAGCAATTTGCTGACGCAGGCATCCGCAAATCGGCTGATGATTCTGTGACCGCGCAAGAGAAACAAACTTTGTTGACGCACCTGAACCGTGAACACGGCTCGGCGCCCGACAAGCTGACGTTGCAGCGTAAAACCCGCAGCACGTTGAATATTCCAGGTACCGGTGGAAAGAGTAAATCGGTACAAATCGAAGTCCGCAAGAAACGCACCTTTGTGAAACGCGATCCGCAAGAGGCTGAACGTCTGGCCGCGGAAGAGCAGGCGCAGCGTGAAGCGGAAGAGCAGGCCCGTCGTGAAGCTGAAGAAGCAGCGAAACGCGAGGCGCAATTAAAAGCTGAACGTGAGGCCGCAGAACAAGCTAAACGTGAAGTCGCTGATAAAGCTAAACGTGAAGCTGCGGAAAAAGACAAAGTGAGCAATCAACATACCGACGAAATGACCAAAACCGCCCAGGCTGAAAAGATCCGCCGTGAGAACGAAGCCGCGGAACTGAAGCGCAAATCGGAAGAAGAAGCACGCCGCAAACTTGAAGAAGAAGCGCGCCGTGTAGCGGAAGAAGCACGCCGTATGGCAGAAGAAAACGAAAAAAATTGGTCTGAAACCTCAGACAGCCCGGAAGATAGCAGCGACTATCACGTCACTACGTCACAGCATGCTCGTCAGGCTGAAGATGATAACGATCGTGAAGTTGAAGGCGGTCGCGGCCGTAGCCGTAGCAGCAAAGCGGCGCGTCCGGCGAAGAAAGGCAACAAACACGCTGAATCTAAAGCTGATCGTGAAGAAGCCCGTGCGGCCGTTCGCGGTGGTAAAGGCGGTAAGCACCGTAAAGGTTCCGCTCTGCAGCAGGGCTTCCAGAAGCCGGCGCAGGCCGTTAACCGTGACGTTATCATCGGCGAAACCATCACCGTTGGTGAACTGGCTAACAAGATGGCGGTGAAAGGTTCTCAGGTCATCAAAGCGATGATGAAACTGGGCGCCATGGCGACCATTAACCAGGTCATCGACCAGGAAACCGCGCAGCTGGTTGCCGAAGAGATGGGCCACAAAGTTATCCTGCGTCGTGAAAACGAACTGGAAGAAGCGGTAATGAGCGACCGTGACACCGGCGCTGCGGCTGAACCGCGCGCACCGGTCGTGACCATCATGGGTCACGTTGACCACGGTAAAACCTCGCTGCTGGACTATATTCGTTCTACTAAGGTTGCCTCCGGCGAAGCGGGTGGTATTACCCAGCACATCGGTGCTTACCACGTAGAAACCGACAACGGCATGATCACCTTCCTGGACACCCCGGGCCACGCCGCGTTTACCTCCATGCGTGCTCGTGGTGCGCAGGCGACGGATATCGTGGTTCTGGTGGTGGCGGCAGACGACGGCGTGATGCCGCAGACCATCGAAGCTATCCAGCACGCTAAAGCGGCGCAGGTACCGGTGGTGGTTGCGGTGAACAAAATCGATAAGCCAGAAGCTGATCCGGATCGCGTGAAGAATGAACTGTCCCAGTACGGCATCCTGCCGGAAGAGTGGGGCGGCGAGAGCCAGTTCGTCCACGTTTCCGCGAAAGCCGGTACCGGCATCGACGACCTGCTGGACGCGATTCTGCTGCAGGCTGAAGTTCTTGAACTGAAAGCTGTACGTAACGGTATGGCGAGCGGCGCGGTCATCGAGTCCTTCCTCGATAAAGGTCGTGGCCCGGTGGCTACCGTTCTGGTTCGCGAAGGTACTCTGCATAAGGGCGATATTGTCCTGTGTGGCTTTGAATATGGCCGCGTGCGTGCGATGCGTGACGAACTGGGTCGCGAAGTGCTGGAAGCGGGTCCGTCCATTCCGGTGGAAATCCTCGGTCTGTCCGGTGTGCCGGCTGCGGGTGATGAAGTGACTGTGGTTCGTGACGAGAAAAAAGCGCGTGAAGTGGCACTGTATCGTCAGGGCAAATTCCGTGAAGTTAAGCTCGCGCGTCAGCAGAAATCTAAGCTGGAAAACATGTTCGCTAACATGACCGAAGGCGAAGTTCACGAAGTGAACATCGTGCTGAAAGCGGACGTACAGGGTTCTGTCGAAGCGATTTCCGATTCCTTACTGAAACTGTCTACCGACGAAGTGAAAGTGAAGATCATCGGTTCCGGCGTAGGTGGTATCACCGAAACCGACGCGACCCTGGCAGCAGCATCCAACGCGATTCTGGTTGGCTTCAACGTTCGTGCCGATGCCTCTGCGCGTAAAGTTATCGAAGCGGAAAGCCTGGATCTGCGTTATTACTCCGTCATCTATAACCTGATCGACGAAGTGAAAGCGGCGATGAGCGGCATGCTGTCTCCGGAACTGAAACAGCAGATCATCGGTCTGGCTGAAGTGCGTGATGTGTTCAAATCGCCGAAATTCGGCGCCATCGCGGGCTGTATGGTTACCGAAGGGACGATCAAACGTCACAACCCAATCCGCGTCCTGCGTGACAACGTGGTTATCTATGAAGGCGAGCTGGAATCCCTGCGCCGCTTCAAAGATGACGTTAACGAAGTCCGTAACGGCATGGAATGTGGTATCGGTGTGAAGAACTACAACGACGTTCGCGTTGGCGATATGATCGAAGTGTTCGAAATCATCGAAATCCAGCGTAGCATCGATTAATCATTTGATGGCTAAGCAGCCGGGGAAGCGAAGCGCCACCCGGCAATCATTTTAAAAAGGGGCTTTTGGCCCCTTTTTTGTCTTTATTCTGGAGAACTTATTATGGCGAAAGAATTTGGTCGCCCGCAGCGTGTGGCCCAGGAGATGCAAAAAGAGATTGCCATCATCCTGCAACGTGAAATCAAAGATCCGCGTCTGGGTATGATGACCACCGTTTCCGGTGTGGAAATGTCCCGTGACCTGGCCTATGCCAAGGTGTATGTCACCTTCCTCAACGACAAAGATGAAGCCGCGGTGAAAGCGGGCATCAAAGCGCTGCAGGAAGCTTCTGGTTTTATCCGCTCCCTGCTGGGTAAAGCGATGCGTCTGCGTATCGTGCCGGAACTGACTTTCTTCTACGACAACTCGCTGGTGGAAGGGATGCGTATGTCCAACCTGGTCACCAGCGTGGTGAAACACGACGATGAACGTCGTGTGAACCCGGACGACAGCAAGGAGGACTGATGAGTCGTCCTCGTCGTCGCGGCCGCGACGTGCACGGCGTATTGTTGCTGGACAAGCCTCAGGGCGCTTCCAGCAACGATGTGCTGCAGAAAGTAAAGCGTATTTATAACGCCAACCGCGCTGGCCATACCGGCGCGCTGGATCCGCTGGCGACCGGTATGCTGCCAGTGTGTCTTGGCGAAGCGACCAAGTTTTCCCAGTATCTGCTGGACTCCGATAAGCGTTATCGCGTGATCGCCAAACTGGGCCAGCGCACGGATACCTCCGATGCCGACGGTCAGGTGGTGGAAGAGCGTCCGCTAACCTTTAGCGACGAGCAGCTGGCGGCGGCGCTGGATAGTTTCCGCGGCGAGACGCAGCAGGTACCGTCGATGTACTCGGCGCTGAAGTATCAGGGCAAGAAGCTGTACGAGTATGCTCGTCAGGGCATTGAGGTCCCGCGTGAAGCCCGGCCGATTACGGTCTATGAGCTGCTGTTTATTCGCCATGAAGGCGATGAACTGGAGCTGGAGATCCACTGCTCGAAAGGCACCTACATCCGGACGATTATCGATGATTTAGGTGAAAAGCTCGGCTGCGGCGCGCACGTGATTTTCCTGCGTCGCCTGGCGGTGAGCAAATACCCGGTTGAGCGGATGGTGACCCTCGAGCAGCTGCAGGCGCTGGTCGATCAGGCGGCAGCGCAGGATATTCCTGCCGCGCAGCTGCTTGATCCGCTGCTGATGCCGATGGACAGCCCGGCGTCGGACTATCCGCTGGTGGCGATTCCGGAGACCTCCGCGGTTTACTTTAAAAACGGTAACCCGGTTCGTCAGTCAGGCGCGCCGCTTAACGGGCTGGTGCGGGTGATGGAAAACGAATCCGGCAAGTTTCTCGGCATGGGCGAAATTGACGATGAAGGCCGCGTGGCGCCGCGTCGTCTGGTGGTGGAATACCCGGCGTAAGCGCTTTTCTTGCGATAAAAGCCTGCTACGAGTAGAATATCGCCGCTTAACGTCCGCTAAAGTGTTTTAACATTTTCGGGCGTTGCATCAGGGGTCGCTGAATTAGAGATCGGCACCCTTTCTTTCTTTTAATTTTTGGAGTTCTAAAATGTCTCTAAGCGTTGAAGCTAAAGCAAAAATCGTTTCTGAGTTTGGTCGTGGCGAAAACGACAGCGGTTCTACCGAAGTTCAGGTTGCACTGCTGACTGCACAGATCAACCACCTGCAGGGCCACTTTGCAGAGCACAAAAAAGATCACCACAGCCGTCGTGGTCTGCTGCGCATGGTTTCTCAGCGTCGTAAACTGCTCGACTACCTGAAACGTAAAGATGTTGCACGTTACGCTGCGCTGATCGAGCGTCTGGGTCTGCGTCGCTAATTCTGCGAGTTTCAGAAAAAGGGGCCTGACGGCCCCTTTTTTCGACCGGGCGGCAGCAATTCATTCAAAACTCATGTATTGTTGCTAGTAATGATCTTCATGCAGAGGTTCGCGCGGCTAATGAGAGGCTTCATCCGCAGGGGCGGGTAAAGGTTGTCATTAGTCGCGAGGATGCAGAGGATCGGGTCAATAGACGCTATATCTTTGATATGGCGTGATTTATAGATAAAAAGGATAGAATTTTGCTTAATCCGATCGTTCGTAAATTCCAGTACGGCCAGCATACCGTAACCCTGGAAACCGGCATGATGGCGCGCCAGGCAACGGCCGCTGTGATGGTTAGCATGGATGACACCGCGGTATTCGTGACCGTTGTGGGTCAGAAAAAAGCGAAGCCAGGCCAGGACTTTTTCCCGCTGACTGTTAACTACCAGGAGCGTACTTACGCTGCCGGTAAAATCCCGGGTGGTTTCTTCCGTCGTGAAGGCCGTCCAAGCGAAGGCGAAACCCTGATCGCGCGTCTGATTGACCGCCCGGTTCGCCCGCTGTTCCCGGAAGGCTTCGTTAACGAAGTTCAGGTTATCGCCACCGTCGTTTCCGTTAACCCGCAGGTTAACCCGGATATCGTCGCGATGATCGGCGCTTCCGCTGCGCTGTCCCTGTCTGGTATTCCGTTCAATGGCCCAATCGGCGCCGCGCGCGTGGGTTACATCAACGACCAGTACGTACTGAACCCAACCCAGGAAGAACTGAAGTCCAGCAAACTGGATCTGGTGGTTGCCGGTACTGAAGCGGCCGTGCTGATGGTTGAATCCGAGGCTGAACTGCTGAGCGAAGACCAGATGCTGGGCGCGGTGGTCTTCGGCCACGAGCAGCAGCAGATTGTTATTCAGAACATCAACGACCTGGTGAAAGAAGCCGGTAAACCGCGTTGGGACTGGCAGCCGGAAGCCGTCAACGAAGCGCTGAACGCGCGCGTGGCTGCGCTGGCTGAATCCCGCCTGAGCGATGCTTACCGTATCACCGACAAACAAGAGCGTTACGCTCAGGTTGACGTGATCAAATCTGAAACCATCGCCACGCTGGTAGCAGAAGATGAAACCCTGGACGCTAACGAGCTGGGTGAAATCCTGCACGCCATCGAGAAAAACGTGGTTCGTAGCCGCGTACTGGCAGGCGAGCCGCGTATCGATGGCCGCGAAAAAGACATGATCCGTGGTCTGGACGTTCGTACCGGCGTACTGCCGCGTACTCATGGTTCCGCACTGTTCACCCGTGGCGAAACGCAGGCGCTGGTTACCGCGACTCTGGGTACCGCACGCGACGCGCAGAACATCGACGAACTGATGGGCGAGCGCACCGACTCCTTCCTGTTCCACTACAACTTCCCTCCGTACTCCGTAGGCGAAACTGGCATGGTGGGTTCTCCGAAGCGTCGTGAAATCGGTCACGGTCGTCTGGCTAAGCGCGGCGTATTGGCCGTGATGCCGACTATAGACGAATTCCCGTACACCGTTCGCGTGGTGTCTGAAATCACCGAATCCAACGGTTCTTCTTCCATGGCCTCCGTCTGTGGCGCCTCTCTGGCGCTGATGGATGCGGGTGTGCCGGTGAAAGCCGCCGTTGCGGGTATCGCAATGGGTCTGGTGAAAGAAGGCGACAACTTCGTCGTTCTGTCTGACATCCTGGGTGACGAAGACCACCTTGGCGATATGGACTTCAAAGTTGCGGGTTCCCGCGACGGTATCTCTGCGCTGCAGATGGATATCAAAATTGAAGGTATCACCAAAGAAATCATGCAGGTTGCTCTGAACCAGGCTAAAGGTGCGCGTCTGCACATCCTGGGCGTGATGGAGCAGGCGATTAACGCGCCGCGCGGCGATATCTCTGAATTCGCACCGCGTATCCACACCATCAAGATCAACCCGGACAAGATCAAAGACGTTATCGGTAAAGGCGGTTCTGTTATCCGTGCCCTGACCGAAGAAACCGGCACCACCATCGAAATCGAAGATGACGGTACCGTGAAGATCGCAGCGACCGACGGCGATAAAGCACAGCATGCTATCCGTCGTATCGAAGAGATCACCGCTGAGATCGAAGTTGGCCGCATCTACAATGGTAAAGTGACCCGTATCGTTGACTTTGGCGCGTTCGTTGCCATCGGCGGCGGTAAAGAAGGTCTGGTTCACATCTCGCAGATCGCTGATAAGCGCGTTGAGAAAGTGACTGACTACCTGCAGATGGGTCAGGAAGTGCCGGTTAAGGTTCTGGAAGTTGACCGCCAGGGCCGTGTTCGTCTGAGCATCAAAGAAGCAACTGAACAGACTCCGTCTGCCGCAGCGCCGGAAGCTCCGGTCGCCGAGCAGGGCGAGTAAGGTTGCCGTTAGCCCTCCGCTTTTGCGGAGGGCGTTTTACGGGCAGGACGCCTCGTTTGCAGCCGGGGAACAGGACGTTCATCCAATCGTTGTCTTCGGGAGTGGGAAATGAAGCCTTTTTTGCGCTGGTGTTTCGTGGCGACAGCTCTCACGCTGGCAGGATGCAGTAGCACCGCCTGGCGTAAGGACGCCGTCCTCGCAGTACCATTGCAACCGACTTTACAGCAAGAAGTGATTCTGGCACGCATGGAACAAATTCTTGCCAGTCGGGCTTTATCCGATGACGAACGCGCACAGCTTTTATATGAGCGCGGAGTGTTGTATGATAGTCTCGGTCTGAGGGCATTAGCGCGAAATGATTTTTCACAAGCGCTGGCAATCCGACCCGATATGCCTGAAGTATTCAATTACTTAGGCATTTACTTAACGCAGGCAGGCAATTTTGATGCTGCCTATGAAGCGTTTGATTCTGTACTTGAGCTTGATCCAACTTACAACTACGCGCACTTGAACCGCGGTATCGCCCTGTATTACGGCGGCCGGGCTAAGTTAGCGCAAGATGATCTGCTGGCGTTTTATCAAGACGATCCCAATGATCCTTTCCGTAGCCTGTGGCTTTATATCGCCGAGCGTAAACTCGACGAGAAGCGGGCGCTTGAAGCACTCAGAGAGCGCTTAAACAAGTCGGACAAAGAGCAATGGGGATGGAACATTGTCGAGTTCTACCTTGGCGACATTAGCGAAAAAGAGCTGATGACTCGTCTGAAGGCAGACGCAACGGATAACACCTCGCTCGCTGAGCATCTCAGTGAAACCAACTTCTATTTAGGTAAGTACTACCTAAGTCTGGGGGACAAGGACAGCGCTACGGCACTGTTCAAACTGGCGGTCGCTAACAACGTACATAACTACGTTGAGCACCGATACGCATTGTTGGAATTATCGCTCTTGGGCCAGGAGCAAGATGACCTGGCAGAATCGGACCAGCAATAGCTGACGAACACATCAGCCCATAGTTTTTTGCTTGCCATCACCTTTGCGGGTGAGGGCGTTGTTGTTCGTTAATACACCTACTTTGAGCCGGTTCACACTTTTCAATGAAAATTACCGTAAATTTTCACGATGAGTTATGTAGACTGGCCGCCATTAATTTTGAGGCACACGTACTACATGGCTGAATTCGAAACCACTTTTGCAGATCTGGGCCTGAAGGCTCCCATCCTTGAAGCGCTTAACGATCTGGGTTACGAAAAACCATCTCCGATCCAGGCTGAGTGCATTCCGCATCTGCTGGACGGCCGCGATGTTCTGGGTATGGCCCAGACCGGTAGCGGTAAAACCGCAGCGTTCTCTTTACCGCTGCTGAACAACATTGATCCTGAGCTGAGAGCACCACAGATTCTGGTGCTGGCGCCGACCCGCGAACTGGCGGTACAGGTTGCTGAAGCAATGACGGAATTCTCTAAACATATGCGCGGCGTAAACGTGGTTGCCCTGTACGGCGGCCAGCGTTATGACGTGCAGCTGCGCGCTCTGCGTCAGGGTCCGCAGATCGTTGTCGGTACCCCGGGTCGTCTGCTGGACCACCTCAAGCGCGGCACGCTGGATCTCTCTAAACTGAGCGGTCTGGTACTGGACGAAGCCGATGAAATGCTGCGCATGGGCTTTATCGAAGACGTAGAAACCATTATGGCGCAGATCCCGGAAGGTCATCAGACCGCGCTGTTCTCTGCCACCATGCCGGAAGCGATTCGTCGCATTACCCGCCGCTTTATGAAAGAGCCGCAGGAAGTGCGCATTCAGTCCAGCGTCACCACGCGCCCGGACATCAGCCAGAGCTACTGGACGGCCTACGGCATGCGTAAAAACGAAGCGCTGGTGCGCTTCCTGGAAGCGGAAGACTTTGATGCGGCGATTATCTTCGTGCGTACCAAAAACGCGACCCTGGAAGTGGCTGAAGCGCTGGAGCGTAGCGGCTATAACAGCGCCGCGCTGAACGGCGATATGAACCAGGCGCTGCGTGAGCAGACGCTGGAGCGTCTGAAAGACGGTCGTCTGGACATTCTGATCGCTACCGACGTTGCGGCCCGTGGTCTGGACGTTGAGCGTATCAGCCTGGTTGTTAACTATGACATCCCGATGGATTCCGAGTCTTACGTTCACCGTATCGGCCGTACCGGTCGTGCGGGTCGTGCTGGCCGCGCCCTGCTGTTCGTTGAGAACCGCGAGCGTCGCCTGCTGCGTAACATCGAACGTACGATGAAACTGACGATCCCTGAAGTAGAACTGCCAAACGCAGAACTGCTGGGCAAACGTCGCCTGGAAAAATTCGCGGCTAAAGTTCAGCAGCAGCTGGAAAGCAGCGATCTGGACCAGTACCGTGCGCTGCTGGCGAAAATCCAGCCGACGGCGGAAGGCGAAGAGCTGGACGTGGAAACGCTGGCCGCCGCGCTGCTGAAAATGGCCCAGGGCGAACGTTCTCTGATCGTCCCGCCGGATGCGCCGATGCGTCCTAAGCGTGAGTTCCGCGATCGTGATGACCGTTTCGAGCGTCGTGGCGACCGTAATGACCGCGGCCCGCGTGGCGATCGTGAAGATCGTCCGAAGCGTGAGCGTCGTGATGTTGGCGAGATGGAACTGTACCGCATTGAAGTAGGCCGTGATGACGGCGTTGAAGTTCGTCATATCGTTGGCGCGATCGCTAACGAAGGCGATATCAGCAGCCGTTACATCGGTAACATCAAGCTGTTCGGTTCTCACTCCACCATCGAACTGCCGAAAGGTATGCCGGGCGAAGTACTGCAGCACTTTACTCGCACCCGCATCCTGAACAAACCGATGAACATGCAGCTGATGGGCGATGCGCAGCCGCGCACTGAACGTCGTGGCGGCGGTGAACGTCGTGAAGGCGGCCGTGGTTTCGGCGGTGAGCGTCGTGAAGGCGGCCGTAGCTTCGGTGGCGAACGTCGTGAAGGCGGTCGTGGTGATGGTCGTCGTTTCAGCGGCGAACGTCGTGAAGGCCGTGCGCCGCGTCGTGACGATGCAGCTGCGCCGCGCCGTGATGACTCCGCTGGTCGTCGTCGTTTCGGTGGCGATGCGTAATTAGCGCAACACGCTAGCGTAAAGTAAATAATACAGCCCCGATCGTCATGATTGGGGCTTTTTTTATTTCTTTTGTACTCGTGTACTGGTACAGTGCGTCGCACCCATTGTGGGAAAGTTTTTTTGACTGGAGATTTCGGTAAATGGCGACACTAACCACTACGACCACCCGACCGTCCCTGTTTGGCGGCGTGGTGATTATCGGCGGCACGATTATTGGCGCGGGCATGTTCTCGCTGCCGGTGGTGATGTCCGGCGCGTGGTTCTTCTGGTCGCTGGCGGCGCTGGTTTTTACCTGGTTCTGCATGCTGCACTCCGGACTGATGATCCTGGAAGCCAACCTCAACTACCGGATTGGCTCCAGTTTCGACACCATCACCAAAGACCTGCTCGGTAAGGGCTGGAACCTGGTGAACGGCGTGTCGATCGCCTTTGTGCTGTATATCCTGACCTACGCCTATATTTCGGCGAGTGGTTCGATCCTGCACCATACCTTCAGTGAAATGTCGCTGAACGTACCGGCGCGCGCGGCGGGCTTCGGCTTTGCGCTTCTGGTGGCATTTATTGTCTGGATGAGCACCAAAGCGGTGAGCCGCATGACGGCTATCGTGCTCGGCGCCAAGGTCATCACCTTCTTCCTGACCTTCGGCAGCCTGCTGGGACACGTCGAACCGACGACGCTGTTTAACGTCGCGGAAAAGAATGCCTCCTATGCGCCCTACCTGCTGATGACGCTGCCGTTCTGCCTGGCCTCGTTTGGCTATCACGGTAACGTGCCGAGCCTGATGAAATATTATGGTAAGGATCCGCGCACCATTACCCGCTGTCTGATTTACGGTACGCTGCTGGCGCTGGGTCTGTACGTGGTCTGGCTGCTGGTGACGATGGGCAATATCCCGCGTCCGCAGTTTATCGATATTGCGCAGAAGGGCGGTAACATTGATGTACTGGTACAGGCCCTGAGCGGCGTACTGAATAACCGCGGCCTGGATCTGCTGCTGGTAGTGTTCTCCAACTTTGCCGTCGCGAGTTCGTTCCTCGGCGTGACGCTGGGTCTGTTCGACTATCTGGCGGATCTGTTTGGCTTTGACGATAGCGCGATGGGGCGCTTTAAAACCGCGCTGTTGACCTTTATCCCGCCGATGCTCGGTGGGCTGGTGAAACCAGATGGTTTCCTTTACGCCATCGGCTATGCCGGCCTGGCGGCGACGGTATGGGCGGCCATTGTGCCGGCGTTGCTGGCCCGCGCTTCGCGTAAACGCTTCGGCAGCCCACAGTTCCGCGTGTGGGGCGGAAAAGCGATGATTGTGCTGATCCTGCTCTTTGGTCTCGGCAACGCGGTGGTGCACTTCCTGTCGAGCTTTAATCTGCTGCCGGTTTATCAGTAAGGTTAATGCCCGGTGGCATAACATCCACCGGGCTGACGTTTGTGTTACCCCAACAGCTCCTCTTTCACCTGCATCGCCAAATCAAACGAATGCAGGCGAGCCTGATGGTCGAAGATCTGGCCGTTGACCATGATTTCATCCGCCTTGGTTTCGCGCAGAATGGACTCTAAGCCGTGGCGGACTTTCGTTTTATCGCCGACCAGCGACATGCTTAACGCCTGCTGCACGCCATACTGCTCGGACGCTGACCACAGCTGATGCATATTTTCCACCGGCGGCGGCAGCTGTCCGGTTTCGCCGCGCCGCAGCTTAACGAACGCCTGCTGCATAGAGGTAAAGAGGAACTCCGCATCGCGGTTGCTGTCGGCGGCGATAATATTGATACACACCATCGCGTACGGTTTTTCCAGCCGCGCCGAAGGTTTGAAATTGCTGCGATACAGATGCAGCGCCTGGAACAGCATATCCGGCGCGAAATGCGAGGCGAAAGCAAACGGCAGGCCGAGCTGCGCCGCCAGCTGGGCGCTGTACAGGCTTGAGCCCAGCAGCCACACCGGAATTCGTTCGCCATAGCCGGGAACCGGACGCACGTGCGGGTTCGGATCGCGGGCGTCAAACCAGTCCACCAGTTCCGCCACGTCGCGCGGGAAGTTATCGACATCGCCGCTCATATGGCGGCGCAGGGCGCGCATGGTCGGCTGATCGCTGCCTGGCGCGCGGCCAAGGCCGAGATCGATACGCCCGGGATAAAGGGTATTCAGGGTGCCGAACTGCTCGGCGATCACCAGCGGTGAGTGGTTGGGCAGCATCACCCCGCCGGAACCGAGATGCAGAGTGGTGGTATTGGCGGCGAGATAGCCTATCAGCACTGAGGTCGCCGCGCTGGCAATGCCGACCATATTATGGTGCTCCGCCAGCCAGTAGCGGTGATAGCCGCGCGATTCGGCCAGCCTGGCGAGATCCAGAGAGTGGGTAAAGGCTTCTTTGGCAGAAGATCCTTGCGGGATCGGCGCCAGGTCGAGCACCGAGAACGGAACAGATTTGTCAGTCATAAAGGCTCACTTTGCTACAGCATCGTCATCAGATTGAAGGTCTTCTTCCAGCCTGGCGCATCCTGGACGCGCCAGCCAGAAAAGCTGCATCTTTAATAATGCATTAAAATCTGAGCACTGTTGTTAACAAAGTGAGCGGTTTATCAGGCTTGCAGCACCAGACCGGGCAGCCGTTTCCAGTAGCCGTTGCAATCACTATTGCTGGTAAGATCCAGTGGCGCAGCACCGTTTTCGTTGGCGCGGAAGGCCTCTAGCATAGCGAAGGTTTCGTTGCCCATCGGCGACAGGCGCACCATATCCACCAGGCCGTGCATCGAGGTTAACTCGTTGCCAAGGTTATAGACGTAGCCGCTCATCGTCTGGATACCGTTGAGCACGAACACCTGCTGGTTCTCCTGCGACAGCATGCTGCGTCCGGTCGGGTACTTGATGCAGCAGGTTTCGCATTCGTCCTTTGGCCGGTCTTCCGAGCGGGCGGTAAAGCAGCGCGCGGAATAGGCCAGCGGCAGATGGCCGTAGCTCAGCACTTCCACTTCAAACTGGTTGCGAATACCCAGCTCTTCGCACTGGGTCAGTAAATTTGCCAGCCAGTCGCGGGAAAGCTCTACCGGCATGCACCAACGCATCATGCCTTGTTTGAGCAGCAGGCGCAGAGTGACGGCGTTATAGCAGTTCAGCGCATGCCCGGCAACGAACGGCAGCTTGCGTTCGGCGCAGAGGTTCACCACGCCAAGGTCGCTGGCCTCAATCAGGAACTCGCCGTTAGCGACATAGCGCTTCAGTTCGCCCAGTTCGGAAGAGGCCTGCACCAGCGCGAGGGTAGACAGCACCACCTGTTTGCCGCTACCGGCCAGCGCTTTTGCCATCTCGATCCAGTCGCCAACTTTGGTGGCGCGGCGTTTGCTGCACACGGCTTCGCCGAGATAAATGGTGTCGGCGCTGCTGTTTGCCGCCTGCTGGTAAAAATCTTCCAGCGTCTCTTTTGGCCAGTAGTACAGCACCGGCCCTAATGAATATTTCATGTTTCTCACTGCCATTTACGGTGATAGGCGCCAAGGGTGGTTTGCGTCCCTTCGGACATCGAACCAAGGGTTTCCATCCAGGCGGATTGCGGCACAAAATTCTGCGGATCGGCTTTGCAGCGGTCGATCGCCTGGCGCCAGACTTTCGCCACCTGGGTGACGTACGCCGGGCTGCGCTGACGGCCTTCGATTTTCACCGAGGCGATATTGGCGGCCATCAGCTCCGGCAACAGCTCCAGGGTGTTTAGGCTGGTGGGTTCTTCCAGTGCGTGATAGCGCTCGCCATCGACCAGATAGCGGCCTTTGCACAGCGTCGGATAGCCTGCGTTTTCGCCATCCTGATAGCGGTCGATCAGCACCTCATTAAGGCGAGATTCCAGCCCCTGCGGCGTTTGCTGCCAACGCACGAAGCGGGCAGGTGAACAGGCGCCGACGGTATTCGGCGATTCGCCGGTCAGGTAGGAAGAGAGATAGCAGCGGCCTTCCGCCATGATGCACAGGCTACCGAAGGCGAAGACTTCCAGCGGCACCGGCGTGGCACGGGCCAACTGCTTCACCTGGTGAATAGATAACACTCGTGGTAGTACGACGCGTGCCACGTCAAAGTTGCGATGATAGAAGCGAATGGCCTCTTCATTGGTGGCGGAAGCCTGCACCGAAACGTGACGCTCAATGTGTGGATAACGCTCCGCGGCATACTCCAGCATGGCGATATCGGCCAGGATCAGCGCATCGGCGCCCAGCTGGGCGGCCATGTCCACCGCGCGCTGCCAGCGGGCGTAGCCGTCGGGATGGGCGAAGGTGTTGATCGCAATATGTAGCTTACGACGGTGCTGATGCACAAAGCTGACGGCTTCCTGCAGTTTCTTTTCGGTGAAATTAAGGCCGGCAAAGTGGCGGGCGTTGGTGTCATCTTTCAGCCCGATATAGACGGCATCGGCGCCGTTTTCGATGGCCGCCTTAAGCGCCGGAAGGTTACCGGCTGGGCAGAGCAGCTCCATAATTTTTCCTGAAAAATGCGGCCCGTCAGGGACGCTGAATGGTTAACGAGCAGGGATTTTAGTTAACCTTCTGGTGACAATTTTTGATTTGAGGCAGTTAAAAGTGTATTGGTGGCGCCAATAACTGGCGGCCGTCATCGCGTTTTTGTTGATTTACGCCGCTATGTTGTTTATGTGATATGGCACAATAGCGGAACAATTGCATTCATGGAGTAAAGCTTGTGTTGGATAAACTGCGTTCCCGGCTGGTCCACTTTGGCCCGTCTTTACTGAGCGTGCCGGTTAAGCTGGCGCCTTTTGCCCTCAAGCGCCAGGTGCTGGAGCAGGTGCTAAGCTGGCAGTTCCGTCAGGCGCTGGCAGAGGGAGAACTGGCGTTTCTCGAGGGGCGCTGGTTAAGTATTCATGTGCGTGACATCGGTCTGCTGTGGTATACCTCGGTAGTCGATGGTCGCCTGGTGGTCAGCCAGCAGGCCGACGCCGACGTCAGCTTCAGCGCCGACGCCAGCGATCTGTTAATGATTGCCGCGCGCAAGCAGGATCCGGATACGCTATTCTTCCAGCGTCGTCTGGTGATTGAAGGCGATACGGAGCTGGGGCTGTACGTAAAAAATTTGATGGACGCCATTGAGCTCGAGCAGATGCCAAAAGCGCTGCGCGTGATGTTGCTGCAACTGGCGGATTTTGTCGAAGCTGGACTGAAGAGCCCGCAGAAACCTGAACAGACATCGGTAGGTGAGGCATGCTGATTCGAGTGGAGATTGGGATTGATGCACCGGGAATCGACGCGCTGCTGCGTCGTACCTTCGGCCGCGATGCCGAAGCGCAGCTGGTGCACGATCTGCGTGAAGATGGACTGATCACGCTGGGGGTGGTGGCAACGGATGATGAAGGCCAGGTGATCGGCTACGTTGCCTTCAGCCCGGTTGCAGTGGAAGGTGAAGAGCTGCAGTGGGTCGGTCTGGCGCCGTTGGCGGTGGATGAACACTATCGTGGACAGGGCATTGGCCGGCAACTGGTCTATGAAGGGCTGGATTCGCTGAATGAGTTCGGCTATGCCGCGGTGGTGACGCTGGGCGACCCGGATTTATACCGTCGCTTCGGCTTTGAGCCGGCCGCGCGCTTCGATCTCCGCTGCCGCTGGCCGGACAGCGCGGAGGCGTTCCAGGTTCACCGTCTGGCGGATGACGCTCTCGAAGGCGTCCACGGCCAGGTAGAATACAGCGACCATTTTAATCGCCTTTGAGCCTCGCCAGCAGGGTATCGAAGGCATCCTCTCCGGCAACGAGGCGCTCTTTTTCGCGCTTCGTTAGCTGCTTAACGCGGTATTCCAGTCGCAACGCAAGTGAGTGTTCACCAACCTCGTGGCTAAAGGCCAGCAGCAGGTCGCCTTTACCGCGCAACGCCTTCGCGCCTTTTCCCGCCTGATGCTGGCGAAAGCGGCGCGGCACATCGGTGGTGATGCCGGTATAAAGGCGATTGTCCGCGGTTCGAATGAGATACAGAAACCAGCACACGGTCACAAAGTCACTATGGTAAGGTGTGTGCACCATAGCATAATGGAGAAGAAAGATGGAAACCCTTGCTGCCATTGGTCGCTGGCTGAGTAAGCAGCACGTCGTCACCTGGTGCGTCTCCCGCGACGACGAGCTGTGGTGTGCGAATGCCTTTTACGTCTATGACCCGGATACCGTGGCCTTTTATCTGCTCAGCGATGAGCACACCCGCCACGGTCAGATGACCGGCGAACGGGCGAAAGTGGCCGGTACGGTTAATGGCCAGCCAAAAACCGTGGCCCTGATCCGCGGCGTGCAGTTCAAAGGCGAGATCCGTCGTCTGAGCGGTGACGAAGAGGCGCGGATGCGCCAGCGCTACGTCAAGCGCTTTCCAGTGGCCCGCATGCTGTCGGCGCCGGTATGGGAGATTCGTCCGGACGAAATCAAGTTTACCGATAACACGCTGGGCTTCGGGAAAAAGTTACACTGGCGGCGTGATGCCGGCGCCGAGCAGGCGTAGCGCTTCGCGATTGAAGGCCGGCAGATCGTCCGGCGTTCTGCTGGTGACCAGCTGTTCGTTATCGACCACCACCTCCTGGTCGTAAAACTCGCCCCCGGCGTTTTTCACATCCACCACGATAGGCTTCACCGCCGTGAGCTTACGCCCGCGGATCACATCGGCGCTGATCAGCAGCTGTGGGCCATGGCAGATGGCAAACACCGGCTTCCCGCCGTTGACGAAATCGCGGGTAAAGGTGACGAAGCGTTCATCCCCGCGCAGCTGATCAGGGGAATAGCCCCCGGGCAGCAGCAAGGCATCAAATTCGCCCGGTGTGACGTCATCAATGGCTCTGTCGATGGCCACCTCCGCTTCTCCCTGTTTACCCTTCACCGTCTTGCCAGCCTGCTTTTCGATCGTGACGACCTGATGCCCGGCGAGCTTGAACGCGTCGGCGGGAGAGGTAAATTCAGAATCTTCAAAGTCGTCGGTAATGAGCACGGCTATCTTTTTACTCATGCTTCCTCCGCTATCTGGATGGTCAATGAGGTAATTCCATGATGATGGTGGATACTTACCTTGTAAGGTATTAAGCCTGGAACATGAGCCCGAAAGTGCAAGGCGGAGAATTCTGTAAAGGAGAATCAATGAGTCAGGTATTATTAACCGGTGCGACCGGGTTAGTTGGCGGTCACTTACTCCGGCTGCTGCAGAATGAGCCGAGCATCAGCACCATCGCCGCGCCGACGCGTCGCCCTCTGGCGCCGGCGGAAGGTGTCTTTAATCCCCACGATCCCCAGCTGACCGATGCCCTGGCGCAGGTAGTCGACCCGGTCGATATCGTCTTCTGTTGCCTGGGGACGACGCGTCGGGAAGCGGGAAGCAAAGAGGCCTTTGTCCATGCTGACTACACGCTGGTGGTTGATACCGCGCTGACCGGCAAACGACTTGGTGCGCAACATATGCTGGTGGTTAGCGCGATGGGCGCCAATGCCCACTCGCCGTTTTTCTACAATCGGGTGAAGGGGGAAATGGAGGCGGCGTTGATTGAACAGGCCTGGCCGCGGCTGACCATCGCCCGGCCGTCGATGCTGTCAGGCGAGCGGGAAAAAAAACGGGCCAATGAGACTTTCCTCGAACCGCTGTTCCGGCTGCTGCCAGGAAACTGGAAAGCGATTCCGGCCCGTGACGTGGCGATTGCCCTGCTGGCGGAGGCGCTGTCGCCCTCCCAGGAAGGCGTGCAAATTCTGACGTCATCCCAGCTGCGGGAGCGCGCCGCGCAGCAGGCTGAATAGCGTTTTGCAAACGCAAATATCCGGCGTACTATTCACGGCTTCAATTCATATCCACATTTCTTGCTGGGGAATGCTATGACTGGTCAGTCTTCATCTCAGGCGGCGTCACCGTTTCAATGGTGGAAACCCGCGCTTTTCTTTCTCGTCGTGATTGTCGGCCTGTGGTTCGTCAAATGGCAGCCCTATTACGGGAAAGCCTTCACCGCCGCGGAAACCCACAGTATCGGTAAATCCATTCTCGCCCAGGCCGACGCCAATCCGCTGAAAGCCGCGTGGGACTATGCGATGGTTTACTTCCTCGCCGTCTGGAAAGCGGCAGTGCTCGGCGTGCTGCTCGGGTCTCTGATTCAGGTGCTCATCCCGCGCGATTGGCTGCTGCGCACCCTGGGACAATCGCGTTTTCAGGGCACGCTGCTGGGGGCGATTTTTTCACTGCCTGGCATGATGTGCACCTGCTGCGCCGCGCCGGTCGCGGCCGGCATGCGTAAACAACAGGTGTCGATGGGCGGGGCGCTGGCGTTCTGGATGGGTAACCCGCTGCTCAACCCGGCGACACTGGTGTTTATGGGCTTTGTCCTGGGCTGGCAGTTTGCGCTGGTTCGCCTGGTCGCTGGCCTGGCGACGGTGCTGATTGTTGCGACCCTGGTGCAGAAATGGGTGAAAGAGGCGGCGACGCAGCCGGTAGCGGTGCCTGCTGCACCGTCTGAAGCGGCCAGAGACAGCTTCTTTAGCCGCTGGCTGCGGGCGCTGTGGACCCTGTTCTGGAACACGATCCCGGTTTATATCCTCGCGGTACTGGTGCTGGGAGCGGCGCGGGTCTGGCTGTTCCCGCACGCCGATGGCGCGGTGGATAACACGTTGTTCTGGGTCATCGCGATGGCGATCGCCGGCTGCCTGTTTGTGATCCCTACCGCGGCGGAAATTCCGATTGTGCAGACGATGATGCTGGCTGGCATGGGGACAGCGCCCGCGCTGGCGCTGCTCATCACTCTGCCGGCGGTGAGCGTGCCGTCGCTGATTATGCTGCGCAAAGCCTTCCCCGCCAAAGCGCTGTGGCTGACGGGCGGACTGGTGGCGCTGTGCGGGGCGATTGTCGGTGCGCTGGCGCTGGTGTAGTTTGCCGTAAACGTATGGATAGCCGGATTGGCTGCCGGGCGGCGGCTACGCCTTACCCGGCACACAACGGACAGGGGACGGTAGCCCGGCTAAGCGCAGCGCCAGCCGGGAGACTGCAGGTTTATTTGATGTAGGTAAAGGCGGTAGTCACCCGGGACACGCCGCTCACCCGGCTGGCAATATCCGCGGCAGCCCGGCCTTCGCGCTCGGTCACCAGCCCCATCAGGAAGACTTCGCTGTTTTCCGTGGTCACCTTCACGTTCGAGGATTTGACCTGATCGGTGCTCAGCAGCTGCGAACGCACCTTGGTGGTAATCCAGGTATCAGACGAGGCGGTCCCTAAACCAATCGGCTGGCCCTGGCGCACTTCATTAAACACTTCCGTGGTCCCTTCCACGCCCATGGCGATTTGCTTGGCGCGGGCGGAGAGGTCCGGCGTCGGCGACTGGCCGGTCAGCAGGACTTTGCCCTGATAAGCCGTGACGTTGATGCGGGCCTGTTTCTTAATCTGTTCATCTTTCGACAAGGCGCTATTGACGCGCAGTTCCAGGGTGCTGTCATCGACCTGGGTTCCCACCGTACGCGGGTCCGTTGCGGCTTTAGTGCCGACAGCTGCCGTTCCGACTACCGCGGCGGCAACGCAGCCCTGCAGCAATAGTGCAGAAAGCAGGATGGCGAGGGGCGAGAGAGCCTTCATGTGTTCTCCTTAATCGTCCTGGTGTGGAAAAAGGGTGTTATCTATCAAATCGCACAGACAGTTGACGGTTAGCATATGCATCTCCTGAATACGCGCGCTGCGATGCGAGGGGATGCGGATTTCGACATCCTGCTGACCTAAGAGGCCAGCCAGCTCACCGCCGTCATAGCCGGTTAACGCGACGATAGTCATGTCGCGAGTCACGGCGGCTTCCACCGCTTTGACGATATCCCGGCTGTTACCGCGCGTAGAGATCGCCAGCAGCACATCGCCGGCGTGTCCCAGAGCGCGCACCTGCTTGGCGTAGATCTCGTCATGCAGGCGATCGTTGGCGATGGCGGTTAAGACCACATTATCGGTATTAAGTGCAATGGCGGGTAAACCAGGGCGTTCCGTTTCAAAACGATTAATCATGCTGGCAGCAAAATGCTGTGCGTTGGCGGCGGAGGTGCCATTACCACAACAGAGGATTTTGTTGCCGTTGAGCAGGGACTGCACGAGCGTCATCGCCGCCCGGGAGATGGCGTCCGGGAGTGCTTCCGCTGCGGCAATTTGGGTTTGAATGCTTTCGGTAAAGCAGGCTTTGATTCTGTCGAGCACGGGATCCCTTACTTCTGGTATTACGCTATTCGCCAAAGGCGTTTTTTAGCCATTGGATGTCGTTTCCGGTGAAGGCTACCACATCGAAACGGCAATCCACAGTCTCAAAGCTCCCATTCTGTCGGCAGAGCCACAAACGGGCGGCTTTAAGCAGTCGTTGTTGTTTTTGCGGGGTGACGCTGGCCGCCGCGTCACCGTACCGGGCGCTACGGCGGTAGCGCACCTCGACAAAAACGGTGACGGCGCCGTCGCGCATGATGAGGTCAATTTCGCCGCCACGCTCGCGGGCATTGGCGGCGATAAAACGCAGGCCCTGGCCTTCCAGCCAGCGGCGAGCCTGGTTTTCCCAGGCATCGCCAGTCTGTTTGCTTAGCTGGCCGGAACGATTTTTCCCTGCTGGTACTTGAGCCATGACAGTTTCCTGTTAATCACGCAGTCCTGGGTGGCCGTCAGATCGCCGGTATTGCCGTTCAGCTCGAAGCCCGGCGTTTGGCGCATTTGCGTGAAGTGGTTCGCCAGTGACCAGGCGTCAGCTCCCATGGCATACAGGCGCGCCAGCGAGTAGTCATTACGTACAGCGGACAGCGCCTGCTGCATCAGCGCCGGGTTGCTGCCGGCCAGCATCGGGATCTCACTATACTGCAGCCCTTCCATCTCCAGACGGAAATCCGGCCCTGCGGTGCCCTGGGCGCTGCGCGAGCTGGCGTACAGGGTGACATTGTTTTGACTGCCGTTGCGCATGGCGATCATTGGTTTGATATAGGCAATCTGTTCCGGGGTGGCGAGGATATAGGCGGCGTCCACGCTGCCGCCGCTGCTCACCGGCATCTCATCCGCACTGCCGAGGGAACTGTTCTGGGCCGAAGGCAGGGTGGAGACCGGGGTGCCGGTCAGCGCAATGCCCCCTCCGCCGTTGACGCCGGCGCGCAGCTCGGCCGTGGATCCAAAACGCTGCTGCAGGACGCTGGCGCCGCCCAGCTTCAGCCATTCGTCGGCAAACGCGCTAACCACGCGATCGCCCAGCGCACCGCGCGGAACCAGCAGCAGTGGCGTCTGCTTGCCCTGTTGGTGGATATGTCGGGCCGCGTCACGCGCTTCGTCTTCCGGGGAAAGCGCGAAATAGCAGAGGTTAGCGCGGCTTTCGACTTTCTCCGGCTGGTTGAGGGCCAGTACATTGAGCGGCGTGTTGCTCTTAATCACATCATCTACGTTCTCTTTCAGCAGCGGCCCGATGACTAAAGTGGCGCCATCCTGCTGAGCCTGGGCAAGCAACTGACTGATGGGCTGGCTGGTGGTGTCGTAAATTTTCAGTTCCGCAGAGGGATTGGCGGCGCTGGCGACTGCGGGCTGAGGCTGTGCGGTCGGGGCGGTGACCGGCTGAGTGACCGGGGAAGCGGTGGTCTGCGGCGTGGCGGACGCTGCCGGCGCCTGGGCTGTAGGTTCCGCGGCAGGCGCCGCCTGGTCTTGTGCCGGGGCTTGCACCGGTTCAGCGCGGCTTCCGGTGGCGGTTAGATCGCTGACTTCTGCCTGCGACGGACTCACTACATCATCATTACCGGAGACATTCGCCGCCTGGGCAACCTGCGCGGGAACCGCGCTACCCGTCACCGACGGCGCACCATTTTTGGCGGCTTCAAAGCCCTGCTGGATAGTGCGGCCGAAGATCGACGCCTGACCGTTCAGCGGCAGAAAAAGCGCAATCTTGTTGGTGGACGCGGGCTTATAGTTTTGCATGTTCACCAGCGCCGTTGGCAGCATTTTGGCGCCCGGATTTTGCGGATAGCGCGTCTGCCAGTCTTTAACGCCTGCTTTCAGCAGCGTCGGATCGTTGCGGTTGTCAAACCACATCCGCTGCAGATCCAGCCAGCCCTGGAGGGTATTTTCATCGGCGTTGATCACCAGCGCATTGGCCTGGTCCTGGGGCATCGAGGTGAGCGCTTGCCACGTCGCATCAATATTTTTCTGACGCTGTTTCGCGTCGCTCAGCAGCGGCTGCTGGGCGATTAAGGCGCGCAGCAGGGTCAGCGATGGTTTGCCCTGGCTGGCATCGATTTGCGCCTGCCAGTAGCGCGCCTGCTGGGGTTGATCCAGGCTTGTCGGGTCGAGCTTTGCCAGCAGAGTACGAGCGCCATGATAGTCGTTTTGCGCCAGCTTCACTTCCACCGCCAGCAGCGACTGTTCACGGGCCTGGGTGCTGTTCAGGTTCGACGGCAGCTGGTTGTACAGGTCGATGGCCTGCTGCTTCTTCCCTTCCTGCAGCAGTGCACGAATGGCGAGTAATTGCCAGTTGGTCTTGCTATCATTCGTGCTTTGCTGCATCTGCTGTAGGTAGAAACTGGAGTTGGCCTGCGATGTACCCTGCATAAACGCCGTGCTTTGATCCTGCGTGTGGGTGCCGCAGCCAGCAAAAAGAAGCGTCGCCAGCAATACGGGCAGACAGCGCGCGGGCTTAGAACGAAGAAATGTTGACGGTACCATAAGTGTCCAGTGATATTTTTTTGGCTCAATGCTCAATATTAAATCGGCAATACGGACGAGACAATGAAACAACACGAATCAGCGGATAATTCTCAGGGGCAGCTCTATATTGTGCCCACTCCGATAGGGAATCTGTCTGATATCACGCAGCGCGCACTGGAAGTGTTGCAAGCTGTTGATTTAATTGCTGCGGAAGATACCCGCCACACCGGTTTGCTGCTGCAACATTTTGCGATTAACGCCCGCTTATTTGCGCTTCACGACCATAACGAGCAGCAGAAGGCGGAAACACTTCTCGCTAAACTGAAAGAAGGGCAAAACATCGCGCTGGTCTCCGATGCCGGCACGCCGCTGATTAACGACCCAGGCTATCATCTGGTGCGCACCTGCCGCGAAGCGAATATTCGCGTGGTGCCGTTGCCGGGTCCCTGTGCGGCCATCGCCGCCCTGAGCGCCGCCGGTCTGCCTTCCGACCGTTTCTGCTATGAAGGCTTCCTGCCGGCGAAATCGAAAGGCCGCCGCGATACCCTGAAAGCGCTGGAAGAAGAGCCGCGCACCCTTATCTTCTATGAGTCGACCCATCGTTTGGTGGAGAGTCTGGAAGATATCTGCGTGGTACTGGGAGAATCCCGCTACGTGGTGCTGGCCCGCGAGCTGACCAAAACCTGGGAATCGATCCACGGCGCGCCGATCGGCGAGCTGGTGGCGTGGGTGAAGGAAGACGAAAACCGCCGCAAAGGCGAGATGGTGTTGATTGTCGAAGGCTTCAAGGCCCAGGAAGAGGCGCTGCCGGCGGCCGCGCTGCGTACCCTGGCGCTGCTGCAAGCGGAGCTGCCGCTGAAGAAAGCCGCCGCGCTGGCCGCGGAGATCCACGGCGTGAAGAAAAATGCGTTGTATAAGTACGCCCTGGAGCAGCAGGGGGAGTAAGCCTGTAAACTGACTTTGGGAGCAGCAAGCCGCTCTTCAGAAATTGAAGGGCGGCTTGAACGTCATCCGATATGTCGGAAGAAATGTCGGAAGAAATGTCGGAAGAAAAGGGCAGAATCGCTTTCCTTGCCGCACAGCATCCCTAACCAAAAAGCCCGGATAAATCCGGGCTAAAAGTAGTTAAATTCTCACGCTCTCGATCAGGTCACCGGCGCCGGGTTAAACACCGCCAGCTGGTTGTGCAGGCCCCATTGATCGGAGAAGGTTTTCTTGCGTCCGCTGGCGACG
Source organism: Klebsiella sp. w6 (assembly GCF_033100215.1). Lineage (NCBI taxonomy): Bacteria > Pseudomonadati > Pseudomonadota > Gammaproteobacteria > Enterobacterales > Enterobacteriaceae > Klebsiella > Klebsiella sp. w6. The sequence continues at coordinate 582,819 of NZ_CP136907.1, forward strand.
TCGAGAATAAATTCGAACAGCTTCAGTCCGACATCCTCAATCGTCTCTTCGCCAGTGGCGATGGTCCCGGCGTTAATGTCCATTAAGTCATACCAGCGGTTGGCCAGCTCGGTCCGGGTCGCCATTTTTATTACGGGTACCGCCATCAGGCCATACGGCGTGCCGCGGCCGGTGGTGAACACCTGCACGGTGATGCCAGAGGCAACCTGCTGGGTGCCGCAGACAAAATCGCTGGCGGGGGTAGCGGCATAAATCAGGCCGCGTTTGGTCGGACGCTGGCCTGGAGAGAGCACCTCGACGATGGCGCTTTTCCCTGATTTAGCAATAGAACCCAATGCTTTTTCCACCACGTTGGCCAGGCCGCCTTTTTTGTTGCCGGGGGAGGGGTTGGCGCTGCGGTCGGTTTTGCCCATGTCGAGATAGTTATCGTACCAGGCCATCTCTTCCAGCAGGCGTTTGCCGACCTCTTCGTTAATCGCCTGCGGGGTTAACAGATGGATGGCGTCGCGGACTTCGGTCACTTCCGAGAACATCACCGTCGCGCCGCAGCGCACCAGCAGGTCGGATGCATAACCCACCGCCGGGTTGGCGGTCACACCGGAGAAGGCGTCGCTGCCGCCGCACTGCATGCCGACCACCAGCTCTGAAGCCGGACAGGTTTCCCGCTGGCGCTGGTTCAGTTTCGCCAGGTGGCGCTCGGCCACCTGCAGAATGTCATCGACCATCGATTTAAAACCAACATGCTTTTCATCCTGCAGGCTGACGATGCTGGCGCTGTCCACCGGGATACTTTTGACGTCTTCCGTGCCCTGCAGCAGGCGTTCCGGCTGCAGCTTTTCACAGCCGAGGCCAATGACCATCACCTCACCGCCGAAATTCGGGTTGAGGGCGATATTGTGGATAGTGCGAATTGGCACTACCGCCGCCGGCGCATTAATCGCCACGCCGCAACCGTAGAGGTGGTTCAGGCCTGCCACGCCGTCGACGTTGGGGTATTTCGGCAGCAGGTCGCGTTCAATGATTTTCACCACATAATCAACCACGCCCGCCACACAGTGCACGCTGGTGGTGATGCCCAGCAGGTTCTTGGTGCCCACGCTGCCATCGGCATTGCGGTACCCTTCAAAGGTATAGCCTTCCAGCGGCGGTAGGGGTTCAGGCACTTTGGTCGCCAGCGGCAGGGTGTTCAACGGCGGGGCGGTGGGCAGTTCCACCAGCGATTCGTCAATCCAGCTTCCCTGTGGGATGTCGCGCACGGCGAAGCCAATCACTTCTCCGTAGCGGATGATTTCACCGCGGGCAGGGATATCCACCAGGGCTACTTTATGACCCTGTGGGATGTGTTCGACGAGCGTCAGGCCGTCCGGGAAACGTGTTCCGGCGGTCAATCCCCGATCGTTAACAATAATCGCCACGTTATCTGTCGGGTCAACTTTAATATAAAACGCGGTTGGCGATTGTTGTCGAATTGCAATGTCAGCCATTGTCCAGTCATCTCCAAACAGGTGCTAAAAAAAGAATGAAATGGTCATTCTGGTGCTGTAGAAAAGAATAATGAAATAAAGAATGTCAGGAGTAATGGCTTTAAAATGTGATCTGTGTCACCCCTCTCGGCGACGACGCTCACGCACCGACAGGCAATCATGAGAACTGTGGATTAGCGCCCATGACTTGTGGCATTTGCCTAACTAAAGCGTCAGATAAGACATTTATATTGTGATTATGCATGGTGTCTGGCGATGGCAGGCTGATTATACTGTGTCATGTTTTTGAGGTAGCCGATAGCCAATAAGAGAGCGTTGATATCGTCTATTTAACAAATAAAGAACCCGATTAAAAAAATAATAAAAGGTGTTCTGTGTTTGATGAATATCTTCATGATCCTGGATGGGATGAGAAACAAGGAATACCAACTCGCTATTTTATTCTGCTGATTATATTTATGGTTCGCGAGATTAAACGCCTGGAATTGCAGAAGTAAGCAACGATTAACGCAAGGTAAACATCATGGATAACGCAATTTTCCCGAACAAATTTAAGGCCGCGCTGGCGGCTCATCAGGTGCAGATTGGCTGCTGGTGCGCGCTGGCTAACCCGATCAGCACCGAGGTGCTGGGTCTGGCCGGTTTCGACTGGCTGGTGCTGGATGCGGAACACGCGCCGAACGACGTGACCACGCTTATCCCACAGCTGATGGCGCTGAAGGGCAGCTCCAGCGCGCAGGTAGTCCGTGTGCCGACCAATGAGCCGATCATCATCAAGCGCATGCTGGACATCGGCTTCTATAACTTCCTGGTGCCGTTTGTCGAGACGGCTGAACAGGCGGCGCAGGCGGTGGCGTCGACCCGTTATCCGCCGGAAGGGATCCGCGGGGTCTCCGTTTCCCACCGCGGCAATATGTTTGGCACCGTGGCGGACTACTTCGCCCAGTCCAACAAGAACATTTCCATTCTGGTGCAGATTGAGAGCCAGACCGGGGTGGACAACGTCGAGGCGATTGCCGCGACCGACGGCGTCGACGGCCTGTTCGTCGGCCCGAGCGACCTGGCCGCGGCCTTAGGTCATCTGGGCAATGCCGCCCATCCTGAGGTGCAGCGCGCCATCCAGCATATCTTCGCCAGCGCGAAGAAACACGGTAAGCCAAGTGGCATTCTGGCGCCGGTGGAAGCCGATGCGCGCCGCTATCTGGAATGGGGCGCGACTTTCGTCGCCGTCGGCAGCGATCTGGGCGTCTTCCGCTCAGCAACGCAGAAACTTGCTGATGCGTTTAAAAAATAATCACCAGGATGAAGAGAGAGAACATTATGACAATCAAAGTGGGTTTTATCGGTCTTGGCATTATGGGTAAACCGATGAGCAAAAATTTGCTGAAAGCAGGTTATTCGCTGGTGGTGTCCGACCGTAACCCGGAAGCGATTGCCGACGTGATCGCCGCGGGTGCTGAGACCGCGACGACGCCGAAGGCGATTGCCGAACAGTGCGACGTCATTATCACCATGCTGCCAAACTCTCCGCATGTGAAAGAGGTGGCGCTGGGTGAAAACGGCATTATCGAAGGCGCAAAGCCGGGCACCGTGGTGATTGATATGAGCTCTATCGCGCCGCTGGCGAGTCGGGAAATCAGCGAAGCGCTGAAAGCCAAGGGTATTGATATGCTGGATGCGCCGGTGAGCGGCGGCGAACCAAAAGCCATCGACGGCACCCTGTCGGTGATGGTCGGCGGCGATAAGGCGATCTTTGATAAATACTACGATCTGATGAAAGCGATGGCGGGCTCCGTGGTGCATACCGGCGACATCGGCGCGGGTAACGTCACCAAACTGGCTAACCAGGTGATTGTCGCCCTGAACATCGCGGCGATGTCTGAAGCGCTGACTCTGGCGACCAAAGCTGGCGTCAATCCGGATCTGGTATATCAGGCGATCCGTGGCGGCCTGGCGGGCAGTACCGTGCTGGATGCCAAAGCGCCGATGGTGATGGATCGTAATTTCAAGCCGGGCTTCCGTATCGACCTGCATATTAAAGATCTGGCGAACGCCCTGGATACGTCCCATGGCGTGGGCGCTCAGCTACCGCTGACGGCGGCGGTAATGGAGATGATGCAGGCGCTGCGTGCGGACGGTCTGGGCACCGCGGACCATAGCGCGCTGGCGTGCTACTACGAAAAACTGGCGAAAGTGGAAGTCACTCGCTAACAAGAAGGGCGCACCACGCGCCCTGTTATTCTTGCCTTGCGCGGCACTGTCAGGCTACAAACTTATGAAAATCGTCATTGCCCCAGACTCTTACAAAGAAAGCCTGTCTGCCGCCGAGGTAGCTCAGGCGATAGAAAAAGGATTCCGTGAAATTTTCCCCGACGCGCAGTATGTTTCCATGCCCGTCGCCGACGGCGGCGAGGGAACGGTGGAGGCGATGATTGCCGCGACGCAGGGAACGGAACATTCCGCATGGGTGACTGGCCCGCTGGGCGAGAAAGTGGAGGCCTGCTGGGGCATGTCCGGCGATGGCGTCACTGCGTTTATTGAGATGGCGGCGGCCAGCGGCCTGGGACTCGTTCCGCCCGAAAAACGCAACCCTCTCATCACCACTTCACGCGGTACCGGCGAGCTGATATTACAGGCGCTGGAACATGGCGCGAAACGGATCATTATCGGTATCGGCGGCAGTGCGACCAATGATGGTGGGGCGGGCATGATGCAGGCGCTAGGCGCCCGTCTTTGCGACGCCGAGGGGCAGGAGATCGGCCATGGCGGCGGTAGCCTGAGCCGTCTGAGCCGGATCGATCTTTCCGCCATCGATCCACGCTTACGTGACAGGATGATCCACGTGGCCTGCGACGTCACTAACCCGCTGGTGGGCGAGCGCGGCGCGTCGCGGATCTTTGGCCCGCAGAAAGGGGCGACCGAGGCGATGATCGTTGAGCTGGATCGTAATCTGGCGCACTTCGCCGACGTCATTAAGGCGTCGCTGCAGGTGGACGTTAAGCCGATCCCCGGGGCGGGGGCGGCCGGCGGCATGGGCGCGGCGCTGATGGCTTTTCTTAATGCGGAACTGCGTAGCGGGATTGAGATCGTTACCGAGGCGCTGAAGCTGGAAGAGCAGATCCATGACTGCTCGCTGGTGGTCACCGGAGAAGGGCGGATCGATAGCCAGTCTATTCACGGTAAGGTGCCGGTGGGGATAGCCCGGGTGGCGAAAAAATACCGTAAGCCGGTGATCGGTATTGCTGGCAGCCTGACCCACGACGTCGGCGTGGTTCATCATCACGGCATCGATGCGGTTTTCAGCGTGTTAACCACAGTTTCGACGCTGGAAGAGGCATTTCGCGGGGCGTTTGATAACATTTACCGCGCGTCGCGCAATATCGCCGCCACCCTGCAGGTTGGGATGACGACAGAAGGATGACAACGGGCGGTAAACCCTCTATACTGCGCGCCGAAGCTGACCAGACAGTCGCCGCTTCGTCGTCGTCCTCCTTCGGGGGGAGACGGGCGGAGGGGAGGAAAGTCCGGGCTCCATAGGGCAAGGTGCCAGGTAACGCCTGGGGGGTGTCACAGCCCACGACCAGTGCAACAGAGAGCAAACCGCCGATGGCCCGCGTAAGCGGGATCAGGTAAGGGTGAAAGGGTGCGGTAAGAGCGCACCGCGCGGCTGGTAACAGTCCGCGGCACGGTAAACTCCACCCGGAGCAAGGCCAAATAGGGGTTCATAAGGTACGGCCCGTACTGAACCCGGGTAGGCTGCTTGAGCCAGTGAGCGATTGCTGGCCTAGATGAATGACTGTCCACGACAGAACCCGGCTTATCGGTCAGTTTCACCTCTTTATGCAAAAACCCCGCTCCGGCGGGGTTTTTGCTATTCGAATACCGGAAGCAGGATGAATGACTGTCCACGACGCTATACCAGAAGAAGGCGGCTTATCGGTCAGTTTCACCTCTTTATGCAAAAACCCCGCTCCGGCGGGGTTTTTGCTATTCGAATACCGGAAGCAGGATGAATGACTGTCCACGACGCTATACCAGAAGAAGGCGGCTTATCGGTCAGTTTCACCTCTTTATGCAAAAACCCCGCTCCGGCGGGGTTTTTGCTATTCGAATACCGGAAGCAGGATGAATGACTGTCCACGACGCTATACCAGAAGAAGGCGGCTTATCGGTCAGTTTCACCTCTTTATGTCAAAACCCCGCTCCGGCGGGGTTTTTGCTATTCGAATACCGAAAGCAGGATGAATGACTGTCCACGACGCTATACCAGAAGAACGCGGCTTATCGGTCAGTTTCACCTTTTACGCTAAAACCCTGCTCCGGCGGGGTTTTGACTATTCGGATAGCGGGAACAGGATGAATGACTGTCCACGACGCTATACCAAAAGAACGCGGCTTATCGGTCAGTTACCGTTATTTAACCACCTTAGGATTCTGTAGCGTCGGGATCGTGGAATTTTGCACCTGATGAACCTGGCCGACGATCGTGGCGACGCTGCCATTGCTTAACGCCTCAACGTCTGCGCTGTTATGTGAGCCAAAATTGAAGGTCAGACGTTTATCCGTTTTATTCTGTTCGTCTCGCATGGTCACGGTAAAATAGTAGCTGCCGGCGATACCGCTCATTCGGCGAATGTCGACAATCACGCCGCGCACCTTGACCCATTTGCCCAGATAATCGCTGCTGGCCTTCGCCGGGTTGAGGGTAAACGGCTGCAGGAACTGGGCGACTGAATACGTCTGCATCGAAGCGACGGCGTCATCTCCCGGTTGAAATAATTTGTCTCCCGCGGAATAAAAGGCTTTAGACGCCAGGCCGCAGCCGCTTAACAGCGAGATGACAAAAACCAGCGGTAATACGCGAGTGCGTAATAACATAACTATCTCCTTATATATTTTAAAAATGATATCCCTGCTTTTATGTATGACATCTTTCTCGCTAATTAAATAAAGCAACCGTGGCTACTGTCAATTAATTTCCGTGATAAGCGCTAAAGTCATTTTATATAAACGTGGTATTTTTCATATGAATTCATTTGGTGAGAACATTTGAATTTCTTATGTATTGAATGGTTTGTGATCAGGTGCACGATGTGAATAATCTTTAGGTATTATTTTTTACATTTATTCACTACCAACTGTAAAATAATAAACCGCTATTTCAGACACTTTCACTTCAGGATAAAACAATGAAATTAATGACCCGTATTGCGTTTGCAGCCCTTCTGACTACCGGTTTCTCTCTGTCTGCGCAAGCCGCGGACGTGCAGGCGGCGCCAGCGCCGGCGCAGGACCCTATTGTCCAGCACTTAAAACTCACCAGCGATCAGGTTGCGAAAATTAAAAGCCTGCATCAGCAACTGGAAAATAATGTTCAACAGATTTCGCAGCAAGACATTAAAGATGGCGCCCTGATTAACGTGATTGATTCCGGAAAATGGGATGAAAAGGCAGTCAAGGATCAGCTGGCTGCCTTCAGTAAGATCGATCAGCAGGTGCGTTATTACCGCGTGAAGTATTATTTCGATGTGAATCAGGTCCTGACGCCGGAGCAGCGTACCCAGGTGAAAAAAGATCTTGCCGACGCGCTGAGCGAATAATGTCATCGGCCCCTTTCGGGGCCGATATTATCTTCAGGCTATAAACGAAAATCGAATCATTGATATTGCCTTTTCAGGCGAGACTTTCTTCATCCCGCAGACGAATCTCCGCTTCGACAACAATGGCTTCCAGTTCGCTCAGCATCTCATCATAACCAAAGCTGACGACGCCGGCGGTTTCCGGCTGCGTCGGGGCTGATGGCGTCGGGGACGCCTTTTTTCTGTTTTTCTTTTTACTCATTGACAGACTCCATCCCTTCCGTTGTTACACCGGTAAATCTATCAGCAAAGCGCGCAGCGGCGTATCGGCGACGAGGGTAATGTTAGCTTCGTCACGAATAAATGCGCCGTCACCACAGGTGAGAGCCTGTTTTTGTTGTTCCTGCGCGACGGCATGGACGGTGCCGTGAATCGACTGTAGATAAGCCCGTGGACCATGTAGCTGCACGCTAATCTGCTCTCCTTTCTCCAGTGCGATATGGTAGACCCAGGCCTGCTGGCGAAGCTGGAGACTGCCGTTCTCTCCCTCCGGCGAGGCCAGCAGCTGCAGCGGTGCGCTCACCACTTCGGTTTTCTGCTGTAGCGGGTTTTCCCGCTGCGGGCAAGCGTCGAGCCACAGCTGCATTCGCGTTAACGACTGCTCTTTGCTCAGATTATGCTCGCTATAGCTCACGCCAGGCTGGGTGGCGATAAGCAGCGCTTCACCGGCTTTGGCCTGCACGTGGTTGCCGTCGCTGTCGCGATACTCCGCTTCGCCTTCCAGAATCAGGTTCAGGATATCGACTTTTGGGTACGTCCTGGCCTGGAAGGAAGCGCCGGGCGCCAGCACTTCCTGGTTGAGGACGCGCAAGGACGCGAAGCCCAGTAATTTCGGGTCGAAGTAGTGGCCAAAGGAGAAGGTGTAGCGGGCCTGCAGCCAGCCGAAGTCTGCTTGTCCGCATTGTTTGGCTGTTCGGGTAGTAATCATGTTCTTGACCTCTCTTTACACTAAATCAATGGTAAAGGTATGGACGCTGTATTGTTAGCCAGATATTCTGCCCGGTATGTTCAAATTTCCTGAATGAGAAAGCGATGGCCAAAGAGAGAGCATTAACGCTGGAAGCGTTGCGTGTGATGGATGCGATCGACCGCCGTGGGAGCTTTGCTGCCGCGGCTGATGAGCTGGGACGCGTGCCTTCCGCCCTGAGCTATACCATGCAAAAACTGGAAGAGGAGCTGGACGTGGTGCTGTTTGACCGCTCAGGTCATCGCACGAAGTTCACCAACGTTGGACGGATGCTCCTGGAACGCGGGCGCGTGCTGCTCGAAGCGGCGGATAAACTCACCACCGATGCGGAAGCGTTGTCGCGCGGTTGGGAAACCCACCTGACAATCGTCACCGAAGCGCTGGTTCCGACCGTGGATCTGTTTCCGCTGATTGAAAAACTGGCGACCAAATCCAACACGCAGTTGTCGATTATCACCGAAGTGCTGGCCGGCGCCTGGGAGCGGCTGGAGCAGGGGCGGGCGGATATTGTTGTCGCGCCGGATATGCATTTTCGTTCCTCCTCGGAGATTAACTCGCGCAAACTCTATTCGGTGCTCAGTGTGTACGTCGCGGCGCCGGATCACCCGATCCACCTGGAGCCGGAACCGCTCTCGGAAGTGACCCGCGTGAAATACCGCGGCGTCGCAGTAGCGGATACCGCACGCGAGCGGCCCGTACTTACCGTTCAGCTGCTGGATAAACAGCCGCGCTTAACGGTGAGTACCATTGAAGATAAGCGCCAGGCACTGCTGGCCGGGCTAGGCGTGGCGACCATGCCCTATCCGCTGGTGGAGAAGGATATTGCCGAAGGGCGTCTGCGGGTCGTCAGCCCGGAATACACCAATGAAATTGACATAATCATGGCCTGGCGGCGGGATAGCATGGGCGAGGCGAAGTCCTGGTGTCTGCGCGAAATCCCTAAGCTGTTTGCGGGACGCTAGTCGAGAAGACGCTCCTCCCGCTAGCGGGAGGAGCGGGAAGATTAATAGGAGAAGGGTTTCGGATCGGGTCCGAAGCGATTGTTGCCTTCGGTGCCGCGCTGGCAGTTAAAGATCAGGATCACCAGCCAGCCGATGACCGGGATCAACAGCAGCAGCAGCCACCAGGCTGAGCGGTCGGTGTCGTGCAGACGCCGAAACTGCACCGCCCACCACGGTAAAAAGACCAGTACGCCATAGATGGTCGTCAGAATGCCTTCGCCGCCCGCCCGCTGCCAGCCCAGCATTTTATCGATGATGCTCAATACGCCGGTCAGGATGAGGTTGACCAGAATAAACATCCAGTACTCTTTGCGCCGCGCACGGCCGCCAAATCCTATATAGTTTTTTAATGCCTTGAGATACCAGTCCATTTCTACGCCTCAATTAACCGTCAATCACTTGTTTTTTAAGCGATCGCAATAAGAATAGACGTGAATGAATGGTGGGTAAATATCTGTTTTCTGAATTATTGGGCGCCATCACTGGCGCCCGAAAGATCAACGGAAGCGCTGATCGCGACCGTGGGGTTCGTTGAGATCCTGTTGCGGTCCAATGGAGATAATGCCGGTTGGATTAATGGTTTTATGGCTGCGGTAATAGTGGTGGCGGATATGCGGAATACTCACCGTCTCCGCGATGCCGGGCATCTGGTAGATGTCGCGCAGAAAACCGTACAGGTTGAGATAATCGCTAATGCGCCGTTTGTCGCATTTAAAATGCGTCACATATACCGGGTCGAACCGTACCAGCGTGGTCCACAGGCGAATATCGGCTTCCGTCAGCTGATTTCCCGTCAGGTAACGATGCTGACCGAGGATCTGCTCCAGCCGCTCCAGTGAAGTAAAGACCGCCTCGACCGCTTCGTCGTAAGCCTGCTGGCTGGTGGCAAAGCCGGCCTTATACACGCCGTTGTTGACGTTGTCGTAGATCCAGCCGTTCAGTTCATCGATTTTTTCCCGCAGCGCCGGCGGATAGTAATCCCCGGCTCTGGCGCCCAGACCATCGAAGGCGGTATTAAACATGCGGATGATTTCTGCCGACTCATTGCTGACGATGGTCTGCTGTTTTTTGTCCCACAATACCGGGACCGTGACGCGACCGGTATAGTGCGGGTCAGCCTGCAGATAGAGCTGATAGAGGAACTGATGATGATAGAGCTGGTCGCCGGTAGCACCAGGGAAATCATCGGCGAAGGTCCAGCCGTTTTCCAGCATCAGCGGATTGACCACGGAGACGGATATAAAGGGTTCCAGTCCTTTCAGCTTGCGCAGAATTAACGTGCGGTGCGCCCACGGGCAGGCCAGAGAAACATACAGATGATAACGGTCTTTTTCTGCGGCAAAGCCACCTTCGCCCGCAGGCCCCGGCGCGCCATCGGCCGTGAGCCAGTTACGGAAGGCCGAAACGGAACGCTTGAATCGTCCTCCGGTGGATTTGGTGTCATACCAGGTATCTTGCCAGACGCCGTCGACTAATTGTCCCATTACTTCCTCCTGCAGATAGCAAAAGCGAGGAGATATCCCCTCGCTTTTTTTAGATTTTTACTCAGTATAGTGCGCTTACCACTTTTTATTCAGTACGCGGTCGATGCTGAATGCGCCCGGTCCGGTAATGGCCAGCAGCAGATAACCGCCAGCAATGGTCAGGTTTTTCATGAACATCAGCGAGTTCACGCCTTCCGCAAAGTTGCTGTGGAACAGGAACGCGGTCAGCAGCGTAAAGCCTGCGGTGAACAACGCGGTGGTACGGGTCAGGAAACCGAACAGAATCGCCAGACCGCCGCCGAATTCAAGGAGAATGGTCAGCGGCAGCAGTGCTCCCGGCACGCCCATGGCTTCCATATACTGCTGGGTTCCGGCGTAACCAGTGATTTTGCCCCATCCTGCAGTGATAAACAGAATCGGCATCAGAATACGCGCTACCAGTACACCAACATCTTCTAATTTTTTCATTTCTTACTCCAGAAAACCCAAAGGGCGGCAGTTTTGTTTTTTAGCGCAATCCCGCGTGGTTACACGGTGTTGCTGTCGATGGAGAGGATAGTAACGAGGCGGAGAGGGAATTGTTAGCAAGGAAAACTGTAGATCTTCTTCAAAGTTTCTGAGCAATAACTGCGGTGAGGAGAAATTTTCTGGCGACGAGGGGAACTACCCGTCCCGATATCGGGTGGCTGAGCGGAATGAATTGAGATCTGAGGGGGGCTAACCGCGGGTTGCGGCGAAGGCCCCGGCTGCCGCGAACGGCGTATTGTATCGGACGGGGAAATGGCAGAGCGGGGCGCCCGGATAAGCGCCCGCGCTCCGGGCTGCTAGTGTGTTGACGACTGGCGCAGGATCCCGCGGACCATCCGCCAGGTGCTCCACAGTCCGAGACCGCGTTTGGTCCAGCGCATCAAAAAGTGCGGGTGTCGTATGGACCAGACGGCCATCAAACCGCTGCCAACCATCAGCCACGAACGTAAACTCAGCAGCGTATGCCAGCCGCGATCGAGGGGCGCTGTCGCCTCCAGCCAGTGGCGACGACAGGCGCTAAGCTCCAGTCGTTGCTGGTGGATCTGGCGCAGCAGCAGCGCCTTTTGCCGTTCACGCTCCTGTCGGCCATTCACGGTTTATCGTCCTCCAGAAGGGCACGGTCGTTCTCCAGCTCTTTACGCGTCAGGCGCAGCAGCGTGGAGCGGCGCGCCTTACGTAGGGTAAGGATACCCACGATCGCGGCGGCGAGGAGCAGAACGACGGTGGTGGCGATCATGACGTGCAGGCGGTACTGGGCGTCAACGGCCCAGATAACCAGCACCAGCAGACTCATGAGGCCAAACGCGGCAAACAGCAGCGTCAGTCCGGTCATGATCAGCAGCTGGAAGAGGTTGGCTTTCTCCTCCTCCAGCTCCACGACGACCAGGCGCAGCCGTGTTTCCACCATTTCGACCAGCAGCGTGACGATACGCTGGCCAATGGAGAACACGCGCTGGCCTGGCCCCTGCGTGTGTTGAGTATTCGCCATAATCAGCGACGCGACAACAGGACACCCAGCACCAGCCCGACGGCGGCACCAATCCCGACTCCTGTCCACGGATTTTCGCGAACATAATCATCCGCCCGCGCGGCGGTCTCGCGCGTTTGACGCAAAATCGCATCGCTGGTTTCACCCAGGCGTGCACGACTCTCTTTTAGCGCGCTCTCTGCTTTACTACGCAGTTTACCAATCTCTTCTTTCGACTTGTCCGCCGAGGAATTCAGAACTTCCTCCAGGGTATCCGCCAGCGTTTTCAGTTCTGCACGAAGGTCGTCAGTTACATTCTCTTTAGCCATGTCGTTCTCCTGTAGCGTGGTCCGTGTTGCGAAAGTTAACTGTTATTAGTAGTCCCGAGACTCCAGCGTTTTTAACTCCTGTTGCGCTTCATTGAGTTTATGCTGGCGTTTGTTGATTTTGTCCGCATCGCCTTTCTTCCGGGCTTCCTGCAGATCGCGATGACGTTCAGCGATCTCTTCCCGCTGTTTGGCAATTTTTTGCTGATGATCGGCTTTGAGTTTACTGTCGCTGCAGTTTTCCCGTACCTGACGTAGCGCGGTATTTAGCCCATCAATGCGACTTTGATTATGATGCTTTTCGGCATAGCTGATCTCTCGTTGAATATCCTGCTCTTTTTCCTGGCAGGGAGAGGCTGCTATGGCGCTGGCGCTAAGTGAAGTCAGGGCCAGAAGCAGAGCGATGCGGTGTTTCATGGATAGTACCTTCCATTGTCTGAGGGTATACCCGGAGGATATACCCGTTCCCGATGGTGAACGGGAATGCGTTGATTCCCGCAGGTTTAAGCATAGTAACAAATGCAGGAAACCACCAGACTGCGTAAAAAACGCAGTAAGGCGGTAGTTTACCCGAGCCGGTGAGGCGCGTCGCGCAGACGGGATAACCAGGCGGTGGCCGAGTTATCGTCCTCCAGCAGGGCAATAATATAACCATGTGGCAGAGCGCGACCGAGAACCTCTTTCGCCGCCGCGCCCTGGGCGGTGGAGTCGAACTTAATCAGCAGGCCATCTTTTTGCGGCGTAATGCTCTTAAAGCGGATACCGTTGGCGTCGAGATGATGCCAGACGGAGAAGCCGTCCGGCATGCTGACGCCCTGGCCAACCGGACGGATCGCCAGCGTGGCCTCCTGCTGCTGCACTGCCAGCCAGAGCCAGAACAGCGCGCAGAGCACAAGAGAGCCACCCAGCAGCCAGCTCAGCTGGCGCAGGGAGGGGCGTTTAATGACCATCATTAGCCCCGGCTTCTGTATTTTTTCTTCCACAGCACCACCAGCGAGCCGATCAGTCCGAAGACCAGCAGCGCGACCGGAAGGAGCATCAGGCAGGACATCAGCTGATCTTCATACTTGAGGAATACCGGGGTTTTGCCCAGCAGATAGCCCAGCGAGGTCAGGATGAGCACCCACAGCAGGCCGCTCATCCAGTTAAAGAACTGAAAGCGAGCGTTATTGAGGCCTGAAAGGCCGGCAATCGTCGGCAACAGCGTACGCACGAAGGCGATAAAGCGGCCGATCAGCAGCGCGGAGAGCCCATGCTTATGAAACAGGTGATGCGCGCGTTGATGATAGTGAGAGGGCAGATGCGACAGCCAGTTTTGCACGATCCGCGTATTGCCCAGCCAGCGCCCCTGAATGTAGCTCAGCCAGCAGCCGAGGCTGGCGGCGGCGGTAAGCAGCAGCAAGGTTTCCGGAAAGCCCATCGCCCCTTTGGCGATCAGCACGCCCACGAGCACAAGCAGACTATCCCCCGGTAAAAACGCGGCAGGCAGTAACCCGTTCTCAAGGAACAAAATCATAAACAAGACAAAATACAGCATGCCAATCATGGAGGGATTCGCGAGCGTTTCGTAATCCTGAGCCCACAAGGCATTCAATAACTGGGTTAAAAGTTCCATTCACGATTCCTGGTACATCGGTTAACGGCACGTCTGAGCGCGTGGCATGTTGGGCGACAAGATTTTTATGAGATTTTGGTCGCTGCTTAGGCGCTCTGAACGCTTCCCTGTATAAGACTGAAGTAAGTAAACACTTACCCCCAGAACGGCAAAATGCATCTAATTGTAACAAATCAGCTGACTTTACGTCAGAGAAATTGCAAGGTGTTGCTCGTTGATTTTGCTGATTGCGGCGGTGGGAGGCGAGAGGATTTACACAGGCTGACACTATATATGTTTTACTTACTCCAGCCGGCCTGGGGGGCAGGCGCGCAGGGGCCGCGCGCCGTCAGGATAAGCGCTTATTTCGCGCTGTTGGCCGCCGTATCGAGATGAACTACCGGATTATCGGCAAATAAGTAGCGATCGGCATTAAATTCAAAGTCATCGCTGGTTTCGTTAAACAGCATTTGCTTGGTATTTTCCAGATGCTGCCACATCGCCAGCTTGGCGGCGTTGGGATCTTTACGCAGCAGGGCTTTCAGGATCTGATCGTGATCGTCGCACCAGTTATCGACCGTGCGCAGGTCGATATGCTCATGCAGCTTTTTCCAGTACGGGTTATGCACGCGCTGGGTCCACATTTTTTCCACGATCGCCGCCAGCGCACTGTTCTGCGTGGCCAGCGCCACCTGGACGTGGAACTGGAGATCCCACTCGGAGTCGCGGAAACACTTCTCGTTGCGCGCTTTCTCCTGAATCTCCATCAGCTTCATGATGTCCTGTTTGGTCACCTGAGTCGCCGCGAATTCAGCAATATTGCTTTCAATTAGCTGCCGCGCCTGCAGGAGTTCAAAAGGGCCATAGTTGGCGAATTCAAGGCTTTCATCGGCCACCTGCTGGTACTTGGGATGGTTGGAGATGACATGAATACCCGACCCTTTGCGGACTTCGACATACCCTTCCACTTCCAGCATGATAATGGCTTCACGAACCACGGTGCGGCTGACGTTTTTTTCATCGGCGATAAAGCGCTCGGCGGGCAGCTTATCCCCTACAAGGTAGACACCTTGTTCGATGCGCGTCTTCAGCTCAGCGGCAAGCTGCTGATACAGACGGCGTGGTTCAATGATTTCCATATTCGCTCCCGCAAGATGGCGACAATATTCGATTTGTTATACCACTTTTACACGCTTTCCACCACTGGCAGGCATGAAAAAGCCGCCTGAGAAGGCGGCTCGATAAGCGGTCATATCAGCACATGATCTAACTCTGCGTGGCGGGTTTGCGGCTGCTAAGCGGCGTCGAGTCATCGTCAGCCGGTTTGTTTTTCAGCACCGTCCAGATAACCAACGCGCCCAGCAGGTCAAAGACGGCCAGTACCGCAAACAGCGGGCTGAAGCCGATGGTGTCTGCCAGCGCGCCGACAACCAGGGCGAACATGGTGCTCGCCAGCCAGGCGGCCATCCCGGTCAGACCGTTGGCGGTAGCGACTTCGTTACGGCCAAAGACGTCGGAAGAGAGGGTGATCAGCGCCCCGGACAGCGCCTGGTGAGCGAACCCGCCGATGCACAGCAGGGCAATCGCCACGTACGGGCTGGTGAACAGGCCGATCATCCCCGGGCCAATCATCAGCAGGGCGCCCATGGTGACCACCATTTTACGCGACACGATCAGGTTGACGCCAAACCAGCGCTGGAACAGCGGCGGCAGGTAACCGCCCACGATGCAGCCGAGGTCGGCGAACAGCATCGGCATCCAGGCGAACATCGCGATCTCTTTCAGGTTAAAGCCGTAAACCTTAAACATGAACAGCGGGATCCAGGCGTTAAAGGTCCCCCAGGCCGGCTCGGCGAGGAAGCGCGGCAGGGCGATACCCCAGAACTGACGGTTGCGCAGGATCTGCCACGGCGACATTTTCTTCGCGTTATTGGTCTGATGCTGAGACTCCTGACCGCCAATGATGTAGTCGCGTTCTTCGTCAGATAATTTTTTCTGGTCGCGCGGGTGTTTGTAGAAGATAAGCCAGGCGATGGCCCAGGCGAAGCTCAATACCCCGGAGATGATGAACGCCATCTGCCAGCTGTGCATGACAATCGCCCACACCACCAACGGCGGCGCGATCATGGCGCCAATAGAGGAACCGACGTTGAAGTAGCCCACCGCGATAGAGCGCTCTTTTGCCGGGAACCATTCAGAACTGGCTTTCAGCCCGGCAGGGATCATCGCGGCTTCCGCTGCGCCGACTGCGCCGCGAGCCAGCGCCAGGCCGCCCCAGCTGCCTGCCAGCGCGGTTGAGCCGCAGAATATCGCCCAGGCGATAGCAAAGAAGGCATAGCCGATTTTGGTCCCGAGAATATCGAGGACGTAACCCGCGACAGGCTGCATGACGGTGTAGGCAGCGGAATAGGCTGCAATGATATAGGAGTACTGTTGAGTCGAGATGTGTAACTCTTCCATCAGCGTCGGCGCGGCCGCCGCCACGGTGTTACGGGTCAGGTAGCCCAGCACGGTGCCTAGCGTCACCAGCGCAATCATGTACCAACGTAACCCTTTAATTTTACGCATGTAAACCTCATCGTCTGTTATCTTTCCGCATCAGGTGCGGCCTTTCCTGACGGCAATACGCGGTCGGGAAAGCGAAACGGAGGGTTCAGGAGGGGGGATCCCCCTCTGGCCCGAACCTTACCATCAGTTGTTATGTTGAAAGTCGGTGTCCATTCCGTATAAGCCGATGCCATAAACACCGGTAATGCATTCCGTCGGTTTATATGTTGCGACGGCAGAAAGATAACTTGTCATACAACTTTAAAAGTTGAGTGCTGTCACAAAAGTGGGAAAGTTAGTGTGGTCTTTAGCCCTTACCGGGAAAGCCAGAGATGGCGCGCCCTGCCGGGGTGTTTTCCAATGAGGCGGTCGTTTTTTTATCGACGTTTATTGATCTAACTCACGAAAAACAGCTCGGTCTGTAGAAATTGGTGTGATAACTTTGTCAGCATTGTAGTCAATCATCTGAAAGGCTCCCGCTACGGAGCGAAGAGGACACGCGAATGACACCGTTTATGACTGAAGATTTTCTACTCGATACCGAATTTGCTCGCCGTCTGTACCACGATTACGCCAAAGATCAGCCGATTTTCGACTACCATTGCCACCTTCCGCCGCAGCAGGTTGCCGAAAACTATCGCTTCAAAAATCTGTATGACATCTGGCTGAAAGGCGATCACTACAAATGGCGCGCAATGCGCACTAACGGCGTACCGGAGCGTCTGTGTACCGGTGATGCGTCCGATCGCGAGAAATTTGACGCCTGGGCGGCAACGGTGCCGCACACTATTGGCAACCCGTTATACCACTGGACCCATTTAGAGCTGCGTCGCCCTTTTGGTATTACAGGTAAGCTGTTGTCTCCATCCACCGCCGATGAGATCTGGGACCAGTGCAATGATTTACTGGCTCAGGACGCCTTCTCCGCCCGCGGGATCATGAAGCGGATGAATGTGAAGATGGTCGGTACCACCGACGATCCGATTGATTCTCTCGAGCACCATGCGGTTGTCGCCAAAGATACCTCCTTTGATATCAAAGTGCTGCCGAGCTGGCGCCCGGATAAAGCATTCAACATTGAACAGGCGACCTTTAATGACTACATGGCGAGGCTGGGTGAGGTGTCCGATACCGATATTCGCCGTTTTGCGGACCTGCAAAGCGCTCTGACCAAACGTCTGGACCACTTTGCCGCACACGGCTGCAAGGTCTCCGACCACGCGCTGGACGTGGTGCTGTTTGCGGAAGCGACCGACGCCGAGCTGGACGCCATTCTGGCGCGCCGTCTGGCTGGCGAGCCCCTCAGCGAACACGAAGTGGCGCAGTTCAAAACCGCGGTGCTGGTGTTCCTCGGCGCAGAATATGCCCGTCGCGGTTGGGTACAGCAGTACCATATCGGTGCGCTGCGTAACAACAACCTGCGTCAGTTCAAACTGTTAGGCCCGGATGTGGGCTTCGATTCGATCAACGATCGCCCGATGGCGGAAGAGCTGTCTAAGCTGCTGAGCAAGCAGAACGAAGAAAACCTGCTGCCGAAAACCATTCTCTACTGCCTGAACCCGCGCGATAACGAAGTGCTGGGCACCATGATCGGTAACTTCCAGGGTGAAGGCATGCCAGGCAAGATGCAGTTCGGCTCCGGCTGGTGGTTCAACGATCAGAAAGACGGCATGGAGCGGCAGATGACCCAGCTGGCGCAGCTCGGCCTGCTGAGCCGCTTCGTCGGGATGCTGACCGACAGCCGCAGCTTCCTCTCCTACACGCGCCACGAATACTTCCGCCGCATTCTGTGCCAGATGATCGGCCGCTGGGTGGCTGCCGGCGAAGCGCCTGCGGATATCGCGCTGCTGGGCGAGATGGTGAAAAACATTTGCTTTAACAATGCGCGTGACTATTTCGCCATTGAACTGAACTAAGGCCAGAGGTCGGTTGATATGCAATACATTAAAATCCATTCGCAGGATAACGTCGCGGTCGCGCTGGCGGATATCGCTGCCGGTAGTGTGGTGACGATTGATAAGGATTCGGTCACCCTCGGCCAGGATATCGTTCGCGGCCACAAGTTTGCACTGCGCGCTATCGCGAAAGGGGAAAACGTCGTTAAGTACGGGTTGCCGATTGGCCATGCGCTGGCGGATATCGCGCCGGGCGAGCATGTTCATGCGCACAATACGCGCACCAATCTCAGCGACCTTGACGCGTATCGCTATCAACCGGACCGGGTTGCCCAACCGCCACAGCCTGCGGATCGCGAAGTGCAGATTTATCGTCGCGCCAACGGTGACGTCGGCGTGCGCAATGAGCTGTGGATCCTGCCGACCGTCGGCTGCGTCAACGCGATGGCCAGACAAATGCAGAACCGTTTCCTGAAAGAGACGTATGGCGCTGAGGATATCGATGGGGTGCATCTCTTCAGCCACACCTATGGCTGCTCGCAGCTTGGGGATGACCACATCAACACTCGCACCATGCTGCAAAATATGGTTCGTCACCCGAACGCCGGGGCGGTACTGGTGGTTGGCCTTGGCTGTGAAAACAACCAGGTGGATGCCTTTCGCGAAACGCTGGGCGAGTTTGACCCGCAGCGTGTGCACTTTATGGTTTGCCAGCACCAGGACGATGAAGTGGAAGCGGGGGTTGCGCATCTGCATCAGCTGTATGAAGTGATGCGTCAGGATAAACGCCAGCCGGGTAAATTGAGCGAGCTGAAGTTTGGTCTCGAGTGCGGGGGATCGGACGGCCTGTCGGGCATTACCGCTAACCCGATGCTGGGCCGCTTCTCAGACTATGTGATCGCCAACGGCGGCACCACCGTGCTGACCGAAGTGCCGGAGATGTTCGGTGCTGAACAGCTGCTGATGAGTCACTGCCGTGACGAAGCGACCTTCGACAAGCTGGTGACCATGGTCAATGACTTTAAGCAGTACTTTATCGCACACGACCAGCCTATTTACGAAAACCCTTCCCCGGGTAACAAAGCCGGGGGGATCACCACCCTGGAAGATAAGTCGCTGGGCTGTACTCAGAAAGCGGGTTCCAGCCAGGTGGTGGATGTCCTGCGCTACGGCGAGCGCCTGAAGGTTCATGGTCTGAATTTGCTGAGCGCGCCGGGCAACGACGCGGTCGCCACCAGCGCGCTGGCCGGCGCCGGCTGTCATATGGTGTTGTTTAGCACCGGACGCGGCACGCCGTACGGCGGCTTTGTGCCGACGGTGAAGATCGCCACCAACAGCGAACTGGCGGCGAAGAAAAAGCACTGGATCGACTTTGATGCCGGGCAGCTGATCTATGGCAAAGCGATGCCGCAGCTGCTGGAGGAGTTTGTGGATGCCATTGTGGCTTTCGCTAACGGTAAACCGACCTGTAATGAACAGAATGACTTCCGCGAACTGGCCATCTTTAAAAGCGGTGTTACCCTGTAAAGGTGTATTCACATTGGCGCCCAGGGGCGTAGAACGTGTATCGGCCTGATAGCGTAACGCCATCGGGCTCGTAACAGCGGCGTTTCAGCCAGTGAAGCGCCGTTTGTTTTTTTCAGTCAGGGAGCTTTCATGACCGCGTATTGGCTGGCCCAGGGGGTCGGCGTCATCGCCTTTCTTATCGGCATTACCACCTTTATCAACCGCGATGAACGCCGTTTCAGGCTACAGCTGGCGGTCTATAGCGCTATTATCGGCGTTCATTTTTTCCTGATGGGCGCCGGGTCGGCCGGAATGAGCGCCGGGCTCAATGCGCTACGTACGGTCATTTCCTTACGCACCCGTAGCCTGTGGGTGATGACCGTCTTTATCCTCCTGACGCTGATCCTCGGCCTGGGCAAACTGCAGCATGCCATGGAGCTGCTGCCGATCATTGGCACCGTCGCCAGCACCTGGGCGCTGTTTCGTTGCAAAGGGCTGACCGTCCGCTGCGTGATGTGGTGCTCCACCGCCTGCTGGGTCACGCATAATCTGTGGTTGGGTTCGATTGGTGGGACGCTGATTGAAGGCAGTTTTCTGATCGTCAACGGGCTGAATATCATTCGCTTCCGCCGGATGCAAAAGCGCGGTATCGATCCGTTTAAGGTTGAAAACGCAGTCCAGGAAGAGAGCCCCTCCGCCCGATAGCGGAGGGGAAAGGCATTAGCTGCGCAGGGCGTTTTTCGCCAGCTGGTCATCTTCTGCTATGCAGGCCGCGGCGGTAAACAGGGCGTCGGTTGAGGAGTTGAGCGCCGTTTCGCAGGAATCCTGCAGCACGCCGATAATAAAGCCGACGGCAACCACCTGCATCGCCACATCGTTCGGGATCCCAAACATATTACAGGCCAGCGGGATCAGCAGCAGCGAACCGCCCGCCACGCCGGAGGCGCCGCAGGCGCACAGCGAAGCGACCACGCTCAGCAGCAGCGCCGTCGGCAGATCCACCGGAATATTCAGCGTATGCACCGCCGCCAGCGTCAGCACGGTGATCGTGATCGCCGCGCCCGCCATATTGATGGTCGCCCCCAGTGGAATGGAGACCGAATAGGTATCGCGATCCAGATTCAGCTTTTCACACAGCGCCATATTCACCGGAATATTGGCGGCGGAGCTGCGGGTGAAGAACGCGTAGACGCCGCTTTCGCGCAGGCAGGTCAGCACCAGCGGATAGGGGTTACGGCGGATTTTCCAGAACACCAGCAGCGGGTTAATCACCAGCGCTACCAGCAGCATACAGCCGACCAGCACCAGCAGTAGCTGGGCGTAGCCCCACAGGGTCTCGAAACCGGTGGTCGCCAGGGTGGAAGAGACCAGACCGAAGATCCCCAGCGGTGCAAAACGGATCACCACTTTGACGATGAAGGTCACCGCATGGGAGACATCGTTGATCAGGTTTTTGGTGGTGTCATTACCGTGACGCAGGGCGAAGCCCAGCCCCACCGCCCACACCAGAATGCCGATATAGTTGGCGTTCAGCAGGGCGTCGATCGGGTTAGATACCATGCTCATCAGCAGGCCGCGCAGCACTTCGACAATCCCCGACGGCGGCGTGATGCTGTCGGCGGCGGTGGTTAAATGCAGAGTCGACGGAAAGACAAAACTAAACAACACCGCGGTCAGCGCCGCGCTGAAGGTGCCCAGCAGATAGAGAAACAGAATGGGGCGAATACTGGTTTTTTGTCCGTGCTGATGGTTAGCGATGGAGGCCATCACCAGCATCAATACCAGCACCGGCGCCACCGCCTTTAACGCGCCGACGAACAGGGTCCCCAGCAGACCGACGGCAATGGCCGTTGGCTTAGAGACCAGCGCCAGCAGCACGCCAAGCACCAGACCGATTAAAATTTGTTTCACCAGGCTGCCTTGCGCCAGGCGTGAGATCCACCCCGATGGGGGAGTGCGTGTGGTCATAATTCATTCCTTCCAGTGATGTAGCAAGCCATCCCAGCCACGTATTATTTGTTACGTTTATGTCAGGATGTAAGTAGATGTTTGCATAGTCGAGTATACGGAAAGAATGGCGGGCGGGAAGCGTAAAATGCTGTGATTTTAATCTGGATCTTGTTTTTTAACTATGTAGTAACATAACTGTGACATGAGCAGAGATTGCCGTCGGCGATGGCCGACGGCGCGTTGTGCAGATTACTCAGGCAGTTTGCGCTGCTTGTCGTGTTGCTTGTTGACCCAGGCGTTAATCAGCAGCGTGACGGCCAGGATGCCTCCTACTACGCCCAGCGAGATGGCGACCGGGATATGGTAGAAGTCGACGATCAGCATCTTCACGCCAATAAACACCAGGATCACCGACAGACCGTATTTGAGCATCGAGAAGCGCTCGGCGACCCCCGCCAGCAGGAAGTACATGGCGCGCAGGCCGAGGATCGCGAACAGGTTTGAGGTCAGGACGATAAACGGATCGGTGGTGACCGCGAAGATCGCCGGGATACTGTCGACGGCGAAAATCACATCGCTCAGTTCCACCAGGATCAGCACCAGCAGCAGCGGCGTGGCGAACAGCACCCCGTTTTTACGGGTGAAGAAGCGCTCGCTCTCGATTTTATCCGTCATTCGCAGATGGCTGCGGATCCAGCGCACCAGTGGTTTATCGCCGATGCCGGAGTCATCTTCTTTCGCCAGCGCCATCTTCACGCCGGTAAAAAGCAGGAAGGCGCCGAAGACGTACAGCAGCCAGTCAAACTGGGAAATCAGCCAGCTGCCGGCGAAGATCATGATGGTACGCAGAACAATCGCGCCCAGCACGCCATACACCAGTACCCGGCGCTGCAGAGCAGGCGGTACGGCGAAATAGCTGAACAGCATCAACCAGACGAAGACGTTATCGACCGCCAGCGCTTTCTCAATCAGATAACCGGTGAGGAAGGCTAAGGCCTGCGGGTCAGCGACGGCCCGGCCCTGGGTTTGTACCAGATACCACCAGAAGGCGGCGTTGAACAGCAGAGAAAGCGTGACCCAGAGGATTGACCAGCCCGCGGCCTGCTTCATGGTCATGCTATGCGAACCGCGTCGTCCCTGAAGCAGCAGATCGATTGCCAACATGATCGCGACGACGACAGCGAATCCACCCCATAGCAACGGCGTGCCGACAGTATTCATTTGATATTCCTTACATAAAAACAAAACGGCTGACGTCGGAAGACGGCAGCCGCTGCGCTTTTATGCATAGACCTCGCCTTCCGGCAAGGTCTCACTTACAACAACCAAAGTACATCGCGATGGGCTTTGGTTATTGCCCGGCGACCGGATGCGGTATTGCACGCATCGTAATGACGATCAACCGGCAAGGAAGTTACTCCCCTTTGCACGTAACAAAATATGTCACAGGGCGGTTTTCGTCAATGGCGGCCGGTCCGGCCTTTACACTCTTTTACGCCAGCGGCTGCGTATCGGCCGGGAAGATCACTCCGGTCTGGCGACGAATTTCGCTCGACAGTTTTGCCGTAATACGGCTCACGGTCAGACCCGGGTGATTGACGTCCTGTGTCTCCACCAGGCGCGCAAAGGTCTCCGCCTCATACAGCATAGTATTAATGTGCTGGGGCTGCGTCAGGTCCTGGGCTTTGCCGCCGCGCGGCACAAACGCCAGCTTCTGGCATTCGGAGATTTTTTCGATCACTAATGTGCCGTCTTCGCCCTGGATTTCACTGGGGATCGCGGAATCGCTAACTTTGGAGTGATGCAGCGTCACGTCGAAGTCGCCATAGCTCAGCACCACGGTGCCCTGGGCGTCTACGCCGCTGTCCAGCAGGCTGGCGGTGGCAAGAACGGCCCGCGGTTCGCCCCATAACGCCACAGCGGACGCCAGGCAATAGAAGCCGATATCCATAATCGAACCGTTAGAGAACGCCGGGTTAAAGGTGTTGGGGTTTTCGCCGTCAAGGTAGCGCTGATAGCGCGAGGAGTACTGACAGTAGTTGATGAAGGCTTTGCGCAGTTTGCCCGCTTTAGGAAGCGTCTCTTTGAGTAGCAGAAAGTTAGGCAGGCTGGCGGTTTTAAAGGCTTCAAACAGCACAACGTTATTTTCTTTCGCCAGCGCTATCGCCGCCTCGACTTCCTGCAGGTTCGATGCCAGCGGCTTTTCGCAAATGACGTGCTTTTTGTGGCTCAGGAACAGCCGGGTCTGCGGGAAGTGCAGCGAGTTCGGGCTGGCAATATAGACCGCGTCAACGTCAGGGCTCTGTGCCAGCTCATCGAGCGAGGTAAACAGATGCTCGACCGGATAGTCATTGGCGAAGGCTTGCGCCTGTTCGAGGCTGCGGGAGTAGATGGCGGTAAGTTTATATTTGCCGGTTTCATGGGCGGCATCGACAAACTGCTTGGTGATCCAGTTTGTGCCAACAACTGCGAAACGTATCATAAACGTTGACGAACTCCATTAAAGGGAACCTGTCGTCACTCTATCATGCCATCATGACAAAACCAGTGCGTCACTACGCAGAACGATTTAACGAAAGGTGCGTCAGCCACAGGCGGGTATCGAATTCCAGTTGATGGTACTGTGGCTCCATATGGCAGCACAGTTGATAAAAGGCTTTGTTGTGATCTTTCTCTTTCAAATGCGCCAGTTCATGGACCACGATCATCCGCAGAAAGGCCTCCGGCGCGTCGCGAAACACCGTCGCCACGCGAATTTCCGCTTTGGCTTTCAGCTTACCGCCCTGAACGCGGGAAATCGCGGTATGCAGGCCGAGCGCATTGTTCAGCACGTGGATTTTACTGTCGTACATCACTTTGTTGATCGGCGCCGCCCCGCGCAGAAAGCGGGCCTTCAGATCCTGGGTGTACTGATACAGCGCTTTATCGCTGTTAACGTCATGCCCCTGCGGATAACGCTTTTGCAGCACCTCGCCGAGGCGGTCTTGCTCGATTAAAGCCGTGACCTGCGACAACAGCGATTCAGGATAGCCATGGAGATAAGGTAATGTGCTCATGTAGCCCGTTTGCGTAATTAAGCGACAACAGCCGGGGATTCTAGCACCCTGTGCGGACAGGATGCCAGAAAGGCATCGTTACTCGATTATCGCGTCTTCATCCGCCCGGTAGCAGAAGAAATCAAACAGCGCCTCTTTGCGATGCAGCATACTATCCACGCAGGCCATGCCGACAAACGCCCCGGTAAACTCACCGTAGCGGCTGTATTCATCGGAGAAATGCGATGTGTCGTAGACCGCTCCGATGGGGTGATAGTGCTCACCGTCGACAGACCATGAACACTGTACCTCTCGGCCATTAATAGCAATCGCGAGATAGATTTCTCCCTCGGCAAGGCGAATTTTCTGTGGATCGTCGTGACGCTCACCGTTATCCATGTAAATAATAGCCAGTTGCGCTGCGCCAGAGGTTTCATCCCAGGTTTTATGTAAAAACAGATAGTTCATGTTGTCGTAATAGAGCACCAGTCCAGCGCTGTGCTGATAAATCTCCGGGTTAAAATCCATCTTCGTACTGATGTTGGCGTATACCGAGGTCAGCTTTTTCGCCAGCAGACTGACTTTATTGAGCGAGCTCAGCGACTCCTGACCGCGTAGAGCAAGATAGCCTGCTTTACGCGTCAGGCAGGTAAAACGCTGGAAATGGATCCTCGGCGCATAAAACGCGTTATCCACCCTTGGCTCATCAAAATCATCAAGGTCCGCTTTTGGTGGAAACGGGTGCGGCGGCAGACGGGATCCTTCTACCTGATGCTGTGCGAGATGACCCCCAGCGGCCAGGCGCAGCCAGCCATCCTCGCTCCATTCCATCCTTTGGATCGCCGTTTCGCGACCCAGCGGGCAGCGTAGCTCCTGGCGAAACGGACGACTGCAAAGGTGGGTTAGCCAGACTTCACCCGTTGGGGTCTCGACATAGCTACCGTGCCCGGCCTTTTGCAGGTAGGTTTCCGGATTGAAATAGTGGGGCTTGAGATGGCCTGTATCTTTGCGTTCGTTAAAATTCTCTGGCCAGGATGTGACGATTGGATTGAGCGGATCGCCTTGATAGGGGCCAGCGACCTCGGTGGCGCGGGCCATGGTGACAGAATGCCCGTAACCGGTGCCGCCTTCGGCGACCATCAGGTAGTAATAGTCGCCGCGTCTCGTCAGATGCGGCGCTTCAATGCAGCCGCGGTCGGTACCGCCGTGCCAGATGCGCTGCGGGTAGCCGATGACGCTGTGCGTCTGCGGCGAATATTCCACCAGGCAGATCGCTCCCGGTTTTTCATAGCCTTCGCGAGTTTCCCACTCCAGTGAGACGATCCATTTTCTGCCATCGTGGTCGTGCAAAATTGAGGCATCGAATCCAGCAGAATGGAGATAAACGGGGGCGCTCCACGGGCCAGTGATCTCCTCGGCGGTAATAAGATAATTATCAACGTCAAAATAACGGGAGTTCATTGAATTCATAACGCCATAAATGACATAAAACAGCTTTTCTTCTTCGCACCAGGTCAGGCTTGGGGCCCAAATACCTTTGGCAGAAGGCAGTTTTTTTAAGTCTGGGTTATTATCATCGGTAAGCACATGGGTGAGCAATTGCCAATGTTTAAGATCCCTTGAATGATAAACCGGTAGTCCGGGAAACCATTCAAATGATGATACCGCCACATAATAATCATCGCCGCGGCGGCATATACAGGGGTCAGGATTAAAACCTCTAAAGACAGGATTCTGAATCATCGTATTTATCCTTAATGCTCAAAATATAGCAATAATTTTAAGTGGAGGATGACTCAGGAGATATATAGACTGTTTCTATTTATATAATAAACGTCCACTTATCTGGTGATGCTGCTCACAAAAAACGATTTATTTCTCCGCCCGACTGCCTACGGCATCGGTGCTTCTGATTTTGTGGCGGAAAGATTGCGGAGTATCGTTCATCATCTCTTTAAACTTGAGGCAGAAGTAGGCGCTGTCAGTGAAGCCGGCACTTTGCGAGATATCGCTGATCTTCAGGTCGGTGTTTGTCAGCAGATTGACAGCGATATTGAGTTTGCGCAGCAGCATGAATTTCTTAAAGCTGATGCCAAAGGCGGATTTAAAGGTGCGGGAAAACCAGGATTTTGACCACTGACAGCGTCGGGCGGCTTCCTCTGTTGTCATTTCAAAATTTTCATTGGCATTAATGACTTGTAGTAGTTCGATAAGTTCGCTCAGGTAGCGATGATGGGTTCGTTCGGTAACAGGAACAGAATCTTTAAGGCGATTAAAAGCATGCAGTAGTACGCTTTGCATCAGGGAACGGAACAGCGAATCGGAGAAGTCGCTGAACTCACTGCACCAGCTCAGCAGCAGCTCAAGGCGCTCAGCCTCCTCGCCGGAAAGATAAACTACCGCGCCGCAGTGGGCCGCAGGTAGCGACAGATCATATCCTTCCAGCCACTCTTTTTCGAATTGCATAAGATAACGCTTGTGGCTGGCAGCGGGCGGTAGCGTCATTTCATGAATGAGTAGGGCAGGGACATATACCAGCGTGTTGTTTTTAATGGTAAATTTTTCGTCGCCAATGGAATAGCTTCCCCCTGATTCTCTGAACCACATCAGTTCGTCCATCATATGGAAATGTGGAACTACATTTATCCCATTGAAATCATTTATGTTATCTGCTCGCAGCGTAAAGAGTTCACCTGCGCCAACGGGGATCTTTTCGAAAACGGGAGATTCGTCACTCATCGGGTACACTCTTCTTATATTTAACAGGATAATTTATACATAACCAGATTGCCCTTAGCAATAACGTATGCATATCAAATCTACCAGTGCTCTTATTGCGGAGGCGCGATGAATACTGCTCGTATTAGTATCAAAGAAAAATTCAGCTATGGCTTAGGCGACACCGGTTGTAATTTAGTATGGCAAACAGTGATGTTGTTCATGGCCTGGTTTTATACTGACGTATTTGGTTTAAGCCCCGCGCATATGGGAACCATGTTTTTAGCCGTCAGAGTATTAGATGCGGTGACCGATGTATTAATGGGGGCGGTGGCTGATAGAACCCGCACTAAATATGGTCAATTCCGGCCCTATATTTTATGGTTTGCCATTCCGTTTGGCGTATTGTGCTGCTTAACGTTTTATACCCCGGATTTGGGTTATAGCGGTAAGTTAATTTATGCCTATGTTTCTTATACTTTATTATCGTTAGTGTATACCGCTATTAACGTCCCGTACTGCGCGATGATTAATAATATTTCCAATGACTCCCGCGAGCGAGTATCGCTGCAGTCGTGGCGGTTTGCGCTAAGTACCTTAGGCGGCCTGATTGTGTCGCTGACTGCGCTACCGTTGGTAGCCTGGCTGGGGAAAGGCAATCTGCAAAACGGGTATTTCTACACCATGATGGTGATGGGCGCCTTGAGCATCGTGCTGTTCTTTATCTGTTTTGGCCTGACTAAAGAGCGCTACTCTACAGACATTACGGCCAATAATCAGAGCAGCATCCTTGATGACCTGAAAACCCTGCTGGCGAACAAAGACTGGCGCATTTTATTTACGCTGAACGTGGTGAACCTGATCGCCGTGCTGTTCAAAGGCGGTACCACGCTCTACTACGTCAATAACATTATGGGGCGCGCGGATCTTGGCAGCTTGTTGCTGACCACCACGCTGGCTTCCGGAGTGGTGGGAGCCATGCTGTCGCCGTTCATATTTAAGAACATCGATAAAGTGAAGGGCTTCAAGCTGTCAATGGCGCTGGAGGCGGTGCTGTTAATCGCGATGTATTTCGTCCCGGCGGGCAACGTCGCCGCCATCTTCACGTTGGTGATAATCATCAATATCATTCAGCTGGCGGCAACACCGCTACAGTGGAGCATGCTCTCAGATATCATTGATGCGGAAGAAAAGCGCAGCGGCAAGAAGCTCAGCGGAATTGTCTTCTCAACCAACCTGTTTGCAATCAAATTAGGGATTGCCATCGGCGGCGCGCTGGTGGGTTATCTGCTGGCGTGGGGGGACTACGTCGGCGGCGCCGCGCAGCAATCGGCTTCAGCGCTGCAGATGATTAAATTGTTGTTCACTCTCTTCCCGGGTGTGCTGGTGGCGCTGTTGATAGTGATAATGAATCGCTACAGTCTGGATGATAAACGTCTGTCGCATATGGCGCAGGAAAGCGGGAGATAATCGACCGATCTCTATTCAACTGGGCGAAGTTTGCGTATAAACTCGCGGGTTTTAGTATTCCGGAGGCGGAGAGGCGATGAGCCAGGCAGAGTTAAACGGTGAGTTATTCACATTAGAGCGGTTCCCACCTAACGCTGAAGAAGAAGCGCTACAGGCATGGGAAGCGGCGGATGAATATCTGCTGCAACAGGTGAATGACGTCGACGGCCTGACGCTCATCTTCAACGACGGCTTCGGCGCGCTCGCCTGCGCGCTGGCGGCGCGCAACCCGGTCAGCATCAACGACTCCTTTATTTCCGAGCTGGCGACCCGCCACAACCTGCGGATGAACGGTATCGATGAAGAGAGCGTGCGCTTTCAGGATAGCCTGAGCCCGCTACCGGCTGCGCCGGCGCTGGTGCTGATTAAGGTGCCAAAACAGCTGGCGCTACTGGAACAGCAGCTGCGCGCCCTGCGCGAAGTGGTCACGCCGGAAACCCGCATTATCGCCGCGGCGAAAGCCCGTGATGTGCACAACTCGACGCTGGCGCTGTTTGAAAAAATCCTCGGCACCACCACCACCTCGCTGGCGTGGAAAAAAGCGCGTCTGATCCACTGCGTTTTCACCGCCCCCAAGCTTGCCGATGCGCCGCAAACCTACAGCTGGAAGCTGGACGGCACGCCGTGGACCATCCATAACCACGCCAACGTTTTTGCCCGCAGCGGACTGGATATCGGCGCGCGTTTCTTCCTGCAGCATTTACCGTCTGATCTAGAAGGCGAGATCGCCGATCTCGGCTGCGGCAATGGGGTGATTGGCCTGCAGGCGCTGGCGCAAAACCCAAACGCCAGCGTGATGTTCACCGATGAGTCGCACATGGCGGTGGCTTCCAGCCGGTTGAACGTCGAGCGCAACCTGCCGGACGATATCGCACGCTGTGAATTTATGGTCAATAACTCGCTCTCCGGCATTGAGCCGGATCGCTTTACGGCGATCCTGTGTAATCCGCCGTTCCATCAGCAGCACGCGATTACCGACCATATTGCCTGGCAGATGTTTAACGATGCCCGCCGCAGCCTGAAATATGGCGGCGAGCTGTACGTCGTCGGCAACCGCCACCTCGATTACTTCCGTAAGCTGAAGCGCGCTTTTGGTAATTGCACGACGATTGCGACGAACAATAAGTTTGTCATTTTGAAAGCAACCAAGGTGCGTAAACAGCGCTGATTCTTGTCGCGGTTTCCCCCGGCTCGCGGCTGTCGCCTTAGCTGGGCTACCGACGATTGCGACGAACAATAAGTTCGTAGTTTTGAAAGAAACGAAGGTGCGTGAGCAGCGCTGATTCCTTTTGTTGTTTCCCCCCGGCTACCGACTGTCGCCTTAGCCGGGCTACCGTCCGGGATTATCGTGGTAGCCCGGGGAAGGCGCATCGCGCCGCCCCCGGGACACGGCTAAATCGCCAGCGCCAGTTTTGTGCCCTGGGCAATCGCCCGGCGCGCATCCAGCTCCGCCGCCACGTCGCAACCGCCGATCAAATGCACCGTTTTCCCCGCCGCGCGCAGCGGATCCGCCAGCTCGCGGCGCGGCTCCTGACCGGCGCAGATCACCACCTGATCGACCGCCAACAGCTGACGCTCGCCGCCGATAGTCACATGTAGCCCTTCATCATCGATCTTTTCATAGCTGACCGCCGGGATCATTTTCACGCCGCGCGCCAGCAGCGTCGCGCGGTGGATCCAGCCGGTGGTTTTGCCGAGCCCTTCGCCCGGTTTGCTGGCTTTGCGCTGTAGCATCACAATCTGTCGCGGGCTTTTACTCAACTGTGGGCCATCAGGACTAAGCCCTCCCGCCGTTTGCAGGCTGGTATCGATACCCCATTCGCGGCAGAACTCGCCGATATCCTGGCTGGTGGCCACGCCCGACTGGCTTAAATACATCGCGGTGTCGAAGCCGATACCGCCGCAGCCGATAATCGCCACCTTCGCGCCAACCGGCGCTTTATCACGCAAGACATCCAGGTAGCTCAGCACCTTGGGATGATCGATCCCGTCGATCGCCGGCAGGCGCGGGGCGATACCGGTGGCGAGGATCGTCTCATCGAACGTCAGCAGATCGTCTGCCGTGACGCGGGTGTTCAGGCGTAGATCGACACCATGAAGATCGAGCATGGTGCGGTAGTAACGCAGCGTCTCGTGAAACTCCTCTTTGCCGGGGATCTGTTTGGCGATATTAAACTGGCCGCCGATCTCCGGGAGCGCATCGAACAACGTGACATGGTGACCGCGGGCGGCGGCGTTAACGGAGAAGGCCAGACCGGCCGGCCCGGCGCCGACCACCGCCAGCCGTTTAGGCGCGTTGGCCGGCAGGACCGGCATCAGGGTTTCATGACAGGCGCGCGGGTTGACCAGACAGGAGGTGACTTTGCCGACGAAGATTCGATCGAGACACGCCTGGTTGCAACCGATACAGGTATTGATCTCCCCGGCGCGATCGCGCTGCGCTTTAGACATAAATTCGGCGTCGGCGAGGAACGGGCGGGCCATCGATACCATATCGGCATCGCCGCGGGAGAGAATATCCTCCGCGACCTGCGGATCGTTGATGCGGTTGGTGGTGATCAACGGGATCGACACCGCGTCTTTCAGCTTGCGGGTGACCCAGCTGAACGCTCCGCGCGGTACCGGCGTGGCGATGGTCGGAATGCGCGCTTCGTGCCAGCCAATCCCGGTGTTGATAATTGTTGCCCCCGCCGCTTCAATCGCTTTAGCCAGTTCGGTGACTTCCGCCAGCGTGCTGCCGTCGTTGACCAGATCGAGCATCGACAGGCGGTAGATGATAATGAAATCGTGGCCGGCGCGCTGGCGCACCGCCTTAACCACTTCAATGGCGAAACGCATGCGCCTGGCATAATCGCCGCCCCATTGGTCGTCGCGCTGGTTGGTGCGCGCGGCGAGAAATTCGTTAATCAGATAGCCCTCAGAACCCATCACTTCGACGCCGTCATAGCCCGCTTCACGCGCCAGTTGGGCGCAGTGGGCAAAATCATCGATCAGCGTCAGGATCTCATCGTGGCTCAGTTCATGGGGCGTAAAACGGTTAATCGGCGCCTGTAGCGCCGAGGGGGCCACCAGCGCGGGCTGGTAGCTGTAACGGCCGGTATGCAGGATCTGCAAGGCGATTTTGCCGCCTTCCTGATGTACCGCGTCGGTAATATGGCGATGGTGCGCCAGATGGCTGGCATCGTTGAGTACCGCGCCGCCGGCCATGGTGACGCCAGAGGGCGCCGGAGCGATGCCGCCGGTGACGATCAGCGCCACGCCGTGGCGGGCGCGCTCGGCGTAAAAGGCCGCCAGCCGCTGCGCGCCGTCCGGCAGCTCTTCCAGCCCGGTGTGCATCGAGCCCATCAACACGCGGTTTTTGAGCGTTGTGAAGCCCAGCTCAAGCGGGGCGAAAAGCGACGGATAGCGGCTCATAGTGGCTTCCAATGTAAAATTATTGTTATGTGGTCGGATGAGTTACTAATTTAGCCGTCGCGAAGAAAAAGGGAAAAGGGGAGTGCGGTGATTGTGATGGGATTCAAAGAACGGAACACGTTGTCCCTCACCCCGACCCTCTCCCAAAGGGAGAGGGAGAAAGGCGGATCGGTACCGGTGGTTAGGGTGACGGGGAAGACGCTACGCGCTGGCGGCGCTCCAGACCCGGTGCCTGCCACATCGACGTTGTCAGCCCGCTATCGACAAGGCCAAGCTGATCGGCGTACACCGTCTGCCATTTGCTCATCATCTCCTGATACAGCTCGCGATGCTGCGGATTTGGGGTGAACTCGCGGTGCCAGCTCACTAACCGTTCTCCTGTACTGGCCATATCGCCATACAGTCCGGCGCCGGTTCCGGCGGCGATAGCACAGCCCAGCGCGGTGGCTTCGCGAACCACCGGAACCCGCACCGGCAGGCCGGTGACGTCGCTGAGGATCTGGCTCCACAGCGCGCCTTTAGAGCCGCCGCCGGCAAACACCAGGCTCTCGAATGTCACCCCGGAGAACTGGGAGATCTGCGCGAGGTTGCAGGCGGAGACAATCGCTGCGTTCTCCTCCAGCGCGCGGAACAGGGTCGCTTTGTTGCACTTCTCCGGATCGATGGAGAGGTTAATAAACGACGGCGCGGCGTGGTACCACTGCTTAAAGTGCATGGCGTCGGAAAAAATAGGCATCACGCCGTGGGAACCGGCGGGGACGCGGCTGGCCATCTCCTCCAGCAGCGAATAGGCATCGACGCCGAGCCGCTCGGCAATCAGTTTTTCTTCAGCGCAGAAGGCGTCGCGAAACCAGCGCATGGTCAGGCCGGTAAAGAAGCTGATCGATTCCGCCTGCGCCATGCCGGGAATGACATGAGGGTTAACACGAATATTCATCTGCGGATCGGTACGCACCTGCGGCAGGTTGACCACCTGCTGCCAGAAAGTGCCGCCGAGTACCGCAGTTTGCCCGGCGCGCACCACCCCAAGGCCCAGGCAGCCGAGCTGGACGTCGCCGCCGCCCATCACCACCGGCGTCCCGGCGCGCAGGCCGCTCTCATGCGCCGCCGCTTC
Source organism: Klebsiella sp. w6 (assembly GCF_033100215.1). Lineage (NCBI taxonomy): Bacteria > Pseudomonadati > Pseudomonadota > Gammaproteobacteria > Enterobacterales > Enterobacteriaceae > Klebsiella > Klebsiella sp. w6. The sequence goes on from NZ_CP136907.1 coordinate 616,497, forward strand.
GGTGACGGCGCCCAGCAGGGTACCGGTCTCTTTGACCGGCGACAGCATATCGGCGCGCAGCCCGGCCATATCCAGCAGCGCCGGACGCCAGTCGCGGCTGAACAGGTCGAGCATGCCGGTGGTGCCGGCGTTTGACGGGTCGACCGCCAGCTCGCCGGATAGCTTCGCCGCCAGCCAGTCGCTGATCATGGTGATGGTTGCCGCTTTGCGGTAGATATCGGGGCGGTGGTGCGCCAGCCACAGCAGGCGCGGCATGGCGCTAAGCGCCAGGGTTTGTCCCGAGACCTCGTATACCTCGGATTCAAAACGATAGTCGTGGATCTCCTTAAGCTCCGCCACTTCGCGGCTGGCGCGGGCATCGACGTTGGCGCAGGCCCAGATGGCCTCGCCGTCGCGGTCATAGAGAACGATCCCTTCGCGCATCGAACAGCAGGCGACGGATTGAATATCGGCGGCAGAGAGCCCGGCGGCGTTGAGCGCCTGGCGAATACACTGGCAGGCCAGCTGCCAGTTGGTGGTAAGGTCGAACTCCATCGAGCCGGGGACGTTATCGACGCTCAGGTGTTTCCATTCGGCCTGGCCTACCGCCAGCTGGCGGCCATTAAGATCGAAAATGACCGCCCGAATGCTGCCGGTCCCGGCATCTAACGCTAACAGGTAACTCATGACATGCGCCTCGCTGTTGTCGCGCGGCGCCTGGCCGTCAGGAGGCCAGCGCGAGTACCGCGCGTGCTGTTGTCTCTTCCGTTACCAGGCCATTAATGCGCTTTCCAGTCAGAGCGGCATAAATCGCCTGCGCTTTTTCTTCTCCCCCGGCGACGCCGACGATGGTTGGCAGCTGCGCCAGCTCATCCAGGGTTACGCCGAGCAGTTCCCGATGGATCTCCAGTCCTTCTACCGGCCGGCCGTCGGCCTGCAGGAAATAACCTAAAATGTCGCCGACCGCGCCTTTGCGCGCGTACATCAGCTGTTCGCCCTCGCTGATATAGCCGGAGCGTAAAATCGTGGCGTCGCGCCGCTGATCGATGGCGCCAATGCCGACCACCGCCGCGTCCGCCGCCGTTGCCGCGAGGATCACGTCGCGCACGCTCGACTCACGGCGCAGGATCTCGGCGACCTCCGCTGAAGAGACCCGCAGCGGCGCCGGAATAATGCTGACGCTGCAGGCGGCATCAAGCTGGCCGATGCCGGTCATATAGGGGCCGACGCCGCCGGAGAGGGTCACCAGCCGCACCTGCTGCGAGCCGATAAAGCCGCTGAGATGCTGCAGGCAGCTCATGGTGGCCTCACCGAAGCCGACCGCCAGCAGCTGTCCCGGCTGCAGAATGCCCATCAGCGATTGCGCCGCGCCGATCCCCAACCGGGTATTCATCGGCGGGGTGTTGAGCGCCGGCAGCACGCGGGCAATCTTGAGGCCAAAGCGCTGCTGGAGTTCACTTTCCAGCGCCAGACAGCCCTCATAGCGCGAGTTGATCTGCACGCGGATCACCCCGGACTGGCGGCCTTTCTCCAGCAGACGGGAAATCTTCAGCCGCGGCAGCCCCAAACGCTCGCCGATGTCATTTTGCGTCAGGCCGTCGTGGTAGTAGCACCACGCCACCCGCGCCACCAGCTCTTCCTCGGCTAACGCCAGCCCGGCGTAGCGGTTCTCTTCCGTAATGCGTTTTTCGCTCATAAATTGAACTCTTATAAAAATTTAGATCATATGTTCGCTATTGCGCGGTCGGAAAGTGTGAGCCGACTGGCAAAACGGATCTTTCATCGCTGGCCCATTTTTTCCTGAGGATCTAAAGCGCCAAACTGTGATCTTCGCACGGTTGTAAATATAGTTCACCGTCTACGCTTTTGAACATTATTAAATTTAAAAATCATTTGTTCAATCGAGGCGCGATGATGAAGCCACTGCTTGAAGCTCGCCAGATTTGCAAACAGTTCTCCGGCGTTGCGGTGCTCAAGGGCATTGATTTCACGCTAGGCGCGGGCCAGGTGCATGCGCTGATGGGCGGCAACGGCGCGGGTAAATCGACGTTGATGAAGATCATCGCCGGCGTTGAAACGCCGGATAGCGGTGAACTGACGATCGGCGACCGCGCGTTTGCGCGCCTCAGCCCGGCGCTGGCGCACCAACTGGGCATCTATCTGGTGCCACAGGAGCCGATGCTGTTTCCCAACCTCAGCGTGCGCGAGAACATTCTCTTTCGTTTGCCGAAGCGGGCGGATACCGCCCCGCGGTTGCAGGACAAACTGCGGCAGCTGAACTGCCAAATCAACCTCGATGCCAGCGCCAGCACGCTCGAGGTGGCCGATCAACAGATGGTCGAGATCCTGCGCGGGCTGATGCGCGAGGCCAAGATCCTGATCCTGGATGAGCCCACCGCCTCTTTAACGCCGGGTGAAACCGAGAGGCTCTTTAGCCAGATCCGCGCGTTACAGGCGCTGGACGTTGGGATCGTCTTTATCTCACACAAATTGCCCGAAATCCGCCAGCTTGCCAGCCATATTTCGGTGATGCGCGATGGCGCGGTGGTGCTGAGCGGCGAGACCGCGGCATACCGCGACGAGCAACTGATTAACGCGATGACGCCGGCCAGCCGTGACCATGCGCTGAGCGACACGCAAAAGCTGTGGCTGTCGCTACCGGGCAACCGCCGTACGCAACCGCAGGACTTTCCCGTGCTGCGGGTGGAAGATCTTACCGGAGAAGGTTTTATCGATCTCAATCTGGAGATCCGCGCCGGAGAGATTGTCAGTCTGGCGGGACTGGTGGGATCCGGGCGCACCGAATTTGCCGAAACCTTATACGGCCTGCGTCCACCGCGCGCCGGGCGGATCTGGCTGGAGAACCGCGAGATTAGCCGCGACAGCACCCGCGCCAGGCTGGCCAGCGGGCTGGTCTATCTGCCGGAAGACCGCCAGGTCTCGGGGCTGTTTCTCGATGCGCCGGTGCGCTGGAACACGGTGATGTTCAATCAGCCGTCGTGGTGGCAGCAGGGGAAACGGGAGGCGGCGGTGGTTGAACGCTATCACCGGGCGCTGGGGATCAAGCTGGCCGATGGCGATCAGCCCGTGCGCACTCTCTCTGGCGGCAACCAGCAGAAGGTGCTGCTGGCGCGCTGTCTGGAAGCTAATCCGTTGCTGCTGATTGTCGATGAGCCGACGCGCGGCGTGGATGTCTCCGCCCGCGCCGATATCTATCAACTGCTAAAAAGCGTTGCCGCGCAAAACGTGGCGGTGCTGATGATCTCCAGCGATCTGGATGAGTTCGTTAGCCTGGCCGACCGGGTGCTGGTGATGCATCAGGGCCGCTACAGCGGTGAGCTGGCGCGACAGGCGGTGACCGTCGATCGCATGATGACCCTGGCCTTCGGAGGGCAGGCATGAAAACGTTACTGAAGAATCGCGAACTGAGCGCCTTCTTTGCCATCGTGGCGCTCTTTGCCGTGCTGGTGGCGCTCAATCCAGCCTATTTCAGCCTGCAGACCCTGGCGATGATTTTCGCCAGCTCGCAGATCCTTTGCCTGCTGGCATTGGGCGCGACGCTGGTGATGCTGACCCGCAATATTGACGTGTCGGTAGGCTCCACCGTTGGGCTGTGCGCCATCGCCGTCGGCGTGGCGCTGAACAACGGTTACGGGCTGGCGACGGCTATCGCCTTCGCGCTGGCGATTGGCGCGCTGGCCGGGGCGTTTAACGGCCTGCTGGTAGTGGGACTGCGCATTCCGGCGATCGTCGCCACCCTCGGCACGCTGGGGTTGTATCGCGGGGTGATGCTGCTGTGGACCGGCGGGAAATGGATCGAGGGCTTGCCCGACAGCCTGAAGTCGCTCTCGGAGCCGGCGTTTATCGGCGTGTCGCCGCTGGGCTGGCTGGTGCTGGCGCTGCTGCTGGCGGGCGGCTGGCTGCTGTCGCGCACCGCCTTTGGTCGTGATTTTTACGCCGTCGGCGATAACCTCGCCGCCGCGCGCCAGTTGGGCGTGGCGGTCAATCGCACGCGGATGCTGGCCTTTACCCTCAACGGCATGCTGGCAGCCTGCGCCGGGATTGTCTTCGCCGCGCAGATTGGTTTTGTGCCTAATCAGACCGGCAGCGGGCTGGAGATGAAAGCCATCGCCGCCTGCGTACTGGGCGGGATCTCGCTGCTCGGCGGTACCGGCACGCTGCTCGGCGCGTTTCTCGGCGCCTTTTTCCTCACCCAAATCGACACCGTGCTGGTGCTGTTCCGCCTTCCCGCCTGGTGGAATGACTTTATCGCCGGCCTGGTGCTGCTCGGCGTGCTGGTGCTCGATGGCCGCCTGCGCCAGGCGCTGGCCCGCCATCAGCGGGCGCTAAAATACAGCCGTTTCCAGCCCGGTAATAAAGGGGGCAAACAGGTTGCCCGCTTTCCCGAACGCAAAAGCAAAGAGGTGGCTTAAATGAAGCTGAAGCTTAACTGGGAAAGCGCGCTGCTGGCGTTGCTGATCGCGGAAATCCTGCTGTTCGGCGCCTTGAATCCGCGCATGCTGGATCTCAATATGCTGCTCTTTAGCACCAGCGACTTTATCTGCATCGGTATTGTCGCGCTGCCGCTGACGCTGGTGATCATCAGCGGCGGGATCGATATTTCGCTGGGCTCGACCATCGGCCTGTGCGCCATCGCCCTCGGAGTGATGACCCAGGCGGGCTGGCCGCTGTGGCTCGCGGTATCGCTGACGTTGCTGTTAGGGCTGCTGTGCGGGTTATTTAACGCCGCGCTGATCCACTACACCGGCATCAGCCCGCTGGTGATCACGCTTGGTACGCTGTATCTGTACGGCGGCGGCGCGCTGTTGCTTTCCGGGATGGCCGGCGCGACCGGTTACGAGGGGATTGGCGGTTTTCCCGATAGCTTCACCGCCTTCGCCAATTTAACCCTCGCCGGACTGCCGCTGCCGCTGGTGCTGTTCGCGATTATCACCTTTCTCTTCTGGCTGCTGGCCCATCGCGGGCGCTTTGGCCGCCACCTCTTTTTACTCGGGCAAAACCCGCGCGCCGCGCGCTATGCCGCGCTGTCGGTGAACGGCATCCCGTACGTGCTGTATGGCCTGGTGGGCGTCGCCTCGGCGGTCGCGGCGCTGGTGATGGTCTCCTATTTCGGCTCGGCGCGTTCGGATTTAGGCCGCGACCTGCTGATGCCGGCGCTGACCGCGGCGGTGCTCGGCGGGGCCAATATTTACGGCGGCTCGGGATCGATACTGGGTACCGCGCTGGCGGCATTGCTGGTGGGGTATCTGCAACAGGGTTTACAGATGGTCGGCATCCCCAACCAGGTGTCGAGCGCGCTGTCAGGGGCGCTGTTGGTTGTGGTGGTGATGGGGCGTTCGCTGAGCCTGCACCGTGAATGGGTGCGCGCGACCTGGCGGCGTCTTTTCTCGCATAGAACAATCGGAGCACAACAATGAAAACAAAACGTATCCTGCAGGTCAGCGCGCTGGCGCTGGCGATGAGCGTGGTTACCGCGCAAGCGGCGGACCGCATCGCCTTTATTCCTAAGCTGGTCGGCGTCGGCTTCTTTACCAGCGGCGGCAACGGCGCGAAAGAGGCGGGGAAAGCGCTGGGCGTTGATGTCACCTATGACGGCCCCACCGAGCCCAGCGTCTCCGGCCAGGTGCAGCTTATCAACAACTTCGTCAACCAGGGCTACAACGCGATTATCGTCTCCGCCGTTTCGCCGGACGGCCTGTGCCCGGCGCTGAAGCGGGCGATGCAGCGCGGGGTGAAAGTCCTGACCTGGGATTCCGATACCAAACCGGAGTGCCGCAGCATCTATATCAACCAGGGCACGCCGCAGCAGCTCGGCGGCCTGCTGGTGGAGATGGCGGAAAAGCAGGTCAGCAAACCTGCCGCCAAAGTCGCGTTTTTCTACTCCAGCCCGACGGTGACCGACCAGAACCAGTGGGTGAAGGAAGCCAAAGCCAAAATCGAAAAAGAGCATCCGCAGTGGCAAATCGTCACCACCCAGTTTGGCTATAACGATGCCACCAAATCGCTGCAAACCGCCGAGGGGATCTTAAAAGCGTATCCGGATCTCGACGCCATTATCGCGCCGGATGCCAATGCGTTGCCGGCGGCGGCGCAGGCGGCGGAGAACCTCAAGCGTCAGGGCGTGGCGATCGTCGGCTTTAGTACGCCGAACGTGATGCGCCCGTACGTTGAGCGCGGCACGGTGAAAGCGTTCGGCCTGTGGGATGTGGTTCAGCAGGGCAAAATTGCGGTTAACGTCGCCGATCGATTGTTGAAAAAGGGCGATCTTAACGTCGGCGACAGCGTTGAGGTGAAAGATATCGGCTCGCTGAAGGTCGAACCGAATAGCGTGCAGGGCTACCAGTATGAGGCGAAGGGCAACGGTATCGTGCTGCTGCCGGAGCGCGTGGTGTTCAGCAAAGAGAACATCAACAACTACGACTTCTGACGGAGGAAAAGATGGCTGATTTAGACGATATCAAAGAGGGTAAGGACTTCGGCATCGACCGCCCGCAGCAGAATACGCTGTATACCCTGAAAGGCTGTGGTTCACTGGATTGGGGCATGCAGTCGCGGCTGGCGCGCATCTTTAATCCGCACAGCAACCGCACGGTGATGCTGGCCTTCGATCATGGTTACTTCCAGGGGCCAACCACCGGGCTGGAGCGTATCGACCTGTCGATTGCGCCGCTGTTTGCCGACACCGACGTGCTGATGTGCACCCGCGGCGTACTGCGCAGCCAGGTACCGGCGGCCACCAATAAGCCGGTGGTGCTCCGCGCCTCCGGCGGCAATTCGATTTTGAGCGAACTCTCCAACGAATGCGTGGCGGTGGCGATGGAAGACGCGCTGCGTCTCAACGTATGCGCGGTTGCGGCGCAGGTTTATATCGGCAGCGAATACGAACATCAGTCGATCAATAACATCATCAAACTGGTGGATGCCGGCAATCGCTACGGTATGCCGGTCCTGGCGGTTACCGGCGTCGGCAAAGAGATGACCCGCGATGCGCGCTACTTTTCGCTGGCCAGCCGGATTGCCGCCGAAATGGGGGCGCAGTTTGTGAAGACCTATTTCGTTGAGGAAGGCTTTGAAAAAGTGACCGCCAGCTGTCCGGTGCCGATCGTGATTGCCGGCGGTAAAAAACTGCCGGAGCATGAGGCGCTGGAGATGTGCTGGCGGGCGATCGATCAGGGAGCGTCCGGGGTGGATATGGGGCGCAATATTTTCCAGTCCAGCGCCCCGCGCGCGATGCTGAAGGCGGTGAAAAAGGTGGTGCATGAGAATCTGAACGCGCGCGAAGCGTATCAGTTCTGGCAGGAAGAGAAACAGGGAGAGCTGAAATGAACGTGACGCTGGTGGAGATCAATATTAAACCCGAGCGGGTGGATGAGTTTCTCGAGGTGTTTCGCGCCAACCACGAAGGCGCGCTGCAGGAGCCGGGCAACCTGCGCTTTGATGTCCTGCAGGATCCTGAGGTGAAAACCCGCTTTTTTATCTACGAAGCCTATAAAGACGATGAGGCGGTGCTGGCGCATAAGAAGACGCCGCACTATTTAGCCTGCGTCGAAAAGCTGGAGGAGATGATGTCGCAGCCGCGGCAGAAGCGCAGCTTTATCGGCCTGTTACCGCAGGTGTGAGGATTTTCCTTCCCCCTCTCCCTGTGGGAGAGGGGGAAGGGCACTTATTACGCTTCTTCAACCGAGACGCGCAGGGCCGCCAGCGCCTTACGCGCCGCTTTCAGCACCTGCTCACACTGCTCCAGGGTGAGGGTCAGCGGCGGTTCAACGCGGATCGTCTTGGCGTTGTTTAACGTCCCGGCGACCAGCACCCGCTGTCTGAACATCTCGCTGGCAAAGTCGTAGCCAATCTCGTTATCGACAAATTCGATGGCCATCAGCATGCCTTTCCCGCGTACTTCATTCACCAGGTCCGGATACTCCTGCGCCAGCAGGCGGAACCCGTCCAGCAGCATATCGCCTTTCTGCGCCGCCTGCGCCGGCAGGTTTTGCGTCAACAGCACGTTGATCGTCGCCAGCGCCGCCGCACAGGCTAACGGGTTGCCGCCGAAGGTGGTGGTGTGCAGGAACGGGTTGTCGAACAGCACCGAGAAGACCTCTTCCGTCGCCACCGTCGCGCCGATCGGCATCACACCGCCGCCGAGCGCTTTCGCCAGACACAGAATATCGGGCTGAACGTTCTCATGCTCGCAGGCGAACATCTTGCCGGTGCGGCCCATGCCGGTCTGCACTTCGTCGAGGATCAGCAGGGCGCCAAACTCATCGCACAGCTTACGCACCGCCGGCAAATACCCCTGCGGCGGGAGGATCACGCCCCCTTCGCCCTGAATCGGCTCGAGGATCACCGCCGCGACGTCGTCGCCGGTTTTCTTGCACTCGCTCAGCATGGTGCGCATGGCGTTGATATCGCCGAACGGCACGTGGCGGAAGCCCGGCAGCAGCGGCATAAAGGGTTTGCGGAAGGTCGACTTGGCGGTGGCCGACAGCGCACCCAGCGATTTACCGTGGAAGGCGCCGCTGGTGGCGATGAAGGTAAATTTACCGCGCGGCGACTGATAGGCTTTCGCCAGCTTGATAGCCGCCTCTACCGATTCGGTACCGCTGTTGCAGAAGAAACTGTACTTTAGTTTGCCGGGCGTTAAGGCTGCCAGGGTTTTCGCCAGCATCGCGCGTAGCGGATCCAGCAGTTCCTGACTGTGAAGCGGTTGTTTCGCGAGTTGATTCTCGACGGCGGATACCACAACTGGATTACGGTGCCCTACATTGAAGATGCCAAACCCACCAAGGCAGTCGATAAATTCCTGTCCCTGGGTGTCGACAAGCGTATTTAACCCTCCCGCTTGCCACTCTACGGCTCCGTAATCCCCGCCGGCTGTGACCGATTTTCGATACTCTAAAAACCCCGGATTCACATGCTCTTTAAAGTATTCCCTGACCTCCTGGTTAAGTGCTTTCATTTCCTCATGATCAAGCGTGCGCTTTTCAATGAGATTCAGTGCGTGTGCGCTGCAGGCCAGAGCCGATGCGCTGGAAGGTAACCTGTTCAAAATGTGCTCCTGGGGCGGACGTATCACACGATACTGGATTAAGTATTGCAGGGATTACGCCAGTTCGGCAGAAGCGGTGAAAATCGGGATAAATGCAAAGCAAAAGACGAAATGTGTAAAATTTAATCTCATTGCGCCACTATTGGCATGTTTTATTCCTGAGCTGACAAGATTTTCTGCCTGGCAGCAATGGACGGGGCGATCCGCCGTGGTGCGGGCTGCCCCAGCGCGGGGCAGCCGGTGGTGAAAAAAGAGGCTTAGTCGAGCTGAGAGATCTCCATCGCCGCCCGGTCGATAATGCCGATGATCTGCTTGAGCTGGGCGGCACTGCTGGCCTGCTGGTTCACTTTCAGGTCGAGGACCGCTTTGAAGTTTTCCAGCGCGCGCTTCATCTGCGGATCCCGGCGCAGCTCGCAGCCGACCATCCGCGCCTGCAGACGCTCCTGGATATGGGCCAGGTGCTCCTGGTTCTCGGCGTGCAGCTGTTTTCCTTCCTCGCTGATAACGATTTTTTTACGTCCGTTGTCATCTTCCACGCTGATAAGGCCCTGGTCCTGGAGCAGATCCAGCGTCGGGTAGATCACCCCCGGGCTGGGGCTGTAGTTCCCCTGGGTAAGCGTTTCGATCTCTTTGATCAGCTCATAGCCATGGCTGGCGTTGCGGCTGAGGATATCCAGAATGATCAGCCGCAGTTCACCGTGGCCAAAGAAACGCTGGCGGCGTCCGCCGCCGCGGCGGCCATGGTCGCCGTGTTCGCTGGGATCACCGTGGCGCCCGCGTGGCCCACGCCCCTCTTCATGATGATGTCGCATGGTTACCTCCTGTTGTTTTTGATATATCTAATTTATATCTAAAAAATAAATGTTCGCAATGCTGGTTGATATTTATTTTTTAATATATTGATATATATGTAATTATTTTCTGATTGTGGATTTTGATGCGGTTTGTTTTGACTATATCAAAAAAAGACTTGCATTCTTTTTAGTTGGCAATCATTATCATTTGCATCAAGTTTAGATATATCTATTTACCGTTCACGAAGGCAATCGATGATGACAAAAACCAAAGCAGACAAGTACCCGCAGCGTGTCCGCAATGAGCTGCGTTTCCGTGAGCTGACGGTGCTGCGCGTGGAGCGCGCAGGCGCGGCGTTCCAGCGTATCGTGCTGGGAGGCGAGGCGCTGGAAGGCTTCGCTTCTCACGGCTTTGACGATCATACCAAGCTTTTTTTCCCCGAGCCGGGCGCGGCATTTACCCCGCCGCAGGTGACCGAGGAGGGGATTGACTGGGGCGAGGGCGTGCGGCCTGCGACCCGTGACTATACGCCGCTGTACGATGCCGAACGTCACGAGCTGGCTTACGATTTCTATATCCACGATGGCGGTATTGCCAGCCGCTGGGCGCTGGAAGCAAAAGTGGGCGATAAGCTGGTGATCGGCGGCCCGCGCGGCTCGCTGGTGGTGCCGGAAGATTATGCCTGGCAGCTGTATGTTTGCGATGAGTCCGGCATGCCGGCGCTGCGCCGTCGTCTGCTGGGGTTACGCCAGCTGCCGGCAAGGCCGCAGGTGACGGCCATCGTTACTATCGCCGATGCGTCGTATAAAGATTATCTGGCGGATCTCGACGGCTTTAACATCGAGTGGGTGGTGGGCCACAACCCGGCCTTCGTCGCCGAGCGTCTGGCCCAGGTGAAGGTGCCGGCGGAGGATTATTTCATCTGGCTGACCGGCGAAGGCGCGGTGGTGAAATCGCTGCTGGCGCGCTTTGAAGACGAGAGTATCGATCAGCAGCTGGTGCGTTCCCAGGCGTACTGGCACAGCAAGTAAAAAGCCATCGTGGTAAAACCCGGATAGCGGCTTGCGCCTTATCCGGGCTACGGTTGGCGCCGTTTTTTGTCGGGTGGCGGCTTACGCCTTACCCGACCTTCTCTTCGGCGGTGTGACGTCGCCCCAGTAAAACCCGGATAGCGGCTTGCGTACGGTTGGCGCCGATTTGTAGCCCCGGTAAGCGCTGCGCCACCGGGGAAGGCTTATCGTTCCGCCAGGGCCTTAAACACCATCGCTACCGCATGGGCGCCGGGGTCCATGTTGCCGAGCAGGCTATCGCTATTGAGATAGGACGCGCGTCCGGCGCCAGCTTTGCCCGACTGGCAGGTGCGATCCGCCCCGGCCTGCGCCGCGGCAAAAGCGGCCTGCAGGTTCTCCGGTTCGGCCAGCAGCGCCGCCAGCGCCGGCTGCAGAGCGTCGATCATCGTCCGGTCTCCCTCATCGGCGCCGCCGTAAAACTTCATCTGTTCCAGACCGGCGTTCAGCGCCTCGGCCACGCTGGCGCCTTGTCCCAGCTTCTGCCCGGCAGCGGTGAAGAAGATAGACATCAATACCCCGCTGGAGCCGCCCATCACCACCGTCAGACGTTCGCCGATCAGCGCGAAGAGCGTTGGCAGATCGTTTAGCGGCAGCTGCTGGCGCTGCAGCAGGTCGGCAATCTCGCGCGCCCCGGCGGCGAAGGTGGAGCCGGTATCGCCGTCGCCCACTTTGGCGTCCAGTGCGTTGAGATGTTCTTCAAGATCGATGAGGGCGCCGGTCACCTGCGCGACGTAATCGCCCACCAGTGGATTGCCCGATGGCATGAAGTCGACGCGCGCGCTGGCGAGAGTGGACGGCATGATGTTAACTGCCCGCGGCTGCACCGGCGTCTGCCAGCCGGCGGTTTCCACGTCCGACAGCAGCGCTTTTTCAATACCCTCCTCCAGCACGATGGCGCTCAGCGAGAAGCCTTTCATATCCAGCGCCGTCACCAGCGAGGCCGGGCCTATCAGCCAGTCAATGCGCGCCTGCAGCGGGGTGTTGGCCAGCTCGCGGGTGAGGATCGCCATCTCAGCCACCGACACGCCGCCGAGGTTATTAAGCATCACCGCCAGGCGGCCGGTTTCCGGCAGGGCGGCAGTCAGTTTTTCCACCATCAGGTTGACGATTTCCGCACTGTTTTGCGTGGCGATCGTCGAGGCGCCCGGCTCACCGTGGATGCCCATTCCCAGCTCGGCGTGACCGGCCTGATGGCGCGGCGCGCTGTCGGCTTCCTGCGGCAGGTGGCAGCTGGCCAGCGCCACCCCGATGCTGGCGGTATGGCTGGCGGCGTATTGCGCTTCACGCAGGACGGTGGCGAGGTTGAAGCCGCGCTCGGCGAAATAGCCCGCCACTTTATGCACCAGAATGGTCCCGGCGATGCCGCGCGGCTGCTTGTTATCCGGCAGCGAAATGTCGTCGCCGACGATCAGCATCTCCACGTTGTAGCCGAGACGGCGCGCTTTCTCCGCCGCCAGGCCGAAGTTAAGCCGATCGCCGGTGTAGTTTTTGACGATCAGCAGGCAGCCCGCCTCGCCGGTCACCGCCTGAATGGCGGTAAGCACCGCGTCGACGCTCGGCGAGGCGAACAGATCGCCGCAGACCGCGGCGGTCAGCATGCCTTTACCAATAAAGCCGACGTGCGCCGGTTCATGGCCGGCGCCGCCGCCGGAGATCACCGCCACGTTGTTTTTATTCAGATCGCGACGGACCACCACCCGGATCGCCGGGTCGCTCTCCAGACGGGCGAGGTTATTCCACGGGCTGGCGATAATGGTACCCTCAATCACATCGTTGACGAGGCTGGCGCGCTGGTTAAAAAAGAATTGAGACATAGTGGTTCCTGAAGAGTAAGCGAAAACTCACCCTCCGGAGGCAGGCCTCCGGAGCGGTAACGGTCAACGTGAATTTTAGTCACGGATAAGGCGCTGGTTACGCATATCGAGCGCGATGGCTTCGCCAGGCTGAATATCATTTAGCGCCTCGCCCTGCTGGCACAGCCAGACGATCCCCGCGGCGCGGGCGATAATCGCGCCGTGAGCCTGTTCGCTGCCATCGCGCAGGCACAGGCCTTTGACGAGATTGGCATCCAGCTGTAAGACGGTTGAGGGATAAATGTTGTCGGCAATAATAATTGTTGGCTCGCCGGGCGTCGGCAGCGTCTGCTTAATACCCTGCAGATGGCGCAGGGTGCGCTGCAGAATATCTTCGATATCGATATAGCGCGCCTGCAGGTAGGCGTCATCCAACTGGCGATACTGCTGGCTGAGCTCCATTAGCACCTGATGCCACGCCCATTCCGCCGAGCATTGTTCGGTGAGCAGACGATCGTTGGCGGCATCAAACAGATCGTCATCGTCGAGCAGGGTGTGGTGCCCGGCGAAGATCGCCGCGATATCGGCGTTAAATTTATTTTCCGCCAGCTCGGTCAGGGCGATAAGATCCGCCAGCGTCTGGTCGATGGCCTGGCGCAGGCGCTGCTGCTCGCGGGCAGCATCGGCGGCAGCCGGGCGGAGCGGCTGGATCAGGGCCAGCGGATAGCGCAGGGCAACGCCTTCGACGCGCTCGGGCGTTGCCGGAGCCGCTGCCGGTTGCGCCGCAGGCGATTCACCGAAGTTATCGGCGGCCAGCGCCTGAAACGCCGCCAGCGCCGCGTCGGCATCCGGACCGCGGGCCAGCAGGCGCAGTTTATCGTTACGGCGTACCTGCAATAGCGCGATTTGGTTGAGGCTGTCCGGTTTGACGCACTTCCCGTTTTTCTCCAGCAGCAGATCGGCATTAAAACCCGCCAGCGCGGCGACCAGCTTCGACGCCGGACGCACGTGCAGGCCGTTGTGATTGTTAATAATAACTGAAACCGATTTTGTGTCGCCGTCGTCGGCAAGCATCGGCGCCGGCGCGGCGTCAGAAGTTGGCGAAGGTAAACCCAGCTGAACCCGCTTGGCCTCCAGGGCGCTCATGGCGTCGGCGATCACCTTGTCGATCCCGGCGCCGGAGGCAGCGCTGACGGTGGCCGCCAGCGTCCCTTCCACCAGCGGCGCGGCGCACAGCCGCACCTTCGCGGCAATCGCCGGATCGAGCAGATCGAGGGCGGTTTCGGCGCTGAGCAACGCGCTGCCGATATCCATCATCACCAGCACGTGATCGGTATCGGCGACAGATTCGATCGCCTCCATGACTTTAAGCGGATCGGTGCCGATCGGGCTGTCTGGATCGTCGATCCCGGCGGCGATCGCCAGTTTGCAGCCATCGTTGATTAACATCTGCCGGGCCAGTTCTCCGACACCTTCGCCCAGCCGGGCGCTATGAGAAACAATAACCAGGTTTACCATCGCGATTTCCTTACTCTTTGGCGGCGGCGGCCAGCATCTGAACCATAAATAGCACCGAGGTTGCGCCGGGATCCTGATGTCCGATGCTGCGCTCGCCGAGATAGCTGGCGCGGCCTTTACGCGCCTGCATGGTGATGGTGGCGTGGGCCGCACGCTCGGCCACTTCGCAGGCGGCATCCAGCGCGGCGGCGATCGACAGGTGCTGCTCGCTGGACTGGCGCAGGGAGTCCGCCACCGGCAGCCAGACGTCGCACATGGTTTTATCCCCTGGCTCCGCTTTGCCGCGGTTGACCACCCCGTCCGCGCCTTCGCGGATCATCAGGTACAGTTCGTCGAGGGTCAGGCTCTGGTGGGCCTGAGTGACCTGCGCGGCGCGAATAAAGAAGGTGCCGAACAGCGGGCCGCTGGCGCCGCCAACGTTGGAGAGCAGCGTCATGCCGGTATTTTTCAGGATAAAGCCAATATCTTTATCGGCGATCGACGGCAGCTTTTCGACCACTTTACTAAAGCCGCGGTGCATATTGAGACCGTGGTCGGCGTCGCCGATCTCTTTATCGAGGCCGGTGAGAAAATCGCTCTCTTTGGTGAAAATGTCGCCGCAGCGGTACAGCCAGTCGACGATTTGCGTTCTGTTCAGTGACATGTCGTGCTCCTTAGTTTCCCCAGTTCAGCGCCGGGGTATGAACCGGGGCGTCCCATAGCGCCAGCGTCTCATCATCCACTTTCAGCAGGGTGATGGAGAAGCCCGACATATCCAGCGAGGTGCAGTAGCTGCCGATGAGGTTGCGTTCGATGATGATGCCGGACGCTTCGCAGCGCTGGGCGAGACGGTGATACACGCCGTACAGTTCGGACAGCGGGGTGGCGCCGAGGTTATTGACCAGCGCGATGACCCGGTCGCCGTTTTGCAGCGCGGTTTTGCTCTGCTTCACTTCCTGCCACGCGCCCTTGACGGTATCCCACTGGCGCAGCGTGCGGCTGTAGGCGCCATTCTCCAGCAGGGTATCGAACATCTCATCGACGGTTTGGTCCAGCGAGCTGAAGTGGCGGCGGTCGATGCCCGGCTCGCCGTGAATGCCGACGCCGAACTCCATCTCGTTATCTTTCAACGTAAAGGAGGGCTGCCCGGCGGCCGGTACGGTGCAGGCGCCGAGAGCGATACCAATCGAGTGGCCGAGATTGTTCAGGCGGCGGCCCAGTTCAGCGCAGGCTTCCAGCGAGTCACCGCGCTCGGCGGCGGCGCCGACCAGTTTTTCGATCAACACGGTATTGGCGACGCCGCGGCGACCAGCGGTATAGAGACTGTCTTTCACCGCCACGTCGTCGTCGACCACCACGGTGGTGACTTTAATGCCGCTCTCATGCAGCAGCTCGGTGGCGGTTTCGAAGTTCAGGATGTCGCCGGTGTAGTTTTTGATAATCAGCAGAACGCCTTCGCCGCCGTCAATTTGCATCGCGCATTCGAACATTTTGTCCGGCGTCGGCGAGGTGAAGATTTCCCCCGGGCAGGCGCCAGAGAGCATGCCCTGGCCGATATAGCCGCAGTGCATCGGCTCATGTCCGCTGCCGCCGCCGGAGAGCAAGGCCACCTTGCCGGCCACCGGCGCGTCGGTGCGGGTCACATATAGCGGGTCCTGATGCAGGGTCAGCTGCGGATGGGCTTTAGCCAGCCCCTGTAATTGTTCATTCAGTACATCTTCAACACGGTTAATCAGCTTTTTCATTATTCAGTGCTCCGTTGGAGAAGGTTCGATGCGGCCTCTCTGCTGGCGGAGGCGGTCATCGCGTAGGGGTATCGTCTGACGGTGGAGCGTGCCTGGCGATATGATGATTCTGGCTGAGCGGACGAAAAAAAGAATGCCCCGACGATCGGGTTTCATTACGAAACATTGCTTCCTGATTTTGTTTCTTTATGGAACGTTTTTGCCGAGGATACGGTGAAAATGCGAGCTGGCGCGCTTTTTTTCTTCTGTTATAAGCGGCGGTCAGGATGGCTGGCGAAGCGGGTGGGAAAAAATTTTTGCTGATTTTCTGCCGGCTGCGGGAGAAAAAAAGGCCGAAAAGGGGGGATGGTAAGGGCATTATGCGGCAGATGAGCGGATCGGGATCGCAATCCTGACAGAGAACAGGGTTTTTTGTTCCAATATGAAACGTAAAAATTTAAGCTGTGTTTCATATCAGAACAAAAAGGCGAAAGATTTTTTTGTTCCCTGCCGGCCCTACAGTGATCGCACTGCTCCGGTACCGTTCCGTTCAGGCCGCGTTTTCCGGCCGGCGCGGATAACGCCAGGGCTCTTCATGTCTACATGCGCACTTATTTGAGGGTGAAAGGAATGCTAAAAGTTATTCAATCTCCAGCCAAATATCTTCAGGGTCCTGATGCTGCTGTCCTGTTCGGTCAATACGCCAAAAACCTGGCGGAGAGCTTCTTCGTCATCGCCGACGATTTCGTGATGAAGCTGGCGGGAGAGAAAGTGGTGAATGGTCTGCAGAGCCACGATATTCGCTGCCATGCGGAACGGTTCAACGGTGAATGCAGCCATGCGGAAATTAACCGTCTGATGGCGATTTTGCAAAAACAGGGCTGCCGCGGCGTGGTTGGCATCGGCGGCGGTAAAACCCTCGATACCGCGAAGGCGATCGGTTACTACCAGAAGCTGCCGGTGGTGGTGATCCCGACCATCGCCTCGACCGATGCGCCAACCAGCGCGCTGTCGGTGATCTACACCGAAGCGGGTGAGTTTGAAGAGTATCTGATCTATCCGAAAAACCCGGATATGGTGGTGATGGACACGGCGATTATCGCCAAAGCGCCGGTACGCCTGCTGGTCTCCGGCATGGGCGATGCGCTTTCCACCTGGTTCGAGGCCAAGGCCTGCTACGATGCGCGCGCCACCAGCATGGCCGGGGGGCAGTCCACCGAGGCGGCGCTGAGCCTCGCCCGCCTGTGCTATGATACGCTGCTGGCGGAGGGCGAAAAGGCCCGTCTGGCGGCACAGGCCGGGGTGGTGACCGAAGCGCTGGAGCGCATCATCGAGGCGAACACCTACCTCAGCGGCATTGGCTTTGAAAGCAGCGGCCTGGCCGCCGCCCACGCGATCCACAACGGTTTCACCATTCTGGAAGAGTGCCACCACCTGTATCACGGCGAGAAAGTGGCCTTCGGTACCCTGGCGCAGCTGGTGCTGCAGAACAGCCCGATGGACGAGATTGAAACGGTGCTGGGCTTCTGCCAGCGCGTCGGCCTGCCGGTGACCCTCGCGCAGATGGGCGTCAAAGAGGGGATCGACGCGAAAATCGCCGCGGTGGCGAAAGCCACCTGCGCGGAAGGGGAAACCATCCACAATATGCCGTTCGCGGTGACCCCGGAGAGTGTGCACGCCGCTATCCTCACCGCCGATCTGTTAGGCCAGCAGTGGCTGGCGCGTTAATTCGCGGTGGCTAAACCGCTGGCGCCGGTCGGCGGTTTTTCTTTCTCCCCTCTGGCAGTGGCTGCCGGAGGGGTTCTCTATGGTAAAACGCGGAAAACAGTATGACTGTTCAGACTCAGGATACCGGGAAGGCGGTCTCTGCCGTCATCGCCCAGTCATGGCATCGCTGCAGCAAGTTTATGCAGCGTGAAACCTGGCAAACGCCGCACCAGGCCCAGGGCCTGACCTTCGACTCCATCTGTCGGCGTAAAACCGCGCTGCTGACCATCGGTCAGGCGGCGCTGGAGGACGCCTGGGAGTTTATGGACGGTCGCCCCTGCGCGCTGTTTATTCTTGATGAGACCGCCTGCATCCTGAGCCGCTGCGGCGAACCGCAAACGCTGGCCCAGCTGGCTGACCTGGGATTTCGCGACGGCAGCTACTGCGCGGAGAGCATTATCGGCACCTGCGCGCTGTCGCTGGCCGCGATGCAGGGGCAGCCGATCAACACCGCCGGCGATCGGCATTTTAAGCAGGCCCTGCAGCCATGGAGCTTTTGTTCGACGCCGGTGTTTGATAATCACGGGCGGCTATTCGGCTCCATCTCCCTCGGTTGCCTGGTGGAGCACCAGTCCAGCGCCGACCTTTCCCTGACGCTGGCCATCGCCCGCGAGGTGGGCAATTCACTGCTCACCGACAGCCTGCTGGCGGAATCCAACCGCCACCTCAATCAGATGTACGGCCTGCTGGAGAGCATGGACGATGGGGTGATGGCGTGGAACGAGCAGGGCGTCCTGCAGTTTCTCAATGTTCAGGCGGCGAGACTGCTGCATCTTGATGCCCAGGCCAGCCAGGGGAAAAATATCGCCGATCTGGTGACCCTCCCTGCGCTGCTGCGCCGCGCCATCAAACACGCCCGCGGCCTGAATCACGTCGAAGTCACCTTTGAAAGCCAGCATCAGTTTGTCGACGCGGTGATCACCTTAAAACCGATTGTCGAGGCGCAAGGCAACAGCTTTATCCTGCTCCTGCACCCGGTGGAGCAGATGCGGCAGCTGATGACCAGCCAGCTCGGTAAAGTCAGCCACACCTTTGAGCAGATGTCTGCTGACGATCCGGAAACCCGGCGCCTGATCCACTTTGGCCGCCAGGCGGCGCGCGGCGGCTTCCCGGTGCTGCTGTGCGGCGAAGAGGGGGTCGGGAAAGAGCTGCTGAGCCAGGCCATCCACAATGAAAGCGAGCGGGCAGGCGGCCCCTACATCGCCGTCAACTGCCAGCTGTATGCCGACAGCGTGTTGGGCCAGGACTTTATGGGCAGCGCCCCCACTGATGATGAGAATGGCCGCCTGAGCCGGCTTGAGCTGGCCAACGGCGGCACCCTGTTTCTGGAAAAGATTGAGTATCTGGCGCCGGAGCTGCAGTCGGCTCTGCTGCAGGTCATTAAGCAGGGAGTGCTCACCCGCCTTGACGCCCGGCGCCTGATCCCGGTGGATGTGAAGGTGATCGCCACCACCACCGTCGATCTGGCCAACCTGGTGGAGCAGAACCGCTTTAGCCGCCAGCTGTACTATGCGCTGCACTCGTTCGAGATCGTCATCCCGCCGCTGCGCGCCCGACGCAACAGTATTCCGTCGCTGGTGCATAACCGGTTGAAGAGCCTGGAGAAGCGTTTCTCTTCGCGACTGAAAGTGGACGATGACGCGCTGGCGCAGCTGGTGGCCTACTCGTGGCCGGGGAATGATTTTGAGCTCAACAGCGTCATTGAAAATATCGCCATCAGCAGCGACAACGGCCACATTCGCCTGAGTAATCTGCCGGAATATCTCTTTTCCGAGCGGCCGGGCGGGGATAGCACGTCATCGCTGCTGCCGGCCAGCCTGACCTTTAGCGCCATCGAAAAGGAAGCTATTATTCACGCCGCCCGGGTGACCAGCGGGCGGGTGCAGGAGATGTCGCAGCTGCTCAATATCGGCCGCACCACCCTGTGGCGCAAAATGAAGCAGTACGATATTGACGCCAGCCAGTTCAAGCGCAAGCATCAGGCCTAGTCTCCTCGATACGCGCCATGGAGAACAGGGCATCCGACAGGCGATTGCTGTAGCGTTTGAGCGCGTCGCGCAGCGGATGCACGCGGTCCATGGCCGTCAGCAGGCGTTCGAGCCGACGGGACTGGGTGCGCGCCACGTGCAGCTGGGCAGAGGCGAGATTCTTCCCCGGGATCACGAACTGTTTTAACGGGCCGCTCTCGGCCATATTGCGGTCGATAAGCCGCTCCAGGGCGGTGATCTCCTCTTCGCCGATCGTCTGGCTCAGGCGGGTCAGGCCCCGCGCATCGCTGGCCAGTTCAGCCCCCAGCACAAACAGCGTCTGCTGAATATGGTGCAGGCTTTCCCGCAGCCCGGCGTCGCGGGTCGTGGCGTAGCAGACGCCCAGCTGGGATATCAGTTCATCGACGGTGCCGTAGGCCTCGACGCGAATATGGTCTTTCTCGATGCGGCTGCCGCCGTACAGGGCGGTGGTGCCTTTATCCCCGGTGCGGGTATAGATACGGTACATTCAGTTTCTCTCACTTAACGGCAGGACTTTAACCAGCTGCCCGGCGTTGGCGCCGAGCGTACGCAGATGATCGTCGCTATCGGTGACGTGTCCGGTAGCCAGCGGCGCGTCCGCCGGCAGCTGGGCATGAGTGAGGGCTATCTCGCCGGACGCGCTGAGCCCGATACCCACCCGCAGGGGCGAGCTTCTGGCCGCCAGGGCGCCCAGCGCAGTGGCGTCACCGCCTCCGTCATAGGTTATGGTCTGGCAGGGGACCCCCTGCTCCTCCAGCCCCCAGCACAGCTCATTGATGGCGCCGGCATGGTGCCCGCGCGGATCGTAAAACAGGCGTACGCCTGGCGGTGAAAGCGACATGACGGCCCCCTCGTTAACACTCAGAATGCCTGGCGGAAAATCGCGGCAATCTCCTGCTCGTTGCCTTTACGCGGGTTCGAGAACGCATTGCCGTCTTTCAGAGCCATCTCCGCCATGTAGGGGAAGTCGGCCTCTTTTACTCCCAGATCGCGCAGATGCTGCGGAATACCGATATCCATCGACAAACGCGTGATAGCGGCGATGGCTTTTTCCGCCGCGTCGAGGGTGGACAGTCCGGTGATATTTTCGCCCATCAGTTCAGCGATATCGGCGAATTTCTCCGGATTGGCGATCAGGTTGTAGCGGGCCACATGCGGCAGCAGGACAGCGTTGGCCACGCCGTGCGGCATGTCGTACAGGCCGCCCAGCTGGTGCGCCATGGCGTGCACGTAGCCGAGGTTGGCGTTATTGAAAGCCATCCCGGCCAGCAGAGAGGCATAGGCCATGTTTTCCCGCGCCTGCAGATTGCTGCCGAGGGCCACGGCCTGGCGCAGGTTGCGGGCGATGAGGCGGATCGCCTGCATGGCGGCGGCGTCCGTCACCGGGTTAGCGTCTTTGGAGATATAGGCCTCTACGGCGTGGGTCAGGGCATCCATCCCGGTCGCCGCGGTCAGGGCGGCCGGTTTACCGATCATCAGCAGCGGATCGTTGATGGAGACCGATGGCAGGTTGCGCCAACTGACGATCACAAACTTCACTTTGGTTTGGGTGTTGGTCAGGACGCAGTGGCGGGTGACCTCGCTGGCGGTGCCGGCAGTGGTGTTGACCGCGACGATAGGCGGCAGCGGGTTGGTCAGGGTCTCGATTCCCGCATACTGGTACAGATCGCCCTCATGGGTGGCGGCGATGCCGATGCCTTTACCGCAGTCGTGCGGGCTGCCGCCGCCCACGGTGACGATGATGTCGCACTGTTCGCGGCGAAACACGGCGAGGCCGTCACGCACGTTGGTGTCTTTCGGGTTCGGCTCGACGCCGTCAAAGATCGCCACCTCGATCCCGGCCTCCCGCAGATAATGCAGGGTTTTGTCCACCGCGCCATCTTTAATTGCCCGCAGGCCTTTGTCGGTGACCAGCAGGGCTTTTTTCCCCCCCAGCAGCTGGCAGCGTTCGCCGACTACGGAAATGGCGTTGGGGCCAAAAAAGTTAACGTTTGGCACCAGATAATCAAACATACGATAGCTCATAATATACCTTCTCGCTTCAGGTTATAATGCGGAAAAACAATCCAGGGCGCACTGGGCTAATAATTTATCCTGCTCGACCGTACCTCCGCTAACGCCGACGGCGCCAATTACCTGCTCATTAAAAATAACTGGCAGGCCGCCGCCAAAAATAATAATTCGCTGTTGGTTGGTTAGCTGAAGACCATACAGAGATTGTCCTGGCTGGACCGCTGACGTAATTTCATGGGTACCTTGCTTCAGGCTGCAGGCGCTCCAGGCTTTATTCAGGGAAATATCGCAGCTGGAGACGAAGGCCTCGTCCATCCGCTGGATAAGCAGCGTGTTGCCTCCGCGGTCAACCACGGAAAACACCACCGCCACCTTGATCTCATTGGCTTTTTTTTCCACCGCCGCCGCCATTTGCTGGGCGGCGGCCAGGGTGATTGTCTGAACTTGTTGGCTCTTGTTCATCATTCTCTCCCGCACCAGGATAACGCTGGCGCGAATAGTCAGTAGGGGGTGATAGTAAAAACTATTACCATTCGGTTGGCTTGCTTTATTTTTGTCAGCGTTATTTTGTCGCCCGCCATGATTTAGTCAATAGGGTTAAAATAGCGTCGGCAAAACGTAATTAAGGGCGTTTTTTATTAATTGATTTACATCATTGCGGGCGATCACATTTTTTATTTTTGCCGCCGGAGTAAAGTTTCATAGTGAAACTGTCGGTAGATTTCGTGTGCCAAATTGAAACGAAATTAAATTTATTTTTTTCACCACTGGCTCATTTAAAGTTCCGCTATTGCCGGTAATGGCCGGGCGGCAACGACGCTGGCCCGGCGTATTCGCTACCGTCTGCGGATTTCACCTTTTGAGCCGATGAACAATGAAAAGATCAAAACGATTTGCAGTACTGGCCCAGCGCCCCGTCAATCAGGACGGGCTGATTGGCGAGTGGCCTGAAGAGGGGCTGATCGCCATGGACAGCCCCTTTGACCCTGTCTCTTCAGTAAAAGTGGACAACGGTCTGATCGTCGAACTGGACGGCAAACGCCGGGACCAGTTTGACATGATCGACCGGTTTATCGCCGATTACGCGATCAACGTTGAGCGCACAGAGCAGGCAATGCGCCTGGAGGCGGTGGAAATAGCCCGCATGCTGGTGGATATTCACGTCAGCCGGGAGGAGATCATTGCCATCACTACCGCCATCACGCCGGCCAAAGCGGTCGAGGTGATGGCGCAGATGAACGTGGTGGAGATGATGATGGCGCTGCAGAAGATGCGTGCCCGCCGGACCCCCTCCAACCAGTGCCACGTCACCAATCTCAAAGATAATCCGGTGCAGATTGCCGCTGACGCCGCCGAGGCCGGGATCCGCGGCTTCTCAGAACAGGAGACCACGGTCGGTATCGCGCGCTACGCGCCGTTTAACGCCCTGGCGCTGTTGGTCGGTTCGCAGTGCGGCCGCCCCGGCGTGTTGACGCAGTGCTCGGTGGAAGAGGCCACCGAGCTGGAGCTGGGCATGCGTGGCTTAACCAGCTACGCCGAGACGGTGTCGGTCTACGGCACCGAGGCGGTATTTACCGACGGCGATGATACTCCGTGGTCAAAGGCGTTCCTCGCCTCGGCCTACGCCTCCCGCGGGTTGAAAATGCGCTACACCTCCGGCACCGGATCCGAAGCGCTGATGGGCTATTCGGAGAGCAAGTCGATGCTCTACCTCGAATCGCGCTGCATCTTCATTACCAAAGGCGCCGGGGTTCAGGGACTGCAAAACGGCGCGGTGAGCTGTATCGGCATGACCGGTGCTGTGCCGTCGGGCATTCGGGCGGTGCTGGCGGAAAACCTGATTGCCTCTATGCTCGACCTCGAAGTGGCGTCCGCCAACGACCAGACTTTCTCCCACTCGGATATTCGCCGCACCGCGCGCACCCTGATGCAGATGTTGCCGGGCACCGACTTTATTTTCTCCGGCTACAGCGCGGTGCCGAACTACGACAACATGTTCGCCGGCTCGAACTTCGATGCGGAAGATTTTGATGATTACAACATCCTGCAGCGTGACCTGATGGTTGACGGCGGCCTGCGTCCGGTGACCGAGGCGGAAACCATTGCCATTCGCCAGAAAGCGGCGCGGGCGATCCAGGCGGTTTTCCGCGAGCTGGGGCTGCCGCCGATCGCCGACGAGGAGGTGGAGGCCGCCACCTACGCGCACGGCAGCAACGAGATGCCGCCGCGTAACGTGGTGGAGGATCTGAGCGCGGTGGAAGAGATGATGAAGCGCAACATCACCGGCCTCGATATTGTCGGCGCGCTGAGCCGCAGCGGCTTTGAGGATATCGCCAGCAATATTCTCAATATGCTGCGCCAGCGGGTCACCGGCGATTACCTACAGACCTCGGCCATTCTCGATCGGCAATTCGAGGTGGTGAGCGCGGTCAACGACATCAATGACTATCAGGGGCCGGGCACCGGCTATCGCATCTCTGCCGAACGCTGGGCGGAGATCAAAAATATTCCGGGCGTGGTTCAGCCTGACACCATTGAATAAGGCGGTATTCCTGTGCAACAGACAACCCAAATTCAGCCCTCTTTTACCCTGAAAACCCGCGAGGGCGGGGTGGCTTCTGCCGATGAACGTGCCGATGAAGTGGTGATCGGCGTCGGCCCTGCCTTCGATAAACACCAGCATCACACGCTGATCGATATGCCCCATGGCGCGATCCTCAAAGAGCTGATTGCCGGGGTGGAAGAAGAGGGGCTTCACGCCCGAGTGGTGCGCATTCTGCGCACGTCCGACGTCTCCTTTATGGCCTGGGATGCGGCCAACCTGAGCGGCTCGGGGATCGGCATCGGTATCCAGTCGAAGGGGACCACGGTCATCCATCAGCGCGATCTGCTGCCGCTCAGCAACCTGGAGCTGTTCTCCCAGGCGCCGCTGCTGACGCTGGAGACCTACCGGCAGATTGGCAAAAACGCCGCGCGCTATGCGCGCAAAGAGTCACCTTCGCCGGTGCCGGTGGTGAACGATCAGATGGTGCGGCCGAAATTTATGGCCAAAGCCGCGCTATTTCATATCAAAGAGACCAAACATGTGGTGCAGGACGCCGAGCCCGTCACCCTGCACGTCGACTTAGTAAGGGAGTGACCATGAGCGAGAAAACCATGCGCGTGCAGGATTATCC
This sequence comes from Klebsiella sp. w6, assembly GCF_033100215.1. Classification (NCBI taxonomy): domain Bacteria; kingdom Pseudomonadati; phylum Pseudomonadota; class Gammaproteobacteria; order Enterobacterales; family Enterobacteriaceae; genus Klebsiella; species Klebsiella sp. w6. The sequence goes on from NZ_CP136907.1 coordinate 641,387, forward strand.
GTTAGCCACCCGCTGCCCGGAGCATATCCTGACGCCTACCGGCAAACCATTGACCGATATTACCCTCGAGAAGGTGCTCTCTGGCGAGGTGGGCCCGCAGGATGTGCGGATCTCCCGCCAGACCCTTGAGTACCAGGCGCAGATTGCCGAGCAGATGCAGCGCCATGCGGTGGCGCGCAATTTTCGCCGCGCGGCGGAACTTATCGCCATTCCTGACGAGCGCATTCTGGCTATCTATAACGCGCTGCGCCCGTTCCGCTCCTCGCAGGCGGAGCTGCTGGCGATCGCCGACGAGCTGGAGCACACCTGGCATGCGACAGTGAATGCCGCCTTTGTCCGGGAGTCGGCGGAAGTGTATCAGCAGCGGCATAAGCTGCGTAAAGGAAGCTAAGCGGAGGTCAGCATGCCGTTAATAGCCGGGATTGATATCGGCAACGCCACCACTGAGGTGGCGCTGGCGTCCGACGACCCGCAGGCGAGGGCGTTTGTTGCCAGCGGGATCGTCGCGACGACGGGCATGAAAGGGACGCGGGACAATATCGCCGGGACCCTCGCCGCGCTGGAGCAGGCCCTGGCGAAAACACCTTGGTCGATGAGCGATGTCTCTCGCATCTATCTTAACGAAGCCGCGCCGGTGATTGGCGATGTGGCGATGGAAACCATCACCGAGACCATTATCACCGAATCGACCATGATCGGTCATAACCCGCAGACTCCGGGCGGGGTGGGCGTTGGCGTGGGGACGACTATCGCCCTCGGGCGGCTGGCGACGCTGCCGGCGGCGCAGTATGCCGAGGGGTGGATCGTACTGATTGACGACGCCGTCGATTTCCTTGACGCCGTGTGGTGGCTCAATGAGGCGCTCGACCGGGGGATCAACGTGGTGGCGGCGATCCTCAAAAAGGACGACGGCGTGCTGGTGAACAACCGCCTGCGTAAAACCCTGCCGGTGGTGGATGAAGTGACGCTGCTGGAGCAGGTCCCCGAGGGGGTGATGGCGGCGGTGGAAGTGGCTGCGCCGGGCCAGGTGGTGCGGATCCTGTCGAATCCCTACGGGATCGCCACCTTCTTCGGGCTAAGCCCGGAAGAGACCCAGGCCATCGTCCCCATCGCCCGCGCCCTGATTGGCAACCGTTCAGCGGTGGTGCTCAAGACCCCGCAGGGGGACGTGCAGTCGCGGGTGATCCCGGCGGGTAACCTCTACATTAGCGGCGAAAAGCGCCGCGGAGAGGCCGATGTCGCCGAGGGCGCGGAAGCCATCATGCAGGCGATGAGCGCCTGCGTTCCGGTACGCGATATCCGCGGCGAACCGGGCACCCACGCCGGCGGCATGCTTGAGCGGGTGCGCAAGGTAATGGCGTCCCTGACCGGCCATGAGATGAGCGCGATATATATCCAGGATCTGCTGGCGGTGGATACGTTTATTCCGCGCAAGGTGCAGGGCGGGATGGCCGGCGAGTGCGCCATGGAGAATGCCGTCGGGATGGCGGCGATGGTGAAAGCGGATCGTCTGCAAATGCAGGTTATCGCCCGCGAACTGAGCGCCCGACTGCAGACCGAGGTGGTGGTGGGCGGCGTGGAGGCCAACATGGCCATCGCCGGGGCGTTAACCACTCCCGGCTGTGCGGCGCCGCTGGCGATCCTCGACCTCGGCGCCGGCTCGACGGATGCGGCGATCGTCAACGCGGAGGGGCAGATAACGGCGGTCCATCTCGCCGGGGCGGGGAATATGGTCAGCCTGTTGATTAAAACCGAGTTGGGCCTCGAGGATCTTTCGCTGGCGGAAGCGATTAAAAAATACCCGCTGGCCAAAGTGGAAAGCCTGTTCAGTATTCGTCATGAGAATGGCGCGGTGGAGTTCTTTCGGGAAGCCCTCAGCCCGGCGGTGTTCGCCAAGGTGGTGTACATCAGGGAGGGCGAACTGGTGCCGATCGATAACGCCAGCCCGCTGGAAAAAATTCGTCTCGTGCGCCGGCAGGCGAAAGAGAAAGTGTTTGTCACCAACTGCCTGCGCGCGCTGCGCCAGGTCTCACCCGGCGGTTCCATTCGCGATATCGCCTTTGTGGTGCTGGTGGGCGGCTCATCGCTGGACTTTGAGATCCCGCAGCTTATCACGGAAGCCTTGTCGCACTATGGCGTGGTCGCCGGGCAGGGCAATATTCGGGGAACAGAAGGGCCGCGCAATGCGGTCGCCACCGGGCTGGTACTGGCCGGTCAGGCGAATTAAACGGGCGCTCGCGCCAGCCTCTCTCTTTAACGTGCTATTTCAGGATGCCGATAATGAATCAGACTTCTACCTTAACCGGGCAGTGCGTGGCCGAGTTTCTTGGCACCGGATTGCTTATTTTCTTCGGCGCGGGCTGCGTCGCTGCGCTGCGGGTCGCCGGGGCCAGCTTTGGTCAGTGGGAGATCAGTATTATCTGGGGCCTTGGCGTCGCCATGGCCATCTACCTGACGGCCGGTGTCTCCGGCGCGCACCTTAATCCGGCGGTGACCATTGCCCTGTGGCTGTTCGCCTGTTTTGAACGCCGCAAGGTGCTGCCGTTTATTGTTGCCCAGACGGCCGGGGCCTTCTGCGCCGCCGCGCTGGTGTATGGGCTCTATCGCCAGCTGTTTCTCGATCTTGAACAGAGTCAGCATATCGTGCGCGGCACTGCCGCCAGCCTTAACCTGGCCGGGGTCTTTTCCACGTACCCGCATCCACATATCACTTTTATACAGGCGTTTGCCGTGGAGACCACCATCACGGCAATCCTGATGGCGATGATCATGGCCCTGACCGACGACGGCAACGGAATTCCGCGCGGGCCGCTGGCGCCGTTGCTGATTGGCTTGCTGATCGCCGTGATCGGCGCGTCGATGGGGCCGCTAACCGGCTTTGCACTGAATCCGGCGCGCGACTTCGGCCCAAAACTGTTTACCAGTCTGGCCGGGTGGGGCTCGATCGCCTTTACCGGTGGGCTGGCGATCCCTTACTTTCTGGTGCCGCTGCTGGCGCCGGTGGTGGGGGCGATTATCGGGGCGTTTTTTTACCGCAAGCTTATCGGCCGCCATCTGCCGTGCGAATGCGGTATCGATGAGTAAAGCGGGACCCGCCGCAGCGCGGCGGGTTTCCCCGGCCTGACGCCGGGGAGCAGGGTTATTTTTTGATGACCGCGCTGAGATCGCCAAGTTTAGCTGCGGGGTTCTTGTGGCACTCCTGCAGCATTTTCGGTACCGAGACGGTTTCGACTTCATGCCAGTCGACATAGTCGCCGCCGCTGAAGTCGGTGTTGCGATTCACGACCCAGAAGGCCACGGGGGTCATGCTTTTCGGGTTCATATCCATAAACTCCTGACAGGTCATATTCTGCGGTGTGGTTTCCTGAACCGCGAACGCCGGGCTGGTCATCAGACAGAATGTGGTGGCCGCCGCGGTCAACACGAGTGCTTTAGGTAAATTCATTTTCTTCTCCAGTGATAAAATACGGCTTAAGCCTGGGCGTGCTTCATCTTATTGCGCAGGACCAGAAAGCCGATGGCGCTAAATATCATTTCAACGCCGATAAACGCGGTGATAAATAACCAGCTTTGCTGCGGGTTCATTGCCAGCCACAGGCAGGCGATAAGTAAATCCAGCAAACCGATAAAAATATTCCAGCCAGCGCCGCTTTGTTTTCGGGTTTGACATCCGCTGACGATGCGGGAAATACCGCCGAGAACAAATAAAAAGCCAAATAAAATGGCCAGACTGCTCATACCGTTGAGGGGATTGACGACAAAGCTCAGGCCGAGCACGATCCAGGCGATGGCGAAGATCAGCGCCACCAGGCGTGATTTCCAGTGCTGCTGGCGGAAGACAATCAAGCTGTACAGTGAATAGAAGCCACAGATCATCAACAACATGCCGGTGACGACGGCGAGATACCAACCGGCGACCAACGGCCAGGCCAGGCAACAGGCCCCGCAGATAAACAGCAGGGCGGCCATCATGCCGGCATGCCGTTTATATCGTAAGAAGATGCGTGGACTAAACGCATTTAAAGTGTAATGGCTAAACATAAACATAATTGCTCCGCAGATCCCGGTAGGCGGCCTGGCGCTGAAATAAACGTATGGTTTATTCCGCGGGCCAAAAGAAATGTCTGAGGAAAATAGTAGGCCGCGGTATCGCCAGGCGTAAATAAGAGCGCCGAGGTCACTTTATACGCCGGGTCTGACAGCTGTCAGACCTGGCCCGCAATATCACTTCCGGGCTCTGATTCTCAATAACCACGATATTTTTTAAGCTGGCTGCGTTTGGTGATGCTTACCGATTTTAATCAGGAGTTAACAATGAAAAAAGTCATTCTGGCGAGCCTGCTGGCAACCATGATGGGTACCTCTCCGGTGTGGGCGGCAGACAGCGCGACGGCAGCGCCAACCGCGGCAGCCACGGCGCAGGTACAGAAAGAAGCTGCCGATGTGCTGCAGGTGGCGGTGCAGGGCGCGAACGCGATGCGCGACGTCCAGTTCGCCCGTCTGGCGCTGTTCCACGGCCAGCCGGAGAGCGCCAAAAAACTGACAGACGACGCCGCCGCGCTGCTGGCCGCCGATGACGCCAGCTGGGCGAAGTTCGTGAAAACTGACGCCACAGCAAAAATGATCGCCGATCGCTATGTGGTGATCAACGCGACCGTCGCCCTGTCTGAAGACTACGTGGCCACACCGGAAAAAGAGAGTGCCATTAAATCTGCCAACGAAAAGCTGGCGAAAGGTGACCAGAAAGGGGCTATTGATACCCTGCGTCTGGCCGGCATCGGCGTGATCGAGAACCAGTATCTGATGCCGCTCAACCAGACCCGTAAAGCGGTGGCGCAGGCGCAAAAACTGCTGAAAGCCGGGAAGTATTACGAAGCGAATCTGGTGCTGAAGGGCGCTGAAGAGGGCATTGTGGTGGATAGCGAGATGCTGGTGGCAGGCAACTGATCCTCGTTCCACCCTGAGAGAGCGCAGAGGAAGAAACTGACATGGATGTCCCCTTAACGCTCGGGCAGGCGGACTGCCCGAGCGGAACGGCTAGCGGCCGATCAGGGCGTTGATTTCGCCGTCGATCTCGCGCATGACGCCGGTGATGTGCTGTACCACCTCCAGACAGCTTGCCGGCGTCAGCGAATCAGGTCGCTTAGCCTCAAAAGGGGCGCACAATTGTTGTAGCGCAGTAATCCCCAGAATTTGTGCTGAACCGTGCAGACGGTGCAGCGCTCGCAGAAAGGTCTGCGGTTCATGCCGGGCGATAGCCTGTCCGGCGGCCTGCAAATCTGTGGCCGACGCATCGCGGAACGTCTCCAGTATTTCAGTCATCAGCGCCTGGTCTCCCCCCGTATTTTCGGTCAGCACGCTGAGCTTCAGGTGCCGGGTGACGTTAGGTGATGCGCGGCCCCCCGCTAAACGGCTGAGCTCATGGCTCAGCGTCTGAACCGACACCGGCTTAAACAGACACATATTCATGCCGCTGGCCAGACACGCCTCCCGTGACTGCGGCAGCGCGCTGGCGGTCACGCCCCAAATGACCAGGCCCGGATAGCGACGGCGTAACGAGGCCGCCAGCGCCAGACCATCTTTCCTGGGCATATTGAGGTCCGTGATCAGCAGATCGTAATGTTTGCTGGCGAGCTTATTCTCCGCCTCTTCACCGTCGCAGGCTTCATCGACGCTATAGCCGATGGTGCTGAGCTGGCGTTTAAGCAGCAGCCGGTTGGTGGGGTGGTCGTCCGCTATCAATATCGCCAGTCCGGGCAGGGCCTGCGGCCTGGTGGGCAATGCCTGCGGCGCATGAAGCGCGCAGTGACTCGCCTTGACCGGCAGGGTGATGGTGAAAGTTGTCCCCACCCCCGGGTGACTGACCATCTCCAGTCGACCCTGCATCAGCGCAACCAGCTCTTTGCAAATGACCAGCCCCAGTCCGGAGCCGGTCTGCTGGCGCCCCTGGCGCGCCTGAGCATAGCGGTGGAAGAGAGTAGCCTGCTCTGCTTCACTGATCCCGCAGCCGCTGTCGCTGACGATGAGCGTCAGCTCCCCCTGCGTCTCATCCGCTTGCACCAGCCGGCAACTGACCTGAATCGCACCCTCGGCGGTAAACTTCAGCGCATTGCCGATGAGATTATTGAGGATTTGCCGTAGCGCCTGCGGGTCGAGCCACAGCATGATCCCTTCCTGCAGCGCGTTATGGTGGTGCAGAACGATGCCCTTTTGCTGCGCCAGCGCGTCGAAGGTGTGGCATTGCTGCGACACTAACTGTGCGACATCGCTCCACTGCGGGGTGATCTGGTATTTTCCCGACTCAATCTTGTCGATATCGAGAATATTACCGATAAGTCCCAGCAGGGTTTGCGCCGTCGACCCCGCCAGCTCGATCGCCTCTTTACGCTGGCCGACGTTCAGCTCCGGTTTCGCCAGCAGCTCCAGAAAGCCGACGATGGCGCTGACCGGCGTGCGCAGCTCGTGGCTCATGCTGGCCAGAAAGCGACTCTTCGCTTTTGTCGCCTGAACGGCTTTATCTTTCTCGTGCTCCAGCGCACAGGAGAGCGCCTCCTTCTGCGCCAGCTCGTCTTCCAGCCGCTGTTGGGAGTCTTTGCGTTTGCGTACTTCCCGGCACAGGGAGAGTCCCCAGCCGAGGCTGATGGCGATCAGCACCAGCGCAAAGGCGATCAGCTGGTAAAACTGGCGGCTGTACTGGCTCCAGTTCTCGATTTGCTGGCTGGATATTTTCGACCACTTCTCGGTCATCTGCAGAATATCCCGTGGTGGAATCGCCTGCAGCGCTTTGCCAAGAATGGCGGCCAGCACCGGTTCATCGCGCGGGATGGCCAGCCGAATGGCAGCGACCGGGAGTCCGTCGATGCGGGTGTAGTGCAGGCCCTGCGGATAGTAGTGATCGATCATATAGCGGGCGGAGAGTTCCGAGGCCACGGCGGCATCCACTTCGCCTTCTTCCACCATCTTCATGGCGATACCAACGTTATCTGTCTCCACCCAGTTGACCTGTGGAAAGCGCGTTTTCAGGTCGTGGGCGGCAATCGGCCCCACCGGCAGGGCGATCCGCGCCGATCGCGTCAGCAGATGCGGGTCGGGCGCGCTGCCGCGAGCGACCAGCACAAAGGCCACGTTAATGAGCGGATCGCTGAGGGTGACGTAGGCCTGCGGCTGCGAATTGAGGGTGGCGGCGGGCATGATCGCCCAGTCCTCTTTTTCCATGCGCTTTGCCAGATCGTGGCGATTGCGCACCAGGATGGGTTCAAACTGTAGTCCGGTCTGCAGTGAGAAAATATTCAGCATATCGGCCATGATGCCGCGCAGCTCATCTTCGTCATCCACCAGGGTAAACGGCGGAAAGTAGGGGTTGACCAGCAGGCGGACGCGACGATGCTTCTGCAGCCAGCGCTGCTCCTCGGCGCTAAAGGGGAGGGGGGTATTGAGAAACGACAGATCGCCGCGGTTGAGCCAGTTTTGCATGATCCGCATCGCGGTATCGCTGTCGATGGCATGAATGAAACGATCGAGGATCTGGTGTAACTCCGGCCGATCGTCGCGGGTGACGAAGCGGTTGTGTTGCTCCTGCTGACGAAAATAGTGCGCAATGACCAACGATTGCGAGAAATACTTCGAGATACAGTGGCCAGTGGTGATGTTGTTGCCAATGAAATACTGATTTTCACCGCTGACCACCGAGGCAAGCGCCTGATAGTCGCTATCGTAAAGGGTGATTTTGGCGTTGGGAAACGCCTGCTGAATAATATCGAAAAAGGCGCATTCGCGGGTGCAGGCCAGCGTAACGCGGCGGTCAGTGGTCAGCGGCGGCAGGGGGGATTTCAGCGAGATCACCAGCGCCGGCCAGGTTTTAAGCAGCGGCGCGGATTGATCCAGGCCCGGGGCGAGCGCATCCCGGTGCGCCACCTGAGTGAGCAGGGTATCCACCTGCCGGTCGGCCAGGGCGGTGAGCGCCTGCTGCTCGGTGTCATACTGGCGGATAATCACCTTCAGTCCGAGGCTGTGCGCCATCAGCGCCAGATAGTCGGCGTTAATGCCCTGATAACTTTTCTCGTCGCCGTCATAGACGATGGGTGTCATTTCGGGAAGCCAGGTGCCGATGGTCAACGTCGGTTGTCCGGCAAGCCAGGCTTTCTCCTTAACGCTAAGCGGGATATCGATCGCCGCGATATGAGAATGGCTCTTCAGCTCCAGCTGTTTCATGGCATACGTGGCAGGAGAGAGACTCAGCGCCAACCCGACAACGACGGATAAAATAAGACGAACCGCCATGCCATCACCCTATTTTATTGCGTTGCGCAAAGTCATATAGCTCAAGCAGGGTGCTGCAGCCTAATTTATCCATCAGACGGACCTTATAGGTACTTACCGTTTTATTGCTGATATTCATTTTGCTGCCGATGGTGGTGTAGTCGACGCCGCTGAGAATATAGCGGAACACCTTCATCTCCTGCGTTGACAGCGTATCCAGCCGGTCCTGATCGGTGATGCCGTGGGTGCAGAAGCGTTCCAGTGAAAAGGGGAAATAGCTGTAGCCATTATTGGCTGCGTCGATTGCGGCGAGGATATTATTCATTCCCTCTTTTTTACTCACAAAACCATTTGCTCCGCAGTCGGCGCTGCGTTTGCCGTAGAACAGTTCATTCTTCGCGGAAATGACGATAATTTTTCCCCGGTAACGGCGTTTGCGCAGCTGCTCCAGAACGTCGATGCCGCTGAGCTCCGGAATATCGACATCGACAATCAGCAGGTCAGGCTGCATGCTTTCTGCGGTCTGCACCGCATGGGCGCCGCTGTCGAGTTCTGCCGCGACGGTAATGCCGTTGGTGTCGAGAAGGTTGCGAATGGCGATACGTGCCAATGGATGATCGTCAATGATTATCGCATTCATGGGGGCGTAAATCCTGATATGAAAAAAGAAGGGCGATGCCTGGTGCAGGTGCGGCGGAGGTTATTTTTATCGGTGCCGGAATAAGGCGCAATTGTAACACAAATCGTTTTCGGCCGGGAAAATATTGTGGATGAGTGCTTGTCGAATATATTTGCATATCTGGATGACAGCTGTAGGAACAGGCGTTCACTGACTTCAGCGCTGTCTGCTGTTAAAAAAAATGCAAACGATTAATCTGCTCTTTTTAAGGTGAGTAGCCCGGAATTCCCTCCGGCAACAGCTGGCAGGTAAATAATAACAATGGCAAAAGAAAAGCGCGCCCTCTGGCGAAAATGGGGTTGGAAACGTCTGATGGCAGGAATAATCGTTCTGGCAATAAGTAGCGCCGCGGCGGGAAAGAATATCGCACCCGATGAGGTACGGACTCGCGATATGATGCGCTGTCAGGATTATCTGCAACTGGACCCGCGCACCTGGACGCCGATGGTGATCTGGTTGATGAACGATCCTTTTTCTCTGCAGCCGCCGGAGTGGACCGACTTCCATGAAGCTGAGCTGGTGCTGACGCCGATCCTCACCGAAATCTGCCGCCAGGAGCCAGATGTCTGGCTGACTTCGCTGCGTGAACGGCTCAATTCTTATCAGCAGGTGCGGTCGCTGAATTAAGCGACCGCGGTAAAGCGGCAGGAAAAGTGACTAAGTGTGCAGTCAGCGGCCTTCTCCTGCGCAAAGGCTCAGCAGCGGCCCGCTTTTTTCGACAGGGCGTCGCAGGTTTTGCTCGCTGGCGTCGGGTTGCTGCCGGCACAGATGGCATCCGAGACGGTACTGCCGCCGCCCAGTGGGATCAGTCCGTAAAGTTTCGGCTCGGCGGCTTTTGTCACATAGCATCGATGGCTGGTTTTGCCGATGGTGGCCACAAAATTGGTTTTCACATCCTGCTGCTTCGCATCGGAAATTGTCACCTGTGAAGCATCGACATTAAAAGCAAAGGCGGCGGCCTCTTTCATTTCACTTTCCGTCGCCATTGGCGGTTTAGCTACGCAACCCATTAATAACAATGCCAGACAGGTACTGATTGATATATCCCGTATTTTCATCATTTCGTCCTTTTTGTGAGTCAACGGGTTATATATAAGAGGGGCGAGAGAGGAGTATTGATTTCGATCAGCTGGCGCAGGCGATGGTTATTTTTCAGATATTGACCTGAATTTTAACGAGCCTGGTTGCTGCCGCTGCCGCTGCCGCTGCCGCTGCCGCTGCTGCCGCTGCTGCCGTTTGCTCTCCTGCGTGCCGGCTACCTTCTTTTGCATTCATTTCCCGGCGGCAGAAAAATCTAGTTTTAGCCCAACGCCGACCTCGTTGATTTTGATAAAACGCGCCAGGCTAATCTTAGCCGCAAGATCGGTACAATGGCATGGATAGAGGGAATCTGGGGATAATGCTTTAAGATAATCCCCTGTCTGCGTGAGGCGATCTTCATCGGCATTTTGCAGATGGAATCCGCCAATGACCGACACAATGTGATTCTCTCCGGTAACCTGTTTGGCATATTCGATAATGTTAGCTATTCCCGCGTGAGAACAGCCTGTGACTACCACCAGTCCCTCTTCTGTCTTTATTGCCAACGCAGAATCATCCATAACGTAATCATCAGTGATTTCGCCGTTATCATCCACCGTTTGGCCTACCGGTGTCAGCATCTCGAATTTATTGTCCCTTGGTATTTGACCAAGAAAGATGATGTTTTCAGTGAGTGGATAAGGTTTTTTGCTGCAAATTTTATCGAAGAAGAGATCATTTTGATCGAATCTGTAGTTGATCCCTATAGATTTTGCATCAAAATACTTTGGGTTTAATGCATCTGGATGGCAAACTAAGTTTATCTTTCTCTCAGGCGTGAAATTTAGGCGATCATAATGTTGGGTTAAATGATTGAGGCCCCAGGTATGATCGTTATGCCCATGCGATAAAACGATACTATCGATGGTGGTTAAATCAATTTGCAACGTTTGCGCATTCTGCAAAAAAACATCCGAATATCCGGTATCGAAAAGGATTTTTTGTCCATCATGCTCAATCAGATAGGATACACCAGGCTCACCGACAAGATACCTGTCAATTAATGTATTATTATCAACCAGAACCGTTAATTGCATCAGCAAATCCTCGATGTTGCGCCAACAATATGAAAAGGAAACTCTTTCTATTATGGACCGGTGTTATGCCACATTCATTGCGGATAAGCAATTCACCAACATTTGGCTTGCACGTTAATGCTGGCTAGCCACCTGCAGGAAAAAGAATGGGCACAGCTAAAAAATTCGCAAAGCCCGCTTCTTGCTTGAGTTAGCTATTAATGCAGACGCGGCAACTATCGTGTCAATGGCAGCGGTGGCAGGGCAATCACTGTCTTTCATTCCTGACAACTTAACCTGTCTATGAGTATGCCGGTATTACGCCACGCCCTCGTGGTAGACCGAATGAACGCGACCGTCAGGTCGGGCCGTTCGACATCCACGATCCTGAGGGCTGCAGGGATGGAAATGCGCAATTGCCCGCATCGCTGAACTGACTTGAGAAACGTCGTATCCAGTAGCATTGCTAATGTTGATATATCTTATTTCTATTTGTTATTAATGAATTGTTGACAATATTTAGCTGAACTGATTCAGCTTTATCCCGGCAGGATAAAGTTTTATAAAAATTATGTAGTTAAAATTTAAAGGATTGTAATCAGCTCGCAAGGTAAAAAGATCGTCTGGATTTTATCCGCTATCTTGAAGGGGTTAATAAATCTGCGTTATAAATTGACCGCACTATTTAGAATGAAATGGAAATATCTGAATGCGTTATTCAGATAAATAGTGAAACAAATCTTATTATACTGGTAGCTTCAGGACAGGGTATGTTTATGAAGAATGGAATTATTCTATCAATCGCCGATCGTATCAAAGACGCGCTTCCCATACCAACAGACGAATTCAGGAAAAGGCTTGAAGAGGACTGTTATGTAATATGGAAACTACCGCAATTTTATATCCGGCAAATCACCCAGTCCTCCATCATTCCCGCCTGTACTGATTATATTGAAGCAAAAAATGCAGAGGTACATGGCGCTTATGGTTCTGCCCGCCATTAAAAACAATGGTGAAATCATTCGCAAAGTTCTGTTTGTCACCGTGGGTGCGATGATGGTGACGCTTTCAGTAAAATATTTTACAGGAGTATGAAATGGCAATGGTCAATGAAAATATCGTCATTCGTCTGGCGCAAGACGTAGACATCCCTGAGGTGAAACAATTGCTGGAGCGCTATCACGCTAAAAATCTTGCAGGCGAGCAGCGGGCGAATGGATTTGTCACCACCGATATGACGCAGCAGCAATTAAGCGAACTGAGTTCAGCCGAAAGTGGTGTAGTGATCGCTGTTGATCGTTCATGTAACAAGGTTATTGGCCTGTTGCTCGGCGGATCGTGGGAATTTCTCAGCCCCTGGCCCATGTTTAAATATATGGCAAGTATTCTCAACGAATATCGCTACCAGGGGAAAAAACTGGATGCGGCTAGCTCATATCAGTATGGCCCCATCTGCGTCGCAGAAGAGTATCGTGGTCAGGGCGTGGGCGAGTTGCTGCTTGAGTATCAGCGCAAGGTGTTCGCCCCGCGTTATCCCGTCATCGTTACTTTCGTCAATGTACTGAACCCGCGCTCGTATGCGTTTCATACCCGCAACCAGTTTGAAGACGTCGGTTTCTTTAACTTCAATGGCAATAAGTACCACATGATGGCATTACCGACCTCCTGAGCGTTGGGCTGAAATAGTGCGGTATACCCGGCGGGCGTCTTCGGCGCCTGTCGGCATAAGCGCAGGTCCAGGTTAAGCCGGTGGTTTGCCGATCGCTGTTCTCTTCAGGGAAGGCTGAAAAGGAAAAGGGCCTACGTTTGCACGTAAGCCCTTGATATCTGGTGGCCCCTGTTGGGTTTGAACCAACGACCAAGCGATTATGAGTCGCCTGCTCTAACCACTGAGCTAAGGGGCCGTGGCGAGGGATTATAAAGTAACTGACGGTTGCAATCCAGCGTAAAGCGCGCAGCTGCTGTTTTTATAAACAATGCATTTTCAATCCTTTATAATCATGTTTTAGCCATACAGCCGGAGAAAACATGATTAGCGATATCCTTGCGCCGGGCCTGCGCGTTGTCTTTTGCGGTATCAACCCGGGGAAGTCCTCCGCCCATACCGGCTTTCATTTTGCCCATCCTGGCAATCGCTTCTGGAAGGTCATCCATCAGGCCGGATTCACCGATCGACAGCTCAGGCCGGAAGAGGAGCTGCAGCTGCTGGATACGCGCTGCGGCATCACCATGCTGGTAGAGCGACCGACGGTGCAGGCCAGCGAGGTCGCCCTGCAGGAGCTGCGCAGCGGTGGCCGTGAGCTGGTGAGGAAGATTGAGGAGTATCAGCCGCAGGCGCTGGCGGTGCTCGGCAAGCAGGCCTTCGAGCTCGCCTTTAACCAGCGCGGCGCGAAGTGGGGGAAACAGGCTATGACCATCGGGACGACCCAGGTCTGGGTGCTGCCCAATCCCAGCGGCTTAAACCGGGCGACGCTCGATAAGCTGGTGGCGGCCTATCGTGAACTGGATGATGCCCTGGCGACCCGCGGCCAGTAGCGGAGAGAGGCGACTTTCCCCGGATGGCCACCTGAACGCCATAAAAAAAGCTCCCCGCAGGGAGCTTTTTAACCGGCTGTGGACGATGTCCCGCGACGATTAATCGTCGAGGAAGCTACGCAGCACTTCAGAACGGCTCGGGTGGCGCAGTTTACGCAGCGCCTTCGCTTCGATCTGACGGATACGTTCGCGGGTAACGTCGAACTGTTTACCCACTTCTTCCAGCGTGTGGTCGGTGTTCATGTCGATACCGAAACGCATACGCAGGACTTTCGCTTCACGAGCGGTAAGGCCGGCCAGCACGTCGTGCGTTGCCGCACGCAGGCTCTCGGTGGTCGCGGAATCCAGCGGCAGCTCGAGGGTGGTATCCTCGATGAAATCCCCCAGATGCGAATCTTCATCGTCGCCGATCGGCGTTTCCATGGAGATAGGCTCTTTGGCGATCTTCAGCACCTTACGGATTTTGTCTTCCGGCATCAGCATCCGCTCAGCCAGCTCTTCCGGGGTCGGTTCACGGCCCATCTCCTGCAGCATCTGACGGGAGATACGGTTGAGCTTGTTAATGGTCTCAATCATATGCACCGGAATACGGATGGTGCGCGCCTGATCCGCGATGGAGCGGGTGATCGCCTGACGGATCCACCAGGTAGCGTAGGTCGAGAACTTGTAGCCGCGACGGTATTCGAACTTATCAACCGCTTTCATCAGACCGATGTTGCCTTCCTGAATCAGATCGAGGAACTGCAGACCACGGTTGGTGTATTTCTTGGCGATAGAGATAACCAGACGCAAGTTCGCTTCCACCATCTCTTTCTTCGCACGGCGGGCTTTCGCTTCACCGATGGACATGCGACGGTTGATGTCTTTCACCTGTTCGATGGTCAGGCCGGTCTCTTCTTCGATCTGCTGCAGCTTCTGCAGGCCGCGCTGCACGTCTTCTTTCACTTCCAGCAGCTTCTCGGACCACGGCTTGTTCATTGCTACCGCAGCGTTGAACCAGGTTTCGCTGGTTTCGTTGCCGGTGAACAGCGTGATGAAGTTTTTCTTCGGCATTTTGCACTGCTCAACGCACAGCTTCATGATGATACGTTCCTGAGTACGAACGCGATCCATCATGCTGCGCATGCTGTTGACCAGGTAATCGAACTGCTTCGGCACCAGGCGGAACTGCTTGAAGACTTCAGACAGCTTCAGGATCTCTTCCTGCGCGGCGGCATGGCTACGACCTTTGGCTTTGATGGTGTCGCGCGTCAGCTCGTACTGGGTACGCAGCTCGGCGAACTTCTCACGGGCCAGCTCTGGGTCGATGCTGTTGTCGTCATCGCTGTTGTCGTCGGCGTCGTCATCTTCATCTTCGTCTTCGTCGTCATCCATCTCTTCCTGAGACAGCTCGGAGCCAACGTGCGTGGCGGTCGGCGCCATGTCTTCTTCGGCGTTCGGATCGACGAAACCGGTGATCAGATCGGACAGACGGGCTTCTTCCGCTTCGACGCGGTCGTACTGCTCAAGCAGGTAGGTGATCGCTTCCGGGTATTCGGCAACGGAGCACTGGACCTGGTTGATCCCATCTTCGATGCGTTTGGCGATGTCGATTTCGCCTTCACGGGTCAGCAGCTCTACGGTACCCATTTCACGCATGTACATGCGCACCGGGTCGGTCGTGCGTCCGATTTCGGATTCCACGCTGGAGAGCACCTGCGCGGCAGCTTCGGCAGCATCTTCATCCGCGGTGTTTTCGGCAAGCATCAGATCATCGGCATCCGGTGCTTCTTCCATCACCTGAATACCCATGTCGTTGATCATTTGGATGATGTCTTCGATCTGATCGGAATCGACGATATCTTCCGGCAGATGGTCATTGACCTCGGCATAGGTCAGATAGCCTTGCTCCTTACCACGTTGGACAAGAAGCTTCAGCTGTGACTGCGGGTTTTGCTCCATAAGACGGTATCCACACTTAATTCGTTTGATTGGTGTCGGCAGGCGGGCTGTCGACATTTAAAGCGAGGGCGTACTTATATTATTGCCGCTGCGCCTCTGCGCGGCTGTCGGGGGCTTCCCGATCGATACTCGGCACTTAAGCCGTTAAATACTTTTCCCTCACGTTGTTCTGCGTTTTCTTACTGCTTTGATACAACGTGAAGGATATTGTCTGTCATTTATTTTTTCGCCAGCTCCTGGCTGATGGTCCAGAGTTCCCGGCGTTCTTCACTGCTTAAACCGTGTGTGCGATCGCGAGCTATCAACTCTTCCTGTCGCAGTTCCAGCAGTGAATCAAACATATGGTTAAGCGAGTCGGTGAAGGTTTTTTCAGCGATATCTTTATCTGCTATATCGTCCCACATCGACAGTTTTTCAAGGGTTGCAGCCTCTTTTGTGCCGCGATATTGCTCTAAAAGTTGCCCGGTCGTCAGACCAGGCTGCGCCAGACAGCTTTTCACCAACTCGCTGAACAGGCTAAGGCCTGGCATTTTGCGCGAGTCCAGTCCCTCCAGCGGCGGGACTAACGGCGCCAGATCCGGGTTTTGCACCAGCAGTCCTATCAGTATACGCATGGTCGTGCGTTTTAGCTGTGGCGCGGGACGCGGCGCGCCATTTTCAGACTGTTTTGGCATTAAACGTTCAAGCTGTGCGTCATCTAAAATGCCCAGCTTGTTGCCCAGCTCCTGACGCAAGTAGATGCGCAGCGTTTCGCCCGGGACCTGGGTTATCAGCGGCAGCGCCAACGTGCTCAGCTGCGCGCGCCCGTCCGGGGTACTCAGATCGACCTGCGGCAGCAGGCTGTTAAACAAGAACGTGGAGAGCGGCTGAGCCTGCTCCATCCGCGCCTCAAACGCCGCTTTGCCCTCTTTACGCACCAGCGTATCCGGGTCTTCGCCGTCAGGCAGAAACATAAAACGCAGCTGGCGGCCATCGGTCATGTACGGCAGCGCCGTCTCCAGCGCGCGCCAGGCGGCATCGCGGCCGGCCCGGTCGCCGTCGTAGCAGCAGATGACGTTATTGGTCACCCGAAACAGCAGCTGGATATGGTCGGCCGTGGTCGAGGTGCCCAGCGAGGCCACGGCATAGTTGATGTCGTATTGCGCCAGCGCCACGACGTCCATATACCCTTCGACAACCAGCAAACGCGGTGGTTCGGGATTGTCCTGCTGCGCTTCATACAGGCCATACAGCTGACGGCCTTTATGGAATATGTCGGTTTCCGGGGAGTTCAGATACTTCGGCAGGGCATCGCCCAGCACTCGTCCGCCAAACCCAATTACCCGGCCTCGCTTATCGCGGATGGGGAACATCACCCGTTCGCGGAAGCGGTCGTAACTGCGTCCCTGATCGTTGGTGACCAGCATGCCGGCATCAATAAGCGACTGGCGGTTTTCCTGATTGCCGCCAAAACGTTTTAAAACGTTATCCCAACCCGGGGGAGCATAGCCGATGGCAAAGCGCGTAATCACCTCGCTGCTTAACCCCCGTTTTGCCAGGTACTGGCGCGCAGGGTCGGCGGCGGGCTGCATCAGAGACTGTTGGTAAAACGCATTCAGCCCATCCAGTAACTGGTAGAGGTTCTGCCGTTGATGGCGCTCTATCTGGCTGGGTCCGTTGCCTGCTTCATAAGGCACTTCAAGGTTGTGCATGGCGGCCAGCTCTTCGACCGTTTCCACGAACTCGAGCTTGTCGTAGTTCATCAGGAAGTCGATAGCATTGCCGTGCGCCCCGCAGCCGAAGCAGTGGTAAAACTGTTTTTCACCGTTGACGGTGAAAGAGGGGGTTTTTTCGTTATGGAACGGACAGCACGCGTGAAAATTTTTGCCCTGCTTTTTCAGCTTTACCCGCGCATCGATCAGATCGACGATGTCGGTTCTGGCAAGCAGATCGCTAATAAATACACGTGGAATTCGTCCAGCCATAAGCCCCGTTATTTCTGATGACTATAAACGAAAATAAGCCGCGCATTCCTTTCGGAAGCACGGCCTTACAACTACAACTCGGTCTGAATTGAGAGCGTCGCTCTCAACAGATTAGTACAGACGAGTACGGCGTGCGTTTTCGCGAGCCAGTTTCTTCGCGTGACGTTTCACTGCAGAAGCTTTAGCGCGCTTACGTTCGGTAGTCGGTTTTTCATAGAACTCACGACGACGAACTTCCGCCAGAACACCTGCTTTTTCGCAGGAACGCTTGAAGCGACGCAGAGCTACGTCGAACGGCTCGTTTTCACGTACTTTAATTACCGGCATGTGCCTCTCACCTTTGATTAATTCGGTTTGCCGCTGGCCGCAATGCCAGCTTATTTCAAAATGGTGCGGAATTTTACTGCAACTACTGCTGCTTTGTAAAGCACCGGCGCCTTTTTTGAAAGGGACTTTTATAAGGGTGAGGAGTATACACGAAGAGAGCACCAGGGGTGAGCAAAGTTTTACATCGCCGGTCATTGGACCTACACTGCGCGGTATTGAAGCGAGGTAAAACAACTCATGCGTGTACTGGGCATTGAAACATCCTGCGATGAAACCGGCATCGCGATTTATGACGACCAGCAAGGTCTGTTAGCCAACCAACTGTATAGTCAGGTGAAACTGCATGCGGACTACGGCGGCGTGGTGCCGGAGCTGGCATCGCGCGACCACGTGCGCAAAACGGTGCCGCTGATCCAGGCGGCGCTGAAAGAAGCCGGTCTGACGGCGAAAGATATCGACGCCGTCGCCTATACGGCGGGTCCTGGCCTGGTCGGCGCGCTGCTGGTCGGGGCGACCGTTGGCCGGTCGCTGGCCTTCGCCTGGAACGTGCCGGCGATCCCGGTACACCATATGGAAGGGCACCTGCTGGCGCCGATGCTGGAAGATAACCCACCGGCGTTCCCGTTCGTCGCGCTGCTGGTTTCCGGCGGCCACACCCAGTTGATTAGCGTCACTGGTATTGGTCAGTATGAACTGCTGGGCGAGTCGATTGACGATGCGGCGGGCGAAGCCTTTGATAAGACGGCGAAACTGCTGGGACTGGATTATCCCGGCGGGCCGATGCTGTCGAAAATGGCCGCTCAGGGCACCGAAGGCCGCTTTGTCTTCCCGCGGCCGATGACCGACCGCCCGGGGCTCGATTTCAGCTTCTCAGGCCTGAAAACTTTCGCCGCCAACACCATTCGTAATAATGGCGACGATGAGCAAACCCGCGCCGACATCGCCCGGGCATTTGAGGATGCGGTCGTCGATACGCTGATGATTAAATGTCGCCGCGCGCTGGAGCAAACCGGCTTTAAGCGTCTGGTGATGGCGGGAGGCGTGAGCGCCAACCGTACCCTGCGGGCGAAGCTGGCGGAGATGATGCAAAAACGCGGCGGCGAGGTGTTCTACGCCCGCCCTGAGTTCTGTACTGACAACGGCGCGATGATCGCCTACGCCGGCATGGTGCGTCTGCAAACCGGCGCCAAAGCCGAGCTCGGCGTGACGGTTCGCCCGCGCTGGCCGCTGGCCGAGCTGCCTGCCGCCTAACGCATCCTGAAACAGGCCGACGTCACGTCGGCCTGCCTTTCTGACTACTCCATACTTTTACACAGCGAGCAGATGGCTCCCTGATGCTTGTGTGAGTGCATCACATCCGGGCGCTCGTACTCTTCCTCACAGCTAACGCATTGATACACGGTGGTGGAGGCGTTCCCCGCCGCGTCATAGCGCGGCTCGGCGATGCCGTCATCCACCTGCTTAATATAGTAGCGCCCGCGGGTAAGGATCCCCATCAGCGGGGTCATGACAAAGGCGACGACCAGCGCAATCAGCGGCGAGAACGGCGCCAGCGTCGCGCCCAGCAGGCCGAAGAAGGCGCAGATCGACAGCCCGGCGGCCAGACCAAAGGAGACCACGCCTACCGGGTTAACGTTGTAGATCATGCCGCGACGATACTCCGGCTGCGCCGGCGCCAGCTTGAGCAAGCCTTTATTAAAGGTGATGTCGGTCGCCACCACCACGACCCAGGCGATGGCGAAGTTGGAGTAAAAGCCGAGGATCCACGACAAGGCGCTGAACATATCGCCTTCCATCAGCGCCAGGGCAATCGCCAAGTTGACTACCACAAAAATAATCCGTCCCGGATAGCGTTTGGTGGTGCGGGTCCAGGCGCTGGTCCACGCCAGCGAGCCGGAGTAGGCATTGGTGACGTTAATTTTGATCTGCGAGATCACCACCAGCACCACCGCCAGCGTCAGGGCCAGCCAGCCGGGCACCAGGTTATCGAAGACGCTGACGAACTGCTGCACCGGTTCGGTATTGTGCACCGCCGGGAAACGGGTCAACAGATAGAAGCCGAGGAAGGCGCCGATGATCTGTTTGATCGCGCCTAACACCACCCAGCCCGGGCCGGCGGAAAAGACCGCCAGCCACCAGCTTTTACGGTTCTCCGCGGTCTTAGGCGGCATAAAGCGCAGGTAATCAATTTGCTCGCCAATCTGCATGATCAGCGACAGGCATACCCCGGCGCCGAGCATGATGGCGGTGATATCCACCGTCGACGCGCTGTTTTTACCGGCGAAATGCAGGAAGCCGTCCACCAGCTGCGGATCTTTGACAATCAGCCACACCACCGGCACCACCATCAGCACCAGCCACAGCGGGGTGGTCCATACCTGCAGGCGGGTCAGGGCTTTCATGCCATAGACCACCAGCGGGAGCACCATCAGGGTGGCGATCAGATACCCCATCCACAGCGGGATCCCGAGGCCCACCAGCAGCCCCTGGGCCATGATCGAGCCTTCGAGGGCGAAGAAGATAAAGGTGAAGCCGGCAAAAATAATGCTGGTGATCACCGAGCCGAAATAGCCGAAGCCGGCGCTGCGGGTGATCAGGTCAAGGTCAATGTTGTAGCGCGCGGCGGTGATCGCCAGCGGAATGCCGGTGAGGAAGATCACCAGCGCCGCCACCAGGATCGAATAGATGGCGTTGCTGGTGCCCCAGGCCATACCGATGCTGGCGCCGATGGAAAAGTCGGCCAGGTAGGCGATGCCGCCCAGCGCCGTGACCGCGACGACGCCCGGTCCCCAGCGGCGGAAGCTCAGCGGGGCATAACGTAAGGTGTAATCTTCTAAGGTTTCCCGGGAGCCGGAAGTCCGCGTTGTCGCAGGTAATTCAGGGTTGAGATCCAGTGATGACATAGTCATTCCTTAATGGTTAGGCATGACTTGAATTAGCAAACCTTATGCCATATTGCAGGGCAGGCGTGGCGGGGAGGATGGTGCAGGGTGATAGAAGAGAGAGCAGGGGCTGCACCATCCGGACGCGCCTGCGCCCGGCTGGTGCAACAGGCCTATTTGCCGAGCATGCCTTTGTCTTCAAGGAAGGCGATAATGGTGCTCAGGCCGTCGCCCTGCTTCAGGTTGGTGAAGGTCCATGGGCGATCGCCGCGCATACGCTGGGTATCGCTTGCCATCACCTCCAGCGACGCGCCCACATAGGGGGCAAGGTCGGTTTTATTGATCACCAGGAAATCGGATTTGGTGATCCCTGGCCCGCCTTTGCGCGGGATCTTCTCCCCTTCGGCCACATCGATGACGTAGATGGTCAGATCCGCCAGCTCCGGGCTGAAGGTGGCGCTCAGGTTGTCGCCGCCGCTTTCCACGAAGATAAGGTCGAGGTTACCGAACTTTTCACTCAGCGCTTCCACGGCGGCGAGGTTCATTGAGGCATCTTCGCGGATCGCCGTATGCGGGCAGCCGCCGGTTTCCACACCGACGATGCGTTCAGGCGCCAGCGCGCCCGCTTCGGTGAGGATGCGCTGATCTTCTTTGGTATAGATGTCGTTAGTGACCACCGCCAGCTGCCAGGTATCACGCATCGCTTTGCACAGCGCTTCCAGCAGAGCGGTTTTACCGGAGCCGACCGGGCCGCCGACGCCGACGCGCAGCGGGTGTTTATAAGAGTTCATGGCTTCTCCTAGGAACGGAATAATCGGGAGTATTGGGTTTCATGCCGGGCCGAGGCGATAGCGGCGAGCGGGGTGGCCGATCCGATATCGCCGTCCGGCGCGGCCAGCGCGCGGGGCATCTCGGCCGCGTAGTGGTCGCAAAGACGTAAAATCAGCTGCTGGGCGGCCTGCTGACCGAAGGGCACCAGCTTGACGCCGGCCATCACGGCGCTCTCAATCCAGCTGTAGCCCAGGCTGAGGGCCATCTCGGGCAGCGCGATGCGCCAGCGCACGCCGAGCCAGGCCATCCCGGCGAGCTGGCTTTGCTGGCACAGCGTGCGCCACGTCGGCGGACAGTCCGGCTGCCAGTCGCTCAGCAGACGGGCAAACGCCGCGCCGCGGTTGCGCTCTTCCTCCCGCAGTTCACGAGTTTCCCGGCAGGCCAGCAGATAGGCGGTCCAGCGCTGGGCCGCAGCGATATCGCCTTGTTCGCAGGCGCGGTACAGGCGGGCGAACAGCGGCAGGTCAACGGTAAAAAAGCCTTCCGTCATCTGGCGTCGCTGCCAGCGCTCGAAGGCCGCGACGTCCGGCACCCAGCCGGCTTCCACAGCCCACTCCAGCCCCTGGGACCAGCTGTAACCGCCTATCGGCAGGTTGCTGCTGGCCAGCTGCATCAGCCGCAGGCGTTGTTCCGCTGTCGACATGCTAGTGGCTGTGAGCGTGGTGGGCATGATGAGCATGATGATGACCGTGGCTTTCGCTGGCGTAAGCGCCGGCTTCCGGCTCGAACGGCAGCTGGCCAAAGGTCACCGTCAGGCCGAACTGGCGCAGCATATCGTCCAGCACGTGATCGTGATGGTAGCGCAGCTCGCCCGGCATGATCTGCAGCGGCACGTGACGGTTGCCGAGGTGGTAGCAGGCCTTCGCCAGCATAAACGGATCGTCGCAGCGCACTACCGACACCCCTTCATCAGCGGCAATCACCTGCACAAACTCGGTGCCTTCTTCGTTGCTGAGCACATCGCCGCCGCGCAGCAGCAGGCCGCGGGGCAGCAGCAGACCGGCTTCCCGGCCATCGTTGAGGGTGACTTTTACCCGGCTTTTGACGCGAACATCAATCGGCAGCGTAACGCTGGCGGTCGCGGCGGCGGGGGTCTCCAGACGTTGAGTTAAATAAAGCATCCGCTCTCCTTAAAACAGAAAATACCGTTGCGCCATCGGCAGAACGTCTGCCGGCTCGCTGGTGATGAGTTCGCCATCCACCCGCACCTCATAAGTCTGCGCGTCGACGGTGATGTTAGGCTGCAGGCTGTTGTGCACCATGTCGGCTTTCTGCACCGTACGGCAGCCTTTCACCACGGCGATCGCACTGCGCAGGTTCAGCCGTTCGGCAACGCCGTTGTCCGCCGCCGCCTGCGACAGGAAGGTGAGGCGGCAGTGATGGCGGGCGCTGCCCAGGGCGCCAAACATCGGACGGTAGTGCACCGGCTGCGGGGTCGGAATCGAGGCATTGATATCGCCCATCGGCGCGATAGCGATCATGCCGCCTTTGAGCACGGTGGCCGGTTTCACGCCGAAGAAGGCTGGCGACCAGACCACGAGGTCCGCCAGCTTACCCACCTCAATGGATCCGACTTCGTGCGCGATGCCGTGGGTCAGCGCCGGGTTGATGGTGTATTTGGCGATGTAGCGCTTCACGCGGAAGTTGTCGTTATCCCCGGTCTCCTCCGCCAGCGCTCCGCGCTGTACCTTCATGCGATGCGCCACCTGCCAGGTGCGGAGAACCACTTCCCCGACGCGACCCATGGCCTGCGAATCGGAGGAGGTGAGCGAGAAAGCGCCGAGGTCGTGCAGCACGTCTTCCGCGGCGATGGTTTCCCGGCGAATGCGCGATTCGGCAAAGGCCACGTCCTCAGCAATGTCCGGGTCCAGATGGTGGCAGACCATCAGCATATCGAGATGTTCATCGATGGTGTTGAGGGTGTAGGGCAGCGTTGGGTTGGTGGACGACGGCAAAATGTTCGGGTGGGCGCAGGCGGTGATGATGTCCGGCGCATGGCCGCCGCCGGCCCCTTCGGTATGGAAGGTGTGAATAGTGCGCCCGCCGATGGCGGCGAGGGTATCTTCCACAAAACCGGACTCATTGAGGGTGTCGCTGTGCAGGGCGACCTGAATGTCCATTTCATCGGCGACGGTTAACGCACAGTCGATCGCCGCCGGGGTGGCGCCCCAGTCCTCATGAATTTTCAGGCCAATGACGCCCGCCGCTACCTGCTCGCGCAGGGCATCCGGCTGAGAAACGTTGCCCTTGCCCAGCAGGCCGATATTGACCGGCAGGCTGTCGGCCGCTTGCAGCATGCGTGAGATATACCAGGGGCCCGGGGTGCAGGTGGTGGCATGGGTGCCCGCGGCTGGGCCGGTGCCGCCGCCGACCATGGTGGTCACGCCGGAGACCAGCGCCTCTTCCGCCTGCTGCGGACAGATCCAGTGAATATGGGTATCGATCCCGCCGGCGGTGACGATCTTGCCTTCGGCGGCAATCACTTCCGTCGCGGCGCCGATGGGGATGGTGACGTTGGGCTGGATATCGGGATTGCCGGCTTTGCCGATGGCGAAGATCCGGCCGTCCTTCACGCCGATATCGGCCTTGACGATCCCCCAGTGATCAACGATCAGCGCGTTGGT
Source organism: Klebsiella sp. w6 (assembly GCF_033100215.1). Taxonomy (NCBI): domain Bacteria; kingdom Pseudomonadati; phylum Pseudomonadota; class Gammaproteobacteria; order Enterobacterales; family Enterobacteriaceae; genus Klebsiella; species Klebsiella sp. w6. Next base: position 665,525 of record NZ_CP136907.1, read on the forward strand.
GAGCACCAGGTCGACACAGTCGGCGGCCAGCATCTGTCCCTGACCCATCCCGTCGCGGATCACTTTGCCGCCGCCGAATTTGACCTCTTCTCCGTAGGTGGTCAAATCATCTTCCACCTCGATCCACAGCTCGGTATCGGCCAGGCGCACCTTGTCGCCGACGGTGGGGCCGAACATATCGGCATAGGCCTGGCGTGAAATATTACTCATCGTTTGCCTCCAGAGGGCCCATGACCTCGCCGCGGAAGCCGAAGACAGCGCGGTGACCGGCGAAGGCCACCAGCTCGACCTCGCGTTTCTGGCCGGGTTCAAAACGTACCGCCGTGCCGGCCGGGATATTCAGGCGATAGCCAGTGACCTGCTGACGGTCGAACTTCAGCGCCGGGTTGACCTCGGCGAAATGGTAGTGCGAACCGACCTGAATCGGTCGATCGCCGTGGTTCTCAACGACCACGCGGCAGGTCGCCCGGCCGGTATTCAGGGCTATCTGACCGGGCTTAACGTGATATTCACCGGGGATCATGGCGCTACCTCAGATTATCGGGTTGTGAACGGTGACCAGCTTCGAACCGTCCGGAAAGGTGGCTTCGACCTGGATATCCGGGATCATTTCCGGGACGCCCTCCATCACCTGCTCGCGGGTCAGGACGTGACGGCCTTCCTCCATCAGTGAGGCCACGCTTTTGCCGTCGCGGGCGCCTTCCATAATAAAGGCGCTGATGAGGGCCACGGACTCCGGATAGTTGAGCTTCAGGCCGCGGGCCAGGCGGCGTTCCGCCACCAGCGCGGCGGTAAACAGCAACAGCTTGTCTTTTTCTCGGGGGGTCAGTTCCATAACGTTCTCTTAAGTCAGCCAGATTCGGGGAAGTACGGGGGATTTGCCGGTGAGATGAGGGCGCAGAAACTGCCAGACGTCGCGCATCACCTGTTGGCAAATCAGATTATCGTCACTGAGGAAACGCACCGTCAGCAGGCGGTCGGTCAGGCTGGCGCCAGCGTAGAGACCGAGCGGCGCCAGCGCGTCGCGCACCCCGTCGAGCAGGGCATCGGTAGCCGGATAGCACAGTAAAGTGCCGACCCAGGGACGTTCGGCGACGCTGGACAGCTCTCCCTCCTGCAGGTGCAGGCGCTCAACCAGCAGCGGTCTCTCATCCACCCACACTTCCAGCCGGTTGCTGAGGGTGCCGTGGCTGAAGGTTTCACCAATCACCGGGCGGCCAAGGCAGAGTAGATCCCATGCCAGCAGCGTGCTGGAGGCGCAAAGATGAAAGGTGGTGGACAGCCGGGCATTGGCCCCGGGAAAGAAGATGGCATCCTGCGGGAGCCACTCCAGGGTCGTCTGCGGGGCGAGGGTCAACTGCTGGCGCAATAGCGCTTGCGCACCGCTGCTGCGGTAAAACTTGCTGGCGCCAGGCATGGTTATCAGCGTATGGCAGCCGGGGTCAAGATGGGCGCTAATTGTCAGCTCATCACCGCCGACGATGCCACCGGGCGGGTGAAGCAGATAGAGGTGACAGGTCTCTTCTTCCGGGTAAAACGGGCGCTGGACGGTCAGCGGGCCGACGTGTTGGGCGCTGGCGAGAACGGTCTTGCCTCCGGCCTGCTGAAAGCGGAGATCCAGCGTAGCCTGCCAGCCTTTTTTGAGTGGTGGTAACACGGTGCCGTGCAATGTTGCGCCCCTGCAAAATCAAGATAAAACAGCAGCAATGAGTATTGATCGGCGGGAGTTTATCCCGGTCATACGAAACGCTTATTTCATTCGTTACCCGGCGCGTCGCGACGGGCGCGAGGGGAAAGCGGTATAACCGCTCCGGATTATTCACCCGGATAATCTTTGCCGTCAATATCCTTATCCGCTGACTGGCCGCGGCGGATAAAGCGGGAGGGCGGGCCCGTCCCCGATGCCAGCAGGCGGCGGAGCTTTTGCTTTTAGTTGCCGATAACGCGTTGTTATAAAAGGGGGATGCGGCGATTACCGCGTATCATGACGACGTGGAGCAAAAGTGCGGGTGAGATGGGCAAACAGGCCCGGGGATCCTCCCGGCAGACGGGGCCGGGAGGGGAGATTATTTCTGCTCTGGCGCTTTTTTCTTCTTCATCCGGGTCCAGATTTTGCTCTCCTGGCGGCGCCACAGACGCTGAATGTTGTCGTGATGGCGCAGGAGGATCAGGCAGGAGAGCATCGACACCGGAAAAGTGTACTGTGGTTTAAACCACCAGACGTAGAAAGGCGCGATAAGCGCGCTGACGATAGCGCCAAGGGATGAGTAGCCGCTGAGCAGGATGGTCAGCAGCCAGGTCCCGGCCATCACCCCGGTCAGATCGAGACCGATGGGGGCGATAGCGCCGAAGGCCGTGGCGACGCCTTTACCGCCGCGGAAATGAAAGAAGACTGGCCAGATATGGCCCACGCAGGCGGCAATCGCCACTAACCCCAGCCAGAATGGCGTAAGGCCCAGCGCCCAGGCGCCCCACACCGGGAGCATACCCTTCAGCACATCAAAAATAAGTACCGCTACGGCCGCCCCTTTTCCGCCAATTCGTAGTACGTTAGTGGCCCCGGGGTTGCCTGAGCCGCTGTCGCGTGGGTCGGGCAGGCCAGCAAGGCGACATACCAGAATGGCGCTGGAAATGGAGCCGCAGAGGTAGGCGAGGAGTACCAGTCCAGGCGCGATTGCACTCATAACGCTGTTCCGTTTTGAAAATGTCGTTGTATTCTCTGCATCTGTGGATAATACGCATAATTCGCCGGAAGTGGTATCCGGTTTAGCTAAAAAGCAGGCAGGGCGTGATGGATATTGTATTTATAGAGCAACTTTCGGTAATCACCACCATTGGTGTTTATGACTGGGAACAAACCATTGAGCAGAAGCTGGTGTTCGATATCGAAATTGCATGGGATAACCGCAAGGCGGCCGCCAGCGATGATGTCAGCGACTGCCTCAGCTATGCTGATATCAGCGAGCGAGTGATCGCGCATGTGGAGGGGGGAAAATTCGCGTTAGTGGAGCGGGTGGCGGAAGAAGTGGCCGACCTGCTGCTGGAAACATTCCAGTCGCCATGGGTGCGTATTAAAGTCAGCAAACCTGGCGCCGTGGCCCGCGCGGCAAATGTCGGTGTGATTATTGAACGTGGCCTTAATCTGAAACAAAACTTTTCAGGTCATACTTGTTAAACAAATTGCGTTTATACCGGTCATAGCATCCGGTCATCAGGCAATTTTACTGGCGATGTCCTTCCAGAACGGTGGACGAATCCGTGTGTACTTCCTGTACGCTGCGGATTACGCGCGCTCTGGCTGTCGGGTTGCGCCTGTTGATCGATAATGTGTTCCTGGTTTTTTTCATTTTACTTTTTAAAGGGTTTAATTGAATGAGCGATATACACTCGCTGCTGGTGGCGGCAATATTGGGTGTGGTTGAGGGGTTGACAGAGTTTTTACCTGTTTCCAGTACCGGTCATATGATTATTGTTGGTCACCTGCTGGGGTTTGAAGGTGATACGGCAAATACCTTTGAAGTGGTTATTCAGCTAGGCTCGATACTCGCCGTAGTGGTGATGTTCTGGCGTCGTTTGTTCGGTCTGATCGGCATCCATTTCGGCAGGCCGCCGGAGCATGAAGGCAAAGGCAGCGGTCGCTTGTCGCTTATCCATATCCTCCTCGGCATGATCCCCGCGGTGGTGCTGGGGCTGATTTTCCACGACACCATTAAATCCTTATTTAACCCGGTAAACGTGATGTACGCCCTGATTGTCGGCGGCGTATTGCTGATTGCGGCGGAAGTACTCAAGCCGAAACAGCCGCGCGCGGTCGGGATTGACGATATGACCTATCGTCAGGCGTTTGTCATCGGCTGCTTTCAGTGTCTGGCGCTGTGGCCGGGGTTCTCGCGCTCGGGGGCGACTATCTCCGGCGGCATGCTGATGGGCGTCAGCCGCTACGCGGCGTCGGAGTTCTCTTTCCTGCTGGCGGTACCGATGATGATGGGCGCCACCGTGCTGGACGTCTACAAGAGCATCGGCTTCCTGAACATGGGCGATGTGCCGATGTTTGCCGTCGGCTTCGTGATGGCGTTTATCGTGGCGCTGATTGCGATTAAAACCTTCCTGCAGCTGATCAAGCGGATCTCGTTTATCCCGTTCGCTATCTACCGCTTTATCGTGGCGGCAGCCGTTTACGTGGTCTTCTTCTAAGACCAGTGCCCTCAGCCTTGCGGCTGGGGGCAACGCTGTTCCTTCCACTGCGCCACCGCAGCAATTCTCCGCCGCGTCAGCTCTTCGCGAATTTCCGCCCCTTTAAAGCCCGCCGCCACGACCTCTTTGGTGGAGACAGACTGCGCCACTTCCCAGGCCTCCAGAAGCTGGCGCCCTTGCGGGTAATCGCTGGCCTCGAAACCGGTGCGTCCGCGGACGTCGGCTTCGCTGGTGAGGGCGATCTGCTGCACGCGCTGCGGTTTGCGCCAGGCGTCAATGCTGTCGAAGAGTTTGACGAGGGTTTTCGGCTGCAGGATCGGCAGGGTGTGGATCAAGTCATGGTACTCCGCCACCAGTTTCGCGAGATCGCGGATATCGTTTGGCACCCGCAGACGCGCGCAGAGCTGTTCTACCAGCTTGACTCCCGCCGGGCCATGGCCGTGGTGACGCGGCCAGAGCGCTTTCGGCGTCAGCCCTTTACCGAGGTCATGACACAGGGTGGCGAAACGCACGTCGACATCCGGCGACAGCATCGCGGCCATCGTGACGGTCATCAGGGTGTGCAGGCCGGTATCGATTTCCGGGTGCCACTTCGCCGGGGCCGGCACGCCGTATAGCGCGTCAATTTCCGGAAACAGCACCTTAAGAGCCTGGCAGTCGCGCAGCGTCTGGAAAAAGACCTGCGGATTGCGGGTGGTTAACGCGCTTTCCGTCTCTTTCCACACCCGCTCCGGCGTTAAATGCGCCAGCTCACCGGCCTCAACCATCGCATGCATCAGGGCCTGGGTTTCTTTGGCAATGCGAAAGCCCAGATGCGCATAGCGGGCAGCAAAGCGCGCCACACGCAGCACGCGCAGCGGATCTTCGCTAAAGGCGGGAGAGACATGGCGCAGCAGGCGCAGGCGAAGATCGTTTTGCCCGCCGTAGGGGTCGATGATCGTGCCATCGGCGTCCTGGGCGAGGGCGTTGACCGTCAGGTCGCGGCGCAGCAGATCGGCTTCGAGGGTCACGTCCGGGGCGGCATAGCAGGTAAAACCGGTATAGCCCGCGCCGGATTTGCGCTCGGTACGGGCCAGGGCATACTCCTCCCGGCTTTGCGGATGGAGGAACACGGGAAAGTCGCGGCCTACCTGTTGGTAGCCCGCGTCAAGCATCTGTTGCGGGGTGGCGCCCACCACCACCCAGTCTCGGTCTTTGACCGGCAGCCCTAATAGCGCATCGCGCACCGCACCGCCGACCAGATAGCTCTTCACGCCCGATTCTCCCGTATCTGTTTTTCGCAAGATGATACGTAAGTCTGGCAGAGAAGACGAATTAGTTCATCCACCGGTCTTTACGTTTGCGGCTTGGCACCAGATGCGGCAGCACCAGACCCAGCAGCAGACCGACGCCGAGCACGCCGCCGCCGTACATGAACCACTGCATGATAATGGTGCGCTGTTTGTCATCAAGCTGCAGATTCGCCGCATTCACCTTCTTCTGCGCGACCACCAGCTCGTTTTTCAACTTCTGGTTCTCGTCCTTCAGCGCGTTAATCGCGCTGTCGCTGCCGGCGACTTTCTTCTGCATATCCGCCGTACGCTGGTTCCAGGTGGCGTCGATGTTGTTCAGCTTATCGGTCAGCGTTTTGACCTGGTTTTCCAGATCCGGGACGCGGGTGCGCAGGCTGGGCTCATTGCTCAGCTCTTTCAACGGGATCCAGGCGGTACGGCCATTGCTGTCGCGGACCTGCGCGTAACTGGTGCTGTCGTTCGTTTGCAGCACCGACACTTCTTCCCCGGCGTTGATGGTGCCGACCAGACGATAATTATCGCCCGGGCCGCTGCGAACCCAGGTGTTCAGCTCATCGGAAACGTAGCGCTTTTCTTCTGCGTGAACCGCCGTAGCGGCGCTAAGCGCGAGCAAAGTAAAAGTAATCAGGCGTAATTTTGGCATCAGGTCATCGTTTGGTCATAAAAAGTGGAACGATAGTAGAGGCATCGCCAGAGCGACGCAAAGTTTTCCACCACAATCGGAATCATCCAGGAGGTGGCCCGGCAAAAAGCGCGTTGCATGGCGATTCGCCGCAAAATACTATCTACTGACAAAAAATATCGTCGTAAGTTCGCCGCAATTTGTCGGCGCAGCACAGAAGCGGAAGAATTCAGTCATGGCTCAAGAAATCGAACTCAAGTTTATCGTCGCTCAGAATGGGGTAGAGACGCTGCGCGAGCAGCTCAATGCGCTCGAGGCGAAACATACGCCTGCGGGCCAGTTACTGAACATTTATTACGAAACCGCCGATAACTGGCTGCGTCGTCACGATATGGGGCTGCGCATCCGCGGCGATCAGGGGCGTTATGAAATGACGCTGAAAATTGCCGGCCGGGTGGTAGGGGGGCTGCACCAGCGTCCGGAATACAATATCCCACTGGATAAACCGGAGCTGGCGCTTGAGCGCCTGCCGGCGGAGGTCTGGCCGCAAGGCGAGCTCCCGGCCGCACTGGCGGAGCATGTCCAGCCGCTGTTCAGCACTGATTTTGCTCGTGAACGTTGGGTGATACAGGAAGGGAATAGTGAGATTGAGATCGCCCTCGATCGCGGCGAAGTGAAGGCTGGCGAACATCAGGAGCCGATCTGTGAACTGGAGCTGGAGCTGCTTGCCGGGGAGACTGCCGATCTGCTGCGCCTTGCGCACCGTCTGCTGGAGAGCGGCGTCCTGCGTCAGGGGAGCCTGAGCAAAGCCGCGCGCGGGTATCATCTGGCGCAAGGCAATGGCGAGCGTCCCGTCATCTCGCTGACGGTGCTGACGGTGGCGGCGAAGGCCAGCGTGGAGCAGGGGCTGGAGGCGGCGCTGGAGAGCGCCCTGGCGCACTGGCTGTATCACGACGAAGTATGGCTGCGCGGCAATGCGAAAGCCAAAGCGGAAATCCTGCTGGCGTTAGCCCGCGTGCGCCATACCCTCGTGCTGTTCGGCGGCATCGTGCCGCGTAAGGCGACCACCCAGCTCCGCGCGTTGCTGAACGACGCCGAAGCCGTTCTGCTGGCCGCGGACACCGCCGACGAGGCGTTATTCCGCACCGAGGTCGTCGGCGCCAAACTGGCCCTGACCGAATGGCTGGTCCAGCGCGGCTGGCGTCCGTTCCTCAACGAGGCGGGAGAGAAAAAAATAGCCGGATCGTTCAAACGGTTTGCCGATATTAACCTCTCGCGGGTGGCGGCCGAGCTGCGCGGCGCCGTGCAGCATCTGGCGGTCGAAGATGCCGCCGACCAGTTGCCGAAGCTGTCCCGTGACATCGACAGCGTCCAGCTGCTGGCGGGCGCCTATGGCGACGCCGTCGCGCCGTGGCTGGAGAACTGGCAGGAGCTTCACCGTGCAATAGCACATGACGATCGCAGCGTCTTTGAATATTTCCGTCGCCAGGCGCTGGCTGCCGAGCCGTTCTGGCTGCATAGTGGAAAACGATAATTTCAGGCCAGGGAGCCCTTATGATGCCGCTTTCTCCGCAATTACAGCAGCACTGGCAGACGGTCTCTGACCGTCTGCCAGCGGATTTTCCCATTGCAGAACTGAGCCCACAGGCCAGGTCGGTCATGGCGTTCAGCGATTTTGTCGAACAGAGTGTGATCGCCCAGCCGGGCTGGCTGAATGAGCTTGCGGACTCCTCGCCGGAGGCGGAAGAGTGGCGGCATTACGAGGCCTGGCTGCAGGATCGCCTGCAGGCCGTCACTGACGAATCGGGGTTGATGCGAGAGCTGCGTCTCTTCCGCCGCCAGATGATGGTCCGCATCGCCTGGGCGCAGGCGCTGTCGCTGGTGAGCGAAGAAGAGACCCTGCAGCAGCTGAGCGCCCTGGCGGAGACCCTGATTGTCGCCGCCCGCGACTGGCTCTACGCCGCCTGCTGTAAGGAGTGGGGAACGCCATGCAATGCCGAGGGCCAGCCGCAGCCGCTGCTGATCCTCGGGATGGGAAAGCTGGGCGGCGGCGAGCTGAACTTCTCTTCCGATATCGATCTGATCTTTGCCTGGCCTGAGCATGGCGCCACCCGCGGCGGCCGCCGCGAGCTGGATAACGCCCAGTTCTTTACCCGTCTGGGGCAGCGGCTGATCAAGGCCCTTGACCAGCCGACGCAGGACGGCTTTGTCTATCGGGTTGACATGCGCCTGCGGCCGTTTGGCGACAGTGGGCCGCTGGTACTCAGTTTTGCGGCGCTGGAAGATTATTACCAGGAGCAGGGTCGGGACTGGGAACGCTATGCGATGGTGAAAGCGCGGATCATGGGGGATAACGACGACGTGTACGCCAGCGAGTTGCGCGCGATGCTCCGTCCTTTCGTCTTCCGCCGTTATATCGACTTCAGCGTGATCCAGTCGCTGCGTAACATGAAAGGCATGATCGCCCGCGAAGTGCGGCGTCGCGGGCTGAAAGACAACATCAAGCTCGGCGCCGGCGGGATCCGTGAAATTGAGTTTATCGTTCAGGTCTTCCAGCTGATCCGCGGTGGTCGCGAACCTGCACTGCAGCAGCGCGCCCTGCTGCCGACGCTGGCGGCGATTGATGAGCTACATCTGCTGCCGGAAGGCGACGCGGCGCTGCTGCGCGAGGCCTATCTGTTCCTGCGCCGGCTGGAAAACCTGCTGCAAAGCATCAACGATGAACAGACCCAGACCCTGCCGCAGGATGAACTTAACCGCGCCAGGCTGGCATGGGGGATGCATACCGAAGACTGGGAGACGCTGAGCGCGCAGCTGGCGAGCCAAATGGCCAACGTGCGGCGAGTGTTTAATGAACTGATCGGCGATGATGAGGATCAGTCCCCGGATGAGCAACTGGCCGAGTACTGGCGCGAGCTGTGGCAGGATGCGCTGGAAGAAGATGACGCCAGCACGGCGCTGGCGCATTTAAACGATACCGACCGCCGTAGCGTGCTGGCGCTGATTGCCGATTTTCGTAAAGAGCTGGATCGGCGCACCATCGGCCCGCGCGGCCGCCAGGTGCTGGATCAGCTGATGCCGCATCTGCTGAGCGAAATCTGCTCGCGCGCCGATGCGCCGCTGCCTCTGGCGCGGATCACGCCGCTGTTGACCGGGATCGTCACCCGTACCACCTATCTTGAGCTGCTGAGCGAATTCCCCGGCGCGCTGAAGCACCTGATCACGCTCTGCGCGGCGTCGCCGATGGTCGCCAGCCAGCTGGCGCGCCACCCGCTGCTGCTGGATGAGCTGCTGGATCCCAACACCCTCTATCAGCCGACGGCGACCGACGCCTATCGCGACGAGCTGCGCCAGTACCTGCTGCGCGTGCCGGAAGAGGATGAAGAGCAGCAGCTGGAGGCGTTGCGCCAGTTTAAGCAGGCGCAGCAGCTGCATATCGCGGCGGCGGATATCGCTGGCACCCTGCCGGTGATGAAGGTCAGCGATCACTTAACCTGGCTTGCCGAAGCGATCCTCGACGCGGTGGTGCAGCAGGCATGGGGGCAGATGGTCGCTCGCTACGGCCAGCCGACCCACCTGCACGATCGCCAGGGTCGCGGCTTCGCCGTTGTCGGCTACGGTAAGCTCGGCGGCTGGGAGCTGGGCTACAGCTCCGATCTCGATCTGGTGTTCCTCCATGACTGCCCGGCGGAGGTGATGACCGACGGCGAGCGGGAGATTGACGGCCGTCAGTTCTACCTGAGGCTGGCCCAGCGGATCATGCACCTGTTCAGCACCCGCACCTCGTCCGGTATTCTCTACGAAGTGGACGCCCGGCTGCGTCCTTCTGGCGCGGCGGGGATGCTGGTCACCACCGCCGACGCGTTTGCTGACTATCAGCAGAACGAAGCCTGGACGTGGGAACATCAGGCGCTGGTGCGCGCCCGCGTGGTCTATGGCGACCCGGCGCTGCAGGCGCGCTTTGACGCCATTCGTCGCGATATCCTGACCACCCCGCGGGAGGGGATGACCCTGCAGACCGAGGTTCGCGAGATGCGCGAGAAGATGCGCGCCCACCTTGGCAACAAACATCCCGATCGTTTTGATATCAAAGCCGATGCCGGCGGGATCACCGATATTGAATTTATTACTCAGTATCTGGTCCTACGCTATGCCAGTGACAAGCCGAAGTTGACCCGCTGGTCTGACAACGTGCGTATTCTTGAGCTGCTGGCGCAGAACGACATCATGGACGAGGAGGAGGCGCGCGCCTTAACGCATGCGTACACCACCTTGCGTGATGCGCTCCATCACCTGGCCCTGCAGGAGCAGCCGGGACACGTGGCGCCAGAGGCCTTCAGCCGGGAGCGTCAGCAGGTCAGCGCCAGCTGGCAGAAGTGGCTGATGGCTTAACTATAAAATCGGGTGTGCTATTATCGCGCGCAAAGTTTGCGTCTCGCAGGAGAGAGTCATGAAAGTAACGCTGCCGGAGTTTGAACGTGCAGGAGTGTTGGTGGTGGGTGATGTGATGCTGGACCGCTACTGGTACGGCCCCACCAGTCGTATTTCCCCGGAAGCCCCGGTGCCGGTGGTGAAGGTGGAAAATATCGAAGAACGTCCTGGCGGCGCGGCAAACGTAGCGATGAACATCGCCTCCCTGGGGGCAACGTCGCGCCTGGTGGGATTGACCGGGATTGATGACGCTGCACGCGCGCTGAGCCAGGCGCTGGCCAATGTGAATGTGAAGTGCGACTTCGTCTCCGTCCCGACTCACCCGACCATCACCAAGCTGCGGGTGCTGTCGCGCAATCAGCAACTGATCCGCCTCGACTTTGAAGAGGGCTTCTCCGGCGTGGATCCGCAGCCGATGCACGAGCGCATTCAGCAGGCGCTGGGCTCCATTGGCGCGCTGGTTCTCTCGGACTACGCCAAAGGGGCGCTGACCAGCGTCCAGACGATGATCAAGCTCGCCCGTGAAGCGGGCGTGCCGGTGCTGATCGATCCGAAAGGCACCGATTTCGAACGCTACCGCGGCGCGACGCTGCTCACCCCGAACCTCTCTGAGTTTGAAGCGGTGGTGGGCAAGTGTCAGGATGAAGCGGAGATCGTTGAACGCGGCATGAAGCTCATCGCCGAATTTGAACTGTCAGCGCTGCTGGTGACGCGTTCTGAGCAGGGGATGACGCTGCTGCAGCCGGGACGTCCGCCGCTGCATATGCCGACCCAGGCCCAGGAAGTGTACGATGTCACCGGCGCCGGCGACACGGTGATTGGCGTGCTGGCGGCGACCCTGGCCTCCGGCAACACCCTGGAAGAGGCCTGCTATTTCGCCAACGCCGCGGCGGGCGTGGTGGTCGGTAAGCTGGGAACCTCCACCGTTTCCCCTGTCGAGCTGGAAAACGCGGTCCGCGGCCGGGCTGAGACCGGCTTTGGCGTGATGAGCGAAGAGGAACTCAAACAGGCGGTTGCGGCAGCGCGCAAGCGCGGTGAGAAAGTGGTGATGACCAACGGGGTCTTCGACATTCTGCATGCCGGCCATGTCTCCTATCTGGCGAATGCGCGCAAGCTGGGCGACCGTCTGATCGTGGCGGTTAACAGCGATGCCTCAACCAAACGTCTGAAAGGCGAAACCCGCCCGGTGAACCCGCTGGAACAGCGGATGATCGTGCTGGGGGCGCTGGAGGCCGTCGACTGGGTGGTCTCCTTCGAGGAAGACACCCCGCAGCGGCTGATTGCCGGTATCCTGCCGGACCTGCTGGTCAAAGGCGGCGATTATAAGCCGGAACAGATCGCCGGCAGCGAAGAAGTCTGGGCTAACGGCGGCGAAGTGCTGGTGCTCAACTTTGAAGATGGCTGCTCGACCACCAATATTATTAAGAAAATACAAAAAGATAGCGATAAATAAGCTTTTCGCTATTCACCGGCTTGTACGGTGAAGCATCACGGCCCGCGATGGAGATATCGCGGGCCGTTTTTATTTAATCATGTGGAAAATGATTTAGCGCAATAAATAATCATGTTAAGCGCATTTTTCGTACAAATCGCGTTAAGGTAAGCGTAAATACTGAAGTGAGTAAAAGGCATATGACTGATCAGAACATCCACCGCTGAAGGAGTATGCGCATGAACCATAACGATATGTATTCAATGAAGAATTTTGATTTTTTGGCGCGGAGTTTCGCCAGAATGCACGCGCAAGGCCAGCCAGTTGATCTTCAGGCTATTGTCGGCAATATGGATGAAGAGCATCGTGAATGGTTTTGCCAGCGTTATGAACTTTACTGTCGTCAGGTAAACAGCCCGGCGGAAGCCGCCCACTAAGCCAAACGCAAAACGGGCCCCTGAGGGCCCGTTTTTTACGGCTGCTCTTCGCTGCCAGGCGTCGCTGCCTGGCGGTTTTCGAGGTCATTCAGACGCTGCTCCAGCAGCGCCAGTTTTTCGCGGGTCCGCAGCAAAACCTGAGTCTGTACGTCAAACTCTTCGCGGCTGACCAGATCCAGGCGGGTCAGCTGCGACTGCAGCGCCTGGCGGATTTTCTTCTCAACATCCTCACCCAGATCGCGAAGTCCTTTTGGCATCGACTCATGGACCTGGCGGGCGATTTGTTCAATTTTTTTCGGGTCAATCATGGTGGTTTCCTGCTCGGGTCGGATGATTGATCATTGTAGTGCGAACCAGGCCGCCTATAAACCAGAAATGTTTGAAGCTTATGCATTGCCGAGGATAGTCAATAGCGTTATAGTTATCTCGCTTATTCTCAGGGCGGGGCGAAATTCCCCACCGGCGGTAAATCAACCATTGCGTTGAAAGCCCGCGAGCGCTTCCCGTGACTACGGGAAGGTCAGCAGATCCGGTGTAATTCCGGGGCCGACGGTTAAAGTCCGGATGGGAGAGAGTAACGGCACAGTCGGGTCCAGGCCCGCTCGCGTTGACTTTTGCCGCTAAACCGGCGCTCCTAAGACTGCCCTGATTCTGGTAACCATAATTTTAATGAGGTTTTTTTACCATGAATCAGACGCTCCTTTCTTCTTTTGGTACCGCTTTTGAACGTGTGGAACACGCTTTGGACGCCCTGCGCGAAGGCCGCGGCGTGATGGTGCTTGATGATGAAGACCGTGAAAACGAAGGCGATATGATCTTCGCCGCCGAAACCATGACCGTTGAGCAGATGGCGCTGACCATTCGTCACGGCAGCGGCATTGTGTGCCTGTGCCTGACCGAAGATCGCCGCAAACAGCTGGATCTGCCGATGATGGTAGAGAACAACACCAGCGCCTACGGCACCGGCTTTACCGTGACCATCGAAGCGGCCGAAGGTGTGACCACCGGCGTCTCCGCTGCCGACCGCGTGACCACCGTCCGCGCAGCCATTGCCGACGGCGCGAAACCTTCCGATCTCAACCGTCCTGGCCATGTTTTCCCGCTGCGTGCGCAGCCGGGTGGCGTACTGACCCGCGGCGGCCACACTGAAGCCACTATCGACCTCGTGACCCTGGCTGGCTTTAAACCCGCAGGCGTGCTGTGCGAGCTGACCAACGACGATGGCACCATGGCGCGCGCGCCGGAGTGCATCAAGTTCGCTCAGCAGCACAATATGGCGGTAGTCACGATTGAAGATCTGGTGGCCTATCGTCGCGAACATGAGCGTAAAGCCAGCTAAATAGCGGTTCGCTACGCCCGACCACAGCCCACTTCTTAGTGGGCTGTGTTGTTTCTGCGCTTTAACCGATGCCCATCGTCTGGAGTACCACCAGACTCAGCCCCATGACCGACATCCCGCACAAAACGCCATAGCTTGGGTTGCTTTGCGGATCGATCTCTTTCGCCAGCGGCATCAGTTCATCGACGGACAGTGCCACCATAATCCCGGCGACGGCAGCCATGATCGCTCCCATCACCAGCGGTGAGACCAGACTCCCCAGAATCAGCCACGCCAGCACGCCGCCCAAAATTTCCGCCATGCCGGAAAGCCCGGCCCAGAGCACCGCCTTGCTGCGCGATCCGGTGGCGGCATATACTGGCCCGGCAACGGCCAGTCCTTCAGGAATATTGTGCAGGGCAACGGCGAGGGCCACGCCCATGCCGAGTTCCAGGTTGTTGCTGGCCGTGACATAGGTGGCGATCCCTTCCGGGAAGTTATGCAGGCTGATACCCAACGTCAGCAGAATAGCGGTGCGACGTAAATTACGTGGACGCGGCGTGGCGGGGGTTATCAGATCCTGCGGGTGAGCGTGCGGCAGCAGGCGGTCAAGGCCGAAATAGCCCAGCAGACCGATGACAAACATCCCGTAACCGAGCAGCGGCGACATGCCTTCGGCGGTCAGCGCGGCAGGCAGCATTTCCATCAATGAAATCAACAGCATGATCCCGGCGGCAAAGCCGAGGGAGAAGCCAAGCAGACGGTTAGAGGGTTTCTGACCAATCACGCCGAATATGGCGCCAATAAAGGTTGCGCTACCGGCTAACAGCGTCAATATTAAGGGTGATGACATCGCTACTCTCCCTGTGAAAATAAGTGCATATGAGTATATTGCCTGAGGATGCGCGTACGGGACACGTCCCTTTACCGCGACTTACATTCAAATTTTCTGACGATCATCATCATGGTTATCTGAGTTTATCCTGGCGCAAAAGCGCGTAATGTGAGCACATCACATTGACACCCTAAGGATATCATCATGTCCCCTACCCGAATGCCCGCGTTGTTTCTCGGCCATGGCAGCCCAATGAACGTGCTGGAAGACAACATTTATACTCGCGCCTGGGCTCACCTGGGCGAAACCCTGCCGCGTCCGAAGGCGATTGTGGTGGTCTCTGCGCACTGGTTCACGCGCGGTACGGGCGTGACGGCGATGGAAGCCCCGAAGACCATTCACGACTTCGGCGGTTTCCCACAGGCGCTGTATGACACCCATTATCCGGCGCCGGGCTCTCCGGCGCTGGCGCAACGACTGGTGGAGCTGCTCTCGCCTGTGCCGGTCACTCTCGACAAAGAGGCTTGGGGATTTGACCATGGCTCGTGGGGCGTGCTGATTAAAATGTATCCGCAGGCGGATATCCCGATGGTTCAGTTGAGCATCGACAGCACCAAACCGCCGGCCTGGCATCTCGAAATGGGGCGGAAACTGGCCTCGCTGCGTGATGAAGGCATTATGCTGGTGGCCAGCGGCAACGTGGTGCATAACTTGCGCACCGCCCGCTGGCACGGCGAGAACACGCCATACCCATGGGCAGAGTCCTTCAATAACTACGTGAAGGCGAATCTGCAATGGCAGGGGCCGGACGAGCAGCACCCGCTGGTTAACTACCTGGCACACGAAGGAGGCTCGCTCTCCAACCCAACGGCGGAGCATTTCCTGCCGCTGCTATATATCCTGGGGGCGTGGGATGGTGTTGAAGCGATTACGATCCCGGTCGATGGCATCGAGATGGGCTCGCTGAGTATGCTGTCGGTGGTGGTTGGCGCCTGATGATAGTGCGCTCCAGCGATATCGTCGCCGGAGCGCGACATTATTCGACGAAAATGTGCGGATAGAAGCGCGACAGATCCTGAGTGATCAGCGCCCGATCTTCGCGAATGCCGATCCCGGCGGGCTGATCGTTGATGAGCCAGCTGCCAATCAGCGTGTAGCTGTCACCAAACTTCGGCAGGGGGTAAAACTCCTGCACGATGGTTCCTTCTTCCCCGTACGGACCTTCCACCGACTCCACGACCTTGCCCTGCTCAACAATGGAGACGTTGGCCCCTTCACGAGAGAAGATCGGCTTAATGACGTACTTCTCCATCTCAGGGTGGGCATCTTCGCTGAAGTAGGCCGCCAGCAGATTCGGGTGATTGGGGAACATTTCCCACAGCATCGGCAGCAACGCTTTGTTGGAGATAATGCTTTTCCACGCGGGCTCCAGCCAGCGCACGCCGGCGTCTTCCAGCTTGGTGGAGAACATCTCCCGCAGCATAAACTCCCACGGATAGAGCTTGAACAGGTTACCAATCACCTGATCCTGCAGATCGGTAAACTGACCTTTTTCGCCCAGACCGATATCTTCGATATAGAGGAATTCCGTCGCCAGGCCTGCTTCTGCGGCGCAGTCCTGCAGATACTGCACAGTGCCGCGATCTTCAACGGTATCGCGGCAGCAGGCCATATGCAGCAGCTGGAAGCCAAACTGCTCGCGCAGCTCGCCGAAGCGATCGATGAGCTTTTCCTGCAAACTATTGAACTGGTCGCTGCCCGCCGGCAGCTTGCCGGCGTTGAGCTGGTCTTCCAGCCAGATCCACTGGAAGAAGGCCGCTTCATACAGCGAGGTCGGGGTGTCGGCATTGTTCTCCAGCAGCTTCGGCTCGCCGACGCCATCCCAGGCCAGGTCGAGACGCGAGTAGAGCGACGGCTGGTTGGTTTTCCACGACTGGCGCACAAAGCCCCAGGTGTGTTTAGGGATGCGGAATTTAGTCATCAGCTCATCGCTGGCGATCACTTTCTCCACCACCTGGAGGCACATTTGATGCAGCTCGGCGGTGACTTCCTCCAGTTTTTCCACCTGCGCGAGGGTCAGCTTGTAATAAGCCTCTTCGCTCCAGTAGGGCTCGCCGTACATGGTGTGGAAGTTGAAACCGTACTCGGTCGCTTTCTCACGCCAGTCCGGACGCTCGGTAATACTGACTCTTTCCATGTGAGTTAGCCGCCCATCGAGCGAGAAGAGGACGTTGAGCCTGCGGCGCTACGCTGCATAGTCGACTGCTTCGCCACCGACTCGCCAAAACCACCGCGGGTAACGGTGGTGGTGGTCGCTGGCTTCGGCGCCATCGCGGTTTTCGGCACGTTCATGGTGCGACCCGGCTGGGCGGCGCCATAGCTTTTGCCGCTCGCATCGGTGTATTGACCATAGGCCGGGCTGGCCGGGTTTTTCGAGCTGAACAGCGGCTGCTGTTGCGCCATGCCGCCGCCCATCAGGCGGCCCATCATATAGCCGGCCATCAGCGGCATCCAGAAGCTGCCGCTGCTTTGCGCCTGCGCCTGGTTTTCCGGGGCGACGCCCGCCTGGGCTGGCGTCTGCTGGCACTGGCCTTCGCCAAACTCGGCGACGCAGTCTTCCCGGGTGGCATATTTCGGCGCGGTACGTTCTGCCTCTTTTACCGCGTTGGTGTAAGCCGTGGTGCACTCGGCTGCTTTGCCCGGATTGGCGGCGGAGCAGTCATCGGCGTTCTGGTATAGCGACACCGTTTCATCGCTTTTTTCACAACCGGCAAGCATAAAGACCGCGGTGACGGCCAGCGCGACCGGCGTCAGATGGCGTGCGCTCCAGCTTTTGCGGAACGACGAATGATTAATTTTTTTTGTCCGTTTCATATTTGTCTTCCAGGACCCAGTGGTATGGCGTGTGTTAACGCTCAGGATAGAGGATGAGTGGTGGAAAATGAAGCGAAGAGGGGCGCTAAGCGGGGGATCTTTACGTTGCCTTACGTTTAACGCATCGCCTGTCCGACGGACAGGCGATGCGCGTCACAGTATGGGAATTACTGACGGAACGGATTGCTGCCGCTGCTCTGGGTGGTCCGTGCGGACGCCGGTTTCACCGCTGCGGTAGTATTGCCGTAGCCATCGGCAGTGGCATCCTGCTGTGGATTTTCCGGCGCGACGCTGTCTGCGGAGGTGGGGATCGGTTTGCCCAGCGTGTTGTTCAGGGCGACCAGATCCTGCTCGTTCAGGGTACCTAACGCCGACTTAATGTTCAGCTCGTTGATCAGGTAGTTATAGCGCGCATTGGAGAGCTGCTGCTTGGCGTTATACAGCGTGGTGGTGGCGTCGAGGACGTCAACGATGGTACGCGTACCCACCGAGTAGCCTGCTTCCATCGCATCCAGGGAGCTTTGCGCAGAGACCACCGCCTGTTTGTAGGCATTGATGCTGCTGATGGAGGCGTTCACGTTGTTAAACGACGAACGTACAGTCTGCACGACGCTACGGTGGGCGCTTTCCAGCTGCTCGCTGGCGCCAACGAAGTTGTATTGCGCCTGTTTGACCTGCGAGGTCACCGCGCCACCCTGATACAGTGGCAGAGAGAAGTTCAGGCCGATTTGGTTCTGCCCGGCATCGTTATCCTGGTATTGCTGAGGATTATTATGGGTTTTTGAACCACTGTAGCTAGTATTCGATACCCCACTCGACGCGGATAGGCTGAGCGTCGGCAAATGCCCGTCCTGCGCCTGGCGAATCTGCTCGCGAGCCAGGTCCTGGTTCAGACGCGCCTGCAGCAGCGACAGGTTGCGGTTCTCCGCTTCCTTCAGCAGGGCGTTGACCGCCTGCGGCTTGTTGGTTTTGAAGCCATTCACATTCAGCGAGGCCAGCTCCGGATAGTAGTTACCGGTGACCTGGCGCAGTTCTTCGACGGCGTTGTCGAGATCGTTACGCGCGGTGACTTCGTTCGCCAGCACGGCGTCGTATTGTGAACGGGCGTTCTGTACGTCAGTGATCGCCACCAGGCCTACGTTAAAGCGCTGCGTGGTTTGATCCAACTGGCGGTAAATGGCCTGTTTCTGCGCTTCGGTATAGGAGAGCGTGTCGATGGCGGCCAGCACTTTAAAATAGGCCGTCGCGGTATTCAGAATCAGCGTTTGCTGATCGGTCTGATACGTGACATCCTGAATGCCTGCCGTTTTTTCCTGCAGCGTCAGGGCGCGCCATTTCGACATATCAAACAGAACCTGCGTTAACTGCAGCGAGCCGCTGGTGACGTTTGAATTGATGCCGTTGCTGTCGCGATAGCCATTGTTATAGGTATAATCCGCTCCCAGCCCAAGCTGAGGCAGTAATGGACTGCGCGCTTCATTGATCTTTTCGAACGCGGCGTCACGATCGGCTGCCGATTTACGCAGATCGGGGTTGCTGATGCGCGCCTGCTGGTAAACCTGAAGCAGGTTTTCCGCCTGGCTCATGGCGCTGAACCCGGTCAGGCTCAGGCCGATAAGAATGGGGAGCAATTTCTTCATTTGCATTCCTTGTTGTGAAGCATTTAGCGCTGGTCTAATTCTAAGAAAAATTCCGCTGATTGTATCGATTCTGCCGCCGTAAAAAGTTGGCGTTACGTGCCATCCGGCGGTAATTTGCACCAATCTAACATACGGACCGTAAAACGGTAGCCAAACGGTCTGGAAATCCCTAATTTCGGATTAGCAGGACATGACAATGAGCAAACCCATTCAGCAGGGAATTACCTTCTTCAAAAATGATGTAGAAATTATTGCACGCGAAACGCTGTATCGTGGTTTTTTTTCGCTCGATTTATACCGTTTTCGCCACCGCCTGTTTAACGGCGGCATGAGCGGCGAAGTCACCCGTGAAATTTTTGAGCGCGGGCATGCCGCCGTCTTGCTACCCTTTGACCCGGTGCGGGACGAAGTGGTGCTCGTCGAACAAATCCGTATTGCCGCCTATGATACCAGCGAGAGCCCGTGGCTGCTCGAAATGGTCGCCGGCATGATCGAAGCGGGGGAAACGGTGGAAGACGTTGCCCGTCGGGAAGCGCTGGAGGAGGCCGGACTTGAAGTTGGGCGGACGAAACCAATATTAAGCTATCTGGCCAGTCCTGGCGGCACCAGCGAACGGTTATCGATCCTGGTGGGAGAAGTTGATGCATCCACGGCAAAAGGCATTCACGGCCTGGCCGAGGAAAACGAGGATATTCGGGTGCATGTGGTGAGCCGGGAACAGGCTTACCAGTGGGTAGAAGAGGGGAAAATCGATAACGCAGCCTCTGTCATCGCCTTGCAATGGCTGCAATTGCATTATCACAATTTACGAAACGAGTGGACAAAATGAAGCGTTATACACCTGACTTCCCTGAGATGATGCGCCTGTGCGAGACCAACTTCGCGCAGTTGCGCCGCCTGTTGCCGCGAACGGATGCAGCGGGTGAGAAGGTAAGTTATCAGGTGGGAAGCGCGCAGTATCGGTTAACGATAGTTGAATCGACCCGCTACACTACTCTGGTGGCGATAGAACAGACTCTGCCTGCGGTAAGCTACTGGAGCCTGCCGTCGATGACCGTTCGCCTCTACCATGACGCCATGGTGGCCGAAGTGTGTTCGAGTCAGCAGATCTTTCGCTTCAAAGCGCGGTATGATTATCCTAATAAAAAGTTGCATCAACGCGACGAAAAGCATCAAATTAACCAGTTTCTGGCCGACTGGCTGCGTTACTGTTTAGCACATGGAGCGATGGCGATTCCGGTTTGTTAGCGTCGTTAAACCTAAGGACACCATTTGGAAAGCCTGTTAAACCTACCTCTGGCTGGTGAGGCCAGAGTCAGGATCTTACAAATTACTGATACTCACCTGTTTGCTGAAAAACATGAAACGTTGTTAGGCATTAATACCTGGGAAAGTTATCAGGCCGTACTGTCGGCTATTCATGCCTCACAGCGTCCATGCGATCTGATTGTCGCAACAGGCGATCTGGCGCAGGACCACTCCTCCGCGGCCTATCAGCATTTTGCTGAGGGTATCGCGAGTTTTGCTGCACCCTGCGTCTGGCTACCGGGTAACCATGATTTCCAGCCGGCGATGTACAGTACGCTGCAGGCGTCAGGCATTTCACCCGCCAAGCGCGTGTTTCTCGGCGACCACTGGCAGATCCTGCTGCTGGACAGCCAGGTGTTTGGCGTTCCCCATGGCGAGCTGAGCGACTTCCAGCTGGAGTGGCTCGAACACAAGCTGGCAGAAGCGCCGGAGCGTTATACCTTACTCCTGCTGCACCACCATCCGCTGCCTGCTGGCTGTAGCTGGCTGGACCAACACAGCCTGCGCAACGCTGGCGCGCTGGACCGCGCGCTGAGCGCCTGGCCGCGGGTGAGACATCTGCTGTGCGGCCATATTCATCAGGAACTGGATCTGGACTGGAATGGCCGGCGTATGATGGCGACGCCGTCGACCTGCGTCCAGTTCAAACCACACTGCGCCAATTTCACTCTGGATACCGTCTCACCCGGCTGGCGCTGGCTGGAGCTGCATCCTGACGGGACGCTGACCACCGAAGTGTGCCGCCTGGAAGGCGCCGAGTTCCACCCGGATATTGCTTCAGAAGGCTACTGATGGCGACGCTTCTTTATCTGCACGGCTTTAACAGTTCCCCGCGCTCGGCGAAGGCGATGGCGTTAAAGACCTGGCTGTCGCAGCAGCACCCCGACATCACCATGGTGGTACCGGAGCTGCCGCCTTATCCGGCTGAAACGGCAGAGCTGCTGGAATCCATTGTGCTGGAGCATGGCGGCGAGCCACTCGGGGTTGTGGGGTCGTCGCTGGGCGGCTACTACGCGACCTGGCTGTCGCAGTGCTTTATGGTGCCGGCGGTGGTCGTCAACCCGGCGGTGCGCCCGTTTGAACTGCTGAACAATTTTCTCGGCCACAATGAGAATCCATACACCGGGCAGCAATATGTGCTAGAGTCTCGCCATATTTACGATCTCAAGGTCATGCAAATCGACCCGCTTGAAGCGCCGGATTTACTCTGGCTGCTGCAGCAGACCGGGGATGAAGTGCTTGATTACCGCCAGGCCGTTCATTACTACGCCTCCTGCCGGCAAACGGTGGAGGAGGGCGGTAATCACGCATTTGTCGGCTTTGACGATCATTTCACTCAGATTATCGAATTTCTCGGCCTGTGCTAAACGGCCCTGAACGACCTACGAATACACACCATGACGCAATCTTCATATAACGCTGATGCCATTGAGGTACTCACCGGGCTAGAGCCGGTGCGCCGCCGTCCGGGCATGTATACCGACACCACCCGTCCTAACCATCTTGGTCAGGAAGTTATTGATAACAGTGTCGATGAAGCGCTGGCAGGCCACGCCAAACGCGTGGAAGTTATCCTTCATGCCGACCAGTCCCTGGAAGTCATTGACGACGGGCGCGGCATGCCGGTCGACATTCACCCGGAAGAAGGGGTGCCGGCGGTTGAGCTGATCCTCTGCCGACTGCACGCGGGCGGTAAGTTTTCCAACAAAAACTACCAGTTTTCCGGCGGCCTGCACGGGGTGGGGATCTCGGTGGTCAACGCCCTG
This sequence comes from Klebsiella sp. w6, assembly GCF_033100215.1. NCBI lineage: Bacteria > Pseudomonadati > Pseudomonadota > Gammaproteobacteria > Enterobacterales > Enterobacteriaceae > Klebsiella > Klebsiella sp. w6. The sequence goes on from NZ_CP136907.1 coordinate 687,674, forward strand.
TCAAAACGCGTAGAGGTAACGGTTCGTCGCGACGGTCAGGTCTACAGCATCGCCTTTGAAAACGGTGAAAAAGTAGAAGATCTGCACGTCACTGGTACCTGTGGCAAACGCAATACCGGGACCAGCGTCCATTTCTGGCCGGACGAAAGCTTCTTCGACAGCCCGCGTTTCTCCGTTTCGCGTTTGACCCATCTGTTAAAAGCGAAAGCGGTGCTGTGTCCCGGCGTGGAAATCGTGTTTCGCGATCAGGTCAACGACAGCGAGCAGCGCTGGTGCTATGCCGATGGCCTTAACGACTACCTGTGCGAAGCCGTAAACGGCCTGCCGCTGCTGCCGGAAAAACCGTTCGTCGGCACCTTCTCCGGCGAGACGGAAGCCGTGGACTGGGCGCTGCTGTGGCTGCCGGAAGGCGGCGAATTGCTGACCGAAAGCTACGTCAACCTGATCCCGACCATGCAGGGCGGGACGCACGTTAACGGTCTGCGTCAGGGACTGCTGGATGCGATGCGCGAGTTCTGCGAATACCGTAATATCCTGCCGCGCGGCGTGAAGCTGTCAGCGGAAGATATCTGGGATCGCTGCGCCTACGTGCTGTCGGTGAAAATGCAGGATCCGCAGTTCGCCGGGCAAACCAAAGAGCGTCTGTCGTCGCGCCAGTGCGCGGCATTCGTCTCCGGCGTGGTGAAAGATGCCTTCAGTCTGTGGCTGAACCAGAACGTACAGGCTGCCGAACTGCTGGCGGAGATGGCTATCTCCAGCGCCCAGCGTCGTCTGCGCGCCGCCAAGAAAGTGGTGCGTAAAAAGCTGACCAGCGGTCCGGCATTGCCGGGTAAGCTGGCAGACTGCACCGCCCAGGACCTGAACCGCACCGAGCTGTTCCTCGTCGAAGGGGACTCGGCGGGCGGTTCAGCCAAGCAGGCGCGCGATCGCGAATATCAGGCGATCATGCCGCTGAAAGGCAAGATCCTGAATACCTGGGAAGTCTCGTCCGATGAAGTGTTAGCTTCGCAAGAAGTGCACGACATTTCGGTGGCGATTGGTATTGACCCGGATAGTGATGATTTAAGCCAGCTGCGCTACGGCAAAATTTGTATTCTGGCGGATGCCGATTCCGATGGCCTGCACATTGCCACCCTGCTGTGCGCGCTGTTTGTGAGACATTTCCGTACCCTGGTGAAAGAGGGGCACGTCTACGTCGCGCTGCCGCCGCTGTACCGTATCGATCTCGGTAAAGAGGTCTACTACGCGCTGACGGAAGAAGAAAAAACCGGCGTGCTGGAGCAGCTGAAGCGTAAGAAGGGCAAGCCAAACGTCCAGCGCTTTAAAGGTCTGGGTGAGATGAACCCAATGCAGCTGCGGGAAACCACGCTTGATCCGAATACCCGCCGGCTGGTGCAACTGGTGATCAGCGATGAGGATGAGCAGCAGACCACGGCGATGATGGACATGCTGCTGGCCAAGAAGCGTTCCGAAGACCGTCGCAACTGGCTGCAGGAGAAGGGCGATATGGCGGATCTGGAAGTGTAAGTCTGTACGCTGCGCCTGACGTAAAAGGGAGCCTCAGGCTCCCTTTTTCATTTCACGACTGCGTCGGCGGGCTTAGACGCCAGGCTGCAGGATACGGATGGTGGTCTCCAGCACATCGCCTTTGACCGCTTCCGACCAGGCTTTCATGTGCGGCGTTTGCAGGTGCGCTTCAAGATGCGCGACGCTTTCCCACTGCTCCACCATGACGATAGAGTCGGGGGCCGTGGTCTGGAAGCTGACGCCGGCGGCATGATCTACCATGGGCGCGTAGCCGTGGCAGCCGGCCTCCTGCAAAACGGTCGGAATGATTTTCGCGAACTGATCGAGAACCGCCTGACGGTGGTGCTGGCCCGGGCGGGTACGGATTTCTGCAATCACTGTTAACATGGTTAACTCAACTCCTTCTGTGTGTATCTCGTCATACTCCAGGTTCGAATAACTCGAAATATGTAGAGCGTAGACCTGTAGTTAACCAAAAATTTCCGCCAGATGCTTGCGATATTCTGCGATATACCGTGGGACATCAGGCATTTTAATCACGTCGTTGGCGATAAAGGTCGGCAGCGCTTCCATTCCCAGGAACTGGTTAGCCTTATGGAACGGCAGGTAAACGCCGTCAACGCCGACGCCGTGGAAGAACTGGTCTTCGTCGGTGAAGGCTTCCATCGGCGCGTTCCAGGTCAGGGAGAGCATATATTTTTTCCCCTGCACCAGGCCGCCGGAGCCATATTTTTTGCTGGCGTCGGAGCGGGTACGACCGTCGCTGGCGTACAGCGAGCCGTGGCCTTCGGTAAAGACATCATCCATATATTTCTTCACCGTCCACGGGGCGCCCATCCACCAGCCCGGCATCTGCCAGATCACCACATCGGCCCAGAGGAAATTCTGCACTTCTGCTTTTACGTCGTACTCGCTTTCGGCGCGAACGCTTTTAACATCGTGCCCGGCGTCGCGCAGATAACTCTCCGCGACCTCGGTCAGGGTGTCGTTCAGCTGGCCATTCGAGTGCGCGAACTTTTTTGCGCCATTGATAATCAGGATGTTGCTCATCATTTGTCCTCAATCTTGAAAATTTGCCGATGATCTTACCCCGCGAAGCGGGGCAGTAAAATGAGCAAAATGTGCAAAGTCTTTTGCCAAATGAGCAATAATCTCGCTACCAGTACACGCGGGCTTCGAAGCCGCCGTCGCGCGCGTTGGCGAAATCAACCTGCATGCCGTGCAGCGAGGCGATGCGCCGGACGATAGACAGGCCCAGGCCGCTGCCCGGCGCGTCCTGCCCCGGCGGGCGATAAAAACGCTCGCCGATGCGCGCCAGCGCCTGCGGGCTAATGCCTGGGCCGTTATCACGCACCCGAAACTCGCGGCCGTTGAGGGTGATATCAACCTGGCTGCCGCGCGGGCTATAGCGTACGGCATTATCCAGCAGGTTGCGCACCAGCAGGCTGAGCAGCAGCGGCTGGCCGGTGTGAACGATATGACTGGCATTCAGGTGTAGGCGTAGTTCAATGGCGGACTGCTGCGCATGGTGATACATCTCCATGACCGCCGACTGCAGCAGGTCGTCGATGGCGACCGGCTGCACGTCGTCCAGTTGGGCGAGTGAGTCCAGCCGCGACAGCGTCAGCAGTTGATCGACCAGCCGGGTGGCGCGATCGATCCCCTGGTGGAGCTGGGCCAGCGCTTTCTCACGTCCTTCTGCATCGTCCATAGAGAGCTGGGCGACGTCGGTCTGTACCTTCAGCGCCGCCAGCGGGCTGCGCAGCTCATGGGCGGCATCAGAGGTAAACCGACGTTCGCGCAGCATGGCGTCATGGGTGCGCTGGAACAGCTGATTCAGAGCCTCGACCAGCGGGCGGACTTCGGAGGGGATCTTCTCCACGCTGAGCGATTCCGCTGAGTCCGGCGCGCGCAGGCGCAGCGTGCGCGCCAGCTTTTTCAACGGCGCCAGTTCGCGGCTTAACAGCACGATAAGCAGCACGAACATCAGCGGCAGGGCGATCATCCACGGGGTGAGCTGCGAGGTCACGATATCCATCGCCATTTCGCGCCGATAATCCCACTCCTGACCGACGACGATGCGATGACGACCATCGGCAGTGGTTAACCACAGGAAGCGCCACTCGTCATCATCGCCGCGCAGATAGCCATCACTGAACCCCTCGCGCTGCGAGTTCCACTGGATATCCTCCCCGTTCTCGCCGTCGTTGAGCACCATGGTGCCGTCGCGGGTGAAGATGGCGAACGCCAGCGCGTCGTCGTCGATGTGTCCATGCCGCACCTTTTTCTTTTCACCGAGCGATTCGGGCGGGGCGCGGAGTTCATCGAAATGCATGGCGCTCAGGCGGCGGGCGAACAGCAACTGCTGGGTATCGAACAGCTTATCCAGCTTTTTGCTGGTTTGCTGCCAGGCGATCACGCTGGCGACGCCCCAGGCGGCCGCGGTCAGCACAGCAAACAGCAGCGTCAGACGGACGCGCAGGCTCAGGCGGGCAAGTCGTTTCATGCGTCACCCAGGGTATAGCCTATGCCGTGGACAGTGCGGATAAATCCGCTACCGAGTTTGCGGCGCAGATGATGGACGTGAACTTCCACGGCGTTGCTGGAGACCTCGTCGTCCCAGGTGTAGAGCTTTTCTTCGATAAGCTTGCGCGGCAGTACGCGACCAGCGTTACGCAGCAGCAGTTCCAGCAGGGCGAACTCTTTCGGCTTTAGCACCAGGCTCTCGCCGTCGAGGCTGGCGGTTAAGCGGTTCGGGTCGAGGCTCACCTTGCCGTGGCGCAGCTCGCTGCTGCTCTGGCCGTGCGCGCGACGGATCAACGCTTCGAGGCGCGCCGCCACTTCAATCAGGGCGAAAGGCTTGCACAGATAGTCATCGGCGCCGAGCCGTAGCCCCTCCACTCGCTGGCTGAGCGCATCGCGGGCGGTAAGGATCAGCACTGGCTCATGGAGGCCCTTGTCCCGCCATTCGCGCAGAATATCGAGGCCATCGATGCCGGGGAGGGTGAGATCCAGGATTGCGGCGTCGTAGGGGGCGCTATATAAGGCATTTTTGCCCTCCAGCCCGGCGGTAAACCAGTCAATGCTGAAGCCCATTTTGCTCAGCCCGGCTTTGATGCCGTCGCCGATCAGCTTGTCATCTTCCACCAGTAATATGCGCATGTTTCCCTCCGACGATCCTGTTTCTTTGCGCAGTAAACCGCGTTGAAGCGGGTGATGTACAGCATTAAAATTTCTTTTTTCCGCTTAAGAAGTCGTTAAGTTTTGTCGGGCGTAATAGGAGCCATATCAACACGAAGGGAGAACACATCATGAAGAAAATTGCTGCGATGACCGCGATCGTTGCCCTGGTTTCCATGCCGGTGCTGGCTGCCGAACAGGGCGGGTTTACCGGTCCTTCTTCGACCACGCAGGTCAGTTCCACCGCGCAGGCTGGCGGATTCACCGGCCCGAGCGGCGCGGTGACCACCGTCGCCAATGCCAAATCGCTGCGGGACGATACCTGGGTGACCCTGCGCGGCAAGATAACCGAGCGCATTTCTGACGATCTGTATAAATTCCAGGATGCTTCCGGGGTGATCAATGTCGATATCGACCACAAGCGCTGGAACGGCGTGACCGTCGGCCCGCAGGACACAGTAGAAATTCAGGGGGAAGTCGATAAGGACTGGAACTCAGTAGAAATCGACGTTAAACAGATCCGTAAAATCGCGCCATAAGGCTTCGTCAGATAAGCGCAAGATCGGTCAGGCATCGCGATCCTCGCTCTGTCAGAGTATGTCGCGAGGAGGAGACGATGAACGATATTAAGGCCAGCCCGGCGTATGTCGGGCGCTTCCAGCGTGTCTGTAGGTACATTGCGCGCCATCTTGATGAGCCGCTGTCGCTGGAGACGCTGAGCGCGATAGCGCACAGTTCGCCTTACCATTTTCACCGGCAATTTAGCGCTTATACCGGCATTCCATTGTACCGGTATATTCAGTGGTTGCGTCTGCGACGCGCCTGTTGGCGCCTGGCGTTCAACCCCCGCGATAAAGTCATCGATATTGCCCTTGATGCCGGATTTCAGAATGCGGAGTCGTTCAGTCGTGCCTTCCGTACCGCGTTTGACCAAAGCCCGACCCAATTCCGTCAGCAACCGGACTGGGCCGAGTGGCATCGACGCGTACCGAAACATACGCTACAGGAGCAAACGTCGATGGACGTCAACATCATTTCCTTCCCCACCACCCGGATAGCCGTACTGCAACATCGCGGCAGCCCGGACCTTGTCAACGCCACCGCCGCGCGTTTTATCGCCTGGCGTAAGACGAGCGGATTATCGCCCGTCGCCACCAGCGATACCTGGGGTATCGCCTGGGACGATCCGCAGACCACCCCGCAGGAGGCATTTCGTTTTGATATCTGCGGTACGGTCGCTGGGCCGGTCGGTGAAAACGCCTTTGGCGTGATTAACGGCGAAATCCCCGGCGGACGCTGCGCCGTCGTGCGCCATCACGGCTCGCTGGACACGCTGGCGAACAGCGTTTGGTTTCTCTATCGCGACTGGTTACCCGCGTCAGGCGAGACGTTACGGGATTTTCCGGTGTACTTCCGTTACCTCAATTTTGTCCATGAGGTGGCTGAGCATGAACTGCAAACCGATATTTATCTGCCGCTGGCCTGATTAAGCGTGACGGAATCCTCAGCCGATCTCACGGCCTGTGACTCAGGGCGTGAGATCGGGTATTATCGCGCGTAGTTTTGCCGTCCGAACGGTCGGTACCCAGATTGAGGATCCACGATTAATGAGCGATATGGCAGAGCGCCTTGCGCTGCATGAATTTACGGAAAATGCTTACCTGAACTACTCCATGTACGTGATCATGGACAGGGCATTACCGTTTATTGGCGATGGCTTAAAACCGGTCCAGCGTCGCATCGTCTACGCGATGTCCGAGCTGGGGCTGAACGCCAGCGCGAAATTCAAAAAGTCCGCCCGCACCGTCGGCGACGTGTTGGGTAAATATCACCCGCACGGCGACAGCGCCTGCTATGAAGCGATGGTGCTGATGGCGCAGCCGTTCTCTTACCGTTACCCGCTGGTAGACGGGCAGGGAAACTGGGGTGCGCCGGACGATCCGAAATCCTTCGCCGCCATGCGTTACACCGAGTCCCGCCTGTCGAAGTATGCTGAACTGCTGCTCAGCGAACTGGGACAGGGAACGGTCGACTGGGTACCAAACTTTGACGGGACGCTGCAGGAGCCGAAAATGCTGCCTGCGCGTCTACCGAACATCCTGCTTAATGGCACCACCGGCATCGCGGTGGGTATGGCCACTGATATTCCGCCGCACAACCTGCGTGAAGTGGCCAAAGCGGCGATTACGCTGATTGAGCAGCCGAAAACGACTCTCGACGAACTGCTGGATATCGTGCAGGGACCGGATTTCCCGACCGAGGCGGAGATCATCACCTCGCGGGCGGAAATTCGCAAAATCTACCAGAACGGACGCGGCTCAGTGCGCATGCGCGCGGTGTGGAGCAAAGAGGACGGCGCGGTGGTGATTAGCGCGCTGCCGCACCAGGTTTCCGGCGCCAAAGTGCTGGAGCAGATTGCGGCGCAGATGCGCAATAAAAAGCTGCCGATGGTTGACGATCTGCGCGACGAATCGGACCACGAAAACCCGACCCGTCTGGTGATCGTCCCGCGCTCCAACCGGGTGGATATGGAACAGGTGATGAACCACCTGTTTGCCACTACCGATCTGGAAAAAAGCTACCGCATCAACCTCAATATGATCGGCCTCGACGGACGCCCGGCGGTGAAAAACCTGCTGGAGATCCTCAGCGAGTGGCTGGTGTTCCGTCGCGATACCGTGCGTCGCCGTCTGAACCATCGGTTAGAGAAAGTGCTTAAGCGCCTGCATATCCTTGAAGGTTTGCTGGTGGCGTTTCTCAATATCGATGAAGTGATCGAGATCATCCGCACCGAAGATGAACCGAAGCCAGCCCTGATGTCGCGCTTTGGCATCAGCGAAACCCAGGCGGAAGCGATTCTGGAATTAAAACTGCGCCACCTCGCCAAACTGGAAGAGATGAAGATCCGCGGCGAGCAGGACGAGCTGGAAAAAGAGCGCGACCAGCTGCAGGCGATTCTGGCTTCTGAGCGTAAAATGAACAACCTGCTGAAAAAAGAGCTGCAGGCTGATGCCGATGCTTTCGGTGACGAACGCCGCTCGCCGCTTCACGAACGTGAAGAAGCGAAAGCGATGAGCGAGCATGATATGCAGCCGTCTGAGCCAGTGACTATCGTTCTGTCGCAGATGGGCTGGGTGCGGAACGCCAAAGGGCACGACATCGACGCTCAGGGCTTGAGCTATAAAGCGGGCGACAGCTGGAAGGCCTCGGCGAAAGGCAAGAGCAACCAGCCGGTGGTGTTTATCGATACCACCGGGCGCAGCTATGCCATCGATCCGATTACCCTGCCTTCCGCGCGTGGCCAGGGCGAGCCGCTTACCGGTAAGCTGACTCTGCCGCCGGGGGCGACCGTGGAACATATGCTGATGGAAAGCGACGATCGTAAGCTGCTGATGGCTTCCGACGCGGGCTACGGTTTTGTCTGCACCTTCAACGATCTGGTGGCGCGCAACCGTGCCGGTAAAGCGCTGATCACCCTGCCTGACAACGCGCACGTGATGCCGCCGCTGGTGATTGAGGACGAGTCCGATATGCTGCTGGCCATCACGGCAGCCGGACGGATGCTGATGTTCCCGGTGAGCGATCTACCGCAGCTGTCGAAAGGCAAGGGCAACAAAATTATCAGCATTCCTGCGGCGGAAGCCGCCGCCGGGCAGGATGGCCTGGCGCATCTGTTTATCCTGCCACCGCAGAGCACGCTCACCATCCATGTTGGCAAACGGAAAATCAAACTGCGTCCGGAAGAGCTGCAAAAAGTCACCGGCGAGCGTGGTCGCCGCGGTTCGCTGATGCGCGGGCTGCAGAAGATCGACCGTGTTGAAATCGACTCGCCGCGCCGCGCCGCGGCAGGCGATAGTGAAGAGTAAACGCCACTCCTCCCGTCTTTGACGGGAGGAGGCGAAAAAATGCCGCAAAATCGTTGTTTATTCAGGCGTTGCGATTAACAATGTCCATCACCAGGGACCCAGGAAGAACGGTCCCGGCCTGCGCAGAACTGATGAGCCTGCCTTCTGTCAGCAGCGAATAATTCTAAGCGGTTTGGGTTTTAGAGGTAGCTATGCTATTCATTTTTCGAGTAATTTTCGTGGTCATTTATTGCATCGTGGTGTGCATACTTGGCTGTCTGTACTGCTTGTTCAGCCCGCGTAATCCAAAACATGTTGCCACTTTCGGCCATCTGTTTGGCCGCTTATCTCCGGTATTTGGCCTGAAGGTGGAACTGCGCAAACCTGCTGATGCGGAAAGCTATGGCAACGCGATCTACATCGCTAACCACCAGAACAACTATGATATGGTGACGGCGTCGAACATCGTGCAGCCGCCGACGGTCACCGTAGGTAAAAAAAGCCTGCTGTGGATCCCGTTCTTTGGCCAGCTCTACTGGCTGACGGGCAACCTGCTGATTGACCGTAATAACCGAACCAAAGCGCATGGCACCATTGCTGAAGTGGTGAACGCCTTTAAAAAGCGTAAAATTTCGTTCTGGATGTTCCCGGAAGGGACCCGCAGTCGCGGCCGCGGCCTGCTGCCTTTTAAAACCGGCGCCTTTCACGCGGCGATCGCCGCCGGAGTGCCGATTATTCCGGTGTGCGTGTCCAACACATCGAACAAAATTAAGCTCAACCGCTGGAACAACGGTCTGGTGATTGTTGAGATGCTGCCGCCGGTGGATACCAGCCAGTTCGGTAAAGACAACGTGCGCGCGCTGGCGACGCATTGCCGCGAGCTGATGGCCGCCAAAATTGCTGAGCTGGACAACGAAGTGGCCGCGCGCGAAGCGGCTAAAAAGTCATAAGACAGGAAACGCCGCCAACGCGCGCGTATTGCTGGCGGGAAACGAATTCCCTTTTTCATTTGTCAGTATGTCATGGAGTTAATATGTCACTCAGTCGGCGTCAGTTTATTAAGGCTTCCGGCGTAGCGCTGTGCGCTGGCGCCGCGCCGCTGAAAGCCCATGCCGCCGGCCAGCAGCTTGCGCTGCCGGTTCCGCCGCTGCTGGAATCGCGTCGCGGTCAGCCGCTGTTTCTGACGCTGCAGCGTTCGCACTGGTCGTTTACGCCAGGCACTCGCGCCCCCGTCTGGGGGATCAATGGCCGCTACATGGGGCCGACGATCCGCGTCTGGAGCGGGGACGACGTCAAGCTTATCTACAGCAACCGTCTGACTGAGAATGTCGCGATGACCATCCGCGGTCTGCAGGTGCCTGGCCCGCTGATCGGCGGCGCGGCGCGTATGATGTCGCCGAACGCCGACTGGGCGCCGGTGCTGCCTATCCGCCAAAGCGCTGCCACCTTGTGGTATCAGGCCAACACGCCGAACCGGATGGCGAAGCAGGTATACAACGGCCTGGCCGGCATGTGGCTGGTGGAAGATGAGGTCAGCAAGAACCTGCCAATCCCTAACCACTACGGCGTTGATGACTTCCCGGTGATTATTCAGGACAAGCGGCTGGATAACTTCGGCACGCCGGAATATAGCGAACCGGGGAGCGGCGGCTTCGTTGGCGATACGCTGCTGGTTAACGGCGTGCAGAGCCCCTATGTCGAAGTGTCGCGCGGCTGGGTGCGCCTGCGCCTGCTGAACGCCTCCAACTCCCGGCGCTATCAGCTGCAGATGAGCGATGGCCGACTGCTGCATGTGATTTCCGGGGATCAGGGGTTCCTGCCGGCGCCGGTCTCGCTCAAGCAGCTGTCGCTGGGGCCGGGGGAACGGCGTGAAATTCTGGTCGATATGACCAACGGCGATGAAGTGTCCATTACCTGCGGAGAAGCGGCGAGTATTGTCGACCGTATCCGCGGCTTTTTTGAACCGTCAAGCATCCTGGTCTCCACGCTGGTGTTGACCCTGCGGCCGACCGGGCTGCTGCCGCTGGTCACCGACAGTCTGCCGGTGCGTCTGCTGCCGACCGAACTGCTCTCCGGCACGCCGATCCGCAGCCGGGATATCACCCTTGGCGACGATCCGGGCATCAACGGCCAGCTGTGGGATCCGCAGCGTATCGATATCACGGCGCAACAGGGGACCTGGGAGCGCTGGACGGTGCGCGCCGACCGCCCGCAGTCGTTCCATATTGAAGGGGTGATGTTCCAGATCCGTAACGTCAACGGCTCGTCGCCCTTCCCGGAAGATCGCGGCTGGAAGGACACCGTGTGGGTCGACGGGCAGGTTGAACTGCTGGTCTACTATGCTCAGCCGTCGTGGCCGCACTTCCCGTTCCAGTATCTGAGCCAGACGCTGGAGCTTGCCGACCGCGGCTCGATCGGCCAGATGCTGGTGAATCCCGCGCCGTAATCTCTTCAACCCTGGCCGGAACACGGTCAGGGTTTGAGAAAATCCTCCTTCATTTCCACTATCATTCCGGCTTATAATCCACGCCCTTTTGGTTATTTTTTTATCATTTCCCCCGGAAGCAATATGAGCGCAATATCCCTGATCCAACCGGATCGTGACCTTTTTTCCTGGCCGCAATACTGGGCTGCCTGTTTTGGCCCTGCGCCATTTTTACCGATGTCGCGTGAAGAGATGGACCAACTTGGCTGGGATAGCTGCGACATTATTCTGGTGACCGGCGACGCCTACGTCGACCACCCGAGCTTCGGGATGGCCATCTGCGGCCGTATGCTGGAAGCGCAGGGGTTCCGGGTGGGGATCATTTCCCAGCCGGACTGGAACAGCAAAGACGACTTTATGCGCCTGGGTAAGCCGAACCTGTTCTTCGGCGTGACCGCGGGCAATATGGACTCGATGATCAACCGCTACACCGCCGACCGTAAGCTGCGCCATGACGATGCTTACACCGCCGGCAACGTGGCGGGTAAACGCCCGGACCGCGCCACCCTGGTCTACACCCAGCGCTGTAAAGAGGCGTGGAAAGACGTGCCGGTGATCCTTGGCGGCATCGAGGCCAGCCTGCGCCGTACCGCGCATTATGATTACTGGTCCGATACCGTGCGCCGCTCGGTGCTGGTGGACTCCAAGGCCGATATGCTGATGTTCGGCAACGGCGAGCGTCCGCTGGTGGAAGTCGCGCATCGCCTGGCGATGGGCGAAACCATCGACCAGATCCGCGATGTGCGCAATACCGCCATCATGGTGAAAGAGGCGCTGCCGGGCTGGAGCGGCGTCGATTCCACCCGCCTGGATACGCCTGGCAAAATTGATCCCATCCCGCATCCGTACGGTGAGGATCTGCCGTGTGCCGATAACAAGCCGGTTGCGCCGAAAAAGCAGGAAGCCAAAAGCATCACCGTGCAGCCGCCGCGGCCCAAACCGTGGGAAAAGACCTATGTGCTGCTGCCTTCCTTCGAGAAGGTGAAAGGCGATAAGGTCCTGTACGCTCACGCTTCGCGTATTCTGCACCATGAAACCAACCCCGGCTGCGCCCGGGCGCTGATGCAAAAGCATGGCGAACGCTATATCTGGATCAACCCGCCGGCAATCCCGCTCTCGACTGAAGAGATGGACAGCGTCTTCGCGCTGCCTTACAAGCGTGTGCCGCATCCTGCTTACGGCGACGCGCGTATCCCGGCGTATGAGATGATCCGTTTCTCGATCAACATCATGCGCGGCTGCTTCGGCGGCTGTTCGTTCTGCTCAATCACCGAGCACGAAGGGCGCATTATCCAGAGCCGTTCAGAAGATTCGATCATTAATGAAATCGAAGCCATTCGCGACACGGTGCCCGGCTTTACCGGGGTGATCTCCGATCTCGGCGGACCAACGGCCAACATGTATATGCTGCGCTGCAAATCGCCACGCGCCGAGCAGACCTGCCGCCGTCTCTCCTGCGTCTACCCGGATATCTGCCCGCACATGGATACCAACCATGAGCCGACGATCAATCTTTACCGTCGCGCCCGTGAGCTGAAGGGCATTAAGAAGATCCTCATTGCCTCTGGCGTACGCTATGACATCGCCGTCGAAGATCCGCGCTATATCAAAGAGCTGGCGACCCACCACGTCGGCGGCTATCTGAAGATCGCCCCGGAGCATACCGAAGAGGGGCCGCTGTCGAAGATGATGAAGCCGGGGATGGGCAGCTACGACCGCTTTAAAGAATTGTTTGATACCTATTCGAAGCAGGCGGGTAAAGAACAGTATCTGATCCCGTACTTTATCTCCGCCCATCCGGGAACCCGTGATGAAGATATGGTGAACCTGGCGCTGTGGCTGAAGAAACATCGCTTCCGTCTCGACCAGGTGCAGAACTTCTATCCGTCGCCGCTGGCGAACTCGACCACTATGTATTACACCGGCAAGAACCCGCTGGGTAAAATCGGCTATAAGAGCGAGGACGTGGTGGTGCCGAAGGGCGATAAACAGCGCCGTCTGCATAAAGCGCTGTTGCGCTATCACGATCCGGCAAACTGGCCGCTGATACGTCAGGCGCTGGAGGCGATGGGTAAAAAGCACCTGATTGGCTCACGCCGCGACTGCCTGGTGCCTGCCCCGACGCTGGATGAGATGCGTGAAGCGCGTCGCCAGAACCGCCATACCCGTCCGGCGCTGACCAAGCACACGCCGATTGTACATCAGCGTTCTAACGGTGAAACGACGGCGAAAAAACCGGTCAAACGCGGTAAAGTCGCCGGGCGTTAAGCCTGACGTTGTGCCCGGTAGCGCTTTGCTGGCCAGGCCAGTTAGAGAGCCGGATAGGCGTCAGTGCTATCCGGCTTTTTTATATGTTAGCCGCCAAACTGATCCGGATCGGGCCCTAAACGCTTGCCCTGGTCCAGCTTCGCGATTTCGCTGAGTTCGTCTTTGTCGAGACGGAAATCCCAGACGTTAAAGTTTTCCGCGATACGCGACGGCGTCACTGATTTCGGGATCACCACCAGACCGCTATCAAGATGCCAGCGGATGACGATTTGCGCCGGCGTTTTGCCGTACTTATCGGCGAGCTGGTGGATGACTTTCTGATCGAACACCCCTTTACCGCCCTGGGCCAGCGGGCTCCAGGATTCGGTCTGGATCTTGTGGGTGGCGTTCCAGGCATGCAGCTGACGCTGCTGCAGCAGCGGATGGAGCTCAATCTGGTTGATCACCGGTGCGACGCCGGTTTCATCAATCAGCTTCTGCAGATGCGGGACCTGGAAATTACACACGCCGATGCTTTTCGCCAGCCCCTGCTGCTGCAGCTCGATCAGAGCCTGCCAGGCTTCGACGTAATGGCCGATCGCCGGCACCGGCCAGTGGATTAAGTAGAGATCCACATAGTCGAGCTTCAGCTTGCTGAGGCTCTCTTTCAGCGCCTCGTGCGGCCGTTTTTGATCGTCGTTCCACAGCTTGGTGGTGATGAACAGCTCATCGCGATTGACGCCTGCGCTGTGCAGCGCGTTGCCGACGCCGGCCTCATTTTGGTACGCGGCGGCGGTGTCAAAGGAGCGATAACCGACTTCCAGCGCCTTATGAATGGCGGAGACGACTTCCTCGTTGCCAGCTTTCCACACGCCGAGACCCAGCTGCGGCATCAGGTTGCCGTCGTGTAGTTTTATAACGGTTGGATGTGTCATGCCTTCCTCCTGTTAATGAACTCGGCGAGGCAGAATCCGCCGAGGGGTAGCATTAAGTCTGGACGAAATAGCTAAAAACGGTAGTAAAAACACCTCTCCCCGACGTTTGTTTAACGTAAGGAGAGGTGAATCAGGCGGGGTTAAATTAGCGAGCAGCCTCGTAAATACGGCGGCTGACGTCCAGGGTGATATCCTGATGTTCGCCCAGTTTGGTCATGCCGTGCTCTTCCAGTTTCGCCAGCAGCGCCGGGATGGAGCTACCGTCGAGACCGTAATCGGAGAGGCGGGTCGGCACCCCCATCTGCTCGAAGAAACTACGGGTTGCGGCAATAGCGGCATCGATACGCTGTTCTTCGGAGCCCTCGGTGATATTCCATACGCGCTCGGCATACTGCAGCAGCTTCGCGCGCTTGGTATCGCGTTTCTCATTCCACAGCGCCGGCAGCACGATAGCCAGCGTCTGGGCGTGATCCAGACCATGCATCGCCGTCAGTTCGTGGCCGAGCATATGGGTCGCCCAGTCCTGCGGTACGCCAGCGCCGATAAGACCGTTCAGCGCCTGAGTCGCCGCCCACATAATATTAGCGCGCACGTCGTAGTTCTCTGGTTCCTGCAGCGCTTTCGGGCCATCTTCCACCAGCGTCAGCAGAATGCCTTCGGCGAAACGGTCCTGAATTTTGCCGTCAACCGGGTAGGTGACGTACTGTTCAACGGTATGGATGAAGGCGTCAACCACGCCGTTGGCGACCTGGCGCGGTGGCAGAGTGTAGGTGTAAACCGGGTCGAGGATCGCGAACTGTGGCTGGACGTGCGAAGACATAAACGCGCGTTTGTCGCCGGTGGTTTTCCGCGAAATCACCGCCCCTTTGTTTGATTCAGAACCGGTCGCTGGCAGAGTCAGAACCGAACCCATTGGAATGGCGCTGGCGATCTTACTGCCGTAAGTTTCCAGAATTTCCCATGGATCGATAGCGGCGTCGTAATGGGCCGCCGCGGCGATGAACTTGGTGCCATCCAGTACTGAACCGCCGCCGACCGCCAGCAGGAAGGTGACCTTCTCTTCACGGGCGAGCTTCACGGCGTTCATCAGAGTTTCGTAAGACGGGTTCGGCTCGATGCCGCCAAATTCAAGGACATCCAGGCCATTCAGGGCGGTGAGTACCTGATCCAGGACGCCCGTTTTTTTCACGCTGCCGCCGCCGTAGGTGATCAGTACGCGAGCCTCCGCCGGGATCTGTTCACGCAGCTTTTCAATCGCGCCTTTGCCAAACAGAATGCGGGTTGGGGTATGCAGGTCAAAATTATTCATTGCTAGTGTCCTCAAAAGAGTAAAACCGCCGACAGGGACGATACCGCTGCCAGATGACGGTTATTGTGGTCCTGGCGCCGTTGACCCTCAATGCACATTTCTGCCGATGTCTTGCCTATTTCTCCATGTGGCTGGAGAATTCTCGCCAGCCTGCGCACAATGTATGGGTGAAGAAACATCGGGAGAGGCGGTGGCAATGCAACACGCACAGATATGCCAGATATTGACAGAGAAGATTAACCAGCTGAAAGATAAGCACGAACTGTTAAGTTCGCTGCTGCCTGACGTCCGCCTGCTGTATGGGACGCAGCCGGGTACCCGGACGCCGGTGATGTATCAGCCGGGGATCGTTTTTCTCTTTTCCGGCCATAAAATTGGTTATATCAATGAGCGGACTTTTCGCTACGACACAAATGAATATCTGCTGCTGACCGTGCCGCTGCCCTTCGAATGCGAAACCTTTGCCACCCCGGAGGTGCCCCTCGCCGGGATGCGTCTGAACGTCGATATCCTGCAACTGCAGGAGCTGCTGATGGATATTGGCGAGGATCCGCTGTTTCAGCCCGCCGTCGCCTCCAGCGGAATAAATTCGGCAGTGCTTTCCGAAGATATTTTATGCGCTGCCGAACGGCTGCTCGACGTCATGGATCGTCCGCTGGACGCGCGCATTCTTGGCAAGCAGATTATCCGTGAAATCCTCTACTATGTGCTGACGGGCCCCTGCGGCGGCGCACTGCTGGCGTTGGTCAGCCGACAGACCCATTTCAGTTTGATAAGTCGCGTGCTGAAACACATCGAGAGCCAGTACACCGAAAACCTGAGCGTCGATCGGCTGGCGGCAGAGGCGAATATGAGCGTCTCGGCGTTTCACCATAATTTTAAATCGGTGACCAGTACTTCACCGCTGCAGTATCTGAAAACCTACCGTTTGCACAAGGCGCGTATGCTGATGATCCATGACGGCATGAAGGCCAGCGCGGCGGCGATGCGGGTGGGGTATGAAAGTCCTTCGCAGTTCAGCCGCGAGTTTAAGCGCTACTTCGGTATGACGCCCGGGGAAGATGCCGCACGAATTCGCACGATGCAGGGCATGTAATATCGGGAAGGGCAAGCCGGGCGGGCGCAGGCCCCCCGGCAGGTGGCCGTCAGGCGCTGCAGTATTTCTTTTTGATCACCACGAACAGCGTGCCGAGCAGGCCCGCCAGCAGCAGAGCAATCGGCAGGATCATCAGGCAGGTCATGACCTGATCTTCATGGCGCTTCACAAACGGGATCATGCTCAGTGCATAGCCGAGACCCGTGACCACGCCAACCCACAGCAGGGCGCTCAGCCAGTTGAAGAACTGAAAGCGGCGGTTCGGCAGGCCGGAAATCCCCGCCATGGTTGGCAGCAGGGTGCGGACAAATGCCAGAAAGCGGCCCGCGAGCAGCGCCAGCAGGCCGTGGCGATCAAACATACAGGTGGCGCGCTGATGGTACTTGTGCGGCAGATGCGCCAGCCAGCCTTTCACCGTTTGCGTATTGCCCAGCCAGCGCCCTTGCACATAGCTCAACCAGCAGCCGAGGCTGGCGGCGGCGGTCAGAATGGCGATAGTGGGCACAAAGTCCATGACGCCTTTAGCAATCAGCGCGCCGGCGAGCAGCAGCAGGCTGTCCCCCGGTAAAAAGGACGCGGGCAGCAGCCCGTTTTCCAGAAACAGGGTGGCGAACATAACCAGATATACAACGCCCACAACGTGAGGGTTCGCCAATGCGGCAAAATCATGTTGCCACAACGCGGCGACAATCTCTTGAATGACAACCATGGACTTTCCTAAGTGGTACCGTATTGTTGACTAGTGTACTCCTGAAGAGACCCGAGCACCTTGATCCCGGGCGCAACAAAAGCGGCCGCTTTGCTAAAAAGCGTCCGCTATTGTTGCCACTGACTGTCACTTTACACGATACGCGCGAAGCCCGCTGCTAAATCCGCCTGCAGATCGTCAACATTTTCGAGACCAATGTGCAAACGGATCAACGTGCCGCTGAAGTCGACTTCCGCATCAGGTCGGATGTGAGCGATTTGCTCCGGCTGATTGGCCAGAATCAGCGATTCAAAGCCGCCCCACGAGTAGGCCATGCTGAACAGGCTGAAATTGTCGAGGTACTCGGCCAGTTCGGCATCATTGAGGCGCTTGTTGAGTACAAACGAGAACAGCCCGCTGCTGCCGGTAAAATCGCGCTTCCAGAACTCATGGCCTTTACTGCCGGGCAGGGCGGGGTGGTTGACCCGCGCCACCTGCGGATGCTGCGCCAGCCACTCGGCGATGCGCAGGCTGCTTTCATGATGCTGACGCAGGCGCACGCCCAGGGTGCGCAGGCCGCGGCTGGTCATATAGGCGGTATCGGCGTCCAGCATTTGTCCCATCAGATAGGCATTCTCACGCAGCTGCGGCCAGCAGCGCGCGTTCGCCACCGCAGTGCCGACCATGGCGTCAGAATGGCCGATCAGGTATTTGGTGCCTGCCTGAATAGAAATATCGATGCCAAAATCCAGCGCTTTGAACAGGATCCCCGCCGCCCAGGTGTTATCGATCATGATAATCGCTTCCGGCGCGACCTGACGCACGGCGGCGACAATCGCTGGCACATCATGCACTTCCATGGTGATGGAGCCAGGCGATTCCAGGAACACCACGCGGGTCTCCGGCCGAATAAGTTGGGCAATATCGGCGCCAATGAGGGGATCGAACCAGCTGGTGGCGACGCCGAGTTTAGCGAGAATTTTGGTACAAAAATCCTGGCTTGGCTCATAGGCGGTATTGGTCATCAGCACATGGTCGCCCTGTTCGACGAACGCCAGGATGGTGTTGGCCACCGCGGCCGCGCCACAGGGGAAGAGGGCGCAGCCGGCGCCGCCTTCCAGCTCGCACATCGCTTCCTGCAGTGAGAAGTGGGTCAGGGTGCCGCGACGCCCGTAGAACAGCTCGCCGTTAGCCCGGTTGCGGGTGGCGTGTTTTTTGGCCTCTACGGTGTCGAAAACCAGCGATGACGCGCGCTGGATCACGCTGTTCACTGAGCCCTGGGTATATTTTTTGCTCCGCCCGGCGTTGACCAGCGCGGTATCAAGATGTTTATCAGCCATGTTGATGAACCTGTTTTTATACGTCTGGACGTCTAAACTAGCATGAATCTTCTTTTCTGTACCAGTGCGGTGCCGATACAGGCGAAAATTTTACCAGGCCCGCAGTAAGCCGCTTTTTTACTGCGTGAGCGCAAGGAAAATAAACGTGATTTGCTGCACAGTGTAAATACTAATGAGAACCACTATCAATTCGATGTCGTTTTGATATTATTGTGGGCAGATTTTGTGATTATCGTCGTGGAGATAGAGCGTGGGTAATAATTTGATGCAGGCGGATCTCTCCGTTTGGGGTATGTATCATCATGCCGATATTGTCGTTAAGGTGGTGATGATTGGCCTGATTCTGGCGTCGGTCGTCACCTGGGCCATCTTTTTCGGCAAAGGGGCGGAAATCCTCGCCAGCAAGCGTCGCCTCAAACGTGAACAGCAGCAGTTGGCGGAAGCCCGCTCTCTCGATCAGGCCAGCGATATCGCCAGCGCCTTTGAGGCGAAGAGCCTGACCACCCAGCTTATCAATGAAGCGCAGAACGAACTCGAACTCTCTGCCGGTGCGGAAGACAATGAAGGCATCAAGGAACGCACCGGTTTTCGCCTTGAGCGCCGCGTCGCGGCGGTCGGTCGCCATATGGGGCGCGGCAATGGTTATCTGGCCACCATCGGTGCCATTTCGCCGTTCGTGGGTCTGTTCGGGACCGTCTGGGGCATCATGAACAGCTTTATCGGTATCGCCCAGACGCAGACTACCAACCTTGCGGTGGTAGCGCCGGGCATCGCGGAAGCGCTGCTGGCGACGGCCATCGGCCTGTTCGCCGCCATCCCGGCGGTGGTCATCTATAACATCTTTGCCCGCATGATTGGCAGCTACAAGGCCTCGCTCGGCGACGTCGCCGCTCAGGTGCTGCTGCTGCAAAGTCGCGACCTGGACCTCAGCGCCAGCGGTGTGAAGCCGGTGCGTAGCGCGCAGAAATTACGGGTAGGTTGATCGGCTATGGCGATGCGTCTTAATGAAAATCTGGACGATAACGGCGAAATGCATGAGATCAACGTGACGCCGTTTATCGACGTCATGCTGGTTCTGCTGATTATCTTTATGGTGGCTGCGCCGCTGGCGACGGTTGACGTGAAGGTGAATCTGCCGGCCTCCTCCAGCCAGCCGCAACCGCGACCGGAAAAACCCATTTATCTGTCGGTGAAGGCGGATAAGAGCATGTTCCTCGGCAACGACCCGATTACCGAAGCGAATATGATTAACGCCCTGGATAGCCTGACCGCCGGCAAAAAAGATACCACTGTCTTCTTCCGCGCGGATAAAACCGTCGATTACGAGACGATGATGAAAGTGATGGATACCCTGCATCAGGCGGGCTATCTCAAGATCGGGCTGGTGGGCGAAGAGACCGTCAAAGCCAAATAATCCGATTCTGTTCCTGAAAAGGCTGGCCGCGCGCCGGCCTTTTTTATGGCCGTCTGCCGGCGATGTGTTGGCCTGGCGTTGCCATCACGTTATCTGTCTGAGATATAATGTCGCTTCTTTTTGTTAACTAACAGGATTATATGGAACGCTTTCTGGAAAACGCTATGTACACTTCGCGCTGGCTGCTGGCACCGGTTTATTTTGGCCTTTCGCTGGGACTGGTCGCGCTGACCATCAAATTTTTTCAGGAGATCGTCCACGTTCTGCCGCATATCTTCAGCGTCAGCGAGTCGGAATTGATCCTGACGCTGCTGTCGCTGGTGGACATGACCCTGGTGGGTGGCCTGCTGGTGATGGTGATGTTCTCGGGCTATGAGAATTTCGTGTCGCAGCTGGATATCAATGAAGGGAAAGAGAAGCTGAGCTGGCTCGGTAAAATGGACGCCACCTCTCTGAAGAATAAAGTCGCGGCGTCAATTGTGGCGATCTCCTCTATCCACCTGCTGCGGGTGTTTATGGATGCGAAAAACGTGCCGGACAATAAGCTGATGTGGTACGTGATTATCCACCTGACCTTCGTCCTTTCGGCCTTTGTGATGGGCTATCTCGATCGTCTGAACAAAGTGAAACACTGATCTCTTCTCTCCCGGCGGTGTTAGCCGCTGGGCTTTTTTCTCCCCCGTTTCTGCTTCTCTGCGCTGGCGTATGTCCGGGCTTCTGCTTTGCTTAAAGGGCGCTTAACAACGGAGGCAGGGTGATGACGCGATTAACGGCCAAAGATTTCCCGCAGCAGCTGCTCGAGTATTATGACTACTATGCCCACGGCAAAATCAGCAAACGCGAGTTTCTCCAGCTGGCGGGGAAATATACTGTCGGCGGGATGACCGCGCTGGCGCTGTTTAATCTGCTGAAGCCCGACTATGCCCTGGCAGAGCAGGTACCGTTCACCGATCCGGATATCCGTCCGGAGTATATTCATTATCCCTCTCCTGACGGCCACGGCGAAGTGCGGGCTTACCTGGTGACGCCGACGAAAATAGCCGACAAAGCGCCCGCCGTTGTGGTGGTACATGAGAACCGAGGCCTGAATCCCTACATTGAAGACGTAGCCCGGCGGGTCGCGAAAGCGGGATATATCGCGCTGGCGCCGGATGGCCTGAGCGCCGTCGGCGGCTATCCGGGGAATGATGATGAAGGCCGCTTGCTACAGCAGAAAGTCGATCCCGTGAAGCTGATGAATGATTTTTTTGCGGCGGTCGCGTTTATGGCGAAGCATCCACAGGCGACGGGGAAGGTCGGTATCACCGGGTTTTGTTACGGCGGCGGCGTCAGCAACGCGGCGGCGGTGGCGATCCCGGAGCTAGCCTGCGCGGTGCCGTTTTACGGCCGCCAGCCGCCGCTGAAGGAGGTCGATAAAATTAAAGCGCCGCTGCTGCTGCACTATGCCGGCCTCGATAGCGGCATTAATGAAGGCTGGCCCGCCTAT
Organism: Klebsiella sp. w6; assembly: GCF_033100215.1. NCBI lineage: Bacteria > Pseudomonadati > Pseudomonadota > Gammaproteobacteria > Enterobacterales > Enterobacteriaceae > Klebsiella > Klebsiella sp. w6. The sequence goes on from NZ_CP136907.1 coordinate 709,226, forward strand.
GAACAGGCGTTGAAGGAACACCATAAAGTCTACGAGGCCTATCTCTATCAGGGCGTGAATCACGGCTTTCATAATGATTCCACGCCGCGCTACGATCGGGCTGCGGCTGATCTGGCCTGGCAACGCACGCTGGCATGGTTTGAGAAGTATTTACGCTAGCGCAAACGTCATAAATAGCGCTACCGCTCGCTCAAAAAAACGCTATATAATTTATTATATAACGATTGGGAGGGCGCGATGGAAAATCATTTTGGCAAAGGCTTAATGGCGGGGCTACAGGCATCCTATGCTGACACCGCCGCGCATGCGGCGAATTTTTGCGCCGACTATAAACGCGGGTTTGTGCTCGGCTACTCGCACCGCATGTTTGAAAAAACCGGCGACCGTCAGCTCAGCGCGTGGGAGGCGGGGATCCTGACCCGTCGCTATGGCCTTGACAGAGATATGGTGATGGATTTCTTCAAAGAAGGTGGGTCGGGTATGGCGATGCGCTATTTTCTGGCGGGCTATCGGCTGGAAAGCTAAACAGGACGGCTTCGCAGGCGGAGCCGTCCTGTGGTGGGAACCCTTTCCCGTCAGCGGGAAAGGGTGAAGACCTTACGCCTGGCGCTTATCTTCCGTTTGGGTGTCAAAGTCGCGGGCGTCGTGGCGCTCATGTAACTGCTCATTGAGCGGGCCGTTGGTGCGGTTGACGATGCGTCCGCGCTTGACGGCCGGGCGGTTGCCCACATCCTGCGCCCAGCGCAGCACGTTTTTATAGCTCCCGGCGTCGAGGAACTCCGCCGCGTTATAGACATTGCCCAGCACTACGTTGCCATACCACGGCCAGACAGCCATATCGGCGATGGTGTACTCCTCGCCGGCCACATAGCGACCGCGGGCGAGCTGTTTGTCCAGCACGTCGAGCTGGCGTTTGGCTTCCATCGTAAAGCGGTCGATCGCGTACTCGATCTTCACCGGCGCATAGTTATAGAAGTGGCCGAAGCCGCCGCCGAGGAATGGCGCCGCGCCCTGCAGCCAGAACAGCCAGTTGAGGGTTTCGGTGCGGCCGGCAGGATCTTTTGGCAGGAAGAAGCCAAATTTTTCCGCCAGATAGAGAAGAATGTTGCCGGACTCAAATACCCGGGTCGGCGGCGTGGTGGAGTGGTCGCTGAGGGCCGGGATCTTCGAGTTCGGGTTGATATCGACAAAGCCGCTGGAAAACTGATCCCCTTCGCCAATGCGTATTAGCCAGGCGTCGTACTCCGCGCCGCTGACGCCCAGCGCCAGCAGCTCCTCCAGCATGATCGTCACCTTCTGGCCGTTGGGCGTGCCCAGTGAGTATAGCTGGAGCGGATGGGTACCGACCGGCAGGACGCGTTCATGGGTCGCGCCGGAAACGGGACGGTTGATATTGGCGAACGCGCCGCCGCTGTTTTGCTTCCATTCCCACACTTTGGGTGGCTGGTAGTTTTGCTCTGACATGCTGGTTTGCCTTTTTCGTGGATGTACAAAAAGTGTAGCAGGTGACCTCAGGCCATAATCCGCGCAGCCCACACGCTGACATCATCACCGCTGCCCAGATCCGGCTGCACCAGGCCATTGACCATAAAGGTCGGCGAGACGTGAATGCCGTTCTGACGGGCGTATTTACTGTGCCACTTGATCACGTCCTGCAGCTCCGGGCGGGCAAAGGCGGCCCCCAGCAGCACGTGACTGTAACGTTCAATGCGTTCAATGAGTTGCTGCGGCGTGGCGTTCATATTCGGCCCGCTGCAGTGATCGGTAAACTCAAACTCTTCCCGATGGTCGGCCACGGCCTGCATCACCTTATGCGCCTGCTCTCTGCCGTGCGGCAGGGTAGACGCGGCGAGGATGCAGCGGACAATCACCCCGGAGAACAGATGCCACGGCTGCGACTGCAGGCGTATCTTGATGGTGACGTTATCGGCGCCGACCTCATCAAGCAGGTCGTCGAGCTTATTAAACGCGCGGACAGAGTAGGGGCAGGTGGGCTCAAGGAACACCTCAAACGTCCGCGGACCGTGTCCCCAGACCAGCGGTTGGGCATTCAGATGCGAGGGTGTGCTCATTGTCGACTCCTGATGTTGCGTTGTTTTTTTGTTATATCACCGATAACGATATCACTTTTGTTTCCGGCTGCAGGGTTATTTTCCTTAACGGCACGATTAGCGAAACGAATGAGTGGTATCATCGTTACACCTCTGTCTGGTAAGTGCCTGCGGCAGGATAAGAAGAGGGAGTTTTGTTTCGCCAACTGCCCGGGCTGCATTAATTTGAGGTCAGGCTAAATGAGCAAAGGATCGACAAGCAGTGACGCCCCGTTTGGGACATTGTTAGGCTACGCGCCCGGCGGCGTGGCGATTTATTCATCGAATTACAGTAGCTTAAATCCGCAAGACTACCCGGATGATGCGACGTTTCGCAGCTACATCGGCAATGAGTATATGGGGCATAAATGGCAGTGCGTCGAGTTTGCACGCCGCTTTCTGTTCCTGACCTACGGGTTTGTCTTTACCGATGTGGGGATGGCATATGAAATCTTCTCCCTGCGTTTCCTGCGTGAAGTGGTCAATGACAATATTTTGCCGCTGCAGGCCTTCGCCAACGGTTCCCGCCGTCCGCCCATCGCCGGTTCGTTACTGATCTGGCAGAAGGGAGGCGAGTTTAAGCACACCGGCCACGTCGCGGTGATCACCCAGCTTGTCGGCAATAAAGTGCGTATCGCCGAGCAGAACGTCATTCACTCGCCGCTGCCGCAGGGCCAGCAGTGGACCCGCGAGCTGACCCTCGAGGTCAACGCCGGCCGGTACACCATCAAAGATACCTTTACCGATACCGAAATTTTAGGCTGGATGATCCAGACCGCCGATACCGAACACAGCCTGCCGCAGCCGGTGCTGCCGGGCGAGGCGATGGCGATCAAAGGCGCGCGGCTGCCGAACAACGGCCAGTTCCGCGGCAAATGGCTGAACGAGAAAGATCCGCTGCAGAAAGCCTACGTGGCGGCCAACGGCCATTTCATCAACCAGGATCCCTACCAGTATTTCACCATCAGCGAAAGCGCCGAACAGGAGCTGATCAAAGCCACTAACGAGCTACACCTGATGTATCTGCACGCCACCGATAAGGTGATGAAGGATGATAACCTGCTGGCGCTGTTTGATATCCCGAAAATCCTCTGGCCGCGTCTGCGTCTCTCTTGGCAGCGCCGTCGTCATCATATGATCACCGGGCGCATGGATTTCTGCATGGACGAGCGCGGGCTGAAGGTGTACGAATACAATGCCGACTCCGCCTCCTGCCATACCGAAGGCGGGTTGATCCTTGAGCAGTGGCTGAAGCAGGGCTACTACGGCACCGGCCACAATCCGGCGGAAGGTCTGCTCGATGAGCTGGCGGGGGCGTGGAAACACAGCCGGGCGCGGCCCTTCGTCCACATCATGCAGGACAAGGATCTGGAAGAGAATTACCACGCGAAATTTATTCAGCGTTCGCTGACCCAGGCCGGTTTTGAGAGCAAAATTCTCTTTGGCCTTGATGAGCTGCGCTGGGACGCTGCCGGCCAGCTGATTGACGCTGACGGGCGGCTGGTCAACTGCGTCTGGAAAACCTGGGCATGGGAAACCGCCATTGAGCAGGTGCGCGAAGTCAGCGCCGATGAGTACGCGGCGGTGCCGATTCGTACCGGACATCCGCAGAATGAGGTGCGGCTGATTGACGTCCTGCTGCGTCCTGAAGTATTGGTATTCGAACCCCTGTGGACGGTGATCCCGGGCAACAAAGCGATTCTGCCGGTGCTGTGGTCGCTGTTCCCGCATCATCGCTATCTGCTGGATACCGATTTTGTGGTTAACGACGAGCTGGCGAAAACCGGCTATGCCGTGAAGCCCATTTCCGGACGCTGCGGGAACAATATCGATTTGATCGGTCCTCAGGATGAGGTTCTGGATAAGACCAGCGGCCAGTTTGTCGATCGCAAGAATATCTACCAGCAGCTGTGGTGCCTGCCGAAAGTGGACGGTAAGTACATTCAGGTGTGCACATTTACCGTCGGCGGTAACTACGGCGGTACCTGTCTGCGCGGCGATTCGTCGCTGGTGGTGAAAAAAGAGAGCGATATCGAGCCGTTAATCGTTTTGAAAGACAAAGCATGACGTGCGAAACCCGGGTAGCGGCATACCCCTGTCCGGGTGACAACGTACAGAAAAGGATAGCCCCGGCATGGTCAGCGCCGCCGGGGAACACCTGCAACGAAGCGAAGATAATTAACACAACAACAAGACAGAAAAGGAAAATAGTATGCACGATCGGCGTCTCGCCGCCCGCGCGGGTGAACTCAAGCCCTCCGCCGTCCGCGAACTTCTCAAGCACAGTAAACTGCCCGGCGTGATCTCGCTTGGCGGCGGCATTCCGGCCCCGGAATTGTTTGATACCGAAGGCCTGGAGCTGGCGGTGCAGAAGGTGATGAGCGAACGTTTTCATGACGCATTCCAGTACGGTCTGACGGAGGGCTACCCGCCGCTACGTCAGGCGGTGAGTGAAATCTGTCACTCCCGTGGCGTGACCTGTTCTCCCGCTCAGGTCTATATCACCTCCGGCTCGCAGCAATCGCTGGATATCGTTGCTCGTACGCTGCTCGATCCAGGTGACACTATTGTCGTTGAGCGTCCTACCTATCTGGCGGCGCTGCAGGTGTTTCAGCTGGCGCAGGCCAATATTCTCAGTGTCGACACCGATGATGACGGGATGCTGGTGGAGCAACTGGCCGACCTGCTGGAGACCACCCACGTCAAAGCCGTTTATCTGGTGCCGACGTTCGGCAACCCCGGCGGCAAAACGCTGAGCGAGACGCGTCGTCGTCGCCTGGTTGAACTGGCGAAAAAATATGACTTCGTCATTCTGGAAGACGATCCCTATGGCGAAATTAGCTTCACTGACGCCGTTCGACGCCCGCTCTATCAGCACGCGGTTGAGCTGGGCTGTGAAGATCAGGTGGTCTACACCTCGACCTTTTCGAAGATCCTCGCGCCGGGGATGCGCATCGGCTGGGTCGTGATGCCGGACTGGCTGGCGCAGCAGACGGTGATCGTCAAGCAGGCGGCGGATCTGCATACCAATATGCTTTCGCAGGTGATCACCGCGGAGTACCTCGGCATGAACCGGCTGGAGAACCAGATCGCGTTGATTCGCGAAGACTACCGCAAGAAGTGTGTGGCGCTGGCCGACGCGCTGGAAAGCCGCCTTGGCGAGCACCTGGAATTCAGCCGCCCGCAGGGGGGCATGTTCCTGTGGGCGCGTTTCCGCTATCCGTTCGATACCATGGAATGGATGAAGAAAACGCTGGAAAACGGCGTAGTCTACGTTCCTGGCGAAGCGTTCTATCACGATAAGCCGGATACCCGTACTCTGCGTCTCTCCTACTCCACGGTGTCTGAGGCCGGGTTGCTGACGGCCGTTGAGCGGCTGGCGGCCTCCCTGTAATGACTCTGCTGTGCGCCGCTTAACGACGGCGCACAGCCCTTCGCGGCGAGAGCGGGAGGAACTGACGTTAGCGTCCAGCGCCAGGGTCAATCTGTCTCGGCGATCCGGTCATCCAGCCAGACCAGCATCAGCGATGCGAGAAAAGCAACCGCAAAGGTGCCAATAAACAACCACATAAATGTCCCTCGCGGGTTAATTATTTTTCTGATTTTACCGGAGAGCGATCGTTTCGGTCGGAGATGGAGATTTTTGTCCCAGCAGAATGGCTGGCGAGAGAGAAAAAGTCATCTGCATCAATATCGAAGTTGAGAATAATTTCTCTGTATTTCCCACCGTTAATCAATGCTTTGGCTTCTTTAATACTACTGGCAATAATGACTGGCATCAGTTTTATCTCATTTTGAAAACTGAGAAGCAAAATAAGAGTTAGTTCGTACCAGATCAACTACTTTTTATAGTATGTCGCAGCAGAAAAAAACGTCATATCGCGGCCCCGCAAGAGCGGGGTGTTTTATGGCGGTCATCTGGCTACCAACAGCAAAATCTCATTCGACGCTGAAGATATACTGCGATTTCGCCCCCCATCAGGATGATTTTCCCTGCTGTTTTTCGCGCAATATCTCGCCACAGCGCTGCCGATCTTCGCCCAGTGTTTGCTGCTCCTGCGCGCTGAGCTGGCGCCAGGTGTCCAGCATCCGCTGCCCCAGCGCCGGCAGGTAATGGGTTTTATGCAATGCATAGTCAGAATTTCCCCCTTCGACGATATTTTGCATATCGTGGAGGAACTGGCGGCTGTCGTCATGATCGATCATGCAAAAGACTGCCCGGTAGTAGGCTTCTTCATCTGCGGTGTAATGCGGGGTGAACCACCAGACCAGCAGCGCGATAAGCGCCAAAAGCGGGATAATAAAAGGTAATTTTTTCAACATCAGTTTTTCGGTCGGAGACAATCAGCCGTCAGTGTACCTGCAATGACGGCCTGATGTAAGCGCCGGCCCCGGCGGGCCGGCGCAGGCTAGTAGCCGACCGGGTAGATGCGGCCGGTCTGAACGCCTTCAATGCTGCGACGATAGGCCTGCGCCACGGCGGCGGCGGGGACGCTGGCAAAGCCCGGGAAAAAGTCGCCGTAGGCCGCCAGCGACTCGCTGAGCACGGTGGGGCTAATGAGATTGATGCGGATCCCGCGTGGCAGTTCGCAGGCGGCGGCGCGCACAAAGCCTTCCAGACCGGCGTTGACCGTCGTGGCATTGACGCCCTGAGCAATGGGCTCCTGGGCGACAATACCGCTGACCAGAGTAATCGACCCGCCGTCACGCAGGAAATGCTGCCCGATCAGCGCCAGGCGAATTTGCCCCAGCAGCTTGTCCTGCAGCCCGAGGTTGAACTGACTGTCGGTCATGGTGCTTAACGGCCCAAAGTGCAGATTGCCGGTGGTGGAGACAATCGCATCTACTTCGCCCGTTTGGGCAAATAGCGCCTCGACGCTCTCCTGCGAGGTGATATCCACCTGATAATCTCCCCGGGTGCGGCCGACGCGGATAACGTCATGTCTCTGGCTCAGCTCTTCGCTGACCGCGCGACCGATGGTGCCGCTGGCACCGATAACGATAATTTTCATGGCTGTCTCCTGATGAGGTGAGACGCTATTCTTTAATAAAACGAATATCGGATAAACTGGCTAAAAGTTAGAACATTACTAACCAGAGGTTAGCAATATGGATAAGCTGCGAGGGATGGAGACGTTTATTGCCGTGGTGGAGTGCGGCAGCTTTACCGGGGCGGCGTCGCGCCTGGGGCTGTCGGCGGTGATGGTCGGGAAATATATCGCCCAGCTGGAAAGCCAGCTGGCGACGCGTCTGCTGGAGCGTAACACCCGACGCCAGAGCCTCACCGACGCCGGGCGGGTCTATTTTGACGAAGCGAAACGGGTGATGGAGCAGGTCTCCATCGCCGAAAGCGCGGTCGAGCGGCTGCGGCTGGCGCCCGCCGGCACCCTGCGGGTGAGCGCCCCCACCTCGTTTGGCGCCAGCGTGATCGCGCCCCTGACCGCCACCTTCCTGCAGGCCTGGCCTGCGGTCCGGGTGGAACTGGATCTGACTAACCGGATGGTCGATCTGGTGGATGAGGGGGTCGATCTGGCGATCCGCATTGGCGAGATCCATCAGGAGGATCTGGTGGCCCGCTATCTGGCGCCGTATCGGATGGTGATCTGCGCCGCGCCGGCTTATCTGGCGCGTTACGGGACCCCCGGGACGCCAGAGGATCTCGCCGATCATCTCTGCCTGTCCCATACGGTCTGGACCGCCCGCAATGAGTGGCGACTGCCGGGCATAGAGGGGGAAGTTCGCTGGAAACGCGATGCGATTTTACGCTGCAATGATGGTTACGCGCTGCGCCAGGCGGCAATCGCCGGGGCCGGGCTGCTGATGCAGCCGGAGGTGCTGCTGGCCGATGCGCTGGCCAGCGGCAGCCTGGTGCGGGTGCTGGAGGCCTGGACCCCGCAGCCGAGACCCGTGCATCTGCTCTGGCGCCAGGATCGTCGGCCCCTGCCGAAGCTGACGCAGTTTATTGCCCATCTTCAGCAGGGAATGGCCGACGCGCTGACAATGACCCGCGCGTCGGAATAATCACTCCTCCCGCAGCGCCTGCTGCCAGTCGGCAATCAGATCGTTGGGATCTTCGATCCCCACCGACAGGCGGATCAGCTGGGGCGTGATGCCATTCGCCAGACGTTTCTCCAGCGGGATCGAGGCATGGGTCATGCTGAACGGCTGGCTCACCAGACTCTCCACGCCGCCCAGGCTCTCCGCAAGCGTAAACCAGCGCAGCTTGCTGATAATGCGCTCGGCGTAACCTTCATCGCCCTTCACCACCACCGAAATCATGCCGCCGGGCAGCGCCATTTGCTGGCGCGCCAGCTGATGATGCGGGTGCGAGGCCAGCCAGGGGAACCAGACTCGCTCCACTTCCGGCTGCTGTTCCAGCCATTCGGCGAGCTGCAGCGCGTTCGCGCTGTGGCGCTCCATCCGCAGCGCCAGGGTACGGATACCACGTAGCGTCAGGAAGCTGCTGAACGGGTCGAGTACACCGCCTACCGCATTCTGCAGATAGCCAAGCTTTTCCGCGAGCTCGGAGTTATCGCCAACCACCGCCAGGCCGGCGACGACATCGGAATGGCCGTTGAGGTATTTGGTCGCGGAGTGCACCACAATATCAAATCCATGCTCCAGCGGGCGATGGATCGCCGGCGAGGCGAAGGTGTTATCGGCGACGCTGATCAGGTTATGGCGTCGCGCGATGGCGGCGATGGCGCTGAGATCCGCCAGCTTCAGCAGCGGGTTGGTGGGCGTTTCCACCCAGATCATGCGCGTATCGGGGCGGATCGCCGCTTCAATCCCCTTCAGGTCGTCGGGTTTCACCCAGCTCACCTGCAGACCAGCGCTACGGCGGCGAACGTTTTCCAGCAGGCGATAAGTGCCGCCATACACATCATCGACCGCCACCAGGTGACTGTCCTTATCCAGCAGCTCCAGCACGGTGGAGATGGCGGCCAGCCCGGAGGCGAACGCGTAGCCGCGCGTGCCGTTTTCCAGGTCGGCGATCGCCGTCTCCAGCGCGTGGCGGGTAGGGTTCCCACTGCGGGAATATTCATAGCCGGTATGCTGCCCCGGCGCCGGCTGAGCAAAAGTGGAGGTGGCGTAAATCGGCGGCATCACTGCGCCGTGGCTGTCGGTGAAGGTTCCGCTATGTACGCTCAGGGTGTGGATAGATGACATAAAAAAATTCCTTATTGTGCGACTCGGTTACGCCAGGCGGTTAGTACATCGCTGCGGGTGACCAGGCCAAGAAAACGCGCGTTGTCAGCGATCACCGCCACCAGACCGCGATCGAGAATAGCCTGCAGTTCGCTCTCTGGCGCACGCTTATCGAGAGTTTCAACATGGCGGCTCATCGCTTCGCTGACCGGCAGGGAGAAGCGTTGGCGATCGCCCTGTACGTGGCGGATCAAATCCCACTCATCGACAATGCCGACCACGTGGCCATCCTCCAGCACCGGCAGTTGGGAGATGTCATACAGCCGCATGCGGGTAAAGACTGCGGCCAGGGTGTCGTCCGGCGCGGCCGTGACGGTGGCGCCTTCGTCATGGCGCAGGGCGATAAAATCACTGAGATCGCCCTGTTCGGGCCGGGCGATCAGTCCTTGCTGGCGCATCCAGTCATCGTTGAACATTTTGGACAGGTATTTATTGCCGCTATCACAGGCGAAGGTCACCACCCGTTTCGGACGGCTTTGTGCCCGGCAGTAGCGCAGGGCGGCGCTGAGCAAGGTGCCGGTGGAAGAGCCGGCCAGCACGCCCTCGACCTGCAGCAGCTGGCGCGCAGTCTGGAACGCTTCGCGGTCGCTGACGCGATACGCGGTATGTACCCCCTCCAGCCTGGCCAGCGGCGGGATAAAATCTTCGCCGATCCCTTCGACCAGCCAGGATCCCGTTTCGCCGTAGCGTCCGGTATCGACCTGATCGGCAAGAATGGAACCCGCCGGATCGGCGAGAATAAATTCCGTTTTCGGCGAGTGTTCAGCAAACCAGGCCTGAAGCCCGCCCAGCGTACCGCCGGAGCCGACGCCGACGACGACGGCGTCGATATCGCCCTCCAGCTGCTGATAAAGCTCCGGCGCAGTGGAGGTGGCATGGGCCAGCGGATTGGCGTCGTTATTAAACTGGTCGATATAAAAGGCGCCCGGCGTTTCATCGGCAAGGCGGCGGGCATAATCCTGATAATAGGCCGGATGGCCTTTATTGACGTCGGAACGGGTGAGCAGCACCGTCGCGCCCAGCGCCCGCAGGTGAAAGATTTTCTCGCGGCTCATTTTGTCCGGCACCACCAGGATCAGCCGGTAATTTTTCTGCGCCGCGATCAGCGCCAGGCCGAGGCCGGTGTTGCCGGCGGTGGCTTCGATTATCGTTCCTCCGGGCGCCAGTTTTCCCTGGCGCTCGGCTTCATTAATCATCGACAGCGCAACGCGATCTTTAATTGACCCGCCGGGATTCTGATTTTCCAGTTTTAAAAACAGACTGCAGGGGCCGGTATCCAGTTTGTGCAACTGGAGCAGGGGAGTATGACCGATCAGGTCGCTCACGGAATGAAACAGTGACATAACCATTTACCCACTCGTTTAAGATATTTTTGCATGGTAGAGCTGTGAAAACGGTAATTTAAAGAACATTTCTCTGCCTGTTAGCGTCAAATGGAATATAAGATGCTATTTGGCCATCTGGAGGGAAAGCAGGGTAGCCACCTGGGCGGATCGATTGCCAGAAAAGGGCGTTTTTAGCCGCTTTTGGCGAGAAAATGGCGATTTGAATCAGCGTGTTATTTGATATCTGAAAATGCATTTTCGAAAAGATTCTATGGGAAATAGGCCTTAATGGCACAGAGGATACGGCGTGGTAGAAACCCATAGACACCGATGCAGGGTGTAGAAAAGAGAAAACCCGTCTTTTTGGCGATCACTATTGTCTGTGCGCGATCGTCTTAAGTGCATGACCACTTGGATTTCTGTCAGTACTTCTTGTGCTATAGAGTGTTAAGTGGTGAGGGTATTTTGGGTTTTAAATCATAAAGATGACATTATTTGCATAGGCAATAAATGGGTTTAAGTCTTCGTGAGATTTCATCTGAGTTCTGTATTTCGTAATGACATTAGCGTTACATTGATTGTATAATTACTGTCCAGCCATCGACTAAAGGATAGAACTATGCCAGCCGCAAACAGCATGTCCATAAAACGCGAAACGTTAAATCTGCGCATTAAACCTGCCGAACGCGATCTTATTGATCGGGCGGCGAAAGCCAGAGGGAAAAACCGCACCGACTTTGTGCTGGAGGCCGCCCGCGCTGCCGCTGAGGAAGCGCTGATTGAGCAACGCATCATTATGGCCGATCCGCAGGCTTATCAGGAATTTCTCGCTCGTCTGGATCAGGCTCCTGCACCTAATGCCGCACTGCGTAAAACTATGCAGACCCCTGCGCCGTGGGAACAGGAAGAATGATCTCGGCACCAGAACCGCTTCATGCCGGGCATATTCTTACCCCGTTTTGCTGCGGTATAGATTCCATGGATCACTGGCTGAAACAGCGGGCGATGAAAAATCAGGTTACTGGCGCATCCCGCACCTTTGTCTGCTGCGACGACGCGAAGGTGATGGCTTACTACTCACTGGCTTCCAGCGCTGTGACGACAAATACTGCGCCGGGTCGTTTTCGCCGCAATATGCCTGACCCGATCCCGGTTGTGGTACTGGGTCGTCTGGCGGTGGATAAATCACTACATGGGAAAGGTGTCGGGCGGGCCCTGGTACGTGATGCCGGGCTGCGTGTGATTCAGGTGGCGGAGACTATCGGCATTCGCGGGATGCTGGTTCACGCCCTGTCGGATGAAGCACGGGATTTTTACCTGCGGGTGGGGTTTGAGCCGTCGCCGATGGATCCGATGATGTTGATGGTGACGTTGAGGGATTTGGTTCATGCCTGATGGGTATTATTTATAATTACAAGAGAATCTGAAGTGTTTGTTAAACCCGTAGCGATTCAGTCCCACATGTATCGTCGGTCAGATTATCAACCTGGGACCACGGTCCCATCTGCTCATTTTAGTACTATTTAGTCTGTGACTATGGTCCCAACTGACGGTCAGAAGGCTTCCAACTGTATGTCAAATTTATGCATAACAGTCTGAACCAAGTAATGCAGATTTGTCGTACCGTGACTGGCTATCAAGCTCTTTGAACGCGAATAGACGTGGATGCAGATCTAAGTAATAAGCTTCCCGCTGTAGCTGGGAAAATCCGACAAAGGGTGTTCTATATGGACTCACAGGATGTATTGCATATCGTCCGATGTTACGGCGTCGTCAAGCGGTCCTTTACCGCTCCAGGTCACCAATTAGCATATGGACGCTTAAAGGTCGCCGATGGCGAACTAGATAAGGTTGCCTGCAAAATTCACCGCACAGGTGAAAACAGCCCAGTTAGTCACGACAAGCCATAAAATTAAAATGAATTGACGACGCCGTGCAAATTACATTTTATCGCCGCTATGAACGCTGTGTTCCGGAAACGGCAAAACGGGGAGGGGATGAATAAACCTGCATGTTCTAAGTAATAATTTGTTGCTATGTTGAACGCGAAGGATGATAATTGCTAACAGGAAGCTAATATTACTAAAGGGAAATTTAGATGCCTTCAATTCTCGCAAGGTTGTCAGTTTGTATTATTCTGTCATTGTTTATGGTTTCTTGTTCGGGAAGTTTTGATAAAACTATTGATTATCAAGACGCTAAACAGATGCCCGGCTATGGGTATATAGTCATGGATTTCAGACTGGCAAATGAAATGGCGTATGGCAATGGCTATATTCCAGGAAAAACAAACTATACAATTTCTTATAAAAATAAAGGTGATATTTTTTTTGTTGATATTCAGCATGCTGATTTTCGTAATAGAATATTAAAGGCATACATACCATATATGAAAGGCTATACCTTAATAGGTATAGGGAGAAGTTATTGGTATCCTTTTTTTAGATGTGATAAATGTGACAATGAGCCACAGTTAAAATTTTTATATATAAACATTGTAAAATCTGTGGATGAAGCATGGTGTAGTGAAACAACTTATAAAAATTTACGATCATTTAATGCAATGGACGGTTGCTCCCAAATGGTAGGTGTAGAAGAATCTAGAAAAGTTACAGGAGATGTTCTTATCACCCCAGAATTAAAATCTGATTTCCAGGGGATGTTCACCCCTTATCTGAAGCCAGGACGTTAATCACGAGGCTCTTAAGTTGATCTCCTCCCAGAAAAGAGTGACAGGATAAACTGAAGTCTACGGTTTTTCTTCCATCTCACAGAGAGGCATATCGCCATGAAAAAGACCCGTTATACCGAAGAACAGATTGCATTTGCACTGAAGCAGGCCGAAACCGGCATCTGTGTCGGGGAAGTCTGCCGAAAGATGGGCATTTCTGAAGCCATTTTTATAATTAGAAGAGAAATTCGCTGCTCTGGGCGTAACTGAACTTGAATTGCATCGTCTGCGGCAACAGGAGGATAAAAATCAGCGGCTGAAAAAGCTTGTGGCTATAGGGCAGGATCGTCTACCGGGGCGGAGTCAGCTCACCCTCAGTTGTACCCTCGCAATGGACATGATGCGGGTTGAAGTTGATTGAGTTGGGTGGAGTTAAGGGATTGAAGAGATGTTGATTACTGCGGGCTTGGAATGCAAAAACGGACCTCCGTGGAGGTCCGTTGCTATGAATTTGGTGCCCGGACTCGGACTAACGCCGCAGGCGTTGAACAGCGCGCGTGTCGCGCTGGCCCCGAAGGGGTGAGCCGCTGTGCGGCGAATAATCGAACGCAGTTCGATGGAGAGTCCGGTCTTAGAAAAGCAAAAACCCGCCTTTTGGGCGGGTTCTTTAAATAGTGGTGCCCGGACTCGGAATCGAACCAAGGACACGGGGATTTTCAATCCCCTGCTCTACCGACTGAGCTATCCGGGCAACGGGGCGCATTAAACCGTAATCGCCGCGCCTCGTCAACGAAATTTATCTGTTTTGCAGCAGACTGAACAATCTATCACCACATTGCGCTAAAAGCACGCGTCTTCAGGCAAAAAACAGCGTCCAGGCCGCTGAAATTGGCATCGCCAGCACCAGCGCAGGCAGCATATTCACCACCGCAAACATTTTTATCCCGCAGATGCGCAGCCCGGTGGCCACCAGTAGCATACCGCCGACGGCGCTGAAATCCGCCAGCATCATCGGGGTAGTAAGCGGCATAATGATCGCCGCGCAGGCCGCAAGAGTCAGCTGGATGAGCAGCATCGGCACGCTGATGGCGGCGACGGCAATGCCCAGGGTGCAGGCGAAAATGGTGGCAGTGAAAAAGTCGAGAAACGCTTTAGCAATCAGAATGCTGGCGTCGCCAGTCATCCCTTCGCGCATGGCGCCGAAGACGCCGGTGCCGCTGGCGCAGAACAGGACGATAATCGCCACATAGCTCTGAATATAAGACTCATGAGCCGAAGCCTTTTTCTTGCCTTTCGCTGACATCAACTGCTGGAGTTTACTGACCAGCGTATTGATGCCTTTTTCCATATTGCATATTTCGCCGAGCAGCGTCCCTACCAGGGTCGACAGCACCATCACTGGCAGATTGGCGCACTTAATGACCAGTAAAATGCCGATGCCTAATGACGCCAGGCCAAAAATTGAGGTCATTGATGTGCGGATCCGTTCCGGCAACCGTTGACTGAGCAAGGCGCCCAGCACACCGCCGACCAGCACCGCGCTGGCGTTAATAAAAGGTCCTGTAACCACGCTGACTCCTGTTAAATATCCCTGATAACCGCATTATTATGACGTTAACCCGCCGTGAAAGCTTGTGTATCCGTGATATAAGTGCATACGGTTTTCATCTTGCGCCTGTTCGGGAAAGGTGCCATGATTGCGCGAATTTTCTCCTCCCTGATATGAGGCCGCCGATGACGACACTGCCATTATCTCGCCAGCGACGTCGCGCACAGATGCGCGGGCTGCCTCATCTTGCTACGCTTACTCCTCTGTTCACCATGCGGTGAAGGACACGTATGCTCACTGTAGGGCAACAGTAAGATCGGACGCGTCTGCTTTTACTGATGTCCGGCGGTCGGAGCTGAAATCCGTCAGACCCGGACACATCGTTGGGCAAGGTTTCCTTGTCTGAGATTTTTACACTCCCGATACGGGCATTTGCGCTTATGAAATCCATGCACATTGCCGCCAGCTGCGAGCTGGTCACCCGCTTGTCCACCCACCGTCGCGTTGTGGCGCTGGACAGTACCGATTTTACCGATGTGGCGGCAGTCGTCATCACCGCGGCGGACAGTCGCAGCGGCATCCTTGCTCTCCTCAGACGCAGCGGATTTAATCTGCCGGTCTACCTGCTGAGTGAGACGGCGGTCGAGAGGCCAGAGGGGGTGCAGGCGGTGATCGCCGGTAAAGATCAGGAGTGGCTGGAGCTGGAGGCGGCGGCCTGTGATTATGAAGCGCGTCTGCTGCCGCCGTTTTTCAATACTCTGACCCAGTACGTCGAGATGGATAACAGCACTTTTGCCTGTCCGGGGCATCAGCACGGGGCGTTTTTCAAAAAGCACCCTGCAGGCCGTCAGTTCTATGACTTTTTTGGCGAAAATGTCTTTCGCGCCGACATGTGCAACGCCGACGTGAAATTAGGCGATCTGCTGATCCACGAAGGGTCGGCCAAGCACGCGCAGAAGTTCGCTGCGAAAGTGTTCAATGCGGATAAAACCTACTTCGTCCTCAACGGCACCTCGGCGGCCAACAAAGTCGTGACCAATGCGCTGTTGACCCGCGGCGATCTGGTGCTGTTCGATCGTAACAACCACAAGTCAAACCATCACGGGGCGCTGATTCAGGCGGGGGCGACGCCGGTCTATCTTGAAGCCGCGCGCAATCCGTTCGGTTTTATCGGCGGCATTGACGAGCGCTGCTTTGATGAGCATTACCTGCGGGATCTCATCCGCGAAGCGGCGCCTGAGAAAGCCAATGCCTCCCGCCCGTTTCGTCTGGCGGTGATCCAGCTGGGGACCTACGACGGCACGGTCTATAACGCCCGCCAGGTGGTGGATAAAATAGGCCACCTCTGCGATTACATCCTGTTCGACTCGGCGTGGGTGGGCTATGAGCAGTTTATCCCGATGATGGCCGACTGCTCGCCGCTGCTGCTGGAGCTGACCCCGGACGATCCGGGTATTTTTGTCACCCAGTCCGTGCACAAGCAGCAGGCCGGCTTCTCACAGACGTCGCAGATCCATAAAAAGGATAACCATCTGCGCGGCCAGGCGCGTTTCTGTCCGCACAAGCGGCTGAATAACGCCTTTATGCTGCATGCCTCCACCAGCCCGTTCTATCCGCTGTTTGCCGCGCTGGACGTCAACGCCAAAATTCATGAAGGTGAGAGCGGCCGCCGCCTGTGGGCCGAGTGTGTGGCGCTGGGCATTGAGGCGCGGAAAGCGATCATCGCTAACTGCAAGATGATCCAGCCCTTTATTCCGCCAGTGGTGGCGGGGCGTCCATGGCAGGATCACCCGACCGAGGCGATCGCCCGGGAGCGTCGCTTCTTCAGCTTCGAACCCGACGCGCGCTGGCATGGTTTTGAGGGCTATGCGGACGACCAGTATTTTGTCGACCCATGCAAGCTGTTGCTGACCACCCCGGGCATTGACGCTGAAAGTGGGGAGTACAGTGAGTTTGGCATCCCGGCAACCATTCTGGCGCATTATCTGCGTGAAAACGGCATCGTGCCGGAGAAGTGCGATCTCAACTCGATTCTGTTCCTGCTGACGCCGGCGGAGAGCGCCGAAAAAATGGCGCAGCTGGTGGCGATGCTGGGGCAGTTCGAACAGCATATTGAGTCGGATACGCCGCTGGCTGACGTGCTGCCGACCATCTACAACAAATATCCGGTGCGCTATCGCGATTACACACTCCGCGAGCTGTGCCAGGAGATGCACGATCTGTACGTCAGCTTTGATGTGAAGAGCCTGCAAAAGGAGATGTTCCGTAAACGGAGCTTCCCGCGCGTGGTGATGAATCCGCAGGATGCTAACCGCGAATTTATCCGCGGCAACGTGGAGCTGGTGCGTCTGAGCGAAGCGGAAGGCCGCGTCGCGGCTGAAGGGGCGCTGCCCTATCCGCCGGGGGTATTATGCGTGGTGCCCGGCGAGATCTGGGGCGGGGCAGTACTGCGCTATTTCCTCGCGCTGGAGGAGGGGGTCAATATGCTGCCGGGCTTCTCACCGGAGCTGCAGGGGGTTTACAGCGAGACGGATCCGGATGGTATTAAGCGGCTGTATGGCTACGTGCTGAAGGGATAAAAAAACGCCCCGCTGAACAGGCGGGGCGTTTTGCTTTTGACGATCACGCGCTCTGCTGCGCGGCGGTCGGTTGTCTGACGTGTTTGTATTTGAACAGCGCCACGAAGGCAAAGGCCAGCACCAGCGAATAACCGGCGAAAATCAGCCACACGCTTTGCCAGTCAGTGATCCCCTCGACGGTAAAGTGCTCAACCACTTTGCCGCTCACCATCCCGCCAAGAATACAGCCGAATCCGTTGGTCATCATCAGGAACATCCCCTGGGCGCTGGCGCGGATTTCCGGACGAACCTCTTTCTCAACGAACACCGAACCGGAGATGTTGAAGAAGTCGAAGGCGCAGCCGTAAACGATCATCGACAGCACCAGTAGTACAGTGCCGAACGGTGTCGGGTCGCCAAAGGCGAACAGGCCGAAGCGCAGCATCCACGCCACGATACTAATCAGCATCACGTTCTTAATGCCGTAGCGGCTAAGGAAGAACGGGATGGTCAGGATAAACAGCGTTTCGGAGATCTGCGAAATCGACATCAGCACTGACGCGTGCTCGACGATAAAGCTGCCGGCAAACAGCGGATCTTTATCGAAGCTATGCAGGAAGGTGTTGCCGAACATATTGGTGATTTGCAGTTCGGCACCGAGCATCATCGAGAAGATAAAGAAGATAGCCATGCGCTTGTTTTTAAACAGCGCAAAGGCGTTAAGCCCCAGCATCTCCGTCCAGCTTTGATTGCGCTGGGCGTTGGCGACCGGAATATGCGGCAGCGTCAGGGTGAACAGCGCCAGCAAGACCGACAGCGTCGCGCCAATGTACAACTGCATATGGCTCAGTTCGAAGCCCGAGAAGCTGACGCCCCACATGGCGAGGATAAAGCCGATGGTGCCCCAGATACGAATTGGCGGGAAATCGGTGACGATATCCAGCCCCGCCGACTGCAGGCGATAGTAAGAGATGGTGTTAATCAGCCCCAGCGTCGGCATATAGGCCAGCGAGTTGAGGAGGATCACAAGGAACATCTCGCCCGGCGTGGTGACCTGCGCCGCCAGATACAGCGTTAACGCGCCGACCAGGTGGCAGATGGCGTATACCCATTTGGCGCTGATCCATTTATCGGCGACGATGCCGAGCAGCGTTGGCATCAGGACGGCGGCGATACCGAGCGAGCTATACACTGCGCCGATTGCCGCGCCGTCAAACTTCAGCGTGACAAACATGTACGAGCCGAGCGTGGTCAGCCAGCTCCCCCAAAGGCAGAACTGCAGGAACGACAGTATTTTTAGCTGCAGCTTAAGATTCATGTATTTATCCTCACGAATGTGGGCTTGTTATGTTTATTAAATAACATAACCACCGTTATTTTGATGCGATTCTATCATTCAGGGGTGAGAAGCTTCTGTTAACTGCCGCAGAAAATCGAAAAGATATTACGAAGTATGTCCTATAAAAAAGAGAGGCCCAGTGCGATGTCCGGGCCTGTAAGAGAGGGGGGTTATTTGCGGCGATAGCTTTTCTGCGCAGTGTTAACTTTATACAGATACCGGCGCGATTCGGCCGACGGATGGCGGGTGGTGAGCGTCTGGTAGACGTCGCCTGGCGCCATGCTGTTAATGATGTTCGCCGCCTGGACTTTATCGCTGGAGAACACGCGCAGTACGCTGCCGGCGCCGCCGTTATAGGCGGTGATCACCGCGTAGCGACGCGAGGTGGGGTTATCGATGCCGGCGAGATAAACATTGTTCAGCATCGCCAGATAAGCGGTGCCGGTATCGATGTTATTCGCCGGGTCAAACAGATAGCTGCGGCTCGGCAGGCCGGATTTGCCCTGCGAACGGAAGACGTCTTTCCCCGCGCTGTGCTGGACGACCTGCATCAGCCCCATGGCATCCGCGTGGCTCACCGCATAGGGGTTAAACGATGATTCTGTTTGCATAATCGCAAGGATCAGCGACTCATCAACGCCGTATTTACGCGAGGCCTGGCGCACCATGCCGAGGTATTTATGCGCACGTTTGTCGAGGTGGTTTGGTACCAGGTTGATGGTGATGCTGTAGATCACGCGCAGGCCATTGTTGCGGCTCTTGAGGCGGGTTTGCAGCAAATAATCGGCGTAGCGCGCGGCGCGCCACTCCCAGCGAATCGACGCGCCGGTGTTATCCACCACCTGACCATAGAGGAACGGCTCTTTGGAGATCTGAATATCATCGACGTCGGAATAGAGGTCAATGGAGTTGGGGTCATCGCCCATCAGCAGCGTTTTGATGATCGCCTGGCGCAGTCGTCCGCGCGGATCGGTGCCCGCGATGGTCTCGACGGTGATCGTCCCGGCATCAAAGTTGATGTGGCTGCGGGTTTGATATTGATCGGTATATTTAACGTAGTCCTTCGGCCCGGCGAGCAGGACTTCGTTATACCCCCAAATGTTCTCGATGTTATGGGCAAACTGGCCCATCAGGATATCGAATCCGTTCGTGTCCTTGACCCAGGCCTCGTTGTATTCGGTGCCTTTTTTATTGGAGCTGGAACACGAAACGAGCAACGGCGCAATCAGCGCGAGCGCTAAGTATTTTTTCATCATTCCGGGCGTGCGTGTTGTGTTTGTTTTTAAAAGGCCGCAGGGCCCTTACTGTTTTTCCGGCGGCGTGTAGCCTTCGATATGCACGTCTTTCCCTTCAAACAGGAACTGCACCATCTCCTGCTCCAGCAGCTTGCGGTGCTCCGGGTTCATCATGCTGAGTTTTTTCTCGTTGATCAGCATGGTCTGCTTGTGCTGCCACTGCGCCCAGGCTTCTTTGGAGATTTCGTTGTAAATGCGCTTCCCGAGTTCGCCTGGATAGAGCTGGAAATCCTGGCCGTCCGCTTCACGCTGCAGGAAAGTACA
This sequence comes from Klebsiella sp. w6, assembly GCF_033100215.1. Lineage (NCBI taxonomy): Bacteria > Pseudomonadati > Pseudomonadota > Gammaproteobacteria > Enterobacterales > Enterobacteriaceae > Klebsiella > Klebsiella sp. w6. Next base: position 729,526 of record NZ_CP136907.1, read on the forward strand.
AAAAATGGTTCTGCTCATAATCACTCCTCTTTGATAGCCGAAAAATTTATACCGGCGTTCCGGCTTTTAACTGTTGCAACAAGCGCTCCACGGGGGCCGCCAGTCCGACCGACGGCGGCTGCGCTAAGTTATACCAGAGTGCGTTGCCTTCATCCATGCATGCGCCAGATGAGTGCACTGTAAGCCACATCGGCACAATATCCAGGTGGAAATGGCTGAAAGTGTGGCGAAAGGCGGTTAATTGCGTCAGATTATCGGCCTTTATCTGACGCTGCGCCAGCCACTCGCGCAGCTCCGCTTCGTCTGCAAACTGCGGAAAACAGAATAGTCCGCCCCACAAACCCACCGGCGGACGCTGGGAGAGAAACACCTCGTCGCCGTGCTGCATCAGCAGGAAATAGCCGGTGCGTTCCGGGATGGTCTGCTTCGGTTTTTTACCCGGATATTCCGCCCATGAATGATTCGCGTAGGCCACGCAGCCATTGCTCAACGGGCACAGCTCGCACTTCGGCTTCGAGCGGGTGCAAACCATCGCCCCGAGATCCATCATCGCCTGGTTGAAGCGTTCTACCCCTTGCGCCGGGGTCACCTCTTCGCTGATATCCCACAGCCGTTTTTCGACCTCTTTTTTTCCCGGCCAGCCGCTGACAGCATAGCAGCGGGCGAGCACGCGCTTCACGTTGCCGTCGAGAATCGGATAATGCTGACCGAGCGAAAGCGACAAAATCGCCCCTGCCGTTGAACGCCCGACGCCGGGCAGCGCGGCCACTTCCTCAAAGGATTGCGGGAAGATGCCGCCATGCTGTGTCGCCACCTGCTGGGCGGCTTTATGTAAATTGCGCGCCCGCGCGTAGTAGCCAAGGCCGGTCCACAGATGCAGCACCTCATCCAGCGGCGCGTTGGCTAAATCAACCACCGTTGGGAAACGCGCCATAAAGCGTTCAAAATACGGGATTACCGTGGTCACCTGGGTTTGTTGCAACATCACTTCGGAGAGCCATACTTTGTAGGGCGTCTTGGCGATTTGCCAGGGCAGGGTTTTACGCCCGTATTTGTCGTACCAGTCCAGGACCTGGGCTGAAAATTGCGCGGCGAGAAAAGTCAAAGCTATGGCTCCGGGATCGCGATTACAGGGTGGCAGATTGCAGCACAAGGGCGAGTGGCTGTAAACCCTTGCATCCGCCGGGTAACTTTGGATAATGCCCGTTTTCCGAACACTTTCACTAGCAGACTTAACTTTTATGAAAAACGACGTCATTTCTCCGGAATTCGATGAAAACGGTCGCCCGCTGCGCCGTATTCGTAGCTTCGTCCGTCGCCAGGGGCGCCTGACGAAAGGGCAGCAGCATGCGCTGGATAACATTTGGCCGGTGATGGGCGTTGAATTCAACGATGCGCCGCTCGATTTCGCTGCCCTGTTTGGCCGCGACGCGCCGGTCACACTAGAAATTGGTTTCGGCATGGGGGCTTCGCTGGTGGCGATGGCAAAAGCCAAACCGGAACAGAATTTCCTCGGCATTGAAGTGCACTCCCCGGGCGTTGGCGCCTGTCTGGCTTCTGCTGAAGAAGAAGGTGTGCAAAATCTGCGCGTGATGTGTCACGATGCGGTGGAAGTGCTGCATACCATGATCCCGGATAACTCACTGAATATGGTGCAGCTGTTTTTCCCTGACCCGTGGCATAAAGCGCGTCATAATAAACGTCGTATCGTGCAGCCGCCTTTCGCTGAGCTGGTCAAAAGCAAACTGAAACTCGGCGGCGTCTTCCATATGGCGACCGACTGGGAAGCCTATGCCGTGCATATGCTGGAAGTGATGTCCTCGCTGGAAGGCTATCGTAACCAGTCGGCAAGCAACCATTACGTACCGCGCCCGGAATCGCGCCCGGTAACCAAATTTGAACAGCGTGGCCATCGTCTCGGCCACGGCGTATGGGACTTAATGTTCGAGAGGGTGAAATAATGGCCAAGAATCGTAGCCGTCGTCTGCGTAAAAAAATGCATATCGATGAGTTTCAGGAGTTAGGCTTCTCCGTCGCCTGGCGTTTCCCGGAAGGGACCACCGAAGAGCAGATCGACCAGACGGTCAACGATCTGATCGAAGAGGTGATTGAGCCGAACAAGCTGGCCTTCGACGGTAGCGGCTATCTCTCCTGGGAAGGGCTCATCTGCATGCAGGAGATCGGTAAGTGCACCGAAGAGCATCAGGCCATCGTACGCCAATGGCTGGAAGCGCGTAAGTTAGAGGATGTGCGCACCAGCGAACTTTTTGACGTCTGGTGGGACTAAGTTTGACAAGGGTCGGCAACTGCCGGCCCGTTTTGTCTTAAGGGAGTTTTATGATGCGTAAAACGCTGCTGGCGGTGGCGCTCTCCGTCACCGCTTTGTCTGCCCATGCGGACTACCAGTGTAGCGTCACGCCGCGTGACGATGTGATCCTCAGCCCGCAGCAGGTGCAGGTGAAAGGGGAAAACGGCAATCTGGTGATAAAGCCGGACGGCAACCTGACCTTTAACGGTAAAGCCTATACTCTGAGCGCCGCCCAGCGCGAGCAGGCGCAGGACTATCAGGCCAGTCTGCGCAGCAGCCTGCCGTGGATTGACGAAGGCGCGCGCTCGCGAGTCGAAAAAGGCCGCAAGGCGCTGGATAAAATCATTACCGAACAGGTTGGCGCCAACAGCAGAATGCATGGTCGCCTGACCAAGCTGGATGCGCAGCTGAAAGAACAGATGAACCGCATCATTGAGCGCCGCAGCGATGGCCTGACCTTCCACTATAAAGCTATCGACCAGGTACGTGCCGATGGTCAGCAGCTGGTGAATCAGGCGATGGGCGGCATTCTGCAGGACAGTATTAACGAGATGGGCGCGAAAGCAGTGCTCAAAGGCGGCGGCAACCCGCTGCAGGGCATTCTCGGCAGCCTCGGCGGCCTGCAAACGGCCATTCAGGATGAATGGAAAAACCAGGAGGCCGATTTCCAGCAGTTTGGTAAGGACGTCTGCAGCCGGGTGGTCTCGCTGGAGGATAGCCGGAAATCGCTGGTTGGCTCGTTAAAGTAAGTTGATTTCGCTACCTGCGCCTGCAGGTAGCGGTTAGGCTCAGTCGATCACATCAGCCCCAGCAGCTGTGGAATAAACAGTGAGATCTGCGGGATATAAACAATCATCATCAGCGCGATCAGCAGGGCGGCGTAGAACGGCAGCAGCGGTTTGATGAGCTGCTGAATTTTAACCCCTGAAATGGAGCAGCCGACAAACAGCGCGCTGCCTACCGGCGGGGTCAGCAGGCCGATGCACAGATTGGCGACCATCATGATGCCAAAATGGACCGGGTTCATGCCTAAATCCTCAGCGATGGGGAGAAATATTGGCGTAAAAATCAGTACTGCTGGGGTCATATCCATAAAGATACCGACGATTAACAGCACGATGTTAATCAGTAGCAGGATCACCAGCGGATTTTCAGAAAACCCCATGAGCGCATCGCTTATCATGTAGGGAATATCGGCATTGGTCATTGCCCACGACATGCCGACGGAAAAACCGATCAGCAGAAGGACGATAGACGTCATCACCACCGATTCAAGGATCAGCTTTGGCAGGTCGCGCCATTTGACTTCCCGATAAATCAGCACTGAGAGGATAAAGGTGTAGACCACGGCGATGGCGGAAGCTTCAGTGGCGGTGAAAATACCGCCGAGGATCCCGCCCATGACAATAATGACCAGCAGCAGGCTGGGCAGGGCGTCGAAAAAAGCCTTTGCCGCCTGGGCGCAGGTCGGGCGCTCGGAAACCGGATATCCGCGGTGTTTAGCGATACCAGCGCAGACCAGCATGATGGACAGACCCATCAGAATGCCCGGCAAATAACCGGCCATAAACAGCGAGGCGACCGAGACGCCGCCGGCCGTCAGAGAAAAGACGATCAGCACGTTTGATGGCGGAATGAGCAGGCCCGTGATGCAGGATGAAACGTTTACCGCCGTGGAGAATGCCGGATCGTAGCCTTTCTGCGTCTGAATGGGATTAAGCGTCCCCCCTACCGCAGCGGCGGCAGCGACCGCCGAACCGGAGATCGAGCCGAACATCATATTGGCCAGCACGTTGACGTGTCCCAACGATCCGGGTACCCGCCCAACCATCACCTGCGCCAGATTGATGAGGCGTATAGCAATTCCCCCGCTGTTCATCAGGGTACCGGCAAAGATAAAGAAGGGGATAGCCAGCAGCGCGAAGTTATCGAGTCCGTTCGCCAGGCGCTGAGCAACGGTAATCACCGCGATATCCCAGGGAAACATCAGCAGCATTGAGCCGACGGTAGCAAGACCGATGGAAAAAGAGATAGGTACGCCAATAAAGACCAGAATAAAGAACGAGCCAAACAGCGTCAGTGCAATATAGCTATCCATTAATTTGCTCCTGCTTCTGAATGTTTCATGTTTTTTAGACCGTTGCTGATAAAACACAACGCGTAAAACATCATCATGATGCCGGTGAGCGGCAGGATCAGATACACATAGCCCATCGGGATCTGCATTGCGGCTGAGACCTGGGCGGTCGACAGCGTTTTTTCAATCAGTTTTACGCCGCCGGTAACAATCACTGAGCCAGCAAACAGAAAGATAAGCAGATTGATAATGACGCTGAGCAGTGCCTGCTTGCGGGAAGAGAGCATCAGCGTAAGTAAATCGATCGCCAGATGACGCTGGGCGCCGACGGTATAGGCCGCACCCAGTAGCCCGACCCAGATCATTAAGAAACGCGCCAGTTCATCGGTCAGGGTGCTAGGCTGGTTGAGCACGTAGCGGCTGAACACCTGCCAGACGACGCAGAAAACCAGCGCAATCATTACGACGACAGAGAATGCGGCGATGGTGCGGTCCACCGCCAGCTTTATGCGGTTAAGTATCATCATTGATTTCCTGGTGAAAGCGGGCCAGCGGCTGGCCCGTTAAAGGTTATTCAGCGGCAGCGTCAAATTTGGCCAGCAGAGCGGCCTGTTTTGGATCTTTCTTAAAGTCATCAAATAGCGGCTGCACGGCGGCGCGGAACGGCGCTTTATCCACTTTGATAATTTCGCCCCCCAGGGCTTTGGCCTGAGCGCGGGTATCGGCGTCGATCTTCTGCCACAGCTGTTGCTGATAAACCTCTGAGGCTTTGGCCGCTTTGACCAGGATTTGCTGCTGTCCCGGCGTCAGTTTGTCCCAGGTTTTGCTGGAGATAACGAGGAAGTCAGGGATGGAGGCATGCTCATCTTCAGAGAATACTTTCGCGATTTCGATATGGCGAGTCTGCACCCAGGAGGGCACGTTATTTTCCGCGCCGTCCACCACCCCTTGCTGCATGGCGGTATAAACCTCACCAAAGGAGATTGGTGTCGGGGAGCCGCCCATTAATTCAATCATTTTTAAGGTTGTCGGGCTGGCCTGCACGCGGATCTTCAGTCCTTTTAAATCTTCCGGTTTGGTGATGGGCTTTTTGGCATAAAAACTTCGGGTTCCGGCGACATAAGCGGAAAGGGCAAAGAATCCTTTCTCTTTCGTCGAATCCATTATTTCCTTGCCCGCTTCTCCGAAGACCACCTTATTGAAATGATTTTGATCGTTAAACAGGAACGGTAAATTATATATCGCATAGATATTATCAAATGACTCCAGATCGCTGGCGGAACCTTTGGTCAAATCCAGCGCGCCATTTTGTAATAACTCCATCGTTTCTCGTGCGCTGCCCATCTGGCTACTGGGGTAAATACGAATCTTCATATTACCGTCAGAAAGTTGGTTTACCTCTTTGGCCATATCTTCAAACGCCTGATGCACCACGTGACTGCGTTCAAGGTTAAGTGCCAGTTTTAACGTGATTTTTTCAGCTGCGCTGGCTCCTGAAGAGAATAGAGCAAGCAAAGATATTGCTATCAGAGAACGAGAAAAAGCGTATTTTTTCATAAGTTGGCTCCATGCACTTGTGGTAATTGGTCAATATCTTAAGCGTCATGCTTTGTTTCTGTATGACATATTATCCTTGTTGTCGTACATCTTTAAGCTGCCTGACTCACACTTTTTCTCAATGAGGCACTGAAATAACGGCTTTTATGGCTTCAATTATATTTGGTTTCTATAAATAAAAGTGAATTAATTAGATGATGAAATATTTTAAAAGAATGGTTCGGGAATGACGAGGTTGATATGTCGATAAATTCGAACTATTGTCCTTCCCGTTAAAACGATAAAGGGAAGGACAAGGGGGATATTTATTCGTTAAGGAAGAGTTCGAGCAGGGAATTCAAAAACAGCTTACCGTGCTCGGTAATCTGCCAGTTCTGCTCGTCTTCCTGCAGATAGCCCTGGGCTATCGCCGCGTCCAGCTGCGGGCGGATCGCTGCTTCATCAAGACCGGTATAGCGACTAAATTCTGCGCGCGGCGCGGCCTCCAGCAGGCGGAAACGGTTCATAAAGAACTCAAACGGTTTATCCGCCTCTTCCACATCATGCTGACGCTCGAGGTAACGGCCTTCCATATACCCGCGCGGGTGGCGGGTTTTGGCGGTCCGCAGAATGCGTCCGTCAGGGAAGGTTATCTTACCGTGCGCGCCGCAGCCGATGCCGAGGTAGTCGCCAAAGCGCCAGTAGTTGAGATTATGCTGACACTGGAAGCCCGGTTTAGCGTAGGCGGACGTCTCGTACTGCTGATAGCCAGCGGCGCTTAGCAGCTGATGCCCCTGCTCGAAAATATCCCATAGCGCGTCGTCATCCGGCAGCACCGGCGGCCGGGAGCCGAACAAGGTGTTCGGCTCAATGGTCAGCTGGTACCACGACAGGTGCGGCGGGTTGAGGGCAATCGCCTGACGCAGATCGTCCAGCGCCTCCTCCAGCGACTGGTCCGGCAGACCGTGCATCAGGTCGAGATTGAAGCTGCGCAGGCCGAGGCCGCTGGCGAGACGTGCTGCGCGCTTGGCCTCCTCCGGACCGTGGATCCGCCCCAGGCGCTGCAGCTTCGGTTCGCTAAAGCTTTGTACGCCGATGGAGATACGGTTCACCCCGGCGCGCTGGTAATCAACGAAGCGATCGGCCTCCACGGTGCCCGGGTTGGCTTCCATGGTGATTTCCGCCCCGGCGGCCAGCGGCAGGCAGGCGCGGACGCCATCCAGCAGGGTTTGCATGGCCGGGCCGGACAGCAGGCTTGGCGTACCGCCGCCGATAAAAATAGTGCCTATTTTCCGTCCCTGAGCATATTGCGCATCGGCCTGCAGGTCGTTTAGCAGATGCTGGACGTAATCGTCATGCGGCACCTCGCCTTTCAGCGCATGCGAATTAAAGTCGCAGTACGGGCATTTCTGCACGCACCAGGGAATATGAATATAGAGACTCAGCGGCGGAAAATTAGCCATTACGTAATGCTTCCAGTAACAGTTTTAGCGCTTGCCCACGATGGGAAATCGCACTCTTTTCTTCACGGCTCAGTTCGGCCGCGGTTTTCCCTTCGGACGGGACGAAGAATATCGGGTCGTAGCCGAAGCCACCCGTACCGGCGGCTTGTCGGGTGATTATCCCAGGCCAGCTGCCGTGGCATACCAGCGGCGTGGGATCTTCGGCATGGCGCAGATAGACCAGCACACAGTGGAACTGCGCCTGACGCTGGTCGTCCGGCACGTCCTTTAACGCGTCGAGCAGCTTCTCAAGATTCTGCTGGTCGGTGGCGTCGACGCCGGAATAGCGGGCGGAGTAAATACCCGGCGCGCCGCCAAGCGCATCGACGGCCAGACCGGAATCGTCAGCGATGGCCGGCAGGCCGGTGATCTGTGCCGCATGACGCGCTTTCAGAATCGCGTTTTCAATAAAGGTCAGGCCGGTCTCTTCCGCAGAGTCCACGCCCAGCTCGGTCTGAGCGACGATATCGAGACCAAAATCTTCCAGCAGCGAGGCCAGTTCGCGCACTTTACCGGCGTTGCCGGTCGCGAGGACGACTTTTTGCATGATGAATCCTGTTTATTCAGTTAGCGCCGCGACCGCAGTCGGGATCTGTTGTGGGGCGATGATTTTAACTTGCTTATGGCGACCCAGCTCGCCTTTTTCAATCAGTACCTGGCTTTTGGCGACGCGGAACTGTTTGGCGAGAAATTTCACCAGGTGGGCATTGGCCTGGCCATCAACGGGCGGGGCGGTAATGGCGACTTTGAGCTCGTCGCCATGTACGCCCACGATGCTATCGCGGCTGGCCTTCGGCTGAATGTACAGCCTGAGCACCAGCCCGTCAGCACAGGTTTCAACGGCACTCATAGCGCCATCCACAGCCCCGGCAGCAGCACGTTACCGGTGGCCTGCAGCACCTCGGCGACACCCATATTAATCACGTACAGCAGCAGCACCAGCACCATCGGTGAGAAATCGATACCGCCCATCGACGGCAGCAGGTTGCGGATAGGGCGCAGCAGCGGGTCCGCCAGCTGCATCAGCACGTACTCCACCGGACTACGGCCCTGGCTGACCCAGCTCATGATCGCCATCAACAGCAGCACCCAGAAGATCAATGAGCCGATGGTTTTCAGCAGAATAAGCAGGGCGGAGATCCAGATGATCGGCTGGAAGGTGATCACCATAAACAGCACGATCGCTTTGATGACGCAGAGAATAAATGCCACCAGCAGCGAGGCGCTGTCAATCGGCCCCATCGCCGGGATAATCCGGCGCAGCGGCCCGACAATCGGCTGGGTGGCCTTCACCACAAACTGCGAAAACGGGTTGTAAAAGTCGCAGCGCGCCCACTGCATCCAGACGCGTAACAACACGACCATCGTGTAAAGCTCAATGACCGTTGAAAGCAGGAAAGTCAACGTCTTCATGGCGTTCCTCAGATTCCTTATTATTTGCTGTAGTCGCGCGCACCAAAAATAGCTGTGCCGATGCGCACCATCGTGCTTCCCGCCGCGATTGCGGCTTCCATATCGTCCGACATTCCCAGAGACAACGTATCGACCGTGGGGTACCGCGTTTTTAATCGCGCAAATGCTACCGCCATTTGCTGGGCGACGGCAAACTGCCTTACATATTCTGACTCAGGCGCGGGGATGGCCATCAGACCGCGCAGCTCCAGATGAGGTAACTCAGCGATCTCTGCCGCTAATCCATCGAGCGCTTCCAGCGGGATGCCGGATTTGCTCTGCTCATCGCTAATGTTGATTTGAATCAGCACCTTCAGCGGCGGCAGATGCGCCGGGCGCTGTTCGTTCAGGCGGGTGGCGATTTTCAGCCGATCGACGGTGTGGCACCAGTCAAAATGCTCTGCCACCAACCGGCTTTTGTTGGACTGCAGGGGGCCAATAAAGTGCCACTGTAGTCCACTGATGCCGGCCTGCTGGAAATGGTTAATCTTCTCCACGCCCTCCTGGACGTAGTTTTCACCAAATGCCCGCTGGCCTGCCGCGATGGCTTCTTCGATCGCGCTCGCAGGTTTCGTTTTACTCACTGCAAGCAATGTCACTTCTTCTGGCGCACGCCCGCAACGAGCGGCGGCACCGGAGATTTTGTCCCGGACCTGTGCCAGGTTATGCGCAATATCGTTCATATTCCGAGGATGAGTTATGAAGCTGGAAGAAATCGTAGCCCTTAGTGTAAAGCATAATGTCTCCGATCTACACCTGTGCAATTCCGCCGCACCGCGCTGGCGGCGGCAGGGCAAGCTGGAGCCCGCCCCGTTTCCCGCGCCGGATATCCCGGATTTACTCAACTGCTGGCTTGATGCCGCACAGTTACAGCATTGGCAGGAACAGGGCCAGATTGACTTTGCGCTGACCCTAACCTGCGGTTTGCGGCTGCGCGCCAGCGCTTTCGCCCATACGCGTGGAATATCGCTGGTGCTACGCCTTCTGCCTGAACAGTGCCCGCGTCTGGAGACGCTGGGCGCCCCGCCTGCGCTGAGCGAGCTGCTGGCGGAAGAGAGTGGTTTGCTGTTGGTCACCGGAGCGACGGGCAGCGGCAAGTCGACCACCCTGGCGGCGATGGTGGGGCATCTCAACCAGCGTCTTGATGGCCATATTCTGACCCTGGAGGACCCGGTGGAGTTTATTCATCACAGCGAGCGCTGCCTGATCCTGCAGCGGGAGATTGGCCGTCATTGTCCTTCGTTCGCCACGGCGCTCCGCGTGGCGCTGCGCCAGGATCCGGATGTGATCCTGCTCGGGGAGCTACGCGACAGCGAAACCATTCGTTTGGCGTTAACGGCTGCGGAGACCGGACATCTGGTAATGGCGACATTACATACCCGCGGCGCGGCGCCGGCGGTGGAGAGATTGATCGATGTCTTTCCGGCAGAGGAGAAAGATCAGGTTCGTAGTCAGCTGGCCGGAAGCCTGTGCGCGGTGCTGGCGCAAAAATTGTTGCCTGCACGTCAGGGCGGCAGAGTTGCGCTATACGAGCTTTTGGTCAATACCCCCGCAGTAGCTAACTTGATCCGTGAAGGAAAAGTGCATCAGTTGCCCGGCATAATGCAGACCGGGATGCAGGCCGGAATGCTGACATTTACGCAGAGTTTTCAGCAACGTGTCGCCGCAGGCGAACTATAAGAGCAGCGTGAAGCAGGCAGGGCGGGTTAAATGATATGTTAACTGAATGTTTGATTGCTGTTTCTTTATATTATTTGGTAATACAAATAATCACTATGAATAAATTCAAATAACACATTCAGTTGCGATATGTCGACAGTGAATACGCATTTCCAGGAAAAAAGTTTGATTACCTTTTGACAGCTTTGAGGTGTTCGATTTATGCTGTTTACGGGAATAGGATGATTCTCATGGAATAACGTTTCAATTTGTAAATTGCCAAGGCTATTTATAAATTCACGACTGTTTGTATATTTTTTTATTCATTTAACCACCATGGCGGTGGGTAGCAGCTAAGGAGAGTTTTAAGTGATTAATTTAAATGGAAATTCATCATCTTCTCGTCAGGTCACATTTATTACCCATCCGTCAATTCAGAGCAAAGCTTTTGCCAGCTATCTGAGCGAAACCCTGATGGCACCAGTGGTTTTACAAAATATTAATAAACCACTGGCACAACGCCTGGCGAAAGATTCTGTAATATTATTTGATATCGCAGTGTCAAATAAGAAATTAAATGGGGTATGGCGAGACATTATTCGACTGCAGGCAGATAATCCTCGTTTGTTGATTATTAATAGCGCACAAAAGTATGAGTTATACGAAATGGCGCAGTGGCCGGCTTTATATGGCGTGTTCCGCCATGACGATGATGAATCGCGCTTAATTGAGGGCGTTAAGGCCGTACTGAACGGCGAACAGACGGCTGAATTGAGCGTGATGCACCCGGCGATGTACGCTGCGGACCATGCATCGGCGCCCGTTGAGAACTCGCCACTCACCGAGCGGGAATGTGAGATCCTCAACGAGCTGCGCTGTGGGGCGACGAATCTGGATATTGCCCGTGCCCTGTTTATCAGCGAGAACACGGTGCGTACGCACCTGTACAATGTGTTTCGTAAACTGAGCGTGAAGAATCGCACTCAAGCGGTGAGCTGGGCGAACGAACATCTGCGCCACTAAGCGGTCGGAAGCGCGCCGTCAGCCATTTGCCGGCGGCGCAGGAGAGCAGAGCCTAAAAGCTCTGCTCGAAGTAGCTTTCCAGAATGACCACGGCTGAGGCCGAATCAACGCTACCTTTATTCAGCGCCCGGTAGCCGCCGTGTTCAAATAAGCCTGCCCGAGCCTCCACCGTACTCAGACGTTCATCGTGAAGGACGATCGCGACGCCAAAGCGGCCATGAATTTTATTGGCGAAATTCCGCGCGCGCGCCGTCAGCGGTTGCTCGGTGCCGTCCATATTCAGCGGCAGGCCAACGATCACCGCCTCAGGCTGCCACTCTTTGAGCAGTTTTTCGATGACATTCCAGTCCGGTTTACCGTCCTGCGCCTTCAGCGCCGGTAAAGGTCGCGCGGTTGCGGTGATGCGTTGCCCCACCGCCACGCCGATGCTTTTGGTGCCGAAATCAAAGCCGAGAAAGGTTCCGCTCATCATGCATGCCCCGCGACGCCAGGCATCGTCACAATGTCGATACCAATCAGTTTAGCCGCCTCGCGCCAGCGATCGGCGATGGGCGTGCGGAAGAGAATATTCTGGTCGGCAGGGGCGGTGAGCCAGGCATTATCTAAAATCTCCTGCTCCAGTTGTCCTTTCTCCCATGAGGAGTAGCCCAGCGCAACCAGTACGTTGCCCGGCTGTCTGTCGGTACCTAAGGTTTCAAGAACATCCCGCGAGGTGGTGACTACTGTGTTATCCGAAATGCGGATACTCGAGGAGAAGTCCGAGGGCGGGGTATGCAGAATAAAGCCGCGGTCTTCCGCCAGCGGGCCGCCCAGCATCACTGGTTTATCCAGACGGATCTCCGGATTGCGCGGCTCCGGAACAATCTTGAGCTTCTCAAGGATCCCTTCCACCTGCAGATTTTCCAGCGGCTTATTGATAATAATGCCCATGGCTCCCTCGTCGTTATACTCGCAGATATAGACCACGGAGCGGCGGAAAATCGGGTCCTGAAGCGCAGGCATGGCAATCAGAAAGTGATGCTGTAAATTCATTGTCAGAGGTTCTGTTCCTGGTTCAAAAAGCAACACCCAGTATGCGGGCAAAGTAGAATAGTGTCGATGCACTTTATCTGGCTGGCGCCCGAGTGGCGCCTGGCTGGCGGCGTTTCACGAGCGCGGTCAACCGCGCTCGCTGCGCCATGAGCGGACGTTTATCCGCCCTGGTGTTTATTTGGTGATACGTCTTTCGATAGCGTCCATCAGCATGCCGGTGATCGAAATATCCGGGAAGGCGGCTTCAATCTCACGCACGCAGGTGGGGCTGGTGACGTTAATTTCCGTCAGACGGTCGCCGATGATATCCAGGCCGACGAAGATAAGACCTTTGGCTTTCAGCGTCGGGCCGACGCGGCGGGCAATTTCCCAGTCGCTTTCGGTCAACGGGCGAGCTTCGCCACGGCCGCCGGCGGCCAGATTACCGCGGGTCTCGCCACCCTGCGGAATACGCGCCAGGCAGTAAGGCACCGGCTCGCCGTCCACCACCAGCACGCGCTTGTCGCCATCTTTAATCGCGGGCAGATAGTTCTGCGCCATGCAGTAGCGGCTGCCGAGCTCGGTCAGGGTCTCGGCGATCACACCGAGATTCGGATCGCCGGCTTTGACGCGGAAAATAGAGGCGCCGCCCATGCCATCGAGCGGCTTCATAATGATATCTCCGTGTTTTTCCCAGAAGGCTTTCAGCTGGGCTTTATTGCGGGTGACCAGCGTTTCCGGCGTCAGTTCAGAGAACCAGGCGGTGAACAGCTTCTCGTTACAGTCGCGCAGGCTCTGCGGCTTGTTGACGATAAGCGTGCCTTTCTCTTCCGCCCGCTCCAGGATGTAGGTGGCATAAATAAATTCGGTATCGAACGGCGGATCTTTACGCATCAAAATAACGTCAAGATCGGCCAGCGGCAGATCCTGCTCACCGGTGAAGTCATACCATTTATCGTAGTTCTGTTCGACGCTCAGCGTGCGCGTACGGGCGCGGGCTTCGCCGTTGATCAAATAGAGGTCGTTCATCTCCATATAATGGAGTTCATAGCCGCGACGTTGCGCTTCCAGCAACATAGCGAAGCTGGTGTCTTTCTTGATGTTGATGGTTGCGATGGGATCCATCACGATGCCGAGCTTGATCATGGTTCTTCTCCGTTAACGCCTCAACCTAAGTCGCCAAAACGCACCTGCAGGGCGGTGATGGCGGTGAGCGCAGTAGTCTCTGTACGCAGAACGCGCGGTCCCAACAGGATATCAGTAAACTGGTATTGCGCGGTCATCGCTATCTCTTCTGCCGATAGCCCACCTTCCGGACCAATCAGCAAACGGACGCGTTCAACCGGTAGCGGCAGCGTATTAATGCTGGCGCTGGCGCGCGGGTGCAGGTTGAGCTTCATCCCGCTGTCCTGCTCGGCGCACCACTCTTCCAGCTGCATGGCCGGACGTATTTCCGGTACCACATTACGACCGCTCTGTTCGCAGGCGGCAATAGCGATTTTCTGCCACTGCTGGATCTTCTTCTGCAAACGTTCGGCGTCCAGTTTAACGCCGCAGCGCTCGGAAAACAGTGGCGTTATGAGGCTTACCCCGAGTTCGATCGATTTCTGGATAGTAAATTCCATTTTTTCACCGCGCGACATCACCTGGCCTAAGTGAATATGCAGCGGCGATTCACGATCGTCGGGTTCGCCGCTGAGCACTTCAACCGTGACATTTTTCTTGCCGGCCTCAGTGATGACAGCGTCAAATACCTGGTTACTGCCGTCAAAAAGCTGTAGGTGCTGACCTGCGGTCATGCGCAGGACGCGACCGACGTGGTTGGCCGCGTCATCGCTCAGCGCAATCTGGCTGCCGACAGTGAGGCGTTCTGGATGATGGATGCGAGGAATGCGCATGCTTGATATTCCGTTCGTTGCGCAGATGCCAGCTTCCCGCCACCGGGCGGGAAGCACAGGGCTGCAAATTAACAATTGCCGCTAGTGTAGGTTAGCTCTTTTGCGCCTGGCAAGCCTGCTGGACATACGGATTATGGTTGCCCTGCACTTTCGCGATGCGCTCATCGCGCTCACATTCCCAGGCGGTGACCGGGTACTGTTTATCCCAGGCGGTAAACAATTGAGTTTGCTGGCGGGAAAGATTCAGATGGTAGCGGTCGCGCATATAGAAGTAGGTGCGGGCGATAGCGCCGCGGGCGCGGGCAGGGGGCTCGGCGACTTTATCTTTAAAATCGACCTTCATGGTGCACTGGCCGTACTGGCCTTCACCGCCGTTCCACTGGCTGTACATAAAGTTGCCGCGATCGCCATTGACTTCCCCTACCGCCGGCTGCAGGTTGTGCATATCGCTTTCCATCTTGCGGTACTCCGGATCTTTGGCGCAGTTTTGCCGCCCGCCTTCCTGCCAGCACTGGCGCTGATGGCCGAACTGCCACGCCGGCACCACGTGTTCCCATTCAACCCGGCTGGCGCGGTTCTCATTTTTACGCACTTTATAGCCGCAAGATTCCAGATCGATAACGCCTTTTTTACCCTGCCAGTCGATTTTACAGCCGCAATAAAAGTCGCCCGGAACGTCGGCGTTCACTTTGACGCCAGCGGCCTTGGCCTGGGAAAAACTATTAATACCGGCGGCCGCGAGCGGGCCACTGACTGCCGTGCTCAATACCGCAACGGCTAAAATATGCATACGGGACATCGTTAACTCCGTGTCAAAACGAGCCCGCAACGTAGCGAATGAGGGTGCTGGATGCAATCAGTCAGATCAGAAAGTTTCTAATAAATTCTGATGGTTATTTTTCAGCCACCAGCAGATCGCCGCAGTGAACGCAGCGGTAGGTGGCCTCGCCGCGCACCACCCGGTTATGGCGACGGACGGTGAGCTGATGCTGCTGACAGCGACAGCGGTAGGGGAAGGTGTTCTGGCGGACCGAATCGAGTTCAAAACGGTGGGTGCGACGCGCGGGAACGCCAAGGACGTTCTCCATCATCCATTTCCACTCTTTACCGTGCGGCGCGACGCGGCCAAAGTGCTGCCAGACCAGCAGGTGCGCCAGCTCGTGCGGCACCACTTCATCGATAAACTCCTGCTGATTTTCCAGCAGCAGCACCGGATTTAAACGAATTTCGTTTTTCTCCAGCCAGGCGGTGCCGGCGGAGGTACCGCGCTGCTGGTAGACCAGCGTCGGCTCAGCGTAGCGGCGTTCCAGTTTGAGGTTCGCTTTGGCGAGATGCTCCCGCAGGCTGCGCATCACGGCCTGCTGAATAGCGATGGGAATACGGGGTGTTTTCATAGCGCCAGAGGATAGTGCGACGGGCGGGGGAGAGCAAGAGGAAGCTTCCTCCCGGGAGGGGAGGAAGCTCAGGCGGGTTAGTCGCGGGCGCCGATTTCACGCAGCGGACGACCCTGCATCAGGTTACGTTCAATATGTTCCAGCGAGACGTTTTTGGTTTCCGGAATCAGCCAGATAGTCAGTAGGATAAACAGCACGTTCAGACCGCCGTACACCCAGAAGGTGTTGGCGCTGCCCAGCGAGTTGAGCATGGTCAGGAAGGTGGCGCCGACAATCATATTGGCAATCCAGTTGGTCGCTGTGGAGCAGGTGATGCCGAAGTCGCGGCCTTTCAGCGGCTGGATTTCGGAACACAGTACCCAAATCAGCGGACCGGCGCTCATGGCGAAACCGACGATGAACATCAGCAGCATCAGGACGGCGATGTACTGCGCGGTAGAGGAGTGAATGCCGATGTGCATCATGCTACCCAGCACGCCCATGCCCGCGGCCATCACGATAAAGCCGAGGATCAGCGTTGGTTTACGGCCCCAGCGGTCGACCAGACCGATAGCGATAAAGGTGGCCAGCACGTTGGTCAGACCGACGATCACCGTCCCCCACATCTGCTCGGTGGTGTTGGCATAGCCCGCCAGTTCAAAAATCTTCGGTGCGTAGTACATGATGACGTTCATGCCGGTGAACTGCTGCATCACCTGCAGCAGAATACCGAGGAACACCGCGCGGCGGAAGTTACTGTTGTCTTTGAACAGCGACCAGCCGGACTGTTTCACCTTCAGGCTTTCGCGGATTTCGTCGAGCTCACGTTTCGCTTCGGCGCTGGTATCGCGCAGGCGCAGCAGCACGCGTTCGGCATCGACGAAACGACGTTTGGCGGCGAACCAGCGCGGGCTGTCCGGCAGGAAGATAACGCCGATCAGCAGCAATACCGCCGGAATAATGATCACGCCGAGCATCCAGCGCCACGCGCCGCTGTAGCTGAAAGCGGTGTCAGAGAGATAGGCGCCGAGGATCCCGATGGTGATCATCAGCTGGTACATCGAAATCATACTGCCGCGAATTTTCTCTGGCGCGATTTCCGACAGATACAGCGGAGCCGTGTATGACGCGACGCCCACCGCCAGGCCCAGCAGCACGCGGGAAACCAGCAGGATCTCGACGTTTGGCGCGGCAGCGGAGAACAGAGAGCCGGCGACAAAGAGGATGGCGCCGATCATCAGGCTTTTTTTACGGCCCAGTTTGAAGGAGAGCCAGCCGCTGCCGACCGCACCGACGGCAGCCCCGAACATCATGGAGCTGACCACCCACTCCTGGGTGTGGGCTGAAATCTGGAACTCATTGGCAATAAAGGGTAAGGCACCCGCAATAACACCGATATCAAGGCCGAACAGCAGGCCAGCCAGCGCGGCGAGGAAACAGACGAAGAACGTCATAGTCTTGTTCGAACGCCCTTGTTTTTTGTTGTCAGGCATAACGCCCTCCAGTTGAGTTATTGATTCTGTCGATGGTTAGGGTAGGACACTCGACGGTAAAAAAACGTGATTATAGTCACGGCTGTGTAATCGTTTACACAAAGGTAAAGAAACGTAATCCATTAAATGCTTTTTAAATCAGCAGTATATACAAGGATAGTCGACATTTTGAAAAACGGTAATCGGAGTTGACCGAAACAATATGTAACATTGTGAAAAATACCCGCATGCTATGCCTGTTCTGGAAACAAAGGGGCAGTCATCATAATGTAATCGCTTTCATCGCGTTACCGCGTTCCGCTGAAGCGAGGCGCAGAGGGGAGGGAGACGGAAACAAAAAGGCCAGCGCGAGGCTGGCCTTGAAGAGAGGAAGCAGGGGTTATTTCAGACCGGCCGCTTCGCGCAGCAGAGCCGCTTTGTCGGTTTTTTCCCATGGGAAATGCTCGCGACCAAAGTGACCGTAAGCCGCGGTTTCTTTGTAGATCGGGTGCAGCAGGTCCAGCATCTGAATCAGGCCGTACGGACGCAGGTCGAAGAACTCGCGCACCAGCAGGGTCAGCTGTTCAGAAGGCACTTTCTCGGTGCCAAAAGTTTCCACCATGATCGACGTCGGTTCAGCGACGCCGATAGCGTAGGAGACCTGAATTTCACAACGATCGGCCAGGCCAGCGGCAACGATGTTTTTCGCCACATAGCGCGCCGCGTAGGCTGCGGAACGGTCAACTTTAGATGGATCTTTACCGGAGAACGCGCCGCCGCCGTGACGAGCCATGCCGCCGTAGGTATCAACGATGATCTTACGACCGGTCAGACCGCAGTCGCCCATCGGGCCGCCGATAACGAAACGTCCGGTCGGGTTGATGAAGAATTTGGTCGAAGCGTTCAGCCATTCGGTCGGCAGGGTCGGCTTGATGATCTCTTCCATCACCGCTTCCTGCAGGGATTTCTGATCGATGTCTTCCGCGTGCTGCGTGGACAGAACCACCGCATCGATGCCGACGATTTTGCCGTCGTCATACTGGAAGGTCACCTGGCTTTTCGCATCCGGACGCAGCCACGGCAGGGTGCCGTTTTTACGCACTTCAGCCTGGCGCTGCACCAGACGGTGAGCATAGGTCACCGGCGCCGGCATCAGCACGTCGGTTTCGTTGGTCGCATAGCCAAACATCAAACCCTGGTCGCCTGCGCCCTGTTCCAGCGGGTCGGCACGGTCGACGCCCTGGTTGATGTCCGGAGACTGTTTACCAATGGCGCTCAGAACGGCACACGAGTTGGCGTCAAAGCCCATATCGGAATGCACGTAGCCAATTTCGCGGACGGTGTTGCGGGTGATCTCTTCGATATCAACCCATGCGCTGGTGGTGATTTCGCCGCCTACCAGCACCATGCCGGTTTTGACATAGGTTTCACATGCGACACGCGCTTTCGGATCCTGCTCGAGGATCGCATCCAGCACGGCATCAGAGATTTGGTCAGCAATTTTGTCAGGATGCCCTTCTGATACGGACTCAGACGTAAAAAGGTGTTTTGCCATATTTTATTTCACCTGTGGACGATTCGGATAGCTCATACTGTTGTGTAATGTGGCTTTGGTGGATAATCAGCGCAAAGCCGCGCAGGTAGCGACACGAGCAGTCTGAGTGTTAATCAGTATAGACGGATTAACTTCTGGATGGCTATTTTAGGTCAATTCTTGAGCCCATTTCCAGCCTTTTTTGATGGCGGTCGCATTTATGGGAAAACCCGCCTGGCAAATTTTCCTGACAACCACGCAAACGCACACATTTTTATTTTGCTTTTTACCCTGCTTCTCGGTATAAAACGCCGCGCGCGGCTCATTAAAAAAGCGCACGGGGCATCGCCCTGTGGTGCCACTTCCAGCCGGGTTAAGCAGTCTGTATTTACAGAATCTCGCAGCGGCGTAGCGCCTGTTGCCCGGTATGTATAGCTTTGGCTTGTCGCCGACCCTGTCGCAGGGCGGTGTGGAGGTGATACCAGATAATGAACCAACGTTTTTCGCTTGATTCGTCGCGTCGTTCTGTCGCGCGTCAGCACTCCGCAACCTGCATCTCTCTCATGCAAACCAGCCGATGTTCACCCCATCTCGGCGCTTCTCAGGATTCCAGGGCCGGTCGGTCGTCAGAAAACTGAACAAGGGCGCTCTTGCCTGGCAAGAGTTTTCTCGTGGTTTCTCCGGACTGTCATACTCTGTTCGGCTACGTGTTTTACGATGATATGAATAAGAAACCGGTCGCGCAGTCGCAAAACCAGCAGATAGTGCTGGGCTTTAGGACTGTTCATGGGTTGTTATCGCATCTTTGGACTGCGATAGTAGTTAACTGTCTTACACTTATTATTAAAAATTGAGGTTCGCTATGTCTGACGACATGTCTATGGTTTCGCCTTCGTCAGCAGGCGAACACGGTGTACTACGTTCCATGCAGGAGGTAGCGATGAGCTCCCAGGAAGCCAGCAAGATGCTGCGTACTTATAATATTGCCTGGTGGGGCAATAACTATTATGACGTCAACGAACTGGGCCACATCAGCGTTTGCCCGGATCCGGACGTCCCGGAAGCGCGCGTGGACCTCGCGGAATTAGTCAAAGCCCGCGAGGCGCAAGGGCAACGTTTGCCGGCGCTGTTCTGCTTCCCGCAGATCCTGCAGCACCGCTTGCGCTCGATCAACGCCGCCTTCAAACGCGCGCGTGAATCGTACGGTTATAATGGCGATTACTTCCTTGTCTACCCGATTAAGGTTAACCAGCACCGTCGCGTGATTGAATCGCTGATCCATTCCGGCGAGCCGCTGGGACTGGAAGCCGGTTCGAAAGCCGAACTGATGGCCGTGCTGGCGCACGCCGGGATGACCCGCAGCGTCATCGTCTGTAACGGCTATAAAGACCGCGAATATATCCGCCTGGCGCTGGTGGGCGAGAAGATGGGCCACAAGGTCTATCTGGTCATCGAGAAGATGTCCGAGATCGCCATCGTGCTGGAAGAGGCCGAGCGCCTGAACGTGGTGCCGCGCCTTGGCGTGCGTGCGCGTCTGGCCTCGCAGGGCTCCGGCAAATGGCAATCCTCCGGCGGAGAGAAGTCCAAGTTTGGCCTCGCGGCGACCCAGGTACTACAGCTGGTCGAGATCCTGCGTGCCGCAGGGCACCTTGAGAGCCTGCAACTGCTGCACTTCCACCTCGGTTCGCAGATGGCCAATATTCGCGATATCGCCACCGGCGTGCGTGAATCCGCGCGTTTCTACGTCGAACTGCATAAGCTGGGCGTCAACATTCAGTGCTTTGACGTCGGCGGCGGTCTGGGCGTGGACTATGAAGGGACCCGCTCGCAGTCTGACTGCTCGGTGAACTACGGTCTGAACGAATACGCCAACAACATCATCTGGGCGATCGGCGATGCCTGCGAAGAGAACGGCCTGCCGCACCCGACGGTGATCACCGAATCCGGCCGCGCGGTGACCGCGCACCATACCGTGCTGGTTTCCAACATCATCGGCGTGGAGCGTAACGAATACACTGAGGCGACCCCGCCGGCGGAAGACGCCGCGCGTCCGCTACAGAGCATGTGGGAAACCTGGCTGGAGATGCACGAGACCGGCAACCGCCGCTCGCTGCGCGAATGGCTGCACGACAGCCAGATGGACCTGCACGATATCCATATCGGCTACTCCTCTGGCACCTTCAACCTGCAGGAGCGCGCCTGGGCCGAGCAGCTGTATCTGAACATGTGTCATGAAGTGCAGAAGCAGCTCGACCCGAGCAACCGCGCGCATCGTCCCATCATCGATGAGCTGCAGGAGCGGATGGCGGATAAAATCTACGTCAACTTCTCGCTGTTCCAGTCGATGCCGGATGCCTGGGGGATCGATCAGCTGTTCCCGGTGATGCCGCTGGAAGGGCTGAACAAGTCGCCGGAGCGCCGTGCGGTGCTGCTGGACATCACCTGCGACTCCGATGGCGCCATCGATCACTACGTGGACGGCGACGGGATCGCCACCACCATGCCGATGCCGGAGTACGACCCGGAGAACCCGCCGATGCTGGGCTTCTTTATGGTCGGCGCCTATCAGGAGATCCTTGGCAACATGCATAACCTGTTTGGCGATACCGAGGCGGTGGACGTGTTCGTCTTCCCTGACGGCAGCGTTGAGGTTGAGCTGTCCGACGAGGGCGATACCGTGGCGGATATGCTGCAGTATGTGCAGCTGGATCCGAACACGCTGCTGACCCAGTTCCGCGATCAGGTGAAAAATACCGGCCTGGACGACGCGCTGCAGCAGCAGTTCCTCGAAGAGTTTGAGGCGGGACTGTACGGCTATACTTATCTGGAAGACGAGTAACCAATGATGCCCGGTGGCGTAGCGCTTACCGGGCCTGCGAAGGTAGGCCGGATAAGGCGAAGCCGTCATCCGGCGGAATGCGATACTTACTTGAACCCGTATGCATTACCGGCGATAATTCACGCCAATAAGCGATTTATCTATCAAACCCTTCCTCGTCGGGCCTAACGACGCGGAGGGGTTTTTTTATACTTATTTTTTACGTTCCACGACTGCGAAAAGAGGTCATATCCATGAGCACTTTAGGTCATCAATACGATAACTCCCTGGTATCCAATGCCTTTGGCTTTCTGCGTTTGCCAATGAACTTCATGCCGTATGAAAGCGATGCGGACTGGGTCATCACCGGCGTGCCGTTCGATATGGCGACCTCCGGGCGCGCGGGTGGCCGTCATGGCCCGGCGGCTATCCGTCAGGTTTCCACTAACCTCGCCTGGGAGCACAACCGTTTCCCGTGGAACTTTGACATGCGCGAACGCCTGAACGTGGTGGACTGCGGCGATCTGGTGTACGCCTTCGGCGACGCGCGCGAAATGAGCGAGAAGCTGCAGGCCCACGCCGAGAAGCTGCTGGCGGCAGGCAAGCGCATGCTCTCCTTCGGCGGTGACCACTTTGTTACCCTGCCGCTGCTGCGCGCCCACGCTAAGCACTTCGGTAAAATGGCGCTAGTGCACTTCGATGCCCACACCGACACTTACGCCAACGGCTGCGAGTTCGACCACGGCACCATGTTCTACACCGCGCCGAACGAAGGGCTTATCGATCCGAACCACTCCGTGCAGATTGGTATCCGTACCGAGTTCGACAAAGATAATGGCTTTACGGTGCTGGACGCCGGCCAGGTTAACGACCGCAGCGTTGATGACGTCATTGCCCAGGTGAAGCAGATCGTCGGCGACATGCCGGTGTACCTGACCTTTGATATCGACTGTCTGGATCCGGCGTTTGCGCCAGGCACCGGGACCCCGGTTATCGGCGGATTGACCTCAGACCGGGCGATCAAACTGGTGCGTGGCCTGAAGGATCTGAACATCGTGGGGATGGACGTAGTGGAAGTCGCTCCGGCCTACGATCAGTCCGAAATTACCGCTCTGGCGGCGGCGACTCTCGCTCTGGAAATGCTCTACATCCAGGCGGCGAAGAAGGGCGAATAAGCCGGGTAACCCCGACCCTCTCCCTTCCCGGGAGAGGGTTGCGCGCGGCACAGAGGGGTTATCAAGGCGCCGGGCGAGTGCTCCTGTGCGCCGGGAGAGGGCCGGCGCGCAGGAGAGGGGTCATTATCGCGTCAAAACACGTTAAACGGATATTCGACGTAGAACCGGACTTCATTCCCGCTGACGTTATAGTCGCTGGCGTTGCTGGAAACGCGCAGCACCGAATAGCGTAGTCTGAATTTCAAATCTTTCGCCACGCCGTTTTGTACCTGGTATTGAACCTGGTTGAACCATTCGTGTTCTTTGCCGTTGCTGGTCTCTGAAGTTTTAATGTTATCACCGCGCACATAGGCGGTGGTCCAGGTCAGCCCCGGTAATCCCAGCCCGGCAAAATCCAGTCCGTACGATGCCTGCCAGGAGCGTTCATCTTCCCCGTTAAAATCAGACCAGTAGGAGTTGGCCAGCCAGATGGTGTTCCCGCCATCGCCGACGCCGCCCTGGTTCTGGTAGCCGCCGTAGTGGTAACCGGTGCTGCCGCTGCTTTGCTGATAAGCGACTTTAAAGGTATGAATATCCCAGATGTAGCTGGCGGCCAGGCTCCAGATGCTATTGCTGCGACCGGTGTCATTGGCATCGGCATATTCTTGATCCAGGCGTGAGTTATAGCCGTTGAAATCGAGAACCAGCTGTTGGTTGGCGGCGAACGGCTGCTTATAGTTCAGGCCAAGATACTGTTTGTTCAGCACATCTTCGACGTGTGACGCGTACAGCGCGCCGCTGAGCTGGTCGTTGAACCGGTAGCTTGCCCCGCCGAAGGTCAGGCTTTTCAGGCCGCTGTTATGGCTGTCGTCGCTTTTGCGCTGCTGGTCGGTGAGATAACCGGCGTTAATTTCCAGGCCGTCGATTTCGCGCGAGGTGAGCATGGTGCCGGTATAGCTCTCGTACAGCAGGCGTGAATCGTCAGCGTAGACGATGGGCAGCATCGGCCGCTGGCTGCCGTAGCTGAGCACGGTATTCGAAAAGCGCATTTTGCCGGTAGCGCCGAATTTGGCGAGGTCGGATTTCGCGCGGCCGTCGTCATCCTGGGCGAAAAAGTCGATCCCGCCCGCGCCGCTGCGCCCGCGACCGCCGTCAAGGCGCACCGCATACTGGGCGATACCGTCCACGCCAAAGCCGACCGGTCCCTGGGTAAAGCCCGATTCGAAGGTGGCGATAATCCCCTGGCCCCATTCGGCTTTATCCGGCAACCCATCGCGATAATCACGTTTGATATACGCGTTACGCAAAAAGAGATCCAGATGGCTGTCGTCAATAAAGCCCTGACTGGCGGATTGTTGGCTGGCGAAAGTCGGCGTGGCGGCAATAATGCCAAGTGCGATTAACGATAATTCTTTTTTCACTGAAGGCACTTCTCTGTCTGTCGATATATTCAAGGGAATCACTGCAGTCGCGATATTCTCCTGAAATAATGTCGAAAGCAATCATTGTGTGAGCAATGGTATCGCCAGGAAACAAGCTGTGTGGCGCACGCCGGCTGCGTTTGGCGAAGAGGGGTGGACTATTTATTATCTGGAGGAACGCGGTTCTGAAAGGCGGATTGTGTACGCTGTTTTTTATTTGCCAAATAATATCTTGCTGAGTGACAGCGCTTAAAATAATTGGCTGTGACGAGGTGCAGCAATAATTAACGGTTTGTGCGCTTAAGTTATCAATTCATGCGGCTAAATATTTTTACAGGGATATAAAAAAGGGAGGCGATAATGCCTCCCGCTGTCGATTATTTAATCCCGTCGGCTTTCATGCGATCGCGAATATGCTGGGCGCGAGCTTCGGAGGCCGGGTGATCGTCAAACATCGAGCTCTGACGACCGGCTTCCAGCTTGGCCAGTTTTTCGAAGCTGGTGGCCAGTCCCGACGGATTGATGCCGCGCTTACGCAACAGGTCATAAGAGTAGTCATCCGCTTCCGATTCCTGACGCTGGGAGAACTGCGAGTTCACCAGTTTTTCGCCTAAATCGCCCAGCTGCGACTGCGACAGGCTGCCGACGATGCCGCCGGCGGAGGCCGCCGCCGCACGCACGGCGTTGGTCCCCAGCGCGACCTGCATGCCTTTCTTCACGTGGCCCAGCGCAACGTGACCCATTTCGTGGCCGATAACCGCTTCAACTTCATTATCGTTCATCAGGTCCATCAGCCCGCTGTAAACGCGGATGCAGCCGTTCGCCATCGCGAAGGCGTTCACATCCTTGGTCTCATAGACCTTGTAGTTCACTGGCTGGCCATTGATGTTATCGCCCAGCGCGGTCGCGATTTTGCTCAAACGCTGGCTGTATTCACTGCTGGCCGGGGCGATTTTCGCTTTGGCGTCCATCTCTTTACAGGCCTGGTCGCTTAAGGTTTTCACCTGCGCGTCGCTGAGGGAGTACGCCTGGAAGGCTTCGGCGCCTGAGCTGAGCAGACCATTGGAGTCCATGTTCTGACATCCGGTGAGGGTTGCTGCGATCCCAAGAGCAAGTACGGTTGAGCGAATTTTCATTTTTTTATCTTCCACAATCTTATGGTTGTTTATCCGACAATACGGCGACGGCAGGGAACCGTATTCTGCGTAAATTATAAAGAGTATCGCAGGATGCGGGCGAGCGGATTCCGGGGTAGCACAACCTGTTCCAGAGATTTCTTAAAGGGCAAAAGGATGCTCCATGTACATGACTTGTCGCTTGGGTTACATTGTTCACACTTTTTTCCGGCGTAGCCCAAAACGCGCTCTCGTCAAGTCGTTAAGGGCATGGCCTTCAACAGTCCGAACTGGAGTCAAAATGTCCTCACGTAAAGAGCTTGCTAACGCTATTCGTGCGCTGAGCATGGACGCTGTACAGAAAGCCAAATCCGGCCACCCGGGGGCCCCGATGGGTATGGCTGACATTGCCGAAGTGCTGTGGCGTGATTTCCTGAACCATAACCCGAACAATCCGGCCTGGGCTGACCGTGACCGTTTTGTGTTGTCAAATGGCCATGGTTCGATGCTGATTTACAGCCTGCTGCACCTCACTGGCTACGATCTGCCGATTGAAGAGCTGAAAAACTTCCGCCAGCTGCACTCCAAAACCCCGGGTCACCCGGAAGTCGGCTACACCGCGGGCGTGGAAACCACCACCGGTCCGCTGGGCCAGGGTATCGCTAACGCGGTCGGGATGGCTATTGCCGAGAAAACTCTGGCGGCGCAGTTCAACCGTCCGGGCCACGATATCGTCGACCACTACACCTACGCCTTCATGGGCGACGGCTGCATGATGGAAGGCATTTCTCATGAAGTGTGCTCCCTGGCCGGTACTCTGAAACTGGGCAAACTGGTGGCCTTCTATGATGACAACGGCATCTCCATCGACGGCCACGTTGAAGGCTGGTTCACCGACGATACCGCGAAACGCTTTGAAGCCTACGGCTGGCACGTGGTACGCGGCGTTGACGGTCACGACGCTGACGCCATCAAACGCGCAGTAGAAGAAGCGCGTGCAGTTACCGACAAACCGTCCCTGCTGATGTGCAAAACCATCATTGGTTTTGGTTCGCCGAACAAAGCCGGTACCCACGACTCCCACGGCGCACCGCTGGGCGACGCCGAAATCGCCCTGACCCGCGAAGCGCTGGGCTGGAAACACGCGCCGTTTGACATCCCGTCTGACATCTATGCCCAGTGGGATGCCAAAGAAGCCGGCCAGGCGAAAGAAGCGGCGTGGAATGAGAAGTTTGCTGCCTACGCGAAAGCCTTCCCGCAGGAAGCGGCCGAATTCACCCGTCGTATGAAAGGTGAAATGCCGTCTGACTTCGACGCCAAAGCTAACGAGTTCATCGCGAAGCTGCAGGCTAACCCGGCGAAAATCGCCAGCCGTAAAGCGTCGCAGAATGCTATCGAAGCCTTCGGCCCGCTGCTGCCGGAATTCCTCGGCGGCTCCGCTGACCTGGCGCCGTCCAACCTGACCCTGTGGTCTGGTTCTAAGCCGATCAACGAAGACACCGCGGGTAACTACATTCATTACGGCGTGCGTGAATTTGGTATGACCGCTATCGCCAACGGTATCGCGCTGCACGGCGGTTTCCTGCCGTACACCTCCACCTTCCTGATGTTCGTGGAATACGCGCGTAATGCGGTACGTATGGCCGCGCTGATGAAACAGCGTCAGGTGATGGTCTACACCCACGACTCCATCGGTCTGGGTGAAGACGGCCCGACTCACCAGCCGGTAGAGCAGGTGGCTTCCCTGCGCGTGACGCCGAACATGTCCACCTGGCGTCCGTGTGACCAGGTTGAATCCGCGATTGCGTGGAAATATGGCGTAGAGCGTCAGGACGGCCCGACCGCGCTGATCCTCTCCCGTCAGAACCTGGCGCAGCAGGAGCGTACCGCAGAGCAGCTGGCAAACGTCGCTCGCGGCGGTTACGTGCTGAAAGATTGTGCCGGCCAGCCGGAGCTGATCTTCATCGCCACCGGTTCCGAAGTAGAGCTGGCGGTTGCCGCGTGGGACAAACTGACTGCCGAAGGCGTGAAGGCGCGCGTGGTCTCCATGCCGTCCACCGACGCGTTCGACAAGCAGGATGCCGCTTATCGTGAATCCGTACTGCCGAAAGCCGTTTCTGCCCGCGTCGCGGTAGAAGCCGGTATCGCGGACTACTGGTTCAAATACGTTGGCCTGAACGGCGCTATCGTTGGCATGACCACCTTCGGTGAGTCTGCGCCGGCTGAGCAGCTGTTCGAAGAGTTCGGCTTCACCGTCGACAACGTGGTCGCTAAAGCGAAAGCGCTGCTGTAATGGCTGGTACGGTGCGGGCTGATGCCCTCACCCCAACCCTCCCCCACAGGAGAGGGTGCAAACACCAAAAACGGTAACCCCTGGGTTACCGTTTTGCTGTTACCTCGCCACCCGGCTTTTTGTATGCACTATTCTTCGAACATGTAACCACCCTGTGAATTATTCCAAAAGAAATGTGACACAAGTCATATAGCTGGTTTATTGCGCTGGACAAACATTCCTTTTATTCCTTGTTTCGCTTATTCTAGCTGAAGCGTTTCAGTCGTTTAAATGTTCGACAATTAATCAATCAGTCGCAGTTTGCAGCTGGTAAGGTTCCCCTCAGAGCGTTGCTGGATTACTCTGTCAGCCACCTCAAAAAAGGGTCAGCCTTGCAGGAGATCTATGACCATTCGCATCGCGATTAATGGCTTCGGTCGTATTGGACGCAACGTGGTTCGTGCGCTATATGAGTCCGGGCGTCGTGCGGAAATCACCGTGGTGGCAATCAATGAGCTGGCGGATGCGGCAGGGATCGCGCATTTGTTGAAATATGATACCAGCCATGGCCGCTTCGCCTGGGATGTCCGTCAGGAGCGCGAACAGCTGTTTGTTGGCGATGATGCCATCCGCCTGCTACACGAGCCGACCATTGCGGCGCTGCCGTGGCGCGAGCTGGCGGTAGACGTGGTGCTCGACTGTACCGGCGTATATGGGAGTCGTGAACACGGCGAAGCCCATCTGCAGGCTGGCGCGAAGAAAGTGCTCTTCTCCCATCCTGGCGGCAACGATCTCGACGCGACGGTGGTCTATGGCGTCAATCAGGATGAGCTCCGCGCCGAGCACCGCATTGTCTCCAACGCCTCCTGCACCACCAACTGCATTATTCCGATCATTAAACTGCTCGATGATGCCTATGGCATTGAGTCCGGCACCGTCACCACCATTCATTCGGCGATGCATGACCAGCAGGTGATTGACGCCTACCATCCGGATCTGCGGCGTACCCGCGCGGCCAGCCAGTCGATCATTCCGGTGGATACCAAACTGGCGGCAGGGATCACCCGTATTTTCCCGCAGTTTAATGACCGTTTTGAAGCGATTGCCGTGCGGGTGCCGACGATAAACGTGACGGCAATTGACCTGAGCGTGACGGTGAAAAAACCGGTAAAAGCATGTGAAGTCAACCAGTTGCTGCAAAAAGCAGCACAAGGTGCATTTCATGGTATAGTTGACTATACGGAATTACCGTTGGTCTCGACAGATTTTAACCACGATCCGCACAGTGCTATTGTTGATGGCACGCAAACCCGGGTCAGTGGCGCGCATCTGATCAAAACGCTGGTCTGGTGCGATAACGAATGGGGCTTTGCTAACCGAATGCTCGACACGACGTTAGCGATGGCGGCTATTGGTTTCAGGTTCGACGCATAAACGTCGACAAAACTTTATGAATCAACGAGAGGATTCACCATGTCTGTAATTAAGATGACCGATCTGGATCTGGCTGGTAAACGCGTTTTTATCCGTGCGGATCTGAACGTACCAGTTAAAGACGGGAAAGTAACCAGCGACGCACGTATCCGTGCATCTCTGCCGACCATTGAACTGGCGCTGAAGCAGGGCGCGAAAGTCATGGTTACTTCTCACCTGGGTCGTCCGACCGAAGGCGAGTACAACGAAGAATTCTCTCTGCTGCCGGTTGTTAATTACCTGAAAGACAAACTGTCCAACCCGGTACGTCTGGTTAAAGACTACCTGGACGGCGTGGAAGTGGCTGCCGGTGAGCTGGTGGTTCTGGAAAACGTTCGCTTCAACAAAGGCGAGAAAAAAGACGACGAAGCGCTGTCCAAAAAATACGCCGCGCTGTGCGACGTGTTCGTGATGGATGCTTTCGGTACTGCGCACCGCGCGCAGGCTTCCACCCACGGCATCGGCAAATTTGCTGACGTGGCGTGCGCAGGCCCGCTGCTGGCCGCTGAACTGGACGCGCTGGGTAAAGCGCTGAAAGAGCCGGCTCGTCCAATGGTCGCTATCGTGGGTGGTTCTAAAGTGTCCACCAAACTGACCGTGCTGGATTCCCTGTCTAAAATCGCTGACCAGCTGATCGTCGGCGGCGGTATCGCCAACACCTTCGTTGCTGCCCAGGGCCACAACGTCGGTAAATCCCTGTACGAAGCAGACCTGGTTGATGAAGCTAAGCGCCTGCTGAGCACCTGTGATATCCCGGTTCCGACGGACGTTCGCGTCGCGACCGAGTTCTCCGAAACCGCAACGGCAACCCTGAAATCTGTTAACGACATCAAAGATGACGAGCAGATTCTGGACCTTGGCGACGTTTCCGCACAGAAACTGGCCGACATCCTGAAAAACGCCAAAACCATCCTGTGGAACGGCCCGGTTGGCGTATTCGAATTCCCGAACTTCCGTAAAGGGACTGAAATCGTGGCTAACGCTATCGCGGACAGCGAAGGTTTCTCCATCGCCGGCGGCGGTGACACCCTGGCAGCGATCGACCTGTTCGGCATCGCTGACAAAATCTCCTACATCTCCACTGGCGGCGGCGCATTCCTTGAATTCGTCGAAGGCAAAGTCCTGCCGGCAGTAGCGATGCTCGAAGAGCGCGCTAAGCAGTAATTCAGTTCAGGCGGGGAAACCCGCCTGTTTTTCAGCGCGCTTAAGGGCTCGCGAACCTTCTTCAACGGTCGAAGATACAGATACAGGACTAAGTAACATGTCTAAAATTTTTGATTTCGTAAAACCGGGCGTCATCACTGGCGACGACGTTCAGAAAGTGTTCCAGGTAGCGAAAGAAAACAACTTTGCACTGCCGGCGGTAAACTGCGTAGGTACTGACTCCATCAACGCCGTTCTGGAAGCTGCTGCGAAAGTTCGCTCTCCGGTTATCGTTCAGTTCTCTAACGGCGGCGCCGCGTTCATCGCAGGTAAAGGCGTGAAAACTGACGTTCCTCAGGGTGCTGCTATCCTCGGCGCTATCTCTGGCGCGCACCACGTGCACCAGATGGCTGAGCACTACGGCGTGCCGGTTATCCTGCACACTGACCACTGCGCGAAGAAACTGCTGCCGTGGATCGACGGTCTGCTGGACGCCGGTGAAAAACACTTCGCCGCTACCGGTAAACCGCTGTTCTCTTCTCACATGATCGACCTGTCTGAAGAGTCCCTGCACGAAAACATCGAAATCTGCTCTAAATACCTGGCGCGCATGGCCAAAATGGACATGACCCTGGAAATCGAACTGGGTTGCACCGGCGGCGAAGAAGACGGCGTGGACAACAGCCACATGGACGCTTCCGCCCTGTACACTCAGCCGGAAGATGTGGATTACGCCTACACCGAGCTGAGCAAAATCAGCCCGCGCTTCACCATTGCCGCTTCCTTCGGTAACGTACACGGCGTGTACAAACCGGGTAACGTGGTTCTGACTCCGACCATCCTGCGCGACTCTCAGGAATATGTTTCCAAGAAACACAACCTGCCGCACAACAGCCTGAACTTCGTCTTCCACGGCGGTTCCGGTTCTTCCGCTCAGGAAATCAAAGACTCCGTCAGCTACGGCGTAGTGAAAATGAACATCGATACCGACACCCAATGGGCGACCTGGGACGGTATCCTGCAGTACTACAAAACTAACGAAGCTTACCTGCAGGGCCAGCTGGGCAACCCGAAAGGCGAAGACCAGCCGAACAAGAAATACTACGATCCGCGCGTATGGCTGCGTGCTGCACAGACTTCCATGGTGACCCGTCTGGAGCAGGCATTTAAAGAGCTGAACGCGATCGACGTTCTGTAAGAAAAATCTGTTTCTTACCCTGAAGCCCGCAGCAATGCGGGCTTTTTTATTACTTTAACAACAGGATAGCGTGCAGGAAAACTGTGATCCATTTGGCAAAACGTGCACTTATTGTTTACCCTATAACCTGACTGCCCTGTTGCAGGCTGAGTTATTTACTTCCCCGTTCGGGGATTCATAAGGAATGTTAAATGGAAGATTTGAACGTTGTCGATAGCATCAACAACGCCGGGACGTGGCTGGCACGCAACCAGGAGCTGCTGCTGAGCTATGCCGTCAACATCGTGGCGGCGATCGTTATCCTGGTCATCGGGATGATCGTGGCGCGCATCGTCTCTAACACCGTCAACCGCCTGATGCTGGCGCGTAAGATTGATGCCACCGTTGCTGATTTTCTCTCGGCGCTGGTGCGTTACGCGGTTATCGCCTTCACCCTGATTGCCGCCCTGGGCCGGGTAGGCGTGCAGACCGCCTCGGTCATTGCTGTGCTGGGTGCCGCCGGTTTGGCGGTGGGTTTAGCACTGCAGGGATCGCTGTCGAACCTTGCCGCAGGCGTACTACTGGTGATGTTCCGCCCGTTCCGCGCGGGTGAATATGTCGATCTCGGCGGTATCGCCGGCACCGTGCAGAACGTGCAGATTTTCTCCACCACCCTGCGTACCGCAGACGGCAAAATCGTGGTGGTGCCGAATGGCAAAATCATCGCCGGCAACATCATTAACTTCTCCCGCGAACCGGCGCGCCGCAATGAGTTTATCATTGGCGTATCCTACGATGCCGATATCGACAAGGTGAAGCAGCTGCTGACCTCGATTATCGAATCTGACGATCGTATTCTGCGCGATCGCGAAATGACCGTACGCCTGAACGAACTTGGCGCCTCATCGGTGAACTTCGTGGTTCGCGTGTGGAGCAAAAGCAGCGATCTGCAAAACGTCTACTGGGACGTGCTGGAGCGTATTAAGCGTGATTTCGACGCTAACGGCATCAGTTTCCCGTATCCGCAGATGGATGTTCATGTGGTACAACTGCCGGAAAAAGCAGAGTAAATCATCACTGACAGAGTCAGGCCGGCCATGCCGGCCTTTTTTAATGGCTCACTATTAGCTTAGCTTATTAATGATTAATACTTTCAATTTCCGCTAATAATCCATTCGCGTTATAGTCAGCGCCACTCTCGAACACAGCGGAAAAATCCTTATGTTTACCTATTACTTTCAGGGCCTTGCCCTGGGAGCGGCAATGATTTTGCCGCTTGGCCCGCAAAATGCTTTTGTGATGAATCAGGGGATCCGTCGTCAGTATCACCTGATGATTGCCCTGCTGTGCGCGGTCAGCGACCTGCTGTTGATCTGCGCCGGTATTTTTGGCGGTAGCGCGCTGCTGATGCAATCCCCATGGCTGCTGGCGATAGTGACCTGGGGCGGCGTGGCCTTTTTGTTGTGGTATGGCTTCGGCGCACTGAAAACGGCGTTCAGTCAGAATCTTGAGCTCGCCAGCGCCGAGGTGATGCAGCAGGGGCGCTGGAAAATCATTATAACTATGCTGGCGGTCACCTGGCTGAACCCGCATGTTTACCTGGATACCTTTGTGGTGCTGGGCAGCCTGGGAGGGCAGCTGGCGGTGGAGCCGAAGCGCTGGTTTGCGCTGGGGACCATTAGCGCCTCTTTCCTGTGGTTCTTTGGCCTGGCGCTGTTAGCCGCCTGGCTGGCGCCGCGGCTGCGTACCGCCAAAGCCCAGCGGCTCATCAATATTGTGGTCGGCGCCGTCATGTGGTTTATTGCGTTTCAGCTGGCAAAAGAGGGCGTCGGCCATATCCTGGCGTTGCTCAACTAAGCGTTGTCCGATGGACTTTCCTGCTGTACGCGCTAAGCTTGCTGGCATGCGTCCCGTAAGGGCGATTTAAGTAACATGGAGAAACGACAGTGAAGTTAAAAGTCTTAGCCCTGGCGGCAACACTCGGATTTAGCACAATGGCGGTACAGGCCAGCGAATTGCCGGACGGTCCGCACATTGTGACTTCAGGCACAGCAAGCGTTGCGGCGGTTCCGGATATCGCTACCCTGGCGATCGAAGTGAACGTCGCGGCGAAAGATGCCGCATCGGCGAAAAAGCAGGCAGACGATCGCGTCGCGCAGTATCTCTCTTTCCTCGAAAAGAGCGGTATCGCCAAAAAAGACATTAGCTCGGCGAATCTGCGTACCCAACCTGATTACGACTATCAGAACGGGAAAAGCATTCTGAAAGGCTATCGCGCGGTGCGCACCGTCGAAGTGACGTTGCGCCAGCTGGATAAACTTAACGGCCTGCTGGACGGCGCGCTGAAGGCGGGACTGAACGAAATCCGCTCCGTTTCGCTGGGCGTTGCGCAACCGGATGCCTACAAGGATAAGGCGCGTAAAGCGGCGATCGATGACGCGGTGCATCAGGCACAGGAGCTGGCGGTTGGCTTCCACAGCAAGCTGGGGCCGGTCTACAGCGTGCGCTACCACGTCTCCAACTATCAGCCGAGCCCGATGGTGCGTATGATGAAGGCCGCTGACGCTGCGCCGGTTTCAGCCCAGGAAACCTACGAGCAGGCGACTATCCAGTTTGACGACCAGGTTGACGTGGTCTTTGAGCTGCAGCCAGCTCAGGCCGCCGCGCCAGCTGCGCCGGCGAAACCGGCGGAAGAGCCGAAACCAGCGCAGTAAGCGATAGAAACAAAAAAGCCACTTCCGGGAAGTGGCTTTTTTTATGCCGGGGATTTAATCCTGACGCAGCACTTTGTGGCCGTAATCAATAAGCGCATCGGTCACCCGGCGCATCATGCGGCTTTCCGGCGCAAAGCGGTGCCAGTACAGCATACGACGCTGGAACAGACCGGGCGTGAGGTCAATAAGCTCGCCGCTTTTCAGCTCTTTTTCGATTTGCAGATGCGGGATCATACAGCAGGTAGTGCCCTGGCGCGCCAGCTGCACGAAGGCTTCTGATGAGTTAACGATGTGGCAGGGGACGCTACCCGGCGGCAGGTCGAAGTTTTGCTGCAGGAACGCCTGATGCATATCGTCCAGATGATCAAAGGCGACGACCGGCGCTTTCAGCAGCGCAGAACGCGTCACGCCGTTCGGGAAATAGCGTTGCGCAAACTCTTTTGAGGCGACAAACAGGTAATCGAGCGCGCCGAGCTGATCCACCAGACAGCTTGGCAGCGCCTGCGGCTGGATACTCACTGCGCCCACCACTTCCCCACGGCGCAAGCGCTCCTGGGTGCGGGTTTCATCTTCCACCTGCAGGTTAAGACGAATAGGGGAGTCTGACAGAACATTGGCCAGCGCCGGCAGCAGCCAGGTAGCCAGACTGTCGGCGTTCACCGCCAGCGACAGCAGCAGCGGCGTGGAGCCGGTCTGCTCGTCGCCCAGCCACTCTTCTTCCAGCAGTTCAACCTGGCGTAACAGGGCCAGCAGCTTTTGCCCCTGCTCGGTGGGGCGTGGCGGCACGGTGCGCACCAGCAGCGGCTGACCGAACATATTTTCCAGCTGCTTAATACGCTGTGAGACGGCGGACTGGGTAATACATAGCTTCTGCGCGGCGCGCTCAAATCCTCGTTCCCTAATCACCGCATCCAGCGCTTGTAGTGTCCTGTAGTCCGGTCGTTTCATTATTCTGGCGTGCCCCCATAACTAATCGTTATCTCGCACTATGACATAAATTTTTATTTGATACAGACGAAATTGGTCTGCTCAGTTGTGTGATCTGCATCGCAGGGACATTTCCACTGTCGATGTTCTATAATGCGCCACAGGCATTCACATCTCGGACCATAATTATGACGCAGGATGAACTGAAAAAAGCAGTAGGTTGGGCGGCGCTGCAATACGTACAGCCAGGGACCATTGTCGGCGTAGGCACCGGCTCGACGGCGGCCCATTTTATTGACGCGCTGGGCACGATGAAGGGGCAGATTGAAGGCGCGGTCTCCAGCTCCGATGCCTCTACCGAAAAGCTCAAAAGCCTCGGGATCCCCGTCTTCGATCTCAACAGCGTCGATCGCCTGGGGATCTATGTTGATGGCGCGGATGAGATCAACGGCCATATGCAAATGATCAAAGGCGGCGGCGCGGCGCTGACCCGTGAGAAGATCATCGCTTCGGTCGCCGATAAATTTATCTGCATCGCCGATGCCTCCAAGCAGGTTGATATTCTCGGCGCATTCCCGCTGCCGGTTGAAGTCATTCCGATGGCGCGCAGCGCCGTCGCGCGTCAACTGGTCAAGCTGGGCGGTCGTCCGGAGTACCGTCAGGGCGTGGTGACCGATAACGGCAACGTCATCCTGGACGTGCATGGCCTGGAAATTCTTGATGCTGTCGCGCTGGAGAATGCCATCAACGGCATCCCTGGCGTCGTGACCGTAGGGCTGTTCGCCAACCGCGGGGCCGACGTGGCACTGATCGGTACGGCCGATGGCGTGAAAACCATCGTAAAATAGTCTGTCCGCAGGGAGCCAGTCGGCTCCCTCGCAAATATTTTTTCACCTGGTGCAATTTGGTGACTTCTGTCACATTTATGCAACCATTCTGATTAACACGCTACCATTAATCTTCTTTCTGGTGTTTTGTCCTGTCATTTCCCTCTGGATGACATTTCTTCAGGACGGCGACGCAAACGTTCATATTGCCGCGATAGTTTTTTTTGATATGTTGCTGAGACGAACTTTCGTTCAGCACGACATCAGTTAAGACAAAACAGGACGGGGAAATGGCTAAGGTATCACTGGAAAAAGACAAGATTAAATTTCTGCTGGTTGAAGGTGTGCATCAAAAGGCAATCGATAGCCTTCGCGCAGCAGGTTACACCAACATTGAATTTCATAAAGGCGCGCTGGACTCCGAACAGCTGAAAGCGTCGATCCGTGATGCCCATTTCATCGGCCTGCGTTCCCGTACCCATCTGACTGAAGAGATTTTCGCCGCGGCGGAAAAACTGGTTGCCGTGGGTTGCTTCTGCATCGGTACCAACCAGGTCGATCTGAACGCCGCCGCGAAGCGCGGTATTCCGGTGTTTAACGCGCCATTCTCGAATACCCGTTCGGTGGCCGAGCTGGTCATCGGTGAGCTGCTGCTGCTGCTGCGCGGCGTGCCGGAAGCCAACGCCAAGGCGCATCGCGGCGTATGGAATAAGCTGGCAGTCGGCAGCTTTGAAGCGCGCGGCAAGAAACTGGGGATTATCGGTTACGGCCATATCGGTACCCAGCTCGGCATTCTGGCGGAATCGCTGGGGATGCATGTCTTCTTCTATGATATTGAAAATAAACTGCCGCTCGGCAACGCCACCCAGGTTCAGCATCTCTCCGACCTGCTGAACATGAGCGATGTGGTCAGCCTGCACGTGCCGGAAAACGCCTCCACCAAAAATATGATGGGTGCGGAAGAGCTGGCGCTGATGAAACCGGGCGCGCTGCTGATCAACGCCTCCCGCGGTACCGTGGTGGATATTCCGGCGCTATGCGATGCGCTGGCGAGTAAGCATCTGGCCGGGGCGGCTATCGACGTCTTCCCGACAGAACCCGCCACCAACAGCGACCCCTTCACTTCGCCACTGTGCGAGTTTGATAACGTGATCCTGACCCCGCATATCGGCGGTTCAACCCAGGAAGCGCAGGAGAACATCGGTCTGGAAGTGGCTGGCAAGCTGGCGAAGTACTCTGACAACGGGTCAACTCTGTCGGCAGTTAACTTCCCGGAAGTTTCTCTGCCGCTGCATGGCGGCCGCCGTCTGCTGCATATCCATGAGAACCGGCCGGGCGTCCTGACCGCCATCAACCAGATCTTCGCCGCGCAGAGCATCAACATTGCCGCGCAGTATCTGCAAACGTCGCCGCAGATGGGCTACGTGGTTATTGATATTGAAGCGGAAGAAGATGTTGCCCAGCAGGCGCTGCAGGCAATGAAAGCGATCCCGGGGACTATCCGCGCCCGTCTGCTGTTTTAATCATTTTTGCCTCTCGGGCAGGTCGCGTACCTGCCCGTTTTTTTGTTAATACTTTCCAGGCTGAAATTCTCGTCCTCGAGTACCTACCAACTCCAGGTTTTTCCCGGGGTGATCACCGCTGGTAACGGGATATCCCACTCTTCGCTTGGCAGGCTATCCACCTGCTGGCAGTCGTGCGCGTAGCCTACCGGCTGCAGGCGATACTGCTGCCAGTTTTGCAGCGTCCGGTCGTAAAAACCGCCGCCCATTCCCAGCCGTTGGCCACTGACATCGAAGGCCACTAGCGGGGTCACCAGCACATCGAGTTCAGCGAGCGGCAGCACGTCCCGCACATCGAGCTTCGGTTCGCGGATTTTCAGGCGATTCACTATCAGTTGGCTCTGTGGATGGTAGTGTAAAAACAACAGGTTTCCGGGGCTAAACGGATGCAGCACCGGGAGATACACCCGTTTGCCGGCGCGCCAGAGCTGGTCAATTAGCGGCTGGGTGTCCAGCTCGCCGTCAAAGGAGAGGAACAGCGCCACGGTATGAGCGAGTACGACCGGCGGCCAGGCCATCATCCGCTCGGCGGCCTGTTGGGCAAACAGGCGCTGTTGCTCCGGGCTGAGCGCGCGGCGACGCTCGCGGATCTGCTGGCGAATATGCTGTCTGGAGAGCGGGATATCAGGCTGTAGGGTCATACAGGTCTCATTACGAGCAAGCGAAACAGTACGAGGAAGTGTAATACAGGGCGGCAGCAGCCGAAAACTAGAGCGTTGGGATAATGCGAACTAAAGAAGGGAATCTCCGAGATGCCGCCGCAGGCTGTAACCCTTGAACCCTTGGTTCAAGGTGAATGTGTCGTCACAGTTTTAAGGCTTCTCGGACGAACCGAGCATGCTCACCAACCGTGGAGCGCCACATTCTTGTGGTATGAAATATCGGCTCAGGGGACTGGCCCGCTTGCAAACATCTCAGAGAAATTTTGTTCTGGAATTACTCTAACACAGTTAACTGCAAAGTGTTATTCAAACTTTGACCCTGGTCTTTCGCTTATGCGACCTTGCTCAAGCAATGCCTGTTCAATGGTCTGCTGAAGCATCCGAATGCGCTGCTCCATGCTCGAAGCGTAGTCGCGGGTCTTCGCTTTTTCCTGAGTCAACTCATAGCTGATGTTCAACGCGGCGATGAAGACCAGCTGCTCAGTATTTGTGACTCTAGTGCGTTCTTTTAAATCTTGCAACCGCTGATTAAGGTCTTCAGCTGCCTGATTCAGGGCATCCCTTTGTTCAGGCGGGCAATTCACTCGCAGTGAACGGCCGAAAATTTGGAGATCTACGGGTTGTGCAGACATGCCACCTTCCTGCTGATTGACTGCGCTGCCTTCACATCCGAGCCTGGGTCTGCGAAGGGGCGACACTATAGCTACCCTGGTGCAGGGATACAAGCCCTTTTCTGGTTCACCAGGGTCCAAAGTGGTAGCATATCATGAATATTCCTCCCAACGATGACGAATGCGCATGTCTATACAGAACGAAATGCCTGGTTACAACGATGTAGACCAGTTACTGAACCAACAAGGGGTCGGCCTCACCCCAGCCGAAATGCACGGTTTGATCAGCGGATTGCTGTGCGGCGGCAACACGGACAGCAGCTGGCTGCCGATGGTGCACGACCTGACCAACGAAGGGCTCGCCTTTGGTCATGAACTGGCCCAGGCGCTGCGTAACATGCATTCCGCCATCAGCGATTCACTGGATGACGACGGTTTCCTCTTTCAACTGTATCTACCGGAAGGCGATGCGGTAAGCGTCTTCGACCGCGCCGACGCTCTCGCCGGTTGGGTCAACCATTTCCTGCTCGGCCTTGGCGTCACCCAACCGAAGCTGGATAAAGTGAAAGACGAGACCGGGGAAGCGATTGACGATCTGCGTAATATTGCCCAGCTGGGCTACGATGAAGACGAAGATCAGGAAGAGCTGGAGATGTCTCTGGAGGAGATTATCGAGTATGTCCGCGTTGCCGCACTGCTGTGCCACGACACTTTTTCTCGTCAGCAGCCAACCGCACCGGAAGTCCGCAAACCGACATTACACTAACTAAAATTCGTTCAGGGGGCGTCATGACTCAGCAGGAATTTCTCTCGCGTCGCCAGGCGCTGCTGGCGCAGATGCAGCCAGGCAGCGCGGCGCTGATTTTCGCCGCACCGGAAGCGGTG
The DNA here is from genome assembly GCF_033100215.1 of Klebsiella sp. w6. NCBI lineage: Bacteria > Pseudomonadati > Pseudomonadota > Gammaproteobacteria > Enterobacterales > Enterobacteriaceae > Klebsiella > Klebsiella sp. w6. Next base: position 769,132 of record NZ_CP136907.1, read on the forward strand.
CGTAGCGCAGATTCGGAATATCCCTACCGGCAGAACAGCGATTTTTGGTACTTCACCGGCTTCAACGAACCGGAAGCGCTGCTGGTGTTGATCAAAAGCGATGAAACGCACAACCATAGCGTGCTGTTTAACCGGGTTCGCGATCTGACCGCTGAGATCTGGTTCGGTCGCCGTCTGGGCCAGGATGCCGCGCCGGCGAAGCTCGGTGTGGATCGTGCGCTGGCGTTTAGCGAAATCAACCAGCAGCTGTATCAGCTGCTCAACGGCCTGGATGCTATCTACTTCGCCCAGGGTGAATATGCCTATGCCGATGAGATTGTGTTTAACGCCCTCGAAAAACTGCGCAAAGGCTCTCGCCAGAATCTGCAGGCGCCGAACTCGGTCATCGACTGGCGGCCCATCGTGCATGAGATGCGCCTGTTTAAATCTGCGGAAGAGCTGGCAGTGATGCGCCGCGCCGGCGAAATTTCCGCCCTTGCCCATACCCGGGCGATGGAAAAATGTCGCCCTGGCATGTTCGAGTATCAGCTGGAAGGCGAAATTCTCCATGAATTCAACCGCCACGGCGCGCGTTTCCCGTCCTATAACACCATCGTTGGCGGCGGCGAAAACGGCTGCATTCTGCACTACACCGAAAACGAATCCGAGCTGCGCGATGGCGATTTAGTGCTGATTGACGCCGGCTGCGAATACCGCGGCTATGCGGGCGATATCACCCGCACCTTCCCGGTTAACGGTAAATTCAGCAAACCGCAGCGTGAAATCTACGACATCGTGCTGGAGTCGCTGGAAACCGCGCTGGAGCTTTATCGTCCGGGCACCTCCATTTATGAAGTTAATCAGGAAGTGGTGCGCATTATGATTACCGGCCTGGTGCGGCTGGGGATCCTGAAAGGCGAGATTGACGAGCTCATCGCCAACAACGCCCACCGCCCGTACTTTATGCATGGCCTGAGCCACTGGTTGGGTCTGGATGTGCACGATGTCGGTAATTACGACACCGACCGTTCGCGGGTACTGGAACCGGGAATGGTGCTGACCGTCGAGCCGGGGCTGTATATCGCCACCGATGCCGACGTACCGGCCCAATATCGCGGCATCGGCATTCGTATTGAAGATGACATCGTCATTACCGAAGACGGCAACGAAAATCTCACCGCCAGCGTGGTGAAGAAGGCGGATGAGATCGAGGCGCTGATGGCGGCGGCGCGCCAGTCATGAGCGTGCTGATCGTCGGCGGCGGGATGACCGGGGCGACGCTCGCGCTGGCCATCTCCCGTTTGACCGGCGGCGCCCTGCCGGTCCATCTGATTGAGGCGCAGGATCCGCATTCGTCACGCCATCCCGGTTTTGACGATCGGGCAATTGCCCTGGCGGCCGGTACCTGCCAGCAGCTGGCGCGCATTGGTATCTGGCAGACCCTGGCTAAACGAGCGACGCCCATCCAGCGGGTCCATGTCAGCGACCGTGGTCACGCTGGTTTTGTGAACCTGGCGGCGGCCGATTACGGCTTGTCGGCGCTGGGGCAGGTGGTTGAACTCCACGATGTCGGCCAGCGGCTGTTTAGTCTGCTGCGCGAGGCGCCGGGCGTCACCCTGCACTGTCCGGCGAAAGTGGAAGCGGTCAGCCGCCGCGAGGAGAGCGTCAGCCTTACGCTTGAGGGCGGCGAAATCATCAACGGTAAGCTGCTGGTGGCGGCGGACGGTTCCCGTTCGTCGCTGGGCGCTCACTGCGGCATCAGCTGGCAGCAGCAGCCGTATGAGCAGATAGCGATCATTGCTAACGTTAGCACTGCGTTGCCGCACGAAGGCCGCGCCTTCGAGCGCTTTACCGAGCATGGTCCGCTGGCGATGCTGCCGATGTCGCAAGGGCGCTGTTCGCTGGTGTGGTGCCATCCGCAGTCGCGGCGCGACGAGGTACAGAGCTGGTCTGACGAACGTTTTTGTCAGGCGTTACAGCAGGCATTCGGCTGGCGGCTGGGGCGTATTACCCATGCCGGTAAGCGCAGCGTCTATCCGTTAGCCTTAACCACCGCCACCCGTGCGGTGTCGCATCGCCTGGCGCTGGTCGGTAATGCGGCGCAGACGCTGCATCCGATCGCCGGGCAGGGCTTTAACCTCGGCCTGCGCGACGTGATGAGCCTGGCGGAGATGCTTGCCGATGCGCATGTGGCCCGCGACGATGTGGGCGATTATTCCCTGCTGTGCCGCTACCAGGCACGGCGGGCAGGTGATAAAGCCGCCACTATCGGTGTCACCGATGGGCTGGTGCATCTGTTTGCCAACCGTTGGGCGCCGCTGGTGGCGGGGCGCAACGTCGGTCTGATGGCCATGGACTTATTTACCCCGGCGCGCGATGCGCTGGCGCAGCGTACCCTCGGTTGGGTTCCCCGTTAAGGAGTAAAACGTGCAAAGTGTTGATGTTGCCATTGTTGGCGGTGGAATGGTGGGACTGGCGGTAGCCTGCGGTTTACAGGGCAGCGGCCTGCGCGTCGCGGTGCTGGAGAAAGCAGCGCCGCAGCCTCTGGCCGCCGATGCGCCGCCGGCGCTGCGCGTTTCGGCGATCAATGCCGCCAGCGAAAAGTTGCTGACTAAGCTGGATGTCTGGCGCGAGATCGTCGCCCAGCGCGCCAGCTGCTATCACGGTATGGAAGTGTGGGACAAAGACAGCTTCGGCCGCATTAGCTTCGATGACCAGAGCATGGGCTTTAGCCATCTGGGCCATATTATTGAAAATGCCGTGGTGCATCACGCATTGTGGCAAAAAGCGCAGCGCTGCGCTGACGTCACCCTGCTGGCGCCTGCGGAACTACAGCAGGTGGCGTGGGGTGAAAACGAAGCCTTTCTCAGCCTGCAGGACGGCAGCATGTTGACCGCGAGGTTGGTGGTGGGCGCTGATGGCGCGAATTCATGGCTGCGTAATAAGGCCGATATTCCGCTGACCTTCTGGGATTACCACCATCATGCGCTGGTGGCGACGATTCGCACCGCTGAGCCGCATCAGGCGGTGGCACGCCAGGCGTTCCATGGCGAGGGTATTCTGGCCTTCCTGCCGCTCAGCGATCCGCACCTGTGCTCGATCGTCTGGTCGCTATCGCCAGCGGAAGCGAAGCGGATGCAGGAGGCTGATGAAGCCACCTTCAACCAGGCGCTGAATATCGCCTTCGATAATTGCCTCGGCCTCTGCCAGCTGGCAAGCGAACGTGAAGTCTTCCCGCTGACCGGCCGCTATGCCCGTCAGTTCGCCGCCCACCGCCTGGCGCTGGTCGGCGATGCCGCGCATACCATCCACCCGCTGGCCGGGCAGGGGGGGAACCTTGGCTTTATGGACGCCGCCGAGCTTATCGACGAGTTGAGGCGCCTGCATGCGCAGGGGAAAGATATCGGCCAGCATTTGTACCTGCGCCGCTATGAGCGCAGCCGCAAACACAGCGCCGCGCTGATGCTGGCGGGTATGCAGGGATTCCGCGAAATGTTCTCCGGCAGCCATCCGGCGAAGAAATTCCTCCGCGACATGGGACTCAAACTGGCCGATTCGCTGCCTGGCGTAAAACCGCAGCTGATTCGTCAGGCGATGGGCCTCAACGATCTCCCCGCCTGGTTACGTTAACCCCGTCACACTTCTTTTACCCGGCCTGCGTGCCGGGTTTTCTCCCTCATTTGAAATATTCTAATTTCACCTCTTTTTTCGCATTAGTTTTATTAATGCGCTCTTTTTTTTGTTAAAGAAATTAGGCCCGTAAAATCGCATAAAACACCATCATTACCTTATCGATGAAAGCTTGATGTTAATTTTATGTGGCATAAATCGCTTTTTTCCAGTCAATAACTCTGTAGGCTTTTCGGCGGATTTTAGTCATAAGCTAATGTGATGCCCTGAATGAGCTTATGGTTTAGCGCCGGGTTCGGTGGTAAGTTCAGGCAAAAGAGAACGTTTGCGTCGGCGTCCGTCAGCGGTGCCGTCGCCGAATTTCGTGGCGCAAAATCGCCGACAATCTCGTGGCTGGTTCCGTTTTATTCGATGAGGAAAAGATGGCTCAACAGACTCCGTTGTATGAACAACACACGCTATGCGGCGCTCGCATGGTGGATTTCCATGGCTGGATGATGCCGCTGCATTACGGATCCCAGATTGATGAGCACCATGCGGTGCGCGGCGATGCAGGGATGTTCGATGTGTCGCATATGACCATCGTCGATTTCCACGGCAGCCGGATCCGCGAGTTCTTGCGCTATTTGCTGGCCAACGATGTGGCGAAGCTGACCACCCCAGGCAAAGCGCTCTACACGGGAATGCTTACCGCCTCCGCTGGCGTCATCGATGACCTGATTGTCTATTTCCTTTCTGAAGATTATTTCCGCCTCGTTGTTAACTCCGCCACCCGCGAAAAAGACCTCGCCTGGATCTCCGAACAAGCTGAACCTTACGGCCTTGAAATTACCGTTCGCGACGATCTGTCGCTGATCGCGGTGCAGGGCCCCCAGGCGAAAGCGAAGGCGGCAACGCTGTTTACTGATGCGCAGCGTCAGGCCGTGGAAGGCATGAAGCCGTTCTTTGGCGTGCAGTCCGGCGACCTGTTTATCGCCACCACCGGTTATACCGGCGAAGCGGGCTATGAAATTGCGATGCCGAACGAGCAGGCCGCTGATTTCTGGCGCGGTCTGCTGGATGCCGGCGTTAAGCCGTGCGGTCTCGGCGCGCGTGACACCCTACGCCTGGAGGCCGGGATGAACCTGTATGGCCAGGAGATGGACGAAGGCGTCTCCCCGCTGGCGGCGAACATGGGCTGGACTATCGCCTGGGAGCCCGCCGATCGTAACTTTATCGGTCGCGAAGCGCTGGAGATGCAGCGCGAAAAAGGCACCGAGCAGCTGGTCGGCCTGGTGATGACCGAGAAAGGCGTCCTGCGCGGCGGCCTGCCGGTCCGTTTTACCGATAGCGACGGTAATCAAAAAGAAGGCATTATCACCAGCGGCACCTTCTCGCCGACCCTGGGCTACAGCATCGCGCTGGCGCGCGTGCCGGCCGGGATTGGCGACACCGCGGTGGTGCAAATTCGTAACCGTGAAATGCCGGTAAAAGTGACTAAACCTGGTTTTGTACGCAATGGCAAAGCCATTGTGTGATTTCCCTTTTTTGGAGATGAATTGATGAGCAACGTACCAGCAGAACTGAAATACAGTAAAGAACACGAATGGCTGCGTAAAGAAGCAGACGGCACCTATACCGTCGGGATCACCGAGCACGCGCAGGAGCTGCTTGGCGATATGGTTTTCGTTGATCTGCCGGAAGTGGGCGCCACCGTTGAAGCGGGCGCCGATTGCGCCGTTGCTGAATCCGTGAAAGCGGCTTCTGATATCTACGCGCCGATTAGCGGTGAAATCGTTGCCGTCAACGAAGAGTTAAACGACTCTCCGGAACTGGTCAACAGCGACCCGTATACCGATGGCTGGATCTTCAAAATTAAAGCCAGCGACGAAGCGCAGGTTGCCGCGCTACTGGATGCCGCCGCGTATGAAGCTTTACTGGAAGACGAATAAATACGCTTCATCCTTCATGCTGCAGGGGTGTTGGCTTCCTGGCTTCCCCCGGTCACTTACTTTTGTAAGCTCCCGGGGAGTCGCTGTGTCGCCGCCTTCCTGCAACGCGAATGATTTTGCGTATTCTGGCCCGGTAAGCATCAGCGCTTGCCGGGCAAACCAGTCAGACAATCACGATTCACCGCACGTTTCAGGAACCATCGCTCATGACTCAGACTTTAAGTCAGCTTGAAAACCGCGACGCCTTTATTGAACGTCACATTGGCCCGGACGCTCAGCAGCAGCAAGAGATGCTGAAGACCGTCGGCGCGGATTCGCTTAACGCCCTGATTGGCCAGATTGTGCCGCAGGATATCCAGCTGGCGACCCCACCGCAGGTGGGCGACGCGACTACCGAATTCGCCGCGCTGGCGGAGCTGAAGGCGATTGCCGGTCGCAACAAGCGCTTCAAGTCTTACATCGGCATGGGCTACACCGCCGTGCAGCTGCCGCCGGTCATTCAGCGCAACATGCTGGAAAACCCGGGCTGGTATACCGCCTATACCCCTTACCAGCCGGAAGTCTCCCAGGGCCGTCTGGAATCGCTGCTCAACTTCCAGCAGGTCACGCTGGATCTGACCGGGCTGGATATCGCTTCCGCTTCGCTGCTCGATGAAGCCACCGCCGCCGCCGAAGCGATGGCGATGGCCAAACGCGTCAGTAAACTGAAGAACGCCAACCGTTTCTTCGTTGCCGCCGATGTCCATCCGCAAACCCTGGACGTGGTGCGCACCCGTGCGGAAACTTTCGGCTTCGACGTGATCGTCGATGACGCCGACAAAGTGCTCGATCACCAGGATGTCTTTGGCGTGCTGCTGCAGCAGGTGGGCACCACCGGTGAAATCCACGATTACAGCAAACTGATCGCCGAGCTGAAAGCGCGCAAAGTGATTGTCAGCATCGCCGCCGACTTTATGGCGCTGGTGCTGCTGACGGCGCCGGGCAAGCAGGGCGCGGATATTGTCTTCGGTTCCGCCCAACGTTTCGGCGTGCCGATGGGCTATGGCGGCCCGCACGCGGCCTTCTTCGCGGCGAAAGATGAATTCAAACGCTCCATGCCGGGCCGGATTATCGGCGTATCGAAAGATGCGGCGGGTAATACCGCGCTGCGCATGGCGATGCAGACTCGCGAGCAGCATATCCGCCGCGAGAAAGCGAACTCCAACATTTGTACCTCGCAGGTTCTGCTGGCCAACATCGCCAGCCTCTACGCGGTATTCCACGGCCCGGCGGGCCTGAAACGTATCGCTGGCCGCATTCATCGCCTGACCGATATTCTGGCCGACGGCCTGCAGAAGAAAGGGCTGAAGCTGCGTCATGCGCACTACTTCGATACCCTGTGCGTCGAAGTGGCGGATAAAGCTGCGGTGCTGGCGCGTGCCGAAGCGCTGCAGATTAACCTGCGTAGCGATATTCACGGCGCGGTTGGCATTACGCTCGATGAAGCGACCACCCGCGAAGATGTGCTGAACCTGTTCCGCGCCATCGTCGGCGACGATCACGGTCTGGATATCGATACCCTGGATAAAGACGTGGCGCTGGATAGCCGTTCGATCCCGGCGGCGATGCTGCGCGACGATGCGATCCTCACCCATCCGGTGTTTAACCGCTACCATAGCGAAACCGAGATGATGCGCTACATGCATGCGCTGGAGCGTAAAGATCTGGCGCTGAACCAGGCGATGATCCCGCTGGGCTCCTGCACCATGAAACTGAACGCCGCGGCGGAGATGATCCCGATCACCTGGCCGGAATTTGCCGAGCTGCACCCGTTCTGTCCGGTCGAGCAGGCGGAAGGTTATCATCAGATGATCGCCCAGCTTTCTGACTGGCTGGTGAAACTGACCGGCTATGACGCCGTCTGTATGCAGCCGAACTCCGGCGCGCAGGGCGAGTATGCTGGCCTGCTGGCGATTCGCCACTATCACGAAAGCCGCAACGAAGGCCATCGCGATATCTGCCTGATCCCAAGCTCCGCGCACGGCACCAACCCGGCTTCCGCGCAGATGGCGGGTATGCAGGTCGTGGTCGTTGCCTGCGACAAAAACGGCAACATCGATCTTGCCGACCTGCGTGAAAAAGCAGAGCAGGCAGGGGCGAATCTCTCCTGCATCATGGTCACCTATCCGTCAACCCACGGCGTGTATGAAGAGACCATCCGTGAAGTGTGCGAGATCGTGCACCAGTTCGGCGGCCAGGTTTATCTCGATGGCGCCAACATGAACGCCCAGGTCGGGATCACTTCTCCGGGCTTTATCGGCGCTGACGTTTCGCACCTCAACCTGCATAAAACCTTCTGCATTCCGCACGGCGGCGGCGGTCCGGGTATGGGCCCTATCGGTGTGAAAGCGCACCTGGCGCCGTTTGTACCGGGCCACAGCGTGGTACAGATTGAAGGTATGCTGACCCGTCAGGGCGCGGTTTCCGCCGCGCCGTTCGGCAGCGCTTCCATTCTGCCGATCAGCTGGATGTATATCCGCATGATGGGCGCGGAAGGCCTGAAGCAGGCGAGCCAGAACGCGATCCTTAACGCCAACTATATCGCTACCCGGCTGAAAGAGGCTTACCCGGTGCTCTATACCGGCCGCGATGGTCGCGTGGCGCACGAATGTATTCTCGATATTCGTCCGCTGAAAGAAGAGACCGGCATTAGCGAGCTGGATATTGCTAAACGCCTGATCGACTTTGGTTTCCATGCGCCGACCATGTCCTTCCCGGTTGCCGGGACGCTGATGGTTGAGCCGACAGAATCGGAAAGCAAGGTAGAGCTGGACCGCTTTATTGACGCCATGCTGGCGATCCGCGCGGAAATCGACCGCGTCAAAGCCGGTGAATGGCCGCTGGAAGACAACCCGCTGGTGAACGCGCCGCACACCCAGGGTGAGCTGGTGAGCGAGTGGAACCATCCGTACAGCCGCGAGCTGGCGGTATTCCCGGCTGGGTTGCACAACAAGTACTGGCCGACGGTGAAACGTCTGGATGATGTCTACGGCGACCGCAACCTGTTCTGCTCCTGCGTGCCGATGAGCGAATACCAGTAAGTGGTGAATTAGCTAAACTTTTAAAGGCGCTGCGGCGCCTTTATTTTTTGGAGGGAAGGTATGGCGATAGCTCTGATTAGCGGCGCGAGCCGCGGCATAGGCCGGGCGACGGCGCTGCTGCTGGCGCAGGAAGGGTATACCGTCGCGGTTAATTATCATCACAACATTAACGCCGCCACCGAAGTGGTCAATACCATTGTTGAATCTGGCGGCAAAGCCACGGCGCTGCGGGCGGATATCAGCGATGAAGCGCAGGTGATGGCGATGTTTGAGGCGGTTGACCGCATGGGCGAACCGTTGACGGCATTGGTCAACAATGCCGGGATCCTGTTTACCCAATGTACGGTGGAGAGCCTGAGCGCCGAGCGTATTAACCGCGTGCTGGCCACCAACGTCACCGGCTACTTCCTCTGTTGTCGTGAGGCGGTAAAGCGCATGGCGCATCGGCATGGCGGCAAGGGCGGGGCGATAGTTAACGTGTCGTCGGCGGCCTCGCGCCTTGGCGCGCCGGGCGAGTACGTTGACTATGCCGCCTCAAAAGGGGCGGTAGATACCCTGACCACCGGGCTGGCGCTGGAGGTGGCGGCGCAGGGGATCCGGGTAAACGGCGTGCGTCCGGGGCTGATTTATACCGAGATGCATGCTTCCGGCGGCGAACCGGGACGCGTGGACCGGGTAAAAAATTCGCTACCGATGCAGCGCGGCGGCCAGCCGGAAGAGGTCGCTCAGGCCATTGCCTGGCTGCTGAGCGACAAAGCGTCGTATGTGACGGGCAGTTTTCTTGAACTGGCGGGCGGTAAATAACCCATAGATGTCTATTGCCCGGCGGCGCTGCGCTTGCCGGGCCTACAGGGTAACCTTCCCGGATGGCGGCTACGCCTTATCCGGGCTACCCAACGATGCGTACCCGTAGCCCGGCTGAGCGCAGCGCGAGCCGGGTAACCTTCCCGCATGCGGCTACGCCTTATCCGGGCTACCCAACGATGCCTACCCGTAGCCCGGCTAAGCGCAGCGCGAGCCGGGGAAACCGACGGTCTACCAGGAGGCCAGCCACAGCCTCAGGCGCATTCCCCAACCGCTGGTCCAGCCGGTGGTAACCGACTTCACCTCGCCTTGAGAAATGACCACCAGCGTTGGCGTTACCTGGATATCCCACTGCCGCGCCAGTTGGCCGCTCGGGTCATTCACCGTCGGCAGCGTCATTTTCTTCCTGGTCAGCCACTTCTCCAGCGCGGCGTTATCGCCGGAACGCAGGGCTACCGTCAGCACATTGCCGCCGTCGGCGGCAAGCGATGCCACCGACGGCGTGGTATAGCGACAGACTCCGCACCAGGTCGCCCAGACGTACAGCAGCAGCGGCTTTTGCTGGCTCATGGCGTTCAGATCCAGCGTCCTGCCGTCGAGTGTCTGCAGCGATGTGGCGCTGACGTTTTGCGGCAGCGCGGGCTGGCGAAAATAATCCACCGCCAGGCTCACCGCCGCGCCAATCAGCAGCCACACCGCCAGCTCGCGCAGCCAGCGCCTGATTTTACTGGCCACGGGCTTTCCCCAGCTGTTCTTTCACCAGCCCCTCCAGGTCTTCAGCAGGGATCGCGCCGGCCACCATCTGATCGCCGATGATGGTCGCCGGGGTGCCCTGAATATTCAGCACCTGCGACAAAATCAGGTTCATCTTCAGCGAATCCATGGTCTTGTCATCAATATTCACGCTATCGGTGGCGGTTTTCTTCTGCGCGGCGGCGATACTGGCGTCATCGTGATAGCCTTTTTTTGCCATCAGCCGCTGATGCAGCGCCCAGAATTTATCGGGCTGCTGACGCCAGGTGGAGAGCGCGGCTTTAGCGGCATTCACCGAACTCTGCCCTTTAAACGGCAGCAGCTTAACGATGAGCTGAATATCCGGATTATCGTGGACGATTTTTTCCAGCAGCGGATCAAACTGTTTGCAGTAAGGACAGTTGTAATCGGTAAACGAGACGATTGTGAGTTTTGGCTCTTTCGCGCCGGTGCGCGGGCTGTTCGGATCGTTAAACAGCAGCTGGGCTAACTGGTCATTACCGTTCGATTGCGGTTTTTCCGCCGGCGCGGCGAAGCTGAAGGCCGATACGCACAGCAGTAATAAGGCGGTGATAGCTCTCATGTTATTTTCCTTTAGCGGCGGACAGGGTGGCGAGAAGTTGTTCGCGGTCTAACAGCGCAGGCAGGATCTCTCCCTGCGGCAATCCCGGTCCGTAAATCTGGTTAAACGGCACCGCGGCGTTGCCGCGTGCGGTTAAAAACTGACTAATGTCGGCGGAGGGTCGGCTCCAGTCGCCGCGTAAGGCGACCACGTCTGGCGCTGATAGCGCCTGCTGGATGTCGTCGCGCAGCAGCACGTTGTATTTATTGGCTTTACAGGTCACGCACCAGTCGGCGGTGACATCAATAAATACCCGTTTATGCTCCGCAAGGCCGTTAGCGATAGCCTGCTCGCTGAGCGGCTGCCAGTTAACCCGGTCGCGGCGCGGGCCCTGGCCGTCCTGTTGGACGACAAAGGCGACGGCGCCCGCCACCACGATGGCCAGAGCGCCCGCGCGCAGCGCCGTACGCCAGCGGTAGCGCCAGGCGGTGGCCAATAGCAGGCCGATGGCCAGAATCACCAGCAGGGTAAGCACCGGCGTGCGGCCGATGTGGATCGTCAGCAGGCTAACCAGCCATAGTGCTGAACCAAGCATCATTAGCCCCAACACCACGCGCAGATGATTCATCCAGCGGCCTGGACGTGGAAGTCGTTGCGCCAGCCCCGGCCAGGCGACAATAAGCAGCCACGGCAGGCTCATGCCGATCCCCATGGCGAAGAAAATCCCCCACAGCAGCGGCAACGGCGCCACCAGCGCCACCGACACGGCGGTACCGAGGAACGGCGCGGTACAGGGCGTCGCCAGCAGGGTGGCGAAGGCGCCCTGCCAAAAATGGCCCATCAAGCCGTTGCCGCCGCGGGTGGCGAGGAAGGTACTGGCGCTGGAGGAGAGACGGATTTCGAATAGTCCCAATAAACTGGCGCTGAACAGCACAATCACCAGTGCCATCGCGCCGATAAACCACGGGTTCTGGAACTGGATCCCCCAGCCGAGCGCCTGATTACCTAAGCGTAGCGCGGTCATCATCAGCGCCAGCGCCAGGAAGGAGACGACGATCCCGCATACCGAGGCGAGGAACTGCCGCCGCACCGCGCCGCGTTCGCGACGTTCGGTTTGCACCAGCGAGCCGAGCTTCATCGCCAGTACCGGCAGCACGCACGGCATGACGTTGAGAATAAGCCCGCCGGCCAGCGCCATCAGCAGCACCCAGCCTAATGCCACTCCTGCCGCGGCGCTGCCGGCGGCGACGGCGATTTGGCTTTCCTGCGCCTGGCCGCTATCGGCCAGCACCAGCGACAGCGTTTTGCCGCTCAGATCCGGCGCCGCCTCGCCCCAACTATCGGTGACCGGTACGGTGGCGGTCAACGTATCGCCGCGGCTGGTAAAGCTCGGCTTGCCGAAATCGACATCCTCCATGCTGTCGATAAACAGCGCTGGCTGCTGCCAGCCGGCATCGCGGCGGGCAGTTACCGTCAGCTTTCCGCTGACGTAGCTGGCGCTAAGCGCCGAGGTGAGACCGTCGCGCAGCGGCAGCGTGCCCATCGCGCGGGTGAAATCGTAATTAAATTGCTCCCCCGCCGGAGCCGTCATATCCAGCGAAAAGGGGTAGTCAGTGAGAATGCAGACATTGCTGCAGGTAGAGAGCGTCAGGACGCCGCTAAGCGTCGGCGGTATTTTCCCGCGCAGGGTCATCGGGAAGCTGACGTCGCCGTGATACCCCTGAGTGGAAATACCCGCGACGTCGAAGCGCTGCGGCGTCGGCCAGCGCCAGTTAACCTCCAGCGGCGTGTGCCAGGCGATAGCTGGCGCGATGCCGCCTTCGCCCGGCGAACGCCAGTAGGTTTTCCAGCCCTTTCCCAGCGCTACGTCTAAAAGCAGGCGGGTGTCGCCATTGCTTCCGCTTTGCGCCCGCAGGCGCACGCTGGCGTGTTGATTGTCGGCGACGCGCAGCCAGCCGCTATCGGCGGCCTGGCTGACGGGCAGCCATAGCCAAAGCAGGCAGACCAGCAGTCGCCTGAATACCATAAACATAAATTTTCTCCGTAAGTAATAAATTAACCTGAGCTGTCAGGAGAATTAATCACTCACGGAAGACGCATAATCGCAGATGCACCCGCAATCGGGGTGGGGAGATAACGCGGGGAGGCCACTGGCGTTCGATACGCGGCGGGATCGCCGCCAGCACCGCCAGCAGCAGAGTGATAGCCAACAGCGCCCCTTCAAACAGCATCGGCGGAACGGCCATCAGCGACTTGGCGCTGAGCTCGCACGGCGTGACCGGCGCCTCGGCCTTATCCGGGTTTTGCTGTAGCGACGGGCTGTCGGCGGTGAGGTTCATGACCAGCGCGTGCATCCCGGCCATCCGCTGGGCGGTGCAGGTCAGCACCACCAGACAGGCCAGGAGGACAAAAAGAATGGCTTTGCGTTGTCGCTTAATCATGGTCGCCTCAAATATTCACGAGGCCTATCTTATCGGGCGAACGCGTTTTAGCAATGGTAAAGCTGTAAAGAAGTGTCTGGCGGATAAGTGATTTGCCCCCTCCCGGCCGGGAGAGGGCGGTCAGTTACAGATTCTCACCGTTGCTGGCGATAACCGCTTTGTACCAGTTAAAGCTCTTCTTGCGCGAGCGGGACATGTCGCCGGTGCCGCCATCGTGTTTATTGACGTAGATGAAGCCGTAGCGTTTGCTGTACTGCCCGGTAGTGAAGGAGACGCAGTCGATGCAGCCCCATGGGGTATAGCCCATCAGATCGACGCCGTCATAAGTCACCGCTTTGATCATCTCTTCGACGTGGGCGCGCAGATAATCGATGCGGTAGTCATCGTTGATGCTGCCGTCAGCTTCGACTTTGTCGTAGGCGCCGAAGCCGTTTTCCACGATAAACAGCGGCTTCTGGTAGCGCTCATACAGTTCGCACAGGGCGTAGCGCAGGCCAACCGGGTCAATCTGCCAGCCCCAGTCGGAGGCTTTGACGTGCGGGTTCGGCACGCTGCCTTCGAAACCGGAAATGGCATCGCCGGTGCCGCCCTCAGCTTTCACCGCGTTGGTCATGTAGTAGCTGAAGCCGAGGTAGGCGCAGGTGCCTTCGCGCAGGATCTGCGCGTCGCCGTCTTCCATTTTGATGTTGAAGCCACGGCGTTCCCATTCATTCAACACATAGCTCGGGTAGTAACCGCGCAACTGGACATCGGTAAAGACGTAGCGTTCGCGCATCGACTCCTGGGCGAACATGACATCTTCCGGTTTGCAGGAATAAGGGTAGAGGGCGACCATCGCCAGCATGCAGCCGACCTGCATATCCGGGTTGATACGACGGGCCGCTTTCACCGCCAGCGCGCTGGCGACAAACTGGTGATGCAGCACCTGGTACATGGTCTCTTCCGGATTTTCATGCTCGGTATAGACCACGCCGGAACAGCAGTAGCCGAACAGCGGCGCGCGCCAGTTGCGCTGGTTATTGATCTCGTTAAAGGTCATCCAGTATTTCACTTTGTGCTTATAGCGCTCGAAGACCACTTCGGCGAAGCGCACAAAGAAATTGACCACTTTGCGGTTGGTCCAGCCGCCGTACTGCTGTACCAGATGCAGCGGCATTTCAAAGTGGGAAAGGGTGATCACCGGCTCGATGTTGTACTTCAGCAGTTCATCGAACATGTCATCGTAGAATTTCAGCCCCTCTTCATTCGGCTGGGTTTCGTCGCCCTGCGGGAAGATGCGGGTCCAGGCAATAGAGGTGCGGAAGCATTTGAAGCCCATCTCAGCGAACAGTTTGATGTCTTCTTTGTAGTGGCCGTAGAAATCGACCGCTTCGTGATTAGGGTAATATTTACCCGCTTCGACCTGGTGGGTGATTTCGCGCGGTACGCCGTGCGCCCCGCCAGTCAGCACGTCGCAGATGCTCGGGCCTTTGCCGTCTTTATTCCAGCCGCCTTCAACCTGATGCGCGGCGACCGCGCCGCCCCACAAAAAGTCTTTGGGAAGAGTCAATTTTTTCATCTTTGCTAATCTCTCTGAATAACTATTGCGATTGAGTCTAGCAAAGCGAAATTGAATGTCACGATATAACAAATTCCGCTAAAGGTAATATGTTACATCGAAAAAACAGGCTGTTATTTTTAGCTGATTTTGCGCGCTAATTTACGTCCCAGCGATTCAAGGATATAGATCACCGGAATTTGCGTTGTAATATCGTAGACGCCGCCGATGCGCGTCTGCGGCACGTGCCAGGAGAGATTGAAATCAGCCAGTTTCGCCAGTCGCGAATGCTCGTGGCTGGTAATCGACATCACCTTGCAGCGGTGCAGGCTGAACTGGCTGGCGAAGCGCAGGATCTCTTCGGTTTCGCCGGAGACGGAAAGCACGATCGCCAGCGCGTTACGGGCCATATCATTGGTTACCGGAAAATAGGGGTCGTCAATATGGTTGCTGAATTTACCGACGTTGGAAAAGAAGCGTGCGCCATATTTCGCCAGCGCGCCGGAGGTGCCGGCGCCGACGAAAATAATACGTTCCGACGCGAGAATAATATCCACGGCCTGCTCGAGTAATTCATCGAATTCGTCATTATTGACGCTTTTAAAAAAGCTCATAATTTCGCTGGCGCCGATATTTGCCTGTTGAGGCTCATTCTGCTCAAGATATAATTTAAAGCGTACGCGAAATTCAGAGTAGCCCTCGCACTGCAGTTTGCGGCAGAAGCGCAACACGGTGGTGGTGGAGACCCCGGCGGCCTCGGCCAGTTCGCGGATGGTCATGTACATCACTTTGTCACGATTCTTAATGACATAGTGATAGACCATCATCTCAAGATTATTGAGACTGGCGACAGCGGCGTGGGAGAACATACTCACAGTGGCGAACTCACAATTCATAATGACCAGGACGGAATTATATCATGCAGGCCAATGACATTACCTTTTTTCAGCGTTTTCAGGAGGACATCCTTGCCGGGCGCAAAACGATTACTATCCGCGATGCGGCGGAATCGCATTTTAAACCGGGTGACGTCCTGCGCGTTGGGCGCTATGAAGATGACGGCTATTTTTGCACCATCGCCGTGACCGCCACCTCGACGGTGACGCTCGATACGCTAACTGAACAGCATGCTCAACAGGAGAATATGACCCTCGAACAACTGCGGCAGGTGATTAGGGAAATCTATCCTGCGGAAGATCGGTTTTATGTTATTGAATTCAAACGCCTTTAAATAAAACCGGCACAGCTGTTAGTTGAAATAATCTTGTAACATTTTGATTTTAATGTATTTACAAATATACATCGTTTTATTTTGGCTAACAGGTGTTCACTGGAATCATTCTCAGTTACCCTAAGTGGGCAATGAAAGCGTTCTTGTTTTCACGGAGTCAAATATGGTGCGCAAACCATTAATCACTCAGGGATATTCTCTGGCAGAGGAAGTTGCCAACAGTATCAGCCACGGGATCGGGCTGGTGTTCGGTATTGTCGGCCTCGTGTTGCTGCTGGTGCAGGCGGTAGACACCAACGCCAGCGCGACGGCGATCACCAGCTACAGCCTGTACGGCGGCAGCATGATTATGCTGTTCCTCGCCTCTACGCTCTATCACGCGATCCCGCATCAGCGGGCGAAACAGTGGCTGAAAAAGTTCGACCACTGCGCTATCTACCTGCTGATTGCCGGGACCTACACGCCGTTTTTGCTGGTGGGGTTGAATTCACCGCTGGCGAAGGGGCTGATGATCGTCATCTGGAGCCTGGCCCTGCTGGGGATCCTGTTTAAGCTGACCATCGCACACCGCTTTAAAATTCTGTCGCTGGTGACTTATCTGACCATGGGCTGGCTGTCGCTTATCGTGGTCTATCAGCTGGCAGTGAAGCTGGCGGTGGGCGGCGTAACGCTGCTGGCGGTCGGCGGGGTGGTGTACTCGCTGGGGGTTATCTTCTACGTCTGCAAACGTATTCCCTATAACCACGCTATCTGGCACGGCTTCGTGCTCGGCGGCAGCGTGTGTCACTTCCTGGCGATCTATCTGTACGTCGGCCAGTCCTGATTAAACTTCCACGGTGGCGCTGCGCTTACCGTGGCTACGGTTATCTGCGGCCTGGAAATCCCACGGTGGCGCTACGCTTACCGTGGCTACGGTATTTGCAGTCAAGTAGCCCGGCTAAGGCGCGAGCGCCGCAAGCCGGGAGTCATAACGCTTTATTACACGTCTTCCAGCGAATAGGGCAGCGGTTCGATGCGCAGGCTTCCGGCATCGTCGCGCACGCGGAAGATGCTGTCCGGCTCCATATCGTTATTCATCACCACCTGCACCAGCAATTGGCCATCATCCAGCTGAACCGCCGCAAGCACCGTCCCGGTGCGGCGCCAGTTGTCGCCCATTTTCAGCTCCAGATCTTCCCCCGCTTCCGGCACCCGGCTGGCGGTCCCTGACAGCGTCCACAGCGCACGCTTATTGGCACCGCGGAATTTCGCCCGCGCCACCATCTCCTGACCGGTGTAGCAGCCTTTCCTGAAGCTGATGCCGCCCAGCGCCTGCAGGTTGGTCGCCTGCGGAATGAACTGCCCGCTGTTGGCGCTGTCGATAACCGGCAGACCGGCTTCAATATTCAGCGCCAGCCACTGCTGGCTGTTGTTGAGCTGCGCTTCGCCGCGCAGCGCGTCGGTAATGCGGTTAGCGGTGTCGACATCAGTCACCAGCAGGAAGCGTTCGCCCGGATGGTCAAACCACAGCAGGCTGGTGGCGCCTTCGCTGACCACCGGGGTGGCTGCGTCGGGCAGGGCGGCGAACAGCGGCGCCAGCGCGGCGCGCGCCTGGAAGCCGGCCACCCCCAACAGAACCAGATCGTCGTTGGCGGCGATGGTGACTTTGGAGAAGACGGCATATTTTTTCAGTTCGGTCAGCTGTACGTCGCGCAGGCTGCGGCGCTCGATCCATGCGAAGCCGCCGTCGCGGCGGAACACGCGCAGGTTGCTCCACATCTTGCCTTTGGCGTCACAGTGGGCGGCAAGCAGATGCTGAGCATCGGTGAGACTGCTCACATCGGCGGTAATCTGGCCCTGCAGATATTTTTCGCTATCCGGCCCGCTAATCGTCGCCAGCGCCCAGTCATCCAGGGTCATCAGCGTTAACGGCAGACGAGCGGAAGAGGAAGGCTGACGCGGAGGAAAAGGTGTAAAAGCCATAGTCATATCCTGAATCGCTTAACGCAGTGTGTGTGACCAATGGTAAAAGAGCTATAGTGCATTGCAAGTGCTTTCAACAGGCCATTTGTGCGCTGGCGTGAGACAGCCGCCTGACGCAGGGAATCAATAAGCCCATCATTATTTTATGGTTTTTATGGAAGGATGCTCGCATTCAGCGATATTCCTGTAAAGTTACGGCAGAAAACGGGTTAAACTAACCTATATTTTGCTGCTGGAAGGTCAACATGGACATTAACAATAAAGCACGTATCCACTGGGCATGCCGCCGCGGGATGCGCGAACTCGACATCTCCATCATGCCGTTCTTTGAGTATGAGTACGATACCCTCAGCGACGCTGACAAACAGCTGTTCATTCGCCTGCTGGAAAATGACGATCCGGATCTGTTCAACTGGCTGATGAACCACGGCAAACCGGCCGATGCGGAGCTGCAGCGGATGGTAACCTTAATTCAGACACGGAATCGGGAACGTGGTCCTGTGGCAATCTGATCTCCGTATCTCCTGGCGCGCGCAGTGGTTTTCCCTGCTGCTCCACGGCGTTGTGGCGGCGCTGGTGCTGTTGGTTCCCTGGCCGCTAAGCTACACCCCGATCTGGCTGCTGCTGTTGTCGCTGGTAGTGTTTGACTGCGTACGCAGCCAGCGGCGGATCCATGCCCGTCGCGGAGAGATAAAACTGCTCACCGATTCCCGTCTTCGCTGGCAAAACGCCGAATGGGAGATCCTCGGGACGCCGTGGGTCATCAATAGCGGTATGCTGCTGCGTTTACGCCATGTCGATACCCGGCGCGGGCAGCATCTGTGGCTGGCGGCGGATAGCATGGATGCCGGAGAATGGCGCGATCTGCGCCGGCTGGTGCTGCAAAAACCGGCGCAGGAGTAAGCGGCGTCAGGAGAAGTGTTCGGCCATTTCGCCGAGGATCTGCTCGCACCAGCTCTGGATGCGCTCGTCGCTCAGGTCGTACTGATTGGTTTCATCCAGCGCCAGGCCAACGAACAGTTGGCCATCGGCGATAACCGGTTTTGGACTGGTGAACTCATAGCCTTCGGTTGGCCAGTAGCCGACAAACTTCACGCCTTTGGTCGCCAGCTTGTCGTGCAGCATGCCCAGTGCGTCAAGGAACCATTCGCCATAGCCCAGCTGATCGCCCATGCCGTACAGTGCGACGATTTTGCCTTCCAGGTCCAGGGTATCCAGTTGCTCCCAGACCGCCTCCCAGTCTTCCTGAATTTCGCCGAAATCCCAGGTCGGGATGCCGAGGATCAGTACGTCGTACTGGCTCATCAGCGCGGGGGAATCGTCTTTCAGATTGTGCAGCGTCACCAGCTCAGGGCCGATGATATCGCGGATTTTCTCCGCAGCCATTTCGGTATAGCAGGTACTGGAGCCGTAAAAAAGACCTATATTCATCGCGTAAACGTCTCAATTCTTGCCGTGAATTGCGCCCAGTGTACCAGAAAGGCGGCCTCTTAAGGCATAATGAGACCCTATAACGAACAAAGAGGCCGATGTGAAACAGGATCTGGCACAAATCGAACAGTTTCTCGATGCCCTTTGGCTGGAGCGGAATCTGGCGGAGAATACGCTCAGCGCTTACCGTCGCGATCTGACGATGTTAGTCGAGTGGCTGCACCATCGCGGCCTGTCGCTGGCCAGCGTCGGCAGCGACGATCTGCAGGCGCTGCTGGCCGAGCGGCAAACCGGCGGCTACAAAGCAACGAGCACCGCACGTCTGCTCAGCGCCGTGCGCCGGTTCTTCCAGCATCTGTACCGGGAAAAAATTCGCCCGGACGATCCCAGCGCGCTGCTGGCTTCGCCGAAGCTGCCGCAGCGGTTGCCGAAGGATCTCAGCGAGGCGCAGGTTGAACGTCTGCTGCAGGCGCCGCTGGTGGAGCAGCCGCTGGAGTTACGCGATAAGGCGATGCTGGAAGTGCTGTATGCCACCGGCCTGCGCGTCTCGGAACTGGTTGGCCTGACGATGAGCGATATCAGCCTGCGTCAGGGCGTGTTGCGGGTCATTGGTAAAGGCAACAAAGAACGGCTGGTGCCGCTGGGCGAAGAGGCGGTAATGTGGGTAGAAAATTACCTCGAATATGGTCGCCCGTGGCTACTGAATGGCGTGGCGTCGGATGTCTTATTTCCCAGCCAGCGCGCACAGCAGATGACGCGTCAGACCTTCTGGCACCGCATTAAACACTATGCCGTCCTGGCGGGGATCGACAGCGCGAAACTCTCCCCGCACGTATTACGCCATGCCTTCGCCACGCATTTGCTCAATCACGGCGCCGACCTGCGCGTGGTGCAGATGCTGTTAGGACACAGCGATCTCTCCACCACGCAGATCTACACCCACGTGGCGACCGAGCGTCTGCGACAACTTCATCAACAGCACCACCCGCGGGCGTGAGTGCTGAACAAAAGGACTGAGTATGAAAAAAGGTTTATTGATGTTCACTCTGCTGGCAGCCTCGCTTTCCGGCGCGGCGCATGCCGATAGCGCGGCGATCAAACAGTCGCTGGCGAAGCTGGGTGTGCAGAGTACTGATATTCAACCGTCGCCGGTTTCCGGGATGAGCACGGTGCTGACCGACAGCGGCGTCCTGTACGTTACCGACGATGGCAAACACATCATCCAGGGGCCGATGTACGATGTGAGCGGCGCGCAGCCGATCAACGTCACCAACCAGTTGCTGGTCGGTAAGCTGAACGCGCTGAGCAACGAGATGATTGTCTATAAAGCGCCGAAGGAGCAGCACGTCATTACCGTCTTCACCGACATCACCTGCGGCTACTGCCATAAACTGCACGAGCAGATGAGCGACTACAACGCGCTGGGCATCACCGTGCGCTATCTGGCCTTCCCGCGCCAGGGGCTGCAGAGCCAGGCCGAGCAGGACATGAAGGCCATCTGGTGTGCGAAAGATCGCAACAAAGCGCTGGATGACGCCATGAACGGCAAAGGCGTACAGCCGGCAAGCTGCAATGTGGATATCGCCAAACATTACACCCTCGGCGTGCAGATGGGCGTCAACGGCACCCCGGCGATGGTTCTCAGCAACGGTATGGTGTTGCCGGGCTATCAGGGGCCGAAAGAGCTGAAAGCGTTCCTCGACGAGCATAAAAAACAGACAAGCGGTAACTGATTCGCGTGAAACAACAGATACAACTACGCCGCCGTGAGGCGGTTGACGGCGTCGATCTCCCCGCCGACCTGCCGCCGCTGCTGCAGCGGCTGTATGCCAGCCGCGGGGTGCGCAGTGCGCAGGAGCTGGAGCGCAGCGTCAAAGGCATGCTGCCGTGGACGCAGCTCACCGGCGTTGAAAAAGCGGTTGAGATGCTGCACGACGCTTTCGAGAAAGGGTTACATATTGTGGTGGTCGGCGATTTTGATGCCGACGGCGCCACCAGTACCGCCCTTAGCGTGCTGGCGCTACGCGCGCTGGGCTACGGTAACGTCTCCTATCTTGTGCCCAACCGTTTTGAAGACGGCTACGGTTTAAGCCCGGAAGTGGTCGATCAGGCGCACGCCCGCGGCGCGCAGATGATCATGACCGTTGATAACGGCATTTCGTCACATGCCGGTGTCGATCACGCCCATGCGTTGGGCATTCCGGTGCTGGTGACCGATCACCACCTGCCGGGCGAGACGCTACCGGCGGCCGAGGCCATCGTTAACCCTAACCTGCGCGATTGTGACTTCCCGTCGAAATCACTGGCCGGGGTGGGGGTGGCGTTTTATCTGATGCTGGCGCTGCGTACTTTCCTGCGCGATAAAGGCTGGTTCGACGCCCGCGGCATAGCCGCGCCGAACCTTGCCGAGCTGCTGGATCTGGTGGCGCTGGGCACCGTCGCGGACGTCGTGCCGCTGGATGCCAACAACCGCATCCTGACCTGGCAGGGGTTAAGCCGCATTCGCGCCGGCAAATGTCGGCCAGGCATTAAAGCGCTGCTGGAAATTGCCAATCGCGACCCGCAAAAACTGGCGGCCAGCGACCTCGGTTTCGCCCTTGGGCCGCGCCTCAATGCGGCGGGGCGGCTGGATGATATGTCCGTCGGCGTGGCGCTGCTGCTGTGCGATAACATCGGCGAAGCGCGCGTGTTAGCCAATGAGCTTGATGCGCTCAACCAGACGCGTAAAGAGATTGAACAGGGGATGCAGGCCGAAGCGTTGACCCTGTGTCAGCAACTGGAACGCAGCAGCGACACCCTGCCTGGCGGGCTGGCGATGTACCATCCGCAGTGGCATCAGGGGGTGGTCGGCATTCTGGCATCACGCATTAAGGAGCGCTTCCATCGCCCGGTTATCGCTTTTGCGCCGACCGGCGACGGCACGCTGAAAGGTTCCGGCCGCTCTATTCAGGGGCTGCACATGCGCGATGCGCTGGAGCGCCTGGATACGCTCTATCCGGGACTGATCCTGAAGTTCGGCGGCCATGCGATGGCGGCGGGTTTATCGCTGGAAGAGGCGCGCTTTGAGGAGTTTCAACAGCGCTTCGGCGAACTGGTGACTGAGTGGCTGGATCCCGCATTATTGCAGGGCGAGGTGGTCTCCGACGGCCCGCTGGCGGCGACGGAGATGAGCATGGAAGTGGCGCAGATGCTGCGCGATGCCGGACCATGGGGGCAGATGTTCCCGGAACCGTTGTTTGATGGCCGTTTTCGCCTGCTGCAGCAGCGGCTGGTGGGCGAGCGTCACCTGAAAGTGATGGTCGAACCGGTTGGCGGCGGCCCGCTGCTGGACGGTATTGCTTTCAACGTTGATACTTCCATTTGGCCGGACAACGGCGTGCGCGAAGTGCAGTTAGCCTACAAGCTCGACATCAACGAGTTCCGCGGCAACCGCAGCCTGCAGCTGATCATCGATCACCTCTGGCCAAATTGACAACAGTGTATGAATAAGGGCGCGAATCCGGTAGAATTCCGCTCTTATCACCGCATTTTGACAAATCCATTAAAAGAAACCGACCATGTTTGAAATAAATCCGGTAAAAAACCGCATTCAGGACCTCACGGAGCGCTCCGACGTTCTTAGGGGGTATCTTTGACTACGATGCCAAGAAAGAGCGTCTCGAAGAAGTAAACGCCGAGCTGGAACAGCCGGACGTCTGGAACGAACCTGAACGCGCCCAGGCGCTGGGTAAAGAGCGTTCTTCCCTGGAAGCCATTGTGGATACCCTGGATCAGATGTCCCAGGGGCTGGAAGACGTGGCTGGTCTGCTGGAGCTGGCGGTTGAAGCCGAAGACGAAGAGACCTTCAACGAAGCGGTTGCTGAGCTGGACGGGCTGGAAGAGAAGCTGGCGCAGCTTGAGTTCCGCCGCATGTTCTCCGGCGAATACGACAGCGCCGACTGCTACCTCGATATTCAGGCCGGTTCCGGCGGCACCGAAGCCCAGGACTGGGCCAGCATGCTGATGCGCATGTACCTGCGCTGGGCGGAAGCCCGCGGCTTTAAGACCGAAATCATCGAAGAATCCGAAGGTGAAGTCGCGGGCATTAAATCCGTGACCATCAAAATCATTGGCGATTACGCCTACGGCTGGCTGCGTACGGAAACCGGCGTTCACCGCCTGGTGCGTAAGAGCCCGTTCGATTCCGGCGGCCGTCGTCATACCTCCTTTAGCTCGGCGTTCGTTTATCCGGAAGTGGATGACGATATCGATATCGAAATTAACCCGGCCGATCTGCGCATTGACGTTTATCGCGCATCCGGCGCGGGCGGTCAGCACGTTAACCGTACGGAATCCGCGGTGCGTATCACCCACATTCCGACCGGCTTAGTGACGCAGTGCCAGAACGACCGTTCGCAGCACAAGAACAAAGACCAGGCCATGAAGCAGATGAAAGCGAAGCTTTATGAGCTGGAGATGCAGAAGAAAAATGCCGAGAAGCAGGCGATGGAAGACAACAAGTCCGACATCGGCTGGGGCAGCCAGATCCGCTCTTACGTGCTGGACGACTCGCGTATTAAAGATCTGCGTACCGGGGTGGAAACCCGCAACACTCAGGCGGTGCTCGACGGCAGCCTGGACCAATTTATCGAAGCAAGTTTGAAAGCAGGGTTATGAGGAACCAACATGTCTGAACAACAAGCACAGGGCGCTGACGCGGCAATTGACCTTAATAATGAACTGAAAACCCGCCGTGAGAAGCTGGCCGCGCTGCGTGAGCAGGGCGTCGCTTTCCCGAACGATTTCCGTCGTGACCATACCTCTGACCAACTGCACGCTGACTTCGATGCGAAAGAAAACGAAGAGCTGGAAGCGCTGAACGTTGAAGTGGCCGTTGCTGGCCGCATGATGACCCGTCGTATCATGGGTAAAGCGTCTTTCGTTACCCTGCAGGACGTTGGCGGCCGCATTCAGCTGTACGTCGCGCGTGATGACCTGGCGGAAGGCGTTTATAACGACCAGTTCAAAAAATGGGATCTCGGCGACATCATCGCCGCCCGCGGTAAGCTGTTCAAGACTAAAACCGGCGAGCTGTCCATCCACTGCACCGAGCTGCGTTTGCTAACCAAAGCCCTGCGTCCGCTGCCGGACAAATTCCACGGCCTGCAGGATCAGGAAGCGCGCTATCGTCAGCGTTACCTCGATCTGATCTCCAACGATGAATCTCGCAACACTTTCAAAGTGCGTTCGCAGATCCTGGCGGGTATTCGTCAGTTCATGGTTGGCCGCGGCTTTATGGAAGTGGAAACCCCGATGATGCAGGTGATCCCGGGCGGCGCTTCCGCGCGTCCGTTCATCACCCATCACAATGCGCTGGATCTGGACATGTACCTGCGTATCGCGCCGGAACTGTACCTCAAGCGTCTGGTGGTTGGCGGCTTCGAACGCGTCTTCGAGATCAACCGTAACTTCCGTAACGAAGGGATCTCCGTTCGTCATAACCCAGAGTTCACCATGATGGAACTCTATATGGCATACGCGGATTACAAAGATCTGATCGAGCTGACCGAATCCCTGTTCCGCACCCTGGCGCAGGACATCCTCGGCAACACTGAAGTGCCTTACGGCGACCAGGTGTTCGACTTCGGCAAGCCGTTTGAAAAACTGACCATGCGCGAAGCGATCAAGAAATACCGTCCGGAAACCGAGATGGCGGATCTGGATAACTTCGATTCCGCGAAAGCGATCGCTGAGTCCATCGGCATAAAAGTTGAGAAGAGCTGGGGTCTGGGCCGTATCGTGACCGAGATCTTCGAAGAAGTGGCAGAAGCGCATCTGATTCAGCCGACCTTCATCACCGAATACCCGGCGGAAGTTTCTCCGCTGGCGCGCCGTAACGACGTGAATCCGGAAATCACCGACCGTTTCGAGTTCTTTATCGGCGGCCGTGAAATCGGTAACGGCTTTAGCGAGCTGAACGACGCTGAAGATCAGGCGCAGCGATTCCAGGATCAGGTTGATGCGAAAGCCGCCGGCGACGACGAAGCGATGTTCTACGACGAAGACTACGTCACCGCGCTGGAACACGGCCTGCCGCCGACCGCTGGTCTGGGTATCGGTATCGACCGTATGGTCATGCTGTTCACTAACAGCCACACCATCCGCGACGTGATCCTGTTCCCGGCGATGCGTCCGCAGAAATAATCGCCCTTCGCGAAATACAAAAAACCCGGCTTGCCGGGTTTTTTTATGTCTGATATGAGGGCCGAAGCCTGACGTAGCCCGGCGCAGCGCAAGCCGGGGGATCCCGGATAGCGGCGTAAATGCCTTATCCGGGCTACGCAATGGCGCAGAACCGTAGGCCTGTGCAAGCGTAGCGCCGCCAGGCATTAATGACAGGCACAGGGCTGCGCCTGGCCTGGAGAATAGTCAGCTTACCCGCGCAGACGCGCAACGAAATCGATCAGCGCCTGGCGGGCGTCCTGGTTTTCCGCTTCCAGTACCATCCACGGGCTAAACGCCCACGGCGTGGCGGCCAGCGCGCTTAACATCGTTTCCAGGTCAACCCACTGATAATCCATGACTTCATCGTCGTTAGGCTGCACTTGGCTGACCACGCGTGCGGCATACACCGGGCACACTTCGTTCTCAACAATGCCGTTAGGGGCGACCGCCCGGTAGCGGAAGGCCGGGTGAACCGGCGCGATATCGGCGATCTCCACGCCGAGCTCGAAACGACAGCGGCGTGTGACGGCCTGCTCGAAGGTCTCGCCCTGCTGGGGGTGTCCGCAGACCGAGTTGGTCCACACCCCGGGCCAGGCTTTTTTGCCCAGCGAACGACGGGTGACCAGAAACTGACCCTGCTGATTAAACAACCAGCAGGAAAACGCGAGATGCAAAGGGGTATCAAGCGTGTGGGCGGCATACTTCTCCAGCATACCGGCAGGTTGATCCTGCTCATCCAGTAAAATGACGTGTTCCCCGGCCATGACGACTCCTGAAAATAAAAAATGACCCGGCACAAACCCGCCGGGTCATGTACTCAGGCCACTAGGGTAGCCCATAAATGGGAGAAAGGCATTACCAAAACAAGCCCTGGAGGCTGGTCTGCGAGCGGCAGCCTGGGACTGCGGGGCGTGCCCTCCACGACGTGCGGTATGAACGTGAATCTTTTCGTCGCTGGCCGAACGTGATGCCAGAGGGTCATCTGTTAGCCTTCAGGGATGACGCCCTGCGCCGCGGGCTGGTATGATATTCGCCCTGATTGCGAGGTAAGTGGTTGTGTTAAGTGCAGGATGCCTGATGATGAAACGCTTTTATATGACACTGATGCTGGCGACAAGCCTGGTGCTGGCCGGTTGCTCCAGCACCTCCGACTCCGGTGCCACCTATACCGTCAAACGTGGCGATACCCTGTACGGCATCTCGCGCACCACCGGCACCAGCGTTCGCGATCTGGCTCGTCTGAATAACATCTCGCCGCCTTACACCATTGAGGTGGGGCAGAAGCTGAAGCTCAACGGCAGCGGCGCGTCAAAGACGACGAAGAAAAAATCTTCCTCTACGCGCACTGCGGCGGTCACCCCTTCATCTGCGGTACCTCAATCCTCCTGGCCGCCGGTGGGACAGCGCTGCTGGCGCTGGCCGACCAGTGGCAAAGTGGTCCTGCCTTATTCCACCGCCGATGGCGGCAATAAGGGCATTGATATTGCCGGGACCCGCGGGCAGCCGGTGTATGCCGCCGGGGCGGGCAAGGTGGTGTATGTCGGCAACCAGCTGCGCGGCTATGGCAACCTGATCATGATTAAGCACAGCGAGGATTACATCACCGCCTACGCCCACAACGATAAGCTGATGGTGAATAATGGCCAGAGCGTGAAGGCCGGCCAGCAAATTGCCACCATGGGCAGTACGGATGCCGACTCTGTGCGCCTGCATTTCCAGATCCGCTATCGGGCCACGGCCATCGATCCGCTGCGCTATCTGCCGCCGCAGGGCAGTAAACCTAAGTGCTAAAAGGTTATTTTATCGCCAGTCAGCATCTGGCAGGCTTGTCACAGGGTGCGTAAGGGCTATAATGCTTCTCGCACCTCTTCGCGGGCGTAGTTCAATGGTAGAACGAGAGCTTCCCAAGCTCTATACGAGGGTTCGATTCCCTTCGCCCGCTCCAAACTCCAAACTCCAAACTCCAAACTCCAAACTCCAAACTCCAAACTCCAAACTCCAAACTCCAAACTCCAGTCTCCTGACGTCTTCTAAACTCACTTCTCCCTTGATAAATAAGCGGTTATAGCATGCTGTTAGTCTATTGAACTCCGACGGAGGACTCCACTTTGGTTGCGGGATCAGCGTTTTGCGCTGCTGGCGCTGGAGTCGTCGCGTTTAGTGATATTTTCGCATTTATCCTGTTTCCGCAGGATGAGTAATTTTACGCAACCGGCTCGCGCTGACGATGACCGATACCGCAGAGGCCGCGGCAGCGCTCCACAGCGCAACATGAATTGACCTTTCATCTGCTGCCAGCAGAACGGCTACGGCGGCGGCTCCCAGGCACTGCCCGAAAGTGCGCATAATGGATAAAACACCGGACGCATAACTCGCGTGCTCACGAATAACGTTTGAGAGCATTTCCCGGTTATTGGGACTCTGAAAGCAGCCAAACCCTATTCCGCACACCAGACTTCGCAGGCAGATATCCCACATTGAAGGGCTGGCGGGTAACGTCGCCAGCAGGATCAAACCGACGACAAAAATCACCAGCCCCAGGGTGGATATCGCCGGGGCTGATATCGTGTCCGCCCAACGGCCTGCATGCGGCGCAATCAGCACGATCCCTAACGGCCACGGCGTAAACAGCAGGGCAGACACTACCGGACTGTAGCCGTATTCGCTCTGAAACAGGAAGGGTAGCGCAATAAAGGTGATCCCCTGGCTGACAAAAGCAACCATCGACGTGAAGGCCGCGAGGGTAAAACGTTCATTTTTAAACATGGTCGGCGGCAGTAAGGGATGATCCGTGCGGCGGATTTGCCAGATAAAAGCCATGCCGCTCAGCGCAGCGAGAGCCATCCAGCAAAGGCTGCCGAATTGAGAAGTAGCGTTCTGTAGGCTGTTCGCCGCCATGATCGTCGAACCCAACAGCAGCGCCGACAATATGGCGCCCAGGGTGTCGAAGGGCGCCTGCATAGGGATCGCATCCCGCGGCAGCGCTCTGACCGCCAGCAGTAAGGCGAGGGTGCCGGGAAGAACGTTTATCGCAAACAGCCATTGCCAGCTCAGGGTGTGAAGGATCGTACCGCCCAATACCGGGCCGATAGCGGAGCTGGAGGCAATGAGCAGGGCATGGAATCCCAGAATGCGGCCAAGTAATCGTCCGGGAAATACGGACCTGAGTATTGCGGGGGCAATACTCAGCGTCGCCGCGCCGCCGATCCCCTGAAGCACGCGCATACCGATAAGCACTTCGGGCTTATTCGCCAGCGCGCAACCCAGTGATGTCAGGGTAAAGGTCGTCAGGCCCGCCAGAAATACGGAGCGATAACCCAGACGGGCCGCAAGCGCCGCGAATATCGCCAGCGTCATCGCAGCCGCCAGCAGATACCCGTTGGCGAACCAGACGGCAATACTGGCAGGTACCTGCATCTCCTGAGCCATTGAGGGGAGGGCAATGTTGATCATGGTGCCATCAAACACGCCCATTAAGGTGGTGGTCATTATTGCGGCCATCACCCGTGCGCGCGCCGGGCCAGGCAGTCCTTCGTCGCCGGGTTGACTGGAAAAGAGCGTCATCATTTGTCCTCTGAGAAGAGTGTATGGATGACAAAACTATAAAGATGGCTTTTACTGGGCGGAAGACGCACTACTTTCACTTTATTGTTGCATCAAACGCCTTATCTTAATGTGCTGGGAGGAAGGGTAATGTCTGATCCCGATTTTAATTTGCTGGTAGCACTCGACATATTGCTGAGTGAAGCGAGTGTCGCAGGTGCGGCACGTCGTCTGAACCTCAGCACCTCGGCCATGAGCCGGACATTAAGCAGGTTACGCGATGTCACAGGAGACCCGATCCTGGTGCGCGCCGGGCGTAACATGGTACTGACCCCGTGGGCCGAAGCGACCCGGGATCGCGCCAGGCGTGCAGTGCACGAGGCCAGGGCAGTATTGCAGCCCTCAACGGAAACGTTCTGCGCGAGAAGTCTGGCGCGTCTTTTTACCATCAGGGCAAACGATGGCTTTGTGGTGGCGTTTGGGCCTGCGCTCATAGCAGCGGTTGCCGACGCCGCGCCGGATGTCTGTATACGCTTCGCGCCTAAGCCGGAAAAAACGTCGCGCTATCTTCGGGAAGGGCTGGTTGATCTGGAGATTGGCGTTCAGAGTAATATGGGGCCAGAAATACGGCTGCAACGACTGTTTGAGGATCGGTTTGTTGGCGTCGTGCGTAAAGGGCACCCGCTGGCTAAGCAGGCAGAAATAGGCGTGGGTGATTATGTCGCCTGGGGCCATGTGGTAGCGTCACCCGATGGCGCGTTGCACGGATCCGTTGACGATGCGCTGGCCGAACTGGGGACAAAACGTAAAATTGCGAGCGTCGTACCGGGATTTCCGACAGCCCTGTCCGTGGCGCTGGAATCGGATCTTATCGCCATGATACCCGCACTCTATTTACTCAATCAGCAGGTAACGGACCAGGTACATGTTTTCGAGCTGCCGTTCAAAAGCCGTCGTATTACGGTATCGCAGATGTGGCACCCAAGAATGGAACGCGACCCCGGTCACCGCTGGCTGAGAGAGCAAATTCTTGCGATATGCGGTGTGGGGAGGTCAGTCATGACTAAGGAGCCTGTATAGCGATTGCTATAACATCAATTTATATTAAATGAATAATTCAAATTATTGATATTTAATATAAAAAATCAAGCGAAGTAGCGGTGTAGTAGCTAAATTGAGATGTCCATCTCTGACCAAATAGACATGTCCGCGCTACCGTCTCGCCACAGCGATCGCTGCTTTCAAAGGATGAGACTCATGACGGCATACGGAACGGCAATTTTCTCAATGAGCGATGTGAACAGACTCACTATCGAAGTCTCCATACTTCGATAGACCGTTTATGTCCTTTCCGCGAGACCTAATCGAAAGCCCTCCTGGTACCTTTAAATTAACAGTTAACGATAAATAAAGGACAGCTTCCCTGTCCTTTATTCTTTTTTATTCAGTTTTGCTTTCGCGCGATCGCAATACCTCGCCGACCACCGGGGCGGCGGTAAACGCATTTGGCCATCCCGCGTAGAACGCCGCCTGGGCGACTACTTCTCCGGCCTCTTCAGCCGAAAGCCCATTATCCATGGCTCTGTTCAGGTGGTAGCCAATCTGCGCGCTCTGTCCGGCGGCGATTAACGCGCTGACCGTCACCAGACTTCTGTCGCGGGGCGTAAGCGCGGGCCGTTGCCAGAGGTCGAGAAACAGCGGGTCGGCGGTAAATTTAACCAGGCCAGGCGAAATGGGGCCGACATTTTTTTCCACGGTCTCTGCACGCTGTTTCTCTACCTGTTCATTGAGTGGCAGCAGCGTTGGCGAGGCGGCGGGCAGGGCCTCTGCCGTGATGCCGCGGGCTGCAAAGATCGCTTTGGTCACGCTGACGGCTGACATTGCATTGGGCCAACCTGAGTAGAACGCCAGATGGGTAATGATCTCTGATACTTCCGCTGGCGTCACGCCGCTATCGAGAGCGACTTCAATATAGTGCTTCAGCTCGCCTGGCTGGTTGCGGGCAATCAGCATGGCCACAGTCACGATGCTGCGGTCGCGGGTGGACAGGGCGTCACGTTGCCAGAGGTCGTTGCTGATGGCCTCGCGGCCGAAGCGCGCCAGCGCCGGTGAGACCGCGTGAATATCAGCGTCCACAAGGGTTGAAGGGGTAATTTTCATCATAGCTTCATCTCTTTTTTCGTTGGCATAAGCAAAATCAGACAGCACAAGCGACAAGGCTGCCGCGGCAATCACGTTTTTCATGTTTTATTCTCCCTGCTGAACAGGACAGAGGGTTACCGCGTCCACACCTGAGGATGGTCTTTGGCTTGCGGCGTGTTTTGCGCCATCACGCCTGTGAGAACGTGCGGCTGGTAGGCCTCTTCCAGATAGCGGATCTCCTCAGAACTGAGCCGCAGGTTCACGGCGCTGACCGCACCGTCAACATGGTGCTTTTGCGTGGCGCCGACCACCGGGGCGGTGACTTTAGTCAGCAGCCAGGCCAGCGAGATTTCGGTCATGGAGACCTGATGCCGTTCGGCAAGTTCGGCGACGCGCGCAATAATGATCCGATCCTGCTCTGCCGTGCCGTCGTATTTACCCCGGGCATAATCATCTTCCACCGCTCGCCGCGTGTAGCCTTCTAAACGCGAGAGACGGCCGCTGGCCAGCGCGCTATAGGGGGTCATGGCGATATTATCTTCTGCGCACAGCCCGAAGAGTTCTCGTTCGTCTTCACGCATAATCAGGTTGTAATGGCTTTGCATGGAGACAAAGGGCGTCAGCCCTTCGCGTTCAGCAAGGGCGTTCGCCTTCGCCAGCTGCCAGGCATAGCAATTGGAAATGCCAATCGCGCGCACCTTGCCGGCGGTCACGGCGGTGTGCAGCGCCTCCAGCACGTCGATAACCGGGGTGTTGTGATCCCAGATGTGGTAGATGTAGAGGTCGATGTAGTCCATCCCGAGGTTTCGCAGACTCTGGTCGAGCGAGCGGGCTATCGCCTCTTTTCCGCTGATCCCCTCGGCTATCTGGGCAGCGGTTCGTGGCAGAAACTTGGTGGCCAGCACCACCTCCTCGCGTTTTGCCATCTCCCGCAGCGCCCGGCCAACGTACCGCTCACTGGAGCCGTTCTGATAGGCGATGGCGATATCGTAAAAATTGATGCCCTTTTCGAGGCCGTAGCGAATGATGTCCCGGCTGGCTGTTTCGTCCAGCGTCCAGCGATGCTGGCCCGTCAACGGATCGCCAAACCCCATACATCCCATGCAGATGCGGGAGACCAGTAAGTCACTTTTACCGAGCCGGGTATACTGCATCGTTATTTTCTCCCTTTGGGTTATTCCACCAGAGTTTTCAGCTGCGCGATCAGTCTGGCCGCGTGCTCCCGGGCACGCGCTTTTTGCTGGGCGATTTTGTCGGCATCCCGGTCGGCGTAGCTGATGCCGCAGGTATAAACCGGCGCCAGCAGCTCAAGATTGCACAGCCTGGCCGTGGTCTCGAAAGGAAGGAGGTACTCTTCAATGGCGTGGCCAAAGAAACCGTCAGTGGTGTAGAGCGCTTGCGGCGCCCCGGTGGTGAAAGAGAGAAGCAGTTTTTTACCGCCCAGTTTCGCCGTTGAGCCGTGAGCAAAGCCATGAACAAAAACCTCGTCCAGCCACTGTTTCATTAACCCGGGCAGCCCATACCAGGAAAAAGGAAACTGCCAGACAATCACATCGGCCCTGAGCAGGCTTTCCTGCTCTGCGCTGATGTTGATGTTGCCGTGCGGATAGAGCCAGTCCAGACGACGGATTTCCGCGTCGGGCAGGGCGGTCGTCACTTCGTCGAGGATGGTGGCGTTGGCGATGGAATGGTTGAGGTCCGGATGTCCGGAAACGATAAGGATATGAGGCGTTCCCATCGTTACTCCTGATGTTTAAATTCGGCAGAAAAGAGGTTTTCCCAGCTAATAAACGAGCCGAGTGGAATACACTCGAAGGTTAATAAACCCGCTTTTGCCAGCGGAAATTCGGCCATGACGTTATTCGCCTCTTCCACGGTGTCGCACTCGAGGAAAATAGCGACGCCGGGTCGGTCCTGACGGAAATAGATATCGCGGATAAAGCCAGACCTATACAGTCCCCAGGCATGCAGGGCTTCCGCGGTAAGGTGCGGCGCATAGTGTTCCAGCGTCGCGCCGGGCGCGGGAATATCCAGACATAAAATTCGCATCTTTGTCTCCGGAAAGTCGTTATCAGCGGGAAGAGACAAAAGTATACGGGCCCCTGGTGGCGAAGATTAGGCGGTCATTGACTTAAGAATATTTAGCCTGTACTTAATAATCAGGCGAGGTTGGCTTAAGGAGATGCTATGAATAACGCGCTTTATAATCAGATACGCATTTTTCAGAGCATTGCGCGCGAAGGCACTATCTCGGCCGCCGCAAGGAAATTAGAAATCACGCCGCCGTCGGTCAGCAATGCGCTCAAGCTGCTGGAAGAGCACATTGGTCATCCGCTTTTTGTGCGCACTACCCGGCGAATCGAGTTGACAGAAACCGGGCAACAGCTGCTGGAGCAGACTGCGGCGGCGGTGGAGGTTCTGGAAACATCGCTGGAGAGCCTCCGCGACCAGAATCAGGAACCCTCCGGAGCAGTGAGAATAACCCTCTCGCGCTTTGCCTACCTGCTTATTTTGAAACCGGCGATGGCGGCATTTTGTCAGCAATATCCGGGGATCCAGCTGGAAATATCGGTCTATGACGGTACCGTCAATATTATTGAAGAACGATTCGACCTGGGGATCCGCTTTGGCGATATTCTCGAAGGCGGAGTGGTCGCCCGCCCGTTAATGAAGCCGTTTCGGGAAGGGTTATATGCCTCCTCAGCCTATCTGGCCGAATATGGCGTGCCTGCGGTGCCCGCCGATCTCAACCATCACCGGCTGATTGGCTATCGCTTTATTACCAACAACCGCATCCTGCCGCTGATCCTCAATGACCACGGCGAGCAACTGACCGTCGAGATGCCCGGACAGTTAATCAGCAATGATATTGACGTCATGGCCGACGGTATCCGCCATGGACTGGGGATTGGCCGCTTGTTTGAACCCATCTGGCGGCTACAGCCCGATCGTGAACAGTTTCTACCGGTGATGGAGGACTACTGGAAAACCTATCCGCCGGTTTATCTCTATTACCCGAAAAACGCGGGCAGAACGAAAAGGGTGAAAGCCCTGATTGATTTTCTGATAGCGCATACTGCGGAATAGAGGCTATTTTGCGTGCGAAATGTCTGAAGGCACCGGCCCTGTCTTTCTCTCAGTCTTAACC
This sequence comes from Klebsiella sp. w6, assembly GCF_033100215.1. Taxonomy (NCBI): domain Bacteria; kingdom Pseudomonadati; phylum Pseudomonadota; class Gammaproteobacteria; order Enterobacterales; family Enterobacteriaceae; genus Klebsiella; species Klebsiella sp. w6. The sequence continues at coordinate 803,510 of NZ_CP136907.1, forward strand.
CTATACTCCCTGCGGATAACGCGTTTTTATCGCGGTGCATTTTGCCGTGCAACGGCTCATCCCATCGTCAACGCGATGGACGGGGAATATCGATAAGGGAGAGGCAGCAATGGGCAGACGCTTCATGGTCTGTATGTTCGCGCTGGTGGCGTTTTCGGCCAGTGCAGCGCAGGGCGTTCACGGTGGCCATAACGGGCAGTCGGTAATAGCTGGCGCCGACGGCGGCAACGGTTCGAACGGCGGCGATAGCGATAATTCCTCGGGTCGGGCAGGGTGCCCGGGCGGCACCGATCCTGATAAGCACGGCCATTTTTACCTGCCCGGCACCCGCGAACCCTGCAATCCTGGCCCTCAGGATGCAGAGAAAGTCGGGTCTTCCCGCTAGCGTTCAGCTCAGATCGTGCAGCGCTTTGTCTGATGGCGGGGAAAGCTGGATATCCTGAAACTCAACCGCCAGTCCCGCGCGCTCCGGTGAGCAGCACATGACGCCCGCTTTCACCGGGCCTGGCGGAAAGTAGCCGAGCCGCAGCAGCGGCCAGCGCTCGCCGTCGGTCGAATACTGCAGCCTTAACGCATCGCCCTTGCGGGTCAGCCGCAGCCAGAAGGTGCGCGGGTCGCCGGGAAAAAGCCCGGTGGCCCAGTCGGAGTGGGTTAGCGTCAGTACGCTGCCGATGGCCGGGGCATCGTCATTGAATTCAATCCCCGCCTTCAGCCAGGTCTGCTCGTCCGCCATCATCATTAGTCCAGCCTGGTCGTAAAGCGTGGTGAAATCGGCACATATTTTTGCCTGCAGGGTAAAATCACCTTCCACCTCAGTAGCATAAAGATGCCCAGAGAAACGCTCGAAGCCATACCAGGTATGGCGCCAGAAGTCGGTATGCTTATCGGTGACCACCGTCAGGCCGTCAGTATCGCGGCGCCACTCGGCAGGTTCATTGATCCAGTGAAAGGACGGCTGCATTTTTCCTCCGGGATACGCTTATAACAGCGACTGCAGTACGGGTGACGCCATGCTGGCCTCAAAGGGAATAATCTCGGTACGGGCGAGACCCAACTGCTGGAAGGGATCCTGACTCAGACGCGATTCCAGCATTTCCTGGCTGGCGCATTTCGCCAGAATCACCCCGCCGGTGCGGGGAAGGCGGCGGCCGGAGGCGAGAAAGAGGCCGTCAGCATAGCCTTTTTTGAGCCATTCGACGTGGGCGGGAATGGCGTCGTCCACCTCTTCGAGCGGTTTTATATACGTTAAAACAACCACATAAAGCGTACTCATCCTGAAAACCCTGTCAATCCGATGGGATCGCCAGCCTGACACATTTCGATGAGGGATAAAAGAAAGCGCGGCATTTTTCCGTGCTATTGCACAAGGGAGGGCGTGTAGCCACTCAACGGGGGCTTATCGCAGGCGTGAAATAACACATATGTTTTTACGAATGTATATTGATCTTTATTGGTGGTTCCGTATGCTGTCCGTCACGCTTAAGGAGAAATCATGTCTTTATTGCCCCTGCAACTGTTCAAAAACCTCGCCGATGAAACCCGGCTGGGGATCGTATTGCTGCTCAAGGCGCGTGGAGAGCTGTGTGTTTGCGATCTCTGTACGGCGCTCGCCCAGTCCCAGCCCAAGATCTCCCGCCATCTGGCGATGCTGCGGGAAAGCGGGCTGCTGCTGGATCGTAAACAGGGTAAATGGGTCCATTACCGCCTCTCTCCGCAGATGCCGGCCTGGGCGGCGCAGGTGATTGAGCAAGCCTGGCTCAGTCAGCAGGACGATGTGCGGATGATGGTTTGCAGACTGGCTGACGGGGCGGGTTGTCAGTAAAAATTTTATCTAAACATATCTGTTTTTTCGAATGTGATTGACGGGGGTAATCATGTTGCTGGCAGGCGCGATTTTTGTCCTGACCCTGGTGCTGGTGATCTGGCAGCCGCGGGGTTTAGGGATAGGCTGGAGCGCGGCCTTTGGCGCGGCGCTGGCGCTGGCCACCGGTGGAGTACAACTAGCCGATATCCCGGTGGTGTGGCATATCGTCTGGAATGCGACCGCCACCTTTATCGCCGTTATCATTATCAGCCTGCTGCTTGATGAGTCTGGCTTTTTTGAATGGGCCGCGCTGCACGTTTCCCGCTGGGGAAGAGGGTGGGGTCGTCTGCTGTTTACCTGGATTATCCTGCTCGGCGCCGCGGTGGCGGCGCTGTTTGCCAACGACGGCGCGGCGCTGATCCTCACCCCCATCGTGATTGCCATGCTGCGAGCGCTGGGATTCAGCAAGGGAACGATGCTGGCCTTTGTCATGGCCGCCGGATTTATTGCCGATACCGCCAGCCTGCCGCTGGTGGTGTCGAATCTGGTGAATATCGTTTCGGCAGATTTCTTTGCCATCGGCTTCAGGGAGTACGCTTCGGTGATGGTGCCGGTCGATCTCGCGGCGATCCTCACCACCCTGGCGATGCTGCATCTGTTCTTTCGCCGGGATATGCCGCCGGCCTGGGATATGGCGTTACTGAAAGCGCCGGTCACGGCGATAAAAGATCCGGCGACGTTCCGCACCGGCTGGGGCGTGCTGCTGCTGTTGCTGGTCGGCTTTTTCGTTCTTGACCCGCTGGGGATCCCGGTCAGCGCCATCGCGGCGCCGGGAGCGGGGATCCTGTTTGCTGTCGCGAAGCGCAGGCGGGTGATTAACACCGGCAAGGTGCTGCGCGGCGCCCCGTGGCAGATCGTGATCTTCTCGCTGGGAATGTATCTGGTGGTGTATGGCCTGCGAAACGCCGGGTTAACGGATTATCTGACCACGGTGCTGAACATGCTGGCGGAGCGCGGGCTCTGGGCCGCGACGCTGGGCACCGGTATCCTGTCGGCCTTCCTCTCTTCAATAATGAATAATATGCCCAGCGTACTGGTCGGCGCCCTGTCGATTGATGGCAGCGCGGCAACAGGGACGATCAAAGAGGCCATGATTTATGCCAACGTCATCGGCTGCGATCTGGGGCCCAAGATCACGCCAATTGGTAGCCTGGCCACGCTGCTCTGGCTGCATGTGCTGGCGCAGAAGCACATCACCATCGGTTGGGGGTATTATTTCCGCTGTGGCATTACCATGACCCTGCCGGTGCTGCTTGTGACGCTGGCCGCGCTGGCGCTGCGTCTCTCCTTCAACCAGCCATGAGAACGTACGATGAGCATCACCATTTACCATAACCCTGACTGCGGCACTTCGCGTAATACCCTGGCGCTGATCCGCAACAGCGGCGCTGAGCCCACCATTATCTATTATCTGGAGACGCCGCCATCGCGCGATGAGCTGCGCCAGCTGATCGCCGCGATGGCGATCCCGGTACGTGCCCTGCTACGGAAAAACGTTGAACCCTACGACGCGCTGGGGCTGGCGGAAGACCGGTTTACTGACGATCAGTTAATCGACTTTATGCTTCAGCATCCGATCCTGATTAACCGTCCGATCGTGACAACGCCGCGGGGCACCCGACTCTGCCGCCCCTCAGAGGTGGTGCTGGAGATCCTGACGGCGTCGCAAAAAGGCGCGTTCGTGAAGGAAGACGGTGAGCCAGTCATTGATGCTGCAGGGCAGCGTGTGAAATAACTCGCGAAAGGCGCCGGCTTTGACTCCCGGCTGCCTCACTTCCCCTCCCGTCATCCTCCGCGACAAACACCGTGGGCCAGGATAGTCCCTGATAGAGAAATATTGCCACTTAGCGTGGTTTCTACATCATTCCACCTGTTTTCCTTACTTTTTCTGTCGTTATCCTGGTAGCCGAACTGAGCCGCTATAGAACCTCGCCTTAGCGTTAACTTTCTGTTTTTTAATAAAAATAATCGGATTTTCTGCACTAATATAAAGTCAATGCTGTTTATCTTTTTATGAACGTTAAATCTGCAAAACTAGATGTTTGTCGACTTTTCATCTAAAAAGGGAAGGTAAGGGGCTGGACAAAACCATTGTGTGGTTATCAAATGGTTAAAAATGCTCGCATTTGATGTTAATGCAAACAAATTATAAATCGTCAGCCCGCTTTATACGGTTAACTTGCGCTGCGGCGCACCTTACCTGGAGAATTTATGCATTCCTCTGTTAATAAAAAAGAAAGCCGTACCTTTTTCGGCCATCCTTATCCGCTGGGCTCCCTGTTCTTCACCGAAATGTGGGAGCGCTTCTCGTTTTACGGCATCCGTCCCTTACTGATCCTGTTTATGGCGGCGACGGTGTACGACGGCGGGATGGGACTGGCGCGGGAGAACGCCTCGGCGATCGTCGGGATTTTTGCTGGCAGTATGTATCTGGCCGCGCTGCCGGGCGGCTGGCTGGCGGATAACTGGCTTGGCCAGCAGCGGGCCGTCTGGTACGGCTCTATCCTGATCGCCTTGGGGCACCTGTCGATCGCCCTGTCGGCATGGCTGGGCAACGACCTGTTCTTTATCGGTCTGATGTTTATCGTCCTGGGTTCCGGGTTGTTTAAAACCTGTATCTCAGTGATGGTCGGCACCCTGTATAAAAAAGGCGACGCGCGCCGCGACGGCGGTTTTTCGCTGTTCTACATGGGGATCAATATCGGCTCGTTTATCGCGCCCTTGATCTCCGGTTGGCTGATTAAATCCCATGGCTGGCACTGGGGCTTCGGCATCGGGGGGATCGGGATGCTGGTGGCGCTGGTCATTTTCCGCGTCTTTGCCGTGCCGTCGATGAAGCGCTATGACGCGGAGGTCGGCCTCGATTCCACCTGGAACAGCCCGGTGGCGAAAAAGAATGGCGTCGGAGCGTGGCTGCTGGCGCTGGCCCTGGGGGTGGCGGTGCTGGTCACGCTGATTAGCCTGGGCACGATCGTGATTAACCCGGTGGCGGTGGCCAGCGTGCTGGTCTATGTGATTGCCGCCTCCGTGGCGCTCTATTTCATCTGGCTGTTCGTCTTCGCGGGGCTGAACCGTAAAGAGCGGGCGCGCCTGCTGGTGTGCTTTATTTTGCTGGTCTCGGCGGCCTTTTTCTGGTCCGCGTTTGAACAGAAACCGACCTCCTTTAACCTGTTTGCTAACGACTACACCAACCGGATGATCGGCGACTTTGAGATCCCCGCGGTCTGGTTCCAGTCGATTAACGCCTTGTTTATCATTCTGCTCGCGCCGGTATTCAGCTGGGCGTGGCCTGCGCTGGCGCGCAAAAACGTGCGTCCGGGCAGTATGACCAAATTCGTGATTGGCATCCTGTGCGCAGCGGCGGGCTTTGGCCTGATGATGCTGGCGGCGCAGAACGTCCTGAGCAACGGCGGGGCCGGTGTGTCGCCGCTGTGGCTGGTGGGCAGCATCCTGATGCTGACGCTTGGTGAGCTGTGCCTGAGTCCGATTGGTCTGGCGACCATGACTCTGCTGGCGCCGGAGAGAATGCGCGGCCAGATGATGGGCCTGTGGTTCTGCGCCAGCGCGCTGGGTAACCTGGCGGCGGGCCTGATTGGCGGTCACGTGAAGGCCGATCAGCTGTCGCTGCTGCCGGACCTCTTCGCCCGCTGCTCCATCGCATTGCTGATCTGCGCCGCCGTGCTGGCCGTGCTGATTGTCCCGGTCCGCCGGATGCTGGAGAACAGTCGGTCCAGCGCCGGGCAAACATCCGTCAGCAACGCCTGACGCGATCCTCAGGCCGGCCCTACGGGGCCGGCTTATTTTTGTACGAAACCCGCCTCAGCAGAACAAAATCCCTTTTTCAGAATGCGCGATGTCCCATAACGTGAGCGTGTTCTTTGAAATCACGTCACTTTCCGGTCCATAGTGTAGTCAGGTTTACTATGTGGTTAATATAAGGACACACCTATGCCAGCAGTCATTGATAAAGCATTGGATTTCATCGGTGGTATGAATACGTCTGAGCCAGTACCACAGTCTATGGATGAAAGTACCGCGAAGGGAATTCTCAAATATTTGAAAGAGCTGGGCGTGCCCGCCACCCCGGCCGACGTCGCTGAACGCGGGCAGCAGCAGGGCTGGAGCGCCGGGTTTACCGACAAAGTGGCGGATTGGGCTGAACGGATCGCCGCCGGCGAGCGGATGGTCATCAAGCATCCGGAATTCTTTTCCACCTATATGCAGGAGGAGCTGCGCGCCCTGGTGTAATCGCCGCGCAGCCACCCCGCCTCTTCTGTTAAATGCCTTCCCCATCCGGGAAGGCATTTTTGTTACTGCCCGCGATAGCCGCCGCCCAGGGCTTTGATCAGGGTAATGTCGGTGCTTAGCCGCTGGGCCTCAATGTCCAGCAGCAACAGCTGCTGGGCGAGGACCGCCCGCCGGGCCTCTTCGGCGGCGTAGCGGCTGAGCAGGCCGCGCTGATAATGGGCGCGAGCGCTGTCGGTAGTGGTCTGCGCCGCGGTGACCTTTAGCTGCTGCAGCGCGCGCTGTTGGTTCAGATCGTTAAGCTGGCTGGAGCTGATGGCGACATCGCGCACCGCGTCCAGCACCGCCTGGTTGTACTGTTTGATCAGGATGTTGCTGGCGGTGCGCACCGACTGCAGATTAGCGTTCAGACGACCGCCGTCGAAGATTGGCAGATACAGCCCGGGCAGCAGGTTGATCTGCTGGAAAGAGGACTTAAACAGATCCCCGACGCTCAGGGCGTTATATCCCCAGAACGCTTTGATATCAAAATGAGGATAGAAGGCCGCTTTCGCCGCATCGACCTGGCTCAGGGAGGCAGTCACGTAGCCGCGCAGCGCCTGCAGGTCCGGACGGCGGGCCAGCAGCTCGAAAGAGAGCGACGATGGCAGCGTCTCCTGGAGCGCCGGCAGCGCCACCGGATGGATGGCCGGCATGCTTTGCGCATCGGCGCCGATCAGCGCCCGCAGGGTTTCACGATACTGGGTCAGCATCCCCTCGGCGCTAATGATCTGCTGGCGGGCGGCGAGCTGCTCAGCCCGGGCATTGGCCACATCCACACTGTCTTCCACGCCGCGTTGGGTCCGGTGCTCATGGGCCGCTGCCGAGAATTGGGCAATACCCTCCAGCTCCTGCAGCAGCGCGATTTTCTGGAACGTCGCCTGCATGGCGAAATAGAGCTGCGCCACGCTGCTGGCGATGTCGAGTTCAATGCCGGCGGTTTCCGCCAGCCGGGCATTTTTCTCGCCAATGGCGGCGGCGACCCGGGCGCGATCGGCTCCCCAGAGATCGATATTCAGCTGCGCCCCGACGCCAACGGTATTCAGCGTATACCAGGGACCGTTCTTATCCACCGGCAGGGAGTACGAGTAGGGCCAGCTAAAGGATTTGTCGGTGATCCGCAGGCGGTTTTGCGCCGCGACGGCGGTGGCCTGCAGGCCCATCGCCGACCGGGCGAGTTCCACCGTGGACTGCGACTGGGAGATGCGTAGCCGGGCGGCCTGCATGGTCGGCGAGTTCTGCAGCGCCCGGTTGATCAGCAGGTTGAGCTGAGGATCATCATAGGCCTCCCACCAGCGGGCTGCCGGCCAGTCGCTGTTCGCCAGGTGGATCACCTGCGCCAGCTGGGCCTGCTGCGGATTGACGATGGCGACCTGGGAAGGCTCATCCTGGATCAGCGCGCAGCCGCTGAGCAGCGTCAGCGTCAGGGTAAAGAGAGTGACCCGCAATCGCGCGGGGAAAGGAAGCATCATCATGACGTTTTAGCCTGTTGCTCAGTCGCTATCGGTGTCGGGCCCCAGTCGGGCAGGGCGGCCAGCGCGGTAGCCAGCGCCGGGCCAAAGGGGTTGCGGAGATCGGCGGCCAGCGTCCCGTCAGGCGCTGCCGCCTCCTGTTCGATACGTTCGGCGTAGCGCCGCAGCTGTTCGGCGCAGCGGGCCAGCGTCGGGTCTCCCGGCGCGGCGTTGAGCCGGTAGCCTTCGCTGAGGCGGGCGATCTCCTCGGCCTGGGCGAGGGTGGCGCGCATCGGCCAGCCTTTCGCCTGGGGCCAGGGATGGGCCCAGGTGCCCAGCGGTTCAGCGCGAACCCGATGGAGCAGCGCTTCGCTGTCGGTGAAGGCGACAAACAGAGGGGCCAGCGGCACCGCATCGTGCGGGGCGGCGAGGCAGTCCGCCAGCCGGCGATAGAGGCTGGCGAGGCGCGATTTCAGCTGCGGCGCTTCGCTGTCCGGCCAGAGATACAAATGGACAATGGAGGAGACCAGCACCCCGAGCAGGATGCCGAGCACCCGATCCCGCAGCTCGGTGAGGTTCGTCAGCGGGCCAAACCAGCTGAGGAAGGCCAGCGCAAAGGTGAAACCAATCTGGATCCCGGCGTAGGCGATACGCTCCGAGCCGGCGGCAATCCACGCCGCCAGCGCCAGCACCGGCAGAGACATCGCCAGCAGGCCCGACAGCGAATCGGTCCAGGGCTGAACAAAGACGATTAACAGCAGCGCCAGCAGGGTGGCGAGCAGCGCCCCGCCGATACGCAGCCATGTCTTTTGCATCGTGGCGCCCAGCCCGGGCTGGGCGACAATGACGCAGCTCAGCATAATGGTGTGCAGCCCTTGCCAGTCGGCAGCGGTATAGAAGACATAGCAGATTAGCGTCGCCAGCAGGGTCTTGAGCGCAAAATGGAGATAAGCGGGGTTGCGCCAGGCGTCCGGCGCCAGCAGGGGCGCCTTCTCCACCTCACCCTGCGGCAGGGCGACGGGCTCACCCTGCGCCAGCTGCTGCAGGAGGGTAGCCATCTCCTGCAGAACCGCGTGATTAATGCCACGACCGCTGAGCGCCAGGGGAGGAATGGCGCCGTCAAACTGTTCCTCGCTGAGGGCACTCTTCAGCTTCAGTACCGCCTGCGACAGCTGCTGGCGATCTTCGCTATCCGCCTCGTCTGCTTGCAGCAGCGCCGCCAGCTGATAGCAGCGCAGGGTGGCGGCCAGCCGCGAGCGCCAGGCCTGCGGTTCGGCGGCTATCTCCGGCGTGGCCCGGCTGGCCTGGGCGAACAGCGACTGCAGCTGGTTGAACTGCGCGGCGGTCTCGCCGAAGGTCGGTGGCGCTTCATCGCCAGGAGCCGTCAGCCGCCGGGCGACCTCGTGCAGCATCCCCGCCAGGCGCGCCTTAAACTGGTTGCCGGGAAAGGCCTGCTGAAAACAGGCGTTGACCAGCAAAGTGACGAGGATCGCGGTGTTAATCGCCACCCACAGCCAGAGCAGCAGCCGCACCAGGATCTCGCTCTGACTGGTCATTGACGGGAAGGTCTGAGCGTAAATCACCGCCAGCGCCACCACGAAAAAAGCCAGTCCCAGCTTACCCAGCACCCGCATCAGGTAGATGGCGCAGAAAAAGAGCGCCACGGAGGCCGCCAGGCGGATCAGCGGGTAGTCATAGGTCCACTTGATGATCAGCAGCACGCCGCCGAGCGCCACGGTGACGGTGACAAAAAAGACCACGCTGACCAGCTTGATCATCAACACGTTAGGCTGACTGACGTAGAACACGACGATCAGCGCAACGGCCAGGAAGGGGATCTGCAGGGTCATAAACAGGGTGATGAGCACCGCGCAGCTCAGCGTCAGGCGCAGCGTGTAGCTGGCGCGTCCCGGCGCGTCGCGCAGCTCCTGGCGTAAAAAATGGGCGAGAGGAAACATCGCGTCCCCCGGCTACGGCTGCAGCACGGCGCTGGCCGAGGCGCCCATGCGGAACAGCGCCGGATCGGGATCGCTGACGGCGATTTTCACCGGGAAGCGCTGCGAGACGTGAACCCAGTTAATGCTTTTTTGGATCAGCGGCAGCCCTTCGATGACGCTCCCGCCTTCGGGCAGGACCCCGGAGCCGACCGAATCGACCACCCCGTTAAAGGTCCGGTTGTGGTTGGTCATCACGGTGATCCGCGCCGCCACGCCGGGGCGCACGTTGTTCAGATCGGTCTCGCGGAAGTTAGCGATCACATACCAGCGGTCGTCATCCAGCAGGGTAAAGACCGGCTTCAGCGCCGAGGCGTACTGGCCGACGGTGGTTTTCAGCGCCACCACCACGCCGTTGAAGGGCGCACGCACTTCGGTAAATTCCAGATGCAGTTCGGCGAGGGCGATTTGCGCCAGGATCCCGGCGCGTTGCGCCACCATGGCATCCACGCCGGTCACGGCCGCCGAGGCCTGTCTGGCCTGCAGCAGCGTGGCCTCCAGCTCCGCCCGCGCCGCTTTCTCAGCGGTGCGCGCCTGATCGAGATCTTCCTGGGAGGCAAACCCCTGCGGCACCAGCGGCTCAAGGCGGGTGCGCGTGGAGGTGGTCTGCTTGACCAGCGCTCTGGCGCGCTCGACGGCGGCCGCCACCGACTGGGCGTTATACTCCTGCGCTTTGATGGTGCGCTGGGTCAGCATGATCTGCGCGTCGAGGGTCGTTAGCCGCGCTTTCGCGTCATCGAGCATCGCCTGATAGGGGCGGGGGTCGATGCGGAACAGCAGATCGCCTTTTTTCACCCGCTGGTTATCGCGAATGGGCATCTCCACGATGCGTCCGCTGACCTCGGGCACCACATCGATGGTATCGGCATAGACATAGGCGTCATTGGTCTCCGGCGAGGTTTGCAACTGCCAGATAACCAGGATCAGCGCCAGGATAGCGGCAAGGACCAGCGCCAGCAGAGGCCACTTTTTGCGTAACAGGGGAGTGCGGGAAGTTGTCATAAGCGATCAGTGAACAAAAAACAGAAACCACAGCAGCGTGGCGAACAGGAACATCAGCGCGACATAGCTGAAGACCAGAGGAGAAAAGCGCGGCTGCCAGCCTTTACGGGTAATCAGGATATGGCAGGGGATCAGTAAAAACGCCCCGCCCAATAAGCAGAAAAACCAGCCGGGGAACGCGGCGCCCAATACCGGGATCGCGGGCGAAAGTGAGCAGCCAGAAAGCGGCAAGACGAGCAGTAACCGCGCCGGGCGGGCGATGGTGGCAATATGATTCAATAGAGCATCCCTGAGTGATCATACCAGTGTGTGATGAGTGTAATCGCCTCGTTGCGGGAATGAAAGTCAACGGATCGCCGACTGCGGGAGCCTTACCCGATGGGAAAGCATGATGTGAGGCGCCAATTCCCACGCTTACGCGTAGTCAGCCGCGACGTGTAGGACTATGCTTAGCCTGAAACATAAAAAAAGAACGAGGCAATGTCATGGATAAGGAATTATTGGAAGCGGGCTACCGGGCCTACACCGGAGAGAAAATCGACGTCTACTTTAATACGGCGATCTGTCAGCATTCGGGGAACTGCGTGCGCGGCAGCGCGAAGCTTTTTAACCTGAAGCGTAAACCGTGGATTATCCCGGATGAAGTGGATGTGGCGACGGTGGTAAAAGTGATCGATACCTGCCCGAGCGGCGCCCTGCACTATCGTCATAAATAAGCGAGGAGAAGATGGAAATACTGGAAGGGCACAACAAGTTTTATGTTAACGACGCGCAGGGAAACCAGGTGGCGGAAATTGTTTTTGTTCCCACCGGCGACCACCTCAGCATTATCGAACATACCGATGTTGATCCCAGCCTGAAAGGCCAGGGCGTGGGGAAACAGCTGGTGGCGAAGGTGGTGGAAAAAATGCGCCAGGAGCAGCGGAAGATCATCCCTCTCTGCCCGTTTGCCAAACATGAATTCGATAACACCCGCGAATACGACGATATTCGCGCCTGACGTACCGGCACCGGTGCCAACCGGTGCGCTTTTCTCGCGCCATTAACGATCCGCCGGATCGCGCTGATGGGAAAAGCGGCGGATCAGATCCGGGAGATGCTCGCGCCGCATCGGCGGTGAAAACAGATAGCCCTGGAAACGGTCAATACCCAGCGATTTTAACTGCGTAAACTTCGCCAGCGAATCCACCCCTTCCGCCACGCAGCGGCTGCCGCTCAACTGGCAGTAGTAGGCCAGGCTTTTTATCAGCGCAAGCGCCTTCTGATCGTGCTGAGCGTCGTTGACGATACTCATATCCAGTTTATAGGCATTGAAGTGCAGGCGACGCGCCGGAAAGATGACGCTCCCCTGAGAAAAGCAGTCGTCCAGCATCACCCGCACGCCAGCACGTTGCAGTTCCTCCACCTGGGCGGTGGATCGGCTCTGACGGAGAAAATCGATGGTTTCAGCATATTCCAGCACCAGCCTTTCCACGCCCTCTGGCTGCCGGAGCTGCTGGCGAGCGGCTTCCACCATCCGCAGCAGGCTATCGCTGGCGGCGAGCGAGGAAGGAATATTGACCGAAAAATAGAAAGTACCCGGATGCTCATTAATATTCTGCACGGCCTCCTGCAGGACAAAGGCCGTGAGCAGCAGCCAGGCGTAGTCGGCGCGGAACTGCGGCAAAAAAGCCTGCGGATGGAGAACCTGGCCGCGGTGGCGCCAGCGGATCAGGATCTCCACCCCCTGTAGCTGTGAGCGACTATCGACGATAGGTTGAAAAACCGGGAAGACCTGGCGATCGTGGATCGCTTGTACCCATTCCTGTTCAAACGCCGACAGTGAGCTGGCGGATGAGCGCGGTAGCAGCGTACGCGGAAAGCGGGGGGCCAGATGCGGGTGATATTCCACCAGCTTTTTCACCCCGGCCAGCCGCTGGGTGTAGAGCGTTTTCTGGCTCAATCGGAGACGCCGGGCCTGCTCGCCTATCGTCTGCCCTTGCAGCAGGGCGAGGATCACTTTGAACTCGGCATGGCTCAATCCGGCGGCTCGTTTGTCGTTGAGCAGGGCGGCTTCACTGGCAAGCCGCTCAAGTCGCGGTGCGTTCTCCAGCCGATCGGCCAGCTCCGTGCAGGACAGATCGGCGGGGGCGGTATGGACGTTGCGCAGACGATCCGGATGGCTCACCTGATAAAGCAGCGTTTGCCACAGCCAGATGGCCGGGCTGCGGCTCAGAATCAACATCGGTAACGGCTGCAAGGCCTGGTCGAGCAGCCTTGCCGCCTGGCGCAGCGTGGTGAGCATCCACAGGGGATCGTCAGGGAGAAACACCACGATCCGCTTCACGGCGGTCAGCTCCCGCAGGGACACGCCCTCGACCGGCAGCTCAACGGGCCGCTTCGCGGCGTTCACCATCAGCTGGCTCAACCCGCGGGCGGCCAGCGAGCAGGGTGAGAGGATATAGTCGGTCATCATTGATAGACAAAGGTGATGCCGATGATCGACTGCACGTTGCCGGCAGTGACCTGGCCTGTGGTCCGGGCATAGGTTGCCGTCAGACCGAGATTAACTGGCGAGGTACTGACGGTGCCCAGCGAGACCGTGCTGTTCGCCGGCACGGCGCTGCCGTTGCGGGTCAGCTGAACGCCTATCCCCTGCGCCGGCGAGGCGGAGGCGGTATTGGTGAAGATCGCGTTGGCGCTATCCGCGGTGGTGCCGGAGAGGTAATACCCCAGCTGCTGGCTTTGCGCGCAGTGCACGGTGAGCGGCACGGCCATCGATCCCGGGTAGTCGGGGAGGGTGACGGTGACATCGCGGGCGGAGACATCGCAGCCGCCGGTGGGGACCACCACGTCGTTGTTGGCGTAAATGTTCCAGATGAACTGGAAGGAGTCGCTATTGTAGTTGTTGGTCTGATGCAGGATCAGCACCGCGATTAACGATCCTGCGGTGATCGCCACCCCACCGGCGGTGCTGACCGGCGTCAGATACAGGACGGTGGGCCAGGGCTTATCGGTCCGTGAATCGTAAACCACCCGCGCCGTTTCCGTGGTGGTCGGGAAGGGGTAAGAGGTGCCGTTATATTTCACGGTGCCGGAGAAACTCGACAGCACGCCGCCGTAGGCGGATCCGCGCTGCAGGGTGACGTAGTCAGTGATCGTTTCCGGATAGTCGTTATGGCAAAAAATCTGCGTGGAGAGGTCGACCACCAGGTTTTGCCCGACGTTAACCGCCGGTGTCAGATTTACGTAGACGTTGGCTGACCCGCCGCCGATGGGGATCGTCGCCCCGGTGGCCGTTTTGCAGGCAAAGGACCAGGCGTTCATCGACCAGCCCAACAGCAGCAGGGTGGTGAACAGGGGGATAATTTTTTTCATCATAATGCTCTCCTGGCTCAGGCGTAGGTATAGGTGACGTTAATCACCGCCTGAATGGTGCCTTGCGTGGCGCCGCCGTTGACGGACAGGGCTCTAACCTGCAGCGGGAAGCGAGCGGACTGGCTGGCCTCATCCACCTGTACCGACTGGCTGCTGCCATTGTTCAGCGTGGTGCCGTCCTCGCTCTGCAGTTCGAGCTGAATATTGCCCGCCGTTCCCTGGTTTTTGTAATAGCCGGTGCTGTCCGCCGTCCCGCTGAAGGTGGCCTTCACCCGTGAAGTACCCACGGGGCAGTTACTGAGATCCAGCGCCACGCTGTGCCAGGCCGATGCCGAGCCCGCGCCGATCAGGCTAAAGGTATAGAGATCGCCCAGCTCGACGGTGGCATTGACGGTGGAAACCGTGCAGGGTCTGGCCACCACCTTCCCGTTGACGGTGAGGGTGACGTCGGCCGCCCGCAGGGAAGCGCTCGCGGTTAACAGGCCGGCCAGCAGCCAGCCCACGTGGGTCCATTTCATTTCAGCCTCCGCTTACTGAAATTCCAGCGTGAATGTCGCTGTCGCATTGACATGCCCGGCGGTGACGGGCACCTGAGTGGCCATCAGACGGGCGTAAAAGTTGAGAATGTTGGTCTGGCCCGGCGTCAGCGTGGTCCAGGACATGGCTGACGACGGCGCATTGACCGGCAGCCGGGACTGCTGCTGATCGAGAATTTCCACCCCCATTCCCGCCGCCGCCGAGGCGCCGGCATCGAGTTTTAACAGGCTGGTGTTGACGCTGTCCGCCACGCCGGTGAAACCGACCTTCACCGCGGTGACGGAAGTGCCACAGGGCGACAGCACGATGCGGAACGGCACCGGCGGCGTCGTCGCCCCGACGGCATAAAACTGCTTTGCGGCGTTGTCCTGAAAATCGACGGTGAAATCCTTCGACTCGCCGGCCACTGCGCAGGCGTTGTCGCGCACATAGCCGCTGATGGTGATCGTGCTATCGGCAGCGAAGCTCAGCGGCGCGGCCAGAGTGAGCAGAGCGCCCAGCAGATACTGCAGTGTTTTCATCATGATCTCCTTAGCGGCACGCGGCCAACAGCTGGCTGAGCGCCTGCTGCTGACTCTCCGGCGGCAGACGATAATCGGCCACGCACTGAGCGTCCGGGCCATCGCCCCATTTCACTCGCACCTTGCCCGCCAGCGGCATCCCGCTCAGGTAGACCTGGCCGTTATCCGCGACGATGCTGCCGCTCTGGTTGCTGTCGCCGGTGGCGAGGGCGCCAAACGGCACCGGTTTGCCGCGATGGGTCAGCGTCATCAGGATCTTCATCCCCACCTGCGCGTTAAAGTTGGCGCGGACGATCGCCCCATGGGTCGGCACCACGCTGACCACTGCATCATCAAGGTCGACATTGTCTGCCAGGGTGTTGGTGTCCAGCGCGATCCGGTTTTCGCGATACTCGGTGGCATAGGGCAGGACGGCATACCCGCGCCAGTCGGTGCGTACCCCGGTCTGGTTTTCCACCTTCACGCCGCCGGCGCCGGGGGCTTTCACCAGCACCACGGTATCGTTCAACGGCTGGCTCAGGGTGATGCCGTTGGCGTGCGCCAGCACGCCACCGCTGACCCCGTAGTAGAGCTGTTTAAAGCCGTCGCTGCGGCTGTAGCCGACGTTGGCGTTGCCGTAGCCGCCGCGGTAGTTGAGCGCCGTATAGCCTGTGCTCCCGCTGTCGCCGTTGCCGCCGCCGGCATAGCCGGTCTGCACGCTATAGCTGAGGTTGTTGTCTTCCAGCAGGGTGCCGTACAGGCCCGCCAGGTTAGTCATGCGGCCATTGAGATCGTGCGACAGGCTGTAGCTGGCGCTGGCGTGCCGCCAGACTGAGCGGCTATCGGAACGCAGCCAGTGGCTGAAGGGGATATTGACGTTGACCGCCAGCATCTGATCGCGCCCTTGCTGCCAGGCGTTTTTGGTCAGGCTGTAACTTAGCGACCAGTTGATATCGTCTACGGCGGCGTTGAGGCCGGCCTGCAGCTGCTCATCGGCATCGTCGGTGCCCCAGTAGGTCTGGTGGCTGCCGCTGAGATAGAGGGTGGCGGTGCGCCCCAGCTGCTGGGTCACGCTCAGTTGCACCTTGCCGCGCTTGCTGTAAGCCAGATTGTAGTAGTCGGTAAATTTGGGTTTCACCTGGATAACGCCGTCCTGAGTTTCCACACTGTAGCCGCTCATCCGGCGGTAGGTGGTATCGGCAAAGTTATAGTAGCCGCGGGTGGAGTAGCGGTAGCCCACCAGCTGCAGGTTAGTCCCGGTCTCATCCAGGGATTTGTTATAGAGGAAACGCACCGACTGTCCCTGATGCTCGCTGTCGTCCGCCAGCGTGGCGTTGGCCTGGGTGATATCCAGCGACAGGGCGCCGAAATAGCCCATGTTTTTCCCCACCCCAAGGTTAAAGGCGCGATAGCGGTCCGCCAGCTGAGTGCCGCCGTACAGGGTCCAGCCGGCCGGCAGGCCATGCATGGCCGTGCTCTGGAAAAAATCGGGCGTTTCCTGTTGGCTGTTGCCGCTGCGGTACTCCCCGGCGGTGAGGGCGAAGCGGGTATGGCCTTCACGCTGCAGCACCGGCACCGTTGACCAGGGCACGCTGAAGACCTGGCGGGAGCCATCCGCTTCTTTAATCGTGACCTGCAGATCGCCGCCATTGCCCGCGGCGTAGAGATCGTCGATGGTAAACGGCCCCGGCGGCACTGTGCTCTGGTAGATTTCATAGCCGTTTTGTTTGATTGACACCTGCGCCGTGCCGCGGGCGATCCCGTGGATCACCGGCGCGAAGCCTTTCTGGCTGTCCGGTAGCATATTGTCGTCTGAGGCCAGCTGGGCACCGCGGAAGTTGATCCCGTCGAAGACATCGCCGTTGGTATAGCTGTCCCCGAGGGTGAGTCGCGAACGCAGAGGCGTGATGTCCCGCTCAAGCCAGCTGTTAACGTGCTGCCAGCGGTTTTCACTGGAGGAAGCGCTGCCGCTGCCGCTACTGTAGCTCCACGTGCTGTTATCGCGCAGACGCCAGGCGCCAACGTTCAGGCCGCTCTGCAGATTCAGATAGGCGTAACGGCTGCTGCCACCCGTGGTGTTATGGACGTTATTGCCCGTGAAGTTATAGTTAATCAGCCCGGCGGTGATACCGTTATCCCACAGCTCCGGCGGAATATAGCCGCGCGCGCGGGTGCCCATAAATGCCTGAGGCACGGTGAGATACAGACGCTGTTGGCCGACGTCGAAGCGCGTAGTGGCTTCGCTGATAAGCGTCGTTAGCGGCACGCAGGCTGCGCTGTCCAGCGTCGCCATGCCCGGCACCCGACCGGTATCCACGCCCATGCTCGCCAGCTGGCCGCGCGTCAGACAGGGCGACAAGCCATGGCCCTGAACGTCGGCCTGGAAAGTGACGTCCCGGGTGGTCATAAAACCATTGTTGAGATAAATATCGACGCGATAGGTGCCTGGCGGCACCTCCTGGCCTTTTTCAAATCCCGACAGGTCAGCCACCGCCGCCGGATCGTCAGCTAAGAAGCGGGGGTTAAAATAGAGGTCCGCCCGCGCGGCAAACGGCTGTGAGCAGAGCCACAGCGTCAGCGCCGGCGTAATCAGGCGCCGGGCGCTTCGGCAACCCCAATGGTCCAGTCCATATTTTCGATGTGACATAATCCCTCCGGTCCGACGTTGCCCGGCTGTCAGTGCTTCTGGTCATGCGCAGCGTGGCCCGCGCGGCGGGGTACTCTGGGTTAACGCAGTACGCCATTCATTTTCGGCGTCAGCGCGCCGTAATCGTTAATCGTGCGATAGGTGATGGTGCTCCCGGCATCCGCGGGCAGCTTGACGCTGGTTTTGCCCATCGGCGGCACGAGGGCGTTTTCCAGAATGCGCGTCCCGGCGTTCAGTTCGGTCACCGTCAGGTAATAAGGGGTGGGGTTCGTCAGCGTCAGCGACGATCCGCTGCGGCTAAAGGTCAGCTTTTCCGCTGCCTGATCCGGGGGCAGTGCCAGTTTTCCCGGACGGTAGTAGAGCTTGATGCGGCTGATAATCGCCAGCTGCAGGGTATTGTCGCTGAGCTTGGATTTATCCATCGAGGGGATCGCCTTCACGTTCATCCAGAACAGGCTTTCCCGATCCTGCGGCAGCTGGTTATTGGTGGCGTCGATAATGCGCAGGGTGTTCTCTTTTTTGCCCTGCATGGCAAACAGCGGGGGAGTGATGACAAACCGGCCGTCTCGCTGACCATCGGCATTTTCCACCCATGACTGTATAAGCCAGGTGCTGTTGTCGTCATTATTGGTCACCGCGAGCTGGACCTGCTTCTGTCCCGCCGGGTAGATAACCCGGGTCGCGCCCAGCGCGACGCCCGCCTGCGCGCTGGCGCTCAACGCACCGGCGACGAAAAGTAAACATCCCGCCAGTATGCCGCGTGTCGTCGTTGCCATTTTTCTCACGTTATCTCCTTGTCTGCTCACCGTGTTGTCCTGTTTGTCTGCGGATTAATTACTGATAGGTCAATGAGAACCAGGCCTGGGCGTTGGCCGCGCCGCCGGTGACCTGGCGTCCGGTCGCCCGATATTTGGCGACAAAATTGAGCGTCGTCGGTCCGCGGTAGAGCGGCACCCAGCGGTCGGGCGGACGATTGAGCGGCAGCTGCTGGCCCTGACTGTCGAACAGCGCAATGCCAATCCCGCTGGCGATCCCCGGGCCTTCGCCCACCGAGAGCACATCGGGATTTTTACCATCAGCCACGCCGTGAAATGCCACCCCCACATGCTGGCTGACTGCGGTACTGCAATCCTGTAAATGAATCGCGAAAGGGATCGGGTTACTGTCTTCGCCGACATCATGAAATCGGTTACTGCTGATCTGCCCCAGATTGACCGTCATCTGCCGATCGCCCGCTTCGACGCGGCAGGAACTCGCCATAATCAGGCCCTGAAAACGCATGCTGCCCCCAGGCAGCGTGACGTTCCACTGATTACCGGCCAGGGCCAGCGGGGGTAGTAGCAGCAGCAGACCTGATTTCATTCCCTGCATCGTTTCACTCCAGTTGGAAATAGAGAGCGGGCCCTCCTGGCCCTGATTGCCTCCCTGCGTGGATCGGGCCTTACTCGTATTGCACTTTGAACGTGGCATCCGCGTTCGCCGTACCGGCGGTCGCTGCGCCGGTCGCGTAGTAACGCGCCTGGAACGGGATGATGTTGGTGCCGTCATTCAGCGTGGTCGCGGCACTGAAGGTGGCCCCGTCCAGCGCCAGCGGCGTGCCGGTGCTGTCGAGGATCTGCACGCCAACGTTGGTTGCGCCGCCGGCGGCAGAGTTTTGCAGTGCCAGAACGGTGGTGTTGCTGCTGTCGATAGCGGTACCGGAGAAAGCGACAGAAGCTTTGGTCGCCACTGTGGTGTCGCAGTCATCCAGCTGAATGTTGAAACCGACGGAGGAGCTGGTGCTACCTGCGGTGGCAAGTTTCGCGGAACGCACCTGACCTAACTGGACGGTTTGATCGATAGAGCCGGCATCTACCGCACAGGCCGCATTGACGACTTCCCCTTTAAAATGCACTGTCCCGCCGTTGACCGTGGTGGTATCGGCCAGCGCCGCCGCGGAGCTCAGAGACAGGGCTGACACAACAACCATTGCCAGTGTTTTGATTTTCATACTGTTTTCCTTTGAATGATGTCGAAATAACGAACCGGATTGGCAGCCGATGTGCCTTCCAGGCATGTCAGATTTCAGCCGAGTAGTCAGGCTGCCGGCTCTGCACAGTTTTTACCCAACTGATGAGACAATTGGGGCCATTTTGACTCGTTGGGATAAATGATCTGTTTTTGGTTTTTGACTGGTTTATTTGTGGTTTTAAATTCCGTTTATTTGGCTTTTTGTGGGTATATAATCTGGAGTGGTGGGCGGGAGTGCAAAAGGAATAGCGATGGCGCTGGCGAAGGATCGCCGGTGCAACGGGAGTATGGTGGGAGAAAAGTGAGTGATTGCGTGATTAAAAATATATAATAATCAATAAACTATGATTTTTTCTGCAGAAATATAGCGCGGTGAGTTGCAAAACATTACAAAACATTTTTATGATATAAACAGTTTGGCCCCAATTGACCTGTTAGCAATTTATTTTGTTGTATTAAATCAATCGCTTAAATCATTTTCCTTTGACAGGCCTTTTTCCTCTAAAAGATTATTTCTTTCCCAAATCCCGGCAAAACGCGCCGCATTGCTGGCAGTGTAGCGTACCGTGTGACGAATATTACGATGTCCCAGATAATCCTGTATCAAACGGGTATCTGTACCTCTTTCCGCCAGTTCATAGCCGCAGGCGTGACGCAGCATATGAGGGTGCGTGTGCGTAACGGTGCCCGCATTTTCACCGGCGGATCGAATAATACGATATGCCTGCTGGCGTGAGAGCGGCGTACCGCGACGAGAGATAAACAGCGCGTCGGTTTTTGCCGCCGCTTTCCAGCCGGCGCGGACCTGACTCCAGCGTTCGATTGCCTCGCGCTCATCAAAGCGCAGCGGATGAATAGTCGAAAAACCGTTCTTAAGCCGCCGCACATTGACCCGTCCTTCATGCAGATCCAGATCGTGATAGTGCAGATCCAGCAGTTCGCTGATGCGCATGCCGTGGCGAAAGGCAAGCAGGATGAGGCAGTAATCCCGTTCACCGGTTGGGCCCTGGCGAGCGGCCTGCATCATTGCCTGAACTTCTTTGGCGGTAAGAAAACGACGTCGGTTCACAATATTAGCTCCTGAAAAAAGGATGAATGACCGTCACGGCGAAACCTTACGCCATGACGAAAAGAATGCGTAATGCTAAAACGTTGTAGGGTGAAGTTGATTAACTACGAATAGATAGCACATTACATTGACTGATACTAAAAATATCGCCGGGCGATAATTCTTAATTTTAAAGATTTTAATCGTTGTCTCAATAGCCTCTCCAGATGTTATCGCCAGGTGCATAAAATAAAAGGATTTTTTTCTGGCGCACGTTGTCATTAAAAAAACGGTGCGGAAATTTTACTCGAGCAATAAATAATTCGGTCAAATCCAGAATGAACGCAGGGTTAAATTGACGCGGAGCTGGCAGGAATAAATAAGAACTTGCGGGAACAGTAATCATAATTAACGCAGGGTTAATTATAATAAATGTTATAATTTGCGAGCAGGTTGCGAGACAACGCCATCCTTGGCGTCAAGGTTATTGGATCAAAGACGATCGCTGTTTGTCGCGCGTATTGTCCCAGATGCCATAGAAACGTCCCGCGTTGCTGGCGGTATACCAGACGGTATGGCGGATATTGCGATGCCCAAGGTAATCCTGGATCAAACGGGTATCGATCCCCATATTGGCCAGCGCAAAGCCACAGGAGTGACGCAGCATGTGTGGGTGGATCTCCAGCGGTAATCCCGCCAGATCCCCTGATGAGGCGATAATCTGATAAAACTGCTGGCGAGAAAGGGGATTACCTTTGCGGGAGAGAAACAGCCATTCGCTGGCTGCCTGCGGCCAGCTGCTGCGAATGGCCAGCCATCGCTTTAGGGCGTGGATCTCTTTCTCCAGCAACGGATGGGTAGTTGAAAACCCCTTTTTGAGTCGATGGATGTAAACGCAGCGGGCAGCAAGGTCGATATCCGATATTCGTAGACGGCAGATCTCGCTGGCTCGCAGACCGTGAATGAAGCACAGTAATGTCAGGCAATAATTCCGTGCGGCATAGAGACCGGTATCGGCGGCTTTAAGTAAAGACTCGATCTCATTCTGAGTCAGGAAGTTCCTTTTTTTTATATCGGCGTTATTCGTCATGGTTTTCCCTTTTATTGCAGGCATATTTTTCTCTTTCCAGGCCTGCGTCAGGTCATTGTTAAATTCGACTGCCTTTTTATTTTGAAACGGCGTGCTGATAACGTTTTAATCTCATACGAAAGCGTTTCACCTGGTGAAGGCAAAATCTGAATGCTATCGCTGAGTGAGCGTGCGGTATCATAGGCTATCTCCATCGCCACCGATAAGGCGCCGCAAGCTGAAGGGTAAAGAAAGGGTTAGCGGGTTGAAGTGGCGTCGCTTTCCTGGTGGTTTCCACGTCCTGTACATCCCTGATCCTCTTGATGATGCCCGCATGATGATGAAGGCGCGGGCTTCCGGCCGCGGCAAGGCGGCCATCAATGCCGTCATGATTTATTGCCTGCCTGCTGGACATCATTGCGCCAGCAAACCAACCTCCCGCGCCAACAACCTTCGGGAATAGCATGAGAAATTTCTCAGACAGAATACAACTCTGCATCGTCTGGATAGCATTCACTGCAAAACTACAACAGTGATTAAACCATACTGCAAAAAGCCTGGGGATAATAGCCATTGTCTGTATGAGGGCACTTTACGCTGTATTTCAGTAATTCAGTTTAATCTAAAGCATGTGGTCGAAGTGGAGTGGTATCAGGCACGGTAAGCGCTAGTGGCGGCGATATTAGTGGGCTGGAAAAAAGGGGGATATGATGAGGACCGGGATACGGTCTGAGGGGGGCGCGGGAATATTCTGCGCTATGCTAAGAATAAGGCGCATGCCACAAACGTCAGCCAGACAACTGAAGTATGAGGGGGCGTTAAAGGCTCCGGCGGCGGGAGGAATGACGTCCTGGAGACGCCAAAACCTCAGTTTCACCATTTTTCGTCACGTGCTTCCTGGCGACCTTCGCGGCGGTTTTCCCGTTTATCGTGACGGCAGCTGGCGTTGCTTTGATTGTTATTGCGGACGCATTCCTGCTTGGTATCACGACCTTGCTCGCGGCTATCCTGTCGGATATCGCGGGCGTCCTGGCGTTTGTCGCCACGCCAGGTCGCCTGCGCCGAAAACGATGGCGCCAGCAGCGCGACGCAGACCAGGGCAAGTAAGCCTCTTTTCATGGAGATGGCCTTCTGTTTTTATAAACACAATAAATAATTAGCAGGTAATTATAAAATTATCATATAGCTTAAGTGAGGATAGCACAAAATGCGTCGCTGCCAGCGATAACGTTGTTTTTTATTAAATGAATTCGTCGTTTCTGATGTCTATGTTTTTATTGTGTTTTAATGCGATATAAGCAACATAACTTTTGGATGAGTCGTAGATATAATGAATTATTTGGCTTGATATTAGTCAAGTGAATTAAATACGTCTGTTGTGAATGATTAAGTCGCGTGCAATATTTACCGCATGAGTTTTTTCTCATCTCATAAGCCAAATGGATAAACAAATAAAAGGAACTATATTATGAAGCGTTTAACTGTTGCTGCAGCAGTCCTGTCCACCGTATTTATGAGTGCCGGTGCTTTTGCGGATACTGACCAGGGTGAAGTTATTATCACCGGACGCGTTGTGGGAACCACGTGTCAGTTTCTTGATGGCAACAACTCTACCACTATTACGATGAACCAGGTCGGGCAGGAAAGTCTTGCAAGTCTGGGTGCCGGCGCCACCTATACCGGCATTAAAAACAGCACCACGGTGCCATTAAAATTAAAATGTACCGGTGCTGCGCCGAAAATCAGCCTGGCACGTAACCAGTTTGATACCACTTACCCGAACATTACGAAAAATACCGTAGCGGGTGGCGCATCCGGCGTCGGCTTTGTGGTGACAGCGAATGACGCCGAACTAAACGCCAACTCGCTGATTCCTCTTAATGGGGATCCTGATGAAAACGGTGTATATACCATTGATTTTTCAGCACAGTATGCGGTGGTGGCCGCAGGTAACGCAGTCACCCAGGGCGATGTTGAGTCAACCCTTACGCTGACCGTGGTAACCGAGTGATGCTGTCACCCGGCGAGACGCAGGGCGTTCGCCGGGTCTCTGTTTACATGGAGTGAAAGAGATGAAAGGATTCATTCTGCTGCTACTGACCTTTTTCATTATCCCCGCGCAGGCGGGTATTGTGATCTATGGGACGCGCGTTATTTATCCGGCCGGTAAAAATGAGGTGATGGTGCAGTTAATGAATCGCGGCGATCGCGGCGCCCTGGTACAGGCGTGGATCGACGACGGTAATACTTCCATTGCCCCGGAAAATATCCGCGTACCTTTTCTTATTTCACCGCCGGTGGTGCGCGTCAGAGCCAATACCGGTCAGCAGCTTAAAATAAAAGCATTATCCAATACGTTACCGCAAAATCAGGAAAGTTTATTTTATTTGAATGTCCTCGATATCCCACCCAATGCCAGCGTGAATGATGGTAAAAATGTGGTGAAATTTGCGATCCAAAATCGAATTAAGTTGTTTTATCGCCCGGAAGGTGTCGCTGGCGTTACGCAGGCCAGTTTTCATCATTTAGACCTGCAGCAAAAAGGTAAAAATGTACTGCTTAAAAATAACAGCGCAAACTGGATAACGATCCCTGAAATTAAAGTGAATAATGTGAAAGGAAACAGTAAAGCCATTATGCTGGCGCCATTTTCACAGCAAATGATCACCCTCAGCGGCAGCGTTGCCAGACAGTACAAAATAACTCTTATTGATGATTATGGAAATTATATTAGTGATAGCATCAGCGTAAAATAAAAAGAGGTGGTTATGTTAAGGATGACATCACTGGCCCTGGCAATTATTGCATCATTATTTGCTGAAGCCCTGGCGGCAGAAGAGACCTTTGATACCAACTTTATGTTCGGCGGGATGAAAGGGGTCAAAGACAGTCACTATCAGTTTACAGATGACGCACCGATTGCGGGTGAATATAACCTGGATGTGTATGTCAATAACAAGTGGCGTGGGAAATATGACCTGACAGTGAAGGAGCAGCCAGGGGAAAGCTGCTTGTCACACTCCCAGCTGCAGCAGCTCGGTATTAAAGCCGAGAGGCTGGACAAAAAGGATCTGGCGCAATGCATCACGCTACGCGAGGCTGTGCAGGGGGGGAAATATCATTTTGATATCTCCACCCTGACCCTCGAGCTCACTGTCCCGCAGGCGTTTGTTAATGAGCTGGAGGCGGGCTATGCTTCCCCGGAAAGCTGGGACCGCGGGGTCAACGCCTTCTATACGTCCTATTATGCCAGTCAGTATTACAGCGATTATAAAAGCGCCGGGAATAACAAGAGTACCTTTGCCCGTTTTACCAGCGGTTTAAATCTCCTGGGATGGCAACTGCACTCTGACGCCAGCTATAACAATAATGATTCTGGCGCCGGTGAGTGGAAAAGTAACACCCTTTATCTGGAGCGAGGCTTCGGCGAGATAGAGAGTACGCTGCGCGCTGGCGATATGTACACATCAGGCGATATATTCGACACTGTGCGCTTTCGCGGGGTGCGCTTATATCGCGATATGCAGATGTTGCCCAACTCCAGACGCAACTTTACGCCGATCGTCCAGGGGATTGCGCAAAGCAATGCCCTGGTCACCATTGAGCAAAATGGCTTTGTCATTTATCAGAAAGAGGTGCCGCCCGGTCCCTTTGCCATCGCTGATTTACAGATGGCCGGCGGCGGGGCCGATCTTGACGTGAGCATCAGAGAAGCAGACGGGACGGTCACCAGCTATCTGGTTCCCTTTTCTTCCGTTCCCAATATGCTGCAGGCAGGCGTCTCGAAATACGATCTTGCTGCCGGACGCAGCCATATTGAGGGGGCCGATCGGCAGGCTGATTTTATCCAGGGGACCTATCAGTATGGTCTGAACAATCTGCTGACGCTGTATGGTGGTTCGATGCTGTCGAATCACTATTCGGCTTTTACCCTCGGGACGGGCTGGAATACCTGGCTCGGCGCTATTTCCGTCGATGCCACCCAGTCGCACAGCGAGCAGGATAACGGCACCTATGATGGACAAAGCTATCAGGTGGCTTACAGTAAATTCCTCACCCCAACCCAGACCCGTTTTGGCCTCGCGGCCTACCGCTATTCCAGCCGCGATTACCGCACCTTTAACGATCACGTGTGGGCGAAGAACAGAACCCACTATCACCGCGACGAAAATGATGTCTACGATATTGCCGATTATTATCAATATGATTTCGGCAGGAAAAATTCCCTGTCGGCCAGTTTGAGTCAGGCGCTTCCGGCGGGCTATGGCGCGATTTCCCTGAGCGCCCTGTGGCGCGACTACTGGGGAAAAAGCGGCAGCAATAAAGATTATCAGCTCGGCTACTCGAATACCTGGCAGCGGCTGACCTATACGCTATCGGCCAGCCAAACCTATGACGAATATCATCACCAGGATAAGCGATTTAATCTTTATTTCTCCATTCCGTTCAGTTGGGGGGACGACCTGACCGCGCCGCGCCGTCGGTTGAATCTGTCTAACTCCACCACCTTCGATAACAGTGGCTTTGCCTCCAATAACACCGGACTGAACGGCATTGCCGGCTCGCGCGATCAGTTCAGCTACGGGGTTAATCTCAGTCATCAGCAGCAAAATAATGAAACCGCTGCCGGGGCCAACCTTACCTGGAATGCCCCGCTGGCCACACTGAGCGGAAGTTACAGCCAGTCGTCAAACTACACCCAGGCCAGCGGAAGCCTGTCCGGGGGCATGGTGCTCTGGTCCGGGGGCGTGAACCTGGCGAATCGGTTATCAGACACCTTCGCGATTTTGCAGGCGCCGGGGCTGGAGGGGGCTTATGTCAATGGTCAGAAATACCGCACCACCAACGGGAAAGGGATCGTGCTCTACGACAACCTCACGCCGTTCCGTGAAAACGCCCTGATGCTGGATGTGTCGGATTCCCACAGTACGACGGAACTGAAAGGCAACCGGAAAATGGTGGCTCCGTATCGGGGGGCTGTGGTGGTCAGCCACTTTGATACCGACCAGCGTAAGCCGTGGTTGATTCATGCCCGACAAGCCGCGGGTGAGCCGCTGCCGTTTGGTTATGAAATCGAGGATAACCGGGGGCAGAATGTCGGGGTCGTGGGCCAGGGCAGCTTATTATACATCCGCACGGATACTGTTCCGTCGACGCTGAAAGTGGCTGTTGATAAAGCAAATAATCAGTACTGCACGATCACCTTTAAACAAACCATTGATGAAGAGCAGACCTATGTCTGCCGGTAAAGGAATATTACGATGAGATGGCTACTGTTTCTGCTATTCACCTTCAGTACCTTTGGCGCCTGGGCGGGGAACTGCGACCTGAACACCAGTCATATCCAGAAAGGGATTGAGGGGTACGGTACCTATATTTTCAAACCCGTCACCCTCTCCGGTACTCTGGCGTTACGCGAAGGCACCTTTACCAATGATGACTGGCTGTTTGTTTGTCAGTCATTACAGAACGTCGTGATTACCCTGACAGGAGAAGCGCAGCACAGCACCGAGTATAATTTCCTGGTGGGCCACGAAAAATATAAAATTAAATTCGACCTGTCGCCGCATAATATTTCCGGCACCGATTTGACCGAAAAAATTCACTATAAATTGTCTGACATTTTTAATGATACCGCCTCGATTAGCTATGCCATTAGTAAGGGAGAGGTCGCAGGCAGGCCGGTGATCACCCCCGGTCAGCCCTTTACGGTAAGTTATAAACTCAATCTAAGATATTGTCAGAATAAGGATAAAGAGTGCACCGATATCCCCATTACCTATATTTATCATATCATTTTGCAAATCAACGTGATGACCTGTGGTTTTGAGAATCCGACGACGGAAATCAACATGGGTGAATATAATTTCATCGATATTAAACAGGGAACCGTAGCGTACCGCCCGGAGGTGATCTATATCGACTGCCGCCAGGGAGAGTCCGGTGTACTGGAACTGACGCCGGGCAAGATTGAGTACTCGTTCAGGAGCGCATCGGGACTGAAAAACGGCCAGGTGTTAGCCAACGATGAGGAATTATCTGCCACCGGCGCCGGTGAGGTCGGGTTCCATATTCAGGATGCCAGCGGGGCGGATATCCAGTATGACAATGGCTACCTGTACGAAACGCCTCAGGAAGCCGTGCACGGCAAAAACCCAATTACCCTTAATATCAAGCCAATGAAGTATGGCGAGAATATACGTACCGGGGAGATGAAAAGCCGGGTCATCATCGTGGTCAACAATAACTAACCCCGCTTTGCCTGTCGACGCCAGCCCAGGCTAATGTTATCTCTATCTGTCAGGGGGCATACCGCTTCCCCTGGCCGACAGGGCAGGCAAACGGTTCGCCGCCCGGTGAGATAAACTCTTTACGCAATGGCATAATGATGAATACTCCGATTGCGCAGCGCGACTGGCGCCTGCTGGCGGCCGGGAGCGGCGGGCTCCTTCTGCTGGTGGCCGGCATCATGTTGCACAGCCACTGGGGCGATTTTCTCCAGTGGTGCCTCGCCACCCAAATAACCTTACATCGCTATCTGGTGATGTATCTTTTACTGCTGAATAATCACCAGTACAGCGGCGGCGTCTGGCTGTTAGTGGGCGCCTTTCTCTACGGCGTGCTGCACGCCATCGGGCCGGGTCACGGCAAGTTTATCGTCACGACTTACCTGAGCACCAACCCGGAGAGCCTGATGGCGGCGCGGGTGGTGCCCTTTCTCGGCAGCCTGTTGCAGGGCGTCAGCGCCATCCTCTTTGTCTTTATTCTCGCGGTAGGACTGAATCTGGCCGCCGGCGATCTCAGCGCCAGCCGCTGGTACGTTGAGAAGATCAGCGCCCTGACCATCGGCGCCTTTGGAATTTACATTATCTTTCGCGCGCTGCAGAACCTGGGGCCGGGCAAGAGAGTGATTCGCGCCATGACGCCGGCGCATCAGCATGATGCCTCGTGCGGCTGCGGGCACCACGGCGTGGGGCACAACCTGCACGGCGCCGATTGGAAAACACGCCTTGGCGTGGTGCTGGCCATCGGCGCCCGCCCCTGCAGCGGGGCAATCATGATCTTGCTGTTCGCCAACGCGCTGGGGATTGTCAGCTGGGGCATCGCCGCGGTGATGACCATGGCGCTGGGCACCGGACTTTCGATCCTCGGTCTGTCACTGACGGTGCACTATGCCCGTCACCGTATGGCCAACAGGCTGACGGTGGGGAGTCGTCCGCGGCCCTGGCTGGTGCCGCTGGTGAAGATCCTCGGCGGGCTGGCGCTGATCCTCTTTGCCGCCGGGTTGTTTTTCACCGTGGTGCCGATCAGCGCCAACGGCGACTTTATCGCCGCCGGCTGTTAACGACTTTCCAGCAGGTGCATCAATACCCGCAGCGCCTGATCCAGTTGCAGGCGTTCGCTGTCACTGAGTCCTGCCAGCAGCTGCCGTTCATTATCGACATGCGTTTCCACCGCCTCATCGATCCGCTCACGCCCGACAGGAGTCAGGGCGACCAGCATACTGCGGGCATCCTCCGGGTTCGGCAGGCGGGTAATAAATCCGCGTTTCTCCAGCGCCTTCAGGCGATGAGTCATGGTGCCGGAGGTGATCATCAGCGTGGAGAAGAGCTGGGTCGGCGAAAGAGTGAAAGGGGGGCCGGCGCGGCGCAGCGTCGCCAGCATATCAAACTCCCAGCGCACCAGATCGTGGCGCGTAAAGGCCACTTCCACCTGCGGCTCCAGCAGCATGGCGCATCGTTTCAGGCGGCCTATCGGTCCCATTGGGCTGCAGTCCAGATCCGGTCGCTCCCGCTGCCACTGGGCGAGAATGCGATCCACGGCGTCGATCGCGGGTGATTTGTCCATCAGTGCTCACTTGTCTTGATATCAAGATACTTGTCGGTACATACTTCAGTCACCAATTTAGCTTGAAGTGAAGATAAAATCATGGCTTTTCTCTCACGTAGTCTGATGATCGACTTACTGCTCACCGCGCTGGCACCCGCTATCTGGGGGACGACCTATATCGTCACCTCCCAGTTCCTTCCTCCCGATCGGCCATTTATCGCTGCGCTGCTGAGGGTGTTGCCGGCAGGCATCGCCCTGCTGATCTGGAGCCGTCGTTTCCCGCAGCGCGGCGAGTGGGCAAAGCTTATCGTTACCGGCATTTTAAATATCGGCGCTTTCCAGGCGCTGCTGTTTATCGCTGCCTATCGCTTACCCGGTGGACTGGCGGCGGTGATTGGCGCGATCCAGCCGCTGCTGGTGATGCTCCTCGCCTGGTGCGTTGATCGGCAGCGCTCGCCCTGGCTGGCGGTGTTCTCCGCCATCGCCGGTATACTCGGTATGGCCATGCTGCTGCTGTCGCCGCACACCGTCCTCGACCCGCTGGGGATCGGCGCGGCGTTTCTCGGCGCGATCAGTATGGCGCTGGGCACCTGGCTCTCCCGCCGCTGGGCGCTCTCCTTGCCGATTGTCGCGTTGACCGGCTGGCAGCTGGCGATTGGGGGAGTGGTGCTGGCCCCGGTGGCGCTGATCGTTGACCCCCCTCTGCATCAGGTGACAGCGCTGCAGGTCGCAGGCTATCTGTGGCTGTGCGTCGCGGGCGCCATGCTGGCCTATGGCCTGTGGTTCCGGGGGATTGGTCGCCTCTCGCCGGTGGCGGTGTCGGCGATGAGTCTGCTGAGCCCGGTGACCGCCGTGGTGCTGGGATGGATTTTCCTTGGACAAAAGATCCAGGGGATGGCGCTGGTGGGGTTGATCGTGGTGCTGGCGAGCGTGCTGTCTATCCAGCGCGCGCTGGCGCGCCAGGCGGCGGGAGCAAAAACGAAAAAAGCCCCATAACGGGGCTCGACATTGCTGCGTGCGGGGGGGGCGGCGGGAGCCAGACCAGCCACCCGCAGGCGGCCTGTCCGGCAGCTCCCTCTGCAACCATTCGCTTATTTAGACAGCTCGGCGGTCATATGGACCTGGTTGCCGGTGTACGCTTCGGTGATGTGGTAGGAAGCGCCTTGTTCTTTCGCAATGGTCGCGATTTTCGCTTCTGCGCTGTCCAGGGTGTCGGCAGTCACGCTCACCGGATGCGCGAAGCTAGCAAAAGAAACCAGGGAGAGCATACCGGCAGCGGCGAGTAATTTTACGTTTTTCATGGTGTTTGTCCTTTTAACTTTTATGGTGGAAAGCGTGTTTGCTTTCGATGGACTTATAATAAGTCTGCTAACTATAACGTGCGTTGCAAAAAGTGCGATTTAGATCACATTTTTATGGCGGTTTGATGGCGGAAATATGATCGTTTATCGATTTTTTAATTTAAAAACAATGGATTAATGATTTGTTTCTGGAAGGGGATATCACATGGGCTGCCCTTGTTCAGGGAGAGGAATGCGCCTCATTCATGCTTTCATCATTCGTTGTATGAATGGTTTGGTGCTGTTTTCACCACCGCAAAGGCAGATTCAGACTTATCGCGATGGCCTTCCGAGGGCTTTTTCTGCATGCTGTTGCGGTCACTTTCTCTCGCACTGGCGTTAGGCTTGCTGCGCTGTAAACAACCACCCTCTCGTTTTCATCTATCAATGACTGTTTATTAATAGTTGATGGTTATCTGTTATATAACTTAATGAAACGTGAACAAATGTATATTTGTCGGCGAATAAATAGCATTCTTTGACGCCGATAGCACCAGCGAACTGATATTTTTAAGTTCGTTACCTGACGCCTTAAATATTGCGGCTCCCGGTCAGTCGAAGATTCTATTAGCAGTGGCATAAATCAGCATCGCCTGATGTTTCTGGTTCTATGCGAATTCACAGTGTGCTCATTGATTCGTAATTCACTCTGACAAGGAAATGGCAATGAAAAAGGTTCTTCTCTCTGCAGCAATGGCAACCGCGTTTTTTGGCATGACTGCTGCCCATGCAGCTGATACCAATGTTGGCGGCGGCCAGGTTAATTTCTTCGGTAAAGTTACCGATGTATCCTGTACTGTTTCTGTTAACGGCCAGGGCAGCGATGCGAACGTTTACCTGTCTCCGGTAACCCTGACTGAAGTTAAAGCGGCAGCAGCGGATACTTATCTGAAACCGAAATCTTTCACCATTGACGTCTCTAACTGCCAGGCTGCTGACGGCACCAAACAGGATGACGTAACCAAACTGGGCGTGAACTGGACCGGCGGTAACCTGCTGGCTGGCGCAACCAGCAAACAGCAGGGTTACCTGGCGAACACCGAAGCTTCCGGTGCCCAGAACATCCAGCTGGTGCTGTCTACTGACAACGCCACCGCGCTGACCAACAAAATCATCCCGGGTGACAGCACTCAGCCGAAAGCAAAAGGCGATGCTGCTGCTGTAGCCGATGGCGCGCGCTTCACCTACTACGTTGGTTATGCGACCAGCGCACCGACCACAGTAACTACCGGTGTGGTCAACAGCTACGCGACTTACGAAATTACCTATCAGTAATTCCGCCAGAAAATAAAACTGCCCCGCTCCGGGGCAGTTAATAACAATAATAAAGCGGCGATGTCCGCCGCTTGTATTTTTATTCTGAGGTCAGCATGAAGCGTATTGCCCTTTTTTTCTGTTTCATTTTTAGTTTTGCGGCCCATGCCAACAACATTATTGTTAACGGTACCCGCTTTATTTATCCAGGAAATGAAAAAGAAATAACGGTACAGCTTTCAAATAACGCCGACCGTCCGGCACTGGCGCAGGCCTGGCTGGATAATGGCGATGCCGATGCCACACCGGATACCATTACCACCCCGTTTATTATCACCCCGCCGATCTCGCGCGTTGACGCCAAAAGTGGCCAGACGCTGCGTATTAAGCTCGGCAGCAGCGCCGGTCTGGCGAAAGATAAAGAGACACTGTGGTGGTTGAATCTGCTGGAAATTCCACCGGTAGTGGCCAATCAGAAAAATGAAGGCCAGAACGTGCTGCAGCTGGCGATCCGTTCCCGCTTTAAATTTATTTACCGCCCTGCCGGACTGGGCAACCGCGATGCGGCGGCCGAGAAGCTGACGCTGACTGCCAACGGCAGCAGTCTCGCCATCAATAACCCGACACCGTTCTACATTACCGTCAGCCGTATTTCCCGCGACGGCGGTAAAGCCCTGAACAGCAAAACCGTGATGCTGGCGCCGCAGTCCAGCCAGACGGTAGCACTCTCCTCCGCCGTCAACCGCGGCGAAACCCTGACCGTTAACAACATTAATGACTATGGCGCCGATGTCGCAGTGAAAGTGGCCGTTAAATAAGGGAAAATCTAATGAAGCAGAGGTCATTCTGCCCGGGAAGATTAAGCACCGCGATAGCCATCGCGCTGTGCTGCTTTCCGCCATTTTCCAGCGGACAGGAAAACCCGGGAACGGTATATCAATTTAACGACGGCTTTATTGTCGGTAGCCGCGAGAAGGTCGATCTGTCTCGCTTTTCGACCAGCGCGATTACCGAAGGCACTTACTCCCTTGACGTCTACACCAACGACGAGTGGAAAGGGCGCTACGACCTGCGCATCGCGCGCGACAAAGACGGTAACCTTGGCGTTTGCTACACCAAAGCGATGCTGACGCAGTACGGCATCGCGGCGGAAAAGCTTAACCCAAAGCTCAGCGAACAGGAGGGGTACTGTGGTAGCCTCAAATCCTGGCGTAACGAAGAAAACGTCAAAGACAACCTGGTCCAGTCCTCCCTGCGGTTGAACATTTCGGTGCCGCAGATCTATGAAGATCAACGTCTGAAAAACTATGTCAGCCCGGAGTTCTGGGACAAAGGCATTACTGCGCTCAATCTGGGCTGGATGGCCAACGCCTGGAACAGCCACACCTCTTCGGTCGGCGGCTCGGATAACAGCAGCGCCTATCTTGGCGTCAACGCCGGCCTGTCGTGGGACGGCTGGCTGCTGAAGCACATCGGCAACCTGAACTGGCAACAGCAGCAGGGTAAAGCGCACTGGAACAGCAACCAGACCTATCTCCAGCGCCCCATTCCGCAGCTCAACTCCATCGTCAGCGGCGGTCAGATTTTTACCAATGGTGAATTTTTCGACACCATCGGTCTGCGTGGGGTCAACCTTTCCACCGATGACAATATGTTCCCGGATGGCATGCGCTCGTATGCCCCGGAAATTCGCGGCGTGGCGCAGAGCAACGCCCTCGTCACCGTGCGCCAGGGCAGCAACATTATCTATCAGACCACCGTTCCGCCCGGGCCGTTTACCCTGCAGGATGTCTATCCTTCCGGCTATGGCAGCGACCTTGAGGTCTCGGTGAAAGAGGCGGATGGCTCGGTGGAAGTGTTTAGCGTGCCTTACGCTTCCGTCGCCCAGCTGTTGCGCCCGGGAATGACCCGCTACGCGCTCTCCGCCGGTAAAGTGGACGACAGTTCTCTGCGTAACAAGCCGATGCTCTATCAGGCCACCTGGCAGCACGGTATCAACAACCTGCTGACCGGCTATACCGGGGTCACGGGTTTCGACGACTATCAGGCCTTCCTGGTGGGGACCGGGATGAACACCGGCATCGGCGCGCTCTCCTTTGACGTGACCCATTCGCGGCTGAAGAGTGATACCCATGATGATTCGGGGCAGAGCTATCGCGCCACCTTTAACCGCATGTTTACCGATACCCAGACCAGCATCGTGCTGGCGGCGTATCGCTACTCGACGAAAGGTTATTACAACCTCAACGACGCGCTGTATGCCGTCGATCAGGAAAAAAACAGCCGCAGCAACTACACCCTGTGGCGGCAGAAAAACGGCATGACCTTCACCGTGAACCAGAACCTGCCGGACGGCTGGGGCGGGTTTTATCTGAGCGGTCGCGTCTCCGACTACTGGAACCGCTCCGGGACCGAGAAGCAGTATCAGGTCAGCTACAACAACTCATTTGGTCGTCTCTCCTGGTCGGCGAGCGCGCAGCGCGTTTACACGCCAGACAGCTCCGGTCATCGCCGCGACGATCGCATTTCACTTAACTTCAGCTACCCGCTGTGGTTTGGCGATAACCGCACCGCCAACCTGACGTCGAACACCTCGTTCAACAACTCGCGCTTTGCCAGCTCGCAGATTGGTATCAACGGTTCGCTGGACAGTGAAAACAACCTTAACTACGGCGTGTCGACCACCACGGCCACCGGCGGCCAGCACGACGTGGCGCTCAACGGCAGCTACCGTACGCCATGGACCACGCTCAACGGCAGCTACAGCCAGGGCGAAGGCTATCGCCAGAGCGGCCTGGGCGCCAGCGGGACGATGATCGCCCATAGCGGCGGCGTGGTGCTCTCGCCCGAAAGCGGCTCGACGATGGCGCTGATTGAAGCCAAAGACGCTGCCGGCGCCATGCTCCCGGGGTCGCCGGGCACCCGTGTGGACAGCAATGGTTACGCCATCCTGCCGTATCTGCGCCCGTACCGGATTAACGCCGTCGAGATCGACCCGAAAGGTAGCCTTGACGATGTCGCCTTCGATCGCACCGTGGCGCAGGTTGTGCCGTGGGAAGGCAGCGTGGTTAAGGTGGCGTTCGGCACCACGGTGCAGAACAACCTCACGCTGCAGGTGCGCCAGGCGAACCATGAGCCGCTGCCGTTTGCGGCGAGTATTTTCTCTCCTGATGGTAAGGAGATCGGCGTTGTCGGCCAGGGCAGCATGATGTTTATCAGCGATGCGAATGCCAAACGCGCGATTGTGAAGTGGAGCGGCGGGCAGTGTTCGGTGGATCTGGGACCGCAAACAACAAAGGATAGCGTATGTCGCTGAGGAAATTACTAACGCTTTTTATCGTCTTAATGGCGCTGGGAACCACCTCCTCCTGGGCCGTCTGTACGCGCCTTTCTTCGCCAACGGTGATGCTGGACATGGTGGTGGGCAGGGTGGTGGTGCCTCCGGATCTGCCGGTGGGGTCGGTGATCCTCACCCGCGACTGGACGATGAGCGCCCCCGGCGGCGCGAGCTATCGCTGTACCTCCGGCACCAACCGCTTCGCGGCGAAGATTGTTGCGCCAGGGGCCACGGACCTCGGGAATAAAATCTATTCCACCAACGTGCCGGGTATCGGCATGCGTTTCAGCCGCGGCGGCGCGACGGTCAATATCGTCTATCCCGACGTCTTTTCGTCTCGGGTATCGAGTACCACCAACTATTCGCTGGAGGGATCGCGCTTTACCCTGGAGATAATCAAAACTGCGGCAACCACCGGCAGCGGCACCCTGGCGACGGGAAAATACACCTCCTATGACTGGGAGAGCGGCGGCAACCCGATCCTCGAAACCTATCTGAGCGCCAACGCCATCACCGTGGTTTCGCCCTCCTGTACGGTGATGAGCGGGAAGAATATGAATGTCGATGTGGGCTCCATCCGGCGCAGTGACCTGAAAGGGGTGGGCACTACCGCGGGCGGGAAAGATTTTAATATCGATCTGCAGTGCAGCGGCGGCCTGAGCGAAACCGGGTATGCCAACATCAGCACCTCGTTTTCCGGAACGTTGGCTACCAGCACGACGGCGACTATGGGCGCGTTGCTCAATGAAAAGGCCGGTAGCGGTATGGCAAAAGGCGTCGGTATTCAGGTACTGAAGGATGGATCGCCGCTGCAGTTTAATAAGAAATACACCGTTGGCCGCTTGAATAATCAGGAGATCCGCTACATCACCATCCCGCTGCACGCGCGCTTTTATCAGTATGGCCCGACGACCAGCACCGGCGAGGTGGAGTCGCATATGATCTTTAACCTGACGTACGATTAATACGGGAGGGGGAATGAAGGGATTGCCGAAACACACTATCGCGTGGCTGCTATTCTGCGGCAGCCTCGCCGCCCCCTCGGCGTGGGGTTTCGAGACCAATTATGACCGCGGACGGGTCGAATTTGCCGGGCGGGTGACGGATATTTCCTGCAGCGTCGCGCTGAATGGCGGTCAGCATGCCGGCAATGGCAACGTCTGGCTGGCGCCGGTCAGCCTGGCGGAAGTGCACGATCGCGGGGCCGGGGCGTTTATGAAGCCGCAGCCATTTACCCTGGCGCTGTCAAACTGTCAGTTGCGCCATGACGGTGGGGCCGCCTCGCAGGACGAAGTGCGACGGGTCAGCGTTCGCTGGATTGACGGTTTTTTACTGACGGCGGTCGGGAATGAGAATGCGGGCTATCTGGCCAATACCTTGCCAGATGGGGCGCAGAATATTTATCTGGCGCTGTCGACCAATGATAATAATACGCTGGATAAAAGTAATAAAATTGTCCCGGCGGACCCGCAGCAAAATCAGGTGCATTTGCAGGAAAACGCGGTCAGCGGTGGGCTGTTCACCTATTACGTGGGCTACGTTTCGCCAACGCCAAAAAGCGCCACCAGTGGGCCGATTACCAGTTGGGCAACGTGGGAATTAGTTTATAATTAAGCAATGCAAAAAAGCCGGAGAATCCCCGGCTTTTTTTTATCGGGTAATATCGTCAGCAACCAGTTGTTCAATACTGACTTCTTGCCAGTAATGGCCCTGAATGGCAAACCATTCCATTCCCTGCAACCATTTTTTATGGTCTTCGCTTTCCACCCCCTCAATAATCACGTTGTGATGATTGCGGGATAAAAAGGTCACCAGGGCATCCATTAACTGGCGGCCTGACTCTTTGCGCATCAGATGCCAGAAAAAATCTTTATCAATTTTGACATAGTCAAAATGATACCCTCTGATGGCGTTAATCCCCGCATAGCCTGAGCCGAAGTCATCGAGCCACAGCGAGGTATCTTGCGGGTTTTGCCAGGCGGCCAGGGAATTATTGAGAAGATTCTCAGCGTTTTCGGTCACTTCGAAATGGACGCAGGCGAGTACGGCAATTTTATCTTTTATTTCCTTCTGACGCAGCAGATTCAGGATATGGTCATCGACGTTAATGGTGGCGGAAATGTTGTTGCGTAAAAACCAATCTTTATGTTTTTCAATCAATGCCAGTTGCTCGAGAAAAATACGCTCACGAACCGCCGCGGTAGCATGACGAAAAAAATACTCAGGAGAGACGGTAAGATTATCGAAGCGGCTCAGGCATTCAACCGCGACTAAGGTACCTTGTGGGGAAAACATTTTCTGAAAGACGTAGCGTACAGCGATATCATTACGAGATAAAATGTTGTCTTCGGTTATTTTAGTGTTCATTATCCCTCATCACGAGGTTAGTCAGACAATAGGCAGAGGATACACTAATTATAGGCTACCTGATGGTTAATGGGAATGGCAGGAAATGTAAATCAACAGCGAATAAGTACGCTTTATCCGCTATTGATTTACTGGAGCATAATTTAACATTGATGGAGTGCGGCAATACGCTGGTTCATGGCGCGGGAATTATCAATGCCCAGCTTTTGCATGATATGGATACGATGGCTGTGAACCGTTTTATGGGCAATGCCGAGCAGGGCGGCAATACGCTTGTTATTATTGTTGGCAATCAGCAGTTCGAGGATCTGGCACTCTCGTGGCGACAGCTGTTTGCGCAACCTTCGCGGTGGCAGTTCGCTGGCGCCCTCTGCGCGCTTGACGATAGAGGAAAAAAGAGATAATGGAGATTTTTCGCTAATAATCATGGCATTATCAATAGTTATCAACTCTCTGCACAGGGCGACAATGTCGCTTTTCACCACCAGTACCGGCTGTTGGCAGCGCTGCAGAGAAAGGCGAAGCGCGTTCAGCAGGTCGACGATTCTGATGGCAGAAATATCCTTATTAATTAAATTGAAAATAACCGTCTGAGCCAGTGGTAGATGTTTCTCATGGATAACGTCGCCATAACCAAGACGGGTGATATTTTCATGGCTATCAATAAGGTAGTGATAGATTGAGTGACCAATGAGATTATCATTGGTGTACAGCAATATACTGTCCAAGGGTATCAGATTCTCTTTTTGCGCTTGGCTTCTAAGATCAGGTCCAGCAGTATCTTCTCTATTCTGCGCTGGTCATCGAGATGGCGGAACTTAAACTGGCAGGATATCTGATAGTAGCTTTCACTCTCTTCATTGGCGTCATCAAGGGTGATAACAATGACATTCTTTACCACCAGGTCAATGGTGATCTCACCATATTCCGCGAGCATCAGTACAGCATTTTTCAGTAAGGCGTTATGGCTGAGAAATTTCAGGTTCGGCGTCCTGGTCATCAATGCGCAACCGCCATCTGAAATGTCTTTGATGTCGAAAAGATAGTTTTCGCCATTTTTATGGCGACCGCGGCAATAAAAATCATGTTCGTGGCGTAAACGAAAACGGGGATCGCGGCGGCGCTGTACGACCTGCAGACATTCAGGCAAAGAAAAGGCGTAGCGGATACCTTTATCCACACCGCTATTGTCATGTTTTGTCAGGGGTGCATTAAACTCTATTTTCCCTGAATCACTATGCAGGAGAAAGCGAATTTTATGCCCCGGCGGGATTTTGCGGTGAGTCTGAATATGGAACTCGGCAAAATCCACACGTGTCAGTTGGGTTACGATACTCGTGTTGTTAAAAAATATTTCAATTTCAGTACGTTTGCGCAACTCCTCTCTGAAAATAGCAATAATTTCATACTTACTGGTCTTTATCGTTCCCTCTGTCATGTGCTTCCCTTGTAAATAGTTGTCGTGAGGCGTTTGATTTTTCTTATAGCAATAGCAACATTCTGATTGGGTTAATCAGATGTTTTTATGAGCGTTTGATGTTATTGACTATCTTTGCAGCCAGATTGATATGTATAAACTTGGAATTCGATATTGTGTTTCCTGTAATCAAGAGTTTCAAATTTTGGTCATGACAAAAACGACAACGGCCTCCATGCTGGAGACCGGTCGAAGGATAAAAACAGTAGTTTGATTAACGGGGATAATGAGAAAACGATCGTCGATCACACCCCATTTGTAAGATCTATAGTGCCAGCAGTGTTGAGGTTTTTCCAGGCAAATATTAAGGATAGCTGTCGTTCCCCCCATTTCTCCCCATGGGTCAGGGGCGTGCGCGGGTGGCGATATTATCGAGGATGCGCAGGGCGTCTGCCGGCAGGACCAGCTGCGCGGCGGCAATATTTTCCGCCAGATGCGTGCGGGATGACGTGCCGGGGATCAGCAGAATATTCGGTGAACGCTGAAGCAGCCAGGCCAGGGCGACCTGCATCGGCGTCGCCTCAAGCGAGGCCGCGACCTCGTTCAGCTCTTGCGCCTGGAGTGGCGTAAAACCACCCAACGGGAAGAAGGGCACCCACGCGATGTGCTGCGCGGCGAGCGCATCGACCAGCGCGTCGTCGGCGCGATGGGCAATGTTATAGAGGTTTTGCACGCAGACGATGGGCGTCATTTTCTGCGCATCCGCGACCTGTTTTGCCGTCACGTTGCTGAGGCCGATATGGCGGATCAATCCCCGCGCTTTGAGCTCCAGCAGGGTAGTGAGCGGCGCCTCCAGCGAGCCTTCCACCGGGCCGTGAGGGCTGAGCATACTGCGCAGGTTCACCACCTCCAGCACGTCGAGCCCCAGGTTACGCAAATTATCCTCGACGGCCTGGGTCAG
Source organism: Klebsiella sp. w6 (assembly GCF_033100215.1). Taxonomy (NCBI): domain Bacteria; kingdom Pseudomonadati; phylum Pseudomonadota; class Gammaproteobacteria; order Enterobacterales; family Enterobacteriaceae; genus Klebsiella; species Klebsiella sp. w6. The sequence goes on from NZ_CP136907.1 coordinate 843,779, forward strand.
TTCGGCAGGCGACATGGCCGGCAGCCAGTTGCCCTTCTCGTCGCGGCGGGCGCTAACCTTGGTGACAATACACAGGTCGTCAGGATAGGGATGGAGCGCTTTGCGGATCAATTGATTGGTCACATGCGGACCGTAAAAATCAGAGGTATCGATATGGTTTACCCCGGCCTCGACGGCAGCCTGCAGGACGCGCACCGCCTCCTCGGGATCTTTCGGCGGGCCGAAGACGCCGGGGCCGGCCAGCTGCATCGCGCCATAACCCAACCGATAAACCTGGCGATCGCCGAGCGTGCCGCGACCGGATAAGGTGACACTGGACATACGAACTCTCCTTACGGTGGCTAAGCCGTAAGTGTAATCCGCTCAGGGGAAAGGGAAGGGCGAGAATGTTGTCAGAATGTGCGGCAGCGGCTCAGGTAAGCCGCTGCCGCAAGAGGCGATTAGCCAAAGAACATCACTGAAACGCAGAGCAGGCCGACCACCAGCGTAATGGCGTTACCCACCGAGCGGTACGGTTTAAGCGCCGGAATAAGCCAGGTGGACAGCGTGGGCATGATAAACAGGATCATGGCGATAAGCGGCCCGCTGATGGCGTAGATCATCGAAATGGCATTCGGGTTGATAAAGCACACCGCAAAGGTGAAGGCGGAGACCAGCAGGATCGACATCGCCCGGTTGAAGGCGCGGCTCTTACGCACCCCGACCAGCCCCAGCGAACTCTTGACGATTTCACTGGCGCCTTCAATCACCCCGAAGTAGGTGCCAAGGAAGGATTTCGACATGGCGACCACGGCAACGATGATGCCGGTTACCGCCAGCCAGCCGGGCGCGCCCGGCACCATCGACAGGGCGGAAAGGATGGTCACCCCCTGATCGCGGGCGCTTTCAATATAGGTCGCCGGGATCGCCAGCAGACAGCTGAAGACGAAAAACAGCACGCTGGCGCAGATGATGGTGTAGGCCACCTTCATGATTTTTTTGCATTTATCCATGGCCAGGTCGCCATGTTTCTCCTGCTGGTCGATAGCAAAAGTAGAAATGATCGGCGTATGGCTAAAAGCGAAAACCATCACGGGAATGGAGATCCAGATCTGATGGAGCGTGTGCGTGCTGAACTGCATCTGGCTGGTGAGGTGCTCAGGATGCCAGTCGCGGATTAAATAGAGGGAGAGAAACAGGAAGCAGGCGATAAGCGGGAAGACCAGAAAGCCCATCACCTTGATGGTGACCTGCCGCCCCATGAGAAAGATCAGGTTGAGGACCAGCACAACGCCCAGGCTCAGCAGCGCGCGCAGCGTGGGGGTCACCGGCGTACGATGCGCCACCTGCTCGGCCAGCGAGTTGGTGATGGCCACGGCATAGATGAGCACCACGACGAAGAAGGCGAGGAAATAGAGGCCGGTGATCAGGTTGCCGATTTTCTTACCATAGTAGTGATTGACTGCGCCGGTGATCCCGGTTCCCGGCGCGATATTGGCCGAGAGAATAAACTGGCTTAGCGCTTTGTGAGGCCAGTAGGTGAGCGGCCAGGCGACCAGCGCGGTGATGAACAGGACAATGGCGCCAGCCGAACCCAGCTGGATCGGTAGAAATAGCGTCCCAGCGCCTACTGCAGTGCCATATAAGGCAAAACTCCATAGAGTTTCTTCTTTAGACCAAATTTTAGACATTATGCGACTTTATCAACCGGTAAACCAAAAAAAAGGAGTGCAATTTACCATATTTATGGTTCGTCTGTTGCGATAGTTTTTGGTGATAAAGTCGCGGCGGATCGTGGAGGATCCGCCCGGGGCACTACCCGCGCGCCGGCTGGCGTGGGCGGCGGCGGCGGATAACGCGCTCGCGCAGGGTGTCCCATGCCCAGTTAAACGCCATGGTGTAGGGCAGGAAGAAGAGCATGAAGCCGATCTCCAGCATAAACGCCTGCAAGAGCGATACGCCCAGCACGATCGCCACCATGGTGACGCCAATGATGATGAATCCGGTCTCAAAGCCCAGCGCGTGCAGCGCACGCACTTTCAGTTGGCGGGGAAAGCGGGAGACCGGCCACAGGCGATCGAACATCGCGTTATAGATGATGTTCCATACCATCGCCAGGGTGGCGAGCAGAATACTCAGCCCGCCCATCTCCACGACCGAGCGCTGCATCAGCCAGGCGGCGGTAGGGGCGAGGATCAGCGTCGCCAGTCCTTCGAAGGTGATGGCGTGGATAACGCGTTCCGTAAGCGTCTTGCGCTGATGAGGGATCTGTTGCATGGCGAGCGACCTCCAGTTTTAGCCTGAACAGGAAATTACCCGGCATTTTATGGAAAAATATGATAAAAAAAAGATAGAAACCATCGATAAAGTAGATAGATTATGCGTTATTCCCCGGAAGCGTTAACCGCCTTTGTGGAGGCGGTTGACTGCGGATCGTTTTCCGCTGCCGCCCGTCGCCTGCGTAAAAGCCAGTCGACGATCAGTACCGCTATCGCCAACCTGGAGGCCGATCTCGGCGTGACCCTCTTTGACAGGGCAACGCGGCAGCCGACGCTGACGCCGCAGGGGGAGCAGGTGCTAAGCTATGTCAAAGCGATCCTCGCCGCCAGCGAGCGGTTGGATGAGCTGGCGGTGTCGCTCGCCGGTGAGACGGAACCGCGACTGACCTTCGTGCTCTCGGACACCCTGCACCCGGACGTGCTGGAAGATCTGCTGGTGCAGTTTGACCGCCGCTTTCCCCATACCGAGTTTGAGTGTTTGATTGGCGAAGACGAGGATGTGATCGATCTCCTGCAAAAAGCCCGCGCCCAGGTGGGGCTGATTGAGGCCAGAGATCGCTACCCGACCGACATCGGCAGCACCCGCCTGCCGCTGCAGACGGCGATGAGCATTTACGTGGCGCCTGACCATCCGCTGGCGGCGCAGGGCAAGGTCGTCTGGGATGAGCTGCGCAGCTGGCGTGAGCTGCGGTTGAGCACCTTTCTGGCCAGCGCCACCGAACCTGCCGCAGGTCAGGTCTGGTCGGCGCCAAACTATCTGCTGCTGCTCAGCATGGCAGTGCAGGGATTCGGCTGGTGCATTCTGCCCTGTGCGCTGGTGGCGGAGTTTGCGCCGCAGGGCGGGCTGGTGGCGCTTGATATTCCCGGCTGGCCGCGGGCGATTTCGGTCGATCTGCTGTGGAATAAGAAAGCGCCGCCGGGGGCGGCCGGCAGCTGGCTGCGTGAGCATCTGCAGCGGCGTGAACGTTAATAAAAAGCGGTTTCTTTGTGATTAGCTTCACTTTTTTTAAACAATTACAAAGTTTTTTGATAACAATTATCTAGTATATCGCTGTTTCTTTGCGCAAAAGCACGGGCAGGGGTAGAGGATGAAGGATGTCGTGATCGTCGGGGCGCTACGAACGCCGATTGGCTGCTTTCAGGGCGCCTTATCGCGCCATTCAGCCGTCGAGCTGGGGAGCGTGGTGTTGAAAGCGCTGGTTGAGCAGACAGGGATCGATCCGCAGAGTGTGGATGAGGTGATCCTCGGCCAGGTGCTGACCGCCGGTACCGGGCAAAACCCCGCGCGCCAGTCCGCAATTCGCGGCGGGCTGCCTAACACTGTATCGGCCATTACCATAAACGACGTCTGCGGCTCCGGCCTGAAGGCTTTGCACCTCGCCACCCAGGCGATTCAGTGCGGGGAAGCGGATGTGGTGATCGCCGGCGGCCAGGAGAATATGAGCCGCGCTCCGCATGTACTCACCGACAGCCGCACCGGCGCCCAGTTGGGCAACAGCCAGCTGATTGACAGCCTGGTGCATGACGGACTGTGGGATGCCTTCAACGATTATCATATGGGCGTTACGGCGGAAAACCTCGCCCGGGAATACGGCATCAGCCGCGAGTTGCAGGACGCCTGGGCGCTCAGCTCACAGCATAAGGCGCGCAAGGCGATTGATTCCGGCCGCTTTCGCGACGAGATTGTCCCGGTTATTACCGAGCATAACGGCGCGGCGCGCACCGTGGATACCGATGAACAACCGCGGGTGGATGCCAGCGCGGAAGGGTTGGCCAGCCTGCAGCCCACCTTCGACCGCCTCGGGTCGGTGACCGCCGGCAACGCCTCCAGCATCAACGACGGCGCGGCGGCGGTGATGATGATGAGTGAAGCCAAAGCCCTTGAACTGGGGCTGCCGATCCTCGCCCGGATCCGCGCCTTCGCCAGCGTCGGGGTCGATCCGGCGCTGATGGGTATTGCCCCGGTGCACGCCACCCGTCGCTGTCTGGAGCGGGCCGGCTGGCGGCTGGACGACGTTGATCTGATCGAAGCCAATGAGGCCTTTGCCGCTCAGGCGATCTCGGTTGGCCGGGTACTGGAGTGGGATGAACGGCGGGTCAACGTCAACGGCGGCGCGATCGCTCTCGGCCACCCCATCGGCGCCTCCGGCTGCCGGATCCTGGTATCGCTGGTGCATGAAATGATCAAGCGTGATGCCCGTAAAGGGCTGGCGACGCTGTGCATCGGCGGCGGTCAGGGCGTGGCGCTGGCGGTAGAGCGCGCCTGACACTCTGTCTCGATCTACATGGCCTCCTGCGGGAGGCCTTTTTTATGCGCCGCACTTTGCCGAACCCTGCTTTTTCTCGCGTATTTCACTTCCCTCCTGGCGAATTTATTGAGCTCCGTCACGTCTTGTTGTGCCACATTTTTTGAAACAAATAACTACGATCCTGGTCACTAAAACTAAGGTGCTTAAAAAATAAAATAACGTTTCATAAAAACGAAATGACATTTTATTTATTATAAGGGGTACCCTATGTTAAAACGATCTCTGGTTCTGGCCGCCCTCTGTGGTATGTCTTTTGCGGCAACTGCGGTAACGATAGATTTACGTCATGAATTTATAGATGGCGGCAAGAGCGATAAAAGTAATGCCGACCGCGTCTCCGTTTCCCACCGTTTTGCCAACGGGCTAGGCTTTACCGTCGAGGCCAAATGGCGCTCGGGTGGCGACAACGGTTCGCAGCCCTATTCAGACGTGGTGGGTAATGGACATGAAGACACCATCAGCTGGCGCTGGAAAGCAACGTCGAACTTTTTCCTCACCCCCGGGTTTACCATTGAGAGCAACGACAGCCGCTCCATCTACAAGCCGCACCTCCACGTGCAATACAGCTTCGACAACGGCTTCTATGTCGCCGCTCGCTATCGCTATGAATACACCCGTTATCCGAACAACGCCGGTAAAGATGATGACAAAGTTAACCGCGGCGACGCGTGGGCCGGGTTTGCGCTTGGTGACTGGCGTACAGAGCTGAACTATGTCTATGCCCGCAGTTCCGAAGGGGTCAGCCGCAACGACAACAAACCCTACTCGCAGGAATATAACGTGAAGGTGGCTTATAAGCTGGATAACAACTGGTCACCGTATGGTGAAATTGGCAACGTCGGGGTGAACGACCGCAGCGATCGTCAGACCCGCTTCCGCGTTGGGGTGGCCTACTCGTTCTGACAGACCATTCAGCCCTCATCGTTTGTTTTCCCCGGCGCCGTCAGCCGGGGTTTTTTATGGGGGAAAGAGAAGGGACAAAAAAAGCCCTCCACGAAGGAGGGCAAGGCCAGTGACAGAAAGACGTGTGGCGTGGATCAGGCGCTTAGCATTGGCGGATGCTCGGGCAATTTCGCGATATAGATGGCCGGTTTACCGTCTTTATCGGAGCTGAACAGAATGGCGCTGTCGTCCGGGGTAAACGAGGGGTGTGGGTGAGTCACCTGACGGCTGTTGGCCACCGTCGCCCACGAGGTATCATGACGTGCGACGCGGAAGTAGCGTTTTTGCGCCACGTTAAAGACATACAGATAAGGATCGTTATCAATGGAGTAGCCGCCGGTATCTTTGACATCCACCGGGGTCCCTGAGCCATCGCCCACCAGCAGCGTGCCGTCGAAATTGCTCATCAGATGCGAGCAGGCCGGCATCGTCATCAGGGCCTCGTTGACGCCGCTTTCGGGATCAAAGCGATAGATAGTCCGCCCCTGCTGACCTTTCAGATAGGAGACGTAGATCAGCGCCGAACCGTCCGGTACCCAGAATTCATGGGTGCAGCTTTCGCCCGGGGCATGCGTTTTCACTTTGCGGACGTGGCTGCCATCTTCATTGACCAGCCACATGCGGGCGTCCACCAGATCGTGCGGCCCTTCATGGCAGAAGGCGACGGTGTGGTCGTCGAAGGGACGATAGATTGGGTGTCCCAGCCAGATTTTTTCCTCATGGATCACCTGGCTCTCACCGCTGTGCAGATCGACGCGCAGCAGGCGGCAGTGTGGTCCTTTGTGAAAGAAGTCATGAAAAATCTGCCAGTCGTTGAGCGGCGTCCAGTCGCTTTTCGCAATCTCAATGCCCACCAGTTTGCTGCAATCGCTGTTTGCCACCCAGGTGCCGTAGCCGACCCAGTCATCGCTGACGCGATAAACTTCGCGCTCAACGAGGGTGGTCAGATTCACCTCCAGCAGGGTGCGGTCATTTTTCACGTAATAAAGCGACTTATCGTCCGGGGAGAGGAAGCCGCCGAAGGTGTTATCCCCGGCGCCTTCCGTCAGCTGGATGGCCTCGGCGCTGGCGATATTCAGCAGATAGTAGTTCCAGTGGCCGTCAAACTCGCCGGCGAACAGTAAATGGCTGCCATCGTTAAAAAAACACTTCTGATAGAAGTAGTTGCGATGACAGGTGACCTCCGGAGGGGTTAAGCGGGTAACTTCCGCTCCGGTATCCGGATCGTGGCTGACCTGATAATTCAGTTTGACCCGCATGCCTTTAGCCATGTAGTGCTCCTTTCTTTCCTGCGATGCCGCTGGACCAGAGGCGTGTCGCTGTGTGATGTGTTTTAAAAGATGAGTGTTAATATATCAAAACGCCGTTTCATTATTTGTGATGCCTCACGCAGTTCAGCGTAATTCCCGCATTTTCAGCGGCCTGCTGGCCTCTCTTTGTTCGCCTCTCCAGACAACCGGTTGAATCATCGTCCTTTTAACACCTCTCCCGCCCGGCGCGTGCCGCCGGGTGCCTTCGCTTTTTCTTTTTTTGTAATCGCCATCATAAAAAATGAAACATCGTTTTAAATATTATTGAAAATGACAGGGGGCAGGGCTAAGATGGCACTCATCAGCAAAAACGGAACTCTGTTTTATTTTCATTATGGTGGGCTATGCCCGAGAGTTCACCCCACGCTCAGCTCCGCCATCGGCGTGGGCAGGGCCGAGAGAACCTTGCCTGCACGCAGCAGGCTCTGAACGATTAAGGAACACATTATGATTCTTGATGCATTCTCCCTGCAGGGAAAAGTAGCCGTCGTGAGCGGATGCGATACCGGTTTAGGTCAGGGAATGGCCCTCGGGCTGGCGGAAGCAGGTTGCGATATTGTTGGTATCAATATCGTCGAGCCCGTGGAAACCATCGAACGGGTGACGGCGCTGGGACGCCGCTTTCTCAGCCTGACCGCCGACCTGCGCCAGATCGACGGTATCCCCCAGCTGCTGGAGCGTGCGGTGGCGGAATTCGGCCATATTGATATTCTGGTCAATAACGCCGGGCTGATCCGCCGCGAGGACGCGCTGGCGTTCAGCGAAAAGGACTGGGACGACGTCATGAACCTGAACATCAAGAGCGTATTTTTCATGTCCCAGGCGGCGGCGAAGCACTTTATCGCCCAGGGCAGCGGCGGGAAGATCATTAACATCGCCTCCATGCTGTCTTTCCAGGGCGGGATCCGCGTGCCATCGTATACGGCGTCCAAAAGCGCGGTGATGGGCGTGACCCGCCTGCTGGCGAACGAATGGGCCAAACACAATATCAACGTCAACGCCATCGCTCCGGGGTATATGGCGACCAATAACACCCAGCAGCTGCGCGCTGACGAACAGCGTAGCAGCGAAATTCTCGACCGCATTCCCGCCGGACGCTGGGGCCTGCCGGCCGATCTGATGGGGCCGGTGGTATTCCTTGCCTCCCCAGCTTCCGATTACATCAATGGTTATACGGTGGCGGTGGACGGCGGCTGGCTGGCACGCTAACCCCCTCCGCGAGGCCGGGGCGGTGAGTATCGCACCGGCCGAGTGAGCAATTATTGTCCATATCAATAAGTGATAATCGTCCATATTCTATATCGCCTGATTAATGTTACTGCCCTGTATGGACAGGGTTATTCACTATGACAAACGCATTTTTTGTTCCTTAGAAAGTTTAATGTCCATCACAAAACCTCTCCTGCCAGCAAAATAGTCCATATCTTTGGCTTATCCAGCCTGACAAACTCCTCCGCCAGTCACGTACTTTCGTCCTATGTCTTTCTCTGTGTGGCAGGAATAAAAATGACTTCAATCAGTAACGACTCTGCATTAACGCCGCGGACACAACGTGACACCCGGCGGATGAACTGGTTTGTTTCTATCGCTGCGGCGGTAGCGGGGTTGCTCTTTGGCCTGGATATCGGCGTGATATCCGGGGCGCTGCCCTTTATTACCGACCACTTCACCTTATCCAGCCAGCTTCAGGAGTGGGTGGTCAGCAGTATGATGTTGGGGGCGGCGATCGGTGCGCTGTTTAACGGCTGGCTGTCGTTCCGCCTCGGCCGTAAATACAGCCTGATGGCGGGGGCTGTGCTCTTTGTTGCCGGCTCTATCGGCTCCGCTTTTGCCGCCAGCGTGGAGGTGCTGCTGATAGCCCGCGTGGTGTTGGGGGTGGCCGTCGGGATCGCTTCCTATACCGCGCCGTTGTACCTCTCCGAGATGGCCAGTGAGAACGTGCGCGGGAAAATGATCAGTATGTACCAGCTGATGGTGACCCTCGGCATTGTGCTGGCGTTTCTTTCCGATACCGCCTTTAGCTACAGCGGTAACTGGCGCGCCATGTTAGGCGTGCTGGCGCTGCCGGCGGTGATCCTGATTATTCTGGTCGTCTTTTTGCCGAACAGCCCGCGCTGGCTGGCGGAGAAAGGACGCCATATCGAAGCGGAAGAGGTGCTGCGGATGCTGCGCGATACCTCGGAAAAGGCGCGCGACGAGCTTAACGAGATCCGTGAGAGCCTGAAGCTGAAGCAGGGCGGCTGGGCGTTGTTTAAGGTCAATCGTAACGTGCGCCGGGCGGTGTTCCTTGGCATGCTGCTGCAGGCGATGCAGCAGTTCACCGGCATGAACATCATCATGTACTACGCGCCGCGTATCTTTAAAATGGCGGGCTTTACCACTACCGAACAGCAGATGATCGCCACTCTGGTGGTGGGCCTGACCTTTATGTTTGCCACCTTTATTGCGGTGTTCACGGTGGATAAAGCGGGTCGTAAGCCGGCGCTAAAAATCGGCTTTAGCGTGATGGCGCTGGGCACCCTGGTGCTGGGTTACTGCCTGATGCAGTTCGACAATGGCACCGCCTCCAGCGGTCTCTCCTGGCTTTCCGTCGGCATGACCATGATGTGTATTGCCGGGTATGCGATGAGCGCGGCGCCGGTGGTGTGGATCCTCTGCTCCGAGATCCAGCCGCTGAAATGCCGCGACTTCGGTATCACCTGCTCGACCACCACCAACTGGGTGTCGAACATGATCATCGGCGCCACCTTCCTGACGCTGCTTGACGCGATTGGCGCCGCCGGCACCTTCTGGCTCTACACGGTGCTCAACGTGGCCTTTATCGGCGTCACCTTCTGGCTGATCCCGGAAACCAAGAATGTCACCCTCGAGCACATTGAGCGCAACCTGATGGCGGGCGAGAAGCTGCGCAACATCGGTAACCGTTAATGTGAGGCGCGCGGCAACCACGGGCTGGCGACTTTGCGAGTCTCCCGATGGTTGTCGCCGTGAATGATATGCAGGGCGCTCAGGCGCCCGATGTCGTAGTGCGGCAGCTGCACCGTGGAAAGCGGCGGCAGAAACAGATCGCCAATGCCCACCATATTGTCGTATCCCACCACCGCCACGTCCTGGGGAATGCGTAACCCCTGACCCAGCAGCGTCTGATAGACCATAAACGCGATGCGATCGTTGCCGCAGATCACCGAGTCAAAGCCAGGTTTACCCTCGCGGATATGCGCCAGCACCACCGCCGGGATATCGTGGTAATGCTCATCGCCCTGGCCCATATACGAATGGATCAGATGGTCCGGTTCGATACCCGCCTCCCGGCAGGCGCGCTCCAGCCCCTGGCGGCGGCGGATCGTCGCCAGCTGGCTGGCGGGTAAGTGCAGGCACAGCGGATGACGATAGCCAGCGGCAAGCAGGGCTTTCACCGCGTCGTACTGGCCCTGTTCATCGTCCGGGATATAGCTGGCCACCGGCTGGCTGAGGCTTTCGCAGTTGGCCAGCACGCAGGGCAGAGTCAGCAGTTTGTCCGGCAGCGGCACCTGGCGCAGCCCCATGGTGGTAAAGATAATGCCGTCCGGACGGTGGGAGAGGAGCAGGTCGACCACCGCTTCCGGACTATCGTCCGAAAACATGTTGACCACAAAGCTGTTCCAGCCGTGGGCGCGGGCGGTCTCTTCGATCGAGAGGGTGATCTCCACCGAAAAGGGTGTGGTGACGGTATCCAGCGCCAGCACGCCGATGGTGCTGGGGGTGGCGCGCGCCCCGCGGATCTTCTTCGCCGACAGGTCGGGGACGTAGTTGGTCTCGGCGATGGCGGCCTGCACGCGGGCCAGGGTCTCCGGCTTGAGCCGCTCCGGGGTGTTCAGCGCCCGCGAGACGGTCATCAGAGATACATTCGCCAGTTTTGCTACATCTTTCAGGGACGCCATTTTTTCCTCCGCCGTGGCTGCAGAGTACAGGCTATACAACTAAGTCGCTGATGTAAAAGAGTGAAACGATTTTCTGCTATCGCCGTCCTGAACGCTGCCGCGGTTAATATTTGATCGCGATCGCATCTTCATTATGTTAACGTTAACTTTTGTGATTAACATCATGTATCGCAGCGAATCCCCCTGCGTTTTGTTTTTTGTTAACGTTACCATAATTGCATTCCTCTAACACGAGAATGTCATGATGAAAGCGCATCACTCACACAGCTACCCGTTGCTCAGTGCCTTACTGTTTTTCTTTTTCGTGACCTGGTCGTCATCCGGCTCCTTGCTCTCTATCTGGCTTCACCAGGAGGTTGGGTTAAAGGCTGGCGATACCGGTATTATCTATGCCGTACTGTCGGTTTCCGCGCTGTTTGCGCAAGTTTGCTATGGCTTCATTCAGGACAAACTGGGGCTGCGCAAACATCTGCTCTGGTATATCACCGCGCTGCTGATCCTCTCCGGTCCGGCGTATCTGCTGTTCGGCCACCTGCTGAAGATTAACGTCCTGTTGGGCAGCATCTTCGGCGGGATCTACATCGGCCTGACCTTTAACGGCGGCATTGGCGTGCTGGAATCCTACACCGAGCGCGTGGCGCGTCAGAGCCAGTTTGAATTCGGCAGGGCACGGATGTGGGGCTCGCTCGGCTGGGCGGTGGCCACCTTCTTCGCCGGCCTGCTGTTTAACATCAATCCGCAGCTTAACTTCCTCGTCGCCAGTTGCTCAGGGCTGGTGTTCTTTATCCTGCTGGCGCGGCTGCGGGTCTCCTCGGCGCCGCATGCGATGCAGGAGGCGGTATCGGGCGGTAAGGTGACGCTGGAAGATGCACTGCGCCTGCTGACGCTGCCGCGGTTCTGGGCGCTGGTCTTTTTCGTCATCGGCACCTGCATCTACGGCGTCTATGACCAGCAGTTCCCGGTCTATTTCTCATCGCAGTTCGCGACCCTGCAGGAAGGCAATGAGATGTATGGTTATCTCAACTCCTTCCAGGTGTTCCTCGAGGCGGCCGGCATGTTCTGCGCGCCGTGGCTGGTGAACCGTATCGGCGCCAAGAACGGTCTGATTTTCGCCGGCATGGTGATGGCGATGCGCATGGTGGCCTCTGGCCTGGTGGAGGGGCCGCTGCTGATCTCCATTACCAAACTGCTGCACGCGGTGGAGCTGCCGATACTGCTGGTGGCTATCTTTAAGTACAACAGCATCAACTTTGATAAACGCCTCTCCTCCACCCTCTATCTGGTGGGTTTCGCCTGCACCAGCTCGATCATTGCCAGCGTCTTGTCGCCGCTGGCGGGCTACAGCTATGAAAAATATGGCTTCGCCCAGTCCTATCTGATCATGGGCCTGCTGGTGTTCTGCACCACTTTTATCTCCATCTTCTTGTTGCGCTCCGGTAAATCCTCGGCCGATCCGCTGGTGTCGCAACCTACCGCTATCTGAATCAAAAAGAGTGAAAATGATGACTTACACAATCTCCCGGGCTGAACAGGTACTCCAGACACAACGCCAGGCGCTCAATCTGCGCTGGTATCCACACTATCACCTGGCGGCCCGCGCCGGGTGGATCAACGACCCTAACGGTCTGGTGTGGTTCGACGGCTGGTACCATGCCTTTTATCAGCATCACCCGTATTCCACCCAGTGGGGGCCGATGCACTGGGGGCACGCGCGCAGTAAGGATCTGGTGCACTGGGAGCACCTGCCGGTGGCGCTGGCGCCGGAGGGGCCGGAAGATAAAGACGGCTGCTTCTCCGGTTCGGCGGTGGTCGATGGCGATACCCTGGCGCTGATTTACACCGGGCATAAGTTCCACGGCGATCCTGGCGACGAAGCCAATCTGTATCAGGTGCAGTGTCTGGCCACCAGCCGCGACGGGATCCACTTTGAGCGCCAGGGGATGGTGGTCGACACCCCTCCAGGCATGCACCACTTCCGCGACCCGAAGGTCTGGCGGGAAGGGGATAGCTGGTACATGATCGTCGGCGCGCGCGAAGGCGATACCGGCCAGGTGCGGCTGTACCGTTCAACCGATCTGCGCCAGTGGCAGGATGCGGGCGTGCTGGATGAAGCGGAAAGCACCATGGGCTACATGTGGGAGTGCCCGGACTTCTTCACCCTCAACGGTAAGCGCGTCCTGATGTTTTCCCCGCAGGGGATGCAGGCCGAAGGGTTCCGCAACCGCAACCTGTTCCAGAGCGGCTATCTGATCGGCGAGTGGCAGCCGGGGCAGCGTTTTATTCGCCACGGCGAATTCAGGGAGATGGACCACGGCCACGATTTCTATGCCCCGCAAAGTTTCGCCACCCCCGATGGCCGGCGGATCGTAATTGGCTGGCTGGATATGTGGGAATCGCCGCTACCGGAACAGCAGGACGGCTGGGCGGGCATGCTCTCCCTGCCGCGCGAGTTGAGCCTGAGCGCCGATGGCCGCCTGCAGATGCGCCCGGCGAAAGAAGTGGAGAGCCTGCGCGGCGCCTGGTTCCCGTGGCCGGTCAGCACGCTGAACAACCAGCAGACGACGATGGTCGACAACTGCGAGGCGATGGAAGTGCACCTGCGCTGGGACTGCGCCCGCAGCAGCGCTGAGCAGTATGGTCTGCGCTTTGGCGATGGCCTGCGCATCTACGTGGATGCCCAACAGCAGCGTCTGGTGGTGGAGCGGCATTATCCGCAGTTTGGCCTGTGTGGGACGCGCAGCGTGCCGTTGACCGCCGGGGCGGATCTCAACCTGCGGATATTTTTCGATAGCTCTTCGGTTGAGGTTTTCGTCAATGATGGCGAAGCCTGCCTGAGCAGCCGTATCTATCCGCAGGTCCCTTGCCGTGAATTAGCGTTATTTGCCTGGAGCGGCTCAGCTGCATTAACTGAAGCCGGCGCCTGGCAGCTCGAATAATAATAAGGCTGTTGTCGTTAATAACCCGTCTTTGACGATGGGCGGGTTATTATTGCCTGCATCGTCGTGCGTTACCCATTAATAACAAATTCAGTTCATTCCATAATAAAAGGGTTTACCGATGAATAAAATCTGGGTCGGGTGTTTTCTCACGTCTCTGTATCTGCCATCCGTTATGGCGCAGGCGCCGTTATCGCTGGAGGAGCGACTGGCGCAAATGGAGCAGCGGTTAAAGGCAACGGAGGCGCGCGCCGCCAGCGCAGAGGCGGAAATTAAGACACTGAAAGGCCAGCAGCAGGCCACGACGGTCGCCCGCGCGGCGCCGGCTACGCCGCGCCTGCAGCTAAACGACAATGGCGAATTAAAATTTTATGGCGACGTCGAATTTAACCTCGATGGCGCCAGCCGCACCGGCAGTCTGACGTCGGTCAAAACCAGCGCGAATAAAAGCTGGGCGCCGGGCGATAAAGAACGCTGGGATATTAATGGTCGTATTCTGCTGGGGATTGACGGCAGGCGTAATGGCGCTGACGGGAAATATGCCGGATTCAGCGTGCAGCCGTTGGCGGATATGGATGGCAAAATGAATCTCGACGATGCGGTATTTTTCTTTGGTCAGCAGGATGACTGGAAAATAAAAATAGGCCGCTTTGAAGCCTGGGATATGTTCCCCCTGAATCAGGACACCTTTATTGAATATTCAGGCAATACCGCCAACGATCTCTATTCCGACGGCTATGGCTATATTTACATGATGAAAGAGGGGCGCGGGCGCAGCAGCAGCGGCGGCAACCTTCTGTTCAGCAAAACGGTGGATAACTGGTATTTCGAGGTTAATACCCTGGTGGAGGACGGCAGTTCGCTGTTTGTCGATCAGAACTATCACGGTAACGCGCTGGAAAACCGCAAAAATGTGGTGTACGTGCGGCCGGTGGCGGTGTGGCAGTCCGGCGCCTGGTCGGCGGCCGCGGCGATAGAGAGCAATCTCGTCAACAATGCTTACGGCTATCAGAACCAGAGCGGACGCTGGGTCGACCAGTCAAATCGCACCGGCTACGGGCTGACCATGAGCTGGAACACCCTGAAAAGCGACCCGCAGGATGGGGCGGTGGTCAATCTGAGTACCGCTCTGCTGGACGCGGCGGACGAAACCGACTTCAGCGCCGGAATTAACGCCCTGTGGCATCGCGTGGAGCTGGGCTATATCTACGCGCATAACAAAATCGACCAGTTCAATATGGCCGGGGTGACCAGCGAATGTGATGGCGACTGCGCAATTCTCGCGCCGGGGCGCTATGACATCCATACCCTGCACACCTCCTGGCAGTTGCCGAATATTATGGCGATGCCGAACTTCAATATTTACCTTGGCGCCTATGCTTCGTGGCTCGATTCCACGGCAGCGAAGAGCGGGAATCCCGATGAACGCTACGGCGCTCGGGTGCGTTTTAAATATTTTTTCTGACAGGATACTCAGGCAGACTCTCCCGCGGCGGACGCCGCGGGAGGTTTCCGACGGGCACGTTAGCGCATCGCGCGGCGCAGAATGCGGTCGGTCTGGCGCTGGAAGTCCTCGGCCGCTTCTTCCACCGACTTTTTACCGTAGTCGATGTACTGCAGGGTGGTGCCGAACTGGGCGACGATCTGCGGATCGTCGAAGTACGGGGAGACCGGCAGGGTCGTGGGCAGGGATTGTGCCAGTTTCAGGCCAGACACCGCCGGATCGTCGGCTTTGATGATCCCGTCCTCGGTCAGGTAGTTGACCGCCGCTTTACTCAGTGGTACTCCACGCTCCAGTCCGAGAATATCCACCCCTTCTTTACTGTTCAGCAGGAAGTTAATCACTTTCGCCGCCGCCTGCGGGTTTTTCGTCGATTTGCCAATCGACAACATTTGCGCGGGCTTGAAGAACAGTCCGGCGTCGGTGGCGCCCGGCAGCATCGGGTATTCCCCCAGCACCAGCTTCGCCGGCGGCTTCAGGTTATCGGAATATTTGTTGATGGTGGAGTTCCACATGTAGGTGCCGCCCCATTCACCCTGGATCCACGGCTTCATCTCGTACATGTTGCTCTTGCCGAACGAGGCATAGTAGCGGGTGTCCGGCATCACATGGTTGTCGATAAGCTTCTTATACATACCGAAGAAATCTGCCCACTGCGCTTTGCTGTAGGAAAATTTGCGCCCCTTCTCATCGATGGCCGGCTGATTGTATTTTTGCACCATATAAGAGTTGAGCAGCGCCAGCACGTCCTGGTGTTCGAGCACGACCGGGTAGTACTGTTTCCCGAGCTTGCTTTCGAAGGTTTTGCCCGCCGCCATAAGCTCATCCCAGGTTTTCGGGAAGGCGATGCCCGCCTTTTTCCACGCTTCGTCGTTAAAGTAGAAGACGCGGGCGGTGACGGAAATGGGAATACCGTTAAGCTTGCCGTTGACCGTGGTGGACTGCAGCTCTTTGGCATCGAACTGGCTGAGGTCGATCTCGTCTTTCAGGGTATTGAGATCGTAAAAGCCCTCGCCATTTTTCGAAAAGATCGGCAACCAGTTCCAGTTGGTCTGCATCACGTCAGGCTCAGTGCCGCCGGCAATCTGGGTGGTCAGGCGCGAAAGATGGCCGTCCCAGCCGGTGTATTCTGCTTTGACGTTAATGTCGGGATGTTGTTTGTGGAATTCCTCCAGCGCCTTGAGGGTGACCTGATGGCGGCCGTTGCCCCCCCACCAGGACATACGAAGGTCGACATCCTTCGCCATTGACGGTAATGCGGTAAGGCCCAGAGTGGCGGAGATGACGGCGCTTAAAAGCACGTTTTTCATTTTAATACTCCAGTGTTCACAGAGAGAGGTTCTGTTCGGTTTTCGCGTCAAAGATGTGACACTTATTGAGATCAAATTTGAAATACACCTTGCGATGAAGGCCCTTCTCGAGCATGGGTTTCGCTTCATCGGACGGCACGCGGGCGGTCAGCTCATAATCAGCAACCTTCAGATAAACAAAGAATTCATGTCCCATGTTTTCCACACGTACCATTTCACCCGTGCAGGAACCCTCGGCAAAGGGTTCATCGGAGAGAGAGACAAACTCCGGGCGCACGCCAAAGAAAACCTGCTGATTCTTATGGGTCTCAACTTTGCTTTGCAGCAGGTCGTTGAGCGGCAGTCGCTGATCGCCCAGCGTCAGATGCAGGCGACCGTCGTGCTCAACCAGCTGGCTGGGGCGAATATTCATCTCCGGCGCGCCGATGAACCCGGCGACAAACATATTTTTCGGCTGGTGGTAGAGATTGTCTGGCGTATCAACCTGCATAATGTGGCCGAGCTTCATCACGCAGATGCGGTCGCCCATGGTCATCGCTTCCGTCTGATCGTGGGTGACGTAGACGGTGGTCGCCGGTTTGCCGGATTTTTTCAACTGCTTATGCAGATCGGAAATGCGGATCCGCATCGAGGCGCGCAGTTTGGCGTCAAGGTTGGAGAGCGGTTCGTCGAACAGGAAAACGTCCGGTTTTTTGACGATCGCCCGACCCACCGCCACGCGCTGCGCCTGGCCGCCGGAGAGCTGGCGCGGCAGGCGATCGAGCAGTTCTTCCAGTTCGAGAATTTTCGCCGCTTCTTCCACCTGTCTGTCGATTTGCGCCTTCGGCAGCTTGCTCAGCTTCAGGCCGAAGGCGAGGTTTTCGCGCACCGTCATATGCGGATAGAGGGCGTAGTTCTGGAACACCATCGCGATGCCACGTGATTTTGGCGCCAGGTTGTTGACGATTTTGTCCCCAATCCGCACCTCGCCGCCGCTGATGGTTTCCAGACCCGCCAGCATGCGCAGGGTGGTCGATTTGGCGCAGCCGGAGGGGCCGACGATCACCATAAATTCGCCATCGGCAATCTTCAGGTCGATACCATGCACCGCTTTAAACCCGTTGGAGTAAACTTTTTCCAGTTTGTTGAAAATGACTTCAGCCATGATATTTCCCTCTTAACCTTTGATTCCGCTGCTGGTCACGCCCTGCACGAAGTAGCGTTGAGCCAGGAAGAAGACAATGATGGACGGCAGAATGGAGATACTCGCCATTGCCAGAATTTCGTTCCACGGCGCGCCTTCCGTGACGTCGATGGACATTTTTAGCGCCAGCGCGATGGGATACTTATCGACGCTGTAGACGTAGATCAGCGGGCCGATAAAGTCGTTCATCGACCACAT
Organism: Klebsiella sp. w6; assembly: GCF_033100215.1. Taxonomy (NCBI): domain Bacteria; kingdom Pseudomonadati; phylum Pseudomonadota; class Gammaproteobacteria; order Enterobacterales; family Enterobacteriaceae; genus Klebsiella; species Klebsiella sp. w6. The sequence goes on from NZ_CP136907.1 coordinate 861,646, forward strand.
GAACTGGAACAGCGCCACCGAGATAATGGCCGGCTTGAGGATCGGCACGACCACGTACCACAGCACCTGGATGGAGTTGCAGCCGTCGATCTGCGCCGCCTCTTCCATATCGCGTGGGACGCCGCGCAGAAACTGGATCAGCATGAAGACAAAGAATCCCTGGGTGGCGAAGGCCAGCGGCAGGTACAGCGGCAGATAGCTGTTCAGCATCCCCATTTCACGGAACATCAGGTACTGCGGGATCAGCAGGACGGTGCTCGGCAGCAGCATGGTGGTGATGAGCGTTGCGAACCAGAACTTCTTCCACGGGATCTCAAAGCGTGCAAAGCCGTACGCCACGATGGTGGAGGAGATGATCGTTAACACCACCTTCGGGATCACATATTTAAAGGTGTTAAGCATATAGTGGCCGAAATGGTATTCGGTGCCGGTCTTCCAGCCATTGATAAACCCGTCCCAGGTCGCGTGGGCAGGCCACAGTCCGAGGGTGGTGAAGATCTCATGGTTCGGCTTGAACGAGGCGGAGAACATCCACGCCAGCGGGTAGAGCATCAGCAGGCCGACGAATATCAACACGACGTAGCGTACCACCCGACTCACCTTTTCCCGACGCAGCGTACGAGCGACCTCACGATCGGCGTTGCTCATTACCGGCGCCATCTGTTGAATATCAGCCATTTTTGCCTCCCTTATCGGCGGAGTAGAAGACCCAGTATTTCGATGACTTAAAGGCTATCGATGCAAAGACCGCGACGACGAGGAACAACACCCATGCCAGCGCGGCGCCATAGCCCATGTCGAAGTACTTAAAGGCGGTATCGTAGATATAGAGTGAGAACAGGTAGGTGTAATAGGTTGGGCCGCCGCCGGTTATCACGTACGGGCCGGTAAACTCCTGGAACGCCTGGGTGGTCTGCATAATAAAGTTGAAGAAAATGACCGGGGTAATCAGCGGCACGGTGACCTTCATGAACATCTGCCACTTTGAGGCGCCGTCGATCATCGCCGCCTCATACTGCGACTGCGGAACGTTCTGCAGCGCGGCGAGGAAGATGACCATCGCGGAACCAAACTGCCAGACGCGCAGCAGGGTGACCGACATCAGCGCCAGCGAAGGCTCCCCCAGCCAGTTGACGGCATCGATGCCAAAGACGGCGAGGAAGCTATTCAGCAGGCCGTCAATGGCGAACAGGGCGCGCCACAGTACCGCAATAGCCACCGAGCTGCCGAGAATCGACGGAATGTAGTAGGCGGTACGGAAAAAGCCGATGCCGCGCAGTTTGAAATTGAGCACAAAAGCAATGCCGAGGGCGAAAGCTAGTTTTAAGGGAATAGTTAAAAAAACGTAGGCGAAGGTCACGCCCATCGATTTCCAGAACAGGCTGTCCTCGGTCAACATATAGCGATAGTTTTCGATGCCGTTAAATACCGGCGGGCTCATCAAGTCGTACTCAGTAAAACTGAGAAAGAAAGATGAAACAAAGGGAAAAGCGGTAAAGACGATCAGCCCGATGATATAGGGTGATATCCATGCCAATCCCAGCAGCTTGTTTTCATTCATACATACCTACCTGGCTTACGAGTTGTAATACGGATTCGGTGACGCGGCGCTGTCGGCCTTTTCGCCTGACAACGCAAAAATGTCTGAACGCTTCCTCTGATTAACATGTCCTTGTTAATGAATGGGTTATTATTTAAGTGAGCCAGCAAGTGGCGTGCTGTCAGGCTCGCTTTTATGCTGCTCTATTTTTTATAAAACACCGTTTTAATTTCATTTTATTGCGATTTATTTCTGCGTCATGCAGATCAGGATGGAAATGTGATCAAAGTCGAAACGATGTTTCAAAAAGGTGAGGTGGTAAGCATTTTAGGGGGCTGCGGGAGCCTGAAAAGAATGAAGGTTCAGCGTTAACTGAGTGAAAAATATTATTACCAGGATAATGATTGTGACGGCATCTTTTTTAATGCCTGCAGTAACACGTAAACCGGGGGCGGTAAACGCCCCCATCATGGATCAGCGTGAGAGAAAATCTTCGCGGACCGGCGTGAAGGTATCGAGCAGCGTGCCGGGCTGCAGGCAGACGCAGCCGTGCATGATCCCTGGCTGCTTATACAACGTATCGCCGGCACTGACGACGCGCGTCTCCTCGCCGATGGTGAATTCAAACTCACCGGAGAGCACATAGGTGAGCTGTTCGTGGGGATGGTTATGCATCGGGCCGACGGCGCCGGCGGCAAAATTCACCTCCACGGCCATCATTTTTCCGTCGTGGGCCAGAATGCGGCGGGTTACGCCATTGCCGAGGTCTTCAAGGGTGGTGTCTTTATGGAAAATAAACATCGGGCGGTCCTGTTGTTAAAGTGAAACATTGTTTCATTTAACTTATCCCACTCTTCATGAAAAAGAAATACGCGGCCAGAGAAGTGGAAAGTTGATCACAAGTTTGCTTCACTGGCAGAAACGACATAAGGAGCAGAAGATGAAAACCATTGGCCTGTTAGGCGGCATGAGCTGGGAGTCCACGATCCCCTATTATCGGTTGATCAATGAGGGCGTTAAGGCGCGACTGGGCGGCCTGCACTCTGCCAGCCTGGTGCTGCACAGCGTCGATTTTCACGACATCGAAGCCTGCCAGTCCGCCGGCGACTGGGATCGCGCCGGGGAGATCCTTGCTGAAGCCGCGGTTGGGCTGCAGCAGGCGGGGGCCGAAGGCATTGTCCTGTGCACCAACACTATGCATAAAGTCGCGGATGCCATCGCCGCCCGCTGCCAGGTTCCCTTCCTGCATATTGCCGATGCCACCGGGCGGGCGATTGCCGCCAAAGGCCAGCGCCGGGTCGCGCTGCTGGGCACCCGCTATACCATGGAGCAGACCTTTTACCGCGGTCGTCTGCTGGAGCAGTTTGCCATCGAGACGTTGATCCCCGAGGCTGACGATCGGGCGCGGATCAATCAGATCATCTTCGACGAACTCTGTCTCGGCACTTTCAGCGAGGCGTCGCGGGATTATTATCTGCAGGTGATCGCCGCCCTGGCGGAGCAGGGGGCGGAAGGGGTTATTTTCGGCTGTACGGAAATTGGCCTGCTGGTGCCTGCCGAGCTCAGCCCGCTGCCGGTCTTTGACACTGCGGCGATCCACGCAGAAGACGCGGTCAACTTTATGCTCTCTGCAGGACCGACGCCAGCGGCGTGAGGATCTGCGGCAGACTCTCCTGCAGGTGTGCAACAAAGGCGTCGACCAGCGCCGATCGCGGGCGGTGGAGGGGGCGGATCAGGCTGACGGTAAACGGCACCTCGACGCTAAAGCGGCGCACCACCACGCCGCTATCGGCATAGTCCAGAGCGGTCAAGGGATTCACCACCGAGATCCCGGCGCCGGCGCGCACCATGGCGCAGATCGAGGCCGCGCTGTGGGTTTCGACCACCATCCGCCGTTTAACCTGATGCTCAAGGAACAGGGCGTCAAGCAGCTGGCGATAGCTGTCGGTGCGCGACAGGCTGATGTAGTTTTCGCCCTGAAAATCGGCGGGGGTCAGCGTCGTCTGCACCGCCAGCGGATGGCCGGCAGGCAGCACGCAGACTTCATTCAGCGTCAGCAGTGGGGTGCGTTCGGTGCCCGCCGGGGTATGCAGGGTCTCCGTCAGGCCGAGGTCATGGCGCTGGGCGGAGAGCCACTCCTCCAGCAGCGGCGACTCCTGGGGGACGATCTGCAGGCTGACCTCCGGGTAGCGAGCGAGAAACGGCGGCAACAGCAGCGGCAGAAAGGACTGGGAAAAGACCGGCAGGCAGGCGATCGACAGCTCGCCCTGGCGGAACTCGCGCAGGCTCTCGGCGGCGCTGACGATGCGGTCCAGGCCGTACCAGGAACGCTGAACCTCCTCAAACAAACGCAGGCCCTGCACCGTCGGCTGCAGGCGACCGCGGGTCCGTTCAAACAGCTTCAGGCCGAGCACTTTCTCAAAGCGCGCCAGCTCGCGGCTGACCGTGGGTTGCGAGGTGTGCAGCATCCGCGCCGCTTCGGTCAGATTGCCGGTGGTCATCACCGCGTGAAAGATTTCGATATGACGCAAATTAACGGCTGGCATGCGGTCTCCATGAGGCTCGGCTGTAACCATATCATTTTTGCATAAAGTCGCGATAAAACGATATTTTTTATTCGTCCGCCACTGTGGCGTAATCGAAAAAAAACAGCGACCAACACACGCACTGCACCGGAGTTCTTATGCCACACTCGCTTTACGCCACCGATACTGACCTGACCGCGGATAACCTGCTGCGCCTGCCCGCGGAATTTGGCTGTCCAGTCTGGGTCTATGATGCGCAGATTATTCGCCGCCAGATTGCCCAGCTCAGCCAGTTTGACGTGGTACGTTTTGCGCAAAAAGCCTGCTCTAACATTCATATTCTGCGTCTGATGCGTGAGCAGGGGGTGAAGGTGGACTCGGTGTCGCTGGGGGAGATCGAGCGGGCGCTGGCGGCGGGCTACGATCCGCAGCAGAATCCAGAGGATATCGTCTTTACCGCCGATCTGATCGACGACGCCACCCTCGATCGGGTGAAAGCGTTACAGATCCCGGTGAACGCCGGCTCGATCGACATGCTGAGCCAGCTGGGCGAGGTGTCGCCGGGCCATCGCGTCTGGCTGCGCGTCAACCCGGGCTTTGGTCACGGCCACAGCCAGAAAACCAATACCGGCGGGGAGAACAGCAAGCATGGTATCTGGTACAGCCACCTGCCGGCGGCGCTGGAAGTGATGCGTCGCTATCAGCTGCAGCTGGTCGGGATCCATATGCATATTGGCTCTGGCGTTGACTACGGTCACCTGGAGCAGGTGTGCGGCGCGATGGTGCGTCAGGTCGTCGACTTTGGCCAGGATCTGCAGGCCATCTCCGCCGGCGGCGGTCTGTCGATTCCTTACCGCGAAGGCGAAGAGGCCATCGACACCGCCCACTATTATGGCCTGTGGAACCGCGCCAGGGAGCAGATCGCGGCCCATCTGGGGCACCCGGTGAAACTGGAGATTGAACCCGGACGCTTCCTGGTGGCCGAGTCCGGCGTGCTGGTGTCGCAGGTGCGCAGCGTGAAAGAGATGGGCAGCCGTCACTTTGTGCTGATTGACGCCGGCTTTAACGACCTGATGCGCCCGGCAATGTACGGCAGCTATCACCATATCACCGCTCTGGCGGCGGATGGTCGCGATCTCAGCGCCGCGTCGCAGGTGGAAACCGTGGTGGCCGGGCCGCTGTGCGAATCCGGGGACGTCTTTACCCAGCAGGAAGGGGGCAAAGTCGAGACCCGCCTGCTGCCGGCGGTGGTGCCTGGGGACTATCTGGTGCTCCATGACACCGGCGCCTACGGGGCTTCGATGTCATCCAACTATAACAGCCGTCCGCTGCTGCCGGAGGTGCTGTTTGATGGCGGCAAGGCGCGGCTGATCCGCCGTCGCCAGACCATTCAGGAGCTGCTGGCCTTAGAGCTTATTTAAAAAAGGTCCCGTCGTTACCGACTCGCGCAACACCAGCGTGCCGGTAAACGGCGGGATCGTTTCTATCGGCTGCTGGTTAGCAAGCTTGATCGCCTGATCGATAGCCGTGGTGATCATGTTGTCGATCGGCAGATAGACCGTCGACAGCCCCGGCTCCAGCCATTTCGCGCTTGGCGCATCGTCGAAGCCAAACAGCGACACATCCTGTGGAATACGCAGCCCCGCCTGATGCAGCGCCTTTGACGCCCCCAGCGCCATATCATCGTTACAGGAAAACAGCGCGCTGAAGCGGGCTTTCTCGTCCAGCAGTTCCCGGCACAGTTCGTAGCCGCGGGTCATCGTCGAGTCCCCGTACTTCACCCGGCTCGGATCCCACTCAATCCCATGTTTTATCAGCGCGTTGCGGTAGCCCTGCAGGCGAGCCTGGCCGGTAGGGGTGTGCATCGGGACGGTCATGCAGGCGATATCGCGGTGGCCCTGGGTAATCAGATACTCCACGGCCTGAAAGGCGGCTTCCTGCTGCTCGAAGAACACGCAGCGTTCGCGGGCCTGCGCCACATCGCGGTTAATCACCACCAGCGGCATGGCGATCGAATTAATCAGCGACATGATCGCCTTTTCGCTCATGTGCCGGGTATAGAGGATGATCGCATCGCATTGCCGGTCGGCGAGCATCTGCACCGCTTCCTCTTCGCGCTCCGGCGTATCATGACCGTCAGTGACGATAAGCTGCTTTCCCCAGGCTTCCGTCTGGCGTGAAGCCTGCTGCAGCAGACGGCCAAAGTAGAAGCCGTCGAAGGTGGAGACGACCAGCCCGATACTATTGCTGGTCTGATTGGCCAGCGAGCGTGCGAGAAAATTCGGCCGGTAGCCCAGCTCTTCCATCGCTTTAAAGACCTGTTGGCGGGTGCTCTCTTTCACCTGACCTGTGCCGTTCAACACGCGGGAAACCGTCGCTTTCGAGACGCCTGCGCGAATTGAGACATCCAGCATTGTAGCCATTCATCGATTCCTGATTTCACGTGGTAAAGCGCAGTTTATCACAGACCGAAAAGGGACATATCGACGGGGCGGGGCGGAAAAACCATCGCGATCACGCTTTTGGCAGGAACTGACGAGCCGGCATAGTCTGGTATGCCAATGTCGATTCTATCGGATATTTGGGATACCACAGTGCGCGTTGCGAGCGCTGTCACAGAACTATTTTTGCCTGGCGACTATGTTTTGGTATGCCAAAAGTCTCTGGCTGTTCACCTGGCCGCAATAAGCCCTTTACTCTGAGGTACTCTTTTATGGCATTACAGGACAAACTGATCGACGCGCTGGGGCGTTTCGCGACGACTTTCAACAGCTATCGCTACATTATGGCGATCAAATCGGCGTTTATTACTCTGATGCCGGTGATCATCGTCGGGGCCTTTTCGGTACTGATCTCCAATATGGTGCTGGATCCGAAGAATGGGCTCGCCAGCTTTTCCTCGCTCTCCTTTCTTGCGGCGCTGAAGCCGATCACCAGCGCGCTTAACTACGCCACGCTCAACTTCCTCAATATCGGCGCCGTGTTTCTGATCGGTATTGAGCTGGGGCGGATCAACGGCATCAAAAGCCTGTTTCCCGGCCTGCTGGCGGTGATCTGCTTTATCTGCGTCACGCCGACGACGGTGGAGATGATGGTCGATGGCCAGATGCACGTGGTGAAAGATGTCCTGCTGCGCCAGTTCTCCGATACCCGCAGCCTGTTCCTCGGGATGTTCATCGCCATTCTGTCAGTGGAGATTTACTGCTGGCTGGAGGGGCGCAAGGGACTGAAAATTAAAATGCCGGATACCGTGCCGCCGAACGTTTCCGCCTCTTTTTCGGCGCTGATCCCGGCGATCATCACCACCACCGCGATCGCCACCCTGGGTTTTCTCTTTCACCAACTGACGGGAATGTATCTGTACGATGCGGTCTACCAGGTGGTGCAGCAGCCGCTGGAGCGGGTGGTGCAGAGCCTGCCGGGGATCCTGCTGCTGATGTTCGTCGCCCAGCTGTTCTGGGTGATCGGCATTCACGGCAACCAGATGATCAAGCCGATCCGCGAGCCGCTGCTTCTGGGGGCGATCACCGTCAATATGAGCGCTTTTGAGCAGGGAAAAGAGGTACCGAACATTATCACGATGCCCTTCTGGGACGTCTACATGAGCATCGGCGGCTCGGGGCTGACCATCGGCCTGCTGATTGCGGTGATGATCGCCACGAAGCGTAAAGAGATGAAAGAGATCGCCAAGCTGTCGATAGGTCCCGGGCTGTTCAATATTAACGAGCCGGTGATCTTCGGGATGCCGATCATGCTCAACCCGATCCTCGCTATCCCGTTTATCATCACCCCGCTGGTGACCGGCAGCATCGGCTATTTCGCCACCCTGACCGGCTTCGCCGGCAAGGCGGTAGTGATGGTGCCCTGGACCACGCCGCCGCTGATCAACGCCTGGCTCTCCACCGCCGGCTCGATGGGGGCGGTGGTGACCCAGCTTATCTGCATCGTGACCGCGGTGCTTATCTATCTGCCTTTCGTCAAAATCGCCTCCCGCCGTGCCGATGCCGCACAGCGTCAGGCCGACAATCAACAGACCGCCAACCCTGTCTGAGGAGCCTATGACTACCGTACAGATGACCATTCCCGATGATTTTATCCTTGGCGCGGCGGCTTCCGCCTGGCAGACCGAGGGCTGGAGCGGGAAAAAACCGGGGCAGGACTCCTGGCCCGATCTCTGGTACAAAAACGACCGCCACGTCTGGCATAACGGCTATGGCCCGGCGGTGGCCACCGATTTTATCAACCGCTTTCAGGAAGATGTGCAGTTGATGAAGCTGGCCGGGCTGACCCACTACCGCACCTCAATCAACTGGTCGCGCTTTCTGACCGACTATGAAAACGTCACGGTGGATGAGGAGTATGCGGCCTATTACGACCAGCTGTTCGATGCGCTGCTGGCCAACGGCATCACGCCGATGATCTGCCTTGAGCATTATGAATTGCCCGGCTATCTGCTGGAAAAGTATGGCGGCTGGGGGTCGAAAACGGTGGTCGAGCTGTTTGTGCGCTACGCGGAGCAGGTCTTTGCCCGCTACCACCCGAAGGTGACCCGCTGGTTTACCTTTAATGAGCCAATTGTGGTACAGACCCGGGTCTATCTGGATTCCCTGCGCTGGCCCTATGAGCAGAACACCAGCACCTGGATGCAGTGGAACTATCATAAGGTGCTGGCGACCGCCAGCGTCGTGAAGCGGTTTCGCGAGCTCGGCTATCCCGGGACCGTCGGCTGCATCCTCAATCCGGAGGTGACCTACCCACGCTCACGCGCCCCCCATGACCTGCGCGCGGCGGAGATCTACGATCTGTTCTACAACCGCATGTTCCTCGACCCGCTGGTGCACGGGGTCTGGCCGCCGGAGCTTCTTGCACTGCTCGAACAGCATCAGGTGACGTGGGACGCCAGCGAGGAGGATCTGGCGATTATTCGCGAGCACACCGTCGATGAGCTGGGGATTAATCTTTACTACCCGCACCGGGTCAAAGCCCCGTCGCGGGCCTGGCATCCGCATACCCCGTTTCATCCGGCCTGGTATTATGAGCCGTTTGAGCTGCCCGGCCGGCGAATGAACGCCTCCCGCGGCTGGGAAATCTACCCGCAAATCATCTTTGATATGGCGATGCGGATCAAAAATGACTATCGCAACATCCCCTGGTTCGTGGCGGAGAGTGGGATGGGGGTGGAAAACGAAGGCCAGTTCCGTAATCGCGAAGGCACCATCGATGACAGTTACCGCATCCGTTTTATCAGCGAACATCTGTGGCACACCCTGCGCGCCCGCGAGGCAGGGGCCAACTGCCAGGGCTATATGCTGTGGGCGTTTACCGACAACGTATCGCCGATGAACGCTTTTAAAAACCGCTACGGGCTTATCGAAATCGACCTGCAAAACCATCGCGCCCGGCGACCCAAAGCCTCGGCGCACTGGTTTCGTCAACTGGGCGAACGGCGTGAACTGGTGCTGGATATCGATGATGAATACCGCTAGCCGGGGGCAATATTTGCTAAGATAGCGGCGTATTTGACTCGCAGGCATGTAACGCACAGGTGATTTTGTGGAAAAAGCGATAATTCCGCCGGAAAAGAAGCCCTATCAGGAGATTGGTGATGACTTACGCGCCCAGATCGCGCAGGGGCGCTACCCGGTCGGGTCGCGTTTGCCGCCGGAACGCCATATTGCCGAAACCTACGGCGTCAGCCGGACCATCGTGCGCGAAGCGCTGTTGATGCTGGAGCTGCAGGGGACGGTGGATATTCGTCAGGGATCCGGGGTGTACGTCATGCGTATTCCCCACGAGAACGACAGCGAAGAGGAGCAACTGCTCAGCAGCGACGTCGGTCCGTTTGAAATTCTGCAGGCGCGCCAACTGCTGGAGAGCAATATCGCCGCCTTTGCCGCGAAAATGGCCACCCGCGCCGATATCGACAATCTGAAGCGGATTATCGAGCAGGAGCAGCGGGCTATCGCCCTCAACGACACCGCGCAGGATAACGCTCGTCTGTTCCATCTGGTGCTGGCCGGGGCGACGCAGAACCAGATGCTGCTGGCGACGGTGGAGCGGATCTGGCTGCAGATGGACAGCAGCCCGCTGTGGCAGCAGTTCAATGTGCATATTGCCAGCCGCGCCTGGCGGCTGAAGTGGCTCGGTGACCGACAGACGCTGCTCGCCGCGCTGCGGCGTCGCGATGTGATGGGCGCCTGGCAGGCGATGTGGCAGCATCTGGAAAACGTCAAAAACAGTCTGCTGGAGCTGTCCGATGAAGACGCCCCCGACTTTGACGGCTATCTGTTCGACTCGGTGCCGATTTTTCAGGGGAAGCTGGTATGACGATCCTGCCGCTGTACGCTGCGCCGCAGTACGCCCCGCAGGTAACCGACTGGCTGTGGCACGCCTTTGGCGGCGAGACGCTGCCGCGGGAGTTTTTCGCCAGCATTGTGCAGCATAGCCAGACGGCGGAGGCGCTGCCATTGACCTTTATTGCCGTGGAAGGCGAGCAGTTGCTCGGCACGATTGGCCTCTGGCGCTGCGACTTGATCAGCCGCCAGGATCTGTTTCCCTGGCTGGCGGCGCTGTACGTCGCGCCCGCCGCCCGCGGTCAGGGGCTGGCCGGAAAACTGCAGCGGCATGTGATCGATTATGCCCGCCGCGCGGGCTTTCGGGAGCTCTATCTCTACTCCGCCTGCCGGGATTTCTATGAACGCTTCGGCTGGCGCTACATCGGCGAGGGGCTGGATTACCCGGCCACCGCCGTGCATCTCTATCGCTACGACTTATCGCCTTCCAGCGGGGCGACCACCGAGTGACGGCGCACCAGCGTCGGGCTGAACAGGTGGGTGATCTCCGGGGCCGGGCGGTACTCCGCCAGGGCTAAGGCCAGCTCGGCCGCCTGGGTCGCCATGGTGACGATCGGGTAGCGGACAGTGGTCAGCCGCGGACGGACATAGCGCGAAATCAGGACATCGTCGAAACCAATCAGCGAAATTTCCCGCGGGACGTCGATGCCGTTGTCGTTGAGTACGCCCATCGCGCCGGCGGCCATCGAGTCGTTATAGCAGGCGACGGCGCTAAAGTGGCGGCCGCGGCCAAGCAGTTCGGTCATTGCCAGTTCGCCGCCGCTTTCATCCGGTTCAGCAAAGGCGACCAGCCGGTCATTGCACGGCAGGCCGCTCTCTTCCAGCGCCGCGTAGTACCCCTGCAGTCGATCTTCCGCATCGGAGATATGGTGGTTTGAGCATAGATAGCCGATACGCGTGTGCCCCTGCTGGATCAAATGGCGGGTCGCCAGCCAGGCGCCATAGCGGTCGTCCAGCGCTACGCAGCGGGTTTCGTACCCAGGCAGGATGCGGTTGATCAGCACCATGCCGGGGATCTGCTTCATTAACCCCGCCAGTTCCTCATCGGGGATCATTTTGGCGTGCACCACCAGCGCCGCGCAGCGGTGGCGGATCAACTGCTCTATCGCCTGGCGTTCCTTCTGCACGTTGTGGTAGCCATTGCCAATCAGCAAAAAGTTGCCGGTGCGGTAAGCCACCTGTTCGACGGCTTTGACCATCGCGCCGAAGAAGGGGTCGGAGACATCACCCACCACCAGGCCGACGGTTTCTGTTGACTGCTGGGCCAGGGCCCGGGCGTTCGCGTTGGGATGATAGTTCAGGGTTTCCATCGCCGCGCCCACGGACTGACGCGAGGCTTCGCTGGCTTTGGGAGAGTTATTGATGACGCGGGAGACGGTAGCGACGGAGACTCCTGCGAGTCGGGCTACATCCTTAATTGTCGCCATACCATGCCTTTTATAGGGTAAGCGTTTACATACTGCTATGTTACGGGAAAGAGCGGCAGATTCAAGGCGCGGCGGCGAAGGAATGGCGCAAATGTGATTCAGACCGGGCTTATGGGTAACCTGTTTACATTGACGTCATCGCTAATTGAAACCGACGCAGGGAAATACAAACCTTTGCTTACACTTTGCGATGCGCTGTTGCGAATGTTCGCTGGTTTGTTCGCGGACCCGGTTGATATTCTGGCTATCCCAGAGGTATTGATAGGTGGAGTCAACGTCACGTTGACCACTTTACTTACACCAGCCTGCGCAGATGCGCAGGTTTTTTTTTGCCCGCTATCGGCGTTGTTACAGATAGCGAAAATCGTAATACCTGGTTGCACTTAGGCTCACTCCCTTGCGTTTTCCCGCTGGCCCGTTACGGTCGAAAAACGCGACAATCGAGATCCCAGAGGTATTGATAGGTGAGTTTCTTAGGTACGCTCTTCGTACTGAACGTCTTACACCGACCTGCGCGGATGCGCAGGTTTTTTTTTATTCCGAAAATCTCCCCGCTGCACTGCTTTCCCATGCCTTCTCGTGTAACCTGCTTTGACTCATCACCGGTCACATGGAGTTGTTATGCTTTTGGGATTTTTCAGACTGCTGTTCAAGGGGTTATACCGGGTCAGACTGACCGGCGACACACAGGCTTTATACCAGCAAAAGGTCTTAATTACCCCGAACCACGTCTCTTTCCTCGACGGCATTCTGCTGGCGCTGTTTTTGCCGGTCCGACCGGTTTTTGCGGTCTATACCTCAATCAGCCAGCGCTGGTTTATGCGCGCGCTGACGCCGATTATCGATTTTGTACCGCTGGACCCGACCAAACCGATGTCGATCAAACATCTGGTGCGGCTGATTGAGCAGGGGCGGCCGGTGGTTATCTTCCCGGAAGGGCGAATTTCGGTTAGCGGCTCGCTGATGAAAATTTATGACGGCGCCGCCTTTGTCGCCGCCAAATCGCAGGCGACCATCGTGCCGCTACGCATTGACGGCGCCGAACTGACGCCCTTCAGCCGGCTGAAGGGGCTGGTGAAGCGTCGCCTGTTCCCGCGTATTCAGCTGCATCTGCTGCCGCCCACCCATCTGCCGATGCCCGAGGCGCCGCGCGCCCGCGACCGGCGGAAAATCGCCGGGGAAATGCTGCATCAAATCATGATGGAAGCCCGGATGGCAGTGCGTCCGCGGGAAACCCTGTATGAGTCGCTGCTGGCGGCACAGGACCGCTTCGGCGCGCGCAAACCCTGCGTGGAGGATATCAACTTCCAGCCGGATACCTATCGCAAGCTGCTGACCAAGACCCTGTTTGTCGCCCGCATTCTGGAAAAATACAGCCAGCGGGGCGAAAAGATTGGCCTGATGCTGCCTAACGCCGGCATCAGCGCGGCGGTGATTTTCGGCGCTATCGCCCGCGGGCGTATTCCGGCGATGATGAACTATACCGCCGGGGTGAAAGGGCTTAGCAGCGCGATAGCCGCCGCGGAAATCAACACTATTTTTACCTCACGCACCTTCCTCGATAAAGGCAAACTCTGGCATCTGCCGGAGCAGCTGACCCAGGTGCGCTGGGTATTCCTCGAAGATCTTAAAGGTGATATCACCCTCGCTGACAAACTATGGATTTTCGGACATCTGCTGGCGCCGCGTCTGGCGCAGGTTAAGCAGCAGCCGGAAGACGCGGCGATGATCCTCTTCACCTCCGGCTCGGAGGGCAATCCAAAAGGGGTGGTGCACAGCCATAAGAGCCTGCTGGCCAACGTCGAGCAGATCAAAACCATCGCCGACTTTACCGCCAACGACCGCTTTATGTCGGCGCTGCCGCTGTTCCACTCCTTTGGCCTCACCGTCGGCCTGTTGACGCCGCTGTTTACCGGGGCAGAAGTGTTTCTCTATCCCAGCCCGCTGCACTATCGCGTGGTGCCGGAGCTGGTCTACGATCGCAACTGCACGGTGCTGTTCGGTACCTCGACCTTCCTCGCCAACTATGCCCGCTTCGCTAATCCGTATGATTTCTACCGCCTGCGCTATGTGGTCGCCGGGGCGGAGAAACTGCAGGAGAGCACCAAACAGCTGTGGCAGGATAAATTCGGCCTGCGCATTCTCGAAGGCTATGGCGTGACCGAGTGCGCGCCGGTGGTATCGATTAACGTACCGATGGCGGCGAAGGTCGGCACCGTGGGCCGTATCCTGCCGGGGATGGACGCCCGCCTGCTGGCGATGCCAGGCATTGAGCAAGGGGGGCGACTGCAGCTAAAAGGGCCGAACATCATGAAAGGCTACCTGCGGGTGGAAAACCCCGGGGTGCTGGAAGCGCCAGCGGCGGAAAACCAGCACGGCGAGAAGGAAGCGGGCTGGTATGACACCGGCGATATCGTCACCTTCGACGAGCAGGGCTATGTTCGCATCCAGGGCCGCGCGAAGCGCTTTGCCAAAATCGCCGGCGAGATGATCTCCCTCGAGATGGTGGAGCAGGTGGCCCTCGGCGCGTCGCCGGACAAAATGCACGCCACGGCGATTAAGCAGGACGCCAGCAAAGGTGAGGCGCTGGTGCTGTTTACCACCGATAATGAACTGACTCGCGAAGCCCTGCTGCGCTACGCTCGCCAGCACGGAGTACCGGAGCTGGCGGTACCGCGAGATATACGCTGGCTGAAGCAACTGCCGGTGCTGGGCAGCGGCAAGCCAGACTATGTCACCCTGAAAAACATGGTCGACGAGGCGGAAACAACCCATGAGTGAGTCAGTACATACTAACCCTTCGCTGTACTCGAAAGGGATGCTGGCGGTGATCTGCGCCCAGTTCCTGTCGGCCTTCGGCGACAATGCGCTTCTCTTCGCCACACTGGCGCTGATGAAGCAGCTCTATTATCCGGAGTGGAGCCAGCCGGTCCTGCAGATGTTGTTTGTGGGCGCTTACATTCTTTTTGCTCCTTTTGTCGGCCAGTTTGCCGATAGCTTTGCCAAAGGCCGGGTGATGATGGTGGCCAACGGTCTGAAGCTGCTCGGCGCCGGCTGCATCTGCTTCGGTGTCAATCCGTTTATCGGCTATACGCTGGTGGGGATTGGCGCCGCCGCCTATTCGCCGGCCAAGTACGGCATTCTCGGCGAACTGACCACCGGCGATAAGTTGGTGAAGGCTAACGGACTGATGGAGTCCTCGACCATCGCGGCGATCCTGCTGGGCTCCATGGCCGGCGGGATCCTCGCCGACTGGCACGTGCTGGCGGCGCTGATCGTCTGCGCGCTGGTCTACGGCGGGGCGGTAGTGGCTAACCTGTGGATACCCAGGCTGCCGGCGGCGCGCCCGGGGCAGTCGTGGCGTTTTAAGCCAATGACGCACAGCTTCTTCAGCGCCTGCCGCACGCTGTGGCGCAACGGCGAAACCCGCTTTTCGCTGATGGGGACCAGCCTGTTCTGGGGCGCTGGCGTGACCCTGCGCTTCCTGCTGGTGATCTGGGTGCCGGTGGCGCTGGGCATTACCAGCAACGCCATGCCTACCTATCTTAATGCGATGGTGGCGGTGGGGATTGTGTTGGGGGCCGGGGCGGCGGCGAAGCTGGTGACCCTGGAGACGGTATCGCGCTGTATGCCGGCGGGAATATTGATCGGTATCGCGGTGATGGCCTTTGCGGTGCAGCAGTCGCTGCTGCCGGCGTTCGGTCTGCTGTTACTGCTCGGGGTGTTCGGCGGGTTCTTTATCGTACCGTTGAACGCGCTGCTGCAGGAGCGTGGGAAACATTCGGTCGGGGCAGGTAACGCCATTGCGGTACAGAACCTGGGCGAAAACGTGGCGATGCTGCTGATGCTGGGGCTCTATTCCCTGGCGGTGAGCGTGGGCGTTCCGCCGGTTGCCGTTGGGATAGGGTTTGGCGCGGTCTTTGCCGTGGCCATCGCCGCGCTGTGGGTCTGGGGGCGGCGTAAATAACCTCCCGGCTTGCGCTGCGCTTAACCGGGCGACGGGTTCATCAATGTCTGCTCTTCGGTAGCCCGGGTGGTGGCGTATACGCCGCTACCCGGGGCTTTGCTTTCTTACGGTGCCGGGTAGGTATAAACCTGATGCACCGCCTCAATCTCCGCTAATACCTCTTCACTCAGTTCAAGCTGCAAACTTTCCACGTTGGCCTGCAGCTGCGCCATGGTCGTCGCCCCCAGCAGGGTGCTGGCGACAAATGGCTGCCGACGCACAAAGGCCAGCGCCATTTGCGCCGGATCGAGGCCGTGGCGTTTGGCGATATCCACATAGGCCGCTACCGCTTTCTGCGACTGCTCGCTGCTGTAGCGCGTAAAGCGGCTGAACAGCGTGTTACGCGCCCCTGCCGGCTTCGCGCCGTTGAGATACTTCCCGGTCAGTGTGCCGAAAGCCAGGCAGGAGTAGGCCAGCAGCTCCACGCCTTCGAACTGACTCACTTCCGCGAGGCCGACTTCAAAGCTGCGGTTCAGCAGGCTGTAAGGATTCTGAATCGTCACGATCCGCGGCAGGTCGTGCTTATCCGCCAGGTGCAGATAACGCATCACGCCGAAGGCGGTTTCGTTCGACACGCCGATGTAGCGGATCTTCCCGGCGCGCTGGAACTCGGTCAGCGCTTCGAGGGTATCCAGCAGGGTCACGGCGGGCGCGGCATCAGCCCAGGTATAACCCAGCTTGCCAAAGCAGTTGGTTGGGCGCTGCGGCCAGTGTACCTGGTACAGGTCGAGGTAATCGGTCTGCAGCCGCTTCAGGCTGGCGTGCAGCGCCTCGCGGATATTTTTGCGGTCCAGGACGTGATTGGGCCGAATGCTGCTGTCGTTATTGCGCGCGGGCCCGCTAACTTTGGAGGCCAGCACCAGCTTTTCGCGATTGCCGCGTTTCGCCAGCCAGTTGCCGACGTAGGTTTCAGTCAGCCCCTGAGTTTCCGGGCGCGGCGGGACGGGGTACATTTCGGCGACATCGATCAGATTGATGCCGTTGGCGACCGCATAGTCGAGCTGCTGATGGGCATCAGCTTCGCTGTTCTGCTCGCCAAAGGTCATGGTCCCCAGCCCGAGGGTGCTGATTTCAAGTGAACTGTGTGGGATACGGTGATACTGCATAGCCAGCTTCCTTTTTATTTATAAGGTCAGGCATTCCCCGACAAAGGAGTATCAACATGGCAGAGGGTGAGAAAAAGAGGAACTAAAAAATCAAAAAAGCCGGGTGACGAGGAGGGGCGGTGGGTGGAACCCGCGGCGTCCTGGTGTGTCCCGACTCTTCTCAAAAGACTGGTTGTCGGTAAGCGCAGCGTCAACAGAGGCTGGGGCCGACGGGGAAAGATTAACGCTTAATGATTTGCGAAACGTCGTCACGATTGATCTGCATTTTATTACCCTGCTGATCTTCGTAACTGATTAAACCGGTATCGTCATCCACGGTAGGTTTACCGTCGGTCAGGATCATTCGCCCATCTTTGGTCGCCATGACGTAATCGCTGCTGCAACCGGAAACCGAGAAAGCCAGTCCTACGGCGGAAATCAATACTGCCCATTTTTTCATCGTCATCACCTCTTGAGTAGCTGCACCCCATACCCGTCTATTAATAGCCTGATTTGTGAGACATAAAAAGCAGTAAAGTCTGAAAAAGGGTTGCAGCCTGTGACCAGGCTGCAATTTTGTGGTTTACAGCGGGTTTTTCTTATTACGCAGCAGGTTAAGGCTCTCCACCGCAATAGAGAAGAACATGGCGAAATAGATGTATCCCTTCGGCACATGAACGTCGAAACTTTCCAGCATCAGGGTAAAGCCGACGAGGATCAGAAACGACAGCGCCAGCATTTTCACCGAAGGATGGCGGTCAACAAAATCGCCGATAGGTCGCGCGGCGAACATCATCACCCCCACCGCAATCACCACCGCCGCCATCATGATGAACAGATGATCCGACAGGCCGACGGCGGTGATCACTGAATCGAGGCTAAAGATGATATCCAGCAGCATGATCTGCACGATAGCGCCGAGAAAGGAGTGGACGTTGGTCTTCAGCCCCTCTTCTTCACCTTCGATAGATTCATGGATCTCTTTACTGGCTTTCCAGATAAGGAATAGCCCACCGAGCAGCAAGATCAGGTCGCGAAACGAAATCTCCTGACCGAGGACGGTGAAGAGCGGGTTGGTCAGTTTCACTACCCAGGCGATAGAGGCCAGCAGCGCCAGGCGCATGACCATCGCGCCCATCAAACCGATCCGTCGCGCGTGGGCGCGCTGGGCGGTGGGGAGCTTGGCCACGACCAGAGAGAGAAAAATAATATTATCGATCCCGAGCACGATCTCCAGCAGCGTCAACGTGCCCAGCGCCAGCCAGGCGTTAGGATCGGTTATCCATGCAAATAACATTGTTCAAAGTCCTGCAAAATAGAAAGCAGCAATTATATGCAAGCCCTAACGCAGAACAAAAAATTAATCGTGTTGTAACAAGAAATGGCGGGCGAGCAGGGCGGCGGTAAAATTCTTTTTCAGGTAAAAGCCGCGCGGCAGCGTCAGGATCGTCTCCCCGTGCGCGCCGATGGCCTCGGTCAGCGCCTTGCTGTTGGCGGCTTTCGGTCTTAACTGCAGCACCTCGCCATGGCGGGCGGTAATGCGCTCAACTTCGCCCAGAACAATGAGATCCATCAGCTCCTCCCAGTCCATGCGCAGCTGGCGCTCCTCGTCTTCGTCCGGACTCCAGAGCAGTGGTGCGCCGACGCGCCGTGCCGCCAGCGGAATGGTGCGCTCACCCTCCACCGGGATCCACAGGACGCGCTGCAGCTTATGCCGCACATGGCTGCTCTCCCAGGTGACGCCGCTATTGCCGGTTAACGGGGCGACACAGACGAAGGTGGTCTCCAGCGGACGCCCCCGGCTGTCGATGGGGATCGTTTTGAGCTCGACCCCCAGCGCGGCGAAATCCTGCTCGGGTTTACTGCCTGCGCTGGCGCCCAGCCACAGCTCCAGCAGAATGCCCGTCCAGCCTTTATCGCGTTTCAGATCGCGCGGAATGGGGATCCCGGCCAGCGCCGCCAGCTCGCCCAGCGAATAGCCAGCCAGCTGACGGGCCTGGGCCAGCAACTGTTCCTGACTTTGCGGCGGCGAGGAGAGAGGGGCGATAGTGGGCATAGGGCGCTACCTTTGGCTAAAAAATGAGCGCTATTTTTGCGCGTTGTGGATAGAGTTTACCGTTTTCTGAGTAACTATACCAATGTCATGATTTATATGAGTTTTTAAACTTATTGCGCCGCGGGTGAAAACCGTGAAAACAGGTTTTCCAGAACTGGTCACTGACAATAAACAGGATCTTACACCATGTTATCCACAGAAAATTGGGATAACTGGGGAAAAGCCTCACTACTGGTTCGATTTACAGCCTTGACGTGCGACGAAAATCGAAATTTTAGAGAAAACCTGCCCGCGGTCTGCGCGTAATCTGTGGATAAAATCGACATTGCTCGATCTTTCATCAGTCAGCGGATCGCATATGTGATGATCGTCACGTTACGTTGTGATAAATGAAAGGAATATATTCTAACTTGATGAATATGCTATCATTATTTTAATGTGTTAGCGGTGCGATGTTCAGATTACTCCGGGTTTTCCCGGGGTAATTCCGTACTTCTTCACAACTCTATCCACAGAAAAAGTGAATAAAATAGGGCCTAAGCCGCATTCGTTGTTTATAACTCTGGCCATTACTGTGAGTTATTCAAATGTTATCCGTTCTCAGTGTGCGAACAGAGTGGTTTACCGTTTCCGGCGAGTGTGAAACAATCATTCACATTGAAGCTTATCTTGAGGTAGTCCGGTGATTGATGACGATGGCTACCGCCCAAATGTCGGTATTGTAATCTGTAATCGTCAGGGCCAGGTCATGTGGGCCCGGCGCTATGGTCAGCACTCGTGGCAGTTCCCGCAAGGGGGCATAAATCCAGGAGAATCCGCAGAGCAGGCGATGTATCGGGAATTGTTTGAAGAGGTCGGGTTAAGCCGTAAAGATGTGCGGATCCTTGCCTCAACCCGTAACTGGCTGCGTTACAAGTTGCCTAAACGTTTGGTGCGTTGGGACACAAAGCCGGTTTGTATCGGCCAGAAACAAAAGTGGTTTCTTTTGCAGTTGATCGGCAACGATGCGGACATCAATATGCAAACCAGCAGTACACCAGAATTTGATGGTTGGCGCTGGGTGAGTTACTGGTACCCGGTCCGCCAGGTGGTGTCGTTCAAGCGCGACGTCTACCGCCGGGTGATGAAAGAGTTCGCCAGCGTGACCATGTCGCTGGCGGAGAGTGCACCTAAGCCGCAAAGCGCGCCTGCTTATCGACGTAAAAGAGGTTAAGCCACGCACATTATGCTCACTCGGTTGCGAGAAATAGTCGAGAAGGTCGCGAGTGCGCCGCGTTTAAACGAGGCGCTGGATATTCTGGTGACGGATGTCTGCCAGGCGATGGAGACGGAAGTCTGCTCGGTTTACCTGGCTGACAATGACCGACGCTGCTATTACCTGATGGCCACCCGCGGGTTAAAAAAACCTCGCGGGCGCACCGTTGCGCTGGCGTTCGATGAAGGCCTGGTGGGTCTGGTTGGCCGCCTGGCGGAGCCCATCAACCTCGCCGATGCGCAAAAACACCCCAGCTTCAAATATATCCCTGCCGTCAAAGAGGACCGCTTCCGCGCCTTCCTTGGCGTGCCGATCATTCAGCGCCGCCAGCTGTTGGGCGTGCTGGTGGTCCAGCAGCGCGAGCTGCGTCAGTTTGATGAAAGCGAAGAGTCTTTCCTCGTCACCCTCGCCACCCAGATGGCGGCGATCCTCTCCCAGTCCCAGCTGAACGCCCTGTTCGGCCAGTATCGTCAGACGCGCATTCGCGCCCTCCCGGCCTCTTCCGGGGTGGCGATCGCCGAGGGCTGGATGGACGTCAGCCTGCCGCTGATGGAGCAGGTGTATGAAGCCTCGACGCTGGACACCGCCTCGGAACGCGAACGCCTGACCGGCGCGCTGGAAGAGGCGGCTAACGAATTTCGTCGCTACAGCAAACGCTATGCTGCCGGCGCGCAAAAAGAGACGGCGGCGATCTTCGATCTCTACTCGCACCTCCTCTCCGACGCCCGCCTGCGTCGCGAGCTGTTTGCCGAAGTCGACAAAGGCGCCGTCGCCGAGTGGGCGGTCAAAAAGATCATTGAGAAGTTCGCCGAACAGTTTGCCGCGCTCAGCGACGGTTATCTGAAAGAGCGGGCCGGCGATCTGCGTACCCTGGGTCAGCGTCTGCTGTTCCATCTCGACGACAGCATTCAGGGGCCCAACACCTGGCCGGCGCGCATTATCCTCGTGGCGGACGAGCTGTCGGCCACCACCCTTGCCGAAGTGCCGCAGGATCGTCTGGTCGGTGTGGTGGTGCGCGATGGCGCCGCCAACTCCCATGCCGCCATTATGGTACGCGCCCTCGGGATCCCGACGGTGATGGGCGCCGATATCCAGCCCTCTCTGCTGCATGGCCATACGCTGATTGTCGATGGCTATCGCGGTGAGCTGCTGGTGGATCCCGAACCTGTTCTGTTACAGGAATATCAGCGCCTTATTAGCGAAGAGAACGAGCTCAGCCGCCTGGCGGAGGACGATCTCCAGCGCGCGTCGGAGCTGAAAAGCGGCGAGCGGGTGAAAGTCATGCTCAACGCCGGCTTAAGCCCGGAGCACGAAGAGAAGCTCGGCAGCTTTGTTGACGGCATTGGCCTCTACCGTACCGAAATTCCCTTTATGCTGCAGAGCGGCTTCCCCTCTGAAGAGGAGCAGGTCGCCCAGTATCAGGGCATGCTGCAGATGTTTAACAGCAAACCGGTGACCCTTCGTACCCTGGACATCGGCGCGGATAAACAGCTGCCGTATATGCCGATCAGCGAAGAGAACCCGTGCCTCGGCTGGCGCGGGATCCGCATCACCCTCGATCAGCCGGAGATCTTTTTGATCCAGGTGCGAGCGATGCTGCGCGCCAACGCCGCCACCGGCAACCTCAGCATTTTGCTGCCTATGGTGACCAGTCTGGAGGAGGTGGATGAGGCCCGTCGGCTGATCGACCGCGCCAGCCGGGAAGTGGAAGAGATGATCGGCTACGCCATCCCACGTCCGCGCCTGGGGGTGATGCTGGAGGTCCCGTCGATGGTCTTTATGCTGCCGCAGCTGGCCAGTCGGATCGATTTTATCTCGGTAGGGACGAACGACCTGACCCAGTACCTGCTGGCCGTCGACCGCAACAATACCCGGGTCGCCAGCATGTATGACAGCCTGCATCCGGCGGTATTGCGGGCGCTGGCGATGATCGCCCATGACGCGGAGCGCTTTGGCATCGATCTGCGACTGTGCGGCGAGATGGCGGGCGACCCGATGTGCGTGACGATCCTTATCGGCCTCGGTTATCGCCATCTGTCGATGAACGGCCGCTCGGTGGCGAGGGTGAAATATCTGCTGCGCCGCATTGATATCGAAGAGGCGCAGGAGCTGTCGCGTCGCAGCCTTGATGCCCAGATGACCGCTGAGGTGCGCCATCAGGTGGCGGCCTTTATGGAGCGTCGCGGTCTCGGCGGCCTGATCCGCGGCGGGCGGTAGCGGTAGCCCGGGTGAGGCGTAAGCCGTAACCCGGGGATCCTCTGCTCGCACCATCCGGCAAAATAGGGTACCGCCGGGAAAACGGCATTCTGTTAGCATCCGTATACATATCTTTTACACGTTCGGCGCGGATCGCACTCCAGGCTTATGCTATGATTCGCCTCCTTCGGCGTGCCCGTTTTTATCGGGCATAGATCATCACCGCTGTCCACTTTCGGCGGAATAACAAGTCTTTATGGTGACAGATGAATAGTGGCTACCTGCATTTTCCGGAGTTCGATCCGGTCATTTTTTCTCTAGGCCCGGTCTCCCTCCACTGGTACGGTTTGATGTACCTGGTGGGCTTTGTCTTTGCGATGTGGCTGGCCACCCGTCGGGCGAATCGTCCGGGCAGCGGCTGGACGAAAAATGAAGTGGAAAACCTGCTCTACGCGGGCTTCCTCGGCGTCTTCCTGGGCGGCCGTATCGGCTACGTGCTGTTTTACAACCTGCCGGTATTTCTTGCCGATCCGCTGTATCTGTTCCGCGTCTGGGACGGCGGCATGTCGTTCCACGGCGGCCTGATCGGCGTGATCCTGGTGATGATTATCTTCGCCAGACGCACCAAACGCACCTTCTTCCAGGTCTCCGATTTTATCGCGCCGCTGATCCCGTTTGGCCTTGGCGCCGGACGTCTGGGCAACTTCATCAACGGTGAGCTGTGGGGCCGCGTGGACCCGAGCTTCCACTACACGATGATTTTCCCGGGCTCCCGTGCCGAAGACCTGGCGCTGCTGCCGACGCATCCGGAATGGCAATCGCTGTTCGATACCTACGGCGCGCTGCCGCGTCACGCGTCGCAGCTGTACGAGCTGGCGCTGGAAGGCGTGGTGCTGTTCCTGATCCTGAACCTGTTTATCCGTAAACCGCGCCCGACCGGCTCCGTTTCCGGTCTGTTCCTGATTGGCTACGGCCTGTTCCGCATCATCGTGGAATTCTTCCGCCAGCCCGACGCCCAGTTCACCGGCGGCTGGGTGCAGTACATCAGCATGGGGCAGATTCTTTCGATCCCGATGGTGCTTGCGGGTATCATCATGATGGTTTGGGCTTACCGCCATCGTCCGCAGCAACAGAATTCTTGAGGAACCATGAAACAGTATCTTGATTTGATGCAGAAAGTGCTCACCGAGGGCACGCCAAAAAATGACCGCACCGGCACTGGCACGATCTCTATTTTCGGCCATCAGATGCGTTTTAACCTGCAGGAAGGCTTCCCGCTGGTGACCACCAAGCGCTGTCATTTACGCTCCATCATCCATGAACTGCTGTGGTTCCTGCAGGGCGACACCAACATCGCCTATCTGCACGACAACAACGTCACCATCTGGGACGAGTGGGCAGATGAAAATGGCGACCTGGGGCCGGTCTACGGCAAACAGTGGCGTTCCTGGCCTGCGCCGGACGGTCGTCATATCGACCAGATCACCACGGTGATGAACCAACTGAAAAACGACCCGGACTCCCGCCGGATCATCGTCTCGGCGTGGAACGTCGGCGAGCTGGATAAAATGGCGCTGGCGCCGTGCCACGCCTTCTTCCAGTTCTACGTCGCTGACGGCAAGCTCTCCTGCCAGCTGTATCAGCGCTCCTGCGACGTATTCCTCGGCCTGCCGTTCAATATCGCCAGCTACGCGCTGCTGGTGCATATGGTGGCGCAGCAGTGCGATCTGCAGGTCGGTGATTTCGTCTGGACCGGCGGCGACACCCATCTGTACAGCAACCATCTTGAGCAGACCAACCTGCAGTTGAGCCGCGAACCGCGTCCGCTGCCGAAGCTGGTCATCAAACGCAAACCGGCGTCGATTTTCGACTACCGTTTTGAAGACTTCGAGATTGAAGGTTACGATCCGCACCCGGGCATTAAAGCGCCGGTGGCGATTTAACCCTCCAGCAGAGATGACCAACCGGCGCCCGATGGCGCCGGTTTTTTTATGCCTTTTGCACCATCAGAATGGAGGCTATCTCCATAGCCACAGGGATAAGGTCGCTTCAGCCTGCCCACAGCCCCCCCCGGCGGTTGCGGTGGGCGAAGTTGGGTAGACGCTCGCAAAAAAATGTTCTTCTGTCGAGTATGCAAACCTTTTTTGCGTATCTGGCCGGGAAAGCTATTTTCCGTCGTCGCGCCAGGGCCAACCGCCGCGGCATACTCGACGCCATGAACAGAGAACATGGCTACACCCTGATGGAAACCCTGGTAACGCTGACACTGATGATGATCCTCAGCGTCGGCGGCCTGTACGGCTGGCAGCGCTGGCAGCAGCAGCAACAACTGTGGCAAACCGCCGTCCAGGTGCGGGATTTTCTGCTCTTTCTGCGCGATGACGCCAACGCGTACAACCGGGACCGCGTGCTTCGCGTCGGCCAGGACGAAGTGGGCTGGTGCCTGAGCGCGGAGGGGGAGGGGCCGGAATGCGCCTCGGGGACATCCTTCACGCTGCGCCCGCGCTGGCCGGGGATCACGCTGGCTGGCGTTACGCCTGGTCTGGGGTTTTATGGTCTGCGCAGCACCGCCTGGGCGGGGAATCTGCGGTTGCAGAGCGCGGCCGGCAGCTGGAGCATTGTGATCTCACACTGGGGGCGGATTCGTTTATGCCGCAGCGACAGCGCAGGAGGGTGTCAGTGAACAGTCGAGGATTTTCCCTGGCGGAGGCGCTTATCGCCATGGCCATCGGCTCGCTGCTGCTGATGGGGGCCTGCCGTTTTCTGCCTGCCCTGCAGCGTCATATTCTGCGCCAGGGCGAACAGCTGGCCCTGGAGAACGAGCTGTGGCAGCGCGTGCATGCCGTGGGAAAACATCTCCAGCGCGCCGGGTACTGCCGGGGAGCGTGCGGCGGAGCCGGGCTGGAGCTAGCCGCTGATGGCGAGTGTCTGATTGTGCGCTGGGATGCGAACAGCAACGGGAGATGGGAAACCTCCCCCGCGGCAGCGGCGGAGAGCACCGGCTTTCGCCTGCGCGACGGCGCGCTGGAGACCTTGCGCGGGGCCAGCGACTGCCGCGGGGGCGGATGGGAGAAAATCACCAACCCGGCCGCCATCGTGGTGACGCGCTTCTCGGTACAACGTCAGGTCACCTCGGGCTTCGCGCCGGAGCTGAGCGTGACGCTGGCGGCGCGCTCCGCGCAACAGAGGGGCCTGACGAGCGAGGTGGAGCAGCGGGTGACGGGGTATAACCTGTGATCCGTCAGCGTGGAATGTCGTCGCTGCTGATGGTGCTCCTGTTGCTGACCCTCGGCAGCCTGTTACTCGAGGGGCTTAACCTGCAGCAGCGGGCGCTGCTGGCGCAAACCGCCAGCGAAACGCAGGCGATCCGTGATACGGCGATAGCCCATTCGGCGCTGCAGTGGGGAAAACAACAGGCCTGGTCGGCGCAGCTGCCGCTGGCCTGCCGGGAGCAGACGCAGCAGGGCTGGCGCGCCTGCCTGCGTATCTTCGGCGACGGTTCACTGTTGCTCAGCAGCGCCAGCGGCGAGGTGCAGGTCTGGCAGTCCGGCGAGGTGCGCGGCGGGCAGGTGCGTTTTTCCGCCCACGGCTGGAGCGATTTTTGCCCGCTCAGGGAGGCGAGCTTATGTCAAATGCCCTGAAGCATCAGCGGGGGTTTAGCCTGCCGGAGACCGTGCTGGCGATGGCGCTGATGGTGCTGACGGTCACCGCGCTGGGCGGCTATCAGCGCGGAATGGCGCAAGGAATTGTCCAGTTGAACCAGACCCGTCAGCTGTGGCGCGACGCGTGGCGCTATAGCCAGCTCTCCGCGCCGCCCTCGCCGGCACGCGGGCAGGTAAGCCGTATGCAGACATCGACGCAAAGATGTGTCAGCATCACGGTAACGATCAGTATGCCCGTTGCCAAGCGGGTGCAGATGACCCGGCTGCATTGCCCGGTCAGTCAGTAGTCAGGAGCAATTATGTTAAGGGTATACCACTCAAACCGGCTGGATGTTCTCGAGGCGTTGATGGAATTTATCGTCGAGCGCCAGCGGCTGGATGACCCTTTTCAGGCCGAAATGGTGCTGGTGCAGAGTACCGGTATGGCGCAGTGGCTGCAGATGACCCTGGCCTCGCGCTTCGGAATTGCCGCCAATATCGAGTTCCCGCTGCCGGCGAGCTTTATCTGGGACATGTTCGTGCGCGTCCTGAAAGATATTCCTGGCGAAAGCGCCTTCAGCAAGCAGAGCATGAGCTGGAAGCTGATGACCCTCCTGCCGCAGCACCTGGAGGAAGACGATTTTATCTTGCTGCGCCAGTATCTGAGCGATGACGGCGACAAGCGCAAACTGTTTCAACTCGCCGCCCGGGTGGCGGACCTCTATGACCAGTACCTCGTCTATCGCCCGGAGTGGCTGATGCGCTGGGAGGCCGGCCAGCGGGTGGAAGGTCTCGGCGATGCCCAGCAGTGGCAGGCGCCGCTGTGGCAGGCACTGGTGAGCTATACCGCCGAGCTGGGGCAACCGCAGTGGCACCGCGCCAATCTCTACCAGCGCTTTATCAGTACCCTGGAAAAAGCGGACGAACCGCCCGCCGGGCTGCCGTCGCGCGTCTTCATCTGCGGGATTTCCGCGCTGCCGCCGGTCTATCTTCAGGCGCTGCAGGCGTTGGGTAAGCATGTCGATGTCTATGTCTTGTTTACCAACCCCTGCCGCTACTACTGGGGAGACATTAAGGATCCGGCGTTCCTGGCGAAGCTGCTGTCGCGCCAGCGGCGCCATCACCGCGAGGCGCGCGCGCTACCCCTGTTTCGCGACACCGAGCAGGCGCCGGGGTTGTTTAATGACGCTGGGGAACAGGATGTCGGCAACCCGTTGCTCGCCTCCTGGGGCAAACTGGGGCGCGACTATATCTACCTGTTGGCGGGGC
This sequence comes from Klebsiella sp. w6, assembly GCF_033100215.1. NCBI lineage: Bacteria > Pseudomonadati > Pseudomonadota > Gammaproteobacteria > Enterobacterales > Enterobacteriaceae > Klebsiella > Klebsiella sp. w6. The sequence continues at coordinate 888,999 of NZ_CP136907.1, forward strand.
TGGAGCGCTATGAGGAGCTGGACGCCTTTGTCGATATTGCCCCCGATAACCTGTTGCATAACCTGCAATCGGATATCCTCGAACTGCGCAACGCGGCGGTGGCCGGGCAGAGCGCAGAGGCGTTCGCTCACAGTCGCGACAAACGTCCGCTGGCGCTGGATGACCGCAGTCTGAGCATTCACGTCTGCCACAGTCCGCAGCGCGAAGTGGAGGTTCTGCACGATAGGCTACTGGCGATGCTGGAGGCGGATCCGACGCTCACGCCGCGGGATATCATCGTCATGGTGGCGGATATCGACAGCTACAGTCCCTATATTCAGGCGGTGTTTGGCGCGGCCAGCGGCGATCGCTGGTTGCCGTGGGCGATCTCCGACCGTCGCGCCCGCGAGTCGCATCCGGTGCTGCAGGCGTTTATCACGCTGCTCTCACTGCCGGACAGCCGCTTCGCCAGCGAAGATGTGCTGGCGCTGCTGGACGTGCCGGTGCTGGCGGCGCGCTTTAATATCACGGAAGAAGGGCTGCGCTACCTGCGCCAGTGGGTGAACGAGTCCGGCGTCCGCTGGGGAATGGATGACGACAACGTCCGCGAGCTGGACCTGCCGGCGACCGGGCAGCATACCTGGCGGTTCGGCCTCACCCGTATGCTGTTGGGCTACGCCATGGACAGCCGCGAGGGAGAGTGGCAGTCGGTGCTGCCGTATGACGAATCCAGCGGTTTGATCGCCGAACTGGTGGGCAACCTCGCGTCGCTGCTGATGCAGCTTAATCTGTGGCGACGCGGCCTTGCCCAGCAGCGGCCGCTGGCGGAGTGGCTGCCGGTCTGTCGCGATCTGCTGAATGACTTTTTCCTGCCGGACAGCGAGACCGAAGCGGCGCTGGCACTGATTGAGCAACAATGGCTGGCGGTTATTGATAGCGGTCTGGAAGCACAGTATGGCGACCAGGTGCCGCTGACGCTACTGCGCGATGAGCTGGCCCAGCGTCTCGATCAGCAGCGGATCAGCCAGCGCTTTCTTGCTGGCCCGGTCAACATCTGCACCCTGATGCCGATGCGCTCTATTCCTTTCAAAGTGGTTTGCCTGCTGGGGATGAACGACGGGGTTTATCCGCGAACGCTGCCGCCGCTGGGCTTTGATTTGATGAGCCAGAAGCCGCAGCGCGGCGACCGCAGCCGGCGCGATGATGACCGCTATCTGTTCCTCGAAGCGCTGATGTCCGCCGAACAGACGCTGTATATCAGCTACATCGGCCGTTCGATTCAGGACAACAGCGAGCGCTTTCCCTCGGTGCTGGTGCAGGAGCTGGTGGATTATATCGGCCAGAGCCACTGTCTCGCTGGCGACGAAGAGCTTGACTGCGACGCCAGCGAAGCCCGGGTCAAAGCCCATATCACCCATCTGCATACGCGCATGCCGTTCGACGTCGCTAATTTCCAGGAAGACGAGAACAAGAGCTACGCTCGTGAATGGCTGGCCGCCGCCGGCCAGCAGGGAGAGGCGCATAGCGATTTTATACAGCCGCTCACCGCGCCGCCGATTGACAGCCTGCCGTTCGAGCAGCTCTTACGCTTCTGGCAGCACCCGGTTCGCGCGTTCTTTCAGCAGCGTCTGCGGGTCAATTTCCGCGCCGAAGAGGACGATATTCCAGACGACGAGCCCTTCACTCTTGAAGGGCTGAGCCGTTATCAACTGAATCAGCAACTGCTCAATACGCTTATCGAGGAGCAGGACGTCTCAGCCATGTTCCGCCGCTTCCGCGCCGCGGGCGAGCTACCGTATGGCGCCTTTGGCGAGCTGGTCTGGGAGACGCAGCGCCTGGAGATGCAGGCGCTGGCCGAGCGGGTGATGGCCGAGCGCCAGCAGGCGCAGAGCATGGAGATCGATCTGCAGTGCGGCGGCGTGAACCTGACCGGCTGGCTGCAGCAGGTGCAGCCGGACGGTCTGCTGCGCTGGCGGCCTTCGCTGCTGAGCGTCTCCCAGGGGATGCAACTTTGGCTGGAACACCTTGTCTACTGTGCCAGCGGCGGAACCGGCGAGAGCCGGCTGTTTGTGCGGAAAGAGGGAGAGTGGCGCTTCCCGGCGCTGGCGCCCGCCGAGGCGCAGGCGTACCTTAATGCGCTGGTGGATGGCTATTTGCTGGGGATGTCGCAGCCGCTGCTGCTGCTGCCGGAAAGTGGTGGCGCCTGGCTGAAAGCCTGTTACGACGCCGAAAAGGATGTCATCTTAATGGACGAAGAGACGCAGCAGAAAGCGCGGAGCAAATTCCTGCAGACCTACGAAGGTAACATGGTGGTCAGCGGGGAGGGCGCCGATATCTGGTATCAACGCCTGTGGCGTTCGCTGGAGCCGGCGCATTACGAAGAAATTATTGCTCAGACGCAGCGTTATCTGTTACCGCTATATCGTTACCATCAGTCCACACAAATTTAAATAGTATAAAAATTGCGCAGTGAATGGCGGTTCATTTATTATGCGCAACGTATCACGGACTGATGGACATAAAAGGCTGCACGCTGTGCAGCGCAAGTTTGTTAATGATGAGGTTCGTGAATGCCCCGCAGTTTATGGTTCAAGGTTTTTGTTGTGCTGGCCGCCCTCTGGGCGCCGTTTAGTCAGGCCGACACCGGATGGCAGCCGATTCAGGAGACGATCCGCAAAAGCGAAAAAGATACGCGTCAGTATCAGGCGATCCGCCTTGATAACGACATGGTCGTGCTGCTGGTTTCCGATCCGCAGGCGGTGAAATCGCTGTCGGCGCTGGTGGTGCCGGTGGGATCCCTGCAGGATCCGGCCGATCATCAGGGGCTGGCGCATTTTCTGGAACATATGACGCTGATGGGGTCGCAAAAATATCCCCAGCCTGACAGCCTTGCAGAGTTTCTTAAACTGCACGGCGGCAGCCATAACGCCAGCACCGCGCCTTACCGCACCGCGTTTTATCTCGAAGTGGAAAATGATGCGCTGGACGGGGCCGTAGACCGCCTGGCCGACGCCATCGCCGCGCCGCTGCTGGATAAGAAATATGCCGATCGCGAACGTAACGCGGTCAACGCCGAACTGACGATGGCCCGGACGCGAGACGGGATGCGCATGGCCCAGGTCAGTGCGGAGACCATCAACCCGGCCCACCCGGCGGCCCACTTCTCCGGTGGTAACCTCGAGACGCTCAGCGATAAGCCCGGCAGCCCGGTACTTGATGCGCTGCATACCTTCCGCGATAGCTGGTACTCCGCCAACCTGATGAAAGCGGTGATCTACAGCAACAAGCCGTTGCCGGCGCTGGCGCGGATGGCTGCTGACACCTTTGGCCGCGTGCCGAATCGTCAGATCAGCAGGCCGGAAATTACCGTCCCGGTGGTAACGGATGCGCAAAAAGGCATCATTATTCACTATGTGCCGGCGATGCCGCGCAAAGTGCTGCGCGTCGAGTTTCGCATCGACAACAACAGCGATCGCTTCCGCAGCAAAACCGATGAGCTGGTCACCTATCTCATCGGCAACCGCAGCCCGGGCACGCTCTCCGACTGGCTGCAAAAGCAGGGGCTGGCGGAAGGTATCCGCGCCGATTCCGATCCGGTGGTAAACGGCAACAGCGGTGTGCTGGCGATCTCTGCTACCCTCACCGATAAAGGCCTGGCGCACCGCGACGAAGTGACGGCGGCCATTTTCAGCTATCTCGACCTCCTGCGTACTCAGGGCATCGACAAACGGTACTTCGATGAACTGGCGCATGTGCTGGCGCTGGATTTCCGCTATCCGTCGATCAACCGCGACATGGACTACGTGGAATGGCTGGCGGATACCATGATCCGGGTGCCGGTCGAGCATGCGCTGGACGTGGTGAATATTGCCGACCAGTACGACCCGCAGGCGATCAAAGATCGGCTGGCGATGATGACCCCGCAGAACGCCCGTATCTGGTATATCAGCCCCCAGGAGCCGCATAACAAGACGGCCTATTTTGTCGATGCGCCGTATCAGGTGGATAAGATTAGCGAGCAGACGTTCGCTGACTGGCAGCAAAAATCGCAGGCCATCCAGCTACAGCTGCCGGTGCTCAACCCCTATATTCCGGATGATTTCACCCTCATCAAAAGCGATAAAGCCTGGCCGCATCCGCAGCTGATCCTTGATGAACCGACGCTGCGGGTGGTGTATGCCCCGAGCCAGTATTTTGCCAGCGAGCCGAAGGCGGATATCTCCCTGGTGCTGCGTAATCCCCAGGCGATGGACAGCGCTCGCCGGCAGGTGATGTTTGCCCTCAACGATTATCTCGCCGGCATCGCCCTCGATCAGCTCAGTAACCAGGCGGCGGTCGGCGGCATTTCGTTCTCCACCGGCGCTAATAACGGATTAATGGTCAATGCCAACGGCTATACCCAGCACCTTCCGGCACTGTTCAGCGATCTGTTGCAGGGATACTTCAGCTATACGCCGACCGAGGAGCAGCTGGAGCAGGCCAAATCCTGGTATGCGCAGATGATGGACTCCGCCGAGAAAGGCAAAGCCTACGATCAGGCGATAATGCCGATCCAGATGGTCTCCCAGGTGCCGTACTTCCAGCGCGAAGTGCGCCGGGCGCTGCTGCCCTCCATCACTCTTAAAGAGGTGCTCGACTACCGCGCCAACCTGAAAACCAAGGGGCGTCCTGAACTGATGGTGATCGGCAATATGACCGCCGATGCCGCCACGACGCTGGCCCGCCAGATCCAGCAGCAGCTGGGCGCTGACGGCAACGAATGGTGCCGCAATAAAGACGTGGTGGTGAACCGGCAGCAGCTGGCGATCTTCAACAAAGCGGGCAACAGCACCGACTCCGCGCTGGCCGCGGTGTTCGCGCCGCCCAACGTGGATGAGTTCAGCAGCACCGCCGCCAGCACCCTGCTGGGGCAGATTATTCAGCCGTGGTTCTACAACCAGCTGCGTACCGAAGAGCAGCTCGGCTATGCGGTCTTTGCCTTCCCGATGAACGTGGGGCGCCAGTGGGGCATGGGCTTCCTGCTGCAGAGTAGCGATAAGCAGCCAGCCTTCCTCTGGCAGCGGTTCCAGGCCTTCTTTCCCACCGCGGAGGCGAAGCTGCGGGCGATGAAGCCGGAAGAGTTTGCTCAGCTCCAGCAGGCGGTGATAAGCCAGATGCTGCAGGCGCCGCAGACGCTGGGCGATGAAGCCTCGAAACTGAGCAAAGATTTCGATCGCGGTAATATGCGTTTTGATTCACGTGATAAAGTAGTGGCTCAGATTAAACTGCTGACGCCGCAAAAACTTGCCGACTTCTTCCATCAGACGGTGGTGGATCCGCAGGGCATGACGATATTGTCCCAGATTTCCGGTAGCCAGAATGGCAAAGCGGACTATGCCCAGCCGAAAGGCGGCAAAGTGTGGGAAAACGTCAGCGCATTGCAGCAATCCTTACCCCTGATGCGAGAGAATGAATGACCGACACCGCTGAGTCTTTGGATCCCCTGCGCTTGCCCCTGAGGGGCGAGCGCCTGATAGAAGCCTCTGCGGGCACCGGAAAAACCTTTACCATCGCCGCGCTGTATCTGCGGCTGCTGCTGGGGCTGGGCGGCGAGTCCGCCTATTCCCGCGCTATCAGCGTTGAAGAGCTGCTGGTGGTGACCTTTACCGAGGCGGCGACCGAAGAGCTGCGCGGGCGTATCCGCAGCAACATCCACGAACTGCGCATCGCCTGCCTGCGCGGCGAATCCGACAATCCGCTCTACAGCGCGCTGCTGGCGGAGATCGATGATAAAGACGACGCCGCGAAGACGCTGCTGCTGGCTGAACGGCAGATGGACGAGGCGGCGGTATTCACCATCCACGGCTTTTGCCAACGGATGCTGAGCCTTAACGCCTTCGAGTCGGGCATGCTGTTCGAGCAGCAACTGATCGAGGATGAATCCCGCCTGCGCTATCAGGCCTGCGCTGACTTCTGGCGCCGCCACTGCTATCCGCTGACCCGCGATATCGCGGCGGTGATCCACGACGTCTGGAAAGGGCCGCGCGATCTGCTGAAGTCTCTTGACCGCTGGCTGCAGGGCGAAGCGCCGCAGCTTAAGTCGCCGCCGGCCCCCGACGAGACGCTGGCTGAACGCCATCAGCAGATCATCGGCCGCATTGACTCGCTCAAGCAGCAGTGGCGCGAGCAGGTGGGCGAGATCGAAGGCGTGCTGGAAAATTCCGGGCTCGACCGGCGGAAATACAATCGTGGCAACCAGGGCAAATGGCTTGAGAAAGTGAACGCCTGGGCGCAGGAAGAGACGTTAAGCTACCAGCTGCCCGACGCGCTGGAGAAATTTGCCCAGTCGTTTCTGCTCGAGCGCACCAAAGCCGGTGGCGAACCGCCGGTGCACCCGCTGTTTAGCGCCGTAGAGTCGCTGCTGGCCTCCTCGCTGACGCTCACCGATCTGGTGCTGGCGAGAGCGATGGTCGAGATCCGCGATGCGGTCGCCCGCGAAAAGCGCCGCCGCGGCGAGCTGGGGTTTGACGATATGCTCAGCCGGCTTGACGAGGCGCTGCGCGGCGACAGCGGCGAGACGCTGGCCAGCGCCATTCGCCAGCGTTTTCCGGTGGCGATGATCGATGAATTTCAGGACACCGACCCCCAGCAGTACCGGATTTTTCGCCGCATCTGGCGCCGGCAGCCGGAGACGGCGCTGCTGCTGATCGGCGATCCGAAGCAGGCCATCTACGCCTTTCGCGGCGCCGATATCTTTACCTATATGAAAGCGCGCGGCGACGTTACCGCGCACTACACCCTCGATACCAACTGGCGCTCCTCGCCGGGCATGGTGAGCAGCGTCAATCGGCTGTTCAGCCTCAGCGATAACCCTTTCATGTTCCGCGAGATCCCGTTTCTGCCGGTGAAGGCGGCGGCAAAGAATCAGGGGCTGCGCTTTACCGTTGACGCGGCGGACGTACCGGCGATGAACGTCTGGCTGATGCCCGGCGACACCGTCGGGTCTGGCGATTATCAAACGTTTATGGCGCAGCTCTGCGCCACGCAGATCCGCGACTGGCTGAGCGCCGGGCAGCAGGGGCGCGCGCTGCTGTGGCGCGGGGAAACCTCGCGCCCGGTGCAGGCCTCGGATATCACCGTGCTGGTGCGCAACCGGCTGGAGGCGGCGCAGGTGCGTGAAGCGCTGCAGACGCTGGGCATCCCCTCGGTCTACCTCTCCAACCGCGACAGCGTTTTCGAGACGCTGGAGGCCCAGGAGCTGCTCTGGCTGCTGCAGGCGGTGCTGGCCCCGGAGCGGGAAAATACCCTGCGCAGCGCGCTGGCTACCTCGATGTTTGGCCTGACCGCGCTGGATATTGAAAATCTCAATCAGGATGAGCAGGCGTGGGACGCGCTGGTGGAGGAGTTCAGCGACTACCGCCAGATCTGGCGTCAGCGCGGAGTGATGCCGATGCTGCGGGCGTTGATGACGGCCCGGCATATCGCCGAGAATCTGCTGGCGACCCGCGGCGGCGAGCGGCGCTTAACCGACATTCTGCATATCAGCGAACTGCTGCAGGAGGCGGCCAGCCAGCTGGAAAGCGAGCATGCCCTGGTGCGCTGGCTGGCGCAGCATATCGCCGAGCCGGACAGCAACGCCGCCAGCCAGCAGATGCGTCTCGAAAGCGATAAGCACCTCGTGCAAATTGTCACCATTCACAAGTCAAAAGGGCTGGAGTACCCCCTGGTCTGGCTGCCGTTTATCGCCCGGTTTCGTAAACAGGACCAGGCGTTCTACCACGATCGCGAGACGTTCGCGGCGGTACTGGATCTGGGCCAGGATGAGGCCAGTCTCGAGCTGGCGGAGGCGGAACGGCTGGCGGAAGATCTGCGCCTGCTATACGTCGCCCTGACCCGTGCGGTCTGGCACTGCAGCCTCGGCGTGGCGCCGCTCAGCAGCCGGAAATCCGGCAACAGCGATTTCCACCTCAGCGCGCTGGGGCGGCTGTTGCAGGCGGGCGAAGCCATGGACGCCGCCGGGCTGGCCGCGCGGCTGGCGGACTTCTGTCATGGCGATATTGCATTGCAGAGACCGGGCGAGCTGGATCTGACCCCGTGGCAGGCGCCCGCGGCGACCATCCCCCCGCTGTCGGCGCGCGAGCTGCAGCGCCGCATCGCCGACGACTGGCGGGTGACCAGCTACTCCGGACTGCAACAGCATGGTTTCAGCGGCGGGCAGGATCTGCTGCCGCGTCTGGATGTCGATGCCGCCGGCGTCGGCGAAGTCGTGGAAGAGCCGCAGCTGACTCCGCACCAGTTTCCGCGCGGCGCCGCGCCGGGGACCTTCCTGCACAGCCTGTTTGAGGAGCTGGACTTCACCCAGCCGGTGCCGGACGGGTGGATGGCGGAGAAGCTGCAGCTGAGCGGGTTTGACGCGCAGTGGGCGCCGGTGCTGACCGACTGGCTGGGGGGCGTGCTGAAGACTCGCCTGCCGGGAGCGGATATTGCGCTCAATCAGCTTGCGGCGCGGGATAAACAGGTGGAGATGGCGTTTTATCTGCCTATCGCTCAGCTGCTGACGGCGGAGCGCCTTGACGCGCTTATCCGCCAGTACGATCCCCTCTCCGCCGACACGCCACCGCTGGATTTCCGCCAGGTGCGTGGCATGCTGAAGGGCTTTATCGATCTGGTCTTCCGCCACGAAGGCCGTTATTACCTGCTGGATTACAAATCCAACTGGCTGGGGGAAGACCGCGAGGCCTACACCCGGCCGGCAATGGAGCAGGCGATGCGTGCCCACCGCTACGATCTGCAGTATCAGTTGTACAGCCTGGCGCTGCACCGCTATCTGCGCCACCGGCTGGCCGATTATGACTATGACCGCCACTTCGGCGGCGTGATTTATCTTTTCCTGCGCGGCATGGACGGGCAGGAGGGGGGGCAGGGGATCTTCACCACCCGGCCGGTGAGACCGCTGATTGACGGTCTGGATCAGCTTTTTGCCGGAGAAACTCAGGAGGAGACCTCATGACTTTCGAACAATTACTGCTGGCGGCGGTGGAGCAGCGTCTGCTGCGGCCGCTGGACGTCCAGTTTGCCCTGATGGTGGCGCAAAACGACCCGCCGGCGGTCATGCTGGCGGCGGCCTTGCTGAGCCGGGATGCTGGCGAGGGGCACGTTTGCCTGCCGCTGTCGCGGTTGAGCGGCGACGAGGCGCTGAGCGGAAAAGCGGGGGAGATCCGCGATCGGCTGCTGGCCGAAGCCGGCGCGCCGGAGGACTGGCCCGCGCTGCTGCTCGCTTCGTCGGCGGTGAGCTGCGGCGATGCTCCGGCGCCGATGATTTTGTGCGGCGACCGGCTCTATCTGAACCGGATGTGGCGCAACGAGCTGACCGTCGCCCGCTTCTTTAACGAAGCCAACCGGGTGCTGGAGATGGATGAGGCGCGGCTGGCGTCAACGCTAAATGCGCTGTTTCCCGCCACTGGCGAAACCGACTGGCAAAAAGTGGCCGCGGCGGTGGCGCTGACTCGCCGTATCTCGGTGATCTCCGGCGGTCCCGGGACCGGGAAAACCACCACCGTGGCGAAGCTTCTGGCGGCGCTGATCCAGATTGACGACAGTCCACGCTGTCGTATTCGCCTGGCGGCACCGACGGGGAAAGCGGCGGCGCGCCTGACCGAATCGCTGGGCGCGGCGCTGAGAAAGCTGCCGCTGACCGACGCGCAGAAAGCGTTAATTCCCACCGAGGCCAGCACGCTGCATCGTCTGCTGGGCGCCCAGCCCGGCAGCCAGCGCATGCGCTATCACGCCGGCAACCCGCTGCATCTGGATGTGCTGGTCGTGGATGAAGCCTCGATGATTGACCTGCCGATGATGTCGCGGCTTATCGACGCGCTGCCGGCCCACGGGCGGGTGATTTTCCTCGGCGATCGCGACCAGCTGGCCTCCGTGGAAGCGGGGGCGGTGCTGGGGGATATCTGCGCCTGGGCGAGCTCGGGCTACACTGTCGCGCGGGCGCAGGAGCTGACCCGGCTGACCGGTTCGCCGGTGCCGGCGGGCGAGGGGGCTATCGCTGGCGCGCTGAGAGACAGCTTGTGCCTGCTGCAAAAGAGCTATCGCTTCGGCAGTCACTCCGGCATCGGGAGCCTGGCGCGGGCGGTGAATGCTGGCGCGCGCGCGGAGGTGAAGGCCACGCTGCGCCAGCCGTTTGACGACATCGCGCTTCATCCCCTCAGCACGACCGACGAGTACGAGGCCATGCTCGGCGCGGCCCAGCAGGGCTATGAACGCTACCTGCAACTGCGCCGCGAGCGGGCCGAACCGCAGGCCATGCTGGCCGCTTTCAGCGAATTCCAGCTTCTGTGCGCGCTGCGTGAAGGGCCGTACGGCGTGAGCGGCGTCAATGAGCGGCTGGAGCAGCGGCTCAACCGCCAGCGGGCGATCGCCCTGCCGCGCCACTCCCGCTGGTATGACGGCCGACCGATCATGATATCGCGCAACGACAGCGCGCTGGGGCTGTTTAACGGCGATATCGGGATAGCGCTGGAGCGCAACGGCGAGCTGCGGGTGTGGTTCCTGATGCCCGACGGCACCATCAAGTCGGTGCAACCGAGTCGCCTGCCGGAGCATGATACCGCCTGGGCGATGACCGTGCATAAATCGCAGGGCTCCGAGTTCGAACATGCGGCGCTGATCCTGCCGGCGCGCAGCATCCCGCTGGTGACCCGCGAACTGGTCTACACGGCGATCACCCGTGCGAAACAGCGATTGTCACTCTATGCCGACGAGCAGGTGCTCTCCCAGGCCATTGTGACGCGCACCGAGCGGCGCAGCGGCCTGGCGGAGATTTTCGCCGGGCGCGAAGCCCCCTGAGAGGCCGCATCCGGGCGATGGGAAAATAATGCAGCCCGTTGCCCGGACTGGCAGAAAAATCAGTAGCTGAAGACCAGGGGGATGAGCCAGAGCACCGATATCGAGTTCATGGCGCAAAAGCGGACTGCCGCGCCGCTGGCCAGCGGTGGGGTGGAACAGCGGGCAACAAAAATCACCAGCGAGGAGATGAGAACATTCATGCCGGACGTCAGGGCCAGCAGGAATAATATCGCGATGGCGGCGCCGAGCGCGGCATAACCATGCTGATGATGGCGCTGGTTATCCCAGAGCAGCAATATCATCAGCAACCACGGATAGAGGGCGACCGCGGCGGTAATGAGGTTGATATGTCTGACCAGCCAGTTCGGTTTGGTTTCCATTATTTCAGCGATCCTTGCAGGGCGGGTGGCGGCCGTGGCGCCAGTCGACGTCCTGTCGACAGCCAATAGCATATCGGTGAGCCAGCGAGAAAGAAATGGCCTGTGCGGAAACCAGGAATTTCGCCCGCGTACCGCAGACGAGCGCTGGCGCGAAGAGTGGCGGGAGACCGGCCCAGGATAAAGCGATAAGCGTCGCGCTATCCCGGGCCGTTAGAAAGGGTGAAGAAGGGCCTAAGCGAGGTCGGCCATCAGCACCTTCGACCGGCGCTGATAGTTATACATCTGCTTTTTACTCTCCGGCAGCAGGTCGATATCCACCGGCGTGAAGCCGCGCTCCTGGAACCAGTGGATGCTGCGGGTGGTTAGCACGAACAGCTTGCTCAGTCCCATCTGTCTGGCCTGAGCGGCAATACGCTCCAGAAGCACCTCTCCCCGCGACGAGCTCCGGTAATCCGGATGCACCGCCACGCAGGCCATTTCGCCGATCTTCTCTTCCGGGAAAGGATAGAGGGCAGCGCAGGCGATAGTGGTGTTATCGCGCTGAATAATGGTGAATTTGTCGATCTCCATCTCCAGCTGCTCGCGGGAGCGGCGCACCAGGATGCCCTGCTGCTCAAGCGGGCTTATCAGCTCAAGAATACCGCCGATATCGTTGATGGTCGCCCGGCGGATCTGCTCCGCGCTCTCCATGACGATCTGGGTGCCGATGCCGTCGCGTGAGAACAGCTCCTGCAGCAGCGCGCCATTTTCCTGATAGCTGATCAGGTGGCAGCGCCGCACGCCGCTGCGGCAGGCCTTCACGGCCCCGCGCAGGAAGCGCACGGTGCCGGAGTTATAATCTTCGTCCGCTTCCAGCTCTTCGACGCGGGCCTGCGCTTCATTAGGGAACAGTTCGGAGACGATTTCTCCGGCCTGGTTGTAAACCCCTTGCGACGAACAGAAGCCGATCATTTTCTCCGCCTTCAGCTTGATGGCCAGCTGGGTGGCGATCTCTTCCGAAGTCAGGTTAAAGCTCTCGCCGGTGACCGACACCGCGACCGGCCCCATCAGGACAATGGCGCCGCTGTCGAGCTGACGATGAATCGCCTCTTCGTCAATGCGGCGAATGCGTCCGCTGTGGCAATAATCGACGCCGTCATCGACGCCCAGCGGCTGGGCGATGATAAAGTTGCCGCTGACGACGTTGATATGGGCCCCCTGCAGCGGGGTGTTGTTGAGGCTCATCGACAGGCGGGCGGTGATCTCCAGCTGCAGCATCCCCGCCGCCTGCTTAACCAGCTCAAGCGTTTTAGCGTCAGTCACTCGCGTCTGCTTGTGATAGACCGGCTCGTGGTGGTGCTCGGCGAGGTTAGCGTCAATCTGCGGGCGGGCGCCATAGACCACGACCAGGCGAATGCCCAGGCTATGCAATAATCCTATGTCATTGACAATATTTGAGAAATTTTCATGCTCAATGGCTTCGCCGCCCAGCATGATGACAAACGTTTTTCCCCGATGGGCATTAATATAGGGAACAGAATGGCGGAATCCTTCTACCAGTTCAGTGCGACGTTCCTTCACCATGACAAACCCTCAATGCATGATTATTCGTAATTATTGTATTTTTATTCTGTTTTGCTGTTAAACGCAAGTGCCAATTTTAGGCTAAGCCACGAAAAACATGTGACCCGGCGCAGGGTGTCAATGAATGTTTACCCTTTTATAGATGACAGGTTATATGCCTTTCGTTAAAGTTTCTGGTCAATCTGTTTGTTTTGGGTACAAATGCGTTTTTATTGCTTGGGAGTGGCATGTCGGGAAACAACTCTGGATTAAGCCGTCGCCGTCTGCTGCAGGGCGCGGGCGCCATGTGGTTAATGAGCGTGAGCCCTGTGGGGCTGGCTGCCGATGCGCGGGTGGTCGCTGTTCGCGTCTGGCCAGCATCGACCTACACGCGCGTCACGGTAGAATCGAATCATGTGCTGAAATACCGGCAGTTTGCCCTCAGTAACCCGGAGCGGGTGGTGGTGGATCTGGAAGGGGTTAACCTGAACTCTGTGCTGAAGGGCATGGGGGGGCAGATCCGCGATGACGACCCCTTTATTCAGTCCGCCCGCGTGGGCCAGTTTGATCCGCAAACCGTGCGCATGGTTTTTGAGCTCAAGCAGAACGTTAAGCCGCAGCTGTTTGCCCTCGCGCCGGTGGCCGGCTTTAAAGAGCGTCTGGTGATGGACCTCTACCCCGCCAACGCCACCGATGTTCAGGATCCGCTGCTGGCGCTGCTCGAGGATTACAACAAAGGCGATCTGGAGCGTCAGGTGCCGCCGGCGCAAAGCGGACCGCAGCCGGGCAAAGCCGGGCGTGACCGGCCGATTGTCATTATGCTCGATCCCGGACACGGCGGCGAAGACTCCGGCGCCGTGGGGAAGTATCGCACCCGCGAGAAAGATGTGGTGCTGCAGATTGCCCGCCGCCTCCGGGCGCTGATCGACAAAGAAGGCAATATGAAGGCCTATATGACCCGCAACGAAGACGTGTTTATCCCGTTGAAGGTGCGTGTCGCCAAGGCGCAGAAGCAGCGCGCCGACCTGTTCGTGTCGATTCACGCCGACGCCTTTACCAGCCGCCAGCCCAGCGGTTCCTCAGTGTTTGCCCTCTCTACCAGGGGGGCCACCAGTACCGCGGCAAAATATCTCGCCCAGACGCAGAATGCCTCGGATCTGATCGGTGGGGTCAGCAAGAGCGGCGACCGCTATGTCGACCACACCATGTTCGATATGGTGCAGTCCCTGACCATCGCCGACAGCCTCAAATTTGGCAAGGCGGTGCTGGAGAAAATGGGCAATATCAATAACCTGCACAAGAATCGGGTAGAGCAGGCGGGCTTTGCGGTGCTGAAGGCGCCGGATATCCCCTCCATTCTGGTGGAGACGGCGTTTATCAGTAACGTGGAAGAAGAGCGGAAGCTGAAAACGGCCAAATTCCAGCAGGAGGTAGCCGAGTCGATCCTCGCCGGGATTAAAGCCTACTTCGCCGACGGCGCGACGCTGGCCCGTCGCGGATAACCACACAGGAAAGGGATATGGCCTTACTGAAAAGCGCCCATGGCGGCAATATCCGCGAGGCCGCCGCCCTGCTGGGTATTGCGCCCGGCGAGCTGCTGGATTTTAGCGCCAACATCAATCCGCTGGGGATGCCAGCTTCGCTCAGGCAGGCGATCGTCGACAACCCAGGCTGCGCCGAGCGCTACCCTGACGTTGAGTATCAACAGCTGCATCAGGCGCTGGCTGCCCACCATCAGCTGCCGGCGGCGCATATCCTTGCCGGCAACGGCGAAACTGAATCGATCTTCACCCTCGTCCACGGCCTTAAGCCGCGGCGGGCGATGATCGTCATTCCTGGTTTCGCGGAGTACCGGCGGGCGCTGCAGACGGTGGACTGCGAGTTGGTGGAGTATGCCCTCCGGGAGTGCGATGGCTGGCAGCTGACTGACGCCATCCTCGATGCCCTGACTCCGGCGCTGGACTGCCTGTTTCTTTGCACCCCGAACAACCCCACCGGCCTGCTGCCGGAGCGGGGCCTGCTGGAAGCCATTGCGCAGCGCTGTCGGGCGCTGAACATCAGCCTGATCCTCGATGAGGCCTTCCTCGACTTTATCCCCGACCAGCCGGGATTTATTCCCCTGCTGGCGCAGCACCCGCACGTCTGGGTTCTGCGCTCGCTCACCAAATTTTATGCTATTCCGGGGCTGCGTCTCGGCTACCTGCTCAACGCTGACGCCCAGGCAGTGGCCCGGCTGCGCGAGCGACAAATGCCGTGGTCCATCAATGCCTATGCCGCCCTGGCCGGAGAGATCATCCTCCAGGACCGGGCGTATCAGCGGGCCACCTGGCAATGGCTGCAGGAGGAGGGGGCGCGTTTCTGTTCACGACTGAAAGAGATTACCGGGCTGACCGTGTGGCCCGGGCGTGCTAACTACCTGTTCTTGCGCTGCGACAGGCAAGGGCTTGACCTGCAATACGCCCTGTTGCGCCAGCATGTGCTGATCCGCAGCTGCGCCAACTACCCGGGGTTGGATAGCCGTTATTTCCGGGTGGCGATCCGTAGCGCCAGCGAAAACGACCAGCTGCTGGCGGCGCTGCGCCGGGCGCTGGCCTGAGGCCTACTGCAGGGTGACGCCCCCGGTCACCATCGCCAGCAGATGCTGCTGCGGCCAGTGGGCGGCGATGTCGCTCTCTGCCAGCCGCCATTGCAGAAATTCGACGTCATGACGACGGCGGTCCAGCAGCAGGCCGACGACGCTGCCGCTGTGCGCTACATTAAGGCCATACAATCCTGCGCTTTCCACCAGTTGCAGTAGCGCGTCAAACCCCGGTTTGGGCAACAGCTGCTGGCTGGCGATGGCGCTGATGGTCGCCGCTTCGCCCAGCAGCTGTGGGCTGCCGCAATGGCAGGCCTGCTGTACTTTCTCCCACGCCAGCTGCAGCCGGGAGGCGTTAGCCAACAGACCCGCCTCGCGCGGCAGCTGGTGGTAGTCGGTGGTGCGCAGCGTCAGCGGGCTCTCCAGTACTAACAGGTCGAGCGCCGGCGGAGGGGGACAGGCGATTTGCGTGGCGGCGGTATTATGGTCGAACAGCGTCAGCTGGCGAAACAGGGTGCTGTCGGTAGGCTCCAGCGCGACGCACAGGCGCGCCAGCGTCGGCTCATCCAGTAGATGGCCCAGATGATGGGCGGTGGCGACGGCGGTGGCAGCGATATCGGCGGTGCTGCTGGCCATCCCTTTGGCCACCGGGATCGTTGAGTGCAGGGTGATGCGGATCTGCTGGCTCAGCGCTGGGGGGTAGCCCCAGTGGGCCAGCAGCTGGTCGACCATCGCCCGCGACAGCGGCCGCTCGTCTTTTCGCGGCACCCCGGTCTCGACCTCGACGGTGCTGTACCAGTCCACCGGACAGGAGACCAGCTTTTCGCTGCCGAGGATCCAGCCCTGGATAAGTTCTCCGCACGAGGCGGGACATTGTGCAACAGCCACGTTTTCACCTTTCCGCTTACCTTCGCCAGGGCGCATAGTGGCATGGCGACCCGCAGGTTACCATGATTCTCCGCAAGAGGAGGCGCGTCGTTTATGCCGACACCGTCAGCTCGCGCGCCTGCGGCAATGCAAGACGCATGACGTCGCGGGCAATCATTAGCTCTTCATTGGTGTTGATCACCGCCACTTTGACCAGCGCATTATCCGCCTGAATAAAGGTCGCGCTCCGCTGGTTTTTCTCGTCGTCCAGCGCGAGGCCGAGAAAGTGCAAATTGCGGCAGATTGTCGCCCGCGCCCGGGCGGAATTCTCGCCAATGCCGCCGGTAAAGATCAGCGCATCCAGGCCTCCCATCTGCATGATATAGCTGCCGATAGTTGCGCGAATGCGTTCGGCAAACAGCGACAGCGCCAGAGCTGCGCGTTCATTGCCGGCGTCGGCTGCCTGTTCGACGTCGCGGTAGTCAGAGGACACGCCGGAGACGCCCAGCAGCCCGGATTCATTATTCAGCAGCTGGCTGAGCTGCAGGGCGGATTTACCTTCTTTCTCCACCAGCCAGGGAAGGATCGACGGGTCGATATCGCCGCTGCGGGTGCCCATCATTACCCCGGACTGGGGAGTAAAGCCCATTGAGGTATTCACCGACTGCCCGCCTTTGATGGCGCAGACGCTACAGCCATTGCCCAGGTGGCAGCTCACTACCCGCAGGGCGCTCAGCGGTACGCCCAGCTTTTCCGCCAGCGCGCTGCTGACATAGTGATGGCTGGTGCCGTGAAAACCGTAGCGGCGAATGCCGAGCTCGGCGTAATAGCGCCAGGGCAGGGGATAGAGCCAGGCCTCCGGCTTCAGGGTCTGGTGAAAGGCGGTATCAAAGACCGCCACCGCCGGTACCGCCGGCAGCCGCTGGCGAAAGAGACGAATGCCCAGCGCATTGACCGGGTTATGCAGCGGCGCCAGCTCCGCCAGGCGTTCGATCTTCCGCAGGGTGTCGTCGCAGACCAGCGCGGCGTCTTTGAAGCGTTCGCCGCCGTGGGCGACGCGGTGGCCAACGCCGTCTATCTCCTGCAGGCTGCTCAGGATCCCGCGGCCGGTCAGCGCCTCCAGCAGCAGGGTCACTGCCTCATGGTGATCGGCGATGGGCAGCGTCTCCTGCCATTTCTGCGTCGGCGTTTTCAGCGTGAAGCGGGCCTCGGGCAGGCCAATACGTTCGATCAGCCCCTGGCAGAGCAGCGCTCCCTGCGGCATGTTAAGCAGCTGAAACTTCAGGGAGGAGCTGCCGGCGTTGATCGCCATGATTTTATAGGTCATTGATATTCCTCTGCGTTCAGGCAGGCGAGCAGGTCATCAAGCCCGTCGCCGGTTAACGCGCTGGTGATAAAGATATGTTCGGCGCCTGCCGCCTCGAGCCATGCCCGGACCTGTTGCAGACGGGGCGGGGCGGCCAAATCGGCTTTGGTGATCACCCCGATGACCGGGCGGTTCATCGGAGCGGTAAACCCCGGAGAAAAGGGTGACCAGGGCGCATCGGCATTCATTACCAGCGCGATGACATCGGCCTCGCAGGCGCTGGTGAGCAGCGCGCTGTACAGGCAGCGGTTTTCCAGATATTCCCCCGGGGTGTCGATGGCGGTCGGCGTCCAGACGATGGCCTGCGTTTTCTGATAACGCAGGGTTTCGCCACGCAATACCTGGGTCAGCGAGGTTTTGCCGCACTGGCTGGGTCCGATAAGCATCAGGCGTTTCATGGGCTCAGGTCCGTGTGATCGGGCAGGCGGTGAAGCGCATCAGCTCACCAAGGGTGCGTGTGACCTGCCTGAGCGCGTACTCCACCGCGGAGACATCGCCAGTCAATACCACCGCGCCGGTGAAGCGATCGAGAAAGCCGATCTCCACCGCGCCGGACTTGGTGGCGATGTCGCAGGCGATGATCGACGCCTCACTGGGGGTAATGGTGAGAATGCCGATAGCGGAGACCGCGTCCGGCAGGCCCAGCTTTTTGAACAGATCTTTGCCCGGATTGGCGATGAGATGCGCCAGAGTGACCTGTTTACCCGGGACATACTCCTGGATCATGCGTTCGGTAGGGGTTTGCGGTTCCATTATCCCTCCATCAGCTGTTGCCACAGCGCATCGTGCGGTCGCGGGATCACTGCCCGGTAAACCAGTAATCCTTTCTCGCCTGCGCTGTCGCTGGCCACCGTGACGGCGTTGTCGACATCGGCGATATCACCCGCCACCACCATGTAGCATTTGCCGCCGATACCAAACGCCATATGAACGCGAACCAGGGTGACGTTGGCCGCTTTCACCGCGCGGTCGGCGGCGCTGATGCATGCCGCCACGCTCCAGGTTTCGACGATCCCCGCCGCCTGCCGCTGCTCGACCACGTTGAGTCCGCTGATCGCCGGCAGTACGCTGGGGTGAATGTTGGCCAGCACCAGGCTGTCCACCAGCATCTCCCCGGCGCGCGCCGTGCCGGCGGCGATTGCCTGTTGCACGGCGCCGACGTCGCCGCCGAGCATCAGCAGGAATTTCCCGGGACAAAGGGTTCTGCAGAGCAGGAGCTGTACGTTCGCGCTTTTCAGCATGACGTCGCCCAGCTCCATTCCCCTGGCGATACTGGTCAGTTCTAAAATTCCGATAGCCTGGGTCATGATTAACCTCTTACAAGCGTAATGGCCTGCTCCGTGATGGCGGAGACCTGGCCGTCAATACTGGCGTGTACCGGCGCACCGAGGGCGTCGGCAGGGATGTCTGCCAGTAGCTGGCCGCGCGTTACTCGCTCTCCCGGCGCGACGCAGGGGACGGCGCTGATGCCGATATGCTGGCGCAGCGGCAGGGTGACGCAGCCCACCTCCGGCTCCACCGCCGTCAGCGGCGCCTCCTGATACCAGGGATCAAGCCCCAGTTTGCTGATGAGCCGTTTGACCGGCACCAGGCGGTGCTTCGCCATCTCGTCCGCCGGACGCAGCGGTCCTTCGTAGCGCAGATTTTTCGCTCTCAGCTCACGTTTCAGCAGACGGTTGATGCGCATAGGGGAAATCCCCACCGGGCAGGCGACGCTCTCGCAAACGTTGCACTCCGAGCAGGTCAGGGCGCTGAGCAGCAGCGACGGGGTGGCCGCCTGGCGATAGTTCACCGCCCGCACCAGCAGGTGGGGAGAAAGCTCATGGCCGATCAGGTGCCGGGGGCATAAATCCGTGCATAAGCGGCACTGCTCACAGACGGTGCGGGCGATGGCGAGCAGGGTGTGCTCATCCTGCCGCCGCCGCTGGATCAACGGATGGTTGCCCGGAAGCACCAGCAGGCCGCCGGTGGTTTTGGTGACCGGTGTCTCGAGGGAGGTGATGAGTGCGCCCATCATCGGACCGCCGTTGATAAACCCCGGTTCGGCAACCGTCGCGCCGCCGGCCAGGGCCAGCACCTCGCGCAGCGACATGCCCAGCGGGACAGTCAGCGTCAGCGGACGGGCGACAGCGCCATTGACGGTCAACGTCCGGCGGGTCACCGGATAGCCCTGCTCCACGGCTCTGGCGATATTGAGCACCGTCTGCACGTTATTGACCACTACGCCGACGCTGACCGGCAGCGCGGCAGGCGGCACGCGACGACCCGTCGCCAGCCAGATAGTGAGCACCTCATCCCCGGCCGGATAGACATCAGGCAGAATATGCAGCCGGGCCCATTCCGGTAGTCGCGGGGTTAACGCCGCAATCGCCGGAGTATATTTCGCTTTCAGGGCAATGATCCCTTCCCGGGCGCCGGTGGCGGTCATTGCGTAACCCAGGCCGCGAATCAGCCGGTCAGCCTGCTGCGCCATCAGCTGTTGATCAACCTTCAGCATCGGTTCGCATTCAGCGGCGTTCACCAGCACGGTATCCACCCTGGCCTGCAGTTTGATGTGGGTCGGAAAGCCCGCCCCACCGGCGCCCACCACGCCGGCGGCCCGGATGCGCTCGCGGATCTCCGCCGCGTCCATGTCTGGTAGTGGCACTATCGCTTCACTCATTGCAGGCTCTCCAGCAGTTGCGCGATGGCCGCGCCATCGGCCGGACGCGGGTTGGTGCGCAGGGTGGCGTCGGCCAGCGCGGCCGGCACCATGGCGGGAATTCGCGATAAGAAAAGGGGATATTTTTCCTGCAAGGCGCCCTTGAGGGTGGGAATGGCGCACTGCTGTTTCAGTGTTTCCACCGCGGCAAGCAGCGCCTGGAGAGCCTCCTGTTCGCCAGCTTCCGGCGGGCAGAACCGGCAGGCCCTGGCCAGGCGCGCATAGCGCTTCGCCGCTCGCGGCTCGCCGGCGTTAAAGCGGATCACCGCGGTCAGCAGCAGCGCGTTGGCCAGGCCATGGGGAAGGTGAAACTGGCCGCCAAGCTGATGGGCGATAGCATGATTGAGCCCAAGGCCAGCCTGGCTAAAGGCCATACCGGCGAGGGTTGAAGCATTGTGCATTTTGCTGCGGGTCGCAACGCAGTCGCCCTGGCGAACCGCAACGGGTAGGGCGCGAAACACCAGCCTGGCGGCCTTTTCCGCCAGCGCATCGGTAAAATCGGTGGCCTGCGGCGATACCCATGCCTCAAGGGCGTGGGTCAGGACGTCCAGTCCGGTATGGGCTGTGATGGTGGGCGGTACGCTGATCACCAGCGTTGGGTCGAGGATCGCCATGTCGGGACAGAGCGCCTCATGGAACAGCGGGTACTTGATCCCTTTTTCCGGGTCGCTGATGACGCAGGCGCTGGTCACTTCCGACCCGGTACCGCTGGTGGTGGGGATCGCCACGCAGGTGTCGACAGGCAGCCCGCCCTGCTGGCTGAACCAGACGATCGCCTTGGCGGCGTCCATCGCCGAGCCGCCGCCGAAGCCGATCACCACTTGCGGACGCAGGGCCTGCATCTGCGCTATCCCTTTCGCCACGGTGTGAATGGTCGGATCCGGTGTAATATCGCTGAACACGCTGACGCGGTTGCTGGCGGGCAGCGCGGCGCGCAGCCGCTCGAACAGCGGCGAGCGCGCCAGGAAGCCGTCGCAGACGATCCAGATGTGCTGATGGCTAAAGCGCTGCAGCGCGGCCAGGCTGCCCGGGCCGCTGTAGAGGCGCGTTTGCAGAGAAAAGGTGTGCATGGCGCCCCCGGTTAGCGAATGGAAAAACCGTTGGTCAACACGCAGCGCCGCAGGCGGGCGAACGTCCGCGCGGAGGTGGTGCCTTCTCCGGTTGGCGTGGCGATGGTGAAGGTGGTAAACCCTTCGCCGCCGACGCCGATACCCGCGTAAGACGGACCATTTTTGACAAAAATGGAGGTCTGCAGCGTGCGTGCCGCCAGATTGAGCCGCGAGACATTCTGCGAGTGCATAATGGCGGTGTGGTGCAGACCCTCCTCAACGCGCAGGGCCAGGGCCAGGGCGCTATCAAAATCGGCGACCCGGACGATCGGCAGCACCGGCATCAGTTGCTCGCAGGTCACCCAGGGGTCGTTCGCCTGCACCTCGGCTATCAGCAGGCGAGGGGGGCGGGAAGGGACGGCGAGACCGGCGGCCGCCAGCAGCTCAGCCGGGCTCTTACCAACCAGTTTTTTATTCGCCGCGCCGTCGGGCAGGCAGACGGCGCGCAGGGTATCGGTCTCCTGCGGGCTCAACAGCAGCGCGTCAAAATCCTGCATCTGCTGGATCAGGCGGTCAGCGACGGAGGCGACGACGATCAGGCTTTTTTCGGCGATACAGGGCAGGTTGTAATCGAAGGCGGCGCCGCTGATGATATCTTCGGCGGCTTTGACGAGATCGGCCGTTTCATCAACGATGCACGGCGGATTGCCGGCGCCAGCGCCGATCACTTTTTTACCGCTTTTCATGCCCATCGCCACAATGCCAGGGCCGCCGGTGATAGCCAGAACGGCAATCAGCGGGTGGGCCATCATCTGTTGGGTGGCCTCAAAGGTCGGCTCGGCAACGGTGACCACCAGGTTACGGATCCCGCTGCAGCGGTAGGCGATCTCTTCGATCCTGGCAATAAGCGTTAACGAGACCTTTTTCGCGCCGGGATGAGGGCTGAAATAGACGCTGTTACCCGCCGCCAGCATGCTGATACTGTTGTTGATAATGGTTTCCGTTGGGTTGGTGCTGGGCGCCACGGCGCCAATAACCCCGAACGGCGAGTACTCAAACAGCACCATCCCGCCATCGCCGGTGAGGGCGCTGGTGGTGAGATCCTCAATGCCCGGTGTGTTCTCAAGGGCAGCTTTATTTTTCAGATATTTATCTTCTTTGTTGCCCATGCCGGTCTCCGTGGCGCTCTCCTCCGCCAGCGTCGCCAGCTCGGGGGCCAGCGTCTCCCGCAGCGCGCTGATAATGGCGCTGCGGGTTTTTAGCGGACACTGCTGATAGCGGAGAAAAGCCTGATGGGCGGCGTCGATGGCGCAGCCGACGTCGCGGAAAATGCCCTGCTGTTCCTGAGAAACGGGGGCGGGCGCGAGCTTTTCGCTGAGAATGGTGCGGATAAGGGTTTCCAGTTCTGCTGTATTCATTGATGTGTTCTCACGTTAATGGCCGCCATGGCAGCCTGTGCAATAGCCATATCCTGCTCGACGCTGCCGCCGCTAATCCCGAGACCGGCTATTAGCTGACCATCGCGCCACAGCGGATATCCGCCGCCAAAGGTGACGACTTTGCCCTGCAGATGGCTCTCCAGACCGTACAGCGCAGCGCCTGGCTGTACGGTCGTCGCGAGCTCGTGGGTGGCGGTTTTCATGGCGACGGCGGTCCAGGCTTTTTTTGGCGCCAGCTCGCTGCTGACCAGCAGCGCATCGGGCATTCGCCAGGTCACGGTTTCGGTACCGTGTGCGTCAACGATGCTGACCACCACCGGCACCTGCAGCTGGCGGGCGTGTTCGATAGCCTGACGGGTAAGCTGATGCAGCTCGTGAAAGGAGAGTGCCCCGGCCTGGGCTTTGGGCGCGTCGGACGCAGGCGACCCGCTGGCGGCCAGGTAGCGGGCCGCGATCTCCGCCACGAGCCGGCGCTGGTGATCGGCATGATCCTCGCTGCGCGCCAGGGCATACAGACAGTCAGATAAGCGGTTCAGATAACGCAGCAGTATCTGACGGAGAGTGACCTCTGCCGCCAGCTCGACCAGCCGACGCTCCGCCCGACGGGCAACGGTGCGGGCCAGGTGCAGGCGACTGGCGGCTTCGCACCGTCCGGGCAACACAAACTGGTGCAGCGCCGGCACGCGGGCCATCTCGCGATCGATGGTCTGCTCCAGCAGGGCAATCTCTTCGCTGCTGATATAGCGCTTACCCGGTGATGGCTGTTCGCTGTCGCTGGCGAGCTCCGCGCTGAACCAGAAAATATGCTGCTGCAGGGCTTCGAGCAGGACGCGATGTTCCTCTTCAGCGGCGGCGCAGACGCACAGGCTCAGCACCGCGTTCAGTTCATCCAGGGTGCCGTAGGCTTCGACGCGCGGATGCGTCTTGCTGACCCGCTGGCCGGTAAAGAGTGATGTACTGCCGGCATCGCCGGTTCGGGTATAAATAGCCACAGGCGCCCCCTTAGCGTGAAAGTGAGTCAACAATGCCCACAACGGCAAGATCGATGGCCTCATTCGGGCCGCTAAAGACGTGGCGTGCGCTCGAGCCGCTGCAGAGCAGCACCAGTTCGCCGACGCCAGCGCCAACCGAATCTACCGCCACTTCATCGCCGCTCGCGGGCTGAAATGGATGTTCGTCGTCTGTGCTTACCCGGCGCACCAGCAGCAGTTTTTTGCCGTTCAGAGAGGGCGATTTTTGCGTCGAGACGACGGCGCCGGTCACGCGTGCCAGATGCATAGTTCACTCCTGCTTAATCAATTGAACATGCCGCGCGACGGCCGCTTCGCGGGCGAGGGCGGTGATAATGGGGCGGCGGCGCAGCACCAGATAACCTCCCCTGAGACGGGCTACATCGGCATAGGTGAGCACCGACGCGGCGTGAAGTCTGACGGGCTGGCCAGGCGGGTCGCTGAACGTCAGCGGCAAACGGGCGAGTTTTTTTACCGCCAGCGCGGGGAGCAGGGCGGGAAGCAGCGTTAGCTGTACCCGAACGCCCCAGGCCATCGCCTCATGCAACGCGCAACCGGCGGCCGTCAGCGCGCGCTGGCCGGTAAGCTGCTCCAGCAGCGGTAAATCCACCTGCACGATGCGCAGCGAAGCGTGCTGGCACAGCAGGCTGTGGATATCCGCTTCGCCGAGCTGGGCCACGCTGAGCGTGGCCGTACTCCGGGCGCGACGGCGCAGACGGGCGGCGACCTCTTCGACGATACGCTGCAGCATCGCGTGGTTCATGGCTTCGTCACCAGCGTAGCCCAGGCCTGCGCAGCGTCAGCGCCTGCCGCATTGGCTTCGTCAGTATCGATGTGCATCTCAAGACGCATATCCGGGGCTACGCGGACCGCTACATTGTCGAAGATAAGCCGCCTGTCGCTGCCTTCGATCGCCACCGCGACGCTATCGCCATGGGCGACGCGCAGGATCAGGGCATCGAGCGGGGACATATGAATATGTCGTTGGGCGACGATCGTCCCGCTGCTCAGCTCCAGTTCGGCAAAGGGGCTTATCAGGCGGATCCCTGGCGTGTCCTGCAGATTGCCTGACATGCGCAGCGGCGCGGCGATACCGAGGGTCCGGGCGTCGGTGCGTGAGATTTCCACCTGGCTGGTCTGGCGCAAAGGGCCGAGCAGGCGCACGTTATTTAATCGTCCTTTGGGGCCAACCAGAGTCACCGTCTGCTCTGCGGCATACTGCCCGGGCTGCAGCAGCGCTTTTTTCGGCTGGATGGACTGAGCGGGAAAAAGCCTGGCATAGTCCTCCGCCGCTAAATGGATATGGCGACTGGAGATACCGATAGGGATGGGACGCTGGCGCATCTCATCCAGCACTTTGTTGACTGTTGAAGCCAGCTGTTGTTTATCCATTACGCGTCACCTCGTTTACCGGCGTGCAGGCACTGCGAGCGAGGTTCGCCTTTTTGCCGTGGACAGTGCGGGTCCAGGCACAGGTTGCAGGCCACCTGCTCCGCAGGGCGGGGGAGGGTGTCTGCGGGATCTCTGCGCTCATCCATTACGGTGGCGTTCTCCTCTTCCAGAGCAGCGTCAGGTGCTGGTGAAGGCGCTTCGACGCGGGCTGGCAGCAGGCCTGCGCCGGGCCTGGCGATAACCTTCTGCGCCACCAGCCCCTGCTGCCGGTCGGCGAGTTCGGCCCCGGTCATCACCGCCGCCTGGACAGAGGCCACATCACCGGCGATCTTCACCACCATCCAGCCGGAGCCGTTGGTCTTTTCCAGGGCGAGCAGCGTGATGGCGGCCGCTTTCGCCATGGCGTCGGCGCAGGTGATGGCCAGGGCCAGGCCGCTGACCTCAAGTAATCCCAGTGATTGCTTCACGCAGTGCTCCTTGTTTCAAGGTCAGACGGATTTCGGCAGGATGGCCTCGACATCGCTGTGCGGGCGTGGGATCACATGGCTGGACTTGACCTCGCCGACCACGCTGGCCGCCGCGCTCCCGGCGTCAACGGCGGCTTTGACCGCGCCGACGTCTCCGCGGACCATCACGGTAATCAGCCCGGAGCCAATTTTTTCGTAACCAATCAACTGCACGTTGGCAGATTTCACCATTGCATCAGCGGCTTCAATGGCGCCAACCAGGCCTTTCGTTTCAACCAGTCCTAGTGCGTTATTCATATTGTGTTCTCCTGTGGATTAAGCATTGCGATCCCGAAATGGGATCCCTTTGACGAGACGAGCCGCATTGTTGCCAGTGTTTCGCCGGGCCAGCCTGTCCTGGTGATACCTCAACGAAAACAGCGGAGTTGATGCGGGTAAATTTTTGTAGTGCACGATGAGCTGTTCCCGGTCGCAGGCGATGCCCACCAGCAGCGGCGAACGCTGCGCCGCCTGCCAGGCGTGTTGGACCAGATCGCCGCCGGTCTGCGGTTGCAGAACGAAAGGAATGCCCTCCTCTTCAATGCCCAGCAGGACATCGCGCCACTGTTCGCTGCATTCGTCAGTGACGGCAATGACGATGGCGGGGGCGACTACGCTACTCTCCATGCGTGCCTCCTTTTTGCCAGGAGAGGAGTAATCCGCTGGCGACCGCATTGCGTGGGCCTTCACTGCCGCGGATGTTGCCGCGCCCGGCAACCAGCCGGTAGTGCGCCAGCGCGTCGGTGACCAGCTGGGGGATCTCGAAATCGAGGGACGAGCCGCCCACCAGCACCACGAAGGGAATGTCGCGAATGTTGCCGGTAGGGCTCACCTGACGTAACGCCCGCAGGGCGTTGGTGACAAAGACGCGTGATTTGGCGCTACGGCGAATGGCGCGCACCTTCTCCAGCGGCAGATCGCCGGGCAGGGGAACCAGTTCATCCGGTTTCACCACGCAGACGCGGGCAAATACCGCCGGTGGTAAGGCCGACGGAAAAAACTGGACGCTGCCGTCTTCATGACGCAGATGAAACAGGCTTTCGACTTTCGCCAGCGGGTATTTTTTGATCTCTTCCGCCAGGTAGCGGTCCTCAAGCCCCAGCTCGCGGGCGATGATCATCGTGACCATATCGCCGGCGCCGGCCAGGTGAGTGGCGCTGATCTCTCCTTGCGCATTGATAATGGAGGCGTCGGTCGACCCGGCGCCCAGATCGAGGATCGCCAGCGGGCGCGTGGTGCCGGGAGTGGTGAGCGCCCCGAGAATGGCCGCTTCCGCCTCAGCGCCACCCACCTGAACCGCAATCTGCAGTTTGTGCTCAATTTCACGGGCGATCAGGGCCATCTGCAGGCGATCCGACTTGACCATCGAGGCGATACCCACCGCCTGCTCCAGCGAGAACTCCCCCGCCAGGCCACCGGTCACGCTGACCGGCACCGCCGTATCAACGGCCAGCAGATCCTGAATGCGGATCTCCTGAGCTGGCTTATTGGTAAGCTCCGCCATGGTCTGGCGCACGTGCTCAAGCATGCCGCCGATATTGGTGCCCGCTTCTCCCGCGACGTTGTCCAGTTTGCCGCAGCCGTCAACCGCCTTCATGATGGCTTCCGCCCCGGCGGCCACATCAACCTGTACGCTGCGCCCCTGAGCGATGAGCAGCAGATTCCCCGCCGGAATAGTCCGTGCCTTGACGTCGCCGGAGGGGGTTTTCACCACTACGGCCGAACGATTGCCAATCAGCGCCCGCGCCATTGGCACGATATTTTTGGTCTCTTCGGCGTTGAGATTGAAAACGGTGGCAATACCATAGGGGTTGGAGAGCGTTTCGATAATCTTGCCGGGTAAAGCGACCTCGACCGCCGCCAGCATGCCAAGTGGAATACGGTCGATATGCTGAACTTCATCGATCACCGGCAGCGGTTGCTGTAGCCGGTTATTGACCAGCACGCCATCATCCTGCTGCAAAATAATGCCGGAAATCTGATAGCCCGCTGCCGTCGCCGCATTGACCATCGCAGCGACATCGGCAAAGTCAAAGGCTGAGGAGACCACCAGAATATAGGGGGCGTCCGCAGCGCAGGACAGCAGCGCCTCCGGTGTGATGGTGATGCCGACCCCCAGTCCGACGCCGCCGGGTGTCTTCGGGTTGTGGCCGATCATGGTGGACTCGGTGATGATGGTTTCCGTGATGGTCTCCATCGCCACATCGCCAATGACCGGCGTGGCTTCGTTAATGCGAATAAGCGAGATATCGCTGACCTGAATGCCTGCCGCTTTTGCCGCCTGTGTTAGCGCCTCCTGAATACCGAACACATTACGTAATGTGCCTTTAATACCGGTGGTTTCAGCCAGCGCGCTGTGGCGGATGTTCAGCACACCTGCGTCATCGACCGTCGCTAGGGCGACCTCTGTCGATGAGTTGCCAATATCAATGCCAGCGATATAGCGCATGCTTGCCCCCTGTTAATCGTCGCCTTTCAGTTTCTTACGCTCGACGTACAGCCCGGCCGCTTCCCGAACAAAGGCGGCACAGAGCCGGGCCTGGTAGCGATGCTCGAGGTCATCAGCGATCGCCAGTAGCTCCGCCTGGGTGGAACGGTATGGGCGCAGGGCGTTGTAGATCTCAAGGATCCGGTCGTCGGGAACCGCGGTGAGCTCGGCGGCCCGCTCAAAGTTCATCGCCAGCCGATCGCGTCCGGCATCCTGGGCGATCGCCGCCTGCATACGCAGCGTTTCCGGGGTGATGCGCATGTCCTGCGCCGTAACGCGATCGCTTAATACGTTCTCCAGCGTCAGGTCATCGAGCGTTTTATTGGTAGCGGTTTTGACCCACTCCGGATGGCGGGTGGCTAACGGGTAGTCGCTGACTTTAGGCTGGCGAGCGGTGTCGTTTGTCGGTGCGGCTGGCGCGGGCGTTGCCCCGTCCTGTAGGCTGTTCATCCGGCTCAGCACGTCGCGTACCATGGATTCAATTGCGTCGGTATTCATCGGGATATCCTTTGTTAAAGCGCCACGCGCAGTTCCTGCGGGTTTTTGCCCGTCACTACGTATTTGGTCTCTTTAATGTGCAAAATGGCCGACTTCGCCTGGTATTTGGGACGAGCCATCTGATCGTTAAGCGTCGGCACCGGCTGCGGCGACTCGCGTTTGGCGTAGCGCGCGGCGTTTTTGCCAATCTGGCGGTAGGTTTCCAGGGTCAGCAGCGGCGCCTGCGGGAAGAGTTCCAGATTGGAAAGCGGCGGCAGGCCCCGCTGGTGGATGACGGTGGTGCCTTTCGACTGAATACCGATCGAGATGCCGGAGCCGCTCAGGCGGTTGCCTTCCACCGCCACGAAGGCGACGTCAGAAGATTTAAAGCAGCGGATCACCCGGGCTTTGATGCCTTCTTCCTCAATGCCGGCGATCACTTCGCGCAGAATATTTTTATGCGGAATGCCGACGATATTGGCGGTTTGCGCCAGACCAAACGCTGGCCCGACGGCAATTATGACTTCATCCTGCTGCGTGCCGGGTTTGGCTTCGCCGATTTCCGTCAGGAAGCTGTCGCCGGACACAGGCGCAACGGCGACCGGTGCGGCAGAGGCGACAGAAGCCGCAGGCGCGCTAAAGGAGACCGGCTTATCTGCGCCTGATTTCATCTCCGACAGCACCTCTTCGATAATCTGGCGCAGCAGCGTTTCGTTAATTTCCATTTTTCACCCCTTAGCCAAGTTCATTGGGATCGAGCGCGCCCGGGATATTTTTAATCTCTTCCCAGCGCTCGCCTTGCAGGCGGTAGCCTGTTGCCGGACCGGCATAATCGTTCACGTCATTCACGGCTGAGAGCACCTGGCCTTCGCCGACGATGATGGCGGAGGTGTGCAGGTAGTCGCCGGTGAGCTTGGCTTTCTGAATATTGAGCATGTCCTGGGCGACATCGGGGAAGCCGCCTTTCGCCAGGGCTTTCACCACCTCCAGGCCGTTGCGGTTCTTGTTGATGATCTCCTGGGCAAACTTGATGTCCTCAACGATGTTGCGCTCAGGCATATCTTTTGAACCGTGGGCGTAAGTGGCGGCCTCCACCTCTTCATCCGTAATTGGCGGCAAACCCATGCCGGCAAATACCGCTTGCAGCGCGCGGGCGGCTTTATTACGAATGGCGATCACGTCCTCTTCACGCACCGGCCGCAGGCCGCCATCGACCTTCAGATCGCGCTGGATCACGTTGTAGTCGTCGAAGTCTTCGGCATCTTCGTTGGAACCGGCAAACATGTTGTCGTAGTTCGGCACCGCCGAGTAACCGGAGGAGATAAAGTCGGTGCCTGGCAGGAACTGCATCAGCAGGCGCGCGGTACGCCGCATATCCGAGTGGGTAAAGGTTTGATCGTTACTTGAGGCGCACTCCAGATCCAGCGCTGAGCAAATCAGGTTTTCCGCCAGTACGGCGCGGATACCCGACGGTACGGCGGACGGCACGCCGATACAGCTGACGGAGCCATTCTGCAGGCCTTGCACCCCGGCGGCTTTGGTGATGTAGATGCAGCGCGCTTCGAGATACAGCATCGATTTGCCTTCGGCATAACCCATCTGCACTTCAGAGCCGGAGCCGGAGGTAAAGCGCATTTTCAGGCCGCGCGAGGCGTAGGAGGAGGCGAGGAAGCCTTTCGACCATGGGGTGTCATCGCCATCGGTAAACACCGGTTCCGTACCGTAGACCGAAATGGTTTCGGCATAGCAGGTATGGCCCAGCATGCCCAGTTTCAGCTCGGTGGCTTCTTCCAGCGAACACTGGGTGAGGACGCCGGGGCGGCCCACCTGTGAACCGACCAGCAGGGCGATGGCGTTGAACGGCGCGTAGCGCGCCACGGCGACGGTGGTCTCCTGCTCGTCAAAGCCGCGCCATGCGCCTTCAGCGGCGTCGGCGGCAATCTGTACCGGATTATCTTTGATATTAGTGACATGCGCCTGCTGGGACGGCGTGCGGCGGGCGCGCATTTTTTGCATCGCCATCATCATCTCGACCACGTTCATATGCGACACCACTTCGACGATTTTCGCCGGGGTCATCGCGGTAGTGAGCGGCACGATGTCGCTGCGTTTAACGTTCGGGTCGCAGAGCATGTTGGCGAGCTTGACCGAATCCATGGCCATCACTTCTTCGGCACGTGCCAGATTAATGCCGTAGCGCGCGATAAAGTGGTCAATCAGGTCGAACTGCTCAACCGGTTTACCGTCGAGTTCGGTCACCGCGCCGTTGACGATGCGGATAGAAGGTTTGGGATCGTTAGGGCTTTCCATCGCGATAAAGCCCTCTTCAATCCACTCCTTAACGAAACCATCCTGATTCACAGGGCGTTTCGCCAGTGCTTCAAATCTTTTCGATCTCATGAATCAGCCTCGCGGATATTAAATGTAGGAGGGGCGATCGTTTTTCGGTTCGGCGCCCAGCGTCCCCAGTACGGTTTTGCCGATCTCCCGGGCGGAGATCACCGCCTGGCGCACCGCGCCGGAGTCGCCGGAAATCACCAGGATGGCTTCGTTGCTGAAGCTGGTGCCGTGGGCCGGTGAGCTGTAAGCCACCACTTCGACGTTGGCTGATTTCAGCGCGGTATCGGCCATCAGCACGCCAACGGACGCCGGCGCGCCGACGATAATCCCGCAGGCGCGGCCCAGCGGAGCGCCGAAGGCTTTTTCCAGGGCGTAGCTGGCGCGCGCGGTATACTGCAGCTCGATATGACCCGCCTCGTTGCCGTAGACATCGCCGAAAGTACGGTCCAGCTCTTTCAGCGCGACCTCAATCCCGCGTTTGACGTCGGAAACATCGTTCCCGCCCAGCACAATCAGCGAGCCATGGCCGGCGCCGCCTTTGGTGTCGCGAGGAAGCTCAATGCTGACCACTTCGGTGTTGGTGGCTTTGACCGCTTCATCGGCGGCCATAATGTGCGGCCCGGCGCCGGTGCGCGCACCGAGGATGCCGATAGAGCGATAGCGTTTTTCAAGCTTCATGGCTTCCAGCAATGCGGCATCCACGTTGGCGATGACCAGCCCGAGGGTGTCGCCAATGGCGGTCCCGACAAATTCCGTTAAGCTGCAGCTTTCCTCTGCCATAGCCGTTTCTCCTGTGGGATGGGGGGTATCGGGAAGCGCCTGCTGCTCTGGCGTCGCCACACGGGCTATGACTTGCGCCATGATCTGTTCAACCAGCTCATTGCTGCTCATTGGCTATTCCCCTTCGGTAAGATTTTTTCAACATCGGTATGGGGGCGGGGAATAACGTGTACGGCTTTCACCTCGCCCACGTGGCGGGCTGCGGCGGCACCGGCGTCGGTAGCGGCTTTAACTGCCCCCACGTCGCCACGCACGATGACGGTCACCAGGCCTGAACCGATCCTTTCATAGCCAACTAATAAAACATTGGCCGACTTAACCATTGCGTCAGCGGCCTCTATGGCTGCGGTTAAGCCTTTGGTTTCTACCATTCCTAATGCTTCTTGTTGCATAAAGACCTCGCAGGGTATGTTCCAGTGAGGGAACTATATGGCGGGGCGGCGAAAAAGAATGGCTGAGTTGATGGTGTAGAACGAAAAAATAGTGGTTTTTATATAATAATAAATAGTCATGATTTATTTTATATTGTTGTTTTTATTGGTTTTTATTTTACTTATTAATGTGATTATCTTGCGGATGCTGTTCCGTATTTACATTTTTGGGCGTGATTTTTTAAATTGTTTTTGCTATGCGATATTTTGCGTGGTGTGATATTTGTTGGAAAATAAGCACTGCGCTTTTGCAATTTTTTATTATTGAGTTGGAAATAAAAATATCCCCTGAACGCCCGCCATTGCTGCATGGATTCGCGAGCAAATAGCAATAAATTGCTCTTCTTCAGCGACTTTACGCCGCCCGTTTTCCGCAGGATGCCAACACTTTGCTGCCGCCGGTTTCTATAGTGGGCCTCGCCGTACCCAACGAGCCAGCGGATGGTTGGCTGGCCTGGACACGAACTACGTCAAGAGGTGTCACAATGAATGGTTCTTTACGTGCGCAATGTATCGCCGAGTTTTTAGGCACCGGGCTATTTCTGTTTTTTGGTATCTGCTGCCTGAGTGCTCTGAAGCTGGCTGGCGCCAGCCTGGGGCTGTGGGAGATCTGTATTATCTGGGGACTGGGTATTTCTCTGGCGGTGTACCTGACGGCCGGCATTTCGGGGGGGCATCTGAACCCCGCCGTCACCGTCGCCCTGTGGCTGTTTGCCTGCTTCCCGGGCAGAAAAGTGTTGCCCTATATCGTGGCCCAGGTCGCCGGCGCGTTTGGCGGCGCCGTGTTGGCCTGGATACTTTACAGCACCCTGTTTACGCAATTTGAAACGGTACATCATATGGTGCGTGGCAGCCTGGAAAGCCTGCAGCTGGCCAGTATCTTCAGTACCTACCCGGCGCCTGAGCTCAGCATCTGGCATGCGGCGCTGGTGGAGGTGGTGATCACCTCGATGTTGATGGGGATGATCATGGCGCTCACCGATGATGGCAATGGCGTACCCAAGGGCCCGCTGGCGCCGCTGTTGATTGGCATTCTGGTAGCGGTGATCGGCGCCTCGACCGGGCCGCTTACCGGTTTTGCGATGAACCCGGCGCGCGATTTTGGCCCGAAATTATTTGCCTGGCTCGCCGGGTGGGGCGACATCGCGATGACTGGCGGAAGGGATATTCCCTATTTTATCGTGCCCATCATCGCGCCATTGCTGGGCGCCTGCCTCGGCTCCGCAATTTATCGTTTTCTCATCGCTAATAATCTTCCCTGTCATACCTGCGTTGAGGAGAAAAATACGCGTTAGCATCCAGTGAAAAATGTATTACTGAAATAGCAAAACTATTTCATGAACCGATATCACGAACCGCTCAAAAAGTCTCCCCGGGGTGGGAGACTTTTGTTATTGTCAATGCACTTTTTTATCGTCGACGGGATCTGATGCTAAAAAAGGGAAATATGAATAATATGTTTTATTTATAACAAAAAATTAACTGAGGGGTTTTATCATGATTTCTGCGAGTACCCTGAACTCAGAACTCATCAATAAAATCGCACAGGATTTTGCGCAAGCCACCAGTCTGGCGGTTGTGGTCGTCAATATTCACGGTGATGAGATTTCTGAACTGTTTAATTTCACGCCGTTTTGCCAACTCATGCGTCAGCACCCGGAGCACAGCGGACGCTGTCGCATGAGCGACCGCTGCGGCGGGCTGGAAGCCTCGAAAAATGACCAGCTGTGTATCTACCGCTGTCACGCGGGGTTAACTGATTTTTCCATCCCGCTGGTGATCGCCGGCCACCTCGTTGGCTTCGTGCTGTGCGGCCAGGTGCGTCTGAGCAATGATATTGAACTGGTTGATATTCTGAACGTGGATGACCGCTGGCAGGACGATCCGGCGCTGGTCCAGGCGTTTCGCGATGTGCCTGAGATGGACTATTCGCGGGTTATCGCTTCGGCGGATCTGCTGAAGCTGATCGTCGAGAATTGCCTGAAAAAACAGCTCAACTTTGTGGTTATCAAAGATAACCCGCCGCAGAACGACCCGGCGCAGGCCTGCCGGGCGGCCTCGCCGCACGATGGCAAAATGAAGAAGGCGCTGCGCTATATCGACGCGCATCTCTCCGATGAGCTGCGTCTGGAGGACGTGGCGGCGCACGTCTATCTCAGCCCGTACTACTTCAGCAAACTGTTTAAAAAGTATCAGGGGATCGGCTTTAACGCCTGGGTCAATCAGCAGCGGATGGCGAGCGCAAAAGAGCTGCTATGCCACAGCGACTGGAGCATTGCCAGCATCGCGCGGAATTTAGGTTTTTCGCAAACCAGCTATTTTTGCAAAGTGTTTCGCCAGACCTATCAGGTAACGCCGCAGGCATTTCGTCAGCAAATTAATGCCGGATCACAAACTGAGTCTTTTTAAATGACAATATTTTGCTATTGCCGATTTTTGATATCCCGGAGTATCTTCATCATTATAAAATGAAAAAAACGACAGTAGAGCAATAAATTGTCATAGCGCAACAAAATAGTGATATTCGAGGGATAAACTACACCAGTTTTTATTTTTGTGATGGGATAGAGTGTCCGTTAATACGAGACTGATGAATATCACAACACCGCTTCACCTCGCTGACGTCATTTTGCAGGCGATGAGGCGGTAAAAGTAAGCTTGAAACATTAACCGCGGATGCATGGCGCATCGGCGAATACAACCGACAGGTTCGACACCAGTTTGGTGTCAGGGAAGGGGGTGTAAATCCCCCGCAGCCCCCGCTGCTGTGATGCTGACGACCCCGCAAAAACCACTGATCGAAAGATTGGGAAGGGCGGGCGAGAACGAGGCTAAGCCAGAAGACCTGCCTGCCGGTAACTGACCAACAACTTCGGTGGGAAGTGGGTGGCTTAGCGGTGCGTGGTCGCAGGACCAGGCATGCGCGCAGCTATACCCCGACCACCTGAACAGGACAGGGTATGGCAACCAGGCGTGCGTTTATTCTTGCGGGTACCGGCAGCGGTTGTGGCAAAACCACCGTTACGCTTGGCCTGCTCAGCTTGCTCCAACAGCGCGGTTTGCGGGTGCAACCGTGTAAAGTGGGGCCAGACTACCTGGACACCGCCTGGCACACCGCCATCAGCGGCGTCGCCTCCCGCAATCTCGACAGCTTTATGCTTCCCGCCCCGATACTCAACGCGCTGTTTGCCGAACAACTGCAGCAGGCCGACATCGCGGTTATCGAAGGGGTGATGGGCCTGTATGACGGCTACGGCATCGACCCCAACTACTGCAGCAGCGCGGCGATGGCTAAACAGCTTGGCTGCCCGGTGATTTTGCTGGTGGATGGCAAAGCGGTGTCGACTTCCATCGCCGCCACGGTGATGGGCTTTCAACACTTTGATCCGGCCCTCAACATCGCTGGCGTTATCGTCAATCGGGTTAACAGCGACGCGCACTTCCAGCTGCTGAAAAGCGCCATTAAGCGCTACTGTCAGGTGCCAGTGCTCGGCTATGTGCCGCGCGTGGAAGGCGTGGTGCTGCCCGAACGGCATCTGGGGCTGGTGACCGCCCGCGAGTCGGTGGTCAATCAGCAGGCATGGCGGGATTTTGCCAGCCTGCTGGGGCGCACCCTCGACATAGACCGGCTACTGGCCCTCAGCGAACTGGCCGCCATGCCGGCCGGCGAGTGGGGGGAACAGCTTGCCGCCGACGCCGGCGAAGGACTGACGCTGGCCCTCGCCGACGATGAGGCCTTCAATTTTTATTACCCCGATAACCTGGCGCTGCTGGCGCGCTGCGGCGTGAAGATGGTGCGCTTTAGCCCGCTGCGCGATCGCCAGCTGCCGGCCTGCCAGATGATCTGGCTCGGCGGCGGCTACCCGGAGCTGCATGCGGCCGGGCTGTCCGCCAACCATGAGATGCTGGCGCAGCTTCGCGCGGCGCACCGGCGCGGGGTGGCGATCTACGCCGAGTGCGGCGGCCTGATGTATCTGGGCACGACCCTGGAAGTCACCGGCGGCGAGCGCTACGCCATGGCGGATATTATTCCTGGACACAGCCGAATGGGGACGCGTCTGACCCGGTTCGGCTACTGCGAAGCGCAGGCGCAGCAGCAGACGCTGCTGGCCGCTTCTGGCGAGTGGCTGCGCGGCCATGAATTTCATTACTCCGATTTTTCGCCCGCCACCCCTGCCGTACTGGCCTGCCGTAAACAGCGAGACGGTAAGACGCTCCAGCAGTGGCCGGGAGGATGGCAGTCCGGCAGCGCCTTTGCCAGCTATCTCCATGTCCACTTTGCCCAGCGCCCCACCATGCTCAACCACTGGCTGCGAGCGGCAAGGAGGGCGCAATGACTCTTCTCGCCTGGTGTGTGGCCTGGATACTTGATGTGCTCATTGGCGATCCGCCGCACTGGCCGCATCCGGTGCGCTGGATAGGTCGCCTGATCACCGTCAGCCAGCGTGTGGTGCGGCGCGTCTGCCATAGCGACCGGGCGCTGCGCATCGGCGGCGGGGTAATGTGGCTGGTGGTGACCGGCCTGACATGGGGCGTGGCCTGGGGCGCACTGGCGCTGGCGCACGGGCTCCATCCCTGGCTGGGATGGCTGGTGGAGGTGTGGATGATCTTCACCGTGCTGGCGGGACGCTGTCTGGCACAGTCGGCGATGGCGGTGGCCCGGCCGCTGCAGGCCGCGGATCTCGCCGAAAGCCGGCATAAGCTCTCCTGGATTGTCGGGCGCGATACCTCTCAGCTCCAGCCAGCGCAGATCAACCGTGCGGTGGTGGAGACCGTGGCGGAAAACACGGTGGATGGCATTATCGCGCCGCTCTTTTTCCTGCTGCTGGGCGGCGCGCCGCTGGCCATGGCCTATAAAGCGGTCAACACCCTCGATTCCATGGTCGGCTATAAACACGAAAAATACCGGGCGATCGGCATGGTCAGCGCCCGTCTTGATGATGTAGCCAACTTCCTTCCCGCCCGGCTGAGCTGGCTGCTGCTCAGCCTTGCCGCAGTGCTATGCCGGGAAGATGGCGCCCGGGCGCTGCGTACGGGCTGGCGCGATCGTTATCAGCACAGCAGTCCTAACTGCGCCTGGCCGGAAGCGACCGTCGCCGGCGCGCTGGGGATCCGCCTTGGCGGCCCGAACGATTACTTCGGCCAGCGCGTTGAAAAGCCCTGGATAGGCGACGCCGTCCGCGGCATCGCGGTGGACGATATTTCCCGAACCATTCGATTAATGTGGGTGGCGTCAAGCCTGGCGCTGGCGCTATTTATCGGCGTGCGCTACTGGCTGGTCGGCGCGGCCTGAGGAGAACCTGATGCAGTACATCCAACAACCGCAGGCGATCGAGTCGAAAAGCTTCGACATCATCAGCGAGATCATCGCCGAAACGCGACCGGACTACCGTTTCGCCAGCCCGCTGCACGAGGCGATTATCAAGCGGGTGATCCACACCACCGCTGACTTCGACTGGCTGGATATTCTGTGGTTTTCTCCGGATGCCCTGATCGCGCTGAGCGAGGCGTTGAGCCGGCCCTGCACGCTGTATACCGATACCACCATGGCGTTGTCCGGGATCAACAAAACCCTGCTGGCCCGCTTTGGCGGCGAATGCCGCTGCTATATCAGCGACCCACGGGTGGTGCGCGAGGCGCAAAGCCGGGGGATGACCCGCTCGATGGCGGCGGTGGATATTGCGGTGCAGGAGCCCGGGGAGAAAGTGTTCGTCTTCGGCAATGCGCCAACCGCACTGTTTCGCCTGCTGGAACATCGCGAGACGGCCATCGGCGGCGTGGTGGGGGTGCCGGTCGGGTTCGTCGGCGCCGCGGAGTCGAAAGCGGCGCTCAGCGAGAGCGGCCTGCCGGCCATCGCCGCGCTCGGCCGCAAGGGGGGAAGCAACGTGGCGGCAGCGATTGTGAACGCTCTGCTTTACCACCTGCGGGAGGCGCAATGAGCGATCAGACCTTTGACGCCCCGGTGTGGCATCACGGCAAAGCGCTGCGCAAGGGCTACACCACCGGCTCCTGCGCCACGGCGGCGGCAAAAGTGGCGGCGCTGATGGTGATGCGCCAGCATCTGATCCACCAGGTCTCGATCGTCACCCCCTCCGGCGTCACCCTGTGCCTGAACGTCGAGTCTCCGCACGTCGAAGGGCAGCAGGCGGTCGCCGCGATCCGTAAAGACGGCGGCGATGATGTCGACGCCACCCACGGCATGCTGATTTTTGCCCGGGTGACCCTCAATGACAGCGGAGAGATTAGCCTGCAGGGCGGCGAGGGCATCGGCACGGTGACCCGCAAAGGGATCGGTCTGCCGACAGGCAGCCCGGCGATAAACCGTACTCCGCGGCACACCATCGAGACCGCCGTTCGCGAAGCGATTGGCCCTTCCCGTGGCGCGCAGGTGGAGATCTTTGCCCCGGAAGGTGTACTTCGCGCGCAAAAAACCTATAACGCGCGGCTGGGGATCCTCGGCGGCATCTCGATTATCGGCACCACCGGGATCGTCACCCCGATGTCGGAAGAGAGCTGGAAGCGCTCGCTCTCCCTCGAGCTGGAGATAAAACGCGCCGCCGGGCTGGAGCGCGTGGTGCTGGTGCCGGGCAACCACGGCGAGCGCTTTGTCCGCGAGCAGATGGGCATCGACCCGCAGGTGGTGGTCACCATGAGCAACTTCGTCGGTTACATGATTGAAGAGGCGGTCCGGCTTGGTTTCCGCCAGATTGTGCTCATCGGCCACCCCGGCAAACTGATCAAAATCGCCGCCGGGATCTTTCATACCCACAGCCATATCGCCGATGCGCGGATGGAAACCCTCGTCGCTCATCTGGCGCTGCTTGGCGCGCCGCTGCCGCTGCTGACGCTGGTCAGCGAGTGCGACACCACCGAAGCGGCAATGGAGCATATCGACGCCTGGGGATACCAGCGTCTCTATAACCATCTGGCTGAGCGAATCTGCCAGCGTGTTCTTGAGATGCTGCGCTTCACTCAGCACCCGCCCACCTGCGACGCGGTTCTGTTTTCTTTTGATAACCAGGTGCTGGGCAGCAGCCGTCCGCTGGCGGCGATTGCCCGGGAGCTGACATGTTGACGGTCGTGGGAATGGGCCCGGCGGGGCTGCAGTGGCTGGCCCCGGCCGCGCGCGAGGCAATCGCCGCCGCCGAGGCGCTGGTGGGCGGCAGCCGCCACCTCCGGCAGTTTCCCGACTTCGCCGGGGAGTGCTTTGCGCTGGGGGCCGATATGCCGGCGCTGCTGGCGTGGATCGAGGCCCGCGCCGGGCGCCACGTCGTGGTGCTGGCCTCCGGCGATCCGCTGTTCTATGGCATTGGCACCCGGCTGATTGCCCACTTTGGCCGGGAACGGGTGCAGGTGATCCCCGGCATCAGCGCGGTGCAGTACCTCTGCGCCCGGGCGGGCATCGACATGAACGACATGTGGCTGACCAGCAGCCATGGCCGGGCGGTGAGCTTCGATGCGCTGGCCGCCCACCGGAAAGTCGCCATGGTGACCGACGGCCGCTGTGGTCCGCGGGAGATTGCCGCCCAGCTGACGGCCCGCGGCAAAGGCCACCGCTGGATGGTGATCGGCGAAAATCTGGCGATGGAAAACGAGCGGATCCACTGGCTGCCGGTCAGCGCCGTGGAGGACGAATATGAGATGAATGCGGTGGTGATCCTCGATGAAAGATGAGCTGTTTTTGCGCGGCGCCCAGGTGCCGATGACCAAAGAGGCCGTGCGCGCGCTGGCGCTGGCGAAGCTGGAGCTGCACCGTGCGCGCCACCTGATTGATATCGGCGCGGGCACCGGCAGCGTCAGCATTGAGGCCGCCCTGCAGAACCCGGTGCTGCGGGTGACGGCGATTGAGCGTCAGGCCGACGCGCTGCGCCTGCTGGCGGACAACCGGCAGCGCTTTGGCTGCGACAATATCGCTATCGTGGCGGGCGTTGCGCCGCTGGCGGTCGCCGACAAAGCCGACGCGATCTTTATGGGCGGCAGCGGCGGCCACCTGACGGCGCTGATCGACTGGTCGCTGGCGCAGCTGCATCCTGGCGGCCGGCTGGTGATGACTTTTATTTTGCAGGAAAACCTTCATAGCGCCCTGGGGCACCTGCAGCAGTGCCGCATTCGCGAGGTGGACTGTCAGCAGCTGGCGGTCTCCACTCTGGCCACGCTGGGCAGCGGCCACTATTTCAAACCCCATAATCCCGTTTTTGTCATCGCCTGTCAGAAGGAAGAAAACCATGGCTGAGACTTTTGATCCCCATTGCGTGTGGTTCGTCGGCGCCGGTCCTGGCGATCGCGAACTGATTACTCTCAAAGGCTACCGTCTGCTGCAGCAGGCGCAGGTGGTGATCTACGCCGGGTCGCTGATCAACACCGAGCTGCTGGCCTACTGTCCGCCACAGGCGGAGTGCCACGACAGCGCCGCGCTGCATCTGGAGCAGATCCTCGACCTGATGGAGGCGGGGGTGAAGGCGGGAAAAACGGTGGTGCGTCTGCAGACGGGCGATGTTTCGCTGTACGGCTCGGTGCGCGAGCAGGGCGAAGAGTTGACCCGCCGCGGGATCCGCTGGCAGGTGGTGCCGGGCGTCAGCGCTTTCCTCGGCGCGGCGGCCGAGCTGGGGGTGGAGTACACGGTACCCGAAGTCTCGCAGAGTCTGATTATTACCCGTCTGGAAGGGCGCACGCCGGTTCCCGCGCGCGAACAGCTGGAGGCCTTTGCCAGCCATCAAACCTCGATGGCGATTTACCTGTCGGTGCAACGTATTCACCGGGTGGCGGAGCGGCTGGTGGAGGGCGGCTACCCCGCGACCACCCCGGTCGCGGTGATTTACAAGGCCACCTGGCCGGAAAGCCAGACCGTCCGCGGTACCCTCGCGGACATCGGCGACAAAGTACGCGACGCCGGGATCCGCAAAACGGCGCTGATCCTGGTCGGCCCCTTCCTCGGCGATGAGTATCACTACTCAAAACTGTACGCAGCGGATTTTAGCCATGAATACCGTAAAGCCTGAATCCATTGCCCTGTTTTGCCTGACGCCCGGCGGCGTGCGGTTGGCAAAACGGCTGGCGGCCATGCTGCCGCTCACCTGCTACACCAGCGAAGCGCTGCAGGAAGAGGGGTTTATCCCCTTCAACGGCGGCTTTGCCAGCGCAGCCCGCGAGGCATTCAGCAGCTTCTCGGCGCTGATTTTTATCGGCGCCACCGGGATTGCCGTGCGGGTGCTGGCCCCGCTGGTGAATGACAAGCTCAGCGACCCGGCGGTGGTGGTGATTGATGAGCGCGCCCGGCACGTCATCAGCCTGCTCTCCGGCCATGCCGGGGGGGCGAATGCGCTGACCCGCTATCTGGCCGGGATGCTCGACGCCGACCCGGTGATCACCACCGCCACCGATGTCAACGAGCTGGCCGCCCTTGACACGCTGGCCTTCCAGCTGAACGCCCGGATGACCGATTTTCGCGCGGCGGTGAAAACCGTCAACCAGATGCTGGTGAGCGGCAAGCGGGTGGGGCTGTGGTGCGACGGCGAATTCACCGAGGCGCTAAGCCGGTGCGACCAACGCGGCTTTATCCCGGTAAGCGACCTGGCGCGCTTGCCGGCGCTCGACGCGCTGATCTGCGTCACCCTGCGCCGGTCGCTGCCGTCGCTGCCGGTACCTCACTGGAAGCTGGTGCCCCAGCGGGTGGTGGCGGGCATCGGCTGTCGGCGCGACACCCCCTGTTCCTTGCTCTGTACGTTGCTGGATCGCCAGCTTGCCGCTCAGCGTCTTGACCCGCTGGCGCTGAAAGCGATCGGCAGCGTGAGCCTGAAGGCAAACGAGCCGGGGTTGCGCCAGTTGGCTCACCGCTGCCGGGTGCCGTTCGAAACCTTCAGCGCCGAGGCGCTGCGCGAGCACGAGCACCGCTTTCCGGCCTCGTCTTTTGTCCGGGAGACGGTCGGCGTCGGCAGCGTCTCCGGTCCGGTGGCCTGGCTGCTGAGTCAGGGAAACCTGTCCGGCGAAACCCTGCGCGAGCAGGGCGTGACCATTACTTTGGGAGTAACACACTGATGTTAAGCGTAATCGGAATTGGCCCTGGCTCGCAGGCGATGATGACCATGGAAGCCGTGGAGGCCCTGCAGGCGGCAGAGATTGTGGTGGGCTACAAGACCTACACCCACCTGGTAAAAGCCTTTACCGGTGACAAGCAGGTGATCAAAACCGGCATGTGCAAAGAGATTGAACGCTGCCAGGCCGCCATTGAGCTGGCGCAGGCCGGGAACAACGTTGCGCTGATCAGCAGCGGCGACGCCGGCATCTACGGCATGGCGGGGCTGGTGCTGGAGCTGGTCAATAAGCAGCAGCTGGACATTGAGGTCCGTCTGATCCCAGGGATGACGGCGAGTATCGCCGCCGCCTCGCTGCTCGGCGCGCCGCTGATGCATGATTTCTGCCATATCAGCCTCAGCGATCTGCTGACGCCGTGGCCAGTGATTGAAAAACGCATTGTCGCCGCAGGGGAAGCAGACTTCGTTATCTGTTTTTACAACCCCCGCAGCCGCGGCCGCGAAGGGCATCTGGCGCGCGCCTTTGCGCTGCTGGCGGCCAGCAAAAGCCCGGACACGCCGGTCGGCGTAGTCAAATCCGCCGGGCGCAAAAAGCAGGAGAAATGGCTGACCACCCTCGGAGAGATGGATTTTGCCCCGGTGGATATGACCAGTCTGGTCATCGTCGGCAACAAAGCGACTTACATCGACAACGGTCTGATGATCACCCCGCGAGGCTACGCGCTGTGAACCACGGCGACGTGCTGGTTATCGGGGGCACCAGCGATGCGCGGGCGATCTGCCAGCAGCTGGACGCCGCCGGCGTGCGCTACACCCTGTCGGTGGCGACCCCCACCGGCGAGCGGCTGGCCGGCGATATCCGCGGGCGGATACGCTGCGGGCGCATGGAGTGGCAGCAGATGGCGGAGTGGCTCAGGGCGCAGCGCACCCGCTGGGTGATTGACGCCTCTCACCCCTACGCCGAAGTGGTCAGCCAGAATATTGTGCGCGCCTGCGCCAGCGTCGGGGTCCTGCTCAGCCGCTATCAAAGGCCGGAGCAGCTGAGCGATCTGCGCCATCCGCTACTTCACGTGGTCGGCGATCTGAACGAGGCCTGCGCGCTGGCCCGTCGCCTCGGGGAGCGGATCCTGCTGACCACCGGCAGCAAAGATCTGGCGGCCTGGCGGGCGGGACTGGCGGAGAAAACGCTGCTCGCCCGGGTGCTGCCGGTGCCGGAGGTGGTTCAGCACTGTAGCGATCTGGGGTTTGGCGTCGGGGAAATCTTTGCCCTCTGCGGGCCGTTCAGCGCCGAATTTAACGCCGCCTTTTATCGCCAGTGCCGGGCTGATGTTGTGGTAACGAAAGCCTCGGGCGCGGAAGGGGGCTATCAGGAAAAAGTACAACCCTGTCTTGATGCGGGGATCCCCTGCATCGTCATTACCCGCCCGGCGCCGCTGGTGAAGGGCGATGAATTACTGGAAAGCCAGGCCGATTTCGCTACGCGGCTGACGCGCTGGCTGTCGGCGACT
The DNA here is from genome assembly GCF_033100215.1 of Klebsiella sp. w6. NCBI lineage: Bacteria > Pseudomonadati > Pseudomonadota > Gammaproteobacteria > Enterobacterales > Enterobacteriaceae > Klebsiella > Klebsiella sp. w6. The sequence continues at coordinate 932,693 of NZ_CP136907.1, forward strand.
TGAGGAACAGGATATGAAAAAAGCACTTCTGGTGGTGAGCTTCGGCACCAGCTATCACGACACCCGCGAGAAGAACATTACCGCCTGCGAGCGCGATCTTGCCGCCAGCTGTCCGGATCGCACGCTGTTCCGCGCCTTCACCTCGGGGATGATTATTCGCAAACTGCGGCAGCGCGACGGTATCCATATCGATACCCCGCTGCAGGCCCTGCAAAAGCTGGCTGAGCAGGGGTACCAGGATGTGGCGATCCAGTCCCTGCACATTATCAACGGCGACGAGTACGAGAAGATCGTTCGCGAAGTGCAGAGCCTGCGCCCGCGCTTTCAGCGCCTGACGCTGGGCGTGCCGCTGCTGAGCGGTCATGGCGATTATGTTCAGCTGATGCAGGCCCTGCGCCAGCAGATGCCGCCGCTGGCGGCGACGGAGCGAGTGGTGTTTATGGGGCACGGCGCCAGCCACCACGCCTTCGCGGCCTACGCTTGTCTGGATCATATGATGGCGGTGCAGGGTTTTCCGGCGCGGGTGGGGGCGGTGGAAAGCTATCCCGAAGTGGACATCGTCATTAACGAACTCTCCCGCCAGGGCGTGACCGGCGTGCATCTGATGCCCCTGATGCTGGTGGCCGGCGATCATGCCATTAATGATATGGCCTCCGACGAAGACGATTCGTGGAAAACCCGCTTTAATGCCGCCGGTATTCCTGCCACGCCGTGGCTGAACGGGTTAGGGGAAAATCCGGCGGTGCGGGCGATGTTTGTCGCCCATCTGCAGCAGGCGCTGAATAACGCGATGGAGAAAGCAGCATGAGCGGCAAACTCTACGCCCTGAGCACCGGGCCGGGGGCGGCCGATCTGATCACCGTGCGTGCGGCGCGGATACTCGGCCAGCTGGATGTGCTGTACGCGCCAGCCGGCCGCAAAGGCGGCGACAGCCTGGCCCTCTCCATCGTGCGCGAGTACCTTGGCGCACACACGGAGGTCCGCTGCTGCCATTTTCCGATGAGCGCCGACAGCGCGGAAAAAGAGGCGGTGTGGAACGACGTTGCCGCGGCGCTGGCCCAGGAGGTGGCGGCGGGCAGGCAGGTTGGATTTATCACCCTCGGCGACGCCATGTTGTTCAGCACCTGGGTCTTTCTGCTGCAGCGGATTGGCTGCCCGGACTGGCTGGAGATTGTCCCTGGCGTTACCTCCTTCGCCGCCATTGCCGCGCGGGCGAAAACTCCGCTGGCTATGGAGCAGCAGTCGCTGGCGGTGATCTCCTGTACCGCGCCGGAAGCGGACATTGCCGCGGCGCTGCGCCAGCATGACAGTCTGGTGCTGATGAAAGTCTATAGCCGCTTCGCCCGCATTAAGGCGCTGCTGGCGCAGGCGGGGCTGCTGGATGCGGCGCTGATGATGTCAGAGGCCACCCTGCCGGGCGAGCAGTGCTGGCGCCGTCTGCGCGAGGTCAGCGATGACCAGCCGCTGCCCTATTTCTCGACCATCCTGGTTAACAAACAGTGGGAGGAGGCGTAATGAATCAGGTGAAATCGCTGAAGCAGCTTTCGTACGGGGGGCTGGCAGCGGCTGTTCTGCTGATCATCGTCCCGCAGGAGGCGTTCGCCATGCATATCATGGAGGGTTTTTTACCGCCGATGTGGGCGCTGGCGTGGTGGCTGCTGTTTTTACCCTGCCTGTGGTACGGCCTGGTGCGCCTGCGGCGTATCGTCCAGGAGGAGAGCAATCAGAAGGTGCTGCTGGCCCTGTGCGGGGCGTTTATTTTTGTTCTTTCGGCGCTGAAGATCCCGTCGGTGACCGGCAGTTGCTCGCACCCGACCGGCGTTGGTCTGGCGGTGATCCTCTTCGGGCCGGGCGTGGTGGCGGTGCTGGGGGCGATCGTTCTGCTGTTCCAGGCGCTGCTGCTGGCGCATGGCGGCCTGACCACCCTTGGCGCTAACGGGATGTCGATGGCGGTGATCGGCCCGATGGTCGGCTATCTGGTGTGGAAGCTGGCCTGCCGGGCGGGGATCCGTCGCGATGTCGGGGTCTTTCTCTGCGCCATGCTGGCGGATCTGATGACCTACTTTGTCACCTCCGTCCAGCTCGGGGTGGCCTTTCCCGATCCGGCCACCGGGGCAGGTGGATCGATCCTGAAGTTTATGGGGATCTTCTGCCTGACGCAGATCCCGATCGCCATCGCGGAAGGATTGCTTACCGTGATGATCTACGATCAACTGACCAAACGGCGGCTGATCGCCGCGGAGGGACATTAATATGAAAAAGCCCCTGATCCTGTTGGCGATGGTGGTTGCCCTGATGATCCTGCCCTTTTTTATTAATCATGGCGGTGAGTTTGGCGGTTCGGACGGCGAAGCGGAGAGCCAGATCCAGGTGGTGGCGCCGGATTATCAACCCTGGTTCCAGCCGCTGTACGAACCGGCGAGCGGCGAGATTGAGAGCCTGCTGTTTACCCTGCAGGGCTCGCTGGGCGCGGCGGTGATTTTTTACATTCTCGGCTATGCGAGGGGCAGGCAGCGCCGTGATGACCGGGTTTGACCGACTCAGCTACCAGAGCCGCTGGTTGCACGTGGCGCCAGAGCGTAAGTTTCTGCTCTGGCTGCTGCTGATGGTGCTGGCCTTTACGCTGCCGGCGTGGGGCCAGGCGCTGACGCTGGCGCTGACCGCCGCGCTGACCTGCTGGCTGCTGCGGGTCTCATTGTGGCGCTGGTGCCGCTGGATGGCGCTACCCTTTGGCTTTTTGCTGGTCGGCGTGCTGACCATTGTGTTCAGCGTCAGCCGCGACCCGCAGATGCTGTTAGCGAGCTTGCGGCTGGGCGCTTTCTCGATAGGGATTTCCGCCCCGGGGCTGGCCGTGGCCGGGGAGACCTTCTGGCGCAGCCTGGCAGCGATGGCGGCCACGCTCTGGCTGGTGCTTAATCTGCCTTTCCCACAGCTGATTATCTTGCTCAAGCGCGGTCGCGTACCGCGACTGTTGACGGAGCAGATCCTGCTGACCTGGCGCTTCATTTTTATTCTGTTAGACGAGGCGATGGCGATTCACCGCGCGCAAACCCTACGTTTTGGCTATGGTAGCGTGCCGCAGGGCTATCGCTCGCTGGCGATGCTGGTGGGACTGCTGTTCACTCGCGTCCTCCTGCGCTATCAGCAGATGAGCACCGCGCTGGATATCAAATTGTACCAGGGTGATTTTCACCTCTAAGGATAAGTATGCTTGCCACAACCGATCTCTGGTTTCGCTATCAGGATGAGCCGGTACTTAAAGGGCTGACGCTGGATTTTTCCCGCCATGCGGTGACCGGCCTGGTGGGGGCCAACGGCTGCGGAAAGTCGACGCTGTTTATGAACCTGAGCGGCCTGCTGCGCCCGCAGCAGGGGGCGGTGCTGTGGCAGGGAGAGGCGCTGAATTACAGCAAGCGCGGTCTGCTGGCGCTGCGCCAGCAGGTGGCGACGGTGTTTCAGGATCCGGATCAGCAGATCTTCTATACCGATATCGACAGCGATATCGCTTTTAGCCTGCGTAATCTCGGGGTGGCGGAAGAGGAGATCGCCCGCCGGGTGGATGAAGCGTTGACCCTCGTTGATGCTCAGGGGTTTCGCCAGCAGCCGATCCAGTGTCTCAGCCATGGGCAGAAAAAACGGGTGGCGATCGCCGGGGCGCTGGTGCTGCAGGCGCGCTACCTGCTGCTTGACGAGCCCACCGCGGGCCTCGATCCCCGGGGGCGGGCGCAGATGATCGCCATCATCCGGCGCATTGTCGGGCAGGGGCGGCGCGTGGTGATCTCCAGCCACGATATCGCTCTGATCTATGAGGTGAGCGACGCCGTTTACGTTCTGCGTCACGGCGAAGTGCTGGCCGCGGGGGATCCCGGCGAGGTCTTTGCCTGCGCGGCGATCATGGCCCAGGCGGGATTGACGCAGCCGTGGCTGGTGAAACTTCATAGCGAACTGGGATTGCCGCTGTGTAAAACCGAAGCGGAGTTTTTTCAGCGGATGCACAACAACGCGATAGGCGCGATAAAGGAGGCGTCATGACGCTGGCAGTGATGTTACAGGGCACGGCTTCCGACGTGGGGAAAAGCGTACTGGTGGCGGGACTGTGCCGCATTTTTCATCAGGATGGGCTGCGTACCGCGCCGTTTAAATCACAGAATATGGCGCTGAACTCCGGCATTACGCCGGATGGCAAAGAGATGGGCCGGGCGCAGATTTTCCAGGCCGAAGCGGCAGGGATCGCGCCGGATGTCCGCATGAACCCGATTTTGCTCAAGCCCACCAGCGACCGTCAGGCGCAGGTGGTCCTGATGGGGCAGGTGGCGACCAGCATGGACGCGGTGAGCTATCACCAGTACAAGCCGCGCCTGCGCGAACAGATCCTCGCGGTCTACCAGAGCCTGGCCGGAGAGTATGAGGCGCTGGTGCTGGAAGGGGCCGGCAGTCCGGCGGAGATTAACCTGCGCGACCGCGATATCGTCAATATGGGCATGGCCGAGATGGCGCAATGCCCGGTGATCCTGGTGGCCGATATCGACCGCGGCGGGGTGTTTGCCGCGATTTACGGTACGCTGGCGCTACTGCAGCCTCAGGAGCGGGCGCGGGTGAAAGGGGTGATCATCAATAAATTCCGCGGCGATGTGGCGCTCCTGCGCTCCGGGATAGAGCAGATCGAGGCGTTGACCGGGGTGCCGGTGCTGGGCGTTATGCCGTGGCTTGACGTGGATCTCGAGGATGAGGACGGCGTCGCGCTGCAGGCCGGGAAATACCATCGCACCGACCGGCGCGACATCGACATCGCCGTGGTTCACCTGCCGCATATCGCCAATTTTACCGACTTTAACGCCCTGGCGGCGCAGCCAGACGTCCGGGTGCGCTATGTCCGCGACCCGCAGGCGCTGGCCGACGCCGACCTGGTCATTCTCCCGGGCAGTAAAAATACCCTCGGCGATCTGTGCTGGCTGCGCGAGAGCGGCATGGCGCATGCAGTCGAGCAGGCCCGGCAGCGCAAGGTGCCGCTGCTGGGGATCTGCGGCGGCTATCAGATGCTGGGCGAAACCATTATCGATGAGGTGGAGTCTGGCCTTGGCACCCAGCCCGGACTGGGGGTGCTGAAGACCGTGACCCACTTCGCCCAGCATAAAACCACCACCCAGGTGCAGGCGACCCTGGGAACTAACCTCCCGGAATGGTTAGCCGACGCGGCAGGTCTGCATGTCAGTGGCTACGAAATTCATATGGGTGAGACGCGCCGCGAGGCCGGCAGCCCGCCGCTGCTGCAGCTGCATAAAGCGGGACAGTCAGTAGAGGACGGGGCGATAAGCGACGACGGCCTGGCGTTCGGCACCTATCTCCATGGCCTGTTCGACAGCGATGCCTTTACCCGGGCGCTGCTCAACGGCCTGCGCCAGCGCAAAGGGCTGGCGCCGCTGGATAGCGCCCTGGAGTATGCCCGCTATAAAACCCGGCAGTTTGATCGGCTGGCGGACGCCATGCGCGAACATATCGCCATCGATAAAATTTACGCCATCATGCGCCAACATCAGGAGCCCCTATGCTGACTCTGGTTACCGGCGGCGCGCGTAGCGGCAAAAGCCGCCATGCCGAGGCGCTGATTGCCGATGCGCCGCAGGTGTTATATATCGCCACCTCGCAAATCTTTGACGACGAGATGGCCGCAAGGATCCAGCACCATCGCGACGGCAGGCCCGCCCACTGGCGCACCGCCGAGCGCTGGCAGCAGCTTGATGAACTGATCACCCCGGATATCGCCCCAGCGGAGGCGATTTTGCTGGAATGCATCACCACCATGGTCACCAACCTGCTGTTCGCGCTCGGCGGCGACAGCGACCCCGACGGCTGGGATTACGCCGCCATGGAACGGGCTATTGATGACGAAATTGGCGTGCTGATTGCTGCCTGTCAGCGCTGTCCGGCGCACGTCGTGCTGGTGACCAACGAGGTGGGGATGGGCATTGTGCCGGAGAACCGCCTGGCGCGGCATTTTCGCGATATCGCCGGGCGGGTCAATCAGCGCCTGGCGGCCGCGGCGGATGCGGTCTGGCTGGTGGTCTCCGGCATCGGCGTCAAAATCAAATAACTCAATCGCTGGCTGACCGGGCCAGCCCTGGCAGGGATTCTGTATGCAAAATTTAAACACGGTTCTGCGGGCGATCCCCGCGCCGGACGCCGACGCCATGGCGCGGGCACAACACCATATCGACGGCTTACTCAAGCCCCCCGGCAGCCTGGGGCGTCTGGAGGCGCTGGCGGTTCAGCTGGCGGGAATGCCCGGCCTGGGCGGCCAGCCGCAGGTGGCGAAAAAGGCCCTGCTGGTGATGTGCGCCGATCATGGGGTGTGGGACGAAGGGGTGGCGATTTCGCCGAAAGCGGTCACCGCCATTCAGGCAGCCAATATGACCCGCGGCACCACCGGCGTCTGCGTGCTCGCCGCCCAGGCCGGGGCGCAAGTGCATGTGATTGATGTCGGTATCGATAGCGAACCGCTCCCCGGGGTGGTGAATATGCGGGTGGCGCGGGGCTGCGGCAATATTGCCCGCGGCCCGGCCATGAGCCGCGAGCAGGGGCAGGAATTGCTGCTGGAGGTGATGCGCTACACCCGCGCGCTGGCCCAGGAGGGGGTTACTCTGTTTGGTGTCGGCGAGCTGGGGATGGCCAATACCACGCCGGCGGCGGCGATCGTCAGCGTTCTGACCGGCAGCGATGCGCAGGAGGTGGTCGGGATTGGCGCCAATCTGCCGTTGGCGAAGGTTGGCAACAAGGTGGAGGTGGTGCGGCGGGCTATCGCCGTCAATCAGCCCGACCCGAATGATGGTCTCGATGTGCTGAGCAAAGTCGGTGGTTTCGATCTGCTGGGGATGGCGGGGGTGATGCTGGGGGCGGCGGCCTGCGGACTGCCGGTGGTGCTGGATGGCTTTCTTTCCTACGCCGCAGCGCTGGCGGCGTGCCAGATAGCGCCGGAGGTAAAACCGTATCTGATCCCGTCCCACTATTCGGCGGAGAAGGGGGCGCGTATCGCGCTGGCGCATCTGGGCCTCGAACCGTATCTCAATATGGGTATGCGTCTGGGAGAAGGCAGCGGCGCGGCGCTGGCGATGCCGATCGTCGAGGCAGCCTGCGCGATGTACCATCGCATGGGCATGCTGGCGGCAAGCAATATTGTGTTACCGAAGGGGTAAGCCGGCGAGGGGGCGGCAATGGCCGTTCCCGTTTTCGGCAGAGGTTTGCCGGCGGCAGAAACAAAAAAACACCCTTGAGGGTGTTTATGATGTTGGTTGCGGGGGCCGGATTTGAACCGACGACCTTCGGGTTATGAGCCCGACGAGCTACCAGGCTGCTCCACCCCGCGTCACCGTACTGCTTTACTTTGTCAAATTTGATTGGTTGCGGGGGCCGGATTTGAACCGACGACCTTCGGGTTATGAGCCCGACGAGCTACCAGGCTGCTCCACCCCGCGTCACCGTACTGCTTTGTACTTCATCAAATTTTAACTGGTTGCGGGGGCCGGATTTGAACCGACGACCTTCGGGTTATGAGCCCGACGAGCTACCAGGCTGCTCCACCCCGCGTCCGTGGAAGCGCACTATACTCCGCTAGCGAGATGATGCAACCTTTTTTCGACCAAATCGACATTTTTGTAAGAATTGGCTTATAAAACGCCATCTTGTGGTCTTTTTTTACACAAATCTGTGCCATCGATGAGATCGCGCATTTCAATAGCCCCGGCGCTTTGTTATCTTCAACACGCACTAAGGCTTCGCAGCAAAAGATGAGACACCATGAAAGGACGTTGGGCAAAATATGTAGCGACGGGGGCAATGCTGGCTATGCTCGCCGCCTGTTCCTCAAAACCGACCGACCGCGGTCAGCAATATAGCGATGGCAAGTTCACCCAGCCGTTTTCACTGGTAAACCAGCCGGATGCCGTCGGGGCGCCGATCAACGCCGGCGACTTCTCCGAGCAGGTTAATCAAATTCGTAACGCCTCGCCGCGCCTCTATAATAGCCAGAGCAACGTCTATAACGCGCTGCAGGAGTGGCTGCGCGCCGGCGGCGACACCCGCACGCTGCGCCAGTTCGGCATCGACGCCTGGCAGATGCAGGGCACCGACAACTATGGCAACGTCCAGTTTACCGGCTATTACACGCCGGTAGTGCAGGCGCGCCACACCCGTCAGGGCGAATTCCAGTACCCCATTTACCGTATGCCGCCGAAACGCGGTAAGCTGCCGTCCCGCGCCAGCATCTATGCCGGCGCGCTGAGCGATAACTATGTGCTGGCGTACAGCAATTCGCTGATGGATAACTTCATCATGGACGTGCAGGGCAGCGGCTATATCGACTTTGGCGATGGTTCGCCGCTCAATTTCTTTAGCTATGCCGGGAAAAACGGCTGGCCCTATCGCAGCATCGGCAAAGTGCTGATCGACCGCGGGGAAGTGAAGAAAGAAGATATGTCGATGCAGGCGATCCGCGAGTGGGGTGAAAAGCACAGCGAAGCGGAAGTGCGCGAGCTGCTGGAGCAGAACCCGTCGTTCGTGTTCTTTAAACCGCAGTCTTTCGCGCCGGTGAAAGGGGCCAGCGCTGTGCCGCTGATCGGCCGCGCCTCGGTGGCCTCTGACCGGTCGATTATTCCGCCGGGAACCACCTTGCTGGCCGAGGTGCCTCTGCTGGATAATAACGGCAAGTTTAACGGCCAGTACGAACTGCGCCTGATGGTCGCTCTCGACGTCGGCGGGGCCATCAAAGGCCAGCATTTCGACATCTATCAGGGCATTGGGCCTGACGCAGGCCACCGTGCCGGCTGGTATAACCACTATGGCCGCGTATGGGTGCTGAAAAACGCCCCGGGCGCGGGGAATGTTTTTAGCGGCTAACTCCCCTGGCCCTGCCTGTTGACCAGGGCGCCCGGATGACGCCGTTTACGGCGGCCTCCGGGCGCTGTCATTTTGTTCTGAGGTTCTATGTCTGTTGTTATCAGCGATGCCTGGCGCCAGCGTTTTGGCGGTACGGCACGTTTATATGGTGAAAAAGCGCTGCAATGTTTTGCCGAGGCCCACGTCTGCGTGGTCGGGATCGGCGGGGTCGGTTCCTGGGCGGCGGAAGCGCTGGCGCGAACCGGCATCGGGGCGATCACCCTTATCGATATGGACGATGTCTGCGTCACCAACACCAATCGTCAGATCCACGCCCTGAGCGGCAACGTCGGGCTGGCGAAAGCGGAAGTGATGGCAGAGCGTATTCGTCTCATCAACCCGGAGTGTCGGGTGACGGTGGTGGATGATTTCGTGACCCCGGAAAACGTGGCGGAATATCTTGGCGTCGGCTTTAGCTATGTTATCGACGCGATCGATAGCGTCCGGCCGAAAGCGGCGCTTATCGCCTGGTGTCGCCGCTACAAAGTGCCGCTGGTCACCACCGGCGGGGCGGGCGGTCAGATTGACCCAACGCAGATCCAGGTCGCTGACCTGGCGAAGACCATCCAGGATCCGCTGGCGGCTAAACTGCGCGAGCGGCTGAAAAGCCAGTTTGGGGTGGTGAAAAACAGCAAAGGCAAGCTCGGCGTGGACTGCGTCTTCTCTACGGAAGCGCTGGTCTACCCGCAAGCGGACGGCAGCGTCTGCGCGATGAAGAGCACGGCGGAAGGGCCGAAACGGATGGACTGCGCTTCCGGCTTTGGCGCGGCCACCATGGTGACCGCGACCTTTGGCTTCGTCGCGGTATCGCATGCTCTGAAGAAGATGCTGGCGAAGGCGGAGCGGCAGACGACGTAAATCCCGGGCCGCGGCGCAGGCGCCTTACCCGGTCTACAGGACAATTCCCCGGAGGCGGCGCTGCGCACCTGTCCGGGCGACAAAACTGCATGAGCCCGTAGCCCGGGCAAGGCGCGTCAAGCGCCGCCCCCGGGATGAGCTTAAACCTCAACCTCGCGGGCGGCGGCGAGCACTGCCTCGCTGAGGGCGCTGAGGCCCTGGCTGCGCGAGGCGCTGAGCTGGCCGCGTAGCCCCAACTCGTCGAACAGCGCCAGCGGATCCTGCGCCAGCAGCTCAGCGGCGCTTTTGCCTTCCACGGCGGTCAAAAGTACCGCCAGCAGACCGCGCACAATCCGTCCTTCGCTGTCGCCAAAGAAGTTCAGCCTGCCCTCGGCATCCTCTTCATAGCCCAGCCAGACGCGGTTTTCACACCCGGCAATCTCCCGGGCCTGCGCTTTGCGCTCATCGGTCAGCGTCGGCAGCTTTTTGCCCAATAAAATCAGCTGACGATATTTATCCTCCCACTGGTTCAGCGGGGCGAAGGTCTGGCGCAGCGTGGCGTCGGTAATGGTTGTGCCGAAGGGGTGCAGAGTTGTCATTAATCCACCAGAATTTCCAGAGCGCGATCCACCGCGTGGACCAGCGCCGCAACATCGTCTTGGGTATTGTAGGGGGCGAAAGAGGCCCGCAGCGTGCCGCTGACCCCTAAGGCCGCCAGCAGCGGTTGGGCGCAGTGTTGCCCGGCGCGCAGAGCAATGCCGGACTCCGCCAGCAGCGTCACCAGATCGCTGTGATGAACACCGTCGAACTCAAAGGCCAGCAGGCTTGACTGCTGGCAGCGGAAAGAGCGGAAGCCCGGCCGTTTCGCCAGCGCCTCTTCCGCCAGACTCGCCAGACTGCGGCTCCAGTTTTCCGCCTGGCCGATATCGCTCTGCGCCAGCCACTCCAGGGCGGCGCTAAGGCCGATTACCCCGGCGACATTCGGCGTGCCGGCCTCGAGACCATAAGGGGCCGGCTGCGGCGTAAAGCCGTCAAAGCTGACCTCGGCGATCATTTTCCCGCCGCCGAGCCAGGGCGACATCGCCGCCAGCAGCTCGCTTTTGCCGTACAGGGCGCCGATCCCGGTCGGGCCATATAGCTTATGGCCGGAAAAGGCGTAAAAATCGATATCCAGCGCCTGCACGTCAGCGGGGAAATGCACCGCTCCCTGGGCGCCATCGACCATCACTACCATCCCGGCGGCGTGAGCAAGGCGGATAGCCTGCGCCAGGTCCGGGCAGCCGCCGGTGACGTTGGACATCTGGCCGATGGCCAGCACCCGGCTGCGCGGGGTGATGAGCGCGCTGAGGCTGGCGATATCCGGCAGTCGGTCGGCGCCAAGCGGCAGTTTGACGACTCGGGCGCCGGTCTGCCCGGCTACCATCAGCCAGGGCACGAGGTTGGCATGATGCTCGGCTTCGCTAACGATAATTTCATCGCCAGGCTGCAGGCGCGGCCGGACGTAGCTCTGCGCCACCATATTGATGGCCTCGGTGGTTCCCCGCGTCCAGACGATATCTTTGCCGGACGGGGCGTTAAGCCACGCCGCCACGCGCTCGCGGGCCGCCTCGTAGCGCTCGGTCAGCCGCTGGGCGGCGGCGAACTGGCTGCGATGGACGTTGCCGGCGCTCAGGCGATAAAACTGGTCGCTGGCGTCGATCACCGCCTGCGGTTTGAGCGCGGTCGCCGCGCTGTCGAGATAGACGCCGGCATCGGCCAGAGCCGGAAACTGCGCGCGAAAGTGCGCCGGGTTGAATGCGTTCATGGAATTCCTCGTATCAATCCCGCGATCGTCGCGCAATTTGCCGGGCGTGACAAGGCCTCTGCGCCCTGTGGAATTGTCCGAATGTGACTTCAGGTGGGTCAAAGAGGGTTATGCTGAAAAGTGTTGGGTTTGTGTTTTAACCTATTACTTAACGAGTCACGAATAGTATAAATAGCCGTAAGGAGAGAAAAATGAAAATGACTAAGGCCGCTGCGATTATCTCTGCCTGTATGCTGACTTTAGGCCTGAGCGCCTGTTCCTCTAACTATGTGATGCATACCAATGATGGGCGAACCATCGTTACCGACGGGAAACCGCAAACCGATAATGATACTGGCATGATCTCGTATAAGGACGCGTGGGGCAACAAACAGCAGATCAATCGCTCTGACGTGAAACAGCTGGGTGAGCTGGACGAGTAAGGCAGTAAAAAGGCAAAAAAAAGCACCGCGCGTTGCGGTGCTACATTAAATCACTATGGACAGACAGGGTAAATGTACAGGAAGTGAAAAGGGGTAGCTTTGCTACCAGGGTCTGCAAAGACAGACCAATTGCAAACACAACAACACAACATCACAACCGTAAGCCAAAAGCTTGATGGAACACGCATTCCAAAAAAAGCTTCTCGTTCCGGCTCAGGAAGTGCCGCCACTATAGGTATTTGCTGGTAGAACCTCAACGGACAATTTATAATGGCTCAGATAAAAAAAACTAATAGGTTAATCATTGTTTCCTATTTGTTAAATTGAGTTAACATCTAAGCCAGAATAACCATGTCGAAGCGATTACCACCTCTGAATGCATTACGTGTTTTTGATGCAGCCGCACGTCATCTCAGCTTCACTCGGGCAGCCGATGAGCTTTTTGTGACGCAGGCCGCAGTCAGCCATCAAATCAAGTCTCTCGAGGATTTTCTGGGCCTTAAGCTGTTCCGGCGGCGCAATCGTTCGCTGCTGTTAACGGAAGAAGGGCAGAGCTATTTTCAGGATATTAAAGAGATTTTTTCGCAACTGACGGAAGCGACGCGTAAACTGCAGGCGCGCAGCGCCAAAGGGGCATTAACGGTCAGTTTATTGCCAAGTTTTGCCATCCAGTGGCTGGTGCCGAGACTGACAAGCTTTAACTCAGCTTATCCGGGAATCGACGTCAGGATCCAGGCGGTGGACCGCCAGGAGGATAAGCTGGCGGACGATGTCGATGTGGCGATTTTTTACGGCCGCGGCAACTGGCCGGGCCTGCGTGTGGAAAAATTGTACGCCGAGTATCTGCTGCCGGTCTGTTCCCCGCTCTTGCTCACCGGCGACAAAGCATTGAAAACGCCTGCCGATCTGGCGCAACATACGCTGCTTCACGATGCGTCCCGCCGCGACTGGCAAACTTATACCCGCCAGCTTGGTCTAAGCCATATTAATGTGCAACAGGGGCCGATTTTCAGCCATAGCGCGATGGTGCTGCAGGCGGCCATTCACGGGCAGGGTGTGGCGCTGGCCAACAACGTGATGGCGCAGTCCGAAATTGAAGCCGGTCGTCTGGTGTGTCCGTTTAATGATGTTCTGGTCAGTAAGAATGCGTTTTACCTTGTTTGCCATGACAGTCAGGCAGAACTGGGTAAAATAGCCGCTTTCCGGCAATGGATCCTGGCGAAAGCGGCAAGTGAGCAAGAAAAATTCCGCTTTCGTTATGAACAATAAATACTTGTAGGGTAAAAACATGACCAGCCGTTTTATGCTGATATTCGCCGCGATTAGCGGCTTTATCTTTGTGGCTTTGGGTGCCTTTGGCGCGCATGTATTAAGTCAATCGCTCGGCGCGGCGGAGATGGCCTGGATCCATACCGGCCTGGAGTATCAGGCCTTCCATACCCTGGCGATTTTTGGTCTGGCGGTGGCGATGCAGCGTCGGATCAGTATCTGGTTCTACTGGAGCAGCGTGTTTCTGGCGTTAGGGACCGTGCTGTTCAGCGGCAGCCTCTATTGTCTGGCGCTGTCTCATTTACGTCTGTGGGCGTTCGTGACCCCGGTGGGCGGCGTAAGCTTCCTCGCCGGTTGGGTTTTAATGTTAATTGGTGCAATTCGTCTGAAACGTAAGGGCGTTGTTCATGAATAAGGTTGTCCTCTATTGTCGCCCTGGGTTTGAGAAAGAGTGCGCAGCAGAAATTACCGATAAGGCCGCCCGCCTTGAGGTGTTTGGTTTTGCCCGGGTCAAAGAAGACTCTGGTTATGTGATTTTTGAAGGTTATCAGCAAGACGACGGTGAGAAGCTGGTACGCGATCTGCCGTTCAGCTCGCTGATTTTCGCCCGTCAGATGTTCGTGGTCGGCGAACTGCTGCGCGACCTGCCGCCGGAGGATCGCATTACTCCGATCGTCGGCATGCTGCAGGGCGTGGTGGAGAAGGGTGGCGAGCTGCGTGTGGAAGTGGCGGATACCAACGAAAGCAAAGAGCTGATGAAGTTCTGCCGCAAGTTCACGGTGCCGTTACGCGCGGCGCTGCGCGAGGCGGGCGTGCTGACCAACTATGAAACGCCAAAGCGACCGGTGGTGCATGTGTTCTTTATCGCACCCGGCTGCTGCTATACCGGCTACTCGTACAGCAACAACAACTCACCGTTCTATATGGGCATTCCGCGGCTGAAGTTTCCGTCCGATGCCCCGAGCCGTTCCACCCTCAAGCTGGAAGAGGCGTTCCACGTCTTTATTCCGGCGGACGAGTGGGACGAGCGCCTGGCGAACGGCATGTATGCCGTCGATCTCGGCGCCTGCCCGGGCGGCTGGACCTATCAGCTGGTGAAGCGCAACATGTGGGTCTCTTCGGTCGATAACGGCCCGATGGCCCAGAGCCTGATGGATACCGGCCAGGTGACCTGGCTGCGCGAAGACGGTTTCCGCTATCGTCCGAACCGCAACAACATCTCGTGGATGGTCTGCGATATGGTGGAGAAACCGGCGAAGGTGGCGGCGCTGATGGCGCAGTGGCTGGTCAACGGCTGGTGCCGGGAGACCATCTTCAACCTCAAGCTGCCGATGAAAAAGCGCTATGAAGAGGTGTCGCAGAATCTGGCCTATATTCAGGCCCAACTGGACGAGCACGGCATCAACGCCCAGATCCAGGCGCGTCAGCTGTATCACGATCGTGAAGAGGTGACCGTTCACGTGCGTCGCCTGTGGGCCGCCGTCGGCGGACGTCGCGACGAGCGTTAATCCTTCCCCCTCAGGCCGGAGACGCGTGCGCGTCCTCCGGCCTTCCCCTTAAGGCTGCGGCGCATCCGACACAATATGCGTCACGTCATCCAGATGACCAATTCTCGCCTCGCCGGAACGGTTGAACTTGCTTTTGTCGATCAGCAGTAGCGACTGCGCCGCGCGCTTAAGCAGGATCGATTTAAAGTCGGCATTGAACGCATTGGAGTCCCATAGCGCGCCCTGCGGGTCGATGCCTTCGCAGGAAAAAATAAACAGATCGATCTCCAGCGATTTCAGCTGGGAAATCAGCGCCGGGTTCACGTAGCAGCCATATTTCCGCTGCAGAGTGCCGCCGGAGCAGGTGAGCGTGATTTGGTCGCGTTTGGCCAGCTCCTGGCAGATGGGCTGGCTGTTGGTAAAGACGTGCAGCGGGCGGTCCGGCAGCTGGCGGGCGAGATACCAGCAAGTGGAGCTGGCATCGAGGGCGATCACCATCCCTTCGTCAATCCAGGCCAGCGCTTCGCGGGCGATATCGGCTTTATGCGCGTAATGGCTTTTCAGCCGCATGTGAAAAGGGTCGCCGCTGTCCTGGCTGCGCTGATGGATCACTTTGGCCCGGCCGTGGTTGCGCAGCACTTTGCCCTGCGCCTGCAGCTCGCTCAGATCGCGGCGAATGGTTTCCCTGCTGACGTTGAGCTGTTTTGACAAGGTTTCGGTGGTCAGGCTGCTGTGGTTGATCAGGAGATCGACGATCGCCTGCTGGCGGGCTGCTTTCATTTATTCTCATCCCATCATTGATTGAGCGTCTGCATCAGGCAGACGCTCCGGCATGAGATTACGGCGTGACTCCTTTTTTTAAAAGGATATTTCCGTACTTAGCACGCTCTCCTGTGATAACGATCGCAAAGGCTTTTTGCGCCCGGTCGTAGAAGGCAAAGCGGTCAATCCGCACGATATCCGGGCAGGGGGCCTGCGCCGATAGCGCCTGCCGATAGCGCTGTTCCACCGTCGGGTCCAGCGCATCGCCTTCGACGGCGGCCATCATCACCAGCGGCGGCGCGTAGCTGTCTAACTCGAACAGCGGGATAATCGCCTGCAGCAGATCGCTGACCCGCAGGCCATCGGCGCGGATCACCTGTGGCCCCATGCTGTGCGCCGGGAAATGGGCATCGGAAAAAATGATTTCATCCCCATGGCCCATTTCGGCCAGCACTTTCAGCAGCTCCGGCGATATCAGCGGGGAAATGGTTTTGAGCATCTCAGGCTTCCTCTGTTAATTCAGGTTCAGTTTGCGGCCAAAAATAGCGGTAGCGGTACGCGACCTGCGCTCTGGCCTGTTCCGGCGAAGAGAACTCGCCCACGCCATACCAGCCAAACATCGCCGCGCCGGCCACCGTGGTTTCGGCATCATCGAGAACTTTGATCGGTATTCCAAGCCGGTCGGCCTTGATCTGGTTCCACAGCGCGTTGCGGCTGCCGCCGCCCACCAGCAGCAGCTCTTGCGCCCGGAAGCGGCCGATGTTTTCCAGGGTTTGCAGATGCTGCGCCAGCTGGTCGCTTAACCCCTCCAGCGCGGCGCGGTAAAAATGGCCGCGGGTGGTGTTGAGCGTGACGCCCTGCCAGCCGGCGTGCTGGCTGGCGAGCAGGTCGCACTGCATCCTGACGCCCTGGGCGCCGGGCGGGATCGCCTGCGCTTCGGCAATCAGCGTCTGCCACGGCGTGTCAGCGCTCCACAACAGCTTGCGCACCCATTCGAGCACGCCGGAGGCCAGCCACTGCATTCCCGGGTTATAGCGGCCCGGCTGGCTGTCCAGCTCGCAGGTGGAGCCGCTGTAGTCGCAGAGCAGCGAAGTGTCGACCTGGGCGCTGCGCACCATCAGGATCTCCCAGGTCCCGGAGGAGAGCACCGGCTCATCCTGCCCGGCGCCGGCGCCAAACAGAGCGAACTGAGTGTCGTGCCCGGCCGAGATAACCGGGATCCCGATGGGAAGGCCCAGCAGCGCAGCGGCCTCCGGCAGCAGGGCGCCGATTGGCTGGCCTGCTTCAACCAGCCGCGGGAACAGGCGGCGCGGCAGGCCGGTCGCCTGCAGGATTGGCGCGCTGAAATCGCGCTGCCGGAGATCGAGCATCTGGCTGGTGCCCGCCATGGTGAGGTCGGTGGTGAACTCCCCGGTCAGCCGATGGTTGATCAGCG
This sequence comes from Klebsiella sp. w6, assembly GCF_033100215.1. Lineage (NCBI taxonomy): Bacteria > Pseudomonadati > Pseudomonadota > Gammaproteobacteria > Enterobacterales > Enterobacteriaceae > Klebsiella > Klebsiella sp. w6. The sequence continues at coordinate 949,637 of NZ_CP136907.1, forward strand.
ACGAAATAAACAGCCAGGCATGGGCCTGCGCCAGCAGCTGCGGGTGGTTCTCTTTCAGCCACACCAGCTTATACAGGGTGTTGAACGCAAACGCGCCGACACCGGCAATCTGCTGCAGCTGGTGTGCTGGCATATACTGGCTGATATTCTCCATCACCGCCGCGGTGCGCGGGCATTTCCAACTGATGATCGGATACAGCAGGGCACCCTGCTCATCCACCAGCGCGCCATCGACGCCAAAGGTCGTGACGGTGATGCCGCGCACCGTGCAGGAGGCCAGCTGGTCATGGATCTGCCGACAGCAGTCGGCAAAGCGCTGCATAATGGCCTCCAGCGACCACTGGTGCCAGTCGCTGTTCTCCGCCGCGATGTCGCTGGCGTTCGCCGTTGCGGCGCGGGCGATAATGTTTCCCTGTCGGTCAACGGCCATCGCCCGCACGTTGGTGGCGCCGCAGTCGAGGACCAGGATAACGTCTTGCTTCATAGTGACTCCCGAAACAACATCGCCGGATGGCGCGGCGCTTATTCGGCCTACAGACCGCGCGCGTCTGTAGGCCAGGTAAGCCTGCGCCACCGGGCGAAACCAACCTGTTAACGCTTATACAGCGGCCCGTAGTTCTGGCAGGCGCGGTAGTCCTGGCCTTCGATGTCCATGCCATGCGCGGCCCAGGCGGAGGGGCGGTAGATTTTCGCCGCTTCCACGTTGTGCATGCAGACAGGAATGCGCAGCATGGCGGCGAGGGTAATGAAATCCGCGCCAACGTGGCCGATGGTCAGCACGCCGTGGTTGGCGCCCCAGTTAGCCATCACCGAGTACACATCGCTGAACGGGCCCTTGCCGGTCAGGCGTGGGGCAAACCAGGTGGTGGGCCAGGTGGAGTTGGTGCGGGCGTCGAGCTGGTCGTGCATCGCTTTGGGCAGCGCCACGCTCCAGCCTTCGGCAATTTGCAGCACCGGCCCCAGACCTTTGATGATGTTCACCCGGCTCATGGTGAACGGCACGCCGCCTTCGGTCAGGAAGCGGGAAGAGAAGCCGCCGCCGCGGAAGTATTCGTGGATCGCCGGGCACCATTCGGTCGCCGCGAGGCAGGCATCCGCCTCGTTCTGTTCAATCTCCCAGTGAGGTTTCATCGTCGGGTTGCCCTGCGCGTCGCGTTGCTGGCAGGAGCCGTCCAGCGCCGCAGAGCCGGAGTTAATCAGGTGAATAATGCCGTGCTCCGCCCGCCCGGTGAGCGGCTGCCCGGTGACCCGCTCAACGGCGTCCGGCGACCAGTAGGTGCGCACGTCGGCAAACACCTGGGCGGTGCCGGTGAGCTGATGACCCATCAGCATGGCCACGCCGTTGAGGCTGTCGTTTTCGGTAGCGACGACAAATGGCTCGCGCACCCCGTTCCAGTCAAAAGAGCTGTTGAGCAGCGCTTCAGCGGTATCGCCATTGGGGTATTGATCGGTCCAGTGGCGCTGACCCTGGAAACCGGCGGCGATGGCGTTGTAGCCCAGCGACTCCTCCACCAGCCCTTTTTCCGCCAGTTTCGGGTTGCCCTGCATCATGTCGCGGATGCACATCGCCATCAGCAGGCTCTCTTTCAGCACCGCGCGGCTCTGTGTTTCATTGCGCTTATACTGCTCAGCGTTCTGATCTTCGCCGTAGCGGAAGTGTTTATCCGCCCACGCCAGCGCCATCTCCAGCTCGGTTTCATCATAGATTTTCTGATCGATTCGCCGGCGCAGCTCCGTCATGTCGACAGCCTGGACCTTCATGCCGAGCCAGGATTCAAAGAAATTGTGGTCGACGATGGAGCCGGCGATGCCCATTGAGACGCCGCCCAGCGACAGATAGCTTTTCCCTTTCATACTGGCGACGGCCAGGCCGGCGCGCGCGAAGCGCAACAGCTTTTCTTCGACGTCCGCCGGGATCGAGGTGTCATCGGCATCCTGCACGTCATGTCCGTAGATGGAGAACGCCGGGATCCCTTTCTGGCTATGGGCCGCCAGCGCGGCGGCCAGATAGACCGCCCCCGGACGTTCGGTGCCGTTAAAGCCCCAGATGGCCTTCGGGCGCAGCGGATCCATGTCGATGGTTTCGCTGCCGTAGCACCAGCAGGGGGTGACGGTGATGGTCACGCCGACGTTCTGGCTGCTGAATTTCTCTTCACAGGCGGCCGACTCGGCCATGCCGGCGATGCAGGTATCGGCAATCACGCACTCCACCTGGGCGCCGCAGGCGTGGCGCAGTTTCTCGCTGATAAGCGCGGCGGTGGCTTTCGCCATGTTCATGGTTTGCGCTTCCAGCGACTCGCGGACCCCCATGCGACGACCATCGATTACCGGGCGGATACCGATCTTCGGTAAGCTGATTTTTTTCATTACAGATCCCTCAGGTTATGCGGATAACAGGTTTAGTTCGTCGCCGCTTGTGAACGGAAACGGGCAAAAATAAAGATGATGGCGAAGCACAGCGCCGGGACCAGTTCGGCGGTCGGGATATTGCCGGCGGCGTCGCTGACAAAGCCCATCACCGGGGTGACGATCCCGCCGCCGATAATGGTCATGACGATAAAGGACGAGCCATATTTGGTGTCCTGGCCCAGATGCTTAATCCCCAGCGAGAAGATGGTCGGGTACTGAATGGACATAAAGGCGCTGCACAGGGTCAGGGCCAGCAGGCCGACGTGGCCGCCGCTGAAGGCAGAGAGCAAACAGAGCAGCATGGCGATAAACGCATAGATAGCGAGCACGTTATGCGGCGCAAAGCGGCGGATAAGCCAGGTGCCGGTGAAACGGCCAATAAAGAAGCAGACCATGGTGGCGGTCAGGTAGTTGGCGGCGAAACCGGCCGTCATGCCCGGGATCTCTTCGATAGCGTAGCGAATCAGGTAGCTCCAGCAGGCGGTTTGCGCGCCGACGTAGCAGAACTGGGCCAGCACCGCCCAGCGCCAGTGACGGATGCGCATCAGGCGCGTCAGCGAGGCGAGGAAGGTGCTCTGCGCGCTGTCGCTGTGGTCATCGCTCTGCAGGGAGGGGAAGCGGGTACAGACGATCAGCAGGGCAACCAGCAGGACGATGGCCACGATAATCATATAGGGGGTTTGTACCGACAGGACCAGGCTGTGCTTCCAGGCGCTGAGCTGTTCTGGCGTCATTTTATCCAGCACATCCTGCGGCTGATGCGGGACGTTAGACAAAATAAGACTCTGGCCAAATACCACGGCAATAATGGCGCCAAATGAGTTAAAGGTCTGGGCCAGATTAAGGCGGAAGTGACCGCCGCTTTCCGGACCGAGAACGGTCACAAACGGGTTGGCCGCCGTTTCCAGGCAGCCAAGCCCGGCGGCGATAATAAATAATCCAATCAGGAATAAAGTGTAGTTCATCACTTCGGCGGCAGGCCAGAACAGCGCGGCGCCGCAGGCATATAAAAACAGACCCGTAAGAATGCCTGCTTTATAGCTGAATTTTTTCATCAGCATCCCGGCGGGGATGGGAATAATAAAATAGCCAAAATAAAAGGCCGACTGAATTAATCCGGCCTGGAAATTAGTCAGGGTAAAGGCCTGTTGAAATTGCGGTAATAAAATATCATTCAGATTATTAGCCACCGCCCACAGAAAAAAGAGGGAGCACAGCAGAGCAAAAGGAATAATGTAGCTCTTACTCTGCCCGCTCTCCATGGCGCGGTAACTTTGCGTTGGTATCGTTGTGTTTCCCATAGCGTCCTCATCAGTTCAGAAGCATTTACAACAGCATTCAGGGCGCAGTCTGGTGCTGCAGCAGACCGCAAAATTAAGTGAGCTCAGGTGACGCGCCGGTGAGTGAAATGAAAGTCACGGCGGAACTCATGACTTCATTTTCAAATAAAAACCGTCTGTTAATATGATGATGGTCACACTTAACGCGCTGTGGACCATTTTATGTGATAATTGTCACTTTAATTTTTCAAAAACGCTGACCGTTTGAGAAAATAAATTCACAAAACCACAACGCTAATGACCGAATGAATGTATATCGTGGAAAACGGGCAAATGTTACAAAGAAATAAAATGCCCGCTTGATGAAATATTATTAAGAACGGGCATTTTAAACACTCTCTTAACCGGCATAATTCCTTTATTTATGCTGGAATAATTGACGCGGCTCACAAAATATAGTCATGAAAATTCCCCTTCGATTATTCAGGTTGATGATGAAGACCATTATTCACCTTATCCCACGGTAGCCGACGATATTTCTGTTGCCCTGCCGTTGACGGATGATGAGTCACCAAAAGAGGAACGCAATGGAAAGAAACAGACTGGCCCGGCAGATTATCGATACCTGCCTGGAAATGACCCGCCTGGGGTTAAATCAGGGGACCGCCGGCAATGTCAGCGTGCGCTATCAGGGAGGAATGCTGATCACCCCCACCGGTATCCCGTATGAAAAGCTGACGGAAGACAAGATCGTCTTTATTGATGCCGATGGCCAGCATGAGCAGGGAAAACTGCCCTCCAGCGAATGGCGTTTTCATCAGGCGGCCTACCAGACGCGGCCCGATGCCCAGGCGGTGGTCCACAATCACGCTGTCCATTGTACGGCGGTGTCGATCCTCAACCGGCCCATCCCGGCCATCCACTATATGATCGCCGCGGCCGGCGGGAATTCGATCCCCTGCGCGCCCTATGCCACCTTCGGCACCCGCGAGCTGTCTGAGCATGTCGCGGTAGCGCTGAAGCACCGCAAAGCCACGCTGCTGCAGCATCATGGCCTGATCGCCTGCGAGGCCAGCCTGGAGAAAGCGCTCTGGCTGGCACATGAAGTGGAAGTCCTGGCCCAGCTCTATCTCAGCACGCTGGCGATTATCGACCCGGTACCGGTGCTGAATGACGAGGCGATCGCCATCGTGCTGGAGAAGTTCAAAACCTACGGATTACGTATTGAAGAGTGATGCCGCAACGCTAACAGGAGAGACGCGATGGCAAACCGAATGATCCTCAACGAAACGGCGTGGTTTGGCCGGGGGGCGATAAACGCATTAACCGATGAAGTAGCGCGGCGCGGCTATCGTAAAGCATTGATCGTCACCGACAGCACCCTCGCCCGGTGCGGCGTGGCGGCGAAAGTCACCGACAAACTGGATGCCGCCGGGCTGGCATGGGATATGTTCAGCGACGTGATCCCTAACCCGACCATTGCCGTGGTCCAGCAGGGGCTGCAGGCCTTTCAGCGCAGCGGGGCGGATTACCTGATCGCCATCGGCGGCGGTTCGCCGCAGGATACCTGTAAGGCGATCGGTATTATTCAGCGTAACCCGGAATTCGCCGATGTCCGTAGCCTTGAGGGGCTGTCGCCTACCCGTCAGCCCAGCGTGCCGATCTTCGCGGTGCCGACCACCGCGGGTACCGCGGCGGAGGTGACGATTAACTATGTCATCACCGATGAAGAACAGCGGCGTAAGTTCGTCTGCGTCGATCCGCATGATATCCCGCAGGTGGCCTTTATCGATGCCGATATGATGGACGCCATGCCGCCGGCGCTGAAGGCGGCCACCGGCGTGGACGCCCTGACGCACGCTATCGAAGGATATCTCACCCGCGGCGCCTGGGCTTTGACTGATGCGCTGCACCTCAAGGCCATCGAGATCATTGCCGGGGCGCTGCGCGGCTCGGTTGCCGGGGATGCCGGCGCGGGCGAAGCCATGGCGCTCGGCCAGTACGTCGCGGGGATGGGATTTTCCAACGTCGGGCTCGGGCTGGTGCACGGCATGGCGCATCCGCTCGGCGCTTTTTACAACACGCCGCACGGCGTGGCGAATGCCATCCTTTTGCCGCACGTGATGCGCTTTAATGCTGAGGCGACGGGGGAAAAATATCGCGATATCGCCCGGGCGATGGGCGTCAGGGTGGAAGCGTTAAGCCTGACTGCCGCGCGCCAGGCGGCAGTGGAGGCGGTCTGCCAGCTAAACCGCGATGTCGGTATTCCCGGCCATCTGCGCGAGGTGGGCGTCAGGAAAGAGGATATTCCGGCGCTGGCGCAGGCGGCGCTGGAGGATGTGTGTACCGGCGGTAACCCGCGTGAGGCGAGCCTGGCCGATATCGTCGGGTTATATCAGGCGGCCTGGTGATTGCCTGGCCCGGGTAAAGCAGGCAGTGCCGGAGGCAGTTACCCTGCACCGGCGCACCTCTTAACGATGGTTAGCGCGTCAGCCGCAGCTGCTGCAGATTGCCATCCAGCTGGAGGTCGGTCTGCAGGCGGGCCACTTCCCGGCAGGTGAAGGCCATCTCCTGATGCGCTGCCAGTTTTTTGCGCCACTTCTCCGGGACCTCGGCCAGACGGGCGTACAGCCCCTCCAGGTCCTGAAACTCGTTCAACAGCTGGGCGGCGCTTTTGGGTCCAATGCCCGCCACGCCCGGCACCTTCGAGCTGCTGATCCCCGCCAGCCCCCAGTAATCCGCTAGCTGCTCCGGGGTGACGCCGAACTCGCTGGCGATGAAGGGCGCGTCCAGCCAGCGCTTCTGAAAGTAGTCGCGGATGCGGATGGTGGGCGACAGCAGCTGACAGTAGCCTTTGTCGGTGGAGACAATGGTGGCTTGATGGCCCGCCTGGGCCACCTTTACCGCCAGGGTGGCGGCGAGGTCGTCCGCTTCGCTGCCCGGCGAGGCCCAGCAGCGGATCCCCCGCTGTTCGAAGGCCGCCCGCAGCGCTGGCATCTCGGCCACCAGCGTCTCCGGCATCGGCGCGCGGCCGGCTTTGTACTCTGGCAGGCGCTGGTGGCGCCAGCCGTGGGCGCGATCCTCATCATCGAACACCGCCACCGCGTGGGTGGGCTGACTGTGGACGATCAGCTGCTCCAGCGCATGCAGGCAGGTATCGACGCAGGGCGAACCCTGCACCGCATGGATGCGGCGGATCAGATTTAACGCGTCGACGATTAACAGATGAACAGCCACAGATACCCCCTTATTCTCAGCGTCTTTAGGGTAACATCGCCATCAGATCGAGGCTATCTGCGCCTGAACAATCAGGAAGATAACGCGCAAATTTCGCTAACTGACCGCCATCAGCGGGCTGATGACGCCCGGCGCGGGTTCGCCGTACCACACCGCTTCGCGCACCGGGACCGGTTTGGCGATAAGCCCGAGGGCGTAAAAGCGATCGGCGATGGTCTGCTGGGCGCGGATCACCGACAGATCCATCGGCCGCGGGCGATGGCTGCGGCGGGCGAGGGCCATGCTCAGCGACCGGGCGTCAATCCCCAGCTCTGCCGAGAGTAAGCGGGCCGCTTCGCCACGATGTGAGTCGATAAACTGCCCGGTGTGGGTCAGCTCCGTCAACAGACGGCGCATGATATCGCCATGCTGAGCGAGGTAGTCCCGTCGCGAAAGATAAAACTGATGGTTGTTGACCCGTCCTTCGCCGCTGGCGACCACCCGCAGCTCGCCGGTGTGCTCGGCGTCGCTGAGCAGCGGGTCCCACATCATCCAGGCGTCAACCGCCAGGTAGTCGCTGGCGGTCAGCGGATATTTCGGCGGGGTATAGACCACCCGCACGTCGTTCAGCCCCAGCCCGGCGTCTTCGAGGATCTGCAGCAGTAGCCAGTGGACATTCGACCCCTTATTGAGGGCGATGCGTTTGCCGCGCAGATCGCTGAGCTGGCGAATGTCACTCTCCTGCGGGACGACCATCGCCACGCTGCGCGGCGCCGGCGGCTCCCATGCGACGTACATCAGTTCGCTATTGCTGGCCTGGGCAAACACCGGCGGCGCTTCCCCGGTGGTGCCGAAGTCGATCTCGTTGCAGGCGAGGGCGTGGAGGAGCTGCGGTCCGGCAGGAAACTCACTCCACAGCACGTTGACGCCGAGGCTGGCGAAGGCGGTTTCCAGACTCTGACGGGCTTTCAGGATCCCGAGGCTGCCGAAGCGCTGGTAGCCAATGCGCAGTTCGCGATCGGCCCCGGCTGCGTTGGCGAATGCCCGCGGCGGCGCAGGCGGGCGGCGGCGGCTTTTGATCAGCCCGAGGTTAGCGAGCTGGGTGCGCAAGGTATGCCGGCTGATCCCCAACAGCGCGGCCGCCTGGCTCTGGTTATCGTCGCAATGCGCCATGGCGTGGCGAATCAGGGCGCTGGTCACTCGCTGCCACAGCGGCTCGCCGGGAAGCGCCAGCTGGTGGCGAATAAAGTCGTCCAGTTCATGATCGCTCGCCGGCGCCGGGGCGTCGTTGAGCGTCGCCAGGCGCAGCTGGGCAGGACTGATCTCCTCTTCTTTACTGAGGAGCACCGCGTTGTGCAGGGTGTTTTCCAGCTCGCGAATATTGCCCGGCCACGAATAGTCCATCAGCCGGGCCAGTGATTCCGGCGCCAGACGCAGGGTTGGCCGCCCTAGGCGCCGGGCATAGAGTGATAAAAAGTGGTGCGCCAGCAGCGGGATATCCTGCCGACGCTGGCGCAGCGGCGGCAGCGGCACCACCGCGATATTCAGTCGATAGTAGAGATCCTCGCGAAAGCGGCGCTCGCGGATCGCCTGGGCCAGGTCGACGTGGGTGGCGGCAATCACCCGGACATTCACTTTAATCGCTTTGCGTGAGCCGACGCGGGTAATTTCACGCTCCTGCAGCACTCGCAGCAGCTTGACCTGCAGCGGCAGGCTTAATTCGCCGATCTCGTCCAACAGCAGCGTCCCCCCTTCCGCGGCTTCAAACCAGCCGGGCTGTCCCTGCTGCGCGCCGGTGAAGGCGCCTTTCTCATGGCCGAACAGTTCGGCTTCGGCGAGGCTCTCGGTCAGCGCGCCGCAGTTAACGGCCAGAAACGGCTGCTGGCGACGGGCGCTGTGATGATGGAGATAGCGGGCCACCACCTCCTTGCCGGTGCCGGTTTCGCCCACGATCAGCACGGTCGCCTCCGTTGGCGCGAGCTTGTCCAGCAGGCTCTGGAAGGCCTTCGACGCCGGGTCGATCAGCGCGGGAGCGGTGGAAGGGGATTCTGGGTTCAGCATAGCGGGCCTCCGATCGTTGACGCTCTGAACTTATCCTGCGGCGGCCGCAGAAACCAGAGGGGGAAGGCCCGCGGCTGTTGCAAATGCGCCAGCGGATGCGCGGCGGCTGCGCGATTTGCAACAGCGCGGCGCGGCGAAGCCGTTTTCAGTGCATTGATTTTAAAAGATTAATTTTTTATTCACCATTGGCATGATTATCGCTAACACTCATATAACCAAATTAAAACATCTCTTCGATAAATATCGGATATGGTTATATAGGAAATAGATAATGACGCAGCAAGCTCCCGACAAGATCAATGTCTTCTGGTTCTTACCTACCCATGGCGATGGCCGTTATCTGGGTACCACCGAGGGTGGACGCCCGGTCGATTTACCTTATCTGCAGCAGGTGGCGTTGGCGGCCGACAGTCTGGGCTACTACGGCGTGCTGATCCCCACCGGTAAAAGCTGTGAAGATTCGTGGCTGGTGGCCTCGGCGCTGGCGCCGTTGACCCGCCGTCTGCGCTATCTGGTGGCGGTCAGGCCGGGCCTGCAGCCGCCAACCCTGGCGGCGCGGATGGCGGCCACCCTCGACCGTTTATCGGAAGGTCGGCTGCTGATCAACGTCGTTACCGGCGGCGACCCGGTGGAAAACAAAGGCGACGGTATCTTCCTCAGCCACAGCGAGCGCTATCAGGCGACCCGCGAATTTCTTGATGTTTACACCCGCCTGCTGCGCGGGGAAAAAGTGGATTATCACGGCGAGCATATTCACGTGGAAGGCGCTGAAGTGCTGTTCCCGCCGGTACAGGAGAATGGCCCGCCGCTCTATTTCGGCGGCTCTTCTGAGGCGGCCATTGATGTGGCGGCCGAGCAGATCGACAGCTATCTGACGTGGGGCGAACCCCCGGAACTGGTGGCGGAGAAGCTGGCGGTGGTGCGCGAGCGCGCCGCGGCCCGCGGACGCACCCTGCAGTACGGCATTCGTCTGCACGTCATTGTGCGCGAAACGGAAGAAGAGGCATGGGCCGCCGCCGACCGGCTGATCGCCCATCTTGACGACGATACCATTGCCCAGGCGCAAAAGATCTTCGCCCGCATGGACTCGGCCGGCCAGGCGCGGATGAGCGCCCTGCATCAGGGGTCGCGCGATAATCTGCGCATTGCGCCCAATCTGTGGGCCGGCGTCGGACTGGTGCGCGGCGGCGCGGGTACCGCGCTGGTAGGTAATCCGCAGCAGGTAGCGGAACGCATCCGCGAATATCAGGCGCTCGGCATCAGCAACTTTATCTTCTCCGGCTACCCACATCTGGAAGAAGCGCACCGCTTTGCTGAGCTGGTGATGCCTCTGTTGCCGCTGGAAAACGCGGCCTCGTCGAAGGCGCGTAGCGTGAACACCGGTCCGTTTGGCGAAACCATCGGCGGCGATAAGCGCCCGGTGCGCCAGGTCAGCGCCAGCTGATGGCCCGGAGCGCGACCATGAGACAGCATACCGGAGGAGGGCTGCGATGAGTGCAGAACCGCATATCGTGATTATCGGCGGCGGCTTTAGCGGCGCGGCGGTGGCGATTGAGCTGCTGCGCCTGGCGCCGAACGGGGTGCGCGTGACGCTGCTGGAGCCGCGCCAGTCCCCCGGGGCCGGGGTGGCCTACTCCACTGCGGAGCCGACGCACCGGATTAACGTCCCGGCCGCTCGCATGCAGCTGGCCGGCGACGAAGAAGGCGCCTTTGATCGCTGGTACCGCCATCAGCCTGCCTTTGCCGTCGATGTGCAGGCGCTGCGCCCGGACGGTTCCGTCTACCCTCAGCGCGGCCAGTTTGGTCGCTATGTGGCGCAGCGTTTTGCCGACGCCGCGGCGTCCAGCGGCGGACGGCTTCGCCACCTGCGCGATCGGGCGCTCGCTTTTCATCAGGGGACGGTGACCACCGACGGCGGCCTGCAGCTTAAGGCCGATCTGCTGGTGCTGGCGATCAGTCATCCACCGCCTTCGCTGCCGCCGCAGGCCGAAGCCTGGCGTCATCATCCGGCGCTGATTGCCAACCCGTGGCAGCCCGGCGCGCTCGACGCCATCGCCCCGCACGCCCGGGTGGCGGTGATGGGCACCGGATTAACCATGGCCGATACGGTCGCGACGCTGGACCGGCTGGGCCACCGCGGCAGTATCATCGCCTTTTCGCGCCATGGCCTGCTGTCTCGCGGCAACCTTAGCGGCGCAGGGACAACCTGGCCCGGCGACTATCAGCAGGGCAACCTGCGTCAGCGCCTGCGTCAGATCCGCCTCGACGTCGCGTATGCGGCGCAGCAGGGCCTGAGCTGGCAGGTGGTGCTGGATGCGGTTCGTCAACAGGGGCAGCGGATCTGGCAGGCGCTCAGCGTCGCCGATCGCCAGCGTTTTCTGCGCCATCTGCGCCATTACTGGGATGTCCACCGCTACCGCGTGGCGCCGCAGGTCGCCGAGGTGCTGGAGGCGCGCCAGCGCACGGGCAGTCTGCAGGTGCAGGCGGCCAGGCTACTGTCGATAAGCGGTGAAGGCGAAACGCTGCGTCTGACGCTGGCGCGGCGCGGCGGCGGTGTGCAGACCCTGAGCGTCAATCATCTGATCCTGACCACCGGACCCGCACACCGCGCCCTGACCGACAGCCAGCCATTTTTACAGGACCTCGCCCGCCGCGGCCTGATTCGCGCCGATGCCCTCGGCATGGGCCTGGAGGTGGACAGCCGTTCCCGGGCAGTGGCTGAGCCGCACGTTGAGGCGCCGCCGGTGCTGGTGGCCGGTCCGGCCGCCCGCGGGCGTTTTGGCGAACTGATGGGCCTGCCGCAGGTAGCCGACCATGCCGCCGACGTGGCGGCGCAAGCGTTACTCACGCTCGGGATCCCGCTGGACTCCCGATGTCCTGCGTACTGAATACCTCCCTTTATTTTCCCTGATTCATTTTGCCGCGTGCGCCCCGGCGACGGGCCGCGCTATGGAGATTGCTATGTCATCACAACGTGAAATTCGTCTTAACGCTTTCGATATGAACTGCGTCGGCCATCAGTCGCCGGGCCTGTGGGCGCATCCCCGGGATCGCTCCTGGCAGTATAAAGATCTGGAGTACTGGGTGGATCTGGCGCGGCTGCTGGAGCGCGGCAAGTTCGACGGGCTGTTCATCGCCGACGTGCTGGGGATCTATGACGTACTGAACGGCAGCGGCGACGCGGCGATCCGCCAGGCGACGCAGGTTCCGGTCAACGATCCGCTGGCACTGATCACCCCGATGGCGCTGGTGACGGAGCATCTGGGCTTCGGCCTGACCGCCTCGCTGTCGTTTGAGCATCCTTACCCCTTCGCTCGTCGTCTGTCGACGCTCGACCATCTGACCAAAGGGCGGGTGGGCTGGAATATCGTCACCTCCTATCTGGAGAGCGGGGCGCGCAATATCGGCCAGCAGACTCAGACCGACCATGACACCCGCTATGACTATGCCGATGAGTATTTGCAGGTGATCTACAAACTGCTGGAGGGAAGCTGGGAGGACGGGGCGGTGCTGCGCGACAGAGAGCGGAAGATCTTCAGCGATCCGCGGAAAATCCATCCCATTAACCATCAGGGACAGTTCTTTTCCGTGCCGGGGATCCACCTCTGCGAGCCATCCCCGCAGCGCACGCCGGTGCTGTATCAGGCGGGGGCGTCCAGCCGCGGCAAACAGTTCGCCGCCGGCCATGCCGAATGTGTCTTCGTCGCTGCGCCGTCGAAGGTGCTGCTGAAGAAGACGGTGGCGGATATTCGCCGCCGGGCAGCTGAGGCGGGGCGAGATCCGCACAGCATCCTGATCTTCAACCTGCAGACGGTGATTGTCGGCGACACCGACCGCGAGGCGCAGGCGAAGTGGCAGGAATATAAGCAGTACGTCAGCTATGAAGGCGCGCTGGCGCTGCTCTCCGGCTGGACGGGGATCGATTTCGGCCAGTATCAGCCGGATCAAGTGCTGAAGTATCTGCACACCAACGCCATTCAGTCGGCGGTGGAGGCCTTTTCGACCGCTGATCCGAACCGCCAGTGGACGGTGCAGGCTCTGGCCGATTGGGCGGGGATCGGCGGCTTCGGTCCGCTGGTGGTTGGCTGCGCGCAAACCGTGGCGGACGAACTGCAGTCCTGGGTCGAAGAGACGGACGTCGATGGCTTTAACCTCGCCTATGCCGTCACTCACGAAACCTTCCGCGACGTCGTCGAGCTGCTGGTGCCTGAGCTGCAAAAGCGCGGCGTCTTTAAGCAGGAGTACCGCGAGGGGACCCTGCGCGAAAAACTGTTCGGCGCCGGCCCGCGTCTGGCCGCGCCTCACCCGGGCGCCAGCTACCGCCGCGATGCGCGCACGGCGGCATCGGTAGAGGAGAAGGTGACATGATCGCTATCGATGACCTGCATAAAAGTTACCGCACGGCGGATGGCCGGCTCAGCGCGGTGCTGAAAGGGCTGTCGCTGCAGGTGCCTGAGCGCTCCATCACCGCGGTGGTGGGGCCGAGCGGCGCCGGTAAATCAACCCTGGCGCGCTGCATCAGCCTGCTGGAGCAACCGGACAGCGGCAGTATTCGTATCAATGGCCAGGATCTGTCGGCGCTGTCCGGCGAGGCGCTGCGCCGGGAACGGCGGGCGATTGGCACCGTTTTCCAGTCTTCGGCGCTGTTGAGCCGCAGGACCGCCTGGGAGAATGTCGCCCTGCCGCTGGCGTGGCTGGGTGTGGTGGAGCGCGATATCAAGGCGCGGGTTGGCGAGCTGCTGGAGAGCGTCGGCCTGAGCCACAAAGCGGATGCCTGGCCGGCCCAGCTCTCAGGCGGCCAGCGCCAGCGGATCGGCATTGCCCGCGCGCTGGCGCTGCGCCCGTCCGTTCTGCTGGCAGATGAAGCCACCTCCGGCCTCGATCCTCAGGCCACGGCCTCGGTGCTGGCTCTGCTCAAGCGGCTGCGTGACGAGTACCAGCTGGCGATCGTCCTGATCACCCATGAAATGGACGCGGTGCGCACGGCGGCGGATGCGGTGGCGGAGATCCGCGACGGGACGATCGTCCAGTACGGGCGGATCGAAGATCTGCTGGCGCGTCCCGATTCTCTGCTCGGCCAGCAGCTGTTGCCGCTGACGCCGGCGGCAGCGGCCCACAGCGATCTGCTGCTGCGTCTGAGCTACCGCTGGGATGTGCCGGTGGCCACCGACTGGATCAGCCGCCTGAGCCAGCAGTGGGCGCTGCAGATCGATCTCCTTGGCGGTCACGTCGAGGTGATTAATGGTCGGCTGGCCGGTCGCCTGCAGGCCGGAGTGCGCTTTCAGGGCGAACGCCTGTCGCCCGCGCGACTGCAGGGCCTGCTGGCGCAGCTCGGCATAACGGCGGAGATCCTCGACAGCGCGCCGTTGCTCAGGGAGGTGGTATGAAACCGACAGTCATCAGCCAGGATACCCCCTGGGGCGAAATCCCTTCGCTGCTGCTCCCCGCCTATGGCGAAACCTGGCTGATGGTGGCCATTGTGATGCTGTTTGTCGTCACGCTGGGGGGGCTGGTGGGGGTGGTGTTGTTTAACGCCTCGCCGCGGGGCTTATTTCCGCACGCGCTGCTGTACCGGCTGCTGAACTGGGTGGTCAATATGGGACGTTCGCTGCCGTTTCTGGTGCTGATGGCCGCTATTATCCCGTTCACTTACTGGCTGACCGGCACCACGATTGGCATCCCCGCCGCGGTAGTGCCGATGATCGCCGCCGGCGTCCCGTTCTTTGGCCGTCTGGTGGAGAACGCGCTGCGCGAGTTGCCGGCGGAGGTCACCGCAGTGGGGGTCGTCTGCGGCGGGTCGCGCTGGCAAATCATTGCCAGCGCGCAGCTCAGTGAAGCCTTGCCCGCGCTGGTGGCGGCGGTGACGCTGAACCTGGTCTCGATGATTGAGTATTCGGCTATCGCCGGGACCATCGGCGCCGGCGGCATCGGCTACCTGGCCGTGGTGTACGGCTATCAGCGCTTCGACAACCACATCATGATCGCGACGATCGTTGCCCTGATCGCCACGATCCAGTTGATTCAATTTTTGGGTGACCGTCTGGTCAACCGTTTACGCCACACGCAGGGGAACCTTGTATGACAACAGAGCAATTTGAGTTACGTAAAGCGCGGCGCTGGCCCTGGCTGGCGGCGCTGGCGGTGATTATCCTGCTCGCCATCGCCTTCTGGTGGTGGCGGGGACATACCCAAAGCCAGCAGGTGGTCTTCGGCAGCACGTTAAAAATTCACTACGAGCCGGCGATGGCTGGCGAGCAGCGGATCATTGAGTATATTAATCAGCATATTGCGCCCGATTACGGTCTGAAACTGGAGGCGGTGGGGGTGCAGGATCCGGTCCAGGCTGACCGCGCGGTAGCGGAAGGACAGTATGCCGGGACGATCTATCAGCATCAGTGGTGGCTTAAACAGGTGGTGGACGCTAACGGCTTAGCGCTGTCGACCACGGTGCCGGTGTTCCAGTGGGCGTTTGGCATCTATTCCGACCGCTACTCGTCGGTACAGGCGTTGCCCAACGGCGCGACCATTGTCGTGCCTGACGATGGCGCCAATCAGGGGCAGGCCCTGTGGCTGCTCCAGCGCATTGGGTTGATCTCGCTCGACCCGGCGGTGGAGCCGCGTACGGCGAAGCTGAAAAATATTGTCGGTAACCCGCATCAGTTTGTCTTTAAAGAGCTGGATCTGCTGACCATGCCGCGGGCGTTAAATTCGGTGGATGCCGCCATCGGCTATGTCTCGCAATTTGACGCCGGGAAAGTGCCGCGTGAGAAAGGCATATTATTCCCGCCGGCGCCGCGCACCTTTGCTTCGCAATTAGTGATTGGTACACCGTATTTATCGCAGGAAAATATCGTCAAATTAAAACAGGCTTTTTCTGACCCGCGGATCCAGACGTGGTTAAAAACCACCGATGACCCGCTGGTAAAAGACGTATTAGTTCCAGTGTCCGCGGAATAAGCGTCCTGCACGACGTCTATTTTCGTTGTTATTTATTTCCCTTGAGGATGCGCGAAAGCGCGTCCTTTTTGTGCTGGTAATATTTATTAACTTATTGATTATATTGATTTTTATAGAATGATTTGTTGTTTTGATTCTCGTCGCGCGCGGTCTATAACCGCTGATGACCTGCACAAAATAATAAGGTGAAAAAATGAGTACATTACCAGTGGATAATCCCGGTATCGCTTCGGTACCGGTCAGTAGCGTCGGGGATGTGGCGCGGCTAATTAATTCCGGCAAGGAACAAGCGAAATATGCGCGGATGATTGTCTTCCTCGCGCTGGGGGGCGTTTTTCTCGACGCATATGACTTAACCACGCTCTCCTACGGTATTGATGACGTTGTACGTGAATTTCAGCTCTCACCGCTGCTGACCGGCCTGGTGACTTCGTCCATTATGGTCGGGACTATCGTCGGCAATATTATCGGCGGCTGGCTGACCGATAAATATGGTCGCTATTCGGTTTTTATGGCCGATATGTTCTTTTTCGTGATTTCGGCTATCGCCGCCGGGCTGGCGCCGAACGTCTGGGTGTTGATTGGCGCCCGCTTCCTGATGGGCATCGGCGTTGGCATCGACCTGCCGGTAGCGATGTCCTATCTGGCCGAGTTTTCCCGCTTTGCCGGCAAAGGCAACAAAGCGGCTCGCCTCGCGGCGTGGTGCCCGATGTGGTACGCCGCCTCAACCGTCTGCTTTCTCATTATCTTCGGCCTCTATTTCCTGCTGCCGCAGGAGCATCTTGACTGGCTGTGGCGCGCCTCCCTGCTGTTCGGCGCCGTGCCGGCACTGCTGATTATTGCCGTCCGCAGTCGATTTATGAATGAATCCCCGCTGTGGGCGGCGAACCAGGGCGATCTGACCTCTGCAGTGCGTATTTTACGCGACTCCTGGGGGATCCATGCCCATGAGGTCCCGGCGGCGAAGCCCGCGCCAGCGCCGAAAGTGAGCTTCCGCGTGCTGTTCGAAAAACCCTACCGCGAGCGGACTATCGTCGCCGGGGTGATGAATATCTGTATCTCCTTCGAGTACACGGCGATTGCCTTTTTCCTGCCGTCAATTCTTGCCCAGTTCCTCGGGGCTGGCGTCTTCGAAACTATTTCGGCATCGCTGGGGCTGAACGCCCTGTTTGCTTTTACCGGCGGGCTGCTCGGTATGCATCTGGCGTGGAAATATCCTTCGCGTCATGTGGCGATAGCCGGCTTCGCCCTGCAGTTTGTGGCGCTGATTGTGCTGGCGCTGGTGGGGCAACCGCACGCGACGGCAGGTATCGTGCTGGCTATCGCGATGCTGGGGCTGTGGCTGTTCGCCGAAGGGTTTGGCCCGGGGGCGCAGCTGATGATCTACCCGGCGCTCTCCTATCCTACTGCCATTCGCGCCACCGGGGTCGGTTTCAGCCGGGCACTCTCCGGGATCGGCAGCGCGCTGGCGTTGTTTATTCTGCCGCTGCTGCAGGCCTCCCTCGGCACGCAGATGTTCTGGGTGGTCTCGCTTGCCGCCATTATTCCCATTTTCTTCCTGCTGGCGGTCCGTCATGAACCGACGCGAGAAGATATCGACGCACTCCATGAATAAGGAACTGACAATGACCCTGCTCTCCACTGGCACCGATTATGACGCGCTGGCGGCCGCCTTCCGCCCGATATTCACCCGTATCGCCCAGGGCGCTGCGGAGCGCGAACAGCAGCGCATTCTGCCCGATGAGCCGATCCGCTGGCTGAAAGAAGCGGGCTTCGGCACGCTGCGTATCCCGCGCGAGAAGGGCGGCTGGGGCGCTTCGCTGCCGCAGCTCAGCGCGCTGCTGATCGAGCTGGCGCAAGCGGACTCTAACCTGCCGCAGGCCCTGCGCGCGCACTTTGCCTTTGTGGAAGATCAGCTGAATCAGCCGGATTCCGCCGGGCGCGACCGCTGGTTTCGTCGCTTCCTCGACGGTGAGCTGGTGGGCAGCGGCTGGACGGAGATCGGCGCGGTTAAGCTGGGAGAGGTGAACACCAGAGTGACGCCGACAGAGGGCGGCTGGCGACTCGACGGCGAGAAATTTTACAGCACCGGCGCGCTGTACGCCGACTGGATCGATGTGTTTGCCCGGCGCAGTGATACCGCCGGCGATGTGATAGCCCTGGTCAGCACCCAGCAGACCGGCGTGGCGCGGGAAGATGACTGGGATGGCTTTGGCCAGCGGCTGACCGGCAGCGGGACCACCCGCTTTACCGGCGCTCGGGTGGAAACCGAACATGTCTATGATTTTGCCCAGCGCTTTCGCTATCAGACCGCCTTCTACCAGCATGTGCTGCTGGCGACCCTCGCGGGCATTGGCCTGGCGGTTGAGCGGGATGCCGCGCAGGGCGTCAAACATCGCTCCCGGATGTACAGCCACGGCAACGCCGCCGTGCCGCGCGATGACGCTCAGGTTCTGCAGGTCGTTGGGCAGATCAGCAGCTGGGCATGGGCGACCCGGGCCGCGGTCCTGCAGGCCGCGGAATCGCTGCAGCAGGCCTATGTGGCGCACGTCAGCGACGACGAAGCATTGATTGCCCGGCGTAACCAGCTGGCGGAAGTGGAAGCGGCGCAGGCGCAGGTGATCGCCAGCGACTGGATCCCGCGGGCGGCGACGGAGCTGTTTAATGCCCTCGGGGCGTCGGATACGCGAACTCGCCTGGCGCTGGATCGCCACTGGCGCAATGCGCGGACGGTCGCCTCGCATAATCCGGTGATTTATAAGGCACGTAATATCGGTAACTGGCTGGTGAACGGTGAAGCGCCCACCTTTATCTGGCAGATAGGCAATGGTGAGAAAACGGCGGGGTAAGCCTGTCGGCGACGGGAGGCGCAGTGCTTCCCGTCGTCAGGAAAATCAAGGTTTATCCAGCGACCAGGTGGCGCTGCGCACGTCGACTTTCACCGGCAGCAGGCCGATGCGCGTAAAGGTATCCGCCAGCGCCTGCTGTTCGTTATACACCGCCGGGGTCATGCGTTCGGCACCGTAGGGCAGGCGGGCCAGGGTCTTCAGCCAGATGGCTTTATCCAGTCCGGTTGAGGTCGACAGCAGCCCGGCGGCCTCGTCCTGATGGCTGTTCGCCCACGCGCTGAGTTTACCCAGTTCATCCACCACCTGCTTTGCTGTCTCCGGGTAGGTATCTGCAAACTTGCGGCTGGCGAGATAGAAGGTGTAGTGCGGCACCAGCCCCTCGGCATTGCGGATCTGTCGGGCTTTCGCGTTGGTTTCCACTTCTGCGAGGAACGGATCCCAGATCACCCACGCATCAATCGCCCCGCGCTGGAAAGCGGCGCGGGCATCCGCCGGCGGCAGATAGACCGGGGTGATGTCTTTATAGCTGAGGCCCGCTTTTTCCAGTGCGGCAACCAGCAGGTAGTTGACGTCAGACCCCTTGTTCAACCCCACGCGCTTGCCCTTCAGGTCGGCCACGCTGTGGATTGCCGACTGTTCAGGCACCACAATCGCTTCCGTTTTCGGGTTAGCGGGGGAATGGGCAAGGTAGACCAGATCGGCTTGCGCCGCCTGGGCAAAGGCCGGAGGCGCATCGCCGGTCGCGGCCAGATCGATACTACCGACGTTCAGCCCCTCCAGCATTTGCGGTCCGGCGGGGAATTCGACCCAGCGTACGGCAATACCCTGTTTTTTCAGGCTCTCATCCAGCGTGCCGCGATACTTCAGCAGCGCGAAGATATTCGCCTTTTGATAGCCGATGTTGACGGTTTCCGGCGCTTTGGCCAGCGCGGAGGTAGAGAGGGCGGCGAGGACCAGCAGCCAGGCGGGGCGGAATCGGTTGGACATTGTCTGTTCTCCTTAGCGGTTTTGCGTAAGGTAACAAACAGCGCTTATAACCATTAAATAACTAAAATTTTATTGATATAACAAAAAGAGTTGTTCAGGACGATGACCCGACACGCCGACGCGTGCCGGGTCTGAGGATTAATCGCAGGCGACGA
Source organism: Klebsiella sp. w6 (assembly GCF_033100215.1). Classification (NCBI taxonomy): domain Bacteria; kingdom Pseudomonadati; phylum Pseudomonadota; class Gammaproteobacteria; order Enterobacterales; family Enterobacteriaceae; genus Klebsiella; species Klebsiella sp. w6. The sequence goes on from NZ_CP136907.1 coordinate 969,551, forward strand.
TCTTCATCGCCAGGCCACCGCGAGAGGTTTCCCGGTACTTGGCGTTCATGTCTTTACCGGTTTCGTACATGGTCTCGATCACTTTATCGAGGCAGACGCGCGGCTCGCTGGTCCGGCGCAGCGCCATTCGCGCGGCGTTGACCGCTTTCACGGCGGCGATAGCGTTGCGTTCGATGCACGGTACCTGCACCTGGCCGGCAACCGGGTCGCAGGTCAGGCCGAGGTTATGCTCCATGGCGATCTCTGCCGCGATGCACACCTGACCCGGGCTACCGCCCAGCAGTTCCGCCAGACCGGCCGCCGCCATCGAGCAGGCGACGCCCACTTCACCCTGACAGCCGACTTCGGCGCCGGAGATTGACGCGTTCATCTTATACAGCGAACCAATCGCGCTGGCGACCAGCATATAGCGGGCCAGAGAGTTGCTGTTCACCTTGCGGATAAACTTGTCATAGTAGGCCAGCACCGCCGGCACGATACCGCAGGCGCCGTTGGTTGGCGCGGTAACGACCCGGCCACCGGCGGCGTTCTCTTCGTTCACCGCCAGGGCGAACATATTGATCCAGTCGACCACCGCCATCGGATCGCTGTTGGTGGTGTCCTGACTCACCAGCATGCGGCGCAGCGCGGCGGCCCGGCGCGGCACGCGCAGTTCGCCCGGCAGAACGCCTTCGGTGGTGATGCCGCGTTCGATACCGGCGCTCATCACTTCCCATACCGCGGCAAAGTGTTGCTCCAGCGCTTCTTTGCTGTGCAGCGCCAGTTCGTTCTGCATCATCAGCCCAGAGAGCGACAGCCCGGTTTCACGGCAGTGACGCTGCAGGTCGGCGGCGTTTTTATAAGGGTAAGGAACCGCAACCGGCGCATCGGCGATCTGGCCGAAGTGCGCTTCGTCGACGATAAAGCCGCCGCCGATAGAGTAATACGTCTGGCTGTAGATCACCTTGTCACCGGCCAGGGCGGTAATGCGCATGCCGTTCTCATGCAGCGACAGGTTGTCGGCATGGAAATTCATGCACTGATCGACCGGGAAGTCCACTTCGTGCTGACCGTTGGCCAGCATCAGGCGGCCATGGGTGTTAACGTCCTGAATAAAGCCCGGAATGGCGTCGATGTCGACGGTGTCCGGCAGGTTGCCGGCGAGTCCCATGATAATCGCGATGTCGGTATGGTGGCCTTTACCGGTCAGGGAGAGGGAGCCATAGACGTCGACGACGACTTTGCTGACGTCGGCCAGCAGGCCGCGTGCGATCAGATCGTCAGTGAATTGTTTGCCCGCTTTCATCGGTCCAACGGTATGGGAGCTGGAAGGGCCAATGCCGATTTTAAAGATATCGAATACGCTGATCATATGTATTCCCGTGCTGTCGGAAAGCGCGCCGCCGTTAAGCGGCGCGGGGGGAGGTATTGACTGAATTAGCTGAACAGCGAGTAGAAGATCGCGGAGATGGCAATCAGACCCATAATCACCACGAAGACGTTGCTGATATGGCCGCTGTATTTACGCATCGCCGGCACTTTCTGAATCGCGTACATCGGCATCAGGAACAGGATCATCGCGATAATCGGGCCGCCAAGGGTCTCGATCATCCCGAGGATGCTCGGGTTCAGCGTCGCCACAATCCAGGTGGTCACCAGCATGAACAGCGCGGTCAGCTTGTTCAGTTTGTTGACTTCGATAGATTTGCCTTTACTGCGCAGGGATTTAATCACCATGCCGTTAAAGCCTTCGCGGGCGCCCAGATAGTGGCCGAGGAAGGATTTGGTGATGGCGATCATCGCGATGATCGGTGCCATCCAGGCGATAACCGGCGCGTTAAAGTGGTTTGCCAGGTAAGACAGAATCGAGATGTTCTGCTCTTTCGCCGCCGCCAGGTCCGCCGGAGAGAGGCTCAGGACGCAGCTGAATACGAAGAACATCACGGTCAGCACCATCATAATGTGAGCGCGTGCCAGGATGCTGGAGCATTTCTTCTCGGCGCCTGCGCCGTACTCTTCACGCTTGGCCACCGCGAAGGAGGAGATGATCGGCGAGTGGTTGAAGGAGAAGACCATCACCGGGATCGCCAGCCACAGGGTCATCAGCAGGCCATTGCCGGTTGCGGAGGCGCTGCTCAGGGAGAGCGTCTCCAGCGCCGCGCCGTTCCACTGCGGGATCAGGTACAGCGCCAGAATCATCAGGGCGATAACGAACGGGAACACCAGGATGCTCATCGCTTTCACAATCATCTGCTCACCGAAACGCACGATGGTCATCATGCCGACGATCAGGATCAGCGACAGAATGGCGCGCGGCGGCGGCGTCATGTGCAGCTGGTGCGACATGAAGGTTTCGACGGTGTTAGTGATCGCCACGCTGTACACCAGCAGGATCGGGTAGATAGCGAAGAAGTAGAGCAGGGTAATCAGCTTCCCTGCGCCTACGCCGAAGTGTTCTTCCACCACTTCGGTGATGTCTTCGCCCGGGTTTTTCCCGGAGAGGACGAAGCGAGTCATACCGCGGTGAGCGAAGAAGGTCATCGGGAAGGCCAGAATCGCCATGATAATCAGGGGGATCATGCCGCCGACGCCGGCGTTGATCGGCAGGAACAAGACGCCCGCGCCGATCGCTGTACCGTACAGGCCCAGCATCCACATGGTGTCGGTTTTACGCCATCCGCTGCGGGTTTCGCCCGAAACGATGGTGCTGGTTTGAGTGGTTTCCATCTGTATCTCCTGGAGGAATCAACAAAATCTAATGAACAAATACAATTGCGTAACATGAAATTCGTTTAATTACGGTTTTTTTAGAAATTTTCTCCGTAATAATTGGGCCGGAAAGATACATTTATATGGTTTATGCATCAGTGATCGCGATCTCAAATGCAATAATCCACTTTCAATGTGCGTATTTTTAGTCCAACAGCCTGTTTCTGGTGATCAGCCAGCGATTTGTGGCGCGCAGGCTACCATTTGCAGCATATGAGATAAAAGCGGAGCGGCGTAATAACGAGGGATTTACTGTAAAAAAGAGATGTAGTCGACGTTTTTGCGCTTAAAACCATTTTTTGCAGTGATAATTGTCGCAGTTTTTACCAACGCAAACGATTGGCTATGTAGAAATGATTCAGGTGACTGAATAATAACAGAAAGGTTTTTAGCGCGTTCTGGAAGTCAGAGGAAGAGAGCCCGCCGGGGGCAGGCTGCAGAAGATACCCCGGCGGGAGAGTGAGAAATCAGGCGATGATTTCGTAGCAAGGAATATAGGCGGTGCCGCCCGGCAGTTTCATACGATGCTGGGCGACGAAGCCCTGCAGCAGATCGTCCATCCGGCGCATCATCTCCGGATCGCCATGCAGCTTGTAAGGACCGTACTGCTCAATGGCCTGGATGCCCACCTCTTTGACGTTACCCGCGACAATCCCGGAGAAGGCGCGACGCAGGTCGGCGGCCAGCACTTCCACCGGTTGGTCCGGGGAGAGCTTGAGATTGGCCATGTTTTCATGGGTCGGATCAAACGGCATCTGCAGGTCCGGCGAGATGCGAATCGACCAGTTGAAGCTGTAGGCGTCATCGGTCTCGCGACGGCTCTCTTTCACCAGCGGCATCGCTTTTTTCATCTGCCGCGCCACTTCCGCCGGATCGTCGATGATGATCCGATAGTGACGACGGGCGGACTCGCCCAGAGTATGGGTGATAAACTCGTCCAGCACGCGGAAGTAGTCGGCGCTCTCTTTCGGTCCGGTGAGGATCAGCGGCAGCACCTGCGCTTTGTTCTCCGGATGCATCAGAATACCCAGCAGATAGAGCAGCTCTTCGGCAGTGCCGACGCCGCCCGGGAAGATAATGATCCCGTGGGCGATGCGCACGAAGGCTTCCAGACGCTTTTCGATATCCGGCATGATGATCAGTTCGTTGACCAGCGGGTTCGGCGGTTCTGCGGCAATGATGGACGGTTCGGTCATGCCGATAAAGCGGCTGTCTTTGTAGCGCTGCTGCGCGTGGCCGACGGCGGCGCCTTTCATCGGGGCCTCCATTGCGCCAGGCCCGCAGCCGGTGCAGATGTTCAGTTCGCGCAGTCCCAACTGCGTACCGACGCGGCGGGCGTAGAGATATTCGTTTTCATTAATGGAGTGACCGCCCCAGCAGACGATCATGTTCGGTGCTTCGCCGACGTGCAGCGCGCGGGCGTTGCGCAGGATCGAAAACACCAGGTTGGTGATATGGACCGAACTTTCCAGATCGAGGTTCGGGAAGCGAACGGTATTGTGGATCTGGCCGTAAACGAACAGGATATCGCGCAGCACGGCGAACAGGTTGGCCTGCAGGGAACGGATAATACGCCCGTCAACGAAAGCCTCTTCCGGCGGGTTGATCAGTTCCAGCTTCACGCCACGTTCGCGACGCAGCACGTTAATATCGAAGTTTTCAAAACGGGAGAGCAGCTCCTTGCTGTTATCGGTCAGGCTCCCCGAGTTGAGCACAGCAAGCGAGCAGTTGCGAAAGAGTTGATACAGGTCACTGCTGGCGGTGCGCTTAAGCATATCCACTTCCAGCTGCGACAGCATATCCATTGAACCAAGCGGGCTAACATGTGTAATCAAGTGAACTCCTTACAGGACGCTTATGGTCTTCCTGTGATTACAATAGCCCTGCGAGCGGCGTTTCCACAACCTTGCGCGCGCCTAAACGCACGCATATTGTGAAATTATTTATTATTGTCGGGCGAGGCGGCCAGTGGCGGGGGAAAAGTCGCCGTTGCTGCGCCAGGGGTTGATATCCAGACCGCCGCGTCGCGTATAGCGGGCGTAAACGGAAAGCGATTCCGGCTGGCAGAAACGGAGAATATCGTTAAAGATGCGCTCGACGCACTGCTCATGGAATTCGTTATGATGGCGGAATGAGACCAGATAGCGCAGGAGCTGCTCGCGGTCGATTTTCGCCCCCCGATACTGGATCTGTACCGAGCCCCAGTCCGGCTGGTGGGTGATCAGGCAGTTGGATTTCAGCAGATGGCTGACCAGCGTCTCTTCCACGATTTTGCCGCTGGCGGCGCCCTGCAGATAGTCGGTGCTGAACTGATAGTTATCGATCTCGATATCCTGATCGTCGATGCAGGCGCCGTGCAGGTGGGCAATCGGCTGGCCTTCCAGTTCATCCAGCCGATACAGCGCCACCTTGACCTCGCCCTGCGCGCAGGCGCTCAGATCGCGGGTCAGCGTCTCTGCAACGTCCTGCCAGCTGGCGAAACGCGTCTGGTTAAAGCTGTTGAGATAGAGCTTAAAGCTTTTTGACTCCACCAGATTGACGCTGGTGTCGGGGAGTTCGACGTGGCCGACGGCCACCTGCGGCAGGCCTTTGCCGTTCAGCCAGGAGAGTTCGTACAGCGTCCAGATATCGGCGCCGTGGAACGGCAGGTTATCGGCATGCAGGCCCAGCGGATCGCGGTTAAGGCTGCGCGGGACGCCCTGCAGCAGCGAGGCGTCATAAGTATCGCGGTAATCGGTTGATTTACCGAGCGTCAGGCCGGCCAGCGCCTGATGATTATCGTAAGAAGACATGTTTCACCATAGTAAAGCGGGTACACTATCTCTCCAGTGTATCCTGTCTAACGTGAAGAGAGAAACCGGTGGACCATCAGACCGCAGAAGCGCTGCGCGCTTTTACCCAACGTTACTGCGCCGCCTGGCAGCAACAGCGCAACAGCCTGCCGCGCAGTGAAGAGCTTTACGGCGTTCCGTCGCCTTGCGTCGTTGATACCCAGGGCGAGGCCGTATTCTGGCAGCCGCAGCCGTTTTCGCTGGCGCAAAATATCAGCGCGGTTGAACGCGCCCTGGATATTGTGGTACAACAGCCGCTTCATTCTTATTATACCACTCAGTTTGCCGGCGACATGACCGGCCGGTTTGCCGACGAAACGCTGACGCTGCTGCAGACCTGGAGTGAAGAGGATTTCCAGCGGGTGCAGGAAAACTTAATCGGGCACCTGGTGGTACAGAAGCGCTTGAAGCTGGCGCCGACGCTGTTTATCGCCACCCTCGAGAGTGAACGGGATGTGATTTCCGTCTGTAATCTCAGCGGCGAGGTGATCAAAGAGACCCTCGGCACCGCCAAACGCATCACGCTTTCCCCCTCGCTTGCGAGTTTCCTCAGCCACCTTGAGCCGGTTCTGTAATCCAGTCTACTTGGTCGTTTGTGAGAGATCTCTTACAAAACCTGTAAGAGATCGTCATCATTTAAGGCAAATTTAATCCCTTCTTTTTTTTATAAGTCATTGGTATCAAATCAGATCTTAATTTTTTCGTCCTTTTGAGTGGGGACTAATCTTAAGAGATTGTCTCAAGAAGGGTTGTAAGACGAGGCAGAATCAGTGATCCTATGTCTGTCGACAGGAAGTCGCGAAATGAAGCGAACATCAGGATGATGGCGCTTCTGCAGGACCCGCCAGGATGGCGTTGCAAGGACAGGCTTCAGGATGAAGCAAGGATAACGCAGGAACGCGTAATGGACACCTCCAGGATGGAGAACGAGAGCCGCTCAGGATGAACGGTGGATCAGGAAGATCGGGACAAACTTAAGGATAAGTCATTTCGCATCGGGGTGGTGTGAAAGCAGGATGCGCGAGTTTATGGATGAACATTGGTCAGGAGACCTCAGGAAAAGTTTTCAAGGACGAGCAGGGAGCACTAATGTAGCGGGAATGCTGCAAAACGAACCGGGAGCACTGTTTATACAGTGCTCCCTTTTTTTATTTCTTCTGCGGATTTGCTATCCTGCGCCCGGTTTTTAACTCATCGAGGTTTCCCCATGACTCTTCACGATAGCGTGCGCGATCGCCTGCGCGCCATTGAAGCCCTGCTGCGCGAAACAGAGCACTGGCAGGCGACGGCGCCGGACAGCAGCGCCTTCGCCAGCGATAAGCCGTTTTGCCTGGATACCCTGGAGCCGCTGGAGTGGCTGCAGTGGGTCCTGATCCCGCGTATGCACCAGCTGCTGGAGAGCGGTCAGCCGCTGCCGCAAAATTTTGCCGTTGCGCCTTATTACGAGATGGCTCTGGATCAGGCCCACCCGGTCCGCGAATCCATGCTGGCGGAACTTCTGCTGTTAGACGCGCTGTTTGCCGGTGAGCAGGCCTGATGCTGGAGATTATCTACCAGGACGACTGGCTGGTGGCGGTCAATAAACCCTCGGGCTGGCTGGTGCATCGCAGCTGGCTCGATCGCGACGAGAAAGTGGTGGTGATGCAGACCGTGCGCGACCAGATTGGCCAGCACGTTTTTACCGCTCATCGTCTCGACCGGCCCACCTCCGGCGTCCTGCTGATGGGGCTGTCGAGCGAGGCGGGCCGCCTGCTGGCGCAGCAATTTGAACAGCATCAGATCCAGAAGCGCTACCATGCGATCGTCCGCGGCTGGCTGATGGACGAAGCGCTGCTGGATTACCCGCTGGTGGAAGAGCTGGATAAAATCGCCGATAAATTTGCTCGTGAGGACAAAGATCCGCAGCCGGCGGTGACCCACTACCGCGGCCTGGCGACGGTGGAGATGCCGGTGGCAACCGGGCGTTATCCCACCACGCGCTACGGGCTGGTGGAACTGGAGCCGAAAACCGGCCGCAAGCACCAGCTGCGCCGCCATCTTGCTCATCTGCGTCATCCGATCCTTGGCGACAGCAAGCACGGCGATCTGCGGCAAAACCGCAGCGCCGCAGAACATTTCGGCTGTCACCGCCTGATGCTGCACGCCAGCGAGCTGTCGTTAACCCATCCGTTTACCGGCGAGCCTCTGACCCTGCGCGCTGGTTTTGACGAGGTCTGGATGCGCGCCCTGTCGCAGTTTGGCTGGCGCGGGCTTCTCCCGCTAAATGAAAGGGTTGAGTTTGCCGACGACTGCGGTCAGGATGAAGGGAATAAGGTCAATCCAGGGAGATAATAGCATGGCGGAAGTCGGAATTTTTGTCGGCACCATGTACGGCAACTCGCTGCTGGTCGCGGAAGAAGCGGAAGCGATCCTCAGCGGACTGGGACACAAGGCAACCGTGTACGAGGATCCGCAGGTCAACGACTGGGAATCCTATACGGGTAAATATGTGCTGGTGGTCACCTCCACCACCGGGCAGGGCGATCTGCCGGACAGCATTGTTCCGCTGTATGAGGGGATGAAAGATATGTATCAGCCCCATCTGCGCTACGGCATTATCGCGCTCGGCGACAGCACCTATGCTAACTTTTGCGGCGGCGGGCTGAAGTTCGACCAGCTACTGCAGGAGCAGGGCGCGAAGCGCATCGGCGAGATGCTGAAGATTGACGCTAGCGAAGACCCGGAGCCGGAGAGCGTCTCCAATCCGTGGGTTGAGCAGTGGGCCACCCTGCTCGAATAAAAGCGCTGCCCTCTCCCTACGCAGAGGGCGCTCTTTCAATACGTCGCGGCCAGATACGCGGACGTCAAAATGGTAGCGCGTTCCTGGCGCCACGCCTTTAGGCAAACGCCACAATATCCTTAGCAATATCATGGCTTAAGCCAGCCAGTTTCACCGGGTCAAGTGAGGTATTTCACACTCCGGCCCTTTTTGCTGTGCTTTGCGGCTCCAGCGGCGCTGGTTTTTCATTTCCGTGAACTTCCCCCCATTCTTTCAGGCATCCGCCACAAACCACCTGCAATAGCGGCGTAAAAGCTGTGTAGATGCACGGTGAGCCGCGGTGTGCCTCTTCATATACTGCTCCAGCCAGTGATAAATGCAGTGCCAGATATAACGACAACTATCAAAACACGACCACGTCATTCTGATTACCCTACAGGTTGTGCTGTTCAGAATGAACGTAGCTAAACGCTATGATTCAGGAGTACAACAATGAGTTCATTAAGTCAGGCGGCGACGGCGGCTGAAAAGCGCACCAACGCCCGCTACTGGATAGTGGTGATGCTGTTTATCGTCACTTCTTTTAACTATGGTGACCGGGCGACGCTGTCGATCGCCGGTTCAGAAATGGCCAAAGATATCGGCCTCGATCCTGTTGGCATGGGGTATGTGTTCTCCGCCTTCTCATGGGCGTATGTCATCGGCCAGATCCCGGGCGGCTGGCTGCTTGACCGCTTCGGTTCGAAGCGCGTCTATTTCTGGTCGATCTTCATCTGGTCGATGTTTACCCTGCTGCAGGGCTTCGTCGATATCTTCAGCGGCTTTGGCATTATCATCGCGCTGTTCACTCTGCGTTTCCTCGTCGGCCTTGCCGAGTCGCCGTCATTCCCGGGCAACAGCCGTATCGTCGCCGCCTGGTTCCCGGCGCAGGAGAGGGGGACGGCGGTATCGATTTTTAACTCCGCCCAGTACTTTGCCACCGTTATCTTCGCGCCGATCATGGGCTGGCTGACGCATGAGGTGGGTTGGTCGCACGTGTTCTTCTTTATGGGCGGCCTGGGGATTGTGATCAGCTTTGTGTGGCTGAAAGTGATCCACGATCCGAACAACCATCCGGGCGTGAACCAGAAAGAGCTGGACTATATCGCCGAAGGCGGGGCGCTGATCAACATGGATCAGAAGAGCAGCGCGCAGAAAGTGCCGTTTAGCGTCAAAATGGGACAGATCAGACAGCTGATCGGATCGCGGATGATGATCGGCATCTATATCGGTCAGTATTGCATCAACGCCTTAACCTACTTCTTTATCACCTGGTTCCCGGTTTATCTGGTGCAGGCGCGCGGCATGTCGATCCTCAAAGCCGGCTTTGTCGCCTCCGTTCCGGCGGTGTGCGGCTTTGTCGGCGGGGTGCTGGGCGGGGTGATTTCCGACTGGTTAATGCGCCGCACCGGCTCGCTGAATATCGCGCGCAAAACGCCGATCGTGCTGGGGATGCTGCTCTCCATGACCATGCTGATGTGTAACTATGTCAACGTGGAGTGGATGGTGATCGGCTTTATGGCAATGGCCTTCTTCGGCAAAGGGATCGGGGCGCTCGGCTGGGCGGTGATGGCGGATACCGCGCCGAAAGAAATTAGCGGTCTCTCCGGCGGCCTGTTCAACATGTTCGGCAATATCTCCGGTATCGTCACTCCCATCGCCATCGGCTATATCGTTGGCACCACCGGCTCGTTCAACGGCGCGCTGATCTACGTCGGCATCCATGCCCTGGTGGCGGTGCTGAGCTACCTGGTGCTGGTGGGCGATATCAAACGCATCGAACTGAAACCTGTGGTGGGGCGCTCATCATGACTACCCAATCCAGCCCGATTATCACAGAGATGAAGGTCATTCCGGTGGCCGGGCACGACAGCATGCTGCTGAACATCGGCGGGGCGCACAACGCCTGGTTTACCCGCAATATCGTGGTATTGACCGATAACGCCGGCCACACCGGCGTTGGCGAAGCGCCCGGCGGGGAGGTCATCTACCAGACGCTGCTGGCGGCGATCCCGCAGGTGGTGGGCCAGGAGGTCGCCCGACTCAATCGCGTAGTGCAGCAGGTGCACAAAGGCAATCAGGCGGCGGATTTCGATACCTTCGGCAAAGGGGCGTGGACCTTCGAACTGAAGGTTAACGCGGTGGCGGCGCTGGAAGCGGCGCTGCTCGACCTGCTCGGCCAGGTGCTGAAGGTGCCGGTCTGCGAGCTGCTGGGGCCGGGTAAGCAGCGTGATGCCGTCACCGTGCTGGGCTACCTGTTCTATATTGGCGATCGGCAGAAAACCGACCTTGGCTATCTGGACCATACGCCGGGCGATCATGAATGGTACCGCCTGCGCCATCAGCAGGCGTTGAGCAGCGAGGCGGTAGTGCGTCTGGCGGAAGCCGCCCAGGATCGCTACGGTTTCAAAGACTTTAAGCTGAAGGGCGGCGTGCTGCCCGGCGAGCAGGAGATCGACACCGCGCGGGCGCTGAAAAAGCGTTTTCCGGAGGCGCGCATCACCGTCGACCCGAACGGCGCCTGGCTGCTGGATGAGGCCATCGCGCTGTGCAAAGGGCTGCAGGATGTCCTGACTTATGCCGAAGATCCGTGCGGTGCCGAGCAAGGTTTCTCCGGCCGGGAGGTGATGGCCGAGTTCCGTCGTGCCACCGGGCTGCCGGTCGCCACCAATATGATCGCCACCAACTGGCGTGAAATGGGCCATGCGGTGATGCTCAATGCCGTCGACATCCCGCTGGCGGACCCGCATTTCTGGACGCTCTCCGGCGCGGTACGGGTGGCGCAACTGTGTGACGACTGGGGGCTCACCTGGGGCTGCCATTCCAACAACCACTTTGATATTTCCCTGGCGATGTTTACCCACGTCGGCGCCGCCGCGCCGGGCAACCCCACCGCCATTGACACCCACTGGATCTGGCAGGAGGGCGACGCGCGCCTGACCAAAAATCCGCTGCAGATTATTCACGGCAAGATTGCCGTGCCAGACGCGCCGGGACTCGGCGTGGAACTTGACTGGGAGCAGGTGCGCAAAGCCCATGAGGCCTATAAAGCGCTGCCGGGCGGCGCGCGCAACGACGCAGGCCCGATGCAGTACCTGATCCCCGGCTGGACATTCGACCGCAAACGTCCCGTTTTCGGCCGCCACTAATTAAAAAGGATGATGCTATGACGACTTTCACTTCAACGCCCGTTGTTACGACCATGCAGGTGATCCCGGTTGCCGGCCATGACAGCATGCTGATGAACCTGAGCGGCGCGCACGCCCCGTACTTCACCCGCAATATTGTGATTATCAAAGATAACGCCGGGCATACCGGCGTCGGCGAAATCCCCGGCGGCGAAAAAATCCGCCAGACCCTGGAAGATGCCGCGCCGCTGGTGGTAGGCAAAACGCTGGGCGAGTACAAGAATGTGCTGGGCGCGGTGCGCAATCAGTTTGCCGACCGCGACGCCGGGGGCCGCGGCCTGCAGACCTTCGACCTGCGTACCACCATTCACGTGGTAACCGGGATTGAAGCGGCGCTGCTGGACCTGCTGGGCCAGCACCTTGGCGTCAATGTCGCTTCTCTGCTTGGCGATGGCCAGCAGCGCAGCGAAGTCGAAATGCTGGGCTATCTGTTTTTTGTCGGCAACCGCCACGCCACGCCGCTGGCCTATCAGAGCCAGCCGGATGAGCAGTGCGAATGGTATCGCCTGCGCCATGAAGAGGCGATGACGCCGGATGCGGTGGTCCGCCTGGCGGAAGCGGCGTATGAAAAATATGGCTTCAACGACTTTAAGCTGAAGGGCGGCGTGCTGGCCGGTTTTGAAGAAGCTGAGGCGATCAGCGCCCTGGCGAAACGCTTCCCGAATGCCCGCGTCACTCTCGACCCGAACGGCGCCTGGCTGCTGGAGGAAGCCATCCAGATTGGTAAACAGCTGAAGGGCGTGCTGGCCTATGCGGAAGACCCATGCGGCGCCGAACAAGGTTTCTCTGGCCGCGAAGTGATGGCCGAGTTCCGCCGCGCGACGGGCCTGCCGACCGCGACCAATATGATCGCCACCGACTGGCGACAGATGGGCCATACCTTGTCCCTGCAGTCGGTGGATATCCCGCTGGCGGACCCGCACTTCTGGACCATGCAGGGGTCGGTGCGTGTGGCGCAGATGTGCCATGAGTTCGGCCTGACCTGGGGATCGCACTCCAATAACCACTTCGACGTGTCGCTGGCGATGTTCACCCATGTCGCGGCAGCGGCGCCGGGCAAAATCACCGCGATTGATACCCACTGGATTTGGCAGGAGGGCAACCAGCGTCTGACCAAACAACCTTTTGAAATCAAAGGCGGTATGGTGCAGGTACCGAGTACCCCGGGCCTGGGGGTTGAGCTGGATATGGACCGCGTGATGCAGGCAAATGAGCTATATAAGAAACATGGTCTTGGCGCCCGCGACGATGCGATGGCGATGCAGTATCTGATCCCGGGCTGGACCTTTGACAACAAGCGTCCATGCATGGTGCGCTAAATGGCCGCCGGCCTCTGCGGGGGCCGGCATTGCGCGACAGCGCCAGGGGTTGGCTCAGAGTAAGGACAGCACATGAAAATAGTGATCGCACCGGATTCCTGGAAGGAGAGTCTGAGCGCGCTGGAAGTGGCCACGGCGATAGAGCAAGGCTTTCGCGAGATTTATCCTGACGCGGAGTACGTCAAGCTGCCGGTTGCCGACGGTGGTGAAGGGACGGTGGAAGCCATGGTGGCGGCGACTGGCGGGCATCAGGTTCCGCTGACGGTCACCGGGCCGCTGGGTGAACCGGTTGAGGCATTTTATGGGCTGTCCGGCGATCGCCAGTGCGCCTTTATCGAAATGGCGGCAGCCAGCGGGCTGGAGAGCGTCCCGCCGGCGCAGCGTAATCCGCTGCTAACCACCTCCTGGGGGACCGGGGAGCTGATCCGCCACGCGCTGGACGCCGGCGTGCGACAGATCATTATTGGCATTGGCGGCAGTGCGACCAATGACGGCGGCGCCGGGATGGCGCAGGCGCTGGGGGCGAAACTGTTGACCGCCGACGGCCAGCAAATCGCCTCCGGGGGCGGCGCGCTGGAGACGCTGGCGCGTATCGACCTTAGCGAACTCGATCCGCGGCTGGCAGATTGCCGGATTGAGGTTGCCTGCGACGTCACCAACCCGCTAACCGGCCCGCAGGGGGCCAGCGCGGTGTTTGGCCCGCAAAAAGGGGCGACGACGCAGATGATCGACCGCCTCGACAGCGGCCTGCTGCACTATGCCCGGATAATCGCCCGTGATTTAGATATCGATGTGCTGAGCCTGGAAGGCGGTGGCGCGGCGGGCGGCATGGGGGCGGCGCTGTATGCGTTTTGTGGCGCAACGCTGCGCCCGGGCATTGAGATCGTCACCGATGCGCTGCAGCTGGCGACGCGGGTGGCGGATGCCGATTTAGTGATCACCGGCGAAGGGCGTATCGATAGCCAGACGATCCACGGCAAGGTGCCGGTGGGGGTAGCTAAGGTGGCGAAGCGTTTTAACGTCCCGGTGATTGGGATTGCCGGCAGCCTTACCGCCGATGTCGGGGTGGTGCATCAGCACGGGCTGGATGCGGTATTCAGCGTGTTATATACCATCTGTACCCTGGATGAAGCGCTGGCCAATGCCGCCGCCAACCTGCGGATGACGGCGCGTAACGTCGCCGCGGTTTTGCAGATGGGCGATAAGCGGTAACCCGGTTGGCGCAGTGGTATTTGTAGCCCGGATAAGGTGCGTAGCACCGCGATCCGGGAACCATCCCCGGTGGCGCTTACGCTTACCGGGGCTACCAATCGGGTACTGGACCGTAACACTGCGATCCGGGAACCGTCCCCGGTGGCGCTTACGCTTACCGGGGCTACCAACCGAATACCGGACCGTAGGGCGTAGCCTGGATGAGGCGCGTAGCGCCGCTATCCGGGGTTTACACGCCCATCCGGCACGCTTCGCGGGCCACATTATCCATCTCGTCTAACAGCTCGAGCAGCTCCGGCTCCAGGTCCTCGGCGGCGGTACCCGACCGCAGCTGGCTCTCCAGGGTGTGGCACAGCTTTTTCAACCGCGGCACGCCGCTGTAGCTGCAGCTGCCGTGCAGCTTGTGGATCAGATCCACCAGCCCTTCCGGCTGCTCGCCCACCAGCTGCTCTTCCACTTTATTACGCACCTCCGGCATAAAGGCGATCAGCATCTGCAGCATCTCCCGCGCCAGATCCGGTTTCATGGCGGCCTGACGCAGCGCCAGCTGCCAGTCAAGCGTCAGGTTATGGTCGATGACCGGCTCTGCGGGCGGTAGCGCCGCCGGAGCGACGCTGAGCAGGCCGGGCTGATAGCGCAGCAGCAGAGCGTGCAGTTTCTCTTCTTCGATTGGCTTCGCCAGATAATCGTTCATGCCGGCGCTCAACAGCTTCTCCCGCTGGCCCTCCAGGGCGTGCGCGGTGACCGCAATCACCGGGGTTTGCTGATGATGCGACAGATGATGAATCAGCTCGCAGGCGCGGATACCGTCCATATCCGGCATCTGAATATCCATCAGGATCAGATCCATCTGCAGCCGCTTGGCCTGGTCCACGGCCTGCTGGCCGCTGTCGCAGAGGATCACCTGCTGCACAAGGTCGTCCAGCAGGGCGCCAATCAGCTTCAGGTTAGCCGGATTGTCGTCGACGGCCATCACGGTCATCGGCAGCTTATGGCTGTCGGTTTGCGTCAACGGCGCGGAAGCCGGCGCATGATTGGTGGCCACCAGCGCCGGCAGCAGGCGGGTGGTAGTGAGCGGTTTCAACAGGCAGGCAGCGACGCCGTCGCGCTTCAGGGCTTCGGCGCTGACCTGGGCATGACATGGCAGAGCAAGCAGCACGTTGTCAGACATCGCGCAGGCTTTGACTAATTTTTCCCGATGCGGCGACAAATCGCGCATTGAGACCGGGATGCCGACCAGCAGAATGTCGTACTGCGCTTCCGCCAGCGAGGAGAAGGTAGGGCTGTAGATCACCTCCAGCGGCGTGGCGGCCAGCATCTCCAGCGTACATTGCGCCGCCGTCGCGTTGGCTTCCACATAGGCCAGACGTTTGCCCGTCAGCCCGTCGGTGTTCAGCATATCCGGAATGGCGTTCGGGTTGAGATCAAGGCTGATATGGAACCAGAAGGTGGAGCCGCGGTTCGGCTGACTGTGGAACGAAATATCGCCGCCCATCTCTTTGACCAGACGCTGGGTGATCACCAGCCCAAGCCCGGTGCCGCCGTGCCGGCGTGAAATGCTGGCATCGGCCTGACGGAAGGCCTGGAACAGTCGGGACTGGTCGCGCTCGGGGATGCCGATGCCGGTATCGTGGATCTGAATTTCGATCTGTACCCGCGAGTTGCTGATGGCCCGCTGCTCCACCAGCACGTCGATATTGCCGTGCTCGGTGAATTTAATCGCATTGCCCACGAGGTTGGTCACAATCTGCTGCAGACGGAGCGGGTCGCCAATGACGTTATCCGGCACATTGTTCTTAATGTTCAGCGTCAGCTCCAGCCCTTTATCGTGCGCGGAATGCGCCAGCAGGGTGACCACTTCATCAAGCGAGGTGCGCAGCAGGAACGGAATACTCTCCAGAATCAGCTTCCCGGCTTCCAGCTTGGAAAAGTCGAGCACGTCATTGATGATCGCCAGCAGATTATTGGCCGAACGTTCGATGGTGGTCAGGTGGTCGCGCTGCGTGGCGTTGAGATCGGTTTTCAGCGTCAGGCGGGTAAAGCCGATCACCCCATTGAGCGGGGTGCGCAGTTCGTGGGACATATTGGCCAGGAACTCAGACTTAATGCGCGCCGCCTCCTGGGCGCGCTTTTTCGCCAGGTCCAGCTCAACGTTCTGGATCTCCATCTGCTCAAGGGTTTCCCGCAGATCGGAGGTCGCCTGGTCGACGTTGTGCTGCATCTCCTCATGGTAGGCCGCCAGCGACATGGCCATCGAGTTAATGCCGTTTTTCAACATATCCAGTTCGCCGAGCATAAAACCCTCGACCCGGCTGTCCAGCTGTCCGCGGCGGATGCGGTCGACGGTGTTGACCATATTGCGGATAGGCCCGGTGACGTCGCGCATCAGGCGCCAGCCGAAGATTAGCGCGATGCCAATGCAGAACAGCATCATCACACTGGAGATGAAAATCTCTTTGTACTGCTGGAGGCGGACTGATTTCAGATCCAGCTCCAGCGCGACGTAGCCCAGCATATTGCCCGGCATTTTGGCGTCAGATTCGGGGGACTCATCGGGCGAATAGCTTTCCGAGACGATCGGCGTGCGCAGGATCATGATGTCGCCGTCGCGGATGACGCTGAGATGGCGGGGAAATGCCTCGCCTTTCGGGATCTGCAGTTCGCTGGGGTTGAGCTGGTAATTGGAGGTGACAAACAGCCGGTTATGCGAATCGTATACCGAGATGGCCCGCACGATCTCCGAATGACGCCGATGCAGGACGCTGATCAGCTGGCCGATGGATTCGCGGTTTTGCAAATTCATCCCATATTCGCTGGAGACCGCCAGCGGCTCAATAATGCTGGCGCCGGCGTCCTCCAGCTGGCGTTGCAGGTCGTTATAACGATGAGCGACAAAGAAAATACTGAGCAACAGCCCAATCAGGACGGTTGGCGCCAGTATCAGAATCATCATGCGAGCACGCAGGCTGTAGTTGGTCATGCGGTTCCATTATGGGAGAATATAGACATCATCGTTCTGTGCGCGTCGGTGCGCTTCGCGGCACTGCCGCCCTGAACGAGCTCGTTTTATTTGATTGAGACAACTCTCTACGATGGCGCAATTCTACTCTGCAAAACGGCGTGTGACGACGCGCCAGATCATAACCGTTACAGTCAATGACCTCGATCCCTTTGGTCAGGGCGTTGCCCGTCACCAGGGGAAGGCGCTGTTCGTGAGCGGTTTGCTGCCGCAGGAGCAGGCCGAGGTGGTGCTGGTGGAAGACAAAAAACAGTACGCCCGCGCCCAGGTGAAACGCCGTCTAACCGACAGCCCGCAGCGCCAGGCGCCGCGCTGCCCGCATTTTGGCGTCTGCGGCGGCTGCCAACAGCAGCATGCCAGCGTCGCGCTTCAGCAGCAAAGTAAACGCGCCGCGCTGGCGCGGCTGATGAAGCGTGAGGTGGATGAGGTCATCGCCGGCATGCCGTGGGGCTACCGCCGTCGCGCGCGCTTAAGCTTGAATTATCAGCCAAAGACCCAACAATTGCAGATGGGTTTTCGCCAGGCCAACGCCAAAGCGATCGTCGATGTGGTGCAATGCCCTGTTTTGGTGCCCCAGCTTGAGGCATTGCTGCCCGCCGTGCGTGAGTGCTTAAGCGCGCTGAGCGCATTACGCCACCTCGGCCACGTCGAGCTGGTGCAGGCGGACAACGGCCCGCTGATGGTGCTGCGCCATACCGCCGCGCTGCCAGCGGGCGACAGGGAAAAACTGGAACGCTTTTCGCAAACTCACGGTCTTTCTCTGTACCTCGCGCCGCAAAGCGAGATACTGGAACATATTCATGGCGAAGCGCCATGGTACACCTCAGACGGACTACGCTTAGTGTTCAGTCCGCGGGATTTTATCCAGGTCAACGACGGCGTGAATCAGCAGATGGTGCGTACTGCGCTGGAATGGCTGGATCTGCGGCCGGAGGACCGGGTGCTGGATCTGTTCTGCGGGATGGGGAACTTTACCCTGCCGCTGGCGACGCGAGCCGCCCAGGTGGTGGGGGTGGAAGGGGTGCCCGCGCTGGTAGAAAAGGGGCGGGAAAACGCCGCTCTCAATGGTTTATCAAATGTCACTTTCTTCCATGAAAATCTGGAAGAGGATGTCACCCGTCAGGCCTGGGCGAAGCACGGCTTTGATAAGGTGCTGCTGGACCCGGCCCGCGCCGGCGCGCCGGGCGTGATGCCGCATATTATAAAACTGGCACCGCGGCGGGTGGTGTATGTTTCCTGCAACCCGGCGACGCTGGCGCGAGACAGCGAAACCCTGTTGCAGGCTGGATATCAGATTCAACGCCTGGCGATGCTGGATATGTTCCCGCATACCGGTCATCTGGAATCAATGGTGTTGTTTGAGCGCAGGCTTACATAAGGTCATTCACAACGTCGCAGAAGAGCCACCCTGGCCGTCAATGCTGACGCGACCTGCAGGATGACATGTAGAAAGTTGAGGCTTGCCGACTTCGGCAGGCCGGTCCCTTAAGGAGAGGACAATGGTTGCGGTAAGAAGTGCACATCTTAATAAAGCTGGTGAATTTGACCCGAAGAAATGGATCGCGAGTCTGGGGATTTCCAGCCAGCAGTCGTGTGAGCGCTTAGCCGAAACCTGGGATTATTGTCGCGAAAAAACGCAAGGACACCCGCAGGCAGACCTGCTGCTGTGGCGTGGCGTCGAAATGGTGGAGATTCTGTCCACCCTGAGTATGGATCTCGATACGCTGCGCGCGGCGCTGTTGTTCCCACTGGCGGACGGTGAAGTCGTTAGTGAAGAGGTCATGCAGGAGAGCGTGGGTAAATCGGTCGTGACCCTGATTCACGGGGTGCGGGACATGGCCGCTATCCGCCAGCTAAAAGCCACCCATAACGACTCGGTATCTTCCGAGCAGGTGGATAACATTCGCCGCATGCTGCTGGCGATGGTTGACGATTTCCGCTGCGTGGTCATCAAGCTTGCTGAGCGGATCGCGCATCTGCGCGAGGTCAAAGACGCGCCGGAAGATGAACGCGTGCTGGCGGCGAAAGAGTGCACCAATATCTATGCGCCGCTGGCGAACCGCTTAGGTATCGGCCAGCTGAAGTGGGAGCTGGAAGATTACTGCTTCCGTTATCTGCATCCGGCAGAATACAAGCGCATTGCTAAACTGCTCCACGAACGCCGTATCGACCGTGAGCATTACATCGACGAGTTCGTCGGTCACCTGCGCTCGGAGATGAAAGCCGAAGGCGTCAAGGCGGAAGTCTATGGCCGGCCGAAGCACATCTACAGCATCTGGCGCAAAATGCAGAAAAAACACCTCGCGTTTGACGAGCTGTTTGACGTTCGCGCGGTGCGCATCGTGGCCGAGCGTTTGCAGGATTGTTACGCCGCGCTGGGGATCGTCCATACCCACTATCGTCACCTGCCGGATGAATTCGATGACTACGTGGCCAACCCGAAACCCAACGGCTATCAGTCTATTCATACCGTGGTGCTGGGCCCGAGCGGCAAGACGGTGGAGATTCAAATTCGCACCCGGCAGATGCATGAAGATGCTGAGCTTGGCGTGGCTGCGCACTGGAAGTACAAAGAGGGGGCGGGAGCGGGCACCGGCGGTGGCCGTGGCTATGAGGACCGCATCGCCTGGCTGCGTAAGCTGATTGCCTGGCAGGAAGAGATGGCCGACTCTGGCGAAATGCTCGACGAAGTGCGCAGTCAGGTTTTCGACGATCGGGTGTATGTCTTTACACCGAAAGGCGACGTGGTGGACCTGCCAGCGGGGTCGACGCCGCTCGACTTTGCCTACCATATTCACAGCGACGTCGGCCATCGCTGCATCGGCGCCAAAATTGGCGGCCGTATCGTGCCGTTCACCTATCAGCTGCAGATGGGCGATCAGATCGAAATTATTACCCAGAAGCAGCCGAACCCGAGCCGCGACTGGCTGAACCCTAACCTCGGCTACGTGACCACCAGTCGCGGACGCTCGAAGATCCACGCCTGGTTCCGTAAACAGGACCGCGACAAGAATATTCTCGCCGGTCGGCAGATCCTCGACGACGAGCTGGAGCATCTGGGCATCAGTCTTAAGGATGCGGAAAAACACCTGCTGCCGCGCTACAACTTCAACGAGCTCGATGAACTACTGGCTGCCATTGGCGGCGGCGATATCCGTCTCAACCAGATGGTCAATTTCCTGCAGGCGCAGTTCAATAAACCGAGCGCCGCTGAGCAGGATGCGGCCGCGCTGAAGCAGCTGCAGCAGAAAACCTACGCCCCACAGAACCGCACCAAGGATAATGGCCGGGTGGTGGTGGAAGGGGTAGGCAACCTGATGCACCATATTGCCCGCTGCTGCCAGCCGATCCCGGGCGATGAGATCGTCGGCTTTATCACCCAGGGGCGCGGGATTTCCGTGCATCGCGCCGACTGCGATCAGCTGGCTGAACTGCAGTCGCATGCTCCGGAGCGCATCGTCGATGCGGTATGGGGTGAAAGCTACTCGGCGGGCTACTCGCTGGTGGTCAGGGTGGAGGCGAACGATCGCAGCGGTTTACTGCGCGATATCACCACCATTCTCGCCAATGAGAAGGTGAATGTGCTGGGTGTCGCCAGCCGCAGCGATACCCGTCAGCAGCTGGCAACCATCGATATGACCATTGAGATTTACAACCTGCAGGTGCTGGGCCGGGTGCTTGGTAAGCTCAACCAGGTGCCCGATGTCATTGACGCGCGCCGTCTGCACGGCGGTTAAGTCCTCTCCAGGCCAGGTCAATGAATGACCGCTGGGGCAATGGCTGCTGAAACTGCCGGCGTTGGCGGCCTCAAAATCGCTGAGACGTTCCTGGAAGGCAGGGGCAGCCCGCATGGATGCGGGCTGAGGGCCGTGTTTTGCAGGGACGCTGCCTCGGCCCGACCCGAAGCCTGCAGGGATAAGTCGAAGGCACCGCGCAGCGGCGATTTTGCTGGCCGGAGCCCGGGGGTACAGGGGGCGGCGGCGACTGGCCGCCCCCTGTGCGCTCCCTGTACCACAGGAGACATATGGCAGAACATTTACCGGGAGCGCAAAGTACGCTGGAGTCACACGTGAAAAACGCTTTTCCCGGGCTCAAAAGTTGCAAACCGATATCAATTTCTACCATTTTTTACATTTCCAGGATCCTCACATGACCCAAATCGACCGCCTGCTCGGCATTATGAAGCGCCTGCGCGACCCGGAAAACGGCTGCCCGTGGGATAAAGAGCAGACCTTTGCCACTATCGCCCCTTACACCCTTGAGGAGACCTACGAGGTCCTCGATGCTATCCAGCGGGAAGATTTTGACGACCTGCGCGGTGAGCTGGGCGATCTGCTGTTCCAGGTGGTGTTCTATGCGCAAATGGCGCAGGAAGAGGGACGCTTTAACTTTGACGATATCTGCGCTGCCATCAGCGACAAGCTGGAGCGTCGCCATCCCCATATTTTCGCTGATGCTACCGCAGGAAACAGCAGCGAAGTCCTGGCGCGCTGGGAGCAGATCAAAAGCGCGGAGCGGGCGGAAAAAGCCCAGCACTCGGCGCTGGACGATATTCCCCATAGCCTGCCGGCGCTAATGCGCGCGCACAAAATCCAGCGCCGCTGCTCGGCGGTCGGTTTCGACTGGACCTCGCTGGGACCGGTGCTCGACAAGGTGCATGAAGAAATTGATGAAGTGATGCATGAAGCGCAGCAGGCGGTGGTGGATGAAGCAAAACTGGAAGAGGAAGTGGGCGATCTGCTGTTTGCCACGGTGAATTTATCCCGTCATTTAGGGGTCAAAGCCGAGGTGGCGCTGCAGAAAGCAAACCGCAAATTTGAGCGTCGCTTCCGCGAGGTCGAGCGCATTGTCGCCGCCCGCGGCCTGGAAATGACCGGCATCGACCTCGATACCATGGAAGAAGTGTGGCAGGAAGTAAAACGCCAGGAAACTGATCTCTAACGAGTTTTCGTGATCAAGCGCGATTTGTGTGATTTTATAAATAACAAGCGCTTGATTTACGTCAAAAACATTTCGCCAAAAGCGTCTATTTTCTCTTTCCGTTATGTCGTTGAAACACCATGTAGCCTGCCTCTTCGAGTTGTTCGAGTCGCAACACAGGTGCAACTTGAAGAACGAAGGGGAGGGGAAGAATGAAAGTTTGTGGCGTCACGCATGTTCGGGTATACTACTTTCCCGTCCTGGTTATTCCATCGTTTTACCCTAACTTCTCAGGTTCAGCATGACAACGAACTATATTTTTGTGACCGGCGGGGTCGTATCCTCTCTGGGTAAAGGCATTGCCGCAGCCTCCCTGGCAGCCATTCTTGAAGCCCGTGGTCTCAACGTGACCATCATGAAACTGGATCCGTATATCAACGTCGATCCGGGCACCATGAGCCCAATCCAGCATGGGGAAGTGTTCGTTACTGAAGACGGCGCAGAAACCGATCTGGACCTGGGCCACTATGAGCGTTTCATCCGTACCAAGATGACGCGTCGCAACAACTTCACCACCGGCCGTATCTACTCCGACGTACTGCGCAAAGAGCGCCGTGGCGACTATCTGGGTGCCACCGTTCAGGTTATTCCACACATCACCAACGCTATCAAAGAGCGCGTACTGGCGGGCGGCGAAGGCCATGACGTCGTACTGGTGGAAATCGGCGGTACCGTAGGCGATATCGAATCCCTGCCGTTCCTCGAAGCCATTCGTCAGATGGCGGTAGAGATCGGCCGCGAGCATACCCTGTTTATGCACCTGACCCTGGTGCCGTACATGGCCGCTGCGGGCGAAGTCAAAACCAAGCCGACCCAGCACTCCGTGAAAGAGCTGCTCTCCATCGGTATCCAGCCAGATATCCTGATCTGCCGCTCAGACCGCGCGGTTCCGGCCAACGAACGAGCCAAAATTGCTTTGTTCTGTAACGTTCCGGAAAAGGCTGTGATTTCTCTGAAAGACGTCGATTCCATTTATAAAATTCCGGGCCTGTTGAAATCTCAGGGGCTGGACGATTATATTTGTAAACGATTCAGCTTAACTTGTCCGGAAGCAAACCTGGCCGAATGGGAACAGGTAATCTATGAAGAAGCCAATCCGGCAGGCGAAGTCACCATTGGTATGGTCGGTAAGTACATTGAACTGCCGGATGCCTACAAGTCGGTGATTGAAGCGCTGAAACACGGTGGTCTGAAAAACCGCGTGACCGTCAACATCAAGCTGATCGATTCGCAGGATGTGGAAACGCGCGGCGTCGAAATCCTCAAGGATTTAGATGCTATCCTTATCCCGGGCGGCTTCGGCTACCGCGGTGTGGAAGGTAAGATCGCCACCGCGCGCTATGCGCGTGAGAACAATATTCCTTATCTGGGCATCTGCCTGGGTATGCAGGTTGCGCTGATTGAGTTCGCGCGCAACGTAGCGGGTATGGAAAACGCCAACTCGACGGAATTTGTGCCAGACTGTAAATACCCGGTTGTGGCCCTGATTACCGAATGGCGTGACGAAGATGGCAACGTTGAAGTCCGCTCCGAGAAGAGCGATCTGGGCGGCACCATGCGCCTGGGCGCACAGCAGTGCCAGCTGGATGATGAATCTCTGGTGCGCCAGCTGTACGGCGAGCCGACCATCACCGAGCGCCATCGTCACCGCTACGAAGTCAACAACATGTTGTTGAAACCGATTGAAGCTGCTGGTCTGCGCGTTGCGGGCCGTTCCGGGGATGATCAGTTGGTCGAGATCATCGAAGTGCCGAACCATCCGTGGTTTGTTGCCTGCCAGTTCCACCCGGAGTTTACTTCGACGCCGCGTGATGGGCACCCGCTGTTTGCTGGCTTTGTGAAAGCCGCGAGCGAGTACCAGAAGCGTCAGGCGAAGTAAAAGAGTTAGAACGGCAATGCACCCAACTGGGTGCATTGTTTGTCTGGAGTTTTAGTTTAACTTGTACTGAGGAAAACCTAATGTCCAAAATCGTTAAAGTCATCGGTCGTGAAATCATCGACTCCCGTGGTAACCCGACTGTTGAAGCCGAAGTACACCTGGAAGGTGGTTTCGTCGGTATGGCAGCTGCTCCGTCAGGTGCTTCTACTGGTTCCCGCGAAGCGCTGGAACTGCGCGATGGCGACAAATCCCGTTTTCTGGGTAAAGGCGTAACCAAAGCTGTTGCTGCGGTAAACGGCCCGATCGCTCAGGCAATCCTGGGCAAAGATGCTAAAGATCAGGCTGGCATCGACAAGATCATGATCGACCTGGACGGTACTGAAAACAAATCTAACTTCGGTGCGAACGCTATCCTGGCTGTTTCTCTGGCAAACGCCAAAGCAGCTGCAGCGTCCAAAGGCCTGCCGCTGTACGCGCACATCGCGGAACTGAACGGCACTCCGGGCAAATACTCCATGCCGGTTCCGATGATGAACATCATCAACGGTGGTGAGCACGCTGACAACAACGTCGACATCCAGGAATTCATGATTCAGCCGGTTGGCGCGCCGACCCTGAAAGAAGCCGTACGCATGGGTTCTGAAGTGTTCCATCACCTGGCGAAAGTGCTGAAGTCCAAAGGCATGAACACTGCCGTTGGTGACGAAGGCGGCTACGCGCCGAACCTGGGTTCTAACGCCGAAGCACTGGCTGTTATCGCTGAAGCGGTTAAAGCTGCTGGCTACGAGCTGGGCAAAGACATCACCCTGGCGATGGACTGCGCAGCATCTGAATTCTACAAAGACGGTAAATACGTTCTGGCTGGCGAAGGCAACAAAGCGTTCACCTCTGAAGAGTTCACTCACTTCCTGGAAGACCTGACCAAACAGTACCCGATCGTCTCCATCGAAGATGGCCTGGACGAATCTGACTGGGACGGTTTCGCATACCAGACCAAAGTACTGGGCGACAAAATCCAGCTGGTTGGTGACGACCTGTTCGTAACCAACACCAAGATCCTGAAAGAAGGCATCGAAAAAGGCATCGCTAACTCCATCCTGATCAAATTCAACCAGATCGGTTCTCTGACCGAAACTCTGGCTGCCATCAAGATGGCGAAAGACGCTGGCTACACCGCTGTCATCTCTCACCGTTCTGGCGAAACTGAAGACGCGACCATCGCTGACCTGGCTGTCGGTACCGCTGCAGGCCAGATCAAAACCGGTTCTATGAGCCGTTCTGACCGCGTTGCTAAATACAACCAGCTGATTCGTATCGAAGAAGCGCTGGGTGAGCAAGCGCCGTTCAACGGTCGTAAAGAGATCAAAGGCCAGGCATAATCCTGTCTTTGTGAAATAATAATGCCAGCCTCAGGGCTGGCATTTTTTTTACCTCGTCGGCGATTATTTAAAATCGACGGCCATTTGCTGGGGGATCGACAGCCCGCGAGTGGTCTCCACGCAGCGGTCGATGTAATCCGTAAAACGCGGTGGTTTTGGCATTCCCATGCTCAACAGCTTGTCGTTACTAAAGCGCACATTCAACGTAGCGAACGCGCCATATAAGCGCATGGCTTTCAGCATCAGACGTTCATTGCATGGCCCAAATATCCCTTTCAGTTCACGACGCATTTTGACCAGCGTGTCATAGCTGACCTGGGCGTACTTATCCCCCACCGGGGCCTGTTCGAGGGCCTGAGCCATCGCCCGGTCGATTTCGGCAAACTTCACGCTATTCTCCTCCCCGGCAGAGATGTGCACCACTTCGCCGTGAGCCAGCGGCTGGTTAAGCAGCATCAGCAGGGCATCAGCGCAGTAGTCCACCGGGATGACATCGATTCGGTCCTCCATGGAACATAAAAATTTCTGCAGCATCAGCCCCATGCTGAACACCCAGAAAATACTGCTGGAAGGCCGACAGCCGTGATGGGTATGACCCACCACGATAGAAGGGCGGGCAATGACCAGCGGCAGTGTAGGGCAATGCTGCTGCATCAACTGCTCGATGGTTGATTTCGAGTGGGTGTATTCCACCAGGTGCTCAGCGCGTTCCCGAAACTCCGCGCTTTCGGCGACCAGTGAATCCGGCTCAGGCGAGCAGGACATGGCTGTGCCGACGTGCAGAAAACGCTGCAGACCCTCAACCTGCGCCATCCGTTGCGCCAGGCGCAGCGTACCCTCAACGTTAACCTTCCAGATGAGCGGGTTGCTGCCAAACGAGGCGACAGCGGCGCAGTTGAGGACATGCGTCACCTGATCGAGGCGCGGATCGTTAAGAAAATGCTCCGGAGAGGCGAGATCGCCCAGCAGGATATGCTGCTGGCGCAACATCGCCAGCTTCTCCTCGGCGATGTTGAACTTACGCATGTTCTCTTTGACCCGTTCGAGGCCAGACTCGGGGCTATCAGCACGCACGAGCAGCAGCAGATCTAACCGGGTTTCCTGATGGAGTATTTTCTCTAACGCGGCACCGCCCAGAAACCCCGTAACGCCGGTAATTAATAATGTGGTCATAAACGCTATCTCATTATGGTTGGTCTGCGGGATTCTAGGCGGGCAAAAGTAAACGACGATTAAATAAAAAAGGGGCCCGATCAGGGATTTATTAAGACCAGTTTAAGGTTATTATCACCGGCGGATTGAATTGGACTCGCAGATCGGCCAGATAATTCACTCTTTCATGTATCAGTTTGTACATCACTGTATTTTAATGTTTTTTATTTTGCTGTCTGGACCTTTTATTTTATCCTGAATGACAGGAATAACATTTTCTGTTACACATTTTCAGTCCACGTGTCAGAATATTAATTATTTTAATTCTTATCATGCTAATAAATTAAGCCAAAAGAAAAGATTGTTTCTTTAATCAATAATATTATTCCCGACACGGATATTGACGAAGGGGTAAAAAAGGGATCGCAGCGCAGGACAAGACCTGTGCGCTGAAATCTGCGATAATGGACGTTTATGACCCTAAACAGAGATGACTATGCAGTACCCGATTAACGAGATGTTCCAGACCCTGCAAGGCGAGGGTTACTTCACCGGCGTGCCTGCCATTTTTATTCGTCTGCAGGGATGCCCGGTAGGATGCGCGTGGTGCGACACCAAGCATACCTGGGACAAGCTGGCCGATCGGGAAGTGTCGTTGTTCAGCATCCTGGCGAAAACCAAAGAGAGCGATAAGTGGGGGCCGGCAAGCAGCGAGGATCTGCTGGCGATTATTGGGCGCCAGGGGTGGACTGCCCGCCACGTGGTCATTACCGGCGGTGAACCCTGCATTCATGATTTAACGCCGTTAACCTCGCTTCTGGAACAAAACGGCTTTAGCTGTCAGATTGAAACCAGCGGCACCCATGAAGTGCGCTGCAGCCACAACACCTGGGTGACGGTATCCCCGAAGGTCAATATGCGTGGTGGGTATGATGTGCTGTCGCAGGCTCTGCAGCGGGCGGATGAGATCAAGCATCCGGTAGGGCGTGTCCGCGACATCGAAGCGCTGGACGAACTGCTGGAAACGCTGAGCGATGACAAACCGCGGATCATCGCCCTGCAGCCGATTAGTCAGAAAGAAGACGCGACGCGCCTGTGTATCGACACCTGCATCGCCCGTAACTGGCGCCTGTCCATGCAGACGCACAAATATTTGAATATTGCCTGATAAAAAAGCCCGGCAGCGTACTGACCGGGCTTTTTTTTCGCTTACTCGCCGCGATAGATGCAGCCAGCGGTGCAGGTCTCTTTGACCATCACGGCGCTCAGCAGCGGTACCCGCGGTTTCATCTCATCCCAGATCCATTTCGCCAGCACTTCGCTGGTGGGGTTTTCCAGACCGGGGATATCGTTCAGATAATAGTGGTCCAGGCGATCGTATGTCGGCTTGAAGGCGGCCTTCAGCTCGGCAAAATCCATGATCCACCCGGTATGGGGATCGACTTCACCGGTGATCTCCAGACGCACCATAAAGGAGTGGCCATGCAGGCGACCGCATTTGTGCCCTTCCGGGACGTGCGGCAGGTGGTGGGCGGCTTCGAAGGTGAAATCTTTAAACAGCGTGGTGGACATCATTGACTCTCAACAGGACGAAAAAAACCGCCGTAGGGTACCGGAAAGCACATTTTTTCGCATTAACTAAAACGGCCCTGAACAGAAAATGGACACATTTATCTGGGTTATCTGAATTAAATGGTTATATTTCATGTGGTTATTTAATCGATTTTGTTGTTAATAACTACAACTAAAACAGGTTAGTCCATTTGGTTATTTATTATTTCCATCCCTTCTTTAATTGTTACTATCAGCACCGTTACCCTTCTATTCTCTTCTGTTTTTGTCGCGCTGACAGGGCGCGAACAACAGCTTTGCTTACTGGAACAAACGACGCATGACGACACAGGCCACACCTTCCAACTTGCTGCCGCTCAACCCGGAGCAACTGGCGCGCCTTCAGGCGGCCACCACTGACTTCACGCCCACTCAGCTTGCCTGGGTGTCTGGCTATTTCTGGGGCGTGCTGAATCAGCAGTCCGGCGCGGCTGTGGCCGTTCCTGCCCAGGCCGCTGAGGTGCCCTCGATCACGCTGATTTCCGCCTCGCAAACCGGCAATGCCCGCCGCGTCGCCGAAGCGCTGCGCGACGATCTGCTGGCAGCGAAGCTGAACGTGAAGCTGGTGAATGCAGGCGATTATAAATTCAAACAAATTGCTGCGGAAAAACTGCTGGTGGTCGTGACGTCCACCCAGGGGGAAGGTGAGCCGCCGGAAGAAGCGGTCGCATTGCATAAGTTCCTGTTCTCGAAAAAAGCGCCGAAGCTGGACGGGACCGCGTTCGCTGTCTTTGGCCTCGGCGATACTTCTTATGAATTCTTCTGCCAGTCTGGCAAAGATTTCGACAGCAAGCTGGCCGAGCTCGGCGCGGAACGCCTGCTCGATCGCGTCGATGCCGACGTCGAATATCAGACCGCGGCTGCGGAATGGCGCGCGCGCGTCGTTGAGGTGCTGAAAGCCCGTGCGCCAGTGTCCGCGCCCGCCCAGCTGGCCACCAGCGGCGCGGTGAACGACATCCATACCAGCCCGTACACCAAAGAGGCTCCGCTGTCGGCGACCCTGTCGGTCAACCAGAAAATCACTGGCCGCGATTCCGAAAAAGATGTGCGCCATATCGAAATTGACCTCGGTGATTCCGGTCTGCGCTATCAGCCGGGCGACGCGCTGGGGGTCTGGTATCAAAACGATCCTCAGCTGGTCAAAGAGCTGGTGGAGCTGCTGTGGCTGAAAGGTGACGAGCCGGTAACCGTTGATGGCAAAACTCTGCCGCTGGCGGAAGCGCTGGAGTGGCATTTTGAGCTGACGGTTAACACCGCGACTATCGTCGAAAACTACGCCACCCTGACCCGCAGCGAATCGCTGCTGCCGCTGGTGGGCGATAAAGCTCAGCTGCAGCAGTATGCTGCTGCGACGCCGATCGTCGATATGGTCCGTTTCTCGCCGGCGCAGCTGGACGCCGAGGCGTTAATCGGTCTGCTGCGTCCGCTGACGCCGCGCCTGTACTCCATTGCCTCCTCACAGGCGGAAGTGGAGAGCGAAGTGCATGTCACCGTGGGCGTGGTGCGCTATGAAATAGAAGGCCGCGCCCGGGCTGGCGGTGCCTCCAGCTTCCTCGCCGACCGTGTGGAAGAAGATGGCGAAGTCCGCGTCTTTATTGAACACAATGACAACTTCCGTCTGCCGGCTAACCCGGAGACGCCGGTGATCATGATTGGCCCGGGCACCGGCATTGCGCCGTTCCGCGCCTTTATGCAGCAGCGCGCAGCGGACGGGGCGCAAGGCAAGAACTGGTTGTTCTTCGGCAACCCACACTTCACTGAAGATTTCCTCTATCAGGTAGAGTGGCAGAGCTATGTGAAGGAAGGTCTGCTGACCCGTATTGACCTGGCCTGGTCCCGCGATCAACAACAAAAAATCTACGTGCAGGACAAACTGCGCGAGCAGGGAGCCGAGCTGTGGCGCTGGATCAATGATGGCGCCCACATTTATGTCTGCGGCGACGCCAATCGTATGGCGAAAGACGTGGAACATACTTTACTGGAAGTGATTGCCGAATACGGCGCGATGGACGCCGAAGCGGCGGACGAATTTTTAAGTGAGCTGCGCGTTGAGCGCCGTTATCAGCGAGATGTCTACTAATGAGTGAAAAACATCCGGGGCCTTTAGTGGTCGAAGGTAAACTGACCGATGCCGAGCGCATGAAGCTTGAGAGCAACTACCTGCGCGGCACCATTGCGGAAGATTTAAACGACGGTCTGACCGGCGGTTTTAAAGGTGATAACTTCCTGCTGATCCGTTTCCACGGCATGTACCAGCAGGACGATCGCGATATCCGCGCGGAACGCGCCGCCCAGAAGCTGGAGCCGCGCCATGCGATGCTGCTGCGCTGCCGTCTGCCGGGCGGGGTGATCACCACCACCCAGTGGAAGGCGATCGATAAGTTTGCCGCGGACAACACCATTTACGGCAGTATTCGTCTGACCAACCGGCAGACGTTCCAGTTCCACGGCATTCTGAAAAAGAACGTGAAACCGGTGCATCAGATGCTGCACTCGGTGGGGCTGGACGCGCTGGCCACCGCCAACGATATGAACCGTAATGTGCTGTGCACCTCCAACCCGTACGAGTCGCAGCTGCACGCTGAGGCCTACGAGTGGGCGAAAAAGATCTCCGAGCATCTGCTGCCGCGTACCCGCGCTTATGCCGAGATCTGGCTGGATCAGAAAAAGGTCGCCACTACTGACGAAGAGCCGATCCTCGGTCAGACCTATCTGCCGCGTAAGTTTAAAACCACGGTGGTGATCCCGCCGCAGAACGATATCGATCTGCACGCTAACGACATGAACTTCGTGGCGATTGCCGAAAATGGCAAGCTGGTGGGCTTTAACCTGCTGGTGGGCGGCGGTCTCTCAATCGAACACGGCAACAAGAAAACCTACGCCCGCACGGCGAGCGAATTCGGTTATCTGCCGCTGGAGCATACTCTGGCGGTGGCGGAAGCGGTCGTGACTACCCAGCGCGACTGGGGCAACCGTACCGACCGTAAGAATGCGAAAACCAAGTACACCCTTGAGCGCGTTGGCGTCGAAACCTTCAAGGCGGAAGTGGAGCGCCGGGCCGGCATTAAGTTTGAGCCGATCCGCCCGTACGAATTCACCGGCCGCGGCGACCGCATCGGCTGGGTGAAGGGGATTGATGACAAATGGCACCTGACGCTGTTTATTGAAAACGGCCGCATTCTCGATTATCCGGGTCGTCCGCTGAAGACTGGCCTGCTGGAGATTGCTAAGATCCATAAAGGCGAATTCCGCATCACCGCCAACCAGAACCTGATCGTTGCCAGCGTACCGGAAGATCAGAAGGCGCGGATCGAGAAGCTGGCGCGGGATCATGGTCTGATGAATGCCGTTACTCCGCAGCGCGAAAACTCGATGGCCTGCGTCTCCTTCCCGACCTGCCCGTTGGCAATGGCGGAAGCCGAACGTTTCCTGCCGTCGTTTATCGACAAGGTGGAAGGGGTGATGAACAAGCACGGCGTGAGCGATGAGCATATCGTCACCCGCGTCACCGGCTGCCCGAACGGCTGCGGCCGCGCGATGCTGGCGGAAGTGGGACTGGTGGGCAAAGCGCCGGGGCGCTACAACCTGCACCTTGGCGGTAACCGCAGCGGCACCCGCATCCCGCGGATGTACCGTGAGAATATTACCGAGTCGGAAATTCTCGACTCGCTAGACGAACTGGTAGGGCGCTGGGCGAAAGAGCGCGAAGCGGGTGAAGGCTTCGGCGACTTTACGGTGCGTGCGGGCATCATTCGCCCGGTGCTCGACCCAGCCCGCGATTTCTGGGAATAACATCCTGGTGCCCGGTGGCGCGTAGCGACCCGGGCCTGTAAAACCCGTAGGCCGGGCAAACGCAGTGCCGCCCGGTAAAACAGGCAAACGAGGTTTATATGTCCGTACTCGATCTAAACGCGCTTAATGCATTGCCGAAAGTGGAACGTATCCTGGCGCTGGCGGAGACCAATGCGAAGCTGGAGAAGCTCAGCGCCGAAGAACGCGTAGCGTGGGCGCTGGAAAATCTGCCTGGCGAGTATGCGTTATCTTCCAGCTTTGGCATTCAGGCGGCGGTGAGTCTGCACCTGGTGAACCAGCTGCGCCCGGATATTCCGGTGATCCTCACCGATACCGGCTATCTGTTTCCGGAAACCTATCAGTTTATCGATGAGTTAACCGACAAGCTCAAGCTGAACCTGAAGGTCTATCGGGCGCAGGAGAGCGCCGCCTGGCAGGAGGCGCGTTACGGTAAGCTGTGGGAGCAGGGCGTTGAGGGCATTGAGAAATACAATGAGATCAACAAAGTCGAGCCGATGAACCGGGCGCTGAAAGAGCTCAATACCCAGACCTGGTTCGCTGGTCTGCGCCGCGAGCAGTCCGGTAGCCGGGCGACCTTACCGGTGCTGGCTATCCAGCGCGGGGTGTTCAAGGTGCTGCCGATTATCGACTGGGATAACCGGACGGTGTATCAGTACCTGCAAAAGCACGGGCTGAAATACCACCCGCTGTGGGATCAGGGCTATCTGTCTGTAGGCGATACCCACACCACCCGCAAATGGGAGCCAGGCATGGCAGAAGAAGAGACTCGGTTCTTCGGGCTTAAACGCGAGTGCGGATTGCACGAGGGTTAAGCTGTTAGCGCTTTCTTTGGGTGATAATTCAAGAAGAACACGCGGGTGATACCGCGCGTTCTTTTGTGCGTATCAGCTTTTCTTCTCCACCTTCGCCAGCTCTTTCACCAGCGGCAGCATCACTTTCACTACCTCGCGGCTGCGGCGTTCTATGCGTCCCGGCAGCGCGTGGTCGAGATACTGCTGATTATCAATCTGCACGCTATGCCAGCTGGTGCCGTCCGGGAAGGCGCGGGATTTCTGGCGCTGCTGATAGCCATCCTTTTTGCCGAGTGACCAGTTGGTTGCCTCGACCGACAGCACCGGGATCCCCGCGCTGTCGAAGACGCTGGCGTCGTTACAGCAGGCGGTGCCTTTTGGGTATGCTGGGTTCAGTCCTGGATTGGTCGCCGCGACAATCCCCTTGCTGCGGGCGATAGCCAGCGCGCGGTCGCGGGTTAGCTTACGCACCGAGGCCGGCGTGCGGCGGCCACTGTTGAAGTAAAGCTTATCGCCCACCACCAGATTATCGAGGTTGATCACCAGCAGGGTATTTTTCTTTTCCGCCTCACTCATGCGCTGCAGCAGATTTTGCGCCCCGAGACGACCTTCCTCTTCACCGCTGGTGGCGATAAAGCGAATGCCATAGCGGGTGGGGATATTCTTTAAATGATCCGCCAGCTCCAGCATCACGCCGAGCCCCATCGCGTTGTCGTCGATTCCCTGCAGCGTCAGGCCGCCAAGGTTGTTCTCCACGTCTTTATCGCTCTGCGGCGCGTAGGTATCGAGATGCGCCATAATAATGATTTGCTGGCGGGACTGGCCTTCATGGGCGGCGATCACCGTACTGCCGGTGGCGTTATGCCAGTTCTTACGCTGATTGTTATCGGTATAGATGTAGCGGGTATTGAAGCTGCGCACGTCGCTCTGATAACCCATCTGGGCGAACTGCTGGCGGAGGTACTCGGCTGACAACATCTCGGCTGGTGTTCCGGTCATTCGTCCCGGGAAGACGGTGGCGATATGACGGGCCTGGCTACTGGCGGCGTCGCCCAGCGCGCTGAAAGCGGGGGCGGCGGCGAAAACAAAACCGGTGCCGAGCGCCAGAGGAAGCAGACGGCGGCACAACGCGGAAAACATAAGGGGTCCTTACACGAACAAGACAATTTGACGCGTACAGTATGAAACTGTGACCGCGGTTAAACAATTTCAATTGCTCTTAAATAGCGGAAAAATAGCGCGTTAAGCACTTTTTGATATTTGTATTTCCACAGCGTTATTCCTTTGCGTCACAACTCATTCCATTTCGTAATTTCATTTGCTCTCAGGCGCACCCTATAGTCGCAGTATCGCTGATTGTAAGAGAGTTGTTGCGCCGTGGATTACTTGCCCCTTTTTGCCGAACTGAAACAAAGGCCCGTGCTGGTGATCGGCGGCGATGAGATTGCTGAACGCAAGATTAAATTCCTGCTGCGCGCTCAGGCGCAGGTGCAGGTGGTCGCCGGGACGCTCTCTCCGGCGCTGGCCGATCTGGCGGCGCGCCAGGCGCTTAGCTGGCGGGCGACGGAATTTAGCGAGTCGCTGGTGGATGATGTCTTTCTGGTGATTGCGGCCACGGAGGATGAGGCGCTTAATCAGCGGGTGTTTGCGGCGGCTAACGCGCGCTACCGGCTGGTCAACGTGGTGGATAACCAGGCGCTGTGCTCGTTTGTCTTCCCTTCTATCGTCGACCGTTCGCCGCTGCTGGTGGCGATCTCCTCCAGCGGCAAAGCGCCAGTGCTGTCGCGTATTCTGCGCGAGAAAATTGAAGCGCTGCTGCCGACGAACCTCGGGCGGCTGGCGGAATCGGCGAGCTACTGGCGCAACCATCTGAAAACCCGTCTGACGACCACCGAAGCGCGTCGCCGCTTCTGGGAACGCGTCTTTACCGGCCGCTTTGCCAGCCTGATGGTGGCGGGCAATCATGCGGAGGCGGAAAAGGCGCTGCAGGATGAGCTGGATAAGCCCGAACGCGAGACGGGAGAAATTATTCTGGTGGGCGCCGGGCCGGGCGATGCCGGGCTGCTGACCCTTCGCGGCTTGCAGGCGATCCAGCAGGCGGACGTGGTTTTCCACGACCATCTGGTGACCCCGCCGGTTCTCGAGCTGGTGCGCCGTGATGCCGAGCTGATCTGTGTCGGCAAACGCGCCGGCGAGCACTCGGTGCCGCAGCATGAAACCAATCAGCTGCTGGTGGCGGCGGCGAAGGCAGGGAAAACCGTCGTGCGTCTGAAGGGCGGGGATCCGTTTATTTTTGGCCGCGGCGCAGAAGAGCTGCAGGCTGCCGCCGAAGCGGGGATCCCGTTCCAGGTGGTGCCTGGCGTCACTGCTGCTGCCGGGGCGACGGCCTACGCCGGTATTCCGCTGACCCATCGCGACTATGCGCAAAGCGCCGTCTTTGTCACCGGCCACTACAAGCCGGACAGCGCCCCCTTCGACTGGTCGCTGCTGGCGAAGAGCCAACAAACGCTGGCGATCTACATGGGCACCATGAAGGCGGCGGAAATCAGCGCCCAGTTGATCGCCCACGGTCGCGACAGCGCTACGCCGGTCGCGGTGATTTCCCGCGGTACCCGCGACGATCAGCAGACGATAACCGGCACATTGCAACAACTCGAACACCTGGCGAAAGACGCCCCGATGCCCGCCCTGCTGGTGGTCGGCGAAGTGGTGCAGCTGCATCAGCAGCTCGCCTGGTTTCAACATACATCATCCGCCGAAGGGTTTAACGCTTCGGTGGTCAATCTGGCTTAAGGAACGGTTATGGACCAAAAACGACTCACTCACCTGCGGCAACTGGAGGCGGAAAGCATCCATATTATTCGTGAGGTGGCCGCCGAATTTTCTAACCCGGTGATGATGTACTCCATCGGGAAAGATTCCAGCGTAATGCTGCATCTGGCGCGCAAAGCGTTTTATCCGGGAACCCTGCCGTTCCCGCTGCTGCACGTCGATACCGGCTGGAAATTCCGTGAGATGTATGAGTTCCGCGACCGTACCGCCAAAGCCTACGGCTGTGAGCTGCTGGTGCATAAAAACCCGGAAGGGGTGGCGATGGGCATCAACCCGTTTGTCCACGGCAGCGCTAAGCATACCGATATCATGAAAACGGAAGGCCTGAAGCAGGCGCTGAACAAATACGGCTTTGACGCCGCGTTCGGCGGCGCGCGTCGCGACGAAGAGAAATCCCGCGCGAAAGAGCGCATCTACTCCTTCCGCGACCGCTTCCACCGCTGGGACCCGAAAAATCAGCGTCCGGAGCTGTGGCACAACTACAACGGCCAGATTAACAAAGGCGAAAGCATCCGCGTCTTCCCGCTCTCCAACTGGACTGAGCTGGATATCTGGCAGTACATCTATCTGGAAAATATTGAAATCGTGCCGCTGTATCTGGCCGCTGAGCGCCCGGTGCTGGAGCGCGACGGCATGCTGATGATGATCGATGACGACCGTATCGATCTGCAGCCGGGCGAGGTGATTGAAAAACGGATGGTGCGTTTCCGTACCCTTGGCTGCTGGCCGCTGACCGGCGCAGTGGAGTCTGAAGCGCAGACGCTGCCGGAAATTATTGAAGAGATGCTGGTATCGACCACCAGCGAACGTCAGGGCCGCGTGATTGATCGCGACCAGGCCGGCTCGATGGAGCTGAAGAAACGTCAGGGGTATTTCTAAGGAGCCGCCATGAACACCACAATTGCCCAACAAATTGCTAATGAAGGCGGCGTAGAAGCTTACCTGCACGCGCAACAGCACAAGAGCCTGCTGCGTTTTCTGACCTGCGGCAGCGTCGATGATGGCAAAAGCACCTTAATTGGCCGTCTGCTGCACGATACGCGCCAGATCTATGAAGACCAGCTGTCGTCTCTGCACAACGACAGCAAGCGTCACGGTACCCAGGGCGAAAAACTGGACCTGGCGCTGCTGGTGGACGGCCTGCAGGCTGAGCGTGAGCAGGGCATCACCATCGATGTCGCTTACCGCTACTTCTCGACCGAAAAACGCAAATTTATCATCGCCGACACCCCGGGGCACGAGCAGTACACGCGCAATATGGCCACCGGCGCGTCAACCTGCGACCTGGCGATCCTGCTGATCGATGCGCGCAAAGGCGTGCTCGACCAGACCCGCCGTCACAGCTTTATCTCTACGCTGCTGGGCATTAAACACCTGGTGGTAGCGGTCAACAAAATGGATCTCGTCGAGTTTAGCGAAGCGCGCTTCAACGAGATCCGGGAAGATTATCTGACTTTCGCCGAGCAGCTGCCGGGCAACCTCGATATCCGCTTTGTACCGCTGTCGGCGCTGGAAGGCGATAACGTCGCCAGCCAGAGCGCGAATATACCGTGGTACAGCGGCCCGACCCTGCTGGAAGTCCTCGAAACCGTGGAGATCCAGCGGGTGGTCGAGAGCCAGCCGCTGCGCTTCCCGGTGCAGTATGTTAACCGTCCGAACCTCGATTTCCGCGGCTTCTCCGGCACGGTCGCCTCTGGCACGGTTACCGTTGGCCAGCGTCTGAAGGTGCTGCCGTCGGGCGTCGAATCGAGCGTGGCGCGTATCGTCACCTTCGACGGCGACCTGCAGGAAGCCGCCGCCGGCGAAGCCATTACCCTTGTGCTGAAAGATGAAATCGACATCAGCCGCGGCGACCTGCTGGTTGACGCGCAAGCCTCGCTGCCGGCGGTGCAAAGCGCCAGCATCGACGTGGTGTGGATGGCTGAGCAGCCGCTGACCCCGGGCCAGAGCTACGACATCAAAATCGCCGGGAAGAAGACCCGCGCTCGCGTCGACGCTATCCGTTACCAGGTCGATATTAACAACCTGACCCAGCGTGAAGTCGAGTCTCTCCCGCTGAACGGCATTGGGCTGGTGGAGCTGACCTTTGACGAACCTTTAGTGCTGGATCCGTATCAGCAAAACCCGGTGACCGGCGGTCTTATCTTTATCGATCGCCTGACCAACGTCACCGTGGGCGCCGGGATGGTCAACGAGCCGCACCTGCAGGCGTCGACCTCGGCATCGCAGTACAGCGCCTTCGAGCTGGAGCTGAACCAGCTGATCCGTAAACACTTCCCACACTGGGACGCCCGCGACCTGCTGGGAGGCCAATAATGGCCCAGCATGACGAAAACGTCGTCTGGCATGCCCATCCTGTGACTCAGCAGCAGCGGGAACAGCATCACGGCCATCGCGGCGTGGTGCTGTGGTTTACCGGCCTTTCGGGGTCGGGTAAATCCACTGTCGCCGGGGCGCTGGAAGAGGCGCTGCATGAGCGTGGCGTCAGCACCTATCTGCTGGACGGCGACAACGTGCGCCATGGTCTGTGCAGCGATCTGGGATTCAGTGATGAGGATCGCAAAGAGAACATTCGCCGCGTCGGCGAAGTGGCCAGGCTGATGGTCGATGCCGGGCTGGTGGTATTGACGGCATTTATATCACCACACCGCGCGGAACGGCAGATGGTGCGCGAGCGCCTGGGGGAGGGACGCTTTATCGAAGTGTTCGTCGATACCCCGCTGGCCATCTGCGAGGCGCGGGATCCGAAAGGATTATACAAGAAGGCGCGGGCAGGGGAATTACGCAATTTCACCGGCATAGACTCGGTCTATGAGGCACCGGAAAAGGCGGAAATTCATCTGGATGGTGAACAATTGGTAACAAATTTGGTGCACCAACTATTAGACCTGCTGCAACAGAGCGATATTATCAGATCCTGAAACGGCAGCGGCATCGAGGGGTGCCGGTTGCCCGGTCTACAGGATTCGATATGCGCAATACCCAGAACCTCAGTATTATTCGTTCAGAACCGCCTCCGGCGATCGGCGACGAGACCACCTGGTCTCTGTCGGGCGCTGCCGTGGGCTTTATTTCATGGCTGCTGGCGCTGGGTATTCCCTTCCTTCTCTATGGCAGTAATACGCTCTTCTTCCTCCTTTACACCTGGCCGTTCTTCCTTGCGTTGATGCCGGTGGCGGTAGTGGTCGGTATTGCGCTGCACTCTCTGCTCAATGGCAAACTGCTCTATAGCGCCAGCGCGACTATCCTGACCGTCGGGCTGATGTTTGCGCTACTCTTCCTCTGGCTGTTGGGATAACCCGTTTCCGGGATGAATCAAGCATGGGTATCGGCAGCAAAAATATGGTACAGTCCCCGCGTTACGCGGCATCGTCCGCGCGCCCCGGTAGCGTACCCGGGCGAGTTTTGGGATGATGATGCCGTTTTTCAGGGGGCAGGATGGGTAAACTAACGCTGCTATTATTAGCTTTGCTGGTCTGGCTACAGTATTCACTGTGGTTCGGTAAAAACGGCCTGCACGACTACACGCGGGTTAACGACGACGTCACCGCCCAGCAGGCGACTAACGCCAAATTAAAAGCACGCAACGATCAGCTATTTGCCGAAATTGACGACCTCAACGGCGGGCAGGAAGCGATCGAGGAGCGTGCGCGCAATGAACTCAGTATGACCCGCCCGGGCGAAACCTTCTATCGTCTGGTACCGGATGCGTCTAAACGCAACCAGGCATCGGGGCAACAGCAGAACAATCGATAACCAGGCCCAGGATTACGACATGGCAGCCACTTTTCCGGGCGTTTGCGCCGTGGTGCCGGCAGCCGGTTTTGGCCGCCGCATGCAAACGGAATGCCCGAAACAATATCTCTCAATCGGTAACAAAACGATTCTCGAACATGCCGTCGCCGCACTGCTGGCGAATGCGTGCGTCCAGCGCGTGGTGATTGCCGTCAGCCCCGGCGATCGGCGCTTCAGCCAGCTACCGCTGGCGCAGCACCCGCAAATTACCGTCGTGGATGGCGGCGCCGAGCGCGCCGATTCCGTGCTCGCGGGCCTGAAGGCGTTGCCGGAGGCGCAGTGGGTGCTGGTGCATGACGCCGCGCGCCCCTGCCTGCATCAGGACGACCTCAGCCGTCTGCTGGCGCTCAGCGAAACCAGCCGTGTCGGCGGGATCCTCGCGGCGCCGGTGCGCGACACCATGAAGCGCGCCGAGCCGGGCAAAACCGCTATCGCCCATACCGTCGATCGTAATGACCTGTGGCATGCGCTCACCCCGCAATTTTTCCCTCGCGAGCTGCTGGTGGATTGCCTCACCCGGGCGCTGAACGAGGGGGCGACCATCACTGATGAAGCCTCGGCGCTGGAGTACTGCGGCTTCCATCCGCAACTGGTCGCCGGTCGCGCGGATAATATTAAAGTGACGCGCCCGGAAGACCTGGCGCTGGCTGAATTTTACCTCACCCGTTCCCGACACCAGGAGAAAGCTTAATGCGAATTGGACATGGTTTTGACGTACACGCTTTTGGCGGTGAAGGCCCAATCATTATTGGCGGGGTACGCATTCCTTATGAAAAAGGGCTGCTGGCCCACTCCGACGGCGACGTCGCGCTGCATGCGCTGACCGACGCGCTGCTGGGCGCCGCGGCGCTCGGCGATATCGGTAAGCTGTTCCCCGATACCGATCCGGCGTTTAAAGGCGCCGATAGCCGCGAACTGCTGCGCGAAGCGTGGCGTCGTATTCAGGCCAAAGGCTATACGCTCGGCAACGTCGACGTCACCATTATCGCCCAGGCGCCGAAGATGCTGCCGCATATTCCGCAGATGCGCGTCTTTATCGCGGAAGATCTCGGCTGCCATATGGACGACGTCAACGTGAAAGCGACCACCACCGAGAAGCTGGGCTTCACCGGCCGCGGGGAAGGGATCGCCTGCGAAGCGGTCGCGCTGCTGCGTAAGGCCGAAAAATGATCGCCTTTGACCAACTGACCTGGCTGCACGGCAAGCCGCAGAGCAGCGGGCTGCTGAAAGCCAATCCGGAAGATTTTCTGGTAGTGGAGGATCTGGGCTTTGCGCCGGACGGCGAAGGCGAACATGTGCTGGTGCGGATCCTGAAAAACGGCTGCAATACGCGCTTTGTCGCCGACGCGCTGGCGAAATTCCTCAAGATCCACGCCCGAGAAGTGAGCTTCGCCGGGCAAAAGGATAAGCACGCCGTCACCGAGCAGTGGCTGTGCGCGCGGGTGCCCGGCAAAGAGATGCCGGACCTGAGCAAATTTCAGCTCGAGGGCTGCCAGGTACTGGAATATGCCCGCCATAAGCGTAAGCTGCGTTTAGGCGCGCTGAAAGGCAACCAGTTTACCGTGATCCTGCGCGAGATTAGCGATCGCCAGGACGTGGAGACGCGTCTGCAGGCCATCGCTGAACGGGGCGTACCGAACTATTTCGGCGCGCAGCGCTTTGGCATTGGCGGCAGTAATCTGCAGGGCGCGTTGCGCTGGGCGGAAAGCGACGCGCCGGTGCGCGATCGCAATAAGCGCAGTTTTTGGTTGTCGGCGGCCCGCAGTGCGTTGTTTAATCAGCAAGTCAGTATTAGATTAAAAAAAACGGAATTTAATCAGGTTGTTGATGGCGATGCGCTACAATTAGCGGGGCGTGGGAGCTGGTTTGTCGTCACACCGGAAGAACTCGAGGTTTCGCAGGCGCGGGTGCACAACCGCGAACTGATGATCACGGCTGCGCTGCCGGGCAGCGGCGACTGGGGAAGCCAGCGCGACGCTCTGGCCGCCGAGCAGGCCGCCATCGCCGAAGAAACGTCGCTGCAGGCGCTGTTGGTGCGGGAGAAAGTTGAGGCGGCGCGCCGGGCGATGCTCCTCTATCCGCAGCAGCTTAGCTGGAACTGGTGGGATGACGTAACCGTTGAACTGCGTTTCTGGCTGCCGGCGGGCAGCTTCGCCACCAGCGTGGTCAGGGAGCTTATCAATACAACGGGTGACTATGCGAATATTGCTGAGTAACGATGACGGGATCCATGCGCCGGGGATACAGACCCTGGCAAAGGCCTTAAGGGAGTTTGCCGAGGTCCAGGTTGTTGCACCCGATCGTAACCGCAGCGGAGCCTCGAATTCGCTGACGCTGGAATCATCCCTGCGTACGTTTACCTTTGAAAATGGCGACATCGCCGTCCAGATGGGCACCCCGACCGACTGTGTCTATCTCGGCGTGAACGCGCTGATGCGCCCGCGTCCGGACATCGTCGTTTCCGGCATTAACGCGGGTCCCAACCTGGGCGATGACGTCATCTATTCCGGCACCGTGGCCGCAGCGATGGAAGGTCGCCATCTGGGGTTCCCCGCGCTGGCCGTGTCGCTGAACGGCTATCAGCATTACGATACCGCCGCGGCGGTAACCTGCACCATTCTGCGCGCCTTAAGCCGCGAGCCGCTGCGTACCGGACGGATCCTTAACATCAACGTGCCGGATCTCCCGCTTGATCAAATCAAGGGCATTCGCGTGACCCGCTGCGGCAACCGCCATCCGGCCGACCAGGTGATCCCGCAAAAAGATCCGCGCGGCAACACCCTGTACTGGATTGGCCCGCCGGGCGATAAGCGCGATGCCGGGCCGGGCACCGATTTTGCGGCAGTGGATGAAGGCTATGTTTCCGTGACGCCATTGCACGTCGATTTAACCGCCCATCAGGCGCATGAGGTAGTCAGCGATTGGCTGGAACGTGTCGGGGTTGACGGGCAATGGTAAGTAAACGTGTTGAAAGTTTGTTGAATCAACTGCGCACGCAGGGCATCGTCGATGAGCGTGTCCTCGAGGCGATCGCGCGGGTCCCGCGCGAAAAATTTGTTGATGAAGCCTTTGAACATAAAGCGTGGGAAAACACCGCGCTGCCGATTGGCCAGGGGCAGACCATCTCCCAGCCTTACATGGTGGCGCGGATGACCGAGTTGCTGACGCTGACGCCGGAGTCGCGCGTGCTGGAGATCGGCACTGGTTCCGGCTACCAGACGGCCATCCTGGCGCACCTGGTGCATCACGTTTGCTCGGTGGAGCGGATTAAGAGTTTACAGTGGCAGGCGCGTCGTCGCCTGAAACAACTTGATTTACATAATGTTTCAACCCGTCATGGCGATGGGTGGCAAGGTTGGCAGGCACGGGCGCCATTTGATGCCATTATTGTGACGGCGGCGCCGCCGGAGATTCCAACCGCGCTGCTGGCGCAGCTGGATGACGAAGGCGTGCTGGTGCTGCCGGTTGGCGAAGAGCATCAGTTTCTCAAACGGATCCGTCGCCGGGGCAACGAATTTATCATTGATACCGTCGAGGCCGTTCGCTTTGTTCCCCTGGTGAAGGGGGAGCTGGCCTGAGACCCGGATTATTCCAGGTTTTTTTTGCCTGACTTTAGGCGTAGGGTGGACGCATTTTTCAGTGTCCTGGCCGGGCGCCGCCCGGTAAGCAAGATATTGGCAGTTAACATATTCCTGGGGGATAAATGAGCGCGGGAAGCACCAAATTTACCGTCAGCCGTATTGCGGCTCTTTCACTGGTTTCACTCTGGCTGGCCGGGTGTACCAACACCAATAATCCGCCAGCGCCGGTTAGCTCTGCCGGCGGTGCCGCCTCTTCCAGCACCAACTCCGGCATGCTGATTACGCCGCCATCCTCCGGCGTCAAGTCTGCTCCTCAGGCGCAGCCGATCCAGCCGGTACAGACCCAGACCATTCAGCCGCAGCCGACGCCGATGGC
This sequence comes from Klebsiella sp. w6, assembly GCF_033100215.1. Taxonomy (NCBI): domain Bacteria; kingdom Pseudomonadati; phylum Pseudomonadota; class Gammaproteobacteria; order Enterobacterales; family Enterobacteriaceae; genus Klebsiella; species Klebsiella sp. w6. The sequence goes on from NZ_CP136907.1 coordinate 1,012,854, forward strand.
GCAGGAGCCGGTGCAGACGGTGAACGGTAAGATCGTTTACAACCGCAAATATGGCGATATTCCGAAAGGTAGCTACACCGGCGGCAGTACCTATACGGTCAAACGCGGCGACACGCTGTTCTATATCGCGTGGGTCACCGGCAACGATTTCCGCGACCTGGCGCAACGCAACAATGTCCCGGCCCCGTACGCGCTGAACGTGGGTCAGGTGCTGCAGGTCGGCAACGCCTCAGGCCAGCCGATCACTGGTGAAAACGCCGTTTCTCAGGCCAGCGCAAGGGCGAGCGGCGGTGCGACAGCCACCACAACTTCTGCACAAAAATCGACCGCGGTGGTTGCTTCACAACCGACTATTACGTATTCTGAATCTTCAGGTGAACAGAGTGCTACCAAGATGTTGCCTAATAATAAACCAGCGACCACGACCACAACGGTTGTCGCGCCGGTGACGGCACCAACAACGGTGAGCACAACCCAGCCGACTGCAAGCAGTACGTCAACCAGTTCGCCGATCTCATCATGGCGCTGGCCGACTGATGGCAAGGTTATCGAGAACTTTAGCGGCGCGGAAGGCGGCAATAAAGGTATCGACATTGCAGGCAGTAAGGGACAGGCTATTGTCGCGACCGCCGATGGGCGTGTCGTCTATGCCGGTAACGCACTGCGCGGCTACGGTAATCTTATTATCATCAAACACAACGATGATTACCTGAGTGCCTACGCTCATAACGATACCATGCTGGTTCGGGAGCAACAGGAAGTCAAAGCGGGGCAGAAAATCGCTACCATGGGTAGCACCGGAACCAGCTCAACAAGATTACATTTTGAAATTCGTTACAAGGGGAAATCCGTCAACCCGCTGCAGTACTTACCGCAGCGATAATTTGGCAAAGTACGGATAAGCGAAGCATCAGCTAACAGGCGCCAGGGCGGTGTCTATGTCCCTCTCGCAGAGAGGGCAGGGGAAATCGTCCAGGCGTCGTTTGTTGATGTGCCGTGGAAGGTGCTTTGCTCAGGGATCACGGGTAGGAGCCACCTTTATGAGTCAGAATACGCTGAAAGTTCATGATTTAAATGAAGACGCGGAATTTGATGAGAACGGAATTGAGGTTTTCGACGAGAAGGCCTTAGTAGAAGAGGAACCCAGTGATAGCGATCTGGCTGAGGAAGAGCTGCTGTCGCAAGGCGCAACACAACGCGTACTTGACGCCACTCAGCTTTATCTTGGAGAGATTGGTTATTCCCCACTGCTGACCGCGGAAGAGGAAGTCTATTTCGCGCGTCGCGCACTGCGTGGTGATGTCACTTCACGCCGTCGCATGATTGAAAGCAACCTGCGTCTGGTGGTGAAGATTGCCCGTCGTTACAGCAATCGTGGTCTGGCGCTGCTGGATCTGATTGAAGAAGGTAACCTCGGACTGATCCGCGCCGTTGAAAAGTTTGACCCGGAACGTGGGTTCCGTTTTTCGACTTATGCGACCTGGTGGATCCGCCAGACTATTGAACGGGCGATCATGAACCAAACCCGTACGATCCGTTTGCCGATCCACATTGTTAAAGAGCTGAACGTCTATCTGCGTACCGCGCGCGAGTTGTCCCATAAGCTGGACCACGAGCCGAGTGCGGAAGAGATTGCCGAACAGCTGGACAAACCGGTCGATGACGTCAGCCGTATGCTGCGTCTGAACGAGCGCATCACCTCCGTGGATACTCCGCTGGGTGGCGATTCAGAAAAAGCGCTGCTGGATATTCTGGCCGATGAGAAAGAGAACGGCCCGGAAGACACCACGCAGGACGATGATATGAAGCAAAGCATCGTCAAATGGCTGTTCGAACTGAACGCCAAGCAGCGTGAAGTTCTGGCGCGTCGTTTCGGTCTGCTGGGTTATGAAGCAGCCACGCTGGAAGATGTGGGCCGTGAAATTGGCCTCACCCGCGAGCGTGTGCGGCAGATCCAGGTGGAAGGTCTACGTCGCCTGCGGGAAATTCTGCAGGGACAGGGGCTGAATATCGAAGCGCTCTTCCGCGAATAAGATCTTTTCTCTCAAAAAGGCCCCCTCGACAGTCGGGGCCTTTTTCTTTGCGCTAGCCGAGGCGGGTTTCCTGCAGATGACGCCAGATCATTTTTCCTTCCGCTTGCTGAAAAATCGCCGTCGACCAGCGTACGTTCTCACTGCCATCCGCCAGCGTTTGGCTTTCACGGTATCGCACTGCGGCGCCGTCGTGCCACTCGCTAATGATTTTCGCCTGATCCACCACGATGTGTAATCCCGGACGGGTTGCCCCCGCATGGTGGAAAAAACGGCTCACCGCCGGGTAGTCCATCTTCTCGCCGCCCGGAGGGATCATGATGAATTCGGCGGCAAAACGTGTCATCAGCGCCTCAGCGCTTCCTTCCCCCTGGCTTAACCAGCGTTCAATAAGGACATGGGCGTCGAGGACTTCCTGCAGATAAGGGTTCATGACTTCTCCAGAGTGGTGTGCAGGCGATGGATAATCGCCCGATTGTTCAGCCGCAGGCAAAACAGCAGCGGCAACAGGGTGATGGCAGCGGCGCTAATAAACACCCCCTGCCAGGCGTAGACCGGCGGGAACACCCTCAGCAGCAGGGCGAGCAGCGCGCTGCCGGCAAAGAAGCTGAGCTGGCGGTTCAGATTCCACAGCGCGCTGGCGTCAGGCATCTCTTCGGCAGGCATATGCAGGAAGGCGCTGCTTTGCGCAGTACTGCTGCATAAGCTGCCTCCGCCGCCCATCAGCGTAAAGGCCAGAATCAACAGCGCCAGCGGGCTGTGCGTATCGATCTTCAGCAGCAGCAGGATCCCCGCCGCCTGAAGCAGGCAGCCGATGACGACCAGCGGCCGGGGCCCGAAGCGGTTGAAATACCTGCCGGTAAAAGTGATGGCGGCGAACGAGGCCAGTGACCAGGGCACCATCAGGGCACCGATGGCCCCCGGCGCCATCCCGGTGACGCGTTGCAGGTAGAACATCCCGACCACGTTGACGCCAATAAACATCCCCGGTACGCAGAGGTAGATCAGCATCGCGAAGCGCAGCAGGGGATCGGCCAGCAACGACAGCGGAAGAAAGCGAGTTGGGCGAACCGGGCCGGGGCTGTCGTTCAGCCATCGCACTGCCAGCACAAAGGTTAGCAGAGCCACAGGCAGGCTGGCGAAAAAGACCCAGCGCCAGCTGAAGGCCTCGACTAACAAGCCGCCGATCGCCGGCGAGCAGGCTGGCGCCAGCAGGCCGACCAGCATCACCGCCGCCGAGAGTTTCGCCCGCTCATGCGACTGAAACAGCGGCCACGTCAATGCCTGGCCAAGGGGGATTAACAGCCCGCCGCCCATCCCCTGCAGCGTCCGCCAGAAAATCAGCTCGCCGAGACTGCTGGCAAGCCCTGCCGCCAGCGCGCCGAGGCTGAACAGCCCCAGCGAAAGTAAAAACAGCCGTTTCGCCCCCCAGCGCTGACTAAGCCAGGCGCTGAACGGTACGACGACCGTCAGACCGAGAATATAGGCATTGCTGACCCACGCCAGCTGAGAGACGGAAACCGCCAGCGCGCGGCTGATGGCCGGGAAGGCGATGCTGGCGATAAACATATTGATCAAATCGAGAAAAAAGCCGAACAGAAAAACGGTGGCAACGCGGTGGCGATAGGTCATGGTTCACTCCCTCAGACAGGCGGCTACTGTAAACCCGGTTCTGCGGGGGATAAACGGGGCTGGTCGGGATATACTGTCTGAATATTTTTGACAATCATCCGGACGACAATGCTTAATCTTCAGCGTGTGACCATGTTTATCGCCGTGGTGGATGCCGGCAGCTTCACCCTGGCCGCTGCGGCGCTGGGGCAGACCAAGGCGGTGGTCAGCTTTAACGTGCGGCAACTGGAAAATGAGCTGGGGGTGACCCTGCTGCTGCGCTCTACGCGTCGTCTGCGGCTCACTGACGCCGGGACGTTGTTCTATCAGCGCGGGGTGGCGCTGCTGAAAGCGGCGGAAAATCTGCAGGATGAGGTGCGGGCCAGCCATACCGGCTTAAGTGGCGAGCTGCGGATCACCACCACGCCGGAGTATGGCGCGCAGGTTATCATTCCGGCGCTAGCCGCGTTTGCCCGTCGTCACCCGGCGCTGCGGGTGCGCCACGTCTCCTCCTCCCATCATGCGGACCTCATTTCAGAACGATTTGATGTGGCGATACGCCTCGGTACGCTGGCCGATTCCCGCTATCGGGCGACGCGGATAGCCAGTTTCGCGATCCTGCCCGTCGCCTCTCCGGCCTGGCTGGCAAGCCATCCGGTGCAGACGCTGTCCGATCTGGCGCAAGCTGACTGGATTATTCATGAGCGTCTGTCGGCGCCGCTGCGCTGGCAGCTGCGCACGGATCAACAGACAGAGGTAGATTTCGCCATCGCCAGCGCGCCGCGCTTTTCAGCCGACAGCGCTACGGCGCTGATGAGCTTTGCCCTGGCCGGGTGCGGCATCGCCTTGCTGCCGGCATGGCTGGTAGCCGAAAAAGTGGCGCAGCGGGAGCTGGTGCCGCTCCTGTCGGAATACCATTTCCCACAGCAGGGCGTGTATGCCCTTTATCCCGATGCGCAGCATATGCCGACCCGGGTGCGGGCGTTTATTGACTTCCTGCGCGAGAAGGTCGGTTAAGCGCCCGTTCAGGGCGCCATCATTTTGCGCACCAGCCGGGTGAACTGTTCACGTTCGCCATCGCTCAGGCGGCCGAGAAACTCGTCATCGATCTCATTGCCCTGCGGAATCGAACGGTTAAGCAACGCCTCGCCTTGTTCGGTCAGATAGACAAAACGGCGGCGTTTATCGGCGGGATCGTGTTCCCGGCGCACCAGGCCGCGCGCCTCCATCCGGCTGAGCATCTCCGCCAGCGTGGCCTTGGTACTGACCGCCGCTTCAATCAGCACGACCTGCTCAATACCCGGCTGCTCCGCTACCGAGCGCATCACCGCATACTGAGGTTTAGTCAGGTCCGGTAACGCCTGCTGCCAGCGGGCGGTATGTTGTTGAAAAAGCTGGCGCAGCAGGTGAAATGCTTCGTTTCGTAACTCCATGAATACTCCGTAACAAAACTGTCACCTCTATGATAGCCGTTCGTACGCCATTTTATACCCTTTCTGCGTTTTTGATTAAAAATGCGCACGTATACGAACGATCTTGTCATCCCTGTCCGGAGAGGGTAATTTAAATATAAAGTTCGTGTACGAACAAAATGAATGAGGTCTGGAATGAAACTGATTATTGGGATGACGGGGGCCACCGGGGCTCCGCTTGGGGTGGCATTGCTGCAGGCGCTACGTGATATGCCGGAGGTGGAAACCCACCTGGTGATGTCGAAATGGGCCAAAACCACCATCGAGCTGGAAACGCCCTGGACAGCGCGCGAAGTGGCCGCGCTGGCGGACTTTTCCCACAGCCCGGCAGACCAGGCCGCCACCATCTCTTCCGGTTCATTTCGTACCGACGGCATGATCGTTATTCCCTGCAGTATGAAAACGCTGGCAGGCATTCGCGCGGGTTATGCCGAAGGGCTGGTGGGCCGCGCGGCGGACGTGGTGCTCAAAGAGGGGCGCAAGCTGGTGCTGGTCCCGCGGGAAATGCCGCTCAGCACGATCCATCTGGAGAACATGCTGGCGCTGTCGCGCATGGGCGTGGCGATGGTGCCGCCGATGCCGGCTTACTACAACCACCCGGAGACGGTTGACGATATCACCAATCATATCGTCACCCGGGTGCTGGATCAGTTTGGCCTCGACTATCACAAAGCGCGCCGCTGGAACGGCTTGCGCACGGCAGAACAATTTGCACAGGAGATCGAATAATGGCTTTTGATGATTTGCGCAGCTTTTTGCAGGCGCTGAATGACCAGGGACAACTGCTGAAAATCAGTGAAGAGGTGAACGCTGAGCCCGATCTGGCGGCGGCCGCCAATGCGACCGGACGCATCGGCGACGGCGCCCCGGCGCTGTGGTTCGATAATATTCGCGGCTTTACCGACGCCCGCGTGACGATGAACACCATCGGCTCGTGGCAGAACCATGCCATCTCGCTGGGCCTGCCGCCCAACACGCCGGTGAAAAAGCAGATTGATGAATTCATTCGCCGCTGGGATAACTTCCCGGTGACGCCAGAGCGCCGCGCCAACCCGGCGTGGGCGGAAAACACCGTGGATGGCGACGATATCAACCTGTTCGATATTCTGCCACTGTTCCGCCTCAACGATGGTGACGGCGGTTTCTACCTCGATAAAGCCTGTGTCGTTTCGCGCGATCCGCTTGATCCTGACAACTTCGGTAAGCAAAACGTCGGTATCTACCGCATGGAAGTGAAAGGCAAGCGCAAGCTCGGCCTGCAGCCGGTGCCGATGCACGATATCGCGCTGCATCTGCACAAAGCGGAAGAGCGTGGGGAAGATCTGCCGATCGCTATTACCCTCGGTAACGACCCGATTATTACCCTGATGGGCGCCACGCCGCTGAAATACGATCAATCAGAATATGAAATGGCTGGCGCGCTGCGCGAGAGCCCGTATCCCATCGCCACCGCGCCGCTGACCGGCTTTGACGTGCCCTGGGGTTCGGAAGTGATCCTCGAAGGGGTCATTGAAGGGCGTAAGCGTGAGATCGAGGGGCCGTTCGGTGAGTTTACCGGTCACTACTCCGGCGGTCGTAACATGACGGTAGTGCGTATCGACAAAGTCTCGTATCGCAGCAAACCGATTTTTGAATCGCTCTATCTCGGTATGCCGTGGACCGAGATTGACTATCTGATGGGCCCGGCGACCTGCGTGCCGCTGTATCAGCAGTTGAAGGCAGAGTTCCCGGAAGTGCAGGCGGTCAACGCCATGTACACCCATGGTCTGCTGGCGATCATCTCCACCAAAAAACGCTACGGCGGTTTTGCCCGCGCGGTGGGCCTGCGGGCGATGACCACTCCGCACGGCCTCGGCTATGTGAAGATGGTGATCATGGTTGATGAAGACGTCGACCCGTTCAACCTGCCGCAGGTGATGTGGGCGCTCTCCTCGAAAGTTAACCCGGCGGGTGACCTGGTGCAGTTGCCGAACATGTCGGTCCTTGAACTTGACCCTGGCTCCAGCCCGGCAGGCATCACCGACAAACTGATTATCGACGCCACCACCCCGGTTGCGCCGGACCTTCGCGGCCACTACAGCCAGCCGGTGCAGGATCTGCCGGAAACTAAAGCCTGGGCTGAAAAACTGACCGCTATGCTGGCCAACCGTAAATAAGGAGAAAAAGATGATTTGTCCACGTTGCGCCGATGAAAAGATTGAAGTCATGGCGACCTCGCCGGTGAAAGGGGTCTGGACCGTGTATCAGTGCCAGCACTGTCTTTACACCTGGCGAGATACCGAGCCGCTGCGCCGCACCAGTCGCGAACACTATCCGGAAGCGTTCCGCATGACGCAGAAAGATATTGATGAGGCACCGCAGGTGCCACACGTACCGCCGCTATTGCCGGAAGATAAGCGTTAATGAAAGGGGCCCGCTAAGTCGGGCCTTTTTTATATTTAGTACAATTATGGAAGCTATTTTTTCATTAAATTAAAAAATTACGCGAAGGGTTAATATACTGGGATGACTTTGCGAGCCTGCTTCCAGATTATTATAAAATCCGTCTGATTAATTCCTTGCAGATAAATTTCACGCCCTGACGAGTATAGAATAGCGGCGGGTGCTTGAGGCTGTCTGGCCTTGAGCATTACCAGGACCCCAGACAGACGAAAGCCCCAGGAGATATTTCTATCAACTGAGGCTAGCGAATGAACATCGACAATTCAGATGTTAGTCTCTTCTTTGCAGGGAGGCAAGATATGCTGACAAAATATGCCCTTGTGGCAATCATCGTACTCTGTATTACGGTACTGGGATTTACGCTGTTGGTGCACAGCTCACTATGCGAGCTGAGTATTAAAGAGCGTAATATTGAGTTTAAAGCTGTTCTCGCTTACGAATCGAAGAAGTAGCATCCGCGCGGGGGCAACCCCGCGTATGGGTTGTCAGGACGCATCCTCTAGCACCCATTTTTAGTTTGTTAAAACGGCAGCGCTGAGCGGCGCTGCCGTTTTTCACCTTAATGGGTGGCTAAACCAGGCTTTTCAGACGGTAGATCCACTCCAGCGCCTGACGCGGGGTCAGGGAGTCGGGATCAAGATTCTCCAGTGCTTCAACCGCAGGCGAGGTCTCTTCCGGGGCGGCGAGCAGCGACATCTGCGTGCCGTCGACCTGGGTCGCCGCCGCGTTGGGCGAGATGCTCTCCAGCTCGCGCAGTTTCTGCCGCGCGCGCTTGATCACCTCTTTCGGCACCCCGGCCAGCGCGGCGACCGCCAGGCCATAGCTCTTGCTGGCCGCGCCATCCTGCACGCTGTGCATAAAGGCGATGGTATCGCCGTGCTCCAGCGCGTCGAGGTGGACGTTGGCGACGCCTTCCATTTTCTCCGGCAGCTGAGTGAGCTCGAAGTAGTGGGTGGCGAACAGCGTCAGCGCCTTGATTTTGTTGGCCAGATTTTCCGCACAGGCCCACGCCAGCGATAGCCCGTCGTAGGTGGACGTGCCGCGGCCAATCTCATCCATCAGCACCAGGCTATGCTCGGTGGCGTTGTGCAGAATATTGGCGGTTTCAGTCATCTCCACCATAAAGGTCGAGCGGCCGCTGGCCAGGTCATCCGCCGCGCCGACGCGGGTAAAGATGCGATCGATGGGCCCGATCTCCACCTTCTGCGCCGGGACGTAGCTGCCGATATAGGCCAGCAGCGCAATCAGCGCGGTCTGGCGCATATAGGTACTTTTACCGCCCATGTTCGGCCCGGTGATGATCAGCATCCGCCGCTGCGGCGCTAGCTGCAGCGGGTTGGCGATAAACGGCTCTTTCAGCACCTGCTCGACCACCGGATGGCGGCCTTCGCTGATGCGAATGCCCGGCTTATCGCTAAAGGTCGGACAGCAGTAGTTCAGGGTTTCCGCCCGTTCCGCCAGGTTGACCAGCACGTCCAGCTCGGCCAGCGCGCTGGCGCTGGTTTGCAGGTCGGCGAGATGCGGCAGCAGCAGGTCGAACAGTTCGTCATAAAGCTGTTTTTCCAGTGCCAGCGCTTTGCCCTTGGAGGTCAGCACCTTATCTTCGTATTCCTTCAGCTCAGGAATAATGTAGCGTTCGGCGTTCTTCAGCGTCTGGCGGCGCACGTAGTGGATCGGCGCGAGGTGGCTCTGGCCGCGGCTAATCTGGATGTAGTAGCCGTGGACGGCGTTGTAGCCGACTTTCAGGGTATCGAGGCCCAGCCGCTCGCGCTCGCGGATCTCCAGCTTATCGAGATAATCGGTGGCGCCATCGGCCAGCGCCCGCCACTCGTCCAGCTCTTCGCTATAGCCCGGAGCGATGACTCCGCCGTCGCGGACCAGCACCGGCGGCGCGTCAATCACCGCGCGCTCCAGCAGTTCGCGCAGTTCGGTGAACTCGCCCATTTTCTCGCGCAATTTTTGCACCGGCTGACGGTCAACGTCGGCCAGCAGCTCACGCAGCAGCGGCAACTGCTGCAGGGCATGACGCATGCGGGCTAAATCGCGTGGACGGGCGGTACGCAGCGCCAGACGCGCCAGAATACGTTCCAGATCGCCGACCTGGCGCAGCACCGGCTGCAGCTCGGTATAGCGCTCCTGCAGCGCGCCGATGGTCTGCTGGCGCTCCACCAGCACGGCGGTATCGCGGACCGGCATATGCAGCCAGCGCTTGAGCATCCGGCTGCCCATCGGCGTCACCGTACAGTCGAGTACCGAGGCCAGGGTGTTGTCGGTGCCGCCGGCCAGATTCTGGGTGATCTCGAGGTTACGGCGGGTGGCGGCATCCATAATGATGCTGTCCTGCTGGCGTTCCATGGTGATGGAACGGATGTGCGGCAGCGAGGTGCGCTGAGTGTCTTTGACATACTGCAGCAGGCAGCCGGCGGCGCACAGGCCGCGTGGGGCGTTTTCCACGCCGAAGCCGACCAGATCGCGGGTGCCGAACTGCAGGTTAAGCTGCTGGCGCGCGGTGTCGATTTCAAATTCCCACAGCGGGCGACGGCGCAGACCGCGGCGGCCCTCGATCAGCGACGATTCGGCAAAATCTTCCGCATACAGCAGTTCCGCCGGATTAGTACGCTGCAGCTCTGCCGCCATGGTTTCGCGGTCGGCCGGTTCACTCAGGCGAAAGCGCCCGGAGCTGATATCCAGCGTCGCGTAACCAAAGCCCTTGCTGTCCTGCCAGATGGCGGCCAGCAGGTTGTCCTGGCGCTCCTGCAGCAGCGCTTCATCGCTGATGGTGCCCGGCGTAACGATACGCACCACTTTACGCTCGACCGGTCCCTTGGTGGTGGCCGGGTCGCCAATCTGCTCGCAAATGGCCACCGACTCGCCCTGGTTGACCAGTTTGGCGAGGTAGTTCTCGACCGCGTGGTGGGGGATGCCGGCCATCGGGATGGGTTCGCCCGCGGAGGCGCCGCGCTTGGTCAGCGAGATATCGAGCAGCTGCGACGCGCGTTTCGCATCGTCATAAAATAGCTCGTAAAAATCCCCCATCCGGTAAAACAGTAGAATGTCAGGATGTTGCGCCTTCAGCTTGAGATACTGCTGCATCATCGGCGTGTGGGCGTCGAGATTGTCAATTGTGCTCATGGGGTGTTATCCAGATCCCTGATTTGAAATGGCTGCGATTTTGTAGTTGTCGTCGTTATCACATGGATGAGACATAATAACGGAGATGGGCAGGTGAGGGAAACCGACGAAAGCGCGCGGCGCGATCCGGATTCCAGTTGCAGAGGGGGCGGGGTACCGTCACAGTGGTTGAATCACCGGCACGCGATCGTCTTCATGCATTACGTTCGCCGTCGATGTTGTTCTGCCTTCTGGCCGCAGACCTCGTTACGACAACGGCTTGTGGTTGCTAGTCGTAAAGCCATTTACCTGCTTTTGCTGATTCGGCAAACATTTTGATGGTTAAAGGTTTACGCGTTTTTTCTACATCTTCTCGTTTTACTTTAAACCACCGAGTTAGCATTGGAGTATTCTCCCAAGGGAAATAACACGACCATTTAACACTGGAAAGATCAACATTAAATTTTTGTTCAAATTTATTTAAAGCGTCATGCAGATCGTCGCCGGGAGCATCAAATAAGTCATAATCAAGTTCCAATGGGATTTCTTTCCAATTTTTATCTAAACGGGTTGAGATCTCATCTTTAAACAAGTCTAAAACCTGATCTTGAATACTTTTCATTAAAAGGATGTCCATTGTATACGGTCTTTGGGGCGAGCTATTAGGTTGTATTTTTCCTGAGTTTTTCTTGAAACTTGATAAATTGAGTTTACAAGTCCTATCCAACCTAACCACGGAACATAACGGGCGATAACAGCAGCAAGACTATTTGTTTTTCTCATTCTTACACCAACGGGTGTAGGAACCCTAATACCAAATGGAGTTTTTGCATTTCTCAGAAGCATCCTTCCATATTTAGAAACAACACTTGTTCCTTTTATTGCCTCTCCTGGCTTTGTTCTGGTTTTTAGCCAAGGTTGCCCGGCGAGGATAGCGGCACCAGACTCAATACCAATGCCAAGTTCGTCACAAAATTGTTCAAGAAAAATGACATCAAAAAGTTCACCAGCCGAAAGATTGGATTGTCCGTGATAGAAATAGGTTCCATTTAGTTCTTCTGTCGTATCCATTTGCTCATCTATTATGCTGTTTGTCTTTCATTCCAGGCATCGGTGAAAATTATATTTCCGTCACAATGTTTCCAGGTGATCTTCTCATATCTAAGTTCGACAGATTCAAGATGGTTGTTGTTCTTGTCTTCTGGGGAAGCCATTGTAGGAGATATTGATACGATTCGGACGCCTTCAAGTAGCATATTGAAGTATTCCACTTCTTGACCAGCATCGCTGATTTTATACCATTTGATTTCAGCAGATTTCAGGTTCTGACCAGTAGCTACTGCTTTGTAGAGGTATGGACTGGAATAGTCGAATTCTTTAACGATGATCATTGGTGAGTGCTGACGAGTGCCGGTAGGCTTGCCAGTGGCATTATCAGTGGGAATGGAGAGATTGTGATGAAACCCTTTAAATTCGATGCTGAACTCCCTGTCTGCAACATCACAACCACCTTTGATTAGTGCCCCACCGTCGTCGTATATCCACATATTACCTGGAATAGCCATGCTTCTTCTTCCCTCTATTATCATTAGTAAGAAAACAGTGTATCGAGTTGATTAAGCGCAGTAAATAATCAATGTGTCGTTTTTGGATCAATACGGGAAATATCTTCTCTGTAATGATGGTTTATATTTAAAAATAGCTGTCGTAAATATTTCATTGGGTTATTACGCCATTGGTATAGATTTTAAATATAAATGACCCTCAATAATATAATGCAGGCAATTATTGCCAGAAAGCGTAAGCGCGGCGCGATCCGGATTCCAGTTGCGCCGCGCGGGGATTATGGCGCCAGATAAACCTGGGGGGCCGCGTTGTCCGGGTGCTGGACGAGGCGGACATCCGCCCCGTACCAGCGATGGATAACCGGCTGCTGGATCACCTCCTGCGGCGTGCCCTGGGCGACCAGATGGCCCTGGTGAAGCATCAGAATGCGGTCGGCCCACAGGGCGGCGAGGTTAAGGTCATGCAGCACCACGCAGACATGCAGTTGCCCGCCGGCGGTGAGCCGTTTGAGCAAACGCAGCAGGTGCTGCTGATAGTAAAGGTCCAGCGCCGAGGTGGGCTCATCGAGAAACAGCCAGCCCTGCGGCGCGCCGTCGCGCCATAGCTGCGCCAGACAGCGGGCCAGCTGCACCCGCTGCTGCTCGCCGCCGGAGAGGCCGGGATAGCGGCGACCGGCAAGGCCATCGCAGCCGGTGACGGCCATCACCGCCGCCAGCACCGCCGGATCCGCCGTCGCGCCCCACGGTGAGCGTCCCATGGCAATGACCGTTTCCACCGTCCAGTCGGCCTGCAGGGCCGTTCGCTGCAGCATGACCGCCCGCCGGCGCGACAGCGCCTCGGGGGACCAGGCCTCCAGCGGCTTGCCTGCAAGATGGCGGGTGCCGCTGTCCGGAGTCAGATAGCCGGTCAACAGGCGCAGCAGAGTGGATTTCCCGGCGCCGTTCGGCCCGATAAGCGCCGTCATCTCGCCGCCGCGCAGCGCGACGGAGACGTTGTCGATAATCTGTCGTTTACCAAGGTGAAGTGACAGCCCCTGGGCGCAGTATTCATTAACCATGTCTGGAGTTCTCCCGACGAAAGACCAGCCACAGAAACCAGGGGGCGCCCAGCAGGCTGGTGAGCAGACCGACCGGTATCTCCGCCGGCGCCGCCACGGTGCGAGCCAGGGTGTCGGCCAGCAGAAGCAGGATCGCGCCGGCCAACAGCGAGCCGGGGATCAGTCCGCGATGGTCCGGCCCCAGCCACAGGCGCATCAGGTGCGGCACCACCAGGCCGATAAAGCCGATGACTCCGCTGATGGCCACCGCGGCGGCCACCAGCACTGCGCTGCACAGCAGCAGCCAGCGCTGTAGTGCCTGCACGTTGACCCCGAGATAGTGTGCCTCTTCATCGCCAAGCTGCAGCAGATTGAGGCGGGACGCCATCCACCACACCGCCAGCGCCGCCGGGATAATCAAGGTCGCGGCCACCAGCAGCGTCGGCCATTCGGCCTGGCCCAGGCTGCCCATTCCCCACAGCGACAGCTGGCGCAGCTGGGCGTCGTTGCTCAGCCAGGACAGGACCCCGACCAGCGCGCCGCACAGCGCGTTGATGGCGATCCCCACCAGCAGCAGGCGCGACAGCGAACCCTCCTCCGCCCGGCTGAGGATGAAAATCACCACCATCACCGCCAGGCTGCCAATAAACGCCGCCAGCATCGGCATGTACAGGGCGATCAGCCCCGTAGCGGAGAACGGAAGCACCAGCCAGCTGGCCACCGCCAGCGCGGCGCCGCTGCTGATGCCCAGCAGGCCCGGGTCGGCAAGCGGATTGCGAAACAGCCCCTGCATCACGCAACCGGAGAGGGCCAGCGCCGCGCCCACCAGCAGGGCCAGCAGTACCCGCGGCAGACGGATACTCAGCCAGATGTGGCGCAGCATCTCATCCCCGGAAGGCAGCAAGTTGACCAGCGGCAAACGCATAGCGCCGAGGGTGGTGGCAAACAGCGTCAGGGAGACCAGCAGCAGCGTCATCAACAGCAAACGACGGGCGAGGGCAGGGCGCATCAGGGCAACTGCTCCGCTTTGTTTCGCAGCGCGATTATCGCCTGCGGTGTGCGCGGCCCGAAGCCGAGCAGGGCCATATCGTCGATCGTCAGCAGCTGTTTATGACGCCCCGCCGGGGTCTGTGCCAGACCGGGCAGTTTCCACAGCCCGGCTTCGCCGCCCATCCCTTTGAGACCATCGGCGGAGATCACCACCAGATCCGCCTGGCTGGCGGCGACCCCTTCCTGCGACATGGCGCGATAGTGGTTGAAGCCCTGCATCGCGTTCTGCAGCCCGGCGGCGCGAATGGCGCCATCGGCCGCGGTGTGCTGTCCGGCCACCAGGGTATTCATTCCGCCGTGGCTGAGAATAAACAGCACCCGCTTAGCAACCGGCTGCGTGGGAATGGCGGCGATCTGTTGCTGAAGCTGCTGGCGCAGCGCGTCGCCTGCCGCCGTTTTGCCTAACGCTTCGGCAATGACAGCCACTTTGTTATCGATCGCGGACAGACTTTCGCCGCCCGGCACGTTAACCACCTTCACCCCGCTCGCCTGTACTTTGTGTAAGACCAGCGAGGGCTGCGCCTGGGCGCTCGCTAATACCAGCTGCGGGCGTAACGCGAGGATCCCCTCGGCGTTCAGCTGTCGCAGGTAGCCGACGTCCGGCAGCTTTTGCGCCGCCGGGGGCCAGCTGCTGGTGCTATCCCGCGCCACCAGACTCTGTTCCGCGTCAAGGGCATAGACGATCTCAGTGACATCTCCGCCGAGGGTGACGAGTCGCTCAACGGCAGCGTGGCTCAGCAGCGGGAAAGCGATGAAGAGCAGTAACCAGCGCATCATGCGGGCAGCCCTTCACGGGTCAGACGATCTACCTGCTGGCGCCATTGCGCCTGCTCGGGGTGCCCCTCGCTGCGCTGACCATAGAGCTGGGCAATCTGGGTGCCGTCTTTGGCGAACAGTTCGACGCTGGTGACGTGTCCATCTGAGGTCGGCTTGCGGGTCACCCACACTTCATCGAGGCTCTCTTCGCGCAGATGCAGGGTAAAAGTGGTATTGAAGATATTTAGCCAGCCGCGCATGGGGGCCAGCTTTTCCAGGGCGCCGGTGAAGATCTGTACGCAGCCGCGATTGCCGACGAAGATCATGATTTCATTGCCCTCCTGGCGCACCGTCTCCAGCAGCGACGGCAGCGCATGGCGATCCACGCGGCAGGCGAGGTCGTCGCTCACCAGACGGAAGGCCTGCTGGCGGGAAAGCTGATATTTACGCAGCAGACCGAAGAACTGGTGAACGTCGGTCATCGCGCGCCAGTCGTTCTCCAGCGCGGCGCCGTCGGCGGTGTCGGCATATTTCACCGGCTCCAGCGGGCGCAGGGCCAGCGGTGCCGGCGCCGCCACCTGATGTTCCGCGATCAGGGTGTCCCAGGCCGCCATGTCGGTCTGCGTGGTCGCATAGACTTTCAGCAGGGCGTCGCCGTGGTGGTCGAAAAACTGGATGCTCTGACGGCCATTATCGTTCAGATGGAAGGCGCTGGCCCACTGGCTGAGGAACAGACGCAGGTCGAGCGCGCGCGGATTCAGCACCAGCCCGGCGTGGCCGCTGAGGTGCTGGTGCGTGAACTGGCCCACCTGCTCATGCACGGCATACTCGTTGCGGCAGATGCATTTGGTTTCGCCGACGCGCTCCAGGGCGGCAATCAGCGTCCGGGCGTCATCGCTCAGGCGCACGGCATCATGGCCGAGGCGGGCGGCGGTCAGCTCGGCTTCGCTGATCCCCATTTCCGCGGCGATATCGCGGGCATATTTCGCGGTACTGGCCGCTTTGGTGGCCTGGTAGCGCTGCCACAGGTCAGGGTGTGCATTTGGCATAATCATATCCTTCTCGACGATGAATATCCCCGGCCGGCGGGCCGGGGGCAGGTGCGTTATTATTCGGGCAATCAGAAGTCGACGTTGACGCCCAGCTGCCAGGTGCGGCCCGGCATCACCGCCAGCGCTTTATCGTTGGCGTCCTGGTTGGTGCCGGTCTCGATATTGCGGCTGCTCAGGTAATCCCAGTATTTACGATCGGTGAGGTTGTAGACCCCGCCATTGAGGCGCACGTTTTTCGCCACCTGCCAGTACGCGGTCCAGTCCAGCATGCCGTAGCCCGGCACGCGCATATAGTCGCTGCTGGCATCGGTGATGGCGGACCCGCTGTTGCTGTAGCTTTCGCGGTTGGTGGCGGTCGCCTGTTTCCCTTTGACAAAGGTCGCCGTCAGGGCGGTGCCGTAGCGTTTCGCCGGATCGTCCCACGCCACGCCGACGATGGCTTTCATCGGCGCCACGCTGTCGAGGTCGACGTATTTATCGCCGCTGTAGCTGGATTTCGATTTCCCTTCGCTATAGCCGAGGGCGAGGGTGCTGCTCAGGCCGTTCACCTGCTCAAACCAGGTGCCAAAGTTAAATTTGGTGCTGATCTCTCCGCCGTAGATATAGGCTTTATCGCGGTTTTCCGCCTGATAAATGGTGTAGATGTTCGACGGCACATTCGTGAACTGGCCCGGATTATTGGCGCGGGTATAGCGCGTATAGGCGATAAAGTTCTTATAGCTGTTGTAGAACAGCGCCGTGCGCACGGTGATGCCTTCGGTGACTTCCCCTTTCAGCCCCCACTCGAGATTATCGCTGGTTTCCGTCTTCAGATCGGTATTGCCGATCAGGGCATATTGCTGGCTACCGGCGTAGCTGGAGCCGAGGTTCCAGGAGCCATACAGCTGGCTGGCGTTGGGGAACTGCGCGCCGCGCTGGTACTGCAGGTAGGTCATCAGGCGCGGGGTGAGGTCGTACTGGAAGGTCAACGACGGCAGAACCTGGGTATCGCTGTTTTTGCCGTACAGATTCGCCACCGACGATTCGGTCAGTACGCTGCTGTTGGCGGCAAGGTCGGACAGATTTTCCGGCTTAGTCGATTGATGCACCACGCGCACGCCGGGAATAATGGCGAAGTTGTGGCTATCAAGGTCGAAGTTGATCTTATCCTGGACAAAGCCGCCGAGAGTGTAGCTGCGGCTGTCTGCCTCCGGCTGCATGATCTCGCTGTAAACGCTGGGGATCGGCGACTGGCTGAACGGTCGCTGGGTTTTGCTGGTGCTGGCGTTGAAGCCGGCGCTCAGATCGTGGCGGCCCAGGGTTTTCGCCAGCGCGGTCTGCAGGCCCCAGGTATCGGTATCGTAGTTAGAGTTCACCGTCTGCATTCTGCGGGTGACGCTGTCCGGCATATAAGTCCAGTCATGGGCTTCGGTATGCTGGTAGTAGATTTTCGTGGAGACGCTGTCGAGGTAGTCGTTCATCGGCGTCCAGTCATCCTTCAGGCTCAGGCCCCAGCGCCGGGTCTGGCTGGTCTGGTTGGCGGTGCCGATGGTGCTGTTGCCGCTGGAGTCCCAGGTATCGTAGTGGGTGTGGTTGGTTTTATGGTAATAGTCGAAGGTGCTGGTCAGCTTGTGCTCATCGTTAGGCTGCCAGATCCCGGAGGCCAGAAACGCATCGGAGTGCCAGTTCGCCGGGTAGGCGTCGACGGTGCCGCTGTTGTTTTCGGTTTCCTGGCCGTCACGGCGGCTATAGACCAAAATTCCGCGCAGGAACTCATCGCCGCCGGCGACGGTCACCCCGTTGTGCCAGCTGCGATCCGCAGAGTCGTAACCGCTGCGGTAGCCGAAGGCGCTGGTCTTGCCCGGGCGCAGGTAATCATCTGCCGATTTCGGGCGGAAGGAGACATTTCCCCCGATAGCGCTGTTGGCCGTTTCCGTCGAGGTGGCGCCGGACTGAATATCCACACTGCCATACATATACGGGTCGATATAATCGCGGCCGATGCCGAAGGTGTTGAGCCCGGCGCGACCGACGTAGCCGCGGCCGGTAGCGTTGGGTTGGGCAATACCGTCCACGTCGATGCCGACGCGGTTGCTCTCCATGCCGCGGATGTTGTAGCCGGTGTAGCCTCCGCGGTCGAAGCCGCTTTTGCCGTTGCCGGAGCCGCCGCTGGCCCCGGTGGCGCTGATGAGCGGCTCATAGCGCATAATAGAGCCAAAATCGTTAGCGCCTTTATCCTCCAGCTCCCGGGCGCTGATGCTGTGCTCACTACCGGCTTTCTGCACCGGTGCGGGGGCGGTGACGGTCATTTGTTCCGAGGTGTCATCCACCGCCTCGCCGCTAACGGCGGAAGTGTCTGCTGCGATGGCAGAAGTCTGATAAATTGCTGCAAGCAAAGAGGTCACCAGCAGGCGTTTTTTACACCATGCTGCTGACGGAGTCGATTTGTACATAGTCGCCACGCCTTGATCGTTATTAGTATCGGCTCACGCGTTACTTCCAGAGTTGCAGGTTGCTCCGTCTTTTCCGTTGCGGATGGGGTCTTACTCCATTTGTTGATTGCGAATGGTAATGATAGGTATTATCGTTTGCAACAAAATAATCATGTGTTCTTCATTTAAACTGCACTTTGTTTACAATTTGCCCTTTCAGACTTAGCGAGACGACGATGAACTCAAAAGCGGCCATCACCATCACCTACTGTTCCCAGTGCAACTGGATGCTGCGCGCCAGCTGGATGGCGCAGGAGCTGTTACATACCTTCAGCACCGACATCGCCTCGGTGACGCTGGTGCCGGGGACCGGCGGGATCTTCACGATCGATGTCGGCAGTCAGCAGATCTGGGAGCGCAAGCAGGATGGCGGTTTTCCGGATGCGGCCGAGCTGAAACGCCGGGTGCGCGATGTCTGTTTCCCGGAGAAGCCGCTGGGCCATGTGGATAAAGGTGAGCAGAAGGGGTGACAACCCCCTCCGGGCGACAAGCGCCCGGAGGAGAAGCCGTTAGCGGGCTAACTGCACGTCAACCAGCACGCTTTGTCGGCGGGTGCGTATGAGGGTGACCGCTTCTTCCAGCACGCCGGGGAGATCCTCGGCCCGGGAAACCGACAGGGACGCCGCGCGGCTGGAGGCGGCGATCGCGGCGAAATCCGGCGAGGTGGTAAAGGCGGTGGCCGGAATGGTCTCCGCGCGGGCTGCGTAGCCGTCCGGGTAGAGCGCTTTGGTGCCGCCCGCGACGGCGCCCCATCCGCCGTTATTTCCGACCACGACGAGCACAGGGAGCTTCATTACCTCCGCAATATGGTGGCAGACCGCAGGGTTGGCGAACAGGTACGACCCGTCGCCGACGGCGGCAATAATCAGCTCTTCCTGGCGCGCAAGCTGCAGCCCCAGTGCGATAGGCAGGGCTTCGCCCAGGCCGCCGGCCAGCGCTTCCTGGTAATAGCTCTCGGCATGGATCAGCCCGGCAAATTGCGGCAGCGTGGTCAGCTCAGAAACGATCCGGCCGCGGTGTTGATTCGCCAGATGGCCGAGGCAGTAGCTGAGCCAGGGTTTGGTAATGACCCCGGTCTGGCTGGCATGGAGAAGCGCGTCGCGCTGGTTTTTCTGTTGCTGGATGCGGTTCTGCGTATATGCCGCCCGCTCCGCCACATGTTGCTGGCGGGCGGCCTGCAGCGGGCGCAGCGCCTCTTCCAGCAGGCTGAAGACTTCATCGGTCTCGCCCGCCAGGTTGATGTCCGCGCGATAGCCACGTACCGGGTAGCGGGAGAAGAGCGGATCGGGGCCCATCTGGATCACGGTGCAGTCCTGGCGACAGTCGCCCTCGGCGATCATCCATGGCGCCTGCGAGTCGACCACCAGAATCACATCGGCGTCGGCGAGCCAGGCGCTGGGATCAGCCCCGGCGAGCAGTGGGTTATCGGCGCTCAGGGTCACCTCGGTACCCCAGTATTCCACCAATGGGATCGCCCATTCGCGCACCAGGCTATTAAGTCGCGCAAAGCCACCCGCCGTTCGGGCGCCGCGCTGGGCGAAGATGACGGGATGCCTGGCGCAGGCGATTGCCTCGGCGGCCCGGGCGATATCTTCCCGGACTGGCGCATAGCGGACCGGCTGCTGCGAAGGACCGGCCTGCAGTGCGGCCTCATCAATAGCAAAGGTCTCGCACAATGGCTCGCGCGGTAAGCTCAGGTAGACCGGCCCTTTCGGCAGGGAGCTGGCAATCGCCCAGGCCCGGTCAACATGCTCGCCGATCTGATCGGCCAGCCGCAGTTCAAAATCCCACTTCACGGATTCACGGATCAGCGCCGCCTGGTCGCGCATCTCCTGGCCGTAGCCAATCGGCGTATTGCGGCAGCCGAAGTGGGAATGTTCGCTAATCGGCGTGCGACCACCAAAAATCAGCACCGGGATATTGCTGTTCGCCAGATTGATGACACCGCAGGCGGCGTTGGCTAACCCGACGTTGGTATGAACCATTACCGCCTGCACCTTGCCAGTGCCGAGGTAGTAGCCGTGCGCCATGCCGATGGCGGCGTTTTCATGCGGGCAGATCACCAGCTCGGGTACCTTTTGCCCGGTCGCCCGGGCCTTTGCCCAGGCTTCAATAACTGGCGGATAATCGGTGCCCGAGTTAATAAAAATATATGCCACGTCCAGCGCCTGTAGCCGATGCAGTAACAGTTCAGCAGCCGATAATGTGATAGAGGCCATATTCTCTCCGTATTCACGCGGTGTAATCGCGATAATTAAAAGGTTAAGAAAATAAATCCGCCCATCGTAATGATGGAGGCAATAATACTCAGCGCCATCGTCGAGGCCATTTCCTGCTCGCCGGTTTTATACTGCATGGCAATAATTATCGCGATGGAGCCTACCGGGATAGCCATCGTCAATACGACTTCCTTTATTTGCTCCATGCTGAAGCCCATTTTTAATAACAGGAGATAGCAGGCGCCGGGCACCAAAATATTGCGGGCGATAACGGTGATAATGGTAGCGGTGGTGATAACAATGCTGCGTGTATAGAGCACGATCCCGGCGGCAAACAGCGCCAGCCCGCCAGAGGCTTTACCCAGCAGACCCAGCGACATCGAGATAGTCTGCGGAATATGGATATCCGCCAGCACGATGATCAGGGCGATCACCGGTGACCAGACCACAGGTTGTTTAATGGCGTTTATCACCCGTGTGCCAAAGGAGATATGCTGGCTTTTATCGCCAGTGGCGACCGACATCAGAATCATCACCAGCGGCAGCTGGAAGACATTTTGCGTGATGCTGGACACCGTGATCAGCGACGCGCTGACGGTGCCAAATAAAAAGGCCAGCACTGAGGTGCCGATGAAAGGAACCGCCGGCGAGCCGATGGCCAGCGCCTGCAGCGTACTGAGGGCGAGGTCGCGTCGGAACAGATAGCGGGCGACCAGTAAGGGAATGACGAAGCTCAGAATCAGCGCGAGGATAATGGCCACCGCAACCGGGCCCATGGTCATGACGATGTGTCGCGGCGTCATCACCATATTGCTGAAAATACTTAGTGGTAATGCATAGAGCATCACAATTTTATTGATGTCTCCTGCCTGCTGCCAGTTAAAGTCTTTTCGTTTACCGCTAATATAGCCGATGATGACGGTAATGATGACCGGTAATATAGCGCCTGAAATTAATAGAATATTGTTCTGTGTCATGGTGATATATTCTCGTTATAAATTATCTTCGGGTCCGCAATTCGTTTTTGCCGTGCGTGATGAGGTTAATAAATCCGTTTTTCCTGATGCGCGGTAGCTATTTTTGAGCGTATTGATAGCGACATTTATTCGCTAAAACAGGCCGCAAGGGAAATGCAAAAACCGTTTATTCAATGAGTAAATATCATGCCAATGAAATTTAAGCAGATTCAGGCTTTTATTACTGTCGCTCACGAAGGCAATATGACCCTGGCTGCAGAGAAGATGGGGATCACTCAGTCGGGACTGAGCCGGCTGTTATTGAGCCTGGAAGCGGACCTGAGCGCGACCTTATTCGAAAGACACAAACACGGTATGGCGTTGAGCGAATATGGCAGCGCCTTTTTACCCTATGCGCTGACGATGCTGAATACCGAACAAAAGGCCCGCGAGGAGATTGCGCTCATCCGCGGCGCCGGGAAAGGTATCCTGCGGATTGGCTGTGTTTCCAGCCTGCTGACCAGCCATTTCATCGATAAGCTGGCGGCTTTCCATCAGCGTCATCCCAAGATCCATCTGCGGATCGTTGACCGCATTGACTCCGAGCTCTTTAAACTCCTGCGGATGCACGACATCGATATCGCCCTCTGCGGCCCCTTACCGCATGATGAGAAAATCGTGGTGCGCGGTAAAATTAACTGGCAGGACCGGATCTGCATCGTCGCCAGGCAGTACCACCCGCTACATCAGGCGGCGAACTTATCCCTCGAGGCGATGCTGGACTATCCGTGGATCATGCCGCCGCCGTTAAGTACCCCGATGAACATCCTTGAGGATATCTTTCGTGCCCATCAGCTACCCTGTCCGCAGCCGGTGATTGAGTGCGCGTCCTCCTCGGCCATTAAGGCCTTTCTGTGCGAGAGCGATCTGTTAACGTCGATGCCGGCCCCGGTTTACCGGCACGAGGAAGCGCTGGGCCTGCTGCGTCCGTTCGAACTCGAGGGCAGCGTTTTTATCCGCGATTTCTATGCCTACAGCCATTTCGGGGTTCTGTCCGGGGCAGCCCTGCAGTTGATCCAGCATCTCAAGCAGTGAGGCTGGTCGGGCACGAACAATAAGATGTATAATATATGCATCTTAATAACAGGCGAAAGGCGGGGAGATGGGGAAGCGTATCGAACGGGAAAAGATGACGATTCAGCGGATGATTGCCCTCTACCAGCGGCGCTGTCCCGGGGCGCTGGCCGATAATGCGCACTATCAGGCGCTGAACGCCTACGCCGACAAGCGCCTTGATAAGTGCGTGTTTGGCGAGAATAAACCAGCCTGCAAGCAGTGTCCGGTGCATTGCTACCAGCCGGCGAAGCGCGAAGAGATGAAGCAGATTATGCGCTGGGCCGGGCCGCGAATGCTCTGGCGCCACCCGATCCTCACTATTCGCCATCTGCTGGACGACAGGCGCCCGGTGCCGGCGCTACCGGAAAAATACCGACCGAAAAAATAGCGGCCTTTCCCTGGTCAGCGCGGCGCGTAGCCGGGCGACAAGTCGGCCCCGGTAAGGCATTAGCCGCCACCGGGGATGGTTGCTGAAGCCCTCTGTTTCTGACTATCCCGAATTGTGCTTGCCACAAAGGCGACCACAAACAGCGCGGAAAACAGCACCACGATAGTCGGCGCCGGCGCGCTGTCGAGATAAAACGCCAGCCACACCCCTCCCGCCGAGCAGCCGATGGCCACCGCTACCGCCAGCAGCAGGGCGTGGATAAAGCGCCGCACCAGCAGGAGCGCGATCGCCCCGGGAGCAATCAGCAGCGAAATCGACAGAATAATCCCCACCGACTGCAGCGTCGCGACGATGGTCAGGGCGATCATGCACAGCAGGCCGTAGTGCAATAGCCCGCCGCGCAGGCCGCTGGCTTTGGCCTGCGTCGGGTCAAAGGCGTGCAGCAAAAAATCCCGCCATTTGAGACCGATAATCAGCGCAATCACCAGCGCGATAGCCGCCGTTTGTCCAATATCGCGAAGGGATATCCCCAGCATGTCGCCGAACAGGATATGGTCGAGATGAACATCGGACTGGATCGCTACATACAGCACCAGCCCGGCGCCAAACATGCCGGAGAAGACAATCCCCATGATGGTATCGCGCTTGAGTCGGCTGTTATCGTCGAGAAAACCGGTCGTCACGGCGCACAGCAGCCCGGCGATAAACGCGCCGATGGCGAAGGGGATGCCGATAATGTAGGCCAGCACCACGCCCGGAAAGACCGCGTGGCTCATGGCGTCGCCCATCAGCGCCCAGCCTTTGAGCACCAGAAAAACCGACAGTAGCGCGCAGGGCACGGCCACGATGATCGATACCGCTATCGCATTGACCATAAAAGGAAACTGGAACGGGGCCAGGAACAGGTTCAGCATGCGGCCTCCCTGGCACGGCGGCGGCTGGCCAGCAGGCCGTGCTTCGGCGCGAAGATAAAGGTGATGAGGAACAACAGCGTTTGCGCGACCACGATAATGCCGCCGGTGGCGCCGTCGAGATAGTAGCTGAGCCAGGCGCCGAAGAAACTGGTCAGACTGCCGATAGCCACGGCGATGGCCAGCAGGCGCGGAAAGCGGTCGGTTAACAGCCACGCGGTGGCCCCGGGAGTCACCACCAGGCAGATGACCAGAAAGGCGCCGACGGTCTGCAGCGCCGCCACGGTGCAGGCGGCCAGCAGGGTAAAGAACAGCAGCTTCAGGCCGCGGGTGTTCAGGCCAATCGAGCGGGCATGGTTTTCATCAAAGAAGGTCACCATCAGATCTTTCCACTTCAGCAGCAGGATCGCCATCGAGATAAAGCCGATCGCCGCCAGCTGGATAATATCCTCCGGGGCGATGGCCAGAATATTGCCGAGGATAATGGTCTGGATATTCACCGACGTCGGATTCAGCGACACCATAAACAGCCCGATCCCGAAGAAGGAGGAGAAGATCAGGCCAATAATGGCATCCTCTTTCAGCCGCGAGCGCTGCTGCAAAAACAGCATGCTGCCCGCCGCCAGGCCGCCGGAGAGAAACGCGCCGAGCGCGAAAGGCAGGCCGAGCATATAGGCCCCGGCGACGCCGGGCACAATCGAGTGGGAGAGGGCGTCGCCAATCAGCGACCAGCCCTTCAGCATCAGGTAGCAGGAGAGAAACGCACAGACGCCGCCTACCAGCGCCGACACCCACATCGCATTGATCATATAGTGATAGCCAAACGGCTCCAGCAGCCAGCTCATCGTGGGCCTCCTGCCGCGCGCCGGCTGATAAACGGCCGCTCGTCATCGGTGATAACCTGCGCTTCCCCGCCGGTGAGCGCGACGTGGCGCAGCACGCCGCTGAAAGCCCGCTCCAGATTCTCGGCGGTGAAGGTGGTTTCTGTCGGGCCGCTGGCCAGCACGGTGCCTTTCACCATCACCGTGTAATCACAAAATTCGCTCACTGACCCGAGGTTGTGGGTGGAGACCAGCATGGTACAGCCCTCATCGCGGAGCTCGCGCAGCAGGCTGATGATCCGCGCTTCGGTCTGCACATCGACGCCGGTAAAAGGCTCATCCAGCAGGATCACCTGACCCTGCTGAGCGATAGCGCGGGCAAGGAAAACGCGCTTTTTCTGCCCGCCGGAGAGCTCGCCAATCTGCCGATGGCGGAACTCGCTCATGCCCACGCGGGCCAGCGCGGCATCGACAATCTCGCGATCGCGCGGCTTTGCCCGCCGCAGCCAGCCCATATGGCCGTAGCGGCCCATCATCACCACATCCTCCACCAGCACCGGGAAGGACCAGTCCACCTCTTCCGACTGCGGGACATAGGCGACCAGGTTCTGGCGCAGCGCGCGGTTGACCGGCTGGCCGAGTATGGCGATCTCGCCGTGGCCGACGCGCACAAAGCCCATCAGCGCTTTAAACAGTGTGGATTTACCCGAGCCGTTAACGCCCACCAGTGCGGCAATGGAGCCGCGCGGTACGCTGAACGAGGCGTCGCGCAGGGCAGTGTGGCCGTTGCGCCAGGTGACGGTGAGCTGGTCGACATACAGTCCCGCTTGCGCTGCATTCATGGCTGCTTCCTCATCCCGTCCTGGATACCGTTGACGATGGTTTCGGTGGTGACGCGCAGCAGGTCGAGCCAGGTCGGCACCGGGCCGTCGGCGGCGCTCAGCGAATCGACATACAGCACGCCGCCGTAGTGGGCCCCGGCTTCGCGCGCCACCTGACGCGCCGGTTTATCGGAGATGGTGCTTTCGCTGAAGATGGTCGGGATGCGTTCTTTCTTCATGATGTCGATAACCTTGCGCACCTGTTGCGGGGTGCCCTGCTGGTCGGCATTGATCGGCCACAGATACAGTTCGCGCAGACCATAGTCGTGGGCCAGATAGGAGAAGGCCCCCTCGCTGGTGACCAGCCAGCGCTTATCCGCCGGCAGCTGCGCCAGTCTGGCCTGCAGCGGCGCCATCGTCTGGCGGATCTTCTCCTTATAGGCCTCGGCGTTACGGCGATAGGTGTCGGCCTGAGGCGGATCGTACTTCACCAGCGCATCGCGAATGTTATCGACATAGATCAAGGCGTTATCTGCCGACATCCAGGCATGGGGATTGGGCTTCCCGCTATAGGGGCCCGCGCTGATGCCCATCGGCTGGATCCCCTCGCTGACTACCACCTCCGGAACGCCCTGTAAGTGCTGATAAAAACGGGCAAACCACCGCTCGAGATTAAGCCCATTGCTGAGGATCAGCTGCGCCCCCTGCGCGCGTTTGATATCGCCGGGCGTGGGCTGGTAATCATGGATCTCCGCGCCCGGTTTAGTGATGGAGCTGACGACGGCGGCGTCGCCGGCCACGTTCTGCGCCATATCGGCGATAACCGTGAAGGTAGTGATAACCCTGAATTTCTCCTGCGCGGTGGCCGGCGTCGCGGCCAGCAGAGCCAGCGCGCTGGCCAGCAGCAATGATTTCAGCGGTGTCAGGTGTAGCATAGGATCCCTCGCAATGGTGTGGTTAATTTCCCAGCGTTTATAGCCATTGCTATGTTATATAGCACAAGCTATTTACAAATGAAAATAATTCTTATTTGCATGCGTGGGTAATAATGAGCCGGGAAACGAAAGCGACAAGAAAGGGGGAGATAAGGCTGGCCCGGCGCGAACCGGGCGAAGATCAAGAGATATCGGCGACCGACTGGCGCGGGATCAGGCGGCCAGCCAGCGAGCGGCCCTCGGCGGTGAAGGTTGGCCGGTCGTCAATCAGGCTGCGAATACGCTGAATACAGTTATCCAGCAGCGCCTCCAGTGGCCAGGAGATGCAGGTCAGCGGCGGGTAGAGCAGCGAGGCGAGCGGGGAATCCTCAAGGCTCAACAGGGAGACCTCCTGCGGGACGGCGATGGTGAATTCGCGTAACAGACGCATCGCCTCAGCCGCGTAGCGGTCGCGTTTAACGATAATCACTGAGTATTTACTGAAGCTGTTAATTAAGGTCAGCAGCGCCTGCTCGACATCATCGTTGGCCGTCAGCACCAGCTGGCGGTTAAAAGGAATGGAGTAGTTTTGCAGGACGTTGCGGTAGCCTTCCAGCATCTGACGGCTGGCATCGTCGCTATCGCTGTCCATCAGCAGGGCGATGTTGCGGTGTCCCTTGCCAATCACATAGCGGCAGGCGCTTTCGGTGGCGAAGGCGAAGTCGTAGCCCTGGCTGTTGCTCCCGGCGACGCCGAAGCGGTCAAAGGCGATAACGTTGCGCGGCGCGTCGGCGGCAACGGCGCCCAGCACCACCACCGCCACGCACTGGCGCTGCAGATCGTCGATCACCGCCGCCTGCTCTACCGGATCGCTGACATACTGGACCAGCAGGCTTTTATTCAGCCCTTTCAGCGCCTGAGAGAGCAGCGGCAGCAGACGCGCGCCGTGGCTTTCGTCCTGCGCGGAAATCACCAGACCAACGTGGCTGGATGTCTGACTGGCGAGGTTTTGCGCGGCAAAGCTAGGGCGATAGTTGAGTTCTTCAACGGCCCGCAGCACAGCTTCCCGGCTCTCTTCGCGCACGCCCCGGGTGCCGGTCAGCACGCGGGAAACCGTCGCTCTTGAGACATTCGCTAATCTTGAAACATCATCAATCGTTGGCATGGCTTTTTCTGTCTGAACATTTTCGCCTAGCTTAACATACCTGCTGAAAAAAGTGTCTACCGCTGCCCGTCCGCGGCGCCGGGCAGACGGGGCAGCCAGGCCGCGCCGCGCACGCCGCTGGCGTCGCCGAAGCGGGCCGGTTTGATCTGCGTGCGGCAGGTGTCGGAGAAGATCCACGGCACGATGGCGGCAGGCAGATCGCGATAGATCTGGCTGACGTTGGACAGACCGCCGCCCAGCACAATCACCTGCGGGTCGAGAATATTGATCACCGACGCCAGGCTACGGGCAAAGGCATCGATAAAGTGTCGCCAGTGGGCCAGCGCGCGCGGATCGCCGTTTTGCGCCGCGGCGACAATGGCTTCCGCACGGGCTTGTTCCCCATAGCGGCGGGCGAAGCCGGTGCCGGAGAGAAAGCTTTCGATGCAGTTCGTTTTGCCGCAGTAGCAGGGCTGCGGCGGACCATCGCGCTCAGGAGTATAGCCCGGCAGCGGATTATGCCCCCACTCCCCGGCGATAGCGTTGGGGCCGCTGAGCAGTTGTTGATGAACGGCGATCCCCCCGCCGCAGCCGGTACCGATAATCACCCCGAAGACGGTGGAGGCCCCGGCGCCGGCGCCATCTACCGCCTCCGAAAGGGTGAAGCAGTCGGCATCGTTTGCCATCCACACCGGCTGGCCAAGCTGCTGCATGATATCCCGGCGCAGATCGTGACCGTTGAGCACCAGGCAGTTGCAGTTTTTAATGCGTCCGCTTTGCGGATCGATAGCCCCGGGCAGGCCGATCCCCAGGGTGAACGGCTGCGGGCTGACCGCGCGAATATCGGCAATCAGGGTCAGCAGCTGACGCATAAAGGCGTCATAGCTCTCTTTGTGGGTCGGCCGGCGCAGGCGCTGGACGCATTCGCCCGCCGGGTCCAGCAGTACGGCTTCCATTTTGGTGCCGCCAATATCTATTCCAAGATGTAACATAGTGACCTCGGGGAATCAGACCCGGCCAGCGCGCCTGGCCGGGGAACGCGCTAGGCGTGAAGTGGTTGCGCGCGGTAAATCGCAATCAGTTCGGCAATCAGCTCTTTCGCCAGAATGGAGGTCATCAGGTGATCCTGAGCATGGACCATTACCAGCGTCATTTTGGTTTTTCCCTCGCCTTCGTCAGCTTCGATAAGCTGGGTCTGTACAAGGTGAGCTTCGCGGGAATAGTGCGCCGCTTCCTGCATTTTGGCGTCGGCGGTGGCGAAATCACCCGCTTTAGCGGCGTGCAGCGCTTCGTAGCACAGACTACGTGACTGGCCGGCGTTGATGATGATCCCCATCACCTGTTCTTCTAATTCCATGATTATCCTCTGAATCGTTAGCGTTAAGCGGTTTGCGCCGCGTTGTCAGCCTGGCCGACGGCGTTTTCACGCTCCTGGGCCAGCAGCTGTTTTTCGTAAGCTTTGAGAAATGGCAGGTACATCACCATGGAGGTGGCCATACAAATGAGGCACAGGATCACCGGGCTAAAGCTCCAGTTCGCCGCCCACGAGGCGCCGATGGGCGCCGGCGTTGTCCACGGCGTCATCGATACTACGCGGCTGACGAGATCCAGCTTCAGCGCAAAGTACGCCAGGGTCGCGTTGACCATCGGCACCAGCACGAACGGCAGGAAAAACAGTGGGTTCATGATGATCGGCGCGCCGAAGAGGATCGGTTCGTTAATATTGAATACCCCCGGCACGACCCCCATCCGGCCAATCGTCCGCAGATGCACGGCCTTGCTGCGCAGCAGCATCAGCGCCAGCGGTAGGGTGGAGCCGACGCCGCCGATCAGCAGATAGTGATCCCAGAAGCCCTGGACATAGATGTGCGGGATAGCGGTACCTGCCGCCATGGCCGCCTGATTGACCGACAGGTTGGCCATCCAGAACGGGTTCATGATCCCGGTGACGATCAGCGCGCCGTGGATCCCGGCGAACCACAGTACCTGACAGACCAGCACTGACAACAGAATGGCCGGCAGCGTATCGGAAGCCGCGACCAGGGGTTTGACCAGCGACATGATCGCTTCCGGAATGATCATCCCCAGTTGAGCCTCGATAAACAGGTTCAGCGGATGCAGCGTCAGAATGATCGCCAGCACCGGGATCAGGATCTCGAACGAGCGCGCCACCCCGGCAGGCACTTCCGGCGGCAGGCGAATGGTGATGTTATGCCGCTTGAGGAAGGCGTACAGCTCGGTGGAATAGATGGCCACCAGAATGGCGGTGAAGATCCCCTGGCCGGAGAAGTAGGCCGTAGAGATCTGGCCATCTTTCAGCGGCGCGGCCACCAGCAGAAACGACATCAGCGACAGCATCCCGGCGGTCAGCGAGTCCAGGTGATGGTGCTTGGCGAGGCTGGCGGCGATCCCGACGGCAATGAACAGGGTCATCACCCCCATGCTGAAGTTGAACGGCAGCATCAGCGCATCGCGATGATCGAGCGAAAATTGCAGCCAGGCGCGGGCAAAGCCCCACGTCGTATCCGGAGAAAACGGCGGAAAGATAAATACCAGCAAAAACGAGCCGACGATCATAAAGGGCAGGGCGGTAATAAAACCGTCGCGGATCGAGGTGACGTATTTTTGCTGGCCGATCGCCCCCGCCATAGGCGTGATCTGCCGTTCGATCACATCGATCAATTTAGCGTACAGAGAGCTCATGTTCTTTCCTTAGTTCTTGTTTTCAATGAGGGAAAGGGCGAAATCGAGGACCGCGGCGCCTTTTTGCATGCCGTAGTCCATCATATTGATGGGTTCGACGCGAATACCGTATTTATCCGCCTGTTTTTGCAGATCCTGCTGCATGTATTTCACCTGCGGCCCTAGCAGTACCACCTGATAATGGCCAACCTGTTCGGCGAACTCCGCTACGCCATAGGCATTGATCTCTACCGGCAGGCCCCGCTGTTCGGCTTCGGCAATCATTTTTTTCATCAGCAGGCTGGTGGACATGCCTGCCGAACAACACAACATAATTTTTTTCATAAGTACCGCTCCTGATGAGGTTGGATGAGCGGACTATAGTCAAAATGGATGCATTACGGAAAGCGCTTTCCGTTTGTGGATTTATTAATTGTGACCATGATCACCTATGGCAGGCTTTCACTTTCCGGTGTTGTGGGCGATCATCCCGGCGAGACAACCATTCGCAAAGGTAGGAGTATGAACATTCAGTTAATGAATGTGGCCGTGGACATCATCGAGCAGCGGCTGGCGCCGCTGGCGAATGTTCTGACGCGCAACAACCACATTACGGCGATGCGCGATAGCTTTGCGCTGGCGATGCCCTTTGTGATTGTTGGCAGCCTGTTGGTGCCCATTTTGTTTCCGCCCGTTTCCATAGACGGCGCCTCGCGTTTCGGCCAGGTCTATTTGCTACTGCGGCCTATCCTGCTGCCGACCTTTCAGCTAACCATTGGCCTGGTGGCGCTGATTGTCGCCTTCGGCGCCAGC
Organism: Klebsiella sp. w6; assembly: GCF_033100215.1. Taxonomy (NCBI): domain Bacteria; kingdom Pseudomonadati; phylum Pseudomonadota; class Gammaproteobacteria; order Enterobacterales; family Enterobacteriaceae; genus Klebsiella; species Klebsiella sp. w6. Next base: position 1,044,236 of record NZ_CP136907.1, read on the forward strand.
GCCAGTCTTGCCAAGCAGTACCGTCTGCCGGAACGGCTCTGCGGTTTAACCGGGTGTCTGGCTTTTCTGCTGTTTATCGGCTTTCGTGAGACTGCGGTGAGCAATGTTTATCTCGGCGGTATGGGGATATTTACCGCCCTGATATCCAGCACCTATTCCATTGAGATAATTCGCTTTTTTTACAAAAAAGGCTGGTGTATTCGCTTGCCTGATGAAGTGCCGCTGATGACCCGCAATGGCTTTCAACTGCTGATCCCGCTGCTGGTGGTGATGCTGTCGATAAGCGTGATGAATGCCATACTGCTGCAGACCACCGGACGCATCGTACCGGAGTTGATCAGCGAAGCGGTGCGGCCGCTGGTGCTGGCGTCCGACACGCTGATGGCGGTACTTATCTCTTTATTTATCTGTAACTTACTCTGGTTTATCGGTATCCATGGCGCGCTGATCATCACCGGGATCATGAACCCCTTCTGGATGACCTATCTGTTTGAAAATCAGCAGGCGCTGGCGGCGGGTTCGCCAACGCTGCCGCATATTTATCTGCAGGGGTTCTGGGATTTTTACCTGCTGATCGGCGGTATTGGCTCCACTTTGCCGCTGGTGCTGATGGCGATGCGCAGCCGCTCGCGGCAGCTGAAAAGCGTGGCAAAAATTGGCCTGCTGCCGTCGCTGTTTAATATCAACGAGCCAATACTGTTTGGTTTTCCGGTAATCATGAACCCGGTTTTTTTACTGCCGTTTCTCTTTGTTCCGCTGATAAATGCCTGTATCGCATGGTATTTAACTCAGCTGGGTATCCTCGACCGCGCGGTGGCGATGCTGCCATGGTCGATGCCTTCCCCGCTGGGGGCAGCATGGTCGGCGAACGGTAGCTGGAAAAATTTGTGCATGAGCCTGTTCGCGATGTTTAACGCCTGGATGCTCTATCGCCCCTTCTTCAAAGTGTACGAACGCCAGCTCGCGGAAACCGAACGCTGACCCCCTCGCCGTCGGCGGCTTATCCCCCGGCGGCACTCATTCACCTGCTCCTCCTTCCGCTCTGCTGCCGGCTCCCGGCGGCATTCTTGTTATTTTATGTGATCAGTCTCACGAATATATTCGTCGCGGAGCGAATTTTGTGAACCAGATAGGCAATTATGGAAAGCGCTTTCCATTAACGGATGTACATTTCCATTTTTGATCCGTAAATTTCCCCTCCGTTATCGGTTCGTGTTAACAAACATAACGTGGGAAAAAAATAATGATAAAGCTGAAACATTCAATACCTCTGGCTCTCCTCTCGCTGGCAGGGGCCAGCAGCCTGGCCTGCGCCGATCCGAAGTATGATTTTGCGCTGCATGGCTATATCCGCTCCGGGATCCTGGCGAACTCCGATGGCAACCGCGCGGACTCCGTCGGCCTGATGCCGGACGGTAAGTGGCGACTGGGCAACGAAGAAGACACCAAGATCGAACTGATCCCCACCGTGACGCTGACGGCGGACAGCGGCGTGGTGGCGAAAGTGCAGGCCAACCTCACTCATCAGTCGAAATGCACCTCCGACTGGAACTGTCAGGATGACGATGGCCATGACGTACAGTTTCGCGAAGGGTTCGCCGAGCTGAGCAATCTGGATTTTGCGCCGGAGATGACCTTCTGGGCCGGTAAGCGCTACAGCAGCTCCAACACCTCCAGCCATCAGTTCGACTGGGAGTACATTCAGTACAACGGCACCGGCGGCGGCTTCGACAACATGGATCTCGGCTTCGCCCGCTTCGACGCCGGGGTGTACGCCTTTTCACCCACCGATGAAACCAAAGCCTACCCGGTGGATAAGGGAGATCAGGGCTACCCGGATGACTATTCCCTCAACCTGTGGCTGAAAAAGATCGCGGGGACAGGCTTCGATCTGGAGCTGATCGGCCACCATATGAACCGTAACGAAAACCACCCGACTTCCGCCGAGAAGGGCTATGGCGTGACCGGTATTTATAACTTTGACGGTTTCTATGGTCTGACCGGAGGCTACTCCCGCCTTGCATTGCAGTACGGGAAAGGGCTGGCGGCGGGTGACTCACTGGGTAAAAACGGCTGGGGCTGGGCCAATCTGGAAAACACTCAGTCCTGGCGAGTGGTGCTGGATAGCGTGGCCTCGATGGGCGACCTGGAGATCTCGACCTTCGCTTTCTGGCAGAAAGATAAAAACTACCGCTGGTGGACGGAAGATGACCATGGCTGGGGACGCTCGATGTGGGTCGCCGGTATCCGCCCTTATCATCAGATCACCCGCAACTTTGCCATGCAGTACGAGCTGGGCTACGAATACCTGGATGACAAAAACTACAAAGGGGTAAACGGCAAAGGCAAAGGCGGCCTGACCAAAGTCACCGTTGCGCCAACCCTGACCTTTGACTCCGGTTTCTGGGCACGCCCGCAGCTGCGCTTCTTCGTCACCTACGCGAAGTGGGATAAAGGTGTCTCCGATGCGCTGGACGGCAACTACAACTGGGATACCAATACCATCACCGCCGGCGGGTATTCCCGCAGTGGCTCTACCGACACCGTTAACTTCGGCGTACAGGCCGAGGTTTGGTTCTAAGGAGAGACAACGATGAAGCCGATGAAAAACCTGCTGCTGATGGGGCTGCTGTCCGCGCTGGGGGCCGGCGGGGCGCTGGCCGCCGAGCGATCGCACTTTACGCACTTTATCACTCGCGACGGCGCCACCCTCAAGGACGGCGACAAGGTGTTTCGTTTCGCCGGGATCCACGCGCCGGAGCTGCACCGCATTGAAGACGACGCCCGCGGCCCCTGCAGAGCAGACCCGCGCGGCTGGGGACAATACTTTAAATGGCCAACGGCGCAGGAGCAGCAAAACTGGATCCAGGCGATGGTGCAAACCGGGGCGAAAGCCCAGCGCGTCTACGTGCTGTCGGTGCAGCAGGAATTTGATAAAGCCTGCGGGCGCGAGACCCATATTCTGGCGCCGGAAACGGCGGACGGCATGCCGCGGCTGAATGAGAAAGCCATGCGGGTGTATGACAACATGATTGCCGAAGCGGATAAACAGGGATTGCGACTGATCCTGCCGTTTATTGACCACTGGTGGTGGTGGGGCGGGCGCGAGCAGCTGGCGGCCTTCTACCACGAAAAAGCGGAAGACTTTTATCGGACCGATAGCAAGACCTTCAAAGCCTATCTGGATGTGATCCGCCAGGTTATCACCCGGACAAATACTGTCACCGGCCGCGCCTATTATGATGAAAAGGCGATCATGGCCTGGGAAACCGGTAACGAGCTGGAGGATACCAACGCCGATTTCCTGCATCAGACCGCGGCGTGGATTAAAAAATGGGCCCCTCATCAGCTGGTGGTGGATGGCACCTATAAGAAAATCAATTCCTTTGCGCTGACCGACCCCAATGTAGATATCGTCAGCAATCACTATTACACCAATGCCGATAATAACCATCCCGGGCAGGTGACGCAGGATCTGCGCGCCGTCGGCGGGCAAAAAGTCTATCTCGTCGGCGAGTTTGGCCTGCTGCCGGCGGATCAACTGAACGCCATTATGCAGTCGATCGTTCACAGCGACGTCAACGGGGCGCAAGCCGCCGGCGGGCTTATCTGGGGCTTCCGCGGCCATCGTCAAGACGGCGGCTTCTACTGGCATAAGGAGTCGACCGGGCACTACAGTTACCACCTGCCGGGGTTTGCCAAAGAAGGCGAAGCGAACCAGGAGCAGGCGGTGGTCGATCTGGTGCGCACGGCCGCGGCGCAGATGGCCGGGCAGCAGACGATGGCGCCGCTGCCGAAGCCGGACGCGCCTTTGCTGCGCGAGACCACCTCGCCCTTCGCGATCAACTGGATGGGAGCCGCGGTGGGACGCAGCTACGATGTCGAACGCGCCGCCTCGCCGACCGGGCCGTGGACGGTGGTGGGCCGGGATATCTCCGATGGCGTTAACGAATGGAATCCGGAAACCATGGTTCTGTTCCGCGACGATTATCGTCAGCTTCAGCTCGGGCATACGTATTACTACCGGGTGACGGCGAAAAACGAGAGCGGTCATTCGGCTCCTTCCAATGTGATTAGCGTGCAGCATAGCGAGGAGAATCAGCCGCCGGTTGTCACGCTGGAACCGGCCCTAACCACCACGCAGGACCAGGGCGTCGAGCTTACGGCCAGCTGGCAGGACGATGGCCTGCCGTCGCGAGAGGTTAAGGTGGGCTGGCAGCACGCCGGTGAGGGGCAGGTGCATTTTTGCCATGCCGATCGGGCTCAAACCCGGGCCTGGTTTACGGCGCCAGGTACCTATGCGCTGACGTTCACGGCGGACGATGGGCTGCTGAAAAGCAGCAAAACCGTGACCGTGACGGTGGGCGAAGCGACGGGGAAAGCGCCAGCAGATTTTTGTCGTTATCACGGCGAAGTTTATGGCGTGGCTGAGGGGCGGCTGACGGTGATGAAGAGTGATAAAGACGCGCTGACAGTTGGCGAGGACGGCTTCCTCGGCCCATTTGCCAACGAGGGGGATAAGGTCAGCTGGCAGGTGCAGGCGCCGTGGAGCGGTCAGTTCCTGCTCAATGTAACCTTCAACGGCAAATGGGGCGGTAAGCAGAACTCATTTGTCGTCAACGGGGGCGCTCCGCAGGCCGTGGCCTTCCCGCAGACGGATGAGCAGGGCCAGCAGTTGCGGATACCGGTGACGCTTAACGCGGGGACTAATCAGATTGACTTCGGCCGCTTCGCCGGCGACTGGGGCTATATGTTCATTAAATCGATCGAAGTGGTCGCAGAGTAGTACGTTCAGGCTGCGCCAGACGGGCGCAGCCTTTTTTCGAAGGAGAGGTTATGCAGCAATATCAGTTTCCGCAAGGGTTCCTGTGGGGGGCGGCGGCGTCCGGCCCGCAAACGGAAGGGGTCACCAATAAGCGCCATCGTTCCATCTGGGATAGCTGGTTTGCCGAACAACCGGAGCGATTTTATCAGCAGGTAGGGCCGCAAACCGTATGTGATACTTATCATCAGTATCCGCAGGACGTGGCGCTAATGAAACAGACCGGCTTCAACTCGTTTCGCACCTCGATACAGTGGTCACGACTGATCGCTGATTTGGAAACCGGCGCGCCGGACCCGGACGCGGTGCGTTTTTATCACGCCTATCTCGATGAGATGATCGCCAACGGCATTGAGCCGATGATCAATCTCTACCACTTTGATATGCCGGAAGCGCTGCAGAAACAGTACGGCGGCTTTGAATCGGCGCACGTGGCCGAGCTGTTTGCCCGCTTTGCCCGCACCGCCTTTAGCCTGTTTGGCCATAAGGTTAAATACTGGATAACCTTCAACGAGCCGATTGTGCCGGTTGAGGGGGGCTACCTGTACGACTTCCACTATCCGTGTAAGAAAGATGGCCGGCTGGCGGCGCAGGTGGCGTTTAACATTATGCTGGCGCACGCCAAAGCGGTAACGGCTTATCGTGAACTGGCGCTGGTGGGCGAGATCGGCGTGGTGCTCAACCTGACCCCGAGCTATACCCTCACCGACAGCGACGCGGATAAAAAAGCCGCCGGGTATGCCGACCTGTTTTTTAACCGCAGCTTCCTTGACCCGCTGGTAAAACATGAATTCCCCAAAGCGCTGTGCGAGATCCTCGCCGCCCACGATTGCCTGCCGACGACCAGCAAAGACGACGTGGCGTTGATCCTCAGCGCGGATATCGATTTTCTTGGGGTGAACTATTACGTGCCGCGGCGGGTAAAAGCGCGTGAGGGCGAATATGATCTCGATTATTTCACCCCGGAATACTATTTCGAAAACGCGGTGAACCCGCAGGGCCGCTTTAATCCCTATCGTGATAACAACGAGATCCTGCCACAGGCGATCTATGACATTGCCGCCAATATTCGCGATAACTACGGCAACATTAAGTGGTATCTCGCGGAAATCGGCATCGCGATGGATCGACAATCAGAGGGAGAGCCCGGGGCGGACGGGGTGATAGACGATAATTTCCGCATCCAGCTGATGGAGGAGCATCTGGTGCAGCTGCACCGCGCCATTGCCGACGGCGCGAACTGCTTTGGCGTACACCAGTGGACGTTTATCGACAACTGGTCGTGGATCAATGCCTTCAAACGACGCTACGGCTTCTGGCGACTGGATCTGGAGACCGGCGAGCGACAGATAAAACGCAATGCGCTGTGGTTTGCCGAACTGGCGACCAGCAACGGTTTTACCAGCGATAAATAGCGCGCGGCGCCAGCGCTCCCTCTCACCGGGGCGGAAAGGGGGAGCGCGCGAGGTTACACCAGTTCGTCTTTATTAATACCCAGCCGCTTCATGCGCGACAGGAGCGTGGTGCGCTTGAGCCCCAGTCGCTGGGCGGCGCCTTTCGGCCCGGCCACCACGCCGTTGCTCTCCTTCAGCACCCGGACGATCAGCTGATATTCATCCTCACCTTCCTCAGGCAGGACCGCCGGCGTTCGAGGAACTTCCACGATCTCCCGCTCCGGCAGGGAGAGCTGCAGTACGTTGCCGCGGGTGAGTAACACCGCCCGTTCGATAACGTTTTCCAGCTCGCGCACGTTGCCCGGCCACTCCATCCGCGTCAAGGTGCGCAGGGTTTCCGCCGGAATGCTGTCGATGTTGCGCCCCATGCGGCGGGCGATTTTAAAGGTAAAGGCCTTCACCAGCAGCGGGATATCGTCGGGACGTTCGCGCAGCGGCGGCAGGTGGATGGGGAACACGTTGAGCCGATAGTAGAGATCGCTGCGGAATTCCCTGTCGATAACCATCTGCTTGAGATCGCGGTTGGTGGCGGCGATCAGCCGGACGTCGGTCTGGATCAGCTTGTTGCTCCCCAGACGTTCGAACTCCTGCTCCTGGAGGACGCGCAGCAGTTTAGGTTGCAACTCCAGCGGCATATCGCCCACTTCATCAAGGAACAGGGAGCTTTTGTCCGCCAGCTCGAAGCGGCCGATACGCTGGGCGCTGGCCCCGGTGAACGCGCCGCGTTCGTGGCCGAACAGATCGCTCTCCAGCAGCCCGGCGGGCATCGCGGCGCAGTTCATCTTCACCATCCGTCGACCGTTACGCCCGCTGAGGTTGTGGATGGCGCGGGCGATAAGCTCTTTACCGGTGCCGGTTTCGCCGAGGATCAGCACGGTGCTGTCGCTGTGCGCCACCATCTCGACCTGTTTGAGCACATTGTTCATCGCCTCGCTGCGGCCGATGATCTCGCCGAATTCGCTCTCGACATTATTGAGCTGCTCGGTGAGGGCGAGGTTCTCATCCACCAGCCGCTCTTTCAGGCGCTGAATTTCGCGGTAGGCGAGGGCGTTATCGATAGCGATCGATACCCGCTCGGCGATCTGCCGCAGCAGCTTGAGATTGGTGGTGGTGAAGACCTGTTCGTCGCACTGCGCCAGCTTCAGCACCCCGAGCAGGGTATTGCCGGACATCAGCGGCAGCAGGCACAGGGTCTGGATCTTATTGCCCCACATCTCGAAGAGCATTTTCTCATACGGCGCGAGGGTGTCATGCTCGTGCAGGTTGAGCAGCAGCATCTCTTTGCTTTTGAACACGCGCTCGGTGAGGGTACCAGCTTCATCCACCTCGCTCTGGTCGTGGACGGGATGGCTGGCGTCAAGATAATGCGTGGAATAGATGTTGAGCTTCCCTTTGCGGTCGCTGCGCAGCACCACGCTGATGGCGTCGATCCGGAAGTAGCGATGGATCTCTTTCGCCACCTCGCTGACCAGCTCGTCGATATCCAGGCGTGAGAGCACCGCGTTGGTGATCGCCACCAGGATGCGAAAGTTGTCGCGCTCGTGGCACAGCAGATCGTAATCGACGTTATTGCTGACCCGGTTCTGAATTTGCTCGGTGACGACGGCGACGATCTGCGTGAAGGTATGCAGCCGCTGGAACTCTTTCTCGCTCCACGGCCGGTTGTCACGGCGCAGAAATTCACAGCCGCCGAAGATCCGCCCATCAGCCGCCAGCGGCAGCAGCGAGTAGTACCCGAACGGGCGATAGAGCCCGCTGCGGATAAGCTGCGGCCAGGTGTCGGCAAAGGTCTCGTGGTCGCAATGCAGGGCATCCGGCCGGGAGAGTAAGCGGCGCACCGGACCGTGGGCGAGCACGGTTTCGTCCTCGTAGCTCACCGGGTGACCGGCTTCATCGCAGGCGTACCTGGCCGCGCGGTGGTTACCCGCGTTCCACAGGATGATGGCCGCCTCGTCGGCGAGCGCAGACTGTTGCACCAGGCGGGTGAGAGTTTCGCTCAGCGCGGCCAGATCGGGCTGCTGTAATAAAAGCCGGGTGATATCGAACAGCCCTTGCTGGCCGAGATCGCTCATCGGTGTATACGACATTGCTTACGTCCAAAACGCGCCGACAACGTGGCGCATAAGAAAATGATGGTACAAATAATAGTATGTTAATAAAGCGGTTATTGCCGCTTTAACCCCGGCTCGCGCTGCGCTTAGCCGGGCTACGTGCGCGCAGTTTTGTAGCCCGGATAAGGCGCCAGCCGCTATCCGGGACCCGACGCCGTCGTTAACAAATTCTCGGCAGCGGCTCGGCGTGGGGAAGATCGAGCGTACGCTTCACGCCGTACAGCCCAACGGAACGCACGCCCGGGCGGTCGACCACTTCGCCGATTATCGCCGCATCGCGTCCCAGTGGGTGAGACCGCAAATGCGCTAGCACGTTTTCCGCGGCCTCGCGGGCGACGGCGAGCACCAGTTTGCCTTCATTGGCGAAGTTCAGGGCGTCCAGCCCAAGCAGTTCGCAGACGCCGCGCACCGTATCGTTGACCGGCAGCGTTGCCTCCTGCAGTTCGATGCCGCAGCCGCTGGCGGCGGCGAACTCATGGGCGACGGCATTGACCCCGCCGCGGGTGGCGTCGCGCAGAGCTTTCACTCCACTCAGTGGCCGCAGGGTCTGGATAAGCGGCGTCAGCACCGCGCAATCGCTGGACAGCGCGCCGTCCAGCCCCATCTGCTCGCGCAGGTTAAGGATGGTGGCGCCATGATCCCCCAGCGTGCCGCTGACCAGTAGCACATCACCGGCGCTAATCTGCTGCGTCCCCCAGCGAACGTCCGCCGGGATGGCGCCGATGCCGGCGGTGTTAATAAACAGCTTATCCGCCGCGCCGCGCGGCACCACTTTAGTGTCGCCGGTGACGATGGCGATCCCTGCCGCCCGGGCGGTGTCGGCCATGCTGGCGACCACCGCTTCCAGGGTGGCCATCTCCAGCCCCTCTTCGAGAATAAAGCCGCAGGAAAGATAGCGGGGGATGGCGCCGCTGACCGCCACATCGTTGGCGGTACCGCAGACGGCCAGCTTGCCGATATTGCCGCCGGGAAAGAACAGCGGGTCAATCACGTAGCCGTCGGTGGAGAAGGCGAGGCGGTCCCCCTGGGAGGCGAGCGCTGCCAGATCGAGGCGCGCCTGATCCTCCTGCTCCGCCAGCCAGGGGTTGGCGAAGGCCTGCATAAACAGGTCGCCGATCAGCTGCTGCATTGCCTGACCGCCGCTACCGTGGGCTAACTGGACGCTTTTCATGCTTCATTTTCCTGACTGCGATATTGATACCAGGCGGCGCAGGCCCCTTCTGAGGAGACCATCAGCGCGCCAAAGGCGCTTTGCGGATTGCAGGTGCGGGCGAAGAGCGGGCACTGGTGCGGTTTACAGCGGCCGGTCAGCACCTCGCCGCAGCGGGCCCGCGGGTCGTCGCACACGCGCTGCGGCGCCGGGCGGAAATGCGCCTCGGCATCGAAGCGCTGATAGGCTGGCGTAAGCTGCACGCCGGAGTCGCTAATGACCCCCAGGCCGCGCCATTCGCTGTCGCCATCCAGGCGAAAGACGTCGGCCATCGCCGCTTGCGCCAGCGGGTTGCCGGCATCCGGCACCACGCGACGGTACTGATTTTCCACATCGCTGCGCTGCGCTATTGTCTGCTCAACCAGCATCACCGCGCCTTGCAGTAGATCAAGCGGTTCGAAACCAGCGACCACTAAAGGACGATGATAGTCGCTGGCGATAAAGCCGTAGGCTTCGGTGCCGATCACCATACTGACGTGGCCCGGGGCGAGAAAGGCGTCGATACTGTTGTCCGGCTGATCCAGCAGGCTGCGCAGGGTCGGCAGCAGGGTGATGTGCTGGCAGAAAAAGTAGAAGTTATCGACGTTGCGCTCCCGCGCCTGACGCAGGGTGAGGGCGGTGGCGGGCATGGTGGTTTCGAAACCGAGGCCGAAAAAGACCACCTCACGCTGCGGGTTTTGCTGCGCCAGCCGCAGGGCGTCCATCGGCGAGTAAACGATGCGGACATCGGCGCCGCGGGATTTCGCCTGCAGCAGCGAGCCGTTTTTACCTGGCACGCGCATGGCGTCGCCGAAGGTGCAGAAGATGACCCCCGGACGGCTGGCAATCTCAATGCAGGCATCGATGCGCCCCATCGGCAGGACGCACACCGGGCAGCCTGGCCCATGAATAAATTCGATATTCTCCGGCAACAGCTGGTCGAGCCCGAATTTAAAAATGGCATGAGTATGGCCGCCGCAGACCTCCATGATGCGTAGCGGTCGCGCGGCGGTGTGCGGCAGCAGACGCGCACGCTGCTGAAGATGCGCCACCAGCTGCATCACCTGTTCGGGGGCGCGGTATTCGTCAACGTAACGCATTATCGCTCCTCGCCATACAGCAGCGCGCCGACGTCCGGCTCCACATCGAACATATTTTGCAGCGCCTCGAGAGTGTCGCGCGCTTCGGCTTCATTGATCACGCTCATGGCGAACCCAACGTGCACCAGCACCCACTGGCCGAGACGCGTCTGACCCTGCTCGTCAACGGCGCCCACCAGCGTCAGGTCGACGTCGCGCTGAATGCCACAGACTTCCACCTTCGCCAGCACGCCGTCGATGGCGCAAATTTGTCCCGGAATGCCTATGCACATCGCTGCGTCTCCAGCCAGGTGAGCCACTGCTCCATGCCTTCGCCGCTGGTGGCCGAGAGGAGAATAATCTCAATATGCGGATTGACCTCACGGGCGCAGGCCAGGCACTTCTCAACGTCGAAATTGAGATACGGCAGCAGGTCGACTTTGTTGAGCAGCATCAGGCTGGCGGCGGCAAACATATGTGGATATTTCAGCGGCTTGTCTTCGCCTTCGGTGACCGACAGCACTGCCACCTTATGGCGTTCGCCAAGATCAAAGCTGGCCGGGCAGACCAGGTTGCCGACGTTTTCGATAAACAGAATGCCGTGGTCAGCCAGCGGCAGGCGCGGGGCGGCGTCGGCGATCATCTGGGCATCGAGATGGCAGCCTTTCCCGGTATTGACCTGAATCGCCGGGGTGCCGGTGGCGCGAATGCGGGCGGCGTCATTGACCGTTTGCTGATCGCCTTCAATCACCGCGCAGTCGGCGCGTCCTTTCAGCCGGGTGAGGGTTTCGGTCAGCAGGGTGGTTTTACCGGAGCCGGGGCTGGAAACCAGATTCAGCACCAGCTGCTGTTTCGCCGCAAAGCGTGCGCGGTTGCGCGCCGCCAGACGGTTGTTTTTATCCAGCACGTCGATCTCCACTTCCAGCATCCGCCGCTGGCTCTGCCCCGGGGCGTGAGTCCCAGCCTCGCCATGGCCGTAATGCAGGTCGCCCTCTGGCGTGCGGGTGGGGGCGAAGTGATCGGTTTTGACACCGGTGATGGTCATCGTCTGGCGTGGGGCGGGCGCGAAGGGGGCGCTGCGGAACGCGGAATGCGGGTTTCGTTCGTCTCCTTCAATATAGAGGTTGCCTTCGCCACAGCCGCATGTTGTACACATAGTTTACTCCAGTTCTAAACGCTGAATCTGTAAGCCGTCATCCGCCACGATCTGTAGCTGGTCGTTATTGCAGAGCGGGCAGCGGCGGACGTGCTGCGAGACAAGATGGACGTACTGCTGGCAGCGTTCGCACCAGCATTCAGCCTGTTGTTCGGCGATATGCAGTTCGCACCCCTCCGCCAGCGTGCCGCGGCAGACCAGCTCAAAGCAGAAGGTCAGGGCGCTGGCTTCCACGCAGGAAAATGCGCCGACCTTGAGCCACACGCCGGTCACCCGTCGCGCGCCGGCCTGCTGCGCCTGTTGTTCAATAATTTCCAGCGCCCGCTGGCTGAGGGTGATTTCGTGCATAGTCGCCTCCGTATCGCAATGCGCCTTGTATGCAATAACGATGCCAGAATGAAATCGTCGTGGCCGGCAATGTCGATGTCGACGCCCCGGGGCTGTCATCGACATGTCGCATCGGTAGGGATGAATACAAAAACATAGTTAAATCAATTAAATAAAAAATGGCATGAAAAATGCTTAGAGGGTGCATCTCATGCAACGGAGAAACCGATATGACTATTTGGGAAATAAGTGAAAAGGCGGATTACATCGCCGACCGTCACCGGCAGCAGCAGGAGCAGTGGCACATCTACTGTAACTCGCTGGTTCAGGGGATCACCCTGTCGAAGGCCCGCCTGCATCACGCGATGAGCTGCGCGCCGGATAAAGAGCTGTGCTTCGTGCTGTTCGGCCATTTTCAGGTGTTTGTCGCGCTGGCGGAAGGCTTTAACAGCCACACCATCGAATACTACGTCGAAAACAAAGGCGGCGGTGATAAGTACCTGATTGCTCAGGCCACGCTGGCGGCAGATGGCACGGTGGACGGGCGGATCAGCAACCGCTCCCGCGACCAGGTGCTGGAGCACTATCTGGCGATTATCGCCACTGTCTATGACCGTCTATATGACGCCATGGAGCAAGACCAACCGGTGGATTTAAGCCATCTGGCCCTGACCCACTGATCGCGAGGTGTCGACACGTGTCGAAAATGACACCTGCGCAACCTGATTTCGTCAAAAATGACTTTCACCCGAGGATGACCCGGTGAACCGTTTTGTAATTGCTGACTCCACTGTCTGTATCGGCTGCCGCACCTGCGAAGCCGCCTGCTCTGAGACGCATCGCCAGCACGGCCTGCAGGCTATGCCGCGGCTGCAGGTGATGCGTAATGAAAAAGAATCGGCACCGCAGATGTGCCACCACTGCGAAGATGCCCCCTGCGCCACCGTCTGCCCGGTTAACGCCATCCAGCGCGTCGATGGCGCCGTCCAGCTCAACGAGAGCCTGTGCGTAAGCTGCAAACTGTGCGGCATCGCCTGCCCGTTTGGCGCCATCGAATTTTCCGGCAGCCGTCCGCTGGATATTCCGGCCAATGCCAATACCCGACTGGCGCCCCCCGCGCCGCCGGCGCCGGCCCGTGTCAGCTCGCTGCTCGACTGGGTGCCCGGCGTGCGCGCCATTGCCGTGAAATGCGACCTCTGCCACTTCGATGACCAGGGCCCGGCCTGCGTGCGGACCTGCCCGACCAACGCGCTGCTGTTGGTGGATAGCCGGGATATCGCCCAGGCCAGCAAGCGTAAACGCCAGCTGACCTTTAATACCGACCTTGGCGACTTGTCGCTGTTCCAGGCGCAACAGGGGGAGAGGGAATGAGTGTAATGGGATTAGTCAATCAGGCGGTGATGTGGTACGCCGCCAGCGCCGTGCTGGCCTTTGTGTTTGCCATGCGTAAACCGCTCAGCGGCGCTATTGCCGGGATCGGCGGCGCGGTGGCCAGCGCCATGCTGGTGGTTGCCGGCGGCGCAGCGCTCTTGATGCCGGAACGGATCCACGGCGGCATGCTGCAGTTTCTGCATCTGACGATGCGGGTGGGCGGTGTCAACGCGCTGTGGCTGCTGGCCATCGGCCTGTCGGCGCTGCCGGTGTCGCTGTTCAATATTAGCTGGCATCGCCATCCGCAGGTGAAGGCCAACGGCCTGCTGGTCAACCTGCTGCTGGCCGCCGCCACCTGCGCGGTGGTGGTGACCAATATCGGTTCGCTGGTGGTGATGGCGGAGATCATGGCGCTCTGCGCGGCGTTTCTCACCGGCTGCGCCGCTTCCGGTAAGCTGTGGTTTGCCCTGGGGCGTCTCGGCACGTTGCTGATGGCCTGGACCTGCTGGCTGGTGTGGTCGACCTACGGCACCCTCGAGCTGGCGCAGATCAACCTCCAGGCAGTGGATATGATGCAGAACCCGCTGCTGTGGCTGCCGGGACTGGTGGGGTTCGCCCTGCTGGCCGGGGCGATCCCGCTGCACGGCTGGGCGCCGCAGGCTCACGCCGGGGCCAGCGCGCCGGCCGCCGCGCTGTTTTCCACCGTGGTGATGAAGGTCGGTCTTTACGGCATGCTGACCGTCTCGCTGGCTGGCGGCGTGCCGCCGCTGTGGTGGGGCGTCATGCTGCTGGCGCTGGGGATGATCACCGCCTTTATCGGCGGGCTGTATGCCCTGATGGAGCATAACATTCAGCGTCTGCTGGCCTATCACACCCTCGAGAACATCGGCATCATCCTGCTGGGGCTGGGCGCCTTTGTTACCGGCGTGGCAACCCGCAACAGCACGCTGATGGTGCTGGGTTTTATCGGCGGCATGTATCACCTGATTAACCACAGCCTGTTCAAAACCACGCTGTTCCTCGGCGCCGGGGCGGTGTGGTTCCGTACCGGCCATCGCGATATCGAGAAGCTGGGCGGCATCGGTAAAAAAATGCCGTTGATCTCCCTCGCCATGCTGGTAGGACTGATGGCAATGGCGGCCCTGCCGCCGCTGAACGGCTTCGCCGGCGAGTGGGTTATCTACCAGTCCTTCTTCAAAATGAGCACCGGCGACCTGTTTATTGGCCGTCTGCTGGGGCCGCTGCTGGCCGTCGGCCTGGCGATCACCGGCGCACTGGCGGTGATGTGTATGGCGAAAGTCTATGGCGTGACCTTCCTCGGCGCGCCGCGGACGAAAGAGGCGGAAAACGCCACCTGCGCCCCCTGGCTGATGACCCTGAGCGTAATACTGGCGGCGGTCTTCTGCCTCGTTGGCGGCATCGCCGCGCCGTGGCTGCTGCCGCTGGTGAGCGGCGCCTTCCCGGTGCAGGCTCAGGTATCGAGCGTGGTATCGCAGCCGATGATCGCGCTGCTGCTTATCGCCTGCCCGCTGCTGCCGTTCCTGCTGATGATCTTCTTTAAAGGCGATCGCCTGGCGGCGCGCTCGCGCGGCGCGGCGTGGGTCTGCGGTTACGACCACGAGCAGTCGATGGTGGTAACGGCCCACGGCTTTGCCATGCCGGTGAAAGAGGCCTTTGCGCCGTTGCTGAAGCTGCGTCACTGGCTGAACCCGGTGCGTCTGGTGCCGGGCTGGCAATCGGCCTCGGCGCCGGCGCTGCTGCGCGGGATCGCGCTGGTTGAGCTGGCGGTGCTGGTGGTGATTGTCATTTCGCGAGGAGCCTGAGAATGAGTCTGTTAATTGCATTGCTACAGGCGCTGGTGCTGTTTGCCGTCGCGCCGCTGTTGTCCGGGATCGTTCGCGTCGCCCGCGCGCGGCTGCATAACCGCCGCGGACCGGGGGTACTGCAGGAGTATCGCGATATCCTGAAACTGCTGGGCCGTCAGAGCGTCGGTCCTGACGCCTCTAGCTGGGTGTTCCGCCTGACGCCGTACGTCATGGTCGGCGTGATGCTGACCATCGCCACCGCGCTGCCGGTGGTGACGGTGGACTCTCCGCTGCCGGTGCTCGGGGATCTCATCACCCTGATCTACCTGTTCGCCATCGCCCGTTTCTTCTTTGCTATTTCCGGTCTGGACACCGGCAGCCCGTTTACCGCGCTGGGCAGCAGTCGCGAAGCGATGCTCGGCGTGCTGGTGGAGCCGATCCTGCTGCTGGGCCTGTGGGTGGCGGCGCAGGTCGCCGGCTCGACCCATATCAGCACCATCACCGATACCCTTTACCACTGGCCGGCGGCGCACAGCATTCCACTGATTCTGGCGCTGTGCGCCTGCGCCTTCGCCACCTTTATCGAGATGGGCAAACTGCCGTTCGATCTGGCGGAAGCGGAGCAGGAGCTGCAGGAGGGCCCCCTGTCGGAATACAGCGGCAGCGGCTTTGGCATCCTGAAGTGGGGCATCAGCCTCAAACAGCTGGTGGTGCTGCAGATGTTTGTTGGGGTCTTTTTCCCGTGGGGCCAGATGACCAGCTTCAGCGTCGGCGGCCTGCTGTTGGCGCTGGTGGTCGCTGTCGTCAAGCTGGTAGTCGGGGTGCTGATTATCGCGTTGTTTGAAAACAGCATGGCGCGTCTGCGTTTTTGTGCCACCTCCCGCGTCACCTGGGCCGGGTTTGGTTTCGCCTTTTTAGCTTTCGTCTCCTTGCTGGTGGCGTGATTAAGAGAGTTTGAGCATGTCTGAAGAAAAAATCGGTCAACACTATCTTGCGGCGCTGCACCAGGCCTTTCCGGGCGTGGTGCTGGACGAAGCCTGGCAGACCAAAGACCAGTTAACTATCACCGTGAAGGTCAACTACCTGCCGGAAGTGGTGGAGTTTCTCTACTACCAGCAGGGTGGCTGGCTGTCGGTGCTGTTCGGCAACGATGAACGTAAGCTCAACGGCCACTACGCGGTCTATTACGTGCTGTCGATGGAGCAGGGCACCAAATGCTGGATCACCGTGCGCGTGGAAGTGGACGCCAACAAACCGGAATACCCGTCGGTGACGCCGCGCGTCCCGGCGGCGGTGTGGGGCGAGCGCGAAGTGCGCGATATGTACGGCCTGGTGCCGGTCGGTCTGCCGGACGAACGTCGTCTGGTGCTACCGGACGACTGGCCGGACGAACTCTATCCGCTGCGCAAAGACAGCATGGACTATCGCCAGCGTCCGGCGCCGACCACCGACGCGGAAACCTACGAGTTCATTAACGAGCTCGGCAGCAAGAAAAACAACGTGGTGCCGATCGGCCCGCTGCACGTCACCTCTGATGAACCTGGCCACTTCCGCCTGTTCGTTGACGGCGAGAACATTATCGATGCCGACTACCGCCTGTTCTACGTCCATCGCGGGATGGAAAAGCTGGCGGAAACCCGCATGGGCTATAACGAAGTGACCTTCCTGTCGGACCGGGTGTGCGGCATCTGCGGCTTCGCCCACAGTACCGCTTACACCACCTCGGTGGAGAACGCGATGGGCATCGTGGTGCCGGAGCGGGCGCAGATGATCCGCGCCATTCTGCTGGAGGTGGAACGCCTGCACTCGCACCTGCTGAACCTCGGTCTGGCCTGCCACTTTACCGGCTTTGACTCCGGCTTTATGCAGTTCTTCCGCGTGCGCGAAACCTCAATGAAGATGGCGGAAATTCTCACCGGCGCGCGTAAAACCTACGGCCTGAACCTGATCGGCGGGATCCGCCGCGACCTGCTGAAAGAGGACATGATCCAGACCCGTCAGCTGGCGCAGCAGATGCGCCGCGACGTGCAGGAACTGGTGGATATGCTGCTCAGCACGCCGAATATGGAACAGCGTACCGTCGGTATTGGCCGTCTGGATCCGGAAATCGCCCGCGACTTTAGTAACGTCGGCCCGATGGTGCGCGCCAGCGGCCACGCCCGCGACACCCGCGCCGACCACCCGTTTGTCGGCTACGGCCTGCTGCCGATGGAAGTCCACAGCGAGCAGGGTTGCGACGTAATATCTCGCCTCAAGGTGCGGATCAACGAGGTTTATACCGCGCTGAATATGATTGATTTCGGTCTCGATAACCTGCCGGGCGGCCCGCTGATGGTGGAAGGGTTCACCTATATTCCGCACCGCTTCGCACTGGGCTTCTCCGAGGCGCCGCGCGGCGACGATATCCACTGGAGCATGACCGGCGACAACCAGAAACTGTACCGCTGGCGCTGCCGGGCGGCGACCTATGCCAACTGGCCGACCCTGCGCTATATGCTGCGCGGCAACACCGTTTCCGATGCGCCGCTGATCATCGGCAGCCTCGACCCGTGCTACTCCTGTACCGACCGCATGACCGTTGTCGACGTACGCAAGAAGAAGAGCAAAGTGGTGCCGTACAAAGAGCTGGAGCGCTACAGCATCGAGCGTAAAAACTCGCCGCTGAAATAAGGAATCGCCATGTTTACCTTTATTAAAAAAGTTATTAAGACCGGCACCGCGACGCACGCCTACCCGCTGGAGCCGATGCCGGTAGACAAAAACTTTCGCGGCAAGCCGGAGCATACGCCGCAGCAGTGTATCGGCTGCGCGGCCTGCGTGAACGCCTGCCCGTCGAACGCCCTGACGGTCGAGACCGATCTGACCACTAAACAGCTGGCGTGGCAGTTTAACCTCGGGCGCTGCATCTTCTGCGGCCGCTGTGAAGAGGTGTGCCCGACGGCGGCGATTAAGCTGTCGCCGGAGTATGAGCTGGCGGTGTGGAAGAAAGAGGATTTCCTCCAGCAGTCGCGCTTCGCTATCTGCCACTGCCGGGAGTGCCAGCGTCCGTTCGCGGTGCAGAAGGAGATCGACTACGCCATCGCGCTGCTCAAGCATAACGGCGATACCCGCGCCGAGCTGCACCGCGAAAGCTTCGAAACCTGCCCGGAATGCAAGCGCCAGAAATGCCTGGTGCCGTCCGATCGTATTGAACTAACCCGCCATATGAGGGAGGCCAGCTGATGAGTACTTTACTTGGCCCGCGCGATGAAAACGGCATTCCCGTGCCGATGACGGTGGATGAATCCATCGCCAGCATGAAGGCCTCGCTGCTGAAGAAGATTAAACGTTCGGCCTACGTCTACCGCGTCGACTGCGGCGGCTGCAACGGTTGCGAAATTGAAATCTTCGCCACCCTTTCGCCGCTGTTCGACGCTGAACGCTTCGGGATTAAAGTGGTGCCTTCGCCGCGCCATGCCGATATCCTGCTGTTTACCGGGGCGGTGACCCGCGCCATGCGCTCCCCGGCGCTGCGCGCCTGGCAGTCGGCGCCGGATCCGAAGATCTGTATCTCCTACGGCGCCTGCGGCAACAGCGGCGGCATCTTCCACGACCTGTACTGTGTCTGGGGCGGTACCGATAAAATCGTACCGGTCGATGTCTATATTCCGGGCTGCCCGCCGACGCCCGCCGCCACCCTGTACGGCTTTGCTATGGCGCTCGGCCTGCTGGAGCAGAAAATCCATGCTCGTCTGCCAGGCGAACTCGACGAACAGCCGACCGAGCTGCTGCATGCCGATATGGTGCAGCCCCTGCGGGTGCGCATCGATCGCGAAGCGCGGCGTCTGGCGGGCTATCGCTATGGCCGGCAGATTGCTGACGACTATATGCGTCTGCTCGGCCAGGGCGACAGCCAGGTGCTGCGCTGGCTGGAGGCGGAGAAAGATCCGCGTCTGACCGAGATCGTCACCCATCTCAACCAGGTGGTCGAGGGGGCGCGTATCCGATGAGCGAGACGGTGGTGTTCAGTCAGCTGAGCCGTAAATTTATTGATGAGAACGACGCCACGCCGGATCAGGCGCAGCAGGTGGTCTATTACAGCCTGGCGATTGGCCACCACCTCGGCGTCATCGACTGTCTTGAGGCGGCGCTGAGCTGCCCGTGGGAGGCGTATCTGGCATGGATCGCCACCCTTGAGGCCGGGAGCGCCGCGCGGCGCAAAATGGAGGGCGTGCCGAAGTATGGCGAAATCGTCATCGACAGCAGCCATGTGGCGATGCTGGCCAACGCCTTTGATAAAGCGCAGTCCGCGCAGACCCCGCAGCAGCAGGCGTGGAGCAAAACCCTGCTCAGCATGCTGCATGATATTCACCAGGAGAGCGCCATCTACCTGATGGTGAGGAGATTACGTGACTGACGTTTTACTCTGTGTTGGCAACAGCATGATGGGCGACGACGGCGCCGGCCCGCTGCTGGCGGAGATGTGCGCGGCGAACCCGGCCGGCCAGTGGGTGGTCATCGACGGCGGCAGCGCGCCGGAAAACGACATCGTGGCGATCCGCGAATTACGCCCCGAACGCCTGCTGATTGTCGATGCCACCGATATGGGCCTCAACCCCGGCGACATTCGCGTCATCGACCCCGACGACATCGCCGAGATGTTTATGATGACCACCCATAACATGCCGCTCAACTATCTGGTCGATCAGTTGAAAGAGGACGTCGGCGAGGTGATTTTCCTCGGCATTCAGCCGGATATCGTCGGTTTTTATTATCCGATGACCCAGCCGGTAAAAGAGGCCGTTGCCCGGGTGTACCAGCAGCTGGCAGACTGGCAGGGCCAGGGCGGCTTTGCCCGGCTGGAGGCTGAAGACGATTAACCCAGCGGCGAACCGGGCTCTCCGCCGGCGCACGACTGACCTGCCGGGAGCCCCGTTCCCGGCGGCGCCAGCTCAAGATTCTCTATCACTAATTTCCCGGGCGACACCGAGACTCTGACCTGCGTGCCGACCGGAAACCCCGCCTGCTCCAGCCAGTCGCCGTTCAGGTTCAGGGCTGCGTGGCGGGTGTAGCGCCGCGTCTCCCGCGTTTTGCGGTCTTCATGGCGTTTTCTGACATATCCCACGGTTAACTGGCGAATGGCCCTGGCTATCCCTCTGGCTGCGGTAGTGTGCTGTGCGCTCATGATGTGCTCCTTGCTGAAGATACCCCTGTAAAAGTACTGGATAAAATACCAGTTATTGTGAACAGGAGGCAAACCAGAAACTGGAATCAGGCTCGAGAAAAAAGCATGTAATAGATGCAACAGAAAGCAGACGCCCGTCCCCCGTTTATCGCGGGGAATGGGCGCGCGTGGGCGAGGACGCTTAGTCGAGATCGGCGCCGTTGCTGGCTATCACCTTCTGGTACCAGAAGAATGACTTTTTACGCTTACGCGCCAGGGTGCCATTGCCGGCATCGTCGCGATCGACATAGACAAAGCCGTAGCGCTTGCTCATCTCGCCGGTTGACGCTGAGACCAGATCGATGCAGCCCCAGCTGGTGTAGCCCAGCACCGGAATACCGTCGCCGATAGCGTCGCGCATTGCCCTGATGTGCTCGCGCAGGTAGCTGATGCGATAGTCGTCATTGATGTCGCCATTGGCATCGATCTCATCGCGGGCGCCAAGCCCGTTTTCCACCAGGAACAGCGGTTTCTGATAGCGGTCGTACATCATGTTCATGGTGATACGCAGGCCCAGCGGGTCGATGCCCCAGCCCCATTCGCTGGCCGGGATGTGCGGGTTCTTCAGCGACTTGACGATATTGGCGGCATTGGTGTTGCTGGCGTTCATCTCCGCCGAGGCGCAGCGCGACGCATAGTAGCTAAAGGAGACGAAATCGACGGTGTTTTTGAGGATCTCGTCATCGCCCGGCTGTTTCGCAATCGTGACCCCTTTTTCCCGGAACACCCGCGCGGCCCACACCGGATAGGCGCCGCGCGCCTGGACGTCGATAAAGAACAGATTTTCGCGGTCCTTCTCCAGCGCCATCCACACATCTTCCGGCTTGCAGGAGTAAGGATAGAAATTGCCGCCCGCCAGCATGCAGCCGACCTGATTTTGCGGGTTAATCTCATGGGCGATTTTTGTCGCCAGCGCGCTGGCCACCAGCTCGTGATGCGCGGCCTGGTACTTCACCTGCTCCTGATTTTCACCCTCTTCAAACACCAGCCCGGCGCCGGAGTAGGGGCTGTGCAGCATGATGTTGATTTCATTGAAGGTGAGCCAGTATTTCACCATACCGTCAAAAGCTTCAAAGCAGGTGCGGGCGTAGTGGCTGAAAAAATCCACCATTTTGCGGTTGCGCCAGGAGCCGTACTCCATCACCAGATGCATCGGCACGTCGAAATGACACAGCGTGACCAGCGGCTCAATACCGTGCTTTTTGCACTCCTCAAACAGTGAGCGGTAGAAGGCGATGCCCTGCGGATTCGGCTGTTGCTCGTCGCCGCGCGGGAACAGTCGGCTCCAGGCGATGGAGGTGCGAAAGACGCTGAACCCCATCTCGGCCATCAGGGCAATATCTTCTTTATAGCGATGGTAAAAATCGATCGCCTCATGGCTGGGGTAAAATTCGTCTTCACGCAGCGTAAAGCGCTTCTCCAGGCCTAATTTTACCGGCAGGCGGTGGGCGCCGTGGGGGAGGGTATCCACGGTGGTCAGCCCCTTACCGCCTTCAAGATAAGCGCCTTCAGACTGGTTGGCGGCCAGTGCGCCGCCCCATAAAAATCCCTGTGGGAAACTCGCCATGCATTACCTCATTATCAATTGTGTGTTCAGGTGTGGGATGCCTGGGCCCGGGCCTGGCGCGCTCTGGCGTCGGCAGCGGCCTGTTCAACGGGAATATCTTCAAAGCCGAGGATCAGCGTCAGGGCAAACGACAGCACCACCGACAGCGCCATCACGCCAAATACCCAGACGATAGTCATCGGATTGGCTGGATCGAAAAACTGCACGCTGGTAAACAGCCCTGGCGCCGCCATCGAATGGCTGGCCAGACCGGCGATTCCCGCCACCGCGCCGCAGATAAAGCCGCTGATTAAGCTGGCGATCAGCGGGCGCTTCAGGCGCACCGCCACGCCGTACAGCGCCGGTTCGGAAATCCCGGCCAGAATCGCCGATGCCGCGGCGGCCAGCGCCGTCTGGCGCAGCTCCGGGTTTTTGGTTTTCCACGCCACCGCCAGCGACGATCCGCCCAGCGACAGGTTGGCGCCGATCTCCGATGGCATCACCATGCCCTCTTTGCCGGTTTCGGCGATGGTCTGAATGATGGTTGGCGTAAAGACGCGGTGCATCCCGGTCATCACCAGCAGTGGCCACAGCCCGCCCATGATCGCCACCGACAGCCAGCCGAGATAGCTGTGGATCGTATACACCAGCGCGGAAATGGCGCTACCGATCCAGATGCCCAGCGGGCCAATCAGCAGGATCGCCAGCGGGGCGGCGATCAGCACGATCAGCATCGGCTTAAGGAAGTTTTTCGTCACCGCCGGGGTAATGCGATCCACCCAGCGCTCGATATACGACAGGCACCAGGTCATCACCAGCGCCGGGATCACCGTGTAGGTGTATTTCACCGCGGTAACCGGAATAAAGGCAAATTCAACGTGTTCGCCCTGGGCGGCTTTGGCCATCAATTCGATAAACCCGGGATGCACCAGCACCCCGGCGATGGCGATAGCCAGCGACATATTGGTTTTGAATTTCACCGCCGCGGAGGCGGCCACCATCAGCGGCAGGAAGAAAAACGCGCCATCGCCGATAAGCGTCAGGAGGGTCAGCGTCGGTGAGCCTTTCGGCAACGCGCCGCTCATCTCGAGGATCATTGCCAGCAGCTTGACCATCGATCCGCCGATAATCGCCGGGATCAGCGGCGACATGGTGCCGATCAGCGCGTCAAGGATCCCGGCGCCGATGCGTTTCAGGGTTAGCGGCGCTTTGCCCTGCGGCTCAGCCGGGCGCAGGTCGCCAGGCAGCAGATTCACCACCTCGCGGTAGGCCTGGGAAACGGTATTGCCGATGATCACCTGGCACTGGTTATCGCTGCGCACAACGCCGAGTACCCCGGTCAGGCCTTTCAGGGTGGGGCTATCGACCTTTTTGTCGTCTTTGACCACGAAGCGCAGACGGGTCATGCAGTGGGTCACGGCGGCGACGTTATCGACTCCGCCGATTGCCTCGACTATCTGTTGCGCCAGGGCTGCATAATTTTTCGACATCGGATTTTATCCTGTTTATCAATAGGGTACTGATCTGCTACCGCGCCGCATCGCCGGGCGATACCATGTTTATATAGGAAACCGGTTCCACAAAATCATGGTGACTTTCATTTGATTGCACAAGGAATAAAAAAAGATGATCTCAATTTTGTGATTTTGATCGCGAAGCGTCGCCGTAAGCCGGATCGCGGTGGTGAACAGGGGAATGCTGTAAAAGCGGGAAACGTGCAGTACACTGCCTGCAACTTTTGCAACAGGAAGAATCACATGGCAACGATGCTGGAGGTCGCAAAGCGCGCGGGGGTATCGAAGGCAACCGTTTCGCGGGTACTGTCGGGCAACGGCTATGTCAGTCAGGAGACCAAAGACCGGGTGTTTAAGGCGGTGGCGGAGAGCGGCTACCGGCCTAATCTGCTGGCGCGCAACCTAGCGACTAAAACGACGCAAACCCTGGGCCTGGTGGTGACCAACACCCTGTACCACGGCGTCTATTTCAGCGAGCTGCTGTATCACGTGGCGCGGATGACGGAAGACAAGGGACGACAGCTGATCCTGGCCGACGGCAAGCACAGCGCGCAAGAGGAGCGGGAGGCGATCCAGTACCTGCTGGATCTGCGCTGCGATGCGATCATCATCTACCCGCGCTTTCTCACCGTTGACGAGATGGACGAGATCGTTGAGAACCACTCGCAGCCGATCATGGTGCTTAACCGCCGCCTGCGTCGCCACGCCAGCCACTGTGTCTGGTCCGATCAAAAAGCCTCGGCGATGCGGGTGGTGGAGCGGCTGATTGCGCTTGGCCATCGCGATATCGCCTTTATTACCGGCTCCCTTGACTCACCCACCGGCGTCGAACGCCTTGCCGGCTACAAAGACGCGCTGGCTGGCCATGGCGTCGCCCTGAACGAGGCGCTCATCGCGGAGGGGCGCTGGACGCCGGAAACCGGCGCGGCGGCGGTGGAGATCCTGCGTCAGCGCGGGGTGACCTACAGCGCGCTGGTGGCGAGCAATGACGATATGGCGATCGGAGCGATGAAGCAGCTTCACCAGCTGGGCGTTAAGGTTCCGGATCAGGTCTCGGTGGTGGGGTTTGACGATATTGTGCTGGCGCCGTATATGGTGCCGTCGCTCGCCAGCGTTCGGGTACCGGTGACGGAGATGATTAAAGAGAGCATCAATCGGCTGATATTTATGCTGGATGGTGGGGAATTCAACTTTCAGCAGAGCTTCCCCGGGGCGTTAATTGAGCGTGATTCACTGGTGTCGGGTCCCTGTGCCTGACGTCGTCAGCTGTCATCGTCACTACTGACGATGACAGCAAATATTCGATTTAATTCTCTTAACTATCAATGATATAAAAACTGGAACGTATTATGCATACTCCGGCGCCTAACCTTCTTACTGCTGGAGAAATGGATGAACCGTTTCATTATCGCCGATGCGAGCAAATGTATCGGCTGTCGCACTTGCGAAGTGGCCTGCGTGGTGTCCCATCAGGAACATCAGGATTGCGCCGCCCTGACGCCTCACACCTTTCAACCGCGTATTCACGTGATCAAAGGGGTCAATGTCTCCACGGCGACCGCCTGCCGTCAGTGTGAAGACGCCCCCTGCGCCAACGTCTGCCCGAACGGCGCCATTAGCCGCGATAAAGGCTTTGTCCATGTGATGCAGGAGCGCTGCATCGGCTGCAAAACCTGCGTTGTTGCCTGCCCGTACGGGGCGATGGAGGTGGTGGTGCGCCCGGTGATCCGCCATAGCGGTGCCGGACTGAACGTCGTGGCGGAAAAAGCCGAAGCCAACAAGTGCGACCTCTGCTTCCACCGCGAGAGCGGCCCGGCCTGCATGGAAGTCTGCCCGACGCACGCCCTGGTGTGCGTTGACCGCAATAAACTCGAGCAGATGAATATCGAGAAACGTCGCCGTACGGCGCTGGCCTGGTAAGTCGTGGCATGAACGGGGTGCAAATCCGCATTCGCGGTAAAGTGCAGGGGGTGGGGTTCCGCCCCTTTGTCTGGCAGCTGGCCCGGACGCAGGCCCGCTGCGGCGATGTCTGTAATGACGGTGACGGCGTCCTCGTGCGGCTGGCCGGGGGCGACGATGGTTTTACTGCCGCTCTGGCTGACCACTGCCCGCCGCTGGCGCGTATCGACAGCACCGACTGCACCCCTTATTGCTGGACGGCCACGCCGAAGGATTTCACCATCCGCGAGAGCGGGGCGGGATGCATGCGCACTCAGATCGTGCCCGATGCCGCGACCTGTCCGGCGTGCCTCGCGGAGATGAACGATCCCCGGGCGCGCCGCTACCGCTACCCCTTTATCAACTGCACCCACTGCGGGCCGCGGTTAACCATTATCCGCGCCATGCCCTACGACCGGCCTTTCACCGCAATGGCGCCGTTCCCGCTCTGTTCCCCTTGTGAGGCGGAGTTCCGCGATCCTGCGGATCGCCGTTTTCACGCCCAGCCGGTGGCCTGCCCCGACTGCGGACCGCGGCTGGAATGGCGGGCAGAGGGGGAAACGCTGAACAGCGAGGCGGCGCTGCAGGCGGCCATCACGCGGCTGGCGGCAGGCGACATCGTGGCGATAAAAGGCATCGGCGGCTTTCATCTGGCCTGCGATGCCGGTAATCCCGCTGCCGTTGCCACGCTGCGGGCGAGGAAACACCGTCCGGCGAAACCGCTGGCGGTGATGTTGCCGTCAGCGGCGGGCTTACCCGCCGACGCCGCGGCGCTGATGGGCTCCCCGGCGGCGCCCATCGTACTGATTGCTAAAGCGCAGGTCTCCGGCCTGTGTGACGAGATTGCGCCAGGACTTGCGGAAGTAGGGGTGATGCTGCCGTCTAATCCGCTGCAGCATTTGCTTCTGCAGGCCCTGGCGCGCCCCATCGTCATGACCTCCGGCAACCTTAGCGGCCGTCCGCCGGCGTTAAGTAATGCTCAGGCGCTCAACGACTTAGCCGACATTGCCGACGGCTTTCTCTTGCATAATCGCGACATCCTGCAGCGAATGGATGATTCGCTGGTGCGGTCAAGCGGTGAAATGCTGCGCCGCGCCCGGGGCTACGTCCCGGATGCGCTGCCGCTGCCGCCGGGGCTACAAGACATCCCGCCGCTGCTGGCTCTCGGCGCGGATATGAAAAATACCTTCTGCCTGGCGCGCGGCAGCGAAGCGGTGCTGAGCCAGCACTTTGGCGATCTTGGCGAGGAAGGCGTTGAACAGCAGTGGCGCCGCGCCCTGCAACTGATGCAAAGCATTTACGCGTTTGTGCCGCAGCGGGTGGTGGTTGATGCCCACCCCGGCTATCGCTCAACGCAGTGGGCGGCGTCCCTGTCGCTGCCGGTGGAGACGGTGCTGCATCACCATGCTCATGCTGCGGCGTGCCTGGCCGAGCACCGCTGGCCGCTTGACGGCGGCGACGTTATCGCCCTGACCCTCGACGGCATCGGCATGGGGGAGAACGGCGCGCTGTGGGGCGGGGAGTGCCTGCGGGTTAACTATCGCCAGTGCGAACATCTTGGCGGGTTGCCGGCCGTCGCGCTGCCGGGCGGTGACCTGGCGGCGCGCCAGCCGTGGCGAAATCTGCTGGCTCAGTGCCTGGCCTTTGTCCCTGACTGGCAGGATTATCCGCAGACCGCCCCCCTCCGCCAGCGCAACTGGCCGCTGCTGGCGCAGGCCATCGATCGCGGCATTAACGCGCCGCGCGCCTCGTCCTGCGGACGGCTGTTTGATGCCGTCGCCTGTGCGCTGGATTGTGCGCCGGAGAGCCTGAGCTATGAAGGCGAAGCAGCCTGTCGGCTGGAGGCGCTGGCCGCCAGCTGCCCCGGCGTCAGCCACCCGGTTACGCTGCCGTGGCGCGACGACGCGCTGGACTTAGCAACCTTCTGGCGACGGTGGCTGAACTGGCAGGCGACCCCGGCGCAGAAAGCCTGGGCCTTCCATGACGCCCTGGCCTGTGGGCTGGCGGCGATGGCCTGCGACTGCGCCACCGCTCGCGGCATCGACACGATAGTTTGCACCGGCGGGGTGCTGCATAACCGCCTGCTGGCGGCGCGATTGACCTTTTATCTGGCGGATTTTACTCTGCTGTTGGCGCAGCAGTTGCCGGCCGGCGACGGCGCAATCGCATATGGTCAGGCGGTGATCGCCGCCGCCCGCGGGCAGGCTCAAGGAACACAACAATGATAATGACAGTTTTACGCCAGCAGCCGCGCGCTGCGGGACTGGTGTTGGGGTTGATCGCGGCAAACTTACTGGCCTGGTGCTGGGCGCTGCAGGCCTTTGGCGACAGCGGCGCGCTGATGGCCGCCAGCCTTCTGGCCTGGGGCTACGGCCTGCGCCACGCGGTGGATGCCGACCATATCGCGGCGATTGATAACGTGACCCGGAAGATGATGCAGCAGGGGCGGCGGCCTTTCGCCGTCGGGGCCTGGTTCTCGCTGGGCCACTCATCGATTGTGGTATTGGCCTCGGCGGCGATTGCCGCGACCGCCACGGCCTTCAGCGCGCAGATGAGCTGGCTGCATGACACCGGTAGCGTCATCGGCACCGCCGTGTCGGCCCTGTTTTTACTGGCGATGGCTTTTATCAACCTGGTGATTTTACGCAGCGTGTGGCGCAGCTTTCGGGCGTGGAAGCGCGGTGAGAAAGTGAGCGACGAAATCGTCAGCGGCGGCGGGGTGATGAGCTGGCTGTTTGGCAAAACCTTCCGTCTGGTCAGCCGCAGCTGGCAGATGTACCTGGTCGGCTTCCTGTTCGGCCTCGGTTTTGACACCGCTACCGAAATCGGCGTGCTGGGTATCTCCGCCGCCGGCGCGTCGAGCGGGATTTCCGTCTGGTCGATTATGGTCTTCCCGGCGCTGTTCGCCAGTGGTATGGCGCTGGTGGATACCCTCGATAACGTGCTGATGGTCGGCGCCTACGGCTGGGCGTTCAGCAAACCGCAGCGCAAGCTTTATTACAATATGACCATCACCGGCACCTCGGTGGTGGTGGCGCTGTTTATCGGCGGCCTGGAAGCGCTGGGCCTGCTAATGGATAAGTTTGCGCTCAGTGGCGGGATATGGCGCTGGGTGGGGATGTTAAACGATAACCTTGGCGATGCCGGATTTGTGGTGGTCGGGTTGTTTGTCGCCTGTTGGGCGCTGTCGGTGCTTAACTACCGCTGGCGCGGCTACGACAATCTGGCGCGTTAACCTGGAGATTTTCCCGGCTTGCGCTGTGCTTAGCCGGGCTACCAGGACAATACCGTAGCCCGGCTAAGGCGTTTACGCCGCAAGCCGGGAAAACCATCAACTCACCAGTTGCTTGAGCAGCGCAAAGGCTTCTTTCATCTTGTCTTCGCTGACCACAAAGGCACGCAGTTGATTCTCTGCATCCAGGCCTTTCGCCACCAGCCCCTCTTTGGCGGCCACGATATTCCACGTCAGATCGTCGCGGCGGGTGTCGCCGGCCAGATGCAGCGGCAGATCCGGGGTTTTCACTTTCACCAGCATTGGCGGCAGCTTGAGTTCCCCCGCCTGCGCCAGCAGGTTTTTACTCAGGCACATGGCGCTGAGTAAAATCGGCTGCAGGAACGGCAGTACCGTACCGTTGATTTCCGCACAGTCGCCGAGCGCATAAATCGCCGGGTCGCTGGTTTGCAGTTGGTTATTGACCACCACGCCGCGGTTAATCTGCAATCCGGCATGGCGCGCCAGCGACGTTTCCGGGCGCAGGCCGGCGGCGGCCACCACCGCATCGACGGTTATCGCGCGCTGGCGGTCGAGACTGACGCGAATGCCGTCGGCGGTTTGCTCTAACCCCTCAAGCTGCGCCTTGAGCATCAGTTGTACGCCCATCTCGGTAAGCCGATGCTGCAGGCGGCTACTGGCCTCCGGCGGCATCAGCGCCGCCAGCACGCTGGCTGAGTTATCGACCACCGTTACCGCTTTACCGGCGCGGCAGAAATCCATCGCCAGTTCGCAACCAATCAGGCCGCCGCCGACGATCAGCACGCGCTTCGCGTCGTGCAGCTGGCTCTGCGCCGCGCCGTATTCGCGCTGGCTGTTCAGCGTCAGCATCAGCTCGCGTCCCGGTACCGGGGGGATAAACGGCGTCGCCCCGGTGGCCAGCACCAGTTTGTCATAGCGCCACTGGTTATCCTGGCTCTTCACTAACCGTTTTTCGGCGTCGATATCGCTCACCCAGGTATGGGGAAACAGACGCAGATTATACTGCTCGGCGAACTCGCCGGCGCTTTGCAGGGTCAGATCGTCAGCCTTCTGCCCGCGGCTGATGACATGGCTGAGGTCCGGTTTGTTGTATTCATCCATGCTATCGGCGGCGATTAACGTCAGCGGGATTTGCGTATCCTGCTTACGGATATTTTTCACCAGCTGGCGGGCCGCGAAGCCCGAGCCGATGATGACGATGCCATCACTCATTTTGCCTCCGTCGCCAGTACGTCAAAGACATCTTTGCCAAGAGAACACTCTGGGCAGAGGAAATTGTCCGGCACTTCACTCCACGGCGTACCCGGCTGGACATCCTGGTTAGGTTCGCCTTTCGCCGGGTCATAGACCCACTGGCACACGCTGCACTGCATCATGGGACCGAGATCGGCGGCCGCGGCGGCGGCACAGGCACAGTCCTGTTGTTCCGGCGTTGTCGCTGCTTCAGCAACCGGCAGCGGAGAGAGGGCCCACTGGCGGGCGATGTCGCGTCCGTGTTGGCGGCACAATTCCAGCGCGTCGATATCCGGGCGCCATTTGGCTTTCAGGCTCAGCGACATCTCAAAGCTGGCATCCTGCAGGCGGGTGGAGAGGCGGTCTACCGCGCCGCCGCTCCAGCCGTGCGAGCCAAAGGCGCTGGCGCGTTTATTGCGAAAACGCAGCCCGGTCATCTCTTCCACCAACCCGGCGATTTTCGGCATCATCACGTTGTTCATGGTGGAGGTGCCCACCAGTACGCCTTTCGAGCGGAAAACATTGGTGAGAATGTCGTTTTTGTCGCTGCGGGCGACGTTGAAGATTTTTACCGCTACCCGCGGGTCGACTTCAGTGATCCCCTGAGCGATAGCATCCGCCATCATACGGGTGTTGTTGGACATGGTGTCGTAGAAAATCGTGATGCGATCTTCCTGATAATCCGCCGCCCACTCGAGGTATTTCTCGACGATTTGCGTCGGGTTATCGCGCCAGACCACGCCGTGGGAGGTGGCAATCATCTCCACCGGCAGGTTGAAGCCGAGGATTTCAGTAATTTTCGGCGTCACCAGGCGGCTGAAGGGCGTCAGGATGTTGGCGTAGTAGCGTTGGCACTGTTCGTACAGTTCAATCTGGTCCACTTCATCGTTGAACAGGTGTTCGTCGCAGTAGTGCTGGCCGAAGGCGTCGTTGCTGAACAGCACCGCGTCGCCGGTCAGGTAGGTCATCATGCTGTCAGGCCAGTGCAGCATCGGCGTTTCCACGAAGATCAGCTGTTTACCATTACCGATATCGAGAGTATCGCCGGTTTTCACCACGTGGAAGTTCCACTCAGGATGATGATGGTGGCCGTTGATCGAGTCGATAGCGTTGGCGGTGCAGTAGATCGGCGTATCCGGGATCTGCATCATCAGCTCAGTCAGCGCGCCGGCATGGTCCTCTTCGGCGTGGTTAATGACGATATAGTCGAGGTCGGCCAGATCGATTTCGCTGCGCAGGTTCTGCACGAACTCGCGGCTGAATTTATGATCGACGGTATCAATCAGCACGTTCTTCTCTTCGCGGATGAGATAGCTGTTGTAGCTGCTGCCGCGCAGCGTTTTATATTCGGTGCCGTGGAAATCACGCACTTCCCAGTCACGTTGGCCAACCCAAAGAATGTTATTTTTAACCGCAATAGACATAGCAACCTCAATCAATACAGTGTGTTTAAACTCAGTTGACTGGCTTATATCAAGTTACATGCCAACTTTTTAATTCATTGATAATTATCTATTTTTAATTTTTTCTGATTTTGGTTGCTGTCAAAATGACAATAGCTAAAATAGTCGATATGACAATGCGTGTTGTCAAAATGACAATGGAGCGGCAATGAGTTTTTCCGTCGACGAGCTGGCGAGAATCGCCATTGATTTACAAAGCGATATTGGTCACACCGACCGCTTTTCGCGCCTGATTACTACCCTGCGGCAGATCCTCGGCTGCGATGCCTCGGCGCTGCTGCGCTATGAGGCGCATCAGTTTGTGCCGCTGGCGATCGATGGCCTGGCGCAGGATGTGCTTGGTCGGCGCTTTGCCCTGGAAGGACACCCGCGGCTTGAGGCGATTGCGCGCGCCGGGGATGTGGTGCGCTTCCCGGCGGATAGCGATTTGCCCGACCCCTATGACGGGCTGATCCCCGGTCATGAGAGCCTGAAGGTTCACGCCTGCGTTGGCCTGCCGTTGTTTGCCGGACAGACGCTGATTGGCGCGCTGACCCTTGATGGTATGGATGCCGACCGTTTCGATAGCTTCAGCGATGAAGAGCTGCGGCTGATTGCCGCGCTGGTGGCCGGCGCGCTGAACAACGCGCTGCTCATCGCCCGCCTTGAGGCGCAAAACGTGTTGCCGGCGCAGCCGGTCAATTATGCGCAACCTGAGCGCCAGGAAATTATCGGCCTGTCAGCGCCCATGCTGCAGCTGAAAAAAGAGATCGATATCGTCGCCGCCTCGGATTTAAACGTGCTGATAAGCGGCGAAACCGGCACCGGTAAAGAGCTGGTGGCGAAGGCGGTGCACCAGGGATCGCCGCGAGCCGCCAATCCGCTGGTTTATCTCAACTGCGCGGCGCTGCCGGAAAGCGTGGCGGAGAGCGAGCTGTTTGGCCATGTGAAAGGGGCGTTTACCGGGGCTATCAGCAACCGTAGCGGTAAATTTGAGATGGCTGATAACGGCACCCTGTTCCTTGATGAAATAGGCGAACTGTCGCTGGCGTTGCAGGCGAAGCTGCTGCGCGTGTTGCAGTATGGCGATATTCAGCGCGTCGGCGATGACCGCAGCCTGCGGGTCGATGTGCGGGTGCTGGCGGCGACGAACCGCGATCTGCGCCAGGAGGTGGTGGAAGGGCGCTTTCGCGCCGATCTGTACCATCGGCTGAGCGTCTTCCCGCTGTCGGTTCCGGCGCTACGCGAACGGGAAAACGATGTGGTGCTGCTGGCGGGCTATTTCTGTGAGCAGTGCCGCCTGCGGATGGGGCTGGCGCGGGTCATTTTGGCTGAGGCGGCGCGAAACAGGCTGCAGCAGTGGTCCTGGCCGGGCAACGTGCGCGAACTGGAGCATGCTATTCACCGGGCGGTGGTGCTGGCGCGGGCCACCCAGGCCGGTGATGAAGTGGTACTGGAGCCGCAGCATTTCCAGTTTGCGGTGACGGCGCCGATGTTGCCGACTGAGACGGCGGCAGCGGCGCCGGCGACGGAAAACGTCAATTTGCGCGAGGCGACTGACTCTTTTCAGCGAGAAGCGATTAGCCGCGCCCTGGAGGCGAACCAGCGCAACTGGGCGGCGACCGCCCGTGCGCTGGAACTGGACGTCGCCAACCTGCATCGGCTGGCGAAACGTCTGGGGCTTAAAGGATCCCTGCCTGGTAAAAATTCTGCAGGTTGATGGCGCCGACCAGTTGGCCGTTTTCATCCACCACCGGCGCGGCGCTGATTTTGTGTTTCATCAGCCGCTCTTTGGCTTCCACCGCGCGGCTTTCCGCCTGCAGCGTCACGCCGTTGCGGGTCATCGCCCGAGTGACGCTATCGTTGAGCGTACCGCCAGCAACCAGCCAGCGGCGCAGGTCGCCGTCGGTGAAAACGCCCTGCACGCGGTTGGCTTCATCGCAGACCGCCACCAGGCCGAGTCCGGTTCGGCTTAGTTCAAGCATGGCGTCCATGACGTTAGCCTCGGTATTGACCCGCGGCACTTCTTCGTCGCGGCGCATCAGGTGATGCACCTTATTCAGCAGACGCGCGCCGAGGGCGCCCGCCGGGTGGGAACGGGCGAAATCTTCTTCATTGAAACCGCGCGCCTGCATCACCGCCATCGCCAGCGCGTCGCCCAGCATCAGGGTGTTAACGGTGCTGGAGGTCGGCGCCAGATGCATCGGACAGGCTTCGCGCTCCACGGCGATATCCAGCACCGCTTTCGCCGCCAGCGCCAGCGGCGAGGTGGATTTGCCGGTCATCGCCAGCAGAGGAATGGATTTCTCTTCCAGCCGCGGCACGATGAGATCCAGCTCTTTTGCGCTACCGGAGTAGGAGATAAACAGCATCACGTCGCGGCTATCGAGCATACCGAGATCGCCGTGCAGGGCTTCCGCCGGATGGACGAAAAAGGCCGGGGTGCCGGTGCTGGCGAAGGTTGCCGCCAGCTTTTTACCGATGTGGCCGGATTTACCGATACCGGAGACAATCAGTTTGCCCTCGCAGTGGATGATGGTTTCCGCCGCGCGGATGAAGTCGTCGCCCAGGCGTTCCGGCAGGCGGCTCGCCTCCTGCAGCTCAAGCATCAGGGTCTGGCGTCCGGCCTCTAACAAAAAGTTACTCATGATGTTCTCCAGTAATAATGACTTCAATACCTTTGGCTTCCAGCGCCCGCTGGAATTCAGGGTCAATATCGGCATCGGTAATCAATTTATCCACGCGTTCAAGGCCGCAGACAATGTTGGGACTTTTACGGCCAAACTTGGATGAGTCGGCCATCAGGATCACTTCGCGGGCGGCGTTACACATCGCCTTACTGACGGTATAGACCTCGTTAAAGGTGGTGACGCCCGCCACCAGATCGATGCCGTCGGTGCCCATAAACAGCTTGTCGAAGCTGAATTGTTCGAAGGCGTTTTCCGCCAGCTGGCCGTGGAATGAAGCCGATTTTTTACGGAAGGTGCCGCCCGGCATCAGGATGGTCTGCTCGTTATCGAACTCGGAAAGGGCGTTGACGATATGCAGGCTGTTGGTCATCACCGTGATGTTATTGAAGCGGCTCAGCAACGGCACCATTTGCAGCACGGTACTGCCGGCGTCGAGGATAATTGAATCGCCATCGTGGATGTAGCGTACGGCGGCCTCGGCAATCTGCGCTTTCTTGTGGGTGTTGATCAGCGTCTTGTGGTCGATAGGCGGGTCGGCCTCGTCTTTATTCAACACTACGCCGCCGTAGGTGCGGATGACGGTCCCGGCATTCTCCAGAATCACCAGATCCTTGCGGATAGTGGTGCCGGTGGTGTCGAAGTGTTGCGCCAGCTCTTCGACCGAGCATTTGCCCTGCGATTGCAGGTGCTCGAGAATGGCTGCCTGGCGCTGACGTGGTTTCATAGGCGTTGTATCCTGCGTTTAAGTTTCGAAGTGATAATTTCGCAAGATATTAACTTTCACAACGAAATTATGCATGTTTCGGATTAAGCGCTAATGATAGTGCATTCTGACAGAGCGGATCATTGGGAAAGATCACATCAGGCTGCAATTCCTCGAGATGTTTACCGCTAAGCGTGGGGATTTTTTGCGGACTGGCGAAGACGGTGAGTCCCTTCATCAATAGCGTGTCGCAAATACGATCGTTTTCATCGACGGCGATAGCGACAATCGCGCGCGGTTTAAAGCGCCCGGAGGAACGGCCGACGCCAACGCGGCCCTGCTGGCAAAGGCTATCAAAGGCGCGATTGAAGCGGCGAATTTGCCAGCCGCCGAAAGCCAGCTGAGTCAGCCAGGCGATAGCGGCGACGGTGATTAATGTGGTAACCATAATGTCTCCTGAAGGTGGGGTATCGGGTACAACCCCGGTACCGTTTTTTGTCGGGTGGCGGCTAGCGCCTGACCCGACCTACGCTGGCATGTGATCTGTAGGCCCGCGCAAGCGTAGCGCCGCCGGGCAATAACCGCGGGTAAAGAGCTACTTTCGCGCCGGATGGCGGCTGCGCCTTATCCGGCCTACGGTCCGTGCCATTGTGAGCTTAAGATCTCTATCTTGTAACCATGGCTACTGAAACTGCGGTGTTGGTGGCCTCAAAATCGCTGAGACGTTCCCGGAAGGCCGGGGCAGCCCGCATGGATGCGGGCTGAGGGCCGTGATTTGCAGGGACGCTGCCTCGGCCCGACCCGGAGCCTGCCGGGATAAGTCGAAGGTACCACGAAGTGGCGATTTTGGCGGCCAGAGCCCGGGAGTACAGAGGGCGGCGGCGACTGGCCGCCCTCTGTGCGCTCCCTGCGCCATGAGAGCCATAACGCAGAAGAAATATCGGGAGCGCAATGTGCTCGGAATTAACACAAAGCACATGTTTTTCCCCAACCAAAACCGTTGCAAACCGATAACAGTATCTATGGTTTTTTTGCCCGGATAAGCGCAGCGCCATCCGGGAACCTTTTAAAACATCACCTGGCCGCCGGTAACGTTAATTGACTGCCCGGTGCAGTACGACGCCTGCGGGCTGGCGTAAAACATCAACACGTTCAGCACATCCTGGTAATCGCAGCCGCGTTTCAACGGCACCTTATCGATGTAGTACTGCTCGACTTCGCTCTCATCGATACCGAGCTTGGTGGCATACTGCGGCAGCAGCGACTGGAACATCGGCGATTTCAACAGATTGCCGAGCATCAGCGAATGGACGGTAATACCGTACTCCGCCAGATCCAGCGCCAGCGACTGGGTCAGCCCGACGCCGCCGAACTTCGCCGCGCTGTAGCCGGAGTTGTGCTTACTGCCCACTTTGCCGGACTTCGAGTTGATCTGAATGATGCGTCCCTTAATGCCGTCGCGGATCATCAGCCGCGAGAACTCGCGGGCGCAGAGGAAATAGCCCACCAGGTTCACCTGCAGCGAGCGGTCGAAATCCCCCAGCGCGAAGTCGCTTATAAACGCCGCTTTGGCAATCCCGGCGCTGTACACCAGCAGGTCGACGCGCGTGAAAATCTCATCCACCCCGTGAGCCAGGGCAGTGACGCTGGCTTCGCTGGTGGCGTCGGCGCCGAAGCCGTATGCCGTGCCTTCGCCATATTCAGCGTTGATCTCCTGGGCGACCCGGCTGGCTTTTTCACTTTGAATATCGACCACCGCCACGCGGTAGCCCTCGGCGGCCAGACCGCGGCACAGAAACTCTCCTAAGGTTTGTCCGCCACCAATGACAACAGCAACCTGATTCATCTTTCTCTCCTTCTAAGCAACAAATTTCAGTACGCAGCCGGTCGCGATAGCGTCCGGCACCGGGCCGGCGACGTGAACAGTTCCGGGAAACTCCGCTTCACGATGGCCGTCGAAGCGCAGGGTGATATGGCCCAGCTCGCGCAGGTTTTGTTCGGCGACCTCGCCGACGGCGGTCACCGGATAACGCCTGTCACCGAGCTGCAGCTCTGCGCCCGGCGCCAGGGGGCCGGCAAGCTCGCCGTGGTTGTGAATAAAGCAATACTCTTCGATATCCGCCGGGGCGCCCTCGCGGAAGGTGATCAGCATCTGCTCTTCCAGCGCCATCGTCGCGCAGGCGCCGATGCGGGTAATGGTGGTGTGGTAAATGACGGTCATCTTCAGGAACCTCTTACTGGTAAATAAATCCGGAAACGAACCACGCGATCAGCACGGTTGGCGCGCCGGTGAGGAAGCGGCTGACCAGCACCGACGGCACGCCGACGCGCACGGTATCCTGACGGGCCTCGGCCAACGACAGGCCTACCGGGATAAAATCGCAGGCGGCCTGGGCGTTAATGGCAAACAGCGCGGGCAGGGCGAGGTGCGGTGGAATGTTGCCAAGGCCGATCTGGACGCCGATCAGCACGCCGATGACCTGGGCGATAACGGCGCCGGGGCCGAGAAATGGCGACAGCAACGGGAAGGAGCAGATCAGCGCCAGGGTCACCAGCCCCAGCGGATGGCTGGCAAGCGGCGCCAGGCCGTGGGCAATCCAGTCGCCGATGCCGGAGGCCATGATGATGCCGATCAGCGCCGAGACGAAGGCCATAAACGGCAGAATGGTTTTCAGCACCGTGTCGATGGTGTCGCGTCCGGCCTGGAACAGCACCGCCACCACCGATCCCATCCCCATCCCGACCTTAGCCAGCAGGCCGTCGCTCTGTTCGGTGATCTTTTTGCTGGCGTCATAATCGCGGCCCGCGGCAGGGAGTGGTTGCGCTGCCGTCTCGCCGCTATCTTCCAGCAGTTTGATGTTCTCTTCTTTCACCCCGGAGACGTAAATATCCTCGACGATATACTGCGCCAGCGGCCCCGATTTGCCAGTGGCATGGATATTCACCGTAGGGATACGGCGCTTGGGATAGAGCCCGCAGCGCAGGGTACCCCCACAGTCGATAATCGCCACGCCGATGTCGCTTTCCGCCGGTTCGCCCTCTTTAAAACCGTCCACCGCCTGCCAGCCGGTCAGGCTGGCGATGCGGTCAACGATCGCCGGGCGGGTGCCGGCGGTGATATAGACGATCTTTTTGCCCTCGACGACGTCGAGCTCAAGCGGGCCGCCCCAGCCGCCGGTGCCTTTCTCAATACGAATGCGGGTCATGATGTCGCTCCTGACAGATGCACTTTCCGGGCAAGCTGAATCGCCATTTTTTTCTCGAAAATAGAGGTGGTCAGGTCGGTGACCCAGCCGCGGAAGAAGTTGGTCACCAGCCCAACCAGCAGATAGCTCACCGCCAGGGGACCAAGCGGCAGGCCAAGCGTGGTGAGGCCGTTGGCGATGCCGAGATAAACAAACAGCTCGCCGGGGTTGATATGTGGAAAGAGACCGTTCATCGAGTGGCAGCTATAGGACGCCGCCGCGTAATAGCTGGGCTTGTACTTCTCTGGCATAAAGCGGCCGAGACTTAAGGTCATTGGGTTACAAAAAACGAAGGTGCCGATGCAGGGCAACAGCAGATAGCGGGAGATCGGATTTCCGGCGCAGCGCTGCGCCAGTTTTTCGATCCGCTGCTGGCCGATAAAGTTGATCAGCGCGTTCATGATCACCAGCAGGCTGATCAGTAAGGGGAGGATCCCGGTCACCATGCCGGTAAATACCTCGCCGCCTTTCTGAAACAGGCCGATAAACCACTCCGCGCCGTGGGTAACGACGTCAATCATTGTTCTCTCCTTCAGCGTGTTATTTTTCTTGCTAACTGCAGGCTGATTTTAATCATTTTGAAAGGTTTTAAAGTGTTAAATAGATCGCAAAATGAAAGATAAATATTTTATTTTGAAAGTTTGAAGGCAAGAGGATGAAACGATGAGGCGCATGGCAGCATGCCGGGAAGGGGTCGGTGAAGGACTATTTTGTCTACAAACGGATTGTCGCTTTCTTGTTGGTCGTCGCATGCTTTACCATAATTATCCCTTGCTGAATTTGTTAAACGGAATTCCCATGTTGAAGCGTCGCTATCTGGCTTTACTTCCCCTTTGTGTGCTCCTCGCTGCCTGCAGCAGCAAACCCAAGACCCCCGCGGAAACGGAGATGGCGAGTGGAACCGGCGGCTTTTTGCTGGAACCGCAGCATAACGTGATGCAGATGGGCGGCGACTTCGCCAACAATCCGGCGGCGGCGCAGTTCATCGATAAGATGGTGGCGAAGCACGGCTTCGACAGACAGCAGCTGCAGGAGATCCTGTCGCAGGCTAAGCGCCTGGATTACGTCCTGCGGCTGATGGATCGTCAGGCGCCGACCGGCCTGCCGCCGACCGGGCCGACCGGCGCCTGGCTGCGCTACAAGAAACAGTTTATTACCCCGGATAATGTGCAGAACGGCGTGGTGTTCTGGAACCAGTATCAGGATGCGCTGAACCGCGCTTATCAGGTTTATGGCGTGCCGCCGGAAATCATCGTCGGCATTATCGGCGTGGAGACTCGCTGGGGTCGGGTGATGGGCAAAACCCGCATCCTTGATGCGCTGGCGACCTTGTCATTTAGCTACCCGCGCCGCGCTGAATACTTCTCGTCGGAGCTGGAAACCTTCCTGTTAATGGCGCGCAGCGAAAGCGACGACCCGCTGGATCTGAAAGGTTCTTTCGCCGGGGCGATGGGCTACGGCCAGTTTATGCCGTCCTCCTATAAGCAGTATGCGGTCGATTTTAACGGTGACGGCCATATCAACCTGTGGGACCCGGTGGATGCCATCGGCAGCGTGGCCAACTACTTCAAACAGCATGGCTGGGTGAGCGGCGATCTGGTGGCGGTGCAGGCGCTGGGCCAGGCACCGGGGCTGGAGAATGGTTTCAAAACCAAATACAGCGTGTCGCAGCTGGCGGCGGCGGGGCTAACCCCAACCCAGCCGCTGGGTAACCATCAGCAGGCCAGTCTGCTACGGCTGGATGTCGGCACCGGCTATGAGTACTGGTACGGGCTGCCGAACTTCTACACCATCACCCGCTATAACCACAGCACCCACTACGCGATGGCCGTCTGGCAACTGGGCCTGGCGGTTTCTCAGGCCCGTGGCGGGTACTGATTTTCATCCGGCTGACAGATTCCGCGCCTCCCCGGATAGCGGCGCGTAGCGCCTTATCCGGGCTACGGTCTGGTATCCGGTTGGTAGCCCCGGTAAGCGCAGCGCGACCGGGGGAGAGTTCAATGACAGCTTGTCGCCCATCGGTAACACTGCGGCTACGTTACTGACAGATTCCGCGCCTCCCCGGATAGCGGCGCGCAGCGCCTTATCCGGGCTACGGTCCGGTATCCGGTTGCTAGCCCCGGTAAGCGCAGCGCGACCGGGGGAGAGTTCAATGACAGCTTGTCACCCATCGGCAACACAGCGGCTACGTTACTGACAGATTCCGCGCCTCCCCGGATAGCGGCGCGTAGCGCCTTAGCCGGGCTACGGTCCGGTATCCGGTTGCTAGCCCCGGTAAGCGCAGCGCGACCGGGGGAGAGTTCAATGACAGCTTGTCGCCCATCGGCAACACTGCGGCTACGATACTGACAGATTTCGAACCTCCCCGGATAGCGGCGCGTAGCGCCTTAGCCAGGCTACGGTCCGGTATCCGGTTGCTAGCCCCGGTAAGCGCAGCGCGACCGGGGGAGAGTTCAATGACAGCTTGTCACCCATCGGCAACACAGCGGCTACGTTACTGACAGATTTCGAACCTCCCCGGATAGCGGCGCGTAGCGCCTTAGCCAGGCTACGGTCCGGTATCCGGTTGCTAGCCCCGGTAAGCGCAGCGCGACCGGGGGAGAGTTCAATGACAGCTTGTCACCCATCGGCAACACAGCGGCTACGTTACTGACAGATTCCGCGCCTCCCCGGATAGCGGCACGCAGCGCTTTATCCGGGCTACGATGCGGTATCCGGTTGCTAGCCCCGGTAAGCGCAGCGCGACCGGGGGATGACGCCGGGGCGGCCGCGCTTAACCTCCCGTTTTTACCCGCCCGCATGCCTCTTGTTGACCTTTGTTACATTTCTGCTCACTGACACTGATTTACATTCTTTTTTCGCTTCTGTATTGTTATGTTATAACATTAAAAGAGGTGAAATATGTTCACATCAGTTTTTATGGCCTCCGGCGCGACGCGCGCGACCATCGCAGGCGTGCTGCTGGTGGCGCTATGGTTAGCGACCTGGTGGGCGGTGGCGCTGCCATGATTGAGCTGGAGCAACTGGTCGCTGGCTATGACGGGGTGGCGATCACCCCACCGTTGAGCGGGATGATATGCCCCGGCAGCCTGACAGCAATCGTTGGCCTCAATGGCTGCGGAAAATCAACGCTGCTGAAAACGCTCGCCGGGTTTCTACCACCGGTCAGTGGCCGCCTGCGCTGGCAGGGGAAACGGCCGGTGATTGGCTGGCTGGCGCAGCGCCATGCCCTCGAGTCGCAGTTTCCTCTCAACGTGCAGGATGTGGTGAGTCAGGGCGCATGGCCCGGCGTGTCGCTGCTACGCGGTCTGGGCGGCGATACCCGGCGACGTATCAGCGCGGTGCTGGAGCGGGTCGGGCTGGCGGGTCTGGCGAAATCGCCGATTGAGGCGCTCTCCGGCGGCCAGTTTCAGCGCATGTTGTTTGCCCGGGTGATGGTGCAGCAGGCGCCGCTGGTGATGCTCGACGAGCCCTTCACCGGCATCGACGAAGCGACCTGCCGGGAACTGATGGAATTGATCCTCGAGATGCATCAGCAGGGGCAGACCATCCTGGCGGTGCTGCATGATAACCAGCGGGTGGCCGACTTTTTCCCCGAGACGCTGCTGCTGACTTCCCAACGCGCCTGCTGGGGCGTCACCCGGGCGGTACTTCCGGCTTTCAGTCATGCGAGGTCGGCATGATCTGGCACACCTTCTTTCAGCCTTTTATTGAATTTGGTTTTATGCGCCGGGCGCTGGTGGTGTGTCTGGCGCTGTCGCTGAGCACCACCATGCTGGGCGTCTTCCTGCTGCTGCGGCGTATGAGCCTGATGGGCGATGCGCTGTCGCACGCCATTCTCCCCGGGGTGGCGGTGGGGTATCTGCTGAGCGGCATGTCGCTGCTGGCCATGACCCTGGGCGGCTTCATCGCCGGCATCGTGGTGGCGCTGGTGGCCGGGTGGGTGAGCCGGCGGACACCGTTAAAAGAGGACGCCAGCTTTGCCGGATTTTATCTGGGATCGCTGGCCCTGGGCGTCACCCTGGTGTCGCTGCGCGGCTCCAGCGTCGACCTCCTGCATCTGTTATTTGGCTCTATTCTGGCGGTCGATCGTGACGCGGCGCTGTTTGTCAGCGGCGTCGCCAGCCTGACGCTGCTGTGCATTGCGCTGTGCTACCGCGGTCTGGTCAGCGAGGCGTTCGACAGCGCCTGGCTGCAGGTGAACCACCCCCGCCTTCCCGCGCTGCTGCATGGACTGTTTCTGGCGCTGCTGGTGCTTAATCTGGTGGCGGGGTTTCAGGTACTCGGCACGCTGATGGCGGTAGGGGTGATGATGCTTCCGGCGGTTGCCGCGCGCTGCTGGGCGCGAACGCTGCCGGGCATTCTGCTGCTGGCGGCGCTCTCCGGCGCACTCTGCGCCTGGCTGGGATTAAGTCTCTCCTGGGCGGCCAGTCTTCCCGCCGGGCCCGCCATCGTGCTGACCGCCAGCGCGCTGTTTTTTATTTCGCTGTTTTTTGGCACGCATAGCCGGCTGCTGGTCGGCTGGCGCAAATTGATGGGGTAAGGAAATGATGAAACGTAGTGCAATGGTTGTGGCGCTGGCATTGGGGCTGATGGCGCAGGGGGCGATGGCAAAAACGCTGAACGTGGTAAGCAGTTTTTCGGTGCTGGGTGATATGGTGCAGCAGGTCGGCGGCGAGCATGTCCATGTCGATACGCTGGTCGGCCCGGACGGCGATCCACACACCTTCGAGCCCTCGCCGAAAGATAGTGCGCTGCTCAGCAAGGCCGACGTGGTGGTGGTCAACGGCCTGGGGCTGGAAGGGTGGCTGGATCGTCTGATTAAGGCCTCTGGTTTTAAGGGCGAGCTGGTGGTGGCCTCGAAAGGCGTCAAG
Source organism: Klebsiella sp. w6 (assembly GCF_033100215.1). Lineage (NCBI taxonomy): Bacteria > Pseudomonadati > Pseudomonadota > Gammaproteobacteria > Enterobacterales > Enterobacteriaceae > Klebsiella > Klebsiella sp. w6. The sequence continues at coordinate 1,087,191 of NZ_CP136907.1, forward strand.
ACCCATACCCTTGATGAGGATGGCAAAACGGTGACCGATCCCCACGCCTGGAACAGCGCGGCGAACGGTGCGTTGTATGCGCAGAATATCCTCGATGGTCTGGTGAAAGCCGACCCGGAAGATAAAGCGGCGTTGACCAGCAGCGGCAAGCGCTATATCGAGCAGTTGACGAATATCGACGGCTGGGCGAAAGCGCAGTTCAGCGCCATTCCGCTGGCAAAGCGCAAGGTCCTGACCAGCCATGACGCCTTCGGCTATTTTGGCCGCGCTTACAATGTGACATTCCTCGCGCCACAGGGGCTCTCTTCAGAGAGCGAGGCCAGCGCGGCGCAGGTGGCGGCGCTGATTAAGCAAATCAAAGCCGATGGCGTCCATACCTGGTTTATGGAGAACCAGCTTGACCCGCGGCTGGTGAAGCAAATCGCCAGCGCGACAGGCGCCCAGCCGGGGGGCGAACTCTATCCGGAGGCGCTCTCCGCACCGGGTGGCGTCGCGGATAGCTATGTGAAAATGATGCGTCATAACGTGGCGCTGATCGCCGCCAGCATGAAGTAATCGTGCGATTTATCATCCCGGCGTCGCCGGGATGATTCATTTTGGATGTCCCCTCGTAAATTCCACACCTCGTCCCCATATCTCTGTGGAAAGTGCTATCTTTGATGGCCTCTTTATCCAGACCAAAGCGGGGCGATAATGACCGATTCAGAATTAATGCAGCTAAGCGAGAAGGTGGGCCGGGCGCTGAAGGCGCGCGGTGCGACGGTGACCACGGCGGAATCCTGCACCGGCGGCTGGATAGCGAAAGCGATCACCGATATTGCCGGCAGCTCAGCGTGGTTTGAACGCGGTTTTGTGACCTACAGCAACGAAGCCAAATCGCAAATGATCGGCGTCAGCGAAGCGACGCTGCGGGAGAACGGCGCAGTGAGCGAACCGGTGGTGGTCGAGATGGCGATCGGCGCACTGCGCGCGGCGCGCGCGGACTATGCCATCTCCGTTAGCGGCGTCGCCGGGCCGGATGGCGGCAGCGACGAAAAGCCGGTCGGCACGGTGTGGTTTGGTGTCGCCAGCGTGAGCGGGCAAGGCGTGACGCGGCGCGAATGCTTTGCCGGAGACCGCGAAGCGGTGCGTCGTCAGGCGACGGCCTATGCGCTCAATCTGCTCTGGCAACAATTTCTACAAAACACTTGATACTGTATGACCATACAGTATAATTGCCTCAACTGAACAAATATTAACGGCGAAGCGAACACGCTTCACCCTGCATGATTAGGAGTAACAATGGCGATCGACGAAAACAAACAGAAAGCGTTGGCGGCTGCACTGGGCCAGATCGAAAAGCAATTCGGTAAAGGCTCCATCATGCGCCTGGGTGAAGACCGTTCTATGGACGTAGAAACCATCTCCACCGGCTCGCTTTCTCTGGATATTGCGCTCGGCGCCGGCGGTCTGCCAATGGGCCGTATCGTCGAGATCTACGGCCCGGAATCTTCCGGTAAAACCACCCTGACGCTGCAGGTTATCGCCGCAGCGCAGCGTGAAGGTAAAACCTGTGCGTTCATCGATGCCGAACACGCGCTGGACCCGGTCTATGCGCGCAAACTGGGCGTGGATATCGACAACCTGCTGTGTTCTCAGCCGGATACCGGTGAACAGGCGCTGGAAATCTGTGACGCGCTGGCGCGCTCTGGCGCGGTTGACGTTATCGTCGTCGACTCCGTCGCGGCGCTGACGCCGAAAGCGGAAATCGAAGGCGAAATCGGCGATTCTCACATGGGTCTCGCGGCGCGTATGATGAGCCAGGCGATGCGTAAGCTGGCGGGTAACCTGAAGCAGTCCAACACGCTGCTGATCTTCATCAACCAGATCCGTATGAAAATCGGCGTAATGTTCGGTAACCCGGAAACCACCACCGGCGGCAACGCGCTGAAGTTCTACGCCTCCGTGCGTCTGGACATCCGCCGCATCGGCGCGGTGAAAGAGGGCGACAATGTCGTCGGCAGCGAAACCCGCGTCAAAGTGGTGAAGAACAAGATCGCCGCGCCGTTCAAACAGGCTGAATTCCAGATCCTCTACGGCGAAGGCATCAACTTCTTCGGCGAGCTGGTTGACCTGGGCGTGAAAGAGAAGCTTATTGAGAAAGCGGGCGCCTGGTACAGCTACAACGGCGACAAAATTGGTCAGGGTAAAGCGAACGCGATCACCTGGCTGAAAGAGAACCCGGCGGCGGCGAAAGAAATTGAGAAGAAAGTTCGCGAACTGCTGCTCAACAACCAGGACTCTACGCCGGACTTCGCCGTTGACGGCAACGACGCAGAAGAAACGGAACAAGATTTCTGATATCGTCTAACAGAGTGATAAAGGGCTGCTTATGCGGCCCTTTTGCATTTTTTAGATTATTGAGGTGCCTGTGACTGAACCTTCATCACGCCGCTCCGGCTACGCCCGCCTGCTGGACCGCGCTATCCGCATTTTGGCCATGCGCGACCACAGCGAACAGGAGCTGCGGCGCAAACTGGCTGCACCAGTAATGAGCAAAAATGGCCCCGAGGCGCTGGACGTCACCCCCGAAGAGCTGGAGCAGGTGGTTGCCTGGTGTATCGAAAACCGCTATCTCGACGATCACCGTTTTGTCGGCCAGTTCATCGCCAGCCGGAGCCGCAAAGGCTATGGCCCGGCGCGCATTCGTCAGGAGCTCAGCCAGAAAGGGATTGCCCGCCAGGACGTTGAACAGGCGATGCGCGAATGTGATATCGACTGGGTGAGCCTTGCCAGGGAGCAGGCGCAGCGTAAATACGGCGAACCGTTACCTTCCGCCTTTACTGAAAAAGTGAAAGTTCAGCGATTCCTGCTTTACCGCGGCTACCTGATGGAAGATATCCAGGAAATCTGGCGAAATTTTGCAGATTGACCCATCGGGGATTTTACTTCGCCGTAAAGAAAACTTATCTTATTCCCACTTTATTCCGTCGGGCCGCTGGTTGTGACAGTACAGACAGCGTCCAGGGCGATTATTCCTTATACACAAAATCATTCAAGCTGCATCAGGGCGGCAAGAGAGAACATCTTCTGGAACGCACGTCAGTTCGGTGCCGGGAGAGCAAGCGCAGCCAGGACAGAGGCGACTTGAAGGATGACGTGTAGCTTGATTTCAGGATAATTATGAGCAAGAGCACCGCTGAGATCCGTCAGGCGTTTCTCGACTTTTTCCATAGTAAGGGACATCAGGTAGTTGCCAGCAGCTCCCTGGTACCGCACAACGATCCAACCCTGCTGTTTACCAACGCCGGGATGAACCAGTTCAAGGATGTCTTCCTTGGCCTCGACAAACGTAATTACTCGCGCGCGACCACCGCGCAGCGTTGCGTGCGTGCGGGTGGTAAACACAACGATCTGGAAAACGTCGGTTACACCGCGCGTCACCACACCTTCTTTGAAATGCTGGGCAACTTCAGCTTTGGCGATTACTTCAAACAGGATGCCATCAAATACGCATGGGAACTGCTGACCGGTGAAAACTGGTTCGCCCTGCCGAAAGAGAAGCTGTGGGTCACCGTCTACGAGACCGATGACGAAGCATTCGACATCTGGGCCAATGAAGTAGGCGTTCCGCGCGAGCGTATCATCCGCATCGGCGACAACAAAGGCGCGCCGTTTGCTTCTGATAACTTCTGGCAGATGGGCGACACGGGTCCGTGCGGCCCGTGCACCGAAATCTTCTTTGACCACGGCGATCACATCTGGGGCGGCCCTCCGGGAAGCCCGGAAGAAGACGGCGACCGCTACATCGAGATCTGGAACATCGTCTTCATGCAGTTCAACCGTCAGGCTGACGGTACCATGGAGCCGCTGCCGAAGCCGTCCGTTGATACCGGTATGGGGCTGGAGCGTATTGCCGCCGTGCTGCAGCACGTTAACTCCAACTATGATATCGACCTGTTCCGCGATCTGATCGCCAGCGTGGCGAAAGTCACCGGCGCGACCGACCTGACGAACAAGTCGCTGCGTGTGATTGCCGACCACATTCGCTCCTGTGCATTCCTGATTGCTGACGGCGTGATCCCGTCGAATGAAAACCGCGGCTACGTGCTGCGTCGCATCATTCGCCGTGCGATCCGTCACGGCAACATGCTGGGCGCGAAGGACACCTTCTTCTGGAAACTGGTTGCCCCGCTGATCGCCGTGATGGGTTCCGCCGGTGAAGAACTGAAACAGCAGCAGGCTCAGGTTGAGCAGGTACTGAAAACTGAAGAAGAGCAGTTCGCCCGTACTCTGGAGCGCGGACTGGCGCTGCTGGATGAAGAGCTGTCGAAGCTGAAAGGCGACACGCTGGATGGCGAAACGGCCTTCCGTCTGTACGACACCTACGGCTTCCCGGTCGACCTGACGGCGGACGTGTGCCGCGAACGCAACATTAAAGTTGACGAAGCTGGCTTTGAGGCCGCCATGGAAGAGCAGCGCCGCCGCGCGCGCGAGTCCAGCGGTTTCGGCGCTGACTATAACGCGATGATCCGCGTTGACGGCGCCTCTGAATTTAAAGGCTACGATCATCTGGAGCTGAACGGCAAAGTGACTGCGCTGTTTATCGACGGTAAAGCGGTGGATAGTGTCAGCGCGGGCCAGGAAGCGGTGGTGATCCTCGACCAGACCCCGTTCTATGCGGAGTCCGGCGGCCAGGTGGGCGATAAAGGCGAACTGAAAGGCGCAGGCATCTCCTTCGCCGTCAGCGACACGCAGAAGTACGGTCAGGCCATTGGTCATATCGGTAAAGTCGCCAGCGGTTCCCTGAAAGTGGGCGACGCGGTGCAGGCCGATGTGGACGAGGCTCGCCGTCAGCGTATCCGTCTGAACCACTCCGCGACGCATCTGATGCATGCGGCGCTGCGCCAGGTGCTCGGCACCCATGTGGCGCAGAAAGGCTCGCTGGTTAACGATAAAGCGCTGCGCTTTGACTTCTCGCATTTCGAAGCGATGAAGCCGGAAGAGATCCGTGCAGTCGAAGATCTGGTCAATGCGCAGATCCGTCGTAACCTGGCTATCGAAACCAACATTATGGATATCGATGCCGCGCGCGCATCCGGCGCCATGGCGCTGTTCGGCGAGAAATACGATGACCGCGTCCGCGTGCTGCAGATGGGCGACTTCTCCACCGAACTGTGCGGCGGGACTCACGCGGCGCGTACCGGTGATATCGGCCTGTTCCGCATCACCTCTGAGTCCGGTACCGCCGCTGGCGTGCGCCGTATCGAAGCGGTAACCGGCGAAGGCGCGATAGCCATGCTGCACGCGCAGAGCGATCAGCTCAGCGATATCGCACAGCTGCTGAAGGGCGACAGCCACAATCTCGGCGAGAAAGTTCGCGCCGCGCTGGAGCGTACCCGTCAGCTGGAAAAAGAGCTGCAGCAGCTGAAAGAGCAGGCTGCGGCGCAGGAGAGCGCAAACCTCTCCAGCAAAGCGGAAGAGATTAACGGCGTTAAGCTGCTGGTCAGCGAGCTGGCCGGCGTGGAGCCGAAGATGCTGCGTACCATGGTTGACGATCTGAAGAACCAACTGGGTTCGACGGTTGTGGTGTTGGCTACGGTCGCAGACGGTAAAGTTTCCCTGATTGCCGGTGTGTCTAAGGATGTGACAGATCGCGTGAAGGCAGGGGAGCTGGTTGGTATGGTCGCTCAGCAGGTGGGCGGTAAAGGGGGCGGTCGTCCGGATATGGCGCAGGCCGGTGGTACCGATGCGTCTGCTCTCCCTGCAGCGTTAGCCAGTGTGAAAGGCTGGGTCAGCGCAAAACTGTAATAACTATAAACGCCTATACCCTAAATAATTCGAGTGGCAGGAAGGCGGCGACGCAGCGAATCCCCAGGAACTTACTCAAGTAAGTGACTGGGGTGAGTGAGGAAAGCCAACACACAGGCAACTTGAAGTATGGCGGGTATAGGTGCCGTAACCTCGGGGAAACGGCACCTTGCGTCATAAGTACTGATAACGATAAAGTCGGGTTGAAATTGTGTATATCGGCTAAACTTAGGTTTAACAGAATGTGATGCCATGACTGCCTTATACCGCAAGGTATTTGTCATCGCTTACTTTTTGGCGTTATATGATGGATAATGCCGGGATACGAGAGACCCGACTCTTTTAATCTTTCAAGGAGCAAAGAATGCTGATTCTGACTCGTCGAGTTGGTGAGACCCTCATGATTGGAGATGAGGTCACTGTGACAGTTTTAGGGGTGAAGGGTAACCAGGTTCGTATTGGCGTAAACGCCCCTAAAGAAGTATCTGTTCACCGTGAAGAGATCTACCAGCGTATTCAGGCTGAAAAATCCCAGCAGTCCAGTTACTAAGGTTTCCGCGCCTCGCTGTTCAGTGAGGCGCATCCCTTCCCGCCGTTATTTTTGCCTTTTTCACTTTTTCCCCTGCGCAATACCGGTTTTCATCACCCTTTGCCGCTTTGGCTGTTTGGCGTTATGCCTGCGTCAGGTCTGATTTCCTGTTGATAAATTGCCCTTTTTGCCGTTTTTGCACGCGAATTGCGTGCGAAGTGTGCAAACGAAAAAAGGTCTCGAAAAAGTGTTTGACTTATAAGTACCAGAAAGTAATATGTGCGCCATCGCAGCGACGAAGAGCAGAAACAAGTTCTTCGAAGCACTCGAAAGAGGCGTGTGTGGTGAGGTGGCCGAGAGGCTGAAGGCGCTCCCCTGCTAAGGGAGTATGCGGTCAAAAGCTGCATCCGGGGTTCGAATCCCCGCCTCACCGCCATTTTGCATCCGTAGCTCAGCTGGATAGAGTACTCGGCTACGAACCGAGCGGTCGGAGGTTCGAATCCTCCCGGATGCACCATCTTCTTTCTGAATTAAGAGAGAAGAACGCTGTGAAAGCAGCGGCCCGCAGTGCGAGGCATAATCGAGTCACTCTACCGATTAGGCCATCATACTCAGTGTGGCAGGTGTTAGTTGTGACACTGACGCGTAGTAAAGCAAGTTTCCCGATGCATCCGTAGCTCAGCTGGATAGAGTACTCGGCTACGAACCGAGCGGTCGGAGGTTCGAATCCTCCCGGATGCACCATTCTTGCCCGATTCTGATTATTTAGATGAATTCTGTAGTAAACTAGTTATTCCGATGCATCCGTAGCTCAGCTGGATAGAGTACTCGGCTACGAACCGAGCGGTCGGAGGTTCGAATCCTCCCGGATGCACCATATTCTCCTTGATAACAGCAACGATGTTGTTTTATGGTCTGCGAAATTATCGCCAGCACCAGGGAGGATAACGTTGCGTAAGCAACGGCCCGTAGGGCGAGGCGCAGCCGAGTAATCCTCCCGGATGCACCATATTCTCCTTAGTAACAGCAACATTGTTGTTATCTGGTTTGCGAAACCATCGTAAGTGCCAGGAGAGTAACCCCGCAGTAAAATAGCTTTCCCGATGCATCCGTAGCTCAGCTGGATAGAGTACTCGGCTACGAACCGAGCGGTCGGAGGTTCGAATCCTCCCGGATGCACCATATTCTCCTTAGTAACAGCGACGACGTTGTTGTATGGTCTGCGAAATCAGCGCCAGCACCAGGAAGGATAACGTTGCGTAAGCAACGGCCCGAAGGGCGAGGCTTAGCCGAGTCATCCTCCCGGATGCACCATCTTCACTCTTTACTCTCTCCTCACCATCCCGATAACCTCGTTTTCCATCACCGGTTTCATACTGACTTTTTTTATTGGCAAGCCGCGCTTTCCACTATAATTTATCCTTGTATATCAGCGTTATCAGGCTGAGTTAAATGCAAGGAGAGAAATCCATGAAATGGTTCAAAGCAATACCTGCTTTTTGCGCGACGCTGCTGGTGGCGACGGCCCTTACTGGCTGTGCCGGTTCGTCCACCAAAGAAAGCACCGGCGGTTACATTGACGATACCGTGGTGACCACTAAGGTGAAAACGGCGCTCTTTAACGATAAAGATATCAAGTCCTCAGAAATCAGCGTCCAGACCTTTAAAGGCCGCGTGCAGTTGAGCGGGTTTGTCTCCTCTGCGGAAAGCGCTAAACGTGCGGTGGAAGTCACCCGTCGGGTGCAGGGCGTGCGTATGGTCGAGAACGATCTGCGTATTAAATAAGACCCACTACCCGGTTTATGCCTGAAGGCGCCTGAGGGCGCCTTTGTCGTTTGAGCCGCTGGCCGCGACAACGACGGGCTTTTGCGATAGAGTAACTATTCATTAACCGGTTGGTGAGAAGACAATGTACGAAGGTTACGCAGGACTGATCTTTGATATGGATGGCACCATTCTCGATACCGAGCCGACCCATCGGCAGGCATGGAACGAGGTGTTGGGCCGCTACGGTATGCGTTTCGACGAACAGGCGATGGTCGCGCTCAATGGCTCACCAACCTGGCGGATTGCCCAGGCGATTATTGAACTCAACCAGGCGGATCTCGATCCACATCGCCTGGCGCAGGAAAAAACCCAGGCGGTTAAGGCGATGCTGCTGGACAGCGTACGCCCGTTGCCGCTAATTGAGGTGGTCAAAGCGTGGCATGGTCGTCGCCCGATGTCGGTGGGTACCGGCAGCGAAAGCGCCGTCGCCGAGGCGCTACTGGCGCACCTGGGCCTGCGTCATTACTTCTCTGCGGTGGTGGCGGCCGATCATGTAGTCAACCATAAACCCGCGCCCGATACCTTCCTGCTGTGCGCCGAGCGCATGGGCGTCGCGCCGGAAAAATGCGTGGTCTTCGAAGATGCCGACTTTGGTCTGCAGGCGGCGAAGCGTGCAGGCATGGACGCTGTTGACGTGCGTTTGCTGTGAGTGGCGCGCTGTCACTCACCTCGCTGTTTGCCAGTAGCTTTTTAAGCGCCACGCTGCTTCCCGGTAATTCGGAGGTTGTGCTGGTGGCTATGCTACTTGCAGGGGTCAGTCATCCATGGTGGTTAGTATTAATAGCAACAATCGGCAATAGCCTTGGAGGGGTAACTAACGTTATTCTGGGGCGCTTGTTTCCGCTGCGCAAAACCTCGCGCTGGCAGGAGCGGGCGGCTGGCTGGCTTAAGCGCTACGGCGCGGTCACGCTCTTACTGAGCTGGGCGCCGGTTGTCGGCGATTTACTGTGTTTGCTGGCGGGATGGATGCGCATTTCCTGGGGACCGGTACTCTTTTTCTTATGCCTTGGTAAGGCGCTGCGCTATATCGTTATTGCAGCAGCGACGCTTCAGGGTATGACGTGGTGGCACTAATTGGACTGATAGTTCATCCATTACAATTATGCTTATTCAAACGATTTCGACAGGCGGGAGGTCAAATTGATCCCGGACGTATCACAGGCGCTGGCCTGGCTGGAAAAACATCCGCAGGCTCTGCAGGGTATTCAACGTGGTCTGGAGCGGGAAACGCTGCGCGTGAACGCAGACGGCACCCTTGCAACGACCGGTCACCCTCTGGCGTTAGGCTCAGCGCTGACGCATAAATGGATTACCACCGATTTTGCCGAAGCTTTACTCGAGTTCATTACGCCGGTGGATGGCGATATTGAGCATATGCTGACCTTTATGCGCGATGTCCATCGCTATACCGCGCGTCAGCTGGGCGACGAGCGAATGTGGCCGCTGAGTATGCCATGCTATATCGCTCCCGGTCAGGATATTGAGCTGGCGCAGTACGGCACCTCAAACGTGGGGCGTCTGAAAACGCTGTATCGCGAGGGGCTGAAGAACCGCTATGGCGCGTTGATGCAGACTATCTCCGGCGTGCACTATAATTTCTCGCTGCCGATGGCGTTCTGGCAGGCGAAGTGTGGCGTGGAAGACGTCGAAAGCGGTAAAGAAGCTATCTCGGCGGGCTATTTCCGCTCGATTCGTAACTACTATCGTTTTGGCTGGGTGATCCCTTATCTGTTCGGCGCTTCGCCGGCGATTTGCTCCTCGTTCCTGCAAGGGAAACCGACGACGCTGCCTTTTGAGGAAGCGGGTAACGGTATGTACTACCTGCCGTACGCCACCTCGCTGCGCCTCAGCGACCTCGGTTATACCAATAAGTCGCAAAGCAATCTCGGAATTACGTTTAACGATCTGCATGAGTATGTGGCAGGATTGAAGCGGGCGATTAAAACGCCGTCGGAAGAGTACGCTAAAATCGGGCTGCAGAAAGACGGCAAGTATCTGCAGATCAACAGCAATATCCTGCAGATTGAAAACGAACTCTATGCGCCGATCCGTCCGAAACGCGTGACCCGTCGGGGCGAAACCCCGTCCGATGCGCTGCTCCGCGGCGGCATTGAGTACATTGAAGTGCGTTCGCTGGATATCAACCCGTTCTCGCCGATCGGCGTTGACGCCCAGCAGGTGCGTTTCCTCGATCTGTTTATGGTCTGGTGCGCGCTGGCCGACGCGCCGGAGATGAGCAGCGATGAGCTGCTGTGCACTCGCACCAACTGGAATCGGGTGATTCTGGAAGGGCGTAAGCCGGGCTTAACGCTGGGGATTGGCTGCGAAAGCGCGCAGTTCCCGCTGGCTCAGGTGGGCAAAGATCTGTTCCGCGATTTACGCCGCGTGGCGCAGACCCTTGACAGTATCCACGGTGGCCAGGCATATCAGCAGGTCTGCGACGAGCTGCTGGCCTGCTTTGACGATCCGGAATTAACCTTCTCAGCCCGCATTCTGCGTTCTATGATTGAAGAAGGGATTGGCGGCACTGGCCGTGCATTGGCGGATCGCTATCGGACGCAACTGCGGGAAGAGCCGCTGGAGATCCTGAGCGAAGCCGATTTCATCGCCGAGCGCGAGGCATCGGTGGCACGGCAGAAGAAAGTGGAAGCGGAAGACAGTGAGCCGTTCGAAGCGCTGCTGGCACGACACGCGTAGCCGCTGACGATACAAAAGAAAAAGGCCACATCAATGTGGCCAAACTTTCATCTCTGATTCAGGGATGATGATGATAATAAATGCGCGTCTTTCATATACTGAGACTCGCGGCTGAACAAAGAGTTCATTTTATTTTAAAAAAAATCACTCCCGGAGGTGACGAATGCCGTTGTTAGATAGTTTCACAGTCGACCATACCCGAATGGAAGCCCCAGCGGTGCGTGTCGCGAAGAAAATGAACACGCCGCATGGCGATGAAATCACCGTTTTCGATCTGCGCTTCTGCGTGCCGAACCAGGAAGTGATGCCGGAACGCGGTATCCACACCCTGGAGCACCTGTTCGCGGGCTTTATGCGCGATCACCTGAACGGGAATGGCGTGGAAATTATCGACATTTCGCCAATGGGCTGCCGCACCGGGTTCTATATGAGCCTGATTGGTACACCGGACGAGCAGCGCGTCGCTGACGCCTGGAAAGCGGCGATGGCCGATGTGCTGAAGGTGAAAGATCAGAACCAGATCCCGGAGCTCAACGTCTACCAGTGCGGAACCTATACCATGCACTCGCTGGAAGAGGCCCAGGACATCGCTCGTCATATCATTGAGCGCGATGTACGCATCAACAGCAACGACGAACTGGCACTGCCGAAAGAAAAACTGCAGGAACTGCACATCTAGTGCTTCCGCCACGGCCCGACGCCTGTCGCCGGGCCGCTCTCCTGACGCCGCCATGACGACCACCACGACTTTCTCCTTTCAGCACCGCCCGCTGGTGCCTTTTGCCCATGATTATGCCCACGGTGACCAGGAAGACTGGCATCAGCATGACTGCGCCCAGCTGCTGCATATTTTAAGCGGCGTGGTGCGGGTCGCGACACCGGCAGGTTACTGGGTGGTGCCTCCCGGGCGCGGCGTCTGGCTGCCGGCGGGAACGCCGCACGCGCTGCGTATGACCGGCAACGTGGCGGCGCGCACCCTGTTTATCGATCCGCTGGCGCGCGCCGATCTCCCGGCGGGTTGCCAGATCGTACAGATCACGCCGCTGCTGCGGGAACTGATCGTCTCATCCCTGGGACTGGCCGAGTGCTATGCCCCCGCCAGCCGTGACGAACGGATTTATGAGCTGATCCTCGATGAGATCCGCGGGATGGCGATCCTGCCGTTTGGCCTGCCGGAACCGCAAAGTGACACGCTGCGTCGGCTGTGCCAGCAGGTACGCGAGGCGCCGGGCAAAGCCTGGAGCAGCGGCCAGGCGGCAAAGGTGTGCAGCATGAGTGAGCGAACCCTTAACCGCCATTTTCAGCAGCAGACTAGCCTGACGTGGAGCGAGTGGGTGCGCCGGGCGAAGCTAATGGAAGCGCTGATTCGCCTGGCGCAGGGTCACTCCGTGCTGCGGGTGGCGCTGGAGCTGGGCTACGGCAGCCACAGCGCCTTCAGCGCCATGTTTCGTCGGGTGATGGGCGTCGCCCCCAGCGACTATTTTCGCCCTTCGACCTGATCGGCGACGCTAATCGCATTGCACAATGCCTGCAGCGAAGCGCGCGCCACGTCATTATCAATACCCACTCCCCAGTAGCTTTCACCTTGTGGAAAAACGCAGCGGATATAGGCGACCGACCGACTGTCGCTGCGCGCGCCAAGGGTATGCTCATGGTAGTCCTTGATCATAAACGGTTGTCTGAGCAGCGCGCTGAGGCCGCTGGCGGCGGCCGACAGCAGGCCGTTGCCCTGGCCCTGCAGGCGTCGGGTTTCGCCGTGGTGTCGCAGCGTCGCCTGCAGCGAAAGCTGGCCATCCTGTTGGCTGGCGCTCTGATAATCAAGCAGCGTCAGCGCAGGCTGCGCCAGCAGGCCGTAGCGCGTGCGGAACAGCTGCCACAGCGCGTGGTGGGTCATCTCTTTGCCGTCGCTATCGGTCACCTGCTGTACATGCTGACTGAAGTCCTGCTGCAGCCCGCGGGGCAGCTTGAGACCATGGTTTTGTTCGATAAGCCAGGCGCTGCCGCTTTTTCCCGACTGGCTGTTGACGCGGATCACCGCCTCATAGCTACAGCCAATATCCTGTGGATCAATGGGCAGGTAGGGCATCTGCCACGGATCGCCTGGCTGACGGGCATCAAACCCTTTTTTGATGGCATCCTGATGGGAGCCGGAGAAGGCGGTATAAGCCAGACTTCCCGCCCACGGGTGGCGTGGGTGAACGGGGATCTGGTTGCAGTTTTCCACCACCTCCACCACCCGGTTCATCTGCTCGAAGCGAAGCTCAGGGTCGATGCCCTGGCTGTAGAGATTCATGGCCAGCGTCACCAGGCAGACGTTGCCGGTGCGTTCGCCATTGCCAAACAGGCAGCCTTCCACCCGATCGGCGCCGGCCATCACCGCCAGCTCGGCGCTGGCGACACCGGTCCCGCGGTCGTTGTGCGGGTGCACGCTGATGCAGACCTCGCCGCGGCGGGAGAAGTGGCGGCAAAAATACTCGATCTGATCGGCATAGACGTTGGGGGTGTTCACTTCCACCGTCGCCGGCAGATTGACGATCATCGGCCGTTCGGCGCAGGGCTGCCAGACGTCCGCCACCGCCTCGCAAATCTCAAGGGCAAACTCGGGTTCGGTAAAGCAGAAGGTCTCTGGTGAGTATTCGTATTGCCAGCGGGTCTCCGGCTGTTGTTCGCACTGCTGGCGGATAAGTCGGGTGGCGCGGGTCGCCAGGGCGATCACTTCGGCTTTATCCATCCCGAAGACCAGCTCGCGAAACAGCGGCGCGGTGGCATTGTAGAGGTGGACGGTGGCCTGGCGGGCGCCGCGCAGTGCCTCAAAGGTGCGCAGGATCAGCGGATCCCGCGCCTGGGTCAGCACCTGGATGGTGACATCTTCCGGGATGCGCTGCTCGTCGATCAGCTGGCGGACGAAGTTGAAATCGGTTTGCGAAGCGGAAGGGAAGGCGACCTCAATCTCTTTAAAACCGCACTCCAGCAGCAGATCCCAGAACTGCAGTTTGCGGGCGCTGTCCATGGGCTCCGCCAGCGCCTGGTTGCCGTCGCGCAGGTCGGTCGACAGCCAGCGCGGGGCGTGGCTGATTTGCCGGTCGGGCCAGCGGCGGTCGAGCAGGGCAATCGGCGGATAGGGACGGTACTTTTCAGCAGGATGGCTCAGCATAGTGTTCTCCTTAATGGTCAGCCTTTATCCTGCCCGAGCACCGGGTGGCGAGCTTTCGCAAACGAGACAGAAACTAGCGAGAATTGGACAATCTGACGCCATAAAAAAGGGACCCGCAGGTCCCTTAGTCTGATGCTTAGTGTGCGCCCCCGCCGCCGCCGCCGGCACTGAATGGCGGCCTGGCGAACCACACCAGGCTGAGCAGAAGAATAAAGATCCCCGCCGAAACCCAGAAGATTTCGTTGGCGGAGATAATCAACCCCTGGTTGGTTATCTGCTGCGCTATCCAGCCGGAAGCCTGCTGCTGGGTCATTCCCATGCCCTGCAGCTGATCGTACATCTGCTGGGCGTTGGGGTTGAACGGCGTCACCGACTCGGTGAGCTGCGCATGGTGCAGCGCCTCACGGTTGGTCCACATGGTGGTGGTGATCGAGGTCCCGATGGAGCCGGCCAGAGTTCGGGTAAAGTTTGACAAGCTCGACGCCGCCGCCAGCCGCTCCGGCGGCAGGCCGGAGAGGGTGATGGTGGTCAATGGCATGAAGAAACAAGCCACCGCGAAGCCCTGGATAAACTGCGGCCACGCCGATGCACCAAAGTCCATACCCGGTTCAAAGGTCCACGCACGCCAGTAGAAGCAGACGGCATACATAATAAAGCTGAAGGTGACCAGCCGACGCATATCGAGCTTATGGGCAAAGCGGCCAATAATCGGCGACAGAATGACCGGGATCACCCCCACCGGCGCCGACGCCAAACCGGCCCAGGTAGCGGTGTAGCCGTAGACCTCCTGCAACAGCTGCGGCAGCAGTACGATAGCGCCGAAGTAGAGCATATAGGCCAGGCTGATACACAAACAGCCGATGGTGAAGTTGCGCGACTTAAACAGCGACAGGTCGACTATCGGGTTATCGTCAGTCAGCTCCCAGACAATCAGGAAGCTTATCGCCACCACCGCCACGATGGTCAGGATGATAATCTCGTTGGAAGCGAACCAGTCGAGCTCTTTACCGCGGTCGAGCATCACCTGCAGGCTACCGATACCGATAATCAGCAACGCCAGCCCGACGCCGTCGATACGTCGTTGTTCGGTACGGGTTTCGCGCCCGCGCAGGGTTTGCAGCGTCATGATCACCACTGCGATACCAATCGGCACGTTGATGAAGAAGATCCAGCCCCAGTGGTAGTTATCGCTGATATAGCCGCCGAGAATCGGGCCACAGATCGGAGCGACGATCACGGTCATTGACCACAGGGCCAGCGCAATCGACCGCTTCGCCGGTGGGTAGTTGCTGAGCAACAGGCTCTGCGACAGCGGGATCAGCGGACCGGCGACGATCCCCTGAATGACGCGGAAGAAAATCAGCATCGTCAGGCTGTTCGACACCCCACAGGCCCAGGAGGCGATAGCGAATGCCACCGTCGACCAGACGAAGAGCTTCACCTCGCCGACGCGCTTCGCCAGCCAGCCGGTAATGGGGATGGAGATGGCGTTGGCCACCCCGAACGAGGTGATGACCCACGTCCCCTGGCTCAGCGACGAGCCAAGGTTACCGGCAATGGTTGGGATCGCCACGTTGGCGATCGTGGAGTCCAGCACCTGCATGAACGTCGCCAGCGACAACGCAATGGTCATAATGACCAGTTGCGCGCCTTCGAGCGGTTTTTGCTGTTGCATTACGCTCACCCCGAATTATCCGGCGTTGGCCTGAATGATCTCGTCGATCAGTTTATTAACCGGCTCAAGCGCGATTTCGCGGGCATTGCTCTCGTAAACCGGGGAGCTTCGCACCTGGCTGGCCAGCATTTCGCCATCGCGATCGGTGGTGTTGACCTCCACCAGCGTGGAGAGGCCGATGCGCAGCGGGTGTTCCGCCAGCTGTTTTTCATCCAGCTCAATACGGACCGGCAGGCGCTGTACCACTTTGATCCAGTTACCGGTGGCGTTCTGCGCCGGCAGCAGGGAGAAGGCGCTGCCGGTGCCCATATCGAGGCCGACCACTTTGCCGGTGTATTTCACGTCATCGCCATAGATGTCGCTGATCACGGTGGCCGGCTGGCCGATGCGCATGTGCGCCAGCTGGGTCTCTTTAAAGTTGGCGTCGATCCACAGGTTGGTCGCCGGGACCACCGCCATCAGCGGCGTGGTGGTGCCGATCTGCGCCCCAGGCTGTACCGAGCGACGGGAAACGTAGCCGCTAATCGGGCTGACGATTTGCGTACGCTGCAGGGCCAGCCAGGCGTTACGCACTTCGGTGGCCGCCTGCAGCACCGCCGGCTGCTGTTCCAGTTTGGTGCCCAGCACGATCGCCTGGTTGGCGTTGTATTGCTGGATTGCCACGTCGAGTTCGGCCTGCGCGCTGGCGACGGTATCGCGGGCGTGCTGCAACTCTTCGCGGCCGATCAGGTTCGCGGCGCCCAGCGGGATGCGGCGATTCAGGTCAGCCTGCGCCTGGGCGAGGGCGGTCTTTTTGACGTCAATATTCGCCTGCAACTGCTTGCTGTTGATCATCTGCTGACGGGTTTGACGCACGCTGGCGGCCAGCTGCGTTTTGGCTTTCTCAAACGCCTGCTGGGCATCGGTCTGATCGAGCGTCACCAGCGGATCGCCTTTCTGCACGTAGTCCGTGTTGTCAGCCCAGACTTTGGTCACGCTGCCTGAGACCTGGGCCATAATTTGTACCTGGTTCCCTGCCACGTAGGCATCGTCGGTCTCTTCGTAATGACGCAGTACCAGAAACCAGTAAATCCCATATGCCACGGCAATAATAATAAAGAGCAATGTCAGCAACAGGAGTGCGCCTTTGCGCTTTCCTTTTTTGCTGCCTGGTTGCTGCGGGGTTTGGCTCTCCGCATTTGCGCTCATGTTATTCTCCACGATCTTATTATTTCACATCGGCTGAGCCGACCTGTTTATCAGAAAGGCCAGCAGAGATCTGCTGGCCTGGCTGTTTTCCTTGCAACGTAAAAATGGGCTGAGCGACGCCGCCCTTAGCGTAGAGAGTCCGCCAGCACGCCTTCTTCTTCCATCTGGTCAAGGCGGCTCAGGAGTTTGCGGGTGATATGTTCGAGCTGATCTTTTTCGCTGGTGCTGAGTGAAGACCACAGCTGATGCAGGCAGTTATGCTGCGGTGGCAGGACTTCACGCAAAAACTGATGACCCTTTTCGGTCAGTTGCAGATGCAGACAGCGGCGATCGTTATCGCTCTCGCGACGTTCAATCCAGCCGCGTTTTTCCAGTTCATCAGCGATACGGGTGGCGTTGGTACGCGACGAGCCCAGCGCGCAACTCAGCTCGGACGGCTGGATGCTGTGGTTTTCCTGTGACTCCAGCGTAATCAGCGCCATAAATAATGTCTCGTTAATTCCCTGCGCTTTGAGCATTTTATTGCGATTTTCCAGCAGCTTACCTTGCATATGCATGCAAAGACGAGTTAACAGGATCTCCTGGAACGGGAAATCTTCATGGCGGCTGGCGCGGAATTTGAGCATTTGCTCAATGGGAGTAAACGAACTATCCATTTGGGTATGACCTCATTAATTACAGCCGATATAATAACTATTGTGACAAATAAATCAAATGAATTATTGACTAAAATTGATACGTAAAGCTTAGAGTCCGCTGGTGATTTTCCATGCCAGACCGTAGGCCAACGCCGACAGCAGCGTCGGGACAATAATGCTGCGGGTTTTCCAGAAGGCGGCCCCCAGCACCAGGAAGCCGATCAGCGTCGGCGCCAGGCGATGGGCATCGGCGAGGATCTCCGGCACGCTGGAGACCACCAGCAGCGCGCAAATCGAGGCGATGCCGATGGTATCCAGCAGCACGCTGACCGGGCCACGGCGGGCAGGCCGGGCATGGCCGGCGCGCAGGCGCAGGGGAAGATAGCGAAACAGATAATTCACGCTGCCGACTATCACCCCGAGCAGAAGGACTTCACTGTTCATCCGGCATCCCCTTAAGCATGGCCTGGACCAGCGCCGTCAGACACCCGCAGACAATCCCGGCGAGGATGGCCGCCGGAATGGAAAATAACAAAATGCCACCCAGCGCGCCCGCCAGGGCTGCCGTGACGCAGAGTGACTGCTGGCGCTGGAATGAGGCCAGCAGGAAGCTCATAAACAGCGCCGGCAGCATAAAGCCGAGCGCGGCCTCCACCGCGGGATAATCCACCAGCAGGCCGTTACCGGACCAGGCGCCGGCCAGCGTGCCGCACACCCACGATGCCCAGGAAGTAAAAGCGAGACCGAGCATCCAGTTTTCGCTCCAGCGGCGGTTATCGCGAACCAGCCTGGCGGTGGCCGCGGCGAAAACCTCATCGGTCAGGCCGAAGGCCCAGAGGGCGGTTTTCTTTTTATCCAGCGCTGAGCGAATGCGGCTGCGCAATGAGGGACCATACAGCACGTGGCGGACATCCATCGCCATCACCGTCAGGGCGGCGACCCACAGCGAACTGCCGGCGGCCAGCATGGCGGTGATCACAAACTGGCTGGCGCCGGCGTAAATAATGCAGGAGAAAAACAGGCTTTCCAGCGGGGTGAATCCCAGCCGGGTGGCGTTCAGTCCGAAGGCGAAAGCCACCGGCAGGTAGCTGATAACGATGGGGAGACTGTCTTTGATGCCTTCGCCGACGGTGGCGACACGTTCAGGTAAGGCACAGGTTAAGGGCGCGGGGTTTTCCATATGAATAACTTATCGCTGGATCCATGTGAAGGTGACAAATTGACCGATGGGTCCACCTTAACAGAGCGCGACGCGCCTTAACACTATGGAAATTCCTGGAATCCGCTTTTCCATACTCTGTGCTGCGAGCAACGAGGGAAAGGGAGCCCGGATAAGACGGAGCGCCTTATCCGGGAGGCAGGGTTACTGCTGCGCGGCGAGCGCCGCTTTCACCCAGCTGTCGAACAGCGGCTGGTGGGCTTTGATCCAGCCATCGACATGACCGTTAATGTCGGCTTCGGAAGCATGGCCTTCGTGCATCATCGCATTCTCGGCGTTGATGTCGGCGATCGGCAGCTTCATGACGCTAAACAGGGTGGCGGCGGCCGGATTTTTCTCGGCCCAGGTTTTGTTGGCGACGATGTGCATCGTGTTCACCGGGAAGCCATAGTTGGCGCCGTTGGCCAGTTTGGTGTCGATGTTTTTCTGCTCGCCCGGCAGGGAGGAGAACGGCACCTGCAGCCAGACGACGTCTTTGCCAGGTTTCAGCACGTCGCTGACCCAGTACGGCGTCCAGGTGTAGTAGAGCACCGGTTTACCCTCTTTATAGCGGGCGATGGTGTCAGCCATCATCGCCGCGTAGTTGCCCTGGTTATGGGTGACGGTTTTGCTCAGGCCATAGGCGTCAATCTGGTGGTTAATCACCGCTTCGCAGCCCCAGCCTGGCGTACAGCCGGTGAGATCCGCTTTACCGTCGTTATTGGTATCAAACAGTTTGGCGATCTGCGGATCTTTAAGCTGATCGATGGAGGTGATGTGGTACTGCTCGGCGGTTTTTTTGTCGATCAGATAGCCCTGAGCGGCGCCTGAGACATACACCCCTTTACGATAGAATTTGTTATCACCGCCCGCCGCGGCGTACATGTCATCGTGCAGCGGCTGCCAGTTGGTGGCGATAAAGGTGGTATCCCCGGCGGCAATCGAGGTATAGGCAACGTTATAGTCCACTTCGCTCGGTTTCTCGACGGTGTAGCCAAGCTTCTCCAGCGCGCGACTGACCAGCAGGGTCTGGAAGGTCTCTTCCGAAATAGTGCTCTGGGCAGGCTTCACGGTAATCCCTTTGCCCGGCAGGTCGGCGGCGAAGGTGCTGGTGGCGATCAGGGTGGCAAAGGCGGCGGTGGCCATCATCGTACGATGTCGCATGGTGGTTCCTCTTATTGTTTAACGGGAAGAGCGACCCCCCGGCCTCGGCTGGTGCCGGGGAGCGGCGCTGTTATCGACTTATCGACAGAAAGGGCGAGTGATAAGCCCCAGTGGGCCGGTGGTGTACCAGCGGCGGTTGCCGCGACTGCGGGCGTCGCGACCGACGGCCTGGGTGAGGCGGTCAAGAATAATCGCGAGGATCACGATCCCCACTCCGCCGACGGTGGCGAGACCCATATCCAGGCGGCCGATGCCGCGCAGCACCATCTGGCCAAGACCGCCGACGGCGATCATCGAGGCGATCACCACCATCGACAGGGCCAGCATCAGCGTCTGGTTTACCCCGGCCATGATGGTGGGCATCGCCAGCGGCAGCTGAACCTTAAACAACAGCTGGCGCGGGCTGGCGCCAAACGAGCGCGACGCTTCGATCAGATCCGCGGGCACCTGGTTTATCCCGAGAATTGTCAGGCGGACGATCGGCGGCAAGGCGAAGATAATCGTCACTACCACGCCGGGCACGTTGCCGATGCCGAACAGCATCACGATCGGCACCAGGTAGACGAAGGCCGGCGTGGTCTGCATGGCATCGAGCAGCGGGCGGATAATTTTTGCCGCCCGCGGGCTGCGCGCCAGCCAAATACCCAGCGGCAGGCCGATAACCATGCAGAACAGCAGGGCGGTGAGGACCAGCGCCAGGGTGACCATCGCCTGCGACCAGGCGCCGATAGCGCCGATGGCAATCAGCGAAACCAGGGTGGCGACCCCCATGCCGAGGCTGGAGATCTGCCAGGCGATCAGCGCGAAGACGATAATCGCCACCGGCGCTGGCATCCCCAACAACAGCTGCTGGAAGGCGCTGAGGATGTAGTCGATCGGCACGCGGATCCCCTGGAATAGCGGACGGAAGTGCAGCACGATCCAGTCGATAGCGTGGGTGACCCAGCTGTCGAGCGGGATCAGCGTTTTATGGAACGGGTCCATGATGTTGAACGATTCCGGCTGCGGCGCGGGCGCGCTGTGCAGCCAGTCGGCGCCGCCGCCGTTGGCCGGCGCGGCAGTAGAGGCGCCACCCCAGGCATCGGCGGCCTGCGCAGCGCTGTCGGTTGCCGGGGCGCTGTCCCACGGATTAGTTTGATCAGCCATGATTCACCCCCTCGCGATCTAAAGCCTGGAGCAGCATTCGTTTGGAAATGATGCCAATGTATTGTTGTTCTTCATCCACCACCGGGACGGCGCACGGGGCGTGGCCGACGTGGGAGAGCAGATCGCTGAGCGGCGTTTGCGCCTCCACCGCCAGCGGGGCGTCAATCAGCGCCGCCTCGATCCCCTGGCCGACGCTGAGCGCGGTTTTCAGAGAATCGATCGAGACAATCCCGACAAAGCGATTTCCGCGTTCGATGACATAGCCATATTCCCGGTCTTCATCCTGTAATAATTTCAGCGCGGAGCGGGGGCCAAAACCTGGGGTTTTACGAATCAATCCAACCGGGCTGCGGCGGGCAATATCTTTGGCGCTGAAGACCTGGCTAATATCCACGCCGCGGAAGAAGGTGCGCACATAATCATTGGCCGGATTATTCAGTATTTCATCCGGCGTACCGACCTGGACCACTTCGCCATTTTGCATAATGGCAATGCGATCGCCAATTCGCATGGCTTCATCAAGGTCATGGGAAATAAAGACGATAGTGCGTTGATGCTTAGCCTGTAATTTGATGAGCTCATCCTGCATTTCGGTGCGAATGAGCGGGTCGAGCGCGGAGAAGGCTTCATCCATTAACAGAATATCGGGATTAATCGCCAGCGCGCGAGCTAAACCGACGCGCTGACGCATCCCGCCGGAGAGTTCATCCGGCCAGGCGTGGGCATAATTCTCCAGCCCCACCTGCCGCAGCGCCTCCCGCGCTTTTTGTTCTCGTTCGGCGGTCGGGACGCCGGCCAGCGCCATGCCAAACGCCGTGTTGTCGAGCACGCTCATGTGTGGCATCAGCGCAAAGGACTGAAATACCATCGCAATTTTCTTGCGACGCACCTCGCGCAGCTCGGCATCCGACATTTTGGCGATGTCGACCCCGTCAATCAGCACCTGGCCGCGGGTGGGTTCAATCAGGCGATTGAGAAGGCGAACCATGGTGGATTTCCCCGAGCCGGAGAGCCCCATGATGACGAATATCTCGCCTTCTTCAATGGCCAGACTGGCGTCTTTGACGCCAAGCGACAGCCCCGTTTTTTCCAGTATTTGCGCTTTGTTGAGTCCTTTCTCAATATATTTGAAAGCCCGGTTTGGGTGCTCGCCAAATATCTTATAAAGATTTTTGATTTCTAATTTAATTGCCATGCAATAGAGAAGTTCCTGTTATTTGTTTATTGCGATACGATACCCGATGGTGATTATGATCTTTTTACACCCTAACATACTCAGATTCTGTGACAACCCTCAATGGCAAACTCTCGGCAAAATGGCGTGAGGGATAGGGTGGCGCAGCCCCCGTGATATAAGGGCTGAGCGTCAATTTGTTGTGGGTAATATTTTTTGATTATCTCTGGATAATTCGACTGAAATGGACCAGTTTTCTGTTAAATATGACGGAGTGATGACGGTTATGCGATGGAGAGAATATTTGGCAGATGAACCCACTTTTCTGCGAAATAGATCACCAGGAACCAGCCCGCCATATTCCTGGTGAAAGTATGGTTAAAAGTCCCAATCGTCGTCGGCGGTTTCTTCCGTTTTGCCTATCACGTACGAGGAGCCGGAGCCGGAGAAAAAGTCGTGGTTTTCATCGGCGTTAGGCGACAGCGCGGCGAGGATCGCCGGGTTAACCGCTGCCATCTCCGCCGGAAACAGCGCTTCATAACCGAGGTTCATCAGCGCTTTGTTGGCGTTGTAGCACAGGAAAGCGCTGACGTCGTCAAACCAGCCGCTCTCGCCGTACAGTTCCCGACTGTAGGCCAGCTCGTTGTCGTAAAGATCCATCAGCAGATCGAGGGCGAAATTTTTCAGTTCTTCGCGCTTTCCGGGGCTGACGATCTCCAGTCCTTTCTGATACTTGTAGCCAATGTAATAGCCATGTACCGCTTCATCGCGAATGATCAGACGGATCAGATCCGCGGTATTGGTCAGTTTTCCCCGGCTGGAGAAGTGCATTGGCAGCCAGAAGCCGGAGTAGAAGAGAAAGGATTCGAGGAACACGCTGGCGATTTTTTTCTTCAGCGGCTCGTCGGCCTGATAGTAGCCCAGCATCAGTTGCGCCTTGCGCTGCAGGGGTTCGCAGCTTTCACTCCAGGCGAAGGCGGCATCCACCTCTTTGCTGTGGCACAGCGTGGAAAAAATGGAGCTGTAAGAGCGGGCATGAACCGCTTCCATAAAGCTGATGTTCGACAGCACCGCCTCCTCATGCGGGGTCAGCGCGTCCGCCATCAGCGCCGGCGCGCCGACCGTGTTCTGAATGGTGTCGAGCAGCGTCAGCCCGGTGAAGACGCGAATGGTCAACTGCTGCTCCGCCGCGCTGAGGGTTTGCCAGGCGGGAATGTCGTTCGATAGCGGCACTTTCTCCGGTAGCCAGAAGTTGCTGGTGAGACGATTCCAGACCTCAAGATCTTTGTCGTCATCAATGCGGTTCCAGTTGATAGCGCTGATGCGCGTTAAATGGGTCATCCTGTTCTCCTTACAGTGCGCAGGACACGCAGCCTTCAATTTCAGTGCCTTCCAGCGCCAGCTGGCGCAGACGGATGTAGTAGAGGGTCTTAATGCCTTTCTTCCAGGCGTAGATTTGCGCCTTGTTGATATCGCGGGTGGTGGCGGTATCCGGGAAGAACAGCGTCAACGACAGCCCCTGATCGACGTGGCGCGTCGCCTCGGCGTAGGTGTCAATGATCTTCTGGGGCCCTATCTCGTACGCATCCTGATAAAGGGCCAGATTGGCGTTATTCATAAACGGCGCGGGGTAGTACACCCGCCCGGTCTTCCCCTCTTTGCGGATCTCAATCTTCGAGACGATCGGATGAATGCTGGAGGTGGCATGGTTGATGTACGAGATCGACCCGGTGGGCGGCACCGCCTGCAGATAACGGTTATAGATGCCATAGCGCATGACATCGTCGCGCAGCTGGCGCCAGCTTTCCCGGTCGGGCAGGGGGATACCGGCGCGGGCGAACAGTGCGCGCACCCGTTCGGTTTTCGGCTGCCACTCCTCCTGCAGATATTTGTCGAAGTACGCCCCGCTGGCGTAGCGTGACTGTTCGAAGCCAGCGAAGCGCTGGCCGCGCTCGCGGGCCAGCAGCATCGAGGTGTGCAGGGCATGCCAGGTCACGGTGTAAAAATAGATATTGGTGAAGTCCAGCCCCTCCGGACTGCCGTAGGCAATCCCTTCTCGCGCCAGGTAGCCGTGCAGATTCATCTGCCCCAGGCCGATGGCGTGGGAGGCCGCATTGCCGGCCGCCACCGAGGGAACCGACTGTATGTCGCTCATATCGGATACCGCGGTCAGGGCGCGCACCGCGGTGGCGATAGTGCGGGCAAAATCCGGCGAGTCCATGGTATGGGCGATGTTCAGCGAGCCGAGGTTGCAGGAGATATCCTCGCCGATATGGGCGTAACTGAGGTTCTCATCATAGGTGGATGGCGTACTGACCTGCAGAATTTCCGAACACAGATTGCTCATGGTGATCCGTCCGGCCACCGGATTGGCGCGATTGACGGTATCTTCAAACATGATGTACGGATAGCCGGACTCAAACTGGATCTCCGCCAGGCGCTGGAAAAGGTCGCGGGCGCGGATCCAGCGCTTGCGGACCCGTTCGTCGGCCACCAGCTGCGGATAGAGATCGCCGATGGCGCAGTCGGCGAAGGGGTTACCGTACAGCCGCTCGACGTCATACGGCGAGAACAGGGCCATCTGCGCGTCTTCTTTTGCCAGCTGGAAGGTGATATCGGGGATCACCACTCCCAGCGACAAGGTTTTGATGCGGATTTTCTCATCGGCATTCTCACGCCGGGTATCGAGGAAGCGCAAAATATCGGGATGGTGCGCATGCAGCCAGACCGCTCCCGCCCCCTGGCGGGCGCCAAGCTGGTTGGCATAGGAGAAGGCGTCCTCCAGCATCTTCATCACCGGCACCACCCCGGAGGACTGATTTTCGATGCGCTTGATCGGCGCCCCGGCCTCGCGCAGGTTGGAGAGTAAAAAGGCCACGCCGCCGCCGCGCTTCGACAGCTGCAGCGCCGAGTTAACCGCCCGGCCTATGGATTCCATATTATCTTCAATGCGCAGCAGGAAGCAGGAGATCAGCTCCCCGCGCTGCTGCTTGCCGGCGTTGAGGAAGGTGGGGGTCGCGGGCTGGAAGCGGCCGCTGAGCATCTCTTCCATTAGCTGCCGCGCCTGCTGGTCATCCCCCTGGGCCAGCGTCACCGCCACCATTACGCAGCGATCGGCAAAATCCTCGAGGTAGTGCTTGCCGTCAAAGGTCTTCAGCGCGTAGCTGGTATAGAACTTCCAGGCGCCGAGGAAGGTCTGAAAGCGAAACGCGGCGCGCCGGGCATGGGCGAACAATGCCAGCACAAACGCGCGGTCATAGCCGGCCAGCACCTGCGGATCGTAATAGCCCTCACGAACGAGCCAGGTGAGTTTATCCTCCTGGCTGACAAAACTGAGGGTGTTGGGCTGTATCTGGGCGGTCATAAAGACCTCCACCGCCTGGCGATCTTTCTCAAACGGTATGCGACCCTCGCTGTCGTACAAATTCAGCATCGCGTTGAGGGCGTGAAAATCCGCCGCGGCGGTTATACGTTCTGCGGTTGTCGTTGCCAAAATTCGCTGACTCCTTTACGCACGTTGTCGATATCGTCGGGGGTTCCCATCAGCTCGAAGCGGTAGAGATAGGGCACGGCGCATTTTTGCGCGATGACCTCCCCGGCACGCCCCCAAGCGTCGCCAAAGTTGCGATTGCCAGCGGCAATCACCCCGCGGATCAGCTGGCGGTTATGCACGTCGTTTAAAAAGCGGATCGCCTGACGCGGTACCGCGCCGGCCGTACCGCCGCCGCCATAGCTGGGAACGATGAGAATATAGGGTTCGTCTACCTGGAGATGTTCGCGCTCGTTCAGCGGAATGCGCACCGCCGGCAGCCCCAGGCGCTGCACAAAGCGATGGGTATTCTCCGAACGGCTGGAGAAGTAGACGATGAGGCTCATGCGCTGGCCGCCGTGACGGAGGGGCGCAGGCGATTGATCATATCCGGGCGGAAGCCGCTCCAGCGTAGCTCACCGGCGATCACCACCGGCAGCTGGCGAAATCCCTGCTCGCGCAGGGTGTCAGCTGCATCCGGCTGCTGGTCGACGTTCACCATTTCAAAGGCCAGTCCTCGGCTCTCCATGGCTCGCCGTGTGGCATGGCACTGCACGCAGTCATTTCGAGTGTAAATAATAATGCGCATGATTCGTATTTCCATTTAAGATAACAGCACGGCGCTAAACGCAGCGTCGAACGTTGTGGGTCATTCGATAAGGAAATACTAGATGTAGTTGTTTGAAAGTTCAACCACTCAATATATAGCGTTTTTAGCAAGGAAATCCCCCGCCGGGACAATTCGGCGGAGGAGGGGGAAGGCTGTGCGGAACTACAGACGCATGGCGACGGCGAGTCGGTTGAAAGCGTTCATCAGGCTGATGGCTAAGGTCAGATCGCTTATCTGACGCGGGGTAAAATGTTCGCGCAGCGGCAGGTAAACGTCATCTTCCGCATGGCTGGCGGCAATGTCGGTGACCGACTCGGCCCACGCCAGCGCTGCGCGTTCGCCAGGTGTGAAGTGGGCGCTTACCCGCCAGCCCGCCAGGGCATCCAGTTTGCTTTGCGCCATACCGCCCTTGCGCAGCGCCTGGCTGTGCTTCTCAAGGCAGAAGGCGCAGCCGTTGATCTGCGAGACGCGTAAATAAACCAGCTCTACCAGGGCGCTGCCCAGCTCGCTTTTCTCCAGCGCGATGCTGGCCTGTACCAGCCCTTTATAGACTTCCGGGCTCAGTTCACTGAATGGCTGACGTAATTGGCTCATGGTGTTCTCCTCTCTAAGACGGCAGCCAAAATAGCACTATAATGGACTGCAAAAGATAGCCATATTGTGATGAAAAAAGCAGACCATAATGGAAGCGATCCACCTCCCTCTTTATCAGCGTATTGCCCGCCAGCTGAAATCGGCAATTGAACGGGGCGAACTGACCCCGGGCAGCCGTCTGCCCGCCAGCCGGGTGTTTGCCCAGGAGCAGGGCGTCTCCCGGGGGACTATCGAAAACGCCTGGGGTGAACTGGTCGCCCAGGGGTGGCTTGAGCGGCGTGGGCAGGCGGGGACCTTTGTCAGCGAGCGGCTCAGTCCGCGCCAGCTGGCGCCGGTAACGCCAGCGCAATCAGCCGCCTCGACGGACCCGTTGCCCTTTCAGATGGGGCTGCCGGCGCTGGATCTCTTTCCGCGCGGGCTGTGGGCGCGAGTGATGGGTCGTCGGCTGCGGACGCAGTCGCGGTTCGACCTTGCCCCCGGCGATCCCGGCGGCGACCCGCTTCTGCGCCAGGCGATCGTGGAGTATCTGCGCCTGTCGCGCAGTATTGACTGCCAGCCGGAGCAGGTGCTGATTACCGGCAACTATGCTACCTCCATGGATCTTATCCTGCGTACGCTGGCGCAGCCGGGGCAGCATATGTGGATGGAGGATCCGGGGTATCCCTTTATCCGCCCGGTCGTTGAGGCCAGGCAGCTGGTGGTGGATGCGATCCCGGTGGACGACGAAGGAATGGATGTTGGCTGGGGCTTGCGGCATCACCCTCAAGCGCGGTTTGCCCTGCTCACCCCGGCACACCAGAGCCCGCTGGGGGTCGCGCTGTCGCTGCCCCGGCGTCGCCAGCTGCTGGCGTGGGCGACAGCGCGCGACGCGTGGATTATTGAGGACGATTACGATAGTGAGTTTCGCTATCACGGCAAACCGCTGCCGCCAGTGAAAAGCCTCGATGCGCCGCAGCGGGTTATCTACGCCGGCACTTTCAGTAAGTCGATGTTTCCGGCGCTGCGCACCGCCTGGCTTGTGGTGCCGACCCCGCTGGCGGCGCGTTTTCATCAGACGGCGGAGCGCCAGCCCTGCACCGTTCCTACTCTGTGGCAGCAGACGCTGGCGGATTTTATCCAGCAGGGACATTTCTGGCGTCATCTGAAAAAAATGCGCGCCAGCTATAGCCAGCGCCGACAGTGGCTCGAGTCGGCCCTGCAGGCGCAGGGCTTTCAGGTCACGCCGCAGCAGGGGGGCATTCAGCTGGTCATGCCGGTCAGCGGCAACGATCGCCTGCTGGCCCGGCAGGCGGTTGAGGCCGGGCTGGCGGTGCAGGCGCTGAGCGACTGGCGTCTTCGCCATGCAGGCGAGGGGGGATTACTGATGAGTTTTACCAATATTCGCTCAGCGGCGATGGCCGATGCGCTGGCCCGGCGGCTCAGAGAGGCGATCGCGAACGATGGCGCATAAAAAACCCCTGCGGCCAGAGGCGCGCAGGGGCTGACGCGTATTTGTTATCTTCATTAGATTCCGTGAAGCTCGCGGGCTTCCGCTCGCCAGGCGCGCGCGGAAGCTGACGCTGTCTCTATTATCGACGTAAATTGAGCAATACGCCAATAAATACCCCGACGGCGGCTGCGGCGCCGACGCTGTGCCAGGGTTTATTGCGCACGTAGGTATCGGCGCAGCCCAGCGCATCACAGGCTGCCTGACGGGCATCCAGCGCCGCCTGCTGCACCCGGTTGTGACCATTGAGGCGGGCACGGGTCTCTTTCAGCAGCGACTGAGCTTTAACGCGCGCCGCTTCGGCTTCCTCTTTCGCGTCACTGCCCCACGATTTCAGCACCTCTTCCAGCGTATCCGCTAATTGACTGACATCGTTATGGATATCCTCAGCATTCTCGTCAAAATTGTTGCGGTTCACATGGTTAGCCATCGTTATCTCCCTTAATTCCATCGAGTGAGTAAGTGTAGGACAAGATTTTGAATTATGCTTACTGCTGTGGTTTCTGGAATATTCCGAAAGCACTGCGCTTAACGAATAAGGTAAGGTCAATGTGCGGTAAAAGATAACGAGGAATCAGTATGTATTTAAGACCCGATGAGGTGGCGCGTGTTCTTGAAAAAGCCGGCTTCACCATGGATGTTGTGACGCAAAAAGCGTACGGCTATCGCCGAGGCGATAATTATGTTTATGTGAACCGCGAAGCGCGCATGGGGCGGACAGCGTTAATTATTCATCCAGCGCTCAAAGAGCGTAGCAATATGTTGGCCGAACCGGCCTCAGATATCAAAACCTGCGACCATTATGAACAATTTCCGCTGTATTTAGCCGGAGATGCGCAGCAGCATTATGGTATTCCGCACGGATTTAGCTCACGGATGGCGCTTGAGCGTTTTCTGAATGGACTATTTGGCGAAGCCCAGCCGGCGATGTCGACAAATTAATACGACGGTTAAGACCGGGGCGGAGCAGGCTGGCGAGAGAGCGACTGGCAGGGCCAGTCGCTGGAATAGCGTCGGTCAGGCTTTCGCCTGCTGGTAGGGGGCCACGCGGAACAGGCGGCGGCAATAGTCGAGGAAGTAGCCGTAAGCAGCGCCCATCATCATCGATACCGCCAGGTTTGAGCTCACTGCAGCGACAATCTGGTGCCAGTCTGCACCTACGCTCCACAATATTGCGACATACACTGGCGACTGGAAAGTGACGTAGGCCAGCACGTCGGCCATATTTTTCATCCAGCCTGCCGGGCTAATGCGCCGGGCCTGACGCATCGCAAAGTCGCGATAAAAACCATAGGGCACGGCAATAATAATGTTGACCGGGATCGCCACCAGGCGCGACGATAACGACTGCTCAAACGTCATACCAGAGAGAAAAATTTCGATCATCATGTTGACGACGGTGCAGTAAACCACCATCGCAAAGGTGTCTGCAACCGCATGCCGCAAGCGGGAGTGCGCAGAGAACATCGGAGTGCTCCTCGAAAATGAAGTCAATAACGCCGAAAAATGCGCGTTGGTATAGCGTTTTTGGGCTGCCTGTTTTGATGTGCGTAGAGTATATCTCTGCATTAAAAGTGGCAACTAGCTATAAATTTTTATTTATTGTCTTTTTGTCGATAAAATACTCTGCGACAGTTGGTTTTCTGCCCGTTACGCTACTTTTATTGCTGGTTTTGTTAAATGTGTTTAATTTCAGTTGGTTACTTGACGTTTTTGCATGATATCTGACCAGGGAGGCGGCGTCTGACCGCCCGCTGTGGCGCAAAATCGCGTGAGCCTGTGATGAAGGTCTCGTTAAGATGTTTTTATGCCATTATGCCGGTTTTTGTGGTGAAAAATTCTAAAATGACGTGTGGCGTTTTATTCTGATTGGCTGGGTAACTATTCATTAGGCCGTGTGGAGAGGGCCTGCGCATCCGCCGACGATAAGAGGATAAACCGCTGACCATAAAGGTAATATCGCCTGCTGAATATATTTTCATATCTTACCATCCGCCGCTTTTATTTATTCATGGTCTTGTTGGCCTGCGCTGGCGAAAAAGAACCGGGGATTTGCCGATATAGGGCAGGCGGAAAAGGTTTACTCTTTGCATAATATATTTATCTGGACAACCGAAGGCTGGAAATAAATAAGTGTTTCCATTACACTTGCCGCGTTGTATCTTTTAATTGGTTATCTGGGATTTCTTAATTTTATGTCTTTAATGTTACACAAACTGAATAATATCCGTTCACTGCGTACCCTGTCCCGTGAATTCTCCATTGACGTGCTTGAAGAGATGCTGGAAAAGCTCAGGATCGTCACTGAAGAAAAACGTACGCAACAGCAGCTGGCGGCGCAGCAGCAGGCGGAATATCAGGAAAAAGTGAATACCTGGCTTGAGCTGATGCGCGCCGACGGTATTTCTCCTGACGACCTCGTGGCCGATATTCAGCCGTCGATGGCGGTAGGGAAAAAGCGGCAACCGCGCCCGGCGAAATATCGTTATACCGATCATACTGGCGCAGAAAAAACCTGGACCGGTCAGGGAAGAATGCCGAAGCCGATTGCTCAGGCGGTTGCTCAGGGCAAATCGCTGGACAGTTTCCTCATTTAAAGCCGATCCGGCCGGTATCAGGACAGTGGGGGAGACCCGCCGTTCCGTCCGGCCTTATCACTCTCCGGGAGAGGGGCTTTAGCAGACGCCAAAGTCGCCCTCTTCCTGGTATGGCGTCACCTCTTCTGAGTTCAGCGTATAGCGCTCGCCCTGCTCTTGCGCGGCCTGAACCACCACCAGCTGTTCTCCCTGTACTTCAACCACTTTCAGTTTTGGTCCACCCGCACGCGGTTGTACCAGATCGCCGACAGAAAACATCATTCACTCCTCACGGTTAACATCCTGGATGAACCTCAACCATAGCTCAACGACTGGCCAGTGAACACTGGCTGTGCTGTTTTTTGTTAAAACAATTTGGGGGTATATGTATTAATGTTGTTAATGTTTTGCTGGCGCCATACCGCTGCTGAGAAGGGGGGACGGCGAGGGTAGGGTTACCATCAATCAGGTCAGGAAAGACACCATGAAGTATATCGTTCTATTGATCATTGTTATTGCTGTTCTGTATGTCCATTATCGCGGGCGGGTGCGCTATCGTTTCTGGCGACAGCTCTCCGATCATTCAACATTTACTGCTCCGCTGAATGGATTTATGTATTTATTTTCCCGCGTGCCGAATACGCCATATCTGCGCCCGGAGATGTTTCCCGAGCTGGCGATATTGCAGCAGAACTGGCAGGTAATTCGCGATGAAGGTCTCCACCTTCAGCAGCTGGAGCAGATTAAAGCGGCCGATAAATATAACGATGCCGGATTTAACTCATTTTTTAAAACCGGCTGGAAACGTTTTTATCTGAAATGGTATGAGGAGGCCCATCCCTCCGCCAGCCAGCTCTGCCCACACACCACCGCGCTACTGCGCGATATCCCGTCGGTGAAAGCGGCCATGTTCGCCACCCTGCCAGACGGCAGCCGTCTGCCGCGCCACCGCGATCCCTACGCCGGTTCGCTGCGCTTTCATCTCGGCCTGGCGACGCCGAACGATGACCGCTGCTTTATCGAGGTGGATGGCCAGCGCTACAGCTGGCGCGATGGGGAAGGGGTGCTGTTTGATGAGACCTATATTCACTATGCGGAAAATACCAGCGGTGAGAATCGGCTGATTCTGTTCTGTGATATTGAACGGCCCATGCGCTACCGCTGGGCGCAGCAGGTGAACCACTGGCTGGGACGTCATCTGATGAGCGCCGCCTCGGCGCCCAATGATACCGGCGATCGCATTGGCGGGATTAACCGGGCGTTTCGCTATATCTACCAGATCCGCATTGTCGGCAAGCGGCTGAAAAAATGGAATAAGACGGTCTATTACATCGTTAAATGGCTGCTGTTCGGCGGCATTGCCTGGCTTATCTGGAGTGCGTTTTAACCCTCATGACGCCGGTTCCAGGGCATGATCGCCAGCAGACGCGCCATGCCGCAAAAGCCGGTCACCCCGGCGAAGGTGAGCCCGGCGCCGACCGCGCCGCTGAGCAGGAAGAAGCCGCTGCTCACGGTATAGCCCAGCAGTACACCGAGTAAAATCAGGACGCCAGCGGCAATTTGTACCTGGCGCATCAGCGGCAGCGGCTGGGATTTATCCTCCTCAACCGGGAACCCCGCGGCCCTCCAGCCCTGAATCCCCCCGGCCAGCAGGCTTGCCTGCGCCGGTGCGGCGGCGGCGGCCAGGCGAATCGCGTTATTCTGCGTCCGGGAACCCGCCTGGCAGTGAAAGATGACTGTCTCTCCGGCCCGGGCATTGAGGGTCGCACCGTTGGTCAGGCTGGCCAGCGGCACCAGTTCGGCATCGGGAATATGTTCGCGCGCGTATTCATCCGCATCACGGATATCAATCAGTCTGGCGCCCTGGGCAATCAGCGCCCGGGCTTCGGCCGGGGTTAAGGTAGCGATGGTCATAGGATCCTCACGGGCAATAGAGCGTTTTCAGCGTGTTGATCACCTGCTGTACCGCAGGGTGGGTGATGAAATAGTGGATACGCTGGGCATCGCGCTCGCTGTCGATCAGCCCCTCGTCACGCATCCGCGCAAGGTGCTGCGAGGTGGCGGAAGGGCTCAGGCCGGTAGCGCGCGATAGTTCACCGGCGCTGGCCCGCGGCGCATCGCACAGTATGCACAGGATCAGCAATCGGTGAGGATTGCTCATGGCTTTCATCAGCGCGGCGGCTTCTCCGGCGCGGGCCTGCAGGTCTTCAGGTGTGGTCATATATTTTAGCTTTTTCTAAATTTAGATAACTCTAAAATAAAAACATCCCCTGCGCCAGCACTTTTTATCTGTGACTCAGGCCGGAACGGCGAGCTGGGCAATCTGCGCCCGGGCGCTGGCGATCCCTGCGTCGCGACCATGCGGACGATTGTCCAGCCCTTCGGCATAGATAAATTCCACCTCATGGATCCCCATCAGCCCCAGTACCGCGCGCAGATAGGGGGTGATGGCGTCGGTGGTCTCTCCCTGGTGAATACCGCCGCGGCTGCTGACGACCACCGCCCGAACGCCCTCGACCAGCCCCTGCGGCCAGCTGTCGGTGTAGCGAAAGGTTTCCCGCGCCCGCGCCACGAGGTCGAACCATTTCTTCAGGTCGGTCGGGACGTTGAGGTTATACATCGGCGCCCCGATCACCAGCAGGTCGCTGGCTTTTAACTCGGCGATAAGCTGGTCGGAGCGCGCAACCGCCGCGCGGATGGCTGGCTGCGGATCCACTGCCCCGCGCAGGGCGGCGAACAGGGGGCGATCCAGCGTTGGCAGCGCCATGGCGCTGAGATCGTGTTCCGTGAGCCGATCGCGGTGTCCTGCTGCCCGGCGCGCCGCGAGAAATTCGTTAATCAGCTGATTGGTCAGGGATGTTTCGCCATTAATGCTGGATTTTAATACCAGAACGTTAGCCATGATGAGTGCCTCAAGTGAAGGGGAGAGGCAGAGACTAACACTGTCTTTTTTCTCTCTGGAGTGACATTATTTTCCTCTATTGTATCCCGTAAGGAACCAATCTGTGCGTGACGATCTGAACGCGATCCCGGTGTTTGTCACCGTGGTCGAGAGCGGTAACTTTGCCAGCGCGGCGGCGATCCTCCACGTGACGCGTTCGGCGGTGGGTAAAACCATTGCCCGGCTGGAAGCGCGCCTCGGCGTGGCGTTATTCCAGCGCACTACCCGTCGGCAACTGCTGACGGAAGAGGGGGAGCAATTTTACCACCAGTGCCGGGAAGCGCTGGCGCGCATCCGCGAGGCCGAAGAGGCGCTCCAGCGCGGGAAGGGCGAGGTGCAGGGGCGGCTGCGGATCTCGCTACCAGTGCTCTTTGGCCAGCGCTGCGTGGCGCCGGTGCTATTCCGCCTGAGCCAGCGCTATCCGTTACTGAAGCTCGAGCTCCACTACAGCGACCGGCAGGTCAATCTGCTGGAGGAGGGGTTTGATCTTGCGGTGCGTATCGGAAACCTGGCCGATACCGGGTCGCTACGGGCGCGGGCGCTGGGGGAGCATGGCATGGTGCTGTGCGCGGCGGTGGAGTACCTGCGCCGCCAGCCGCCGCCGCAGACCATCGCCGGGCTGAGCGAGCACCGCACCCTCGGCTATCTGCACAACGGCCAACTGCAAAAATGGCAACTGTACGACCCGCAGCAGGGCGAAGTGCGCTTCAGTCCGGAGACGGGGCTGGTACAGGATGATTTTGCCGCCATCGCGGCGGCGGTGCTGCAGGGGATGGGCATCGCCTGGTTGCCGGACTGGCTGGTGGCGCAGGCGCTCGCCGACGGGACGCTGCAGCAGGTGCTGGCGCCCAGCGCTCAGGTGCGTTTCGCTATCCACGCGGTGTGGCCGGAGGGGCCGTGGCTGCCGCAAAAAACGCGGGTGACGATCGATGCCCTGCGGGAAGGACTGCGCCTTGCTAAAAGCACACCGCCCAGCGGTTAAGGGTATCTTAAGGCGACCGGGCGATAATGACAGAAAGATGACGACTGAGAGCTATCGCCATGAACGCCCTGGAAACGCTGAATCAATCTGTTTTTTTCGCGCTTAACGCGCAGCCTGGCGCCGCGGAGGGCCTGCTGTCGCTGGCCCGTTTTTGCGCCAGCGGCATCGTGTTTATGATGCCGGCGATCGCGCTCGGCCTGTGGTTTCTCGGTGGTCGTGAGGGACACCGCCAGGCGCTGTTTATGACCCTGGCTGTGATGATTTCCCTCGGGCTGGGGATGGTGTGCGGGACGCTCTGGTTTCATCCGCGGCCGTTTATGATCCCCCTCGGCCATACCTGGATAAGTCATCCGGCGGATAACAGCTTCCCCAGCGATCACGCTACGGTGATGTTCAGCGCCGCGTTTGCGCTGCTGTCGCTGCGCCTGCGGGCGCCTGGTCTGCTGATGCTGCTGGCTGCGCTGCCGGTGGCCTGGTCGCGGATCTATCTTGGGGTGCATTTTCCGCTGGATATGGTGGGCGCAGCCCTGGTCTCCATTGGCGGGGTCATCGTGGCGAAGCGGGTCTGGCAGGCGGTCGGCCCACGGCTGGTGCTGCTGTGCGAGGCCGTCAGCCGGCGGATGTTCTCCTGGCTGCCGGCGCGCTTTACGCCATAGCCTCAGCGACGAGGCCGTCCGGTACGGGCGGCGCGGCGGTATAGCGTGCTGCGGGCGATACCCAGTATCTGTGCCGCCCGGCTGACGTTGCCGTTAACGCTGGCCAGGGTATCGACAATCAACTGCTCGTCATGGGCCTGCAATCCTCCGCGCGGCAGCGGCGCAGGCGCGGTGCGATACGCCTCCGGCAGCGCGTCGGGCGTCAGCGTGTCGCCCTCATCGGCCAGAGCCAGCATCACCTTCAGGACGCTCTGCAGCTGGCGCACGTTTCCCGGCCACGGCAGCTGGCTGAGGTGGACCAGCAGTGCATTTGAAAGCGTCACCCGGCGTGAAACACCGCCCAGGTCGCGCCACAGCGTGGCGATAAAGGTTTCCAGCGCCGGCCACTCGCGCAGCGGGGGCAGCGCCAGGGCATACTCCCGCAGGCGCCACAGCAGATCTTCACGGAATTCGCCGGCGCTGACCCGTTGCGTCAGATTGCGGTGGGTGGCGCAGATCAAGGCGAAATTCACCGGCACGCTGCGGCTGGCGCCCAGCGGGGCCACCTCTTTTTCCTGCAACACCCGCAGGAGCCGCGTCTGCAGCGCCAGCGGCATATCGCCGATCTCATCGAGAAACAGTACCCCGCCCTCAGCCTCGCGGATTTTACCGATATAGCCGTTTTTGCTGGCGCCGGTAAATGCCCCCGGCTGGTAGCCGAATAGCTCGGATTCGATCAGCGATTCCGGGATGGCCGCGCAGTTGATGGCGACAAATTTGCCACTGCGCCAGCGGCTGTGCTGATGCAGCGTACGGCTGACATACTCCTTGCCGCTGCCGGTTTCTCCCTCAATGCATAGCGCAATGCCGGCGTTGAGCAGCCGCAGCAGCTTTTCGCCTTCGCGCGGGCTGGTGAAAGGGAGATGCATGACCTGCGGGGCGCTTACCGCCACCCGGCGGCGGGTGGGCTCCCGCAGGCGATAGTGATAGCGGCCCTGCGGGGTGGTCAGCG
The DNA here is from genome assembly GCF_033100215.1 of Klebsiella sp. w6. Classification (NCBI taxonomy): domain Bacteria; kingdom Pseudomonadati; phylum Pseudomonadota; class Gammaproteobacteria; order Enterobacterales; family Enterobacteriaceae; genus Klebsiella; species Klebsiella sp. w6. The sequence continues at coordinate 1,123,736 of NZ_CP136907.1, forward strand.
GCAGCGGGACGCTGACCGCCCTTTGCGCCAGCGTCGGAAAAAGCGACGCAAAGGTTAGCTGGCCAAACTGCGCCGCGCTCAGGCCGAACTCGCGCATCGCCAGTCGGTTGCCGGCGGTGAGGACGTTGTCAGAAAAGACCAGCAGCAGCTCCTCGACGCTGTCGAGCTTGTCCACCTGCCGGTGCAGGCTCATCAGCCACTGCTCCGGATGCAGGCTCTGTTTCACCCACAGATACTCAATTTGCTTTGCCGCCGCCTTCACCCAGCCAAAGGTATGCTGGTGGGGAAAATCCGCCGGGCCGGAGATATCCAGCACCCCGGCAATACTTCCGTCCGGCCGCTGGAGCGGCATCGCCGCACAGTACAGATTCTGATTGCGGGTAAGAAAATGCTGGCGGCCATCGATTTCGCAGCCGTCATCAATGACCAGCGCGGTGCCAATGGCGTTGGTCCCGCGCCCGCTTTCGCTCCACAGATTGCCGGGGGCCAGCGCCACGCGCTGAGCCTTCTGCATCGCCTGAGTATCGCCGACGGTGTGCAGCACCAGGCCACTGGGGTCGGAGAGGACCACCACCGACTGCAGGTCCGCCACCTGGCGCGACAGGGCATCCACCACCGGCTGCGCCAGCTGCTGCAGGCTGCGGTGGCTGGCGAGCCGGTCTGCCAGCTCCCCGGCGCGCAGACGGGGAAAATCCTCGGTAGCGGGATCCAGACCATAGCGCTGGCAGCGAGACCACGAGTCGCTGAGCAGGGGGTTAGCGTTAACCTCTGGTGCGAGAAGATAGGGATTACCTGGCACAGGGCACCTCAGGGTCGATGTTGCTGTGTTGCAATATTGTAGCCATTTGGTTTATTTGGTGTTGCGATTTGCAACACAGAAGTGGACATCTGTGCGACAGCGCCTGCCAGCCTGGTAAAGAGATAACCCTAACTCATTAATAAATAATGTAAATTATTGGCGATTAAAAACTGGCATAACCCCTGCAAAGTGAGAAGCGTTCGGCGGCAAGTTTAAAAAATCAATATGCCGCTGCGTCTCAACCCTACAGAAGGAGATTTGCGATGCGTTATGCACATCCTGGCCAGCCCGGCGCCCTGGTTTCATTTAAATCCGCTTACGGCAACTTCATTGACGGTAAATTTGTCGAGCCGCTGAGCGGTGAATTCTTTATGAATACCTCCCCGGTCGACGGCAGCAACATTGCGCAGTTTCCCCGCTCGGACGCCAAAGACATTGAGTTCGCCCTCGATGCCGCTCACCGTGCGGCGCCGGCGTGGGGTAAAACGTCAGTGCAGCAGCGCTCCAGGCTGCTGCTACAGGTCGCCGATCGTATTGAACAGCACCTGGAGTATCTGGCCGTCGCGGAGAGCTGGGACAACGGGAAACCGATCCGCGAAACCCTGAATGCCGACCTGCCGCTGGCGGTGGACCATTTTCGCTACTTCGCCGGCTGCCTGCGCGCCCAGGAGGGAAGCACCGCCGAGATTGACGAAACGACGGTGGCCTATCATTTCCATGAACCGCTGGGGGTGGTTGGGCAGATTATCCCGTGGAACTTTCCGCTGCTGATGGCCGCGTGGAAGCTGGCCCCGGCCCTGGCGGCGGGTAACTGCGTGGTGCTCAAGCCGGCTGAACAGACGCCGCTGAGCATTACCCTGCTGCTGGAGCTGATCGGCGATCTGTTCCCGGCCGGGGTGCTTAACGTGGTACAGGGATTCGGCAAAGAGGCAGGCGAGGCGCTGGCCACCAGCAAGCGTATCGCCAAGCTGGCGTTCACTGGCTCCACGCCGGTCGGGCGGCATATTCTCGCCTGCGCGGCGGAAAATATTATCCCCTGCACTGTCGAGCTGGGGGGCAAATCGCCCAACATCTACTTCGCCGACGTAATGGAGGGAGAAGAGGAGTTTATTGAGAAGGCGGTGGAGGGACTGGTGCTTGGCTTCTTCAACCAGGGGGAGGTATGTACCTGCCCGTCGCGGGCGCTGATCCATGAATCCATCTATGAGCCCTTTATGGCGCGGGTCATGGAGAAGGTGGCGCAGATCCGCCGTGGTGACCCGTTAGATACCGACACCATGATCGGCGCGCAGGCTTCCCGCCAGCAGTTCGATAAGATCCTCTCCTACATTCAGATTGCGCGGGAAGAGGGCGGGCAAATTCTGACCGGCGGCGAGCGGGCGGCTATCGCGCCGGCGCTGGATAACGGTTTTTATATTCAGCCCACGCTGATTAAAGGCCGCAACGATATGCGCAGCTTCCAGGAGGAGATCTTTGGGCCCGTGATCGGGGTGACCACCTTTAAGGACGAAGCGGAAGCGCTGACCATCGCCAATGAGACCCAGTTTGGCCTTGGCGCCGGGGTCTGGACACGGGATACCAACCTCGCCTATCGCATGGGCCGCGGGATTAAAGCCGGCCGCGTATGGACCAACTGCTATCATGTCTACCCGGCGCATGCGGCGTTCGGTGGCTATAAACAGTCTGGCGTTGGCCGGGAAACGCACAAGATGGCGCTGGATGCCTATCAGCAAACCAAAAATCTGCTGGTGAGCTACGGCACCGCGCCGCTGGGTCTGTTCTAAATACAACCCCGCGCTTCTGTTCCAACCTCTGTCCGCAATCCGTCCGGGTTGCGGATTTTTTTTAACTGCAAAATAACCCTGCTATTTAGCCGGCTTTATTGAGCGGCATGACCAACACATTCACACGGCTGATGTAATATCTTTCACTTGAAAATAAAAAGGGTTCCACAACAAGAAATTATGCGCAGTGAGGCGGACACTTGTGCTTCATTTATGTAGAAATGATGAATATTAATACCAGGAAAATTCCTAATTTTCCTGTGCTGCCGATCGGAAGCACAATAAAACAAGACAACTTTTTGAGTAATTAACTTTAAATTTGTTAATGGTTTTGATCTGTTGTTGTTTGAAAGTGTTTTATTACCGTTTGTATAGATATGTAAATTAACATTGAAAAGGCATTTCAAAAATAAATTTTATGCCTCTGATAATCATTAACTTATTCGTAACATTGTGCCGGGTTGCCTTTTGGTAGGTGCGGTAATATATTTATTTCGCACACCAAAATAACTTTTTTAGCTTCTGTTTTTTATTAATGTTCACCTTTTGACAGAATAAAGCAGAGCGAGAGGGCGTGTGCCTACTATCCTGCGGAAGGAACGCAATGAACATTTACAAGGAGGAACTGATGAGCAGCTTCGCGATAGCCAAGCGCTATTGCCGATGACTGTGTGATATATTCGTTAACGATGAGATAAATAATGAAAACCCAACTTCGTATTATGGCAATTCTCATGGGCGCGCTGGTTTCGGGCGCGGCAATTTCAGGCAATACGCAACCGGCAAGATCGACAATGACCGTTAACCCAGGCGCCAGCGCAGGCACTCAGGGTACCGGTGGGCAGGTAATTTTTAACGGCTCTATTACCGACAGCTCCTGCAACGTCGACAGCGGTTCAACCGGCCAGACCGTGGATCTGGGCAAATGGGCCAGCAGCTATTTTACCGGCACCGGCTCCGAAACCACCAAAACTCCCTTCCATATCAAAGTCAAAGATTGCCCGGCCAGCGTGGCCAAGGTTGCGGTGCTGTTTGACGGCGCGCGCGATCAGTCTGATACCACTCTGCTGGCCACCAATGGCGGCGCCACCGGCGTGGCGATCAAGCTGTATGAAGACGACCAGAACACGGCGGTCAGCCTCGGCAAAGTGTCCAAAGATCACCCGGTCGTCGCGGGCGCCACTGCCGGCACCGGCTCTGCTGACCTCGAGTTTTACGCCGACTATGTCTCTACCGGGGCCGTGGCGGCGGGCGATGCCAACGGTACGGCTAATTTCAATATGATTTATAACTAAGCATATTGCGCGTTATTCAGAGCCAGTCCATTGCGTCTGGATCCATAGCAGTCTGTTGAAATATTAATGGCGAAGCAGTCGCGATATATATTCGTGACGGTATTGTTGTTCCTGCTAATTATCTCAATGGTTACTGGCTCTGTTATTCACAGCTTTATTTTATTGTCTGTTCAACCTTTACCTGATGGTTATTAATGATGAAGAAAATAATTGCCGTTGCGGCTTTTCTGCTGTGCTCCACGGCAGCGCAGGCCGGTATTGTCATGGGGGGAACCCGTGTGATTTATCAGGAAGGGAAGCGTGAAGCCGCTATTTCAGTCACCAATGCCGATACTCACACACCCTATCTGGTGCAGTCGTGGGTGGAAAATTACGCGGAAAATGACAAGAGCAAGGTGCCCTTTATTGTGACCCCACCGCTGTTCCGTCTCGATCCGGAGCAGAATAACGTTCTGCGTATTAACTTTATTGGCGCCTCGCTGCCCGGCGATCGTGAGTCGGTGTTTTGGCTGAACGTCAAAAGTATTTCTCCGACGCCGCAGGGCGAGGTGAATAAGCTGCAGGTCAATATTAAGTCGAAATTCAAAATTTTCTATCGCCCCAACGGTCTGGCAGGCGACCCGGCAAAAGCCTGGCAGCAACTGAAGTTTACCCAGTCCGGCGGTCATCTGACGGTGGCAAACCCCACTCCCTATTTTGTCTCTTTTTACTCCGTCGCGGTGGGCGGGCAGAGCATCGATGAGCCAGGCATGGTGGCTCCGTTCGGCCAGAAAACGTGGCCGGTGAGCGGGCACGGCGCCGTCAAATGGCGGGCGATTAACGACTACGGTGGCGTCAGCGATTTCGCCCAGCAGTAATTCCCTTTTGTGATGACATGACCGGACGGCGCCAGCATGAAAAGAACAACAACAGCGAAGGTGCGGGAATATGCCGCAATGCCAGTGACAGCAGGACGGGCGCTGGCGCTGGCGACAGTGCCGACGATGATGTTTTGTCTCAGCCCGCTGAACCGGGCGCTGGCCGACGACTATTTTGACCCGGCGGCGCTGGAGTTTGCCGACCCGCAGCAGCAAACCTCCGACCTGCACTACTTCGCCAAACCCGGCGGGCAGCAGCCGGGCACTTACTCTGTCACCGTGGTGGTTAACGATCAGGAGCTGGGTCAGGCTGATATTACGTTTGTTGACGATGGCGGGAAGCTGCAGCCGGTGCTGACGCCCGGTCAGCTGGCGGATTATGGGGTCAACGTCAGCGCCTTTCCCGCCTTTCAAACGCTGCATGAAGGAGAAACCTTCACCCGGATCGAGAAGTTTATTCCCGACGCCAGCAGTCGGTTCACCTTTGCTAACCAGCGCCTGACGCTGAGTATTCCCCAGGCGGCGATGAACGTGCAAAGCCGCGGCTATGTCGATCCCTCGCGCTGGGACGATGGCGTGCCGGCCGCGTTTGTCGATTACTATTTTTCCGGCGCGCAAATAAAGAACGCCGATGACGGGGAGAGCAGCCGCTCAAACTACCTCAATTTACGCAGCGGCGTGAACCTGGGCGCCTGGCGGCTGCGCAACGTCTCCTCAATGCAGTACGACCAGCAGCGCCGGCACTGGGATACCCAGAGCACCTGGCTGCAGCGCGACGTCCGCTCGCTGAAGAGCTTGCTGCGGATCGGCGATACCTACACCACCGGCGATGTGTTTGACAGCATCCCCTTTCGCGGCGTCCAGCTGATGTCTGACGATGAGATGCTTCCGGACAGCCAGCGCGGCTTTGCCCCCACCATCCGCGGCGTGGCGCACAGCAATGCCAAAGTGACCGTCTCTCAGCACGGGTATGTGATCTACGAAACCTTCGTGTCGCCGGGGGCATTTGCCATCAGCGATCTTTACCCCACCTCGCAGAGCGGCGATCTGGAGGTGAAGGTGACCGAGAGCAATGGTTCGGTGCGCACTTTTACTCAGCCCTATTCCGCAGTTCCTTTTATGCTGCGCGAAGGGCGCGGCAAATTCAGCCTTAGCGCCGGGCGCTACCATTCGGGGGCGGATACCGTCCGCTCGCCGGAATTCCTGCAGGGAACCCTGTTCTACGGTCTGTCGGCGGGATTTACTCTCTACGGCGGTACGCAACTGGCCCAGGACTATCAGTCCTGGGCGCTGGGCCTGGGGCGCGGTTTCGGCGAGTTCGGATCGCTGGGAGGCGACGTGACCCAGGCCATCACCCGCACGCCGTCGGGCAAGCGCTACGCGGGCCATTCGCTGCGCGCCCAGTATCAGAAAGATTTTGTCAGCTCGGGGACTTCATTCAGCCTCGCCAGCTACCGCTACTCCTCCAGCGGCTATTACGATTTTGCCGAAGCCAGCGCGCTGGAAAGCGCGCAGGGGCAGGTGGACAACCGGCGTCGCCGGGAAGAGCTGTCGGTGACACAAAGCCTTGGCGGCCTCGGCAGTCTGGCGATCTCCGCCTGGTCGCAGGATTACTGGCACCGGCAGAGCCGGGATGAGACGGTACACCTCGGGTTCTACAGCGCCTGGAAGGGGATCTCCTGGGGCGTGGGCTATTACTACACCCGCGCCAGCAATCAGGAAAAAAATGACCGTTCCTGGTCATTTAATATCAACATCCCGCTGGGCGGCCCGCTGTCCGACAGCGCGGTAAGCTATAACACCACCTCGGACAGCAATGGCTATACCTCGCAGCAGGTCTTGCTGTATGGCGCGGTGCCGACGCGGCCAAATCTGTTCTATTCGGTCCAGCAGGGCTATGGCAACCAGGGGCGAGGCAGCAACAGCAGCGTCGCGCTGGATTACCACGGCGGCTTCGGCAACGCCCAGCTCGGCTATCGTCATGACGCCGCCAGCAACCAGCTGACCTGGGGAGGCGCCGGCTCGGTGGTCGCGCATCCGCACGGCGTCACCTTCGGCCAGACGGTGGGCGAGAGCTTCGCCATCGTCCGCGCGCCGGGGGCCGCTGGGGTGGCGGTACAAAACGGCAACAATGTGCACACCGACTGGCGCGGCTATGCCGTGGTGCCATCCCTGACCGCCTATCGAAAAAATGTCATTACCCTCGACACAGAGTCGATGGCCGACGATACCGACGTCGATCAGGAGGGGCAGACCGTGATCCCCGGCGGCGGCGCGGTGGTGATGGCCAACTACCGGACCCACATTGGCAACCGGGTGCTGTTTACCCTGCGCAATGCCCAGGGGCCGTTGCCGTTTGGCGCCAGCGCGCGGCTGGTCACGGCGGAGGAGAGCGGCAATGCGCCGGGCGGCATGGTGGCCGACGGTGGGCAGGTGTACCTCAGCGGCGTGCCGCAGGAGGGGACCCTGGCGGTGAGCTGGGTCGTTAACAACCAGTCGCAGAGCTGCACGCTGCATTTTCAACTTCCGGATAACCCACAGCAGAGTCTGAATACGGTGAAAACCGTCTCCGGACTGTGCCAGACACGCTGAGGCGGCTATGAAATCTGTTTTTCGTCTACTTCCTGTTCTCTTTCTGCTGGCGCTGAGTGGTTACCTCCCCGGCGTGCGGGCTGAAACCTGCCGCGCGAATATCGGCCAGACCACGGTCAATATTCCCAATATCAAATATTTACCCACGCTACCGGTCAATACCCAGATGACCAGCGCGATGGCGGATAACGGCAGCGGGATCCCCTTTTCCTGCGACCTGCAGCTGCCGACGGCGAGCGCCAAACGCATCGTCTATAAGCAACTGAAAACCGGCGGCTCGCCGGTGGTGATTAACGGACAGCACGTCTACCCCAGCGCCATCGACGGCATCGGTTACTCGCTCAGCTTTCAGTGCGCGGGCGGCCCGATGCGCGCTATCGATGGCAGCCACTCCGCAGGCGGCGAGTCGGTGGTGGTGTGCGACAGCGCAATGCTTCCGGCGCTGATGACGCAGCAGCAAACCACGGTCAGGATCGCGGTGACCTTCTATAAAACCGGGACGGTGCAGCTGGCGGACGGGACGCACACCAACTCGCCGTCGCTGCCGCAGGTGGGGGAGATGACCATTGAGCAGCAGGCCAGCGGGAGCGCCAGCTATGTCGCCAGCGCGCCGGTCAGTATCGATATGGCGGCCCTGAACGTGGACATCGGCAGCAGCGGCAGCTGTCAGGTAGCGACGTCGACGATCCAGGTCACTCTGGGCACGGTAAACCGGGCGGAGTTTCACGGTAAAGGGAGCACCGGCGGCCAGGCGAAGCGCTTTTCGATCCCGGTGTTCTGCCCGTCGCCGACCGACGTGCGCATCGGCTTTTTCGGCGTCAGCGTGGAGAGCGATACCCTGGCCCTGAGCAAGGCCAGCAACAGCGCCAGCGGCGTCGGCGTGAAGCTGACCTACGGTAATAACCCCGGCGCGGCGGTCTCTGATGGCACCAGCGTTAAGATCAATGAGGCCAGCAACTTGCCGATCCTGAAAAGGGTGACCGGCACAAACGCCGGGGCCGCCGAGGCGATCAATTTTAACGCCCAGTATGTGCAAACTGACGCCACGGTGGGAGCGGGCACGGCCAACAGCATGGTGACCTTCGCCCTGGAGTATAACTAGCCTGACGCTGGCGCATGGGCATTCTGCAGGGGGATGGGCACCACCGCGCCGTAGTCGTCGATATAGTTCAGCTGGTACAGGCGAGTGCTGTCGGTGGTCATCACGGTATGGCTGCTGTATGGCCGGAGCATCACGTTTCTCATCGGCGAGAAGTGGCCTTTATTATCGATCAGCGTCCCGTTGACCAGGGTGATATGCAGTGGGCCTGAGTTGGTAAAGCGCAGGTGATTCCCGTTCTGCTGCCACTGCAGCTTTTGCACCTCTCTGGCGAGGGTGGTGGTGATGGCGGGCGGACGATAAAAGAGCTTCAGGCGGGTACGGACGACAAATTGCAGCGTATGCGTGCCGACGGCTGCGGGAGGCGTCTCCTGGATATTGACCCAGTACACGCTTTCCCGATCGCCGGGCAGCCCGCCGCCGAGATAGATAAAGCGCAGCTGGGCGGATTGTTGCGGCGATAAATAGACCTGCGGCGGCGTCGCCACTATCGGCAGGCCGACGCGCGAGGTATTGAGTCCGGCGTCCAGCCAGATCTGCACTTTATAAGGCGTGCTGCTGCGATTGTGAATGTTCAGGCTGGCGACCTTTTCTTTCCCGGAATAGACCACCCGCGTGGCATTAATGGTGATCCCGGCGCAGGCCTGAAAGGTCACTGCGCAGAGCAGAATCGCCAGCTGTGTTTTCATGAGGACTCCCTTGACGTCTCATCCCTGACCGGGAAGTTATTCCTGCATAATGGTAAATCGGGCCGTCGCATTGCCGTCGCCGGGATCGGCGTGGGTTTTGTCCCAGGTGTAATAGAAGGCGTTCAGCCTGAAGGTTCCGGAGCCGCCGTCCACCGGGATCTCTATGCGGGGATCGTGTTGCGGATCAAGGCGTTCATCGAGGCTGAGCGGGGTGCCCGTGCGGTCAGTGAGCAGAATACCTACCTTGCTGGCCGGCTTACCGCTGCCGTCGAGCGCCAGCACGCGGTTTTCAGGTGTGTCGGCAGGCGAGGGGCCGTCAACCACAATGTAGTAAGTGCCTTTCTCACAATCTTTAACGCGAATGTCGATGCCGACCGCCGGCCCGGTCCCAGACTGACTGTTTTTCAGTCTCGACAGCGGAATAGCGCCCATACTGACGTCGATGACCCCGCTGTCGCTCACCCCTTCGAGCTTGCAGGAGGCGTTCACGACCTTGCCGATGAAATTCAGCTTGCCCTCTGCCGCGAGTGCAGGGACAGCGGCCAGCCCGGCAAAGACCGTCGCCAGACACAGCGTGATTATTTTCATTTTCTTTCCTTCTCTATTGCCCGTAAAGCTGGCGCCAGGGCCGTTATTTTGATGAGTCTTATTTACGCCAGGTATGTTTTTTATTAATTCATCTGACTGACAAATTTATTAATACCAGGAAATAAACTGGCTTGTTATTTAGGGGCTGCTTTTGTCGGGATAGTAGCGTGGGGGAATTGCGACGTAAATAAGACGGTTATTAACGCGAGTTGAATGCCAAATATCGCTCGATAAAATAAATTGCTATTTTAATTCAATGCATTAGAAATAGCTTATTGCTCTTTTTTGCCAGGTGTTCGAACCCACTTCATGGTGGAAAATACGATCGTTCACGTAAGGCTACGCCCGGCAGATGAGGGATCATTCACCGGAGGGGGGCTGTTTTTTATCGCCAGATTTGCGATCGGCAACCGTGCTGCCGGGTTGTATGTCACGATGATTAAAAATAGGATGAATGCCCTGGCGTATGCTGCGGATGGTGTTGACTGATAAGCGGCCGATCACCCCGGCGCGAAAAATCGATAACGATAAGGATGGCGAGATGAAACTGACGGTGGGGCTGGCGCTGACGCTGGCGATAATGACCTGCGGCGCCCAGGCGCGCGATATGCAAACCATCGAGCACAGCGGTGAGCTGAAAGTGGGCGTGCCGGGCGATTACGCCCCGCTGGCGTTTCGCAATGCCGCCGGCGAGCTGCAGGGCTATGACGTGGACATGGCCCGCGATCTCGGGCGCACGCTGGGGCTGAAGGTGAGCTTCGTCTACACCAGCTGGCCAGCGCTCGCCGCCGATCTGCGGGCGGACAAGTTTGATATTGCGATGGGCGGCGTGACGCAGACTCCGGCGCGGGCGAAGGACTTCGCCCTCAGCCATCCGGTAGTGGCGAACGGTAAAATCGCCTTAGCCAACTGCCAGGCCGCCCCGCGGCTCGGCTCGCTGGCGAAGATTGACCGCCCGGAGGTGAAGGTGGTCGTCAACCCTGGCGGCACAAACCAGAGCTTTGTCGATGAGCATATTAAGCAGGCGCAGATCATTCGCGTACAGAACAACGTCGACAATCTGGAGGCGCTGCGGCAGAAAACAGCCGATATGATGGTGACAGACCTGATCGAAGGCGACTATTACCAAAGCAAAGAGCCCGGCGTGTTCTGCGTTGCTAACGAAACACCGTTCGCCGGCACCGCCAGCGACAAGGTGTATATGATGAATAAGGATAACCCGGCGCTGCTGGAGAAAGTGAACCAGTGGCTGGATAGCCAGGACAAAGAGGTTCTCAAACGGAAGTGGAAAATTCGCGGTTAACGCGGCGGCGCGCCACCGCCGGCAGACGCGTCCGGCGGTGGTTATCGTCCACGGTTAGCGCTGCGGCGACAGGGTCTGTCGCGCGAGGCCGCGGAAGTAGCAGGCGTAGCCGAGGGTGGCGGTCAGGCACAGCATATAGCCAAACGACTCGCTGCCTTCCTCGACCGTGTTTTTCACCACCCGGGCGTAGTTCTCATCCAGCACGGCGTACCACAGGCCGTGCATACCAAACAGCCGAGAGAAGACCAGAATCGCCAGCAGGCCGCTGATCATCATCCCGTAATAGGGCGTGCGGGTATACTCCGCCAGCTGCGACAGGGTCTGACGCAGATGGCGCAGCGGCGCCAGCAGCGACCCTACGGTGGCCAGCAGGGCAAACCACACCCAGCTGCCGTGGGAGAGCAAATCAAACAGGCCATCCAGTTCACGGATCAGCATGGCGAGGAAGAAGCCGCCGATGAGGATATTGCTATAGCGCAGGCGGGTATATTTTCGCGCCAGCAGGAAGTGAACCAGTACGATGACGGCCAGCACGCTCTCCTGCACCACTTCGGTCAGCGACACCTCCGGGATGTCGTTGCCAAACACCCGAATATCCACCCACAGACAGAGTACCGCGAGGGCGGCTGCGACCGCCGCGCCGAGAAAGAATAGCAAGCTTCGTAACAGAGACATTAACACCACAACTTATACTTAAAAGAAATATCATAAGTTTTGGGAATGCATGTTCCTGTTCACTTTGTGCGACTTTGCCGCGTTTTTTTAACATTTTGCGCGGTTTAGCGCCGGCGAAGGCGACAGGGGAGGGTGACTCCCCTGAATGAGGTGGGCGTCAGAGAATATCATCCACCACGCCGCCGTCGACGCGCAGTGCGGCACCGGAGGTGGCCGATGCCTGCGGCGAGCAGACGTAGACCACCATATTGGCGACCTCTTCCACCGAGGCCGCCCGCTGGATCACCGAGCTCGGACGATGGGTCATGACAAACGCTTTCGCCAGTTCCTCCAGCGACTTGCCGGTTTTCGCCACGTCGTCTTTCAGCATCTCGGCAAAGCCGTCGGAAATCGTCGGCCCCGGCAGTACGCTGTTAACGGTCACTCCGCTGCCGGCGACATATTTCGCCAGGCCGCGGGCCAGCGACAGCTGCGCGGTCTTGGTCACGCCATAATGGATCATGTCCGCCGGGATATTGCGCGCCGATTCTGAGGAGATAAACACCACCCGCCCCCAGCCTTTACTGACCATCGCCGGGAGCAGCCCCCGTGACAGGCGTACGCCGGACATGACGTTGGTCTGCCAGTAGTTGTCCCATGTCGCGTCGTCGGTGGCGTAGAAATCCTGCGGGCCATAGATCCCGGCGTTATTGACCAGAATATCGACGCCGGTCACCGCCCGCAGCAGCTGGGCTGCGCCGTCGGCGTCGCTGAGGTCGGCGATGGCGGGTCGCGCCTTCGCGCCCGACACCTCATTTTGCAGACGAGCGATGGCGGCGTTCACGCTCTGCTCGCTGCGCCCGTTAATGATGATCTCTGCGCCGCTCTCCGCCAGGCCTTTGGCGATGGCGAAGCCAATACCCGCCGTGGAGGCGGTGACCAGCGCGACTTTCCCCGCTAAATCAATCTTCATGTTCCTGCCTTCTGGTTGTGGATCTCCCATTAAGCGTAGCAGCGGCAGTATGGCTGGGGATCAGTAACCGGCGTGCTTATTGACCAGGTTCTTCAGCGGCAGCCCGCGGCGCTGGCGCTGAATGTTCTCCAGCAACTGGCGGGCGATCACCTCGGCAGGGGCCGCAGAGGCCATATGCGGGGTGATGACCACCTGCGGATGGCGCCACAGCGGATCGTCCGCCGGCAATGGCTCCTGCGGGAAGACGTCGAGCACCGCCCCGGCGAGCTGGCCGCTCTCCAGCGCCGCCAGCACATCATCATTGACCATATGCTCCCCGCGGCCGCAGTTGATCAACACCGCCCCGGCGGGTAGCCGGTTGAACAGCGGCGCGGCGAGGATACCTCGGGTCTGCGCGGTGAGCGGCAGGAGGTTAATCAGCCCGTCAAGCGACCCAAGAAAGTGGTCGAGCGCCTCCTCGCCGCGATAGCAGGTGACACCAGCCAGCTGCTTTTCACTGCGCGACCAGCCGGAGACCCGATAGCCGAGGCGGGCCAGCTGGTCAGCGATATAGCCGCCAATTTCGCCCAGACCCATAATGCCGATATGGAAGTCGGCGGCGGCGCGCTGGGGATAGAGCTTCCAGGTTTGGGTTCGCTGGTGGGCCAGCGCCCGGTCGAAATGGCGCTGAAACCACAGGACGCTCCACAGAGCATATTCGAACATGCCGTGGCGAAAATCTTCATCGATCACCCGGCACAGCGGGATCTCGCTGGCGAACAGCGCGGGCGGCAGATGATCGACCCCGGCGGACGCGGCCTGGATCAGCTTCAGCCCCGGCGAGCGGCTCAGCAGCTGCGGGTCCGGGAACCAGCAACTGGCGTACTGGGCGTCGCGTGCCGCCTGGTGATGGGGCAGAAGCGCCGTGACGTCGGGAAACTGCTGCAGGGCGGCGCAAATATCGCGGGCGAAATCCGCGTCGTTACAATCCACAACGATAGTGATATCAGACATAGGCGTTAGTCTTTGTAAGAGGTATCGAGACGGTCAAGACGGCGCAGCCACGCCTGCCAGACCTGTTGACGTTCATGCTCCACGCCCATCAGCTGCTCGCAGGCGTGCTGGCTGAGGTGCGGAGCGATGGTGTGGATCGGGCTGAGGGCCGCCAGCTGGGCGGTGGCCATCTGGATCTCGCAGGCGCGGTTCAGGTAGTACATGATATAAAAGGCGTCAGCCACGGTGCGGCCCACCGACAGCAGGCCGTGGCTCTGCAGGATCATGGCGATATTATTCCCCAGCGAGCGCTGGATGCGCGCCCGTTCGTCGAGGTCAAAGGCCACCCCTTCATAGGGATGGTAGCCGACGCGCTGGTAAAACTCGGTGCTGATCTGGTTGAGCTGCAGCAGGCCGTCCTCGCAGGCGGCCACCGCCATTCCCGGCAGCGTATGGGTGTGGATCACGCAGTGGGCATCTTCCCGGGCCATATGCACCGCGCTGTGGATGGTAAAGCCCGCCGAGTTAGCCGGTGCGTCGCCCTCTACGACCTTACCCTGCATATCCACCACGATCAGGTTGCTGGCGGTGACTTCGTCAAACATCATGCCGAAGGGATTAATTAAAAAACGCGGCTCACCGTCGCCGGGCAGGCGCACGGAGAAGTGGGTGTAGAGGGTATCCTCCCAGCCGAACAGCGCCGCCAGCCGGTAGGCGGCGGCCAACTGCTGGCGCAGGTGTTGCTCAGTTGCCATTTAGCGTACTCCCATAAATTCACGGATTCGTTGCAGAGAAGGGGCCTCCAGCGGGCTGCGGATCACCTGCGGGGCGATATCGGCCTGCACCACGCCGTTCTCCATTAGCACCACGCGGTCGGAAATCGACAGGGCGAACTCCATCTCGTGAGTGACAATCAGCATGGTCATGCCTTCGCGGGCCAGCGACTGAATGACCTTCAACACTTCGCCTACCAGCTCCGGATCCAGCGCCGAGGTTGGCTCGTCAAACAGCATAATGTCCGGCTTCAGCGCCAGCGCCCGGGCGATCGCCACGCGCTGCTGCTGGCCGCCTGAGAGCTGCCAGGGGTATTTGTGGGCATGGGCCAGCAGGCCGACGCGGTCGAGCAGCGCCAGGGCCTGCTCGCGGGCGACCGGCTGGTCAAGCAGTTGGTGATAGCGCGGGGCCAGCATCACGTTGTCGAGCACCGTGCGGTGGGGGAACAGGTTGAAGCTCTGGAAGACCATGCCGATGCGCCGCACCCCGGCGCGCATCTGGCGTTTGTCGACGATGGCTCCGCCCTTCAGATAGTCCTCGCCGTAGAGAATGATCTCCCCGCCATCAAGGCTTTCGAGGGCGTTGATGGTGCGGATCAGGGTGGTTTTGCCGGAGCCGGACGGGCCGATGATGCTGATCACCTCCCCGTTCTCCACCTGCAGATCGATGCCTTTCAGCACCTCATGCTGACCCCAGGATTTGCGGATGCCCCGCAGATCGAGCGCTGGCGGCGCGCCGTTGACGGCCGGCGTTTTGATCTCCTCCGTCAGCGCCGGCAGGCTCTGGCGCAGCGCCTGGCATTCCGCCTCGCTGAGGGTTTGCGGACGCTTGCGCTGAATATCGAGACGATTTTCCAGCGCCCGGAACAGCCAGGTGAAGACGGTAACCACCATCACGTAGTACACCGCCACCGCCAGCAGGGTCTCCATCACGAGGAAATTTTGCGCATACAAGCGCTGGCCGGTGAGCAGCAGCTCGGGTAAGGAGACCACCGACAGAATCGAGCTCAGCTTAATGATGGTGATGTATTCATTGATCAGCGTCGGCAGCGAGATGCGAAACGCCTGAGGAATAACAATCAGCCGCTGGATGCCGATAAAGCTGAAGCTCAGCGCATGGCCCGCCTCGCTCTGCCCCTTGGCCACCGACAGCAGGCCGCCGCGGTGGATCTCCGCCATATAGGCCGCTTCGGTGACGGTCATCGACACCAGCCCGGCGATAAACGGCACCCCGAGTAGCGGCTGGGTCACCGGAAACAGCTGCGGCAGGTTGTAGACAAACACCAGCAGCACCATCAGCGGCACGCTGCGAAAAAACCAGATATAGAGTTCGACGGGGATCTTGACCCAGCGCGGCGCGGAGAGCTTCGCGCAGGCTAACAGAAAACCGACCACCAGGCCGATCCCCCAGGACAAGGTGCTGACCACGATCACGGTCACGCACGCCTGCCAGAATGCTCCAATGCTAAACAGTGAAAAAAAGTATCCCCAATCGAACGCCATACCGACTCCTGTTGCGCAGTGCTTATTGTCTTAATCGATGCTTTCTAAGTTGTATTTTTTGATCAGCGCGGCATATTGGCCGTTGGCTTTCAGCGCGGCCAGGGTAGCCTTAATCGCCTCCGCCAGCTCGGTGTTGCCTTTGGCGACGTAGATCCCCAACGGCAGCGGGTAGACCAGGCGCGTAGAGCTTATCCCCAGGCGGCCGCGGCTCTTGTCGACGATGATCTGCGCCGCCGGGGCAATCTCAAGCTGGGCGCCGATGTTCTTCGACAGCAGCGCCTGCGAGGCTTCCGGCGCCGTCGGGAACTCCTGAATGGTGATGGCCGGTTTGCCGTTTTTCAGGCACCACTCATCGGAGTGTTTTTTCAGGCTGGTCACCCAGGTGGTGCCTGCCTGCAGGCCGACCTTCACGCCGCACAGCTCATCTTCGGTTTTCGGCTGCACCGCGCCGCCCTTCAGGGCGATGATCGACGCGCCGGAGAGGGCGTAAGGGATGGCGTCGGCCTGTTTCTGGCGTTCCGGCGTCACGTACATCCCGGAGATCACCGCATCATATTTCTTGCCGATGCCGAGGATCAGGCTGGTGAACTTGGTGTCGATCAGCTGCGGTTTGGCCTGCAGATGTTGGGCGATCAGCGCGGCGAAATCCGGGTCGAGACCGACGATGTTGTTATTGCTGTCATAGGACTCAAACGGCGGGTAGGTGACCTCCATCCCCACCTTAAAGACGCCCTCGGTCAGCAGTTCCGCCGCCTGGGTGACAGGGGAAAAACAGGCGCTGACGGCGAGGGTAAGCGCGACACGGCGCGAGATTTTTTTCAGGGTGCTAGTCATCATGGTTCCTCACGGGTGGTTAGGGGTTTTTTTGCTGTGCCTGTTTTTTCAAATGGCCAAAGGTATTGGTGCCGCGCGCGCGCTCCGGTAGCTGAAGTTCACCGCGATTGACCTTCTCGCGCAGGTAGCGATAGGTTTGCAGCGCCTGGCTCCACATATGCTCCCCGATGCTGAGCTCCTGATATTCACCGGCTTCGCCGGCGGCGAGGAAGGTCGGCAGCGGGCGGATCAGCGTGTGGTAATCGCAGGCGAAAAACAGCGGGAAGGAGTACCGCTCCTGCGGCACTTTGCGCACCCGGTGGGCTGTAGCAACAAATGTGCCAGCGCTGAGCACTTCCAGCATGTCGCCGATATTGATCACGAACGCCTCTTCTCCGGCGGCGTTCTTGACGGGAGGTGCATCGATCCACACGCTTTCTTCATTGAGGACTTCAAGGCCGGGCTGGTCGGCGAGCAGCAGGGTGAAGCACTCATAGTCGGTGTGTGCACCAATTCCGGGAACATCTTCGACGCTGGCGTCGAACGGGTAATGGATCAGCCGCAGCTTGGCCGGCGGGCAGGTCACCATCGGTTTGAAATACCCTTCCGGCAGGCCGAGCGCGAGGGCGAAAGCGTCGAACAGACGGTGGCCGAGGGCGAAGACTGCGTCGTAGTAGGCCAGCACCCGCGCGCGGAAATCCGGCAGATCGGGCCACTCATTGGCGCCGATCAGCGGCGTGCCGGCGAGCACCAGCGGATGGTCATCCGCTGCCTGGAAGCCGATATCGAAAGCCTCTTTATGGTCCGGCTTGCCGGAGCCGTAGATCTCTTCTCCTTCCGGAACGTAGCCCTTATGGCTTTTGGAGTGGCCGATGTAATAGTTCATCTTCTCCTCCATCGGCAGGGCGAAGATCTGCTTCGCCGCCTCGCGGACGCCGGCGATCAGCGCCGGATCGATGCCGTGGCCAGTGATGTAGAAAAAGCCCACCTCGCGCGCCGCGCGGCCGATGGCGTCGGCCACCGCCTGGCGCCTGGCGAGATCGTCGCCGGCCAGATCGCGGATATCGATGGTCGGGAGTTCAGTAAAAGCGTGCTTCACGGCGGTCATGGCTGCGGTTCCTGTTCAGTGAGCGTTAAAAACTGCTGAAAGTGGGCCTGCTGGCGCGCGGCCATCCAGGCGTTGAGCGACCAGAGGTCGGCCACCGGAACGTTGGTGAACGGCAGATGGTGCAGATAGCCGTCGGCGCCAAACTCCGGGGTCAGCGTGGTCTGCGGGTAGCCGCGCTGGCGCTGTGAATGCCAGACCTGCTGCCAGAAGCGCTCGGCAAAAGCCAGCGCCGGCTGATACTCCGGCGCCGCCGGGTGCGGCACCTGCGGCCCCTGGTCGTAGCCCACCCGGGCCTGCACGTGATGCACGCGGTCGATAAAGGCGCTGAAGTCATCGCAGGGGTCATCCAGCAGGCGCTCGCTGACCACCACCCAGTGGCTGATGTCGGCGGTAAAGCGCAACTGGGGGAGCTGCTGAATAATCTCCAGCGTGAGCCACGGGCTGTACAGCGAGGTGGCGCGATGGGTTTCAAAGCTGCAGGTCAAACCAAACCCGGCGGCCAGCTCGTGCGCCTTGCCGAGAAAATCGACCTGCTGCGCCAGCGGCCAGCGATCGTTGCCCGCCAGCAGATTGACAAAGCGCGGGTTGAGGCTGCTGGCCTCGGCGAAGCGGGTCTGCAGGCGCGCCAGATGCTGCTCCGGCGTTTCATGCTGGGCGGGAAGCACTCCGCCGCCGCTGAAAAGAATGGCGATATACTCCAGCCCCGACGCCTGCAGGCGGTCGGCGAGCTCCCGCCGTTCGGCCACCGTTAACGGCACGCGGGCTTCGATACCGCAGCAGCCGACGCGCTGCAGCTCATCCAGCGTTTGCGACCAGGGGGTGGTGACTCCCCAGAGGGTGCGAAAGCATTTCAGCTCCATGGCGGCTTCCTCAGGCGTACTTCACGCCGGGCAGGACGCAGAGCATCTCGTACAGCAGGTTGGCCGCCAGCTGGGAGGTATTACCACTCACGTCATAGGGGGGCGAGACCTCGACCAGATCGGCGCCAATCAGGTTCAGGCCGCGGCAGCCGCGGACGATCTCCAGCGCCTGAATGGAGGTCAGGCCGCCGACTTCCGGCGTCCCGGTTCCTGGAGCCCAGATGGGATCGAGGCTGTCGATATCAAAGCTGAGATACACCGGTCCGTCGCCCATCTGCTGACGGACTTCGGCCATCAGCGGCGCCAGCGAGGTATGCCAGCACTGCTCCGCCTGCACCAGGCGAAAGCCCTGGTCAACGCCCCACTGGAAGTCGCCGGCGGCGTAGCCCTGGGCGCGCTGGCCAATCTGCACCACCCGTTTGAGGTCGAGCAGTCCCTCCTCAACGGCGCGGCGGAAGGTGGTGCCGTGGGCGATTTTCTCTCCGAACATCTCATCATTGGTATCGGTATGGGCGTCGACGTGGATGAGCCCCACCGGACCATGTTTTTTGGTCAGCGCCCGCAGGATCGGCAGGGTAATGGTGTGGTCCCCGCCGAGGGTTAGCGGGATCAGCGGATAACTATTCAAACCGGTGTAGTAATCTTCGATAATTTGCACCGATTTGAGCAGGCTGTAGGTATTGATCGGCACATCGCCGATGTCGGCCACCGACAGCGAGTCGAACGGCGCGGCGCCGGTTGCCATATTGTACGGACGGATCATCACCGATTCGGCGCGAATATAGCGCGGTCCGTAGCGCGTACCTGAGCGCTGCGAGGTGCCGATATCCAGCGGAATGCCGACAAATGCCGCATCAAGTCCCTGTAAATCTTCGATAAACGGCAGGCGCATCATTGTGGCGCGGCCGGCGAAGCGTGGCATCTCATTGCCACCCTGCGGTTGGTGAAAGAGGTTATCCATGTCTGCTCCTGAATCTGACGGATGAAACGTAACAGGAGAGATAGTGCGCAACCCGCGCTGGACTTTACATCGTCTGACGTAAATACTCAGTTCATTTATTGGTGAACTAAATACGATGCATCACGACGCCAGCCTTAATATTCGACAGCTGCAGGTTTTCGAGGCGGTGGCCCGCCTGGAGAGCTATAGCCGGGCCCAGCAGGAGCTGGGCATTTCGGTCTCCGCCATCAGCAATGCCATGTCGCAGCTGGAGGGACAGCTTGGCTTCACCCTCTGCCAGCGCGGGCGCGGCGGCTTTTCCCTGACCGAGAAAGGCCAGCAGTTTTTACAGCAGGCGATCCGCGTGCTGAGCGAACTCAATGAGCTGGAGCGGCAGTCGGCGCTGCTCAAAGGGGAGCACAGCGGCACCTTGTGCATCTCGACGCTCGACTCCATCGAGACCGAAACGGCGCTCTCGCTGCCGGTGGTTCTGCGCAGCTTCAGCGACAAATTTCCCCATGTGCATATCAAACTGATTATTCGCACCCCGGCGGAGCAACTGAACGGCGTGCTGAACAACCATATCGACCTGGCCATCGGCAGCTACAACTCGCAGGTGCATAACATCATCAGCGAGCCGCTGTACCGCGAACAGCACTGGCTCTACTGCAGCGATCTGCACCCGATGTTCTTCAGCCGTCAGCTGGATAAAGAGCAGATCAGCCAGTGCCCGCTGGTGACCCGCAGCTACTGGAACACCAGCGATTTGCGCCGCCGGGGCTTCAGCAAAGGCAGCGCCACCGTCGAGACCGTCGACGCCCAGCTGCTGCTGATCCTCTCGGGGAAATATATTGGCTATCTGCCGGAGCATTACGCCTGGCCGTGGATCAAAGAGAACCGCCTGCGGGTGCTGCTGCCCAACGAGTTTGGCTTTCAGTCGCCGTTCTCGGCTATCTGTAAGCGCGGGCGCAGCAATGAGCCCTACCTGAAAGCGTTCCGCGACCTGTTGAAGAAAAACACGGTGGCGCGGCCGAAGTGGAATTACTGAGTGGGGTAGGGGCTTCCCTCCGCCGCGGTGGTGGCTCTGGCGCTCAGCGCGCAGCCCGGCGGTGGCATTTCTCCTGTTTAAAAAACGAACAGTAGCCGGTAGCCCGCCCGGGCTGCGGCTGCCAGGCAACTGCCTCCAGGTTATCCACAGGGTTAGGCGCCGCTGGTGTGGACAGGTCGCCGGGCAGCGCAGTCGTTAGCGATTCGCTTTAATGGTTTTTTCCGCAATCGCGATGGTGGAGAGTTTGTGCAGGCAGATCAGCGCCAGACAAATCCCGCAGGCAAACAGATAACTCGCCATACTCAATTTTTGCAGACGCGATAAATGATTAATTCTGTCAATCACCGCCGGGCTGGCGAGGCCTTCATACAGGAAAGGCAGCGCCGTTAAGAAGCCGCCAATAAAATAGAGCACCAGACTGATGACTTCGACAGCCTTACGGTATAACCAGAAGCGGTAACCCCATTTTTTCCATTTGAATATGCGTTTCTCATCATTGACCGAAATCAGATGCTGGCATTTACTGTAGTTATCAATATCGCTGACCGGATTTTTGCATTTCAACAATATCTTTCTTTGCGCCATGGTCAGGTTTTTATCTTTGGTCAGCGCGGCGATACCATATTCGTATGCGATCCGTTGCAGATCGGGGTCGTCACTATTTTTGTGCAGTGCGGCGGCGAATTCACTGATATTTTTGCGCGAGGTGAATATTTTATCTTTGGGAAATACCCAACCTGAACGCACGGCGACAATCTGAATAATCAACGTGATAATCGCTATCGCATATTTGAAAAACTCTGCCGAGAGAATATTCATATCCGTATATTCCTTTCCATGATGAAGGGGAAAACTGAAATATACCTTAGCCATGTGAGCGGAGAGGTGTCAAATATCACGCTGCGCGGGAAGAATATCTTCGGTGATAAGAGATTAGCGTCTGGGGAAAGGGGGAAAAATCCGCCAGCGTGGCCGGCGGAGGGGGCCGGGCAGGGCTTATATCGGCCTCGCCGTCAGGGCCATCATATCGCTGATCGCCTGCTGGCGGTTAAAATGGCGATCGCGGTGGATCTCACTCTCGCCCACCTGCAGCGAGGCGGCCCAGATCTGCTGACAGCGCGGCCGGCGGCGGGCGTCAAAGTGCGCCAGCGCGGCTGCTACGCTGTCGGTCTGCTGCAGCGCTTCGCGCAGCACGATGGCATCCTCAATCGCCATGCCCGCCCCCTGACCGAGATGCGGAGTGGTAGCGTGAACCGCGTCGCCCACCAGCACGACCCGCCCCTGATACCAGGGATCGTCGACGAACAGCTCCTCCAGCGGCTTATAGACGACCTCGTCGTTGTTAACGATATGCTCGCGCAGGCTGCCCGGTAACCCCGCGCCGGGCGGCAGACGGCGGCGCATCTCCGCCGCCAGCTGGTCGCGGGTGTAGCGGGGGTTATCCGCTTCATGGGAGGTGATAAACAGATACATCAGATCTTCCCCCAGCGGCACCAGCCCACAATTGCAGCCCTCGCCCATAAAGCACATCAGATGATCCACCTCCGGCGGCCGCGGAAAGTTGTAGCGCCACACGCCCTGGCCGGTAAAGCGAGGTTGATAGCGCTCGCCGTAGAGCATGCCGCGCACCCGGGAGTAGATCCCGTCGGCGCCGACCAGCAGATCGTAGCGCCCCTCGCCGCCGCGGCTGAAGCTCACCTCCACGGCATCATCATGCTGACGGAAGGCGTCAATGCTCTCGCCAGTGGTCAGCCTGGCCCCCAGCTCCTGCGCGGTGGAGCAGAGTACGTGGTGCAGGGCCAGGCGGGAGATACCGACGTTGGCCGGGAACTGTTCGCCCGCCAGCCGCTCGCCGGGAAAGCTGGCTAACTGCTGGCCGCTCAGGGTATGCACCGAGACGCTGTCAAACGGCCAGGCGGCGTCCAGATAGCGTTCCAGCACGCCAAGCCGCTGCATTTCGCGCACAACATTGTTCTGCTGAATGATACCGACGCCGTAGACCCGCCACTGCGGCTGGATCTCCACCACATCGACGGCGACACCGGCCTGGCGGAGAGCGATGGCGGTGCATAATCCGCCGATGCCGCCGCCAACGATTAATGCGTTATGGATATTCATCGTAGGTGTTTTCTCAAGGGGACAGAGAGCAGGACGTTAACCAACGGAGCGGCACGCTGACTAATCGCGATAAAGAATGATCGCTATCGCAAAAAACAATATCGCCGTGGAAATTGAAAACAAAAAGTTGCAGAAAAGTTAAATTAAGCCACAGGATAAGCACGCCATTTCTCGCCGGGGGACCCATGCGTTATCAACATCTTGACCTGAACTTACTGGTGGCACTGGATGTGTTACTGGATGAACAGAACATTACGCGCGCGGCGGGCCGGTTGCATATGACCCAGTCTGCCACCAGCGGGGTACTCAACCGGCTGCGCACCTACTTTGAGGACGACCTGCTCACCCAGGTGGGCAGAAAGATGCGGCCCACGCCGCTGGCGGAAGAGCTGCGGGAGCCGGTTCGCGACGTGCTGATGAAAATTCAGACCTCTATTGCCCGCCGGCCGGTGGATGAGCCGGCAACCAGCAAGCGCCATTTTCGCATTATGGCCTCGGATTACGTGATCAACGTGATGTTGAAGGATGCGCTGCAGGCGGTACATCAGGAAGCGCCGAGTATGACCTTTGAGTTTTTCTCGCCTGACGCCCAGTCCACCGGCATGCTCAACCGCGGCGAGCTGGATATCATCGTGGCGCCGGAACGTTTTATGGCCGCCGACCATCCTGCCGAAGCGCTGTTTGACGAAGAGTTTGTCTGCCTGGCCTGGGCGGACAATCCCCACACCGGCGAGATGCTGACCCTCGACGCCTGGCAACAGCTGGGGCATGTGTCGGTGGTCTTTGGCCGTGAGCGGCAGCCGGGGCTGGAGGGCAATCTGTTTGCCGAGTCGGGGCTAAGTCGTCGTATCGAGGTGGTGACTCACAGCTACCATTGCGTTCCGCAGCTGCTGCTCGGCACTTCGCGGATCGCCACGCTGCACCGGCGGTTGGCGGAGCAGTACGCGGCGATGCTGCCGCTGCGTCTTTTCCCGGTCCCGGTGACCCTGCCGATGATGCGCGAATTTATCGGCTGGCACCGCTCGCTGGATAACGATCCTATCTTCGGCTGGCTGAAGGCAAAAATCGTCGCCAGCGCACGCTAACCCACGGGTATTGCTCCCGTCGATACCTGACATCCTGAGACATGATTGGTCGCCCGCAGGTGCTTTATGTGACAGTGCCTGCGCTAAAGCGACTGCGACTGAATGTTGAAGGATGACCCTATGTTTCGCTATTTCCCTAAAAACTATGTCTGGAACCTGTCGGTGGATCTCTCCATCGAGATGGGCGCCCGCATCGGTGAGATCGAAGAGATGTGCGCGCCGCTGCTGGCTGCGTCCGAGCATCCCGACGCCGAAGGCACCCGCGCGTTCCGGGAAACCTGGTCCCGAATGGCCGATAAATTATGCGCGCTGGCGGGCGAAGATGAAGCGCGGGGACGGCGGCTGTCGGCGGGAGAGAAGTATCTCCGGGCGGCCAACTATTACCTGACCTGCGAACGCCTGCAGGCGCATGGCGCACCGGACCGCGATGCGCTGTACCGCCGCTTTCTCGATGTCTTTGCCGCCGGGCTGCACCATACCCATGCCAACTGTCAGCGGGTAACCATCCCCTACGAGGGCAAAACCCTGTCGGCACTCTACGTCCGCGCCGAAGGGGTGACCGGCCGCGCGCCGCTGCTGGTGCAGGTCAACGGTCTCGACTCCACCAAAGAGATGAAATATCTGGTGGGATTACCGCAGTGGCTGGCGCAGCGCGGGGTCTCCTCGCTGGTGGTCGACCAGCCGGGAACCGGCGAAGCGCTGCGTCTTCACGACATGAAGGCCCGCTATGACAGCGAGCACTGGGCCAGCCGGATCGTTGACTGGCTGGAGCAGCACCCGGAGGTGGATGCCGGGCGCATCGGCATGGAAGGCGTCTCGCTGGGCGGCTATTACTGCCCGCGGGCGGTGGCGTTTGAGCCGCGCTTCGCCTGCGGCGTGGTGTGGGGGGCGAATCACGACTGGCGTGAGGTGCAGCAGCGCCGCCGCGAACGCGAAGGGGATTTTCCGGTACCGCACTACTGGCAGCACGTGCGCTGGGTCTGGGGCGGCGAGGATATCGACGCTTTTATGCGCCTTGCGGAGAACGTCCATCTCGACGGCGTACTCGACCGCATACGGGTGCCTTTCCTCGTCACCCATGGTGAAAAGGACTCGCAGATCCCGGTGAAATGGGCGCAGCGCACCTACGACCAGCTGGTGAACAGCCCACGCCGCGAGCTGAAAATTTTCACAGACCGCGAGGGCGGTGTGCAGCACTCCAGCTTCGACAACTCGATTAACGCCGGGCACTACATCGCTGACTGGGTGGCGGAAACCCTCGGCGGCCGGGTGGCCTGAACACGCATAAGGAACAACCGCGATGAATATTCTTGGTCCGGATTATCTGGTATTTGGCGTCGATGACCTGGCGGGTTGCCGGCAATTTCTTCTCGACTACGGTTTACGCGAGCAGGAGAACGGTTTTTTTAGCGCGCTGGATGGTACCGGCGTGCTGCTGCGGGAGCGTGACGATCCGTCGCTGCCCGCGGCGCTGCCCAGCGGCAGTCAGTTGCGGGAAACCGTCTATGGCGTGGCGGATAGCGCCACGCTGGAGGCGATTGCCGAGACGCTGCGCCGCGATCGTGAGGTGAAGCTTGGCGCCGACGGCGTACTGCGCTGCGTCGATGATGCCGGCTTTGCCCTTGGTTTTCGCGTCAGCCAGCGCCAGCCGCTGCAGCGGGAAGGGGAGAAAATCAATGCCCCGGGGGATCACGCCGGGCGGCCGGTCAACCAGACCGGGGCCAGCGCTGACATGGCGGCAGAGCCGCGTTCGCTTTCCCATGTGGTCTATTTTGTGCCGGACGCCGCGCGCGCTGAAGCCTTCTATCAACGGCTGGGCTTTGTCTGTACCGATCGCTTCACCCACGTCGGCCCCTTCCTGCGGCCCGCCGGCACCCAGGATCACCATACCCTGTTTCTGATCCAGGCTCCGCCGTTTATGACCGGTATTGAACACTTTACCTTCCATCTCGGCGGCCCAACCGAGCTGATGATGGCCGGTAGCCGCTTTCAGCAGAAGGGGTATCAGACCTTCTGGGGGCCGGGGCGCCATCAGCTGGGATCGAACTGGTTCTGGTACTTCAACAGCCCGCTCGGGTGTCATATCGAATATGACGCCGATATGGATCAGCACGACGACCACTGGCAGCCGCGCGAAGCACTGCCGGGGGCCGATAACTCGCAATATTTCCTGCTGGGGTATCGTGAGAAGTGGGCCCCCGGTCCGGATAACGCCCGCTGATGGTTCGTCTGTGCCGTGCCGACAGCCTGGCCGAGGGCCAGGCGCGGGGATTTGACCCTACGGGCAGCGGGCAGGCGACGGTGATTGCCTGCCGCTATCAGGGGACACTCTATCTGTGGCGCAACCGCTGTCCGCATCTGGATACCCCGATGAACTGGCGGCAGGACGCTTTTCTCAACGCCCGGGGCGACCGGCTGGTCTGCTTCGCCCACGGGGCGATTTTTATGCCGGACAGCGGCCTTTGCGTGCAGGGCGCCTGCGCCGGCCAACGTCTGAGTCCGCTGGCTGGCGACGTGGACGCCGACGGCTGGCTCTGTCTGCAGGAGGAGGCAGATCATGAAACTGGCAACACGAGATAACGGTGAACGCGACGGCTGCCTGGTGGTGGTCTCGCGTGATTTGACGCTGATGGCCGATGCGGCGGATATCGCTCCGACGCTCCAGCAGGCGCTGGAGCTGGCCCCGCGCGTCTGGCCTGCGCTGCAGGCGCGCTATCAGGCGCTCAATGCGCGCCGCTACCCGGCGGCACAACCCTATGATCCCTGGCGTTTGCTGGCGCCGCTGCCCCGCGCCTGGCAGTGGCTGGACGGATCGGCCTTCCTCAGCCATGGCGAGCGCATGCAGCGGGCCTTTCATCTGCCGCCGATTGCCGGCGCCGACCAGACGCCGCTGATGTATCAGGGCAGCGGGGACGACTTTCTTCCCCCTCACGCCGGGATAAGCTGCCGCCGGGTCGAGGATGGCCTCGACTTTGAGGGCGAATTCGCGGTGGTGGTCGACGAGGTGCCGCAGGGCTGCTCGCCGCAGCAGGCACTGAGCTATATCCGCCTGATCGTCTTGCTCAACGATATCAGTCTGCGGGCGCTGGCGCCGCGCGAGATGCAGACCGGGTTTGGTTTTATTCACGCCAAACCCGCGTCGGCTTTTGCGCCGGTGGCCCTTACCCCGGATGAACTGGGGGAGGCCTGGCAGCATGGGCGGGTGGCGCTGACGCTGCAGGTGATGCGCAATGGCGAGCCGTTTGGCTGCCAGTCAGGCAGTAACATGCATTTCCATTTTGGCGAACTGATTGCCCATGCGGCGCAGACCCGCCGCCTGCGCGCCGGGACGGTGGTGGGCTCCGGCACGGTGTCCGGGCCGGACGCCAGCCGCGGCGCCAGCTGTATCGCCGAGGTGCGGGCCATGGAGATGCTGGCCCATGGTGAACCGCGTACGCCGTTTTTGTCCCCAGGGGAGCGGGTGACGATGGCAGCCCACGCCCCCGATGGCCGGCCGCTGTTTGGCGTGCTGGATCAACACGTTGTGATGTTAATGGAGTAAACCATGATCAATCTTTTACAAGGGCGTCGGCTGGTCGATCTTTCCGTCACCCTGGACAACAATCCCTGGACCGATCCGCCGCCGCTGCTGCCGAACATTGAATATCAGGATCATCAGCAGGGGTGGCCGGAAATGGCGGCGATGTTCCCGGGACTGGAAAAATCGCAGATGCCGGGAGAGGAGGCCTGGGCCTCCGAGCGCCTGACCGTGACGCCGCACAATGGCACCCATATGGACGCCCCCTGGCACTACAGCTCGACCACCAACGGCGGCGAACCGGCGTTTGGCATCGATGAGCTGCCGCTGGAGTGGTGCCTGCGCCCCGGCGTCCGGCTGGATTTCCGCCACGTCGCCGACGGGGCGATCCTGCAGCCGGAGGATCTGCAGCGCGAGCTGGCGCGGATAGGCTATTGCCTGTCGCCGCTGGATATCGTGTTAATCAATACCGCAGCCGGCGCCCGCTACGGCCAGCCGGACTATCTCCAGCGCGGCTGCGGTATTGGTCGGGCGGCGACGCTGTGGCTGCTGGAGCAGGGCGTGCGGGTTGTTGGCACCGACGCCTGGAGCTGGGATGCACCCTTCCACTTTACCCGCGAACGCTTTCAGGCCAGCGGCGACGCCGGGCTGATCTGGGAGGGGCATAAAGCCGGCAGGGAGATCGCCTATGGGCAAATGGAGAAGCTGAGCAACCTGGAGCAGCTTCCCGACTACGGCTTCTGGGTGAGCTGCTTTCCCTACAAGATCCGCCGCGGTTCGGCCGGGTTTATCCGCGCGGTGGCGATTGTCGACGCCTGAAACTACGGAAGGTTATGTTAATTTAATGTGAATGTATTGTGTTAATTGTGATAGCAATCGCAGTCCACGCCACCTGCATCCGGTAGGGTAGAACGGTATGTGTGCTGAGTTCGCTAATGCGTTGTCAGCCAGTATGCCGGGGCGCAAAACGCCTTTCTTTATCGATAAAAAATAGAACTGTAATTCATATTCTAAATAAAGAGCAGTGACGGAGAGCGGAAAATGGTGATGCACAAGGTTTCAGCAACCCCGCGCGAGGCGGGGGTCGTACAGGCGATGTTATTGATGTTGGCGGCCCTGCTGCCGATCATGGGGACGTTGACCATGCTGCCGGTGATGCCGATCCTGTTCGGCCATTTTGCCGCGCAGCCGCACGCTCAGCTGTTGGTGCCGATGATCATCACCTTACCGGCGGTGAGCATGGCGCTGCTGGCGCCGCTGGCCGGAATGGTGGGCGATCGCCTGAGTCGTCGCCGTCTGCTGATCGCCGCCACCGGCGTGTACGCGGTGTTTGGCCTGCTACCGGTGATGCTCGACGATCTGCATACCATTCTGCTGGCGCGGCTGGTGATGGGCATCGCCGACGCTTTTATCCTCACCACCGCCAATGCGCTGATTGGCGACTACTTTGCCGGCGAGGCGCGCAGTAAATGGCTGGCGGTGCAGAGCGGCATGGGGTCGGTACTGTCGACGCTGATTGTGCTGGGCGCTGGCCTGCTGGGGACCCTGGGTTGGTATGGGCCGATCTATTTGTATGCCCTGGCGATCCCGGTCTTTATCGGCCTGTGTCTGTTCACCGCTGAACCGGCACTCCGCCATCGCGCGGACAATATCGCTGACGAGAAGGGCGTCGCTTTTCCGCGGCGCAAAATGGCGGCGATCGGCCTGATTACCCTTGGCAGCGCAATCCTCTACTTTCTCGAGCCGCTGCAGATAAGCCTGGTGTTCAGTCAGCTCGGGCTGACCTCCAGTAGCCAGATCGGCATCGCTACCGCCATGGCTGGGGTGGGGGTGCCGCTGGGGGCCTGGCTGTATGGCCGCAGCGCGAAGCAGCGTATCGAAAGGCAGTTTTTGCTGTTTTACGCCATTTTTGGTTTCGGCCTGTTGTTTATCGCTGTGGCCCGCAATCCGCTGGCCGGCGTGGCGGCCGGGTTCGTCGCGCAAATCGGTAACGGAATGCTGATCCCCCTGATGCTGGCCTGGATGATGAAGACCCTGCCGGCGCCGCACCGCGCGACGGGGATCGGCATCTGGCATACCTTCTTTTTCCTCGGCATGTTCATCAGTCCGGTTCTGATGACCTTGCTGAATGGCGTTACCGGCAGCCTGCAGCACAGCCTGCTGTGGTTTGCGCTGTTGACGCTGGCTATCGCCGGTATGACGGGCATCGCCAGCGCCCGGATGGGGGGCCGCCGCGCGCTGGCCCGCTAATTTCACCTGACGACGATATCACCATACGCCCGCCGGCCTCCCGGCGGGAACGGGAGGTCATTATTTAAAAAAAGCCTACACCTTATTTAGCATTAACTTTCAGCCTAATTAATCCCTGTTAATAAACGTATTGTGACGAATTTATTTTTCACGATATGGCGCATCTTACCTGCAAAAAATAAAAATGAGGGTTTATTATGAGTCTCTGCTGTACCGACGTAAGTAAGAAAATAATTTTTCCCCTTTCGGCGCTGACGCTGGCGATATTCTCCAGTACCGCGCTGGCGGATACCTGGACCTGTGAGCAACTGGATAAACTCAATACCCGCTCCGCGCAGGTTGTCAGCCCTCCATCGACCTGCGAATCGCTTATCGGCGATATTGGCGGCTTTCGCAGCGCGCTGGCCGACCGCGGCTGGGGCGTCCAGTTAAGCTGGAACCCGATGGTGATGTACGATCTGAAAGGCCAGTCCGCCGACCCGCAACAATATGCCGGGCAAAGTTTTACCTGGTCGCAAAATATGTCGCTGAACGTCACCTACGATTTAAGCCGAATTGGGTTTACTAAAGACGCGCAATTTACTTTCTCTCCCCAGTGGGCGACCTCGAATTATCATGACAGTTATCCGGAACTGCATAATATTGCGGTGCTGGCGGTGAACCAACCCTTATTAAACGGCCAGCTGGAGCTGCAATATGGTTTTTATCCGTTAATTCGCCAGTTTTACGGCATGGTGCTGGGGGGCAACTCTTCATCAGCCGCGCTGGGGCCGACCAGCGTGATCCCGGTGCAGGTGGGGATCAGTCTTAACGCGCCGACGCCGACCTTCACCGCCATCGTCCGCGATAGCGAAAAGAAGTTTTATAACAACTTTGCCGTCAGCCGCAGTATGTCGCCTGCCGGGCACCTCGACGATGTGGAGCAGAACCCCTCGGGCCTGAAATGGCACGTTGATGGCGCCAACCCGATTCTGGTGGATGAGTTTGGCTTTAAGCAGCCGGCGGGCGAGTCGCAGCGCTCGCTGTGGTTCCGCGCCGGGGCAATCTACAACACCTCGCACTACCAGTATTTTGACCAGCCCGGCGACAGCAGCAGTAACTACGCGTTCTATGTCGCCAACACTGTGCAGCTGACCCAGCCGAAAAAAGGGCTTCCGCTGGGGCTGTATCTTGATGTGAAAGCGGACTATGCTCCGGACGATCGCAACGCTTACACCAGCGACTTCCAGGTCACCTTCTTTGATATCGGCCTGTTTCCCGGCCGCGAGCAGGATATGACCTCGCTGGGCTATACCCGCTCCTTTATCAGTAAAAAGTTCCGCGATTATGTCGGCGAGGCGGGGATGGAGGCGCCGCAGAGCATCAACGCCATCTCCCTGTCGCACGCTCTGCGCCTGACCAAAGGCATTTACTGGATCAACGGTATCACCTGGCAGGATAACCCGACGCTGGTACCGAAGCATGAGTCGGCGGTTCTCTGGCAGTCCTCCATGTACTGGAACTTCTGACCACAGACCCCCTGAGGATTTTAACCCCGCCCGCCGGTACGCTGCCGCCGGGCGGTTTTTTTCGCGAACCGGTTGGCGGATGGACAAAAAAAGAGGGTCGGCACGTTGCCGACCCTCTTTGCCATCGATCCGGGCTTAGCCCCGGTGGCTGATTTTCCCGTCGGGGGTCAGCACGAAATCGAAGGTTGCCCGGATATCGTCGCTGGCGAAACCCACCGCCAGCTGCCAGGGGCCGCTGGCCAGTTGCCATTCCTGGGCAGGCACCTGCCAGCGCTGCAGCGCGTGACGCGGCAGGTCAAGGGTCAGGGTGGCTTCGTCGTGCGCCGGGACGCTGACTGCCGCAAACTCCGCCAGCGCCGACCACGCCGTCTGCGGCCCCCGCAGGTAGAGCTGGACCACCGCTTTCCCGTCGCGGGCGGCGCGGTTTTGCAACTGGCAGCGCAGCTGCAGCCCGTCCACCTCGTCGCCTGTCAGTGCGGCGGCATTGAGGGTGATATCGGCATACCCCAGACCGTGGCCAAAGGCCCAGGCGGCGGGACGTTCGCGGGCGCTAAACCAGCGATAGCCGACCTGCTGGCGCTCGTGATACCAGAGATCGCCCGCGGCGTCCGGCGTCAGGCTGCGTACCGGATAGTCATCCAGGCGCTGGGCGAAGGTGACCGGCAGGCGACCGCCAGGTTCACGATCTCCGGCCAGCACCGAGGCCAGCGCCGGGCCAAACTCCTGGCCCGGATACCAGACGACCATCACCGCCGCCGCGTCGGCGAGACACCCGGTATCCACCGGATGGGCAACGTTCAGCACCACCACCGTCCGCGGGTTCGCCGCGCAGACGGCGCGGATCAGGGCGACCTGATGCCCCGGCAGCGCGGTAGCGTCCCGGTCGATGCTCTCCAGACCGGCATCGGCCGTTTCGCCAATCACCAGCACCACGCTGTCGGCCGCCCGGGCATGGTCGACCGCCTGCTGCAGCAGATCGATGGTTTGCGGGGGCTGGCAGCCAAACCAGATGCCGTGGGCGATACTGCTACCGAGCGCCATCTCGGCCCGGAAGGTCAGGGATTCCCCGGCCTGTAGCGGAAATTCAAGGCGAGTATGGGGGGCCTGCATCAGCTTGCCCATGATATCCCCGTCCAGCGCCTCGCCATTGAAGGTCGCCACGCGTTCGCCGTTCAGCTGCAGGGCGACCTCCCCGGTGCCGCCGATCCAGAAGCCGTAGCGGCCGCTGACCGGCGCGGTGAACTGGCAGCTTACTGTCACGGTGGCGCGTTCGGTCAGGCGCAGCATGTCGCCGACGCCCGGCATATCGCGAAACCAGATCAGCGAGGAGGCATCGCGCACCTCCCGGTGAACCACCTCCCCGGCGGCGGTGGCGTAGGCAACGTCCAGTCCGCGTTCGCCGGCGGCGGTGCGCAGCGGCAGATGATGCAGAGGCGGGATGCGGTAATCGCTCTCCACCCCCTGGGCATAGCTTATCTCAACCCCGGCGGCGGAGAAGCGCTGACGAATGGCCTCCAGGGGGGAGATCAGTCCCGGCATCAGCGCCACTCTGGCAAAGGTCCCGCCCTGGAAGCAGGGCGTCGTGGCGTTGGGACCCATCACCGCCAGCCGCTGTCCCGCCTGCGCGTCGAGAGGCAGCAGCCGCTGGCGATTGTGCAGCAGGACAAACCCCGCCGCCGCGGCTTCCTCCAGCGTGTGGCACCGCTGCGCCTGGGCGGCCGCAGAGCCATCCCACGGCAGAGGATGGCTGACCCGTTCGGCCAGCCGCGCCAGCCGGGCGGCGGCATCGTCGAGACGCCGGGCATCGCTGTCGGTATCCATCAGCGCAGGCAGCAGGTGGTCGCCCATATGGCGGGCCGGGCCCGGCATCTCCAGATCCAGTCCGGCGCGGAAGCTGGCCGGGCCATTCTGGGTGCCGAACCAGTCGGACATCACCAGCCCGTCCCAGTCGAGATCGCGCTTCAGCCACTGGCTGATGGCCTGATGCTGCTCGGCGCAATAGATCCCGTTCACCCGGTTATAGGCGGTCAGCATGCCCCAGACGCCGCGGCTGGCCGCCACTTCGAACGGCCAGAAATAGACTTCGCGCAGGGTGGCTTCATCGACGACCACGTTCATGGTCCGCCGATCGGTTTCTGAATCGTTACAGACCATATGTTTGACGATACAGCCCACTCCCTGGCGCTGAACGCCGTCGATCCACGCCGCGCCCAGCTCGGCGATATGCCGCGGGTCTTCGCCAAAAAGCTCAAACGCGCGGCCGGCAAGGGGGCTGCGCAACAGGTTCAGGTTAGGCGCCAGCAGCGCCTGCGTCCCGGTGCGCAGCGCCTCCTGACCGATGACGCCGCCCACCCGGCTGACCAGCTGGCGGTCCCAGCTGGCGCCAAGCGCCAGCCCGCAGGGGCTGAGCAGGGCAATATCCCGCTCGTCAACCCGGCCGCCGGTGATCCCCATCGGGCCATCGGACAAGGTGACCGATCCCAGCGTGGAGTGCGGGATAGGGTGGGTAGACCACATCCCCATCCCGGCGGTGAGCCGTACTTTTTCGGCAACGCTAAGCGACAGACTGAGCGCAGGCATCGGCATGTCTCCGTAAGAGGGCGTCAGGGGTGAAGGCCAGCGACTGTTCGGCTACGGTGGCCAGCGCGCGCTGGACCGCGTCGTCGGTGCAGCGGCCCTCGCTGTCGAACAGCGACACGCCGGCGGTGTTGAGGGTTACCCCCAGCGGGGTCGGCCAGCCGCGCAGGGCATGAACGATACCGCGCATGGCGCCGAGGGTGGTGTTGCACCCCTGCCAGCCGGCGGCGGTAACGATGCAGCCCACCGCCCGGCCATCGAGATAGACCCGGCTGTCGCCGCGCAAATCTTCCAGCAGGTCGATGGCGTTTTTCACCAGGCCAGACACGCCGCCGTGGTAGCCCGGCGAGGCCAGCAGAATGCCGTCGGCCTGGCGCACGGCTTCCACAAACGCTACCTCCTGCGGCGTGCGGGTGGTCACTTCCGGGTTAAACGGCGGCAGGGCCGCCAGTTCAG
The DNA here is from genome assembly GCF_033100215.1 of Klebsiella sp. w6. Lineage (NCBI taxonomy): Bacteria > Pseudomonadati > Pseudomonadota > Gammaproteobacteria > Enterobacterales > Enterobacteriaceae > Klebsiella > Klebsiella sp. w6. Next base: position 1,157,897 of record NZ_CP136907.1, read on the forward strand.
CGCCGCCGAACAGCTGGGTTTGCGCGCCGAGCGTGCGGGCATGGGCCAGCGCGGCGGCGAGGGCGCGCTCGGTGCTGGAGCCCGGGCGGGTAGTGCCGCCGATACCGATCAGCAGCGGCGGGCGCGAGAAAACAGGCTTATTCATAGCAGGATCTCCCGGTCGGATTAGCGAAAGCGCGGCAGGATCTGGTCCGCGAACAACGAGATCGACTGCTGGCTCAGGCGCAGGCGCTCCTCGGTCAGCGGGCCGTTGGTGAAGCCGAGCAGCACGTTGCCGATGCCCAGCTGCTGGTGGCGTTCCAGCTCTTCGGCGACGGTCTCCGGGCTGCCGTACAGGCACCAGGTTTTGATCCACTCTTCGCTGAAACAGTCCGGATGGCGGTGCAGCGTAACGCCGCTAAACTCTTCCGCCCGCTTGTTGTACTCATATTCCCGGTCGATGGCCTGCTGGTACCAGCCCATGATCTGCAGCATCTCCTCGCGGGCCTGCTCGTCGGTGGGGGCGATATGGACGCACTGCCAGGTATGGGTGGTCCACGAGAGGCAGTGGTTCACCACCTCGTCGCTATGGCCGGCGTTGAGCAGGGCATCGCGGTAGCGGGTGAAATAGTGGGTCAGCTGGCCAAACGGATCGTTGCTGGCCGGGATCGGCGGAGTAAACGCGGGTATAAAGGCCGGCCAGCCGTTGTCGGCGGCGCGCTGCATGCTGGTTTCACGCAGGGCCACCGGCATGATGCGGTTAAACGGTTTTTGCCAGGGGGCAGGAACGATGCGCTGGACCACCGCGCCCTTATAGTGGCCGGTCTCGAAGATGATCGGATCGTCTTCAATGTTTTTCTCCCACAGCCGCTGGACCAGATCGAGGTTCTCCTGCAGCAGGCTGGAGGCGTCCTTGTAGTTCACGCCAAAGCCGATCATCTCTTCCGGCGTGGTGCCGCTGCCGATGCCCACCAGCAGGCGGCCTTCGGTGAGTTGATCCAGCAGGTTTACGCGCTCGGCGAAGCGCACCGGGTGGTGCAGCGGGACGGTGGTGACTGACATGCCAAAGTGGATCTTTTTCAGCTGTCCCGCCAGGTACGCGGCGAAGACAAACGGATCGCTGGACATCGGCGCATAGCCGGTAAAGTGATGGTCTGGCATAAAGACCGCATCGAAACCGCGATCTTCGGCCTGGCGCGCGTGATCGATCAGTGACTGCATCACGAAACGATCCTGCTCGGGGGCAGTGGAACGGCCGACGAGGAAAACAGAGAAACGCATAGCAACTCCTGGGTTGTGTGGTGGTTGTTATTATTAAATAGAACTAGAATTATGATTCTAGTTGTTTATCAAAGAATGAAAATGACCGCCATCACACTTTTGCCACATGGCCCACAGGTGAGTCGGGCGGGTAATTTGCAGCGCGGTTGCTAACTGCAATACACTGCGGGGGTTTTCTATGGATAAAGAGGTGAGAACTGCGATGACCGATCTTCCCGCGATGCGCCAGCCGAAACAGGACCGGAGCCGGGTGGCGCTGGAGCGGCTGATGGCCGCCAGCCGTGAAATCCTGCATGAAGGCACCTTTGAGCTGCTGACCATTGCTGAAATCAGTAAACGCTCGGGCGTTTCTGTCGGCTCGATTTATGCCCGCTTTGGCGGCAAAGAAGATCTGTTTATCGCCGTCATGATGGAGGTGATGCAGGAGCTGGACGCCGAATGGCAGCAACTGATCCAGCAGTTGCACGCGCGCAATCTGCCGCTGCGCCAGCGGCTTCCGGCGCTGATGGATGTCCAGGCGGAGTATCTGCGCCGCCATGCCGGGATCCTGCGGCCGTTTATGGCGCGGGCGGATGACGAGCGCGTGGCGGGGATTGGTAAAGCCGCTTATCAGAAAAACGAACAGACCTTTATCGACCAGCTGCTCGATGCCGCGGCGGAGATCCGCCACCCCGAGCCGGAACAGGCCGCCCGCTTCTGCTTTACGGTTTCGTATGCCGCGCTGGCCCGCTTCCTCGGCCTGGGGTCGGCGGCAGAAGCTGCCGGTGAGGGCGACTGGGAACAGCTCAAACGCCATCTGGGCATGATGTGTCTGAGCTATCTGGTCACCCCCGTCGAGGCCGGCTAAGCCGCGGGATCTTACTTCGCTAACTGCCAGGCGCTGGCCTGCTTATGCTGACGCAGGCGCTGGCTATGACGGGAGAAGGTATAAAGAAATATCGCGGCGGCCAGAACCAGCGCCGCGATGCCGAGCGTCAGGAAGGCGCTCAGCACATCGTTCCCGGCCCGAAGGCGGATCGCGCCGACAATAATCGGGCTGACGAACATGCCCGCGAAGAAGGCCCCGGACCAGGCGCCCATCGCCCGGCCGCAGTAGGCGGGCGGAATCAGCGACCCTACCCAGTAAATCATCGCGTTAATCGCCATTCCGGCCCCCAGCTGCTGGATGGCGGAGCCGATCCCCATGGCGATCACCGTCCGCGATTCGCCCACCACCAGCATCCCGATCCCCATCAGGCAGAGCATGATGGCGAGCACGCGCTCCGGCGTATAGCGGCGGGAGACCAGACCGAACAGCAGCGAACCGACAGGTACGGCGAGGCTGACCAGCGACATAATCAGGCCGATACGCTGCGGAGTGGCATTTTGCAGAGTATGAAAGGCGTTGGCGCCATTGATGGTGTACACGTAATAAATGATGGCGCAGACAAACGTCAGCACGCTGAGGGTGATCACTCGCGGCCACGGAAACTGATTATGCTGCGCCGCCTGGGCAGCGTGCTGCGGACGGGCCGCCTGAGCCGGTTCGAACATCCAGAAGTACATCGCCAGGAACAGCAGGATGGCGACAAAGTAGATCATAAAGGCGCCGTTCCAGCGCAGGGCGGTCAGATAGCCGGAGCTGGCCAGCACCAGCACCGCCAGCGCCGGGCCAATTACCCCCTGCACCGTCAGCCAGAAGCGGCGCTGTTTGTCGTCAAAGTAATCGATCAGCATGGTGTTAGCGATGGTCAGCACTACCGCCTCCGCCAGTCCGACGCCGAGGCGGCTGCAAAAGATGCCGGTCAGGGAGGTGATGTAGAGCGGAATTGTGCCGCAGATGCCATACAGCAGCGTGGCGCTGAGCAGCAGTTTACGGCGGCCAAATTTATCCGCCAGCCAGCCGGTGCAGGGCCCGGCGATGGCGATCACCAGACCGGGCGCGGTGAGCATCAGCGGTACCAGGGTTTCGACATAAGGCACGCCGGCGAAGTGCTGGATCAGCGTCGGGACCGCCGGCGCCAGGGAAACGATCGCCAGGATGGGTAGAAAGGCGGTCAGGGCGATGATGATGCCCTGGATCGCGCCGGCTTGCGGCGCGTGGGGCGGATTCAGGCTATGGCTCACGACGTTCTCCTTTTATCGCGCGGGTCGCCTGTCGTCGGCGGTGGCGCGGTTTTTTAGTATGCAGGTCAGGGATACAGGTGGCGGCGGGAATCGCCGCGGATTTAAGAGTAGGAGCAGGAACGGCGCGGGGAAAAATTGTGATTACGTATGTGATCCATCACAAACAAAAATACCATTGAGTTGTTGTGGTTTTGCGGCAATAAAAAAGGCGACCGATGTCGCCTTTCGCGGGGAACCAGGGCCGCTTTTACCCCGGTAAGCCAGAGGCGCTACAGCAGCCGCGCCACGATATCATCCGCGGCAAGGATCGCCAGGGCGACGCTGGTCAGCGTCGGGTTGCAGGCGGTTGAGGTGGGGATCACGCCGTTGCCGCCGACGTACAGATTGTGAAAATCCCAGACCCGCGAGTGACGATCGGCCACGCTGCTGCCGTCGTTTGCTTCTCCCAGGCGACAGGTTCCCTGGTAGTGCAGCGAGGTGCCTGCCGGCAGGATAATGGCTTCTCCACCGGGCGCCACGCGGCCCAGCGCGACGCCGACGCGTTCGGTCACCGCCACCGCCTGCTGTAACCGGCGGCGATCGCCGTCGGTTAACTGATAGTTCAGTTGCATTTTCGGCAGCCCTACGGCGTCGGTGTTATCACTGAAGACGATCCGATCCTCCTCGCGTAGCTCCTTAGCGAGAAACAGCCCCAGACCGACCACCGGCTTCGTCGGGCTCCCCGGCGGCTGGGTAAAGGCGATCGGTGAGGTATCCATCTGCATCAGCTGACCGTGGAACGGGAAATCGGGCTCATGAAACGGCAGCCAGGTGACGCCGGAGACATTGTCCCGTCCGTCGCGCACCGGGTTGGCCTGCGCGGCGACGGCAGGCGGGGCGTCCACTTCAATCAGGGCGATCACCTGTGGCTGATCGTTGAGCCAGCGGCCCAGCGCCCGCGGGCGGATGCCTGAGGCGTACAGCAGTTGTGGGGTGCGCAGCGCATCGGCGGCGACCACCACCGCTTTGGCCGTCACCACGTACTGTTCACCGCTGCGCAGATCGCGCATCTCCGCTCCGCGGGCGACGCCGTTCTCGCTGAGGATCCGGGTGCACAGGGTGGCGGTGCGGATCTCCACCCCGCGCTGGCGGCGGGTCTCTTCCTCCGCCAGCTCGCCGAGCACCGCGTCGACGCCGGACCAGCGCGGTTTGCCCTCCGGCGTCGCGGCGCAGGCCAGCGGCATAGGCTGCGCCAGCCGCGCCGGGGGACGGTCGCTGGCGAAGTGCTGGTTAAGGGCATCGACGATTTGCCGGCCGATGGCGGTGGCCGGAAATCCTTCGCGGGTCACCTGCAGATAATGCTCTGCCGATTCCCAGGCGTCAGCCATCTCTCGGGGATCGAGAAAAGGAATGACTTCGCTGCCGCCCGGACGCGGACAGGCGCAGGTCCAGTGGACGCCCATGCCGCCGAGGTTAGTGGAGAGCGCGGCGGCCGGCATGCCGCTGTGGGGCGACGCCGGGTCGAGGAGGTGGGTGCCCGGCCGCGCCTGCAGAGCGTCTGCCGGCAGGCTCTCCGGCAGGGCGGCCAGCGGAAACGCCCGGGCGCTGGCGTACGCCGCTTCCCGCTGCTCAGGCGCCAGGTTACGGATATTGACGCCGGTCGCGGGGGTCAGCGCTTCGCCAGCCTCCACCACCAGGATCCGCGCGGCGCTGCGATCGGCAATTCGGCGGGCAAAGGCGGCGCCCACCGGGCCGCTGCCAATAATCAGTACATCGATGTTTTCATCCATATCAGTTCTTACCTTTTATTGTTCTCCGGGCGTATGCCCGTTGCAGGTGTACAGAAAATAGGTACTACAGCCTGGTGCGTCCTGATAAATGGTTCCTCATGATAGCAGCCATTGCCGGACGCGATAGGTCATGGCTTACCCGCCGGGGGAAGCACTGAGGCGGGCAGCAGGCGGCTGAGGGCGGCAATCGCCAGCAGGATCAGGGCGCCAAGGGTCAGCAGGGTGATAAAGGCCCCGCGCCAGGCCTCCGGTGCGGAGGCGCTTTGCGCCAGATAGAATCCGCCGAGGGTCGCCATGCCGAGGGCGGCGCCAAACTGCTGGCCGGTGCGAAATAATCCCGACGCCGCGCCGGCGTGGGCCACCGGTATCGCCGCCATAGCAAAGGCCGGCAGCGGGGCGGAGATAAGCCCCATCCCACAGCCGCACAGGCCGAACCCAAGACCCAGCGCGGTCAGCGGCAGCGTCCCCGGCGCTGCGGCGATCCCGTAGCCCATCAGCAGTAGGCCGCTCATCTGTACCGCCACCCCAACCAGCGTCACGTTGCGCCCAAGACGAAGTGACAGCCGGCGTCCAGCGACGGCGATGGAAAACATCGCCCCAAGCGCGAAGGGGATATGCATCAGGGCAGTGTGGAACGGGCTGAAGCCCAGTCCGCTCTGCAGCACCAGCGCGGTGGCCAGCAGCAGCGAGGCGGTGGTCAGCTGATAGAGCAGGGTGATGATAATCCCGGCGCGAAAAAAGCGGTCGCGCAGTACGGCTGGCGGCAACAACAGCGTGCCGCCCCGGCGTTCGCGTCCCAGCAGATGGCGCCAGAGGAGTGACACCGTGATGACCGACAGCAGCGGCGGCAGCACCATCCAGGCCGGCCAGCGCAGGGCGGGGCCTTCGATCAGGGTGAGCAGCAGCGCGCCGCCGCCCACCACCGCCAGCAGGGTTCCCAGCGGATCGATGCCTTTCGCCTCCGGGCTGCGCACCGCCGGGAGCACCCGCCACGCCAGAGCGACGGCGATGGCGATCACCGGCACGTTGATCAAAAAGATCGGCCGCCAGCTGAGGCCGAAAAGATTGCTTTCGATGATGATCCCGCCAAGTACCGGGCCGAGGATCCCGGCGGCGCCGCCGAGCAGGCCGAAAATACTCATCACCCGAAAACGCTCGTGCGGGCGATACAGAACCTGCATCAGGGAGAGGATTTGCGGGCCCATCATCGCCCCGCTGGCCCCCTGCACAATACGCATCGCGACCAGCATTTCCGGGCTGGTGGCCAGCCCGCAACCGGCCGACGCGGCGCCAAACGCCAGCAGGCCGCTAATGAACATCCGCCGGTAGCCATACAGATCGCCGAGACGGCCGCCGGTAAGCAGCAGAATGGAGAAAAAGAACAGGTAGCCGGTGACCACCCATTCGATTTGCCGCGGGCTGGCGAGCAGGTCGCGCTGTACCACCGGGATGGCGACATTGATGATTGAAACGTCGATGATCTCCAGCACCAGCGCTATCGAAACCACCAGCGTGGCCAGCGTGCGCTGCCGTTCGCTGGTGTAGGGAGGCGCCTGAACTGTGGCCGCCGAAGCGTTATTGAGCATGATGTACCTTCAGATTTAGTTAAATACTTGTTAAATAATATTGACAATTTATAGCAATCAGAGATTAGAATTAGAGCACTCATTCTGGTTATGCCGCGTCAGATCCTGCCGTTGACCGATAAGCCAGAGGGGAAGGCGTCACACTGCCGCTCCGAAACAGAATAAGAATTCTTATTCTAATTTTGTTTGTTTTGATCTGGCAAGTAGAGAAGGGGGTCGGATGTATTTGTCCGCATGTATTGAATGGCTGTTTCGTGAAGAGTATCCCGATTTCAGCGATCGGGTCCGGGCGGCGAAAGCGCAGGGATTCAGCCACGTTGAGTTTCATCTCTGGCGCGATAAACCGCTGGCAGCGCTGGCGCAGGCGCTGGAGGAGACGGGCGTGATGCTGTCGAGCTTCGTGGTGGAGCCCCGGCGCAGCCTGGTGGATCCGGCGGAGCATGAGCAGTTTCTGGCGGCAGTGAGCGACAGCCTGGCGGTGTCACGTCAGCTGGGGTCGCCACCGCTGGTGGTAGCCTCCGGCTTCAGTCGTGAAGGGGTCGATATTGCCGAGCAGCGGGCGCAGGCGGTGCACATCCTGCGTCAGGCGGCGACGCTGGCGGAAGCCGCCGGGGTCACCTTGCTGCTGGAGCCGCTCAACACCCGCATCGATCATCCGGGGATGTTCTTAAACGATACCCGGCTGGCGCTGGACATTATCGAGGCGGTCGACAGCCCGCGGCTGCAGCTGCTGTTTGATGTCTATCACTCGATGGTAATGGAAGAGGAGATGGAGGAGGTGCTCGCCGGCAGAATGCATCTGGTGGGGCACGTGCAGATAGCCCAGGCGCCGGATCGTAACGAACCGGATCCGCGCAGCGGCGAGTGGCCAGCGCTGATCGCCAGGCTGCAACGGCTGGGCTACAACGGGGCCATTGGTCTGGAGTACAAACCGTCGCTGCCCGCAGCGGCCTCGGTAGCTCGCGCCCGCGAAGCGACCGGCTTATCCTGTTAAACAACTTACCTGGTACTTTTATGACTCAGAAAATAAAACGCGGCGTCAGTCTGTATAGTTTTCAGAATGAGACCTACCTTGGCAAAATGTCACTCGATCAGGCGATCGGTCACTGCGCGGCGTTCGGCGCCCGCGGCATTGAAGTCGTCGGCGAACAGACCTTCGCCGGCTGGCCCGAATGCGGCATGCCGGAGGCGGCGATCGCCGACTGGCATCGCCTGATGCAGCGCCATGATACGGTGCCGGTATGCCATGACTTTATGCTCGACTATAAGCGATATAAAGACCGGCCGATGCTGTTTGACGAGCAGGTGCGCAGCGTACAAAACGACATCGACTTTGCCGCCCGGCTGGGCATGCGCTATATCCGCTCCCTGGTTTCCGTGGCGCCGGAGGTGCTGGTGGCGGCGGCGCCTTATGCGGAAGACAAAGGGATCACGATTCTGCTGGAAGTGCACGCCCCGCTGCATTTCGATCATCCGTGGATTATTCGCCATGCCGAAGCCTATGAAAAAGCCCATACCCGGGCGCTGGGTTTCCTGCCGGATATGGGGATGTTTTTAGCCCGCTTCCCGCGGGTGTGGAAAGAACGCTTTATTCGTAACGGTTGTCCCCAGGCGGCGGCGGACTTTATTGAGAAAGCCTATGAAGACCGGACGCTCAGCGAATACGTGATCCTGGATGTGATGCAAAAATGGGGGCCGGGCCCGCAGCTGGCGATGGCGGAAACCCTGCGCCACAACGCGGCGTTCGAGCCGAAGCGGATGCTCGATTTTATGCCGCGGATCCACAACATCCATGCCAAATTCTATGAGATGACCGACGAGATAACCGAGTGGTCGATTCCCTACGATGAGATCTTCCGCGTGCTGCAGAAGGGTGGCTATGAGGGATATGTGTGCTCCGAGTACGAAGGTAACCGCTGGGTGGAAGACGCGCAGGAGGTGGACAGCCTGGAGCAGGTCCGCCGCCAGCAGCTGATGTTCTGCCGCCTGTTAGATGAAACCCCACCCCCGGCGCTGCTGGGCCAGTAAGGAGCATTATCATGTTTGATCAGCATATTATCTGCCGTGAAGGGTTCGACAACGTCACCCGCGACGGGGAAATTATCGGCGTGCGCTTTTTGGCTCGTCTGCCTTACTACCGTGGCCTGGGGCTGTCGATGGTGGAAGATATCGCCGTGACCCTCAACGGCGAAGCTATCCCACGGCAGGCGATCCGCCTGGCGCTGCGCGGCCGGGAGTGGACGCTCGACGAGCTGGAGAGCGTCTACGATGACCGGTGGAACTTCGGCGAAAAGGCCACCATCACCGTACTCAAACCAGGCGGCCTGCCGGCCGGATGGCATCGCCTGAAGGTGGCCGAGAGGCTGCGGATCTCTTACCTGCCGTTTGTGCCGGTGACCACCTTTGAAACCGAGCTGGAATTAACGGCCTAACACCCCGCAGGATCCGCTGCCGTTATGGCAGCGGATTTCTATAACACGGGGCAGCCACTGGGGAGCGGTGAGGCGATTGCCGTTCAGGAAAACCGGTACGGAAGGGCGCGTTTTCTCAGCCTGCCTTTGCCGACGAAATCAGAAAATTTACTTCGCAGGCTAACCGCAGATTGCTTCAAAAAAATTCCCGTATTTGTTATATTGTTGTTCATTGATTATTCACCTCTGCGGTGCCAAAAAGAACAAGATTCACCGCAACCCAGGACAATACCATGTTAGATTACCGCTTCCCGACAGCTTTGCAGATGGTTCTCAGCGTAGCAATGGCGGAGCAGATGGGTGAACGTTCGACGAGTGCGATTCTGGCCTACGGCCTGGAAGCGAACCCGAGCTTTATCCGTAAACTAATGGTTCCGCTTACTCGTGACGGCATCATCGTCTCCACGCTTGGCCGCAACGGCTCTATTCATCTTGGCCGCCCGGCGGACAAGATCACCCTGCGTGATATCTATCTTTCGGTTATTGAAGATAAAAAGCTGTGGGCGTCGCGTCCTGAAGTTCCGGCTCGCTGCGTGGTCAGCGCCAACGCCTGTTGGTACTTCAAATCGATTGCCGATGAAGCAGAGCAGGCTTCGCTAAACGTCCTTGCTCGTCACACCGTGGCCAGCGCGCTGGAGGCGGTCAAAAACGCCGATACCAGCGGCTGCGATCCGGTGCCGGAAATGATCGCCCGCTTTAAGAAAGCGCTTTAATTCCTATCTGATGACGAAAAAAAACCGCCTTCATTGTGAAGGCGGTTTTTTGTTATCTGCTGCAGGCTAGGCGGGCAGATCCTCCTGGACCGGCTTCCTGCGGGTCACCAGTTTCCGCAGCGTCACGTAAAACACCGGCGTCAGGAACAGACCGAACAGCGTTACGCCCAGCATCCCGGAGAACACCGTGATCCCGGTGACACCGCGGACTTCCGCTCCTGCACCGTGGCCGAGGATCAGCGGAATGGTCCCGGCGATAAAAGCGATGGAGGTCATCACGATCGGGCGCAGACGCAGGCGGCATGCCTCCAGCGCCGCTTCCATGATGCCTTTCCCCTGGATCTCCAGCTCGCGGGCAAACTCGACGATCAGAATGGCGTTTTTACAGGCCAGGCCCATCAGGACCACCAGACCCACCTGCACGAAGACGTTGTTATCGCCCCCGGTCAGCCAGACGCCAAACAGCGCGGAGAGCATCGTCATCGGTACGATAAGGATCACCGCCAGCGGCAGGGTCCAGCTTTCATACAGTGCGGCCAGCACGAGGAACGCCAGCAGCACCGCCACCGGGAAGACGATCAGCGCCGTGTTGCCCTGGGTGGCCTGCTGGAAGCTCAGATCCGTCCACTCAATATTCATCCCATTCGGCAGGATCTGCTTCGACAGCTCCTCCAGATGCGTCATCGCCTGCGAAGAAGAGAGGATCCGCGGATCGGCATCGCCAATCAGGTCCGCCGCTGGATAACCGTTGTAGCGGATCACCGGATCCGGCCCGTAGGTGGTACTGATATTCACCATACTGCCGATCGGCACCATTTCGCCCTGATTATTGCGGGTGCGCAGATTAGCAATATCTTCCACGCTCTCGCGGAATGGCCCATCGGCCTGGGCCATCACGCGCCAGGTACGCCCGAACTGGTTAAAGTCATTGACATAAGACGAGCCGAGATAGGTCTGCAGCGTGCCGAACAGATCGGTTAGCGACACCCCCTGCGCTTTCGCCTTATCGCGATCGACCTGCACGTCCAGCTGCGGCACGTTAGCCTGGTAAGTCGAGATCGGGAAGTGCATCCCCGGCGTCTGCATAATCGCCCCGGACATCGCATTCACCGCGCTTTGCAGCGCGCCATAGCCCAGCCCACCGCGATCCTGGATGTACAGGGAGTAGCCGGAACCCTGACCCAGTCCTAAAATCGGCGGCGGCAGGATGGAGAAGCCAAAGCCCTGCTGGATTTGCGCGATTTTGGCGTTGATCTCCGCGTTAATTTCCGCCGCCGTGTGTTTGCGCTGGTCGAACGGTTTCAGGCCAAAAAAGACCGTCCCGGTATTCGGCGTGTTGGTGAACTGCAGCGCATTAAGCCCCGGGAAAGCGACCGCATAATCGACCCCTTCGGTATTCATCCCGATCTCGCTCATTTTGCGGATCACCGCATCGGTGCGCGCCAGCGACGAACCTTCCGGCATCTTCACGCCGCCAATGAGATACAGCTTATCCTGGGTGGGAATAAACCCGCCGGGGACGACTTTAAACATCACCCCAGCGGCGCAGAGCAGCAGCAAATACACCACAAACACCGCGCCACGGCGTCCGAGGGTTTTGCTCACCAGTCCCTGATAGCCGTTCGAGCTGCGCAGGAAAAAGCGGTTAAACGGACGGAAAATCCAGCCAAACAGACGATCGATCAGCCGGGTAGGGAGGTCTTTCTTCGCGCCGTGCGGCTTTAACAGCAGGGCCGCCAGCGCCGGGGAGAGCGTCAGCGAGTTGATGGCCGAGATCACCGTCGAGATGGCGATGGTCACCGCAAACTGTTTGTAGAACTGGCCGGTGACCCCGGAGAGAAACGCCATCGGCACGAACACCGCACACAGCACCAGCGCAATGGCGATAATCGGCCCGGAGACCTCACGCATCGCCTGATGCGCCGCGGCAAGCGGCGCAAGCCCCTCTTCGATATTACGCTCAACGTTCTCCACCACCACGATGGCGTCGTCCACCACGATACCGATAGCCAGTACCAGCCCGAACAGGCTCAGGGTATTCAGCGAGAAGCCCAGCAGATAGAGAATGCTGAAGGTACCCACCACCGATACCGGCACGGCGATCAATGGGATAATCGACGCGCGCCAGGTCTGCAGGAACAGGATCACCACCAGCACCACCAGCACCACTGCTTCCAGCAGCGTCTGCACCACCGCGCGGATGGAGTCGCGCACGAAAACCGTCGGGTCGTACGGCGCCGCCCATTTCATATCTTCCGGGAAGCGGGTGGCCAGCTCGGCCATTTTGGCGCGTACCGCGTTCGACAGATCGATGGCGTTAGCCCCCGGCGACTGGAAGATACCGATCCCGACCGCATCCTTATTGTTGAGCTGGGAGCGCAGCGCATAGCTGCCGGAACCCATCTCGATGCGCGCCACGTCGCGCAGGCGGACCAGCGAGCCATCCTGCGCCGTTTTCAGAATGATATTGCCAAACTCTTCTTCGGTATGCAGACGGCCCTGGGCGTTAATGGAGATCAGGAAATCGCTCTCCTGCGGCAGCGGCTCGGCACCAAGCTGTCCGGCAGACACCTGGACGTTTTGCTCCTGCATCGCCGTCACCACATCCGAGGCTGTCAGACCGCGGGCCGCGACCTTATTGGGATCCAGCCAGACGCGCATCGCATATTCACCGGAGCCAAAAATCTGGATCTGGCCGACGCCGGGCAGGCGCGCCAGCTCATCCTTCACTTTCAGCGTGGCGTAGTTGCGCATATACAGCGAGTCGTACTTACCGTTTGGCGAAAACAGATGCACCACCAGGGTTAGCGTCGGAGACTGTTTCTGGGTGGTGATGCCCAGACGGCGTACATCCTCCGGCAGACGCGCTTCCGCCTGCGCGACCCGGTTCTGCACCTGAACCTGCGCCTGATCCGGGTCGGTACCCGGGCGGAAGGTGACGGTGGTGACCAGCACGCCGTCGGAGCCAGCGACCGATTTCATGTACATCATGTTTTCAACGCCGTTGATCGCTTCCTCCAGCGGCGTCGCCACGGTCTCGGCAATCACTTTCGGGTTGGCGCCGGGATACTCCGCGCGCACCTGGACGCTCGGCGGGACGACGTCCGGATATTCGCTCACCGGCAGCAGCGGGATAGCGATTAACCCGGTGATAAAAATTAAAATCGACAGCACCGCGGCGAAAATCGGCCTGTCGATAAAAAAGCGGGAAAAGTCCATGTGTTGGATTCTCTGATTAGGGATCAGTTGAGGGCGGCGCTGGTGGTCATGGCAACGGTTTTGGCATTCACCGGCATACCCGGCATAAACACTTTTTGTAACCCGTCGACGATGACGCTATCCCCAGGGTTCAACCCCTTCTGAACGATGCGTAAACCGTCTGCCAGACGCCCCGGGGTAATATCACGTCGCTGCGCTTTACCATCTTTATCAACGATATAGACGTATTTCCGATCCTGATCGGTCAGTACCGCTTTGTCGTCGATAAGCGTAGCCTGGAACTCGGCGCTGCCCGGCAGACGCACGCGGGCAAACAGCCCCGGTGTGAACAGACGCTGCGAGTTATCCAGCAGCGCGCGCATGCGGATGGTGCCGGTACTCGGCGTTAACTGATTATCGAGAAAATCCACTTTGCCCTGATGGGGGTAACCCTCCTCGCCAACCAGGCCAATCTCCACCGGGAGCGCCTGATTATCGCTGGACGCCCCTTGCCCACGGCGGGCGAGGTTTTGATAGTGGAGGTAGGTTGACTCGTCGACGTCAAAGTAGACGTACACCGTCTTCTGCGAGACCAGAGTGGTGAGCACGCTGGCGGTGTCGCCCGCGGTGACCAGGTTACCGCTGGTGATCAGCGCCCGGCTGGCGCGGCCGTCAATAGGGGCGGTCACTTTGGTGAAGTCGAGGTTAAGCTGCGCGGCATCCACCGCCGCCTGCGCGGCGCGAATATCAGCCTGCGCCTGAACCGCGGCTGACCGGCGCTGCTCCCACTCTTCACGGGAGACAAGATTGGTATGGACTAATTTATCGGTGCGGTTCGCCTCGCTTTGCGCCAGGCTGGCCTGCGTTTTGGCTCTCGCCAGCGTCGCCTGCGCCTGCTCCAGCGCGGCGCGATAGGTTCTGTCATCTATGGTGAACAGCACCTGGCCCTTTTTCACCTCCTGACCGTCGGTGTAATTCACTTTATCAATGTATCCCGAGACACGGGGGCGAAGCTGAACGCTCTCCACTGCTTCAATGCGACCGTTAAAACTATCCCACTGACTGATCGACTTCACCAGCACCTTAGCGGCGCTGACCGTCGGGGCGGGAGGCGCGGCATTTTGCGCGACGCTGTCGTCGCAGCCGACGAGCAGAAAGGAGAGCATCATCGCGCCGAGCGCGGTCAGGTGAATGTTTCCCCAGGTTTTTTGCAGGCTCATTATTTTTATTCCGGTAATTGTAGCCGCCGGGCAAGACGCAGCGTGAGAGGCCGCGCCACTTCCTTTGTCCGGGCTGGCTTAAGGCCATTTGTGTCGATCATCGCCACAAAACTGTAACAATTTCGAATACACTATCGCGGCGATTGTAGGAAGGCGCTTAACTAAGTGCAAGAATAATTGTTGCACTTTATGTGCGGTCCTGGCTGGAGACAAAAACCGCGATCCCGGCGTGGATTTAAATGTAACAATAAAACTTGCATTTTGTGTAAAAACAGGCCACCTTTAAATGCAACTGACAAAGATGCTTTTAACCGGCTGCGCGGAGGTAACATGATGAACACTGGCGCCATCATTCAGGATCTGATCGACTGGATCGACAACCATCTTGATAGCCGTCTGGATATTGACACCGTTGCCCGACGATCCGGCTATTCGAAGTGGCACCTGCAGCGGATCTTCAAAGAACATACCGGGCAGCCCCTCGGAGAATATATTCGGGCGCAAAAGCTGCAAAAGTCGGTCGAACGCTTAGCCCACAGCAACGAGCCGATCCTCAACGTGGCGATCGCCCTCGGCTTTGACTCCCAGCAATCCTTCAACCGCAGCTTCAAGCGCCAGTATGGCCAGGCGCCCGGCGTCTGGCGCCGGAGTATCAGCCGCTCTGCAGGGCAGGCATCTCGTCAGTGATCTTCATGACCGGGGAGGATCAGTCCTGACCCGGTCCATGATCAAATTTGCTGCCTTTGCCGATGGCATAGAACTGCCCGCCTGCGACATAGTGAACGGTCCGCAGCTCGTCCGGCGCATCATCAAAAATCCAGTGTCCGTTACGGAATACCCGATCATCGCTCCAGGCGGCGACGATATCGCCCATAAACAGATTGTGCTGTTGCTGAATGTCCGGGTAGGGCATCACTTTGCACACCAGCCAGCCCGCGCAGCCTGCCACGAGGGGGATGTCGAACCCCGGCTGATAAATGAAGGGGATGGAGTCATTTTTATCCGGCGCGTCGGCATAGCTGCGCCCGCCAGCGTAGAGGACGGTTGCCATCTGGCTGACTACGGGGATCTGCACCACGAAATAGCCGCTCTTTTCCACCAGCTGACGTGTGAAGGCCTGGGGGCCGATATAGGCCACCACTTTTCGCTCGCCTGCCAGCCCAACCCAGGCGGCTGACATGACATTTTCGACGCCATCATATTTTGCGGAAATCATGGTGGTGGACCCGACCTGCAATAAACGATAGGCCTTACTTAATTCGACAGGCTGAACGGACATGGTTTTTCCTTTATGCGTGTTATTTAACGTTATGATTCTCTGGATATTTATTGAGGGCGTGGCCATTTTGGGCCCCTCACGCGATACCCATAGCGCAACGATACGCCAGGCTATTAAGCGCAAAAAGGTGCGTAAATTGTTTTCATTATTCATAATTAACGAATAATCATGCCGTCTGTCGGTAAGTTGCTTGCTTCAGGAGAGAAAGAAGGTGGATCGTATCCAGGCTATGCAGATGTTTATGCGCGTCGCGGAGGCAGGGAGCTTCGTGCGCGCCGCGGAAACCCTTTCCCTGCCTGCCTCCACTGTCACCAGTACCATTAAAAACCTTGAGAAATACCTGAAGGTGCGGCTGCTGAACCGGACCACAAGGCGGGTGAGCCTTACCCCGGAAGGGATGCAGTATCTGGCGCAGTGCCGGGAAATTCTCGCCCTCATCGAACATAGTGAATCCACCCTGAGCGAGTCTGTCGCGCGGCCTCAGGGGCGCCTGCGGGTTGATATGCCCGCGGGCATCGCGCATTTCATCGTCATGCCGCATCTGCCGGACTTTTACCGGCGCTATCCCGATATCTACCTGATGATCGGCGTCAGCGATCGCCAGGTCGATCTCATTCAGGAAGGCGTCGACTGCGTGATACGCATGGGAGAGCTGAACAACTCCAGCCTGGTGGCCCGCCCTCTGGGCCGCTTTCGCTGGGTAACCTGCGCGTCGCCGGACTATCTCAGGGAATATGGCGTGCCGTCGTCACCGGAGGCGCTCTCTCAGCACCGGGCTGTGCATTATTTCTCCGGCCAGGCGAGGCGGGCCGATGAGTTCCGCTTCGTTCGCCACGGGGAGACCTTTTCTGTACCCGTCAGCGGCAACGCCGCGGTGAATGAAACGGGGCTCTATATAAAAATGTGCCTGGCGGGCTTCGGGCTGGCGCAGCTGGCGGAGAATATCGTTGCTGACCACCTGCAGGAGGGGAGACTGGTGGAAGTGCTGACGGACTGGCAGCCGCCCCCGGTACCCGTCACATTGCTCTATCCGCACCAGCGCTTTCTCTCTCCCGCTGTACGGGCGTTTGCTGAGTGGATGAGCGAGGTGGTTTGAGGGAGGTATTGCTTCCGATATAGCGCGTCGGGAGCCCCGCCAGGGAGGGGAGGGTTCCAGCAGAAATATCTGGTCTGCTGATGAATCGCTGGATATTCTGTAATGCTTTGTCTTTTTTGTGAACAGGAAAAAGTATGCTTAATACGCTACCCGATTTACACAGAAGTTTTGCAGAGCAACTGAAGCTTAAATTACAGTCTGATTCGCGGATCCACGCCCTTCTCGCTGGCGGCTCGTTTATCCATGGCGGGTTTGATCAATACTCCGATCTGGATTTTGTGGTGGTGGTCGACCCTCTCTATTATGACGAAATCATGGCTAAGCGTATGGCGTTCGCCGGAACGCTCGGCCATCTGCTGCATGCTTTCACCGGGGAACACGTCGGTGAGCCTCGCCTGCTGATCTGCCTGTTTGGCCCGCAACTTCTGCATGTCGATATGAAATTTATCACCCTGGACATGCTCACTCAGCGCGTTGAGGAGCCTGCCGTGCTATTTACCCGTGATAATGATGCTCTCGAGCGACAGCTGGCAAAATTTAGCGCGCACTGGCCGAACATGACGCCGGAGTGGTTTGAGTCCCGAGCCTGGATCTGGCTGCATTATGCCGTGGTTAAACTGGGCAGGGGCGAACTCTTCGAAGCGCTGGGGATGCTGTCCTTCTTCCGGGAACAAGTGCTGGGACCGATGCTGTTCCGTCGCGCCAATCTACCGCAACGCGGCGTTCGCCGAATAGAAGCCCTTGGCATTGATCCCGATGGCCTGCTGACTTCCACCCTGGCAACGCACGATCGTCACTCCGTCGGGATTGCCATTCGAAGGGCTGCTGACGCTTATGTCACTCTGCGGGCTGATGCGCTGCCTGACAATATTGCAGACGATGCGGCGCGTCGGGCGGTCCTTGCCATGCTGGACGCGTATTCTGACAGGGAGTAAATCTATCCCTCCGGCCGCGGACGCGGCCGGAGGTGAAAGGGTTGTGCGAGTGTCGTGGGAGGTCTAATTCTGAGAGGGGGGGTTGGCGGGTAATTGGTAGCGCGAAAACAACAGAGCTTTTCGTTGGGCCTATCAATGGGCCTAAAAGGTTCGGATTTAATGAGTTCTCTTCGGACTTCGCGGGATAAATTCAAGGCACAAAAAAGCCCGCAGGGCTTGCGCCGTGCGGGCTTTCAGGACTTCATCGGATGACTCTGGTAATCACCGATGGAGAATTTTGGTGGAGCTGGCGGGAGTTGAACCCGCGTCCGAAATTCCTACATCCTCGGCACTACATGCTTAGTCAGTCTTTACATTCGCTTGCCAGCTGCGGACAGACACGCCACTAACAAACTAGCCTGATTAGATTTAACGCTTCAACCCCAGGCAGGGCATCCACGCGATCTCTTTTGGGTTTGACCTCTCTTTGATCCCCGTCTTAAGAGCGGAAGCTAGGGAGAGAGGGCTCAGAGCAGGTTATTAAGCTGCTAAAGCGTAGTTTTCGTCGTTTGCGACTATTTTTTGCGGCTTTTTACGAGGCCAACCGCCCCTCGGCATGCACCTTGGGTTTCGCAAATCCCGTCGAATCCAGAATCAGCCCCAATGTGTAGGTCAAGTATAACAGATTTGTGAATGTCGTTACCAGCCCCATTACGCAGGATTGTTTCAACGGGGTGGATGAAAAAGCAGCA
This sequence comes from Klebsiella sp. w6, assembly GCF_033100215.1. Lineage (NCBI taxonomy): Bacteria > Pseudomonadati > Pseudomonadota > Gammaproteobacteria > Enterobacterales > Enterobacteriaceae > Klebsiella > Klebsiella sp. w6. The sequence goes on from NZ_CP136907.1 coordinate 1,176,261, forward strand.
TCAACAAGGATATAGCGTAAGGGCCAGCGAGAGCTGGCCCTCAGGGGAGGGGGTTAGCGTCCGGCGTGCTTCATAATCCGCGCCTTATCCAGCGCCCATTCACGATCCTTCAGGTCGGTACGCTTGTCGTGCTGTTTCTTACCTTTGGCGACGCCGATTTTCACTTTGCACCAGGCGTTCTTCCAGTACAGCGACAGGGCGACAACGGTATAACCTTCGCGGTTAATGCGGCCGTACAGCGTGTCGAGTTCGCGCTGGTTAAGCAGCAGCTTACGAGTGCGCGTCGGGTCGCACACATAGTGGGTGGAAGCCACGGCCATGGGCGTAAAGTTGGCGCCGAACAGGAAGGCTTCGCCATCCTTCAGGATGACATAACTATCGCCGATGTTGGCTTTGCCTGCACGCAGGGATTTGACTTCCCAGCCCTGCAGGGCGAGACCAGCCTCGTATTCATCTTCGATAAAGTATTCGTGACGGGCGCGTTTATTCAGCGCAATGGTGGCTGATCCAGGTTTGTGGGCTTTTTTCTTAGTCATAATGTCCTGAAGTCATCGTCTTATACACAGTTACCTCGATCGCATCCTGCGAGGTGTACTGCGCATCTTAGCACGAGTTGCGGCACAGCGTTTTTTTTAGCAGCAGATAAATGATATTATTTGCACTGTGTTTAAATGTGGAACCTGCTATGCCTCAGATTAGCCGTACTGCGCTGGTGCCTTTCAGCGCGGAACAGATGTATCAACTGGTAAACGATGTGAAGTCCTATCCTGATTTTCTGCCAGGCTGCACCGGTAGCCGCGTGCTGGAATTCGGGCCGACGCAAATGACGGCGGCGGTTGATGTGTCCAAAGCCGGCATCAGTAAGACCTTCACGACCCGGAATACACTGACCAGCAACCAGAGCATTTTGATGAGCCTGGTGGATGGCCCGTTCAAGAAGCTGATTGGCGGCTGGAAGTTTATTCCGCTGAGCCCCGAGGCGTGCAAAATCGAATTCCATCTCGATTTTGAATTTACCAATAAGCTGATTGAGATGGCCTTTGGTCGGGTCTTCAAGGAACTGGCCGCCAACATGGTGCAGGCGTTCACTTCGCGCGCCAAAGAGGTCTACAGTGCCAGCTAATATTCGTGTTGAGGTCGCTTATGCGCTGCCTGAAAAGCAGTATTTGCAGCGAGTCACCCTGGACGAGGGAGCGACGGTCGAGCAGGCGATTATCGCCAGCGGGCTATTGGCCTTGCGTGATGATATCGATCTGGCGAAGAACAAGCTGGGTATCTACAGTCGTCCGGTTAAGCTGCATGACGAAGTTCACGACGGCGACCGGGTCGAAATCTATCGCCCGCTGATCGCAGACCCGAAAGAGCTGCGTCGCCAGCGGGCAGAGAAAAGCGCTGCGAAGTAACCCACAGCAGCAGACCGGCTATCAGCCATAAAAAAAGCGCTCACTGAGCGCTTTTTGCTTTTCCGGGCCTTACTGACTGGTCAGCGCGGGCTTGTTATCAATGTTAGTTAACACGCCGCCGCTGTTGAACGTCAGGGTCAGGGTCTGCTGAGTCACTTTCTCGTGGCCCGGCTCCTGACGGAATACATAGAACCAGGTGTTGGTGCCGAACGGATCCGACATCATTGGCGTTCCGAGAGCATAAGCAACCTGCTGTTGCGTCATACCGACACGAATTTTCGCTACATCGTTAGGTGCCAGATAGTTACCCTGGTTGATGTCAGGACGGTAAACCACTCGTTCCAGAGTGGAACAGCCTGCGGTCAACATAAGAAGAACCGCTGCGGCAGCAGTCAGCGTTTTACAGCGCATAGTGATTTGATTCCTTTTTGGGCCCGAGCAGTACGTGGCTCATCTGTAATATGCCGATAATAATAGACCTTCGCGCCGATGGAAACCTCCGGCTGCAGGTCAGCAGGCAATTTGCTGTTCACTATGACCCTGTGAAAATCAAAAAGTTTACGCCGCAAGCAACTCTTTCGCGTTCGCCAGGGTGTTGCGCGTGACCTCGCTGCCGCCCAGCAGGCGAGCCAGCTCCTGCAGACGAGCGCGCTTATCCAGCGGCTGCATATGGGTTTCGGTCATCTCGCCATCGGTCTCTTTGCAGACAAAGAAATGATGGTGGCCGCAGCCCGCAACCTGCGGCAGGTGGGTCACACACATCACCTGCGTGGACTCGCCCAGCTGACGCAGCAGCTTGCCGACCACGGCGGCGGTCGGGCCGCTGATGCCGACGTCCACTTCGTCGAAGATCAGCGCCGGGGTTTCCATTTTACGCGCGGTGATCACCTGAATCGCCAGCGCAATACGCGACAGTTCGCCGCCGGAGGCAACTTTGGCGATCGGCTGCAGCGGCTGACCGGGGTTAGTGGTGACGCGGAACTCAATATGATCGGCGCCGTCGGCGGTGAGATGGCGTTCATCGAAAGCGACCTCAATCGCGAAGATCCCGTGCGGCATCGAAAGTGAGTGCATACTCTCGGTGATAAGCTGGGTCAGCTCGTCGGCGCTGGCCTGGCGCAGGGCGTGCAGCTGACGCGCGGTCTCCAGCGCCAGCTGATGATGTTCGACCACCTGCTGGCTGAGGGATTCCAGCGAGCCGGCGCTATCGTCCAGCAGACGCTGCTCTTCCAGCATCGCCTGATAAACCGCCGGCAGCTCTTCCGGCATTACCTGGTGTTTACGCGCCAGCGCGATTTGCCGGGAAATCCGCTGCTCAAGTTCGAACAGACGGTTCGGATCGAGATCCAGACGGTCGTGATAGTGGCGCAGCTCGTCGCTGGCCTCGCTGAGCTGAATGGCCGCCTCTTCCAGCATATCCAGCACGCCGGAAAGCTTGCTGTCCATACCCACCAGCTCGCTGACCAGCTGCTTCGCGGTATAAAGCAGGCTCTGCAGATTGGCCTCTTCGCCGTCCGCCAGTACCGTCAGGGCGTGCTGGCAGGTGCTGAGCAGCTGGCCGCTGTTGGCCAGACGCTTGTACTCTTCGTCAATCTGCTCGAATTCTCCCGGCAGCGGGTTAAATTCGTTCAGCTCTTTAAGCTGGTACTGCAGCAGATCGGCGCGGGCGGCGCGCTCCTGGCTCTGCTGCTGGTGCAGGGCCAGCTCGCGGCAACTCTGGTGCCACTGGCGGTAATGCTCGGCCATGCGCTGAGTGAGCGCATACTCACCGGTATAGCCGTCGAGCAGCGTTTTCTGGTGTTCGGGTTTGGTCAACAGCTGGTGCGCATGCTGGCCGTGGATTTGGATCAGCAGCTGGCCCAGCTCGCGCAGCTGAGAGAGCGGGACGGCGGTACCGTTGATAAAGCCGCGAGAGCGGCCGTCAGCGCTGATCACCCGACGAAGTAAACACTCACGCCCGCTCTCCAGCTGGTTCTCTTCCAGCCAGCGCTGGGCGGCCGGAGTATCTTTCAGCGCGAAGCGCGCGCACAGGTCGGCGCGGGTGGCGCCGCGACGCACCATGTCGGCTTCCGCTCTGCCGCCGAGGCACAGCCCCAGCGCGTCGATGGCAATGGATTTCCCGGCGCCGGTTTCCCCGGTGATGGCGGTCATACCGCTGTGGAAATCAATTTCCAGTTCACGAACGATAGCAAAATTACTGATGGTGAGTTGCGCCAACATAGCTGCCTTCCTGTATGAAAAACCAATACTGTGTTTTCGTACAGTATAGACTGGTTTTTTATCCAGTAAAGAGGCAGCGATGTAAATCAGAACAATTTTTTCGACCAGCCGAGCTTGGTGCTTAATGTATTGAAATAGCTGTAATCTTTAGGGTGAATCAGATTGAGGTGATAATCACAGCGGCGAATGAGAACGTCTTCGCCATCCTGAATCGGCAGGGCAATCTGGCTGTCGCAGCTGATCTCCAGATCGCTGCAGCGATGAGAGAAGCGCAGGCGGATAGTACTGTCGCCATTGATCACCAGCGGTCGCGCTGAAAGGGTGTGCGGGAACATCGGCACCAGGGTGATAGCGTCCAGCGACGGCGTGAGGATCGGGCCGCCGGCCGACAATGAATAAGCGGTGGAGCCGGTCGGGGTGGAGATTATCAGGCCATCAGAGCGCTGAGAGAACGCAAAGACTTCGTCGATATAGACTTCGAACTCAATCATATGCGCCACTTTGCCGGGGTGCAGCACTACTTCGTTGATGGCGGTGCTGATGCGTTTCTGGCAATCCTGCTGGCACACCTGGGCCTCCAGCAGAAAGCGTTTCTCGGCGATGTAGTGGCCTTCCAGCACGTCGGCGAGCTGCTGCAGGGCGTTGTCCGGGTCAAGGTCGGTGAGAAAGCCGAGGTTGCCGCGGTTAATGCCGATGACGTTAATGTCGTAACGGGCCAGGGTCCGCGCCGCGCCGAGCATATTGCCGTCGCCGCCCACCACCACCGCGAGGTCGGCCTGTTGGCCAATCTCCGCCAGCGTGCCGGTTTTCACGTTGCTGAGCTGAAGTTCATGGGCGATCTGCTGTTCAACCAGCACTTCATACCCTTTGCTGCACAGCCAGCGCCAGAGCATTTCATGTGTGGTCAGGGCGGTGGGGTGACGAGGATGTCCCACAATGCCGATACACTTGAAATGGTTCTTCATGATCTGGATGTCCTTGCGTTAAATGAAATAGTGACAATCTGTCCGCTTCCCTTGAAACCCGGAAACTGATCCCCATAATAAGCGAAGTTAGCGAGATGAATGCGAAAAAAACGCGGAGAAATTCATGAGTAGTAAAGAACAGAAAACGCCTGAGGGGCAAGCCCCGGAAGAAATTATCACGGAGCAGCACGACGACGTTGAGGCAGTAGAGCCTGAAGTTTCGGCTGAGCAGGTGGATCCGCGCGATGAAAAAATTGCGAATCTGGAAGCCCAGCTGGCTGAAGCGCAGAAACGTGAACGTGAAGTGATGCTGCGTGCCAAAGCCGACGAAGATAACCTGCGTCGCCGTACCGAGCAGGATATCGAGAAAGCGCACAAATTCGCGCTGGAAAAATTCGTCAATGAACTGCTGCCGGTGATCGACAGCCTGGACCGCGCGCTGGAAGTGGCCGACAAGGCTAATCCGGACCTGGCGCCGATGGTGGAAGGGATCGAACTGACCCTGAAATCCATGCTGGACGTGGTGCGTAAGTTCGGCGTGGAAGTGATCGCCGACACCAACGTTCCGCTGGATCCGAACGTCCACCAGGCCATTGCGATGGTCGAATCTGAAGACGTGGCGGCGGGCAACGTGCTGGCCGTGATGCAGAAAGGTTATACCCTGAACGGCCGTACTATTCGCGCCGCGATGGTGACGGTAGCGAAAGCGAAATAACGTCTGCTGCATTGCTCAACGGCTGCCCGCGGGCGGCCGTTTTTTTATGCCACCGCTCCCGGCGCGAGATAAAAAAACGGCGGGCCGCAGCCCACCGTGATGTTAATTCCTTCGCTCGCGCTACTCCGCGACGCTCTCGCGTAATGATTTCACCGGCATCACTTTCACCTGTTTGATCATGTTGTCCTGCACGTCGAGGATATCTATATCGTACTGCTCAATGCGCACGCGGGTGCCCGGGACCGGGATCTCTTCCAGCGCTTCGAGGATGATACCGTTGACGGTGCGCGCTTCATCTTCCGGCAGGTGCCAGTTAAACGCTTTGTTGATTTCGCGAACGTTGGCGCTGCCGTCGATAATCACCGTGCCGTCGTTAAGCGGGGTCACTTCCTCCGCCAGGGTGGGTGACATGGAGGTGGTGAAGTCGCCGACAATCTCTTCAAGAATATCTTCGACGGTGACCAGCCCCTGAATATCGCCGTATTCATCGACCACCAGACCGACTTTCTTTTTATTGCGCTGAAATTTCACCAACTGGGTGCTGAGCGGCGTCCCTTCCGGAACAAAGTAGATCTCATCTGCCGCCCGCAGCATGATCTCTTTTGTGAACTCTTTCTTCTCCGTCATCAGACGGTAGGCTTCGCGAACGCGCAGCATGCTGATGGCATCGTCCAGTGAATCGCGGTAGAGCACGATGCGGCCATGCGGCGAGTGGGTCAGCTGGCGGACGATAGATTTCCAGTCATCATTGATGTCGATGCCGACAATCTCATTGCGCGGCACCATGATGTCGTTAACGCTGACTTTTTCCAGATCCAGGACCGACAGCAGCATATCCTGGTTGCGCCGGGAGATTTGTGAACGGGATTCATTCACAATCGTGCGCAGTTCATCTTTGCTCAAAGCGCTGCTGATGACGGTATCGGTGCGGATGCCCATCATGCGCATCAGCATGCGGGTGATGGTATTCAGCAGCCACACCAGCGGCATCATCAGCACCTGCAGGGGCGCCAGCAGGAAGCTGCTGGGGTAGGCGACCTTTTCCGGATAGAGCGCGGCGATGGTCTTCGGCAGCACCTCGGCAAATACCAGTACCACAAAGGTGAGCACGCCAGTGGCGATCGCGACGCCGGCGTCGCCGTACAGGCGCATGCCGACGATGGTGCCCAGCGCCGAGGCGAGAATGTTGACGAGGTTATTGCCGATGAGCACGAGGCTAATCAGGCGGTCCGGCTTGCGCAGCAGCTTCTCCACGCGCTTGGCGGGGCGGTTGCCTTGTTTCGCCATATGACGCAGCCGATAGCGGTTCAGCGTCATCATGCCGGTTTCGGAGCCGGAGAAATAGGCAGAGATAATCACCATGACGATCAGCGTTATGATCAGCGTGGTGGTGGAGATATGTTCCACGTAGGATTCCTTAAAAGACTTAGCTCACGAACTGCTGCAGCACGCGGCTACCAAAATAGGCCAGCGTCAGCAGACCGGCGCCAGCGACGCTGAACCAGACCACGCGACGTCCGCGCCACCCTTCATGATAGTGGCCCCACAGCAGAACGATATAGACGAACCACGCAATAATCGACAGCACCGCTTTATCAATGTTTTCGCTGCTGAACAGATTGTGCATATAGAACAGGCCGCTGCACAGCGTCAGAGTCAGCAGCACCACGCCGACCTGGGTGATGTGGAACATTTTGCGCTCGATGCTCATCAGCGGCGGCATTTCGCTGCTGAAGGCCAGCTTTTTATTCTTTAACTGGTAGTCGATCCACGCCAGCTGCAGCGCATACAGCGCGGCGATGATCAGCGTGGCGTACGAGAAGAGCGACAGGCCGATATGCACCAGCATCCCCGGGGTGGTTTCCAGGTGGGTGATATATTCGTTAGGCACGAAAGTGGCGAAGGCCAGATTGATCAGTGCGAAGGCATAGACGATAGGCAGCAGCAGCCAGCCGCGATTGCGCGAGGCCACGATAGTCATCACCGTACAGATCATCAGGCTGACCAGCGACCCGACGTTCAGTAAGCTGAGGTTTTGCCCGCTCTCGCCGCCGGGGAATATCCGTGCTTCCAGCGCAAAAGCATGGCAGATCAACGCGATAGTCGCAGATAAAATCGCCATTCGCCGCCAGCTGCTGTTTTTTTGCAGCAAGCCGGGGATAATCAGCGCGAGGCTGACGGAGTAGGCGACAAGGGCGAGTAGAGCAAAAACAGGCATAGGTGTCGGCTGTTGGCTAAATAAGAAAGAGAAGCAGTATAACGTCAGCAGGCCTCTGCTCCAACCGTTGCAGCACATTCAGATTGATGTCGTGTTATACTCCGCCACATTCGTTTTGTGTGTCGCTGCGGCGACCGACCGTTTCCACCTCAGGCGAGAGACAATGTTTGATAATTTAACCGATCGTTTGTCGCGTACGCTGCGCAACATTAGCGGCCGCGGACGCCTTACAGAAGACAATATTAAAGACACCCTGCGCGAAGTGCGCATGGCGCTGCTGGAAGCGGACGTTGCGCTTCCGGTGGTTCGTGATTTCATCAGCCGCGTGAAAGAGAGCGCGGTCGGCCATGAAGTCAATAAAAGCCTGACCCCGGGTCAGGAGTTCGTCAAAATCGTCCGCAACGAGCTGGTGGCGGCGATGGGCGAAGAGAACCAGACGCTCGACCTGGCCGCGCAGCCGCCGGCCGTGGTGCTGATGGCGGGCCTGCAAGGTGCCGGTAAAACCACCAGCGTCGGTAAGCTGGGGAAATTCCTGCGCGAGAAGCACAAGAAGAAAGTGCTGGTCGTTTCCGCGGACGTTTACCGCCCGGCGGCGATCAAACAGCTGGAAACCCTTGCTGAGCAGGTCGGCGTCGATTTCTTCCCGTCTGACGTCGGCCAGAAGCCGGTGGATATCGTCAATGCGGCGCTGAAAGAAGCGAAACTCAAATTCTACGACGTGCTGCTGGTGGATACCGCCGGTCGTCTGCACGTTGACGAAGCGATGATGGACGAAATCAAGCACGTCCACGCCGCCATTAATCCGGTTGAAACCCTGTTTGTCGTCGATGCGATGACCGGCCAGGATGCGGCGAATACCGCGAAGGCCTTTAACGAAGCGCTGCCGCTGACCGGCGTGGTGCTGACCAAAGTGGACGGCGACGCCCGCGGCGGCGCGGCGCTGTCGATTCGCCATATCACCGGCAAGCCGATTAAATTCCTCGGCGTCGGCGAGAAAACCGAAGCGCTGGAGCCGTTCCATCCGGACCGCGTCGCTTCCCGTATCCTCGGCATGGGCGACGTGCTGTCGCTGATCGAAGATATCGAGAGCAAAGTTGACCGCGCGCAGGCCGAGAAGCTGGCCTCCAAACTGAAGAAAGGTGACGGTTTCGATCTGACCGACTTCCTTGAGCAGCTGCGTCAGATGAAAAACATGGGCGGTATGGCCAGCCTGATGGGCAAGCTGCCGGGTATGGGCCAGATCCCGGACAACGTGAAAGCGCAGATGGACGACAAAGTGCTGGTGCGTATGGAAGCCATCATCAACTCGATGACCCTGAAAGAGCGCGCCAAACCGGAAATCATCAAAGGTTCACGTAAGCGCCGTATCGCCGCCGGCTGCGGGATGCAGGTGCAGGATGTGAACCGTCTGCTCAAGCAGTTCGACGACATGCAGCGCATGATGAAGAAGATGAAGTCGAAAGGCGGCATGATGAAGATGATGCGTGGGATGAAAGGGATGATGCCGCCAGGCTTCCCGGGCCGCTAAAAACAAGGGTATAAGGCTATCTTGTTTGCCATTTTAGCTCCGGGGTGTGCTCGAAATGCTCACGTACTACGTGTACGCTCCGCTTTCTGCGCGCACGCCGGAACTAAACTAGCTGCACCGATATACGCCTTCTATCCCTTGTTTAATGCTCAGTACCAAGATGCTGATTGCATTTTCCCCAGAAATCAGTAAAATTTTCGGGCTTTTAATATGACACCGGGCTCCGTTCCTCGATGGGGCCCGGTTGTTTTATTCACACAAGAGGATGTTATGGTAACTATTCGTTTAGCACGTCACGGCGCTAAAAAGCGTCCGTTCTACCAGGTTGTTGTCACCGACAGCCGTAATGCACGCAACGGTCGCTTCATCGAGCGCGTTGGTTTCTTCAACCCGATCGCTAGCGGCGCGGAAGAAGAAACTCGCCTGGATCTGGATCGTATCGCTCACTGGGTTGGCCTGGGCGCTACTGTTTCCGATCGCGTTGCCGCGCTGATCAAAGCCGCTAACAAAGCAGCTTAATCTGTCACGGTGGTCATGATGAGCAAGCAACACACCGCACAAGCACCTGTTGATCCGATCGTATTGGGGAAAATGGGTTCTTCCTACGGTATCCGTGGTTGGCTCAGAGTGTTTTCCTCCACCGAAGACGCCGAAAGCATTTTTGACTATCAGCCCTGGTTAATCCAGAAGGCGGGTCAGTGGCAGGTTGTTGAGCTGGAAGGCTGGCGCCACCACAATCAGGACATCATCATCAAGCTGAAAGGCGTTGACGATCGTGATGCCGCGAATCTACTGACTAATTGCGAAATTATCGTGGATTCATCGCAGTTGCCGGAGCTGGAAGAGGGTGACTACTACTGGAAAGACCTGATGGGCTGCCAGGTAGTGACAACGGAAGGCTATAGCCTCGGTAAAGTCATTGATATGATGGAAACCGGGTCTAATGACGTACTCGTCATCAAGGCAAACCTGAAAGATGCATTTGGCATCAAGGAGCGGTTGGTTCCGTTCCTCGATGGGCAGGTTATCAAGAAAGTCGATCTCACTACGCGTACTATCGAAGTAGATTGGGATCCTGGTTTTTAAATTCTCCGGATAAACGGTAAAAGACGGCGCTATGTGGATTGGCATAATTAGCCTGTTTCCTGAAATGTTCCGCGCAATTACCGATTACGGGGTAACTGGCCGGGCAGTAAAAAATGGCCTGCTGAGCATCGAAAGCTGGAGTCCTCGCGACTTCGCTCATGACCGGCACCGTACCGTGGACGATCGTCCTTACGGCGGCGGACCGGGGATGCTAATGATGGTGCAACCTTTACGGGATGCTATTCATGCAGCAAAAGCCGCGGCAGGTGAAGGCGCGAAGGTGATTTATCTGTCACCTCAGGGACGCAAGCTTGATCAAGCGGGCGTCAGCGAACTGGCAACGAATCAGAAACTGATTCTGGTGTGCGGTCGCTACGAAGGGATAGACGAGCGCGTAATCCAAACCGAAATTGACGAAGAATGGTCAATCGGCGATTACGTTCTCAGCGGTGGTGAGTTACCGGCAATGACGCTGATTGACTCCGTTTCCCGGTTCATTCCGGGAGTACTGGGCCATGAAGCTTCGGCAACGGAAGATTCCTTTGCTGATGGGTTGCTGGATTGCCCGCACTATACCCGTCCTGAAGTGTTAGAAGAGATGGAAGTACCGCCAGTATTGCTGTCGGGAAACCATGCTGAGATACGTCGCTGGCGTCTGAAGCAGTCGCTGGGCCGCACCTGGCTTAGAAGACCTGAACTTCTGGAAAACCTGGCTCTGACTGAAGAGCAAGCAAAGTTGCTGGCGCAGTTCAAAAGCGAACACGCGCAACAGCAGCATAAACATGATGGGCAGGCGTGAGCCCCCAATATCAGTTTACCCAGGATAAGAGATTAAATTATGAGCAACATTATTAAGCAACTTGAACAAGAACAGATGAAGCAGGACGTACCTTCCTTCCGTCCGGGTGATACCGTGGAAGTGAAAGTATGGGTTGTTGAAGGTTCCAAAAAACGTCTGCAGGCATTCGAGGGCGTGGTTATCGCTATTCGTAACCGCGGTCTGCACTCTGCATTCACTGTTCGCAAAATTTCCAACGGCGAAGGCGTTGAGCGTGTCTTCCAGACTCACTCTCCGGTAGTTGACAGCATTGCTGTTAAACGTCGTGGTGCTGTACGTAAAGCTAAACTGTACTACCTGCGTGAGCGTACTGGTAAGTCTGCTCGTATCAAAGAGCGTCTTAACTAAGATTCGCTTTCGCGACATCCTGACAGAAGGGCTGGCCAGATGGCTGGCCCTTTTTTTATCTTTGTTGTAACCATCGTGATGTAAATCATTTACAATACGCCCTCTATTCGGAGGGGCGGTGGTCAGCAACAGTTTCCAGCAAACGACACCTAAACGGCGAGCCGCCTGGCTGGCACTGTTGGCGATCCTGTTGATCGTCGTGGCCCCCCTGATCTCCATCTCCCTGCAAAAAGACCCCATGAGCGCGATGCCCGGCATGCATCACGCCATGATGATGGACAGCTCGTCCGCGAGCATGGCGCAAATGCCCGAGCACGAGATGGCGATGATGCATAGCACAGACGGCGCCACGCATACCGGACACGAACTGCCGCTGGACCATGCCGAAGCGTGTGGCTATTGCGTGCTGTTAGCCCATGTCCCGGGGCTGCTTTTCGCGCTGGCGCTGTTCGTCGCCATGCTCCTGCGGCGTATTCGCCTGCCGGCTTCTCGCCCGGTATTAAAACACTGGCACTACTTCCCCTGGCTCTACCCTGAAACCCGCGCCCCGCCGCGGCTGTCTGCTTTTTCCCTTTAATAAAAATCAATCTGCGCACGGCGCAATAACCTCTTTTGCTTTAAAAAAGGAAGAGTATGACAACCTGCACCTCGCGCGCGGCATGGTTAAACCTGCTGCGTCGCCTCCATTTCTACATCGGACTGTTTATCGGACCGTTTATCTTTGTCGCTGCCCTGACCGGCACGCTGTACGTGGCGACGCCGCAGCTGGAAAACTGGCTCTATCACGACGCGCTGCATGGCCTTGCCGACGGGACCCCGCAGCCGCTCAGCGCCCAGATTGCAGTGGCGGAAGAAGCGACCCAGGGTAATCTGCGGCTGCTGGCGGTGCGGCCGGCCCCCGCGATGGGGGAGACCACCCGGATTATGTTTGTTGACCCGAGCCTGGGCGAGTCAGAATCCCGGGCCATTTTCGTCGATCCGATCTCGCTACGGGTGAAGGGCGATATGACGGTCTACGGTACCAGCGGCATCCTGCCGCTGCGCCAGTGGATTGATTATGCGCATCGTTCGCTACTGCTGGGCGACAGCGGGAGGTTATACAGCGAACTGGCTGCCTCATGGATGTGGGTTGCCGCGCTGGGTGGCATTGCCCTGTGGGCGATGACACGTCCAAAACGGCGGATCAATAACGTCCTGCAGAATCATCGTCGGTTGCACGTGACGCTGGGCTGGGGCTTACTGCTGGGCATGCTGCTCTTCTCCGCCACCGGCCTGACCTGGTCGCAATGGGCTGGCGGTAATGTGGATAAAATGCGGGCGGCTTTCGGCTGGTGGACGCCGCAGGTGAATACCCTGCTGCACGGTGAGGCGCCGATGGCGCACGATCCCCACGCCGGGCATCATATGGACGGGATGGCCATGCAGCATCAGTCAGTGCTGCAGCCAGCGCAGTTTGACCTGGTACTGGCGGTGGCCCGTCAGGCGGGGCTGAACGCCAGCCGGCTGGAGATCCGTCCGCCGGTTTCGAAGGAACGAGCCTGGACGGTAAATGAGATCGACCGCCGCTGGCCGACGCAGGTGGACGCGGTGGCGATCGATGGCGCCACGATGCAGGTGGTGGATCGCACCCGGTTCGCCGACTTCCCGCTGATGGCGAAGCTCACCCGCTGGGGCGTCGATTTCCACATGGGGGTCCTCTTTGGTCTGGTGAATCAGTTGCTGCTGGTAGGGTTCGGCTGCGCGCTGTGCGTCACCATCGGCGTGGGCTACCGGCTGTGGTGGATCCGCCGTCCGCCTCAGGCGGTCTGGGATCCGGCGCATTCGCTGCTGCAGGCATGGCTGTCGCTCGCCTGGCCTGCCCGTGGGCTGGTACTGGGGATAGCGTTAGCCCTGGGTCTGGCCATGCCATTGATGGGGGCAAGTCTGGTGCTGTTCATTGCCGTTGACTACCTGCGCTGGCGCGCGGCAACGGCAATGAGGATGGCGAAGTCCAGCGATTAAGCGAAGGCTTACGGCGTGCTGATGACCACCGTGACCCGGCGGTTTTCAGCGCGCCCGGCCGCCGTGTCGTTGCTGGCGATCGGGTATTTCTTGCCAAGGCCGCGGGTGACTAAATGACTGCGCGGGACATGGGCGCCTTCCGCCCAGGCATCGGCTACGCTATTGGCGCGCTTAAGCGACAGGGCTTCGTTATAGCTATCCTCACCGTAATTATCGGTGTGGCCTTCAAGGCGGCTATGGGTGATCCCGGTCGCCGCCAGCCGCGAGGCCATCGTGGTGATCTGCTGGCGGCTGTCGGGACGTAGTCGGTAGTCATTCTTGTCAAACAGGATGCTATCGGATAAGCCCAGGGACCAATCGCCATTGCTTTCAGTGAAGCCGTAAGATTTCATCGCCGCCACCTGCTCGGGGGTAAATTTTCCCTGAGGAGCCTGGCAACCTGTCAAAAGCGCCGCCGCCATCAGGGCGGGGACGAAATATTTTCTGAGCATAATGAGTCCTTTATTATTTCAGCGTCTGCTGGATACGTTGGTTTTTCATGCGATACATATTCTGATCGGCAAGTTCTTGCAGTGATTCCGCGGTGGCGTGCTCCCACGCCAGGGCATAACCGACGCTCAGCGAGAGCGTGGCGCTATGGCCATTGTGCAGGTTGAATGGCGGAAGAAATTGTTCCGACAGCGCCTGGCACAGAGCCTGCACTTCGGCTTCCGAGCGCACCTCACGCAGCAGAACGGCAAACTCATCGCCGCCGAGACGCCATGCCAGATGGCGTTTTCCGGCGAAGGCCATCAGGCGGCTGGCGACCTCCGTCAGCACTTTATCGCCTGCCGCGTGCCCCCAGTTGTCATTGATCAGCTTGAAGTTATCGCCGTCAAGAAACAGTAATGCCGAGGTCTGGTGATCCACCTCGTTCTTCATCAGTTCGGCGAGCGCGTTGCGAAAGGCGGCGCGGTTAGCCAGGCCGGTCAGCGGGTCATGAAGCGAGCTACGCAACAGCTGGGCATTCTTGGCCTGCAGCTGGCGCTGCCAGTCCTCCATCTCCCCCAGCAGGCTGTTAAAGTCCTGGGCGAAAAGATGGAATTCCTCAATACGCTCCTCGGGCACCCGACGTGAGAAATGACGGTTTTCACGAATATCGTGCACAACCTCGGTGATGCTCTGCAGGGCGGTGACGATCCCCCGGTGCAGGGAGTGGGTCAGCAGCAGGGCGATGAACGAGGCGAGCAGAATGCTGCCGGTCAGTACCAGAATCGAGATACCGAGAAAGTGGCTGATCAGTTCATCAAGCGCGGTCAGTCGCAGCTCGCCGATTTGTTTGCCCTGGTGCCAGATGGGCTGCACCGTGGGCTCCGGAAACAGCCATTGACTGATAAGGCCGCTCACTTGTTCTTTGTTGGCCAGCGGTTCATGGCGCCATGCGGCGAAGTGCTGCTTCTGGCCGTTGAGTACAATCGCCTGGGAAATCTGCCCTTGCTTCCCCAGCGAAGCAAGGGTCTCCTCCGCCGCCGCGCTATCGCCAAACACCAGGGCGGCTTCGAGGCTGCGACCCATGGTCGCGGCAGTGAGCTCTAGATTTTTCTGCGCATACTGCTTGAGCGTGAAGATTGAGGCTGTGCTTAGCAGCAGCCAGACCAGCGTCATGGAGATCACCACGCTTATCACGCTAATTCGACGAAGCGCGCGTTTAAATGTCGGGCGCGCGGTCTGTGAAAAGTCCTTATTCATGTGGTTTTTTCCGGGCAAGCATCAGGACGTCCGGGTTAACCCGGACCCCGCTGTGCGTCAGAACGTCCAGATTAACGGAGAAGCGGACCCTGTCGTCGTTGATGATCAGGCAAAACGCGCTACCAATGGAGCAATCCGTATTTTGTTCTGCGATGAGTAAAAGCGGCTTCGGGCCATAGCGGCGAGTTAATTCCGACTGTTGGGTCGGCGATTCGCTGCCAAAATAAAAACCATCGCAGGTTGTTTTTAACGCTTCTTCACTATTACGTACTATCACCGGTTGATAGGGCAAGGCATCCGGATCTTCATGAGCCAGGCTATGGGTGAAGCGTGATGAGGCAAAAATGCACAGCTTCGGCGCCCCTGTTAATGCCGGCCAACGAGTGTAGGTCACGATCCCGGAAACAATAGCGCGAACATGTTCTGAAGGTCCGGCAGCAAAAACAGGAGATACCGCGATGAGAAAAAATACAGTCAATAAAAGACGGTGTAATACTGTCATTAACGCTTCCGTCAAATTCGCCATAGCGCGGGAAAAGCCGCTGCCGATGCCCGGCGCAGAATACCACTGTTAACAAAACCCGTCATTACATGCGCCCTTTGCTTTGGGACAAATCTCACCAGGATTTTTCGTAATCGCGATCGCGATAGCGCGCAAGTTTGCTGTGAATTTTGGCTTTGTAAACATTTTTGTACATATTTTGTCGAGTTAAGTGGCAATTAATTTGTTGGTGTAAATTAAAATTTACGGAATATGGATTGAATTCTTTACTTTGTGTGGTATCGTTACGCCATGCCCGCTGAGGCACCCTTTATCGCAAACGAGCTACACAGGATCGCAATCATGCAAAAAGACGCGCTGAATAACGTACATATTACCGACGAACATGTGTTAATGACCCCGGAGCAACTGAAGGCGGAATTCCCGCTAAGCGTTGAACAGGAAGCGCAGATTGCGCTTGCCCGTGAGACTATCTCCGATATTATCGCCGGCCGCGATCCGCGCCTGCTGGTGGTTTGCGGCCCTTGCTCGATCCACGATCCGGAAGCCGCGATTGAATATGCTCGTCGATTTAAAGCTCTTGCCGCAGAGGTCAGCGATAGCCTCTACCTGGTGATGCGCGTCTACTTTGAAAAACCCCGTACCACTGTCGGCTGGAAGGGGCTGATTAACGATCCGCACATGGATGGTTCGTTTGATGTTGAAGGCGGCCTGAAGATTGCGCGTCGTCTGCTGGTCGAGCTCGTCAATATGGGACTGCCGCTGGCGACGGAAGCGCTGGATCCGAACAGCCCGCAATACCTTGGCGATCTGTTCAGCTGGTCCGCTATCGGCGCACGTACCACGGAATCACAAACGCACCGCGAAATGGCCTCTGGCCTGTCGATGCCGGTCGGCTTTAAAAACGGTACCGACGGTAGTCTGGCGACGGCCATCAACGCCATGCGCGCCGCGGCGATGCCGCACCGTTTCGTCGGCATCAACCAGGCCGGGCAGGTCTGCCTGCTGCAAACGCAGGGTAATCCGAACGGCCATGTGATCCTGCGCGGAGGTAAGGCGCCGAACTACGGTCCGGAAGATGTGGCGAAATGCGAAAAAGAGATGGCGCAGGCGGGACTGAAACCGTCGCTGATGGTAGATTGCAGTCATGGGAACTCCAATAAAGATTTCCGCCGCCAGCCAGCCGTGGCTGAATCCGTTGTCGCACAGATCAAAGATGGCAACCGCTCCATTATCGGCCTGATGATCGAGAGTAATATCCACGAAGGCAATCAGTCCTCTGAACAGCCGCGTGAGACGATGAAATACGGCGTTTCGGTGACGGATGCCTGCATCAGCTGGGAAACCACCGATGCGCTGCTGCGTGAACTGGATAAGGATCTCCGCGGCCATCTGGCGGCCCGTTTGGTGTAAGAGGAAAGTATGGTTGCTGAACTGACCGCGTTACGCGATCAAATTGATGAAGTGGATAAAGCGTTGCTTAGCCTGCTGGCTAAGCGTCTGGAACTGGTGGCCGAAGTCGGCGAGGTGAAGAGCCAGTATGGTCTGCCGATTTACGTCCCGGAGCGCGAGGCGGCGATGCTTGCCTCCCGGCGTGAAGAGGCGGCTGCGCTCGGCGTACCGCCGGATCTGATCGAGGATGTTCTGCGTCGCGTGATGCGGGAATCCTATTCCAGCGAAAACGACAAAGGCTTCAAAACCCTGCACCCGAATCTGCGGCCGGTGGTCATCGTCGGCGGCGGCGGGCAGATGGGGCGTCTGTTTGAGAAGATGTTAACGCTGTCCGGCTACCAGGTGCGTATTCTGGAAAAAGACGATTGGGCCCGGGCGGCGGATATCGTCGCCGATGCCGGCATGGTCATCGTCAGCGTACCGATTCACACCACCGTGGAGACGATCGGCAGGCTGCCGCCGCTGCCGGCGGATTGCATTCTGGTTGACCTTGCCTCGGTGAAAGCGGAGCCGCTGCAGGCGATGCTGGCAGCGCATCAGGGCCCGGTTCTTGGCCTGCACCCGATGTTCGGTCCGGACAGCGGCAGCCTGGCGAAGCAGGTGGTGGTCTATTGTGATGGCCGCCAGCCGGAGGCCTATCAGTGGTTCCTCGAACAAATTCAGGTTTGGGGCGCGCGGCTGCACCGCATCAGCGCCGTTGAGCACGATCAGAACATGGCGTTTATTCAGGCGCTGCGCCACTTTGCCACCTTCGCCTATGGTCTGCACCTGGCAGAAGAGAATGTGCGTCTTGAGCAACTGCTGGCGCTTTCGTCACCTATTTACCGGCTGGAGCTGGCGATGGTGGGGCGCCTGTTTGCCCAGGATCCGCAGCTGTACGCCGACATTATTATGTCATCGGAAAATAACCTGGCGCTGATTAAGCGCTATTACCAGCGTTTCGGCGAAGCGATTGGCTTGCTGGAGCAGGGCGATAAGCAGGCGTTTATCGACAGCTTCCGTAAAGTCGAACATTGGTTTGGCGATTACGCTCAGCGTTTCCAGAGCGAGAGCCGCACGCTGCTGCGTCAGGCGAACGATAATCGGCAGTAAAGCGAAAAAGATGTATACAATAAAGCCAGCGACCGCTGGCTTTTTTTATAGGGATGACAACGATGGCTGAACCACAACCGCTGTTTGACTACACCGGATACCTGCCGGAATGCCCGACCTGGAGCGAGGCTGAACAGGCCCTCTACTGGGCCGATATCATGGAGTGTGAAATCCACCGCTACGATACCCGCAGCGGCGAACACCAGGTGCTGCAGTTTCCGGAGGAGGTCGGCTGTTTCTCCCTGCGTGAGAAGGGCGGATTTATCGTTGCATTACGCAGTGGCATCTGGCTGACCGACGCCCACGGCCTGCTGCGGCGGAAAGTCTGTGATAATCCGAGCAATCCGGAGCTGGCGCGGTTTAACGATGGTGGGACCGATCGCGAGGGGCGTTTTTATGCCGGCACCTTCTGGGGGCCGGGGGATTACAACGGCGCGCTGCTGATGCGAGTCGATAATGACCTGAAGCCGAAAGTGATCCAGTGTGATATCCATGGCGCCAACGGTCTGGCGTTTAGCGCCGACCAGCGCTGGATGTATACCTCTGATACGCCGAACGCCGTGATCTACCGTACGCCGCTGGATGAACAGGGTGAGCCTGGACGACGCGAGGTGTTTCGCCGTTTCCAGCCGGGCGAAGGCATCCCTGACGGGGCGGCGATCGATGTGGAGGGCTGTTACTGGAGCGCGATGTTTGACGGCTGGCGGATTGCTCGTTTCTCGCCGCAGGGCGAGGAGCTGGAGACTTACCCGATGCCGGTTCGTTGTCCGACAATGGTCTGCTTCGGTGGGGCGGATATGAAAACGCTCTATATCACCACAACCCGGGAAAACATGGAGGACGATGAGCTGGCGAAGTACCCGCTGTCAGGCACCATCTTCACCCTGCCGGTTGCGGTGGCAGGGATGAAGAAATTACCGTTCCGCGAACGTTAAACCGGATCCACTGGCACCACGTTTTCGCTGGGGTAGCAACCGAGGACCTTCATGGAGCGGGTGATTTCCGCCAGCTCCTTTAATGCCTTGCGCATGGGCAGCGAGTCCAGGTTGGCCTGAATATCGAGATAAAACATCTCTTCCCAGGGATTGCCGTGGATCGGGCGAGATTCCAGTTTGGTCATGATCAGATTGTGGTTGCGCAGCACCAGCAGGGCTTCCACCAGGGCGCCCGCCTGCTGACCGGTCGCCATTAACAGCGTGGTCTTGGCCGGAACCTGATCGGAGACGTTCACCGCTTTGCGCGCCAGGACGAGGAAGCGCGTGATGTTCTGCGTCTGGTTGGCCTGGCAGTGCTCCAGCACCTGCAGGCTATACAGGGCGCCACCCGCTTCGCTGCCCAGTGCCGCAACGGCCGGGGAGTTCGCCTGCGCCACTTTTTCCATTGCCGCCGAGGTGCTCTCGGTATATTCAATCTTCCAGTGCGGGTAGCGGCTCAGATACTGGCTGCACTGCTGGAACGGCTGCGGATGGCTGTAGACGGTCTGAATTTTATCGGCATCCGTCGAGGTGCTAACCAGCACGCAATGATCGATAGGGATCGTCAGCTCGCCAACGATCGACAGGCTGGTGTGCTGCAGCAGATCGTAGACGTCGTTGATCCCGCCAGAGCTGGTGTTTTCAATCGGCACCACGGCGTAATCGGCCTGGCCGGTCTCTACCTGATTAAAAATATCGGCGAACTTCGCGCAGCCGCTCTCAATAAACTGCTCAAAATGGCGAGCGGCGTACTGACGCGCCGCCAGATGCGAATAAGAGCCTTTAGGGCCAAGGAAGGCCACGCGGGCCGAATGCGGATTAATTTTATTCAGATGCTGCTGCAGCAGGGTTTGTTGGGTCAGGACGGAGTCTTCGATGATCAGCTGGAACAGGCGGGTGATGTAGTGCGCATCCAGATTATGGCGCTTGCCGATGGTCATCAGACGCTCCAGCAGATCGCGTTCGCGGTCAATATCACGCACTGGACGGTGAGAGGCCAGTTTGGCTTTACCAACCTCAACAGCCAGCCCGCGGCGCTCCGCCAGCAGAGCAAGCAGTTTCTCGTCCAGTGCGCTTATCTTATCGCGCAGCGCCAGTAATGGGTTTTCCTCGGTCATAGATGTTGCCTTTGTTGTTATCAAATAAAAAAGGCCTCCCGGGTGGGAGGCCTTATTGTTCGTCTTCGCATTCTTTCTTATACGACGAATTGCCTCCCGGTCAGGGGAAGGTAAAAAAGAATGCGAAGAAGAACGGGACACGTTTCATGGTAAATTCCTTGAGGTAGTGGGGATTACAGTACCTGTACTGTTTTCATTCTGTCAATAAAAAACGCGCCCGAAGGCGCGTGGCATGACACAACTTAAGTTAAGGATTACTCTTCTTCTTCCACAAAGCCTGCCTCTTTCACCGATGTTGCGGCGCGGCGGGCTTCCCCTTTGTGTTGCACTTTATTCAGCTGCCGTTCCAGCTTGTTGATCAATTCGTTAATGGCGGCGTACATATCTTCATGACGCGCACTGGCAACCAGATGACCGTTTGGCGTATTGATGGTTGCATCAGCGATAAAACCCTGCGGCTCCTTAGACAGAATGATGTGCGGGTTGATTAAATGAGTTTGCCACTTATCCAGTTTGGCGAGACGGTCTGCGACATGCTGGCGGATTGCCGGAGTAATTTCCATTTGTTTACTGGTAATGTTCATTGTCATAAATTTTACCTCTTGTCTTTCCCGTCTTGGTGAATCCAGCATACCTTTCCCAATGTCAAAAAGCGTGATCTAAATCACATTTTATTGTCACTTTTTGTCAACGAATTCATTTTGTGAGACAGGGCAGGAAGAAGTGAGATTTTACTTGTCGAACCCGGTAAAGCAGGCCATATTTGATGAGTTAACCCGGCGCTAAACCGCTTCAGCTTGACGGGATAAAGTATAAAAAAACGGCAGCCAGTGGCTGCCGTTTGCGATCCATGAATCAGACTCAGGTGTTCTTGCTGTTCGCGGCGATTATCTTCGCGACTTTGTCCGC
Organism: Klebsiella sp. w6; assembly: GCF_033100215.1. Taxonomy (NCBI): domain Bacteria; kingdom Pseudomonadati; phylum Pseudomonadota; class Gammaproteobacteria; order Enterobacterales; family Enterobacteriaceae; genus Klebsiella; species Klebsiella sp. w6. The sequence continues at coordinate 1,197,358 of NZ_CP136907.1, forward strand.
CTGGGCGTTCATTTGCATCTGACGATAGGCGTTTTCCATCTTCGGCAGGGCATCGCGGGTGGCCTGGGTATCCGGATAGTTACGCATCATACCTTCCACGCGGTTCACGACGGCAACCCATGCGCCACGGTCGGTGTAGTAATCCACGACCGACAGCTCATATTTGGCCAGGCGATCTTTCAGGAACACCATACGTTTATAGGCGTCAGTGGCGTACTGGCTGTTCGGGTAACCACGCACCAGTTTGGAGAAGTCATTGAAGGCATCGCGCGCGTGCTGTGGATCGCGGTCAGAGCGATCGACACCAAAGAAGCCCTGCAGGGCGCTGTCATCCAGGGCCATGTTGGTCAGGCCGCGCATATAGATGACGTAATCGATATTCGGGTGGGTGGGGTTCAAACGCATGAAGCGATCGATGGCCGCCTGAGCCAGCGGCAGATCGGCGTTTTTGTAATACGCATAAATCAGATCCAGCTGTACCTGTTGGGAATAAGGGCCGAATGGATAACGGTTATCCAACGCTTCCAGTTGCGTTATCGCCTGTTTCCAGTTACCGTCCTGCAGTTTTTGCTGGGCGGTCGCGTAGATTTCATTCGGCGGATTATCAGGCACCTCTTCCTTAGAGCCGGAGCAACCCACCAAAGCCAGGCTCAGTGTGGCGGCTGCCACCAGGTATTTCATGCGCGTCATGACGTTTTGACTTCCTCAAAATGTTTATGCGGGAGAATCTCTGTTCCTGCTCCCGATTAAGACCAGCTACAATAGCACACTATATTAAACGGCAAAGCCGTAAAACCCAACGTTAAACGAAGAAGCTGTATATGGCACAACGAGTACAACTCACCGCAACGGTGACCGAAAATCAACTCGGTCAACGCTTAGATCAGGCTTTGGCCGAATTGTTCCCTGATTATTCGCGATCGCGGATAAAAGAATGGATCCTGGACCAACGCGTATTAGTCAATGGCAACATTGGCGATAAGCCGAAAGAAAAAGTGCTGGGGGGAGAGCACATCGCTATCGATGTCGAAATCGAAGAAGAGGCGCGCTTCCAGCCGCAGGATATTCCGCTCAATATCGTTTACGAAGATGATGACATCCTCGTGATTAACAAACCGCGCGATCTGGTTGTGCATCCTGGCGCGGGCAACCCTGACGGTACTGTGCTGAATGCGCTGCTGCACTACTATCCGCCGATTGCCGATGTGCCGCGCGCGGGGATCGTGCACCGTCTGGATAAAGACACCACCGGTCTGATGGTGGTGGCGAAAACCATTCCGGCACAAACCCGGCTGGTGGAGTCGCTGCAGCTGCGCGAGATCACTCGCGAGTATGAAGCGGTGGCCATCGGCCACATGACTTCCGGTGGCACAGTGGAAGAGCCGATCAGTCGTCATCCGACAAAACGTACCCATATGGCGGTGCATCCGATGGGCAAACCGGCGGTGACCCACTACCGGATTATGGAACATTTCCGCATCCATACCCGCCTGCGCCTGCGCCTGGAAACCGGTCGTACGCACCAGATCCGTGTGCATATGTCGCATATCACCCATCCGCTGGTGGGTGACCAGGTATATGGCGGCCGGCCGCGCCCGCCGAAGGGCGCGTCGGAGGAGTTCATCACCGCGTTGCGTAAATTCGACCGTCAGGCGCTGCACGCCACGATGTTGCGTCTGTATCACCCGATCACCGGCATTGAAATGGAGTGGCACGCGCCCATCCCACAGGATATGGTCGAGCTCATCGAGGCGATGCGTGCCGATTTTGAAGCCCATAAGGACGATATTGACTGGTTATGACTAAACTGATTGTACCGCAGTGGCCGATGCCCCGCAGCGTGGCGGCCTGTAGTTCGACCCGCATTGGCGGCGTGAGTCTGCCGCCCTATGACTCGCTCAACCTGGGCGCCCATTGCGGAGACAATCTGCAGCATGTTGAAGAAAACCGGCGGCGGATGTTTGCCGCCGGTGGCTTGCCGTCTTACCCGGTTTGGCTGGAGCAGGTTCATGGCACCGATGTTCTGACGCTGGACGGCGGACCCTATCCATCGAAACGCGCAGATGCTTCTTATAGTCGTGCGCCCGGCACCGTCTGTGCGGTGATGACCGCCGACTGCCTGCCGGTCCTGTTCTGTAACCGCGACGGCACCGAAGTCGCCGCGGCGCATGCGGGATGGCGCGGCTTATGCGAAGGGGTTCTGGAAGAGACGGTCGCCCGTTTCGCCGATAAAGCCGAAAACATGATGGCGTGGCTGGGCCCTGCCATTGGTCCGCAGGCATTTGAGGTGGGGCCGGAAGTCCGGGATGCCTTTATGGCGAAAGACGAGAACGCGCACCGGGCTTTTCGTCCGGCAGGCGAGAAATATTTTGCTGATATCTATCAACTGGCTCGGCAGCGTCTGGCAAACGTCGGCGTTGAGCAGATTTTCGGCGGCGATCGCTGCACGCTAAGCGAAAAGGATGATTTTTTCTCTTACCGGCGCGACAAGACCACCGGTCGTATGGCAAGTTTCATTTGGCTGATATAACCTAGAGAATCAAGACGATCCAGAAGGCAAACTTATTTTTCGCATAGTTCAGGTCTTTAACCTTGAATAATTGAGGGATGACCTCATTTAATCTCCAGTAGCAAATTTGACCTGTTTATGGGAGGAGTTATGCGTCTGGATCGTCTTACCAATAAATTCCAGCTTGCTCTTGCCGATGCCCAGTCACTCGCACTCGGGCACGACAACCAATTCATCGAACCTCTTCATTTAATGAGCGCCTTACTGAATCAGGAAGGGGGATCGGTACGTCCTTTATTAACCTCGGCGGGCGTCAATGCCGGGAAACTACGCACTGACATCGAGCAGGCCTTGAGCCGTTTACCGCAGGTGGAAGGCACCGGCGGCGATGTACAACCTTCTCAGGATTTAGTGCGGATCCTGAACCTTTGCGACAAGCTGGCGCAAAAGAAAAAGGACAACTTTATTTCGTCGGAACTGTTCGTTCTGGCGGCGCTTGAATCGCGCGGTACGCTGACCGACCTTTTAAAATCCGCCGGAGCAACAACCGCCAACGTGACTCAGGCGATTGAACAAATGCGCGGAGGTGAAAGCGTGAACGATCAGGGTGCCGAAGACCAACGTCAGGCATTGAAGAAATTTACCGTCGATCTGACCGAGCGAGCCGAGCAGGGCAAGCTGGATCCGGTGATCGGCCGTGATGAAGAGATTCGCCGTACCATCCAGGTACTGCAGCGTCGTACCAAAAACAACCCGGTACTGATTGGTGAACCCGGGGTGGGTAAAACGGCAATCGTCGAAGGACTGGCGCAGCGTATCGTCAACGGCGAAGTACCAGAAGGGTTGAAAGGCCGTCGGGTATTGGCGCTGGATATGGGGGCGCTGGTGGCCGGGGCGAAATACCGCGGTGAGTTTGAAGAGCGTCTGAAAGGCGTGCTGACTGACCTGTCAAAACAGGAAGGCAACGTCATTCTGTTTATCGACGAACTGCATACCATGGTGGGCGCTGGTAAAGCCGACGGCGCGATGGATGCGGGTAACATGCTGAAGCCGGCGCTGGCGCGTGGTGAACTGCACTGCGTCGGGGCGACAACGCTTGATGAATACCGTCAGTACATCGAAAAAGACGCCGCGCTGGAACGTCGCTTCCAGAAAGTGTTCGTCGCCGAGCCGACGGTAGAAGATACCATCGCTATTCTGCGTGGCCTGAAAGAACGTTACGAGCTGCACCACCACGTGCAGATCACTGACCCGGCGATTGTCGCGGCGGCGACCTTGTCGCATCGCTATATTGCCGACCGTCAGCTGCCGGATAAAGCCATCGACCTTATCGATGAGGCGGCGTCCAGCATTCGTATGCAGATCGACTCCAAGCCGGAAGAGCTGGACCGTCTCGATAGACGTATTATCCAGCTGAAACTGGAACAGCAGGCGCTGAAGAAAGAGTCTGATGAAGCGAGCCTGAAACGTCTCGATATGCTCAACGAGGAGCTGGCGGATAAAGAGCGTCAGTACTCGGTACTGGAAGAAGAGTGGAAAGCGGAAAAAGCCTCTCTCTCCGGCACCCAGACTATTAAAGCCGAGCTGGAACAGGCGAAAATCGCTATCGAACAGGCGCGTCGCGTCGGCGATCTGGCGCGGATGTCCGAGCTGCAGTACGGCAAAATTCCGGAACTGGAGAAACAGCTGGCGGCTGCCACTCAGTCCGAAGGGAAAACCATGCGTCTGCTGCGTAATAAAGTGACGGATGCTGAGATCGCCGAAGTGCTGGCCCGCTGGACCGGTATCCCTGTCTCCCGGATGATGGAAAGCGAGCGCGACAAACTGCTGCGTATGGAGCAGGAGCTGCATCATCGGGTGATTGGCCAGGATGAGGCGGTTGAAGCGGTATCGAACGCCATTCGCCGTAGCCGCGCTGGGCTATCCGATCCGAACCGGCCGATTGGTTCGTTCCTGTTCCTCGGTCCAACCGGGGTCGGTAAAACCGAGCTGTGTAAAACGCTGGCTAACTTTATGTTCGACAGCGACGACGCGATGGTGCGTATCGATATGTCCGAGTTTATGGAGAAACACTCCGTCTCGCGTCTGGTCGGTGCGCCTCCGGGATACGTCGGCTATGAAGAGGGTGGTTACCTGACCGAGGCGGTGCGTCGTCGTCCTTATTCCGTCATTCTGCTGGATGAAGTGGAAAAAGCGCACCCGGATGTGTTCAACATTCTGCTGCAGGTACTCGACGACGGGCGTCTGACCGACGGGCAGGGGAGAACGGTCGACTTCCGTAATACGGTGGTCATCATGACCTCGAACCTCGGTTCCGATCTGATTCAGGAACGGTTTGGCGAACTGGACTACGGTCATATGAAGGATCTGGTACTGGGAGTGGTAAGCCAGAACTTCCGTCCGGAGTTTATTAACCGTATCGACGAAGTGGTGGTCTTCCATCCTCTGGGTGAGAAACACATTGCTTCTATTGCCCAGATCCAGCTGCAGCGTTTGTATAAACGCCTGGAAGAGCGTGGGTATGAAGTGCGGATGTCCGATGAGGCGCTGAAGTTGCTGAGCGCCAACGGTTACGATCCGGTATACGGCGCGCGGCCACTGAAACGCGCTATTCAGCAGCAGATTGAGAACCCGTTAGCCCAGCAGATCCTTTCCGGTGAGCTGGTTCCGGGGAAAGCTGTCGAGCTGGTGGTGAAAGACGACCGTATTGTGGCAGTGCAGTAAATCACAAAACGACAAAAACGGGCCCAACGGGCTCGTTTTTGTTTAAAAACCAGGCAAGAATTAAAGCTCAACACATGGTTTGGTTGAAAAGTGAGCGGTTGAATTCTTTTTTTGAATTTATCCTTGTCACTTCAGAATTACTCCCTATAATGCGCCTCCACTGACACGGAACAACGGCAAACAAGCCGCCGGGTCAGGAGGATTCAACGACGGAAATCGACGTTGAAAGCCGACAGAGAAAAGCAAAATAAGCGCTTGACTCTGCATGAGGAAAACGTATTATACGGGACCTCGCGACAGAGCGCTAAAGCGCGTCGCAACTGCTCTTTAACAATTTATCAGACAATCTGTGTGGGCACTCAAAGTGACATGGATTCTTAATGTCTTCGGACAATAAATGAACACCAAGTCTCTGAGTGAACATACGTAATTCATTACGAAGTTTAATTCACGAGCATCAAACTTAAATTGAAGAGTTTGATCATGGCTCAGATTGAACGCTGGCGGCAGGCCTAACACATGCAAGTCGAGCGGTAGCACAGAGAGCTTGCTCTCGGGTGACGAGCGGCGGACGGGTGAGTAATGTCTGGGAAACTGCCTGATGGAGGGGGATAACTACTGGAAACGGTAGCTAATACCGCATAACGTCGCAAGACCAAAGTGGGGGACCTTCGGGCCTCATGCCATCAGATGTGCCCAGATGGGATTAGCTAGTAGGTGGGGTAACGGCTCACCTAGGCGACGATCCCTAGCTGGTCTGAGAGGATGACCAGCCACACTGGAACTGAGACACGGTCCAGACTCCTACGGGAGGCAGCAGTGGGGAATATTGCACAATGGGCGCAAGCCTGATGCAGCCATGCCGCGTGTGTGAAGAAGGCCTTCGGGTTGTAAAGCACTTTCAGCGGGGAGGAAGGCGGTGAGGTTAATAACCTCATCGATTGACGTTACCCGCAGAAGAAGCACCGGCTAACTCCGTGCCAGCAGCCGCGGTAATACGGAGGGTGCAAGCGTTAATCGGAATTACTGGGCGTAAAGCGCACGCAGGCGGTCTGTCAAGTCGGATGTGAAATCCCCGGGCTCAACCTGGGAACTGCATTCGAAACTGGCAGGCTAGAGTCTTGTAGAGGGGGGTAGAATTCCAGGTGTAGCGGTGAAATGCGTAGAGATCTGGAGGAATACCGGTGGCGAAGGCGGCCCCCTGGACAAAGACTGACGCTCAGGTGCGAAAGCGTGGGGAGCAAACAGGATTAGATACCCTGGTAGTCCACGCTGTAAACGATGTCGATTTGGAGGTTGTGCCCTTGAGGCGTGGCTTCCGGAGCTAACGCGTTAAATCGACCGCCTGGGGAGTACGGCCGCAAGGTTAAAACTCAAATGAATTGACGGGGGCCCGCACAAGCGGTGGAGCATGTGGTTTAATTCGATGCAACGCGAAGAACCTTACCTGGTCTTGACATCCACAGAACTTTCCAGAGATGGATTGGTGCCTTCGGGAACTGTGAGACAGGTGCTGCATGGCTGTCGTCAGCTCGTGTTGTGAAATGTTGGGTTAAGTCCCGCAACGAGCGCAACCCTTATCCTTTGTTGCCAGCGGTTAGGCCGGGAACTCAAAGGAGACTGCCAGTGATAAACTGGAGGAAGGTGGGGATGACGTCAAGTCATCATGGCCCTTACGACCAGGGCTACACACGTGCTACAATGGCATATACAAAGAGAAGCGACCTCGCGAGAGCAAGCGGACCTCATAAAGTATGTCGTAGTCCGGATTGGAGTCTGCAACTCGACTCCATGAAGTCGGAATCGCTAGTAATCGTAGATCAGAATGCTACGGTGAATACGTTCCCGGGCCTTGTACACACCGCCCGTCACACCATGGGAGTGGGTTGCAAAAGAAGTAGGTAGCTTAACCTTCGGGAGGGCGCTTACCACTTTGTGATTCATGACTGGGGTGAAGTCGTAACAAGGTAACCGTAGGGGAACCTGCGGTTGGATCACCTCCTTACCTTAAAGAACCTGCCTTTGTAGTGTCCACACAGATTGTCTGATGAAAGTAAAGAAGCAAGGCGTCTTGCGATTGAGACTTCAGTGTCCCCTTCGTCTAGAGGCCCAGGACACCGCCCTTTCACGGCGGTAACAGGGGTTCGAATCCCCTAGGGGACGCCACTTGCTGGTTCGTGAGTGAAAGACGCGTGCCGATGTATCTCAAAACTCATCTTCGGGTGATGTTTGAGATATTTGCTCTTTAAAAATCTGGATCAAGCTGAAAATTGAAACGACACACTGTTTAAGTGTGTTCGAGTCTCTCAAATTTTCGCAATCAGAAGATGGCACTGTAAAAGGTGACGTGAGCAAAGTGAAGCCAAGGCGTACCGCACGCAGCGAGCGGAGTGGACTATATGTCCATGAGCATCGCGAGTACGGAACAACGCAGGATTCACGATGCGCAACGAACCGGACAGAATAAGACATCTTCGGGTTGTGAGGTTAAGCGACTAAGCGTACACGGTGGATGCCCTGGCAGTCAGAGGCGATGAAGGACGTGCTAATCTGCGAAAAGCGTCGGTAAGGTGATATGAACCGTTATAACCGGCGATGTCCGAATGGGGAAACCCAGTGCAATTCGTTGCACTATCGTTAACTGAATACATAGGTTAACGAGGCGAACCGGGGGAACTGAAACATCTAAGTACCCCGAGGAAAAGAAATCAACCGAGATTCCCCCAGTAGCGGCGAGCGAACGGGGAGCAGCCCAGAGTCTGAATCAGCTTGTGTGTTAGTGGAACGGTCTGGAAAGTCCGACGGTACAGGGTGATAGTCCCGTACACCAAAATGCACAGGTTGTGAACTCGAAGAGTAGGGCGGGACACGTGGTATCCTGTCTGAATATGGGGGGACCATCCTCCAAGGCTAAATACTCCTGACTGACCGATAGTGAACCAGTACCGTGAGGGAAAGGCGAAAAGAACCCCGGCGAGGGGAGTGAAAAAGAACCTGAAACCGTGTACGTACAAGCAGTGGGAGCACCTTCGGGTGTGACTGCGTACCTTTTGTATAATGGGTCAGCGACTTATATTCTGTAGCAAGGTTAACCGTATAGGGGAGCCGCAGGGAAACCGAGTCTTAACTGGGCGTTAAGTTGCAGGGTATAGACCCGAAACCCGGTGATCTAGCCATGGGCAGGTTGAAGGTTGGGTAACACTAACTGGAGGACCGAACCGACTAATGTTGAAAAATTAGCGGATGACTTGTGGCTGGGGGTGAAAGGCCAATCAAACCGGGAGATAGCTGGTTCTCCCCGAAAGCTATTTAGGTAGCGCCTCGTGAACTCATCTTCGGGGGTAGAGCACTGTTTCGGCTAGGGGGTCATCCCGACTTACCAACCCGATGCAAACTACGAATACCGAAGAATGTTATCACGGGAGACACACGGCGGGTGCTAACGTCCGTCGTGAAGAGGGAAACAACCCAGACCGCCAGCTAAGGTCCCAAAGTCATGGTTAAGTGGGAAACGATGTGGGAAGGCACAGACAGCCAGGATGTTGGCTTAGAAGCAGCCATCATTTAAAGAAAGCGTAATAGCTCACTGGTCGAGTCGGCCTGCGCGGAAGATGTAACGGGGCTAAACCATGCACCGAAGCTGCGGCAGCGACACTATGTGTTGTTGGGTAGGGGAGCGTTCTGTAAGCCTGCGAAGGTGGCCTGTGAGGGTTGCTGGAGGTATCAGAAGTGCGAATGCTGACATAAGTAACGATAAAGCGGGTGAAAAGCCCGCTCGCCGGAAGACCAAGGGTTCCTGTCCAACGTTAATCGGGGCAGGGTGAGTCGACCCCTAAGGCGAGGCCGAAAGGCGTAGTCGATGGGAAACAGGTTAATATTCCTGTACTTGGTGTTACTGCGAAGGGGGGACGGAGAAGGCTATGTTAGCCGGGCGACGGTTGTCCCGGTTTAAGCATGTAGGCGGAGGTTCCAGGTAAATCCGGTACCTTTTAACGCTGAGGTGTGATGACGAGGCACTACGGTGCTGAAGTAACAAATGCCCTGCTTCCAGGAAAAGCCTCTAAGCATCAGGTAACATTAAATCGTACCCCAAACCGACACAGGTGGTCAGGTAGAGAATACCAAGGCGCTTGAGAGAACTCGGGTGAAGGAACTAGGCAAAATGGTGCCGTAACTTCGGGAGAAGGCACGCTGGTGTGTAGGTGAAGTCCCTGCGGACGGAGCTGAGACCAGTCGAAGATACCAGCTGGCTGCAACTGTTTATTAAAAACACAGCACTGTGCAAACACGAAAGTGGACGTATACGGTGTGACGCCTGCCCGGTGCCGGAAGGTTAATTGATGGGGTTATCCGTAAGGAGAAGCTCTTGATCGAAGCCCCGGTAAACGGCGGCCGTAACTATAACGGTCCTAAGGTAGCGAAATTCCTTGTCGGGTAAGTTCCGACCTGCACGAATGGCGTAATGATGGCCAGGCTGTCTCCACCCGAGACTCAGTGAAATTGAACTCGCTGTGAAGATGCAGTGTACCCGCGGCAAGACGGAAAGACCCCGTGAACCTTTACTATAGCTTGACACTGAACATTGAGCCTTGATGTGTAGGATAGGTGGGAGGCTTTGAAGCGTGGACGCCAGTCTGCGTGGAGCCAACCTTGAAATACCACCCTTTAATGTTTGATGTTCTAACGTTGGCCCCTTATCGGGGTTGCGGACAGTGTCTGGTGGGTAGTTTGACTGGGGCGGTCTCCTCCCAAAGAGTAACGGAGGAGCACGAAGGTTAGCTAATCCTGGTCGGACATCAGGAGGTTAGTGCAATGGCATAAGCTAGCTTGACTGCGAGCGTGACGGCGCGAGCAGGTGCGAAAGCAGGTCATAGTGATCCGGTGGTTCTGAATGGAAGGGCCATCGCTCAACGGATAAAAGGTACTCCGGGGATAACAGGCTGATACCGCCCAAGAGTTCATATCGACGGCGGTGTTTGGCACCTCGATGTCGGCTCATCACATCCTGGGGCTGAAGTAGGTCCCAAGGGTATGGCTGTTCGCCATTTAAAGTGGTACGCGAGCTGGGTTTAGAACGTCGTGAGACAGTTCGGTCCCTATCTGCCGTGGGCGCTGGAGAATTGAGGGGGGCTGCTCCTAGTACGAGAGGACCGGAGTGGACGCATCACTGGTGTTCGGGTTGTCATGCCAATGGCACTGCCCGGTAGCTAAATGCGGAAGAGATAAGTGCTGAAAGCATCTAAGCACGAAACTTGCCCCGAGATGAGTTCTCCCTGAGACTATAAGTCTCCTGAAGGAACGTTGAAGACGACGACGTTGATAGGCCGGGTGTGTAAGCGCAGCGATGCGTTGAGCTAACCGGTACTAATGAACCGTGAGGCTTAACCTTACAACGCCGAAGCTGTTTTGGCGGATTTGAGAGAAGATTTTCAGCTCTGATACAGATTAATCGATGCGTCCGTGAGACGTGTTGAAAACAGAATTTGCCTGGCGGCGATAGCGCGGTGGTCCCACCTGACCCCATGCCGAACTCAGAAGTGAAACGCCGTAGCGCCGATGGTAGTGTGGGGTCTCCCCATGTGAGAGTAGGGAACTGCCAGGCATCAAACAAGTAAAAAGCCCATCCTGCCGGATGGGCTTTTTGCGTTTCAGTGGTCCGGCAACCGTGCCGGCATGTCTCCCCGGTGGCGCTGCGCTTACCGGGGCTACAAAACCGTACCCCGGACAAAGTGCGCAGCACCGCCTCCGGCGAAAATTACGCCATGCCCGCTCCATTATCTCCTTTCAACGCAAAATAAAACCCCGTCATGGTAATCCCTTCATCATAATCTACTTTTTCCTTGCCCCTGCGCTGGCGTTAATCGCGAAAACCACTCTTACGAAAAAAAATGTGAATACAGTCACATATAAAGATATAACAATTATATAACATTTAGTTCACTAACTAATTTGTCTACGTGACGTGGTACGCCCGACAAGACAGATTGCAGTCTTTGCTGGAGCAATATAACAATGACAGAAAGTAGCATTACCGAACGGGGCGCGCCGGATCAGGCCGATACCCGTCGTCGTATTTGGGCAATAGTTGGCGCTTCCTCGGGGAATCTGGTTGAGTGGTTTGATTTTTACGTTTATTCATTCTGCTCGCTCTATTTCGCCCATATCTTTTTTCCATCTGGCAATACCACCACCCAACTGCTGCAGACGGCAGGCGTATTTGCCGCCGGATTCCTGATGCGTCCCATCGGCGGATGGCTGTTTGGTCGAATCGCCGACCGCCGCGGACGTAAAGCCTCTATGCTTATCTCGGTGTGCATGATGTGCTTTGGCTCACTGGTGATTGCCTGTCTGCCGGGTTATGCGGTCATCGGCACCTGGGCCCCGGCGCTGCTGCTGCTGGCGCGTCTGTTCCAGGGGCTGTCTGTTGGCGGAGAATACGGCACCAGTGCGACCTATATGAGTGAAGTCGCGGTGGAAGGTAAGAAAGGCTTCTATGCCTCCTTCCAGTACGTTACGCTGATTGGCGGTCAACTGCTGGCGGTATTAGTGGTTGTCGCGCTCCAGCAGGTGCTCAGCGATGAAGATCTCCATGCCTGGGGATGGCGTATTCCTTTTGCTCTTGGGGCGGTACTGGCTATCGTCGCGCTGTGGCTGCGTCGCCAGCTGGACGAAACCTCAAAGCAGGAGACCCGGGCGCTGAAAGAGGCTGGATCATTTAAAGGGTTGTGGCGCAATCGCCGGGCCTTCGTGATGGTGTTGGGCTTTACCGCCGCCGGATCGCTGACCTTCTACACCTTTACTACCTATATGCAAAAGTATCTGGTCAACACGGCGGGCATGACGGCTAGCACCGCCAGCGTGATCATGACCGCGGCGCTATTCGTTTATATGCTGGTTCAGCCGCTGTTCGGCGCCTTTTCGGATAAAGTTGGCCGTCGCACCTCCATGCTGTGCTTTGGCGTGCTGGCGACGTTATTTACCGTGCCTATTCTCAGTGCTCTGCAGAAGGTGAGCTCACCGTATGCCGCCTTCGGACTGGTGATCTGCGCCTTGCTGATCGTCAGTTTCTATACCTCTATCAGCGGCATCCTGAAAGCAGAGATGTTCCCGGCTCAGGTCCGCGCGCTTGGGGTAGGGCTTTCCTATGCCGTCGCGAACGCGCTGTTCGGCGGCTCTGCGGAGTATGTCGCGCTGTCGCTTAAGTCGGCGGGGATAGAGCACGCGTTCTACTGGTATGTGACGGTGATGGCGGCCATCGCCTTCCTGGTTTCCCTGATGCTGCATCGCAAGGGAAAAGGCCTGCGCCTGTAACGCTTACTGGTGCGCCAGTTGCCACACAGCATAGCCGGTGGTCGCGCCGGCGACATCCCAGGCGAAATCTTTCCAGCTCCAGCCGCTCCCTGCCGGGCGGCTGTCCCAAAGCTCTTTTGACGCGCCAAGACTGATGGAAAACATCAGGCCAATGGCGGCGCTGCGGTCCCGGCTGTAACCCTGATGTTGCGCATACTCATTGCCGGCGGCAGACAGCATCGCCGAGGCCAGAAAATGCTGGGCTTTGTCCTGACCGGACCATGCATCATTTGCCATGTGGCTGCAGCCCGTTAACAGCAGCGATGTCATCACTATTATCGAACGCATAGCGCTTCCAGAAAAAAGCCCCGTCGACGCGGGGCTGATAGTCAGAGAATACGGCTGATCAACCGGTCAATGCGGATCCGTCGCAGGCGGCGGATCAGTTTTCGCACTTTCACCGGATAGTCGGCGATACTTTGCAGATCCCGATAATGTTTCACTACCGTGGTGTGGGTGCGGATGAGCTTCAGCTCTTTTTCCCGCATGGCCCCCAGCTGCCGCTTTGGATCGTGGATCAGAATGGCGTTTTCCAGATCGAGCCGCCAGGCGCGTGGGTTAAGGTTGTTGCCAGTGAGCAGCATCCACTCATCGTCAACCCACATGCCTTTCAGATGGTAGCTGTTATCGTCATCCTTCCACAGGCGAACGATCAGCTGATCGGTATTGACATAATATTGCAGTCGGCTGAGGAAACGCCGCAGGTTGATCTCATACAGATAGGGAAGCGCACCGATAATTTTAAACGGTTGATCTTCCGGAATGTAGAAATCGTTAGCGGTTTTATCGCCGACAATAATCTCCACCTGTTTACCGTCCCGCAGCAGCTGGATGATATTTCTCACCAGTACGGCAGGGAGGTTGAAGTAGGGGGTGCAGATCGTCAGCTTGTGCTCGGCACAAGGCATCAGGTGAAAAATAGTTTTGTTCAGCAGGCTGGATTTCCCCAGTCCTACCAGCGGGGTGACGGAGAGTTCTTCGTCACCAGCGGTGCCGACAAAATGGTAGCTGCGGTCGCGGAGCTCCTGACGGTACTGGCGAATGTCGTTTTTGATTTCCGGGCTTTTTGGCCGATCCGGTCTGTCGAGACGATTAACGCCGCGCCCCTGAACCAGATTATTGTCGACCCAGTCGAACATGACGTCCGCCATTTTGCCGTTACGGATGCACTGATAGCGGTCATAACGGTACTTGTCGTGCTGATGCAGATAAACATCGTTCAGGCTGGCGCCGCTGTAGAGGACGCTGTCATCGATAATAAAGCCTTTGAAATGGAGAACGCCGAGCGCCTCCCGGGTATTAATCGGCACGCCGTAAACGGGGATATCCACACCTGGGTTTTCATCGGCCATCCGGCAATACCAGTCGGCATTGGTGTTGGAGGCGGCGGCGCCGATACGACCACGTTGAGCACGGTGCCAGTCTACCAGAACGCGGACATCCAGTTCCGGACGCTGGCGTTTGGCGTCGTAGAGAGCCTGCAAAATTCCTTTTCCGCCATCATCTTGCTCCAGGTAGAGCGCAATAATGCATATACGCTGAGTGGCGTGGGCAATCCGGGTCAGTAACGCTTCCCTGAAATCCGCAGGGGCGTAAAAGAACTCTACATCATCAACTGACTGAGAAAGCTTAGGGAGTTGGGCAAGGTGTTGTTGATGTTTATTACGCTTAAATTTTGACAACATCACAGTGCGTTTCTTCTCTGTTTATTGAAGGGTCTTCTGTACCATGCAGACGACGTAAGCGGGCAATAATACCATTACTACCCGCTAATGTGGTCAACAATTGCGGTCAGCGTGGCGCGATTATCCCTGATTCAGGGGCAGCGATAGACTGACAATCCCATCTTCCAGCTGAATATCAACGGTGAATCCCAGCTTTCTGGCCAGGCCGATCATGCCTCTGTTATTCGGCATCGTAATGCCATTAAGGCGTTGCAGGCCATGGCTTTGCGTATAGGCGATCAGCTTTTCCAGCAGCCTTCGCCCCAGGCCTAACCCTTTTAAATCTGAACGGACCAGAACGGCAAACTCGGCGTCAATATTGTCGGGATCGGAGATCGCCCGCGTCACGCCGAGAATTTCGCTTTTCTCTGCGGTGGTCCTGACGGCAACAAACGCCATTTCACGATCGTAGTCGATCTGCGTCATATTGGCTAAATCGTCGTGGGTAAATTCGTTGATCTCACTAAAATAGCGATAATAGAGATCTTCTTTGGTGACCTGAGCGATAAACGCGAGCAGCTGCGGCTCATCTTCCGGAAGGATCGGCCGAAACAGGCAGCGATCGCCATTTTTCATTACCACCCACTCCTCCTGCTGGTGCGGATAGGGACGAATCGCAAGGCGGCTTTCACTGTCGCCGTCAAAGGGGGCCAGGCCTAGCGTGACGTCCAGCGCCGTAAACTCGTTGCCGGAGGCGAGCAGGGGATGAATGTCCAGGCGCTGGATCTCCGGGCAGTCGACGATCAGATTCGATACCTGAACCAGCAGCTGGCTCAGGCCCGCGATATCCAGCGGGCGCAATGCGCTGCGACCGCGGATCTTTTTATTTTTGATCGCCTGGATCACCAGATAACGCGCCAGGTTCATATTCAACGGCGGCAGCGCCACCGCGGCCTGATCCTCGGCCCGCCACTCCACGCCGCCTTCGCCCAGCATAATCAACGGGCCGAAGACGGGATCGTGTTCAACCACCACTCTCAGCTCCTGGGCGCCGGCGCGATTAGCCATACTCTGCACCAGCAGACCATGGATGCGCGCCTGGGGCCAGGCCAGTCTGACGCGATCGATCATCGCATCTGCCGCCTGCTGCACCTCGGCGGCGGTACGCAGATAGAGCATGACCCCCTGTACTTCCGATTTGTGCGGGATATCCGGAGAACGCAGCTTCAGCGCGACCGGATAGCCTATCTGCTCAGCGATATGCACTGCTTCTGCGCTGTCAGCGGCAATCCATGTCGGCAGAGTATGGATGCCATAGGCCCGGAGCACCGGGCTGACCTCATGGGTATCCAGCGTGGTGGCGCCGTCATCTATCGCTTGCTGCAGCAGAGCATGCGCTTCGCTGGTATTGGCGGTTAACGAATCCGGTAGCACCGGCGTCTCGCGCAGTTGTTTCTGGTTGCGACGGTATTCCACCATATGCATAAAAGCGGTGATCGTGCCCTCTGGCGTACGGTAGGTTGGGAGGCCGGCATCGCTGAATAAACGTCGCGCTTCCTGCGAGGAAAATTCGCCGCACCAGTTGGTCAGCACGGTGACATATTTACCGCGCGGATGATGCTTCAGAGCGTCAATCAGGGCCAGCGCACTCTCCGTGCCCGGCGCGGCCGCGCTGGGCGAGTGGATCACCAGCAGCGCGTCATAGTCCTGACTGTCGAGCAAAATATTCACGGCCTGCTGATAATGTTCGCTGCTGGCATCATCCCGCAGATCTAATGGGTTGGCGATCTCGACGCCAACCGGCAACGCCTGGCGCAGGGCGTCGCGGGTTTCCTCGCTGAGGACCGCCAGTTTGCCATTACGCAGCCAGAGTTCATCCAGCGCCAGTGCCGCCGGTGCCGCGCCATTGCTGACGATCATCAGCTTTTCACCACGCAGCGGGCGCATATGGCTGAGCGTTTCCACGGCGGAGAACAGCTCATGGGTGTCCTGCACCCGCAGCAGGCCAGCACGCTGAATGGCTGCATCCCATGCCGGATCCATCCCGGAGTTGACGTGCAACAGCTTTTGCGCCGCGGGACTACGGCCGCTTTTAATCACCAGGATAGGCTTGTTTCGCGAAGCGCTGCGCGCGGCGGAGACAAACCGACGCGCGTCGCTAAGATGCTCGAGGTAAAGCAAAATGGCGCTGGTCTTGCTGTCGCGGGCCAGAAAGTCCAGCAGGTCATCGACATCAATGTCCAGGCTATCGCCCAGCGCGATGAAGTAGGAAAACCCCATCTCGCGCTGCTGCGCCCAGTCAAGGATGGTATTAGAGACGGCGGCCGACTGCGAGATAAAGGCCAGTTTACCGCGATGGATCGCGACCGGCGAGAAGCTGGCGTTCAGGCCTTGCCACGGCGCCAGCAGTCCCAGGCTGTTCGGGCCGAGCAGGCGCATCTGATAGCGCGCGGCGCATTCGAGCAGCGCCGGATACTGTTCCGGCTGCGAAGAGAGAATGATGCAGGTTTTACACCCTTTCTGCCCTAAGGCTTCGAGCAATTCGATATTACGCCGGGCGTTAGTACAGAGCACCGCCAGATCCGGCGTAAACGGCAGGCTCTCAATCGTGGGCCATGCCAGCACCCCGAGCACCGCCTTCCAGGCGGGGGTCACCGGCAGTACCGGGCCATTGAAACCGCCGGCTAACAGGTTGCGCATCATGAGATAGCCAGCGCGCTGCGGCTTCATTGATGCGCCAATAACGGCGATGGACTTTGGTCGCAGCAGTGCTTCCAGGCCTCGTTGGCTCATACCGGTCTCCTTTCATCCCAGTGACCGAATGATTTTAAACGTTTTCCACCTGGTCCGCTGTGATACTGCCCTTATGCTGGGTTTTTCCCGCCAGATAGCGGGTCCGGAAGCGGGTGAAGTGCTCGCCAAGCGCAGCGGCGGCCGGGGAATCTCCCGCCAAATCCAGCAGGGCGATGGCCACTTCCGCGGTACAGTATTGTCCGTCGGCGTGCGCCTCGCGCAGATGGTAGGCAGAGATGCGTGACAGATCGACGGAGATTATCGGCAGCGCGTCAAGATAAGGACTCTTGCGGAACATTTTGCGCGCTTCGGTCCAGGTGCCGTCGAGCATAATAAACAGCGGCGGCTTGCCGGACGGCGGCGCGCTCAGGACCTGGCGCTCCGGCCCGGCATAGGAGGCAGGGAAAACCACCATCGGTTGATAATCAGGATGCGCGACCAGATCGAGCAGCGCCTGCGGCGGCTCGGTTCTCGACCATTGATAAGCCTCGGTATCAGGCAGAATATCGGCGATGAGCCGGCCGGTGTTGCTGGGCTTCATCGGTTCCGTATCAAACATCACCAGGCAGAAGCGGCTGGTGGCCTGCGCGGGCACTAACGTCGCGCACAGGCACTGCTTGAGCGGCAGCAGGCAGCGCTGACAGCGGCGGATGCGGTTGCCGCGAGCAAGGAAAGGCCGGGTAGCACGCGCGAGGCGTTCAGCGCGCAGGCGAAGGACTGCGTTTTCAATCATGGGAGTCGCTAGAGAAAAACGCTATTGTCGCAGAGGTGAAAACGGGGCACAAGCGGTGCCCCGGAAGGATTACTGTTGGCCGGCTTCGTTCAGCCAGCTATCAAATGGCGCTTTTGGCACCGCGCCATTGAGCATGTCGATCACTTCGCCATTTTTGAACATCATAATGGTCGGGATGCTGCGGATACGAAACCGGGCGCTAAGCTCACGTTCCGCTTCGGTGTTGACTTTCACAAAACGCATCTTCCCGCTACGCTCTTCCGCGACATCTTCAAAGATCGGCGCGAAGCTACGGCAGGGGCCGCACCATGGCGCCCAGAAATCGACAACGACCGGCAGATCGTCCTTTAAGAGTTTATCCAGCGTTGCCCCGGTCGCGTTGATGACGTCGCCGTCAAAAAGATCGTGACCGCAGCGTCCGCACTTTGCGCCATCCGCGCTACGATCGTCCGGGAGGCGGTTCAGAGCCTGACAACTGGCACAAACGGTATTCATAACTAACCTCTGGTTATGGGTTGCAACGTGGCACGTGGCCGATATGTTTCTGTGATGTTACATATTATCGATTAAGTGTTATTTAAGGACAATGCGTTTTGTTCGATGAGTGCAATAGAGGCCGGCTTTTAAACGAAATCATGGCGAAGCGATGACACATCGGGTAATCTGCGCGCTTCGCGCAGCGCAGGTGGAGAAAATTGATGAGCGACGAACTGAAAAATAAAAGCGGCAAGGTCAAAGTGATGTATGTCCGCAGTGATGATGATTCTGACAAACGCACCCATAACCCACGTACCGGGAAAGGGGGAGGTCGTCCAGGAAAATCTCGTGTTGACGGCCGCAGCCGCCCTGCGCGTGACGAACGAAACAGCCGCGGCGACGATCGCAAACGTGACGACCGTAAGCGTGACGATCGCAAGCGCGATGATTTTCATCGTGACGATGCGTCTCCGTGGCGTACCGTTTCCCGTGCTCCTGGCGATGAGACGCCGGTAAAAGAAGATCACGGCGGGATCAGCGGGAAGAGCTTTATCGATCCGGAAGTGCTGCGTCGTCAGCGTGCGGAAGAGACCCGCGTGTATGGCGAAAACGCCTGCCAGGCGCTGTTCCAGAGCCGTCCGGAAGCTATCGTTCGCGCCTGGTTTATTCAGAGCGTCACGCCCCGCTTTAAAGAGGCGCTGCGCTGGATGGCGGCCAACCGTAAAGCCTATCATGTGGTGGACGAAGCCGAACTGGCGAAAGCTTCCGGCACCGAGCACCACGGCGGGGTCTGCTTCCTGATCAAAAAACGCCACGGCACCTCTGTTGCCCAGTGGGTCGCGAAGGCGGCAGAAGAAGATTGCGTTCTGGCGCTGGAAGACGTGGGTAACCCGCACAACCTCGGGGCGATCATGCGCAGCTGCGCGCACTTCGGCGTGAAGGGCGTGGTGGTTCAGGATGCTGGCGTGCTGGAGTCCGGGGCGGCGATCCGTACGGCGGAGGGCGGGGCGGAGCATGTTGAACCGATCACCGGCGACAGCTTTATCGATACCCTGGATCAGTTCCGCAAAGCGGGCTACGCGATTGTCTCAACGTCCAGCCATAATGGTACGCCGCTTTTTAAAGCCGAGCTGCCGAAGAAAATGGTGCTGGTGTTAGGCCAGGAGCGTGATGGTCTGTCCGATGCGGCGATTTCCAGCTCCGATCTCAGCGTTGCCATCAACGGTACCGGCAATGTCGAAAGCCTGAACGTCTCTGTGGCGACCGGCGTCCTGCTGGCAGAATGGTGGCGTCAGAACAAGGCGTAATTCGCCTGCCTGAATGCGAAAAAGCCAGCTGATGCTGGCTTTTTTTATGGCTGTCGATCACTCGCTTTCGGCGGGGAGGACCGGCATCCAGTCGATCGGCGCTTCGCCGCGGTCAGCCAGCCACTGGTTGGTCTGTACGAAATGGTTGCTGCCAAAGAAGCCGCGATGCGCAGAGAGCGGCGATGGGTGCGGCGCCTTCAGCACGCAGTGGCGCTGACGATCGATAATCGCGCCTTTCTTCTGCGCATGAGAACCCCACAGCAGAAAGACCACCCCCTCGCAATGCTCATTGATTAACGCGATAACTTTATCGGTAAAGGTCTCCCAGCCAAGGCTGGCGTGCGAGTGCGCCTGCCCGGCGCGGACGGTCAGGACCGTATTAAGCAGAAGTACGCCCTGACGCGCCCAGCTTTCGAGATAACCGTGAGTGGGGCGAGTAAAGCCGGGGATCGTGGCCTCCAGCTCTTTGTACATGTTCAAGAGCGAGGGCGGGATCGCGACGCCCGGGCGAACCGAGAATGCCAGACCGTGGGCCTGACCCGGGCCGTGATAGGGATCCTGGCCGAGAATGACGACTTTGACGTCGCCCAGCTCGGTAAAGCGAAACGCATTGAAGACGTCTTTTTGCGGTGGGTAGATGGTGATCCCGGACTGGCGCTCTTCGGCGACGGTCTTCAGTGTATTGAGAAAATAGGGTTGTTGCTTTTCATCCGCCAGCACGTCATGCCAGGTTAAAGAGGTGGTCATCTTGCTCTCCTGCAAAGGGTCATCGCTATAGCTTAACGGCTTCTTTCTACAGAACAAAATCGGCACGGCTTGATGTGGGCTTTTATGCAAAAAAAATTGAAAATTTACAAAATTATTTATGAGACCCCATGGCCTAACTTGATGTAAAACAATAAAATCCCCCTATACCCACTTTGTGTGAGTGGTTTTTATTGATTTATATCAAGGAATGCCGAGGGTGCGGCTGATATATATACACTCATACAACAATGGTTTTACCAATTGGCCGCGAAGAGGCCAAAATCGAATAAACACTGCCTGGGAGGCATCAAATGATTACTGGTATCCAAATTACTAAAGCGGCAAACGACGACCTGCTGAACTCTTTCTGGCTGCTGGACAGCGAAAAAGGCGAAGCGCGCTGCCTGTGTGCCAAAGGTGGTTTTGCGGAAGACGACGTGGTGGCGGTGAGCAAACTGGGTGAAATCGAATACCGTGAAATTCCGGTAGACGTGAAACCAGAAGTTCGCGTGGAAGGCGGTCAGCACCTGAACGTGAACGTGCTGCGTCGCGAAACTCTGCTGGACGCGGTTGAGCACCCGGAAAAATACCCGCAGCTGACCATTCGTGTTTCCGGCTATGCGGTACGCTTCAACTCCCTGACTCCGGAACAGCAGCGCGACGTTATCGCCCGTACCTTTACCGAAAGCCTGTAAGGCTGAAGCCAGATGTGAAAACGCCGGGATGTCCCGGCGTTTTTTTTACTCTTCAGTGGACGTTGATGGCGTCCCGGCCGCGCTTGGCTTACGGCGCTTACCGATATTTTTGGTGTCGCGGTGGCGTTTCTTCACCCGCGGTTTCTCTTTTTCTTTCTCTTTTTTCTCGGCGCGCTTCGCCAATACTTTCTTCGACGGTTTACCGGTTAACTTCTCGCTCGGCGCGCGGGTTTTCGGTCGCAGTTCATCAATCACGCGGGCTTTCAGCGGTTCTTCAACGTAGCGGCCGATCTTGCCCAGCAGCAGGTGGTCATGCGCTTCAACCAGCGAAATGGCGATGCCTTTTTTACCGGCGCGGCCGGTACGACCGATACGGTGCAAATAGATATCGGCGGTGCGCGGCATGTCGAAGTTAAACACGTGGCTGACATCCGGGATATCAATACCGCGTGCGGCGACGTCGGTGGCGATCAGCACGTTCACGCGACCATCGGTCAGGCGTTTAATCGCTTCGTTGCGCTTAATCTGCACCATCTCGCCCTCCAGCCAGCAGGTGTTAATCCCTGCTTCGTGCAGCTTAGCGGCGAGTTCGTGAACGCGCTCGCGCTTACGCACGAAGACGATGGAGCGGGTTGCTTCCGGCTGCTTCAGCAAATGAATCAGCAGCGCGGTTTTATGCTCGATATCGTCGGCGCGATAGTACCACTGATGAATTTTTTTACGTTCGCGGGTCGATGGGGTAGCGGAGACTTCAACCGGCTCTTCCAGCAGGCGTTCGGCAAAATCTTTGATCGCATCGCCTTCCAGCGTGGCGGAGAACAGCATGGTCTGCTTGCGCCAGCGGGTTTCACCGGCGATGGTTTCGATATCCTGAGCAAAGCCCATGTCCAGCATGCGGTCGGCTTCATCGAGGATCAGGGTCTCGACGGCGCGGCAGTCAAAGTTCTCTTCTTTAATATACTGCAGCAGGCGACCGGTGGTAGCGACCACGATATCCTGGTTTTCGCTGAACACTTCCGCGTGGTTCATGTACGCTACGCCGCCGGTAATGGTGGCGATATCCAGATGGGTATGCTTCGCCAGCTCGCGGGCGTGGTCAGCCACCTGCATCGCCAGCTCACGGGTCGGCGTCAGGATAAGAATGCGCGGCGGCCCGGATTTCTTACGCGGGAAATCGAGCAGGTGCTGCAACGCTGGCAGCAGATACGCCGCCGTTTTACCGGTGCCGGTCGGCGCTGAACCGAGAATGTCACGGCCATCGAGCGCAGGCGGAATAGCGGCGGCCTGAATGGCTGTCGGGCGAGTGAAACCTTTATCCTGGAGGGCCTCCAGCAGGTTTTCGTCGAGTTCAAGTTCGGAAAAAGTCGTTACAGTCATGTTCTACCTCTGAGTGGGCCGCCGATTATAGACGTTACTGACGTAATGTTCATCTGTTTGTAAGGCTATCTGTTCTCCGGTATTGTGCATAGCCTTACGTTCAGGAGTTTTGTCGGCAAGGTTATTGAGGATGTCTCAGTCGAAGTTTGCGCTGCCGCGCAATGGTTTTACCTTCAAACAGTTCTTTGTCGCCCACGATCGTTGCGCGATGAAGGTGGGCACTGATGGCATTTTGCTTGGCGCCTGGGCGCCGATTGCCGGGGTGAAGCATGTGCTGGATATTGGCGCGGGCAGCGGCCTGCTGGCGCTAATGCTCGCCCAGCGTACCGGTCACGATGTGCAAGTCGATGCGGTCGAACTGGACGAGGAGGCAGCCGCTCAGGCGCGGGAAAATGCCCTCGCGTCACCGTGGTCTTCGCGCATAGAAGTCTGCCAGGCCGATATCCATCAGTGGCAGCCGTCGCAAACCCGACGCTATGAACTGATAATCAGTAACCCGCCTTTTTTTGCCGAAGGCGTGCCATGCGCTACCTCGCAGCGGGAGCAGGCGCGGTATACCACGACGCTCGATCACGCCTCCCTGCTGACCTGTGCCGCAGAGCATATCACCGAAGAAGGTTTTTTTTGCGTGGTGCTGCCGGTGGATATCGGTAATGCGTTTATCGAGCGGGCAACGGCGATGGGGTGGCATTTGCGACTGCGCACTGACGTGGCGGAGACCGAACTGCGGCCGCCGCACCGGGTGCTGCTGGCGTTCTCCCCGACGGCAGGAGAGTGTTTCAGCGACAGACTGGCGATCCGCGGGCCAGAGCAGCAGTACTCTGAAGGGTTTACTGCTCTGACCGGGGATTTTTATCTCTTTATGTGAGCCAGGGGCGACAGTATCGACGGGCCGCTGTTCGGCAGCGGCTGCGGATAGTCGAGGGTATAGTGCAGCCCGCGGCTCTCCTTACGTAACATCGCGCAGCGTACGATAAGCTCCGCCACCTGCACCAGATTGCGCAGCTCCAGCAGATTATTCGAGACGCGGAAGCGGGCGTAATACTCATCCAGCTCCTGCTGGAGCATGGTAATGCGCCGCAGGGCGCGCTCCAGTCTGCGCGTTGTGCGCACAATGCCGACATAATCCCACATCAGCAGGCGCAGCTCGTGCCAGTTATGCTGGATAACCACCAGTTCATCCGGGATCTCCACCTGACTTTCATCCCACGCCGGCAGGGTGGTGACCTTCTGAGCCAGCGGCAGGCGCCGGGCGATATCCTCCGCGGCGGACCAACCGTAGACCAGACACTCCAGCAGCGAGTTCGAGGCCATGCGATTGGCGCCGTGCAGCCCGGTATAGCTGACTTCGCCGATGGCGTATAAGCCATCGACGTCAGTACGGCCATTATCATCCACCATCACGCCGCCGCAGGTGTAATGCGCGGCGGGGACGACCGGCACCGGATCTTTGGTTAAATCAATTCCCAGACCGAGCAGCTTTTCGTAAATCATCGGGAAGTGCTGGCGAACAAACGCCTCGGGTTTATGGCTGATATCAAGGAACATACAATCAACGCCCAGGCGCTTCATTTCATGGTCGATGGCGCGGGCGACGATATCGCGCGGGGCCAGCTCGCCGCGCTCGTCAAAGTCCGGCATAAAGCGGGTGCCGTCCGGGCGTTTAAGGTGGGCGCCTTCGCCGCGCAGCGCTTCAGTAAGCAGGAAATTGCGCGCCTGTGGATGATACAGCGCGGTGGGGTGGAACTGGTTGAATTCGAGATTCGCTACCCGGCAGCCCGCCCGCCAGGCCATCGCAATGCCGTCTCCGGAAGAGACGTCAGGGTTAGTGGTATATTGATAAACCTTGGCGGCCCCGCCGGTCGCAAGCACCACCGCCTTCGCGCTGCAGGTTTCTACCCGCTCTTTATTGCGGTTCCAGATCCAGGCCCCGACCACCCGGCGCGTGCCCGGCAGGCCAATCTTGTCCGAGACGATCAAATCAACGGCATTGCTGCGCTCAATGATGCGGATATTCGGATGAGCAAGGGCTTTATCGACCAGCGTTGTCTCTACCGCTTTGCCGGTAGCGTCGGCGGCGTGAAGAATGCGTCGATGGCTGTGCCCCCCTTCGCGAGTGAGATGGTAGCTCTCTTCGCCATTGGCCTGGACCTGGGTGTCAAACAGCACGCCCTGATCGATAAGCCATTGTACGCACGGTCTGGCGTTGCTGGCGACGAAGGTGACCGCATGGCGATCGCAGAGTCCCGCGCCGGCGATCAGCGTATCTTCAACATGGGATTCGATACTGTCCGTCTCATCGAAGACGGCGGCAATCCCGCCCTGCGCATAGAACGTCGAACCTTCGCTGATCGGCCCTTTACTCAGCACCGTCACCGAACTGTGCTCCGCCAGGCGCAGCGCGAGGGAGAGACCGGCAGCGCCGCTGCCGATAATCAACACATCACAAGAGAAGTCAGGAGTGGTATTCATCGTCTTTGTTTAATTTACTAAACACATTTAGCTCACAATAGCACCAGCGCGTGAGGAATCGTACATATTTTTTTGCTTGGTGTTGTGACGGCTAAACAGAAGGGGCCGGGAAAAGGGGCGTTGTGCGGTAAAAAAGAGAAGTGGAGCAGGTTGTTAGCATTGGATTTTATAGTGAAATAAACACTGTGTTACGATACCCTTCAGTCGGGCCTGCGCTTTTTCTTATTGACTAACCTGTTGTTTAGCAACCTGGGCATATAATGATTGATAACGATCTGCCGCCGTTGCCAGACAAAAAACAAAAGCGTAACGGAACTTTATTGTTTTCATGCACTCCAACAGTCAGCTTGCTCATAATGCAGATTTTGGGTGGTGTTTTGAAGACGCATGGGAATTGGGTTTGGGGAGACATTACCTCGGATGAGCGAGCAGTTAACGGATCAGGTCCTTGTTGAACGGGTCCAGAAAGGAGATCAGAAAGCGTTTAATTTGCTGGTGGTGCGCTATCAGCATAAGGTCGCGAGTCTGGTTTCCCGCTATGTACCGCCGGGCGATATCGCTGACGTTGTTCAGGAATCGTTCGTTAAGGCATGGCGTGCGCTGGACTCTTTCCGGGGAGATAGCGCTTTTTACACCTGGTTATACCGTATCGCCGTCAACACGGCGAAGAATTATCTGGTTGCTCAGGGACGCCGTCCGCCGTCCAGCGATGTTGACGCCAACGAGGCGGAAAACTTCGAAAGCGGCGGGGCGTTGAAAGAAATTTCGAACCCTGAGAACTTAATGTTGTCAGAAGAACTGAGACAAATAGTTTTTCGTACCATTGAATCGCTCCCGGAAGATTTACGCATGGCAATTACGTTACGGGAGCTGGATGGCCTGAGCTATGAAGAGATAGCCGCTATCATGGATTGTCCGGTTGGGACGGTGCGTTCGCGTATCTTCCGGGCGCGAGAAGCTATTGATAATAAAGTTCAACCGCTTATCAGGCGTTGACGATAGCGGAATACTGGAAAAGGGTATCAGGCATGCAGAAAGAACAACTTTCGGCTTTAATGGATGGTGAAACGCTGGATAAAGAACTGCTCAACGAGCTGAGCCGTTCCTCTGAGATGCAAAAAACCTGGGAGAGCTATCACCTCATTCGCGATACGCTGCGTGGCGATACCGCAGAGGTGCTGCAATTCGATATCTCCGCCCGGGTGATGGCCGCCATTGAAAATGAGCCCGTTCGTCAGACGGCGCCGCTTATTCCTGAATCTCAGCCCGCACCCCACCAGTGGCGGCAGATGCCGTTCTGGAACAAAGTGCGTCCATGGGCCAGCTCACTCACCCAAATGGGCGTTGCCGCCTGCGTATCGCTTGCGGTTATCGTCGGCGTCCAGCACTATAATGGGCAATCTGATGCGACTCAGCAGCCAGAGGCGCCAGTGTTCAATACCCTGCCGATGATGGGTAAAGCGAGCCCGGTAAGCCTTGGCGTGCCGGCTGACGCATCAGCGGGTAGCGGCCAGCAGGCGCAAGTCCAGGAACAGCGCCGCCGGATTAACGCCATGTTGCAGGACTATGAACTGCAGCGCCGCCTGCACGCTGAGCAGCTGCAGTTTGGCCAGGCCCAGACTCAGCAGGCAGCAGTCCAGGTGCCGGGTTATCAAACTTTAGGAACGCAATCGCAGTAATGAAGCAACTTTGGTGTGCCATGTCGCTCATGGCAGGCAGCCTGTTGTTCTCTGTCAACGCCTCGGCTGATACATCGTCCGGGGCGTTGTTGCAGCAGATGAACCTGGCCAGCCAGTCCCTCAATTATGAGCTGTCTTTCGTCAGCATCAATAAACAAGGCGTTGAGTCGCTGCGCTATCGTCATGCGCGACTGAACAATCAACCGCTGGCGCAACTGCTGCAGCTGGACGGCCCGCGCCGGGAAGTGGTCCTGCGCGGCACGGAAATCAGCTATTTTGAACCCGGTCTCGATCCTTTCACCCTCAACGGCGACTACATCGTCGATTCGCTGCCATCGTTGGTTTATAGCGATTTCAAACGCCTCTCCGCTGCGTATGATTTTATCTCCGTTGGCCGTACTCGTATCGCTGATCGCCTCTGCGACGTGATCCGCGTCGTAGCTCGCGACGGTACGCGCTATAGCTTTATCGCCTGGCTGGACGCCGAGACCAAACTGCCTCTGCGCGTCGATTTGCTCGACCGCGACGGTGAAACGCTGGAGCAGTTCCGGGTTGTCTCCTTCAACGTTGGCGATAACGTCAGCGCCAGCATGGAGACGCTGGCAAAAGCGAATCTACCGCCGCAGCTGTCCGTCCCTGAAGGGGGCGACAAAGCCAACTTCAACTGGGCGCCAACATGGCTTCCCCAGGGGATGGCTGAAGTTTCCAGCAGTCAGCGCCGTCTGCCCACTTTTGACGGTCCAGTCGAATCACGTCTCTATTCCGACGGCTTGTTCAGCTTCTCGATCAATATCAACCGCGCCACGGCGGCCAGCAGCGACCAGCTGTTGCGCACCGGCCGACGTACCGTCAGCACGACGGTACGCGATAACGCGGAGATCACCGTGGTGGGCGAACTGCCGCCGCAGACGGCGAAGCGTATCTCTGACAGTATTAAATTCAAGGCAGTACAATGATTAAAGAGTGGGCCACCGTGGTTTCCTGGCATAACGGCGTGGCGCAGGTGCACTGCGACGTTAAAGCCTCCTGCAGCAGCTGCGCTTCCCGTGCCGGCTGCGGTAGCCGGGTGTTAAACAAGCTGGGGCCGCAGACCAGCCATACCATTAGCGTGCCCTGCGAGCAGCCATTGGCCGCGGGGCAAAAAGTGGAGCTGGGGATCGCTGAAAGTAGCCTGCTGGGCTCAGCGCTGCTCGTCTATATGGCGCCGCTGGTGGGGCTGTTTGTGATGGCGTCCATTTTCCAGGTGCTGTTTGCCAGCGATATCGCGTCACTTTGCGGCGCGCTGCTGGGCGGCGTCGGCGGCTTCCTGGTGGCGCGCGGTCTGTCGCCGCAGCTGGCTGCTCGCCAGTCATGGCAGCCGGTGATTTTAAGCGTCGGTTTGCCGCCGGATCTGCTGCGTGTTGATACGCCCTCCTCTGAAATGGGGCAGTGATTTCACTGCCCCTCATCTTTATTTACTCTTCCTGTAACAACGCCACAATTTCTGCCGTTATGCTGGATCTAACAGCATTTCCTGGTTTCACGGATGTAGTGTAGAATGCGGCGTTTTCGGATTAAAAAACGTCAGGCACAGTACAGCGGCCTCATGATACTCGTAAGGCATAATTAACTCTAAATATGAAGAATATACGTAACTTTTCGATCATCGCTCACATCGACCACGGTAAGTCGACGCTGTCTGACCGTATCATCCAGATTTGCGGTGGCCTTTCTGATCGCGAAATGGCGGCCCAGGTTCTGGACTCCATGGACCTTGAACGTGAGCGCGGGATTACCATCAAGGCGCAGAGCGTCACCCTGGACTATAAAGCCAGCGATGGTGAAACTTATCAGCTCAACTTTATCGACACCCCGGGCCACGTTGACTTCTCCTATGAAGTATCGCGCTCCCTGGCGGCGTGCGAAGGCGCGCTGCTGGTGGTTGACGCCGGGCAGGGCGTAGAAGCCCAGACCCTGGCGAACTGCTATACCGCCATGGAAATGGACCTCGAAGTCGTTCCGGTGCTCAACAAGATCGACCTGCCTGCGGCCGATCCGGAGCGCGTAGCGGACGAGATTGAAGATATCGTCGGTATCGATGCTCACGACGCGGTTCGCTGCTCGGCGAAAACCGGCGTTGGCGTGCCGGACGTGCTGGAACGTCTGGTGCGCGATATTCCGCCGCCGGAAGGCGATCCGGACGCGCCGCTGCAGGCGCTGATCATCGACTCCTGGTTCGATAACTACTTAGGCGTCGTGTCGCTGGTGCGTATTAAAAACGGCACCATGCGCAAGGGCGATAAAATTAAAGTGATGAGCACCGGCCAGGTCTATAACGCCGACCGTCTGGGCATCTTCACCCCGAAACAGGTCGACCGTACCGAGCTGAAATGCGGCGAGGTAGGCTGGCTGGTCTGCGCGATCAAAGACATCCTCGGCGCGCCGGTGGGCGATACCCTGACCGCGGCGCGTAATCCAGCGGATAAAGCGCTGCCGGGCTTCAAAAAAGTGAAGCCGCAGGTCTATGCCGGTCTGTTCCCGGTGAGCTCTGATGACTATGAAAACTTCCGTGATGCGCTGGGTAAACTGAGTCTGAACGATGCTTCCTTGTTCTATGAGCCGGAAAGCTCAACGGCGCTGGGCTTCGGCTTCCGCTGCGGCTTCCTCGGCCTGTTGCACATGGAAATCATTCAGGAGCGTCTGGAGCGTGAGTACGATCTTGACCTGATTACCACGGCGCCGACGGTAGTCTATGAAGTGGAAACGACCTCCAAAGAAGTTATCTACGTCGATAGCCCGTCCAAGCTGCCGCCGCTGAATAATATTCAGGAGCTGCGTGAGCCTATCGCCGAGTGTCACATGCTGTTGCCGCAGGAGTTCCTCGGCAACGTGATCACCCTGTGTATCGAGAAGCGTGGTGTGCAGACCAACATGGTTTACCACGGTAAACAGGTGGCGCTGACCTACGAAATCCCGATGGCGGAAGTGGTTCTCGACTTCTTCGACCGTCTGAAGTCTACCTCCCGTGGCTATGCGTCGCTGGATTATAACTTCAAACGCTTCCAGGCCTCGAACATGGTGCGCGTTGACGTGCTGATCAACGGCGAGCGTGTCGATGCGCTGGCGCTGATCACCCACAACGACAACGCCCCTTATCGTGGTCGCGAACTGGTCGAGAAGATGAAAGAGCTGATCCCGCGTCAGCAGTTCGATATCGCCATTCAGGCGGCTATCGGCAACCACATCATCGCGCGCTCTACTGTGAAACAGCTGCGTAAAAACGTCCTGGCGAAATGCTACGGCGGCGACGTCAGCCGTAAGAAAAAGCTGCTGCAGAAGCAGAAAGAAGGTAAGAAGCGTATGAAGCAGGTCGGTAACGTTGAACTGCCGCAGGAAGCGTTCCTCGCCATTCTGCACGTTGGTAAAGACGGCAAATAATTAAGGAGTTGGCATGGCGAACATGTTTGCCCTGATTTTGGTCATTGCGACCCTTGTGACAGGGCTGTTGTGGTGTCTGGATAAGTTCATCTTCGCACCAAAACGTCGTGAGCGTCAGGCCGCTGCTCAGGCAGCGACCGGCGAGCAACTGGATAAGAAAACGCTGAAGAAAGTGGGCCCGAAACCGGGCTGGCTGGAAACTGGCGCCTCGGTCTTCCCGGTGCTGGCGATTGTGCTGATTGTGCGTTCGTTTATCTATGAACCTTTCCAGATCCCGTCAGGTTCGATGATGCCGACCCTGCTGATTGGCGATTTCATCCTGGTGGAGAAATTCGCTTACGGCATTAAAGATCCGATCTACCAGAAAACGCTGATCGAAACGGGTCATCCAAAGCGCGGCGACATCGTGGTGTTTAAATATCCGGAAGATCCGCGTCTCGACTACATTAAGCGCGCGGTGGGATTACCGGGCGATAAAGTCACCTACGATCCGGTTGCCAAGCAGGTCACTATTCAGCCGGGCTGCAGCTCCGGACAGGCCTGCGGCAACGCGCTGCCGGTGACCTATTCCAATGTTGAGCCGAGCGATTTCGTTCAGACCTTCTCCCGCAGCAACGGCGGCGAAGCGTCCAGCGGTTTCTGGCAGTTGCCGAAGGGCGAAACCAAAGCTGACGGCATTCGTCTGATCGAGCGTCAGGAGACGCTGGGCGACGTCACGCACCGTATTCTGATGGTGCCGATTGCCCAGGATCAGGTTGGGATGTACTACCATCAGTCCGGCCTGCCGCTGGCCACCTGGATTGTACCGCCCGGTCAGTATTTTATGATGGGTGACAACCGGGATAACAGCGCCGACAGCCGCTACTGGGGCTTTGTGCCGGAAGCGAACCTGGTCGGAAAAGCGACCGCTATCTGGATGAGTTTTGAAAAACAGGAAGGTGAATGGCCGACCGGCGTGCGGTTATCGCGCATTGGTGGAATTCATTAATTTCCCCTGTTGAATTCACGTCGCTGCGATAACCGCAGCGACGTGAATTATTTAATATTTAAATCCATTCAAACTAACGACATCACGTGTCGTTGCGTATAGAATATCCCCCCGAAGTTTTTGGTTGTCGCTCTGCCGGGTGACACTGCACACGAAAGCGTATTGGACTGTTTCAACTTGCTGTATGAAGCGTATGCTCAGGTCGGTTTCGTGTGCTGCATCTTTGACGCATTCATTTATTGGTAACGCATGAACCCCATCGTAATTAATCGGCTTCAACGAAAGCTGGGCTACACTTTTCATCATCAGGAGCTGTTGCAACAGGCATTAACTCACCGCAGTGCCAGCAGCAAACATAATGAGCGCCTGGAGTTTTTAGGTGACTCCATTTTAAGTTTTGTGATCGCGAATGCGCTCTATCATCGTTTTCCTCGCGTAGACGAAGGCGATATGAGCCGCATGCGCGCGACGCTGGTGCGTGGCAACACGCTGGCGGAGATCGCTCGCGAGTTTGAACTGGGTGAGTGTCTGCGCCTCGGGCCGGGCGAACTGAAAAGCGGCGGTTTCCGTCGCGAATCCATTCTCGCGGACACCGTTGAAGCGTTAATTGGCGGGGTTTTCCTCGACAGCGATATTCAGAACGTTGAACGCTTAATCCTCTCCTGGTACCAGACCCGTCTGGACGAAATCAGTCCGGGCGATAAGCAAAAGGATCCGAAGACGCGTCTGCAGGAGTATCTGCAGGGACGTCATCTGCCGCTGCCGTCCTACCTGGTGGTCCAGGTACGTGGCGAAGCGCACGATCAGGAATTTACTATCCACTGCCAGGTCAGTGGCCTGAGTGAACCGGTGGTTGGCACAGGTTCCAGCCGTCGCAAGGCGGAGCAGGCTGCCGCCGAACAGGCGCTGAAAAAACTGGAGCTGGAATGAGCGAAGAAAAAAGTTATTGCGGATTTGTCGCCATCGTTGGTCGTCCAAACGTTGGCAAATCCACGCTGTTGAATAAGCTGCTTGGGCAGAAGATTTCGATCACTTCCCGAAAAGCGCAAACGACGCGTCACCGCATCGTCGGTATCCATACCGAAGGGCCGTATCAGGCGATTTACGTCGATACCCCGGGCCTGCATATGGAAGAGAAGCGTGCTATTAACCGCTTAATGAACAAAGCGGCCAGCAGCTCAATTGGCGATGTTGAACTGGTCATTTTCGTGGTGGAAGGCACTCGCTGGACGCAAGACGACGAGATGGTGCTCAACAAGCTGCGTGACGCGAAAGCGCCAGTGATCCTCGCGGTCAATAAGGTGGATAACGTGCAGGACAAAGCGGAGCTATTGCCGCACCTGCAGTTCCTCGCCAGCCAGATGAACTTCCTCGACATTGTGCCGATCTCTGCGGAAACCGGCACCAACGTCGATACTATCGCGGCGATCGTGCGTAAGCATCTGCCGGAAGCGATCCATCACTTCCCGGAAGATTATATTACCGATCGTTCCCAGCGCTTTATGGCCTCCGAGATCATCCGTGAAAAACTGATGCGTTTTCTCGGTGCTGAGCTGCCGTACTCCGTCACTGTGGAAATCGAACGTTTCGTAACCAATGAGCGCGGCGGCTACGATATCAACGGCCTGATCCTCGTCGAGCGCGAAGGGCAGAAGAAGATGGTGATTGGCAATAAAGGCGCCAAAATTAAAACCATCGGTATCGAAGCGCGTAAGGACATGCAGGACATGTTTGAAGCGCCGGTACACCTCGAGCTGTGGGTCAAAGTGAAATCCGGCTGGGCCGATGACGAGCGCGCCCTGCGCAGTCTCGGTTACGTTGACGACCTCTGAGTTAACGCAACGTGGATGGATGGCAGCGCGCCTTTGTCCTGCATAGCCGACCGTGGAGCGAAACCAGCCTGATGCTGGACGTCTTCACGGAAGAATCGGGTCGTGTGCGCCTGGTGGCCAAAGGCGCACGCTCCAAACGCTCTAATCTCAAAGGCGCTTTACAGCCCTTTACCCCATTACTGGTTCGCTTCGGCGGCCGCGGCGAAGTCAAAACCCTGCGCAGCGCGGAAGCCGTCTCGCTGGCGCTGCCGCTCAGTGGTATCACGCTCTACAGCGGTCTCTATGTGAACGAGCTTATCTCCCGCGTGCTGGAGCACGAAACACGCTTCTCCGAACTCTTTTTTGACTATCTGCACTGCATTCAGGCGCTTGCCGGAACCAGCGGCTCGCCGGAGCCCGCGTTGCGGCGTTTTGAGCTGGCGCTGCTCGGGCACCTGGGCTATGGCGTGGATTTTCTTCACTGCGCGGGCAGCGGTGAGCCGGTGGATGACACCATGACCTATCGCTATCGCGAAGAAAAGGGCTTTATTGCCAGCCTGGTGATTGATAACAACACGTTTACCGGGCACCATTTGAAAGCGTTGGCGAGTCGCGAATTTCCAGATGTTGATACGCTGCGCGCCGCGAAGCGCTTTACCCGTATCGCCCTGAAGCCCTATCTTGGCGGCAAACCGCTTAAGAGTCGGGAATTGTTTCGCCAGTTTATGCCCTCGCGGAAGCCGCGGGCGGATAATACGAATAATGATTAACGAGGATTGTCATGGCTGAATTACTGTTAGGGGTCAATATTGACCATATCGCGACCTTGCGTAACGCGCGCGGCACTGCCTATCCGGATCCGGTTCAGGCAGCTTTCATTGCCGAGCAGGCCGGCGCCGACGGCATCACCGTACATCTGCGTGAAGACCGCCGCCATATTACCGATCGCGATGTGCGTATCCTGCGCGAGACGCTGCACACCCGGATGAATCTTGAAATGGCGGTCACCGAAGAGATGCTGACGATCGCCTGCGAAACCAAACCGCACTTCTGCTGCCTGGTGCCGGAGAAACGTCAGGAAGTCACCACCGAAGGCGGACTGGACGTGGCCGGGCAGCGCGACAAGATGCGCGATGCCTGCCAACGTCTGGCGGATGCCGGTATCCTGGTCTCTCTGTTTATCGATGCGGATAACGAGCAGATCAAAGCGGCGGCAGACGTTGGCGCGCCCTATATCGAAATTCACACCGGCTGCTATGCTGATGCCAAAACCGATGCTGAGCAGGCGAAGGAGCTGGAACGTATTGCCAAAGCGGCCACCTATGCCGCCAGCCTTGGCCTGAAGGTGAATGCCGGCCACGGTCTGACCTATCACAACGTGAAAGCGATTGCTGCGCTGCCGGAAATGCATGAGCTGAATATCGGCCATGCGATTATCGGTCGCGCAGTGATGAGTGGCCTGAAAGAGGCGGTCGCGGAAATGAAGCGTCTGATGCTGGAAGCGCGCGGCTAATGGCCATTCTCGGGCTGGGTACCGACATCGTCGAGATCGCCCGCATCGAAGCGGTGATCGCCCGCAGCGGCGATCGCCTTGCCCGCCGGGTGCTGAGCGACCATGAATGGAGCATCTGGGAGCAGCATCAGCAGCCGGTGCGTTTCCTGGCGAAACGCTTTGCGGTCAAGGAAGCGGCGGCGAAAGCGCTGGGAACCGGGATCCGTAACGGACTAGCGTTTAATCAGTTCGAGGTATACAACGACGAGCTGGGCAAGCCGAAGCTGCGACTATGGGGCGAAGCAAAGCTTTTGGCGGAACGAATGGGGGTAAGGGCTATTCATGTCACCCTCGCCGATGAACGCCACTACGCCTGCGCCACGGTGATTGTCGAAAGCTAGCCAGGATGGCGGTTAAATTTTATCCGCGTGGTGCATTAGCACGAATTTATCCCACAGCTGTTCTTCACTCTCGACGTGTGCCGGATCTTTCAGGATCGTATTCGGGATCGGGCACACTTTCTGGCAGGTTGGCGTGTCGTAATGACCCACGCACTCGGTGCAGCGGTCGCTGTTAATTTCATAAATGCTATCACCCATCGAAATGGCCTCATTCGGGCACTCCGGTTCGCACATATCGCAGTTGATGCATTTTTTGGTAATTAACAGCGCCATCAGGAAAGTCTCAGAAACAACACAAACAGGGCGGGCATTATACGCCCATTTTCTGCTCAGACCAGCTTTTTCACCAGCGCTTCGCTATGGCGAATGCGCTCCGGCGCCCGCTCCAGATCCTGCTGCACCAGCCCCATAAACAGCAGGTCGGTGAGCATCATTTGCGCGCTGGTGGAGGAGATGGCCGCGCTGCGCGTCGCCTGCTCTTCGGCAATGGTATACAGGCAGTGGGTTGCCTGCTGCTGCAGGGCGTTAGGGCTAAAGCCGGTGATCGCCAGGATCTTGCAGCCCACGCGCAGCGCTTCACCTGCCGCCATATTGATCTCCCGGCGCTCACCGGAGTAAGAGATCGCCAGCAGCAGATCGTCGCTGGACATGGCCTGCACTGTCGCCAGCAGGGCGTGCATATCCTGCTCAGAAACCGCGTTGATGCCGATCTTCATCAGCTTCCAGCTAAAGTTACGCGCCACCAGACCGGACGCGCCGATGCCGGTGACGATCACCCGCCGGGCGTTGCGCAGCAGCGTGACGGCTTCCCGCAGCGTCTCTTCAGTATTGACGTCCAGCGAGGCATGCATGGCGGCGACATTGTCTTTAATGAGTTTCTCGCCGACCAGACGCAGCGGGTCGTCACCGCGAATGTGGTTATGTACCGGAACCGAGTGCGGATCCGGGCTGCTGGCCAGCGCTTCACTCAGCGCCAGCTTCAGCGCCGGAAAGCCTTTGAACCCCAGTTTCTGGGCAAATTTAACCACGCTGGACTGACTCACACCGGCTTCCGCCGCCAGCTGCTGCGAGCTGAGGTGCCGGGTCTCATCGGGCTGGCTCAGAATATAATCGGCCAACTTTTTGTCGCTCGCCGCCAGGGTGGGATAGCGCTGACGAATACGCGTTAAACAGTTCATTGGAGCTCCGCTGGAGCCGTCCGGCTCGTGACTGACAGAATTTTTATTCTATTATAAGGGGTATACCACGAATTAAAAATTCTTGAGCCACAATTTTTCCTTCGCCTGCTAATTTAATTGTTCCTTAACGGCAGGGGATGTTTTCCCTCTTCGCGGCGTAAGGCTGTTAAGCTTAACCTAACGAGAAGCGAGTCCTGACATAAGGAGGCAGTTTGCAGCACAATGAACGGAAAGTGGTGTTTTTCGATCTGGACGGAACCTTGCATCAGCAGGATATGTTCGGCAGTTTCCTGCGCTACCTGCTGCGTAATCTGCCGCTAAACCTGCTGCTGGTGGTGGCGATGGGGCCGGCGATCCTTGCCGGGCTGGCGGTGTGTGGGCGGGCGGCGCGCTGGCCAATGAGCCTCCTGCTGTGGGCGTCAACCTTTGGCCGTCGCGAGGCGGTACTGAAGCGGCTGGAAGCGGAGTTTGTCGGCTGGTTTCGCCATCATGTGACGGCGTTTCCGGTGGTTCATGCGCGGCTCACGGCCTACCTGACCAGTACCGATGCCGACGTCTGGTTGATCACCGGCTCGCCGCAGTCGCTGGTGGAGCAGGTCTATCGCGATACTCTCTGGCTGCCGCGGGTGAATCTGATAGCCAGCCGCACCGCGCGCCGCTGGGGCGGCTGGGTATTGACCCTGCGCTGCCTGGGGCATGAAAAAGTGGTGCAGCTGGAGAAAAAGATCGGCGCGCCGCTGCGGCTGTACAGCGGCTATAGCGACAGCGAGCAGGACAACCCGTTGCTCGGCTTTTGCCAGCATCGCTGGCGGGTAACGCCTCAGGGAGAGCTCCAGCAGCTGGAGTAATAGTGTGTAATTGATAGCGCCCATGTATAATGCGCCCCGCTTTTTCTGCTGGAGTGGCCGCTGTGTCTGACCTCGAACTCAATGATGAATACTGGATGCGTCATGCCCTGACGCTGGCAAAGCGCGCCTGGGAAGAGGGCGAGGTGCCGGTGGGCGCGGTGCTGGTGTATAACAACCAGGTCATCGGCGAGGGCTGGAACCGGCCGATCGGCCGTCACGACCCCACCGCTCACGCGGAAATTATGGCTTTACGCCAGGGCGGACTGGTGCTGCAAAACTATCGCCTGATCGACGCCACGCTGTACGTGACCCTGGAGCCTTGCGTCATGTGTGCTGGCGCCATGGTGCACAGCCGTATCGCCCGCCTGGTCTTTGGCGCCAGGGATGCCAAGACCGGCGCCGCTGGCTCGCTAATAGATGTCCTGCACCATCCGGGAATGAATCATCGGGTTGAAATAAGCGAAGGCGTGCTGGCGGAGTCCTGCTCTACCATGCTGAGCGACTTCTTTCGCTGGCGGCGGGAAGAGAAAAAAGCGCTGAAGAAAGCCCGGGAGCAGACCGGAGAAGGTTAATACAGGTGGCCGGGGAGTTTTAACCGGGCATTATCCATCTGCTTATCGGCGCGAAACTTGAAAAAGGGCAGGGTGGTCTCCTGCGGCTGTTCGAGTTCATTCGGGAGCACGGCCGGGTAATCCTCCGCCAGGGCCAGCGTTTGCTGTTGCTGGCGCTCCTTCTCTGACAAATAGCCGACAAGGCTTATCTGATATTTGCGGATGTTTTCCACATAGGCGTAGGCCTCATGGCCGCGCGCGTAGCCGTATTTAAGTTTGCTGTAATAGGGCTTCTGGCTCAACAGGGGTAAACGCAGCTTAACGTCTGCCCAGCTGTTGGGATTGCCTTTTTGTTTGCGGGTGAGCGCCATGGCGTCCAGCATATGGGCATAGCCCATATTGTAAGCAGCCAGCGCAAACCAGATGCGTTCGTCTTTCGGAATCGAATCCGGCACTTTATCCATCATATCCTGCAGATAGCGCATGCCGCCGTCGATACTCTGCGCCGCATCGGTCCGGTCAGTCAGTCCCAGACTTTGCGCGGTGTTGCGCGTCAGCATCATCATGCCGCGCACGCCGGTGGGGGAAGTGGCCTGCGGATCCCAGTGGGATTCCTGCCAGGCGATCGCGGCCAGCAGGCGCCAGTCAATCTCGCGGGCGTACTTTTCAAATAGTGGCTGCACGTCCGGGAGAATATTTTCCACTGCACGGAGGAAGGTGCGGGTGTCGACATAATCGAAGTCGTTGCCGTGGCCGAGGTATTTCTCCTCCAGGCGCGCCAGCGTCCCGTCTTCATTAATGTTATTGAAGAAATCAAGCATTGCGGCCGACAGCGAATTATCTTCGCCCCGGGCGCTAAACCAGGTGACCGGCTGTTCGTCGGTGATATCCAGGGCCACCGCCAGCTCCGGATGGACGCGCTGAAACAGGCTGACGGCCACCGAATCGGCGACGGTGTAATCGAGTTTGCCGTCAATCACCGCCTGCATCAGCGCCGTGGTACCGCGCTTCTCGTCCACGCGCCAGGTAAGATCCGAATATTTCTCCGCTTTTAAGGCCTGCAGGTCGTTGATCGCCACGTGGCCCGGAGCGATAGTGAGTTGCTCGGCGGTTAGCGACGCGAGAGTGCGCGGCCGGATATTACCGACACGATAGACCAGCTGTTGGGAAACAGAATAGTAGGTGGGGCCAGCCTGGTAGTTTTTCACCCGCTCCTGGTTATAAACCAGACCGGCAGCCAGCATATCGGCCTGACCGTCGTCGAGGTCGTCAAACAGCTGGCTGATATTCTGCCGGACGGTTATCTTAAGCGTCACGCCCAGATAGTCAGCAAACTGCTTCGCCAGTTCGTAATCCAGACCGAACGTTTTATCGTTCATGGTGGCGAAGGTCATCGGCGAGTTGATGGTGCTGATGCGCAGCTCGCCGCGAGCGATAATACCCGCCACCCGGTTCTCGGGTTTACTGGACCAGGGGATTGACGGCCACAGGGCCGCCGCCAGCAAAAGGGTGACAATGCCGATCAGCAGATAATTAATCTTTAATTTTTTCAGAGCGTTAATCTTCTGCAGCTTCAGGTTCCTCAGCAGGCGATGTCCGGAAAAAACGCAAGGTTGTCGTCGAATGTGCGGCATTCTGCTTAAGAATGCGCCAGTTGGCAACTTATTCGCGATGGTCGTCACATTTATTGATAAACAGCATCAATGATTTTATTTCTACGCAAACGGTTTCGTCGGGGCGCAGGATTCACTATAATGACGCCCGTTTCCCCCCCTGGCTCACCCTGAAAGCTTCGAAGACGAGAGACTTATGATGGAAATTTTGCGTGGTTCACCTGCACTGTCGGCATTCCGTATCAATAAACTGCTGGCACGATTTCAGGCGGCCAACCTTCCGGTAAGCGCCATATATGCCGAGTATATTCATTTTGCCGATCTGAACGCCCCGCTGAGCGCTGACGATCGCGAGCGCCTGGCGCGACTGCTTCAGTATGGCCCGAGCTTAAGCAGCCATACCCCGACCGGTAAATTACTGCTCGTGACCCCTCGCCCTGGCACCATCTCTCCCTGGTCTTCTAAAGCTACCGATATCGCTCACAACTGCGGTCTGACTCAGGTCGTGCGCCTGGAGCGCGGCGTGGCGTATTACGTTGAAGCCTCAACCCTGACCGAAGCGCAGTGGACTGCCGTGGCGGCGGAACTGCACGACCGCATGATGGAGAGCGTCTTCGACGCCCTGGAAGCGGGCGAGACGCTGTTTGCCCATCATCAGCCGACGCCGGTCACCAGCGTTGACCTGCTGGGCGAAGGCCGTCAGGCGCTGATTGACGCCAACCTCCGTCTGGGGCTGGCGCTGGCAGATGACGAAATTGACTACCTGCAGGATGCGTTTACCCGTCTGGGCCGCAACCCGAACGATATTGAGCTGTATATGTTCGCCCAGGCGAACTCTGAGCATTGCCGCCACAAGATTTTCAACGCCGACTGGATCATCGACGGCGAACAGCAGCCGAAGTCGCTGTTCAAAATGATCAAAAACACCTTCGAAAAAACGCCGGACTACGTCCTGTCGGCCTATAAAGACAATGCCGCGGTGATGGAAGGGTCTGAAGTGGGGCGCTATTTTGCCGACCACCAGACCGGGCGCTACGACTTCCATCAGGAGCCGGCGCACATTCTGATGAAAGTGGAAACCCATAACCACCCGACGGCCATCTCTCCATGGCCGGGCGCGGCAACCGGCTCCGGCGGCGAAATCCGTGATGAAGGCGCCACCGGCCGCGGCGCGAAGCCGAAAGCGGGCCTGGTGGGCTTCTCGGTTTCCAACCTGCGTATTCCGGGCTTCGAGCAGCCGTGGGAAGAAGATTTCGGTAAACCGGACCGCATTGTCACGGCCCTGGACATCATGACCGAAGGCCCGCTGGGCGGCGCGGCGTTTAACAACGAGTTTGGTCGTCCGGCGCTGAACGGCTACTTCCGCACCTATGAAGAGAGAGTCACCAGCCACAATGGCGAAGAGCTGCGCGGCTACCACAAACCGATCATGCTGGCCGGCGGTATCGGCAACATCCGCGGCGAGCATGTGCAGAAGGGCGAGATTACCGTCGGGGCGAAGCTGATCGTGCTGGGCGGCCCGGCGATGAACATCGGCCTCGGCGGCGGCGCGGCCTCTTCTATGGCCTCCGGCCAGTCCGATGCCGACCTCGATTTCGCCTCCGTACAGCGTGACAACCCGGAAATGGAACGCCGCTGTCAGGAAGTGATCGACCGCTGCTGGCAGCTGGGCGACGCCAATCCGATCCTCTTTATCCACGACGTTGGCGCGGGCGGTCTCTCCAACGCCATGCCGGAGCTGGTGAGCGACGGCGGCCGCGGCGGTAAATTCCAGCTGCGCGATATTCTCAGCGATGAGCCAGGGATGAGCCCGCTGGAGATCTGGTGTAACGAATCGCAGGAGCGTTATGTTCTGGCGGTCGCCCCGGAGCACCTGCCGCTGTTCGACGAACTGTGTCGCCGCGAACGCGCGCCTTATGCCGTTATCGGCGAAGCTACCGCGGAGCAGCACCTGAGCCTGAGCGACAGCCACTTTAACGATCAGCCGATCGACCTGCCGCTGGACGTTCTGCTCGGCAAAACGCCGAAAATGACCCGCGATGTGCAGACCCTGAAAGCCCAGGGCAGCGCGCTGGATCGCCAACCGATTACCCTTGCTGATGCGGTAAACCGTGTTCTGCACCTGCCGACGGTGGCCGAGAAAACCTTCCTCGTGACCATCGGCGACCGCACCGTGACCGGCATGGTCGCCCGCGACCAGATGGTCGGCCCGTGGCAGATCCCGGTGGCCAACTGCGCGGTGACCACCGCCAGCCTCGACAGCTACTACGGCGAAGCGATGGCGATGGGCGAGCGCGCCCCGGTTGCCCTGCTGGACTTCGCGGCCTCTGGCCGTCTGGCCGTCGGCGAAGCGCTGACCAACATCGCCGCCACGCAGATTGGCGAACTGAACCGCGTGAAGCTGTCGGCTAACTGGATGGCCGCCGCAGGTCACCCGGGCGAAGACGCTGGCCTGTATGAGGCGGTAAAAGCGGTAGGCGAAGAGCTGTGTCCGGCGCTGGGCCTGACCATTCCGGTCGGTAAAGACTCGATGTCGATGAAAACCCGCTGGCAGGAAGGCAGCGAGCAGCGCGAGATGACCTCCCCGCTGTCGCTGGTGATCTCCGCTTTCGCCCGTGTCGAAGATGTTCGTCATACCGTCACGCCGCAGCTTTCTACAGAAGATAACGCTCTGCTGCTGATCGACCTCGGTAAAGGGCACAACGCGCTGGGCGCGACGGCCCTGGCGCAGGTCTATCGCCAGCTCGGCGACAAGCCGGCTGACGTGCGTGATGTTGCCCAGCTGAAAGGCTTCTGGGACGCGATGCAGGCCCTGGTGGCGCAGCGTAAACTGCTGGCCTACCACGACCGCTCCGACGGTGGCCTGCTGGTGACTCTGGCGGAAATGGCCTTTACCGGCCACTGTGGCCTGGAAGCAGATATCGCCGCGCTGGGCGATGATCGTCTGGCCGCGCTGTTCAACGAAGAGCTGGGGGCGGTGATCCAGGTGCGCGCTGCAGACCGTGAGGCGGTGGAAGCCATTCTGGCGGTTAACGGCCTGGCAGACTGCGTGCATTACCTTGGTAAAGCGGTCGAGGGCGATCGCTTCGTGCTGACCGCCAACGGTCAGACGGTGTTTAGCGAGAGCCGCACTACGCTGCGCATGTGGTGGGCGGAAACCACCTGGCAGATGCAGCGTCTGCGCGACAACCCGGCCTGCGCCGATCAGGAGCACGAGGCGAAAGCCAATGACGCCGATCCGGGCCTCAATGTGAAGCTTTCGTTTGAGATTAATGACGACATTGCGGCGCCGTACATTGCCACCGGCGCGCGTCCGAAAGTGGCCGTCCTGCGCGAGCAGGGGGTGAACTCTCACGTTGAAATGGCGGCAGCTTTCCATCGCGCCGGCTTTGACGCCATCGATGTGCATATGAGCGACCTGCTGGCGGGCCGCACCGGTCTGGGGGATTTCCATGCCCTGGTGGCCTGCGGCGGCTTCTCCTATGGTGACGTGCTGGGCGCGGGTGAAGGCTGGGCGAAGTCGATTCTGTTCAACGAGCGCGTGCGCGATGAGTTCGCGACGTTCTTCCACCGTCCGCAGACGCTGGCGCTCGGCGTGTGCAACGGCTGTCAGATGATGTCCAACCTGCGCGAGCTGATCCCGGGCAGCGACCTGTGGCCGCGCTTTGTGCGTAACCAGTCTGACCGCTTCGAAGCGCGCTTTAGCCTGGTGGAAGTGACGCAAAGCCCATCCCTGCTGCTGGAAGGCATGGTTGGCTCACGGATGCCGATTGCGGTCTCCCACGGCGAAGGTCAGGTGGAAGTGCGCGACAGCGCGCATCTGGCCCAGCTGGAGAGCAAAGGTCTGGTGGCGCTGCGCTTCGTGGATAACTTTGGCAAAGTGACCGAAACCTATCCGGCGAACCCGAACGGTTCCCCGAACGGTATCACCGCGGTGACCAGCGAAAGCGGGCGCGCGACCATCATGATGCCGCACCCGGAACGCGTCTTCCGCACCGTAAGCAACTCCTGGCACCCGGAGAACTGGGGCGAGGACAGCCCGTGGATGCGTATCTTCCGTAACGCGCGTAAACAGCTGGGTTAACCTTCCGGCAGCGCCTCATGTGAATGTATCAGCCCCCTGCTCAGGCAGGGGGCTTTTTTATCTGTGATGGCCGGCACGCCAGGGTGTCGGGAATTGCCGACAACCCCTATGTTATGGTGTCGTCAATAGGAGACACTTAACATATTGATTTTATTGAGCAGTGGTGCGGCGCCTGTTTAGTGTCGTCAATTAGCGACAATATGAATAAAAAATGTACGGTTCCGGTATGGCAATGATCGTGAGCTAATATCATATATATCAGCGTGTTAATAAAATGTTTTGAAAGGTGGCATAGTTCATGCATAATATTAACCAGTGGCTCATTCA
The DNA here is from genome assembly GCF_033100215.1 of Klebsiella sp. w6. Classification (NCBI taxonomy): domain Bacteria; kingdom Pseudomonadati; phylum Pseudomonadota; class Gammaproteobacteria; order Enterobacterales; family Enterobacteriaceae; genus Klebsiella; species Klebsiella sp. w6. Next base: position 1,240,595 of record NZ_CP136907.1, read on the forward strand.
CCTTCTTATGTCAGCCCCTTCGGGACGCGCTACATAAACTTCGAATGACGCACAAACAGGTGCCTGCCGTCCAACTCCTGATAACAGCCTGGCTTTATCAGACATCGGGCGAAACGTCGAGTAAGGCACCGCCTCATTCCTGAACAAAGCCAGGCCTTGCGCCTGGCTTTGTTGTTTCTGCGGCGCAGTAACCAGCGGTAGCGCTTTTCTCCGGCGCGCTCCTCAGTTAGCATCGACCAGAGCTAATGATTGAGACAACATCCTTGAAGCGACTCTCTCTTTTTCCCCGTTCGCTGCGTCAACTGGTGACGCTCTCCTTTGTGCTGATCCTGCTGCCGCTGTTGGTGCTGGCGTGGCAGGCCTGGCAGAGCCTGAATGCCCTTAGCGCCCAGGCGGCGCATATTAACCGCACTACGCTGGTCGATGCCCGACGCAGCGAGGCGATGATCAATGCCGCGCTGGAGATGGAGCGCAGCTATCGCCAGTACTGCGTGCTGGACGATCCGACGCTGGCGCGGGTGTATCAGAATCAGCGACAGCGCTACAGCCAGATGCTGGATGCCCATGCCGGCGTGCTACCGGACGAGAAACTCTGGCAGGCGCTGCGTCAGGACGTCAGCGATCTGGCGCAGTTGCAATGTAAAAATAGCGGCCCCGATGCCCAGGCGGCCGCCAGACTGGAAGTTTTCGCCAGCAATAACAGCGATATGGTGCAGGCGACCCGGGCAGTCGTCTATTCCCGCGGCCAGCAGCTGCAGCAGGAGATTGCCGAACGCGGCCAGTTTTTCGGCTGGCAGGCGCTGGTGCTGTTTCTGCTGAGCCTGGCGCTGGTGCTGCTCTTCACCCGCATGATTATCGGTCCGGTGAAAGGCATAGAAAGAATGATCAATCAGCTGGGAGCAGGGAAGTCGCTGGACGACGCCGCATTGTTTACCGGCCCGCGCGAGCTGCGCTCGGTGGGCAAGCGCATCATCTGGCTCAGCGAGCGCCTGGCGTGGCTGGAGTCGCAGCGGCATCAATTTCTTCGTCATCTGTCGCATGAGCTGAAAACCCCGCTGGCCAGTATGCGTGAAGGTACCGAGCTGTTGGCCGACCGGGTCGCCGGGCCACTGACCCCTGAGCAGCAGGAGATCGTCGAGATCCTCGACAGCAGTAGTCGTAACCTGCAAAAGCTGATTGAACAGTTGCTGGACTACAACCGAAAACAGGCCGACGGCCCGGTGGCTCGCGAAGCGGTGGACCTGGTGGACCTGGTGGAAAGTGTCGTGGCGGCGCACAGCCTGCCCGCGCGGGCTAAACTGATGCATACTGAACTGACGCTGCAGGCGCGGCGTTGCCTGGCAGAGCCTGCGTTATTGATAAGCGTAATGGATAATCTCTACTCCAATGCGGTGCACTATGGCGCTGAATCCGGTAACATCCGTATCCACAGCTACCGGCACGGAGAGCAGGTGCGTATTGATGTCGCCAACAGCGGCGAACCGATCCCGGCCGCGGAAAAGAATATGATTTTCGAGCCTTTTTACCAGGGGAGTCACCAGCGTAAAGGGGCCGTTAAGGGCAGTGGGCTGGGGTTGAGTATCGCCCGCGACTGCGTCCGGCAGATGCAAGGGGAGCTCAGCTTGGTTGACGCGCCCGCCGGGCAGGTCTGTTTTCGCATTACGCTTCCCTCAGCGCCGGAATAATCCAACTTATGAATCGATATCGGGGAACTATGTCACAATTCCTGGCCTGGCGCCGTTCCCTTCGTGGATGGCTGCTTTCAGGCATTGCTTGTCTGACGCTGGCGGGGTGTTCCGCCGGCTTTTCACCGCATACTGCGGAAGGTACCGCCGCCCCCGGGCAGGCGCAGCATCAGGTGGCCGATTTTGTCGCGGTAGACTGCGCGGACATCTGGGCGCACAGCAGCGATGCCAGCGACAAAAATCCCCTCTACTGGCTGCGGGGCATTGACTGTGCCGATCGCCTCGCACCGGCGCAGGCGCGGGCGGAGGCGAAACGCCATACCGACGATAGCTGGCAGGACGCGTTCCGTCGCGGCATCCTGCTTGCTGATGCCAAAATTACTCCCGACGAGCGTCGCGACCTGGTGGCGCGTCTCGATACCTTCAGCCCGCAAATCGCCGTTCAGGTCCGCCCGCTGTATCAGCTCTGGCGCGACGGCCAGACCCGTCAGCTGCAGCTGGTGGAAGAGCGTGCCCGTTACGCGAAGCTTCAGCAGTCAAGCGATAGCGAACTGGAGACGCTGCGACAGCAGGAGCAGGCGCTGCGCGAACAGCTGGAGCTGACCACCCGCAAGCTGGAGAACCTGACGGATATTGAGCGTCAGCTCTCCAGCCGCAAGCCGGGCGGCAATTTCGGCAGCGAAAAAGTGCCGGAGGTGATCCATGACGATCCGTAAACCGGCGCGTTTGCTGCTGGTGGATGACGATCCGGGACTGCTGAAGCTGCTGGGCATGCGCCTGGTCAGCGAAGGCTACAGCGTGGTCACCGCCGAGAGCGGGTCGGAAGCGCTGCGCGTGCTGGGGCGTGAGAAAGTGGATCTGGTGATTAGCGATCTGCGGATGGATGAAATGGATGGCCTGCAGCTGTTCAGCGAGATCCAGAAAGGGCTGCCCGGCATGCCGGTGATTATTCTCACCGCCCATGGTTCGATTCCCGACGCCGTGGCCGCGACCCAGCAGGGGGTGTTCAGCTTCCTGACCAAGCCGGTCGATAAAGATGCCTTGTATAAAGCCATTGATGAGGCGCTGGAGCAGCGCTCGCCGGCCACCGACGAAGCCTGGCGCCAGGCGATTGTGACCCGCAGCCCGCTGATGCTGCGTCTGCTTGAGCAGACCGGGATGGTGGCGCAATCGGATGTCAGCGTGCTGATTAACGGCCAGAGTGGGACCGGGAAGGAGATCGTCGCCCAGGCGATCCATAACGCCAGCCCGCGTCATGATAAACCGTTCGTGGCGATCAACTGCGGCGCGCTGCCGGAACAGCTGCTCGAATCCGAACTGTTTGGCCATGCGCGGGGCGCCTTTACCGGCGCGGTCAGTAACCGTGAAGGATTATTCCAGGCCGCTGAGGGCGGTACGCTGTTTCTCGACGAGATCGGTGATATGCCGGTTGCGCTGCAGGTGAAGCTGCTGCGCGTCCTGCAGGAGCGTAAGGTGCGTCCGCTGGGCAGCAACCGCGATATCGAGATCAACGTGCGGATCATCTCCGCCACCCATCGCGACCTGCCGAAGGCGATGGCCCGCGGCGAGTTCCGCGAAGATCTGTTTTACCGACTCAACGTGGTGAATCTGAAGATCCCACCGCTTTCCGAACGGGCTGAGGATATCCCGCTGCTGGCTAATCATTTGCTGCGCCAGTCCGCCGATCGCCATAAGCCGTTTGTCCGGGCGTTTTCCAGCGATGCGATGAAGCGGCTGATGGCCGCCAAGTGGCCGGGTAACGTGCGCCAGCTGGTGAACGTGATTGAGCAGTGTGTGGCCCTGACCTCGTCGCCGGTGATTGGCGACGCGCTGGTGGAGCAGGCGCTGGAAGGAGAGAATACCGCGCTGCCGACCTTCGTGGAGGCGCGCAATCAGTTTGAGCTGAACTACCTGCGCAAGCTGCTGCAAATTACTAAAGGCAATGTCACCCACGCCGCGCGGATGGCAGGGCGCAACCGCACCGAATTCTATAAACTGCTGTCGCGCCATGAGCTCGACGCCAACGACTTTAAAGAGTAGCTCCGTAACATAGCGCAAGTTATGATACGGTAAGCAACCGGTTACGCGACTAAGACAGGAACACCATGAAAAAGATTGATGCGATTATTAAACCTTTCAAACTGGATGACGTGCGTGAAGCGCTGGCCGAAGTCGGCATCACCGGGATGACGGTGACGGAAGTGAAGGGCTTTGGCCGCCAGAAAGGTCATACCGAGCTGTACCGCGGTGCGGAGTACATGGTGGATTTTCTGCCAAAAGTAAAAATTGAAATCGTGGTGACCGACGATATCGTCGATACCTGTGTGGATACCATCATCCGTACGGCGCAGACCGGCAAGATTGGCGACGGCAAGATCTTTGTCTTCGACGTCGCGCGGGTCATTCGTATCCGTACCGGTGAAGAAGACGACGCGGCGATTTAATCCTCGCCGCTCGCTGCAGTATTGCCGGGTGAGGCTGCGCTTACCCGGCCTACAAATCCCCGCGTCGTCGGGGCTTACAGGACCTTATGCGGGCCGAAACATTCGTAATGAATGTTGTCTTTATTAACCCCTAATTCTACCAGCTGCTTCGCTGCAAACTGCATAAACGCTACCGGGCCGCAGAGATAGAACTGCATCTGCGGGGCGCGAATATTGTCCGCCACTGCCGCTAAATCCATCAAACCTTCGCTATCAAAACGTCCAGTCTGACGGTCGGCTTCGCTCGGGTTGCGATACCACACGTGCGAGGTAAACGCCGGCAGCGCCGCGCCAAGCGCACTCACTTCATCGGCAAAGGCGTGAACGTCGCCATTTTCCGCCGCATGGAACCAGTTCACCTGACCCTGATGACCGCTCTTCGCCAGCGCATCCAGCATCGCCAGCATCGGCGTTTGCCCGACGCCCCCGGAGAGCAGGGTGACCGGCGTCTGCGGTTCAACGTTAAGGAAGAAGTCACCCGCCGGGGCGGCTAAATAGACCACATCGCCTTCGCTGGCATGGTTATGCAGCCAGCTGGAAACCTGACCGCCGTCCTCACGTTTTACCGCGATGCGGTAGCCTTTGCCGTCTGCTTTGCGGGTTAAAGAGTATTGACGAATTTCCTGATAGTCGAAGCCTTCCGGTTTCAGCCAGATGGCCAGGTACTGCCCCGGCTGGTAATCGGCGACCGGCTGACCGTCGACCGGTTCGAGCTCAAAGCTGGTGATGAGCTGGCTGCGCGGGGTTTTCTTCACGATGCGGAACGCGCGGGTCCCTTCCCAGCCGCCGGTTTTACTGGCGTTTTGCTGATAGATCTCGGCTTCACGGCCGATAAAGACGTTCGCCAGCACGCCGTAGGCTTTACCCCAGGCATCGAGCACTTCCTGGCCCGGGCTGAACATTTCATCGAGGGTCGCCAGCAGATGGCTGCCAACGATGTTGTACTGCTCCGGTTTGATCTGGAAGCTGGTGTGTTTCTGGGCGATTTTTTCCACCGCCGGCAGCAGAGCGGGCAGGTTATCGATATTGCTGGCGTAGGCGGCAATGGCGTTGAATAACGCTTCGCGCTGATCGCCGTTGCGCTGGTTGCTCATGTTGAAAATCTCTTTGAGCTCCGGATTATGCGCGAACATACGATCGTAGAAATGGGCGGTGAGCTTTGGGCCGGTCTCTACCAGCAGGGGGATGGTGGCTTTGACCGTGGCGATGGTTTGAGCGTCGAGCATAGCGTGCTTCCTTGTGTGTTATCTTATTGATGCATTTTAAATGCATCTTATAGAAATAACCCTGCTATGTAAATGGTTCTTTAACACTTAATCCCGATGCCGTTACAACATGAAGAATTTGCATCACAAACCTGAAAAGAAATCCGTTGATAATGAGAGAGACGTTATTGCTCAAAGCCTTGTGTCATGCGGAGCCAATCGTTTGCGTAAAATCCTTTGTCAAGACCTGTTATCACAGAATGATTAGGTTATACTGTGGGCCGTTGTCCAATCGGACCGCCTTTTTAGGCCGAAATTTTATTGTTAGCTGAGTCAGGAGATGCGGATGTTAAAGCGTGAAATGAACATTGCCGATTATGATGCCGAACTGTGGCAGGCTATGGAGCAGGAAAAAGTACGTCAGGAAGAGCACATCGAACTGATCGCCTCCGAAAACTACACCAGTCCGCGCGTCATGCAGGCGCAGGGCTCTCAGCTGACCAACAAATATGCTGAAGGGTATCCGGGCAAGCGTTACTACGGCGGCTGTGAATATGTCGACGTGGTTGAGCAACTGGCTATCGACCGCGCGAAAGAACTGTTCGGCGCTGACTATGCTAACGTCCAGCCGCACTCCGGCTCTCAGGCTAACTTTGCGGTCTACACCGCGCTGCTGCAGCCGGGCGATACCGTGCTCGGTATGAACCTGGCGCAGGGCGGCCACCTGACTCACGGCTCTCCGGTTAACTTCTCCGGCAAACTGTACAACATCATCCCTTACGGTATTGATGAGTCCGGTAAAATTGACTATGACGACATGGCGAAGCAGGCTCAGGAACACAAACCGAAGATGATCATCGGTGGTTTCTCCGCTTACTCCGGTATCGTTGACTGGGCGAAAATGCGTGAAATCGCCGACAGCATCGGCGCTTACCTGTTCGTCGATATGGCGCACGTGGCTGGCCTGATTGCCGCGGGTGTGTATCCGAACCCGGTTCCGCATGCTCACGTTGTGACCACCACCACCCACAAAACCCTGGCGGGTCCGCGCGGCGGCCTGATCCTGGCGAAAGGCGGTAGTGAAGAGCTGTACAAAAAACTGAACTCTGCCGTGTTCCCAAGCGCGCAGGGCGGCCCGCTGATGCACGTTATCGCGGCGAAAGCGGTGGCGCTGAAAGAAGCGATGGAGCCAGAGTTTAAAGTTTACCAGCAGCAGGTTGCGAAAAACGCCAAAGCGATGGTGGAAGTGTTCCTGAACCGCGGCTACAAAGTGGTTTCTGGCGGTACTGAGAACCACCTGTTCCTGCTGGATCTGGTGGATAAAAACCTGACCGGTAAAGAAGCTGACGCCGCCCTGGGCCGCGCCAACATCACCGTGAACAAAAACAGCGTGCCGAACGATCCGAAGAGCCCGTTCGTGACTTCCGGTATCCGTATCGGTTCTCCGGCTGTGACTCGCCGCGGCTTCAAAGAAGCGGAAGTTAAAGAGCTGGCTGGCTGGATGTGTGACGTGCTGGACAATATCAATGACGAAGCGGTCATTGAACGTGTGAAAGGCAAAGTGCTGGATATCTGCGCCCGTTTCCCGGTTTATGCGTAAGCGTTAACGTTGCAATAAAAAAGGCCGCGATTGCGGCCTTTTTTGTGTCTGCCGATTAGCGGCGGTCGAGCGAAATCGCTCCGGGGCCGGTAATCGCCAGCAGCAGAAAAGCGCCGGCGATGCTGACGTTTTTCCAGAAATTAATCATGTTCGGCAATACCGCATCGCCGGTCATATCCCAGTAATGATGGCCAATCACCGCCGTACCCAGCGTATAAAAAATAAAGATGACCGCCAGCGGGCGGGTGAAAAAGCCCAACACAATTAAGATCGCGGCAGGGACCTCCATTATCACAGCGATAATCGCCGCCAGCGTCGGCATCGGCGCGCCGGAGGCGGCCATGTACTGCACCGTACCGCCAAAGCCTAACAGTTTCGGATAACCAAAAAGGATAAACAGGACCACCACGGCGATGCGGGCGATGAGCAGCAGCAAGGAGCGGGAAGCGCCAAAATCAAAATAGCGGAGTGTGTTCATAATCAGCTCGTTATGAGAGAAGTGTGATTTAAACGTAATACACAAATTTGCCCGCCGCCATGGTGAGAAAATAATAATGTTGCGCTTCGTTTCATCAGGATTTGGCTGCGGGTTGCTCGCACTTTGATGCCCGGTTATCGGATTTTATTTAATACAACCGGCGATGGGATGGTGCTCGCTCTGTGATGTGTGTCACGATTTAAAGACAAATGTACTCAACTTCCATATAGAGAGTGAGACACCGGTTTACTCAAGATGGGGTTTGTCGCCAGACTGTCGCCACCATTCGGGAGGAAATCATGGTCTTGCACTCCACGCGCTGGCTGGCGCTCAGTTATTTCACCTACTTTTTTAGCTACGGTATTTTTCTGCCCTTCTGGAGCGTCTGGCTGGCCGGAAACGGGCTGACTCCGGAAACCATCGGCCTGTTGCTTGGCGCCGGCCTGGTGGCCCGTTTTCTTGGGAGCCTGCTGATTGCCCCGCGGGTCAGCGATCCCTCCCGGCTCATTGCCGCGTTGCGCGTGCTGGCCCTGTTAACCTTACTTTTCGCGCTGGCCTTCTGGGTCGGCAGTCACCTGGCATGGCTGCTGGCGGTCATCATCGGCTTCAACCTGTTCTTTTCGCCGCTGGTGCCGCTGACGGATGCCCTGGCCAATACCTGGCAAAAGCAGATCACCATGGACTATGGCCGGGTACGGCTATGGGGCTCCATTGCCTTTGTCATCGGTTCGGCGCTGACCGGCAAGCTGGTCAGTCTGTTTGACTACCGGGCGATCCTGCTGATGTTAAGCCTGGGTGTCGCCTCGATGCTGCTGGGTATGCTGCTTAAGCCGTCGGTGATGCCCCACGGGGAGTCGCGCCAGCAGCAGGGAGCAGGACTGACGGCCTGGCTGACGCTGGTACGCCAGAGCTGGCGCTTTCTCGCCTGCGTCTGTTTGCTACAGGGGGCGCACGCCGCCTACTACGGCTTTAGCGCCATCTACTGGCAGCAGGCCGGCTATTCTGCCTCGGCGGTCGGTTATCTGTGGTCGTTAGGCGTGGTGGCGGAAGTGGTGATCTTCGCGTTGAGTAAAAAGGTGTTCCGCCGCTTCAGCGCACGCGACCTGCTGCTGCTCTCCGCCGTCTGCGGGCTGATTCGCTGGGGACTGATGGGCTGGACCACGGCGCTGCCGGGACTCCTCCTTGCGCAGATCCTTCACTGTGGCACCTTCACGGTGTGTCACTTGGCGGCGATGCGCTATATCGCCGCCCGTCAGGGCAGCGAAGTGATCCGCCTGCAGGCCGTCTATTCTGCGGTGGCGATGGGCGGGAGTATTGCCATCATGACCGTCTTCGCCGGTTTCCTCTATCAGCACCTGCACCAGGGCGTGTTCTGGGTAATGGCCCTGCTGACGATCCCGGCGCTGATTATCCGGCCAAAAGCGGTGGCGACCTAGTCCTCAAGCATCGCGCAGATATGCTGCTGCTGGCGTTCAGTGAAGCAGTTCTCCGCGTGGATCAGCGGCGGCGAAAACAGCGGTAGCGCCGTCGCATAAGGGGTGACGATAAGCGTCACCCCTTTGGGCGCACCTTCCTTCTGAAAGCGCTCTACGCTCTGGTATTTGATATTCAGCGGCAGCAGCGTGAGTTCGCGCAGCTGCTGTTCCAGAGCCTCTTCTATAGCCGGGTTGTCATCGGTTAGCAACAGCACCTGTTTTTCGTGCAGGTCGCTTTTCTGCATCAGCCAGGCGCCAAAGATCACCGCGATTAAGCCGGTCTCTTCCTCATTAAAATGGATGTGCCAGGCTTCCTCGAATTCGCTCAATGCCGCCTGGGTGGTACGCAGTAAGCGAGGATAGAGCCGGCTCACTTCCTCCGTGAGCGTGCTGTCGATGCCGATGGCAAACACGCTGCGGATCAACGCCTGCGATAAATGAATATAGAGTTGATCGCTGAGCCCCTGCTCATCACTGAAAGCCCTGCCGGCGAGGACCTGGAAGCGATGGATCAGGCCGGAGATAGCCAGTCGCAGGCGGCGATCGTGCGGGTGACCGTCGCGGACCGGGTCGGGGGTTTTGAGCAACATAAACAGTAGCGAGAGGAAGAAGGGCTCTCCAACATGCGGCGGAGCGCCGACCCGGCGCTGCCAGTGGCGGACAATCTCCTGCGCCAGGGTAAACTCGGCGGCGGTCTGGGCCCAACGCTGCTGTTCATCATTGAAGTCCGGAGAGTATCCCCGGTGATGCTCAAGCAGACAGTACTGCAGATATAAGCGCAGAAACTGCACGTCGCGGCAGTCAAACTGGCGATTGAGCGCCCGCGCGCAGCGGTTCACCAGCGCCTGCAGATTGGTATCATCGTATAAGGTACGGGCAATGCCTTCCTGTTTAAGCTGCGTTTTCAGGGCAGGGGTAAAATGATGATTGACGAACTGCGGGCAGAGGCGTAGCCCCCGCCGCAGCGCATGCAGCAGACATAAACGTTGGTCGAGCGCGGCGCCTTCAATCCGATAGCTGCCGTCCACCTCTGACCGGAGGGTCAAACGGTGGTAACGCTGAATTTCGCGTCCGGTCTCCTCAATATCCTGCCGGGCCGTGGTCTCATCAACGAGGTTGATCCTGCCAAGCCGTTCAGTCGTCACCGACTGTCCGGGCAGATAAAACATCAGGAGCACCTGGCTACGGCGCTGTGGACTGGAAAGCGCAGATGGTGGTTCAATGACGGTCATCATCTGGTAAGTTCCAGTTAGGGTTTTCGCTAAGAATAGACAATGGCAGAGGCGGGGGCAGGGCGAAACGCCCGCTTTAGCTCAGGATTGCTGGTGAAGTTCACAGAATTTTTCACGTGAGGAACAGATGAACAGAGTGAAACAATGCACCAGCGCGGCGTTTTTCATGGTTTTATCATTTTCAGCCGCCGCGCATCCGCATAGCTTCATTAGTTTGCAGAGCGAGCCGGTGGTTAAAGATGGTCTGCTGAGCGGGTTTAAAATGCGCTGGACCATGGATGAAATTACCTCATCGGATCTGCTCTATGACGCCGGTAACGCCAAACCGGGCAGCGAAGTATGGAAAAAGCTGGCGGCGGAGGTGATGGCCAACGTACTCGGCCAGCACTATTTCAGCGAGCTGTGGCACAACGGCCAGCGGGTGAAATTTGAAAATCGTCCCGACGGCTATGGCCTCGAGCGTGACGGACTGCAGGCGGTACTGACCTTTACGCTGCCGCTGGCGACGCCGCAACCCGTTGCCGGGCAGACGTTTACCTTTTCCACCTTCGACCCGACCTACTACGTCGACATGTTTTATGACAAGGATAGCGATTTTTCCCTGCCCGCCGCGCTGCGGGCCGCCTGTAAGGCAACGGTGATGACGCCAAAACCGAACGACAAAATGCTCTCGTACGCTCAGTCGCTGGATAAAGCGGATGCGCCGCCGGAGGATATGGCGCTGGGCAGCTATTTTGCCCAGAAGGTGACCCTGACATGTCAGTAATTTTCACCCCCCGCGCGCGATCCTCGCGCTGGAAAGCGCTGTGGCCGCTGGCGCTGTTGCTGGCTGTGAGCATCATCGGCGGCATTTGGCTATGGCGGGCGTGGCCGCAGGTGCTGATGCAGAGCGCGGTCTGGCAGCGCTCGTTGAATCTGGAACTCAGCCGCCTGCTGCAGGCGGTGGCGGAGAACCCGGCAGCGGCGGGCCTGTCGCTGCTCGGGTTCAGTTTCGTTTATGGTGTAGTGCATGCCTTAGGGCCCGGCCATGGCAAAATTGTCATTACTACCTGGCTCGCCACCCATCCCTCGAAGCTGAAATCAAGCATTAACCTGACGCTGGCCGCCTCTTTATTACAGGGGCTGGTGGCCATCGCGCTGGTGGTCGTGGTGCTGGCGCTGCTGCAGCTGCCGGCGCGCCAGCTGCATCTCAGCAGTTTCTGGCTGGAGAAGGGCAGCTATCTGCTGGTGGGCGCATTAGGCTTGCTGCTGTGCTGGCGGGCGTTAAAAAAGCTGCGTCTGCTGCTGAGCCGGCCAACGTTTACCGCTTTTACCCCACATCATGTTCATCACGAGCATTGCGGCTGCGGGCATCAGCATCTCCCGGCGCCGGATCAGCTTCAGAGCGGCGACGACTGGCGGGCACGCGCCGCGATCGTCCTGTCGATGGGCATGCGCCCCTGCTCGGGAGCGATCATGGTGCTGCTGTTCAGCAAGGTGATCGGGGTGTTCAGTTGGGGAATGGCGGCGGCGCTGGCGATGGCGGCGGGAACCTCGTTGACCATCACGGCGCTGGCGCTGCTGGTGCACAGTTTTCGCCAGCTGGCGGTGAAGTTGGGTCAGCATCAGGCGCCGCCGCTGTGGCGTCAGGTGGGCTGGCTGACGCTGGCGCTGGCCGGCGGCGTGATTTTGCTGGCGGCGGCAGGAGTGATGTGGTTCACCGCGGTCCCGGCCGGCGGTGGGATCCGCCCGTTTTAGTCAGACGCCGGGCGCAAATCCGAAAGTGGGCGCCTGTGCTTGCCGCTGGCGAAGCGATGCTCTAGTTTTCCGCTTTTCGGCGGATGACAAGGAGTCGCTATGGCCGCAAATATCGTTTCTTCCGCACCGAGCGGGCGGTTTTATTATGGCTGCGCCGGTGCCGCCGGGCTGCTGGCGGGCCTGGCGATCGTCTACTGGTTTCCGGCGCTGGCCAGCTGGTGGCCGTCAGATCTGGTGCGCGTCTACCACGCCATGTCGTATGTCATGGGATTCGGGGTGTCGCGTATCGGGGATATCCCGCTGGTGGCCTACGCCACCTTAACGCTGTCGGGTTTCGTCATGGCTTTTTGCCACCCCGGGCACAGTAAACTGCCCATTGTTGCCTGGGCTGTGCATAATCAGCCTTCGCTACGGGAGATGGTCGATTGGATCCTGCGCAGCTGGGTATTGCAGTTCGGTTTCCTGGTGATCATTTTCTGGCGTTTTGCTTTCATGGGGAAGCTGACCAGCTATCGGCTGATGCAGTTCGTGGGCATATTTAACGACGTCTGCTATCTGGCCACGCTGGTGCTGGCTGGGATACTGCTGCGCGATAGCTGGCGAGACTTTCAAGGCGTTTCCGCACCGGCAAGCAATATTCGCATTCCGCTGATCTTTGCCCTGAGCTTTTATCTGCCGTTTCAGCTGGTATGGATTTTACTCAGTGCGCAGCAGTTCGAGTTGCCGCTGTGGGGATGGCTGCTGCTGGTTCCGGCGATGGTCGGCGTGCTGTTAGCCCGCCTGGCGACAGTAGGAATAGCGTTGTGTTTCCGGCGCTGGCTGGGACCGCAGGGCTGCCTGCGCTGGCGCGGGCCGCTGGCCTTGTTTAGCGGCCTGACGGTACTGTGCATCGGCGGCAATGCGGTGATTCGCCAGATCCTCAACATGATAAAATGACATAAAAAAAGGAAGCCGCGGCTTCCTTTTTGACATCTGTAAGAGATTAACGCTTCAGCGCATCGCTCAGCTGCTCACGCATATTCGCCAGCATCGCTTTCACCACGCGCGGGTTACCGGCAACGATGTTGCCCGTCAGCAGGTAGTTATGGCCACCGGTGAAGTCGCAGACAATCGCGCCAGCTTCACGGGCGATCAGCTCGCCTGCGGCGAAATCCCAAGGCTTCAGGGCGATCTCAAAGTAACCGTCAACGCGGCCGGCGGCTACATAGGCCAGATCCAGCGCGGCAGAGCCGGTGCGACGGAAGTCGGCACATTCGGTAAACATGTTGCCGAGAATATTCATGTAAGTGGTGGCGTGCTGCTTCGCTTTGAACGGGAAGCCGGTCGCGATGATGGTGCCGTCGAGGTCGCGAGCGTTGCTGCCGCGCAGACGGTAGCCGTTCAGCTGCGCGCCCTGGCCGCGGGTCGCGGTGAACAGTTCGTTACGCATCGGATCGTAAACCACCGCGACTTCAGTACGACCTTTGATGCGTACGGCGATGGAAACAGAGAAGTGGGGCAGACGTTTAACGAAGTTGGTGGTGCCATCCAGTGGATCGATAACCCATTGAACATCCTGCTCTTCACCAGCGTGTTCACCGCTTTCTTCGGTGATAATGGTGTGCTGCGGGTAAGATTTGCGAATGGTTTCGATAATAATCGCTTCAGCGGCTTTATCGACGTTGGTCACAAAATCATTGCTGCCTTTCTGGCTGGTTTCTACGGTGTCTGGCGTTTCGTAGTGCTTGGCAATTAAATTACCCGCCTTGCGCGCGGCGCGCACGGCGATGTTCAGCATCGGATGCATCGGTCTCTCTCACTGGATGTTAAAGAACGGGAAAAAACGGCGCATATAATAACAGCGAAATCTGCTTATGTCTCCGTTTTATGGTAGCATGCCCGAATAATCTTTAGCCGAAGAACCATAATGCTGCAAAATATTCGAATCGTACTGGTAGAAACCTCCCACACCGGCAATATGGGCTCTGTAGCCCGCGCGATGAAAACCATGGGCTTAACTAACCTGTGGCTGGTCAACCCACTGGTCAAACCCGACTCACAGGCGATAGCCCTCGCCGCGGGCGCCAGCGATGTGATCGGTAACGCGCAGATCGTCGATACCCTTGATGAAGCCCTGGCGGGCTGCAGCCTGGTGGTGGGTACCAGCGCGCGCTCCCGTACACTGCCGTGGCCAATGCTCGATCCGCGCGAATGCGGCCTGAAAAGCGTCGCCGAGGGGCAGCATGCGCCGGTGGCGCTGGTCTTTGGCCGCGAACGCGTTGGCCTGACCAACGAAGAGCTGCAGAAGTGCCACTACCACGTGGCGATCGCCGCGAACCCGGAGTACAGCTCGTTGAACCTGGCGATGGCGGTGCAGGTTATCGCTTATGAAGTGCGGATGGCCTGGCTGGCGACGCAGGAGCAGGCGCAGCCTGCGGTTGACCATGAAGAGGCGCCGTACCCGCTGGTGGACGATCTGGAGCGTTTCTACGGCCATCTTGAGCAGACGCTGCTGGCGACGGGCTTCATCCGCCCGAATCATCCGGGGCAGGTGATGAACAAGCTGCGTCGGCTGTTCACCCGCGCGCGTCCGGAAAGTCAGGAGCTGAACATTCTGCGCGGCATGCTGGCGTCTATTGAGCAGCAGAATAAAGGTAAGTAAGCGCGTTAACGCCGGATGGCGCTTCGCTTATCCGGCCTACGAATCTACATCTCTGTTGTAGCCCGGGCGAGGCCTTTGGCCGACCCCGGGAGCGGCTCGAAATTAATAACGGCACGGAAAGCCAAATACCTGACTAAAACAGTCAAGTAAATAGTTGACCAAATTACTCGGGAATGTCAGACTTGGCCCTGCTATGCAATACCCATATTAATAAAAAGCCCGGCCAGGGGCGAGTTTGAGGTTAAGTAAGACATGAGACTGACATCTAAAGGGCGTTATGCCGTGACCGCGATGCTTGACGTTGCGCTCAACTCTGAAACGGGCCCGGTGCCGTTGGCAGATATTTCAGAGCGTCAGGGAATTTCGCTTTCCTATCTGGAACAGCTGTTCTCTCGCCTGCGTAAAAATGGCCTGGTTTCCAGCGTTCGTGGTCCAGGCGGTGGTTATCTGTTAGGTAAAGATGCCAGCAGCATCGCCGTCGGCGAAGTGATCAGCGCGGTAGACGAATCCGTTGACGCGACCCGTTGCCAGGGCAAAGGCGGCTGTCAGGGCGGCGATAAGTGCCTGACTCACGCGCTGTGGCGCGATTTGAGCGAACGCCTGACCGGCTTCCTGAACAATATCACCCTGGGTGAACTGGTGAATAACCAGGAGATCCTTGATGTGTCCGGCCGTCAGCATCAGCACGAAACCCAGCGCAATGCGCGCACCCAGGACGCGATCAACGTTAAGCTGCGCGCCTGAGTGACCCGTCCCGTTTCGGACTGCGGCTGACAGGGCGAGGCAGCACGAAACGGTCGGGACAACGATTATAAAGAGCTTTCAGAATCAGGCCGGGATGCGCCAGCATTCCGTGTACTCGGTCGTACATCAAGCCGGTTGCCTGATTCCTTGCATTGAGTGATGTACGGAGTTTAAGAGCAATGAAATTACCGATTTATCTCGATTACTCCGCAACCACGCCGGTGGACCCGCGTGTTGCCGAGAAAATGATGCAGTTCCTGACCATGGACGGGACCTTTGGTAACCCGGCCTCCCGTTCCCACCGTTTTGGCTGGCAGGCTGAAGAGGCGGTTGATATCGCCCGCAATCAGATTGCCGAGCTGGTCGGTGCCGACCCGCGCGAAATCGTCTTTACCTCTGGTGCGACTGAATCCGACAACCTGGCGATCAAGGGTGCAGCCAACTTTTATCAGAAAAAAGGCAAGCACATCATCACCAGCAAAACCGAGCATAAAGCGGTTCTGGATACCTGCCGTCAGCTGGAGCGTGAAGGCTTCGAGGTGACCTACCTGGCGCCGCAGCGCAACGGGATTATCGATCTCAAAGAGCTGGAAGCGGCGATGCGTGACGACACCATCCTGGTTTCCATCATGCATGTGAATAACGAAATCGGCGTGGTGCAGGATATCGCTACCATCGGCGAGATGTGTCGCGCCCGCGGTATCATTTACCACGTAGACGCCACCCAGAGCGTGGGCAAGCTGCCTATCGATCTGAGCCAGCTGAAGGTGGACCTGATGTCCTTCTCCGGCCATAAAATCTATGGTCCGAAAGGCATTGGCGCGCTGTACGTTCGCCGTAAACCGCGTATCCGTATCGAAGCGCAGATGCACGGCGGTGGCCACGAGCGCGGTATGCGTTCTGGTACTTTGCCTGTTCACCAGATCGTCGGCATGGGTGAAGCTTACCGTATCGCCAAAGAAGAGATGGAAAGCGAAATGGCGCGTCTGCGCACGCTGCGCAACCGTCTGTGGAACGGCGTGAAGGATATGGAAGAAGTTTATCTCAACGGCGACCTCGAGCAGGGCGCGCCGAACATTCTTAACGTCAGCTTCAACTACGTTGAAGGTGAGTCGCTGATTATGGCGCTGAAAGACCTGGCGGTTTCCTCCGGTTCAGCCTGTACTTCCGCGAGCCTTGAGCCATCCTACGTGCTGCGCGCGTTAGGCATGACTGATGAACTGGCGCACAGCTCTATTCGTTTCTCTTTAGGTCGTTTCACTACCGAAGAAGAGATTGACTACACCATCAAACTGGTTCGTAACTCCATCGGCCGTCTGCGCGATCTTTCTCCGCTGTGGGAAATGTTTAAGCAGGGCGTGGATTTGAACAGTATTGAATGGTCACATCACTAATTCGGCACCGATAAGGAGAATTCAACATGGCATACAGCGAAAAAGTTATCGATCATTACGAGAATCCGCGCAACGTCGGCTCTTTTGACAACAGCGACGAGAACGTCGGCAGCGGTATGGTCGGCGCGCCGGCCTGCGGCGACGTGATGAAGTTGCAGATTAAAGTCAACAATGAAGGTATCATTGAAGACGCGCGCTTCAAAACCTACGGCTGCGGTTCCGCCATCGCTTCCAGCTCCCTGGTCACCGAGTGGGTGAAGGGCAAATCCCTGGACGAAGCGCAGGCGATCAAGAACACCGATATCGCCGATGAACTGGAACTGCCGCCGGTGAAAATTCACTGCTCTATTCTGGCGGAAGACGCGATTAAAGCCGCGATTGCGGATTACAAAAGCAAACGTGAAGCAAAATAATTAGTTGAGGTTTTGTTATGTCGATTACTCTTAGCGACAGTGCTGCAGCGCGAGTCAATGCCTTTCTGGCGAACCGCGGTAAAGGGTTTGGCCTGCGCCTGGGCGTGAGAACCTCCGGCTGCTCGGGTATGGCCTATGTACTGGAGTTTGTTGACGAGCCGGCGGCAGAAGACACCGTGTTTGAAGACAAAGGCGTGAAGGTCGTGATCGACGGCAAAAGTCTGCAATTCCTCGACGGCACTCAGCTGGACTTCGTCAAAGAAGGCCTCAACGAAGGGTTCAAGTTCACCAACCCTAACGTCAAAGACGAGTGCGGCTGCGGCGAAAGCTTTAACGTATAATCGGTCATCCCCAACCCCACCGCGGTTACGCCGCGCGTGGGGTTTTCATTTAGATGCATGACCCTGAGGTTACTATGGACTATTTCACCCTCTTCGGGTTACCAGCCAGCTATACCCTCTCGCTTGAACAACTGGCTGTCCGGTATCAGGATCTGCAGCGCCAGTACCATCCGGATAAATTTGCCAGCGCGCCTGCTGCGGAACAGCTTGCGGCGGTTCAGCATTCCGCGACCATAAACCAGGCCTGGCAGACGCTGCGCCATCCGTTGACCCGGGCGGAATACCTCCTCTCGCTTCATGGCTTCGATCTGGCCAGCGAGCAGCATACCGTTCGCGATACCGCATTCCTGATGGAACAGCTGGAGCTACGCGAAGAGCTCGACGAGATCGGTAAGGCGAAAGACGATGCGCGGCTGGAAGCCTTTATCAAACGAGTGAAAGCGCTGTTTGATACCCGCCATCAACTGATGGTTGACCAATTGCATAATGAGAGCTGGGAGGCGGCGGCGGATACGGTACGTAAGCTCCGTTTTCTTGATAAACTGCGCAGCAGTGCTGAAGAACTCGAAGAAAAACTGCTCGATTTTTAATTTTCGGAAGCAATTATGGCCTTATTACAAATTAGTGAGCCCGGCCTGAGCGCCGCGCCGCA
The DNA here is from genome assembly GCF_033100215.1 of Klebsiella sp. w6. Classification (NCBI taxonomy): domain Bacteria; kingdom Pseudomonadati; phylum Pseudomonadota; class Gammaproteobacteria; order Enterobacterales; family Enterobacteriaceae; genus Klebsiella; species Klebsiella sp. w6. The sequence goes on from NZ_CP136907.1 coordinate 1,258,675, forward strand.
CCAGCGTCGTCTGGCGGCCGGTATCGACCTGGGCACCACCAATTCTCTGGTGGCTACCGTGCGTAGCGGCCAGGCCGAAACCTTGCCCGACCATCAAGGCCGCTATCTGCTGCCGTCGGTGGTGAACTACCACGCTTCGGGGCTGACCGTCGGCTATGATGCCCGGCTTAACGCCGCCCAGGATCCTGCCAATACCATCAGCTCGGTGAAGCGAATGATGGGGCGCTCCCTCGCCGATATTCAAAACCGCTACCCGCATCTGCCGTATCAGCTGCAGGCCAGTGAAAACGGCCTGCCGATGATCCAGACCGCCGGCGGCCTGCTGAACCCGATTCGCGTCTCCGCCGACATCCTGAAAGCGCTGGCTGCCCGGGCAACCGAAGCGCTGGCTGGCGAACTCGACGGCGTGGTGATCACCGTTCCCGCTTATTTCGACGACGCTCAGCGTCAGGGGACCAAAGACGCGGCGCGTCTGGCGGGGCTGCACGTGCTGCGCCTGCTCAATGAGCCGACCGCGGCGGCTATCGCCTACGGCCTCGATTCCGGTCAGGAAGGGGTAATTGCGGTCTACGATCTCGGCGGCGGCACCTTTGATATTTCCATTCTGCGCTTAAGCCGCGGGGTGTTTGAAGTGCTGGCGACCGGCGGTGACTCGGCGCTCGGCGGCGATGATTTCGACCATCTGCTGGCCGACTATCTGCGCGAGCAGGCGGGCTTCAGCGACCGCAGCGATAACCGCCTGCAGCGTGAGCTGCTGGATGCCGCCATCGCGGCGAAAATCACCCTCAGCGATGCCGAGGCAGCGCACGTCGAGGTCGGCGGCTGGCAGGGCGATATCACCCGCAGCCAGTTTAACGATCTGATTGCCCCGCTGGTAAAACGCACTTTACTGGCCTGCCGTCGCGCGCTGAAAGACGCCGGCGTTGAGGCGCAAGAGGTGCTGGAAGTGGTGATGGTCGGCGGTTCCACTCGCGTGCCGCTGGTGCGCGAACGCGTTGGCGAATTCTTTGGCCGCACCCCGCTGACCTCCATCGACCCGGACAAAGTCGTCGCCATCGGCGCGGCGATTCAGGCGGATATTCTGGTCGGCAACAAGCCGGACAGCGAACTGCTGCTGCTCGACGTTATCCCGCTGTCGTTAGGGCTGGAGACCATGGGCGGCCTGGTGGAGAAAGTGATCCCGCGTAATACCACCATTCCGGTGGCCCGCGCGCAGGAGTTTACCACCTTCAAAGATGGTCAGACGGCGATGTCCATTCATGTGATGCAGGGCGAGCGTGAGCTGGTGCAGGATTGCCGCTCGCTGGCGCGTTTTGCGCTACGCGGGATCCCGGCTCTGCCAGCGGGCGGGGCGCATATTCGCGTCACCTTCCAGGTCGATGCCGACGGTCTGCTGAGCGTCACGGCGATGGAAAAATCGACCGGGGTGGAAGCCTCTATCCAGGTGAAACCGTCTTACGGTCTGACCGATGGCGAAATCGCCACCATGATTAAAGATTCGATGAGCTACGCCGAACAGGATGTCCAGGCGCGCATGCTGGCTGAACAGAAAGTGGAAGCCGCCCGTGTCCTGGAGAGCCTGACAAGCGCGCTGGCCGCCGACGCCGCGCTGTTAAGCGCCGCGGAGCGTCAGGCTATCGATGCCGCTGCGGAGCAGGTACGCGCCGCGGCGGCAGGCGACGACGCCGACGCCATTAAAGAAGCGATTAAAAATATCGACACACAAACCCAGGAATTCGCCGCCCGCCGTATGGATCAGTCGGTCCGTATCGCGCTGAAAGGCCAATCCGTGGACGAGGTTTAAAATGCCAAAAATTGTATTTCTGCCCCACCAGGACCTGTGTCCGGATGGCATCGTTGTGGAAGCTGAGACTGGTGAAACTATTCTGGATGCGGCGCTGCGTAGCGGCATCGAGATTGAACACGCCTGCGAAAAATCCTGTGCCTGCACCACCTGCCACTGCATCGTGCGTGAAGGCTTTGACTCGCTGGCGGAAAGTACCGAAGATGAAGACGATATGCTGGATAAAGCCTGGGGACTGGAGCCTGACAGCCGCCTGAGCTGCCAGGCGCGCGTCACCGACGAAGATCTGGTCGTTGAGATCCCGCGTTACACCATCAACCACGCACGCGAGCATTAATATGGCACTGAAATGGACCGACAGCCGTGAAATCGGCGAAGCGCTGTACGACGCTTATCCGGATCTCGATCCGAAAACCGTTCGCTTTACCGACATGCATCAGTGGATTTGCGATCTGGAAGAGTTCGATGACGACCCAAACGCATCCAATGAAAAAATTCTCGAGGCGATTCTGTTAGTCTGGTTAGACGAAGCCGAATAATTTTCGCGTTATGATTTATGCGACGGTATTAAGTCGGATGAATCATCGAGCGAGAGAACATTACGGGCTGCCATACGGTGGCCCGTTTGCTAAGAAGGATAATGATAATGACCGAAGCCATGAAGATTACGCTTTCTACTCAGCCAGCCGATGCGCGCTGGGGAGAAAAGGCGTCTTACAGCATTAATAACGACGGCATCGCCCTGCACCTCAACGGCAAAGACGACCTGGGCCTGATTCAGCGCGCGGCGCGTAAAATTGACGGTATGGGCATCAAACATGTCGCGTTAAGCGGCGAAGGCTGGGACACCGACCGCGCGTGGGCGTTCTGGGCGGGTTATAAAGGTCCGAAAGGCACCCGTAAAGTTGAATGGCCGACCCTGGACGATGCGCAGCGTAGCGAGCTGGACAACCGTCTGACCATTATTGACTGGGTGCGCGACACCATCAACGCGCCGGCGGAAGAGCTGGGCCCGGAGCAGCTGGCACAGCGCGCCGTGGACCTGCTGTGCAGCGTGGCGGGCGAGCAGATGAGCTATCGCATCACCAAAGGCGAAGATCTGCGTGAGCAGGGCTATCTCGGTCTGCACACCGTAGGCCGCGGCTCCGAGCGTCCGCCGGTCCTGCTGGCGCTGGATTATAACCCGACCGGCGATAAAGAAGCCCCGGTATACGCCTGCCTGGTGGGCAAAGGCATCACTTTTGATTCCGGCGGCTACAGCATCAAACAGAGCGCCTTTATGGATTCAATGAAATCCGATATGGGCGGCGCGGCGACCATCACCGGCGCGCTGGCTTTTGCCATTACCCGCGGGCTGAACAAGCGCGTGAAGCTCTACCTGTGCTGCGCCGACAACCTGATCAGCGGTAACGCCTTTAAACTCGGCGATATTATTCATTATCGTAACGGCAAAACCGTTGAAGTGATGAACACTGACGCCGAAGGCCGCCTGGTGCTGGCGGATGGCCTGATTGACGCTTCGGCGCAGAAGCCGGCGCTGATCATCGATGCCGCCACCCTGACCGGCGCGGCGAAAACCGCGTTGGGTAATGACTACCACGCGCTGTTCAGCTTTGACGATGCGCTGGCGAATCGCCTGCTGGCGAGCGCCCAGGCGGAAAACGAAGCCTTCTGGCGTCTGCCGCTGGCCGAGTTCCACCGCAACCAGCTGCCGTCGAACTTCGCTGAACTGAACAACACCGGCAGTGCCGCCTATCCGGCTGGCGCCAGTACCGCGGCGGGTTTCCTGTCCCACTTCGTGGAAAACTACCATCAGGGCTGGCTGCATATCGACTGTTCGGCAACCTACCGTAAATCTGCCGTTGAGCAGTGGTCGGCGGGCGCGACGGGTCTTGGCGTGCGTACCATTGCTAACCTGCTGACGGCTGAGTAACGGCCTTGCCGGGGGCGCTACGCTTACCCGGCCAGGAAAACCGTATGCCCGCGTGGACGAATGGCCGCCGGGCAATTCATTGTGAAGTAGCCAAACTATGTCTGATACGAAAAATGAATTAGAAACCCTGCTGGAAAAAGCGGCGACTGAGCCCGCCCACCGTCCGGCATTTTTCAGCGCGCTGCTGGAGGCGACCGTCTGGGTACCCGGCAGTGCAGCCGATGGTGAGCAGATTGTCGAAGACAGCGCGCTGGATCTGCAGCACTGGGAAAAAGATGACGGCAGCTCGGTGATCCCGTTCTTTACCTCGCTGGAGGCGCTACAGCAGGCGGTGGAAGACGAACAGGCTTTCGTGATGATGCCGGCCCGTACGCTGATGGCGATGACGCTGGGCGAATCGCTGTTCCTCAACCCGAAGCTGCCGAGCGGCAAAGAGTTCACCCCGCGTGAAATCAGCCATCTGCTCGGGGAAGAGGGCAGCCCGCTCAGCACCCAGACGGTGCTGGAAGGGGGCGAAGCGCTGTTATTGTCTGAAGTCGCTGACCCGCCGGCGCAGATGGTCGATTCGCTGACCACGCTGTTCAAAACGCTGAAAACCGTCAAGCGGGCGTTCCTGTGCTCGATCAAAGAGCACGCCGACGCGCCCGCTAATCTGCTGATAGGTATTGAAGCGGAAGGGGATATCGAGTCCATTATTCAGACCACCGGCAGCGTGGCGACCGATACCCTGCCCGGCGATGAGCCGATCGATATTTGTCAGGTGGTGGAAGGCGAGAAGGGCATCAGCCACTTTATGATTGCCCATATCACACCGTTCTATGAAAAGCGCTGGGGCAGCTTCCTGCGCGATTTCAAACAAAACCGCATTATCTGACCGCGGGGGCGGCTGCCCCCGCTGTTTCTTTATGCTTCCAGTGTGAGGCCGAAAATCGGCTTTGCCAGGGTTAATGCAGCGCAGCAAAGATCCGCGGATAGGCTGACGCCATGTTATAGATAAGAAATCCCGTCACACACAGCGTGACAATGCCGTTGAAGAGCGCCATATCCCCACGCCATGCCCGACATCTCTCCTCGCCCAGCAAAGAACGTAGCGCTGCCACCAGCCCGCCGACCAGCATAAACGCCAGTAACACCCCTGCCATTTGCGCGATAACAATGTACCAGCCCAGCGGCGTATTCACGCCCCGGGCGCTCATCAGCGCGATCTGCGCCGGCAAAATCGTCTGAAACCCCAGAGTGAGTATCACGAGGAGGCGCAGGTCCGCCAGCTGAGCGTCGAACGTGCGGGCCAGACGTCGGGCGTCACGCAGGAGCAGCACCCCTGACGCCACCGCCGCGGCAACGCTGACGTGCTGGAGAATAAAAATATATAACGCCAGGGTCCCGGATCCGACCCGGGATAAAAAGAACAGATTGCAAAAGACGATAATCAGCAGGCCAAATTTTATGCCCCAGGCGCGGAGAACCTCGCCGGGCCAGCGCCGGCTTGACGCAGGGTTATGCATCATCCACGCGGCAAGGGTCGACTTACCGTAACCGGGCGCGAGCAGCACCATCAGAAAACCCAGCAGCGCCTGGTGACCATAGGTTATTAACGGGACCTCTTCCAGCGTGACCCCGAGAAAGCGGGTATAAACAGAAACCGGCACAGGCACCAGGCTTAACCATGTCCGGTTCCATTGCGGCCAAAAATAAAGAATGACTCCGCCCGCCAGCAGGCCAGCTATGCCTCCCAGCCAGGGACGGCGCGGTGAATCAGCAGAATGTGGGTTAGAGACTAATGCCATTTTCACTCCTTGTGGTGACATCAGATTGGGACGGACTGGATGCGCTATCAGTCCTGAGGAATTCCGTACCGGTGCTCTGCCTCCTCATCAGGCAAAGCGAATACGGCAGGTACAAACCTTGCGGCAGCACAGAGTAACCGGTTTAGCGAGAAGCAGAAGGAGGGGAGAGGGAAAATCAGAAATTATTTAGTGACCGCGGGACGGGAGGCCCGCGGTCACGCCGTGTTTACGGAGCGGCAGGGGCCGGTTCAATCGGCAGATCGCTCCGCGCGCCCCATTCGCTCCAGGAGCCGTCGTACAGGCAGACGCCGTTCACGCCAAGCGTGGTGAGCGCCAGCACGACCACCGCCGCCGTCACCCCCGATCCGCAGCTGGCGATGATCGGCCGTTCAAAATCGACATCCTGACGTAAAAAGATGTCGTTCAGCTCGTCGACGGTTTTCAGTTCGCCGTTAATCACCAGCTCCGTCCACGGCACGTTAAGCGCGCCAGGGATATGCCCGCGACGCAGGCCCGGGCGCGGTTCGTCGGCCTGGCCGTTAAACCGGGCCGCCGGACGCGCATCGACAATCTGCGCCGACCCTTCATGGCTGACCAGCAGGACGTCGGTCAGGCGCTTAATTTGTTGGGGATCGAAACGCACGTCGAATTCCCCTTCGGCCACCTCGGGCACGCCTTGCTCCAGCGGCAGTTCGTCACGTCGCCAGCCCTCCAGCCCACCGGCCAGTATGGACACCTTCTCCACGCCAAAGGTGCGCAGCATCCACCAGGCGCGAGGCGCGGAAAACAGATTGCCTTCGTCATAAACCACCAGGTGCTTATCGCTGCAGACGCCCAGCTCGCGCATGGCGACGGCAAACGCCTCGGCGCGCGGCATCATATGCGGCAGCGGGCTGGTGTGATCGGACAGCGCCTCGATATCGAAAAACAGCGCGTTCGGCACGTGGCCGGCGCGGTATTCCGCGGCCATATCGCGCAGGGCCTCCTGCCCGGCGGGCGCCATACGGGCGTCGATAATCTGGATCTCCGGATCATCAATATGTTCTGCCAGCCAGTCGGCGGCGACAAAAAACGAGGTGGACATGGGTGCCTCCGTTTTACAATTCATGACTGAATTGTCGGCGTTTTATCTCACGCTGACAAGTTAAGGACGTCAGAGTGGGGACGACGTCACGGCACTTTTCTGATTAATCGGCAGAAACCCGCGTCATCACTGTTGAGAAGTGCCGCCTTAACGCATAATAAAAAGTGATAATTTGCATCAGGCCCACCGGCCGAGGGGTTAGAAGGATGAAACCATTTCGTTTAGCGGCGCTGTCACTGGCGCTCCTTACCGCATTTTCATTAACCGGGTGTGATGACAGCGGTACGCCGCAGGCCACGGCCCCGGCGCCAGCTGCGGATAGCAACCCAGGCGCGACGGCAAAACCGGACCGCGCCCAGCTGGCGGCGCTGGCGGAAAAAAGCCAGGGCAAAGCGCTGACGCTGCTCGACGCCTCGGAGGTGCAACTGGATGGCGCCGCGACCCTGGTGCTGACGTTTTCCGTGCCGCTGCAGCCGGACCAGGATTTCTCCCGCAGCGTGCATCTGGTCGACAAGAAAAGCGGTAAGGTGGACGGTGCCTGGGAGCTGGCGCCGAATCTGAAAGAGCTGCGTCTGCGTCACCTTGAGCCAAAGCGCGAGCTGATTGTCTCGGTCGACCCGACGCTGACCGCCCTGAACAAGGCCACGCTCGACAAACCGTTCGAGAAGACCCTGACCACCCGCGATATCGCACCGAGCGTTGGTTTCGCCAGCCGCGGCTCGCTGCTGCCGGGCAACGTGGTCGCCGGGCTGCCGGTGATGGCGCTGAACGTTGATAATGTCGACGTTAACTTCTTCCGTATTAAGCCGGAATCACTCTCCGCGTTTGTCAGCCAGTGGGAATACCGCAACTCGTTAAGCAACTGGGAGTCTGATGAGCTGCTGAAGATGGCGGATCTGGTCTATACCGGCCGCTTCGATCTCAACCCGGCACGCAATACCCGCGAAAAGCTGCTGCTGCCGCTGAACGATATCAAGCCGCTCCAGCAGCCGGGCGTCTACGTGGCGGTGATGAACCCGGCGGGCCATTATAGCTACAGCAACGCGGCGACGCTGTTTACCCTCAGCGATATCGGCGTCTCGGCGCATCGCTACCACAACCGGCTGGACGTCTTTACCCAGAGCCTGGAAAACGGCGCCGCCCAGTCTGGTATCGACGTCCAGCTGCTCAACGCCAAAGGGCAGACCCTGGCGGAGGCGAAAAGCGACAGCCAGGGCCACGTTACTCTGCAAACCGATAAAGAAGCCGCGCTGCTGCTGGCGCGTAAAGAGGGGCAGACGACGCTGCTCGATCTCAAGTTGCCGGCGCTGGATCTGGCGGAATTCTCTATCGCAGGGGCGCCCGGCTTTAGCAAACAGTTCTTTATGTTTGGCCCGCGCGATCTCTATCGGCCGGGCGAAACGGTGATCCTCAATGCGCTGTTGCGCGATAGCGACGGCAAGCCGCTGGCGGAGCAGCCGGTGAAGCTGGAGGTGGTTCAGCCGGACGGCCAGGTGATCCGTTCGGTGATGAGCAAACCGGTGAATGGTCTGTACCAGTTCACTTATCCGCTCGACAGCGGCGCGGCTACCGGCATGTGGCACATTCGCGCCAGCACCGGCGATAACCAGCCGCGCGAGTGGGACTTCCACGTCGAAGACTTTATGCCGGAACGCATGGCCCTGAACCTGACGCCGCAGGCCGAGCCAGTCGCGCCGGATGCCGACGTCACCTTTGGCGTCAGCGGCGCTTATCTCTACGGCGCGCCGGCCAGCGGCAACCAGCTGCAGGGCAAGCTGTTCCTGCGCCCGCTGCGCGACGCCGTCGCCGCGCTGCCGGGCTTCCAGTTCGGCGATATTGCGGAAGAAAACCTCTCCCGTAGTCTGGATGAAGTCCAGCTGACGCTGGACGAAAAAGGCCATGGCGAAGTGACCACCTCAAGCCAGTGGCAGGATAGCCATTCGCCGCTGCAGGTGGTGTTGCAGGCGAGCCTGCTGGAATCCGGGGGGCGTCCGGTGACCCGTACCGTACAGCAGCCGATCTGGCCCGCCGGGGCGCTGCCGGGGATCCGCCCGCAATTTACGCTGAAGGACGTTTACGATTACCGCACCGATACCACCGTGAAGCAGCCGGTGGTCGATGAGAACAGTAACGCTGCGTTTGATATCGTCTATGCCGACGCCAAAGGCGAGAAAAAAGCGGTCTCGGGCCTGCAGGTACGGCTGATCCGCGAGCGCCGCGACTACTACTGGAACTGGTCCGATAGCGAAGGCTGGCAGTCGCAGTTCGATCAGAAAGATCTGCAGGAGGGCGAGGAGTCGCTGGATCTGCAGGCCGGACAAACCGGCAAAGTGAGCTTCCCGGTAGAGTGGGGCTCATATCGCCTGGAGGTGAAAGGGCCGGACGACGTGGTCAGCAGCGTGCGCTTCTGGGCCGGCTATAGCTGGCAGGATAACAGCGAAGGTACCGGCGCGGCGCGTCCTGATCGGGTCACCATGAAGCTGGATAAACCGAGTTATAAACCGGGCGACACCATCAAGCTGCACATCGCCGCCCCGGCGGCGGGTAAAGGCTACGCGATGGTGGAATCCAGCGAAGGGCCGCTGTGGTGGCAGGAAATTGACGTCCCGGCGGAGGGGATGGATTTGTCTATTCCGGTGGATAAAGCCTGGAACCGCCACGATCTCTACCTCAGCACGCTGGTGGTTCGCCCCGGCGATAAATCCCGCTCGGCGACGCCGAAACGCGCGGTCGGCCTGCTGCATCTGCCGCTGGGCGATGAAAACCGCCGCCTGACGCTGGCGCTGGAGGCTCCGGACAAAATGCGCCCCAACCAGCCGCTGACGGTGAAAGTGAAAGCCAGCGTCAAAGAGGGCGAGGCGCCGAAACAGGTCAACGTCCTGCTCTCGGCGGTGGATAGCGGGGTACTGAATATCACCGATTACGCTACCCCGGATCCGTGGAACGCCTTCTTTGGCCAGAAGCGTTACGGCGCAGATATCTATGACATCTACGGCCAGGTGATCGAAGGGCAGGGACGTGTGGCCAGCCTGCGCTTCGGCGGCGATGGCGACGAGTTAAAACGCGGCGGCAAACCGCCGGTCAACCACGTGACGATCGTCGCCCAGCAGGCGCAGCCGGTGGTATTGAACGATCAGGGCGAAGGCACGGTGACGTTACCCATTGGCGATTTTAACGGCGAGCTGCGGGTGATGGCCCAGGCGTGGACGGCGGATGACTTCGGCAGCAGCGAAGATAAAGTGGTGGTGGCCGCCCCGGTCATCGCCGAACTGAACACCCCGCGCTTCCTCGCCAGCGGCGACACCACACGGCTGGCGCTGGATCTCAGTAATCTGACCGATAAACCGCAAACCCTGCAGGTTCACCTTACCGCCAGCGGGCTGGTAACGTTGAGCGAGAGTCAACTGCCGCCGGTGCAACTGGCGCCGGGGGCGCGCAGCACGCTGTTTATACCGGTGAGCGCGCTGGCGGGATTCGGCGATGGTCAGGTCAATGCTACTATCAGCGGCCTGAGTCTGCCGGGAGAAACCTTCGCCCCGCTGCAGAAACAGTGGAGAATCGGCGTCCGCCCGGCTTTCCCGGCCCAGACTGTCAACAGCGGCGCGGTGCTACAGCCCGGCGAAAGCTGGCAGGCGCCGGCGGCGCAGAGCCAGGGGTTCGCCCCGCAAACGCTGCAGGGCCAACTGCTGCTCAGCGGGAAACCGCCGTTGAACCTCGCGCGCTATATCCGTGAGCTGAAAGCCTATCCTTACGGCTGCCTTGAGCAGACCGCCAGCGGCCTGTTCCCGTCGCTGTACACCAGCGCGGCGCAGCTAAAAGCGCTGGGCATCAGCGGCGATAGCGATGAAAAACGCCGCGCGGCAATCGATGTTGGTATCTCACGCCTGCTGCAGATGCAACTGGAAAACGGCGGCTTTGCGTTGTGGGATAAAGAGGGGCCGGAAGAGTACTGGCTGACCGCCTACGCCATGGACTTCCTCGTCCGCGCGGGCGAGCAGGGCTATAGCGTACCGGTCAACGCCATTAATAAAGGTAACGAACGCCTGCTGCGCTATCTGCAGGAGCCGGGGCTGATGACCGTGCGCTACAGCGATGACGCCCAGGCCAGCCGCTTTGCCGCCCAGGCATACGCCGCGCTGGTGCTGGCGCGTCAGCAAAAAGCCCCGCTCGGCGCATTGCGTGAAATCTGGAGCCGTCACGACCAGGCGCGATCCGGCTTGCCGCTGCTGCAGCTCGGCATTGCGCTGAAAACCATGGGCGATGCGCCGCGCGGCGATGAGGCCATGAAGCTGGCGGTTGCCACCCCGCGCCAGGATGAGAATCGTTGGCTGGGCGATTACGGTAGCCCGCTTCGCGATGACGCCCTGAAGCTGGCGCTGCTGGAAGAGAACAAGTTGCTGCCGGAGGTGCAAAACACGCTGTTGAGCACGCTGTCGGAAGAGACCTACGGCCAGCGCTGGCTGTCGACCCAGGAAACCAACGCCCTGTTCCTTGCCGGACGTACGCTTGCCGACCTGCCGGGCAACTGGCAGGCGCAAACCTCGCTGCAGGCTGAGCCGCTGGCCGGCGACAAAGCGCAAACCCGTAACCTCGACGGCGATCGGCTGGCGACGCTGCAAGTGAGTAATACCGGCAGTCAGCCGCTGTGGCTGCGTCTCGACAGCAGCGGCTATCCGCAAAGCGCGCCACAGCCGGGCGGCAACGTGTTGGGGATTGAACGCGCTATTTTCGATACCCACGGCCAGCAGAAATCGCTGACCTCGTTGCGCAGCGGCGAACTGGTGCTGGTGAAGCTGGAGGTGACCGCCAAACGCAATGTGCCTGACGCGCTGGTGGTTGATCTGTTGCCTGCCGGTCTGGAACTGGAAAACCAGAATCTGGCCAACAGCAGCGCCAGCCTGCAGGAGAATGGCGACGCGGTGCAAAATCTCCTTAACCAGATGCAGCAGGCGGATATTCAGCATATCGAGTTCCGTGACGACCGTTTCGTCGCCGCTGTCGCTGTCAATGAAGGCCAGCCGGTGACGCTGGTCTATCTGGCGCGGGCGGTGACGCCGGGCACTTATCAGGTCCCGCAGCCCCAGGTGGAATCGATGTATGTGCCGCAGTGGCGGGCGACCGGGGCGGCCAGCGGTCCGCTCACCGTGACGCCGTAAATGCGCGTATTGCCTCGGGTTAAACGCCGCTGGCGCTGGCTGGCGGCGTTTATTTTTCTGCTGTGGCTGGCGGTGCTGGCCGCCGATCGCCTGTGGCCGCTGCCGCTGCAGGACGTCACGCCTGCCCGCGTGGTGGTGGCGGAAGACGGCACGCCGCTCTGGCGCTTTGCCGATACGCAGGGCGTCTGGCGTTATCCGGTGACTCTCGCCGACGTGTCGCCGCGCTATCTGCAGGCGCTCATCCAGTATGAAGACCGCTGGTTCTGGAAACATCCAGGGGTCAATCCCTTCGCGGTGCTGCGCGCCGCCTGGCAGGATTTAACCTCCGGGCGGGTCATTTCCGGCGGCAGCACGCTTACCATGCAGGTCGCGCGTCTGCTCGACCCTCATCCGCGCACCTTCGGCGGCAAGCTACGACAGCTATGGCGGGCGCTGCAGCTGGAGTGGCATCTGTCAAAAAACGACATTCTTACCCTGTATCTGAACCGCGCGCCTTTTGGCGGCACTCTGCAGGGGATCGGCGCGGCCAGCTGGGCTTATCTTGGCAAACCGCCCGCTCAGCTCAGCTACGGCGAGGCGGCGCTGCTGGCGGTGCTGCCCCAGGCGCCCAGTCGTTTGCGCCCGGACCGCTGGCCGCAGCGGGCCCAGGCGGCGCGCGATAAAGTCCTCACGCGCATGGTCAGCCAGGGCGTCTGGCCGCAACGGCCGGTACAGGAAGCGATGGAGGAACCTGTATGGCTATTCCCGCGGCAGATGCCGCAGCTGGCGCCGCTTTTTTCGCGCCGGGCGCTGGCGACCAGTCGCGACGAAAAGGTGACGACAACGCTCGATGCCGGGCTCCAGCGGCAGCTTGAGGATCTGGCGCTGAACTGGAAATCGCGCCTGTCGCCGCGCAGCTCACTGGCGATTGTTGTCGTCGATCACACGGATATGAAAGTCCGCGGCTGGGTGGGATCGGCGGATATCACCGACGACAGCCGCTTCGGCCATATTGATATGGTCTCGGCGGTGCGTTCGCCGGGATCGGTGCTGAAACCCTTTGTCTACGCGATGGCGATGGATGACGGGCTGATCCATCCGGCGTCGTTATTACAGGATGTTCCACGACGCTTTAGCGATTATCGTCCCGGCAATTTTGACAGCGGATTTCATGGCCCGGTGAGCGCCAGCGAGGCGCTGGTGCGCTCCCTGAATCTGCCGGCGGTGCAGGTGCTTGAAGCCTACGGGCCCAAACGTTTCGCGGCGAATTTACGCAACGCCGGGCTGCCCCTGACGCTGCCCGCTGGCGCAGAGCCGAACCTGTCGCTGATCCTCGGTGGGGCCGGGGCACGGCTGGAAGATATCGTCGCGGCGTACAGCGCCTTTGCCCGTCACGGCAAGGCGGCGCGGCTGCGCCTGAAGCCCGACGACCCGCTGGTGGAAAGATCGCTGATGTCACCCGGCGCGGCGTGGATTGTCCGGCGCATTTTGGCTGGCGAAGCGCAACCGGTTCCCGATGCCTCACTGCCGCAAGTGGTGCCGCTGGCGTGGAAAACCGGTACCAGCTATGGCTATCGCGATGCGTGGGCGGTCGGCCTCAATGCGCGATATCTGATAGGTATCTGGACCGGACGGCCAGACGGTACGCCGGTGGTGGGCCAGTTTGGCTTCGCCAGCGCCGTGCCGCTGTTAAACCAGGTCAATAATCTGTTGCTGGCGCGCCAGGCGATGAGCCGCGGCGGGCTGCCGGTCGACCCGCGCCCGCAAACGGTGAGCCGCGGGACTATTTGCTGGCCAGGCGGGCAGGATCTACCGGCCGGTGACAGCAACTGCCGCCGGCGCTTAGCCAGCTGGCTGCTGGATGCCAGCCAGCCACCGACGCTGCTGCTGCCCGGGCAGGAGGGCGTGCGCGGGATCCGCTTCCCGGTGTGGCGCAACGCAGCAGGGGAAAGGGTGGCCGCGGATTGTCCGGGTGCGACTGAAGTCGTTATTGATGTCTGGCCGCTGCCGCTGGAACCGTGGCTGCCGGCCAGGGAGCGCCGTCGCGCGCGTCTGGGGCCGGTATCGAAAGTGTGCCCACCGTTGCAAACTCAGAATGCCGCGCCGCTGGTGTTGTCAGGTATTCGCGAAGGGGCGTTAATAAAACGTCTGCCGGGCGAGGCGCGGGTGATGTTACCCGTGCAAACCAGCGGTGGAGAAGGGCGGCGCTGGTGGTTTATCAACGGCCAGCCGTTAGATGCCACCGGTGCGACAACCACGCTAACGCTGGATAAGCCTGGCGAGTGGCAGCTGGTGGTCATGGATGAGGCTGGGCAAACGGCGGCCGCCAGTTTCACCCTGCAATAACCAGGGTAAATTTGTTGTTGGCGGTTTGTGTTTCCAATACTCATCTTATTTTAACAAAATGTTACCTTCATCCGTAGGCATCGCCGACGTTGCTCATTATAATGCGCGCCAGGCCATACGATCGTATGCGCAACAACAGAACATTTAATTAGAGGTAATCATGGCTATTGAACGTACTTTTTCCATCATCAAACCAAACGCGGTGGCAAAAAACGTTATTGGCAGCATCTTTTCTCGCTTTGAAGCTGCAGGGTTCAAAATCGTCGGCACCAAAATGCTGCATCTGACCGTTGAGCAGGCTCGCGGTTTCTATGCTGAGCACGAAGGTCGTCCGTTCTTCGATGGTCTGGTTGAATTCATGACCTCCGGCCCGATCGTGGTTTCCGTCCTGGAAGGCGAAAATGCGGTTCAGCGTCACCGTGACCTGCTGGGCGCCACCAACCCGGCGAACGCTCTGGCCGGTACCCTGCGCGCTGACTACGCTGATAGCTTCACTGAGAACGGCACCCATGGTTCCGATTCTGTAGAATCCGCTGCTCGCGAAATCGCGTTCTTCTTTGCTGAAGGCGAGGTTTGCCCGCGCACTCGCTAATCTCCTGCGTCTTTCACGCCACAGCATTGTTGGCTTCCTTCGCGCACCCCGGTCACATAGTTATCTATGCTCCCGGGGATTTGCGAACTCGCCGCCTCGCTGTGACCTGAAATACTTTGGAGATACAAACCTCGTCTTTTCGACCGTCGCGGCGTTGGCTGCGCGCGTTCACCCCGGTCACATAGTTATCTATGCTCCCGGGGATTAATGAGAGGCTCCTGCCTCTCACTGGAGGCCAGCCTACGGCTGGTCAAATTCGTTCCCGACGAATTTGCCACTTGCTTGCCGCCTTGCGACAATCGAAAAGCCTTAGAGGATTGAGCAGTCAGTTACAGATTTTTTATCATTGCTTTGTGCAAACGTGGCAATGATGCGCCAGAATTTGTAGAATATAGCGCCCCTGGACGAGCAGTCGCTCTCCGGGGCGTTTCTTTTTCAACCCACCTGGGGCCATAACGTGTAATAACGAGGCCGGAAAACATTATGTCTGAACAAATTGTCACGCCTGATACCGCCGCTCTGACGGTGCCGAACAAAGATGCCAAAATCAACCTGCTGGATTTAAACCGTCAGCAGATGCGCGAGTTTTTTAAAAACATGGGCGAGAAGCCTTTCCGCGCCGATCAGGTGATGAAATGGATGTATCACTACTGCTGCGACGACTTTGATGAAATGACCGACATCAACAAAGTCCTGCGCGGCAAACTGAAAGAAGTCGCTGAGATCCGTGCCCCGGAAGTGGTGGAAGAGCAACGCTCAACCGACGGCACCATCAAATGGGCGATCGCCGTTGGCGATCAGCGCGTCGAGACCGTCTATATCCCGGAAGAAGACCGCGCCACCCTGTGCGTCTCTTCACAGGTAGGCTGCGCGCTGGAATGTAAATTCTGCTCCACCGCCCAGCAGGGCTTTAACCGCAACCTGCGGGTGTCCGAAATTATCGGCCAGGTCTGGCGCGCGGCGAAAATCGTCGGCGCGGTGAAGACCACCGGCGTGCGTCCGATCACCAACGTGGTAATGATGGGCATGGGCGAGCCGCTGCTGAACCTTAACAACGTCGTCCCGGCGATGGAAATCATGCTGGATGACTTCGGTTTTGGTCTCTCCAAACGTCGCGTCACCCTGTCGACGTCAGGCGTGGTGCCGGCGCTGGATAAGCTCGGCGATATGATCGACGTTGCGCTGGCGATTTCCCTGCACGCGCCGAACGACACCATTCGTGACGAAATCGTCCCGATCAACAAAAAATACAACATCGAGACCTTCCTCAACTCGGTGCGTGGTTATATTTCGAAGTCCAACGCCAACCAGGGCCGGGTGACCATCGAGTACGTCATGCTGGATCACGTCAACGACGGTACCGAGCACGCCCACGAGCTGGCGGCGCTGCTGAAAGACACCCCGTGCAAGATCAACCTGATCCCATGGAACCCCTTCCCGGGGGCGCCTTACGGCCGTAGCTCCAACAGCCGCATCGACCGTTTCTCCAAGGTCCTGATGGAGTATGGATTTACGACCATCGTGCGTAAAACCCGCGGTGACGATATTGATGCCGCCTGCGGCCAGTTGGCGGGCGATGTTATTGACCGTACCAAGCGCACGCTGCGTAAGCGGATGCAGGGTGAAGCGATTGACGTAAAAGCGGTCTGACAAATGATGACCCGTGCAGCACAGGCGGCGCGGGTCATATTTATGACCAATAACCAGGCGAAATACGCTGATTCAGTTAATAATTACGGTGCGTTTTTGTCGACTTTGAGGCAGTATGTAGCGGCACAACAACCGCTTAGCATTCAATTTTGATTCGTCTCTGTGATCGCGCGCCTGACAGTCCTATACTGTGAGGCTGACGTACCACAGATGTCTCGCGGCGCCGGCGTTTTCCCGCGCTGAACTTTAAATTTCACGTACCAGTAGTTGTAGCGAATGAATACTGAAGCCACTCAAGATCATCAAGAAGCAAACACCACGGGCGCGCGTTTGCGTCACGCCCGCGAACAACTCGGACTTAGCCAGCAAGCGGTGGCCGAACGCTTATGCCTGAAGGTGTCCACGGTTCGTGATATTGAAGACGATAAGGCACCTGCCGACCTCGCCTCCACCTTCCTGCGCGGTTACATCCGTTCCTACGCTCGCCTCGTACATATCCCTGAAGAAGAACTGCTGCCGATGATGGCCAAGCAAGCGCCTATCCGTGCGGCAAAGGTCGCGCCAATGCAGAGCTTCTCTTTAGGCAAGCGTCGCAAAAAGCGCGATGGTTGGCTGATGAGCTTTACCTGGCTGGTGCTGTTTGTGGTTATCGGCCTGAGCGGTGCCTGGTGGTGGCAAGACCATAAGGCGCAGCAGGAAGAGATCTCGACCATGGCCGATCAGTCTTCCGCTGAGCTGAACGGCGGTGACGCCAACAGCCAGAACGTGCCGCTGGATACCAGCGCGCCGGTAGACTCAGGCACCGATAGCGCCGCGAACAGCGCGCCAACCGCTACCGCCAGCGCACCGACCACCAGCGCCCCGGCTCAGACGCCAGCGGACAATAACGCGGTCGTGGCACCTTCTCAGGCTAATGTCGATACCGCCGGAACGGCCCCGACGACCCCGGCAACGCCGGCCTCGCCGTTACCGACCGATCAGGCGAACGTCACGACCCCTGCGGCGTCGGCACAGGATCTGGTGATGAACTTTTCCGCCGACTGCTGGCTGGAAGTGAGCGATGCCACCGGTAAAAAACTGTTCAGCGGCCTGCAGCGTAAAGGCGGCAACCTGAACCTGAGCGGTCAGGCGCCGTATAAACTGAAAATTGGCGCCCCGGCAGCGGTACAGATCCAGTTCCTCGGCAAGCCAGTCGATTTGAGTCGTTTTATCAGAACTAACCAGGTTGCGCGTCTGACCCTCAATGCCGAACAATCACCGGCGCAGTAACAGACGGGTAACGCGGGAGATTTTTCATGCATAACCAGGCTCCGATTCAACGTAGAAAATCTAAACGTATTTACGTTGGTAATGTGCCAATTGGCGATGGGGCCCCCATCGCCGTCCAGTCAATGACCAATACGCGTACCACCGATGTGGCCGCGACGGTAAGCCAAATCAAAGCGTTAGAGCGCGTCGGCGCGGACATCGTCCGCGTCTCTGTTCCGACGATGGATGCCGCCGAAGCGTTCAAACTGATCAAACAGCAGGTCAACGTCCCGCTGGTCGCCGATATCCATTTTGACTACCGTATCGCGCTGAAAGTCGCCGAATACGGTGTTGACTGCCTGCGTATCAACCCGGGCAACATCGGCAACGAAGAGCGCATTCGCACGGTTGTGGACTGCGCACGCGATAAAAACATTCCTATTCGCATCGGCGTCAACGCCGGCTCGCTGGAAAAAGATCTGCAGGAAAAATATGGCGAGCCGACGCCGCAGGCGCTGCTCGAATCTGCTATGCGCCACGTCGATCATCTCGATCGCCTCAACTTCGATCAGTTTAAAGTCAGCGTTAAAGCCTCCGACGTCTTCCTGGCGGTAGAGTCTTATCGCCTGCTGGCGAAACAGATCGATCAGCCGCTGCATCTCGGGATCACCGAAGCGGGTGGGGCACGCAGCGGCGCGGTGAAGTCCGCGATCGGCCTGGGCCTGCTGTTATCCGAGGGGATCGGCGATACGCTGCGCGTCTCGCTGGCGGCGGATCCGGTGGAAGAGATCAAGGTCGGCTTCGATATCCTCAAGTCCCTGCGCATTCGTGCTCGCGGCATTAACTTCATTGCCTGCCCAACCTGCTCGCGTCAGGAGTTTGACGTTATCGGTACGGTCAACGCCCTGGAGCAGCGTCTGGAAGATATCATCACCCCGATGGATGTTTCGATCATCGGCTGCGTGGTGAATGGTCCGGGCGAAGCGCTGGTCTCCACCCTCGGCGTGACCGGCGGCAACAAGAAAAGCGGCCTTTATGAAGACGGCGTGCGTAAAGATCGACTGGACAACGACGACATGATCGACCAGCTGGAAGCGCGTATTCGTGCCAAAGCCTCGATGCTCGATGAAGCCCGTCGTATTGACGTTCAACAGCTTGAAGCAAAATAACGTGTTGGGAAGCGATACGCTTCCCGTGTATGATTGAACCTGCGGGCGCAAGGCGCCGGGGTTCATTTTTGTATATATAAAGAGAATAAACGTGGCAAAGAACATTCAAGCCATCCGTGGCATGAACGATTATCTGCCGGGCGAAACCGCTCTCTGGCAGCGCATTGAAGGCTCACTGAAGCAGGTGCTCGGTAGCTACGGTTACAGCGAAATCCGTTTGCCGATTGTAGAGCAGACCCCGTTATTCAAACGCGCGATCGGCGAAGTGACCGACGTGGTTGAAAAAGAGATGTACACCTTTGAGGACCGCAACGGCGACAGCCTGACGCTGCGTCCGGAAGGGACGGCGGGCTGCGTACGTGCCGGCATCGAACATGGTCTGCTGTACAATCAAGAACAGCGTCTGTGGTACGTCGGGCCAATGTTCCGCCACGAGCGTCCGCAGAAAGGTCGCTACCGCCAGTTCCATCAGATTGGCGCCGAAGTGTTTGGCCTGCAGGGCCCGGACATCGATGCCGAGCTGATTATGCTGACCGCGCGCTGGTGGCGTGAGCTGGGCATCTCCGATCACGTCAGCCTTGAGCTGAACTCCATCGGTTCGCTGGAAGCGCGTGCCAACTACCGCGACGCGCTGGTCGCTTACCTGGAGCAGTTTACCGATAAACTGGATGAAGACAGCAAACGCCGGATGTACACCAACCCGCTGCGGGTGCTGGACTCCAAGAACCCGGACGTGCAGGCGCTGCTGAACGACGCGCCGGCGCTCGGCGACTACCTCGACGAAGAGTCGAAAACCCACTTTGCCGGCCTGTGCGCGCTGCTCGACGATGCCGGGATCCGCTACACCGTCAACCAGCGTCTGGTACGCGGCCTCGACTACTATAACCGTACCGTGTTCGAGTGGGTAACCACCAGCCTCGGTTCCCAGGGCACCGTCTGCGCCGGCGGCCGCTACGACGGTCTGGTTGAGCAGCTTGGCGGTCGTGCCACCCCGGGCGTGGGTTTTGCTATGGGGCTGGAACGTCTTGTTTTACTGGTCCAGGCAGTGAATCCGGAATTTAAAGCCGATCCTGTTGTCGATATATACCTGGTAGCCTCCGGGACCGATACTCAGTCTGCTGCAATGCGTCTGGCTGAGCAGGTTCGCGATGCGCTGCCCGGCGTCAAGCTGATGACCAACCACGGCGGCGGCAACTTTAAGAAGCAGTTTGCCCGCGCCGATAAGTGGGGCGCCCGTATCGCCCTGGTGGTCGGTGAGTCAGAGATCGCTGACGGAAACGTGGTAGTGAAGGATTTACGCTCAGGTGAGCAAACTACCGTAACGCAGGAGAGCGTTGCCGCGCATTTGCGCACACTTCTGGGTTAATCTCCCGGGAATTATTAGTCAGGAGAAGGACTGCGTGGAAACTTTTAACAACGAGAACGATCAGGTCGATGCGCTGAAGCGCTTCTTTGCCGAAAACGGCAAAGCGCTGGCGGTCGGGGTGATTTTAGGGATTGGCGCGCTGGTTGGCTGGCGCTACTGGACCTCCCATCAGCAGGATACGGCCAGAGACGCGTCTCTGGCTTACGAACAGGCGACTTCCGCGCTGAAATCGAATACGCCAGAAGTACTGTCAGGGGCGGAGAAATTCGCGGCTGACAATAAAAATACCTACGGCGCCTTCGCCTCCCTCGAGCTGGCACAGCATTTTGTTGAACAGAACGATCTGCCTAACGCTGAAAAGCAGCTGCAGCAGGGGCTGGCGGCCGCGTCTGATGATAACCTGAAATCGGTTATCAGCATGCGTCTTGCCCGCGTTCAGCTGCAGATGAAACAGGCTGATGCGGCGCTGAAAACCCTCGACAGCATCAAAGGTGAGGGCTGGACCGCCATTGTGGCCGATTTGCGCGGCGAAATTCTGTTGAGCAAAGGCGATAAGCAAGGGGCCCGTGCGGCGTGGGAAGCTGGCGTGAAAAGCGATGCTTCTCCTGCGCTCAGCGAAATGATGCGTATGAAAATGAATAATTTGTCCATCTGAGAGGGACTCGATGCAATTGCGTAAATTACTTTTGCCAGGGCTGCTTTCCGTTACCTTGCTGAGCGGGTGTTCGCTGTTTAATAGCGAAGAAGATGTGGTGAAAATGTCACCGCTGCCGACGGTAGAAAACCAGTTTACGCCGTCCACGTCCTGGAGCACCTCGGTTGGCGATGGTATCGGCGAATTTTACTCTAACCTTCATCCGGCCTTCGCCGACGGCGTAGTGTATGCTGCTGACCGTAAAGGCACCGTCAAAGCGCTGAACGCGGACGACGGCAAAGAGGTGTGGTCTGTGAACCTGGCGGAGAAAGATGGCTGGTTCTCGCGCGTGCCAGCGCTGCTTTCCGGCGGTGTGACCGTCTCTGGCGGCCATGTTTATATTGGCAGTGAGAAAGCGCAGCTGTATGCGCTGAATACCAGCGATGGTACCGTTGCCTGGCAAACCCGCGTTGCTGGCGAGGCGCTGTCGCGTCCGGTGGTGAGCGATGGCATGGTGCTGGTGCATACCAGTAACGGCCAGCTGCAGGCGTTGAATGAGACCGATGGTGCCGTGAAGTGGACCGTTAACCTCGATATGCCGGCACTCTCCCTGCGCGGCGAGTCTGCGCCTGCGACCGCTTATGGCGCGGCGATCGTCGGCGGCGACAACGGCCGCGTCAGTGCAGTATTGATGCAGCAGGGGCAGATGATTTGGCAGCAGCGTATTTCTACGGCC
Source organism: Klebsiella sp. w6 (assembly GCF_033100215.1). Lineage (NCBI taxonomy): Bacteria > Pseudomonadati > Pseudomonadota > Gammaproteobacteria > Enterobacterales > Enterobacteriaceae > Klebsiella > Klebsiella sp. w6. Next base: position 1,280,159 of record NZ_CP136907.1, read on the forward strand.
ACCGGCCCGACGGAAATTGACCGCCTGAACGACGTCGACACGACGCCGATCATCGTTAACGGTGTGGTTTATGCGCTGGCTTATAACGGTAACCTGACCGCGCTGGACCTGCGTAGCGGCCAGATTATGTGGAAACGCGAGCTGGGTTCGGTGAATGATTTCATCGTCGATGGTAACCGTATCTACCTGGTTGACCAGAACGATCGCCTGCTGGCACTGACCACCGATGGTGGTGTGACCCTGTGGACGCAAAGCGATCTGCTGCACCGTTTGCTGACCGCGCCGGTGTTGTATAATGGCAATCTGGTCGTCGGTGATAGCGAAGGCTACATGCACTGGGTGAATCCGGAAGATGGCCATTTTGTGGCACAGCAGAAAGTCGATAGTTCCGGCTTCCTGACCGATCCGGTGGTTGCAGATGGTCGACTGCTGATCCAGGCGAAAGACGGTACGCTGTACGCGATTACGCGTTAATTACCGCTGTCGTGAATGATTAAGAAACGGCCCCTGGCAGACAGGGGCCGTTTTGACTTTTTTAAAAACGTCGTTAAGACGATGTTGCTTAGTGATTGTATGAGGCATTTAACATGATACCTGTGGTCGCGCTTGTCGGGCGCCCTAACGTTGGAAAATCCACGCTCTTTAACCGCCTGACGCGCACTCGTGATGCGCTGGTTGCGGATTTCCCGGGGCTGACTCGTGACCGTAAGTACGGTCGGGCCGAAGTCGAAGGCCGCGAATTCATCTGTATCGATACCGGTGGTATTGATGGTACGGAAGAGGGCGTGGAAACCCGGATGGCGGAGCAGTCGCTGTTGGCTATCGAAGAGGCCGATGTGGTGCTGTTTATGGTCGATGCGCGCGCAGGCCTGATGCCGGCGGACATCGCCATCGCTAAACATCTGCGCTCTCGTGAAAAGCCCACCTTCCTGGTGGCCAATAAAACCGACGGCATCGATGTCGACCAGGCGATGGCGGACTTCTGGTCCTTAGGCCTGGGTGATATCTATCCTATCGCTGCTTCGCACGGCCGCGGCGTGACCAGCCTGCTGGAGCAGGCCCTGCTGCCATGGGTGGATGAGATCAGCCCGCAGGAAGAGGTGGATGAAGACGCCGAATACTGGGCAAAATTCGAAGCCGAGCAGAATGGTGAAGCGGAAGAAGAGCCGGAGGACGACTTCAATCCGCAGGATCTGCCGATCAAGCTGGCGATTGTTGGACGCCCTAACGTCGGTAAATCAACCCTCACCAACCGCATCCTCGGTGAAGATCGCGTGGTGGTTTACGATATGCCGGGCACCACCCGCGACAGTATTTACATCCCGATGCAGCGTGACGAGCGTGAATATGTGCTCATCGATACCGCCGGGGTACGTAAGCGCGGGAAAATCACCGACGTCGTGGAAAAGTTCTCGGTGATCAAAACGCTGCAGGCGATTGAAGACGCCAACGTCGTGCTGCTGGTGATCGATGCTCGCGAAGGGATCTCCGATCAGGACCTCTCGCTGCTGGGCTTTATCCTCAACAGCGGTCGTTCGCTGGTGATCGTTGTTAACAAGTGGGATGGCCTGAGTCAGGAAGTGAAGGAGCAGGTGAAGGAGACCCTCGACTATCGTCTGGGCTTTATCGACTTTGCCCGGGTGCACTTCATCTCCGCCCTGCACGGCAGCGGCGTCGGCAACCTGTTTGAATCGGTACGCGAAGCCTATGACAGCGCCACCCGCCGCGTAAGCACCGCGATGCTGACCCGGATCATGAACATGGCGGCGGAAGATCATCAGCCACCGCTGGTGCGTGGCCGTCGCGTGAAGCTGAAATATGCCCACGCCGGGGGCTACAACCCACCTATCGTGGTAATCCACGGTAACCAGGTGAAGGATCTGCCGGATTCCTACAAGCGCTACCTGATGAACTACTTCCGTAAATCCCTGGACGTGATGGGTACGCCAATCCGGATCCAGTTCAAGGAAGGGGAAAACCCGTTCGCCAACAAGCGCAACACCCTGACGCCGAACCAGATGCGTAAACGTAAGCGCTTGATCAAGCACATCAAGAAAAGCAAATAATCATCAAACCCGCTTCGGCGGGTTTTTTGTGGCCGCCATGCCGGTAAATGTCAAAACCTTCCGCCATAATCCCGCGATACTTCGCGGGGAACAGAGCGGCTCAAAGGTGGACTTACTATGCAGATTGGTTTTATCGGCCTCGGCGCGGTGGTGGAAACCGCCTATTTACCGGCGCTGCGTCGCCTGGGAAACGTCATCGACCGCTGCCATGGCTATGATCTGGACAGCAGCAGAGCGCTGCCGGGGATCCAGCGCTGTAATTCGCTGTCGGCACTGCTGGCCGAACCTCTGGATACGCTCTTCATTACCACCTCATCACTTCAGCATCTGCCCGTGCTGGAGAGGGCGTTAGCCAGCGGCATTTCCCGCATCGTGGTGGAAAAGCCGATCGTGGCCAACCTTGAGCAGGCCGCCCGGCTGCGGGCGCTGCTGGCGCCGCCTGAGCAGGCCGCGCGGGTGCTGGCTCTTGACCACTGGATGGCGCGAGGCGTTGCGCTGAACGCTCCTGGCCCACGGTGGCGGGCGGAAGGGGAGGCCAGCCGCCTGCCGCCGCCGCACCTGTCAGCGCAGGATATCGTCTGGCTCGAAGGCTATTTACAGGAGCCAAGCGGCTTTAACGCTGCCGGAGAGCCGGTCGCGCTCAATTTTGCCACCGGGGAGCTGGATACCCGGCAGCTGCGTCACCCTGATGGGGTGATCCTTGATATCGGCACCCATGTCCTGGCGATGCTCCGCGAAACCCTGCACGCCAGCGGAAGCGATACGGCGCTGAGCCTTTCCCTTCGGGTGGCGAAAGACCGCCTCGGCCATGGCATTGCCCCTGGGGATACGGTCACCGCAGAGGGGGAGGCGCATCTGCAGGGAACCCTGGGCACTATCCCGCTTAATATCTGGCTAAACAAATACGCGGGCCACGCAGGCGGGCAAAAGGGAATGCGGATAGGGCTGCGGGACGGGCGAATCCTCATCCTCGACCGCTCCCCTGAGGGCGAGGTGGTGACGCTGCACGACGGCGAGCGGATCCAGCGCTGGACCCGCCCCGGGACGATCTATTCGCACTGCCTCGATGAGCAGATCCTCGGCGCGGATAATCTGTTTATCCGGGCGCCCGACAGCGTGGCCGGGTTGACGCGACGTCGGCTTGAGGAAGTGGAATGGCTGCTCAGGTTGCAGCAGCAATTACGCGGCCCTCATTGAAGCCGGAACATGATAAAATAGGTGCAGATAAACATTGAAAGGAATGGTTATGGAACTTGATTGCCCTCTGTGCCACGCGCCGTTAGATGTCAAAGGCAGCAGCGCGCATTGCGCCCAGTGCGAAAGGGTATTTGCCCTCGAGGCCCGCTGCCCGGAATGCCACCAGCCGCTGGAGGTGCTCAAGGCGTGCGGCGCGGTGGATTACTTTTGCCAGCATGGGCATGGCCTGATCTCGAAAAAACGGGTGGAATTTATTCCGCTGGTTTAGCGGGTGAAGGCTTTCTGGCCCGCGTTTTTTTCACCGGCGCGATCTGCTTCACTTCGCTTTCGACCCAGCCGTCTTTCAGGCGGGTGGTGAGCAGATCGCCGGTTTTGACCTGTTTTGTCTGTTTCAGCACCGTACCGTCGCTCACCGAGGTGACGCTGTAGCCGCGCGCCAGAGTGGCTAAGGGACTCACCGCCTCCAGATGGGTCACCGCGTTGCCAAACCGTTCACGCCGCTCGCTGAGGCGGCCACGCATATTTTCCGCCAGCCGGTATTCCAGCTGCTGGATCCGCGATTGCGCCCGGTGGATCCGTGGCTGCGGGTTGTAGTGATCCAGACGTTGAACGGTGCGCTTTTGCCGCTGTTCGGCGCGCTTAAGCTGCGATTCCACGGCGATACGCATCCGCTGGCGCAGGCGTTCCAGGGCGGTCTGCTGGCGGGCCAGGCGCAGCTGCGGATGCTGTTGCTGCAGGCGATGGAACAGCTGGGTAAAACGGCGCTGGCGACTGGCGAGGAAATAGTCCATCGCCATCTCCAGACGCTGCTGTCCGGACTGCAGCTGGCGCAGCAGCTCCTGCTGATTGCGGCTGACGATCTCCGCGGCGGCTGAGGGAGTCGGTGCTCGCAGGTCGGCAACAAAATCGGCGATCGTGACGTCGGTTTCATGGCCGACGGCGCTAACGATAGGGATCTGGCTGGCGAAAATAGCCCGTGCCACCCGTTCATCGTTAAAACTCCACAGATCCTCCAGCGAACCGCCGCCGCGTCCGACAATCAGTACGTCACACTCCTGGCGCGCGTTGGCCAGCGCGATGGCGCGCACAATCTGCCCTGGGGCATCGTCACCCTGGACCGCGGTTGGGTAGATGATCACCGGCAGCCCGGGATCGCGGCGCCTGAGGACATGGAGAATATCGTGCAGCGCCGCACCGGTTTTCGAGGTGATGACGCCGACGCAGTGGGCGGGTGAGGGGAGCGCCTGCTTATGTTTTTGCTCGAACAGTCCTTCCGCCGTTAACTGTGCTTTGAGCTGCTCATACTTCTGCTGTAATAACCCTTCGCCGGCGGGTTGCATGCTTTCGACAATAATCTGGTAGTCGCCGCGCGGCTCATACAGGGTGATGTTGGCGCGAACCAGCACCTGCTGCCCGTGCTGTGGGCGAAACGTCACCCGGCGGTTGCTGTTGCGGAACATCGCGCAGCGCACCTGGGCGTTATCGTCTTTTAAGGTGAAGTACCAGTGGCCAGAGGAGGGCTGGCTGAAGTTAGAGATCTCGCCGCTGATCCAAACCTGGCCCATTTCGCGCTCAAGCAGCAGACGCACCGTCTGATTGAGGCGGCTTACGGTAAAAATTGCGGGGGATTGAGAGGGTAACATGTGAGCAAGATCAAACTTTAAATCAGCAGGTTATTCAGTCGATAGTAACGCGCTCAGAGGGGATGGCAAGTATTATTTGCAAAAAAGGGTAGATGCAATCGGTTACGCTCTGTATAATGCCACGGCAATATTTATCCACCCTGGTCGAGATATTGCCCATGCTACGTATCGCTAAAGAAGCCCTGACGTTTGACGACGTCCTCCTCGTTCCCGCTCATTCTACCGTTCTGCCGAATACTGCCGATCTCAGCACTCAGCTGACGAAAACCATTCGTCTGAATATTCCTATGCTCTCCGCAGCCATGGATACCGTAACGGAAGCGCGTCTGGCTATTGCCCTGGCACAGGAAGGCGGCATCGGCTTTATTCACAAAAACATGTCCATCGAGCGCCAGGCGGAAGAAGTTCGTCGCGTGAAGAAACATGAGTCCGGCGTGGTCACCGACCCGCAGACCGTTCTGCCAACCACCACCCTGCGTGAAGTGAAAGAGCTGACCGAGCGTAACGGCTTCGCCGGCTACCCGGTGGTGACCGAAGAGAACGAGCTGGTCGGTATCATCACTGGCCGCGACGTGCGTTTCGTCACCGATTTGAACCAGCCGGTCAGCGTCTATATGACCCCGAAAGAGCGCCTGGTTACCGTACGTGAAGGCGAAAGCCGCGAGGTGGTCTTCGCTAAGATGCATGAAAAACGCGTTGAGAAGGCGCTGGTCGTGGATGAGAGCTTCCACCTGCGCGGCATGATCACCGTTAAAGATTTCCAGAAAGCAGAACGTAAACCGAATGCCTGTAAAGATGAGCAGGGACGTCTGCGCGTAGGCGCGGCGGTCGGCGCTGGTGCCGGCAACGAAGAGCGCGTAGACGCGCTGGTAGCCGCGGGCGTTGACGTTCTGCTGATCGACTCCTCGCACGGTCATTCTGAAGGCGTCCTGCAGCGCATTCGTGAAACCCGCGCGAAATACCCGGACCTGCAGATCATCGGCGGCAACGTGGCCACCGGTGCAGGCGCGCGCGCGCTGGCGGAAGCCGGTTGCAGCGCGGTGAAAGTGGGTATCGGCCCGGGCTCCATCTGTACGACCCGTATCGTCACCGGTGTGGGCGTGCCGCAGATCACCGCCGTTTCCGACGCGGTGGAAGCACTGGAAGGGACCGGTATTCCGGTTATCGCTGACGGCGGTATCCGTTTCTCCGGCGATATCGCCAAAGCCATCGCTGCCGGCGCGGCCGCGGTGATGGTCGGCTCTATGCTGGCGGGTACCGAAGAATCCCCGGGTGAAATCGAACTCTACCAGGGCCGTTCTTACAAATCTTACCGCGGCATGGGCTCTCTTGGCGCGATGTCTAAAGGCTCCTCTGACCGCTACTTCCAGAGCGATAACGCCGCTGACAAACTGGTGCCGGAAGGTATCGAAGGCCGCGTGGCCTATAAAGGTCGCCTGAAAGAAATCATTCACCAGCAGATGGGCGGTCTGCGTTCCTGTATGGGTCTGACCGGCTGTGGTACCATTGACCTGCTGCGTACCAAAGCTGAATTCGTACGCATCAGCGGTGCGGGCATTCAGGAAAGCCACGTTCACGACGTGACCATCACCAAAGAGTCCCCGAACTACCGTCTGGGCTCCTGATTTCTTCGCCCGACCTAGCGTCGGGCGATTTATTTACTCTGTTTCACTTGCCTCGGAATTAGCGTCAATGACGGAAAACATTCATAAACATCGCATTCTCATCCTCGACTTCGGCTCTCAGTATACTCAGCTGGTGGCGCGTCGCGTGCGTGAGCTGGGCGTCTACTGTGAGCTGTGGGCGTGGGATGTCACGGAAGCACAGATCCGCGAATTCAATCCAAGCGGCATCATTCTTTCCGGCGGCCCGGAAAGTACTACCGAAGAGAACAGCCCGCGCGCGCCGCAGTATGTGTTTGAAGCCGGCGTGCCGGTATTTGGCGTCTGCTACGGCATGCAGACCATGGCGATGCAGCTGGGCGGCCATGTGGAAGGTTCTAACGAGCGTGAGTTTGGCTACGCGCAGGTTGAAGTGGTTAACGACAGCGCGCTGGTGCGCGGTATCGAAGACTCCCTGACCGCGGACGGCAAACCGTTGCTGGACGTGTGGATGAGCCACGGCGACAAGGTCACCGCGATCCCGGCGGACTTCGTGACCGTTGCCAGCACCGATAGCTGCCCGTTCGCCATCATGGCCAATGAAGAAAAACGCTTCTACGGCGTGCAGTTCCACCCGGAAGTCACCCACACCCGTCAGGGTATGCGTATGCTGGAGCGCTTCGTGCGCGACATCTGCCAGTGTGAAGCCCTGTGGACCCCGGCGAAAATCATCGACGACGCCGTCGAGCGTATCCGCCAGCAGGTTGGCGATGACAAAGTGATCCTTGGCCTCTCCGGCGGCGTGGACTCTTCGGTGACCGCGATGTTGCTGCACCGCGCCATCGGCAAAAACCTGACCTGCGTATTCGTGGATAACGGCCTCCTGCGTCTGAATGAAGCGCAGCAGGTGATGGACATGTTTGGCGACCACTTTGGCCTGAACATTGTTCACGTTGAAGGCGAGCAGCGCTTCCTCGATGCGCTGAAAGGCGAGAACGATCCGGAAGCGAAACGTAAAATCATCGGCCGCGTCTTCGTGGAAGTGTTCGACGAAGAAGCGCTGAAGCTGGACGACGTCAAATGGCTGGCGCAGGGTACCATCTACCCTGACGTTATCGAATCTGCCGCTTCCGCTACCGGTAAAGCGCACGTCATCAAATCTCACCACAACGTGGGCGGCCTGCCGAAAGAGATGAAGATGGGGCTGGTTGAGCCGCTGCGTGAGCTGTTCAAAGACGAAGTGCGTAAGATCGGTCTGGAACTGGGCCTGCCGTACGATATGCTCTACCGTCACCCGTTCCCGGGCCCGGGCCTCGGCGTGCGCGTGCTGGGCGAAGTGAAGAAAGAGTACTGCGACCTGCTGCGTCGTGCGGACGCTATCTTCATCGAAGAGCTGCACAAAGCTGACCTGTACAACAAAGTGAGTCAGGCGTTTACCGTGTTCCTGCCGGTTCGTTCCGTCGGCGTGATGGGCGATGGGCGTAAATACGACTGGGTCGTTTCCCTGCGTGCAGTGGAAACTATCGACTTTATGACCGCGCACTGGGCGCACCTGCCGTATGATTTCCTCGGCCGCGTCTCTAACCGTATCATCAATGAAGTGAACGGTATCTCCCGCGTGGTGTATGACATCAGCGGTAAGCCGCCAGCAACGATTGAGTGGGAATGATCCCCGTCGTTAGCTGAATGAAACGAAACCCTCTGTTTTTACAGAGGGTTTTTTACTTTAGACATCCCTTCAATCCCGTCGTCCCAGAAGGTTATCTGGCAGGGTGAGGTTTCCCTGTGAATTCCCCGTTTGCGGTTCCGGCAGATGTTCAGCTGGCCCATTTTTTGCCGCCGTCGGATGAAGGGCGGGAAATTTGCCCGGCTGTGCCTTGCCCGCCCCGCGCACCATCGCCAGCGCCAGTCCGGCAACGATCAGCGTTAACCCGGTGGACACCCACATTCCGCCGATAATGCCCAGCCGGTGGTTCAGCCATGCGTAGGCAAAGGGTGAGGCAGCCGCCATCAGTTGCCCGGGGATTAGCAGGATACCGGTGCGGCAGGCATAGCTTTCTGCGCTAAACAGCGCCAGCGGTAGCGTCGCTTTGACAATCGTCACCAGCCCGTTAATCGCGCCATACCCCAGCACAAACCCGGCTGCGAACCCGGCATAAGCCGTGCTGCTCAATCCAAGGAGAAAACAGAGCGGCATGGCAAGCGCAGTAAAACGCGTCAGCGTGAGTGGGGTGACCCGGGGACCGGCCAGCACTTCCCCCAGCCGGGCGCCGGTCTGGCCGAATCCCCACAGCATACCGACGGCAACCGGCAGACCAAAGTGGCTGATAAACTCCGGCAGATGGGTGGAGGTGCCGTTAGAGATGAAGGTGATCAGCGCAATGAAGATCGCGTAACGCGCCCCGTTACGCCGGTCGCCCTCTGCTGTCGCTTGCGAGGCTGGTGATTTCGCCGGTGAACTGAGCCGCTGGCGAGGCAGTTGATAACTCAGCCATGCGCTCAGCAGGCCAAGCAGCGCATAGATCCGCAGGGCATTCTGCCAGGGCATGATAGTTAATAACACCTCGCCCAGCGGCCAGAAGAGGGCAGAGGCCAGACCGCCAGCGAGAGTGATATGAGAGATAGTTTTCCGCGCCTGCTGACCGTACAGATTCACCACTGCGGCGAACAGCGCATCATACAGCGAGAGCCGCATGCCGATGCCGGTCAGCAGCCAGGCGCCGTACCAGCCGGCCAGCGAAGGGCGCCAGGCCATCATGGCGCAGCTGGCGGCTATCAGTAAGGTTCCGCTGGTGACCACCAGCCTTCCGCCAAAGCGAGCCAGCAGCCTGGCAACGAATGGAGAAACAGCGGCCATCATCAGCATGGCGAGCGTCAGGCCGAGATAGATCTGCGGCAAGGACCATCCTTTGTCGGCGGCGATAGCCCCGGCAAAGGTGCCGGGCATATAAAAAGAGATCCCCCAGTTGATCAGTTGCTGACCGCCCGCGGTGAAGGCGAGCCGTCGGGGAATAGCGCGTGTTTCCATGGTTTTCATTCCGTTAAGGCAGTTGTCCTGAGCATACCCGGCAGGCTATTGTTCTGGCAGAGCGGCCACCTTATGTGCGGTATAAGAGAAACTTTGTATGACAACACTGAACCTGGGAAACCTGGCGACCTTCCGGCTGGTCGTACAGCGCGGCAGCTTTTCTGCCGCCGCCGACGCGCTGGGGATCTCCCAACCTGCCGTTAGCCTGCAGGTGCGTCAGCTGGAGCAGTTTTTACAGACCCGTTTGCTGGAGCGTACCGGCCGCGGGATCAAGGCGACGGCGGCGGGAATGGCACTGCTGGCCCACAGCGAGCAGATCGATCGGGCGGTGAATAGCGCAATGCAGTCGGTCAGCGCATTCAGTCAGGAAGTTAATGGGGCGGTAACGCTGGGGACCGGCGCGACGGCCTGCATTCATCTTCTCCCGCCGCTGCTGCAGCATCTTCGTCAGCAGCATCCGCTGTTGACGGTGGGGGTGACCACCGGCAACACGCTGGATATCGTCCGGGCGGTGGAGGAAAATCGCCTCGATCTCGGGCTGGTTACCTTGCCCGTACAGGGACGCAGTCTGGCGGTGACCTCAGTGGTTGACGAGGAGTTCGTGGTTATCCATGCCAGTCACGAGACGGGGACGCTGGCGGATTATACTCCTGCAGAACTGCTGGCGCTGCCGCTCATTGCCTTCGAAGCAGGCAGCGGCACCCGGGATCTGATTGACCGCTGGTTCCGCTCGGCGGGAGTGGCGGTCACGCCGGTGATGCAGTTGGGCAGCATCGAGGCGATTAAACGGATGGTGCGGGCAGGGCTGGGCTACAGCATCGTGCCCCGCATGGCGGTGGAGCAGGAGAAGGATCGCGACGGATTAAGCGTGCACTCGCTGGTGCCGCGGCTATATCGACAGCTGGCGGTAGTCATGCGTCAGGACAAAATTGTGACAAAAGGTATCGCGGAAATGCTGCGCCTGCTGCATGCCGTACGCTGATAAATCGCCGACGGCAAAATTACCGTATCAAAGACAATACATCAGCAGCGAGCGACTCTGTCTGCGGAGTGTGGCGCTTCCAGTATTATAATCAAAGAATTACTCGCGAGCGGAGGGCTCGACGGTGAGTGAAGACTCCTGCGACGCTTTTTTATCCTGGTGATGGTACCAGGCGCCGATGGAGGAGTAGACAAAGCGTCCAAAGAAGAAGAGAAAGCTGATAAGCAGTACGATACGGGTCATGCGACGGTTAAATCGATGTCGTTTACGCATACTGGGTGCCTGACTCACAAAAGGTTCCTTGAAGTATACCCGAAGATGGGCGATGGGGGTATTAAGGCACAGGAACGAGGTGGGGTCAATTGATGCAGATGTAAAAGTGCCGCAGTGAAAACATTAATTAATGTTATATAAGATAATCATCGTATTTACATGCTCACTTTATTAGCGATAAAAAGGTAAAAAAATAAGTTTTATTAATGTTAGCGTCAGTATTTGTTGATTTATATCAACAGTCCCATTCTCTTGACCACTAAAATCAGCGAACATTACCGTATCGTTATTACTTATGCGGTCAGCATGGGGTGGTTGGATGCCTGCCTGAATATGCCTCGCAGGAGCAGAGGCTCTCTGTAGAGCACCTATGAATTTATTAAAATATTATCAACAATATCGCGACAAGTGGTGGGCTTTACCCCTTGTTCTGCCTTCACTGTTATTACCCTTCGCCAGATGGGCGAATACCTACACCATGCTCAATGGCCACATGGTATTCCTTTATTATCTTCCTCTGGCATTAGTACTCAGCCTGATGATGTTTTTCGGTTGGGCGGCGATCCCGGGTATTATTATTGGCCTGCTGCTCACGCTGGCCCGAGGGATGACGCCCGAGCAGGCTATCGGCGTGTTGTTTCATTTTCTCATCCCCTGCGTTCTGTGCTGGGGCGGATATCGCATCTTTGTACCCCGGCGCCAGCAGGTCTCGCACGGTAACGTCAAACTGATGCCGCACCGTCTGTTCTGGCAGATGCTGCTTCCCTCGGTCATTTTTCTTATTCTGTCACAGATCGCTGAGTATCTGGGACTGCATCCACGTACGACGGAGATGACGGGAATTACGCCCTTTAGTTTACGGTCGTTAATCACCTTTCAGGCGTTGATGGTGGGGTGTCTGACGGGCGTGCCGCTGTGTTATTTTCTGCTGCGGATAATTCGGAATCCTTTTCATGTTCGCGGATTTATTTCTCAGGTTCGCTTACAAATTGATCCAAAAATAAAAACAATTGAAATCATTTGCTGGGCGGCGATATTAATCCTGTTGCTGGGGCTATTATTGATGCCGCTTAATGATACCAGCACCATATTTAGTACGAATTATACGTTATCATTACTTATGCCGGTCATGCTCTGGGGAGCCATGCGTTTTGGCTATCGTTTTATCTCGCTGATCTGGACGCCGGTACTGATTGCCGTGATCCATTTTCATTACCGTTACTTACCGGTTTATCCAAGCTATAACACCCAACTGGCGATCACCTCCTCAAGCTATCTGGTTTTCTCGTTTATTGTCGCCTACACGGCGATGCTGGCGACACAGCAGCGGCTGATCTACGCTCGCGTCCGGCAGATGGCTTTCCTCGACCCGGTCGTACATATGCCTAATCTGCGGGCGCTGAGTCGGGCGCTCAACGGCGCGAGCTGGTCGACGCTCTGTTTTTTGCGCATTCCTGAGCTGGAACTGCTGGGCCGCCACTACGGCGTATTGTTACGCATTCAGTATAAGCAAATGCTGGCGAACCACCTGAGCGCGTTACTGCAGCCTAACGAAGCGGTGTATCACCTTGCCGGCCATGACTTGGTTTTTCGCCTCAACAGTGAAGGGCATCAGGCGCGTATTCATTTGATCGACCGCTCCCTGCGGCAGTTCCGTTTCTACTGGGACGGGGTTCCCCTCCAGCCGCGGATCGGCATGAGCTATTGCAACGTGCGCTCACCGGTCAAACATCTGTATTTGCTGCTTGGCGAACTAAACACGATTGCCGACATGTCGCTGGCCAGCGGCCATCCGGAGAATATGCAGCGCCGCGGCGCCGGCCATGTTCAACAGGATCTGAAAGATAAAGTGGTGATGATGAATCGCATCCTCAAGGCGCTGGAGCAAGACCACTTCGTCCTGATGGCGCAGCCTATCCAGGGCATCCGCGGCGATAACTACCATGAAGTGTTGCTGAGGATGGAAGGGGAGTCGGGCGAACTGACGGGGCCAAACGCGTTCCTGCCGGTGGCGCATGAGTTTGGCCTCTCCTCTCGTGTGGATCAGTGGGTCATTGAGCACACGCTAGCCTTTATGGATACCCACCGGCGGGCACTGCCCGGTCTGCGGCTGGCGATCAATCTCTCTCCGGTCACGTTGAGCCGCAGCCAGTTTCCTCAGGAAGTCGAAGCGCTGCTGCAGACGTACAACATTGAGCCATGGCAGATTATTTTCGAATTGACCGAGAACTATGCGCTCAGTAACCCTGAGCTGGTCTGTCAGACTTTAGAGCATCTGCGGGCGCTGGGCTGCCGGGTGGCGATCGATGATTTTGGTACCGGCTACGCCAGCTACGCCCGGTTAAAAACGATGAACGTCGACATTCTTAAAATCGACGGCAGCTTTATTCGCAATCTGCTTGCCAGCAGTCTCGATTACCAGGTGGTGGATTCTATTTGTCGTCTGGCGCGTATGAAGAACATGCAGGTGGTGGCTGAATATGTCGAGTCGCCGGAGATACGCCAGACGGTCATCGCGCTGGGGATCGATTATTTGCAGGGCTACGATATCGGCGTACCGGTACCACTGGCGCAGCTGGCGGAAGGGATGACTGCCTGAAGCAGAAAAAAGCCGGGCGCGATGGCCCGGCATGGAGAATATTCAGGAGCGCCGATCAGGCGTCTGGCTCTTCTTCTGCAATCTTCAGCAGCCATTCCGGCACACCTTCCCAGTACTGCTGCTCTTTTTCCAGATCCAACAGCACCAGCGCATTCTGGCTAAACCAGTTGTGCGGGAAGGTCAGCGTCCAGTGGTGAGCTTCCGTCTGCAGCCGCAGGGTCGGCGGCGTGGTGGTGGCCTGACGCTGGTTATTCAGCAGCACGCCCAGGCGCAGCAGCTGGATCAGCGGCAGAAACTGCTTTTTCCTGAACAGCGTAAAGCGCGGCAGGTCGTCGAGTTTTATCGCTTTGCGATGATAGCGCACCAGGGTGGCCATCAGCATCTGCTGCTCCTGGTTGAAGCCCGGCAGGTCGCTGTTCTGCAGAATGTAGGCCGAGTGGCGATGCATACCGCTATGGTTGATATTCAGCCCTACCTCATGGAGCATCACCGCCCACTTCAACAGCGCCGCAAGGTGCGGATTGGCCAGCTTGGGGTTCTGTTCCTGCCACTGTTCCAGCATATGGGTGGTGGTTTCCAGCACCCGGCGTGCCTGTTCGCGATCGATATTGTACTGATTCGCCAGACTCTGCGCTGTGCGGCTACGAATATCCTGGTGGCGGAAGCGGCCTTCCATTTCGTACAGCACGCCCTCACGCAGGGCGCCATCGGACAGACGAAGTTCTTTAATGGCTAGCGCGTCAAACACGCCGCACAGAATCGCCAGCCCCGGTGCAAAGACCGCTTTACGATCTTCAGAGAGGCCTGGCAGACTGAGCGCGTCGAAGTTTTTATGCTTCAGCAGCTCACTGACCAGCATTTCGAGGCGTTCCGGCGTAATAAACCCGTCCTTCTCACCCATGGCCACCAGCACTTCCTGCGCAGCTTTAATGGTGCCGGAGGCGCCCAGCGCCACGGTCCAGCCCTGAATACGGAACTGCCAGGCCAGGGTTTCCAGTTTTTGTACCGCCGCAAGACGAGCACGCTGGAAATTTTCTTTATTGATTGTCCCGCCAGGGAAGTAGGCTTGCGAGAAGCTCACGCAGCCCATGCGACGGCTTTCCACCAGGCGGGGCTCAAAATCTTCACCGATGACCAGCTCGGTCGAACCGCCGCCGATATCAATCACCAGCTTACGACCGCGCTCCGGTTGCGTATGCTCAACGCCCATAAAAATCAGGCGCGCTTCTTCATTGCCGGAGATGATCTCGATCGGGTAGGGGATCACTTTTTCCGCGCGTTTCAGAAACTCCGCCGCGTTGGTCGCCTGACGCAGCGTATGCGTCCCGACGATGCAGACGCTGGAAGGGGAGAACCCTTGCAGACGTTCAGCAAACAACGACAGGCAGTTCAGCCCGCGGGTCATCGCTTCTTCGCTCAACACCGAGTTTTCATCAAGGCCATCGGCCAGATGCACGCGCTGTTTCAGGCGTCCAATGATCTGCATGGCGCCATCGACGACACGGGCGATCACCATATGAAAACTGTTCGAACCAAGGTCGACCGCAGCGAATTCCTGCGGCCGAGGGGTTATTTCGTTTATTGGCATAGGTTAGTCGGGTTGTTCGAGTGATTTGAGATAATCGTAAATCGCCATCTGTGCACGCACTTTACGGCGATTGCCGCGCGGCACATAGCGATTACTCAGTTCTTTATCAAGATAGCGCGCTTTTACCGTATCGTTGAACAAGATATCAAAAATATCCAGCACTCGCTGTTTCAGACGCGGGTCGAGCAGCGGGGCGGCAACTTCAATACGGTAATCGATGTTACGCGTCATCCAGTCGGCAGAGGAGAGCCAGACCTGTTTATCGCCACCGTTTTCAAAACAGTAGACCCGGTCGTGCTCGAGGAAACGGTCAACGATGCTAATGACGCGGATATTATCGCTGATGCCTTCCAGTCCAGGGATCAGCGAGCACATGCCGCGGATCAACAGATTGACCGGCACGCCGGAGCTGGAGGCGGCGTACAGTCTGTCCACCAGCCCTTTATCCACCAGGTTGTTCAGCTTCAGCGTAATCCCGGAGGGTTGCCCGTTCTGCGCATTGGCGATCTCGCGATCGATCATCTCATACAGCAGACGGCGCGAGTTCTGCGGCGACACCAGCAGGTAATCGAAGCTGACCGGGCGGTAGGGGTTTTCAATAAAGTTAAACACGCGGCGGACTTCATTGGTAATGCGCGCATCGGCGGTTAACAGCGAATAGTCGGTGTAGATCCGCGCGGTCTTCTCGTTAAAGTTACCGGTACCGATATGGGCGTAGCGCACCACCTCATCGCCTTCTTTACGCGAGATAAGGAACAGCTTGGCGTGGATCTTCAGACCCGGCGCGGAGAAGATCACGTGGACCCCCGCTTCCGTCAGGCGTTTCGCCCAGTGAATGTTAGCCTCTTCATCGAAGCGTGCCTGCAGCTCCACCACCACGGTGACTTTTTTACCGTTATGGGCGGCGTGGATCATCGCGTCAATGATGCGCGAATCTTTGGCTACACGGTAGATGTTGATTTTGATCGCCAGTACGCTGGGGTCGAACGAGGCCTGACGCAGCAGCTCCAGCACATGCTCAAAAGTGTGATAGGGATAGTAGAGCAGGACGTCGCGTTCGCGGATGGCGTCGAAGCCGTTGCGGAATTTATCAAACCACAGATGACGCAGGCGCGGCATAGGCTTATTGACCAGATTAGCCTTACCCACATTCGGGAAGCCGATAAAGTCTTTAAAGTTGTGGTAGCGGCCGCCCGGCAGCATCGAGTCGTAATTGGAGATGGAGAGCTTATCGCGCAGCATTTCGACCATCGCGTCCGGCATATCGCGCTGGTAGACGAAGCGAACCGGCTCGGCGGTTAAGCGCTGCTTGAGGCTGGAAGACATCAGCTCCATCAGGCTCGACTCCATCTCATGCACCAGATCGTACTCGGCGTCACGGGTCATTTTCATCGAGTAGGCGTTCAGCGCATCGTAATCAAAGAAGCCTTTAAATATATCATCCAGGCAGTAGCGTAGGATGTTATCCAAGAGGATCATTGGTTTACGGCGGCGAGGCGCTTCCGGCGGCAGGTTTACGAAGCGCGGCACTTTGTCTGACGGAATTTCCAGCAGGGCATAGTTGATGTTTTCCCCGCGGATAATCTCCACCGCCAGATAGGTGTAATCATCTTTCAGGAACTGCACGAGGTCCGTTTCACGGTTAATCAGGATCGGCGAGATATGCTGACGCAAATACTGTTTAAAGTAGTTGCGCAGCCAGGCCTGCTGATTGACGGACAGCTGGCGCTCGTTGATGAGGAAGATCTGGTTGCGCGCCATCTCCAGCAGCAGTTCGTTATACAGACTATCGAATTCCTGATCGGCCTTCAGAACGCGGGCCTGGATTTTGCCTAACAGGTGGCGAGAATGGGCGGTACTGCCTTGTTCTTCACTGATAATAATCCGGCGCTTAAGCTCAGCGAAGCGCACTTTGTAAAACTCATCAAGGTTGTTGGAGTAGATCCCTAAGAAGCGCATGCGCTCAATCAGCGGGTTACTTTTGTCCGCCGCTTCCTGCAGCACGCGTTCGTTAAAAGACAACCAGCTGAGTTCTTTTTCGATGTATAGCTTTTCCTGGCCCATTACCGCTCACACTCCGTTTTACTCACAGGACGTAGACTATTATGACGAATTTTTCTGCATAGCGATTTACTGTGTCACAACAATATGACAGTAAGAAGAAATATTTCTGTGAGATGATTGATTAATAAACAATTTTAATTAAAAAAAAGCCCCGCGACAGGAAAAGGCGGGGCTGTTGTTCATTCTTCAGCGGCATAGCCCTGGGGCGGAAGTTGTCGTTCATCCAGCCAGGCGTGGTTGCCTGCCATGCGCAGACGCCCATCGACGAACCAGCTGATGACCAGCGGATAAATGGCATGTTCCTGGGTCTGAACCCGCGCCGTCACCTCATCTTCGCTGTCGCCAGCGAAGACCGGCACCTTGGCTTGCAGGATAACCGGACCGCCGTCCAGCTCATCAGTGACGAAGTGCACCGAGGTCCCATGTTCCTCATCACCGTTTTCCAGCACCTGACGATGAGTATGCAGGCCAGGATACTTCGGCAGTAACGAAGGATGGATGTTCAGCAGACGTCCCTGATAATGGCTGACGAACGCCGGGCTCAGGATACGCATATAGCCCGCCAGCACTACCAAATCCGGGGCGTAGGCGTCGATTTCATGCATCAGCTGACGATCGAATGCTTCCCGGTCGGCAAACTGACTTTGCGCCAGCGCGTGGGCCGGGATGCCGGCCGCGCGCGCGCGTTCAAGGCCGAACGCATCAGCCTTGTTACTGAATACCGCCCGCAGGGTGCCGTTTATCTGTTTCCGGCCGCAGGCGTCGATGATCGCCTGCAAATTGCTGCCGCTACCGGAAATCAGCACCACGATGTTTTTCATGCAATGACCACACGCTGTTCGGAATCGGAAGCTTTGATATACCCGATTTTCCACGCGTTTTCACCTTTCTCGTTCAGCAGGGCAATGGCCTTGTCTGCTTCTGCAGCCGGCAGGGCGATAACCATCCCCACGCCGCAGTTAAAGGTACGGTACATTTCATGCTGGCTGACGTTACCGGCGGTTTGCAGCCAGTTGAAGACGGACGGCCACTGCCAGGAGGACTCATCAATGATCGCCTGGGTGTTATCCGGCAGCACGCGCGGAATATTTTCCCAGAAACCGCCGCCGGTCAGGTGGGCGATAGCGTGGACGTCAACGCTGGCGATCAGATCGAGCACCGATTTCACATAGATGCGGGTTGGCGCCAGCAGATGGTCGGCCAGCGGTTTGCCGTCAAGGTCGGTGGTCTGCGGGTCAACGCCGCTAACCTCAATGATCTTACGCACCAGTGAATAGCCGTTAGAGTGCGGGCCGCTGGACGCCAGCGCCACCAGCACGTCGCCGTCGGCCACTTTGCTGCCGTCGATGATTTCTGATTTTTCCACCACCCCGACGCAGAAACCCGCTACGTCGTAATCTTCACCGTGATACATCCCCGGCATTTCTGCGGTTTCACCGCCCACCAGCGCGCAACCGGACTGCAGGCAGCCTTCGGCGATGCCGTTAATGACGCTGGCCGCGGTATCGACGTCCAGTTTACCGGTCGCGTAATAATCCAGGAAAAACAGCGGCTCAGCACCCTGAACCACCAGGTCGTTCACGCACATGGCGACCAGGTCGATGCCGATGGTGTCGTGACGCTTCAGATCCATTGCCAGACGCAGCTTGGTACCGACGCCGTCGGTGCCGGAGACCAGTACCGGCTCGCGGTATTTCTGCGGCAGTGCGCACAGCGCGCCGAATCCGCCCAGTCCCCCCATCACTTCCGGGCGACGGGTTTTCTTCACCACGCCCTTAATACGGTCGACGAGAGCGTTGCCTGCATCAATATCCACGCCGGCATCTTTATAGCTGAGAGAGGTTTTGTCGGTCACTGCGAAGTCTCCACGCGTTTGCGGTAAGCAAGAAAAATCGGCGCAATTCTAACAGGGAAAGCAAACGTTTGCGAGCCTGCTTTACAGTCGGCGTGAAACAGCGGATAGATGGTCAAATTTGATACTGCTCACGAAAATGAAACCGGGTACAGTCTTGTGCTTGCCTCAGCCTTAAGGAATCCTCATCATAATACTGAAACCGGTTTCTGTGTTGGTTTGCCACGCATTTTGCCAGTGATTGACGCTGGTCAGGAGAGGGATGAATGAAAATTGCGGCATTTGATATCGGTGGCACCGCATTAAAGATGGGCGTGATGACCCGCGATGGCAGGCTACTGGAAAGCGCGAAGCAGTCGATCAATGACAGCGATGGCGATCATATCTTACAGGCAATGCTGTCATGGCTGGCGGCCCACCCGTCGTGTGAAGGGGTAGCCATCAGCGCGCCAGGCTATGTTGATCCGCACAGCGGCTTTATCACCATGGGCGGCGCTATTCGTCGATTTGATAACTTCGCCATGAAAGCATGGCTTGAAGCCCGGACCGGACTGCCGGTCTCAGTTGAAAATGATGCCAACTGTGTGCTGCTGGCCGAGCGCTGGCAGGGCAAAGCGGCGGAAATGGCCAATTTTCTGGTACTCACCATTGGCACCGGCATTGGTGGCGCGATTTATTGCCATCATCAGTTGGTTCACGGGGCGCGTTTTCGCGCCGGTGAGTTCGGCTACATGCTCACTGAGCGTCCCGGCGGACGCGATCCTCGTCGCTATTCGATGAATGAGAACTGCACCCTCAGAGTGCTGCGCCATCGCTATGCGGAACATATCGCTGCGCCGCTGGAGAGCGTGACAGGCGAAATGATTTTTGACCGCTATGACGCCGGCGACCCGGTTTGCCAGCGTCTGGTCGCCGAGTTCTTCAATGGCCTGGGCCATGGCCTTTATAACCTCGTTAATATCTTCGATCCGCAGACCATCTTTATCGGCGGCGGCATTGTGGAACGTCCAGGATTTCTGGCGCTGCTGCGCCAGCATCTGGCCTGGTTTGGCATTGCCGACTATCTCGATACCGTCAGTCACGGCAACGATGCCGGCCTGATTGGCGCGGTTTACCATTTCAATCAGCACTATCGTTCGCCTGGCGACGATCGACATTAGGGAGAGACTATGTCCGGATTTAAAGCAGGTTTTCTGTGGGGCGGCGCGGTCGCCGCGCATCAGTTAGAGGGCGGCTGGCAGGAGGGCGGCAAGGGGATCAGCGTGGCGGACGTGATGACTGCCGGCGCCCACGGCGTGCCGCGTGAAATTACCGACGGCGTGGTGGCGGGGAAAAACTACCCGAACCATGAGGCGATCGATTTTTATCATCGTTATCCGGAGGACCTGGCGCTGTTTGCCGAGATGGGCTTCAAATGTTTTCGCACCTCGATTGCCTGGACGCGTATTTTCCCGCAGGGCGATGAGCTGGAGCCCAACGAGGCTGGCCTGCAGTTTTATGATGATCTGTTCGACGAATGCCTGAAGCACGGCATTGAGCCCGTGATTACGCTGTCGCATTTTGAAATGCCTTATCACCTGGTCACCGAGTATGGCGGCTGGCGCAACCGGAAGCTGATCGACTTTTTCGTGCGCTTTGCCAGGGTCGTCTTCACCCGCTATCAACATAAAGTGAAGTACTGGATGACCTTTAACGAGATCAACAACCAGGCCAACTTCCATGAGGACTTTGCCCCCTTCACCAACTCCGGTTTGAAATATTTGCCGGATGAAGACCGGGAACCGGTGATGTACCAGGCCGCGCACTATGAGCTGGTGGCCAGCGCCCTGGCGGTGAAAGCGGCGCGCGAGATCAACCCTGCACTGCAGATTGGCTGCATGATCGCTATGTGTCCGATCTATCCGCTGACCTGCGCCCCGGACGATATGATGATGGCGATGAACGCCATGCACCGCCGTTACTGGTTTACCGACGTTCACGTGCGCGGCCGCTATCCGCAGCATCTGCTCAACTATTTTGCCCGCCGCGGCTTTACCCTGGATATCACCGAAGCTGATCGCCTGGCGTTAACCGAGGGCTGTGTCGACTACATTGGCTTTAGCTACTATATGTCGTTCGCTACCAAAGCCACCGAAGACAACCCCTTGCTCGACTATGATGAAACCACCAGCCTGGTCTCCAACCCGTACGTCAAAAAGTCGGACTGGGGCTGGCAGATTGACCCGGTTGGCCTGCGCTATTCGCTGAACTGGTTCTGGGATCACTACCAGTTGCCGCTGTTTATTGTCGAAAATGGTTTTGGCGCGATCGATGTCCGTGAAGCGGACGGCAGCGTCAATGACCAGTATCGTATCGATTATCTCTCCGCCCATATCGCGGAGATGAAAAAGGCGGTGGTCGAGGATGGCGTTGATCTGATGGGCTACACCCCGTGGGGCTGTATCGATCTGGTTTCCGCCGGCACAGGGGAAATGAAAAAACGCTACGGCTTCATTTATGTCGATAAAGATAATGAAGGCAATGGCTCGCTGGCTCGCAGCCGGAAAAAGTCCTTTGCCTGGTATCAACAGGTGATTGCCAGCAACGGGGAGAACCTGTCGTAGTCGGGTGGCGCTAACGCTTAACCGACCTACAATACACGTAGGCCCGCGTAAGCGTATGGACTGCACCCCGCACCCAAGCCGGAGCCTTGCCTCCGGTTTTTTTGTCTCTAAATCACTTTGCTTGATATACGTCAAGCAAGATGGGTATGGCACAATCCGCAAAAAGCGGTATAATCCCGCGATTTTTTTTGTGGCCGCCCCTCAGAGGAGAAAGAGAATGAAGATTGTGGAAGTCAAACACCCACTCGTCAAACACAAGCTGGGCCTGATGCGCGAGCACGACATCAGCACCAAACGCTTCCGTGAACTCGCCTCAGAAGTGGGCAGCTTACTGACTTATGAAGCCACCGCCGACCTGGCGACCGAGAAAGTGACCATCGAAGGCTGGAATGGCCCGGTGGAAGTTGAGCAGATCAAGGGCAAGAAAATTACCGTTGTGCCTATCCTCCGCGCAGGCCTTGGCATGATGGAAGGGGTGCTGGAGCACGTCCCCAGCGCGCGTATCAGCGTGGTGGGTATCTATCGTAATGAAGAGACTCTCGAGCCGGTACCTTACTTCCAGAAGCTGGTGTCCAACATTGATGAGCGTATGGCGCTGGTGGTTGATCCGATGCTGGCCACCGGTGGGTCGATGATCGCCACTATCGATCTGCTGAAAAACGCCGGCTGCACCAGCATCAAGGTGCTGGTACTGGTGGCGGCGCCGGAAGGGATTGCCGCGCTGGAGAAAGCGCACCCGGACGTTGAGCTGTACACCGCCTCTGTCGATAAGGGACTGAATGAACACGGGTATATCATTCCCGGTCTCGGCGATGCCGGCGACAAGATCTTTGGTACGAAATAATCGAATAACGATAAATAAGCCGACTTTGAAAGTCGGCTTTTTTTTGAATAAAACACACATAACTAACCATCTCAGAGGAAAACACTATGACGCGCCGTGCTATCGGGGTGAGTGAAAGACCGCCGCTTTTACAGACTATCCCGCTTAGTTTGCAGCACCTGTTTGCTATGTTTGGCGCAACGGTGCTGGTGCCAATCCTGTTCCACATCAACCCGGCCACCGTCCTGCTGTTTAACGGTATTGGTACGCTGTTGTACCTCTTTATCTGTAAAGGCAAAATCCCGGCGTATCTGGGATCGAGTTTCGCCTTTATTTCTCCAGTACTGCTGCTGTTGCCGCTGGGCTACGAAGTGGCGCTGGGTGGTTTTATTATGTGCGGCGTGCTGTTCTGCCTCGTCTCCTTTATTGTCAAAAAAGCCGGTACCGGCTGGCTGGATGTGATGTTCCCGCCGGCGGCGATGGGCGCCATCGTGGCGGTTATCGGCCTCGAACTGGCGGGTGTGGCGGCTAATATGGCCGGGCTGCTGCCAGCCGACGGTCAAGCCCCCGACAGCAAAACCATTATTATTTCGATGGTAACGCTGGCGGTGACGGTATTTGGTTCTGTGCTGTTCCGCGGCTTCCTGGCGATTATTCCAATCCTGATTGGCGTGCTGGTGGGCTATGCGTTGTCGTTTGTGATGGGGGTGGTCGATACCACCCCGATCGCCGAGGCGCACTGGTTCGCGCTGCCGACCTTCTACACGCCGCGCTTTGAGTGGTTTGCTATCTTCACCATTCTGCCCGCCGCGCTGGTGGTGATTGCTGAGCACGTCGGGCACCTGGTGGTGACCGCCAATATCGTTAAGCGCGATCTGATCCGCGACCCGGGTCTGCATCGTTCGATGTTTGCCAACGGCCTGTCGACGATCATCTCCGGCTTCTTTGGTTCGACGCCCAACACCACCTACGGTGAAAATATCGGCGTGATGGCGATTACCCGGGTTTACAGTACCTGGGTTATTGGCGGCGCGGCGATCATTGCGATTCTGCTCTCCTGCGTCGGCAAACTGGCGGCGGCTATCCAGATCATTCCGGTACCGGTGATGGGGGGCGTTTCGCTGCTGCTGTACGGGGTGATCGGCGCCTCGGGGATCCGCGTACTGATTGAATCGAAGGTGGATTACAGTAAAGCGCAGAATCTGATCCTCACCTCCGTGATCCTGATCATCGGCGTCAGCGGCGCTAAAGTACACATTGGCGCCGCCGAGCTGAAAGGGATGGCGCTGGCGACCATCGTGGGCATCGCGCTGAGCCTGATTTTCAAGCTTATCAGCGTCCTGCGTCCGGAAGAGGTGGTCCTCGACGCGGCGGATAGCGAAGAGGTTAAATAACGATCTCCTGACCGGGCGGCGATCCCGCCCGGTTCTCTCCTGACCTAAATCTGTGGTAAACTCTCCGCGTTTTTCTGTAAGCCTATGTTGAGGTCCATCTGAACGCACCGGCACAGCTCTCTTTGCCACTGTATCTTCCTGACGACGAAACCTTCGCAAGTTTCTGGCCGGGTGATAATCCTTCCCTACTTGCTGCCCTCCAGAACGTACTGCGCCAGGAACACAGCGGGTACATTTATATCTGGTCACGTGAAGGGGCAGGTCGCAGCCACCTGTTACACGCCGCCTGCGCCGAGCTTTCCCAGCGCGGGGATGCGGTGGGCTACGTGCCGCTGGATAAACGGACGTGGTTTGTGCCCGAGGTACTGGAGGGGATGGAACAGCTGGCGCTGGTCTGCATTGATAATATTGAATGCGTCGCCGGGGATGAGCCCTGGGAAATGGCCATCTTTAATCTCTACAACCGGATCCTGGAATCAGGCAAAACCCGACTGCTGATCACCGGCGATCGGCCGCCGCGGCAGCTGAATCTTGGTCTGCCGGACCTCGCCTCACGGCTGGACTGGGGGCAGATCTATAAGCTGCAGCCGCTGTCGGATGAAGACAAACTGCAGGCGCTGCAGCTACGCGCCAGACTGCGCGGCTTCGAGATGCCGGAAGACGTGTGCCGCTTCCTGCTGAAGCGGCTGGATCGCGAGATGCGCTCGCTGTTTATGACCCTCGATCAGCTGGATCACGCCTCGATTACCGCCCAGCGCAAGCTGACGATCCCCTTCGTGAAAGAGATCCTTAAGCTCTAGTCCGCCAGTGGGGCCAGCTCCTGCTCCGTCAGTCCGGTCAGATGAGCGACCAGATCGCGCGCCAGGCCACTGTGTAGCATGGCGGCGGCGATACGCTGTGCCTCTTCTTTCCGGCCTTCCTGTCGCCCCTGCGCCAGTCCCCGCTCCAGTCCCTGTTGCTCGAGATATTCCGCAATCGTCATCAACGTCTCCTTATGTTGCGGCGTACGTAACGCCAGTTCGCGTATGAACTTGATCGGCTCGCGCGTATTGCCTGCCTGCACCAGATAGTGCATCAGGGCTTGTACCTGCGATTGTGTCGCCAGTCCAGTCAATAATAATTCGCTCAGCTTGTCGAGGAGCTGCGCCAGATCGCGTTGTCGAATATGTTTTTGCAGTAACTCCAGCGTTGCCATGCGCTGGTGGGTGGCAATGTCGTCATCCGGAATGACGGTAATGTCCGCCAGCGGAAACGCTTCGTGATAAAGACGGTTGGCCAGTTCCGGGGCGGCGAATTCATCGAGCCAGCGTAGAGAGTATGGGTAGGGGCTGGCCAGACCGTGGTAGAAGAGGACAGGGATCACCAGCGGTAGTTGATCGTGACCGGCATCGAGATGACGCTGCATGGCGGCGATGGCATAGCGCATCAGACGAAAGGCCATATGCCGGTCGGGCGTGCTCTGGTGTTCGATAAGCGCATAAATATAACCGTCTCCCGCCGTGGTTTTCAGGGAATACAAAATGTCGGCATAAAAGGGGCGCAGATCGTCTTCGACAAAATGCCCCGACTCGAGATGCAGCGTACGCAGATCGCATACTTTAAGCAGCGTTTCGGGCAGATACAGTTGCAGGAAATCGCGGGCGGTATCGGGATGGGAGAGGTAGGTTTTAAACACCGCGTCATGGGGCGTGGAGGTCGGTTTTTTCATGTTCATCCGTCCAGTGGATTGAGCGATAGATGAACAGTAGCATCGTCCGGCGGGCGGGAGGGATTGGCGTGGAAGATCTGGAATCGGCCACGTAAAAAAAGCGCCGCGAAAGCGCGGCGCAGGTGGGTTAGCTTACGATCTCAAGGACCTGCTCCGGCGGGCGGCCAATACGCGCCTGGCCGCGGCTGACGACGATAGGGCGTTCAATGAGCTTAGGATTGTCGACCATCGCCTGAATCAGCGCCGCGTCGCTAAGCGCCTGGTCGGCAAGATTGAGCGATTTGTACAGATCCTCCTTCTGGCGCATGAGCTCGCGGGGGCTCTCCATACCCAGCAGCTGCAGCAGCTCACGCAGCGTATCGGCATCCGGCGGTGTGTCGAGATAAAGCACCACCTGTGGATCGATGCCGCGGCTCTGCAGCAGGCTCAGCGTTTCGCGGCTCTTCGAGCAGCGTGGGTTATGGTAAATTGTTACCGCGTCGGTCATGGGGTCTCCTTACATTTTTTGATAGGGGCGGAAGCGGGCCTGCAGATCGCGTAGCTGGTCGATACGGGCATCGTAACGCGCCTGCTGCAGGCTACCAAGTTTCACCTGCGAGCTGGCGCTGCTGAGCAGGGAAATCGCCTGTTCCAGCTGACCGACGAGCGCCATGCTTTCTGCCCGCGCCGCCAGCTCCTGGTCGCGATTGCCCAGCGCGCCTTCCGCCTGGGCCAGCAGATCCCAGCCGTTGCCATCCTCTTTATTGGTAAAGGTATACCGGTTCAAAATGGTCGCCGCTTCCCCGGGCTGTCCGCCCTGCAGCAAGGCGTTGGCCAGGTTCAGCTGCAGTACCGGATTGGTGCGCAGCTCGCGGGCGTTTTTAAGGCGATTGATGGCGTCGCTGGTTTTCTTCTGCCCGAGGTCGATATCCGTGGCCAGGTCGAGATACCAGGCATTTTGCGGGTCGGCGCTGAGCAGCGGCTGCAGCGTTTTGCGTGCCTGGTCAAAGTTGTTGCTTTCCATCGCCAGCAGAGCGCGACCATACTGGGCGGCATGCTGTTGGCGAATATTGCCCTTATCCCAGGCGTTCAGCAGATCGGTGCCCAGCTTGTTGTCGCCGTTGGTGTACATCCCGAGGGTACGCGCCTTCGCCAGATAGAAGTCCGCTGAGGACTGTACCACCACCGGGCGCATCTGGTTGGCGCGGTTACGGGCATCGGCCAGTCGGCTTTCCGGCAGGGGGTGGGTGAGCAGCATTTCCGGCGGTCGCGTCGAGTAGCGCGACTCGTCAAGCAGTTTACCCATAAACATCGGCATAGCCTGTGGGTCGAATCCCGAGCGTTGCAGAACCTGAATGCCAATCCGGTCGGCCTCTTCTTCGTTCTGGCGGGTGAAGCTGATCATGCCCTGTTGGGTACCGGCCAGCGTCCCGGTCAGCGCCGCCATCCCGGCCTGCGGGCTGGCCATCGCCAGCAGAATCGAACCCAGGGCACCGACCCAGGTGAGCGGCGCATTGCGCTTCTGATCTTCCATCGCGCGGGCGAGATGCCGCTGCGTAACGTGGGAGATTTCGTGCGCCATGACAGAGGCCAGTTCGCTCTCATTATCAGAGTAGCGGAACAGGGCGGAGTGGAGGACCACGTTGCCGCCAAAGAAGGCGAAGGCGTTGATTTGGTCGTTATTAATCAAATAGAAATGGAACGGGGTGCGCACTGAGTTGGCGTGTGCCACCAGACGCATGCCCAGCCCGTTGATATATTGTACCAGCAGGGGATCGTTAATCAGCGGCGCACTGCCGCGCAGCTGGCGCACATAGTAATCCCCCATCTGCATTTCCTGACCAATCGACAGCGTGCTTCCTGCAGAGGTCCCCATGTCCGGCAGCGTATCTGCGGAGTCAGCAAAAGCAGGGCCTATCGAACCCAGCGTCAGCGAGGCGATGACGGTCGCCACCAGCGTTTTCTTCAACTGCCTGAACATAACCTCTGTCCTGTAATGTGGGTGTGCCAGTTTGACCGATTGTGCGACGCAATGTTCCCTGGCCGCATCCCAGCGAGTTTAGCTGGCGTTGGCCGCCTTGAAAATATGATCTTCACGGCGGAGAACGGTTTGTCTGCGGCGCATCAAAAAGCGAAGTCTTTTTTGTGACATTTCGATACAATTCCCCGGATTGTCGCCGCTTGGCCCTTCAGGGAAGGTTTTATGCTTGAGATGTTAATGCAGTGGTACCGCCGTCGATTCAGCGACCCTGAGGCGATAGCGCTGCTGGTTATTTTGCTTGCCGGTTTCGGCATCATGTTCTTTTTCAGCGGTCTGTTAGCGCCGTTACTGGTGGCTATCGTACTGGCCTATCTGCTGGAGTGGCCGACGGTTCGTCTGGAACGGATTG
This sequence comes from Klebsiella sp. w6, assembly GCF_033100215.1. Lineage (NCBI taxonomy): Bacteria > Pseudomonadati > Pseudomonadota > Gammaproteobacteria > Enterobacterales > Enterobacteriaceae > Klebsiella > Klebsiella sp. w6. Next base: position 1,307,949 of record NZ_CP136907.1, read on the forward strand.
GCCTGTCGCGCACCTGGGCGACCTCGCTGGTGCTGATTCTCTTTGTGGGCATCCTGCTATTGCTGGCCTTTGTGGTGCTGCCGGTGGCCTGGCAGCAGGGGATCTATCTCATCCGCGATATGCCGGGTATGCTCAACAAACTCTCTGATTTTGCCGCTACGCTGCCGCGGCGCTATCCGGCGTTAATGGATGCCGGCATCATCGATGCGATGGCGGAAAATATGCGCAATCGGATGTTGACGGTGGGCGACTCGGTAGTGAAGTACTCTCTGGCCTCGCTGGTGGGGCTGCTTACCCTGGCGGTCTATTTGGTGCTGGTGCCGCTGATGGTCTTCTTCCTGTTGAAGGATAAAGAGCAGATGCTCAACGCGGTGCGCCGCGTACTGCCGCGTAATCGTGGCCTTGCCGGGCAGGTCTGGAAGGAGATGAATCAGCAGATCACCAACTACATTCGCGGCAAGGTGCTGGAGATGATTGTCGTCAGCGTCGCCACCTGGATCGGCTTTATTCTCTTTGGCCTCAACTACTCGCTGCTGCTGGCGGTGCTGGTGGGCTTCTCGGTGCTGATCCCCTATATCGGCGCGTTTGTGGTGACCATTCCGGTGGTGGGGGTGGCGCTGTTTCAGTTTGGCGCTGGCACCGAGTTCTGGAGCCTGTTCGCGGTCTATCTGATTATTCAGGGGCTGGACGGCAACCTGCTGGTCCCGGTGCTGTTCTCGGAAGCGGTCAATTTACACCCGCTGGTGATTATCCTGTCGGTGGTGATCTTTGGCGGGTTGTGGGGGTTCTGGGGCGTCTTCTTCGCCATTCCGCTGGCCACGCTGATTAAAGCGGTAGTGCATGCCTGGCCGGATGGCCTGGTGGTTGACGACGACTGACGTGTTCGGGATAAAAAAGACGCCGGGTGAGGATCTCCTCCCCCGGCGTCTTGCTCTGCATCAGGCGTTTTCTTTCAGCCAGTTCAGCACCACGTCGTGGTGATTGCTGGTCTTGAAGTCATCAAAGACGTGTTCGATTTTGCCATCGGCATCGACGAGGAAACTAATACGGTGAATACCGTCGTAGGTTTTCCCCATGAAGGATTTTTCGCCCCAGACGCCAAACTGCTCGCAAACCTGATGGTTTTCATCAGACAGCAGCGTGAAGTTCAGCAGCTCTTTCTCGGCGAAACGGGAGAGCTTTTCCGGTTTATCGGTGCTGATGCCCAGCACTTCTACACCGGCTTTCTTCAGGTCGTCCATATTATCGCGCAAGCCGCACGCCTGGACGGTGCAGCCCGGGGTCATGGCTTTCGGGTAAAAATAAACCAGGACACGTTGTCCCTGGAAGTCGGTTAAATTTACTTCCTCGCCGTCCTGGTCCGGTAAGCTAAATTTCGGTGCGATATCACCGGCTTTCAGTGGGGTCATGGGTTAAACTCCATCCTGTTCATCATGCTGTGAATAATTAACGATGTTAATACTGCCTTGTGCGTTCAGTTCTGTACATAGGGCTTTGAACGCTTGTTCGATATTTGCTGCATTTTGCGTCGCAGGACTGTGGGCAGTTATCTGGATAAAAAGCTGCGCGGAATCGCCGTCTCCCGGCTGAGTGCGGGACACCAGTTCCGCAATATTCATATTCCAGGTATCGCACAGGGCAGTGAAGCGCTCGATGATATGCGGTGAGTCCGGCACCTCAACCTGGACCCAAACGGTGTTTGGCATGGCCTGCGGCGGGCGCGCAGTGGTGCGTTTCATCACGATCAACAATTCCAGCTCCGCACCTTTCAGCGGCAGGGTTGATTCGATCAGGTTAATCGCATTCCACGACCCGGAAAGCAGCATGATAAACGTAAACTCATCACCGAGCATGGCCAGCCGGCTGTCTTCGATATTACAACCGCAGCTGCTGACGTGGCGAGTGATCGTATTCACGATGCCGGGACGGTCAGCCCCCAGGGCGGTAATAACCAGATAGTGTTGTAATGAGGCTGTCAAACCTGTTCTTCCTTTAAAAAGGTGAGGTAACATTAGGAAAGCATAAAAAAAACCGCCATACAACATCCCTGATGGCGTCGGGTCTCTTGCTTTTATTGCAGCTCCAAACGTAACATTGAGAATCTTGTCGCACTTCTGCTCTGAGGATGGCCCATGTTCACGGGAAGTATTGTAGCGCTTGTCACGCCGATGGATGAAAACGGTAATGTCTGCCGGACAAGCCTGAAAAAACTGATTGATTACCATGTCGCCAACGGAACCTCGGCGATCGTTTCGGTAGGGACTACCGGTGAATCCGCAACGCTGAGCCATGAAGAGCATGGCGACGTAGTGATGATGACGCTGGAACTGGCCGACGGGCGTATTCCAGTTATCGCTGGCACGGGAGCCAATGCAACCGCAGAGGCGATTAGCCTGACCAAACGTTTTAACGACAGCGGTGTTGTCGGCTGCCTGACGGTCACTCCTTATTATAACCGCCCGACCCAGGAAGGCCTGTTCCAGCACTTTAAAGCTATCGCTGAACATACTGACCTGCCGCAAATTCTGTATAATGTGCCGTCCCGTACCGGTTGCGATATGCTGCCGGAAACCGTTGGCCGTCTGGCGGAAATTAAAAATATTGTCGGTATTAAGGAAGCTACAGGGAACTTAAGTCGCGTTCACCAGATCAAAGAGCTGGTTTCAGACGACTTTATTCTGCTGAGCGGTGACGATGCGACCGGTATGGACTTCATGCAGCTCGGCGGCGTGGGCGTGATTTCCGTCACCGCCAACGTGGCGGCGCGCGAAATGGCCGACATGTGCCGTCTGGCGCTGGCGGGTCAATTTGCCGAAGCGCGTGCGATTAATCAGCGTCTGATGCCACTGCATACAAAATTATTTGTCGAACCCAATCCTATCCCGGTGAAATGGGGATGCAAGGCGTTGGGTCTTGTGGCGACCGATACGCTGCGCTTGCCGATGACGCCCATCACCGACCATGGTCGTGAAGCCGTCACCGCCGCGCTGAAGCATGCCGGTTTGCTGTAAAGTTTAGGGAGATTTGATGGCTTACTCAGTACAGAAGTCGCGCCTGGCGAAGGTTGCGGGTGTTTCGCTGGTTCTACTCCTCGCGGCCTGTAGTTCCGACTCGCGCTATAAGCGTCAGGTGAGCGGTGATGAGGCCTATTTACAGGCGTCACCGTTGAGCGAACTTCACGCGCCGGCGGGGATGATCCTGCCGATTCAGGTGGGCGATTACAACATTCCGGTGGCCAACAGCACCGGCGCGGTGGGCAAAGCGCTGGACATTCGCCCGCCGGCGCAGCCGCTGGCGTTGGTCAGCGGTGCGCGGACCCAGTTTAATGGCGATACCGCGACGCTGATGGTTGAGAACGGCCGCAGCGGCTCGCTGTGGGCGCAGGTCACCAGTATCCTTCAGTCGAAGAACTACGTTATCGCGAAACGCGATGATGCGAGCCAGACGCTGAACACCGACTGGGTTGAGTGGAACCGCCTTGATGAAGATCAGCAGTATCGCGGTCGTTATCAAATCTCCGTCAAACCGCAGGGCTATCAGCAAGCGGTGGTCGTTAAGCTGGTGAATCTGGAGCAGGCGGGTAAACCGGTTGCCGATCCGGCGTCACTGCAGCGCTACAGCACCGCCATGCTGAACGTCATTTCTGAAGGCCTTGATGCGAGCGCCACCAGCGCCCAGAACGCGGCCCAGCGCAGTGCTGGCGCCACCTTCGACGTGCAGAGCGCTGCCGACGATACCGGCCTGCCGATGCTTGTCGTTCGCGCGCCGTTTAACATGGTGTGGCAACGTCTGCCGGGCGCCCTCGAAAAAGTGGGAATGAAAGTGACCGACAGCACGCGCTCTCAGGGCAGCATGGCGCTGACCTACAAGCCGCTGTCTGACAGCAGCTGGCAGGAGCTGGGCGCACGTGACCCGCAGCTGGCCTCCGGTGACTACAAACTGCAGGTCGGTGACCTCGATAACCGCAGTAGCCTGCAGTTCATCGACCCGAAAGGTCACACTCTGACGCAGTCGCAAAATGACGCCCTGGTAGCCGTATTCCAGGCCGCATTTAACAAGTAATCAAAAGGGCTGGAGCAATCCGGCCCTTTTAATATATAGTGACGCAAACGTGTGCGTATACACATCATCCTTCAAATTGCCTCTTTGTTGGCCGCCTTCGTTCACCCCAGTCACTTACTTTTGTAAGCTCCTGGGGATTCGCTCAGTTGCCGCCTCGATGCACTTTGAATGATTTTGTGTATAGGTGGAAACGTATTTTTAGGCTCAATATCACTGGAGTAGTGAAAGATGAAAAAGCAAGCTGAGTTGTATCGTGGTAAGGCGAAGACAGTATACAGCACCGATAATCCGGACCTGCTGGTACTGGAATTCCGTAACGATACGTCAGCAGGTGATGGCGCGCGCATCGAGCAGTTCGATCGTAAAGGCATGGTGAATAACAAGTTCAACCATTTCATTATGAGCAAACTGGCAGAAGCGGGCATCCCTACCCAGATGGAAGCGCTGCTTTCCGATACCGAATGTCTGGTGAAAAAACTGGATATGGTGCCGGTAGAGTGCGTGGTGCGTAACCGTGCGGCAGGCTCGCTGGTAAAACGTTTAGGCATTGAAGAAGGTATCGAGCTGAACCCGCCGCTGTTCGACCTGTTCCTGAAAAACGATGCTATGCACGATCCGATGGTCAACGACTCCTACTGCGAAACCTTCGGCTGGGTGAGCAAAGAGAATCTGGCGCGGATGCGCGAGCTGACCTACAAAGCCAACGACGTGCTGAAAAAGCTGTTCGATGACGCCGGTCTGATTCTGGTGGACTTTAAGCTGGAGTTTGGTCTGTTCAAAGGCGAAGTGGTGCTGGGCGACGAGTTTTCGCCGGACGGCAGCCGTCTGTGGGATAAAAACACCCTCGATAAAATGGACAAAGACCGCTTCCGCCAGAGCCTTGGCGGCCTGATCGAAGCCTACGAAGAAGTGGCTCACCGCCTGGGCGTTAAGCTCGACTAACCCGCCCGCCGCCAGAAGATGGCCTCATCTTCTGGCGTCTCTTGCTGTTTCCTGTGGTAATCCTGCGCTGAACCGCCTACGATCTCTGCTATTGATACATAACAGGGAATGAGGTGCTTATGCGCTGGCAAGGGCGTCGCGAAAGCGACAATGTTGAAGATCGACGTGGTCAATCAGGCTCGCCGTTTGGCGGCGGCGGGGGCTTCCGTCTGCCGAGCGGGAAGGGCGGCATTGTACTGCTGATTATTGTGCTGGTGGCGGGCTACTACGGCGTGGATTTGACCGGCATGCTGACCGGGGAGCCGATGCCGCAGCAGCAGACCTCCACGCAGCGCTCCATCAGTCCGAAAGACGATGAAGCGGCGAAGTTTACTTCCGTCATTCTGGCCACTACCGAAGATACCTGGGGACCGATCTTTGAAAAGATGGGCCGCCAGTACCCCCAGCCAAAACTGGTGCTCTACCGCGGCGCGACACGTACCGGCTGCGGCACCGGTCAGTCGGTGATGGGGCCGTTCTACTGTCCTGCCGACAGCACGGTCTATATCGATCTGTCCTTCTACGATGAGATGAAAAATAAACTGGGCGCCGACGGCGACTTTGCTCAGGGGTACGTCATTGCTCATGAGGTGGGCCACCACGTGCAAAAACTGCTGGGCATTGAGCCGAAAGTTCGCCAGCAACAGCAGCATGCCACCGAGGCCGAAGCCAACCGTCTGTCGGTGAAGATGGAGCTGCAGGCGGACTGCTTCGCCGGCGTCTGGGGCCATAATATGCAGCAGCAGGATATTCTGGAAACCGGCGATCTGCAGGAGGCGCTGAACGCTGCCGAAGCCATCGGCGACGACCGTCTGCAGCAGCAGAGCCAGGGGCGCGTGGTACCGGACAGCTTTACCCACGGCACGTCAAAACAGCGCTACACCTGGTTCAAACGCGGTTTCGACAGCGGCGATCCGGCGCAGTGCAACACCTTCGGCAGCGCGCTGTAATCGCCACCGATGATGGACGCGCTGCTTGACCTCACCGCGCAGATGGCGCGGGAGGGGATCCGTCGCCTGCTGGTGCTCAGCGGCGATGAGGCCTGGACGCTGCAGCAGGCGCAGGCGCTACGGGAGCGGCTCGGCGGCGATGGTCTGTGGGTAGGCTCCGATCCGGTTTCTGCGCCCTGCGTGGCGCCTGGCGCCCTGAAGACGCTGCTGGGTCGGGAAGTGATGCACGCCTTTTTCGATGCCCGGCGCGGGTGTGACGTGGCGGCCCTGGCGGCCCTGAGCGGTACGCTGCGGGCGGGAAGCTGGCTGGTGCTGCTGACGCCCCCCTTCGCCGACTGGCCGACCCGGGCGGATGAGGACTCCCTGCGCTGGAGCGATATTCCCGACCCTATCGTTACCCCCAACTTTGTTCACCGCTGCTGCCGGCAGTTTATCGCCGATCCGGAGGTGCTGCTTTGGCAGCAGTCGGACCGGCCGCGCTTCCCGCTGGCCGCCCCGCGCCCTGACTGGCATCCCGCCGATGGCCACCCCCAGGCCGAGCAGGCGCTAATCCTTGAGCAACTGTCGCGGCTGCCGCCCGGTATCGCGGCGGTGACGGCAGAGCGCGGGCGAGGGAAATCCGCTCTCGCGGGCATGCTGCTGCGCCAGCTTGAGGGCGAGGCCATCGTCACCGCCCCAACGCGTAGCGCCGTCGAGGTGCTGGCGAGCTTTTCCGGCGAGGCGTTCCGCTTTATGGCGCCCGATGCGCTGTTGGCGTCGCAAGAAACGGCGGCCTGGCTGATTGTCGATGAGGCCGCGTCGATCCCGGCTCCGCTTCTCCGGCAGCTGGTGAGCCGTTTTCCCCGCACGCTACTCACCACGACGGTGCAGGGTTATGAAGGCACCGGTCGCGGATTCCTGCTGAAATTTTGCGCCAGCCTGCCCCGTCTGCAGTCATTCAGCCTGAGCGCCCCGATCCGCTGGGCGGCGGGCTGTCCGCTGGAGTCAGCCATCCGTCAGTTGCTGATCTTTAACGATGAGTCATTTCGCGACGCGCCGACGGGGGAGGTGGTGCTGGAAGCGGTCAATCAGTCCAGCTGGCAAACGCAGCCAGCGCTACCGGAGGCAATGTACCAGCTATTGTCCGGGGCGCACTACCGGACTTCCCCGCTCGATCTGCGGCGCATGATGGATGCCCCCGGCCAGGCTTTTCGCTGCGCTCGCGCCAGCGGCGCGGTGGCGGGCGCGCTGTGGCTGGTGGCCGAGGGGGGACTTTCTCCCGAACTTAGCCGGGCGGTGTGGGCAGGGTTTCGCCGGCCGCGCGGGAATCTGGTCGCCCAGTCGCTGGCGGCGCATGGCGGCAGTCCCCTGGCGGCGACGCTGTCCGGGCTGCGGGTCAGTCGGATCGCTGTCCATCCTGCCCGTCAGCGCGATGGTCTCGGGCAGAAGATGATCGCCAGTATCGCCGCCGATGCCGCAGGCTATGACTATCTGTCCGTCAGCTTCGGCTATACCCCTGAGCTGTGGCGCTTCTGGCAACGCTGCGGGTTTATCCTCGTGCGGCTGGGAACCCATCGCGAGGCCAGCAGCGGCTGCTATACCGCGATGGCTCTGTTCCCGCTGACTGCGGCGGGGCACCAGCTCGCGCAGCGGGAGGCGCAGCGGCTGCTGCGGGATGAATATTGGCTTCGCCCGTGGCGGGACGAATCCGCGCCGCTGCCGGCCGTCGCAGACGCTATGCTTAGTGATGAGGACTGGCTGGAAGCGGCGAGCTTTGCTTTCGCCCATCGCCCGCTGGCCGCGGCGCTGGGCTGCCTCAACCGCCTGCTGATGCAGGCCGACATGCCGTTGCCGGCTCTGCGCGGACGTCTGCAGGGGGAAGAGGAAGCCGCGCTGTGTGCTGCGCTGCGGCTGACGGGGCGTAAAGCCCTGCTGGCGAGATGGCGTGTTGAGGCCGCTGACGCCTTGCGCTTCCTCGATGCAGCGCGTGCTGAGGCGCTGCGTCAGCAGGTGGCGCATCTGCAATTATTTTAACTAACTCATTCAGTTAAATGGCATGGTCATATCTGGCGAGCGGCGTAAACTGCCGGCATACACTAAGGAGACAGCCATGAAACACGATCATTTTATTGTTCAAAGCCCTGCGACGCCTGCGCAACAGCTGTTGCTGCTGTTTCATGGTGTGGGTGATAACCCGGTCTCTATGGGGCAAATCGGCAGCTGGTTCGCGCCGCAGTTTCCCGATGCGCTAATTGTCAGCATCGGCGGGGTCGAACCTTGCGGTCCCAACGGTCGGCAGTGGTTTTCGGTGCAGGGAGTGACGGAAGAGAATCGTCAGCAGCGCATCGATGCCATTATGCCGACCTTCATTGACATTGTGCGCTACTGGCAAGAGAAAAGCGGCGTCAGTCCACTGGCCACCGCGCTGATCGGTTTCTCTCAGGGGGCGATTATGTCGCTGGAGAGTATCAAAGCGGCGCCAGATCTGGCTTCAAGAGTGATCGCCTTTAATGGCCGCTACGCGACGCTGCCGATGACGGCAACGACGGCCACCACCATTCATCTGATCCACGGGGGGGAAGATCGGGTTATCGACCTGGCGTGGGCGGTGTCGGCTCAGGAGGCATTACAGCAGGCGGGCGGCGACGTGACCTTAGATATTGTTGACGATCTGGGGCATGCCATTGACGATCGCAGCATGCAGTTTGCCATCGAGCGTCTGCGTTATACCGTGCCGAAGCACTATTTTGATGAGGCGCTGAGCGGCAGTACGCCAAAAGGGGACGATATCATCGAAATGCTGTAACCCCGGCGGACGGGGTTACAGGCGGGCAGTACCGCGATAAAGGCAAACTTACGGTTTCTTCGACTGGTCGTGCTTCGGCCAGTCGTCGTCATCGTCCCATTTATCGTTAAAATCGCGGTGCGGCGGCAGATCGGGTTTGTTGTTAAGGAATTTTTTGTGGTCAACGCGGTTCAGATCTTTGATCACGTTGATAATCACCCCCACCAAAAAGACCAGAACCAGAATCCACCAGTGTTTAATAAGCCATTCCATGCGCGCTTCCTCTTTACGTCAATTCGTCAGGCGACCAGCTGTTCCATTACGCGTTGATACATCCGTGCCAGCAGCTGCAGGTCGGCGGCGTTCACACATTCATTAATTTTGTGAATGGTTGCGTTCACGGGGCCCAACTCAACCACCTGCGCCCCCATGCGGGCGATAAACCGACCGTCAGAGGTGCCGCCGTTGGTCAACAGCTGCGGTTTGATCTCATTATAGTGCTCAATTGCGCTCACCACCGCATCCACCAGTTTACCGCGCCCGGTGAGGAACGGCTGGCCGGAGAGCCACCACTCCACGCTGTAACGCAGCTGGTATTTTTCCAGCAGGGAGACCACGCGGGCTTTGATCATCTCGTCCGTCAGTTCCGTACTGAAGCGGAAGTTGAACTGGACGAACATATCGCCGGGGATCACGTTGTTGCTGCCGGTACCGGACTGTACGTTGGCGATCTGCATACTGGTTGGCGGGAAAAATTCATTGCCTTTATCCCACTCGATATTGACCAGCTCCGCCAGCATCGGCGCCGCGCGATGGACAGGGTTATCGGCAAGGTGCGGATAGGCAACATGGCCCTGCACGCCGTGAATGGTCAGGTTGCAGGTCAGCGAGCCGCGGCGGCCGTTTTTCACCACATCGCCGACCACCTCGGTACTGGAGGGTTCGCCGACCAGACAGTAATCCAGACGCTCGTTACGCGCCATCAGCGTTTCCACTACTTTGACGGTGCCGTTTTTGGCGCTGGCCTCTTCATCTGAGGTGATCAAAAACGCCAGTCTGCCGCGATGATTCGGGTACTGCGCGACAAAACGTTCCGCCGCCACCACCATCGCCGCCAGCGAGCCTTTCATATCTGCTGCGCCGCGGCCGAACAGCATGCCGTCGCGGATGGTCGGTTCGAACGGGGGGTTGATCCAGCGGTCGGCGTCGCCTGCCGGGACCACGTCGGTGTGGCCGGCGAAGGCCAGCGTCTCGCCGTGGCCGCGCCAGGCCCAGAAATTCTGTGTATCGCCGAAATCCATCGGTTCAACGGTAAAGCCGATCGCACGCAGGCGTTCAATCATTAACGCCTGGCATCCCGCATCATCGGGGCTAAGGGAAGGGCGGCGAATAAGCTGCTGAGCCAGCTCAATGACCGGGCAAGACATAGACTATACCTCGTTAAACTGCTGATAACTTGCTTCACTAAAACCCAGCAGCATAGGACGACCGGGCGCGCAGAGCAATGGGCGTTTGATAATCGCCGGCATTTCCAGCATCAATGCGGCGGCGGCGTCGGCATTATCGATGCTGTTGCGCAGCGACTCGTCGAGTTTGCGCCAGGTGGTGCCGCGGGTGTTCAGCAGCGCCTGCCAGCCCAGTTCGGCAATAAAGGTATCCAGTTGCGCGCGGTCAAGGCCATCGGCGCGGTAGTCATGAAACTGATACGCAATCTGATGCGCTTCCAGCCAGCGACGGGCTTTTTTAATGGTATCGCAGTTTTTAATTCCGTACATGGTGAGCATAGATAAACCTTTCACATTCAATTAAGCGGTTAACTCAGATATTTCCGAATATATAAGTCTTACTGAAATAATACGTGATTCAGATGAATAAATATAACTTTTTACCGGGTATCTCGTTCAATTGACGGCGTGGTGAAATTTTGCTCATTCGCGGAAGTGATGTGAGGCTATTAACAATATTGCGAAAATGTTGCCTGAGAGTGCTCTGCGTCACATAATTTTTACATACGAAACGGCATAGTGGCGGCAACCAGAGGTTTTATCTCTGTCAGACGTCCACAAGACAATCAGAGCAATAGGGGAGCACAACTTCCCATCAGCAATGAAGTTATATAGAATCGACCATAATAATAAGAGAGGCTATTATGATTGAACATGAACTGGGGAACTGGAAAGATTTTATTGAAGGCATGCTTCGTAAATAAATTTCCGCAATGTGAGCAGGGGAATAACGCGAAGTAAATAAGCGCGTCATGGTTCTGAACACATAAAGAAGGCGACCTTAAGGGTCGCCTTTTCTGTTATTAAGGCTCGCCGCCAACGCCCGACGGCTTATTGCGGACGCTCCTTCAGCGGAAAGCGGCGACGTACCAGCACAAAGAACAGCGGCACGAAAAAGATGGCCAGCACGGTGGCGGAGATCATCCCGCCCATCACCCCGGTACCGACCGCATGCTGGCTGCCGGAACCGGCCCCGGTGCTGGTCGCCATCGGCAGCACGCCGAAGATAAACGCCAGCGAGGTCATCAGGATGGGGCGCAGGCGCTGACGGCAGGCCGACAGCGTGGCGCTGAGCAGATCCTGGCCTTTCTCGTTCAGCTCGTTGGCGAACTCAACGATCAGAATGGCGTTTTTCGCCGACAGGCCGATCACCGTCAACAGGCCCACCTGGAAGTAAACATCATTCTCCAGGCCACGCATCCAGGTCGCCAGCAGGGCGCCAATCACCCCGAGCGGGACCACCAGCATCACCGAGAACGGCACCGACCAGCTCTCGTACAGCGCCGCCAGGCACAGGAACACCACCAGCAGCGAAATCGCGTACAGTGCCGGCGCCTGAGCGCCAGAGAGGCGTTCCTGGTAGGACATGGCGGTCCATTCGAGGCCAAAGCCGGTTGGCAACTGCGCGGCCAGCTTCTCCATCATGTCCATCGCGGTGCCGGTACTGATACCCGGCGCCGCCTCACCGACGATCTCCACCGCCGAGTAGCCATTGTAGCGTTCCAGACGCGGTGAGCCTGTCTCCCAACGTGAGGTGGCGAAGGCCGAGAACGGCACCATCGTGCCGCTGCTGTTGCGGACATACCAGAGATTGATATCGTCTGGCAGCATCCGGTATTTCGCCGCTGCCTGGACGTAGACTTTCTTCACCCGGCCGCGATCCATAAAGTCGTTGACGTAGCTCGACCCCCACGCGGTTTGCAGCGTATCGTTGATGTCGTCAATGGAGACGCCCAGCGCCTGCGCTTTACGCTGATCGATATCGACCTGCAGCTGCGGACTGTCGTCGAGCCCGTTATGGCGGACCCGGGTCAACAGTGGGTTTTTGCCGGCCAGCTCAAGCAGCGTATCGCGTGCCGCCATCAGCGCATCGTGCCCCTTACCGGCGTGATCCTCAAGCTCCATATCGAAGCCTGCCGAACTGCCGAGGCCGCTGATGGCCGGCGGGCTGCTGGCGATGACCCGCGCTTCGTTGATCTGATTAAACGCTTTGGTGGCGCGTTCAATAATGGCAAAGGAGGAGCCGGTTTCCGGGTCGCGCTGGTCCCAGTCTTTGAGACGCACAAACATGCGGGCCACGTTCTGCCCGTTGCCGCCGGGGCCGGAACCGACGGTGGCAAATACCGATTCGACGTTCTGCTTCTCATTATTGAGGAAGTAATCTTCCGCTTTTTGCACTACTTTCAGCGTCTGCTGCTGAGTAGCGCCGCTCGGCAACTGGACCGAGGTGGTGAACATCCCGCGATCCTCCAGCGGCAGGAACGAGGTGGGCAGATGCAGGAACAGGAACACCATCCCGCCGAGCAGGACGACGTAGATCAGCATCCAGCGCAGCGAGCGGTGAAGAATTTTGCCGACAAAGGTTTCGTAGCGGCTGGCGCTGCGGTTGAAGGTGCGGTTGAACCAGCCGAAGAAGCCTTTTCTTTCATGGGATTCACCTGGCTTAACCGGCTTGAGCAGCGTGGCGCAAAGGGCCGGGGTGAGGATCATGGCCACCAGCACCGAGAGGACCATCGCCGCGACGATAGTGATTGAGAACTGGCGATAGATGGCCCCGGTGGTGCCGCCGAAGAAGGCCATTGGCACAAACACCGCCGACAGCACCATGGCGATCCCCACCAGCGCGCCCTGAATTTGTCCCATCGATTTGCGGGTCGCCTCGCGTGGCGACAGGCCCTCCTCGCTCATGATGCGCTCGACGTTCTCCACCACCACGATGGCGTCATCCACCAGCAGGCCGATCGCCAGCACCATCGCGAACATCGTCAGGGTGTTGATGCTGTAGCCACAGGCATACAGCACCGCAAAGGTGCCCATCAGCACCACCGGCACGGCGATGGTCGGGATCAGGGTGGCGCGGAAGTTCTGCAGGAACAGATACATCACGAGGAAGACCAGCAGGATCGCCTCCAGCAGCGTTTTGACCACATCAGTGATGGAGGCCTTTACGAAGGAGGTCGTCTCGTAGGCGACTTTATATTCCAGACCGTGAGGAAAATACTGCGACAGCTCATTGAGGCGATTGATCACGCGCTCCGCCGTGGCCATTTCGTTGGCGCCGGAAGCAAGCTTAATTCCCAGGCCCGAAGCGGCCTGCCGGTTGTAGCGGCTGAGGTAGTCGTACTTCTCCGCCCCCATCTCGACGGTGGCGACATCGCCCAGCGTCACCTCTGAACCATCCTGATTGACGCGCAGGGTGATATTGCGGAACTGCTCCGGGGTTTGTAGCAGAGATTGCGAGTTGATGGTGGCGTTTAGCGCCTGCTTATCGACCGAAGGCGTCCCGCCAAGCTGGCCGACGGCAATCTGGGCGTTCTGCGAACTGATGGCGTCGGTCACATCCTTGGTGGTCAGCTGGTAGCTATTGAGCTTCGCCGGGTCGAGCCAGATGCGCATTGAGTATTGCGAGCCGTAGGCGTCGATATCCCCCACGCCGTTGACGCGGCTGAGCGGGTCCTGAATGTTACTGGCGACGTAGTCGGCAATATCTTGTTTATCCATGCTGCCGTCGGTGGCGACGAAGGCGAGGGTCAGGATATTGGTGTCGCCGGTCTTGCGCACCGTCACCCCCTGGTTTTGCACCGCCTGCGGCAGTTTACGCATCGCCGACTGCAGCTGGTTCTGAACCTGCTGCACGGCTTCGTCCGGGTCGGTACCGGCGGTGAAGCTGAGGGTGATCGTCGCCTGGCCAGTGGCGCTGCTCTGGGATGACATATACATCAGGTTATCGAGGCCGGTCATATTCTGTTCGATAACCTGGGTGACGGTATTCTCCAGGGTTTGCGCGGAGGCGCCGGGATAGTTGGCGGTGATCCGCACGTTCGGCGGGGCGAGGTCGGGATACTGTTCAACGGGAAGCGACAAAATGGCAAGGGTGCCCGTCAGACATAACAGGATTGCCAGCACCCACGCAAAAATGGGGCGATCGATAAAGAAATTCGCCATCAGAATAAAGACCTCATATGCACATTTTTTTGTTATTGCACAGCCTGTGCCACTTTAGCGCCAGCGCCTCCGGCAATCGTGGAGAAATTAAGGAGATAGTGTAATTTATCATGTTGCTTTTGCCGTATCGTAAAGAAACCTCGAACTTTCCTGCCAGCAGGCAGTGAGTCTGCTTTGCAGCCTCAGACAGGCGCATTATCTCTTGCCGGTGTGAAACCTCATTTCATTTAAGTCAAAAAAATTGATCCAAAACGGATTCTCTCCAGAAAAAGTTTATCCTGGGCATTTGGACATTGTTCCGGCGCCGTCTTGTCGGGTAATAAATAGTCATGCGCATTGAGGGGTTATTCACCAAGAAGACAAAAGGAAGCCATGAACCACTTTATTTTGAGCGATAGTCGAAAATGTATCGGCTGCCAGGCCTGCGAAGTGGCCTGCGTAATGGCGCATAACGAGGAACAACACGTGCTGACCCCGCAGCGCTTTTTACCTCGTATCACCGTCATCAAAGCGGCGGGCCAGCGTAACGCTATCACCTGCCGCCACTGTGAAGACGCCCCCTGCGTCCGCAGTTGCCCCAACGACGCCATTGCCCAGTCCGGCGACAGCGTTCAGGTCAGTCAGGAGAAATGCATTGGCTGTAAATCCTGCATGGTGGCCTGCCCGTTCGGGGTGATGCAGGTGGTGGTGACGCCGCAGGCTGCGGGCCTGGTAAAGGCCAGCGCGCTGAAATGCGATCTGTGCCAGGGCCGCGAGGCGGGACCGGCCTGTGTGGAAAACTGTCCCGCGCAGGCACTGACCCTCGCCGACGATGAGACGTTGACCGCGCTGGCGAAGCAGCGGCGACTGCGCTCGGCATGCCAGGAGGTGCAGCCGTGGCAGCGCGGTACGGCGACCTGCAGCCAGCCCAATGTTGGCGCGAAGGTCAGGCAAATGGCGATGACGCCGCCGCGCGGGGAGCCGGATAAGCTGGCGGCGGAGGCGCGTAAGAGCCACTTTGAGGAGATCTATCAGCCGTTCACCCCGGCGCAGGCGCAGCAGCAGGCCGCCCGCTGCCTCACGTGTGGGGAACACAGTATTTGCGAATGGACCTGCCCGCTGCATAACCATATCCCGCAGTGGGTCGAGCTGGTTAAGGCGGGGGATATCGCCGCCGCGGTCGCGCTTTCCCATCAGACCAACTGCCTGCCGGAGATCACCGGTCGCGTCTGCCCCCAGGACCGGCTGTGTGAAGGTGCCTGCACCCTGCGCGATGAAAGCGGCGCAGTCACCATCGGCAACATTGAGCGCTATATTTCCGACCAGGCGCTGGCCAGCGGCTGGCGTCCGGACCTCTCGCAGGTTAAGCCGAGCGGTAAGCGGGTGGCGATTATCGGCGCCGGGCCGGCCGGGCTGGCCTGCGCCGATGTGCTGGTGCGTCACGGCGTCCAGCCGGTGGTTTTTGACCGTCATCCGGAGATTGGCGGTCTGCTGACCTTCGGCATCCCGGCGTTCAAGCTGGATAAATCGCTGCTGGCCCGGCGGCGGGCCATTTTCAGCGAGATGGGTATCCGCTTTGAGCTCAATTGCGAGGTGGGGAAAGATATCCCCATGGCGACGCTGCTGGCCGACTATGACGCGGTGTTCGTCGGCGCCGGAACCTATCGCTCCATGAAGGCGGGGTTGCCGAACGAAGAGGCCCCCGGCGTTTACGATGCGCTGCCGTTCCTCATTGCCAACACCAAACAGGTGATGGGGCTGGCGGCATCGGCTCAGGAGCCTTATATCAACACTGCCGGGCTGAACGTCGTCGTGCTGGGCGGCGGCGATACAGCGATGGACTGCGTGCGCACCGCGCTGCGTCACGGCGCCCGCCAGGTGACCTGCGCCTATCGGCGGGATGAAGCCAACATGCCGGGCTCGAAAAAAGAGGTCAAAAACGCCCGCGAAGAGGGGGCGGTCTTTGAGTTTAACGTCCAGCCGGTGACCCTGGAGCTGGACGAAAGCGGACGAGTGAACGGGGTACGCTTTTTGCGCACCGAGCTGGGCGCCCCGGACGCGGGAGGAAGACGCCGCCCGACGCCGATCCCCGGCAGTGAGTTTGTTATGCCGGCGGATGCGGTGATCATGGCCTTTGGCTTCCACCCGCACCGCATGCCCTGGCTGGAAGCGGCGGGCGTGGCGCTGGACAGCCAGGGGCGCATCAAAGCCGGCGTCGAGAGCCGTTACCGTTACCAGACCAGTCAGGAGAAGATCTTTGCCGGCGGCGATGCCGTGCGCGGCGCAGACCTTGTAGTGACGGCGATGGCGGAAGGCCGTCACGCGGCGCAGGGGATTTTGGACTATCTGGCGCTGAAAACGACGCCGCTTCACTGACGACAAACCCGGCCCCGCAGCGTAGTATGAGGGCGTCCTTTTACGCTGTGGGGTCGGTATGTCACTCAATATTCACGTCATTAAAGATAAAATCCTCTCTGAGAACTGGTTCGTACTACGCAACATGACTTATGAGCTAACGCGGGCGGACGGCAGCGTCGTGCGCCATAAGCGCGAAGTCTACGATCGCGGCAATGGCGCCACCGTACTGCTGTATAACCGCCATAAGCAGACGGTGGTCCTGGTGCGGCAGTTCCGGGTCGCCACCTGGGTCAATGGCAATCATGACGGCATGCTGATTGAAACCTGCGCCGGGCTGCTGGACAACGACGAGCCGGAAGCCTGCATTCGTAAAGAGGCGGTGGAAGAGACCGGCTACGAAGTGGGCGAGGTGCGTAAGCTGTTTGAGCTGTTTATGTCGCCAGGGGGCGTCACCGAAGTGGTGCATTTCTTTATCGCCGAGTACAGCGACGCGCAGCGAACCACCAGCGGCGGCGGGGTGGATGATGAAGCCATCGAGGTGCTGGAGCTGCCTTTTAGCCAGGCGCTGCAGATGGTCGCTGACGGTGAGATCCGCGACGGTAAGGCGGTCATTCTGCTGCAGTATCTGCAAACCTCCGGCCTGATGTCGGGGAACTCTGACAAATCCGATTGAGTAAGCAGCTGCCGTTGTCCAGGATAGGCGCCGTGGTCGGGTTTATCTGGGGTCGGGCGGTTCATGCTTTTTCGCATCATTTATTTCCTCTTTCTGGCGGTGCTGCCTTGCTCGCAGGCATGGTCGGCACCGACGCAGCAGCGCTTCAACGACTGGCAGGTCACCTGTAACAACCAAAATTTCTGCGTCACCCGTAACGTGGGGCTGCATTATGGGCTGGTGATGACCCTCAGCCGCAGCGCCGGGGCGGTGACTGACGCCAACCTGCGTATCGAACTGGGTGGCACCGGCAATCCGGTGGCGACGCTCGCGCCAATAGCGCCGCGCCTGCTGCTGGATGGCAAGCCGTTGTCCCTGACCGACAAGCGCTGGCACATTGAAGATAAGCTCATTAAAACCGCCGACAGCGTGACGATCGATGCATTTCTCCAGCAGGTTCAGGAGGGGAAAGCTCTCTCGCTGGCCAATGGCCTGCAGAGCATCTCCCTGCAGGGGTTGAAAGCGGCTCTGTTTTTTATCGACGATCGGCAAAAGCGGGTAGGCAGTGAAACGGCCTGGGTCGGCAAAGGGGAAGAGCCGCCGCTCAGCGTACCGCCGGCCCCGGCGCTGCGCGCAGTGGCGACCGCGGAAACAGCGCAGTCGCCGCTGGGGCGTGAGGAGCTCAACGATCTGATGGACTACGGTAATGAGCGGATGACCAACAGCAACTGCTCCCTCGATCCCTTCCGCCGTGAAATTCGCGTTACTGCGCTGACGGATGACAAAGTGCTGCTGATGACCAGCTGCGAATCCGGCGCGTACAACACCGTCTGGCTGGCCTGGCTGGTCTCCCGCCAGCGGCCCTATGTCGCCCGTCAGGTGCGGCTGACGCTGCCGTTTCAGCCACCGGGCGAGGCACCGCGGGAGATCGAGCTTATCAACGCCAGCTACGATGATCGCCGCCATGAGCTGGTGACCCTGGATAAAGGCCGCGAGGCCGGCGATTGCGGGATCCAGACCCGCTGGCGTTTTGACGGCCAGCGGTTCAGTCTCTCCCGCTACGCGCAGCAGCCGACGTGTGATAACTGGCAGGGGCCAGACGCCTGGCCCACGCTGTGGATCACCCGTTAAGCACCTGCTCCGCGGTGGCGACGATATGGTCGACCGTAAAGCCAAAGAACGGAAACAGCTGCTCTGCCGGGGCGGATTCGCCATAGCCGGTCATGCCGACGATCTTGCCTTTTAAGCCGACATATTTATACCAGTAGTCCGCTATCCCGGCCTCGACCGCCACCCGGGCGCTGACGTCCGACGGCAGCACCGACTCGCGCCAGGCCTCATCCTGGGCATCAAACACATCGGTGGAAGGGAGCGAGACGACCCGCACATTCACCCCGTTCGCCAACAGTTTTTCTGCGGCCAGCACAGTGATCTCCACTTCCGAGCCGGTGGCGATGAGGATCAGGTCGGGCTTCCCGCCGGCATCTTTCAGCACGTAGCCTCCCCGGGCAATAGCCTGCACCTGTTCCGGGGTGCGCGGCATCTGCGCCAGGTTTTGCCGCGACAGGATCAGCGCCGTTGGTCCGTTCTGGCGCGCAATGGCCGCCTGCCAGGCGACGGCGGTCTCCACCTGGTCGCAGGGGCGCCAGGTGCTGAAGTTCGGCGTCAGACGCAGACTGGCCAGCTGTTCCACCGCCTGGTGCGTCGGGCCATCTTCCCCGAGACCGATGGAGTCATGGGTATAGACCATGATCTGCCGGGCCTTCATCAGGGCCGCCATGCGCGCGGCGTTGCGGGCGTACTCCACGAACATCAGGAAGGTAGAGGTATACGGAATGAAGCCCCCGTGCAGGGCGATGCCGTTGGCCACCGCGGTCATGCCAAATTCGCGCACGCCGTAGTGGATATAGTTGCCCGCAGGATCGTCTTTAATCGATGTCGAGCCAGACCAGATGGTCAGGTTACTCGGCGCAAGATCCGCCGAACCGCCCAGCAGTTCCGGGAGATGCGGGCCGTAGGCGTTCAGCGCGTTTTGCGAGGCCTTGCGGCTGGCGATTTTCGCCGGCTCGGCCTGCAGTTTCGCCACGTAGTCGCGGGCGGTCGCGGCAAAGTCTTCCGGCAGGGTGCCATCCATGCGGCGAGTCAGCTCAGCGGCCAGCTCCGGAAACTGCTGCTGGTAGGCGGCGAATTTCTCGTTCCAGGCGTGCTCGGCTTTTTCGCCGCGCGGACGCGCATCCCAGCCCTGATAGATCTCTTTCGGGATCTCGAAGGGCGGATATTTCCAGCCCAGCTGCTGGCGGGCCAGGGCCACCTCTTTTTCGCCCAGCGCCGCGCCGTGAGACTCTTCCGACCCCGCTTTGTTGGGCGAACCGAAGCCGATGATGGTCCGACAGATAATCAGCGACGGCTTATCTTTCACCGCCTGCGCTTCCGCAATGGCCTGTTTAATGGCCTGCGGATCGTGACCATCAATGTCACCGATCACATGCCAGTGATAGGCGCGGAAGCGTTCGGCCGTATCATCGGAAAACCAGCCTTCAGTTTTGCCGTCGATGGAGATGCCGTTGTGATCGTAAAAACCGATCAGCTTACCCAGTCCGAGCGTACCGGCCAGCGAACAGGCCTCATGGGAGATCCCCTCCATCAGACAGCCATCGCCCATGAAAACCCAGGTGTGATGGTCGATAATCTCATGACCGGGGCGGTTAAACTGTGCCGCCAGGGTGCGTTCGGCGATGGCCATGCCGACGGCATTCGCCAGCCCCTGGCCCAGCGGGCCGGTGGTGGTCTCCACCCCGGGGGTATAGCCATGCTCCGGGTGGCCCGGCGTTTTTGAGTGCAACTGACGGAACTGCTTGAGTTCTGACAGCGGCAGATCGTAGCCGGTCAGGTGCAACAGGCTGTAGAGCAGCATCGACGCGTGGCCGTTGGACAGAATAAAGCGGTCGCGGTCCACCCAGCCAGGGTTCTGCGGATTGTGCTTGAGAAAATCGTTCCACAGCACTTCGGCAATGTCTGCCATCCCCATTGGCGCACCGGGGTGGCCGGAATTGGCTTTCTGCACCGCGTCCATACTCAGGGCGCGGATGGCGTTGGCAAGCTCTCTTCGGGACATAGTTTTCTCCGTGAGACTAAAGTGACAGTTTGGCGGCAAGCAGATCTTCCAGTTTGCGCTGATCGACGGCGAACAGGCGGATCCCCTCCGCCAGCTTTTCGACCGCCATCGGGTCCTGATTATGTTCCCAGCGGAACTCCGCCTCGCTGAGCGGCACCGGGCGCGGCAGGATCTGGCTGGCAGGGATCAGTTTGCGCACCACCGGGGCGTCGCTGGCCTGCAGCTCTTTTAACAAGGGCGGGGCGATGGTCAGCCGGTCGCAGCCGACCAGGGCGAGGATCTGTTCGGTGCGGCGGAAGCTGGCGCCCATCACGATGGTGGTGTATTTATGCTGTTTGAAGTAGTCATAGATATTGCGCACCGATTTCACCCCCGGATCTTCCTCCACCACGTAAGGATCCAGCGGCTTACGCGCCTGATACCAGTCATAAATACGCCCGACGAAAGGGGAGATCAGATAGACCCCGGCTTCGGCGCAGGCCCGGGCCTGGGCGAAGGAAAACAGCAGCGTCAGGTTGCAGTGGATGCCTTCTTTTTCCAGCGTCTCGGCGGCGCGGATCCCCTCCCAGGTGGATGCCAGTTTGATCAGGATCCGCGACTTATCAATGCCCATCTCCTGATACAGCGCCACCAGATGGCGCGCCTTCTCGATGCTCTTCTCCCGGTTGAAGGAGAGCCGGGCGTCCACCTCGGTGGAGACCCGGCCCGGAATGCTTTTGAGGATCTCCGCGCCAAAATTGACCGCCAGCTTATCGCAGGCGTGAGTCACCTGCGCTTCACGGCCGCCTCCTTGCTTTTTCGCCCAGGCGATGGCGTCGTCAATGAGTCCGCTATAGGACGCCAGGCCGGCGGCCTTCAGCAGCAGGGAGGGGTTAGTGGTGGCATCTTCCGGATGATAGTGGCGAATGGATTCGATGTCGCCGCTGTCGGCGACCACGGTGGTGAACTGCTTGATGCTGTCTAGCTGATTCATAGATAAGTCCTCCTGGAACAAGGTGTTACATGAGTGCTTGCCGGTATGCGGTATAAATAGTGATGAGGTACATAACCAAAAAGCATAGCAGACGGGGCTATTATTGGCGGCGAATCCGGGTAACATAACCGCTATAAATTGATAACAACCAGATCATAGCGATGGCCAGAGTTTGGCGGTGTTCAAAGTTTATCGCCCCGCCAGGAGGGATACTGTCTGCCACTGAAAGGTGAACGACAGGATGGTCATCACGCTTTTCCCCTACGAACGATACGTGAAAGAAAGGAATAGAAAATGGATGAGCAGTTAAAACAGAGCGCCCTCGACTTCCACGAATTTCCGGTTCCCGGAAAAATCCAGGTCTCGCCGACCAAACCTCTCGCCACCCAGCGCGATTTGGCGCTGGCCTACTCGCCGGGCGTCGCGGCCCCCTGTCTGGAAATCGAAAAAGATCCGCTGGCCGCCTACAAATACACTGCCCGCGGCAACCTGGTGGCGGTCGTCTCCAACGGCACCGCGGTGCTGGGGCTGGGGAATATCGGCGCGCTGGCCGGCAAGCCGGTGATGGAGGGCAAAGGCGTCCTGTTTAAGAAATTCGCCGGCATCGATGTGTTTGATATCGAAGTCGATGAGCTGGATCCGGACAAATTCATTAACGTCGTCGCCGCCCTTGAGCCGACCTTCGGCGGTATCAACCTGGAAGATATTAAAGCGCCGGAGTGTTTCTACATCGAGCAGCAGCTGCGCGAGCGGATGAATATTCCGGTTTTCCATGACGATCAGCATGGCACGGCGATCATCAGCACCGCGGCGATCCTCAACGGTCTGCGCGTCGTCGAGAAGAATCTGTCCGACGTGCGGATGGTGGTCTCCGGCGCGGGCGCGGCGGCGATCGCCTGCATGAACCTGCTGGTGGCGCTGGGGATGCAAAAGCACAACATCGTGGTCTGCGATTCGAAAGGTGTCATCTATAAAGACCGTGAACCGAACATGGCGGAAACCAAAGCCGCCTACGCAGTGGAAGACGACGGCAAACGTACGCTTGATGATGTGATCGACGGCGCCGACATTTTCCTCGGCTGCTCTGGCCCGAAAGTGCTGACTCCGGAGATGGTGAAGAAGATGGCGCGCGCGCCGCTGATCCTTGCCCTGGCCAACCCGGAGCCGGAAATTCTGCCGCCGCTGGCGAAGCAGGTCCGCGATGACGCCATCATCTGTACCGGTCGCTCCGACTACCCTAACCAGGTCAACAATGTGCTCTGCTTCCCGTTCATCTTCCGCGGCGCGCTGGACGTCGGCGCGACGGCGATCAACGAAGAGATGAAGCTGGCGGCGGTGCACGCCATTGCCGAGCTGGCCCATGCTGAGCAGAGCGAAGTGGTGGCCTCCGCCTATGGCGATCAGGATTTAAGCTTTGGTCCGGACTACATCATTCCGAAACCGTTCGACCCGCGGCTGATCGTCAAGATTGCCCCTGCGGTGGCGAAGGCGGCAATGGATTCCGGCGTGGCAACGCGCCCCATCGCTGATTTTGACGCCTATATCGAGAAGCTGAGCGAGTTCGTCTATAAAACCAACCTGTTTATGAAGCCTATCTTCTCTCAGGCGCGCAAAGAGCCGAAGCGCGTGGTGTTGGCGGAAGGGGAGGAGACCCGGGTGCTGCACGCCACTCAGGAGCTGGTGTCGCTGGGGCTGGCCAAACCGATTCTGGTGGGGCGCCCTAGCGTGATTGAAATGCGCATCCAGAAGCTGGGTCTGCAGATCAAGGCCGGCGTTGACTTTGAGATCGTCAATAATGAATCCGACCCGCGGTTTAAAGAGTACTGGAGCGAGTACTACCAGCTGATGAAGCGCCGCGGCATTACCCAGGAGCAGGCGCAGCGGGCGGTGATTAGCAACACCACGGTGATTGGCGCCATCATGGTTCATCGCGGTGAAGCGGATGCGATGATCTGCGGGACTATCGGCGAGTACCACGACCACTACCGCGTGGTGCAGCCGCTGTTTGGCTATCGCGACGGCGTCAGCACCGCCGGGGCGATGAATGCGCTGCTGCTGCCGAGCGGCAACACCTTTATCGCCGACACCTATGTCAATCACGATCCCTCCCCGGAAGAGCTGGCGGAGATCACCCTGATGGCGGCGGAAAGCGTGCGTCGCTTCGGTATTGAGCCGCGGGTGGCATTGCTGTCGCACTCCAACTTTGGTTCCGCCGACTGCCCGTCAGCCAGCAAGATGCGCAAAACCCTTGAACTGGTGAAGGCGAGCGCCCCGGAGCTGATGATCGATGGCGAAATGCATGGCGACGCCGCGCTGGTGGAAAGCATCCGCAACGACCGCATGCCGGACAGCCCGCTGAAGGGATCGGCCAATATTCTGGTGATGCCGAATATGGAAGCCGCCCGGATCAGCTATAACCTGCTGCGTGTCTCCAGTTCGGAAGGGGTGACCGTCGGACCAGTGCTGATGGGGGTGGCGAAGCCGGTGCATATTCTGACGCCGATCGCCTCCGTACGCCGCATTGTGAATATGGTGGCGCTGGCGGTTGTCGAAGCGCAAACCGAACCGCTGTAATCTCGTTTTTTTCCCATTAACGCGCGGAGAGTTTTCCGCGCACAATATCAGGCAGGCCGGCGAGTAAAAACGCTGAGCCTGCCTTTTTAATTCCGCCGCATTATTATTTTCTCTCCTGAGTGATCCACTTCACCTTTTAACCCCACTTGCCGAAATTTGTTATTTGCCGCGCTGAAATACCGTCACCATGAGGACAGATTTCAGGGGGGCAATCAGTCATGGATAAAGAACGCATTATTCAGGAATTCGTACCAGGCAAACAGGTCACACTGGCGCATCTGATTGCCCACCCGGGAGCGGAGCTGGCGAAAAAGATCGGCGTACCCGAATCCGGCGCGATCGGCATTATGACGCTGACACCGGGGGAAACAGCGATGATCGCCGGCGATCTGGCGATGAAGGCCGCCGATGTGCACATCGGTTTTCTCGACCGGTTTAGCGGCGCGCTGGTGATCTACGGTTCGGTCGGCGCGGTGGAGGAGGCGCTCCAGCAGACCATCGGCGGGTTAGGCCGCTTATTAAATTATACCTTGTGCGAATTAACGAAAAGTTAATTGAGAGCGACCATGAAGCGTATTGCCATTGTCGGCGCCGTCGGTGCAGGAAAAACCACATTATTTAATGCCCTGCAGGGAAATTATTCCCTCGCCAGAAAAACGCAGGCGCTGGAATTTAACGATCGTGGCGACATCGATACACCCGGGGAATATTTCAGCCATCCTCGCTGGTATCACGCCTTAATTACCACCCTGCAGGATGTGGACACCCTGATTTATGTCCATGCGGCCAATGATACCGAAAGCCGCCTGCCTCCCGGGTTACTGGATATTGGCAGCCGAAAGCACCTTATCGTGGCGATCAGCAAAACGGATCTGCCGGATGCCAACGTCGCCGCGGTGCGACAGCTGCTGGACGGGATGGGGTTTCAGGCGCCGGTTTTCGCCCTCAACGGTTGCGATCCGCAAAGCGTCGCGTCGCTGGAAAATTATTTGAGTGAGCTCAGCCAAAAGGAGGAAGGGCCAGGTGAAGAAACTCATTACCGCTAACGATATTCGTGCCGCCCACGCGCGCGGCGAACAGGCGATGTCAGTTGTTCTGCGCGCCAGCATTATCACCCCGGAAGCGCGCGAAGTCGCCGAGCTGCTGGGATTCACTATCACCGAGGATGATGGCGCCGCGCCGGCGGCGACAGCGGCGGACAGCGACAAAACGGAAAGCCAGCGGATCCGCGAAACCATCCTGGCGCAGTTGCCGGAAGGCCAGTTTACCGAAAGCCTGGTGGCGCAGCTGATGGAAAAGGTGATGAAGGAGAAGCAGTCCCTGGAGCAGGAGGCGATGCAGCCAGGATTTGACTCCGTGACCGGCAAAGGCGGCATCAAAGTGATCGACGGCAGCAGCGTGAAGTTTGGCCGCTTCGACGGCGCCCAGCCGCACTGCGTCGGCTTAACGGACCTGGTGACCGACCAGGATGGCAGCAGCATGGCCGCCGGATTTATGCAGTGGGAGAACGCCTTCTTCCCGTGGACGCTGAACTACGACGAAATCGATATGGTGCTGGAGGGCGAGCTGCATGTGCGCCATCAGGGGGAAACGCTGATTGCCAAAGCAGGGGACGTCATGTTTATCCCGAAAGGCGCCAGCATCGAATTCGGTACCCCGTCGACGGTGCGCTTCCTGTACGTCGCCTGGCCGGCAAACTGGCAATCGCTATGAACGATTTCATTACCGAAGCGTGGCTCAGAGCGAATCATACGCTCAGCGAAGGCGGTGAAATCCATCTTCCTGCCGACGCTCGCCTGACGCCCTCGGCGAGGGAGCTGCTGGAAAGTCGGCATCTGCGGGTCAAATTTCTCGACCGCCAGGGGCGCCTGTTTGTCGAGGATGACGAACAGACGCCGCAGCCGGTGCATGTCCTGACCAGCCGCGACCATCCGCCCCAGGCCTGCTGCGAGCTCTGTCACCAGCCAGTGGATAAAAAGCCGGACACCCTGACCCACCTGACGGCCGATACCCTGGTGGCGAAAAACGATCCGCGGCTGGCCTTCCGTGCGGTGCTGGACAGCACCATCGCTCTGACGGTGTGGCTGCAAATTGAACTGGCGGAGTCCTGGCAGCCGTGGCTGATGGATATCCGTTCGCGGCTGGGCAACATCATGCGCGCCGACGCGCTGGAGGAGCCGCTGGCGGCGCAGTCGATAGCCGGATTCAGCGAGGGACAGCTACACCGTCTGTCCCATCAGCCGCTGCGCTTCCTGGGCCACGATCACCTGGTGCCGGAGGCCCGCCATGGGCGCGAGGTCGCGCTGCTTAATCTGCTGCGCGGCAAAGTCCGCGAGGCGGAGGTGACCGCGGCGCAGGTGTTTATCACGCCGCAATTTGCGGTCCGGCGCGCCGATATTATGCAAGCGATCAACCGTCTCTCCAGCGCGGTCTACGTGATGATGATCCTGGGCGTGACGGATTCGCCGCCAACCCTCAGCCAGCTGCAGCAGCACCTGGGAGGTGAAGATGATCATTGACCAATGCCGCAAACTGGCGCTGCGCGCCCCCGCCCGAGTGGTGTTCCCGGATGCGCTGGACGTCCGTGTGCTGAAGGCGGCGCATTATCTGCAGCAGCAGGGCCTGGCGCGTCCGATCCTCGTCGCCAGTCCCTTCGCGCTGCGGCAGTTCGCCCTTGGCGAACGTCTGCCGCTGACCGGAGTGCAGATCATTGATCCGCACAGCAACCTGGCGATGCGCGAGGCGTTTGCCGCCGCCTGGCAGGCGCGCGCCGGCGATAAAGCGCCCGCCGATGCCGTCGACAAGCTGGCCGACCCGCTGATGTTCGCCGCGGCGATGGTTAGCGGCGGTGAGGCCGAGGTGTGTATCGCCGGGAATCTCTCGTCAACCGCCAGCGTGCTGCGCGCCGGTCTGCGCCTTATCGGCCTGCAGCCGGGGTGTAAAACGCTCTCCTCGCTGTTTCTGATGCTGCCCCAGTATGCCGGCCAGCCGCTGGGGTTTGCCGACTGCAGCGTGGTGCCGCTGCCGACGGCGGCGCAGCTGGCGGATATCGCGATTGCCAGCGCCGAGACCTGGCAAGCGATCGCTGGCGAAGCGCCGCGGGTGGCGATGCTGTCTTTCTCCACGCACGGCAGCGCCCGGCATCCCTGCGTCGCTAACGTCCAGCAGGCCACGGAGATCGTGCGTCAGCGGGCGCCGCAGCTGATGGTCGATGGCGAGCTGCAGTTTGACGCCGCCTTCGTACCCGACGTCGCCGCGCACAAAGCGCCCGGCAGCCCGCTGCGGGGGCGGGCCAACGTGCTGGTCTTCCCGTCGCTGGAGGCGGGCAACATCGGCTACAAAATCGCCCAGCGGTTGGGAGGGTATCGCGCCATCGGGCCGCTGATCCAGGGCCTCGCCGCCCCGCTTCACGACCTCTCGCGAGGCTGTAGCGTAGAGGAAATTATCGAACTGGCGCTGGTGGCGTCGGTACCGCGCCAGACGGACGCAAGCCGGATCCCCGACTCGTCCACGCTGGTTGAATGAATGGTCCCCTTCAGGACCCCTTATGAGAGGAAAACACAATGGAAGCATTAGGAATGATTGAAACCCGGGGCCTGGTTGCACTGATTGAGGCCTCCGACGCCATGGTCAAAGCGGCCCGCGTCAAGCTGGTAGGCGTGAAACAGATCGGTGGCGGCCTGGTGACCGCCATGGTGCGCGGCGATGTCGCGGCGTGCAAAGCCGCCACGGATGCCGGGGCGGCGGCGGCTCAGCGTATCGGTGAGCTGGTCTCTGTACATGTCATCCCGCGCCCGCATGGCGATCTGGAAGAGGTCTTCCCGATCAGCTTCAAGGGCGACAGCAACATCTAACGGGGGAGGGGGTGCCGGAAAGTTCGGGCCGGATGAGACGTCAGCGCGTCGCTATCCGGCCATGAAAAGGCATGAATGCCGGATGGCGCTGCGCTTTTCCGGCCTGCACATCACACGCGGAGATGGACATGAAGCTGGCTGTCGTAACCGGATATGTGGTCTGCACCGTACGCCATGAAGGGCTGGCCCACGACAAACTGCTGATGGTGGAGATGCTCAATGCCCGCGGCGAACCCGACGGGCAATGCGCGGTCGCCATCGACAACATCGGCGCGGGATGCGGGGAGTGGGTGCTGCTGGTCAGCGGCAGCTCGGCGCGACAGGCGCACGCACAGGGCGCCTCTCCGGTCGATCTGTGCGTGATTGGCATCGTGGATGAGGCTGCGGCCGATGGTCAGGTGCTCTTCCATAAGTAGGGTGAAAAATCATGAATCAACAGGACATTGAACAGGTAGTGAAAGCGGTACTGCTGAAAATGAAAGACAGCAGTCAGCCTGCTGACGCCGTTCATGATAGGGGCGTTTTTGCCTCACTGGATGACGCTGTCGCGGCGGCAACGGCGGCCCAGCAGGGATTAAAGCGGGTGGCGATGCGTCAGCAGGTGATTCAGGCCATTCGTGAGGCGGGTGAAAAGCATGCCCGTGAACTGGCGGAGCTTGCGGTGACGGAGACCGGCATGGGACGCGTTGAAGATAAGTTTGCCAAAAACGTGGCGCAGGCACGGGGTACGCCAGGCGTGGAGTGTCTGACTCCGCAGGTGCTGACCGGCGATAACGGCCTGACGCTGATTGAAAACGCGCCCTGGGGCGTGGTGGCCTCGGTCACGCCCTCGACCAATCCGGCGGCGACGGTGATTAACAACGCCATCAGTCTGATTGCCGCCGGCAACAGCGTAGTCTTTGCCCCCCATCCGGCGGCGAAACAGGTCTCGCAGCGGGCGATCACCTTGCTTAACCAGGCGGTAGTGGCCGCCGGCGGCCCGGCCAACCTGCTGGTGACCGTGGCGAACCCGGATATCGACACCGCCCAGCGGCTGTTTAAGTACCCTGGTATCGGCCTGCTGGTGGTGACCGGCGGCGAAGCAGTGGTCGAGGCGGCGCGCAAACATACCAACAAACGTCTGATTGCCGCCGGGGCCGGCAACCCGCCGGTGGTGGTGGATGAGACCGCCGATCTGCCGCGCGCCGCGCAAGCGATCGTCAAAGGCGCCTCGTTTGATAACAACATCATCTGCGCCGACGAGAAGGTGCTGATCGTGGTCGATAGCGTCGCCGACGAACTGATGCGCCTGATGGAAGGCCAGCAGGCGGTGAAACTCACGGCGGCGCAGGCCGAACAGCTCCAGCCGCTGCTGCTGAAAAATATCGACGAGCGCGGCAAAGGCACGGTCAGCCGCGACTGGGTCGGCCGCGATGCGGGCAAAATCGCCGCGGCGATTGGCCTGCAGGTGCCGGCGCAAACCCGCCTGCTGTTCGTGGAAACCCCTGCCAGCCATCCGTTTGCGGTGACTGAACTGATGATGCCGGTGCTGCCGGTGGTGCGGGTGGCGAACGTCGAGGAGGCCATCGCCCTGGCGGTGCAACTGGAAGGCGGCTGCCACCATACGGCGGCGATGCACTCGCGCAACATCGACAACATGAACCAGATGGCGAATGCCATCGACACCAGCATCTTCGTCAAAAACGGGCCGTGCATCGCCGGGCTTGGGCTGGGCGGCGAGGGCTGGACCACCATGACCATCACCACCCCAACCGGGGAGGGGGTGACCAGCGCGCGGACCTTCGTTCGTCTGCGCCGCTGCGTGCTGGTGGATGCGTTTCGAATCGTATAAGGGATGAACATGGCGCACGACGAACAACGCTGGCTTTCGCCGAGACTGCAAAAAGCCGCTGCTCTGTGTAACCAGGCACCCGCCGCCAGCGAGTCGCCGCTGTGGCTGGGTATCGATTTAGGTACCTGCGACGTGGTGTCGATGGTGGTCGACCGTGATGGCCAGCCGGTTGCGGTATGTCTTGACTGGGCCGATGTGGTGCGCGACGGCATCGTCTGGGACTTCTTCGGCGCCGTCACCCTCGTGCGCCGTCATCTCGCGACCCTCGAACAGCAGCTGGGCTGCCGCTTTACGCATGCGGCGACCTCGTTTCCGCCCGGCACCGATCCGCGCATTTCGATCAACGTCCTGGAGTCCGCCGGGCTGGAGATCAGTCATGTGCTGGATGAGCCCACCGCGGTGGCGGATCTGCTGCAGCTCGATAATGCCGGGGTGGTGGACATCGGCGGCGGCACCACCGGGATCGCCATCGTTAAACAGGGCAGGGTGACGTATTCGGCGGATGAAGCCACCGGCGGACACCATATCTCCCTGACTCTGGCCGGGAATCGCGGCATCGGGCTGGAAGAGGCTGAGCAGTACAAGCGCCGCCATGCCGGAGAGATCTGGCCGGTAGTGAAACCGGTGTACGAGAAGATGGCTGAGATTGTCGCCCGACATATTACCGGACAAGGGATTGGTGATTTGTGGCTGGCAGGCGGCGCCTGCATGCAGCCGGGCGTCAGGGCGCTTTTTTGCCAATGTTTCCCGACGCTGAAGGTGCATTTACCCCGGCACAGCCTGTTTATGACCCCGCTGGCAATCGCCAACAGCGGGAGGGAAAAAGCGGAGGGGATCTATGCAAGCTGAACTGCAGACGGCGCTGTTCCACGCCTTCGATACGCTGAATCTTCAGCAAGTGAAAAGCTTCAACGTTCCGCCGGTGACGCTGCACGGCGTCGGCGCGCTGGCGGCCTGCGGCCCGCAAGCGCAGGCCCGGGGCCTGAAGCATCTGTTTGTCATGGTTGACCGTTTTCTCCATCAGGCGGGAATGACCGCCGGGCTGGAGCGTAGCCTGGCGATGAAAGGAGTCGCTATGACCCTCTGGCCCTGTCCCGCCGGCGAACCCTGCGTCACCGATGTCTGCGCTGCGGTCGCCCAGCTGCGGGACGCGCGCTGCGACGGCGTGGTGGCCTTCGGCGGCGGCTCGGTGCTGGATGCGGCGAAAGCGGTGGCGCTGCTGGTCGCCAACCCTGAGCAGACGCTGGGGGAGATGACGGAGCACAGCGAATTACAGCCACGTCTGCCGCTGATTGCGGTGCCGACCACCGCCGGCACCGGGTCAGAAACTACCAACGTGACGGTGATTATTGATGCGGTGAGTGGACGCAAACAGGTGCTGGCGCATGCCTCGCTGATGCCGGATGTGGCGATCCTCGACGCCGCCCTAACTGAGGGCGTTCCCCCGTCTGTCACGGCGATGACCGGGATTGATGCGCTGACCCACGCCGTCGAGGCCTACAGCGCCCGTCACGCCACGCCGTTTACCGACAGTCTGGCGATGGGGGCGATAGCCATGATCGGCGAAGCGCTGCCGAAAGCGGTGGGCTGCGGCCAGGATCTGGCGGCGCGGGAGAGCATGCTGCTGGCCTCCTGCATGGCGGGGATGGCGTTTTCCAGCGCCGGGCTGGGGCTATGCCATGCCATGGCGCATCAGCCGGGGGCGGCGCTGCATATTCCGCACGGTCTGGCCAACGCCATGCTGCTGCCAACGGTGATGGGCTTCAACCGTATGGTGTGCCGGGGGCGCTTCAGCCAGATCGGCCGGGCGCTGACCGGCAGGAAAACCGATGACCTTGAGGCAATCGCCGCCGTGCGCGAACTGATTGCGGAAGTCGGTCTGACGATGCGGCTGTCGGATGCCGGCGCGACGCCCGCGCACTACGCCACCTGGGCACAGGCGGCGCAGGACGACATCTGTCTGCGCACCAATCCACGCACCGCCACCCGGGAGCAGATTATCGAGCTGTACGCGGTGGCGCAATAAATGCGGATTTTCCCGGAGGCGTGTGGCTGTGGCTTTCCCGGCTCGCGCTGCGCTTAGCCGGGCTACAGGATCACAGCCGTCTGCTATGCCGTAGCCCGGGTAAGGCGTTCACGCCTCGACCCGGGAAAGTTCCCCGAGTGCGGCTAATGTCCCGGTATTCACAGTATCTACCAATCATAAATGACAGGGAGTAAGGGCTATGGGAATTAACGAAATCATCATGTACATCATGATGTTCTTTATGCTGATTGCCGCCGTGGACAGGATCCTGTCGCAGTTCGGCGGCTCGGCGCGCTTTCTCGGCAAACTGGGGAAAAGCATTGAGGGATCCGGCGGTCAGTTTGAAGAAGGGTTTATGGCGATGGGCGCGCTGGGCCTGGCGATGGTCGGGATGACCGCCCTGGCGCCGGTGCTGGCCCATCTGCTCGGTCCGGTGATTATCCCGCTGTATGAGATGCTTGGCGCCAACCCGTCGATGTTTGCCGGCACGCTGCTGGCGTGCGATATGGGCGGTTTCTTCCTCGCCAAAGAGCTGGCGGGCGGCGACGTGGCGGCCTGGATGTACTCGGGCCTGATCCTCGGCTCCATGATGGGGCCGACCATTGTGTTCTCCATTCCGGTGGCGCTCGGCATTATCGAACCTGCCGATCGCCGCTGGCTGGCGCTCGGCGTGCTGGCGGGCATTGTCACTATTCCCATCGGCTGTATCGCCGGCGGTCTGGTGGCGATGTATTCCGGGGTGGAGATCAACGGCCAGCCGGTAGCGTTTACCTTCGCGCTGATCCTGATGAATATGATCCCGGTGATCATCGTCGCCGTGCTGGTGGCGCTGGGGCTGAAGTTCATTCCGGAAAAAATGATCAACGGCTTCCAGATCTTCGCCAAATTCCTCGTGGCGCTGATCACCATCGGCCTGGCGGCGGCGGTGATCAAGTTCCTGCTCGGCTGGGAGCTGATCCCAGGACTCGACCCGATCTTTATGGCGCCTGGTGACCAGCCCGGCGAGGTGATGCGCGCCATCGAAGTCATTGGCTCTATTTCCTGCGTGCTGCTCGGCGCTTACCCGATGGTGCTCCTGCTGACCCGCTGGTTTGAAAAGCCGCTGATGCGTGTCGGTAATCTCCTCAAAATCAACAATATGGCTGCCGGCGGCATGGTCGCTACCCTCGCGAACAATATCCCGATGTTCGGCATGATGAAGCAGATGGATACCCGTGGAAAAGTGATCAACTGCGCCTTCTCAGTGTCAGCGGCGTTCGCCCTCGGCGACCATCTCGGTTTTGCGGCGGCCAACATGAACGCCATGATCTTCCCGATGATCGTCGGCAAGCTGGTCGGCGGCGTTACCGCGATTGGCGTGGCGATGCTGCTGGTGCCAAAAGATGAAAACGTACCGGCGCCTGCCAACACCGAAGCGGAGGCGCACTCGTGAACACGCGCCAGCTGTTGAGCGTCGGTATTGATATCGGCACCACCACCACGCAGGTGATCTTCTCGTGCCTCGAGCTGGTGAACCGCGCGGCGGTCTCCCAGGTGCCGCGCTACGAATTCATCAAACGCGACATTAGCTGGCAAAGCCCGGTCTTTTTTACGCCGGTTGATAAGCAGGGAGAACTGAAAGAGGCCGAGCTTGAGGCGCTGATTCTGGCTCAGTACCGGGCCGCCGGGATTGCCCCGCAAGCGGTGGACTCCGGGGCGATCATCATCACTGGTGAAAGCGCGAAAACCCGCAATGCCCGCCCGGCGGTGATGGCGCTCTCGCAGTCGCTGGGCGATTTTGTCGTCGCCAGCGCCGGGCCGCACCTGGAGTCGGTCATTGCCGGACACGGCGCCGGGGCGCAGACCTTGTCCCGGCAGCGGATGTGCCGGGTGCTTAATATCGATATTGGCGGCGGTACCTCGAACTATGCCCTGTTTGACGCCGGTAACCTCAGCGCCACCGCCTGCCTCAACGTCGGCGGCCGCCTGCTGGAAACCGACGCTCAGGGGCGCGTGGTCCACGCGCACTCGCCAGGACAGCGGATTGTCGATGCGGTATTCGGCCCGG
The DNA here is from genome assembly GCF_033100215.1 of Klebsiella sp. w6. Taxonomy (NCBI): domain Bacteria; kingdom Pseudomonadati; phylum Pseudomonadota; class Gammaproteobacteria; order Enterobacterales; family Enterobacteriaceae; genus Klebsiella; species Klebsiella sp. w6. The sequence continues at coordinate 1,341,565 of NZ_CP136907.1, forward strand.
GAACCGATGCTTTATCGTTGACTGCGGGTCAGCTGGCGCAGGTGGCGCGCCGGATGGCGGGGCTGATCGTTGAGGTGATCGACGGCAGGCTCTCACCGCTGGCGCAGGGGCTGATGCAAACCGAAGTACTGCCTGCGGGTGTTCAGCCGGAGGTGATTACTCTTTCCGGCGGAGTGGGGGAGTGCTACCGCCATCAACCCGCCGATCCTTTCTGTTTTTCCGATATCGGGCCGCTGCTGGCCACGGCCCTGCACGAGCATCCGCGCCTGCGTGAAATGAACGTGCAGTTTCCGACGCAAACCGTGCGCGCCACGGTGATTGGCGCCGGGGCGCATACGCTGTCCCTGTCCGGGAGCACCATCTGGCTGGAGAGGGTTCAACTGCCGCTGCGCAATCTGCCGGTGGCTATCCCGCAGGAGGCCGCCGATCTGCCGAACGCCTGGCGGCAGGCGCTGACGCAGCTCGATCTGGCCCCCGAGGCGGACGCTTACGTGCTGGCGCTTCCCGCTTCACTTCCGGTGCGCTACGCCACCTTACTGACCGTAATTGACGCCCTGCTGGCGTTTGTCGCCCGCTTTCCCAATCCGCGTCCGCTGCTGCTGGTGGCCGAGCAGGATTTTGGCAAAGCGCTGGGCATGCTGCTGCGGCCGCAGCTTCCACACCTTCCGCTGGCGGTCATCGATGAGGTGAGCGTCCGGGCGGGGGACTATATCGACATTGGTACGCCTCTTTTTGGCGGATCGGTTGTGCCGGTGACGGTGAAATCACTCGCATTTCCTTCCTGAGGGAACGACTTATGAAACTAAAGACCACATTGTTCGGCAATGTTTATCAGTTTAAGGATGTTAAAGAGGTGCTGGCGAAAGCCAACGAACTGCGTTCGGGGGATGTGCTGGCGGGCGTGGCAGCGGAGAGTTCGCAGCAGCGCGTGGCCGCCAAGCAGGTGCTTTCCGATATGACGGTGGCCGATATCCGCAATAACCCGGTGATCCCCTATGAGGAGGATTGCGTGACGCGCCTGATCCAGGATGACGTGAACGAAACCGCCTATCAGCGGATCAAACACTGGACCATCAGCGACCTGCGCGAATACGTGCTCAACGACGAGGTCACCAGCGACGATATCGCCTTTGTCCGCAAAGGGCTGACCTCCGAGGTGGTGGCGGCGGTGGCCAAGATCTGCTCCAACGCCGATCTGATCTATGGCGGCAAAAAAATGCCGGTGATCAAAAAAGCCAATACCACCATCGGTCTGCCGGGGACCTTTAGCTGCCGCCTGCAGCCGAACGATACCCGCGACGACGTGCAGAGTATTGCCGCGCAAATCTACGAAGGGCTCTCCTTCGGCGCGGGCGACGCGGTGATTGGCGTCAACCCGGTCACTGACGACGTGGAGAACCTGAGTCGCGTGCTGGATACGGTGTACGGGGTGATCGACAAGTTTTCCATCCCGACCCAGGGCTGCGTGCTGGCGCACGTCACCACCCAGATCGAAGCTATCCGCCGCGGCGCGCCGGGGGGGCTTATCTTCCAGAGCATCTGCGGCAGCGAAAAAGGGCTAAAAGAGTTCGGCGTCGAACTGGCGATGCTCGATGAAGCGCGGGCGGTGGGAGCGGAGTTTAACCGCATCGCCGGGGAGAACTGTCTTTACTTTGAAACCGGGCAGGGCTCGGCGCTCTCCGCGGGCGCTAACTTCGGCGCCGACCAGGTGACGATGGAAGCGCGTAACTATGGCCTGGCGCGGCACTACGATCCGTTCCTCGTCAACACCGTGGTGGGCTTTATCGGGCCGGAGTACCTCTATAACGACCGACAAATTATTCGCGCCGGGCTGGAAGACCACTTTATGGGCAAGCTGAGCGGCATCTCGATGGGCTGCGACTGCTGCTACACCAACCATGCCGATGCCGATCAGAACCTCAACGAAAACCTGATGTTCCTGCTGGCGACCGCTGGCTGCAACTACATCATGGGCATGCCGCTCGGCGACGACATCATGCTCAACTACCAGACTACCGCCTTCCACGATACCGCGACCGTGCGCCAGCTGCTGGGTCTGCGTCCGTCACCGGAGTTCGAAGGCTGGCTGGAACGGATGGGCATTATGGCAAATGGTCGTCTGACCAAACGGGCGGGCGATCCGTCACTGTTCTTCTGATGACGCGGGGATGACACATCATGGATCAAAAACAGATTGAAGACATTGTACGCAGCGTAATGGCGTCAATGGGACAGCCACAGACACAGCCAGAGGCCCCCGTAGCGACGACGCCGGCCTGCCACGCTGCCGCGTGCGCCACCGACGCAACAGTGGAAAGCTGCGCGCTGGATCTGGGCTCTGCGGAAGCGAAAGCCTGGATTGGCGTACAACATCCGCACCGCGCCGAAGTGCTGACCGAACTGAAACGCAGCACCGCAGCGCGCGTTTGCACCGGTCGCGCCGGTCCGCGTCCGCGCACCCTCGCGTTGCTGCGCTTCCTGGCGGATCACTCGCGCTCGAAAGATACGGTGCTCAAAGAGGTGCCGGAGGCGTGGGTGAAAGCGCAGGGGCTGCTGGAAGTGCGTTCGGAAATCAGCGACAAAAATCGCTACCTGACGCGCCCCGATCTGGGACGCCGTCTCAGTCCGGAGGCCATCGATGCGCTGAAGGCGCAGTGCGTGATGGATCCGGATGTGCAGGTGGTGGTGTCCGATGGCCTGTCGACGGATGCCATCACCGCCAACTACGAAGAGATCCTGCCGCCGCTGCTTGCCGGCCTGAAACAGGCGGGTCTGAAGGTCGGGACGCCGTTCTTCGTGCGCTATGGCCGCGTCAAGATTGAAGATCAGATCGGCGAGATCCTCGGCGCGAAGGTGGTGATCCTGCTGGTTGGCGAGCGCCCGGGACTTGGCCAGTCAGAGAGCCTCTCCTGCTACGCGGTGTACTCCCCGCGGGTGGCGACCACCGTCGAGGCCGACCGGACCTGTATCTCCAATATCCACCAGGGCGGCACCCCGCCGGTAGAAGCCGCCGCGGTGATCGTGGATTTAGCCAAACGCATGCTGGAGCAGAAAGCTTCCGGCATCAACATGAGCCGTTAAGGAGGCATCATGCCCGCATTAGATTTGATTCGACCCTCGGTCACTGCCATGCGCGTCATTGCCTCGGTGAATGACGGTTTTGCCCGGGAGCTTAAATTACCGCCACATATACGTAGCCTAGGACTCATCACGGCAGATTCTGATGACGTGACGTATATTGCCGCCGATGAAGCGACAAAGCAGGCGATGGTGGAGGTGGTCTATGGCCGCTCCCTGTATGCCGGAGCAGCTCACGGCCCGTCGCCCACCGCCGGTGAAGTGCTGATTATGCTCGGCGGCCCGAACCCGGCGGAAGTTCGCGCCGGGCTGGATGCCATGATGGCGCATATTGAAAGCGGGGCGGCGTTCCAGTGGGCTAACGACGCGCAAGATACCGCGTTTCTGGCGCACGTGGTGTCGCGTACCGGCTCTTATCTTTCATCCACCGCTGGCATCGCGTTGGGCGATCCGATCGCTTATCTGGTGGCGCCGCCGCTGGAGGCGACGTACGGCATCGATGCGGCGATGAAGTCTGCCGACGTTCAGCTGGTGACCTACGTCCCGCCGCCGTCGGAAACCAACTATTCGGCCGCCTTTTTGACGGGAAGTCAGGCCGCCTGTAAAGCCGCCTGCAACGCCTTTACCGATGCCGTTCTCGATATTGCCCGTCATCCTGTTCAGCGTGCGTAACGGAGGGAGCGATGATCAATGCGCTGGGATTGCTGGAAGTGGAGGGCATGGTCGCCGCTGTAGACGCCGCGGATGCCATGCTCAAGGCGGCCAATGTGCGCCTGCTCAGTCATGAAGTGCTCGACCCCGGCAGATTGACGCTGGTGGTGGAGGGGGATCTGGCGGCCTGCCGCGCTGCGCTGGACGCCGGGGCCGCCGCCGCCCGGCGGACCGGCTGCGTGATCAGCCGTCGGGAAATCGGCCGTCCGGAAGAGGATACCCAGTGGCTGATCGGCGGCTTTCAGCCACCGCCGCCAGCGCCCCTGCCGCCTGCTGACCCGGCGTCATCGGAAGCGTTACTGACGCTGCTGGCATCAGTTCGTCAGGGCATGACGGCCGGCGAGGTCGCCGCGCATTTTGCCTGGCCGCTGGATAAGGCCCGCCAGGCGCTGGATCAGCTCTTTTCCGCAGGGACGCTACGCAAACGCAGTAGCCGCTATCGTCTCAAAAATCCATAACCTGTCGGAGGTGCCGGGAGCGGCTTGCCCCCGGCTTTAACGATTATGAAAAAGCGTCGTTCTGCAAATTTGCACCATCTCTGTTGCGAGGCGTTGCCGGAAGACACCAGGCTGACGCCCCAGGTTGAAATTGACAATATTCATCAACGACACACAACCGATGTATATGAGCACGCCCTGACCATTACCGCCTGGCAACAGATTTACGATCAGCTGCATCCGGGGCAGTTTCGCGGCGAGTTTACCGAAATTCTGCTCGATGAGATCCAGGTCTTTCGCGAATTTACCGGGCTGGCGCTGCGCCAGTCCTGCGTGGTCTGGCCGAACTCCTTTTGGTTTGGTATTCCGGCGGCGCGGGGAGAGCAGGGGTTTATTGGTTCGCAGTGCCTGGGCCGGGCAGAAATCGCCACCCGTCCCGGCGGTACGGAGTTCGAGCTCAGCACGCCGGATGATTACACCATCCTCGGAGTAGTCATTTCCCAGGAGGTGATTTCTCGCCATGCCAGTTTCCTGCACCACCCGGAGCGAGTGCTGCATATGCTACGCAACCAGTCAGCGCTGGCAGTTCGGGAGCCGCATAAGGCCGCGCTGTGGGGGTTTGTGCAGCAGGCGCTGGCCACCTTCAGCGAGCATCCGGATACCCTTCATCAGCCTGCGGTGCGCAAGGTGCTGCGGGATAATCTGTTGCTGGCGATGGGGACGATGCTGGAAGAGGCGCAGCCGATGGTGAGCGCGGAGAGTATCAGCCACCAGAGCTACCGCCGCCTGCTGGCGCAGGCCCGCGAATATGTGCTGGAAAACAGCGCGGAGCCGCTAACCGTTCTCGACCTGTGCCAGCAGCTGTACGTCAGCCGTCGCACCCTGCAAAACGCCTTCCATGCGATTCTGGGGATTGGCCCCAACGCCTGGCTCAAACGGATCCGTCTGAACGCCGTACGCCGGGAGCTGATAAGTCCCTGGTCAGAGCGGGAGACGGTCAAGGAGGCGGCCATGCAGTGGGGATTCTGGCATCTGGGGCAGTTCGCCACCGACTATCAGCAGCTGTTTGCTGAGAAACCGTCGATGACGCTGCACCATCGCCTGCGCCAGTGGGTGTGAGCGAAGCGACGCCGCTGCCGGGTGGCCAGCCGCCATCCGGCCGTTACAGCCAGTCGCGCACCTGAATAAACTCGCTCAGCGCCGCCTCGGGACTGCCGGGCTCGGGCTGATAATCATATTCCCAGCGCACCAGCGGCGGCATCGACATCAGAATCGACTCCGTACGCCCGCCGGTCTGCAGGCCGAACAGGGTGCCGCGGTCCCAGACCAGATTGAACTCGACGTAGCGGCCGCGGCGATAGAGCTGAAAGTGGCGCTCGCGCTCGCCGTACGGCGTGGCTTTTCGGCGTTCGACGATGGGTAAATAGGCGTCAGCATAGCCGTTCCCGACCGCTTGCATAAAGGCGAAGCAGTGGTCAAAATCCGGGGTATTCAGGTCGTCAAAGAACAGACCGCCGATACCGCGCTGCTCCTGGCGGTGCTTGAGATAGAAGTAATCATCGCACCATTTTTTATAGCGCGGATAGACGGCTTCGCCGAACGGCAGACACAGATCGCGGGCGGTACGATGCCAGTGGACGGCATCCTCTTCAAAGCCGTAGTAAGGGGTTAAATCGAAGCCGCCGCCGAACCACCACACCGGGTCGGCGCCAGGCTTTTCGGCAATAAAGAACCGCACGTTGGCATGGCTGGTGGGCACATAGGGGTTAAGCGGATGAACCACCAGCGAGACGCCCATGGCTTCAAAGCTGCGTCCGGCCAGCTCCGGGCGATGGGCCGTTGCCGAGGCGGGCATCGCATCGCCATGGACGTGAGAAAAGTTAACCCCGGCCTGTTCGAACACGTTGCCGTCGCGCAACACCCGGCTGCGCCCGCCGCCACCGCCTTCCCGCTGCCAGGCGTCTTCAATAAACGGTGCGCCATCGACAGCGCTCAGCTGCTGGCAAAGGTTGTCCTGGAGCTGGAGCAGAAAAGTTTTAACCTGCGCGGCATCGGGTTTCATTAACGTCTCTTCGAATGGGCTTTCTGGTTATCGAACCAGTGGAAATAGCTGATAATGCCGTTGGCAATCGCGGTGGCGATTTTCTGCCGGAAAGCGGTGGTGCCGAGCAGTTTCTCCTCGTTCGGGTTGGTGATAAACGAGGTTTCCACCAGCACGGACGGAATGGACGGCGACTTCAGCACCACGAACGCCGCCTGCTCGGTATTGCGGCTGTGCAGCTTATGCACCGGTTTGATCTTTTTCAGGATATGCGAGCCCAGCGTCAGGCTGTTTTTAATGGTGTCGGTCTGCACCAGATCGAACAGCACCTGCTGCAGCAGATGATCTTTATCGGTCGCTTTCTTACCGGCAACTTCATCGGCGCGGTTTTCGCGGTCGGAGAGGTATTTTGCCATGGCGCTACTGGCGCCGCGGTTTGACAGCGCAAACACCGAGGCGCCGGCGGCGCTCGGGTTGGTGAAGCCGTCGGCATGGATCGACATAAACAGATCGGCGCCGTGCTGATGGGCAATCTCCACGCGGTCGTACAGCGGGATAAAGGTATCGCCGGTGCGGGTCAGGCGGGCGTCGATGCCGTTGCTGCGCAAAATGCTGCGCACGTTCTTAGCGATCGCCAGCACTACATGCTTCTCTTTCGAACCGTTATGGCCGATAGCCCCGGTGTCGATACCGCCGTGGCCCGGGTCGAGCATCACAACGCGGCGGGCGCCGGCCTTTTTAGCGGCGGGTTTGCTGTGTCCATTTGATGTTTTCAGTGGCTGCTCTTTTGCGCTGACCTGTGCGGCGACGCCACTCAGCGTCATCGCAGCCAGCCCGGCTTTCAGCACCTGACGGCGCGAAGCAAGTATTTTTAAGGGTTTAAAAGTGCTCATTCGGCCTGAATTGTAAACAAGTGATGTCCAATGTTATATCGTATCGCGTTTGCCGTTACGACCATTCAAAATAAGAATTGTTTTACTTTTCATTTCAATACATGACAAAGTCATATTATGCCATTTTTTGTCGCTGATTTCGCCTGATATTGGCTATCAGTTATATTCGCGCCATAATCACTGTTTTTAACCGTCAATGGTGGGGAATACCATGGAGATTCGCGTTTTTCGCCAGCAGGATTTCGAAGAGGTTGTGACGCTGTGGGAGCGCTGCGATCTGCTGCGCCCGTGGAACGATCCGGAGATGGATATTGAGCGCAAGCTGAATCATGACGTCAGCCTGTTTCTGGTGGCGGAAGTGAATGGCGAAGTGGTCGGCACGGTGATGGGCGGATATGACGGTCATCGCGGATCGGCCTATTATCTCGGCGTCCATCCGGAATATCGCGGCCGGGGTATCGCGAACGCGCTGCTCAACCGGCTCGAGAAAAAGCTGATTGCCCGCGGCTGCCCGAAAATCAACATTATGGTCCGTGAAGACAACGACGTGGTGCAGGGAATGTACGAGCGGCTGGGCTATGAATACGCCGATGTCCTGACCCTGGGCAAGCGCCTGATCGAAGATGAAGAATACTGAGTTTATCCCCGCCGATTTTGATGCCCATGGCCGTCTGCGCCTGCCTTTGCTCTTCTGGTGCGTGCTGTTGTTGCAGGCCCGCACGTGGGTGCTGTTTTTGATGGCCGGCGCGTCGCGCCAGCAGGGCGACGCGATTCTTAATCTGTTCTATCCCGATCACGACCGCTTCTGGCTCGGTTTACTCCCCGGCGTGCCGGCGGTGCTGGCCTTTCTGCTTAGCGGCTACCGTCAGCGTCTGCCGCGCGCGTGGCGGGCGATGCGCTGGCTGCTGGTGCTATCGCAATTGCTGCTGTTGCTGTGGCAGCCGATGCTATGGCTGAGCGGCGAATCTCCCTCCTCGCTAACTATCGGGCTGCTGGTGGCGGATGGCTATGCCCTGTGGTGGCTGTTAACCAGCCGTCGCCTGGGCGCCTGTTTTCGCCAGACCACCTTTTAAGGGCACTTTTTGCCGATCGTGAACTCCAACATGCGTTGAATGACTCAGAAAGGATTGTGATATGAAATCGCTACGTTTAATGCTCTGTGCGCTTCCGCTGGCGCTGACCGGCTGCTCCACGATGAGCGCAGTCAACTGGTCGGCGGCCTATCCGTGGAACTGGTTTGGCGCTTCCACCGAGGTGACCGAGCAGGGAGTGGGTAAACTGACGGCTTCCACGCCGCTCAACGAACAGGCTATTAGCGATGCGCTGGGGAGCGACTACCGTTTACGCAGCGGGATGAAGACCGATAAGGGCAATATCGTCCACTATTTTGAAGCGCTGAAAGACAACAGCGTGGCGCTGACCATCAATGGCGACAACGGTACCATCAGCCGGATTGACGTGCGTGATGCCGAAATCAAAACCGCCAGCGGCGTGAAAATCGGCACACCGTTTAGCGACCTGTACAGCAAAGCCTTCGGCAACTGCCAGAAAGGCAGCAATGACAATGGCGCGGTCGTCGAGTGTCAGGCCGAGGGGAGCCAGCATATCAGCTATGCCTTTACCGGCCACTGGAGCGGCCCGGACGAGCTGATGCCCTCCGACGATACGCTGAAAAACTGGAAGGTCAGCAAAATTATCTGGCGTCGCTAAATTGATCTGAAGAGACACGACGGCCCTGAAAAACGGTTACAATGGCGCGTTAGCAACGCGACAGCGTTGTAGTTGCATCATTTCAGGAGGAGCGATGTCTCAGGTTCAGAGCGGCATTTTGCCGGAACATTGCCGCGCGGCGATTTGGATTGAAGCCAATGTCAAAGGGGACGTTAACGCCCTGCGCGAAGCGAGCAAAAATTTTGTCGATAACGTGGCCACCTTCCAGGCTAAATTCCCCGACGCTAAACTCGGGGCGGTGGTGGCGTTCGGCAATAACGTCTGGCGTCAGCTGAGCGGCGGCGAAGGGGCGGAAGAGTTAAAAGATTTTCCGGTCTATGGCAAAGGGCTGGCGCCGTCCACCCAGTATGACCTGCTGATTCATATTTTATCCGCCCGCCATGAAGTTAACTTCTCGGTGGCGCAGGCCGCGATGGCTGCCTTTGGCGATGCTATCGACGTGAAAGAAGAGATCCACGGTTTCCGTTGGGTGGAAGAGCGTGATCTCAGCGGCTTCGTCGACGGCACCGAAAACCCGGCGGGGGAAGAAACCCGCCGCGAAGTGGCGGTCATTAAAGACGGTGTTGACGCGGGCGGCAGCTACGTGTTCGTCCAGCGCTGGGAGCATAATCTCAAACAGCTGAACCGCATGAGCGTACCGGATCAGGAGATGATGATCGGCCGTACCAAAGAAGCCAACGAAGAGATCGATGGCGACGAGCGTCCGGTCACGTCGCACCTGAGCCGCGTGGACTTAAAAGAAGATGGCAAAGGGCTGAAAATCGTCCGTCAGAGCCTGCCGTACGGCACCGCCAGCGGCACCCATGGTCTCTATTTCTGCGCCTACTGCGCGCGCCTGTATAACATCGAGCAGCAGCTGCTGAGCATGTTCGGCGATACCGACGGCAAACGCGACGCGATGCTGCGCTTCACTAAACCGGTGACCGGTGGCTATTACTTCGCGCCATCCCTGGAGCGTATTCAGGCGCTGTAATTTTTTCCCCTCACCCTAACCCTCTCCCCAAGGGGGAGAGGGAACCGTTCGGTGCGGTTATGGAATCTGCGTGCGGACTCTCTTTCTCCCTCTCCCTCAGGGAGAGGGGCGGGGTGAGGGCATCGGCGACTCAAGCGCTTCAAGTATTCTCTGCATCACCGCATCCTCATACTCTTCAAACTCATTATTCCAGAAGCGTAAAACCCGCCATCCCTGGCTCTGTAGCCAGCGGGTGCGGCGAACATCGTAGACGCGCCTCTCATCGTGTTGACCGCCGTCGAGTTCAATCGCCAGCCGTGTTGCGCAGCAGGCGAAATCGAGAATATAGGGGCCAACAGGATGCTGACGGCGAAACTTATAGCAAGCAAAACGGCGGTTGCGCAGTAAGTACCATAGTCGACGTTCTGTTGGCGTTAAGCTACGTCTGAGCTGACGAGCAAATATCTGTGTGTTTTTCATATAAACACAGTGCACGCCTGGCTGCCGTTTGTCACAATGACACGTCTAATCTGCGAGCCGCTTTCAGCAAAGCTTTGCCAGTTGCTTATTCTCTTTTCGACTTCCAAATCGCCAAACGGTATATAAAACCGTTACTCCTTTCGTACCCGTTATAAATATGATGATCATCAGAAAATGTTCAACGTTGATAAGGGTGCGCAATGGCCGTTAAATCACTGAAAAAAGGATATCTGGCGCTGGCGGCTTCCATGCTGCTGGCCGCGCAGGCGCAGGCGACGGAGCTGCTGAACAGCTCCTATGATGTCTCCCGCGAGCTGTTTGCCGCCCTTAACCCGCCTTTTGAGCAGCAGTGGGCGAAAGACAATGGCGGGGACAAGCTGACCATCAAGCAGTCGCATGCCGGTTCATCCAAGCAGGCGCTGGCTATTTTGCAGGGCCTGAAGGCGGACGTGGTCACCTACAACCAGGTGACGGACGTGCAGATCCTGCATGATAAAGGCAACCTGATCCCGGCCGACTGGCAAAGCCGTCTGCCGAACAACAGCTCACCGTTCTATTCGACGATGGGTTTCCTGGTGCGTAAAGGCAACCCGAAAAACATTCATGACTGGAACGATCTGGTTCGCTCTGACGTCAAGCTGATTTTCCCGAACCCGAAAACCTCGGGTAACGCCCGATACACCTACCTCGCGGCATGGGGCGCGGCGGATAAAGCCGACGGCGGCGATAAAGCCAAAACCGAACAGTTTATGACCCAGTTTCTGAAGAATGTCGAAGTCTTTGATACCGGCGGACGCGGGGCGACCACCACTTTTGCTGAACGCGGCCTGGGCGATGTGCTGATTAGCTTCGAATCGGAAGTGAACAATATTCGTAAGCAGTATGAGGCGCAGGGATTTGAAGTGGTGATCCCGAAAACCAACATTCTGGCGGAGTTCCCGGTGGCATGGGTGGATAAAAACGTCAAAGCCAATGGCACGGAAAAGGCGGCGAAAGCCTACCTGAACTGGCTCTACAGCCCGCAGGCGCAAACCATCATTACCGACTACTACTACCGGGTAAACAACCCGAAAGTGATGGACGCCCTGAAGGATAAATTCCCGCAGACCGAGCTGTTCCGCGTAGAGGACAAGTTTGGCTCCTGGCCTGAGGTGATGAAAACCCACTTCGCCAGCGGCGGCGAACTGGACAAACTGCTGGCGGCGGGGCGTAAGTAATGTTTGCTGTGTCGTCCAAGCGCGTGCTGCCGGGCTTTACCCTGAGCCTCGGCACCAGCCTGCTGTTTGTCTGTCTGATTTTGTTATTACCACTCAGCGCGCTGGTGATGCAGCTGGCGCAGATGAGCTGGGCGCAATACTGGGATGTGATCACCAATCCGCAGGTGGTGGCGGCCTATAAGGTGACGCTGCTGTCGGCGTTTGTGGCCTCGATTTTTAACGGCGTCTTTGGTCTGCTGATGGCCTGGATCCTCACTCGCTATCGTTTTCCTGGCCGCACGCTGCTGGATGCCTTAATGGATCTGCCGTTTGCGCTGCCGACGGCGGTGGCCGGCCTGACGCTGGCTTCGCTGTTTTCGGTTAACGGAATTTACGGTGAATGGCTGGCGAAGTTCGATATTAAAGTGACCTATACCTGGCTCGGCATCGCCGTGGCGATGGCCTTCACCAGCATCCCGTTCGTGGTACGAACCGTGCAGCCGGTGCTGGAGGAGCTGGGACCCGAGTATGAGGAAGCGGCGGAAACGCTGGGGGCGACGCGCTGGCAGAGTTTCCGCAAAGTGGTGCTGCCGGAGCTGTCGCCGGCGCTGCTGGCGGGCATTGCCCTGTCGTTTACCCGTAGCCTCGGCGAGTTTGGCGCGGTGATTTTTATCGCTGGCAACATCGCGTGGAAGACAGAGGTGACCTCGCTGATGATCTTTATTCGTCTGCAGGAGTTTGACTATCCGGCGGCGAGCGCGATCGCCTCGGTGATCCTGGCCGCCTCACTGCTGCTGCTCTTTTCCATCAATACCCTGCAGAGTCGCTTTGGTCGACGCGTGGTAGGTCACTAATGGCGGAAGTTACTCAATTGAAACGCTACGACGCGCCCCGCATCAACTGGGGGAAATGGTTTCTGATTGGCGTCGGGATGGTGGTCTCCGCCTTCATCCTCGTCGTGCCGATGCTCTATATCTTTATCCAGGCCTTCAGCAAAGGGCTGATGCCGGTGCTGGAAAACCTGGCCAACCCGGACATGCTGCATGCCATCTGGCTGACAGTGATGATTGCGTTGATTACCGTACCGGTGAACCTGGTGTTCGGTACGCTGCTGGCCTGGCTGGTGACACGTTTTACTTTTCCCGGCCGCCAGCTGCTGCTGACGTTACTGGATATCCCGTTCGCCGTCTCGCCGGTGGTGGCCGGTCTGGTGTATCTGCTGTTTTATGGCTCTAACGGCCCGCTGGGCGGTTGGCTTGATGCGCATAACCTGCAGATCATGTTCGCCTGGCCGGGCATGGTGCTGGCGACCATCTTTGTCACTTGTCCGTTTGTGGTGCGCGAGCTGGTGCCGGTGATGATGAGCCAGGGCAGTCATGAAGATGAAGCCGCGGTGCTGCTGGGCGCTTCCGGCTGGCAGATGTTCCGCCGGGTGACGTTGCCGAATATTCGCTGGGCGCTGCTGTACGGCGTGGTATTGACCAACGCCCGCGCCATCGGCGAATTTGGCGCAGTGTCGGTAGTCTCCGGTTCGATTCGTGGAGAAACGCTGTCGCTGCCGCTGCAAATTGAACTACTGGAGCAGGATTACAATACCGTCGGCTCGTTTACCGCTGCGGCCCTGCTGACGTTAATGGCTATTCTGACCCTGTTTTTAAAGAGTATGTTGCAATGGCGTCTGGCCAATCAGAAAGAACGCGCGCAACAGGAGGGAAATCATGAGCATTGAGATTGCCAATATTAAGAAATCGTTTGGTCGCACCCAGGTGCTGAATGATATCTCGCTGGATATCCCTTCCGGACAAATGGTTGCGCTGCTGGGGCCCTCGGGCTCCGGAAAAACCACCTTGCTGCGAATTATCGCCGGGCTGGAGCATCAGACCAGCGGTCATATCCGTTTCCACGGCACCGACGTCAGCCGGATGCACGCCCGCGACCGTAAAGTGGGCTTCGTCTTCCAGCACTATGCGCTGTTCCGTCATATGACGGTGTTCGATAACATCGCCTTTGGCCTGACCGTGCTGCCGCGCCGTGAACGACCCAATGCGGCGGCGATCAAAGCCAAGGTGACCAAACTGCTGGAGATGGTGCAGCTAGCTCATCTGGCGGATCGCTATCCGGCGCAGCTGTCCGGCGGCCAGAAGCAGCGTGTGGCGCTGGCGCGCGCCCTGGCGGTGGAGCCGCAAATTCTGTTGCTGGATGAACCCTTCGGCGCGCTGGATGCGCAGGTGCGTAAAGAGCTGCGCCGCTGGCTGCGTCAGCTTCATGAAGAGTTAAAATTTACCAGCGTGTTCGTCACCCACGATCAGGAAGAGGCGCTGGAAGTTGCTGACCGGGTGGTGGTGATGAGTCAGGGCAACATCGAACAAGCCGATGCCCCGGAGCGCGTGTGGCGTGAACCGTCGACCCGTTTCGTACTGGAGTTTATGGGCGAAGTAAACCGCCTGCAGGGCATTATCCGCGGTGGACAGTTCCACGTTGGCGCGCACCGCTGGCCGTTAGGCTATACCCCAACATACCAGGGGCCGGTGGATCTGTTCCTGCGTCCGTGGGAAGTGGACATCAGCCGCCGGACCAGCCTGGATTCCCCGCTGCCGGTGCAGGTGCTGGAAGCCAGCCCGAAAGGGCACTACACCCAATTAGTCGTTCAGCCTCTGGGGTGGTATGACGAACCGCTGAGCGTGGTGCTGGCAGGCGATGAGGCCCCGTCCCGAGGCGAACGGCTGTTCGTTGGCCTGCAAAACGCGCGCCTGTATAACGGTACCGAGCGTATCGAGCCGCGCGGCGAGCTTGCTCTGGCGGAGTCGGCCTGATAGCTTATTGAGCAGGTCTATCGCCCGGTAAGGCTACGCTTTCCGGGCCTGGAATTTTTACGCGTCTTGTAGGCCGGGTAAGCGAAGCGCAACCCGGCTTTTTTATTGAGTAAAAATCGTGAATACACTCGAACACACCATCGGCAATACCCCTCTGGTCAAGCTTCAGCGTCTGGGTCCTGACAACGGCAGCGAAGTTTGGGTCAAACTCGAAGGCAATAATCCGGCCGGCTCGGTAAAAGACCGCGCCGCGCTGTCAATGATCGTCGAAGCGGAAAAGCGCGGCGAAATTCAGCCCGGCGACGTGCTGATCGAAGCGACCAGCGGTAACACCGGTATTGCGCTGGCGATGATCGCCGCGCTGAAAGGCTATCATATGAAGCTGCTGATGCCTGACAACATGAGCCAGGAGCGCCGGGCGGCGATGCGTGCCTACGGCGCCGAGCTGATTCTGGTCACTAAAGAGCAGGGAATGGAGGGGGCCCGCGACCTGGCCCTTGAGATGGCGCAGCGCGGAGAGGGCAAACTGCTCGATCAGTTTAACAACCCGGATAACCCCTACGCCCACTACACTACCACCGGGCCGGAAATCTGGCAGCAGACCGCGGGACGTATCACCCACTTTGTCTCCAGCATGGGGACCACCGGCACCATTACCGGCGTATCGCGCTTTTTGCGCGAACAGAGTAAACCGGTGGCCATTGTCGGCCTGCAGCCGGAAGAGGGCAGCAGTATTCCCGGGATCCGTCGCTGGCCGGCAGAGTATATGCCGGGGATCTTTAACGCTTCGCTGGTGGATGCGGTGCTGGATATTCATCAGCAGGATGCCGAGAATACCATGCGTCAGCTGGCGGTGCGGGAAGGCATTTTCTGCGGGGTCAGTTCCGGCGGCGCGGTGGCGGGCGCGTTACGCATTGCCCGTGAAAATCCTGGCGCGGTGGTGGTGGCGATCGTCTGCGATCGCGGCGATCGTTACCTTTCCACCGGCGTGTTCGGCGAAGAACATTTTAGCCAGGGGGCTGGCATTTAATCATCAAGCAGGTCGGTGCCGTAGGAGTTATCGACCGTACACAGCCAGCGCTCGCCCTGCTTCTGAAAGACATAGGTGGCGCGCCGTGTGACCTGGGATATCCCGTCCGCCGTCGGGATATCCAGCCGGGTCTCCATAATCACCAGCGCATTGCCGCCGCCTTCAATAACCTCCATTTTCCCCTGAGTCACCACCAGTCGGTGCTGGAAATAGTCGGCAATGGCGATAAAGGCTTTGCGGATATTCTCTTTCCCTCTGACCACCATGCCCGGTTTGACGACCAGCGCGGCGTCTTCTGCGTAATAGGCCATCAGGGTATCGTAATCTTCCTGTGAGATAGCGCGGTCGCAGGCTTCAATGACCGCCTTCAGTGCCAGGTCAGTGTGATGCATCTCTGGTGCTCCTTCTTGTGAGCGATTTGTCCGCCACCGGGACTGTTTTATTCGTCCGGGCGAGCAGGGTATGCAGGTAAGACTGTGCCTGCTTTCGTTTGCTTTTTCATTAATTTATCGGCAGCTGCCATCACTCACCTGTGCGGCAGATGCTTCAACATGCCGAATGATACGGCCTGCATCAGGGTTGGTTTAAGACCAGCGCAATATCAGCCGCCAGGCGGGAAATCTCAGCGTCACTCAGACGGCCCAGCGACAGGCGCAGCCCGTGCGCAGGTGTTCGGACACCAAATATTTCCCCCTCCCGGACCAGCCAGCCGGCGCGGGCCAGGCGTAAGGCGTAGGGCTGGCTCGCCGCTGGCAGCGGCAGCCAGAAATTAAGGCCATCGCCAGGCGTAGCATGGCTGTGGCCGTGCCGGGCCAGCGCCGCCGCCAGTTTCTCATTCTGCTGGCGATAATGACGACGGGTCTCCGTCATCGAGGCGATAAACGCCTCATCGGTCAGACAGGCCAGCGTCAGGTCCTGCAGCAGATGGCTGACCCACTGGCTGCCGGCGTTAAGCCGCAGGCGCAGCGCCGCTGAGGTATCGGCATCGCTGGCGATAAAGGCCAGCCGCAGGTCTGGCCCGAGGGTTTTTGACATTGAGCGCACAAGCGCCCAGCGTTGCGTGCTTGCAGGAAGAGGGGAGTGCCATGGCGTGGCCGACAGCAGGGCAAAATGGTCATCAACAATCGCCAGTACCTGCGGATAGCGGGCCAGCACCTCCCGCAGGGCATGCGCCCGGGTTTCCGTCAGGCTACAGCCGGTAGGATTATGCGCGCGCGGGGTTAAGATCACCGCCCGTGCGCCGTTGCGTAACGCCTCCTCCAGGCCGTCAGGATCCATCCCCTCGGCATCAACCGCTACCGGGCAGGGGGTAAAGCCGGCGTAACGCACCATATTGATGCTGCTGAGAAAACAGGGATCTTCCACCACAACGCCGTCGCCGGGCAGCAGCAGAGCGCTCAGCAGACGCTCCAGGGCGTCAATCGCTCCGCTGGCGAGATTCACCGCAAAGGGAACCGCTATCTCTTTGGCAAACCACGCCTCGGCCCATTGACCAAGCCGCGGCTCGATGGGAGCATCGCCATACAGGCGTGGTGTGCGGGCAAGCTGGCCCAGATAACGGGTTAATTCAGGCAGTCTGGCGGGGTCCGGATTGCCGCTGGAGATATCGTTCAGCGGCGTCGTTGGGTCACCGCCCTCCAGCGCCGGCAGCGGATCCCGTGCTTTAATGGCCGTGCCGTTTCGTCCCTGGCTGACGGCCAGCCCGGAGGTGACCAGCCGTTTATAGGCGGCGGCGACGGTATTGCGATTCACCTCCAGCTGGCTGGCGAGCTCGCGTACCGGTGGCAGAACCTCTCCGGGCCGCAACCCACCGCTCTGCACCAGATGGCGGATATGATCGAAGATATCGCTGGCGGTTTTTCCGGTAAACATTATTGACCTATGACAAAATGAAATTTAGCATAGGACGAATCATAATCAGTGCGTGACCCGCTGTCCAGCGGGGGGAGAAAAGATGGGCCAGCAAGATGACATACAATCAGTGCTCTTTCACGACACAAGCCGGGCGTCGGAAGTCGATATCGTCGCTGTGCAGTCCCAGGTAGTCTATGGCAGCGTTGGCAACAGCATCGCGGTTCCGGCCATTAAACAGCACGGTTTGCGCGTGCTGGCGGTGCCGACGGTACTGTTCAGCAATACGCCCCATTATGAGACGTTCTATGGCGGCATTATTCCGGAGGAGTGGTTTGTCGGGTATCTGCAGGCGCTGGAGGAACGCGACGCGTTGCGCGAACTGCGTGCAGTGACCACCGGCTATATGGGCAACGCCGTGCAAATCGAACGTCTGGCGCAGTGGCTGACGCGGGTGCGGGCCCGCCATCCCGGGCTGTGCATTCTGGTGGATCCGGTCATCGGCGATGTCGACAGCGGCATCTACGTTAAGGCTGAGATCCCGGACGCCTATCGTCAGCATCTTCTGCCACTGGCGCAAGGGATCACCCCCAATCTGTTTGAGCTGGAAACGCTGAGCGGCCAGCGCTGTCGCAATCAGCAGGAGGCGGTCGCCGCGGCGCGAAGCCTGCTGTCAGATACCCTCAAATGGGTGGTGATCACCAGCGCGCCGGGAGAGGCGCGTTCGACGATAAATGTGCTGGTGGTGACGGCCGATGCGGTGGAGGTGGTGGCCCACCCGCGGGTGGAAACGGACCTGAAGGGAACGGGCGATCTGTTCTGTGCAGAGCTGGTGAGCGGTCTGCTCACCGGCCTGGCGCTGGGGGCGGCGACGCAGGCTGCCGC
Source organism: Klebsiella sp. w6 (assembly GCF_033100215.1). NCBI lineage: Bacteria > Pseudomonadati > Pseudomonadota > Gammaproteobacteria > Enterobacterales > Enterobacteriaceae > Klebsiella > Klebsiella sp. w6. The sequence goes on from NZ_CP136907.1 coordinate 1,359,663, forward strand.
CCGGCGCGTGCTGGAGGTCATGAACTGGACTGCCGCGCAGGGGTGTGACGAACTGATCCTGCCGCCACGGGAGAAAAACTGATGAAAAGCTATCGGTTAGTGATCCGCCAACAGGGGCGTATTGTCGGTCATTTTGATACCACAGGGGAGGCGGCGCTGGAGGATGCCTGCGTAGCGCGGTCGCTGTTCGGCCTGGCCGGAGGGTACCAGTGCGATCTGCTGGTCTCTGACAGTGAGCGTCGTATTCTGGAGAGCACGCCGGAGGGATTGCGCATCTTGTCCCGGGAGAAGTGCTATCAGCCGGTGACCAGCGCGATATAAAAAAATGGCGCCTTTCGGCGCCATTTTTATGCAGCAAGCATTACTTCTTGATGCGGATAACCGGGGTTTCACCCACAGTCACGCTACCGGACAGTTTGATCAGCTCTTTGATCTCGTCCATGTTGGAGATAACCACCGGCGTCAGGGTAGACTTGGCTTTCTCTTCCAGCAGCGGCAGATCGAATTCGATAACCGGGTCACCGACTTTCACGCGCTGGCCTTCTTCAGCGATACGCTTGAAGCCTTCGCCTTTCAGTTCAACGGTATCAATACCGAAGTGAACGAACAGCTCGATGCCGCTATCAGATTCAATAGAGAACGCATGGTTGGTTTCGAAAATTTTACCAATGGTACCGTCTACCGGCGCGACCATTTTGTTGCCGGTCGGTTTGATGGCAATCCCATCGCCCACAATTTTTTCCGCAAAAACCACATCCGGCACGTCTTCGATGTTGACGATCTCACCGGAGAGGGGAGCAATAATCTCAATAGTTCCGGTGTCTTTCTTGTCATCAGAAACCAGAGATTTCAATTTATCAAACAAACCCATGATCTTCTCCTAAGCAGTAATTTGGGCCGCGCATCTCTTGGATTAGCAGATTGTTTTTTCTTCAATGAACTTGTTAACCAGCGTCATTAACTCGTCCGTTGTCGGTTGAGCAAGAGCCTGCTCTGCTAATACTTTCGCATCTTCGAAGTTCGTATTACGAATAATCTTCTTGATGCGCGGGATGGAAATGGCGCTCATAGAGAATTCGTCCAGCCCCATACCCAGCAACAGAAGTGTAGCACGTTCATCGCCCGCAAGCTCACCGCACATGCCAGTCCATTTACCTTCAGCGTGAGAAGCATCAATAACTTGCTTAATCAGATTCAGTACAGACGGTGACATCGGCTGGTAAAGATGTGAAATCATATCATTACCACGGTCAACTGCCAGAGTATATTGCGTTAAATCATTGGTGCCGATACTAAAGAAATCAACTTCTTTGGCCAGATGACGAGCAATGGTCGCCGCAGCCGGTGTTTCCACCATCACGCCGATCTCAATGGATTCGTCAAATGCTTTACCTTCGTCACGCAGTTCCTGTTTGTAGATTTCGATCTCTTTCTTCAGCGCACGCACTTCTTCAACAGAGATGATCATCGGGAACATAATGCGCAGTTTACCGAAAGCGGAGGCACGCAGGATGGCGCGCACCTGATCGCGCAGGATCTCTTTACGATCCATCGCGATACGCACGGCACGCCAGCCGAGGAACGGGTTCTCTTCTTTCGGGAAGTTCATGTATGGCAGCTCTTTATCGCCGCCAATGTCCATGGTACGCACGATAACGGCCTGAGAGCCACAGGCTTCAGCCACCGCTTTATAGGCCGCAAACTGCTCTTCTTCAGTTGGCAGCGCGTCACGGTCCATGAACAGGAATTCGGTACGATACAGGCCTACGCCTTCGGCGCCGTTGCGCTCAGCACCTTCGACATCGCGAACGGTACCAATGTTTGCGCAGACTTCAACCTGATGGCCGTCGAGGGTAATCGCCGGCAGATCTTTCAGTTTCGCCAGTTCGGCTTTTTCTTCCGCAACCTGAGCCTGCAGATTACGCAGCGCTTCAATTTGCTCGTTAGACGGGTTGACCAGAACCTGGTTGTTCACCGCGTCGAGAATCAGATAATCGCCGTTTTTCACCTGCGCCGTGATGCTACCGGTGCCCACGATGGCCGGCAGTTCCAGGGAACGCGCCATGATGGAGGTGTGAGAGGTACGGCCGCCCGCGTCGGTGATGAAGCCCAGCACTTTTTTCAGGTTCAGCTGTGCGGTTTCAGACGGGGTCAGATCGGCGGCGACGAGGATGACTTCATCCTGAATCGCGCTCAGATCGATAATCGACAGACCAAGGATGTTGCGCAGCAGGCGCTTACCGATGTCGCGTACGTCAGCCGCACGTTCTTTCAGGTATTCATCGTCCAGCTCTTCCAGGGCAGTGGCCTGACCTTCGATAACTTCATTGGCTGCCGCGTCGGCAGTCATGTGCTTATCTTTAATCAGGGCTATGATTTCCTGCTCAAGCTCCTCATCTTCCAGCAGCATGATATGCCCTTCGAAGATGGCTTCTTTTTCTTCACCGAAAGTTTCACCAGCTTTGGTTTTGATGACCTCCAGCTGGGCGGAGGCCTTGGCGCGGCCGCTCAGGAAACGTTCGACTTCCTGATCAACCTTATCGGCAGAAATTTTCTTCCGGTCGATGACAATTTCATCTTCCTTCAGCAGCAGTGCTTTGCCGAAGGCGATACCCGGGGATGCTAAAATGCCTGAAATCATAACCCTACCTTACTTGTGACTGATATGAAAAAGAACCCGTGAACTTACTCGAGTTCAGCCATCAGTTTAACCAGATGCTCAACAGCTTTCTGCTCATCTTCGCCTTCAGCGGAGAGGGTCACTACGGTGCCCTGGGTCAGGCCCAGAGTCTGCAGTTTGAACAGGCTTTTGGCGCTGGCGCTTTTGCCGTTGGAGGTTACAGTGATCTCAGAAGTGAAGCCTTTAGCTTCTTTAACAAACTGAGCAGCAGGGCGGGTGTGCAGACCGTTCGGAGCGGTAATGGTAACTTCTTGCTGGAACATTATATTTCCCCAACTTATAGGTTTAGTGTTGTGGACCTAAAGTCTAGTCTAACGACTCGACTTTAGCCTGTATTGTTAGCGCCGGCGTTACGTTTCCGGCCTTGGCGTCGGCAGCGCCTGGCGCTGCGAAGACCTGCGGGCCATTGACGTCTAGCACGTCATTAAACATTATGCCGCGAAAGGAAGACTTGAACCAAATCATAAAATCGATTCAGCTGGCGGAAATCCTCTTCTGAATAATTTCGCGCATCAAAATAAATGTGCTGGTTAAATACCAGACCCTACGAGGTGAATCAATGCCAGGAGGGGTAAAACTTTGACGTATGCCACAAAAAAGCACCTGAAAAGGTGCTTTTTTACACATTATTTACAAGCTGGCACTACTGTTGCAGTTCTTTCTCAGTGAAGAGATCGGCGAACAGCGCGGTGCTTAAATAACGCTCACCTGAGGAAGGCAGGATAACCACAATATTCGTATTGGTAAAGGCCTCATCTTGCTGCAGCTTCAACGCGGCGGCAACGGCGGCCCCGGAAGAGATACCCGCCAGGATGCCTTCTTCTTCCATCAGACGGCGCGCCGTGGAGATAGCTTCCTCGTTGGTAATGCCGATCACTTTGTCCACCAGCTTCAGATCCAGGTTGCCAGGAATGAAGCCGGCGCCGATACCCTGAATTTTGTGCGGGCCTGGCTTGAGCTCTTCACCCGCCAGCGCCTGGGAGATGACCGGCGAATCGGTCGGTTCGACCGCGACGGTGATCAGATCTTTTTTGCCCTTGGTATTTTTAATGTAGCGGCTGACGCCGGTCAGCGTACCGCCGGTGCCTACGCCAGAGATAAAGACGTCCACCTGACCATCGGTGTCTTCCCAGATTTCCGGGCCGGTGGTCTTTTCGTGGATTTCCGGGTTAGCCGGGTTGCTGAACTGCTGCAGCAGCAGGAATTTTTCCGGGTTGCTGGCGACGATCTCTTCCGCTTTCTGAATAGCGCCTTTCATGCCTTTTGCGCCTTCGGTCAGTACCAGGTTGGCGCCCAGCGCTTTCAGCAGTTTGCGGCGCTCAATGCTCATGGTTTCCGGCATGGTTAGCGTTAGCTTGTAGCCGCGGGCCGCCGCCACGTAGGCGAGGGCGATACCGGTGTTGCCGCTGGTCGGTTCGACCAGTTCCACGCCAGGTTTCAGAACGCCGCGCTTTTCAGCATCCCAGATCATATTGGCGCCGATACGGCATTTTACGCTAAAGCTCGGGTTACGAGATTCTACCTTTGCCAGGATACGGCCGTTACCAATGCGGTTCAGTCGTACCAGCGGCGTGTGACCGATAGTCAGGGAGTTGTCTTCAAAAATCTTACTCATGGCCCGTCCTTAACTGTATGAAATTTGGGGGTACGGCATCAGCATACCCGCTTAAAGAATATGCGGAAGTAAGGATTTAGCATATCTATATGCGGAAGGGAAATAATGATAAGCAAGAAGGAATAAGCGAGATATAAGGAGCGGCCTCAGCCGCTCCCGGGGTGAACATGTTGGGGCTATTTCCAGACCGCGTGTTTATCGCGATAACAATCGACCCACATCGCGGTGGCGCCGCAGATGGCCACCGGCAGGATCACCAGGTTTAACACCGGGATCATGGTAAACAGACTGGTGAGCGCCCCAAACTGCATATTCATCACTTTGCGGCTGCGCAGCGCTTCGCGCATGGTCCTGAAGGGGACCTTGTGATTATCAAAGGGGTAATCGCAGTATTGAATCGCCAGCATCCATGCGCTGAACAGGAACCAGAGTACCGGGGCCACCGTCTGGCCAACGCCGGGTATAAAGTAGAGCAGCAACAGCACGATGGCGCGGGGCAGGTACCAGGCCAGCTTCTGCCACTCACGTTTCATGATGCGCGGAATATCCTTCATGATGCCAAAGACGCCGACGTCCGGCGGGGTGGCGCCAGTCAGACGCGCTTCAAGTTGTTCCGCCAGCAGGCCGCTGAACGGCGCAGCTATCCAGTTGGCGATAGTCGAAAAGAAGTAACCAAACACCAGCAGAATCGAGAGCACCACTACCGGCCACAGCAGGTAATTCAGCCACTGCAACCAGTCCGGCACATGGCTCATCAGCGAGGGGATCCAGCTGTCGAGACGGGTAAACAGCCACCAGAAGGCTCCGCCCATCAGCAGCACGTTAACCAGCAAAGGCAAAAAGACATAACGCCGTATGCCAGGCAGCCCGATGAGTTTCCAGCCCTGCGAAAAATAATAAACGCCGCTACGCGGGGTCGGTGCGGATGATGAAACCATAGCCAGGCAATGCTCCTTTTTTAACATCCAGTGTGAATGCTCGCTTATTTTATCGGGTCGCCAGACAATAACCAGTTAGGAAATGTTCGAAAAAACAGCAAAAAGCACGATTTAGTTCATCTTTATGTGGTGAAAGCGACCGACGCACTTGCACTTGAGGTAATCGGCAAATACTCTTAGTGAGTAAATGTTTGCCGTGGTGGCAAGGTGTTAGAACAACAGAGAATATAATGATGCAGGATTTGCGTCTGATATTAATCATTGTTGGCGCGATCGCCATAATCGCTTTACTGGTACATGGTTTTTGGACCAGCCGTAAAGAACGTTCTTCGATGTTTCGCGATCGCCCACTGAAACGTATGAAGTCGCGCGACGATGAGTCGGAAAACGAAGACTTTGATGATAATGTTGAAGGCGTAGGTGAAGTCCGCGTTCATCCGGTCACTCACGCCCCGCACGGCGCGCATGGGGAGCATGAAGCCCCTCGTCAGGCGCCGCAGCACCAGTACCAGCCGCCTTACGAGCGCCAGATGCAGCAGCCTGTGCGTCCTGATGAACCGGTTCGCCAGCCGCAGCAATCGCCGCGCCAGGCCCCGGTTCAACCGCAGGGACAGCAGCATGCGGCTGCGCACCCTGCCTGGCAACAGCCGCAGCCCGCGCAGCCGCCCGTGCAACCCCAACATCAGCCGCAGCCCGTTGTGCAGCAGCCCGTCGCACCGCAGCCGGTGACGCCGACCGTTGCCCAGCCGCAGCCAGCCGCCCCGCAGCAGCCTGTGCCACAGCCTGTTGCCGCGCCGCAGCCCGCCGTCGCCGAGCCGCAGCCGGTAGAGCCGCCGCAGCCTGCCGCGCCGCAGCCGAAAGAGCGTAAAGAGACGGTCATTGTGATGAACGTCGCCGCCCATCACGGCGCACAGCTTAACGGTGAGGTGCTGATCAACAGCATCCAGCAGGCCGGCTTCAAGTTTGGTGAAATGAATATTTTCCACCGCCATCTGAGCCCGGATGGCAGCGGCCCGGTACTGTTCAGTCTGGCCAACATGGTGAAGCCGGGGACCTTCAATCCGGACAGCATGGCGGATATGATGACCCCTGGGGTGACTATTTTTATGCAGGTCCCTTCCTACGGTGATGAACTGCAGAACTTCAAGCTGATGCTGCAGTCTGCGCAGTATATCGCCGATGAAGTGGGCGGCGTGGTGCTTGACGATCAGCGTCGCATGATGACGCCGCAAAAACTGCGTGAATACCAGGATCGTATTCGCGAAGTGAAAGACGCGAACGCCTGACGTCCCGCGTTATCTCAACTCCTTCTCAACCCCCGCCTGTCGGGGGTTTTTTATCATTGATGGTGTGATATGGAACCGATCGAACAACAACTGACTGAACTGCGAACCACGCTTCGCCATCATGAATATCTGTACCACGTTATGGACGCGCCGGAAGTGCCCGATGCGGAATATGACCGCCTGATGCGCGAGCTGCGCGAGCTGGAGAGTCAACATCCGGAGCTGATTACCCCGGACTCGCCGACTCAGCGGGTGGGGGCGGCGCCACTGACTGCCTTCAGCCAGATCCGCCATGAAGTGCCGATGCTGTCGCTGGACAACGTGTTTGATGAAGAGAGCTTTCTCGCCTTCAACAAGCGGGTACAGGATCGCCTGAAAAGCACTGACGATCTCACCTACTGCTGCGAGCTTAAGCTCGACGGCCTCGCGGTGAGTATTCTCTACGAAAACGGCGTACTGATGCAGGCCGCGACCCGCGGCGACGGTACCACCGGCGAGGATATTACCTCCAATGTGCGAACCATTCGCACTATCCCCCTCAAGCTGCATGGCGAGAATATCCCGGCACGTCTTGAGGTGCGTGGTGAGGTTTTCCTTCCGCAGGCCGGGTTTGAAAAAATCAATGAAGAAGCGCGCCGCACCGGCGGAAAAGTGTTTGCTAACCCGCGTAATGCGGCGGCGGGTTCGCTGCGCCAGCTCGATCCGCGCATCACGGCGAAGCGACCGCTTACTTTCTTCTGCTACGGCGTTGGCGTGCTGGAGGGCGGTGAGCTGCCGGCCAGCCACTCGGCCCGTTTGCAGCAGTTCAAAGCATGGGGACTGCCGGTGAGCGATCGCGTCACCCTGTGTCATACTCCCGAGGAAGTGCTCACTTACTATCGTAAAGTCGAGGAAGATCGTCCTCATCTGGGCTTTGACATTGATGGCGTGGTGATCAAAGTCGATTCGCTGGCGCTGCAGGAGCAGTTGGGTTTTGTGGCCCGCGCGCCGCGCTGGGCCGTGGCCTTTAAGTTCCCGGCACAGGAGCAGATGACTTTCGTCCGGGATGTGGAGTTCCAGGTAGGGCGCACCGGGGCGATCACGCCAGTGGCGCGCCTGGAGCCGGTCCATGTCGCCGGCGTGCTGGTGAGCAATGCCACCCTGCATAACGCCGATGAAATCGAACGCTTAGGTCTGAAAATCGGCGACAAGGTAGTGATTCGTCGGGCAGGCGATGTGATCCCGCAGGTGGTCAATGTGGTGCTTTCCGAGCGTCCGGCGGATGCCCGGGATGTGGTCTTCCCGACCCACTGCCCGGTATGTCAGTCCGACGTTGAGCGAGTGGAGGGCGAGGCGGTAGCCCGCTGTACGGGCGGCCTTATCTGCGGCGCGCAGCGTAAAGAGTCGCTTAAGCACTTCGTCTCCCGTCGCGCGCTCGACGTTGACGGCATGGGTGACAAGATCATCGACCAACTGGTGGAGAAAGAGTATGTCCATACGCCGGCGGATCTGTTCCGCCTGAGCGCCGGGAAACTCACCGGGCTGGATCGGATGGGGCCGAAGTCCGCGCAAAATGTGGTCAATGCTTTGGAAAAAGCCAAAGAGACGACCTTCGCACGCTTCCTCTACGCTCTGGGTATTCGCGAGGTAGGCGAAGCGACAGCGGCGGCCCTGGCGGCGCATTTCGGCACTCTTGAAGCCCTGGAGCAGGCTTCCATTGAGGAGCTGCAAAAGGTCCCTGATGTTGGCATCGTGGTTGCCACCCATACCTTCAACTTCTTTGCCGAAGAGAGTAACCGCGATGTCATCGCGCAGCTGCTGGCCGAAGGCGTTCACTGGCCGGCGCCAGTCGTGGTGAAGGCGGAAGAGATTGATAGCCCGTTTGCGGGTAAAACCGTGGTCCTGACCGGCAGCCTGAGTCAGCTATCGCGGGATGACGCCAAAGCGCGTCTCGTCGCGCTGGGGGCGAAGGTGGCAGGCAGTGTGTCGAAGAAAACTGACCTGGTGATTGCCGGCGAAGCAGCGGGTTCTAAGCTGGCGAAAGCGCAGGAGCTGGGCATTGAGGTGATTGACGAAGCCGAAATGATGCGTCTGCTGGGAGAATAACGTGGATAAAGCGCAGCTGGTCGAAATAGCCAATACTGAGATGCCGTTCGGTAAATACAAGGGACGTCGTTTAATCGATGTCCCGGAAGAGTATTTACTGTGGTTTGCGCGTAAGGATCAGTTTCCTGCCGGCCATCTCGGCGAGCTGATGGCGTTGACCCTGCTGATTAAAACCGAGGGGCTGAGCGATCTGGTTCAGCCCCTGAAGAAAGCGCGTTAAGCTTTGGCGGCGTTGGCCTTTTCCTCAGCGAGACGCGCATCGGTTTGCTGCTTGTAGCGCCGCGCCAACACCGCGCAGACCATCAGCTGGATTTGGTGGAAGATCATCAGCGGCAGCACCATGATGCCGAGGATGGAGGTCGGGAAGAGAATATTGGCCATCGGGATGCCGTTGGCCAAACTCTTTTTCGAACCGCAGAAGACGATGGTAATCTCATCGGCTTTGTTAAAGCCGCAGCGGCGGGCGACGAACACGTTAACGGCGATGACAATGGCCAGCAGCACCAGGCTGACCACCACGATAAACAGCAGCGATCCCAGACCGACTTTATGCCAGATGCCATTCACCACTGCCTCGCTAAAGGCGGAGTAAACCACCAGCAGAATCGAGGTCTGGTCGGTCTTACCAATCCACTTCTTATGCTTCGCCACCCAGTTGCCGATCCACGGCCGTGATAAGTGACCGAGTACGAAAGGCAGCAGCAGCTGCAGCATGATTTTACCGACCTGCTCGAGGCTGCCGCCTGCGCCATGAAGGTTCATCAGGACGCCCACCAGCAGCGGTGAAACAAAGATCCCCAGCAGGCTGGAGGCCGAGGCTGAGCACACCGCCGCCGCGACGTTGCCTCCGGCCAGCGAAGTAAAGGCGATAGCGGATTGCACGGTGGCCGGCAGAATGCACAGATAGATAAAGCCGCTGTAGAGCATCGGATCGACATTCACCGGCGCCCACCAGGCAAACAGAACCCCGAGTACCGGGAAGAGTATAAAGGTGCTGCACATCACCCACAGATGCAAACGCCAGTGGCTGCCGCCGGCGATAATCGCTTCCCGGGAGAGTTTAGCGCCGTGCATAAAAAACAGCAGGGCAATGGCGGCGGTGGTCAGATGTTCAAAGAAGGGAACGAAAGCGCCACGGGCGGGGAAGAATGAGGCCAGCAGGACAACGGTGACCAGGGTTGCCGTAAACGGATCGAGAATGCGGAAAAGTTTCATAAACGCTCCTGAAAAGAGATGCGCTATTGTGCTTTTTTTCATTTGAGAAATAAAATTGATTTATTGCATCTATTCATGAATAAAAAAGATGAATTACTCTCTGCGTCAGTTAAAAGTATTCGTCACCGTCGCCCGGGCCAGAAGCTTCAGCCGGGCAGGGGAGATGATTGGCTTAAGTCAGTCGGCCGTCAGCCATAGCGTTAAGGAGCTGGAGCATCAGACCGGCGTCCGGCTACTCGACCGTACCACTCGCGAAGTCGTGCTCACCGAAGCGGGTCAGCAGCTGGCGGGGCGGCTGGAGCGTTTGCTCGATGAGTTGACGATTACCCTGCGCGACGCCGGGCGCGTCGGCCAGCAGATGAGCGGTACCGTCAAGGTCGCCGCCAGTCAGACGATTTCCGCCCACCTGATTCCGCAGTGTATTGCTCACAGCAACCGTCGTTATCCAGATATCGATTTTGTGTTGCACGATCGGCCCCAGCAGTGGGTGCTGGAGAGTATTCGCCATGGGGAAGTGGATTTCGGCATTGTGATCGACCCCGGCCCGGCGGCAGATCTGCAGTGTGAAGTGGTCCTCGCGGAACCTTTTTTGCTGCTCTGCCGGGAGGATCATCCTTTTGCCGGCCTGACGGAGGTGCCGTGGCAAGCGCTGCAGGATGAGAGACTGATCCTGCAGGACTATGCCTCCGGCAGCCGTCCGCTGATTGATGCGGCCCTTAGCCGGCTGGCTATCCGGGCGAACATTGTGCAGGAGATTGGTCACCCGGCAACGCTGTTTCCGATGGTAGAATCGGGAATTGGCATCAGCGTTCTGCCGGCGCTGGCGCTGCCGTTACCGCAGGGGAGCCATCTGACGGTGAAGCGGCTGACCCCGGTGATGGAGCGGCAGTTGATGCTGGCATGCCGGAAAAATCGCTCGCTGTCGACCGCCGCTCAGGCGTTATGGGAAATTGTGCGTGAAGAAGGGGCAAATTTAACCGCTGCGAGGGTGGAAGATCCGCTGTATCAGCGCTGACAGGGGGAGTGCTGCGGGGGAACTCGCGGCAAGACCGCAAACTGCGCATAGCAAAAAGGCGCCTTTAGGGCGCCTTTTTACATTGGTGGGTCGTGCAGGATGACTCGGCTTCGCCTCGCCCTTCGGGCCATCGCCGCAAGCGGCTCCGTTGTCTCACTGCGTTCGACCCGAACCTGCTGCAGAGAAACTCGTCTCATCCTGAGACTCGCCCTGCGGGCCAACGCTGCCGCGTCGTTCAAAATTGTTCCCGACAATTTTGTCGAATCGTTGAGTTCGGCGCATAGCAAAAAGTCGCCTTTAGGGCGCCATTTTACATTGGTGGGTCGTGCAGGATGACTCGGCTTCGCCTCGCCCTTCGGGCCGTCGCCGCAAGCGGCTCCGTTGTCTCACTGCGTTCGACCCGAACCTGCTGCAGGTTCGAATCGTTGAGTTCGGCGCATAGCAAAAAGTCGCCTTTAGGGCGCCTTTTTACATTGGTGGGTCGTGCAGGATTCGAACCTGCGACCAATTGATTAAAAGTCAACTGCTCTACCAACTGAGCTAACGACCCGAAGTGGTGGGTGATGACGGGATCGAACCGCCGACCCCCTCCTTGTAAGGGAGGTGCTCTCCCAGCTGAGCTAATCACCCACTTCGGTACTTCACATTTTGACAGAAAATCCAGCTGGCGAGAAAGTGGTGGGTGATGACGGGATCGAACCGCCGACCCCCTCCTTGTAAGGGAGGTGCTCTCCCAGCTGAGCTAATCACCCACTTCTCAATTTTCTGTTCTACACGGCGGAGACTACGTTAAGTAGTGGTGGGTGATGACGGGATCGAACCGCCGACCCCCTCCTTGTAAGGGAGGTGCTCTCCCAGCTGAGCTAATCACCCCCGCTGTGTGGAGTCGCATTATAGGGAGAGTTGAAAATGAGTCAACGCCTTTTCTAAAGAATTCGTTCGTTCGTCGTAAAATTAAACAAAGCGATCGTAAAACCGGCGGCGTAGCATGATTTATAAACAAAAATGGCAAACCGTGACGTTCCGACGGGATCAACATTGAGGAATCAGCCCACGGTGTTAGAATATTGACCCATAATTTCCACCGGACATTGCCGGCTATCGGCATCTTTATTAAACGTAAGGCCAATTCATGAAAATCAAAACTCGCTTCGCGCCAAGCCCAACAGGCTATCTGCACGTTGGCGGTGCGCGTACTGCTCTCTATTCCTGGCTTTTTGCTCGTAACCACGGCGGTGAGTTTGTGCTGCGTATTGAAGACACCGATCTCGAACGCTCCACCCCGGAAGCAATTGAAGCCATCATGGATGGCATGAACTGGCTGAATCTGCAATGGGATGAGGGCCCTTATTACCAGACCAAACGTTTCGACCGTTATAACAACGTGATCGATGAGATGCTGGAAGCTGGCACCGCTTATAAATGTTATTGCTCGAAAGAGCGTCTGGAAGCGCTGCGCGAAGAGCAAATGGCGAACGGTGAGAAGCCGCGTTACGATGGCCGCTGCCGCCATAGCCACGAGCATCATGCCGACGATGAGCCGTGCGTGGTGCGTTTTGCCAACCCGCAGGAAGGGTCGGTGATCTTTGACGATCAGATCCGCGGACCTATCGAGTTCAGCAACCAGGAGCTGGACGATCTGATCATTCGTCGTACCGATGGTTCCCCGACCTATAACTTCTGCGTGGTGGTAGATGACTGGGATATGGCGATCACCCATGTGATCCGTGGTGAAGATCATATCAACAACACACCGCGCCAGATCAACATCCTCAAAGCGCTGAATGCGCCGGTGCCGGTTTACGCCCACGTGTCGATGATCAACGGCGATGACGGTAAAAAACTGTCCAAACGCCACGGTGCGGTGAGCGTGATGCAGTATCGTGACGATGGCTACCTGCCGGAAGCGCTGCTTAACTATCTGGTACGTCTGGGGTGGTCCCATGGCGATCAGGAGATCTTCACCCGCGAAGAGATGATCGAGTTCTTTTCACTGGGGGCGGTCAGCAAATCCGCGAGTGCGTTCAACACCGACAAACTGCTGTGGCTGAACCATCACTACATCAATACGCTGCCGGCGGAATACGTGGCGACGCATCTGCAGTGGCACATCGAGCAGGAAAATATCGATACCCGTAATGGCCCACAGCTGGCCGAGCTGGTGAAACTGCTGGGCGAGCGTTGCAAAACGCTGAAAGAGATTGCTCAGAGCTGCCGCTACTTCTATGAAGAGTTCGCTGAGTTCGACGCCGATGCGGCGAAGAAACATCTGCGTCCGGTGGCGCGTCAGCCGCTGGAAGTGGTTCGCGACAAGCTGGCGGCGATCGGCGACTGGACAGCGGAAAACGTTCACCATGCAATTCAGGCAACCGCTGATGAGCTGGAAGTCGGCATGGGTAAAGTCGGCATGCCGCTGCGCGTGGCGGTTACCGGGGCAGGGCAGTCTCCTGCGCTTGACGTCACCGTCCACGCTATCGGTAAATCCCGTAGCGTTGAGCGTATCAACAAAGCGCTGGCTTTTATCGCTGAACGTGAAGGTCAGGCGTCCTGATTGGGACGTGGATGAAACAACGGCAGGTTACTCCTGCCGTTTTTTTTGTCTGTTACGCCGGGCTGGCGATGCCGAGGCGGGCAAGAAAGCCGCTAATCCCTTCCCGGGCCAGCAGATCGCGAAGCTGCAGCTGTTCGGCCGGAGTCATCAGTTGCAGGGTTTCCGTGATTTGCCGCCAGACCACGTCAGCCTCATTGACCAGATAAGCGCCGGGCGATTCCGCCAAATGATTGTCGGTAAACAGATGGCGCCTGGCAGGCGCATTGGTCAGAAATTCGAGCACCGGTTTGTCGATGACCACCAGTCGCGCGCGTCCTCCTTTGACGCCGGGTATCGCTTCCGTGCGCCATTTTTGCTGGCGAACCCAGCGATTGATCGTTTGTCTGGCCAGTCCCAGGCAGTCGGCGAGCTCTGCGGGTGTCATTTTATCTTTCAGTTTCATCATGCTTTACCGATCGCGGATCCCTAACCGAAGTAGTAACCCGGTGATCCCTTCGCGCAGCAACAGCGACATCAGCTGCTTCTGCTCGCTGGGAGTGAGCTCTTTGCTAAGGGTCAGCAGCAGCGATTCCAGATCGCTGTCGTGGGTAGAATAGGCGCCTGGTGTCTCTGCCACGCGCTGAGCGCTGCGGATAAACTCCCTGACTTGCTCATTGACATGGACCAGCCGCGCTTTGCCACCCTGGACGCCAGGCCGCGGAGAGGTTTGCCAGCCTTCTTTCCGCACCCATTTATTGATGGTTTGCCGGCTATAGCCGGTCAGATGGGCGATTTCTTCAGGTGTCATTCGTTCCTTGAGCATACTATTTCCTGAGTAAATGTATGGGAATTAGCTGCTCATGTTATAGCATCCTTTTACGTGAAAAAGTGACCTGTTTAACTTCTGGCTGCGATAAGGCTCGCAATGTCAGCAAGTTGCCTGCTTTTTCAGCGATTGAATTGCGAAGGATAATTTTGCCGTTGACACCTGAGCGAGGAATTCATATTATGCCGCCCGTCAACACGACACGCTTTACGTTACGGGGCTATAGCTCAGCTGGGAGAGCGCTTGCATGGCATGCAAGAGGTCAGCGGTTCGATCCCGCTTAGCTCCACCAAATTCTGCACCCAGCAGATTTGGTTCGTAAAGAGGTCCTGTGGGGCTATAGCTCAGCTGGGAGAGCGCTTGCATGGCATGCAAGAGGTCAGCGGTTCGATCCCGCTTAGCTCCACCAAAATTCAGAACCCTCGCCTCGGCGGGGGTTTTTGTTTTTAGCTGTTTTCATGTAAAGCACTTTCTGGTTAAGTCAGTTAATCTCCAGCTATTAAAATCGAAAGTAATTTCAGACTTTTTCCTGATAATTCACCTTGCCTGCCCTAAATAAGCAACATAACATTTCCCCCATTAAACGTAATGAGGTTGCCGGAGTTTTAATTAACAATAATGCTTGATAAAATTAACATTAATATCAAAAAAACTCTGTTGGCCTTTCTCGTCAGTTTAGTCGCTATTCCGCTGGCTCGTTTTATTTCACCGCAAACGGTTATTGATGGCAATCTTATTTATATTGCCTGGCTGCCAATCAGCGTAATGTTTTCTGTTATTTTTATCTTTGGCCGCTATGCGATCGCACCATTAATTCTCGCGTTTGCCATTACCAATAGCTTTCTCATTGAGTTAACGCTGTCACAGGCGCTTATTCTGCTCTTTTGTCAGCTGTTTGCTGTGTTTGTCTCCTGCGCTGTTTTACGCCTGATGGTGGGCAAGCGCTGGCGGTGTGGCCCCACGGCGAAACATATGGGGGCGCGGATCTTCTGGGGCGGCTTCTTCGCGCCGGTGCTGTTGAAAATCACCATGTACCTTGCCGGGCAATATTTTGCGTTTCCATTATCTATTACCAGTTACTTTGGTAGTATGCCGTTGATTTATACCGTAATAGATATCCAAAGTTTAATCAGCGCGGCATTAATTTTTACGACGTTTCTTTATTATCCAATGCGGATGATTATCAGTCCGCACTATGCCCGACGTTTCTGGCGTCAGGAATGTTTACCATGGCTGGCACCCAAACATCGTTCTTTTACCCTATATTGGTTTATCTCGCTGGCGCTTTTATTAACTGTACTGTGTGCGCCGTATCAGTCTGAATTTATTGCCGGTTATTTAGTTCCGGTGATATTTATTGTCTACTTTATCGGGATTAGCCGGATTGGTCATGCGCTGCTGCGTATTTCATGGTCTGTCTCAGCCTTTTTGCTGGTGGTGTATAATAAAAACTTTCTCCAGGGCGTCCAAAGCGAGTATTCATTATCCTTTGTGCTGTCGGTCCTGATCTCCTTCACTATCTGTTTGTTTTATATGGCAGACACCTATGCCCGTAGCGATCGCAATAAACGCCGCTGGCGTAGCCAGGCGGAAGAGGATCCGCTGACGGGCTTACCTAATCTGCGCGCGCTGGTGAGCCATTTACAGAGTAGTCCTCTGCAGGCTATCTGCAGCTTGCGTATCGATAATCTCGATTTTCTTAGCCGACATTATGGGCTAATGATGGGGGTGGACTGTAAACGGCAAATCATCCGGGCGCTTCAGCCGCTGTTGGGGGCAACGGATAAAGTCTTCCAGGTTCCCGGCAGCGAATTGATCCTCGTGCTTGACGGGCCGGACCCTGCGGCGCGGCTAAACCATATGGTCGCCATCCTCAACCACAAAAAGTTCAGCTGGCATAATCAGCCGCTGGATCTTGAGTTTGGCGCGGCATGGAGCCGTGATGACGGTCAGGGTGAGACGCTGCACCAGATGCTGGGCCAGCTCAGCTGGCTTTCCGAACAGGCGGGCAGTGAACGCCGGGTGCTGGCGTTGGATGAGGAGCAGGAACTGGTGGTGGATCAAACCACCGAGCAGGTACGCCTCCTGATGCGCGTCAAGCAGGTTCTCAAAGAGCGGGCGCTGGTGCTCTATGCGCAACCGATTCAAAATGCGGAGGGGGAGGGCTATCATGAAATCCTCACGCGCATGCGCTGTGGCGATAGCGTCATTATGCCGGATCAGTTTATCCCGCTGATTGTGCAGTTTAACCTCAGCCAGCGTTTTGACATGCTGGTGCTTGAGACCCTGTTCAGTTCGCTCCATCAGCATCCCGGCCAGCGGTTCTCGGTCAACCTGCTGCCTTCAACCCTGATGCAAAAGGATAGCGCGGCGCAGATTATCGCGCTGTTTCAACGCTATCGCATTTCGCCAGATCTTATCACCATTGAGGTGACCGAAGAGCAGGCTTTCTCCAATGCCGACACCAGCCAGCAAAATCTTGAAGCGTTGCGCGCGTTTGGCTGCGCTATCGCCATTGATGACTTTGGCACCGGGTATGCGAACTATGAACGACTGAAGCATTTGCAGGCCGATATCATTAAGATTGATGGCTGCTTCGTCCGCGACATTCTGACGGACCCGCTGGACGCCATTATGGTGAAATCGATTGTCGAAATGGCGCGGGCGAAACAGATGAGCGTGGTGGCGGAATATGTCGAAAGCGAATCGCAAAAAGCGCGCCTGCTGGAACTGGGCGTGAATTATCTGCAGGGTTACCTGGTCGGTAAGCCTCAGCCGTTGGGCGAATGACGGGTAAAAAAAAGCCGGGCATTGCCCGGCTCAGATGATAGGCGCCTGTTACAGAACCAGTGCCGCAATCGAGGCGGACAGCACGCTAACCAGCGTGGAGCCGTAGACCAGCTTCAGACCGAAGCGAGAAACCACGTTACCCTGTTCTTCGTTCAAGCCTTTGATCGCCCCGGCGATGATGCCGATAGATGAGAAGTTGGCGAAGGAGACCAGGAAGATAGAGATAATGCCTTCCGCACGCGGAGAGAGCGTCGAGGCGATTTTCTGCAGATCCATCATGGCGACGAATTCGTTGGAGACCAGCTTGGTGGCCATAATACTGCCCACCTGCAGCGCTTCGCTTGCCGGCACACCCATCACCCAGGCAACCGGGTAGAAGATATAGCCGAGGATCCCCTGGAAGGAGATGCTGTAGCCGAACCAGCCGGTCACGGTGGCGAACAGGGCGTTCAGGGCCGAGATCAGTGCGATGAAGCCGATCAGCATCGCCGCCACGATAATCGCGACTTTAAAGCCCGCCAGAATGTACTCGCCCAGCATTTCGAAGAAGCTCTGGCCTTCGTGCAGATTCGACATCTGCAGATTTTCTTCGCTCTCTTCCACGCGGTACGGGTTAATCAATGACAGAACGATAAAGGTGCTGAACATGTTGAGCACCAGCGCCGCGACGACATACTTCGGCTGCAGCATGGTCATGTACGCGCCTACGATCGACATCGACACGGTGGACATCGCCGTCGCCGCCATGGTGTACATGCGGTTGCGCGACATTTTGCCGAGAATATCTTTATAGGCGATAAAGTTTTCCGACTGACCGAGGATCAGCGAGCTCACGGCGTTGAAGGATTCCAGCTTGCCCATGCCGTTGATTTTCGACAGAACGGTACCGATGGCGCGGATGACAATCGGCAGGATACGAATATGCTGCAAAATACCGATCAACGCGGAAATGAAGACGATAGGGCACAGAACCTTAAGGAAGAAGAAGGCCAGACCTTTATCGTTCATGCTGCCGAACACGAAGTTTGTCCCTTCGTTGGCAAACCCGAGAAGCTTTTCAAACATCTCAGAGAAGCCTTTCACAAAACCCAGACCAATATCGGAGTTCAGGAAGAACCAGGCCAGCAGGACTTCGATGACAAGCAGTTGAACAACATAACGAATACGGATCTTTTTACGGTCGTGACTGACCAACAGGGCCAGTATAGCCACCACAACGATCGCGAGGACAAAATGCAAGACGCGGTCCATAGTTGCTCCAAATATGAGGCAGGTTAAATTTCCGTGCACATTCTATGCAACGGCTTTAAAGAAAACGAGATCAATTGCACACTATTGCAAGGAACTGTGACCAATGGCAAAAATAGTGATCAAACATCCACTTTTGTTATGTTACGTAAAGGTTTTAAAAGTTGCATTCTTGTACTACTCTTAGTGCTGGGCACGCTCTCGTGTTCTAACGCCCGTTTTTCATTTCCGGCCAGCTATTGTTCCCGCCTATCACAGCAATCATTATCTCCATTTTAAATGAACTTGATAATCATTCGCATTTTGATAGCATGAAACATAGCAAAGGCTATATTTCCAGAGGCAGAAGATGACTAGCAGTCGCGTTGAGAATAGCAGTAGTCGCGCCGCGCGCAAGGTGAAGCTCGCCCTCATGGGGCCCGCTTTCGTCGCTGCCATTGGCTATATCGACCCCGGTAATTTCGCCACTAACATTCAGGCTGGCGCCAGCTTTGGCTATCAGCTGCTGTGGGTCGTGGTATGGGCCAACCTGATGGCGATGCTGATCCAGGTGCTCTCTGCCAAACTGGGCATTGCCACCGGCAAAAATCTGGCCGAGCAGATCCGTGACCATTACCCGCGACCGGTGGTGTGGTTCTATTGGGTGCAGGCGGAAATCATTGCGATGGCCACCGACCTGGCTGAATTTATCGGCGCTGCGATTGGCTTTAAGCTGGTACTGGGCGTGTCGCTTCTGCAGGGGGCGGTGCTGACCGGGGTGGCGACCTTCCTGATCCTGATGCTGCAGCGGCGCGGGCAAAAGCCGCTGGAGAAGGTGATCGGCGGGCTGCTGTTGTTTGTCGCTGTGGCCTATGTCGTGGAGTTGATCTTTTCTCAGCCCGCGCTGGCCCCCCTGACAAAAGGGCTGGTGATCCCTACGCTGCCCAACGGCGAGGCGGTATTCTTAGCCGCCGGGGTACTGGGGGCGACCATTATGCCGCACGTTATCTACTTACATTCCTCGCTTACCCAGCATCTGCACGGCGGTACGCGGAAAGAACGCTATAACGCGACCCGCTGGGATGTGGCGATCGCCATGACCATTGCCGGGTTTGTCAACCTGGCGATGATGGCGACCGCCGCGGCGGCATTCCATTTCAACGGCCATACCGGCGTCGCCGATCTCGATCAGGCTTACAGAACGCTGGAGCCACTGCTGAGCCACGCGGCGGCGACCATCTTTGGTCTGAGCCTGGTCGCTGCAGGTTTATCATCGACGGTAGTGGGTACCCTGGCAGGGCAGGTCGTCATGCAGGGGTTTATCCGCTTTCATATTCCGCTGTGGTTTCGCCGGGCGGTCACCATGCTGCCGTCGTTTGTGGTGATCCTGCTGGGGCTGGATCCTACGCGTATCCTGGTGATGAGTCAGGTGCTGCTGAGCTTTGGTATTGCGCTTGCTCTGGTGCCGCTGCTGATATTTACCAGCAATGCGCAACTGATGGGCGACCTGGTGAATACCCGCTGGGTGAGAGTCACTGGCTGGGTGATTGTCGCCATTGTGGTGAGTCTGAACGGCTGGTTAATTGTGGGATCGCTGCTCGGCGTGGCGTAGTTCTTGACCCGCGCTGGTTAAAGCAAAGGGGAGCCAATAGGCTCCCCTTTTCGTCTGTTAGTGATGACCATGGCCATGGCCACGTCCGCCCGGGCCTCGTCCCCAGCCGCCGCGGTGGTCGTCGCGGTCGCTCCAGCCAGCACGATAGCCGCGCTCCCAGGCCTTATTTTTACCCTTGTCCCAGCCGCGGTGCCAGCCGTTGTCATGTCGATGCCAACGGTTATCACGCCATTCATAGTGACGACGCCAGTAATCACGGTCGCGCCAGCCGCCACCGTCCCAGTAGTTACCGTAATTGTCACGATCGCCTATTTGTAATTTTACCGATGGCAGCAGGGTGATTTCACCAGCGTTAGCGACTAGTGGCGCTGCGGCCAGCAGTACTGCTGCCAGAATCAGTGACCTGAACATACTCTTCTCCTTCACGATCGGGGCCGTAAGCGGCCTGTTAACCTGATATTACGGGCCGGTAAAGACCCGCCGCATCGGACGAACTCCGAAAGCGCAGAAAAGAGCACTTTTTGCTAAAGTAACATTTGCTTTACAGCGCAAGGATGGCGTCGATGGCCGCGCACTCTTCGGTGCTGAAATGGCGATTCTGCAGCATGCCGACGGTATCATCCAGCTGCGCGGTTTTGCTGGCGCCGATCAGCACGGAGGTCACTTTCTCCTCGCGCAGAACCCAGGCCAGCGCCATCTGCGACAGCTTCTGCCCGCGCTCTTCCGCTATCGTATTTAGCTGACGAATTTTTTCTAATCGCGCGGCGGTCAGTTGCTCCGGCTGCAGAAAACGACTGCTGCTGGCGGCGCGAGAGTCGGCCGGGATACCGTTCAGATAGCGATCGGTAAGCTGTCCGCCCGCCAGCGGTGAAAACGCTATACTTCCCACCCCTTCCGTCTGCAGAAAATCCAGCAGCCCATCTTCCGCACTGCGTTCGAACATCGAATAGCGGGGCTGGTGAATGACGCAGGGCGTACCGAGGTCGTTAAGGATCTTCACCGCCTCCTGCGCCTGGGCCAGCGGATAGTTGGAGATCCCGACGTACAGCGCTTTACCCTGACGGACAAGATGATCGAGCGCACGCATTGTTTCCGTCAGTGGGGTCTGCGGGTCCGGGCGGTGATGATAAAAAATATCGACATACTCCAGCCCCATGCGCTGCAGGCTCTGGTTAAGACTGGCCACCAGATATTTGCGTGAACCCCAGTCGCCGTACGGGCCGTCCCACATGGTGTAGCCCGCTTTGGTGGAGATGATCAACTCATCGCGATAGGGCTGGAGCGCCTCTTTCAGAATGCGGCCAAAATTGCTCTCTGCTGAACCCGGCGGCGGCCCATAGTTGTTGGCGAGGTCGAAATGAGTTATGCCAAGGTCAAACGCGTGCAGGAGCATCTGCCGGCTGATCTCCACGCGCGTTTCGTCGCCAAAGTTGTGCCACAGGCCGAGAGAAATCGCCGGGAGCTGAAGGCCGCTGCGCCCGCAGCGACGATACTCCATCGTTTGATATCGCGTCGTGCTTGCCTGGTAAACCATTCTTCCTCCGCAGATAAAATAGGGTGTGTATACGTTTACACTAATCAATGTTCTGCATGGAGTACACTGCTTTTTGGGCGTAACTATTGCTTTACACCGGCTTTATCGTCCCCCTTCTGGACAGGCGGATCGCTTATTCAATACTCAAATTACACCTGCACCAAAATGAGGATAATGGACATGCAACCGACCTACACTATTGGGGATTATCTGCTGGATCGCCTCGTTGACTGCGGTATTGACCGCTTGTTCGGCGTACCAGGAGATTACAACTTACAGTTTCTCGATCGCGTCATCGCGCACAGCGCCCTGGGGTGGGTTGGCTGCGCCAACGAGCTGAATGCGGCCTATGCCGCTGACGGATATGCGCGCATCAAAGGGGCCGGTGCGCTGCTGACCACCTACGGCGTCGGCGAACTGAGCGCGCTGAACGGCATTGCGGGTAGCTATGCGGAACATATTCCGGTATTGCATATCGTCGGCGCGCCCTCTACCGGCGCTCAGCAGCGTGGCGAACTGCTGCACCATACCCTCGGCGATGGCGATTTTCGCCATTTCGCCCGCATGAGCGAGCAGATCACCTGCAGCCAGGCGCTGCTGACCGCCGGCAACGCCTGCTATGAGATCGACCGTGTCCTGCGCGATATGCTGACGCATCATCGGCCCGGCTATCTGATGCTGCCGGCCGATGTCGCCAGAGCGGCAGCGATTGCCCCAGCCCAGCGCTTACTGGTGGAGCCCGCTCCGGCGGATGAAAACCAGCTCGCCGGGTTCCGAGAACATGCCAGCCGCCTGCTGCGGGGCAGCCGACGCATTTCTCTGCTGGCGGATTTCCTGGCGCAACGCTATGGCCTGCAGAACACGCTCCGGGAGTGGGTGGCGAAAACCCCCATCGCCCATGCCACCATGCTAATGGGCAAGGGGTTGTTCGATGAGCAGCTGAGCGGGTTTGTCGGGACCTATAGCGGGATCGCCAGCGCCCCGCAGACCCGGGAGGCGATTGAAAACGCCGACACCATCATCTGCATTGGTACGCGCTTCACCGACACTATCACCGCGGGATTCACCCAGCATCTGGCGCGGGAGAAGACCATTGAGATCCAGCCCTTCGCCGTCAGGGTGGGCGACCACTGGTTCAGCGGCGTGCCGATGGATCAAGCCCTGGCTGCATTAATGACGCTTTCCGCCCCGCTGGCGGCGGAGTGGGCGGCGCCTCAGGTCGTGGCGCCGGAAGTGGAAGAGGAGGCCGAAGGCGAGTTAACCCAGAAGAATTTCTGGTCGACTGTGCAGGATGCGCTGCGCCCCGGCGATATTATCCTCGCCGATCAGGGGACGGCGGCGTTTGGCATCGCGGCGCTTAAGCTTCCCTCTGAGGCATCGCTGATCGTTCAGCCGCTGTGGGGGTCGATTGGTTTTACCCTCCCGGCCGCCTATGGCGCGCAAACCGCGGCGGAAGAGCGGCGGGTGGTGCTGATTGTCGGCGATGGCGCCGCCCAACTGACGATTCAGGAGATGGGCTCTATGCTTCGCGATAAGCAAAAACCGCTTATTCTGTTGCTGAATAACGAAGGGTATACCGTGGAGCGGGCGATTCATGGCCCTGAGCAGCGCTACAATGACATCGCCCTGTGGGACTGGCAGCGGCTGCCGGAAGCCTTCGCCCCGGACGTTGTTTCTCGCTGCTGGCGGGTCACGCACACGGCTGAGCTACGGGAAGCGATGGCGGAAAGCATCACCTCCGATACCCTTACCCTGGTCGAAGTGATGCTACCGAAAATGGATATCCCCGATTTCCTGCGTGCGGTGACGCAGGCGCTGGAGGAACGAAACAGCCGCGTTTAGTCGCCAGTTCGTTTAGCAATCATCAACGGCCTCCCGGCCAGCAGCAGCCAGGCCGGGAGCATCACAATGCACAGCAGCGGCAGCAGCGTCGTATCCGGGACCACTACGGCGGCCATAAACAGGCTCAGCCAGCCGTCGCGGGTGACGACCAGCACCATGCCGAGAATGGCGCAGGAGACGGTGATCGCCGCTGGCACGGCATCCACGTGGGTATGCAGCATCAGCCCCAGCGCCACCCCAACGAAGACCGCCGGGAAAATTCGCCCGCCGCGAAAGCCGCTGGCGGAGGCGAGCACCAGCGCAGCCAGCTTGACCAGCGCGATGAGCAGAAAATCCGCGGCGGTTAGCGTCTGACTGAAAGCCAGCTGCTGCATCTCATCCAGCCCCTTAAACAGCGTTAAGGGTCCGCCAATGGTCCCGAGGATCCCCAGCAGCAACCCACCGATGCCCAGCGTCAGGATGGGATTTCTCAGGCGATGCATCAGGGCGTGCAGGCGCGGCAGACACCAGACGGCCACCATGCCGACGGCGATAGCAATCAGGGCGACGATCATGCCGCTGATGATATCGACGAAGTGCATCTGGCCATAATGGGGGATCGGCAGCGTGAAATGGGGATGGAAAAACAGCCCGGTCGTCAGCGCGCCCGCGGCGGCGGCAAGTAGCGGCGCAAAAAGGCGATCCCACAGCGGCGACTCGTTGCTGCTGTTGAGGGTTTGCGAAAAAATCAGCGCGGCGGCCACCGGGGTGCCGAAGAGGGCGCCGATAGTGCCTGAGGCCGCGAGGATGGTCCAGTCCAGCGAGCTGACGCGCGGAAACAGCCGTGAACCGACGGCGACGGCCAGCGCAATATTCACCACCATAATCGGATGCTCCGGGCCGAGGCTGACGCCGCCGGCAAGGCCGAGGATCAGCGCGGCCAGCAGTCCGGGCAGCGCGCCGGTTGCAATGGGGGCGCCAATGAGCGATTCGGTCGCCGGATCCGGCCCGGCGTGTCCCGGGCTGTAGCGGACTATCAGGCCCACGGCGATCCCTGTCGCCGTGAGCATGGCGATAATCCATAGCGGGCTGTCAGCGCTGATCCCCAACTGGGTGGGCAGATTGCTCCACAGCACGCGCTGTAGCAGCGCGGCAACCTTCATCGCGCCGATCAGGATCAGACTGCAGGCGATACCTATCAGGATGGCCGGCACCGACAGGATCAGCATTGTTCTGGCGCGAGGATGGAGCATGAAAATGTCCTTGTTAAAGTTCTGAAGCACTACTTTGCCTTCGTCGGTAGGGGCCGTCGATGCAAATGGTGCTGAAACGATAAAGTTAAGGCGGCGTCTGATATCCGAGGCGTCGTTTACAGACTACCTTGCATAGATTACAAACTAAATGTGACCTGTGTCGCTAAACAAGGGGCGTCTGCGCGTTGGACGTTGTTGTTAAGCCGCCATGAATTTACAGTGTGCCAAAAGAATTATTTTGACTTTAGCGGAGCCGTAACGGAATGACAAAATTTGCTTTAGTAGGAGATGTCGGGGGGACCAACGCCCGCCTGGCGCTATGTGATCTGGCGAGCGGAGAGATCTCTCGTGCTAAGACCTATTCCGGGCTCGATTATCCCAGTCTGGAGGCGGTGGTGCGCGTCTATCTGGAGGAGCACCAGGTGACCGTCAACGAAGGCTGTATCGCCATTGCCTGCCCGATCACCGGCGACTGGGTAGCGATGACCAACCATACCTGGGCCTTCTCCATCGCTGAAATGAAGCGCAACCTTGGCTTTGCCCATCTGGAGATAATTAACGATTTTACCGCCGTTTCCATGGCCATCCCGATGCTGAAAGCCGAGCACCTCATTCAGTTTGGCGGCAGCGCTCCGGTAGCGGGCAAACCGATCGCCGTTTATGGCGCCGGAACCGGGCTTGGCGTGGCGCATCTGGTGCACGTTGACAAGCGCTGGGTCAGCCTGCCGGGCGAAGGCGGTCATGTCGATTTTGCGCCGAACAGCGAAGAAGAGGGGATTATTCTGGAAGAGCTGCGCGCCGAGCTGGGGCATGTTTCCGCAGAACGCGTGCTCTCGGGTCCCGGACTGGTCAATTTGTACCGCGCGATTGTGAAGTCTGATGGCCGCCTGCCGGAAAACCTGCAGCCACGCGAGGTCACCGAGCGAGCGCTGGCGGACAGTTGTACCGACTGTCGCCGGGCGCTATCGCTGTTCTGCGTCATTATGGGCCGCTTCGGCGGAAACCTGGCGCTGACTCTCGGGACCTTTGGCGGCGTGTATATCGCCGGGGGCATCGTGCCGCGCTTCCTGGAGTTCTTTAAAGCCTCCGGCTTCCGCGGCGGTTTTGAAGACAAAGGCCGTTTCAAAGCTTATGTTCAGGATATTCCGGTTTACCTGATCGTGCATGAAAACCCGGGCCTGCTGGGCTCTGGCGCGCATCTGCGTCAGACGCTGGGCCAGGTGTTATAAGCGCATCCCTCCCGGGCTACCGTCGTAGCCCGGATGGCGGGACTTCCCGCCTCTACAGATTCATCAGCTGGCGAAACTCTTTCACTTTACTGCGGCTCACCGGCACCTGAAATTCAAGGTCGCGCAGGCGCAGCACATAGGTATTGTTAAACCACGGCTCAATTTCGCGGATCTTGCTGAGATTCACGCAGTACGAGCGGTGGCAGCGAAAGAAATGTGCGGTGGGCAGTTTGCTGCAGAATTCGGTGATGTTCATCGGCATGACGAATGACTCCCGGCGGGTATAGACGAACGTCATCTTTTCATGCGCCTCGGCATAATAAATATCATGAATGCTGGTGACGATTATTCGTTCATCTTTTATCAGATTGATGGTGTCGTTTTCTCGTGGCGCCGCGCTGGTCGCTCCCGCAGCGACGTTATTTTGCTGCTGCCAGGCGGCGGTTAGCTTTTGTAGCATATTGATGATGCGTGACTCCTGGTAGGGTTTCAGGATGTAGTCAAACGCCTCCAGCTCAAAGGCTTCCACGGCGTGCTCTTTCCACGCGGTGATAAAAACGATAAAAGGCTTATGGGCAAACTGGCTGATGTTTTGCGCCAGCAAAACCCCGTCCAGCGACGGAATATTGATATCGAGAAAAATGGCATCGACCTTGTTGTGCTGGAGAAACTTCAGTACGTCCAGGCCATCGTCAAAGCTGCCGACGATCTCCATCTGGCTGTGGGTGTTGATAAGCCAGGAGAGCTCCTGCTGAGCCAGAAACTCATCTTCCACAATAATAACTTTCATCTTTTCTCCGCTCATGACAACAGAGACTCCGTCAGCGCCTGCGGCGTGTGTTGATTGGGGACATAAAAGGCGATTTCTGTTCCTGGCGTCAGGGTGCGGATATGCAACCCCTCGCCGTAGAGGAGCTTCACCCGGTGATGAACGTTAAGCAGGCCGATTTTATTTCCCGGCATTTCGTCGGCTTCCACGCGAGCGACCACGGCGGGATCGATGCCGTTGCCAGTGTCGCGAACGCTGATGCGAACCCGATTGCCGCACTCGTTAATGCCGATCGTCACCACCCCCTTGCCTTTACAGGGCTGGATACCATGAACGATGGCATTCTCCACCAGCGGCTGGATAAGCAGGCTCGGGATCACGCAGCTGACGTCGTCGTCAATATCATAGATGACCGTCAGCTTGTCGCCGAATCGCGCCTGTTCAATGGCGATATAATCTTTGATCTGATACAGCTCTCGTTTGATATCAATCTGCTCATCGTCTTTTAATTCGATGTTATAGCGCAGGTAGCGTGACAGATTAAAAATGAGCTGGCGCGCGGTGTCCGGATTAAGGCGAATCGAGGAGGAGATCGCGTTCAGGGCATTGAATAAAAAATGCGGGTTAATTTTGCTTTGCAGGGCGCGCAGCTCCGCTTTGTTGGCCATCTCGCGCAGCTGTTCGGCGCGGGAGACTTCCAGCTGGGTGGAGATTATTTGCGACAGGCCAATCGCCATCTCCTGCAGCGTCGAAGTGATGCGATGGGCGTGGCAGTAATAGATTTTTAGCGTGCCGGTCACCACCCCTTTTTCCCACAGCGGGATCACCATCAAGGAGTGGATCTCCGGCGTGCGGTGGGCTTCATCATTGTTTTTTATAATGATTTTTCCATAACGAATCGCTTGTCGGGTGGTAGGGCTGATGACATCGTCGTGGTGTTGATAGTTGGCCTCCCCCACGCCCACGTAGGCCAGTACATGTTCGGTATTAGTGATCGCCACCGCGTCAGCGGTAATGTCGCGGCGGATAATCTCGCATACCTGGCGCAGAGAATCGCTGTTAACGTGACGAAACAGCGGCAGGGTTTTGTTAGCGATATCGAGCGCCAGTTTTGCCTGCCGCGCCGCGCTGGCCTCCTTTTCCCCTTCCACGCTCTGTACCAGCAGCACGATAAAACCGATGCAGACGCTGCCGAGGATCATCGGGATACCAATTTTAGAGACGATATCCAGGCCGAGGCTCAGGGAAGGCGCCCAGACCACCACCAGGATCATGGTCAGGGTCTCACACACCATGCCGGCCAGAATGCCGATTTTCCACCGTTGATCGCGGGCCACTTTACGGTTAATCAATCCTGACAGCAGGCCTGCGACAATGCTGGTGATAAAGCAGGGCACGGCGGTGACGCCATCGATATCAATCAGGTAGCGGTGTACGCCGGCAATCACCCCGACAATTGCCCCTACCCACGGACCAAACAGGATCCCGCCGGACATGACGGCGATAATGCGTACGTTTACCAGCGAGCCTTCCACCGGGACGCCGGACCAGGTGCTGAACAGGGCGAACAGCGAGAAAATGGCGGTCACGGCCAGCAGCTCTTTCGGCGTATGGGCCGACTTATGCAACAGTTCGCGGAACAGGCGCAGGCGAATGAGGAAAAACAGGCAAATAAGCATCAGGGCCGCACGATCATAGACCGCCAGCATCATCGTAAAAATTTCGTGCATGGGTGCGCCGCGTCAGTGGCCAGAAAAGAACATGATAAAAAACCTGACGGCAGAAGACCAGCCGCAGAAATATAATGAGGAAAAGGCATACTTTTTAAAGGGGATTGGTGGGGGGCCACCGCGAGAGCGGCAGCCCTGGCTTTTAACGATAAAATTCTGTGTTAATAAAGATATCAATGTGTTACCACTCTTATACAACTCTGGAATATTCCGGCGATGAACTGCCGTATTTAGCGCCGTCGGTACCCGTTTTATATGCCAGGGAATATTTTTTACCGGCCCTCTCGACAACATGTTTTTTTTCAGGTTATTTTCTAAACGAGCCGCAACAGCGGCAGCGTCGCTCGGACGGTCCGGGCGCTAACGTTAATCAGAGGAACCTATGGCTGAATCCAGTCCTGAACGCCGTTTTACGCGTATCGATCGTCTCCCCCCGTACGTTTTTAATATTACTGCTGAACTGAAAATGGCTGCGCGTCGGCGCGGCGAGGATATTATTGATTTCAGTATGGGCAATCCCGATGGCGCGACGCCGCCGCATATCGTGGAAAAACTTTGCACCGTTGCCCAACGGCCTGATACCCATGGTTACTCTACCTCGCGGGGGATCCCGCGCCTGCGTCGCGCCATTTCACGCTGGTATGAAGAACGCTATAACGTTGACATCGATCCGGAATCGGAAGCGATCGTCACCATTGGTTCGAAAGAGGGGCTGGCGCACCTGATGCTGGCGACCCTGGATCATGGCGACACGGTGCTGGTGCCAAACCCCAGCTATCCGATTCATATCTATGGCGCGGTGATTGCCGGGGCGCAGGTGCGCTCGGTGCCGCTGGTGGAAGGTGTGGATTTCTTTAACGAGCTGGAACGCGCCATCCGCGAGAGTTACCCGAAGCCGAAGATGATGATCCTTGGTTTTCCCTCGAATCCAACGGCGCAGTGTGTGGAGCTGGACTTCTTTGAAAAGGTCGTCGCCCTGGCGAAGCAGTATGACATCCTGGTCGTCCACGATCTGGCCTATGCCGATATCGTGTATGACGGCTGGAAAGCGCCCTCCATTATGCAGGTGCCCGGCGCGCGTGATGTCGCCGTCGAGTTCTTTACCCTGTCGAAAAGCTATAACATGGCCGGCTGGCGCATTGGCTTTATGGTCGGCAATAAGACCCTGGTGAATGCCCTCGCTCGCATCAAAAGCTATCACGACTATGGCACGTTTACGCCGCTGCAGGTGGCGGCGATCGCTGCCCTTGAGGGCGATCAGCAGTGCGTGCGTGAAATTGCCGAACAATATAAGCGCCGTCGCGATGTGCTGGTGAAAGGGCTCCACGAAGCCGGCTGGATGGTGGAATGTCCGAAAGCGTCCATGTACGTCTGGGCAAAAATACCGGAACCTTACGCTGCCATGGGCTCGCTGGAGTTTGCGAAAAAGTTGCTTAATGAAGCGAAGGTCTGCGTCTCGCCGGGGATAGGCTTTGGCGACTATGGCGATACTCACGTCCGCTTCGCGCTGATCGAAAACCGGGACCGTACGCGCCAGGCGATCCGTGGCATCAAGGCGATGTTCCGCGCCGATGGCTTGCTGCCCGCCGCGAGCTAGCGCTTCGGCGAATACGCCATAACAAAAACGGGAGCCAGTGGGCTCCCGTTTTTTTTGACACCGCTGCAGTCTAGATCATCAGGGCAAAAGTACCGGCCCAAACGATGACCATAAAAGAGAGGCCCATAAAGAAGTATTTCACGATTCATCACTCCACGCGCTTGTGCGACGTTCAAATGAATTAATTGTTCTGTTATTCCAGGGCTGTCGCAGGTGAAAAATCACGTTGCGGCAGCTCGCAATTCTGTGCGCTTTGTGCTCCAGATGGCGCTAATGTACGCCTAAAAAATGAGGGAAACAAGGGGCATTTTTTTATTAATTTTTAGTTACTTAGGAGTGTCGTGATTCGGCGACACATTAATTTCACCCGGTAATAAATTTCACGCCAGCGACGCTGTTAAAACGGATTTTGGCGATGGGCAAAATGGAGGACGGCCAGCGAGGGCGCGCGCAATTTCTTTGCTACGCGCCGCCGCCGATTTAATGCTGGTCAGAGGCGCGCGGCCGCCACTCGGCCGGGTAGTGAGCCGGGATAAAGCGCAGTGTGAGCGCCATGAGTAGCAGGACGCAGAGCGCATGCCAGGACCAGTCAAGCGTGTAGTTCCCGCTCAGGCTACGCAACAGGCCGGAAAGCCAGGGGGAGAGGCCTGCGATGATAAATCCGATACCCTGCATAAACGCCACCAGCCGGCCGGCTACCGCCGGTTGTCCAGCGTGATCCAGCGCCAGCACCAGGCACAGGGGAAAGGCGCCACCCAGACCCACTCCACAGGCGATGGCCCACAGCGCTGGGACGTGCTGCGGCAGCCAGATGAAGCCGCAGAAGCCAATGAGCTGTAGCGCCAGAGCGAACAGCAGAAGCTGGCGTCGATCATCCTGACGAGCCAGCGCCGGGAGCAGTAGCGCCCCCGCGGTTTGCCCAACGGTCAGCAGCGCCAGCAGCGAGCCGCTGTACTGGGCGCTATCGCCAAGCTGGATATAGTAGGGCGGCAGCCAGGCGATCAGACTGGCGTAACCGGCATTGATCAGTCCGAAATAGAGTCCCAGCGTCCAGGCGCGGCGCTGGCCAATAATCGCGACCCGGGGGGAAGCGCTGGTCTGATGCGGTGCGCGAGGCAATTGCCGGCAAATTGCCAGCCAGCCGAGCAGGGCCAGCAGGGCAGGGAGCGCCCACCAGGCCAGCGCCTGGTGCCAGACCGTACTGCGTGACGCCAGCCATGGCGTGAACGCAGCGCCTAACCCGCCGCCGCCCATCAGCGCCGCCGACCATAGTCCCATCACCAGCGGCGTACGCCGGGCGAACAGACGCTTTATCACCGCCGGGATGGCGGCCTGGATAATGCCGATGCCAATTCCCCCCGCAAGGGCGCTGCTGAGCAGCAAACCGCTATGTGGGGCGCTTTCCCGCAGCAGGGCACCCGCCGCGATAATCAGCAGGCTCAGCGCAATGCTGCGGTTTTGACCAACAGTGCGATCGACCCAGCCGCCGGCCAGCGCCAGCACGCCCATCGCGATGACCGGCAGGGCGGTGAGGAGCGCGACCAGGGTATAGCTCATCCCGCTGGCGGCGCGGATATCCGGCAGCAAGGGACCTATCGAGGTGAGCAGCGGACGCATGTTTATCCCAATGAGTACCAGGACACACAGCGTCAGATTCTGTCGCAGCATGGGCGTCATGGTTGCTGTTCCGCCCAGCGCTGATAAAGTGCCGGCCCCTCCGGCTGCGGGCAGTGGTGGATTGGCAGCGTCTGCCGGGACAGCGGCTGCTGCAGCTGCTGATAAATCGCGGTGGTTGAGAGCTGAAAGGGTTCGCCATCCTGATTACTGTTGGCGAAAAATACTTCCCGCACGCCGGTTAAATAGAGTGCGCTCAGGCACATAGGACAAGGTTGCCCGCTGGCATAGATAACGCATTCGCGCAGCACCGCGCTTCCCAGTCTGGCGGCAAGATCGCGAACGGCATTCAGTTCGGCATGCGCCGTTGGGTCACCGTTCAGATGAAAGGTATTGACGGCTTCGGCGACAATCTCATCATGCCGCACCAGAACGGCGCCGAAGGGGCGGCCACCGTCAGCAATATTTTGTTTTGCCAGCGCTAATGCGCGCTGGAGATAGCGATCGTCAGCGGACATAGTCACTCCTGCATAAGATGATGTTGATGGTGAAAAACGCAGAGGATGGTAGGTAGAGAGTACGTATCTTGTTTCATAAGTTAAAAGACTTATTTATGATGAACCCTATTTGAATTGCTTATAGGTAAGCGGATGCTCCTGCGCCATCTTTCCTACTTTATCGCCGTGGCAGAACATCGTGGATTTACCCGCGCCGCCGCGGCGCTCCATGTCTCCCAGCCTGCGCTGTCACAGCAGATCCGCCAGCTGGAAGCGATGCTGGAGGTTCAGCTCTTTGACCGCTCTGGTCGTTATACCCGCCTGACCGATGCCGGAGAGATCTGGCTGGAGTATGCCCGCCGCGTGTTACGCGATCTTGAGGAGGGGCGGCGCGCCCTGCACGACGCAGAAGATCTGCAGCGTGGTAAACTCCGCATCGCCATGACGCCGACCTTTACCACTTACATGCTGGGGCCGCTGGTGGAGGCGTACTATCGACGCTACCCCGGAGTGAAATTGCTTATCCAGGAGATGAACCAGGAGCGGATGGAAACGATGCTTCTGGAGGATGAACTGGATGTGGGAATTGCTTTTGACGAGAGCCTCTCGCGGGATATTGTGGTTCAGCCGCTGCTGACGGAAACCCTCGCGCTGGTGGTGAGCCGCGCGCATCCGCTGGCTCATGAGAGCCACCTGCAGCTACAGGCTCTCGACGCGCAGCCCCTGATCCTGCTGAGCAGCGAGTTTGCCACCCGGGAGCAGATCGACCGCTATTGTCGCCGCCATCGGCTTGAACCTGACGTGCGGATGGAGGCCAACTCCATCGGCGCCGTACTAACGGTTATTCGCGGCACGCCGCTTGCGACGCTGCTGCCAGCGGCGATCGCCGGACAGTATGATGACCTCGTGGCCATTGAGCTTAAGCCCGCGCTGCTGCAGCGCACGGCCTGTTTGCTGCAGCGCCAGGGCGCATGGCAGAGCGCTGCGGCGCGCGAATTCATTGCGCTGGCGCGGGAGATCGCGGTAACGCTTGAGCAGGAAAACGGCCAGGCCCTGTATGAGGACCTGCGTCACTTGCCGACGAGCCTGGACTAACGATCGGCTTCGCTGAGGATATCGGCCTCATCGGGCAGGGTATTCTCCCGGAGCATGCCCTCTTCTTTGAGCCTTTCCAGTACGTGATGAAAGAGCTGAGTCTTGTCTGGCTCGGCCATATTCTGTAATTTCTCATTAAATACGGTATGGGACTGAATAAGGTAATGGATAAATTCCAGCAATACCTCATTTTGCGGCAGGACGGTTAATTCCTGATGGATGTAACTGGTTTGTTCCAGCAGCGAATTTTTTGTCACGTCCATAGGCCGGGCGCTAATACTGTGAGCGTATATTTTCTCAATGGCCTGGCTGGTGATATAGATGCGGTTCAATGATATAGCAGAGTATTCGTCTTCATCCGGAATGAAATGACAATAGACAAACGGTTTGTCGGGCAGCATCATGCTGAGTCTGTTTTCGTAAAGAATATCATCAGGCGCCTCCAGTAGCGCCATTAAATTCCGACTGTGTGGGTGCCAGAGTCCGGATGCGGACACTTTTACGTTAAACTGCGTCACCGTATTTCCGCGTAATGTTTCCACAATCGGAATATCGCCATCAAGCCGCAGAATGCTGCGGATATGGGAGTGGGGTGACCAGAAAGTCTCCACTTCCTCGGCAGAGGCAAGCGGATTAAGCGCGGTGGTCACGTCTTTTTCCTGATGAGAAAGGACGGCTATTTTTAATGTTCCCCGCGTCGGATTAAGCTTCAGACAGAGATTGATCGCACCAATATCATGCCAGTGAAGAATGTCTTCAAGTTCGCAGTTTAATAATTTTTGCGCCCGCGCCAGAGAGCAATACTCCATTGGCGGTAAATTATTTAGCTTCCAGATATTCCGTTCTGTAATATTCATAAGAATTGTACGTCGATGAAAAAATAAATCGCCATGGTGAGCAAAAAGCATCGATGACAAGGATTTATTCTTCCCGCTGACTTCCTTTACCTGATTAACAAAACCCATTCACATTGAGAATAATATGTCGATAAGTTGGCTGTTTTTATTGTTTTGCTGCCGCGTATTTACTTTATCCCGTTATCTTATCATCTCTTATTCGTAGAGAAAAATAGTTTGCTCAATATAAGCATTTCTTTCTGGCAGGAATCTTTTTGCAGGAATGTTGAAGGCGAGCACGAGCGGAGTACGAAGAAAGGGACAGTCAATTGGCGACCTTCGTGGTCGGCAGGGGGGCAAACAGACGCCAGTCGCGTCTGTTTGGTGTAGCTGTTGTTATTGTGGCGTCGACAGAAAACGGTCACCCGGCTGCGCGATGGCATACCATGCCATCATCTCTGCGGTGCCCGGTTGGCCTTCGGCAGGCGCCCAGGCCATGGTGTCAACTTCGGCAAGCGGCTGATAAGCACCTTGCTTAACTTCAAAAACCATCCCGCCCGGGTCGAGCGAGAGCACCGTATGCCAGGTACCGGCTTCCATTTCCAGCGCCGTGCAGGTTTCACCCAGCACCACCCGGCGGGTGACTACGCCATTGTCATCAAAATTCAGTACCACAAAGCGGCCTTTCAGGGGCAGCAAAAGTTCGAAGGTATGTCTGTGCCGGTGCGGACGGATATAGGTGCCGGGTTCCATCGCAATGGCGAGGCGCTGTACCGGGTCGCTTAGTTCGGGATGAAAATTGCGATGGGCACGCAAGCGCGGGGCACTGGCTGCCGCTTCGCTCTGCTGCTGCATATCGCTGAGGGTGATCTGTTTCATATCAACGCCTGGCTCCTGTATCGTCCAGAGAAGGTTGCACTGGGGTAGTGGCTTGTGACTGTTTAAGCCAAGGGGCATTGTACGCGGAATTGTGAGACATGTGTCTACATCATCGGTAACAGATGATACCGTCACACCGTTACATCATGAAGGTAGCTGTAGAAATGTGAAAGTAAGTCATTTTTTTGCTGAGTATTAGTGTAAATGCGTCAATACATCTTTTGTTATAATTCTTCATGCCGCAATATCAATAAATTTATTAATATTGACGCTCTTAATATATCAATCTTGATTTAAAGCAAATTTGTGCTGATTAATTAAATCATTAAATGATAGTTTTATGGTGTGGGATTTTTTAATGTTATGCGATTTTTATCTTTAATGATTGATGTAATTATCATTCATTATTGATATGAATTGTTGCTGTATTTGTATTGTAGTTTTACTAATAGCTGGTGGCTTGCTGTTTTGTTCAGCGTTGTTTTATCATTGCCCCTAATTAAGTATAAGGCGAAAATGCGTATGATAATTAACTAAGGAAAAGACAAACGTGGCTGATACGTTCCAGAATGAAATCCCCAGGGCGCGCATTAATCTCAAATTATCTCTTCATACCGGCGGCGCGCAGAAGAAGGTCGAACTGCCGCTGAAGCTGCTTACCATTGGCGATTTTAGTCATGGTAAGGAAAACCGGCCTTTATCGGAAAGAGAAAAAATAAACGTCAATAAAAATAACTTTAACAGCGTACTTTCGGAATTTAGCCCGGAAGTTAACCTCTCGGTGCCAAATACGCTGGCCGGCAATGGTGAAGAGGAGAACGTCAGACTGCGTTTTACCGACATCAAAGATTTTGAACCGGAGCAGGTTGCCCGGCAAATTCCGCAACTCCGCGCCATGCTGGCGATGCGTAATTTATTACGCGATCTCAAATCCAATCTGCTTGATAACGCCACTTTCAGAAAAGAGCTTGAGGCAATCCTGAAAGATCCGGCGCAGTCCCAGGAATTACGCGACGAAATGAGTGCGCTTGCCCCGAAATAATGGCGGGGCAAGTCTGTTAATGGATTAACCGGGAAAATGCTAATGTCTGTTACCACAGAAAACGCCCCTGTTCAGGGGCAAACCACGTTGCAGGAAAATAGGGCGGGCGAGGGCGTTTACGCCTCGCTGTTTGAAAAAATTAATCTCGCCCCGGCGTCTTGCCTCGGGGATATCAACGACTTTCTGGACGATGCCGCGCTCTCCGAGGCGTCAGCGGCGGAACGTCTCACCGCGGCGATGCAGGTGTTTATGGAGCGCATCCGTCAGTCCGGTCAGCGGGTGGAAAAGCTCGACAAAACGCTGATTGACCACCATATCGCCGAACTGG
The DNA here is from genome assembly GCF_033100215.1 of Klebsiella sp. w6. NCBI lineage: Bacteria > Pseudomonadati > Pseudomonadota > Gammaproteobacteria > Enterobacterales > Enterobacteriaceae > Klebsiella > Klebsiella sp. w6. The sequence continues at coordinate 1,395,706 of NZ_CP136907.1, forward strand.
ATTTCCAGATAAGCCGTCAGCTGGACGCGGTGATGCACCATCAGGAGTTTCAGCAGGTCGAATCCCTGTGGCGCGGCCTCAAACAGCTGGTGGACAACACCGACTATCGGCAGAACGTCAAGACGGAGATCCTTGACGTCGCCAAAGACGATCTGCGCCAGGACTTTGAGGACGCGCCGGAGCTTATCCAGAGCGGACTCTACTGGCACACCTATACCGCGGAGTATGACACTCCCGGCGGCGAGCCGATCGGCTCGGTGATCTCGGCCTATGAGTTCGACGCCAGCCCGCAGGATGTGGCGCTGCTGCGCAATATCTCCCGCGTCTCTGCGGCCGCCCATATGCCGTTTATCGGCGCCGTCGGCCCGGCCTTCTTTCTCAAAGAGACCATGGAAGAGGTGGCTGCTATTAAGGATATCGGCAACTACTTCGATCGCGCGGAATATATTCGCTGGAAGGCGTTTCGTGAAACCGACGATGCCCGCTACATCGGTCTGGTGATGCCGCGCGTGCTGGGTCGTCTGCCGTACGGTCCGGACACCGTGCCGGTGCGCAGCTTCAACTATGTCGAGCAGGTGAAAGGTCCGGACCACGAAAAGTATCTGTGGACCAGCGCGGCGTTCTCCTTCGCTTCCAATATGGTGAAGAGCTTTGTCAATAACGGCTGGTGCGTGCAGATCCGCGGTCCGCAGGCCGGCGGCGCGGTGAAAGATCTGCCCATCCATCTGTACGATCTGGGCACCGGCAACCAGGTGAAGATCCCTTCCGAGGTGATGATCCCGGAAACGCGGGAGTTTGAGTTCGCCAGCCTGGGCTTTATCCCGCTGTCGTACTACAAAAATCGCGATTACGCCTGCTTCTTCTCGGCCAACTCCGCGCAGAAACCGGCGCTGTACGATACCGCCGACGCCACCGCCAACAGCCGCATCAACGCGCGTCTGCCTTACATCTTCCTGCTGTCGCGCATCGCGCACTACCTGAAGATGATCCAGCGCGAGAATATCGGCACCACCAAGGACCGACGGCTGCTGGAACTGGAGCTGAACACCTGGGTGCGGAGCCTGGTGACTGAAATGACCGACCCTGGCGACGAGCTGCAGGCCTCCCATCCGCTGCGCGATGCCAGCGTGGTGGTGGAAGATATTGAGGATAACCCAGGCTTCTTCCGCGTGAAGCTGTACGCGGTACCGCACTTCCAGGTCGAGGGGATGGACGTCAATCTGTCGCTGGTATCTCAGATGCCCAAAGCAAAAGCATAAGGCAGGATGGGATGAAAATTTATCGTCCACTGTGGAACGAGGGGGCTTTACTGTCCCCTCAACAGTTCCAGCAGCAGGCTGAATGGGAGTCTTTCCGCAGTGCCGGTGCAGCAGCGCTGGCATCCCCATTCCCCTGGGGCGTGGAAAAGATTGAGTTTAATGACAGTCTTCTTTCGTCCGGCCTGATCCAGATTACGCAGTTACGCCTCTGGCTGGAAGATGGTTCATTAATTGATGCGCAAAGGAGCGATCTGCCTCCGGCGCCGCGTGAGTTAGATGCCAGCCAGCTGGCAGGTCGTGATGCGGTAACTGTCGTCATTGCATTGCCGCACATGCAGCCAGGTATGAGCAACGTTGAACAGGAGGGCGTCCGTTCAGAACGGCCGCTTCGCTATCGTGAAGAGTGGATAACATTGCAGGATGCCTTTGGCTCTGAAGAAGAATCTATGGCAGTTGCCCGGTTTAATTTCACCATCCGGTTTGCCCATGAAAGCAATGATTCCTGGAAAGTGTGTCCGGTCGCAAGACTGATTCGGGATGGACAAAATGCGTGGCGACAGGATCCCTCTTTTATTCCTCCAGTGGCGTCATTTGGAGCAAGCCCGGTCCTTCACGAACGTCTGATGTTGCTTAATCGCCAGTTACGTTCCCGACGCCAGCGTCTGATGACGATGCGACGAGAAAGCAACGAAAGGCTCGCCGATTTTGCCGTCGCCGATGTTTCCCTTTTCTGGTTGCTGAATGCACTGAATTCTCACGCCACAGTGCTAACAGAATACGAGCGTTTTCCTTCACGTCCACCTGAACAGGTATGGGCTGAGCTCGCTCGTCTGGCAGGCAGTATGTTGACCTTTTCCCTGGACCATGATCTCGACGCCATACCGGGTTACGACCACGAGGAGCCAGCTAAGGCGTTTCCTCCGCTGTTTGACCTGATAACGGGTTTGCTGGAGGCAAGCTTGCCATCTCGGGTTATTGCTCTGGAAATGTCCCGCCCGGACGGACAGACCTGGAAGGCCAACCTCCACGATATCCGTCTGCGTGAAGAGGCCGATCTCTATCTTTCTGTACGCTCGGATATCCCGGCCTGGCAGGTTGCCGAGAAATTTCCTGCACTCTGTCAGGCAGGTTCACCTGATGATGTGCGCGAAATCTATGGCGCTGCGCTCAAGGGTATCCCGTTGATACCGGTGAGCAGGGTCCCGGCAGCGTTACCTGTACGCATGGAAAACCAGTATTTCGCACTTGATATAGAAAGCCACGCTGCGCATGAAATGCTGGAGCAGGGGGTGTGTATGTTCTATGTGCCTGAGTTACTTGGTGCTTTGGAACTTGAACTGTTTGCGGTATTGCGCTCATGAGACAGGATATCGATATCGACCAGCTAATGACGGAGACCTGGCTCACCGTCACCATGCTTAAGAAAGGCGCCATCACGCTTAATGGCTCTGCGCTTTACAACACATGCGTTAAACAAGTTGAAAGTGTGCGGGAAGCGCTGGAGCGTGCCGGTTATGACGATGCCAGTGTGGAACATATTTCCTACGCACAATGTGCCTTGCTGGATGAAACGGTGATGAGCCGTAAGCCCGAAAAAAGCGAAGGAGGAGAGGAGCCGAAAGTAGATGAAGGCCAGATGGTCTGGCGTAAAGCACCGCTTCAGGCCCGTTTTTTTGGCTCACTTCGGGCAGGTGAAGCACTATGGGATCGGATTGCAGAGGTTCTGCGTCAACCTTCACCGAACCCGGCCGTTTTAACCTGCTATCACCGGGTGATAGCGCTGGGCTTTCAGGGATTATACAGCCTGAAAGCGGTCAGCCAGTCACAGCGGGATGAGGTAGTGAAAGCTCTTTCTGAGCGAGTTTCTCCACCTGATGCTGGCCTGTCGATGGTTGTTTACCGGATGGGGAAACATCGCTGGAGTCTGATGCGCTCGGTCTGGTTCTGGATAGTGCTGGCCGTCATTCTGACCGGGGTTATCTGGTGGGGTGGCCATCTGTGGCTTCAGGCGCTGTTGTCAGCACAAATACCGGAGCTGCATGGCTAATGCGCAGAAAAGTCATCATTTCGGTAGCCCTACACACTTTAGCAGCCGTAGCCGGGTTACTGTGGTTGCTGTGGTATTTCATTCCGACAGGCAACGTATTTAACGGCCTGTCCACTGCGCTGATTATTCTTCTGGCAGGCTGGTATGTGTTCAAAAACTGTCGGCATGAGGAGCCCGTATCCGACGCTAACCTCCCGGCGGCTGAACTGCCATTACTCGACGCCGAGGGCCCCGTTGTACTGGTGTGTGGCGACATGCTGGATGCGTTGTTTCAGGGAAGCACTCTACGTAAAACAGCCCAGGGATGGTGGCTACGGGTCGGCGACGTCAGCCGGTTAACTGACGTTGTCCGCAGCATACAGACGCAGTTCCCGCACCAGGTCGGTCAGCTCTCGGTAATGTACCGTTGCCTGCCAGACCGTCATCAGGATGAAGCCGTACTTCGTTCCGCACTGAAAACGCTCCGCCAGCAGTGTAAACAGATTAAATCCCTGACGGGTATCACACTGCCGGCTGTGTTAAGCGCTGAATTTTCCGGGCCTGAAACGCCATGGATAATCGTCCGGGGTGACAAGCCGATGGTATGTCCGTTTAATGATTCGCCGCAGGCATTCATTGACTGGCAGCAGACGGACGACAATATCCTGGCGCTGCCGACAGTCAGCCAGGCATTTTCCTTTATCCGTAATACGCTGGCTGATGAGCTGGAGAAACCTGACGGCCTAACGCCGCCTGTGCGTGTATTTTCCGTGATCATGCGTCTCGGAGTAGTCAATCCAGAGACTCGGTCTGTCTGGGCCGGTTGGCTCTATTCCCGCACCTGCTTGCAGTTTTCCCGAGCTCCCGGGCAGTCATCGACAAGTCTGTTCCCGGATGCGGTTTTGCCACTTCTGGCGCCGTTTGCCTCGATAGTACAGGGAGGCCAGCGTACCCGTCTTCTGGTTCTGCTGATCTGGCTGTGTGTTCTTACGGCGTTGGGCATCTCCGCCCTCAATAATCGTGATCTTATCCGTCATGTCAGTACCCATTTACAGCGCTGGAATGCTATTCCAATGAATCACTACCACCCTAAAGCAGAATCACTGGCTGCACTGAAACAGGATGCGCTCCTGCTTGAACGCTGGCAGCGTCAGGGAGAACCTTTACGTTACAGCCTGGGTTATTACCCGGGACAACGTCTGTGGCTGGCCTTGCAGCAGGCTATCGATACCTGGACACCGCCACCCGCCCCTGAACCGAAACCGGTACCGAAAATTGTACGACTCGACAGCATGTCACTGTTTGACTCCGGCAAATCGGTACTCAAAGACGGCTCAACCAAAATACTCGTTAATGCACTGGTAGGGATTAAAGCCAGACCAGGCTGGCTGATCGTGGTCAGCGGTCATACAGACAACACCGGCAGCGTTCAGCTAAATCAAACCTTGTCTTTGCAAAGAGCTGAGGCCGTCCGTAACTGGATGCGTGATACCGGGGACGTACCGGAAAGTTGCTTTGCCGTGCAGGGTTACGGCGACAGTCGACCGATTGCATCAAACGACACGCCTGATGGCCGTGCGCATAACCGGCGTGTCGAGATCAGTCTGGTACCGCAGGCTGACGCCTGTCGTCTGCCAGGCGCAAAACATGCGTCACAGGATGTAGGTGACGTTTCAACTCGAGAGATGGAGAAGTAAACATGGCAATCCCAGTTTATCTGTGGCTGAAAGACGACGGTGGCGCGGACATTAAAGGTTCCGTGGATGTGAAGGATCGTGAGGGCAGCATTGAGGTGGTGGCGCAGGAGCATAACCTGTACATCCCGACCGATAACAACACCGGCAAGCTGACCGGAACCCGTATCCACACGCCGTTCCTGTTCACCAAAGAAATCGACTCTTCCAGCCCGTATCTGTACAAGGCGGTGACCACCGGCCAGACCCTGAAATCTGCTGAATTCAAGTGGTACAAGATCAACGACGCGGGTCAGGAAGTGGAGTACTTCAACACGAAGCTGGAAAACGTGAAAGTGGTGAAAGTGAATCCAGTGATGCACGACATCAAAGATCCTTCTTTCGAGAAGCACAACCACCTTGAGCGGATCGAACTGCGCTACGAAAAAATCACCTGGACCTACAAAGACGGCAACATCATTCATTCCGATTCCTGGAACGAACGCACTACGGCGTAAGAACCTGGCGGACAGAGCCTCTCTGTCCGCTCTTTTTGCTGAGCGTCTGTTTCACGGGCGTTGAGCAAAGAAAAACACAATCTTCCTGCCTGACCTGATGCGCTTTGGACTCCTTATCAAAAAGGAAACAGCGACGGGCGGTAGCGTGTCTGCGAACTGCTAAAGAGAGAATCTCATGGACAATCCCGCCATCCTGTTACGTCGTCTTAACCCTTACAGCGCCCGCGCGATGGAAGGCGCCGCCTCCCTGTGCCAGACCCGCTCACACGCGGAAATCCTGCCGGAGCACTGGCTGCTGAAACTGCTGGAGCAGGGCGAGGGCGACCTGACGGTGCTGGCGCGGCGTTATACGTGGGATATGGATGCGATATGGCAGGATTTACTGACCTTTATGGATAAGCTTCCCCGTTCTGTGCGTAGCCGCCCGCAGCTGTCGGACGCCATACAGACGCTGATGCAAGAGGCCTGGCTGCGTGCCTCGCTGGAGGGTGAAGAGCAGATACGCAGCCTGCACCTGCTGATGGCCCTGGTGGAAAAACCGTCACTCATCCGTTGCGATGGGCTGTGGCCGCTGCTGACCCTGGCGCAGAGCCAGCTGGAGCGTCTGCATCCTGTGCTGGATGCGCAGTCGGATGAACGTCTGGAGGTGCAGCAGGTGGAATGTCTGCGCCCGTCGCTTTCAACACGGAATGACGACCTCTCCCGCGATATGGGCGTTTCCGGCAACAACGGCTTAAGTGATGCACTGCGGAACGCGCTGGACAAATTAACCCTTGACGTCACCGCCCGCGCCCGCGACGGAAAAATAGACCCGGTGTTCGGGCGCGACAATGAAATCCGCCAGATGGTGGATATTCTCTCAAGACGCCGCAAGAACAACCCGATACTGGTGGGTGAACCGGGTGTCGGCAAGACCGCACTGGTCGAGGGGCTGGCGCTGCGAGTCGCGGAAGGCAACGTTCCTGACAGCCTGAAGCCGGTCTCCGTGCGCACTCTTGACCTCGGCCTTTTGCAGGCGGGGGCGGGTGTGAAGGGCGAATTTGAGCAGCGCCTGAAAAACATTATCGAAGCGGTGCAGCAATCCCCGTTACCGGTGCTGCTGTTTATTGATGAAGCGCACACCATCATCGGGGCGGGTAATCAGGCGGGCGGGGCGGATGCGGCTAACCTGCTGAAACCGGCGCTGGCGCGTGGCGAGCTACGTACTATCGCGGCCACAACCTGGAGTGAATACAAGCAGTACTTCGAACGCGACGCAGCCCTGGAGCGCCGCTTCCAGATGGTCAAGGTTGATGAGCCCGATGATGATACGGCCTGCCTGATGTTGCGTGGCCTTAAGTCACGCTACGCGGAGCACCACGGCGTGCATATCACCGATGAGGCAGTACGCGCTGCCGTCACCCTTTCACGACGCTATCTCACAGGCCGCCAGTTGCCGGACAAGGCGGTGGACCTGCTGGACACCGCCTCCGCGCGTATCCGTATGAGCCTGGATACCATCCCGGAACCGCTGACCCGGCTGAAAGTGCAGCTCACCGCGCTGGCGATGGAAAAGCAGGCGCTGCTGGAAGATATCGCGGTGGGCAAAGAGGCGCACCGCGAGCCTCTGGCCGCCATCGAACGGGACGAAGTCCGCATTATCCTGCAACTCGATGAACTGGAAACGCAGTACGGCGCAGAACTGAAGCTGACGGAACAACTGCTGGCCTGCCGCAGCGACATCTCCCGCCAGGCGGAAATCCCTGATCTGCAACAACAACTGCGCGGGATACAACAGACTAACCCACTACTGGGCCTCGACGTGGACGCCCGTACCGTCGCGACCGTCATCGCTGACTGGACCGGGGTGCCGCTCTCTTCATTAATGAAGGACGAGCAGACGGAATTACTGAGTCTTGAGCACAGCCTGTCAAAACGCGTTGTTGGTCAGGACGCGGCGCTGAACGCCATAGCCCAGCGCCTGAGGGCGTCAAAAACTGGTCTGACGCCGGAGAACGGAGCGCAGGGGGTGTTTTTACTGGTGGGTCCAAGCGGGGTAGGTAAAACAGAAACCGCGCTGGCACTTGCTGATGTTATGTATGGTGGTGAAAAATCGCTCATTACCATTAACCTGTCTGAATACCAGGAGCCGCACACGGTATCGCAGTTGAAAGGTTCTCCTCCGGGCTATGTAGGGTATGGTCAGGGCGGCATTCTCACCGAGGCCGTCCGTAAGCGGCCTTACAGCGTTGTGCTGCTCGATGAAGTGGAGAAGGCCCATCGGGATGTAATGAACCTGTTTTATCAGGTCTTTGACCGGGGCTTTATGCGGGACGGAGAAGGGCGTGAAATTGATTTCCGCAATACCGTGATCCTGATGACATCCAACCTGGGAAGTGACCCGCTGATGCAGTTGCTGGAAGAGCAACCAGAAGCTACTGAGAGCGATCTGCATGAGTTGTTACGCCCGATCCTGCGCGATCATTTCCAGCCAGCGCTGCTGGCTCGCTTCCAGACGGTGATATACCGCCCGCTGGCAATGGATGCCATGCGCACCATCGTCGGCATGAAGCTCGCACAGGTGAGCACGCGTCTGCAACGCCACTACGGCATTTCCACGCACATTGACGAAAGACTCATCGACACGCTAACGAAGGCGTGTTTGCTGCCGGATACCGGTGCCCGCAACGTGGACAGCCTTCTTAATAAGCAGATCCTGCCGGTTCTGAGCCAGCAGTTATTGAGCCATATGGCGGCAAAACAAAAGCCGTCTTCACTACAGCTGACCTGGGATGAAGAAGAGGGCATTGTGCTGGAGTTTGACGCACAGGCAGAAGGAGAGCCGTCATGAGCAATTCCCTGATCAACCAGGCTACCAGCGTGGTGCAACAGCTTTCAGGGCAATCACGGTACCGGGTTGATGTGCATGACTGTACTGAGTTTCTTGATGTGCTGAACTTCCGTTCGGTGGAGTCCCTCAGTCAGCCCTGGCGGTATGACGTGGCGGTCACCTGCTCCTCTGCGGATATTGCCTGCGACGCATTACTGCTGAAACCCACATCATTTACTTTCCTGACCCCGCGATTTGACGGCACCCCGGCGCTGCCGGTCCGGACGGTTTTCGGCGTGGTGGAGTCGTTTCGCCGGATATCCACGTCAAATGACGATACCCGTTACGCGCTGACGATCGTTCCCCGTATCGCCCTTCTGGACTATACGAAAGGGAGCGAAATCTATCTCAATCAGTCAGTCACTGAAGTCGTGGAAAAGGTACTGCGTAAACACGGTCTGGAAGGGCCTGATTTCGAGTTCCGGCTCTCCCGCGAATATCCATCCCGGGAACTCATCACCCAGTGGCGGGAGACCGATCTTGAGTTTATTCAGCGCCTGCTGGCGGAGGTGGGTATTTACTGGCGCTATGAAATGGACAGCCGACTTGAACAGGACGTGGTGATTTTTCAGGACAGTCAGCAGCAGTATGAGTTCGGTGTCACGCTGCCACTGCGCAACCAGGCCGGGATGAGTGACAGCGGACAGGAGAGCATCTGGGATATTCAGACCGCATATAAGGTGGTGAGCGGGAGTGTGACCACCCGGGACTACAACTACCGGGAAGCGCTGACGCCGCAGGACAGTGCCGAAAGCATTTTCAGCAGGGAAGGGATCACCACCGGGGAAACGTACCATTACGCGGAACCCTTCCTGACAGCAGGTGATACGGAAAGTACAGAGTCCGGGGCATACTTTGCCCGTCTGCGTCACGAACGTATTCTGAACGCGCAATATCACGTCAGCGGGCATTCCTCCAGCCCTCATCTGGCGCCGGGTAAGGTACTGGAAACGGACGGCACGTTACCCGATGCCGTAAAAGAAGGTATCGTCATCACCACGGTACGTACCAGCGGTTCACGTAAAAACAGCTTTACGCTGACGTTTGAGGGTATCCCCTACAGCGAAACCGTCTGCTGGCGCCCGGCACTGCTCAGTCGCCCGGTGATATCCGGCTCGCTGCCTGCCCGGGTGGAAAGCACACAGAAAGGTGATACGTACTCCTGGCTCGACCAGGAAGGCCGCTATCGTGTGAAACTGGACTTTGACCGCAACAGTACCGAACAGGGCTATGCGTATCTGTGGCTGCGGCTGGCGAAACCGTATGCCGGTGATACTTACGGCTTGCACTCACCGCTTCTCGACGGAACGGAAGTGGTCGTCGTATTTGACGGTGGAGACCCGGATCGTCCCTACATCGCTTATACCCTGCATGATTCAGAGCATCCGGACCATGTTACCAGCGAGAATCATACACGTAACGTGTGGCGCACGCCGGCGAACAATAAGCTGCGGATGGAGGACAAGCGCCAGGAAGAGCATATCAAACTCGCCACCGAATACGGCAAAAGCCAGCTCAATATGGGCCATCTGGTTAACGCACAGCGTGAGCAGCGCGGCGCTGGTTTTGAGCTGCGAACGGATGAGTTTGGCGCGGTCCGCGCAGCCAAAGGCCTCTACCTGACGGCGGATGAACAGGCAAAAGCACAGGGGCCTGTGCTTGAAATGGCCCCTGCCATCAACCAGATAAACCAGGCCAACAGCCAGATGCAGGCCCTGAACAGCGCCGCCGAAGCGGCCGGGGCCCTGATCTGCGACATTAATACCCAGATAAATTTTGTGACCGACAAAATCAGGGACCTCCGGTCGGCGGTGCTGCTGGCGAGCGCGCCGCAGGGAGTGGCACTGACCTCAGGTGAACACCTTCAGCTCAGCAGCATCCGCAACACCATGATCAATGCCGGTCAGCATCTTGATCTCGGTGCGATGAAAAATCTGTCGGTAACGGTGGAAAAAGCCCTCGGTCTGTTTGTGCATAAAGAGGGGGCGAAGCTGGTGGCTAATCAGGGAGATATTGATATTCAGGCGCAGCACAACACGATGGGGCTTCTGGCAAAGCAGCAGGTGACGATAACCAGCTGCGAGGACGGGATTTCCATCAGCACGCCGGAGATACTGACGCTGAATGGCGGCGGATCGTATCTGAAGCTGAGTAAAAACGGGATCGAGCATGGTTCTGAGGGAATGATGGTGCTGAAAGTGGCGAACTATCTGATCCCCGGTACCGGGGTGTCACTGAAAGGTGTCACGGAGACCTTCAGGAAAACCACACTGGAACTGGTCCCACCCCGACGGCGCGGAAGGATTTCAAGGTAAGGAACGCATATGAAAATCAGTTACCCGCTGAGGGACACCAACGGTAAAGAACTTTGCGCACTGGACGATGTCATGCGGCTTATCGACGGGGAAGCGCACGGGACATGGCTGCTGGGCGCGAATGGCCTGTGGCACGGCGGGATCCATATCAGCGATGTCTCTAATCCTTTCTCGGCGCTAAAACCAGACGCCGTTAATACTGAAGAACCGGTACCTCTCCAGTTTATGGCAGACGGTACGGTAGTGGCGTACCGGATAAACAATGAATACCTGACAGCGCCATACTGCGGACAACAACTGCGCTACAGCAGCAGCTTTGTGCTGGTGAAATCACAGTGCAAGCCTGACCCGCAAAAGGAAAAGAGCTGGCTGGAGTTTTACAGCCTGTATATGCATCTGGCTCCGGTCGCTGATTACCCGAAATCTCCCTGCTATAAAGTCAGGGATGGTCACAGTGGCATACTGTTACGCCAGTATAAAAACGGACAATACGGGTTACCGGAGGGGGAGCCAGACAACGGTGAGGCCGGGACATATCCTGCTCCGGCAAAAACGAAAAAGAGTCTGAGCGCAGGCGACCGTTTTGTCTCTTCCCGGACGGGGCGTTTTTATGTCACGAAGAACGGAAACGCGACACTGACAACCTTTGGTCTGGTCCGTTTGCTGAAAGATAGCGTTCCGGGCAAAGAACAGTACTGGGTCACGCTGGATCCGGTGCTGGTGGAGCCGGATGGTGAAATTCAGGGGCTGATGCCGGAATGGATGCAGAAGGCAAAACAAAAAGGTGCTTTTGACGCCGTGGAACTGACGGAAGGAACGGAGGAATGGAAGGTCAGCGCCGGAACGCCCGTCGGGTTTATGGGCTGTATGGAGTCGCCGGGTGAGGGGAATCAGCTTGTGGACAGGGAATGGTTTGTCCATCTGGAAGTGTTGAGTACGGACAGCAGAATGCCCGGATTTTTAGCCAATCCGGCGTGTGTGAAGGGTGAAAAAAGGTCAGTGCTGGCGCCAAAGGGAAAATCCCTGTTTACCCGACAGGATGCCGCGGGACAGCCGGTATTTACCCCGACATCGGCGAGGCTGGGCGCGCAGTGCCAGCTCTCCCGGGGAGCGGCAACGCCCGTCTCGGATGAGTCACAAAAATGGTGGTATAAAGTCAGCGGCAGTGGCTGGTTACCACAAAATGATGTTGAGGAAGTTAACCAGTACGATTTAGAGAAACTTGGGTTTCAGGCGCTGGAGGAAAGCAGCGGGGGCGATGTGATGAACAGCCCTTATGAGAGCTGGATCCCCCAGGCGTTTGGGGCGATAAGCCGAACGGCTGAACAGGGCGCGGGATATCAGTACGGTCTGGTACCACAGTTTTATCGTGACCTGATGGCGGAGATGGACAGCAACCGCGACGGGAAAGTGACGGCAGAAGAAATCAGGCAGGCGCTGGCAGTGCGGGATCCGCTGGTGAAGAATGTGGTTAACCGGTTAATAGTAAAGCATCACAGCGAGTGGTATGGGGGCCGCTCGACAGGGCGCTGGGAAGGGTTTTATAAGGATCTGGATTCGATTGAAGTGAAATACTGTGAGAAATGGCAGGCAGACCTGGAGTGGATGAGCAAGGTGCCGCTGTTTGATAAGGATGAGGCGGTGTGGCATTTTCATCCGGTGGTGTTTTTAGATGCTATTATTGATAAATTTACAGATGTGATTGAATTCCAAACAACTTTAGGTGTTTATAGAATTTCAAAGAAATCAGCAGAATTCATATTATCCTGGGAGGCATATATGCCTAAACCATATGTCCCAGAAGGAGACCAATCAAGTGGCGTCACTGTCGGATATGGATATGATTTGGGGCAGCAAACTACTTCATCGGCAAGGGCATTGCTATCTGAGTATTACTCTAATTCACAGGTTGAAAGATTACTTTCTGCAATTGGTAAGAAAGGTAACGAGGCTCGAGCAATTGTCCATGAGTTGTTTGACATTACAATCGAAAAAGATAAAGCATTAGACATGGCCATGGTATTAAAAGAGCGATATTGTCAGATCGTTGTTGATATTTATCCCCAGGCAATAATTCTTCCTCCAGACAGTGCCGGAGCCATACTATCATTAGTATATAATCGTGGACCATCATTAGCACTTCCTAAGCCAGGAGATCTAATAGATAGACGTCGTGAAATGAGAGAGATTCGTGATGATTTAGAGCAGGGTAATATAAAAAAAATTCCTGAGCGTTTGAGAAGTATGAAGCGTTTATGGCCCCATCAGCGAGGGCTTGGGCTACGTAGAGATGGCGAAGCAAAGTTAATAGAAAATGAAATTTTCTGTTGAGGATAAAATGAAAAATAGCATTACAAGAATGTTGGTTCTTGTGTTACTCTTCTTTTCAAGCATGATTTATGCGTGCGGTGATAACCCTAACGCCCTTGTTCAGGGACCATTTGAAGATAACTCTTTTACTAATGGATTTATTTGTTTTCAATATACGCCTGATAAAAGGGATATATATTTTTATCTAAGCCGTATTAATAATGGTAAGTTATATAACTCTAAAGTCGATACCTTCTATTACTCTGATGCCCCGGTGGAATTAATTACCATTTTCTTTATGCAAATAAATGGGTATAGAAATGTTGTTGTTCTTCTTCGATGGCATGTAAATTATGAAGGCAATGGTGTCGAATATCCGTATTATTATGAGGTTAAATCATATAAACATGACGAAGGGCGAGGGTATATAAAGAATTTGGATGGGGAAAAAGACTCTCAATTATCTGGTTATCAAATCAAAAGTAACGGAAACATTCAAAACTTCCCATTGGATAATGCGGAGAAAATAAAGAAATTTTTGCGCGTTAAGTATGGTGTATGATTTTTATCTACCGCATGAAAGTTCAGGGTCGAACAACAAGCTGAATCAATGCAGGAGACTCTCATAGATTCTTTATCAATGGGTTACTTGGGTTCCGGGCGCTGGAGGAAGATAGCGGTGATGATGTGATGAACAGCCCTAGATCCCCCAGGCGTTTGGGGCGATAAGCCGAAGGGCTGAACAGGGCGCGGGATATCAGTACGGTCTGGTACCACAGTTTTATCGTGACCTGATGGCGGAGATGGACAGCAACCGCGACGGGAAAGTGACGGCAGAAGAAATCAGGCAGGCGCTGGCAGTACGGGATCCGCTGGTGAAGAATGTGGTCAACCGGTTAATAGTAAAGCAACAAAGCGAGTGGTATGGGGGCCGTGCGACAGGGCGCTGGGAAGGATTTTATAAGGATCTGGACTCGCTGGAAGTGAAATACTGCGAGAAATGGCAGGCGGACCTGGAGTGGATGAGTAAGGTGCCGCCGTTTGATAAGGATGAGGCGGTGTGGCATTTTCATCCGGTAATTTTTTTGTCGACTTTGCAGTCGGTATCACACGGTCCGTTGTGGATGTCTGTTGCTATCAATGAATATAAAAAATTTAAAGACTTGATAGAGACTGATCCAGAACTCGATAATCAAATAAAACAATATCACCAAACGACTAATGTTGCTGGTAGTGATCATTCAGTTTCATGGTGTTCATCATTTGTAAACTGGATCATGATTCAGGCCGGTTATGCTGAATTAGTTACACGCAGTGCGTTAGCATATTCATGGAATGCTGGTGCTTGGAAAAATGGAGAAGAAGTAGATAAACCTTTCTATGGAGCTATAGCTGTGATGAATTATAGTCATGTTGGGTTTGTTTATGGCAAAAATTCTCAAGGAAGTATATTAATCCTTGGAGGGAATCAGGGAGGGGGTAGAATAGGAACGGCAAATTGTATATCAATAAGGGCTAACGCATTGTCCAGTACAAGGTATATAATGAAACCAAAAGGGTACGTTGTGCCAAAAGAAGACTTTGATTTGCATGTTTATGATATCAATGGAGTTACCCCAACGTATGAAGATTCACATTAATACATTTGTTTTTCTTTTATTGTTGTTTTTTATGAGTTACGCCAATGCAAGAGATAACTCAATGCTTGAGTATTTCAATCGTTTTGTCGTAACTTTCTCTTCTGGTAGCGTTAGTAAGGATGACTATATATCTCTTGTTGATTATAAGATTATCCCTGATATGCATTCCAATTATGATGTATCTCCTCCTGAACAATACCAGGGGTTAAATAAAAGAAAAGATATTTTCTTAAACGATATAAATATTTTATTTAATGGAGGTGACTCAAGGTTTTTCTTTTTGAGTTTTGTGAAAGAGAAAATACTTTCCGCTTCAGGAGAAGATCAAAATAATTCTATGGTATACATCAAAAAAAATACAACCTATTCTTTTAAAATCATGAAAAACCAAGAAACTAACATTGTTATTTTTGAAAATATATTGGCGATAATTCCCGTGTCTGAAAATTCATCAGAGTTTAGTTGTTTTTATAATTTTAAGAAAGTGTTTGATGATTCAATAAAATTAACAGATGTTAATTGTGCTGGTTGATTATGTAATAAGGCCAGTTAAATATTAGGAACCCCATCAAACTATCAGTCGTAACAAACGAGAACAAATACTAATAATACTGTAATAACATGGCTGGGCAATAAATTTTCTTGGGTAAATCTGCGACAATATAATTGTCGAATGCCAGAAAGATATGCAGAAAGAAACCCGTGTTGAGGAAAGTGATTATTCTCTTGTAGTGAAAGAAAATGAGTGTGAATTATATTTTAATGTGTGGAGTGATTTTCGGTAAAATAATTAACCTTACAGAATTGGAAGGGTTATTTACGGAATTTAAATAAGATTTTTGCAAAAAATTATCTATCATTATCGATATGTCCAGTGAAGTAGTTGATCATACATTTTCATGGCAAGATTGTATTGGTAATTAGATGCCGCTACCCATAAAGATGGCTTTCGAATCAGAAATGGTAAAGCAACAGAGCTTTTTATCTCGGATAAGGAATATTTCGGTGAATATATTATCACAGAGCGAAGGGTTTATATCCGGACTGCGCAGAAAGATGCGATGGCGGCTATGGAAAAAGTATCTCGCCTCCGTCCTTGTGGGCTGAGAAGTATATAAATTTCCCCAAAGTGCTGGTATTTGGCGGTCAGGCAGAAGGAGTACTGTAATGAGTGGAACACAGATTAATAAAAGGCTCAGTCCAACAGAAAAACTGATCGGCCAGTCACGTTATCGGGTTGATGTGCATGAATGCAGCGATTTCCTGGATGTGTTGCGTTACAGCGTGGTGGAATCCCTCAGTCAGCCCTGGCGGTATGACGTGGCGGTCACCTGCTCCTCTGCGGATATTGCCTGCGACGCATTACTGCTGAAACCCGCATCATTCACTTTCCTGACCCCGCGATTTGACGGCACCCCGGCGCTGCCGGTCCGGACGGTTTTCGGCGTGGTGGAGTCGTTTCGCCGTGTGTCCACGTCAAATGACGATACCCGTTATGCTATGACGATCGTTCCCCGCATCGCCCTTCTGGACTATACGAAAGGGAGCGAAATCTATCTCAATCAGTCAGTCACTGAAGTCGTGGAAAAGGTACTGCGTAAACACGGTCTGGAAGGGCCTGATTTCGAGTTCCGGCTCTCCCGCGAATATCCATCCCGGGAACTCATCACCCAGTGGCGGGAGACCGATCTTGAGTTTATTCAGCGCCTGCTGGCGGAGGTGGGTATTTACTGGCGCTATGAAATGGACAGCCGACTTGAACAGGACGTGGTGATTTTTCAGGACAGTCAGCAGCAGTATGAGTTCGGTGTCACGCTGCCACTGCGCAACCAGGCCGGGATGAGTGACAGCGGACAGGAGAGCATCTGGGATATTCAGACCGCATATAAGGTGGTGAGCGGGAGTGTGACCACCCGGGACTACAACTACCGGGAAGCGCTGACGCCGCAGGACAGTGCCGAAAGCATTTTCAGCAGGGAAGGGATCACCACCGGGGAAACGTACCATTACGCGGAACCCTTCCTGACAGCAGGTGATACGGAAAGTACAGAGTCCGGGGCATACTTTGCCCGTCTGCGTCACGAACGTATTCTGAACGCGCAATATCACGTCAGCGGGCATTCCTCCAGCCCTCATCTGGCGCCGGGTAAGGTACTGGAAACGGACGGCACGTTACCCGATGCCGTAAAAGAAGGTATCGTCATCACCACGGTACGCACCAGCGGTTCACGCAAAAGTAGCTTTACGCTGACGTTTGAGGGCATCCCCTACAGCGAAACCGTCTGTTATCGTCCGGCGCTGCTCAGTCGCCCGGTGATAGCTGGTTCACTACCTGCCCGGGTCGAGAGCACGCAGAAAGGCGACACCTGTTCCTGGCTCGACCAGGAAGGCCGCTACCGGGTGAAACTGGACTTTGACCGCAACAGTACCGAACAGGGCTATGCGTATCTGTGGCTGCGGCTGGCGAAACCGTATGCCGGTGATACATACGGCTTCCACTCACCGCTTCTCGACGGAACGGAAGTGGCCGTCGTATTTGACGGTGGAGACCCGGATCGTCCCTACATCGCTTATGCCCTGCATGATTCAGAGCATCCGGACCATGTTACCAGCGAGAATCATACACGTAACGTGTGGCGCACGCCGGCGAACAATAAGCTGCGGATGGAGGACAAGCGCCAGGAAGAGCATATCAAGCTCGCCACCGAATACGGCAAAAGCCAGCTCAATATGGGCCATCTGGTTAACGCACAGCGTGAGCAGCGCGGCGCTGGTTTTGAGCTGCGAACGGATGAGTTTGGCGCGGTCCGCGCAGCCAAAGGCCTCTACCTGACGGCGGATGAACAGGCAAAAGCACAGGGGCCTGTGCTTGAAATGGCCCCTGCCATCAACCAGATAAACCAGGCCAACAGCCAGATGCAGGCCCTGAACAGCGCCGCCGAAGCGGCCGGGACCCTGATCTGCGACATCAATACCCAGATAAATTTTGTGACCGACAAAATCAGGGATCTCCAGTCGGCGGTGCTGCTGGCGAGCGCGCCGCAGGGAGTGGCACTGACCTCAGGTGAACACCTTCAGCTCAGCAGTACCCGCAATACCATGATCAATGCCGGTCAGCATCTTGATATCGGTGCGATGAAAAATGTTTCTGTAACGGTTGAAAAAGCCCTGGGTATGTTTGCGCATAAAGAGGGGGCGAAGGTTGTCGCCAATCAGGGGGATATTGATATTCAGGCGCAGCACAACACGATGGGGCTGTTTTCTGAAAAGCAACTGACGGTGACCAGTAGTGAAGACGAAATTATTATCAGCACCCCGGAAACGCTGACGCTGAACGGCGGCGGATCTTACCTGAGGCTGAGTAAGAACGGGGTTGAGCATGGCTCATCAGGTGAGTTCATTATGAAGACGTCTGACTATCTGGTACCAGGATCGGGCGCAAATCTCCCCAACGAAACACCCAATTTCAGCCTGACGGATATCACTCAGGAAAGCAAAATCAGCAGCAAATCTTTCAATGACTAAGGGCTGATGATGGATCCATTAATTCCTCATATGCGTAATGTTTTTTTTTATTTGCATTTTTGCTTTGTTTATCAAATTTTACACAGGCATCCGAGCAAACAAGCCCAGAAAGCATCGTGTACAATTTTTATAAGTCATATTTGAAAGAAGAATCATCGGACAACAGTCGATTTCTCAGCCAATATGTTTCTGATGAGTTAATGAAAAGCATTAACGACTCAATGATGTGTAATTATGATTCTGATGATTCAGTGTCGGCAGAAGAACTCGAAGGAAAATGTTCACAAAAGCGCGAATGCAAGCAGTTTAAAGGGCGTTATATTTGTAACTGGCATGGTGCTTGGGTTGATACTGATGTTGATTATTTTACAAAATCACAAGATGTTTATCCTTCATGGAAAGCAAGTATAAGTACCTTTGATGTATATCAGAAAGAGAATGACTCTTCAGTCAACGTTATTTTAGGAGCAGGTTCCGAGCCTAAAGTTACATTTAATGTTGTGCTAGAAAAAATTGATAGGAAGTGGAA
Source organism: Klebsiella sp. w6 (assembly GCF_033100215.1). NCBI lineage: Bacteria > Pseudomonadati > Pseudomonadota > Gammaproteobacteria > Enterobacterales > Enterobacteriaceae > Klebsiella > Klebsiella sp. w6. Next base: position 1,414,370 of record NZ_CP136907.1, read on the forward strand.
AATCACCAGCGTAACGGAACAATAAGAACGTGGTCATTTTCTAAATTTCTCACCTCGACTACTTATACAAATACCAACATATCTACGGAGAGACGTTCATGTTGAAGAAGATTATTTTTGCTTGCTGCTTATTCTGCGTGGCCAGTATAGCCTCAGCTTCAGCAGACGATAGTTCAATGCCTCGGGAAATTGTTGCAAATTTTTATCATGATTACCTTGTTGCGTCTGAAATGCCTGATATGGAATCAGCTGATAAACTAACTCAAAAAGCTATTTTTGAATCTACAACTGAGCATCTCAGAAGTCTGCGGGATAATGATGAATCGGGTGCTGATTATTTTGTCGATGCTCAGGATATTTGTGAAGAATGGAAGGACAGCATTAATGTGGAAACTGTTTCAGAGAATGACCAGGTCGCACAAGTGAAGCTAACATTAGGATATGGTAAGGGTGTATCCCTGTATGCCGTTAACCTGGTTAAAGAAAAAGGGAAATGGTTAATGGATTCTGTTAAGCCCATATCTCATAGTAGTATTTATTGTCCTCGACAAGCAGAGGGGGGAGAATAAATGCTGGACAAGAATGTAGCAGTTAGTGTTTTAAACACTCAAGCCCTGGCCAGAGCGAAAATTAACGCTGAGAATTTTAAAAATGGCATAGATAAAAAGCTTAAATATGGCGAGTCAAAATGTGCACGCTATGTTAAAAAAGCATTAATCGCTGGAGGGGCATCTGCAAAAAATTCAGGAATTGAATCAGCTAAAAATTATGGCCCATGGCTGCTTGAAAATAACTTTAAAGTTGTGGGTGGCGCTACAACAGTGTGTACTGGCGGTGTATTCACAATTTCTGGTCAGCAAGTGGGGGATGTTGTCGTAATCCAGGCAGCACCACACCATGTGCATGGTCATATGGCGATGTTTAATGGTACACACTGGGTATCTGATTTTGTCCAGGAAAGGGGGTTCTATCCTGCCCAGATATATCGTGATCAAAACATACCCTATACACTTTATCGTTATGGCGATAATACCACATCAGAGCAGAACGCCACGGCTACCCAAAAAGGAAAAATTAAAATTGTCTGGCCGATCCCTTCTAATAACCGGGGAAATAAGTTCAAAAATCAGGAAGAGATCCTCTCTCATATCGGGGGGGAATCCACCGGGCAGTATATGATTGGCCGAAGTGGGATGTGGCATGGCGGGATCCATATCACGGAAGCCACGACTCCGTGGTGTGCTCTTAGCGGCAAGTCGCCTCTCGAAGCACTGGATTTCCCGGTCCCCTTTAAAGGTGAGCAGGCTGTGCGATGCATGGCTGACGGTGAAGTGGTTGCTTATCGTGTCTGCAAGGATTATCTCACGCTTGGGTGGGAATCCGGCCCGCTTAGCTTTTCCGGTTCGTTTGTTCTGGTTAAACACTTTATTCAACCGGGGGAGAAGGAATCCAGCGGGCTGCATTTCTATACCCTGTATATGCACCTGGCTCCCTATTCAGCCTATAGTGTCAATCCAGCGGAAACCAAGTGGACAGTCCAGGATACGCTTACTGCCTACGATCCAGAATGGGTCATGACCGCCAGTACCAACAATAAAAGTACCAGTGAAAGCTATCGCAAGGGCACGATCCCAAAAGGATCTATTGTTGAGTGGGATAAAACAGACAGCGGCCTCCATACCGTTGCATTTAATAAGCGAGAGTATGGCCTTGTTACCTTTGTTAGCCTCTCAGAACAGGCGTTGAAAAAGGGTAAGAAAACATCCCTGAACCCAGGGCAGCAATACTGGATGCTTGTGGACAAAAACAACCTGTCACCTGGCACAGATGGGGTGGTACAGCCTTCCTGGTGGCAGAAACTCATGCCGCCAGCAAAAGAAGCGATGAAATTTGACCAGGTTGTATGTCCGACTCCCTTTGCTATCAGTGCAGGTGACCCTATTGGTCATATGGGATATTATCAGGCACCTAAGGACGGCGGATATGAAGCGCGGTACCAGGTACATATCGAATGCACGAGTATGGATAATAACCTGGAAACGTTCCTGACCAACCCTGAGCAGGTGGGAGAAAAGAACCCACTCTGGCTGAAGTACGCTCCGGGCCTAGCGTTGTACAAAAAAGATGTTGCAACAGGAACATTCACAAAGGATACAAAGGTAACAACCAGGGCGGGGATCCTTCCACTGCGTCAGGTGCAAACAGAAGTCGATAAGTCGACCAAACAGGAATACTGGCAGCTGCGACCAGAAAATGCTTACGTCCCTAAAGGCCAGGCGGAACCTCAACTTTTGTCGCAGTATGATCTGGCAAAGCTGGGCTTCAGAACTGAAACCGCAGAACCAGCCAGCTTTGATTACCTGGATGGAAAAAACCAGCCCACTGGATTCTTCCGTAACCTCATCGATTCGCTCTACCAGGCCGCGATAGATGATACACGAACCAGTCATGCTCTCGTGAAGCATAATTATCAGCGCCTGCTGGATAAAATTGACAGCGGAAGCGACCGCTATTCTCCAATGGAGTACTGGAGAGCACTTCACAATCCCGACTATCGTGACGTTATTCAGAAAACAATTGTAAAACATCCAAGCGACTGGTACTTCAAAAAAGGCGATGCTATCTGGCAACCATTCCTCAATGCGCTGAAAAAAGATGCCCCGGAGTGGAAGAAATATAGCGAAGATTTTATCGATAAAATGGCATGGATGCAGGATGTTACATCCGAAAAACTAGGGCCTTCATTGTGGCATATGCACCCCTTAAAATTTTTAGCCTCTCTAATTCAGACTAATGTAAATATTAGAATACTTCGTTTACGTGCATTTCTACGAATGATCCGCATTGGTGAGGGGACCATTCAGGAAGACGGATACAGAACGATGTTTACTGGTGCAAAATTTACAGATTTTAGTAAACACCCCAATACCAGACATGAAGCTAATGGTGTTGTTTCGACTGCGACTGGAGCTTATCAATTTTTATACGGGACATGGAGAAATCTGCAACGTAGATATTCTTTCTCAGATTTCAGTCAGAGTAATCAAGACCTCGGTTGTATAGCGCTCATTGCAGGTCGAAAAGCATTAGACGCAGTAATGCAGGACAAGATTAGCGAAGCAATACATTTATGTCGTATTGAGTGGGCCAGTTTACCTGGTTCACCACATGGTCAACCAACTGCAAATAAAAAAATGATCATGGAAAAATATGAAGTCTTCTTAGCTGAAGAAAAGCTAGGTAAAACAAGTTTACACGCCACTTCAGAAGAAATGACGAAATTTATTGAAGATAATCATCCGGAGTATTTATGAAAAAAATCATTTTCCTTCTACTAATTCCAGCATTTTGTAATGCAAACATTCCTACTGTTTTCAAATCTTCTTGCGGTGGTATTCAATACAGTATCGAATCATTTTGTAGTGTAAATAACCTTAAGGGTGACCAGGATAAACTTGACATACCAATTTGCAGCAAGCAAATTTTCGTCCTTGGTAAGGAAAACCATGATCTATCAAAGTTTACAGGTCTTGTAGAACGCATTAACAGCAAAGACGAAAAAATAAAAATGATGAATTTCGTCTTCTACGGAGCCTCATGTAAAAATGATAGAATTATTTTATCCGGCGCAGGTGGTTGCAATTCATGTGGTGAAACGTTCAAGACATTTAATCTATCAGGGGAAGAAATAAATGAGAAATCTACCACGCTAGATTTGGAGCCTATGCAGGATATTATCCCCGAACTTTATTAATCTGATAATCATTAATTTCAATAATGATTTAGTAAAACAGATTTATTGTCAGGCTCTATGGTTTTTGCTTTGATGGATTCAAAAATACAATGCTTCAGGTAGATGAAATCAAACATTCTGCGGAAAGTCTTTTAGAACAACTTAATGCAGGAGAGATATCTTGAACAAAAAAATAGCTTTGCTAGTTTTACTAATCGCCCCGTCATTATATGCTAAAGAAAATAGATGTGGATGGTTAGAAAATCCAACCCCAGGAAACTACTGGTTGACGGATAAAGATGGTGACTGGACAATTTCAACCCAAGGAAAAGAAGGACCAAAGGAAATGGAATATTTAGTCGGCTTTCCTTCTAAAGAATTTATTAACACAAATAATAGTTACGGATATGGTTGTGGTTGCATACTATCTGAGGCATCAAAGGAATCAAAAGAAATAACAAGAATATTCAACTTCAAGGCACTCCCTCTTCGCGTATGCAAAACGGACCCATCACTTAGAGAAAAAACAGAAGAAATTGAAAATGTAATGAATGATAATTAGTATTGTTCACATGTGGATAAACTTTTTAGATTCTTACAAAAATCAGAGGTTTTTCATACAAAGAGCCTCAGCATTTCAAATCTTAAAATTATTAGCTGAAATTGGGGTTAAAGGATGAAGATTATATTATTCGCATTACCCATGAGCTTGCCAGTAATTTCATTTGCAAAATTACCACAGGTTTGCAATTGCTCAATGCAATCTCATTCGGATATGATCGATTGCATACAAACCAGCACAAACAAAACAGAGGACTCCATTAAAGAAATTATTACCAAATCTGGTAAGGAGTATTCAATTGATATGGCGTTTTATAATAGTCAACGCAAGTCTTTTTCTGAACGATGCAGCTTATATAACTCGATGGAGGGTCAACGAACATATTTGAGAGAAAACCAATGCTAATGTGATGGTGTAGAGCAACTAAATGATTTTATTAAAACCTATATGAAGACGGTTGATAATTATTAAAATAAACGTAAAACTCTCTTTGGCTATGTTAATTTTAATGGCATCGGCAACATATGCTCAATGTTCTCAAACCAAAGATGTTGATATGCTGGTAACGGCAAGTAAGCTGAAAAACTCTGGCTTTGTCGATGGGCAAACAGGTCGCGGTACTACTGATTTAAATGGTGACGGTAAAAAAGATATCATCGAGCATACGTTTCTGAGTTCAATGCCACCCGGCACTTGTGATCAATCGGACTGTATGTCTAATCTCGACAACTCTCCAACTTTAACATTCGAAATCACAATGCATGATGGAAAATCAATAGATGCAACATATATGTGTACATCCATTGGAATATCAAAAAAATCACACAAAGGGCTAAAAGATATTTTTTGCGGACCTAAGTATATCTTGCGATGGAATGGTGACGAGTATGATACAGAATAAATATTCAAAAGCATTTACATGCCATTGAGTCCTGAATGGGTCTTTTCAATTGTAGAACCAGGCACTTATAGGTAAGTTAAATTACTAGTTCCTCCACTGGATTATTCAAATAAAATGAAGATTAAGAACAAAATACTGACTTTACTTCTAATACTCCCTTGTATTTCACATGCTGCACTAAGCTACTATTCCAAGATTGAAACTGATTGTCGCAAAATGAATCAAGATATAAATAACTCTGTTGTTATGGGTTGTGCCGACCAGGCATCAGACGCCGCAAAGAAAGACATGAAAATTGTTTACCAGAAAATATACAAAATCATTAAAGCGCGTGGAATACCTGACATTACAAGTAAATTCGAGACAGCACAAAAAAACTGGATTGCTTCACGTGAAAATTGGTGTGATATTCAAGGATTTATAATCGGTTCGCCAATGTTCAGCGTATGCTGTATGGACATGAATATTTCAAGAGTGAATGAGTTAAATGACTTACTGGAACAGATTCAGAATTAATATGTCTGGGGACTAGTTACTTTAACCTAATGATAATTATTAACTCGCAGAGGTCCTTATTAATGCTTCAGATTATCCGCAAAGGCGATAAAACTACCCACGGTGGTTCAGTACTGACCGCCTCAGAAACGATGAAATTCGGTGGTATCGGTGTTGCCCGTAAAGGCGACAAAGTGTCCTGCCCGGTTCCGGGACATGGCCCTACAACTATCATAGAAGGCAATTCTGATTATCTTGATCATGGTATCCCGGTTGCCTTTCACGGTCACAAATGTGCCTGTGGTTGCACATTGATCAGTTCATTTGCCGCTGCAAAGGTTGCCTGATTATGCCCGTCTGGCTGGATGCCATCCCTGAAAAGGCTCCTAAGGTAGCGCGTCCCGGCACCGGTCGTTGGCTGCTATTCCTCGCGTTTGTCATGCTGGTGGGCATAGCGCTCACGCTATGGTGCTGGACGTCAGAGCGAACCGGATTTGTCTTCTGGTTCACCGCTCTGGGCCTCCCGTTTTGCACCTGGGGGCTTATTTTCGGCTTACGCCGGTTTGCCTACAAAGCCGAACAGGTGGGGGCCGAGTCCCGTAATGTCGAGCGAGAAGCGCTTATTGACAGTGAAATTCTGCGCGGTCAGCGCTGCGCCTGGATCCTCGGTACGCACATCCATGCTCCGGTTGGAAACAAAGCCGATGACCTGCTGAAGGCAATGAAAGTCGCAGCTCCGGTTATCGACTTCTCTTGCCCACGAGGATGTGACAAACCGGTCAGATACGCGGCATTACCAGAATATCAGACAGATTTAACGAAGGCCCTGAAAGCAGTGGTTAATAAACTGACCACGCGTGTAGAGGGGATAGTTAAGCCGCTTCCGCCCGAGCTGCCATGCTGGCTGATGCTGGACTGTGATAACGATCTGTATCCCCTGATTGAAGAGCAGCTTAAAGCCGAGCTCTCACTCAAGACGGGCAGGATTTTTCGCCTGATGGCCGGAAAAGGGCTGGGGGCGTTTGATGCCTGGCTGGACAAGCGATGGGACACCCCGGGCATTCTGGTTGCCATCACGCTGTCGTTACCGGCGTCTCCCCGGGAAGAAGATGCTGATGCTGTATCAATGGTGGTATTGAGCAACCGCAAAGCCAATGCCTGGCCGGATGCGCTCCGCCTCCATCGCCCCGAAAGGGGAACAGAAACAACGCTCACAAAGACGCTCACCCGGGCGCTGCTCTGGTCGAAGACCCTGCCCAATGAACTCAAAGGAAGCTGGATCTCCGGTCCCACATTGACGTCGGGCAGCGGCTGGAATAATGCCTGCGAAGAGAGCGAAGTGGAATTTAGTCTTTCAGAAGACAATTCCAGTATCGATCCCGTGCTGGGATATACCGGCCATGCTGCTCCATGGCTGGCCATCACGCTTGCTAATGCTGACGTTGAACAACGGGGCCCCCAAGTTATCGCCGCACAACCCGCCGTTGATAAGGACGACATCTGGATCGCTGTCATCACCAAAGAAGAAGTTCGCAAGGAAACGCCTAAGAATGACTAAGGTAAAAGTCAAAACACTCATCGGCTCCGTTGTCACTGTCGCTTTTTTTATGACGGTCATCGTGGCATTTTTGTTATATGCCTTTCCGGAATACGTAGCTTCGGCCACGGGATTCGGTCCCTATGACGGCCAGCGCATACTCACATTCTGCGCCATACTGGTTGCCGCGTTGTTTTTACTCGGCTGGCTGACAGAGAAGGCTTTCGACTTCGCCGGTAAATCCGGGTTGTATTTCCAGTGGGGCCAGAAAAAGGCTGAGAGTATCACTCCGGTGACGAACACCATTCTCAGTGAAGAAGACGACGAACAACCTGTCTTCAGCGAAGAGGCGGTGTCCGAGCACCTGCGCTTTCGCTATGGGCGCCGCTGGCAGCGTAAGGTGCGTCTACTGCTGGTGATGGGTAATCCGGACGACGTCCAGAAAGTGGCCCCGGGCCTGTGTCATGACCTCTGGCAGGAAGGCGACGGCAATGTGCTGATTTATGGCGGTGATGCGCAGTCACTCCCGGATGAGATCTTTCTTGCAAAACTGAAACGCTTGCGATCCGGGCAACCGGTTGATGGCATCATTCAGGTGACGAGTACTTCAGCCCTCCCGACGGATAGCGAACGGGATGCCTTCTTGCGTTGCCGCCAGAAAGCCGACCACCTGTTAGGCTGGCAGGCGCCCGTCTGGCTGTGGCTGACTGATAACGCCAACGGCGCTCAGCAGGGACAGGAAACAGTTGCAACAGGGGTTATTTTCGGGCCGGAAGGCACTATAAAAGAGGCGGATAAGGCATTGACTACGCTGTCTCAGCGCCTGCAAAAAGCCGGTATGGCACAGATACTGAATAATCCGGCTCATAACTGCCTGCTTCAGTTATCTTCCCGTCTGCAATACGAACTGAAAGCCAGTCTGACTGTTTTGCTCAGTGGGTTGATGCAGGGATCTGCGGCCTGGCGTTTACGCGGTGTCATGTTCAGCCCTGAACTGGCCGTTGCCGGAACGGTACCGAACACGCGCCTCGACACACCGACATGGAAAGCCGTCATTGATGACTGTGATGCCGTCAGCGGCAGGAAGCTGGGCTTCAACTGGCTGAAGATGCTGCGGTTAATTCTGCTTTCCCTGATTGTCCTGTGGGGGGCCGGTACACTGCTGTCCCTCGTCGTTAACCGTACCCAGATTTATCAGGCGCAGGAGACGGCCAGGCAGGCAGCGGATACCGCAAAATCCCTGGCTGAACGCCTGCACAACCAGCTCGTACTCCAGCAAGCCATTGCCCGTCTGCAACATCGTGAGGCGACCGGCGCTCCGTGGTACACCCACTTTGGTCTTAATCAGGACAGCGACACGCTGGCCGCACTCTGGCCCCTGTATGCGAAAAACAACGCACAGCTGATGAGGGATGCCACTGCAGAACATCTGAAACAACAACTGAATACCTTTGTGCAACTTCCTCCGGCCAGTGACGCCAGGATGCAGGGAACGCAACGGACCTACGATGTCCTGAAAGCTTACCTGATGATGGCCAGACCGGACAAAGCCGATGAAGGATGGTTGGCGAAAAATGTACTAATAACCTGGCCGAAACGCCAGAATGTGCCGGATGGGACATGGCAGGAAATTGCCCCTAAATTACTGGGTTTTTATGCGCAGAACCTCCCGACACATCCGGAGTGGAAAATTAAGCCTGACGCTGAATTAATCAGTACGGTCCGTCAGATCCTGCTCAAGCAGATTGGCCAGCGGAACGCTGAGGCCGGACTGTACCAGGACATGCTTAAGCGCGTGGCCAGTAACTGGCCTGATTTAACACTTGCTGATATGACCGGTGATACCGATGCTTCAACGGTATTCAGCACTGACGAAATCGTCCCAGGAATGTTTACGCGCCAGGCCTGGGAAGAGCAGGTACAGGATGCAATTAACGAGGTCGTTAAGACACGACGTGATGAAATCGACTGGGTCCTGACGGATAAAACGCACCAGGCAGGAAGTGATATCTCCCCGGAGGCGCTGAAGGCCCGCCTGACAGAACGGTATTTTACCGATTTTGGTAATGCCTGGCTGAACATGGTCAACAGCATTCAGTGGCAGGAAGCCACGTCTCTTTCTGAAGCAATTGCCCAGCTCAGTCTGATCGGCGATGTCCGTCAGTCTCCGCTTGTGGCCTTAATGAATACGCTGGCCTGGCAGGGAAAAACAGGAGAGAAGGGTGAGGCACTGGCTGATTCGATAGTGGATTCAGCGAAAAAACTGGTTGGTCGGAAAAAATATACCCGACAGTTCATTGAGCAGGCGCAGGGGCCGAAAGGTCCACTGGAGGACGTTTTTGGACCACTGACGGGATTCATGGAAGGTAAAGAGGGCACTGGTAGCAACGGTAACCTCAGTTTCCAGTCCTGGCTGGCCCGCGTTACCCAGGTGCGGCTGAAGCTTCAGCAGGTCACCAGCGCCCCGGATCCGCAAGCGATGTCGCAGATGCTGGCACAGACTGTATTCCAGGGTAAAGCCATCGACCTGACGGACACCCGCGATTATGGCAGTCTGGTTGCGGCAAGCCTGGGGCAGGAGTGGAACGGATTTGGTCAGTCGTTGTTTGTGCAACCGCTGGATCTGGCCTGGCGGCAGGTCCTTGCCCCGGCAGCGGGTAGTCTCAATACCCGCTGGCAATCGACCATTGTCGAACAGTGGAATAAGGCCTTTGCGGGGCGGTATCCGTTTAAGGCTACCGGCAGCGATGCCTCCTTGCCGTTACTGGCTCAGTTCCTGCGTAGCGACTCGGGTCGAATCACTACCTTCCTGAAAACTAATCTTGGCGGGATCCTCCACCAGGAGGGAAATCGCTGGGTCGTTGACCCTTCCGCAAGTCAGGGGATGGTTGTCAGTCCGGATTTCCTGCGGGCGATTAATCAGCTGGCAGAGCTGTCTGATATCGTGTTCTCTCAGGGCGATGCAGGTATTCACTTCGAACTGATGGCGCGTCCTTCAAAGGATGTTGCCAGAGTACAACTGACCCTCGATGAGCAGAACCTGGACTACTTCAATCAGATGGAAAGCTGGCAAAGCTTCACCTGGCCGGGGAATAGCTACTATCCAGGCGTATCGTTGAGCTGGCGTAGTGTAAACAGTGGTATGCAACTCTACGCCAATAACCAGGGTAACTGGGGCTTCATTCGCCTGCTGGACAAAGCCCTGCTCACTCCTCTTGATGCCAGCCGGACGCAACTGGTATGGATCACCTCGGATGGCAATCCTCTGAAGTTTGTGATGCGTAGCGAACTTGGCAGTGGTCCTCTTGAATTACTGAAGTTGCAGGGGTTCACGCTGCCCAACGCTATTTTTAATGTTGCCGCTGGCGCAGAAGCGATCCAGTAACGATGGGCGCATTGTTCACCCTTGAAGCTTCTGTCTCCACGGCCATCAGTAAGCAGGAGAAGGGGAACCGTGGATTCTGGCACGCCGTACTGCCGGTGCTGTTCTGGCTTTGCTCGGAGAATAGCGAGTGGGGAAACAGGGAAACCTGTGAGACCCGAACCCAGACGCGTCGGAAAGCATCAGCGCTTCATTCCTCCGGATAAACCCGTGCAAATTTTTGCGGGTGTCCGGGCCGCTTCGGCGCTCAGGCAGGCACCGCGAGCGCCGGAAGCCAGTCATCAAGGGACAGCCTCTCCATGCCACATCAGCGTCTTCGCCCCCATGTCATAAAAGCCCACTGGCAAAGCGACTGGAAGGGCAAACCTACTCAGGGGGAGGAGAAAAGTATGCTGCTGAAATGGAAGCCACTGCAAATCGTCAATGGTAAGGACGACGCTTCTCTGGAAGCGGCCATGAGGTTTATGAAAGAGACTAACAAACGGGAAAAAGAATGAGCTCACCGGAAGATCTGTTAACCGCCTGCGCCACCAGCCAGGAAGAAAGGCAGCGCCTCACCTCCCGGGCAAATGATGCCCTGTTGCTCTGGGATAACTGGCTGCACCCGTTCACCTCCGGGTCTGAAACCGGGGACGATCCCGCATACGATGATAATTTTCTGCTGATGCGTGAAGAGATCAATAAGATATCGGGTACCGATTCAGCACGGTTGTGCGAGCTGGCCCGGAAGTGTCTTTGCGAATGCGCCAAAGACATTCGTGTGGTGACCTGGTATGTTCAGGCCCGACTCAGCCGCGACGGTGAAAAAGGGTTGGCCGAAGGTTTACTGCTGCTTGTCGCAATGCTGACTCGCTACGGGCAGGCATGTCATCCCCAGCGTCCCGTAGCCCGTAAAGCTGCGCTGGAGTGGCTGAACAGTGCAAAAGTGATTGATGCACTGCTGTTATGGCCTGAGGTAGACCGCAATGATGCTGGTCTGACGGCTGGCGCCATTAACCTGCTTCAGTCCGCCGTGGCTGACTGGCCGGAAGCTGAAAAACCGTCTTTTGCAGGTCTCTGTACCGCTCTTGAAAACCGCCTGGCACGTTCCGGTGGCATGGAAGCACTGGTCCCTCAGAACAGCAGCGCCCAGGATCACGGGCGTGAGCCAGCCCATTCGGATTCACCGCAACTGTCAGCCGTGAAGTCGGGCCGCGATCTACTCGACCAGGCAAAATTACTTTCCCGCTGGCTGAGCGAACAACCTCAGGGTTGGCTGGCTTCTCACCGGCTGATAAAGACCGTACGGTGGGATACGGTCAATCAGATCCCCCCACTCGACAGTAGCGGTCGCACCCGCCTGGTACCGCCGAAACCCGAGTATCGCGCTCAACATAAGCGGCTATATCTTCAGAAAAACTGGACCGAACTGGTTGAGCAGGCCAGCCAGATGTATTGCGAAGGGGTCAATCATTTCTGGTTCGATCTTCAGTGGTACCTTTGGCAGGGGCTCAGCCATGCCGGTCAACCCTGGGATACCTGGACAGACTCCGTCCTGTGCGATCTGCGGCTGCTGCTTAAACGCCTCCCGGGCCTGGAAGGTCTGGCATGGAATGACGGTACCCCCTTTGCCGACGAAGTCACCACCGCCTGGATTGCGGAAAAAGTGAATGAAGAAGGCCTGATGTACGGCGATGAACTCGCTACCGTCGTTAATGGTCCGGCTGATGATGTGCTGCTCCTTGAGTCGGAAGCCATGGAAAAGAGCGATACGGAAGGTCCCGAAGCGGCGCTTACCTGGCTCCAGTCCCGACCGGGGATGGACACTCCGCGCCATCGCTGGCTAATACGCCTGCTGATGGCCCGGGTGGCAGAGCAGTATGGCCGAAACGAAATGGCGCTTCATTTGCTTGGCGAACTGACCATCTGTGCGCCACAGCTGACGCTGGGAGATTGGGAACCCGGTCTGTTGTTTGAAATCCATGCCCGTCGCCTGAAACTGCTGCGCCTGAAAGCCGGTCGTAGCGAATCCGATAAAGCCCGTCTGATGCCTGAGATGGAGTCTTTAATTGCCGGGCTTATTGCCATTGACCCGGCCCGTGCCATGGTGCTCTGTGGCTAATGTTCTCTTTAATAATTTTCAGGAATACCGTTCATGGATGATTTAACCCTGCGCTATTACGAAGCGGAAATGCGCTACCTGCGTGAGGCGGGTAAAGAGTTTGCCCGGGCTCATCCGGACCGGGCAGCAATGCTTAATCTTGATAAACCTGGCGCCCGCGATCCCTATGTGGAACGTCTATTCGAAGGCTTTGCCTTCCTGATGGGCCGTCTGCGTGAAAAGCTGGATGATGATCTGCCGGAACTGACCGAAGGGCTGGTGAGTCTGCTGTGGCCGCACTATATGCGGACTATCCCGTCACTGGCCATCGTCGAGTTCTTCCCTGACTGGCGTAGTCTGCGTCAGGCCGAAATGCTGGCGGAAGGCTTCTCCGTTTTGTCACGGCCTGTAGGACCGCATAAAACCGCCTGTCAGTATCGGACGACCCGCGATGTGTCGCTACAACCGCTGCAACTTGCGGAGGCTCGCCTCCATACTGAAACCGATGGCCGGTCAGCTATCCGTCTGCGCTTCGAATGCCCTGAAAAAGTGGACTGGCGTAAAGCCGGGATCGATAAAGTCGCCATTTTTCTTAACGCAGAGAGTCCAGTTAGCTCAGCGCTGCATCTGGCAATGACCCGGCGTGTACATGCCATGTATGCCCGGCATGCAGGGACGCATACTGAACGTCATCAGTTTAATGGTTGGTGCAAACCCATGGGCTTTGACGACAATGATGGCCTGTGGAAGAAAGCCGACACTGCCTTCAGTGGTTACCAGCTTCTGCTGGAGTATTTCAGCTTCCGTCCGAAGTTTATGTTTGTTGAGCTGCGCGGTCTCGACACCATCGGGCTCACTGCGGCCAGCACCTGGTTTGAAATCGACATGGTGCTCAGTGAAGCCTGGTCATCCGATCTGCCTTTTGAGACGGAAAACTTCCGGCTGCACTGTGCACCGGTCATCAATCTCTTTACCCTGGAAGCCGACCCGCTGACGCTTAACCCGCTGGAGAATGAATATCTGCTCAGGCCGCTGCGTCTTCAGGATGGGCACACCGAAATTTACAGCGTCGATAACATCCATGGCGCGGTGAAGAATGGCAAACATCCTTATGTGCCGTTCACCAGCTTTCGGCACCGTGGCGGTATGATGCGCCACGATGCTCCTGAGCGTTATTTCCATACCCGCGTGAAACGCGGTCCCTCTGGCCTGTATGACACCTGGCTAATTCTCGGGGGGCGCTCGTTCGAACTGGAGCAACTGTCCGATAAACCGGAGTCACTTTCGATGCGAATAACCGGCACCAACGGCCAGCTTCCGCGTAAGGCACTGGAAAGCACCCTGCTGGACAGGGTGGTTAAAACCGGCAAGGTGCCCGTCAGGGTCCTGAACGTCACCGCACCGACGATGCCGTTATATCCCCCGGCAAACGACCGTTTTCACTGGCGGGTGATGAGCCACCTCGGTTCAAACTTCCTGAGCATGATGGATAATCCGGAAGTGCTGCGGGGCACGCTAGCGCTCTATGACTGGACCGACGATGAAATGAACCGCCGTCGGCTTGAAGCAATAGTCGCCGTGAAGCACACCCTGATCCGCCGTTTTGAGAAGGGTTTTATGCTCCGGGGCGTGGACATTGAGGTCACGCTGAATAGGGACAATTTTGCAGGCGAGGGCGATGTGAATCTCTTTGGCGAGATGCTGCACCGATTCTTCGCGCTCTATGCCGATATTCACCTCTTTAACCAGCTCACGCTGGTACTGCAACCAACAGGGAAACGACTGAGATGGCGCGAGAATCACAGCCAGCACGTACCGGGCTGACATTAGCTCTTAATAAAGACATCTGGCGGGCCAATTTCTATCGTTTCTGCCAGCTGCTGGAACAGGAAAATCCGGACGCGCCGAAACTGGGCTCCACCAGCCATCCGGGCGACGATCCGGTACGATTCAGACCCTGGCCTGGTATGGGTTTCCCGGTCAGTACCCTGAAGGCGGTTGAGATCGACGAAGACCATCCGACATTTCCCCCAACGGTCCGCACGACATTTCTCGGGGTGTATGGCGTGGACTCTCCTCTGCCGACGTCCTGGCTGGATGATATTGCGCAGAGCCGCGAAGGTCACGAGGCGGCCACCTCGTTTTTGGATATATTCAGCCACCGGATCACCACGCAGTATTACCGGATCTGGCGAAAATACGCCTGGCCGGCCACTTTCGAGGCCGGAGGCCGCGATGCCACCTCTCAGTGTTTGCTGGGGCTGGTGGGACTTGGTATCCCGGGCACGGCGGAACAGGTGGCCACGCCGGTTTCCCGTTTCCTGGCCCTGCTGGGCACTATGCGATTACCCACCCGTAACGCCGAAGGCATTCGGGCCCTGGTGAGCCTGCTGGCACCGAATACCCGGGCAATTATCACCGAACCCGATCCGGTTAAGGTCCATATCGGTAACCGCAGTGGGCTGGGGACCGGAAACCGCATCCGGCTTTCGCAACGTGCCACGCTGGGCAAAACGGCAAAGGAAGCATGCAGCCGGGTACTGGTGACGCTGGAGACAGCGGATCCTGACGAGGCGGAAGGCTGGTTACCCGGTGGTGCCCTCCATACCGATTTGCTGGTCCTGTTGCGTGTCTATCTTGGCTACCGCAGTGACGCCCGACTGCGCCTCACCGTACCCGTGCGGTTGCTGCCTGAGCCCCGCCTTAGCACAGGCAGGCGTATCCAGCTGGGCCGTACCGGTTTGCTGGGTTTGAAAGCGGGCAAGCTCAGCAATAGCCGGGAGAGTCTGACCGTCAGCCTGGGCTGTTATGAAGGGCTACAATGCTCGGTTTTATCTCCCGCTGAAGACGGGCATTACCGCTTCGACTAATCATCAATCAATCATTCATTCTCCCCACAATACTTCTGATTGCAGGAAGGCGGCAAACGCATGAGTCTCCGGGAGCATAGATAACTATGTGACCGGGGCGAGTGTGTGCAGCCAACGCATCAGCAATCAGAAGTAGGGAGGGGGTAAAAGGAGCTTTTGAATGGCAACAATAACCCGCTGGTGGGCGCTGACGCTTATTGCCTGCGGTCTGCTCACAGGCTGCGGTCTGACGCAGACCGTCACGGACGGTACGGTCAGCATCACGAAATCCATCTTCTACAAAAAAATTAAAACGCTGCATCTGGATTTTACCCCGCGCACCGCCATCAACGCCGATGGTGCACAGACGCCGCTGGCGACCATGGTGCGGGTTTATCAGCTCAGGGATCGTAAAGCGGTTGATGCCGCTGATTACCAGACGTTGCTGCGCAGGGCCGATACGGTACTTAAGGACGACGTGCTGGCATCAAAGGAGCTGCTGGTGATGCCCAGTGGCAGCGTGACGCTCAATATGCCTATGGATGAAGAGGCGCAGTTCGTGGCGGTGGCGGGGCTGTTTAACCGACCGGATCAGAAGGACAACCGCTGGTGCCTGGTACTGACCCGTGACGATCTTGACCCGGACAAACCCCGCACTATTGAACTGGGTGATGGCTGGCTTAGTCTTGTACCGATAAAGGAGTGACGTAATGGATAACTGGCTGGCGCTTTTTGACGGGCAGACCCGTTACTTTCTGGATATCAATGACAGTTCGGTGAAGCCGGATGTTTTGCGCTTTCGCGGCCGGGAAGCCCTGAGCGAGCCGTTCAGCTGGGACATCGAGTTCACCACGCTTCAGGCGAACATCCCCCCGGAAGAGGTGCTGATGAAATATGCCTCTTTCCGGATGCGGAGCGGTAAAAGTGTTCACGGCATGGTGACCCGCCTGGAATGGTTGTCCACCTCTCAGGACCAGTCTCACTACCGGCTTACGCTCAGTTCGCGCCTGGCGCTCCTGGGATACACCCGACAGTGCGCGGTATATCAGAACCAGTCCGTTCCTGAGGTGGTGGAGCAGGTGCTACGCAAACATGGCCTGGAAGGACCTGATTTTGACTTCCGCCTGGAGCGCACCTACCCGCCGCGTGAAATTATCACCCAGTGGCGGGAAACGGATTTGCAGTTCATCCGGCGCATTCTGTCCGAGGTGGGGATTTACTGGCGCACGGAGATGGATGATGTGCGCGGTCTGGATACCTATATACTGGCCGACAGCCAGCTTAACTACCACTTTGATGTACAGTTGCCCTACAGCGAACCATCGGGCCTGTTTGACGGCGCGGCAGAATCGGTCTGGGATGTGCGAACCTGGCACAACATCGCCACCGGCACCGTTGCCACGCGGGATTACAACTACCGGACCGCCGCCACGCCGATGGATGCCACAGTCAGCGTGCGTCATGATGCGGTCACCACCGGGGAGCATTACCGCTACGCCGCGCCGTATCGTGACGCGGGTGATGACGCCAGCCCGGAGCCGGAAACCGAATCCGGGGCGTTCTATGCGCACATCCATCACGAGCGGGAGCTGAATAAATCAGCCCGTATTCATCTGTTCAGCAACGCTGCTCATCTCACACCCGGACAGGTGCTGGAGCCGCTGGGCGATGTCATTGCAGCCCTGAAAGAAGGCGTCGTCCTCACCCTGGTGACCTACCGGGGGGCCCGTGATTCCCGTCTGCATGTGTCAGTCTGGGGCCAGCCTTATACCGAACGTTACTGCTTCCGTCCGGTAGAGATCCCTCGCCCGGTCATCCCGGGTACGCTCCCGGCCCGGATCGAAAGTCGCGAAAAAAATGATACCTACGCACACCTGGACGAGCAGGGGCGCTACCGGGTGAAGCTGGACTTCGACCGGGAGTGGACGGAAGCCGGTTACGGTTACCTGTGGCTGCGGATGGCGAAACCTTATGCCGGTGAAACGCTGGGCTGGCATACGCCGCTCATCGATGGAACCGAGGTGGCGATAGCGTACAGCAATGGCGATATTGACCTGCCGTACATCGCGTATGCGCTGCACGACTCCGAACATCCCGACCTGGTGAACCGGGACAATCACACCCGCAACGTGCTGCGCACCCCGGCGAACAACAAGCTGCGGATGGAAGACAAACGGGGTGAGGAGCATATCAAACTCGCCACGGAATACGGTAAGACACAGCTCAACAGCGGGCATCTGGTGGACGCGCAGGGACAACGTCGCGGCCAGGGGGCCGAACTGCGTACCGATGAACACGGGGTTATCCGTGCCAGAAAAGGGCTGTTTGTCAGTGCGGATGCGCAGTTGAAAGCGCAGGGTGACGCACTGGACAGGGATACGGCCCTGAAGGAAATCGACCGGCTTAACCAGCAACTGCAGCAGCTGAAAATGGCGGCAGAGCAGGCGCAGACGCTGAAGGCGGATGTGGACAGCCAGATACAGATGTTTGAGCAGAGGCTGAAACCGCTCAATGAAGCTGTGCTTTTCTCAGCCCCGGAAGGCATGGCGCTGACCAGCGGGGAGCATCTGCAAATGACGGCCACGAAGAATGTCGCCATTAATGCCGGGGAGGATATCAATGCCGGTGTCATGGGCAACATGACCGCACTGGCCGGGGAGAAGCTGGGGCTCTTTGCCCGCACCGGCCAGCTGAGTCTGAAATCCGGAGAAGGGCCGGTCGAGGTGCAGGCGCAGAATGCCAGCCTGCGGCTGTTTGCTGAGAAGAAGCTGACGCTGAGTTCGGCGAGTGACATCTCGTTTGCCGGGAAGAAGCGTATCACGCTTATCGGTGGCGGGAGCTACCTGCGACTTGAGGCCGGGAAGGTCGAGTATGGTACGACGGCGACCTATATACGCAAGGTGAAGCGGACGATGTTTGCTGGTGCAAATTCAACACCAACGCCATCAATATCAATGCCATTAGTTGACGATTTAATCCGGAATGGATTCTTCGATGAACAATTCCGAATCTTGGATGATAGTGGTAAGCCCATGGCCAATGTCCCATATTTTATCTCTAGCGAAAATGGTGAAACATTTAAAGGTGTCACCGACAATCAAGGTCTGTGCAAACGCGTTTTTTCAAAAGAATCAGCCAAACTTACCGTTTGGCTAGGTGTCCTGGCTCTGGAGAGATGGTAGATGACTGAGCATTCAACTTTAACTAATGAAACTCCACATTCAACGTACGAAATAACTGGTATGTTAATGCCAGCCCGTGCATTCTTCTTTATCGTTGTTGATGAGCCAGGGAAAGACGGTTTTCTTGTTAGGAAAATATATGCTTCAAATTCTGATTCCTATCTTTCAAAGATGGACTTATCAGAAGCAAAAATGCTTTCAGAAACTAACCCTGAACGGTATGGTTTAATTCCAAAGAATTTTTCAGCATCCTACTCTGTAGCTGAGCATGTGATGGGGGAGAACGCTTCATCATATATTTCCACTAGCTCTGCCTTTCCGGAAGGATCTCCAAGATTTGAAGGTAAAACAATTATTGTTGATGTTGAAAAAGCTGTAAGGTCGGGTGCGAAATTAATTTCTACAGAAGAAATACTTAAGAGCCTTGATGATTACAAGAGCCAAAATCCACACTTGGTAAAACGTATTGATAAAATATCAAAATATGTTAAGGATATAGATAGGGAAGTATTGCTACACGGTGAAAAAATACCCGCATCCGCGGTTTTCACTCCAGAGACATTAAAATACGCAAAGTACTTTACACGTGCCGCTCGTGTCGTACAGGTGACAGGAATTGTCTTTACAGCTTATGATCTAGAACAGGCGTCAGAAAAATCGCTTAAAAACGGGAGTGTGAAACCGATAACCGCTGAAGTCATTAGGCAAGCTGGAGGATGGGGGATGGCTGTAGCTGGAGCAAAAATAGGTACAGTGGCTGGTGCGGCGGTTGGCATTGAGACGGGCCCTGGGGCGGTGCTAACAGGGCTTATAGGCGGAGTTATATTCGGAACCGCTGGTTATTTTGGTGCAGATTGGGTGGCGGACTATATTGATGAAAATTAACTTATTTAACTTATTCAGGAAAAAAAACAGATTACAGGATGATTTTCCTCATGCTCAATTTATGGCGTTGCCAGAGGAGGGGGGGTATCCTTTATTTTCCTCTCTAGATAAAAGCAATGTATATGCACATTCAGCATGTTTTATGATAAAACCTGAGGACATATTAGTCATTGAACATTTGATTGAATTATTTTTTCACAGGGAGGTGAAAATAAGCGAGGTAAAAGAGAAGGTTTCAGACCATAATAAAGTCCTCGTTTGTTATAAATTTAAGGAGTTTGAACAGGATATTGTAAGACTTATCACAAATGATAATGAATTTATCAATTGCCTTTGTGAGAAAGGCTTAGAACCTCCAGAGCCAGAGTGTGCATTTCCTGATAAGGACTTTGGTGCTTATGGTAGTCTGCAAGGAGATATGGAGTTTTGGTGGAACGTATACTGGAAACCATTTTGGGAAAGTTTAAGAGAGGAAGAAAGAAAACAATATCTTGAACGAAGTAATTTATCGATTGGTGCCATTGAATTTCTGGAACACCGCCGTTAGCTAAAGTATATACAGTATTACTCATTTCGATTATCCAAAATTGCTACGTAAATTTTATTGGTATATTAGGTTTGTATCGCGGGCTGCGGCCTGACGCAGACCGTCACGGACGGTAAGGTTAGCATCACGAAATCCATCTTCTACAGGAATACTAAAAAACTGCATCTGGATTTTACCCCGTGCACGGCCATTAACGCTGATGGATGCCTCAGTATTTGTGCGTCATGATGCGGTCACCACCGAAGTGGTGATGGCATACAGCAACAGTAATATTGACCTGCCGTACATCGCGTATGCACTGCACGACTCTCCGGCGTAATGGATATCCTGACCCCGTTAACCGGAATAACCACACCCGCCATGTCCTGCGCACAGCGGCCACCAATAAACTGAAAACGGAAGAAGTGATAATTTATCTGTCAGTTAATCATTGCGTATTCTCTGGCGAATCAGTTAATAACTGACAGGGAACAGAACCCCAAATAACGAAATACAACACGGATATGGAAATGAAAAAATTAATTCTTCTCTTGCTTTCAGGCATTTTGTTGACCACTCAGGCTGACGCTGCTCGTGGAAGAAAGCCCTGCTCCGGTTCAAAAGGCGGGATAGCGCATTGTACATCCGATGGCCGGTTTGTCTGTAATGACGGAAGCCTGAGTCAATCAAAGCGATTTTGCTCTGGATATGGTGATTCTGTAACTCGCGAGCGGGTTAAACCTTCCACCCCCTCCCATAAAACACAAATCAAAAAGGCGACAACAGCGAAAAAGCAAGAGCCACAACGCGTTATTGAAAGCGATGAGCCGGTCGAAACACCAGCCCGCCAGCCCACCTGTGCGCCTCTTTATATGGCCAGTAAGCCCGGCTTTACCCATTTACCGATTTGTTCCGGAAATCAGTATTAACAGGGAGCGGAGCATCATTTTTCTGTTATTCCGCGTAATTCATCAAGATTAAAATAAAACAGGAAGTAAATATGGCACGAAGAAAAAAGGATGATAATGTTGCAATTCTCATTTTGGTCATTATAGGCGTGATGGTCTGGGGAGTTTATGTTGCGGTAAAGGCATTAATCAATCTTAATGAGCGATTCATTGAATCCGTATCGAATCCGGCAGGCGTTATTGGTTTGTTCTTTGGGTTACTGCTAGCCATTGCACTGATAATACGGATTATTATTTATCGCGGCTTTAGAAAAAAAGCCGCAGATCTGGCAAAAAAAGAGAAAGCCTTTGACGAAATCGTCAGTACCGAAGTGGCTTGCAAGCTGTATCAGGAAAAGCAACAGCTTGCCGGTCAGTGGGATGAATTTCGCAATGCCAGAAATAAAGCCTCCAGGGCATTGCAGCGTATTGTGGACTCCGCGTATAAATTCAAAGTCAAAACACTACTTTCCGGCACCACGGTAAATAACTGGCAAAGCAAATACGACCAGCTCAGGAAGGAGAGAGACGCTTACGCGGCCATTAGCGAGAAAATCACCTTTCTGGAACTTGAAGATAACGCCGACTGGGAAGGTGTAAAGCAGCAGTTTCTGGATAAGGTCGCCCTGCTGGAAAAAGCGCAGGAAGAAAAAGAGTATCAGGCTGAGCTTAAGCGTCAGATGCGGGAAGAAAAACAGCGTCAGGATGAACTGGAGCAGCAGCAGCGCGAAGCGGAAGAAGAGGAGCAACGCCTTGCTGAGCAGCAGCGTTTACTGGGGGAAGCCCTTCTCGCCGCTGAAGGCACACACCGGGAAGAGCTGGAAAGACAGCGTCTGGAGCTGGAGCAGAAAATCCAGGAAGTACATCAGCAGTATGAACGCGCCAAATCCATGGCTCAGCTCACCAGACAGGGACATGTGTATGTGATTTCGAATATCGGCTCCTTCGGTGAAAATGTCTTCAAAATTGGTATGACCCGACGGCTGGAACCTATGGAGCGAGTGAAAGAGCTAAGTGGAGCGGCGGTACCTTTTGATTTTGACGTCCATGCCATGATTTCCTGCGACGATGCCCCCGCACTGGAAAGAACGCTGCACGATCACCTGGAAAATTATCGCATTAATAAAGTTAATCTGCGCAAGGAGTTTTTTCGGGTTGAGCTTAGTCGGATTATTGATGAAGTTGAGCGCCATCATGGTCAGGTTGAATATGTTGCCGACCCGATAGCATTGCAATATCTGCAGAGTCTTGAATATGCAGAAAGCGAAGCTGCATAAAATAGGAGGCTGGATAGTTACACGTGTGTGAAAGCGCTTTTGGCAGTGATGATATCATTTCCCGTAGCGACCGACTTGGCGTGGGAAGCAAAATGAACCCCATGAAAACACCGCTGTCTTAACCAGATAAGAGCGGAAAAAGGGCGAGGCGGAAGGACGATTGTAGATTGCAGGTAATGGCGATGTAACGCAACGGATGTCGATCGAGAGAGAAGATTATTGCGGCTGGGCATGGTGTCCCCTGCAGGAATCGAACCTGCAACTAGCCCTTAGGAGGGGCTCGTTATATCCATTTAACTAAGGGGACAAGGCGGTGCGAGTATAGCGTTTTTTGCCCGCCTGAGTAAGAGCCATGCCGTCTGACTGCTTAAACCCTCGCCACTCAGGGCGCTTTTTTTTAAGCCTGGTCGGCGTTTTTGGCTTTCTCCGCGGCCTGGGCGCGGGCTTCCGCTTTTCGCTTGCTGCTCATATCGTTACGGATCTGCGCATGGCTCAGCAGCGCGAAGATGAAGGTCCCTCCGCAGATATTTCCCGCCAGCGTCGGCAGGGCGAACGGCCAGATAAAGTCGCTCCAGGGCAGGCTTCCGTTAAACACCAGATAAAGGATCTCGACCGATCCCACCACGATATGAGTCGTATCCGCCAGGGCGATAAGCCAGGTCATGAGAATAATCACCACGATCTTGGCCGCACCGGCGACAGGAAACATCCAGACCATGGTGGCGACCAGCCAGCCGGAAATAATCGCATTAGCGAACATCTCCGTCGGGCTGTTTTTCATTACGTCTTCGGCGATGCTGACAAAGGCCTGACGAGTTGGTTCATCAAAGACGGGCATAAAATTGAAGGCCCATGCGGCCACTGCGGTACCGATGAGGTTGCCAGCCAGCACCACCGACCATAACCGCATCAGCAAACCGATGTTACCTGGTGTGGGATTGTGCATCACCGGCAGAACGGCGGTAACCGTATTTTCCGTGAACAGCTGCTGGCGGGCCATGATCACGATAATAAAGCCGAAGGTATACCCGAGATTTTCCAGTAAAAACCCGCCCGGGATCCCCTCCAGTTTGACGTGAAAAATCCCTTTTGCCAGCAGGGAGGCGCCCATCGACAGACCGGCCGCAATGGCTGACCACAGCAAGGCCAGCGCATCGCGTTCCATCTCTTTTTCCCCTTCCTGGCGAATATGTTCATGGATGGCCATCGCCCGCGAGGGCAGGCGATCTTCATCCACTTCTATTTCCTCTCCGCGCTGTTTTTCTTCACTTTCGACTTCTCGCTCGTCATCCGCTGGTTTTAATTTGTTATTGTCTAGTTCATCCATTTCGTGGCCCTCGCTATCAATCTATATAGATATAGCGTAGCGGCTTTCCCTGCCGTCTGGCTGGGCATACTCTGAAATCGCAAAAATGGTAACGTCAGATTTTTGTTGCTCCGGTAGAATAGGAGCCCCGCGATCTCGTTATTCCCAGGCTATGATCAAATCAACAACTTGGGTGATATAGACATCGTTCAACGTGCTGTTACAATCGCTCACATCTATACGGGCGGAAACGTTGTCTTTCCGTCATGGATGGCAACTCGCGATAGCCATAAAAACCAGGGAGACACCTATGAATTATCGCCTGTCGGCGCTTGCGCTTGGCGCCACATTGCTGGTGGGATGTGCCAGTTCCAGCTCTGGCGATCAGCCGCAGGGGCGTTCAGACCCGTTAGAAGGGTTTAACCGCACGATGTTCAATTTCAACTTTAACGTGGTCGACCCTTACGTGCTTCGCCCGGTGGCGGTGGCATGGCGTGACTACGTCCCGCAGCCGGCGCGCAATGGTTTGAGCAACTTCACCAGCAACCTTGAAGAGCCGGCGGTAATGGTGAACTCCTTCCTGCAGGGCGACCCCTATAAAGGTATGGTGCACTTTACCCGTTTCTTCCTGAACACCATCCTCGGGATGGGCGGTCTGATCGATGTCGCGGGCATGGCGAATCCGCAGCTGCAGCGCGTTGAACCGCATCGTTTCGGCAGCACGCTCGGCCATTATGGCGTCGGCTATGGTCCGTATGTGCAACTGCCATTCTACGGTAGCTTTACGCTGCGCGATGAAGGCGGTGATATGGCCGATGGCCTCTACCCGGTACTCTCCTGGTTGACCTGGCCGATGTCGATTGGTAAATGGGCTGTCGAAGGGATTGAAACGCGTGCCCAGCTGCTGGATTCCGACGGCCTGCTCCGTCAGTCTTCCGATCCTTACATTTTGGTGCGTGAAGCTTACTTCCAGCGCCATGACTTTATCGCCAACGGCGGTAAGCTGACCCCGGCGGACAACCCGAATGCCCAGGCTATTCAGGATGAACTGAAAGACATTGATTCACAGTAATCTGCGAATGATAAAAAAAAGGGTGAACATGTTGTTCACCCTTTTTTGTTGCGTGCGGCTTATCAGAAGCGGTAGTTGAAGTTGGCGCCGTACAGCCAGGCGGTCCCTTCGGAACGGAAGGTATACGGGCCTTCCTTAATTTCAACGTGCTGGCCGTGCATATAGGAAAGACCGACGTCAACCGACGCATCCTTGTTGAACGCGTAAGTGGTACCCGCGCTCAGCCACAGGCGATCCTGGTCAGGAATGGAGATGGAGCGGTTGTTGGCCGGCACCGGGCTGTCATCGAAAGCGATACCGGTGCGGAAGGTCCAGTTATCGTCGTAATAATACGTGGTCCCCAGCGCAAGACGGTAGGCGTCCTTAAAGCCTTCCTCTTTATAGAACAGCGTCTGGCCGTTGCTGCCGGTGGCTTTCAGCTCCTGGAACTGACTCCAGCTGGTGTAGGTCAGGCTATAGTGGACCGCCCACTGCGGCGCCACGCGGTTATAGCCCGACAGCTCCCACATTTCCGGCAGGTTAAGGGTCAGAGAACCGCCAGTGGTCTGGCCGTTAGTGCCCGCTGGCAGACCGAAGTTGCCGAGGATTTGGTTATAGGCCGCCGGCAGGCTGCTGCGGTAGTTACCGTCGAAGTCGATCTTCACCTCGGAACGGTAGGTAAAACCGTAGCGGTTGTTCTTATCCAGCTCATAGAGGATACCGGCATTCCAGCCAAAGCCCCAGGCGTTGCCGTTAAGATGGGCGATCTGCGTGTCGGCAGGGATCTTCGCCACCTGGCCTGCCAGCGCCGGCGGCAGTGCGCCAGAACCAGCGACAATCTGACCCAGGTCACCCGCATAGCGCTCGATCTTCGCCTTGGCGTAGACCGCGTCAAAACCTAAGCCAAAGCTCCAGTTGCTGTCGAGACGGTAGGCGCCGCTCAGGTTGAAGTTCGCGGTGGTCAGGTCGGTTTTACCGCCCATGCTGCCAGCCGCATAGTCATCGTTGTATTCCGTTGCCAGGCCGTAGTTAGAGGTAATGGATGCCCCCCAACCGAATTGATCGTTAATCGGCGCGACAAAGTGGAAGTTGGGAACCCACGCCGTCGGGGCGATATTGTCCGCATTCAGGCTCTTGCCGGTGGGAGAGGTGCCGGAGACATTGACA
Organism: Klebsiella sp. w6; assembly: GCF_033100215.1. Lineage (NCBI taxonomy): Bacteria > Pseudomonadati > Pseudomonadota > Gammaproteobacteria > Enterobacterales > Enterobacteriaceae > Klebsiella > Klebsiella sp. w6. The sequence goes on from NZ_CP136907.1 coordinate 1,440,250, forward strand.
CCCGGGTCAACAAAAACGGCGCCCGCCGACATAGTTGGACGGTCAAACATCATAATTAATGCCGGGTTACGACTGGCATTGCCTGCATCGTCTGCGATAGCCCCTTCACCGGAATAGGCCCGACCCAGCCCTGATGAAGAGAATTCGTTGAGCTGGAAGCCTGCTGACCAGGCCTGGGTGGAAACAAGTGCTACAGCCACTGCAAGGGCAGATTGGGTAAAGCGGGTTTTCTGGCTCATGCCCATAACCTCATTGAGTTATTTTTTTTTAAACTATGTTACATGCCGTAACAGAAGCGCGGAAGTGTAGGGTCTGTGGTACAACAGAGAAATCAGACCAGTGCGCTGAGTATAGGTCTGACCAGATGAGTTGTTGCAAGTTTGTTTATGAAGTTTTTCAATTGTGATAACAGAAACGCGATCCAGCTGGCAAAATTGTCGGGGGGAGTAAGAGGCAGAAAAGCTGATTTTTGTTTTAGATCATTTTTAAGTGTGATTTCTGTCACTTAACGCGGTGATGGCGATTCTCGGCTGGAGGCTCACCGGGGGCAGGGCGTAAAATAGGCACATTATTTGTCTGGCACCGAAGGTGCCTATACAGAGGAAATCTACGATGAGTAAATGTAGCGCTGATGAAACCCCGGTATGCTGCTGTATGGATGTTGGCACCATTGTGGACAACACCGACTGCACCGCCTCATACAGCCGCGTGTTCGCCAACCGCGCGGAAGCGGAGCAAACGCTCGCTGCGCTGAGCGAGAAAGCGCGTAATGTGCAATCTGAACCGTGCAAAATCAACCCGACCTTCACCGATGTTGACGGCGGCGTACAGCTGGATATCGATTTTATTTTTAGCTGCGAAGCCGAATCGCTGATCTTCCAGTTAGGATTACGTTAATCCCTCCGTTTAACGCCCCGTAGAAGGGGCGTTACCTTTCTGTTCAATGTGTTTTGGCTCGCAATTTTTCGCTTCCCCGATTGGCTTAATGTAAAAAATTAGTTAAGACTGTTATCAGGTCAGACCACTTGGTTGTTTTGCTTAACAGGGGAGCGTTATGAGTCAGGCATTACCGCTTATCACCCGTCAGGGCGATCGCATTGCCATTGTCAGGGGGTTACGCACGCCATTTGCGCGCCAGGCGACGGTTTTTCATGGCGTTCCGGCCGTTGATTTAGGGAAAATGGTGGTTGGCGAAATGCTCGCCCGGAGTGACATTCCCGCGGACGTCATTGAGCAACTGGTTTTTGGCCAGGTGGTGCAGATGCCGGAGGCGCCGAATATCGCCCGGGAAATCGTGCTCGGCACTGGAATGAGCGTGCACACCGATGCCTATAGCGTCAGTCGCGCCTGCGCTACCAGCTTCCAGGCCGTGGCGAATGTTGCTGAAAGCCTGATGGCCGGCACCATCCGCGCCGGTATCGCCGGCGGCGCCGACTCCTCTTCTGTATTGCCCATTGGGGTCAGTAAAACACTGGCCCGCACGCTGGTGGATGCCAATAAAGCCCGCACGCTGAGCCAAAAGCTGAAGCTGTTTTCCCGTCTGCGGCCGCGCGACTTGCTGCCGGTCCCCCCGGCGGTGGCGGAATATTCAACCGGTTTGCGGATGGGCGATACCGCGGAACAGATGGCGAAAAGTTGGGGCATCACCCGGGAACAACAGGATGCGCTGGCGCATCGTTCGCACCAGCTGGCGGCCAAAGCCTGGGAAGAGGGAAAGTTGTCAGCTGAGGTGATGACGGCCTACGCGCCCCCTTTCCGCGAGCCGCTGGAGCAGGACAACAATATTCGTAAAAATTCAACCCTCGCAGATTACCAAAAGTTACGCCCTGCCTTTGACCGCAAACATGGCACCGTCACCGCAGCCAACAGCACGCCGCTGACGGACGGCGCGGCGGCGGTGATCCTGATGACCGAGTCGAGGGCCAAAGAGCTGGGTCTGACGCCGCTGGGTTATCTGCGCAGCTATGCCTTTACCGCCATCGACGTCTGGCAGGATATGCTGCTGGGTCCCGCATGGTCCACGCCGCTGGCGCTGGAGCGGGCAGGTCTGACGCTGGCGGATCTGACGCTTATTGATATGCACGAAGCTTTTGCTGCGCAGACGCTGGCCAATCTCCAGTGTCTGGCAAGCGAGCGCTTTGCCCGTGAAGTGCTGGGACGCTCGCAGGCCACCGGTGAGGTGGATGAGAGCAAGTTTAACGTCCTCGGCGGATCTATTGCTTATGGCCATCCTTTTGCTGCCACCGGCGCGCGGATGATCACCCAAACGCTGCATGAGTTGCGGCGACGGGGCGGGGGATTCGGTCTGGTGACGGCCTGCGCGGCAGGTGGTCTGGGTGCGGCGATGATCGTGGAGGCTGAATAATGGATGCTGTTTCCGCTTTTAAGCTTGAGGTCCGTGCGGACAAGATCGCGGTGATCACCATCGATGCCCCGGGTGAGAAAATGAATACCCTGAAAGCTGAGTTCGGCAATCAGGTGCGGGGGCTGATACGTCGGGTTCGTGATGATAAGTCGGTGCGCGGCGTGGTGTTTATCTCCGCCAAAGCGGATAACTTTATCGCCGGCGCAGACATTAACATGATTGCCCGCTGCCGCAGCGCGCAGGAAGCGGAAGCGCTGGCGCGCCAGGGACAGCAGATTATGGCTGAGATCCATGGCTTGTCGATCCCGGTGATTGCCGCTATCCACGGCGCCTGCCTCGGCGGCGGTCTGGAACTGGCGCTGGCCTGTCATGGCCGGATCTGTAGCGATGACGAAAAAACCCGACTCGGTTTGCCGGAAGTGCAGCTTGGCCTGCTGCCGGGCTCCGGGGGAACGCAGCGTTTACCGCGGCTGATTGGCGTCAGTACAGCGCTGGATATGATGCTTACCGGCAGGCAGCTGCGTGCGCGCCAGGCGCTGAAGGCCGGTCTGGTAGACGAGGTGGTTCCGCAGGCGATTTTATTGCAGGCGGCGGTGGAGCTGGCGCTGAAGGGGCGACCGGCCAGTCGGGATATGCCCGTACGCGAACGCGTGCTGGCGGGGCCTTTGGGCCGCCATCTGTTATTCCATTTCGTCGGCAAACAAACGCAGCGCAAGACCCAGGGGAACTATCCGGCGGTGAAGCGAATTCTGCAGGTTGTCGAGAATGGCCTGGCCCACGGTTGCAGCAGCGGTTACGCCGAAGAAGCTCGCGCGTTTGGCGAACTGGCGATGACCCCGCAGTCGCAAGCGCTGCGTTCGATCTTCTTTGCCAGTACCGATCTGAAAAAAGACCGTGGCGCCGAAGCAGAGCCCGGACCGCTGACGAGCATTGCGGTGCTGGGCGGCGGCTTGATGGGCGGGGGGATCGCCTATGTGACCGCCTGTAAGGGCGGGCTGCCGGTGCGCATTAAAGATATCCAGCCGCGTGGGATTAACCATGCCTTAAAGTACAGCTGGGAGCTGCTGAATAAACAGGTCCGCCAGCGTCGTCTGCGCCCCAGTGAGCGCGATCGCCAGATGGCGATGATCTCCGGCGCCACCGACTATCAGGGCTTTGCTCATCGCGACGTGGTGATCGAGGCGGTATTTGAGGACCTGGCCCTGAAGCAGCGGATGGTCAGCGAAGTGGAGCAATATTGCGGGCCGCAGACCATCTTTGCGTCGAACACCTCATCGTTACCGATAGGCGATATTGCCGCCCAGGCCCGTCGCCCCGGGCGAGTGATCGGCCTGCATTTCTTCAGTCCAGTGGAAAAAATGCCGCTGGTTGAAGTGATCCCGCATAAGGGAACCGATCCGCAGGCTATCGCCACCGTGGTGCAACTGGCTAAACGTCAGGGGAAAACGCCGATTGTGGTGGCGGATAAAGCGGGCTTCTATGTGAACCGCATCCTCGCGCCCTATATCAATGAAGCGATGCGCCTGCTGGTGGAGGGCGAACCGGTTGAAGAGATTGATAAGGCCCTGGTTAAATTCGGTTTCCCGGTAGGGCCAATCCAACTGCTGGATGAGGTTGGCATCGATACCGGCACCAAAATTATCCCCGTGCTGGAGAGCGCGTTTGGAGAACGTTTTAGCCCACCTGCAAACATCATTGACGCGATTTTGAAGGACGATCGCAAAGGTAGAAAAAATAATCGTGGTTTCTATCTTTATGAGACAAAAGGGCGTAAAAGCAAAAAACGGCCCGACCCGGCAGTTTATCCGCTGCTCGGCATCGACCGCCCCCAGTCGCGGCTCTCCGCGCAGCAGGTGGCGGAACGCTGTGTGATGATGATGCTTAACGAGGCGGCGCGCTGCTTTGATGAGCAGATTATCCGTAGCGCGCGCGATGGCGATATCGGCGCCGTCTTTGGTATAGGGTTTCCGCCATTTCTTGGCGGCCCGTTCCGGTATATGGATACTATCGGCGCGGGTGAAGTTGCCGCGATCCTGCAGCGCCTGGCCGCCCAGTACGGCCCACGTTTTACACCCTGTGACACTTTATTACGCATGGCCGAACAGGGGACAACCTTTTGGCCAGCGGATGAACGGCTGACCTAAGTTGTGGTCAAAGAAGATAAATCCGGCTGCGGATGACGCTGTTGATTGGCTGTTTTGTAAACAATGATTGACTATACTTACGCCATTGAGGTAAAAAACAGCGTTTCATTCGTTGAATGGATCAGGCACAATGCCCGGCCACCGGGTCACCTGCGTATTGTCTTCGCAGGCCAAACTACGGTGCTTCTGGTTAACAAAAGCGGTGCAATATGCAAGTTTTTATTATGCGTCACGGCGACGCTGCCCTCGATGCAGCCAGCGACTCAGTTCGTCCATTAACCGTATGCGGTTGTGATGAGTCTCGTCAGATGGCAACCTGGCTGAAAGGTCAAAAAGTGGATATTGAGCGCGTTCTTGTCAGTCCCTATCTGCGTGCAGAACAGACGCTGGATATTGTTGGGGAGTGCATGAACCTGCCGAAACATGTCGACGTGATGCCGGAACTCACGCCGTGCGGCGACGTAGGCCTGGTTAGCGCCTATCTGCAGGCGCTGGCGAATGAAGGCGTGGCGACGGCGCTGGTCGTCTCCCACCTGCCGCTGGTGGGGTACCTGGTCTCAGAGCTGTGTCCGGGGGAAACGCCTCCGATGTTCACCACCTCGGCTATCGCCTGCGTGACGCTGGACGCCGACGGCAAGGGTGAATACCTCTGGCAGAAAAGCCCCTGCAATCTCAAGATGGCCAACGCCATCTGACGGCCCCGGAGCCCGCCGTTAAGGCAGCTCCGGCGGTTGCCACTCCTCTACCTCAATCAGTATCAGCAGTGCGGCGTCACCGCCGTACTCTTTTGGTGCCTGGTGAAACGCCATAATATGCGGGTGTTGCGCCAGCCACAGCGGGGTTTGCTGTTTGAGAATATGTTTGCCGTGCCCGTGCATCACACAGGCGCAAAACACATGTTCGCGGCGGCAGGCGGCAATCAGCGCGCCCAGTTCCTGTTTGGCCTGCTGCTGGGTGAGCCCATGCAGATCGAGAAACAGTTCCGGCGAATAATCCCCACGGCGCAGCTTTTTCAGCTCAAAATGGCTGACGTCGGCGCGGACATATTTCGTCGAGCCTTCAGTATTCAGTAGCGGCTGAAACTCATCAGAGAAATAGTGGCTGTTATCGGCCTGTTCCTGCAGCAAACGCTTCGGAGCAACCTCAGTGACTTTCTTGCGCTGCGGACGGTGAACGATGGTGTCCTGCTTGATCTTTCGCGTGCCGGTCATTAACTGACGGAACAGCGCCTGATCCTCCTCGCTTAGCGATGTCTTCTTTTTCATTGTCCACTCTCATTAATACTTTGCGCTAGTTTACCCGACTCAATATCCCTTCGGGCAAGGAAAACCTGTTTTTTCCCCGGTCACCCCACGCAAGAATGCTGATTTATCGCCGTCTTCATGGCACACTAGCCGCCGAATTTATAGCAGAGTGTGCCCTGGAGGTTGTCGTGGATAAAATTTTTGTTGATGAGGCAGTCAATGAGCTGCATACCATTCAGGACATGCTGCGCTGGGCGGTAAGCCGTTTCAGTGCTGCTAATATCTGGTACGGTCACGGGACTGATAACCCGTGGGACGAGGCAGTACAGCTGGTGCTGCCGTCGCTCTACCTACCGCTGGATATCCCGGAAGATATGCGGACTGCGCGTCTGACCTCCAGCGAGAAACACCGCATCGTTGAGCGGGTGATCCGCCGCGTGAACGAGCGCATTCCCGTCGCCTATCTGACCAACAAAGCGTGGTTCTGCGGGCATGAGTTTTACGTCGATGAGCGGGTGCTGGTCCCGCGCTCCCCGATTGGCGAACTGATCAACAATCAGTTTGCCGGGCTGATTAACCATAAGCCGCAGCATATCCTTGATATGTGCACCGGCAGCGGCTGCATCGCCATCGCCTGCGCCTATGCTTTCCCGGAAGCCGAAGTCGACGCCGTGGATATTTCCCCGGACGCGCTGGCCGTCGCCGAGCACAACGTGGAGTCCCATGGCTTGATCCATCACGTGACGCCGATCCGCTCCGACCTGTTCCGCGATCTGCCGAAGCTGCAGTACGATCTGATCGTCACCAATCCGCCGTATGTCGATGAAGAGGACATGGCCGATCTGCCGGAAGAGTATGAGCATGAGCCGGTGCTGGGTCTGGCCTCCGGTAGCGACGGCCTGAAGCTGACGCGCCGTATCCTCGGTAACGCGCCGGATTATCTCAGCGATGACGGGATTCTGATTTGTGAAGTCGGTAACAGCATGGTACATCTGATGGAGCAATATCCGGACGTGCCGTTTACCTGGCTTGAGTTTGATAACGGCGGCGACGGTGTCTTCATGCTGACCAAACAGCAGCTGATTGACGCCCGTGCGCACTTCGGTATTTATAAAGACTAAAAAAAACAACACGCCAACATAACGAAAAAGATTGGAGCCGTGATGGCAGGAAATACAATTGGACAACTCTTTCGCGTCACTACCTTCGGCGAATCGCACGGCCTGGCGCTGGGCTGCATCGTCGACGGCGTGCCGCCGGGCATCCCGCTGACCGAAGCCGACCTGCAGCACGACCTCGATCGTCGTCGCCCGGGCACCTCGCGTTACACCACGCAGCGTCGCGAGCCGGATCAGGTCAAAATTCTTTCCGGCGTCTTCGAAGGCGTTACTACCGGGACCAGTATCGGTCTGCTGATTGAGAACACCGATCAGCGTTCGCAGGATTACGGCGCAATCAAAGATCTGTTCCGTCCGGGCCACGCCGATTACACCTACGAGCAAAAGTATGGTCTGCGCGACTATCGCGGCGGCGGTCGTTCTTCTGCGCGCGAAACCGCGATGCGCGTAGCGGCCGGGGCGATTGCCAAAAAATACCTTGCCGCGAAGTTCGGCATCGTCATTCGCGGCTGCCTGACGCAGATGGGCGATATTCCGCTGGCCATCAAAGACTGGGATCAGGTCGAGCAGAACCCGTTCTTCTGCCCGGACCCGGATAAAATCGACGCTCTGGATGAACTGATGCGCGGCCTGAAAAAAGAGGGTGACTCCATTGGCGCGAAAGTGACGGTGGTGGCTGACGGCGTACCGCCGGGCCTCGGCGAGCCGGTCTTCGATCGCCTGGATGCCGATATCGCCCACGCGCTGATGAGCATCAACGCCGTGAAAGGGGTGGAAATTGGCGACGGCTTTGAAGTGGTGAAGCTGCGCGGCAGCGAAAACCGCGATGAAATCACCAAAGACGGATTCCAGAGCAACCACGCCGGCGGCATTCTTGGCGGTATCAGCAGTGGACAGCAGATCGTTGCCCATATTGCGCTGAAACCTACCTCCAGTATTACCGTTCCCGGTCATACGATTAACCGCTTTGGCGAAGAAGTGGAGATGATCACCAAAGGGCGTCACGATCCGTGCGTCGGCATTCGCGCCGTACCGATCGCTGAGGCGATGCTGGCGATCGTCCTGATGGATCACTTTATGCGTCAGCGCGCGCAGAATGGCGATGTGACGACGACAATTCCACGCTGGTAACCATGAAAAACACCGTTATCGCACTGCTCGCGCTGCTGGCCAGCGCCGGTAGCCTGGCCGCGACTCCGTGGCAGAAAATATCCCAGCCGATCGGCGGCAGCGCCCAGTCAATCGGCGCATTTTCCAATGGCTGTATCGTGGGCGCCGAGGCGCTCCCTCTGAGCGCCACCGGCTATCAGGTGATGCGTACCGATCAGCGTCGCTACTTCGGTCATCCGGATCTGGTTCAGTTTATTCAGCGCCTGAGTAATCAGGTGCACAATAAAGGAATGGGAACCGTGCTGATTGGCGACATGGGGATGCCGGCAGGCGGGCGCTTTAACGGCGGTCACGCCAGTCACCAGACGGGCCTGGATGTCGATATTTTCCTCCAGCTGCCGCAAACGCGCTGGACATCGTCTCAACTGTTGAAGCCGCAGGCGCTGGATCTGGTCGCCAGCGACGGCAAGCATGTGGTGCCGTCGCTGTGGAGCCCGCAAATCAGCCAGCTGATCAAGCTGGCGGCGGAAGATAGCGAGGTCACCCGTATTTTCGTCAACCCGGCGATTAAACAGCAACTGTGCCTGGACGCGGGCATCGACCGCCAGTGGCTGCGTAAAGTCCGTCCCTGGTTCCAGCATCGCGCTCATATGCACGTCCGACTGCGTTGCCCGGCGGGAAGTCTGGAGTGCGAGGATCAGGCGCCACCGCCGCCCGGCGATGGCTGCGGAGCGGAGCTGCAGAGCTGGTTCGAACCACCTAAACCCGGGTCTACCCCCCCTGTGAAGAAGACGCCGCCGCCGCTGCCGCCTTCCTGCCAGGCGCTACTGGATGAGCATGTGCTGTAATGGATAGTTTTATCGAGTTGTTTGCCGTATCGCCGTTGGTGCTGGTGGTACTCTTCTTTGTCGCCATCCTGGCCGGTTTTATTGACTCACTGGCGGGAGGCGGGGGTTTACTGACCGTTCCGGCGTTGATGGCGGCAGGAATGCCGCCGGCGCAGGCGCTGGCGACCAATAAGCTGCAGGCCTGCGGCGGGTCGCTATCGGCGACCCTCTATTTTGTCCGCCGTAAGGTGGTTAGCCTCGCCGATCAGAAGCTGAATATTCTGATGACCTTTATCGGCTCAACCGCGGGTGCGCTGCTGGTCCAGCACGTCCAGTCCGATATTCTTAAGCAGATCCTGCCGTTGCTGGTGATCGGCATCGGTCTCTATTTTCTGCTGATGCCGAAACTGGGCGAAGCGGACCGGCAGCGTCGGCTGTACGGTCTGCCGTTTGCGCTGGTTGCTGGCGGCAGCGTAGGATTCTACGACGGCTTTTTTGGCCCCGGCGCCGGTTCGTTTTATGCACTGGCTTTTGTCACCCTGGCCGGATTTAACCTGGCGAAGTCGACGGCCCATGCCAAGTTGCTGAACGCGACCTCAAACGTCGGCGGTCTGCTGCTGTTTATCATCGGCGGGAAGGTCATCTGGGCCACCGGCTTTGTGATGATGGCCGGCCAGTTTATTGGCGCTCGCGCCGGCTCCCGGCTGGTGCTGAGTAAAGGACAGTCGCTGATCCGGCCGATGATCGTTATCGTCTCGGCGGTGATGAGCGCGAAGCTTCTCTATGACAGCCACGGGGCTGAGATTTTGCAGTGGTTGGGAATTCATTAATGCAACAGCAACACCATTATCAGCAACTGATTGACCTTTTCGACAGTTGCTTTGCCGAAGAATTTAATACTCGCCTGGTAAAAGGCGACGATGAGCCGATCTACCTTCCGGCCGATGACGACACGCCCTATCACCGTATCGTGTTTGCGCACGGGTTTTTTGCCAGCGCCCTGCACGAGATTTCTCACTGGTGTGTCGCCGGCAAAGCGCGCCGCGAACGAGTCGATTTTGGCTACTGGTACTGCCCGGATGGCCGCGATGCGATGACTCAAAGCCAGTTTGAGGACGTCGAGGTGAAACCGCAGGCCTATGAGTGGCTGTTCTGCGTGGCGGCGGGATTTCCGTTTAACGTCAGCTGTGACAATCTGGAAGGAGACGTTGAGCCCGATCGCATCGCCTTCCAGCGCCGGGTCCATGCTCGGGTGATGACTTTGCTTGAACAAGGGATCCCCGAACGTCCGGCGCGTTTTATTCGCGCATTGCAACATTATTATCAAACGCCGACATTGACGGCGGAACACTTTCCGTGGCCGGAAGACCTGCACTAAGGCCACACATTACATGACAAGAGGTAAGATGATGATCGCGGAGTTTGAATCACGCATTCTGGCGCTGATTGACAACATGGTAGACCACGCCAGTGATGATGAACTGTTTGCCGGCGGTTATCTGCGCGGCCACCTGACGCTGGCGGTGGCTGAGCTGGAAGGTGAGGGCGAGCATTCTGCTGAAGCGGTAAACAGTAAGGTCAGCCAGAGCCTGGAGAAGGCCATCAGCGCTGGCGAACTGTCGCCGCCGGACCAAATTCTGGTGCAGGGGATGTGGCATAACCTGTATCAACAGGCGAAAAATCAGGCCTGAGCCATATTGTAGCCCGGGTCAGGCGTCAGCCGTACCCGGGAAATTGCCTGCCCTCATGGTTTTATTTCACCGCTTTTCCCTTCAGCAGTTTTCTCACCCACAGCCGATTCGGATTCAGCGCCGCCAGAGTATCGCTATCCAGCGGCAGCGGTTCACCGCTCATCTGCGCCGCCAGCAGCTCAGCGCTTAACGGCGCGGTGCAAAGTCCGCGCGATCCGAGCGCCCCAAGCATAAACAGGTTGTGACAGACCGGCGCGCGACCGGCGTGATCCTGCTGTTCGTGGAGGCTGGCGTATTGCGTCAATGTTGCCTCATAGTCTGGCACGTTGCCGACCATTGGCAGGTGATCGCGGGTGGCGCAGCGCACGCCGCAGCGGGCGGCATTGGCGCTGATATCCACGTCCAGCGTCCACTCCGCGTTCGGGAAACAGTCGATCAGCCGTTGCCGGTTGTGCTGCTGATCTTCCTCGCTGAAGGTGGTGTCGGTCTTCCCGCGATGGTAGCTGGCGCCAATACAGTGCTGCTGATTTTGCGGATTATGCGGCGTCAGGTAGCCATCGTAGCACAGCACCTGGCGCAGGGCGGAAAGCCGCGGGGTGGTAGGTATATGACTGACCTGGCCGCCAACAGGGTAGACCGGCAGCTGCGCGGTTTGCGCAAAATCCGCGATGCTGTGGCCGTTCGCCAGCACCACCGCCTGATGATTGCGCTGCTGATTGAGCAGCCAGCCATCGCCCACCGCGCTGAGCGTTTCAACGTGATAACCATAGTGCACGTGCAGTCCGCGAGTTGCCGCCAGCGCCAGCAATTCGGCGGTGAGCTGCTGCGGGCACAGCCAGCCGCCGGCCGGATAAGTGATGCCGCCGCAGCCGGTATCGACGCCGGTCAACCCGACAACCTGTTCCGCCGTCACCGCGCAGGCGATGTCCGGGGGTAAATTCAGCGCCAGCATCTGGGCGATTTTGTGCGCGCTTTTTTCATCCCAGCCGAGCTGGGTGACACCGCACCATTGATGATCGAACATCACCGGCAGCGCGTCATACATTCGGCGGGCGAAGGTAAAGGCTGCCGGGAAAAAGCGCGCCAGCGCCGGATCGTGCTGGCTTAACAGCGGATACAGCGCACCCTGGCGATTGCCGGAGGCGCCCTGCGCCGGGGCGTCGTCGGCGCAGTAGAGGGTCACCTGCCAGCCGCGGCGCAGCAGCACGAGGGAGAGCAGGGCGCTGGCGATCCCGCCGCCGATGATGGCTACCTCGCGGGCATCGCTGCTACTGCGAGCGAACCAGGGGACGCGCGCAGGAAAGCTCAGCGTTTGCGCCATCTCGCCGGTCAGCATCTCCCGCTTGCGGCCGAAGCCTTTGCTTTTACGCATGGTAAAGCCGGCCTCCTGCAGGCCGCGGCGGACAAACCCTGCGGAGGTAAAGGTGGCCAGTGTCCCGCCGGGCCGCGCCAGACGTGCCATGGCATTGAACAGATCCTGGGTCCACATGTCGGGATTTTTGGCCGGGGCAAAGCCGTCAAGAAACCAGGCGTCCACCTGCTGGTTCAGCGAATCATCCAGCTCCCTGGTCAGCTCATTGATATCGCCAAACCACAAATCGAGCGTCACCCGCCCGCCGTCGAGCAGCAGACGATGGCATCCGCCGAAGGCCGACGGCCATTGCGCCTGCAGCTGGTGCGCCCACGGAGCCAGCTCTGGCCAGCGCAGGTGCGCCAGGCGGAGATCCTCAGCCTTTAACGGATATTTTTCAAAACTGATGAAATGTAACCTTTGCAGGGTAACGTCCGGGTTATCACGAACAAAAACGTCAAACGCCTGCCACAGGGTGAGGAAATTGAGCCCGGTACCGAAGCCGCTCTCCGCGACGATCATCAGCGGGCGAGGGTGGCTGGCGAAACGCTCCGGCAGGCGATTTCCACCGAGAAAAACGTAGCGAGTCTCTTCCAGACCGTTGTCATTGGAAAAGTAAACATCGTCGAAATCTCGGGAAACAGGTGTACCCTCAGCGTTGAATTCCAGGTTGGCGGGTTGTATGGCGTTTTGTTTCACGTAAGTTACTCGAATCACAAGGCGTAGCACGATCTTAACGATGTGTGCCTGAGGGCGCAAATTTATACACAAAATGTCTGATCGGACTTGTTCGGCGTACAAGTGTACGCTATTGTGCGACACGAAACTTAAAATAGTGCGACTTACAGAGGTATTTAATGAAACGTGCAGTGATTACTGGCTTGGGCATCGTTTCCAGCATCGGTAATAACCAGCAGGAAGTCCTGGCATCTCTGCGTGAAGGACGTTCAGGGATCACTTTCTCTCAGGAGCTTAAAGATTCAGGGATGCGCAGCCACGTATGGGGCAACGTCAAACTGGATACCACTGGCCTCATTGACCGCAAAGTAGTGCGCTTTATGAGCGACGCTTCTATCTATGCTTACCTGTCCATGGAACAGGCCGTTGCCGACGCAGGTCTGGCGCCGGAAGCATACCAGAGCAACCCGCGTGTTGGCCTGATCGCAGGCTCCGGCGGCGGCTCCCCGAAATTCCAGGTCTTCGGCGCTGATGCCATGCGTAGCCCGCGTGGTCTGAAAGCCGTGGGCCCGTATGTAGTCACGAAAGCGATGGCTTCCGGCGTTTCCGCCTGCCTCGCTACGCCGTTCAAAATCCACGGCGTTAACTACTCCATCAGCTCGGCCTGCGCCACTTCCGCCCATTGTATTGGTAACGCGGTAGAGCAGATCCAGCTGGGTAAACAGGACATCGTCTTTGCCGGCGGCGGCGAAGAGCTGTGCTGGGAAATGGCCTGCGAGTTCGACGCCATGGGCGCACTGTCCACCAAATACAACGACACCCCGGAAAAAGCGTCCCGTACTTATGATGCGAACCGTGATGGCTTCGTTATCGCCGGCGGCGGCGGTATGGTCGTGGTGGAAGAACTGGAACACGCCCTGGCGCGTGGCGCGCATATCTATGCCGAAATCGTCGGCTACGGCGCAACCTCCGATGGCGCGGACATGGTCGCCCCGTCTGGTGAAGGCGCAGTGCGCTGCATGCAGATGGCGATGCACGGCGTTGATACGCCGATCGATTACCTGAACTCCCACGGTACGTCTACTCCGGTCGGCGACGTGAAAGAGCTGGGCGCCATCCGCGAAGTGTTCGGCGACAACAGCCCGGCTATCTCGGCAACCAAAGCGATGACCGGCCACTCGCTGGGCGCGGCGGGCGTACAGGAAGCCATCTACTCCCTGCTGATGCTGGAGCACGGCTTTATCGCGCCGAGCATCAACGTCGAAGAGCTGGACGAGCTGGCTGCCGGCCTGAACATCGTCACCAAACCGACTGACGCTAAGCTGACCACCGTGATGTCCAACAGCTTCGGCTTCGGCGGCACCAACGCCACGCTGGTGATGCGTAAATACAACGCCTAATCAGTATGCGAAGTGCAGAGGGGGAGCCACCGGCTCCCCTTTTTTGTTATCTTGACAGGGTAAGGGCCTGCAGGCACACTGCTGGCGGATCCATTAGTCTCTCCACTAATGCGTAAGCGTTTAACGTCAACCAACGCGCCTTAACCCTGATAATCAGGTGGAGGGGGCGTGTCGCTTTGCTCGCCTTACTCTGCGAATCTGGAGTAATGCATGTCCGCAGTTACTGAAACAACATCCCATTCCTCAGCGAATTTTTCGCTTTTCCGTATTACGTTTGCCGTCTTTTTGACCTACATGACCGTTGGTTTGCCGCTGCCGGTGATCCCGCTCTTTGTCCATCAGGAGCTGGGATTTGGCAACACCGTGGTTGGCGTGGCGGTAGGGATCCAGTTCCTCGCCACCGTTCTGACCCGCGGCTACGCCGGGCGCCTGGCAGACCAGTACGGCGCTAAACGCTCCGTCCTGCAAGGGATGCTGGCCTGCGCCCTGGCGGGCGCGGCATGGCTGGCCGCTGCGCTGTTGCCGCTGCCGGTGCTCGCCAGGCTTGGCCTGCTGCTGCTGGGCCGCCTGATCCTCGGGTTTGGCGAAAGCCAGCTGCTGACCGGTAACCTGAGCTGGGGGATGGGGCTGGTGGGGCCGGCCCGCTCCGGCAAAGTGATGTCATGGAATGGCATGGCGATGTACGGTTCGCTGGCGGTGGGTGCCCCACTGGGATTATTGATCTATAGCCATTTCGGCGTGGCGGTGCTGGCCTGCGTCACCATGGGGTTACCGCTCGTTGCCTGGCTTATTAACGGTACCGTGCGCAAAGTGGCGGCTCACGGTGGCGAGCGGCCTTCATTATGGAGCGTCATCGGCATGATCTGGCGGCCAGGCATTGGCCTGGGCCTGCAGGGCGTTGGTTTTGCGGTGATCGGCACCTTCGTTTCCCTCTATTTCGCCAGCCATAGCTGGCCGATGGCCGGCTTTACCCTGACGGCGTTTGGCGGCGCCTTCGTCGTGATGCGTATTCTGTTTGGCTGGATGCCGGACCGGTTTGGCGGCGTCAGGGTGGCGATGGTTTCGCTGATGATAGAGGCGGTTGGTCTGACCCTGCTGGGGCTGGCGCCGAATGCCTGGCTGGCGCTGGCCGGTGCGGCGCTAACCGGATGCGGTTGCTCACTGATTTTCCCGTCGCTCGGCGTGGAGGTGGTGAAGCGCGTCCCGGCGCAGGTGCGCGGCACCGCGCTCGGCGGCTATGCGGCCTTTCAGGACATCTCCTATGGCCTGACCGGGCCGCTGACCGGCCTGCTGGCGACCTCGCTGGGCTACTCGTCGGTGTTCCTTGCCGGCGCCCTCTGCGCGGCGCTGGGGATCCTCGTCACCCTCGTCTCTTTTCGCTGATCTCCTCCCTGAAAACAGTGCCAGGCTAAACTGAAGTCTCCGGTCTTTCTTCCATCTCACAGAGAGGCACATCGCCATGAAAAAGACCCGCTATACCGAAGAACAGATAGCATTTGCGCTGAAACAGGCCGAAACCGGCACTCGGGTGGAGGAAGTCTGCAGAAAGATGGGCATTTCTGAAGCCACATTTTACAACTGGAAGAAAAAGTTTGGCGGCATGGGCGTGACAGAGCTGCGCCGCCTGCGCCAGCTTGAGGAAGAGAATCAGCGTCTGAAACGTCTGGTGGCTGATTTAAGTCTGGACAAGGAGATGCTGCAGGAAGTTATCAAAAAAAAGTTCTGAGGCCGGCTCAGAAGCGTCAGGCGGTGCATTTTCTGCGGGAGGCTTACCGTATCAGTGTCCGGCGGGGATGCGGACTGCTGATGCAGAGCAGAACCGTTTACCACTGGCAGAGCCGGCGGGATGATCGGGCGATAACCCTGCGTATCCGGTAAATAGCGGAAACCCGGATCCGCTACGGTTGCCCGCGTATTCATATTCAGCTGCGGCGGGAAGGCTGGCCTGTTAACCACAAGAAAACACACCGGATTTACTGTCTGGAAGGCCTCAACCTGCGCAGAAAGCGCCCCCGCAGGCATGTCAGTGCAGCACATCGTCAGCAACGTCCGGTCCTGACCGGTGTCGATCAGTGCTGGAGTATGGATTTCGTGTCGGATAACCTGTTTAACGGACGACGTTTCCGGGCGCTGACTGTAGTGGATAATTTTAGTCGGGAGTGTGTGGCGATCCATGCCGGAAAGTCGCTGAAAGGTGAGGATGTGGTCGGTGTGATGGAAAGGTTGCGGGTGCTGGGCAAGCGCCTGCCGGTACGTATTCAGACAGATAACGGCAGCGAGTTTATCTCGAAAAGTCTGGATAAATGGGCGTATGAGCACGGTGTCACAATGGACTTCTCCCGCCCCGGAAAACCAACGGATAACCCGTTTATTGAATCATTTAACGGCAGTCTGCGGGATGAATGCCTGAACATTCACTGGTTTCTCTCGCTGGAAGATGCGCAGGACAAACTCGACAACTGGCGCAGGGAATATAATCATGAGAGAACGCATTCATCATTAAATGACATGACTCCGGCTGAATTCATCCGAAGTCTCCGGAAAGACGAAGATCTCTGATTTAGCACTGCACTGATTTTGGGCCAAGGTCATCGCCGCCAGGGTTAAGTTATTGTCCGGTCTTGCTTGCGGGCAGACCGGACGCCGTCTGTCGCGGCAGATAATACTTCACCTGGAATTCAAACATATTGGTATACAGAATGGAATAATCGATAGGCTGGTGGTGTTCATCAATCGCCTGCGTCTGCATGCGGATAATCGGATCTTTAGCGCTGATATGCAGGAGGGTTGCCAGCTCAGGCGTTGGGAGCACCGGCACTATTGATTCGTAACATCCATTTATTCTTACCCCACATTCGTTTTCTATATATGAAAACTTCGATTTCTTCATATGCGCGATGGTCAGATCGGGAAAACGGGTCGCGGAGAGCCAGGTTTCTTCTAATTGCATGGCAATATTATCGATAAAACGTAATCTCTTAGCATAATATACCGCTTCGCCATGCTGCAATTGCAGTCCACGGGCAATTTCCTCCGACGCTGGCTGTAACTCGAATTTGAGGATCTGGCTGGAGGGCGTTTTCCCCTGATTACGGGCAATTTCGGTAAAACTGTCTAAGTGTGTCACCGACGCCTGGAAATGCTTATTTCTAATCCATGTCCCTGAGCCATGTCGGCGTTCGATTAAACCATCCTCTTCCAGGGTTTTCAGCGCCTTACGTAACGTATTGCGCGAAACATCATAAAGTTCTGCCAACTCTTTTTCGGCCGGCAGAAGATCGCCAATGTTGTAGAACGGGCTATTAATTTTGTTTTTAAGCAAATTGACGATATTTTTGTAAACCACTTTTGAACCTCCACAATCCCTTTGGAAACATGGGCTTGCTAACGTATGTTGTTAAATACAGGGCAAGACGTTCATTTTTTGCTTTGCTTCTGCACCACTTTGGTATGGCTAACTGTGATCAAAACCGCGGTTAAGAAAATTAACAATTATTAAAGTGCTCGTCAATTGAGGTCATAAATAAAACAGGAAGGGGTAATGCAAAATATATTATTAGTGTGTGCGGCGGGAATGTCGACCAGTATGCTGGTGAAACGCATGCTGGAGCAGGCTGAAAATATTAAGGCTCAGGTTAATATCAATGCGCTGGCCATTTCTGAAGCTAAAGAAAAAATTAAGAACAATGAAGTAGATGTCGTCCTTTTGGGACCACAGGTCCGCTTTCAAAAAAAGGAAATAGAAGAGGTGGCTCAGGGAAAAATATCCGTGGCGGTGATTGATATGAAATATTATGGGCAAATGGACGGTAAAGCTGTTCTGGAAAGTGCGCTGGCATTATTGGCAAACCAATAGTTTTCTCATTTATCCCCGTTATCGTGTGGGTACTTTCGTTGCTGCCCTGGGCTGCTGCGGCTAAAAAACACGATGACGTTAATAAATTATTATGAATAAGGGTTCGTCATGAGTTTCATGGATACCTTTGAGCGCGGCATGGAAAAAATCCTCGTGCCTGTCGCGATTAAGTTAAATTCTCAGATCCACGTTTCAGCGATTCGCGATGCGTTTATTCTTTCGTTTCCCATCGTCATGGCCAGTTCGCTGATTATTCTTATCAACTTTGCTATTTTGTCGCCTGACGGATTTATCGCCAGTATTCTGCATTTAGGGTCGATATTCCCCCATCTCGCGGAGGCGCAGCAGATTTTCACCCCGGTAATGAACGGTTCGGTCAATATCATGGCGATATTGATCACCTTTCTGGTGGCGCGCAATATGGCGATCAGCTATCAGCAGGACGATCTCCTGTGCGGCCTGACGGCGATCGGCGCCTTTTTTGTGGTGTACACGCCTTATACCATCATCGATGGCCAGGCCTATCTGGCGACCAAATATCTTGGCCCGCAGGGGTTGTTTGTGGCGATTGTCGTCGCGCTGATTTCCAGTGAAGTCTTTTGCCGCCTGGCGCGCAACCCAAGGGTGACCATCACGATGCCGGCTGCGGTGCCGCCGGCGGTGGCGCGTTCCTTTAAGGTGTTGTTGCCGATTTTCTTCGTGATGATCTTCTTTTCGATCCTCAACTATCTGTTGACGCGTATTTCGCCGAATGGTCTTAACGATCTGATTTATACCCTTATTCAGGCGCCGCTGAAGGATATGGGGACCAACATTGTGACGGTTCTGGTGCTGGGGCTGGTGGCGAATTTCCTGTGGGTGCTGGGGATCCATGGTCCGAACACCGTGGCCGCCATCCGCGAGACCATCTTCTCGGAAGCCAACCTCGAAAATCTCTCCTATGCCGCCTCGCATGGCAGCACCTGGGGAGCGCCGTACCCCATTACATGGACTGGTATCAACGATGCGTTTGCTAACTGCGGCGGGTCGGGTATGACGCTGGGCCTGTTACTGGCCATCTTTATTGCCTCCCGGCGCAAAGACTACCGTGACCTGGCAAAAATGGCCTTCGTGCCGGGCCTGTTTAACATCAATGAACCGGTGATGTTTGGCCTGCCGATTGTGCTTAACCCCATCCTGGTGATCCCGTTTATTCTGGTGCCGTTTGTGAATTCATTGATCGGTTATTTCTTTATTAGCATGGAGTTTATTCCGCCGATTGCTTACGCCGTACCCTGGACCACGCCCGGGCCGCTTATCGCCTTCTTTGGCACCGGCGGCAACTGGCTGGCGCTGTTTGTCGGCATTCTGTGCCTCGCGGTTTCAACACTCATTTACTTACCGTTTGTGATTGCCGCTAACAAGGTCAATACCGCGGCGGCGACCGACCAGGAGGATGGCGATGTTTGCAGATGAAAGTACGGTCATGGAGTTGCTGATTTATGCCGGTCAGGCGCGCTCAGACGCCATGGAGGCGATTGCCGCCTCCCGGCAGCGGGAATGGGGGCGGGCAGCGGACTTGATGGCCAGCTCGGAAGCGGCCTGTCGGGCTGCGCATCAGATCCAAACGGCGTTGATAGGTGAGGACGAAGGCTGCGGAAAAATCACCGTTAACCTTATTCTGGTGCACGCACAGGATCACTTAATGACCGCGATGCTGTGCCAGGATTTAGCCAAAGAAATTATTGCCCTGCGTCAGGAACGCTCTGCCTGATTTACCCGCCTTCAGCCGTTCTGGCTGAAGGCCAATTATAACAATATGTAAAGGTACCCTATGTATTCAAGTCAATTGAAGGTGAGCTTATTGTCTTTATCGGTACTGCTGGCTATTTCGACAAGTGATGTGATGGCGGCTAAATTAACCATTGAACAGCGTCTGGAATTACTGGAGTCTGAACTGTCGGCGAATAAAAAAGAGCTACAAAAAACGCAATCACAATTATCGACCTATAAAGGTAAGGTGGCCGAATTACAAAAAAGTATTAAGGAGAATGAAAAACGTCATGTCACGACGGGTTATCCAACAGCAACGTCGCCGGTGGCGGAAAATATAGCCAATGAAAATAATGAACTGAGTAAAAAAGCGGCCCCGGTGCAGGTGAAAGCCACTCAGCAGGTGGCGGTTATTGATACCGAAGGCCAGAAGCCGAAACTGGAAAGCGTCACCCTGAAGGACATCAGTAAATTTGTTAAAGACGATATCGGCTTTAGCTACCAGGGATACTTCCGTTCCGGCTGGGGAACGTCAAATCACGGATCGTCGCAGACCTACGCCCCGGGCTCGCTGGGTCGTTTCGGTAATGAAATGAGTGGCTGGTTCGACTTAACATTGAATCAGCGGGTCTATAACCAGGATGGCAAAACGGCGAATGCCGTTGTGACGTACGACGGTAACGTCGGCGAGCAGTATAACGACGCCTGGTTTGCTGGCCAGGATACCGACAGCATTTTGCAGTTTAGTGATATTTACCTGACCACCAAAGGTTTCCTGCCGTTCGCGCCAGAGGCGGATTTCTGGGTCGGCAAACATAAACTGCCCGAGTATGAAATTCAGATGCTGGACTGGAAGTCACTGACCACCGACGTTGCGGCCGGGGTCGGGATCCAGAACTGGGCGCTGGGGGTTGGCCAGCTGGATGCGTCCATCAGCAGGAACGACGTCGACGTATATTCACGAGATTTCACACAAACCACTCAGATGAACACCAACTCAGTCGACCTGCGCTATCGCAATATTCCCCTGTGGCAGTCGGGGTCTCTGTCGCTAATGGGCAAATATGCGTTCGCAAATAAAAATGACGAGCAGGAGAGAAACGAGGATAACAACAGCTACTTCCGGTTCAAAGATACCTGGATGGCCACCGCCATTATTCGTCAGGAGCTGGAGCGCAAGGGCTTTAACGAATTTACGCTGCAGGTGGCGAACAACTCGTACGCCAGCAGTTTCGCCAACTTCTCCGGCGCCAGTAACTCCATGGCCAGCGGGCGCTATTACTATGGCGATCATACCAACGGCGTGGCCTGGCGTCTGATCTCGCAGGGGGAAATGTATCTCGCCGATCGCATTATCATGGCCAATTCGCTGGTGTGGGCCCATGGCAATGATGTGTATAGCTATGAAAGCGGAGCGCACAGCGATTTCGACAGCCTGCGCGCGGTGATCCGCCCGGCGTGGATATGGGACACCTGGAACCAGACCGGGATCGAGCTGGGGTGGTTTACCCAGAAAAACAACACCCGTCAGGGTGACGATCTGCAGGAGTCAGCGTATAAAACGACGCTGTACCATGCGCTGAAGGTTGGGCCGAGCCTGCTGGGGTCACGTCCTGAAATTCGCTTTTATGGTACGTATATCAATATTCTCGATAACCAGTTGTCGCAGTTTGCGTTCAACGACGACAGCAAAGATGAGTTTATGGTTGGCGTTCAGGCCGAGGTGTGGTGGTAACCGGCAAATCACTTAACGGGCGCCCGCATGAGGCGGGCGCGCTTTCCTACGGTGTGGGCTACAGCAGGAGCCAAAGCAGGAGGAGCAGGATCAGCACACCGCCCAGCGCCAGCTGCCACGGCTTAGCGGCCCACGCTCGTTTCGGCGCGGGCTCTTCCTGCGGGATGGCCAGCGTCTCCTGGGCGCGGGCTACCCGCAGCACAAACACCTTGTTCAACAGCGCCAGGATCTGCGCTGGGCTCAGCGTCGTCTGCGGGGTGACCTGCCAGCTGCGACGGGCAAAGTCGACAATCTTTTGCCATTCTGCGGCCTCCAGCGGCTGCTTGAGCGCACCCTGCAGCGAGGTGAGCGTGGGCGCGCTTTGCGCACTCAGCGTTTGCCGCGCCTGCAGCCAGTATGAAAGCGGCGTGAAGTGCGTCGCCGGGATCAGCTCTCCGGATTTGACGCCGCAAAGTTCCAGCATGGATTGCCAAATCAGCTTGCTCGGTTCGCCGGTGGCAGCCGCCAGCTTAGTCACCAGCTGATTGAGCGTGTTGTGCTCGGCCGGCAACAGCGGGCGCAGGGTCGGCGGGCGCTGCTGCGGCTGCGGGATCGACAGCTGACCGCGCTGCAGCAGGTGCAGAATGTTCTCCAGCTGCGGCTGGCTTAGCGCATGCAGCGCCGTTTGCCCATAATGTTGACGAATATAATCGCTGACCGCCTGACGGTTATTGCCCTGACCCAGCAGATCGCTGAGCTGCGCCAGCGTCTGACGATGATGATGATTGTCCTGAGCGGCGGCTAAACGCTGATTGAGACTGGCCTCCGCGGCGCTGAAATGGCAGGCCAGCAGCGGCGTGTCGCCTTTCAGTCCGAGATCATGCTTGACGCAGGCCCACACTTCCGCATTCTGCTGCGAGGTCAGCGCCACCAGGCGCGTGATCAGTCGCTCCAGGACGGTGCGTTGCTGCATGGAAAGCGAAGGTTCGCCGGTGGCGGCAGTGCCTGATGGACCTCGCCCCGGAGGGCGGTCTGGCATATCTGCAAGGGGGTGCGTCATGATTCATCCTTTCGATATCGCAGTGCTGGAACCAGGTGATGAGTATGCCTGGCGGCCAGATTATGGCACACTTCCCCGGTTAACTCTCGTTTTCAGACAGGTACTGAACTGTGAAAATCCTCGTTGATGAAAATATGCCCTATGCCCGTGAGCTTTTTAGCCGTTTAGGCGATGTGCAAGCGGTTCCGGGGCGTCCGGTCCCGGCTGAGGCCCTGACCGATGCGGATGCCTTAATGGTACGCTCGGTCACCCGGGTCAATGAAGCATTGCTCTCCGGTAAGGCCGTTAAGTTCGTCGGCACCGCTACCGCTGGCACCGATCACGTCGATCAGGCGTGGCTGCAGCAGGCAGGGATTGGTTTCTCCGCGGCGCCCGGCTGCAACGCCATTGCGGTGGTGGAGTATGTCTTTTCATCGCTACTGATGCTGGCCGAACGCGACGGTTTCGCGCTATGCGATCGTACCGTCGGGATCGTTGGCGTCGGCAACGTCGGTGGACGACTGCAAAAACGGCTGGAAGCGCTGGGGATCAAAACGCTGCTCTGCGATCCGCCGCGCGCCGATCGCGGAGACGAAGGCGATTTCCGCTCCCTCGATGCGCTGGTTCAGGAAGCTGATGTCCTCACCTTCCATACCCCACTGTATAAAGAAGGGCCATATAAAACCCTGCATCTGGCGGATGAGTCGCTGATTAGCCGTCTGAAGCCAGGATCGATTTTGATCAACGCCTGCCGCGGACCGGTGGTGGATAACGCTGCGCTGCTGAAACGGCTGGAAGCTGGACAGCCGCTGAGCGTAGTGCTGGACGTCTGGGAGCCGGAGCCGGATCTTAACGTAGAGCTTCTTAAGCGAGTGGATATCGGTACCGCGCATATCGCCGGCTACACCCTCGAAGGGAAAGCGCGCGGGACAACGCAGGTTTTTGAAGCCTACAGCGCCTTTATCGGCCATCCGCAGCAGGTGGCGCTGGATACCCTGTTGCCAGCGCCGGAATTTGGCCGCATCACCCTGCATGGGCCGCTCGATCAGCCGACGCTGAAAAGGCTGGTCCACTTGGTGTATGATGTGCGCCGCGATGATGCGCCGCTGCGGAAGGTGGCCGGCGTCGCCGGTGAATTTGACAAGCTGCGTAAAAACTATCAGGAACGCCGCGAATGGTCTTCGCTGTACGTACAGTGCAGCGATGCGCAGGCGGCGACGCTATTGCGCCAGCTCGGTTTTAACGCTGTGCATCATCCTGTTCGTTAATGTCTTCTTAATGCCCCTGCCGGATACTCCGGCAGGGCCGCTTTATTTCTGGAGTAAACCACCATGTCTGAAGGCTGGAATATTGCCGTACTGGGCGCAACGGGCGCCGTAGGCGAAGCCCTGCTCGAAACTCTTGCTGAACGCCAGTTCCCGGTGGGGGAGATTTTTGCTCTGGCGCGCAATGAAAGCGCGGGCGAACATCTGCGTTTTGGTGGCAAGTCAGTGATCGTCAAAGACGCTGCCGAGTTTGACTGGACCCAGGCCCAGTTGGCTTTCTTCGCCGCCGGCGTCGAAGCCAGCGCGGCGTATATTGAAGACGCCACCAACGCCGGGTGTCTGGTTATCGATCTCAGCGGCCTGTTTGCGCTGGAGCCAGACGTACCGCTGGTGGTGCCGGACGTGAATCCGTTCGTGTTAGGCGATTACCGCAACCGCAATCTGATTGCAGTGCCCAATAGCCTGACCAGCCAGCTGCTGACGGCGCTCAAGCCGCTTATCGACCAGGGGGGACTATCGCGGATCAGTGTCACCAACCTGCTCTCCGCCTCGGGGCAGGGGAAAAAAGCGGTGGATGCGCTGGCAGGGCAGAGCGCCAAGCTGCTGAACGGCATCCCCATCGATGAAGACGATTTCTTTGGCCGCCAGCTGGCGTTCAACATGCTGCCGCTGCTGCCGGATCGGGAAGGTAGCGTGCGCGAAGAGCGCCGTATCGTCGATGAAGCGCGCAAAATTCTTCAGGATGATGGGCTGATGATCTCCGCCAACGTGGTCCAGTCGCCGGTCTTCTACGGCCATGCGCAGATGGTGAACTTTGAAGCGATGCGTCCGCTGGCGGCGGAAGAGGCGCGTGACGCCTTTACCCGCGGCGAGGATATCGAACTTTCTGAAGAGGGAGAATTCCCGACCCAGGTTGGCGATGCCTCCGGCAACGCTCGTCTCTCCATCGGCTGCGTGCATAACGATTACGGCATGCCGGAGCAGATTCAGTTCTGGTCCGTCGCGGATAACGTGCGCTTCGGCGGGGCGCTGATGGCGGTGAAAATCGCCGAGAAGCTGATTGAGGAGTACCTGTACTGATGTCTGAGATGGAGCAACAGCCGATCTTTAAAATCGCGCTGGGCATCGAGTACGACGGTAGCAAATATTACGGCTGGCAGCGGCAAAACGAAGTGCGCAGTGTGCAGGAGAAGCTGGAAAAGGCGCTCTCGCAGGTGGCGAACGAACCGATTACCGTCTTTTGCGCTGGCCGCACCGACGCCGGTGTCCATGGCACCGGCCAGGTGGTGCATTTCGAAACCCGGGCGCAGCGTAAAGATGCCGCCTGGACGCTGGGGGTAAATGCGAATTTACCTGGTGACATCGCGGTGCGTTGGGTTAAACATGTGCCGGCGGATTTTCACGCCCGGTTCAGCGCCACGGCGCGCCGTTATCGCTACGTCATCTATAATCATCGCCTGCGCCCGGCGGTGCTAAGTCATGGCGTGACGCATTTTCACCAGCCGCTCGACGCCGAGCGCATGCAGCGCGCTGCGCAGTGTCTGCTGGGCGAGAATGACTTTACCTCGTTTCGCGCGGTACAGTGCCAGTCGCGTACCCCGTGGCGGAATGTGATGCATATTAACGTTACCCGCTACGGCGCGTATGTGGTGGTGGATATCAAAGCGAATGCCTTTGTACATCATATGGTCAGGAATATTGTGGGCAGCCTGATGGAAGTCGGGGCCGGAAACCAGCCAGAGAGCTGGATGGCAGAACTGCTGGCAGCAAAAGACAGGACGCTCGCTGCGGCAACGGCAAAAGCGGAAGGGTTGTATCTGGTGTCGGTGGATTACCCGGCCCACTATGATTTACCGGTGCTGCCAATGGGCCCGCTGTTTCTGGCGGACTAATAGAGTCATTAAGGGTAAAGACAAACATGGACTTGATTCACTTTTTAATTGATTTCATCCTGCATATTGATGTGCACCTTGCCGAACTGGTTGCCCAGTACGGCGTCTGGGTTTATGCCATTCTGTTTTTGATTCTGTTCTGCGAAACCGGGCTGGTGGTGACGCCATTCCTGCCGGGCGATTCCTTGCTGTTCGTCGCGGGCGCGCTCTCGGCGCTGCCGACGAACGATCTCAATGTTCACCTGATGGTACTGCTGATGGTCATCGCGGCCATCGTCGGCGATGCGGTCAACTACACCATTGGCCGACTGTTCGGCGAGAAGCTGTTTAGTAATCCGAACTCGAAGATTTTCCGTCGTAGCTATCTGGATAAAACCCATAGCTTCTATGAACGTCACGGCGGAAAAACCATTATCCTGGCGCGCTTTGTGCCGATAGTCCGAACCTTCGCGCCGTTTGTGGCGGGAATGGGGCATATGTCCTATCGTCATTTTGCAGCCTATAACGTGGTCGGGGCGCTGCTGTGGGTGCTGCTGTTCACCTACGCCGGCTATCTGTTTGGCGATCTGCCGGTGGTGCAGGAGAACCTGAAGCTGCTGATCGTGGCGATCATTGTCCTCTCCGTCCTGCCGGGTGTGATTGAGATCATCCGCCATAAGCGGGCGGCGTCAAAGCAGGCGAAGTAGTTCGCCCTGCGCTGCGCGTGACCGAACATGATCGTCGCGCGCAGCGGTTTGACCACTTTTTTATCCCATGTTCCGGGATGATATGATTTAATGTGCAACATTCATGGTCTGTAAGAGGCAAAAATGGCATTATGCGCCCCTTACGACAAAACTGGCATCGACCAGGTTCAGGCAGAAAGGTTATCAATGAGCTGGATTGAACGAATTAAAAGCAACATCACTCCCACCCGCAAGGCGAGCATTCCTGAGGGTGTATGGACCAAGTGCGATAGCTGCGGTCAGGTACTCTACCGCGCCGAGCTGGAGCGCAACCTGGAGGTTTGTCCTAAGTGCGATCACCATATGCGCATGTCGGCGCGTAATCGCCTGCATAGCCTGTTGGATGAAGGTTCTCTGGTAGAACTGGGTAGCGAACTTGAGCCAAAAGATGTGCTGAAGTTCCGCGATTCAAAAAAATACAAAGACCGCCTGGCGTCCGCTCAGAAAGAGACGGGCGAGAAAGACGCGCTGGTGGTAATGAAAGGTACGCTCTACGCGATGCCGGTGGTTGCCGCCGCCTTTGAGTTCTCCTTTATGGGGGGCTCAATGGGTTCCGTCGTCGGCGCACGCTTTGTGCGCGCCGTGGAGCAGGCGCTGGAAGACAACTGCCCGCTGATCTGCTTCTCCGCCTCCGGCGGCGCCCGTATGCAGGAAGCGCTGATGTCGCTGATGCAGATGGCGAAAACCTCCGCCGCACTGGCGAAAATGCAGGAGCGCGGACTGCCGTACATCTCCGTGCTGACCGACCCGACCATGGGCGGCGTATCGGCGAGCTTTGCGATGCTGGGCGATCTGAACATTGCCGAGCCGAAAGCGCTGATCGGCTTTGCCGGTCCTCGCGTAATTGAGCAGACCGTACGCGAGAAGCTGCCGCCGGGATTCCAGCGCAGCGAGTTTCTGATTGAAAAAGGGGCGATCGATATGATCGTTCGCCGCCCGGAAATGCGTCTCAAGCTGGCCAGCATTCTGGCGAAGCTGATGAACCTGCCGGCGCCGGTTGCCGTTTCGGAAGCGCCTCATGAAGGCGTGGTGGTGCCGCCGGCACCGGATCAGGAACCTGAGGCCTGATAAAGCAGAGGGCAGGGCCTGGCGGCGCTGCCCTTTTTTATTCATACGCGTTAACCGTCAATTCTTACGGGCATCATGGAAAAAGATCCTATTCCTCAGGCCACGTCGCCCCTGGCTACGTGGCTTTCTTATCTGGAACATCTGCACAGTAAAACCATCGACCTGGGGCTGGCACGCGTCAGCGAGGTCGCCGGGCAGATGGATATCGTTAAACCGGCGCCATTTGTTTTTACCGTCGCGGGCACCAATGGCAAAGGCACCACCTGCCGCACGCTGGAAACTGTCCTGATGGCGGCCGGCTATAAAGTGGGGGTCTACAGCTCCCCGCATCTGGTGCGCTACACCGAACGCGTGCGCATTCAGGGAGCGGAACTGCCGGAGGCCGCGCATACGGCCTCGTTTGCTGAAATCGAAGCCGCGCGCGGTGACATCTCGTTGACCTATTTTGAGTACGGCACGCTCTCGGCGCTATGGCTGTTTAAGCAGGCGCAGCTGGATGTGGTGATCCTTGAGGTCGGGCTGGGTGGCCGTCTCGACGCCACCAATATCGTAGATGCCGACGTCGCGGTGGTCACCAGCATCGCCCTCGATCATACCGACTGGCTGGGGCCGGATCGCGAAAGTATCGGCCGGGAAAAAGCGGGTATCTTTCGCGCCGGTAAACCGGCGGTGGTGGGTGAGCCGGATATGCCGCACACCATTGCCGACGTGGCCAGCGAGAAGGGCGCGCTGCTCCAGCGCCGCGGCGTCGACTGGTGCTATGAGGTGGAGGACGAGACTTGGTCCTTCCGCGACGCGGCCGGGGCGTTAAGCCGCCTGCCGTTGCCTCAGGTGCCGTTGCCGAATGCGGCGACGGCCGTGGCGGCGCTGCGCGCCAGCGGGCTTGCCGTGGATGACGCCATCCTACGCGATGGGATCCGCGACGCGATGCTGCCGGGCCGTTTTCAGATAATCAGCGATGCCCCGCGGGTGATCCTCGATGTAGCGCATAACCCGCACGCGGCGGCCTATCTCGCCGGGCGTCTCAAAACGTTAGCGAAAACGGGACGCGTGCTGGCGGTTATTGGTATGCTGCATGATAAGGACATTGCCGGCACGCTGGCCAATCTGGCCCCGGACGTCGACGCCTGGTACTGCGCGCCGCTGGAAGGCCCGCGTGGCGCGACGGCGGAGCAGCTGGTGGAACATTTGCGTGGCGGCACAGTCTATACCAGCGTGGCGCAGGCGTGGCATGCGGCCATGGCTGACGCTAAAGTGGAAGATACCGTGCTGGTGTGTGGTTCGTTTCACACCGTAGCGCAGGTTATGGAAGAGATAGACGCGGGGAGAATCGGTGGCGAGTAAGTTTCAGAACCGTTTAGTCGGGACAATCGTGCTGGTGGCGCTGGGGGTGATTATCCTGCCAGGGCTGCTGGACGGGCAGAAAAAGCATTACCAGGATGAGTTTGCCGCGATCCCGCTGGTGCCGAAACCGGGCGATCGCGATGAACCGGATATGTTGCCAGCGGCGACCCAGGCGTTGCCTTCGCAACCGCCGGAAGGAGCGGCGGAAGAGGTGCGGGCGGGCGATGCCGCCGCGCCATCGTTAGATCCATCGCGTATTCCGGTGAACAGCAACAGCTTCGATGACATTCAGGAGCCGGTGGTGGCCGCGAAACCGCAGCCCAAGCCGCAGCCGAAACCACAGCCGCAGCCGCAGCCGCAACAGCAGGCCGCGACGCCAACGCCGCCGCCGGCTAAGCCACAGCAGCAACAGCCACCGCAGCAGCAGGCGGCCCTGCCGGCGCCGACCGGGAAAGCCTATGTGGTTCAGCTGGGCGCGTTGAAGAACGCCGATAAGGTGAATGAGATTGTGGGTAAACTGCGGGCCTCGGGGTTCAAAGTCTATACGTCGCCTTCGACGCCGGTACAGGGTAAAATTACCCGCATCCTCGTCGGCCCGGATGCGTCAAAAGACAAGCTGAAAGGCCAGCTGGGCGATCTACAGCAGATCTCCGGGCTTAGCGGGGTCGTGATGGGCTTCACCCCAAACTGATTGTTTTTTCCGCCATGCGGAGAGAACGTGGCGGGGAGAAACGCCCCGCAAACCCTGTCTCAGCCGCCCTCAAGAGGCGAAAGGCAGTCTGGCGTTGAATGTTTTTTCAGCGCCATTTTTATTTCTGTAGGGCATGGAAATCCCTACGCAAACGTTTTCTTTTTCTGTTAGAATGCGCCCCGAACTGGACGACAGGGCGTAAATCGTGGGACGTATATGGTCTGGATTGATTACGCCATTATGGCGGTGCTGGGTCTTTCTTGCCTGGTCAGCCTGATCCGCGGCTTTGTTCGCGAAGCTTTATCGTTAGTGACGTGGGGTTGCGCGTTTTATGTCGCCAGCCATTACTACGCTGACCTGTCTGTCTGGTTTACGGGCTTTGAGGATGAACGGGTTCGAAATGGGATTGCTATTGCGGCGCTGTTTATCGTGACGCTCATCGTTGGCGCTATCGTGAACTATGTGATAGGCCAACTGGTGGAGAAGACCGGTTTGTCAGGAACCGACAGGGTATTGGGGATCTGCTTCGGCGCGCTACGTGGGGTGCTGATCATCGCCGCTATCTTGTTCTTCCTGGACACCTTTACCGGGATGGCGAAGAGCGATGACTGGCATCAGTCGCAGTTTATTCCCTATTTTACCCCTGTCATCAGATGGTTTTTTGAATACCTGCAAAGCTCGTCAAGTTTCTTGCCTAAAGTATAGACTTTGGGTCGTTGCTGAACGAGGAAAAGACGTATGTGCGGTATTGTCGGTATCGCCGGTGTTATGCCGGTTAACCAGTCGATTTATGATGCGCTAACGGTGCTCCAGCACCGTGGACAGGATGCCGCTGGCATCATCACCATTGATGCCAACAACTGCTTCCGGTTGCGTAAGGCTAACGGGCTGGTAAGCGACGTATTCGAAGCCCGCCACATGCAGCGTATGCAGGGCAATATGGGTATTGGCCACGTGCGTTATCCTACGGCGGGCAGCTCCAGCGCCTCCGAGGCGCAGCCGTTTTACGTTAACTCGCCGTATGGCATCACATTGGCGCATAACGGCAACCTGACCAATGCGCACGAGCTGCGTAAAAAGCTGTTTGAAGAAAAACGCCGCCATATCAATACCACCTCTGATTCCGAAATCCTCCTCAATATTTTCGCCAGTGAGCTGGATAACTTCCGTCACTACCCGCTGGAAGCGGACAACATCTTCGCTGCGATTGCGGCGACCAACCGCCTGATCCGCGGCGCGTACGCATGCGTCGCGATGATCATCGGTCATGGCATGGTGGCCTTCCGCGACCCTAACGGCATTCGTCCGCTGGTGCTGGGTAAACGTGACGTTGGCGACGGTCGCACTGAGTATATGGTGGCCTCGGAAAGCGTGGCGCTTGATACGCTTGGTTTTGAATTCCTGCGCGATGTCGCGCCGGGCGAAGCGGTCTATATTACTGAGAAAGGCCAGCTGTATACCCGTCAGTGTGCCGATAATCCGGTCAGCAACCCATGCTTATTCGAGTACGTCTATTTTGCCCGTCCGGACTCGTTTATTGACAAAATTTCCGTCTACAGCGCCCGCGTCAACATGGGGACTAAGCTGGGCGAAAAGATTGCCCGCGAGTGGGAAGATCTGGATATTGACGTCGTTATCCCGATCCCGGAGACCTCCTGCGATATCGCGCTGGAAATCGCCCGCATTCTCGACAAACCTTATCGTCAGGGCTTTGTGAAGAACCGCTACGTCGGCCGGACGTTTATCATGCCCGGTCAGCAGCTGCGTCGTAAATCTGTTCGCCGTAAGCTCAACGCCAACCGTGCGGAATTCCGCGATAAGAACGTGCTGCTGGTCGATGATTCCATTGTACGCGGCACCACCTCGGAGCAGATCATTGAGATGGCGCGCGAAGCGGGGGCGAAAAAAGTGTATCTGGCCTCCGCTGCGCCGGAAATTCGTTTCCCGAACGTGTATGGTATCGATATGCCGACCGCCAACGAACTGATCGCCCATGGCCGCGAAGTGGATGAGATCCGCCAGATCATCGGTGCCGATGGCCTGATTTTCCAGGATCTCAACGATCTGATCGACGCAGTGCGCGCGGAGAACCCGGATATTCAACAGTTTGAATGTTCTGTCTTCAACGGCGTATATGTGACCCGGGATGTCGACCAGCAGTACCTCGACTATCTTGACTCCCTGCGTAACGATGATGCCAAAGCGGTCCAGCTGCAGAACGAAGTCGAAAACCTCGAGATGCACAACGAGGGTTAACCCGTTCGCGCGTCGCGGCCCGCCGCTCCTGAGGGACGGCGGGCTTTTTTTCGCCCATCAACTGCGCATCAATAGTTGCGCCACAGGCTATAATCCGGCAAAGTCTGCGGCACACGCGCAAGGGGTAACAGAACGTGAAACGACTGATTATTGGCATTTCTGGCGCCAGCGGCGCTATCTATGGCGTGCGGATGCTGCAGGTGTTGCGGGATGTGCCGGAGATTGAGACCCATCTGATCCTCAGCCAGGCGGCACGGCAAACGCTGGCCCTCGAGACCGACTTCAGCGTGCGCGACGTGCAGGCGCTGGCCGATGTGGTGCATGACGCCCGCGATATCGCCGCCAGTATCTCTTCCGGTTCGTTTAAAACCGCCGGTATGGTGATTTTACCCTGCTCAATGAAAACGCTCTCTGGCATTGTCCATAGCTATACGGATGGCCTATTGACGCGGGCGGCCGATGTCGTGCTGAAGGAGCGTCGTCCGCTGGTGCTCTGTGTGCGGGAGACCCCGTTCCATCTCGGCCATCTGCGACTACTGGTTCAGGCCGCGGAGCTCGGGGCGGTGATAATGCCGCCGGTGCCGGCCTTTTATCATCGGCCGCAAAGCCTGGATGATGTCATCAACCAAACCGTCAACCGGGTGCTCGATCAGTTCGATATTAGCCTGTCTCAAGACTTGTTTACTCGCTGGCAGGGGGCACAGGATTGCACTAAATAAGTGCAGTCAATGTACGCTTGCGCCGCAGTGGTGCAAATTTGTCGTCCCGATCAAATCCTCGACATTTATTTCGTCTTTTTGCGCTGAGGCACTGCGGTTTCGCCAGTAATGCTGGTATCTTCCCTTCCAAGACAATCCTGCAACTTTATTTTAACAAATTTAACCCTGTTCCCGGCACGCACCGGGAAGATGGCACAAAAACTGCAGGATTGATCGGCAATCACCATAACAAGCAACGCACCACATCACGACACGACACTTAAGGGTACTGTATGAAGAAGACGATTCTGGCTCTCTCTTTACTCGTGGGAATGAGCAGCACGGCCAGCGTGTTTGCTGCTCTGCCGCAGAGCATTCGCATTGGCACTGACGCGACCTATGCGCCATTTTCGTCGAAAGACGCAAAAGGGGACTTTGTTGGTTTTGATATCGATTTAGGCAACGAACTGTGCTCCCGAATTAAGGTGAAATGTACCTGGGTCGGCAGTGATTTTGACTCTCTGATCCCCTCCCTCAAGGCGAAGAAAATTGACGCCATCATCTCTTCGCTCTCCATTACCGAGAAGCGTCAGCAAGAGATCGCTTTCTCTGACAAGCTTTATGCCGCTGACTCGCGTCTGATCGCCGCCAAAGGGTCGCCGATCCAGCCGACGCTGGAGGCGCTGAAAGGCAAGCACGTCGGGGTGCTGCAAGGTTCGACTCAGGAAGCCTATGCTAACGACCGCTGGCGCAGCCAGGGCGTTGACGTGGTGGCTTACCAGAACCAGGACCTGATCTATTCAGATCTCGCAGCTGGCCGTCTGGATGCGGCGCTGCAGGATGAAGTCGCCGCCAGCGAAGGCTTCCTGAAACAGCCTGCCGGGAAAGATTTCGCCTTCGCCGGCCCGTCCGTTAAAGACAAAAAGTACTTTGGCGACGGCACCGGTATCGGCCTGCGTAAGGACGACGCCGAGCTGAAAGCCGCGTTTGATAAAGCGCTGGGCGAGATGCGCAAAGACGGCACCTACGACAAAATGGCGAAGAAATACTTCGATTTTAACGTGTACGGCGACTAAGACTGCTGCAGGCCCGCACAATAGGGTGGGCCTGCCGCCAGGTTCGTATCCATGCCCCAAAATGGTGCATCCAAACACGCTGCGGATCATTTCAGTGCAAAAGCAGCCATTTTTTTGGCTAAAAAATGCATAGTTAAGCGTTTCTGATGCAAAAAATCGGCCTTTCTGGTGCATAAATCTTTGCCCTTAAGGGGCGAATAATGGCACGATAACTGGCGTAAATAGTTCTAATAAACCCGTTAGAATGACAGTCTGTCGAGGATAGTTATGAAAAAACTGGCGTTGTCTCTCTCTTTAGCGCTGGCCCTTTCCAGCGTTTCCACAGTCTTTGCCGCCATTCCGCAAAAAATTCGTATTGGCACCGATCCGACTTATGCCCCCTTCGAATCGAAGAATGCGCAGGGAGAATTGGTCGGTTTTGATATCGATCTGGCAAAAGAGCTGTGTAAGCGTATTAATACCCAATGTACCTTTGTTGAAAACCCGCTGGATGCACTGATCCCCTCCTTAAAAGCCAAGAAAATCGACGCGATTATGTCTTCGCTGTCGATTACCGAAAAGCGCCAGCAGGAAATTGCCTTCACTGACAAGCTGTACGCGGCAGATTCGCGTCTGGTGGTGAAAAAAGGCAGCCCGGTAACGCCGGATCTCGCCACCCTGAAGGGTAAGCGCGTGGGTGTGCTGCAGGGGACGACTCAGGAAACCTATGGCAATGAGCACTGGGCGCCGAAAGGTATCGAAATTGTCTCCTATCAGGGGCAGGACAATATCTATTCCGACCTGACCGCCGGCCGTATCGACGCCGCGTTCCAGGATGAGGTCGCGGCCAGTGAAGGGTTCCTGAAACAGCCTATCGGTAAAGATTACCAGTTTGGCGGACCATCGATTAAAGACGAGAAGCTGTTCGGCGTCGGTACCGGTATGGGGCTGCGTAAGGAAGACAACGAACTGCGTGAAGCGCTGAATAAGGCGTTTGCAGAGATGCGTAAGGACGGCACCTACGACAAACTGGCGAAAAAATACTTCGATTTTAACGTATACGGCGAATAATTCTCACGCCTCGCCATTGCGTGCGTTTCGCGCGCAATGGTGAATGACAGACAGGGTAGGCAGCATGCTGTATGGGTTTTCACAGGTTATTTTGCAGGGTGCGCTCGTCACCCTGGAGCTTGCGCTCAGCTCGGTCGTTCTCGCCGTCCTGATAGGGCTGGCGGGCGCTGGCGCAAAGTTATCGAGCAACCGTCCTCTGGCGCTGGTATTTGAAGGCTATACCACACTGATTCGCGGCGTGCCCGATCTGGTGCTGATGCTGCTGATTTTCTATGGCCTGCAGATTGCGCTGAACAGCGTCACCGATGCGCTGGGCATGGCGCAGTTTGATATCGATCCGATGATCGCCGGGATTATTACCCTCGGCTTTATCTATGGCGCCTATTTTACGGAAACTTTCCGCGGCGCCTACCTTGCGGTGCCGAAGGGGCATATCGAAGCGGCTACCGCCTTTGGCTTTAGCGGCGGGCAGACGTTCCGGCGTATTCTGTTCCCGGCGATGATGCGCTACGCGCTGCCGGGGATCGGCAACAACTGGCAGGTTATTCTCAAGGCAACGGCGCTGGTCTCGCTGCTGGGGCTGGAGGATGTGGTCAAAGCCACGCAGCTGGCCGGGAAAAGCACCTGGCAGCCGTTCTATTTCGCCATCGTCTGCGGCCTGATTTATCTGGTGTTTACCACCCTTTCTAATGGCGTACTGCTGCTGCTCGAACGCCGCTATACCGTTGGCGTGAAGAGGGCTGACCTGTGATTGAAATTATTCAGGAGTACTGGAAATCACTGCTGTGGACCGACGGCTATCGCTTTACCGGCGTGGCGATTACCTTATGGTTGCTGATCTCTTCGGTGGTGATGGGCGGCATTCTGGCGGTGTTTCTGGCCATTGGCCGCGTCTCGAGCAATAAATTTATCCAGTTCCCCATCTGGTTGTTCACTTACATCTTTCGCGGCACGCCGCTGTATGTACAACTGCTGGTTTTTTACTCCGGCATGTATACCCTGGAAATCGTCAAAGGCACGGAGCTGCTGAACGCTTTTTTCCGCAGCGGGCTAAACTGCACGGTGCTGGCGTTAACCCTGAATACCTGCGCCTATACCACTGAAATTTTCGCCGGGGCGATCCGCTCAGTACCCGCCGGAGAAATTGAAGCGGCACGGGCCTACGGCTTCTCGTCCGTCAAACTGTACCGCTGCATTATTCTGCCTTCCGCGCTGCGCATTGCGCTACCGGCCTACAGTAACGAAGTGATCCTGATGCTGCACTCCACCGCGCTGGCGTTTACCGCTACGGTGCCGGATCTGCTGAAAATCGCTCGCGATATTAACTCCGCGACCTATCAGCCGTTCACCGCCTTTGGCATCGCCGCGGTGCTCTATTTAATTATCTCGTATGTGCTGATTAGCTTGTTCCGTAAAGCGGAAAAGCGCTGGTTGCAGCATATCAAACCTTCTTCGACGCATTGAGAACGCCATGTCCGACAATAAATTAAACGTTATCGATCTGCACAAACGCTATGGGGAACACGAGGTGCTGAAGGGCGTCTCCCTGCAGGCGAAAGCCGGGGACGTTATCAGTATCATCGGTTCATCGGGTTCCGGAAAAAGTACCTTTTTGCGCTGCATTAACTTCCTTGAAAAACCGAGCGAAGGCACGATCGTCGTCAGTGGCCAGAATATTGGCCTGGTGCGGGATAAGGACGGCCAGCTGAAGGTGGCTGATAAGAACCAGCTGCGCCTGCTGCGCACCCGCCTGACCATGGTGTTCCAGCATTTCAATCTGTGGAGCCATATGACGGTGCTGGAGAACGTCATGGAGGCGCCGATTCAGGTGCTGGGCTTAAGCAAACAGGAAGCGCGCGATCGCGCGGTAAAATACCTGGCCAAGGTCGGGATTGACGAACGTCAGCAGGCGAAATACCCGGTGCATCTCTCCGGCGGCCAGCAGCAGCGTGTCTCGATTGCCCGCGCGCTGGCGATGGAGCCGGAAGTGCTGCTGTTTGATGAGCCAACGTCCGCTCTGGATCCGGAACTGGTGGGCGAAGTGTTGCGTATCATGCAGCAGCTGGCGGAAGAGGGAAAAACCATGGTGGTGGTGACCCACGAAATGGGCTTTGCCCGCCACGTCTCTTCGCATGTTATTTTCCTGCATCAGGGCAAAATTGAAGAAGAAGGACATCCGGACGCGCTGTTTGGCGCGCCGAAAAGCCCGCGCCTGCAGCAGTTTCTGAAAGGGTCGCTGAAATAACCGGCTCACCCGGCGTCTGTAGGCGTCGGGTGAACTTCCCGCTCCAGCCGATAGATCCAGTCATCGTAATCGATGCCGTTCAGATGATAGGCTTTCTCCAGCACCTGGGTGCGCACAAAGCCTTGCTTCTCCAGCAGGCGCGATGAGCCATGATTTTCACTCAGCACCCAGGCATTGATGGCCTGCACCCCCAGCGTGCTGAAACCATAATCGCAGATCGCGCGCAGCGCTTCGCTGGCATAGCCTCTTCCCTGAGCCTGCGGTAACAGGGCGTAGCCGACGTCAGCCTCGTGCGGATTTTTCGGACTGATGCGTAGCCCAATATCGCCCAGCGCGTCGCCGCGTTTATCACGCAAAACAAACACCCCGGGATCGGCACAGCGGCTGGCAAACACGCTGCGTAGCGCCGTCTCGCTTAACACTTCCCCCATAAAACGCATCACCAGCGGATCCTGGCGCAGGCGCAGAAAAAAGGGCCAGTCATCGGTAACAAAGCGGGTAAGCGAAAGGCGTGGTGTGGTGATGGTTGTCATAAAGCAGTCAATACGCAGAAAGAAAAGCCTACCTTAGCACTTTGCTTCGCCAGGTAACATCGGCGAACCGGCCGGCTGGCGGTGAATTCAGGCGATTAAGGGCGCTGGTTGTCGTGAATATGGCGATGCTGCAGCGCCAGGGTGAGGCCGCCATCCAGGCGTGGAGCATGAGCCAGCAGAATGGAATCAGGGGAGCCAATGCTCCCCTGTGTCAGCCATTAACGCAGCACATCCTTTAGCGCTTCTTCCAGATCGTACCAGCGGAAGGCGAAGCCAGCGGCTTCCAGTCGCTTAGGCAGCGCGCGCTGGCCACCGAGCACCAGGACGGCAGACTCACCCATCAGCAGGCGAATAGCAGCGGCAGGAACGCGGAAAATGGCTGGTCGATTGAGCGCATGACCCAAGGCGTGGGCGAACTGTTCGTTATGCACTGGGTAGGGAGAAACCATATTGAACGGACCGCGTAGATCGTTATCCAGCAGCCACAGAATGCCGTTAACCATATCGTCGATATGGATCCAGGCCAGATACTGTCTGCCGCTGCCGATAGGCCCACCGAGGCCGAGCTTAAAGGCGGGCGTCATTTTGCCGAGAATACCGCCCCGCGGGGCCAGTACCACGCCGGTGCGCAGCAGGCAGACGCGGGTACGTTCGCTTTGCGCTTCGCAGGCAATTTGCTCCCAGCGGGCGCAAAGCTTATGGGTAAACTCATTGTGCGGTGGTTCTTCTTCGGTCACCACCACCTCGCCGAGATCGCCGTAGTAGCCGGTGGCAGACCCGCTGATCAGCACGGAGGGAGGCGTGTCGCTGGCGTGGATCAGGCCCACCAACCGCTGAGTGAGATCCCAGCGGCTATGGCACAAGCGTTGTTTCTGCTCGGCCGTCCAGCGTTTATCAGCTATGGGCTCACCTGCCAGATTAATAACGGCATCAATATCATTGAGGTGGTGATGGCCTTCGAAATCGCGCCACAGCGTGACGCGCGGATCGAGGCGGGCGCGGGCGCTATCCGGGTGCCGCGTGGAAACCGTGACGCTATGCCCCAGCTCCAGCAACCGGGGTATCAGATGTCGGCCAATCAGGCCGGTGCCACCCGTAAGCAGGATCTTCATACCACCTCCCTGACATCGTTATCGCCGCCAGCTCATGGTCATCGACACCGAGTCGGCATAGCGTAGCGCATGAAGTTTATCGATCTCCACTTCAGCATATGTGACCCAGTGATGTTCGCATGCGATATTCAGCACATCCTGAGTTAATTTTTCCAGCAACGAGAAACGGCCATTCTCAAGATGGCTGATGATGCGCTTGGTAATGGTGCGGTAGTTCAGCGCATCATTGATGTCTTCGCTATCGCGCGCCTTATCGGCGGGATAGTGAATCGCCACATTCACCACCACGTCCTGGCGGTTGGCGATCTCTTCCTCTTTAATTCCAATAAAAGTACGCAGGCGCAGGTTCTTAATACGAATAATGGCGTCTGGTTGAGACATTGCAGGCTTCCTCCGTGTTGTAAGTTCTGCAATCATACAACAAAGCGCGACGGGCGAGCAGGGGGTTAATAAGGCTGAATTTTTAGCATCGCTTCAATGGTCGCCGGTCGCTGCTTAATGCGCTCATACCAGTTATGCACCGCCGGATAGTTCGCCAGATCGATACGCTGTCGGACATGGTTGTTGACCCAGGGCCAGGCGGCAATATCGGCGATGCTGTAATGGTCGCCGCCAAGCCACGGACTGGCTTCGAGGCGGTGGTTGAGAACCCCGTACAGTCGCTGGGTTTCCACCTGAAAACGTTCAATAGCATAGGGCACCGTTTGCGGCGCCGAGTGGGCAAAATGCTGATTTTGTCCCAGCATCGGCCCAAGACCGCCGACCTGCCAGAATAGCCATTGCAGAGTAATATAGCGCTCCCGCA
The DNA here is from genome assembly GCF_033100215.1 of Klebsiella sp. w6. Classification (NCBI taxonomy): domain Bacteria; kingdom Pseudomonadati; phylum Pseudomonadota; class Gammaproteobacteria; order Enterobacterales; family Enterobacteriaceae; genus Klebsiella; species Klebsiella sp. w6. Next base: position 1,479,299 of record NZ_CP136907.1, read on the forward strand.
GTTCACCGCTCAGCAGCTTGCCGCTTTTCTCCGCCAGATAGAGCAGGATGGCGCCGGACTCGAAGACGCTCAACGGCGCTCCGCCATCGACAGGCATATGGTCGACAATCGCCGGGATTTTGTTATTCGGCGAAATCGCCAGAAACTGTGGATGAAACTGTTCCCCTTTGCCGATATCGACCCGAATTAGCCGATAGGCCAGCTGCGCCTCTTCGAGAAACAGGGTGATTTTGTGGCCGTTTGGGGTGGGTGCATAGTAGAGATCGATCATAATATTTCCCGCCGTCGTGGGTCGCAAACTGTTCGAGTATAGGTGAAGCTGCGCAACCCGGGAGGAAATCCGCGAGCGGCGCATCGGTCTGGAGGCAGCCACGTGATGCTGACGCGCGGACGAGCAGTGACATCCCCGGCAAGCCAGGCTATGTTGGCTTATTGTCCTGTCTACCATCCTTGAGGAAGCCATGAGCCAGCCTGTGATTACCCTGTGGTCCGATGCCGATTTTTTCTCACCGTATGTGATGTCTGTCTATGTCGCCCTGCAGGAAAAGAGCCTGCCTTTTAGCCTTAAAACCGTCGATCTGAACCGCGGCGAACATCTGCAGGCCGGCTGGACGGGCTATACCGCCACCCGTCGCGTACCGCTGCTGGAGGTTGATGATTTCGCGCTGAGCGAGTCCTCGGCGATTACCGAGTATCTGGATGAGCGTTTCGCCCCGCCGGAGTGGGAGCGCATTTACCCGCATGATCTGCAAAAACGCGCCCGCGCCCGGCAGATCCAGGCCTGGCTGCGCAGCGATCTGGTGCCGATTCGTGAAGAGCGATCCACCGCCGTGGTGTTTGGCGGGGTGAAAATGCCGGCCCTCAGCGAGGCAGGCAAGCAATCTGCGGAAAAACTGTTTACCACCGCCGCCATGCTACTGGCCCACGGCGGGCAAAATTTATTTGGCGAATGGTCCATTGCCGACGCCGACCTGGCGCTGATGCTCAATCGTCTGGTTCTCAATGGCGATGAGGTGCCGGAGACGCTGGCCGATTATGCGACTTTTCAGTGGCAACGGGCCTCAATCCAGCGTTACGCCGCGCTTTCCGCCAAACGCGCAGGCTGATCGCCCGCCGCGCTTCCGCTATCATAGTGGCATTGTAACCAGTGGAGATGGAATCTATGAAACTGATGTTTGCCTCCGATATTCACGGTTCGCTGCCCGCTACGGAACGCGTGCTTGAACGATTCGCGCAAAGCGGCGCCAGGTGGCTTATTATTCTCGGCGATGTGCTCAATCACGGGCCACGCAATGCGCTGCCGGAAGGGTATGCGCCGGCGGAGGTGGCCGAGCGGCTTAACAGCGTGGCGGAGCGCATTATTGCCGTTCGCGGCAATTGCGACAGCGAAGTGGATCAGATGCTACTTCGTTTTCCCATGACCGCGCCCTGGCAACAGGTGCTCAGCGAACGCTACCGCCTGTTTCTGACCCATGGCCATCTTTATAGCCCGGAAAATTTGCCGCCGCTGGACGCTGGCGATGTTCTGGCTTACGGCCATACTCATATTCCGGTTGCGGAAAAACGCGGTGCGATCTACCTGTTTAACCCTGGCTCAGTGAGTATCCCGAAAGGGGGATATTCCGCCAGCTATGGGCTGCTGGATCAGGGGCGTCTGCAGGTTTTAGCACTCAATGATAATCAGGTTATTGCAGAGGTCGCAATTTACCCGTAATTTAGCCCTCAATCATAAAGACGCGCCGCAAGAGCGCTTTCAAAGTAAGGTTTCCTGATGGCGGAACAGAATCATTTGGCAAGCACAGAATGGGTCGATATTGTTAATGAAAACAATGAGGTGATAGCACAATCCAGCCGCGAGCAGATGCGCGCGCAGTGCCTGCGTCACCGGGCGACCTATATCGTCGTTCACGACGGAATGGGAAAAATTCTGGTGCAGCGACGCACCGAGACAAAAGACTTTCATCCGGGCATGCTGGATGCCACCGCCGGCGGCGTCGTTCAGGCCGATGAGCAACTGCTGGAGTCTGCCCGTCGCGAGGCCGAAGAAGAGTTAGGCATCGCGGGAGTACCGTTTGCCGATCACGGTCAGTTTTACTACGAAGATAAGTTCTGTCGCGTCTGGGGAAGCCTGTTCAGCTGCGTCTCGCATGGGCCATTTGCGCTGCAGGAAGAAGAGGTCAGCGAGGTGTGTTGGTTAACGCCGGAAGAGATCACCGCCCGCTGCGATGAATTCACGCCGGACTCGCTGAAAGCGCTGGCGCTGTGGATGACCCGTAACGCGGGTAATGAGTATGATGACGCGGAAGAGGGCGAGTAATACCGCAATCGCGCAGCAGCAACAGCTGCTCGCCTCCTGACGAAAAAAGGCAGCCATCTGGCTGCCTTTTGCTTTTATCTCAGCGGGGAATTACTTCTGCTGCTGAGCTGACTGGATCGCGGTCAGAGCGATGGTATAGACGATATCGTCAACCAGGGCGCCACGAGACAGGTCGTTGACCGGCTTGCGCATACCCTGCAGCATCGGCCCGATGGAGATCAGGTCGGCAGAGCGCTGTACCGCTTTGTACGTGGTGTTACCGGTGTTCAGATCCGGGAAGATGAACACGGTCGCGCGGCCAGCAACCGGCGAATTCGGCGCTTTGGATTTCGCGACGTCAGCCATGACGGCGGCGTCGTACTGCAGCGGGCCATCGATCATCAGGTCAGGACGTTTTTCCTGCGCCAGACGGGTCGCTTCGCGGACTTTCTCGACATCGCTACCCGCGCCGGAGGTACCGGTGGAGTAGGAGAGCATCGCTACGCGCGGTTCGATACCGAAAGCAATGGCGGAGTCAGCGGACTGAATAGCGATTTCCGCCAGCTGTTCTGCCGTCGGATCCGGGTTGATCGCGCAGTCGCCGTAGACATAAACCTGTTCCGGCAGCAGCATGAAGAATACGGAAGAGACCAGCGAGCTGCCCGGTGCGGTTTTGATCAGCTGCAGCGGCGGACGAATGGTGTTGGCGGTGGTGTGAACCGCGCCGGACACCAGGCCGTCGACTTCGTCTTGCTCCAGCATCAGGGTGCCGAGAACCACGTTGTCTTCCAGCTGCTCGCGAGCGACGGCTTCGGTCATGCCCTTGCTCTTACGCAGTTCGACCAGGCGAGCCACGTAGCTTTCGCGAACCACTTCCGGGTCGACGATTTCGATACCCGCGCCCAGCTCAACGCCCTGCGCTGCGGCAACGCGGTTGATCTCATCCGGGTTACCCAGCAGCACACAGGTGGCGATGCCACGTTCCGCACAGATAGCGGCGGCTTTCACGGTACGCGGTTCGTCGCCTTCCGGCAGGACAACGCGTTTGCCGGCTTTGCGCGCCAGCTCGGTCAGCTGGTAGCGGAAGGCTGGCGGGGAGAGACGGCGGCTGCGCTCGGAGGTCGCGGTCAGCGATTCGATCCAGTCGGCGTTGATGTAGTTGGCCACGTATTCCTGAACTTTCTCGATGCGCTCGTGATCGTCAACCGGTACTTCGAGGTTGAAGCTCTGCAGGCTCAGGGAGGTCTGCCAGGTATTGGTATTGACCATAAACACCGGCAGGCCGGTGGCGAAGGCACGTTCGCACAGCTTGCTGATGCGCGCGTCCATTTCATAGCCGCCGGTCAGCAGGATGGCGCCGATTTCCACGCCGTTCATCGCGGCCAGGCAGGCAGCGACCAGCACGTCAGGACGATCTGCCGAGGTGACCAGCAGCGAGCCTGCACGGAAGTGCTCCAGCATGTGTGGGATGCTGCGCGCGCAGAAGGTCACGGATTTCACGCGGCGGGTGTTGATATCGCCTTCGTTGATGATGGTGGCATTCAGGTGATGCGCCATGTCGATCGCGCGGGTGGCGATCAGATCGAAGCTCCACGGCACCGCGCCCAGTACTGGCAGGGAGCTGCCTTTCTGCAGCTGAGCCGGGTCGATCTTCACGACTTTCGCTTTCGACGAGTCGTCGAAGATTTCGGACAGGTCAGGACGGGTACGGCCCTGCTCGTCGACCGGTGCATTCAGTTTGTTGACGATAACGCCGGTAATGCTGGTGTTTTTCGCGCCGCCAAAGCTGTTGCGGGTCAGTTCAATACGCTCGTTCAGCTGCTCTGGCGTATCGGTGCCCTGCGACATCACGAAGACGATTTCCGCGTTCAGCGTTTTGGCGATTTCAAAGTTCAGCGCCTGCGCGAACTGATGCTTACGGGTCGGCACCAGGCCTTCCACCAGTACTACTTCCGCATCCTGAGTGTTCGCGTGGTAGTTGGCGATGATCTCTTCCATCAGCACATCTTTCTGATTGCTGGAGAGCAGAGATTCAACGTGGTTCATCTTCAGCGGTTCAGCGGCGGTGGTCGTGGAGGAGCTGGCGCGAACGATGGTGGTGGTCTGGTCTGGCGCATCGCCACCGGAGCGCGGTTGGGCGATTGGTTTAAAGACGCTCAGACGAACGCCTTTGCGTTCCATAGCACGGATCACACCGAGGCTGACGCTGGTCAGGCCTACGCTGGTACCGGTAGGAATTAACATGATAGTACGGGACACGGTATATCCTCTTTCGTTACCGCCAGTATCAGGCGGGATACAAAACAGCACCACCAGCTACCCGTCATACTTCAAGTTGCATGCGCGTTGGCTCTACTTGCTCACCCCGGTGGCGTACGTGGTGTACGCCACCGGGGATTTGCTGCGTCGCCGCCTTCCTGCAGCTCGAATTATTGAAGGTTATGGCTGGCGGTGTGGAATTAAGCGGTCAGACGGCTGGCGTCTTGCGCGATGACCAGTTCTTCGTTGGTCGGGATAACCACGGCAGGACGGGTGCCTTCTTTGTTGATGAAGCCAGACTTGCCGAAACGGGCAGCCAGGTTACGTTCGTGGTCAACTTCGAAGCCCAGGACGCCCAGTTTGCCCAGCGACAGTTCACGCACCATCGCGGCGTTTTCACCGATACCGCCGGTGAAGATAACGGCGTCGAGACGACCGTCCATCAGCGCGGTGTAGGAGCCGATGTATTTCGCCAGGCGGTGGCAGTAGACGTCCATCGCGCGTTTAGCGTCGGCTTTTTCCTGGTAGTTGTCTTCCACGTAGCGGCAGTCGCTGGTGACTTCGGTCAGACCCAGCAGGCCGGACTCTTTGGTCAGCATTTTGTTGATCGCGTCAACGCTCATGCCCAGGGTGTCGTGCAGATGGAAGATGATTGCCGGGTCGATGTCGCCGGAGCGGGTACCCATCACCAGACCTTCCAGCGGCGTCAGGCCCATGGAGGTATCAACGCATTTACCGTTACGGATAGCGGAAACAGAGCCACCGTTGCCGAGGTGGCAAGTGATGATGTTCAGCTCTTCCACCGGCTTGTTCAGGATCTTAGCGGCTTCCTGAGTCACATAGAAGTGGCTGGTGCCGTGCGCGCCGTAACGACGAACGCCATGCTCTTTGTACAGGCTGTACGGCAGGGCGTAGAGATAGGATTCTTCCGGCATGGTCTGGTGGAACGCCGTATCGAATACGGCCACGTTTTTGTCTTTCAGATGCGGGAAGGATTTCAGCGCTTCAGCGATGCCGATCAGGTGCGCCGGGTTGTGCAGCGGTGCGAAAGACGCTGCGTCTTTAATACCCTGAATCACAGACTCGTCGATCACCACGGAGCTGGTGTATTTTTCACCGCCGTGTACGATACGGTGGCCGATTGCGGTCAGCTGAGCAGACAGTTCTGGTTTTTGTGCCAGAATAGTGTTAACGATAAAGTTCAGTGCTTCACTGTGCGCGGCACCGGCGCCTAATTCAGCTTCTTGTTTGCCGCCGTCAATTTTCCATTTGATACGGGCTTCCGGCAGGTGGAAGCATTCCGCTAAACCGGACAGATATTCGTCGCCGTTAACGGCATCAAGGATAGCAAATTTCAGAGAGGAGCTACCGCAGTTCAGAACCAGTACTAACTTACTCGACATGGAAGTACCTTTTTATGATACGTGGCTAAAAAAACGTCAGTGTGTCATTAGCGTAGCGCAGGATGACCTCGACATTTATGATTAACATCATGCCTTGTTCTGTTTTCGGGCACGATGAGAGAAGTACATTTGATTTTATGCCATTTTGCATAATTTTCAGCCAATGGCAGAATATGCGATAATTTGACTAGCCTGGCAAAAGAGTCTATCCGCCCTTTCAGGCGGGCACAGGATACCTGATTGCGGCATCCTTTGCCAAAATCTTTTGAACGATGTCATGCATAGTTGGTGTTTTGCACGAATTTTTTAAGTTTTATATGTAAAGTTGAGGTAAAGCCATGTCGACCCCTGAGAAACGCCCCGTTAGCTTCTTTAGCTTGTTCAACCGCGGGCAGCATTACGCAAAGACCTGGCCTCTCGACAAGCGCCTCGCGCCGGTGTTTATCGAAAACCGCATTATTCGTGCCACCCGCTATGCTATCCGTATCATGCCGCCGATCGCCATTTTTACGCTGTGCTGGCAGATAGCCCTGGGCGGCCAGCTGGGTCCCGCTGTCGCCACCGCGCTGTTTGCCCTGAGCCTGCCGATGCAGGGATTATGGTGGTTGGGTAAGCGTTCGGTGACGCCGCTGCCGCCCTCCATTCTTAACTGGTTTTACGAAGTGCGCGGCAAACTGCAGGAGGCGGGGCAGGCGCTGGCGCCGGTCGAAGGCAAGCCCGATTATCAGGCGCTGGCTGACACGCTTAAGCGCGCCTTCAAACAACTGGATAAAACTTTCCTTGATGATTTGTAATTCACTACGGAAAACGCATATAAAAGAAGGCGCATGATTTATGCGCCTTCTTTATTTCACGCCCTACCGTGCTACAGGAGTCACAACATGGAAATGACCAATGCGCAGCGTCTGATTTTATCCAATCAGTACAAAATGATGACGATGCTCGACCCGGACAATGCGGAACGCTACCGTCGTCTGCAAACCATCATTGAGCGTGGGTATGGGCTGCAGATGCGCGAACTGGACCGCGAGTTTGGCCAGCTGACGGAAGAAACCTGCCGTACCGTTATCGATATCATGGAGATGTACCACGCGCTACATGTCTCCTGGACCAACCTGAAAGACGCGGCGGGTATCGACGAGCGTCGGGTTACCTTCCTCGGATTTGATGCCGCCACCGAAGCGCGTTTTCTCGGCTATGTACGCTTTATGGTCAATATTGAAGGCCGCTACAGCCATTTTGACGCCGGCACTCATGGCTTTAACTCGCAGACCCCGATGTGGGAGAAATATCAGCGGATGCTGAGCGTCTGGCACGCCTGTCCGCGCCAGTATCACCTGAGCAGTAATGAAATTAACCAAATTATCAATGCCTGAGGGAGGTGCCCGTGCAGTGTAAAGGTTTCCTGTTCGATTTAGACGGGACGCTGGTGGATTCCTTGCCGGTGGTGGAGCGTTCATGGTGTAAGTGGGGCGATCGTTTCGCCATTGACCATGATGAAATTCTCAGTTTTATTCACGGCAAGCAGGCCATTACCTCTATTCGCCATTTTATGCCGGGTCGTAGCGAGGAGGATATCCAGGCCGAATTCCGCTTCCTCGAGCAGATTGAAGCCACTGATATCGAGGGCATTGTCGCTCTGCCGGGGGCGTTAACCCTGCTGAGTACCCTCAATGAGGCTGGGATCCCATGGGCGATTGTCACTTCCGGGTCGGTGCCGGTTGCCCACGCGCGTCATCGCGCGGCAGGCCTGCCGATGCCGGAGGTCTTCATCACCGCTGAGCAGGTAAAACACGGAAAACCGGCGCCGGACGCCTATCTGCTGGGCGCCGAGCGGCTGGGACTACCGGCCGATCAGTGCGCGGTGGTAGAAGATGCGCCGGCGGGGTTGCTCTCCGGCCTGGCGGCGGGGTGTCGCACCATCGCGGTCAACGTGCCTGCCGATGCCCCTCGACTGGATGAAGCCGACCTCGTGCTGAGTAGCCTGGACGATCTGGTGATCGAACGCCAGGCGGACGGCTATGTTAATGTGCGTCTTAAAGCGTAAACGTATGATTTCGCCCCGCGTTGCCGGGGCTTTTTTATGCCACTATGTCGACTCCCACTTGTGACAAGGAAACGTTGTGAACGGTGAATTGATTTGGGTTTTATCCCTTCTGGCTATCGCGGTTGTGCTGTTTGCTACCGGCAAGGTGCGCATGGATGCTATCGCCCTGATGGTCATTGTCGCCTTCGTCCTCAGCGGCACGCTGACGCTGAATGAAGCCTTTTCCGGGTTCAGCGATCCTAACGTGATCCTGATTGCCGCCCTGTTTATTATCGGTGATGGCCTGGTGCGTACCGGGGTGGCCACCAAGATGGGGGCGTGGCTGGTGAGTGTGGCGGGCAACAGCGAAACCAAGATGCTGGTTTACCTGATGCTCACCGTCGCCGGGCTGGGTGCGTTTATGAGTTCAACCGGGGTGGTCGCCATTTTCATTCCGGTAGTGCTCAGCGTGTCGGCGCGGATGAATACCTCTCCCTCGCGGCTGATGATGCCGCTGAGCTTTGCCGGACTTATCAGCGGGATGATGACCCTGGTCGCAACGCCCCCCAACCTGGTCGTCAACAGTGAACTGCTGCGCGAAGGGCTGCACGGCTTCAGTTTTTTCAGCGTCACGCCGATTGGCCTGGTGGTGCTGATCCTGGGCATCGTCTATATGCTGGCGGTGCGCTTTATGCTAAAGACAGAGAATGGCGAATCCGCGCGTGATGGCCGTAAAAGAAGCACCTTCCGCGATCTGATCCGCGAATATCACCTCACTGGCCGCGCCCGCCGGCTGGCGATCCGTCCTGGTTCGCCGATGATCGGCCAGCGTCTTGATGATTTAAAACTGCGTGAGCGGTACTGTGCCAACGTCATCGGCGTCGAACGCTGGCGGCGGTTCCGTCGGGTGATTGTTAACGTCAACGGGGTATCGGAATTCCGCGCCCGCGACGTCCTGCTGATCGATATGTCCGCCTCCGATGTCGACTTACGCCAGTTCTGTGGTGAGCAGATGCTCGAGCCGATGGTGCTGCGCGGCGAATATTTTGCCGATCAGGCGCTGGATGTGGGCATGGCGGAGGTGTCGCTGATCCCGGATTCGGAGATGATTGGTAAAACGGTGCGTGAGATAGCGTTCCGCACCCGGTTTGGTCTCAATATCGTCGGCATGAAGCGCGATGGCGAGGCGATGGATGGTTCCGTGGTCGATGAGCCGCTGCAGCTCGGCGATATCCTGCTGGTGGTCGGCAACTGGCGGCAAATTGCCCTGCTGGCGAAGCGTGGGCGTGATTTCGTGGTGCTCAATATGCCGGTTGAAGTGGATGACGCTTCGCCGGCACACAGCCAGGCTCCGCACGCGATTTTCTGTCTGGTGTTGATGGTAGCCCTGATGCTCACTGATGAAATTCCCAACCCGATTGCCGCGATCATCGCCTGCCTGCTGATGGGCAAATTCCGCTGCATCAACGCCGAAAGCGCCTATAAGGCGATCCACTGGCCAAGCATTATTTTGATTGTCGGGATGATGCCGTTTGCCCTGGCGTTGCAGAAAACCGGCGGGGTAGATCTGGTGGTCAAGGGACTGATGGACGTCGCCGGAAGCGAGGGGCCTTATCTGATGCTCGGCTGCCTGTTTGTAATGTGCGCAGCGATAGGCCTGTTCATCTCTAATACCGCGACCGCGGTCCTGATGGCGCCTATAGCCCTGGCAGCAGCGAAGTCAATGGGGGTGTCGCCCTATCCCTTCGCCATGGTGGTGGCGATGGCGGCTTCGGCGGCGTTTATGACTCCGGTTTCCTCGCCGGTCAACACCCTGGTGCTTGGCCCGGGTAAGTATTCCTTCAGCGACTTTGTGAAGATTGGCGTGCCCTTCACCGTACTGGTGATGGTGGTCTGCGTGCTGCTGATCCCGGTACTGTTTCCGTTCTAAGGGGGTCAGGCCGGGTAGGGCGCAACCGCTGCCCGGCCTGAAAAATTACAGCGGCGAATCCTGGCTTATTTCATCCAGCGACAGCTGGAAGCTCGGGACAAACACCTGCATAAAGTAATCCATCTCCGCGCTACGCCGCGACGCCAGCGTCTTTTCCAGACGGCCTTTGGCCAGCAGAAATTCGTTGTTACCCGCAGACAGCTCTTCGAGGCACTTCAGGTAGGCGCAGAGGGCGTCAGCCTGTTTAACGATCGACTGCTCTTCCTCACTGTAGTGATGCTCATCAATCAGCGGCTCGAAAATATCGCGCAGCTCGTCAGGGACCATATCCACCAGCTTTTGCTGAGCAATTTTCTCAATCGCCTTATATTCCTGGGCAATCTGGGAGTTGAAATATTTCACCGGGGTAGGGAGGTCGCCAGTTAATACTTCGGAGGCGTCATGGTACATCGCCAGCAGGGCGATACGTTCGGCGTTGACCTGGCCGCCAAATTTGCGGTTTTTAATTGCCGCCAGCGCATGGGCGACCATCGCCACCTGCAGACTGTGTTCGGAGACATTTTCGGTGCGCACGTTGCGCATCAGCGGCCAGCGGTTAATCAGTTTCAGGCGGGAGAGGTGGGCAAAGAAATGACTCTGACTCATAGGAACCCTTAATCAGTGACAACATCGGGTTCCATTGTGCGCAGGGATCGCCGCCGGATGCAAATGCCGGCGGCGTAGCGATTAAAGCTGGTGGTAGCCGGAGAGGAAGCGGCCAAAGCGGGAGATCGCCATCTCCAGGTCGTCTTCACGAGGCAGCGTCACAATGCGCACATGATCCGGCCACGGCCAGTTGAACGCGGTACCCTGCACCAGCAGGACTTTCTCCTGCAACAGGAAGTCGAGCACCATTTTCTGGTCGTCGTGAATATTGAAGCGTTTGGCATCGATTTTCGGGAACATATACAACGCGCCTTTTGGCTTCATGCAGGAGACACCCGGAATATCGTTGATCAGCTCCCAGGCGCGGTTGCGTTGTTCATACAGGCGCCCGCCGGGAATGATGAATTCGCTGATACTCTGGTAGCCGCCCAGCGCCGTCTGGATAGCATGTTGTGCCGGCACGTTGGCGCACAGACGCATCGACGCCAGCATCTCCAGGCCTTCGATATAGCCCTTCGCGTGTTTTTTCGGGCCATTCAGCACCATCCACCCCTGACGGAAACCGGCAACACGGTAGGTTTTCGACAGTCCGTTGAAGGTCACGGTCAGCAGATCTGGCGCCAGAGCAGCAATCGAGTGATGCTGGGCTTCGTCGTAGAGGATCTTATCGTAGATCTCATCGGCGAAAATAATCAGGTTATGCTGCCGGGCGATCTCGACGATCTCCTGCAGCAGTTCTTTGGAATAGACTGCGCCGGTGGGGTTGTTGGGGTTAATGATCACGATCCCGCGGGTGCGCGGCGTGATTTTTGCGCGGATATCGTCAAGATCCGGGAACCAGTCAGCGGATTCGTCACACAGATAGTGGACCGCTTTGCCACTGGAAAGCGACACCGCCGCCGTCCACAGTGGGTAGTCCGGCGCGGGAACCAGCATCTCATCGCCGCTGTTTAACAGCGCCTGCATCGCCTGCACAATCAGTTCGGACACGCCGTTGCCGATGTAAATATCTTCTACCGTGACATCACGCATTCCCCGGGCCTGGTAATGCTGCATGATGGCTTTGCGCGCCGAATACAACCCTTTCGAATCGCAGTAACCCTGGGCAGTAGGCAGATTGCGGATGACGTCGACGAGGATCTCGTCAGGGGCCTCGAAGCCGAATGGCGCCGGGTTGCCGATGTTCAGTTTCAGAACTTTATTGCCTTCTTCCTCAAGACGTTTCGCTTCTTTCAGAACCGGGCCACGGATGTCGTAACAGACGTTCTCTAACTTGCTGGATTTTTCGATGGGGGACATGAATCTTGACCTTTTAGCTGTTATCGCCACTCCCTGCCGTGGAAGTCAGCACGGAACAATGTACTCCGCATCCCCGCTGTTTTGAAGGCTTTGCAGGAGAAGATTTTGCTAACGCAGGATTTTAAGCGTAATTGATTTATCTGCCGCTTACGGTTTTAGGTTGTAGGTTATACCTGCTTATGATGCTTTTTTTGGTCGTATATGTAGACCATATGCCTTTTTTGCCATCATTTATCTGGTTTGTTTGTGTGACGAAGGGGCGAACGAAGAATGTTGGCAGACTAAACAACGCTATCCTTAATACAATAGGGACTGATTTGTAATTTTGATGTTAAATAATATCAATAAAAAACAGTCCGCGGGGGCATTATTATTATTTTTGACAGGTAATAATCTGAGGTTTGTTAATTTATATAAAACGTTGAAAAAAATTTAAAATTATCTGAGTTAATCCTTATTTAGGCTTATAAAAAGGGCGGGAATCGGTTAGAATATCGCCGTTAATATCAGTGGTAGCCGGTAAGCACTCCGGTTGGATTGATGTTTAATATATTGTTATTACAGGATTTTATTGTTCATTCTTCCCTGTGTGAACGCGCGGTGGAAGAGAGACTTTCTCACCACCACTGGCCGCTTTTCCGGAGCGACGCATGACACCTGGCTGGCCGTGGTAATAAATAACAATGAGAAATACGAACAATATATTACTCCGTGGTTCTGCGCATTTGCCCAGACGAGTACTTTGGCATGTAATAACGTTCGTCCAGTTGTTTATCCGCCATCTGACGGTGAGCACGAGGCTCAGGGAATAGCCGGAAACCTGGCGCAAAGCATCAACAAGGCAGGTCAGCGTTAGCCACCTGTAAGTGAAGAAAGATGATTAATACAACACGTCCGATACTCAACCTTGATCTCGATCTGCTGCGCACCTTTGTGGCGGTCGCTGATTTGAACACCTTCGCCGCCGCCGCCGCCGCAGTGTGTCGTACCCAGTCCGCGGTCAGCCAGCAAATGCAACGCCTGGAGCAGCTGGTCGGCAAAGAGCTTTTCGCCCGTCACGGGCGTAATAAACTGCTGACTGAGCAAGGCATCCAGCTACTGGGCTATGCCCGCAAGATCCTGCGTTTTAACGATGAAGCCTGCATGTCGCTGATGTATGGCAGCCTGCAAGGTGGATTGACCATCGGCGCGTCGGAAGAAACGGCCGATACCATCCTGCCGTTTTTATTAAACCGCATCGGCTGCTTCTATCCCAGAATGACGCTGGAGATCAAAGTGCATCCCCATGCCGCCATCATGGCGATGCTGGCCGAGGGGCGGGTGGATCTGGCGCTGACCACCCATCAGCCTCCCGGCTTTACCTCTTTCATCCTGAGAACGTCACCGACCCTCTGGTACTGTGCGGCGGAATATGTGCTGGCGAAAGGGGAGTCTATTCCCCTGATCCTGCTCGAAGAGCCAGGTCCATTCCGCCAGGATATTATTGCCGCGCTGGAGGCGGCCCGCGTCCCATGGCATCTGGCCCATGGCGCTTCGTCTCTCTCCGGGGTGAAAGCGGCGGTCAAAGCCGGGCTGGGCGTCACCGCGCGACCCGTCGAAATGATGAGCCCCGATTTGCGCGTGGCTGGCATCAGCGATGGATTGCCTGGCCTGCCGGATACCCGGTATGTGGTCAGTTGCAATCCGCAGACGGTGAGCGAGCTGCCGCAGGTGATTTTTCAGTCACTGAGTCAGGAGAGCGACCCCTGGCGAACGGGGCCGGCACTTACTCCGCAAGAGGGAGATAACACCTTCATTTTGTGAGGGCAATTTTCTAACAAAGATCACAAAAACTGGTAACAGAATGTAAGTGAGCAAAAAGAGCCTCAGGGGAGGGTTTCCCGCCTGGTGGCTCTTTTTTTTGCACTATTATTGATGTTTTGAATGTTTTTTTTATTTCTTTCCTGAAAAATCAGCGTATTGGCGTGACCTGGCGCTCACCTTGTCGACTTTTCCCTGCACTTTCAACACTTCCTGCTAATGTTAAAAAACCGGACGGATTGTTGCCGATTTCCTGGGGTAATTAACAAAACCGTGTCACAGATCAAGAAAATACCCCTCTTTGGGGGGAGGAATCGAGGCTAAATCCTGTCAAAATAGAAGGGATTTTTGATTTACGACGGAAACGGACACGATTCAACAACACTAAAACCGAACAGTATGCAAGGTTATTTCGCATAAAAGGGCATTTAATGTTAATGAAAAGATTCCAATGTAAATTAATGTTATGAAAACTTTTGTTAAAGTTGACAAAAGGTTAAAGAAAGGGGTAAAAAGCCACGGCATCTGGGCTTCTCACATCAACCAGGGACGCTTTTTTGCACGGTTTTTTTTATTCCTCCCGTGAAACGCTGTGGCGTTCATCTGCCAGTAAGAGCAGAGGGTTTTGGCGCTACACTTTTTTGGTTAAGCAATGCGTATGTCAACATCCACTGAAGTCATCGCTCATCATTGGGCATTCGCTATATTTCTCATCATCGCTATCGGCCTGTGCTGCCTCATGCTCGTCGGCGGCTGGTACCTTGGCGGTCGCGCGCGCGCGCGTAGCAAAAACACGCCGTTTGAATCGGGGATCGACTCCGTTGGTTCGGCCCGCTTACGTCTTTCTGCGAAGTTTTATCTGGTTGCCATGTTCTTCGTTATCTTCGACGTGGAAGCCCTGTATCTCTACGCATGGTCGACTTCTATCCGCGAGAGCGGCTGGGTCGGCTTTGTGGAAGCCGCAATTTTCATTTTAGTGCTACTGGCTGGTCTGGTTTATCTCGTTCGCATCGGCGCACTGGACTGGACGCCTGCGCGTTCCCGTCGCACGCTGGTTAACCCGGAAACAGACAGTCCCACTAACCGTCATATGCAGTAAAAGCGAGGCAATAAGATGGATTATACGCTCACCCGCATAGATCCTAACGGTGAGAACGACCGTTACCCCCTGCAGAAACAGGAGATCGTCACCGACCCCCTGGAGCAGGAAGTCAATAAAAGCGTGTATATGGGGAAACTCGAGCACGCGCTGCATGACATGGTGAACTGGGGCCGTAAGAACTCAATTTGGCCGTATAACTTCGGCCTTTCTTGCTGTTATGTGGAAATGGTGACGTCATTCACTGCGGTGCATGACGTTGCGCGTTTTGGGGCAGAAGTTCTGCGCGCCTCTCCGCGTCAGGCGGACCTGATGGTGGTCGCTGGAACCTGCTTTACCAAAATGGCGCCGGTTATTCAGCGTCTGTACGATCAGATGCTGGAGCCGAAGTGGGTGATCTCCATGGGCGCCTGCGCTAACTCCGGCGGCATGTACGACATCTATTCCGTCGTCCAGGGCGTGGATAAATTCATTCCGGTCGATGTGTACATCCCGGGCTGCCCGCCGCGTCCAGAGGCCTATATGCAGGCGCTGATGCTGCTGCAGGAGTCCATTGGTAAAGAACGTCGTCCGCTCTCATGGGTGGTTGGCGATCAGGGCGTTTATCGCGCCAATATGCAGTCGGAACGCGAGCGTAAACGCGGCGAACGTATTGCAGTGACCAATCTGCGGACGCCGGACGAGATTTAATTTGCGCCTGCGGGCGGGAGTACCACTTCGCAAATCAATCTACAACAACGCGAAGTCTCGCCCGGCAGTCACCACGGACCTTTTGCAATGGTGAACAATATGACCGATTTAACCGCGCATGACGCCGCACCAGCCTGGCAAACCCGCGATCACCTTGATGACCCGGTGATCGGCGAACTGCGCAACCGCTTTGGGCCGGATGCCTTTACCGTTCAGCCAACCCGCACCGGCGTACCGGTGGTGTGGGTGAAGCGTGAGCAACTGCTTGAGGTAGGTGATTTCCTGAAGAAATTGCCGAAGCCTTACGTGATGCTGTTTGACCTGCACGGCATGGACGAACGTCTGCGCACGCACCGCGATGGCCTGCCTGCCGCGGATTTTTCCGTTTTCTATCATCTGATTTCTATCGACCGCAACCGCGACATCATGCTCAAGGTGGCGCTGTCTGAAAACGATCTGCATCTGCCGACTTTCACCAAACTGTTCCCCAACGCCAACTGGTATGAGCGTGAAACCTGGGAAATGTTTGGCATGACCTTCGATGGCCACCCGAACCTGCGCCGTATCATGATGCCGCCGACCTGGGAAGGCCACCCGCTGCGTAAAGACTATCCGGCGCGCGCTACCGAATTCGATCCGTTTGAGCTGACCAAAGCCAAGCAGGATCTGGAGATGGAAGCGTTGACCTTCAAACCGGAAGAGTGGGGCATGAAGCGCAGTACCGACAACGAGGACTTCATGTTCCTCAACCTCGGTCCGAACCACCCGTCTGCCCACGGTGCATTCCGTATTATTCTGCAGCTGGATGGCGAAGAGATCGTCGACTGCGTACCGGACATCGGTTATCACCACCGCGGCGCCGAGAAGATGGGCGAGCGTCAGTCCTGGCACAGCTACATCCCGTATACCGACCGTATTGAATACCTCGGCGGCTGCGTCAACGAGATGCCGTACGTGCTGGCGGTGGAAAAACTGGCCGGGATCACCGTGCCGGATCGCGTGAACGTGATCCGCGTGATGCTTTCCGAACTGTTCCGCATCAACAGCCACCTGCTATATATCTCGACCTTTATTCAGGACGTCGGCGCGATGACGCCGGTCTTCTTCGCCTTTACCGATCGGCAGAAAATTTACGATCTGGTGGAAGCGATTACCGGGTTCCGTATGCACCCGGCGTGGTTCCGCATCGGCGGCGTCGCGCACGATCTGCCGCGTGGCTGGGATCGCCTGCTGCGTGAATTCCTCGAGTGGATGCCGAAGCGTCTGGACTCCTATGAGAAGGCCGCCCTGCGCAACACCATTCTGAAAGGCCGTTCCGTCGGCGTGGCAGCCTATACCGCCAAAGAGGCGCTGGAGTGGGGCACCACCGGCGCGGGCCTGCGCGCCACCGGTATCGGCTTCGACGTGCGTAAATGGCGTCCTTATTCTGGCTATGAAAACTTCGACTTCGAAGTCCCGACCGGGGGCGGCGTCTCTGACTGCTACACCCGCGTGATGCTGAAAGTCGAAGAGCTGCGCCAGAGCCTGCGCATTCTTCAGCAGTGCCTCGATAACATGCCGGAAGGCCCGTTCAAAGCGGATCACCCGCTGACCACGCCGCCGCCGAAAGAGCGCACGCTGCAGCATATCGAAACCCTGATCACCCACTTCCTGCAGGTATCGTGGGGCCCGGTGATGCCGGCCAACGAATCCTTCCAGATGATTGAGGCGACCAAAGGGATTAACAGTTACTACCTGACCAGCGACGGCAGCACCATGAGCTACCGTACCCGCGTGCGTACGCCGAGCTTTGCGCATCTGCAGCAGATCCCGTCGGCGATCCGCGGCAGCCTGGTATCCGACCTGATCGTCTATCTGGGTAGTATCGATTTTGTTATGTCAGACGTGGACCGCTAATTATGCACGAGAATCAACAACCACAAACCGAGGCTTTTGAGCTGAGTGCGGCTGAGCGTGAGGCTATTGAGCACGAGAAGCACCACTACGAAGACCCGCGTGCGGCGTCCATCGAAGCGCTGAAAATTGTCCAAAAACAGCGCGGCTGGGTGCCGGATGGGGCGATCTATGCGATCGCCGATGCGCTGGGGATCCCGGCCAGCGACGTCGAAGGCGTGGCAACATTTTACAGCCAGATTTTCCGTCAGCCGGTTGGCCGTCACGTGATCCGCTACTGCGACAGCGTGGTGTGCCATATCACCGGTTATCAAGGTATTCAGGCTGCGATTGAGAAGAAGCTCAATATCAAGCCAGGGCAGACCACCTTCGATGGCCGCTTCACGCTGCTGCCGACCTGTTGCCTGGGCAACTGCGACAAGGGACCGACCATGATGATTGATGAGGATACTCACAGTCATCTGACGCCGGAGGCAATTCCTGACCTGCTGGAGCAGTACAAATGAAAACCGTAATTCGTACTGCGGAAACGCATCCGCTCACCTGGCGTCTGCGCGACGACAAGCAGCCGGTATGGCTGGACGAATATCGCAGCAAAAACGGTTACGAAGGGGCACGTAAAGCCCTGACCGGGATGGCGCCGGATGAGATTGTCACGGCGGTAAAAGACGCTGGCCTGAAAGGGCGCGGCGGCGCGGGCTTCTCCACGGGTCTGAAGTGGAGCCTGATGCCGAAAGACGAATCCATGAACATCCGTTACCTGCTGTGTAACGCCGATGAAATGGAGCCGGGCACCTATAAAGACCGTCTGCTGATGGAGCAGCTGCCGCACCTGCTGGTGGAAGGCATGCTGATCTCCGCGTTTGCGCTGAAAGCGTACCGCGGCTACATCTTCCTGCGCGGCGAATATATCGAAGCGGCCCAGCATCTGCGTCGTGCGATTGCCGAAGCCACTGAAGCGGGCCTGTTGGGGAAAAACATCCTTGGCACCGGGTTTGACTTCGAACTGTTTGTCCACACCGGGGCAGGGCGCTATATCTGCGGTGAAGAGACGGCGCTGATCAACTCCCTGGAAGGCCGGCGTGCTAACCCGCGCTCCAAGCCGCCGTTCCCGGCGAGCTCCGGCGTGTGGGGCAAGCCGACTTGCGTCAACAACGTGGAAACCCTGTGCAACGTGCCGGCGATCCTCGCCAACGGCGTCGAGTGGTACCAGAACATTTCCACCAGCAAAGATGCTGGCACCAAGCTGATGGGCTTCTCCGGCCGGGTGAAGAATCCGGGCGTCTGGGAGCTGCCGTTCGGCACTACCGCGCGTGAGATCCTCGAAGATTACGCCGGCGGCATGCGCGATGGCCTGAAGTTTAAAGCCTGGCAGCCGGGTGGGGCAGGGACCGACTTCCTGACCGAAGCGCACCTCGATCTGCCGATGGAGTTCGAAAGCATTGGTAAAGCGGGCAGCCGTCTGGGCACCTCGCTGGCGATGGCCGTTGACCATGAGATCAATATGGTCTCGCTGGTGCGTAACCTCGAGGAGTTCTTTGCCCGCGAGTCCTGCGGCTGGTGTACGCCGTGCCGTGATGGTCTGCCGTGGAGCGTGAAGATCCTGCGCGCCCTGGAGCGCGGCGAAGGCCAGCCTGGCGATATCGAAACGCTTGAGCAACTGTGTCGATTCCTGGGCCCGGGTAAAACCTTCTGCGCGCACGCGCCGGGCGCAGTCGAACCGCTACAGAGCGCGATTAAATATTTCCGCGAAGAATTCGAGGCTGGCATTAAGCAGCAGTTCAGCAATACCCATGCAATCAACGGGATTCAGCCGAACCTGCTTAAGACGCGCTGGTAATCAAAGGTTTTTTATTTTTGGAAGCACGCAAATGGCTACGATTCATGTAGACGGCAAAGAATACGAGGTCAACGGGGCGGACAACCTGCTAGAGGCTTGTCTCTCTCTTGGTCTTGATATTCCCTACTTTTGCTGGCACCCGGCGCTAGGGAGCGTCGGTGCTTGCCGCCAGTGTGCGGTGAAGCAATATCAGAACGCGGAAGACACGCGTGGTCGCCTGGTGATGTCCTGTATGACTCCGGCATCCGACGGCACCTTTATTTCTATTGACGACGGCGAAGCGAAGCAGTTCCGCGAAAGCGTGGTGGAGTGGTTGATGACTAACCACCCGCACGACTGCCCGGTCTGTGAAGAAGGGGGCAACTGCCACCTGCAGGATATGACGGTGATGACCGGCCATAGTTTCCGCCGCTATCGTTTCACCAAGCGTACCCACCGCAATCAGGATCTGGGGCCGTTTATTTCGCACGAAATGAACCGCTGCATCGCCTGTTACCGCTGCGTGCGCTACTACAAAGATTATGCCGACGGCACCGACCTGGGCGTCTATGGCGCGCACGACAACGTCTACTTCGGTCGCCCGGAAGATGGCACCCTGGAAAGCGAGTTCTCCGGCAACCTGGTGGAAGTCTGCCCGACCGGCGTCTTCACCGACAAAACGCACTCCGAGCGTTACAACCGTAAGTGGGACATGCAGTTTGCGCCGAGCATCTGCCAGCAGTGTTCCATCGGCTGCAACATCAGCCCGGGCGAACGCTATGGCGAGCTGCGTCGTATCGAAAACCGCTATAACGGGACCGTTAACCGCTACTTCCTCTGCGACCGCGGTCGCTTCGGCTATGGCTATGTCAACCTGAAAGACCGTCCGCGTCAGCCGGTGCAGCGCCGCGGCGACGATCTGATCACTCTCAACGCCGAGCAGGCGATGCAGGGCGCGGCAGATATCCTGCGCCAGTCGAAGAAAGTGATCGGTATTGGCTCCCCGCGCGCCAGCATCGAAAGCAACTTTGCGCTGCGTGAGCTGGTGGGCGCCGAAAACTTCTATACCGGCATCGCCAAAGGCGAACAAGCGCGCCTGC
Organism: Klebsiella sp. w6; assembly: GCF_033100215.1. Lineage (NCBI taxonomy): Bacteria > Pseudomonadati > Pseudomonadota > Gammaproteobacteria > Enterobacterales > Enterobacteriaceae > Klebsiella > Klebsiella sp. w6. The sequence continues at coordinate 1,499,558 of NZ_CP136907.1, forward strand.
AGATGATGCTGAAAGTGCTGCGTGAAGGTGGGGTCCATACCCCAAGCCTGCGCGATATCGAATCCTACGATGCGGTACTGGTGCTGGGCGAAGACATTACCCAGACCGGCGCGCGCGTGGCCCTGGCAGTCCGCCAGGCGGTGAAAGGGAAAGCACGCGAAATGGCAGCGGCGCAGAAAGTAGCCGACTGGCAGATCGCCGCGATCCTCAACATCGGGCAGCGCGCCAAGCACCCGTTATTCGTCACCAACATCGATGACACCCGCCTGGATGACATTGCCGCGTGGACCTACCGCGCGCCGGTGGAAGATCAGGCGCGTCTGGGCTTCGCTATCGCCCATGCGCTGGATGACAGCGCGCCGGCGGTTGATGGCCTGAGCCAGGACCTGAAGGGTAAGGTTGACGTGATTGTCCAGGCGCTGGCCGGGGCGAAAAAACCGCTGATTATCTCCGGTACTAACGCTGGCAGCATGGAGATCATCCAGGCCGCCGCTAACGTCGCAAAAGCCCTGAAAGGCCGCGGCGCCGACGTCGGCGTGACCATGGTCGCCCGCGCGGTGAACAGCGTCGGTCTGGGCATGATCGGCGGCGGCTCGCTTGAAGAGGCGCTGGACGAACTGGAAAGCGGCGCCGCCGACGCGGTTATCGTGCTGGAAAACGACCTTCACCGTCATGCTTCCGCCGCGCGCGTTGACGCTGCGCTGGCGAAAGCCCCGCTGGTGATGGTGGTTGACCATCAGCGCACCGCGATTATGGACAAAGCGCACCTGGTGCTCTCTGCCGCAAGCTTTGCGGAAAGCGACGGGACTGTGGTGAACAACGAAGGCCGCGCCCAGCGTTTCTTCCAGGTTTACGATCCGGCTTACTACGATGCGAAAACCGTGATGCTGGAGAGCTGGCGCTGGCTGCATTCGCTGCACAGCACCGTCAACAACCGTCAGGTTGACTGGACGCAGCTGGACCACGTCATCGATGCGGCGATTGCCGCGCTGCCGCAGCTGGCGGGCATTAAAGATGCCGCGCCGGATGCGACCTTCCGCATCCGCGGTCAGAAGCTGGCGCGTGAACCACACCGCTACAGCGGCCGCACGGCGATGCGCGCCAACATCAGCGTGCACGAGCCGCGTCAGCCGCAGGATAAAGACACGATGTTCGCCTTCTCCATGGAAGGGAACAACCAGCCGTCCGCCCCGCGTTCGCAGATCCCGTTCGCCTGGGCGCCGGGCTGGAACTCCCCGCAGGCATGGAACAAGTTCCAGGATGAAGTGGGCGGGAAACTGCGCCACGGCGATCCGGGTGTTCGACTGTTTGAAGCGTCCGCCAACGGGCTGGAGTATTTCACCGCGGTGCCGGCCAGCTTCCAGGCGGAAGAGGGCAAATGGCGTATCGCGCCGTATTACCACCTGTTTGGTAGCGATGAGCTGTCACAGCGCGCGCCGGTGTTCGAGAGCCGGATGCCTGAGCCGTACATCAAGCTGAATCCGGCGGATGCCGCGAAGCTGGGCGTTAACGCGGGGGCAATGCTCTCCTTTAGCGTGGAAGGCCAGACCCTGCGTCTGCCGCTGGTTATCTCTGAAGGCCTGACCGCAGGACAGGTTGGCTTACCGATGGGCATGCCGGGCATTGCGCCGGTGCTGACCGGATCGCGTATTGATTCACTGCAGGAGGCGAAAGCATGAGCTGGTTAACGCCGGATCTTATCGACATTCTGTTAAGCATCCTGAAGGCCGTGGTCATTCTGCTGGTGGTCGTCACCTGCGGCGCGTTCATGAGCTTCGGCGAGCGTCGTCTGCTCGGCTTGTTCCAGAACCGCTACGGACCTAACCGCGTCGGCTGGGGCGGTTCGCTGCAGCTGGTCGCCGACATGATCAAGATGTTCTTCAAAGAGGACTGGATCCCGCGCTTCTCCGATCGCGTGATCTTTACTCTGGCGCCGGTTATCGCCTTTACCTCGCTGCTGCTGGCCTTTGCTATCGTGCCGGTCAGCCCGACGTGGGTGGTGGCTGACCTGAACATCGGCATCCTGTTCTTCCTGATGATGGCAGGCCTGGCGGTCTATGCGGTGCTGTTCGCCGGCTGGTCGAGCAACAACAAATACTCGCTGCTGGGGGCGATGCGTGCTTCCGCGCAGACCCTGAGCTACGAAGTGTTTCTCGGTCTCTCCCTGATGGGCGTGGTGGCGCAGGCGGGGTCATTCAATATGACCGATATCGTCAACAACCAGGCGCATCTGTGGAACGTCATTCCGCAGTTCTTCGGCTTCGTCACTTTCGCCATCGCCGGCGTGGCGGTGTGTCACCGTCACCCGTTCGACCAGCCGGAAGCGGAGCAGGAACTGGCCGATGGTTACCACATTGAATATTCCGGCATGAAATTCGGTCTGTTCTTCGTCGGTGAATACATCGGTATCGTCACCGTTTCAGCGCTGATCGTCACGCTGTTCTTCGGCGGCTGGAATGGCCCGTGGTTACCACCTTTCATCTGGTTCGCGCTGAAAACCGCGTTCTTCATGATGATGTTCATTTTGATCCGCGCATCATTACCGCGTCCGCGCTATGACCAGGTAATGTCCTTTGGCTGGAAGGTATGCCTGCCGTTAACGCTGGTCAACTTGTTGGTAACGGCGGCTGTCATTCTCTGGCAGGCGCAATAAGGGGTGAATTGAACATGACCTTAAAAGAATTATTGGTGGGGTTCGGCACCCAGGTCCGTAGTATCTGGATGATTGGCCTGCATGCCTTCGCCAAACGTGAAACCCGGATGTATCCGGAAGAGCCGGTCTATCTGCCGCCGCGCTACCGCGGCCGCATCGTGCTGACCCGCGATCCGGACGGTGCAGAGCGCTGCGTTGCCTGTAACCTGTGTGCGGTAGCCTGCCCGGTGGGCTGTATCTCGCTGCAGAAAGCAGAGACCAAAGATGGCCGCTGGTATCCGGAGTTCTTCCGCATCAACTTCTCACGCTGCATTTTCTGCGGCCTGTGCGAAGAAGCGTGCCCGACCACGGCGATCCAGTTGACCCCGGACTTCGAACTGGGTGAATACAAGCGTCAGGATCTGGTGTACGAAAAAGAGGATCTGCTGATTTCCGGTCCGGGCAAATACCCGGAATATAACTTCTACCGGATGGCGGGTATGGCAATCGACGGCAAAGATAAAGGTGAAGCGGAAAACGAAGCTAAGCCAATCGACGTCAAGAGCCTGTTACCGTAAGGAGAGGGCAATGGAATTCGCTTTTTATATCTGTGGCCTGATAGCCATCCTCGCAACCTTGCGGGTCGTCACCCACACCAATCCGGTACATGCGCTGCTGTACCTGATTATTTCGCTGCTGGCGATTGCCGGGGTGTTCTTTTCGCTGGGCGCTTACTTTGCTGGTGCGCTGGAAATCATCGTCTACGCCGGGGCCATTATGGTGCTGTTCGTCTTTGTGGTGATGATGCTCAACCTGGGCGGCAGCGAGATCGAACAGGAGCGCAAATGGCTGCAGCCGGGGATCTGGATTGGCCCGGCCATCCTTTCCGCAGTGCTGCTGGTTGTTATCGTTTACGCCATCCTGGGTATTAACGACCAGGGTATCGACGGCGCGGCGATCAACGCCAAAGAAGTGGGTATTGCGCTGTTTGGGCCGTACGTCCTGGCGGTGGAGCTGGCCTCCATGCTGCTGCTGGCGGGCCTGGTGGTCGCCTTCCACATCGGCCGCGAAGAGCGTGCCGGCGAGGTGCTGAGCAACCGCGTGAACGACAGCGACAAAAGAAAAACGGAGGAACACGCATGATCCCCTTAACACATGGACTGATCCTCGCGGCCATCCTGTTTGTGCTTGGTCTGACGGGGCTGGTGATCCGCCGCAATCTGCTGTTTATGTTGATTAGCCTGGAAATCATGATTAACGCCGCCGCGCTGGCCTTTGTGGTGGCGGGTAGCTACTGGGGCCAGGCAGATGGTCAGATAATGTATATCCTCGCCATCAGCCTCGCGGCTGCGGAAGCGAGTATCGGCCTGGCGCTGCTGCTGCAGCTCCATCGTCGCCGCCAGAACCTGAACATCGATTCAGTAAGTGAGTTGCGTGGATGAACATGCTTGCCTTAACCATTCTTTTGCCATTGATTGGCTTTGTGCTGCTGGCCTTCTCCCGCGGGCGCTGGTCGGAAAACCTTTCCGCCACCGTTGGCATGGGGTCGGTAGGCCTGGCGGCGCTGGTCACCGCGTACGTTGGCGTCGACTTTTTCGCTAACGGCAAACAAGCGGTCAGCGTACCGCTGTGGAACTGGATGTCGGTCGGTGATTTCAACATCGGCTTCAACCTGGTGCTGGATGGCCTGTCGCTGACCATGCTCTCTGTGGTGACCGGCGTCGGCTTCCTGATCCACATGTTCGCCTCCTGGTACATGCGCGGCGAAGAGGGCTACTCTCGCTTCTTCGCTTACACCAACCTGTTTATCGCCAGCATGGTCGTTCTGGTACTGGCCGATAACCTGCTGTTGATGTACCTCGGCTGGGAAGGTGTGGGCCTCTGTTCTTACCTGCTGATCGGTTTCTACTACACCGATCCGAAGAACAATGCCGCAGCGATGAAAGCCTTCGTGGTCACCCGCGTCGGCGACGTGTTCCTCGCCTTCGCGCTGTTCATTCTTTATAACGAACTGGGCACCCTGAACTTCCGTGAAATGGTAGAGCTGGCGCCGCAGCACTTCGCTAACGGCAGCACCACGCTGCAGTGGGCGACGCTGATGCTGCTCGGCGGCGCGGTAGGTAAATCCGCTCAGCTGCCGCTGCAAACGTGGCTTGCCGATGCGATGGCTGGCCCGACGCCGGTCTCCGCTCTGATCCACGCGGCCACCATGGTGACCGCGGGCGTGTACCTGATTGCCCGTACCCACGGCCTGTTCCTGATGACGCCGGAAGTGCTGCATCTGGTGGGTATCGTTGGTGCGGTAACGCTGGTGCTGGCGGGCTTCGCCGCGCTGGTGCAGACCGACATCAAACGTGTGCTGGCTTACTCGACCATGAGTCAGATTGGCTACATGTTCCTCGCGCTGGGCGTACAGGCATGGGATGCGGCGATTTTCCACCTGATGACCCACGCGTTCTTTAAAGCGCTGCTGTTCCTGTCGTCTGGCTCGGTCATTCTGGCCTGCCATCACGAACAGAACATCTTCAAGATGGGCGGCCTGCGCAAATCTATTCCGCTGGTGTATGTCTGCTTCCTGGTGGGGGGCGCGGCGCTGTCCGCTCTGCCGCTTATCACCGCAGGCTTCTTCAGTAAGGATGAGATTCTGGCGGGCGCGATGGCCAACGGCCATATCAATCTGATGGTGGCGGGCCTGGTCGGCGCCTTTATGACCTCGCTGTACACCTTCCGTATGATTTTCATCGTGTTCCACGGTAAAGAGCAAATTCACGCGCACGCAGGGAAGGGGATTACCCATCATCTGCCGCTGATCGTTCTGCTGGTGCTGTCCACCTTTGTTGGCGCGCTGATTGTGCCGCCGCTGGAGGGCGTACTGCCGCAGACCACTGAGCTTGCGCACGGCAGCGTGATGACGCTGGAAATTACCTCCGGGATTATCGCGATTGCTGGCATCCTGATCGCCGCATGGTTGTGGCTGGGTAAACGTACCCTGGTGACCTCCATCGCCAACAGCGCGCCTGGCCGCTTCTTCGGTACCTGGTGGTTCCATGCCTGGGGCTTCGACTGGTTATACGACAAGGTGTTCGTGAAACCTTTCCTCGGGATTGCCTGGCTGCTGAAGAGCGATCCGCTGAATGCGTTGATGAATATCCCGGCGATTCTGTCCCGCTTCGCAGGCAAAGGTCTGCTGGTGAGCGAGAACGGTTATCTGCGCTGGTATGTGGCATCAATGAGCATCGGCGCGGTGGTGGTGCTGGCGCTGCTGATGGTATTGCGTTGAGTTTGAGGATTGGGATTGTTTCGCCCGGCGGCGCGGTGCTTGCCGGGCCTACGGGACCGTAGGTCGGGCAAGCGTTAGCGTCACCCGACAAAACAAGCCTCAATCCGAAGTGAATTTTCTGTGAGAATTCGTTGAAAATCAGGTCGTAAAGGACAGGCGTTATCGGCGAAGTCAGAGTGGACACCGCCTGCGCGGAGCAACCGGAGCGTATTAAAATGCGTGAGGATTGTGAGCACAGCCGACGTTCGCTATGACGAGTAAGATAGCCTGAACCGGACTTAAATAAGGAATAAAAATCACCATGTTATTGCCTTGGTTGATATTAATCCCCTTTATCGGCGGCTTCCTGTGCTGGCAGACCGAACGCTTTGGCGTGAAAGTGCCGCGCTGGATCGCGCTGATTACCATGGGACTGACGCTGGCGCTTGGCCTGCAGCTGTGGATGCAGGGCGGCTATTCTCTGACGCAATCCGCGGGTATTCCGCAATGGCAGTCGGAATTCGTGCTGCCGTGGATCCCACGCTTCGGCATTAGCATCCATCTGGCGATCGACGGCCTGTCGCTGCTGATGGTGGTGCTGACCGGTCTCCTCGGCGTGCTGGCGGTACTCTGTTCGTGGCGTGAAATCGAAAAATACCAGGGCTTCTTCCACCTCAACCTGATGTGGATCCTGGGCGGCGTCATCGGCGTGTTCCTCGCCATCGACATGTTCCTGTTCTTCTTCTTCTGGGAAATGATGTTGGTGCCGATGTACTTCCTGATCGCGCTGTGGGGTCATAAAGCCTCGGACGGTAAAACGCGTATCACGGCGGCCACCAAGTTCTTCATTTATACCCAGGCGAGCGGTCTGGTGATGCTGATCGCCATTCTGGCGCTGGCCTTCGTCCACTTCAACGCGACCGGCGTGTGGACCTTCAACTATGAAGATCTGCTGAAAACGCCTATGTCCCACGGCGTGGAATACCTGCTGATGCTGGGCTTCTTCATCGCCTTCGCGGTGAAAATGCCGGTGGTACCGCTGCACGGCTGGCTGCCGGACGCTCACTCTCAGGCGCCGACTGCCGGTTCCGTCGACCTCGCGGGCATCTTGCTGAAAACTGCGGCCTACGGTCTGCTGCGCTTTGCGCTGCCGCTGTTCCCGAACGCCTCCGCCGAGTTTGCGCCCATCGCCATGTGGCTGGGCGTGATTGGTATCTTCTACGGCGCGTGGATGGCCTTCGCCCAGACCGATATCAAACGTCTGATCGCTTATACCTCCGTTTCCCACATGGGTTTCGTGCTGATTGCTATCTACACCGGCAGCCAGCTGGCTTATCAGGGGGCGGTGATCCAGATGATCGCCCACGGTCTGTCCGCGGCCGGTCTGTTTATTCTGTGCGGCCAGCTGTACGAACGTCTGCACACCCGCGATATGCGTCAGATGGGCGGTTTGTGGAGCAAAATTAAATGGCTGCCGGCGATGTCGATGTTCTTCGCTGTCGCCACCCTGGGGATGCCGGGCACCGGTAACTTTGTCGGCGAATTTATGATCCTGTTCGGCAGCTATAAAGTGGTGCCGGTGATCACCGTTATCTCGACCTTTGGTCTGGTATTCGCTTCCGTTTACTCGCTGTCGATGCTGCATCGCGCTTACTTCGGTAAAGCGAAAAGCGAAATCGCGGCGAAAGAACTGCCGGGGATGTCCCTGCGTGAACTGTCTATCATCCTGCTGCTGGTGGTGCTGCTGGTGCTGTTGGGCTTCTTCCCGCAGCCGATCCTCGACACCTCGCATGCTGCGATGAGCAACATTCAGCAGTGGTTTGTTAATTCTGTTTCTACTACAAGGCCGTAATTCGCCATGACAATAACTCCACAACAACTGATCGCACTGCTACCGCTGCTGATCGTCGGCTTGACGGTGGTGGTTGTGATGCTCTCCATTGCGTGGCGACGCAATCATTTTCTCAATGCCACGCTGTCGGTTCTCGGGCTTAATGCCGCGCTGGTCTCGCTCTGGTTTGTTGGTCAGAACGGGGCGATGGACGTCACGCCGATGATCCGCGTTGACGGCTACGCCATGCTCTACACCGGGCTGGTGTTGCTGGCGAGCCTCGCGACCTGTACTTTCGCCTACCCGTGGCTTGAGGGTTACAAGGACAACAAAGAAGAGTTCTACCTGCTGGTGCTGATCGCCGCGCTGGGCGGCATTCTGCTGGCCGGTGCGAATCATCTGGCGGCGCTGTTCCTCGGTATCGAACTGATTTCGCTACCGCTGTTCGGCCTGGTCGGCTACGCCTTCCGCCAGAAGCGTTCGCTGGAAGCGAGCATCAAATACACTATCCTCTCCGCTGCAGCCTCGTCTTTCCTGCTGTTCGGTATGGCGCTGGTGTATGCGAACTCCGGCAACCTGTCCTTCCTCGCGCTGGGTAAAAGCCTGGCGGACAATACGCTGCACGAGCCGCTGCTGCTGGCGGGCCTCGGTCTGATGATCGTCGGTCTTGGCTTTAAACTGTCGCTGGTGCCGTTCCATCTGTGGACGCCGGACGTTTACCAGGGCGCGCCTGCGCCGGTCTCCACCTTCCTGGCGACCGCCAGCAAGATCGCCATCTTCGGTGTGGTGATGCGTCTGTTCCTGTACATGCCGGTGGGCAACAGCGAAGCGGTACGCGTGGTGCTGGGCCTGATCGCCTTCGCCTCTATCATCTTCGGTAACCTGATGGCGCTGAGCCAGACCAACATTAAGCGTCTGCTCGGCTACTCTTCCATCTCCCACCTCGGCTATCTGCTGGTGGCGTTAATCGCCCTGCAGAGCGGCGAAATGTCGATGGAAGCCGTTGGCGTCTACCTGGCCGGTTACCTGTTCAGCAGCCTCGGCGCGTTCGGCGTGGTCAGCCTGATGTCCAGCCCGTACCGCGGTCCGGATGCGGACTCGCTGTTCTCCTACCGCGGCCTGTTCTGGCACCGTCCGATCCTGTCAGCGGTCATGACGGTGATGATGCTGTCGCTGGCCGGTATTCCGATGACCCTCGGCTTTATCGGTAAGTTCTACGTGCTGGCCGTCGGTGTGCATGCGCACCTGTGGTGGCTGGTTGCCGCAGTGGTTGTCGGCTCAGCGATTGGTCTCTACTACTATCTGCGCGTGGCAGTGAGCCTGTACCTGAGCGCACCCGAGCAACTGAACCGCGATGCGCCGTCGAACTGGCAGTACAGCGCCGGCGGTATCGTGGTGCTGATCTCCGCCCTGCTGGTGCTGGTGCTCGGTATCTGGCCGCAGCCGCTGATTAGCATCGTGCAGCTGGCGACGCCGCTGATGTAATCTGCGCTATAAATAAAAAACCGCCGGGATGGCGGTTTTTTTATGCCCGGATTTTACGCCATCTTGTAGACCATAAAGTCTTCCGCCAATAGCGTATTGGCGAAAATCTCCCGGCATTCCGCCAGCATCTTCAGGCAGCCTTCGGCATCGTAGCGCGAGCTAAAGTGGGTAGCGATTAGCATGCCGACCCCCGCTTCTTTGGCAAGCGCCGCGGTCTGCTGACTGGAAGAGTGGCCACGGCTATTGGCTTTCTCCGCCATCGCCTGCTCAAGGGTGGTTTCGTGGACCATCACATCCGCGCCGCGCGCCATCTCCAGCGCCTGCGGGCAGGGGGCGGTATCGCCGAAGATGGCCAGCGTTTTACCCGGCGTCGCTGGCCCCAGATAGCGGCTGCCGTCAATGACCCGGCCATCTTCCAGCTCAACGCGCTGGCCGAGCTTGAGTTGATGGAACAGCGGCCCCGGACGCACGCCATCGGCAATCAGTTGGGCGGCGTCGAGGGTGCCGGGCTTGTCATGCTGCTCAATGCGATACCCGTAGCACTCCACCGGATGGCTGAGCGGGTACGCGGTGACCCGATAGCCCTCTTCGTCGAACACCAGACCAGGGCCGACTTCGATGATGGTGAGCGGATAGTCGGTCCACGAACCGCTCAGACGCAGCGCGGTCTCAACAAACTCTTTGAGCCCTTTTGGCCCGTAGAGGGTGAGGGGTAGAGAGTTCCCCTGCATCGAGCGGCTGCACAGCAGGCCGGGCAGGCCGAACAGGTGGTCGCCGTGCAGGTGAGTGATGAAAATTTTATTCAGTTTGCCGGGGTGATAGGGCGTGCGAAGAAACTGATGCTGGGTCCCTTCACCGCAGTCAAACAACCACATTTCGGCGCGGGTCGGCTGTTGCAAATTCAGTATTATCGACGTCATATTACGCGTGCGGGTCGGCACCCCGGCGGATGTCCCCAAAAAAGTTAATTCCATCGTCCAGTGTCCTCAGGGCGAGTCGCAAAGTATCAGTATATCAATAAGGAGCTACAGATGATGACCTGGCAGGATCTCCACCATAGTGAACTCACCGTTCCCCAGCTGTATGCGCTGCTGAAATTGCGCAGTGAAGTTTTTGTCGTGGAGCAGCAGTGCGCCTATCAGGATGTCGACGGCGATGATTTGGTCGGTGAAAATCGCCATCTGCTCGGCTGGCGCGATGGCGAACTGCTGGCCTACGCGCGGATCCTCAAAAGCGAAGAGGAGTTTGCGCCGGTGGTGATTGGCCGGGTTATCGTTAGCCCCGCCGCCCGCGGTGAGAAGCTCGGCTATCAGCTGATGGAGCAGGCGCTGGCCAGTTGTCAGCAGTACTGGCCGCAAAAGGCAATTTACCTCGGGGCGCAGGCGCACCTGCAATCCTTTTACGCCCACTTCGGTTTTACGCCGGTGACCGAGGTCTATGATGAGGATGGCATCCCCCACATTGGCATGGCGCGAGAAAAGCGCGCTATCTGACCCCTCTGCACCCTCGTCCACACGCTGCTTTGGCCCGGCGAGCGGGTAAGATAAAACCCGCTCCCTCGTCATGGGTACTGCTATTCCGCCGTCGAACCCCTTATAATGTGGGGTTTTACTACCGTGGAGGTTTGCGTGCTGTCTGTTTCCACTGCGCTGGCCCGTTTGCAAGACGGCCTGGGTGAGTCTTTTCCAGACTCGCCCGGCACGCGAATTATCGATATTGCCTTTCCGCTGAATGATGCCTTCGATCCGCTACTATGGTGCGGCCAGCAGGCGCAATGGCCGCAGTTTTACTGGCAGCAGCGCAATGGCGATGAGGAACTGGCGACGCTGGGGGCGGTAAAAACCTTTCCCTCGCTCGACGCGGCCAACCGCTTTTTACGCCAGACCGGGCGGCAGAATCTGCGCATCGGCGGCCTGAACGCGTTTGAACCGCAGCAGGGCAGCCTGGTGCTGCCGCGTCTGGAGTGGCGCCGGTGCGGCGGCAGGGCCGTGCTGCGGCTGGTGCTGCATAGTGATATCTCCCTGCGTGAGGATGCCGCGACGGCCCGCGCGTTTCTCGCCAGTCTGACCACCACTCAGGCGACCCCTGGCGCTATCCCGCCGCTACTGAGCGAGCGCCACTCATCCGACTATTCTCAATGGCAGGCAATGATTGCGCGGGCGACTAAGGCGATTAGCGCCGGTGAAATGGATAAAGTGGTACTGGCGCGGGCAACCGACCTGCAGTTTGCCGCGCCGCTGGACGCCGTGAGCATCATGGCGGCCAGCCGCCGCAGCAATCTTAACTGTTTTCATTTCCTGATGGCGTTTAATGCCCGGCAGGCATTTTTCGGCTCCACGCCGGAACGGCTGTGGCGCCGGCGCGGCGCGCTGCTGCGCACCGAAGCGCTGGCGGGGACCGTCGCGAACCATCAGGAAGACGCGAAGGCGCAGCAACTGGCCGACTGGTTGATGAAAGACGACAAAAACCAGCGGGAAAATATGCTGGTGGTGGAAGATATTTGCCAGCGTCTGCAGAGTGAGGCCTCGGCGCTGGACGTCCTGCCGCCGCAGGTGGTGAGGCTGCGTAAGGTGCAGCATCTCAGGCGCTGCATCTGGACTGAGCTGGCGGCGCCTGACGACAGCCGCTGTCTGCTGCAGCTGCAGCCCACCGCCGCAGTGGCCGGCCTGCCGCGTCGGGCGGCGCTGGCATTCATTCAGCGCCATGAACCCTTTGCCCGCGAATGGTATGCCGGGTCCGCCGGCTATCTGTCGCTGGCGCAAAGCGAGTTTTGCGTGGCGCTGCGTTCGGCGAAAGTGGACCACGACACCCTGCGGTTGTATGCCGGAGCGGGGATCGTCAGCGGCTCCGATGCGCAGCAGGAGTGGCAGGAGATTGACAACAAAGCGGCCGGGCTGCGCTCGCTGCTGTGTCCATAAGGCGGGAATGACGATGCATATCAAAACGTCGTCACTTTGCCTTATCTATACTTAGCATCAATATTTGATACCGGACAATTTCATGTCAGTAAGCGCATTTAACCGACGCTGGGCGGCGGTGATCCTGGAAGCTTTAACGCGCCATGGCGTGCAGCATATCTGCATCGCGCCGGGTTCGCGCTCGACACCCTTAACCCTGGCGGCGGCGGAAAACCGCGCCTTTATCCATCATACCCATTTCGACGAACGCGGCCTCGGCCACCTGGCGCTCGGCCTGGCGAAGGCCAGCCGGCAGCCGGTGGCGGTGATAGTCACCTCCGGGACCGCCACCGCAAACCTCTATCCGGCGCTGATTGAGGCGGGCCTCACCGGCGAAAAGCTGATCCTGTTGACCGCCGACCGTCCACCGGAGCTGATCGACTGCGGCGCGAACCAGGCGATCCGCCAGCCCGGAATGTTTGCCTCCCATCCGTCGCAGACGATTTCTCTGCCGCGTCCCTCGCAGGATATTCCTGCCCGCTGGCTGGTCTCAACCATCGACCAGGCGCTGGGGGCGCTGCACGCCGGCGGGGTGCATATCAACTGTCCGTTCGCCGAACCGCTGTATGGCGATATGGATGAGACCGGCGTGGAGTGGCAGCAGCAGCTCGGCAACTGGTGGCAGAGCGATAAACCCTGGCTGCGTCAGGCGCTGCAGTTAGAGAGCGAGAAGCAGCGCGACTGGTTCTTCTGGCGGCAAAAACGCGGCGTCGTCGTGGCGGGGAGAATGAGCGCCGCGGAAGGGAAAAAAGTGGCTGAGTGGGCGCAAACTCTCGGCTGGCCGCTGATCGGCGATGTCCTGTCGCAGACCGGGCAGCCGCTGCCGTGCGCCGACCTGTGGCTGGGCAACGGTAAAGCGGTCAGCGAACTGGCGCAGGCGCAGATCGTGGTGCAGCTCGGCAGCAGCCTGACCGGCAAACGCGTCCTCCAGTGGCAGGCGACCTGTGAGCCGGATGAATACTGGCTGGTGGATAATCTGCCAGGCCGCCTCGACCCGGCGCAGCACCGCGGCCGCCGTCTGCTCGCCAGCGTTGAGCGCTGGCTTGAGCTGCATCCGGCGGAAAAACGCCAGCCGTGGGCGACGGTGATCCCGCAGCTGGCCGGGCAGGCGTGGCAGGCCGCGGTCGCCAGCAATGAGCCTTTTGGCGAAGCGCAGCTGGCGCAGCGCATTCGGCGCTATCTGCCGGAGCAGGGGCAACTGTTTGTCGGTAACAGTCTGGTGGTGCGCCTGATCGACGCCCTGGCGCAGCTACCGGCCGGGTATCCGGTTTACAGCAACCGCGGCGCCAGCGGGATTGATGGTTTAATCGCCACCGCCGCCGGCGTGCAGCGCGCCAGTGCGCGGCCGACGCTGGCGATCGTCGGCGATCTGTCGGCCTTATACGATCTTAACTCGCTGGCCCTGCTGCGCCAGGCGTCGGCGCCGCTGGTGCTGATCGTGGTAAATAACAACGGCGGACAGATTTTCTCTATGCTGCCGACACCGCAGGACGAGCGCCGCCAGTTCTATTTAATGCCGCAGGACGTGGATTTCAGCCACGCGGCGGCGATGTTCGGCCTGGCCTATTATCGTCCCGATGACTGGCAGTCGCTGGATGAGGCGCTGGCGGGTGCCTGGCGCAGGGCGGGGGCGACGGTGATTGAGCTGGCGGTCAACGAGACTGACGGCACGCAGACTCTCCAGCAGCTGCTGGCGCAGGTAAGCCGCCTGTGACCCTCAGCGCCGCGGTCGACAACGGCCAGTCAGGTTATCCCTGGCTGGTGTTTCTGCACGGGTTTTCCGGCGACCGCGACGAGTGGCGTGAAGTGGGCGACGCTTTTCCCGCCTGGCCGCGTCTATATCTCGATCTGCCGGGCCACGGCGGCTCCGCGGATATCGCGGTGCAGGACTTTGCCGGGGTCAATACTCTGCTGCTGGCTACGCTTAATAGTTACAACATCCTTAACTACTGGCTGATTGGCTACTCACTGGGCGGCCGGGTGGCGATGAACTTCGCCTGTCAGCCGCGTGCGGGCCTGCGCGGCCTGATCGTTGAAGGCGGCCATCCTGGCCTGCAGGATGCAGAAGCGCGGCAGGCGCGGCGCAGCAATGACCGCGCCTGGGCAGAACGTTTTCGCCGCGAGCCGTTGGCGCAGGTCTTTGCCGACTGGTATCAGCAGCCGGTTTTTGCCTCACTGGATGCCGCGCAGCGCGAGTCATTGGTTGCCCTACGTCGCCGCAATAACGGCGCCACGCTGGCGGCGATGCTGCAGGCAACCTCCCTTGCCGGGCAGGCCGATCTGCGCGCGCCTCTGCAGGCGCGCGATATTCCTTTTCACTACCTGTGCGGCGAACGCGACGCGAAGTTTCGCGCCATCGCGCAAGTGCTCGCTGCCGATACCCATATCATTCACCATGCCGGACACAACGCGCACCGGGACAACCCCGCCGCGGTGATTGCTTGTCTGGCGCAGATTCTGGCAAGTTAACTGAAGGACATTCTATGATCTCTCTTGATGAAGCAATGCTCTATGCCCCTGTGGAATGGCACGATTGTTCCGAAGGCTATACCGATATTCGCTATCACAAATCGGCCGACGGCATTGCCAAAATCACTATCAACCGCCCACAGGTACGCAACGCCTTCCGCCCGCTGACCGTCAAAGAGATGATTCAGGCGCTGGCGGATGCCCGCTATGACGACAATATCGGGGTGATTGTCCTGACCGGTGAAGGTGAGAAAGCCTTCTGCGCCGGCGGCGACCAGAAAGTTCGCGGCGACTACGGCGGCTATCAGGACGACTCCGGCGTTCACCACCTTAACGTGCTCGACTTCCAGCGCCAGATCCGCACCTGCCCGAAACCGGTGGTGGCGATGGTAGCCGGCTACTCTATCGGCGGCGGCCACGTGCTGCACATGATGTGCGATCTGACCATCGCGGCGGACAATGCCATCTTCGGCCAGACCGGGCCAAAAGTCGGCTCCTTTGATGGCGGCTGGGGCGCCTCCTATATGGCGCGTATCGTCGGGCAGAAAAAAGCGCGCGAAATCTGGTTCCTGTGCCGTCAGTATGACGCCCAGCAGGCGCTGGACATGGGGCTGGTGAATACCGTAGTTCCGCTGGCGGAGCTGGAAAAAGAGACCGTGCGCTGGTGCCGTGAAATGCTGCAAAACAGCCCAATGGCGCTGCGCTGCCTGAAAGCGGCGCTGAACGCCGACTGCGACGGCCAGGCCGGTCTGCAGGAGCTGGCGGGCAACGCCACCATGCTGTTCTACATGACGGAAGAAGGGCAGGAAGGCCGCAATGCCTTCAACCAGAAACGTCAGCCGGACTTCAGCAAATTTAAACGGAATCCATAATGCGCGTTTCGCAGGTTTACCGCTGGCAGATCCCGATGGACGCGGGCGTGGTTCTGCGCGAACGGCGGTTAAAAACCCGCGACGGGCTGTTCATCCGCCTGCAGGAGGATGAACGCGAAGGCTGGGGGGAAATTTCTCCCCTGCCGGGATTCAGTGACGAGACGCTGGAAGAGGCGCAAACGGCGCTGCTGGCGTGGGCGCAGGCCTGGCGCGACGGCGCGGAACCGCCGCTTCCCACACTGCCTTCTGTCGCTTTTGGTATTAGCTGCGCGCAGGCGGAGCTTTACGGCGAACTACCGCAGGCCGCGGATTATCGCGCAGCGCCGCTCTGTTCCGGCGATCCGGATGAGCTGTTCGCCAAACTGGCGGCGATGCCCGGCGAGAAAGTCGCTAAGGTGAAAGTGGGTCTGTGGGAGGCGGTCCGCGACGGCATGGTGGTTAATCTGCTACTGGAAGCCATCCCCGATCTCCAGCTGCGGCTGGATGCCAACCGGGCGTGGACGCCGCTTAAAGCGCAGCAGTTCGCCAAATACGTCAATCCCGCATATCGCCAGCGCATTGCGTTTCTTGAGGAACCCTGCAAAACGCGGGAGGACTCGCGGGCCTTTAGCTGCGAGACGGGGATCGCTATCGCCTGGGATGAAAGCCTGCGCGAGGCGGATTTCCGCTTTGTCGCGGAGCCCGGCGTGCGCGCGGTGGTGATCAAACCGACGCTGACCGGCAGTGTGCAAAAGGTTCAGCAACAGGTCGCCGCGGCACACGCCCTGGGGCTGAGCGCGGTGATTAGCTCGTCAATCGAGTCCAGCCTCGGGTTAACCCAGCTGGCGCGGGTTGCCGCCTGGCTGACGCCGCAGACCATCCCCGGACTCGATACGCTGGCGCTGATGAGCGCCCAACTGGTACGGCCGTGGCCGGAAAGTACGCTGCCGATGATCAACATTGATGCGCTGGAGCCGCTGCTGTGATGTTTTCCGACTGGCCATGGCGCCACTGGCGCCAGTTACGCGGTGAGGCGCAGGCGTTACGCCTGAACGATCGGCTGCTGACCTGGCGTGAGCTATGCGCGCGGGTTGACGCGCTGGCGGCCGGCTTTGCCGCGCAGGGCGTTATGGAAGGTCATGGCGTGGCGCTCCGGGCCTACAACCAGCCGGAGACGCTACTCGCCTGGCTGGCATTGCTGCAGTGCGGGGCGCGGGTGTTGCCGCTGAATCCGCAGCTGCCAGAGGTGTTGCTGCAGGAACTGCTGCCTGCGTTAAACGTCCAGCATCAGCTGGTGCTGAATGGTGCTGCGCTGCCGGGGGATTTACCGGCGTTAACTCTGCAGGCGGCCGAAGGCGTCCATGCCGTTTGCTGGCATGGCGAACGGCTGGTGTCGATGACGTTAACCTCCGGCTCAACCGGCCTGCCGAAAGCGGCGGTACATAGCGCCAGCGCCCATCTGGCCAGCGCCGCTGGCGTGCTGGCGCTGATGCCGTTTGCCGCAGAAGACGACTGGCTACTGTCGCTGCCGTTGTTTCATGTCTCCGGGCAGGGGATCATCTGGCGCTGGCTGCTGGCCGGCGCGCGAATGACGGTGCGCGACAAGCAACCGCTGGCGCAGATGCTGCAGGGCTGTACCCATGCTTCGCTGGTGCCGACTCAGCTGTGGCGCCTGCTGAATGATGATGCTGCGCATTCCCTCAAGGCGGTGCTGCTCGGCGGCGCAGCGATCCCGGTCGAATTGACTGAGCGTGCACTCGCGCAGGGAATACGCAGTTTCTGCGGCTACGGCCTCACCGAGTTCGCTTCCACGGTCTGTGCCAAAGCGGCCGACGGCGCGGCGGATGTGGGCGAACCGCTGCCGGGGCGGGAGGTGAAAATTGTCGCCGGCGAGATCTGGCTGCGGGCGTCGAGTATGGCGGCGGGTTACTGGCGCGACGGTCAGTTATTGCCATTAACCAATGATGAAGGCTGGTTTGCGACACGCGATCGCGGGGAATTACACAATGGTCGGCTGACGGTTGTTGGGCGACTGGATAATCTTTTTTTTAGCGGCGGCGAAGGTATTCAACCGGAAGAGGTCGAGCGCGTGATACTCGCATATCCAGCGGTACAACAGGTGTTTATTGTACCGCTGGATGATGTCGAATATGGTCAACGCCCGGTCGCGGTGGTGGAATGCGATGACGGCTGCGAGTTGAGCGCGCTGGCGACATGGAGCGCTGAGCGGTTAGCGCGCTTCCAGCAGCCAGTGCGTTGGCTACGGCTGCCGGACACGTTAAAGAACGGTGGGATTAAGATTTCCCGTCAGGCGCTGCGCGAATGGGCCAGACAGCAGACGTATGCGACCGTATCGTAGCCACCCGCCATATCCCGCGGCATAACGCCGGGTGGGTTGAACGTGGTATGCTGGACTAAAGTAGCCCTTTCTGGCTGAGCGTAACGCGGGTGGCGGCATTGAGATCGTAGTTTTTGAGATCTTCTGCTTTGACCCAGGCGTAATCGTCAAACTCCTCGTTGATCGTCACGTCGCGATTGGCGCTGACGCAGTCGAAGACCAGGTAGATCATATAGATCGTTTCCTGCCGACCATCCGGGTAAGTTTTGACGCGGGTATCATCGCGAAAGCTCCACGGCGCGATATGGGTAAGGATGAGTTTTTCGCCAAGCTCTTCGCGTATTTCCCGCCGCAGCGCCTCTTCAATACGCTCCCCTGGCTCCACGCCGCCGCCGGATAAGGCCCATTGCCCGGGGAAAACCCCGCGGTCGGCGGCCATTTTGCAGAGCAGATAATGGCCTTCATTCTGGATAAGCGGGCAAACAATCGTCCTTTGACGCACGGTTTTTCTCCTTCAGAGGGATGGGGCGGTATGCCGATGAAATAGTTTGCGAGCCGCCTCGGTAAACCGCAAGCGAAATGCGGCCCTGGTCCTGTTGGGTGTTAAGTTAGGTGAAAATAATCGCATGGAGTTTCGCCATGGACAGGGCGCCCCATTCCCCGCATGACGCCGTATTTAAACACCTGTTGTCGCACCGGGCGACGGCAAAGGACTTCCTTGACATTCATCTCCCCGGACCGCTGCGCGCGTTATGCAACCTGAATACGCTGCAACTGGAATCCGGGAGCTTTATTGACGATGAGCTACGAGCGAGTCATTCCGATATCCTTTACTCGCTGCAAACGCAGGCGGGGGAGGGCTATATCTATCTGTTGATTGAGCACCAAAGCTCGGCGGACCGCCATATGGCCTTTCGCCTGATGCGCTATGCCATCGCCGCGATGCAACGTCATCTGGATAAGGGGCATACGCAGCTGCCGCTGGTTATCCCCCTGCTGTTTTATCATGGCCGCGTTTCGCCCTGGCCGTACCCGATGTGCTGGCTGGCAGGCTTTGCCGATCCGGACGTTGCGCGGCGGATCTATGGTGATGATTTTCCCTTAATCGATATCACCACCACCCCGGATGATGAAATCATGCGCCACCGGCGCGTGGCGATGCTGGAGCTGCTGCAGAAGCATATCCGCCAGCGCGACATGATGGACCTGCACGAGCAGCTGGTCAGCCTGTTAGCACTGGGATACACTAGCCGCAGGCAGCTAAAGACGCTGTTGCACTATTTATTACAGGCAGGAAACGCCGCCGATCCGGTCGCTTTTTTGCGCCATCTTGCGCAAAGCGTTCCCCGGCGGTCGCACAAGGAGACGCTCATGAATATTGCCCAGTTTCTGGAACAACGCGGCCATCAGCAAGGGTTAAAGCAAGGTCTGCAACAAGGTCTGGAGCAAGGTGAGCAGCAGACCGCGGAGCGTATTGCCCGGGCGATGCTCGCTAACGGGCTTGACCTGTCGCTGGTGGCGAAACTGACCGGCCTCGCCCCGGAATGTCTGGCCCGGCTGCAGCATTAATTATTCCCTTACCCACCCGCGCCGCGCCGATCGTGCGGCGTCAGTTCTCTGTTTTCGTCAATGTGTCAGCGTTAATCATAATAAACATGAATATTCATGGCGCTGAACGGGCGGTTCGTTATTCCGACAACGCCCGATGCCATAAAAAAACGCAACTGGTTACACTCTTGTGAAAATTCATTTCGCCAGGTCATTGATTCCTGACGGGTGCGCAGTAGAATTTTCAGGTTTTTTCGGGACTTCTTTGATTTTAATTTTCTGGATAGAGTAAATAATGAAAAAAAGCATTTTTATGGCGCTTGCTGGCGTCATGCTGGTTTCTTCCGCGGCCCATGCGATCAGCGTTACCGGTGAAGCAGGCGAGCATTACACCAATCTTGGCGTCGGGTTTGGCACGGAGTCTACCGGCCTGGCCGTTTCCGGTAACTGGCTGCATAGCGATAACGACGGCGACGCCGCGGGTTTAGGCCTGGGGCTCAATATTCCGCTGGGGCCGTTCCTCGCGACCGTGGGCGGTAAAGGCGTATACACCAACCCGAAACAGGGCGATGAAGGTTATGCGGCAGCGGTCGGCGGCGGCCTGCAGTGGAAAATCGGCGACAGCTTCCGCCTGTACGGCGACTACTACTACTCGCCGGATTCCCTCTCCAGCGGCATTGACAGCTATCAGGAAGCTAATGTCGGCGCCAGCTGGACCATCATGCGTCCGCTCAGCATCCAGGCAGGCTATCGCTATCTGAACCTGGCGGGTAAAGATGGCAACCGCGATAACACCATCGCCGACGGCCCGTACATCGGCGCCAGCGCCAGCTTCTAATCTCCTCCGGCGCGGTATCTTCTTGCCGCGCCAGATTTTCCTCCTCGTCAGCATCCCGCTTTGCGTTATAGTATTTGCCACCTGGCAGGCAAGGAGTGAGCAATGTTGAATGTGGAAATGCTGTCCACTGGCGATGAAGTGTTGCATGGTCAAATCGTTGATACCAATGCGGCATGGCTGGCGGATTTCTTTTTTAATCAGGGGTTACCGTTAACGCGCCGCCATACCGTTGGCGACGATCTTGATGCGCTGGTGGCGATTCTGCGCGAACGCAGCGAACAGGCGGATGTGCTGATCGTTAACGGCGGCCTTGGGCCGACCAGCGACGATCTGAGCGCGCTGGCCGCCGCCACCGCGAAAGGCGAAGGGCTTATTTTGCATCCGGAGTGGCTGGAAACCATGACCCGTTTCTTTGCCGAGCGCGGCCGGCCGATGGCGGAAAGTAACCGCAAGCAGGCGGAAATCCCCGCCAGCGCCGAGATGATCAATAACCCGGTCGGCACGGCCTGTGGCTTTGCCGTTCAGCTCAACCGCTGCCTGATGTTTTTCACCCCCGGTGTACCTTCTGAATTTAAGGTGATGGTCGAGCAGGAGATTTTACCGCGTCTGCGTCAGCGCTTTACGCTGCCGGAACCGCCGGTATGCCTGCGTTTGACCACCTTTGGCCGCTCGGAGAGCGAGCTGGCGCAAAGCCTCAATCCGCTGACGTTACCGCCTGGCGTGGTGATGGGTTACCGTTCGTCGATGCCGATTATCGAACTCAAGCTAACCGGACCGGCTGACCAGCGCGACGCCATGCTGGCCCTGTGGCCGGAAGTCCGCAAGGTGGCTGGCGACAGTCTGATTTTCGAAGGCACGGAAGGGTTACCGGCGCAGATTGCGCGCTGCCTGCAGGAGCGGCAGCTGAGCCTGACGCTCAGCGAGCAGTTTACCGGCGGCCTGCTGGCGCTGCAGCTGTCCCGCGCCGGCGCGCCGCTGCTGGCCAGCGAAGTGGTTCCGGCACAGGAGGAGACGCTGGCGCAGGCGGCTCGCTGGGCGGCCGAGCGGCGAATAAACCATTTTGCCGGCCTGGCCCTGGCGGTGAGCGGCCAGGAGAACGATCATCTTAACGTGGCCCTGGCCACCCCGGACGGCACCTTCGCGCTGCGCGTGAAGTTCAGCGTCACCCGCCACAGCCTGGCGGTACGCCAGGAAGTCTGCGCCATGATGGCATTAAACATGCTGCGTCGCTGGCTGAATGGTCAACCGCTGGCCAGCGAACATGGCTGGATTAACGTGGTGGATTCCCTCTCGCTGTAAGTCGTTTCCCCGGCGCGCGGGCTTCTCCCGGGCGCCGGTTGTCCAGCCTGTTGTACTCTCCTGAAAAAATTCTGTGCGTTAAGTCGCAATAATCTGCAGCGGATGGTCCAGCATACGGGAAAACGATTGCCCCGCGATATCGCTCACACTTTACCGCCCGCACAATCGCAACACTGATTCCAGTATTCAGGATTGGAGTCCAGTATGTTGGAATCAACAAAAGTCCCGGCGCTGACCCGCGCGATTGAGATCCTCAATTTAATCAGCCGGATTGGTCCCTGCAGCGCAGCCACCATCATTGCCGAACTGGGGATCCCGAAAAGCACGGTTTATCTGCTGCTGGGCGAGCTAAAAAAGCAGCGCTTCATCAGTATGGATAATCAGGATAACTACTGCCTGTGGACCAAGCTGGTGGAGCTGGCCGGGCAGGCGCTGAGCAAAATGGATCTGCGCGAGCTGGCGCGTCCGCGCCTCACCCGACTGATGGATGAGTGCGGCCTGCTTTGTCATCTGGGCATCATCGATCAGGGTAACGCCTACTACATTCTTAAAATTGAGTCTCCCGCCACCATTAGCGTGCGTTCGCACGAAGGCAAGAGCCTGTCGCTTTATCGCTCCGGGATCGGCAAATGTTTGCTGGCCTGGCAGCCCGCCAGCGTTCAGGCGTCGATTATCGACGACCTGCAGTGGGAGCGGGCCACGCCAACGACCATCACCGATGCTCAACAGCTGCGGGAAGAGCTGGGGCGGATCCGCGCCCGAGGCTGGAGCTTTGATAATGGCGAGGACTATCCGGATGTGCGCTGTGTCGCCGCGCCGGTGTTTAACGCCAATAACGACCTGACCGCCGCCATCTCGGTGGTGGGCACCCGTCTGCAAATCAATGAAGACAATCGCGATTATCTGGCCGGTAAGGCGATTGCCTGCGCGAAAGATATTTCCCGTCTGCTGGGGTGGAAAAGCCCCTTCGAACAACTCGCCTGATCATAAGGAGAACATCATGACCCTACCGAAAATTAAACATGTCCGCGCCTGGTTTATTGGCGGCGCGACGGCAGAGCAGGGCGCCGGCGGTGGCGATTACCACGACCAGGGGGCTAACCACTGGATTGACGATCATATCGCCACCCCGATGAGCAAATATAAAGAGTATGAGCAGTCCCGGCAGTCGTTTGGCATCAACGTGCTGGGGACGCTGATTGTGGAAGTGGAAGCCGACAACGGACAGACCGGCTTTGCGGTGTCGACGGCCGGGGAGATGGGCTGCTTTATCGTGGAAAAACATCTCAACCGCTTTATCGAAGGCAAATGCGTCAGCGATATCAAACTGATCCATGACCAGATGCTTAACGCCACCCTTTACTACGCGGGATCCGGCGGCCTGGTGATGAATACCCTCTCCTGTGTCGACCTGGCGCTGTGGGATCTGTTCGGGAAAGTGGTTGGCCTGCCGGTCTACAAACTGCTGGGCGGGGCAGTGCGCGACGAAATCCAGTTCTATGCCACCGGCGCGCGTCCGGACCTGGCGCAGGAGATGGGCTTTATCGGCGGTAAAATGCCTACCCACTGGGGGCCGCACGATGGCGACGCCGGGATCCGCAAAGACGTCGCCATGGTGGCTGACATGCGTGAAAAATGCGGCCCGGATTTCTGGTTAATGCTGGACTGCTGGATGAGTCAGGACGTTAACTATGCCACCAAACTTGCCCATGCCTGTGCCCCTTATAACCTCAAGTGGATCGAAGAGTGCCTGCCGCCGCAGCAGTATGAAGGCTATCGCGAGCTGAAGCGCCAGGCGCCGGCCGGGATGATGGTGACCAGCGGCGAGCACCACGGCACACTGCAGTCCTTCCGCACCCTGTCGGAAACCGGCATCGATATTATGCAGCCCGACGTCGGCTGGTGCGGCGGCTTAACCACCCTGGTGGAGATCGCGGCCATCGCCAAAGCGCGCGGGCAGCTGGTGGTGCCCCACGGCTCGTCGGTTTACTCCCATCATGCGGTGATCACCTTCACCAACACGCCGTTCAGCGAGTTTCTGATGACCAGCCCGGACTGCGCCACGCTGCGTCCGCAGTTCGACCCGATCCTGCTCGGCGAGCCGGTGCCGGAGAGAGGGCGCATTCATAAATCGGTCCTGGATAAACCCGGCTTTGGCGTCGAGCTCAATCGCGACTGCAACCTGAAGCGTCCTTATCAACACTGATTGCGTCGGGCTGCCCGGCGGCCCGCGCCTGAGGATATTATGATGAGCAACACTCTGCTGGAGAGCGTGGTGAAGAAAAACCGCGCCCGCTTAATCCCCTTTATGCTGGCGCTGTACGTGCTGGCGTTTCTTGACCGTTCGAATATCGGTTTCGCCAAAGAGACCTACCAACTGGATACCGGGCTCAGCAATGAGGCCTACGCGCTGGGGGCCGGTATCTTCTTTGTGGTCTATGCCTTCCTCGGGGTGCCGGCCAATCTGCTGATGCGCAAATTTGGCGCCAGAAAATGGATCGGCTGCACCACGCTGCTGTGGGGCGTGCTGTCGGCGGCGATGGCGTGGGCGGATACGGAAGCGAAATTCCTGCTGGTACGTACCCTGCTGGGCGCGGCGGAGGCGGGTTTCTTTCCCGGAATGATCTACCTCACTTCACAGTGGTTTCCCCAGCAAAACCGCGCCAGCATTATGGGGCTGTTTTATATGGGGGCGCCGCTGGCCCTGACGCTGGGATCGCCTTTATCCGGTGCGCTGCTGGAGATGCATGGGTTGATGGGCCATCCCGGCTGGTTCTGGATGTTTGTCATTGAAGGCCTGCTCGCCGTCGCCGCGGGAGCGTTCACCTTCTTCTGGCTGGACGATTCGCCGCAGCGTGCCCGCTTCCTGAGCATGGAGGAGAAACAAGCGCTGATCGGCGAGCTGGCGCGTGAGGAGGAGAAAAAGATCACCTCGCGCCTGTCCGATGCATTACGTAACGGGCGGGTCTGGCAGCTGGCGCTGATTTATCTGACCATTCAGGTGGCGGTCTATGGTCTGATTTTCTTCCTGCCCACCCAGGTCGCCGCGCTGCTGGGCACCAAAGTCGGCTTCGTTGCCTCGGTGGTGACGGCTATCCCGTGGGTGGCAGCGCTGTTTGGCACCTGGCTTATCCCTCGCTACTCCGATCGCACCGGCGAGCGGCGCAATATTGCCGCCCTGACGCTGCTGGCGGCGGCGGTCGGGATTGCGGTGTCCGGACTGGTGGCGCCGGTGCTGGCTATCATCGCGCTGTGCGTGGCGGCGGTTGGGGTGATTGCCGTGCAGCCGGTCTTCTGGACAATGCCGACGCAGCTGCTGTCCGGCACGGCGCTGGCCGCCGGGATTGGCTTTGTTAACCTGTTTGGCGCCATCGGCGGTTTTCTGGCGCCGATCGTGCGCGTGCAGGCCGAAAATTTGTTCGCCAGCAGCGCCGCCGGACTGTTAACCCTGGCCGGCGTCGCCATTGTCGGGGTGGTCATTATCTTTTCATTGAGCCTTACCCGCGCGGTACCCCAGCGCGGCAGCGTACAGCATTGAATAAAGGAATCGCTATGAACGCACTGTTATCTAACCCCTTCAAACGGGGATTATTACGCGGTGAGACGCAAATCGGCCTGTGGCTGAGCTCCACCTCCTCCTACATGGCCGAGATCGCCGCGACCTCGGGATACGACTGGCTGCTGATCGACGGCGAGCATGCCCCGAACACCATTCAGGACCTTTATCATCAGCTGCAGGCGATTGCCCCCTACGCCAGCCAGCCGGTCATTCGTCCGGTCGAGGGCAACCGCAGCCTGATAAAACAGGTGCTGGATATTGGCGCCAGAACCTTGCTGGTGCCGATGGTCGATACCGCCGAGCAGGCGCGGGAAGTGGTCTCGGCGACCCGTTATCCGCCCATTGGTAGCCGCGGTGTTGGCGCTGGCGTGGCGAGAGCGGCGCGCTGGGGAAGGATAGAGAATTACATGGCGGAGGCGAATGACGAACTCTGTCTGCTGATTCAGGTCGAGAGCCGAACCGCGCTGGAGAATCTGGACGCGATTCTTGAGGTGGACGGCATTGACGGGGTGTTTATCGGTCCGGCGGATCTCTCCGCCTCGCTGGGTCACCCGGACGATGCCGGCCATCCTGACGTGCAGCGGGTGATCGAGCAGAGCATCCGGCGCATTCGCGCGGCGGGGAAAGCGGCCGGATTTCTGGCGGTCGACCCGGCGATGGCAGAAAAATGTCTTACCTGGGGAGCCAACTTCGTCGCCGTCGGGGTCGATACCATGCTGTACACCGAGGCGCTGGACCGCCGGCTGGCGATGTTCAAACCCACCTGCGCCCAGCCGCAGGAGAAAGCGAGCTATTAACTATTGATGGCGGAGGCTGGCGCTGGGCTCAGGCGAGCGCTTGCGCCAGTACCGTCAGCGGATGCTCGCAGCGTTTGCGGGTGGACATCTCAATCTGCCACTTGCAGGTCTCGCAGTCGGTCACGACGATGTCGGCGCCGCTCTCCTCAATCTGGCGGAACAGCGGGGCGCCGATAGCCTGGGATACCGCATAATTCTCAGTTTTAAACCCGTAGGTGCCCGCGATGCCGCAGCACTGTGAATCCAGCACCTCCAGCTGCAGGCCGGGGATCAGCCGCAGCAGCTCGAGGGTATACAGCGACCAGCCCATCTTTTCCATATGACACGGGGTGTGATAGACCACCTTCAGCGGCAGCCGGCGCAGCGGTAGCGTCTTGCCGGCATCCAGCTGTTTCCAGATCCAGCGGGTGGCCAGCTCGACCCGATCGCGAAGATCGCTGTTGTCGACATCGAGGAGATGAGGGTATTCATCACGTAGCGTAAAGGTGCAGGTCGAGGAGGTGGCAATGATCGGCAGCGTGTTTTCCCGCATCGCAGCGACGTTACTCTGCGCCTGTTTACGCGCCTTGTCGAAAAAGCCGTTGGCGATCAGCGGCACGCCGCAGCATTTTTCCTTCGATAACAACTGCACGCCGGTACCCAGCGCGTTGACGACGCGGATCAGATCCTTACCCAGCTGCGGATGGTTATAGTTGACGTAGCAGCCATGAAAGAAGACCACCTGCTCAGGGTACTGCGCCTGTCTGGCCGCGAGCTGGCGGTAAGCGCGGCGGAAGGTGCCGAAGCCATATTTCGGTAGTGTGCGCCGGTGGTCGATTTTAAGCGCCGCGTCGAGCAGGCGGCGCACCGGTTTTAAACCGGTCGTGGCGTTGACCAGGGGGGCAAAGGGAGTGGAAAGGGTGCCCATCAGGTCGGTATGGCTGAGGATGGCGTCGCGCAGGGTCGGCTTTTGCTGGCCGTACTGTGCCCGGGCGCGCTGAATGATATCGCCAATTTTCACATCCGACGGGCAGGCAACCTCGCAGCGCTTGCAGTTAATGCAGTACTTCAGCGCCTCGTCGTACAGCGCGCCATCCTTCAGACGCAGACGTTCGCCGTCCGGCCCCGCCTGTTTCGGGCCGGGATAGCGTGGATTGACCCGACTTACCGGGCAGGTGGTGGTACAGACCGTGCACTTAATGCAGCTTTCAAAACGGGTATCGTTCATGGCCGGTCTCCGGCAAGGGCGTGGATCTGTCTGGCGGCGTGCAGCGCGGTGACGGCGCAGACGCCGCCGCCACAGCCGAGCTGAATGGCATCGAACCCGCCGATCAATGAGCCAATGGCGAACAGATTATGGAACGGCTGCCCGCCCAGCACGGGGCGCAGCAGGGCATCGGTTTTCACGCCGAAGCGCTGCCACGGTTGTGAGACGAAGAAATCGCGCTGGTACCAGCTTTCCCGTGGCAGGGTCTGCTGCAGATCGAGGCCGAGGATCGGCTCGCGCACGCTATCGCGAGTGGCGACAAGACCGTTGCTGAAAAAGCTGCCGCTGGCCAGCACGGTGAAACGCGGACGCAGCGCGACATCGCCGTGATTTCGCGTCCAGACGGCCTCGACGGCGCCCTGTCGATGGCTGATTTTCACCACTTCATCGCCAGCAAGCCAGGTGCCGCCCTCGCGAATGAACTGACGCTGAAGCTGGCTATGCAGGCGCATCCCCGGCACCGAAGGCGGCAGCGTCGGCAGCAAACGCAGCGGGCAGGGCAGACGCGTCTGCAGCCAGCGGTACAGGCGATCGTCGGCGAGGCCAAAACAGGCGGGCATGATCAGCAGGTCATGCTGCTGCGCCAGCGGCAGCAGCGCTGCATGCAGGGCCGGCCATAGATTCTCATCATCCAGCACGCGGGCGATGTTAGCGGCGCGAAACTCGGTGGGGTTGTCACGCAGCACATCCAGCACCGGTAACTCGATTTCCACCGCCGCGGCGGTAACTCCGTGTTGACCGAGCGCGGCGGCGGCGAGATGTGGCTGAAAATCAGCAAAACCGCTAATCCCTACCAGGCATACGTGTTGCTGCGCGAAGGGTGCCAGCGGAACCTCTTCCGGCGACAGCCACGCCGG
This sequence comes from Klebsiella sp. w6, assembly GCF_033100215.1. NCBI lineage: Bacteria > Pseudomonadati > Pseudomonadota > Gammaproteobacteria > Enterobacterales > Enterobacteriaceae > Klebsiella > Klebsiella sp. w6. Next base: position 1,527,524 of record NZ_CP136907.1, read on the forward strand.
TCGCAACGTCCCCAGCGGCGTCACCCGCAGATGAGGTTGGCGCGCTTCGCCTTGCATGTTCGCGCCGCAGGCGGCCAGCAGGGCTTCGGTCTGTGTCGCGTATTCGAGTACCGCCCCGGCGCCGAGCCGGGAATAAGGGTGTTCAGGAAGCTGTTCAGCGAGTTGCTGCAGACCTTGTGCGACGTCAGTAACGTTATCGCCGTTGGGCAGCGCCGAGAGCAGGTCTAACGACGCGGAGGAAAAATGCAGCGCGCTCTGCCCGCGGCTGATAATGACGCTGCGCAGGCCGTACTGATTCAGCGCCAGCCCGCACAACAGGCCGGCGAGCCCGCCGCCGACAATTGCGCAATCAAACTTCATCCTGGTGCTCCTGTGGCAGTCCGCACAGGCCGAGGTAGACCCAGCGGGTAAATTCGCTTTCGCGCAGTGCATCGCCCCAGGCGATGGGCTGAACGCCCTTCCAGCGTTCATTGAGAAACGCCGAGAGCTGGGTTAATGACTGCGCGGGGGTGGTGACGTTAAAGCGCTGCAACAGTCCGGCAGCGCGGCAGGCGCAGAGTTCCCCCTGGCAGGTGCCCATGCCAATCCGGGTGCGGCGGCGCAGGTCGAGCAGGGTGTTGACCGCCAGATTTTCCACCGCGTATTTCACTTCGCCAGCGGTAACGGCTTCGCATTCGCAGACCAGGCTACGGTGCTGGCGGCTGTCGCCAAGCCAGGCCGGAGTGCGATCGCCGTGACGGTAGACGGCCGAGCCGCGCAGCGGGGTGGGGAGGGAGATAATTTTTTGCAGGGTACTTTCCGTTGGCTCCTGTGAACCGGGCAGCGGGGTCTCGGCCGTGCTACAGGGGGTGGTGTTTCCCAGCTTACGACAGACGGCGTCGGTGGCCCACTCGGCCATCAGGCGATAGGTCATCAGCTTGCCGCCGGTGATAGTAATGAAGCCTTCCATACCGTCACGCTGGGCATGGTCGAGCAGGATGATGCCGCGGCTGACGCTGCGCCCGCTGGGATCGTTATCGCTGGCCACCAGCGGGCGGACGCCGGAGTAGGCACGGAGGATCCGGGTGCGGCCCATGATCGGCGCCAGCTTTTCGCCTTCGCGCAGCAGGGTATCGACTTCCGCCGTCGTTACCCGGTTGTCGTCAATGTCGTCATAAGGAATATGCATTGAGGTGGTGCCGATCAGCGAGATGGTATCCCCGGGCACCAGAATATCGGCGTCGGCCGGCTTACGGCAGCGGTTGATCACCAGGTTGTTAATCCGGTGGTCGAGGATCAATAGCGATCCCTTCGCCGGGAACATGGTGATGCGCAGGTCGGCATATTCCGCAATGCGCTGCCCCCAGATCCCGGCGGCGTTAACCACCACCCCGGCGTACAGCGTGCGGGCCTGGTGAAGTTGGCGGTCGTATACCTGGACGCCGCAGACGCGATCGCCCTGGCGCACCAGGCCTGTTACTTCGCAGCCGGTAAGGATCTGCGCGCCGTGTTCGCGGGCGTCGAGCATATTGGCCGCGGTGAGGCGAAACGGGTCGATGGTGCCGTCCGGGACCTGCACCGCGCCCAGCAGCGTCGGGTTGACGGCGGGCTCCCGGCGCAGCGCTTCCTGCGGGGAGAGCGGGGTAGCTTCAATGCCGGCCTGCTGGCAGGCGGTGATAAAAGTCTGCTGATACGCCAGGTCATCTTCAGGCAGGGTAATAAACAGACCGCCGGACGGTTCGATACAGTGGCGGGCGATGTGGCGCAGGATACGGTTCTCACTGATGCATTCGCGGGCGGATTCGTTGTCGGTCACCGCATAGCGGGCGCCGCTGTGCAGCAGTCCATGATTACGGCCGGTGGCCCCGGTGGCGATATCATGACGCTCAATGAGCAGCGTGCGTAATCCGCGCCGGGCGCAGTCGCGGGCGATACCGGCGCCGGTTGCTCCGCCGCCGATGATAATGACCTCGCTATCAAGACGTCCCGTCATCTTCAGCTCCTCTGCTTTCGTTTAACGCCATTTAGCCACAATTCATAAGGTTATTGTTTGATTTCGAGCATATTCGCGCGTTATTTGAGCGTGTTATGTGATTTCGTGCTCACATTAGAACGTTTTGTCATATTTCTGTAACAAATTGTGCGATGTTTCACAGTATCAACTCTACGTATTGCCTACCATCGCGACCATATTTGAAGTTGGTGATTAATCTGGGATTTTGTCGTGACGTCAGTAGAAAACAGCAAGGGCCACGGAGGCTGATATGTTAAGTATTTTTAAACCCGCCGCGCATAAAGCGCGTTTGCCAGCAGCGGAGATCGACCCGCTGTATCGTCGATTACGCTGGCAGATTTTCATTGGCATCTTTTTTGGTTATGCCGCTTACTATCTGGTTCGTAAGAACTTTGCCCTGGCGATGCCTTATCTGATTGAGCAGGGCTTCTCCCGTGGCGACCTCGGTTTCGCCCTTTCCGGCATCTCCATCGCCTACGGATTTTCGAAATTCATCATGGGCTCGGTCTCTGACCGCTCGAATCCGCGCATTTTCCTGCCGGCCGGCTTGATCCTCGCCGCGCTGGTGATGCTGGTGATGGGCTTTGTACCGTGGGCGACTTCCAGCATCATGATCATGTTCGTATTGCTGTTTCTTTGCGGATGGTTCCAGGGGATGGGCTGGCCGCCGTGCGGCCGGACCATGGTGCACTGGTGGTCGCAGAAAGAGCGCGGTGGGATTGTCTCGGTGTGGAACTGCGCGCATAACGTCGGCGGCGGTATTCCGCCGCTGCTGTTCCTGCTGGGGATGGCGTGGTTTAACGACTGGCACGCGGCGCTGTATATGCCGGCTTTCGGCGCGATCCTGCTGGCCATTTTTGCCTTCGCGATGATGCGCGATACCCCGCAGTCCTGCGGTCTGCCGCCGATCGAAGAGTATAAAAACGACTATCCGGATGACTATAGTGAAAAGCACGAAGAAGAGCTGACGGCGAAGCAGATCTTTATGCAGTACATTCTGCCGAACAAGCTACTGTGGTACATCGCTATCGCTAACGTCTTCGTTTATCTGCTGCGCTACGGCATTCTGGACTGGTCGCCGACCTACCTGAAAGAGGTCAAACACTTCGCGCTGGATAAATCCTCCTGGGCCTACTTCCTGTACGAGTACGCGGGGATCCCGGGCACGCTGCTGTGCGGCTGGATGTCGGACAAAGTGTTTAAAGGCAACCGCGGCGCGACCGGCGTGTTCTTTATGACCCTGGTGACCATCGCCACTGTCGTTTACTGGCTCAATCCGCCGGGCAATCCGGGCGTCGATATGGCCTGTATGATTATTATCGGCTTCCTGATCTACGGCCCGGTGATGCTGATCGGTCTGCATGCCCTCGAGCTGGCGCCGAAAAAAGCCGCCGGTACCGCCGCGGGCTTCACCGGCCTGTTCGGCTATCTTGGCGGTTCCGTGGCGGCGAGCGCCATCGTCGGCTACACCGTCGATTTCTTCGGCTGGGACGGCGGCTTCATGGTGATGATCGGCGGCAGCGTGCTGGCGGTTATCCTGCTGGTTATCGTGATGCTTGGCGAGCGTCGTCATCATCAACAACTGAAACAAGCCTAAGGAGCGACGATGAACATGAAACTCACCGCGCTAATGAGCGGCATGATTTTGGCCAGTTCGGCACTGTGCTTCAGCGCTGTCGCAGCGGAGAAAATGGTCATCGCCCACCGCGGCGCCAGCGGGTATCTGCCGGAACATACCCTGCCGACGAAAGCGATGGCTTACGCTCAGGGGGCGGATTACCTTGAGCAAGATCTGGTGATGACCAAAGACGACCGGCTGGTGGTGTTGCACGACCATTATCTCGATCGGGTGACTGACGTTGCGCAGCGTTTCCCGCAGCGGGCGCGTAAAGATGGCCGTTTCTACGCCATCGACTTTACCCTGGCCGAGATTAAGTCGTTGAAGTTTACCGAAGGTTTTGAGCCGAAAAATGGTAAGAACGTCCAAACCTATCCCGGGCGTTTCCCGATGGGCAAATCCGATTTTCGCATTCATACCTTTGAAGAAGAGATTGAGTTTGTCCAGGGGCTGAACCATTCGACGGGTAAAAATATCGGTATCTACCCGGAAATCAAAGCGCCGTGGTTCCACCATCAGGAAGGCAAAGATATTGCCGCCAGTACGCTGAAAGTGCTGAAGGAATATGGCTATACCAGCAAGCAGGATAAGGTTTATCTGCAGTGCTTTGACGCCAACGAGCTCAAACGTATCAAAAATGAGCTGGAACCGAAGATGGGCATGGATCTCAATCTGGTGCAGCTCATCGCCTATACCGACTGGAATGAAACCCAGCAGAAACAGGCAGATGGCAAATGGGTGAACTACAGCTACGACTGGATGTTCCAGCCGGGTGCGATGGCGCAGATTGCGCAGTACGCCGACGGTATTGGCCCGGATTACCATATGCTGGTGGCGGAAGGCTCGAAGCCGGGCGCGGTGAAGCTGACGGCGATGGTGAAAGAGGCGCATGCCAGCCATCTGCAGGTGCATCCGTACACCGTGCGTGCGGATCAGCTGCCGGAGTACGCGACTAACGTTAATCAGCTCTATGACCTGCTGTATCACCAGGCGGGCGTCGACGGCTTGTTTACCGATTTCCCGGATAAAGCGGTGCAGTTCCTGAACGCTAAACGCTAAAAAGCCGGGTGGCGGCTACGCCTTACCCGGCCTACGGTCTGGCTGAAACTGCCGGTGTTGGTGGCCTCAAAATCGCTGAGACGTTCCCGGCAGGCCGGGGCAGCCCGCATGGATGCGGGCTGAGGGCCGTGATTTGCAGGGACGCTGCCTCGGCCCGACCCGAAGCCTGCAGGGATAAGTCGAAGGCACCACGAAGTGGCGATTTTGGCGGCCAGAGCCCGGGAGTACAGAGGGCGGCGACTGGCCGCCCTCTGTGCGCTCCCTGCGCCACGGAAAACATATTGCATAAAAATTAACCGGGAGCGCAATATCCTCTGAAGCGACACGCGATAAACGTTTTTCTCAAGCGAAAAAGTTGCAAACCGATAACAGTATCTACGAACTGCGGTTTTGTAGGTCAGGTAAGCGTAGCGCCACCTGACAAGACTACATCTCGATCTCAATATCGCCTTTCGCCCGGCAGCAGCAGGGCAAAATTTCCCCCGGCTGGATAAAGGCCAGCGGCTCGGTCAGCCAGTCAACCTGGCCGGAAACCAGACGCGTGCGGCAGGAACCGCAATAGCCTTCGCGGCACTGATATTCCACATCGATATTATGCGACTCCAGCGCAGCCAGCAGGGAAGGGTGTTCATCCTGACACTCAAGGCGAGTGTCAGAGATTTTCAGGAAAATCCGCTTCATTACAGCTGGAAGTTGCTCAGGTCGTCGGCATCGACTTCAGAATCGATCTGACCGACGAGATACGAGCTGACTTCCACTTCCTGCGGCGCCACCTGGACGTTATCGGAGACCAGCCAGGTGTTGATCCATGGGATTGGGTTGGAGCGGGTCTGGAATGGCAGATCGAGGCCCACCGCCTGCATGCGGATATTGGTGATGTACTCGACGTACTGGCAGAGAATATCTTTGTTCAGGCCGATCATTGAGCCGTCGCGGAACAGATAGTCCGCCCACTCTTTCTCCTGCTGCGCCGCCAGCACGAACAGGTCATAGCACTCCTGCTTGCACTCTTCGGCGATTTCCGCCATCTCCGGATCGTCGCTGCCGGAGCGCAGCAGGTTCAGCATATGCTGGGTGCCGGTCAGGTGCAGCGCTTCATCGCGAGCGATCAGGCGGATAATTTTGGCGTTACCTTCCATCAGCTTGCGCTCGGCGAAAGCGAAGGAGCAGGCGAAGCTAACGTAGAAGCGGATCGCTTCCAGGGCGTTAACGCTCATCAGACACAAATAGAGTTTCTTTTTCAGCTCGCGCAGATTCACGGTCACGGTTTTACCGTTGACAGTGTGGGTGCCTTCACCCAGAAGATGCCAGTAGCTGGTCATTTCGATCAGCGAATCGTAATAGTGAGAGATGCCTTCCGCACGTTTCTGGATCTGCTCGTTGGTCACGATATCGTCGAACACGGTCGCCGGATCGTTGACGATGTTGCGGATGATATGGGTGTAGGAGCGCGAGTGGATGGTCTCGGAGAAGGCCCAGGTTTCCACCCAGGTTTCCAGCTCCGGGATGGAGATCAGCGGCAGCAGCGCAACGTTCGGGCTGCGGCCCTGGATGGAGTCGAGCAGCGTCTGGTACTTCAGGTTGCTGATGAAAATATGTTTTTCATGTTCCGGCAGCGCCTGGTAGTCGATGCGATCGCGGGAAACGTCAACCTCTTCCGGGCGCCAGAAGAAGGAGAGCTGCTTTTCAATCAGCTTTTCAAATATGTCATATTTTTGCTGATCGTAGCGGGCCACGTTAACCGGCTGGCCAAAAAACATCGGTTCCAGCAGCTGATCGTTTTTCGTCTGTGAAAAAGTGGTGTATGCCATTGAAGTGAGTCCTGTTGAAATGTATTGCCCGGCGGTACTGCATTGGCCGGGCCTACACAATCGTAGGCCGGGTAAGCATCGCGCCACCCGGCAAAAATAACTTAGATCTTACAAGCGCCGCTTTCGCAGCCATCGTCCTGGATGGACGGGGCCAGGTCATCCTGAGCGTCTTCTGCGCCATCACGGGTGTTGTGATAGTACAGCGTTTTGACACCGAATTTATAGGCGTTGAGCAGGTCTTTGAGCAACTGCTGCATCGGCACTTTTCCGGACGGGAAGCGCGTCGGATCGTAGTTGGTGTTGGCAGAGATCGACTGGTCGATAAACTTCTGCATGATACCCACCAGCTGCAGATAACCGTCGTTGTTCGGCATTTCCCACAGCAGCTCATAGGCGTTCTGCAGATTTTCGTAATCCGGCACCACCTGGCGCAGGATACCGTCCTTGGACGCTTTGATACTGACGTGGCCGCGCGGCGGCTCAATGCCATTGGTGGCGTTGGAGATCTGCGACGAGGTCTCGGACGGCATCAGTGCGGAGAGCGTGGAGTTACGCAGACCGTGGGTTTTAATGGATTCGCGCAATGCTTCCCAGTCGAAGTGCAGAGATTCGCTGACGATGCCGTCCAGGTCTTTCTTATAGGTATCGATCGGCAGGATACCCTGCGCATAGGTGGTTTCATTGAACCACGGGCAGGCGCCCTGCTCGATAGCCAGCTCGTTGGAGGCCTTCAGCAGGTAGTACTGAATCGCTTCGAAGGTTTTGTGCGTCAGGTTGTTGGCGCTGCCGTCGGAGTAGCGTTTGCCATGCTTCGCCAGATAGTAAGCGAAGTTGATCACGCCGATGCCCAGCGTACGACGCCCCATCGCGCCGCGTTTGGCGGCCGGGATCGGGTAATCCTGATAGTCCAGCAGCGCATCCAGGGCACGCACCGCCAGCACCGCCAGCTCTTCCAGCTCGTCTAGGCTGTCAATCGCGCCGAGGTTGAAGGCCGACAGGGTGCACAGCGCGATTTCGCCGTTTTCGTCGTTGACGTCTTCCAGCGGTTTGGTCGGCAGGGCAATCTCCAGGCACAGGTTAGACTGACGCACCGGGGCGACCACCGGATCGAACGGGCTGTGGGTGTTGCAGTGGTCGACGTTCTGGATATAGATGCGGCCGGTAGAGGCGCGCTCCTGCATCATCAGCGAGAACAGCTCAACGGCTTTAATACGCTGCTTGCGAATGCTGTCGTCCTGCTCGTACTGGGTGTACAGGCGCTCAAACTCGTCCTGATCGGCAAAGAAGGCGTCATACAGGCCCGGGACATCGGAAGGGCTGAACAGGGTAATGTCGCCGCCTTTCAGCAGACGGGTGTACATCAGTTTGTTGATCTGCACGCCGTAGTCCATATGACGAACGCGGTTGGCGTCGGTACCACGGTTGTTTTTCAGCACCAGCAGGCTTTCCACTTCCAGATGCCACATTGGGTAGAAGAGGGTCGCCGCGCCGCCGCGAACGCCGCCCTGCGAGCAGGATTTCACCGCGGTCTGGAAATGTTTATAGAATGGAATGCAGCCGGTGTGGAAGGCTTCGCCGCCGCGGATCGGGCTGCCCAGCGCGCGAATGCGCCCGGCGTTGATGCCGATACCGGCGCGCTGGGAAACGTATTTCACAATCGCGCTGGAGGTGGCGTTGATGGAATCCAGGCTGTCGCCGCACTCGATCAGCACGCAGGAGCTGAACTGACGGGTTGGGGTGCGCACGCCGGACATGATTGGCGTCGGCAGCGAGATTTTAAAGGTCGATACCGCGTCGTAGAAACGCTTAATGTAGTCCAGACGGGTTTCGCGCGGGTAGTTAGAGAACAGGCAGGCAGCCACCAGAATATAGAGGAACTGTGCACTCTCATAAATTTCGCCGGTAACGCGGTTTTGTACCAGATACTTGCCTTCCAGCTGCTTAACGGCTGCGTAGGAGAAGTTCATGTCGCGCCAGTGGTCGAGGAAACCGTCCATCTGCTGGAACTCTTCTTCCGTGTAGTCCTCCAGCAGATGATGATCGTATTTACCCTTCTCGACCATCTTCACCACGTGATCGTAGAGCGCCGGCGGCTCAAACTGGCCGAAGGCTTTTTTACGCAAATGGAAAATCGCCAGACGCGCGGCGAGGTACTGGTAATCCGGCGCGTCGCGGGAGATCAGATCCGCAGCGGCTTTAATAATGGTTTCGTGGATGTCCGCGGTTTTGATGCCGTCATAGAACTGGATATGGGAGCGCAGCTCTACCTGGGAAATCGAAACGTTATTCAGTCCTTCTGCCGCCCAATCCAGTACGCGATGGATTTTGTCGAGATTGATGCGCTCGGTGGTCCCGTCGCGCTTTGTCACCAGCAGACTCTGATTCATGTGGATTTTACCTGTCCGTGAAAGAAAATATCCCCCGTTTATCCACAGAAGGCCGTTGTGACTAACTCTGTGGATAAATACTATATGTAGGGGGTTGTCGATAAAAGAAACGCTATATGGTGAGTATTTTAGTAAGGAATCTTTTGAGTACAAGGGTTGATTTTGACGTTAAATTGAGGTTGCGGAAGGGTAATAATCCGCAAGTCCACGTCGCATAAGGCCTGGAGAAGAAGTCAATAAAACAGAAAAAAAAATGAAAATTTGATCGAGTGCTGATTTCTTCATCGGAAGAAATAATCACGCGGCTTGATGCCGCGCAATCATCATAAGCGCAGGTGCTGACCTCAGTCCTGTTTGGCGGTCGTATGCAACATATAGTTAACATCAACCCCCGGCGCTAACTTGAAGGTGTTGGTCAGCGGATTGTAATGCAGACCGATGATATGCTGCTCTTTCAGAGTAGTCTGATCTACCCAGCTCAGCAGCTCGGCCGGTTTGATAAACTTCTTCACATCATGAGTGCCCTTAGGCACCATCTTCATGACATATTCCGCACCGACCACCGCCATCAGCCAGGCCTTGCCGTTGCGGTTGATGGTGGAGAAGAAGACCTGGCCGCCGGGCTTCACCAGCCGCGCGCAGGCATGTACCACCGACTGCGGGTCGGGCACGTGCTCCAGCATCTCCATGCAGGTCACGACGTCATACTGCTGCGGATGCTTCGCGGCATGTTCCTCAACCGTTTCCTGAACATAGTCCACCTGAATACCGCTCTCCAGGGCGTGCAGCTTCGCGACCTGCAGCGGTTCGGCACCCATGTCCAGTCCGGTGACCGTCGCACCTTCGCGCGCCATGCTCTCGGCGAGAATGCCGCCGCCGCAGCCGACATCGAGGACTTTTTTACCGAACAGGCCGCCGGAGCGTTCGGCGATATAACCCAGCCGCAGCGGGTTGATGCGGTGGAGCGGTTTGAACTCGCCCTCCAGATCCCACCAGCGCGAGGCGACGGCTTCGAATTTGGCGATTTCAGCATGATCGACGTTAGGGGCTACCGACGTTTTTTCGGCATTCATGGGCGCTTTTACTCCTTTTCTGTTCAGACCTGCGAGTATATCAGCAGCGCGCCATGAATAAACCGTATTGCTTTACCTCTATTAGCGCGGCTGTGTTATAATTTGCGACCTTTGAATCCGGGATACAGTAGAGGGATAGCGGTTAGATGAGCGACCTTGCGAGAGAAATTACACCGGTCAACATTGAGGAAGAGCTTAAGAACTCTTATCTGGATTATGCGATGTCGGTCATTGTTGGCCGTGCGCTGCCGGATGTCCGAGATGGCCTGAAGCCGGTACACCGTCGCGTACTTTACGCCATGAACGTATTGGGCAATGACTGGAACAAAGCCTATAAAAAATCAGCCCGTGTCGTTGGTGACGTAATCGGTAAATACCACCCGCACGGCGACTCCGCGGTATACGACACCATCGTTCGTATGGCGCAGCCGTTCTCGCTGCGTTACATGCTGGTGGACGGCCAGGGTAACTTCGGTTCCATCGACGGCGACTCCGCCGCGGCGATGCGTTATACCGAAATTCGTCTGGCGAAAATCGCTCATGAGCTGATGGCCGATCTTGAAAAAGAGACGGTCGATTTCGTCGACAACTATGACGGTACGGAGCGTATTCCGGACGTCATGCCGACCAAAATTCCTAACCTGCTGGTGAACGGCGCCTCCGGGATCGCCGTAGGGATGGCGACCAATATACCGCCGCATAACCTGACGGAAGTGATCAACGGCTGTCTGGCGTATGTTGACGATGAAGACATCAGCATTGAAGGGTTGATGGCGCATATTCCAGGCCCTGATTTCCCGACCGCCGCCATTATTAATGGCCGTCGTGGCATTGAAGAGGCTTACCGCACCGGTCGCGGTAAAGTGTACATCCGCGCGCGCGCGGAAGTGGAAGTGGACGCGAAATCCGGCCGCGAAACCATCATCGTGCACGAAATTCCGTATCAGGTGAACAAAGCGCGCCTGATTGAGAAAATCGCCGAGCTGGTCAAAGAAAAACGCGTGGAAGGCATCAGCGCGCTGCGTGACGAGTCTGATAAAGACGGGATGCGCATCGTGATTGAAGTGAAGCGCGATGCGGTAGGGGAAGTGGTGCTCAACAACCTCTATTCCCAGACTCAGCTGCAGGTCTCCTTCGGCATCAACATGGTTGCTCTGCACCATGGTCAGCCGAAGATCATGAACCTGAAGGACATCATCGCCGCGTTTGTACGCCACCGCCGCGAAGTGGTGACCCGTCGTACGATTTTCGAACTGCGCAAAGCGCGCGACCGGGCGCATATCCTCGAAGCGCTGGCCGTTGCGCTGGCCAACATCGACCCGATTATCGAACTGATCCGTCGCGCGCCGACCCCGGCAGAAGCGAAAACGGCGCTGGTTGCCCAGGCGTGGGATCTCGGTAACGTTGCGGCGATGCTGGAGCGCGCCGGTGATGACGCCGCGCGTCCGGAATGGCTGGAGCCAGAGTTCGGCGTGCGCGACGGTAAATACTATCTGACCGAGCAGCAGGCTCAGGCGATTCTGGATCTGCGTCTGCAGAAACTGACCGGCCTTGAGCATGAAAAACTGCTCGACGAATATAAAGAGCTGCTGGAGCAGATCGCGGAACTGCTGCACATTCTCGGCAGCGCCGACCGTCTGATGGAAGTGATTCGCGAAGAGCTTGAGCTGATCCGCGACCAGTTCGGCGACGAACGTCGTACCGAAATCACTGCCAACAGCGCTGATATTAACATCGAAGATCTGATCAACCAGGAAGATGTGGTGGTCACCCTGTCGCATCAGGGCTATGTGAAGTATCAGCCGCTGACCGACTATGAAGCACAGCGTCGTGGCGGTAAAGGCAAGTCAGCAGCGCGCATTAAAGAAGAAGACTTTATCGACCGCCTGCTGGTGGCTAACACCCATGACACCATCCTCTGCTTCTCGAGCCGTGGCCGTCTGTACTGGATGAAGGTCTATCAGCTGCCGGAAGCCAGTCGCGGCGCGCGCGGTCGTCCGATCGTCAACCTGCTGCCGCTGGAAGCCGATGAGCGTATCACCGCCATCCTCCCGGTCCGCGAGTACGAAGAGGGCGTCAACGTCTTTATGGCGACCGCCAGCGGTACCGTGAAGAAAACCGCGCTGACCGAGTTCAGCCGTCCGCGTTCCGCCGGTATCATCGCGGTCAATCTGAACGAAGGCGATGAGCTGATCGGCGTCGATCTGACCTCTGGTCAGGACGAAGTGATGCTGTTCTCCGCGGCCGGTAAGGTTGTGCGCTTCAAAGAAGACGCCGTTCGCGCCATGGGCCGTACCGCCACCGGCGTACGCGGCATCAAGCTGGCGGAAAACGACAGCGTCGTCTCGCTGATTATTCCGCGCGGCGAAGGCGCGATTCTGACGGTAACGCAAAACGGTTACGGTAAACGTACCGCAGCGGCGGAGTATCCGACCAAATCGCGTGCCACTCAGGGCGTTATCTCGATCAAAGTCACCGAGCGTAACGGCTCCGTGGTGGGCGCCGTGCAGGTGGATGACTGCGATCAGATCATGATGATCACCGACGCCGGGACGCTGGTTCGTACCCGCGTTTCCGAAGTGAGCATCGTGGGCCGTAACACCCAGGGTGTGATCCTCATCCGCACCGCGGAAGATGAAAACGTGGTGGGTCTGCAGCGCGTGGCAGAGCCGGTGGACGACGAAGAACTGGATGCCATCGACGGTAGCGTAGCGGAAGGCGATGACGATATCGCCCCGGAAGCGGATACCGATGACGACATCGCCGAAGACGAAGAGTAATCGTCCCAGGTAAATGTTCTGAAAGGGCCGGGTATTCTCCCGGCCCTTTTTGCATTAAGATTGCGGCAAAGCCGGTTTACCGCTACTTTAACCCCATTCTGTTGAGTCCCTGACGGCCGAGCATCGCCACATTGAAATATCTTGCCTCGTTTCATACAACCCTGAAGGTTTCACGTTATCTGTTCAGAGCGCTGGCGGTATTACTGTGGCTGCTGATTGCGTTTGTCTCTGTGTTCTATATCGTCAATGCCCTGCACGAGCGGGAAGCCGAGATCCATCAGGAGCTCAATCTCAACGCCGACCAGGCCCAGCGCTATATTCAGCGTACGGCGGACGTGATTAAAGAGCTGAAGTACGTCGCCGGTAACCGCTTGTCGGCAGGGGACGCGGTAGCGCAAGGGCAAAACGGCGATATCGCGGTGCCTAACTTTGAACCCCTGTACCCAGATTCCGACTGCAGCGCGATGAGCAGCACCTGGCGTAATTCGCTGCAATCACTGGCGTGGTTTATGCGCTACTGGCGGGATAATTTTACCGCTGCCTACGACCTTAACCGCATCTTTCTCATTGGCAGCGATAACCTCTGCATGGCCAACTTTGGCCTACGGGACGTGCCGATTGAGCGCGATCAGGCGCTGAAAGTCCTGCATCAGCGCATTGAGCAATATCGCAACGCGCCGCAAAACGAGCGCGGCAACAACCTGTTCTGGATAAGCCAGGGCGTGCGCCCCGGCGTGGGCTACTTTTATGCCCTGACCCCGGTCTATATGGCCAACCGTCTGCAGGCGATGCTCGGCGTGGAGCAGACCATCCGTATGGAGAGCTTCTTCACGCCAGGCAGTTTGCCGATGAGCGTGACGATTTTTGACGATAACGGCCAGCCGCTGATCTCGCTGGCCGGCGCGGAAGGCAAAATCCAGAGCGAAGCGAAGTGGATGCAGGAGCGGATGTGGTTTGGCTACAGCGCAGGCTTTCGCGAGCTGGTGCTGAAAAAAAGCCTGGCGCCGTCCTCCTTAAGTATCGTCTATTCCGTTTCGGTGGACCAGGTGCTGGAGCGGATCCGCATGCTCATCATCAACGCCATCATTCTCAATATTCTGACCGGAGCAATGCTGTTTGCGCTGGCGCGAATGTATGAGCGGCGCATTTTTATCCCGGCGGAAAATGATGCGCAGCGACTGGAAGAGCATGAACAGTTCAACCGCAAAATCGTGGCCTCAGCCCCGGTGGGGATCTGTATTCTGCGCACCGTCGACGGGACCAATATTCTCAGTAACGAGCTGGCGCACAACTACCTGAATATGCTGACCCATGAGGATCGCCAGCGGCTGACGCAGATTATCTGCGGCCAGCAGGTCAACTTTGTCGATGTGCTGACCAGCAACCATACCAACCTGCAGATTAGCTTTGTCCATTCGCGTTATCGCAATGAAAACGTCGCCATTTGCGTGCTGGTGGACGTTTCCGCCCGCGTGAAAATGGAGGAGTCGCTGCAAGAGATGGCCCAGGCGGCTGAACAGGCCAGCCAGTCGAAATCGATGTTCCTTGCGACCGTCAGCCATGAGCTGCGTACCCCGCTATACGGCATCATCGGTAACCTCGATCTGCTGCAGACTAAGGCCCTGCCGAAGGGCGTTGATCGCCTGGTGACGGCGATGAACAACTCTTCCAGCCTGCTGCTGAAAATCATCAGCGATATTCTCGATTTCTCGAAAATCGAGTCTGAGCAGTTGAAGATCGAGCCGCGGGAGTTTTCCCCGCGCGAAGTGATGAACCATATCTCTGCTAACTATCTGCCGCTGGTGGTACGCAAGCAGCTGGGTCTGTACTGTTTTATCGAGCCGGATGTCCCGGAGCAGATGTCCGGCGACCCGATGCGCCTGCAGCAGGTGATCTCTAACCTGCTGAGCAATGCGATTAAGTTCACCGACACCGGCTGTATTATCCTGCACGTCCAGTGTGCGGGGGATTATCTGCAGATCAGCGTCCGCGATACCGGGGAGGGGATCCCGGCGAAAGAGGTGTTGCGCCTGTTCGATCCCTTCTTCCAGGTGGGGACCGGCGTGCAGCGAAACTTCCAGGGCACCGGCCTTGGCCTGGCGATCTGTGAAAAGCTGATCAGCATGATGGATGGCGATATCGCCGTGGAAACGGAGCCGGGGATGGGCAGCCGTTTTACCATCCGTATCCCGCTGTATGGCGTGCAGAACACACCGCAGGTGACGGCGGACGGTTTCGCAGGCAAGACCTGCTGGCTGGCAATTCATAATACCTCGCTGGCGATGTTCGTCACGTCGCTGCTCAGCTATCACGGCCTGACGGTACGCCGCCATGCCGGAGAAACGCCGGACGCCGACGATGTCTTGCTGACTGACGATGAAGCGCAGAGGGGCTGGCAGGGGAGTGCGATGGTCATCTTCTGCCGCCGCCATATCGGCATCCCGCAGGAGCGAGCGGCCGGAGAGTGGCTGCACAGCGTGACGACGCCGCATGAACTGCTGCCGCTGCTGGGGCGTATTTTCCACGTCGCCCTCGACAGCGCGGAGAATAGCCGGGCGCTGATGGCGCCGGACGCGCAGATCGGTAATAACGACGACATGATGATCCTCGTGGTCGACGATCACCCGATTAACCGCCGTCTGCTGGCGGATCAGCTGGGATCGCTCGGCTACCAGTGCGTGACCGCTAACGACGGGGTCGACGCGCTCAACGTACTTAGCAAACAGCATATCGATATCGTGCTCAGCGACGTCAACATGCCCAATATGGATGGTTATCGTCTGACGCAGCGCATTCGTCAGCTTGGCCTGACGCTGCCGGTGATCGGCGTCACCGCCAATGCCCTGGCGGAAGAGAAGCAGCGCTGTCTTGAATCGGGGATGGACAGCTGCCTGTCCAAGCCGGTCACCCTCGACGTGCTGAAGCAAACGCTGACGGTGTATGCGGCGCGGGTACGTAACGGGCGGGAATAACGGGGAGCTCCGTCTCGCCGGGGCGAGACGGAGAAAACAAAGGGATTACTCTTTATCCGTTGAACTCAGCGAGACGGAGGAGAGGTAGTTCAGCAGCGCAATGTCGTTTTCCACGCCCAGCTTCATCATTGCCGACTTCTTCTGGCTACTGATGGTTTTGATGCTGCGGTTGAGCTTTTTGGCGATCTCGGTCACCAGGAAGCCTTCAGCGAACAGACGCAGCACTTCGCTCTCTTTCGGCGACAGGCGTTTATCGCCATAGCCGCTGGCGCTGATTTTTTCCAGCAGACGAGAGACGCTTTCCGGTGTGAATTTCTTCCCTTTCTGCAGCGCGGCCAGCGCTTTTGGCAGGTCGGTCGGCGCTCCTTGCTTGAGAACGATCCCTTCGATATCCAAATCCAGCACCGCGCTGAGGATCGCCGGGTTGTTGTTCATGGTCAGAACAATGATCGACAGATCCGGGAAGTGGCGCTTGATGTATTTAATCAGCGTGATCCCGTCGCCGTATTTATCACCGGGCATGGACAGATCGGTGATCAGCACATGGGCGTCCAGCTTCGGAAGATTGTTGATAAGGGCCGTGGAGTCTTCAAACTCGCCAACGACGTTCACCCACTCAATTTGCTCAAGTGACTTACGAATACCGAACAGTACGATCGGATGGTCATCGGCAATAATTACGTTCATAGTGTTCATGTATAAGGCTACCTTCTACAGCAAGCTCTTGACGTAAGCGTCAATGTCGCTGATATATTTTTCTATGCCTTGCGCATCCTTTTCGCGAATCAGATGCTCAAGCGTTTCACATAACTGCTTGCCGGGTATCAGATTAAGCATAGCAAATGCCCCTTTGAGGCGGTGGGCGGTTTGCGCCAGAGCAGCAAAATCGCCCGCTTCGATTTCAGTATACAATCTCTGAACATCATCCGGTACCGTATCGGCAAACAGTGCGTAATAGCCGCTGGCATGGAGTTCGGCGTTACTCTCGTTTCCTGAGGTGGCGGGCTGAACCGCCTCCTCCGCCAGCTGCTGCTCAATAAGCTGCAGGATAGCCTCCTGCATCGCCGTGCTAATATTAAAGTTGACCCGCAGTTGTCCCGGGCCGATCTTGCGTATCCCGACCTCATCATCGCTTAAAAGCAAGCCCGAAGCAGTAAGATTAGACGGATTATCCGTTAAATACAGATCGAACGCTTGACTTGTCGCCCGATCGTCCGGCGTGATGCACGACGCCCCCCAGCTCTCCAGCTGGCGGGTGACAATCCGCCGCACTTCACTGGAAGTCACATCCAGCAGGACGATAACGTCATCCAGCAGATGTTCGCCCGCCTCTGGCGCCTCTTCGCTGGCCGGCATTTTCAGGTGCAGGGTATAGCGCGTTCCCAGCGACTCCCGCGCTTTGATGGTCAACTGCCCACCCAGTTTGCGCGTCATGCGGTCGCACAGCCAGAAGGTGAGGGCGTTCGCCTTGCCGTACAGATCGCTCTGGGTCTCGTTGAGATACGGGAAGTGCAAATTGTCGATCTCGTTTGCCGAGACGCCGTTGCCAGTATCCAGAATGCGGAAGGTCAAACGATCGCTGGCCGACTCGTCCTGGCAAACGTCGAGGGTGATCTTGCCGATAGGCGTGGTGGTGATGGAATACTGGATTAACAGCACCAGTGTGCGTCGCAGGGCTTCACGGTCACCGTAGCGCTGCTCACCGGCAGGGAGCGCGTTATTGATCAGCAGCTGCAGACCCTTGCGCTTCATCGCCGGCAGAACTTCCGGTACAACGTCATCGATCAGTTCCTGAACCGAGAACAGCGCCTGGCTGGTTTTCCAGGTGTCGCTTTCCAGCAGATTGGCGAGCTGAATGTCATCGATCAGTTTGACCAGCTCATCGGCATGCTGCGCCAGCGTCCGGTTCTCTGCGCTGTCGAGCGCCGCCGCCTCTGCCGCCAGGTTCAGCGCGGGCTGCTTCAGGGCGCTGCCAATATGCTGCATAAAGGCCGCCCGCCCCTGCTGGTTTTTCTCATACAAGCGCTGGGCCTGCTTGAGCTTTTTATTGACCAGCACTTCGCGGTCCTGGTCTCGGATAATCAGGATCTGCGTGCGCGGGGCTACCTGGCTGCGATACTGGCGGATTTCATACTGCTCATTATTGACGGTGGCCTGAATCACCCCCTGATGCTGGTCCGCCATATTGGTGATGTTCTGCAGATTCAGGTGCGGAAGCAGATGGTCGGCAATAGGGTTGCTGATAAGGGTTCGGTTGGCTTCCTGATCGTGAACCAGCAGCCCCAGCGGCAGCAAAGAAACAATTTCTTCATTTATAGCGCGTAGCAGACGCAGTTCGCTGTTGGCGGCGGAAGGGAGCCCGGCGCCAGACGGATTGCTGCGTCCTTTAAAGTGACGAAAGGTGGTAAAACCAAACAGCGCTAGCGCCAGCAGGCCAATGTTGAGCAGCAGCGGCAGAAGAATATTCTGCAGGGCGGCCAGCAGCATGCTGCTCAGCGGTACCGTCCAGAGCAACTGCATACCGGTAGTGCTGATATCGGTGGCGATGTCGATCTGCATGCCGTTAAAGGTGATCCCGATATGGTCGGTCGTCTCTTTGTCAGGATTGGTGGCAATGTTTTGCGACGGGTCTGGCTCGATACGGAAGCTGTCCAACGCCATGCCTGGCGGGATCAGATCGTTAATCGGCAGGTCGAAAGCGACCACCGTGGCCAGATGTCCAGGCTGGTTGAAGGTGGTGCGTAACGTAAAGTAGTGCGCGTTCTGCCAGGCGAGATGGCGCAGCGGCGAGAAGGTCTCGCGCTCATCAAGGGTATTGGCCTGCAGCAGCATCTCCGCGCGCCGGGATTCCACGACGCTACTGATCGTTGACTCTTTAAAGCTTGAGGAGAGGTCCTTCAACGGCAGGGTTGAGACCAAAATCAGGCTATTGTCCAGACCATTGAGATAGTACATCGACCATGGGATGGTTTCCGCACCCCACAAAATATCGAGATAATCGGACATTTTCTGCGTCATCTCGAGGGTCGAGCTATCGTGGGAGCCAAAAATCAGCGCTTCGGTTTTACGCCGGGGCTTCTCAAGGTAGTAGACGTCCTGTTTTAAACGCGTCTCCTGCAAGCCACCGCTCGCAGCGTTAGCCGAGGTCGCGGCGATATTGTCGTAGATCTGCCAGGTGGCATAGCGCCAGGTGTCAATGCGCTGGTGCAAGGCGTGGGAGACATCAACCACCTGATAGCTCTTCTCTTTCAGCCAGGCATTGACGGCACTTTGAATCATCACCCCCATCGTCGCCAGCAGGACAATAACCATCAAAATGAAGAAGCGGCTGATGTTGCCGGGGATCAGGGAGAATTTTTTCGGGGTCATCTTGTGGCTGAACGACTCATCATTGTTTGTAAACAGGATGTAGCGCCAGAGTAACTGGCAACAAAGCAGATGCTGCAGGCAGTATAAAGGCTAATGGCGTAAATCCATACTACAGAATGGTGCCAGCGGCGCGATACTCTCCAGGAATTATCTTAGAATCGAAGCGCCAATGAAACCGCGCCAACAACGCTGACCAGTCGCGATATTGACAAAGTACAGGCGGAAGAATCGCACGAAATAACAAGACATTGGCTGAATAAGGGCAATTGACAGGCTAATTGATTGATTAATAGTCGTTAGGGAATTTTTTGCCGTAGCACAGATAAATTAAAGTTGTGTAAAGAAGGGTAAAAAAAACCGGATGCGAGGCATCCGGTTGAAATAGGGGTAAACAGACATTCAGAACTGAATGACGGTAATAAATAAAGTTAATGATGATAGCGACTGTTATTTTAGTCACCAATGATAGTTTTGTTTTACCATTCAGTGCTATAGAGTTATTTGTGTGTATGTGATTGATTGTGAACCAATAAATATTTTTTTTGATTATTAGTGCGTATTTCCCAGACCATTTTGTGGTGCAAAAAGTTCCGCCATTTTTACAAATTGAAACATCTTGTGGGCATTTTGAAACATCTTAGAAGTTTTAGTATCATATTCTTGTTGGATTATTCTGCATTTTGCAGCACAATGAAATAGCCGACTGATTAGAAGGGTAATCAGTAAGCAGTGGCATAATAAAAGGCATATAACAAACAGAGGGTTAATAACATGAAAGTTAAAGTACTGTCCCTCCTGGTACCGGCTCTGCTGGTAGCAGGCGCAGCAAATGCGGCTGAAATTTATAACAAAGATGGCAACAAATTAGACCTGTACGGTAAAATCGATGGTCTGCACTACTTCTCTGACGACAAGAGCGTAGACGGCGACCAGACCTACATGCGTGTAGGCGTTAAAGGCGAAACTCAGATCAACGACCAACTGACCGGTTACGGCCAGTGGGAATACAACGTTCAGGCGAACAACACTGAAAGCTCCAGCGATCAGGCATGGACTCGTCTGGCATTCGCCGGTCTGAAATTTGGTGACGCGGGTTCTTTCGACTACGGTCGTAACTACGGCGTGGTATACGACGTAACGTCCTGGACCGACGTTCTGCCGGAATTCGGCGGCGACACCTACGGTTCTGACAACTTCCTGCAGTCCCGTGCTAACGGCGTTGCAACCTACCGTAACTCTGACTTCTTCGGTCTGGTTGACGGCCTGAACTTTGCTCTGCAGTACCAGGGTAAAAACGGCAGCGTCAGCGGCGAAGGCGCGACCAACAACGGTCGTGGCGCGCAGAAACAGAATGGCGACGGCTACGGTACTTCTGTAACTTATGACATCTTTGATGGCATCAGCGCTGGTTTCGCGTACTCTCACTCTAAACGTACCGACGATCAGAACAACCTGGTTCTGGGTAACGGCGACAACGCTGAAACCTACACCGGTGGTCTGAAATACGACGCGAACAACATCTACCTGGCCACTCAGTACACCCAGACCTACAACGCGACCCGCGCCGGTTCCCTGGGCTTTGCTAACAAAGCACAGAACTTCGAAGTGGTTGCTCAGTACCAGTTCGACTTCGGTCTGCGTCCGTCCGTGGCTTACCTGCAGTCTAAAGGTAAGGATCTGGAAGGCTACGGCGACCAGGACCTCCTGAAATATGTTGATGTTGGCGCGACTTACTACTTCAACAAAAACATGTCCACCTATGTTGACTACAAAATCAACCTGCTGGACGACAACAGCTTCACCCGCAACGCCGGTGTTTCTACCGACGACGTGGTTGCACTGGGCCTGGTTTACCAGTTCTAAGTCGCAAGCTGCACAAGAAAAAGGCGCCTCTGGCGCCTTTTTTTATGTCTGGTTTAACCTCGCTGGTATACTCTTGTCGCCCTGGTAAGAGGAGCCTCGACTAATGGACATGACTTTCTTTCGCGCCGCACTGCTGGGCGCCTGCGTACTGCTCTCTGGCTGCGATTCAGCCACCACCCCTGCGACCCCGGCTTCGACGGCCACCGTGCTGGATGGCAAAACCATGGGCACCTTCTGGCGGGTCAGCGTCATTGGCGTGGATGAGGCAAAGGCCGAGGCGTTGCGCGCCAAGGTTCAGGCCCAGTTGGATGCCGACGATCGCCTGCTCTCGACCTGGAAAAACGACTCGGCGCTGATGCGTTTCAACCACGCGGCGGATACCCGGACCTGGCCAGTGAGCGAAGCGATGGCGGACATCGTGACGCTGTCGTTGCGGATTGGCGCCAAAACGCACGGCGCGATGGATATTACCGTGGGGCCGCTGGTCAATCTGTGGGGCTTTGGTCCGGATAAACAGCCGGTCACCACCCCGGATGCCCAGGCGATAGCCGCGGCGAAGGCGCGCACCGGCCTGCAGCATCTGCAGGTTATCAATCAGAGCGGC
This sequence comes from Klebsiella sp. w6, assembly GCF_033100215.1. Taxonomy (NCBI): domain Bacteria; kingdom Pseudomonadati; phylum Pseudomonadota; class Gammaproteobacteria; order Enterobacterales; family Enterobacteriaceae; genus Klebsiella; species Klebsiella sp. w6. The sequence continues at coordinate 1,549,053 of NZ_CP136907.1, forward strand.
AGGCAATTCCTGCAAAAAGATATCCCCGATCTGTTTGTCGATCTCTCCACGGTGGGGGAGGGCTATGCTGCCGATCACCTCGCGCGATTGATGGAGCAGGAGGGGATCTCCCGCTATCTGGTGTCGGTAGGCGGGGCGCTGGTGAGCCGCGGGATGAACGGCGAAGGCAAGCCCTGGCGGGTGGCGATCCAGAAACCGACTGACCGGGAAAACGCCGTCCAGGCGATTGTCGACATCAATGGTCACGGCATCAGCACCTCCGGCAGCTATCGCAACTACTATGAACTCGACGGCAAACGTATCTCGCACGTCATCGATCCGCAGACCGGGCAGCCGATAACCCATAAGCTGGTCTCCGTGACCGTCATTGCGCCAACGGCGCTGGAGGCGGATGGCTGGGATACCGGACTGATGGTGCTCGGGCCGGAAAAAGCGCAGCAGGTGGTGCGCGAGCAGGGGCTGGCAGTCTATATGATCGTCAAAGAGGGCGAGGGGTTTAAAACCTGGATGTCGCCACAGTTTCGCACCTTCCTCGTCGGCGAGAAAAATTAAAAAGCAAGATTGCGGGTTTTTTGCTGCGGGCGTCGCCGCAGACTGAGGATACACTTACAGCAGGAGCCTCGTCATGAAACCGATAGTTGCCGATACCGATGACCGCCGCTGGCAGGCGGTCTGCGAACGTGATACCCGGGCCGATGGTCAGTTTGTCTTTGCGGTACTGACCACCGGTATCTGCTGCCGCCCTTCCTGCCGCTCGCGTCGTGCGCGGCGGGAAAACGTGCGCTTTTTTGCCGACGTCGCCGCTGCCGTGGCGGCGGGGTTCCGCCCTTGCAAACGCTGCCAGCCGGATAAAGACGATCCGCAGCAGCAAAGGGTCGACAAAGTGGCGCAGGCCTGCCGGTTGCTGGAGCAGGACGCGCCCCTGACCCTTGAGGCGCTGGCTCGTGAGCTGGCGGTCAGCCCGTTTCATTTCCACCGTTTGTTTAAATCCGTCACCGGTATGACCCCCAAAGCGTGGCAACAGGCGTGGCGCGCCCGACGTCTGCGGGAAGCGCTGGAGCAGGGGAACACGGTGACCCGCGCCGCGCTGGCGGCCGGTTTTCCCGACAGCAGCAGCTATTATCGTCAGGCCGATGCGGCATTAGGTATGACCGCCCGTCAGTTTCGCCGTGGCGGCGCCGCCACCGTGGTGACCTGGACCACGGGCGACTGCGCGCTGGGCCGCTGTCTGGTGGCGCAGAGTGAGCGTGGCGTTTGCGCCGTTCTGCCGGGCGATAACGATACGGCATTGCTCGACGACCTGCGCCAGCGCTTTCCCAACGCCGAGTTGCGCCAGGGCACCCCTGAGTTCCGTCGCCAAATGGCCGAGGTTTTCGCCCACCTCGACGACAGCCGGCGGCCGGTATCGCTGCCGCTGGATCTGCAGGGCACCGCCTTTCAGTTGCAGGTCTGGCAGGCGCTGCGGCAGATCCCGGCGGGCGAGACCCGCAGCTACCGCCAGGTGGCAGAGCATATTGGTCTGCCACGAGCAGCAAGAGCGGTGGCTGGCGCCTGCGCGGCGAATTCGCTGGCGGTGATCGTTCCCTGCCATCGGGTGGTACGGGAGGGCGGCGCGCTGTCCGGTTATCGCTGGGGAACGGCGCGGAAAGCGCAGCTGCTGGCGCGCGAGGCCCAATACGAGGAGGAATAATGCTCGATCTGTTTAGCGATACGCCACCGTGGCAGGAGCCGCTGGCACCCGGTGCGGTGGTGCTCCGACGCTTCGCCCGCGAGCGCGCCCCGGCGCTGCTGCAGGCGATTGCCGATGTCGCCCGCCAGTCGCCATTTCGCCAGATGGTCACGCCGGGCGGATACACCATGTCGGTCGCCATGACCAACTGCGGCGCGCTGGGCTGGACCACCGATCGCCACGGCTACCTGTACGACCCGGTCGACCCGTTAACCGATCAAACCTGGCCGCCGATGCCTGCCGTATTCCGCGAACTGGCGCTGGCGGCAGCCGCGGCCGGCGGCTATCCGAACTTTTCCCCCGACGCCTGTCTGATTAACCGCTATCAGCCGGGCGCAAAACTGTCGTTGCATCAGGATAAAGATGAACAGGATCTGCGGGCGCCGATCGTCTCGGTCTCGCTGGGTCTGCCGGCCATCTTTCAGTTTGGCGGGTTGCAACGCAGCGACCCGCTACAACGGCTGCTGCTGGAGCATGGCGATGTGGTGGTCTGGGGCGGCGAGTCGCGTCTGTTTTATCATGGTATTCAGCCGCTGAAAGCCGGGCATCACCCCGAAACGGGCGACTGTCGTTACAACCTCACTTTTCGGCAGGCGGGCAGTCGCCAGTATTAAAATAAGAATTATTCTTGATGTCATCGGCGAGCCGTTTAAACTGCTGGCTGTTTTGCTTTTCCGGATAGCCTGTTATGGAACTTCTCTCTCTCGTCTGGCGTCAGTATCGCTGGCCGTTTCTCGGCGTGATTGCCCTCAGTCTGCTCAGCGCCGCGCTGGGTATCGGCTTAATCGCCTTCATTAACCTGCGCCTGATTACCGCTGTCGATACCTCGCTGCGGGTCCTGCCGGAGTTTCTTGGCCTGCTGGGGCTGCTGATGGCGGTGACGCTGGGCTCCCAGCTGGCGCTGACCACCCTCGGCCACCATTTTGTTTATCGCCTGCGCGGCGAATTTGTTAAACGCATCCTCGATACTCAGATTGAACAGGTGGAGAAGATCGGCAGCGCGTCGCTGCTTGCCGGGCTGACCAGCGATATCCGTAACATCACCATCGCCTTTGTGCGCCTGCCGGAGCTGGTGCAGGGGATCATTCTGACCTTCGGCTCTGCCGCCTATCTGGCCTGGCTGTCAGGCAAAATGATGCTGGTGACGGCGCTGTGGATGGCGCTCACCATCTGGGGCGGTTTTGTGCTGGTGTCGCGGGTGTACAAACATATGGCCAGCCTGCGCGAAACGGAAGATAAGCTGTATCACGACTACCAGACGGTGCTGGAGGGGCGCAAAGAGCTGACCCTCAATCGCGAACGCGCGGAGTATGTGTTTAATCAGCTCTACCTCCCGGACGCCCGGGAGTATCGGCACCATATCGTTCGCGCCGATACCTTCCATCTCAGCGCGGTTAACTGGTCGAATATTATGATGCTTGGCGCCATAGGGCTGGTGTTCTGGATGGCCAACAGCCTCGGCTGGGCCGATACCGCCGTGGCGGCGACCTATTCCCTGACGCTGCTGTTTCTGCGCACGCCGCTGCTCTCCGCCGTCGGCGCGCTGCCCACCTTGCTCAGCGCCCAGGTGGCGTTTAACAAGCTGCGCCAGTTCTCTCTCGCCCCATATCAAGCCGAATTTCCCCGGCCGCAGGCGCATCCTGACTGGCAGACGCTGGAGTTGCGCGATGTCACTTTCCATTATCCGGACCAGCGCTTTGCGGTAGGGCCGCTTAACCTGACGCTGAAACGCGGCGAGCTGGTGTTTCTGATCGGCGGCAACGGCAGCGGCAAGTCAACCCTGGCGATGCTCCTGACCGGCCTGTATCAGCCGGTTTCCGGTCAGATCCTCGTGGACGGCCAGCCGCTGGCGGCGGATAAACCGGAGGAGTATCGCAAACTGTTCTCCGCGGTGTTTACCGACGTCTGGCTGTTTGACCGCCTGCTCGGGCCGCAGGGAGAGGAGGCCGATCCGGCGCTGGTGGCAACGTGGCTGGAGCGCCTGCAAATGGCCCACAAGCTGCAGCTGGAGAACGGGAAAATCGCCGACCTCCGGCTGTCGAAAGGGCAGAAGAAGCGCGTGGCGCTCCTGCTGGCGCTGGCCGAGTCCCGGGACATCATTCTGCTGGATGAATGGGCGGCGGATCAGGATCCGCATTTCCGCCGCGAGTTCTATCAGGTGCTGCTGCCGCTGATGCAGCAGATGGGGAAAACCGTGTTCGCCATCAGCCATGACGATCACTATTTCCAGCACGCCGATCGCCTGCTGGAGATGCGTGCCGGCCAGCTGTCCGAGCTCACCGGGGAGGAGCGGGCGCAGGCTTCCCGCGATGCGGTGGCCCGTACGGCCTGATGCTCGCCGCGAGCCCGGGGGAAAAGCCGGGTGCCGCGCCGCTGAAATTTTCAGCGACTACATTGCTGGCGGTTATTATTTCCCCCTCCTCGCGCTATGCTTAAGGCTTCCGGCCCGCAGGCCGGCTCACTATTCTCAAAAGGATTGCCCGATCGATGTCCGTTTTGCATAAAAAAAGCGCCCGCTTACGTGACGAAGAGCGCGCCCGTCTGATTTGGCTCTTGAGCACCGATAAAGCAGTGACCTCCGCGCTGCTGGGCAAACTGACGCTGGCCGAACGCTATGATGAAGGAACGCTGGCCGATGACCTGGCGGAAGTCGAGATCCTGGTCTCGCATCTGCCGCCGCCGGATCTCGCCGATGCGCTGGAAGCGCTCCCCTATGACGCCCGTACCGCGCTATGGTGCCTGGTGCCTGACGATAAACGCGGCGAAGTGCTGCTGGAAGCCTCAGAAAATGTCTGGGGCGACCTGATCGACAAGATGAGCGACCCCGAGCTGCTGCAGGCGATGCAGCCGCTGGATATCGATGAACAGGTTTACCTGCTGCAGCATCTGCCGCGCAACCTGACCGGACGGCTGCTGGCGACCCTGCCTGCCGAAAAGCGTGCCCGTATTCGCCAGATTATGCGCTACGCCGACAACAGCGTCGGGTCGATCATGGAGTTTGAGGTCATTACGGTGCGACCGGAGGCCACGCTGGCAGCGGTGCAGCGCTATCTGCGGCGTCTGGGTAAAATGCCGGAAAACACCGATAAGCTGTTCGTCACCACCCGTAACAAGCTGCTGCTCGGCGAGCTGGAGCTGCAGACCATTCTGCTCAACGATGCGCAGAAGCGGGTAGGGGAGGTGATGGAGGGCGATCCGGTCACCTTTCAGCCGCACGAAGAGGCGGAGAAGGTGGCGCGCACCTTCGAACGTGATGACTTGCTCAGCGCCGCCGTCATTGATGCCGATGGTAAGCTGATCGGGCGACTGACCATCGATGAGATCGTCGATGTGGTCTATGAAGAAACCGATAACGATCTGCGCCGGATGGGGGGCCTGAGCGATGAAGAGGATGTCTTCGCCCCGGTCAGCAAGGCGGTGAAAACGCGCTGGGCGTGGCTGGCGGTCAACCTGTGTACGGCGTTTATCGCTTCCAGGGTCATCGACGGCTTCGAACACACCATTTCACAGCTGGTGGCGCTGGCCTCGCTGATGCCGATCGTCGCCGGGATCGGCGGCAATACCGGCAACCAGACGATCACCATGATCGTCCGGGCGATGGCGCTACAGCAGATCCAGCCCGGCAGCTTTACCTTCCTGATCCTGCGTGAAATGGGGGTCGCCCTGATTAACGGCCTGGTATGGGGCGGGATTATGGGGGCCATTACCTGGTGGCTGTATGACGATCCGCAGCTCGGTGGGGTGATGACGCTGGCCATGATGCTCAACCTGCTGATGGCGGCGATGATGGGCGTGATAATCCCGATGGTTATGGTGAAGCTGGGGCGCGACCCGGCGGTCGGCTCCAGCGTGATGATCACCGCTATCACCGACACCGGCGGCTTCTTTATTTTCCTTGGTCTGGCGACGCTGTTTCTGATGTAGCCTGCGCCTTCGTGCGCAGGCGGCGGGGGATGAGCGCCATGGCGACGATCCCCGCCAGCACGCCGATCGCCAGATTGCTGGTTCCCACCGTTGCGGCGACGGTCACCAGCATCACCAGCGTTTCCGGCCACGGATTACGCACCAGTTCGCCCGGGCGAATACTATGCCAGCTAAAGGTTTTCACCGCCACAATCACCATCACCCCTGCCAGCACCGCCATCGGGATCTGCGCCATCACCTGGCTGAGCGCTGTCACCAGCAGGAGCAGCACCAGACCGGCGATCACCGTTGAGAGACGGCTGCGGGCTCTGCCCATCTCCACGTTAACGATGGTCTGGCCGATCATCGCGCAGCCGGCGATACCGCCATAACAGCCGGCAAGGATATTAGCGATACCCAGCCCGGCGCTTTCCCGCGATTTGTTCGACGGGGTATGGGTGAGATCGTCCACCAGCTTAGCCGTCAGCAGGGACTCCATCAGACCGACAAAGGCGATACTGAGGGCGCACGGCCAGATAATCTGCAGTGTCGCCAGGTTCAGGGGGACGGTCAGGGCAGTGAATCCCGGCAGGCCGCCGCTCATCGAGCCTTCATCGCCGACGGTGGGCAACTGCTGGCCAGTGGTGACGGTATAGAGAGTGAGCGCGACAATGGCGATCAGTGGCGCCGGGACGGCCTTAATGAAGCGCGGCGCCCAGAGGACGATAAGCAGCGTCAGGACGAACAGGCCGACGATCAGCGGCTGGCGACTCCAGAAGTGCGGTACCTGAGCAAAGAAAATCAGGATCCCGAGGGCATTGACGAACCCGGTCATCACTGCCGGGGGAATAAAACGCATCAGGCGCGCCATGCCGCACAGACCAAACAAAATTTGAATCATACCCGCCAGAATGACCGCCGGCAGAATGTAGCCCACGCCGTACTGATGCGCCATTGGGCCAATGACCAGCGCCACCGACCCGGCAGCAGCCGTCACCATTGCCGGGCGCCCGCCGAGGACCGACATCGCCAGGCAAAGCACCACCGAGGCAACCAGGCTGACCTGCGGGTCAACACCGGCAATGACCGAAAACGAAATAACTTCAGGGATTAACGCCAGGGCGGTAAGCACGCCGGCCAGCACTTCGCGCGTCAGTAACGACGGGGAGCGGAGGATGGGGCGCAGATTGCCGGAAGCGGCGGGGTCAGAAACTGGGGGCATAAAAAAAGTTCGCAGCTTATAAAAAAGAGGGAGCGGTGGCAGGCCCTGCTTCCGTGCGGTCTGTCACAAAACCGAGGATGATAGCGCGGAATCCCCAAGGCTACCAGTACAAAAAGTGATTTGGTGTATACATTTATTAAACATTTTTATAACGGATCTCAAAACAGAACTTAAAATTTAAACAATATTTAAATTTTTGAGCTTCGGTGGTAACGTGAGTGGTGAGAATCGTATCACCTGCGCTAAATAAAAACAGCGAGTAAAGTAAGGCTCAAATCCGATGAATAAAAAGATGGCCGTACCACGCTCACAGGCGGTTGGTCCCAACAGCACTCGGACCAACACCCGCCATGAGCAAGAGACGGATGTATTGTTGATTGGCGGCGGCATTATGAGCGCCACACTGGGAACCTGGCTGCAGGAGCTTGAGCCAGACTGGTCTATTACCATGGTTGAGCAGATGTCCAGCGTGGCGGAAGAGAGCTCAAACGGGTGGAACAATGCGGGTACCGGCCACGCGGCGCTAATGGAGCTGAACTACACGCCGCAGACCGCCAACGGCATCAATATCGACAAAGCGGTCGACATCAACGAAGCCTTCCATATCTCGCGTCAGTTCTGGGCGCATCAGGTGACGCGCGGCGTCCTGAACAAACCAAAATCTTTCATTAACAGCGTGCCGCACATGAGCTTTGTGTGGGGCGAAGATAACGTCAACTTCCTGCGCGCGCGCTATGCGGCGCTGCAGCAGAGCGAACTGTTCCGCGGTATTCGCTATTCTGAAGACCATCAGCAGATCAAAGCCTGGGCGCCGCTGGTAATGGAAGGCCGCGATCCGCAGCAAAAGGTGGCCGCCACCCGTACTGAAGTGGGAACCGACGTCAACTATGGCGAAATTACCCGCCAGCTGATCGCCGGCCTGCAAAAGCATGATAATTTCTCCCTGCAGCTGGGTACCGTGGTACGTCGCTTCAAGCGCAACGCCGACAAGAGCTGGACGGTCACTCTCGCGGATGCCGACAACCGTCGTCAGAAGCGGGTCATTAAAGCGAAATTCATCTTTATCGGCGCCGGCGGCGCGGCGTTGACGCTGCTGCAGGAAACCGGCATTCCACAGGCCAAAGAGTATGCGGGCTTCCCGGTCGGCGGCCAGTTCCTGGTCTGCGAAAATCCGGAGGTGGTGAACCACCATCTGGCGAAGGTTTACGGCCAGGCCGAAGTGGGCGCGCCGCCGATGTCGGTGCCGCACATTGATACCCGTATTATCGACGGTAAACGCGTGGTGCTGTTCGGGCCGTTCGCCACCTTCTCGACCCGCTTCCTGAAGAACGGTTCATTGTGGGATCTGCTGGCCTCGACGAATACCTCGAATATTCTGCCGATGCTCAACGTCGGTCTGGACAACTTCGATCTGGTGAAATACCTGATTAGCCAGGTGATGCAGAAAGATAAAGATCGCCTGGCGGCGCTGTGCGAGTACTATCCGGAAGCGCGGAAAGAGGACTGGCGGTTGTGGCAGGCCGGTCAGCGCGTGCAGATTATCAAGCGCGATGCGAAGAAGGGCGGGGTACTGCGCCTCGGTACTGAAGTGGTGAGCGATGACGAAGGCACTGTCGCGGCGCTGCTCGGCGCATCGCCAGGCGCCTCCACCGCGGCGCCTATCATGCTGCAGCTAATGGAAAAAGTGTTTAAAGACAAAGTCAATTCGCCGGAATGGCAGGCCAGGCTGAAGGCCATCATCCCGACCTACGGTATTCGCCTTGATGGCAACCCGGCGGAGATTGAGAAAGCGCTGGCGTGGACCAGTGAAGTGCTGGAGCTGAAATATGAGCCGGCCGCGGTGGCGGATGAAGCCCCGCAGGCGGAGCTGAAGCCGCTGAGCGGTGGTAAGCCGATGGCGGATATCGCGCTCTGACAAACGCTCTGACAAAAACGGCAGCCTGCGGGCTGCCGTTTTTTTTGTCGGTTTGATGGGTCGACTTAGCGGACGACGGCGTTACCGATGGTTTCGTCGGCGCGCCAGATGCGATATTTCACATCGACATTGCTCGGCGCGTACACGACAATCGGCAGCTTGCTGTTGTAGCGCAGCATGGCATCATCGCCGAGACCGGCAGTGACAAATTTCTTCTCTTTCTTGCCATCCGGGCAGGCCATCATGGTAGAGACCGGGCCGCTCAGCTTATCAAAGACATAGTAGTCATAGCCCCAGCCTTCCAGGGTTTTGCTTTCCAGCTTCCCGCCTAAACGATGGTGGTTGCAGTCAACTTCCAGCGTCTGGCCGATTATCAGCTCAACCTTCAGCGCTGACTCATCCTGCTGCTGCGGCAGCTGAATAACCTGACGCTTCATGCCTTTTTCCGCTTTCGGGAACGGCGCGACTTTTTCCAGCGGCTGTTCTGCGGCCTGGGCGCCAGCGGACATGCAGGCGGCGGTCAGCAGAGAAACGGCTAGCGTAGTGATTTTTTTCACGGTTGATCATCCTTTATTTTCGTTCCTGACTGATACAGCCTATCATTGCTTTGCTGAATGTTAAGTTTTATTTACTAATTTTTTCAAAATGAATGGTGTTATGTACTGGTGTGATGCCGTGTCGCACCTTGCGCCATGGCGGCCCATGAAGCTTATTCGTTGCGGCTATTTTTCGCTTCCTCAATGAATTCTTCATCTATTTCATCGGTATTACCGGCATGCTCTCGTCCCGACAGCAGGTTCCAGCAAGCGATAAACAAGGCGGCAATCAGCGGCCCGATAACGAATCCGTTGATACCGTAGATCTCCATGCCGCCCAGCGTGGCGATAAGGATCAGGTAGTCCGGCATTTTGGTATCCTTGCCCACCAGCAGCGGACGCAGAATGTTATCCACCAGGCCAATCACAATCACAAAGAAGCCGACGATAAAGGCGCCCTGCCACAGCTGCCCGGTGGCGAAGAGGTAAATCGCCGCCGGCACCCAGATAATGGCCGAGCCTACCGCCGGGATAAGCGACAGGAACGCCATCAGCGCACCCCACAGAATGCTGCCGTCCAGACCGGCAACCCAGAAGGCAAAGCCGCCCAGCGCCCCCTGCGCCAGCGCCACGGCCACGGTGCCTTTTACCGTGGCGCGGGCGACCGCGGCGAATTTAGCGAACAGGTGCTGCTTCACATAGCTCGATAACGGCAGAGATTCGAGAGTCAACAGCACCAGGTAAGGCCCATCCTTCAGCAGGAAGAACAGCAGGTACAGCATAATGCCGAAGCTGACGGTAAAGCCAAAGGTGCCTTTACCAATCAGAAATGCGCTGCCGGCCAGATACTGGCCGCTTTTCAACGCAACATCGGAGAGCTGCTGCTGGATCTGCTGCGCGCTATCGAGGTTGTGCTCGGCAAGGAAACTTCTGGCCCAGCCGGGGAGGTGAGCAAACAGACTGGCGACCACCGTCGGGAACTGAGTGTCGTTATGCTGAAGTTTGCTATACACCACGTTCAGCTCGTAGGCCAGCGACGAGAGGATGATCGCCAGCGGCGTAAAAACGATAAGGCAGATGATGACGATGGTCAGCAGCGCCGCGAGGCCATTGCGCTCGCCGAGGCGAGTGCGAATCTTGTTTTTGACCGGATTAAAAATCACCGCAAGGATCGCGGCCCAGAGGATGGCGGAATAATAGGGTGAGAGAACATCAAAAAAGGCCAGGGTTACAATAAAGACGATAAGGATGAAAAATCCTTTGGTAAGTCCATTAACTCTCATGTCATCCGCTCCTGCTTATGAGTCATACAGTCGAATGATAGATGCTACGACGTAATTTACCATCTGGATAGTCGTACTCTATAACAGAGGGGAAAAAGTGGATAAAAGCCCTGGCAGAAAACCCTGCGGACGCTATTGAGTAAAACAGACAACTTCTGCTTTCAATGCCTGTCCGGTACCCATGATGAAAGCAGTGTTATCTGCAAAATGTGCTGTCAGGAAGCAACGAGGTGTAGAAGCGTAGTATATCGATACGGCAAAAGCGGAGGTTATGGCGGATAATCCATGGTCAAACGGGCAGAAAGAAAGCGCGCAGCGGATATTTCCACGCGCGCCTTATGCAGTGTCTTACTGAAGATTGCCTGCGGTCAGGCTCTCTTTATCAAAGGCATGGCTGACATCAATATGATTCTGATGCATCGATGTATCGATATTTGAACCCGCCTCCGGATGCGTCTGGCTCTTCTCTGCGGCCATCACGCCGGACGAAAGTGTAGCGGCCAACAGCAGTGCGGTGACTACGCCGATATTTTTCATGTTCTGTTCCTTATTTCATCGTGTTGTCGCTGTCGCCTGTTTCTTCCGGCGGCCCGGCAATGTGGCGATTTTATTTCGTCAGCTCAGCGGTCATATGTACGCGGTTATTGAATTGAGCGCTGGTGATTTTGTAAGACGCGCCTTGCTCTGCGGCCTGCGCGGCAATTTTGGCTTCTGCGCGGTCCAGGGTGGAAGCGCTGGCGCTGATGCTCTGAGCAAAAGTACCGAAAGAGATCATAGAGAGTGCGGCAACTGCAACGAAAGTTTTGATGGATTTCATGGTCGTATTCCTTAAGTGTTTTGTCAGTGTTGGAGCGTTGTTGCCCCGATGTGATAAATGATAGGCTGACGGTCGGATGATTAAAATCGAAACAATTTGCTCTCATTGTTCAGTAAATTTGAATAATTATTGTCAAGTATCGCCATCCAGTTTTGTTAAGAAAGTTAAATTACAATTCAGCCTCATTGTCATAACAAATATATAAAAAGTTATTTTTTAACTTTCGATAGATGATTTTCTTGTTTGCTATCATCTGAACTGCAGCAATATAGTTTTTAGGCAGCAATAAGCGCCGGCGTGCGGCAAATAAAAATTATCCACGAATATTTCATTATGATAATTATTAATAAGATCAGTAAAAGCTTCTCCGGTGAAAGAGTGCTAAAAGAGGTCTCGCTAAGTATTCATTCCGGCGAGATTATTTGCATTATTGGCCCCAGCGGCTCAGGGAAAACCACGTTATTACGTACGCTTAATTTCCTGGAGCCTGCCGATAGCGGGCAAATAAGAATAGATGATGTGGCGCTGGATTGCGCAAAAGCGGGCAAAAAGGAGATTGAAAAGCTACGGGCAAAAACCGCCATGGTTTTTCAATCGTGGAATCTCTTTCATAATCTGACCGCACTGCAAAATATTACCGAAGGACTGATTTACGCTCAAAAGCGCCCGCGTCAGGAGGCGCAGGATATTGCTGAACGACTCTTAAAGCAGGTGGGGTTATTGCATAAAAAAGACAGCTATCCGCACAGTCTCTCCGGCGGCCAAAAGCAGCGTATCGGGATTGCGCGGGCGCTGGCAATTAACCCCGCCGTTCTGCTGCTGGATGAGCCGACTTCCGCGCTGGATCCGGAAAAAGTTGGTGAAGTGCTGGAGCTTATTCAGACGATTGCCGCTGCGGGGCAGACGATGATTATCGTGACCCACGAAATGGCGTTCGCCCGCCAGGTCGCTTCCCGTGTGGTATTTATGGAAAACGGCGAAATCGTTGAGCAGGGCCCGGCGGAACAGATATTTGGCGCAGCACAGCAGGGGCGAACCCGGGCGTTTCTGGCGCAACTGCACTATCATGCCTGAGGCTAATGATGAACAATAACCCGCTCTTTAACTGGCAGGATATCGCCGGAATATTGCCGAAACTGCTGGAAAATTTACCCGTGACCCTCGGGATAACGCTGGCATCGCTGCTGCTTGGTTTGACGATCGCGCTGCTGATTGTGCTGCTGCAGTTTAGTCGCTTTAAGCCGCTCAGCGCGGTGGCAAACGGGTATACCGACATTCTGCGTGGCGCCCCCCTGGCGCTGCTGATCCTGCTGTTTTTCTTCGGCGGAAAATTAATTTTGACTGCGCTGGCGCTGCCGCCGCTATGGATTAGCGATACCACCTTTGCGGTGTTGTCTATTTCGGTCAGCATCAGTCCCTATTTTGCAGAAATGATGCGCTCCGCGTGGCGTGCGGTGGATACCGGCCAGAAAGAGGCCATCATCAGCCTCAATATTCCCTGGCATAAGGGAATGCTGCGGATTATTTTTCCCCAGGGGCTCATTATTGCCATTCCCGTTTTTGGTAATCTTTTAATTAACCTCGTGAAGATGACCTCACTGGTCAATATTATTGGTATTGTAGATATTTTTGGCCGTGCACAAAAGATTTCGCAAAATAGCTATGGGGCTAAACAGGTTGCGGCGTTTATTAGTGTTATTATCGTTTACTGGGTGCTGAATAGTATTATTCTCTATTTTACCACTCGTATTGAAAAGAAGTATCAGTTCTTGCTGGAGTGATAGATTAACATGTTTAGCCTGGCGTTCATTCGGGACAATTTTACGTTTATTTTAAGCGCGCTGCCGGTTACCCTGGTGATAACGTTATTGTCCTTACTCTTTTCCACTCTGCTGGGCGCGGCGCTGGCGTGGGTGATTATTCGTCAGGTTCCCGGGGTTCAATGGGGGGCGAAGGTATTTCTCTCCTTTAGCCGTTCGGTCCCGGTACTGGTGATGCTGTATTTCTTTTTTTACGTCTGGCCGTGGATAGCCGCCGGGCTGTTTGGCGGCCCGCAGGATAATATGTACCACTATAAACTCTCGCCACTGGTGGCGGCGGTCACCGCGCTATCGCTGATTTTCAGCGCGTATTTCGCCGAAACCTTTCGCGCAGGCTGGAACGCGGTTGATAAGGGGCAGCGCGAGGCCGCATGGTCAATTGGGCTAAGCGGGTTCACGCAGTTCCGACGCATTATTTTTCCGCAGGCGGCAGTATCCGCACTGCCGAACTTCACCAGCGTGCTGATCGATCTGATTAAAGACACCTCGCTGGTTTACACCATCACCGTTATTGATCTGATGGCGAAAGCCAATATCGCCGCCGCGCGCGGGTTTCATTTTGTCGAAGCCTATTGCGTCGTGCTGGTGATTTATATCGTGCTGTGCCTGGCAATTGCCAGAGCATTGCGCAGTGTAGAACGGTTTCTGCGCGCCCGCTGGCAAGGAAACGTAAAAAAGAGTGTTCCACGGTTATCATTTTGGGGAAGGTATTTTGAAAAATAAAATTTTACTGGTGAGTGCGCTGACGTTGGCAATGGGAATTAACGCCGCACAGGCGGTTGAAAAAAGTCCGCACGCGAAGACGATTGAGGTTGTCGTTAACGCTAATGGTTTTCCCTTTAGCTTTGTTGACGATAACAACAATATTACCGGCTACGATGGCGATCTGTTAAAGGTGCTGGACCAGCGGTTAACCGACTATACGTTTCATTTTAATGCGGTCTCGCGCGACGCGATGATCGTCGGCCTGTCGACCGGCGCGTATACCCTTGCGGCGGATCACTTTTATCTTACCAAAGAGCGGGCGGAAAAATACGACCACTCCGGCGAGCCGACCGGGATCAGCGATTTACGCCTGATTGTACGTAACGATGAGAACGATATTCATAACCTTGGCGATCTCGCCAGCGGTAAGAAAAAGCTGGTGCCGATTCACACCTCCGACGCCCGTTATACGGTGATTGAAAACTACAACAAAAAACATCCAGGCCAACAAATTAACTTGCAGCCCAACGGCGAGCAGTCCGCCGCCGATATCTTTAAAGCGGTCGCTTCCGGGGAATTCGATGCGGCGATTTATCCCATTGGCGCGCTGCTGGCGTTAAATAAGGCGCTAAATCTCAATCTGAAAGCTTCGGATTCCGTCGGCCTGTTTCCTAACGTCTATTTGTATAAAAAAAATACCGACCCGCAGCTGATCAAAGCGATTGATGCGCAGTTGGTTGCCCTGAAAAAGGACGGCACCCTCGCTGAGCTCTCACGGAAATGGTACGCCGAAGATGTGTATGCCCTGCCGGGCGCCAGCGACGTGAAAGTGAATACCGACTGGGAATAAACGCATGACGCAAATAAGCTCGGAACCGGCGCATAACGCCGCCACCTTAAACGATGAGGTGACCCTGGCGCTGCGCGCCATTACTGAAAAACGCGCGGCTACCATCGGTTACCTGTTGGACGAAAGCCGACAACGTCATATCGCGGATGATTTTGCGCGTGAAGCCATACGCCACTATGGCCGCGATATCGGGCATAAGCTGCGTGCGCAAATGCGCGATCGCCAGGATTTGCAGGAGTTTGCCGGGCTGTTTACCTGCGGTCTGGAATCTCAGGTTTATGAGATGGAGCCCGTTAGCGCCAGCCGGGCCGAATTTATCGTCCTGTTTCATTACTGTCCTTACGTCAACTGCTGGCGGCAGCAGGGGCGGGGCGCCAGCGAAATTGAGACGCTATGCGATATCTGCATGGAAGGGGATCATGCGTTAACCGACGCGTTTCCGGGGCTGCGTTTAGAGGTGCAGACCGCGCTGGCTCGCGGTGATGCCGCCTGTCGGCTGCGTTTTTATCAGTCAGAGTCGCATGAGGCGGAATGGCAACCTTAAGTGGGGGCCACGCAACCAGTTTATTAATCAGCCAGAAGCGGCGATTCAGGCACTGAGCGGGGAAAAGCTCACCACGGTTGACGGCGACGTTGACGGACGGATTTATCCCACTGACGGAACGGGGATTCGCGTTGCCGACCCGGCGCGACAAGGCTGGCGCTTCGGTGTTGGTCACGACGAATAGCGTTTTGAATAAGGAGTAAAACTATGGCAAAGGTCCATTTTATTGGTGCCGGACAGATGGCGGAGGCGATTATTCGCGCGTCATTAAGCAACGGTACGCTGCGGGCGGACGCGATCTCGCTGGAGGATATCGACAGCGCGCGAATCGAGGCTTTGCACTCCCGCTATCGGTTGTCGGGCGACGGTAGCTTAAGCGAGGCCTCTTTATTGGTGCTGGGGATCCGTCCACAGGACGATCTGGCGGCGGTGGCGAGCCGCGTGCGCGCCCAGCTAAACGGCTCGACGACGGTGGTTTCTCTGATCGCGGGAGTGACCCTGGAAACGCTGGCCTCCCTGTTTGGTGAGGCAACGCCGATAGTCAGGACGATCCCCAATACTCTGACCGATACCGGATTTGGCTATAGCGGCGTGACCTTAAACGCCCACGCCAGCGCGGCTGAGATCGAGCCGTTTCTGCGCGGTTTTGGCAAAGTGCTGTATTTGCCAGAGCGGTTGATCGATGTTTTTACCGGTTTTGGCGTCGCGGGGCCTAACTATATTTACTACTTTATTGAGTCCCTTACTGATGCCGGCGTACTGGCGGGGCTGTCGCGGCCTCAGGCGACGGAGGTGGTGCTGGAGAACTTGCTCGGCGCGGTCGAGATGCTGCGCCAAAGCCAGAAGCATCCGCGTCAGCTTCTGGATATCAATAATTCACCGGCGGGAGTCGGGATCCACGCTCTGTATGAGCTGAACAACAGTGACTTTGCTGCAGGCCTTCAGCGCAGCGTACTGGCGGCGGTCAGGCGTACCCGTGAACTGGGACAGCGCTAAACCCCTTCTTCCCGCCACTGGCCGTGCAGCACCCGGCGCTTTTCCGGCGATGCGCTTAAAGGCACGGCTTAAGGCTGCATGAGAACGGTCGCCCAGCCGGATCGCTAACGTCGTCTATTAATCCACGGGGAGCAGGACAAGTTCAGGCATTGGTCATTCGACATGCCAGGGGGAATATGCCTGAAGATCCCGTTTAAATTCGACGGAAAACAGGCAACAAAAAACCCGCAAACTCGGAGAGAGTGCGGGTTTCTGTAGGGTTACCGGTCGTTAACAAAACTTACCGGTGAATGATTTGGTCGGCACGAGAGGATTTGAACCTCCGACCCCCGACACCCCATGACGGTGCGCTACCAGGCTGCGCTACGTGCCGACGCGTGGGGAACAATATTACCCGTTCCCCGAGCGAATGCAAGCGGGTCGCGCGCGATTGATTCATAATTAATCAATCAGTTAGCGATAAAGCGTTTTTCGTCAGTCAGGACCTGCAGCAACAGGCTGAGCTGCGGTTTCTGATCTTTAATTTTCTCGCCGTCGCGGCTCCAGGTGGTATAGGTGCCGTTATGGTTGAGGACCACGGTGATGGTCGGGGTGGTAATGGCCAGCGTATCGCCGTTGGCCGCGGTGACCCAGTTCCGACGTCGTGCGGCGCTGAACAGATCTTCACCCTGCGAGTACTCATTGGCTGGCGTCGAAACGTGGAGCAGGCGCTGCATCAGCGTGGTCATTACATCTTTGTTATCGGTCAGCGTGGCAATTTCCTGCGCCGGCGTGCCCGGCCAGTGAATAACCAGCGGCACCTGCAACTGCTCGCGCGACCAGTCGAACGAGTCGTGTTTGACGTTAAGCGGCTTGCCGTGGCCGCCAGTGATAATCACCACCGTGTTGTCGAGCTTGCCGGCTGCGCGTAGCGCGGTCAGCACCCGATCAATCTGGGCGTCAACATCACCTGCCGCCTTGCTGTAACGGCGGACAAAGCCCTGTTGCTGCGTGTCGTCGAGGGTGGTGCCGTTGAGCGAGATCCACGAGAACCAGCGATTCTCATCCTGCGCGTAACGGTCCAGCCAGCCGATCCACTGATTGGCCGTCTGCTCGTCGCTCTGAGTCTTCGCGCTCGGTAGCGAGAAGTCGGAGAGCAGCGCCTGGCGATAGAGCGGGCTGCTAAACCCATCGGAGGAGAACAGGCCCAGCTGGTAGCCCTGCTGGTTGAGGGCGGTGATCAACGCGGCGGGAATACGCGCCGAGAGGACACCGTCCATATAGCCTGGTGAAATACCGTAGAACAGGCCAAACAGGCCGCTGTCGGCGGTATTACCCGAACTCATATGCTGGGTAAAATTGACGTTCTCTTTGGCGAACGCCGCCAGCGCCGGCATGGTCTTTTCAAACCGCGAATAGTTCAGGTTGTCGACGGTGATCAGCAGCACGTTGTAGCCCGCGCCGAGATCACGGTAGCGCAGGTTGCTGAGCGGATACTGGACCGATACCGCCTCCGGCGCCCCTTGTTCCACCAGGCGACGCTGATAATCCTGGGCGTCGAGCAGGCCATGTTTCTCGAGGAAACGGCGGGCGGTCATCGGATAAGAGAGCGGCAGATTCGCCCGCTGCATCGTGATCGGGCGATAGAAGTTGGCATCCGCCCAGATATAGACCAGGTGGCTGCTGATAAACGACAGAAAGAAGAACCAGGCGACCGGGCGGGCGTAATGACGGCGGCGCGTCAGGCTGCGCAGTTTCTGCCAGCTCCAGGTGGCGAAGAGCATTTCAATCAAAAAGATGACCGGGACGCTGATAAACATCAGCTGCCAGTCGCGCGCCATCTCATTCTGGTCAGGGTTGATGACCAGCTCCCAGACGACCGGGTTTAAGTGAAGATGGAAGCGGGTGAAGACCTCGCTATCTATCAGCAGCAGCGTCATCCCGGCGGTGGCAAGGATCACCGACAGGAAGCGCATCAGGCGCTGCGAGACCACGATAAAGGTCAACGGGAAGAGGATCAGCACATAGCTGGTAAACACCAGGAAGCTGAAGTGTCCGACGAGACTGACGTACGAAAAAAGCCGTCCGGCAAGCGTCGTCGGCCAGTCGGCGACAAAAAGATAGCGGCTGCCGAGCACCATGGCCAACAACATGTTGAACAGGGCGAACCAGTGCCCCCAGCTGACCATCTGGGAGACTTTTTCTCGGTAGGGCTGACGTAGAGTCACCATATACTGTTGCTGTTATCCTTAATGCGCCGGATCGTCGTTAATGGAAGACTGCAAAGCCTGCGCGAAAGAACGGGCGATGGCCTGACGCTGCGCCGGCGCGACGCTACTGTTGATCAGGTTGGTCACCATATTGCCTAACACCATCAGTGAAAGGTCAACCGGGGCTTTGTGTGATTCCAGGACGTTCGTTAGCTCGCTGAGCAACTGTTCGACCTGTTGATCGCTATAGCGGGAAATTTGCGGCATAAACTCAAAATCTGTTTGTTCGTGAAAGGGCAACATATTACCGTAGCAGCAGCTTTTTTTCCGCATTTTTTCGCCGCGACGCAAAAGCGCACCGATCGTCGGTAACAACGTCGAAATGTGTGGCGCCAGTTGCGTCGGCAACCCGGCGGTGGTTGAATACCGCCCGGTCTAAAAGGAGAGTTTAACATGAGTCTGGATATCGACCAGATTGCCCTGCATCAGTTAATCAAACGTGATGAACAAAATCTGGAGCTGGTGCTGCGCGAGTCACTGCTGGAGCCGAATGCGACGGTCGTCGAGATGATGGCTGAACTGCACCGGGTCTATAGCGCCAAAAGCAAAGCCTATGGCCTGTTCAATGAAGAGAGTGAACTGGCGCAGGCGCTGCGTCTGCAGCGTCAGGGGGAAGAAGAGTTTCTGGCGTTCAGCCGCGCGGCGACTGGTCGTCTGCGCGATGAACTGGCGAAATACCCGTTCGCCGAAGGGGGCATTGTCCTCTTCTGCCAGTATCGTTACCTGGCGGTCGAGTATCTGCTGGTGGCGGTGCTCAATAACCTGAGCAGTATGCGCGTCAACGAGGAGCTGGATATCCGCTCGACCCATTACCTGGATATTAACCATGCTGATATTGTCGCGCGCATCGATTTAACCGAGTGGGAAACCAACCCGGAGTCGACCCGCTATCTGACCTTCCTGAAAGGGCGGGTAGGGCGCAAAGTGGCCGATTTCTTTATGGATTTCCTCGGCGCCAGCGAAGGGCTTAACGCCAAAGCGCAGAACCGCGGCCTGCTGCAGGCGGTGGATGACTTCGCCGCCGATGCTCAGCTTGATAAATCCGAGCGACAGAATGTGCGTCAGCAGGTCTACGCGTACTGTAACGAACAGCTGCAGGCCGGGGAAGAGATTGAGCTGGAGTCGCTGTCCAAAGAGCTCGCCGGCGTCAGCGAAAAGAGCTTCCAGGAATTCACTGCCGCGCAGGGCTATGAGCTGGAAGAGAGCTTCCCGGCGGATCGCAGCACCTTACGCCAGCTGACCAAGTTTGCCGGCAGCGGCGGCGGATTGACCATTAACTTCGACGCCATGCTGTTAGGTGAACGCGTATTCTGGGATCCCGCCACCGATACCCTGACCATTAAGGGCACCCCGCCGAACCTGCGCGACCAGCTGCAGCGCCGGACGTCCGGCGGCAATTAAGCCCCATGCCCTGTCGGCGCTATCGCTGAACGGGGATGATCTCCACGCCGCACTGCACCAGCTGCTGGCGCAGCGCGGCGTCGGGTTCACCGTCGACGATAAGCGTACTGGCGAGGCTCAGTTCGCCGATGGCAAAGGCTGACGCGGCGTTGAGCTTCTCCCGGGACGCCATCACCACGGTTTCCGCCGCTCTGGCCGCCAGTGCGCGTTTGATGCCCGCTTCTTCATAATCACCGGTAGTGAAACCTGCCCGCGGGTGGATGCCGGTCACCCCCATAAAGAACAGATCGGCATTGATCCGCGCCATACCCGCCAGCGTCTCGGCGCCCACAGCGACGACCGAATGTTTAAACACTTTGCCCCCGAGCAGGATCACCTCGATTCGCGGGTGGTCCACCAGCGCCACGGCGATGCCGGGGCTGTGGGTGACCACCGTACAGTTCAGTTCCGCAGGTAAAAAGCCGATCATTGCTGCAGTGGTGGTGCCGCCATCGACAATCACCACCTGTCCAGGCTGGATCAGCGCGGCGGCGGCGCGGGCGACCGCCTGCTTGGAGGCGATCTGCACGCTTTTGCGCGTTTCAATAGGCGCAATAGCGGCAGAAACCGGCAGTGCGCCGCCGTGGACCCGCTGCAGTTTTCCTTCCGCCGCCAGCTCGCGCAGATCGCGGCGAATGGAGTCCTCGGAGACGTTGAACCGCTGGCTTAGCTCCCCGGACATCACCTGTTTTTCCTCGGTGAGGATCTGGAGGATCTGCTGTTTTCTCTGACTGGCGAGCATGATTTTTCCTTCACGAATGATCTTGTTTGTTCCTGATTATGCATGTTATGGTGCCAGCTGTCATCTCAAAGGGGATATAACATGCAAACTCACGCACCGCACGTCCGCCACGTTCGCGAGACGCTGCTCTCTGACAACTGGTACACCCTGAAAAAATATACTTTTGAACTGCTGCGCCGGGACGGTTGCTGGCAGGAGCAGAGCCGGGAAGCCTATGATCGCGGCAACGGCGCGGTCATTTTACTCTATAACCGTGAGAAGCGGACGGTGGTCCTGACGCGCCAGTTCCGATTTCCGGTATTTACCCACGGTCATGATGGGTATCTGATTGAGGCTGCCGCCGGGCTGCTGGATAACGCCTCGCCGGAGGCGCGGATCGTTGCCGAAGCGGAAGAGGAGACCGGCTTTCGCGTGACGCGGGTCGAACCCGTCTTCACTGTCTTTATGAGTCCAGGCTCCGTGACCGAGAAGCTCTACTTTTTTATCGCGGAATATCAGGCCGATGACCGTCGGGGCGACGGCGGCGGGTTGGCGGCAGAAGGTGAGGATATTGAAGTGCTGGAGTGGCCGCTGGCGCGGGCGCTGCAGGCTATTCGCGATGGCGAGATCATGGATGCGAAAACGATAATGCTGTTGCAGCATCTGGCGCTGAATGCCGATACGCTCCTCGCCAGCTAAGCGGCAAGGAGCAGGGGAGATTAGCGCAATTCGCGGGCAATGGCGCTGTACATCAGCGCCGCTTCCAGCGGCTGGGCGTTGAAGGACGGTTCCGCCTGCGGCCAGGTCGACCACTGGACGATCACCAGATGTTCCGCGCGGTTCACCATGATCACCTGGCCATAGATCCCCAGCGCCCACAGCGAGCCCTGCAGTCCTTCCTGCGGCGTCGGCTGTACGTGTTGCGCATTGGCCGGAATCGCGTTGTTCCACCACTGATAGCCGTAGATACCTTGCGGATGCGCTGCTGAAACCGAGTTCAGCGCTTTTGTCCAGCTTGCGGCCTGGTCGAACCAACCTGCGGGCACCAGCTGTTTGCCGTTGCTTAACCGACCATCGCGGGCGACAAACTCGCCAAAGCGGCCCCAGTCTTCGAGGGTGGCGTTAAAGCCGTGGGCGCCAACATCATGCTTCCCTTGCTGATAAGCATGCCAGACGCCATCGTGGGCCATACCCGCAGGCTGCCACAGTGATTGTTCAAGCCAGGCGGCCAGCGACATACCGGTCGCGCGTTCCAGCACATCGCCCAGCAGCCAGGCGCCGCCGGAAGAGTAGGACCACTGCTCGCCTGCCGGGTGTTTGCGCGACAGTGCCGATACGATTTTACGTACGCAATCATAGGCGCCGGGCTGTGCTTCACATTGGGTCAGGCGGGCAAAGTGCGACTGCGGGTTGGTGTAATCTTCATTCCAGTCCACGCCGCTGGTATGTTGAATGAGCTGCTTGAGCGTTACGCCGTCCCAGGCGGTGCCTTTCAGTTCGGGTTCATAAACGGTAATCAGGTCATCGAGGGAGTGGATTTTCCCCTGTTGAATGGCGATGCCCACCAGCGTTGAGACGACCGATTTGCCCACCGATCGCGAGGTCCACAGCGTGGTATCGGTGTTGCCGTTGCCAAGGTATTTCCAGGCGACTTTGCCATCTTTCAGCACCAGCATGCCGCTGACGTTCTCGCGCTTCAGGTAATCCTGTAGCGTCCAGGTGTGGCCGTTGAGGGTATAGCTGGCGTGGGTCAGTGGCTTTTCAGCACGCTCCAGCGGGACCGCTGCGCCGTGGCGGAAGACGTCTCCGGCATAATTGCGATAGTCGTTACGAAAGCCAACGACGCGTGACGCCTGATCCCAGGTGAGCATGTCTTTGGCCGCGGGTAGCGTTTGGTCGTAAGGGGTGGGGCAGACATCCAGCGTCAGGTCGCCGCAGTTTTGCGCCATCGCCGCCGCCGGCAGCGCCGCCAAAATTAACGCCAGAGCCAGTGGTTTTTTTATCATTTTCATTTCCTCGTTTGCCATAGTTTCGCTGCGCAGTATATAAATCGGCTCGCGAAGGCTAAAATCAGCAAATGGGGGATTTTCCCCCGCAAGGGAGAGAGGGATGAAAACCCTGCAGTATTCTTTCGCACAGATTGAGGCCTTCGCCACCATCGCCGAAACTGGCAGCCTGTCGCAGGCGGCCATTCGTTTAGCTAAAGACCGGACCACGCTTCGCGATCTGCTGGACTATCTGGAAGATGCGCTGGGCTACCGGCTGTTCAGCCGTGAAGGGCGTAGCCTGACGCTAACCGCCGAAGGCGAGCAGCTTTTTCGCCAGGCACACCTGCTGTTGCGTCAGGCGCAGGCTTTCGAGTCTTTTGCGCAAACGCTGCCGCAAACGGCCTGGCAGGCGTTACGTCTGGTGTACGATCCCTTCGTGCCGCGTGAATTTCTCTGTTTGCTGGCTGATACGCTTGCCCGGCGGCAGATCCGTTTAAGCTGCTGGAGCGCCTCGCGGCGCGAAGCCGAGCAGGCGCTGAGCGAGGGCATCGCGGATATGGCCATTTGCCAGGCTAATAATCGTACGCTGGGCAGCGAAATGGAGTGGCGGGCGCTGGGCACCGTTGATTTACGTTTTTACGCCGCGCAAGGATTGTTTACTGACGCCGCACGGCCGCTGACATTGCTGAATTTATCGCTAACGCCACAGCTGGTGATGCACCGGCGCAGTGACGATCAGATCGCCCGCCGGCTACAGATATCCGGCCATACGCTGTATATGAATGAAATCGCGCTGCTGCGCCATGCGATGGAGCAGGGGATGGGCTGGGGGTTTTTACCGGAACATTTACGGCCAGGCGAGTGGCAGGGGGTTGCTGAAATAGCTACCGAGGTCGGCAGTCAGGGACTGAACGTGACCATGGTGATGCTCTGGCTGCCCGGCATGAATAAGCACCGGATGCTGAGCGACCTCGTGGACGAGGCGCCGGAACTTTGGCGGCGCCGATAACAAAACGCCCCGGGTCAGAAGACACCAGGGCGTTTGCCATACAACTTGCTATCGGCGATTACGCGCGAACGAAGTCGATGTGGGTCAGTTTCGGCTTGAACGCGTGACGCTGAACAGCCTGAACTTTAACTTTCTCTTCTTTGCCATCGATAACGAGGGTCACAACTTCGCCGTAAAATTCAGCTTTATCCTGCATGTTCCACAGTTTGTCGTGATCCAGTTCGATAGCAACCGGAGCAGCTTCGCCACCGTAGATGATTGCCGGGAACTTGTTAGCTGCGCGCAGGCGGCGGCTCGCACCCTTACCCTGCTCTTTACGTACTTCTGCGTTGATAGTAAACATTGATGTCTCTCTATATATAAAGCCTGCAACAGGCGACCCAGCTGCAGGCAGATTATCTGCTTTGCGAATGCAAAAGCGGGCGGCATTATAGCCGCCAATCGGCACAGCGGCAATCAAAACCTCAGTTTTTGGCGGATTAACGCAGCTCATTGGCGCGACGGAAACGGCCCTGATAATCGAATACTTTTTCCCGCACCTGCCAGTATTGCCCCTTCATTCGGGCGACGACAAAGTCAGGATGGCGCAGCAGCGCCTGCTGGGCAATGATATCCGCCGGGGTTATCCAGCGTAACGGCACGCCCGGCGTACGGGTATGCGGGCGGATAAACAACTGCTCAAAGGCGGTACGCTGGGCGGGCGTTTGCAGACGGAAGCGCTCACTCACGTCGGCGCCGTCCTCATCATAGTAGGTGATTTTCAGCCACGGGCCTTTCTCGTCGCTACCGTGCTGCATAGCCATGCCGCTGCAGCGCAGCACCAGCGCGTCCTTTAGCTTCAGCGCCGCCTTCAGCATATCGTCCGGGTCGACCAAAATCGTGTCGCACTCGCGGCAGCGGCGGGCGGCGATATCGTTTTCCGCGTTGCACTGCGGGCAGTTTTTGAAGCGAAAGCGGAAGTCGCACTGTTCGCGGTGGCCGTCATCATCTTCAAACCAGCCCTGGCAGCGGCGGCCAAAATGCTCAATCAAGGTGCCGTCGGCGGTGGTTTTGCCCCAGAAGGTGTTGGCGAAACCGCAGGCCGGGCAGAAGACCTGCACCGGTACGTTGTCGCTTTTCCCCTTCGGCGTCCCCACTTCCGGGGCGTACAGGTCATGCGGGTTGCCGGCGTAGTCGAGGATCAGGCAGTCGGTTTTGCCCGGCGCCAGGCGCAGGCCGCGGCCAACGATCTGTTGGTAAAGACTCACCGACTCGGTGGGGCGGAGGATGGCGATCAGGTCAACGTGCGGGGCGTCGAAGCCGGTGGTCAACACCGCGACGTTCACCAGATAGCGATACTCCTGCGCTTTAAACGCCTCGATAATGCGATCCCGCTCTGGTCCAGGCGTTTCCCCGGTGATCAGCGCGGCTTGCGCCGCCGGCAGCAGACCGGTCACTTCCCGGGCGTGTTCCACGGTGGCGGCGAAGATCATCACCCCTTTACGGCTTTCGGCGAACTCCACGATCTGGCTGACGATATGCGGTGTTATGCGCTGCTGTTTTTTCAGTTCGTGGTTAAGATCGGCTTCGCTGAACAGGCCGTTGCTTTGCGCCTGCAGACGGCTGAAATCGTACTGCACCACCGGCATATCAAGGCGTTCCGGTGGCGTCAGGTAGCCGTGCTTAATCATATAGCGCAGCGGCAGCTCATAGATGCAGTCGCGAAACAGTGCTTTCTCATCGCCACGTACCATGCCGTGGTAGTGAAACTGATAGATCCAACCCTTGCCGAGGCGGAACGGGGTAGCCGTCAGGCCGAGCAGCCGGAGCTGAGGATTCACCTGCCGCAGGTGGCTTATGATCTGTTGATACTGGCTGTCGTCGTCATCGCTAATACGGTGGCATTCATCGACGATGAGCAGCGAAAATTCACTGTGAAACTGATCGAGGTTGCGCGCCACCGACTGCACGCTGCCGAACACCACTTTGCCGTGGCTTTCTTTACGCTGCAGACCAGCGGCAAAGATATCCGCCTCGAGGCCAAGGGCGCAGTATTTCGCATGGTTCTGCGCCACCAGCTCTTTGACGTGGGCCAGCACCAGCACGCGGCCGCGGGCCAGCCGGGCAAGCTCGGCAATCACCAGGCTTTTGCCCGCGCCGGTGGGCAGGACAATGGTCGCTGGCTCGGTATGGCGACGAAACCAGGCGAGGGTGGCATCGACGGCTTCTTGTTGGTAGGGGCGTAATGTAAAAGTCATGAATTCACGGGGCTAATTAACTCGCGAATAGTATGCCATGAATCTTTTCCCTTGAGTGGTGTTAAGAGCCCGTTATACTAGCCAGTGAAATTCTTCTTTTTCGGGCGAGTTGCCCGCTCCAGCACTATTACAGGCTAAAAAAATTCATGCGACTTGATAAGTTTATCGCTCAGCAGCTTGGCGTCAGCCGGGCTATTGCCGGGCGTGAAATCCGCGGCAGCCGTGTTACCGTGGACGGCGACATTGTGAAAGATGCCTCTTTTAAGCTCCAGCCAGAGCACGAGGTGGAATATGATGGCAATACGCTGACCCAGCAGAACGGCCCCCGTTATTTTATGCTGAACAAGCCGCAGGGTTACGTCTGTTCCACCGACGATCCCGATCATCCGACTATCCTTTATTTCCTCGATGAGCCGGTGGCGCACAAGCTGCACGCCGCCGGGCGCCTGGATATCGACACCACCGGGCTGGTGCTGATGACCGATGACGGCCAGTGGTCGCACCGCATTACCTCGCCGCGCCACCATTGTGAAAAAACCTACCTGGTGGAGCTGGAAAGCCCGCTGGCGGAAGGGACCGCAGAGCTGTTTGCCAAAGGCGTCCAGTTGCACAATGAAAAAGATCTCACTAAGCCGGCAGTGCTGGAAGTGATCACCCCGACCGAAGTGCGCCTGACCATCAGCGAAGGGCGCTACCATCAGGTGAAACGCATGTTCGCCGCCGTGGGCAACCATGTGGTTGGCCTGCACCGGGAGCGCATCGGCGATATCCTGCTGGATGACGCGCTGGCGCCGGGTGAATATCGTCCGCTGACGGAAACGGAAATCGCCAGCGTAGGCGCCCCGCAGGCACGGAGTAAAACGTGACAGTGAAGCAGAATTCTTCTCTGGGAATTGTGTTTATCCTCGGCCTGCTGGCCATGCTGATGCCGCTGTCGATCGATATGTATCTTCCGGCGCTGCCGGTGATCGCCGCCCAGTACAACGTCCCGGACGGCAGCGCGCAGATGACGCTCAGCACCTATATCCTGGGCTTTGCGCTGGGTCAGCTGCTGTACGGGCCGATGGCAGACAGCCTTGGTCGCAAGCCGGTGATCCTCGGCGGGACGCTGGTGTTCGCCGCGGCGGCGGTGGCCTGCGCCCTTTCGCAGACCATCGATATGCTCATTGTCATGCGTTTCTTCCACGGTCTGGCGGCCGCGGCCGCCAGCGTGGTGATCAACGCCCTGATGCGCGATATCTATCCGAAAGATGAGTTTTCACGGATGATGTCGTTTGTCATGCTGGTGACGACCATTGCGCCGCTGGTGGCGCCGATGGTTGGCGGGGCGGTGCTGGTCTGGTTTAGCTGGCATGCCATCTTCTGGATCCTCGCGCTGGTGGCCCTGCTGGCCTCGCTGATGATCGGCCTGTTTATCCGCGAAACGCTGCCAGCTGACAGGCGTCAGCCGTTCCATCTGCGCACCACGCTGGGTAATTTTGCCACTCTGTTCCGTCACAAGCGGGTTCTGAGCTATATGCTGGCGAGCGGTTTTAGCTTCGCGGGGATGTTCTCGTTTCTCAGCGCCGGGCCTTTTGTTTACATCAATATTAACCACGTCGCGCCTCAGCACTTTGGCTACTATTTTGCGCTGAACATTGTTTTCCTGTTCCTGATGACCATGTTCAACAGCCGGTTTGTGCGGCGGGTGGGGGCGTTGCGCATGTTCCGCGCCGGGCTGTGGATCCAGTTTGCCATGGCGGTATGGATGGTGGTTTGCGCGCTGCTGGACGTCGGCTTCTGGTCGCTGGTGATCGGCGTGGCGGCCTTTGTCGGCTGCGTATCGATGGTGTCGTCTAACGCCATGGCGGTGATCCTCGATGAGTTTCCGCATATGGCCGGCACCGCTTCGTCACTGGCCGGAACGTTTCGTTTTGGTATCGGGGCGATCATTGGTGCGCTGCTGTCGATGGCGACGTTTACCACCGCCTGGCCAATGCTGATCTCTATTGCCTTCTGCGCAACCTGTTCTATTTTCTTCTCGCTTTACGCTTCCCGTCGGCGAAAAATCGCACACTAGGTCACATTTTCAGGGGCGAAATCGCCCCTTTCTTGATACATGTCAACCAGAATGAGCTTCAGGGTTCTGCGATTTGTTTCCTTTATGTAAAATCAATTAGTGTAAAAAGTCGCATTGTTGCGATAAAAAAGTTGTTTTGGATCACAGAAACGGGTACATATAGCGCCAATCGGCTCGCCGGGTATAAAAATAACGCGCTGGTTTATAAGTGCTTAGCCCTGGCCCGCCGCGGCTGTAAACGTTTTCTGCGTCAAGGCAGGACTATTTGTCAACAGTGTGTTAATATTGATGTAAATTTATTGTGAAGCCTTTTGCTTCCGGGGAAACCACGTGAATACACAACAACTCTCTATCGTACACCGTCTGCCGCAGAGCTATCGCTGGCTGGCCGGTTTTGCGGGTTCCAGAGTTGAACCGATTCCGCAAAACGGCGCGCAGAACGAGAACAGTCTCGTTGCCCTGAAGTTGCTGAGTCCGGACGGTGAGAAAGCCTGGCCGGTTATGCATAAGCTCAGCCAGGCGTTAAGCGACATCGAAGTCGACTGTTCAGTCCTTGAGTGCGAAGGCGAACCGTGCCTGTTCGTTAACCTGCAGGATGAATTCGCCGCCACCTGTCGTCTGAAAAATTTTGGCGTGGCCATCGCCGAGCCCTTCTCCGGCAACAACCCCTTCTGACCGTCAGCTCAGCGCCAGCAGCTGGCGGGTATACTCGTGTCGGGGTGCGCTGAAGACGGACTGGCACTCGCCCTGTTCAACCACCTCTCCCTGACGCAGCACCATCACCTGATGACACAGCGCCCGCACCACGCGTAAATCATGACTGATAAAAATATAGGCCAGCTGATGCTTTTGCTGTAATGCTTTCAGCAGATTCAGGATCTGCGCCTGAACGGTTTTGTCCAGCGATGAGGTCGGCTCGTCGAGGACGATCAGCTGCGGCTTGACGATCAACGCTCTGGCGATGGCGATACGCTGCCGCTGGCCACCGGAGAACGCCGCCGGGTAGCGCTGGCGGCTGGCCGGGTCGAGCCCAACCTCCTGCATGGCAAGGATCACTGCCTGTTCGCGTTCGGCTGCCGTCAGCGTCGGCTGGTGGACGCGCAAGCCTTCCTCAATGATCTGCTGCGCCGTCAGGCGCGGATTGAGCGACGAGTTCGGATCCTGAAAAACCACCTGCATTTGTCGGCGCAGCGGCAGCAGCTGTCGGCGGTTACGCCCCTGAATCGGCTGGCCGGCAAAAGTTATCTTTCCCTCGGATGAGATCAGGCGCAGCAGCGCCAGACCGGTGGTGCTTTTTCCCGATCCCGATTCGCCCACCAGGCCCAGCGTCTCGCCGGCGCGTAGCTGAAAACTGAGGCTGTTAACCACCCGATGGTGATCGACCACCCGGCGCAGGATCCCTTTGCGAACAGGAAATGCCACGTTTAAATCGTCCGCCTGCAGCAGCATCGGGGCATCAACGGCCAGCGGCACCGGCTCACCGTCTGGTTCGCTATCCAGCAGGCGTTGGGTGTAGGGATGCGCCGGCGCGCTGAACAGCGCCCGACAGTCATTTTGTTCCACACAGCGGCCGTTCTGCATCACCGCTACCCGGTCAGCCAGCTGACGGACAATGCTCAGGTTATGGGTGATAAACAGCAACCCCATGTTCAGCTCCCGCTTTAGCTCGCGCAGCAGCTGCAGGATCTGCGCCTGCACTGACACGTCCAGGGCGGTGGTCGGTTCGTCGGCGATCAGCAACTCCGGGCGCGTCAGCAGCGCCATGGCGATCATCACCCGCTGGCGCTCGCCGCCGGAGAGCTGATGCGGATAGTCCGCCAGCCGCCGCGGCGCCTGACGGATCCCGACGCGCTCCAGGCAGTCGAGGATCTCCCCGCGCGCCGCCTCTTTGCGCATTCCCCGGTGTAACGACAGCACCTCATAGAGCTGTTTTTCCAGGGTATGCAGGGGGTTGAGCGACACCATTGGCTCCTGAAAGATCATCGCGATCCGGTTGCCGCGCACGCCGCGCAGGGTCGACTCCTCAGCATGCAGCAGCGACTGGCCATGAAAGCGGATATCGCCGCTGGGGTAGCTGGCCGGCGGGGTGGGGAGCAGTCGCAGCACCGACAGCGCGGAGATGCTTTTTCCTGAGCCGGATTCGCCTACCAGCGCCAGCGTCTCACCGACTGCCACCTCGAGCGACAGATTGTGTACCACGGTCTGCGTCTCGCCCTGCTGGCGAAAGGCAATAGAGAGATTGTCGATAGCTAACAGCGGGTGGGTCATATTACACCGCCTTACTCGGGTCAAAGGCGTCGCGAACCGCTTCACCAATAAAAATCAGTAGCGTCAGCAGTACGGCGACGGAGAGAAACGCGGCAATGCCCAGCCAGGGCGCCTGCAGGTTGTTTTTTCCCTGCAGCAGCAGCTCGCCGAGAGAGGGGGAGCCGAGCGGCAGACCGAAGCCGAGAAAATCCAGCGACGTCAGGGTGGTAATGGAGCTGCACAGGATAAAAGGCAGGAAGGTGAGGGTCGCCACCATTGCGTTAGGCAACATATGCCGCAGGATGATCTGCCGGTCGCTGACCCCTAGCGCCTGCGCCGCCCGGATGTAGTCGTAGTTGCGGGTGCGAAGAAATTCAGCGCGCACCACGCCCACCAGCGTCATCCAGCCAAAAAGGACGGTGATCGCCAGCAACCACCAGAAGCCCGGCTGCACGACGCTGGAGAGCAGGATGATCAGAAACAGGGTCGGCATCCCTGACCAGACTTCAATAAAGCGCTGGCCCCAGAGGTCGATTTTGCCGCCATAGTACCCCTGTATCGCCCCGGCCAGCACCCCCAGCACACTGGAGAACAGCGTCAGCAGCAGACCGAAGAGCACCGAGATGCGCGTACCATAGAGGATCCGCGCCAGCACATCGCCGCCGTTGGCGTCGGTGCCAAGCCAGTTGCTGGCCGAGGGCGGTGACGGAAAGGGGACGGTGCTGGCAAAATTAATCGTCGTGGCGCCGAAGCGCACCGGCGGCCATAGCGCCCAGCCGTGGGTGGCTAGCTGGTGCTGCAGCCAGGGATCCTGATAGTCGGCGGCGGTAGCGAACGCGCCGCCAAAGGTTTGCTCGGTGTAGTTTTTTAACACCGGAACGTACAGCTGGCCCCGGTACTGCACCAGCAGCGGGCGATCGTTGGCCAGCAGCTCGGCGCCGAGGCTGCAGAAGAAGAGAATTAAAAACAGCCACAGCGACCAGTAGCCGCGACGGTTGTGACGAAAGCGCGCCCAGCGGGCCTGATTAACGGGACTGAAGAAAGACATTAGCGGCCCTCAAAATCAATGCGCGGGTCGACCAGCGTATAGCTGATATCGCTGACGATATTCAGCAGCAGGCCAATCAGAGTGAAAATATAGAGCGTGCCGAACATCACCGGATAGTCGCGGGAGACCGTCGCTTCATAGCCCAGCAGACCCAGGCCGTTCAGCGAGAACATCACTTCGATCAGCAGCGAACCGGTAAAGAACATACTAATAAAGGTGGCCGGGAAGCCGGCGATCACCAGCAGCATGGCGTTGCGGAACACATGTCCCCAGAGGATCTGTTTCTCACCGACGCCTTTGGCGCGGGCGGTGACCACATACTGTTTGCGGATCTCGTCGAGGAAGCTGTTTTTGGTCAGCATGGTCAGGGCGGCAAAGCCGCCGATCACCGTCGCCAGCACAGGCAGGGTGATGTGCCACAGGTAATCGAGGATCTTCTGATACCAGGGAAGGGTGTCGAAGTTCGGTGAGACCAAACCGCGCAGCGGGAAGAGGTCGAAATAGCTGCCGCCGGCAAAAATCACGATCAGCAGGATGGCGAACAGAAAGGCGGGGATCGCATAGCCAATAATAATCAGCGTGCTGCTCCAGATGTCAAAGCGGCTGCCGTTGCTGACCGCTTTGCGAATACCCAGCGGAATGGAAACCAGGTAGATAATCAGCGTACTCCACAGTCCGAGGCTCACCGAGACCGGCAGGCTGTCTTTAATCAGCTGCAGTACTGAGGCGCTGCGAAACAGGCTGTCGCCAAAATCAAAGCGCAGATAATCGCCCAGCATCTTCAGGTAACGCTCGTGCAGCGGCTTGTCAAAGCCGTAGCGGTGGGTGATCTCGGCGATGACTTCCGGATCAAGGCCCCGCCCACCGCGATAGTGCCCCTCGCTGATGTTCCCTGCGCCGGTGCGGGCATGGCTGGCGCCCATCCCGCCGTCGCCGGCACCCGGCATCCCGCCGTGCTGACCAAATTCGATGGCGGCGATGGCCTGATCGACCGGGCCGCCGGGTGCGATTTGCACAATAAAAAAGTTAATGGTGATGATGGCCCACAGGGTGGGGATCACTAACAGCAAACGGCGGATCAGGTAGCTGCCCATGGGATGTCCTTAACGTCTGTCCGCGGGGAGGGTGGCCGCTTTGTTCACGTCGTACCACCAGGTATCGAGCCCGGAGGAATAAATGGGGCGGGTCTCGGGGAAAGAGAACTTATTCCACCACGCGGTGCGGTCCTGCGCCATATACCACATCGGCAGCATGTAGTTATTCCAGGTGAGCACGCGGTCCAGCGCTCGACCGAGGGGGATCAGTTTCTGCTTATTGCCCTGCCACTGCAGGATCTGCGCAATCAGCTTATCCACTACCGGGCTTTGTACCCCCGGTGCGTTATAGCTGGAGTGAATATAGTCTGAGGCCCAGGAGATTTGCAGGTCGGTGCCGGGCCAGGGCATGGCACGCCACAGGCTCGGCATCATGTCGTAATCACGGCTGCGGCGACGGTTGCTGTACTGCGAGTTATCAACCTGACGAATATCCATGACGATCCCCAGGCGCTGCAGGTTGTGCTGAAACGGCAGCACCCAGCGGTCATTGCCACCGGCTGGCATCAGCAGTTCAAAGCGCAGCGGCTTGCCGGTGGCGGCGTTGACCCGGCGCTGGTTTTTTACCGTCCAACCCGCCGCATTGAGCAGGGCATCGGCTTTGAGTAAGTTGTCGCGGTCGAAACCATCGCCGCGGGAGACCGGCGGCTGGTAAACCTGGCTGAAGACCTCCGGGGGCAGTTCGTTTTTCATCGGCGTCAGCAGGGCCAGCTCGGCGGCGTCGGGCAGGCTGCGGGCGGCATATTCGGTGTTCTGGAAATAGCTGTTGGCGCGCTGATAGGCGCTGTAAAACAGCGCCTTGTTCATCCATTCAAAATCGAACGCCAGGGTAATGGCCTCCCGCACCCGGCGATCGGCAAAAACCGGGCGCTGAATATTGAACGCCAGCCACTGGGTATCCTGCGCCGAGGTATTTGTATGCTCATCTTTAATAATGTAGCCGCGGCTGAAGTTGCGACCGACGTAGCGGGTAGCCCAGTTTTTGGCGACGGTCTCTTCCCGGCGATCGACGGCTCCCGCTTTAAAGGCTTCGAAAGCGACATTGTCGTCGAGATAATAGTCATAGCGCAGCGTATCGAAATTCCAGCGACCCCGGTTGACCGGCAGGTCGGCCGCCCAGTAGTCGGCGACGCGTGAATAGGTAATGTATTGCCCCATTCGCCAGGCGCTGATGCGGTAGGGCCCGCTGGCCAGCGGCGGCTTCGACAGCGGGTCGCTGAGTTTGTGCTGGCGCCAGAACGACTCAGGCATCACCGGCAGGCTCAGCAGACTCAGCATGTTCTCTTTGCCGGGCTGGCCGAGGTCGATTCGTACGGTCAACGGGGCGATGGCCTTCACGGTGGTGCCTTTATAAAACAGGCGAAACTGTGGCACCCCTTCGGTCATAAACTTGTTGAAGGTAAATGCAACATCGCGGGCGGTGATTGGCGTGCCGTCATGGAAGCGGGCGTGCGGGTTGAGAGCGATCTCCATCCAGGAATAGTCCTCGGCATAGCGCGCCCGCTCGGCAATCAGCGGGTAGTAGCTGCCGGGCTCATCATCCGAGGTGGTGAACAGGGTATCGTAGAGCGCCTCAGTGCGCACGGCGGGATTGCCGCGCAATGCGTAGCGGTTGAAGTTATCAAAGGTGCCGATCGCCGCCAGGGTGAGGGTGCCGCCTTTCGGCGCCTCAGGATTGACATAATCAAAATGGCTGAAGCTGGCGGCGTATTTGGGTTCACCGATAATCGCAAAGGCGACGCTTTCTTTTATTGTTTGCGCCTTAGCGCTAAGGCTAAACAGAGCAAGCAGAATTAAAAAGAGGCGCGCATACATAGGCGGCAGAATACCTTGTCACGGTCGGCCCCCATAGCCGACCTCTGTTCCCGCATCATATGTGAGACTTAGCGCGTTGTGAAATAATTCGCAGGTTCATCATGCGCGGCGACCAGCGCCTCCAGCGATAGCGGACGGCTTATCCAGTACCCTTGCAGGAAATTGACACCCTGGGCACGAAGCCACTCCGCCTGTTCCTGGGTCTCCACTCCTTCAGCGACGGTCATTAATTTCAGCCGGCGGCTGAGGGTCAGTACCGCATCCAGCACCGGCGAGGTCACGGTTTCGGTGCCAATCGCCTGCACAAAGCCGCGATCGATCTTCAGATAATCGAAGTTATAGCGTTCGAGATAAATCAGCGCGCTATGCCCGGTACCAAAATCATCTATCGCGATTTCAAAACCTTGCTGGTGGAGCCAGGCGAAGTTAGCGATCGATTTTTCTTTATCAATCATCGCCCGCTCGGTCACCTCCAGCACCACGTGAAAATGGTCGGCGGGCAGCGCGGCGGCAAAGCGCAGCATATCGTCGCGGAAGCTGTCAGCCTGCAGATGGGCAGGGGAAATATTCAGCCCCAGCTTGACGCCGCGCGGCAGGATCCGTTTAAGCACTTGACCATCGCTGGCGATCAGCGCCAGCAGGTGATGGGTCAGCGGAACGATCATCTGCTGGGTTTCCGCCAGATTAATAAAGACGTCGGGCGGGATTTCACCCACCACCGGATGGCGCCAGCGCATAAGCACCTCCACGCCGCTGATACGCAGGGTCTGGGCATTCACGACCGGCTGATAGACGACGTAGAACTGGTTATTTTTGATCCCCAGCAGTATCGATTTTCGCGGATCGGATTTGATCGTCAGCACGTAATAACAGAGCAACCCCGCCAGCAGGCCGCACACTACCCCGAGCAACAGGGCAAACTGTGTATTTTCCGCCAGCCAGCTGTTGGCATACAGGTAGACCTTCAGCGGTAAACCGTCGATCTGTAACTGGCGGATCGGTTCGTTATGCAGGGTTTGCGGATCCACCAGCCGATTACTGAAGGTGGAGATGGCGGTATGGCCGATGGCCAGCGCAATACCGCTGAAATCATTTTGTCGTGCGGAATAGAGGATATACGGCGTGAGATTGGCGTTGATCGATACGAAAATGCCGCTGTTTGCATCATCGGGTTTGCTGACCCATAACGCCAGCGCTGCGCTTTTCGGCATCATCGGCGTACCCGGCAAAATCGCCATATCAACGGGTTTGCGAATATCGATCGCCGGGATAAGCTGAGTAAGGGGCGTATTCATGGCCCCTGTCGCCGAGGAGCAAAAGACGACGCCATTTTTAACCAGCAGAAACGCGCGAACGTTGGGGCTGAAAGCGGCATGGGAGGTGAGTCCGGAGTCGATATTCTCGCAGGGCTGATCCACCAGCGGCTGCAGGCCATCAATGGTCTCACGGAGATCGTGAAAATAGCTTTTAAGATAAGTGTCAACGTTGTTGATAATGGCGTCGAAACGCTCTGCCCGGTTATGGTAAATCACCATAAACTGAATGCAGCCGGCCAGCAGCGCGACGATAATCCCCACGCACAGGCTGGTTAACCAGATTTTACGCTGGGGTGAAAAGTAGCGAGTAAGCATAGCTATAGTCTTTCCGTGTTATTGAATCGCATCAACGGTTTGTCGGTCGTCGTTTTTCTCATTCCCACTTAAAAGACATAGCTTATTTTGCGGCGTTCAGAATCAGGTGGCAAAAAAAAACACTGCCGGGGCAGTGTTTTTTTATCCCGCCTCCAGCCAAGGGATAACCGGCGGCGGTAAGGACAGTTTACGAGCGGCTCAGAACTCGACGCGCTTCGTTGTAGCGCTTTTTCCAGTACGGTTCATCCATGCTGGAGATGGTCACCCCGCTGCTGGTGGAGGCGTGAACGAACTGGTTGTTGCCGAGATAGATCCCGACGTGGCGGCCGGTAGAGCCGGCGCGGAACAGAACCAGATCGCCAGTACGCAGCTGGGTACGGGAAATCGATTTTCCGGTTTCCTGCTGTTCAGAGGTTGAACGCGGCAGTTCCAGACCAAATTGTTCGCGGAAGGTGCGCTGCACAAACGCTGAGCAGTCGATACCTTTACGGGTGCTGCCGCCGAGGCGGTAACGCACGCCTTTCCAGCTGGCATACTGATCCATTAAACGGGACTTCACGTCCAGGTTACGGACCATCGTTTCAAATTCATCCTGAGAGGCTTGCAGTGATGATAAATCGCCACTACCCACAGCATGCGTCTCAGAATGCATATTCCTGGCGGTACTTGTTGAACTACACGCGGAAAGCAGAACCGCTACTGCAATCGCGGGGGCTACCCGCAAGATGTATCTCAAAATCGGCTGAGATTTGACCATGCTGTTTATTTTCCCTTGTTGTCCTTAACGACAATGTCGTTATAAAAAATGCCAAACGTGTTAGAGCCTAAATACCCATCCGCAATGAGACAATTCCTTAAGCTTAAATTTGTGCAGTCACGCACAAATTTATTCATGCCCTGAATTAATGTTGCGGAAAAGGCAAAACGAGAACGAGATTACCCTATCAAACGCCGCATGGCGAGCGGTTTTGCGCGATTTCTTATAAGTATTTTGGTGACAAAAAGTGAATCATCGGGAAAGGACAAAATAGCGCCAGTATCGGGTAAAAAACAGACAATTCCTTCATTTGTCACGGGATTAATGTGACAAGAAGATGAACATCATGTTGAAAAAAAGCGCAATTGAAAAAGGGGACCCAAAAGGTCCCCTTATAGATAATGACGCCAGACGGCGACCACGACATTATTTGGCCGATATTCCGCCGGGCAGAGAACGGTCGAAAAGGGCGATCAATTTATCGCTCAGCGGTGTCATCAATACCCACGGCGCGCCAATCAGCACGGCGGTCAGGGAGCCGACGGCAATATCGCTGAACCAGTGAGCGCCAATCATGACGCGCGGGAAAGCAAAGACCACAAATATCACCAGCGCCACGGTTAGCGCGCGGCGGCCGAAATAGCGCCACATAAAGCTCGCGAAGATCAGCAGCATCATCCCATGATCGCCAGGGAAGCTGTCCTTGGAGGCGTCTTTGGTGGGGAAGTTAACGACATCGCTGACGCGGGTGACATCGTGGAAAAACAGCGACGGGCTGGCGCGCTGTACCGGCATCAGGTGCTGCGCCAGCTGGTTAATGATCACCGCGGCCAGCAGCATCACCAGGCCCATGATGGCAATCTGGCGACGGCCTGCTGGCGGCGCTTTAAGCCAGTAGCGGAGCATCAGGCAGCCCATCGCCAGCAGCGAACAGGCGTCGAAGGCGCGATTGTTGATGATCGCCAGCAGCCAGGCATAGGCGTGGCTGACGCTGACGCCATGGTTAAAGAAATGGAAGATCGCGGAGTCGACCGGCGACCAGGCGCCGTGGTTGACCGGCAGATACCAGGAGCAAAATAGCGCCACACCCGCGATGTTAAGCAGCAGAATTAAAGGAATTCGGTTTTTCATCATAGCCATTGCGATTTTGTGACAGTCGGCGGCAACCTTAGCCGCCTCAACTTAAACGAAGCCTCAACAGTGAGGTCTGGAGCGCGTTCCAGTCGGCTTCGTTCGCCGAGATAAGCTCGATTCGGCTATCGGGTGGGGGGACGCTCAGAGTCTCGATATGCCAATCCTCGCCCTGGCGGTTGATCCTCACGGCCCCTTCGGCAATGCGCATCACGCCTTTGACGCGCGCCACGGGCGCCAGCCGTGCCCATTCGAGCAGGCCGATGGTCTCAAAGACCGTTTCCGCGTCGAAAATCCAGCCGCAGGCCTGATAGCCCTGGCCGTTGTTGAGGTGGCGGCGCCAGCGCTGGTGCTCGGGCAGGCTGAGTGCGGCGAGACCGCTGGTCGGGCGAGAGTGGTGAACATGCTCCGCGCTCGCCGGCAACGGGGCGGTGTTGCGGCGCGGCTCATCGAGCAGGGCGAGGTCGATATTACCCTGGGTTGTCGACACCTTGCGACGATCGCCGCCCCAGCGCTGCCACCAGTCGGCCAAGGCGTGGGCGCTTTCGGGCGTTTCTCGATCGTTTTTATTGGCCACAATGATGTCCGCCGCGGCCAGCTGATCGCGGAAATTGTCGTTATTAACGACTTTTCCATCCAGCAGCTGACGGGGATCGAGGATGCACACCGTAGCGCGCAGATCGATCCAGGGTTCATACACCGCTGCGGTGAGGATATCGAGGATCTGCTTCGGGTGGCCAAGGCCGGTGGGTTCGATCAGCAAGCGATCGGGTTTACCCTGGCGCAGCAGGGTATTCAGTCCAACCTGCATCGGCAGGCCGTTAACGCAGCACATGCAGCCGCCGGGGATCTCTTTGAGCAGGGCGCCGCTGTCGGCCAGCAGCGCGCCGTCTATCCCGACTTCGCCAAACTCATTCACCAGTACGGCCCATTTTTCATCCGCAGGCTTCTGCGCCAGCAGATGAAGAATTGAGGTCGTCTTACCGCTGCCGAGAAAGCCGGTGATCAAATTGGTTCTGGTCACTCTTTTCTCCAGGATAAATGTAATGTTGTAACAGTTACGCCTATCCTGACGAAAAAAGGGGGAAAAGAGAAGTCCTGAGGCGGACAGAAGAAGATTCTGTCCGCATAAGCGCAAATATTGTTAAGAATTTAGCGCGCGGGCCACGGCCTCGCGGGCACCGTGCGTCGCCAGTTGCTGCCAGGCGGCGCGGATCCCGGCGACAAACTGCGCGTTGTGCGGCAGGTCGCGGCCAAATATTTCCTCCAGACCCAGTAGCGCATCGACGCGCTGCTGCTCATCGCTCTGCGCCACCCGCTGCTGGATCTTGTCGACCAGCGGATCGCGCACGTCGATCGTCTGACCCGCGTCGTCCGTACCACTGACGTAGCGCATCCAGCCGGCAACGCCGAGGGCCAGCAGCGGCCAGCGGCTGCCGCGCTCAAGATGTACGCGGATGCCGTCGAGCATGCGCTGGGGCAGTTTCTGGCTGCCGTCCATGGCGATTTGCCAGGTGCGGTGTTTGAGCGCCGGATTACTGAAGCGGTCGATGAGGCTGTCGGCATAGGCCTCGAGATCGACGCCGGTAATGGTCAGCGTCGGAGCCTGTTCGTCAAGCATCAGCTGGTGAGCGGCGCGGCGGAAAACGTTATCCTGCATGCAGTCGCTGACGTGCGCATGACCTGCCAGATAGCCAAGCCAGGCGAGAAAAGAGTGGCTGCCGTTGAGCATCCGCAGCTTCATTTGCTCCCAGGGCAGCACGTCGTCGGTCATCTGCACGCCGGCCGTCTCCCAGGCCGGTCGTCCGGCGACGAAGTGGTCTTCGACCACCCACTGAATGAAGGGTTCGCAGCTGATGGCGCAGGGATCGTCGACCCCCAGCACGGCGGCGATTTCCGCCAGCGACTCGGCGGTGGCCGCAGGAACAATGCGATCCACCATGGTGCCCGGGAAGCTGACGTTATTGGCGATCCAGTTCGCCAGCGCCGGGCTGCGTTTTTCCGCCATACCGAGGACGGCATTTTTCACCACGTGGCCGTTGTCGGGAATGTTATCGCAGGAGAGCACGGTAAAGGGCGGCAGGCCCCGGTCCCGGCGGCGGGCCAGCGCTTCCACTAAAATACCGGGAGCCGACTGCGGCAGCGTCGGATTCTCCAGATCGTGAACGATGCGCGGATGCGTCGGATCCAGTTTGCCGGTCGCCGGATCGATGCAATAGCCTTTTTCGGTGATGGTCAGCGAGACAATCGCCACCTGCGGCTCGCAAAATTTTTCGATAATTGCCGCCAGCGAATCGAGCCTGGCGTTCAGGCATTCGTGCACCGCGCCGATCACGATGGGCTGGTTACCGTCGGCGCCTTTTTCCAGCACGGTAAACAGGTGGTCCTGTTCGCGAAGCTGGCTCATCAGCGTATCGCCGCTGAACAGACTGATTTCGCAGATCCCCCAGTCGCCGCCGACGTTATTCAGCACGCGATCGGTCAGCAGCGCCTGGTGCGCGCGATGAAACGCGCCAAAGCCGAAATGGACAATACGCGAGCGGAGCTGGCTGCGATCGTACTGAGGACGTTGCACGTTTTCCGGTAGCGTAGCGGTTGCAATTGTTGTCATTCTTTACACACCTGTTTAACTGCTTATTAACAATGCCAGTCTAAAGTTATATGACAGGAAATTAAATTGGTAAGCCGAAATTATCCGCTGACTGTGAGCTGGATCAATCAATGCGCCGGCACTGTTTGCAGCCTGAGGAGAAACATGTATGGTAGTCGTCATGAGTGTCGCCATTATTGGTATAACAACTTTTGTGAGGGCATAGCGATGGAACAAACCTGGCGGTGGTATGGGCCGAACGATCCGGTATCGCTTGATGATGTACGGCAGGCAGGGGCGACCGGCGTCGTGACTGCGCTGCACCATATTGCAAACGGTCAGGTCTGGCCGGTAGAGGAGATTAAAGCGCGTCAGGCGCTGTTAGCGGCAAAAGGGCTGACCTGGTCGGTCGTCGAAAGCATTCCGGTGCATGAGGATATTAAAACCCACAGCGGGGAGTATGCGACCTGGATTGCCAACTATCAGCAGAGCATCCGCAACCTCGCGGCCTGCGGCATCGATACCGTATGCTACAACTTTATGCCGATCCTCGACTGGACGCGCACCGATCTGGAATATGAGCTGCCGGACGGTTCCCGGGCGCTGCGTTTCGATCAGATCGCCTTCGCCGCCTTTGAACTGCATATCCTCAAACGCCCGGGCGCGGAAGGAGATTACAGCGAAGAAGAGCAGCGTCAGGCTGAGGTTTATTTCAAGGCGATGAGCGAAGCGGACATCGAGAAACTGACCCGCAATATCATCGCCGGCCTGCCGGGAGCGGAAGAGGGTTACACTCTTGACCAGTTCCGCGCGCGCCTGGCGGAATATGACCACATTGATAAAGCGCAGCTGCGCGAGAATATGGCCTACTTCCTGCGGGCTATCGTGCCGGTGTGCGAAGAGGTAGGCATCCGCCTGGCGGTGCATCCGGACGATCCGCCGCGGCCGATCCTTGGCCTGCCGCGTATCGTGTCGACCATCGAAGATATGCAGTGGCTGAAAGAGACAGTGGACAGCATCAATAATGGCTTCACCATGTGTACGGGATCGTATGGCGTCCGCGCCGATAACGATCTGGTGAAGATGGTGGAGACCTTTGGCGATCGTATCCATTTCACCCATCTGCGATCTACCTGTCGTGAAGCGAACCCGAAAACCTTCCACGAGGCGGCGCACCTTAGCGGCGACGTCAATATGGTGGCGGTGGTGGATGCGATTCTGCGTGAAGAGCAGCGGCGTAAGCAGGCTGGCGATCTGCGTCCGATCCCGTTCCGTCCGGATCATGGTCATCAGATGCTCGACGATCTGCGCAAGAAAACCAACCCAGGCTATTCGGCGATTGGCCGTCTCAAGGGGATGGCGGAAGTGCGTGGCGTCGAGCTGGCGCTGAAAATGACCAAATACCCTGAACTGCTGTAATCTCGGTAACAGGGATAATAAGAGGGACAGCCAGCGGCTGTCCCTTTTTACTGTCGGGGCGTCAGCCGGGTCGGGTAAGTGAAGCGCCACCCGACAAAATAACGGCGCAATGGGGTAGATACTATGATCGGTTTGCAACAGTGTCGACCCTGGAAAAACCTGTGTTCTCTGTTATTTCCGGGCAGATTGCGCTCCCGATATTTCTTCTGCGTTATGTCACTCATGGTGCAGGGAGCGCACAGGGGGCGGCCAGTCGCCGCCGCCCCCTGTACCCCCGGGCTCCGGCCAGCAAAATCGCCACTTCGTGGTACCTTCGACTTATCCCTGCAGGCTTCGGGTCGGGCCGAGGCAGCGTCCGTGCAAAACACGGCCCTCAGCCCGCATCCATGCGGGCTGCCCCGGCCTTCCGGGAACGTCTC
This sequence comes from Klebsiella sp. w6, assembly GCF_033100215.1. Taxonomy (NCBI): domain Bacteria; kingdom Pseudomonadati; phylum Pseudomonadota; class Gammaproteobacteria; order Enterobacterales; family Enterobacteriaceae; genus Klebsiella; species Klebsiella sp. w6. Next base: position 1,591,227 of record NZ_CP136907.1, read on the forward strand.
AGCGATGTTGAGGCCGCCAGCACCGGCAGTTTCAGCAAGAATAGTGAATAAATTAACGACAGGGTGCCCGGATCGTAGGCAGGATAAGGCGTCAGCCGCCATCCGGCACAAATACGGGAACCGTGTTGAATGAATATTACCCGGCACCGGGGCATACCGTCGCCAAATAAAAGGGACAGCCAGCGGCTGTCCCTTTTTACTGTCGGGGCGTCAGCCGGGTCGGGTAAGTGAAGCGCCACCCGACAAAATAACGGCGCAATGGGGTAGATACTATGATCGGTTTGCAACAGTGTCGACCCTGGAAAAACCTGTGTTCTCTGTTATTTCCGGACAGATTGCGCTCCCGATATTTCTTCTGCGTTATGTCACTCATGGTGCAGGGAGCGCACAGGGGGCGGCCAGTCGCCGCCGCCCCCTGTACCCCCGGGCTCCGGCCAGCAAAATCGCCACTTCGTGGTACCTTCGACTTATCCCTGCAGGCTTCGGGTCGGGCCGAGGCAGCGTCCATGCAAAACACGGCCCTCAGCCCGCATCCATGCGGGCTGCCCCGGCCTTCCGGGAACGTCTCAGCGATTTTGAGGCCGCCAACACCGGCAGTTTCAGCAAGAATAGTGAATAAATTAACGACAGGGCGCCCGGATCGTAGGCCGGATAAGGCGTCAGCCGCCATCCGGCACAAATACGGGAACCGTGTTGAATGAATATTACCCGGCATCGGGGCATACCGTCGCCAAATAAAAAGGACAGCCAGCGGCTGTCCTTTTTTACTGTCGGTGCGTCACAGAGGATTAATCCGCGCGGCCCATATAGCGGCACTCTTCGATATGAATGCGGATTTTCTCACCGGTGGTCAGGTATTCCGGCACCTGAATTACCAGGCCGGTGCTCATAGTGGCTGGCTTGGTGCGGGAGCTGGCGGATGCCCCTTTAATACCCGGCGCGGTTTCGATAATTTCCAGGTCAACAGTCTGCGGCAGCTCCAGGGCCAGCAGCTGGCCGTCCCAGGTCAGCACCTGCATATCCGGCATCCCGCCTTCCGGAATAAACTGCAGCTCTTCTTCGATCTGCTCTTTGGTAAAGGTGTAAGGGGTATAGTCTTCTTTATCCATGAACACGTATTCGTTGCCATCGACATAGGAGAAGTCAACGAAACGGCGGGTCAGGGTCACGGTATCGACGATATCGTCACCTTTGAAGCGCTCTTCCACTTTCAGGCCGGTACGCACATCGGAGAAGCGCATTTTATACAGTGTCGCAGCACCACGGGCGCTGGGTGACTGAATATCAATATTTTTCACAATCAGCAGCTTGCCGTTGTAATTCAGCACCATACCTTTTTTAATTTCATTCGCTCTTGGCATTGCAGTAATCCTGTCACTTAACGAGTCAAAAATATCGCGTAAAACTACTCGCGCCCGCGCCTTCAGGCAAGCGGAATTCGCGAGTTTTGCTATCTTCTGGCAAAACGTTTAGGCTGTGGCACAAAATGAGCGTTTGGGAGCTGGGTTGTGGAATGTCGTACCGATTGTGGCGCATGTTGCATCGCTCCCTCTATATCATCGCCAATACCCGGCATGCCGCAGGGCAAGCCCGCCAATACCCGCTGTATTCAGCTTTCCGAGCACAACTTGTGCCTGATTTTCGGCTCCCCTCTGCGCCCGAAGGTGTGCGCCAGCCTGCAGCCCTCGCCCGAGATGTGCTTCACCCACCGCGATGACGCCATCACCTGGCTGCTGGATCTTGAGCTGGCCACCGCGCCCTGAGCTTAAAGCAGCAGATGAGACAGGTTTTTGATATGGGCGCTGAGGCCGTCGAGTAGCGCCTGTACGCGCAGGGGGAGAATGTCCCGCCGCTGGAAGATAAGCCAGGCCTGCAGGTCGATACAGCGCTCCTTTTTCAGACAGGGAACCAGCTGTCCCGCCGCCAGCTCGGTGGCGAGTGAATAGTAGGGCGCATAGACGATCCCCATCCCCAGCTTCGCCAGCTCCACCGCCGGTAGTGTGTTATCGCAAACGAATCCCCCCTTTACCGTGAGATTAAGCGGTTCGCCGTTTTTGCTTTTGAAGGTCCAGATATTGTCGCTGCCGCCCAACATGCGCAGGGTAATGCACTCATGATCCACCAGCGCCTCCGGCTCGGCGATAGGATGTTGCGCCAGATAGTCCGGAGAGGCGAAGACGCCGGTGCGAAAGCGGGTAAAGGGGCGGGCGATGAGATTTTCATTCTGCGGCTTAAAGGGGCTTATCAGCAGATCGCAGTCGCTATTGAAGATGGCGCCGTATTTCTGTTCCCGCTCGCTGGCGTTGCGGGTGACCAGATTGATCTGCAGCTCCGGCAGGGTTTTCCTCAGCGCCGGCAGAATATAGCGCCCGAGAAACTGGTGGATGCCAATGGGCGCCCCAAGGGTGACCACGCCCTGCAGCGTGTTCTTATAACGGTCGGCGAGGTTGATAAGCTGCTCATGTTGCTCAAGGACGGCGCGGCTGGCGTGAATAAACTGCTCGCCGAACTCGGTGCGCACCAGTTCTCGGGCGGCGCGCAGGAAAATGGCCAGACCGACTTTCCGCTCCACGCTGGTCAGCGTCCGTGAGACGTTAGACTGGGGCATATTCAGGCGCTGGGCCGCCCGGCTCACGCTGGCGGTTTCGGCGATGGCGCTGATGATTCTCAGCTCATCCATTTTAAAGTCTTTCAACATCTTATCGCTGCCTGATATCTGTGGTATATCAAAAATGATATACCAGTTTGGCGGAATTGCCATGTGATTTATTGATCAGCTAAACGTATGATGGCCTTTGCGTTGAACAGTCCGTTATTTAAGGAAAATTGTGCGTTTTATCGCTTCTTTTGTGGTCCTCGACGTCATTAAAAATAACGATCTTCCCGCTGGCTTACTGAGTGTATATGCACCATGCTGCTTAATTATTTTGCTTTGTTTGTATTAATACTGGTTTTTCTCATATTATTTTATGGAGTGATTATTATCCATGATATTCCCTATCATATCGCGCAAAAACGGCAGCACCCCCATCAGGACGCGATTCATGTGGCGGGCTGGATAAGCCTGTTTACCCTGCATGCTATCTGGCCTTTTCTGTGGATCTGGGCCACCTTGTACCGCCCTGACCGCGGGTGGGGGATGGCTTCGCAGACCGAGGATAGTCTGCAACGCAAGGAACTGGAGCAACGTATCGCATTACTCGAAGCGGCGTTAAAAAACAGCCAGCAGGCGTCAGCGGGGAATAAAGATAAATAATATGGATCTGTTAATTATCCTTTGCTATGTCGCCATCGCCTGGGGCGTTTTTAAGATATTTCGCATTCCAGTAAATAAATGGACAATACCCACTGCCATATTAGGCGGAATAGTGGTCGTAGGCGCGTTAATATTAACGATGAACTATAACCATCCCTATACGCTGCGGGCGCAAAAAATTGTCGTTTCTATTCCGATGGTGCCTCAGGTCTCAGGCGAGGTGGTTGAGGTTACGACTAAAACCAACGTGTTAATGAAGAAGGGCGAACTGCTGTTCCGCATCGATGACACCCGCTACCGCGCGCGGCTGAACAAGCTGAAAGCCGATCTGGCGGCCGGGGAGGCGACGCTGCGGGCGAAGCAGGCGACTATCGACGATGCCAGCGCCAGAGTGCAGCAGGCGCAGGCCGAGTACGATCGCGTTACCCGTGACTACCAGCGTTATGCTCAGGGGGCGGCCATGCCGGTCAATCCTTTCTCGGAACAGGATGTGACTCACGCCAGGCAGCAGGTGCAGATCCAGACGGCGGTATTGCAGGCGGCGAAAGCGCAATTACAAAACGCCAGAGAGCAGGTGTCTGGCCGCTATAACGGGCTTGATGCCAACATTGCCAGTCTGAAATCGCAGATCCTCGAGGCGGAGTATAATCTGGCGCAAACCGTGGTTCGCGCGCCGAGCGATGGCTACGTTACCCAGCTATTGGCGCGGCCGGGGATGACCGCGGTACGTCTGCCCTTCAAGCCGGTGCTGGTGTTTATTCCCCAGCAAAAGCGCCAGGTGGTGGCGGTATTCCGCCAGAACTCGGTTCTGCGTCTGACGGCCGGGGATAGCGCGGAGGTGGTGTTTAATGGTCTGCCGGGCAGCGTCTATAGCGGTAAGGTATCGCGGGTGCTGCCGGCGATCCCGGATGGCAGCTATCAGGCCAGCGGTGCGCTGCAGGGGCTGAGCGCCGGAGCCGGAAAAGAGGGTATCTATGTGCTGATCGACCTCGATCCCCACCCGGAAGTGGAACATTTACCGGACGGGGTCAGCGCGCAGGCGGCGGTCTATACCGATTATTTTGCCCATGTGTCGATTATGCGCAAAGTCCTGCTACGGATGACCAGCTGGCTGCATTACCTCTATCTGGATCATTAATCAGGATGGCCCGGTCGCGGCCGGGCCGTCTTGCCTACACGTCCCTGATCCGCCACAGGCAGACCTGAGCGGTGATACCCATGACCAGCGCAATCCAGAACACCGCGTGATAGCTCCAGATCTCCGCTACTACCCCCGCCAGTGAACCGGCGATGATCCAGCCGACGCGGGTGGTATTGGTGTAGAGGGTAGTGGCCGCGCCCGCTTGCCCCGGCATCAGATCCTGGAAATAGAGCATGCCGATCCCGGCGAGGATCCCAATGTAGACGGCGTTCAGCACCTGCATCGCCAGCAGCAGCACCGGCGTATGCACCGTCAACATGCCCACGTAAAACAACACACCGGCCACTGCCGAAAGGCGCATCAGAAAGCGTTTACCAAAGCGCCGGGCATAATAACCGGCAATCAGCATGGTAGGAATTTCCAGTCCGGCCGCGGTGCCCATCATCAGCCCGGCCAGCTTCTCCGGCAGATGCAGCTCATTAATGATAAACAGCGGCATATTAATGATGTACAGGCTGTTGGTGCCCCACATCAGCGTGCAGATGCTAAACAGCAGCAGCGCATCGCGGCGGTGCGTGCGCGGGGCTTCCAGCCGGCCCGTCGCCACCGCCGCCGCTTTATGCATGCTGGGTAAGAACAGCCAGACCATGATCCCGCAGACGATAAACGCCGCCGCAGCGCTGAGATACATTGCGGTAAAACCAAACCCCATCGCCAGGGCGTAGGCCAGCGGGGGACCAATCACCCATGCCAGGGAGACCTGGGCGCGCAAAATGGAGCTGAACATCACCGCTTCGCGACCGGTCTTGTCGGCGTGCTCGCGCGCGAGGGCGAACATCTGCGGGTTGGCGGTCGAGCCAAAGCTACTGAGGAAGACGCCGATAAACAGCAAAATGAAGTAGTTCCGGTTCCAGGCAAACAGCAGGCAGGCCAGCACCCCCAGCAGGCAGCAGACGACAATCAGCTGTTTGCGATCGCCCCGGCGGTCGGAGCGGCCGGCGAGGAACTGGCTGACCAGAATGCCAATGACGGCGCTACCAGTAAAAAAGAAGCCGACCATCGCCGGGCGGACGTGCACTTCGTTGGTCAAAAAGAGGCTCAGGGTTGGGGTTTGCAACGCCCCGGCAATGCCTGTCAGAAAGGCGACGATCAAGAATGCGGAAGAGGTTACATCGAACCCGCGTCGGGGAAGAGCGGCGCTACGGTTTTGCATGTTCGGTTTTCTGTAGTTTCAGGAGACGGCGCGGAGTTTACGCCTGCTGGCTGAAAATAAACAGTAGTATGGCACGAATAATTAAAAAGGCGTTTCAAAATATAAGGTTCAGCAAAAAGCTGACATTTGCGGTGGTCGATAGCAAAGGCTTCAGCAAAAGTGTGCAGTACCTCTAAGTTCTGCAATCAAGTCGCTGACGTACCTTGCGCGTTGAGCAAGAAAGGTACAAAATTCTTGAAACGTTTCAGCGTCATTCGACAATCCGTTCCCCGTCAGATGGCGCCTTTTTTCTCAAGTTAGCTGAAACGATTCAATTCAGCAGGAGAGGAGAACCATGTTCCAGTTATCTGTGCAGGATATTCATCCCGGCCAGCAGGCCGGTAATAAAGAAGAGGCCATCCGGCAGGTCGCCGCCGCGCTGGTCAGCGCCGGCAACGTGGCTGATGGCTACGTGAACGGTATGCTGGCTCGCGAGCAGCAGACCTCGACCTTCCTCGGCAACGGGATTGCGATCCCGCACGGCACGACGGACACCCGTGACCAGGTGCTGAAGACCGGCGTCCAGGTATTTCAGTTCCCGCAGGGCGTCACCTGGGGCGAAGGGCAGACCGCCTATGTGGCGATCGGGATTGCCGCCAGCTCAGATGAACACCTTGGCCTGCTGCGTCAGCTGACCCATGTGCTAAGCGATGACGCGGTAGCCGCGCAGCTGCAGTCCGCCACCACCGCGGAAGAGCTGCGTGCGCTGCTGATGGGGGAAAAACAGAGCGAAGCGCTGAAGCTGGACAACGAGACCCTCAGCCTCGACGTGGCGGCCAGCGATCTGCTGACCCTGCAGGCGCTGAACGCGGCGCGACTGAAAGAAGTGGGTGCCGCTGACACGGCATTCGTAAGCCACGCTATCAACGATACGCCGCTGAACCTCGGTCAGGGCGTCTGGCTGAACGACAGTGCGGAAGGCAATCTGCGCAGCGCCGTGGCAGTCAGCCGCGCGGCTAATGCCTTTACCCGCGACGACCAGCCGGTTTCCCTGCTGGTCACGGTGGCGATGGCCGATGAGCAGCCGACTGCGGTGCTGAACCGCCTGAGCAAGCTGTTGCTGGACAAGAAAGCTGACCGTTTGCTGAAAGCCGACGCCGCCACCGTGCTGGCGCTGCTGACCAGCGACGATGCCATTGCGGAAGACGTGCTGAGCGCCGAATTCGTGGTGCGCAATGAGCACGGCCTGCATGCCCGACCGGGCACCATGCTGGTCAATACGATTAAACAATTCTCCAGCGACATCACCGTCACCAACCTCGACGGTTCCGGCAAGCCGGCCAACGGTCGCAGCCTGATGAAGGTCGTGGCGCTGGGTGTGAAAAAAGGTCACCGTCTGCGTTTCACCGCGCAGGGTGAGGATGCGCAACAAGCGCTGGATGCGATTGGCGAAGCGATCGCCGCAGGCCTTGGGGAGGGCGCATAAATGAGCAGACGTGTAGCAACGATTACGTTAAACCCGGCGTACGATCTGGTGGGGTTCACCCCGGAGATTGAACGCGGTGAAGTGAACCTGGTGCGCACCACCGGCCTGCATGCCGCCGGGAAAGGCATCAACGTGGCGAAAGTGCTGAAAGATCTCGGTATTGACGTCACCGTCGGCGGCTTCCTGGGCAAAGACAACCAGGATGGCTTTCAGCAGCTGTTCAGCGAGCTGGGGATCGCCAACCGTTTCCAGGTGGTGCAGGGCCGGACCCGCATCAACGTTAAGCTGACGGAAAAAGATGGCGAAGTGACGGATTTCAACTTCTCCGGCTTTGAAGTCACCCCGGGCGACTGGGAACGCTTCGTCAACGACTCCCTGAGCTGGCTCGGGCAGTTCGATATGGTCTGCGTCAGCGGCAGCCTGCCGTCCGGCGTCAGCCCGGAGGCCTTCACCGACTGGATGACCCGTCTGCGCAGCCAGTGCCCATGCATTATTTTCGACAGCAGCCGCGAAGCGCTGGTTGCCGGACTGAAAGCGGCGCCATGGCTGGTGAAACCGAACCGTCGCGAGCTGGAGATCTGGGCCGGGCGTAAGCTGCCGGAGATGAAAGATGTTATCGAAGCCGCCCATGCGCTGCGCGAGCAGGGTATCGCCCACGTGGTGATTTCCCTGGGTGAAGAGGGCGCGCTGTGGGTGAACGCCTCCGGTGAGTGGATTGCCAAACCGCCTTCAGTGGAAGTGGTCAGCACCGTCGGCGCCGGCGATTCGATGGTTGGCGGCCTGATTTACGGCCTGCTGATGCGTGAATCCAGCGAGCATACCCTGCGCCTGGCGACTGCCGTCGCTGCCCTGGCCGTCAGCCAGAGCAACGTGGGTATTACCGACCGTACCCAGTTGGCCGCGATGATGGCGCGCGTCGACTTACAACCCTTTAATTGACAGCAGGAGAGGCATAATGAAAACGCTGCTGATTATTGATGCCGGACTCGGACAGGCGCGCGCCTATATGGCGAAAACCCTGCTGGGAGCGGCAGCGCCTAAAGCGCACCTTGAACTGATTGATAACCCGAACGACGCCGAACTGGTGATTGTGCTGGGCGCGGCGCTGCCCACCGACAGCGCGCTGAACGGCAAACAGGTCTACCTTGGCGATATTAATCGCGCCGTGGCGCACCCGGAGCTGTTCCTCAGAGAAGCCAAAGGTCACGCAACGCCGTACGCGGCCCCTGCCGCTGCGGCAGCCCCGGCGGCTACCGGCGGACCGAAACGTATTGTCGCGGTCACGGCCTGCCCGACCGGCGTTGCTCATACCTTTATGGCGGCAGAAGCCATCGAAACCGAAGCCAAAAAACGCGGCTGGTGGGTGAAGGTGGAAACCCGCGGCTCCGTCGGGGCTGGCAATGCCATCACCCCGGAAGAGGTGGCCGAGGCGGATCTGGTGATCGTCGCTGCCGATATCGAGGTGGACCTGGCGAAATTCGCCGGTAAGCCAATGTATCGCACCACCACCGGTCTGGCGCTGAAGAAAACCGCCCAGGAGCTGGATAAAGCGGTGGCCGAAGCCAAACCGTACCAGCCGTCCGGTAAACCTCAGGCTGCTGGCGAAGGGAAAAAAGAGTCGGCGGGCGCCTACCGCCACCTGCTGACCGGCGTCTCCTACATGCTGCCGATGGTGGTGGCCGGGGGCCTGTGTATTGCGCTCTCCTTTGCCTTCGGGATCAAAGCGTTTGAAGTGAAAGACACCCTGGCGGCGGCGCTGATGCAGATCGGCGGCGGCTCGGCCTTCGCGCTGATGGTACCGGTGCTGGCAGGCTTTATCGCCTTCTCCATTGCCGACCGTCCGGGCCTGACCCCGGGTCTTATCGGCGGTATGCTGGCGGTCAGCGGCGGCTCCGGCTTTATCGGCGGGATCATCGCTGGTTTCCTTGCCGGTTACGTGGCGAAAGCCATCAGCACGAAGCTGAAACTGCCGCAGAGTATGGAAGCGTTGAAGCCAATCCTGATCATTCCGCTGGTCTCCAGCCTGATCGTGGGTCTGGCGATGATCTACCTGATCGGTAAACCGGTAGCCGGTATTCTCGCCTGGCTGACCCACTGGCTGCAAACCATGGGCACCGCGAACGCGGTTCTGCTGGGCGCAATCCTCGGCGCGATGATGTGTACCGACATGGGCGGGCCAGTGAATAAAGCGGCTTATGCCTTTGGCGTGGGCCTGCTGAGTACCCAGACCTACGCGCCGATGGCGGCGATCATGGCGGCCGGTATGGTGCCTCCGCTGGCGATGGGTATCGCGACGCTGGTTGCCCGCAATAAGTTCGACAAAGGGCAGCGTGAAGGGGGGAAAGCCGCGCTGGTTCTCGGCCTGTGCTTTATCTCTGAAGGGGCGATTCCTTTTGCCGCCCGTGACCCGATGCGCGTGCTGCCTTGCTGCATCGTCGGCGGCGCGGTAACCGGCGCTATCTCGATGGCGATTGGCGCAAAACTGATGGCGCCGCACGGCGGTCTGTTTGTCCTGCTGATCCCGGGAGCGATTACGCCGGTGCTGGGCTACCTGCTGGCGATTGTTGCCGGGACGCTGGTGGCGGGCCTCTCCTACGCGGTGCTGAAACGCCCGGAAGCGCAGGTAGTGGACGTCGAAAAAGCGGCATAATCTTACCGTAATAAAAAAGGGCCGATTGTTCGGCCCTTTTTTTGTCTCTGTTTTACGCCACTTCGGCGATCTGCTGCGCCCGCAGCCAGGCAATCTCTTCCGCCCAGATATCCGGGTTGATGGTTTCCAGAATCAGTGGAATGCCGTCGAAGCGGCTGTCCTGCATGATCCAGCGGAAGCAGTCGTGGCCAATGTTGCCTTCGCCAAGGCTATGGTGACGGTCAACGCGGCTGCCAAACGTACTCTTGGCATCATTCAGGTGCATGCCGCGCAGATACTGGAAGCCGACGATACGCTCGAAGTCGGCAAAGGTCTTCTCGCAGGCTTCGGCGCTGCGCAGGTCATAGCCGGCAGCGAACGCGTGGCAGGTATCGATGCAGACGCCGACGCGGGATTTATCTTCCACGCCGTCGATAATCGCCGCGAGGTGCTCGAACTTAAAGCCGAGGTTGCTGCCCTGGCCGGCGGTATTTTCGATAACCGCAGTAACGCCTTCGGTCTTCGCCAGCGCGATATTGATCGATTCGGCGATGCGCGCCAGGCACGCCTCCTCCGGGATCTGCTGCAGATGACTGCCGGGGTGGAAGTTGAGCAGCGTCAGCCCCAGCTGCTGGCAGCGGGTCATCTCATCAATGAAGGCATCACGGGATTTTTCCAGCGCCTCTTCCACCGGATGGCCGAGGTTAATCAGGTAGCTGTCGTGCGGCAGGATCTGCCCGGGGCCAAAGTGATACTTTTCGCAGGCGGCTTTGAATTCGGCGATGGTTTCGTCGCTGAGCGGCGCGGCGCGCCACTGGCGCTGGTTTTTGGTGAAGAGGGCGAAGGCGGTTGCTTCGATTTCGGCGGCGCGAATGGCGGCATTGGCCAGTCCACCTGAGGCGCTCACGTGCGCTCCTACGTATTTCATAAAAAAACTCCAGTTAAAGCCGCTGGGGGGTGGGTAATGATAGCGGCTTAACTGGAGAAAGATGTAGTGCTTTATGCCATCAGGCTGTGGATAGCGACGTTAATAGCCCCGCCGCCGACAATCAACCAGACGAACAGCATCAGCGCCATCAGCAGCGGTTTCGCCCCGGCTTTTTTCAGCGCGCTGACGTGAGTGGTAACCCCGAGGGCGGCCATTGCCATCGCCAGCAGAACGGTATCCAGCGTCACCAGCATATCCACCACGGCTTTCGGCAGCAGATGGAAGGAGTTAAACACCGCCACCAGGATGAACATAATCGCGAACCATGGAATGGTGATTTTGCTTTTCTCGCCGTTGCCTGCCGGGGTCAGCTGTTTAACACGCGCCGCCAGGAACAGCAGGAACGGAGCCAGCATCATGACGCGCAGCATTTTGGCGATAACCGCCGCGTTCTCGGCGTCCGGGCTGACCGCATGGCCGGCGGCAACCACCTGCGCCACTTCATGCATGGTGGAACCCATATAGATCCCGTAGGTCTCCGGAGTAAACCAGTGCGCCAGCAGCGGGTACATCGCCGGGTAGAGGAAGATGGCGATGGTACCGAAGATAACCACCGTGGCGACGGCGACCGTCACTTTACTGGCTTCGGCTTTGACCACCGGTTCGGTGGCGAGCACAGCCGCCGCGCCGCAGATGCTGCTGCCGGCGCCGATCAGCCAACTGGTGTGTTTGTCGAGACCAAACACTTTCTGGCCAAGGAAGCAGGCGATGAAAAAGGTACTGGAGAGCGTCAGAACGTCAATCAAAATACCGCTCACGCCGACGTCGGCAATCTGGGCGAACGTCAGGCGGAAGCCGTAGAGGATGATCCCCAGGCGCAGCAGGTGCTGCTTGGCGAAGATCACCCCGCCGTCGCAGGGCTGCCAGATTTTCGGGTAGACCGTGTTGCCGACGACCATCCCGAACAGGATAGCGAGGGTCAGGGCGCTAAAGCCTGCGCCGGCGATGGCCGGGAAACTCCCGGCCCACAGGGCGGCGCCGGTCAGCGCGGCGGTCAGCGCCAGGCCTGGGACAAAATGCCACAGGGAACGATGTTTGGTGGGTAAAGTGAGTGCTGTCATAACCTTCTCCTTTGTCTGCCTAAAGGTTACGCCGCGCGCGGTTAAATATAAAATTGATTATATGTTTATAATCAATCGTAATAAGTGGTTAAGGACCGCATCGTCGCTGACAAGGGGGGGCAGGGGAGCGATGCGGCGAAAGCGGGGTGGTTTCCCGGCAAGACGATGATTTTGTGACATAAGCGGATTTTCCTTCCTTCAGCCGCCTCGATTTGTGTCACCATAGTAAGGAAGGTTATTCAGGTTGGATTACTAAACGGGTGGGTTATGCATATTACGCTGCGGCAGTTGGAAGTGTTCGCCGAAGTCCATAAGAGTGGGTCAACCACTCAGGCGTCACAGATGCTGGCGCTTTCGCAATCTGCGGTCAGCGCCGCGCTGACCGATCTGGAAGGGCAGCTCGGCGTGCAGCTGTTTGACCGCGTCGGTAAACGACTGGTGGTGAATGAGCACGGACGGCTGCTGTACCCGCGTGCGCTGGCGCTGCTGGAGCGGGCGCTGGAGATCGAACAGCTGTTTCGCGGCGATAACGGGGCGATCCGGGTCTACGCCAGCAGCACCATCGGCAACTATATTATGCCGGAGATCATCGCCCGTTATCGCCATGACTTCCCGGAACTGCCGGTGGAATTGAGCGTCGGCAACAGCCTGGATGTGATCAACGCCGTCGCCGACCTGCGGGTGGATTTCGGTCTGATTGAGGGGCCGTGCCATGCCGCCGACATCATTGCCGAGCCGTGGCTGGAAGATGAGCTGGTGGTGTTTGCTGCGCCTGATTCGCCGCTGCTGGCGGGGGAGGTGACCCTGCAGCAACTGGCTGAGGCGCCGTGGATCCTGCGCGAGCATGGGTCCGGTACCCGGGAGATTGTCGATTATGTACTGCTGTCGCATCTGCCGGCGTTTCATATGGGCATGGAGCTGGGCAATTCGGAGGCGATCAAGCACGCCGTCCGGCATGGCCTGGGCATCAGCTGTTTATCGCGCCGGGTGATTGCCGAACAGCTGGCCTCGGGCACGCTGGCGGAGCTGAAAGTGCCATTGCCCCGGCTGACGCGCACGCTGTGGCGGATCCATCATCGGCAGAAGCATATTTCCAAAGCATTACAACGTTTTCTGCAATATTGCCAGGTGTAGCACCCGGTTTTTACGCCTCATAACGGGAGGAATTCGCTGGCAATTCCGCAGGTTAGTGCTTTACTAATAATTTGCGGGCGATCATGAAGCTCTCTTATAACTTTGCATTTGTACCGGATGGAACCCCGATCGTCTGCTACAATCGCGCCTCATTTTTTGGATGGATAGCATTATCACATGGTTTCGGAAACTAAAACCACAGAAGCGCCCACGCTACGTCGTGAACTGAAGGCGCGCCACTTGACCATGATCGCCATTGGCGGTTCCATCGGTACGGGTCTTTTTGTTGCCTCTGGCGCAACCATTTCGCAAGCAGGTCCCGGCGGGGCGCTGCTGTCTTATATTCTGATCGGTTTGATGGTCTATTTCCTGATGACCAGCCTGGGCGAGCTGGCGGCGTTTATGCCGGTGTCCGGTTCCTTCGCCACCTACGGCCAGAATTATGTTGAAGAAGGCTTCGGCTTCGCGCTGGGCTGGAACTACTGGTACAACTGGGCGGTGACGATCGCCGTTGACCTCGTGGCTTCGCAACTGGTGATGAGCTACTGGTTCCCTGATACCCCGGGCTGGATCTGGAGTGCCTTGTTCCTTGGCATTATGTTCCTGCTGAACTGGATCTCGGTGCGCGGCTTTGGCGAGGCGGAATACTGGTTCTCGCTGATCAAAGTCGCCACCGTCATTATCTTTATTATTGTCGGCGTGATGATGATTGTCGGCATCTTCAAAGGGTCGCAGCCCACTGGCTGGAGCAACTGGGGGATCGCTGATGCGCCATTCGCCGGTGGTTTCTCGGCGATGATCGGCGTGGCGATGATTGTCGGCTTCTCCTTCCAGGGCACTGAGCTTATCGGCATCGCGGCCGGTGAGTCTGAGGATCCGGAGAAGAACATCCCGCGCGCGGTGCGCCAGGTCTTCTGGCGTATCCTGCTGTTCTACGTTTTCGCCATTCTGATTATCAGCCTGATCATTCCGTACACCGACCCGAGCCTGCTGCGCAACGACGTGAAGGATATCTCCGTCAGCCCGTTCACGCTGGTCTTCCAGCATGCTGGTCTGCTGTCGGCGGCGGCGATCATGAACGCGGTTATCCTGACTGCCGTTCTGTCGGCCGGTAACTCCGGGATGTACGCTTCCACGCGTATGCTGTACACCCTGGCCTGCGACGGCAAAGCGCCGCGTATTTTCTCGAAGCTGTCGCGTGGCGGCGTGCCGCGCAACGCGCTGTACGCGACCACTGTTATCGCGGCGCTGTGCTTCCTGACGTCCATGTTCGGCAACCAGACGGTGTACCTGTGGCTGCTGAACACCTCCGGGATGACCGGCTTTATCGCCTGGCTGGGTATTGCGATCAGCCACTATCGTTTCCGTCGCGGCTACGTCATGCAGGGTAACGATATTAATAATCTGCCGTATCGTTCCGGGTTCTTCCCGCTGGGGCCGATCTTCGCCTTCGTGCTGTGCCTGATCATCACCCTCGGACAGAACTACGAAGCGTTCCTCAAGGACACCATTGACTGGGGCGGCGTGGCGGCGACCTACATCGGTATTCCGCTGTTCCTCGTCATCTGGTTTGGTTACAAGCTGGCGAAAGGCACCCGCTTTGTTCGCTACAGCGAAATGACCTTCCCGGACCGCTTTAAGCGTTAATCTTCGCAATTGTGCGATAAAAGCCCTCTGAAAAGAGGGCTTTTTTTATGTCCGCACGGTTACAGCTTGACACAATTCTTCATAATTATATTGATAATCGTAATCATTATCTTTATCATTTTCGCGCATTACGGATGAAGCCACTCCCCGTCTCTGCCATTGGGTCAGACTGACATCGGGCGACCAGCCACATCGACGAGAAAACAGCGCGAGCATGTCGCCGACAGAGCGACAGGCCGCCAGCGCGTGTGAGCAGCACCTTTTTGTTTGTTTGGTTGTACACCTCATGGAGATTTGGAATGTTCAGGTTAAACCCTTTTATCCGGGCGGGATTGTCTGCGTCCGTCGTATCATTGGCGTTTCCGGCTCTCGCCGATGTAAATGAAGAAACGCTGGTGGTGACCGCCTCGGCCACTGAACAGAGCGTCAAAGACGCGCCGGCGAGCATCAGCGTCATCACCCAGCAGGATTTACAACGTAAGCCCGTCCAGAACCTGAAAGACGTACTGCGCGATGTCCCTGGGGTCCAGCTCACTAACGAAGGAGATAACCGCAAGGGCGTCAGCATTCGCGGTCTGAGCAGCAGCTATACCCTGATCCTCGTCGACGGGAAACGCGTCAACTCCCGCAACGCCGTCTTCCGCCACAATGACTTCGACCTGAACTGGATCCCGGTGGATGCCATCGAACGTATCGAGGTGGTGCGCGGCCCGATGTCCTCCCTTTACGGTTCCGATGCGCTCGGCGGCGTGGTCAACATTATTACCAAAAAAATCGGCCAGAAATGGACCGGGACGCTGAGCGCCGATACCACCATTCAGGAACACCGCGATCGCGGCGATACCTGGAACGGTCAGTTCTTCACCAGCGGTCCGCTGATCGACGGCGTGCTCGGGATGAAGGCCTACGGCAGCCTGGCAAAACGCGCCAAGGACGATCCGCAGTCTTCCAGCAGCGCCACCGGCGAGACGCCGCGCATCGAGGGCTTCACCAGCCGCGATGGCAATGTTGAATTCGCCTGGACGCCGGGCGAAAACCATGATTTTACGGCGGGCTATGGCTTTGACCGTCAGGATCGTGATTCCGATTCCCTTGACCGCAACCGCCTTGAGCGTGAGAACTACTCCCTGAGCCATAATGGCCGCTGGGATATGGGCAACAGCGAGCTCAAGTTCTACGGCGAAAAGGTGGATAACAAAAATCCGGGGCAGAACGGGACCATCACCTCGGAAAGCAATGCCATCGACGGCAAGTATGTCCTGCCGCTGGACATGATTAACCAGCTGGTGACCTTCGGCGGCGAATGGCGCCACGATAAACTCAAAGATCCGGTCAACCTGAGCAGTGGCGGCCAGTCGACCTCCGCCAGTCAGTACGCCCTGTTTATCGAAGACGAATGGCGCATCATCGAGCCGCTGGCGCTGACCACCGGCATTCGTATGGACGACCATCAGACCTATGGCGATCACTGGAGCCCACGCGCCTATCTGGTGTATAACGCCACCGATACCGTCACCGTCAAAGGCGGCTGGGCGACGGCGTTTAAAGCCCCGTCGCTGCTGCAGCTTAACCCCGACTGGACCACCAACTCCTGCCGCGGGTCGTGCAGCATCATCGGTAACCCGGACCTGAAACCGGAAACCAGTGAAAGTTTCGAGCTCGGTCTCTACTACCGTGGGGAAGAGGGCTGGCTGCAGGATGTTGAAGGCAGCATCACCACCTTCCAGAATAATGTCGACGATATGATCGATGTTCTGCGCACCTCCAGCGCCAGCGAAGCGCCGGGCTACCCGAACTTTGTCGGCTGGAAAACCGTCAACGGCAAGCGCGTGCCGATCTTCCGCTATTTCAACGTCAACAAAGCCCGCATCAAAGGGGTGGAGACGGAGGTGAAGATCCCGTTTGGCGATGAGTGGAAGCTGACGATGAACTACACCTATAACGATGGCCGCGATCTGAGCAATGGCGGCGACAAACCGCTGCAGACGCTGCCGTTCCATACCGCCAACGGCACGCTTGACTGGAAACCGCTGGACGACTGGTCCTTCTACGTGACGGCCAACTATACCGGCCAGCAACGCGCGGTAAGCGCCACCGGCAAAACGCCGGGCGGCTACACCCTGTTTGACGTTGGCGCGGCATGGCAGGTGACCAAAAACGTGAAACTGCGCTCCGGGGTGCAGAACGTGGGTGATAAAGATCTGAGCCGGGACGACTACAGCTATACCGAAGAGGGCCGTCGCTACTTTATGGCGGTGGATTATCGCTTCTGATCGTCGGCACTAAAACGTGGCCTGCGGGCCTGAGCATGCGCCGCGAAGCTGCTTCGCGGCGCAGTGGCGTTTAGGCAAAGAGATGCTGCGCATGGAAGCGCAGATGGTCTTCAATAAACGAGGCAATGAAGTAATAGCTGTGGTCGTAGCCAGGCTGGATACGCAGCGTTAACGGCCAGGCCTTCTGGCGGGCGGTTTCCGCCAGTACGGCCGGCTGTAATTGCCCGGCGAGGAACGGATCGTTATCGCCCTGGTCGATCAGCGTCGGCACGGCGTCAGCCGGCTGGCTGGCCTGCATCAGCGCGCAGCTGTCCCACGACTGCCATGTCGATTCATCCGCGCCCAGATAGGCGGTAAACGCTTTCTTGCCCCACGGCACCTGGCCGGGATTGACGATCGGCGCGAAGGCGGAGACGCTGGCGTAGCGGCCCGGATTTTTGAGCGCCATTACCAGCGCGCCGTGACCGCCCATCGAATGGCCGCTGATGGCGCAGCGTTCGCCGACGCTAAACTCGCTACGGATCAGCGCGGGCAGTTCATCGCGCAGATAATCATACATCCGATAGTGCGCCGCCCACGGCGCCTCGGTGGCATTCAGGTAGAAGCCGGCTCCTTGCCCCAGATCGTATCCATCATCGTTGGCGACCTCATCACCGCGCGGGCTGGTATCCGGCATCACCAGCGCGATGCCCAGCTCAGCGGCAATGCGCTGGGCGCCCGCCTTGGTGGTAAAGTTTTCGTCGTTACAGGTTAGCCCGGACAGCCAGTACAGTACCGGCGGCGGCGTTTCGCGCTCAGGCGGTAAAAAAATGCTGAACGTCATGGCGCAGTTCAGGACAGGGGAGTGATGACGCCAGCGTTGTTGCCGACCGTCAAAACAGCGATGCTCTTCAAGCAGTTCCATGCAAGGCTCCTCGAAAGGGGGGGGCGCGTAAACGTTCATAATACAGATATTTCATTAGCCGGTGAGTAACTTTCACTTTCTCCTTTTGAGAACTTACTGCATCATTAATGCAACTTATAGCCAACATGCCGGTGTAGCGATGGCGCTTATGGATGCGTACAGCGGTTAGATCATTCCGGATTCGGCGATAAGGATTTGGCGCCGCGCCTGAGGCGCGGCTTCAGGCCCTAATAAAAGGCAGCGCCAATTTCAATAATTATCGTTACGGCTACTGGATTCTGTGCGCCACCTCACGCACAATGAATACAAACTTTGCCCCCAGAAAAAGCAAAGAGCGCCACACCTGCAGGAGAAACCCAAATGTCATCACTGAGTAAAGAAGCCGTCCTCGTTCATGAAGCGCTGGTCGCTCGTGGGCTGGAGACGCCGATGCGTGCGCCAGTACAAGAAATTGATAACGAAACACGCAAGCGTTTGATTACCGGTCATATGACCGAGATTATGCAACTGCTGAATCTGGATCTGAGTGATGACAGTCTGATGGAGACCCCGCATCGCATCGCCAAAATGTATGTCGATGAGATCTTCTCCGGGCTGGATTACTCCCGCTTCCCGAAAATCACCGTCATTGAAAACAAAATGAAGGTTGATGAAATGGTGACCGTGCGCGATATCACCCTGACCAGCACCTGCGAACACCATTTCGTCACCATCGATGGTAAAGCGACAGTAGCCTATATCCCGAAAGATGCGGTGATCGGCCTGTCGAAAATCAACCGCATCGTGCAGTTTTTCGCTCAGCGTCCGCAGGTCCAGGAGCGTCTGACCCAGCAGATCCTGATCGCGCTGCAGACGCTGCTCGGCACCAGCAACGTGGCGGTATCCATTGACGCGGTGCATTACTGCGTGAAGGCGCGCGGCATTCGCGATGCGACCAGCGCCACCACCACCACCTCTCTCGGCGGCCTGTTTAAATCCAGCCAGAATACCCGCCAGGAATTCCTGCGCGCAGTACGTCACCACAACTAAAACGGAGCAGGGTACATGGAGAGAAATGTCACGCTGGACTTTGTCCGCGGCGTCGCCATCCTCGGTATCCTGCTTCTCAATATCAGCGCCTTCGGCTTGCCGAAGGCCGCTTACCTCAATCCCGCCTGGTCAGGAAGCGCGACCCTCAGCGATGCCTGGACGTGGGCACTCCTCGACCTGCTGGCGCAGGTGAAGTTTCTCACCCTGTTCGCGTTGCTGTTTGGCGCCGGTCTGCAGCTATTGCTCCCGCGAGGGAAGCGCTGGATCCAGTCGCGGCTGACGCTGCTGGCGCTGCTCGGTTTCATTCACGGTCTTTTTTTCTGGGATGGCGACATTCTGCTGGCCTACGCCCTGGTGGGGCTGGTGAGCTGGCGCATGGTGCGTGAGGCGCACCATGTCAAATCGCTGTTCAATACCGGGGTGGTGCTCTACCTCATCGGCATTGCGGTGCTGGTCCTGCTGGGAGTCATCTCCGGGACGGCGGCGAATCGCTCCTGGGTGCCGGATGCGGCGAACCTGCAGTATGAGCAGTACTGGAAGCTGCACGGCGGCATGGAGGCGGTCAGCAACCGGGCGGATATGCTATCGGACAATCTGCTGGCGCTGGGCGCCCAGTATGGCTGGCAGCTGGCGGGGATGATGCTGATGGGCGCGGCGCTAATGCGCAGCGGCTGGCTCAAAGGGCAGTTCAGTCTGCGTCACTACCGGCGCACGGGTGCCCTGCTGGTGGTTGCCGGCATGGCGGTAAATCTGCCGGCAATATTCGCCCAGTGGTATCTGGCCTGGGACTATCGCTGGTGCGCGTTTTTGCTGCAGGCGCCGCGCGAACTGAGCGCCCCCTTACAGGCGATCGGCTATGCCTCGCTGGCCTGGGGCTACTGGCCGCAGCTGTGCCGTTTCCGCCTGGTGGGCGCTATCGCCTGCGTCGGACGCATGGCGCTGACCAACTACCTGTTGCAGACCCTGATCTGCACCACCCTGTTTTATCATCTCGGGCTGTTTATGCGCTTCGATCGTCTGCAGCTGCTGGCCTTTGTTCCCCCCATCTGGGCCGTTAACCTCCTTGTCTCATCGCTGTGGCTGCGCCGCTTCCGCCAGGGGCCGGTGGAATGGCTGTGGCGTCAGTTAACCCTGCGTGCGTCAGGCACATCATTGAAAGACACATCCAGATAACGATCTCGATCACAATCATTAACAAAACGGATGTAAACGTTTCCAGCCGTGTGACCTCACTCACGTAGCGGACCGCGGGTCGCTGCCAGAATAGCCTCCTTGCTGAGCACAGGAGGTGAATGTGACGTGCTGTAATTCTCTTAAGGTCGCTGAGTATGATCACCATTCGTGATGTCGCCCGCCAGGCGGGTGTATCCGTGGCCACCGTGTCGCGGGTGCTGAACAACAGCGCGCTGGTGAGTCCGGATACGCGCGACGCCGTGATGAAAGCGGTGACCCAACTGGGCTACCGACCCAACGCCAACGCCCAGGCGCTGGCCACCCAGGTGAGCGATACCATCGGCGTGGTGGTGATGGACGTCTCCGACGCCTTCTTCGGCGCGCTGGTGAAAGCGGTGGATACCGTCGCCCAGCAGCATCAGAAGTATGTGCTGATCGGCAACAGCTATCACGAGGCGGAAAAAGAGCGCCACGCCATCGAGGTGCTGATCCGCCAGCGCTGCTCGGCGCTGATTGTCCATTCGAAAGCGCTCAGCGATGATGAACTGAGCGACTTTATGCAACATATCCCGGGAATGGTGCTGATCAACCGCATTGTGCCAGGCTTTGCCCATCGCTGCGTCGGGCTCGACAACGTCAGCGGCGCGCTGATGGCCACCCGCATGCTGCTCAATCACGGTCACCAGCGCATCGGCTATCTCTCCTCAAACCACGGCATTGAAGATGACGATATGCGCCGGGAAGGGTGGAGCAAAGCGCTGCAGGAGCAGGGCATCATCGCCCCGGACAGCTGGGTCGGTTCTGGCTCCCCGGATATGCAGGGCGGCGAGGCGGCGATGGTCGAACTGCTGGGGCGCAATCTCGGTCTCACCGCGGTATTTGCCTATAACGACAGCATGGCGGCCGGCGCGCTGACGACCCTGAAGGACAACGGCATTGTCGTGCCGCAGCATCTGTCGCTGATTGGCTTTGATGATATTCCTATTTCCCGTTACACCGATCCTCAACTCACTACCGTGCGCTATCCGGTAATGTCGATGGCAAAGCTGGCCACCGAGCTGGCGCTGCTGGGGGCGGCCGGCAAGCTGGATCGCGAGGCAACGCACTGCTTTATGCCGACGCTGGTGCGCCGTCATTCCGTTGCCCAGCGGCAAACTGTGGGGCCGATCACTAACTGAAGCGGTGATGGGATGTAACCGCTTTCAATTTGTGAGTAAATTCACAGTATATTAACATTCGCCTGATTATGATGGCAGCGTTTACCAGTCTGAACCACGAGGTGATGGGTTATCCTCACTTTTTTAAGTAGGAACAAGGCGTTAAACGAGTTTTAGAGCCGTATCTTTCTGGAGCGTTACCCGACACGGAAGACCGAATTTTCGTCGTGAAATGCGTTGTGCGGTAACACTAATGCAACAAACCCCGCCCGCACTTTTTCACAATAATGACCCTGCATAATAAAACCGGAGATTCCATGAATAAGAAGGTGTTTACCCTGTCTGCTGTAATGGCTGGTCTGTTATTTGGCGCCGCCGCACACGCAGCAGATACCCGTATCGGCGTGACGATTTATAAATATGACGACAACTTTATGTCGGTGGTGCGTAAGGCAATTGAAAAAGATGGCAAATCCGCGCCTGACGTCCAGCTGCTGATGAATGACTCGCAGAACGACCAGTCGAAACAAAACGATCAAATTGACGTGCTGTTGGCGAAAGGCGTGAAGGCGCTGGCGATTAACCTGGTTGACCCGGCGGCAGCGGGAACGGTGATTGAAAAAGCGCGCGGGCAGAATATTCCGGTGGTGTTCTTCAACAAAGAGCCTTCCCGCAAAGCGCTGGATAGTTATGACAAGGCTTATTACGTCGGTACCGATTCGAAAGAGTCGGGGATTATTCAGGGCGATCTGATCGCCAAGCACTGGAAAGCCAACCCGAACTGGGATCTGAATAAAGACGGCCAGATCCAGTTCGTCCTGCTGAAAGGCGAGCCGGGCCATCCGGATGCGGAAGCGCGTACCACCTACGTTATCAAAGAGCTGAATGATAAAGGTCTGAAGACCCAGCAGCTGCAACTGGATACCGCCATGTGGGATACCGCGCAGGCGAAAGACAAAATGGACGCCTGGCTCTCCGGCCCGAATGCGAACAAGATTGAAGTAGTGATCGCGAACAACGATGCCATGGCGATGGGCGCGGTTGAAGCGCTGAAAGCGCACAACAAGAGCAGCATTCCGGTGTTTGGCGTCGATGCCCTGCCAGAAGCGCTGGCGCTGGTGAAATCCGGCGCGATGGCCGGTACCGTGCTGAACGATGCCAACAACCAGGCGAAAGCGACCTTCGATCTGGCGAAAAACCTCGCGGAAGGTAAAGAAGCCGCGGCGGGCACCAACTGGAAAATTGACAACAAGATTGTTCGCGTACCGTACGTGGGCGTCGATAAAGACAACCTGAGCCAGTTTACCGGCAAGTAATCGTGATGTGAGTTGCGGGCGTGGTTTAACCACGCCCGATTATTCCTGATACAGAACCAGACTCCTGCTGGCGTAATTGCGCCGGACGGGGCGTGCATGAACGCAGCCAGGTATAACTATGGTCAGCAATAATAGCGAACGGTCAGGCGAATATTTGTTGGAAATGACCAACATCAACAAATCGTTTCCTGGCGTCAAGGCTCTTGATAATGTCAACCTGAAGGTTCGTCCGCACTCCATTCATGCGTTAATGGGTGAGAACGGCGCCGGCAAATCGACATTATTAAAATGCCTTTTTGGGATCTATCAAAAAGATTCCGGTAGCATTCTTTTTCAGGGAAAAGAGATCGATTTCCATTCGGCGAAAGAAGCCCTGGAAAACGGTATATCGATGGTGCATCAGGAATTAAACCTGGTTTTACAGCGTTCAGTCATGGATAACATGTGGCTCGGACGCTATCCCACCAAAGGCATGTTTGTCGATCAGGACAAAATGTACCGGGATACCAAGGCCATTTTTGATGAGCTGGATATTGATATCGACCCGCGCGCCCGCGTCGGTACCTTATCGGTATCCCAGATGCAGATGATTGAGATCGCTAAGGCGTTTTCCTATGACGCCAAAATCGTCATCATGGACGAGCCGACGTCATCGCTGACGGAAAAAGAGGTCAACCATCTGTTTAAGATCATCCGCAAGCTGAAAGATCGCGGCTGCGGTATCGTCTATATCTCGCATAAAATGGAAGAAATTTTCCAGCTGTGCGATGAAATAACCATCCTGCGCGACGGCCAGTGGATCGCCACCCAGCCGCTGGAAGGGCTGGATATGGACAAGATTATCGCCATGATGGTCGGGCGCTCGCTCAACCAGCGTTTTCCGGATCGCGAAAATACCCCGGGAGAAGTGATCCTCCAGGTGCGCAATCTCACCTCGCTGCGTCAACCCTCCATTCGCGATGTCTCCTTTGATCTGCATAAGGGCGAAATTCTCGGTATCGCCGGCCTGGTAGGCGCTAAACGCACCGACATCGTGGAGACCCTGTTCGGGATCCGTGAGAAGGCCAGCGGCACCATCACCCTGCACGGTAAGAAGATCAACAACCACAGCGCCAACGAGGCGATTAACCACGGTTTTGCACTGGTGACCGAGGAGCGGCGCTCCACCGGGATTTATGCCTATCTGGATATCGGTTTTAACTCGCTGATCTCCAATATTAAGAAATATAAAAACAGCATCGGCTTGCTGGATAACTCGCGAATGAAGAGCGACACCCAGTGGGTTATTGACTCGATGCGCGTTAAAACCCCCGGCCAGCATACGCAGATCGGTTCGCTTTCCGGTGGTAACCAGCAAAAGGTCATTATAGGCCGCTGGCTGCTGACCCAGCCGGAGATCCTGATGCTGGATGAGCCAACGCGCGGTATCGACGTCGGCGCCAAATTCGAGATCTACCAGCTGATTGCCGAGCTGGCTAAAAAAGACAAAGGGATCATTATTATTTCTTCCGAAATGCCGGAACTGCTGGGGATTACCGACCGCATTCTGGTGATGAGCAATGGCCTTGTCGCGGGCATTGTAGAGACTAAAACCACCACGCAAAACGAAATACTGCGTCTTGCGTCATTGCACCTTTAAGATCAGGGGCTTCACATGAGTGCGTTAAATAAAAAGAGTTTTCTCACTTACCTGAAAGAGGGTGGGATATATGTCGTCCTTCTGGTCCTGTTGGCCATTATTATTTTCCAGGATCCGACATTTTTAAGTCTGCTCAACCTGAGTAATATCCTGACTCAGTCTTCGGTGCGTATTATTATTGCCCTGGGCGTGGCCGGACTTATCGTCACGCAGGGGACCGACCTCTCCGCCGGCCGTCAGGTGGGACTGGCGGCGGTGATTGCCGCCACCATGCTGCAGGCGGTGGATAATGCCAACAAGGTGTTCCCGGATATGGCGACCATGCCGATCCCGTTGGTGATCCTGCTGGTGTGCGCCATCGGGGCGGTCATCGGCCTGATTAACGGGATCGTCATCGCCTACCTGAACGTGACGCCGTTTATTACCACCCTCGGCACTATGATCATCGTGTACGGCATTAACTCGCTGTACTACGACTTCGTGGGCGCGTCGCCGATCTCCGGTTTTGACAGCCACTTCTCCCATTTTGCCCAGGGGTTTGTGGCGCTGGGCTCGTTCCGCCTGTCCTACATTACCTTCTACGCGCTGATTGCCGTCTTCTTTGTCTGGATCCTGTGGAACAAGACGCGCTTTGGTAAAAACATCTTCGCTATCGGCGGTAACCCGGAAGCGGCGAAAGTCTCCGGGGTTAACGTGGCGTTGAACCTGCTGATGATCTATGCCCTCTCCGGCGTGTTTTACGCCTTCGGCGGCCTGCTGGAAGCCGGGCGTATCGGCTCGGCGACCAATAACCTCGGCTTTATGTACGAACTGGACGCCATCGCCGCCTGCGTGGTGGGCGGCGTTTCGTTCAGCGGCGGGGTAGGGACCGTATTCGGCGTGGTGACCGGGGTGATTATCTTCACCGTCATCAACTACGGCCTGACCTATATCGGCGTCAACCCTTACTGGCAGTACATTATTAAGGGGGCGATTATTATCTTCGCCGTGGCGCTGGACTCCCTGAAATACGCCCGTAAGAAATAAGATTGAACGCATCAAAAACCCGCGCCTGGCGCGGGTTTTTACTATTTAAATAGAGAAGAAATAAGTGTTTTAGAAATAGGGACGAGTCCTGTTTCAAGGCCAAACGGCTTATAGATTTTATTAATGATCTCGGCAGAATAATTGCCTTTATCATTTTCCACATCAGATAAGGTCTTACGAGAGACATCCACTAGCCGGGCATATTCATCCTGGCGTAAACCCAGAACTTCTACTCTCAGTTTTTTCAGGGCCTCTCCCTGGCTGATGGCGCCTAGCATGATGTCATGGATAATGGCGTGAATGACCGCCTGACGATCGACCGTTTTGACTTTTTTTAAACCAGCCGAGACGCGTTGTCTGCTTATCTCTGAACGAGCTTTTTTTTCCGCAGCCGTTACCCCGGTGGCGGGTAGGGATGGTGGGTTATCCGCCCGCAGCCGGGCTAAGGTATTTTGGATTTCTGTTTCTTTTTTATTCAGGGTCTTCATAACAGCCCCCAGCGAGCGAGTTTGTCAGGTATAAATTTAAAACCAATTGATGGCATTTCCAGAATCTGAACAGGAACGCCGCGTACTTTAAGACGGGATGGTAAATCAACGAGTTGAGATGCGGTTTCACTTAAAGCATTAAGCAATGTGTCAGGGGTGATCCATTCAGCCAAAGCTTGTGCGATGGCGCCAAAGTTATATTCGCCTCCTGATTCGCAGGCTAATGACCACTTCATCGTGCGCGGTATACCTTCCGGGTCGGCTTTCATTGGTGCAAAATCGTAGATTGGCGCAAGGATAATTTCATTATCTGCTTTCATAAATGCAGTATTACGTCCATGGTTATCACTATTGCCAAAAATAATGTTTAATAAGTCTCGACGTACCCAATCGATGATAAATCCTTGAACATCAAAGCGATAATTCTGTACTCTTACCATATTACTGGATGTGATCTTTTCGATTAGGATCCGCAGCGTGGTTTCATGATCAAGTATCGTCGCTGGCGCTTTTTGTAACAGAGAATAGACTGACTCCATTCCCAATCTCATTATCCGGCCATCACCGTCTCTTCTGATATCAAATCGCGGCAACCAGAGAGAGGGATAATGTAGCCCCTCCTGCTGCGGCTCCTCGTTCCTGGTCATAGTCGAGAAAATCACTGGCACGATTCATGACATCAGTGACAGAGAACGTTTTACTGCTTGCCAGACTATCCCAGTCCGGCACCGAGTCTTTAATGCGTAAATTTCCCACTGGCGACATCGTGCCGAATTTGAGCAAGATGAAATTCTGCTGGCCCTGAGGAAGTTCACTGATATCTAAAAAGTTAACCCAGTAACGTCGGCTGGCGCCGCCTGGAATGATATCGTCTATAAATCTTAACCATCCAGGATTTCCGTGATCCTCAAAATAAAGCGAAACGGGATGGTTGAGCGACACGGCGTGATAGTCATCGCGTTCCAGAAAGTCGATGGCGTAATCGGTAAGATAGTCGATTTGTGTTGTAAACCAGTCCCCTTGCTCACTACCGGGGAATTTTATCAACGCAATGTCTTGCCACTCCGCATTGAGAAAGGCTTGTACCGTTAATGTTTCCATCTCGCCCTCCAAAAAGGATGATGAGTGAAATATTACTCATTAAAGAGCATTCATGCAATTAACGTTACTTATAATACGCATTGTTTTGGCATCGCATGATTAATGCATCTTATATCACTCATTGGCGGGTTTTGTGTTTTTCTGCAGTTCCAGCAGCTGCTCCGGAGTGACTGCCGGGTAGGACTGGGCGTCATCCGGTACGTCATGCTGTTGAGCCGGAATCGGGATGAGAGGGCCGAGAAAGCGCGGTTCCCGTTTGAAGATATAGAGGTCCGCCAGCGCGCCAAAGCGGGCGCCGAACTCGCGCAGCCGCACGCTCCACATATCCTTCGGCGACGGCACCGCGTAGCACTGGGCCTGGATCCCCATATGCAGGGCGATAAACAGCGCCCGTTCGCAGTGGAAGCGCTGGGTGATGATAATGAAGTCGTTGGTATCGAACACTTTGCGGGTGCGGACAATCGAGTCGAGCGTACGGAAGCCGGCATAGTCCAGCACGATATCGGCAGGATCGACGCCGCCTTTAATCAGGTCCCGACGCATGGTCATCGGTTCATTGTAGCTTTGCAGAGCATTATCGCCGCTCAGCAGCAGATAGTTGACCTTGCCGCTGTTGTAGGCGTTCAGCGCGCCCTGGATGCGGTAGCGGTAATACTGATTGATGACGCCGGTGCGGTAATATTTGGCGGTGCCCAGCACCACGCCGACCTGACGGTAGGGCAGGTCCTGCAGCTCATCATAGATATAGGGCGCGGTTTTCCAGCTCATCCAGCGGTCAAGGCCCAGCACGGTCAACAGCAGCAGGCCGAGCAGGACTAACAGGCTGTAGAACACACGCTTTAACATGAACTTGGCTCAATAATAGACAACGGAGTCTTCAGGCTACTTTACCCGCCGGGTAAGCGCAAGAAACCCGCGTTTGATTGCGGGGATTTTCAGCAATATAGACAGATCGCCGAACGCAGGTCGGGTAAGGCGTGAGCCGACACCCGGCATAGAGATCTTCAGCTCGCCATGGCGCGAACCGTAGGTCGGGTAAGCGTAGTGCCACCCGACAACATCACGGTATAACAGGTCGGCCGGATAAGGCGAAACCGTAATCCGGCAATCTGCTCAGGCTGATCAACCTAACAGGACGCGCTCGATATTCTGGCAGCCCAGCGCCTTCAGGGTGGCGACGGTAGCATCCCACTGGATCAGCGCCGCGTCGGCTTTCTCCGCGAGGATTGCCCGCTGGATAGCGGGATAATCATAGCCGTTGAGGCTCAGGAGATTCAGCGCCCCCTGCAGCGGCGGCAGCGTCGGATTGAACGCTGCGTTTTCCGCATAGCTGCCGCTGAAAATGGTGCCGTCTTTCAGCTCCAGCGCCACGCCGGAGGGCGAGTGGCTGTAGGGCGCATGGCAGCGGTTGGCGGCCTGAATGGCTGCCTGGGTCAGGGCATCGCCGCTCACCGGGAAGCCATGGTCCTGTGCATCCATCAGCAGGGTTTTGATCTCCAGATCTTTCGGACCAAAGGCGTCCGGCAGATAGTGCTCCAGGGCATGCGCTTCGCGGCCCGGCAGATGAATGCGCAGCGCCAGTCCGCTGTTCAGTTCGTTCATAAACTGACGGCAATGGCCGCACGGCGTGTAGTTCACCGTAATAGCGCGCAGGGAGGTCTCGCCGCGCAGCCAGGCGTGGCTGATGGCGCTCTGCTCGGCGTGAACGGTCTGCTGCATGGTCGCCCCGAGAAATTCCATATTGCCGCCAAAGTACCAGCGGCCGCTGACGCCGCGGGCGATCGCCCCGACGTTAAAATGAGAAAGGTCGGCGCGCGCGCAGGCGGCAGCAAGCGGCAGTAGCGCAAAGGCCAGCGCGTCTTCGTCCAGACCTGTCGCCTGCTGCAGCGTCGCCACCTGATCGGCTTCGAGCAGCGCCGGGAAGTGCGGGTCGGCGAGCATCGGGGCGATGGCCGCCTGCAGGTCTGCTGCCAGAGTCGTCAAAGCAGCTTGAAAACGTGAGTGCATAGCGTTGCCTCATAACAATGTAATGGGAAGCCAGTGTACGGGCGTCCAGCAGTCTCATATGTGACGAATATCTCATTGTTTATGCAACTTTGATTTGTTGCATTAAAAAATGTGATTTAAATCACAATTTATCCCACCACCGCGAGGATCAGCGGAAATAAGAACGGTGCCATCAACGAGGTGATGATCCCGCACAGCACCAGCGCCAGCGAGCTAAACGCCCCTTCCTGGTAGTCCAGTTCCGCACAGCGGGCGGTGCCGAGGGCGTGCGAGGCGGTACCCATTGACAGGCCGCGTGACGCTTTGGTGCGAATGCGCATCAGGTTAAGCAGCGTATGGCCGAATACCGCGCCGAGGATGCCGACAAAAATCACGCACACGGCGCTGATAGCCGGAATACCGCCGATGCTGCCGCTGACCGCCATGGCAATTGGCGTAGTGACTGACTTAGGCAGAATAGAGGCGGCGATTTGCGGCGTGGCGCCCATCAGCAGGGCGACGGTAGTACCGGTGATCATCGCCACGCAGCTGCCGATAAAGCAGATGGTGATGATTGATTTCCAGCGCGCGCGGATCTGGTGCAGTTGCTCATACAGTGGAAAGGCCAGCGCGACCACCGCCGGCTGCAGCAGATCGTTCAGGACTTTGCTGCCGGCAAAATAACGCTCATAGGAGATCCCGGTCAGCAGCAGAAACGGAATTATAACTACCATCGCCACCAGCAGCGGGTTGAGCAGCGGGAACTTAAAGCGGGCGGCCAGCCTGCGGGCGAGAAAAAAGACGATCAGGGTTAGCGGCAGCGACCACCAGATTTCATGCATCATTTTTCTTTTCCTTTTGCCCAATCACTTTACGTTCGCCATGCACCAGGTGAGAGCTCCAGCTCACCACCACAAACACCACCAGCGTGCTGATGGCGCAGGAGATGACGACTGGCCCCAGCTGGGCGCGCAGCAGATCCCAGTATTGCATCACGCCGACGCCGATGGGCACGAACAATAGCGCCATATAGCGGATCAGGATATTGCAGCCAGGATTGACCCACTGCGGCGGCATAATTTGCAGCGCCAGCAGCACGAAGAGGATCAGCATGCCGATGATGCTGCCGGGGATAGTGATGGGCAGCAGTCCGGCGATAAAAATTCCGGCGTATAAGCAGGCGTAAATCAGGACGAAGGCCCGCAGGTACTGCCAGATAATAGTCAGCGATTTACTCATGGTAATAACCCTTGATGAAGTGCATTCATCATACAATTAATCCCTAAAATGTGCTACCGATCACATCATGAATTCTACGCATAGCGCTGATAGCGTACGGGAACAATAGCCTCTCCCGGCAGGACCCGACAGCTCGCAGCTTAGGGTATATGGAGTCCCACGCTACCTTTTTGAACGAGGCGCGGCAAATAAAGGCGGCATGAGACGCCGCAGACTCCTGTAAAGCATAGAGATTATCTCCTCGCTTTGCCGCATTCGCCGAACGGGTAATGGCGTACGGCAGGCCGGACGCATTGAGCGCTTTCCACCAATGCCTGGAGGCGCTACCATAGCGCCTCTTTTTTTTCCGGATAACGATATGCGTGTTCTACTGGCGCCGATGGAAGGCGTGCTCGATTCGCTGGTGCGCGAGCTGCTGACCGAGGTTAACGATTACGATCTGTGCATCACCGAATTTCTGCGCGTGGTGGATCAACTGCTGCCGGTAAAATCGTTCTACAGGCTGTGCCCGGAACTGCATCATCAGAGCCGCACGCCGTCCGGCACCCGCGTGCGCGTCCAGCTGCTGGGACAATATCCCGAGTGGCTGGCGGAAAACGCCGCCCGCGCGGTGGAGCTGGGGTCGTGGGGGGTGGATTTAAACTGCGGCTGTCCGTCTAAGCTGGTGAACGGCAGCGGCGGCGGGGCGACGCTGCTGAAAGATCCGGAGCTGATCTATCGCGGTGCGAAAGCCATGCGCGAAGCGGTTCCCGATCATCTGCCAGTGACCGTCAAGGTGCGACTCGGCTGGGACAGCGGCGAACGGCGCTTCGAAATCGCCGATGCGGTGCAGCAGGCCGGGGCCAGCGAGCTGGTGGTTCACGGCCGCACCAAAGAAGATGGCTACAAAGCCGAACGCATTAACTGGCAGGCGATCGGTGAGATCCGCCAGCGTCTGACCATTCCGGTGGTGGCCAACGGCGAGATCTGGGACTGGCAAAGCGCCCAGGATTGTATGGCCGTCACCGGCTGCGATTCGGTGATGATTGGCCGCGGGGCGCTCAACGTGCCGAACCTCAGCCGGGTGATCAAATACAACGAACCGCGCATGCCGTGGCCGCAGGTGGTTCAGCTGTTGCAAAAATATACCCGCCTGGAAAAGCAGGGCGACACCGGTCTGTATCATGTGGCGAGAATTAAGCAATGGTTAGGCTATTTACGCAAGGAATATAGTGAGGCGCTGACTCTGTTTAATGAAATTCGCGCCCTGCAAACGTCTGCTGAAATAGCGGCGGCCATCGCCCGCTATTAAACACCATACTGTTATTTGCTTCACATATTATTACTTGCCTGCCTATTGCTGGTAGGCATGAGTTGAATAAAGTGATAATGTGCGGTCAATCAATTCAGGATTGCTACTGAACCCAGGCAAAACCTAAGCATTTTCGTCATTCGTGGCGGAAAGTGCTTAGGTTTTTTTTTGGCTAAAATTCAATGGTGAAAAAATGGTTATGTAAAACAATAGGTTGTAATTAACGTTTTCTCTGGCATCGTCGCGGTTTTATTACCGGCGGACGCCCTTTGCCATTCATTTTTTAAAAAAGAAAACAGGTAAATAAATAACCTGGGGATCCCCTTTGTTTTTATTCAGTCACGGTGGATATCACAAT
Source organism: Klebsiella sp. w6 (assembly GCF_033100215.1). NCBI lineage: Bacteria > Pseudomonadati > Pseudomonadota > Gammaproteobacteria > Enterobacterales > Enterobacteriaceae > Klebsiella > Klebsiella sp. w6. Next base: position 1,622,741 of record NZ_CP136907.1, read on the forward strand.
GCATAACAAAAAAATAAATCAGCTTTTGATCGGCGCGGCGCTGGCGGCAATGGTGCCTGCCGTCAGCGCCGCGGAAACTCCGGCCTGGAACGGCAGCGTGCTGGGGTTCGAAGCCGGACAGCAGGGGCTGCTGGGCGATATGCTGGGCATTCGTCCGATCCTCGAAGAGAACGGCTTTCATTATAATCTCGGGTATCTTAACGAGATGGCCTACAACGCCGGCGGCGGTTACGACCATGATAAACACCTGGCCTATATTGACCAGGTGGCGCTGACCTTTACCCAGGATCTGGAGCGCTGGACCGGCATACCGGATGCGCGTCTCGAAGGCAACATCGTCAACCGTAACCACGATGATAACCTCACCACGAAACGGCTGCAGGATCCGCGGGTGAGTTTCAACGATCTGTCGCAGGAGAGTTGGGGCGGCGGGTCGATCACCCGCCTCGGCTGGCTGACCTTTGCCCGCAGCTTTGACGACCGTCGCCTGACCTGGCGCATCGGCATGATGAACAAGGTGCAAACTTTCGACCAGATCATTCCCTGCGATTTTCAGCTACTGACCCAGTGCGGTGGGAAATCGGCCAACTCGCTGACCTGGAATAACTGGAACATCCACACCTGGGGCACCACCCTGGAGTACAAGCTGACGCCGACGGTCACCCTGAAAGGCGGGGTGATGGAGCAAAACCCGCAGGCTACCGCGCGCAGTCACGCCTGGAGCGGGTCGACGAAGGGCAGCAAAGGCATTTTACTGCCGATGGAGATCGAAACCCGTCCGCTGATGAATGGCCTGCCGGGAGCCTATAACCTGGGTGTGGTCTGGACCAACGCGCCGCAAACCGACCTCTACAGCGGCAAATCCGGCGGCGTCGGGGCGACCGATCCGCAAGGCTACGCCGAGCACGACAGCACCTGGTTTATGTACGCCGGCCTGAACCAGCAGATCACCCGCCACGCCGACGACCCGCTGCGGGGGATGAGCGTCTCGCTGAGCGGCAGCCTCAGCGACCAGCGCAGTAACTATATCCACTCCGCCGTCGCCGCCTCCATGCGCTACCGCGGGCTGTTTGACGCCCGCCCGGAGGACTGGATTGGCTTTGGTCTGACGTGGATCGACATGAGCAGCCACTACGCACGTAACCAGCGCTATATGAATCAACTCAGCGGCGCCACCGACTATAACGACCCGGCTTACCAGCCGGTGGCCGGTCATTCGCTGAACGGCGAGCTCTATTATCGCTTCCGCCCGGTCTCCTGGCTGGAGCTGCAGCCGGGCCTGCAGTACTGGCACCGTCCGGGCGGCGTCGCGCAGACCCAGGACGCATGGGTGGTGGAGTGGAAAACGGTGGTGACTTTCTGATAGTCGCGATCTTAATCACGTTTTTTCACTTGTCAGGTTGAGCGCGCAGCAGAAGTTGTTACAGTGCGGGTGTTGGATTGCAACTGCTGCGGCAGGCAAAACCTGATCACCTGGCGTTTCGTCGGGGGTCAGGTTTTTTTGTTTCTGGGGTCTATATGCAAATCGCCAAAGTACTCAATAACAATGTGGTGGTGGTTCTTGACGAGCACCGGCGCGAACAGGTGGTGATGGGGCGAGGGCTGGCCTTTCAGAAACGCCCGGGCGACGTGCTGGACGACAGTAAAATTGAAAAAGTCTTCGCCTTACAGAGCGATGAACTGGTAGGCCGCTTAGGTGAGTTACTCAGTCAGATACCGTTAGAAGTGATGACCACCTGCGATCGCATTATCGACCTGGCACGCGGGCGGCTGGGCAAGCTACAGGAAAGTTTGTACATCACATTAACGGATCACTGTCATTTTGCTATCGAGCGGCAGAAAAAGGGCATCGCACTGCGTAACGTGCTGCTGTGGGAGATTAAGCGGCTGTATCCGAAGGAGTTCGCGCTGGGTCAGGAGGCAAGGGCCATTATTGCCAAAAGGCTTGGTGTGGAGCTGGCGGAGGATGAAGCCGGATTTATCGCCCTGCATCTGGTGACGGCGCAGCTCAACAGCGAAATGCCGGAGGTCATGCACGTGACCCGGGTGATGCAGGAGATCCTGCAGCTGGTGAAGTATCAGCTGCAGCTTAACTATGACGAAGAGTCATTGAGCTATCAGCGCTTTGTCACTCATCTCAAGTTCTTCGCCCAGCGGATGCTGACGCGCACGGTGGTGGAAGATGACGACGTCTCGCTGCACAGCGCGGTGAAAGATAACTACGCTAAAGCGTGGAAGTGTGCGGAAACGGTGGCGACGCATCTGCAAAAGCAGTATCAGCGGTCGCTGACCACCGAAGAGATTATGTTTCTTGCCATTCATATCGAACGGGTAAGAAAAGAGGGGCGTTAATTCCCCCCAACAAAACTGGATTGTTACTGCATGATGCAGGCAAAACCTGAGCGCGACGCCGACCGGCGTGGTTCTCGGGTTTTTTTATTTTTTACTACTCAGTCGCCGGTTGTCTGCGGGCAGCGGCAGTAAGGAAAAGAGCATGGAATATAAAGCACTCGCGCAGGATATTCTCAACCGCGTCGGCGGCAAAGAGAACATTGTGAGTCTGGTTCACTGTGCGACACGTCTGCGTTTTAAACTGAAAGATAACGGCAAAGCCGATGCCGAAGGGCTGAAGGCCAATCCGGGCGTCATTATGGTGGTGGAGAGCGGTGGCCAGTTTCAGGTGGTGATTGGCAACCACGTTCACGACGTCTGGCTGGCGGTGCGCCAGGAGGCGGGGTTAAGCGATGACAGCGAACCGGTTGCCGGGGAAAAAGCGGCCAAAGGATCGGTGTTAAGCCAGCTTATCGACATCATTTCCGGCATTTTTACACCGTTTATCGGCGTGATGGCGGCGACCGGTCTGCTGAAAGGCCTGCTGGCGCTGGCGGTGACCTGCGGCTGGCTTACGCCGGAGCAGGGGACTTATAAAATCTGGTTTGCCGCCAGCGACGCGCTGTTCTTTTTCTTCCCGCTGTTTCTTGGCTATACCGCCGGGAAGAAGTTTGGCGGTAATCCGTTTATCTCGATGGTGATTGGCGGGGCGTTAACCCACCCGCTGATGATTCAGGCCTTTGAGGCCAGCCAGGCGCCGGGCGCGGCGGTGGAGCACTTTCTCGGCATCCCGGTGACCTTTATCAACTACAGCTCGTCAGTGATCCCGATTATTCTCGCCTCGTGGGTCTGCTGCTGGCTGGAGCGCAAGAGCAACGCGCTGTTGCCGTCATCGATGAAAAACTTCTTCACCCCGGCGATCTGCCTGGCGGTGGTGGTCCCGCTCACCTTCCTGGTGATTGGCCCGGTCGCCACCTGGCTGAGCCATCTGCTGGCCAACGGCTACCAGTTCATTTATGCGTTTGCCCCATGGCTGGCGGGCGCGGTACTGGGCGCCATGTGGCAGGTGTGCGTTATTTTTGGCCTGCACTGGGGGCTGGTGCCGTTGATGATCAACAACATGACAGTACTTGGTCACGACTCCATGCTGCCGATTATTCTTCCGGCGGTGATTGCCCAGGTGGGGGCGGTTCTGGGGATTTTGCTGGCCACCCGCGATGCGCGTCAGCGGATGCTGGCCGGTTCCGCCTTCTCTGCCGGGCTGTTTGGCATCACCGAGCCGGCTATCTACGGACTGACCCTGCCGCTGCGTCGTCCGTTTATCTTCGGCTGTATCGCCGGCGCCATCGGCGGGGCGATCACTGCCTTCAGTAATAGCCATGCTTACTCGTTCGGTGTGCCGAATATCTTTTTCCCGGCGCAGATGATCCCGCCTGGCGGGATTGACGCCAGCGTCTGGGGCGGGCTTATCGGCACCGGCGTGGCTTTCGTGCTTGCCTGCGTGCTGACCTTCTTCGCCGGCATGCCGCGCGCCAGCGCTGCACCGGGCGCCGTGACGGTAGCCCCGGCCTCGGCAAACGATATTCTGGCGCCGATGAGCGGCAGCGTTATCGCCCTTGAGCAGGTGCCGGATAGCACCTTCGCCAGCGGCCTGCTCGGTAAAGGGGTCGCCATTATCCCGGCGGTGGGCCAAGTGATTGCCCCGTTCCCGGGCGAAGTGGCTTCCCTGTTTCAGACTAAACATGCCATCGGCCTGCAGAGCGACAGCGGCATTGAGCTGTTGATCCACGTCGGCATCGACACGGTCAAACTCGACGGCGTGCCGTTTACCGCACATGTCAAAGAGGGCGACAGGGTGCAGGCCGGCGATCTGCTGATCGAGTTCGATCGTCAGGCGATTCTGGATGCCGGTTACGACCTGGCGACCCCGATCATTATCAGCAACAGCGACGACTACCGGGAAATTGATACGGTGGCGTCCAGCGCCGTCGAAGCCGGCCAGCCGCTGTTGTCAGTCAGCCATTAATCACAGGAGAGAGAGATGAAAACATTCCCGGCGGATTTTATATGGGGCGGCGCGACCGCGGCGAATCAGGTGGAAGGGGCTTATCTGGAAGAGGGCAAAGGCTTATCCACCTCCGATGTGCAGCCGCACGGCGTGTTCGGCGAGGTGGTCGAGCGCGTACCCGGCGACAGCGGTATTAAGGATGTGGCGATCGATTTTTACCATCGCTACCCGGAAGATATCGCTCTGTTCGCCGAGATGGGCTTTAACTGCCTGCGGGTGTCCATCGCCTGGACCCGCATCTATCCCAACGGCGATGACGCCGAGCCCAACGAAGCCGGTCTCGCGTTCTACGACAAGCTGTTCGACGAGATGGCGAAGCACAACATCACCCCGCTGGTGACGCTGTCGCATTATGAAATGCCGTGGGCGCTGGTAAAAAACTACGGCGGCTGGGGCAGCCGGGAGGTGATTGGTTTCTTTGAGCGCTACGCCCGCACGGTGTTCAGCCGCTATAAAAATAAGGTCAAATTGTGGCTGACCTTTAACGAAATCAATATGTCGCTGCATGCTCCGATGACCGGCGTCGGCCTGCCGGCCGGCAGCAGCAAAGGCGAGGTGTATCAGGCGATTCACCACCAGCTGGTGGCCAGCGCTCTGGCGGTTAAAGCCTGTCACGAGCTGGTGCCCGAGGGCAAAATCGGCAATATGCTGCTCGGCGGGCTGATGTATCCCCTGAGCTGCAAACCGGAAGATGTGTTTGAGACGCTGCAGGAGAACCGCAGCTGGCAGTTCTTTGGCGACGTGCAGGCGCGCGGCGCGTACCCGGGCTATATGCTGCGCTTTTTCCGCGACAACGGTATCACACTCACCATTACCGATGCCGATCGTGAAGCGCTGAAAACCACCGTCGACTTTATCTCCTTTAGCTACTACATGACCGGCTGCGTCACCGCCGACGAGGCGCTGAACCAGCAGGCGCGCGGCAATATTCTCAGCATGGTGCCGAACCCGCACCTGGCGAGCTCGGAGTGGGGCTGGCAGATAGACCCGCTGGGCCTGCGTACGCTGCTGAACGTGCTGTGGGATCGCTATCAGAAGCCGCTGTTTATCGTGGAAAATGGTCTGGGCGCCAAGGATAAGGTGGAAGCCGATGGCAGCATTAACGATGACTACCGCATCAGTTACCTGAACGACCATCTGGTGCAGGCGCGGGAAGCCATTGACGATGGCGTTGAGCTGATGGGCTTTACCAGCTGGGGGCCGATTGACCTGGTGAGCGCCTCGAAGGCGGAGCTGTCGAAGCGCTATGGCTTTATCTATGTCGACCGTCATGATGACGGCACCGGCACCCTGGCGCGCAGTAAGAAGAAGAGTTTTGACTGGTATAAAGAGGTGATTGCCAGCCGCGGCGCCAGCCTGAAAGCGTAAAGGATGCCCGCCCGGTCATCGCCGGGCGGGGGATTAGCCCGGTTTACGCGCGCGCAGTAAAAAGATCATCGGACGTTCTTTCTCTTCATCCAGGGCGGGCTGTTGGACAATCTGTTCGGCGCTCGGACCCCACTCATCCAGCTGCTCCAGCACAAAACCCGCGGCGATAAGCGCGTTTATCCAGCTTGAGAGCTTGCGATGTTGCTTGATGACGCCCTCGGCAAACCAGTTGCTGACGCGCTCACCCTCCTGCTGATAGTGACTGACCGGCCAGCTTTTCTGTCCCTGGTCATCCACCCGCCAGCCCTGCTGCAAGGGGGCGGTATAGATGGGATGTTCGGCGGAAAAGACCAGGGTGCCGCCGGGAACCAGCGCCTGCTGCAGGGTGGCGAAGAGCGGGGCAATGTCCGGTAAATAATGCAGCGCCAGCGAGCTGTAGACCAGATCGCAGCTGTTGGTGGGCAGCGTCAGGGTTTGCAGATCGGCGCAGCGGTAGACAATCTCATCCCCGCGGGTCATCTCCCGCGCCTGCGCCAGCATGCGCTGAGAGATATCAAAACCGGTTATCTGGCTGGCTCCCTGCTGCTGTGCCCAGCGGCAAAACCAGCCGTAGCCGCAGCCGAGATCCACCACCCGCAAACCGGTTATCGGCGGCAACATTGCCTGCAGGGAAGGCCACTCCGGTGCGCCATCCAGCCCCTTCACCGAGCGATCGAGGGTCGCATAGCCGGCAAAAAACTGCGGGTCGTCATAAATATTCTGACTCATATTCATCCCTTGAATTGATAAGGTTGTTTATTTTTAGCTAACTAATAATTTAGTCACACGCTTTACTAAACGCGTTTAATTCAATTAACTTATGATAACCAACCTGATTAAGTTATCTGACCTGTCTAATGAAATTGATATTAAATAAAAGCGTGCTGGCGGCATTGCCCCTGGCCATCGCGCTGGCTGGCTGCGCGCCATCTCATGAGGTTGCTAATCCGCCGCAGCAGCAAATTCCAGCCTCCCATGTTTCCATGGATCTCCCTGCCGCCGTCAAAAATGGCTGGCCGCAGACCGACTGGTGGAAAGACTACCACGATGCCCAACTGGATAATCTGATTCAGCGCGCACTCGCCAATGCGCCGGATATGCAAATTGCCGAACAGCGCATCAGGCTTGCCGAAGCGCAGGCGCGAATGTCGCAGGCGAATCTTGGCCCGGAGATGGATTTCTCCGCCGATGTTGAACGCCAGCGCATGTCGGCCGAAGGCCTGATGGGGCCGTTCGCCACCGACACCGACGGCAATACCGGCCCGTGGTACACCAACGGCACCTTCGGCCTGACCGCTGGCTGGGATCTGGACCTGTGGGGTAAAAACCGCGCGCTGGTGAAAGCGCGCATCGGCGAGCTGAAAGCCCAGGTGGCGGAGCAGGCCCAGACCCGCGAATTGCTTTCTGGCAGCGTGGCGCGCCTGTACTGGCAGTGGCAGACGGAAGCGGCGATTAAAGCGGTGCTGCAGCAGGTGAAGGGTGAGCAAAATAATATCGTGACGGTCGACAAGGCCCTGTTGCAGCGCGGGATCACCAACTCCGCCGAAGGGGCGGAGAACGATATTAACGTCAGCAAAACCGACCAGCAGCTGGCGGACGTGGCGGGCACGATGAAAGAGATTGAAGCGCGCCTGATGGCCCTGACCAACAGCCAGAGCCAGTCGCTGAATCTCAAACCGGTCAGCCTGCCGACGGTCAGCGCGCAGCTGCCTGATACCCTCGGCTATGAGCTGCTGGCGCGCCGCCCGGATCTGCAGGTTGCTCACTGGTACATTGAGGCATCGCTGAGCGAAGTGGACGCGGCGAAAGCGGCGTTTTATCCCGACATCAATCTGATGGCGTTCCTGCAGCAGGATGCCCTGCACTTAAGCGATCTTTTCCGTCACTCGGCGCAGCAGATGGGCGTCACCGCCGGACTGACGCTGCCGATCTTTGACAGCGGCCGCCTCAATGCCAATCTGGATATCGCCAGCGCGCAGAACAGCCTGTCGATAGCGCAGTACAACAAAGCGGTAGTGGATGCCGTCAACCAGGTGGCGAAAACCGCCAGCCAGGTCGAGACGCTGATGGCCAAAAGCCAGCAGCAGCAGCAGGTTGAAAAAGACGCCCAGCGGGTGGTGAACCTGGCGCAGGCCCGAATGGCGGCGGGGATCTTACCCGGCTCCAGAGTCAGTATGGCGAAGCTTCCGGCGCTGCAGGAGCGCATTACCGCATTGCGCCTGCACGGCCAGTGGATTGACGCCAGCATTCAGCTGACTTCTGCTCTCGGCGGCGGCTATCACCAGAGCGTGAAATAACCGGCGCAACGGCGCGCCTGCGGGGGCGCCGTTTAGTCTTTCTTCTTCCTTTCTCGCCGCCTGAGCCACCAGTGGGCGGCGACCACCAGTCCTACCGCGAGGATCAGCCAGATCCAGTGCTTCAGATGGGCGTCCAGATGGTGCAGCCACGGGCCAACCACCTCGCCGCCGAGATAGCCAATGGTGGTAAACAGCAGGGCCCACACCAGCGCTCCGACAATATTCAACGGCAGGAAAATGCGCGGCGGCAGGCGGCTGGCGCCGATCAGCAGGGGGCCGATTACCCGGAAGCCATACATAAAGCGGGTGCCGATGACAAACAGCCACGGCCGGTGCTGGATCATGCGCTGCGCTTTACGTATTCGCGCCTTCTGGCTGGCGAAACGGCGCAGAATGCGTCCCCCGAAGCGGCGGCCGACCAGATAGAGCAGCTGATCGCCAATCATCCCGCCGAGGGCGACGGCGAGCACCACCAGGGGAAACTTCAGTAACCCCTGATGCGCTGCGACGCCGCCCAGCAGGGTAATGGTCTCACCTTCCGCCATGCTGCCGACGATCAGCGCCGCGTAGCCATACTGGGAAATCAGGTGATTGATATCCATAAACAGCTTATCTCCTTATCTCATCACCTGTTAATCATACACCCTGCTGACCAAAACGCGGCGACGCAGTTTTTTTGCGCTGTACACAAAATAACCTACAGGGTGAATTATACTTGGATCAGTGCAGTACGAAGCCGTGACAAGGGGGACGCTATGAACCATGTCTGGGGGCTCTTCGCTCATCCCAACCGGGAAATGAGCGTGATTAAGAGCGAGAATGAAACCATTTCTCATCACTATACGCACCATGTGCTGCTGATGGCGGCGGTTCCGGTGGTGTGCGCCTTTATCGGCACCACGCAGCTGGGCTGGAACTTCGGCGACGGCACCGTTATTAAACTGTCGATGTTGACCGGTCTGGCGCTGGCGGTACTGTTTTATGCCGTGATGCTGGCCGGGGTGGCGATCATGGGGCGGGTTATCTGGTGGATGGCCAGGCAGTATCCGCAGCAGCCTTCCCTGAAACGCTGCATGGTGTTTGCCGGCTATGTGGCCACGCCGCTGTTCCTGAGCGGGATTGTGGCGCTCTATCCGCTGGTCTGGCTGTGCGCGCTGATCGGTACCATCGCGCTGTTTTACACCGGCTATCTGCTCTATCTGGGCATCCCGACCTTCCTGAGCATTAACCGGGAAGAGGGGTTAAGCTTCGCCAGTTCGACGCTGGCCATCGGAGTGCTGGTACTGGAAGTGCTGCTGGCGATCACCGTGGTACTGTGGGGGTATGGTTACCGACTCTTCTGATCGCACGTCACTGGATAATATGCATTGCCGGCAAATATGTATTTTGTGTCGGCAATGCAGCATTTCTTCACGATTCTTATTAGGCACAGGGCCTTACGGCGCGGTATGATGGCGTTTGCCAGCGATGTTGCCCACTTAACCTCGCGGCGTACGTTCCATAACGTGCAAAAATACTTTTCAGAATGCCCATGATGCCGAAATTTCGAGTCTCTTTGCTCAGCCTGACCTTGCTGCTGGCTGTGCCTTTTGCGCCCCAGGCGTTAGCAAAAACCTCCGCGGCGGTTGCCGCCTCGCAGCCGGATATCGCCTCCGGCAGCGCCATGATCGTCGATCTGGCCACCAAAAAAATCATCTATGCCAGCCAGCCGGATCTGGTGCGCCCGATGGCGTCAATCACCAAAGTGATGACCGCCATGGTGGTGCTCGATGCCCATCTGCCGATGGATGAGATGCTGACGGTGGATATCAGCCATACGCCGGAAATGAAGGGGATCTACTCCCGCGTGCGCCTCAACAGCCAAATCAGCCGCCGCACGATGCTGCTGCTGGCGCTGATGTCTTCCGAGAACCGCGCGGCCGCCAGCCTGGCGCATCACTATCCAGGCGGCTACGATGCCTTCATTCGCGCGATGAACGCCAAAGCCCAGGCGCTGGGCATGACTCATACCCGCTACGTGGAGCCGACGGGCCTGTCGGTGCATAACGTCTCCACCGCCCGCGATCTGACCAAACTGCTGATCGCCAGCGAGCAGTATCCGCTGATTGGCCAGCTGAGCACCACCAAAGAAGAGACCGCCACTTTCGCCCATCCGGCCTACAGCCTGCCGTTCCGCAACACCAACCATCTGGTGTATCGCGATAACTGGAATATCCAGCTGACTAAAACCGGCTTCACCAACGCTGCCGGCCACTGCCTGATTATGCGTACGGTGATTAACCAACGCCCGGTGGCGCTGGTGGTGATGGATGCCTTCGGTAAATACACCCACTTCGCCGACGCCAGCCGCTTGCGGACCTGGATCGAGACCGGGAAAGTGATGCCGGTACCCGCCTCGGCGCTGAGCTATAAAAAGCAGCGCGAATCGCAGATGGCGGAGGCGATGCTGAAAGGCGGCGCGCAGACCGCGCAGAACGATTAATCTACATGTCCCCCGGATGGCGGCGCATTGCGCCTTATCCGGGCTACGTGATTTGGCGCCGGGTTCGCCCCCTTCGCAGGCCCGGCAAGCGCAGCGCCGCCGGGCAATATACCCGACACCGTGCCGCGTTTGTGCCGGATGGCGGCTCGCGCCTTATCCGGGCTACGTGATTTGGCGCCGGGTTCGCCCCCTTCGTAGGCCCGGCAAGCGCAGCGCCGCCGGGCAATATACCCGACACCGTGCCGCGTTTGTGCCGGATGGCGGCGCATTGCGCCTTATCCGGGCTACGTGATTTGGCGCCGGGTTCGCCCCCTTCGCAGGCCCGGCAAGCGCAGCGCCGCCGGGCAATCAGGCCGAGTGCCGGTGTTTGTGCAGGATGGCGGCTGACGCCTCTCCGGAACCGCGCTGAACGGTAGCTCGGCTAAGGCGTTTACGCCGCGAGCCGGGGGTTTGACGCCGGATATCACTCCGGCAGCGTCCAGTCGCCGTCACCCAGCGCGCGCTGCATAATCAACGTATCTCGCCAGTCGCCCATTTTGTAGCCCACGCTGCGCAGTTGACCCGCCACGGTAAAACCAAACTTTTTATGGATCGCCAGCGAACCGGCATTGTTATGGCCATCACCGATGATCGCCAGCATCTGCCGCCACGGGCCTTTCTCGCATTCGGCGATCAGCCGCGACAGCAGCGCGCTGCCGATGCCGCGCCCGCCCATCCCGGATTCCACGTAGATCGATTCCTCAAGCGTGTAACGATAGGCCGGACGAGGCCGATAGAAGGTGGCGTAGCAGTAGCCGACGATGGCGCCGCGCCACAGCGCCACCAGCCAGGGCAGCCCGTTATCGCGGACGGTTTTGATCCGTTTACGCATTTCGTCAACGGTAGGGGGGATCTCTTCAAAGGAAGCGCGGCCATTGAGCACGTGCCAGACATACAGCGCGGCGATGGCGTGCGCATCGTCGGGCAGCGCTTCACGAATTTCTAAATCACTGTCGAGTAACGGGGCCTCTGCGGGCATGGCGGCGCTCCTGAATCTGCCGGAGAGACATTCTCCGGCGTGCAGCGTAATACAGAAGCGCCAGGCTGAATAGTCCTGCCGCTGATTATTGCGGATCTGCCGGGGAGACCGGCGTTGGTGCCGCTTCACCCCAGTATTTCTGCTTACTGGTTTTACCAATCCCCGGGTTCATGCTGTTGGTCGGATCGTTCTGGCGATAGAACTGCTGCAGGCTCTCCGGGGCCTCATACAGATGACCCACGTTATGCTCCGCCGGGTACTGGGCGCCGCGCGCTTTCAGCAACGCCAGCATCTGCTCTTTCAGAGCGTGGGCGTCGACCCCTTTCTTGACGATGTAATCCTGATGGAACACATGGCACATAAAGTGGCCATAGTAGAGCTTATGCACCAGCTGGCTGTCGATCTCCGGCGGCAGATGTTCGAACCACTCGGTATCGTTGCGGCGCAAGGCGATATCCAGCGCCAGAATATCTTCCACTTCGTCAGCATGCACCGCCTGATAGCGGATGGCCGCGCCGGCGGCGGCAAAGCGGTGCAGAAACGCCTTGCTGCCTTCCTCCGGCGTACAGGCGAAGAAATCCCCCTCGGCCTGCTGGAAGTATTCCGTCAGCCAGCGCTGCGCTTCTTCGATGCCATCCCCGGCCATCTTCAGCAGCAGATGATGTTCATATTTATCACGCCAGGTTTTCATCCGCTCCGGTAAGTGCGCCGGGAAGACGTGGCCGAGCTTCTGCATAAAGCGGTCGGTAAAGTGCGGCTTAAACAGCGAGACTTTCTCCAGCATCGCGTCGGTGCGCCCCTTCATGGTGAAGAAGAACGGCATTTTGTCGGTGCCGAGCTTGTCGATCATCAGGAAGGTGTCTTTGCCATACTTCTCGGCGATATCGTAAATATCGCGGTGCATATATTCCCCGGCCACCGGCAGATGCTGGAACTCGGCGAGGATATGGCGGCGGATCTCGGTCAATACCTGCGGCTGGTTGGTGCCAATGTAAAACACCTGCTGGCGTTTTTCCGCCGGGAAGGTATCCAGACGCGCGGCGAAAACCGCCAGCTTGCCGGCGCAGCCGGAGGATTCGAACAGGCGGTCCGGGTCGGCGTTGTAGCGCGCCGGGGTGTCGGCATCGACATCGCGCACGCGGGTCACATAGTCGTGATCGTGGGCGTGGCGGCCGTCGTGCAGCACATCGCTATCGCTGATGCGCTCGTCGTCGAGGCGGCTGAGGATCTGCTCCGGCGTGCTGCCGAGATCAATGCCCAGATGGTTGACCAGCTTCAGCTTGCCGTCGGCGTCAATCTGCGCGAACAGCGACATTTCGGTATAGGCGGGCCCGCGCTGCACCAGCGAACCGCCGGAGTTGTTGCAGATCCCGCCGATCACCGATGCGCCGATGCATGACGAGCCGATCACTGAGTGCGGCTCGCGACCCAGCGGTTTGAGCGCTTTTTCCAGCGAATAGAGGGTAGTGCCGGGCCAGGCCAGCACCTGCTCGCCTTTGTCCAGCAGATGCAGTTTATCCAGGCGCAGAGTGCTGATAATCACGATCTCGCGATCGTAATCATTGCCGTTGGGGGTCGAACCTTCGGTCAGGCCGGTGTTGGCCGCCTGCATCAGAATAATTTTATCGGCGTCTACGCAGGCGTTAAGCACGCGCCAGAGTTCCAGCAGGGTGCCGGGAAAGACAACCGCCAGCGCCTCGCCCTGACCGGAGCGGAAGCCTTTGCGGTAGCGTTGGGTTTTTGCCGGGTCGGTCAGCAGATGCGAAGGGCCAACCAGGCGCGCCAGATCCGCCAGAAACGTTTTATGGGTATTAGTGGGTGCAGATGACATGTTCCACTCCTTGTGGTGGTGCGCGAAATATCGAGGATAAGCATAGCGCTTTGTATGACAATTTGATGCATGAATGTTTCGCAAAAATCAGAGAAGAACCTTAGCATTCTGCGGGCGCGTTGTTTATATATATGGCAAACTGCGGTTTTTATTATGTTTTACCGAGTCCCCGTCTGAGAAAAAGCGAGATAACAATGAAATGGCTCTGCACTGTAGGCGTCGCCGTGAGTCTGGCGCTGCAACCCGCGCTGGCGGATGAACTGTTTGGTAACCACCCTCTGACCCCGCAGGCGCGGGATGCCTTTGTCACCGATCTGCTGAAAAAAATGACGGTAGACGAGAAAATCGGCCAGCTGCGTCTGATAAGCGTTGGCCCGGATAACCCGAAAGAGGCGATCCGCGAAATGATCAAAAACGGTCAGGTGGGGGCGATTTTTAACACCGTCACCCGGCCGGATATCCGCGTGATGCAGGATCAGGTGATGCAGCTTAGCCGCCTGAAGATCCCATTGTTCTTTGCCTACGATGTGCTGCACGGTCAGCGCACCGTGTTCCCGATAAGCCTCGGCCTGGCCTCATCGTTTAACCTTGACGCCGTGAAGACCGTGGGCCGCGTGTCAGCTTATGAAGCCGCCGATGACGGCCTGAACATGACCTGGGCGCCGATGGTCGACGTCTCCCGCGACCCGCGCTGGGGACGCGCTTCCGAAGGGTTCGGGGAAGACACGTATCTGACCACGATGATGGGCCAGGCGATGGTGGAGTCGATGCAGGGCAAGAGCCCGGCGGACCGCTATTCGGTGATGACCAGCGTCAAGCACTTCGCCGCCTACGGCGCGGTGGAGGGCGGGAAAGAGTACAACACGGTCGACATGAGCCCGCAGCGCCTGTTCAACGACTATATGCCGCCGTACAAAGCCGGGCTTGATGCCGGCAGCGGCGCGGTGATGGTGGCCCTGAACTCGCTGAACGGCACCCCGGCGACTGCTGATTCCTGGCTGCTGAAAGACGTCCTGCGCGACCAGTGGGGCTTTAAAGGCATCACGGTCTCCGACCACGGCGCCATCAAAGAGTTGATTAAGCACGGCGTGGCCTCCGACCCGGAAGACGCGGTGCGCGTGGCGCTTAAGTCCGGCATCAACATGAGCATGAGTGACGAGTATTACAGCAAGTACCTGCCGGAGCTGGTGAAGTCAGGCAAGGTGACCATGGCTGAGCTGGATGACGCCACCCGTCATGTGCTCAACGTCAAATATGACATGGGGCTGTTCAACGATCCGTACAGCCACCTGGGACCAAAAGATTCTGACCCGCAGGACACCAACGCGGAAAGCCGCCTGCATCGCAAAGAGGCGCGCGAAGTGGCCCGCGAAAGCCTGGTACTGCTGAAAAACCGTCTCGATACGCTGCCGCTGAAAAAATCCGGCACCATCGCGGTGATTGGCACGCTGGCGGACAGCAAACGCGACATGATGGGCAGTTGGTCCGCGGCCGGGGTGGCCGACCAGTCGGTGACCGTGCTGACCGGCATTAAAGAAGCGCTGGGCGATAACGGCAAAGTGATTTACGCCAAAGGGGCGAACGTTACCGACGATAAAGGCATTGTCGATTTCCTTAACCTGTATGAGAACGCGGTGCAGGTTGACCCACGCTCGCCGCAGGAAATGATCGACGAAGCCGTCGCGGCGGCGAAGCAATCCGACGTGGTGGTTGCCGTGGTGGGCGAAGCGCAGGGCATGGCGCATGAGGCCTCCAGCCGGACCGACATCACCCTGCCGCAGAGCCAGCGCAATCTGATTGCCGCCCTCAAAGCCACCGGCAAACCGCTGGTGCTGGTGCTGATGAACGGGCGTCCGCTGGCGCTGGTGAAAGAGGATCAGCAAGCCGATGCGCTGCTGGAGACCTGGTTTGCCGGCACTGAAGGCGGTCACGCCATCGCCGACGTGCTGTTTGGCGACTATAACCCGTCGGGCAAACTGCCGATGTCTTTCCCGCGCTCGGTGGGGCAGATCCCAACCTACTACAGCCACCTGAATACCGGCCGGCCGTATAATCCGGAGAAACCGAACAAGTACACCTCGCGTTACTTCGATGAAGCCAACGGCCCGCTGTATCCGTTTGGTTACGGCCTCAGCTACACCACCTTTAGCGTCTCCGATGTCACCATGTCGTCAGCCACCCTGCCGCGCGACGGCAGCGTGACCGCCAGCGTGCAGGTGACCAACACCGGCAAACGCGAAGGGGCAACGGTCATTCAGCTGTATCTACAGGACGTCACTGCCTCCATGAGCCGGCCGGTGAAAATGCTGCGCGGCTTTAAAAAGGTCAACCTCAAGCCGGGCGAAACGCAAACCGTCAGCTTCCCGATTGACGTCAACGCGCTGAAGTTCTGGAACCAGCAGATGAAATACGTTGCTGAGCCGGGCAAATTCAATGTCTTTATCGGCGTGGACTCCGCCCGCGTGAAGCAGAGCGAGTTTGAACTGTTGTAAGGAATAGCCCTTAAGCTCAACGTGACACGTTAAAGGCCGATTAATCGGCCTTTTCTTTTTCGCATCGCTGGCAAATGGACTACGCTTTTCTCTTAAGCTTCTGTAAGCGAAGCGCAAAAGAACTGAGGGACGCGGGATGAAGATGGCAATGAAATGGTCCGGTGCGCTGGCGCTGGCCGCCCTGATAAGTTTACCGCTGCAGGCGGCGGAGCCGGTGAAGGTCGGCTCGAAAATTGATACCGAAGGCGCGCTGCTGGGCAATATGATCCAGCAGGTGCTGGAAAGCCACGGCGTAAAAACGATTAATAAAATCCAGCTCGGCACCACGCCGGTGGTGCGCGGAGCGATTGTCGCCGGCGAGCTGGATATCTATCCGGAATATACCGGCAATGGCGCCTTCTTCTTCAAAGATGAAAACGACCCGGCGTGGAAGCATGCCCAACAGGGCTATGAGAAGGTGAAGCGCCTCGATCAGGAGAAACATCAGCTGGTATGGCTCACCCCGGCGCCGGCCAACAATACCTGGACTATCGCCGTGCGCCAGGACCTGGCGGAGAAAAATCACCTGACCTCGCTGGCCGACCTCAGTCGCTACCTGAAGCAGGGCGGCGAATTTAAGCTGGCGGCCTCGGCGGAGTTTATTGAGCGCCCGGACGCGCTGCCGGCGTTTGAAAAAGCGTATGGTTTCAACCTCAACCAGAACCAACTGCTGTCGCTGGCCGGGGGCGATACGGCGGTGACCATCAAAGCGGCGGCGCAGCAGACCTCGGGCGTAAACGCGGCGATGGCCTACGGCACTGACGGCCCGGTCGCGGCGCTGGGGTTACAGACGCTGAGCGATCCGCAGGGCGTGCAGCCGATTTATGCCCCGACGCCGGTGGTGCGTGAGGCAGTGCTCAAAGCCTATCCGCAGATCGCCGACTGGCTGAAGCCGGTCTTTGCCAGCCTCGATGAAAAAACCTTGCAGCAGTTGAACGCCCGTATTGCGGTGGAAGGCCAGGATGCGAAGCGCGTGGCGGCAGATTTTCTGCAGCAGAAAGGCCTGCTGAAGTAAGCCACCGGTGACCATTCGCTGTACTCACCGCGTCGGCCTGCTGCTGACAGGTCTGCTGCTGGTTACGCTGGCGCTGCCGTTTATTACTTACGCGCCGAATCGCTTACTCTCCGGCGAAGGGCGCGGGCTGTGGCAGGTGATGCCCTGGCTCGCCGGCGTTCAGATGGCGGCAGTCCTTGCCGGGATGCTGCTTTGCTGGTTGCCAGGCAGGGCCGCGCCGCTTCTTCACCTGCTGCTGGCCGAACTGCTCTTCCCGCTGCTTATCTGGGGCAGCGGACAGGCGGCGCTTGAGCTCTCCCGGCACGGCTCGCCGCTGGCGCGCACCTCGCCCGGCAGCGGCCTGTGGCTGTCGCTGGCGCTTTGTCTGCTGCTGGCCAGCGAGGCCATCCGTCATCTTACCGTCCGGCCGCTGTGGCGCTGGCTGCTTAATGCGCAAGTCTGGCTGTTGCCCATCATCCTGCTTGCTACCGGGGCGCTCGATCAGCTCTCTCTGCTGAAGGAGTATGCCAACCGTCAGGAGGTATTTGACGACGCCCTGCGCCAGCATCTGCTTTTGCTGTTCGGCACCCTGCTGCCGGGCCTGCTCATTGGCCTGCCGCTTGGGGTATGGCTGTGGCGACGTCCGCGCTGGCAGGCGCCGGCCTTCACCGTGCTCAATGTGATCCAGACTATCCCGTCGGTGGCGCTGTTCGGCCTGCTGATTGCACCACTTGCCGGTCTGGCGCGCTATTTCCCGGCGCTGGGCGAGCTGGGCGTCTCCGGGACCGGCATGGCGCCGGCCCTGATCGCCCTGACTTTGTATGCGCTGCTGCCGCTGGTGCGCGGGGTGGTGACCGGCCTGCAGCAGGTGCCGCAGGACGCCCTGGAGAGCGCGACGGCGATGGGCATGAGCGCCGGGCAGCGCTTTCGTCAGGTGCAGCTTCCGCTGGCGATGCCGGTGCTGCTGCGCAGCCTGCGGGTGGTCAGCGTGCAAACCGTCGGCATGGCGGTAGTGGCCGCGCTTATCGGCGCCGGCGGCTTTGGCGCGCTGGTGTTTCAGGGGCTGCTGAGCAGTGCGCTGGATCTGGTGCTGCTGGGCGTGGTGCCGACCATTGCCCTGGCGGTGGTGGTGGATGCCCTGTTCGCCCTGTGGGGCGCCTGGCTAAAAGGAGAGGCCAATGATTGAGTTTGAAGGGGTCAGCAAAGTGTTTGCCGGCCACCCGGCGGTGAAGGACCTGACCCTGGAGCTGCGCGAAGGCGCCTTCTCGGTGCTGGTGGGGACCTCCGGCTCGGGCAAGTCGACGACGCTGAAGATGATCAACCGCCTGCTGGAGCCGGACCGGGGCACTATTCGTTTTGCCGGCGAGGACATCCGTCAGCAGCCGGTCCTGACCCTGCGACGGCGGATGGGCTATGCCATCCAGTCCATCGGCCTGTTTCCGCACTGGACGGTGGCGCAGAATATCGCCACTGTACCGCAGTTGCAAAAATGGCCGCGGGCGAGGATCGCCGACCGGGTCGACGAGCTGATGGCGTTGTTAGGGCTGGAGGCGACGCTGCGCGACCGTTACCCGCATCAGCTCTCCGGCGGCCAGCAGCAGCGGGTGGGGGTGGCCCGGGCGCTGGCGGCGGATCCGGAGGTGCTGTTGATGGATGAGCCCTTCGGCGCCCTCGACCCGGTGACCCGCGAGGCGCTGCAGCAGGAGATGCTGCGCATCCACCGGCTGCTGGGGCGGACGGTTGTGCTGGTGACCCATGATATTGACGAAGCGCTGCGTCTGGCGGACCACCTGGTGCTGATGGACGGGGGCGAGGTGGTCCAGCAGGGGGCGCCGCTGGAGATGCTCCTGCGGCCGAAAAATAGCTTTGTGCAGACCTTTTTTGGCCGCAGCGAGCTGGGCGTGCGCCTGCTGTCGCTGCGCGAGGTGGGGGACTATTTGCGTCCCGGCGAACGGCTGGCGGGCGAGGGGCTGACCGTCACCATGACCCTGCGGGAAGCGCTGTCGCAGTTTGTCGCCCGGCGCTGCGAGGCGCTGCCGGTGGTCGATGCCGAAGGCAGGCCCTGCGGCACGCTGCATTTTGCCGATCTGCTGCGCCAGGAGGCGAGCCATGAAGGCGCTTCGTGAGCCGCTGTGGTGGCTTATCGCGCTGTTTATCGGTCTGCTGGTAGGGCTGCCCTACAGCGCGCCGCTGTTCAGTCGGCTGTTCCCGGAGCTGCCGCGGCCGGTCTATCAGCAGGAGAGCTTCTGGGCGCTAACCCTCGATCACGGCTGGCTGGTGGTGGCGTCCAGTCTCGCGGCAACGGTTGTGGGACTGGGGGCAGGGGTGGCGGTCACCCGGCCCGCCGGCAGCGCGTTTCGCCCGCTGGTGGAGACCATCGCCGCTATCGGGCAGACCTTTCCGCCAGTGGCGGTGCTGGCGATGGCGGTGCCGGTGCTGGGATTTGGCTGGCTGCCCGCGCTCATCGCCCTCGCGCTGTATGGCATACTGCCGGTGTTGCAGGGGACGCTGGCCGGGCTGGGGTCGATACCGTCGGGGGTGTCAGGGGTGGCCGAAGGGATGGGAATGACCGGCTGGCAGCGTTTGTATAAGGTGGAGCTACCGCTGGCGGCCCCGGTAATACTGGCGGGGATCCGCACCTCGGTCATCGTCAATATTGGTACCGCGACCATTGCTTCGACGGTGGGGGCCAGTACGCTCGGGACGCCGATCATCATCGGCCTGAGCGGCTTTAATACCGCCTATATTGTTCAGGGGGCGCTGCTGGTGGCGCTGGCGGCGATTATCGTCGACCGCGCGTTTGAGCGTCTGACCCGCTGGATCAGCCGACACCGCCACGCACAATAAAGGAATAGCCGGCCAGCATTACGCCGCTGATCCCGCCGATGGCCATAAGTAAGAAGAGGGTGACGACCGCGATTTTCGCTGGCTTCATAATAGGCTCCTGATGTTAACAGGGGGATTATACGGTGAAGCGCAGGTGTTAATGAAACATTAATTGCGGTTTAGCGCGCCGCGCCGGGGTTTTTGCCGCGTTTGCTGCGCAACGCGCCGGAAAAAAGTGTGATCCTGTCCGTCATTTTTCATTTTTATGCAGGGCTTCAAAGAAAGTTTTCGCCAGGCAGGGTATGGTACGCGCTTTCAGGAATGTGTGGTTTGCGGGTATGTACGAATTTGATCTGGTGTTGCTGCTGCTTCAGCAGATGTGCGTATTTTTGGTCATCGCGTGGTTGATGAGCAAAACCCGGCTGTTTATCCCCCTGATGCAAGTCACCGTTCGCCTGCCGCACAAGCTGCTGTGCTACGTCACCTTCTCCATTTTCTGCATTATGGGGACCTATTTCGGTCTGCATATCGAAGACTCCATCGCCAACACCCGCGCCATCGGCGCCGTGATGGGCGGCCTGCTCGGCGGCCCGGTGGTCGGCGGGCTGGTGGGGCTGACCGGCGGCCTGCACCGCTACTCGCTGGGGGGAATGACCGCCTTAAGCTGCATGGTCTCCACCATCGTCGAGGGGCTGCTGGGCGGGCTGGTGCACAGCGTGCTGGTCAAACGCGGCCGGCCGGACAAGGTCTTTAGCCCGCTGACCGCCGGGGCGATCACCTTCGTGGCCGAGCTGGTGCAGATGATGATCATTCTGCTGATTGCCCGCCCGTTCCAGGACGCCCTGCATCTGGTGCAGAGCATTGCTGCGCCGATGATGGTCACCAATACCGTCGGTGCGGCGCTGTTTATGCGCATTCTGCTGGATAAACGGGCGATGTTCGAGAAATACACCTCCGCCTTTTCCGCCACGGCGCTGAAGGTGGCGGCGTCGACCGAGGGGATCCTGCGTCAGGGATTCAACGAAGAGAACAGCATGAAGGTGGCCCTGGTGCTGATCCAGGAGCTGGATATCGGCGCGGTGGCGATCACCGATCGCGACAAGCTGCTGGCGTTTACCGGCATCGGCGACGATCACCATCTGCCGGGCAAGCCTATCTCCTCCTCGTATACGCAACGGGCGATTGAGACCGGGGAGGTGGTCTACGCCGATGGCAACGAGGTGCCTTACCGCTGCTCGATTCATCCGCACTGTAAGCTGGGGTCGACGCTGGTGATCCCCCTGCGCGGTGAGAACCAGCGGGTGATAGGCACCATTAAACTGTATGAGGCGAAAAATCGCCTGTTCAGTTCGATCAACCGCACCCTCGGGGAGGGGATTGCCCAGCTGCTGTCGGCGCAGATCCTCGCCGGACAGTACGAGCGGCAGAAGGCGCTGCTGACGCAATCTGAAATCAAGCTCCTGCACGCCCAGGTCAACCCGCACTTCCTGTTTAACGCGCTTAACACGCTGAAGGCGGTGATCCGCCGCGACAGCGATCAGGCCGGCCAGCTGGTGCAGTATCTGTCGACCTTCTTTCGTAAGAACCTGAAACGGCCGACGGAAATTGTCACGCTTGCCGATGAGATCGAGCATGTTAACGCCTATCTGCAGATTGAGAAGGCTCGCTTCCAGGCTAACCTGCAGATCCAGATGGCGGTGCCCGAGGGGCTGGCGCATCACCAGCTGCCCGCTTTTACCCTGCAGCCGATCGTGGAGAACGCCATTAAGCATGGTACATCGCAACATCTTGGCGTCGGCGAAATTACCATCCGCGCCAGCCAGGACGATCGCTGGCTGCAGCTGGATATCGAAGATAACGCCGGGCTGTACCGGGCCAACCCCCAGGCCAGCGGACTGGGGATGAATCTGGTGGACAGGCGTCTGCGGGCGCGTTTTGGCGCCGACTGCGGCATCAGCGTCACCTGCGAGCCGGAGCGCTTTACCCGTGTCACCCTACGTCTGCCCCTGGAGGAGAATGCATGCTGAGAGTATTGATCGTCGATGATGAGCCGCTGGCGCGGGAAAACCTGCGTATTTTGCTGGAGACTCAGCGCGATATCGAGATCGTCGGCGAGTGCGGCAACGCGGTGGAGGCGATTGGCGCAGTACATAAGCTGCGCCCTGACGTGCTGTTTCTCGACATCCAAATGCCGCGCATCAGCGGTCTGGAGATGGTCGGGATGCTCGACCCGGAGCATCGCCCCTATATCGTGTTTCTCACCGCTTTTGATGAGTACGCGGTGAAAGCCTTTGAGGAGCACGCTTTTGACTATCTGCTGAAGCCGATTGAGGCCGTGCGGCTGGAGAAAACCCTGGCCCGCCTGCGTCAGGAGCGCAGCCTGCAGGACGTGTCGCTGCTGGATGACGCCCGGCAGACGCTGAAATACATTCCCTGTACCGGCCACAGCCGTATCTGGCTGCTGCAGATGGAGGATGTGGCCTTCGTCAGCAGCCGGATGAGCGGCATCTACGTGACCGACCGCGAGGGAAAAGAGGGCTTTACCGAGCTGACCCTGCGCACCCTCGAGAGCCGCACGCCGTTGCTGCGCTGCCATCGCCAGTATCTGGTGAATATGGCGCACCTGAAGGAGATTCGTCTGGAAGAGAATGGCCAGGCGGAGCTGCTGATGCGCGCCGGGCAAACGGTGCCGGTGAGCCGGCGCTATTTAAAAAGCCTGAAAGAAGCGATTGGCCTGTAAAACTGCTACACTGCGCCCCATTGCAACATCGACAGTAAAAGGCACTCATGCTCAGTAATGATATTCTTCGTAGCCTGCGCTACACCCTGAAAGCCAATAATAACGATATGGTGCGCATTCTTGCGCTTGCCGATATGGAATCCACCGCCGCCAGCTTCGATACCTGGATGACGAAAGAGGATGAAGAGGGTTTTGTCCGCTGCCCGGATATTATCCTGTCGGGTTTCCTCAACGGCCTTATCTATGACAAGCGCGGCAAAGATGATTCGGCGCCGGAGCTGGCGCTGGAGCGTCGGGTGAATAACAACACGGTGCTGAAAAAGCTGCGGATCGCCTTCTCGCTGAAAACGGACGATATCCAGGCGATCATGAGCGAGCAGAAATACCGGGTGTCGGTGCCGGAAATCACCGCCATGATGCGCGCCCCGGAGCATAAAAACTACCGCGAGTGCGGGGATCAGTTTATGCGCAACTTCCTGCGCGGGTTGACCCACCGGGTGCATCACCCGAAGGCGTGATGTTTAGCCGGGTGGCGGCTTCGCCTTACCCGGCCGACAAAACCCGTAGGCCCGTGTAAACGTAGCGCCGCCGGGCAAAAAAAAGCCGGAGATACTCTCCGGCTTTTTTGTTATTTCACCTGCTGACCCGGCTTCGCACCGTCGTCAGGGCTTAACAGGAAGATATCCTTCCCGCCAGGGCCGGCGGCCATCACCATGCCCTCGGAGATGCCGAAGCGCATTTTGCGTGGCGCCAGGTTGGCGACCATCACCGTCAGGCGGCCAATCAGCGGCTGCGGATCCGGGTAAGCGGAGCGGATGCCGGAGAAGACGTTACGTTTTTCGCCGCCGAGATCCAGCGTCAGGCGCAGCAGCTTGTCGGAGCCCTCGACGAATTCCGCGTTTTCAATCAGCGCCACGCGCAGATCGATTTTGGCGAAATCGTCAAAGGTGATGGTCTCCTGAATCGGATCGTCCGCCAGCGGACCGGTGACCGGCGCCACGGTGGCTTTCACCTCTTCTTTAGAGGCTTCCACCAGGGCTTCCACCTGTTTCATCTCGATGCGGTTATACAGCGCCTTGAACGGATTGACCTTATGCGCCAGCAGCGGCTGCTGAATGGCATCCCAGCTCAGTTCGCTGTTGAGGAATGCCTCCGCACGCGCCGCCAGCTGCGGCAGCACCGGCTTCAGCCAGGTCATCAGCACGCGGAACATGTTCAGGCCCATGGTGCAGATGGCCTGCAGGTCGGCGTCGCGGCCTTCCTGTTTCGCCACCACCCACGGCGCCTGCTCGTCGACGTAGCGGTTAGCCACGTCGGCGAGGGCCATGATTTCGCGGATTGCCTTACCGAACTCGCGGCTGTCCCATGCTTCACCGATGCTTTCTGCCGCGTCGGTGAAGGTTTTATACAGCGCCGGGTCGGCCAGCTCAGCGGCCAGCACACCGTCGAAACGCTTGCTGATAAAGCCGGCGTTGCGTGAGGCGAGGTTAACCACCTTGTTGACGATATCCGCGTTCACGCGCTGCACGAAATCTTCCAGGTTCAGGTCGATGTCATCGATGCGCGAGGAGAGCTTGGCGGTGTAGTAGTAGCGCAGGCTGTCAGCGTCGAAATGATTTAACCAGGTGCTGGCCTTGATAAAGGTCCCGCGCGACTTGGACATCTTCGCGCCGTTAACCGTCACGTAGCCGTGCACGAACAGGTTAGTCGGCTTACGGAAGTTGCTGCCTTCCAGCATCGCCGGCCAGAACAGGCTGTGGAAGTAGACAATGTCCTTGCCGATAAAGTGATACAGCTCGGCCGTGGAGTCTTTCTTCCAGTATTCGTCGAAGCTGGTGGTGTCGCCGCGCTTGTCGCACAGGTTCTTGAAGGAGCCCATGTAGCCGATCGGCGCGTCCAGCCAGACGTAGAAATATTTGCCCGGCGCGTTGGGAATTTCGAAGCCGAAGTACGGCGCATCGCGGGAGATGTCCCACTGCTGCAGGCCGGATTCGAACCACTCCTGCATTTTGTTCGCTACCTGCTCCTGCAGCGCGCCGCTGCGGGTCCACGCCTGCAGCATTTCGCTGAACGACGGCAGGTCGAAGAAGAAGTGCTCGGAGTCACGCATCACCGGCGTAGCGCCGGAGACCACCGATTTCGGGTCGATAAGTTCGGTGGGGCTGTAGGTCGCGCCGCACACTTCGCAGTTATCGCCATACTGGTCCGGAGATTTGCACTTCGGACAGGTGCCTTTCACAAAACGGTCCGGCAGGAACATACCTTTTTCCGGATCGTAGAGCTGAGAGATGGTGCGGTTTTTAATAAAACCGTTCTCTTTCAGACGGGTGTAGATAAGCTCCGACAGCTCGCGGTTCTCGTCGCTGTGCGTCGAGTGATAGTTATCATAGCTGATGTCGAAGCCGGCAAAATCGGTCTGATGCTCCTGACTCATTTCGCCAATCATCTGCTCCGGAGTGATACCGAGCTGCTGCGCTTTGAGCATGATCGGCGTGCCGTGAGCGTCGTCGGCGCAGATGAAGTTGACCTCGTGGCCGCGCATTCGCTGGTAACGGACCCAGACATCAGCCTGGATGTGCTCCAGCATGTGGCCGAGGTGGATGGAGCCGTTGGCGTACGGCAGGGCGCACGTTACCAGAATTTTCTTCGCGACTTGAGTCATAGTGAGCATTACATCTTCTGTTGTAAAAAGGGCTTCCGATATTACCAAAAGGGCTGTGGGTGCGCCATAAATGGCTGCCCATATATGGATAATCGTTAGCTGTGATAAACTCTGTGATTACTGAAAGCATCTCAAAACAACAAAGGAGTCGGGATGAATTCGCAATCCCAGGCCAAATCCCCTGAGCGCCTACGTGCGATGGTCGCCGGGACGCTGGCCAATTTCCAGCACCCAACCCTGAAGCATAATCTCACCGCCCTCAAGGCGCTGCACCATGTCGCCTGGCTGGACGATACCGTTCATATTGAGCTGCAGATGCCGTTCGTCTGGAGCAGCGCCTTCGAAGTGCTGAAAGAGCAGTGCAGCGCCGAGCTGCTGCGCATCACCGGCGCGAAGGCCATCGACTGGAAGCTGACCCACAGCATCGCGACCCTCAAGCGCGTGAAAAACCAGCCCGGAGTCAACGGCGTGAAGAACATTATCGCCATCAGCTCCGGCAAAGGCGGCGTCGGTAAATCTTCTACTGCCGTAAACCTGGCGCTGGCCCTGGCGGCGGAAGGGGCGAAGGTGGGCATTCTGGATGCCGATATCTACGGTCCGTCGATTCCGACCATGCTGGGCGCCGAAGACAGTCGCCCGACCTCGCCGGACGGCACCCATATGGCGCCGATCATCAAGTATGGCCTGGCCACCAACTCTATCGGCTACCTGGTGACCGACGACAACGCCATGGTCTGGCGTGGTCCGATGGCCAGCAAGGCGCTGATGCAGATGCTGCAGGAGACCCTGTGGCCGGATCTTGATTACCTGGTGCTGGATATGCCGCCGGGCACCGGCGACATCCAGCTGACCCTGGCGCAGAACATTCCGGTGACCGGCGCGGTGGTGGTCACCACGCCGCAGGACATCGCGCTGATCGACGCCAAAAAAGGCATCGTGATGTTCGAGAAAGTGGAAGTGCCGGTGCTGGGGATCGTGGAAAACATGAGCATGCATATCTGCAGCAACTGCGGGCACCACGAGCCTATCTTCGGCACCGGCGGCGCGCAAAAACTGGCCGAGAAATACCACACCCAGCTGCTGGGTCAGCTGCCGCTGCATATTACGCTGCGGGAAGATCTGGATAACGGCACGCCGACGGTGGTGGCGCGTCCGGACAGCGAATTTACCGACATCTACCGCCAGCTGGCGGGCCGGGTGGCGGCCCAGATGTACTGGCAGGGAGAAGTGATCCCGGGTGAGATTGCCTTCCGCGCCGTTTAAGGCCGCGGCGAGCGCATCAGCCAGTATCTGCCCTCGGGCGACGCGCCCTGTGCTTCGATGGTCCAGCCATGACGCTGGTAGAAGCGCAGGGCGTTTTTATTTTCCATCAGGCATTTCAGCGTTCCGCTGGCGGTAAAGCTCTGTTCGACCTGCGCCAGCAGCGCGCTGCCGATATGTTTGCCCTGCCAGTCGGGGTCGACAAACAGATGGTGAAGGAAATTATCGGCGGTCCATACGGCGGCAAAGCCCACCGGCTGGCCGTCGCATTCCGCGACCCACAGTTGTTCATCCGCGGTGGCGGCATCGAAATCCTCCAGCCGCCACGCCGCGGCGGGAAGCCAGGTCCACGATAAACTGCGCGCCCGCAGGAAGATCTGGCGCAGCGCCGGAGAGTCCGCTGGCTCGCCGGGGCGGACGTGGAGGTTGCGCGGATCAGCGATGATAGAAGATCTCGCCATCGTACACTTTGAGGATTTTGCCTTCGGTATCGGTAATCAGCACGTAGTTACCGCCCATGTAGGTCCAGTGGCTGCCGGCGTCCGGTGCAGGCAGGTTACGCTGCTGCCACTGTTTGATGTTGTATTCCGGGGTGAGGTACATCGCCGGAACGGTGTCGCCGATGTGAAACTGGGTGAAATCGGCAGTGAACTCTTTCAGCGCATACTGATCGATCCCCGCGGCAGTAGCCGTCCAGCTGGCGCCAGCGGTGGCAAGAAGTACGCCCAGAAGCATCATTTTTGTTTTACGCATAATTTCCTCAATATTACCTGGACTCAAATTAGCAGCCTCGTATCATTCCTGATGCGTTGCTGAAATGGCAAGCACTGGATTTTTAAAAAGTGTAAGCAAAACACGGCACAAGTCTTGCGCCGCTTGCGTTGCAGCGACGGTGATGCGTATTTTGGGAGCAATCTGAAGCAGGGGAGAATCGGCATGTTCAGGCTGGAAGATCTGACCTTATTTGTCCGCGCCGCGGCACTGGGCAGTTTTAGCGACGCGGCGCGCGAGGCCGGACAGCAGCCGGCGCAGGTCAGTGCGGCGATTAAGCGTCTGGAGACGATCCTCAATATTCGCCTGTTTGCCCGTTCGACCCGCAGCCTGCGCCTGACGCCGGAGGGGGAGACCTGGCTGCCCTACGCCACCCAGATGCTCGATACCCTCGAGGCCGGTCTGCAGAAGATCCAGACCCCGGACGATGAAGTTCGCGGCATGTTGCAGATTGCCGTGCCGTCGGACCTCGGGCGTAACCTGCTCCTGACCCTGTTCTGTGATTTCCGCCAACGCCACCCGGCGCTGCGTTTGCGGTTGCTCTTTTCCGACCAGCTAACCGACGTGTTTAAAGATCCGGTGGACGTCGCGTTTCGCTATGGTAATAACGACGATGCCTCGTTTATCTCGCTGCCGGTGGCGCCGGAAAATCGTCGGGTGCTGGTGGCCTCGCCTGAGTGGATCGCCCGCCACGGCGAACCGCAGACCCTCGAGGATCTCAGCCAGCACAATGCGTTGATCTACATTTTGCGCGGCCGTCCGTTCGACCGCTGGTCGCTGAGCCTCGACGGTGTGGTTCAGCAGCAGAAGGTCTCCGGCACGGTGATGAGCGACGACGCCGAGGTGATCCGTCGGCTGGCGGTGGCCGGGGAGGGCATTGCCTATAAATCGATGCTCGACGTCAGCGACGATCTGCGGGCGGGGCGCCTGCGGCGCCTGCTGCCGCGTTATCAGGGGGATGTGGTGCCGTTGAATCTGATTTGTCCGCACCGCAAACAGCTCTCTGCCGCGGTGCGTTTGTTATATGAAGAGGTGAAATCACATTGTGAAGGGCTTAATGCCTGACTAAGGTCGCGAAGTAATACACCAGCGGGACAGCCAGCACCCACAGGCCAATCGGGATTTCCCGCCACTTGCCGGCGATAGCCTTGATCACAATGTAAAACAGCAGCCCGCCGGCAATCCCG
Organism: Klebsiella sp. w6; assembly: GCF_033100215.1. NCBI lineage: Bacteria > Pseudomonadati > Pseudomonadota > Gammaproteobacteria > Enterobacterales > Enterobacteriaceae > Klebsiella > Klebsiella sp. w6. Next base: position 1,651,146 of record NZ_CP136907.1, read on the forward strand.
GTGCCGAAGCTGTTGGCGATAAGGGTGATCATCACCATCATCAGCACCGGCAGCCCGTCGGTGAAGTTGCCAAGATCCACTTTGCGCAGGCCGCTGAACATGTTGAGGCCAATCAGGATCAGCGCCGGGGCGGTGGCTTCTTTCGGGATCATCAACGCCACCGGCGTGAACAGCAGCATCAGCAGGAACATTACCGCCGCCGACAGGGCGGTGAGGCCGGTTTTGCCGCCGGCTTCCGCTGCCGCCGAAGACTCAATCAGCGCCGTCGCCGCCGGGATGCCCACCCATGGGCCGAGCGCGGCGGCAATCGAATCGACCATAAACGGGCGATTAATCTGCGGCATGTTGCCTTCTTCATCCAGCAGCCCCGCCTCGCCGCCCACCGCCAGCGTCGTCCCCATGGTGGAGAAAAACTCAGAGGCGAAAAAGACGAACAGGAACGGCAGGAAGGCGATGTTTAACGCCCCCAGCAGATCAACCTGCCCCAGCACCGGGGTTAGCGAATGGGGAACGTCGATAAAACTTGTCGGCAGATGGGTGACGCCGAAGGGGATGCCCACCAGCGTGGCGCACAGAATGGCCCACAAAATCGCGCCCGGAACCTTACGCGCCTGCAGGGCTATCGCCAGGAACAGGCCGCACAACGCCACCAGCGCGCCGGGGGCGAGAAAGTCGCCGAGCATCAGCGCGTTGGTTTTCGCATTGGCCAGCACCAGCCCGGCATTGCGAAAGCCGAGGACGGCGACAAACAGGCCGATGGAGGCGGTGAGCCCCAGCTTGATCGACTGCGGTACCGAGCGGGTGACCACTTCGCGCAGGCCAAAGCGGGTCAGCAGGAAGAAGAGGATCCCCGACCAGCAGGCAATCCCGAGGCCAGTCTGCCAGCCAATCCCTTCGCTACCGGCCAGCGTCACTCCCACCAGCACCGAGCCGCCAATCCCCGGGCCAACGATAAACGGCAGGTTGGCATAAAACGCCATCAGCAGAGAGCCGACGACGAAGACCAGAATGGTGCCGGTGGTGGCGGCGCCTTTGTCCATCCCGCCGATCGCCAGCAGCCCCGGGATGACCACCAGTAAATAGGCGGCGGCGAGAAAGCCGGTGATCCCGGCCAGGCATTCAGTGCGTAGCGTACCGCCGCGCGAGCGCAGCGCAAAGCGGCGCTCCAGCCAGTTAGCGCGGTCGGATGAGTGAAGTGTGTTATCGGCCATGCTCAGGCTCCCTGAGGATTATTGTTGTGATCGGTTGGCTCCGGGGTCTCCCGGCAGGCTATCAACGGGTCGACTATCTGACGGCTGCCGCCGTCGGTCAGACCCAAATCGGTTAAATGCGGCCCGGCGTTACAGGCAAGGCAGGTTCCTTCAATGGCCTTGAACACCCGGTACGGTGGCTCCCAGTCGGCGACTTGGCTGCTCAGATCGCGCAGCTCGCGGAACTGACGCGCCAGCTCGGCGGCCGGGAGATCCGACAGCATGCCGGCAATCGGCATTGCCACATGGGCAAGGATCTCGCCCTGTTGCGCCAGCGCCATCCCGCCGCCGGAGGCGATAAGCTGGTTGGCCGCCAGCGCCATATCATCAGCGTCGCGCCCGAGCACCACCAGATTGTGCGAGTCGTGGGAGTAGCTGGTGGCGATGGCGCCGCGCAGCTCACCCCAGCCTTCGAGCAGGGCGATTTGCGGTGTCGCCTCGTGGCGGCCGTGGCGGTGTTTAACCCAGATCAGACTGAAGCCGGCGGGCAGCTGGACTTTCCCGTCACGAACCTGCACTTCCACTTCGCCCCACTGGGTGAAGCGCGCGCCGCGGATATGACGCAGGCGGGCGACGCCGTGACGAATGCCCTGGACGCGCAGAACAAAGTCATCGGCGCGGAGGGGGGCGATCGGCAAAGTATCGCGCGGCGGCGTCACGCCCGGCGCGGGGGCGATCGGCTTCAGCAGGCGGCCAGCATGGGCCAGCCGTTCCCCCCCAACGTAGACTTCACGGGCCACCAGTTTCTCCAGGGAATCAAACACCACCAAATCCGCGCGCCGCCCGGCGGCAATCAGCCCGAGATCGTGGCGCTGCAGGCGAAGAGCGGCGTTGAGGGTGGCGAATCGCAGCGCATCGACCGCCGGTAAACCGTGCTCGATCAGCAGATTAAGCAGGGCGATGATCCCGCCTTTCTCCAGCAGCATATCCGGCGGCACGTCATCGGTGCAGACGGTGATTTGCGAGGAGAGGTGCGGCAGCGTTTTTAACGCCGCGACGATATCCGGCAGCAGATAGGGGTGCGAGCCGCGGATCTCGATCGTCAGACCGGCGCGCAGTTTTTCCAGCGCGTCGTCCGCCGAGGTCAGTTCATGATCGGAGGTGACGCCGGCGGCGAGGTAGGCCTGCAGGTCAGCGCCTCTCAGGCCGCGGGCGTGGCCTTCAATCAGTTTGCCGCTGTTGAGACCGGCCTGGACAATCTCCTGCATCCGCTCGCTACCGTGCAGCACGCCGTGCATATCCATCACTTCCGCCACACCGCGTACTTCCGGCCAGCCGAGCATGGTCTCCATCTCCGCGCCGGCGAAATCGGCGCCGGACATTTCGAGACCTGGCGTGGAGGGGACGCTGGACGGCGCGGCGACCATCACCTGCAGCGGCAGATGGCGGCTGGCGTCAACCGCGTAGCGCACGCCCTCGACGCCGAGGACGTTGGCCAGCTCATGCGGATCCCAGAACACCGCGGTGGTGCCCTGGGTGAGGACGATTTCCGCGTAGCGCTCCGGCGGCAGGTGCGAGCTTTCGAGGTGTACGTGGGTGTCCATCAGGCCGGGGGACAGGTAGCCACCGGCCAGGGAACGTACTTCATGGGCGTCGGTGCGGCTGCCGCGCGGGTGGACGCTGGCGATCATTTCACCGACGATACCGACGTCAGCGGGGCGAATTTCGCCCGTGGCCATATCGACGATCTGCGCCTCGACCAGCAGCAGATCAAACGGGGATTCGCCGCGCGCGGCCTGCACGGCGCGACGACGGACTTGAGCATTGCTGGACATAACCACTCCGGCACAAGGATAATGCGGATACTCTATGGGCACAGCAAACGTTTGCCCAGATGAATAAATTTATCACCCGATAAGCTCGGGTTATTGTGCAGGACCACCGTAGCGAACCCGATAATGAACGAACCCTGGCAGCGTCTGCCCGCGCTCTCTCTTAAACAGCTTCAGTATTTCGTCACTCTGGCCCAGCTGCGCCATTTTACCGATACCGCCAGTCGGCTGGCGATTAGCCAGCCGGCGCTGAGCAGCGCGCTGCGGCAAATTGAAACGGTGCTCGGCGGCAAGCTGGTCAACCGTACCGCTTCGGCGGTCACCCTGACTGAACTGGGGGCGGCGATTTTACCCCACGCCCAGCGGATCCTCAGCGTAGCGCAGGCGGCCTTTTTCGATATGCAGCAGATCGTCGAGGCGGGCGGCGACGGGACAGTGCGCATCGGTCTGGTGCCGTCGGTCAGTTCGCTGCTGTTCCCATTGCTGCCGCAGACCCTGGCCCAGGCCTTTCCGCGTCTGCACATTGAATTTCACGATCAGACCAACGATGCGCTTATCCAGGCGCTGCTGCGCGGCGAGATTGATTTCGGCATCGGGGCGATCGACAGCTCAGTGCCTGCTGAACTGCTGGTCTATCCGCTGCGCGAAGATCCCTTTGTGGCGGTGCTGCACCGTGACGATCCGCTGGCCGCGCAGGCGCACTTGCCGTGGAAACAGCTGGTGGGGCGGGATATTGCCGTCTTCTCGAAGGGTAATATTCAACGGCTGGTGGCGGCATTAGTGGAGAGTCATCGCCTGACGCTGACCACGCGCTATCAGGTGGACTATATCGAAACCCTGTATGGCCTGGTGCGCTCGCGCTTAGCGGTGGCGATTCTGCCGGCGCTGTACACCACCCATCTGCAGGACCCGGCGCTCCAGGTCGCCCAGTTGCAGCAGCCGGCGCTGACCCGTACGGTGGCCCTGATGCGCGGCCCGCAGGCGCTGCCGCCGCTTATCGAAGCCTGTTTTTCCCTGCTGCAGGGAGAATTGCGCTAGGGCAGGTGCTTGATCAGCACGTCTACGGTTAAGTGATTGATGTACTCCAGCGAATGTGAGGAGAGGACGCCCAGCAGCCGGTTATGGTGCCCGGCAATAATTAAATCGATCTGCCGCTGCCGAACGCAGGTTTCCACGTCTTCAAACCGGCGGGTGGTCACCAGCGAGAGGGTTTCAACCGGCAGGGAGACAGTGCAGGCCAGCTCGTTGAGCAGGGCCTTGGCCTGGATCACCTCCTGTGAAACCTGATCGTCGCGCAGGCTGTCGGAAACATAGTTCAGCGCCCGATAGTCGGTGCTGATGTGGGCGATGGTGATGCGCATGCCGTTCTCTTCTGCCATTCTGGCGGCATGCTCGAGCAGCGGGATGCCGTCCTGACTGCTGTTAATCAGTACCAGCGCATGGTGATAAACGGCCATGGCGTATATCCTCGGTAGGCTAAATAGCGCATGATGTCATCATTTTCCGCCCGCCAGCAGCGGAATGCAATCCCGCCCGGTCGCTTGATGAGCATGATGGCCGCGCGGGTGTCGTTGCAGGGCTAAAGGCTTGTTGTATGAACCGGTGAGTTGCGGTAAATTCCACAACGCTTAACAATTTCACTATTTTGACTCGGGGTGCCCTTCTTCGTTGAAGGCTGAGAAATACCCGTACCACCTGATCTGGATAATGCCAGCGTAGGGAAGTCAGAGACCGCAGGGTCATTGCTTCTACCTCGTCTGGCGGGAGCAAACCATGCCTGAGCTGCTGAATCCCGCGCCTGTCGCGCACCTGCGCCATCTGCTGCGCGCCCATTCCCCCCTTGTGCACTGCATGACCAATGATGTGGTGCAGACCTTTACCGCCAATGTTCTGCTGGCCGTCGGCGCCTCGCCGGCGATGGTGATCGATCCCCGCGAAGCGGCGCAGTTTGCCGCTATCGCCGATGCGCTGTTAATTAACGTCGGTACCCTGACCGAAGATCGCGCCGTGGCAATGCGCGTCGCGGTGGAACACGCCCGTCAGGCCGGAAAGCCCTGGACGCTGGATCCGGTGGCGGTCGGCGCCCTGACCGTGCGCACGGCCTTTTGTCACGAGCTGCTGGCCCTCCAGCCGGCGGCCATTCGCGGCAATGCCTCTGAAATTCTGGCGCTGGCCGGGATGAGCGCCGGCGGGCGCGGGGTGGATACCACCGATACGGCCGCCGCGGCGCTGCCGGCGGCCCAGGCGCTGGCTCGCCGGCTGGCTACCGTGGTGGCGGTCACTGGCGAGGTGGACTACGTCACTGACGGCGAGCGGGTGCTCAGCGTGGCGGGGGGTAATCCGCTGATGACCCGGGTGGTGGGCACCGGCTGCGCGCTGTCGGCGGTGGTGGCGGCGAGCGCGGCGCTGCCGGGAGACCGGCTGGAAAACGTGGCCGCCGCCTGCGGGCTGATGAAGCAGGCCGGGGAGATCGCCGCCCGTCAGGGAGGCCCTGGCAGCTTTATTCCGGCGTTTCTCGACGCGCTGTATCAGGAGGTGCAGGGATGAAACGCATCAACGCCCTGACCATCGCCGGCACCGATCCCAGCGGTGGGGCCGGTATCCAGGCCGATCTGAAAACCTTCTCCGCGCTGGGGGCCTATGGCTGCTCGGTGATCACCGCCCTGGTGGCGCAGAATACCCGCGGCGTGCAGTCGGTCTATCGCATCGAACCGGATTTTGTGGCCGCGCAGCTCGACTCAGTGTTCAGCGATGTGCGTATCGATACCACCAAAATCGGCATGCTGGCGGAGACCGATATTGTGGAAGCCGTGGCCGAGCGGCTGGCGCGCTACCGGGTGGCCAACGTGGTGCTGGATACCGTCATGCTGGCGAAAAGCGGCGATCCGCTGCTGTCGGCCTCGGCGGTGGAGACCCTGCGTCAACGATTGTTGCCGCAGGTGTCATTGATCACCCCGAACCTGCCGGAAGCGGCCGCGCTACTCGATGCCCCCCATGCGCGCACCGAGCGCGAGATGCTGAAGCAGGGGCGGGCGTTGCTGGCGCTGGGCTGCGGCGCGGTATTAATGAAGGGCGGCCATCTCGACGACGCCGAAAGCCCGGACTGGCTCTTCACCCGCGAAGGGGAACAGCGGTTTACCACGCCTCGCGTGCAGACCAAAAATACCCACGGCACCGGCTGCACGCTCTCCGCCGCGCTGGCGGCGCTGCGCCCCCGTCATGCGGACTGGGCGGCCACCGTCGCCGAGGCGAAGGCCTGGCTGTCGGCGGCCCTGGCGCAGGCCGACTCTCTGGAAGTGGGCCACGGCATCGGGCCGGTGCACCATTTCCACGCCTGGTGGTAAATGGCAGCGCAACGGGACAGCAGAATCTCCTGAAAAAATGGCACCCCGGCTGGAAAATAGGCTAAGTCGGTACCAGGCTTAACCTGCCCAAAAAAATTGGGTTGGGATAATGCATGCCGGCTTCGGCCGGCCTTACGGGAGATTGCTATGACTGATATTACGCAGTTGCTGGGCAAAGATGCCGAGAGCCTGTTGCAGCACCGTTGTATAACCATTCCGGCCGACCAGCTGTATCTGCCTGGGGCAGATTATGTTGATCGGGTGATGGTGGATAATAACCGACCACCGGCGGTGCTACGCAATATGCAGACCCTGTACAATACCGGACGCCTGGGGGGAACCGGCTACCTTTCCATTCTGCCGGTTGACCAGGGCGTGGAGCACTCGGCGGGCGCCTCCTTCGCCGCCAACCCGCTGTACTTTGATCCGAAAAATATCGTCGAGCTGGCGATCGAAGCCGGCTGTAACTGCGTGGCGTCGACCTACGGCGTGCTGGCCTCGGTGTCGCGCCGCTACGCGCATCGCATCCCTTTCCTGGTGAAGCTCAACCATAACGAAACGCTGAGCTACCCCACCGAATACGACCAGACCCTCTACGCCAGCGTTGAGCAGGCGTTCAATATGGGGGCGGTGGCCGTGGGAGCGACGATCTATTTCGGCTCGGAACAATCGCGTCGTCAGATAGAAGAGATTTCCGCCGCCTTTGAGCGGGCCCATGAGCTGGGCCTGGTCACCGTGCTGTGGGCCTATCTGCGCAATTCGGCGTTCAAGAAAGATGGCGTCGACTATCATGTCTCCGCGGACCTGACCGGTCAGGCCAACCACCTGGCGGCCACCATCGGCGCCGATATCGTTAAGCAAAAAATGGCGGAGAATAACGGCGGCTACAAAGCGGTTAACTTCGGCTATACCGACGATCGGGTGTACAGCAAACTGACCAGCGATAACCCCATCGATCTGGTGCGCTACCAGCTGGCCAACTGCTATATGGGCCGCGCCGGGCTGATTAACTCCGGCGGCGCGGCGGGCGGGGAGACCGACCTTGCCGACGCGGTGCGCACGGCGGTGATCAATAAACGCGCCGGCGGTATGGGGCTGATCCTCGGCCGGAAGGCGTTTAAGAAATCGATGGCTGACGGCGTGAAGCTGATCAATGCCGTGCAGGACGTCTACCTTGACGGGAAAGTGACTATCGCCTGATAAGCATGAGTATCGTTGGGATCCCCGGTGGCGCGACGCGCACCGGGGTTACCGTTCTTGATGCGCCTTCAGGCCGCGCCGTTACCGCGTCAGCAGCCAGCGGGCGGTATGCTCATCGGTCACCAGACCATTGATCCAGCCGCCTTTAAGGGCCGCCAGGATCGCCGGTCGTTTGTATTCTCCACAGGCCGCGGCAATACGCGGGCAGTGGTTCTGACGGATATCATAGCTGGTGATCATGCGGTTGATCTCGCTGTCTACCACGTGGCCTTCCGCATCGATAAACCGTCCGAGGATCTCTCCGATGCCGCCGCGCGCGGTCAGCTCATCCATTTGCGCCTGATTGATAAACCCGTCTTTAAAGATCGGACTTTGCGTGCCCAGGGGACCAATGCCGACAAAAATCACGTCCGCCTCTTGTGCGACGCCGGAGACGCTGCGGAATAAGCGGTTGGTGCACCACATCTCATGCTCCTCCGCGCTCTGGGCGTAGCGCGGCGCCGGCCACTGATAGTACTTGGCCTTAATTTTGCGGGTCAGCAGCAGGGGCACGTCATCGTAATAATTGCACTGCCCGTCGGCGTTCATGGCGCTGATCAGCGCCACGCAGCGGGTATTCAGGCTGTCAAAATCGATGCGCTGCAGCGCTTTTTTCAGGGTCAGGCCCGAGCCCAGGCCGATGATTTTCTCCTTATCATCCTGCAGATAGCGAGCCATCAGCTGATAGCAGCCAAACGACACGCTGTCGAGGGTGCTTTCTTCGCTAAAGGCGGGGACCACATTGCACTCGATCAATCGATACTTTTCCTGCAGCAACTGCGCATAATCGAGGCAGTTTGCTACCGGATGGTGCAAATTAATCGACACTATCCCTTCTTCTTTCGCCGCGGCGATCAGCCGTTGCACCACCGGTCTGGAGGTGCCCAGCTGGCTGGCGATCTCGCTCTGATTCTGACCGGCGATGTAGTACATCCATGCGGCACGCACCTTCTGATCCAACCGGATATCGTCTTCTTTACTCATGGTTTCCCGCCCTAAGTTGCTGACCAGGGCTCGCAATTGGCCCGGCGAATACCCGCATTCTCGCCGTGGTTGGCATAACTGGCAAGCTTTTGCTCTTTATTGGTCATTTGTAATTTAATTGAGTAATTGTTCTTTTGTGATCCGTGGCTCTTATTTTGGTCAAATGATCAATTACAGTGGCGCCATCAACTGAAGGAGAACAGAACATGAACAATCAATTCACATGGCTTCATATCGGTCTGGGTTCTTTTCATCGCGCGCATCAGGCGTGGTATCTGCATCGTCTGATAGCGTCCGGGGATAAGCGCTGGCACATCGCGGCAGGAAATATTCGTAACGACGCCGAGCAGGTGGTGCAGGCGCTGGCGGCGCAGGGAGGACGTTACGTCCTGGAGACCGTCAGCCCGGAAGGGGAGCGCGACTATGAAGAAATCACTTCTATCCAGAAATTGCTGCCGTGGCAGGCCGGGCTGCAGCCGCTGATTAACGAAGGGGCGAACCCGCAGACCAAAGTTATCGCCTTTACTGTGACGGAAGGGGGGTACTACCTGAACACCCGCCATCAGCTGGAAACCAGTAACCCCGATCTGCAGGCCGACCTGCAAGGCGAGTGCAAAACTATTTATGGCACCCTCGCGCGGATCCTGGAGAAGCGCATGGCCGACGACGCCGGGCCGCTGACCCTGCTCAACTGCGACAACGTGCGCCACAACGGCGAGCGTTTCCACGACGGCATGGTCGAGTTCCTGCAGCTCACCGGCAAACAGGCGGTGATTGACTGGATGGCGGCCAATACCACCTGTCCGAACACCATGGTGGACCGCATCACCCCGCGTCCGGCGGCCGATCTGCCGGCCCGTATCAAAGCGCAAACCGGGATTGATGACAAAGCGCCGGTGATGGGGGAGACCTTTATCCAGTGGGTGGTGGAGAACCACTTCCGTGATGCCCGCCCGAACCTGGAAGCGGTCGGCGTGGAGATGGTCGAGTCGGTCATCCCGTATGAAGAGGCGAAAATCCGCATTCTGAACGCGTCGCACAGCTGCATTGCCTGGGCGGGAACCTTAATTGGCCAGCAGTATATTCATGAAAGCACGCTGACCGATGTTATCTACGCCATTGCCGACCGCTACGTCACGGAGGATGTCATTCCCTGCCTCGGCGATAACGGCATTGATCTGCCCACCTACCGGGATGTGGTGCTCAAACGCTTTACCAACCCCTATATCCAGGACACCAACCAGCGCGTCGCCGCCGACGGCTTCTCGAAAATTCCGGCGATGATCGCCCCCACGCTGCAGGAGTGCTATCAGCGCGGCGTCCGCCCGGAAGCGACCGCCATGCTGCCGGCGCTGTTCTTCGTCTTTATGGAGCAGTGGCATAAGGGAACGCTGCCCTATCAGTACCAGGACGGCATCCTGGATGCGCAGGCGGTGCATGAGATGTATGAGGCTCAGGATCCGGTGGCTGTCTATGCCCGCGATAAAGCCCTGTTTGGTGACCTCGCCAATAACGCGGATTTCCTGGCGCTGATGCGCGAGAAAGTCGCCGCCGTTTACACGCTGATTAAATAAAGAGGTGGCTATGTATCTGGGTATCGATCTCGGCACATCGGAAGTCAAAGCGCTGGTCATTGATGAGAACTATGAGGTTATCGCCAGCCATAGCGCGCCGCTGAGCATTCAGCGGCCCCATCCGCACTGGTCAGAACAAGCGCCGGAGCTATGGTGGGAGGCGACGGAGTACCTGATGAGCACGCTACGGGAAAAATGCGCGCAGCACTGGCCGGCCATCAAGGCGATTGGCCTCTCCGGACAGATGCACGGCGCGGTGTTGCTGGATGAAGAGGGGGAGACGATCCGTCCGGCCATTCTGTGGAACGACACCCGCTGCGCCGCAGAGTGCGCCGAGCTGGAGGCGATGGCGCCGGAGCTGCATCAGGTGGCGGGCAACCTGGCGATGCCGGGCTTTACCGCGCCGAAGCTGCTGTGGGTGCGCCGTCATGAGCCGCAACACTTTCAGCGCACCGCAACGGTGCTGCTGCCGAAGGATTATCTGCGCTATCGGATGACCGGGAAGAAAGTCTCCGACATGTCGGACGCCGCCGGGACGCTGTGGCTGGACGTGGCGAAGCGCGACTGGTCCGACGCTCTGCTGGACAAGTGCGGCCTGTCGCGCAGCCAAATGCCGGCACTGGTCGAAGGCTGCGAGGTTTCCGCCACCCTTGATCCGCAGGTGGCGGCGCGCTGGGGGCTGAACGCCTCGGTGGTGGTGGCCGGGGGCGGGGGGGATAACGCGGTTAGCGCCATTGGCGTCGGCGCGGTCTCGCCGGGGGATGCGTTTATTTCGCTCGGCACCTCCGGGGTGCTGTTTGTGGTGACCGACGCCTATCGTCCGGCGCCGCAGTCGGCGGTACATGCGTTTTGTCACGTGCTGCCGAACCTGTGGCACCAGATGAGCGTCATGCTGAGCGCCGCCAGCTGTTTGCAGTGGTTCTGCCGCCTGACCGGCACCACGGAGGTGGCGCTGCTGGCGGAAATTGCCGAGCTCAGCGAGGAGGAGAAAGCCCACGCCCCGTTCTTCCTGCCCTATCTCTCCGGCGAACGTACCCCGCATAACGATCCTGACGCGCGCGGCATGTTCTGGGGCATGACCCACGCCAGCCTGCGCGCCCAGCTTGGCTACGCGGTGCTGGAAGGGGTGAGCTTCGGTATCAACGACGGCCTGCAGGCGTTGAAAGAGAGCGGTACGCCCATCGCGCAGTGCTCGCTGGTGGGCGGCGGCGCCCGCAGTCCTTTCTGGGCCCAGCTGCTGGCCGACATTCTCGCTATGCCGGTGGTGACCCATAAAGGGGGAGAGACCGGCGGCGCGCTGGGCGCGGCGCGGCTGGCCTGCCTGGCGGCGGGCAAACCGATTGCCGCGGTGTGTGAAAAACCGGAAGTCTGGCAGACCTGGCGTGCGGATCCCGTTCGCCACCACACCCTGATGCAACGCTACGCGCAGTTTAAAGACCTGTATTTAAACGACCTGAATTATCGGCAGCACTGATTTTCATCATAACAGCCGCTTCGTTGCACATCGCGGAGCGGCCACCCTGTACCCTGAAAACGAGGTCATTATGTCTATCAATAATAAACAGTGGCTCGGTTTACCCCTGAACCTGCTCTGGGGATACATCGCCATTGCCGTATTTATGACCGGCGACGGTTTTGAATTAGCCTTTCTGTCGCACTATATCAAAGCGCTCGGCTTCTCTCCGGCGGAGGCCTCCTTTGCCTTTACCCTCTACGGCCTGGCCGCCGCGCTGTCGGCGTGGATTTCCGGCGTGGTGGCGGAAATTATCACCCCGCTGAAAACGATGATGATTGGCTTCGTGCTGTGGTGCGTGTTCCACGTGCTGTTCCTCGTTTTCGGCCTCGGTCACGCCAACTATGCGCTGATCCTGATTTTCTACGGCATCCGCGGCTTCGCCTATCCGCTGTTCCTCTACTCGTTTATCGTGGCGATTGTCCATAACGTCAAAAGCGACAATGCCAGCTCGGCCATCGGTTGGTTCTGGGCGGTCTATTCCATCGGCATCGGCGTGTTCGGCAGCTATATTCCGAGCTTCACCATTCCGCACATTGGCGAACTGGGGACTTTATGGCTGGCGCTGGCCTTCTGCGTCACCGGAGGCGTGATTGCCCTGGCTTCCCTGCGCCATATTCAAACGCCGCAGCATATGCAGAATCTCACCACTCGCCAGAAATTTTCCGAGCTGGGACGCGCCGCGACGCTGCTCTATACCAACCGCAATATTCTGCTGTCGAGTATGGTCAGGATTATCAATACCCTCTCGCTGTTCGGTTTTGCGGTCATTATGCCGATGATGTTTGTCGATGAGCTGGGCTTCACCACTTCAGAATGGCTCCAGGTATGGGCAGTCTTCTTCTTCACCACCATTTTCTCTAACGTGCTCTGGGGGATCCTGGGGGAAAAACTGGGCTGGATGAAGGTGGTGCGCTGGTTCGGCTGCATCGGGATGGCGCTCTCCAGCCTGGCGTTTTACTACATCCCTCAGCACTTTGGCCATAGCTTTGCGATGGCGCTGATCCCCGCTATCGCCCTAGGAATCTTTGTCGCCGCCTTCGTGCCGCTGGCCGCCGTGTTCCCGGCGCTGGAGCCGAAGCACAAAGGCGCGGCGATTTCGGTCTATAACCTGTCGGCGGGGATGTCGAACTTTCTCGCGCCGGCGATTGCCGTGGTGTTGCTGCCGTTCTTCAGCACCATCGGGGTGGTGATTGCCTACACCGCATTGTACGTGGTGGCCTTTTTCCTCTGCGCCTTTATCCGCGTGGAGCAGCCGGGGTTCTCCCACAAGGAAGCAACCGCCCGCGAGCAGGTTGAATTCTCTTAGGTGATGCGGCTGGCATGAAGCGCATGCCAGCCTTAATGAGGTGAACGAATGAGTATGCAGGCGGTTATTTTTGACATGGATGGCGTGATTATTGATTCCGAGGCGCTGTGGCGCCAGGCGCAGATTGACGCCCTCGCGCAGTGGGGCGCAACGGCGAGCGTGGATGAGTGTGAAACCCTCACCAAAGGCAAACGCCTCGACGAAATCGCCGGCACCTGGTGCCGCTATTTTCAGCTTGATCTCGACCCGCAGCGGCTTGAAGCCGCGATATTGCAGCGTATTACCGGCCTGATCGCCAACGAAGGCGAGCCGATGCACGGCGTGCATGAGGCGTTACGCTATTTTCGCGAGGCGGGCTATCAAATTGCGCTCGCCACGTCATCATCCCGCCAGGTTATTGCCGCTGTGCTGAACAAGCTCTCGCTCTGGCACTTTTTCGACGTGGTTTGCAGCGCGGATGATGAACCACGCGGCAAACCGCACCCGGCGGTGTACCTGACGACGCTGCGCAAGCTCAATCTCAACGCCAGCCAGTGCCTGGTGATTGAAGACAGTTACAACGGTTTTTGCGCGGCTCAGGCCGCTGGCATTCCAACGGTGGTTGTCGCCGAAGATAGCCGACAGGGGCGCTATCAGGCCGCTGTCGGCCGCTATCAAACCTTACCTGAACTACTGGAAGCGCTTAACGCCGAGCCAGCGACGGTCGCATAACTTACGCTTTCGTGAGCGCAGAAAATCCCGGGATGTACACGGTCGGTCACTCTCTTTTCTGCGCTCACGCCCTTTTTTCTCCATGCCGATCCGCCTCACATTTCGCTCATCTTTTGTGAAAACAGTCACGTCTTGTTGTGCCAATGCCCAAATTTATGGCCTTGCTTAGCGGTGTTTGTCCGAGGCACTGCTACGTAATTGTGCTTAGATTATATATTGAAACGTATTTTCAATAATGTGAAACCGCTTTGCCGATTTACCTCTGTCGATCGGATTTGGCCGTGATAAGGATTGAGCATGAAAATTGAATCTGTGAATGTCACCGTTTTCCAGTATCCCACTCGTCGGGTTTCCGACAGCGCCGGGCACTCCCATCCGGGGGCTGAAAGCATGGCCAAAATGGCGATGCTGACCATCACCGCTGATGATGGGGCGCAGGGTTTTTCGTTTGCGCCTCCGGAAGTCGTGCGCCCGTTCGTGGTGAATACTTTTTTTCGCAAAGTGCTGGTGGGGCAGGACCCTTTTAACCGCGAGCGTATCTGGCAGGATCTTAACCACTGGCAGCGCGGCAGCGCACATCAGCTAACGGAGCGCGCGCTGTCGTTTGTTGAACAGGCGCTGTGGGACCTGATTGGCCGCAGCCTCAGGATGCCGGTCTACAAGCTGCTCGGCGGCTATCGCGACACCGTCCCGGCTTACGGTAGCACCATGTGCGGCGACGATCTACCGGGCGGCCTGTCGACCCCGGAAGAGTATGCCGCCTTTGCCGAAAAGCTGGTCGCCCGCGGCTACAAGGCCATCAAACTGCACACCTGGATGCCGCCAATCTCTTTTGCGCCCAATCCCAAAATGGATATTAAAGCCTGCGCGGCGGTGCGCGAAGCGGTAGGGCCGGATATTGACCTGATGATTGATGGCTATCACTGGTACAGCCGCGCCGAGGCGCTGTGGATCGGCAAAGCGCTGGAAAAACTCAATTTCGCCTGGTTTGAAGAGCCGATGGAGGAGGATTCGATGTCCTCCTACGCGTGGCTGGCGGAAAACTTGTCGATTCCCATCGTCGGGCCGGAGAGCTTCGGCGGCAAGCACCACATGCGCGCCGAATGGGTGAAAGCCGGAGCCTGCGACATTCTGCGCGCCGGCGCTAACGGCGTGGGGGGCATTACCCCGACCATGAAGGTGGCGGCGCTGGCGGAATCTTTCGGCATGGATTGCGAAGTCCACGGCAACGGCGCGGCAAGCCTGGCGGTGGTCGGCGCGATCCGTAACTGCCGTTGGTATGAGCGCGGCCTGCTGCATCCGTTCCTCGACTACGATGAACCGGCGGCCTATCTCAACAGCATTGTCGACCCGATGGATGATCAGGGATTTGTGCATTTGTCACAACGTCCGGGTCTCGGCGAAGACATTAATTTTGCGTATATCGAAGCCAATACCGTTAGCCACGACTGATTTAAAAAAATAAATGCCCGGTGGCGCTGCGCTTATCGAGCCTGCGGCCCGGTAGACCGGATAAGGCGAAAATGCCGCCATCCGGCAACATGTACCCTACAGTACAGGCAAACAGAGATATGAAAAAAACCTCCTTACTGGCAGCGTGTATTCTCGCGCTCGCCATGTCGATGGGGAGCGGAGAGGCGGTGGCGAAAACCCCGCCCGACCAGCTGATCATCGGGATGAATATGAATAACCTGCTCACCCTTGACCCGGCGGCGATGACCGGTAACGAAGTGGTGGGGATCGTGGTCAACCTCTACGACTCGCTGGTGGAGCTTGACCCTGAGCAGCTCACCACCGTTAAGCCCGCGCTGGCGAAATCCTGGGATATCAGCCCCGACGGCAAAACCCTGACCTTTCATCTGCGCGATGACGTTAAGTTTCACTCCGGCAACCCGCTGACCGCCGCCGACGTCGTGTGGTCGATGCGGCGCATCCTGCACCTCAACCTGGCCCAGGCCTCGGTATGGAAATCCTATGGCTTCAGTAAGAAAAATATCGACAGCCAGGTCAGCGCGCCGGACCGCTTCACGGTGCAAATCGTATTACCCAAAGATAACGATCCGCAGCTGGTGATTTACTCGCTGGCGGCGCTGGGCAACCTCGGGGTGCTGGACAGTAAAACGGTGCAAAGCCACCAGCAGGATAACGATTGGGGAAACCGCTGGCTAACCACCCATGAAGCCGGTTCCGGGCCGTTTACGCTGGAAACCTGGCAGGCAAAAGAGGTGCTGCGCATGAAGCGTAATCCTGACTACTGGCGCGGCGAGGCGAAAATGAGCCGCGTAGTGTTGCGCCATTTTCAGGAGTCGCAAACCTTGCGTCTGATGATCGAAAAAGGCGACCTCGATATTGCCAACAACATGGCGGTTTCCGATATCAACGCCCTGCGCAGCGACCCGCAGCTGACCGTCGATGCGGTGCAGCGCGGCACCATGTACTACGTGGCGATGAGCATGAAAGAGGCGCACTTCGCCAATCCGAAAGTGCGCGAGGCGGTGCGCTATCTGATTGATTATCAGGGTATCAATAAAGCGCTGATGCCGGGCTACGGCGTGCTGCACCAGCGGCCGATTAAGGCGGGCATGCCATCCACGCTGCCCGACCCTGGCTATAAGCTGGACGTGGCGCGGGCGAAAAAGCTGCTGGCGGAAGCGGGATATCCCAACGGCTTTGATACCACGCTGCGGGTACTCTCCGATCAGCCATTTCTTAACATCGCTATCGCCGTGCAGTCGACGCTGATGCAGGCGGGGATTAACGCCAAAATCATCACCGGCACCGGTAACCAGATCTACGGCGCGATGCGCGAGCGTAAATTTGACCTGCTGGTAGGTCGCGGCGGCAGCGGGATGGAGCCGCATCCGCACTCCAGCCTGCGCGCGCTGGTCTATAACCCGGATAACAGCGATAAGGCGCGCCTGACCAACTTCCAGGGCTGGCGTACCGGTTTTTACGACCCGCAGCTTAATACGATGATTGACCAGGCCCTGCTGGAACGCGATCCGCAAAAACAGGTGGCTGACTACCAGGCCATCCAGACACGCTACGACCAGCTGGTTCCGGCTTTAATTCCGCTTTCGCAGATGGTTGATTCGGTCGTCGTGCGCAACGAGGTACGGGAGTATCAGCCGCACCCCTCCGCCACCACTTTTCTGCGTGACGTCTATAAAGTCCGCGAAGGAGAGAAAGGATGAGTACCGCAATCCTTGCGCCCGGCTCACGCGGCCGGCGCTTATCCAAACGGCTACTGCAGGTGGTGATTACGCTGTTCGGCCTGCTGCTGCTGACCTTTACCATTGGCCGCGTCATGCCCATCGACCCGGTGCTGGCGATTGTCGGCCCGGATGCTGACCAGAGCACCTATCAGCAGGTTTACCAGCAGCTGGGGTTTGATAAATCGCTGACCACCCAGTTTGGTATCTATTTCGTCAACCTGCTGCACGGCGATCTGGGCAATGCGCTGCTGACCGGGAAACCGGTGGTGGACGATATTATCCGCGTCTTCCCGGCCACCATGGAGCTGGCGACGATGGCGATTATTGTCGGCGCGGGTCTTGGTATTCCGCTGGGCGTGTTGGCGGCGGCGCGGCGCAATAGCGTCTCCGATTATGTGGTACGCATTATCAGCCTGGCGGGCTACTCGACGCCGATCTTCTGGGTCGGAATGATGGGACTGCTGGTGTTCTATGCCTGGCTTGGCTGGGTAGGCGGCGCCGGGAGGGTAGATCTCGGGCTGGATGGTGTGGTGCCGCGCCGCACCGGCCTGATGACCGTTGATGCGCTGCTGGCAGGCAACGGCCAGGTGTTCTGGAACGCCATTAATCATCTGATTCTTCCCGCCTCGCTGCTGGGTTTTCACTCGCTGGCTTATATCAGCCGTATGACCCGCAGCTTTATGCTGGCCCAGCTGTCGCAGGAGTTCATTATTACCGCGCGGGTGAAAGGGCTGACCGAGCGTCAGGTTATCTGGAACCATGCGTTTCGTAACATCCTCGTGCAGCTGCTGACGGTAGTGGCGCTGGCCTACGGCGCGCTGCTGGAAGGCGCGGTGCTGATTGAAACCGTCTTCTCATGGCCGGGTCTCGGCTCCTACCTTACCGGTAGCCTGCTGCTGGGCGATATGAATGCGGTGATGGGCTGCGTGCTGCTGGTGGGCGTGATCTTCGTGATGCTCAACCTGCTCTCCGACATGCTGTATCAATTCTTTGACCCGAGGACAAAATCATGACCGTTTCTCTGGATTCGCCGCTTTCGGGCGGTGCGGGCGAAGGCCGTCAGCGGCTGCAACGCGCGGCGGCGCGGGCCGTCGGGTTTATCGGCAAAATGGCGCGCAATCCGCTCACGGCCATCGGCGGAGGCATTATCTTTCTGCTGCTGGTGGTGGCGATTTTCGCGCCGCTGATTGCGCCTTATAACCCGCTGGTACAGAACCTGAATAGTGCGCTGGTCGCGCCGAATGCACAGCACTGGTTCGGCACCGATGAGTTTGGTCGGGATATCTTTAGTCGCCTGGTGTATGGCTCCCGCATCACGCTCTATATCGTGCTGCTGGTCTCGGTGACTGTCGGTCCGCTCGGGCTGCTGCTGGGCGTCAGCGCCGGCTATTTCGGCGGTAAAGTCGATATGGTGCTGATGCGCGTCACCGATATTTTCATCTCCTTCCCGAGTCTGGTCCTCGCGCTGGCGTTTGTCGCCGCTTTAGGACCGGGGCTGGAGCACGTGGTTATCGCCATCACGCTGACCGCCTGGCCGCCGATTGCCCGTCTGGCGCGCGCCGAAACGCTCTCTCTGCGCCAGGCCGATTTTATCTCCGCCGTGCGTCTGCAGGGCGCTTCATCGGCCCGCGTCCTCTGGCGCCATATCGTGCCGCTGTGTCTGCCCTCGGTCATTATCCGTATCACCATGAATATGGCCGGGATCATTCTGACCGCGGCCGGCCTCGGCTTTCTCGGCCTCGGCGCGCAGCCGCCAGAGCCGGAGTGGGGAGCGATGATCTCCAGCGGGCGCACTTATATGATGGAGTGCTGGTGGGTCGTAACCATTCCGGGGCTGGCGATTCTGATCAATAGCTTAGCGTTCAACTTCTTAGGAGATGGCCTACGTGACATCCTCGATCCCCGTAGTGAATAATGCACCGCTGCTCGACGTGCGCGATTTGTGCGTCGACTTTGTTAACGGTAGCGCGGTGACCCACGCCGTGCGCGGCGTCTCCTTCCAGCTGGGGCATGAGAAGCTGGCCATTGTCGGCGAGTCCGGTTCGGGTAAGTCCACCGTTGGGCGCGCGCTGCTGCAGCTGCATCCGAAAAAGGCCCGCGTCAGCGCCAGCCGGATGCAGTTTGCCGATCTCGATCTGCAGCATCTAAGCGAAGCGCAGATGCGCGGCGTACGCGGCAAACGTATCTCTATGATTATGCAGGACCCGAAATATTCGCTTAATCCGGTGGTCTGCGTGGGTAAGCAAATCGCCGAGGCCTGGCTTACTCATCATCCCGGGCGCAAAGATGAGGCGAAAGCCAGGGCGCTGGAGATGCTGAAGGTGGTGCGTATTCGCCAGCCGGAGCGCGTTTATCAGCTTTATCCGCATGAAATATCCGGCGGACAGGGGCAGCGCATCATGATCGCCATGATGCTGATTACCGACCCGGAACTGATCATTGCCGATGAGCCCACCTCCGCGCTGGACGTGTCGGTGCGCCTGCAGGTGCTGGGCCTGTTGGATGACCTGGTTCAGTCGCGCGGGCTGGGGCTGATTTTTATCAGCCACGATATCAACCTGGTGCGCAGCTTCTGCGACCGCGTACTGGTGATGTACGCCGGACGGGTAGTGGAGTCCATCGCCGCTAAAGATCTCGATAACGCCCGTCACCCCTACACTCAGGGATTGATTAACTCGCTGCCGGATATGCAGCATCGTCGCACGATACTGCCGGTGCTGCAGCGTCAGGCCAGCTGGTTAACGGATTAAGGAGCGGATAATGATTGAAGTTCAACATCTCAACCTCGCGTTTGGCGAGGGGGAGAAGCGTAACCAGGTGCTGTATGACGTCAGTTTCCACGTTAAGCCCGGCGAGATCTACGGTCTGGTAGGAGAGTCCGGTTCCGGTAAAACGACGGTGCTCAAGTGCCTGGCGGGGCTGTTTACCCACTGGCAGGGGGAACTGACCATCGATGCTCAGCCCTTAGGGCATGAAATTAGCCGCGAGCGCTGCCGTCAGGTGCAGATGGTATTTCAGGACCCCTACGGATCGCTGCATCCCCGTCACACCATTGGCGATATCCTCGAAGAGCCGCTGCAGATCCATCGTTTAAATGACCGCGACCGGCGGATCAATGCGCTGCTGGATAAAGTTGGCCTCAACCGCGCTTTTCGTGAGCGCTATCCGCATCAGCTCTCCGGCGGGCAGCGGCAGCGCGTGGCGATAGCCAGAGCGCTGATTCTTGAGCCACAGGTGCTGCTGCTGGATGAGCCGACGTCGGCGCTGGATGTGTCGGTGCAGGCTGAGATCCTTAACCTGCTGGCGGAATTGCAGCGGGAGGCGAAGCTCACTTACCTGATGGTCACCCACGATCTTGGGGTTATTGCCCACTTATGCCAGAAAGTGGCGGTGATGCAGTACGGGAAGATCCTCGAAACCCTGACGGTCGATGCGTTGGTCAGCGGCGAGGCGCGGACGGCCTATACGCAGATGCTGGTTAACGCCAGTCGGCAATATACGCGCGAAATGGCGCGCGAGGTGGCGGACTACTAAGCTTGATGGCGCATTGTCTCACGGCAGATGCGCCCATTTTAATGGGTAATTATTTGATATTATGTGAGTTTGAGGTTGTAGATATCGTCTATTAATGTAAGTGCGGTGTTTGGATCGATATCCTGCCCAGGTTTTTCCTGCAGCCGCAGGTGCCGTTTTACCTTAACATTCAGAGGCTCAATCAACGAACCCGGCTGCTGTATACCAGCCGGGCGCCGTCTTTGCTTTGCGAAGCCTGATCAACGTAGCAGCGGGCAGTCGGGCGGCAGCCGGCAGCGCAGGGCCGCCGGTAACAGCTCCATGCGGAAGGTTTTTCCGCTGAGCGGCTCGCCGTCGAGGTTAAACGTCATCTCATGGGGGGCGGTGATCTCAAACCATGAGGAGACACCGTCAACAATATTCGGCGAGTTTTCCGGATTCGCCAGGGTGCTGAACAGGGCAGGGATCAGCTCTTCGCCGGTGAAAATGCGCAGATGCAGCAAACCATCGTTAATCAACGCCTCCGGGCACAACTGCTGGCCGCCGCCGGCTTGGCGGCCGTTGCCGATGCCAATGACCAGCGCATCGCCCTGCCAGTGAAAGTTCTCTCCGCGGATCTCGCAGCGGTCCGGCTTCAGGGTATCCATACGCATCAGGCCATGGATTAAATAAGAGACACCGCCGAGCGCGGCTTTGAGTTTTTCCGGCGTTTCGGTGGTGATTCGGGTGCCGAACCCGCCGGTCGCCATATTAATAAAGCCGGTTTTATCATTCACCCGGGCGATATCTATCGGCACATCGCGGCCGACGATCGCCAGCTTGAGGGCGCTGGCCAGATCCTGCGGAATGCCGACGCTGGTGGCAAAGTCGTTGGCCGTGCCCAGAGGTAAAATCCCCAGCGCCATCTTGCTACCGCGCTCCACCAGCGCGGTCGCCACTTCATTAATGGTGCCGTCGCCGCCGCCGGCGATCACCGTTTCAACGTTCAGCTGCAGGGCTTCATCGATAAACCGCACGGCATCGCCCTTTTCCCAGGTGACGCGGACGTGAATATCGATCCCTTCGTCGCGTAACAGGTTAACCGCCTCGCGTAACTGCGGTTCATTGGCACCTTTGCCGTTAAGGATCAGTAAGCTGGCAGGAAACGTAGACATCATCAAGGGAACCTTTATTGCTTAATGTTGCATAAAGTGTACCGCATGACGCAAGCGAAGACCGGAGGAGAGGCAAAAAAATAAGCCCGCGTAAGGGAGATTACGCAGGCTAAGGAGGTGGTTCCTGGTACAACTAGCATTTATGGGTTATGTTTTTCAGCGAAATGGATGATACCTGTTTCGATCGAAACGGTATGTGATCCGATTCTAATATCCTTACATCATGAAAAAATAACGCAAATTAACTAGTTACCGTGCGGATTTCTGGTTGTCTGACCAGTGAAGTTGCGCATCAGCAGCGCATACTGCAGAGGCAGGTCGTCCGGCACAGGCAACCATACGGTATAACCATCGCCCGGGGCCACCGGCATGGCTTCGCCTTTGCCATTTTCCATATGCTCGAGGGTGAAGTTGACGTTACCCTGCGGGGTCATCAGCTCGAGGCTGTCGCCGACGCTGAACTTATTTTTGACCGCCACGGCCGCCAGCGGGCCGTTACGCTCCCCGGTGAATTCGCCGACAAACTGCTGGCGCTCGGAGAGGGAGTAGCCGTACTCATAGTTCTGGTAATCGTCATGGGTATGGCGGCGCAGGAAGCCTTCGGTGTACCCGCGGTGGGCCAGTCCTTCCAGGGTCTCCAGCAGGCTGGTATCAAACGGTTTTCCGGCGGCGGCATCGTCGATCGCCTTGCGGTAAACCTGGGCGGTACGCGCGCAGTAGTAGAAGGATTTGGTGCGGCCTTCGATCTTCAGCGAGTGAACGCCCATCTGGGTCAGACGCTCAACGTGGGCGATAGCCCGCAGATCTTTCGAGTTCATGATGTAGGTGCCGTGCTCGTCCTCAAAGGCGGTCATATACTCGCCCGGACGTTTGGCTTCCTCAATCATAAAGACTTTATCGGTCGGCGCGCCGATGCCGAGGGTGGGCTCCACGGTCTGCACCGGGATCGGCTCATATTTGTGGACGATGTTGCCGACGTCGTCCTCTTTGCCTTCCGCCACGTTGTATTCCCAGCGGCAGGCGTTGGTGCAGGTCCCCTGGTTCGGGTCGCGCTTGTTGATATACCCGGAGAGCAGGCAGCGGCCGGAGTAGGCCATGCACAGCGCGCCGTGGACGAAAATCTCAATCTCCATCTCCGGCACCTGGCGGCGAATCTCTTCGATTTCGTCCAGCGACAGTTCACGCGACAGGATCACGCGGGTCAGCCCCATCTGCTGCCAGAATTTAACCGTCGCCCAGTTGACGGCGTTAGCCTGCACTGAAAGATGGATCGGCATCTCCGGGAAGTGTTCCCGCACCAGCATGATTAAACCCGGATCGGACATGATCAGCGCGTCCGGCCCCATCTCCACCACCGGCTTCAGATCGCGAATAAACGTTTTCAGCTTGGCGTTATGCGGGGCGATGTTGACCACCACATAGAATTTTTTACCCAGCGCGTGGGCTTCATTGATGCCGAGCTGCAGATTTTCGTGATTGAATTCGTTGTTACGCACGCGCAGCGAGTAGCGCGGCTGGCCGGCATAAACGGCATCGGCGCCATAGGCGAAAGCGTAACGCATATTCTTCAGCGTTCCCGCCGGGGAGAGGAGTTCTGGTTTAAACATGGTGTTCTCGTTCTGATGACAGGTCAGATTCGCCGCACCTGGTGCGGCGAGTTGGGGAGTGTCCCCACATTAAGGGCGGGCATTGTAGCGCCGCGGCGAAGGGGAGTAAATATCAGATGGGTATCTTTCAGTATGGCTAATTTGTTTGCCATTTTGAACCTGGGCAGTGCTCACACTGACAGCACTCATAACGCCTGGGGGGATAGGCTCTGGAGTTCCCCGGGTTGCGGCGTAAACGCCTTACCCGGGCTACGGTGTGCAGATGGCGGTGAACGTGTAGCCCGGCTAAGCGCAGCGCGAGCCGGGAAAAGGCTAACTACGCCAGTCGGCAGGCGTCTGCTTCCCAGCGATAGCCAACGCCATACACCGCGCGAATAAACGACTGCTCGGCGTCCAGCGCCTCCAGCTTGCGCCGCAGGTTTTTGATGTGGCTGTCGATGGTGCGGTCGGTGACTACCCGATAATCGTCATACAGATGGTTGAGCAACTGTTCGCGGGAGAAGACCTTGCCCGGCTCCTGGGAGAGGGTTTTCAGCAGCCGGAACTCGGCGGGAGTGAGGTCCAGCAGCTTGTCGCGCCAGGAGGCCTGAAAACGACCTTCGTCGACAATCAGCGGGCTCTGGGCGTCCAGCGCCTGCAGATCGCGCTGCGGCTTGCAGCGGCGAAGAATGGTTTTCACCCGGGCGACCACTTCCCGCGGGCTGTAGGGCTTGCAGATATAGTCGTCGGCGCCAATTTCCAGCCCCAGCAGTCGGTCGATCTCTTCGATTTTCGCCGTCACCATCACCACCGGAACGTCGGAGAAGCGGCGAATTTCCCGGCACAGCGTTAAACCGTCGGTGCCGGGCAGCATCAGGTCCAGCAGGATCAGGTGCGGCGGCGTCTGCCGAACGTAGGGCAGGACCTTGTCACCGTGGTTAATCAGCGTAGGCGCATAGCCGGCGGCTTGCAGATAATCAATCAGCAGCTGGCCGAGCTTCGGTTCATCTTCCACGATAAGAATGCGCGGGGTGTTTTCATCTACAGGCAATTCAGTCATACGTCTCTCGGTAAATCATGTTCCAGAGGTAACTCAACTTTAATGCTAACCCCGCCAAAAGGCGAATGGTCGGCACGCAGGGTGCCGCCGTGGGCCGCGACAATATTGAGGCAAATCGCCAGTCCGAGGCCGGAGCCGCCGCTGGCGCGATTGCGCGATCCTTCCGCCCGGTAAAAGCGTTCGCACAGGCGGGCCAGCTGCTCATCGCTGACGCCGGGGGCGCTGTCGGCGAAGTCAATCACCAGCATTCGGCCGCTGCGACGGGCGGTGATGTGCAGGCTGCCGCCGCTGTCGGTATAGCGCAGGCTGTTCTCCAGCAGATTGTTGAAGAGCTGCATCAGGCGGTCGCGGTCGCCGAAGATCATCGCCTGCTCGGGGAGCGACACCTGAATGCTCAGCTGCCGGCTGGCGAAGCGCTCGCGAAAAGCGCCCGCGGCCACCTCCAGCAGGGTGATGATATCCAGCGACGTTTTCTGGTAGGCCAGCGCCCCCTCGTCGGACATCGACAGCTGATGGAGGTCGTCCACCAGCTTGGTGAGGGTAGCCACCTCGGCCTGCAGGGAGGGGATGGACTCGGGGGTGAAGCGCCGGACTCCGTCCTGAATCGCCTCCAGCTCGCCACGCAGCACCGCCAGCGGAGTGCGCAGCTCATGGGAGATATCGGCCATCAGATCGCGACGCATCTGCTGGTTGCGCTCCAGGGTGCTGGCGAGCTGGTTGAAATCCTGCGCCAGGCGGCCGAGCTCGTCGCCGCCGGTCACCGTCACGCGGGTGGAAAAGTCACCCGCCGCCAGCTTATGGGTGCCTTCCACCAGCCGCTTCACCGGCGCCAGCAGGCCGCGGGCCAGCGGGAAAGTGGCCAGCGCGGCTAGCAGGGTGGCAAGGGCGACAATCAGCCAGCTGGTGCGCTTTTGCTGCCGGTCGAAGTTAATATCGGTATTACGCGTCAGCCGCTCTACCGGCGAGGCGATCACCTTGCCTACCTCCACGCCGTTGACCACAATGCTGCGCTGGGTGCCGTCCTCCGGTACGCGCTCACGGGGCCCCACCAGCACGCGGCCCGACTGATCGACCACCCAGAACATGGTGCGCCAGCCGTGGGGCGGCATTTCCGGCCTCGGCGGCGGGGTGTCGCTGGAGCCGTCGGGCGGCCCATCCGGCGGCGGCCCATCCGGCCCCTGACCCTCCATCGGACCCGGCTTCATGCCGTGTCCCGGTGGCGAACGGTCGTCGTTATCCCGTTCGAAGGTGCGCAGCAGCTGGAAGATAAAGCGGTCGTTGTTGCGCAGAAACGCCCAGCTGCCGTGCTGGGCATACTGCTCACTCAGCGCGTCGCTGAGCATGGTTAACCGCTGCTCATTACCGCGCTTGATGTAGTCGATAAACCCACGTTCGAAACTGATACGCACCGCCCAGTGCATGCTGATCAGCAGCACGATGCAGGTGGCGAAAATAGCGAGGAACAGCTTACCGGTAATGCCCGGGCGCCAAAATTTCACGATCCACTCCTGTTGCGTCGACGGATGACGGTATTGCTGCCGACGTCATCCGGTACCCGGGAAAAGATGAGCGCCGGGAGGGCGATGATCGCCGCCATGCTCAGATAGGTATAGAGAAAGACCTGATGGGTGCTGGCGGCGTCGAGGCTCATATGCTGCTGGCCATACAGCCCCAGCAGCAGCCCGGCGATGGTCACGCCGATACTCATCGACAGCTGCATCACCATCGACAGCAGGCTGTTGCCGCTGCTGGCCAGATCGTCCGGGAGATCTTTCAGCGTCAGGGTATTCATTGAGGAGAAGCGGCTGGAGTTGATCATCCCCTGCAGAAACAGGACCAGCGGCAACGCGTAATACCACCCGGCCAGGGCGCTAAACATAAACAGCAGGCTGACCGCCGCCAGGCCCAGGGTGCTGGCGACCAGTACCCGACGGTAGCCAAAGCGGTTGACCACCTGGACCACGATCCGCTTCATGCCCATGCTGCCGAGCACCATCGGGATCATCATCAGCCCGGCGTGAAAGGGGGAGAAGCCGAGGCCAATCTGCAGAAACACCGGAGTCATAAACGGCAGCATGCCGCTGCCGATGCGTCCGGCGAAGCTGCCGCCGAGGCCGAGGGAGAAGGTGCGGTTACGAAACAGGTTGAGGCTGAACAGCGCCCGGGCGTTACCGCGGGCGTGCCACAGGTACAGCAGCAGGGCGGCGAGGCCGACGGCCACCAGCCCCGCCAGCCAGCGTGACGATATACCGAGCCCTTTCTGGCCGTCCAGCGCCAGGGTCAGGGTCGCCATCCCGGCGGCCAGCAGCAGAAAGCCGGAGAGGTCGAAGCGCCGGGTCTGCAGGGTGTAGTTGGGCATCAGGCAGAGGGTGGCGATGGCGCCGACGATCCCCACCGGGATATTGATGAGGAAGATCCAGTGCCAGGAGGCGTACTCCACCAGCACCCCGCCCAGCGCCGGGCCGAGCAGCGGGCCAACCTGGCCCGGCAGGGTGACGAAAGTCATCGCCGCCATGTACTGATCGCGTGGGACGATCTTCATTACCGTCAGGCGACCAACCGGCACCATCATCGCGCCGCCGACCCCCTGCAGCACCCGCGCCATCACCAGCTGGTCAAGGGTGCTGGCCTGGGCGCAAAACAGCGACCCGGCGGTAAACAGCACGATGGCGGTGAAGAAGATATTGCGCACCCCGACCCTGTCGGCCAGCCAGCCGCTGGCCGGGAGCATGACCGCCACCGTCAGGACATAGGAGACGATGATCATATGCATATGCAGCGGGCTCTCCCCGAGGCTTTTGGCCATCGAGGGGAGGGCGGTGTTAACGATGGTGGTGTCCAGCGACTGCATAAAGAAGCCGAACGCCACTATCCATAGCTGCCAGCGCACGCTGGCCGGGAGGTCTGTCATGTTATTCGCTTACCGGTTGAGAGGAGTGACGCGAAAAACGCAACCGCAGACGGTCAAAGAAAAGATAGACCACCGGCGTGGTGTAGAGCGTTAACAGCTGGCTCATCACCAGACCGCCGACGATGGTGATCCCCAGCGGCTGGCGCAGCTCAGAGCCATCGCCCCCGGAGAGCACCAGCGGCAGGGCGCCGAACAGCGCCGCCAGGGTGGTCATCATAATCGGCCGGAAACGCAGCAGGCAGGCCTGGAAAATCGCCTCTTCCGGCGCCAGATTGCCGGTACGCTGCGCCTCAAGGGCAAAATCAACCATCATGATGGCGTTTTTCTTCACGATGCCAATTAATAACATGATCCCGATAAGGGCGATTAGGCTGAACGGGGCATCGAATATCTCCAGCGCCAGCAGGGCGCCCACTCCGGCGGAGGGCAGCGTCGAGAGGATGGTCAACGGATGCACATAGCTCTCATACAGCATCCCCAGCACGATATAGACCGTGGCGATGGCCGCGAGGATCAGGATCACCTGCGCGTTCATGGTCTGCTGGAACACCTGAGCGGTACCGGCAAAGGAGCCGCGCACGCTCGACGGCACCCCGAGCTGGGTCATCGTGCGGTTAATGGCGTCGCTGGCTTCCGACAGCGAGCGGCCGGTGGGGAGGTTAAAGGAGATAGTGGACGCCGCCGACAGCCCCTGGTGGTTCACCGACAGCGGGGCGTTGGCCGGCTGCCATTTGGCGAAATAAGCCAGCGGGATCGGCTTGCCCTCGCTATTGATAACAAACATCTTGTCGAGGGCGCTGACGTCCTGGGTGTAGGCCGGATCCACCTCCATCACCACCTTGTACTGGTTGAGCGGCTGGTAGATGGTGGAGATTTGCCGCTGGCCGAAGGCGTTGTTCAGCAGGTTGTTGGCGTCCTGGACGCTGATGCCGAGGCGCGACATCGTGTCCCGGTCATAGACCAGGTCCATTTCGGCGCCATTGTCCTGCTGATCCGAGTTGACATCCGCCAGCTCAGGCAGCGCCGCCAGCGCTTTGCGGATCTTCGGCTCCCACTCGCGAAGCGCCGACAGGTCGTCGGACAGCAGGGTGTACTGATAGCTGGCGTTCGACTGCCGGCCGCCGACGCGAATATCCTGCACCGCCATCAGGAACAGGTTGGCCCCGGGCTCGTTGGCCAGCTTTTTGCGCAGCCGGTCGATCACCTGTTGCGCCGTCTCGTGGCGCTGGTCGCGCGACTTGAGGGTGATAAACATCATCCCGCTGTTGACCCGCGAGCCGCCGGTAAAGCCGGTGACGTTAT
Organism: Klebsiella sp. w6; assembly: GCF_033100215.1. Classification (NCBI taxonomy): domain Bacteria; kingdom Pseudomonadati; phylum Pseudomonadota; class Gammaproteobacteria; order Enterobacterales; family Enterobacteriaceae; genus Klebsiella; species Klebsiella sp. w6. Next base: position 1,679,583 of record NZ_CP136907.1, read on the forward strand.
CCACCGCCGGATCTTCACGAATGATCTTCATAAAGTCCTGCAGCTTGCCGCGCATCGCCTGGAAGGAGATGCTCTGGTCGGCCTGAATGCCGCCCATCAGCACCCCGGTGTCCTGCTCCGGGAAGAAGGTTTTCGGGATCGAAATGTAGAGCCAGACGCTGAGGGCGATGGTGCCGAGCACCACCAGGCCGGTCAGCCGGCTGTGCCTGAGCACCCATTTTAACGATTTCCCATAGCCGCCCTGCACGGCCACCAGCAGGCGGCCAAAGCCGCGGTTGCGCGTCGGCTGGTGGGGCTTACCGCTTTTCAGCAGCCAGCCGCACATCATCGGCGTCAGGGTGAGGGACACCGCCAGCGAGATGCCGATCGCCACCGACAGGGTGACGGCGAACTCGCGCAGCAGGCGGCCGGGCAGGCCGCCCATCAGCAGCAGCGGCAGAAACACCGCCACCAGCGACAGGCTCATCGACAGCACGGTAAAGCCGACCTCGCGGCTCCCCTGCAGCGCCGCCTGCAGGGGTTTCATCCCCGCTTCCAGATGGCGGGAGATATTCTCCAGCACCACGATAGCGTCATCCACCACGAAGCCGGTGGCGATGGTCAGAGCCATCAGCGACAGGTTATTGAGGCTGAAGCCGCACAAATACATCGCGGCGAAGGTGCCGATTAAGGAAACCGGGACGGCGACGGCCGGGATCAGCGTGGCGCGCCCCGAGCGCAGGAACAGGAACACCACGAGGATCACCAGCGCCACCGAAATCACCAGCGTCTGCTCCACCTCCTCCAGCGAGGCGCGGATGGTCGGCGAGCGGTCCTGGGCGATCTGCAGGTCGATAGCCGCCGGAATGGTCTGCTGCAGCTCCGGCAGGCGGGCACGGATGCTGTCCACTGTCTGGATAATATTGGCTTCCGGCAGTTTGCGGATCATCAGCAGGATCGCCGGTTTGGCGTTGGTCATCCCGGCGTTGCGTACGTCCTGCACCGAATCCGAGACGCTGGCGACATCCCCCAGCCGCACCGCGGCGCCATTCTGGTAGTGGACGATCAGCGGCTGATAGTCGGCGGCGGTCTTCAGCTCATCGTTGGTCTGCACCTGCCAGCGGTGCGCGCTGTCCTCCAGCGCCCCCTGCGGTTTGCGCACGTTAGCGTCGCTGATGGCGGTGCGCACCGCGTCCAGCGACACGCCCTGGTTGAACAGCGCCTGCGGGTTGAGGTCGACGCGCACCGCCGGCAGGGAGCTGCCGCCGACGTCGACATCACCCACGCCGTCGATCTGCGCGATGGTCTGCGCCAGCTGGGTGGAGGCGAAATCATACAGCTCACCCTGGGAGTAGGTGTCCGAGGTCAGCGTCAGGATCATGATCGGCGCATCCGACGGGTTGGCTTTGCGGTAGGTCGGCCGGCTGGGCATCCCGCTCGGCAGCAGGCTTTGCGCGGCGTTGATCGCCGCCTGAACGTCGCGCGCCGCGCCGTTGATATCGCGGTCGAAGTTAAACTCAAGAATGATGCGCGTACTGCCCAGCGAACTGGAGGAGGTCATCTCATTGACCCCGGCAATCCGTCCCAGGGAGCGTTCCAGCGGGGTGGCCACCGATGAGGCCATGGTCTCCGGGGAGGCCCCCGGCAGCGAGGCGCTAACCATGATCACCGGGAAGTCCACCTGCGGCAGCGGGGCTACCGGCAGCAGCCGGAAGCCGAGAATGCCGCACAGGGTGATGGCCAGCGAGATGAGGATCGTCGCCACCGGGCGGTAAATGAAGAGGGCGAAAAACTTCACTTACGCCTCCTCTTCCTGACGCGGGAAGCGGCGCTTCAGGTGCAGCGACAGGCGGTCGAACAGCAGATAGATCACCGGGGTGGTGAACAGGGTCAGCACCTGGCTGAGCATCAGACCGCCGACCATGCCGATCCCCAGCGGACGCCGCAGCTCCGCGCCGACGCCGGTGCTCAGCATCAGCGGCAGGGCGCCGAGCAGGGCGGCGAGGGTCGTCATCAGGATCGGCCGAAAACGCAGCAGGCAGGCCTGGTAGATCGCTTCCCGCGGCGGCATGCCCTGCTCGCGTTCGGCGGCCAGCGCGAAGTCGATCATCATGATGGCGTTCTTCTTCACGATGCCGATCAGCAGAATGATGCCGATGATGGCGATCACATCCAGCTCGCTGCCCGCCAGCCACAGCGCCAGCAGCGCCCCGACCCCGGCGGTGGGCAGGGTGGAGAGGATCGTGATCGGATGGATAAAGCTTTCATACAGTACCCCCAGCACGATATACATCGCCACCACCGCGGCGACCACCAGCCAGACAGTGCTGCCGAGCGCCGACTGGAAGGCCAGCGAGCTGCCCTGGAACTGGGTGCGGATATCGGTCGGGAAATCCAGCGACTGTTCGGCGGCGAGGATCCCGTCCACCGCTTCGCCCAGCGAATAGTTGTCCGGGACGTTAAACGAGATGGTAGTCACCGGGAACTGATCGAGGTGGTTCACCGACAGCGGGGTAAAGCGCTGCTCCACCGTGGCGATGGCGGTCAGCGGCACGATGCCGCCGTCGCTGCTGGTCAGGCGGATATTATCCAGCGCCGCCAGGCCCGGCGTCGCCTCGGTATCCTGCTCGAGCACCACGCGATACTGATTCGCCTGAGTGTAAATGGTGGAGATCAGCCGCTGGCCGAAGGCGTTGTACAGCGCGTTATCGACATCGGCCATTGAGATGCCGAGGCGGCTGGCGCTGTCGCGATCCACCTTGATATAGGCGGCCAGGCCTTTGTCCTGCCAGTCGCTGCTGACGTCGGCCAGCTGCGGCTGGGCCTGCAGGCGGCTGAGCAGCGGCGGCACCCAGGTGCTCAGCGCCTCGAGGGAGTTTGCCTGCAGGGTGAACTGGTACTGGGTGCGGCTCACCGTGGTGTCGATGGTCAGATCCTGGGTCGGCTGCAGGTAGAGCGCCACGCCCGGGACGCCGTCCACCGCCTGCTGCAGGCGGCTAATCACCGTCTGGACGCGGTCATCGCGTTCATCCAGCGGCTTGAGGTTGATCTGCAGACGGGCGCTGTTCAGCGCCGGGTTGGTGCCGTCGACCCCGACGAACGAGGTCAGGCTCTCCACGGCCGGATCCTTAAGGATAATGCTGGCCACCTGCCGCTGGCGCTCGGCCATGCTGGCGAAAGAGACCGACTGCGGCGCCTGGAGGGTACCCTGAATAATGCCGTTATCCTGGATCGGGAAGAAGCCTTTCGGGATAAAGACCCACAGGAGGATCGACAGCGCCAGAGTGCTCAGCGCGACGCCGAGCGTCAGCCACGGATGGTTCAGCACCCGGCTCAGCCAGCGGCCATAGACGGCGATCACCCGTTCGAAGAAACGCTCGCTGGCCCGGGAGAAACGGTTCTGCTTGCGCAGCGATTCGTGGCTTAACATACGGGCGCACATCATCGGCGTCAGGGTCAGGGAGACCACCGCCGAGATAAGAATAGCGACGGCAAGGGTGACGGCGAATTCGCGGAACAGACGGCCGACGATATCGCCCATAAACAGCAGCGGGATCAGCACCGCGATCAGCGAGAAGGTGAGGGAGATAATGGTGAAGCCGATTTCCCCGGCGCCTTTCAGCGCGGCGGCCAGCGGCTTCTCGCCTTTTTCGATATAGCGCGAGATGTTCTCGATCACCACGATGGCGTCATCCACCACAAAGCCGGTGGCGATGGTCAGGGCCATCAGCGTCAGGTTATTGATCGAGAAGTCGAGGAACACCATCACCGCGAAAGTGCCCACCAGCGACAGCGGCACCGCGACGCCGGGAATAATGGTCGCCGGGACATTGCGCAGGAACAGATAGATGATCATCACCACCAGGGCGATGGCCAGCATCAGCTCAAACTGGGTGTCGCGCACCGAGGCGCGAATGTTGGTGGTCCGGTCGGAGAGGACCTGCACCTTTACCGATTTCGGCAGGCTCTCGGTGAGCTGCGGCAGCATCTGGCGAATGCTGTCGGCGGTGTCGATGATGTTGGCCCCCGGCTGGCGCTGGACGTTCATCACGATGGCCCGCTGCTGATTGGCCCACGCCCCGAGCCAGCTGTTTTCGGCCCCTTGTTCGACGCTGGCGACATCGCCGAGACGGATCGGCGCCCCGTTCTGATAAGCGATGATCAGCCGGCGGTAATCCTCAGCGGACTGCATCTGATCGTTAGCGGAAAGCGTCACCGCGCGGGCCGGGCCGTCGAGGCTGCCTTTCGCCGAGTTAACGTTGGCGCTGGTGATAGCGGTGCGCACGGTTTCGCTGGTCAGGCCGAGGGCGGCGATGGCCTGGGCGTTAAGCTTCACCCGCACCGCCGGGCGCTGGCCGCCGGCGAGGGTCACCAGACCGACGCCGGAAACCTGGGAGATCTTCTGCGCCACCCGTGTCTCCACCATGTCCTCCACCTGGGTCATCGGGATCGCGGAGGAGGTGACGGCGAGGGTCATGATCGGCGGATCCGCCGGGTTCACCTTGCTGTACACCGGCGGGTTGGGCAGATCGCTCGGCAGCAGGTTGGTGGCGGCGTTAATGGCCGCCTGCACTTCCTGCTCGGCGACGTCCAGCGGCAGGGTCAGCTGGAACTGCAGCGTGACTACCGAGGCGCCGCCAGAGCTTTGCGACGACATCTGCTTAAGGCCGGACATCTGGCCGAACTGGCGCTCCAGCGGGGCGGTGATAGCGGAGGTCACCACGTCCGGGCTGGCGCCCGGATAGAGGGTAACCACCTGGATGGTCGGGTAATCGACCTCCGGCAGGGCGGAGACCGGCAGGAAGCGGTAGCCGATGATCCCGGCTAACAGGATCGCCACCATCAGCAAAGTGGTGGCGACCGGACGCATAATAAACAGCCGGGACGGGCCGCCGGTGCGGCCTGGGGGTAACACCTGCATCAGGAACGCGCTCCGTGTTTACCGCTCTGGCGCGGAGCGGGCTGCGCCTGCTCGCTGCCGCTGGCGGTGACAACTTCCACCTTCGCCCCCTCGGTCAGGCGGTCAATCCCGTCGGTGACCACGCGATCCCCGGCGGAAAGCCCGGCGCTGATGACCACTTTCTGGCTGTCCTGGATGCCGGGCGTCACGCTGTGTTTGCTGACTTTATTCTCGTCGTTCAGCACCCACACAAAATGCCCTTCGTTGCCCATCTGCAGGGCGGCGGCGGGGATCACCACCGCGTTCTCTTCGGTATCCACCAGCAGGCGGGCGTTAACGAACTGGTTGGGGAACAGCGCGTCATCCAGATTGCTGAAGCGCGCCTTCAGCTTAATGGTCCCGGTGGTGGCATCGATCTGGTTGTCGAGACTCAGCAGCTCGCCGACACTAATTTTCTGTTTATTGGTGCGATCCCAGGCTTCGACGCTGAGCGCTTTGCCCGCTTTCTGCGCCTGCACCACTGTGGCGATGCTGTTTTCCGGCAGGGTGAAGACCACATCGATCGGGTGCGTCTGGGTGAGAACCACAATCCCGGTGGTGTCCCCGCTGGAGATCTGGTTGCCAATATCCACCTGCTTTAAGCCGACGCGGCCGTCAATCGGCGCGGTGATGCGGGTCCAGTCGAGCTGCAGCTGGGCGCTGGCGACGGCGGCTTCATCGGCCTTTACGGTGCCAGCGGATTCCACCACCAGCGACTGCTGGGTGTCGAGCTCCTGGCGGGAGACGAGGTTGGTTTTCACCAGTTGCTGGTAACGGGCGAGATCGCGGCGGGCGTTCGCCAGGGTGGCGTTATCTTTCGCCAGCTGACCCTGCGCCTGGGCGAGGGCGACTTTAAACTGGCTGGGGTCGATCTGCGCCAGCAGGTCGCCGGCTTTGACCTGCTGTCCCTCCTGGAAGTGAAGGCTCAGTAGCTGGCCGTCGACCCGGCTGCGCACGGTCACGGTATTGGCCGCCGTCACGGTACCCAGCCCGGTGAGATAGCGTGGCACCGCTTGTTCGGTCGCGGTCGCCGCCTGCACCGGCGCCAGCGCGCCGCCGAAACGGCCATGACGCGCGCCGCCCGGCCCCTGCGGGCCTTGTCCCGCTGCGGGAGCGCTGCTGCCGCTCGTGCCACGATCGTGCCAGAACCAGTAGGCGGCTCCGGCGATAATCACTACCGCCAGCGCGGCGCCCCAACGACGTATGTTACTGCCTTTCATTAGTTTACGGTCTCATCCTGAAGCGTTTCGCTGAATGATACTAGTTTAGTGAGGGAAGGGGCCGTAAAAATGGAGGAATTATGAAAAGAAGGTTGAGAAATGTCTGGATAACCGCCGCGACGCCGGGCGGTCTCGTTGGAGATTTCCGGGGTGATATCAACTTTTAGTTTAAAAAAGTAAAAAATAGTTGTATCCGGGAGGGCTTTAATTAGATTTATGCGGTGAATAAATCAGTGCATTTTCATAATAATAACATATGCACTTAAAAATCAACGTGTTAAATAATCAGGGGTCATTGCTGTGGCAAACGCAAACAAACTCACGCTCTTCATCGTCATTTTTATGCTGATGGGGATCCTCTCCGGCGCGGCTATCCATGCCTACGCGACGCCGACCACCATCTCCGCCTGGGCGGACAACATTACGCTGCTGACCGATCTGTTTCTGCGGTTGATCAAAATGGTCATCGCGCCGTTGGTGTTCAGCACCCTGACGGTCGGCATTATGCGTCTCGGCGAGACGGCGACCATTGGCCGGGTAGGCGGGAAGGCGATGGTGTGGTTCATCACCTCCTCGGTATTATCCATTCTCGTCGGGCTGGTGATCGTCACCTTCCAGCACCCGGGCGCCGGGTTAAACCTGGCGGTGCCGAAAGAGGCGGTGGATACCGGCCTGGCGGTCAGCGGCATGAGCCTGAAAGGATTCCTGTCGCACACCATCCCCACCAGCATCACCGAGGCGATGGCCAACAACGAGATCCTGCAGATTGTGGTGTTCTCGATGTTCTTTGGCATCGCCGGCGCGTCGCTGGGCGAGAAGTTTAATGCCCCGCTGGTGGCGGCGCTCAATGTGGTGTCGCACATTATGCTGAAGGTGACGGGCTACGTGATGTACGTTGCGCCTCTGGCTATCTTTGCCGCCATTTCGTCGGTGATTGCCTCCCAGGGGCTGGGGATCCTGCTCAACTATGCTTCGTTCATCGGCGGTTACTACCTGGCGGTACTGTTGACCAGCGCGGTGCTGATTGCCGTTGGCTATATGGTGCTGAAAAAAGAGGTCTTCCGTCTGCTGAACATGCTGAAGGACCCGGTGTTGGTGGCGTTTACTACCAGCAGCTCCGAAGCGGCCTATCCGAAGACTCTTGAGCGGCTGGTGAAGTTTGGCTGCTCGCGCAATATCGTCTCGTTCGTCCTGCCGATTGGCTACTCGTTCAACCTTGTTGGCTCGATGGTTTACTGCTCCTTCGCCGCGATGTTTATCGCCCAGGCCTATAACGTACCGCTGAGCTTTAGCGAGATTACGGTCATGATGCTGACGCTGATGCTGGCCTCGAAAGGCATCGCCGGGGTGCCGCGCTCGGCGCTGGTGGTGCTGGCGGCCACGATCCCCAGCTTCAATATTCCGGTTGCCGGGATCCTGCTGCTGATGGGTATCGACCATTTCCTCGACATGGGGCGCTCCGCCATCAACGTGTTGGGTAACGGCATCGCCACCGCCATGCTGTCGAAAAACGAAGGTCTGCTGACCGACGAGGAAGCACAGCCGGACTGGGAAGCCGAGAAAGCGGAAGCCTGATCCTGCCGCGCCCTTTCACAGAGGGCGCCATTCCGCACGGAAAAAAAGACCCCTGACAGGCACGTCAGGGGTAATGTGACGAAGTATCAGTTTTCCTCGTAACTAGTCTTTTTTCTTATATAAAAACGCGCGGTAACGTCTTTATACCGAGGAAGCGTCAGAGTTTAACGTTATGTTCGGCAGCGCTGGCGCTTTTTTAGCATCCTGCGGCTATTTTCGGATTCCAGACAATATCACTACGGGAATATCTTATTCTCTTCTGTTCGCTATTTGCCTACCAGCGCTCACGTAACAGATTCATAAACTGGAAAAAGTCGTGATTATTATTCAGGCTGTATTTTTCCATAATCTTATTCTTATGGTAAGCGGCGGTGCGGGGACTGACCCGCTGCAGGGCGGCGATTTTACTCATGTCCAGCCCTTCAAGAATACCGTGCACCACAGCGGTCTGCGACCGCGACAGGACACGATGCGGGCAGCTGGCGCAGCTCAGTTCCCGGCTCGTGGCGTCAGTGGCCGACGGGTCCATACAATGCTGTAGTTCGCTTTTAATGATCGCCAGCAGCTGTGGAATACTGGCCGTTTTCAGCGAGACAAAAATGACTCCTTTCAGGCAATTAATCATGAAATCGTCTTCCGGCAGCTGGTCGTAGCTGTGGAGGATAATCAGGGAGCTGCCTTTTTTTCTGTTTTTAATCAGGGTATTGCACAGATAGATTTCACCAGGGATCACTTCGCATATAATAATATCTTCGTCTGACAGGTCGTTATTGCGCCAGGAGAAACGGGCCCGCATATCGTCCCGGGAGAGATCATTAACCATGGCCACCAGCGATTCACGTACAAAGGTGTTGCGGGTATTGATGGTGACATTAAGGTTTCTCATGGCGTTATTTCCTTATGCAAAACATAACGCCATGCTGTGACAAATCCTCCGGGCGTATGCGGTGTGTTGATTTTATAAACGTACCTGTAATCGTTTTTAATTATTATAAAGTGAATTATTTACGACGCGTCGAACGCTTATCGTTAAACGTAAACTTCTGCCGTCTCCTGTCTTTTAGATAGGAAATAAAACTGTATACAGAGATGCTGAAGAAAAATATGCATAGCAATAATATTAACCACGTTTGCATGGCCATCGTTTTTACCTTGTTTGTGCTGCATGGTGTCAGAATTTACCGCGAACGGCTATTACGTTTTGTTATATGTTTTCCTGTCCACTGAAAATCATACGACATCATCCTGATGTGCTAGCACTATAAGAAAGTTCTTAAGCGCGTCGTCAGTCTCATTCCTCTCATTTCTCTCAGAAAATGAGAAAAATTAACACTTGCGAGTTATTCACACCCCGCGCAGCGGCCAGATCGCGCTTTCGATCAGGAAATAAACGCCAGTCCTTTGCCAAAGATCGCTCGTACGGGCAGGTGGATCCCTTGCTGGCGCGCCTTATGGCGCAGGCGGCTAATCACCACGTCGATGCGGTGCAGGTCAGGCTCGCTGTCGTGGGAAAACAGGCAGGCATGGAGGTCCAGCTTGCTGCACACCTCGTTGCGATTGCGCATTAACAGCTCCACCAGACGGTACTCCTGCTGGGTTAACTCCAGCGTCCGGGCATCGGGAGAAATCAGTTTATCCTCGTGCAGACGCCACAGTCCGGTGGCGGCGGATGACGCGGTGCCGGGCGCCTCCGACGGAAGGGCGGCGGGTCGATCCTGCTGCAGGCGGGCGCCAAGGGCGGTGAGGGTCTCCGCAAGGTGGGCGAAATTAACCGGCTTGATCAGGTAAGCATCGGCCCCAAGGCTGAGCGCCTGCAGTTTATCCTGCTGCTGGCCGCGGGCGCTGACCACCACCAGACCGTAGTGCCCCAGCTCATGCAGGTAGCTCAGCACGCTGAAGCCATCTTCCCCGGGAAGGCCGATATCAATCAGCACGATGTCCACCGGATGGCTGTGCAGTTGTCGCCAGAAGGCTTCGGCGCTGCGCGAGCCCCACACCTCGAAGCCGCGATAGCCCAGCCAGGCCAGCAGTTCATCCAGCAGATCGGCGTTATCTTCAATTATCGCCAGTCGTAAAGCCATACGTCGTTCTCCTCTTAAGCAACCGTGGGGAGGGTGAGAATAAAGGTGCAGCCGTCCGGGCCATGCTCGGCCAGCCACAGTTTGCCATCATGAGCCTGCACGATCTGACGCGCAACATACAGTCCGAGACCGGTGCCGCCCGGCACCGGCGACGTGTGCTCGCCGCGGCGGTAGCGCTCAAAGATCAGTTCCGCTTGCCCGTCGGGCAGGCCCGGGCCGTGGTCGCGAATGCGCAGCTCGGTATGCCCGGCTTCGGAGCGGATATCGATGGCGATTTCACCGGGGGGCGAATACTTCACCGCGTTATCCAGCAGATTGGCGATGGCGATGCACAGCAGGCCGGCATCGGCCTGCAGCTGCGGGCTTTCCACCGCGCCGTGATGGCGGATGTTCAGGTAATGGTCGTGGGAGATGGCCACCACCGAGGCGGCCATGTTGATCACCGACAGCAGGGCGGTCTGCTGGCGATCGACGTGCAGGTCGTGTGAGGCGAGCCGGGCGTCGGCAAGGCAGTTATCGGTGAGCTGCACCAGACGGGTGGCGGCGCGCCCGATGCGATCGAAGCGCGCCTCCTGGCTGGCCGAGGCGGCCGAGAGGCGGAGATTTTCCAGCGCCGCCTGGATCACCGCCAGCGGCGTGCGGAATTCGTGCGCTACCATGCCCATAAACTGTCGCTGATGGAAGCTGGCTTCACGCTCTATCTGCAGCTCACGCGCCAGGCGCTGCTTCTGCTCCAGCTGGCGGTTTTCAGCGCGCACCCGCAGGATGGCAATGATCAGCACCGTAATGATGTGGACGATCAGCGCATACTGCCAGAGGGAATAGATCGCCATATGGAACGGGATTATCCCGTGGATCGACAACTGCACCAGCACCGCGGCGGCGACGTAGAACGGCGGCAGCAGACCCAGCAGCAGAGTGTTACGGTCGATGGCTTTTTTGCGCCACAGCCACCAGGAGGTGAACAGCAGCACCGGGGTGATAATGATGAAGATCACCCCTTCTATCTGCATCGCGAAGCCGTAAAACCCGAGCGGAATACTGACCTGCAGCACCAGGTTGAGCACCACCGCGGCGATCAGTAGCTGATGAAGCCGCGGCATATTCTTCTTCAAATCAAAAATCTCGCTGTGCAGCCAGAGGGCGGTAGCATAGCTGAACAGGGAGAGGCTGCTGATCATGAAGTCCTGGAACGGCAGCGCCGCGTGGCCGAAAAACCACTCCGGGAAGCCGTGCAGGGCGGCCACCAGCGGATAATTGAGCGAGAAAAGACAGATGCCCCACAGCAGACGCCGGCGCAGGGCCAGCGCCAGCCACAGCGCCACGCCGCTGGCGACGGCGGCCAGGCCGAAATAGAAGCTCCAGAAAGCGGTGTCGGCGGTCGCCCGTTGTACAAATTCCTGCGGCGAAGAGAGCGAGGCCAGCAGGATCAGGGTGCTGGTGCTGTGCAGGCGAAAGACCACCTCATAGCCAGCGGCGGTTGGCGGCGGGGGGATAATCAGCACGCTTTCCCGGTAGTGCAGGTCGCTCTCGCGGGCGACGTCGCGGTCGCCAAAGGTGCGCTGTTCCCAGGGGGCATCGCTGCCCAGAGGCCGGTAGTAAATGGTCAGATGGTCGACAAAAGAGGGGCCCAGCTGCAGCCAGCGCGGCTCCCCGGCAAACCACGTTCCCGGCAGCTCGCTGCGCAGCCACCAGGTTTTTCGCGAATAACCAAAGGAGGGGATCTGCCGGGTGGTGGCGAGCTGGTCTGTGGGCAGGGCGGCGAAGCGATCGATGGTCATCTGGCCGCTGGCGTCCGCGTACCACTGGACCGGAATATCAATGCCCACCTGGCGCGTCGCCGCCTGCGCCTGTGGGGCGACCAGCAGCAAGAATAATCCACAGCTGAGCAGCCAGCCTGCCAGGAACTGCGGCCGGCAACGCCGGACCGCTGCGAAGATCGCAGACACCCTTTTCAATCACGCCCCCTTGCGGCATGCCAACGATACAGACCGCAGACATCTGGCTACGGTATGGATAATACGCCCCCGGAAGTGGGGAAGAGTGGACAGGCCTGTCCGGACGAACAGGCCATTTTGCGTGGGAGACCAGGAATATTCCAGCGTAATCTGCATCGGCAGGATCAGGACAGACCTGCTGCGCGGCGGCGGTGGGCTGGGGTTAGCGGAAAACCACCTGCGCCCAGCGGGCCAGCCCGGCGGTTACCGAGCCAAAATCATCGCCACCGGCCAGCGGAATACCCGGCAGCTGGGCGGTCAGCGCCTTTTTGATCAGCGGCGAGCGGGCGCTGCCGCCGGTAAGATAGATCACATCCGGGGTGGTCTGGCTGCTGTCGAGCGCGAGCTGCACCTGTTCCATAATGCGGGTCAACGGTTGATCCAGTGCGGCTTCCAGACCCTGCTGGGCGATGGCGGTGGCCAGCTCGTCCTGAATAAACGGCAGCGCGGTTTCGACGCTGGCGGCGCTGGAGAGGGCGATTTTGCTCTCTTCGGCGCTGCGCACCAGACGATAGCTGAGACGCTGGCGCCAGACCTTCAGCAGCAGAGCCACCTTGTCGGCATCCCGGGCGCTGCGCAGCAGATCGTTAAGCAGACGGCCGTTGGCGGTGCTGTAGAAATCGCTCTGCGCCGGCACGTCGTTGATGGCCACCGCGTTCCACCACGGGAGGATCGGCAGCGCAGTGCCTTTCTCCGTTTCGCCGCCCATACCGAGGAGGGGCATCAGGCATTTGAAGGCCAGGGCAATGTCGAGGTCGTTGCCGCCGATGCGGCAGCCGCTGTGGCCGAGCAGGCTCTGCTGGCGGTCGGCGCGCTCCCGCCACTGCGGGCCCATCAATAGCAAGGAACAGTCGGTGGTCCCACCGCCGATATCGACGACCAGCACCCGCTTTTCTTCATTGAGGGTGGCTTCGAAATCGAGCCCGGCGGCAACCGGTTCAAACTGGAAGACCACATCGCGGAAACCGGCGCGGAGAGCCGCCCGCTCAAGGATCCCCTGCGCCTGGGCGTTCGCGTCGTCGCCGCCGAGGCCCTGGAAGTTAATCGGTCGGCCAATCACCGCCTGGTCGATCTGCTCGGGCAGCTGGCTTTCGGCCTGCAGTTTGATGTGCAGCATCATGGCGCAGACCAGGTCTTCAAACAGGGCCACCTGCTGCGGCTTCAGCCCGCTGGCGCCGAGGAAGGATTTTGGCGATTTAACGAAGTAGACCTCTTCCGGATCTTCAACATACTGATGCAGCGAGGCGAGACCGAACTGCACGCTGTTGCGCAGCACCTCGATGTCTTCGTCGCGGTTGGCGGCAATGGCCCGGCGCAGCAGCGCCTGGTTTTCATCGCTGTGGGTGGGGACGTCATGATGGCGATAGAGCCACTCGCTGACCGCTTCGCGCGTTGGCGCGCAGAGCATCGAGGGCAGCAGCGCGCTGCCGTTTTCCAGTGTCAACAGCTGAGGGGTGTTTTCCCGCATCACGGCCACCGAACAGTTGGCGGTGCCGTAGTCAAAACCAATAAACATCGTCTGCAAAATCCCCATGCCGGTGAAGAAGGGGGGCGACTTTAGCGGATCGTCGCCAAGCCGACAACTGGAATTTAAAAGCAAGGCGCTGACGGTCAAGGGCGACTATCATTGAAACGCTATATAAAGGAGAGCTTATGGAGCTGTTACCCTGGACCCCGCCTTATGACTGGGCGTGGATGGTTGGTTTTCTGCAGGCGCGTGCCGTCGCCGGCGTCGAGCGCTTTGATGAAGGAGGCTATAGTCGCAGCTTTGGCGTTGAAGGGCATCGCGGGCTGATTCATCTGGCGCCGGACGAAGAGGCGCAGGGCCTGCGGGTGACCCTCTCCCCGGGGCTGCAACCGGTGGCGGAGAGCTGCTATGCGCGAATTGGCCAGCTGTTTGATTTAGCCTGCGACCCGCGGCAGGTCGCCGGGGCGTTGGGCTCTCTGGCCCAGGCGCGGCCGGGGCTGCGCCTGCCGGGGGCGCTGGATGCCTTCGAACAGGCGGTGCGGGCGGTGCTGGGGCAGCTGGTGAGCGTGGCGATGGCCGCCCGGCTCACTGCCAAAGTGGCGGCTGGCTGGGGCGAACCGCTGGCGGAGGCGCCCGGCTATGTGTTGTTCCCGACGCCAGAGGCGCTGTCCCGGGCCGACCCGCAGGCGCTGAAGGCGCTGGGAATGCCGCTTCGGCGCGCGGAGGCGCTGATCCACCTCGCCCGGGCGGCGCTCAGCGGCGAGCTGCCCCTGACGGCGCCAGCGGACATCGACGCCGGGCTGCGTCAACTGCAGAGCCTGCCCGGGATTGGCCGCTGGACGGCAAACTACTTTGCTCTGCGCGGCTGGCAGGCGAAAGATATCTTTTTGCCGGATGATTACCTGATTAAACAGCGCTTTCCGGGAATGACCCCGGCCGCCATCGCTCGCTATGCCCGTCGCTGGCAGCCGATGCGATCGTATGCGCTGTTGCATATCTGGTATACCGATGACTGGATCCCGGCGGCGGAATAGCCGTCCGGGGCGCATACCACTGGTATCGGGACGCTGAAATCCCTATAATTGCCGCGTTTGGCGGTCCGCCGCCACCCTCCATCTCTATCCAGGTTAATCAGGTCGCAAAAATTTATGACTGATATGTCCCATCAGTGCGTCATTGTAGGTATCGCCGGCGCATCGGCTTCTGGCAAAAGTCTTATTGCCAGTACTCTCTATCGCGAATTGCGTGAACAAGTTGGCGACGAACATATTGGCGTCATTCCGGAAGACAGCTATTACAAAGATCAAAGTCATCTGTCGATGGAAGAGCGCGTCAAAACCAACTATGACCACCCGAGCTCAATGGACCACAGTCTGTTGTTCCAGCACCTGCAGATGCTGAAAAGCGGCCAGCCGATTGAACTGCCGGTCTATAGCTACGTCGAGCATACCCGCACGCCGAACACCATTCACGTCGAGCCGAAGAAGGTGATCATTCTTGAAGGGATCCTGCTGCTGACCGACGCGCGCCTGCGTAACGAGCTTAACTTCTCTATTTTCGTCGACACCCCGCTCGATATTTGCCTGATGCGCCGTATTAAGCGCGACGTTAACGAGCGCGGCCGCTCCATGGACTCGGTGATGGCTCAGTACCAGAAGACTGTGCGCCCGATGTTCCTGCAGTTTATTGAACCGTCGAAGCAGTATGCCGACATCATCGTGCCGCGCGGCGGCAAAAACCGCATCGCGATTGATATTCTGAAGGCCAAAATCAGTCAGTTCTTTGAATAACCTGGCCGAATTGTGTAACGTGCAAAGAGTAGCCCTGTTGCCCTCTCCGCCGCGAAGCGTGCGGGAAGCAGCCTTATAAGGAGAAAGCCCATGCGTCTGTGTGACCGAGATATCGAAGCCTGGTTGGATGAAGGGCGACTCGCCATCAATCCGCGCCCACCCGTTGAGCGTATTAATGGCGCGACGGTTGATGTACGGCTGGGTAATAAATTCCGCACCTTCCGCGGCCACACGGCGCCGTTTATCGATTTAAGCGGTCCGAAGGCCGAGGTCAGCGCCGCGCTGGACCGCGTGATGAGCGAAGAGATTGTCCTGCCGGAAGGGGAGGCCTTTTTCCTGCATCCGGGCGAACTGGCGCTGGCGGTGACCTATGAGTCAGTCACTCTGCCTGCCGATCTGGTGGGCTGGCTGGACGGACGCTCCTCACTGGCGCGGCTGGGGCTGATGGTGCACGTTACCGCGCACCGCATCGACCCGGGCTGGTCCGGCTGCATCGTGCTTGAGTTCTACAACTCCGGCAAACTGCCGCTGGCGCTGCGCCCGGGAATGCCTATCGGCGCGCTAAGCTTTGAGCCATTATCGGGCCCGGCGGCCCGGCCGTATAACCGCCGTGAAGACGCCAAATATCGCGACCAGCAGGGCGCGGTGGCGAGCCGAATCGACAAGGATTGATAACGTCAACCGGGTGTTGCTGAGGGTGCCATGAGACGAATACTGACAACGCTGATGATCCTGCTGGCGGTCATTGTCGCCGGGCTTACCTCGTTGGTATTGCTGGTCAATCCCAACGATTTTCGCGCCTATATGGTGCATGAGGTGGCAGAGCGCAGCGGTTATCAGCTTGAACTCGATGGCCCGCTGCGCTGGCATGTCTGGCCGCAGCTCAGCATTCTCAGCGGACGCATGACGCTGACCGCCCGGGGCGCCGAAGAGCCGGTGATCCGCGCCGACAACATGCGCCTCGACGTGGCGCTGCTGCCGTTGCTGTCGCACCAGCTGCAGGTGAAGCAGGTGATGCTCAAGGGCGCGGTGATCCAGCTGACCCCGAAAACCGAGGCGGTTCGCGATAGCGCTGCGCCGGTGGTGCCGCATGACAACACCCTGCCGCAGGCCCCGGAGGACCGCGGGTGGTCCTACGACGTGCGCCAGCTGCAGGTGGCCGACAGCGTGCTCTTCTTCCAGCATGAGAATGGCGAGCAGGTCACTGTGCGTGATATCCGCCTGCAAATGGAGCAGGATGAGAATCACCGGGCCACCGTCGACTTCTCCGGCCGGATCAACCGCGACCAGCGCGACCTGGCGTTGAGCTTCTCCGCTACCGTGCAGGGCGGCGACTATCCCCACTCCTTAAAAGCCGACTTTAGCCAGCTAAGCTGGCAGCTGCGCGGCGCCGAGCTGCCTCCTGATGGCATTAATGGCCAGGGCAGCCTGCAGGCCAGCTGGCAGGAAGATGGCAAAACTCTGCGCTTTGACAACCTGAATCTGATGGCCAGCGGCAGCACCCTTACCGGCAACGGCAGCGTGGTGCTGGGGGATCGCCCGGACTGGTCGCTGGATCTCCACGCGACCACCCTGAATCTCGACAGCCTGCTGGCACCCTCCTCGCCAGCGACCGACAGCAGCGCCAGCCAGCAGGGCCAGAGCCAGACGCGACCGCTGCGTCCGGTGATCGCCGACAGCGATGAGCGCGAAGATTACCAGAGCCTGCGCGGCTTTAACGGCCGGATGGCCCTGAGCGCCGACCAGTTGCAGTGGCGCGGCCTGAACTTCACCCAGGTGCAGAGCGAAATCAGCAACCAGCAGGGGC
Source organism: Klebsiella sp. w6 (assembly GCF_033100215.1). Classification (NCBI taxonomy): domain Bacteria; kingdom Pseudomonadati; phylum Pseudomonadota; class Gammaproteobacteria; order Enterobacterales; family Enterobacteriaceae; genus Klebsiella; species Klebsiella sp. w6. The sequence continues at coordinate 1,696,439 of NZ_CP136907.1, forward strand.
TGCTGACGGTCAGCAAAATGCAGGGCAACCTCGACGGCGGGCAGCTCTCTCTCCCCGGCACTCTGGATGCCCGTGGCGACACGCCGCAGGCGACGTTCCAGCCGGCGCTGCAGAATGTGGAGATCGGTTCGCTGATCAAAGCCTTTAACTATTCATTAAACCTGACCGGCAAGCTGTCGCTGACCGGCGAGTTTTCCGGAACGCGCATTGACGCGGATGATTTCCGCCGTCACTGGCAGGGGCAGGCCCAGCTGCAGATGGCCGATACCCGTACCGAGGGGCTGAATTTCCAGCAACTGGTGCAGCAGGCCGTGGAGCGCAGCACCAACGTGCGGGCGCAGGAGAATTACGACAATGCCACCCGCCTGGATTCCGTGAGCAGCCAGCTGACGCTGGATAACGGGGTGGTGACGCTGAACCGCCTGCAGGGGCAGTCCGACGTGATGGCGATGACCGGCGAAGGTCAGCTTGATCTGCAGAAAGAGAACTGCGATATGCGCTTTAACGTGCGCGTGCTTGGCGGCTGGAAAGGGGAGGGCAAACTTATCGACCGCCTGAAACAGACCGCCATCCCGCTGCGCATCTACGGCGACTGGCAGTCGCTGAGCTATAGTCTGCAGGTTGATCAGATCCTGCGCAAACAGCTACAGGATGAAGCGAAGCAGCGCCTCAACGACTGGGTTGAGCGTAATAAAGGCAGCAAAGAGAGCAAAGACGCCAAGAAGCTGCTCGATAAGCTGTAATCTCCACGACCGCGGCCCGGACCTTCCGGGCTGTGAGATTGTCGTCAGAGGGTGTGCCACGTTGATGCCGGGTGGCGGCTGCGTCTGACCCGGCCTGGGTTGTGCGCAATATCATCAGCTTGAGTCGCTATCCATGTAGGCCTGATAAGCGCAGCGTCATCAGGCAGTGTGGCTGCTGTAGAGCATCAATTCCCCGTGATGAGAGAATGTCGTCAACGTGTAATGTCACGATGATGCCGGGTGGCGGCTGCGCCTGACCCGGCCTGGGTTGTGCGCTGGGAGTAATCCCCCGGTTTGCGTCGCTATCCCGTAGGCCTGATAAGCGAAGCGCCATCAGGCAGTGTGGCTGCTCTAGAGCAACAATTCCCCGCGATGAGAGAACGTCGTCAAAGTGTGGAGCCCCGTTGATGCCGGGTGGCGGCTACGTCTGACACGGCCTGGGTTGTGCGCTGGGGGTAATACCCCGGTCTGCATTGCCATCCCGTAGGCCTGATAAGCGAAGCGCCATCAGGCATGGGTTTGATTATCCATCCCACCGCCCGGGATACCCCGGGCCGTTTTATGCCTGACGATTACACCTCATAATCCAGCTCATCCTGCTTTACCGGCGGGACGATCTGCACCTTTTGCACCCGATGGCTGTCGACCTGCAGCGTGCGCAGGGTATAGCCGTCAATCTCAATAGTCTCCCCCACCTGCGGCACATGCTGCAGATACTCCATCAGCAGACCGGCGACGGTGTGGTACTCCCGTTTATCATCCAGCGGCAGCGGAACGTACTGCACCAGGTCCTCCAGCGGCATATGGCCGTTAACCGTCCACGAACCGTCCTGATGATGCTGAATATCGTGCCGGGCGTCGATCTCCTCCACCTCGTTGGGCAGATTACCGGCGATAGTCTCCATCACGTCGCTCAGGGTCACAATCCCCTCGACGGAACCAAACTCATCGACCACAAAGGCGAAGTGGGTGCGGGCCTGACGGAACTGCTCAAGCGCGGAGAGGAGCGGTAACCCCTCCGGAAAGACCAACGGCTGCCGCACCAGCACCTGCAGATCCAGCGGCTCCTGGCGCAGGGACTGCTGGAGCAGGTCAATAACGTGAACCACTCCCAGCAGGTCTTCATTATCTTTCCCGCCGGTCACCACCAGCCGGGTGTGCTGATTTTTCTCCACCAGGCTGCGGATCTCTTCCTCCGGTGCGCTGAGGTTGATGCGCTCGATATCATGGCGCGACGTCATAATACTGCTGACGCTGCGCTGATTAAGGTTCAGCACCCGCTCAATCATCAACCGTTCCTGCGGATTAAACAAAGGATGATGGTCCTGATCGGCCACCAGCGACGCCGTGTCAGCATCCAGTTCAGCTTTTTCCTTCTGGCCGCTCAGCAGGTTCATTACCGCCTCGGTGGTGCGCTGACGCAACGTCATATTGGCCGACAGGAAGCGACGGCGGTTAAACAGCGCCAGCTGATTAAGGGCTTCAATCATGACCGAGAAGCCAATCGCCGCGTACAGATAGCCTTTCGGAATAATAAAGCTGAAGCCTTCAGCAATCAGGCTGAAGCCGATCATCAGCAGGAAGCTCAGACAGAGGATGACAATGGTCGGGTGGCTGTTAACGAAGCGCGTCAGGGCCTTGCTGGCCATCAGCATCAGGCTGATGGCGATGATCACCGCGGCCATCATCACCGCCAGGTGGTCGACCATGCCGACGGCAGTGATCACCGAGTCGAGCGAAAAGATGGCGTCGAGCACCACGATCTGCGCCACCACGGCCCAGAATTTCGCCCCTCTGCGCTGGGTGGGATTATCGCTGTCCTTCCCCTCGAGCCGTTCGTTGAGTTCGACGGTGGCTTTAAACAGCAGGAATAAGCCGCCGAACAGCATAATTAAATCGCGGGCGCTGAAGCTGAAGTCGTGAAAAACAATCAGCGGTTTGGTCAGGGTCACCAGCCAGGAGATAGAGGCCAGCAGCAGCAGACGCATGACCATTGCCAGCAGCAGACCGGTGATACGAGCGCGGTCGCGCTGGGCGGGCGGCAGCTTTTCGGCGAGGATAGCGATGAAAACCAGGTTATCGATACCCAACACCAGTTCGATAACCACCAGCGTGACGAGACCTGCCCAGATTGACGGATCGGCAATCCATTCCATATGTATTAAAACCTGTACGACTGCGGTATGTGTTACCACGATCATGGATAAGATGAGTCTAAAATGCAATAACGACGCGGATATCACTCCGCCAGGGGTGGATATATTTCCAGCAAATTAAGAGAACAGAAAAGAATTATGTTCCAGAAAAGATCAGCGGAAAAATAACAATATGGCGGAACGCGCTGGAATAAGCTTGCTGATATCAGAACCATAACCCGCTGCGTTCTGCCCGGCGCAAAAGCGCGGGCAGTCCCGTCGTTCTCCACGGTAGGCACCCTTCCTCATCCCCGGGTGAAGTGCGAAGCCCGCTCACAAAATCGGCATAATTCACATCATGAAGTGAGCGCAGAATAGCGCCGATCGCAGTTCTCTGCCGTGGTTTACGGTTATTATCCTGCCATATCTGGCTGTTTGTGCTGAAATATATTGCCTGGTGAAATTAATTATCTATATCTATTCTTTCCGGACACATGGGCGCCGCAGCCTGCAGCTGGCAGGGGCTGCGTACCAAAGGCCGCGATGTACGGGCCTCGCGGCGGCATCGCGCTGTGCAGGGAAGCGGGCCGCTGAATATCCTGATGGAGAATAAGATTATTCTCACTTCAAACTGTTGGTAAAAGGAAGTTGTGTGTATTCTTTTAGGGGACAGTGAATTTAAGAATTTGGCGGGCAGATGCCCGGGCAGTATCCGTGTATTATCAGTTCCAATGGATTTGTGACATGTACAATTTTGCAAAACTGCGTGTTTTGCAACCAAACAGGTGAAGATGAATATGGCGAATTTGAAAGCGGTTATTCCGGTCGCAGGACTAGGCATGCATATGCTGCCGGCCACAAAGGCAATTCCAAAGGAGATGCTGCCGATCGTTGATAAGCCAATGATTCAGTACATTGTTGACGAAATCGTCGCCGCCGGGATCAAAGAGATTGTCCTGGTGACGCACTCCTCGAAGAATGCGGTGGAAAACCACTTTGATACCTCCTACGAGCTGGAAGCCCTGCTCGAGCAGCGCGTGAAGCGCCAACTGCTGGCGGAAGTCCAGGCCATTTGCCCGCCGGGCGTAACCATCATGAACGTGCGCCAGGCACAGCCGCTGGGTCTGGGCCACTCCATCCTCTGCGCCCGCCCGGTAGTCGGGGACAACCCGTTTGTCGTAGTGCTGCCGGATATCATTCTCGACGGCGGCACCGCTGACCCGCTGCGCTATAACCTCGCTGCCATGGTCGCCCGTTTTAACGAGACCGGCCGCAGCCAGGTGCTGGCGAAACGCATGCCGGGGGATCTCTCCGAATACTCCGTTATCCAGACCAAAGAGCCCATGGTGGCGGAAGGGCAGGTGGCGCGTATCGTTGAGTTCATTGAAAAACCGGACGAACCGCAGACCCTGGACTCCGACCTGATGGCAGTGGGCCGCTACGTGCTGTCGGCAGATATCTGGGCTGAACTTGAACGAACCCAGCCGGGTGCCTGGGGCCGTATCCAGCTAACCGACGCCATTGCCGAACTGGCGAAGAAGCAGTCCGTTGACGCAATGCTGATGACCGGCGAAAGCTATGACTGCGGTAAAAAAATGGGCTACATGCAGGCCTTCGTCACCTACGGGATGCGTAACCTGAAAGAAGGTACCAAATTCCGCGAAAGCATTAAAAAATTGCTGGCCTGAGCGCCGGCGTAAGAGTGAGCGGCAGGGCAGGGGTATTTTGCCACGCCGCTCATAACGTTATGCAGAAATTATTCATAACGTGAATGTTATAACGATTGTAAAGAAACGTATGGCTTCGGAGACTTCTGGTAGTTTGTCTCTGGCCTCTGTGGTGCAATGGTCGGAGTAGCGGCAATAATGCTTTGTGAATAGTCACTTAGTGCGACAATTCCTAAAGTGCAGGGAAAGCGGTCAACGTCAGCCAAAAATAAAACTTGACTGCGATCATGTTTCCGCTTTAAACATCTCACTTGCATGCATAAAAATGTGAAATGAATTGGCATGCGAGCTGGTACAGACATTACGGATAATCCCTGAGCACGGCAGTGGACATCATCGAAGGATCACAGGTATATGAACTGGCAACTCATCTCATTTTTTGGCGATAGCACCGTTTTGCTGCCCAGCGCAGCGGCGCTGTTTATTGTCCTGATGCTGCGTAAAACGTCGCGGTTGCTGGCGTGGCAGTGGAGTTTGCTGTTCGGCATCACCGGCGCCATTGTCTGCGCCTCCAAACTGGCCTTTATGGGCTGGGGTCTGGGCATTCGCGAGCTGGATTACACCGGCTTTAGCGGCCACTCAGCGCTTTCCGCGGCCTTCTGGCCTATCTTCCTGTGGCTGCTTAGCGCTCGTTTTTCCGCGGGCTTGCAAAAAGCAGCCGTCGCCACCGGCTATATTCTGGCCGCCGTGGTGGGATATTCACGGCTGGTTATTAATGCACATTCCGTGTCAGAAGTAATCGCAGGCCTGTTGCTCGGCGCTGCTGGCAGCGCTTTGTTCCTGTTGTTGCAAAAACGTACTACCCATTCGGAAAGCGTGAGTATTTCGAAGGGGGGCGTCGCGTGTCTGGTGATGGTCCCGCTTATCCTGTTGCATAGCGGCAATAAAGCGCCGACTCAGTCCCTGCTGGGGCAAATTGCCACCGCAGTAGGACCGCTGGATAAACCCTTTACGCGTACCGATCTGCATAAGCAGGCCTGGTAATCGCCATTTGTTTTACAGGGGAAATTAAGTTTTCGCCGGTTAATTAGACAAATAAGAAAATAATCTACTATATGCCAGTCAATTGATAATTCATATTTATGAAATAATGCAGTGCTACTACATTGTTATTGTCAATTTGCGTGGATATAGCCGTGGTCAGACGTTTCTTAAATGCGTTCAGAAAGCACCTGTTCCACGTTGGATGAATAATCCTGTATCGAGAAACTATTAGAAATTGTAGTTGACTGTAGCGCCATCATCTGATTTTGAAATGACGTGGGCGTGATGAAAAAAGTCTTTTTTTACATAGGGTTATCTGTGTTTGAGTCGGCATGGCTTCGCCAGGCAGATGTTTGGTAGATACGAGCAATAAATAATCTTTATTGGCGAGCCGCTTATTTTTTGCCAATAAAACTGCGGATGGGATTAATTGGCAGATATTCGGCAGTAAGACTCCCAATTGTGGCCGAAATCCCGTAGACTTAACGCCGCAAAAATAAAGGCCTGACCAACTTATCACCCACAGGCCGATTAAATACGCCGTTCAGGTAGTCAGTACGCTGGTAGCTGTTAAGCCAGGGGCGGTAGCGTCGCTGAAACCACCTGCTGCTGCACAAATATCTTCTCTGAACGGCTATAAAAATCGATGCACTTTGGGTGATTGACGCCATAAGATATCTATCAAGCTCATCAGATATCCTCATAAATGGGTCAGGAGCAGCTGCTGATATCGCCTGTACACCAACTTTCCCGTCTCATCGATAGCCTGTACGGTAAAATTCGCCTACATTGTGAGCTGGGTGGATGTGATAATGACTACGAGCAGCTTAGGGTAACTGTACTTGCCTCGCCGGTGTTGCACAGCGAAGTCAGCTGGTGCCGCGAGCGCTTTCTATCTTGGTATTCCCCCCATTCTCATTGAGATACGACTGCGGGGCTGAAAATGGATCTTGTACAATGATAAAAATTGCGCGCATTGCCGTGACATTGGGCTTGCTTTCCTCACTGGGAGCCCAGGCTTACGCGGCCGGGTTAGTAGCAAATGATAACGATCTGCGAAACGACCTTGCCTGGCTTTCCGATCGTGGGGTCATCCATCTGAGCCTGTCGACCTGGCCGCTGAGCCAGGAAGAGATCTCCAGGGCGCTAAAAAAAGCTAAACCGTCTTATTCTTCTGAGCAAGTGGTGCTGGCTCGTATCAACCAGCGACTGTCTGCTTTAAAAGCCGATTTCCGGGTCACCGGCTACACCTCAACCGATCAGCCGGGCACTCCGCAGGGGTTTGGCCAGACGCAGCCAGCAGATAACTCGTTAGGCCTGGCGTTTAACAACAGCGGAGAATGGTGGGATGTCCACCTCCAGGGCAACGTCGAAGGGGGAGAGCGGATCAGCAACGGATCGCGCTTCAACGCCAACGGCGCCTATGGCGCGGTGAAGTTCTGGAATCAGTGGCTCTCCTTTGGCCAGGTACCGCAGTGGTGGGGACCTGGGTATGAAGGTAGCTTGATCCGCGGGGATGCGATGCGGCCGATGACCGGCTTTCTGATGCAGCGGGCTGAGCAGGCGGCACCGGAAACCTGGTGGCTGCGCTGGGTGGGCCCATGGCAGTATCAGATCTCAGCCAGTCAGATGAATCAATATACCGCTGTGCCGCACACAAAAATTATCGGTGGCCGTTTCACCTTCACGCCGTTCCAGTCTTTAGAGTTAGGCGCATCGCGCATTATGCAGTGGGGCGGGGAAGGGCGTCCGCAATCCTTCAGCAGTTTCTGGGACGGGATCACCGGACAGGATAATACAGGTACGGATAATGAACCGGGTAACCAACTGGCCGGCTTTGATTTTAAGTTTAAACTGGAGCCAACTCTCGGCTGGCCGGTCAGTTTCTACGGACAGATGATCGGCGAAGACGAGGCAGGTTTCCTTCCTTCAGCAAATACATTCCTTGGTGGGGTGGAAGGGCATCATGGTTGGGGTAAGGATGCGGTAAACTGGTATGTTGAGGCACACGATACAAGATCTAATATGAGCCGTACTGACTACATTTACACGCATCATATTTATAAGGATGGTTATTACCAACAGGGATATCCGTTGGGGGATGCGATGGGCGGAGATGGTCAACTCATTGCCGGTAAGGTTGAACTGATTACAGAAGATAACCAGCGCTGGAGTACGCGGCTGGTTTACGCCAAAGTTAACCCAGAGAACCAATCAATAAATAAAGCATTTCCTCATTCAGATACCCTGAAAGGTGTTCAGCTGGGTTGGAGCGGGGATGTATATCAGTCGGTCCGTTTGAATACTTCACTGTGGTACACCAACGCTAACAACAGCGACAGTGACGACGTTGGGGCCAGCGCAGGGATAGAAATACCATTTAGTTTATAAGGCTGAATGCTGAAAATAGGGGAGAGAGGGTGGTAGCGCTGCAGGACGCGGTCAGCTTTTTTCTCCCCATAAGCCGGCAGGGAAGTAACGGCTAACACAGCTGCTCAGGAATTGGCAAATTTTGGTTTACTGATGATGTGACATTATGAAGAAAAAACTTGTTAGATTTTCGGCATTAGCGTTGGCGATTAGTTTTTTATCAGGCTGTACTATTATTCCTGGTCAAGGATTAAATAGTCTACGCAAAAATGTGGTCGAACTACCGGACAGCGATTACGATCTGGATAAGTTGGTCAATGTATACCCAATGACACCGGGGCTTATCGATCAGCTCCGTCCGGAGACTGTTCTGGCGAGACCCAACCCGCAGCTGGATAATTTGCTCCGAAGTTACGAATATCGCATTGGGGTCGGCGACGTATTGATGGTTACCGTATGGGATCATCCAGAACTGACAACCCCTGCGGGCCAATACCGCAGTGCTAGCGATACAGGTAACTGGGTTAATTCTGATGGCACAATCTTTTACCCTTATATAGGCAGGGTTCAGGTTGCCGGCAAAACTCTTACCCAGGTACGCCAGGAAATAGCTAGTCGTTTAACTACTTATATCGAAAGTCCTCAGGTTGATGTTAGCATTGCAGCTTTTAGATCGCAGAAAACATATGTTACTGGAGAGGTAATGAAATCGGGCCAACAACCGATAACGAATATTCCTTTAACGGTAATGGATGCCATAAATGCCGCTGGAGGTCTTGCTCCAGATGCTGATTGGCGCAATGTTGTGTTAACTCATAATGGTAAGGATACAAAGATATCCTTATATGCGCTGATGCAAAAAGGAGACTTGTCACAAAATCATTTACTGTATCCGGGTGATATATTATTTGTCCCACGAAACGATGATTTAAAAGTATTTGTAATGGGAGAAGTGGGCAAACAAAGTACCATGAAAATGGATCGAAGTGGGATGACTTTAGCAGAAGCGATTGGCAATGCCGAAGGTATGACGCAAGCTTTTAGCGATGCCACTGGGGTATTTGTTATAAGACAACTGAAAAATGACAAGCAGGGTAAAATAGCTAATATATATCAGCTTAATGCCCAAGATGCTTCAGCGATGGTGCTGGGTACTGAGTTTCAGTTGCAGCCTTATGATATTGTCTATGTCACTACGGCTCCACTTGTAAGGTGGAATCGTGTTATATCTCAGCTAGTACCAACAATCACAGGCGTCCATGATATGACAGAAACTACACGCTATATTAAAAATTGGTGATGACATATGTTTGACTCTGTATTAGTGGTATGTACTGGCAATATTTGTCGTTCTCCTATGGGGGAACGAATATTACAGTCTTTGTTACCCGAAAAAACAATAAAGTCAGCTGGGGTAGGAGCTTTGGTTGGACATCCAGCTGATCCTCTTGCTTTACAGGTATCAAATGAAAAAGGCATAAATCTTGAAGGGCATTCAGGAACGCAATTCACCAGTGCTATGAGTATCGAATATGATCTGATACTAGTAATGGATAAGAATCATATTGAACAGGTAAGTAAAATTGCACCTCATGCTCGAGGAAAAACAATGTTAATTGGGCATTGGATTGGAAATAGAGAAATTCCTGATCCATATAAGCAAAGCAGAGAAGCCTTTGAATTTGTTTATCAATTAATAGATGAAGCATGTCATAGCTGGGCTGTGAGACTTCGTTGAATAAAGCGGGACGTATTATGGCACCTATAAGTTATAAGAAGCAAGAACAATCAGAAGCAGATGAATTAGACTTAGGTCGTTTAGTTGGAGAGTTTATTGATCATCGAAAACTCATTCTTAGCGTAACTATTTTTTTTACAGTTATTGCACTTCTCTATGCTATGTTTTCTACGCCGATTTATCAAGCAGATGCTCTAGTTCAAGTAGAACAAAAGCAGGGAAATGCATTATTGGATAGTTTAAATCAGGTTTTACCAACTGGTACTCAGCAATCAGCACCAGAGATAGCATTATTACAATCTCGTATGGTGTTGGGTAAAACAGTTGATGACCTGAATTTAGAAATAACAATTCAAAAAGATTATTTCCCAGTATTTGGTCGCGGTTGGGCTCGCTTGACAGGTACAGAAGGCGGAAATATTAAAGTAAGCAAGCTGCTTCTGAAAAAAAATGATATAGAAAACGTAAAACTTGAAGTTATAGATGAACATAATTTTATTGTAACAACAAGTGCCGGTGAGATTAAAGGTAAAGTAGGAACACTGATCGATAATAATGAATTTACCATAAAAGTGGATGAAATAAACGCTGATAAAGGATCCAGCTTTACTATCCAAAAGATTACGCGGTTACAAGCTATTAATAATTTGTTAAAGGTATTCAGTGTCACAGATCAGGGTAAAGACACTGGCATGCTAAACTTAACTTTAGTTGGTGAAGATCCAAATCAGATTACTGATATTTTAAATACAATTAGTGATAATTATTTGGCTCAAAACATTTCACGCCAGGCTGCGCAAGATGAAAAAAGTTTAGAGTTTTTGAAAGCGCAATTACCGAAGGTTCGTGACGAGCTTGATGATGCTGAAAATAAGTTGAATGCCTACAGGCGAAAAAAAGACTCCGTTGATTTAACAATGGAAGCTCAAGCGGTTTTAAACCAAATCGTTAATGTTGATAATCAGCTAAATGAACTTACATTTAGAGAAGCTGAAATTTCTCAATTGTTTACGACCGATCATCCAACATACAAAGCATTGCTTGAAAAAAAGAAGACTTTAGCACAAGAAAAAGTTAGGCTGAATAACCAAGTTACATCGATGCCAACGACTCAACAGGAAATTTTAAGGTTGAGTAGAGATGTTGAATCCGGTCGTGCTGTCTATATGCAGCTGCTAAATAGACAGCAAGAATTAAATATTTCCAAATCTAGTACAATTGGGAATGTTAGGATCGTTGATTCTGCTATTGCTGAACCAAAACCAGTAAAGCCTAAAAAAATAATGGTTGTACTGATCGGATTAGTATTTGGCCTGTTTGTTTCAGTCGGCATAGTCTTAGCTAGAATGTTTTTACGCCGTGGAATAGAATCGCCTGAAGAACTCGAAGACATGGGCATTAATGTTTATGCAAGTGTTCCAGTTTCGGAGTGGTTAACGCAGAAACATTTCAAAAATGGAAAACGATTGGCTGCAAAGGATGTGTTCAAAGAGGATCGGGAATCTCTTCTTGCATTGGAAAATCCTGCTGATCTTGCAATTGAAGCAATAAGAAGTTTAAGAACTAGCTTGCATTTTGCAATGCTTGAATCTAGCAATAATATATTAATGATTTCTGGGGCTAGCCCAAACGCAGGGAAGTCCTTTATCAGTAGCAATTTGGGGGCAATTGTCGCTCAGACAGGAAAGCGAGTACTCCTCATTGATGCTGATATGAGAAAAGGTTACATTCATAAAGTATTTGGGGTAAGTAACAGCAACGGCATATCAGAAATCTTGTCAGGGAAATCGACAGTCGGTAGCGCGATTTTAAACACACAGTTGGATAATCTAGATATTATTACTAGAGGACAGGTTCCACCAAATCCCTCTGAACTACTAATGCATGAGAGATTGAAATTATTTTTAGAATCAGTTTCTAAAGAATATGATTTGATTTTAGTAGATACCCCGCCAATATTAGCTGTTACTGATGCTGCGATTATCGGCCAATACGTAGGGACGGTATTACTTGTGGCTAGATTTGAATTAAATACAGCTAAAGAGATCGAAATTTCAAAACGGAGATTTGAACAGAGTGGTATTCCAGTCAAAGGTTGCATACTCAATGGTGTGGTAAAAAAAGCAAGTAGTTATTACGGTTATGGTTATAACCATTATGGCTATTCATATAATACTGACAAAAAATAGTGTCGTTAAATAAAATAACTAATTCAGCATCTTATGTGCTGGATTAGTTATTGAATTCGTTATGTGTAAATTATAGGGTAACTCATGCATCAGAATAATTTGAAAAATAAATTAACCGAGATTTTGCCATTTATTAAGGATAAGAACGAAGTAATATTCTTAGATTATCCTGTATATTTAAATGTTGGGGACTTATTAATCTATCATGGAACAGAGAATTTCTTTAAAGAAAACAACATTAATATTAAGCTCCGAAGAAGCAATGCTCGTTATTCAGTTAAGGAAATAAAAAAATATATTAACCCTAATACTGTAATTCTAATGCAGGGTGGCGGGAATTTCGGTGATTTATATCCTGAGTTTCAAAAATTTAGACAAGACGTGGTAAGTTCTTTTCCTGATACACGAATCATTATTTTACCGCAAACTGCATTTTTCGAAAATGAACACGAATTGAATAAATCAGTAAAATCATTTGGAGCACATAAAGATCTTATCATTTTCTCACGCGATACTAGAAGTCTTTCAATTTTTAAAAAGTTCACATCTCAAACCTTCTTAATGCCAGACATGGCTCACAGTTTATGGGGTACTTTGCCGAAGTCTCAGAAAAGCAAAGGAACATTATATTTAATTAGAAATGATAAAGAAATAAATCAAGTACAGCGTAGGCTTCTCGAGCATAAAAACGGTGATGATAAATATGTTGATTGGGAAGATATTTTGACTTCGAAAGATTTATTAATGAGAAAACTCTGCAGAAAACTTGATGGAATAGGTGGGGTCACAAATCTCTCTTTATTAAAGAATATTTCGAATGTTATATGGTATAACTATACCTACAAAATGGTTCAACGTTATGCATTATACTTTACAAGCCATGAAAAGGTAGTTACATCCCGTATGCATGGACACATTTTTTCTTGCTTACTATCATTACCTAATGATGTGATTGATAATGCTTATGGAAAGAATAGTGGTTATTTTAAAGAATGGACATATGATATTGATGGAACGAAACTATTAGAAGAATAAGACATGAAGAAAGATTTAAAGAGTATAACTCAAGTATTGAGTGTAGGCTTTAGTAATGTGCTATTGACTTTCTTTCAAGCTATATTACTTACAAGGCTTTTAACTATTGAGGATCGTGGCCATGTCCAGTTATTTATAGTTAGCACAACAATATTTTCGTCTTTTTTCATTTCAGGCGCAGGAAACACAATTGCGTATTGTGTCCGAGATGGGAAGAAAAAAGGATATGTAGCCATTTTGGCTACATTATCATTGGTTTTATTAATAGGGCTTGTAGTAAAATTTTTATTAAGTAATCAAACATATCAGATTTTATTTTTTATTACACAAGTGGTTATGCTTTGTGTGATGCAACTTACAATAGAGTTGTTAAAAATTCAGGGTAGTCTGAAATACTATAAGTTGTTTTCCTTTTTATCTCCTTTTTTCTTTTTTGTAATCACAACTATTGTATTCATGACTCACAAGTTAGTAAGTTCAGATTACGCAATTTTGATGGTTATTTTATCTAATACGTTATCAAGTATCATGGGAGTGTATTTTATTTATAAAGTTATGAATCAAAATAGCGCAAATGATGATATACCACGTTTAATGTTTATAAAATATTATATCAAGCAGTATGCAATGCAAGTATTTGGTATTGTAACGAATAATATGGATAAATATTTAATAGGCAATTTTACAGGTATTTCAGCGCTAGGTTTATATTCAACAGCAGCAGCTTTTAACACACTACCCCTCAAATTTTATAATGTCTTATCGGATTATTTATTCTCAGGTTATATTAATAAAAAAAATAATGAAAAAATCGTTCTACAAGTTGCTATATTTGGAGGGATTATTGGTTGTTTATGTGCATTTGCATTTTCTGAACTACTAATAAAAATAGCATTCGGTGAAAGATATTTATCATCGCATGTCTATCTTCCTTATATTATTATCAATATGGTAATTAGTGGGATCGCATGGGTATTAACACAAAAAGCCTTAATATCTGGTAGTCAAGTATTAATAATAATAAGGCAACTAATTGGATTGATTGCATTTGCGGCTATTTTCTTCTTTTTGCAACCTTATGGGTTGTGGGGAGCGATCATTGCGTTAATGACTGGTAGTATTATTAGGCTGATGATATCAATTCTTTTCTTTATAAAAATTAAAATATAAGGACAGCTAAATGAAAATTATGATGTTTAATACATTATACTATCCATTTAAGGTCGGGGGGGCCGAAGTATCGGTAAAACTCTTGGCTGAGTCGTTAGTAAAGAAGGGACATGAAGTAAAAGTTGTATCAATTACAAATGAAAAACAAAGAAAAGAAACATTAATTGAAGGAGTGACATCTGTTTGCATACCAAACACCAATATATATTGGCCATTTGTAAGTGAAAAAAGAAACCCTTTTCAAAAATTAATTTTCCATATTAAAGATAATTTTAATTTCAGTATACAAAAAGCTATTTCAGCAGAGATACAAAGTTTCAAGCCTGATATAGTACACACTAATAATCTCTTTGGATTATCAACACTTACTTGGCTTACATGTGCAAGAAATTCAGTTAGAGTTGTACATACAACCAGGGATTATTATCTCTTGCATATTAACGCTTCTCTATACAAGAATGGGAAAAATATCAATCCATTTGGTATGCAAGTAAAGCTATTATCTTTTTTTAAAGCAATAATGTCGAAAAGAGTAGCTGCATTTGTTGGTATAAGTGAATATATGATGCAGCTTCATCAAAAAAATGGTTTTGCAAAGCATGGAATCCATACAACTATATATAATACTGTTTCTAAACAGGAAGTTAATAGAAAATCTGATGAACAAGTTATAATAGGTTTTTTTGGAAGGCTAACAGTAGAAAAAGGCTTTGATACTTTTTGTAAAATAGCACACCTGCATCAAAATAATCAAAAAAAATTAAAGTTTATTGCTGCTGGTCCCACAGACTCGTTAACCGAAGAATTAAAAGCAATGGCTGGTGACGCTGGAGTGGATTTAACGGGGTTTATGAGTCTTAGCGAATTTTTAGCCATAACTGATTTGATTATTCTTCCTACCAAATGGAACGAACCTTTTGGTAGGAGTGTTGTAGAATTGGCATTAGCTGGTAAGCCTGTATTTACAAACTTGACAGGTGGAACTAAAGAAATCGCTGCACTATTTCCAAATATTTTCCCTCTAGAGGATTTTTCTGTCTCAAAATCATATGAGAATCAGCAGTTTAAAATAGAAAAAGGAGTGGTTGAAAAATTCTCTAGTGAAAGAATTTGTAATCAATATGAATCACTCTACAAGAGAGTTCTTAATGATGAAAAAAACTAAACTTTCTCTGGTAGATCGACTTTTAGCCCTTTGCTTTGTAATATCAATAATTTTTACTGCGCGTACCTTTGAACTACTAGAGCTTCCATTATATTATTTTATTGAAATAGGTGTTCTTGCTGGGATCTTAGTTCTTTTAATACTTGTTTATGTGATGGGGCGATCAACTAATGTTTCCCTCGATAAAAAAGTGCTATTTACGGCTGGGTTGACTCTTTTTTTAAATGTGTTTTCTCCAGTTATGGCCAACATCAATTTCGGACAAAGTGTTATATTGGGTATTTTAGCTTTTAGAATACCAATTATGGCCGCTGTTCTATATTTATTATATTATGGTATATTTAAGCATAAAATAAAAGTAGATAATGACCGTTTTTTTGAATATGTCATTTCATGGTTGTTTATAATATCTTTATTAATAACGTTAGTGTGGATATATCTTACATATACTCTAAATGCCGAATATTACTACTTTTCCAGTGGTAATTTATTAGTAGACACGCGTAGTGATGGGTCATATCGTTTTAGATTCGATATATTTTTTCCATTTATGTTATTATGTTGCTCGTGGTATAAATCATCAAAAAATAAATCGAGATATCCAATTATATATTGGTTTACTTTAGGGTTGTCTATAATTTATTTGGTTTTTTATTTTCAGGGGCGAGTTTTTATCGGAGCGTTAGCATTTTCTTTTTTCTTATGTTATATAAGAACGTATGTATATAGTACAAGGTATGTAATCCTATATCTTTTAGTATTTATGTCAGTTTTATTATCAATTATTGTGTATTTTACTTACGGTGAACTCATAGATTTATACCAGAACATACTACGGTCGCTCTCGCTCACTGACAGTTCATCTTTAGTAAGGCTAAGAATATTGAGGGTTATGCAATCTAATTTTATAGATAATTTTATTCTTGGAAATGGATATCTAAGTAACCAAGCCGATATAAATATGGGAGATACTAAATTCAGTCCTCTTGATATAGGTGTGTTAGGTGTTATCTATACGTATGGTTTTATTCTTTTTTTGATAGCATTTAGTTGGTTCAGTAAACTATGGTTAGATTCATTTAGTAGAATAAATACAAAGCTTTATACATTTTGCTTTAGCGTATTATATTTAAATATGCTTTTCACTGGTACTTTCTTTTTTAGACCATATCAAATCATGGTGTTGCTTATTTTTTATATGCTTTTTAATCGAAATAAAAAAGATTTGAAAAAAGGGAGTGGCTATTAATGAAAGCGCTGGTTTTCTTAGGTTTACGGCATACTATATTAGCAGATGCTTGGCGAAAAGAGTACTTGGAAGGAAAAAGAAATGACAGTATGCTTTACGGCTATGGAAATGCTGTAACGCCGGGTATTGAAGTTGATTATTGTAGATTTAATAAATTTGAACGACTCCTTTTCAAAGATAATATAATTGGAAAGTTATATTTGTATTGTATTAAACTCCCATTGCTGCTTTTGAAATATGATGTTGTTTGGACGCATGTTGATAGAGATGCACTTTTTATTGCTAGGTTAAGAAGAATACCTATAATAAATAATTTTTTTGCAAAGCATATCGCTAATTTTGTTTGGTTAATAGATCATTCGCAAAATTATTCTGATAAACAACTCAATAAAATAAAGAAATTATTAAAAAGTATTGATAAGATATTGTACCTATCTACGGCTGAAAAAGCTGAGTTCATAAATAAATATCAATGTGAACAAAGTCAACTACTCTATACAAGATATGGGATTAACTTTTCAGCGTATGAATATAATGCCTTGTCAGTTAAACCTATTGGATTCGATAAAAAAGATTTTATTTTGTCCGTTGGAACAGATCAGCATCGCGACCTGGAATTATTAAACATTATTGCCGAAAAGAATCCTGATAAACAGTTTATCATTTGTTCTGGAAACCCTGAGCATCATAAACGAAGTTTTTCCAGGGATAATGTTACTATTATCAGAGCTTCCTATAACGAAATGGTATATTTATACCATGCATGTAAATTTGTCGTTATCCCTTTAAAGTTTAATTTTCATGCTAGTGGTATCACAACTCTATTAGAAGCAGCTGCGGCTAGAAAAGCGGTTTTATTGAATTACACTCCAGGCCTTGAAGATTATGGACAACATGATAATACCTGCCTCTTTGCTTCATTAGGAGACGTTGAATCGTTCGATAGAAACCTTAACAAGCTTTGGGATAGCGAAGAGTTAAGAAACCGTCTTGCTGAAAACGCATATAAATATTTACATTCTGATTTCAACACATACAAATACTCAAAAATATATATTGAACTAAGTAAAAAAATACTTGGTATATAAAGTAGGGGCTTATGAATATATTATTCTTAACAACGATCTTACCTATAAAAGCAAAGTCTGGTGGGGAGATTGTTACAAAGCAGATAATAACCGGATTGATTTCAAATGGCGCTGATGTTGATGTGGTCGGCTACGTTAGGCCAGATGAAACGAATTTGAGCCTTCCGAATAATTATAATGTCGCTGAAGCAAGAGTCATTGAAACACAGGGACACAAAAAGGAAACTTTGAAGTGGCTTTTGAGCTCATTAGTTAAAAAGGTACCATTTTCATCTGAAAAGTATGTTGGTGCTAAGTTCCTAGAAATAGTGAATGCTAAGCTCAAACAAAAGCAATATGATTATATATTTATAGATCATACGCAGATGCTATGGATATGTGATTATTTTTCAAGCGAACAAAGAGTGATTTTGATAAGTCATAATGTTGAGAGTCAGCTTTATGATGATCTTGCAAATGACTCTTCAAATTGGTTGAAACGTAATATTCTTCGTTTAGAATCATCAAAATTAAAAAAAATTGAACTGTCCTCTATTAAAAAAATTAATCAAATATGGTCTTTGAGTGAAAATGATACTGCGTATTATTCAAAGCTAAATAATTCAGAATATAATAGTTTAACTTGTATAACTTTTGATGCATTGCCATTGTTAGAACCAGATTTACAACCTTTACCTGAAGCAAAGTATGATGTATCTCTACTAGGAACTTGGTCATGGGATGCGAATATGAAAGGGCTTCGGTGGTTCTTTGATAATGTGTATCCTTTGTTACCGATGGAAATTACAATTCAAGTTGCTGGTAAAGGTGCTGATTGGTTAGCGGATAAATTTAAAAATGTCAAGTATAAGGGATTTGTCGAGGATGCACACGAATTCTTATCGAGGTCGAAAGTTATTGCAATACCATCTATTTCTGGTGCTGGTGTCCAAATTAAAACGCTAGACGCAATTACCATTGGGCGCCCTATTGTTGCATCCGAGTTTGCTTTGCGTGGATTAGAAGATATACCTTCTTATGTTTATAGTTCACGTCAAGCTTCTGAAATGGCCAAACAGATTATGACCAACCTTGAAAGAAAAGTAAGCCAAAATGATCTATTAGCTCTAAAGCATGAATGCAATGAATGGTATTCAAGTAAAATTAATAAATTTAAAGAAGTAATATTAGGAAGATTATAGCTTGGAGTTATGGAAATGACTAATTTAAAAAAATTTGACACTATTACAATTAATGATGTCTCAATGAATGATTTTCTTGATATTATTCATCATAATTTCATTAGAAAAGATGTATTTAAAATTATTGTTACTCCGAATATTGATCATTTACAACGCTTGCGAAATTTAGATGATCCTTCATTTTGTAAAGCGTACGAAATATCAGATTATAGATTATGTGATAGTCGCATTGTACAAAAGTTATCCACCTTTAATGAACAAACTATTCTTAATGTAGTTCCAGGCAGCGATCTAACTAGAGAGTTACTGAAGCTTGACTGGGTTAAAAGGGCTAGAGTAACTATTATAGGAACAACAGACAAACAAATAGTGCAATTAAAAAAATTATTTCAATTGCAAAATATTGAACATTTTAATCCTTCAATGGGATTTGTAAAAAGAATTAACGAAGTTGAAGCTTGTGTTGATTTTATTATTAACAGTAATCCTGATTTTGTGTTCTTGGCTGTAGGATCTCCGTCACAGGAGCACCTTGCATTTTCACTTTATCAAAGAATAAATAACGGAAATCCCAATTCTTTTTCGGCTCAACTATTTTGTATTGGTGCATCTTTAGATTTTCTTACAGGAAAAACTAAAAGGGCTCCAACATGGATGCAGAAAGCTCATTTAGAGTGGTTACATAGAGCGTTAAGTCAACCGAGGAGGCTTGTCCCAAGATATTACCGAAATTTCAAATATGTATTATGGTTTTTATTCTTTAGAAATAGAGTCTAAGTTTGTGACAGGAGAGCAAATTGAAAAGAAGAAGCTTGTTGTTTAAATCTTTTATTGCAACCTTAGCATATATGGGATTGTCTAATAAAAGTCAATCTGCTGAAGTCACTAAAATCTCGGCCAATAAGGCGCAAAATAATTCAAGACCTCCAGCTTCTGGTGACAATTCAAATTTTGAAATCGCATCAGCACTATCAAAACCTACAGGTTTAGCGTTAATCGGACAATGTGAATCGATTAACGAATTAAGAACAATTATTCCTGAAAACCATGGCCAACGAATTAGTGTAAAAGGTTATTACCCCTCTTCTAATGAAGGCGGAGGTGTGTTTTACTATGATGAAAATGATAAAACCAGCAAAGATAATGATGGAACAATTATTATTTCAGATGGAAGGCGCTGGAAGCGTGAAAATACATACTTAATGGAACCAGAGTTTTTTGGGGCAAAAGGGGATGGAAGCACCGATGATACAACTGCTTTACAGAATGCGCTTGATGCCTCAATTAACAAAGTTCTTATCTTGGCACCCAAAAAATATCGTGCTCGAAATCTCTTCATTAATGGTCCACTTATTATTAAAGGTGCCGGAAGACGAATCGATGCGGCCTTAATTCCTCTTGACGGAGTTTCTGGTAACTTTATTACTATTACTTGCCCTGAATCACCCACTTTTTATGACTTGACCATCTCGGCCAGAAATGTAAATCAAAGCTCACCATTGAATGGTTTGTATATAGCGAAAAACGATACTAAACAATACTCACCTTCTATTTTAATGTATAATTGTAATATAAACTCTTTTTCAGGACATTGTCTACTATCCGAATATGGTCGTCATATGGGAATACTTGATAATTGTCAATTTGAGTACAGCAATGATGACTGCATCGTAATAAACGGTGTCGATTGGAATATATCTCATTGCGCTATTGGATATACTAAAGAAGGAAATGGTGTAGTCCTTGGGCAACCTACCAATAGGATTTCAAATAGTGATATATATTTCAATCATCGTAACGGTATTGTTTTAAAAAATAATGCTATTAACGGTTACCTTGCTAGTAATGTTATTAATAGTAATGGTGAGCATGGAATTATTATCTTAAGTAAAAGTCCTAGCAAACAAGGCCATCTTATCGTAAACAACTTTTTCTTTAATAACTCTAAGTCACAATCAGGACAATACTCAAATATTTTTCTCTCAAAGAATGTACATGGAGTTGGAATTACAGGGAATTCGCACTTTACATATTCTGAAAAAAGTCAACGGCCAAAATACCTTCTTGAGTTAGATGATGGTGCTTCAGGTTCTTTAATTGGCGATAGTTTCGATAAAAGTAGTTATATGATATCTCCAGTAAATGGTTTAAAATCAACTATAATTAACAATGATTATGCTACATTGGGTTCAGAAACTGAATTCAAAAAAATTGTTAGTAATGATAACACCAAGCCAGCTTTCATAGTCGAGAGTACTGAAGCTAGACGTAAAATATTAGAAATAACAAATAGGGGCGAGTTTGTTTTTTATGATCACAATAATTCTCCTTTAACTATCTCTGCATCTAAAATTGTAGATAATTCATTAGAATTAAACTGTAGCTTGGCAATAGGGTCAAACGAAGCTGATCACGATAACGTTTATTTTTTAAAACTTGGTGATTTTTATATTTGGGATGATTCAGCAGGAAATATAAGAATTCATACGGAACAGCCGCATTCAAAAACTCAAGGTAATATATTATACCAAACTAAATCACATTGAGGTAATTATGCAGAATGCAAACAGGAATGAATGGGTTGATTACGCCAAAGGTTTTGGGATAGTACTTGTAGTCTACGGACATATCTCAAGAGGTTTATATAATTCCGGGATCATAAGCGATACTAAATGGTTTCATTTTATCGATTCTTTAATATATTCCTTTCATATGCCGTTGTTCTTCTTCCTTTCTGGGCTTTTCTTAATGAAAAGTTTTCAAGTTCGCGGTCTTCCATCCTTTATTTTTAATAAAGTAGATACAATACTTTATCCTTATATTATTTGGAGTATTATACAAGGCCTGACCGAATTCTTATTGTCAAAATATACTAACGGAAATGTAAGGCTTTCTGATGTTTTTGGGTTACTTTGGCATCCCAGAGCTCAATTTTGGTTTTTATATTCTCTTTTTTTAAATTTTATATTGATCTCTTTAATATTGACTTTAAAAGAAAAACTGAAAATAAATACAACTTTTGTCATTGTTTCTTCTTTTCTTCTTTCAATATTTATTTATCTGGCATTTTCAAATGTCCTTGATACAAACCCCCTTAATTATATTGTGCATAATTCTGTGTTTATACTATCGGGATTAGTTTTCTCGTACTATAGATTAGATATAAAAATACAAAAGAATACTGTTTTTTTTGCAACTAGTTTTATAGTCCCTTTTATCTTTCAAATAATATACATATTTGAAAATGTAATGGGTTACAAGTTTAATGTTTTAGCACTTATTTTTTCCTTAATTGGAACAGGTGTTATTGTGGCCCTTTGTATTGCTTTGTCTAAGCTTGATAAATCTTTCATTAAAAAATTACTATGTTTCCTTGGCAGTTATTCTATGCCAATTTATCTTATGCATGTTTTGGTGGGTTCTGGTGTTAGGATTTTTATGTCAAAAATTTTGGGTGTTTACAATGTGGGTATCCATCTTTTTTTAGGAATCGTTTTGGGTATTTTAATGCCTATATTATTCTATAAATTTTTTAAAAAAATGCATATTCATCTTTTCTCTCTGAATGGTGTTTTTTCTCTGGAGAATCTATTCTCGAGAAAAAAAAGTAGCATTTAATGTTTTAGATTTAATTTTCTTTCCGAAAAGCTATGCTTTATGCCTTGTGTTAATATTTTCTTCCTTCTTTGTTACTAAAACATTATAACTAATTTTATTTTTTTTGGATCGAAGATGTTTTTATGTCTGAAATATGTTTTTGTGAATATTTATAAATATCTTAATGGATTAGTGATTCTAAACAGTTCAGAATTTACAAAAGAGTAAATAACTATGATATTCTCACATCATCGTACTAGATCAAATGCTAATGCATCGTTGTTATCTATGGTACAGCGTTTTTCTGATATTAGCATTATTTTTATCGGCATATATGTTGCTTGTTTACTCAATGGGGAATCAGTTCAGTATAAACACATTCTTATATTTCTTACTGTGCTTGTCATATTTCAAATGATAGGTGGTATAACTGATTTTTATCGTTCGTGGCGTGGAGTTGATTTATCTGCTGAAATAATTTTAATATTTAAAAATTGGACGTTGAGTCTATTGCTTTCATTAGGTGGCTTTTCTCTACTAGCAGATTTAAATATCGATTATATTATTTTTCTACAATGGTTTTTTATAGTATGTTTTGGTTTGTTTATTTGTAGACTTTCGATTCGTATTATTTTGGGGATGTTGAGAAAAATTGGTTATAATACGAGAAAAGTTGCCGTGGCAGGCTCGTTACCTGCTGGATTGAATCTTTTAAGAACTTTTCAAAATGCTCCTTGGCTTGGGTTTGTTGTTAAAGGTGTCTATGACGATATTAAAATTGATGGTTATGAGGATGTCCCATATGGAGGGACGCTCTCTGAACTTGTTGAAGACGCTCGCTCAGGAAAAATTGATCGTATATATATAGCAATGAGCATGAAAGACGAAACAAGATTGAGGGATATTATTTCTCAATTAACGGATACCACATGCTCTGTGTTACTTATTCCTGATGTTTTTACTTTCAATATATTGCAATCTCGAACTGAAGAAATTAATGGTGTACCGGTAGTTCCGTTGTTTGATACTCCACTCAATGGTATTAATATGGTCTTTAAACGGATTGAAGATGTCGTTGTTTCTTCAATTATTTTACTTCTTATATCTCCAGTATTATGCATTATTGCAGTTATAGTCAAAGTGACTTCACCCGGCCCCGTTATATTCCGCCAGATCCGTTACGGTATGGATGGTAAACCTATAAGAGTTTGGAAGTTTCGCTCAATGACCGTTATGGAAAATGACACTAAAGTTATTCAAGCTACAAAAAATGATGTTCGTGTTACCAAAGTTGGTAAGTTTCTTCGGAGAACTTCTTTAGATGAACTCCCTCAATTTTTTAATGTTTTATTCGGTCAAATGTCTGTTGTTGGACCTCGACCGCATGCTGTTTCTCATAACGAGCAATATCGATCATTAATACAAGGTTATATGTTGCGCCATAAAGTAAAACCAGGAATTACCGGCTTGGCACAAATCAATGGATGGAGAGGTGAAACCGATACACTTGAAAAAATGGAAAAACGTATCGAGTATGATCTTATGTACATTAGAAGCTGGAGTGTATGGTTAGATCTCAAAATTATTTTTCTGACTGTTTTTAAAGGTTTTGTTAATAAATCGGCATATTAGATTTGTAATGCGCTTAAAGTTTGCTCTGTTCATTTTTAATACATAATTTTTTTCTTGTGCTTTATAATGAATTTTCACTATGAGCTCTATGTACTTTGGGCTAACATTATCATCACATATAAGCTGCGAGTTTGTCGCAGTGACCACACCTGACAGGAGTATGTAATGTCCAAGCAACAGATCGGGGTTGTCGGTATGGCAGTGATGGGGCGGAACCTTGCGCTGAACATCGAAAGCCGTGGTTATACCGTCTCCGTTTTCAACCGCTCCCGTGAAAAGACCGAAGAAGTGATTGCCGAGAATCCAGGCAAGAAACTGGTTCCTTACTACACAGTACAAGAGTTTGTTGAATCCCTCGAAACACCACGTCGTATCCTGTTGATGGTGAAGGCTGGGGCTGGTACTGACAGCGCCATCGATTCCCTGAAGCCTTACCTCGATAAAGGCGACATCATCATTGATGGCGGCAACACCTTCTTCCAGGACACCATCCGTCGTAACCGCGAACTGTCTGCCGAAGGTTTTAACTTTATCGGTACCGGTGTTTCCGGTGGTGAAGAGGGGGCTCTGAAAGGGCCTTCCATCATGCCAGGTGGTCAAAAAGAAGCCTATGAACTGGTTGCTCCAATTCTGAAGCAGATCGCGGCGGTTGCAGAAGACGGTGAGCCATGTGTCACCTATATCGGTGCTGACGGCGCTGGCCATTATGTGAAGATGGTTCATAACGGCATCGAGTATGGCGACATGCAGCTGATTGCTGAAGCTTATGCGCTGTTGAAAGGCGGTCTGGCGCTTTCCAACGAAGAGCTGGCGCAAACCTTCACCGAATGGAATGAAGGCGAGCTGAGCAGCTACCTGATCGACATTACCAAAGATATCTTCACCAAAAAGGATGAAGAGGGTAAATACCTCGTTGATGTCATTCTTGATGAAGCTGCAAACAAAGGTACCGGCAAGTGGACCAGCCAGAGCTCACTGGATCTCGGCGAACCTCTGTCTCTTATTACCGAGTCCGTATTTGCTCGTTATATCTCTTCGCTAAAAGACCAGCGTGTAGCCGCGTCGAAAGTGCTGAGTGGTCCGCAGGCTCAGCCGGCCGGAGATAAAGCTGAATTTATCGAAAAAGTGCGTCGCGCGTTGTACCTCGGTAAAATCGTTTCCTATGCTCAGGGCTTCTCCCAGCTGCGTGCTGCTTCCGATGAATACAACTGGGATCTTAACTACGGCGAGATCGCTAAGATTTTCCGCGCTGGCTGTATCATTCGTGCGCAGTTCCTGCAGAAGATCACCGATGCTTATGCGCAAAACGCTGGCATTGCTAACCTCCTGCTGGCACCGTACTTCAAACAGATCGCTGATGACTATCAGCAGGCGCTGCGTGATGTCGTTGCTTATGCTGTGCAGAATGGTATTCCGGTACCGACGTTCTCTGCCGCAATTGCTTACTACGACAGCTACCGTTCCGCAGTTCTGCCAGCTAACCTGATTCAGGCTCAGCGTGATTACTTTGGTGCACACACTTATAAGCGTACTGATAAAGAAGGTGTATTCCACACAGAGTGGTTGGAATAAATTTCTTCACACAGTCAGGCCATTGGCCTGACTGTTTTTAATTTTATATTTAATGTTGCAACCTGACCTTAAGCATTTCCTTTCTAAAAATATTTCTAATATCTAATTTTTAACCTTTTTAAGAATTTGCCATATTTATTATCTTGTACGCCTATATTAATCTGCTTCTGGCCTCAGTAAATTACTGGGTGTTAAATAACAGGGTTTTAATTAAAGGAAATTAATATGTTACTTCCTGTGATAATGGCTGGCGGTACCGGCAGTCGTCTCTGGCCGATGTCTCGCGAGCTTTACCCGAAACAGTTCCTCCGGCTGTACGGGCAGAACTCCATGCTGCAGGAAACCATCACCCGACTCTCGGGCCTTGAAATCCATGAACCGATGGTCATCTGTAACGAAGAGCACCGCTTCCTGGTGGCCGAACAGCTGCGCCAGCTCAACAAGCTGTCCAACAACATTATTCTTGAGCCGGTCGGGCGCAACACCGCCCCGGCCATCGCCCTGGCGGCTCTTCAGGCCACCCGCCACGGCGACGACCCGCTGATGCTGGTCCTCGCCGCCGACCATATCATCAATAACCAGCCGGTCTTCCACGACGCCATCCGCGTCGCCGAGCAGTATGCCGATGAAGGCCATCTGGTCACCTTCGGTATCGTGCCGAACGCCCCGGAAACCGGCTACGGTTACATCCAGCGCGGCGTGGCCCTCACCGACAGCGCCCACACCCCGTACCAGGTGGCCCGCTTCGTGGAGAAGCCGGACCGCGAGCGCGCTGAGGCCTACCTCGCCTCCGGG
Organism: Klebsiella sp. w6; assembly: GCF_033100215.1. NCBI lineage: Bacteria > Pseudomonadati > Pseudomonadota > Gammaproteobacteria > Enterobacterales > Enterobacteriaceae > Klebsiella > Klebsiella sp. w6. The sequence goes on from NZ_CP136907.1 coordinate 1,722,809, forward strand.
GAGTACTACTGGAACAGCGGCATGTTTATGTTCCGCGCCAAAAAATACCTCTCCGAGCTGGCCAAATTCCGCCCGGATATCCTCGAAGCCTGCCAGGCCGCGGTCAATGCCGCCGACAACGGCAGCGACTTCATCAGCATTCCGCATGACATTTTCTGCGAGTGCCCGGACGAGTCCGTGGACTACGCGGTGATGGAGAAAACCGCCGACGCGGTGGTGGTCGGTCTCGATGCCGACTGGAGCGACGTCGGCTCCTGGTCCGCCCTGTGGGAGGTCAGCCCGAAAGACGAGCAGGGTAACGTCCTCAGCGGTGACGCCTGGGTGCACAACAGCGAAAACTGCTACATCAACAGCGACGAGAAGCTGGTGGCGGCCATCGGCGTGGAGAACCTGGTGATTGTCAGCACCAAGGACGCCGTGCTGGTGATGAACCGCGAGCGTTCCCAGGACGTGAAGAAGGCGGTCGAGTTCCTCAAGCAGAACCAGCGCAGCGAGTACAAGCGCCACCGCGAGATTTACCGTCCCTGGGGCCGCTGCGACGTGGTGGTCCAGACCCCGCGCTTCAACGTCAACCGTATCACCGTGAAACCGGGCGGCGCCTTCTCGATGCAGATGCACCACCACCGCGCCGAGCACTGGGTCATTCTCGCCGGCACCGGCCAGGTGACGGTCAACGGCAAGCAGTTCCTGCTGACCGAGAACCAGTCCACCTTTATTCCGATTGGCGCCGAGCACAGCCTGGAAAACCCGGGCCGTATTCCGCTGGAAGTGCTGGAGATCCAGTCGGGGTCGTACCTCGGCGAGGACGACATTATTCGTATTAAAGACCAGTATGGTCGTTGCTAATTTTTTCGGGACAAAACGCAGAATGACACAGTTAACATGCTTTAAGGCTTATGACATCCGTGGTGAACTGGGCGAGGAGCTGAACGAGGACATCGCCTACCGTATCGGCCGCGCCTATGGCGAATTTCTGAAACCCGGGAAGATAGTGGTGGGGGGCGATGTGCGCCTCACCAGCGAGTCGCTGAAGCTGGCGCTGGCCCGCGGGCTGATGGACGCCGGCACCGACGTGCTGGATATCGGCCTGAGCGGCACGGAAGAGATTTACTTCGCCACCTTCCACCTCGGGGTGGACGGCGGCATCGAGGTGACGGCGAGCCATAACCCGATGAACTACAACGGCATGAAGCTGGTGCGCGAGAACGCGAAGCCCATCAGCGGCGACACCGGCCTGCGGGATATCCAGCGCCTGGCGGAGGAGAACCAGTTCCCGCCGGTGGACCCGGCGCGTCGCGGGACCCTGCGTCAGATTTCGGTGCTGAAGGAGTACGTCGACCACCTGATGGGCTACGTGGACCTGGCGAACTTCACCCGTCCGCTGAAGCTGGTGGTGAACTCCGGCAACGGGGCGGCGGGGCACGTGATTGATGAGGTGGAGAAACGCTTCGCGGCGGCCGGGGCGCCGGTGACCTTTATCAAGGTGCATCACCAGCCGGACGGCCATTTCCCGAACGGTATCCCGAACCCGCTGCTGCCGGAGTGCCGTCAGGACACCGCCGATGCGGTGCGTGCGCATCAGGCGGACATGGGTATCGCCTTTGACGGCGACTTCGACCGCTGCTTCCTGTTCGATGACGAGGCGTCGTTTATCGAGGGGTACTACATTGTCGGCCTGCTGGCGGAAGCGTTCCTGCAGAAGCAGCCGGGGGCGAAAATCATTCACGACCCGCGTCTGACGTGGAACACGGTGGACATCGTGACCCGCAGCGGCGGCCAGCCGGTGATGTCGAAGACGGGGCATGCGTTCATCAAGGAGCGGATGCGCCAGGAAGACGCCATCTACGGCGGGGAGATGAGCGCGCACCATTACTTCCGCGACTTCGCCTACTGCGACAGCGGGATGATCCCGTGGCTGCTGGTGGCGGAGCTGCTGTGCCTGAAGAACAGCTCGCTGAAATCGCTGGTGGCGGACCGCCAGGCGGCGTTCCCGGCGTCGGGGGAGATCAACCGCAAGCTGGGGAATGCGGCGGAGGCGATAGCGCGCATCCGTGCGCAGTATGAGCCGGCGGCCGCACACATCGACACAACGGACGGTATCAGTATTGAATACCCTGAGTGGCGCTTTAACCTGCGCACGTCCAATACCGAGCCGGTGGTGCGTCTGAATGTGGAATCCAGAGCGGATACTGCATTAATGAATGCAAAAACCGAAGAGATTTTAGCTCTTCTCAAGTAATGCATTATCCATAATGGAAGCCATAGGGTCAGATTTTAATCGTATTATTGACCTTATGGCTTATTCTTGACATCCCACTGGTCAAAGCGTAAAACCGCCCACAGCAATGTTTAAATTCGTGGCTATCCGCCATTACCCAGTTAACTGATTAAAGTGTAATCGAATGAAAATTACTATTTCCGGTACAGGTTATGTTGGTTTATCGAACGGTGTCCTGATTGCGCAAAACCACGAAGTGGTTGCTCTGGATATCGTACAGGCCAAAGTGGATATGCTTAACCAGAAGATCTCTCCGATTGTGGATAAAGAGATTCAGGAATATCTGGCAGAAAAACCGTTAAATTTCCGTGCCACCACGGACAAGCACGACGCCTATCGTAATGCTGACTACGTGATCATTGCGACGCCGACCGATTATGATCCCAAAACCAACTACTTCAACACCTCTACAGTGGAAGCGGTTATTCGCGATGTCACAGAGATCAACCCGAACGCGGTGATGATCATTAAATCGACCATCCCGGTGGGGTTCACCCGTGACATCAAAGAACGTTTAGGGATTGATAATGTTATTTTCTCTCCTGAGTTCCTGCGTGAAGGCCGTGCGCTGTACGACAACCTGCACCCGTCGCGCATTGTTATTGGTGAGCGCTCTGCGCGTGCTGAACGTTTCGCTGACCTGCTGAAAGAAGGCGCGATTAAGCAGGATATCCCGACCCTGTTTACCGACTCAACTGAAGCGGAAGCGATCAAACTGTTCGCGAACACCTATCTGGCGCTGCGCGTTGCCTATTTCAACGAGCTCGACAGCTATGCTGAAAGCCAGGGGCTGAACAGCAAGCAGATTATCGAAGGGGTATGCCTGGATCCGCGTATCGGCAACCACTACAACAACCCGTCCTTTGGCTATGGCGGCTACTGCCTGCCAAAAGATACCAAGCAGCTGCTGGCGAACTACGAATCGGTCCCGAACAATATCATCGCGGCTATCGTGGATGCTAACCGTACCCGTAAAGACTTTATCGCGGATTCTATTCTCGCCCGTAAGCCGAAAGTGGTGGGTGTGTATCGCCTGATCATGAAGAGTGGTTCGGACAACTTCCGTGCCTCTTCTATTCAGGGCATTATGAAGCGCATCAAGGCGAAAGGTATTCCGGTTATTATCTATGAACCGGTGATGCAGGAAGATGAGTTCTTTAACTCCCGCGTCGTGCGCGACCTGGATGCCTTCAAACAAGAGGCGGATGTGATAATCTCTAACCGTATGGCGGAAGAGCTGGCGGATGTGGCGGACAAAGTATACACCCGCGATCTGTTTGGTAACGATTAACCAAATCAAAACTGGTGACAACAGTGTCACCAGTTTTATTTATATATTATTATCTTTATCTATCTATAAAATAATCAATGCTATTAGATAAACTTATTCAATATATAATATGATTCTATGGACATTTATTTCTCATCTCCGTGGTGGATCGATTTTAATGCGCGAAAAGCCGTTGAAAAACATGGGGGTAATAGAATCTCAATGGTGAGTAATATTTATTAATAACTTTAAGTATAATAATGAAAGAACTTTATTCATATGGCATGCATGATTTGAATGTATAATGAGATTAAATGGTTACTTTCGGGAGATGATTTAATGCAAAGAAATATGACTATTGATATAATGAGAGTTATGGGGCTTTTGCTCATTATTCTTGCCCATGTTAACCCTCCAGGAATTCTGTTCCAGTTTAGGACTTTTGATGTCCCAATGATGATTTTTGTTTCAGGTGTGTCATATTATTTATCAAAAGCTAGTAATGTTAGTTTTGCAACTTATTCACTTTCTCGATTTCAACGGCTTGTTTTCCCCGTATGGGCTTTTTTGATAATGTTTTTTTTCGTTCTTTATGTGTTTAAACCTTTGAAATTTATGGATCTGTTGACGGTTAATAATATCACTTCAACATTTCTACTGGATGGTTTTGGTTATGTTTGGATCATAAAGGTTTTTTTAATAATTTCTATTTTATCTCCATTTTATGCTTATTGTATAAAAAATCTAAATGGATATTTGACGACGTTGCTAGCACTTTTGGTTCTATTGTTGAGCCTTTGTATATTTGTTTTTACAAGTGAGGATTATCCTGGTGACCGATACTCTTTCTTGAGCGATGTAATTTTACCTACTATTTCATATGGCGCCGTGTTTATTCTCGGTTATAAATTTTTAACGTATAATAAAATTCAAATTTTATTTGCTTTTTTTGTTTTTTTAGCAGTATTTATTACATATGTAATATATAACTATCTTGCTCACGAAGTGGTGTATGGACCGCAAGTTTACAAATATCCACCTACTCTTTATTATATATCTTATTCAGTCGTTATGACTATAGTGATCTTCTATGCTATTGAGAAATACCTTCCTGCCGCAAGATTGCCATCTATTTTATTTAGTATGTCATCAAATACAATCTGGATCTATTTGTGGCATATTCCGGTGGTCGAGTACTTTTACCGCTATAACCCCAGCGTAAACTTTATAATTAAATATGTCTTTGCAGTTTCCGTAGCGACCATTCTTGCATTAATGCAAAAGAAAATAATTAGTAAGTTTTTTAGCAAATACAGAATCATGAAGGTTATATTTACTGGATGATATGTAACACATTGCGAATGTATAGAGTAATTGGTTAAGAGTGTAACTCTCGAGCCTTTAAAAGAATAAAGAGATTACCAATATGAAAAACTGATGGCCTTTATCATCAGTTTTTCTAGTCAACTAAGCAGGACATCACATATATAGCAGCAATATTTTGTTCTCTCCTGATGTTGCTCCTTAACAAGCTTATGTCGAAGAAAAATATTTTTACTGGCTATCATGATGTCATGCGACTCTAGTTATGACATTTTTTAGGCTCATCTTTGACGACATTGAGAATGTCAACACCATAAGCCTGTATGCTTTGTAATGAATTGTCTACCTCATAAATTGTGATGGGCCTAACGATCCTGCACGAAACCCGTTGCGGGTTGAAAACAGGTCCGATAAGTTAAACTTACCTTGTGAAGAGCTACCGTCACTGTGATGTAGATGCCGGAGATAAGCGCCGGGAGGTAAAACAAAGCCTGCAACGCAGGCTTTTGTTATTTATGCCCTATGGAAATATGATGAACAGGGCGCGATTAACACTATTTTTTCTTGCCTTAATGCCACACCAAAACGCAGAATGAACGCTCATTCTGTAATATCATTTTTTTATCTCTTAATGTTATCTTAATCTAATTGCAATACGGAGCGGTCCTTACCACTTGCGTTTATTAAACGTCAGTTTCGTTTTCTTTCTGTCTTTTAAATAAGAAATCAAGAAATAAACGGAAACAGCAAGTAGTATGGCAGCCACCACTAAGAAAAATAGGTTTTCCATAATATCTACCACAGAGCGTATGTTGATTGAATTATTAGTTTGATAAGCAATGCACCAGTTTTGTTCTGTTGCATGGCTTGCTCTAACATATCCTGGATTTAGGAAAATTCCTACAGAGAGTAATGTTTTTGCTCAATCAGCATATAATGCTGTTTCCACTCACCAAATTGGGATGGATGACAGAAAAGTTTGAGTGCCTGGCGCGCGGATATTTGCTTTTTTGAAAAAGGCTGGATGAAACTGGTTTCAGGCGTGCGAGAAAAAAGGCAAAAAATCTGTCTATAGCACAAAATATTATATATAAAACAATGAATGTGCATTCCGTCGACATATAGTCAGGATAACGGAGGTTCCATAGAAGAGGTTGCCGCAACCTGACGATTGCGGCAGGGCAGGGGATTAGATCTGATAGTAATCCTTATACCACTCGACGAAGTTCTTCACGCCTTCCTTCACTGACGTCTGCGGCTTGAAACCCACCAGGTCATATAGCGGTTGGGTGTCTGCGCTGGTGTCCAGCACATCGCCCGGCTGGATCGGCATCATATTCTTCTTCGCTTCCATCCCCAGCGCCTCTTCCAGGGCGGTGATGTAGTCCATCAGTTCCACCGGCGAGCTGTTGCCAATGTTATAGACCCGATATGGCGCGGAACTGGTGGCCGGGGAACCGCTCTCAACGGTCCAGTCGGCATTAGCCTGCGGGATCACATCCTGAACACGCACCACCGCCTCGACGATGTCGTCGATATAGGTAAAGTCGCGCTTCATTTTGCCGTAGTTGTAGACGTCAATACTTTTCCCTTCCAGCATCGCTTTCGTGAACTTGAACAGCGCCATATCCGGGCGGCCCCAGGGGCCATAGACCGTAAAGAAGCGCAGCCCGGTGGTCGGGATGCTGTACAGATGGGAATAGGTATGCGCCATCAGCTCATTGGCTTTCTTGGTGGCGGCATACAGGGAGACCGGATGATCGACGGAATCTTCGGTAGAGAACGGCATTTTACGGTTGAGGCCGTAAACCGAGCTGGAGGAGGCGTACACCAGGTGTTTCACTTTGGTATGGCGGCAGCCTTCCAGAATGTTCAGATAACCCATCAGGTTAGCGTCCGCATAGGCATACGGATTTTCCAGCGAGTAACGCACACCGGCCTGGGCGGCCAGGTGGATCACGCGATCAAATTGCTCTGCGGCGAACAGCTTTGCCATACCTTCCCGGTCGGCCAGATCCAGCTGCTGGAAATGGAATGCCGGCGATGCCAGGCGATCCAGACGGGCCTGCTTCAGGCTGACGTCATAATAGTCGTTCATGTTGTCGATCCCGACAACATCATGCCCTTCATTCAGCAGGCGCTGCGCGATATGAAAGCCGATAAAACCTGCGGCACCAGTGACCAAAAACTTCATATTTTTCCTCCGGGGTGTGGATATCCCGTTCTACATAAGTGCCGATTTTACACTGGCTTGCGGTTGGGATCACTTGCTTTGCCGCGTCATCTCCGCCAGACGTGAGGTGAAGGACGTTTTTTCTGGCAAAATAACCGTGGCAAAAGGTGATAAATAACAACGTTTCTCATTTGACTGTTAGCATCCGAATAATAACCTTGTGACTTGTCAGCGGTTTAGCGATTTGTGGCTAAACACAAAGGCAACAAATACCCATTGAGCCCGGCATAAGTTTGTTTAAAGTTATATTTTTTGTGCCCGGTTTATTTATCAAACGGGCTAAAAGCGCGCAATGGTGGCTTTCTTTTCTTCATGGATATCAATAAATTGCTCTTTTTTTGCTTGTTTAATGAATGTTTATGATGTGTGTCATTTGAGTAATCCATTAATCAGTAGGCTTTTTTATTTTTATTCCCGCCGACCAGCGCTATAATCTGCGCACGATTTTCTTTGTGGAATGTGCAGTGTAGAGGCATGAGTCGTTTATCCCACCTATCGGAACATAGCGCCGTAGTTGTGTGCACAGGGCCATCAAGCCTGAATGCGCGTGGTCTCCCTGGCGGCGAAGGCGATGTCTCTTCTTATCTTTCCCCACGTCGTAAACGCTCCTTTCTGACGGTTGCCAGCATCGGCTGGGCGCCCGTTGCGCTTTTTTCGGTGGCGGTAAGGGCATGTGTTTTGCCCTGCGTAAATGAGAAAGTCCTGATGGTTAACCCGGCGGCAAATGCGGAAAGTGTGGTGCGTTTGGCGGCCAGGTGAGGGAAGATGCATGTTAAAAGCAGAGATATGCCTGAAGGTATATCTCTGCTTTTAGGTTTTCAGGACACGCGTTCCGCCAGGCTGTCATTGTAGCTGCTGACTGAACGATCTGCCGACAGCCTGAAGCGAAAGAGGGTGGCGCTTAGCCTGGAGCACGGGAGCAGTACGCATTTTGGTTGCGACAGCCAATGGCGGTAGCGTGCCTCAAAAAGGCCACGCCACCTGACGGTCGATTGATTGATAGTAAAATAAAGCAATTATTTATTTAAGGATTTCATTATGTTACTTCCTGTAATTATGGCTGGTGGTACCGGCAGTCGTCTCTGGCCGATGTCTCGCGAGCTTTACCCGAAACAGTTCCTCCGGCTGTACGGGCAGAACTCCATGCTGCAGGAAACCATCACCCGACTCTCGGGCCTTGAAATCCATGAACCGATGGTCATCTGTAACGAAGAGCACCGCTTCCTGGTGGCTGAACAGCTGCGCCAGCTCAACAAGCTGTCCAACAACATTATTCTTGAGCCGGTCGGGCGCAACACCGCCCCGGCCATCGCCCTGGCGGCCCTCCAGGCCACCCGTCACGGCGACGACCCGCTGATGCTGGTCCTCGCCGCCGACCATATCATCAATAACCAGCCGGTCTTCCACGACGCCATCCGCGTCGCCGAGCAGTATGCCGATGAAGGCCATCTGGTCACCTTCGGTATCGTGCCGAACGCCCCGGAAACCGGCTACGGTTACATCCAGCGCGGCGTGGCCCTCACCGACAGCGCCCACACCCCGTACCAGGTGGCCCGCTTCGTGGAGAAGCCGGACCGCGAGCGCGCTGAGGCCTACCTCGCCTCCGGGGAGTACTACTGGAACAGCGGCATGTTTATGTTCCGCGCCAAAAAATACCTCTCCGAGCTGGCCAAATTCCGCCCGGATATCCTCGAAGCCTGCCAGGCCGCGGTCAATGCCGCCGACAACGGCAGCGACTTCATCAGCATTCCGCATGACATTTTCTGCGAGTGCCCGGACGAGTCCGTGGACTACGCGGTGATGGAGAAAACCGCCGACGCGGTGGTGGTCGGTCTCGATGCCGACTGGAGCGACGTCGGCTCCTGGTCCGCCCTGTGGGAGGTCAGCCCGAAAGACGAGCAGGGTAACGTCCTCAGCGGTGACGCCTGGGTGCACAACAGCGAAAACTGCTACATCAACAGCGACGAGAAGCTGGTGGCGGCCATCGGCGTGGAGAACCTGGTGATTGTCAGCACCAAGGACGCCGTGCTGGTGATGAACCGCGAGCGTTCCCAGGACGTGAAGAAGGCGGTCGAGTTCCTCAAGCAGAACCAGCGCAGCGAGTACAAGCGCCACCGCGAGATTTACCGTCCCTGGGGCCGCTGCGACGTGGTGGTCCAGACCCCGCGCTTCAACGTCAACCGTATCACCGTGAAACCGGGCGGCGCCTTCTCGATGCAGATGCACCACCACCGCGCCGAGCACTGGGTCATTCTCGCCGGCACCGGCCAGGTGACGGTCAACGGCAAGCAGTTCCTGCTGACCGAGAACCAGTCCACCTTTATTCCGATTGGCGCCGAGCACAGCCTGGAAAACCCGGGCCGTATTCCGCTGGAAGTGCTGGAGATCCAGTCGGGGTCGTACCTCGGCGAGGACGACATTATTCGTATTAAAGACCAGTATGGTCGTTGCTAATTTTTTCGGGACAAAACGCAGAATGACACAGTTAACATGCTTTAAGGCTTATGACATCCGTGGTGAACTGGGCGAGGAGCTGAACGAGGACATCGCCTACCGTATCGGCCGCGCCTATGGCGAATTTCTGAAACCCGGGAAGATAGTGGTGGGGGGCGATGTGCGCCTCACCAGCGAGTCGCTGAAGCTGGCGCTGGCCCGCGGGCTGATGGACGCCGGCACCGACGTGCTGGATATCGGCCTGAGCGGCACGGAAGAGATTTACTTCGCCACCTTCCACCTCGGGGTGGACGGCGGCATCGAGGTGACGGCGAGCCATAACCCGATGAACTACAACGGCATGAAGCTGGTGCGCGAGAACGCGAAGCCCATCAGCGGCGACACCGGCCTGCGGGATATCCAGCGCCTGGCGGAGGAGAACCAGTTCCCGCCGGTGGACCCGGCGCGTCGCGGGACCCTGCGTCAGATTTCGGTGCTGAAGGAGTACGTCGACCACCTGATGGGCTACGTGGACCTGGCGAACTTCACCCGTCCGCTGAAGCTGGTGGTGAACTCCGGCAACGGGGCGGCGGGGCACGTGATTGATGAGGTGGAGAAACGCTTCGCGGCGGCCGGGGCGCCGGTGACCTTTATCAAGGTGCATCACCAGCCGGACGGCCATTTCCCGAACGGTATCCCGAACCCGCTGCTGCCGGAGTGCCGTCAGGACACCGCCGATGCGGTGCGTGCGCATCAGGCGGACATGGGTATCGCCTTTGACGGCGACTTCGACCGCTGCTTCCTGTTCGATGACGAGGCGTCGTTTATCGAGGGGTACTACATTGTCGGCCTGCTGGCGGAAGCGTTCCTGCAGAAGCAGCCGGGGGCGAAAATCATTCACGACCCGCGTCTGACGTGGAACACGGTGGACATCGTGACCCGCAGCGGCGGCCAGCCGGTGATGTCGAAGACGGGGCATGCGTTCATCAAGGAGCGGATGCGCCAGGAAGACGCCATCTACGGCGGGGAGATGAGCGCGCACCATTACTTCCGCGACTTCGCCTACTGCGACAGCGGGATGATCCCGTGGCTGCTGGTGGCGGAGCTGCTGTGCCTGAAGAACAGCTCGCTGAAATCGCTGGTGGCGGACCGCCAGGCGGCGTTCCCGGCGTCGGGGGAGATCAACCGCAAGCTGGGGAATGCGGCGGAGGCGATAGCGCGCATCCGTGCGCAGTATGAGCCGGCGGCCGCACACATCGACACAACGGACGGTATCAGTATTGAATACCCTGAGTGGCGCTTTAACCTGCGCACGTCCAATACCGAGCCGGTGGTGCGTCTGAACGTGGAGTCCAGAGCGGATACTGCGTTAATGAATGAGAAAACCGCCGAGCTGCTCAACCTGTTAAAAGAGGAATCGCTTTGAGTCCTATGTTTTCAGCGATCTATCGCTACCGTGGCTTTATTATTGACAGCGTTAAACGGGACTTTCAGTCCCGTTACCAGACCAGTTTTTTAGGCGCGGCATGGTTGATCTTACAGCCGATCGCCATGATTTCCGTCTATACATTAATTTTTTCAGAGTTAATGCGTGCCCGCCTGGCGGGCATGGATGGTCCTTTTGCCTACAGTATCTACCTCTGTTCCGGGGTATTAACCTGGGGGTTGTTTACGGAAACGCTCGGCAATCTGGTCAACGTTTTTCTGACCAATGCCAATATCCTCAAGAAACTGAGCTTTCCGCGGATCTGTTTACCGATCATTGTCACCGCCTCGGCGTTCATTAACTTCCTGATCATTTTTGGTCTGTTTGTACTGTTTCTGATCGTCACGGGCAATTTCCCGGGCATGATTTTCTTTGAAATCATTCCGGTGCTGATCGTCCAGATGCTGTTTACTCTTGGCCTGGGGATTATCCTCGGGGTGCTGAACGTTTTTGTCCGCGACGTCGGGCAGTTCGTCAATATCCTGCTGCAGTTTTGGTTCTGGTTTACGCCGATTGTTTACGTATCCAAAACGCTGCCGGAATGGGTATCAGGTCTGCTGGCATATAACCCGATGGCGACCATTATCGGTTCCTACCAGAACGTGATGCTCTATCACCAGAGCCCTAACTGGATGGCGCTGCTTCCGGTCACAGTGGTGTCGGTCATTCTGTTTTTATTTGCCTGGCGTTTATTTAAAAAACATGCCGCTGATATTGTGGACGAGATTTAATCATGAGTATCAAAGTTCAGCACGTCGGCAAGGCGTATAAATATTATCCATCTAAATGGAACCGGGTCATTGAGAAACTACTGCCGGGCGATAAGCCGCGGCACAGCAAGAAATGGGTATTGAAAGATATCAATTTCAGCATTGAACCCGGTGAAGCGGTCGGCATTGTTGGGGTGAACGGCGCAGGTAAAAGTACGTTACTGAAGCTGCTGACTGGCACCACTCAGCCCACCAAAGGCAGCATTGAAATCCAGGGGCGCGTCGCCGCGCTGCTGGAGCTGGGCATGGGCTTCCATCCTGACTTTACCGGCCGGCAGAACGTGTATATGTCCGGGCTGATGATGGGCCTGGGCCGGGAAGAGATCGAGCGCTTAATGCCGGAGATCGAAGCCTTCGCCGATATTGGCGACTACATTGAAGAACCCGTGCGCATCTATTCCAGCGGCATGCAAATGCGCCTGGCGTTCGCTGTCGCCACGGCCTCCCGGCCGGATATTCTGATCGTCGATGAAGCGCTCTCCGTGGGTGACTCCCGTTTTCAGGCGAAATGCTATGCTCGCATCGCGGACTTCAAAAAGCAGGGGACCACGCTGCTACTGGTTTCCCACAGCGCCGGGGATATCGTCAAGCACTGCGACCGCGCCATTTTCCTCAAAAATGGTGACATCTGCATGGACGGCACCGCCCGCGACGTGACCAACCGTTACCTGGATGAGCTGTTTGGCAAACCCGATAAAGACAGCGCGACAAAAAGCGCAACGGCTATCTCGTCAGCCAGTGGCGAAAGCCAGATGTCTCTCGATGAGATTGAAGATGTGTACCACACGCGCCCAGGCTACCGTCCGGAAGAATATCGCTGGGGGCAGGGTGGCGCGAAAATCATCGATTATCATATCCAGAGCGCCGGGGTTGATTTTCCTCCCTCACTGACGGGCAATCAGCAGACCGATTTTCTGATGAAGGTCGTGTTTGAATACGATTTTGATTGCGTGGTGCCAGGCATCCTGATTAAGACCCTCGATGGCTTATTCCTCTACGGAACCAACTCTTTCCTCGCCTCTGAAGGGCGGGAAAATATTTCGGTTTCCCGCGGCGATGTTCGGGTCTTTAAATTTAGCCTTCCGGTTGATTTAAACAGTGGCGATTACCTGCTGTCATTTGGTATCTCTGCCGGCAACCCACAGACGGATATGACGCCGCTGGACAGACGTTACGACTCCATTATTTTACATGTGACCAAGAGCATGGATTTCTGGGGTGTCATCGATCTTAAGTCGTCCTTTACTAGCTACCAATGACGTTGAGAAAAACGATTCCATGACTAAAGACTTAAACACGCTGGTTAGCGAATTACCTGAGATTTATCAAACTATTTTTGGCCATCCCGAATGGGATGGCGACGCCGCTCGTGATTGTAATCAACGCCTCGATTTGATTACCGAACAGTACGATAACTTATCCCGTGCGCTGGGGCGCCCGCTTAACGTTCTCGATCTGGGCTGCGCGCAGGGCTTTTTTAGCCTGAGTCTGGCAAGCAAAGGCGCGACTATCGTTGGTATCGATTTCCAGCAGGAAAATATTAACGTGTGCCGTGCGCTGGCCGAAGAGAACCCCGATTTTGCCGCCGAGTTCCGGGTAGGCAGAATTGAAGAGGTGATCGCCGCGCTGGAAGAGGGCGAGTTTGATCTGGCCATTGGCTTAAGCGTGTTTCACCATATTGTTCACCTTCATGGTATCGATGAAGTTAAACGTCTGCTCTCGCGCCTGGCCGATGTCACCCAGGCGGTGATCCTTGAGCTGGCGGTGAAAGAAGAACCGCTTTACTGGGGCGTTTCTCAGCCGGACGACCCGCGCGAACTGATTGAGCAGTGCGCGTTTTATCGCCTGATCGGTGAGTTTGACACCCATTTATCCCCCGTACCGCGCCCGATGTACCTGGTCAGCAACCACCGGGTGCTGATCAACGATTTTAATCAGCCGTTCCAGCACTGGCAGAATCAGCCCTATGCCGGGGCCGGCCTCGCGCATAAGCGCAGCCGTCGCTACTTCTTTGGCGAAGATTATGTATGCAAGTTTTTCTATTACGACATGCCCCACGGCATCCTGACGGCGGAAGAGAGCCAGCGTAATAAACATGAACTGCATAATGAAATAAAGTTCCTGGCGCAACCGCCAGCGGGCTTTGACGCGCCCGCATTACTGGCCCACGGCGAAAATGCTCAGTCTGGCTGGCTGGTGATGGAAAAACTCCCGGGTCGTTTGCTGAGCGATATGCTGGCAGCCGGGGAGGAGATCGATCGTGAAAAAATCCTCGGTAGCTTGCTTCGTTCCTTAGCGGCGCTGGAGAAACAAGGGTTCTGGCATGACGATGTACGCCCGTGGAACGTGATGGTCGATGCCCGACAGCATGCCCGCTTAATCGACTTCGGCTCTATCGTTACCACGCCGCAGGACTGCAGCTGGCCGACGAACCTTGTCCAGTCGTTCTTCGTGTTTGTGAATGAGCTGTTTGCCGAAAACAAAAGCTGGACTGGTTTCTGGCGCTCGGCGCCTGTTCATCCGTTTAATCTGCCCCAGCCGTGGTCTAACTGGCTGTATGCGGTCTGGCAGGAGCCGGTTGAACGCTGGAACTTTGCCCTGCTGTTGGCGCTGTTCGAGAAGAAAGCGAAGCTGCCGTCAGCTGAACAGCAGCGCGGGGCGACGGAACAGTGGATCATCGCTCAGGAGACGGTGCTGCTGGAGCTCCAGTCCCGGGTGCGTCATGAAAGCGCCGGCTCAGAAGCGTTGCGCGGCCAAATCCATACTCTGGAAAAGCAGATGGCTCAGCTGCAGGCCGCTCAGGATGCGTTAGTCGAGAAAGCTCAACAACCTGTGGAAGTCAGCCATGAACTCGCCTGGCTTGGTGAGAATATGGAGCAGCTGGCGGCGCTGTTGCAGTCGGCACAAGCGCACGCCCAGGCTGACGTTCAGCCCGAGTTGCCCCCTGAAACCGCTGAGCTACTGCAGCGACTGGAAGCCGCTAACCGGGAGATCCACCATTTAAGCAACGAAAACCAGCAGCTTCGCCAGGAAATCGAAAAAATCCATCGCAGCCGTTCCTGGAGAATGACCAAAGGTTATCGTTATCTGGGCCTGCAGATCCATTTGCTGAGGCAGTATGGTTTCGTGCAGCGGTGTAAACATTTTATTAAGCGCGTCCTGCGGTTTGTTTTCTCATTTATGAGAAAACATCCGCAGGTAAAACATACCGCGGTAAATGGTTTACATAAGCTGGGCCTTTATCAGCCTGCCTATCGTTTGTATCGTCGTATGAATCCACTGCCGCACAGTCAGTATCAGGCTGATGCGCAGATTTTATCGCAGACTGAACTGCAAGTGATGCATCCGGAGCTTTTACCTCCGGAGGTTTATGAAATTTATCTCAAACTAACGAAAAATAAATAAGGAGATTAACTTGCATATTTTGATTGATGTCCAGGGTTACCAGTCGGAAAGTAAATTCCGCGGTATCGGTCGCAGTACCCTGGCCATGAGCCGCGCCATTATTGAAAATGCCGGTGAGCATCGCGTCAGTATTTTGATCAATGGTATGTACCCCATTGATAATATCAATGATGTCAAAATGGCCTATCGGGACCTGCTGACGGATGAAGATATGTTCATCTTCTCCGCCGTTGCGCCAACGGCCTATTGCAACATCGAAAACCACGGTCGTAGCAAGGCAGCCCAGGCGGCCCGCGATATCGCTATCGCCAATATCGCGCCTGATATCGTCTATGTTATTAGCTTCTTCGAAGGCCATGGGGATAGTTATACCGTGTCTATTCCGGCGGATAATGTGCCGTGGAAGACGGTGTGTGTATGCCACGATCTGATCCCGCTGTTAAATAAAGAGCGTTACCTCGGCGATCCGAATTTCCGTGAGTTTTATATGAACAAGCTGGCGGAATTTGAGCGGGCAGACGCGATCTTCGCTATTTCGCAGTCGGCAGCTCAGGAAGTGATCGAATATACCGACATCGCCAGCGATCGGGTACTGAACATCTCCTCGGCGGTGGGCGAAGAGTTTGCGGTGATCGATTATTCTGCTGAGCGTATTCAGTCTTTAAAAGACAAATACAGCCTGCCGGATGAGTTTATCCTAACGCTGGCGATGATCGAGCCGCGGAAAAACATTGAAGCGCTTATTCATGCTTACAGCATGCTGCCTGCCGAACTGCAGCAGCGCTATCCGATGGTGCTCGCGTATAAAGTGCATCCTGAAGATCTGGAGCGTATTCTGCGTCTGGCGGAAAGCTATGGCCTGTCACGCAGCCAGCTTATCTTTACCGGCTTCCTGACCGACGACGATCTGATTGCCTTGTACAACCTTTGCAAACTGTTTGTGTTCCCGTCGCTGCATGAGGGATTCGGCCTGCCGCCGCTGGAAGCGATGCGCTGTGGGGCCGCGACCCTGGGTTCAAACATTACCAGCCTGCCGGAAGTCATTGGCTGGGAAGATGCCATGTTCAATCCGCATGATGTGCAGGACATTCGCCGGGTCATGGAGAAGGCGCTGACCGATGAGGCTTTTTATCGTGAGCTGAAAGCGCATGCTCTCGCGCAGTCGGCCAAATTCTCGTGGGCCAATACCGCCCATCTGGCGATCGAGGGTTTCACTCGTCTGCTGCAGTCGTCCCAAGAGGCGAATGCCGGGCAGGCGGAAAGCGTGACCGCCTCCCGTATCCAGACGATGCAGAAAATCGATGCGCTGAGCGAAGTCGACCGTCTTGGTCTGGCATGGGCGGTTGCGCGCAATAGCTTTAAGCGCCATTCCCGCAAGCTGCTGGTGGACATTTCGGTTCTGGCGAAACATGACGCGAAGACCGGGATCCAGCGCGTCTCGCGCAGTATCCTCAGCGAATTACTGAAATCTGGCGTGCCGGGTTACGAGGTTTCCGCTGTCTACTACACCCCTGGCGAGTGTTATCGCTACGCCAACCAATATCTGTCCAGTCATTTCCCGGGCGAATTTGGCGCTGATGAACCGGTGCTGTTCAGCAAAGACGATGTGCTTATCGCCACCGATCTGACCGCGCATCTCTTCCCGGAGGTGGTGACGCAAATTGACAGCATGCGCGCCGCCGGGGCGTTCGCCTGCTTCGTGGTGCATGATATTCTGCCATTACGCCGCCCGGAGTGGAGTATCGAAGGCATTCAGCGTGAATTCCCGATCTGGCTGTCCTGCCTCGCAGAGCACGCCGACCGGCTGATCTGCGTCTCTGCCAGCGTCGCCGAGGATGTGAAAGCGTGGATTGCGGAAAATCGCCATTGGGTGAAACCGAACCCGCTGCTGACCGTCAGCAACTTCCATCTGGGAGCCGACCTCGATGCCAGCGTACCGTCCACTGGCATGCCGGAAAATGCACAGGCGCTGTTAGCAGCGATGGCTGCAGCCCCGTCATTTATCATGGTGGGTACCATGGAGCCGCGCAAAGGCCACGCCCAGACGCTCGCCGCCTTCGAGGAACTGTGGCGCGAGGGCAAAGACTACAACTTGTTTATCGTCGGCAAACAGGGCTGGAACGTTGACAGCTTGTGCGAAAAATTACGCCATCATCCGCAGCTGAACAAAAAGCTCTTCTGGCTGCAGAATATCAGCGACGAGTTTTTGGCCGAGCTATACGCTCGTTCACGCGCGCTGATCTTTGCCTCGCAGGGAGAAGGCTTTGGCCTGCCGTTGATTGAAGCGGCGCAGAAAAAGCTGCCGGTGATTATTCGCGACATTCCGGTGTTTAAAGAGATTGCTCAGGAACATGCCTGGTATTTCTCCGGTGAAGCGCCGTCCGATATCGCGAAGGCGGTAGAAGAGTGGTTAGCCCTGTACGAGCAAAACGCGCATCCTCGTTCCGAAAATATCAACTGGTTAACCTGGAAACAGAGCGCGGAATTTCTCCTGAAAAACCTGCCGATTATCGCGCCAGCCGCGAAGCAATAATCGCTATCAACAGGGCTACTCCGGTGGCCCTTGTGATGAGTTCGTTATGAAAATTATTTTTGCTACTGAGCCAATTAAATACCCATTAACGGGCATCGGTCGGTATTCCCTGGAGCTGGTTAAGCGGCTGGCGGTTGCCCGTGAAATCGAAGAGCTGAAGCTGTTTCACGGCGCGTCGTTTATCGATCAGATCCCCCAGGTGGAGAATAAAAGCGATACCAAAGCCAGCAATCATGGTCGTCTGTCGGCGTTTCTGCGCCGCCAGCCGCTGCTGATTGAGGCGTATCGCCTGCTGCATCCGCGGCGCCAGGCGTGGGCATTGCGCGATTACAAAGACTACATTTACCATGGTCCCAATTTCTATCTGCCGCATCGCCTGGAACGCGCCGTGACCACGTTTCATGACATCTCCATTTTTACCTGCCCGGAATATCATCCAAAAGATCGGGTTCGCTATATGGAGAAGTCCCTGCACGAGAGCCTGGATTCGGCGAAGCTGATCCTGACCGTCTCCGACTTCTCGCGCAGTGAAATCATCCGCCTGTTCAACTATCCGGCGGATCGGATCGTCACCACCAAGCTGGCCTGCAGCAGCGACTATATTCCGCGCAGCCCGGCGGAGTGCCTGCCGGTCCTGCAGAAATATCAGCTGGCGTGGCAGGGGTATGCGTTATATATCGGCACCATGGAGCCGCGTAAAAATATCCGCGGTCTGCTGCAGGCCTATCAGCTGCTGCCGATGGAGACCCGCATGCGCTACCCGCTGATCCTCAGCGGTTATCGCGGATGGGAAGACGATGTGCTGTGGCAGTTAGTCGAGCGCGGTACGCGTGAAGGGTGGATCCGTTACCTGGGCTATGTCCCGGATGAAGACCTGCCTTATCTGTACGCGGCGGCCAGAACCTTTGTTTATCCCTCCTTCTATGAGGGATTCGGTTTACCTATTCTTGAAGCGATGTCTTGCGGTGTGCCGGTAGTATGTTCCAATGTCACTTCTTTGCCTGAGGTGGTTGGCGATGCCGGCCTCGTTGCCGATCCTAATGATGTAGACGCGATTAGCGCGCATATTTTGCAGAGCCTGCAGGATGATAGCTGGCGGGAAATCGCCACCGCGCGCGGTCTTGCCCAGGCGAAACAGTTTTCGTGGGAGAACTGTACGACCCAGACCATTAACGCCTATAAATTACTCTAAGGGTGTCAGTTGAGAGTTCTACACGTCTATAAGACCTACTATCCCGATACCTACGGCGGTATTGAGCAGGTCATTTATCAGCTAAGTCAGGGCTGCGCCCGCCGGGGAATCGCAGCCGATGTTTTTACTTTTAGCCCGGACAAAGAGACAGGTCCTGTCGCCTACGAAGACCATCGGGTCATTTATAATAAGCAGCTTTTTGAAATTGCCTCCACGCCGTTTTCGTTGAAAGCGTTAAAGCGTTTTAAGCAGATTAAAGATGATTACGACATCATCAACTACCACTTTCCGTTTCCATTCATGGATATGTTGCATCTCTCGGCGCGGCCTGACGCCAGAACGGTGGTGACCTATCACTCGGATATTGTGAAACAAAAACGGTTAATGAAGTTGTACCAGCCGCTGCAGGAGCGATTCCTCGCCAGCGTAGACTGCATCGTCGCCTCGTCGCCCAACTACGTGGCCTCCAGCCAGACCCTGAAAAAATATCAGGATAAAACCGTGGTGATCCCGTTTGGCCTGGAGCAGCATGACGTGCAGCACGATCCGCAGCGGGTGGCGCACTGGCGGGAAACCGTCGGCGATAACTTCTTCCTCTTCGTCGGCGCTTTCCGCTACTACAAAGGGCTGCACATTCTGCTGGATGCCGCCGAGCGTAGCCGGCTGCCGGTGGTGATCGTCGGGGGCGGGCCGCTGGAGGCGGAAGTGCGGCGTGAGGCGCAGCAACGCGGGCTGAGCAATGTTGTGTTTACCGGCATGCTCAACGACGAAGATAAATACATTCTCTTCCAGCTCTGCCGGGGCGTGGTCTTCCCCTCGCATCTGCGCTCCGAAGCGTTTGGCATTACGTTACTGGAAGGCGCGCGCTTCGCCAGGCCGCTGATCTCCTGCGAGATCGGCACCGGGACCTCGTTCATTAACCAGGACAAAGTGAATGGCTGTGTGATCCCGCCGAATGACAGTCAGGCGCTGGTGGAGGCGATGAATGAGCTCTGGCATAACGATGAAACCGCCAGCCGCTATGGCGAAAACTCGCGTCGTCGTTTTGAAGAGATGTTTACTGCCGACCATATGATTGACGCTTACGTCAATCTCTACAATACGCTGCTGGAAAGCAAATCCTGAGGTCAGCTACCCCCGCCGTTGCGGCGGGGGTTAACGCGTTAGTGACGACTCTTCAGATTATCAATCACTTCCCCGAGATCCAGCCCCTGGTCCTGCAGCAGCACCAGCAGGTGATACATCAAATCCGACGCCTCATTCTTCAGCTCGAAGCGGTCGTTCACCGTGGCGGCCAGCGCGGTCTCGACGCCTTCTTCCCCCACTTTCTGCGCAATACGCTTGGTGCCGCTGGCGTACAGCTTCGCCGTGTAGGAGCTCTCCGGGTCGGCGTGCTTACGCTCGGCCAGCAGCTGCTCCAGCTGATAGAGGAACAGCCACTGGTGGCCGGTTTCGCCGAAGCAGCTGGTGGTGCCTTTGTGGCAGGTCGGCCCGATCGGGTTCACCAGCACCAGCAGCGTATCGTTATCACAGTCCGGCGTGATGCTCACTACGTTGAGGACATTGCCCGAGGTTTCACCCTTGGTCCACAGCCGCTGTTTGGTGCGTGAGTAAAAGGTGACCTTGCCGGTGGCTTCGGTTTTCTCCAGCGCCTCCTTGTTCATGTAGCCCAGCATCAGCACTTCGCCGGATACGGCGTGCTGCACGATGGCCGGCATCATGCCGTCCGTTTTTTCCCAGTCCAGCTGTTCAGTCAACATACCCTTATCTCCACGCCCTGTGCCGCCAGGTACGCTTTCAGTTCGCCAATATTAATAATCTGTTTGTGGAATACCGAGGCCGCCAGCGCGCCGTCAACGTTGGCGTCGCGGAAGGCTTCGAGGAAATGTTCCATGGTGCCCGCGCCGCCGGAGGCGATCAGCGGGACATGGCACACCGCGCGAACCTTCGCCAGCTGCTGCAGGTCGTAACCGTTGCGCACCCCGTCCTGGTTCATCATATTGAGGACGATCTCGCCCGCGCCGCGCTTCTGCACTTCCTCCACCCAGTCGAGGGTTTCCCACTGCGTCACCCGGGTGCGGGTCTCATCGCCGGTATACTGGTTGACGTGATATTTGCCGGTCTCTGCATCAAACCAGGTATCAATCCCCACCACAATGCACTGCACGCCAAAGCGGTCGGCAAGGCGGGTGATCAGCGTCGGGTCGGCGAGAGCAGGGGAGTTAATCGAAATCTTATCGGCGCCGAAGGAGAGGATCTGCGCCGCGTCTTCCAGCGATTTGATCCCGCCGGCCACGCAGAAAGGAATATCGATCACTTCCGCCACGCGCGACACCCAGCTCTTGTCGACCACCCGGCCGTCGCTGGAGGCGGTGATATCATAGAACACCAGTTCGTCGGCCCCTTCGTCGGCATAGCGCTTGGCCAGCGGGACGATGTCGCCAATGATCTCGTGATTACGGAACTGCACGCCTTTCACTACCTGGCCGTCGCGGACGTCGAGGCAGGGGATTATCCGTTTTGCCAGCATTGAATGGCCTCCGTTACGTTGAATTTACCTTCCAGCAGCGCGCGACCAACAATCACGCCGCGCACTCCAGTGCCGCGCAGCGCGGCAATATCATTAAGATCGCCGATGCCGCCGGATGACTGAAACGCCACCTGCGGGTAGCGGGCGCAGACTTCCTCGTACAGCGAGACGTTAGAGCCTGCCAGCGTGCCGTCGCGGGAGATATCGGTGCACAGCACGTGCTGCAGGCCGACCGGCAGATAACTTTCCACCAGCTCCTCCAGCGTCACGCCGGAGTTTTCCTGCCAGCCGCTGACCGCCACCTGCTTGTTGCCGTCGGCGTCAATGCGCACGTCGAGCGCCAGCACCAGCCGTTCAGGGCCAAAGCGTTTAAACCAGCCTTTCACTTCCTCCGGGGACTTCACCGCGGTGGAGCCGACCACCACGCGGGCGACGCCGGCCTCAAGCAGAGCCGCGACATCCGCTTCGGTCCGCACGCCGCCGCCAACCTGTACCGGGACGTCAACGCCGGCGACCAGCGATTTCAGCAAGGGGATCTGGCGTTTCGCCGGATCCTTCGCCCCGGTCAGGTCGACCAGGTGCAGGACTTCCGCCCCCTGAGCGGCATAGGACTGCAGGCGCGGCAGCGGATCGCTGCCATAGTCGCGCTGCTGGCCGTAATCGCCCTGGTGGAGACGAACGACGGTGCCGTCGATTAAATCTAAAGCAGGAATAATCATCACATCTCCAGGAAGTTTTTCAGCAGCTGCGCCCCGGCGCTCCCGGAGCGCTCCGGGTGGAACTGCACGCCAAAGAAGTTATCTTTCTGCACCGCGGCGGTGAACGCCTCGCCGTAATTGCACTGGGCGATGGTGTACGGGTTGACCGGCATGGCGTAGCTGTGCACGAAGTAGAAATACGCGCCTTCTTCAATGCCGCGGAACAGACGATCGCCTGCTTTGGCATACACCCGGTTCCAGCCCATGTGCGGCAATGGCAGACCGTGGTCGGTCATCTTCGGCACCTCTTCTTCGATAATGCCCAGCAGATCGACGCCGTTGTTCTCCTCGCTGCGCTTGCCGAGCAGCTGCATGCCCAGGCAAATCCCCAGCACCGGCTGGGTACAGGCTTTGATCAGGTCGATCAGATCGCGGTCGCGCAGCTGGTCCATCGCCGCCTGGGCGGTGCCGACGCCGGGAAGAAACAGTTTATCGGCACGCAATACCACCTCCGGATCGCGGCTGACCACCGGCTCATAGCCGTGGCGGCCAATCGCCGATTTCACCGAATTGAGGTTGGCGCACCCGGTATCAAGGATCACCACATTCATCACAGCACCCCTTTGGAAGACGGCAGGGCATCGCCCTGGACGCGGATCGCCTGGCGCAGCGTACGGCCAAAGGCTTTGAACAGGCTCTCCACGCGGTGGTGATCGTTCTTGCCCTTGGTTTTCAGGTGCAGGGTCACCGCCATGGTGTAAGAGAGCGAGCGGAAGAAGTGTTCCACCATCTCGGTGCTCAGATCGCCGACGCGCTGATAGGTGAAGTCCGCCTTATACTCCAGGTGCGGACGGCCGGAGATATCCAGCGCGCAGCGGGCGAGACACTCGTCCATCGGCAGCACGAAGCCGAAGCGGTTGATGCCGCGTTTGTCGCCAAGCGCCAGCTTCAGGGCTTCGCCGAGGGCCAGGCCGGTATCTTCCACGGTGTGGTGGTCGTCGATGTACAGATCGCCGCCGACGTTGATCTCCATGCGGAAGCCGCCATGGGTGGCGATTTGGTCGAGCATATGGTCAAAAAAGCCGACGCCGGTGTGGATCTTGCTGCCGCCTTCGCGGTCCAGCCACACCTTCACGTCCACCTGGGTCTCTTTGGTGATGCGCTCGACGTGGGCATAGCGGTCGCGGCGGGTCAGCTGCTCGCTGATGGTCGGCCAGTCCAGGGTCTCACGGTCATAGCGCAGGCCGGTAATCCCCATGTTATCCGCCAGCTCAAGGTCGGTGGCCCGGTCGCCAATCACATAGCTGTGGCTTTTATCCAGTACGCCGTCTTCCAGCCACGGCAACACCAGCTGCGTTTTCGGTTTGCGGCAGGCGCAGTTGTCGCCCGGGAAGTGCGGACAAATCAGCACCTCTTCGAAATTGACGCCCTGCGAGGCGAAGATCTGCATCATCAGGTTGTGCGGGCCATCAAATGCTTCCTGCGGCAGACTGTCGGTTCCCAGGCCATCCTGGTTGGTGATCATCACCAGCTTATAGCCTTCCTGCTGCAGCTTCAGCAGCGCCGGGATCACCTGCGGCTCAAACGCCAGCTTGTCGAAACGGTCCACCTGGAAATCCACCGGCGGTTCGGAAATCAGGGTGCCGTCACGGTCAATAAAGAGATACTTCTGGGTCATACATTCTCCGCAGTCAAGGCGTCAATCACGCGCTGGCTCTCGGCACGGGTACCGATAGTGATACGCAAACAGCCGCTCAATGAAGGTTGTTTATTCTGGTCACGTAAGATAATGCCCTGATCCCACAAAGATTTAAACACTGCGCTGGAGGCGGTTATCCGCGCCAGAACGTAGTTCGCCTCGGAATCGAAGACCTGCTCCACGCAGGCGATGCCGCGCAGCTGTTCCACCAGGTAGCGGCGCTCGTCGAGGATCTGCGCCACGCGCTGGCGCATCGCCGCGATCCCTTCCGCGCTCAGGGCCTGGGCGGCGATATCGGCCACCGGCGTGGAGAGCGGGTACGGGGCGATCACTTTCAGCAGCACGTTGATCACCTCGGCGTTGGCGAGGGTGAAGCCGCAGCGCAGGCCGGCGAGGGCGAAGGCTTTGGACAGCGTGCGCAGCACCACCAGGTGCGGATAGTCGCTGAGCCAGCCGGCGAGCGTCGCCTGCGGGCAGAACTCAATATAGGCTTCGTCGGCGACCACGATGGCTTTATCGCGAGTCATCTCCAGCAGGTCGCGTATCGACTGCGGATCGATGATCTGACCGGTCGGGTTGTTCGGGCTGCAGACAAAGACCACCTTCACGCCGTCCAGCTGCGCCTCGATACCCGGCAGATCGAGCTGCCAGTCGGCGAGGGTCGGCACGGTGCGGCATTCGACACCGATGGTCTCGGCGCTGACGCTGTACATGCCGTAGGTGGGCGGGCAGTAGAGTAGCGCGTCTTTGCCGGGCTCACAGAAAGCGCGGATCAGCAGCTCAATCCCTTCGTCGGCGCCGCGGCTGACCAGCACCTGCTCCGGTTTGACGTCGGCGTAGCGGGCGTAGCTCTCGATGACTGCCTTCGGCTGCGGCTCCGGATAGCGGTTCATCGTTTGCGCGGTAAGCTGGAAAGCCACGGCGGTCGGGAATTCGTTGGCGTTCAGCCAGACGTCGCCTTTGCCGCCCAGACGGCGAGCGGATTGATACGGGGTCAGCGCACGGACGTTGGCGCGGGCTAAATCTTCAATGCTCATGCTTGCTCCTTCAGGGCGGCAACGCGCAGCGTTACGGCGTTTTTGTGGGCGTCAAGGCGCTCGGCGGCGGCCAGGATCTCAATCGTTGAGGCGAGGGCGGCAAAGCCGTCGCGCGACAGCTCCTGCACGGTCATCCGCTTCTGGAAGTCGGCCAGGCCGAGGCTCGAACAGGTGGCGGTATACCCATAGGTCGGCAGGACGTGGTTGGTGCCCGAGGCGTAATCACCCGCGGATTCCGGTGACCAGTCGCCGAGGAAAACCGAACCGGCGCTGGTGATGCTGTCCACCAGCTCGCGGGCCTGACGGGTCTGAATGATCAGGTGTTCCGGACCATACTGGTTGGAGATAGCCACGCACTGCGCCAGGTCGCGGGCCACGATGATCCGGCTGGCGGAGAGGGCCACGCGGGCGGTTTCCGCGCGCGGCAGGGCGGCCAGCTGGCGTTCGACGGCCTCAGCGACGCGGCTGCCGAGGTCGGCGTCCGGGGTCAGGAGGATCACCTGCGAGTCCGGGCCGTGTTCCGCCTGCGACAGCAGGTCGGAGGCGACAAAGTCCGGGGTGGCGCCGCTGTCGGCGATCACCAGCACTTCCGACGGACCGGCCGGCATGTCGATGGCTGCGCCGTCCAGACGCTGGCTGACCTGACGTTTGGCTTCCGTGACGTAAGCGTTACCCGGGCCAAAGATTTTATCCACCTTCGGCACCGACTCGGTCCCGAGAGCCAGGGCGGCGATGGCCTGGGCGCCGCCGACGTTAAAGATGGTTTTCACGCCGCACAGCTGCGCGGCATAGAGGATCTCATCGGCGATCGGCGGCGGCGAGCAGAGCACCACCTGCTGACAGCCGGCGATGCGCGCCGGCGTCGCCAGCATCAGCACCGTGGAGAACAGCGGCGCCGAGCCGCCCGGAATATACAGCCCGACGGAGGCGATAGGGCGGGTGACCTGCTGGCAGCGCACCCCCGGCAGCGTTTCGACATCCACCGCCTGCAGCTGTTGCGCGTTGTGGAAGGTCTCGATGTTTTTCACCGCCACCGCCATCGCCTGCTTCAGCTCGTCGCTGAGGCGTTCGCCGGCGGCGGCGATCTCCGCCTCGCTCACCTGCAGCGCGGCGACGGTGGTTTTATCAAACTTCGCGCTGTATTCGCGCAGCGCCGCGTCGCCGTTGGCTTTGACGTTATCGAGGATCTCCGCCACCGTTTTACTGATGCTGTCGGAGGCGGAAATCGCCGGGCGCGTTAAGAGTTGTTGCTGTTGGTCTGCGCTACAGCCGTTCCAGTCGATGATTGTGTTGAAGCTCATGATTGTTTTCCCCTGTGTGTCCCGTGACCGGCTGGCCGATTACTCCATCATCTTCTCAATCGGCAGCACCAGAATGGAGCTGGCGCCCAGCGCTTTCAGTTTTTCCATGGTCTCCCAGAACAGGGTTTCGCTGCTGACCATGTGCATCGCCACGCGCTGCTTGTCGCCTGCCAGCGGCAGAATAGTCGGACGCTCGGCGCCCGGCAGCAGGGCAACCACTTCTTCCAGGCGTTCGGTCGGAGCGTGCATCATGATGTATTTCGACTCGCGGGCCTGGATCACGCCCTGAATACGGGTCAGCAGGCGGTCAATCAGCTGCTGTTTGGCGTCGGCCATCTCGCCGTCGCGCTGGATCAGGCAGGCTTTGGAGCGGTAGATCACTTCCACTTCGCGCAGGCCGTTGGCTTCCAGGGTGGCGCCGGTGGAGACGAGGTCGCAGATGGCGTCGGCGAGGCCGGCGCGCGGCGCCACTTCCACGGAGCCGTTCAGCAGACAGGATTTAAAGGAGATACCTTTTTGATCGAGGTAACGCTTCAGCAGGTGTGGGTAAGAGGTGGCGATGCGTTTGCCATCCAGCGCCGCCGGGCCGTTCCAGGCTTCATCCACCGGGGTCGCCAGCGACAGGCGGCAGCCGCCGAAGTCGAGACGGCGCAGGGTGAAGTAGCGCGGGTCTTCGCCCTGAGCGCGGCGGCTGAGCAGCTCTTCTTCCAGCACGTTTTCGCCGATAATGCCGAGGTCGACAACACCGTCCATCACCAGGCCCGGGATATCGTCATCACGCACGCGCAGAATGTCGATTGGCATATTTTCCGCCAGCGCAATCAGACGCTGGGTGTGCAAATTGACTTTAATGCCGCAGCGGCTGAGTAATTCGCGTGAATCTTCGCTTAAACGGCCTGATTTCTGAATAGCTATGCGTAAACGGGTGTTGTCTAACATTGTTCTTTTCCTCTGAATACCTGTCTGAATCTGTCCGAATTTGGTCCAAAAAAAAGCCCCCGGAAGTGAATCTTCCGGGGGCTCTCTGCGCGTTCATGCACCACTGGAAGATCCAAATGTCTTCCAGCACACATCGCCTGAAAGACTAGTCAGGATGATGGTGATGATGGTGGTGTTTAAATTGAACGCGGTTCATAAAAATTCTCTGTGAATGACTATGCATTTGATGTCCTTTAACCTAAACCACTTCCGCCGCAGAAAGCAAGGGCTTTTTTCTATCATTAATTCATTTCACATTGAGCGAAGAAATTGTCAGTTGCCGCTGGCTGGCGTAGCCTGTAATCAGCACAGCGAAAGAGTCAGGAGCCTGGGATGAAAAAGGTCGCGATAGTCGGTTTGGGATGGCTGGGGATGCCGCTGGCGCTGTCATTGATGGCGCGAGGCTGGCAGGTCACCGGCAGTAAAACCACGCAGGATGGCGTGGAGGCGGCGCGGATGTGCGGGATTGACAGCTATCCGCTGCGCCTGGAGCCGCAGCTGGTCTGTGATACCGAGGACCTCGACGCGCTGATGAACGTCGATGCGCTGGTGATCACGCTGCCGGCCCGGCGTACCGGGGCGGGAGAAGGGTTTTATCTGCAGGCGGTGCAGGAGATTGTCGATACCGCGCTGGCGCACCATATTCCGCGGATCGTCTTCACCAGTTCCACCTCGGTGTATGGCAACGTCAATGGCACGGTGAAAGAGAACTCCCCGCGTCTGCCGCAAACCGCCAGCGGGCAGGTGCTCAAGGAGCTGGAGGACTGGCTGCACAACCTGCCGGGAACCTCGGTGGATATTCTGCGTCTGGCCGGGCTGGTGGGGCCTTCCCGTCATCCGGGACGTTTTTTTGCCGGCAAGTCGGCGCCGGATGGCCAGCACGTGGTCAATCTGGTGCATTTGCAGGATGTGGTGGCCGCTATCGAACTGCTGTTGCAGGCCCCTAAGGGCGGGCACATCTATAATCTATGTGCGCCCCGCCATCCGGCGCGCGGCCTCTTTTATCCGCAGATGGCCCGTGAGCTGGGGCTGCCGCCGCCGGTGTTCAGCGACAGCCCGGACGGCGGTCAGGGCAAGATTGTGGATGGCAATCGTATCTGCAATGAGCTGGGGTTTGAGTACCAGTACCCCGATCCGCTGGTGATGCCGATGGAGTGATCTGCCAGCGGTGATTCGCATACCGTAAGGGGGTAGCGATGAAACCACTGCTGGATGTCCTCGTGATCCTCGACGCGCTGGAAAAAGAGGGGAGCTTTGCCGCCGCGTCGGCAAAGCTCTTTAAAACGCCCTCGGCGCTGAGCTACACCGTTCATCGGCTGGAAAGCGATCTCAATATCCAGCTGCTCGACCGCAGCGGTCACCGCGCGCGCTTTACCCCCACCGGACAAATGCTGCTGGAGAAAGGGCGGGAAGTGCTGCATATCGCCCGCGAACTGGAGATCCGGGCGGTCAAGCTGCAGCAGGGGTGGGAACACACCCTCCGCCTGGCGGTGGACTGCACTTTTCCCGTGACGCAGCTTTCGCCGCTGATTGCCGCATTTTATCAACAACAGCCGCTGACCCGGCTGCACTTCACGCAGAACCCCTCGCTGCTGGACTGGCGGCCGCTGACCGACGGGCAGGCCGATCTGCTGCTGGGCGCCCTTGGCGAGCCGCCGCCGCTGAGCGGTTATGATTATCTCCCCCTCGGCGAGCTGGAGCTGCTGCTGGTGGTTTCCCCGCAGCATCCGCTGGCGCGACACCGCGCTCCGCTGAGCTGGCGGACCCTGCGCCGTTATCGGGCGGTGGCCACCGGCGAGGGCGGGGCGCTGCTCAGCGATCAGGAGACCCTGACGGTGTGTGACGCCGCGGGGCAGCTGGCGCTGCTGCGCATGGGGCTGGGCTGGGGCTGTCTGCCGCGTTACCAGGTGCAGGGGCTGCTGGAGAGCGGCGAGCTCATCAGCATGGCGGTTCGCGGGCTGTCGCCCCGCCAGCATGCCTGGATCGCCTGGAATGACGCCACCTGCGGTTTGGCCAGCAAATGGTGGCGGGAAACGCTATTAGCAAATAGTGCTATTTTTACAATTTATCATACGGAAATCGTATAGATATTAGCACGTTAAAAAATACGCTTACGCAATGAACTTCATAACATCTTGTCAACGCCGTTGAATTTGTTGCAAAATATGCGGCCTGAAAACCAGAGACTAGCCGACGCTTTTTTTAAAAGTGTCGGTTATTTTTTTGGTCGAAAGACACATCATTCAATACCAAGAGGCCGGGCTTCGTACCGGATAGATATTTACTAAAAACCGACAGTCGTTGTCGCTGAGGAATAGAAAGAAATGGGGCAATTTTTTGCTTACGCGCTGGCGTTCACCGTAAAAGGGGATAACTATGTCGCATAACGCTACTCCAAATACCTCTCGCGTGGAATTACGTAAAACGCTTACGTTAGTTCCGGTTGTAATGATGGGCCTGGCCTATATGCAGCCGATGACGCTGTTCGATACGTTTGGTATCGTCTCTGGTATGACCGACGGTCACGTGCCGACGGCCTACGCCTTTGCGTTAATCGCCATTCTGTTTACTGCCCTGAGCTATGGCAAGCTGGTACGTCGTTACCCTTCTGCCGGCTCGGCGTATACCTATGCGCAGAAATCCATCAGCCCGACCGTTGGCTTTATGGTGGGTTGGTCCTCGCTGCTCGACTACCTGTTCGCGCCGATGATCAACATTCTGCTGGCGAAAATCTATTTTGAAGCGCTGGTGCCTTCGATTCCGTCGTGGGTGTTTGTTATCGCACTGGTCGCCTTTATGACCGCCTTTAACCTGCGCAGTATTAAATCCGTGGCCAACTTCAACACCGTGATCGTGGTGCTGCAGGTGGTGCTGATTGCCGTTATTCTCGGCATGGTGATTTATGGCGTGTTTGAAGGCGAAGGCGCCGGTACGCTGGCCAGCAGCCGTCCGTTCTGGTCCGGTGACGCGCACGTGATCCCGATGATTACCGGGGCGACGATCCTGTGCTTCTCGTTTACCGGCTTCGACGGCATCAGCAACCTGTCTGAAGAGACCAAAGATGCAGAGCGCGTCATCCCGCGGGCGATCTTCCTGACCGCGCTGATTGGCGGCCTGATCTTCATCTTTGCCACCTACTTCCTGCAGCTGTACTTCCCGGACATCTCGCGCTTTAAAGATCCGGATGCGTCACAGCCGGAAATTATGCTCTACGTAGCAGGTAAAGCCTTCCAGGTTGGCGCGCTGATCTTCTCCACCATCACCGTGCTGGCTTCCGGTATGGCGGCGCACGCTGGCGTGGCGCGTCTGATGTACGTGATGGGCCGCGACGGCGTGTTCCCGAAAAGCTTCTTCGGCTATGTTCACCCGACCTGGCGCACCCCGGCGATGAACATCATCCTGGTCGGCGCTATTGCGCTGCTGGCGATTAACTTCGACCTGGTGATGGCGACGGCGCTGATTAACTTTGGTGCGCTGGTGGCGTTTACCTTCGTTAACCTGTCGGTGATTTCGCAGTTCTGGATCCGTGAGAAACGCAACAAGACGCTGAAAGACCACTTCCAGTATCTGTTCCTGCCGATGTGCGGCGCCCTGACCGTTGGCGCGCTGTGGGTCAACCTGGAAGAGAGCTCGATGATTCTGGGCCTGATCTGGGCCGGTATCGGTCTGGTCTATCTGGCCTGCGTGACCAAAAGCTTCCGCAACCCGGTGCCGCAGTATGAAGATGTGGCCTAAGGCATAGCGTGATGTAAATGAGAAAAGCCGGAGGGAAACCTCCGGCTTTTTTTCGTTTGGCCCGGTGCGATACCTTTTGCCCGGCGGCGCTGCGCTTGCCGGGCCTACGGTGATGGTTAACCTTCTGAAATTTAATGGTTATGTAGGCCGGGTAAGCGAAGCGCCACCCGGCAATATGTTGGCCACGGAAACGACGGCCGGACGGTTCCCTCTCCCTCCGGGAGAGGGTTAGGGTGAGGGGAAGCACCATCGTGCGATCCTTTATGTTATTAGTGGCTTCAGCGCACATTGCGCTCCCGGTTAGTTTTCTGCGTTATGTCTCTTATGGTGCTGGGAGCGCACAGGGGGCGGCCAGCCGCCGCCGCCCCCTGTACCCCCGGGCTCCGGCCGGCAAAATCGCCACTGCGTGGTACCTTCGACTTATCCCTGCAGGCTTCGGGTCGGGCCGAGGCAGCGTCCCTGCAAAACACGGCCCTCAGCCCGCATCCATGCGGGCTGCCCCGGCCTGCCGGGAACGTCTCAGCGATTTTGAGGCCGCCAGCACCGGCAGTTTCAGCGGCCCTTGATCCAGTGGTGATTTGGGGTTGTAGGCTGGGTAAGCGAAGCGCCACCCGGCACAAAAGCGGCTCCGCGCCCGCTGTCCTTGCCCGGCGGCGCGGCGCTTGCCGGGCCTACGGTGTTGAGTAACCTTCTGATATGTAAATGGCTTTGTAGGCCGGGTAAGCGAAGCGCCACCCGGCAACATGTTGGACACGGAGCCTGATGTATTGCCCGGCGGCGGTGGAGACGGTTATCGGTTTGCCACGTTCTCAGACTCCGTAGGCCGGGTCAGGCGCAGCCGCCACCCGGCAATATGTTGGCCACGTAAACGACGGCCGGACGGTTCCCTCTCCCTCCGGGAGAGGGTTAGGGTGAGGGGAAGCACTGCAGTGTGGTTGTTTATGTTATCTGTGGCTTCAGCGTAGTTTGCGCTCCCGGTTAGTCTTCTGCGTTATGTCTCTTATGGTGCTGGGAGCGCACAGGGGGCGGCCAGTCGCCGCCGCCCCCTGTACCCCCGGGCTCCGGCCAGCAAAATCGCCACTTCGTGGTACCTTCGACTTATCCCTGCAGGCTTCGGGTCGGGCCGAGGCAGCGTCCCTGCAAAACACGGCCCTCAGCCCGCATCCATGCGGGCTGCCCCGGCCTGCCGGGAACGTCTCAGCGATTTTGAGGCCGCCAGCACCGGCAGTTTCAGTGGCCCCTGATCCAGTGGTGATTTGGGGTTGTAGGCCGGGTCAGGCGCCGCCGCCACCCGGCAATATGTTGGGCACGGAAACGACGACCGGACGGTTCCCTCTCCCTCCGGGAGAGGGTTAGGGTGAGGGGAAGCATTGCAGTGTGGTTGTTTATGTTATCTGTGGCTTCAGCGTAGTTTGCGCTCCCGGTTAGTCTTCTGCGTGATGTCTCTCATGGCGCAGGGAGCGCACAGGGGGCGGCCAGTCGCCGCCGCCCCCTGTACCCCCGGGCTCCGGCCGGCAAAATCGCCACTGCGTGGTACCTTCGACTTATCCCTGCAGGCTTCGGGTCGGGCCGAGGCAGCGTCCGTGCAAAACACGGCCCTCAGCCCGCATCCATGCGGGCTGCCCCGGCCTGCCGGGAACGTCTCAGCGATTTTGAGGCCGCCAGCACCGGCAGTTTCAGCGGCCCCTGATCCAGTGGTGATTTGGGGTTGTAGGCCGGGTCAGGCGCAGCCGCCACCCGGCAATATGTTGGCCACGGAAACGACGGCCGGACGGTTCCCTTTCCCTCCGGGAGAGGGTTAGGGTGAGGGGAAGTACCATCGTGCGATCCTTTATGTTATTAGTGGCTTCAGCGCACATTGCGCTCCCGGTTAGTCTTCTGCGTGATGTCTCTCATGGCGCTGGGAGCGCACAGGGGGCGGCCAGCCGCCGCCGCCCCCTGTACCCCCGGGCTCCGGCCAGCAAAATCGCCACTGCGTGGTACCTTCGACTTATCCCTGCAGGCTTCGGGTCGGGCCGAGGCAGCGTCCCTGCAAAACACGGCCCTCAGCCCGCATCCATGCGGGCTGCCCCGGCCTGCCGGGAACGTCTCAGCGATTTTGAGGCCGCCAGCACCGGCAGTTTCAGCGGCCCCTGATCCAGTGGTGATTTGGGGTTGTAGGCCGGGTCAGGCGCAGCCGCCACCCGGCAACATGCTGGGCACGGAGCCTGATATATTGCCCGGCGGCGCGGCGCTTGCCGGGCCTACGGTGATGGTTAACCTTGTGATATATAAATGGCTTTGTAGGCCGGGTAAGCGAAGCGCCACCCGGCAGAAACCCGCGTAAAGGGGTTAAATGCGTGTGTGGTTGGGTCAGCCGCAGGGGGAGCTGCGGCTTGTTTATTGCGGCGGCGGTTCGAAGCAGAGGCTGCGCTCCAGGCATTCGTCGCAGCTCGGCGATCGGCAGACAATCTCCCCCTGCGATTGCAGGCAGCGCTGGCGGTAAAAGAACTTTTTCCAGCGCATATGGTGGACGTTCTGCACCACCAGCAGTGGAAAGCAGTCGCTCATCAGCCGGCCCAGTTCCGCCCGCGAATCGAGTCCCAGATCCTCCCACAGATGGTTAAACGCCAGCGCTACCTCGGCGACGATCTGCGCCATCGGTTCGGCCCCCGGCGCCATCCACTCCGTCAGCCACTGCCCCAGCTGCCGACGCTCTTCGTCGCGGGTAGCATTCAGCTCGGTCATCAGCCGACGGCGGCTCAGCGTCGCGCTGTCCAGCGGCGTCGCCACCTCGCCCAGCCGCTGCTGCAGCGACCGCCATGCCGCGGGAGTCAGCCCCATCCGCAGCGGAAAGCAGCCTTTTCCGGCGTGATACAATCGCCACAGGCGGGTCAACCAGTCGACCGGCGCCATCAGGCGACCCCCTGACGCAGACGCGATGCCGCCAGGCTCTGGCGCCGCCGCTGCCACCAGGCAGGCAGCACCTCGGCGACCGAACGCCACGCGCCGTCCACCTGCGGCTCAATGCCCTGCAATTCCAGCTGCTGCCATGGCGTATGGCCGATACGCACGCAGAACACCGCTTTTACGTCGGCGAGCAGCGCCAGCAGCGCCGCCAGTCTGGCCTCGTTCTCCTGTGGCTCACACTCCTCTTCGCCGCGGCAATATTTCGGTGTAAAGCGCTCGCCCACCAGCACCATACCGGCGGCCGACAGGCTGTAGATCGAGAAGCGGTCGGCATGGCCAAAATGACAGTCAATGACCTCGCCGTGGCGGGAGGCCACGGCCACCAGACAGGCGTCATCCGCGTCCGACTCCCCCTGCGTGGCGAGGCTGGCATGAAGTTCTGCGCGCTGGTGGAGGATGGGCAGCCAGTCGGGGAGGCTGTCCGGGTCCGGCAGCCGGGTGAACTGCTGGCTGCGATCTTCGCCCAGCATGCCGATGGCGTCGGCACGGCACTGATGGCAGTGGGTCATCTGCGGCATCACCTCCCCGCACTGGCTGCGGATCGCGGCGAGCATCCCGGCGTCCGGCTCCGGCTGGCCGTTGAGACCAAAGACCGTGCCGTGCTCCGGTCTGGCAATCAGCGGCATAATATTGTGAATAAACGCGCCGCTTTCCCGCAAACGACGGCCGACCTCGGCCATGCCGCCGTCGTTGATCCCCGGGATCAGCACCGAGTTTATCTTGACCAGCACCCCCGCGGCGGTCAGCCTGCGGACCCCTTCAAGCTGGCGGGCAATCAGGATCTCCCCGGCTTCCTGGCCGCGGTAGCGTTCGCCGTCGAGCCACAGCCAGGCATAGATTTGCCCGGCGATATCGGCATCCAGGGTATTGATGGTCACCGTGACGTGATCCACGCCGACCTCCAGCAGGCGTTCGACCGCGTCGGGCAGCATCAGCCCATTGGTCGACAGGCATAATTTGAGATCCGGAAGCTGGTCGCGGACCAGCTCCAGGGTGCGGAAGGTGCGGGTCATATTGGCCAGCGGATCGCCGGGCCCG
Source organism: Klebsiella sp. w6 (assembly GCF_033100215.1). Taxonomy (NCBI): domain Bacteria; kingdom Pseudomonadati; phylum Pseudomonadota; class Gammaproteobacteria; order Enterobacterales; family Enterobacteriaceae; genus Klebsiella; species Klebsiella sp. w6. The sequence goes on from NZ_CP136907.1 coordinate 1,757,697, forward strand.
GCTATGCCGACCACCGACAGCTGCGGGATGGCCTGGGCCACCTGGCGCACTTTCAACACCGCCTGCTCGGGGGTCAGCAGCGTCGATGACACCCCGGGACGGGACTCATTGCTGCAGTCGAATTTACGGTTGCAGTAGTTGCACTGCAGATTGCAGGCCGGGGCGACCGGAAGATGCATCCGGGCGAAACGGTGGTGCCCGCTGCGGGAGTAGCAGGGGTGCGCGGCGACCTTGTCGGCCACCCGCGGCGCTAACGCGCTGGCGTCCGCCGACTGACAGGCGTTACCGCCGGAAAAAGAAGAGCAGGAAGTCATGGTCGTACCTTCATGGTTGGGCGATACCTTCCTGCTGCAAACGACGTACCAGAGACGAATTTTTTATCTGGCTGAAAAATAAAGCATTATCCCGCATCCCTGCGGCACAACATTGTCGCGTTCCTGCCGCACTGACGACAATGTCCTGAACCTGACACCGCGGCCTACAGACGCGGCAGGGTGATATCCATGATCTGGATCCGGTAAGCGACCTGGCGCGGCGTCATCCCCAGTAGCCGTGCCGCCTTGGCCTGCACCCAGCCGGCTTTTTCCAGCGCGGCGATCAGTCGCTGACGTTCGTCCAGGCTGTTGTCCAGCCAGCTGTCTTCCGCTGGCCCGCTGGCAGGCAGGGCTTTGGCGGGACGATCCTGGTGAGTGAAGAGGATCACGTCGCGATCGATCAGGCCACTCTCCGACATCACCGCCGATCGTTCGAGGCAGTTCTCCAGTTCGCGAACGTTACCCGGCCAGCTGTACTCCATCAGCAGGCGGATCGCGCCCTCGCTGATCCGCAGCGTGCGCCCCTGATGCTGGCCGATTTTGCGCACCAGGAAGTGCGCCAGCTCGGCGATGTCCTCCTGACGCTCGCGCAGCGGGGGCAGGGCGATGGGCATCACGTTCAGACGATAATAGAGATCCTCGCGGAAATGGCCCAGCCGGACCTCCTCCTCCAGGTGACGGTTGGTGGCGGCGATGATGCGGACATTCACCCGCAGGGTCTCATCGCCGCCGACCCGCTCCATCTCCCCCTCCTGGAGGATACGCAGCAGCTTGGCCTGGAACGAGGCGCTGCTTTCACCAATCTCATCGAGGAACAGGGTGCCGCCATCCGCCAGCTCAAAACGTCCTTTACGCTGACGCACCGCCCCGGTAAAGGCGCCTTTCTCATGGCCGAACAGTTCGCTTTCCAGCAGGGTGTCCGGCAGCGCCGCGCAGTTAAATTTGACGAAGGCGGCGCCAGCCCGTGGCGAATGGTGATGGATGGCGTTGGCGATCAGCTCTTTCCCGGTGCCGCTTTCGCCGCGCACCAGCACGGTGGTGTCCCAGCGCGAAACCTGACGGATCACCTCCACGATCTGGCGCATCGCCGGGCTCTTGCCGACCATATTGTCAAGGCCCACGCCGCGGGACGACGAGCAGGCCGGCGGCCGTTCCACCTTCGGCGGCTGGCGGCTCGACAGGGCGGGTGAGGCCGGAAGGATCATCAGCCGGATGGTCTGGGCGACGAGGTTGGCGACGGTTTCGAGAAAACGGGTGCAGGCCGGCAGCCGCTCTTCCTGGCGCGCCATCGGCTGGGCTGCCAGCACCCCTATTGGCCGGGCGTTGGGCCCCATCAACGGTACGGCGATAAACGGCAGATCGTAATCGTAGAGGCTCAGGCGGTCGAGAAAACGCTGATCGTCGGCGACCCGGGGCAGCACCAGCGACTGCCCCTGGGCCAGCACGGTCCCCACCAGTCCCTCGCCGGGGCGATAGCGGATCTGTGTGCTGCCGGGGAGGGGCTGCTGGCCGGTTTGCTGCAGCGCTTCGATACTGAGGATCTCCTGCTCGCTGTCGTACAGGCAGATCATCCCGTGCTGCATAAAGGCATCGTTGTGCAATACGCTGAGCACCTCCTGCAACGTTTTGCTGGCCTCGGTGGCCCGGCTCAGCACCACGCTTATCCGCTGCATGGCGGTGAACTGCTGAGAGAGGTCGAAGCGTCTGACGGTGGTGTCCGGGTCGGATTCAGGGATCATGCTTCACCTCCGGTCAGGGTGTTAAACAGCGGGAAACGCAGGGTCAGGCAGGTGCCGCCCTGCGGTCGGGAAGCCAGCTCAATGGCCCCGCGATGATGCGCCACCAGGGTCTGGATCAGCCGCAGCTCCATGCCTTTGCCCGGCGAGTTCAGCGCGTCGGGGGAGTGGGCGTAGCGCACCTGCAGCAGCGGTACGTTATCAGTCAGGTACAGCGACAGCCAGCCGTCGTTCTCCTCGGCATAGAGCTGCATCGCCAGCGGCACGGAGGGGAGTTCGGCGGCGAGGGCCAGGGTGCGGTCGAGCCACAGGCTTAAGCACGCCAGCAGCGGGGTGCGCTGGCCAAAGCCGATCAGATGCGGTGAGGCCATGTCGACCTGCAGCCCGTCGGGATCGAAGCGGGTACGGTAGAGGGCGCACAGATCGTCGAAAAAGGGCTGCAGCGGCCAGACGGCGGGGTTTTCGAGTTCCAGCGATGGGCGACAGCGCTGGAGCCGCGCCATCGCCTCTTCCCCTTCACGCCAGGCGGCCTCCAGCGCCACATTCCCGCTTCCCTCGCCGTTCAGCCGACGGGCTGCCGCCAGCATATTAATCGGGCAGTTCAGCTGGATCAGCGCGGCGTCCAGCGACTCGCGGATCGCCGCCAGCAGCTTGCCGGCGGTCATTTGCTGCTTCAGCCGGTCAAGGCGTCCTTGCTCCTGCTGCTGACGCTGCTGGGTACAGTCGGCGATCACCACCAGGGTCCGCGCCAGCGCGCTGTCGATAAAGTAGCGGCTGGCCTCTTCACTGACGCCGGGCAACGGCCAGCAGGTTACCGACAGCCAGCGCGCGGCCCCGCGCAGCGCTACCGGCAGGATCGCCTCCACGCCGGGCGTCATCCGGCCAGGGGAGACCTGCAGCTCGGTGAGCAGCTCCCGGCCGCCGCAGTCAGCGCAGAAGGTTTTGTAGGCGAGGTTGTCCATCACCACCCGATCCTGCTCGTCCACCACCACCACGGCGGCGGGGATATTATTCAGCACCGCCTCCATCAGGGTCATATGGTTGCGCAGCCGCTGCTCGAGGGTGTAGCTGACGCTGATATCCCGCTGCATCGCCAGATAATGCTCCAGTTCCCCTTGCGGGCTAAGCACCGGGGTGATGTCAATCTCCACCAGGTACAGGCCGCCGTCCCGACGCTGATTAATCAGCTGGCCGCGCCAGGGCTGACGCTGGAGCAGGGTATGCCACATCTCCTGATAGATCTCGCGCGGCGTCTGGCTGCTGGCCAGCAGGCGCGGGTTCTGGTTTAACAATTGCGCCAGCGAATAGCCGGTCTGGCGGCAAAACGCCGGGTTGGCGTAAATGATCCTGGCGCTGGCATCGGTGAGGGAGATGGCCACCGAGGCCTGTTCCACCATGGTAAAAAACAGCCCCGGATGTTGTTGAATCAGCGCGCCGGCGATGGCCTCCGGCGCGGCGTTATCGAGCATCATATTCAGGGTCATCGCAAACTCCTGTGTCGCAGTTATGACAAATTGTCCGACACCGTGCGCAAAACGCGGCGGGGTAAGCCGAACACGGATAACCATGCAAAGTGTGCGCCCTTATCGGAACGACCACGCGAAACATTGATCCGACAGGGGGAAAATTCACGGATTTTTACCTTTCGCCCCGCCGGGTGCGCCTTTGGCGCGCGGCATTGTGAGGCGAAGCGATCCTGATGGGGCAGGGATGGGCCGTCGCGGTGCAGGGCAACCTGGCACAGCCTTCGCAATACCTCTGTCGTCATTCCTTTTTTCAACACCATTCCGACAGGAGCGTACTATGGCGAACATTGGCATTTTCTTTGGTACCGATACCGGTAAAACCCGCAAGATCGCGAAAATGATCCACAAGCAGCTGGGGGAGGCCGCCGCCGCCCCGGTCAATATTAACCGCGCCACGCTGGCGGACCTGCTGGCCTACCCGGCCCTGCTGTTGGGGACGCCGACGCTGGGCGACGGCCAGCTGCCGGGCCTCGAGGCCGGGGGCGAGAGCGAGTCGTGGGCCGAGTTTATCCGCAACCTCGGCGACGTTAGCCTGCAGGGGAAAACGGTGGCGCTGTTTGGCCTCGGCGATCAGCGTGGCTATCCGGATAACTTCGCCAGCGGGCTGCGGCCGCTGTACGACGCCCTGCGTGCCCGCGGGGCGACGATGATCGGCAGCTGGCCGAACGAGGGGTATGAGTTCAGCGCCTCATCGGCGCTGGAGGGGGATCGCTTTGTCGGACTGGTGCTGGACCAGGATAACCAGTTCGACGAGACCGACGCGCGGCTGGCGACCTGGCTTGAGGAGATTAAACCGCATCTGCTGTAGGCGATGGCGGGTAGCCTGTCGGCTACCCGCACAGCCCCGGCTGGCGCGCTAGCATCTCGGCCAGCCACTGGCGCTGGTGGCGGCGCTGGCTCTGTTGACTGAGGTAATCGCGGGCGCTTTCCAGCGCCTGCTCAGGCGTCATCGGCGCGGCAGGGCGAATGGCCTCACACCAGACCAGATGCCAGCCGAGCTCGCTGGCCACCGGCGCGCTCAGCGCATTTTCCGCCAGCGCAAACAGCGCCTCCTCCAGCTGCGGATAGAGCAGCCCCCGGCCGATCCAGCCCAGCAGTCCGCCGTCCAGCGCGCTCGGGCAGTGGGAGTGTCGCTGGGCCAGCGGCGCAAACGCCTCGCGGGAGGCTTCGATTTGCCCATGAAGCTCCCGTATACGCGAGTAAACCGCCTGGTCGTCGCCATCGACGGTGAGCAGCAGATGGCGGGTCAGGCGCTGTTCCGGGCGCATAAACTGCGCCTGATGCCGCAGATACCAGGCCTGCACCGTGGCGGGATCCGGCCGCGGCGCCTGGCTGGCAATCCCGGCGAAGGCGGTTTCCAGCCGGGCGTGGTGCAGGACGATCGCCGCCCGCTCCGCTGGCGTAAATCCTCCCTCATCCAGCCAGGCGCCCAGCGAAGTGGCGAGGCCCTCCTGCAGCGCGGCGGGGATCGCCTCCGGCGCAATCTGGGCGACAATAACCTGCTCCATCTGGGCCTGGCGCTGCCAGGCCGCCTCGAAGGCCTGCCGGTCGACCGCGGCGATGGCCGCCGGCTCGCAGTTCCAGCGGCTCTGCGCCAGCCGCTGCCGGCCAAATCGTTGCCAGGGCTCCATTATTCTTCCTCCTCTGCCAGCGCCAGCGCGCTTACCGGGACCTGGAACCAGCGGCCGCCGAAGTCGACGATATAGCCGTCGCCATGCTCGCCCCGGTCGGTGGCTTCGATGCGCCCCAACTGACCTACGCTGACCACCATCTCGCCCTGCATCGCCAGCGCCGTCTGACAGATTACGCTATCGCCATACTGCAGATTGCCGGCCAGCCAGGGCCGATCGCCGGCAATCAGCTCCTGTTCGCGACAGCCGACCACCCGGTCGCAGTCCGGGAAGTGGATCTGGTAGATGATCTGGTCCTGCAAGAATACTCCCCAGTCGCGGACATAGCCGATGCTGCCCCGGCGCACCAGCAGGGCGCCGGACGGCAGGCCCGCATAGGTGCCATCGTTACGGATGGCGCGCACGACGCGGACCGCTTCGCTAAAGGTAAATCGGGGTCTCATGGCGTGTTCTCCTCGAACTGTTGCTGATAACTCTCCGCCAGCAGTCGGCGCGCCAGCAGCCAGTGCGCGCGCGGGTTATCCTCCAGCTGGTTGAGCAGAGGCACTTCCGCCTTCAGCTTGCGGTGAAAGGTGGCCAGCACCGGCAGGCTGCAGTGCGCCAGGCGCTCGGGCTGATAGGGAACGGCGAAAAACTGAAAGAACGCATCGGCGGAGCGCAGGTCGCCCACGCCGGGGATCTGATAAAACCACTCCATACTCACCCCCTGGCCTGCAGCGTTTCGGCGCCGCAGAGCGCGTGGTAGATTGCCGCCAGCTCATCATCCCGCGGGCTGCGTTTGCCGTTTTCGGCAAAGCGACGGAGCGCTGGCAGCAGCTGGTCAATTTGCGCTGATGTCAGGTGATAACCCATCCGATCGAAGACGCCGTTAACCGCCTGGCGACCGGAGTGTTTGCCCAGCACCAGCCGATAGCCGCGGCCCAGCAGGGCGGGGTCGATCGCCTGATAGCTCTCGCTGTCGCGCAGCAGCGCCGCAACGTGCACGCCGGATTCGTGGGTAAAGACCAGCTCGCCCACCAGCGGCTGCTGGGGGTCCACCGGGCGGCGGGTGGCGAGGGCCACCTGTTCGCACAGCGCCGGCAGGGCGGTGAAACGCACGCCGGTCTTGACCTCCAGGCAGCGCTCTAGTCCGAGCGCCACGGTCTCCAGCGCCGCGTTGCCCGCGCGTTCGCCCAGGCCCAGCACGGTGGTGTTCACGCTGGTGGCCCCGGCGCGCACCGCCGCCAGGGTGTTGGCGGTAGCCAGGCCCAGATCGTTATGGGCGTGCATCTCGAGTTCGCCGGGCCAGACGCGGCGCAGGGCGGCGATCTGCGCCGCGGTAGTGAACGGGTCGAGGATACCGACGGTATCGGCATAGCGCAGACGGGTGGCTCCCGCCTCCCGGGCCAGGCGGGCAATGTCCTGCAGCGTCGCGTCGCTGGCTCGCGAGGCGTCCTCACAGCCAATGCAGACCTTCAGGCCAAGGGTGTGGGCGAGGTGGATCAGGGCCGCCAGCCGCTCCAGCAGCAGCGGTAAGCCTTCGCGCAGTTTGTACTGCCGCAGCTTGTCGGAGGCGGGGATGGAGATATCCACCCAGTCCATGCCCAGGTCGGCGCTCTGGCGAATTTCTCCCGCCTGCATCCGGCACCAGGTCATCAGCGTGGCGCCCGGGAGCTGACGGCGCACCTGCCGGATGCGGGCGCACTCCTCCTCGCCCATCGCCGGGGTGCCGACCTCCATGGCCTCGATCCCCGCCGCGTACAGCGCCTCGGCGATGGCGATCTTTTCGCTGGCCTGAAAGGCCACGCCGGGACTCTGTTCACCATCGCGCAGGGTAGTGTCGTTAATCAGTACGCGTCCCATCATTGTCTCCCCGCCTTAGCCGTAGACCGGCGTGAAGGCGCCATCCTGCAGGTGCGGCTGACCCTGTCGCCAGTAGGGCGACAGGGCGCGCAGCCGGTCGATAACCGACGGCAGGGTGGCGATGACGTAGTCGATCTCTTTTTCCCGGGTATAGCGTGAGAGGGAGAAGCGGATGGTGCCGTGGGCCGCAGTGTAGGGGATATTCATTGCCCGCATGACGTGCGACGGCTCCAGCGAGCCGGAGGTGCAGGCGCTGCCGCTGGAGGCGGCGATCCCGGCCTGATTCATCAGCAGCAGGATTGCCTCACCCTCGATACACTCGAAGGCCAGATTGAGGGTGCCGGGCACCCGCGGCTGGCTGCCGCCCATCACCGTCACCGCCGGGATAGTGGCCTGGAGATGCTGTTCAAGACGATCGCGCAGCTGGCTAATCTGCGCCATGCCCGGCAAATGAACCTGCGCCAGCTCGCTGGCGGCGCCCATCCCGACAATGCCGCTGATATTTTCTGTACCGGCCCGCCGGCCATGCGCCTGGTGGCCGCCGCGCAGCAGCGGGCGAAAACGCGTTCCCCGCCGCAGCCAGAGGCAGCCCACCCCTTTGGGACCGTGGAATTTATGCGCCGAGCAGGAGAGCATATCGATCCGCGTCTGGCTGAGCGCCATCGGGATTTTGCCCACCACCTGCACCGCGTCGCAGTGAAACAGCGCGCCCTGCTCATGAGCCAGCTCCGCCAGTTCGGGCACCGGGAACATGACGCCGGTTTCGTTATTGGCCCACATGATGCTGACCAGCGCCACGCGCGGGCTAAGCGCCGCCCGAAATTGCGCCATATCCAGGGCGCCCTGCTGATCCACGGCGATACGGTGGATCAGGTATCCCTGGCGCTCCAGCTGCTCACACACCGCCAGAGTGGCGGGATGTTCGACCGCGCTGGTGATGATCTCGCGCCGCTCCGGCATCAGGGCCACCGCCGAGGCGATGGCGGTGGTGGTGGCCTCGGTGGCGCAGGAGGTAAAGATGATCTCGCTGGGGTAGTCGGCCCCGAGCAGGACGGCCACCTGCTGGTGCGCCCGTTCAAGGGCCGCCTGCGCCGGCAGACCAAAATCGTGTATCGATGAAGGGTTGCCGTAAAAGTCGGTTAAAAAGGGCATCATCGCGTCGAGAACCATCGGGTCGAGACGGGTGGTGGCGTTGTTATCGAGATAAACAGGTTTCATCGTATCCCCCTTGGGTTAGTTAACCGCGGCCGGGGCCGCCACCACGTCCATGTAAGTTCCGGTACGCTCCATCAGCTTTTGCTGCAGCCAGGCGAGGGTCATGTCGGTCATCATGCAGCCGCTGCAGCTGCCGGAGAGGCTGACGGTCACCTGACGCGGGGTGACGTTGAGCAACGTCATGTCGCCGCCGTCGGCCTGAATGTGCGGGCGCAGTTCGTTGATGGTATCGACCACGCTTTGCCAGTGCGCATCGTGGGCCGTCTCCGCTGGCAGGGGCGCTGGCGGCTGTTGGGCGAGGATCGCCGCCAGCGCCAGCTCAATTTTTTCATGGCAGGCCGTGCAGCCGCCGCCGGCTTTGGTGTAGTTGATCACTTCTTCGAGGGTGGTCAGGCCGTTGTTCACCACGGCCCGGCGAATATGCCCTTCGTCGACGCCGAAGCATTTACAGATCAGCTTGCCCTCCTCATGCTCCTCCTCAAGGCTTTCGCCGCGAAAATGGGCGATGGCCGCACGCAGCGCTTCCTGGCCCATCACCGAGCAGTGCATTTTTTCCGGCGGCAGACCGTCGAGGTAGTCGGCGATCTGCTGGTTGGTGATCTGCCCGGCTTCGGTCAGGGTGTGGCCGATAATCAGCTCCGTCAGCGCGGAAGAGGAGGCGATGGCGCTGCCGCAGCCGAAGGTCTGGAAGCCCGCCTCCTCGATGATCTCGGTCTGCGGATCAACCCGCAGCATCAGGCGCAGCGCATCGCCGCAGCTTAATGAACCCACATCGCCCACCGCGTTGGCGTTGTCGACCACGCGCGCGTTGCGGGGATGAAAAAAATGGTCTTTCACTTTCTCGGAGTAGTTCCACATGCTGTCAGCTCCAGGGATGATGACGAAAACGCCGGGGCGCGGTACACCGCAGACTGGCGGTGGTACTGACCCCCAAGCAATTGCGATACCAACGCATAAAAACCTTATTTGTTAATGACCTGGCGGGTTAAGCGCCCCCGACAGGGCCGACACTGTTGTGGCGTTTTGTGGGCTTTGTCACATAAACGACAGGATCAGGGGAGCGGGTCGGGCTCCTCCCGCCACGCCGGCTCCTCCAGCAGGCGGTTAAAGCGCTGCGGATCGCGTTGCCGCGCGCTGCGGCGCTGCGCTTTTTCATACCAGGAGAGTTGGATCTCCTGCAGCAAGCCGAGGATGGTGGTCTGGTCTGGGACGCGTTCGGCGCGGACGCCCACCTGCAGCAGCTGGCGAAAAACCGCCTCGCCAATCGCCACGCAGAACAGGGTGACGCAATCCTCAAGGGCGTGGATGCGCTCGGCTATCTTCTCGGTCTGGTGACCGCTGGCGACCGGGAACTCCACCACCCGCAGCAGGGTGACCCGGTCGGCTTTGACGCCGTAGACCACCAGCCGCGGCGTGGCGCCGAAATGCTGATCGACGTGGCGGTAATCGGAGCTGGCGAAGGCGACTTTCATCGACCACTCGTCGGCGTGGACCATATCAAACTGACGGTTAATGGGCGGCATAAGCGTCTCCTGAAGCCGGCTGGGGAGCGGCGCCCTGGCGAAGCGGCGAGCGGTAGAGGGCGGTGTGGTGATGGCGGTCGCGCAGCAGATTGGCCAGCTCAAACAGCGTATCTCGCATGCCGGCGTACCCCTGGCGGACCCGACGAAACTCACCGAGCCGGTCGAAGAGGGGAAAACCGACGCGGATCAGCGGCAGGGCAAACTGCTCCGCCAGATCGCGGGCGTGAGAGTTAGCCACCAGCAGATCGGCGGGTTGGTGGCTCAGCAGCTGCTGCAGATCCTCAAGATCCCCCGGCACGACTTGCTCGACCGGCAGCTGGCGCAGGCTGGGGTGGCTGGTGGGGGCGACCAGCGGGCCGGGCTGCATCCCCTGGCTGCGGGCGAAATCACACCACGCCGCCAGCAGGTCGCCCTCCGCCGCCATCGCCATGCGCTGGCCCTGAAGCCACATATGGCAGTCGATCATCGCATCCTGCAGCTGGCCGCGCTGGCGCTCAATCCAGGCCGGTACGCGGCGTCCGGACATCTTCGCCAGCTGATGGATAAAGGCATCGCAATGGTCGAGGGTCATCAGATGCGGCAGGGCGATCACGTCGCCGCGGCTGCGTTGGGTCAGGAGCGATGCCGCCCGCTGGAGCGACACGCCAATGGCGAAGCTGCCCAGACTCTGGCCCATCTGGGCAATCTGGCGCAGCGAGGCGCCGCCCTGGGTCAGGGGCGTAAAATCCCCTTCACCGAGGTGGCCATCCATTGACTGCGAGAGGTCCGGCAGGATCACCGGCTGCAGGCCAAAGGCCTCCACGCAGCGGCCCAGCCATTCGATATCCCCTGGCGAACAGAGGTGGCTGACCAGCAGGTTGACCCGCCGGGGCCGCTGCCCCGGACGCGGCGTCGGCGCGACCCACTGCTCGATCACGCTCTCGATCACCGCGCTGTAGCCGTTTTCCATAGAGCCAAAAAAATCCGGGGTATTGACGGTGAGGATCGCCACGCCGTTATGGCGCGGATGCGCCTCGCGAAACTGGCGCACCACCCGGGCGATATCGCTGCCCTGCGCTTCCGCCAGACCGGTGCTGAGCAGCACGATGGCCTGCGGGCTGTGGCGCTGGCAGAGGGTGTCGAGCGCGGTGAAGATATTGCCGTCGGCCCCCATGATCGTGGCGGTCGGATCCATGGCCGTCGACTGCAGCGGCACCGGGTCATGGAAATGCTGAATAAAGAAAACTTTGGCGAAGGCGCTGCAGCCCTGGGCGCCGTGGACCAGCGGGATGGCCTGGGCCAGCCCAAGGCTGGCGAGGATTGCCCCGAGCGGTTGCCCGGTTTTAATCGGGCTCACCGCCAGCGGTTTTTCACTGCGGATAATATCTGCCATGGTGTTCTCCTAGCGCCACGGGGCGCGGGTATGCGTTTGCGGCCAGACGGGGCTGGCGAGGGTCAGACAGAGCTGGCGGGCGAGGGTGATGATGCCCTGATAGCCGGCGTAGGCGTGCTCGCGCTCCTGATTGATATCGAGAAACGGCAGCCGGGCTTTCCAGGCGGTGTACATATTGCGTCCGCCGGCGATCATCAGGTCGGCCTGATAGCGGTACACCACGTCGAGCAGGGTGCGGGCATTGCCCTCCTCAAGCATCACCGCCTCGTCGCCCATCAGCTCACGGATCCGCTGTTTGTCCTCCTCGGTGGATTTCCGCGTGCCGGTGGCCACCACGGTCATGCCGAGATCCTGCAGGGCCGAGACCACCGACCAGGATTTCACGCCGCCGGTGTAGAGCAACACTTTGCGCCCACGGAGCTGCTCGCGCCACGGCGCCAGCTCCTGCTCCACCGCCTGCTCTTCGCGGGCGATTAGCGCGTCGGTGCGGCGGCGCAGGTCGTCATCCCCCAGCAGCGCCGCCAGCTGGCGCAAGGCGTCGGAGGTGGCGCGGATCCCGTAGAAGCTGCCTTCAAACCACGGCGTGCCGTAGCGCAGCTCCAGCCCCCGGGCGACGTTGATCAGCGCGCGCGAGCACACCAGCATATTGGCCTGCGCCCGGTGCAGGGTTTGGATCTCGGCAAAGCGGCCGTCGCCGGAGAGGCTGCCGAGGACGCGGATCCCCAGCTCGTCGAGCAGCGGCTGGACCTGCCAGAACTCGCCGGCGATATTGAATTCGCCAATCAGGCCGATATCGTGGCGCTGGGCCGGGGCAAAGGGCGTGTTGTCTGGCCACGGGGCCGGTTCGCGCTGGCCAATCACCTGCCTGAGCATCACGTCGCCCGCCATTCGGTTGCCAAGATTTTTACTGCCGTAGAAACCGGCGGCGTCAATGGCGATGACCGGGACGCCGGTGGCGGTCTGTGCGGCCTGGCAGACGGCCTCCAGGTCATCCCCCTCCATCGCCGGTACGCAGGTGTTGTAGATAAAGACCGCCGCCGGATGATAGCGGTCGACGATGTGACGGACGGCGTGGAACAGGCGGCGCTCGCCGCGGCCCATAATCACATCCTGTTCGTTAAGATCGGTGGTAAAGCCGAGCCGGTTGAGGGCCGGGCCGGCGCTGACGCTGCCGCGGTTATCCCACGAGCTGCCCGCGCAGCCGATGGGGCCGTGCACCAGGTGCGCGACGTCGGCGATGGGCAGGAGCGTTATCTGCGCGCCGTCGAAGGCGCAACCGCCGGCGGTAGCGCCGGGCTTAGGGGCGCTGCAGCCGGATTTTTGCTTCTGGTTGTGCTCGCAGGCGGGTTCGTCCAGCAGCGCCAGAATTTCCTTTCCCTTCATAGTGACCTCGTTGACGGTGGGAGACCGGAGAGGTGATGCAATTCGCGCTCCAGGGAGAGGGAGGTTGATTTTTAAGGGAAAAGGGTTGTGGGTTTTGCGACAAAGGCAACAATCAAACAGGGGGAAGGCATGATTTATCGCGCTGATAACTGGATTTACCGCGACAGTATTGCCGCATATTGGCGAATGACGGGAAGGGTCGATAAGGTGGAATATTCCGTTCACCGACCTTCCTCACTATTTCATTGCGCCCTCTGCGGGTGAACGGCATGGGGGGCGTTTCGCCCGCCCCCCATGACCCCCAGCATGGCGCTGAAAATTGCCGCTGCGCGGTCCGCTCCACTCCGGCTTCATCTGGCGGAACGGGCGGACTCGACATCCTTGTCTCGACCGCCCTCTGGCCGCCGTCCTGGCGGCCAGTCCTGGATGCGCGCCTGCGTTCTCGCCAATTTTCCTGATGCGCCCAACCCCCGGCTGTTACTTTTGTCCCTGTCCTGCGGCGCTTGCCTTGCTGAAAGAATGTTCCCTGCGGGGGCAAAAAAAGGCCCGCGGGGTCGGCGGGCAACAAGCAAAACGCAACGATTAAAAAACACGTTCCTCCAGAGGGTTATCCCGGTTGAGGCGCTTCGCCAGCCACGGCGGCAGCCGACCGGCCAACATCGCGCTTACCGCGTCGCACTGAGCCTGAATCGTCGTGCCCGGCGGCGCTTTCATCGGATGGATCTGATGGCGGATCAACCTCGCGGCGGCAGGCCCGCCAATCTCCTGACAAAACAGCAGATGGCAATCCTCCAGCAGCCTGGCGCGCATCTCGCTGGCGTCCGACGCCGCAGAAGAAGACGCATAGCGGCGCAGATCCGCCAGCCAGCCGCCCTGGTCATCGAAGGCATAGATAAAAAACAGCCGGTTCTGGCCAAAATGACCATTGATGGCCAGGCCATCCTGCGAGCAAAATGCGACCCGCAGCTGCGGCGTTCGCTGAGGGGGGCGGGCGATGCGCAAATGGCCGGGCAGCACCCCCTGCAGGCAGGCGATGACCCGCGCCCAGCGGGCCGGGGACATCACCGCCGTCGCCGAAGGAAAGCTGGCGGCCAGCTGAGGCTGCGTCAGGGTGGTTAACCGTGCCGGGGTCAACGTTTCGCCGCACTCCTGCGCCAGCCAGTCGACGACTTGCACCGGCTGCAGCTCCGGCAGCGTCTGGAACAGCGCCAGCAGACGCCAGAAAAGGGTATCGTTGTCGGACATTTCCAGCTCCTTATAGCAGCGTGCTGCGGGTGGCGCGCAGGCTTATCGGGAAGACGGGTCGCCCCGGCTGCGGATTGACGTAGTAGCGACGTCCCCCTTCGAGGGCAATCGCGCCGCCCCAGCGGTCCGTCTCGTCATGTTCGACCTGGAGCACCCGGGCCTCCAGATCCTGTTTGGCGATATAGGCATACAGCGCCTCGCCGCGCTCACGGAAAATCACGATGGGCATACTCCCTCCTGGCCCCGCCTGCGGCGGGGCGCCTGATGGTTAACGAACGAGGTCGAAGCTGTAATCGGTTTTGCCCAACTGGCTGGTGTCGTGGTCCAGTTTTTCCAGCACGGCGTTCACCAGCGTCGTGACGATGTTCATTGCGCCTTCATAGCCCCAGGTGGTCTGGCGGTGCAGATGATGGCGGTCGAACAGCGGAAAGCCCAGACGGATCAGCGGCACTTCGAAGGCTTTGCCCTTTGCCAGGGTATCGCGCTGGATAAACTTGCCGTAGGAGTTACCGATCATAAAGTCCGGCTGACGGGTGAACATCAGCGACCGGAAGTGCCACAGGTCGCAGTTGATGAACACTTCGCTTTCCTGACCGTACGGCGAGGCATCGAGCATTTTCTTCATCGCTTTTTGCCAGCGTTTATTGGCGTTATGACTGAGGATCACCGTCGGCTCGCAGCCCAGCTCCAGCAGGAAGCGCGTCAGCCCCATCACGAAATCCGGATCGCCGTAGAGGCCGAATTTTTTGCCATGCAGCCAGGTGTGGGAATCCAGCATCATGTCGACCAGCCGGCCGCGCTCCAGGGTCAGAGCGTCGGCGATCGGTTTGCCGGTCAGCTGACTGACGGTCATTAGCAGGGCGTCGGTGGCGGCCAGGCCCAGCGGAACGGCCACCTCGGTGGCGGGCTGGTTCCACATCTCCTGAACCACCTTTTTGCTTTTCACCAGCTGCCACGGCTGCAGCAGCAGGGTGTCAATGGCGTCCGGCGCGGTTTTGATCTCCTGCTGGCTGGTGCCGCCGGCGTACATCCGGTAATGGCCGTCGGCGGGGGTGTCGAGCACCTCTGATGGGTCGGAGAGCAGGCTGCACGGGACATCCATCTGCGCCATCATCCGCTTCAGCACGCGGAAGTTGCCGAGATAGGTCTCAAATCCGGTCACCAGATTGAGCTTTTGCTGTTTGCCCGGCTGCCCGGCGTAGTCAGCGGTAAAGGTCTTCGCGAACCCTTCGAACATATTGTCCCAGCCGGTGACATGGCTGCCGATAAAGCTGGGGGTATGGGCGTAAGGAATGGCGATGCTGTCGTCAACAAATCCCTCTTTTTTGGCGTTGGCGATAAACGCCTGCAGATCGTCGCCGATCACCTCGGCCATGCAGGTGGTGGAGACGGCGATAATCTCGGGTTTATACAGCGCGCTGGCATTCTGCAGGCCCAGATTCATGTTGTTGTTGCCGCCGAACACCGCCGCGTCCTCGGTCATGGAGTCGGAGACGCAGGCGACCGGCTCTTTAAAATGGCGGTTAAAGTAGGTGCGAAAATAGGCGACGCAGCCCTGGGAGCCGTGCACGTAGGGCAGGGTGCCGGCGAACCCCAGCGCGCAGAGTACGGCGCCGAGCGGCTGGCAGGCTTTGGCCGGGTCGACGGTCAGCGCCTCGCGCTGGAAGTTCAGCGCTTCATACTCGGCGGTGGTGGTCCAGGCAAAAACCTCCTGCACACGCTGCGCGTCGTGCGCCTCTTCAAGGGTCTTTTTATTCTGGAACAGGGTCTGGTATTCATCCTGTTCAAACAGCGGATAACAGCTGTGAATTTTATCGATCGTTTGGCTCATGGTGTTCTCCTCCCGCGCCACAAATCGGTGGACTGACGGGACAGTGAAGGGGCAATCACGCAGACTTCAGCCACGGGGCAGTCAGTTCGTTCCACGCCGGATTGTTCAGGGTCATATCCATATCGCGGGCAAAGATGGCGAAGCCGTCATAGCCGTGATAGGGGCCGGAATAGTCCCAGGAGTGCATCTGGCGGAACGGCACCCCCATTTTCTGGAAGATATATTTCTCTTTGATCCCGGAGCCGATGAGGTCAGGTTTCAGCGCTTTGACGAAGGCCTCCAGCTCATAGCTGCTGGCATCGTCAAACAGCAGGGTGCCCTCTTTCAGGTCCGGCAGGGTGCGGTCGTAATCATCGTTATGGGCAAACTCGTAGCCGGCGGCGATGATCTCCATCCCGAGATCCTCATAGGCGCCGATGACGTGGCGCGGTCGCAGCCCCCCCATGTACAGCAGCACTTTGCGCCCCTCCAGCCGCGGGCGATATTTGGCGATGATGGCCGCCATCTGCCCCTCATATTTGGCGATCACCGCTTCCGCATTGGCGCGAATGGTGTCATCAAATTGATCGGCGATCTTGCGCAGCGATTCGGCGATTTTGGTCGGGCCGAAGAAGTTATATTCCATCCATGGGATCTGATGTTTCTCCTCCATATGGCGGGCGATATAGTTCATCGAACGGTAGCAGTGGACGAGGTTAAGCTTAACGAATGGGGTGTTCTCCATCTCCACCAGGGTGCCGTCGCCGGACCACTGCGCCACTACGCGCAGCCCCATCTCTTCCAGCAGAATGCGCGAGGCCCAGGCGTCGCCGCCGATGTTGTAATCGCCAATGATGGCAACATCGTACGGGGTACTGGCAAACGGCTGCCCTTCGCGATTGTTCAGCACCCAGTCGCGCACCACGTCGTTGGCGATATGGTGGCCCAGCGATTGCGATACGCCGCGAAAGCCTTCGCAGCGCACCGGGATCACCGGTTTATCCAGCGCCTTGCTGCTGGCGTTGGCTACGGCGCTGATGTCATCGCCGATCAGGCCCACCGGGCACTCCGACTGGATGGTGATCCCTTTGGTCAGCGGGAACAGCAGCTCCATCTCTTCGATCAGTTTGGTCAGCTTTTTATCGCCGCCGAAAACAATATCGCGCTCCTGAAAATCAGAGGTGAAGTTCAGGGTGCCGAAGCTGTCGACACCGCTGACGCCGGTATAGTAGTTGCGCCGTCCGGCGCGCGAATACTGGCCGCAGCCGATGGGGCCGTGCGAGATATGGGCCATGTCTTTGATTGGCCCAAACACCACCCCTTTCGAGCCCGCATAGGCGCAGCCGCGCACGGTCATCACCCCGGGCTGCGATTTACGGTTCGAGATAATGCACTTGCCGACGCTCTCCATCTGCGGATCGCTGATCATCATGTGCTTTCTGCGCTCTTTGCGCGCGGTTTCGGGAAACACCTCCAGGACTTCCTGGATGAGCGCAAGGTTACGTTCGCCTGTTGCGTTGGTCATGGTGAGGATCCTGTGCTCAGGCCGCGTTTTCTTCAGCGGCGGTTTTACCAATGATGCTGGTGTCTTCTTCTTCCATGATGCCGAACTCCATCAGCAGCGATTCCAGCTCGTCCATGGTGCACGGCGTCGGCACCACTTTTTTGGTGTTATTGACGATCTTCTGCGCCAGTTGACGATATTCATTCGCCTGCTGACAGGTCGGGTCGTACTCGATCACCGTCATCCGGCGGATCTCCGCGCGCTGCACAATGTTGTCGCGGGGAACGAAGTGGATCATCTGCGTGCCAAGCTTCTCCGCCAGGGCGATGATCAGTTCGTCTTCCCGGTCGGTTTTGCGCGAGTTACAGATCAGGCCGCCGAGGCGCACCTTGCCGGATTTGGCGTACTTCACGATCCCTTTGGAGATATTGTTGGCGGCATACATCGCCATCATCTCGCCGGAGCAGACGATGTAGATCTCCTGGGCTTTGTTTTCGCGGATCGGCATAGCGAAGCCGCCGCAGACCACGTCGCCGAGGACGTCATAGAAGACGAAATCCAAATCTTCTTCATAGGCGCCTTCTTCCTCGAGGAAGTTGATGGCGGTGATCACCCCGCGTCCGGCGCAGCCGACGCCTGGCTCCGGGCCGCCGGATTCGGCGCAACGGACATCGCCATAGCCGATTTGCAGAACGTCTTCGAGCTCCAGATCCTCGACCGAGCCCACTTCCGCCGCCATCTCCATGATGGTGTTCTGGGCTTTAGCGTGGAGGATCAGACGGGTGGAATCCGCTTTCGGATCGCAGCCGACGATCATCACTTTCTTACCCATCTCGGCGAGGGCCGCGACGAGATTCTGGGTGGTGGTGGATTTACCGATACCGCCTTTACCGTAGATAGCGCATTGACGCATGGTCATGGTGACTTCTCCTGTTGTTGAGTGTTTGCCAGCAGAGAAGTGCAGGGAACGTACCAGCTGCGAATTTTTGCTCAGTTATTTGATAAATAATGGTTTTTTGTAAAGCAGCCGCGCCGGGAGGCTGAGCAAACGGCACAATAACGCTACCAAATGTGCGAAACAGAACAATTTCCCGCCACGGGCCCGGCGCGGCGCTTTGTCACCTGTTCAACAGCTTGTCGCGCACAGTGTCTTATTCCCCGCAATCCCGCCGGACGGGCCTGCGCGTTTCTTCCCTTAACCTGTTGAATTGATGAGTGACAGGCGGCAATTCGCGAGCTGGCACAGGCTGTGCTTGGAGAGGTGACAGGGTTTGCCGCGGGCTGCCGCGGTAAAGAGAACGCTCACCTTTGAGGATTGAACGATGTCCGGAAACATGAAAACAATGGATGGCAACACGGCGGCGGCCTGGATCTCCTACGCCTTTACCGACGTGGCGGCCATCTACCCCATCACCCCCTCCACGCCGATGGCGGAAAATGTCGATGAATGGGCCGCTAAGGGGAAAAAGAATCTGTTTGGCCAGCCGGTGCGCCTGATGGAAATGCAATCCGAAGCCGGTGCCGCCGGGGCGGTGCACGGCGCGCTGCAGGCGGGAGCGCTCACCACCACCTACACCGCGTCGCAGGGGCTGCTGCTGATGATCCCCAATTTGTACAAAATTGCCGGTGAACTGCTGCCGGGTGTTTTTCACGTCAGCGCGCGGGCGCTGGCGACCAATTCGCTGAATATTTTTGGCGACCATCAGGACGTGATGGCGGTACGCCAGACCGGCTGCGCCATGCTGGTGGAGAATAACGTTCAGCAGGTGATGGACCTGTCGGCGGTGGCGCACCTGGCGGCGATCGCCGGGCGGATCCCGTTTATCAACTTTTTCGACGGCTTTCGCACCTCGCACGAAATACAGAAGATTGAGGTGCTGGCGTATGAGCAACTGGCGACGCTGCTGGACCGCCCGGCGCTGGAGCGCTTTCGTCGGCAGGCGCTGCACCCGGATCATCCGGTGATCCGCGGCACCGCGCAAAATCCGGATATCTACTTCCAGGAGCGGGAGGCGGGTAACCGCTTCTACCTCGCGCTGCCCGATCTGGTGGAAAGCTATATGGCGAAGATCACCGCGCTGACCGGGCGGGAATATCACCTGTTTAATTACCACGGCGCGCCGGATGCCGAGCGGGTGATTATCGCCATGGGCTCAGTGTGCGACACCGTCCAGGAGGTGGTGGAGACGCTGAATGCGGCGGGGGAGAAGGTGGGGCTGCTCAGCGTCCATCTCTATCGGCCGTTCTCGCTGGCGCACTTTTTCGCGCAACTGCCCGGCAGCGTGCAGCGTATTGCCGTCCTTGACCGCACCAAAGAGCCGGGGGCGCAGGCGGAACCGCTGTGCCTCGACGTCAAGAACGCCTTCTATCAACGCGACGATGCGCCGCTGATCGTCGGCGGCCGCTACGCGCTCGGCGGTAAGGACGTGCTGCCCAACGATATCGCCGCGGTGTTTGACAACCTCAGGCAGCCGCTGCCGAAGGACGGATTTACCCTGGGTATTGTCGATGATGTCACTTTTACCTCGCTGCCCGCCCGGCAGGAACCGCTGGCGGTCTCCCATGCCGGGATCACCGCCTGTAAATTCTGGGGGATGGGCTCGGACGGCACCGTCGGGGCGAACAAAAGCGCCATCAAGATCATCGGCGATAACACGCCACTCTACGCCCAGGCCTACTTTTCCTACGACTCGAAAAAGTCCGGAGGGATCACCGTTTCGCACCTGCGCTTTGGCGATCGGCCGATCACCTCGCCCTACCTGATCCACCGGGCCGATTTTATCGCCTGCTCTCAGCAATCCTATGTCGACCGCTACGACCTGCTGGAGGGGCTGAAGCCGGGAGGCACCTTTCTGCTCAACTGCAGCTGGTCCGAGGCAGAGCTGGAGCAGCACCTGCCGGTCAGCGTCCGGCGCTATCTGGCGCAGGAAAAGATCGACTTTTATACCCTTAATGCGGTGGACATTGCCCGCGAGCTGGGCCTCGGTGGGCGCTTTAACATGCTGATGCAGGCGGCGTTCTTTAAGCTGACGGCGATTATCGATCCACAAACGGCGGCAGACTATCTCAAGCAGGCGGTGGAGAAAAGCTATGGCAGCAAAGGGGCGAGCGTCATTGAGATGAACCAGCGGGCTATCGAGCTGGGGATGGCGGCGCTGCACCGGGTGACGGTACCCGCCCACTGGGCGACCCTCGAGGCGCCGGCACCGCAGGCGAGCGCCCTGATGCCGGACTTCATCCGCGATATCCTGCAGCCCATGAACCGCCAGCGTGGCGACCTGTTGCCGGTGAGCGCCTTCGCCGGAATGGAAGACGGCACCTTTCCCTCCGGCACCGCCGCCTGGGAGAAGCGCGGCATCGCGCTGGAGGTGCCGGTCTGGCAGCCTGACGGCTGTACCCAGTGTAACCAGTGCGCCTTTGTCTGCCCGCATGCGGCGATCCGCCCGGCGTTACTGAACGCTGAAGAGCAGGACACGGCTCCCGCCGGGCTGCTGAGTAAACCCGCCCAGGGGGCCAAAGACTATCACTATCATCTGGCTATCTCGCCGCTGGACTGCTCCGGCTGCGGCAACTGCGTGGAGAGCTGCCCGTCGCGCGGCAAGGCGCTGCAGATGGTCTCCCTCGACAGCCAGCGTGCGATGGCTCCGGTCTGGGATTACGCCCTGGGACTGGCGCCAAAAGATAACCCGTTTCGCAAAACGACGGTCAAAGGCAGCCAGTTCGAAACGCCGCTGCTGGAGTTTTCCGGCGCCTGCGCGGGCTGTGGAGAAACGCCCTATGCCCGGCTTATCACCCAGCTGTTTGGCGACCGGATGCTGATCGCCAACGCCACCGGCTGCTCTTCGATCTGGGGCGCCAGCGCGCCTTCGATGCCCTATACCACCAACCATCGCGGCCACGGGCCGGCCTGGGCAAACTCGCTGTTTGAGGATAACGCCGAGTTCGGCCTCGGCATGATGCTTGGCGGCCAGGCGATCCGCCAACAGATCGCCGAGGAGCTGACCGCCGCGCTGGCGCTGCCGGTCAGCGACGCGCTTCACGCCGCGATGCGGCAGTGGCTGGCGCAGCAGGATGAGGGGGAGGGGACCCGCGAGCGCGCGGACCGCCTCAGTGCGTTGCTGGCGGCGGAAAAAGAGGGCGTCCCGCTGCTGGAGCAGCTCTGGCAGAACCGCGACTATTTCGTCCGGCGTTCGCAGTGGATCTTCGGCGGCGACGGCTGGGCCTACGATATCGGCTTTGGCGGCCTCGATCATGTGCTGGCCAGTGGGGAAGACGTCAATATTCTGGTGTTTGATACCGAGGTCTACTCCAACACCGGCGGCCAGTCGTCCAAATCGACCCCGGTGGCGGCGATCGCCAAATTTGCCGCTCAGGGGAAACGCACGCGTAAAAAAGATCTCGGCATGATGGCGATGAGCTACGGCAATGTTTACGTTGCCCAGATCGCCATGGGCGCCGATAAAGATCAGACCCTGCGGGCCATCGCCGAGGCCGAGGCCTGGCCGGGACCGTCGCTGGTGATCGCCTATGCCGCCTGTATCAACCACGGCCTGAAAGCCGGGATGCGCTGCAGTCAGCGCGAGGCGAAGCGGGCGGTGGAGGCGGGATACTGGCACCTGTGGCGCTATCATCCGCAGCGGGAAGCCGAGGGCAAAACGCCGTTTATACTGGACTCCGAAGAGCCGGAAGAGAGTTTCCGCGACTTTTTGCTCGGCGAGGTGCGCTATGCCGCGCTGCATAAAACCACGCCGGATCTGGCGGACGCGCTGTTCCGGCAAACGGAGGACGATGCCCGGGCCCGTTTCAGGCAGTATCAGCGGCTGGCGGGAGAGGAGTAGGCTGTCGGTTAGCGATTCACGGCTGCTGCATCACGTTCAGCAGCGTATCCAGCAGGCCGGGAAAACGGGCGTCCAGATCTTCCCGGCGCAGCGAAATCATGTTCTCCCGTCCCTGAGGCCGTTGCCAGATCACACCGCTGTCGCGCAGGACGCGCCAGTGGTGGGTCATGGTGGACTTGGCCACCTCTTCCTGGCGCAGAGCGTTGCAGCTCAGCTCGCTGCCGTCGGCCAGCGTGCGGATGATCTCCAGTCGCAGTGGGTTACCGAGCGCGGAAAGGACATTTTCCAGGCGAATTTGTTCTCGTTCGGGGTGATTGGCGATCATAATAATCCTGTGTCGGCGGTGGCGCGGCGCATGGCAGCCGCAGCCCATATCGGCGGCTGGCGGCTACTATACCCAAACTCCGGTTCTGATGCCACGCGCGCCGCCGCAACCTGACCAATCATAATAATAGCAAAAATAGTTCGAATATACTCGTACAGTTGTACTATGATAGGCGGCAGTTAAATGAACTGCGGATCATTCCGACCGCAGACTGACAGTCAAAACGACTAAGGACGCATCATGCCCCGACCCATCCCCCTCGAACGTTATCGCAACATCGGTATCTCCGCGCATATCGATGCCGGTAAAACCACCACCACCGAGCGCATCCTGTTTTACACCGGGATGAGCCATAAGCTGGGTGAAGTACACGATGGCGCGGCAACCACCGACTGGATGGCCCAGGAGCAGGAGCGCGGGATCACCATTACCTCGGCGGCGGTAAGCTGCTTCTGGCCGGGTATGGACCGCAGCTTCGAGCCGCACCGGATCAATATCATCGACACCCCGGGGCACGTGGATTTCACCATTGAGGTGGAACGTTCCATGCGCGTGCTCGACGGCGCGGTGATGGTGTATGACTCCGTCGGCGGGGTGCAGCCCCAGTCGGAGACCGTCTGGCGCCAGGCGAATAAATACCACGTTCCGCGGCTGGCCTTCGTCAACAAGATGGACCGCCCCGGCGCGGACTTCTTCCGCGTGGTGCAGATGATGATCGACCGTCTGAAGGCTAACCCGGTGCCGATTGTGATCCCCATTGGCGCCGAAGAGCATTTCACCGGCGTTGTCGATCTGGTGAAAATGCGCGCCATCCTGTGGGATGACGCCACCCAGGGCATGACCTTCAGCTATGGCCCCGTTCCTGACGATCTGCTGGCGACGGCACAGCAGTGGCGGGAGAAAATGGTCTCGGCGGCGGCGGAAGCCAGCGACGCGCTGATGGATAAATACCTGGAAACCGGCGAGCTGGACGAGGCGGAGATCGTTGCCGGTCTGCGCCAGCGCACGGTGAAGGGGGAAATCCAGGCGGTGCTCTGCGGGAGCGCCTTTAAAAACAAAGGCGTGCAGCGCATGCTCGATGCGGTGGTGGAGCTGATGCCGTCGCCACTGGATATTCCGGCGATACAAGGCGTTGATGAGAAAGGCCAGCCGGCGGAACGCCATCCGAGCGACGATGAGCCGCTGTCGGCGCTGG
Source organism: Klebsiella sp. w6 (assembly GCF_033100215.1). NCBI lineage: Bacteria > Pseudomonadati > Pseudomonadota > Gammaproteobacteria > Enterobacterales > Enterobacteriaceae > Klebsiella > Klebsiella sp. w6. The sequence continues at coordinate 1,781,156 of NZ_CP136907.1, forward strand.
CGTTTAAACTGATGACCGACCCCTACGTCGGCCAGCTGACCTTTATCCGCGTCTACTCCGGGACGCTGAAGAAAGGCGATGCGGTGTGGAACCCGGTGAAGGGCAAGAAAGAGCGCATCGGGCGTATCGTGCTGATGCAGGCCAACGACCGCCATGAAGTTGACGAACTGCACGCCGGGGATATCGCGGCCTGCGTTGGGCTGAAGGATGTGACCACCGGTGATACGCTGTGCGATCCGGATGCGATCATTACCCTCGAACGGATGGAGTTTCCGGAGCCGGTGATTTCGCTGGCCATCGAGCCGAAGACCAAAGCGGATCAGGAGAAAATGGGCATCGCGCTGCAGCGGCTGGCGGCGGAAGATCCGTCGTTCCGTCTGCATACCGATGAAGAGTCTGGCCAGACGATTATCTCCGGCATGGGCGAGCTGCATCTGGAGATCATTGTCGACCGGATGAAGCGCGAGTTTGGCGTCGAGGCCAACATTGGTCGTCCGCAGGTCACCTACCGCGAAACCCTGCGCAAGAAAGTGACGGACGTGGAAGGCAAATTTGTGCGCCAGTCCGGCGGCAAAGGGCAGTACGGGCACGTCGTGCTGACCCTGGAGCCGCTGGAGCCGGGCAGCGGTTTCGTCTTCGAGGACGCCACCAAAGGCGGCGTGGTGCCACGCGAGTACATCCCTTCCGTGGAGAAAGGGTTGCGCGAAGCGATGGGCACCGGCGTGCTGGCGGGTTATCCGGTGGTTGACGTGAAAGCGACCCTGACCTTCGGGTCGTACCACGACGTGGACTCCTCGGAGATGGCGTTCCGCATGGCGGCGATCTTTGGCTTCCGGGAAGGCGCGCGCAAAGCGGATCCGGTGATCCTTGAGCCGGTGATGCACGTCGAGGTGGAGACGCCGGAAGAGTACGCCGGGAATATTATGGGCGATCTCTCTTCCCGTCGCGGGATGGTGCAGGGGATGGAAGAGCGCTTCGGCAGCCAGATCATCCGCGCCGACGTGCCGCTGGCGGAGATGTTTGGTTATTCCACCACGCTGCGCTCGATGTCTCAGGGACGGGCAACCTACAGCATGGAGTTCCACCATTACGCGGAAGCGCCGCGTAATGTGGCGGATGAAATCATCGCCAGCCGCGCGAAAAGCTAAGCAACGTTCCCGGGGGCGACGCGAGGCGTCTTACCCGGGCTACGAGTCCAGCCATCGTTTGTAGCCCGGGTAAGGCGTTAGCCGCAACCCGGGAATGTCAGCCAATCAGACAATATCCTGTGCGTATTGCCACAGCGCCTTCAGCTGCGCCAGCTTCTCTTTATCATCCGCATACTGCTGATACAGTTTGTAGCCCGGGTAAGGCGTTAGCCGCAACCCGGGAATGTCAGCCAATCAGACAATATCCTGTGCGTATTGCCACAGCGCCTTCAGCTGCGCCAGCTTCTCTTTATCATCCGCATACTGTTGATACAGCATCTGCAGCTCATCGGCATAGGCCTGCAAAAACTCTGGCGTAAACACCTGACGACGGTGCTCTAACCAGCGCTGCTGCTCATGTTCATCGAGCGTGCCGGGGAAGTTGCGCGCCCGATAGTTAAACAGCAGGCGTTCGATACGCTTATCGGCGAAGGTAATATCCAGCGCCGGCAGATTGCGCGGTTCGGTTTCCAGCACGATTTTCATCGCCGCGCGGTCGGCATCGCTAAAGAACCCATTGTAAAGCTGGGCGTCGACGTTTTCGGACGGCACGAACGGCTCGGCTTCGGCATAGACCGCCACTACTTTCTCGCGCACCTGCGGATTCGCCCGCAGCAGCTGGGCATTCTCCAGACAGCGCTGAATGGAGATCCCCAGCCGGTCGGCATCCTGCGGGCGCAGGGTATTGGCCTGAGCCAGCACCGGACATTTATTGAGATGCACCAGCTTGATCGGCGCCGCCGGCAGATCGCCAAGCTCGGCGCGCGGGGTGTAAAGCCGCTCGCGCAAGGCATCGGCATCGAGCTCCAGCAGCGGCGCCATATCGCCCGCCAGATCGACCATAATCACCGCATTGCGGTTTTCCGGATGCCAGGCCAGGGGCGCCACCAGGCTGGTGTTGCCGCGCGCGGCGCCAAACATGCCGGAGACATGCACCAGCGGTTTCATCTGCGGCACGTCGATGAGCGTCGCCAGCTTGCGCTTATTGCGGTGGCTGTAGAGATAATCAAACAGCCGCGGCTGCCGGGTTTTCACCAGCTTCGCCATGGCGATGGTGGCGTACACATCGGCCATCGCGTCATGGGCGTTCTGGTGTTCAATACCGTTGGCGACGGTCAGATGTTCAAGCCGGAAGCTGGGCAAACCCTCGTCATTCTCCGGCCAGGTGATCCCTTCCGGACGCAGGGCATAGCAGGCGCGCATCACGTCGAGCAGATCCCAGCGCGAGTTATCGTGCTGCCAGCTCCAGGCATAAGGGTCATAGAAGTTGCGATAGAAGATATTCCGCGTCACTTCGTCATCAAAGCGCACGTTGTTATAGCCGACGATGCAGGTTTGCGGCACCGTGAACAGATCGTGGATGCGGCGGGCAAACGCGGCCTCATTATCCCCTTTGGCCAGCGCTTCCTGCGGGGTGATCCCGGTGATCATCACCGCCTGCGGCTGCGGCAGATAATCGTCAGCGGGCTTGCAGTAAAACACCTCGGGCTCGCCGATCACGTTCAGCTCCGCGTCGGTGCGGATGGCGGCGAACTGCGCCGGCCGGTCGAGGGAAGGGCTGGTGCCGAAGGTTTCATAATCGTGGAATAAAAATCCGGGCTGGTTGACGCTATCTTGCATAGTCTGTTCATTATCCGTGGTGGCGTGCGACCGGTATGGTAAACGATTTGCCCGGTCATCAGAAGGGTAACGGCAAGCAACTTCCTCTGCTGTGTCATATTTTCTTGCAATTAAACCCTGATATGAAACGCGAAGTTCCGTAAAAAGGACGGCGGATCTGTAAATCTAGAGGATATGCCGTTGAAAGGCCGTTTGTTTATTGCTGTATCTTTGCTCGCTTCGAGCGTTTCCTGCGCATTTGCCGTCGACTTCCCTGCTACGGTCGCGCCACCGGCTATTCAGGCTGGCTCCTGGGTGCTGATGGATTACACCACCGGTCAGGTCCTGACCGCGGGTAACGAACATCAGCAGCGCAATCCTGCCAGTCTGACCAAACTGATGACCGGCTACGTGGTCGATCGCGCCATCGACAGCCATCGTATCACCTTTGACGACATCGTCACCGTGGGTAAAGACGCCTGGGCGAAGGGCAACCCGGTGTTCGACGGGTCATCCCTGATGTTCTTAAAACCAGGGGATCGGGTCAGCGTCCGCGACCTCAGCCGTGGGCTGATTGTCGACTCGGGTAACGACGCCTGCGTCGCGCTGGCCGATTATGTCGCCGGCGGCCAGCCGCAGTTTGTCGCCCTGATGAATCAGTATGTCGAAAAACTGCACCTGCAGGACACCCATTTCGAAACCGTCCACGGCCTCGACGCCCCGGGCCAGCACAGTTCTGCCTATGACCTCGCGGTGCTGTCGCGGGCGATTATTCATGGCGAACCTGACGTCTACCACATGTACAGCCAGAAAAGCCTGACGTGGAACGGGATCACCCAGCAAAACCGTAACGGTCTGCTGTGGGATAAAACCATGAACGTCGATGGCCTGAAAACGGGCCACACCTCGGGCGCCGGGTTCAACCTGATCGCCTCGGCGGTGGATGGCCAGCGCCGGCTGATCGCCGTGGTGATGGGGGCGGACAGTCCGAAAGGCCGCGAGCAGCAGGCCGCTAAACTGCTGCACTGGGGGCAGCAGAACTTTGACACCGTGCAGGTGCTGCAGAAAGGCCAGAAGGTCGGCACCGAACGCATCTGGTACGGCGATAAAGAGCAGATTAAGCTCGGCACCGATCAGGATTTCTGGTTAGCGCTGCCGAAGGCGGAAGTGTCGCGGATTAAAGCGAAATATGTGCTGGATAAGAAGGATCTGGAGGCGCCGATCGCCGCCAACCAGCGGGTCGGCGAGATTTCGCTGTATGACGGCGACAAGGTGGTGGGGCACTATCCGCTGGTCACCCTCGAAAGCATCAATAAAGGCGGGGTGTTCTCGCGAATGAGCGATTACCTGCACCACGAGCTGTAACCATGATAACCGCCTCTTTGCAGGCGGTTTTTTTTCGTCTGTCGCTCCTGCTGGCGGGGCGCCTGTTTTTTCAGCAGTGTGATGGCGACTCTGTGAATTCGCGCACATACTGAGGGGGGATCTCCTGTTAAATTAACTGTATATTCATACAGTCATTTATCTCCAAAGGAGGCAAGATGAACTACAGCATCACCACCCTCGGCAAGAAAACCATTGCCGGTTTCCATCTGGTCGGGCCCTGGGATCAAACGGTCAAGCAGGGGTTTGAGCAACTGATGATGTGGGTTGAGAACCATCAGGTGCCCGCCCGTGAATGGCTTGCCGTCTACTACGATAACCCGGAGGAAGTGCCGGCGGAAAAACTGCGCTGCGCCACCGTGGTCGCCGTTGACGAGGATTACGTCATTCCCGCCAACAGCGAAGGGGTGATACTGGCGGCGGTTGCCGGCGGGGATTACGCCTGCGCCCGCGCGCGGGTGGTGGATTACGATTTTGCCACCCCGTGGATGCAGTTTTTCGACAGCCTGCTGCAGAGCACAACGTATCGCGTGGCCCCCAGGCCCTGTTTTGAGATCTATCTCAACGACGGCAACCACGACGGCTACTGGGATATCGACATGTATGTCCCCGTTGAGCGCGTCGCGTCGTAGCGGTTTACCCCTGTTCCGGACAAGGATTTTTACATTCCCGGCACGCTCCGGGCGAAAAAGCAGTTACAATTGGCCTTTTCGTTTTGCCGGAGAGGGTTGTGCGCGCTGATAAATCACTCAAGCCATTTGAGATCCGCTTGTATCGCCATTATCGGGTGGTGCATGGCGTGCGGATTGCGCTGGCCTTTGTGCTCACCTTTTTGCTGGTGCGGCTGCTGAACGTGCCTGAGGGGACCTGGCCTCTCATCACCCTGGTGGTGGTGATGGGTCCGATCTCCTTCTGGGGCAACGTCGTGCCGCGGGCGTTTCAGCGCATCGGCGGCACGATCCTCGGCTCGGCGCTGGGGCTGGTGGCGCTGAAGCTTGAACTCATCTCCCTGCCGCTGATGGTCCTCTGGTGCGCGGCGGCGATGTTCCTCTGCGGCTGGCTGGCGCTGGGCAAGAAACCCTATCAGGCACTGCTGATCGGCATTACCCTGTCGGTGGTGGTCGGGGCGCCGCCCGGCGATATGCATACCGCGCTGTGGCGAAGCGGCGACGTGATCTTCGGCTCGCTGCTGGCGATGCTGTTTACCGGTATCTGGCCGCAGCGGGCGTTCATCCACTGGCGCATCCAGATGGCCAGCTATGTCACCAACTTTAACCGCCTCTACCAGGCCGGCTTCTCGCCAAATCTGGTGGATCGGCCGCGGCTGGAAAAGCATCTCCAACAGGCGCTGAACGACGTCGTCAAAATGCGCGGGCTGATCACCCCCGCCAGCAAAGAGACGCACATCCAGAAGGCGATCTTCGAGGCTATCCAGACCGTCAGCCGCAACCTCGTCTGCATGCTGGAACTGCAGATCAACGCCTGGTGGGCCACCCGTCCGGGTCATTTTGTGATGCTCAATGCGCACACCCTGCGGGAGACGCAGCAGATGACCCAGCAGACGCTGTTGGCCATCGCCCACGCCTTGTATGAAGGGAACCCTCAGCCTGTGCGCGCCAACAATGAAAAGCTGAATGAGATCGTCCTCGAACTGCGCCAGCTGATGAAAGAGCAGGGTGACGACAGCCTGGCGGAAACCCCAATTCATGGCTATGTTTGGCTCTCGATTGAACTGGCGCGTCAGCTGGAGCTGCTGTCGCATCTGATCTGCCGCGCGTTGCGCAAATAAGCACCAGATGCACCGGGTAACTGCATGGGTTGTTTCGATTCAGCAGCGTTTAGGGTTATGATAAACGCAAAGGAAAAAACATTGTCATCAGCGACTGCTAGCAGTTATGTTAGCCCTATAACGCAGTCGCTTTACGAATCCGAATCTCAATTATTAGGGGTGTAAAAAATGGAAACAACTAAGCCTTCTTTCCAGGACGTACTGGAGTTTGTTCGTCTGTACCGTCGTAAGAACAAACTGCAGCGTGAAATTCAGGACGTTGAGAAAAAGATCCGTGATAACCAGAAGCGCGTTCTGCTGCTGGACAACCTCAGCGACTACATCAAACCGGGCATGAGCGTGGAAGCTATCCAGGGCATCATCGCCAGCATGAAGAGCGATTACGAAGATCGCGTTGATGATTACATCATCAAAAATGCCGAGCTGTCCAAAGAGCGCCGCGACATCTCCAAAAAACTGAAAGTGATGGGCGAAGCCAAAGTCGAAGGCTAATCCCTGCCGGTCCGGCGGCGATCGACGTCGCCGGGCTGTTCTGCTCTACCTCCCCATTCGTCTCTTTTTCTGCAAAACTTTGTCCCGGCAACTGACTCTCCTCACCGACTCTTTGCTATACTGCCCCGCGAAAACGTATTGATATCGGAAAGGTTTCTCTCATCCTGGCCGGGCATCTGACGCAGCGGCGTCAGAGCGATATCTCAACACCTCTCACCTCTCCGACGATCGATTCGCCAGAAGACAAACTCAGGTGCTGACCGGGCGCGACCGAACTCTTCCGCTGCTTTCGCCGACAGGAGTCAACCTCACGTGATTAAGTCATTCTTTGCTGCACTCTCGTTTATCAGCCGCCTGCCGGTCCCGGCGCGGTTATCTCAGGGCCTGGAGATCGAACAGTACCAGCGCAGTATCGTCACCTTTCCGCTGGTCGGTTTACTGCTCGGCGCCATCGCCGGCGCGGTGGCGCTCCTCCTGCAGCCGTGGTGCGGCGTCCCGCTGGCGGCGCTGTTCGGCGTGCTGGCGCTGGCGCTGCTCACCGGCGGATTTCACCTTGACGGGCTGGCTGATACCTGCGACGGCATCTTCTCCGCCCGCACCCGCGATCGGATGCTGGAGATCATGCGCGACAGCCGGCTGGGCACCCACGGCGGGCTGGCGCTGATCTTCGTGCTGGTGGCGAAAGTGCTGGTGGTCGGCGAGCTGCTGCTGCGCGATACCCACCCCATCGCCGCGCTGGCGGCGGCCTGCGCCGTCGGTCGCGGAATGGCGGTGCTGCTGATGTATCGTCATCGCTACGCGCGGGAAAAGGGGCTGGGCAATCTGTTTATTGGCAAAGTTAGCCTGCAGCAGACGCTGGTGACGATGGCGATGGGGGTAGCGCTGGCCACCGTCCTGCTGGGGCTGCAGGGCCTGCGCGCCGCGCTGATCACCCTGGTGCTGATCTGGGGTCTGGGATGGGCGCTGAAGCGAACCCTCGGCGGGCAGACCGGGGATACTCTCGGGGCGGCGATTGAGTTGGGTGAATTACTCTTTTTACTGGCGCTGCTGTAAGGCCTGGCGCCAACGATGAGGAACAGAATGGAAACACTTTCTGCGTTACTGGCTGCCATTCCGCAGCCCGATGTGGCGGGCATGGCGCGCGCTCAGCAGCATATTGATGGCCTGTTAAAGCCGCCCGGTAGCCTTGGCCGTCTGGAGACGCTGGCCGTGCAACTGGCTGGTCTGCCGGGGCTGCAGGGGCAGCTGGCGCTGGCGGAGAAGGCGATAGTGGTCATGTGCGCCGACCATGGCGTCTGGCATGAAGGCGTGACGCCTTCGCCGCAGGTGGTGACGGCCATTCATGCCGGCAATATGGTGCGGGGCAACACCGGCGTCTGCGTGCTGGCGGCGCAGGCCGGGGCCAGGGTGCAGGTGGTGGATGTCGGCATCGATGCCGACCCGCTGCCGGGCCTGATTAACCTCAAGGTGGCCCGCGGTAGCGGGAATATCGCCCGGACGGCGGCGATGAGTCGCCAGCAGGCGGAGACGGTGCTGCTGGCCAGCATGCATCTCACCCGCCAGCTCGCCGCCGACGGGGTGAAAGTTTTTGGCGTCGGCGAACTGGGAATGGCCAATACCACCCCGGCCGCAGCCGTGATCAGTGTCCTGACGGGCAGCGATCCTGACGCCGTGGTGGGCTGTGGGGCCAATCTGCCGCTGGCGCAGCGGGGCCATAAGGTGGCGGTGGTGCGCCAGGCGATAGCCCTTAACCAGCCGAACCCGGAAGAGGGGCTGGATGTCCTGGCGAAGGTGGGCGGTTACGATCTGGTGGGCATGACCGGGGTGATCCTCGGGGCGGCCTCCTGTGGCCTGCCGGTGGTGCTGGATGGCTTCCTCTCCTATGCCTCTGCCCTGGCGGCCTGCCGCATAGCCCCGGCGGCGCATCCTTATCTTGTCCCTTCGCACTTGTCGGCGGAGAAAGGGGCGCAGATCGCCCTGGACGCGCTGGGTCTGCGGCCGTATCTCGATATGGACATGCGCCTGGGAGAGGGCAGCGGCGCCGCGCTGGCGATGCACCTGCTGGATGCCGCCAGCGTGATGTACAACCAGATGGGAACGCTGGCGCAGAGCAACATTGTGCTGCCCGATACCGCGCCGTCGTCCTGATGGTAGAGCGCATCGTCTCCACGATGGGGGGACGATGCGCTGCGTTTACAGCGCCTGCTGCCAGACCGCCTGGGGCAGGAGGTAAACCTGCGCCGGGGCGCGCATGCCGTCGGTGACAATATGGCGGATGCCGCTGGCCATCACCGCCAGGGTGACGTCAAAAGCGTTCAGGCTGTCGCCGAAGCCCGCGGTCAGGTTGAGCATCGAACCATTGGCCAGCAGATAGATGGTTTTGTCGGCCATGCGGTAGGCGTTGATATACGGCATCACCTCTTCCTGAGGGTACTGGCGCAGGTACTCGCCGTCGATCTCTTCCGCCACGTGGCCGACGTTAAGGATAAAGACTCCCGCTTTCGCGCGCTCCAGCGCCTGGCGATTAACCACGTTTTTCCCGCCTGTCGCCGTGGCCACCACGTCCGCCGAGGCGATAGCCTCCTGCAGATCCACCACGTGCCAGCCGTCGTAGGCCGCCTGCAGACGACGGGCAGGATCGATCTCCGCCACCATCACCTGACCGCCAAAGGCTTTTGCCGCCGCCGCGACGCCCTGGCCGACCAGGCCGTAGCCGATCACCAGCACTTTTTTCTCATGCAGGGTGAGATGAGTGGTCTGGAAGAAGGTGTGCCAGGCGGTGAGACCGACCATATGGCGGTTGTGCAGCCCCTCTTTGACCGGCAGATCGTCCCAGTTAAAGATCGGATAGCCTGGCTGAATATCGCCCAGCCGATTGACGCCCGAGCCAGTGGCTTCCAGACCCGCCACGATGTTACCGAACTCGCCGCGCTGGTGGAGCAGGGTGGTGATATCGGCGCCCATCTCGCACAGGTGAGTGGGCTGCCAGGCAATCGCTTTTTCCCATGACTGTTGCCAGTCGGCGTCGCTCATATTGCGCCACGCGCAGGCCTCGGCGCCGCGCTCCACCAGCCAGGCCACCACGTCGTCCTGCACGGTGGTGGGGTTACAGGTGGTTAAAAAAACCTGAGCGCCCTTGTCGAGGATCCCCTGCACCAGCGGGATCATTTTCATGTCGAGGTGCATACAGCAGGCCAGGCGCACGCCGCTGAGGTCGGGCAGGGCGGCGACCTGACGCAGGGTACGCGGCATATTCTGGCTGGCCCATGCCACTTCTTTCGCTAAAGAGATTTTATTATTCACTGGGTTATGACCTTCAGTTCGCAAAAGGGGTATCCCCCTGACAGAAAAGGGATTCTATCAGCCCACGCGAGAATTCACAGCCCTGTGCCCTCTGGACGATATTGCCTACGCTATCCCCCTGTGAAATACATGGTTGTTAATGTAAGGTTAAAAAAAGAAAATAAAATATAAGTAATTCCTATGACCTAAGCGATAAAGCGATGTTGAGTGTCATTTCAGCGGGGCTGTTTTCACGGCTGCGGATTTTCCTTGGGCGCCTGAAGCCGCACGCGCTGCCGGTGGCCCGCCGGCATATCGTGCTGGGATCCATTGGCGCCGGCACCGGGCTGGCGGTAACCAGCATGTTCAGCCACTGGCTGCTCGGCGAAGTCAATTTGTGGTTTATTGCCCCCATGGGCGCGTCGGCGGTGCTGTTATTTGGCGTGCCGAGCAGCCCGCTGGCGCAGCCGTGGTCGATTGTCGGCGGTAATGTGCTGTCGGCGCTGATCGGCGTCACGGTGGGCATGCTGGTTCCCGACCCGGCGCTGGCCTGCGGGCTGGCGGCCGCGCTGGCGATCGCCGGGATGTATTTTCTGCGCTGTCTGCATCCCCCCGGCGGTGCGGTGGCCCTGACGGCGATCCTCGGCGGCGCCGGGGTGCACAGCGAAGGCTATCACTTTGTGCTGACGCCGGTGCTGCTCAACTCGCTGATGCTGGCGCTGCTGGCCATCGTGTTTAATAACCTGGTTGGCCGCCGCTATCCGCATTCGCTGGCGGCGGAGGAGGTCAAGCCCCGGGTGGTGCCACTGGGCATCTCGGTCACCCGGGAGGATATTCACGCCGCGCTGCTGGAAGGCCAGTTCCTCGACATTGATGAAGACGATGTCCAGGAACTGCTGGAGAATATCGAGCAGCAGGCGCGCCAGCGCATCGCGATGGCTGCCCGCCGCTAAGGGCGCGCTTCGGGCTGCGGGTTACAGATCGCCGGTAAGATACTGCGCGACCCCGCGGCCAAAGCTCCAGTCACCTTTCTGATTACTGATAATCGACACCATCACATCATCGCCGCTCAGGCCGCAGTGCTCCGCCAGCTCCTCCTGCAACAGGGCGAAGAAGCGTTGCTTCTGCGCCTCGCTGCGCGGGCTGGTATAGACCCGCACCACCACCAGATCCCGCGAGCGGGTCAGTCCGAGGCCGGTATCGTCAATCACCATATGGTGGGCTTTGTTTTCGTGAACAATCTGGTAGCGGTCGCGTTCCGGTACCTCGAAGGCACGCAGCACGGCGCGATGGGCGGCATCCAGCAGGGTTCTGATCTCCTGTTCCGTACGGCCTTCAATCAGGTCAAATGTCAGTAATGGCATGCAGGTGTTCCTTATCGTTAGGGAATAATGACGGGCTGAACAGGATGCTAGCCGATGCCGTCGCGGGCAAAAACCGCTATAGTTGAATACATTGTTTTTACTGGTGAACAATCACATGAGCGAGAGTCGTCCGGAGAGTTACTGGGCCCATCTGTACTGGCTGACGGTGCTGGAAGAGCAAAAAAGCTATACCCGGGCCGCGGAAAAGCTGGGGATCAGCAAGTCGGCTATCAGCCAGAAAATCAGCGAGCTGGAGCGGGTGACTGGCAAAACCCTGGTCCATCGCACTACCCGCAGCGTGAGCCTCAGCGAAGACGGACTGCGGCTGGTGGCGGAGCTCAACGAGCCGTTTGGTCAGTTGCGGGATATTTTCACCGGTGCCTGCGATGAGGGCGGGCCGCTGCGGGGAACGCTGCGCCTGACCGCGCCGGTGGCCTTTTCCCGCCAGCAGCTGGTCCCGGCGATCGCGCCGTTTTTGCATCAGCATCCCCAGCTGCATTTGCAGCTTGAGGTGACCGACCGGCTGGTCTCTCTGGCCAGCGAAGGGTTCGATCTTGCCATTCGCCACTGTCGGCGCGAGGCGCTCCCGGACACCCACGTCGCCTGGCCGCTGTGTCACACCGCGACGCTGATCGTCGCGTCCGCCGACTATATTCGCCGCTATGGCCGCCCGGAGACCCCCGACGATCTGCGCCACCACCAGTGCCTGACCTATCCCCGTGGGCCACAGCGCCCGCAGTGGACGTTCGCCTCCCGCCAGGCGCCCGATGAACGGGTGACCATCAATGTGCAGGGGCCCTTCGCCACGAATAACAGCGAGTCGCTACGCGATGCCGTGCTGGCGGGGCTTGGGGTGGCGCTGCTGCCGGATTTCAGCGCCCGGGAGGCCATCGGTCGCGGGCTGGTGCAGGAGCTGCTCCCGGCGTGGCAGCCGGTGGAGGTGTTTGCCGATAAGCTGTACGTCATCCGGCCCTATACCCCGCGCGTGTCGCGCGCGGTGGAAACCTTCAGCCGCTACCTGAAAGCGACCTTTAGCGAGCCGCGTCCAGCTCCCGCGCCAGCGCCTCGCTAAAGCGGGGAAGCAGATGGCGCTCGCCGGGAAGCCGCTGCGCGAGGGTGACGGTTTTGTCGGCGCAATAGACCCGCTCGCTGCCGAGCTGCGCTTCAAAGGCGTTCGCCGCCTGATGCGCCGCGCTCAGATCGGCGTCAATAAGGATCACCGCATGGGCCAGCACCACATGGCCGCGGCCTGCCGTCAGCGGCCGCCAGTACTGGGCGGTACCGACAATCTTGCGCGCCGCCTCGCCCTCCCCGCAGGCGAGGTTATACCGGCCATCGCAAAAGGAACCGTTTACCGCCCGGGCGTGGCTGGCAACGCCGAAGCGCGCGAGGGTACGCTGCAGCACCGCGCACAGCGAGTGATAGATGGGTTCGGCGGCCTCGCCGAGCGACTGCTGCACCGGCCAGGCGAGGCTAAGGTTGATAATGCCCGGCCCCTGAGGCACCAGACCGCCCCCGGAGCGGCGGAGCCATACCGGCCAGCCGCGCGCGGCAAAATGCGCGCTGACTGCCGGCAGATCCGCAAACTGACGATAGCTCCCGGGCACCACAAATCCCTGCGGCGCCTGCCAGAGTTGGGCGACGGCCTCCCCGGCGCTGGCTTTGGCAAACAGCGGCTGTTCCGCCTGGGTGGGGTCCTCGCAAAACTGCAGCGCCAGCGAGGAGGGGGTAAAACGGCGAGGCCAGCAGTCGGCCAGCGATAACAGAGACATGCATTCTCCTTACCGGAGGGCGCGGGTCACGCCCTCCGCTGGTGGGTCAGTGGACGGTCTGTTTTTTCATCAGCATGGCGGTGAGCGCCGACAGCAGACATCCCGCGGTCAGATAGAGGGCCACGCTGTGCCATGAACCGCCGGAGAAGGTGACCAGCGCCGCGGCGATAAACGGCGTAAAACCGCCGCCGACCACGCTCGCCACCTGGTAGCCGACGCCGGCGCCGCTGTAGCGATAGCTGGCGCCGAACAGCTCGGTAAACATCGACTGCTGGACGCAGACCACCATATCATGGGCGATATTGGCCAGCATCAGGGCGAAGAACAGGATCCAGAAAACAGACTGACTCTCCAGCGCCATAAAGAACGGAAAACCGCTCAGCGTGCCGATCAGCGCCCCGGTGATATAGATCCGTCGGCGACCAAAGCGGTCTGCCAGCCAGGCGAAGCAGGGGATAGTCAGGCAACTGAGTCCGCCCACCAGCAGGCCGATGTTGAGAAACAGCTCGCGCGGCAGGCCGAGGTTTTGCGTGGAATAGTTGAGGGCGAAGGCGGTGATGATATACATCGTCAGCAGTTCGCACAGCCGCAGGGCGATAATCAGTAAAAACGCTCCCGGATGGCGAAGCAGGGCTTCCACCACCGGTAGTCGCTTTTTCTCCGGCTGAAGGTTGGCCTGGCTCTGCTGCGCTTCAAATTCCTGCGATTCCGCCATGCCGTTACGGATCCACAGCGCAATAAGGACCAGCACCACGCTGAACAGGAACGGTAAGCGCCAGCCCCAGCTGAGGAACTGCTCGTCGGTGGTCAGGCTGCTGATCAGCGATACCAGCCCGGTGGAGAGCAGCAGGCCGACGCCGTAGCCTACCTGCACCCCGCTGCTGTAAAAAGCTTTTTTCCCCTGCGGGGCGTTCTCCACCGAGAGCAGCGCCGCGCCGCCCCATTCCCCGCCGACGGCAAACCCCTGAACGGCCCGCAGGAACACCAGCAGCGCCGGCGCCCACCAGCCGATCTGGCTGAACGAGGGGAGCAGGCCGATGCAGGCGGTGGCGATACCCATCATCCAGACGGTCATCATCAGCATCCGTTTACGCCCGAGGCGGTCGCCGAAGTGGCCAAAGATAATCCCGCCGAGCGGGCGAAAGAGAAACCCGACGCCGAAGGTGGCAAAGGCGGCAAGCGTCCCCATCGCCGGGCCGATCTGCGGGAAAAACTCGCGGTTAAACACCAGCGCGGCGGTAATGCCATAGAGAAGAAAATCGTACCAGTCGACCACCGCGCCGGCAAAACTGCCCCATGCCGCCCGCCGGGCGCGAAGCAGTGAATCTGGCGCCTCGGCGGGCTGCACGCTTATTGTTGAATCCATACCCTGTCCTGTCTGTCACGTAATTTGTCGTTATTGGAATGAGACGCTTTTACTGTTGCGTCAGCGTTGAGACTACCGCGCAGCGGCCGTGGAGGAAAGTAGTTTGCCTGCTAAGCGGGGAGATGGCGCAAAAAAGAAGCGACGGGAAAGGCGGGCTAAATCACACCCTGTACTAAACAATCTGGCAATTTGCCAGCCAGCTTATACTTTTAATTAAATCAACGGATAACAAAGAGGGACACCTTTTAAGAATTGACGTAAATGGTTTACACTTAACATGTCTCCTTCTCTGGAATGGTGAGTTAAATGCGTCTACTTCTTGCAGTGTTATTTTGTTCTGTCATGTTGCCTTCCGCTTACGCTGAAAAACTGCCTGCGCCGACAGGAAAACCTGTACTGACCATTTCCGGAAAAATCGGGAATACGAACGTCGGTGACAAAGCCGTTTTTGACCTCGCGGCGCTGGAAAAACTGGGGATGAAAACGGTGGAAACCACCACCCCCTGGTACACCGGTAAGGTTCGTTTCGATGGCATTCCCCTTAATAAACTCATGGATTTAGTCGGCGCTAAGGGCAAATCCGCGCGCGTGCTGGCGCTTAACGACTACACCACCATTATCCCGATTGATGATTTTTATAAATTCCCGGTCATTATGGCCTTAAAAATGAACGGCGAATATATGCGCGTTCGTGATAAAGGTCCATTATTTATCGTCTACCCTTACGACAGCAGCACTGAATTACAAAACCAGATCTATTATTCCCGATCGGCCTGGCAAGTTTCTAAGATTATTATAGAGTAAGGGTTGGATCTTGAATCGAATACTCACGGCTATTATTTTGTCGTTATTTATTGTTACCGGATATATTACCTATCTGGTGCATGAGCGACAAAGTGAGTTGCAAAAATTTACCCGCTATACAGACTCCTGGTCAATGTCGCAGATGGTGTCGGAATATATGCGACTGGAGTCTCGTCTGGCGGGAATGGCGATCGGGGCCGAAGGGGCGGACCACGATGAGGTGCGCCTGCGCCTGGAGATCATGATGAGCCAGATCGAACTCCTGCAGCAGGGCGATCTGGGTAAATTTATTAATAAAAGCGAACAGCGGAAGGCGGTGGTCGCGACGCTGATTCGTAATCTTCATCTGCTTGATAAACAAGTTGATACCATGACGCCGGAGCAGGTCAAACAGATCCTGCCGGTGTTGAGTGAACTGGATGGCCCCCTGACCTCAATGGCCGCCGCCACCCTGACGCAAGATATTAATATCGTTAATATCACGCATGATAAAATCCAGCATCTTTATTATATCTACTCGGTGATCTCCATTCTGCTGATCGCCATGTGTATTACCCTCGGCCTGTTGATGCTCCGGCAGAATAATAACCTGCGTCGCGCCCATGTGCGCATGAAGACGCTGGCCAACGATCTGCAGGCCTCGAAAGAGAAGTTGCAGGTACAGAACCGCCGACTGCAGTACGATGCCTACCATGATTCGCTGACCGGTATGCCGAATCGTCTCTCTTTCTGGCAGCGGTTGCAGGAGATTGTCAACCAGGTGCGCCCCTATCAGGGGTGCGCGGTGGTGATGCTGTTCGACCTCGACAGCTTTAAGGATGTGAACGATACCCTCGGCCATGATGCTGGCGATAAGCTGCTGCAGGATCTGGCCAGTCGTCTCTCTTTTTTCCGCAAAACCTCCGAGACGCTGTATCGCCTCGGCGGCGATGAGTTCGCGATGCTCTCTTACGATCTGACTGAAGAGATGGCCCTCGAGCGCGCCAATGTTATCCGGGAGAAGATCAGCCAGCCCTATCAGATCTACGATGCGCAGATTAATATCGACGCCTGCATCGGGATCGTTATCTCTGACGGCGAAAGCCGGACCGATTATCTGTACAAGTGTGCCGACCTTGCGCTGTACGAGGCGAAAAAAGAGGGCAGCGGTCATGTGCAAATTTTCCGGCCGGGCATGCTGCAGCGCCTGCAGGAGAATAAATCGTTCGAAGATGACCTGCTGCAGGCGCTGGCCCATGACGAATTTAAAGTCTACTACCAGCCGATCGCCGATACCGTCACGCGTGAAATCTACGGCTATGAAGCGCTGGTTCGCTGGTTCCATCCCGTGCGCGGCGCTGTGCCGCCAACGGTGTTTATTCCCGTCGCGGAGAAAATCGGCCTGATCAATACCCTCGGCGAGTGGGTGCTGAAAACCGCCTGCGCCGAAGCGGCCAGTTGGGCGACGCCGCTAAAAGTCTCGGTCAACGTTTCGCCGATTCAACTGATGAACACGTCGTTGACCGATACCATTATCGGCGTGCTGCAGCAGACCGGCCTCGATCCGCGACGCCTGGATCTGGAGATCACCGAGTCGGACGTGTTCAATGAGAATACCCGTTCGCTGGAAATTCTCAGCCAGCTGCGCGAGCAGGGCATTCAGATTTCCATTGATGACTTTGGTACCGGCTATTCTTCCCTGTCCCGTTTAAGCTACTTCCCGTTCGATAAAATCAAAATTGACCGCTCGTTTGTTATCAATATTCCGGAGCAAAAAGACGATTTGGATATCGTTCGCCTGATTATCAGTATGGGGAAGAGTCTGCATATGCGTATTGTGGCGGAAGGCGTGGAAACCGAAGAGCAGTTGACCTCGCTGCAGGCGCTGGGGTGCGACCTGGTCCAGGGGTATTTAATCGGCAAGCCGAGTCCGCTGCGCTAACAAATTTTTAACGCGTTTACTTTTATTCTCCGGGCGATTTCAGGATCCTGAAATCGCCTTTTTTATTTTACCGCGTCGCTAATCCCTGCGAGGTATAAAAAGGAGTAGACGGTAAAAGCAGCAACAAAATAATATCCTTAGCGTTTAAAAGAGGTATATGATATGCATCATATAGGCTATTTCTGAACGTCGCATTTGAGACGGTAAAGTGAGGCACCATTATGCAGCGAATCATTATTCCCACCCATTACGTTCACACCCGCAGCACGCCGCTGTGGACCAGGGAGACCGCCCCGGCCTCTATCTGGCGTCGCCATCTGGATGCCGGCACCCGGCAGGGCGTCTATCCTCGTCTCTCGGTGATGCAGGGGGCGATCCGCTATCTCGGCTATGCCGATGAAACCAGCCCCGAGCCTGTTGAAACGCTGACCATTGAAGCCGGGCAGTTTGGCGTTTTTCCGCCGGAGAAATGGCACTGTATTGAGGCGCTCAGCGAGGACACGGTTTTTAATGTCGACTTTTACGTCGATCCGAAAATTCTCATCGAGGGATAACAAGAGATGAACAGCGAAAATAAAGGCTATGCCTTGGCGGTTGAGAATGGCCAGCGTCAGGAAAAACGCGAAAAAATATATCTCAAACCGATGGCGCTTTATATTCCGCAACACGCGGTGGAGGCGGTAAATAGTCTGCTGGATGACCTGCCAGCTGGCAATGAAGAAGAGGAGTGGGTGTTAACCGTCACCAATAATAATAACGGCGTCTCGGTTGATAAAACCTTTTCCTCGCTGGCGGCGCTGCGCGACCCGCTCACCGCCGCTGATACGGTGAAGGATCTGATCAATATCGTTCGCGGCTACGAGTCCGATGAAGAGACCAACGTTTGCGGCTGGTAAGCCCGCTACTCTTCCGCCGGATGGCGACCGTCACCTAATACCATCTGGCCGACCAGCCACTCCCGCAGAGCGATAATATCCGCGCGCTGCGCCGCAGCCTCGGTGGTGACCAGGTAGTAGCAGGCGCCCGGTAATGCACAGCTAAACGGCGCGGACAACACCCCGCGCTGCAGCAGATCCCGCGCCAGCAGTTCGCTGGCGATCACCACCCCCTGGCCGGCCACCGCCGCCTGCAGGGCATGGGTCTCATCGCTAAAGGTTAACCCCGCATCAATATTCAGCGTCGACGGCCCATAGCGGCGGCGCCAGTTCTCCCAGTTTGGCGAGTCGGCCGGCACGCGGCGGTTGGCGACGTGAAACAACGTCACCCGCTGCAGATCTTCAGGCCGGGCGAGGCCCAGGGACGGGCTGGCGACCACGATAAAACGATCCTCATACAGCAGCGTACAGCACAGGTCTGGTTCCGGCGTTTCACGATAGCGAATCGCGGCGTCCACGGTACCCAACTGTAGATCCACCCGTTCGACGCTGGTGTGCAGACGCAGGTCGATAGCCGGAAAGCGAGCGGTAAAGTCCGCCAGCCGTGGCACCAGCCAGTGGGTGAGAAAATTGGAGGTGGTGGTGACGGTTAAGGATGGTGGCTGACGGGCATGAGCGATCTGGACGACGGCCTGTTCCAGGGCGCTAAAAGCGCGCTGCGTGGCGGCGTAGAGGATCTCGCCATCCGCAGTCAGACTAACGCCCTGTGCGCTGCGTTCGCACACCCGGCACTCCAGCACCGACTCCAGCAGTTTAATCTGATGGCTGACCGCCGTCGCGCTGACGCCGAGCGCCCCGGCGGCCTGTTTAAAACTGCGGTGGCGGGCGACGGCATGAAAGGCGCGCAGCGCCCCCAGCGGCGGTAGACGGGGTGTTCTCATGGCTGAGTTTTTCTCATCTATGGCTGAAAACTATGCGTTTGTGTAAGGCAATATAGTGGCGCTAGGCTACGGGCATGTAAAGACAGTGGCATGAATTAAATTCATGCTGCTTCGCCTGTCAGGAGTCAATTATGCACGTTGTAAGCCGCTACACCGCCGCGGACGCGGCGGGGATTATCGAGCCGCGTGGCCGCGCCATCGCCCTGAGCGTGGCTTTTGCCGCCGGAGCCTTGCTGTTAAACATGGTTCCCGTTATCGGAGTGACCGGCACGCTGAGTCTGCTGACGGCACTGAGCGCCGCCTGCGGCGCCGGGTGGGGATCCACACGCGGGCATTCCTGGCTTTATCGCTCGCCCCTGGCGGCGACGCGCTGGGCCTTTCTGCTGTCGGCGGCCGGCTGGCTGCTGGCACTGGTGGCCTGGTATGGCGGGCAGGACTGGCCCGCCATGCTGCCGGGCGTGGCGTGTGGCGGGGCGGGGGCGGCTGTCGCCTGGCGGATTGCGGCGGGACGGTCGATGCAGTGTGGGCCCAGACTCGGTGGCGCAACGCTGCTGAGCGTGGTCGTTGTCATCGCGGCGACGCTATTGGCCCAACACACTGCCGGGGCCGGGCGCAGCGGCGTGTGCTTCGCCTTCGCCGTGCTGCTGGACCTGTCGCTGCTCGGCGCGCTGATCGTGCGCATCAGGCAGCTGGAGAGTGCGGCGTAAGTGAGTCCGGGAGGCAAATGAAACGAGACGGGGTAAGTCACCCGGCGTGGTGACAAATTTCTTCTACACTGTTACAGGCATCACATTCCTGTGCGGTCGGCACTCCTGCCGGCCGCCGTCGGCGTTCAGCCCAGGCACGGGCCTGCAGGCTGGTTATCCTGAAAGAGGAGTCTGTAACATGGCATTTGTCACCACCCAAGACGGCGTCAACATTTACTTCAAAGACTGGGGTCCAAAGGAAGCTCAGCCGATTGTCTTTCATCACGGCTGGCCCCTGAGCGCCGACGACTGGGATAACCAGATGTTGTTTTTCCTTGCCGAAGGTTTTCGGGTCATCGCTATCGACCGTCGGGGTCATGGCCGCTCCGATCAGGTTAGCGAGGGGCACGATATGGACCATTACGCGGCGGACGTTTCGGCGGTGGTGGAACATCTGGATCTGCACAATGCGGTCCACGTCGGGCACTCCACTGGCGGCGGCCAGGTTGCCCGCTACGTCGCCCGCTACGGCCAGCCGCAGGGGCGGGTGGCGAAAGCGGTGTTAATTAGCGCCGTCCCGCCGCTGATGGTGAAAACCGAGCAGAATCCGGGCGGTACGCCGATCGAGGTGTTTGATGGTTTCCGCAAAGCGCTGGCGGCGAACCGCGCCCAGTTCTATCTCGACGTCGCCTCTGGCCCGTTCTATGGCTTCAATCGTGACGGGGCAGAAGTGTCGCAGGGGACGATCCAGAACTGGTGGCGACAGGGAATGATCGGCAGCGCCAAGGCCCATTATGAAGGTATCAAGGCGTTTTCAGAGACTGACCAGACGGAAGACCTTAAGTCGATCACCTTGCCGGTGCTGGTGATGCAGGGGGATGACGACCAGGTGGTTCCCTATAAAAATGCGGCCATTCTGCAGGACAAACTGCTGCCGAACAGCCAGCTAATCATTTATCCTGGCTTCCCGCACGGGATGCACACCTCCCACGCCGATACCATCAACGCCGATCTGCTGGCGTTTATCCGCGCCTGATCTTCCCCCTTTGCCGGGCAGAGTGCCGTTAATGGCATTCCGCCAGCGCCCTGGTCGCCAGTCGCCGGGGCGCGCTGGTTGACGAGTAGGGGAAATCTGCTTAACTCATGGGATACCTGACGACTATTTTCCCCCTGGCAGGATAAAACGCCGGGTTTCTCTGTGGAAACCCGGCAGAATTCTGCGCAAGAGACAAGAGAGAGACAATGAAATTAGCCGGACTTCATCCCGACGAGCAGCGTCGCCTGCAATCGCTACGCTCTTCCGGGCTGTTGAATAGCGGAAAAGAAGAACGCTTCGATCGCCTGACCAGGCTTGCCCGTTCGCTGTATAACCTGCCGGTGGCGTCCATCAGTCTGGTGGGGGAAGATCTCCTGCATATCAAGTCCTGTGCCGGCCTCGATGTGGACACGGTGCCGAGAGATATTTCATTTTGCGCCCATACCATCCTGCAAACCGACCCGCTTATCGTCAACGACATGCAGCAGGACGAGCGCTTTCACGATAACCCGCTGGTCATTGCGGCGCCGTATATCCGCTTTTACGCCGGGTATCCGGTGCAACTGCCGGATGGCGCGACCGTCGGGTCTTTTTGTCTGATGGACCATCAGCCGCGTTCGTTTTCCGCCCATGAAATGCAGATCTTAAGCGATCTGGCGGCGATCGTGGAGGATGAGTTCAAGGTGCTGGATGCGGCAACCTCTGATGAGCTGACGGGACTGTTTAATCGTCGGGGATTCCTCACCCTGGCGGAGTATGCCCTGCTGACGGCCCAGCGCCGCCAGGAGCCGGTAAGCCTCGCCTTTGTCGACCTCGACCGCTTCAAGCACATCAATGATACCTGGGGGCATGAAGAGGGTGACCGCGCGCTGATCGCCATCGCCGATTTGATGAAAGCGGCCTTCCGTGAGTCCGATATCCTCGCCAGGCAGGGTGGGGACGAATTTATCATTCTGTTCGCCAATACCAGCCGCCACGATGCCGCGACAGCAATGGAGACGCTCAGTCACAACGTGGCGCGTTTCAACCAGCAGGCGGCTCACCCCTGGCAACTGGCGTTCTCCTGGGGCTGCGTCGAGTACGATCCCGCCAGCCATCCCAGTCTCAACGCGCTGGTGGCCACCGCTGACCGGCTGATGTACCAGGCGAAGCAGAAGCAGGGTCGCGAGCGTCGCTAACCTGGCGTGGAGGCGTTCAGCAGGTACCGCTGCGCCTGCTGCCGCTTCTGCGCATAGCTGCTGAGCAGCGCCTGCTGTGATTTGCCTTCGTTATCGTAAAACAGACCGCCTTCGTCGGCGATAAAGCGATAATGCTGTTCCAGCTGGCCTATCACCCAGTCGATACGTTGCAGAGTGAGTAAGGTACACGACTGGCCATGCAGATCGTCTTCGATATCCAGCACGTGGGAGCGGAAAGCCTCCACGGCAAATAACCGGCGCAGCGCGGCTGGGTCCGCCAGCGCCGACGCCCAGCGCGCCGTTATCTGCTGAAAATGGGCCTGCACCTGCGGGGCGGCCTGTCGGGCGCGGAGCCAGGCGAGCTTGCGCCGGTAGCTTTCGAGCGCCAGCCGCTTCAGATCGCGATAGTGCGCCAGCTGCTGCTCCGCGCCGGGAACCTGGGTCATCAGCCAGCTAAAAAAGAAGCGGGTCTCAAAGCGCTCGACAAAGTGGAACAGCGGATCGGCCAGACCGTTGCTGTTGAATTCCCTGAGCGGATCGAAGGGATACATGTAGCCAAAATCGAACAGCCACAACTGCTCCTGACGGTCCACCAGCAGATTTCCACGACAGAGATCCCACTCCATCAGCCCCTGTTCTTCGCAGGCTTCCAGGGTAGTAAATAGCTGGGCGATCAGCGGCGGGGTCAGCTGGTGAATCAGCTCGCCATCGATCCACGGCGAGAGCAGGATGCCGAGGCGATAATCGGCATACAGCGTTGGGACGATGTGGGTGAAGCGCGGGGCGGTGACCGGGTTATCCTTCAGCCGCTGCAACGCTTGCCGGCGCTGCACTTCATTTAAAAACGACAGCTGGCCGTTGAGGTTGGCGACGCCGGCGACGGCGCGTCGTTTTTTTAAATTGTACTCCTTGCCAGCGATGCGCAGCCGGTAAACCTCGCCGGTCAGGCCTGAGCCGTATACCTGCACCACATAAGGGGAATCGGGGCCCAGTGCGGCGAGGGTTTCGGGTGGCAGCGGGCAATGGCTGACGTCGCCGACGATAAGGGGTTCTCCGCTGCGATCGAACGCCTGCTGTTGCTGTTGTCTGAGGTTCATGGTGCCTCCGGGTATAACGTTAGATAGCGTGGATAATCCACGCTATCTCACCCGCAAGCGGTAGTGAATTCATCCTACTGGCGGGGGCTTTTTCAGGCTGAGCTGGGGGGCGTTCACGGAGGATACACGGGGCGTAGGGAGGCGGCAGGGAAGGGCATCGCGCCTGAGCAAATCTGGCCTTCGCGCTACCGCTGATATCCCTCCGGCGCAACCCGGATACGGAAGCAGCGCCGCATTTTGTTTATCTGATTCGCCATAATCCTTTGAACCCCAGAATCAGTTTTCTATTATCGCCTTCTTACAACGAAATCAGTTCTCGCCTGCACACAATGCTTCCTGACCTGCAAGAAGTGCCCGATGTATCAGGATGGTCGCCGTTTTACAGGTCATCACACCGCTGAAAACTGGGATCTGTCCTTCGATGGATTGCGGTTTATTACGCTAAGGAAATCACCATGAATCTGATGAGTAATAGTGCACAATCCACCCTGGATGTTATATTAAAATATAATATTCGGAGGTCCTTTATGTACAAAACTCGCCTGAAAAAGGTTGGCGGATCCATCATGCTGGCGGTTCCTCCCGCCGTGCTGAAAGCGCTGGAGCTGTCGACAGACAGCGAAGTGGGTATGACTATAGATAATGGCTGCCTGATTATTGAACCGCAGAAACGGCCCCATTATTCGCTTGAGGAACTGTTGGCGCAGTGCGATCCGCACGCCGAAATGAGCGAAGAGGATCGGGAATGGATTGATGCGCCTGCGGTGGGCAAGGAGATTCTGTAAATGGACAGAGGGGAAATCTGGCTTGTTTCACTGGATCCGATTGCTGGCCACGAGCAAAGTGGAAAACGTCCGGTCCTCATTGTATCGAAGGCATCGTTTAACAAGCTGACCCGGCTACCGGTCGTGGTTCCCGTCACCAGCGGTGGAAACTTTGCACGTACAGCAGGCTTCACGGTTTCACTGGAAGAGGCGGGGACCAAAACAACAGGCGTTATTCGCTGCGACCAGCCCAGAACTATCGATATGGCGGCCCGGAACGGCAAGCGTCTGGAACGCATACCAGACGCCGTTGTCAATGAAGTGCTTGCCAGGCTGGATGCGATTCTCAGTTAACGTCAGCGACGCAAAAAAGCAAAAAGCCTGCTCGAAAGCAGGCTTTTTAAATTTGGCTCCTCTGACTGGACTCGAACCAGTGACATACGGATTAACAGTCCGCCGTTCTACCGACTGAACTACAGAGGAATCGTGTGGAGTCGTATCTTAGCGGCGAAAAATCTTTTGTCAAACATCAATTCGCCTGTTCAGGTGCAACTGCCGCTTCCATCAACAATTTGTTGTCATTTCCGACAATTATTCAGGAAAAATACTTTGCAGGATATCCATTTCTCAATCATCATTTGAAATGTTGTTTCAACATCTCTCACTAAGGTCTCTCTTGAACGTCACCTCCGCCGTACGCCAGGCCGTCGAACGGACATCCTGGTTTAAAAAACGTCAGCGTTATCGTGTGCTGTACTGGCGCGAAATCAGCCCTCTCGCTGTCCCCATTCTGCTGGAAAATGCCTGTGTGCTGTTGATGGGGGTGTTGAGCACCTTCCTTGTCAGCTGGCTGGGAAAAGAGGCCATGGCCGGGGTGGGGCTGGCCGATAGCTTTAACATGGTGATCATGTCGTTCTTTGCCGCCATCGATCTTGGCACCACGGTGGTGGTGGCTTTTAGCCTTGGCAAGCGCGATCGGCGGCGGGCGAGAGCGGCCGCGCGTCAGTCGCTGGCCATTATGACGCTGTTTTCCATTTTGCTGGCGGGGGTGATCCATGCCTTTGGTCAGCAGATTATTGATTTTGTCGCCGGTGACGCCACTGCGCAGGTTAAGGCCCTGGCCCTGACCTACCTGGAGCTGACGGCGCTGAGCTATCCAGCGGCGGCGATTGCGCTGATCGGTAGCGGTGCACTGCGCGGCGCCGGAACCACCAAAATCCCGCTGCTGATCAACGGCGGGATGAACATCCTCAACATTTTAATCAGCAGCGTGCTCATCTACGGCATCTTCTCCTGGCCGGGGCTGGGGTTTGTCGGCGCCGGTCTTGGGCTGACGATTGCCCGCTATATTGGCGCGATAGCCACGATCTGGGTGTTGATGATGGGTCTCAATCCGGCGCTGAGGCTGTCGCTGAAGGGCTACTTCAAACCCTTTAACTTCGCCATTATCTGGGAGGTGATGGGGATCGGCATCCCGGCCAGTATCGAATCGGTCCTGTTCAATGGCGGCAAGCTGCTGACCCAAATGTTTGTCGCCGGGATGGGTACCAACGTTATCGCCGGCAACTTTATCGCTTTTTCAGTGGCCTCGCTGATTAACCTGCCGGGCAACGCCCTCGGCTCCGCCTCGACGATCATCACCGGTAAGCGACTGGGAAAAGGGCAGATTGGTCAGGCTGAATTCCAGGCCTGGCACGTATTTTGGCTGTCGACGATCATTCTGACGCTGATCGCCTGGGGCAGCGCCCCGTTCGCCGGCTTCATTGCCTCGTTCTATACCCATGAAGACGACGTGAAAGAGGTGGTGAAGCAGCTCCTGTGGCTCAACGCCCTGTTTATGCCAATCTGGTCGCTGTCGTGGACCTTACCCTGCGCGTTTAAGGGGGCCCGCGACGTTCGCTATACCATGTGGGTGTCGATGCTGGGCATGTGGGGCTGCCGGGTGGTGGCGGGCTATACGCTGGGTATCGTGCTGGGGATGGGCGTGATAGGCGTGTGGTTGGGGATGGTGCTCGACTGGGCGGTGCGCGGCGTGCTGTTTTACTTCCGCATGGTGAGCGGTCGCTGGCTGTGGAAGTACCCGCGCGTGAAGGCCACGTCGGAGGAAACCTGAGCCGTTTGCGGGGATGAACGCCATTTTTTGCGCAAAGTGAAGAATAATTCGGCAAACGATTCATTTTATTGAAAACAGGCTTTGACAGCGCCGGGCGTCATCGATAATATGCGCCCCGTTCACACGATTCCTCTGTAGTTCAGTCGGTAGAACGGCGGACTGTTAATCCGTATGTCACTGGTTCGAGTCCAGTCAGAGGAGCCAAATTTAAGAAGCCTGCTTTCGAGCAGGCTTTTTGCTTTTCTGCGCGCCACGCTTCCCTGTGGACGCACATCCAAAGTTCTCGCCGGGCCGTTCGTTTCGCTCATCCCGGCACTGACGATCCCCTGCGGGGAACGCCAGCGTGTTTCCTTTCTATCCCTGCGTCACCGGTTAACGGAACGGCGGTTCGTTGAAGGTGCGTAGCTTACGCGAGTGCATGTGATCCCCCTCGGCGCGCAGCAGGTCGATCGCCCGGATGCCTATCTGCAGATGCTCGGAGATAGCGCCCTCGTAGAAACGGTTGGCCTGGCCGGGAAGCTTAATTTCACCGTGCAGCGGTTTGTCCGAGACGCAGAGCAGCGTGCCG
Organism: Klebsiella sp. w6; assembly: GCF_033100215.1. Classification (NCBI taxonomy): domain Bacteria; kingdom Pseudomonadati; phylum Pseudomonadota; class Gammaproteobacteria; order Enterobacterales; family Enterobacteriaceae; genus Klebsiella; species Klebsiella sp. w6. The sequence goes on from NZ_CP136907.1 coordinate 1,807,373, forward strand.
TAAGGCACGCGGAAGCGATAGCCCTGGGCGGCGATGGTCGCGCTCTCCATATCGATAGCCACCGCGCGGCTGAGATTAAAGCGCAGCGCCGAAGCAGAATAGCGCAGCTCCCAGTTACGGTCGTCGGTGGTGACCACCGTTCCGGTACGCAGCCGCTGCTTCACCTCCTCGCCGGGCATCCCGCTCACCTGCTTGGTGGCGTCGTACAGCGCACGCTGCACTTCGGCAATGCTGGGGATCGGAATATCTGGCGGCAGTACCGCATCCAGCACATGGTCGTCGCGCAGATAGGCGTGGGCCAGCACATAGTCGCCGATAGCCTGGCTTTCACGCAGGCCGCCGCAGTGGCCAATCATCAGCCAGACATCGGGGCGCAGTACCGCCAGATGGTCACAAATGGTTTTGGCGTTAGCCGGGCCGACGCCAATGTTAATCAGGGTGATCCCTTTGCTGTCGTGGGTGATCAGATGCCAGGCTGGCATCTGGTGCTTCTTCCACGCCAGATCGGAAATGGCCTGTTCCGGCGCTTCCGTTTCCGCGGTGATCCAGATCCCGCCGGCGCAGGAGAGGGCGATATAGGGGCTGTCGGGATCGAGGATCTGGCTGCAGCCCCAGCTGACGAACTCATCCACATAGCGGGTATAGTTGGTGAACAGCACGTAGGGCTGGAAGTGTTCCGCCGGCGTGCCGGTGTAGTGACGCAGACGCGCCAGCGAAAAATCGACGCGGCGGGCGTCAAAGTGCGACAGCGGATAGAACTCGGTAGGATGGAACAGGCCATCCGCGGTCTCATCGCCAATCTGTGACAGCTCGGTGGTGGGAAAATAGCGCGTCAGACCAGCGCTCATCGAGCGGTCGAGGGTCAGGGTGGAGCCATCTATCACATAAGGATAGGGGATCTCATGCTGCGACAGCTCGACGCTGATATGCGCGCCATAGTCCTGATACAGCAGGGTCAGCTGTTCCAGCAAATAGTGGCGGAACAGTTTCGGATTCGTAATGGTGGTGGTATAGCAACCGGCATGGGTGAAACGTCCCCAGGCGCGCGTTTTGAGGGCTTTATGATCGGCGCCGTCCCAGGAGACCGACAGCTGCGGGTAGACAAAAAGGCCTTCCGCACGGGCTTCGGTATCAGGGAGCGTATTATGGTCGATATAGTCGCCGATGGCCTTGCGTAACGCCGTGACCGAGGCTTCATAGCGCGCTTCCAGCTCGGCAAGCGCTTGTTCCGGGGTCAGACTGGCGGCCTTGTGATTCATTATTCGCTCCTTGTTTCAGGTCTGCTGACATTCCCGATAGTATGTCACAGCGTGAAAAGGACGAAGGGGAATTTATATATTGGATGCGAAGATACTGAGACTATAACTGGCTAAGGGCCGGACGTGATCTTTATCCGCCGAGTTTGGCCCAGCGCTCACTGCTATAATGAGTGGCTTTGAGGATCTTCAACGTCTGCGCCGGGTTATTATTCAGACAATAACGAGCATTGGCCAGCGGAGTGAGTTTATCGCCTTCCTGCAGGTGGAGGCGACAAGCTTCAATTTCCGCAATCATCTCCAGCGCACCGCTCTGCAGCACGACGCAGCAGGAGCTGGTCATTGAATTTTTTCGTACTTTTTTTACCCACCACTCCATCTATATCTTCCTGTCCTGATCGCGTCCCTGCCGATAATTCATGTTTCCTCAAGGTCTGACAATAAGATTATCCCCTTGGTTTATACAGTGTTTAAAAATACGCGACCGAACGTTGATCTCATCGGTAGGCTTTTTTTCACCGAACATGAATGATCTGCCGGGTTTAATTTGCCGGAACCGATGACTATGCTGAGAAGCAGACAGTGAAAATAGCCTGTCAGGAAGAGGGCAACTGAGTCCGGCTACGCGAAAAATATAAGAGGGAGCGTCATGAAGCATGTTTTACGCCACTGGCGAACGTCGGGTGCCGTGATTGGCTCACTGCTAAAAAAAGGGATCATTGCGGTACTGGTGCTGCTGGTGGTCTTTCTCGCCGGGCGGATCTATGAGTCCCAGCGTGGCCCGGCCCTGCATCGCTGGCATACCTGGAGCGCCAACGAGATGTCGGCCGAAGAGATCGACCAGGCGACCTTTGCCCAGTATCTGGCGCGGGAGAAGACGATTTTCGCCGATCTCCAGCGCGAGGTGACAGAGGCTTTGCCGGAGGAAGATAAAACCCCGGTCAACCGCTTTTATCGTCACAGCCGGGTCTGGCCGGGGCAGTTTAAGCAGGACTGGAATCGTTCTTTTGTGCTGTTGCCGCAGGGCAAGCCGCGCGGCAGCGTGGTGCTGCTCCATGGCCTGACTGATTCGCCCTACAGCGTGCGCTATCTGGCGCAACTCTGGCAGCAGCGGGGTTATGTGGCGGTGGTGCCGCGTTTGCCGGGACACGGCACCGCGCCGGGGGCGTTAACGGCGGTGGACTGGGAGACCTGGCTGGCGGCGACGCGTCTGGCAGTGCGCGAAGCGACGCGCCTGGCCGGGGCGGACGTGCCGCTGCATCTGGTCGGTTACTCTAACGGCGGCGCACTGGCGCTCAAGTATGCTCTTGATAGCCTGGAAGACAGCCACCTGCGTCAGCCGCAGCAGATTATCCTGCTGTCGCCGATGATCGGTGTGACCGCGTTTGCCCGTTTCGCTGGCCTCGCCGGGCTGCCGTCCATCTTCCCGGCGTTCGCCCGCGCGGCCTGGCTGAACGTGGCGCCTGAGTTTAATCCCTTCAAGTACAACTCCTTTCCGGTCAAGGCGGCAAGACAGTCCTGGTTATTGAGCCAGGCGCTGCAGCAGCAGATTATCCGCGCGTCCCGTCAGGGCGAGCTGAAAGCGCTGCCGCCGGTCCTGACCTTTCAGTCGGTGATGGATTCCACGGTCAGCACCCGCGCGGTGGTGGAGTCCCTGTATCGTTACCTGCCGGATAACGGCAGCGAGCTGGTGGTGTTCGACATTAACCAGGCGGCGGATCTCCGGGTCCTGTTCCGTCCCGCGCTCTATGCGGCAGTCAATACGCTGCTGCCCCCGGCGCCGCGGGCCTATACCACTACGGTGGTGACCAACGCGACGGCGCACACGCTGCAGACCATCGCCCGTACCACGCTGGCGCAGGAGCGGGATGAGCATCGTTATCCGTTGCATCTCGCCTGGCCGGCGGATATGTACTCTCTGTCGCATGTGGCGGTGCCGTTTCCCCTGAGCGACTCGCTGTACGGTCGCGAGCCGGACGAGAAGAACCGCTACGGCATCAGCCTGGGCACCATTTCACTGCGAGGGGAAACCGGAACGCTGAGCGTGGGGCTGGAGACGTTAATGCGCGTCACCTCCAATCCTTTCTTTCCGTGGATGCTGGCGCGCGTCGATGAGCATATCACCTGCGGCGAGCAGGCGGCGGTGACGGCCTGCCTGAAAGCGCAGGCCAGAGCAGAGGCGTTAAAACAGGAGCAGGTGCAGAACGGTACGCAGCAGGATGCCGACGATCGCCGCGGGAACGACAAAGCGAAACAGGCGGACAAACCGTGAGCTGATGCCGAGAAAAATACCGATACCGGGTAGATCAAAGGTCTGGATCAGCAGGCCGGCCGAGGCGTTGACCTGGCTGACGGTCACTTTGCCCTGCTGGATCAGCTCAGAAATGACGCCAAAGTAGGCGGTGCCCCCGGCGACGCACTTCACCAGCGCCGGCAGCACAAAGTTCTGCGGGATATGCAGCCAGCCAAGTACCGGCTTCAGCGCCTGCTGTAGCAGGTCAATGGCCCCGGCGCCCTGCAGCAGCCCGACGATGGTTAACGACAGGATCAGCATCGGGACTGCGCCGAGCGCCAGGCGGATGGCGTCGGAGCCGGCGCTGTTGATCACCGCCAGTATGCCCTGGCTGTTTTGCTCGGCGTTGGGCAGCGCTTCCGCGCGGGGATTCTCGGCGACCGATAAGCGCCGTCCGGTGACGTGCCAGGCGACGGCGGCCGCGCACAGCCCGCCGACCACCGAGATAACGATCGAGGCCAGCCAGTGCAGACCAAAAGGGGTGAGGGGATAAAAGACGTTGCCTTGCCCCATGGCGAACACCATGGCCAGCGTGGCGGTCATTTGCCGGTCCGAGACGCCGCGTTTGTCCATAATCGACAACGTCGCAAGCGGGGCGGCAAAGCTGACAAAGTTAATCTGGATCAGGGCGAAGGCGCTCATCCCGGTTAAGCCGAAGGGCTTCAGCAGCGGGGCAACCCAGCGAACAATCACATCGAGGATGCCGCGGACCTCCAGATATTTCATGATGATCAGCATGATCACCATAATCGGCAACAGCGTATACAGCGCAACGTCAACGGATGATTTACCCGCCGCCATAATGATGCTTATGACATCCATTTACTTTTTTACCACTCGCAAAGGCATCGGTTCGCGTCATCATAATCCCGTGGGGAAGGAAATGATATGCCTTGATCCTCTCGAAGTCCGGCGCCCCACGGGCGCCGGGAGAAGAGGATTACTGGCCGATATTGACCAGCGTCCGGCCGTGAATCGTGTTGCTGAGAAAATCTGCGGCATACGCTGGCGCCTGCTCCAGCGTGATTTCGGTGGCCGCCTGCTGGTAGTAGCTTTCCGGCAGGAGCTGGGCCAGACGCTGCCAGACGGCGTCGCGTTCAGCGGTCGGCACCATCACCGAGTCCACCCCCTGCAGGCGCACGTTGCGCAGAATAAACGGCATCACGGTGGTCGGCAGATCGAAGCCCCCGGCCAGACCGCAGGCGGCGACGCAGCCGCGGTATTGCGTCTGCGCCAGCACTTTGGCCAGCATCGTGCCGCCTACGGTATCCACCGCGCCCGCCCACAGCTGTTTCTCCAGCGGACGGGTCTCCGCGAAGTCGCTGCGCGGCAGGATCGCATCGGCGCCCAGCTGGCGAAGATAATCGTGCGTCGATTCCCGGCCCGATACCGCCGTCACCCGGTAGCCCAGCGCTTTCAGCAACACCACGGCGGTGCTGCCGACTCCGCCGCTGGCGCCGGTAACCAGGATATCCCCGCTTTCCGGAGTGACGCCCGCATTGACGAGGGCATCAACGCACAGCATTGCGGTAAAGCCGGCGGTGCCGATGATCATCGCCTGGCGCGCGCTGAGCGCCGCCGGCTGGGCAACCAGCCAGTCGCCTTTGACGCAGGCTTCGGTGGCCAGGCCACCCCAGTGGTTTTCGCCTACGCCCCAACCGGTCAGGATCACGTCCTGACCGGGAACAAAGCGCGGATCGCGGCTTTCACTCACCCGTCCCGCAAAATCGATGCCAGGCACCATCGGGAACTGACGGATGATTTTGCCTTTGCCGGTGATCGCCAGGGCATCTTTATAGTTGAGACTCGACCAGTCGATAGCGACCCGAACGTCGCCTTCGGCAAGGGCGGGCAGGTCGATCGCTTTGACGGCGGCGACGGTGCGGTTGTCGATCTGGTCCAGAACTAATGCTTTCATGACAGAGTATTCCTCGTCGGAAGGGGGTTATCGGCGCTAACGCCGTCCTGTGCAGGTGTTTTTGGTGTCATACTGTGCGCAAAAAATTCCCAGTACTGGTCAAGCGGTGCGGCAGACTGGCACAGCCTGGCGCGCATCACCGCGCCTTCCCAGCCGATCCAGAAGACCTGGGCCAGCGCGTCCGGTGAGGCGTCGCGGGCGATCGCTCCGACAGCCTGCGCCTCGTGCAGGCAGCGGGCCACGCGCGACTCCCATGCCGCCAGAATCGCTTTTAATCGCCCGGGAAAGGTGTCGGGTAACAGCGGGGCTTCCTGCAGGAGGTTGCCCACCAGGCAGCCGCGGCGAAACTGGTATTTCTCCATCCCCTGGCCGGCATGACGCACAAAAGCCGCCATCCGTTCCAGCGGCGGCACGGCGTCGTCCAGCAGGAATTTATCTAATTTATGCGCAAAAAAGTCGCCATAGGCGCTAAGCACGGCCAGGCCAAAAGCCTCTTTGCTTTTAAAGCAGTGATAAAACGATCCCTTGGGCACATCGATATTCCTGATAACGGCCTCGATACCTGCCGCGAGATAGCCCGTTTCGGTCAGCACTTCAAGGCCTGAGCGAATCAGCGCCTGGCGCGTATCGTCAAACTGGCGATCGACCTTGGGTGGACGGCCGCGGCGGGGCTTCAGGACGGCGGAGGTATCGGGATTCATCATTTAGACCGTGTGGTTTAATTGTCGGTCAGGGTACGCCCAAACCCGGGATGGGGCAAGCGCAGCGTGGCGGAGGAGAGGGATGTCGAAAACCAGGGTCAGGAAGGCGGCCTGGCATAAGCATGTTCTGGCACTGTACGGCGATAACCGTTGTTTTCGGCAGAGAAATATTACTCTGCGAATTCTATTAGGTTGCCTGGTAATATCCGTATTCGAAATACGATAAGAAGAACTAATATAAAAATATATTGATCCGTGATTACCATCAGGTGGGATAGACGAGCGCCAGAGATACCTGCATTGCGCTGTCGCAGACGCGGATTGTCAATTATTTGCAGACGATGGCGGATTGACAAAGGCGGTACGATAAAACACATTGTCACCCCTGGTTCGGCATGAGGCGCACCGTAGTTTAAATAACATCGCCATCATACAGAGATTGCTGAGCTCTATTATCGGCGTCTGAAGCAATAATCCGGCGATGAAACAACACCTGCAAGGAAAGGAATAAAAGCGTGATGTACAGAATGAGTATTGCCGTCAGAGGAGGGGGCGAATGTCGCTAATTACTATTGTGTTGGTCTTTATGATGGCCATCGTCGTGACCGTGTTCGTGTCTCATCTTCTGCCCGTTAAGGTGCCGCTGCCGCTGATCCAGATCGCTGCAGGCGCTGCGCTGGCCGCCGGCGGATTTCAGGTCGATTTCGATCCGCATATCTTTTTGCTGCTGTTTATTCCGCCGCTGCTTTTCCTCGATGGCTGGCGGATCCCCAAAGACGCCTTTTTCAGGGATATGAAGCCGATTCTGTCGCTGGCGATAGGCCTGGTGATGGTGACGATCCTCGGCATTGGTCTGTTTATACACTGGCTGATCCCGGCTATCACCGTGGCCGCGGGGTTCGCCCTCGCGGCTATTCTGTCACCCACCGATCCGGTGGCGGTATCGGCAATGACCGCCAGCTCACCGCTTCCCTCAAGGATGGCGCATATTCTCGAAGGGGAGTCGCTGTTAAACGATGCTTCAGGCCTTGTCGCCTTTAACTTCGCCATCGCCGCGGTGCTGACCGGCAGCTTCTCGCCGGGAGACGCAGTGGTGAAGTTTTTCCTGATGGCGTTTGGGGGGATCCTCAGTGGCCTCGTGGTGGTGTGGGTCACCGGCAAATGCAACAACTTTCTCGTGCGGCGCACCCGCGAGGAGCCGGCAATTCAGATCCTGATAAGCCTGCTTATCCCCTTCGCTGCCTATTTGCTGGCCGAGGCGTTCCATGTCTCAGGCATTCTTGCTGCGGTGGCCGCCGGCATTGCGATGCACTATGAGCAGCTGTCGGGTCCCCGACTGCCGGCGACGCGTATGAAAAGCAGCGCGGTGTGGACCATGCTGCAGACCACCCTCAACGGCATGATTTTTCTCATGCTGGGCGAGCAGCTGCCGCGCATGCTGAAAACGCTTCCTGCGGTGGCCAGTCAGGCCGGCGTCTCGTCTCCCTGGTATCTGCTGCTGTACGCGGTGGCCATCACCCTGGCGCTTGGCCTGATGCGCTTTGCCTGGGTATGGCTGTCGATGACCCTGACGATTTTCCGCCGCAAGCGCCGGGGCAAGGCTATCACTATTCGTCCGCGATTCAGCATTATGGCCGTCATGGCGCTGGCGGGGGTAAAAGGTTCCGTCACCCTTGCCGGTATCCTGACACTACCGGTATTGCTGGCGGATGGCTCGCCGTTTCCGGGGCGGGAACTGCTGATCTTTCTCTCAATGGCGGTGATCCTGATGTCGCTCATCGTGGCGGCCGTCGGCCTGCCGTACATGACCCAGTATCTGGCCGATGATTTACCCCATGACACCGGGAAAGACAATATCGGTGCGGTGATGACCGAAGTGGCGATTAACCGCCTGAATGCGCTGCTGGACGAGTCGGTGGACGATCCGAATGAGCAGGCTTTGCGGGTCGATGCGGGCAATATGCTGCTGGAAACGTACCAGCGGCGGCTGCACTATAACGACAGTGACGAGGAGCAGGACGTCGGGCTGGAGCTGGCGAAGCGCGCCAGGCTGGAGAAGTATATGCAAAGGGAGGTCATTATCGCTCAGCGCCAGGAGCTGTTCCGGCTGCGGCGCGCCCATAACATCAGTGATACGACCTTTTATGAAGTGCTGCGGGAGATAGACCTCAAGGAAGAAAGCTTGCGCTAACAAACATGGCCGGTGGGCCGGGGCGTAAGCGCTGAAAGGGGCTGGTTCGCCTTCCGGAAGAGGTGTTCTGCCGCGGTATAAAACAAAGCCTGCTGGAAAAGCAGGCTTTTTTTATGTTGGCGGCCTGGACTGGCGAACAGTGGCAGATGGGGCGAGTTGCTCTGAAAGCAAACCTCTGGCTCTACTTATTGCAAGGAACCTGCTTTTCCCCATCTCACTGGGGTTTGACGCCTACAATGCTTGACCAGGCGGGACGCGATGTCACGACTGAGCGAGGTGAGGGGGGAAGAATACCTTGATTTTTAACTATTTATTCTTTTCAGCTATTTAAAGTCAATAAGGTTATTTGTTTTTAATGTGGGTAATGCATAAAAGTGAGGTAACGCCAAAAAGAATTTTATCGATTTGCTTTTATGAAGGATATTATTATGCCGGAAGCGGGTGAATTGTATCTCTTGCCGAAAAGAGAAAATAACTGGCATTTAAATAATGTCGTCAATGAATTGCGTCGCGTTCGCCAGGCGTGGCGCGATGAGCACGCGAAGAATAATTATCGTAATAAACGGAGTTTACCTTCCCGGGAAAGCGTTAATTCCGTCGCGGATACATTGATAAAAGTGCTTTATCCGATGCGCTTAGGCGACGTGGACTTACGCAAAGAGGGGGAAGATTATTACGTCGGCCATTTGCTGGGCACCGCGCTGGACAGGCTTACCGAAGAAGCACTTCTGGAACTCTATTATCAGTCGGATGAGCAGGCGGAAAATGAGGTCCTGTTGCAGGAGGCGGTCAGACGCGTTCAGCAGTTTGCCAACCGTTTACCGGTGATTCGTCAGCGTCTTGACGGTGATATCCTCGCCGCTTATCAGGGTGACCCCTCCGCGCGCAGCATGGATGATGTGCTGCTCTGCTACCCGGGAATTCATGCGGTGATGCACTATCGGCTGGCCCATGAGCTGCATCAGCTCGACCTTCCGCTGCTGGCGCGCATCATCACGGAAAAGGCGCATAGCCAGACCGGAATCGATATTCATCCCGGTGCGCAGATTGATGACGGATTCTTTATCGATCACGGAACCGGCGTGGTCATTGGTGAAACCGCCATCGTCGGTAAACGAGTACGTATTTATCAAGCCGTCACCCTGGGGGCCAAACGTTTCCTCGTCGGTGAGGACGGACAATTGCAAAAAAATTATCCTCGCCACCCTATTATTGAAGATGACGTTGTGATTTATGCCGGCGCGACAATCCTCGGGAGAATTACCATTGGGGCGCGCTCCAGCATCGGAGGAAATATCTGGCTAACTCGTGATGTGCCACCGGACAGTAATGTCCAACAGGCGCGAATTCAGCAGAGGCATTTCAGCGACGGCGACGGCATTTAATCATTACAGGAATAAATAAACCTATCGTTCCCGTACCATTAAAATAGCAGCGTGATCATTATTATGAATTTACTTGAAACGATTGGCGAGACGCCTTTAATAGCCTTGCCCTCTTTTTCTGCAGAATTATCGGGTGTCACGCTGCTGGCAAAAGCTGAATTTATGAATCCCAGCGGCTCGGTGAAAGACCGCGCGGCAAAAGCGATGGTACTGGACGGAATTGCGCGGGGGTTATTGACGCCGGATAAAACTATTATTGATGCGACCAGTGGTAATACCGGAATTGCGTACGCGATGATCGGCGCCGCGCTGGGGTATCACGTTCAGCTGTATCTCCCGCAGAATACCAGCCCGGAGCGTAAAAAAATAATTCGCCAGTATGGCGCCACGATTGTGGAGACTGATCCGCTTGAAGGTTCCGATGGCGCTTATCTTGAAGTCCAGGCCCAGGTCGCCGCACACCCGGAGCGCTATTTTTATCCCGACCAGTATAACAACCCCGTTAATCCGCAAACGCATTTCGCGACCACCGGGAAAGAGATCTGGGAGCAAAGCGGAAAGCAAGTCACCCATTTTGTCGCCGGGATGGGCACGTCAGGCAGTTTTGTCGGCACCGCCCGGCGGCTGAAGTTTGAGGATCCGCGGGTGAAAACCCTCGCCGTTCAGCCCGCTTCGCCATTCCATGGCATTGAAGGGACTAAGCATATGGGCAGCAGTATTAAACCCGGCATTCTCGACGAAACCCTGTTTGATGATGTGATTTCCGTCACCACCGAGGAGGCCTATGCGAGTGCGCGACGCCTCGCCCGGCGGGACGGCATTTTTGTCGGTATTTCATCTGGCGCCAATGTTGCCGCCGCCGCACGGCTGGCCCGCACGCTACCGGCTGGTTCGGTGGTGGTCACGCTGCTGTGCGATGTGGGCTCCCGCTATTTGACCGACCCTTTCTGGAATGAAACCCATGATTGAATTGACTCGTGAAATCGCCAGACAGATTGGCGCTGAAGGGGAAAAGACCTATCCCAATGAATGCTGTGGTGCGCTTTTTGGTCATTTATCTGCGCAGGGCGATGGCCGCGTGACGGCGATTTTCCCCATCGTCAACGCGCGGGAATCGGAAGAGCAGTACCACCGCTTTGTTATCACCGCCGACGACGCCTTGCGGGCGGAGCGTGCTGCGCTGGCGGAAGGTGTGGATGTCATCGGCTATTACCATTCGCACCCCGATCATCCGGCCATTCCATCGGAATTTGACCGTGAACATGCCCTGCCGTTTTACGCCTACATCATCGTGGCGGTCGCGCAGCGGCAGGCGGGGGCGCTGACCAGCTGGCGGCTCACGCAGGACCGCCTGCGCTTTTTGCAGGAGGAAGTGCACATCGTTTCATGACGTGAATAACAGGCACAACGTTGCCGGAAACCAGAGCAAAACACGGAGAGATTATCACTATGGCATCGACATTACTGATCCCCACTGCGCTACGCGCGTTCACCGACGGTCAGGGGAAGGTGACCCTCGAAGGTCACACCGTTGGGCAACTGGTCGCGGCGCTGGCGGCGCGATATCCGGACATTCAGCCGCATCTGTATGACGACGCAGGCGCGTTGCGCAGCTTTATCAATCTGTATGTGGGTGAGCACAATATTAAAACTACCGGTGGGCTGGAGACGCCGGTTAGCGATGGGGCGGAAGTGTTGCTGGTTCCCGCCATTGCCGGTGGCGTCGGGAAGGCGATATGAGCAGACCGAGCATTATCCCGGACGACCGTCTGTCGGAGCTGACGCATGCTGAGATTGCCCGCTACAGCCGCCACTTGCTGCTGCCGGAAGTCGGGCTTGAGGGGCAAAAGCGTCTGAAGGCCGCCCGCGTGTTACTTATTGGCACCGGCGGGTTGGGGGCGCCAGTGGCGCTTTATCTGGCCGCGGCGGGGGTTGGTAAGCTGGGGATTGTCGACTTTGATTTTGTCGATATCTCCAACCTGCAAAGGCAGATTATTCACAGCACCAAAGATATTAACCGCCCCAAAGTCGCTTCGGCGAAAGACAAGATTAAAGCAATTAACCCCGAGATTCAGGTGGAAACCTATAACACCACCCTGAGTAGTAAAAACGCGCTCGAGATCATCCGCGAATACGACCTGGTGGTCGACGGCACGGACAATTATCCCACCCGGTATCTGATCAACGATGCCTGCGTGTTACTGGGTAAGCCGCTGGTCTACGGCTCCATCTTCCAGTTTGAAGGGCAGGCCAGCGTTTTTTATGCCGGGCAAGGGCCCTGCTACCGCTGCCTTTATCCCGAGCCACCGCCGCCGGGGCTGGTGCCCTCCTGCGCGGAAGGCGGCGTGGTCGGTGTGTTGCCGGGCATTATTGGCACTATTCAGGCCGCGGAAGCCATCAAGCTTATCGTCGGCGGCAGCGAGAGCCTGATCGGCCGTCTGCTGCTCTTCGATGTGTGGCAGATGAAGCAACGTGAACTGCGGCTGGAGAGGGACCCCGGCTGTCCGGTCTGCGGTGAGCATCCGTCGATCCATGCGCTCATCGACTATGAGGAGTTTTGCGGGCTGAAACCTGATGAGTCAGAAGCACCCATTGAAAGCGTCACGGCGCTTGAGCTTCATGCGTGGATAGAGGAGGGAAAACCCCTGCAACTGATCGACATTCGTGAGCCCCACGAAAGAGCGATCGCAAAATTTCCGCAGGCCAAAGTGATGCCGCTGGGCCAGATAGTCAGACGTATCGATGAATTCGATCCGACGGTCGATGCGGTGTTTCTGTGCAAGATAGGGCAGCGCAGTATTTTCGCCATTCGGGCACTCCAGCGCGCAGGTTATCAGGGGCGCGTGATGAATTTAAAAGATGGCCTAAACGCCTGGGCGCGGGATGTCGATACCCGTTTACCGCAGTACTAACCTTCAGCTCCACTCTTTCAAACACTAAGGACTTATCATGGCAGAACAAAAAAGCATTAATGCACTGGGGCGTGAAGCCGCGTATCAGTTAGCGAATGTGACCAAAACGGCGCCGCAATTTGCGGCAATTACTCCGCGCTGGGTCAGTCGTTTTCTCGATTATAAAGGGCTGGAGTCGGGCATTTATCGCGTCAACAAGGTCGTGGAGGGGGAGACGCCGCTGGACGTATTATGCAGCCAGGATCCTTCGCGCGTAGAGATACCGCAGGGCTATATTGAGTATCAGACCACACCGCGTGAATATCAGCTGGATTCGATCTCGACCATTATTAACGTTGATACCAAAATTGCCGATCTCTACAGTTCGCCCTATGACCAGGCGTCAGAGCAAATTGCGCTGGCGATCGAAAGCCTGCGTGAACGCCAGGAAAGCCAGCTTATTAATAATGATGAATATGGACTGCTGAAAAATATTGATGACTCGCAGCGCATTCAGACCCGCAACGGCCGCCCGACGCCGGATGATCTGGATGAGTTGTTGTCAAAAGTGTGGAAAGAGCCTTCCTTCTTCCTCGCCCATCCGCGGGCCATTGCCGCCTTTCAGCGTGAAGCCACGCGACGCGGTGTGCCGCCGGTCACCGTGAACCTGCATGGCGGGACTTTTATTCTGTGGCGCGGTATTCCGCTGATCCCTTCCGATAAACTGTTTGTCGACGGACTGAAGAACCCAAAAAGCCAGGGCGGGAAAACCAATATTCTGCTGATTCGCTCCGGGGAAAGTAAACGCGGCGTGCTGGGGCTTTATCAGGAAGGGCTGCCAAACGAGCAGTCTCGCGGGCTGTCGGTGCGCTTCCGCGGGATCGATGATAACGGCGTGGCCTCTTATTTACTCTCACTTTATTGCTCCGCCGCGATCCTGGCCGATGATGCCATTGCTGTGCTGGAAGATGTTGAAGTGGGTGAATATTATGACTACGAGTAATTTATTCACGCTTCCTTTTGCGCCGGGCGGATGGCCCGGCGAGGCGGATGACGTCCCCTCTGCACGCGATTATGGTCTGCCCGACGCGCGGGATCTGCAAGGGTTGCTGAGCGATACGCCCGCCCGTCCGCGCGGAGTGGAGACGGCCTACGCGCCGCGGGTGGTGCCACTGGGCCAGGAGAGCAGGGCGGATATCACCCCTCGCGGGTTTGCAACATTGCCTGCTTTCGGCTCCCGGCCTGCGCCAGCGGCGCGGGTTGGGCAGATCCCGGTTGAGCGGATCCGTGCAGATTTTCCGATCCTTGCCGAACAGGTGGAGGGGCATCCGCTGGTGTGGCTGGATAATGCCGCGACGACCCAGCGCCCGAAGCAGGTTATCGATCGCATCAGCCATTATTATTTGCACGAAAACTCGAACGTTCATCGGGCGGCGCATACGCTTGCCGCTCGTTCCACCGATGCTTATGAAGCCGCGCGAGAGAAAGTATCGCGTTTTATTGGCGCCCGCGGCCCGGAGAATATTATCTTTGTGCGCGGCACCACGGAGGGACTCAATCTTATCGCTCACAGCTACGTGAAGCCGCTGCTACGCCCTGGGGATGAAATTATCCTCACGCAGCTTGAGCATCACGCCAACATTGTGCCGTGGCAACTTATTGCGCAGGAGACGGGCGCGACGATCCGCGTTGCGCCGGTTGATGAGCACGGACAGCTGATCGTCGAGGAGTATATTCGGTTATTCAACGATAAAACCCGTTTTGTGTCCGCCACTCACGTTTCCAACGCCCTGGGGACCGTGACGCCGGTTCAGGAACTGGTACAGATCGCCCATCGTTTTGGCGTGCGTATCGCCATCGACGGCGCGCAGTCTATCTCACATATCCCGACCAACGTCACGGCGCTGGATGCCGATTTCTTTGTCTTCTCCGGGCATAAAATTTTTGGACCTACCGGGATCGGCGTCGTCTATGGCAAGCAGGAGGTACTGGAAGCGGCGCGCCCGTATCAGGGCGGCGGGAACATGATTGCCGACGTGACCTTTGAGCTGACGCGCTATCAGCCTTCGCCGAATAAATTTGAAGCGGGAACGGGCAATATTGCCGATGCCGTTGGGCTGGGGGCGGCCATCGACTATGTGACCTCACTGGGGATCGAAAATATTGCGCAGTATGAGCATGCCTTACTGGAGTATGGGATAGCGAAGCTGTCGGCTATTCCGGGCCTGACGTTGGTCGGCACCGCGGCGAACAAAACCAGCGTCTTGTCTTTTGTGCTGGCGGGGCATGAAAATGAAGCCGTGGGGCGCTATCTCAGTCAGGTTGGCATCGCTGTGCGGTCCGGGCATCACTGTGCGCAACCGATCCTGCGTCGTTTGGGCTATGAGAGTACCGTCCGGCCTTCGCTGGCTTTTTATAACACGCCGCAGGAAATCGATTTTCTCGCCGAACAGGTTGCCCGATTTGCCGCGCGGCAATGACGCCGTAAACCGCGTAAGGCCGCATGAAAACCGAAAAGCAAAAAGCCTGCTCGAAAGCAGGCTTTTTTAAATTTGGCTCCTCTGACTGGACTCGAACCAGTGACATACGGATTAACAGTCCGCCGTTCTACCGACTGAACTACAGAGGAATCGTGTGAACGGGGCGCATATTAACGATGCCATCCGGCCTTGTCAAAGCCTGATTCAAAGAATTGCGTTCAACTGCTGACAATTTCAACAACCCCTGGCTGGGTGGTGCTTTTTTCACCATTGCGCACCGTTGCGGTGCAAAAATACCCCTAATGGGGCATACCACAATCTGCTTACCGGGCAAATAAAAGCTGGATTGTTATCACTATCCCTTATAACACGGCCTCTGGCGGGCAGCGGCAGCGCAATTGAAAAGCTGGCAAGCAAATTGCAGAACCAGTTGCATCATACTTCCAGCGTTGACGCTGGCGTTCCTTACAGGAGGCAAAATGAACTTAAGACGACTGAAATATTTTGTGAAAATCGTCGATATCGGCAGTCTGACCCAGGCCGCTGAAGTCTTGCACATCGCACAACCGGCCCTGAGCCAGCAGGTCGCGACCCTGGAAGGTGAAATGGACCAGCAGTTGCTGATACGCACCAAGCGAGGGGTCACGCCAACAGAAGCCGGTAAAATTCTCTACACCCATGCGCGAACCATCCTGCGCCAGTGTGAGCAGGCGCAACTGGCGGTCAATAACGTCGGCCAGACGCTGCGTGGTCAGGTCTCGATTGGCCTGGCGCCGGGCACGGCGGCTTCTGCCATTACTATGCCGTTGCTGCAGACGGTGCGTAATGAGTTGCCCGAGGTGATGGTCTATCTGCAGGAGAGCAGCGGCACTGCGCTGAATGACAAGCTGCTGGCGGGTCAGCTGGATATGGCGGTGCTGTATGAGCGTTCGCCAGTGGCCGGTATCGTCAGCCAGCCGCTGCTGAAAGAGGACCTCTATCTGGTGGGTACCCGCGACTGCCCGGGACAGAGCGTGGATCTCACGGCGGTGGCGGAGATGAACCTGTTCCTGCCGCGGGATTACAGCGCGGTACGGGCGCGGGTCACCGAGGCGTTCACCCTGCGTCGTCTGTCGGCGAAAATTATCGGCGAGATCGAATCCATTACCACCCTGACCGCGGCTATCGCCAGCGGCATGGGGGCGACGGTCCTGCCGGAATCCGCTGCCCGCTCCCTGTGCGGCGCGGCAAACGGCTGGATGGCGCGGATTAGCACGCCGTCGATGAGCCTGTCGCTGTCGCTGAATATGTCGGCACGCGGTAGTCTGTCGCCGCAGGCGCAGGCGGTGAAAGAGATCCTGCTGTCTCTGGTGAGCCGCCCGTCGCTGGAGAACCGTGAACTGCAGCTGGTTAGTTAGGCTATATTCTCTTAAGGAATAAGTTGCTGGTTTTTATTATTTGTTACCTGGGACAACAGACTTTAACAATAGCAGATACGTTAAGTCCATTGGCCCGGAGGAAAGGGTGAACTTCCAGCAACTGAAAATTATCCGTGAGGCGGCCCGTCAGGATTACAACCTGACGGAAGTCGCGAATATGCTCTATACCTCGCAGTCAGGCGTCAGCCGCCATATCCGGGAACTGGAAGAGGAGCTGGGGATTGAGATCTTTATCCGTCGCGGTAAGCGCCTGTTAGGCATGACCGAGCCGGGTAAAGCGCTGTTATCCATTGCCGAGCGCATCCTCAATGAAGCCAGCAACGTCCGGCGGCTGGCGGATCTCTTTACCAATGATGCCTCCGGCGTCTTAACCATCGCCACCACCCACACCCAGGCGCGCTACAGCTTGCCGCCGGTGATTAAAGCCTTCCGCGAGCTGTTCTCAGATGTTCGCGTCGAGCTGGTGCAGGGCACCCCGCAGGAAATCGAAGCGCTGCTGCATAACGGCGGGGCGGATATCGGTATCGCCAGCGAGCGCCTGAGCAACGACCCGACGCTGGCGGCTTTCCCCTGGTTCCGCTGGCATCACAGCCTGCTGGTGCCGAAGGATCATCCTTTGACGCAGGTTTCTCCTCTGACGCTTGAGGCAATAGCCCGCTGGCCGTTAATCACCTACCGCCAGGGGATCACTGGCCGTTCGCGAATCGATGAGGCCTTCAACCGCAAGGGGTTGATGCCGGATATCGTGCTGAGCGCCCAGGATTCCGATGTCATCAAGACCTATGTCGAGCTGGGGCTGGGCGTCGGGCTGGTTGCCGAGCAGTCCGGAGATGCCCGGGAAGCGGACACCTTTACGCGTCTCGATACTCGCCATCTGTTCGATGCCAATACCGTGTGGCTGGGGTTGAAGCGGGGCCAGCTGCAGCGTAACTACGTCTGGCGCTTTATCGAACTGTGCAATGCCGGACTGTCGCTGGATGAAATTAAGCGTCAGGCGATGGAGCCGGAAGAGGCCGCTATCGACTATCAGATTTAAGCCATCGCGGTCAGCGGATCGAGGCGAGGAAATAACGCTATAATTCACACACGAGAGTCGCGACTGAGGAAGGGAAAATGACGATGCGGCGTGTGAAATTACTTTGTTCTGCGCTGATGCTGCTCGCCAGCCACGGCGCGCTGGCCGTCAGTTATCCGCTGCCACCGGAGGGAAGTCGTCTGGTGGGCAGCGCATTTACCATCGCCGTGCCGGAGAACAACACCCAACCGCTGGAAAGTTTTGCTGCCCAGTACGGCCAGGGGTTGAGCAATATGCTGGAGGCCAACCCCGGCGTTGATGTTTATTTGCCGCACTCCGGTTCGACGCTGATTATTCCGCAACAGTTGATCCTGCCTGACACCGTGCGCGAAGGGATCGTCATCAACGTCGCCGAAATGCGTCTCTATTATTACCCGCCGCTGGGCAATAGTGTGGAAGTGCTGCCAATTGGCATTGGCCAGGCCGGACGCGAAACCCCGCGTAACTGGGTGACGGCGGTAGAGCGCAAGCAGGAGGGACCGACCTGGGTTCCGACCGCCAATACCCGGCGCGAGTATGCGAAAGAGGGCAAAACCCTGCCGGCGCTGGTGCCGCCCGGGCCTGATAATCCGATGGGGCTGTATGCGATCTACATCGGCAGGCTGTACGCCATCCACGGCACCAACGCTAACTTTGGCATTGGGCTGCGCGTCAGCCAGGGGTGCATTCGCCTGCGCAATGACGATATTAAATTCCTGTTTGATAACGTACCGGTGGGGACGCGCGTCCAGCTAATCGATCAGCCGGTGAAGTACACCGTGGAGCCGGACGGCAGCCATTGGCTGGAGGTGCACGAGCCGCTGTCGCGCAATCGGGCGGAATTTGAATCCGACAGAAAAGTCCCCTTGCCGATGACCTCGGCGCTACGCGAGTTTACTCAGGGGCCGGGAGTGAGTCCTTCACAGGCCGAGCAAACCCTGCAGCGCCGCTCCGGCATGCCGGTGAATATCAGCGCTGCAGCGGTGCAGGGGAGTTTGTAAGTGTCGAACGACTGGCTGTCCCTGGCGGGCTGACCGCCCTCTGCTTAGTTCGCTTCCATAAAGTTGGGTAAGTCGGGGACAGGCAGCACGGAAAGCACTTTTAAGCGCTGAAGGGTCCGGGATTGCGCGCGTTCAAGGTGATCTTTCAGGCAGGCGGCCGCCAGCGCCCAGTTTCCTTTCAGCAACATGTCATACACCAGAGCGTGTTCTTCCAGGGTGGCGGTTTCTACCGGAATGGCCAGTAAATCATAGAAGATACGCGTGATGATGAAAGGAGACTGATGCTGGCGCAGGATCTGCATCATCAGCTTATTACCTGCGGGCTCGAGGCAGCGGATGTGAAGATCTTCTTCCAGTAACTCCAGTTCCGCGGCAGTCAATTGTCGACCTTTATAACCTTGCGTCTTTTGCAGCATGGACGCCAGCCACGCCGACGAAAGGTGAGGTCCAGCCTTGCACAACGCTGCGGGTTCGAGGCTGGCGCGGATCTCGAAGTGATCGGCGATTTCGCGCGCGGTAAGCGGGCCGGTCAACCACTGTGAGTAAGGCTCTTTTTCTACCAGTCCCTTGTCGCGCAAACGCATTAGACTTTCACGGATTACCGAGCGGCTAACATTATAATATTGTGCCGCTTTTTGCTCATTCACCGAGTAACAGCCAAATACCATGGCTGTTGAGAGTACAACCTGCAGGTTCTCCAGCACCTTTTCACCACTGGTGCGGGTATCCACCAATGGCTGCTGTTCATCAAGGCCGAAGAGCTCCCTGGTCAGGGCGAGGCGCAATGGCTCGACCTCTTCGTCAGGCTGTGCCACGATAAAGCCACGCCCCTCGAAGCGGGTAATTAACCCTTCTTCATGTAACAGGCTGAGCGCCCGACGCACCGGCACCCGGCTGGTACCGAATAGTTGTGCTAACGGACCCTCCAGAAGTACCAGCCCCTTTGGCACTCGCTGGGCAACCAGAATATGACGTAAAAACTGACGAATAACTTCATAGCGCGCAGCGGCGGTATCTTCCGTTGCCGCATGCGAAGGGTTTGTCTGCATGACCATATTTTCGATCCTTACCTCATCAAACTTACCTTATCACATCCTGAGCGGTGTCATACCAACCCCCATCATTAGCACCGCGGTAGTGCAGGCTGCCCATTAATGGATCATTACATAAAATATACATTTATAACTCCTGTTCATGATGCTCTTCTACACTTGTTATCTCATTACCCTACCCACTTGTATCTTCTTGAAATTACTGCAATAAAACAAAATTAATACGATATGATCACATTTTAGACACTTTGTTGTCATTATTCTGGCACTTGTTTTGCTATGTTTAAATGGATTTTTATTTAAATATACATTTAAGGGTGATATGAACGCGAATACGATTCGCCTGCAATTTCAGCGGGGCCAGATTGATGCCTGTGCCATTGCGGCGTTGTTTGCCAGAGGTCAGCTTTCGCCACTTGCGTTTACGGAAGCCTGCCTGACGGCGGCCAAAGAGACCCAGGGGATTTTTATTACGCTGACTCCCGAACGCGCCCGTCAGGAGGCTGCCGCCTCGACGCAGCGCTGGCGCGAGGGCGCGCCGCTGAGCCCATTGGATGGTATTCCGGTCTGCTGGAAAGATTTATTCGATATCGCCGGGACCCGAACCACTGCAGGATCCGCAACCCGCCTGGATGCGCCTCTCGCGACACACGATGCCGGAATGGTGGCGCGCCTGACGCAGGCGGGAATGGTGACTATCGGCAAAACCAATCTGAGTGAGTTTGCCTTTTCCGGTCTGGGTATTAACCCAACGTTTACCACGCCGGCATTACTGGCAACCGATGGCGAGGAACATGTTCCTGGCGGCTCTTCCAGCGGCGCGGCGCGAGCGGTTGCTCAAGGGGTGGCCTGCATTGCAATAGGAACGGACACCGCGGGTTCCGTGCGCATCCCTGCTGCGTTTAGCGGAGTGATCGGTTTTCGCGCCAGCCGTCATCGCTATGACGCGAGCGGAGTGTTTCCCCTGGCGGCGTCTCTCGATACGCTCGGGCCTCTTTGTCGCAGCGTCCGTGATGCTTACGCCCTTGATGTCATTCTCTGTGGCGAGGAGACGTCGTCGTCGACGGTGTCACGGTTAATTGTCGATCCGGAAATTCTCAATGCCGCTGATATTAGCGTCCGTGACAACAGTGCTTCGTTGCTGTCCCGATTAGCGGCGTCAGGCGTCGTTGTTGAATATCGGCGCCTGCCAGCCTTACATGAAGCACTTACCTGGATTGCTCACCATGGCTGGCCAGGGGCGATTGAAGCCTTTCAGTTACATGCCTCTCTGCTGGCGTCACCGGCAGCAACAGCGATGGATCCCCTCATTCGCCGCCGACTGCTGGCCTCCGGCACGATTGATCCGGCGGTGCTCACCACCTTTTTGCGTCTACGTCCGATCTGGCAGCAGGCACTGGCTGAAGAACTCAATGGCGCGATTTTGGTGACACCAACGGTCGCGCATACCGCGCCGCGGCTGGCGCCCTTGCAGGCGGATGCCGAGGCATTTGCCTTCGCCAATAGCGCCACGCTGCGCTTAACCATGCCAGGCAGTTTACTGGATATGCCCGGTCTCGCTGTGCCAAGCGGTACGACCGCGAACGGCCTGTATACCAGTCTGCTTTTCTCTTCACCGAACGGTGAAGATCGCTCGCTTTTAAGCGCTGCCTGTGCGGTAGCGCATCTGCTGGCGCCTTCCAAAGGTGATGGCGCTAATTCGTTATCCCTCAACTCAAAAGGAAAATAAACATGGCCAAAGAAATCCTTTGCGCATTTGGTGTGGACGTTGATGCCGTTGCCGGCTGGCTGGGGTCATACGGTGGCGAAGATTCTCCGGATGATATTTCACGCGGCTTATTTGCCGGGGAAGTGGGCGCGCCGCGGCTGCTGAAACTGTTCGCGGAGCAGCAATTACGTACGACGTGGTTTATTCCCGGGCATTCGATAGAAACCTTTCCGGAGCAGATGAAAGCGGTTGTGGAGGCAGGACATGAGGTGGGGATCCATGGTTATAGCCATGAGAACCCGATTGCCATGACGCCTGCCCAGGAGGAAGCGGTGCTGGATCGTAGCATCGAACTGGTGACGCAGTTAGCCGGTAAACGCCCGACCGGGTATGTGGCGCCGTGGTGGGAGTTTAGCAATGTGACTAACGAGCTGCTGTTAAAAAAGGGCATTAAATACGACCACAGTCTGATGCACAACGACTTCCATCCGTACTATGTCAGGGTTGGCGACAGCTGGACAAAAATCGACTACAGCAAGCATCCCGATGCGTGGATGAAACCATTGCAGCGCGGACAGGAGACGGATCTGGTTGAAATTCCAGCCAACTGGTACCTCGACGATCTACCACCGATGATGTTTATCAAAAAATCCCCTAATAGCCATGGCTTCGTTAACCCTCGTCATCTGGAGGAGATGTGGCGCGACCAGTTCGACTGGGTCTATCGCGAAAATGAGTACGCCGTCTTCACCATGACTATCCATCCCGATGTTTCCGGCCGTCCTCAGGTGTTGTTGATGCTTGAACGCCTGATTCAGTACATCCGTAGCCACGATGGCGTTCGCTTCGTGACCTTTGACGAAATTGCAGATGATTTTAAAGCGCGCAAACCGCGCTCGGCATAATGTCATTTACCCCCTGACAGAGGGATTACGCTATGAGCATTTTTAACAAAACTTCCGTAAACGGCTGGCAGCCGCAGCAGTTAACCATCAAGGATGTGAAATTTGCCACCTGGATTGCCTTTTTTGCCTGGGTTTTCGCTGTCTACGATTTCATCCTTTTTGGCACATTATTGCCGGAAATCGGTCTCCATTTTGGCTGGGATGAGGTAGAGCAAGCGGAAATCGCCACCTGGGTGGCGGTTGGCGGCGCAGTGATTGCGCTGGCGATTGGTCCGCTGGTCGATCGTCTGGGACGCCGGATGGGGATTGTCATTACCGTTGGCGGTGCCGCGTTGTGCTCATTATTGACCGCTGTGGGCGGTGCATGGGGGAAAGGGGCGCTGACGGCCATTCGCTCTGTCGCGGGGTTGGGCTACGCGGAACAAACGGTGAACGCTACCTATTTATCAGAACTGTATACCGCGCTCGACGATCCAAAACTCAATAAACGTAAAGGGTTTGTCTACAGTCTTGTGCAAGGTGGTTGGCCGGTCGGTGCACTAGTCGCTTCAGCGCTGACCGCCATTTTAATGCCCATCATCGGCTGGCAGGGCAGCTTCATTTTTGCAGCATTACCCTCACTGGTTATCGCTGTGCTGGCGCTAAAACTTAAAGAAACACCTCAATTCCAGGTACAAAAGAAAATCCAACATTTGCGTGAACAAGGGCAGGTCGCCGAAGCCCGTCAGGTAGCCCAGGATTATCAGATTTCATGGGAGGAACATCACCGCGGTGGAATTGCCGCAGCGTTTCGAGGCACATCGCTGCGCGCCACCCTGGTACTGGGGGCGGCGGTACTGATCAACTGGTTTGCCATTCAGATTTTTAGCGTGCTCGGTACGACGGTCATCACCAAAACCCATGATGTTTCTTTTAACAACTCGTTGCTTATCTTAATCCTGTCCAATCTGGTGGGCTATTGCGGTTACCTGGCCCATGGCTGGCTGGGTGACCGGATTGGGCGTCGTAATACTATCGCGGTCGGCTGGATGCTGGGGGGGGTGGCGTTTGCTGGCATGCTCTACTGCCCGGACAACTTTGCCACTATCGTCACGCTCTACAGTATTGGTTTGTTCTTCCTGATTGGTCCCTACGCTGCAGCGCTGTTTTTCATTAGTGAAAGCTTTCCTACCGCCATCCGTGCTACGGCAGGGGCGTTGATTGGCGCGATGGGACCGGTCGGGGCGATCATCGCCAGCGTTGGTACCACCGCAGTGTTAAGCCATGGAGGGCACTGGCAGGATGCTGCGCTGTGGTTTGGCGCCATACCCTGCTTTATCTCAGGTGTGGTGATGTGGCTGGCGCGTGGCGATGTCCAGCGCGCGTCAGGGATGAACAAGACCGTTAACACACAACCTCAGGCGTAAGGAGCGATGATGGAAACCACAAACATCAGTCAGCGAGTAGCGGCAATCAGTGGTGCGGCAAGCGGCATTGGTCTGGCGCTGGCCACCCTGTATGCCCGCCGCGGAATACGGGTGATCGCCGGTTACTACCCGGACGATCCGCATGACCCTACTGTCGCTGCTGCACAGGTTGAGGAGGCTGGTGGCGATGCACTCTGGCTGCCGCTGAATGTCGCCGATACGGCGTCGGTTGATACGTTTATAGCGCAAGGCGTCGCTCATTATGGCCGTCTTGATTATGTCATCGCCAATGCGGGGATCTTACGCTGCGCGTCTATTGAAGAGATGAACGACGACCGCTGGAACGAAATGCTTAATGTGGACCTCACCGGCGTGATGCGGTGTTTCCGGGCGGCTACGCCACGACTGATCAGCGGTGGGAGTTTGGTCGCAATCTCATCGATTGCCGGGGGCGTCTATGGCTGGCAGGAGCACGCCCACTACGCGGCGGCGAAAGCCGCAGTCCCAGGGATTTGTCGCTCACTGGCCGTTGAGCTTGCACCGCGAGGTATTCGCTGCAACGCCGTGATCCCCGGATTGATTGAAACCCCACAGTCGCTGGATAAGCAGAACTCTCTGGGGCCGGAGGGGCTGGCAAAAGCAGCCAGATCGATTCCACTGGGACGGGTTGGCTGTCCGGATGATATCGCTCGCGTAGTGGCTTTTCTCACCAGCGACGAAAGCCGCTATCTGACCGGGCAAAGCCTTATTGTCGACGGTGGTTTGACCGTCCGCTGGCCGGATTAAGGAGCCACTATGCAGTTGCAAAACAGACGTTGTGTTGTGACGGGCGCGGCAAGTGGTATCGGCGAGGCTATCGCACTGCTTTTTGCCGGCGAAGGGGCTCGACTGATACTCACCGACCGGGACCGTAATAAACTGGAAGGGGTGGTACAGCGTTGTCGGTTAATTGGGGCGCATTGCTATGGCGTGGTGGCTGATGTCGGCGAGGTCGACGGGGCAACGGCTGGCGTGGATGCCTGCCTGGGGCACTATGAAGGGATTGACGTGCTGGTCAACAATGCAGGTATGCTTACCCAGGCTCCCTGCACCGATATCACTCTGGATATGTGGGAAACCATGATGGCCGTCGATCTGCGCAGCGTGTTTCTGGCCTGCCAGCGAGCTCTGCCAGTGATGTTAAGCCAACGCTGGGGACGCATTATCAATATCGCTTCCCAACTGGGCATCAAAGGTGGGGCAGAGCTGTGTCACTATGCGGCCGCTAAGGCTGGCGTGATCGGCCTGACGAAATCTCTGGCGCTGGAAGTCTCCAGCCGAAATGTGCTGGTTAACGCTATCGCCCCAGGACCGATTGAAACCCCGCTTATTGAGGGTATTCACCAGGCGTGGAAAACGGCCAAAACGGCGGAGCTGCCGCTGGGGCGCTTTGGGCGAGCAGAAGAAGTGGCGCCGGTGGCGCTGCTGCTGGCCAGCGAGCCTGGGGGTAACCTGTTCGTTGGCCAGACGCTAGGGCCAAATTCGGGTGATGTGATGCCTTGAGGAGTGGATGATGTGCGGAGTGTGCGGCCTGCTTGATAACGGGCCGCAGTGGAGCGATCCGCTGCGGCAGGATATTCCCCTACGCCAGCTGCGTCTGCGGCAGCTGGCATTACTAAACCGTACGCTGAAGCCCTGGCGCCTCTCGCTGACGGAGTTTCATGGTCAATGGCTGCTGGCCAGCCCGACGGGACAACAGGTGCTGGTCCACTCCCTGGATCGGTTGTGGAAAGAAGCCGAGAACATGCTGCATCAGGCGATCGATCCGCTCGATGATGCCTGGTTAGCATCGCTTGAGGCCAAAGGGGAAAACGATGCCTGCTGAAGAGAAATTACCCCTCCATGTGCTGAGCGGGTTCCTGGGTAGCGGTAAAACAACGCTGCTGAAAAACTGGCTCGCCCGGCAGGACGTGAACGATATTGCTCTGCTGGTGAATGAGTTTGGCGAGGTGGGGATCGACCATCATCTGCTTCACGCAGTCGCGCCGGATACTGTGTTATTGCCGAGCGGTTGCGTATGCTGTCAGATTCGTGGGGAATTGCAGGCCGCTCTGCTGGCGCTTTATGAACGGCGGGCGCGCGGCCTGATCCCGGCGTTTCGCTACGTTGTTCTGGAAACCAGCGGGCTGGCCGATCCGGCTCCCATCTTATCGACACTTCTCCACGATCGTCAGTTGCAGAGCCATTTCACGCCAGGGACGCTGGTCACACTCGTCGATGCGGAACATGCCCACCGTCAAGCCGATCTTCAGCCCGAGTGGCTTGCGCAGGTGACGGCGGCGGACAAACTGCTGGTGAGTAAAAGCGATCGCATTGCCCCCGAGGAGACGGTGACGCTCGAGCAGTGGCTGCGTCAGCTTAATCCGCTGGCGGAAGTGAGCACTACGCGGCTGGCGCAGGATACCCCGGACTGGCTGTTCCGAAGTGAAGTATTTCGCGGCTCTTATGAACAGCGTTTCCGCTGGTTAGGGTCATGTGCTGACAACACGTTTTCGTTGGTGCCAAAGCGCGATGGCGGGGCGCATCCCACGACAGAAACATGCGTGATTTCGCTTGAGCAGTCGTTAAACTGGCCCGCTTTTGCTATCTGGTTATCCATGCTATTACATTGCCATGGTAACGCGGTGCTGAGAATGAAAGGCATTTTGCGTGTAAGCGACAGTGAGACTCCGGTGGTTATTCATGGTGTACAGCACACGTTGCATCCTCCGGTGCATTTGGATGACTGGCCTGGAGCCTTAAGCCATTCAACGTTGGTATTTATCTTACGTGGACTGGAGGCGCATCGCTTGCAGCAGGCCTTTAGCCGCTTTATGCAAGTATTACAGGAGTCCTGAAGGGATGAGTTCTGCGGCGATTATTTCTCCTCCATTAACGCTTCGGGTGTTGGGCACGTCGGTGACATTACTGGAGATATTGCGTGTTCGCGCTGAGCAGGAGCTGGGGATTAAGATCGAATACCTGCTGCATAGCGTGGAAGATGCCCAGCGCATCGCGGTTATGCAGCCTGACAGTTACGATCTCTATGACCAGTGGTTTCATAATATCGATTTTGTCTGGCCGGCCCGTGCTATTCAGCCGCTGGAGGTGAAGCGGCTGAAATATTGGGACGAGGTGAACGAACTGGCGAAGCAGGGCACCCTGAACGGCGTTGTGGCCGATGGCAGCGTACCGTCCCAGCGCTTGTACGTTCAACGGGATCGCCATTTAAGCAGCCAGCCGAGCGATCTCATCAGCATGCTGCCATTGACGCATAATGCCGATAGCTTTGCTTATCATGTCGACCGTCTTCCCGAGGCGCTTCAGCAGGAAGAAGAGAGTTGGGGATGGTTACTGCATAGCGCGCTTACTGGCGCGGTCGCCCTGCAGGAGGATGCAGCTATGGGAGGGATCGATGCCGCTCTGGCCATGCAGGGCGCGGGGATGGCGCAGTTTGCCGATATTGGCAATTTGACGTTGGAAGAGATCGATGTTTTGACACAAGGATTAGCCCATCTTAATCGCCAGGGACACTTTGCCGCATTCTGGTCGTCCCAGGAGCAGGCATGCGATTTAATCGATAATCGATGCGTTGAGGTCCAGAGCTTATGGGCTCCCATCTATTTCCGGCACCATTTCCATCAGCGAGGCTATAAAATGGCGCGCCCGCGTGAAGGCTATCGGGCGTGGTATGGCGGCATGTCGCTGTCTCGCTGCGTGACTGGGAAGGTAAAAGAAGCGGCTTATGATTACCTTAACTGGTGGCAGTCTGGTTGGCCCGGCGCAGTAATGGCCCGGCAGGGGTATTATATTTCAAACCCTCAGCGGAGCCGCGCTTGTCTGTCTCAGGCCGAATGGGACTATTGGTATGCAGGAAAACCGGCAGCTGAATTACTCCTCGATGCCTCTGGCGCGCCGCTTATTCCTGCGGGTGAGCGTCGGGATGGTGGAAGCTACGAGCAGCGGATGGGACATATTGCGGTATGGAATTCGGTGATGGATGAACATAACTATCTGACGCGACGCTGGCAGGAGGCGCTGATGCGCCGCTAGCTCTTATGCGGCTGGGCCGGACAGAACTGAGGCAGACCTGACGGAAGCTAAAAAGCAAAAAGCCTGCTCGAAAGCAGGCTTTTTTAAATTTGGCTCCTCTGACTGGACTCGAACCAGTGACATACGGATTAACAGTCCGCCGTTCTACCGACTGAACTACAGAGGAATCGTGTGAACGAGGCGCATACTACTGGCCTCGCATTTTTGTGTCAACACTAAAATTAACTTGCTGATTCAACTGGCTAAATTTAGCCCAAGGCGTTGTTTTAGTGAACAATGCGCCGATTGTCTTCATCCTGCAGGCCATTCTCACGTATCCGCTGCAGCGGATCCTGCTGGTAGAAGTGGCAAAAACGCTGCCACAGGGCGGGGAAGCGGGGCGCGAACAACTCGGGCGCGCTGAAAAAATATTCCGAGAGGACGGCAAAGCACTCCGCGGGGTCGGTGGCGGCATAGGCGTCAATGCTGGCGGCGCTTTCCCCCACCAGGTCTATCTCATCCTGAATATTGTTCATTGCCGCGTGGAGATCGTGCTCCCAGCCGGCAACCTCGCGTAATGGGATAAGCGGCACGCCGCTGGCCCGATCGCCATTCCTCGCATCCAGCTTATGCGCCACCTCGTGCACCACGAGGTTAAAGCCTGACGCATCAAAGGAGTCCTGAATATCCAGCCAGTTCAGCACTACAGGCCCCTGCTGCCAGCTTTGTCCCGATTGCACCACCCGCTGGTTATGGACCAGACCAATATCATCTTCCCATTCATCATCCACGACGAACGGGGCTGGGTAGATCAGCACTTCATGGAAACCGTCCAGCCACTCTATTCCCAGCTCAAGCACTGGCAGACAAAAGAGCAGGGCAATGCGTGCCTGATGCAGCGGGGTGAGCTCCAGCCCCTGCAGCGCCACCAGACGTTTTTGCTGTAAGAAACGGGCAGCCAACTGAGTAAGCTTGCGCTGCTCAGTGGGAGAAAGATGGGCTAAAACCGGAATGGCAAGCGCTTGCTCCCAGGGCATCTCTGCGTTGCCGGACTCATCATCTGCTTTCCAGGGCCATTTAAACATCATATTGCTCGCAAAGTCGTCACTTGAACACGATTACCGAAACGGGAGCTATTAAAATGCCAAAGATCCTGGCATTATAGCAACCACAACAGCGGAGAGATGCCGGAGCGGCTGAACGGACCGGTCTCGAAAACCGGAGTAGAGGCAACTCTACCGGGGGTTCAAATCCCCCTCTCTCCGCCACTTTTCTCTTAATGACCATTCCCCTTCAATCACACCGTTAGCTTCAGGTATAACGCCTGCGCTGGGGTATCGCCATCATCATCGTCCTGGTTTCAGCGTAGAGACGCGGTAGCGCGCTTTATCCTTTTAGGACCTTATCGCCGCTTTTTGCCCGAACGAGCTTAAACGCATCATAAAGAGGGAAGGTACGCCTGGAAAGCGGCAATGTCGAAAAGAGTGATCTCAACGGAGCGGGAACATAAAAAAGCCCGCTGAACGCGGGCTTTGACGGGGATCAGAACTGATAGACCAGGCCGAGGGCGACGATGTCATCGGTCGCGATACCGCTGTTTTTGTAGAAGCGGTCGTCTTCATCCAGCAGGTTGATTTTGTAATCCACATAGGTGGACATATTTTTGTTGAAGTAGTAGGTCATGCCCACGTCGACATACTTGACCAGATCCTTGTCGCCGTAGCGAGAATAGGTGTAGAGATCTTTACCCTTCGACTGCAGATAGGCGACAGACGGACGCAGCGGTAAATTAAAGTCGTCAAACTGATACTGCGCGACCACTTCGAAGTTCTGCGTTTTGTTGGCAATCCCACCAAAACTATCGTTGCCGTAGAAGGTCATGTTGCGGGTTTCAGCATACATGGCGGCCAGATAGATGTTGTTGGCGTCATATTTCGCGCCGACGGTCCAGGCGTCAGCTTTATCGCCATTGGCGTAGCGCTGGCTGCTACGAGCCTCTGCCAGCTGGTTATGGGTACGGTCAGAAGACGAATACGCTGCCCCTACGCTGATCCCCATATCAAGATCGTAGTAGCTGGAGATACCGAAACCGTCGCCATTTTCCCGCGCCAGTTTACGTTTGCCGCCGTTATTAGTGCCTTCGCCAGAACCGGCGTTTTCATTATTACCCTGATACTGCAGAGCGAAATGCAGACCGTCGACGAGGCCGAAGAAGTCGCTGTTACGGTAGGTTGCCACGCCGTTGGTACGGCCGGTCATGTAAACGTCGGTCTGGGTGTAGGTATCGCCGCCGAATTCCGGCAGCATATCGGTCCAGGATTCAATGTCGTACACCACGCCGTAGTTACGACCGTAGTCCAGTGAGCCGTAGTCGGCAAACTTCAGACCAGCGAAGGCCAGACGGGTCCAGGAGTTTGCGCCTTCTTTTTCAGTGGTATTTGCCTGAATGTTGTATTCCCACTGACCGTAGCCGGTTAACTCGGAAGCGATCTGCGTTTCGCCTTTTATACCAAAGCGAGCATAGGTCTGATCGCCATCCTCTGAAGTGTCGTCAGAGAAGTAGTGCAGGCCGTCGACTTTTCCGTAAAGGTCCAGTTTGTTGCCGTTGTTGTTATAGATTTCCGCGGCATTAACGGCATTGGCCATTAATAATGCCGGTACCATGAGTGCCAGTACTTTTCTTTTCATTATATATTCCCTTTTAATAATAATTTCTATGAATTATGACAATCCCTCCGGAATGACTATCAGATACTAACGACTAAGTTCATTTTTATTTAAAATAAAAGATGTAAATAAATAATATAAAACATTTCAATTTATTTCAATTTGGTTCTTTATATTATTTATGAATAATTTTTGGTGGAGTATTATTTTGTTATATAGCAATGGGATATGACTTGGTTTGATTGATTTTGTTAACTTAATGAAATGAGTTATATGAATTAACATCAAGGCATCATTCATCACGAAAATTGCTTTTTGGCCGGCAAAAATAATCAATAGATTATCAATGCAACACGCGACCTCCCGCGCCGGAATAAATTTTTTGCATGGGGCGAAGAATAAATAAAACACTTCAGCGCCCGCTCACCGGCAGCATAAGTCGCAGGTTGACGTAGAAGATGGGGATGAAACTGCTGCCTGCTGCACAGGTTGGCGGTATAATGTGATGCTTGTCACGTTTTGAGTGGCGGTAGTGTGTTGTGTCACGGAGAGGAATGAGATGGAAGAGCAGGCAAAACGCAGCCCCGGAGGGAAGCTCGCGTTATGGGCGTTGTATGCTTTTTGCGGATATTGTGTCTGGGTCATCGTGCGTTACTGGTGGGTGGTCGGAAAAATTCACAGCGTTCCCGGCGCCAGCGTGGAGGGCGATTTGGGAACCACAGCGGGAAAATGGCTTGGTGCGCTGTTGGGGATGTTAGTCCTTGCGGGCATTGGCGCGATCCTCGGGGCGGTTGTCTGGTATACCCGGCCGTCTCGCGGCGAGCGGGATCATCAGCGGTAAAGTTGCTATGCTCGAGGCTGACCTTCACATAAAGGAAAGCCTATGAACCTGGTTGACTGGCAGCAACGATATGAGCACTGGATACTGACGCACCACGCGCAGGATGATGCCGCACACGATCTGTCCCATTTCCGTCGCGTCTGGGCCACGGCTACCCTGTTGGCCGCCGGGGAGGAGGTCGACCGACTGGTACTCCTCACGGCCTGCTATTTTCATGACATCGTCAGCTTGCCGAAGAATCATCCGGAGCGAAGCCGTTCCTCGATGATGGCCGCCGAGAAAACCCTCGCGATCCTACAGTCCTCTTTTGCCGATTTTCCCGTGGAGCGTTACGCGGCGGTCAGCCATGCCATCGAGGCGCACAGCTTCAGCGCGGCGATCCCGCCACGCACGCTGGAGGCGAAAATCGTCCAGGATGCCGACCGTCTTGAGTCGCTGGGGGCGATTGGTCTGGCGCGCGTCTTCGCCGTCGCCGGCGCCCTGAATACCATCTTGTTTGATGCTGAAGATCCATTTGCTGACCGGCGGGCGCTGGATGACCGCAGATATGCCCTTGACCATTTCCAGTGCAAACTCCTGCGCCTGCCGGAGACCATGCAGACGACCAGAGGAAAAGAGATGGCGCAGCACAATGCCCGCTTCCTCGTCGAATTTATGGCCAAGCTTAGCGCGGAGCTGCAGGGGGAGCCGCTGGCGCTGGATGAAGCGGTTTTACGCCGCTTTGCACCGCAGGCGTCAACCGACCGGTGATTTATGGTACTCTCTGCAAAAATCGTCCGCGCTGGTTGAGGATATGCCGCAAAAGTTAATTAAGGAAAACAGGTCGTTGCCGCTGGCTGAGCAGGCCGGGGAAGAGGCTCAGGCGCTGCTGCGTCAGCTGATGACGATCTATGATGTGAAAACGCTGGTCGCCGAACTGGTAAGCGTCGGCGAACAGCACTGGAGCGCGGCGATCCTCAAGCGCGTGGCGGCGCTCTCCCGCGCGGCGGGGCGTTTGCGTCCGCAGGAGATCGCCCATCTGGCGACGCTGCTGCCGGCGCCGCCAGCTCATCACCCGCATTATGCGTTCCGCTTTGTCGATTTGTTTGCCGGTATCGGCGGGATCCGCAACGGTTTTGAAGCCATCGGCGGGCAGTGCGTCTTTACCAGCGAGTGGAACAAGCACGCGGTGCGTACCTACAAGGCCAACTGGTACTGTGATCCGCAACAGCATCGTTTTAATGAAGATATCCGCGATGCCACGCTCAGCCACCGCCCCGATGTCAGCGATGAAGAAGCGGCGCAGCATATCCGCGAGACGATTCCTCAGCATGATGTCTTACTGGCCGGCTTTCCCTGCCAGCCTTTCTCACTCGCTGGCGTCTCCAAAAAAAATGCCATGGGGCGCGCGCACGGCTTTGCCTGCGAAACCCAGGGGACGCTATTTTTTGATGTCGTGAGAATTATCGCCGCGCGTCAGCCGGCGATTTTTGTGCTGGAGAATGTCAAAAACCTCAAAAGCCACGATCAGGGACGCACCTTCCGCATCATCATGCAGACGCTGGATGAGCTAGGGTATGAGGTGGCCGATGCCGGGCATACCGGGCCGGATGACCCTAAGGTCATCGACGGGCGCCATTTCTTACCACAGCACCGGGAGCGCATCGTGCTGGTGGGTTTCCGCCGCGACCTGCAGCTGCATGAAGGATTTACGCTGCGCGATATCGCTGCGCTCTATCCGGCGGTGCGGCCGACGTTTGGCGAGCTGCTGGAGCCGACGGTGGATGCCAAATTTATCCTTACGCCGGTGTTGTGGAAATATCTCTATCGTTATGCCCGCAAGCATCAGGCGCGGGGTAATGGCTTTGGTTATGGCCTGGTAGACCCCGGTAATCCCCACAGCGTGGCTCGAACACTCTCTGCCCGCTACTATAAAGACGGTGCCGAAATTCTCGTCGACCGCGGCTGGGACCGGCCGTTGGGCGAGCAGCATTTTGACGATCCACAGAACCAACAGCGGCGGCCTCGCCGGTTGACGCCGCGCGAATGCGCCCGGCTGATGGGCTTTGAATCGCCCCAGGGTTCACGGTTCCGCATTCCAGTGTCGGATACCCAAGCCTATCGTCAGTTCGGCAACTCGGTGGTGGTTCCGGTCTTCGCCGCGGTGGCGAAGCTCCTGGCGCCGCGTATCGCCCAGGCGGTGGCGCGTCGCGAAGCGGATGATAACGATGGCGGATGTTCACGATAAAGCCACGCGCAGTAAAAATATGCGGGCTATCGCCACGCGCGATACGGCGATTGAAAAGCGGATAGCGACGCTGCTGACCGGGGCGGGATTCACCTTTGTCGCCCAGGATCGCGCGCTGCCAGGACGCCCCGATTTCGCCTTACCCGACTACCGCTGCGTTATCTTTACTCACGGCTGTTTCTGGCATCACCATGACTGTTATCTGTTTAAGGTGCCGGCCACCCGGACGGCTTTCTGGCTGGATAAAATCGCTGGCAACGTGGCGCGTGACGCCCGCGACCGGCAACAGCTGGCTGAGCAGGGCTGGCGGGTGCTTATCATCTGGGAATGCGCCCTGCGCGGCCGGTTGAAACTAAATGATGAGGCGCTCACCGAGCGTCTGGAAGAGTGGATCTGCGGCGCCGGGCACGACGCGCAGATCGATACGCAGGGGATCCGCGAGCTGGCGTTTACTTCGCCGCCTTGCAAGGAGTAGCTTCGCTGCGGGCGGGGAAGAGATATTTTCCCAGCGTCACCAGCACTACGGCGAAAATAATCACTGCCAGCGCCAGCCATTCAATGAGCGACAGGCTTTCACCGCCAAACCCGGTGCCGAGCAAGACGGCCACCACCGGGTTAACATAGGCATAGCTGGTGGCTACCGCCGGGGTGACGTTGCGGATCAAAAACATGTAGGCGTTGATGGCGATTAGCGAGCCAAAGATAGCCAGGTAGGCCAGGGCGGCGATCCCGGACCACGAGGGGACATGGGTTAACGTCTCACCGGTCAGCCATGACGAGACCAGCAGGACGATCCCGGCGGCGAGCATCTCGATAGCTCCCGCCATCATGCCGGTCGGCAGCTCAATCCGCGACCCGTAAACCGAGCCGAACGCCCAGCTTAGCGAACCAATCAGGATCAGCAGCGCGCCCCAGGGGTTGCCGTTCAGGTTGCCACCGCTGTTGAGCATGACGATACCTGCCAGGCCAATGGCAATGCCCAGCCACTCCAGTTTACGGGTGGCGATGCCGAAAAAGCGGCTGAAACATAGCGTGAACAGCGGCACGGTGGCGACCATCACCGCCGCGATCCCTGACGGAACGTGCTGATGTTCGGCGAGAGTGACGAAGCCGTTGCCGACGGCAAGCAGCAAGACCCCGATCAGCGCGGCGTTAAGCAGCGGCCGGCGGGCTGGCAGCTTATGGCCGGTGGCCAGCAGCCAGCCCAGCAGTAGCACGCCGGCAGAGAGAAAGCGAATACCGGCCATCATCAGCGGCGGCCAGCTGGCGACGCCGACGGCGATGGCAAAATAGGTAGAGCCCCAAATGATATACAGCGCAAACAGCGCCCCGATAAGCGGTAACAGCTGACGGGTAGACATACTTCCTCACGACGGTGCAGAGATAGAAAGGGGACATATAGTAAACGTGAAAACTATCGCGCTGGCGAGCGCTTAATTTGCCCGAGTTTGTTAAATTTATATTGACTAATTGTACCTTGGGCACCGGCCGTTTTTTAACGCATACTCGAGGGAGACATTGATGAAAAGAGAAGGAAATTATTTTGGCAGGAAGTAGTCTTTTAACATTACTCGATGATATCGCCACGCTGCTGGACGATATTTCCGTGATGGGCAAGCTGGCGGCGAAAAAAACAGCCGGGGTATTGGGCGACGATCTGTCGCTCAATGCTCAGCAGGTGACCGGCGTGCGAGCGAATCGTGAACTGCCGGTCGTCTGGGGCGTGGCGAAAGGTTCGTTCATTAATAAAGTGATCCTCGTGCCGCTGGCGCTATTGATCAGTGCTTTTATCCCCTGGGCGATTACGCCGTTGCTGATGCTGGGAGGCGCATTCCTCTGTTTTGAAGGGGTGGAGAAGGTCCTTCACAGCCTGGAGGCGCGTAAGCACAAGGAGGACCCTGCGCAACGGCAGCAGCGTCTTCAGGCGCTGGCGGAACGTGACCCGCTGGCCTTTGAGCGTGACAAAGTGAAAGGGGCGATTCGCACCGATTTTATTTTGTCCGCGGAAATTGTCGCCATCACCCTCGGCATTGTGGCGGAAGCGCCGCTGCTCAATCAGATCCTGATCCTCTCGGGGATCGCGATTCTGGTCACCATCGGGGTCTATGGCCTGGTGGGGGTGATCGTTAAGCTGGACGACATGGGCTACTGGCTGGCAGAGAAACGCGCTGCGCTGGCGCAATGGCTGGGCAAAGGATTGTTAGTGGTAGCCCCCTGGCTGATGAAAGTGCTCTCCATCGTTGGGACGCTGGCGATGTTCCTTGTCGGCGGCGGGATTGTGGTTCACGGCATTGCGCCACTGCATCATGCCATTGCGCACTGGAGCGCGGGGCTGGGCGGGATATTGGCTTCCCTGCTGCCGGTCATTGCCAACCTGGTGCTGGGTTTTATCATTGGCGCAGTGGTGCTGGCGGGCGTGAAAGTGGTGAGCAGTCTGCGCCGGTCAGTGAAGTAGAGTGGCTGCACGCAGCGTGACGGCGCTGCGTCGTCTACGCTAAAAGCGCGCCCGGCGTAGACACCAGCTGGGGCGCTGATGTCGTCAGGTTTGCGCAACGTACTGCGAGATAATGATGGATAAGCCACTTCGGTTGAAGATAAACAAGCTCCGCCACCTGACTCGCCCGGCGCATGTGGTTAACGTTTGTTTTATTGTGGTGCTTTTTTTCTCCACGTTACTGATCTGGCGTGAAATCAACGTCCTGGAAGAGGCCTATGTGGCCAACCAGCGTAATAATCTGGCTAATGTCGCCCATGAAATGGATGGGTTGCTGCAGTTCAATATTGACCGGATGATGTTTTTTCGCCACGGCATGCAGTCTGCCCTTGAGCAGCCGCTCGATATCGACGTATTGCGTAGTGCCAGTCAGCGCTATCTGAGCCAGCGTCACCAGGAGGCCTGGCGAGTAGCGCTGCCGAATCGTCGTACGCTGCCGGTGTTTGGCGTCTCGGGGAGCGTCGTCGGTAACAACCCTATACTGCTGAAGGACGATCCGCTCGCGGCTGATGAGTTGATGGCGACGCTGGAGCTGGGGTATCTGTTGAATCTGACGCAACATGACCGCGATTTCGCCGAGCGGATGCAGTATATCTCTCGCAGCGGCTTTTTCACCTCGACCCTGCCGCTGCGGGACGAGTCGCAGGTGATGACCCACTATTCGCAAGCCATCAGCGCCCTCTGGTTTACCCGACAGAGCCAGCGGAATAATCCGGGGCGGGGCGTTATCTGGCAAACCTTTCCTGACGATGACCCGCAGCTGGAAGAGCAGGTGGTCACCGCTTCGATACCGCTGGATTTCGCCGGTTACTGGCGCGGGGTGCTGGCGATGGATTTCTCGGTCAGTGAAATAAAAGCGTTTTTGGTCAGCGCCATGCAGGGCGGGCAGGAGGGGGAGTACCAGCTTTATGATAGCCATTTGAACCTGCTGGCCTCTTCCGCGCCGGGGAATGTCCTGACGCTATTGTCCCCCAGGGAACAGGAACTGCTCAGCCGCGCGTTTGTCCATGATAACCAGGGGGGGCTGCGCTTGCTGACGCGCTATATCAGCTGGGCCAAACTGCGCAATTTTGACGGCGTGTTGCTGCGGATCCACACCCTGCGGGAAGGCGTGCGGGGCAATTTTGGCACCATCACCATCGCCCTGACCCTGATGTGGGTCCTCTTCACCTTGATGCTGTTGCTCTCCTGGCTGGTGATCCGCCGCATGGTCCGCAATATGAGCGTCCTGCAAACCTCCCTTGAATGGCAGGCATGGCATGATGCCTTAACCCGTCTGCTCAATCGCGGGGCGCTGTTTGAACAGGCGATGGCGGTAGCCAGCGCCTGCCAGCGCAGTGGACGGCCGCTGTCGGTGATCCAGCTCGATCTGGATCACTTCAAGCGCATCAACGATCGCTATGGCCATCAGGCGGGTGACAGAGTGCTGTCGACGGTGGCCAGTACCCTTGCCAGCACCGTTCGTGAGGGTGACTTGCTGGGCCGCGTGGGCGGGGAGGAGTTTTGTGTCGTGCTGCCGAATACCACACTACAGGACGCGGTGGCGGTGGCAGAGCGGCTACGCCTGCGAATTCAGGGCCGGGAGGTCTTTTTACATAACAATGTGACGCTGCGGGTCAGTGCCTCACTGGGGGTCAGTACCAGCGAAGAGCAGGGGGAGTATCAGTTTGAAGCCTTACAGTCGGTGGCCGATCGTCGTCTCTATCTGGCAAAGCAGAACGGCCGCAATCAGGTCTGTTTTCGCAGCGAAGCGTGAGCAAAACGTTTCGCCCGAATCAGGCAAAATGAGATTTTTCTTAAAGTGTTCGACGGGGATCGCGCTATCGAATGAAACCGGTTTGCGGCGAAGCCTTCTCGCATCAGCCCTGCAGCCCTGCTCAAAGCAAAGCGCTAACATTCTCAATAATTTGCGTCATGAATATCGCTTGTCATGCAAAATAATTGAGGATAATGTTTTAACGCATCGGATTTCCCGGTGTAACGAATTTTCAAGTGCTTCTTGCATTAGCAAGTTTGATCCCGACTCCTGCGAGTCGGGATTTTTTTCGCCTGCCGTTAGCGGTTAACTTCACTGGCGCTGAAATCGTGAATGTCGAGCTCAAATGCCTCCGCCAGTTCGCGCCAGGTATGTGACCCGCGGCCATCAATGCTGGCGCGCTGTGGGTCGTCCAGAGTGCGATGGATTTCACTTTCGCTAATCTCATTAATCGCTGCCAGTAGCGCATCCACGTTGACATCAACGTCATTTCCGGCCTGGCCAGTCAATCGATTCTTCATCATTACCCCCTCGCTGAGCGTCGCTCAAGCCTCTTTAAGTATAGTCGGTCTAAAAAAACACCAGTCATGGGCCGCGACGCTGCGAGTTGCGTGGTTTTGTTCTACACTGGCTGAAAAATAGAGGAGAGTGAATATGCAGGTGAACGATCGTGTCACGGTGAAGACCGACGGTGGCCCACGTCGATCGGGGGTAGTGCTGGCAATTGAGTCGTTTAGTGAAGGGACGATGTATCTGGTTTCGCTGGAAGACTATCCTTTAGGGATCTGGTTTTTCAACGAAATAGGGCATCCGGATGGGATCTTCGTCGAAAAAGAAGCCTCATAAAACGGGACTGGCGGTACTACCGCCAGTCTGTTTCAACGCAGATTCACCTGAATACCTGAAGTTACGTTTTCGGTCAGCCGAACGATATGGTAAATCACCTGCTTATTGTGCGTTTGTATTTTCTTTTTAATATTGCCTTTATGCGATGATACCGTCTTCGCTTTGATGTTCATTTGCGTTGAAATTTGTGACGTGCCGTGCCCGGCCATCCACATTTGCAGCATATTTGATTCTGTTTTACTCAGCGACAACGTCGGTAAATTTAATTGCCCCAGACTGCTGTTTTTGTATTTTAGATAATTAACCAGAATAACATCAAGGTCTTTTGGCGTTATCGATTTCGAACTGATCAGCAGGTTTTTCCGTACCCGCAAATAGCGGTCAAAATGAATGTTTGCCAGCGACATAAAGATAACAAACAGCGTCGCCGGGTTTTGCGTAATGATCTGGCGAATAATGCCATTACTTTCATCATCATGCACGAAGCAGTCTTCATTAAGAAACACCACTGCCGGACAACACGACGCGCAATGTTTTTGCAAATCTGTCGCGCAATGGACCTCAACGATTTCCTGTTTTTTTATTCCCCGACTGGTCAGATAACCCGTTAAGCCTAACCGGGTATAACTGCACAAATCCATAATCATCGTTGACATGACCCATCCTCAATCAACACGTAACGATATTCTCTTCACACGCATTGTGCGAAGCAGTCCTTGCGAGCAGTAATAGTAGGTTTACGAAAGAACCTATTAGTTCCGTTAAACTATTCCGCATCTATGCATATAATTTGCCAGGAAAACTCTTAAAGTAAAGTCGAGAACCGGTAGTGTGAGCGGATTAAAAACAAAAAGTGCCCATAGATGCTATGGTTACGCCCCAAACATTATTTTATTTTCGGAATTTCCTTATTTCAAATGAAGGCGGTGCTGCCCGTTCCTGTTTTGCCCGGTTTTCCGCCGGGAGCGGGGGTGGAAGGCTTAACGCTTTAATGCCACAATACTTTTTTATCGGCTTGTGGGATGAATGATGAAACAGTTAGTTTTTGCGGGCATGGTGGTGGCGCTGGCCGGATGTGTGCAGGTTGATCATTACGATGACGTCGTTAAAGCACCGGCGCCGGCTGGCCTTGAGGGCTACTGGCAATCGAAAGGGCCGCAGAGTGAAATGATGAGCCCTGACGCGATCGCCAGCCTGATCGTCACTAAAGAAGGGGATACCTTCGACTGCCGCCAGTGGCAGCGCGTGATCGCGCAGCCGGGTAAACTGATGAACCGCGATAACCAGATCTACAACGTTACCGCTTCCCTGGATATCTATCCAATCGAGCGTGAGGGCAATACCCTCTCCTACGATCGTATGACGTTGACTCGCGTTGAACGCCTCACCCCTGAGTGCGAAAAGGCGTGGGCCAAAGCGCGTACGACAGGGGCCGTCAGCGCGCCGGCTTCCGTGCGCTGAGGTTCCGGCGGGCCCGTTCCGGCCCGCCAGGTACATCGCCAGCTGACTACAGCACGGCTTCCATCACCCACACGCTCACGCTACCCCCGTTGCAGGTAAAGATCGCGCAACCCTCAGCGTCGGTTTCGACAATCTCTTCCCGGTTGCCGAGAAAATCCCGCCAGCGTTTATTGCCATAGTTCTCGCCCAGAGTCAGGGTTTTTTCTCCCTCATCGCCATTGGACATCACCACCACGCAGCCGGGATCCTCGTCGGTGCCGCTACGGCTGAAGGCAATACAGTTGGGGTGATCGAACCACAGCGTTTGCACGCCATGGGCAAAGCGCTGACGGGCGTCGATCAGTTCATGCAGTTGTTCGATAACGGGCATCTCAATGGCGTAGGTTTGTCCATCGCCGCCGGTATCTTCATAGGATGCGCCGAAAAGATCGGCATAAAAGACCGACGGCACACCATTTTCACGCAGCAGGATCAGCGCATAGGCCAGCGGCTTGAACCAGGGTTCAACCGGCGCCTCGAGGGCCTGCAGCGGCTGCGTATCGTGGTTTGTCACCAACGTCACGGCGTGAAAAGGGTCGGCTTCCACCAGCGTGCCGCTGAATATCTGGCTCATGTCATAATCGCGCCCCTGGCGTGAGGCTTCATGAAATTTCATCTGCAGCGGGGCATCGAACAGCATCGTCTTGCCCTCGACCAGGTCGATATACTGCTGGAGCTTTTCCACCTCATGGGACCAATACTCCGCGACAATAAACAGCGGCTGCGGCGCCACCTCCTGGACGTGCTCGATCCACGCTTTGTAAAACCAGGCGGGGATATGCTTCACGGCGTCAAGACGAAAACCATCGCAGCCGGTCTGCTCCATGACCCAGCGCGCCCAGTATTTGATCTCCTCGGTAACGGCGTGATTACGAAAATCAATGTTGGCGCCCATCAGGTAGTCGAAGTTGCCAAGCTCATCGTCGACCTGCTCGTTCCAGCCTTCACCGGTGTAATCGTTGACGATTTTAAACACACCGTCTTCCGTCGGATTCTCAATGTGGTCGATACCGCTAAAGCATTTGTAGTCCCAGACAAATTGCGAATACTGCCCGGCCCGCACCGGAAAGGTATAGCGAGTCCATGCCTCACACTCAATGATCTCCTCGGCAATCTGGGTGCGATCGTGCTCATCGACGCGCTGCACCTGCAGAGTTTCTTTTTCATCGGCGCCCATTTTGTGGTTCACCACCACATCCAGCAGCACGGCGATATCATGCTCTTTCAGAGCCTTCATCGCCGCCAGCAGCTGCGCTTTATCGCCATATTTGGTGGCGACTGAACCCTTTTGATCAAACTCACCAAGGTCGAAGAGATCATAGGTGTCATAGCCGACGGAATAACCGCCCGAGGCGCCTTTATAGGCGGGCGGCAACCAGACCATATTGATGCCGATTTCATTCAGGCTGGGGGCCAGCGCTTCGACTTCACGCCATAGCTCGCCGCCGGCGGGGTAGTACCAGTGAAAACATTGCAACAAAGTGGGGTTTTTCATCTTCCATGCTCCAGACGTCAACAGGCTGACCTTTGCAGTATGGGAGATATCCCGCAAAACGGGAGAGGAAAGCCCTGATTTTCGCTATACCCTAATCGGGATCATATATAATAAATTGGCATAAGATGTAGCGTAACGATGTTGGTGCCGGGCCGTTAAGCGCCTTACACTACAGGAAAATCCTAACCTTCGGGGTATCTATGAAATTAGCACTTCTGGGTCGTCAGGCGCTGATGGGCGCGATGGCCGTTGTTTTGATGGCTGGCGTTAGCGTGAAAACTTTTGCAGCGGAAAACCTGCTCAATCAGGTTAAAGAGCGCGGTACCCTGCGCGTGGGCCTCGAAGGCACCTATCCTCCTTTCAGCTTCCAGGGCGATGACGGCAAGCTGACCGGATTTGAAGTGGAGTTTGCCAACGAGCTGGCGAAACATCTTGGCGTGAAAGCCGATCTCAAACCGACCAAATGGGACGGTATGCTGGCCTCGCTGGACTCCAAACGCATTGACGTAGTGATTAACCAGGTCACTATCTCCGATGAGCGTAAGAAGAAATACGATTTCTCAACCCCGTACACTATCTCCGGTGTGCAGGCGCTGGTGAAGAAAGGTAACGAAGGCGCGATTAAAACCGCGGCGGATCTGAAAGGCAAGAAAGTCGGCGTCGGGCTGGGCACTAACTATGAAGAGTGGCTGCGTCAGAACGTCCAGGGCGTTGATGTTCGCACCTATGATGATGACCCGACTAAATACCAGGATCTGCGTGTAGGCCGTATTGACGCCATTCTGGTTGACCGTCTGGCCGCGCTGGATCTGGTGAAGAAAACTAACAATACGCTGGCGGTAACCGGTGAAGCATTCTCCCGTCAGGAGGCCGGCGTGGCGCTGCGCAAAGGCAACGACGATCTGCTGAAAGCGATTGACGC
Source organism: Klebsiella sp. w6 (assembly GCF_033100215.1). Classification (NCBI taxonomy): domain Bacteria; kingdom Pseudomonadati; phylum Pseudomonadota; class Gammaproteobacteria; order Enterobacterales; family Enterobacteriaceae; genus Klebsiella; species Klebsiella sp. w6. The sequence continues at coordinate 1,849,830 of NZ_CP136907.1, forward strand.
CGCGATCGCGGATATGCAGAAAGATGGCACCCTGAAGGCGCTGTCAGAGAAATGGTTTGGCGCTGACGTGACGAAATAACGGTCAGTGGTGAAAAAAGGCGCTCCTGGAAGCGCCTTTTTTTATTTAGCGCGTAACTGTGTGCATAATGAAGCATAACTGAGTCAGGAGGGGCCATGTCACTGCAAAATTTAACCCGCTTTCCGCGTCTGGAATTGATTGGCGCGCCGACGCCGCTGGAGTATCTGCCGCGTTTGTCCGATCACCTTGGGCGCGAGATTTTTATCAAACGCGATGATACAACGCCGCTGGCGATGGGAGGCAATAAACTGCGCAAGCTGGAGTTTCTCGCCGCCGATGCGCTGCGGGAAGGGGCAGATACCTTAATCACCGCCGGCGCGATCCAGTCCAACCATGTGCGTCAGACGGCGGCGGTCGCCGCGAAGCTGGGGCTGCACTGCGTGGCGCTACTGGAAAACCCCATTGGCACCGGGGCGGAGAACTATCTGAGCAATGGCAACCGCCTGCTGCTGGATCTGTTTAATACCCAGGTTGAGATGTGCGATGCCCTGACCAATCCTGCCGAACAGCTCGACGAGCTGGCGACCCGCATCGAGGCGCAGGGCTATCGCCCCTACGTCATCCCGGTCGGCGGATCCAATGCGCTCGGGGCGTTAGGCTATGTGGAAAGCGCGCTGGAAATCGCCCAGCAGTGTGAAGGCGCGGTGGAGATCTCATCGGTGGTGGTGGCTTCCGGTAGCGCCGGTACGCATGCCGGGCTGGCAGTGGGACTCGAACAGCTGATGCCGCAGGCGGAACTGATTGGCGTGACGGTATCGCGCTCTGTTGCTGACCAGCTGCCAAAAGTGGTGGCGCTGCAGCAGGCCGTGGCCAACAGCCTCGAGCTGCAGGCGAAAGCCGACATCACCCTCTGGGATGATTACTTTGCCCCGGGCTACGGTACGCCGAACGAGGAAGGCATGGCCGCCGTGAAGCTACTGGCGCAACTGGAAGGTATTTTGCTCGATCCGGTCTATACCGGCAAAGCGATGGCCGGGCTTATCGACGGCATTACGCAGAAGCGTTTTAAGGATGAAGGACCGATTTTGTTCGTCCATACCGGCGGGGCGCCGGCGCTGTTTGCCTATCATCCTCACCTTTAATACAGAAACGACAGCATGCAAGAAAGTATCCAACTGGTCATCGATTCCGCTCCTTTTCTGCTCAAAGGGGCCGTCTTTACGCTGCAGCTGAGCATTGGCGGGATGTTTTTCGGCCTGGTGCTGGGCTTTATCCTGGCGCTGATGCGCATGTCGCCCCTCTGGCCGGTAAAATGGCTGGCGCGCATGTATATCTCCATTTTTCGCGGCACGCCGCTTATCGCCCAGCTGTTTATGATCTACTACGGCTTGCCGCAGTTTGGCATCGAGCTTGACCCGATTCCGGCGGCGATGATCGGCCTGTCGCTCAATACGGCGGCCTACGCGGCGGAAACCCTGCGCGCGGCCATCGCCTCGATCGACAAAGGGCAATGGGAAGCGGCGGCCAGTATCGGCATGACGCCGTGGCAGACGATGCGCCGGGCCATCTTACCCCAGGCGGCACGGGTCGCTTTGCCGCCGCTGTCCAACAGTTTTATCAGCCTGGTCAAAGATACCTCTCTGGCGGCGACGATCCAGGTGCCAGAGCTGTTCCGTCAGGCGCAGCTTATCACCTCGCGAACCCTTGAGGTCTTCACCATGTATCTCGCGGCCTCGTTGATCTACTGGGTGATGGCGACCGTCCTCTCCTCGCTGCAGAACTATTTTGAAAACCAGCTGAACCGCCAGGAGCGTGATCCGAAATGAGTGCGATAGAAGTGAAAAGCCTGGTGAAGAAATTCCATGGCCAGACGGTGCTCCACGGTATCGACCTGGAGGTACAGAAAGGGGAAGTCGTGGCGATCATCGGCCCCAGCGGCTCGGGTAAAACCACTCTGCTGCGCAGCATCAACTTGCTGGAGCAACCGGAGAGCGGCACCATCCGCGTTGGCGATGTGACCATCGACGCCGGTCGCAGCCTGGGGCCGCAGAAAGGACTCATTCGCCAGCTGCGCCAGCATGTCGGCTTTGTCTTCCAGAACTTTAATCTGTTTCCCCACCGTACGGTGCTGGAGAACATTATTGAGGGGCCGGTCATCGTAAAAGGTGAAGATAAGCAGGAGTCGATTGTGCGGGCGCGCGATCTGCTGGCGAAAGTGGGTCTCAGCGGTAAAGAGAATAGCTATCCTCGTCGCCTCTCCGGCGGTCAGCAGCAGCGGGTGGCTATTGCTCGCGCGCTGGCCATGCGTCCGGACGTGATCCTGTTTGATGAGCCAACCTCGGCCCTCGATCCTGAGCTGGTGGGGGAGGTGCTCAACACCATCCGCCAGCTGGCGCAGGAGAAACGCACGATGGTTATCGTGACCCATGAAATGAGTTTCGCCCGCGACGTTGCCGATCGGGCCATCTTTATGGATCAAGGACGCATTGTCGAGCAGGGAGAAGCGAAAGCATTGTTCGCCTCCCCGCAGCAGCCGCGTACTCGCCAGTTCCTCGAAAAATTTCTGATGCAGTAAACCATGCGCTGACGTGGCGGCTTTCCCGGGGGAGGGCCTCCGCGTACAGCCTGTCTTCCCTGCGGCGCGCCACGCTCCTCGTCACCTCTTTGTGCTATTTCTCCCTGTGGCCGTATACACCGCTTCCCATCCCCCCTTGTAGGGTGTAGAAAATGACGGGAAAGTGAGCACGAGGTTCTGCGCTGAGAACGGGAAAAAGGCAAGCCTTCAGACTAATAAATGCGACACCGACAATATTTTATACATATAAATAAGATTTATGTGTTAGTTTTCTGTATTTATAATAATGATTATCAATCAGGAGTTATTTGCACAGCTATGAGGGACAATGATTTTTTCAGCTGGCGGCGGGATATGCTGCATCAATTTCAGTCCGTGGCCGCTGGTGAGGAGGTTTATAATCTCCTGCAACGAGAAACCGAAGCGCTGGAATATGATTACTACACGCTTTGTGTACGCCACCCGGTGCCTTTCACTCGCCCCCGCGTCACCTTCCAGTCGACCTATCCGCGCGCATGGATGTCGCACTACCAGGCCGAGAATTATTTCGCGATAGATCCGGTATTACGCCCGGAGAATTTTATGCGTGGTCATCTGCCATGGGAGGATGGGCTGTTTCGCGATGCGGCGGCATTATGGGACGGCGCCCGCGATCATGGTCTGAAAAAAGGGGTGACCCAGTGCCTGACGTTGCCCAACCATGCGCAGGGTTTTCTCTCCGTCTCCGCGAATAACCGTTTACCGGGCTCTTATCCTGATGATGAACTGGAGATGCGCCTGCGCATGCTGACGGAGCTAAGCTTGTTGGCGCTCCTGCGTCTGGAAGATGAGATGGTCATGCCGCCGGAGATGAAGTTCAGCCGCCGTGAACTGGAAATTCTGAAATGGACCGCGGAAGGGAAGACCTCGGCGGAGGTGGCGATGATTCTTTCTATTTCGGAAAATACGGTGAATTTCCACCAGAAGAATATGCAACGGAAATTCAATGCGCCGAACAAAACGCAGATAGCCTGTTACGCGGTGGCGACAGGGTTAATCTGAGAGCGCCTGTCGTTCTGCGTGCCAGACGTGACACCGGCTGTCAGGGATACTTTCAGCCGGTACAGGATTACTGACGGTAAGCTTGTTTAATTTGCTTAACGGTGCTGGAGAATACGGCAGCCTGAGCCTCATCTTCCATCTGCGCGATCTGCTTTTCCATTTTAATAATCACGCGACCCGCATCCGCCTGGCCCATCGCCTGCAGCATCAGCGTTATCATCGCTTTCAGGCAGGAGACTTCCTGCGCCAGTTCTTGATTATTTTCTGCAGTGGAAAAATCTGGTGTGCTCATCGATATCCTCGTTTACTCGCTGCGCTAATGCGCCTTACCCAATGTGAAGGCCGCGCAGTATACCACAAGCGACGGGAAAAAAAGGAGTGCTTAATTTCTGTTCTCTCATCTGAGCTGTGAATGATTCAGTGCTTCGGATAATACGTAATAGCCGCCAGGCCGCCATTAATTTATTCCATCTATTTAGCACGTTAATATTTGTTACATATTTTGCTGCGTATTTATGCGCTACGTAATCTGTTGTGTTTTTTGTGCTTTCTGTATGAGGATTGTTAAAAAATAAGACGACGGCAACTGACTGTTCTCAATGACTTTCCACTATGTGTGCACAGACATTGCCATAAATGAGCGGCAAATCGAGGTGAGGGCATTTTTTTGCCTTTTAAATTAGCAATAAAACCCGGTAATATGTGGGAGATAAAGTATCAGTAGCGTTATCCCTCATTCTGGAGATTATTCCTTTGATCAACGTTCTTCTTGTTGATGACCACGAACTGGTGCGCGCAGGGATACGACGCATTCTGGAAGATATAAAAGGGATTAAAGTCGCTGGCGAAGCCTGTTGCGGCGAGGACGCCGTGAAGTGGTGCCGGGCTAATTCCGCAGATGTCGTCCTGATGGACATGAACATGCCCGGGATCGGTGGTCTTGAAGCCACGCGCAAAATCGCGCGCTCCGTGGCGGGCACGAAAGTGATCATGCTCACCGTGCATACCGAGAATCCTCTACCTGCCAAGGTCATGCAGGCGGGGGCGGCGGGCTATCTTAGCAAGGGGGCTGCACCGCAGGAAGTGGTGAATGCGATCCGCTGCGTGGCGTCCGGACAACGTTACATTGCTTCCGATATTGCTCAGCAAATGGCGCTAAGTCAGATTGAACCGGAAAAAACGGAATCGCCGTTTGCCAGTTTGTCTGAACGCGAATTGCAGATTATGCTGATGATCACCAAAGGTCAGAAGGTGAATGAGATCTCAGAGCAGCTCAATCTGAGTCCCAAAACGGTTAACAGCTATCGCTACCGAATGTTCAGCAAATTAAACATTCATGGCGATGTGGAGCTGACCCACCTGGCAATTCGCCATGGCCTGTGTAATGCGGAGTCGTTAGCAAGCCAGTGAGTTATGTTTTTGACGCAAAAGCTTTCCTGAAAACGGTGACCAGCCAGCCCGGTGTGTATCGGATGTATGATGCTGGCGGGACCGTCATCTATGTTGGCAAAGCCAAAGATCTGAAAAAGCGGCTCAGCAGCTATTTCCGCAGCAATCTCGCGTCGCGTAAAACCGAAGCGCTGGTGGCGCTGATTGCGCAGATTGACGTGACCGTCACTCACACCGAGACGGAAGCGCTGCTGCTGGAGCACAACTATATCAAGCTGTACCAGCCGCGTTACAACGTGCTGTTGCGCGATGATAAGTCTTATCCTTTTATTTTCCTCAGCGGTGATACTCATCCACGTCTGGCGATGCATCGCGGCGCCAAACATGCGAAAGGCGAGTACTTTGGTCCTTTCCCCAACGGCTATGCCGTGCGGGAGACCCTGGCGCTGCTGCAGAAAATTTTTCCTGTTCGCCAGTGCGAAAATAGCGTCTATCGCAACCGCTCGCGTCCCTGCCTGCAGTATCAGATTGGCCGCTGTCTGGGGCCGTGCGTGGCGGGGCTGGTCAGCGAAGAAGAGTATGCTCAGCAGGTTGAGTATGTACGGCTGTTCCTTGCCGGCAAGGACGATCAGGTCCTGACCCAGCTCATCGCCAGAATGGAGAAAGCGAGCCAAAGTCTGGAGTTTGAAGAGGCCGCGCGCATTCGCGACCAGATTCAAGCGGTCCGCCGGGTGACGGAGAAACAGTTTGTTTCTAATACCGGCGACGATCTTGACGTTATCGGCGTCGCCTTTGAGGCCGGAATGGCCTGCGTCCATGTGCTGTTTATCCGCCAGGGCAAAGTGCTGGGCAGCCGGAGCTACTTCCCGAAAGTGCCGGGCGGCACTGAGCTGGGAGAGGTCGTGGAGACGTTTGTCGGTCAGTTCTACCTGCAGGGTAGCCAGATGCGTACCCTGCCGGGGGAGATTTTGCTCGACTTCAGCCTTGGTGATAAGACGCTGCTGGCCGAGTCGCTGTCGGAGCTGGCGGGACGTCGAATCAATGTACAGACTAAACCGCGCGGCGACAGAGCGCGTTACCTTAAGCTGGCGCGCACCAACGCCGCGACGGCGTTAACCACGAAATTGGCTCAGCAGTCGACCATTCATCAGCGCCTGCAGGCGCTGGCCACCGTGCTGGAACTGCCGGCCGTGAAGCGGATGGAGTGCTTTGATATCAGCCATACGATGGGCGAGCAGACCGTGGCGTCCTGCGTGGTGTTTGACAGTAATGGTCCGCTGCGTGCGGAGTACCGGCGCTATAATATCACCGGCATCACCCCTGGCGATGACTACGCGGCGATGAATCAGGTCCTGCGCCGTCGCTATGGTAAAGCGATTGATGATAATAAAATTCCGGATGTGATCCTGATAGATGGCGGAAAGGGGCAGCTGGCGCAGGCGAAAGCGGTGTTTGCCGAACTGGATGTTCCCTGGGATAAACATCATCCGCTGCTGCTGGGCGTGGCGAAAGGCAGCGATCGTAAAGCCGGCCTGGAAACGTTATTCTTTGAACCGGAAGGCGAGGGGTTTAGCCTGCCGCCGGATTCGCCCGCTCTGCACGTAATCCAGCACATCCGCGATGAATCGCACGATCATGCGATTTCCGGACATCGTAAAAAACGGGCGAAAGTGAAGAGCACCAGCTCGCTTGAGACTATCGAGGGAGTAGGGCCGAAGCGTCGCCAGATGCTGCTGAAGTATATGGGTGGGCTGCAGGGGCTGCAGCAGGCCAGCGTCGAGGAAATTGCTAAAGTACCGGGCATCTCTCACGGTCTGGCAGAAAAGATCTTCTACTCGTTGAAACATTAGGGGCTCTGTAGCAACATAGGGCTAATTTTTACTTACAACAGATAGTTACCCGTCACTATGCAATTTAATATCCCTACGTTGCTTACTCTGTTTCGCGTCATCCTGATCCCGTTCTTTGTGCTGGCGTTTTATCTCCCCTTTAGCTGGGCGCCGTTTGCCTGCGCGTTAATTTTCTTTGTCGCCGCCGTGACCGACTGGTTTGATGGTTTTCTGGCTCGTCGCTGGAATCAGAGCACCCGGTTTGGCGCCTTCCTGGACCCGGTGGCGGATAAAGTCATGGTGGCTATCGCCATGGTGCTGGTTGCCGAGCACTATCACACCTGGTGGGTCACGCTGCCGGCGGCGACCATGATCGCGCGTGAAATTATTATTTCGGCACTGCGCGAATGGATGGCTGAGCTGGGGAAACGCAGCAGCGTGGCGGTCTCGTGGATTGGCAAAGTTAAAACGACCGCACAGATGGCCGCCCTGGTATGGATGCTGTGGCGTCCTTATCCATGGGTAGAGTGGGCCGGGATCGCGCTTTTCCTCGTGGCGGCGGTGCTGACGCTGTGGTCGATGCTGCAGTATCTGAACGCGGCGCGCGGCGATTTGCTTGATCAGTGATCGTTTCGCCGTTATTTTCAGCAAACGATGCAAAGTTGCGAAAAATACCGTTGACTCACCGCGAGAGATAAGTAGAATGCAACGCATCGAACGGCGGCACAGTCTTCCAGACGATAACAAAATCAAGTGATTAGCAAATAACTTGATAATGCGGGAATAGCTCAGTTGGTAGAGCACGACCTTGCCAAGGTCGGGGTCGCGAGTTCGAGTCTCGTTTCCCGCTCCAGATTAACAGCATCGGCAGTAGCGGGTGCTTCAGTATTAAAGGCGCGTTAGCAAAGCGGTTATGTAGCGGATTGCAAATCCGTCTAGTCCGGTTCGACTCCGGAACGCGCCTCCACTTTCTATCCCGAGCCCGGATGGTGGAATCGGTAGACACAAGGGATTTAAAATCCCTCGGCGTTCGCGCTGTGTGGGTTCAAGTCCCACTCCGGGTACCATTGGGATAAAAGCAGAATAATCAAAGCAATAAGCAGTGTCGTGAAACCACCTACGGGTGGTTTTTTTGTTTCAAAACCACCCATTTCATAATATCACTTCATACTAGTTTTCTTGTCCACCTTGCTCTTCCCCCAGGATAACCGCACCCGGCTAAACCGTCGCGCCTCGTGGAATAATGTCGTTGGGATGATTTCGCTCCCCCAAACCGGCAGGGGGAGGCAAATCGATACTCTGCGTGCCAGAGGCCGGAGGTGAAACCGTCTCTAGAGTTCGAGGTTGAACGAAAGGACTTTAGATATAATTACCATCTCATCCGTAAGCGAGGAGAATTTTCCGGTAAATCTTTCTTCAGACTCAGGTGTCAAACTATATAGTGAATAATTTTCACCCGAAGATATACGCTCCAGTTGAAGATAGGCGGGTTTCTGCAAGGCAAAAGCCAACAGATAGAAATTAGTCGTGTGGTGAGAAAGTTCAGTGACTAATTCAGGGAGTTGCTTTGCTATATCTATTTCCTCTCTACAGCAAATCACAAAAAGCTTCCCTTCTTTGCTTTTTAATATGTTTCTGAATCTTTTAACCGCTCGGACGTAATACTCATAATCAGCAGGGGTGTTTGGGTCGCGATGCGTGAATATATCATTCAGACGATATTTTTCTTTGTATTTATTGTGGTGTGCTCCGGGTTCTCGCGACTGGCGACGTAATGAGCTGTACTCATTTTTATCTAAAAATGAGGTAAAATCATCCCTCAGGCAGTCGATAATCATCGCTGGACAGGAAAATAGCCAGTCAAAAGGCAGTGATATCTTTTTCAGGTTGAATTTTTTCAATGTCCATGAAGTTAAACAATGGCTACCCAGGGAGACAATATGTTTGACGTGCATTGAATCATCAGGAGCACTCTCTGTTAACGCTTGTGGTGTGTAACTGAATTTATCAGATGACATTCTGGATTTCGTGAAAGCAATAAACTCGTCGCTATGCATCAGCGATGAGTTAAGAAATTCTGCTGATTCTGCAAGTGACTTATTAGCAATGGCGTTGAGGTGGTTTTTCAGACCATCGCTATCTGCCGGTCTACCGAGTAGCGTTTTATAGGTTGTTTTTATTAGATGTATTTTTAAGTAATTTTCTTTAATGTCATATCTCATTTTTTATCCAATTGAAGCTGTAGTCTTTCTTTATTTTATTGCTGCTAAAACAGGTAGGCATACAAATCGTGTGGGATTATGTCAAATAGACAGGATATTGGCAATCGAGGAAATACGGGCGGCTACAGAGGACGCGGTTATTGAAGACGCTCGCCAGAATCTACGGATCCTGATGCCTGAACTGACAGGGAAAATATCCCGGAGGAGAGCATCGCACGCAGGCGAATGAATCCATCACGCTCAGCGGCGATCGTTCATTTGTCCCAGGACAAAACGATCTCTCCTTGCTACTATCAACCGGACTTTTATCCCAGCCTGCCGGAGGCATCATGTTCACAGGGCTTTGCGCATTTCCGCTGACGCCGCTGCATCAGCAGCATCTTGATGAAAAGGCGTTTATCCGTATTCTCTCTCGTCTTACCGATACCGGAGTCGACTCTCTGGGCATCTTAGGCTCGACCGGCAGCTACGCGTATCTGAATCGTGAGCAGCGCAAGCGGGTGGTGCAGGTGGCGAAAGCGCATGTTGGGTCGATCCCGATGATGGTTGGCGTCGGCGCCATCGCTACCAGCGAGGTGCTGCGCCTGGTGGAGGATGCCCAGCAGGCCGGGGCGGATGCGTTATTACTGCCGATGATGTCCTATCAGCCGCTTTCTGCGGAGGAGATCTTTGCCTTCTACGAAGAGGTCTGTCGGCACGTCTCGGTTCCGGTTTGCCTGTATGACAATCCCCGCACCACTCACGTCACGCTGGCGGATGAGCTGCAGGGGCGCATCGCCGCCTTGCCGGCCATCGCTTCGATTAAAATTCCCGGCTTGCCTGAGCCGCAGGCGAGTGAGCGGGTGGCAACGCTACGCCGTCATCTTCCTGCCCGCGTTACGCTTGGCGCCAGCGGCGATGCCCTGGCGACGGCGGGATTGCAGGCCGGTTGCCAAGTCTGGTACTCGGTTTGCGGCGGGCTCTTTCCCCAGCTTTCAGGGGCGCTGGTAAGGGCGATTCGTTCTGGCGACGCGGCACGGGTTGCGGCGCTGAATGCGCAGCTGGCCCCGCTCTGGCGATGCTTCGACCGCTATGGCGGCAGCCTGCGGGTAATCGCCAGCGCGGCGGCCATTCTGGGGCTGTGCGACCCTGACTGCCTTCCCCGCCCCTTGCTGCCGTTAGGGGAGGAGGCCATTCGCGACGTGGCGGCGGCGCTGCACGGCCTGGCCTGATGGGCATGGGAAGGCGGATTGCCGCGCCTGGTGGCTTTCTGTCGGCAATTCGGCTACTGTAGGCCCGATTTTTACCATGCGAGCCTGTGAATGAATACCGGACCTTTAAACGAAAACGAACTGGAATGGCTGGACGAGACGCTGGCGAAATACGCCACCGAAGGCGCTATTCTGGATGTGTCTGAACTGGATGGCCTGCTGACGGCTATCCTCTCTGCACCGACCGATATCGAACCAGCCCAGTGGCTGGTGGCGATCTGGGGCGGGGCGGATAATGTGCCGCGCTGGGCCAACGACCGCGAGCGCGATCGCTTTGTCGATCTGACGCTGCAGCATATGAGCGACATCGCTGAACGGCTGGAGTCCTATCCCGATCAGTTCGAACCGCTGTTTGGCACCCGCGAAGCGGAAGGTCAGGAGCTGACGATCGTCGAAGAGTGGTGCTTTGGCTACCTGCGCGGCGTAGCGCTGAGCGACTGGTCGACGCTGCCCGCTGAACTTAAGCCGGCGCTGGACGCTATCGCGCTCCACGGCAGCGAAGCGCAGTTTACCGCGCTGGATAATCTGACGGCGGATGAGTTTATTGACAGCATCGAGCGTATCACGCCGGCGGCGCTGGCGCTTTACCAGTACTGGATGGCGAATCCCCTGCCGGTGGTGGTTCCGCAGCCGGTCAGAAATGAGGCGAAGGTCGGACGCAACGATCCCTGCCCGTGCGGGAGCGGAAAAAAGTATAAGCAGTGCTGCTTAGCAAAATAAAACCAGGGGGCCAGCCGGCCCCTTTTTTTATCCCACCGCAGGCAGCAGTCCGGCGACGATACTGAACTGAATCGCCACAATACCGATCCCGCACAGCAGAACCAGCCACAGCGCCGGCGCGCCGCCGACCACCCGCCAGGCAGCCTGCGGATGTTGTCGGCGGCTCTTCATTGCCAGCAGGGCAGGCAACATCAGGGCCAGCACGGCGAGTGCCACCCCGGCGTAGCCCAGGGCCATAACAAAACCGCGGGGATAGAACAGGGCGAACGCCACCGGCGGCAGGAAGGTGATCGCGCCGCTCTGCAGACGTCCGCTGACGCTGTTTTTGCGTTGAAACACATCGGCCAGGTAATCAAACAAGCCGAGCGAGACGCCGAGGAATGAGGTCGCCAGCGCGAGGTCGGCAAACAGGTGTACGGCCAGCTCCACGTGCGGCGACGCCACCACTTCGCGGATCGCCTCCAGCAGGCCATTAAGACCAGCGTTTTTGGCCAGCAGAGCGGTAAAAGCGGGAGGGTTGATACTCCCCAGCGTCGCCAGCTGCCAGAAAATATAAGCCACCAGCGGAATAAAGCTGCCGATAATAAATACCCGGCGCAGTTTACGGATATCGCCGCCAAGATAGCTGACGATGCTCGGCACACTGCCGTGAAAACCAAAGGAGGTAAAGATCACCGGAATGGCGGACAGGGCCAGGCCTTGCTCAACCGGCAGCGTCAACAGATTGACCTGATGAATATGCGGCATCAGTAGCGCCAGCATAATCACCAGAAAGATGATTTTGGCGCTGAACAGGAAGCGATTGAATAAGTCGACCAGCGAGGTACCGATGCACACCACCGCCCCGCCCAGCGCCGTAAACAAAAGTACGCCGGCCGCCGGCGGCAGCTGCCAGTCCAGCCACTGGTTGAGGCTGGAGGCGAGCAATTCACCGGCGCCACTGATATAGGCCGCCGTGAGGGCATACAGCAGAAACAGCATGCAGAACCCGGTAACCCACTGCCCGTAACGGCCCAGATAGCGTGCGGCCAGGGAACCGAGCCCCATGTCGGCAGGCACGTGCTGGTAGACTTCCAGCAGCAACAGGGCGGTATAGCACATCAACGCCCACAAGGTGAAAAGTAAACCCAGCGTGACGGCAAACCCGACGCCGGCGGCGGCCAAGGGCATCGCCAACATTCCTGCACCGATAGTGGTGCCAGCTACGATTAAAATACTGCCCAGAGTGCGGTTTTTCACGCTTTTCGCTATCCCTACAGCTAATAACAATAAATTATGCCGCGCAGAGTAGGGGATATTACAGCGTTCGTCAAATGAGGGTTACAAGTCCTGTAATTTTATCTTTACGCATTTAAGGGTGCGAAAGCCTGCGCTGGCGCAAGGCGCCGATGGCATGGCTGGCCTAAGCTGGTGGTTTTCAGGAGGGGTTATGTCTTCTATTCATGGTCATGAAGTTTTACAGATGATGCTCGCCTCGGGTGAGTCCTGGACGGTCGCCTCGCTGGAGGCCGCCATTCGCCGCCGCTTTGGCGAAGAGGCGCGGTTTCACACCTGTTCAGCAGAGAATCTAAGCGCCGCAGAGCTGGTGGCGTTTTTAGAGAAAAAAGGCAAATTTATTGCCAGAGAGGAAGGTTTTACTACCGCAGAAAATAAGATTTGCCGGCATTAAAATGGCCGCGACACGGGGGTGTCGCGGCGCGGAAGATTAATTCTGTGTGTCGAGGGTCGCCAGTTCTTTATCGATAAAGTACAGACCTTCGCCACTTTTTCCAACGAGGGTCAGTTTATCAATCACCGATTTAAATAATTTCTCTTCTTCGTGCTGTTCAGCGACATACCACTGCAGGAAATTAAAGGTCGGGTAATCCTGACTGGTCATGGCGGCGTGCGCCAGTTCATTAATTTTTTGCGTGATCAGCTGCTCGTGCTCATAGGTCTGGCGGAACAGCTCGTCCAGTGAGGCATATTCGGCAAACGGGGAGGCGATCGCGTTGATGCGCGGCAGGCTACCGGTGTCGGTCAGGTAGTCGAACAGGCGCTGCATATGGGTCATCTCTTCCTGGGCATGGCGACGCAGGAAGGCCGCAGCCCCTTCAAAACTGTGGTAACTGCACCAGGCGCTCATCTGCTGATAAAGAAGAGAAGAATAAAGTTCAAGATTCATCTGTTCATTCAGTTTGTCGATCATTTCCGTTTTCAGCATTGTCGCGCTCCTGGAATTAAAAAATAGATGTTATCGGCTGCCACTATAATTTGTTATTTAATTATTTGCAAAAAGTAAATTTAAAAATGTTTTATTTAAAATGCTAATGGGAATAACACGCATTGGCAATTTAATAATAAATGAGAATGGTTTTAATTTATTATTAATTGTGGTGGAAAATGGTATGACCGGCCAACGGGCTGCGAGGTAGAGCGCGCGAGGTGAGGGGGGGCATGCCTGGGGGCGGGGACCTGGCGACTGGACTGGCGGAGAGGGCGAAAGTGTGAAGCGCTGCGTAATTTTTAAAACAACTTTTCATAAAATTTGAAAGTTTGTTTTCCAGGTAGTAGAGTGCAGTCAACGCCAATGACATTCTGCGGGCAGGCCCGCACAGCATTCAGGAGAGTAAACCATGAAGATTGCACTGATGATGGAGAACAGCCAGGCGAACAAAAACGCCATCATCCTTAAGGAGCTTAACGCCGTTGCTGACGAAAAAGGATTCCCGGTGTTCAACGTCGGCATGAGCGATGAGCACGATCATCATCTGACCTACATTCACCTCGGGATCATGGCCAGCATCCTGCTGAATTCGAAAGCGGTCGACTTCGTGGTCACCGGCTGCGGTACCGGTCAGGGGGCGCTGATGTCGCTGAATATTCACCCGGGCGTGGTCTGCGGCTACTGTATCGATCCGGCGGACGCGTTCCTGTTTGCTCAGATCAACAATGGTAATGCGCTGTCGCTGCCGTTTGCCAAAGGTTTCGGCTGGGGCGCGGAGCTGAATGTACGCTTTATCTTTGAAAAAGCGTTTACCGGCCGCAACGGCGAAGGCTATCCGCCGGAGCGCAAAGAGCCGCAGGTACGAAATGCCGGGATCCTCAACCAGGTTAAAGCGGCAGTGGTAAAAGAAAACTATCTCGACACCCTGCGCGCCATCGATCCGGAGCTGGTGAAAACCGCGGTATCCGGCCCACGCTTCCAGCAGTGCTTCTTCGAAAACTGTCAGGATAAAGCCATCGAAGCCTTCGTTCGCCAGATCGTCGGTTAACCGTCATCAGGGCCAGCGCCGCTGGCCCTTCCATCATTATTTCTTCTTCTCCGACACGCTGCTGCCAGCCGTTTTGGCCAGATGCAGGCTGTCGATCATCCCTACCAGACAGATCACCGCGATAAAGACAAACGACAGGCGAAAGCTGATCCCCGGCAGCGTGGAAAGGTGCAGCCAGTCGCCGACCTGCTCGCCCAGGCGAATGCCAATCGCCCCGAGCGTGATCCCCAGCCCCACCGCCAGCTGCGACGCGGTACTGAACAGCGTATTGGCATCACTCATCTGCGCGGCGGGGACATCGGCAAAGGCCAGCGTGCTTACGCCCGTAAACTGGATCGAGCGAAATACCCCGCCGAGATAAAGGATTAACATGATGGCCCAGACCGGCGTCTGCGGCGTGAGCAGCGCACAGGCCAGCAGTGAACAGACGTTCAGTGCACCGTTGATCAACAGCAGTCGGCGAAAACCCAGCCAGCGGATCAGCGGCGTGGTGGCGGGTTTGATGGTCAAATTGCCGACAAACACCGCCAGCACCAGCAGGCCGGAGTGGAAGGGATCCATGCCGAACCCTACCTGAAACAGCAGCGGCAGCAGAAAGGGGACCGCGCTGATGGAGGAGCGGAACAGCGAGCCGCCATACATCGTCACCCGGAACGTTGGCACCTGCAGGGCGTCGAGACGAACCATGGGCGCCGTCGCCCGGCGGAAGTGGCGTATAGCATATGTCAGACAGCCGAAGCCAAGCACGGCGAGAGCCAGCGTCGGCCAAATCTGCGGCTGGCGATCGCCGAGCCGTTCCATCGCGGTGACCAGACTGACCATCGCGACTGCGGTGGTGATAAAGCCGGTGAGATCGAAGGAGCGCCGTTCCGTTTCGCGAATATCAGGGATAATGCGCAGCGCAAGGATGATGGCTGCGAGGCCCAGCGGGACATTGATAAAGAAGATCCAGTGCCAGCTGGCGTAGCGGGTGATAAAGCCGCCCAAAGGCGGGCCGATAATGGGGGCCACCAGCGCCGGCCAGGTGAGGGTAGCGATGGCTTTGATCAGCAGGTGTTTCGGCGTGGTTCGCAGTACCGCCAGGCGACCGACGGGGACCATCAGCGCGCCTCCGATCCCCTGCAGGATACGCATGGCGACAAAAGTATGCACCTCGGTGGAGAGGCCGCAGAAGACCGAGGCAAGGGTAAAGATCGCCAGGGCGAGGGTAAAAATAGCGCGGGCGCCGAAGCGATCGGCGATCCAACCGCTGGCCGGGATCAGTACCGCGAGGGTGATCAGATAGGCGCTGATGCCGATATTCAGCTCGACCGCGGTGACGCCAAAATCTTTCGCCATATCGGGCAGCGCGGTGGCGATCACCGTCCCGTCGAGAAACTCCATAAAAAAAGCACCGGCCACCAGCAGCGCAGGCGCTGAAAAAGCACGTTCGTCTCTGGAAGAGATCGCGGTATTCATGTTGTCACTGCCATCAAGAATGTGAGCCTGAGCAAAGCGGCAGGAGAAGTTCCGCCGCCAGTAGGGTAGATAAAAAAACCTGCGACGGCAGGTTTTTTTATCTGTGAAAATTTAGGGTACTATTACGCTCCTGAAAAAAGGAGTAATTAATGTCTCAACATCTTACCGAACACGATGAGCTGGTTTCCGATGTGGTTGCTTGCCAGCTGGTTATCAAACAGATCCTCGATGTCATTGACGTCATTGCGCCCGTGGAAGTGCGTGAAAAAATGACTACTCAGCTGAAAGCTATCGACTTCGCCAGCCATCCGGCCTCTGCCGATCCGGTGACCCTTCGCGCGGTGCAAAAAGCGATCGCATTGATTGAGCTGAAGTTTACCCCGCAGGAAGAGACGCATTAATAACAGGCCTCGCCGTTTACCGGCGGGGCCTTCTTCTTTAATGGGAAACGACGGTCTGCGCAGGCGCAGGGGCAGCATCTTTGAACAATTTGCTGTTGCCCCAACACTCTTCGTAGCGATGACCGACCAGATCCTCCACGATAACTCGTACATCCGGCGCGATATCGCTGATTTTTCCGCCCGCTTTGATCCGCGCGACTTCCTGCAGCACCACCAGATGAGCTTTACGATCCAGCTTCATCTGCTTGCTGAAGACGATGGCGGCCAACGCTAACGCGATCACCCCGACGCAGAATACCACCGCGATAGCGGTCACCGCGCTTTCCGGTTGGCTGTGCGCTTTTGACTGGAAACCGTAGAAGCTCAGGATCGCCCCCATCGAGAACACCACAATCGAGCGCAGAATTTTCCCTGAGAAGGTCATGGCGCCGGCATAGATCCCTTCCCGACGGCGTCCGGTGTAGATCTCATCGACATCGGCCAGGAAGGTGTAAACGGTCCAGGGAATGTAGTAAACCCCGCCGGTACCCAGGCCGAACAGTACGGTAATGCCGAACATCAGCACCGTCGCCAGGCCTGACGGCAGATGGAAGAACCACAGCGAGGTATACAGCAGGACCGCGAAAATCACGATCCCCAGCGCCAGAATATAGGGTTTACTGAAGCCTTTTTTTACGCACAGGCCGATAAACAGCGCTGTAGAGATCAGTTGCAGAATCGAGTTCAGGCTATTCAGTCCGGCGACCATCGCCGGGTCGTGCTGAAGAACGAATATCACGAAATAGGTAAAGATGGAGGCAAACAGCCATTCAGCGCCAAACCCGCACAGGTACATACCAAGATGTTTGCGGAATACGCGCAGATAAAAGGTGGAACGCATGTCTTTTGCCAGCGACAGCAGGGTGCTCAGCAGCCCTTTCCTGGCGCTGGTTTCTATCTCTTCCTCGCGCTTTCGTTCCCAGCTGCAAAGCCACAGGCAGGAAATCGCGACGATGAGGATAACGCCGTAGGTCAGACCGGTGAGGAAGAAAGGGGTGGCAGAATCTTTGCCATACAGCAGAATGAACTGTCCGGGAATAAACGCCGCAAGGAAGTTGGCTAGCTTGCCGAAAATGGCTTTATAGCCGGTCAGTTTTGAGCGCAGCGAGAAATCATCGGTCATCTCTGTCGCCAGCGTTTCATAAGGCACCATGATAGAGGTGTAGATGATCTCAAACACCACATAGGTGCAGAGGTAGTACCAGAAACTCAGGCCTTCCACCCACAGCAGCGGGTAGAACATCATCAAGGGGATGCCGATCAGCAGAAAGAAACGCCGGCGGCCAAAGCGCTTGCCTAAGCGCGTTTTGCCAAAGTTATCGGTGAGATAGCCCATCAGCGGGTTGCTGATAGCATCGATGATGCTGGCGACGGAGAAGATAAATGAGGCCTCGATCAGCGTCAGGCCGCAAAAAGTCGTATAAAAATAGAGCAGCCAGGCGCCGCTTATCGCCAGCGCGCCACTCCCCAACAAATTACCACCGCCGTAAGCTAACTGATGGCGTAACAAGATCGGTCTTCCCTGCAGCCCTTCAGGGGCTGAAGCCGTGTATCTAGCCATAAAAAATAAACCTCGTGTTTTATATTTTTGAAACACTGTTTTTATATTTCTTTGTGGCTTGATAAAAAGTGACCGCGCTCACTAATCCCTGAGAAGGGGTAACGGTGACGAGGGAATGCGATCGCGTTAAAACTTTTTTATTCTATTGGGGAATAAATGAGGTGGAAAAATTGACATAACTGATTTAAAGCGAGAGACGGGGCAGCGTGGGCACGCTCCCCCTGACAGAGCGAAAATGGCTGACTAATGCGGCTTCCGTGGTTCTCCGACCAATGCCATCAGACGCCGATCGGTCTGCTCCATTCCGAGACCAGCTTTATCGGCATTGCGGATTTCCTCAAGCACGCTTTGCAACAGCAGACCATCCTGTTGCTGCTCTTCCGCCAGCAGCGTCAGAAATCGCCAGGTGTTGTCGTCGCTTTGTGCCCTGGCTTCTTCGGCAAGACCGCTCAGCATACTGCTTCGCTGTTGGTAATCGTTCAGGGTTTGGGTAAACAGATCTTCCAGCGAGGTGCATTCGGGATTACAGGCGCGGTCGGGATTCACTATCGGCCAGCTGCCGGCTTTTTTCAGATAGTCAAATACGTGCATGGTGAGGGTAATGCTGCTTTGCGCGCGGGTGCGCAAAAATGTCGCGGCGCCGTCGAAGCGATGCCGGGCACACCACTCGCTTAAGTTCAGGTAAACGTTAGAGGCGTGAAACTCAAGATTCATCTGGGTGTTTAGCTTTTGTGCCATTCCTGGAACTGCCATAAAAAAATATCCTTATTAACCGGGAAGGGGTTACTGATGCGTGTCGACAGATCCTGCGGATAACCACAAGATAAAATAGTGACACGCGGCACTGTTGCAGAATAATAAAACTCTACACATTCCGTATGAGTCGGGTATTTTTTCCATTTGCCGACGATTTAAGAATACTCGCTCAACGGAATTAAGAAAACTCTCAATCGCGGTAATTTACGTTTTGTTACACCATTATTTTTAGAGGGTATCTGGACTGAAATCATGCGCCGTTGGCCGGGGCTTGCTGGCATCGCGTTAGTGATAAGTTATAGGTATTTGACTACGAAATTTGTCGTAGAACAGAGCGGAATAAGTTATTTCAAGCGTAATGTTTCTGGCTAATGATCATTATTTTTATTTTTTGTTGCAGGCTTTTATTTGAAGCGGAATATTTTTTCAATTCGGTATTAATTACGGAAAAGATCCGTTTTTTCGCGATATTAAGCGGTCCCGGTCGCCCGGCGATACGGGGCTGTTGTCACTTAAGAGGCACAGAGGCGAACGCCCTTTACGAGGCCGGCAATCGCCGGGGATAACAGCGCTGTAACCCTCTGTTAAACATCCTCTGACATCACAAGGATAAGTCTGCTGGTGGTATAGATGATCCTGCTATAGCCCGGTAAAATTGTATGACAATTGTGTCATTTTTTATGTCATTTTTTGCTAAATGTATGCACGCAATTACTGTAATTCCGCGATGTGATAATGCTCTCGTATGGAGAAATAATTTCCGGGTATTACTACTCTAACAACGGCAGTGGGGAATGCGATTTTTCTAATGCCTTGTTTTGATGCCGATAAAATTGTTAATTCCGATTTTTCCCTACATGAAAGCGAATTAAAGCTGGAGTTTACCATGCACAAATTTACTAAAGCGCTGGCGGCCATTGGTCTCGCTGCGGTTATGTCACAATCAGCTATGGCGGAAAATTTGAAACTGGGTTTTCTGGTGAAGCAGCCGGAAGAGCCATGGTTCCAGACTGAGTGGAAATTTGCTGATAAAGCAGGAAAAGATTTAGGGTTTGACGTCATTAAAATTGCGGTTCCGGATGGTGAGAAAACCCTCAACGCAATCGACAGCCTGGCAGCCAGCGGCGCGAAGGGCTTTGTCATCTGTACCCCCGATCCCAAGCTCGGGTCGGCGATTGTCGCCAAAGCGCGCGGCTATGACATGAAGGTCATTACCGTCGATGACCAGTTCGTCAATGCGAAAGGCAAACCGATGGAGAGCGTACCGCTGGTGATGATGGCGGCCAGCGAAATCGGCGCCCGCCAGGGGCAGGAACTCTATAAAGAGATGCAAAAACGCGGCTGGGATGTTAAAGACACCGCGGTGATGGCTATCACCGCCGATGAGCTGGACACCGCCCGTCGTCGCACCACCGGCTCCATCGATGCCCTGAAGGCAGCCGGCTTCCCGGACGCGCAAATCTACCGCGTGCCGACAAAATCTAACGATATCCCGGGGGCGTTTGACGCCGGTAACTCCATGCTGGTCCAGCACCCGCAGGTGAAACACTGGCTGATCGTGGGGATGAACGACAACACCGTGCTCGGCGGCGTGCGTGCCACTGAAGGCCAGGGCTTTAAAGCACCGGATGTGATTGGCATCGGCATCAACGGTGTGGATGCGGTCAACGAACTGTCGAAGGCGCAACCGACCGGCTTCTATGGTTCCCTGCTGCCAAGCCCGGATATTCATGGCTATAAAACCAGCGAAATGCTCTACAACTGGGTCACTAAGGGCGTTGAGCCGCCGAAGTTCACGGCGGTGACCGATGTGGTGCTGATTACCCGCGATAACTTCAAAGAAGAGCTGGCGAAAAAAGGGCTGTAACAGCCTGGTTGAACTGGCCCCCGCCGCGGCGGGGGCTGAGTGCTGAAGAGCGGAGTCGTTATGCAACAGTCTACCCCTTATCTCTCATTTCGCGGCATCACCATGACGTTCCCTGGCGTAAAGGCTTTGTCCGATATCAGTTTTGACTGCTACCCCGGACAGATCCACGCGCTGATGGGTGAAAATGGCGCAGGCAAATCGACGCTGCTGAAAATTCTCAGCGGCAACTATATTCCGACCGCTGGCCACCTGCAGATCGGCGGCCAGCAGATGGCGTTCAGCAATACCATGGAGGCGCTGAACGCCGGCGTGGCGATTATCTACCAGGAGCTGCATCTGATCCCGGAGATGACCGTCGCCGAAAATATCTATCTTGGCCAGCTACCGCACAGAGGCGGTATCGTCAACCGATCGTTGCTCAACTATGAGGCCCGCCTGCAGCTGGAACATCTGGGGCTGGATATCGATCCGGAGACGCCGCTGAAGTATCTCTCTATAGGCCAGTGGCAGATGGTGGAGATTGCCAAAGCGCTGGCGCGCAATGCCAAGATCATCGCTTTCGATGAACCGACCAGTTCGCTCTCCGCCCGCGAGATAGACAATCTGTTTCGCGTTATCCGCGAACTGCGGGAGGAGGGGCGAGTCATCATCTATGTTTCGCACCGGATGGAAGAAATTTTTGCCCTCAGCGATGCCATCACCGTCTTTAAGGATGGCCGCTATGTCTGCACTTTTGACGATATGCCGAGCGTCAGTCATGACGCCCTGGTTCAGGCGATGGTGGGGCGCAATCTGGGCGATATATACGGCTGGAAACCTCGCCCCTATGGCGAAGAGCGGCTGCGTCTGGAGGAGGTCAAAGCACCGGGCGTGCGTACGCCGGTCAGCCTCTCGGTACGCAGTGGCGAAATCGTCGGCCTGTTCGGGCTGGTGGGCGCCGGGCGCAGCGAACTGATGAAAGGCTTATTTGGCGGCACCCGGATCACCGGCGGTCAGGTGTATATCGATGGCCAGCCCGTCGACATTCGTAAACCGGCCCAGGCCATCCAGGCCGGGATGATGCTGTGCCCGGAAGATCGCAAAGCGGAGGGGATTATTCCGGTTCACTCCGTACGCGACAATATCAATATCAGCGCCCGGCGCAAGCATATTCACGCTGGCTGCCTGATCAACAACGCCTGGGAGGCGGACAATGCCGATCAGCATATCCAGTCGCTGAACATTAAAACGCCTGGCCCGGAACAGCTGATCATGAACCTGTCGGGCGGCAACCAGCAGAAAGCGATCCTTGGCCGCTGGCTGTCGGAAGAGATGAAGGTGATCCTGCTCGATGAGCCCACCCGCGGCATCGACGTCGGCGCCAAACAT
The DNA here is from genome assembly GCF_033100215.1 of Klebsiella sp. w6. Lineage (NCBI taxonomy): Bacteria > Pseudomonadati > Pseudomonadota > Gammaproteobacteria > Enterobacterales > Enterobacteriaceae > Klebsiella > Klebsiella sp. w6. Next base: position 1,871,579 of record NZ_CP136907.1, read on the forward strand.
GAAATTTACAACGTGATATATGGCCTCGCCGCCTCAGGTGTTGCCGTGGTGTTTGCCTCCAGCGACCTGCCGGAAGTGCTGGGCGTCGCTGACCGCATCGTGGTGATGCGCGAAGGGCAAATCGCCGGCGAACTGCTGCATGACGAAGCCAATGAACAGCAGGCGTTAAGCCTTGCGATGCCAAAAGTGAGTCAGGCTGTCGCCTGAGTAAGGAGTAAATGATGTCATCTGTGACTACGTCCGGCGCTACCCGCTCTGCCTTTAGCTTTGCCCGCATTTGGGATCAGTTTGGCATGCTGGTGGTGTTTGCTGTGCTGTTTATCGGCTGCGTTATTTTTGTGCCCAACTTTGCCTCATTCGTCAATATGAAGGGGCTGGGGCTGGCGATCTCGATGTCCGGAATGGTGGCCTGCGGCATGCTCTTCTGCCTGGCCTCCGGCGATTTTGACCTGTCGGTGGCGTCGGTTATCGCCTGTGCCGGGGTCACTACCGCAGTGGTGATTAACCTGAGCGAAAGCCTGTGGCTGGGGATTGCCGCCGGCCTGCTGCTGGGCGCGGTCAGTGGTCTGGTCAACGGCTTTGTCATTGCGCGCCTGAAGATTAACGCCCTGATCACCACCCTCGCGACGATGCAAATCGTCCGGGGCCTGGCCTACATTATCTCCGACGGGAAAGCGGTGGGGATCGAAGATGAGCGCTTCTTCACTCTCGGCTACGCCAACTGGTTTGGTCTGCCGGCGCCAATCTGGCTGACGGTCGCCTGCCTGGTGGTTTTCGGATTATTACTAAACAAAACCACCTTTGGCCGTAATACGCTGGCTATTGGCGGCAATGAAGAGGCGGCGCGTCTGGCCGGGGTCCCGGTGGTGCGCACCAAGATTATTATCTTTGTGCTCTCCGGTCTGGTATCGGCCGCCGCGGGGATCATTCTGGCGTCGCGGATGACCAGCGGCCAGCCGATGACCTCGATTGGCTATGAGCTGATTGTTATTTCAGCCTGCGTGCTGGGCGGGGTATCGCTGAAGGGCGGGATCGGCAAGATCTCCTACGTGGTCGCCGGGATCCTGATCCTCGGGACCGTGGAGAACGCGATGAACCTGCTGAACATCTCGCCTTTCTCACAATACGTCGTGCGCGGTGTGATCCTGCTGGCGGCGGTGATTTTTGACCGCTACAAACAAAAAGCCAAACGCGCGGCCTGATTTCAGGCATAACTTTTAAGTCTACAGAGTAATTACCGCCAGCGCCCGTTTCGCTGGCGGTAACTATCAAAAATGGCGAGGTTGGTCACACTGTCTATACTTACATGGCTAACATATAATTAACAACCAGCTTCGGCTGGCCATGATAAGGAGGAAACAGGGTGGATAACCAGATATCTGTACCGCCTGCGCTAACCGGAAACTACGCTTTTTTCTTTGACCTCGACGGTACTCTTGCCGATATCCAACCGCACCCCGATCAGGTGGTGATACCCGACAACACGTTGCAGGCGCTCAACGCGCTGGCCCAGCAGCAGGGTGGGGCGGTGGCATTGATTTCAGGGCGCTCAATGGCTGAACTTGACGCGCTAACCCATCCCTGGCGGCTACCGCTGGCCGGCGTTCACGGGGCAGAACGCCGTGATATCAATGGTAAAACCTATATCGTTTCTCTGCCGTCGGCGCTGCGCGATGAAATCGCGACTGAGCTGACCTCGGCGCTGCAGGGGCTCTCCGGCTGCGAGCTGGAGAGTAAGGAGATGGCCTTCGCGCTGCACTACCGCCAGGCTCCGGAGCAGCAGAGCGCAGTACTGGAGCTGGCTCAGCGCATCGTTCAGCGCTACCCGCTGCTGGCATTGCAGCTGGGTAAATGCGTGGTGGAGATTAAACCCCGCGGAGTGAACAAAGGGGAGGCGATCAGCGCCTTCATGCAGGAGGCGCCGTTTGCCGGCCGCGAACCGGTTTTTGTCGGCGATGATTTGACCGATGAGGCGGGATTTAGCGTGGTTAATCAACTGCAGGGAATGTCGGTAAAAGTCGGTGCCGGAGAAACTCAGGCGCACTGGCGGTTGGCGGATGCCGCCGCTGTAAGGACGTGGTTGCAACATCTGGCGTATGACGCGCAAACCGAAAGGAGGGATGACCATGAGTCGTTTAGTCGTAGTCTCTAACCGTATCGCCTTACCGGACGATAAAAAATCGAGCGCTGGCGGTCTGGCCGTCGGCATCCTGGGGGCACTGAAAGCGGCGGGGGGTCTGTGGTTTGGCTGGAGCGGCGAAATTGGCGATGACCAGCAGCCGCTGAAGCAGGTCTCCCGCGGAAATATCTCCTGGGCGTCGTTCAACCTGAATGAACGGGACCATGATGAATATTACAACCAGTTTTCCAACGCCGTGCTGTGGCCGGCCTTCCACTATCGTCTTGACCTGGTCAGCTTCCAGCGCGAAGCCTGGGAGGGATATCTGCGGGTCAACGCGATGCTGGCGGACAAGCTTCTGCCGCTGATCGAGCCAGACGATACGCTGTGGATCCATGATTACCATCTGCTGCCGTTCGCCAGTGAACTGCGTAAGCGCGGAGTGAACAACCGGATCGGCTTCTTTTTGCATATTCCATTCCCGACGCCGGAGATTTTTAACGCGCTACCGCCGCATGCCGAGTTGCTGGAGCAACTGTGCGATTACGATCTGCTGGGCTTCCAGACCGAAAGCGACAGAACCGCCTTTCTTGACAGCATTGCCATGCAGACCCGGCTCTCTGATCTCGGGGACAAACGCTATCAGGCATGGGGTAAGGCGTTCAGTACCGAGGTTTATCCGATTGGGATCGATCCGGACGAAATTACGCGCAACGCCAAAGGCCCGCTGCCGCCGAAGCTGGCCCAGCTGAAGAATGAGCTGAAAAATGTGAAGAATATCTTCTCCGTGGAGCGGCTTGACTACTCGAAAGGGTTGCCGGAGCGATTCCTCGCCTATGAGACGCTGCTTGAGAAGTACCCTCAACATCATGGCAAGATCCGTTATACTCAGATCGCGCCCACTTCCCGTGGCGATGTACAGGCCTATCAGGATATTCGTCACCAGCTGGAAACTGCAGCCGGACGCATCAATGGCCAGTTTGGCCAGCTTGGCTGGACCCCGCTCTACTACCTGAACCAGCATTTTGACCGTAAGCTGCTGATGAAGGTCTTCCGCTACTCTGACGTCGGGCTGGTGACGCCGCTGCGTGATGGCATGAACCTGGTGGCGAAAGAATACGTCGCGGCGCAGGATCCGGATAACCCCGGGGTGCTGGTCCTGTCGCAGTTTGCCGGGGCGGCGCAGGAGCTGACCAGCGCGCTGATCGTCAACCCTTACGATCGCGATGAGGTTGCCACCGCGCTGGATCGTGCTCTCAGCATGCCGCTGGCGGAACGTATCGCCCGTCATTCCGCGATGCTGGACGTGATCAGAGAGAATGATATTCATAACTGGCAGGCGCGTTTTGTCGACGATCTGCAGCATATTTCGCCGCGCAGCGAGGAGAGCCGCCTGCGGGGGAAGATAGCCACCTTCCCTAAACTGGCCTAGTTCAGGAAAAGGGCTAACCGGCGTTAGCCCTTTTCAAGGGAAACCAGCAGAACATCGACGCCGCTACTGCCGACGATATTTTTCGCCGAGCAGGTGGCGCGCGAGAAAAGCGAGTGGTTGTGATTGCCGCAGATCACCAGATCAACCTTGTGCGACTGGCAAAAGTCTTTGACATGGTGACCCAGTTCGCCGCAGGCGATGGTCATTTTTTCTATCGGGTAGTCCGCCTGACGAGCCAGCTCATTGAGAAACTCCCGCGTTTCTTCCTGCATCAGCTCACGCAGATTTTCCATCATCGGTGCGGCGAACTGGTTATACATTTCCGGATCCGTGGCGAAGGTGATAAAGCTCACTTTCGCGTTAACGGGGCGGGCAATCGACACCGCTTTTTTAATTAATATCTGACTCTCCGGCGTTGGCGCGACGGCAACCAGCAGATGTGAATAAGGCATCTGGCCTCCTTGAGATACGCGGAATAACCCTTCTTTCTTTACTCCTGTTTCCCCAGCGGCGCAAGGGTTGCTCCCGTGATTTGCGACGCTCTTCGCCAGTCCGTGTTTTCCTCACAAGATCACATAAATGAACCTGGCTTTTTATTTAAAAGAAATGCTGTTTTATAAATGAGTGAAGTAGAGACATCGTCTCTTTGTCATTTTGCCACCGGCGGTTGTTCCGTGGCAAAAACACAAAGGTAACGTCGTTTCACTGCTTTTAGTGTAGCCAGGTACCCACTCCCTTCCGGTGGCAAATCCGGAACGATTGTCGGCGTTCTTTTAATAAAAGACACAGGATCACGGCGATGAAAACACGAAAAATTGGACTGGCTAACTACCTGGCCTACGGCGCGGGCGATTTTCTCGGCGCCGGCACGACAGCGCTAACTGCCGCATGGCTACTCTACTTTTACACGACCTTCTGCGGACTGACCCCGATTGAGGCCACGCTTATTTTTGCTGCTGCCCGCGTGCTGGATGCGGTGGTGAGCCCGCTGATGGGCTTTCTCACCGATAACTTCGGCACCACCTGGCTCGGAAAGCGCTTCGGCCGCAGAAAATTCTTTATTCTGCTCGGTATTCCGTGCGTATTCAGCTATTCAGCGATGTGGGTCGGCGAGATGGGCTTCTGGTACTACCTCGTCACCTATCTGCTGTTTGATATGGTTTACACCATGATTCTGGTGCCCTACGAAACGCTGGTGCCAGAGATGACTGATGACTTTAAACAGAAAACCAAATTTTCTGGCGCGCGCATCTCGATGGCGCAAATGTCGGCGATTTTAGCCTCCTTTCTGCCGGGGATCCTCCTCACCTGGCTCGGGAAAGACAATGCCAGCTCATTCTTTTATGCCAGTCTGGTGTTCTCGGTCCTGTGCGCGGTGATGCTGACCTTCGTCTGGTGCTTCACGTGGGAACGGCCGCGTGAGGCGTGGTCAGAGGCGGCGCTGCGGGCGGAAGCGGAAAAACAAAACTTAACCCTCGCTCAGAGCCTCAATCGCCTGGTGATTGAGCTAAGCTCCACGCTGCGGATAAAAATTTTCCGCCAGCACCTCGGCATGTATCTGGGGGGCTATATCGCCCAGGACGTCTTCAATGCCGTGTTTACCTATTACGTGGTTTTTGTCCTGATGCAGGAAGCCTCTGTCGCCTCGAATCTGCTCGGGACGATGGCCATCTTCCAGTTTATTGCGGTGATCGCCATGATCCCGTTGTGCATTCGCTTTGGTCCCGCGCCGTCCTACCGCATGGTGGTGGTCCTGTTTGGCCTGAGCTCGCTCTCGTATGCGCTGCTCTATTACGCCGGACTGAGCGACGTCTATTCCTTACTGCTGCTCATCTCTGCTGTCGCCGGACTGGGACGCGGCGGGATTAACTACGTACCGTGGAATACCTATACCTATATTGCCGACGTCGACGAGGCGATCACCGGCCAGCGCCGCGAAGGAATTTTTGCCGGCATCATGACGCTGACCCGCAAAGCCTCGCAGGCGGGGGCGGTCATGCTGGTGGGTATCATCATGCAGCTGTCGGGGTTTGTCTCCGGGCAAAAAATACAACCGCCAGGGGTGAGTCATACCATTTTGCTGATCCTCAGCGTCGGCACTCTGGTGGTGTTAGCCTGCGGCTTCCTCGTCTCGCTACGCTTCAAGCTCAACCTGCACACCCACAGCATCCTGCGCAGTGAAACCCTCAGAATGCGCGATCTCGGCAGTGCCCAGCCGGAACAGACCATTGCAGAACACCGCGCGGTGGTCGAGATGCTGGCGGGGATGCCTTACGACTGCCTGTGGGGCAATAACAATATTGGCTATCTGAATCGTCATAAACCTGCTGCCCCGGGGCTCACCCAGGGCGGCGCTTTAAATTCGACATACACCCGAGGTTAACAACATGAAAGTTTGGCCAGTCAAACATAGCCCATTACTGTGTCAGCCTGAGCGTTTTATCGCCCGCAGCGAACTGCAGGCACTGATCCGCAACGTGACGCAAAACCTGGTGAACATTAAGGATGAGAGCGGGCAATTTTTACTGCGCCTCGATGACGGGCGCGTGATCGATACCAAAGGCTGGGCCGGCTGGGAGTGGACCCACGGCGTTGGGCTGTACGGCATCTATCAGTATTATCAGCAAACCGGCGATATCGAGATGCGCGATATCATCGACCGCTGGTTTGCCGACCGCTTCGCCGAGGGGGCAACGACCAAAAACGTCAATACGATGGCCCCGTTCCTGACCCTGGCATACCGCTTTGAAGAGACCGGCCGGATGGCGTATCTGCCGTGGCTGGAGAGCTGGGCGGAGTGGGCGATGCATGAGATGCCGCGCACCGAGCAGGGCGGCATGCAGCACATGACCCTGGCGGAGGAGAACCATCAGCAAATGTGGGATGACACGCTGATGATGACCGTGCTGCCGTTAGCCAAAATTGGCAAGCTGCTTAATCGCCCGCAGTATGTGGAGGAGGCGACCTATCAGTTCCTGCTCCATGTGCAGAACCTGATGGACCGGGAGACCGGGCTGTGGTTTCACGGCTGGAGTTATGAGGGGCGGCACAACTTTGCCCGGGCGCGCTGGGCGCGGGGCAACAGCTGGCTCACCATGGTGATCCCGGACTTTCTGGAGCTGGTGGATCTCCCCGAGGGGAACGCGGTACGGCGTTATCTGATGACGGTACTCGACGCACAGATTGCCGCCTTAGCAAAATGCCAGGACGACAGCGGCCTGTGGCATACCCTGCTGGACGATCCGCACTCTTATCCTGAGGCCTCCGCGACCGCCGGCTTTGCCTACGGCATTCTCAAAGCGGTGCGCAAGCGTTACGTCGGGCAGCACTATGCCGGGGTGGCTGAAAAAGCGATTCGCGGGATTGTGCAGAATATTTCGCCGCAGGGGGAGCTGCTGCAGACCTCGTTTGGCACCGGAATGGGGGCAGACCTTGATTTTTATCGCCAGATCCCGCTTACCTCGATGCCCTATGGCCAGGCGATGGCGATCCTTTGTCTGACCGAGTATCTGCGCAAGTATTTCTGAGCAGGGGCCCCGCTGACGGGGCGCCGAATAAAACTAACCCGGCTTTCGCCGGGTTGTTTGTTACATACGCTCTACGGTTTCGATACCCAGGGTATCGAGACCCAGCTTGAGGGTTTTCGCCGTCAGCAGCGCCAGCTTCAGGCGGCTGTTGCGGGTCTCTTCGCTTTCCGCGCTGAGGATCGGGCAATGCTCGTAGAAGCCGGAGAATAGCCCCGCCAGATCGTACAGGTAGGCGCACATCACGTGCGGCGTCCCTTCGCGAGCGACCACGGAGAGGGTCTCTTCAAACTGCAGCAGGCGCGCGGCCAGCTGGGCTTCGCGATCTTCGGCGATGACCACCGGCGCGTCGTTCATCGCGTTTTCGTCGATGCCGGCTTTGCGGAAGACGGAGAGCACGCGGGTATAGGCATACTGCATATACGGCGCGGTGTTGCCTTCGAACGCCAGCATATTATCCCAGTCAAAAACGTAATCGGTGGTGCGGTTTTTCGACAGATCGGCATATTTCACCGCGCCGATACCGACCACTTTCGCCAGATTTTCCAGCTCGTCAGCCGACATGTCCGGGTTTTTCTCCGCTACCAGGCGACGGGCGCGCTCCAGCGCTTCGTCCAGCAGATCGGCCAGCTTCACGGTACCGCCGGCGCGGGTTTTAAACGGCTTGCCGTCTTTCCCCAGCATCATACCGAACATATGGTGCTCCAGCGGCACAGAGTCCGGCACGTAGCCTGCTTTACGCACGATGGTCCACGCCTGCATCAGGTGCTGGTGCTGACGAGAGTCGATGTAATAGAGCACGCGGTCGGCGTGCAGCGTTTCATAGCGATACTTCGCGCAGGCGATATCGGTGGTGGTGTAAAGGTAGCCTCCATCCTTTTTCTGGATGATGACGCCCATCGGTTCGCCTTCCTTGTTTTTATACTCATCAAGGAACACCACGGTGGCGCCTTCGCTCTCGACGGCCAGCCCTTTGGCTTTCAGATCGGCGACGATCCCCGGCAGCATCGGGTTGTACAGGCTCTCACCCATTACGTCATCGCGGGTCAGCGTCACATTCAGGCGATCGTAGGTGATCTGGTTTTGCGACATGGTGATGTCGACCAGCTTACGCCACATCTGCAGGAAGTACTGATCGCCGCCCTGCAGTTTAACCACGTAGCTACGTGCGCGCTCGGCGAAGGCTTCGTCTTCGTCGTAGTGCTTTTTCGCTTCGCGATAGAAACCTTCGAGGTCGGCCAGGGCCATCTCACCGGCGTTTTCCTGCTGCTGTTTTTCCAGATACGCGATCAGCATACCGAACTGGGTGCCCCAGTCGCCGACGTGGTTGGCGCGGATCACCTTATGACCCAGGAACTCCAGGGTACGGACTGAAGCATCGCCAATGATGGTCGAACGCAGATGGCCAACGTGCATCTCTTTCGCTACGTTGGGTGCCGAGTAGTCGACGACGATAGTCTGCGCCTGCGGTTTCGTGACGCCCAGGCGCTCAGACTGCAGCGCGCGGTTGACGTTGTCCGCCAGAAAAGCAGGATCGAGGAAAATATTGATAAAGCCCGGCCCGGCGATTTCAACCTTGTTGGCAATGCCGTTGAGGTCAAGATGAGACAGTACCTGCTCTGCAAGTTGTCGCGGCGCCATGCCCAGTTTTTTGGCGACAGCCATCACGCCGTTGGCCTGATAGTCACCGAACTGAACTTTTGCTGACTGGCGGACCTGAGGTTCGCAATCGGCAGGCGCGCCTGCCGCGATCAGGGCCTGGCTGACTTTTTCTGAGAGAAGAGCCTGAATATTCACCGGAATACCTTACGTGTAATGCGCCTGCCCCCGAGGGAGGCAGCGCCATAATGTGGACAAATTAGGGCGGGAGTATACTGCATTTGTCCCCGTCCGTCAGCATTGCGCGCGGCGCGGCGGCGTGCGCAATCCATCGCCGTTCAGTTGCCCATCAGCAGGGCGGCGGTTGGTCCGCAGACCGAAACACGGTAAATTACCTTTTCATTACTGACGAGCATCATTGACGAGCAAACCCATGGCAAACTGGCAGCAAATTGAACAACTGGCCGATATTACGGCGGATCTCCCGCGATTTTCCGATGCGCTTCAGCGCTTCACTGCGCGACTGGGACTGGAGATCGCCGGGCTCGACGCCGACCATATCTCCCTGCGCTGTCATCAGAATACCACTGCGGAACGCTGGCGCCGCGGTCTGGAACAGTGCGGAACCCTGCTGTCGGAGAATATGATTAACGGCCGGCCCATTTGCCTGTTCAAGCTGGCGGAGCCGGTCTGCGTGGCGCACTGGCGCTTCCATATCATTGAGCTGCCGTGGCCGGGTGAAAAGCGTTATCCCCATGAAGGCTGGGAGCATATTGAAATTGTCCTGCCTGGCGATCCGGCAACCTTAAATGCCCGCGCGCTGGCGCTGCTGGCCGATGATGGACTCAGCCAGCCGGGGATCGTCGTCAAAACCAGCTCGCCGAAAGGGCAGCATGAGCGTCTGCCGAATCCCACCCTGGCGGTGACCGACGGCAGCGTGACGGTGAAATTTCATCCGTGGTCGATTGAACAAATCGTCGCCAGCGAGCAAGCTGATACGTAACAGTGTGAAGCCGCGCGGCGTCTGCCGCGTGAAATCATGACATGCTGCAAAGGTTGTCTGGATCAGGGAGAGAGGAATGGCGGTACTGGAAGTGTGTTGCTACAGCATGGCGTGCGCTCGGGAGGCTGAGCGCTGCGGCGCCGATCGTATTGAACTCTGCGCCGCGCCGCAGGAAGGGGGATTAACACCCTCTTATGGGGTGCTGGTCTCGGTCCGCGAGGCGATTACCCTCCCGGTGCATCCGATCGTTCGCCCGCGCGGCGGCGATTTCTGCTACACCGAAGAGGAGTTCGCCGCGATGCTTAGCGATATCTGCATGGTGCGGGAGCTCGGCTTTCCCGGGGTGGTGACCGGCGTACTGAATGCCGATGGCCAGGTCGATATCCCGCGGATGAAAAAAATAATGGCCGCGGCCGGGCCGCTGGCGGTGACCTTTCATCGCGCGTTCGATCTGTGTGCCGACCCGCGTCAGGCCTGGAAGACGCTGGGTGAGCTGGGGGTTAAACGTATCCTGACTTCCGGTCAGCAATCCTCGGCGGAGAAAGGTATTTCATTAATTACGGAACTTATTGCCGCAGGGGATACTCCAATCATTATGGCCGGTGCGGGAGTGCGCGCCGCGAACTTGCCGCTGTTGCTGCAGGCGGGGGTGAAAGAGGTTCATAGCTCTGCAGGCCAGTGGTTGCCATCGGAGATGCGCTTTCGTCATCCAGGCGTTTCGATGTCAGCCGATCCCGATGCGGACGAATACAGGCGCTACGCCGTCAATGGCGAAGCGGTGGCGGAGATGAAAGGGATTATCTCCGCCTGGAGAAGTTAAACGGTTTTTTGCTGCACATCATGTCGCCCAATATGATGATTGCCCGTACCAGGCCCCTGCCCATTAAACAGGGGCCTTTTTTTATCTCGCTTTTTTTGCCAGCGACTGCTGCGTTTCCGGTTTGGTGGCGATAATCACCGCGCGCAGCGGAGCCGGATACCCCTCCACGGTTTTGCGCTGATCCTGCGGGTCGAGGAAATCGGCCAGCGATTCACTGGTCATCCATTCGGTGCGCCGCTGCTCATCGGTCGAGGTGACGCAGGCATCGACGATGCGCACATCGATAAACCCGCACTTCTCCAGCCACATTTTCAGGGCCGCCGCCGAGGGAATAAAATAGACGTTGCGCATCTGCGCATAGCGGTCGCCCGGAACCAGCACCGTATTTTCATCCCCTTCGACCACCAGCGTCTCCAGCACCAGCTCGCCTCCCGGCGCCAGCTGATCTTTCAGCTGCCACAGATGGTCCAGCGGCGAGCGGCGGTGGTAGAGCACGCCCATCGAGAACACGGTGTCGAAGGCCTCCAGCGCCGGCAGCTGCTCGATGCCCAGCGGCAGGAGATGCGCCCGCTGGTCGTTGCCGAGCAGCTTACGCACCGCTTCAAACTGGCACAGGAACAGCTGGGTGGGATCGATGCCGACCGCCAGATGCGCGCCGGCGCCGATCATTCGCCACATGTGATAGCCGCTGCCACAGCCCACGTCGAGGATAGTCCGCCCGGTAAGATCGGACAGGTGCGGCAGGACGCGCTCCCATTTCCAGTCGGAACGCCATTCGGTATCGATATTAATGCCGTACAGCGAATAAGGCCCTTTGCGCCACGGCATCAGGTTTTTAAGCAGGTTTTCTACCCGCAACTGATGACCTTCGCTGAGCGGCGTTTCGCTCTCGGCGGTGACGCTGTGCAGGAGATCCAGACGCCACGGCGTTAATTCCGGAAGAAACTCAACGGCGCGCTCCCATTCGCGAAACTTGCCGTGCAGGGCCTCGCGCTGCCAGGCGGCTACCTGAGCTGGCAAGGTTTCCAGCCAGTGAGATAGCGGGCTTTTGGCGATCAGCTGATAGAAATTACTGAAGTCGATCATGCCTGCTCCCCGGATTTTACTGCCACCAGCGAGCCAAAGTTAAAGCACTGGAACCACAGTTCGGCATGTTCAAACCCAGCCTGACGCAGGCGGGCTTTATGGGTTTCCACGGAGTCCGTCAGCATCACATTTTCCAGCATGCTGCGTTTCTGGCTGATCTCCAGCTCGCTGTAGCCGTTCGCGCGTTTAAAATCATGATGCATATTGAACAGCAGCTCGCCGACGTGGGCGTCTTCGAAGCTGAATTTCTCCGAGAGCACCAGCGCGCCGCCCGGATTAAGCCCCTGATAGACTTTATTGAGGATCGCCTGGCGATCGCCCGGCTCAAGGAACTGAATGGTAAAGTTCAGGATCACCAGCGAGGCGTTTTCAATGGCCACATCGCGGATATCCCCTTCAATGACCTCGACCGGCGTCGGCGCTTTATAGGCGTCAATATGGCGACGGCAGCGCTCTACCATCGCGGGAGAGTTGTCGATGGCGATAATGCGACAGCCCGGATGACTAATATTGCGGCGCACAGAGAGGGTGGCGGCGCCCAGCGAACAGCCAAGATCGTAAACCTGGGTGTTGGGCTGAACGAAGCGCTCGGCCAGCATGCCGATCATCGAGATGATATTGGAATAGCCGGGCACTGAGCGCTGGATCATATCCGGGAAGACTTCAGCAACCCGTTCATCAAAGGTCCAGTCGCCGAGGCTGGCAATCGGCGCGGAAAAAAGCGTATCGCGGTGAGACATAACGTTAAACCCGAAAAAACGAAAACGGCGTATTGTGCGCTAACGGAGGGAGAAAACCAACTCCCAGGGCATATACCAGAGGTTGGCCAGCACCATCAGCAACAAGGCGCACCAGGTGGCGCTCATGCCGGAGCGGCGCCAGTGGTAGACGCGGTGATGAAAACCCCAGGAGTGCATCAGTCGCCCGACAATCAATAAAATGCCGCAAACGTGCACCATCCAGGTCTGGGCGCCGTTCATCTCCATAAATAACAGCAAAATGAGGCCAATCGGCACATATTCGACGGCATTACCGTGAACGCGGATGGCGACCTGTAGCTCGCTAAAGCCGCCGTCACCGTAGCCTACATGGTATTGGGTGCGTAACCGCACCACGTCGAAAGAAAACTTCACTAACAATAACGCACCTAAAACGGCATACAGCGCGCTGACCATACGAAAACTCCCTTTAACTCTGGCAGATGGCTCCGATTATGATAGCAGGATATCAGAAAAGGGAGGATTGCTGCGGAATCGACGGCGCATTTCCTGCCGCCGGCAGGGCGGTGCGCAGATCGCTCCACAGCGTATCGACCAGCGTCGGCGCGTAAGCAATGTCTGGGGTATGCAGGAACAGCCACGGGGTGCCAGACTGATGCCACTTCGGCAGGGTCTGCAGCCAGACGCGAAACAGTTCCCGATTGTGGGCCATATCGTCACCGCCGATAAAGCGCACCATCGGCTGCCGGGCGGTCATCACCGCATGTACCGGCACTTTGGGTTTCTTTTTCTGCGCGTCGATCATCGCCGGACTGGTGGCCGCAGCGCTGTGGACCGGGCGGCTGTCGAGGATCACACGGTTAACGTTGCGCTCGTGCAGCCCGCGGTTGAGCTGCTGTTCCGCTTCGCCTTTGGCGAAGAATTCGGGGTGACGAACCTCGACGCCGTAGGTGAAATCCTTCGGCAGCCCGTCGAGAAAATGCCATAGCGCGGGGAGATCGCGAGGACCGAAGGTCGCCGGCAGCTGCAGCCAGTACTGGCCGATGCGCGAGGCCAGCGGCGCCAGGCGGGCAAAAAATTCACTGCTTAAATCGTCGCAATGACGCAGGGCGGCCTGGTGCGAGATGGTGGCCGGGAATTTAAAGCAGAAGCGGAAGTCATCATGGGTTTGTTCATACCAGCGGGTGACTATCTCCGGCTTCGGTAGCGCATACAGGGTAGTGTTGCCCTCCACGCAGTTAAAGTGGCGGGCGTACTCTTCAAGGCTGGTGATGCCAAGGCGCACCCATTTCGGGTGCGACCACTGGGGAAGCCCAATATAAATCATAGCGCGGCGAGGATCTCCTCGGTGCTGCGCACCCGACCGATGCGCGGGAAAATATGCGTCATGCTGCCCTGATGCTGTTCGGCGGAGGCGGCGCTGCAGGCATCTTCAGCGATGACCAGGTTAAAACCCAGCTCCCAGGCGTTGCGGGCGGTGGATTCGACGCCGATGTTGGTGGAGATACCGCAGAGAATAATGGTGTCGATACCGCGGCGGCGCAGCTGAAGCTCAAGGTCGGTGCCATAGAACGCGCCCCACTGGCGTTTGGTCACTTCGATATCGCTCTCCTGCTTACCCAGCGTGGCCGGGTAGGTCCACCAGTTTTCAGGCAGCGTATGCGCCCCGGCCTGAGCGTCGACAGGCTGTTTCAGCGCTTCGGCGAAATCGGACGACCAGCCGACGCGGACCATGATGACCGGTGAACCCTGTTGTCGACACTTGTCTGCCAGGCGAGCGGCACGCGCCACCACCTCGTCAGCCCGATGTGGTCCGCCGGCGAAAGGCAGAATACCTTCCTGCAGATCGATCACCACCAGCGCCGTTTTTTTTGCATTGAGTTCTAACATGGTATCCCCGTATCTTCTTCTGTTGTCAGGCGGCTACAATACCTGCGCGGCTTCAGCAAAAGGGTAACAAATATTGTTAATTTATGTGAGTGTAGACGTTAAGCGCGCAGCAAAGCAGCGTACATCGTGCGTCGGACTTATCGAACGACAGAATTTCCAGTATAATAGCCGCCTTTTTTCATTCAGTTGTGACATCAGCTAAAGCTGCGACCTCGTCGCCTGCAGGGCAGACGACAATCCGCCGACGGCTAAGTTAAGGGATATCTCATGCGTACAGAATATTGCGGACAGCTTCGACAGTCCCACGTTGGGCAGCAGGTGACTCTGTGTGGTTGGGTCAACCGCCGTCGCGATCTCGGTAGCCTCATTTTTATCGATATGCGCGACCGCGAAGGCATCGTTCAGGTGTTTTTCGACCCGGATCGTGCGGATGCGTTGAAATTAGCCTCTGAACTGCGTAATGAGTTCTGCATTCAGGTCACTGGCACCGTCCGCGCGCGTGAAGAGAAAAACATCAACGCGGACATGGCCACCGGCGCCATCGAAGTGCTGGCCTCCGATCTGACGATTATTAACCGTTCAGAATCGCTGCCGCTGGACTCCAATCACGTCAACACCGAAGAAGCGCGTCTGAAATACCGCTACCTCGACCTGCGTCGTCCGGAAATGGCGCAGCGTCTGAAAACCCGCGCGAAAATCACCAGCTTTGTGCGCCGCTTTATGGACGACCATGGCTTCCTCGACATCGAAACTCCGATGCTGACCAAAGCCACCCCGGAAGGCGCTCGCGATTACCTCGTGCCTTCCCGCGTGCATAAAGGCAAATTCTACGCGCTGCCGCAGTCCCCGCAGCTGTTCAAACAGCTGCTGATGATGTCCGGGTTCGATCGCTATTATCAGATCGTTAAATGTTTCCGCGATGAAGACCTGCGTGCCGACCGTCAGCCTGAATTTACCCAGATCGACGTGGAAACCTCCTTTATGACCGCGCCGCAGGTGCGTGAGATCATGGAAGCAATGGTGCGTCAGCTGTGGCTGGAAATTAAAGGCGTCGACCTGGGTGATTTCCCGATCATGACCTTCGCCGAAGCCGAACGTCGCTATGGCTCCGATAAACCGGATCTGCGTAACCCGATGGAGCTGGTGGACGTCGCCGACCTGCTGAAGTCCGTCGAATTCGCGGTCTTTGCCGGCCCGGCCAACGATCCGAAAGGGCGCGTGGCGGCCCTGCGCGTCCCGGGCGGTGCCTCTCTGACCCGCAAGCTGATTGACGAATACGGCAACTTTGTGAAGATCTACGGCGCGAAGGGGCTGGCCTATATTAAAGTGACCGAGCGTGCGAAAGGCATGGACGGGATCAACAGCCCGGTGGCGAAATTCCTCACCGCTGAGATCGTGGAAGCGATCCTCGAACGCACCGGCGCGCAGGACGGCGATATGATCTTCTTCGGCGCCGACAACAAGAAAGTGGTGGCGGACGCGCTGGGCGCGCTGCGTCTGAAGCTCGGTAAAGACCTGAGCCTGACTGACGAGAGCAAATGGGCGCCGCTGTGGGTGATCGACTTCCCGATGTTCGAAGACGACGGCGAAGGCGGCCTGACGGCGATGCACCATCCGTTCACTTCGCCAAAAGATATGACCGCGAACGAGCTGAAAGCTGCGCCGGAAGAGGCCGTAGCGAACGCCTATGATATGGTCATTAACGGTTATGAAGTCGGCGGCGGTTCTGTACGTATTCACCGTGGCGACATGCAGCAGACCGTATTTGGTATTCTGGGCATTAATGAACAAGAGCAGCGTGAAAAATTCGGCTTCCTGCTGGATGCGCTGAAATACGGTACGCCGCCGCACGCGGGTCTGGCGTTCGGTCTTGACCGTCTGACCATGCTGCTGACCGGTACCGATAACATCCGCGACGTTATCGCCTTCCCGAAAACCACCGCCGCGGCCTGTCTGATGACCGAAGCGCCAAGCTTCGCCAATCCGGCTGCGCTCGGTGAACTGGGTATTCAGGTTGTGGAGAAAGAGGCGAAAGCGTCTCTGGAGAACAAGTAATATGTCATTTAAGCTGCCCGTTTCGGTGCTGGTGGTGATTTACGCCGAAGATACGAAACGGGTGCTGATGTTACAGCGGCGTGACGATCCCGCGTTCTGGCAGTCGGTGACCGGCAGCCTGGAAGCTGGAGAGACCGCGCTGCAGGCCGCCGCGCGTGAAGTAAAGGAAGAGGTCGCCATTGATGTTGCCTGCGAGCAACTGACCTTAATTGACTGTCAGCGCACGGTGGAGTTCGAGATATTTTCTCATTTGCGTCATCGCTATGCGCCGGGTGTAGAGCGCAATACAGAATTCTGGTTCTGTCTTGCGCTGCCTCATGAGCGGGAGATTACCTTCACCGAACATCTGGCCTACCGCTGGGTCAGCGCGACGGAAGCCGCTGCGCTGACCAAGTCGTGGAGCAACCGGCAGGCGATTGAAGAATTTGTAATTAACGCCGCCTGAAAGGGCGCGCTTTTTGGAGAGTTTTTTATGGCAGGTCATAGTAAATGGGCCAACACCAAACACCGCAAAGCGGCACAGGATGCTAAACGCGGTAAAATCTTTACGAAAATCATTCGCGAGCTGGTGACTGCGGCGCGTCTGGGCGGCGGCGATCCGGCTTCCAACCCGCGCCTGCGTGCGGCCGTTGATAAAGCGCTGTCAAACAACATGACGCGCGACACCCTGAACCGCGCCATCGCGCGCGGCGTCGGCGGTGATGAAGACGCGAACATGGAAACCATCATTTACGAAGGCTATGGCCCTGGCGGTACCGCGGTAATGGTGGAATGTCTGTCCGACAACCGTAACCGTACCGTTGCGGAAGTGCGTCACGCTTTCACCAAAACCGGTGGTAACCTCGGTACCGACGGCTCCGTGTCCTACCTGTTCAGCAAGAAAGGCGTCATCTCCTTCGAGAAAGGCGATGAAGACACCATTATGGAAGCGGCGCTGGAAGCTGGCGCAGAAGACGTGGTGACCTATGACGACGGCGCCATCGACGTCTACACCGCGTGGGAAGAGATGGGTGCTGTGCGCGACGCGCTGGAAGCCGCTGGCCTGAAAGCCGACGCTGCCGAAGTCTCGATGATCCCGTCCACCAAAGCGGATATGGATGCCGAGACGGCGCCGAAGCTGCTGCGTCTGATCGATATGCTGGAAGACTGCGACGACGTGCAGGAAGTGTACCATAACGGCGAGATCTCCGACGAGGTCGCGGCCACCCTGTGATGCAGTCGCATCCACGGTTAACCGGAGGCGCGTGATGGCTATTATTCTCGGCATTGACCCGGGGTCGCGCGTCACCGGTTATGGCGTGATCCGCCAGGTCGGACGGCAGTTGAGCTACCTTGGCAGCGGATGCATCCGCACCAAAGTGGACGATCTGCCGTCGCGGCTGAAGCTGATCTACGCCGGGGTGACGGAGATCATCACCCAGTTTCAGCCCGACTATTTCGCCATTGAGCAGGTCTTTATGGCGAAGAACGCCGATTCGGCGTTAAAGCTTGGGCAGGCGCGCGGAGTGGCGATCGTTGCAGCGACCAATCAGTCGCTGCCGGTGTTTGAATACGCCGCCCGTCAGGTCAAGCAGACCGTTGTCGGGATCGGCAGCGCCGAAAAGAGCCAGGTTCAGCACATGGTGCGCACCTTGCTCAAACTGCCTGCCAATCCGCAAGCGGATGCGGCGGATGCGCTGGCGATTGCCATCACCCATTGCCATATCAGCCAGAATGTTGCTCAGGTCAGCGAGACCCGGCTCAATCTGGCGCGAGGGCGCTTACGATAATCGCAAATCAGGCTGGATATCTATCCAGCCTTTTTTTATGATACCGCCAGATACTTAGACCATAACGCAGGAGCCCCACGTGATAGGCAGACTCAGAGGCATCATTCTCGAAAAACAACCCCCGCTGGTGTTGCTGGAAACGGCGGGCGTCGGCTATGAAGTGCATATGCCAATGACCTGCTTCTATGAGCTGCCGGAGGCCGGTCAGGAGGCGATAGTCTTTACCCACTTTGTGGTGCGTGAAGATGCCCAGCTGCTGTATGGTTTTAACAACAAACAGGAACGTACGCTGTTTAAAGAGCTGATTAAAACCAACGGCGTGGGGCCAAAGCTGGCGCTGGCGATCCTCTCCGGCATGTCGGCGCAGCAGTTCGTCAATGCCGTTGAGCGGGAAGAAGTCGCCTCGCTGGTGAAGCTGCCGGGGATTGGCAAAAAAACCGCAGAACGCCTGATCGTCGAGATGAAAGACCGCTTCAAAGGGCTGCACGGCGACCTGTTCACTCCGGCGGCCGATCTGGTGCTGACCTCGCCGGCAGGCCCGACGGCAGATGATGCCGAACAGGAAGCGGTTGCCGCGCTGGTCGCGCTGGGCTATAAACCGCAGGAGGCCAGCCGGATGGTAAGCAAGATTGCCCGTCCGGACGCCAACAGTGAAACGCTAATCCGCGAAGCGCTGCGCGCCGCGTTGTGAGGTAAGGGATGATTGAAGCAGACCGGCTGGTATCGGCAGACAGCAGCGGCGCAGAAGAGGCCGTTGACCGCGCCATCCGCCCAAAATTGCTGGCAGAGTATGTCGGCCAGCCGCAGGTGCGCTCGCAGATGGAGATCTTTATCCAGGCGGCGAAACTGCGCGGCGACGCCCTCGATCACCTGCTGATTTTTGGCCCGCCTGGGTTGGGGAAAACCACCCTGGCGAACATTGTCGCCAATGAGATGGGGGTGAATCTGCGCACCACCTCCGGCCCGGTGCTGGAGAAAGCGGGCGATCTCGCCGCGATGCTCACCAACCTCGAACCGCACGACGTGCTGTTTATCGATGAGATCCATCGCCTCTCGCCGGTGGTGGAAGAGGTGCTCTACCCGGCGATGGAAGACTATCAGCTGGATATTATGATTGGCGAAGGTCCGGCGGCGCGCTCCATCAAAATCGATCTGCCGCCGTTTACCCTGATCGGCGCCACCACCCGGGCCGGTTCATTGACCTCGCCGCTGCGCGACCGCTTTGGCATCGTGCAGCGTCTGGAGTTCTATCAAATACCCGATCTGCAGCATATCGTCAGCCGCAGCGCCCGCCATATGGGGCTGGAGATGAGCGACGAAGGCGCGCTGGAAGTGGCCCGTCGTTCACGCGGCACGCCGCGTATTGCCAACCGTCTGCTGCGCCGGGTGCGCGACTTCGCGGAAGTGCGCCACGACGGCAGCATCTCTGCCGACATTGCTGCCCAGGCGCTGGATATGCTTAATGTCGATGCGGAAGGGTTCGACTATATGGACCGTAAACTACTGCTGGCGGTGATAGATAAATTCTTTGGTGGGCCGGTGGGGCTGGATAACCTCGCCGCCGCGATCGGCGAAGAGCGGGAAACCATTGAAGATGTGCTGGAGCCCTACTTAATTCAGCAGGGTTTTCTGCAGCGTACGCCACGGGGAAGAATGGCGACGGTGCGCGCCTGGAATCATTTCGGGATCACGCCGCCGGAAATGCCGTAGTTCGCGACGGATGTTTCGTTCATTATGAGGCCCGGTCAGCAGCGCGACCGGGCTTTTTCATTTTCAGCTGGCGGCTTTTTTTGTCATGCTGAGAATAAACAGCACGGCGGCGCACAGCACCACCGACGGCCCGGCCGGGGTGTCGTAGAAGGCCGAGAAGGTTAACCCGCCGGTAACGGCCAGCATGCCCACGCCCACCGCCACGGCGGCCATCTGCTCCGGCGTGCGGGCAAAACGGCGGGCGGTGGCGGCCGGGATAATCAGCAGGGAAGTGATGATCAGCGCGCCGACGAACTTCATCGCCACGCCGATAGTCAGAGCGGTGACCAGCATCAACAGCAACTTCACGCGCTGCAGCTTCACGCCATCGACAAACGCCAGATCCGGACTGATGGTCATCGCCAGCAGCGGTCGCCACTGCCAGAGTAGGATACCAATCACAATCACTACGCCAATGGCGATGGCAATCAAATCCTGCGGCGTCACTGCCAGCAGATCGCCGAACAGGTACGCCATCAGATCGACGCGGACGTTAGACATCAGACTGACCACCACCAGCCCCAGCGACAGTGCGCTGTGCGCCATGATGCCCAGCAGGGTATCGATCGCCAGATGGGGGCGTTTTTCCAGCCACACCAGCCCGCCGGCCAGCAGCAAAGTCACGGCGATCACCGCATAAAACGGATTGATGTTAAGTAATAAGCCGAAAGCGACGCCGAGCAGCGACGCATGCGCCAGCGTGTCGCCGAAATAGGACATGCGGCGCCAGACCACAAAGGAGCCCAGCGGACCGGCGGCGCAGGCCAGCATCATCCCGGCCAGCCAGCCAGGTAACAGAAGTTCAATCATTAGCGGCTGTTTCCCCGACGCAGTACAATTCGCCCCTGAAGGTCGTGGCGGTGATTATGGTGGTGGCGGTAAATCCCCAGCTGTTCCGCGCCGCGCGGGCCGAACATGGAGATAAACTCCGGATGCATGGAGACCACCTCCGGCGCGCCGGAGCAGCAGATATGCTGGTTCAGGCACAGGACTTCGTCGGTTTTGGCCATCACCAGATGCAGGTCGTGCGATACCATCAGCACTGCGCAGTCCAGTTCATGGCGCAGCTGGTCGATAAGATCGTAAAGCGCCACCTGGCCATTGACGTCAACACCCTGGGTCGGTTCATCCAGCACCAGCAGCTGTGGGCGGTTGAGCAGGGCGCGGGCCAGCAGTACGCGCTGGGTTTCGCCGCCGGAGAGTTTTTGCATCGGCGCGTCGATCAGATGCCCGGCCTGCACACGTTTCAGTGCCGGCAGGATGTCGTCTTTGCGGGTACCCGGGCGCAAACGCAGGAAGCGGCTGACGGTCAGCGGCAGCGTGGCGTCAAGATGCAGCTTCTGCGGCACGTAGCCAATCCGCAGGCGGTCTTCCCGCTTGATGACACCCTCTGTTGGTGCTACCAGCCCCAGAACCACTCGCACAAGGGTCGATTTACCGGCGCCGTTCGGGCCCAGCAGGGTTAATATTTTGCCTGGCGTGAGTGCCAGCGAAATGTCAGACAGCACGCGGCGTTGGCCAAAGGCCACCGACACATTTTCCAGCGTAACAAGGTTTGTCATAGTAATTTAGGGTTGCACAAGCTAGTGAATGTTATAATATCACATCACATTCACTCGTTTCGATGACTAGACGCATTATGTTACATAAAAATACGCTTCTTTGCGCTGGACTTGGCGCTGTTTTTTTGTTCGCGCAGGTTCCGCTGGCCAGCGCCGCCGTAGTGACTTCCATGAAACCGCTGGGCTTTATCGCAGCCGCCATCGCCGATGGGGTGACAGATACTCAGGTGCTATTGCCCGACGGTGCCTCAGAGCATGACTATTCACTGCGGCCTTCTGATGTAAAACGCTTACAGAACGCAGACTTAGTGGTATGGATTGGGCCGGAAATGGAAGCCTTTATGGATAGGTCGACGCAAAGCATTGCGGCGAATAAAAAGGTGACCATCGCGGAGCTGGATGGGGTGAAGCCGCTGCTGATGACCGGGGCGGATGACGATGACGATCATGATGGTCATGACCACGGCGCAGCAGAAAAAAGTGACGGCGATCACCATCACGGTATTTACAATATGCATCTGTGGTTATCCCCAGAGATAGCGCGGCTTTCGGCGGTTGCAATCCACGATAAATTATTAGAACTTATGCCGCAGAGTCGAGCCAAACTCGACAGCAACCTGCAGCAGTTCGAGGCCGCGCTGGCGGCGACTGACAATCAGGTTAGCAATGAGCTGGCACCGCTGAAAGGGAAGGGCTATTTCGTTTTTCATGACGCCTACGGTTACTTTGAAAAACACTACGGTTTGACCTCGCTGGGGCACTTTACCGTCAACCCTGAAATACAGCCTGGTGCGCAGCGTTTACACGAAATCAGAACACAACTGGTTGAGCAGAAGGCCACGTGCGTTTTTGCTGAGCCACAGTTCAGGCCAGCGGTTATCGAAGCTGTTGCCCGGGGCACGTCTGTGCGCATGGGAACCCTGGATCCGCTGGGTACTGGAATTACGTTGGGTAAAGCGAGTTACCCGCAATTCCTGACCCAGCTGGCGAATCAGTATTCGAGCTGCCTGAAAGGAGATTAACGAGGAAGTGAATACGTGCAACAGATAGCCCGCGCTGTCACTCAGGCATTCAACAATCTGCCACGACCTCATCGCGTCATGTTGGGGTCGCTTAGCGTTCTTACCTTAGCGGTCGCCGTCTGGCGACCCTACATTTACCACCCGGAATCCGCCCCCATCGTCAGAACCATTGAACTGGAAAAAAGCGAGATCCGTTCCCTGCTGCCGGAAGCCTCCGAGCCGATCGACCAGGCCCCGCAGGAAGAAGAAGCCATTCCTCAGGATGAACTCGACGAGAAGGCCGATACCGATGCCGGCGGTCATGAATATGTGGTGTCGACTGGCGATACGCTCAGCAGCATTCTGAACCAGTACGGTATCGATATGGGCGATATCGCCCAGCTTTCCTCCGCCGATAAAGAGCTGCGTAATCTGAAGATTGGCCAGCAGCTCTCCTGGACCCTGACCGCGGACGGTGATCTGCAGAGTCTGACCTGGGAGATGTCCCGCCGCGAAACCCGCACTTATACCCGTGTGGACAACGGTTTTAAAATGAGCAGCGAGCTGCAGAAAGGCGACTGGGTCAACAATGTGCTGAAGGGCACCGTCGGCGCCAGCTTTGTCTCCAGCGCGCGCGATGCCGGCCTGACCAGTACCGAAATCAGCGCGGTGATCAAGGCCATGCAGTGGCAGATGGATTTCCGTAAGCTGAAAAAAGGCGACGAGTTCTCGGTATTGATGTCGCGCGAAATGCTCGACGGCAAGCGCGAGCAAAGTCAGCTGCTGGGCGTGCGTTTGCGCTCCGACGGTAAGGATTACTATGCTATCCGTGCCGAAGACGGCAAATTCTACGATCGTAACGGGACGGGGCTGGCGAAAGGCTTTATGCGCTTCCCGACGGCGCGTCAGTTCCGCGTTTCCTCTAACTTTAACCCGCGTCGTCTGAATCCGGTCACCGGGCGCGTCGCGCCGCATCGTGGCGTCGATTTCGCGATGCCGCAGGGGACGCCGGTGCTGGCAGTGGGTGATGGCGAAGTGGTAGTGGCCAAGCGCAGCGGCGCTGCCGGGTATTATGTTGCTATCCGCCACGGTCGCACCTATACCACCCGCTATATGCACCTGCGTAAGCTGCTGGTGAAACCGGGGCAGAAAGTGAAGCGCGGCGATCGTATCGCGCTGTCGGGGAATACCGGCCGTTCTACCGGGCCGCACCTGCACTATGAAGTGTGGATCAACCAGCAGGCGGTCAACCCGCTGACGGCTAAGCTGCCGCGTACCGAAGGGCTGAGCGGTTCCGACCGTACCGATTACCTGGCGCAGGTCAAAGAGGTCGTCCCGCAGCTGCGGTTTGACTAACCACCGGTCAGTGGAAAGCCGGTGCCCCAGGGCGCCGGCTTTTTCTTTTGTAGGTTACCTAACGTCTCGCTACACTATCCCATTATCTTGATTAAGCAGTCGACCTGCGGATTGGGCATGGAAACGAAAAAAAATAATATTGAGTTTATCCCTAAGTTTGAGAAATCCTTTTTACTGCCGCGCTACTGGGGCGCGTGGCTGGGCGTCTTTGCCTTCGCAGGCATCGCGCTGACGCCGCCTTCCTTTCGCGATCCGATCCTCGGAAAACTCGGCCGCTTCGTAGGGCGTTTGGCGAAAAGCTCGCGGCGCCGGGCGCAGATTAATTTGCTCTACTGTTTTCCGGAAAAAAGCGAGCACGAACGGGAAGCGATCATCGACGCCATGTATGCCTCGGCGCCGCAGGCGATGGTGATGATGGCCGAGCTGGGCCTGCGCGATCCGCAGAAAATCCTTGCCCGCGTCGACTGGCAGGGGAAAGAGATCATCGACGAGATGCAGCGTAATAACGAGAAAGTGATTTTCCTCGTTCCGCATGCCTGGGGCGTGGATATCCCGGCGATGCTGATGGCCTCCGGTGGGCAGAAGATGGCGGCGATGTTCCACAACCAGGGTAACCCGGTCTTTGATTACGTGTGGAATACCGTGCGCCGTCGTTTTGGCGGGCGTATGCACGCGCGCAACGACGGGATCAAACCGTTTATTCAGTCGGTGCGCCAGGGCTACTGGGGTTACTATCTGCCCGATCAGGATCACGGCGCTGAGCACAGTGAATTTGTGGATTTCTTTGCCACCTACAAGGCGACGCTGCCCGCGATTGGCCGTTTAATGAAGGTATGCCGCGCCCGCGTCGTACCGCTGTTTCCGGTCTATGATGGCCAAACGCATCGCCTGACGGTGCTGGTCCGCCCGCCGATGGACGACCTGCTGGACGCAGACGATACGACGATCGCCCGGCGGATGAACGAAGAAGTGGAAGTGTTTGTTAAGCCGCACACCGAGCAGTACACCTGGATCCTGAAGCTGCTGAAAACGCGCAAGCCGGGTGAAATCGAGCCCTACAAACGCAAAGAGCTGTTCCCAAAGAAGTAGTCTAAAAGAGAGCCAGTGGGCGTTCCTGGCTCACTGGCTATATTGCGTCAGTAACATCAGGTTCTCGACGACAAGCCGGTAGCGATACTCCGGGCGGCCAGTGATACCGTAGTGATTGGTCGTGAAGAGCACGTTTATCTGCTCCAGCCAAATCAGGTATTTACGGCATGACACCCTGGATATCTGCAGCGCCGCCGCCAGCTCGTTGGTCGAAAAATCGCGCGCCTGATGGTCGTCAATCCACTGGCACACCAGGCGAAGGGTTTGCGGCGTCAGCCCTTTCGGCAGGCGGCGGGCGCTTTCCTGTTGCGGGATCCCGCGGCGCAGCAGGGTGTCGATATCCGCCTGGGCATAACAGGATTTCGCCTGCGTCACCTCACGCTTTTTGCGCCATGCCTGCAGGGCCTCCTCAAAGCGCGGAAACTGAAACGGTTTAATCAGGTAATCCACCACGCCATAGTGCAGCGCCGTTTGTAGCGTGAGCGTATCGGCGGCAGACGTCATCATGATGACGTCAATATTCCGCCCATCTGCGCGAAGCGCCGGCAGCAGGTCCAGGCCATTCTCCTGTTGCATATAGACATCCAGCAGCAGTAGATCGACCTGCGCCAGATGGCTTAGCATCGCTTTGGCGTCGCCGATCGTCGCCGCCACCCCGCAGCAGTGAAAATCAGCTACCCGGCTGATAAACAGCCGGTTCAGGTCGGCTACCATGGGATCATCATCGACGATCAGCACATTGAACATGCGTGGTTCCCCGGTGTGGCGGGAAGCCAGCCGGCTTCCAGTAAGATGAGCGGAGCAATGGCGATCAGAATGACGATCGTTTATAGGCGGTGTAGCGCGCTCGCCAGAAGGTTTTATCGATATTCGCTGCCAGCTGTGCCTCGTCAATCTGCGGCGCAACGCCGTCCCGCTGCGCGGTGCGAGCGACCTCTGCGGCAATAGCCCGGGAAATCATTTCGATCTCTTCAACCGGCGGCAGTAAAGCACCGGTTTCACGGCTCGCCAAAGGCGAGTGGGCTGCGAGGGTTTTACTGCAGGTGATCAGCATCGCTTCGGTGACGCGCTGCGCTTTACTGGCGAGGATCCCCAGCCCCAGACCGGGAAAAATATAGGCGTTGTTGCACTGAGCGATATCGTAGGTTTTGCCGTCGTAGAAGACGGGTTCGAACGGGCTGCCGGTGGCGATCAGCGCGCTTCCCCGGGTCCACTCCAGCAAATCCTTCGGCTGGGCTTCGGCCCGGGAGGTGGGGTTAGAGAGCGGCATAATAATCGGACGCGGGCAGTGCCGATGTATCTCCTTCACTATCTCTTCGCTAAATAACCCCGGCTGGCCAGACACGCCAATCAGTACGGTAGGGTGGACGTTGCGTACGACATCCATCAGCGACAGTTGGGCGGACTCGGTATCCCAGTGGGCAATACTGGCTCGCGGCGTGACGAGGTCGCGCTGAAAATCGAGCAGATTGGGCATCTCATCCGTCAGCAGGCCAAAGCGGTCAACCATAAAGATACGGCGGCGTGCTTCCTCCTGCGAAAGCCCATCATCCACCATCAGCGCAATGATTTTTTCCGCAATGCCGCATCCGGCCGAACCGCCGCCAAGGAAAACTACCCGCTGGTCGCGGATCGGCGTCCCGGCCGCGGCCGCGGCGGCGATCAGCGTCCCTGAGGTCACGGCGGCGGTGCCCTGGATATCATCGTTAAAACAGCACAGCTGGTGACGATAGCGGTTGAGCAGTCGCGTGGCATTCTTTTGGGCAAAGTCTTCAAACTGAAGTAATACATTCGGCCAACGTTGCTGAATGGCATGGACAAACATGTCCATAAACTCCAGGTACTGCTCGTCGCTGATGCGCGGATGGCGCCAGCCCATATACAGCGGATCCTCCAGATGCTGCGGGTTGTTGGTGCCGACATCTAGCATGATAGGCAGCGTGGATGCCGGGTGAATGCCCCCGCAGGCGGTATATAACGAGAGTTTGCCAATGGGGATCCCCATGCCACCAATCCCCTGGTCGCCCAGCCCCAGAATGCGCTCGCCATCGGTCACGACAATGACTTTGATATCATTGCGGGAAAATCCCTGCAGCATTTCGTCAATCTGGTGACGGTTGGGCCAGGAAATAAACAAACCGCGTCCCCGGCGATATATTTCTGAGAAATGTTCACACGCTTCACCCACCGTCGGGGTATAGATCACCGGCAGCGTTTCTTTCATATGACTACGCAGCAGGTTATAGAATAATGTCTCGTTAGTATCCTGAATATTCCTGAGATAGATATGGCGCGAAATACTCTTTTTGAACTGGCAAAACTGGCCCCATGCGCGCTCGGTTTGTTCTTCAATGGTTTCAACATTATGGGGTAACAGTCCCTGAAGATTAAATGCCGTGCGTTCACTTTCGGTAAAAGCAAGGCCTTTATTTAATAACGGATTTTCCAGCAGGACGGCACCGTTATAGGGAGTGTATAAGGTTTCTGTGGCTAACATTGGATGACTCCTGAATATCAAATTAAAACATTGCCTGATGTCTTGGTGTTTTATTTCCGTGATTACGAAATGAGATAAATCATGATGCCTTCGGTGACGACGCCGATGGCGGTACCCAGCAAAATAGAGGATGAGGCCGGCTCAATATAGGTATCGCTGCGCAGCGCAAACATCCCTGCCGCGATGGCGGAAGGCGTCGCGCCGATGATAATAACCTGTTGCATTAAGGTATGACTGAGCCCAAAGGCCAGTCCGGCCAGGGCCATCATTGCCGGTTGGATCAGATTTTTGATACTGATATTGGTACAGGTTTGAATATTGACCGTCGGGCGTTCGCCGTAAAACAGCAGTCCCAGGGCGAACAGTGACAGACCGCCGGCGATTTTACCCACCATTTCAATAGGCATACTGAGCATAGGTGGCAGCTGGACTCCCGCCAGGCTGAGCAATACGCCGGAAATTGGGATCCAGACGATGGGGTTTCTCACGGCCTTCAGTAGGTTTTGCAGGATCAGCTGCCCGGCGTGAAGCTGGGGTTCATCCGCGCTCCGGTGCTTGTCTCCCATGCGAATCAGGATAATAGTCAGGGGGATCATCAATACGCTGGTCACCAGGTTTCCGATAAGCACGCCGAGAAAACCCTCCGGACCTATCAGTACCGCCAGCACGGGCGCGCCAAAGTAGGCCATATCGGGGAAGGCGCAAACCAGCGACTGAATCGCGCTGGTTTTAATATCATGACGGAAAACATAGCGTGAGATCAGCAGCGTGAGAAAATAGGACCCCATCAGGCCAATGACTAACACCGCCATAAAGGTGAAGTTTTTAATTTTATCGGGATGGGTATTTAACGCGCCGATAAAAAGATGGAACGGAAGCGCAAAGCGGATCACCACCGTGGCCAGAACGGAGGCATCCTCGCGCCGGGTATAGCCTAGTTTACCGCTAAGCCATCCCAGCAGCATGATAAATACCAATGGGAAAAGAGATTGTAAGAGTAGTGAAGGCATAAGATGTCCTGACATATTTTATCGGGTTGTTGTGTCGCCAATCTAGCGATCCCGTAATATTTAAAAGGTGATAGTCATCACAGTCGCCTGCCTTTAAATAATTTCGTCTCGGATACTTTACTTACAAATAAAGAAAACAGGGTTAAATCATGGGGTTGTATCTAAGGCATTTAAATTTCACCATTGATGAAAACTTTAGCTTTATGACGATAAATTAAATTACTTAAAATCAATTTTATAGTTTAGTCACAAAGCCAACAGAAGAAATCCGTTTGTCATTTTTTGTTTTAAACGCCTGTGCTACCGTTTTGAGTGTATTTTGGTGAGCCGGTGTTTAGTGCTATTTCATTTATGTTGCTACGCAAATTTTAATATTGCGTTACTACCCTACGCTACCTCCTTATCATTCAGGTAAAAATATGGAAAATAATTCACTCAACCACCCGATAGATAAAACGCAACCGAACGGCCAATCGACACGACTTTTATCCAATATCGACGTTGGTGCCGTACCGTTAACGCTCTTTATTGGTATCGCTGCGATCGTCGCGCTCTCTGCGAGCGCGGGCCTGCTGCCGAAAAATATGATTGGCGGACTGGCGGTCATTATGACCCTGGGATTCGCGCTGGCTAAGATTGGCCGCATGGTGCCAGTACTAAAAGACATTGGCGGGCCGGCCATATTGTGTCTGATGATGCCCTCAGTATTGGTCTACTTTGGCGTGTTTGAAGCTCATACGCTCGATACTGTGCACTTGCTGATGAAAGAGGCCAATCTCCTCTATTTCGTCATCGCCTGTCTGGTTGTCGGGAGTATTCTGGGAATGAACCGCACTATTCTGATCCAGGGGATGGTGCGTATGTTTGTCCCGCTGGTGGCCGGGACCGGGGCGGCAATATTAATCGGCCTGCTGGTGGGCAGCTTATTTGGCTACAGTATTTACCACACCTTCTTTTTTATCATCGTGCCGATTATCGGCGGCGGCATCGGCGAAGGGATCCTGCCTTTGTCGCTGGCTTATTCGGCCATTCTCGGGCAAACACCTGATGTCTATGTTGCCCAGCTGGCGCCGGCCGCGGTGGTTGGGAATATTTTCGCCATTATCTGCGCTGGTTTTCTGGCGCGCATGGGCGCACGTCGTCCGGCGCTCTCCGGCAATGGGATGCTGATCCGCAGCCATGACGATAATAGCGTCTTTGCGCAGCATCAGAGTACCCAGCCCACCGATTTTCAGCTGATGGGCGCCGGGTTGCTGATGATTTGTGCATTTTTCATCGTCGGTGGTCTGCTGGAGAAGGTGGTGCATATTCCCGGGCCGGTGCTGATGATTCTGGCGGCCGTCTTCTGCAAATATACCAACGTTATCCCGGCGGCGATGGAGCTGGGGGCGCACAGCTGCTACAAGTTTGTCTCCGCCGCGCTGGTGTGGCCGCTGATGATCGGCCTGGGCATGCTGTATGTGCCGCTGGAGAGCGTGGTCTCGGTCTTCTCCGTTGGTTACGTCGTGGTTTGCGGCTCCATCGTTATTGCCATGGCGCTGAGCGGTTTCTTTATCGCTGCTCGCCTGAATATGTATCCGGTGGAAGCCGCTATCGTGACCAGCTGCCATAGCGGCCTTGGAGGAACCGGAGATGTGGCCATCCTCTCGGCGTCAAACAGGATGGGGTTGATGCCGTTTGCCCAGATTGCGACGCGGATCGGCGGGGCGTCGACGGTGATCGCCGCGACGCTGTTGTTGAGCTGGGTGGTGTAATCTGCCAGATAGTGGGCAAAAAAAAACCTGCCAGCGCATCGCTGGCAGGTCGACACCGAGGCTTACTCGACGGTGAGGATACGGGTGGTGTTGGTGCTGCCGATGGTGCTCATCACGTCACCCTGGGTAACGACCACAAGGTCACCAGAGACCAGGTAGCCTTTGTCCCGCAGCAGATTGACGGCATCGTGCGCAGCGGCTACCCCGTCATTCTGGCTGTCGAAGAACACCGGGGTCACCCCGCGGTAGAGTGCGGTCAGGTTCAGGGTGCGCTCGTGGCGGGAAAGGGCGAAAATCGGCAGACCGGAGCTGATGCGCGAGGTCATCAGCGCGGTGCGGCCCGATTCGGTCATGGTGATGATGGCCGTGATGCCTTTCAGGTGGTTGGCGGCATACATCGCCGACATAGCAATCGCTTCTTCTACGTTGTCAAACTGGACGTCCAGACGGTGTTTGGAGACGTTGAGGCTGGGGATTTTTTCGGCGCCCAGACACACGCGCGCCATCGCGGCCACGGTTTCCGACGGGTACTGACCGGCAGCGGTTTCTGCGGAGAGCATCACCGCATCGGTACCATCCAGCACGGCGTTGGCCACGTCCATGACTTCCGCACGAGTCGGCATCGGGTTGGTGATCATCGACTCCATCATCTGGGTGGCGGTAATGACGGAACGGTTCAGCTGACGGGCACGACGAATCAGCGCTTTCTGGATACCCACCAGCTCTGGATCGCCGATTTCGACGCCGAGGTCGCCGCGCGCAACCATGACCACATCGGAGGCGAGGATCACGTCGTCCATCGCATCCTGATCGCAGACCGCTTCCGCACGCTCAACTTTGGCGACGATTTTCGCATCGCAGCCGGCATCGCGCGCCAGGCGACGGGCGTAGTTCAGGTCTTCGCCGCAGCGCGGGAAAGAGACCGCCAGGTAGTCGACGCCGATTTTGGCGGCGGTGACGATATCGGCCTTGTCTTTGTCGGTCAGCGCTTCGGCAGACAGGCCGCCGCCCAGCTTGTTGATCCCTTTGTTGTTGGACAACGGGCCGCCGACGGTCACTTCAGTGAACACTTTCATCCCCTGAACTTCGAGGACTTTCAGCTGCACGCGACCATCGTCGAGCAGCAGGATATCGCCCGGCACGACATCCGCCGGCAGGCCTTTGTAGTCGATCCCGACTTTCTCTTTGTCGCCTTCACCTTTACCAAGGTTAGCGTCGAGCAGGAATTTATCGCCGACGTTGAGGAAAATTTTGCCTTCTTTGAAGGTCGATACGCGAATTTTTGGTCCCTGGAGGTCGCCGAGGATGGCCACGTGACGGCCCAGTTTTGCCGCAATCTCACGCACTTTGTCGGCACGGAGCTGATGATCTTCCGGGGTGCCGTGAGAGAAGTTCATACGCACTACGTTTGCGCCCGCGGCGATAACTTTTTCCAGGTTGTTATCGCGGTCAGTTGCTGGGCCTAAGGTAGTAACGATTTTGGTTCTGCGAAGCCTTCTGGACATGTAATACTCCGTTGACTGATACAACTTTGGTGTTGCGTGAACATGGATTCGGTAGCGCCAGCCTGCAACGTCGCACAGCCGGATCGTTATCGAAGGTGTAATGGGGTACTGCTTGTTATCAACTTTTATTGATTATCACTGGGTACGAACGGTTCTTTATCAAAACGCGATTCCTTCAGCGCTTCCTTGACCCTCTTCAAGTTATCTCTGAATTTTGCCCCTCGACGCAGCGTAAACCCCGTCGCCAATACGTCGATGACGGTCAGCTGGGCGAGACGGGAGACCATCGGCATATAGATGTCGGTATCTTCCGGGACATCGAGGGTGATGGCGAGCGTGGCTTCCCGGGCCAGGGGGGTACCGGCGGAGGTGAGGGCGATCACCATGGCATCGTTTTCACGGGCCAGCTGCGCCAGCTCCACCAGGCTCTTGGTTCTTCCGGTATGCGAGATAATCACCACCACATCATCGTCATCGCAATTCATACAGCTCATGCGTTGCAGGACAATGTCGTCGGAATAGATGACCGGCACGTTAAAGCGGAAAAATTTGTTCATCGCATCATGGGCGACCGCCGCCGAGGAACCGAGGCCGAAAAAGGCGATTTTTTTGGCCTGAGTCAGCAGATCCACCGCGCGATTCACCGCCGACATGTCGAGAGAATGGTGGACCTGATCTAAACTCGCCATGGCCGATTCGAATATTTTTCCCGTGTATGACTCAACGCTGTCGTCTTCATCAACATTCCGGTTAACATAGAGCGTGCCGTGCGCGAGGCTCTGGGCAAGGTGCAGTTTAAAATCAGGAAACCCGCGGGTTTCGAGACTGCGGCAGAAGCGATTGACGGTCGGTTCGCTCACCCCGGCCTCAAGGGCGAGGGCGGCGATGCTCGAATGAATGGCCTGCGCGGGGGTGGCGAGGATCACTTCCGCCACTTTGCGTTCAGATTTGCTAAGGTGTTCCAGTCGGGACTGGATTTTTTCCAGCATGTTCATTAGTAACAGGGCGCTCATCAATGGAAACGATTTCATTAATGGGTGAAATCATCGGGCGTTTTAGCAAGAATATACCCCTCCGCAAGCGCAAGCGGTGAGGAATGACGTGAAATAATGTTGTTTTTTTTCATTACATGATCAGAGTCGTATTTTACTGACCTGAAACAGGTACAAACAACGAACAATATCAGCCAGATGCCCAAATCATCGCCGAATGTTTTCACCCTGTGCGGTTTTACCGCCGCAAACGAAGGGGAAGGCTTTCGGGAAATACGTAAACACAGTACAGTGCAGTGTAAGAAAATTACAAATATAGCCTGGCAGAAGCACCAGACTATCAACTGAGGAGAATGACATGGCGGTAACGCAAACGGCCCAGGCATGCGACCTGGTCATTTTCGGCGCGAAGGGCGACCTGGCGCGACGTAAATTGTTGCCTTCCCTGTATCAGCTTGAAAAAGCGGGCCAGATCCACGCCGACACCCGCATCATTGGCGTCGGCCGTGCCGATTGGGATAAAGCGGCTTACACCAAAGTCGTGCGCGAAGCGCTGGAAACCTTCATGAAGGAAAAAATTGATGAGGGTTTGTGGGATTCCCTGAGCGGACGCCTGGAGTTCTGTAATCTTGACGTCAATGACACCAGCGGCTTCACGCGTCTGGGTGAGATGCTGGATCAACAGAACCGTGTCACCATCAACTATTTCGCCATGCCGCCGAGCACCTTTGGCGCGATCTGCAAAGGTCTGGGCGAAGCGAAGCTCAATGCCAAGCCTGCGCGCGTGGTGATGGAAAAACCGCTGGGTACCTCGCTGGAAACCTCGCGTGAAATCAATGACCAGGTCGGCGAGTTTTTTGAAGAGTGCCAGGTCTACCGTATCGACCACTACCTCGGTAAAGAGACGGTCCTCAACCTGCTGGCGCTGCGCTTTGCTAACTCCCTGTTCGTCAATAACTGGGACTGCCGCACTATCGATCATGTCGAAATCACCGTCGCGGAAGAGGTGGGTATTGAAGGGCGCTGGGGTTACTTCGACCAGGCCGGGCAGATGCGCGACATGATCCAGAACCACCTGCTGCAGATCCTCTGCATGATTGCCATGTCACCGCCGTCCGATCTCAGCGCCGACAGCATCCGTGATGAAAAGGTCAAGGTCCTGAAATCCCTGCGCCGCATTGATCGCTCCAACGTGCGTGAGAAAACCGTTCGCGGCCAGTACACCGCCGGCTTTGCCCAGGGCAAAAAAGTCCCGGGTTACCTGGAAGAAGAGGGCGCCAACAAAACCAGTAACACCGAAACCTTCGTGGCGATCCGCGTCGATATCGATAACTGGCGCTGGGCCGGCGTACCGTTCTATCTGCGCACCGGCAAACGTCTGCCGACCAAATGCTCTGAGGTAGTGGTTTACTTCAAAACCCCGGAACTGAACCTGTTTAAAGAGACCTGGCAGGAGCTGCCGCAGAACAAGCTGACCATTCGTCTGCAGCCGGACGAAGGGGTGGATATCCAGGTGCTGAACAAAGTGCCGGGCCTCGACCATAAGCATAATCTGCAGATCACCAAGCTGGATCTGAGCTACTCCGAGACCTTCAACCAGACGCACCTGGCCGATGCTTATGAGCGTCTGCTGCTGGAGACCATGCGCGGTATCCAGGCGCTGTTCGTGCGCCGTGATGAAGTGGAAGAGGCGTGGAAATGGGTGGATTCCATCACCGAAGCCTGGGCTGCCGACCGCGATGCGCCGAAACCGTATCAGGCAGGGACCTGGGGACCGGTTGCGTCGGTGGCGATGATCACCCGTGACGGCCGCTCATGGAACGAGTTCGAGTAAGCTCGCCGCCTAATCCGTCAGGGTTATTTTACCGGTAACATGATCTGACGCAGAAAGTCGCACGCTTTTTAATCTTTTAAGCCCCGTGAGGATTCACCCACGGGGCTTTTTTTATTACACTGCTTTCAGACATTTTGCCCCTGAGCGCTGGTGTTGGTGGCCTTTAGCACAAAAATACGTCATCACGCAGCGGCCGGACAGATACAAATTTGAGGAGCCTTTATGAATTCGACAATGTTACGGGTAACAAATCGCATTATCGAACGGTCGCGTGACACCCGCGCGGCTTACCTCGCAAGGATTAACCAGGCCAAAACCGACACCGTGCATCGTGCGCAACTGGCCTGCGGCAATCTGGCTCACGGTTTCGCGGCCTGTCAGGCTGACGACAAAGCCTCTCTGAAAAGCATGTTGCGCAACAATATCGCCATCATTACCTCCTACAACGATATGTTGTCCGCTCACCAGCCCTACGAACACTATCCGGACATCATCCGTAAAGCGCTGCATAGCGCCAATGCGGTCGGCCAGGTGGCCGGCGGCGTGCCGGCAATGTGCGACGGCGTAACCCAGGGGCAGGACGGTATGGAGCTCTCATTGCTGAGCCGCGAAGTGATCGCCATGTCCGCCGCTATCGGTCTGTCGCATAACATGTTCGACGGTGCGCTGTACCTCGGGGTGTGCGATAAAATTGTTCCTGGCCTGACCATGGCGGCACTCTCTTTCGGCCATCTGCCGTCGGTCTTTATTCCGTCCGGTCCAATGGCCAGCGGCCTGGCTAATAAAGAGAAGGTCCGCATTCGCCAGCTGTACGCGGAAGGTAAAGTGGATCGTATGGCGCTGCTGGAGTCTGAAGCTGCCTCGTATCACGCGCCGGGGACCTGTACTTTCTACGGGACGGCGAACACCAACCAGATGGTGGTCGAGTTTATGGGCATGCAACTGCCGGGCTCCTCTTTTGTCCATCCGGATGCCCCGCTGCGGGACGCACTGACCGCCGCTGCCGCACGCCAGGTCACCCGCATGACCGGCAATGGCAACGAGTGGATGCCGCTGGGGAAAATGTTCGACGAAAAAGTGGTGGTCAACGGCATCGTGGCGCTGCTGGCGACCGGTGGCTCTACCAACCATACCATGCACCTGGTGGCGATGGCCCGCGCGGCGGGGATCATCATTAACTGGGACGATTTCTCCGACCTGTCAGACGTGGTGCCGCTGCTGGCGCGCCTCTATCCCAACGGCCCGGCGGATATCAACCACTTCCAGGCGGCGGGCGGCGTTCCGGTACTGGTGCGCGAGCTGCTGAAAGGCGGCCTGCTGCATGAGGATGTTCACACCGTCGCTGGCTTTGGTCTGTCGCGTTATACCCTGGAGCCGTGGCTCAACAACGGCGAGCTGGACTGGCGTGAAGGGGCGACAGCGCCGCTTGACGATCAGGTCATCGCGACCTTCGAGAAACCGTTCTCCCGTCACGGCGGCACCAAGGTGCTGAGCGGCAACCTGGGGCGCGCGGTAATGAAAACCTCGGCGGTCCCGGTGGAGAATCAGGTGATCGAAGCGCCGGCGGTGGTGTTCGAGAGCCAACACGACGTATTGCCGGCCTTTGAAGCGGGCCTGCTGGATAAAGATTGTGTGGTGGTGGTCCGTCATCAGGGGCCAAAAGCGAACGGGATGCCAGAATTACATAAACTTATGCCGCCACTTGGTGTATTATTGGACCGCCGTTTCAAAATAGCGCTGGTGACCGATGGCCGACTCTCTGGCGCCTCCGGTAAAGTCCCGTCAGCAATCCATGTCACGCCTGAAGCCTATGATGGTGGGTTGCTGGCGAAGGTGCGCGATGGCGATGTGATTCGCGTGAACGGGCAGACGGGAGAACTGACGCTGCTGGTGGACGATGCCGAACTGGCGGCGCGTCAGCCGCATATCCCTGACCTCAGCGCGTCGCGCGTGGGAACTGGTCGGGAGATGTTTGGGGCGCTGCGTGAGAAGCTCTCTGGCGCGGAGCAGGGCGCAACCTGCATCACTTTTTAAGACGATTTTATTTCTAGATCTGGCGAGAGAAAATCCTGATGAAAAACTGGAAAACAACAGCAGAAGCAATCCTCACCTCCGGTCCGGTTGTCCCGGTTATCGTGGTGAAAAAGCTGGAGCATGCGGTACCGATGGCGAAAGCGCTGGTCGCGGGCGGCGTGCGCGTGCTGGAAGTCACCCTGCGCACCGAGTGCGCCCTGGAAGCGATCCGCGCGATTGCTAAAGAAGTGCCGGACGCGATTGTCGGCGCGGGCACGGTCACCAACGTCGAGCAACTGAAAGCGGTAACGGAAGCTGGCGCGCAGTTCGCTATCAGCCCGGGACTGACCGAATCCCTGCTGAAAGCGGCGACCGAAGACGGCACCATTCCGCTGATCCCGGGGATCAGCACGGTTTCCGAGCTGATGCTGGGTATGCAGTATGGTCTGAAAGAGTTTAAATTCTTCCCGGCGGAAGCCAACGGCGGCGTGAAAGCCCTGCAGGCGATTGCTGGTCCGTTCGGCCACATTCGTTTCTGCCCTACCGGCGGTATTTCTCCGGCCAACTACCGTGACTACCTGGCGCTGAATAGCGTGCTGTGCATCGGCGGTTCCTGGCTGGTGCCAGCCGACGCGCTGGAGGCCGGCGACTACGATCGCATCACCACCCTGGCGCGTGAAGCGGTGGAAGGCGCGAAGTAAACCGCGCCTCAGGGTCGACAACCCGGTCAGCGGCAACGCGACCGGGTTTTTTTGTCTTTAGCCTTCGACGATGACCGCAGCGGCGGCGGTTTTAGCCCGCGCTACGGCCTCTTCAACCGAATCGGCAACGGCGAGGGTCACCCCCAGGCGGCGGGTACCGTCAATCTCGGGCTTGCCGAACAGTCGCAGCTGCAGGCCAGCCCCGACGGCCGATTGCAGCTGGCCAAAGCTGACGTTCTGACTGGTCAGCTGCGGAAGGATCACTGCGGAAGCGGCCGGACCATACTGGCGGATAGCGCCGACGGGCAGTCCAAGAAAGGCACGAACGTGCAGGGCGAATTCCGAGAGATCCTGCGAGATCAGCGTTACCATGCCGGTGTCGTGTGGGCGCGGGGAAACTTCGCTGAAGATCACCTCGTCGCCGCATACGAACAGTTCCACGCCAAACAGGCCATGACCCCCCAGCGCCAGCACTACCTTGCGGGCGATGGCCTGGGCACGTTCGAGGGCCAGGTCGCTCATCTGCTGCGGTTGCCAGGACTCACGGTAATCGCCGTCTTCCTGGCGATGGCCAACCGGGGCGCAGAAATGCACGCCGTCGACGGCGCTGACGGTGAGCAGGGTGATTTCGAAATCGAAATTCACCACCCCCTCGAC
The DNA here is from genome assembly GCF_033100215.1 of Klebsiella sp. w6. NCBI lineage: Bacteria > Pseudomonadati > Pseudomonadota > Gammaproteobacteria > Enterobacterales > Enterobacteriaceae > Klebsiella > Klebsiella sp. w6. The sequence goes on from NZ_CP136907.1 coordinate 1,909,315, forward strand.
GATCACCCGCCCGGCGCCGGCGCGGCCGCCTTGCTGCGCATAGCGCCAGGCTTCGCTGAGCTGGTCAGCCGAGCGGATAAAGCTCTGACCTTTGCCGGAGGAGCTCATCACTGGTTTGACGATGCACGGCAAACCGATGTCGGTGACCGCCGCGCGGAAGCCTTCTTCGCTGTCGGCGAAGCGATAGCTGGAGGTGGGGAGCTGCAGCTCTTCTGCCGCCAGGCGGCGAATGCCTTCGCGGTTCATGGTGAGCTTTGCCGCCCGCGCCGTGGGGACCACTTTCTGCCCGGCCTGTTCTAGTTCAACCAGGGTATCGGTAGCAATAGCTTCGATCTCCGGCACGATGTAATCGGGTTTTTCCTGTTCAATCAGAGCGCGCAGGCTCTCGCCATGCAGCATATTGATGACATGGGCGCGGTGGGCGACCTGCATCGCCGGGGCATCGGGGTAGCGGTCGACGGCGATAGTTTCAATGCCCAGACGCTGACATTCAATAGCGACTTCTTTGCCCAGCTCGCCGGAACCTAACAGCATTACTTTGGTGGCTGCCGGGCGCAGCGCGGTGCCTAATACAGTCATAACTCTCTTCCGCAGTAAAAAAAGATGCTGCCGATTATAAACGAAAACGTTTGCGTCTGTCTTTACGCGCGTGAGTTGAGTCCGGAGAGGAAATTTGTTATACTGTATAAAAATACAGTATTGAGAGGCTGCAGCATGGCGGTTGAAATTAAATATGTTGTGATCCGCGAAGGTGAGGAAAAAATGTCTTTTGCCAGCAAAAAAGAGGCCGACGCTTACGACAAAATGCTCGATCTGGCAGAGGTGCTGAATGACTGGCTGGTGGCATCGCCGCTGGAGATGGATGATGCCCAGCGTGACACCATGGCGATGTGGCTGGCAGAGCGAAAAGAGGCGCTGCAGCATATCCTGCGCGTCGGCCGATTGCCGGAGCAGGATGCGTCCGCGCACGACTCACCCGCGCCGTCGGCGGCAGAAGAGGCTTCTCCAGCGGAAGACGCCGCGGCGCCAGCGACCAAAGCGCGTAAGGCGAAAGTGGCCTGACTGGCGGCAGCCAGCTATGGCCTGGCTGGGCAGGGATTTGTCTGCCGCGCCCACCTTTGCGCATCTTTAGCCAGATCTAACATTTCCTGACATCGCGTCGTTTAGGCTGATAGCAGTGTTTTATCACCTGAGAGGAAAACCATGGCTAACTGGCTTAATCAACTGCAGTCGCTGCTCGGGCAGCAGGGCGCGTCATCGACAGGCGAGTCGTCAAAAGGGAGCGCACTGCTGCCCGGCGCGATTGGCGGGCTGGCCGGGTTGCTGGTGGCCAGTAAATCCTCACGCAAACTGCTGGCGAAGTACGGCACCAGCGCGCTGCTGGCTGGCGGTGGGGCGGTGGCGGGTACGGTGTTATGGAACAAGTATCAGCAGAAGATGCGCGCTCAAAACGCGCCTGTCCCCGGGGCGAACACGCCGGCTGCCGTGCCGGCGGACGTTGATCCGCGTAGCGTGCGACTGATCACCGCGCTGGTTTTTGCCGCCAGGAGCGATGGTCATATAGATGACCACGAACGGGCTAATATTGAAGCCCAGCTGCGGGCGGCCAATATCGACGTTCAGGCCCGGGTGCTGATCGACCAGGCGCTGGCCCAACCGCTGGATCCTCAGCGTCTGGCGGAGGGCATCGTTGATCCGCAGGAGGCACTGGAGATCTACTACGTCAGCTGCGCGGTCATTGATATCGACCACTTTATGGAACGCAGCTATCTGAACGCGCTGGGAGACGCTTTGTCACTGCCAAAGGATGTCCGGGCCGATATAGAACAGGATATCCAGTCACAAAAACAAGCGCTAAGCGTCTAAATTATCACGTTTCGCTTGCATCGCCCGCGTCTTTTGCCACCCTTATAGACACGTCATCATTCAGGCGCCGCCGTGTGACCTGAATGCTCTTGTGTCACGATAAAGCAGCAGAAGAACAACATGCCACCTAAAGCCAAACGGATCCCTCACGCCATGACCTTGCATGGCGATACACGCATCGATAACTATTACTGGCTGCGCGACGATGAGCGCGCGCGACCTGACGTGCTGGAGTACCTGCACGCGGAGAACGCCTACGGCAAGCGGGTGATGGATTCGCAGCTCAGCCTGCAGGAACGTCTGCTGAAAGAAATTATCGACCGCATTCCGCAACGGGAAGTCTCCGCCCCTTACAGTAAAAATGGTTTTCGCTACCGTCAGGTTTACGAGCCGGGCTGTGAATACGCCATCTATCAGCGCCAGTCGGTGCTCAAAGAGGAGTGGGACGAGTGGGAGATCCTGCTCGACGGCAACCAGCGGGCGGCGAAAAGTGAGTTCTACACCCTTGGCGGACTGGGCGTCGCGCCGAATAACCAATTGATGGCGGTGGCGGAGGATTATCTTTCCCGCCGCCAGTATGGCCTGCGCTTCTGCAACCTTAGCAGCGGTGAATGGTACCCGGAGATCCTGGAAAATGTTACCTCCGGGTTTGCCTGGAGCAATGATTCCCGCTTTGTGTGGTACGTGCGTAAACATCCCACCACGCTGCTGCCTTATCAGGTCTGGCGCCACACGGTGGGTACCGCGGCGCAGAGTGATGTGCTGGTCTATGAAGAAAAAGATGAGACCTTCTACGTCAGCGTACATAAGACCACTTCCCAGCAGTTCGTGGTGATTTATCTCTCCAGCGCCACCACCAGTGAAGCATTACTGCTCAACGCCGAACTGCCTGACGCCGAGCCGGTCTGCTTCCTGCCGCGGCGGAAAGATCACGAATACAGCCTCGATCACTATCAGCACGCGTTCTATCTGCGATCCAACCGCGAGGGGAAGAATTTTGGCCTCTACCGTACTGTGCTGCGCGATGAAGATCAGTGGACCACGCTGATCCCACCGCGTCACGACGTGATGCTCGAAGGATTTACCCTGTTTACTGACTGGCTGGTCGTCGAGGAGCGCCAGCGCGGCCTGACCAGCCTGCGGCAAATTAACCGCAAGACCCGGGAGGTGGTAGGGATCGCCTTTGACGATCCGGCCTATGTCACCTGGCTTGCCTATAATCCGGAACCTGAAACGTCGCGCCTGCGCTACGGGTATTCCTCCATGACCACGCCAGACACCCTGTTTGAACTGGACATGGATACCGGCGAGCGGCGGGTTATCAAGCAGCAGGAGGTGAAGGGGTTGGACACGAGCTGCTACCAGAGCGAACACCTGTGGGTGACCGCCCGCGATGGCGTCGAGGTTCCGGTCTCGCTGGTCTACCATCGCGACCATTTCCGCAAAGGGAGCAATCCGCTGCTGGTCTATGGCTACGGCTCGTATGGCGAGAGTATCGATGCCGATTTCAGCGCCAGCCGGCTGAGCCTGCTCAACCGCGGCTTTGTCTACGCCATCGCCCATGTCCGCGGCGGGGGCGAGCTGGGGCAGCAGTGGTATGAGGACGGCAAATTTCTGTGTAAGAAAAATACCTTCAACGACTATCTGGACGTCTGTGACGCGCTGCTGGCCCAGGGGTACGGCGATCCGCAGCTCTGCTATGGCATGGGGGGCAGCGCCGGCGGGATGCTGATGGGCGTGGCCGTTAACGAACGTCCTGAGCTGTTTCATGGCGTGATAGCCCAGGTGCCGTTCGTCGATGTGGTGACCACCATGCTGGACGAATCTATTCCACTGACCACCGGGGAATTTGAAGAGTGGGGGAATCCACAGGATGAAACCTATTACCACTACATGAAAAGCTACAGCCCCTACGACGGCGTCCGGGCGCAGGCTTATCCGCATATGCTGGTCACCACCGGACTGCACGATTCCCAGGTGCAATACTGGGAGCCGGCGAAATGGGTGGCCAAACTGCGGGAACTGAAAACCGACGATAACCTGCTGCTGCTCTGTACCGATATGGATTCCGGCCATGGCGGCAAATCCGGGCGCTTTAAAAGCTATGAAGGGGTGGCCCTGGAGTATGCCTTTTTCATTGCCCTGGCGCAGGGGACACTGCCGGGAAAAGCGGCTGTGTGACGATTATTCCCCGAGGTAGTGTTTGAGGGTCAGACGCAGTTCGGGGCTCATCCGGTCGAGATTGTTGAATAACCAGCGCAGGTAGCCGGGGTCGTTTTCAGCAATTTCGGCCACCGCTTTACCCCGGTATTTGCCGAAGGTAAAGGTGGTGAGCAGCGCCGGGCGGCCGGTGATATCGGCCATTTCGTCAGGCGTCCAGCCGGAAACGTTAATGATATCCAGCAGCAGCGCGGCGGTGATATAGCAGTCATACAGCGCGCGGTGGTGATGCAGCCCCGGCGGGGTCGCCACATTCAGCTTACGTGATTTATATAACCCCATATTGCTGTATTTGATCCCCGGCCACAGGCGGCGGGCCAGCTTCATGGTACAAATCCACTCGCCGCTCATCTCCGGTAGCACCCGGCGGTCAAAGCTGGCGTTGTGCGCGACATACCAGGGGCTGCCAAGATAATGCGGAATAATCTCTTCAATCCACGGCTTATCGGCGACCATCTCTTCCGTTATACGGTGGATAGCCATCGCCTGCGGCGTAATGGGGCGATCAGGACGCACCAGATGGCTCATCGGGTTAGTGATTCGCCCATCGACAATATCGACCGAGGCGATTTCGACGATGCCCCCCTGCAGGCCGCAGGTTTCGGTATCAATGACGCGCAGCATGGCTCGCTCCAGAGCAAAACAACAAGCGTAAAGGAATTGGGTGGTCTTGCCAACCGATGGGGAGCAGACGGGCGCGCATTATTTCTGCTTCGGCTCCCAGGGCAGTCGGGAAAGCGAGACAGAGGCCAGCCGATGGGCGATCAGTCGTTCGCGGAACCAGTCGCGCAGATGGGCGGGTTGCTCACGCTCGACCAAATCAGCGACCACCGGCATGTTGTATCGCTCCTTAAAGGCGACGCCGGCGGCGGCGAGATCGACGTTGACCTTATCCATCTCAGCTTGCGAAATTTTGGCCAGATTTCTTTCCATTATTAACTCCAGTGTGCTGGTAAACCCGGTCGAGGCGCTGACGCTTAGCTCGACTCTGCCATTATACAGGGTTATTCTCTGTCCTACAGACATAACAAAAGGGAATGACGAATATGCGACTCCTCGCTGGACGCGCGTTGCGCCTCTCCGTTGCGTTTGCCGGTATGTTAACCGCGGCAGGCGCCTTCGCCCATGCTCACCTGCAACAGCAGATCCCCGCCGCGGGTGCCCAACTGACCGCGCCCCCTCAGACGCTGACGCTCAGTTTCTCAGAAGGGATCGAACCGGCCTTCAGCGGCGTGACCGTCACCGGTCCGCAGCAGCACGCGGTAGCCGCCGGTAAACTGACCCGCAGCGCTGACAACCCCGCTCAGGTCACCTTACCCCTGGCGGAAACGTTGCCTCCGGGGGAGTACACCGTAGCATGGCATGTGGTCTCGGTTGACGGCCATAAAACCAAAGGGCAATACACTTTTAGCGTGAAGTGATCGATGTTGACCGGGCTCTATATCACGCTGCGTTTTGGGCACTTTATCACCCTGATGTTGGCTTTTGGCTGCGTGCTGTATGGCGCCTGGTGGGCGCCGGTACCGCTGAGGCGCGTGCTGATGCACCGCTTTTATCCGCTATTACGCCCCCTGATGTTGATTGGCGCGCTCTCAACCGTGGCGCTGTATCTGCTGCAGGGGGGGATAATGGGCGACGGCTGGGCGGATGTCTGGCAGCCCGCCGTTTGGCAGGCGGTAGCGGGTACCCGCTTCGGCGGGGTGTGGATCTGGCAGATCCTGCTGGCGTTGACTGCTCTCGCCGTGGTGTGGATCCGCCCCCATCACGCCGCCAGGCAACTGATGGCCCTGCTGGCGGCCCAGCTGCTGCTTTCCGCCGGGGTTGGGCATGCTGCTATGCACGATGGCTTACTCGGCGCCCTGCAGCGGACTAATCATGCCGTCCACCTCTTCTGCGTCGCCAGCTGGTTCGGCGGCCTGTTGCCCTTCATCTACTGCCTGCGTCTGGCGCAGGGGCGCTGGCGTCAGGCTGCGGTCTATACCATGGCGCGCTTTTCGCGTTATGGACATCTGGCGGTGGCCGGCACCCTTGCCAGCGGCGTGGTCAATGCGCTGTTGATCCAGGGGGCGGTGATCGGAACCTCGCCCTGGGGACGCATGCTGTTGATCAAATGTGCGCTGGTCGCCGGGATGGTGGTAATTGCCTTAGTGAACAGGTATGTTCTGGTACCGCGCATGTCGGCAAGCGGTTCGCGGGCGGAAAGCCTGATCCTGCGAACCACGCAGGCTGAGATAGGGCTGGGCGCGCTGGCGCTGCTGGCCGTCAGTCTGTTTGCCACCTGGGAACCTTATTGAATTAACTGGCAAAATCATGAAAAAAATTGTTCTGACCATGTTGTTACTGGCAAGCTCCGGGGCTGCTCTGGCGGCGCCGCAAATTATCACCGTGAGCCGCTTTGAAGTGGGGAAGGAGAGTTGGGCGTTCAACCGTGAAGAGGTGATGTTGACCTGCCGTCCGGGTAACGCGCTTTACGCCATCAACCCGAGTACGCTGGTCCAGTATCCGCTCAATGACGTCGCGGAACAGCAGGTTAAAGCCGGCAAGACGACCGCGCAGCCGATCTCGGTGATCCAGATCGACGATCCGCAGCACCCGGGACAAAAAATGAGCCTTGCGCCATTTATCGAGCGAGCGCAGAAGCTCTGCTAGCGTTCCGCGTTATCTTACTGTAATAGCATAAAAAAAACCGCCCTTGCCGGATAACGGCAGTGGCGGTTTTTTACTGGCTGACAGCCGTTTCCCAGGAATTATACGACCACATTGGCCACGGACTGGAAAAGCTGACGCGTTAAACTATTCTTATAGTGCAAGGCGACTTAGCCTGCATTAATGCCAACTTTTAGCGCACGGCTCTCTCCCAAGAGCCATTTCCCTGGACCGAATACAGGAATCGTATTCGGTCTCTTTTTATCGGTAACCTTCTGCTTTCGCAATAGCCAGCGACATCATGTCAGTCAAACCCCAGGCTGGCCTCTGGATGTCCCGTTATAGCACACCGTTTTTAGCATACACAATCCATTTACACACAAATCGCATCCTGAGGAAGGGTTGCGTCGGGAAGGAGAGATCTGAAGCTGGGGTGGAAAGAGAAAAGAAAAAACCTGCACCTAACCAGGCCCGGCGTGCAGGTTAACTGGCGGGCCAACATCGGAAGCCTGCTAGTATACACATTTGTATGACAAATAAAATAAGCAAAGTCTAATAGGTTTGGCAATTCATGCGATTAGCTATCAATGAACGACCGTATCGCTAAAAATAATAAGCGAATGCGCCGCTATGTACAGGGGCTGAAATTATTCAGGGACGCTAAAGGAGGGATATATCTTACTTTCGAGATAGCAGAGCAAAAGCCAAATTTCATCGCTAAAAATAAACCATACGCAGCCCAGCAGAATGACCGCAAGAATAATCAGCAGGAAAATTTCGGTTTTACTCATCATGCCAACCACTATCCAATGGCGCCAGGGGCCATGATAGTAGCGAAATAACGACCGAATAAGCAAACGCCGCGTGTCAGCGCGGCGCTATCCGCAGCGACATTTACGCACCATGGCGCGGTTGCGTCAGGATGTCCACCTGCTCAGCCAGCTGATCCAGCAGCTGGAACCGACGCCGGTATTCGGCCCGTTTTTTGCTGGCGATACTCTCCAGTGATTTTCGTTCCAGACGCTGCGGCAGCCGCCAGCGCCATGCGCTTTCCGGCTTACCATCGATGGACTGCCAGAACTCGTCGTAGCTGGCGTGGAAATGGCGGCCCTTGCTCAGACGATAGCGCAGGGCACGGAACACATGGCCGTTATCGCTGACGCCATAAATCGACTCGATAGCGCTGCGAGCGGCCAGTAGCCAAATGAACTCCAGCAGCAGGCGCTTCGGGAACAGGCCGAAGCAGGCGCGAGTGGCCTGCTTAATCACCTCATGGGAAACGTGGCGCCGTGGCCCCTGCAGGCCGCCGATGACCAGTTGCCAGGCTTCACCGTCCCAGGTCACGCTAAAGGTTGCGCTGGCCAACAGGGTGTGATCGCCGTCGCGTAGCCATAATGTGGTTTCGCCCTCGCGCTCAGCCTTCCCGGCTGAGGAGGCGGAGAGAGTGAACGGGCTGTCGTCTTTTCCGTTCAGCGTCAGCAGCGGGACCTCGCTCACCGCGGTCATGGCATGCGCCAGCAGCGACCCCTGCAGGGTATCGATGTAGCGATAATGACTTATCACCGCCATCGCCCGCTGCCAGGCGTTAAGATCGCGCGTCAGGTACTGACGGTGCACTTTCCCCGGCAAGGTCGCCTGCGCGGTCAGAAGCTGATTAAAATCATCACGGGCGCTAAGCGACTCAAGCATTGCTTTGGTGGGGCTATAAAATAACGCCGTACGCAGCAGAAATTTAAGGCGAAAATTTTTCTGCCGCCAGATAGGTGCAGGTATTAGTCTGCCCATCACCAGATCGGCAATAAGATGCGAGCGCGGCGCAAGCACGCTGGTTGAATGCAGGCTATTGTCTGTCACGATAAACACCTCGTTGTTATTTCCTCCTATTTTAAAGCGAGCTTCTGATAAGCTTAATCCTCTGGCCGACTATATTTCCCGTTTGTTTAAAATCGATTGAGGTGTAAATAAAAATCACGGGGGATTCGGCGCAATTACCTATAATTACAGCAGAGAGGTAATTATATGTATCAACGTATTAATGGTAGCGACTGGCGTAATATCTGGCTGATGGGCGATCTGCATGGTTGCTTTGCGCTACTGATGGGCCGCCTGCGTCAGCTGCGCTTTGATCCCTGGGCCGATCTGCTCATTTCCGTGGGCGATCTGATCGATCGCGGACCGCAGAGCGCTGACTGCCTCGGCCTGCTGCGCTGCCGCTGGTTCAGGGCCGTTCGGGGGAATCATGAACAGATGGCGCTGGAGGCGCTGGAGAGCGGGGATATGGCACTCTGGCAGATGAATGGCGGCGACTGGTATGGCCGGGGCACCGCGCAGCAGCGGGCCGAAGCCGACCGGCTGTTAGCGCGTTGTCAGCGGCTACCGTTGATTATTGAAGTTGGGTGTGCAGATGCCCGGCATGTGATCGCCCATGCCGATTATCCGGCGCCAGTCTATCGCTGGCAGCAGCCGGTGGATCCCCAGCGGGTGTTATGGAGCCGTCATCGCCTGAGCGAACATCTGGCGGGACGTCATGGCGCCATCGCCGGAGCAGACCATTTCTGGTTTGGCCATACGCCGCTTCGCACGCCTTATGAACGCGATAATCAACACTATATTGATACGGGCGCCGTGTTTGGCGGAACGCTGACGCTGGTGGCGCTACAATCGGCAGGTTAAAAATCGCTGTATTCGCTGGCGGGTTGCCAGAAGCCATCAATAAAATCTTCTATCGGATAGCAGCCGCCGTGGCGGATCCGCTGATCCTCCATCGCCACTAAGCACTGCGTTTCCTCGCGGTAGACGTCAACCACAATGTCCTCGCAGCCGCCATCCAGATAGCAAATAAACAACACCAAGGCAAACATCCTGGCCTCATGCTCGGGTTCACATACTCTTTAGTGTAGGGGATGACGGCGGGACGGGGAAATAAATAACCCGTCTCAGGCGACGGGTTCATTTGAGTCAGGCAAGGCGCATGACCCAGGCATCAGACTGGCGGTCGTAATGTTTACGGTAGAGCACGGAATGTTCGCCATTGAGAATAGCGGGCACGCTGGTATCGGCATCCCAGGCGTCAAGCTGCATACATAAATCTGGATCGGATTTGCAGGGAATACTTAACGTTCGCTCTCCCTGATGTTCACCGTGCAGTTCGGCATCGTCTATCTCAAACGCGCCGATGCGGACATTGGTTTTACTCATCGCTTCACCCCATTTTTCAGCTGAGTTGTGGTACGACCAGTTGAGGCCGTCATTTTTCAGCGTAGTCAATGGGGTGAAAACCGCCAGTCAAAAAGTGCGCGTTTTTTGCGCGGCGTCACACCTTGCCGGCAAAAAGTTTCCCATCGCGCACCAGTTCGCGCGGGTAGCTATTCTTCAGACGGGAGCCGACGCGCTTGGCCAGACCCAGCGGGACACCCTGGAAGGTCACGATGGCCTCATCCTGCTGCGGCGCGGTCTGCGGATAGACGTCGCGTCCGCGATACCATTCCTCCGCTTCCTCCTGGGTCAGCTCGAAGGCGCGCTGCGGCGCGGCAAAGGCGATAACCGACTCATGCTGCCAGCGGTACCCCTTATTGTGCACCTCTGCCAGGCGTACGCCGATGCGTGAAAAACGCACCTGACCAAACAGGGGCTCCATAGCCTGCGGGAACAGCCACAGCTCTTTATCCCGCTGCCACAGCGTATGACCTGCGTCCCACACCAGGCCAACAGCGCTGGCGGCGGCAGTTACCGCGGCGGCCTCCCGGCTCTTCAGCGGCGTAAACGGGAATTTGCCGACCTTATAGCCTGGCGCCGGGAGCGGATCGATCGCCGCGGTCTTGCGCAGGCGAGCGACAAAGAAGCCTTCGCAATCGTAGATCTGCGGGAACACGTGCAAAAATCCTTCTGCGGTTAAGGCATCGGCCGCGCCGGAAAACAGATCTCCCAGCGGCAGGATCTCCACCGCCTGTGGATAACGGGACAGCAGCCACTGAACAACCGACTGGTTTTCCTCGCGATTCAGGGTACAGGTCGAATACACCAACGTCCCGCCAGGACGCAGGGCATGGAAGGCGCTGTCGATAAGTTCGCGCTGGGTGGCGGCAATGTCGAGGTTGCTCTCCGGCGACCAGTTTTTCAGTGCGTCAGCATCTTTACGCACCACGCCTTCGCCCGAACAGGGGGCATCAAGCAGGATGGCATCGAAAGCTTCGGGTAGCGCCGCGCCGAAAACCCGGCCGTCGAAGTGAGTCAGGGCGACGTTACTGATGCCGCAGCGGCTAATGTTGGCATGCAGCACCTTCACCCGGCTGGCGGAGAACTCATTGGCCAGAATGCCGCCCGCGTTACCCATTCGGGCGGCAATCTGGGTGGTCTTAGACCCCGGCGCGGCGGCAACATCCATCACCCGTTCAGGCTGCGGGTTATCGGCGAACAGAGCGGCGACCGGCAGCATCGAGCTTGCCTCCTGAATATAGAACAGCCCGCTGAGATGTTCGGCGGTGCTGCCCAGCGGCAGGGCATCGTCGCCGTCCCGCTCGATCCAGAATCCCTCTTCACACCAGGGGACCGGCGTCAGCTGCCAGCCATACGGGGCGACCAGAGACAGAAAATCGGCCACACTGATTTTCAGCGTGTTGACGCGAATACTGCGGCGTAGCGGGCGCTGGCAGGCGGCGATAAAGTCGTCGAAAGAGAGATGCGCGGGCATTGCCGCACGCATTTGAGCGAGAAACGCTTCAGGGAAATAGACAGTATTTTCAGCCACAGGCAGCGCACCACAGAAAAAAAGGGTGCGCAGTTTAGCACAAACGCCCCGGTGCAGGACACCGGGGCGTGCGGTGAGTCATCTTCCCGCCCCCGGCGTTGGCCGGTGCGGGAGAAGGCGTTGTGAGGGTTACTGCGGCAGGGCGGTGCCCCATTCCCGCCACTCTTTCGGCTCGCTCTCCTGCAGCAGGAAGTGCTTGCCATCCTGGGCCTTCGGCGCCAGCGGTGTCCCCGGTGGCGTGGCAAAGGCGATCCCGCCGCGGATAAACTGGTTGAAGGTCCCGGTTTTCACCACGCCGCCAATCAGGCCGAAGTCGAGGCTGTAACCTGAGGCCAGCCAGAACACCGAGTTATTGCGTACCAGATACTGGTAGCGCTTGCTGATACGCAGTTTCACCATCACCCGATCGGACATTGACCCCAGCGACAGGCCAGTGACCGTCCCCACCTCAAGGCCGCGGAACAGGACCGGCGTACCGATGCCAAGCGACCCCGCCTCCGGCGCTTCCACCACGATGTTCAGGCCGTCGATATAACGTGAGTCGCTGATCGTCGTATCCTGGATCTCAAAGTCGCGGCGCGCCGGCCCGCGTCCCGGCTCAACGTTAATATAGGACTGGAACAGGGTGTCGAGATGCTCGACGCCCGCGGCGGAGATTTGCGGGGTGATCACCGAGAAGCGGGTCCCGGCCCGGGCGAAGGTACCGACGTATTCCGGGTAGAGCACCGCTTTCGCCTGCACTTCGTTTTTGGCGGTGATCAGCTCCAGGGACTGGATCTGACCGATATCGATGCCGAGATAACGAATCGGCATCCCGGCCGCCATCTTCCCGGCGTCAAACGCGTGCAGGGTGATCTGGCCGCCCACGGCGCGCGCCGCCGTTTCCGAAGCGTAAAGGATACGTTTGTTATTCAGCCGCGCGTTGGCGCTGCTGCCATTGAGGTTATCGAAACTGATCGCCCCTTTAATGGCGCGCGCCAGCGGCGAGGCCTGAACGGTGAGTCCGTTGCCGTCAAGTTTGACCTTCGCCCCCCCTTCGGCCCAGAAGACGCTGTTGTTGCTCAGCAGGTAGCGGTACTCCGGCTTGATATGCAAATCGATATCGAAAGCGTCTTTGCGCGGTTTGACGGCGATGATCTCGCCGACGGCGAATTTACGATACAGCACCACCGAGCCGGCCTGAACGTCAGGCAGGGTCTCGGCTGAGAGGCTTAAGGTCGTGGTCGGCACTTCGCTCAGGCTGTTTTCCTGGGCCTTTTCGAGGTTGGCGTACAGCGGGTAGCTGCTCTGCATTTCGCCTTTTTCTCCCGGAATGACCCGGATCCCGCCATTAACCCATTCGCTGGCGCTGGCCCCCAGCACCTGCACGCCATCGAGTCCGACTTTGACATCCAGACGGCTGTTAACCACAAACTTACTGTCACCGCGAATGAGATCGCGGTATTCGGGGGCAATCGCGACCTGGAAGGTCACCCCTTTGGCCGTCAGTTTGCGCTCCAGCACCTGGCCGACTTTTACTCCGTGCAGCACCAGCGGTTGGCCGCCGTCAATGCCGTAGCTTTCCGGCGCCGAGAGCGTGACGGTGGCGACGTTGGGCTCCTCCAGCAGCGCTTTATCTGCTGGCATGACGGAGAAGTGGTTGCGCGGCTCGCCTTCACCGGGTACCAGTTCAAAGGTATTGCCGGTGAGCAGGGCGCTGACGCTGGGGTTATCGAGGGAAATTTTCGGCTTCTTCATCTGAATCAGCGTCTTCTCACGCAGCAGCGTCACCACGCTCGGGTCGACGGTCATCTCGCCGGTCACTTTGCCGCCGGGGTTAAGATTCAGCTTACTTAACTGACCCACTTCCAGCCCCTGATACATCAGCGGCGTCGAGCCTGCTTTCAGCCCATCGCCGTCGGGCAGGTCGAGGGTGACCAGCACACCGCGCTGGCTATGCGCCAGATCTTCGTACAGATGATAGTCATCGTTTTGCGCCGCAACCTGCGAATCGGCAGGTGAATCGAAGGCGATAGCGCCGTTCACCAGCGCAGAAAGGTTCTCCAGCTGCACTTTTGCCCCACTCAGGCCGACGTCGGCTTTGATCCCGGAGACGTTCCAGAATCGGCTGCCTTTTTTCACCAGGTTGGTAAACCGGCGCTCGATCAGGACATCGATGGTGACCCCCTGATTATTGGCATTCAGGGTGAAATCATACACGCGCCCGACCGGGATCTTGCGGAAATAGACCAGCGAGCCGCTGTTCAGGGAGCCAAGGTCCGGCGCCTGCAGGTGGATCATCAGCTCGCCGTTGTTGATGCGGTATTTCGGCTGAGTGTCGAGGGCCACGAAGTGATCTTCGGGCTCACCCTTGCCAGGCATCATGCCAATGTAATTCCCGCCCACCAGCGCATCCAGCCCGGAGACCCCCGCCAGAGAGGCTTTTGGGGTGACCAGCCAGAACTGGGTCTCTTTGCGCAGCGCATCTTTCATATCGCGTTTGATGCTGGCGGAAACCTCAATCTTACTCAGATCTTTACTGAGGCTAATATCCTGGACGGTGCCGACCTCGACCCCCTGATAACGGATAGGCGTCCGCCCCGGCACAATGCCGTTAGCGGACTGGAAATCGATGGTAATCGTCGATCCGCGGTCGTCAAAGCTGGTCCAGATGAGCCAGGCGGCAATCAGCAGCGCGATGACCGGCAACAGCCAGAATGGCGAAATACGGCGTTTAGTTTTTATTCTGGCTTCAGTCTGCGAAGCGGGCGATTCCTGACTCATGTGCGTCCCAAAGTAAGCGGCTGTCCAGCCATTCAACTGCAAGAATAGTTAAAATTACCGCACCGCCGAAGTAAACCGCCGCCGGCCCCATGGTGAAAGCGAGGAGCTGATCGCGATTGATTAGCGACATGGTGAGTGAAATAACAAACAGATCCAACATCGACCAGCGGCCAATCCAGGTTATCAGCCGCAGCAGCAGGATGCGGGTGCGCAAGCCTTGCTCGCACTTGAATTGTATGCTGACCAATAGGGTAAATAACACTATAACTTTGGTGAATGGCACCAAAATACTGGCGATAAATACCACTCCGGCGATGGCGATATTGCTGCTGGCAAGGGAGATGATCCCGGAAAGGATCGTATCGTCCTGGCGCGCACCGTTAACATAGATGATCGAGATCGGCAGCAGGTTGGCTGGTAAGAGAAATATCAGCGAGGCAATCAGCGCCGCCCAGCTGCGCTGCAGGCTCTGCGGCCGGCGATGATGCAGCGGGGAGTGGCAGCGTCGGCAGCGGCCACGCGCGTCGCGGTAGCCGGTGTAGTGGCAGCCGGTGCATACCTGTAAATTGTTATCGGCGCGGGTCGCCGGCCGTTCAGGATAGAAACGCTCCCACAGCTCTTCGACGTTCATGTGAATAAGCGTCAGGATGCTCAGCAGCGTCAGCGAGATAAACGCCACCAGGCCGATGCCGGGCTGCAGAAAGGCGTAATCCTGCACCTTGATGGAGGCGACGCCAATACCCACCAGATAGATATCCAGCATCACCCACTCTTTGAGCTTGCCGAGCATCAGCAGCACCGGGCGCAGGTTCATCCCCAGCACGTTGCCCAGCCAGAGATAGCTAATCGAGACCACCAGCAGCACCGGGGCGACCACCGCGCAAAACAGCACCATGGCGGCGGTAAGCGGGTCACCCTGCGCGGTCATCTGCCAGATCCCTTGCAGGACGTTGGCGTCGATGCGCACGCCCAGCAGGTGCAGGCGCAGCAGAGGCTCCGACCAGGCAAAAGGCATGAGCAGCAGCATCGCAACGGCCATGCTGCCCAAACGCGTCAGCGACCAGTCGCGCCCATCGCGCACCTTGGCGTTGCAGCGTGGACACCAGGCGCTTTGGTTGCGTTTAAGCACCGGTAAGCGAAAGAGCATGTCACACTGCGTACAGCGCTGATAATGCGCATAGGGAAGCGGTGTGCTGACGGCATGCACGACCAACTTCTTCGCAGGTTTAATCGTTGGTGTTTTTATCGGCATTTATTACGTACAGGAATGAATGTATCCCACTATCTTAACCTATGAATGAATTCATCTTGAGCCTAAGCGCATTTAATGCTTATTTTAGTAGGCTGTACGTATCAGGCAGTAAGACAACCAAGTGAAGATATAATGAGCAAAACAGAATTTTACGCGGATCTGAACCGCGATTTCCAGGCATTAATGGCAGGTGAAACCAGTTTTCTGGCGATGATCGCCAATACCAGCGCGCTGCTGTTCGAGCGGCTGAGCGAGGTCAACTGGGCCGGTTTCTATCTTCTGGAAGGCGATACCCTGGTACTGGGGCCGTTCCAGGGCAAACTGGCCTGTGTGCGCATTCCGGTTGGTCGCGGCGTCTGCGGCGCCGCGGTGGCGCAAGCCCAGGTCCAGCGCGTAGAGGACGTGCATGCGTTTGATGGTCACATTGCCTGCGATGCGGCCAGTAATTCAGAAATTGTCTTTCCCCTGCGCGTGAACGACCAGATTATCGGCGTGCTGGATATCGACAGCACGGCGTACGGCCGCTTCACAGCTGAAGATGAGCAGGGGTTGCGCACGCTGGTCGAGCAACTGGAAAAACTTATCGCGGCCACTGATTATCAAAAAATCTTTACCCGTGTCGTGGGATAATCAACGGATAACGTAGCATTTAGCGAGGACGTCATTATAATGTCGCCTGTTCATGCCTGCGGCTTGTTGGCTACGTCCGTTGTAATCAGGAAATTTCATGGAAAATCAACCTAAGTTGAATAGCAGTAAAGAAGTTATCGCCTTTCTGGCCGAACGTTTCCCGCAGTGCTTTAGCGCTGAAGGCGAAGCGCGCCCCCTGAAAATTGGTATTTTTCAGGATCTCGTTGAGCGAGTGGGTGGTGAGATGAATCTCAGCAAAACCCAGCTTCGCGCTGCATTACGTCTCTACACGTCCAGCTGGCGTTATCTGTACGGCGTGAAAGCCGGCGCTATCCGCGTTGACCTGGACGGCAACCCGTGCGGCGAACTGGAAGAACAGCACATTGCCCATGCGCGCCAGCAGCTGGAAGAAGCGAAAGCTCGCGTTCAGACGCAGCGCGCTGCCCAGCAGGCGAAAAAACGCGAAGCCGCCGCCGCCGCAGGTCAGCAGGATGAAGGGGTTCGCCGCGAGCGTAAACCACGTCCTCAGCAGCCGCGTCGTAAAGAAGGCGCTGAACAGCGTAAACCGCGTCCTGTTGCGGCCAAAGCCCCGCGTGAAGAGCGTCATACTCCGGTTTCGGATGTTTCCGTTCTGACCGTCGGCCAGGCGCTGAAGGTAAAAGCAGGCAATAACGCAATGGACGCCACCGTTCTGGAAATCACCAAAGATGGCGTTCGTGTACAGCTGACTTCTGGTATGTCAATGATTGTACGCGCAGAACACCTGGTGTTCTGAAACGGAGGCCGGGCCAGGCATGAACACATTTTTTAAAATCACCGCGCTTGCGGGCCTGCTGGCAATAGCAGGCCATGCTTTCGCTGTTGATGAAATAACCCGTGCAGATCAAATACCCGTGCTGAAAGAAGAGCCGCAGCACGCGACGGTGAGCGAGCGCGTGACGTCGCGCTTTACCCGTTCTCACTACCGTCAGTTTGATCTCGACAACGCCTTCTCGGCAAAGATTTTTGACCGTTATCTGAACCTGCTGGACTACAGCCACAATGTGCTGCTGGCCAGCGATGTGGCGAAGTTCGCGGCCAAAAAAGACCAAATCGGCGACGAACTGCGCACCGGGAAACTGGACGTCTTCTACGACCTTTACAACCTGGCGCAGCAGCGTCGCTTTGAGCGCTATCAGTATGCGCTCAAAGTGCTGGAACGTCCGATGGACTTTACCGGCAACGATAATTTTAACCTTGATCGCTCCAAAGCACCGTGGCCAAAAGATGAGGCCGAGCTGAACACGCTGTGGGACGCCAAGGTGAAGTTTGACCAGTTAAGCCTGAAGCTGGCGGGTAAAGACGATAAAGAGATCCGCGACACCTTAACGCGTCGCTATAAGTTCGCGATCCGTCGTCTGGCGCAAACCAACAGCGAAGATGTCTTCTCGCTGGCGATGACCGCCTTCGCTCGCGAAATCGACCCGCACACCAACTACCTGTCTCCACGTAATACCGAGCAGTTCAACACTGAGATGAGCCTCTCTCTTGAGGGGATCGGCGCTGTCCTGCAAATGGATGATGACTACACCGTCATCAATTCGCTGGTGGCGGGCGGCCCGGCCGCGAAGAGCAAAGCGATCAGCGTCGGCGACCGTATCGTTGGCGTTGGCCAGACCGGGAAGCCGATGGTTGATGTCATCGGCTGGCGTCTGGATGACGTGGTCGCGCTGATTAAAGGACCGAAGGGCAGCAAAGTGCGCCTTGAGATCCTGCCGGCAGGCAAAGGGGCCAAGACGCGTATCGTGACCCTGACCCGCGAGCGGATCCGTCTGGAAGACCGTGCGGTGAAGATGTCGGTGAAAACCGTTGGTAAAGAAAAAGTCGGCGTGCTGGATATTCCGGGCTTTTACGTTGGTCTCACCGATGATGTGAAGGTGCAACTGCAGAAGCTGGAAAAACAGAACGTCAGCAGCATCGTCATTGATCTGCGCAGCAACGGCGGCGGGGCGCTGACCGAGGCGGTATCGCTCTCGGGTCTGTTTATTCCGTCCGGCCCGGTAGTGCAGGTTCGTGATAACAATGGCAAGGTCCGCGAAGACAGCGACAACGATGGCGTGGTCTATTACAAAGGGCCGCTGGTGGTGCTGGTTGACCGCTTTAGCGCCTCGGCGTCTGAAATCTTCGCCGCGGCGATGCAGGATTATGGCCGCGCGCTGATCGTTGGCGAGCCGACCTTCGGTAAAGGGACGGTACAGCAGTATCGCTCGTTGAATCGTATCTACGATCAGATGCTGCGTCCGGACTGGCCGGCGTTAGGTTCCGTCCAGTACACCATCCAGAAGTTCTACCGTATTAACGGCGGCAGTACGCAGCGTAAAGGCGTGACGCCGGATATCATGATGCCAACCGGTAATGAAGATCGTGAGACCGGCGAGCAGTATGAAGACAACGCACTGCCGTGGGATAGCATCAACGCAGCCACCTACGTGAAGTCCGGGGATCTGACCCCGTTTGGACCGGAACTGCTCAAGCGCCATGATGAGCGTATCGCGCAGGATCCAGAGTTCCAGTACATCATGAAGGATATTGCCCGTTATAACGCGATGAAGGACAAGCGTAACATCGTCTCTCTGAACTACGCCCAGCGTGAGAAAGAGAACGAAGAGGATGATGCGATTCGTCTGGCGCGGATTAACGATCGCCTGAAACGCGAAGGCAAACCGCTGCTGAAAAAACTGGATGACCTGCCGAAGGATTACCAGGAGCCGGATCCGTATCTTGATGAAACGGTCCATATCGCGGTAGACCTGGCGCATCTTGAAAAAGCGCGCCCGGCGGTGGAACCGCCAGCCAGTAAATAAATAACAAACGGGCACCTCAGAGGGTGCCCGTTTTATTTTGTGCTTTTGTCATCACCTTTCAGCTCAACTAACAAAATGTCAACCTGTCCGGCCGCTGTCAGCAAGATGCTACAAAATGTAAAGTTGTGTTTTTATCGTGACTTAGCGGGGGTTGATGGTTGAAAATTGCAGCCTGACCCATACGATGTGGGTAATCGCTTAGTGCGTTTTGTTAAATTGAGGTAAAAAGAAAATTATGATGCGAATCGCGCTTTTCCTGCTGACGAACCTGGCAGTAATGGTCGTGTTCGGGCTGGTGTTAAGCCTCACGGGGATCCAATCCAGCAGCATGACCGGTCTGTTGATTATGGCCCTGCTGTTCGGCTTCGGTGGTTCTATCGTTTCGCTGATGATGTCGAAATGGATGGCCCTGAAGTCTGTGGGTGGGGAAGTGATCGAGCAGCCGCGCAACGAAACGGAACGCTGGCTGATGCACACCGTCGCCCAACAGGCGCAGCAGGCGGGCATTGCCATGCCGCAGGTGGCTATCTATCACGCGCCTGATATCAACGCTTTTGCTACCGGCGCGCGTCGCGACGCCTCGCTGGTCGCCGTCAGCACCGGGCTGCTACAAAACATGAGCCGTGATGAAGCGGAGGCGGTCATTGCCCATGAAATCAGCCACATCGCTAATGGCGATATGGTGACCATGACGCTGATTCAGGGGGTGGTGAACACCTTCGTTATCTTTATCTCGCGCGTGATTGCCCAGATTGCGGCCGGTTTCCTCGGCGGCAACCGGGAAGATGAAGGGGAGAGCAGCAATGGTAACCCGCTGATCTACTTCGCTGTCGCCACGGTGCTGGAACTGGTGTTCGGTATTCTGGCCAGCATTATTACCATGTGGTTCTCTCGTCATCGCGAGTTCCACGCTGACGCCGGCTCGGCGCGACTGGTGGGCCGCGAGAAGATGATTGCTGCCCTGCAGCGTCTGAAAACCAGCTATGAGCCACAGGAAGCCAGCAGCATGATGGCGTTCTGCATCAATGGTAAAGCGAAATCCATGAGCGAGCTGTTTATGACTCACCCGCCGCTGGATAAACGTATTGAAGCCCTGCGTAGCGGTGAGTATCTGAAGTAATCCGTCGGTTCGACGCTAAAAATAAAAATCCGCAGCCCGAAAGCTGCGGATTTTTTTTGCCGCCGTTTATCAGGCCGCGCGCGGCTGGGTGACGCGCAGACCGCTAATCAGTGCGGCAACGGTCGCCAGAATGCCGGCCAGCAGCAGGGCGGTATGGGTGCCGCTGTTGCCGAGCAGGTTGAACAGCAGGGCGACCAGCGCCGCGCCAGTGCTCTGACCGAGCAGGCGAGCGGTACCCAGCATCCCGCTGGCGCCACCGCTGCGATGGCTCGGAGCCGAGGCGACAATAGTGTGGTTATTCGGCGACTGAAACAGCCCGAAACCGGCGCCGCACAGCGCCATACGCCAGATAATATCCAGATCGGAAGGCGACTCGGGCAGCAGCGCCAGGCCGAACAGGCCGCAGGCCATAACCAGCAGCCCAATGGCCCCCAGCAGCCCCGCATGGCATTTCTCAATCAAATAACCGGCCAGCGGCGCCATCACCATGGTCGCCAGCGGCCAGGGCGTCAGTAGCAGGCCGGTCTCCACTTCGCTGCGCCCCATCATCGTCTGCAGGAAGAAGGGCAGGGAGACCATCGCCAGCATCTGCGCACAGAAGGAGCAGATGGAGGTGCAGATAGAGAGTGAGAAGAGCGGGATGCGCAGCAGGTCGACCGGCAGCAGGGGGACGGGCATGCTGAGCTGGCGGCGAACGAAGAAAAAGCCCACCACCAGCATGGCGGCCACTTCCGCCAGCACCAGCTGAACAGACTGTCCCTGGGCGAACCCGCTGAGCGCAGTGATCAGCAGCCCGAAGGTGAGGGCGTTCATGATGGCGCTCGGTAGATCGAAGCGGATGATTTTGCTGCGCGCGCTGTTGGGTGGCAGAAAGCGCATGGCCAGAACAAAAGCGACGATCCCGAGGGGAACGTTAATTAAAAACAGCCATTGCCATGAGGCAAGGGAGAGGATCGCCGCGGCGATCGTCGGGCCTGCTGCCGAAGAGACGGCGACGACAAAGGAGTTGATGCCCATGCCGCGGCCGAGAAAGCGCTGCGGATAAATCAGGCGGATCAACGCGGTGTTCACGCTCATCAGCGCGGCGCCGCCCAGCCCCTGGGCGACGCGGGCGAAGGTCAGCATGTCGAGACTGCGCGACAGGGCGCAGGCCAGCGAGGTAAAGATAAACACCACCAGGCCTATCTTATAGATGCGGCGATAGCCGACCATATCGCCGAGGAAAGAGAGCGGTAGCAGGGCGATGACAATGGCGATTTGGTAGGCGTTAACGATCCAGATTGAGGCCGCCGGCGAGGCGTTAAGATCGCTGGCGATGGTCGGGAGCGCGACGTTGGCGATAGCCCCGTCGAGCACGGCCATGGTCAGCCCCAGCACGATGGTCAGAATGGCGCCATAGCGTTGCGGCAGCGGCACGCCATCGGAAGAATTTTTATCCATGGTGAATATAAGTCTTAAATGAAACGGTTTTTTTAATGATGAGTTTAGCATTGATTATTCCGCAGTATGTCGCAGATTTGTAACGAAGTGGCAGAAGAATGATTGCGGCGCAGTGGCGGCGAATTTATAATAAAAACCGGTTCTAAATTTTATAAAACAGTTACGGCGAGGTGATAAATGGCAGGTGCAGATTTGGATAAACAGCCAGATTCTGTCTCTTCGGTATTGAAGGTTTTTGGCATCTTACAGGCGCTGGGTGAAGAGCGTGAAATTGGCATTACCGAACTGTCCCAGCGCGTCATGATGTCGAAAAGCACCGTTTATCGCTTTTTACAGACCATGAAATCACTGGGCTATGTGGCGCAGGAAGGCGAGTCAGAGAAATACTCCCTCACGCTCAAGCTGTTCGAGCTGGGCGCTCGTGCGCTGCAGAACGTCGACCTGGTACGCAGCGCCGATATTCAGATGCGCGAACTCTCCCGGCTGACGAAAGAGACTATTCACCTCGGGGCGCTGGATGAAGACAGCATCGTCTACATCCACAAGATTGACTCGATGTACAATCTGCGGATGTACTCGCGTATCGGCCGTCGCAATCCGCTGTACAGTACCGCGATTGGTAAGGTACTGCTGGCGTGGCGCGATCGCAGCGAAGTGGAGCAGATCCTCGAGGGCGTGGAGTATAAACGCAGCACCGAGCGGACCATCACCAGCACGGAAGCGCTGCTGAAGGTGCTGGATGGCGTACGCGAGCAGGGATATGGCGAAGATAACGAAGAGCAGGAAGAGGGACTACGCTGCATCGGGGTACCGGTGTTCGATCGTTTCGGCGTGGTTATCGCCGGACTGAGCATCTCTTTCCCGACGCTACGTTTCTCAGAAGAACGTTTGCATGAATATGTGGCGATGCTGCATCAGGCGGCGCGCAAGATTTCTGAGCAAATGGGATACAACGACTACCCGTTCTGACGCGGTAGCTGAAACATCCGGCGAGCGCGGTGCTATTGTCGCGCTCGCCGGAGTGATTTTAACCGTTATCAACCACGGTTGCGCTTTTGCGCAGAATGGGACAGTTACTGACGCCGATCACACCGCTGTTGGAATGCACATAAAGTGCGGTACTGACCCCGCGGGCGGTGAGATACTGACACTTAAGACCCAGACCACCGACGTTTTCTTCACTGTGGAATAATACGCCATAGCCGCTTAATAATACGCCAATCCATAAGATAGCCACGACGACAATAGTACGAATGATTAATCGCATTGATGCCTCATTATTTGTATGATCCTTGCCGTGATTTTGACACGAACACGTTTTGAAACAAGTCGATGATTCCTAAACTTGCCGTTCGTATTACAGTTAGCCGCGGTTTAAGAAGGCCGTGTTATCCTGGTGAGATAAAGTACTAATGCGGAGAGTGGAGTGAAAAAATTACGGTGGGTTTTACTGATAGTCATCATAGCAGGCTGCCTGTTGCTGTGGACTCAGATGCTTAACGTAATGTGCGACCAGGATGTTCAGTTTTTCAGCGGCATTTGCACTATCAATAAATTCATCCCGTGGTAAGACATTTTTCTGACGACTGATTTCCTTCTGCGGTGTGGGTGGTAGAATGAACGCCTTCTCTTTGAGGTGGTGAAATGAGTGAGTTACTAAATCCTGGGATCTTAAATCTGGCTTCGCTGGCTGTATCCGTCGCGTTGCTGCTTGTCGGTCTGTTGTTATGGTTCTTCGTCAACCGCGCCAGTTCGCGGGCGAACGAGCAGATAGAACTGCTGCAAGCGCTGCTGGATCAGCAAAAGCGGCAGAATGCGCTGTTACGTCGCCTTTGCGAAGCTAATGCGCCGGAAAAAGAGGACGTGGCCGAGCCGACCGTCGCAGGCAAGGCGAAAGGAGAGGATGAGTTTATCCGCCTGGTGGCAGAGCGCTAAGTACCTCCACAGGTGTGCATCATAAGATGCGCACCTGCATGATAGCTGGCAGTAATAGCTTATTCTTATTCCATTATTCCTTTCCCCGCGCATTATTCCCTTTTTTACACGCTGTAAATAAAGTCATTCCCGCCGCGTTTATTGCCCTGGAATGTGACACTGTCATCATTTTTTCATTATTAAGGTGCAGAATTAGCACTATTTTTAGCGTGACGACTAACAGGTTTTATTATCACTACACTGGTACGGCTTTAGCGATTTTTCGTCTGCTGTTATGAGTAATTATGCGCATCAATATTCATCGCCTTCAGCGAAGCGCCGTCAGCATGGCGGTTCGTATACGTACATACCTGGACGAAGCGAAGTTGTTGAGCTATGGTAAAAAAGTTGCAGTAATGAGGCAGCAACCAGGTGATATTAGCGAATGCTGTAACGCCTTGCCAGGAGCGGCAAAGACGCATAAATGTGCAGGCGATCAAATGATTACCTTATAATTTGTGCGAACGATCGTGACACGTTTAAAAATGGCTTGCCATTATTTACGTAGTATGTGATAACACGTTTCGGGTTAAACGAGGTACAGTTCTGTTTATGTGTGGCATTTTCAGTAAAGAAGTCCTGAGTAAACACGTTGTCGTTGAATACCGCTTCTCTGCCGAACCTTAAATTAGTGCCTCATGCAGTTATGTGTCAGTTTTATCTATGTAAACGCCAGCAGGCGAAGAAAACAGTCTAAGGAATTTTGCAAATGGCAAAGATTAAAGGTCAAGTTAAGTGGTTCAACGAGTCTAAAGGTTTTGGTTTCATTACTCCGGCTGATGGCAGCAAAGACGTGTTCGTACACTTCTCCGCTATCCAGGGTAACGGCTTCAAAACTCTGGCTGAAGGCCAGAACGTTGAGTTCGAAATTCAGGACGGCCAGAAAGGTCCGGCTGCAGTTAACGTAACTGCTATCTGATACAAGACCACTCTTCTTGTATAAAAGCCTCGCCTGCGCGGGGCTTTTGCGTTTTTATTGCAAAGCATGTCATTTTACCCCCTTCCGTCGCGTCTTGTTGCAAATAGTCAACTTTATTAGCATTGTGTAGCAGTCTGTTTTGCTAATTTTCTGTTAAATCAGATGGTTGCAAAATGATGCCGGAGCTATGGTGCTAAAGAAAAAAATGAAGTCCGCCGCCAGCTTTACCCCGATTCGCTTCGGGTTACTCTGTGTGGCCATTCTTGGTTGTCTGGGACTGCTGTTGGCCCGCGTGGGCTGGCTGCAAATTGTCTCTCCCGATAACCTGGTAAAACAAGAAGACATGCGTTCTCTGCGCGAAGAGCCTGTGGCGGTGGAGCGCGGCATGATTAGCGACCGCGAAGGACGACCGCTGGCGGTGAGCGTACCGGTCAGCGCTATCTGGATCGACCCGCAGACCACCATGGAGAAGGGCGGGGTTGGTTATGGTCCTCGCTGGCAGGCAATGGCCGAAGCACTGCATCTCAACCTCGGGGAGCTGGCCCAACGGGTACAAAGTCATCCTCACGCCCGTTTTCTCTATCTGGCGCGTCAGATCAATCCGGAGCAGGCGGAGTGGATTGATAAACTGCATCTCCCGGGCGTCTATCTGCGCGATGAATCGCGACGTTTCTATCCGGCTGGTCATGTGGCTGCCAATCTGCTGGGCTTTACCAACGTCGATAATCAGGGCATCGAAGGGGTGGAGAAAAGCTTTAATGCCCAGCTGACCGGCAAACCCGGACGACGCCTGGTGCGCAAAGATAAACATGGCAATGTTATTGAAAATATTACCGAAGTGCCGCCAGTCCCGGCGCATAATCTGCAGCTGAGTATTGATGAACGTCTGCAGACGGTGACCGAAGATGCGCTGGATAATGCCGTTCGCTGGAATAAGGCGGAATCCGGGGCGGCGGTATTGATCAAAATTGATACCGGTGAGATTCTGGCGATGGCCAGCTACCCGGACTTCAATCCGAACAATCGCGACAGCGCGACGCTGGATGATTTCCGCAACCGCGCCATCAGCGACACCTTCGAACCCGGGTCGACCGTCAAACCGCTGGTGATCATGACCGCGCTCCAGCAGGGGATTGTCCAGCCGGATAGCGTGGTGGACACCCATCCGTTTGTCCTCGACGGCCACCGCATCCGCGATGTGGGCTATTATCCGGAGCTGAGTCTGACCGGGATCCTGCAAAAATCCAGTGATACCGGCGTGTCGCATCTCTCGCTCGCTATGCCGGTGCAGCATCTGCTTGATACCTATCAGGCATTTGGGTTCGGCGAGCCGACCGGATTGGGATTGACCGGGGAAAGCGCCGGGCTGATGCCGCATCGTCGCTACTGGGGGCAGCTGGATCGCGCTACCTTCGCTTTCGGCTATGGGTTAATGGTGACGCCGCTCCAGCTGGCGCACGTCTACGCGACTATCGGCGGTTTCGGTATTGAACGACCGTTATCGATAACCCGCATCGATCCGCCGGTGATAGGTACGCGGGTGATGCCGGAGAACATCGTGCACAGCGTAGAGCATATGATGGAGAGCGTGGCGCTCCCGGGCGGGGGCGGGACCAAAGCGGCAGTGCGCGACTACCGGGTGGCGGTAAAAACCGGGACGGCGAAGAAAATCGGTCCGGACGGCAAATATATCGATAAATATGTGGCCTACACCGCCGGCGTGGCGCCCGCCAGTCGTCCACAGTTTGCGCTGGTGGTGGTGATGAACGATCCGAGTAATGGCTCCTATTACGGCGGGGCGGTGTCCGCGCCGGTCTTCAGCCAGATCATGGGGGATGTCCTGCGGCTGGAGAACGTCATGCCGGACGGCATGCCGCAAGGGGCGGAGAATCTGATCGTGATGCACGACAGCCATCCGCTGGCGCCGGCGCTGTAACAGTGGTCTGCAGGGGCGAATAGCGCTACACTTTCGCCCTTTAGCAACACCGGAGCCGTCATGTCATACAGTTGCCCCCTTTGCCACGCGCCGTTAAGCCGCGGCGACAACCACTATTCCTGCCCGCAGCGGCACCAGTTCGATCTGGCGAAAGAGGGGTACGTCAATCTGCTACCGGTGCAGTTCAAGCGGTCGCGCGATCCCGGCGATAGCGCTGAGATGATGCAGGCCCGGCGGGCGTTTCTGGATGCGGGTCATTATCAGCCGCTACGGGAGGCGATCGCCGAACGGCTGCGGCACTACGCCCCTGCGGATTTACTGGATATCGGCTGTGGCGAAGGGTATTACACCCACGCGTTTGCCACCATCGCCAGCCATAGCTGGGGGCTGGACGTGTCGAAGCCAGCGATCCGCGCGGCGGCAAAACGCTACCCGCAGGTCAGTTTTTGCGTCGCCTCCAGCCAGCGTCTGCCGTTCTCCGATAACAGCTTCGATGCGGTAGTGCGCATTTACGCCCCCTGCAACGCCGAAGAGCTGGCGCGGGTGGTGCGGCCTGGCGGATGGGTGATCACCGCCACGCCGGGACCCCGCCATCTGCTGGAGCTAAAAGGGCTGATTTACGATGAGGTACGCCTGCATGAGCTGAAGACGGAAGCGATGCCGGGATTCCGCCTGGACGCTCAGCAGCAGCTGGCCTATCCGATGACCCTGACGGGAAGTGAAGCGCAGGCGCTGCTGCAGATGACGCCGTTCGCGTGGCGGGCTAAGCCTGAGGTGCACGCCGCGCTGCGTCAGCAGGCGACGTTTGGCTGCCAGACCGACTTCATGATCCATTGCTGGCAGCGCGAGGCGTAAGGCTTAACCGGAGAAATGGCTCCAGAGGATTTCGCTGCCGATGCCAATCAGCACAATACCGCCGAGGATTTCGGCCCGTTTGCCCAACAGCGGGCCAATAAAGCGACCGACCATGATCCCCAGTGTCGACATTAGAAACGTCGCGCAGCCGATCGCCAGCGCGGTGGTCACAATGCTGACCTGCAGGAAGGCCAGACCCACACCAACGGCCATCGCGTCAAGGCTGGTGGCGAAGGCGGTGGTGACCAGCAGCCAGAAACCATGACGGCGAGGCGCGTCGCACGCCTCGTCGCTGTCGCCGCGAACACCTTCCACGATCATTCGCCCGCCGAGAAACACCAGCAGAATAAAGGCAATCCAGTGGTTCCACTCGAGGACAAACTGGCTGGCCAACATGCCGAGTCCCCAGCCAACCAGCGGGGTCAGGGTTTCAATCACGCCAAAAATCAGCCCGGTGCGGACGGCTTCTGAGAATTTAGGTTTGTGCAGGGTGGCACCCTTGCCGATAGAGGCTGCAAAGGCGTCCATAGACATGCCGAAGGCGAGAAGAATGGTAGCGGATAAATTCATGTGCGTGTCCTGACCGGGGATAATCCATATGACACATCGCTGCCCCCAGTAAATATACGCGGAGCCGCTCAATGGCTGAGCAATACGTACAGCAGTGATGTATCTATGGTCTCGCCTGATTGAATCACTTCAACCCGTACGTGCCACGTTTTGCAACGAGTATGTTGACACGTACATTTCCTGGCAAACAGGAAATCGGCTACTCCCCAACGACGGGCGCAACCTTAACATATTTTTAGAATATAAAACAATAACAGAAGACGGCTATTTTAATAACCAAATGATAACGATTTTCATTTGAATTTATAAGTAAATAAATAGTTAATAAAAAAGGGAAGAGGAGGCAGGGGAAATATAGCCATGGCTATATGTTTTTCCAGAGAAAAACTGGAAAATATAGCGCTGGCTATATTTATAACTCATTGAGTTGAAACGAGAAGTTTGTAGATTTTCTCCAGGTCGTCGATATTTCGTACGCGAATAAGCAGCCGCCGTTGCTCTAATTGCATCACCAGCACGCCGTCCTCGGATAAATTCATCTCTTTAATTCGCTGATATTCTATCCACACGTTGGCGAAGAAAAAACCGCGCGGTTTAAAAATGATTTTCGGCGTACGGATCCAGAATAAATAGAGACCCATCAGCGCCAGGGCAGATAATAGCCAGGTGGTGATCGGGGTGCCGTGCTGGGTAATGTTGTTATAGATCAGAATGGCGGTGAGGCCGACAAAGATCAGACCGTCAACGCGGCTGCGGCGAAGCAGGGGGATGGCCAGCAGCACCGGGCCGTTCCGCCTCGGCATAATGAACTGGTCATACACCGCGTAGGCCAGTAGCGCAAGGATAAACAGGATGATCACCAGGTCCGTGAATGTCATTGCTTTGCGTTCCTCCTGATAAAAAAAAGCCGGGGGCAAGCCCCCGGCGTACAACCTGGAAATTACAGACCCAGCAGGCCGACAGCGTAGCCCGCGATACCGATGACGAAGAAGCCAACGATGATCCACAGTGGGTTAACTTTCTTGCGCAGCAGCCACATACAGGCGAAGGTCAACAGCAGCGGTACCAGGCCCGGCATCAACTGGTCGAGGATGGTTTGCACCGTGGTGACGTGAACCTGTCCGTCAGAACCGGTGATTTTTGACACCACCATCGGAATATTCACGTGCGTCCACTTGTTAACCAGCGCCCCCATGACAAACAGGCCGAGGATTGACGCCCCCTCAGTCAGTTTCTGCAGGAAACCGCCGCCCATATCTTTAACGATGTCCACGCCTTTGCGGTAACCATAGGCGACGCCATAGTAACGGGTCAGCAGACGCACTGCGTTGAACAGGATAAAGAACAGCAGAGGACCGAGCAGGCTACCGCTCATCGCGATCCCAGCGCCTAAGGCCGCGAACACAGGACGCACGGTACCCCAGAAGATCGGGTCGCCCACGCCGGCCAGCGGCCCCATCAGACCGACTTTGATGCCGTTGATGGCGCCATCGTCAATCTCTGCGCCATTGGCGCGCTGCTCTTCCATCGCCAGGGTTACGCCCAGTACCGGAGCGGCAACGTAAGGATGGGTGTTGAAGAACTCAAGGTGACGTTTAATCGCCTGCTTACGCGCATCATTGTTCTCCGGGTACAGGCGACGGATTGCCGGAACCATAGAGAAGCAGAAGCCCAGCGCCTGCATACGTTCGAAGTTCCATGACCCCTGGAACAGGTTAGAACGAATGAACACGCCACGAATATCACTCTGAGTGAGTTTTTTCTCGGTGGTATTTTTAGTCATATCAACCATTTCGCTCACCTGTTAGTCCAGTTCGTTATCGAGATCGTTGTTACCAGCCGCCTGAGCCGGCGCACCGGCGACGCGGTTATATTTCGGGCTCAGCTGGATGTAGAGGATAGCCATGACCGCACCAATCACACCCAGGGCTACCAGGTTGAAGTTGGTGAAGGCGGCGGTGACGAAGCCGAGGTAGAAGAACGGCATCAGGTAGCCTGCGCGCATCATGTTGATGACCATCGCATAACCGACAACCACGATCATACCGCCGGCGATGTTCAGACCGCTGGTGACCACTTCAGGGATCGCGTTCAGCAGGCCCTGGACTTCGCTGGTACCGACGGAAATGGCGACGATGACGGCCGGGATAGCGATACGCATCGCCTGCAGGAACAAGGACGAGACGTGCAACCACGACAGTGCGGTCAGGTTGCCATTCTCCGCCGCTTTATCTGCCGCGTGCTGGAAGGCTACGGTGATGGTACGAACGATAATGGTCAGCACCTGGCCTGCCGCCGCCAGCGGGATAGCCAGCGCGATACCGGCACCGATGCTCTGATGGCCGGCAATAACCAGAACGGTGGAAATAATGGACGCCAGCGCGGCATCAGGGGCAACCGCCGCACCGATGTTCATCCAACCCAGAGCGATCATTTCCAGCGTACCGCCGATGATAATACCGGTTTTCATATCGCCGAGAACGGCACCGATCAGCGTACAAGCGACCAGAGGACGGTGGAACTGAAATTCATCAAGCACCGACTCCATACCCGCAATACACGCGACGATGAACACCAGCACAATCTGAAGAAGGGTAATCTCCATTGTACTTCTCCTGTTGATTAAGTCTTAAAGTGAAAACTGGGGCGCGATCGGCCGGGTTATTTATCAACCTTGGCGATCAGATCCATCATTTTCAGTTTCGGGTCGGTGGACACTTTACGTGCCTCCAGCTCGATACCGCGTGCGTTCAGCTTGTTAAACGCCTCAATATCTTTGGCATCGACCGAAATCGCGTTGTTAACCTGGGTTTTGCCCTGGCGGAACGCCATACCACCGATGTTGACGCTGGTGATTTTCACGCCGCCCTCGACGATACGCTCAACGTCGGTCGGGTTAGTAAACAGCAGCATGACGCGCTGCCCGGCGTACATCGGGTTGTTGTAAACGCGGATCATTTTGGCGACGTCCACCACGTGGGCGGTGACGCCCGGTGGTGCAACCTGGGTCAGCAGGGTTTTGCGCACCGTATCCGCGGCCACTTCGTCGCTGACGACGATGATGCGGGTGACGTTGGTCTCTTTGGTCCAGCGGGTGGCGACCTGACCATGGATCAGGCGGTCGTCAATGCGCGCGAGGCCAATCACCATGTAGTCGTTCGGGCCCATCGGTTTGGCCGGCGCGGCGGCTTTTGGCGCCGCGGCAGGGGCTGGCGCGGGAGCCGCTTTTTCCACCGGTTTGGCCTTCAGCGCTTTCACGCCTTCGCTACCGGTCTCCACCGCTAAGGCGACCAGTTCATCAAACGAAGGGTCATCATCGCGGGCCATGAAGGTTTCCACCAGCATCGGGATGTTGACGCCAGCGATAACTTCGTAATGCTCTTTATCGACGACAATGCGGCTCGCAGCGTTGAACGGGCTGCCTCCCCATGTATCGACGAGAAATAGCACGCCTTTACTGGTATCCAGTTTTGCCAACTGGGCATTGTATTTCTCGATCAGCGTTTCGGCGTTTTCACCCGGAACGAAATCGATCCAGCCAACGTTTTCCTGCTCGCCCAACAGCATCTCTGCTGTTTTCAGCAGCTGTTCTGCAGCCCAACCATGTGTGCCTATTACAATAGCAATCGTCACTTGCTACCTCCTTTATTATCGTGAATGCATCATCTGCTTTGATACATCCTGAATCACTCTTGAGGACAAAATCGATTCAGTTAGGGTGTAAGATAGAAAATAGTTACTACCGCGAATTATTTTAGACAGTGAAAAAATAATTAATGTGATGAAGATCCGTTAATCAGGCATCGCCTGGTAATAATTTTGCAGCGCAAAAAATAGCCTTAGTTATTGCAAATTCAGGTAAATTTTTTCCAATTTCGATCTATATTTTGCTATGTTTAACTTCCGTTTAATTACTCAGGAGTATAGGGCATAGCCCGCAGTATGGACCGTCATCGACGTCTTTTCACTTTCTGGCACCTGGTTGCCACCTCCACGCATCACGCTTTTCTCTCAGCACCTATTGTCGCGCCCATGCATGACATGGCGATGACTCAGCTTGCCGCTAACCGGAGTCGTACATGGAATTGTTAATGGATCCCTCAATCTGGGCTGGCCTGTTGACGCTTATCGTTCTGGAGATTGTGCTCGGTATCGACAACCTGGTGTTTATTGCCATCCTGGCGGACAAACTGCCGCCGAAGCAGCGCGATAAAGCGCGACTGATCGGCCTGTCGCTGGCGCTGGTGATGCGCCTGGGGCTGCTGTCGGTGATCTCCTGGATGGTGACCCTGACGAAGCCGCTGATTACTATCGCTGATTTCTCCTTTTCCGGGCGCGACCTTATCATGCTGCTCGGCGGGATCTTCTTGCTGTTTAAGGCGACGACTGAACTGCATGAGCGGCTGGAAAACCGCCAGCACGATAGCGGTCACGGTAAAGGGTATGCCAGTTTCTGGGTGGTGGTACTGCAGATCGTGGTGCTGGACGCCGTCTTCTCTCTGGATGCGGTGATCACGGCGGTCGGGATGGTTAACCATCTGCCGGTGATGATGGCGGCGGTGGTGATCGCCATGATCATGATGCTGCTGGCGTCGAAGCCATTGACGCGCTTTGTCAACCAGCACCCGACGGTGGTGGTGCTCTGTCTGAGCTTCCTGTTGATGATCGGCCTGAGCCTGGTGGCGGAAGGGTTTGGCTTCCATATTCCGAAAGGGTATCTGTACGCGGCGATCGGTTTCTCGATCATCATCGAGTTCTTTAACCAGGTGGCGCGACGCAACTTTGTCCGACATCAGTCGACGCTGCCGCTGCGTGCCCGTACCGCGGATGCGATCCTGCGCCTGATGGGCGGCCGGAAACAGACCTCCGTCAGCCATGACGCCGACAGCCCGGCAGCCATACCGGTGCCGGAAGGGGCGTTTGCCGAAGAAGAACGTTACATGATTAACGGCGTGCTGACGCTGGCCCAGCGCTCCCTGCGCGGTATTATGACCCCGCGCGGTGAAATCAGCTGGGTCGACGCCGAACAGAGTGATGACGAAATTCGTCGTCAGCTGCTCTCGTCGCCGCACAGTCTGTTCCCGGTCTGCCGCGGAGAGCTGGATGAAATCATCGGTATCGTGCGGGCGAAAGAGTTGCTGGTGGCCCTTGAGGCGGGAGAAAACGTTGCGGCGCTGGCCTCTGCCTCCCCGGCGATTGTCGTCCCGGAAACGCTGGACCCGATCAATCTGCTCGGCGTTCTGCGCCGCGCGCGCGGCAGCTTTGTCATCGTGACCAACGAGTTTGGCATGGTACAGGGGCTGGTGACGCCGCTGGACGTCCTGGAAGCCATCGCCGGTGAATTCCCGGATGCCGATGAGACGCCGGAGATCGTCATTGACGGCGATGGCTGGCTGATCAAAGGCTCGACCGACCTGCATGCGCTGCAGCAGGCGCTTGGACTGGATGTGCTGGTCAATGAAGATGAGGATATTGCCACGGTGGCCGGGTTGGTGATCGCCGTCAATGGCCATATCCCGCGCATTGGCGACACCGTGTCGCTACCGCCGCTGCAGTTTACCGTGGTGGAAGCGAATGATTACCGGGTCGACCTGGTCCGCGCGGTGGTCACCCGTCCGCTGAGCGACGAAGAAGAGTAATTGCCCTGCTCGTCGGCCCCTGTGGCCGGCGAGCTATTCTCCCCCCTCGCTTTTCTGCCCCTCTCTGTCTGCCAGCCACGCCGGAAACGCCTCTATCGGCATCGGCCGGGCATAATAAAATCCCTGCAGCACATCGACGCCGTGGCCCCGGAGATAGCTTTCCTGCTCCAGCGTCTCCACCCCTTCGGCCACGGTAACGATATTCAGACGGTCGGCGAGGGCTATAATAATATCCGTCACCGTGGCATTGACGCTGTCTATCCCGACGGAACTGGTAAACGAGCGGTCGATCTTCAGCACGTCCGGCCGCAGTTTTTCCAGCCACGAGAGCGAGCTGTTACCGGTGCCAAAATCATCTATCGCCAGCTGGACCCCTTTTAAATGCAAATGTTCGGCCATGTGCTGGTCGCCATCCTGCAGGACATCGCGTTCGGTGAGTTCAACCACCAGTTGTTGTACCGGATTGACGCTAAACCAGTAATTGTGCAGGTCATGCAGCAGCAAACCGTGGGCAAAGTGACGGGCAG
Organism: Klebsiella sp. w6; assembly: GCF_033100215.1. Taxonomy (NCBI): domain Bacteria; kingdom Pseudomonadati; phylum Pseudomonadota; class Gammaproteobacteria; order Enterobacterales; family Enterobacteriaceae; genus Klebsiella; species Klebsiella sp. w6. The sequence continues at coordinate 1,943,262 of NZ_CP136907.1, forward strand.
CGACATTAATCGCGATATGAAAATGCGGCTCGCTGGGGAAGGCATCCAGGCGGCGGGCGGTTTCGGCGATCACATAGCGGGTGAGGGGAATAATCAGATTGTCCCCTTCGGCGATGGGAATAAATACCTCGGGCGAAATCTCGCCGCGGCGGGGGTTGTTCCAGCGCAGCAGGATCTCAACCCCGCAGCAGCGTCCGCTGCGCGCATCCTGCAGCGGCTGGCACCAGAGGGTAAATTCCCGGGCCGTGATGCCGAGACTTATCTCTCGCGAGAAACTCATTCTGCCGGCGGTGGCCAGCCAGGCGATGCCGGTCATCAACAGGCTGAAGATGAGGGCCAGCGGCAGCTCACCGGGCAGCTCCTCCAGCGCGATAGTCGCGGCGCCCGGACCGTTAATATTGATGGTAAAGGGAAATTCTGTAGAGCGCTGGCGATAAATCACCGACGCCTGCGGGGCGTGCGCTTTGTCAATCAGGCCGAGGCCGCTGATAAAATAATGGTCGCCGACCTGCAGGCTGACGTCGCTGATCAGGGGCGATTTTTCTTTAAGAATTAAGGTTCCCAGCAGTTCGATATTGACAATTAACATCACGCCGTCGAAGCCGCTTTCCGAGGCTGGATACCACTGGATCAGCACCGGTGTGCCTTTGAGCAGTGAGTTGTCGGTAGAAAAGAGCAGTAAGGGGTGGTGAGCCGGAAGCGCGGGCTGCAGCTGGTGCAGATCCGCCTGCCGTTGCCCAAAGATACTGGAACAGTAGATCATCCCTGACGCCACCAGCGCGACGGAGCGGACCGTCTGCAACGAGGCCGCCATTTTGCGCAGTGTGAGATGAATATCCATGCAGGGTTTGTCGACCAGGGAGAGTAGCGTCGCCCGCTCTGCGCTCAGTGGACGCAGGATGTTATCCAGCGCCGTGACCCGCTGGCTGGCGGCAGTGCGAATGTACTCTTCATTTACGCTACGCTGTGAAATAAATCGGATAGCTAAGGTGGTACCCAGGGTTAGCAGGGCTACCAGCAGGCAGACAATAATGCGTTTGCGACGATAGGCCGTAATGACTTTTTGTGCAGTCTGCATGTGCGACACCCTGTCGACAGGACGAGTGGTTAAGCGTGGCTTATTTAATAGAGCAATTGTAGTGGCAGAATATCGCCAAGTATAGAAAAAAGAAAATGCGCCGTTGAAGGCGCATCAGGGAGATTTCAGTCACCAGGGTTATCCCCCTGCGCGCTTTGCGGGCGCAGGGGGGGACGAACAGTTTAGTCACACTGAACTTTAATCGCCAGGCCGCCGCGGGAGGTTTCGCGGTACTTGGCGTTCATGTCTTTACCGGTTTCGTACATGGTCTCGATCACTTTGTCGAGCGAGACGCGCGGTTCGCTGGTACGGCGCATCGCCATTCGCGCGGCGTTGATTGCCTTGACGGAGGCGATGGCGTTACGTTCAATGCATGGCACCTGCACCTGGCCGGCGACCGGGTCGCAGGTCAGGCCGAGGTTGTGTTCCATGCCGATCTCCGCCGCCACGCAAACCTGTTCCGGGCTGGCGCCGAGCAGTTCAGCCAGGCCCGCCGCCGCCATCGAGCAGGCAACGCCCACTTCACCCTGACAGCCGACTTCCGCCCCGGAAATGGAGGCATTCATCTTGTACAGCGCGCCGATCGCCCCGCAGGCCATAAAGTAGCGGATATAAATTTCCGGGCTGACGGATTCGATAAAGTGGTCGTAATAGGCGAGTACCGCTGGAACGATGCCGCAGGCGCCGTTGGTCGGCGCGGTCACTACGCGACCGCCGGCGGCGTTCTCTTCATTGACCGCCAGTGCGAACATATTGACCCAGTCAACGACATTCATTGGATCGCTGGAGAGCTTATCGCTGGCCACCAGCAGACGACGCAGCGCCGAGGCGCGACGCGGCACGCGCAGCGGACCAGGCAGCACGCCTTCGGTGTTCATCCCGCGGTCGATACAGGCGCGCATGGTCTGCCAGACGTTGGCGAAATAGTCCTCGATCTCTTTTTTGCTGTGCAGCGCCAGCTCGTTTTGCATCACCATCCCGGAGAGCGACAGGCCGGTCTCTTTACAATACGCCAACATTTCCTGCGCCGATTTAAACGGGTAGGGCACCTGCAATTCATTGGCGTTTTCTTTGCCGAAGTGCTCTTCATCGACGATAAAGCCGCCGCCAATCGAGTAATAGGTCTTGCAGTAGATCTCTTTCTCGCCGGCCCAGGCATGAATGGTCATGCCGTTTTCGTGCAGCGGCAGGTTGTCGCTGCGAAAACGCATGCCGTCATCCGCCGGGAAGTCGACCTCGTGCTGGCCGTTGGCCAGCAGCAGTCGGCCGCGCGCCTCGACGTCACGGATAAATGCCGGGATCGCGTCAATATCGACCGTATCGGGCTGATTGCCCGCCAGTCCCATGATAATGGCGATGTCCGTATGGTGGCCTTTGCCGGTTAATGACAGCGAGCCGTAGACGTCAACCGCCACACGGGTCACCGCATTAAGCAATCCTTTTTCGACCAGGTCATCGACGAACTGTTTACCGGCCTTCATCGGGCCAACAGTGTGGGAAGATGAGGGACCAATCCCCACCTTGAACATGTCGAATAGACTAATCACGATAATACTCCTGACAGGGTTACCGCGGGTGCGGTAACGATGTAATAACTGCGCATAGTGTAAGAGGGAAGCGCGCTGCCAGTTGAACTATTCACATGAATTAAACTAATGGATAACCGCGATTTTACTAATAGTGAGAGCGCTCTCTCATAAACAGTATAGCTAAGGTCGAGCGCCAATTTGCAGCGCCAGTTCGCGAATGATCCCGGCGGTCATTCCCCAGACAAAATAATGCTGGTACCAGGAGAGCCAGACGCGGTGGTCGTTACCCCGACGGTGGATGTCGAGCGGATGGTAGCGCCCCAGGCGCAGGGCTTCGGCGAGCGGCATTTCAAATACCGCTGAGACTTCGTCCTGACTGGCGTGATAGTGCAGATTGGGGGGAATAATACCCACCACCGGCGTCACCTGAAAACCGGTGACGCTGTCCACTGGCGGCAGAACGCCGATCACCTCGACGGCTTCCGGGGGGATCGCGACTTCTTCCTGGGCTTCGCGCAGGGCGGCGGCGATAAGCGTCGCATCGGTATTATCTACCGCGCCGCCGGGAAAGGCGACCTGACCGGCGTGCTTGCGCAGCAGCGGCGAACGCTGGGTCAGCAGCAGGCCGGGCTGCGGCCGGCGCACGATCGGCACCAGCACCGCCGCCTGCCGCTGATTGAGCGCATGGCGCGAAGGCTGGGGGCGCAGCAGCTGGAAGCGGGACAGAAAATCATCCAGATTGAGGGCGTGGTCCGCCATGGTCTAGTTCTCCAGTTGGTGCAGGATACGATTAACTTTATCAAAAGTTTCCTGATATTCCGCATCTTCCTCGCTGTCCGCGACGATACCGCCTCCAGCGGAGCAATACAGTTGCCCCTGCCAGGCCGTCAGGGTGCGAATGGTGATGCTGGTATCCATATTGCCGCAATAGCTCAGGTAGCCAATGCTCCCGCACCAGGCGTTACGTCGCTGAGGTTCCAGTTCATCGATAATCTCCATCGCCCGGACCTTCGGGGCGCCAGTGATAGACCCCCCGGGGAAGGCGGCGCGCAGCAGATCGCTGGCGTGCAGCATCGCCGGTAAGCGGGCGGTGATGGTGCTGACCAGATGATGGACCGCCGGGAACGGCTCCACCACGAACAGCTCGGGTACCCGCACGCTGCCCGGCACGGCGACGCGGCCGATGTCGTTGCGCATCAGGTCGACAATCATTAAATTCTCGGCGCGGTCTTTCGGGGAGTTCGCCAGCTTCTCAGCCTGCCGCGCATCTTCCTGCGGCGAATCGAGCCGTGGCAGGGTGCCTTTTATCGGGCGCGTCTGGATCTCTCCCTGGCGCAACTGAATAAAGCGCTCCGGCGACAGGCTTAAAATCGCCCCTTCCTCGAGGCGAATAAAGGCGCTAAAGGGGGCGCGGTTGGCGGTATTCAGCTGGCGGAAGGCCTGCCATTCATCACCGACGTAGCGGGCCTGAAAACGCTGGGCGAGGTTGACCTGATAGCAGTCGCCGCTGTGCAGATAGGCCTGCACCTGGCGAAATTTCTCGCCGTACTGCTGGCGGCTCATATTTGACTGCCAGGCAGAGGTCAGGGCGAACGGTTTCATCGCCGGACGGGATTGCGCCTGCAGCCACTGCAGGCGCTGCTGCGGATCGTCATAGCTGAGCAGCGAAATTTGCTGGCGCTGGTGGTCGACGACCAGCGCCCAGTCATAGATCCCCACCGCCATATCCGCCAGCGCGATATCGGCCTGGGCATGAGCTGGAAGTCGCTCAAAGCGGCGGCCCAGATCGTACCCGAATAGTCCCAGCGCGCCGCCAAGAAACGGCAGATCGTCATGGGGCTGCGGCGTGAACGGCTGACGATCCAACTGCTGTTGAAGCAGTTGCAGCGGATCTTCCGCGGAGACAAAAGCGGTTTCGCCGTCATCGACCCACGTCTGTTCACCGCGCGTCAGCAGCGTGGCGCGCGGGGCAGCCACCAGAATATCAAAGCGGTTATGCGGATGGTCGGCAAAGCCGGAATGCAGCAGCATCGCCCAGGGCAGGGCGCTTAACGGCGCAAAATAGTGTTCGGCCGCATCCGGGCGCCAGGGCAGGGTAATAATCGCGGGGGACAACATCTTTCTCGATCCTGAACGTTGCCGTCCCTCTGGCGTAGGCGGGGACGGCGTGAAATAATTACGCCCCACAATGTAGCAGGAGTAAAAGATGTTTGCAGGTTTACCTTCGCTGAGCCACGAGCAACAGCAAAAAGCGGTCGAACGTATCCATGAGCTAATGGCCCAGGGGATGAGCAGCGGTCAGGCGATTGCCCTGGTGGCGGAAGAACTGCGCGCAACGCATACCGGCGAGCAGATCGTCGCGCGCTTTGAAGATGAGGATGAAGATCAAGACGAAGATGAGGACGAAGACCAGTAAATCCGTTTCGTCTTGCTCGGGTGAGAAACCTTACCTCCTCTGCAGGATCACATCAGGGGCCCGTCCGGGTTCGTCATATAGCATCACCTGCGTCATGTGATGACTGCGCCAGAAGGTCACTCGGGTTCCCTTTGGCGTGGGATCCACATGAGCTTCGGTAAGCGGGTTACCGTTGGCCAGATCCCACAGACCGACAAAACGCGCCTGTGGAAGATGATTGCGGATAACCAGATAGCTAAGGTCGGTTATTGCCGGGTTATCAGGGGCCTGCCCTTGCCAAAGCTCGCCGTCGCCCGCCAGCCAAAGCGCGATAGTGCTGCCGTCCCGCACAAAGTGGCGCGGCTGACAGCCATTCAGCGACGTCATCGTTGCCTTCTTCATATGCCGCAGCGGTCCGCTGAGCGAAAAAGGCTGCGGTGTACCGTTCTGATCCAGTGCCTCGGCAGCCAGATGCAGCGTCCAGTCGAGCTGCTGGCGATGCGGGTTTTCCACCGTTGAGAGATCGATCAAAACCTCTTCAAGCCACAACAGGCGGCGGCGAAAGCGTACGTCACGCCAGGACTCCTGGTCCCATTCGACTCGACTATGACTGTCGAGCGCAGGCGGCGGTTTACCCCAGTCGGTCTCACAATCCAGCCAGAAAACGTCGTCAGCCATATGCCAGCCCAGCACCGTCGGGATGGCAGGGGGCTGATTGCTCTGGTTAACTGACAGCGTATTATGCGTGGCGCTGTTTTTATAATAGTCATAATGCATCTCCGCCCCGTAGCCGGTGGTGCCAGGATCCGGCAACAACCAGCCGTCGCGCTGCCATAGCATCAGGCTTTGTCTGTCGTAGTGGTCGTGTTCCCCTCCCCAGGGACTGTGTTTAATCAGCACCGCCAGCTGTTGCTTCGGACGTCGCCACAGGGTCAACCCCGCGCCAGGTGCAAAAAAGGATTGCTGGGGGATCGGCGTCAGCGGTGACTCAGGCAGCGGATGATGGCGCCACAGCAACGTCTCACCCTCGTCAGGCTCCGTTTCGGTGAATTGCAGCACGGCGGCATACAGCGGATCGCGCCAGATAAACCAGGCGAATTCGTACAGATCCCGGTGCTGCAGCTTTTCCTGCCCGGCAAGACAGTCATTCAGCCGCGGGAATGTGCCATCCGGCAGCAGCAGCGACAGCGGGAATTTCAGCATCGGCTGATACCAGGGGCCATCCAGCAGGCTCCAGCGGGTGCCGCGCGCCAGCTTCTCAAAGGCGAAAAAGCCCTGCAGCGCGTAGTAGTGGTAGTGAATCGACCCCTCAAACCATAGCCCCTCTGCCAGCAGGCCATTTTCCAGTTGCCAGCGCAAGCCGTACGGCTGAAAAACTGCAAACTCCAGTAGATCCTCATCTTCGAGGATGAAGCCAAGTACAGCCAGCGCCGCATTGATTTTGACTTCATGGTTATGGATCTGCGGCGTGCGATGCTGCCGCAAAAACGTGGCCGCACAGCGCAACAAGTTTTCCCTGATGTGCTGCTGTTCGCCAGGCGTCAGGCTGTCGCTAATAAAATCGTAACCCAGCGCCATGTCCAGAATGCAGTTGGCTTCGCACAGGGTCTGGGCATTCATTTTACCCGGCCCGTTGTTGGGAATATCACCGTGGACTTCATAGCCCGGATAAACATCCGCGTAGCCCATCAGTAAGGCGCGTACTTTATCGCGCCAGGCTCTCTCACCGGTCAGTTGCCATAGCAGGCCGAGCTGCTGGCATGCGCTGGCATTACGCCCGTTCATTTCGCGCCACCACGCGCTGTCCCACGGTTCGCCGCGCAAAATTTCATTATCGACCGGGCAGGCATGCTGGAGGGGCATGTCCGCTCGCCACGTTAATCGTACGCCGTGGTGCGGGCAAAAGTAGTAGAGATTCCAGCTGGCAATCCCGGTCTGCGGAATGCGTAATGCGGCATGTAGTACCGGCTGCGCATCCTTCACGAGCCGTTCGAGCAGCCCGCTATGGGCTGCGGCACGTTCGACAATATTGGGCCAGAGCCCAGTAAATTGTTTCATTAGCGGTTTTCCCTGACCTCTGAGGATGGTAAAAGCGGGGCGATAAGAGTGGTGATATCGTCGGGATATTTCGCCCGTAGCCACTGCGCTTTGTTACGGAACAGTGGATCTTCCGGCCAGGCGTGGGCGGCAGTGGCGATATTGCGCAGCGCTTTTTGGTCATCCATGTTATCGATGTCTTTCCATGGCCATGGGGTATCGCTGTTAATAAATCCGGCGATGTACTGATAGCCTTTGCGCAGACTATGGTCATCAAGGGTGAAGTTCCAGATATCGACGCCCGCTTTCTCGCCCAGTCGCCCGAGGCGGTTGTAGGCTTCAAGGTTGAAATTACTGTAGTGCCAGGGCCGCGTACGCTCCAGCTCGGCCATCTGACGGCCTTCGATATCAAATTGACCGGCAATGCGCCGTAGCTGGGTGAGATACAGGCGCTGTTTCGCCTCGTCGGTTTTGCCGCTAAACAGGGCGAAGGTGACGGCCTGCATGTCAAAATAGCTGCCGTGGTTGTTGTGCCAGTTATCTTCTTCGAAACCATTCTGGCTGGTGGTCATCCAGTGATAGTACTCGCCAAACCACTGCTTCAACGCACTCACGTCCTTCTCGCTAAGCACCGCAGAGGATTGCAGCAGGGCGATAGCGTCCACCACCTCAACCAGCGCCCGGCTATCAATAATGCCGATACCGCGCCCGTTGTTAATGCCGGGAATGGCCTGGGCGTATTGCAGATTGGGGTTCATACGCGTCTGTGGGTCGAGAAACCAGGCCTTCAACTGGGCTGCCGCTTTTTGTGCGTAGCGAGCGTCGTGGGAGAAGTACCATGCCAGCGCCAGGGTTGATACATCCTGACTCATCTTCACCAGGCGGTTTTTATCGGTGGCATCGCTATTGGCGTCCGGGTTGGTTTGCCCATCTTTGCGGATATACGGCAGCCCGTCTTTGGTATCGGGATTCGGCCACCAGTAAGGGGGGAAACTATAGTAGTCGTGTTTGTTGCCGCTGGCAGCGACCAGCGTTTTGTCCATCACTGAGCGCAGCGGATGCGTGAGCGCCAGATCGGCTTTTTTTAGCAAGGCCGCCTGGGCCAGAACAAACAACGGATCTTTGGCGGCAATTTGCTGGCGGCTAAAGGCTAAATCCTTTTCGTCCAGCGTGTACGGCTCGGCGGCATGCAGAGAAGCGCTAAGGCTGGAACAAAATAGCGCAACGCATAACCAACCTCGGCGAGGTATTGCGTTCATGGTGATAACCCTTCTGCAAGTGTGAGAAAAGATAACAACGGATTTAAGCCTGTCGCGTATTTAAATAACGCGTAAAACAGGCGATTTAATTAAAAAGAATATATTTGAATATACAGTGGCGAGCAGTGTAAAAGACAAAGTTATTTTTTGTGTGACGCTCATCAAATTTATCGCTATCGATGGATAATGACCTTTTTAATGTTATGTTCATCACGGAATTCAGCGTTTTTCTATATTTTTTGATTGTTTCAACAAAAAATGTAAATTTATAATTAATTGATTTTAATGTTTATTTTTGTGGTGTAACTTTCATTGTCACTTTTCCATGTGATCTGATTCAACTTTTTTGTTTTTGAAACGCAATTTCTTTTTACTGTGGTTGTATTGATGGGTGTATTTCTATCTAATGAATGGAAATATTTCTTGCGTCAGCTGTTTTAACGCCTGAGCGATATTCAAATTAATTCCTGCGTATTAATTGAGAATTTAATTACCTTTGTGTCCAACAATAAAGGATATGCAATCATGTCTGCGAATAAATTCCGCTCATTATTACTACTCACCGCGCTTGGACTCGGCGTGAGCCAAAGCTATGCCGCCACGACCCTCAACGTCTGGATCCGCGCCAGCAACGACTCGAAAAATATATACAAGCAAGAGGCGGAGAAATTTGAAGCAAAAACCGGTATCAAAATTGAGTACTTCAACGCCACTACTGACTTTGAACAGCGCCTGGCGCGCGCCACGGCGGGTAACGCTTTGCCCGATCTGATTTTTAACGACGCGGCTTCGCTGGGGCAGTTTATCCAGTTGGGTATTGCTGAGGAAATAGATCCGCAGTCGATCTCCGGCGGCGACCAGCTCTTCCCAACCGCATGGAAGAGTACCCGCTATATCGACGGTAAGTACTACGGTGTGCCGACCTCCGCCCAAACCTTCGCCCTGTTTATACGCAAAGACTGGCGGGAAAAGCTGGGGCTGCCACAGCCTAAAAGCTGGGAAGATATTCAGACCCTGGCGAAAGCCTTTACCACCCAGGATCCTGACGGCAACGGTAAAAACGATACCTACGGCTTTATCGTCCCCGCCTCCACGACGCGCGGCTACGCCAGCTGGTTTATGAGCAGCTTTATCTGGCAGGCGGGAGGGGATTTCGTCAAAGAAGAGGGCGGCAAATTCCGCGCGTCGCTCAATACGCCAGAAGTGGTTCAGGCGATGACCTTTATACGCACCATGATGTGCGAAAAAGTCACCCAGCCGGGGGCGATCAATGCCACCACCGCCGACGTCATCCCGTCTTTCCGCTCCGGGCAAAGCGGCATGTTCTTTAGCGGCCCGTACCATATCGCGCTGTTTGATAAAGACCCGGGTAAAGACAATTTTGAAGTGGTTCCGGTAGCAGGGCCAAAAGGTGAGGCCACGCTCGCGGAGGGCACCACGGTCTTTATGATGAAGAGCAGCAAACAAAAAGACGCCGCGCGTAAATTTATCGAATTTATGATCTCGGCGGAAGGTCAGGAAATCGGCATGGGTAAAGGCAGCCAGCATATTCCGGTGGTGCGCCTGCCGGTGAATAAGAACGTCGACGTCAAAGCCGTCTATCAGGACGCCCGCTGGGAGACTTTCGCCAGGCTTTACAATCAACAGGGACGCTATGTGCCGCAAATTCCCAACTGGACGCCGGTGCGTCAGGTGGTCGCCGAGGGCTTTAACCGTATTTTTGCCGACTGCAACAGCCCGATCGCCGGCGAGCTGGAGAGTATCGACGGCAAGGTGAACGCTGAGCTGAAAAAACAAAATGTGCTGGCTAACTGAGGACAACCGTGATGACGCTGCATGAGACGAAGTCCTCGCCGATGAAGCAGGCCGCGTCGCCTGACTCGATCGGATGGCTGAGCGCAAAGCGTAAGCGGGCGCTGATCCCGTGGCTGTTTTTAGCGCCTGCGTTAATTATTTTTAGCTGGTTTAAGTTCATCCCGATGATTCAGGGTCTGGTGATGAGCTTTTACAAGGTCAACTTTAATCAGCCGAACGAGTGGGTAGGACTCGATAACTTTACCCGTGCTTTTGCCGACGTCGAGCTGCACGCGGCGGTGGTGAATACGCTGCTGTATGTGGTAGTCACGATGTTCGCTGCGGCTATCCTGGCGTTCTTCCTTGCGATGCTGCTGGAAGGCCCGGCGCGCCACCTGCGTTTTATTCGCACCGCCATCTTTTTACCCGCCGTCACCAGCGCGGCGATCGTCGCCGAAATGTGGCGTATTTTATTCAACCCGACGCCCAACGGCGTGGTTAACCACATTCTCAGCTGGTTTGGCGTGGCCGACCAAGGCTTTCTTGCCAGTTCCGACCAGGCGCTGTGGGTCATCATGCTGCTGCACATCTGGAAAGCGGTGCCTTATAACATGGTGATCTTTATTGCCGGTCTGGCGGGGATCAGCCGCGATTTATACGATGCGGCGAACGTCGACGGCGCTAACTGGTGGAACCGTCTGCGCTACGTCACGCTGCCCGGCATGATCCCGGCGCTCTCGGTGGTGCTGATGCTCTCCTTTATCCGCGGTTTCCGCGTGTTTGCCGAGGTGTACGCCACCACCGGCGGCGGGCCATCTAACGCGACGGAAATGGTCATGACCCATATCTACAAACTGGGGTTTGAGCAGTTTGACTATGGCTACGCGTCGGCGGTGTCGTTTCTGCTGTTCGCCTTCACGGTTTTCTTAACCATCTGTCATCTGACGCTGAAAAAACGTATTGCACGTTACTAAGGAGCCGCGATGTTAAGTCAACGTTGGGATACCGCAGGGCGCTGGTGCATCTACGCGCTGCTGCTGATCGTTTTTGTCGGACCGTTCTGGGGCATCGTCGCCACGGCATTCAGCGGTGCGCCGGTGAAACCGGGTGAGCTGCTGGCTTGGCCGAATCAGTTCTCGTTTGAAAATTTCATCTTCGCCTGGCGGGATATCGGTGTCTGGCAGTATCTGTTGAACTCCATCCTGGTGGTGTTCTTCGGCACCGTTTTGCAGGTGTCGGTCAGCGCGCTGGCGGCGTATGCCCTGGCCCGTAAGAAGTTTCGCGGCGTGGCGCTGGTCAGTCTGATTATTTTGTCGACCATGATGCTGCCGGAAGAGGTGATTGCGATCCCGCTGTACATGATCATCAACTGGCGGCTGCCGCTGATCGATGCCTCACTCTACAACAGCTATCTCGGGATGATACTGCCGGTCGTTGGCTGGGCGTTTTCCATCTTTGTGCTCACGGAATTTATGTCGGCGATCCCGAAAGAGCTGGAAGAGGCGGCGCGCATTGATGGCGCCAACGAATGGCAGATTTTCTTTCACGTGATCCTGCCGCTGGTGAAACCGGCGCTTGGCACGGTAGTCACCTTCGGCTTCATTATGATTTGGGACCAGTACCTGCTGCCGCTGATTGTGGTCAATCACGACAGCCTGAACACCATTCCGGTGATCCTCGGCACGCTGCGTACCGACGAGAGCATCACGCCAAACATTTTTATCGCCATTACGCTGCTGGCGATGCTGCCCAGCATCATCGTCTATCTCGGTCTGCAAAAACATTTCAATCGCGGGATTATGTCCGGCGCGGTCAAAGGATAAGGAGTTACCCATGGGATCTGTTGTACTGAATAGCGTACGTAAATCGTATGGTGATGCGCACGTGATAAAGGATGTGTCGCTGACCATTCCGGACGGCGAGTTCTGCGTGCTTGTCGGGCCCAGCGGCTGCGGCAAGTCGACGCTGCTGCGCATGATTGCCGGCCTGGAGGAGATTTCCGGCGGGGAAGTACATATCAATGAACGCAATGTTACCGACGTCGAGCCGAAGCTGCGCGACATTGCCATGGTGTTCCAGAGCTACGCCCTCTATCCGCAGATGACGGTGCGGGAAAATATGGGCTTTGCGCTCAAGATGGCTAAGTTGCCGAAAGCGGAGATTAACCAGAAGGTAAATGAAGCCGCTGCGCTGCTGGGGCTGGATCCCCTGCTGGAGCGCTTACCAAAGGATCTCTCCGGCGGCCAGCGGCAGCGCGTGGCGATGGGACGTGCCATCGTGCGTAAACCGCAGGTGTTTTTGTTTGATGAACCGCTATCCAACCTCGACGCCAAGCTGCGTACCCAGGTGCGGGGTGAGATCCGCGAACTGCATCGCCGGCTGAAAACCACTTCGGTGTACGTCACCCACGATCAGATCGAAGCCATGACCATGGGGCAGATGATTGTGGTCCTGCGCGATGGGCGCATCGAGCAGGCGGGTACCCCACTGGAGCTGTACGACCAGCCGGCGAATCTGTTTGTTGCCGGGTTTATTGGTTCGCCGGAGATTAACCAGCTGCCCGGCGAGGTCGTATTGAACGGAGAGGCGACCAGTCTGCGGCTGAAAGATGGTTCGCTTCTGGCATTACCTGCGGGGTTAGCGGTCACCAATGGTCAACAGGTGGTGTATGCCATTCGCCCTGAGCAGGTCAACGTGGTGCATGAGGCCCGCGATGATGCGCTGGCGGCGAAGGTCACGGCGGTAGAGAACACCGGTTCGGATATGCAGTTGTTCTGCGATACCGGCGGCGGGGCGTTTACTTCGGTATTTAAACAGCGACTGGCGGTGAAAGAGGGCGACAGCATCTGGCTGCAGCCGAAGCTTTCTGGCGTGCATCTGTTCGATGCGCAAAGCGGTCAACGTATAGCCTGCCGGGAGGGCGTCTGACGTGGCGATGAAGTTGTACACCCTTGACGAAAGCTGTCTGGAAAACGCGCGTGCGGGATTAAAACAGCCGTTCTCGCCGCTGCAGCTGGCGCTGAGCAAGCTGGTTTCGCAGGCCGATATTCTGCGTCGTGAAGCGCCGGAAAGCGTTGTGCATAAAAAACTGCGGCCGGCGAGCGGCGACGCGCACGATTACTACAGCCTGGGTACCTACTGGTGGCCGAACCCACGGCGTCCCAACGGGCTACCGTATATTCGCCGCGACGGACATATCAATCCGCAGTGTGAAAATAATGATACCGACACCTCGCGCATTATCCGCATGTGCGAACGCTGCCTGACCCTGGGGCTGGCGTGGTACTTCACTGGCCAGCGCCACTATGCCCAGGCGGCGGCCGCGCAGATCCGCTGCTGGTTCCTGGATCCAGAGACGCGAATGAACCCGCATCTGAACTATGGTCAGGCAATTCCGGGGATTGTCTCCGGTCGCGGCACCGGGCTGATAGATACCCGATTAATGTGGATGGTGGTCGATACCATCGGCTTGATTAGCCCGGCGAACGTGCTGGATACCGACGATATTATCGGCCTGCACCAGTGGTTCCGGGATTTTAACCACTGGATGTACTACAGCGAAATCGGCCATTCAGAGTATGTCTGGCACAACAACCACGGCACCTGGTACGACGCCCAGCGGACGGTTAACGCGCTATTCTACGGCGATAAAGGACTGGCGGCGCGGATCATTGCGCAGGGGATCACCCAGCGAATGGCGGCGCAGATTGACCAGGATGGCAAGCAGACCATGGAGCTTGAGCGCACCATTCCTTTCCATTACTCGCTGTTTAATCTGGAGGCGCATCTGCTGCTGAATCGCTATGCCGAGCATGTCGAATTCGATCGCTGGAACACCATCCGCGACGGGCGAGGAGTGAAGCAGGGGATAGATTACCTGGTGCCGTTTATCCGTGAACCCGATCTCTGGCCGTACAGTGACCTGCAGGGCATTGTGTGGGATAGCGCGCTGCGGGTGCTGCTGCAGTCAGCCCGTGGTTATGCAAAACAATCCGCCAGCTATCGCGATGTGCTGAAATGCCTGCCGCAGGAGACGCTGCAGTTGAAGGAACAACTGATGTGGTGTCCGGGTTTGTAGGCCTGATAAGCGCAGCGCCATCAGGCATTAGGTGCACGTTGCCGGATGGCGGCGTGCCGCCTTATACGGCCTACAGATACCGTGTCTCGCCGACCTCGGGAGGCACGGTATAACGAGTTACACCGCGGCGATAATTTTGATCTCAACTTTATACTGCGGGTTCATCAGCGTCGCTTCCACCGTGCAGCGCACCGGGGCGTGACCGGCCACCACCCACGCGTCCCAGGCTTTATTCATCGCCGCAAAGTCGCTTTTATCGGCGAGGAAGATGGTGGCGTCAAGAATACGCGACTTGTCGCTGCCCTGTTTTTCCAGCACCGCGTCAATCTGCGCCAGGGTATTGGCGGTCTGCTCGAAGGCGTCGGCATCAAGATTTGCCGGCACGCCGGTGTAGTACAGGGTCTGGTTGTGGATCACCACGTCTGACCAACGGGCTTCGGCATCAATACGCGTAATTGTCATTTCTTTTTCCTCTTTGAGCATTCCATTCGGCTGCGGCAAGACTGCCATAATGTTCCGCTCGCGTCACTACCTGGACTGGCGAAACGCCGTCCTCCCTGACATAATCACTGTCCAAATAACCAGGGGGCAATGTGATCGACGATTTTGCAGCAGACGGCCAGTTAGCCAAAGCCATACCGGGATTTAAGCCGCGCGAGCCGCAGCGCCAGATGGCGAAAGCGGTGAGCGAAGCGATTGAGGCCTCCCGACCGCTGGTGGTGGAAGCGGGGACCGGAACCGGTAAAACCTACGCTTACCTGGCGCCTGCGCTGCGGGCGAAAAAAAAGGTGATTATCTCCACCGGCTCGAAAGCGCTGCAGGATCAGCTCTATAGCCGCGATCTGCCCACCGTCGCCAAGGCGCTCAAATTCACCGGTAAACTGGCGCTGCTTAAAGGGCGCTCCAACTACCTGTGCCTTGAACGTCTTGAGCAGCAGGCGCTGGCGGGCGGCGATCTGCCGGTACAAACCCTCAGCGATGTGATCCTCCTGCGCTCCTGGTCGAACCAAACCCAGGATGGCGATATCAGCACCTGCGCCAGCGTGGCGGAAGACTCCCAGGCCTGGCCGCTGGTCACCAGCACCAACGATAACTGTCTCGGTAGCGACTGCCCACTGTATAAAGATTGCTTCGTGGTGAAGGCGCGTAAAAAAGCGATGGACGCCGACGTGGTGGTGGTCAACCATCACCTGTTCCTGGCCGATATGGTGGTCAAAGAGAGCGGCTTTGCCGAGCTGATCCCCGAGGCGGAAGTGATGATCTTCGATGAAGCCCATCAGTTGCCGGATATCGCCAGTCAGTACTTTGGTCAGTCGCTCTCCAGCCGCCAGCTGCTGGATCTGGCGAAAGACATCACCATTGCCTACCGCACCGAACTGAAAGACACCCAGCAGTTGCAAAAATGCGCCGACCGCCTGGCGCAAAGCGCTCAGGATTTTCGCCTGCAGCTGGGGGATCCCGGCTATCGCGGCAACCTGCGCGAACTGCTGGCGGATAGCCACATTCAGCGCGCGCTGCTGCTGCTCGATGACGCGCTCGAGCTATGCTATGACGTCGCCAAACTTTCGCTGGGCCGCTCGGCGCTGCTCGATGCCGCCTTTGAGCGCGCCACCCTCTATCGCGGGCGCTTAAAGCGGCTGAAAGAGATTAACCAGCCGGGCTACAGCTACTGGTATGAGTGCACCTCGCGCCACTTTACTCTCGCCCTGACGCCGTTGACCGTGGCCGAGAAGTTTAAAGAGGTGATGGCGCAGAAGTCGGGGAGCTGGATCTTTACCTCGGCGACGCTGTCAGTGAACGACGATCTGCATCACTTCACTGCCCGGCTGGGGATCGACGAGGCGCAGTGCCTGTTGCTGCCGAGCCCCTTTGATTATCAACATCAGGCGCTGCTCTGCGTGCCGCGCAATCTGCCGCTGCCGAACCAGCCTGGCGCGGCGCGCCACCTGGCGGCGATGCTCAAGCCGCTGATCGAGGCCAACGACGGTCGCTGCTTTATGCTGTGTACCTCGCACGCCATGATGCGCGATCTGGCGGAGCAGTTCCGCGCCACCATGACGCTACCGGTGTTGCTGCAGGGGGAAACCAGCAAAGGCCAACTGCTGCAGCAATTCGTCAGCGCCGGCAACGCCCTGCTGGTGGCCACCAGCAGCTTCTGGGAAGGGGTCGACGTGCGCGGTGATGCGCTGTCGCTGGTGATTATCGATAAGCTGCCGTTTACTTCGCCGGACGACCCGCTGCTGAAAGCGCGCATGGAAGATTGTCGGCTGCGCGGCGGCGATCCGTTCGATGAAGTACAGCTCCCGGAAGCCGTCATCACCCTCAAACAGGGGGTGGGGCGTCTGATCCGCGATATCGACGATCGCGGGGTGCTGGTGATCTGCGACAACCGGCTGGTGATGCGCCCCTACGGCGCGGTGTTCCTGGCCAGCCTGCCGCCCGCGCCGCGGACCCGCGATATCCGCCGGGCGGTGCGCTTCCTCGCCGTGCCGCCGGCAAGGTAATCCGCACTAAAATGTGTTAAGCTGCGCGCCATTTTGTTAATTAGCGGTTCCCAATAGACTTCGGGCGGTATGGCGGCGGGTTGGCCGTTTGCCGGAAAACAGGCTGCCTGAAGGCCTGAACTATGTAACGAGAGCGTGACCACCCATGCGAATTTTGGCTATCGATACCGCCACAGAGGCCTGCTCCGCGGCGCTGTGGAATGATGGCACCCTTAGTGCTCATTTCGAAATTTGTCCCCGCGAACATACCCAACGTATCCTGCCGCTGGTGCAGGAGGTCCTCACCGAGAGCGGCGCCACGCTGACCGAGCTGGACGCGCTGGCCTTTGGCCGCGGTCCGGGTAGCTTTACCGGCGTGCGCATCGGCATCGGTATCGCTCAGGGGTTGGCGCTGGGCGCTGAGCTGCCAATGATCGGCGTTTCGACGCTGGCCACCATGGCGCAGGGCGCCTGGCGCAAAACCGGCGCCACCCGCGTGCTGGCGGCCATTGACGCACGAATGGGCGAAGTCTACTGGGCCGAGTACCAGCGTGACGAGCAGGGCGTCTGGCATGGCGAAGAGACGGAAGCGGTGCTCAAACCGGAAGCGGTAGCCGAACGGCTGGCACAGCTTTCCGGCGAATGGGCCACCGTCGGCACCGGCTGGCAGGCGTGGCCGGATCTGGCGAAAGCGAGCGGACTGACCTTAAGCAGCGGCGAAATTGAACTGCCGGCGGCGGAGGATATGCTGCCGTTAGCCTGTTACCTGCTGGCGGCGGGGAAAATCGTGGCCGTGGAGAAAGCGGAGCCGGTTTATTTGCGAAACGAGGTGGCGTGGAAGAAACTTCCAGGCCGCGAGTGAATCTCAGTAACAAGAAGACTGAGAAAAGGAGTCGCATCATGGCGGGTCAAAAACAGGGCGTTCGCTGGCTGTTAGCCGCGGCGGTTGCCGTTGCGCTAAGCGGCTGCGTGTCAGTGCCGGATGCCATCAAAGGCACCAGCCCTACGCCGCAGCAGGATTTAGTGCGGGTGATGAACGCCCCGCAGCTGTACGTTGGCCAGGAAGCACGCTTTGGCGGCAAAGTGGTCAATGTGCAGAACCAGCAGGGTAAAACCCGCTTAGAAATCGCCACCGTACCGCTGGACAGCGGCGCACGGCCTGTGCTGGGCGAACCGTCTCGTGGGCGGATCTATGCCGACGTTAACGGCTTCCTCGATCCGGTCGACTACCGCGGCCAGCTGGTCACCGTGGTCGGGCCGATTGCCGGCGTGGTCGACGGCAAAGTGGGCAGCACGCCGTATAAATTTATGCTGATGAACGCCATCGGTTACAAACGCTGGAACGTGGTGCAGCAGGTGGTGATGCCCCCGCAGCCCATCGATCCGTGGATGCTGGGTCCGCGCCCCTGGGGTTACGGCTATGGCGGCTGGGGCTGGTACAACCCCGGCCCTGCTGAGGTGAGAAACGTCGTAACCGAATGATTTTGTTGTTTATGTTAGTTCAAAGAAACAGCGGCCGGTCCGCTGTTTCTTTGTTTTCAGTCGAATAAGAAAAAAAATAGTGACGCGCTTCGCAACCTGCTCATTGCCTAATTAATAAACTGGTACGCTGAGTTAATATAATGTTAACAAAATGTATTTACCAGGGGCTGTGATGACGACGAATAACTATTTCAGAGGTGATGCAGTGAAAAAGGTTTGGCTAAACCGTTATCCCGCAGATGTTCCTGCGGAGATAAACCCTGACCGCTATCAATCCCTGGTTGAACTGTTTGAGCATGCCACCACCCGCTACGCTGACCAACCGGCGTTTATCAATATGGGTGAAGTGATGACCTACCGTAAGCTGGAAGAGCGTAGTCGCGCCTTTGCCGCTTACCTTCAGGAGGGGTTAGGATTACAGAAGGGCGATCGCGTGGCCCTGATGATGCCTAACCTGCTGCAGTATCCGGTGGCTCTGTTTGGCATCCTGCGCGCCGGGATGATCGTGGTTAACGTCAACCCCTTATATACCCCGCGTGAACTGGAGCATCAGCTCAACGACAGCGGCGCGGCGGCGATCGTCATCGTCTCCAACTTTGCCCATACCCTGGAAAAAGTGGTGGCGAAAACTCAGGTTAAGCACGTGATCCTGACGCGCATGGGCGATCAGCTCTCCACCGCCAAAGGCACGCTGGTGAACTTCGTGGTCAAGTACATCAAGCGCCTGGTGCCGAAGTACCACCTGCCGGATGCCATCTCGTTTCGCAGCGCGCTGCAGCATGGCTACCGCATGCAGTACGTGAAGCCGGAGATCGTTGCGGAAGATCTGGCGTTTCTGCAGTACACCGGGGGCACCACCGGCGTGGCCAAAGGGGCGATGCTGACCCACCGCAACATGCTGGCGAACCTCGAGCAGGTCAATGCCACCTACGGCCCGCTGCTGCATCGCGGCAAAGAGTTCGTGGTGACCGCGCTGCCGCTGTATCACATTTTCGCCCTGACCATGAACTGCCTGCTGTTTATCGAACTGGGCGGGCAAAATTTGCTGATCACCAACCCACGCGACATTCCCGGGCTGGTGAAGGAGCTGGCGAAATATCCTTTCACCGCCATGACCGGGGTCAATACCCTGTTCAACGCCTTGCTGAACAACAAAGAGTTTCAGCAGCTTGATTTCTCCTCGCTGCACCTCTCCGCCGGCGGTGGGATGCCGGTGCAGCAGGCGGTGGCCGAGCGCTGGGTAAAACTGACCGGACAATATCTGCTGGAGGGCTACGGCCTGACCGAGTGTTCGCCGCTGGTCAGCGTCAACCCGCACGACATCGACTACCACAGCGGCAGCATTGGCCTGCCGGTGCCTTCCACAGAAGCCAAACTGGTGGACGACGACGATAACGAAGTGGCGCCGGGTCAGCCGGGCGAGCTCTGTATCAAGGGGCCGCAGGTGATGCTGGGCTACTGGCAGCGTCCTGACGCGACGGATGAGATTATCAAAGACGGCTGGTTGCACACCGGGGATATCGCGGTGATGGATGAAGAGGGATTCCTGCGCATCGTTGACCGGAAAAAAGATATGATCCTGGTGTCGGGTTTTAACGTCTATCCGAATGAAATCGAAGATGTGGTTATGCAGCACAGCGGCGTCCTCGAAGTGGCGGCCATCGGCGTGCCGTCCGGCAGCAGCGGTGAAGCGGTGAAGATTTTCGTGGTCAAGAAAGATGCCGCGTTAACCGAAGAGGCGCTGATTACGTTCTGCCGCCGCCATCTCACCGGCTACAAAGTGCCGAAGCTGGTGGAATTCCGTGACGAACTGCCGAAATCCAATGTCGGGAAAATTTTGCGGCGAGAACTGCGTGACGAAGCGCGCGCTAAAGTGGACAATAAAGGCTAAGTAACGAATGAGTCGCCTGACGCCGGCTACGCCGGCGTTTTTTATGGGCGCAAGTTAAGAGAGTATGCTTTGAACTATCAGATGATCACCACCGACGATGGCCTGCGCGCTGTTTGCGAAGCGGCAAGCGCGGCCTCCGCCGTCGCTCTGGATACGGAATTTGTCCGTACCCGTACCTACTATCCGCAGCTGGGCCTGCTGCAGCTGTTCGACGGCACCCAGGTCTCTCTGATCGATCCCTTGACGATTAGCGACTGGGCGCCGATGCGTGAGCTGCTGCTCAACCAGGATGTGACTAAATATCTGCATGCCGGTAGCGAGGATTTAGAAGTCTTCCTCAATGCGTTCAACCTGATGCCGCAGCCGCTGATCGACACCCAGATCCTGGCGGCGTTCTGCGGCCGCCCGATGTCCTGGGGCTTTGCCTCCATGGTGGAAGAGTATTCCGGAGTGGCGCTGGATAAAAGTGAATCCCGCACCGACTGGCTGGCGCGCCCGCTGACCGAGCGTCAGTGTGAATACGCCGCAGCTGACGTCTGGTACCTGTTGCCGATCGCCAGCCAATTAATGGCGGAGACCGACCGCGCAGGCTGGCTGTCGGCGGCGCTGGACGAATGTCGTCTGATGCAGCAGCGTCGTCAGGAGGTGGTTGACCCGGCCGAGGCCTGGCGCGACATCGGCAACGCCTGGCAGCTGCGTACCCGCCAGCTGGGCTGCCTGCAGCTGCTGGCAGAGTGGCGTCTGCGCAAAGCGCGTGAGCGCGACCTGGCGGTGAACTTTGTGGTGCGGGAAGAGCATCTGTGGAGCGTGGCGCGCTATATGCCCACCAGCCTCGGCGAGCTCGACAGCCTCGGGTTGTCCGGCAGTGAAATTCGCTTCCACGGCAAAACGTTGATTAGCCTGGTCGAGAAAGCCCAGGCGCTGCCGGAGTCGGCCCTGCCGGCGCCGCTGCAGAACCTCATTGACATGCCGGGTTACCGTAAAGCCTTTAAAGATATTAAAGCGCTGGTGCAGGAAGTGAGCGCCGATAAGGGCGTGAGCGCGGAACTGCTGGCCTCGCGTCGGCAGATCAACCAGTTGCTGAACTGGCACTGGCAGTTGAAAACGCAAGCCGGTGAGCCTGAGCTGATTTCCGGCTGGCGTGGCGAACTGATGGCCGGGCGGCTGAAGTCGCTGTTAAACGACTATCCGCGCTAGCGGGCGGTCTGGTTCAGGCCATTAAAAAACCGGCAGCGCAGGGCGTAGCCGGTTTTTTTTCGGGATGGAACAGCAGGTCAGGGTTTCGACTCTTCCGTTTCGGGTAGGGTCACGTTCAGCTCAAGAATCGAAATATCACCATCCCGCTGCTCCAGCTGCACGCTGACCATCTCCGGGTCGATCTGCACGTATTTACAGATCACTTCCAGAATATCTTTGCGCAACTGCGGCAGGTAGTGCGGCTCCGCGTCGCCGCGGCGACGCTCGGCGACGATGATTTGCAGGCGTTCTTTCGCAATATTAGCCGTGTTCTTTTTTCGCGAGAGAAAAAAGTCGAGTAAAGCCATAATTTATCCTCCGAACAGGCGTTTGAGGAATCCTTTCTTCTCTTCTTCAATGAAGCGGAAAGGGCGTTCTTCTCCGAGCAGACGTTCAACGGTATCGGCATAGGCTTTGCCTGCGTCCGACGCGGCATCCAGAATCACGGGCTCACCCTGGTTGGATGCGCGCAGGACTGACTGGTCTTCCGGGATCACGCCCACCAGGTTGATGCGCAGAATTTCCAGCACGTCTTCCATGCTCAGCATATCGCCTTTATTGACGCGGCCTGGATTGTAGCGGGTCAGCAGTAAGTGCTCTTTGATCGGCTCTTCGCCATTTTCCGCACGACGGGATTTCGAAGCGAGAATGCCAAGGATACGGTCGGAGTCGCGAACGGAGGAGACTTCCGGGTTGGTGGTGATGATGGCTTCATCAGCAAAATAGAGCGCCATCAGCGCACCGGTTTCGATACCTGCCGGTGAATCACAGACGATGAAATCGAAGTCCATTTTCTTCAGTTCTTCGAGAACTTTGTCGACGCCTTCGCGGGTCAGGGCGTCTTTATCCCGGGTCTGAGAGGCCGGGAGAATGTAGAGATTTTCCGTGCGCTTATCTTTGATCAGCGCCTGGTTCAACGTGGCATCGCCCTGGATGACGTTGACAAAATCATAAACGACGCGACGTTCGCAGCCCATAATCAGATCGAGGTTACGCAGGCCGATGTCGAAGTCGATAACGACGGTTTTCTTTCCCTTCTGGGCCAAACCTGTAGCGATGGCCGCGCTGGAGGTGGTCTTGCCAACGCCCCCTTTACCCGAAGTCACAACAATAATGCGTGCCATAGAAATTCCTTGTTAAAAAGGGATTAATTCAACGGTTGAACTGTCAAAGCGCTTTCACCTAAACGCAGGCGTGCCGCTTTGCCATAAAATTCGGCCGGGATGTTATCGCTCAGCCAATATTCCCCGGCGATGGAGACCAGCTCCGCCGCAAGGTGGGTACAAAATATCTGGGCGTCTCTGTCGCCACCGGCGCCTGCCAGCGCGCGTCCTCGCATCATGCCATATACATGGATATTGCCGTCAGCGATAAGTTCCGCACCGGCACTCACATGATTTGTAACAATAAGATCACAGTGTGGCGCATAAATGCGCTGACCGGAACGTACCGGCTGATCAATCAAACGCGTTTTTGTGATCTGGTTAGCAACTGGCGGCGGCGGAGGGGTGGGTTCGGACGGTGCCGGACGAGGGGCTTTCTCTTTCCCTTCGGTTAATAACGGGATCCCGGCGCGATCGATTTCGGTTTTCAGGCGCGGGATTTTGCATCCGCTGACGCCCATAATGCGTAAACCGGTCGCGGCGATGGCCTCGTTAATGGCGCGCCATTCGACCTCCTCCTCCACGCTGGCGATATTCACCACCACCGGCGCATGGCGTAAAAAGGCGGGAGCCTGGGCGATTTTGTCTTCTAACGCCTGACGAATAACCTCGGGATTTGCATCGTGCAAATGAACGACAGATAACGTGAAGCTACTGCCTTTAAGTTCGATTGGCGTATTTGACATCCTGGCCTTACTCAATTTGCTGTTTATCAACCGCAGAAGTGCGGTGATATTCCGAAGACTAAAAGGCATGTTATAGTCACTCATATATTGAGGCAAGTGACCACGGGTCTAATTCCGAGTAAAACTATGTTTTGTGTGATCTATCGAAGTACTAAACGTGAACAAACCTATTTATACGTCGAAAAAAAAGACGATTTCTCACGCGTTCCTGACGAGCTAATGCGCGGCTTCGGCACGCCGCAAATGGCGATGCTGCTGCCGCTGGATGGGCGCAAAAAGCTGGTTAACGCCGACCTGGAAAAAGTGAAACAGGCGTTGAGCGAGCAGGGCTATTACCTGCAACTTCCCCCGCCATCTGAAAATCTACTAAAGAAACACCTGGCGGAACAGGGGAAACAATCCGATTAACCCACGAGGGAAAATAATGTACCAACATCATAACTGGCAGGGTGCGCTACTGGATTATCCAGTGAGCAAAGTGGTTTGCGTCGGCAGTAATTATGCAAAACACATCAAGGAAATGGGCAGTGCGACGCCGGAAGAGCCGGTGCTGTTTATTAAACCTGAGACCGCGCTGTGCGATCTCCGTCAGCCGTTGGTGCTTCCTGAAGGGCTGGGCTCAGTGCACCACGAAGTCGAGCTGGCGGTGCTGATCGGCAGCACGCTGCGTCAGGCGACGGAAGAGCATGTGCAGAAAGGGATCGCCGGCTATGGCGTCGCGCTGGATCTCACCCTGCGCGACCTGCAGGCTAAGATGAAAAAGGCCGGGCAACCGTGGGAGAAGGCGAAAGGCTTCGATAACGCCAGTCCAATCTCCGGCTTTATCCCGGCCGCTGAGTTCCACGGCGACCCGCAGAATACGCCGTTAAGCCTGAAGATTAACGGTGAAGTGCGCCAGCAGGGAACCACAGCCGACATGATCCATAAGATTGTGCCGCTGATCGCCTATATGTCGCGCTTCTTTACCCTCAAAGCCGGGGATGTGATCCTCACCGGCACCCCGGAAGGGGTGGGGCCGCTGCATAGCGGTGACGAACTGGAAGTTGGCTTCAACGGCCTGTCGCTCACCACCCGCGTGCTGTAAGCGCTGCTTGCCGCCTCTTGGGGCGGCAAAACTTGCATCGGCGTGCCAGACTGGTTATAAGGTGCACCCTTAACTGGCAACGACGGACACTACGATGAGCGAACAACCTTTCTGGCAACAAAAAACACTGGATGAAATGACCGACGCGGAGTGGGAATCGCTGTGTGACGGCTGCGGCCAGTGTTGCCTGCACAAGCTGATGGATGAAGACACCGATGAGATCTACTTCACCAACGTCGCCTGCCGTCAGCTTAATATCAAAACCTGCCAGTGCCGTAACTACGAACGTCGCTTCGAGTACGAGCCAGACTGCATCAAGCTTACCCGCGAAAACCTGCCAACCTTCGAATGGCTGCCGCCGACCTGCGCCTATCGCCTGCTGGCGGAGGGCAAATCGCTGCCGGCCTGGCATCCGCTGCTGACCGGCTCAAAAGCGGCGATGCATGGCGAACGCATCTCTGTTCGCCATATTGCGGTGCCCGAGTCCACCGTCGTCGACTGGCAGGATCATATCCTCAATCTGCCTGACAGGGCGCGTTAAGCGCCGGATCACGCTTTCTTCGCGTGAAACTGCCCGTTTTCACCGTCGGTTTCTTCGGCCACCCAGAAGTGAATATTGAAGCGGGCGTCGTCACTGAGTTCGACGCGGTGCCAGTACTGCGGCGGACTGGTGGCAAACTGTCCGGCATGAATGACCACTTTCTTTTCCGGCTCCGTCGCCTGCTCATTGGCAAAACCGTAATAGGTGACCGTTCCCTCCATGACGCACAGCTGACCGAAGACGCCGGCCGCGGTGTTGTGATGGCTCAGCAGGGCGGCGGGGACGTTCTCTTTAGTAAAGAACGGGGTGGAGCGTTTAACTTTCCAGTCTGCGGGGATCAGTAAAGATGACATGTGAGCTCCTGTGGGGCTTTAAAAGATGTATTTAATATGCACCTTTTAGGGGCTGTGGTCAACCACAGGCAGGAAACGATGCAACGATGCGCAGCAGACATAAAAAAACGCCCCGCAGGGCGTTTCATTGTGTGCGGTACTCGCAGCGGCTTAGCGGCCAAACAGATCGCGTTTTTTCGCTTTGAAAGGCTGAGCAATGATCACCAGGATGGCGACCAGCAGATAGGCAGCAAAAATACCGACCAGCCATTGCGGCATCTCCAGCGACAGAAATTGCCACTGACGCACTGAACAGTCGCCGGACGCGACGAAAACCTGCGGCAGCCATTTATCCAGCGGCAGCCAGGTTGGGAAGCGGGCTGCGAAATCACAGGTCTGGAACGGCGAAGGGTGCAGCTGGATCATCGTATGCTCCCACGCCAGCTGCAGTCCACGTATTGCGCTGTACAACCAGATCACCATGGCGACATAGCGCAGCGGCGTTTTGGGGGCGATGGCGCCGACCAGCCCCGCGCCCATGATGCCGAACAGCGCGCAGCGTTCGTAAATACACATCACACACGGCTGCAGCAGCATCACATGCTGGAACCACAGCGCAACGAGTTCGAGAATAAAAGCGGTTAATGCCATCAGGAGCCAGGCACCGCGTCCCCTTGAGCACTGGTTTAAATATTGCAACATAATCATTTCCCTGGAAGATGCTAAATCATGGCAGTGTAAACGAAAACCGAACCGACGCCAGCGGCCCGGCAGAAAATATTACGTAACGGGTTATTGAATGGCCCGGATGAATCCGGGCCAGGATCGGGTCAGGGCAGCGTGGGCGTGGTCACCCAGCCGTGCGCCAGTAGCCAGTTGGTGACCGGCATCAAGGTGAACTCGACGCACAGCAGGCCGACCAGCGTCAGTACGAGAGTGTAGGGCAGCGCCATCCATACCATGCGGCCATAGGAGAGTCGGATAAGCGGCGCCAGCGCGGAGGTCAGCAGGAACAGGAATGCCGCCTGGCCGTTGGGGGTGGCGACCGACGGCAGGTTGGTGCCGGTATTGATCGCCACCGCCAGCATCTCAAACTGCGGCAGGCTGATAACGCCATGTTCGAGGGCGGTTTTCGCTTCGTTAATGTAGACCGTGCCGACAAAAACGTTATCCGAAATGGACGACAGCAGGCCGTTAAACAGGTAAAAGAGCGACAGCTGCGCGTGCGGCGAGGCCTGCAGCACAAATTCAATGACCGGGGTGAACAGCCGCTGGTCGATGATCACCGCCACAATGGCAAAGAACACCGTCAGCAGCGCGGTGAAGGGCAGCGCCTCGGTGAACGCCTTGCCAATGGCGTGCTCATCGGTCACCCCGGAAAACGTGGTGGCGAGGATGATCACCGACAGGCCAATGAGCCCGACTTCGGCCAGATGAAAGGCGAGGGCGACGATCAGCCAGACACCAATCACCGCCTGGGCAATCAGCCGCAACTGCTCCTGACGGCTGCGCTGGGCGCGGCTGCGGTCGTCAAAGTCCTGCAGTACCTTCCGCACCGCGGGCGGCAGCGGTTCGCCGTAGCCAAACAGGCGATACTTTTCGACCAGCAGACAGGTCAACAGCCCACACACCATCACCGGCAAGGTGACGGGTGCCATGCGGATAAAGAACTCGCCAAAATGCCAGCCCGCCGCTTTGGCGATAATCAGGTTTTGCGGTTCGCCAACCATGGTCATGACTCCGCCGAGGGCGGTCCCGACGCCGGCGTGCATCATCAGGCTGCGCAGAAAGCCGCGGAATTGCTCCAGCACCTCGCGGTAGTGCTGCTCGATATGGCTGTCGTCCAGCAGATCGTTATCATCAGGGCGAGCTGAAGCGACGCGGTGGTAGATGCCGTAGAACCCAACGGCGACGCTAATCACCACCGCCACCACGGTAAGCGCATCGAGAAAGGCGGAGAGGAAAGCGGCCGCCAGGCAGAAGGCCAGCGACAGCAGCATCTTGCTGCGGATCCCCAGCAGCAGGCGCGTGAAGACGAACAGCAGCAGTTGTTTCATAAAGTAGATGCCCGCGACCATGAAGATCAGCAGGAGCAGCACTTCAAGGTTGCCGGCGATCTCTTCCCGCACATGCGCCGGGCTGGTCATGCCGATCAGCAGCGCTTCAATCGCCAACAGGCCGCCCGGCAGCAGCGGGTAGCACTTCAGCGCCATGGCGAGGGTAAAGATAAACTCAACCACCAGCAGCCAGCCGGCGACAAACGGCGCCACGGCAAACACCAGCGGGTTTACGATTAAGAAAATGATTAATGCCAGCTTGTACCAGTCCGGCGACTGGCCAAGAAAATTGCGCCACAGCGCGCGGCCATATGAAATTTCCACGACAGAATCCTTCCCCGTCAATTAGTACATGATTTTGTGCGTAACTATTGGCAAGAGTATCAGTTGAGCAAAATGAGAAGCAACTTTCTTCGCACCGCGGCGGCGGTGACGGGAGATAAGGAAAAGCGCAAAGTAAAAACGGAAAATGAAACAGCGATCCCTTTTTAATTCACTTGCGATGCTATCTGCGCTATAGCGGCTCTGGTATGATGAGTGCAATTGCAACAATGTGTAATGGAAATATTATTATGGTCATTAAGGCGCAGAGCCCTGCGGGTTTCGCGGAAGAGTATATCATTGAGAGCATCTGGAATAACCGCTTCCCACCTGGATCGATTCTCCCCGCTGAACGCGAGCTTTCTGAGCTGATCGGTGTCACCCGCACCACTCTGCGCGAAGTGTTGCAGCGTCTGGCGCGTGACGGCTGGTTGACCATTCAGCATGGCAAGCCCACCAAAGTGAATAACTTCTGGGAGACCTCCGGGCTGAATATTCTCGAAACGCTGGCGCGCCTCGATCACGACAGCGTGCCGCAGCTGATTGATAACCTGCTCTCCGTACGCACCAATATTTCCACGATTTTTATTCGCACCGCGTTCCGTCAGCATCCGGATAAAGCGCTGGCGGTACTGGACAGCGCCCGGGAAGTGGAAGATCACGCCGACGCCTTTGCCGACCTCGATTACAATATCTTCCGCGGTCTGGCGTTTGCCTCCGGCAACCCGATTTACGGTCTGATCCTCAACGGCATGAAGGGGCTGTATACCCGCATCGGCCGCCACTATTTCTCCAGCCCGGAAGCGCGCAGCCTGGCGCTGGGGTTTTATCATCAGCTGGCGAAGGTGTGCGAAGGCGGTCTGCACGATCAGGTGTATGAGCTGGTCCGTCGCTACGGTCATGACAGCGGGGAGATCTGGCACCGGATGCAGAAATCGCTGCCCGGCGATTTAGCCATGAATATGCGTTAAGCCGGATATTGGCGATCGATAAACACAATAAGGGGGCCAGTGGCCCCCTTCGTCGTTTTCATCGTCCCGCAATGTTATAGCGCGTTCGGGCGCGCCGGGCAGCGGTCCAGCAGCTCAATGCTGCCGTCGGCGTTCTGCTGCTCCAGCAGCACATCGAATCCCCACAGACGATGCACATGTTTCAGCACTTCGCGCCGGCCTTTGTCCAGCGGGACGCGGTTGTGTGGCACATAGCGCAAGGTCAGCGAGCGGTCGCCGCGCAGGTCAACGTTCCATACCTGGATGTTCGGCTCAAGATTGCTGAGGTTATACTGCGCCGAGAGCTTGTTGCGGATCTCGCGATAGCCCTCTTCGTTGTGGATCGCCGAGATCTCGAGATAATTGTTGTGATCGTCGTCGAGCACGGTAAAGAAGCGGAAATCGCGCATGATCTTCGGCGACAGGAACTGGCTGATAAAGCTCTCGTCCTTGAAATCACGCATGGCGAAATGCAATGTTTCCAGCCAGTCAGAACCGGCGATATCCGGGAACCAGTACTTGTCCTCTTCGGTTGGCGACTGACAGATGCGCTTGATGTCCTGGAACATGGCGAAGCCCAGCGCGTAGGGGTTAATCCCGCTATACCACGGACTGTTGTACGGCGGCTGGAACACCACGTTAGTGTGACTATGGAGAAACTCCAGCATAAAGCGCTCCGTCACTTTCCCTTCATCATAGAGATGGTTGAGGATGGTGTAGTGCCAGAAGGTGGCCCACCCCTCGTTCATCACCTGGGTCTGTTTCTGCGGGTAGAAATACTGGCTGACTTTACGCACGATGCGCAGGATCTCGCGCTGCCACGATTCGAGCAGCGGGGCGTTCTTCTCCATAAAGTACAGCAGGTTCTCCTGCGGTTCGGAAGGGTAGCGACGGGCGGACTCAATCGCTTTTTCTTCCTCGCGCTTCGGCAGGGTGCGCCACAGCATATTCACCTGGCTTTGCAGATACTCTTCCCGGCTTTTCTGCCGCGCTTTCTCCTCCTGCAAGGAGATTTTTTGCGGACGTTTATAGCGGTCGACGCCGTAGTTCATCAGCGCGTGGCAGGAGTCGAGGAGTTTCTCCACTTCGTCGACACCATAGCGCTCTTCACACTCGGTAATGTATTTGCGGGCGAAGATCAGGTAATCGATGATCGAGCTGGCGTCGGTCCAGCTGCGAAACAGATAGTTATTTTTAAAGAATGAGTTGTGCCCATAGCAGGCGTGCGCCATGACCAGCGCCTGCATGGTGATGGTGTTTTCTTCCATCAGGTAGGCGATACAGGGGTTGGAGTTGATGACTATCTCATACGCCAGGCCCTGCTGGCCGTGCTTATAGGCCTGCTCGGTCTCAATGAATTTCTTGCCGAACGACCAGTGCGGATAGTTGATGGGCATGCCGACGCTGGAGTAGGCGTCCATCATCTGCTCGGAAGTAATGACTTCGATCTGGTGCGGGTAGGTGTCAAGACGATAGAGCTTGGCGACCCGGTCCACTTCGGCCAGGTAGGTCTCCAGTAACTCGAACGTCCAGTCGGGTCCATCGCTTAAACGGGTGGTGTCCCTGTTCATGGAGTCAATCGTAGCCATTAGCGCGCCCTCGTTGTTGTTGGTTTTCTCTGAACGGAAAACCTCTAAACAAGCATAGAACACCGGATGGCAAACTGTATCGTCAGACAATTTCTTTTCTTCGCGATTTCCCCATCTCAAAGCCGTTTTTTGCGCTTATTTACAGAATTTAATGCTGGGTAAAAATAAAGCGCAGCATGAGATCGTAAATCTCGCAGCGCAGGGCTGGTGCGGTTTGCTGTGAGTTAAGTCACCATAAATAAAGCGTATGTTGAATAATATTTTCAACTGAGTTATCAATTTGTAATTAGATGATTGTTCTTTAACTGTTACGGAGTCGCTATGCGTGTCGTCATACTGGGAAGTGGGGTGGTTGGGGTAGCCAGCGCGTGGTATTTGAGTCAGGCGGGTCATGAGGTGACGGTTATCGACCGTCAGCCTGGTCCGGCAGAGGAGACCAGCGCGGCCAACGCCGGGCAGATTTCTCCCGGCTATGCGGCGCCCTGGGCGGCGCCGGGGGTGCCGCTGAAGGCGATCAAATGGATGTTTCAGCGCCATGCGCCGCTGGCGATCGGTCTTGACGGCACGTCGTTCCAGCTGAAGTGGATGTGGCAGATGCTGCGTAACTGCGACACCCGCCACTATATGGAGAACAAAGGCCGTATGGTGCGCCTGGCGGAGTACAGCCGCGACTGCCTGAAAGCGCTGCGCGACACCACCGGCATTCAGTATGAAGGGCGTCAGGGCGGGACGATGCAGCTGTTCCGGACCGCCAAACAGTATGAAAATGCCACCCGCGACATCGCGGTGCTGGAAGACGCCGGCGTGCCGTACCAGCTGCTGGAAGCGAAGCGGCTGGCGGAGGTGGAGCCGGCACTGGCGGAAGTCAGCCATAAACTGACCGGCGGCCTGCGCCTGCCCAACGATGAAACCGGCGACTGCCAGCTGTTTACCACCCGTCTGGCGGCAATGGCGGAACAGGCCGGGGTCACTTTCCGCTTCAACACCGCAGTGGACGCCCTGCTACAGGAGGGCGATCGCATTGCCGGGGTGAAATGCGGCGATGAGATTATCAAGGGCGATGCCTATGTGATGGCCTTCGGCTCCTACTCAACGGCGATGCTTAAAGGGCTGGTGGATATACCGGTCTATCCCCTGAAAGGCTACTCATTGACCATTCCGATTGCCCAGGAGGACGGCGCGCCGGTTTCCACTATCCTTGATGAAACATACAAAATCGCTATTACCCGCTTCGATCAGCGCATTCGCGTCGGCGGCATGGCCGAGATTGTCGGTTTTAACAAAGCGCTGCTGCAGCCGCGTCGCGAAACCCTGGAGATGGTGGTGCGCGATCTGTTCCCGCGCGGCGGCCACGTGGAGCAGGCGACGTTCTGGACTGGCCTGCGGCCGATGACACCGGACGGCACGCCGGTGGTCGGCCGCACGGCGTATAAAAATCTGTGGCTCAACACCGGCCACGGCACGCTTGGCTGGACCATGGCCTGCGGCTCCGGGCAGCTTATCAGCGATCTGATCTCCGGGCGCACGCCGGCGATCCCTTACGACGATCTGGCGGTCGCCCGCTACAGCCCCGGGTTCACCCCGGCGCGTCCGCAGCATCTGCATGGCGCACACAACTAAGGAGCTTGCATGACCCGTCCGGTAGTGGCCAGCATCGACCTGCTGGCCTTGCGGCAGAATTTACAGATAGTGCGTCGCGCGGCCCCTGGGTCGCGCCTGTGGGCGGTGGTCAAGGCCAACGCCTACGGCCACGGCGTGGCGCGCGTATGGAGTGCGTTAAGCGGGGCGGATGGTTTCGCCTTGCTCAACCTGGAAGAGGCGATCCTGCTGCGCGAGCAGGGCTGGAAAGGTCCGATCCTGCTGCTGGAGGGCTTCTTCCATGCCGATGAGCTGGCGGTGCTCGATCAATATCGCTTAACCACCAGCGTCCACAGCAACTGGCAGATTAAGGCGCTGCAGCAGGCGAAGCTGCGCGCGCCGCTGGATATCTATCTCAAGGTGAACAGCGGTATGAACCGGCTGGGCTTTATGCCGGAGCGGGTGCATACCGTCTGGCAGCAGCTGCGGGCGATAAGCAACGTCGGCGAAATGACGCTGATGTCGCACTTCGCGGAGGCGGAGAACCCGCAGGGGATTGTCGAGCCGATGCGCCGTATCGAACAGGCGGCGGAGGGGCTGGATTGCCCGCGCTCGCTGGCCAACTCGGCGGCGACCCTCTGGCATCCGGAAGCGCATTTTGACTGGGTGCGTCCGGGCATCGTGCTGTATGGCGCGTCGCCTTCCGGGCAGTGGCAGGACATCGCGAACACCGGGCTGAAGCCGGTCATGACGCTGCGCAGCGAAATCATCGGCGTGCAGAACCTGCGCCTCGGCGAGGCGATTGGCTATGGCGGCCTGTACCGCACCAGCCAGGAGCAGCGGATCGGCATCGTCGCCTGCGGCTATGCCGATGGCTATCCGCGGGTGGCGCCGAGCGGCACGCCGGTGCTGGTGGATGGCGTACGCACCACTACCGTTGGACGCGTATCGATGGATATGCTGGCGGTCGATTTAACGCCTTGTCCGCAGGCCGGGATCGGCGCGCCGGTCGAGCTGTGGGGCAAAGAGATTAAAATCGACGACGTGGCGGCCAGCAGCGGCACCGTCGGCTATGAGCTGATGTGCGCCCTGGCGCCGCGGGTGCCGGTTGTGACCCTGTAACCTATTCCGGGGCGGATCACTCCGCCTCGTCTTCCGCGACCCGCACCCCAACCTTCAGCACGTGATCGTTCTCTTTTTCCGCCACCGTCCACACCATCCCGGCGAACTCCACCTGGTCCCCCACCACCGGCGCCGCGCCCAGCAGCTGCTGCACCACTTCCCCGAGCGACTGCTGATGCTCGCGGAACTCCTCTCCGCCGTCGAGGCCGTAGATTTGCGCCACATCGGCGAAGCGGGCCTCGGCATCAAGAATGAAGTCGCCGAAAAAGCGCTGATCGAGCGCCACCGGCGGCGACTGGCTGAACATTTTACCCAGTGCCGGCAGGTCGTGCTCGCGACCAATGACGCACAGGATATCGCCTTCCCGCAGGCGGGTGCTGCCGGTGGGGTGCAGCAGGGCATTGTTGCGAAACAGCGCCGCAATCCGCGTCTCCGGCGGCATATGCAGATCGCGCAGCGCCGCGCCGATGCACCACTTATCGGCGCCCAGCTGATAGACAAACTGCTCCCACGGGTTTTCCGGGTGAATATCCAGCCCGACGCGGGAGATGGGCCAGCTGATGGGCGGCACCACCACTTTGGCTTTCTTCGCCGCCCACGACAGCGAAGTGCCCTGCAGCAGCAGCGACACCAGCACCACGAAGAAGGCGACATTGAAGAACAAGCGGGCGTTGTCCAGCCCGGCCATCATCGGGAACACCGCGAGAATGATGGGCACCGCGCCGCGCAGGCCAACCCAGCTGATAAACACCCGTTCGCGCAGGTTAAAGCCGCGAAACGGCAGCAGGCCGGCAAACACCGACAGCGGGCGGGCAATGAAAATCATCCACATCGACAGCAGCAGCGCCGGGATGGCGATCGGCAGCAGGTCGGATGGCGTCACCAGCAGGCCCAGCACCAGGAACATGGCGATCTGCGCCAGCCACGCCAGGCCGTCGAAGTTCTGCAGGATACCGTGTCGGTTGCGGATCGGCCGGTTGCCCAGCAGAAAGCCGCAGAGATAGACGGCAAGGATACCGCTGCCGTCGAGGGTGGTGGTGACGGCAAAAATCATGATCCCGCCGCTCAGCGCCAGCAGTGGATAGAGCCCGGCGGGCAGCACGATACGGTTGATCATCTGCAGCAGCAGGTAGCCGCCGCCGAGGCCGATGGCGATCCCGAGACCAAACTGCTGGATGATATGCACGGCGAACATCCAGCTGAGGCCGGTCTGGCGCTGCTGGATCATTTCGATCAGGGTGATGGTCAGGAAGACGGCCATCGGGTCGTTACTGCCTGACTCAATCTCCAGCGTTGAGCCGACGCGCTCGTTGAGCCCCTTGCCGCCGAGCAGCGAGAAAACCGCCGCAGCGTCGGTGGAGCCGACAATGGCGCCGATCAGCAGGCCTTCGATCATATCCAGCTTGAACAGCCAGGCAGCCATCATCCCGGTCAGCGCCGAGGTGATCAGTACCCCGACCGTCGCCAGCGATAGCGCGGGCCATAGTGCGACGCGAAAGGAGCTGGCCTGGGTGCGCATCCCGCCGTCCAGCAGGATCACCGCCAGCGCCAGGTTACTCACCATATAGGCGAAGGGGTAGTTGTCGAAGGGGATGCCACCGATGCCGTCAATGCCTGCCAGCATCCCGATGGCCAGAAAGATGACCAGAATCGGGATGCCAAGGCGCGAAGAAAAGGAGCTCAATAAGATACTGCAGGTTACTAAAACAGAACCCAGAATAAACAGACTAATGACCGCAGCGGCGTCCAATGTTCACGTACTCCCTGACTGGCGTGAAAAAATGGCTAAAAGTGACACTATTTTAACAATTCGCAGGGGATCCGCCTATGCGTCCGGGAAATTTATTCTGTCAGCACCGGGTGGCCGCTGATCGTCAGAGTGGTGGTAGCTGCCTGATTCACCAGTCGCGCGCGGGCGCCCAGCGGCAGGGTCACCGTGCGCTGCTCGTGGCCAAACTCCAGTCCGCTAATCAACGGCAGGGAGAGCTGCTGGCGCAGGTAATCAAAGACCTGCGGCAAATCGTACCCCGCGTCATAGTCGTTTGGCGCGCTGCCGGTGAAGCTGCCGAAGATCACTGCTTTCTGCGCCGCCAGCACGCCGCTGTGCAACAGCTGAAGCAGCATGCGCTCGACGCGGAACGGGTGCTCGTTGATATCCTCCACCACCAGGATGCCGTCGCGGATCGCCGGTAGCCACGGCGTGCCGATAAGCGAGGTCAGCATCGCCAGATTTCCTCCCCACAGGGTGCCTTCCACCTGGCAGTTCGGCCCTTCGCCCGGCCATTCGAGGGTAAATTCCGCCTGGCGTAGCGCCTGCCAGAAATGGTGCTCGGTAAACGGATCGAGGGTCTCCGCGCCGAAGTTGCCCGCGAGCATTGGCCCGCTGAAGGTGATGACGTTGCCCGTAGCCAGCAGGCCCGACTGGATAGCAGTGAAATCGCTGTGGCCGCAAATCAGCAGTGGGTCGCGCTGCTGGCGGGCAATCAGTCCCTGCCAGTCGATATGCGGCAGCAGGCGACTGGCGCCGTAGCCGCCGCGCACCGCGAGGACGATACGGTTGCGCCCGGGCAGCTGGGCCAGCTGGTTAATATCGGCCAGGCGTTCCTGTTCAGTCCCGGCGAAACGCTGCTGCCGGCGGGGAATGACCTGCTGGTGGGCCACCTCATGTCCGGCCTGCTGCAGACGCTCGACGCCGCGGGCTGCCGCCTGCTGGTTGATGCAATAACCCGATGGCGCGACCAGATAAAACTGAGACATGATAATTCCTTGCTATGAATGAAAGGGTTATGATGCCGCCTGGAATGGCGATTGTCATCTCCAGGTGGCTAACTTCAGTCCGCACCCGTCATCCTTCAGGTTGTCGGCCGGCGGGGGACGTACCGCTGCCGTCGTTCTGCAGCATGATGGCGTTTGGGTAGATAAGGATAGATGTGTGAAATTGAGATGGTTGCTTATTTTAGTCGTTTTTCTGGCCGGTTGTAGTTCGAAACATGATTACACTAACCCGCCGTGGAACCCCGAGGTCCCGGTGAAGCGGGCGATGCAGTGGATGCCGATCAGTGAAAAAGCCGGCGCCGCCTGGGGCGTGGACCCGCAGCTGATCACGGCGATCATCGCCATCGAGTCGGGCGGTAATCCAGCGGTGGTGAGTAAATCCGGCGCCGTCGGGCTGATGCAGCTCAAGCCGTCGACCTCCGGACGCGATGTCTACCGGCGGATGGGCTGGCGCGGCGAGCCGTCGGTCAGTGAGCTGAAAAACCCGGAACGTAATATCTCGATGGGGGCCGCCTATCTGAGCATTCTGGAGAACGGTCCGCTGGCGGGGATCAAAGACCCGCAGGTGATGCGCTACGCGGTGGTGGTCTCCTATGCCAACGGTGCCGGCGCCCTGCTGCGCACCTTCTCGTCGGATCGCCAGGACGCCATCGATGAGATTAACGATCTCGACGCCGATGAGTTCTTCGAGCATGTGGTGAAGAAACACCCGGCACCGCAGGCGCCGCGCTATATCTGGAAACTGCAGAAAGCGCTGGACGCCATGTAGGCCTACGCTCACCCCGCAGGCCTGGCGGGGTGAGTGCTTCTCACTCGCCTAATCCTCGGTACGCAGCGAGGTGATAGCGCTCATCGGCGCAATGAGCGTTTTATAGTCCCGGTAGCGCTCGGGAAGGGATCCTGGGCCGTTCACCGCCACGCAGAGTATGGCTGTCGCGTCATCTTCCTGATCGCCTTTCAGCGCTAACGCTTCTCGTAACGCATCGATGCAGGCATGGGCGTCATGATGTGAGATGCCGCAGATATCGAGACGAATGGTTTTGCTAATGGCTTCTATCCATAACCCGCCCCACAAAGCGCAACCCGTGGGCATGAGCAGGCAACTAAAGATGCTGTACGCGGTGAAGTCGAGCCAGATAAAGGTCTTACTCACAACGATAACGCCGAGGGCGATCGAAGGGATGCTGATGGCCAGCATATTACACCCGCGGCGCAGCGGACTTAAGGCTAAGCCCGCGCTCGCTATCTGTTCCTGCCAGAGGTTACGTCCGGCAATACTCAGGCTGCAGGGCAGATCTTCATGACACGGCTTTCGCACCTCAAAATGGTCAAACAGTATTCTTTCAATGACGTTCATTTCCTGGTTTGCATAGCGTCCGTTGGCCAAAACCTGCCCGGCCTCCGGGATCCACAGATACTTTTTACTGAGTAAGCTGAACATCGCCAGCTGGATCACCCGGGTCCCTTCTCCGGTCAGCCAGGCCAGCAGCCATGGACTGACCTCCGTCGCGTGCGGCTGGGGCTGAGCCGCTGGCCGTGTCACGACGATCGTCGTACCGATAGCAATATAGATACCCGGGACGATAAACATAAATCCGCCAAGAAACAGCAGTGGATGCAGATGCATCATAAAATTCCACATACTGTCCCCTCGTTAATCCAGGCGCTGCAGACAAAAGGGATACTGAATAAGGTTGATGATTTTTACATATTCAGCAAATCTTTCGGGAAGCAGGGTGGTTGTACCAATCGCCACGCAATAATCGGCGTTTTCATCGGTCAGGGTATCTGCGTCAGCAATAAGCGTCTCTTTCAGGGTATCAATATAGTGGTGAAGAATATTAATAGCGATCCCCTCCCGGTCGAGCCGGGTGGCATTTAAGGTGATGCATAATAGCCACAGCCACCACAGTCCGGAAACCATAAACATCACCAGCCAGCTCAATACGCTGGAGTGAATTATCGCCTGATGATCAAATAGTGTTTTCCAGACGAGCACAGCGATTAACAGCAGGGAGGGGGCGGCAATCACTATCATGTTCCACGTTTGGTGCGTTGGGCTTAGCCGTAGTCCACTGCAGTGGGGATCGGTAGCCCAGTGGTTTTGTTCAGCGACGTGCAGAGAAAGCGGGAGATCCTGGTGACAGGATTTTGGCGTAGCGAAATGGTCAAACAGTATTTTTTCCACGCAGGTCATTTTGCATTCGGCATACTGCTGATTGGCGCAGAGCTGAATATCTTCAGCAGAATGGATGAGGGTGACATAGTTTTTTCTTAACAGCCGGAACATGGCCAGCTGAATGACGCGGGTGGCGCGATGACGTAGCCAGGCTAAAAAAGAGGGGGAGATAGAATAGGGCGCCGGAACGGCGGTGGTATTTTTAGCGGGGCGGGTCTTCACAATAATCATATTCAGCAGAATATATATCACTGTGGTGGATAATACATAATAACCCATAAATGATAACGGGTGTAAATTGGCGATATAGCTAATGACGGGGTTCACTTTTATTCCTTGTGAGCGCTATAACCGGTTTGCGCCAGCATAGTAAGCTTTCTCATCCACGGGGGGCAAGTGAAATAATGGGGTGGCATTTTTAAGTTAATTTCAGCAATAAAAGCGAGACAAAAGTCTTCATGAAAGCCTCCGCCGTCATGGCCGGAGGCTTATATTGCTGCGGTCAGTTAAAAGTCGTAGCCCACGGTGGCCATGACGCTGCGCTCTGCTCCCCAGTAGCAGTTGCCGGTGCCGTAGCAGCCGGAAATATACTCGCGGTCGCCGATATTGTTGGCGTTAACCTGCACATAAGCGCCTTTCAGCGTTGGCGACCAGACACCGAGGTCGGCCCGCATCATGGCATCCATCAGCGTGACCGACGGCAGCCGCGCGGTGTTGGCATCATCCGCCCACTGTTTGCCGATGTAGCGGACGCCAGCGCCCACCGAGATCCCCGCCGGGAACTGATAGCGCGCCCAGAAGGAGGCCATCTGATCCGGGGTCAGCTGCGGCGTGTTGTTATCGGTACCGTCCCTGGTGTCCTGGAAGCGCAGACGATTCCAGGTATACGAGGCGATAGTACTCAGCTGCGGGGTGATCTGGTGGTGTGCTTCCAGCTCAACGCCCTGGGAATGGACCTTACCCGCCGGAATATAGGTGGCGGTGGCGATGTTCGGGTCGCGGGTGGCGACATCCTTTTGCGTCAAGTCGTAAATTGCAATGCTATAGAGGTCGCGGCTGCCCGGCGGCTGGAACTTCAGACCGGCTTCGACCTGCTCGGCGGTGGTCGGTTTCAGCGGTTTGCCGTCCGCGCCCGGCAGCATCGCCGGGGTGATCGCCTGGCTGTAGCTCAGATAAGGCGAAAGGCCATTATCCAGGGCGTACAACAGCGAGGCGCGGCCGCTGATATGGTCGTCTGAACGGCGGTTTGAGGTGCCGAAGGTATCGCTGACCTGCTGGGAAACGATGCGGTCGTAGCGTGCGGAAACATCCACATGCCAGCGGTTCCAGACCATCTCATCCTGCAGATACAGCCCGGTCTGGTAGTAGCGGCGATTATTGTCGTCGCTGTAGGTAACTGTATGCCCGGTCTGCGCGGTATAGCCGGTAAACGGGTTTAGCGGCGCCGCACCGCCGGCGCCGGTCCACAGATCGTTGCGGAAGCGATGATATTCGGCGCCGAGGATCAGGGTATGCGCCAGGTCGCCAGTATTGAAATCGGCGCGCAGGCGGTTATCGGTCGACCAGCCGTCCAGCGAACCGCGCGAACCGCTGTAGCCGCGGGTCAGCATGTCGCTGTCATCTATCCAGCCGACCTGGTAGACCTGATCGAGGGAGACGTTGGTGTGGGTGTAGCTCCCGGCGGAATAGACCGACCAGACGTCGGTGAACTGGTGGTCAAACTCATAGCTGTAGATCTGCTGGCGGCGCTGATAGCCATCTCCCGGATCGCCCTCGTTGGTGCTGGGGGAGAGCTTACGACCATTATGCGCGTAGCGGGTGCCATCCAGCGGCAAAGAGCCGTGGTAGCCGCCGGAAGGATCTTTTTGCAGATAGGCGCGCAGCAGCAGCGAGGTGTCGCTGTCCGGCTGCCATAGCAGGGAAGGCGAAATCGCGTAGCGCTCTTCGCGGGTATGGTCATACTGCGTGTCGCTGCTGCGGGTCATCCCGATCAGCCGCCATGCCCACTGCTCGTTGATGGCGTCGGTGTAATCGAAGGCCGCGCCTTTGGTATTTTGCGTACCGCCGGTCAGGCGGACGTGGCCCTGCTGGCTAAACTGCGGGCGTTTGGAGGTCAGGTTGACCACGCCGCCCGGCACGCTCTGCCCGTAGAGCGCGGAGGAGGGGCCGCGGATCACATCGACGCGTTCGATAAACCACGGGTCGATTTGCACAACGTTATGACTGCCGCCGTCGCTCATCAGGCGCATACCGTCGAGGAACAGGTTATCGACGTCGCCGCCGTGGTAGCCGCGCAGGGAGATAGCGTCGAACCGGGTCGCGCCGCCGCCGAAGCTGGAGTAGACCCCCGGGGTATATTCCAGCGCCTGGCTGATGGTATTCGCCCCCTGGTCCGCCATCTGCTGGCGGGTGACCACCGATACCGACTGGGCGGTGGTGATTAACGGCTGGTCGGTTTTCGTCGCCCCGAGCGAAGTGCTGGCGCTGTAGCCTTCAGTCGGCGCGCTGGCGGACGCCGGCGGGCTGGCAGTGACCACCACGGTCTCTTCAGCTTGCGCGGTGAGGGGAAGGGCGACCACGAGGGCGTACAGCAGCCTCGGGCGTTTTCGGGAAATAGCCACGTTCATAAGATCATCCTGAACCAACGCGGTCTGGTACTCCTGTACGCCGCCGCGGGAAAAACGAATCTGTCATTGTTCGTTAAAAAGTAATGCGAATTATTATTGTTTGTATTTATGTGATCAAGCGAAAGGTGACCGGTTCAGGGCGATGGGGGGAGTGACGTGCTTCCCGCGGGCCGCAGAGCGGGGCTGCACGGGGACGTTGTCAGCAGGGAGACGACTACCCCCTACCGAATTTGGTAGGGGGTGCGTGAAAAGCGTCAGGCGCCGGTTTTTTGCGCTGCCGCCGGTGCGGGGTCGTTGGCGGCTGGCTTGCTCTGCGCGGAAGGGGCCGCCGCCGGGCGCGTGGCGGGCAGGGCATCGCAGGGTTTCTCCTGCGGGCAGATCAGATCCAGCATCTTCAGGGTGACACCGTTGGTCCAGCCAAAGCCATCCTGTAGCGGATATTCGCCACCGCCGCCGCCGGTCCCGGTCGAGCTTACGTCATACTTCTCCACCAGCTTTTGCTTGCTGTCATAGGTATGCTGAACGTTGCTCAGGAAGCGCCAGCTGACCTCCATGGCGATCTTTTGTTGGCCGTAGTTTTGCAGGCCCTCGACCGCCACCCACTGCAGCGGCGCCCAGCCGTTCGGGGCGTCCCACTGCTGGCCGCTGTTGACGGTGGTGGTGGTCAGCCCGCCGGGTTTGAGCAGCCGCGACTCAGCGGCGGCGGCCACTTTCGTCGCCCGCTCGCGTGACGCCGCATTGACGTACAGCGGGAACAGCGCCGCCGCGGTCAGCTGATTGCGCACCTTGTGGGTTTTCAGATCGTAATCGGCGTACCATCCCTCTTTATCATTCCACAGATATTTCTCGATGGCCTGCTGGCGGGCATTAGCCAGCGCATCGTACTGCGTAGCGCCGGCGCTGTCCCCGGATGCCTTGCTGGCGCGGGCGAGGGTTTTCTCCAGATGGAACATCAGGGCAT
The DNA here is from genome assembly GCF_033100215.1 of Klebsiella sp. w6. Classification (NCBI taxonomy): domain Bacteria; kingdom Pseudomonadati; phylum Pseudomonadota; class Gammaproteobacteria; order Enterobacterales; family Enterobacteriaceae; genus Klebsiella; species Klebsiella sp. w6. Next base: position 1,984,528 of record NZ_CP136907.1, read on the forward strand.
TGAGATCGACCGGGACAATCGAGGTGGTGCGAATGGTGGCGAGCTGCTGCGGATTATCCATCCAGCGGGAGCTGAAATCCCAGCCGGAGGCGGCGGCGGAGCGCAGGTCGCGATAGATCTCGGTTGCCGGACGATTCGGGTTGCTTTTGGCGGTTTTGACGTCGTCAAGCCAGGACTCGGGGCGCGGGGTGTCGTTATCGTCCCAGTAGCGGTTGAGCAGCGCGCCGTCCGCCATCCGCACCGCCCGTTTGTCAGCGCTGCCGGGGGCCAGCGCGTCCGCTCCGGCCATCCAGTAGCGATACTCCTTCTCCAGCTGCGGCTGGTAGGTTTTCAGTACCTGGTCGCCATCGTGCGTCGCCAGCAGGCTCACCATAAAGGAGAAGAAGGGGGGCTGCGAACGGCTGAGGTAATAGGTGCGGTTGCCGTTGGGGATATGGCCCCAGGTGTCAATTTCCGCGGCGAAGTTGGCGACCATATCTTCGACTTTATCCCAGTGACCGCTTTCGGCAAGACCCAGCATGGTGAAATAGCTGTCCCAGTAATAGACTTCGCGAAAGCGTCCGCCGGGGACCACGTAGGGCTTAGGCAGCGGCAGCAGCGAGTCCCATTTTTCCACCTCGACGGTGCTGCGGGTCAGGACCGGCCACAGGCCATCGATATGTTGACGCAGGGTTTGCCCTTTAGGCGGCACATAGGTGTCATTTTCTTTCGGCAGCGTGAAGTTCAGCTCGACGAAGTGGCGCAGGTCAAAGCTGGCCTGGTTTTTCTGCATCCGGTAATCAGCAAGGATCATCAGCGGATCGCTGTTAGGGATCGCGTCGGCGAAGGTTTTTTGATCGGCAAAGAGCTTCGCGCTCTGGACATCATTGAACAACGGGCCCAGCAGAATATCCGGCGAGGGGGGGGGCGCGGTTTTGCCGTCTTCCGCCTGGACATTCAGGCTCATCAGGGCGAGCAGGGCGCCGCCGATCGCCAGGCGCAGGGTACAGGGCAAAGCAGCGGGACGATGTGCATCAGTACTCGTCATGGGGAGTTCTCCTTATCATTATCGACTGCGGGCCACGACGTTTGGCCATCCAGAAACCTTAGACGAATATCTGCCGCTGCGCGTGTCAGGGGTAACATTTTGCGCGAAAACAGAGGATTTACCTGCCAGGTTTTCTGATATAACCACCAGCAAAGCGGTTAGGTTTACAGGCAAGCCAACGCGCCCGGGAGCCAGTCATGAATCGACGTCAATTTCTGCTGTTTAGCGCCGCTGCGCTGTCTGCGGTGCGGGGCGCGGCGGCCACTGCTCCGGCGCTGACGCTGCCGCTGTGGCCGGATCAACCGCCGGGGGGAGGCGGGCCGGGGGGCGAGGCTCGGTTATCCGCCCGCGGCGCGCTGAGCCATATCCCTCGTCCTGTGCTGACGGTCTGGCAACCCGCCCGGGCCACTGGCCACGGAGTGCTGGTGGCGGCCGGCGGCGGATACCAGCGGATCGAGATGGGCAGTGAGGCCTGGCCTGCGGCGCACTGGCTGACGGCGCACGGCTATACCGCCTATGTCCTGAGCTACCGCTTGCCGGGGGAGGGCTGGCAGGCCGGTGCGCTGGCGCCGCTGCAGGATGCGCAGCGGGCCCTGCGGCTGATCCGCGCCCGGGAATCGCAGGTCAGCGTGCTCGGTTTTTCGGCGGGGGGACATCTGCTGGGGATGGCCGCCTGTCGGCCGGCGTTTACCAGCTACCCGCCGGAGGATGCGCTGGACCACCAGCCCGCCACCGCCGACGGCGCCGCGCTGATCTATCCGGTGATCACGCTCCTGCCGCCCTGGAGCCATACGGCGACCCATCGTCTGCTGGTGGGGCCGCAGGCGAGCGAGGCGGCCGACCGCGCCTGGTCGGTACAAACCTGGGTGACAACGGCCACACCGCCCTGTTTTCTGGTACAGGCGCAGGACGATCCGATTTCCGATCCGCACAATACGCTGTTGATGGCTGACGCCTGCCGCCAGCATCAGGTTCCTGTGCAGCTTTTCCGCTATACCCGCGGTGGCCATGGCTTTGGTATGGGGCGCCCGGGAACGCCGACGACCGCCTGGCCCACGGCCTATGCCGCCTGGCTGAAGGCGCTGGCGTCCACGATGGCGCAAAAATCGTAGCGCTGCCTCACGACGGTGCAACCGCAGCCGGGCGCGGGCGGCTGTTCTGGCGATTTTTTGCACAATCAGACGGCGGGTCAGAACAGATTTGCACAACGCCGCGGCGGTAGATGACCTGGCATAATTAATGCTTATCTCTTACCGGGATTACCACAAAGTGAGTACAACCGGAGGGGATAGCCATGATTAAAATTACGCTACCTGACGGGCATTATTATGACGAGATGCTGACCGCGCAGGGTGAACAGCGGCCGCACTATAATGCCTGGTGGCAATGGTTTCGCAACACCGATCAATTCTCTATCCGGCAGAAAAAAGCGCAAGCGGAACTGCTTTTTCACCGTATCGGCATCACCTTTAACGTGTACGGCGAGGATGAGGGAACCGAGCGGCTGATCCCGTTTGATAGCGTGCCGCGGATCATACCCGCCGGGGAGTGGCAGCGCATTGACCGCGGCATTCGCCAGCGGGTGAAAGCGCTCAACGCCTTCCTCTATGACATCTATCATGAGCAGAATATTCTGCGCGCGGGGCTGATCCCGGCCGAGCAGGTGCTGGCCAACGAGCAGTATCAGCCATGCATGCAGGGCATCAACCTGCCAAACAACACCTATGCCCATATCACCGGCGTCGATATGGTGCGCAATAACGACGGTCAATACTACGTGCTGGAGGATAACCTGCGTACGCCGTCCGGCGTCTCCTACATGCTCGAAAACCGTAAGATGATGATGCGCCTCTATCCGGAGATGTTCGAGCAGCATCACATTGCGCCAGTGGAGCGTTACCCGAGCTACCTCCTGCAGACCCTGCGCGAAAGCTCGCTGGTGGATGACCCTTGCGTCGTGGTGATGACCCCGGGGCGCTTCAACAGCGCCTACTTTGAGCACAGCTTCCTGGCGCAGCAGATGGGGGTCGAGCTGGTGGAGAGCGCCGACCTGTTCATTAAGAACGGCGCGGTGTATATGCGGACCACCGAGGGGCCGCGGCGAGTGGATGTGATTTATCGCCGCATCGACGACGCCTGGCTCGACCCGCTGGCCTTCCGCGCCGATTCCATGCTCGGCGTACCGGGGCTGCTGTCAGTCTATCGCGCCGGCGGCGTGGTGCTGGCCAACGCTATCGGCACCGGCGTCGCCGACGACAAATCAATCTACCCGTACGTTCCGGAAATGATCCGCTTTTACCTCGGCGAACAGCCGATCCTCAGCAATATCCCCACCTGGCAGTGCCGGAAAGCAGAGGACCTGCGCTATGTGCTGAGTAACCTTGAGCTGATGGTGGTCAAGGAGGTCCATGGCGCCGGGGGCTACGGCATGCTGGTTGGCCCGCGTTCGACTAAAGAGGAGCGAGAGGCCTTCCGCCAGCGCCTGCTGGCCAATCCGGCCAACTATATCGCCCAGGACACCCTCGCGCTGTCGACCTGCCCCACCTTCGTTGATGAAGGTCTGTCGCCGCGACATATCGATTTACGGCCCTACGTGCTGTCCGGGCAGGAGATGCGGCTGGTGCCCGGCGGCCTGACCCGCGTGGCGCTGACCGAAGGGTCGCTGGTGGTCAATTCGTCGCAGGGCGGCGGAACCAAGGATACCTGGGTGATGGAGGATGACGCATCATGCTAAGTCGTACGGCGAGTGAATTGTTCTGGATGGCCCGCTATCTCGAGCGGGCGGAAAGCTACGCCCGGGTACTGGACGTGACCTGGAAATTATCGATGATCCCCCGGCACAGCCAGCAGTCGCGGGATCTGGCGCTGCCGCTGAATTTGTCGATGACCCACGAGCTGTTTCAGGCGCGCCACGCCCGCTTTACCATGAGCAACCTGCTCAACTTCTTTGCCCTCGATGGCAACAACCCCTGCAGTATTTACAGCTGCGTGGAGATGGCGTGGAACAATGCGCACGCGGTGCGCGGCAGTCTGTCGGCCGAGGTGTGGGAGAGCATCAACGCCACCCGAATCGAGCTGCGAACCCTGCGCCAGCAGGGGCTGGGTGAACTCGGCAGCGACGGCTTTTTCGAGTGGGTGAAAGAGCGGGTGCATCTGTTTCGCGGGGCGGTGATTGGCACGCTGCTGCGCAACGACGCGCTGAGCTTTATCGGCATCGGCACGCTGATAGAGCGTGCCTTCGCCACCACCCAGCTGCTGCTGATTAAGGATCAACAACTGACCAACGACCCGGATCCGGTGCGGGAATACTATCGACTGGATACCTTGCTCAATGCGGTCAGCGCCCGCGAAGCCTACAACAGCCTCTATCGCCAGCCAGTCAGTCGCGAAACGGTGATGGAGCTGCTGATCCTGCGTAACGATATTCCGCGTTCGCTGCGCGCCAGCATTGCCGATCTGGTCGGCGAGCTGGAGAAGATCGCCAACGATCGCTCCTATCAACCGCTGCGCCTGGCCCATCAGCTCAACGTTGACCTGCGCTTCAGCACCCGCGACGACCTGGCGCAGGCGGACCTGCAGACCACCCTTAACGGCCTGCTGGCGAGAATTAACGCGCTGTCCGACAGCATCAGACAAACCTATCTGGAGGCCTTATGAAACTGGTCATCGATCATCTCACCCGCTATGGCTACGATGAAGAAGTGAAGTTTTCCACCCAGTATCTGCGCCTGACGCCGCGCAGTACCGGCCGGCAGACCATCACCGCCTGGACGCTGACCCTGCCGGACGGGGCGGCGGTGACCACTACCGACGGCTGGGGAAATGTGCTGCATGTGCTGACGCTGGATAACCCGCACAAGGAGATCACTATCCGCGCCAGCGGGATTGTCGATATCGCCGATGAAGGGGAGGAGACGCGTGATGAAGAGGCCGAGCTGCTGTCGCCGCTGGTTTTTCTGCGCTGTACGCCGCTAACCCGCGCCGATACGGCGATCCGTGAGTTTGCCCAGCGCCTCTATCGTCCCGATGCGGCGGAAGAAAGTCTGAATCAACTGATGGCGGATCTGCTGTTAAGAATGCCATACTCCCCCGGCGCGACCCAGGTGCAGGACTCCGCCGCCGACGCCTTCGCCCGCGCGAAGGGAGTGTGCCAGGATCATACCCATGTTTTTCTGGCCTGCTGCCGCGCACTGGAGATCCCGGCGCGCTACGTCAGCGGCTATGTTTACAGCGATAACGCTCAGCATGTGGCGATGCACGCCTGGGCGGAAGTCTGGCTCGACGGCCGCTGGCTGTCGTTTGATATCACCAATAATACCCGTCGCCTGAATCAGCATTTGCGGCTGGCGACCGGGCTGGATTATCTCGACGCCTGCCCGGTACGGGGCACCCGGCTGGGCGGCGGCGGGGAGATTATGTTAACCAACGCTGAAGTGCGCGAACACAGCCAGCAGGCGCAGCAGCAATAATACGGGAAAAACCGCAATGACCTACTGTGTGGCCATGTGCCTGGCGGATGGACTGGTGTTTGCTTCCGACTCCCGCACCAACGCGGGCGTCGACCATATTGCCACTTTTAAAAAGCTGCACGTTTTCCATCAGGAGGGGGAACGGGTACTGGTGCTGCAATCCGCTGGCAACCTGGCCACCACCCAGAGCGTGATAAGCCTGCTCAGCGCGCGCATCCGCACCCAGCAGGAGCCGAATCTGATGCAGGTCACCTCCCTCTACGACGCCGCGATGCTGATCGGTAAAACGCTGCTGGAGGTGATCCAGCGCGACAGCAGCAACCAGCAGAACTGCAGTAACACCAACTTCAACTGCAACCTGCTGCTTGGCGGCCAGATCGCCGGCGAAACCCATCGTCTGTTCCATATTTATCCGGAGGGCAACTTTATTGAAGCCACCCGCGACACACCTTATTTCCAGATCGGCGAAAGCAAGTACGGCAAGCCGATCATCGATCGGGTGCTGACCATCGATACGCCGCTGGAGCAGGCGATGTGCTGCGCGTTGATCTCCATTGACTCGACGCTGCGCAGTAATCTGTCCGTCGGCCTGCCGCTGGATACGCTGCTCTACCGCAGCGGCAGCCTGAGCAGTGCCGGGCAGCATCGCATCACCGACAGCGATCCCTACTTCAACCGCATCCGCAAGGCGTGGTCCGAAGGGCTGTTGCACACCTTCCAGACGCTGCCGACCTGGACCCCAGCGGAGCGGGAAGAGGAGTAGCCCTGGAACACGAGCTCGCCCGGAGCCCGGCCACACGGATGATGACCGGCTCCCTTCGCCCTTAGCGCGTCTCCGCCAGCCGCTCGCCGCTGGCGGCATCAAACAGATGCAGGTTTTCGCGGCGGAGAGTCAGCCCCAGCGTCTGCTGCGCCGCGACCGCCACCCTGCCGGCAACCTGCACATGCACCGGAAAACCCTGCCAGTCGAGATGCAGCAGGGTGGATTCCCCCGTCACCTCCATGATGTTTACCGTTGCCGGCGCGCCATGCGCATCCGGCAGAATATCCTGCGGGCGCAGACCGACAATCAGCGGGGCATCGCCCTGCTGCGCCACGGCCTGATGCCAGCGTTCGGCCAGCGGAAACCACAGCGCGCCGCAGGCGACGCCGGGCTGGCCGTCGCGCACGGCGCGCTGACCGGGCAGGAGATTCATCGGCGGGGAGCCGATAAAGCGGGCGACGAAGGTATTGCAGGGCTGGTCGTAAATGGCCAGCGGCGCCCCCTGCTGGACGATCTGCCCGTCGCGCATCACCACAATCTGATCGGCCAGGGTCATCGCCTCCACCTGGTCATGGGTGACATAGATCATGGTGGTATTGATGCGCTGGTGAAGGGATTTGATCTCTGCGCGCAGCTCCATCCGCAGCTGGGCGTCAAGGTTCGACAGCGGCTCATCGAACAGGAAAACCTGGGGGTTTCTGACCATGGCCCGGCCCATCGCCACCCGCTGGCGCTGGCCGCCGGAGAGCGCTCGCGGATAGCGAGCCAGCAGTTTATCAATCCCCAGCAGGCTGGCGACCTGCTGCACTTTGCTTTTCTGTAACTGCTTATCCACCTTTTTGACCTGCATATGAAAGGCGAGATTTTCCGCCACCGTCAGGTGGGGGTAGAGCGCGTAGCTCTGAAAGACCATCGCCACATCGCGGTCGGCCGGATCCAGATCGTTGACCGGCCGCTTGTTCATCAGAATGGTGCCGCCGGAAAGCGTTTCGAGACCGGCCAGCAGGCGCAGCAGGGTCGACTTGCCGCAGCCGGAAGGGCCCACCAGTACGGTAAAGCTGCCGTCGGGGATGGTGAGGTCCAGCGGCTGGAGCACCGTCTGTTTGCCGTAGCGCTTGGCGACATCGATCAGTTCAACACTGGCCATCGGTGGCCTCCTCAAGGTGATGTTGCAGGGTATGCCAGTCGGGATAGCGGCGCGGGGAGGTGCCGATCGCCTGCGCGGCGACGGTATTTCCCCAGCGCAGCGCGGCTGCCGCAGGTTTACCGCTCAGCAGCGCGGCAAGGAATCCTGCGTTAAAGCTGTCGCCAGCGCCGATGGTATCGATCACGGTGACCGGCCGGGTCGGCGCATGGTGATGGCCGTCGGTCGTCCAGCAGTCCGCGCCGTCGGCGCCGCGCTTTACCACGCACCCGCCGCGGCCGCTGAGCCGTGCCGCCAGGGCTGCGGCGGCTTCGGCGAGGGTCGGGTGGCCGGCCAGCTGCAGGGTTTCAACGTCGTTGAGCAACAGCCAGTCGCAGTCGCCCAGCCAGCGGTCGACCTCATGACGCAGCGGGTCGCTCCAGCCCTGAGGCGGCCAGCCGGTATCGACGGCAAGGGTAAACCCGCGCTGGCGGAGCGTGGAGAGCAGCTGCGGATAGTCGGATAGCAGCCCGGTACAGAGAAAGGTACCGCAGAGCAACACGATATCGCCCTCGCCAGCGGCGGCCGGCAGCTGGCTCAACACATCCCCGGCGGTCAGGCGGGTAATATGTCCGCGGTTGCTGAGGAAGGAGCGCTCTTTGTTGGGATGGGTGATCGCCACCGTCAGCGAAGTTTCACAGGGATACTGCGGCCAGCGTGCGCTGCCGCCGGGAAACTGTGCCGCCAGCCACGGAGTAAACGCGTCGTCGCCCTGACAGCCGACCGTGCAGTGCGGAAGCTGCATGGCGGCGGCGGCCAGCGCGCAGTTGCCGGCAGAGCCGCCGGGCCGCAGCGCGCTGTGCTCGAGCATCATCTCAGTCCCCTGGGCAGGCCAGTGGGTCAGGGTTCCCATCACTAAATCAATATTGTAATTGCCCACGATATAGAGCACAGGTGTCCTGGTGTTATCCATAGTTATCCTTTACTTCCCCCGTTAGTGAGGCCGCTGACCAGCGTTTTTTGCAGCCAGATAGCAATCAACAGCGGAGGGACTGAGGCCAGTATGCCCACCGCCGCCACCAGCCCGTCATCGGTGGCGCGGCCGGCGGTGAAGCCGGCGATGGTCACCGGCAGCGTTTGGGCGGCGAGGTTGCTGGTGAACAGTAGCGCATAGAAAAACTCGTCCCACGCCAGCAGCCAGCCGAACAGCGCGGCGGCGCCAAGCATCGGTTTCGCCAGCGGCAGAGTGATGCGCAGCAGGACCTGCCAGATGCGCAGACCGTCAAGCCGGGCCGCCTGTTCGATATCCTGCGGCAGGGTATCGAACTGGTTTTTGACCATCCACGTCAGAAACGGCACGATCAGCGAGCAGTAGACCAGCACCAGCCCGCTGCGGGTGTTGAGCAGGCCAAAGTGTTCAAGAATAAAATAGAGCGGCAGCACAAAGGCCACGGGCGGCACCATATAGATGCCGAGGCCGGCGTACAGCCAGCCGTCGCGGCCGGGATAACGCGAAAAGCTGAAGGCGGCGGGGATCGCCAGCAACAACGACACCAGCGTCGCCCCGGCGGCCACCAGCAGGCTGTTGCCCAGCGCGGGAAGAAACAGCGCCCCGGGTTCGCCAGGGGCCAGCGACAGCAGATGGCCATAGCGGCTGAAGTCCCACTGCCGCGGGAGCCACTCCAGCGGGACGCGGGTGAGGTCCGCGGTGGTGCTGACGCTCATCAAAAACAGCCACAGCATCGGGGCGAGGATCGAGATCGCCACCGCCAGCGCCGCCAGGTAACGCAGTACGATGTACCCTTTACGCTTCATCATCAACACTCCGGCGCCGCTGACGCAGCAGCAAAAACAGATACAGGGCTATCAGTACGGCGCACATCAGGCTCATCAGCATGGCGTAGGCCGCGCCGCTGCCGGCGCGCAGGTAGCTGAAGGACTCCTGATAGACAAAAAAGCTCAACGTTTTGGTACTGTCGAGCGGGCCGCCGCGGGTCATAACATAGATAATGTCGAACACTTTGAAGGCATCGATGGTGCGTAGCACCAGCGCGACGCCAAGGGGACCCACAATGGCCGGAAAGGTAATGGCGCGAAAACGCCGCCAGGCCGAGGCGCCGTCGAGCCGCGCCGCCTCGTACAGATCGTCGGGAACAGACTGCAGGGCGGCCAGCACCAGCAGGGTGACCAGCGGGTAGTTTTTCCAGATATCCGCCAGCATCACCGCGTGCAGGGCAGAATCCGGCGAGCCCAGCCAGCTGCGATAGCTGTCAATCAGCCCCAGCTGGCTGAGCAGAGCATTAACGCTGCCGTAGTCGGGATTAAAGTTAAGCCGCCACATCATGGCGTTGACGATAGTTGGCAACGCCCACGGCAGGATCACCAGCACCCGCAGGACATTTCGCCCGACAAAACGCTGATTCAACAACAGCGCCACCAGTACGCCGATCGCCCCCTCAATCGCCACCGAGACCACGGTGAAATAGAGCGTTCGCGCGAAGGCCGCACGAAAGTCCGGGTCGGTCAGGGCATAAAGATAATTATCCAGCCAGACGTAGTGGGTCGCCTCGCCGCTTCCCGCCAGCGCGGTATCGGTAAAACTCAGCCACAGCGTGCGCGCCAGCGGCCATGCGGTGAGGATAAACATCGCGATAAGCATGGGCGCTAACAGCACCCATGCCTGACGATGCTCGCGTCGTTGCAGACTCAGCATCATGCCTCCTTAACGCAGACGGGCCGCGCTGGTGTCGACCGCCTTGAGGGCGACGTCGGGCGTGGCTTTACCCTGCAGTACCGACTGAAGCTGCTGTTGCAGGGTGTTTGACAGGCGCGAGTAATCTGCCGTTTCGGGACGAGAGAGCATCACGTTCAACGACTTGTCGGCGGCGGCGATCAGGCTCTCCTGGCCTTTGGCAACGGCAGGATCCTGGTACGAGGCTTTCCACACCGGCAAGCTCAGTTTGGCATACTTGTCCTGTACCGGCTGGGAGGTCAGATAGTGAATATACTGCCAGGCCTCTTCCGGATGCTGACTGGCTTTGGCGATGCCCAGCCCCATAGAACCGTTGACGGCGCCGGGTTTATCCGGGGTATCGCCTGGGGCGGGGACAATGCCAACATCACCTGCGACTTTACTCTGTTTCGGATCGTTGGCCATGTTGTACATATAGGTCCAGTTGAGCGCAAAGGCGGCGTCGCCATTGGAGAAAGCCTTACGCACATCCTCCTCAAGATATTCACGTGATGCCGGGTTGCTCAGCCCCTGATCGAGCGAGGTTTTCATCAGCGTGACCGCTTTCAGCGAGGCGGGCGTCGAAAAATCGAGCTTGCCGTTCTGGTAGAAGCTCCCGCCGAAGCCGGAGACGAGGGTGGTGTAATCGCAGACCAGCGCTTCCGCTTGCGACCAGCTCCAGACCAGAGGATATTTAACAATCCCTTTGTCCTTAAGCACTTTGGCGTCGTCCATTACCTGCTGCCAGCTGGCAGGCGGCGTTTTGATCCCCGCTTTGTCCAGCATGGCTTTGTTGTAATACAGATATTTGGTGTCGAGGATCCACGGCATGCCGAGGGTTTTGCCTTGATACACCACGGTATTCATCGCCCCGGGGAAAATCTTCTCGCGCTCGTCGGCGGCAATCCGTGAGGAGACATCCTGCAGCAGATCGAAGCGGCTAAACTCCGCCGGCCAGATCGCGTCGAACAGCACCACGTCGTAGCCGTTACCCCCTGCGCCGCGGGCGGCGACGATCTTGTCGTGCAGCGCTTCATAGGGGACGAATTCGAGATTGACCTTCACGTCAGGGTGTTGCTTTTCGAAGTCACTGGTCATCGCGCGAATGTCGTTTTCGCTATAGGCCGCCTGGGTCATGAACAGGGCATTAATCTGGGTCGCTGCGCTGACGCTCCCGCTGATAACGAGCATCGCCAGCAGACAGGCGTTGACCCGTAGTGCGCTGTGGTATTTCATCTTTGCTCTCCGCTGTGCTGTACTGAAAGGGGTTATGATTTATTAAATCAATTTGATTGATTTAATCAGGGCGACAATATCGGCGACATCTCCCGAGTGGTCCCAGCACTAAGCGTAGCAAAGGGTATGCCATCGCGAAGACCCGCCTGCGCGGGTCGTTGTCAGATCTGTGATGCCGGCTAAAATTTCACCAGTCCAGCCTGGAAGGGAAACGATGAAAACATCAGGTACAAACCTTGAACATGCCCGGGTGCATAACCGCCGGGTGATCATTGAGGCGGTGCGTTTACATGGCGAGCTGACCCGCGCCGAGCTGGCGCGGCTGACCGCGCTGACCCCGCAGACCGTGTCGAATATTGTGGCGGAGCTGGAGCAGATGGATCTCCTGACCAGCCACCAACCGCGGCGCGCCAGCGGCCGTGGACAGCCAGCGGTGCCGGTGAGCCTCAATCCCGCCAGCGCCTGGTCAATTGGCATCCATCTTGATCATCAGACGCTGATTGTGGTGCTGGTGGATCTGGCCGGCGAGGTCCATTTTCGCCGACTCATTCTGGTGCAAAAGCCCCAGCCTGGTGCCACCTTTGCCCGCCTCGCTGAGGTGCTGAATGAGATCCGTGCGCTGCCGACGCTGGACTGGTCGCGGGTGCTGGGGATGGGGGTCGTGATGCCGGGGCCCTTTGGCGTGGAAGGGATCTCGTCGACGGGGCCCACGACGCTCAACGGCTGGGAAGGGGTCGATGTAGCGGCGGAGCTCGGGCGACTCAGCGGCCTGCCGGTGACTCTCGAAAACGACGCCACGGTGGCCGCCATTGGCGAACGCTTTCACGGCGTGGCGCGGCAGCTCAACTCTTTTGTCTATCTCTATATTGGCACCGGTCTGGGCGCCGGTATTTTTACCGATGGTCATGTGTATACCGGCCATGCCCATAACGCCGGTGAGGTCGGGCATATTGTGGTCGCGCCGAACGGTCGCCCTTGCTATTGCGGGAATGAGGGATGCCTTGAGCGCTATGTTTCGCTGCAGGCGGCCTATGAGTTTTGCGGCCTCGACCCCTATCGCGCGCTGCCGGAAGATCTGCTGTCGGTGGACGCTGCGCTTTTCGACCAGTGGATCACCAGCATCCTGGCGCCGTTGCGTCAGGCGATCAATTTGCTGGAGTGCGTCTTCGATGCCGAGACGGTTGTGGTGGGCGGTATGATGCCCGCCCCCTTGCTGGAGAAAGTGCTGGCGCGGCTGCCGCCGCTGTATCAGTCTGTGCGCGGGCGTTACCTGCCGGCGCAGCGTGTCAAAATGGGGATGACCGGCACCGATACCGCCGCGCTGGGCGCCGCTGCGCTGCCAATCTTTGATGAATTTAATCCGCAGTTTCAGGTGTTGATGAAAGCGGTGAATACAAACGCGCTTTTTGGCAAAGCTAAGTAAATTAAATACTTTGTTATTTAACGTGTTATCTCACATCTTCGGAGGGAATGAGGCAACACGGCAAGGTATCGGAAGTGACGGAAAAGAAGACGGCTGTCTATGTGGATGATCAACAGCGCATCCTGATCCGCCAGCTGGCGCGCAGCTGGCTGTGGCGCAGCGAGCTGCCGACATGGCTGCTGATTGTGACGGTTTACGGCGGCTGGTTTGCCTGCGTGGCGGGCTGGCAGACGCTGGGTTTGATGCCGGCCACGCTGCTGCTGATCTGGTTTACCACCTGGTATATGTCCTTACAGCACGAGCTTATCCATGGGCATCCCACCCGGCTGGCATGGTTTAACCAGCTGTTGGGGACGCTGCCGCTGGCGGTCTGGTATCCCTATGGCATCTACCGCGACAGCCACCTGGCGCACCATCGCAACCATCTGCTGACGCACCCCGAGGACGACCCCGAATCGTACTATGTGACGGCGGAAAGCTGGCAGCGCTTCTCAGCCTGGCAGCGCCGTCTTATCCACCTGCGCAACACCTTCTGGGGGCGTCTGCTGCTGGCGCCGCTGATGGATATTATTCACACCCTGAACCGCGCGCTGCGGGCTTTCCGCGAGGGTGACCGCCGCGCTATCGCCATGTGGAGTCTGCATCTGTTGCTGCTGACGGGCCTGCTGACCTGGATGGCGGCGCAGGGTTTTTCCCCACTGTGGTTTGTGCTGGCGGTGAGCTACCCGGCGCTGGCCCTGACCAAAGTACGCTCTTTTCTCGAACACCGCGCCGCGGATGACCCGCTGGCCCGCTCGGTGATCAACGAGGCCGGGCTCCCCTGGCGGGTGCTGTTCCTCAATCTCAACTACCATGCGGTGCATCATGACCTGCCAGGGGTCCCCTGGTACGCTTTACGTCAGCTGTATCTGCATCGCCAGACGGCTTATCTGCAGCGTAATCAGGGGTTCCTGGTGCGTGGGTACGGCGAGTGGCGACGCCATTTTGGCCGCCGGGCGGTGGCGGTGAACGCCCATCCGGGCTTTGGCGAGCAGGCGCAAGCGGGAGGAGAACATGGCTGAACGCATGACCTTTCCGATGTATGCCATCCACCGTCAACAGACCCAGGCCCTGTGGCAGGCGGTGCAGTCGCTGCTGGCCGAACGCGGCGTGACCGTGACGGGAGATCCTCCGGCGGCTGACCCCGAGGATCTGCTGGACCACTGGCGCCAGCCGACGCTGTTGCTGAGCCAGACCTGCGGCTACCCGCTGGTGACCCAGCTGCCGGAGGTGCAGACGGTGGGCTGTTTCCACTACGCCGCGCCCGGTTGTGAAGGGCGCCGCTACCGCAGCCTGTTGGTGGCCCGCGAAGCGGATAGTCATCGGATGCTGGGGGACTTTTTTGGCCGTCGGGCCGCGTGCAATGCCGAGCACTCGCAGTCCGGCTACAACGTGCTGCGTAAAATGGTCGCGCCGCTCTCCCGGGAGGGGCGATTTTTTTCGGAGGTGGTGTTCAGCGGCAGCCATCGGCAGTCGCTGCGCGAGCTGCAGCAGGAAAACGCCGATATCGCCGCCATCGACTGCGTGACCTACGCGCTGCTGCAGCGCCATCAGCCGCAGGCCCTGGCAGGCCTGGTGGCGATCGGCTGGAGCCCGGCCGCGCCAGGGCTGCCGCTGATCACCGCCGGCGCCACTCCGGCGGCGACGCTGAATAGCCTGCGCGAGGCGCTCCAGCAGTTAGTGAGCGATGCGCGCTATCGTCCCCTGTGCGATGCCTTGCTGATCTGCGGCTATAGCGATATGCCGCGGGAGGCCTATGCGCCGCTGCTGGCGTGGCGGGATGAGGCCGCGGCGCTGGGAGTCAGCCAGCTATAGGTAAAATGCCCCGGCCAGCGGTCTGTGCCGGGGCGGGCCACGTCGGGCTACGGCGCGGTGAAGCGGTTTTCCACCGCGGGCAGACCGAGCTTTTCACGCAGGGTGCCGGGCGGGTAGCGATCGCGCATGACGCCGTTACGCTGCAGAATCGGCACCACCTGGTCAACAAAGCGGTCAAAGTCTCCCGGCAGCAGCGGGAACATCAGGTTGAACCCATCGGCGGCGCCCGCCTGCCAGGTCTCCGTTAAGGCGGCGGCAATCTCCTCGGCGCTGCCCAGCAGCAGCCAGCTATCGGAACTCTGTAATAACAATTTCCCCAACTCCAGCAGGGTGAGCCGCGGATCGTACTGGCGGATAAGCTTCAGCGCCGTGCGGATGCCATCAAAGCTCTCTTCATCGGGGAGCGGCGGCAGGGGTTGGTCCCGTGGCAGGGTGCTGAGATCCATCCGAAGATAAGAGGAGAGCAGGTCGATAGCCATCTGGTCGCTCATCAGCTGCTCGTTAAGCTGCTGGCGGGCCGCCTTTTCCTCGCTGGAGTTCACCACCACCGGCAGGACCCCGGCGATAATTTTGAAATGGGCCGGATCGCGCCCGTGCTGGCGCAGCCGCTGGTTCATCTCTTCGCGATAGGCCAGCCCTTCGGCGATCGAGTGAATAAACACGAAGTGCATATCAGACCAGGCGGCGGCCAGCGCTTTTCCCGCCTCTGAAGAGCCGGCCTGCACCAGCAGCGGATGGCCCTGCGGCGGGCGAGGGACGTTGAGCGGGCCGCGCACGCGAAAGTACTCGCCCTGATAGTCGAGGTGATGCACCTTGCCGGCATCGGCGAATAATCCGTGCGCTTTATCGAAGATCGCCGCGCCATCTTCCCAGGAATCCCACAGGCGAGTGACCACGTCGATGAATTCATTGGCCCGCTGGTAGCGGGTGCCGTGGCGGGGAAGCTGCTCCAGACCGAAGTTTGCCGCCTCTTCTTCCAGCCACGACGTCACCACATTCCAGCTGGCCCGGCCATTGCTGAGGAAATCCAGCGAGGCAAAGTAGCGCGCCAGGTTATAGGGTTCGTTATAGGAGGTCGACGCGGTGGCCATCAGACCGATATGCTCCGTCACCGCGGCGAGGGCGGAGAGCAGCGTCAGGGGTTCAAGCCGGGCGTTGGCATAGTGGGTCAGGCCGCTGGGCACCGTATCCCACACCGCGATATGGTCGGCGACAAAGATAGCGTCGAGGGTCGCCGCTTCGGCCTTGCGCGCCAGACTGGCGTAATAGTTGAGGGTAAATATTTCCGCTTCTGGTGCGTCAGGGTGACGCCAGGAGAAACGGTAATCCCCCTGCGGGTTATAAAAGAACAGGTTCAGGATCATGTGTCGGGTAGACATAGCGTGGACTCGCGGCTGAACGCCATCCGTGGCGGGGTGACGGTCAGTGTTGGGGGAGGTTAGCATTAACCCATTGCTCGGCGACGGCTGCCGGATCTTTATGCTGGAGATCCACCTGCTGGTTGAGGGCAATCAGCGTGGCATTGTCCAGCTTGCCGGAAACCTCATTGAGCACGGCGCTGATCTCCGGCGTCAGACTGGCTTTGCGCACCAGCGGCACCACATTCTGACTCGGTTGTTCATGTTTATCATCTTCCAGAACCACCCATTTCTCCTTCGCCAGGTTGCCCTGGGTGGAGACGACCGTCGCGACGTCGATTTTGCCCGAATTGAGCGCCAGCCGGGTCAGCGGCCCGCCCATGTCCAGCGATTTCACCGCTTTGAACTCAAGGCCATAGACGCGCTTCAGCCCCGGCAGGCCCAGGGCGCGTACCGCCAGCTCCGGTGGTCCGCCGATCACCAACTGCGGGGCGACGGGCTTCAGGTCGGAGAGGGTGCGCAGATGGTATTTCTCCGCGGTCTCGGCACGTACCGCCCAGGCGGTGATCGAGGTGGCCGGGGCCGGGGTCAACAGGGTGAAATCGGCGGGCAGGGCCTGGGCCAGCTCAGCGCTAACGGCCTGCTGGCTGGTGGCCTCCGTCTTGCCGTTATAGAAATTGAGCAGGGCGCCAAGATATTCCGGGACGATATCGATCTCACCGCTCTGCAGCGCCGGAATAATAATTTCCCGGTTGCCAAGGTTGAGACGGGTGTTGGCCTCGATATGATTTTTCTTTAACGCGCTGGCGTAGATGTTGGCGAGAATGGAGCTTTCGGTAAAGTTGGCCCCGCCCACCGTGACGCTGGCGGCAAGGCTGCTAACGCTCAGGCTGAAGAGCCCGGCGGCCAGCAGCGAGAGACGAAATCGACGGGCGGTGACGGCCTTGCAAAATAATTGCTTCATAATACCTCTTTTATTTTCAGGTTAATCAGACCCAGGCGCAGGGGTCATGTCAGTTTCACGCTAATAAGGCGCGGCAATACGGCGATGAACCAGGCGGCCGGCGCAGCGGGCGAAAAGCAGTTCACCGCCTATCGCCAGCAGGGAAACCACCAGCGAGCCGCCGATCACCTGCGGGATATCCCGCTGCCCGAGGCCGTCGATCAGAAAACGTCCCAGCCCGCCCAGACCGGCATAGGCCGCGACCACCGCCGTGGCGATAAGCTGAACCAGCGCCGTGCGCACACCGGCGAGGATCAGCGGCGCCGCCAGGGGGATCCGCACCTGCCACAGGCTTTGCCAGGGGGTCATGCCCAGCGCGATGGCCGCATCGCACAGCGGGCGATCGGCGTGATAAATCCCCACCCAGGTGTTAGTGAGGATGGGCGGGATCGAGAGCGCAATAAGCGCCGCCAGCACCGGGATATCGTTAAAGCCAAAAACGATGATGCATAATAAAATCAGCCCTAACGAAGGGATGGCGCGGCCAAGATTAAACAGGTTAATCACCACGAAGGCGCCTTTGCGCCAGTAGCCCAGCGCGATGCCGAGCGGCAGGGCAATGGCGCAGGCCACGGCCATACTGACCAGCACGTAATAAAGGTGTTGGCCGAGGCGCAGCAAGATGCCCTCGTCGCCCAGCCAGTGCTCCGGCTGGGTTAGCCAGTGAAAGGTGGCGAGAAGCAGCGTCATCATTCGGTCCACGGCGTTAGCCAGTCGCCAAGACGGGCAATCAGCCCGTCAAAGACCAGCGACAGGAGCAGGCTCAGGACCAGGCTAACGACAATCGGCGTCAGAAAGTCCTGATTAAAACCCGCCAGCAGCAGCTGCCCCAGCCCGCCCTGGCCGATCAGCGCAGTGACGGTGACCAGGCCGACCAGCGTCACCGAGGCAATGCGCAGCCCGGCAAACAGAGAGGGCAGTAGCAGCCACAGCTCGATATCGAAGAAGCGGAACCCGCGGGTATAGCCGAGCGCCCGCGCGGACTCCAGCGCCGCCTGCGGCAGCTTCTCCATGCCGGCCAGCACGTTGCGCAGCAGGATCAGCAGCGAGTACAGCGTCAGGCCAATTAGCGAGGTGGTCAGCGACAGCCCGGTAAAAGGCAGCAATAAAATAAACAGCGCCAGCGAGGGAATGGTAAAGAGCACGCCGCACAGGGTGATGAGCGGCTGCGCCGTTGCGGGCCAGCGTAAGGTCACCGCTAACAGGCCGCCGGTGAGCAGGGAGCCGAACAGCAGGGCCAGCAGGACCATCCGCGCATGCTGCCAGAGCAGATCGCCGATCATCGCGCGGTTATCGATAACCCAGCTCCAGTCAATCATGAGATCGCACCCCCACCGCGCCGTCGAGCACCTGCTGCAGCAGGGTGTGGGATACCGCCCCCTGGTATTGTCCTTCGTCATCCACATGCACCAGCACGCCGGTCGCCACGTCGAGCAGCGCGCTATAGGCAAAATGCAGGCTGTGGCTGCTGGCGAGCGGGCGCTCCACCGGCAGGGTGAGGCCCCGCTGCGGATCGAACCAGTGTAGCGGGCGTCGCTGGCGGTCAAGCACCAGACGCAACGGGCTGGCCAGCGGTGGATGGGCGCTGGCGAGCGGCGTCAGCGCTTCGTCGAGCAGGGGGACATCGTGACGCGGCAACTGGCCGACCTGTATCATGCCCAGCCGCTTCAGATTGGGTTCCGGGCCGATAAAGCGGCGCACGAACTCGCTCGCCGGGTGGGCCAGAATACGGTCGGGAGTATCAAACTGCGCCAGCACGCCGCCTTC
This sequence comes from Klebsiella sp. w6, assembly GCF_033100215.1. Classification (NCBI taxonomy): domain Bacteria; kingdom Pseudomonadati; phylum Pseudomonadota; class Gammaproteobacteria; order Enterobacterales; family Enterobacteriaceae; genus Klebsiella; species Klebsiella sp. w6. The sequence continues at coordinate 2,003,282 of NZ_CP136907.1, forward strand.
CTGGAAAATGGCGATTTTATCGCCGAGACGGATCGCTTCATTGATATCGTGGGTCACTAATACAATGGTTTTCTGCAGCCGCTGCTGCAGGAGCAAGAGCTCATCCTGGAGGCGTTCGCGGACCACCGGGTCGATGGCGGCGAAAGGCTCATCCATCAGTAAAATGGGCGGATCGGCGGCGATGGCTCGGGCGATGGCCACGCGACCCTGCTGGCCGCCGGAGAGCTGATGCGGATAGCGGTGCAGCAGATGACTATCGAGCGACATCAGCGCCACCAGTTCGTCAATCCGCGCGCGGATCCGCGCTTTGCTCCAGCCCGCCAGCCGCGGCACGGTCGCGATATTTTGCGCCACGGTACGATGGGGAAAGAGCGCAGCGCTTTGCATCACGAAGCCGATCTGGCGGCGGATCTGGATAATATCAGCGTCAGCGAGGCGGACCCCCTGAATATAGACGTCGCCGCTGTCGGGAATATCCAGCTGGTTAATCATCCGCAGGATAGTCGTTTTTCCGCAGCCGCTCGGGCCGACGAAGGTGCAGAATTCGCCATGATCAATATCCAGACTGAGGTCGCGAATGGCCGGCTGGGCGCTGCCTGGATAGGTTTTAAAAAGATGCGTTAATTTAATCATGGCGGAATTCAACACTCTGAATAATAAAGTCCTGACCCGGATAAAGTGGCGCCGGGATCCTGGCTCAAACTACAGAGCGCCTGCGGGGAGGGCAAATACGTTATTTGCATTTGCATAGTGAAAAGCTGGTTAATCAGTTGCTATGGAAGAGAGGCCGGGAAGTTGTTTTATGGATTTGTGATCGGCAACACAAATGACTCTCAAGCGGCCACCGTAAAAGATAAATTACCAGGGTTGATTTTAATCAAAGTATGACCGCCTGCGATATGGCGGAAAAAGCAGCGCCGTCCGCCGCAAAACAAAAACAAGATTGTGAATTTAATGTTTCTATCGTGTAAATAATGACCGCGCATTTTGCCCAACCGCCGGGGATAAAATGTGATGCCCGACCGGCTTGTCGTTAAATAACGGCGTTTATTACGTCTGCTTTTTATTGTTTACAGCATTAATTTAATTTTCGGCTTTCTTCTCACCCTGATAGCGCGGGTCGAATAACGTACAAAAGGCGTATTTTTTATCGCCATTTCGCTGTCGATGTTATCGCCATCAATTATTTTTATCCCCGCATTCGACCACAGTAAAAGGCGCGCAAATAGCGTTTATGATGCTTGTAATTTGTTGATTTTAATTTACTTATTCTGACTCGTGGCTCCTGCTTATCCTCCGCGGCGGAGCCTTTGTGAGAGCTCTCACATAACCCGGTGATCGCGATTTGTTACACTTTCCGCCGTCAACAAAGGAATGAAAGTGAGACGCGATGAATACTTTTTCTCTGCCTAAAACACAGCATCTGGTGGTTTTCCAGGAAGTGATCCGCAGTGGGTCAATCGGGGCCGGAGCAAAAGCGTTAGGACTCACTCAGCCGGCGGTTAGTAAAATCATTGGTGACATGGAAAGTTATTTTGGCAGCGAATTAATCGTCCGGCGAAATACCGGCGTCTCGCTCACCGAGGCCGGGCAGGTATTTCTCAACTGGTCAGAAGCGATCACCCGTGAAATGAAAAATATGGTCAATGAAATGAATGCTCTGACCAACAGCGCGGTGGTGGATGTCTCCTTTGGTTTCCCTTCGCTGGTCGGGTTTACCTTTATGTCGGAGATGGTGCATCAGTTTAAAATGACCTTCCCGAAGGCGCGGGTATCGATGTATGAAGCGCAGCTCTCCGCTTTTTTACCGGCGATCCGCGACGGGCGTCTCGACTTCGCCATCGGGACGCTGAGCGATGAGATGAAACTGCAGGACCTGCACGTCGAGCCGCTGTTTGAGTCTGAGTTTGTGCTGGTGGCGAACCGGGCGCGGATCGGCAACGGCACCGTCCGTCTGGCCTCGCTCCAGCATGAGCAGTGGGTGCTGCCGGAGACCAATATGGGCTATTACAGCGAACTGCTGGCCACCCTGCAGCGCAGCGGCATCCGCCGCGAAAATATCGTCAATACCGATTCGGTGGTGACGATCTATAACCTGGTACTCAATGCCGATTTTCTGACGGTGATCCCCTGCGACATGACCACGCCGTTCGGCTCGAGCCAGTTTGTCACCATCCCCATTAAAGAGGCCTTGCCGGTGGCGCGCTATGCGGCGGTATGGTCGAAGAATTATCGGCTTAAAACCGCGGCGGCGTCGCTGGTGGAGATGGCGAAACAGTACTCTTCGGGGCAGGGAAACCGCCACTGGCAGCCAATAGAAATTGCCTGACTGATATTGATTAAATAACCCAACACACGTCCTCGCTGTTATCAGCAGGATGACGCCCGGTCATTGACTTTATATTAAGATACAGAGGCCATCATGCATATTACCTACGATCTTCCGGTATCCATTGACGATATTCTCGAGGCGAAGCAACGCCTGGCGGGAAAAATATATAAAACGGGCATGCCCCGCTCGAATTATTTTAGCGAACGCTGCCAGGGGGAAATATTCCTTAAATTCGAAAATATGCAGCGCACGGGCTCATTTAAAATTCGCGGCGCGTTTAATAAGCTCTGCGGTTTAACCGCGGCGGAAAAACGCAAAGGGGTGGTGGCCTGTTCGGCGGGCAACCATGCGCAGGGGGTCTCGCTCTCCTGCGCCATGCTCGGCATTGACGGGAAAGTGGTGATGCCGAAAGGGGCGCCGAAATCGAAAGTCGCCGCCACCTGCGATTATTCGGCAGAGGTAGTCCTGCATGGCGATAACTTTAACGATACCCTCGCCAAAGCCAGCGATATTGTTGAACTTGAGGGCCGTATTTTTATTCCCCCCTATGACGACCCGCAGGTTATTGCCGGGCAGGGAACGATTGGTCTCGAAATATTAGAAGATCTGTATGACGTGGATAATGTCATCGTGCCGATTGGCGGCGGGGGATTAATTGCCGGCATCGCGATTGCGATTAAATCCATTAACCCGACGATCCGCATTATTGGCGTGCAGTCAGAAAATGTTCACGGGATGGCCGCCTCCTGGTATGCCGGGGAGATCACCAGCCATCGCCACGCCGGCACCTTAGCCGATGGTTGCGATGTCGCCCGGCCAGGGAAACTGACTTATGAAATCGCCCGCCAGCTGGTGGATGACATCGTCCTGGTCAGTGAGGACGACATTCGCCAGAGCATGGTCGCCTTAATTCAGCGCAATAAAGTGATCACCGAAGGGGCCGGGGCGTTGGCCTGCGCCGCGTTATTAAGCGGCAAACTAGACAGCTATATCCAGAACCGCAAAACGGTCAGCCTGATTTCCGGGGGCAATATCGATCTCTCCCGGGTATCGCAAATTACGGGTTTTGTTGACGCTTAATTCAATACATAAGTGAGGACAGGATATGAGTACGACTGAGAGCATTGCATCCAGCCAGACAAGCCTTTCGTCCTGGCGTAAATCTGACACCACCTGGACCCTGGGCCTGTTTGGCACCGCTATCGGCGCCGGGGTGCTGTTTTTCCCGATCCGCGCCGGCTTCGGCGGGCTGATCCCGATCCTGGTGATGCTGGTGCTGGCCTATCCCATCGCCTTCTATTGCCATCGGGCGCTGGCCCGGCTATGCCTGTCGGGGGCTAACCCCTCCGGCAATATCACCGAAACGGTGGAAGAGCATTTTGGCAAAACCGGCGGGGTGGTGATCACCTTTCTGTACTTCTTCGCCATCTGCCCGCTGCTGTGGATTTATGGCGTCACGATCACCAATACCTTCATGACCTTCTGGGAGAACCAGCTGCAGATGCCGGCCCTCAACCGCGGGGTGGTGGCGCTGCTCCTGCTGCTGCTGATGGCGTTTGTCATCTGGTTTGGTAAAGACCTGATGGTCAAGGTGATGAGCTATCTGGTGTGGCCGTTTATCGCCAGCCTGGTGGTGATCTCCCTGTCCCTGATCCCTTACTGGAATAGCGCGGTGATTGACCAGGTCAACCTCAGCGATATCGCCTTAACCGGTCACGACGGCATTCTGGTGACGGTATGGCTGGGCATCTCCATCATGGTGTTCTCCTTTAACTTCTCGCCGATCGTCTCCTCATTTGTGGTCTCCAAACGCGAAGAGTATGAAGCGCAGTTTGGCCGGGAGTATACCGAACGCAAATGCTCACAGATCATCTCCCGGGCCAGCATGCTGATGGTGGCGGTGGTGATGTTCTTCGCCTTCAGCTGCCTGTTTACCCTCTCGCCGCAGAACATGGCGGACGCCAAGGCGCAAAATATCCCGGTGCTCTCCTATCTGGCGAACCACTTTGCCTCGATGTCGGGCACCAAATCCACGTTTGCCACCCTGCTGGAGTATGGCGCGTCGATCATCGCCCTGGTGGCCATCTTCAAATCGTTCTTCGGCCACTATCTCGGCACCCTCGAGGGGCTGAACGGTCTGATCCTGCGCTTCGGCTATAAAGGGGATAAAACCCGGGTCTCCAGCGGCAAGCTCAATACCCTGAGCATGGTGTTCATCATGGGCTCGACCTGGGTGGTGGCGTATGCCAACCCCAATATCCTCGACCTGATTGAGGCCATGGGCGCGCCGATTATCGCCTCGCTGCTGTGCCTGCTGCCGATGTACGCCATTCGTAAAGCGCCTTCGCTGGCCAAATACCGTGGACGTCTCGATAACCTCTTTGTGACCGCCATTGGTCTGCTGACCATCCTCAACATCGTTTACAAACTGTTCTAATCCGGCTCAGGCCACGCGGAGTACAACATGACTGAATTTCCGGTAGTACTGGTGATCAACTGCGGCTCGTCGTCGATCAAATTTTCCGTCCTGGACGCCGCCAGCTGCGACTGCCTGCTGAACGGCGTGGCCGAGGGCATCAACGCGGAACGGGCGTTTCTCTCGCTCAACGGCGGCGAGCCGGTGGCGCTGGCGCAGCGCGGCTATGAAGGCGCCCTGCAGGCGATTGCCGGGGCATTAGCCCAACGCGACCTCATCGACAGCGTGGCCCTGATTGGCCACCGCGTTGCCCACGGCGGCGACCTCTTCACCGAGTCGGTCATTATTAGCGAGGAGGTTATCAATAACATTCGCCAGGTATCGTCCCTGGCCCCGCTGCATAACTACGCCAGTCTCAGCGGCATCGCCTCGGCGCAGCGGTTGTTCCCGCAAGTGATGCAGGTGGCGGTCTTTGATACCAGCTTTCACCAGACCCTGGCCCCGGAAGCTTTTCTCTATGGTCTGCCGTGGGAGTATTACCAGAACCTCGGGGTACGCCGCTACGGTTTCCACGGTACCTCGCACCGCTATGTGTCCCGGCGCGCCCTGGCGCTGCTCGGGTTGCCGGAGCAGGAGAGCGGCCTGGTGATCGCCCACCTGGGCAATGGCGCCTCGATCTGCGCGGTGCGCAACGGCCGCAGCGTGGACACCTCGATGGGAATGACGCCGCTGGAGGGGCTGATGATGGGCACCCGCAGCGGCGATGTCGACTTCGGCGCCATGGCGTGGATTGCCGGGGAGACCCGGCAGACCCTCAGCGACCTGGAGCGGGTGGCCAACACCGCCTCCGGCCTGCTGGGGATCTCCGGCCTTTCCTCCGACCTGCGGGTGCTGGAGCAGGCGTGGCATGAGGGCCATGCCCGCGCCCGCCTGGCAATTAAAACCTTTGTCCATCGCATCGCCCGTCATATTGCCGGTCACGCCGCGGCGCTGCAGCGTCTCGACGGCATTATTTTCACCGGCGGGATTGGCGAGAACTCGGTGCTAATCCGTCGGCTGGTGAGCGAGCGGCTGGCGGTCTTTGGCCTTGAGATGGACGTCGCCCGCAACCAACAGCCGAATTCGGTCGGCGAACGCCTGATCTCCGCCGACGCCAGCCGGGTGCGCTGCGCGGTTATACCTACCAATGAAGAGCGCATGATTGCCCTAGATGCGATCCGCTTAGGGCGGATCCACACGGCGGCGCTGGCCTGACTTTTTATTCTGTAGAGAGACGATGTTCATGAAAGTAGATATCGATACCCAGGATGTACGATACGCCGAGGCCTGGCAGGGCTTTCGCGGTACGGCGTGGCAAACGCAGATCGACGTCCGCGACTTTATTCAGCATAACTACACCCCTTACGAGGGCGATGAGTCTTTCCTCGCCGACGCGACGCCAGCGACCACCGCCCTCTGGGAGCAGGTGATGGCCGGGATCCGCGTCGAGAACGCCACCCATGCGCCGGTGGATTTCGACACCAATGTCGCCACCTCCATCACCGCCCACGCGGCGGGCTATATCAACCAGCCGCTGGAAAAGATCGTCGGCCTGCAAACGGACCAGCCGCTGAAGCGCGCCCTGCATCCTTTTGGCGGCATCAATATGATCAAAAGCGCCTTCGAGGCCTATGGCCGCGAAATGGATCCCGCCTTTGAGTATCAGTTTACGGCGCTGCGCAAGACCCACAATCAGGGGGTATTTGACGTCTATTCCCCGGATATGCTGCGCTGTCGCAAGTCGGGGGTGCTGACCGGGCTGCCGGACGGCTATGGTCGCGGACGGATCATCGGCGATTACCGCCGCGTCGCGCTGTACGGCATCCGCTATCTGGTTCGCGAACGTGAGCTGCAGTTTGCCGACCTGCAGCCAGCCCTTGAGCGCGGCGAGGCGCTGGAGGCCACCCTGCGCCTGCGCGAAGAGCTGGCCGAACAGCGGCGCGCGCTGCAGCAGATGCAGGAGATGGCGGCCCGCTACGGCTGCGATATCGCCCACCCGGCGCGCACTGCCCGGGAGGCGGTGCAGTGGCTGTACTTCGCCTACCTGGCGGCGGTGAAGTCGCAGAACGGCGGTGCCATGTCGCTGGGGCGCACGGCCACCTTCCTCGACATCTATATCGAACGCGATCTGCGGGCGGGTCGGCTCAATGAACAGCAGGCCCAGGAGCTCATTGACCACTTCATCATGAAGATCCGCATGGTGCGTTTCCTGCGCACCCCGGAATTTGACACGCTGTTCTCCGGGGATCCCATCTGGGCGACGGAGGTGCTGGGCGGTATGGGGCTGGATGGCCGCACCCTGGTCAGTAAAACCACCTTCCGTTACCTGCATACCCTGCACACCATGGGACCGGCGCCGGAGCCGAACCTGACCGTGCTCTGGTCGCAGGCGCTGCCGGTGGCGTTTAAAAAATATGCCGCCCGGGTCTCTATCGCCACCTCGTCGCTGCAGTATGAGAACGACGATCTGATGCGCAGCGATTTTCACAGCGACGACTACGCCATCGCCTGCTGCGTTAGCCCGATGGTGATCGGCAAGCAGATGCAGTTCTTCGGCGCCCGCGCCAATCTCGCCAAAACGCTGCTCTACGCGATTAACGGCGGGGTGGATGAGAAACTGAAGATCCAGGTGGGGCCGAAAACCGACCCTCTGCGTGATGAGGTGCTGGACTATGACACCGTGATGGCCAGCCTCGACCACTTTATGGACTGGCTGGCGGTGCAGTACATCAGCGCGCTGAACATCATCCATTGTATGCATGATAAGTACAGCTACGAGGCGGCGCTGATGGCCCTGCACGACCGCGACGTCTACCGCACGATGGCCTGCGGCATCGCCGGCCTGTCGGTGGCGGCGGATTCGCTGTCGGCGATAAAGTACGCCCGGGTGAAGCCGGTGCGCGATCACCACGGGCTGGCGGTGGACTTTGTCATTGAGGGCGATTATCCGCAGTACGGCAACAACGACGATCGGGTCGATGCCATCGCCTGCGACCTGGTGGAGCGCTTTATGCGCAAAATTCAGGCGCTCCCCACCTGGCGCCAGGCGGTGCCGACCCAGTCGATCCTGACCATCACCTCCAACGTGGTATACGGACAGAAAACCGGCAATACGCCGGACGGACGTCGGGCGGGGACGCCGTTCGCCCCGGGGGCCAATCCGATGCATGGCCGCGACCGCAAAGGGGCGGTGGCGTCGCTGACCTCGGTGGCGAAACTGCCGTTTACCTACGCCAAAGATGGCATCTCGTATACCTTCTCCATCGTGCCGGCGGCCCTCGGCAAAGCCCCGTCGGCGCAGGAAAACAACCTGGTGGGGCTGCTGGACGGCTACTTCCATCACGAGGAGACGGTGGAGGGGGGACAGCATCTCAACGTCAATGTACTGAACCGGGAAAAGCTGCTCGATGCGATAGAACACCCGGAGCAGTATCCGAATCTGACGATCCGCGTCTCCGGCTATGCGGTCCGCTTTAACGCGCTGACCCGCGAGCAGCAGCAGGATGTGATCTCCCGAACGTTCACCAGCCAACTCTGAGCGGCCGCCAGGCCACGGGAGAGCCTTTAACGGGCTCTCCTGTTATCATCTTCACATTACCGCAACAAAATAATCACCACTGTTGATCATATTCGCATTTTTGCACCACGCTGGCGCGCAGCGACCGCTAACTGCATCTATGTTTAGCTCACGGGCCGGTACGGATACCGCGTTGTCCGGCTCGCCACGTGATGGCAACCGATCTCCTGACCTGAAAGGGAATGCGCCCTTGCCGGATGCGGCACGGGTTGCCGTCGCGTGCGCACTGACCGGGGCGTCCGCTCTCTGGCGCGACCTCTCTACCTGGCGGGATTTTTGCTTCTTCCACCCTGGCCGTCCTGGCGCTGCGCCAACGTCGGCACCACACGGTAAGTGATATTTTCTGCGTCATTCCATGACGCCAGGCTTTACATCGCTGAGGAATATCCGAATGTCTTTGAAACTGAAAACAATGACGCTTCATGTTGTGATAGCAGGTTGTATGAGCATGGCCTTTTACGCCCAGGCAGACGTGAAGATCGGCGTCGCCGGGCCCTTTACCGGACCCAACGCCACCTACGGCGCCCAGTACTGGAAAGGGGCTTCACAGGCGGTGGCCGATATCAATGCCGCCGGCGGTATCAAAGGCGAAAAGATTGTGCTGGTGCAGGGGGATGACGCGTGCGAACCGAAGCAGGCGGTGGCGGTGGCCAACCGGCTGGTGGATGAAGCGAAAGTCTCCGCCGTGGTGGGGCACTTTTGCTCTTCCTCAACGATGCCGGCCTCCGAGGTATATGACGAAGCCGGGATCCTGACCATTACCCCCGGCTCGACCAACCCGCAGATCACCGAGCGCGGCATGAAGGACCTTTTCCGCATGTGTGGTCGTGACGATCAGCAGGGGGCGATTGCCGCCAACTATATGCTGGACGTGCTGAAGGCGAAGAAAATTGCCGTCATCCACGATAAAGACACCTATGGTCAGGGGCTGGCCGATGCCACCCGCGCGGCGCTGGCGAAGCGGGGCACCAAAGAAGTGTTGTACGAAGGCCTCTCCCGCGGTGAAAAAGACTTTAACGCCCTGGTGACCAAGATCGGCGCCCTCAAGCCGGACGTGGTCTACTTTGGCGGCTGTCATCCGGAAGCGGGCCCGCTGGTGCGTCAGATGCGCGAGCAGGGGGTGCAGGCTAAATTCTTCTCCGGCGACTGTATCGTCACCGAGGAGCTGGTGACGGCCGCCGGCGGGCCGCAGTTCACCAACGGCGTGCTGATGACCTTTGGTCAGGACCCGCGCACTCTCCCGGAAGGCAAAGCGGTGATCGAGAAGTTCCGCGCCAGCGGCTTTGAACCAGAAGGCTATACCCTCTACGCCTACGCCTCCATTCAGGCCATTGCCGCGGCCTGGAACGCCGTGGGTACCGATAACGCCGTCGCCAGCGACTGGCTGAAGAGCCACGACGTCGATACGGTAATGGGTAAGAAAGCCTGGGATGGCAAAGGCGACCTCAAGGTGTCCGACTACGTGGTCTATCAGTGGGACGACAAGGGCAAATATCATCAGCTCTGATCGGCCACGACCTGAGGACGCTCTGTCCTTTTGACTTGCGAATCGTCACATCACGGCGGTCGACCGGGAACGGAACCCGGCGGCCGTCTGCCTGGCGGCTGGAGGGGCTATGACGGCGTTTTTTCTGCAACAACTGATCAATGGGCTGACGCTGGGCGCAGTGTACGGCTTAATCGCCATCGGCTACACCATGGTGTATGGGATCATCGGCATGATCAACTTCGCCCACGGCGAGGTGTATATGGTCTCCGCCTATCTGTGCGCCATCGGCCTGGCGCTGCTCTCTTTCTTCGGGATCCACTCCTTTCCGCTGCTGATTTTCGCCACCCTGGTGTTCACCATCGTGGTCACTGGCGTATATGGCTGGGCGATCGAGCGCATCGCCTACCGGCCGCTGCGCAACTCGACGCGACTGGCGCCGCTGATCTCGGCTATCGGGATGTCGCTGATCCTGCAGAACTATGTCCAGCTGAGCCAGGGGCCGAACCAGCAGGGGATCCCGACGCTGCTCAGCGGCGCGCTGCGCATGACGGTGGGCGATGGGGTGGTGCAGATCACCTGGACCAAAGTGTTTATTCTCGTCGCGGCGCTGGTGGGGATGCTGACCCTGACCTGGATTATCCAGTACACCCGGCTGGGGCGCATCTGTCGCGCTACCCAGCAGGACCGGCGTATGGCGGCGATCCTTGGCATCAATACCGACCGGGTGATCTCCCTGGTGTTTGTCATCGGCGCGGCGATGGCCGGTCTGGCCGGCGTGCTGGTGACCATGAACTACGGCACCTTCGACTTCTATATCGGATTTATTATCGGCATCAAAGCCTTCACCGCCGCGGTGCTGGGCGGGATCGGCTCGCTGCCTGGCGCGATGCTGGGCGGACTGCTGCTCGGGGTGGCCGAAGCCCAGTTCGCCGGGCTGGTGAATTCGGATTACAAAGATGTCTTTTCCTTTGCGCTGCTGGTGGCGATCCTGATTTTTCGCCCGCAGGGGCTGCTGGGACGTCCGCTGGTGGCCAAGGTCTAAGGAGGCTTTATGGGTGAATTTACGCGCCAGCCTGCGCGGGATATCAAAAGCGCGCTGATCGACAGCGTGCTGGCCGGTCTTTGCGCGTTAATTGTCTTTGGCCCGATCGTCGGCGTGGTGCTCAAAGGGTATGGTTTTACCCTCGCGCCCGCGCGGGTGGCGATCCTCGTGGCGGTGGTGATGGCCGGCAGGCTGGCGCTCAGCCTGCTGCTGCAGAGCCGTCGGGGAAAAGCCTTTATTGCCCGCTTTGAGGGGGCGGATGACGGGGTGTACGTCCGGCCGCCGGGATACCGCTCGCGGCTGCGCTGGATAATGCCGCTGCTGGCGGTCCTGGCCATTGCCTTTCCATTTCTCGCCAGCAAATACCTGCTGACCGTGGCGATCCTCGGCCTGATCTACGTTCTGCTCGGCCTGGGGCTGAACATTGTGGTGGGCCTCGCGGGCCTGCTCGATCTGGGCTATGTGGCGTTCTACGCCATCGGCGCCTACGGCCTGGCGCTGGGCTACCAGTACTTGGGCCTCGGCTTCTGGGCGATGCTGCCGCTGGGGGCGGTGATGGCGGCCCTCGCCGGGGCGTTGCTGGGCTTTCCGGTGCTGCGCATGCATGGCGACTACCTGGCCATCGTCACCCTCGGCTTTGGCGAAATCATTCGCCTGGTGCTTAACAACTGGGTGAGCTTCACCGGGGGGCCCAACGGCGTACCGGTGCCGTCGCCCACGCTGTTTGGCCTCGAGTTTACCCGCCGGGCCAGGGATGGCGGCATCCCCATCCATGAGTTTTTCCACGTCAGCTACAACCCCAACCTGAAATTCATCTTTCTCTACGCCGTGCTGTGCCTGGTGGTGATGCTGGTGCTGCTGGTGAAACATCGTCTGACGCGGATGCCCATCGGCCGCGCCTGGGAGGCGCTGCGCGAGGATGAGATCGCCTGTCGGGCGATGGGGCTCAACCACGTGCTGGTGAAGCTCTCGGCGTTTATGCTCGGCGCGTCGACCGCCGGCATCGCCGGGGTGTTCTTCGCCAGCTATCAGGGGTTTGTTAACCCGACGTCGTTCACCTTTTTTGAGTCGGCGCTGATCCTGGCGATTGTGGTGCTCGGGGGAATGGGCTCCACCCTGGGAGTGGTGCTGGCGGCGTTTGTCCTGACGGTCACCCCGGAGCTGCTGCGCGGTTTTGACGAATATCGGGTGCTGCTGTTCGGCGTGCTGATGGTGGTGATGATGATCTGGCGGCCGCGCGGCCTGGTGCGCACCAGCCGCAGCGGGGTTGCGTTGCGAAAAGGAGTCGCGCCATGACCGACAGCATCTTACGCGTTGAGCATCTGATGATGCATTTCGGCGGCATCAAAGCGCTGAATGATGTCAATCTGGAGGTGGAGCGGGGGTCGATCACCGCCCTGATCGGCCCCAACGGCGCGGGCAAGACCACGGTGTTTAACTGCCTGACCGGTTTTTACCGGGCGACGGGGGGGAGCATCGTGCTGCGGGCGCGGGAAAAGGTTACCGATGTCATTCAGGTGCTGGGGCAGAAGCTTCACCCGGACGATTTTCTCCACCCGGCGCAGCTGGGGCGGCGGATCTATTACAAGATGTTCGGTGGCACCCATCTGGTGAACCGCGCTGGCCTGGCGCGCACCTTCCAGAATATACGTTTATTCCGCGAGATGTCGGTGATTGAGAACCTGCTGGTGGCCCAGCATACCCAGGTTAACCGCCATCTGCTGGCCGGGATCCTCAATACTCGTGGGTATCGGCAGGCGGAGAGTCAGGCGCTGGATCGCGCTTTTTACTGGCTGGAGGTGGTGGAGATGGTGGACTGCGCCAACCGTCTGGCGGGGACCCTCTCCTATGGACAGCAGCGGCGGCTGGAGATCGCCCGCGCCATGTGTACCCGCCCGGAGATGATCTGTCTGGACGAGCCGGCCGCCGGCCTCAACCCGGTGGAAACCCAGGCGCTGAGCCGGATTATTCGCTTTCTGCGCCAGCAGCACGGCATCACGGTGCTACTGATCGAGCATGATATGGGGATGGTGATGGAGATTTCGGATCATATCATCGTCCTCGATCACGGGGACGTCATCGCCCGCGGCGCGCCGCAGGCGATCCAGGCCAACTCCAGCGTGATTGCCGCCTATCTTGGCGCTGAGGAAGAGGAGACGCGCCGATGAGCCAGCCATTGCTTGCCTTTGATGAGGTGGATGTCTTCTATGGGCCGATCCAGGCCCTGAAGCAGGTCTCCCTCACCGTCAACGAGGGGGAGACGGTGGCGCTGATCGGCGCCAACGGCGCCGGTAAATCAACGCTGCTGATGTCGGTCTTCGGCCAGCCGCGCATTGCCGGCGGGGAGATTTTCTATCGCGGGGAGGCGATCAGCCGGAAATCGACCCACTTTATCGCCAGCAACGGCATCGCCCAGGCCCCGGAAGGGCGGCGCATCTTTCCCGATATGACCGTCGAAGAGAACCTGCTGATGGGGACCATTGCTATTGGCAACCGCTATCAGGCCGAAGACAAGGCGCGGATGTATCAGCTGTTCCCCCGGCTGGAAGAACGGCGGGGACAGCGGGCGATGACCCTCTCCGGCGGCGAGCAGCAGATGCTGGCCATCGCCCGGGCGCTGATGAGCCGACCGCGCCTGCTGCTGCTGGATGAGCCAAGCCTGGGGCTGGCGCCGCTGGTGGTGAAGCAGATTTTTCAGATCCTGCGCGAGCTGACGGCCCAGGGGATGACGCTGTTTCTGGTGGAGCAGAATGCCCGCCATGCCCTTAACCTGTCGGACCGCGCCTATGTGATGGTGAACGGCCAGATCCGCCTGAGCGGCAGCGGCCAGGCGCTGCTCAACGACCCGGAGGTGCGTAAGGCATATCTGGGGATCAGCGGCTGAGGGGGTTATTCCCGCGGTTCGTTACGGGTTTTAATGTGCTGCCAGAAACGTTCGGCGGCCTGGTTAAGCCGCGAGCCGGAGCGGTAGAGCCAGGCGCCGATCGGCAGCGACAGGCGGTCATCGAGGATCGTCAGTCGGCCTTCGTCCAGCTCGCGCTGAATAGAGTATTGCGGCAGCCAGCCCACGCCGTCGCCATTGAGGATCATGCGCTTGAGCAACTCGCTCATGGAAGAGACAAACGTAAGGGAGAAGGTGATCTCCGGCGTACGGTCGATCACCTGGTTTACCTGGCGCCCCATATAGCTGTCGTTGGCGTATTTCATCAGCGGCAGCACGCCGCGATGTAAATGAAACAGCGGGCGGCCATGTTCGTCGCAGGGGGAGACCAGGTGCAGGTAAGAATCAAAAATTTTATGATTAATAAACGGATAGTTCATTAATTCTTCATTATAGAAGGAGAGGATAAAATCGCTTTTTCCCTCTTTCAGGTTAAATACGGCGTCGTTGACGTTAATCGATTCAACATGAAAAGTCTTATTTTTACGGTCGGTGTAACCGGCGATGATTTCCGGCAGTAATAACACCGACAGCGAAGGGGCCGCGTCGATTCTTATTTTCTGGGTCGTGTTATTTAAACCCTTAATACGACTGATCTGAAAATCCATGTCATCGAGCATATTTCGCGCATAGCCGACAAAAATTTTCCCGCGGTTGGTCAATTGCAGGGGGTTGGCGCTACGATCGAAGATGCTGAATCCGAGGGAGGCCTCCAGCGACTGGATGCGTCGACTGAACGAGGACTGAGAGATGTTGCGGGCTTTAGCCGCCAGGGTAAAGCTGCGCGACTCCTCAAGGGCAATCACATCATACAGCCATTTTACTTCCAGATTTGCCAACACCGATCCAGTCCTCAAAAACGCAATAAAGGCTATGCAATTTTAGCATAGCGCATAGAAACTATGCAATTAACATAATTATCGACAGGTGTTAACATTTTTTGGAAAGTTGAGATTTATGAATGCATATCGGCGACCCTACATGAGCACGATATGAAATCGCGACTCACGGTTATTTATTGCTTTATTTTATTGTCCAGGACTTATCTTATTAAATCGCCGGCGACGATGACGAAAGCAATGAATAACCCAGGCCTCTTACCTTAAATAGTTTGTCAGGAGTTCCATGTCACAACAAATTGAATCAGTTAAAATGGCTCTGCAGGAGCTGGGGATTAATGCAAGCGGCGAATTCTTTTACAACCCTGATTACGATTTGCTTATTGCACATGAAACCGCTCCTGAACTGACCGGCGCGGCCCGCGGCGTGATGACCGACTCTGGCGCTGTGGCTGTTGATACCGGGATCTTCACCGGCCGTTCACCGCGCGATAAATACATCGTC
The DNA here is from genome assembly GCF_033100215.1 of Klebsiella sp. w6. Taxonomy (NCBI): domain Bacteria; kingdom Pseudomonadati; phylum Pseudomonadota; class Gammaproteobacteria; order Enterobacterales; family Enterobacteriaceae; genus Klebsiella; species Klebsiella sp. w6. Next base: position 2,018,462 of record NZ_CP136907.1, read on the forward strand.
CGCGACGAACAGACGCGTGATACCGTCTGGTGGGCAGACTCCGGCCTCGGCCGCAATGACAACAAACCGTTATCGCCAGACGTGTGGCGCAGCCTGAAAAGCCTGGTCGCGGGCCAGCTGAGCGGCAAAAAACTGTACGTCATCGACGCCTGGTGCGGCGCCAGCCCGGACACCCGTCTTGGCGTACGCTTCGTCACCGAGGTGGCGTGGCAGGCCCACTTTGTCAAGAACATGTTTATCGTGCCGAGCGCCGACGAGCTGGCCAGCTTTACGCCAGACTTCGTGGTGCTCAACGGCGCGGGCTGCACCAATGCCAACTGGCAGGCGCAGGGGATGAACTCCGAGAACTTCGTCGCCTTTAATCTCAGCGAGCGTATTCAGCTCATCGGCGGCACCTGGTACGGCGGCGAAATGAAGAAAGGGCTGTTCTCGGTCATGAACTACCTGCTGCCGCAGAAAGGCATCGCGTCGATGCACTGCTCGGCCAACCGTGGCGAAGCAGGGGATGTGGCGCTGTTCTTCGGCCTCTCCGGTACCGGTAAAACCACCCTGTCGACCGATCCGCATCGTCAGCTGATTGGCGATGACGAGCACGGCTGGGACGATGACGGCGTGTTTAACTTTGAAGGCGGCTGCTACGCCAAGACCATCAATCTCGACCCGCAGGCGGAGCCGGAGATTTATGGCGCCATCCGCCGCAATGCGCTGCTGGAAAATGTGGTGGTGCGCGCTGACGGCAGCGTGGATTATGCCGACGGCAGCAAAACCGAAAACACCCGCGTCTCCTATCCGCTGTCGCATATCGACAATATCGTCAAGCCGGTGTCCCGTGCGGGCCATCCGTCGAAGGTGATTTTCCTTGCCGCCGACGCGTTTGGCGTCCTGCCGCCGGTCTCCCGTCTGACCACCGAGCAGATGCAGTACCATTTCCTGTCGGGTTTCACCTCGAAGCTGGCGGGCACCGAGCGCGGCATTACCCAGCCGACGCCGACCTTCTCCGCCTGCTATGGCGCGGCGTTCCTGCTGCTTCACCCGACCCAGTACGCCAGCGTCCTGGCGGCGAAGATGGCGGAATCCGGTGCGGAAGCCTGGCTGGTCAACACCGGCTGGAACGGCGAGGGCAAACGCCTGTCGCTGCGCGATACCCGCAGCATCATTAGCGCGATCCTCAACGGCACTACCGGCCCGCTGCGCGATGAGGCCATCCCGGTGTTCGGTCTTGCGATCCCGCAGAGCATTCCAGGGGTAGACAGCGCGGTGTTGGATCCGCGTAATGGCTGGAGCTCAGCGGATAAGTGGCAGGAGAAGGCCGAGAGCCTGGCTCAGCTGTTTATGGATAACTTTAAGCAGTACAGCGATACCGAAGCGGGCGCGCGTCTGGCGCTGGCCGGTCCGCAGCTGCAGAATAGCGCGGTCGAAGCCTGATCCGCGGCCAGCAGGTCGACGCCTTGCGCCGACCTGCTGGCGAGCCGCTTTACTCCGCAAAGGCCCGCAGCGCATCGCCCGTGAGGCGATAACGCACCCACTCATCCTGCGGCTGCGCGCCAATGCTCAGATAGAAATCAATCGCCGGCTGGTTCCAGTCGAGCACGCTCCACTCCAGACGCCCGCACTGACGCTGTACAGCATATTGCGCGATGGTTTTCAGCAGCGCTTTTCCGGCGCCGATCCCGCGATAGTCGGGGGTCACGTACAGATCCTCCATATAGATACCATTGCGTCCAAGCCAGGTGGAGTAGCTGGTGAAGAACACCGCGTAGCCCACCGCTTTGCCCGCCACCTCGCAGATCAGCGCTTCGGTTTTGCTGCCGTTGCCAAACAGCGTCTCTCTGATCTCCTCTGCCGTCGTCACCACCTCTTCGGGGGCTTTCTCGTAGACCGCGAGTTCATAAATCATATCGTAAATAGCGGTGGCGTCGTCCGGGGTGGCCTGGCGGATCGTGATGCTCATGGGGCGTCCTGTATCAATAGTCAAAAGAGAGAGCAAAATTGCTGACCCAGAGGATAAGCGGTATTGTGAAAAGAATTAAGTGCAATGAAATCAGCAAACGATGAATATTATGCATCCTGTCCTGCGCCGGATTGATCTCAACCTGCTGCCGGTCTTTGACGCGGTCTATCGCTCCCGCTCGGTGCGCCTGGCGGCGGAAGAGCTGGCAATGAGCACCTCGGCGCTGAGCCATGCGCTTTCCCGGCTGCGCAGCGCCCTCAACGATCCGCTGTTCTATCGCGAAGGGCACCGGATGTGCCCCAGCGTCTATGCCAGCCAGCTGGCGCCCTCTATTGCTTCGGCGCTGAAGTTTCTCAACCAGGAGCTGACGCCGCCGGCGGCGTTTGTGCCGGCCGCCAGCACCGACTGCATGCAGATTGCGATCACCGATTTCACCGCGTTCTGCGTCTTTCCGACGCTGATGCACCACCTGCAGCGTGAGGCGCCCGGGCTGCGGTTTGAACTCCGTTATCTGCCCCACAGCCCGGCGCTGACCGAGCTGCTGGCGGGCGAGGTCGACCTGGCCCTCGGGTTCAATACCCCTGACGAGCCAGCCCATCCCGATCTTGAGGAGATTAACTGGCTGCGGGACGAATATGTGGTCATCAGCCAGGCCGACCGGACGGCGCTGACCCTGGACGCCTACCTTGCTGCCCGTCATCTGGTGGTGACCCCGTGGAATGAGCAGCAGGGGGTGCTGGACTGTGAGCTGGAGCGGCAGGGCTATTCGCGGCAGGTGGCGATGAAAACCCCCTCGATGCTGAGCGCGCCCTTCATTATTGAGCAGAGCGACCTGTTGATGGCGCTGCCCCGGCGAGCGGCGGAGACGATGGCCCGCGCCGCCCGGCTGACCATTTTCCCGCTGCCGTTTCCGGTTCCGCCGTTTGACGTCAAGATTTACGCCCACCAACGCAGCGGGAAACGCGAGGCTACCCGCTGGCTGATCGCTCTGTTGCAGAGGCTGGTGGGGGAGTCCGCCGCTTCCGCTTCCTGACGCGCTTTGCGGCCGGCAGCGTGTATCCTCACCCCAGGCCAGGGTTTTTATGCCGTCAACCCACGGCGACGTACCCTGGCCTCGGTCACAAAACGGAAAACTGACTTTTTCGCCGTCACCCGCAGCGTGGTTAGCACGGTATGTGTTAAATGATTGTATGCAAAAGTAATGTTAATTAGTTAAATGTTATTCATGCGTAAAATGCATTAATGGATGCGTTTATTACGCTTATTTCGTTCCCGGTTCTGTTTCAGTCTTCAGCAACAGGCGCGCGACAACGCGTGGATAACAAACTGGAGACCTGCATGCATTCGACAACCTCACTGATGAGTACCCGTGACCGGATCGGCGCCATCCTGCGCGTCACGTCCGGTAACTTTCTCGAACAGTTCGACTTTTTCCTGTTCGGGTTCTATGCCACCTACATCGCACATACCTTTTTTCCGGCGAGCAGTGAATTCGCCTCGCTGATGATGACCTTCGCGGTCTTTGGCGCCGGCTTTTTGATGCGCCCCATCGGCGCTATCGTGCTTGGCGCCTACATCGACAAGGTGGGGCGGCGCAAGGGGCTGATCGTCACCCTGTCGATCATGGCCACCGGCACCTTCCTGATCGTGCTGATCCCCTCTTACCAGACTATTGGCCTGTGGGCGCCGCTGCTGGTGCTGATCGGCCGTCTGCTGCAGGGCTTTTCCGCTGGCGCCGAGCTGGGCGGGGTGTCGGTCTATCTGGCCGAGATCGCCACGCCGGGCCGCAAAGGCTTTTACACTAGCTGGCAGTCGGGCAGTCAGCAGGTTGCCATCATGGTGGCGGCCGCGATGGGCTTTGCCCTCAACGCGGTGCTGGAGCAGAGCGCCATCAGCGACTGGGGCTGGCGCATTCCGTTCGTCTTCGGCTGCCTGATCGTTCCGTTCATTTTCATCCTGCGCCGTAAGCTGGAGGAGACCCAGGAGTTTACCGCCCGCCGCCATCATCTGGCGATGCGCCAGGTGTTCGCCACGCTGCTGGCGAACTGGCAGGTGGTTATCGCCGGGATGATGATGGTGGCGATGACCACCACCGCGTTCTACCTGATCACCGTCTATGCGCCGACCTTTGGTAAAAAGGTGCTGATGCTCAGCGCCTCTGACAGCCTGCTGGTTACGCTGCTGGTGGCGATTTCCAACTTCTTCTGGCTGCCGGTGGGCGGGGCGCTGTCTGACCGCTTTGGCCGCCGACCGGTGCTGATTGCCATGACCCTGCTGGCGCTGGCTACCGCCTGGCCTGCACTGACCCTGCTGGCGAACGCGCCGAGCTTTTTGATGATGCTGAGCGTGCTGCTGTGGCTGTCGTTTATCTACGGCATGTACAACGGGGCGATGATCCCGGCGCTGACCGAAATTATGCCTGCCGAAGTGCGCGTGGCAGGTTTCTCGCTGGCCTACAGCCTGGCGACCGCGGTATTTGGCGGCTTCACGCCGGTGATTTCCACGGCGCTGATCGAGTATACCGGTGATAAAGCGTCTCCCGGCTACTGGATGAGCTTTGCCGCCATCTGCGGCCTGCTGGCCACTTGCTACCTCTATCGCCGTAGCGCCGTTGCGCTGCAGACGGCACGTTAATCAGGGAGAAGATGATGCGTAAAACGACAGGAACCCTGCTGGCCACGCTGCTGCTGGCCGCCAGCGGCGGCAGCGCGCTGGCCGCAGAGGTCACCGTGATGATCTCCGGCGGCTTCAAAGCGGCGCTGGAAAAGCTGGCCCCGGCGTGGGAAAAACAAACTGGCAACCACCTCGTGGTGATCCCCGGCCCGTCGATGGGGAAAACGCCGCAGGCGATCCCTAACCGCCTGGCGCGGGGCGAACACGCGGACGTGGTGATTATGGTCGGGGATGCGCTAACCAGCCTCGAAAAAGCGGGCCGTACGCAACCGGGTTCGCGTCGGGAGCTGGCCGACTCGCCGATCGGCGTGGTGGTGAAGGCGGGGGCGCCGCTGCCGGCTATCCATAGCGCAGACCAGCTGCGGGCGACGCTGCTGGCGGCGCCGTCGGTCGCGTACTCCGACAGCGCCAGCGGACGCTATGTTAGCTCGACGCTGTTCCACACCCTGGGCATTGATGACGCGATGCAGAGCAAAGCGCAGATGGTGGAGCGCATTCCGGTAGCCTCGGAAGTGGCGAAGGGACGGTATGCGATCGGTTTTCAGCAGGTGAGCGAACTGCTGCCGGTACCCGGCGTGACCTTCGTTGGCGAACTGCCGGATAACCTGCAGTACATCACCCGCTTTGCCGGGGCGGTGACTATCAGCGCCGACCACCCGCAGGAAGGCAAGGCGCTGCTGGCGTATCTGGCCTCACCGGCGGCGCAGGAGACTATCCACGCCACCGGCATGCGAAGCGTGGCCGCCACCACGCCGGTCAGCCAGAAGGATACTGTTCAATAATCAGCTTCTCCAGCTCTGCCGCCACGTAGGACTGAATACGGCCGCTGAGGCGGATCAGGCCTACCGTACGCGTGACCACCGGGTCGGTGAGCGGCACAGCGCGGAGAACGGAATGCTCCCCGGCGGGCATCGACATCGCGGGCACGGCGGCAATGCCGATGCCCGCTTCCACCATCCCCAGCATCGTGGTGACGTGGCGGGTTTCGCAGATACTTGGCCGCGCCGGCGTCAGATGCGCCAGCTCCCGGTCGAGCAGCGTCCGGTTGCCCGAGACCCGATCCAGGCCAATATAATCCTGTTCAAAATACGCCTGCCAGCTGAGGTGCGTCTTGCGCGCCAGCGGATGATCGTACCGACAGGCGGCCACATAGCGGTCGTCGGCAAGAGGCGTGAATTCGAGACTGGCTGGCAGGTTTTTGGCAAAACAGAGGCCAAAGTCAGCCTGTCCGCTGCTGACCGCCTCGATCACATTCCCGACGCTGCTGTCAATCAACCGGATGCGCACCTGGGGATAACGCGCCTGAAAGCTGCGGATGATTTCCGGCATAAAGTAGTAGGCGGCGGAGGGCACCGTCGCCACCGTCACCAGCCCGGTGCGCGCCTTGCTGACCTGGCTGATATCCGCCAGCACCGTCTCGACATGGGCCAGCAGTTGCTCCGAACGTTCGGCAAAATTTTGCCCATACAGCGTGAGGGTCACCCGCCGGGTGGTACGTTCGAACAGCCGGTTGCCCAGCGCCGTCTCCAGCTTTTCGATGCGTCGGCTAAGGGCCGACTGCGACAGGCAGATGGATTCAGCGGCCAGCCGAAAACTGCCATATTCCATCAGGGCGCGAAAGGCGTAGAGATCGTTGAAGTCAAAATTTACGGGCATGGCGGCGGCATCCTTATCGGCTGTCTGGCGCCATCGCCCCGTCCGGCGAGGGGCGATGGCGGGTAGTCTATCGGGCAGGTCTTCGGGCGCGCGGGAAACCGCGCGCCGGGGCTTACACCTTAAGCAGTTTTACCGTGGCATCGATATCGATTTCGTCTTCCGAGAAGATCAGGGTTGTCCCCTGAAAGGTGGTGATCGCCAGCTTTTTCACCGAACGCATCTCTCCCGGCTGCACTGTGGATTTTGGCCGGATGCTGTTCATCAGCAGCCCGACCGACAGCACCGCGTTTTCTTTATCGACGCGGGTCTCGACCGGCTCCTCCTCATGGTACACCACATAGGATTTAATGGAGGTCAGCTTCAGCCGCTCGCCGGCAATATAGATATATTTGCTCTCCGGAATGACCTTCACCGCGTAGGCCGACAGCCCTTTATTGTTGGTGGTAGGTTCGAAAGTCACCGCCGCGTCTTTCTTGATAAGATCAGGATTGGCGACCTTAATCACGTGAAAATAACGATTTTCGCCGTTTTCATCTTTGATAAATCCAAAACCTTTATCTTTAAACCACGTTGTGATTGTTCCGTTCATCGCCATTACCGTATTACTCGTTGGTTAACACAAATTTTGCAGCGCGCAGTGTAAAGCACATTGCCTGTGCAGGCCATGCCTTTGCGATAAGTGTGGGTGATAAATGACGCCGCCGCGAGGGCGGATTGTGCGCCAGCATCGTGCCGGCGGCCAAAATGGGGTACTATCGCCAGCCACTCCTTCTTCGGGCCGCCTGATGTCCACCATTATCGATACCTTTGTCGCGCCGCCGTGCCGCGAACAGATCACCCTCTTGTATCAGGACGAACACCTGCTGTTGATCAATAAACCCGCCGGGCTGCTGAGCCTGTCGGGCAAAGATCCGCGCAACCTTGACTCCGTGCATCACCGGCTGGTTCAGCGCTTTCCGGGCTGCACCCTGGTGCACCGCCTGGACTTCGGTACCTCCGGTCTGATGGTGGTAGCCCGCAACAAAGACGTTAACGCCTTGCTGTGCCAACAGTTCAGCCAGCGCACGGTGGCAAAGGTCTATACGGCGCTGCTGTGCGGCCACCTGGCGGAAGATGAGGGGATAGTGGAGGCGGCAATCGCCAAAGATCCGGCCCGTTTCCCGCGCATGTCGCTCTGCGCCCGGCACGGCAAACCGGCGCGTTCGCGCTATCGGGTCATTGACCGCCTGTATCAGTCACGGGATGGGGAGAGGGCGCTGGCGTTAACCCGGGTGGCGCTCACCCCGGAGACCGGGCGCACCCATCAGCTGCGTATTCACTGCCAGCTGCTGGGCTATCCGATCTTTGGCTGCGATCTGTACGGTGGCCGGGAGCTGCCCGGCACGGAACAGGCTCCGCGGCTGATGCTGCACGCCAGCGAACTGCGCTTTGTCCACCCCGTCAGCCATGAGCCGATGCATATCCAGCAGGCGAGCCCGTTTTGATTGCCCGCGGCGAGAGAACCGGGGTTACCACATCAGATCGTCGGGCACCTTAAAGTCGGCGTACGGATCGTCTTCATCCTGCTCATCCTGACTCAGGGCGCTGTGCAACACGATGCTGCTGGCGTCGCGCTGGGCGATTTTCTCGGCCACCACCGCCGGAATAATCGCATATTCACCTTCGGGCTTGTTATCCACCGCCAGGCGGGCAATCGCCAGACGGCCGTTAATCAGCTGGGTCTGGGTGGTCTTGTCGACCATGATTTTTTTGATCAGATTATTATCGGTGAAGTTAAAGCCGATATCGCCCCGGGCGACCGTAATGCGGTTCATCTCGATCAGCTGCTTCACCTGGGCTTTATACTCTTTCGCCAGCACCGCCTGCTTTTGCTGCTCGCTGAGCTGCTTATCGCGCTCCAGCTGAGCTTTTTTATTTTCTTCCACCGCTTCCCGGGCCTCACGGGCCTGAACGCGGGATTTTTTTGCCGTCCTCTGGACTTTAGCCATTTTTTTGCTGCTGACCAGGCCGGCTTTGAGCATCTGCTCTTGTAAGGTGAGTTTTGTCATCTGCGTGTCTGAAACTGAGGAAACATCTGCCCAGTATACCTGCATTGGCCGAAACGACGCCAGACTACCCACTGTTCGTTACCCCGATTAGCCTGACAGCCCCCCGCCGAAGCCGCGTTAACCCAGCCTCGCAGGCCCATCTTTCCCGTCCCCGGCGAAGGATCGTCGCCACCATTTTTGGCATGTCGACGATCCTTTTTTGTGATGGATTGTCTTTTTTGTGATCTGGATTGTAGTACAATTTTTATTAATAGTACTACTATGTGTCACAGGCAAGGATGAACAGGTTCACGTTTGTACTACCAGACTGGGTGGAAACGCGCTGAACGGAGTAAAGTAACCGGGCATAACCCCGTTAAGGACACGCTATGAACCTGACTAAAACCGATCGGCTGATGGTGACCCTGGGCCGCCAGATTGTGAGCGGCAAATATCTTCCCGGCGCGGCGCTGCCGGCGGAGGCTGACCTGTGCGAGGAGTTTGCCACCTCCCGCAACATCATCCGCGAAGTCTTTCGCTCGCTGGAGGCGAAGCGCTTGATTGAGATGAAACGCTATCGCGGCGCCTTCGTCGCGCCGCGCAGCCAGTGGAATTTCCTCGACAGCGACGTATTGCAATGGGCGCTGGAACAGGATGAAGACCCGGGGCTCATCGCGGCGATGAGCGAAGTGCGTAATCTGGTGGAGCCGGCGATAGCCCGCTGGGCGGCAGAGCGGGCCACCTCCAGCGATCTGGCGCAGATTGAGGCGGCGCTGAATGACATGATCGCCAACAACCAGCAGCGCGATGCCTTTAATGAAGCCGACATTCGCTATCACGAAGCGGTGCTGGCGTCAGTGCATAACCCGGTGCTGCAGCAGCTCAGCGTGGCGATTAGCTCGCTGCAGCGCGCGATATTTGAACGGACCTGGATGGGGGATGAGGCCAACATGCCGCAAACGCTCCAGGAACATAAAGCGCTGTTCGATGCGATTCGCCATCAGGACAGCAACGCGGCAGAGCAGGCGGCGCTCACCATGATCGCCAGCTCGACACGAAGACTGAAGGAAATCACATGACATCTCGCTACATCGCTGTTGACTGGGGATCGACCAATTTTCGCGCCTGGCTGTTTGAGGGCGAACGCTGCCTCGACAGCCGACAGTCGGCGGCGGGGATCGCCCGCCTGAACGGTCAATCGCCGGCAGCGGTGTTAGCGACACAAATCCATGGCTGGCGCGAGGGGCGTACCCCAGTGGTCATGGCGGGAATGGTAGGCAGCAACGTGGGCTGGAAGAACGCGCCCTATTTACCGCTTCCCGCCGATTTCACGGCCATTGGCAACCAGTTGACCGCCGTAGATGAAGGGATCTGGATTGTCCCCGGGCTTTGCACTTCCCGCGAAGACCACCACAACGTCATGCGCGGCGAAGAGACACAGCTCCTCGGCGCACGCCTGCTGGCCCCTGCGGCGGTGTACGTCATGCCCGGCACCCATTGCAAATGGGTCAAAACCGACGGCCGGCGGATTGAGGACTTTCGCACGGTGATGACCGGCGAACTGCACCATCTGCTGCTGACGCACTCCCTGATCGGTGCGGGATTACCCGAGCAGCAGGCTGCGCCGGCGGCGTTTCACGCCGGGCTGGCGCGCGGCCTGGCCGCGCCCGCGGTGTTGCCACAGCTTTTTGAGACCCGCGCCGCGCACCTGTTGGGGGCGCTGGCCCGGGAGCAGGTGAGCGAGTATCTATCCGGCCTGTTAATTGGCGCGGAGGTGGCCAGCATGCGCGCCTTCATTGCCGACGAACAGGCTATCGCGATCGTTGCCGGCCCGTCCCTCTCCGCGCGCTATCAGCAGGCATTTCAGCTGCTGGGCCGCCAGGTGACGACAGTGTCGGGCGACGATGCCTTTCTGGCTGGTATAAGGAGCATCGTACATGCAGTGGCAAACCTCACTTCCGCTGATCGCTATTCTGCGCGGCATCACCCCTGACGAGGCGCTGGCGCACGTCGGCGCGGCGATCGCCGCCGGGTTCGACACCGTGGAGATCCCGCTCAATTCACCGCAATGGCAGCAGAGCATCCCGGCCGTGGTCGGGGCCTACGGCGCGCAGGCGCTGATTGGCGCCGGAACGGTGCTGCAGGAAGCGCAGGTCGATCGGCTGGCGCAGCTTGGGGCGCGGCTGGTGGTGACCCCCAATGTGCAGCCGGCGGTGATCCGCCGGGCCGTCGGGCACGGGATGACCGTCTGCGCCGGCTGCGCGACGGCAAGCGAGGCGTTTACCGCGCTGGAAGCCGGGGCGCAGGCGCTGAAGATTTTTCCCTCTTCGGCGTTTGGCCCCGACTACATCAGGGCGCTGAAAGCGGTTTTGCCCGCGTCGGTGCCGGTATTTGCCGTCGGCGGCGTCACGCCGGAAAACCTGGCGCAATGGATCGAGGCCGGTTGTGCGGGCGCAGGGCTGGGCAGCGATCTCTATCGCGCCGGTCAGCCGGTAGCGCGGACCGCAGAGCAGGCCGCCGCATTTGTTAGGGCGTATCAAGAGGCTGTGAAATGAAAATAACCAAACTGACCACCTGGCGTTTACCCCCGCGCTGGATGTTCCTCAAGATTGAAACCGACGAGGGGATAGTCGGCTGGGGCGAGCCGATTGTCGAAGGCCGGGCGCGCACCGTGGAGGCGGCGGTACATGAGCTGGGGGACTATCTGATTGGCCAGGATCCGGCGCGGATCAACGATCTGTGGCAGGTCATGTACCGCGCCGGCTTTTATCGCGGCGGGCCGATCCTGATGAGCGCGATCGCCGGTATTGACCAGGCGCTGTGGGACATCAAAGGGAAGGCGTTGAATGCGCCGGTCTGGCAGCTGCTGGGCGGCCTGGTGCGCGATAAAATCAAAGCCTACAGCTGGGTGGGAGGAGACAGACCTGCCGAGGTCATTGCCGGGATTAACACGCTGCGCGGTATGGGGTTTGATACCTTCAAACTCAACGGCTGTCAGGAAATGGGGATGATTGACAGTTCGCGCACGGTGGATGCGGCGGTGAACACGGTGGCGCAGATCCGCGAAGCATTTGGCAACGACATTGAATTTGGCCTCGATTTTCATGGCCGCGTCAGCGCGCCGATGGCGAAACTGCTGATTAAAGAGCTGGAACCCTATCGGCCGCTGTTTATCGAAGAGCCGGTGCTGGCCGAGCAGGCGGAGTACTACCCGCGGCTGGCGGCGCAAACCGCGATCCCGCTGGCCGCCGGCGAGCGCATGTTCTCGCGCTTTGAGTTCAAGCGGGTGCTGGAGGCCGGCGGCCTGGCTATTCTGCAGCCCGATCTCTCTCACGCTGGCGGCATCACCGAATGCTTCAAAATCGCCGGTATGGCGGAAGCGGCGGACGTGTCGCTGGCTCCGCACTGCCCGTTAGGCCCCATCGCGCTGGCCGCCTGTCTGCACGTGGACTTTGTTTCCTACAACGCTGTCTTCCAGGAGCAGAGCATGGGGATCCACTATAACCAGGGCGCCGAGTTACTCGACTTCGTGAAAAACAAAGCCGATTTCAATATGGAGGGGGGGTACTTTAAGCCGTTAATGAAGCCGGGGCTGGGGGTCGATATCGACGAAGAGAAAGTGATTGAGATGAGCCGACGCGCTCCTGACTGGCGGAACCCCGTCTGGCGCCTTGCCGATGGCGTGGTCGCCGAGTGGTAGTCCCCGGTTAATACCTGCTGCGATTCTTAATATCAATCTTTGCCTGGCGCGGGCGGTCTTCCCCTGCCCGAGGCAAAGTCATGGGGTTATTATTATGAGCATTGAACTCTGTACTTCTACATTAAAAAAGCTAAACAGCAAAATCATCCCCTTTATTATTATCTGCTATTTTGTCGCCAATCTTGATAAAACCAATATTTCCATTGCCGCGCTGCAAATGAACGCCGATCTGGGATTAACGGCCAGCATGTACGGCCTTGGGGTCGGCATGTTTTATATTTCCTATATTATTTTCGAAATTCCCAGCAACCTGATCATGACCCGGGTGGGGGCGCGGATCTGGATCGCCAGAATAATGATCACCTGGGGAATGGTGAGCGCCGGCATGGCGTTCGTCCAGACGCCGACCCAGCTCTATATTATGCGTTTTTTACTCGGCATGGCGGAGGCGGGATTCACCCCAGGGATTATTTACTATATCTCCTGCTGGTTTCCGAAGCGCAACCGGGCGCGGGCGATGTCGTTCTTTTATATGGGATCGGTGCTGGCGTCGATCATCGGGCTGCCCGTCTCGGGGCTGATTTTAAATATGCATGGCATTGCCGATGTCGCCGGCTGGCGCTGGTTGTTCGCCATTGAAGGGGTTCCCGCCATCGTGCTGGGGGCGCTGGTGCTCTGGCTGCTACCTTCCAGCCCGCAAAAGGCGGCATGGCTCTCTGAGGCGGAGAAAGGCTGGCTGACGGCGCAGATTGCCGCTGATAACCGCGGCGCGGTAGTCAATCAACACGCCTCCTGGTTCAGTGCGCTGAAAAATAAAGTGGTACTCCTGCTGAGTCTGGTCTGGTTTCTGCAGGCGTTCGGCTCCATCGGCATCACGCTTTTCTTACCGCTGATCCTCAAAAGTATGGTCAGCGAGCAGAGCGATGTGATTATTAGTCTGCTGTCCGCGGTGCCGTTTATTTTCGCCTGCCTGTTTATGTACCTCAATGGCCGTCATTCGGATCTGACCGGCGAGCGGGCATGGCATATGGGATTGCCGCTGATTCTGGCCGGTCTCTCGCTGGCTGTCGCCATCTATGCCGGCAACCTGCTGGTTGCCTATCTGCTGCTGGTGCTCACCGTGGGCTTTAATTTCGCGCTAACGCCGGTGTTCTGGGCGGTGACCACCGAGAAGCTGGCGGGCGTGGCGGCCGCGGCCTCCATTGCATTTATCAACACCATCGCCAATTTTGTCGGCTTAGGCTTGCCGCCGCTGCTCGGGAAGATTAAGGACCTGACCAACAGCTATCACTCCGGACTGCTGATCGTCGCCGTGGCGCTGGCCCTTGGCGGGATTATCGGCATCATCGTCTCCCGGAGCGGCCAGAAACCCTCCGCCTTCCACACTCTGAAAGAAGATAAGCTATGAAACTGAACGTGTTAAAACAGGCTTCGCTCCCGGATGCCCTGACTGCGGAACTGGCGCGACGCTATCACCTCGTGGAGCTGACCGCACTCACCGATGCCGACTTTCGCGCGCTGGCTGGCACCTTTACCATGCTCATCACCAACGGCGAAGCCACCGTGACGCGAGAGCTGATCGCCAGCCTGCCCGCGCTGGAGCTGATCGCCGTCTTTGGCGTCGGCTATGACGGCGTGGATGTGCAGGCGGCCGCTGAGCACCAGGTGCGGGTCAGCCATACGCCGGGGGTGTTAACCGACGATGTGGCGGATCTGGCGCTGGGCCTGATGCTGGCGACCTCGCGGCAGATCGTCGCCGCCCACAAGTTTATCGAAGCGGGCGAGTGGGCGGCGGGCGGTTTTCCGTGGACGCAAAAAGTCTCCGGTTCGCGGGTCGGCATCGTGGGCATGGGGCGCATCGGCCAGGCCATCGCCCGGCGCTGCGAGGGGTTCGCCATGCAGATTGCTTATCATGACCGCAAGCGTCTCCCGGCGCTAAATTATGCCTGGCGGGAAGATCTGCTGACCCTGGCCGCGGAGAGTGATTTTCTGGTTATCTGCACGCCGGGAACGGCGGCAAACCAGGGGCTCATTAACCAGCCGGTGCTGGCGGCGCTGGGGGAGAAAGGGATCCTCATCAATATCTCGCGCGGCAGCGTGATTGATGAGCCCGCGCTGGTTGCCGCGCTGGAGAGCGGGATTATCGCCGGGGCGGGGCTGGATGTCTTCAGCCATGAACCGGCGGTACCGGCCGGGCTGCTGCAGCGCAGTAATGTGGTCGTCACACCGCATATGGCCAGCGCCACCTGGAGTACCCGCGCGGCGATGGCGCAACTGGTGCTCGATAACGTTGCCTGCTGGGCTGAGAAGAAGGCGCTGGTGACTCCAGTGGCGGAAAGCCTGGCGGACTGACCGCAAAGCCGTGAACGCGCTGGGCTGCTGTATTGTACAGCGCGTTCGCGGCGGGGATTACTCCCGGGGCTGAAGCTGATAAATCCAGGCGCTGACCTGTTGTCCATCGTCGGTGGTCACCTCCACCGGCACCCGATCGTACCCCTCCTCAAAGTCGTCCAGCATGGGCCAGTGCGCCGCCAGACGATCGGACAGGAACAGATAGCCGTTGACCCGTGGGCCGTGAGCGTTGAGGACGATCCCCGGAAAATCGGCGGCTGCGCCCCAGCCGCGCGCGTAAAAGGTGCCAGTGACGTAGCCGGGACGCCACTCGCCCCCGATCGCCTCCAGAATGTGCGCATTGCTGCGACCGGGACAGAGCGTCCCATAGACAAATAGCGGTTTCATTTTCTCTCTCTCGTTCGCCCTGATACCCGCCCACAGCGGAGCGGAAAACCAAAATACGGGGTAATTCAGCGCCTGGCAATGGCCGGGTGGGGCGGGGCACTCCTCCGGGCATCTCTCTGATGCCGGGGGAGGCTTTGGCCTCGGCGCTAATGAAGGTATATCGATTGCGATGATATTTTTATTATTATTTATATTTAAGATCAATATAAATAAGCCTGACGGAGGGATTAATTTGCTAATTAAATTCAATGGGGAATTAAAAGAGAGGATATGATGAATTTTCTTTTTAGCAGCCTTCTCGTGGGTAATGAACGACGGTAAGATTTGAATTCAGATATTATTTACCCCTGGATATTACCAGCTCCTAATTTTTCCCTTTATGATAAGTAGCCAGTGAAAAATAACATGATGTTTCCATCTGACGCAAAACAGCTGGCGGCTGGTACTCACCCGGGACGATCATGACCCGGCGAGGCCGCGCATTATCGAAGCCAGCCAAAATCAACTGACGCTGCACCCGCTTAAGGAGAAGTGAAAATGCCTCGTCCCTCCCTGTATGACATCCTGTACGGCAACTTCGCCGGCGGGCTTGACCTGAATACTGTCAGCGAAACGGATCAGGTCATCCTGTCGGTGCTCGATAACATGCAGCGCATCCTCAACTGTCGGGCTGGAACGCTGGCGCATCTGCCGGACTACGGCCTGCCGGATATGACCGCTATCCTCCAGGGGATGCCGGCGTCGGCGCATCAGCTGATGAGCACGTTATCGGCGGTGTTGCTGAAATACGAACCGCGCCTGCAGCGGATCGCGGTGGTGATGCTCGATCAGCATGCGCCCGGCGAACTGCGCTATGCCATTGATGCGGAGCTGAAGGATATTGGCCTGGTGCGTTACGGCACAGAGTTTATGCCCGAGGGCAGGGTGTTGATCCGCCACCTCAAACGCCAGCAGTATCTTGACGCCCGCTCCGCCCTCTAAACTCTCGCTGAAAGACATCATGATGACAACACACGACGAACGCCACTATAAAACCGGTGGCGACCCGCGCACGCTGGCTGATTTTATTGCCCTGCGTGCGGAAATGAACAAGCTCAGCCACCCGGCGCGGCCGGATATTAACTGGCCGTATGCCGAGCAGCTTGCCCGCTCGCTGCTGGAGCATCACGGCGCGGATCTGCAGACTGTCGCCTGGTATACGCTGGCCCGCGCCAGGCTGGGCGGGCTGGCAGGGATCCACGAGGGGCTGTCGCTAATGGAGTCGCTGCTGGCCCACCAGGGTAAAAACCTGTGGCCGCAGGCGCTCCCGGCCCGGACAGAGATCTTCCGCACCCTGAGCAAGCGGCTGCGGCAGGTGATCCGCACTCTGAGTCTCGCCCCGGCGGATCTCGAATCGCTTGGTCAGGCTGAACGTTCGCTGCAAAGCTTCGACGCAGTGCTCCAGCGCCTTGAGATCGCGCCTGAA
The DNA here is from genome assembly GCF_033100215.1 of Klebsiella sp. w6. NCBI lineage: Bacteria > Pseudomonadati > Pseudomonadota > Gammaproteobacteria > Enterobacterales > Enterobacteriaceae > Klebsiella > Klebsiella sp. w6. The sequence goes on from NZ_CP136907.1 coordinate 2,034,673, forward strand.
AACTCGCTGAGCGACCTGCGGGCGCTGTTGCACAGCACGGTAAGCCGCTTCGAGAATCTCGACCCTGCGCCAGCGCTCCCCACCGCGCCGCCGGTGGCGGTGTCTGACGCGGAACTTCCCGGCGCTCTGGTCAGCGAAGAGGATGCGGCGAAGGTTGAACCAGTGCCAGAACTAAAACGTAGACCAAAGGCTGAGCCGCTGGCGCCGCCTTTACCTGCAAAGCGGCCCGCGCCAGTGGTGGCGTCTTCTCCGGCAACCGCGCCGCGCTGGAAGCCGTTTGTCGCCGGGATGGTCACCATGCTGGCGGTGACGGGCATCGCCGTCGGTGGATGGCTGGCGTTGCGTCAGTCCGATTTACCGCCCATTTCGGTGACCCAAAATGTGATACCGGGCCTGCCGGGGGCATCTCCCCTGATGCCGGTGGATCTGCCTCAGACGCAGCGCCAGCTTGGCGAGCTCGCCCGCCTGGCGCCGGACTGGGCGGTAAGCTACGGCGACCAGCTGGTCCGGCAGGCCCTGAGTCGCTGGCCGGATCAAGCACAACCGCTGGCGCAGCAGTGGCGGCAGCAGTTGAGCGCTGCCGCACTGCCCGCGGAAAACCTCACCGGCTGGTCCGAGGGAATGCAGCAGCTGCAGCGGCTCGCCGGCCAGCTCAATGCCCTCGACGAGCAGAAGGGGAGATACCTCACGGTGAGCGAACTGAAAACCGCAGTGTTTGCCATCATGCAGTCGTTTAACCGCGCCGTTCCGCTGGAGGAGGAGCTACGCCAGCTGGCCGTGCTTCCCGTTGAGCAACCCTGGCCCGCCGCCCGGGGAAGCCTCGCGGAGCTGCATCTGCAACAACTGATCGTGGAGTATGCCCTGCTGAAGCGAAAGCAGTCGCCGCCCGCTGAGATCCCCCTACCGGTAAGCCCTCAGTGAGTGAGGCGGTGAAATAAAGTGTGCGCATGGCAACATTTTCTTTACATCATGATTGCAAGAACCGAACGCCCTTCGTAGTCTGAAAATGATTTAAATATACCATTTGTGTTTATATTGAAAATTTTATTTCAACCTCTGAGGGCATGCTATGAAGCACTGTAAAATCATCCTGTTAGTGGGGTTACTGGCCTGTTCCGCCTCGGCTTTGGCGGAGAAGATCGGCGTCTCAATGGCCTACTTCGATCAAAACTTTCTCACCATTATCCGCCAGTCCATTGAGAAAGAAGCTCAAGCCCGCCACGTCGACGTGCAGTTTGAAGACGCCCGCGGCGACACCGGACGTCAGGCCGATCAGGTGCAGAGCTTTATCGCCTCCGGCGTGGACGCGATCATCGTCGACCCGGTGGACTCCGCCAGCACCCCGCAGCTGACGAAGATGGCACAGCAGGCCAAAATGCCGCTGGTGTATGTGAACCGGACGCCGGGGGATAAAACGTTACCGCCTGGCGTGGTGTTTGTCGGTTCGGACGAGCGGGAGTCCGGCACATTGCAGATGGAGGCGCTGGCGAAGCTGGCGAACTACAAAGGCAATGTCGCCATCATGATCGGCAATCTCACTGACGCCGGCGCGCTGCAGCGCACCAAAGACGTGGAGCAGGTGGTGGCCAAGTATCCGGCAATGAAAGTGGTGCAGAAACAGCCGGCCAACTATTCCCGCAGCGAGGGAATGGATCTGATGCAGAACTGGACAGGCAACGGGGAAGCGATTGATATTGTGGCGGCGAACAACGACGAGATGGCGATTGGCGCGGCGATGGCGCTGGAGAAGAGCCAGAAGAAGCTGTTGATCGGTGGGATCGACGCCACGCCGGACGGGCTGAAAGCCCTGGCCAGCGATAAGATCCAGGTGACGGTCTTCCAGGACGCCGTCGGTCAGGGCAAAACGGCCTTAGCGGTAGCGCTGAAGCTGATTAAAGGAGAAAAGGTCGAGTCTCATGTCTGGATCCCGTTTGAGTTAGTGACCAAAGAAAACATGCAGACCTATGTGGAAAAGAGTCATTAACGGCAAGGCGCACGTGAACGAACTTTGCTGATAAAACCGGGCTGATAATGTGACGCCCGGGCAACGAAACCGGAGGAAAAGACATGGCAACGGCAAGAAGCGGCTATACGCTGCAGGTGATAAAGGCAGGGCAGCAGGGACATGTTGAAATGAGGTGGGGGCATCTCGCAGACGTTGATACGCGCGCGGCGGCGGCGGCCATCGTGCAGCAAATCGGGCGACCATCGTCCGCAGCGAGCCAGCAGGAGATCAGCCTGTCACTGACCAATGCCGCCAGCGGCATCTCGGTCGAGCTTCATCACCCGGCCTCAGGGGAAAGCGCCACCCCGGCTTTCATCGAGGGCGAATTAAAGAAAATTGTGCAGATCGTTGATGGCTATGAGGCGGCTGAAGAGACCCATATTGTGGAGTAGCGTGTCGTCCGGGTAAAAAAAATCCACGCCGCTGCGTGGATTTTTTATGGCGCGATGGTGGCGAAAACGCCAGCCAGCGGGATCAGACGTTGAACAGGAAGTTCATCACATCGCCATCTTTCACGATGTAGTCTTTACCTTCAGCACGCATTTTACCGGCTTCTTTTGCACCCTGTTCGCCTTTGTAGGTAATAAAGTCTTCATAGGCGATGGTCTGCGCGCGGATAAAACCTTTTTCGAAGTCAGTGTGGATCTTACCGGCTGCCTGCGGCGCGGTTGCCCCGACCGGGATGGTCCATGCGCGAACTTCCTTCACCCCAGCGGTGAAGTAGGTCTGCAGATTCAGCAGCTCGTAACCGGCGCGGATCACGCGGTTGAGGCCTGGCTCTTCGAGACCCAGCTCGGCCATAAACTCGTCGCGGTCAGCGTCGTCCAGCTCGGCAATATCGGACTCAACGGCGGCGCAAACGGCGACGACCACAGAACCTTCGGCGGCGGCAATTTCACGGACTTTATCGAGATAAGGGTTATTCTCAAAACCGTCTTCATTGACGTTGGCGATATACATGGTCGGCTTCAGCGTCAGGAAACTGAGGTATTTAATCGCTGCTTTGTCTTCGTCGGTCAGGTTTTTCAGTGAACGCAGCATGCCGGCATTTTCCAGCTGCGGCAGGCATTTTTCCAGCGCCGCCAGCTCAGCTTTAGCGTCTTTATCGCCGCCTTTAGCTTTCTTCTGCACACGGTGGATAGCGCGCTCGCAGGTGTCCAGATCGGAGAGTGCCAGCTCGGTGTTGATAACGTCGATGTCGTCAGCCGGATCCACTTTGTTGTTAACGTGGATAATGTTGTCATTTTCAAAGCAGCGAACTACGTGGCCGATGGCTTCGGTTTCACGGATGTTGGTCAGAAACTGGTTGCCGAGACCTTCACCTTTGGACGCGCCTTTCACCAGGCCCGCGATATCAACGAATTCCATCGTCGTCGGCAGGATGCGCTGCGGTTTGACGATTTCAGCCAGCTTGTCCAGACGCGGATCGGGCATCGGTACGACACCGGTGTTCGGCTCAATGGTACAGAAGGGGAAGTTGGCCGCTTCAATACCCGCTTTGGTGAGCGCATTGAACAGGGTGGATTTGCCGACGTTGGGCAAACCGACGATACCGCATTTGAATCCCATGATTTAAATCACCTTAATCTTTGGATAATCAATCTGTTATAAGCAACAGATTGCAGAAAATTGAATAGCTTTGCCTATTATACACGGTGCGCGGCAAAAATGCCGCACGACAACGGCTTATTGCGCCTTAAAGGAATGTAAGCGGTTGGTGGCTTTGGTCAGCCCGTCCTTTAACCAGATTTCGGTGCAGCGCGCCGCTTCGTCGACAGCATCATCAATCAGTTTCTGCTCGCTGGCCGGCGGTTTGCCGAGTACAAAGCCGACAACCTTGTTTTTGTCACCCGGATGGCCGATCCCGACGCGTAAGCGGTGAAAGTTCGGGTTATTGCCGAGCTTACTGATGATGTCCTTCAGGCCGTTGTGGCCGCCATGGCCACCGCCAAGCTTGAATTTCGCCACCCCGGGCGGCAAATCCAGCTCATCATGGGCGACCAGAATTTCATCCGGGTTAATGCGATAAAAGGTCGCCATTGCAGCCACTGCTTTACCGCTGAGGTTCATAAACGTCGTAGGAACCAGCAGGCGAACGTCTTCGCCCGCCAGATTGATGCGCGAGGTGTAGCCGAAGAACTTGCTCTCTTCGCGCAGCGGCGCACGATGGCGATCCGCCAGTAAATCTACATACCAGGCGCCAGCGTTGTGCCGGGTGGCGGCATATTCCGCACCGGGGTTGGCCAGGCCGACAATCAGTTTAATGGTCACGTTTTCTTTCCTGCATGGGGCATTCTCTGCCGCGTAGTGTACTGTCTGCGGGCGCGCTTGACAAAGTTCTGCCCACGAGACAATACCAGCATTGATGATTACCCACCTGAATCATTAGAATTTGATATTGTTCAGAGGCTTATTTGTAAATATTTGTCTAATCGGTGTTCACTAATGTGATCGTGGGCGCACTCTAGGGCAGGGACCCTGTCTATACTACACCTATAAGATTTGGGGATATTCCCTGGCAACCCAAAGTCCGGAGGTGACACATGAAACGCAAAAACGCTTCGTTACTCGGTAACGTACTCATGGGGTTAGGGTTGGTGGTGATGGTTGTGGGGGTAGGTTACTCCATTCTGAACCAGCTTCCGCAGCTTAACCTGCCGCAATTCTTTGCACATGGCGCAATCTTAAGCATCTTCGTTGGCGCCGTGCTCTGGCTGGCCGGTGCCCGTATTGGCGGCCACGAGCAGGTCAGCGACCGCTACTGGTGGGTGCGCCACTATGATAAACGCTGCCGTCGTAATCAGCATCGCCACAGCTAACCGTAGCATGATTTCCCGCATCGGCCCCTGAAGGCCGATGCGTTTTCCTGTGACTCTCGTTATTTCCTCCTCTTTTCCCCATCACCATACGACCCCATTCCGTCCTGACCTCCGTGCTGCTAAGGTTGCTGCCAAAATGAATAGCAAATGAGGTTTTCGCTTGACCCTAACGTTACGTGAGGCAGCAGAGTAGCGGACCTGGCCACAGAGAGGAGCAGTCATGTTAATTCAGGTGGGAGAGCTGGCGAAGCGCGCCGGAATGACGGTGCGTACGCTGCATCATTATGAACAGACGGGGCTGTTAACGCCTTCGGCCAGAAGCGAGGCGGGCTATCGGCTCTATAACCTGTCCGCGGTTCAGCGCCTGCATATGATAAAGGCGCTGGCGCAGGCCGGGCTGACGCTCGCCACCATCAAGGACTATCTCGATCGGCAAACGCTGTCGCTACCCGAGCTGCTGACGCAGCAGATAGAGACGCTCAACGCCCAATTGCGCGATGTCGGCAGGCTGCGCGACCGGCTGTTGGTGCTGCGCGAGGCGCTGGCGGGCGGCAATGAACCCGATCTGGAGTCCTGGCTACAGACGCTGGAGTTAATGAAAATGTACGATCGTTGGTTTAGTCAACAGGAGTTAGCCGCGCTGCCGTTTGCGGCACAGGATGAACAGCGCGCGCAGGCGTGGCGCGAGCTAACAGAGGAGGTGCAGACGCTGATGGCGAGCGGCTGCCCGACGGACAGCCCGCAGGCGATGAGTCTGGCGACGCGCTGGATGGAGCGCCTGGAGCAGGATACGGCAGGGCGCCCGGAGTTTCTGACCCGCCTGAACGAGATGCATGCCGCCGAGCCGCAAATGGTTGAACAGACTGGCGTCACCCCGGCCATCATCGCCTTTATCACCGAGGCCTTTGCCGAAAGCAAACTGGCCATCTGGGCGCGTTACCTCGACGACGAGGAGATGGCGTTCACCCGCCGGCACTATTTCGACCGGCTACAGGAGTGGCCTGCGCTGGTGGCGAAGCTGCATCAGGCGTGCCGGGAGGGCGTAGCGCCGGACTCGGCGTCGGGTCAGGCGCTGGCCCGGGCGTGGCTTGAACTGTTTCAGTCCTATGCCGGTACCCGGCCGCAGACGTTGCAGAAGTTTCGTCGGGCAATGGAGCAGGAGCCGCATTTGATGAAGGGCACCTGGATGACGCCGGCGGTGCTGAGCTGGCTGCAGCAGGCGACCGGAGCCTTGATGCGGCAGGCGCAGGGGCCTGCCGCCGGGTGATCACAGGTCAGCCAGCGCGGCCTGACGATCGGGGTAGAAGCTCAGGCGTCCGGGCAGCGGCTTGACGCCGGCGCGCGCTAACGTGCGCAGCGGCTGAAACTCGAGGTTAGATACGCGCAATTCACAGCCTTCCGGCAGCTTGTTCACAAAGCGCTGGAAGGCATCCAGACCACCGGCGTCGAGAACCGGCACCGCGTCCCATTTCAGCACCACGATGCGCTTGCCGGCGATCCGGGTCTCCAGGTCGTTGAACAAGCCTTCGGCGGCGGCAAAGAACAGCGGCCCAATCACCCGCAGCACCAGCACATCGTCTGGCACCTCGACGTTGACCGGCGCCAGATGGGTCATGCGCGCGATACGGCGCATAAACAACAGCGAGGCCAGCACGATCCCGACGCTGATGGCAATCACCATATCAAACAGCACCGTCAGCGACATGCACATCAGCATCACCACGATGTCGTCTTTCGGTGCGTGGCGCAGCAGGTTGATCACTTTATGCGCCTCGCTCATATTCCATGCCACCATCAGCAGCAGGGCGGCCATCGCCGACAGCGGCAGCCAGGAGAGCAGCGGGGCGAGGATCAGCAGCGCCAGGATCACCAGCAGGGCGTGGATCACGGCGGCAACCGGCGATGTGGCGCCGGCGCGGACGTTCGCCGCCGAGCGGGCAATCGCCGCGGTGGCAGTGATCCCGCCGAAGAACGGCGCAACGATGTTGCCCAGCCCCTGGCCAATCAGCTCGCTATTGGCTTTATGCTTGGTACCGGTCATGCCATCGAGCACCACCGCGCACAGCAGAGACTCAATGGCGCCGAGCATCGCCATGGAGAAGGCGGCAGGCAGCAGGGCCTGCAGCGAGGCCCAGCTCAGGGTAAAGTTTGAGCCCGGCATATCCCAGGGGAGTACCAGCTGCGGCAGCAGCTGTGGAATACCGTTGCCCTGAGTGCCGTCTGCCAGCTGATAGTGGAACTGCGAGCCAATTGTGGCGACATCGCCGCCGAGCAAATTAACCACCAGCATCACCGCGCAGCCAGCCAGCAGCGCCGGAAGGTGGCCCGGCAGACGGATACCCAGCCGCGGCCAGAGGATCAAGGTGCCAAGGGTGACGACGCCGATGGCGGCATCGCCGGGGTTAATCGTTGGCAGGGCCATCGCCAGCGCCGCCACTTTCTGCAGGTAATGCTCCGGCACATGGGGCATCTGCAGGCCGAGGAAATCTTTAATCTGCATGGTACCGATGGTGATACCGATCCCGGAGGTGAAACCGAGGGTGACCGACAGCGGGATATATTCGATCAGACGGCCAAAGCGCGCCAGACCAAAGAGAATTAAAAAGATCCCCGACATCAGCGTCGCCACCAGTAGCCCCGCCAGACCAAACTGCTGGGAAACCGGATAGAGGATCACCACAAAGGCAGCGGTCGGGCCGGAAACGCTAAAGCGCGACCCGCCGGTTAAGGCGATCACAATCCCTGCCACCGCTGAGGTATAGAGGCCGTACTGCGGCGGCACACCGCTGCCAATCGCCAGCGCCATCGCCAGCGGAATCGCAATGATCCCGACGGTGATCCCGGCGATCAGATCGCGGGTAAAGCGGGCGGTGGTGTACTTTTCTTTCCAACAAGCGTCGATGAGGGCGCGGAAAGGCATCACATGTGAGGAAAATAATCTGTTCACAATAATGTTTCATCCATGAGCGCATCATCTGTCAACTAAATGGCAGGTGAAGGAGGCATTGGTCATTTCCACGTCATCCTTCGGGATGCCTCTGTGTTGGCTGCGTTCATTTACCCCGGTCACGTACTGCCTGTACGCTCCCGGGGATTCATTCACTTGCCGCCTTGACGCATGCCGAATGATTTTGTGGAAGAATTAAAAATTCAGAGACAAAAAAACCCGCCGCAGCGGGTTTTTATGCTCGGCTCGATTAATGTTCGAACATAGCAGAGATAGATTCTTCATTGCTGATACGGCGAATAGCTTCAGCCAGCATACCGGAGAGCGTCAGAGTACGCACTTTATCCAGCGCTTTAATTTCGGGTGCCAGCGGAATGGTATCGCAAACGACAAATTCATCAATCACAGAGTTTTTGATGTTCTGGATAGCGTTACCGGAGAAGATCGGGTGCGTTGCGTAAGCGAATACGCGTTTCGCGCCACGCTCTTTCAGCGCTTCTGCCGCTTTACACAGGGTGCCGCCGGTGTCGATCATATCGTCGACCATCACGCAGTCACGACCAGCCACGTCGCCGATGATATGCATCACCTGGGAGACGTTGGCGCGCGGACGGCGCTTGTCGATGATAGCCATATCGGTATCATTCAGCAGTTTAGCGATAGCGCGGGCACGCACGACGCCGCCGATGTCCGGAGAAACCACAATCGGGTTGTCCAGGTTCAGCTGCAGCATATCTTCCAGCAGGATTGGGCTGCCGAACACGTTATCAACTGGCACATCGAAGAAGCCCTGGATCTGTTCTGCGTGCAGGTCAACGGTCAGCACGCGGTCAACGCCGACGCTGGACAGGAAATCTGCCACCACTTTCGCGGTGATTGGCACACGAGCAGAACGAACACGACGGTCCTGGCGAGCATAACCGAAGTAAGGGATAACGGCGGTGATACGACCTGCCGAAGCACGACGCAGAGCATCAACCATAACAACCAGTTCCATCAGGTTGTCATTGGTGGGAGCACAAGTGGACTGGATGATGAAAATATCACCACCGCGTACGTTTTCATTGATTTGTACGCTGACTTCGCCGTCGCTAAAACGACCTACAGCGGCGTCGCCAAGAGAAGTGTACAGGCGGTTGGCAATACGTTGTGCTAGTTCCGGGGTGGCGTTACCAGCAAAAAGCTTCATATCAGGCACGAGAAGAACCTCAGGCATGCGTCCAGTGGTGGATGAGTGGGCCAATAATGTGCGGGCTGGCGCCATTCGATCCAGTCGGTGTATTTAAAGAGCACGATGCAACGTCTGGAACAGGGTGACGTTGTCACCGTAACTCAATTTCCCCGGTTGACTCGTCATCGTTGCGCCATCACGGCGCAGGATTCAGAGCAGGGCCTGCTTGAGCGGCGAAAGGTTAACTCCGCGCGCCACAAAGCCGTTTAGCCATGCCGGGGCAGTGTCCAGCACCTGACGGGCAGCGGATTCGGTGTTAAATTCAGCAAACACACAGGCCCCTGTGCCGGTCAGGCGTGACGGCGCATATTCTAACAGCCAGGAAAGCGCTGCATCAACCTCGCGAAAACGTTTTCTTGCGATAAGCTCGCAATCGTTGCTGAATTCACAATTTAATAACGTATTAATTGACCGGCGCGGGGTATTTCGTGGTAGCTCCGGATCGCGAAAAATGACTGGCGTCGGAATACTGACCCCCGGGTGCGCCACCAGGTACCATTTTTCCTCGGGCTCCACCGGCGTCAGAATTTCGCCGACCCCTTCGGCAAAGGCGGCATGACCGCGCACGAAGACCGGCACATCGGCCCCCAGCTGAAGGCCCAGGGTCGCCAGCTCCTCTTCCGAGAGACCGCAGCCCCAGAGATGGTTGAGCGCCACCAGCACGGTGGCGGCATTGGATGAGCCGCCGCCCAGGCCGCCGCCCATCGGCAGGCGCTTGTCGACACTGATATCGGCGCCGCTACCCGCCGGAAGGCGGTCGCTTTCGCTGGCGGCACGCATCAGCAGACGCGCGGCGCGAACGATCAGGTTCTCCTCGTCCGGCACGCCGGCCACCGGCGTCAGCAGGCGCAGTTGACCGTCAGTTCGCGGTTCGATGGTCAAGGTGTCGCCATAGTCGAGAAACTGAAACAGCGTCTGCAGGGTATGGTAACCATCGGCCCGCTGGCCGGTGATATATAAAAACAGATTCAGTTTTGCAGGAGAGGGCCAGCGGCTCATCATTTCACGATCCAGTTATCCATCTTCAGCTTGATGCGCTGAGCGCCATTGTTCAGCTCGACATTAGACGGCAGGGCTGGCTGGGTATCGCTGGTGTAGCCGCCGTAGGTGACGTGCCAGGTTTTGCCATTTTGCGTGTAGTTAAGTTCACGCAGACGGTACTGATCGTCCAGCGAATAGTCGGTGGCGTCGCCCGGCAGGCCGATGATCCACTGGCGCAGGCTGTTCAGCGGGATCGGCATCCCGGTCAGGCGGCCGATCATCTCTTCGGCATCGGAGGCGGTGTAGGTCTGGCCTTTGTTATCGATCAGCTGCACGCTGCCTGGCTGCGCGGTCAGCGACAGCTCGGTGCTGCCCAGCGGGTTGGTCAGCAGCAGGCGATAGCGGTCCTGGCCGGTCTGTTGCCAGAAGAAGCGAGCATAGACTTTTTGCTCATCGGAAAGATAGGCAAACGCCCCGCGAGTCTGGAACTGGTTGAGGCTGCGAACAGCCTGCTGGTGCTGACGCCACTGCGGCGAATCCGGGCTTTTGCCAGGCCCTTGCGGCGTATGAAGAGAACAGGCGGTGAGGACGAGGCTGGCCAGCGGCAGCAAGCGGAACAGTCGATTCATAATGATGACAAATCCTTGATGTCTACAGGGAAAAACGGCGGCAGGGGAATAGCGGGCCGATTTGTGTAGCAGGTTACATTTATAACCCTTAATGCTAGCGTCGCCGGGTGATAGCGTCTACGTTCAAGTTGTCTGAAATCAAAAAATTAACGTTAATGGCGGTCTTGCTTTGGCTATTACTCCAAAAGGGGAGCCTCTCTTTTATTGATTACGCGCATCCTGTATGATGCACTCAGACTAACCTTAGCAACGCTGGTACTACTCCCTCACAATGACCCTTTTAGCTCTTGGCATCAATCACAAAACAGCGCCGGTCGACCTGCGAGAACGCGTGACGTTTTCGCCGGAAACGCTCGATCAGGCGCTGGAGAGCTTGCTGGCTCAGCCGATGGTGCAGGGTGGGGTAGTGCTGTCGACCTGCAACCGCACGGAACTCTATCTCAGCGTCGAAGAGCAGGACAATCTGCAGGAAGCGCTGATCCGCTGGCTGTGCAACTATCACGGCCTCAACGAAGAAGACCTGCGTAAGAGCCTCTACTGGCACCAGGATAATGACGCCGTCAGCCATCTGATGCGCGTCGCCAGCGGCCTCGATTCGCTGGTGCTGGGCGAGCCGCAGATCCTCGGCCAGGTGAAAAAAGCGTTTGCTGATTCCAGCCGCGGTCATCTGAACGTCAGCGAACTGGAGCGGATGTTCCAGAAGTCGTTCTCGGTGGCAAAGCGTGTGCGTACCGAAACCGATATCGGCGCCAGCGCCGTTTCCGTCGCGTTCGCCGCCTGTACCCTGGCGCGGCAAATCTTTGAATCGCTCTCCAGCGTCACCGTGTTACTGGTCGGCGCCGGTGAAACCATCGAACTGGTGGCGCGCCATCTTCGCGAACATCACGTGCGCAAAATGGTGATTGCCAACCGCACCCGCGAACGCGCCCAGGCGCTTGCGGACGAAGTGGGCGCCGAGGTGATTGCCCTCAGCGATATCGACGAACGGCTGAAAGAGGCCGACATTATTATCAGCTCCACCGCCAGTCCGCTGCCGATTATCGGCAAAGGTATGGTGGAGCGCGCGCTCAAGGCGCGGCGTAACCAGCCGATGCTGCTGGTGGATATCGCCGTCCCGCGCGATGTCGAACCGGAGGTCGGCAAGCTGGCCAACGCCTACCTCTACAGCGTCGACGATCTGCAAAACATCATTCAGCATAACCTGGCGCAGCGTAAAGCCGCGGCGGTGCAGGCGGAATCGATCGTCGAGCAGGAGACCAGCGAATTTATGGCCTGGCTGCGCGCGCAGAGCGCCAGCGAGACGATTCGCGAATACCGTTCTCAGTCTGAGCAGGTCCGTGAGGAGCTGACCGCGAAGGCGCTGGCCGCGCTGGAGCAGGGCGGTGATGCCCAGGAAATTATGCAGGATCTGGCCCGCAAGCTGACCAACCGCCTGATCCACGCGCCAACCAAATCTCTTCAGCAGGCCGCCCGTGACGGGGACGACGAACGCCTGCATATTCTGCGCAACAGCCTCGGGCTGGAATAGCGCACCTTTCTCTTATTTTCAGGACAGGGTGAATTCACGCCTATGAAGTCTTCTATTGTTGCCAAACTGGAAGCGTTGTACGAGCGCCATGAAGAAGTGCAGGCGCTGCTCGGCGATGCCGCGACGATTGCCGATCAGGATAAATTCCGCGCGCTGTCGCGGGAATATGCTCAACTGAGCGATGTGGCGCGCTGCTATACCGACTGGCGTCAGGTGCAGGAGGATATCGAAACTGCGCAGATGATGCTCGACGATCCGGAGATGCGCGAAATGGCGCAGGAAGAGCTGCGTGACGCCAAAGAAAAAGGCGACCAGCTGGAGCAACAGCTGCAGGTGCTGCTGTTGCCGAAAGATCCCGATGACGAGCGTAACGCTTTCGTGGAAGTGCGCGCCGGAACCGGCGGTGACGAAGCGGCGCTGTTTGCCGGCGATCTGTTCCGCATGTACAGCCGCTATGCGGAATCGCGTCGCTGGCAGGTGGAGATCCTCAGCGCCAACGAAGGTGAACACGGCGGTTTCAAAGAGGTGATCGCCAAATTCAGCGGCGACGGCGTTTACGGTCGGCTGAAATTTGAATCCGGCGGCCATCGCGTGCAGCGTGTGCCGGCCACCGAATCGCAGGGGCGTATTCATACCTCCGCCTGCACCGTGGCGGTGATGCCGGAGCTGCCGGAAGCCGAAATGCCGGACATTAACCCGGCGGATCTGCGCATCGATACTTTCCGCTCCTCCGGCGCGGGCGGTCAGCACGTCAACACCACCGACTCGGCTATCCGTATTACTCACCTGCCGACCGGCATCGTGGTGGAGTGTCAGGACGAACGTTCCCAACATAAAAACAAAGCCAAGGCGTTGTCAGTGCTGGGGGCGCGTATCCGCGCCGCCGAAGTGGCCAAGCGTCAGCAGGCGGAAGCCTCCACGCGCCGTAACCTGCTGGGCAGCGGCGATCGTAGCGACCGTAACCGCACTTACAATTTCCCACAGGGGCGCGTGACCGACCACCGCATCAACCTGACGCTTTATCGTCTGGATGAAACCATGGAAGGCAAACTCGATATGCTGATTGAGCCAATTGTTCAGGAATATCAGGCCGATCAGCTGGCGGCGCTGTCCGAGCAGGAATGATGACCTTTCAGGCCTGGCTGCAGCAGGCGATCGCCCGACTGCGTGAAAGCGACAGCCCGCGACGCGATGCCGAGATCCTGCTGGGACATGTTACCGGCCGGGCGCGCACCTGGATTTTGGCCTTCGGCGAAACGACGCTGTCCGCTGACGAGGCGACGACGCTGGAGGCGCTCCTGCAGCGACGTCAGCGCGGAGAACCCATTGCCCACCTGGTTGGGCAGCGTGAGTTCTGGTCGCTGCCGCTGTTCGTCTCCCCGGCGACGCTGATCCCCCGACCGGATACCGAGTGTCTGGTGGAGCAGGCGCTGGCGCGACTGCCTGCCGTGCCGTGCCGTATTCTCGACCTCGGCACCGGGACCGGCGCCATTGCTCTGGCGCTGGCCAGCGAGCGTCCGGATTGCGAGGTCACCGCGGTGGATGTGATGCCGGACGCCGTGGCGCTGGCATTGCGCAATGCCGCTCATCTGGACATCGCTAACGTGACGATACGGCAAAGCGACTGGTTTAGCGCGCTGGCCGGGCAGCGTTTTGCCATGATCGTCAGTAATCCACCCTATATCGACGCCGCCGACCCGCATCTCGCCGAGGGCGATGTGCGCTTTGAGCCGTTGACGGCGCTGGTCGCTGCCGATCAGGGGCTGGCGGATCTGGCGCAGATTATCCGCGAGGGACGGCAGTATCTGCTGCCCGGCGGCTGGATGCTGCTGGAGCATGGCTGGACCCAGGGCGAGGCGGTTCGCGCCCTGTTCCGCGAAGCGGGCTATCTCGACGTCGCGACCTGTCGCGACTATGGCGACAATGAACGTCTGACTCTCGGACGTTTACCCGACATGGAGAACGTTGGCTGATGAACTTATTCACGGCTGTCCTCTACCTGCACATCGCCAGCGTGGTGGTGTCGGTAGGATTGTTCGTTTTACGTTACTGGTGGATGTATCATCAGAGCCCGCTGCTGAACCAGCGGTGGGTGCGAATTGCGCCGCACTGCAGCGATACGCTGCTGTTTCTCAGCGGTGCGGGTTTAATGGCGATAACGCACTACCTGCCGTTCACCGAAGACGGCGCATGGCTGACTGAAAAGCTGTTTGGCGTTATCATTTACATCGCATTAGGTTTTATCGCGCTGGGCCGCCGTCGTCCGCGCAGCCAGCAGAGCCGTTTTATCGCGTTCCTGCTGGCGCTGGTGGTGTTGTTTATTATCATTCAACTCGCCATCACAAGAATACCGATACTGGGGTAGGGCATGGGGTCATTAGCGGATTTCGAATTTAACAAAGCGCCATTGTGTGATGGCATGGTCCTCATTTCTGAACAGGTCCGCGACGATTTTCCGTCGCGTTTTGTCGAGGAAGAGCTGCAGCGGCTGCTGCGCCTCGCGCAGGAGGAGATTGCGCCGTCGTGGGACCAGGAACGCCAGATAGAACGCCTGCTGGCGCTGTTTTACGACGAGTGGGGCTTTGGCGCGTCGCAGGGCATTTATCGTCTTTCCGACGCGTTATGGCTGGATAAAGTGCTGGTCAACCGTCAGGGGAGCGCGGTGTCGTTAGGCGCGATCCTGCTGTGGATCGCCCAGCGCCTGGCGCTGCCGGTGGTGCCGGTGATCTTCCCGACCCAAATGCTGTTGCGTGCGGATCCGGAAACCAGCGAAGAGATGTGGCTGATTAATCCGTTTAACGGCGAGACCCTCGACGAACATACCCTGGAGGTATGGCTGAAGGGCAACATCGGGCCGGTGGCGGAACTGTTTAATGAAGATCTCGACGAAGCGGATAACGCCGAGGTGATCCGCAAGCTGCTGGACACCCTGAAGTCGGCGCTGATGGAAGAGCGGCAGATGGAGCTGGCTCTGCGCGCCAGCGAAGCGCTGCTGCAGTTTAACCCGGAAGATCCGTATGAGATCCGCGACCGCGGGCTGATATACGCCCAGTTGGACTGCGATCACGTGGCGCTGTTGGATCTGAGCTATTTCGTTGAGCAGTGCCCGGAGGATCCGATCAGTGAGATGATCCGCGCGCAGATCAACACGATTTCGCACAAACAAATTACATTGCATTAGTCTGGAACCATTCCGGTTACACCCTGATAAGGCGAACTTATGAAACAAAAAGTGGTTAGCATTGGTGATATCAACGTAGCGAACGACCTGCCGTTCGTGCTGTTCGGCGGGATGAACGTGCTGGAGTCGCGCGATCTGGCGATGCGCATCTGTGAACATTACGTCACCGTTACGCAGAAGCTTGGCATCCCCTACGTCTTCAAAGCCTCCTTTGATAAAGCCAACCGTTCCTCCATCCACTCCTATCGTGGTCCGGGTCTGGAAGAAGGGATGAAGATTTTCCAGGAGCTGAAGCAGACCTTTGGCGTGAAAATCATCACCGACGTTCATGAAGCCAGCCAGGCGCAGCCGGTGGCTGACGTGGTGGACGTGATCCAGCTTCCGGCCTTCCTCGCGCGCCAGACTGACCTGGTGGAAGCGATGGCCAAAACCGGGGCGGTGATCAACGTCAAGAAGCCGCAGTTCGTCAGCCCGGGTCAGATGGGCAATATCGTCGATAAGTTTATCGAAGGCGGTAACGACAAAGTGATCCTCTGCGACCGCGGCGCTAACTTCGGTTACGACAACCTGGTCGTGGATATGCTCGGCTTCGGCGTGATGAAGAAAGCCTCCAACAACTCGCCGGTTATCTTCGACGTCACCCACGCGCTGCAGTGCCGCGACCCGTTTGGCGCTGCCTCCGGCGGTCGCCGCGCGCAGGTGAGCGAGCTGGCCCGCGCCGGTATGGCGGTAGGTATCGCCGGTCTGTTTATCGAAGCGCATCCGGATCCGGACCACGCGAAATGCGACGGCCCGTCCGCGCTGCCGCTGGATAAACTGGAGCCGTTCCTCAAGCAGATGAAAGCGATTGACGATCTGGTGAAAAGCTTCGACGAGCTGGATACCAGCAAGTAAGCCTGACCGCATCACTGAAAAAGCCTGCCGGTGTTAACACCGGCAGGCTTTTTTTTCGCCCGGACTCCGCCGGGCGGGTAAGCGGGGTCAGGCGAAAATGGTCATCAGATAGGCGGCGAACAGCGCCAGGTGGGCCGCGCCGTTCAGCACATTGGTGCGCCCGGTGGAGAAGGAGATATGGCACAGCACCAGCGAGGCGACCATCACCACCATCTCCGGGGCGCCAAGGCCAAAGCGCAGCTCATTGCCGGTCAGGAAGGCGATGAGGGTGACCACCGGGACCGTCAGCGAGATGGTGGCCAGTACGGAGCCGAAAAACAGGTTCATCGCCCGCTGTACCTGATTGTTGAGCACCGCTTTGAGGGCGCCAAGGCCTTCCGGCGACAGGATCAGCAGGGCCACCAGGAAGCCGGTAAAGGCCACCGGGGCGTTCATGCTGGTCAACAGCGTTTCCAGCGGATTGGCGTTCATTTTGGTGACCGCGATCACTGCCACCAGGTGCACCAGCAGCCAGGCGGTATGCCACCCGCTGCTGTGGGCAGACGGTTTACCGTGGTGCGGGTCGTCATCGTCGCTGTCGTCTTCATGCTCATAAACAAACAGACTCTGATGGGTTTTGGTTTGAATCAGCAGGAAAACGCCGTACATGGCCGCCGAGATCACCGCCACCAGCAGCGATTGCCCGGTGCTGAAGTTTGCGCCCGGCAGGGCCATCGGAAACACCAGCACGATAATCGCCAGCGGAAACAGGGCGATAAGATACTGCTTAATGCCGAACAGATTCATATATTGGGTGGCAAATTTACGCCCGCCCAGCAGCAGAGAGAAACCGACCAGACCGCCGGTGACGATCATAATAATGGAGTAGAGCGTATCACGCATCAGGGTCGGCGCGGCGTCGCCGGTGGCCATTAAGGCGGAGATCAGACTGACCTCAAGGATAACCACCGACAGACTGAGGATCAGGGAGCCATAGGGTTCGCCCAGGCGGTGGGCGAGGACGTCGGCGTGGCGGACCACGCTGAAGGCGCTGCTTAAAATACCGACCAGCGCGAGGATATTAATTGCGATAACCACTGGCAGTGACTGGCTGCTGCCCCAGAAAAACAGCACCGCCAGCGCCAGCACCGGAAAGACGAGGGAAGACTCCTTATGGCGGGTTTTTACCGCCTCATGTGCATGGGTCATGAACCATCTCCATTTATGCAGGTGTTATAATTATAAAAACGTAGGGCGGTAAAGTAACAGATTTTGATAAATTACCGCTGGTTTTTTACTTAAATTTACGGGTATCGAGTGATATCTTGATTAGTTTATTATAATTTATGTTTACCACTATTTAGTTCTTACTATTCAGATAATTACTAAAATAATTTTTCTACTCATTTTGACCTTGATAGCCAGCCGCTTGCGTACCAGACTTAAATTTAATGCTCAAACAGGAGGTCAGTATGCCCTATCGCAATAAACAAGAACTCCCCGACAGCGTTCAGCATGTTCTGCCTGCTCATGCGCAGGAAATTTATAAAGAAGCGTTTAACAGCGCCTGGGATCAATATAAAGATAAAGATGAGCGGCGCGATGACGCCAGCCGCGAAGAGACGGCGCACAAAGTCGCCTGGGCGGCGGTGAAGAACAGTTACGAGAAAGGCGATGATGATAAGTGGCATAAGAAAAAATAATTGCTGACGCCGCTTTTATGCTTGCCAGCGCCCCGCTGATTGCTTATTGAAGGATAAAGCTGGATAATATTTCAGCAATATTGACGGATGCATGAGACGAACGCCGGGAAGCGGGCAGTGGCGGAGGTAGTAAACAGTGTTAACTCGTGATTTCTTAATGAATGCGGATTGTAAGACAGCGTTTGGCGCTATTGAGGAATCGCTACTCTGGTCGGCAGAACAACGTGCAGCCTCGCTGGCGGCGACGCTGGCCTGCCGCCCGGATGATGGCTCAGTATGGATCTTTGGCTACGGTTCGCTTATCTGGAACCCGGCGCTCAATTATCGCGAATCCTGCACCGGGACGCTGCCGGGCTGGCATCGTGCGTTTTGCCTGCGGTTGACCGCCGGGCGCGGTAGCGCCTGCCAGCCGGGCCGCATGCTGGCTCTCAAAGAGGGCGGCCGAACCACCGGCGTCGCCTATCGTTTGCCTGACGACACGCTGGAAGAAGAACTGACCCTGCTGTGGAAGCGGGAGATGATCACCGGCTGCTATCTGCCTACCTGGTGCAAGCTGGAGCTGGATGACGGACGGACGGTGAATGCCCTGGTGTTTATTATGGATCCGCGCCACCCACTGTTTGAACCGGATACCAGCGCCCAGGTTATCGCCCCGCTGATCGCCCGGGCCAGCGGGCCGCTCGGCACCAACGCCCAGTATCTGTTTTCGCTGGAACAGGCGCTAAGCAAGTTGGGGATGCACGACGCCAGTCTCGATGACCTGGTGGCCAGCGTACGCGCGCTGTTGGGCGAGAGTCCGACGCCGGGCCTGGCCTGAGCGCGCGCAAAAGAAAACGCCCGGCATGGCCGGGCGTCCGATTGCTGACCAGTAAGGAAAAAGCGTGGTTTTTCCTTACTGGTGGTTATCAGCCGATAATCAATAAATTGATTTTCCCTGTTATTTTTCTGGTGCAATCTGCAAGCACAATGATTGCATGAGGTTTGTCATGAATCTCACGCCCGGCACGGCCGGGCGTATGTTCTGATAGTAACTGTCAGGCTGGCACGTAGCTGATGGAGTGCTCCAGTGACTGGCTGTGACTGTCGATAAGCACGTTCCAGGTGCCGCTGTAGGGCACCGTCAGATAGGCGCTATCCCGATCCTGCACGCTCAGAATATCCGCATGGCTATCGCCCGGGACCTTCGCGCTCATTAGATGAATATGGCAGCGCTCTGAACACCGCACCACCAGTGTGTCACCACCAAATAACGTCAAACTTGCTTTAACCATCGCCATTTTTGTACCCCGTTTCTGTCCCGCTACAGCATCCTGCCCACCCAGTCCTCGCGTGATATTGTTCACACTTTGCTCTGTGCATCACACCAAACGGCGCGGGCCGGGATGCTGATTTTGATCAAAAAAAGGGATAAAGATTAAACAAAAATGACGTTGTTCCTGAAAGCATTCAGCTAACGTTTTTTTTGTCTCTTCAAGCGCCAATACGTGACATTTCATCCCGTTCGACGGCCTACATTCAGAAGGTCAGCACTTTATCTGCCGCCAGCGTCCACTGGGCCAGCTCAACCAGAGTACCGACCTCCACGCCGTCAATCAGCGGTAGCGCGCTGACGCCGCGGCCGTCCGCGCAGGTTTTGCACAACTTCACCGGCACCTGCTGGGCGGTGAGGATCTCCAGCATCTGCTGCACATTGTATCCTTCCGCCGGCTTCTGCCCGCGCAGCCCGGCGGTGACGGCGTCGGACATCAGAAACAGCTTGAGATCGAGGTCGGACTGTTGCTCGCGCAGGGCAATGGCCAGGCGCAGGCTGTTGAACAGGGATTCGCTGCCATAGGCGGCGCCGTTGGCGATAATCACAATACGTTGCATACAAACTCCTTCTTAAAGGCACGGTTATTGCTTTACCGCAGTATAAAGCGTTAACCCGGAGGAGGGGTATGAATAATACGACTGGTCACGCGCACGATGAGACGGCCTGGCTGCAGCTGGCGCGTCGCCTGCAAAAACAACAGCTTCAGCAGCTTAGCCAACTGGGAGAACTGGCCAGCCAGCTCAGCGCGCTGGTGCATATGCTGCAGTGTGAGCGCGGGGCGTCGAATATTTTTCTTTGCTCGGGCGGCCAACTGTATGCGGCGGAGTGTCGGGCGGGCGGGGCGCTGGTTGATGAGCGGTTAGCGCTGTTCTATGCCAGCCTCGAACGGGCACGTACGGTCGCCGGCAGCGCGCTGTGCTGGCGCATTGCCAGGGCGGTTGGCGATCTGCTGCAGCTTCCGGCGCTGCGTGAGCAGATCGCCCGCCGGCAGATTGCCGCGGAAGCCGCGACGGAGCAGTTCAGCCGTGTCATCCGCCATCTGCTGAATATCGTCCCGCAGCTCAATGACAGCATTGACGATCCGCCGGTGGCCGGCCGCATGGTCGCGCTGTACAGCTTTATGCAGGGTAAAGAGCTGGTGGGTCAGGAGCGCGCGCTGGGCGCTCTGGGCTTTACCCGCGGCGAGTTCAGCGACAGCCTGCGCCAGCAGCTGGTGGACCGTATTGACGGTCAGCAGCCCTGCTTCGACAGCTTTCAGGCGCTGGGCAGCCCGGCGACCGTCCAGCTGTTTATCACCCAATGCCAGGCCGGCCTGGACATTGAGCAGCTGCGGCGGATCGCCTGCACCCGCCAGCCGGCCGCCGACGGCGGGGAAACGGCGCTGCGCTGGTTTGGCCTGCAAACCCAGCGGCTTGAACACCTGCGCGAAGTGGAAGAGCAATTGATCGACGATCTACTGAACGCCACCGACGCGCTGTTAGTGGACGACGCGCCTGGCTGGCTGGCCGGCGAGGAGGTCGATACTCTGACGCCGCATCTGGATAAACAGCTGCTGCCGCTGGTGCGCCAGCAGGCCTATGAGCTACAGCAGCTCTCCAGCCAGCTGGCCTCGCTGAAAGACGCGCTCGAAGAACGCAAGCTGATCGAAAAAGCGAAAAGCCTGCTGATGACGCACCAGGGAATGCAGGAGGAGCAGGCCTGGCAGACGCTGCGCAAGATGGCCATGGACAAAAACCAGCGCATGGTTGAGATAGCCCGCGCGCTGCTGATGGTGAAGGCGATTTGGCCGCTAACACCAAAGGAGTAGATGCACAATCGATGGGCATTCTCTGCCTGCCGGCGGTGCACTTTTACGTGAAAAACCGGCCAACGTTGGGAAAAAGCCCGCCAGCGCGCCATTGCCAAAGCTGGCATCCCGTTTGCATTACTTATTGAGTGAATAAAAGTCCGGACAACGAACCAATGGCGGTTCGGGTGTCCGTGGATAAAGGCGTCCTGCAGTGCGTATGCACTGTCGGACGCTTTTTTTTTGCGCGTGGTGGAGCGGATATGAGCGACAAGTTTTCAATTTCCCGGCGGCGCTTGCTGCAGGCAGGGGCCGCGCTGGGCGGCGCGATGCTGCTGCCGGGGGTGATGCAGGCCGCATGGGCCGGCGGATCGGACAAACCGGAGCAAACCCGCGTGCGGGTCGGATTTATTCCGCTGACCGATTGCGCGCCGCTGGCTATCGCCGCGGCGAAGGGGTTTGACAAAAAGTATGGCATCACCCTGGTGGCGAGTAAGGAAGCCAGCTGGGCGGCGGTGCGCGACAAGCTGGTGGCCGGCGAGCTGGACGCGGCGCATATTCTCTACGGCCTGCTGTACGGTCTTGAACTGGGGATCGCCAGCAAGCCGCAGGCGATGGCTAATCTGATGACCCTCAACCGCAATGGTCAGGCCATCACCCTCTCCGGTGAATTGCAGGAGAAAGGGGTAACCGACCTCGGCGGGCTGAAACGGCTGATCGACCGCAGCGCGCCGGGCAGCTACACCTTCGCCCATACCTTTCCCACCGGCACCCATGCCATGTGGCTCTACTACTGGCTGGCGAGCGCCGGCATCGATCCCTTTAACGATGTGCGCACCGTCGTGGTGCCGCCGCCGCAGATGGTGATGAACATGCGCATCGGCAATATGAGCGGCTTTTGCGTCGGCGAGCCGTGGAACGCGCGCGCCATTAACGACCGCATTGGCTTCACCGCGGCCACTTCCCAGGATATCTGGCCCGAGCATCCGGAAAAGGTGCTGGGCACCCGTCGCGACTGGGTGGAACGCAACCCGAACACCGCCCGCGCGCTGGTGGCGGCCCTGATGGAGGCGCAGCGCTGGATCGCCGCCTCGCCGGAGAACACTCAGGAGACGGCCCGCCTGCTCGCCAGACGCGGCTGGCTCAATACCAAGGAACAGTACCTCACCGGCCGGATGCTTGGGGAGTATGACAACGGTCTCGGCCGCCGCTGGCAGGATGCCCATCCGATGCGCTTCTGGGCCGGGGGCGAGGTGAGTTTCCCCTGGCTGTCGGACGGAATGTGGTTCCTCACCCAGTTCCGCCGCTGGGGGTTGCTGAAGCAGGCTCCGGATTACCTCGCGGTGGCGTCGCGCATTAACCGCATCGACGTCTGGCAGGCTGCCGCCCAGGCGGTCGGCGGGATCAGCACCCCGGCAGCCACGATGCGTAACAGCACACTGATGGACGGTACGGTCTGGAACGGGTCTGACCCGGAAGGCTACGCCCGCCATTTTGCCATTCAACGTAAGGGGGCATGAGATGAAGCAGGCACAACGTAAGCAACCGGTCGTCAGCGTGGAGAACGCGCCTGGCGAAGTGATTATCCTGCCGCCGGTGCAGGTCCGGCGCACCACGCCAACCGTCACGCGCTGGCTGCGTGAGCTCATTCAGCGCCTGCTGCCCCCGCTGTTGGGGTTGGGGGTGCTGCTGCTGGCCTGGCAGCTGGCGGCGATGCACAGCAAAGGTTTTCCCACGCCGCTGAGCACGCTGGACTCGGCGCTGACGCTGTTTGCCGATCCGTTCTATCAGGACGGGCCCAATGACATGGGCATCGGCTGGAACGTGCTGGCCTCCCTGCAGCGCGTGGCGGTGGGCTTCGGCCTGGCGGCGCTGGCGGGCATTCCGCTGGGGTTTTTGATCGGCCGTTCGCTGTTCTTCGCCCGCATGTTTAATCCGCTGATTGCCCTGCTGCGCCCGGTCAGCCCGCTGGCCTGGCTGCCGATTGGCCTGCTGCTGTTCCAGAAGGCGGAGCCGGCCTCCAGCTGGACCATTTTTATCTGCTCCATCTGGCCGATGGTGATCAACACCGCGGAAGGCGTGCGGCGGATCCCGCAGGACTATCTCAACGTCGCCCGCGTCCTCCAGCTCTCAGAGTGGACGGTGATGCGCAAAATTCTCTTTCCGGCGGTGCTGCCGGCGGTGCTCACCGGCGTGCGTCTCTCCATCGGCATCGCCTGGCTGGTGATCGTGGCGGCGGAAATGCTCACCGGCGGGTTGGGGATCGGCTTCTGGATCTGGAACGAGTGGAACAACCTCAATGTGGAAAACATCATCATCGCCATCGTCATTATCGGCGTCGTCGGCCTGCTGCTGGAGCAGGGTCTGATGCTGCTCGCCCGCCGCTTTAGCTGGCAGGACAAATAAGGAGCCAACATGAAACCATTAATTCAGGTGCAGGCCGTCAGCCAGCGCTTTAACACCGCCAGCGGCGAGTTCCTGGCGCTGCAGAATGTTTCCTTCGATATCGTCGAAGGGGAGACCATCAGTCTGATCGGCCACTCGGGCTGCGGAAAATCGACCCTGCTGAATCTGATCGCCGGGATCACGACGCCCACCGAGGGCGGACTGCTGTGCGATAACCGGGAAATCGCCGGGCCCGGGCCGGAGCGGGCGGTGGTTTTCCAGAACCACTCGCTACTGCCGTGGCTGAGCTGTTTCGATAATGTGGCGCTGGCGGTGGATCAGGTGTTCCGTCGCACCATGAGCAAGAGTGAGCGCCGGGAGTGGATCGAACACAACCTGGCGCGCGTGCAGATGGGGCATGCGCTGCACAAACGTCCCGGGGAGATCTCCGGCGGTATGAAGCAGCGGGTAGGTATCGCCCGGGCGCTGGCGATGAAGCCGAAGGTGCTGTTGCTTGATGAGCCCTTCGGCGCCCTGGACGCGCTGACCCGCGCCCACCTCCAGGACACGGTGATGCATATTCAGCAGGAGCTTAATACCACCATCGTCATGATCACCCACGACGTTGATGAAGCGGTGCTGCTCTCGGATCGGGTGCTGATGATGACCAACGGTCCGGCGGCGACGGTGGGCGAGATCCTCGCGGTCGATCTGCCGCGTCCGCGTCACCGCGTTCAGCTGGCGGACGACAGCCGGTATCACCATCTGCGCCAGCAGATTCTGCATTTTTTGTATGAAAAACAGCCGAAAGCGGCGTGAGGAGGCGGTCATGACGCGGCGACTGGTGGTGATCGGTAACGGCATGGCGGCCACCCGACTGGTGCAGCGACTGGTTGAGCGCGACCCCGCGCAGTTTGCCATTACTGTCGTCGGCGACGAGCCGCATCCGGCCTATAACCGCATTCAGCTCTCGCCGCTGCTGGCTGGCGAAAAAACGGCGGCGCAGCTCCCGTTGCTGCCGGCGGAGTGGTACACCCGGCACGGGGTGTGCCTGCGGTCCGGCGAGGCGGTCGATGAAGTCGATGTTGAGCAACGGCGGCTGCGCATCGCGGAAACCTGGCTACCGTGGGACGAGCTGGTGTTCGCCACCGGTTCGCGGCCCTTTATCCCGCCGCTGCCGGGCCGTGATCGTCCGCAGGTTATCCCCTTCCGCACCCTGGCGGACGTGGAACGTATTCTGGCGATACCCGGGCCGGCGGTGGTGATTGGCGGTGGGGTTCTGGGTGTGGAAGCGGCGGCGGCGCTGCGTCGCCACGGCGGGGAGGTCACTCTTCTGCATCGTGGCAGCGGATTAATGGCGCCGCTGACCGACGCTTTTGCCGCCGATGAGCTCAGGCAGCAGCTTGAAGCGCGCGGCATCCGCTGTGTGCTGGAATGCCGGATCGCCGCCATCGAAGAGGATGGCGTGCGGCTGGCGGACGGGCGCGCTTTCCGTGCCGCCAGAGTGGTGCTGGCCGCCGGCGTGCAGCCTAACAGCCGTCTGGCGGCGCAGAGCGGCGTGCTGTGTCAGCGGGGGATCGTGGTTGACCGCCAGATGGCCGCCTCGCTGCCGGGGATCAGCGCCGTCGGGGAATGTTGCGAAATTGACGGCCAGACCTGGGGGCTGGTAGCTCCCTGCCTGCGCCAGGCCGAGGTACTGGCGGATCGCCTGTGCGGCGCCCCCGGCGAGGGCTTTGTCTGGCAGGACGCCGGGACCCGCCTGAAGGTTACCGGCATTGAACTCTTTAGCGTCGGGGAGCAGCAGGCCGGCGAACAGGATGACATCTATACCAGCTGGGACCCCATCGATCGCCACTACCGTCGCCTGCTGCTGCGCGACGGCCGCCTGCGCGGCGTGCTGCTGATGGGCGACTGCACCGCCGCCGCCGCGCTCACCGCGCGCCTGGAAAGCGACGAGCCCGCCACCGCGGACTGGCTTTTTGACCCCTCTTCAACGCAGCCGCAGGCTGCAGGAATAATGACGATGACGAAACCTGTATTAGTGCTGGTGGGACATGGCATGGTCGGCCACCATTTTCTCGAACAATGCGTGAGCCGCAACCTGCATCAGCAATATCGAATCGTGGTGTTTGGCGAAGAGCGTTACGCCGCCTACGACCGGGTCCATCTCTCCGAATATTTCGCCGGGCGCAGCGCTCAATCGCTGTCGCTGGTGGCCGATGATTTCTTTCACCAGCACGGCATCGAACTCCGCCTCGGCGAGGCGGTGGCGACGATCGACCGCGACGCGCGGCTGGTGCGAGACGCCGAGGGACATGAAACCCACTGGGATAAACTGGTGCTGGCGACCGGCTCCTATCCCTTTGTTCCGCCGATCCCTGGCAACGATCTCGACGGGTGCTTTGTCTACCGCACTCTTGACGATCTCGACCGTATCGCCGCCCATGCCGCCGCGGCGAAGACCGGAGTGGTTATCGGCGGCGGCCTGCTCGGGCTGGAGGCGGCTAACGCCCTGAAACAGCTGGGGCTGGACACGCACGTAGTGGAGTTTGCCCCGAACCTGATGGCCGTCCAGCTGGATAACGGCGGGGCGGCGATGCTGCGGGAGAAGATCGTCGCCCTCGGCGTGGGGGTGCATACCAGCAAAGCGACCACCGCCATCGTGCGCGAGGCCGACGGCCTGCGGCTGAACTTTGCCGACGGCGGCGCGCTGCGGACCGACATGGTGGTCTTCTCGGCGGGGATCCGTCCGCAGGACGCGCTGGCCCGCGGTTGCATGCTGCAGGTGGGCGAACGCGGGGGCATTCACATCGACGGCCAGTGCCGCACCTCTGACCCGGACGTGCTGGCGATAGGCGAATGCGCCCTGTGGGACAATAAAATTTACGGTCTGGTGGCGCCGGGCTATCAGATGGCGCGTATCGCCGCGGCCACCCTCGCGGGAGAAGACGCCTGCTTTAGCGGCGCCGACATGAGTACCAAACTGAAGCTGCTGGGGGTGGACGTCGCCTCATTTGGCGATGCGCAGGGGCGCACGCCGGGCTGCCAGAGCTATCAATGGACCGACGGTCCGCAGCAGGTGTACAAAAAAATCGTCGTCAGTCAGGACGGCAAAACCCTGCTTGGCGGCGTGCTGGTGGGGGAGGCCAGCGACTATGCCACGCTGCTGCAGATGATGCTGAACGGCATGGCGCTGCCGCCGCGTCCGGAGAGCCTGATCCTGCCCGCGCTGGAGGGCGCCGCGCCGAAGGCGCTCGGCGTCGCGGCGCTGCCCGACAGCGCGCCGATCTGCTCCTGCCATAATGTCAGCAAAGGCGATATCTGCCAGGCGGTGAACAATGGGGCGGGGGATATGGCGGCGATAAAAAGCTGCACCAGAGCGGCCACCGGCTGCGGCGGCTGCAGCGCGCTGGTGAAACAGGTGATGGAGTACCAGCTGGCGGAGCAGGGCGTCGAAGTGAAAAAAGACGTCTGCGAGCATTTCCCGTGGTCGCGCCAGGAGATTTACCACCTGGTACGGGTCAATCATATCCATACCTTCGAGCAGCTCATTAGCCGCTACGGCCAGGGGCACGGCTGTGATGTCTGCAAACCGCTGGTGGCCTCGGTGCTGGCTTCCTGCTGGAACGAGTACCTGCTGAAGCCGGCGCACCTGCCGCTGCAGGATACCAACGACCGCTATTTCGCCAACATTCAGAAGGACGGAACCTATTCGGTGGTGCCGCGGATGGCGGCGGGGGAAGTGACGCCGGACGGGCTGATCGCTATCGGGCAGATCGCCAAACGTTACCAGCTCTACAGCAAAGTGACCGGCGGCCAGCGTATCGATCTGTTTGGCGCGCGGCTGGAACAGCTGCCGGCTATCTGGCGCGAGCTGGCCGACGCCGGGTTTGAAACCGGCCACGCCTACGGCAAGTCGCTGCGCACGGTGAAATCCTGCGTCGGCTCAACCTGGTGTCGCTACGGCGTGCAGGACTCCACCGGGCTCGCCGTGCGGCTCGAGCATCGCTATAAAGGGCTGCGCGCCCCGCACAAAATCAAGATGGCGGTCTCCGGCTGCACCCGCGAATGTGCCGAAGCCCAGGGAAAAGATATCGGAGTGATTGCCACCGATAAAGGCTGGAATCTGTACGTCTGCGGCAACGGCGGGATGAAACCGCGTCACGCCGACCTGTTTGCCAGCGATCTCGACGAAGCGACGCTGATCCGCAGCATCGATCGTCTGCTGATGTTCTATATCCGTACCGCCGATCGCCTGCAGCGGACCAGCACCTGGATGGATAACCTGGAGGGCGGCGTCGCCTATCTGCGGCAGGTGGTGCTGGAGGATAGTCTCGGCATTGGCGAGGAGCTGGAGCAGGAGATGGCCCGGATCGTCGACAGCTACCAGTGCGAGTGGCAGACCACCCTCAACGATCCGCAGCGTCTGGCGCTGTTCCGCTCCTTCGTGAACAGCGACCAGCCGGACGAGGCGGTGCAGCGCCACGAGCTGCGTGGTCAGCCGCAGCTGTTGCTGACTGAGACGTTGCCCGAGGGCGAACTCCCATCCCGGCCGTGGCAGGCGGTATGCGACCTTGACGCCATCCCGGCGCAGGCGGGGATCGGCGCCCGCTTAGGGGAGCGGCAGATTGCCCTGTTCCGCTTTGGCGATCGGGTCTACGCCCTGGACAACCGCGAGCCGGGCAGCGCGGCCAACGTGCTGTCACGCGGGCTGTTAGGGGACGTCGGCGGCGAGCCGGTGGTGATCTCCCCGCTGTACAAACAGCGGATCCGCCTGCGCGACGGCTGGCCGTGCGACGGCAGTGAACAGGCGGTACGCGCCTGGCCGGTGAAAGTGGAAAACGGCAAAGTGTGGGTGGGCAGCCAGCAGCTGCTGGCCCGAGCGGAGGCCTCCTGATGCAGACCATCCGAACGACCTGCCCCTACTGCGGCGTAGGCTGCGGGGTGCTGGCGAGCGTGGACGATGCGGGGCAGGTGAGCGTGCGCGGCGACGATCAGCACCCGGCCAACCTCGGCCGCCTGTGCGTCAAAGGGGCGGCTCTCGGGGAGACCACGGGCCTGGCGGGGCGGCTGCTGGCGCCGGAGGTGGACGGCCAGCAGGTAGCCTGGCCTCAGGCGCTGGCGGAGACCGCTGCGCGCCTGCAACAGGTTATCGACCAGCACGGCCCGCAGGCGGTGGCCTTCTACGCCTCTGGCCAGCTGTTAACCGAGGATTACTATGCCGCCAACAAGCTGATGAAGGGATTTATCGGCGCGGCGAACATCGACACCAATTCGCGGCTGTGCATGTCGTCGGCGGTGACCGGCTACAAACGGGCCTTTGGCGCCGATGTGGTGCCCTGTAGCTATGAGGATGTGGAAAACAGCGATCTGGTGGTGCTGGTCGGCTCGAACGCCGCCTGGGCGCACCCGGTGCTGTTCCAGCGGCTGGCGCAGGCGAAGCGGGATAATCCCCGACTGCGGATCGTGGTGATCGACCCCCGGCGCACCGCCACCTGCGAGATCGCCGACCGCCATCTGGCGCTGGCCCCGGGGAGCGACGGTGGGCTGTTCGTGGGGCTGCTTAACGCCGTGGCGCAGGCCGGAGCCTGCATCGACGGCTTTCGCGATGGCTCACAGGCGCTGGCCGAGGCGAGAGGCTGGGACGTGGCGACGGTAGCGGATTTTTGCGGCCTGACTGTCGATGAGGTGGCGGCCTTCTATCGCGAGTTTATCGCCGCCCCGCGGGCGATCACCCTCTACACCATGGGAATCAATCAATCCGCCAGCGGCAGCGACAAATGTAACGCCATCATCAACGTCCATCTGGCCAGCGGGAAGTATGGCCGCCCCGGCTGCGGCCCCTTTTCGCTGACCGGTCAACCCAACGCCATGGGCGGCCGCGAAGTCGGCGGGCTGGCGACGATGCTGGCCGCGCACATGGATTTTGTGCCAGACGATCTGCAGCGGCTGGCCCGCTTCTGGGGGACGGAACGGCTGGCGCAGACCCCGGGGCTGACCGCCGTGGAGCTGTTTGCCGCCATTGGCCGCGGCGAGGTGAAAGCGGTGTGGATCATGGGCACCAACCCGGTGGTGTCGCTCCCTGACAGCCACGCGGTGAGCCAGGCGCTGGCCGCCTGTCCGCTGGTGATCGTCTCGGATGTCGCCGCCCAGACCGATACCGGACATTTCGCCCACATCCGCTTTCCGGCGCTGGCCTGGGGCGAGAAGAATGGCACGGTCACCAACTCGGAGCGGCGGATCTCCCGTCAGCGCAGCTTCCTGCCGCCGCCGGGGGAGGCGAAAGCGGACTGGTGGATCATCGCCAGAGTGGGGCAGGCGCTGGGGTATCGCGAGGCGTTTGCCTGGCAGCATCCGCATGACGTCTTCCGCGAGCATGCGGCGCTGTCCGGTTTCGAAAACGACGGTCAGCGGGCGTTTGATATCGGCGCGCTGGCGGATCTCAGCCGTGAGGCGTGGGACGCCATGGCGCCGGTGCGCTGGCCGGTCAGCCGCAGCGAGGCCGCCTGGGATATCGCGCGCGGCTGGCATGGCGATGGCAGGCTGCGGATGGTGCCGGTGACGCCTCAACCGACCCGGGCGACAACCGATGTCTTTTATCCGCTGATCCTCAACAGCGGGCGGATCCGCGATCAGTGGCACACCATGACCCGTACCGGCACGGTGCCGCGGCTGATGCAGCACATCGCGGAGCCGGTGGTGGAGGTGGCGCCGCAGGATGCCGTTCGCTACCAGCTTCCCGCCGACGGGCTGGCGCGGATCTGGTCGCGGCATGGGGTGATGGTGGCGAAAGTGACGATCAGTGAAGGGCAGCGCCCCGGCTCGCTGTTTGTTCCGATGCACTGGAACAATCAGTTTGCCCGTCAGGGGCGGGTGAATAACCTGCTGGCCGCCGTCACCGACCCGTATTCCGGCCAGCCGGAAAGTAAACAGGCGGCGGTGGCCATCGCCGCCTGGCAACCGGCCTGGCACAGCGAGCTGCTTTGTCGCGAACCGCTGCCGTTTCCAGCGGCCTGGCACTGGCGGCGGCGGGCAGCGCCTGGCGTGCTGCACTATTCGCTGGCCGGGGAGGCGTCTGCCCGACAGTGGATCAGCGCGTGGTGCGCCCGGCGCGGCTGGCAGCTACAGGTGGCTGACGGCGGCGCGGTATGGAACCTGCTGGCCTGGCATCAGGGGAGTCTGATGCTCGGCTGGTGGAGCGATGCGCGCGAGCCGGCGGTGGATAGCGTATGGATAAGCGCCGCCTTTGCCGCGCCGCCGTCCGATGCCGTCCAGCGACATGCGTTGCTTAGCGGCCGACCGGGCGCCGCCGTCGCCCCGCGGGGGCGGATCGTCTGTAGCTGCTTTGGCGTGGGGGAACGGTCAATTAACGAGGCTATCGCCAGCGGCTGCGCCAGCGTCGGGGCGCTGGGTGGAAAGCTGAAATGCGGGACCAACTGCGGCTCCTGCGTGCCGGAACTCAACGCGCTGCTGGCGGCGCAACGAACCCGAACCCAGGCGTAACGGTGGCGCGCAGCGACGGCTCCGGTTGGGCGACACCTTGCCCAACCGGTTTCAGTATATTCCTGGAATTGCCCACAGGGCTGCGGGAGCAGGGAAAAAACGATAAACTAACATTTCTTCCCATTTTTGTGAGCCTGCTCAAAATCTGTTGATGCCTGTGTCCTTCCGTTTGTTGCCAACGTTGACCTTTCTCCTGCTGCTGCCGGGCGTTCCCGTCTGGGCGCTGACCGCCAGCGACACCACTCGCCCCGCGCCAGCGCAAGATCCGCTGCCCGATATGGGGATTGCTCCCCAGGTCGATGACGACGCCCGGCACTTTGCTGAGGTGGCGAAGAAGTTTGGCGAGGCCAGCATGAGCGATAACGGCCTGACGGCGGGCGAGCAGGCGCAGCTGTTCGCCATCAGTAAAATCGGCAATGAAGTGAGCCATCAGCTGGAGAGCTGGCTCTCGCCGTGGGGCAACGCCAATGTCGACCTGCTGGTCGATAAAGAGGGCAAATTCACCGGCAGTAAAGGGAGCTGGTTCGTGCCGTTGCAGGATAACGACCGTTACCTGACGTGGAACCAGTATTCGGTGACCCGGCGCGAGAACGATCTGGTGGGCAACATCGGGCTTGGTCAGCGCTGGCGGGTCGGTGGCTGGCTGCTGGGCTATAACTCGTTTTACGACAAAGTGTTGAGCGAAAGCCTGGCGCGCGGCAGCGTCGGCGCGGAGGCGTGGGGAGAATATCTTCGCCTGTCGGCAAACTATTACCATCCGCTGGGCGACTGGCAACTGCGCGATAATCAGACTCAGGAGCAGCGGATGGCCGCAGGGTATGACGTCACCGCCCAGGCGCGGCTACCATTCTACCAGCACATTAATACCAGCGTCAGCGTCGAACAGTACTTCGGCGATAGCGTCGATCTTTTTCACACCGGTACCGGCTACCATAACCCGGTAGCCGTCTCCGTTGGGCTCAATTACACCCCGGTCCCGCTGGTCACCGTTACCGCTAAGCATAAGCAGGGGGAAAATGGCGTCAGCCAGAACAATGTGGGCCTGAAGCTAAACTATCGCTTTGGCGTCCCCCTTAAGCAGCAGCTGGCCGCAGACGAGGTAGCGATCAGCAATTCGCTGCGCGGGAGCCGCTTCGATAGTCCGGAGCGGGATAATCTGCCGGTGGTGGAGTATCGTCAGCGCAAAAATCTGACAGTCTATCTGGCCACGCCGCCCTGGGATCTGCAGTCCGGGGAGACGGTGCAGTTGAAGCTGCAGATCCATAGTCTGCATGGCATCAAGGCGCTGCACTGGCAGGGTGACACCCAGGCCCTCAGCCTGACGCCGCCGGTGGATGCCAGCAGCGCGGATGGCTGGAGCGTCATTATGCCGGTGTGGAACAGTGAACCGGGCGCCGCGAACCGCTGGCGCCTGTCGGTGGTGGTGGAGGATAAACAGGGGCAGCGCGTCTCCTCCAATGAGATCGCTCTGGCGCTGACCGAGCCGCTGGTCAAGTTCACCACGCCAGGCGTCTCCTGGACGGACTCGCCTTAGAAAATTCTCTCCTGGTGGACCCATACCGCGGCTTCCACCCGGGATTTGAGCTTCATTTTCTTCAGCATGTGCTTCACGTGTACTTTGACGGTGCTTTCGGTGATATCCAGGCGACGGGCGATCATTTTGTTCGGTAGTCCCTGGGCGATCAGCTTGAGGATGTCGCGCTCGCGCGGGGTCAACTGGCTGATGTCGCGATCGGAGGTGGCGCGGTTGGCGCGCAGGCTGGCGGCCAGCACCGGGGTTAACGCCTCGCTTAACACCATCTCTCCGGCGGCGGCCTGCTGCAGGGCTTTCAGCAGATCTTCCGGCTCCATATCTTTCAGCAGATAGCCATCGGCGCCGCGCTTCAGGGCGGTGACAACGTCCTCTTCATGGTTGGAGACGCTAAAGACCACCACCCGGCCAGAAAGGGATTTCTCACGCAGTTTGTCCAGCGTTTCCAGGCCATTCATGCCCGGCATATTGAGGTCGAGCAGGATCAGGTCCGGATCCAGCGATTCCGCCAGCTCGATACCTTGCGCGCCATTGCTGGCCTCGCCAATCACCTGGATGTCCGGCGCCATGCTGATCAACTGTTTCACGCCGGTGCGCAGCATCGGATGGTCGTCAATGAGAAGGATGGTTGCCCGTTCCTGTTGACTCATGGGGGTCTCCTTATTGGATGGAAAACGTTTTTTCCGGGATAAACGTGACGATCACTTCGGTTCCGCCGGTTTCCCGGCGTCGTACCTGACAGTCACCGCGCAAGCTCTGGGCGCGATCCCGCATAATAATTAAACCGTAATGGTTACTCCGCTCGGCGTGATCCGGCACGCCGCGGCCGTTATCCGCCACCACCAGACGGACCTGATTATCGCGTTGTGACACCGTCACGGTCACTTCGGTCGCGCTGGCATGCTTCAGGGCGTTGCTTAACGCTTCGCGGGCGATCTGCAGCAGGTGAATGGCCTGATGCGACGGTACAAAGCGCGGCGGAAGCTGATAATCAAGCTGTACCGTAAAGCCGAAGTGGGCGCTGTACTCCTGACAGCTGGCCTCCAGCGCCGGGCGCAGTCCCGGCTCGGTCAGCTGCAGGCGGAAGGTGGTTAACAGCTCCCGCAGCTGGGCCCAGGAGGTATTCAGCTCGTTGCGTATCTGCCCCAGCAGCTGGCGGCTCTCCGCCGGTAAGGCGTCGCCCTGCATCTGCAGACAGCTGACCTGCATCTTCATACAGGACAGCGACTGGGCGATGGAGTCGTGCAGCTCGCGGGCGATAGTGGCCCGCTCTTCCATGACGATCAGCTGCTGCTGTTTCTCCTGATGGCGGTCCAGCGCCAGGGTACTGGTCAGTTGTTCCACCAGAGTGTCCACCAGCTGCTGCTGGTCGTGGCTGAGATGGCGGCCAACCGGCAGCGTCGCCAGCAGAATGCCGTACTGATTATGCGCATCCGACAGCCGCCACTTCAGCGTTGTTCCGCCATCCGGCAGCGGCGGCAGATTGCGTGGACAGAGGTAGCAGCCTTTATCATCACATTCATAATCCGAGTGGCAGGTAAACTCCTGGTGATTATCTTCGTCTTCCAGGTCGTAAACCCGTACCTCGATATCGCGCAGCAGCGTCAGACCCTGCAGGCCATTCAGTACCGGTGAAATCCGCTCGCAGAGCGGGGCGCTGGCATGCAGCCGGCGATTGGCCTGCCATAAGAAAGCAAGGATCTCGTTCTTCTGTTCCAGCCCGGCGGTCTTCTCCTGCACCCGCCGCTCGAGCACCGCGTAGCTTTCCGCCAGCTCTTCCGACATGTTATTCAGCGCCATGCCGAGGGTCGCCATTTCGTTACGCCCGCTGATGTGCGCGCGCTGGGTGAAATCGCGCTGGCTGACCGCCCGCGCCATGCCCAGCAGCTGTTTCCACGGCCGCAGCAGGCGCGCGCGTAACCAGATGATGGTAAAAATCAGCAGCAGCGCCATACCAATGGCGAGAATGCGATGGATCCAGACTACCCGCTCGATACGCTGCTCGGTGGTGTGGTCGAATGCGGTGACCAGCTGGTCGATACGATCGACAAAGTCGGCGACATCCTGGGCCACTTCCGCCTGGTTAACCGCACGCTGCATGCCGGGGGCCAGCGCCTGCTGCCAGTATTGCTGCAGCGCTTTTAACTGTTGTTCCTGGCCGTCGCGGCGGGCGGAATTCTGCAGCTCGGGGCTGAAGACGGTGGCGGTCATGTCCGCCACCAGCTTTTGATCGTTTTCATTCAGCGGGATCGCCGCCAGCAGCCGGTAGCTTTGCATACGCAATGAACCGGCCTTGTTAATCGCGTGGGCGCTGCCCTGGACGCCGTTCACCAGACGCGCGGAGATCGCCATGCCGGCGACGCCAATAATGGTGGCGAGCAGCACGATTAACGCCAGTTGATTGACCAGCGTCAGCGGAGTAAAAAGACGTTTTAACATGGAATGCGTGGCTCCTGACCGGTGATCTCTCCGGGAGTGGCGCTTATTCTCGGCTATCACCTGGAGTATACCCATACCCCTAAAGAGTTACTCCTTAATTGTCGGTGGTAGGCGCTATTGGGGGTGGGGTTATACGCAACCCGGCAGCCGCGTGAAAAACCACACTTTTTTCCTCACCTTTCTCTACTCACTTCGGAGCATGGTTTATTTTTGCACAAATTAGTGCGCGCTTTTCCTTTGATTTATATCAACTTACCGCCCCGGGCAACCCCTAAGGTAGCGGCAGGAAATATGAATAATCAGAGGTATCTATGAGTCAATCTTCCCTCCCGGAGAAGGCTAACCGCTCGGTCATTACCGACTGGCGCCCTGAAGATCCTGAATTCTGGCAACAGCGCGGTCACCGTGTGGCGAGCCGTAATCTATGGATCTCCGTTCCCTGTCTGTTACTGGCGTTCTGCGTATGGATGTTGTTCAGCGCCGTCGCCGTTAATCTCAACAAAGTGGGCTTTCAGTTTACGACCGATCAGCTGTTTATGCTGACCGCACTGCCGGCGCTGTCTGGCGCCTTATTGCGCGTGCCTTACGCTTTCATGGTGCCGCTGTTCGGCGGCCGTCGCTGGACGGCGTTCAGCACCGGGATCATGATTATTCCGTGCGTCTGGCTGGGCTTTGCGGTCCAGGATACTTCCACGCCGTTTAGCGTCTTCGTGATTATCTCGCTGCTGTGCGGCTTCGCCGGGGCCAACTTTGCCTCCAGTATGGCTAACATCAGCTTCTTCTTCCCGAAAGCGAAGCAGGGCGGGGCGCTCGGCGTCAATGGCGGCCTTGGTAATATGGGCGTCAGCGTGATGCAGCTGGTCGCGCCGCTGGTGGTGTCGGTCTCAGTGTTTGCCTTTTTTGGCGGGACCGGCAGCGAGCAGCCGGACGGCTCAATGCTGTATCTGGAAAACGCCGCGTGGATCTGGGTACCTTTCCTGATTATTTTCACCCTGGCGGCGTGGTTCTTTATGAACGACCTGTCGGCTTCTAAAGCCTCGCTGAGCGAACAGCTGCCAGTGCTCAAACGCCTGCACCTGTGGATTATGGCGCTGCTCTATCTGGCCACCTTTGGCTCCTTCATCGGATTCTCCGCCGGCTTCGCCATGCTGTCGAAAACCCAGTTCCCGGACGTGCAGATCCTGCACTACGCCTTCTTCGGCCCCTTTATTGGCGCGCTGGCGCGTTCGATGGGCGGGGCGATTTCCGACCGCCTCGGCGGGACCCGTGTGACGCTGGTTAACTTTGTGGTGATGGCTGTCTTCTGCGCGCTGCTGTTCCTGACCCTGCCGACCAACGGCCAGGGCGGCAACTTCATCGCCTTCTTCGCGGTGTTCATGGTGCTGTTCCTGACCGCCGGGCTGGGGAGCGCCTCCACCTTCCAGATGATCTCCGTGATTTTCCGTAAGCTGACCATGGACCGCGTGAAGGCCCAGGGCGGCAGCGAAGCGCAAGCGATGCGCGAGGCGGCGACCGATACTGCGGCGGCGCTGGGCTTTATCTCCGCCATTGGCGCCATCGGCGGCTTCTTTATCCCGAAAGCGTTCGGTATCTCGCTGGATCTGACCGGTTCGCCGGCCGGCGCGATGAAAATCTTCCTGATCTTCTATATCGCCTGCGTGATCATCACCTGGGCGGTATACGGCCGTAAGCGTCAGTAATTCGCCGTAGTAATCATGACGTTTGAAAAGGCGCGCTCCCAGGGCGGCGCCTTTTTTTTATGTCACTCGTTAGTTACAACATACTAATGGATGATTTGATTCATATTGGCCACAGAGCCGGGAAGGGACGGCTTGCCAGCGAAACGGCTCTACCCCTTAATACCTCCTTTGTTAACAAATCCTTCCATGATGACGGCTTTTTAGGAAAAAAAGCTTATAAAACATAAAATTAAAAAATAATATCTCATACCACCTTGGTGGTAATCGCGGTTTCCCTCCGCTTTAGCAAGCCAGTCCGGATTGATCGCCATCAATTCTCGCCCTCTTTCATAGCGTTACCTTCGCTGCAAATCCAGCAATGTCGATTTATCAGAGAGCCGTCAGGCTCCATATCAGGAGAAACCCGATGAGTAAATTCCTGGACCGGTTTCGCTACTTCAAACAGAAGGGTGAAACCTTTGCCGATGGGCACGGCCAGCTTCTAAACACCAACCGGGACTGGGAGGATGGATACCGTCAACGTTGGCAGCATGACAAAATTGTGCGTTCCACTCACGGTGTCAACTGCACCGGCTCATGCAGCTGGAAGATTTATGTGAAAAACGGTCTGGTGACCTGGGAAACGCAGCAGACTGACTACCCGCGCACCCGTCCGGATCTGCCGAACCACGAACCACGTGGTTGCCCGCGCGGCGCCAGCTACTCCTGGTATTTGTACAGCGCGAACCGCCTGAAATACCCGCTGATGCGTAAACGTCTGATGAAGATGTGGCGGGAAGCGAAAGTTCAGCATAGCGATCCGGTTGAGGCATGGGCCTCGATTATTGAAGACGCCGACAAAGCCAAAAGCTTCAAACAGGCTCGCGGTCGCGGCGGGTTTGTCCGCTCCTCCTGGCAGGAAGTGAATGAGCTGATTGCCGCCTCCAACGTCTATACCGTCAAAACTTACGGTCCGGACCGCGTGGCCGGTTTCTCGCCGATCCCGGCGATGTCGATGGTTTCCTACGCCTCCGGCGCCCGTTATCTGTCGCTGATCGGCGGCACCTGCCTGAGCTTCTACGACTGGTACTGCGACCTGCCGCCAGCTTCGCCGATGACCTGGGGCGAACAGACCGACGTCCCCGAATCGGCGGACTGGTATAACTCCAGCTACATTATCGCCTGGGGCTCCAACGTGCCGCAGACCCGTACCCCGGATGCCCACTTCTTTACCGAAGTCCGCTACAAAGGCACCAAAACCGTGGCGATCACCCCAGACTACGCCGAAATCGCCAAACTCTGCGATCTGTGGCTGGCGCCGAAGCAGGGTACCGATGCCGCGATGGCGCTGGCGATGGGCCATGTGATGCTGCGCGAGTTCCATCTCGATAAGCCGAGCCAGTATTTCACCGATTATGTGCGCCGCTATACCGACATGCCGATGCTGGTGATGCTCGAGGAGCGCGACGGTTATTATGCCGCTGGCCGTACGCTGCGCGCCTCCGACCTCGTGGATTCCCTTGGTCAGGAGAACAATCCGGAATGGAAAACCGTCGCCTTTGACGAGAAGGGCGACATGACCGTACCGAACGGTTCCCTCGGATTCCGCTGGGGCGACAAAGGCAAATGGAACCTCGAACAGCGCGACGGTAAAACTGGCGAAGAGATTGAGCTGCGTCTGAGCCTGCTGGGCAGCCATGATGAAGTGGCGAACGTCGGCTTCCCGTACTTCGGCGGCGAAGGTTCTGAGCACTTCAACAAAGTCGACCTCGAAAATATTCTGCTGCACAAACTGCCGGCCAAACGCCTGCAGTTGGCCGACGGCTCCACCGCTCTGGTGACCACCGTTTACGATCTGACCATGGCCAACTATGGCCTGGAACGCGGTCTGAACGATGAAAACTGCGCCACCGGCTACGATGACATGAAAGCCTACACCCCGGCCTGGGCGGAGAAGATCACCGGCGTCTCCCGCGCGCATATCATCCGCACTGCACGTGAATTTGCCGATAACGCCGATAAGACCCATGGTCGCTCGATGATTATCGTCGGGGCGGGCCTCAACCACTGGTTCCACCTCGACATGAACTACCGCGGCCTGATCAATATGCTGGTCTTCTGCGGCTGCGTCGGTCAGAGCGGCGGCGGTTGGGCGCACTATGTGGGCCAGGAAAAACTGCGTCCGCAGACCGGCTGGCAGCCGCTGGCATTCGCCCTTGACTGGCAGCGTCCGGCACGCCACATGAACAGTACCTCGTACTTCTATAACCACTCCAGTCAGTGGCGCTATGAAACCGTGACTGCGCAGGAACTGCTGTCGCCGATGGCGGATAAATCCCGTTACAGCGGCCACCTGATCGACTTTAATGTGCGCGCAGAGCGCATGGGCTGGCTGCCGTCTGCGCCGCAGTTAGGGGTGAACCCGCTGCGTATCGCTGATGAAGCGAAAAAAGCCGGCATGACCCCGGTGGATTACACCGTGAAGTCGTTGAAAGAGGGCTCGATTCGTTTTGCGGCCGAGCAGCCGGAAAACGGCAAAAACCACCCGCGTAACCTGTTTATCTGGCGCTCCAACCTGCTGGGCTCCTCCGGTAAAGGCCATGAGTATATGCTCAAGTACCTGCTGGGTACCGAGAACGGCATTCAGGGCAAAGACCTCGGCAAGCAGGGCGGCGTGAAGCCGGAAGAAGTCGAATGGCGGGATAACGGCCTCGACGGCAAACTGGATCTGGTGGTGACCCTCGATTTCCGTCTGTCGAGCACCTGTCTCTACTCCGACATCGTGCTGCCGACCGCCACCTGGTACGAAAAAGACGACATGAATACCTCGGATATGCATCCGTTTATTCACCCGCTGTCGGCCGCCGTTGACCCGGCCTGGGAATCGAAGAGCGACTGGGATATCTATAAAGGTATCGCGAAGAAATTCTCTGAAGTCTGCGTGGGCCACCTCGGCAAAGAAACCGACGTCGTCACGCTGCCGATCCAGCACGACTCCGCCGCGGAAATGGCGCAGCCGCTGGATGTCAAAGACTGGAAAAAAGGCGAATGCGATCTCATTCCGGGGAAAACCGCGCCGCATATTATTCCGGTTGAGCGTGATTACCCGGCGACTTACGAACGTTTCACCTCGATCGGTCCGCTGCTGGAAACCATCGGCAACGGCGGAAAAGGCATCGCCTGGAACACCCAGAGCGAGATGGACCTGCTGCGTAAGCTCAACTACACCAAGGCGGAAGGCCCGGCGAAAGGCCAGCCGAAGCTGGAAACGGCCATCGACGCCGCGGAAATGATCCTCACCCTGGCGCCGGAGACCAACGGTCAGGTGGCGGTGAAGGCGTGGAAAGCGCTGAGCGAGATCACCGGTCGCGAGCACGCGCACCTGGCGCTGAACAAAGAAGACGAGAAGATCCGCTTCCGCGATATTCAGGCGCAGCCGCGGAAGATTATCTCCAGCCCGACCTGGTCTGGCCTGGAAGATGAACATGTCTCCTATAACGCTGGGTATACCAACGTTCACGAGCTGATCCCGTGGCGGACGCTGTCCGGCCGTCAATCGCTGTATCAGGATCATCAGTGGATGCGCGACTTTGGTGAAAGCCTGCTGGTCTATCGTCCGCCGATCGACACCCGTTCGGTGAAAGCGGTGATGGGCGAGAAGTCCAACGGCAACCCGGAGAAGGCGCTGAACTTCCTGACCCCGCACCAGAAATGGGGTATCCACTCGACCTACAGCGATAACCTGCTGATGCTGACCCTGTCGCGCGGCGGGCCGATCGTCTGGATGAGCGAAGCGGATGCGAAAGATCTGGGTATCGAAGATAACGACTGGATCGAAGTGTTTAACGCCAACGGCGCCCTGACGGCGCGTGCGGTGGTGAGCCAGCGTGTACCGGCCGGGATGACCATGATGTATCACGCGCAGGAACGCATCGTGAACCTGCCGGGATCTGAAATCACCGGTCAGCGCGGGGGGATCCACAACTCCGTCACCCGTATTACGCCAAAACCGACCCACATGATCGGCGGCTACGGCCACCTGGCCTATGGCTTTAACTACTACGGTACCGTCGGCTCCAACCGCGATGAGTTTGTAGTGGTACGTAAGATGAAGAACATTAACTGGTTAGACGGCGAAGGCAACGACCAGGTACAGGAGAGCGTAAAATGAAAATTCGTTCACAAGTCGGCATGGTGCTGAATCTCGATAAGTGCATCGGCTGCCATACCTGTTCGGTGACCTGTAAAAACGTCTGGACCAGCCGGGAAGGGATGGAATACGCCTGGTTCAACAACGTGGAGAGCAAACCTGGCGTTGGCTTTCCGAACGACTGGGAAAACCAGGAAAAATGGAAGGGCGGCTGGATCCGCAAAATCAACGGTAAACTGCAGCCGCGCATGGGCAACCGCGCGATGCTGCTGGGTAAAATCTTCGCCAACCCGCATCTGCCGGGGATCGATGATTACTACGAGCCGTTTGATTATGACTACCAGAATCTGCATAACGCGCCGGAAAGCAAACATCAGCCGATCGCCCGCCCGCGCTCGCTGATCACCGGCCAGCGGATGGACAAGATCACCAGCGGTCCGAACTGGGAAGAGATCCTCGGCGGCGAGTTCGAAAAACGCGCCAAAGATCAGAACTTCGACAACATGCAGAAGGCGATGTACGGTCAGTTCGAAAACACCTTCATGATGTATCTGCCGCGCTTGTGCGAGCACTGCCTGAACCCGGCCTGCGTCGCGACCTGCCCGAGCGGCGCTATCTATAAGCGTGAAGAAGACGGCATCGTACTGATCGACCAGGACAAGTGCCGCGGCTGGCGGATGTGTATCACCGGCTGTCCGTACAAGAAGATCTATTTCAACTGGAAGAGCGGGAAATCCGAGAAATGCATCTTCTGCTACCCGCGTATTGAATCCGGAATGCCGACGGTGTGCTCCGAAACCTGCGTGGGCCGTATCCGCTACCTTGGCGTACTGCTGTATGACGCAGATGCGATTGAAAACGCCGCCAGCACCGAGAACGAGAAAGATCTGTATCAGCGCCAGCTGGATGTGTTCCTCGATCCAAACGATCCAAAAGTGATTGAACAGGCGTTAAAAGATGGCGTACCGCAGGGGGTCATTGAGGCTGCGCAGCAGTCGCCGGTCTACAAAATGGCGATGGACTGGAAGCTGGCCCTGCCGCTGCACCCGGAATATCGCACCCTGCCAATGGTCTGGTACGTGCCGCCTCTGTCGCCAATTCAGTCGGCTGCGGACGCTGGCGAATTGGGTAGCAACGGTATTCTGCCGGACGTGGAAAGCCTGCGTATTCCGGTGCAATACCTGGCGAACCTGCTGACCGCGGGCGATACCCAGCCGGTCCTGCTGGCCCTGAAACGCATGCTGGCGATGCGCCACTATAAACGTGCGGAAACCGTTGACGGCGTCGTCGATACCCGCGCGCTGGAAGAGGTGGGGCTGAGCGAAGCGCAGGCCCAGGAGATGTACCGCTATCTGGCGATCGCTAACTACGAAGATCGTTTCGTGGTGCCGAGCAGCCACCGTGAACAGGCGCGAGAAGCGTTTCCGGAGAAAAACGGCTGCGGCTTCAGCTTTGGCGATGGCTGCCACGGCTCGGACAGCCAGTTCAACCTGTTCAACAGCCGTCGCATCGACGCTATCGACGTGACCAGCAAAACGGAGCCGCACGCATGATTGAACTCGTGATTATGTCGCGTCTGCTCGAATACCCTGACGCTGCCTTATGGCAGCATCAGCAGGAGATGTTCGAGGCGCTCGCGTCATCAGAGAAACTCAGCAAAGAGGATGCCCACGCGCTGGGCGTTTTCCTGCGCGATTTAGTGGCTCAGGATCCGCTGGACGCCCAGGCGGCCTATAGCGAACTGTTTGACCGCGGCCGCGCCACCTCGCTGCTGCTGTTTGAACATGTCCACGGCGAATCCCGCGATCGCGGGCAGGCGATGGTGGATCTGATGGCGCAGTATGAGCGCCACGGTCTGCTGCTTGATAGCCATGAGCTGCCGGATCACCTGCCGCTGTACCTTGAGTATCTGGCGCAACTGCCGGAAGAGGAAGCGCTCGGCGGCCTGCGGGACGTCGCGCCGATCCTTGGCCTGCTCAGCGCGCGCCTGCAGCAGCGCGAAAGTCGCTATGCGGTGCTGTTCGAGCTGTTGCTGAAGCTGGCCAATACCCAGGTCGACAGTCAGAAGGTGGCGGAGAAGATTGCCGACGAGGCGCGCGACGATACGCCGCAGGCGCTGGACGCGGTCTGGGAAGAAGAACAGGTCAAATTCTTTGCCGACCAGGGCTGCGGCGAGTCGGAAATTTCCGCTCACCAGCGTCGTTTTGCCGGAGCCGTAGCCCCGCAATATCTGAATATCTCTAACGGAGGACAGCAATAATGCACTTCCTGAATATGTTCTTCTTTGACATTTATCCGTACATTGCGGGCTCGGTGTTTCTGATCGGCAGCTGGCTGCGCTATGACTATGGCCAGTACACCTGGCGCGCCGCCTCCAGCCAGATGCTGGACCGTAAGGGGATGAACCTGGCGTCGAACCTGTTCCATATCGGCATCCTGGGTATTTTCGCCGGCCACTTCCTCGGCATGCTGACCCCGCACTGGATGTATGAGTCCTTTCTGCCGATCGACGTCAAGCAGAAGATGGCGATGATCGCCGGCGGCGCCTGCGGCGTGATGACCCTGGTGGGCGGGTTACTGCTGCTCAAGCGTCGTCTGCTCAGCCCGCGCGTTCGCGCCACCACCACCGGAGCGGATATTCTGATCCTCTCCTTGCTGATGGTGCAGTGTGCGCTCGGCCTGCTGACGATCCCATTCTCAGCCCAGCATATGGACGGCAGTGAAATGATGAAGCTGGTTGGCTGGGCGCAGTCGGTGGTGACGTTCCACGGCGGCGCGTCACAGCATCTGGATGGCGTGGCATTTATTTTCCGCGTTCATCTGGTGCTGGGCATGACCCTGTTCCTGCTGTTCCCGTTCTCCCGTCTGGTTCATATCTGGAGCGCGCCGGTCG
This sequence comes from Klebsiella sp. w6, assembly GCF_033100215.1. Lineage (NCBI taxonomy): Bacteria > Pseudomonadati > Pseudomonadota > Gammaproteobacteria > Enterobacterales > Enterobacteriaceae > Klebsiella > Klebsiella sp. w6. The sequence continues at coordinate 2,078,248 of NZ_CP136907.1, forward strand.
AATACCTGACGCGCAAATACCAGATTGTCCGCGCCCGTCGCTAACTGGCCCGCGACTGCTCACTGACCCCGCCGCGGCGGGGTTTTTTTTCGCCCCAGCCGAGGTTATTCCCTGCGGCGGCAAACAGAATAAGCATCCCGCCAATTAACTGCACAGGGGTCAATGCATGGTGGAAGACCAGATAGTCGACCACCATTGCCACCAGCGGATAAATAAAGGAGAGCGAACCGGTAATGGGCGTCGGCAGTTTCTGTATCGCGCTATATAAAAGCTGATACATGATCCCGGTATGGACGATGCCGAGGATCAGCAGATAGCGCCAGGGGAAGCTGGCCGTCCATTCGGGGGCATGCACCAGCGGCAGCAGCATCACGACGCCAACGAGCACCTGAATAAAGGCGATATGCTGCGCGGGGAGCGGATGCAATTTGCGCGCGATGATGGCGGTCAGGGCATAGAAGAATGCCGCGCCCAGCGCCAGCAAAACGCCGGTGGTAAGCCCCTCTCCATGCGCAGACGTCAGCTCGCTTGACAACAGGATCACTACGCCGCCAAAGGCCAGCAGTAGCCATCCCCATTTCACGGCGCTGACCCGTTCCCCCAGCACCATCCCCATCAGTACCAGCATAAACGGCTGGGTGTTATAGACCACGGTGGCCATACCGATTGAGATCCGCGAATAGGCGGCAAACAGCAGCAGCCAGTTGACGACCAGCGCCGCGCCGCCAATCACTGCCAGAGCGAGAGTGAAACGCGTTAGCCGGCTGAAGGGCTGGCCGCTTAACACGATAAACACCAGTAAGGTTAGCGCGCCAATCAGGCAGCGCCAGAACACCACATCCATCACCGGCAAACCAGAGAGCAGCACGAACGCGCCGATCGAGCCGGAGATTATCATTGCCAGGCTCATTTGCCAGACGCCGCGGGTAAGTTGCATTTTTCACCTCCATCATTTTTCAGTTATTGTGCGAAAAACCCTGACAGGGTGATATGGCTGAATTAAGGTAGAAAGACGCGAATGCCTTTTATAATTAGGTGAAAAACATGAATGACGTACTTGATGAAATTGACCGGGCCATCCTCACTTGCCTGACTCAGGATGCCAGAGTCTCGCTAAAGGTATTGAGCGCGCGAGTAGGGCTGACCTCACCGAGCACGGCCGAGCGGGTGAAGCGCCTGGAGGAGCGGGGCGTCATTCAGGGCTATGGGGCGCGGGTGAATCTCGCCGCGCTGGGCTACAGCCTCCAGGCGCTGGTGCGGGTCCGGCCGCTGCCTGGGCTGCTGCAGAAAGTGGATAAATATATCCAGGCGATGCCGGAATGCATTGAAAGTGACAAAGTGACCGGGGAAGATTGTTTCGTGATGCGCCTCGTGGTGCGCGATATTGCCCAGCTGGATACCCTGCTGGACGGTCTGGCCGAGTATGCGCAGTGTAACACCTCGGTGGTGAAAAGCTCGCCGGTAAAAAGGCGTTTGCCACCGCTGTGAGTTTCCCGGAGGCGGTGCTGCGCACCTGTCCGGGCTTACCAGACGGCGCCACCTGTAGCCTCGCTAAGCGAAGCGCGAGCGAGGGGGTAGCAAAACAGTGCTTGTAGACTCGCTAAGCGAAGCGCGAGCGAGGGGGTAGCAGTACAGGTGGTTGCAGAGAGCGCGAGAATAGAGGGGGAAGGATAACTCGTCGCTATCGCTCCTCGCCCTTCGGGCCGTTGCCTGCGGCAACGTTCTCTCGCTGGCGCTCGAGTCGAACCTTAGTCGAAGCTTCTCATCCTTCCCCGTAGGGTAGAATATAAAATATCGTAGGTTGATTAAGCTGGGCATGACATGGGGAGATGGTGGTGGGGGAAGGATAACTCGTCGCTATCGCTCCTCGCCCTTCGGGCCGTTGCCCTTGGCAACGTTCTCTCGCTGGCGCTCGAGTCGAACCTTAGTCGAAGCTTCTCATCCTTCCCCGTAGGGCAGAATCTAGAATATCGTAGAGTAATTGGATTGCGGTGTTTTTTAAGAGGATGGTGGTGGGGGAAGGATTCGAACCTTCGAAGTCGATGACGGCAGATTTACAGTCTGCTCCCTTTGGCCGCTCGGGAACCCCACCAGGGGTAAAATCACATTGTAGGCTATTCAGCAAAATGAATGGTGGTGGGGGAAGGATAACTCGTCGCTATCGCTCCTCGCCCTTCGGGCCGTTGCCTGTGGCAACGTTCTCTCGCTGGCGCTCGAGTCGAACCTTAGTCGAAGGTTCTTACCCTTCCCGCTAAGTGCAAACATCGTTTACGCTTGTCGGGGAAACCATATCACTGTAGTGAATAATGGTGGTGGGGGAAGGATTCGAACCTTCGAAGTCGATGACGGCAGATTTACAGTCTGCTCCCTTTGGCCGCTCGGGAACCCCACCACGGGGTAATGCTTGGTACTGGCCTGCTTCCTTCTCGGGAAGCGGGGCGCATCATACCAAATGATGCGCCCCTGTAAAGCATTCGTTTGACAAAAATAAACTGGTTGCCTGATTTTTACGCGTAACGCCGTAAAGCTAACCAATTCATTTCTCAGTCGATTAAAGAATAATCGTCCGGTTACCGTAAACGAAGACGCGCTGCGCCAGTACCTGATACAGCGCCCGGCTCAAGACGTTTTTTTCGACATCGCGGCCAGCGCGCATCATATCTTCTGCAGTATAGGTATGATCGACATGAATCACGTCCTGCATGATGATTGGGCCTTCATCCAGATTGTCATTCACATAGTGGGCGGTGGCGCCAATGATCTTTACGCCGCGCTCATAGGCCTGATGATAAGGACGGGCGCCGATAAACGCCGGCAAAAATGAATGGTGAATATTGATGATTTTGTTCGGGAAGCGGGCGACAAACTCCGGGGTGAGGACGCGCATATACTTGGCCAGTACCACGTAATCCGGCTCATGTGCCGCAATGGCATCCCCCATCTGCTTGTCGTGTTCTTCGCGGCTTAACCCTTCGTGACTGACCAGCTCAAACGGAATACCAAAACGCTCCACCAGCGGGCGCAGCGTGTCATGGTTGCCGATAACCGCGGCGATATCGACATCCAGTCCGCCGTAGTTGGCTTTCATCAGCAGATCGCCGAGGCAGTGCGCCTCTTTGGTCACCAGAATGACCACCCGGCGACGGCCTGCCGGATTCAGTTCGCGGATGGAACCTTCCGGTAGGGCGCTATCCAGATCGGCCAGCAGAATAGCGTCGTTAAAAATGCCCTCCAGTTCGGTGCGCATAAAGAAACGACCGGTACGGTGGTCAACAAATTCATTGTTCTGCACAATGTTAAGTTCGTGTTTGTAGCAGATATTGGTGATACGCGCGATGAGGCCTTTCTGATCAGGGCAAATAGTGCGTAGTACTTTACGTTGTAATGAATGCATCGCGAGGAAAATCCTGTAGTGTTTGCAAGCGCTACGGCAGCGTTACTGGCCGCAGCATTTTTTAAATTTTTTACCTGAGCCGCAAGGGCAGGGGTCATTACGACCAATCAGCGGTCGTGTCCCGTCGATATAGTACCACTGTCCATTTTCTTTTAAGAATCTGGAACGTTCAATAATGGCGCCCGGACGGTTATTGTCATTAAAGCGGGCGACAAAGCTGACAAAGCCTTCATTTGGGACTCGCCCTTCATCACTGGCGAATAGGGTTAAACCCAGCCACTCGGTCTGGCTGAACCCCTTCTCCAGCTCGGCGCGAAACGTCTGCGCCTGACAGGACGGATGCCAGGTTTTGATCAGATAGTCGGCATCTTTCATGACGAACGCGCTATAGCGGGAGCGCATAAGCTGTGACGGGCCTGGCGCAAGCTCTGCGCCGGACAGATATCGCTGGCAACATGAGCTATACTCCAGTGCGCTGCCACAGGGGCATAATTGCGACAAAACTGCCTCCATGGAAGAAAGAATTACGGCGCTTCAACGCCAAAGGTGTTTATGTTAACTGAGCCGTGACAATGTTGCCACGCTCAGAGTGGAAGGATAGTTATCAGTAATAATGAGAAAGCTTAAAATTGGTCTGGCGTTAGGGGCGGGAGCTGCCCGAGGATGGTCGCACATTGGCGTCATCAACGCCCTCCGTCGGGCTGGTATCGAGATTGATATCGTCGCGGGGTGTTCTATCGGTTCGCTGGTAGGGGCGGCGTATGCCTGCAACCGGCTCCCGGCGCTCGAGTCATGGATCTGCTCATTCAGCAACTGGGATGTCCTGAAGCTGATGGACCTCTCCTGGCGACGTGGGGGCCTGCTGCGCGGTGAAAAGGTATTCAATCATTACCGTCGTATTATGCCGGTGACCGATATCGAACGCTGCGAGCGTCGGTTTGCTGCCGTCGCGACCAATTTAAGTACCGGCCGGGAACTGTGGTTTACTGAGGGCGATCTGCATTTAGCCGTTCGAGCCTCCTGCAGCATGCCTGGACTGATGGCGCCGGTGAGGCATAATGGTTACTGGCTGGTCGATGGCGCAGTGGTCAACCCGGTTCCCGTGTCGCTGACGCGGGCAATGGGGGCCGATATCGTGATTGCCGTTGACCTGCAACATGATGCCCATCTCATGCAGCAAGATTTATTTTCCCTCGAAACGCCGCGGCCGGAAGCTGAAGAGAAGGAGGGCCCATGGCATACTCGTCTGCGCGCGCGATTGACGCAAATGAGCTCCCGTCGTACGGCCGTGACGCCGACGGCGATGGAGATCATGACCACGTCTATCCAGGTTCTGGAGAACCGTCTTAAACGCAACCGCATGGCGGGTGACCCGCCGGATATCCTGCTGCAGCCATACTGTCCGCAAGTGTCGACGCTCGACTTCCATCGCGCAGGAGAGGCGATTGCCGCGGGCCAATTGGCCGTGGAAAAGAAAATGGATGAACTATTACCCTTAGTGCGTACAGCGGTTTGACGTACAAGTACCTGACTTAAGTAAAATCTGACAGGCGATAGTGAGAATAGCGTGCCACTATTGAATTATCGTCAGCCAGGGGAGATATCATGACGCAGCCATTGGCGGGAAAACAGATTCTGATAGTTGAAGACGAACCCGTTTTCCGCTCACTCTTGCATGGATGGCTGGCCTCGCTGGGAGCAACGACCTGGCTGGCGGAAGATGGCATGGATGCCCTGCATAAAATGACTGAGGTGCGTCCGGACCTGATGATTTGCGACATTTCAATGCCGAGAATGAACGGTCTGGAACTGGTTGAGACGCTGCGTAACCGCGGCGAGCAGCTACCGATACTGATGATTTCCGCCACCGAAAACATGGCGGATATAGCCAAAGCGTTACGGCTGGGCGTCCAGGATGTGCTGTTAAAACCGGTGAAAGATTTCGATCGCCTGCGTGAGACCGTTTATGCCTGCCTGTATCCCGCGATGTTTAGTTCACGTGTGGAAGAGGAAGAGCGTTTATTTGAGGACTGGGACGCGCTGGTCAGTAATCCGACCGCCGCATCGAGACTGCTGCAGGAGCTACAGCCTCCGGTGCAACAGGAAATGTCACATTGCCGCATTCATTATCGACAGCTGGTATCGGCGGATAAGCCGGGGCTGGTGCTCGATATTGCGCCGCTCTCGGAAAATGATTTGGCTTTCTATTGTCTGGATGTCACACGAGCAGGGGATAATGGCGTGCTGGCGGCTTTATTACTGCGCGCGCTATTCAATAGCCTGTTGCAAGAGCAACTGGCGCATCAGGGGCAACGGCTACCTGAAATGGGGAGTCTGTTAAAACAGGTCAATCAGTTACTCCGCCAGGCGAATCTTCCCGGTCAGTTCCCTTTGCTGGTGGGTTATTACCACAGTGGACTGAAAAATTTAATTCTGGTGTCCGCAGGGCTCAATGGCACGTTGAATACCGGTGAGCATCAAATTCAGATAAGTAATGGCGTTCCTTTAGGGACGCTGGGCGATGCCTATCTTAACCAAATTAGCCAGCGCTGCGCCTCATGGCAGTGCCAAATTTGGGGGGCCGGGGGGCGTTTACGCTTAATGTTGTCTGCGGAATGAGCAATTGCGTTTATATCTAAGCAGACGGCATTACCTGCAGCCCTATACTGGTGGTACCATCGAGCAGTTTTATGCGTAAAAGTCCTAATTCGAGGCTATCGGAACCTTTTCAGACCAGTGAATACGCGGTTGACTGATATACTCGACACGTTATTTGTAACGAGAAGTTTAAAAAACAAACAGTCCAGGAGATTTCAATGGCTGCCCTTAATTCTAAAGTCAGAAAAGCGGTTATCCCGGTAGCGGGATTAGGCACCAGGATGCTGCCTGCCACCAAAGCAATTCCAAAAGAAATGCTGCCGCTGGTAGATAAGCCGTTAATTCAGTACGTTGTTAATGAATGTATCGCTGCAGGAATTACTGAAATTGTTCTGGTAACGCACTCATCGAAAAACTCTATCGAAAACCATTTCGATACCAGTTTCGAGCTGGAAGCGATGCTGGAAAAACGTGTAAAACGCCAGCTTCTGGAAGAAGTGCAGTCTATTTGCCCGCCGCACGTGACAATTATGCAAGTTCGTCAGGGCCTGGCGAAAGGCCTTGGTCACGCCGTGCTGTGCGCCCATCCGGTAGTGGGTGATGAGCCGGTAGCGGTTATTCTGCCAGACGTTATTCTGGACGAATTTGAGTCCGATCTGAGCCGTGATAACCTTGCGGAGATGATCTCTCGTTTTGATGAGACTGGCGCCAGCCAGATTATGGTTGAGCCTGTCGAGGATGTGACCGCGTATGGCGTGGTCGATTGCAAAGGCGAATCCCTGAAGCCGGGCGAAAGCGTGCCGATGGTGGGCGTGGTCGAGAAGCCAAAAGCTGACGTTGCGCCGTCCAACCTGGCGGTAGTGGGGCGCTATGTCCTCAGCGCAGATATTTGGCCGCTGCTGGCGAAGACCCCTCCGGGCGCCGGTGATGAAATTCAGCTGACTGACGCGATTGATATGCTGATCGAGAAAGAAACGGTTGAAGCTTATCATATGAAGGGCAAGAGCCATGACTGCGGCAATAAGCTTGGCTACATGCAGGCGTTTGTCGAATATGGTATTCGTCACAAGACGCTTGGTGACGATTTTAAAGCCTGGCTGGAAACCGCGGTGACGAAGTAATCCGCAGCGCGATTAAAAGCCAGAAACCGGGAGCGCGTCAGCGACTCCCGGTTTTGTTTATCGAGCCTGAGGGCAAAAAAAATCCCGCCGGAGCGGGATTTTTAATATTGCGACAACGAAGATTAGATCAGGAAATCGTCCAGTGATTTACCTTGTTCGTCCATTGCTTTTTTGATCACCGCAGGAGTACGGCCCTGGCCAGTCCAGGTTTTGGTTTCGCCGTTTTCGTCTACATAGCTATATTTAGCCGGACGTGCAGCACGCTTAGTTTTGGTACCGGCTTTAACGGCAGCCATAGTGCTCAGCAGTTCATTCGGGTCAATACCGTCAGCAATCAGCATTTCACGGTATTGCTGCAGCTTACGCGTACGCTCTTCAATTTCTGCTGCGGCGGCGTTTTCTTCTTCACGGCGCTCGTTAACAACGACTTCTAATTTTTCCAGCATTTCTTCGAGCGTTTCAAGGGTGCATTCTCTTGCCTGCGCACGAAGAGTACGGATGTTGTTCAAAATTTTAAGTGCTTCGCTCATTGTAGTAATCTCAAACTTATATTGTGGGGTGGTTTGTTGAACTAATAATAGAGCGATAAAATGCGTTGTGCAATAGGGGAGAATGTAAGGAATTCAAAATTACTGGTTATTTGTCGCGGGAATTAATTAATTTAAGTTAAAATTCTCGTGCCGCTTCACATCTTTGCTCCTTATAGCCATGAGCAGGGGGCCAGCTAAAACACTGAGACCATATGCTTTTTCTGAGGTCCAGTGAGAAAAATTATCCTTTGCATGGGTAAATAACCCTCGTCAGTATTAGCGCATTTTTGGTTACGCGCCTTAATATAAAACAACCCGCAAGCCCGCTTATAGTGCATGGATACTGGTCCTATAAGCACGAAAAGACAATGGTTACCTCACCGATAGCGTAACGGGGCGTACAAATAATGGCCCTGTAAATTCAATTCATCCACGTCACCCTTTCCGTTTCCATGCCCTTCAGCGCTGCGACAATACCCCTGCGGAAAGGGCGGCTGTACGCCTAAAATATGGTACAATCGCCGCCGCGATAAAACACTTTGATTGGGGTCACGCAGCCGATGGCACAACTTTATTTCTACTACTCTGCAATGAATGCAGGTAAGTCGACCGCTCTGTTGCAATCTTCGTACAATTACCAGGAGCGGGGGATGCGTACCATCGTTTATACCGCTGAGATAGATGACCGCTTCGGTGCTGGAAAAGTCAGCTCGCGTATCGGCCTCTCCTCGCCGGCCCGGTTGTATAATCCGCAGACGTCGCTATTTAACGATATTGCGGCAGAGCACAAGCTTAAGCCGATTCACTGCGTGCTGGTGGATGAAAGCCAGTTTCTGACGCGCGAACAGGTTCATGAGCTGTCCGAAGTTGTCGATACACTGGATATTCCGGTGCTGTGCTACGGACTGCGGACGGATTTTCGCGGCGAGCTCTTTACCGGTAGCCAGTATTTGCTGGCATGGTCCGATAAACTGGTGGAGCTGAAAACCATTTGCTTCTGCGGCCGTAAGGCGAGCATGGTGCTACGTCTCGATCAAGAGGGGCGACCTTATAATGAAGGCGAGCAGGTTGTCATCGGCGGCAATGAGCGGTATGTGTCCGTCTGTCGTAAGCATTATAAAGAGGCGCTGAGCGTGGGTTCTTTAACCCAGGTACAAAACCAGCGTTATTCCTGCTGAGTCGCTCAGAAGCTCATACAGGCGCCTGTGGGCGCCTTTTTTATACTCTGGAAGGCTGGAGCTCGGGATTGGCTGACAAGCAGGCATAAAAAAGCCCCGTCAGGTGACGGGGCTTGCAGTGTGTTTACCGTTGTTGATTAAGCGGATTTCTTCGCTTTTTTCTCAGCTTTCACCGGAGCCGCGTCGGTTTTCGCAGCAGTTTCGCCTTCGACGAACTCGCGGCCGTAGTAGGTATCCAGCAGAATCTGTTTCAGTTCGGAGATCAGCGGGTAGCGCGGGTTAGCGCCGGTGCACTGGTCATCGAATGCATCTTCAGACAGCTTATCAACGTTAGCCAGGAAGTCAGCTTCCTGAACGCCAGCTTCGCGGATAGATTTCGGAATTCCCAGCTCAGCTTTGATGCTTTCCAGCCATGCCAGCAGTTTCTCGATCTTCGCTGCGGTGCGGTCGCCCGGTGCAGAGAGACCCAGATGATCGGCGATTTCAGCGTAGCGACGACGAGCCTGCGGACGGTCGTACTGGCTGAACGCAGTCTGCTTGGTCGGGTTGTCATTCGCGTTGTAGCGAATAACGTTGCAGATCAGCAGGGCGTTGGCCAGACCGTGCGGAATATGGAACTGAGAGCCCAGTTTGTGCGCCATGGAGTGACACACCCCGAGGAAGGCGTTCGCAAACGCGATACCGGCGATAGTCGCAGCACTGTGTACGCGCTCACGGGCAACCGGGTTCTTGGAACCTTCGTGGTAGGAAGCCGGCAGGTACTCTTTCAGCAGTTTCAACGCCTGCAGAGCCTGGCCGTCAGAGAACTCAGAAGCCAGCACGGAAACGTAAGCTTCCAGGGCGTGAGTCACCGCATCCAGACCACCGAACGCACACAGCGATTTCGGCATATCCATCACCAGGTTGGCATCGACGATGGCCATATCTGGGGTCAGCGCGTAGTCTGCCAGCGGATATTTCTGACCAGTTGCGTCATCGGTCACTACGGCGAACGGCGTCACTTCAGAACCGGTACCGGAGGTGGTGGTGATGGCGACCATCTTGGCTTTGACGCCCATTTTCGGGAACTTGTAGATACGTTTACGGATATCCATAAAGCGCAGCGCCAGTTCTTCGAAGTGGGTTTCCGGATGTTCGTACATGACCCACATGATTTTCGCCGCATCCATCGGGGAACCGCCGCCCAGCGCGATGATGACGTCTGGTTTGAAGGAGTTCGCCAGATCGGCACCTTTACGTACGATGGTCAGGGTCGGGTCAGCTTCAACTTCAAAGAAGACTTCGGTTTCAACGCCCGCTGCTTTCAGTACGGAAGTGATCTGATCGGCATAGCCGTTGTTGAACAGGAAGCGGTCAGTCACGATCAGCGCGCGTTTGTGACCATCAGTAATCACTTCATCCAGTGCGATTGGCAGGGAGCCACGACGGAAGTAGATAGATTTCGGAAGTTTGTGCCACAACATGTTTTCAGCTCGCTTAGCAACGGTTTTCTTGTTGATCAGGTGTTTCGGACCAACGTTTTCAGAGATGGAGTTACCACCCCAGGAACCACAACCCAGAGTCAGGGAAGGCGCGAGTTTGAAGTTGTACAGGTCACCGATACCACCCTGAGAAGCCGGGGTGTTGATCAGGATACGTGCGGTTTTCATCATCTGGCCGAAGTAAGCCACGCGAGCCGGCTGGTTGTCCTGGTCGGTGTACAGGCAAGAGGTGTGACCGATACCGCCCATGGCAACCAGTTTTTCTGCTTTGGTGACCGCGTCTTCGAAATCTTTCGCACGATACATCGCCAGCGTCGGAGACAGTTTTTCGTGAGCAAACGGTTCACTTTCGTCAACGTTGGTCACTTCGCCAATCAGGATCTTAGTCGTAGCCGGAACGGTGAAGCCTGCGAGTTCCGCGATTTTTGCCGCTGGCTGACCAACGATAGCAGCGTTCAGCGCGCCATTTTTCAGGATGATGTCCTGAACCGCTTTCAGCTCTTTACCCTGCAGCAGATAGCCGCCGTGGCTGGCGAAACGTTCGCGAACCGCGTCATACACTGAATCAACGACGACAACAGACTGCTCAGAAGCACAGATAACGCCGTTATCGAAGGTTTTAGACATCAGAACGGAAGCAACAGCACGTTTGATATCAGCCGTTTCATCAATGACCACCGGGGTGTTACCGGCACCAACGCCGATAGCTGGTTTACCGGAGCTGTACGCCGCTTTCACCATACCTGGACCACCGGTCGCAAGGATCAGGTTGATGTCCGGGTGATGCATCAGCGCGTTAGACAGTTCTACGGACGGCTGATCGATCCAGCCGATCAGGTCTTTCGGCGCGCCAGCCGCGATGGCAGCCTGCAGTACGATATCAGCCGCTTTGTTGGTGGCTTCTTTTGCACGCGGGTGCGGAGAGAAAATGATGGCGTTACGTGTCTTCAGGCTGATGAGCGATTTGAAGATGGCTGTTGAAGTCGGGTTAGTGGTCGGTACGATACCGCAGATGATGCCGATCGGTTCAGCGATAGTGATGGTACCAAAGGTGTCGTCTTCTGACAGGACGCCACAGGTTTTTTCATCTTTATATGCGTTGTAAATGTATTCGGAAGCGAAGTGGTTTTTGATCACTTTGTCTTCAACGATGCCCATGCCGGATTCGGCAACGGCCATTTTAGCGAGAGGGATTCGAGCATCTGCAGCGGCCAGAGCGGCAGCGCGGAAGATTTTATCGACTTGTTCTTGAGTGAAACTGGCATATTCACGCTGGGCTTTCTTGACACGCTCAACAAGCGCGTTCAGTTCAGCGATATTAGTAACAGCCATAATGCTCTCCTGATAATGTTAAACTTTTTTAGTAAATCAGTCGCTCGATTCGACATTATAGACAGGCTGTTAACAGCTTGCATGTAAATGTTTATGTAGAAAAATCAGGACACTGTTTTACCGATTTACTAAAAAAGCTCTATTACTTTAACTTTCAGGTCATGCTGCCTTCCACTCTGTTGGTGTCATCAAGATTACTCACTTCTGAGTACAAAATACGTGATTTAGATCAAGTATTGGCGTGGCTGATACCTTTCAGCTGGCTGCTTTTTAACCGATTCGATCAAGTGTAATGGAAGGGTTTTGAAATTAAAAAAACGATTAGCATTAAAGCTACAAATAACTAACATTCGATACATATCACCGGGTTATGCATATTTATAATGAATATTGCATGCAAAAAGCGTATGTTTCGCGCAGTTATTTTATGCTGTTAATAGTCAACCGCCAATTTTGATGATGCTGCGGAGCCCATTGTGACTCAACCACTGTTCGATTTTGCTACCTATTTCAAGTTTTTCATTGGCTTATTTGCCCTGGTCAACCCGGTCGGCATCATTCCGGTGTTTATCAGTATGACCAGCTACCAACCGGCAGCGGTGCGCAACAAGACCAACCTGACCGCAAACCTGTCGGTGGCGATCATCCTCCTGACGTCGTTGTTTCTCGGCGATGGCATTCTGCAGATTTTTGGCATCTCGATTGATTCCTTCCGCATTGCCGGCGGCATCCTGGTGGTGACCATTGCGATGTCGATGATCAGCGGCAAGCTCGGCGAAGATAAGCAGAACAAGCAGGAGAAATCGGAGACGGCGGTCCGGGAGAGCATCGGCGTCGTGCCTCTCGCGCTCCCCTTAATGGCCGGACCGGGGGCAATCAGTTCAACTATTGTCTGGGGCACCCGATATCATTCCTGGGTGCACCTGGTCGGGTTCTCACTGGCGATAGCGGTATTCGCTCTTTGCTGCTGGGGCATTTTCCGAATGGCGCCGTGGCTGGTTCGTCTGCTGGGACAGACGGGAATCAACGTCATCACCCGTATCATGGGGTTGCTGCTGATGGCCCTGGGGATCGAGTTTATCGTAACCGGTATTAAAGCGCTGTTCCCCGGACTGCTTAATTAGTGGAACACCATGCAAGCGTGGAGGATTCACTTCGCGCTTGCGCGATTATTAGCAAAACCTATTAACCAGCGCGAGATCGGCTGTTGAGATAACGTTTTGCGATAATATCTTTAAATTCATATTTTTCATTAAGATATCTGTTTTTGTTCATTGTTTTCCCCTCACGCTCTTCCTGCCTGCGATGTTATTTTCTTCACATCATTCTCTGGCACTTGCTGTCGGATCATCGAAATGATATTAGTAATTTTAACAAGGCAGTAGATGAATGTGCTAAAAAGTAACCTGTTGTTAAATTTTTGTACAAAAAAGCATCTTTTAGCCGATACTCGATTCTCAACGCGATTAAAAAATCATATCACTATGATTAACAATGATATTTTTTTGTCGGTAGTCCGCGAAGATCTTGAGCATCGCGGGCAATATCGGCGATAAAAGAGAATCCGGTAACATATTTGCAAATTGCATTGGCGGAGGTGTTTACCTTTTGGTAATTTCCGCCGTTATCGTCTGCTGAATTATATGCGTAAATGAGAATTATTATTAATAATCTCACTGCGCCGGAACTGCCCTCCAGCGAGGGGGCAAAGAATCGACGTTAAGGCTGCCGTTCGAGCGGTCGTAATAAATAAGTCGGTGATAGCAATCTGCCAATCGCAAACGCTCCTGCGTTGGACAGATCCCCGCAAACGGGAAAAAAACAGGCTGGTTAAAAAACCAGTAATTATAATGACTGGAGTTACAACACAATGACCATCATCACTAAAAAACGTTTGATCGCCGCGGGAGTGCTATCCGCACTGCTTGCCGGCAATATGGCTATGGCAGCGGATGTCCCGGCCGGTGTGCAGTTGTCGGATAAGCAAACGCTGGTGCGAAATAGCGGCGCTGAGCCGCAATCGCTGGACCCGAATAAAATTGAAGGGGTACCCGAGGCCAATATTAGCCGCGACCTCTTCGAAGGCTTGCTGAATACTTCGCCGAAAGATGGCCACCCGATCCCTGGCGTAGCAGAGAGCTGGGATAATAAAGATTTTAAAGTCTGGACCTTCCATCTGCGTAAAGATGCGAAATGGTCTAACGGCGAGCCGGTTACTGCTCAGGACTTCGTCTACAGCTGGCAGCGTCTGGTGGATCCGAAAACCGCTTCTCCTTATGCCAGCTATCCGCAATATGGTCATATCGTTAACGTCGACGACATCATTGATGGCAAGAAAGCGCCGAGCGAACTGGGCGTAAAAGCCATTGACGACCACACGCTGGAAGTTACCCTCAGCGAGCCAGTCCCTTATTTTTATAAGCTGCTGGTTAACCCGGCGATGTCTCCTGTCTACAAACCGGCTATTGAAAAATTTGGCGAGAAATGGACACAGCCTGGCAATATCGTCACCAACGGGGCGTATACTCTGAAAGACTGGGTGGTCAACGAACGTATCGTGATGGAGCGCAACCCGCACTACTGGGATAATGCTAAAACCGTCATTAACACCGTTACCTGGCTGCCGACCTCTTCCGAAGTGACCTATGTTAACCGCTATCGCAGCGGTGAACTGGACATGACCTATAACCAGCTGCCGATCGAACTCTTCCAGAAGCTGAAAAAAGAGATCCCCAACGAGCTGCACGTCGACCCGTATCTGTGTACCTATTATTACGAAATCAACAACCAGAAAGCGCCGTTTACCGACGTACGCGTCCGTACCGCGCTGAAGCTGGGTCTGGATCGCGACATTATTGCTAATAAAGTGAAAGGACAGGGCGATCTGCCGGCCTACGGCTACACGCCGCCGTACACCGATGGCGCGAAGCTGAGCGAGCCGGAATGGTTTACGTGGTCGCAGGAAAAACGCAACGAAGAAGCGAAGAAACTGCTGGCCGAAGCCGGCTATACCGCGGATAAACCGTTGACCTTTAACCTGCTGTATAACACCTCCGATTTGCACAAGAAGCTGGCGATTGCCGCCGCCTCGCTGTGGCGTAAAAACCTGGGCATTGACGTGAAGCTGGTTAACCAGGAGTGGAAAACGTTCCTCGATACCCGTCACCAGGGCACCTATGACGTGGCACGCGCAGGCTGGTGCGCCGACTATAACGAGCCAACTTCCTTCCTGAATACCATGCTCTCTGACAGCTCAATGAACACTGCGCACTATAAGAGCCCGGCGTTCGACAAGATTATGGCTGAATCCGTAAAAGCGTCTGATGAAGCGCAGCGTACGGCAGCCTATGCGAAAGCGGAACAGCAGCTGGACAAAGACAGCGCGATCGTACCGGTCTATTACTACGTCAACGCCCGCCTGGTGAAACCGTGGGTTGGGGGCTATACCGGTAAAGACCCGATGGATAACGTCTATACCAAAGATCTCTACGTTATCAAACATTAATGGCAATACGTGGGGCGGGCCTGTGCTCGCTCCATCGTGTCTTATTTGAGAGCAGTGCAAAGGCACACGCCAGAAGGTACGGGCAATGTTAAAATTTATCTTACGTCGCTGTCTGGAAGCGATTCCGACGCTATTTATTCTTATTACCATCTCATTCTTCATGATGCGTCTGGCACCGGGAAGTCCTTTTACCGGGGAGCGCACCCTGCCGCCGGAAGTCATGGCGAATATTGAAGCAAAATACCATTTAAACGACCCTATCATGACGCAGTACTTCAATTATCTGAAGCAACTGGCGCATGGCGATTTTGGTCCTTCCTTTAAATACAAAGATTATTCGGTCAACGATCTGGTGGCCGCCAGCTTCCCGGTTTCTGCGAAACTGGGCTTCGCCGCCTTTTTACTCGCGGTGGTGATCGGCGTAGCCGCCGGGGTGATAGCCGCTCTGAAGCAAAACACCCGATGGGACTACGCGGTGATGGGGGTAGCCATGACCGGCGTGGTTATTCCGAGCTTTGTGGTGGCGCCGCTGCTGGTGATGATTTTTGCCATTACCCTGCACTGGCTGCCGGGCGGCGGCTGGAACGGCGGAGCGCTGAAATTTATGATCCTGCCGATGGTGGCGCTTTCCCTGGCCTATATCGCCAGTATCGCCCGTATCACCCGCGGCTCGATGATAGAAGTGTTGCACTCTAACTTTATCCGCACCGCGCGGGCAAAAGGGCTGCCGATGCGCCGCATTATTTTGCGCCATGCGCTGAAGCCGGCGCTGCTGCCGGTGCTCTCCTATATGGGGCCAGCTTTCGTGGGCATCATCACCGGCTCAATGGTCATTGAAACCATTTACGGCCTGCCGGGGATCGGCCAGCTGTTCGTTAACGGGGCGCTTAACCGCGACTACTCGCTGGTGCTGAGCCTGACGATCCTCGTTGGCGCCCTGACTATCCTGTTCAACGCCATCGTTGACGTGCTGTACGCCGTTATCGATCCGAAGATTCGCTACTGAAGCCGGAGTTCGCCATGATGTTAAGTAAGAAAAATAGCGAGGCGCTGGAAAACTTCAGTGAGAAGCTGGAAGTGGAGGGGCGTAGCCTCTGGCAGGATGCGCGTCGCCGCTTTATGCACAACCGCGCCGCGGTGACCAGCCTGATCATGCTGGTGCTTATTGCGCTGTTTGTCACCTTTGCGCCAATGGTGTCGTCGTTCTCCTACTTCGATACCGACTGGGGCATGATGTCCAATGCCCCGGATATGGCATCAGGCCACTACTTCGGAACCGACTCCTCCGGGCGCGACCTGCTGGTGCGCGTGGCGATCGGCGGGCGTATTTCGCTGATGGTCGGGGTGGCAGCGGCGCTGGTGGCGGTGATCCTCGGCACGCTGTACGGTTCGCTTTCCGGTTATCTCGGCGGCAAAGTGGACTCGGTGATGATGCGTCTGCTGGAGATCCTCAACTCCTTCCCGTTTATGTTCTTCGTCATCCTGCTGGTGACCTTTTTTGGTCAGAATATCCTGCTGATCTTTGTTGCCATCGGCATGGTTTCCTGGCTGGATATGGCGCGTATCGTGCGCGGACAGACCTTGAGCCTGAAGCGTAAAGAGTTTATCGAAGCCGCGCAGGTCGGTGGGGTCTCCACGGCCAGCATCGTGCTGCGCCATATCGTCCCCAACGTACTGGGGGTGGTGGTAGTGTACGCCTCGCTGCTGGTCCCCAGCATGATCCTCTTCGAATCCTTCCTCAGCTTCCTCGGGCTGGGAACCCAGGAGCCGCTCAGCAGTTGGGGAGCATTGCTCAGCGATGGCGCCAACTCAATGGAAGTCTCGCCCTGGCTGCTGCTGTTCCCGGCGGGTTTCCTGGTGGTGACCCTGTTCTGTTTCAACTTTATCGGCGATGGTCTGCGTGATGCCCTCGACCCGAAAGACCGCTAAGGAGCGCTGCCATGACCATGATTGAAACGGCAAAGGCGCCGCAAGCGCAGAGTCACAGCGGCCTGCTGCTGGACGTGAAAGATCTCCGCGTCACCTTTAAAACGCCGGATGGCGATGTCACTGCCGTCAATGACCTGAACTTCACCCTGCAGGCGGGCGAGACGCTCGGCATTGTGGGCGAATCTGGCTCCGGTAAATCGCAAACCGCCTTCGCTCTGATGGGGCTGCTGGCGGCCAACGGCCGCATCGGAGGATCCGCCACCTTTAACGGTCGGCAGATCCTCAATTTGCCCGAGCGTGAACTGAACAAACTGCGCGCCGAGCAAATCTCGATGATTTTCCAGGATCCGATGACCTCTCTTAACCCGTATATGCGGGTGGGCGAGCAGTTAATGGAAGTCCTGATGTTGCATAAAGGACTGAGCAAAGCCGAAGCGTTTGAAGAGTCGGTGAAGATGCTCGATGCGGTAAAAATGCCGGAAGCGCGCAAGCGCATGAAGATGTTTCCGCACGAGTTTTCCGGCGGGATGCGCCAGCGCGTGATGATTGCCATGGCGCTGCTGTGTCGGCCGCGGCTGCTGATTGCGGATGAACCTACCACCGCGCTGGACGTCACCGTGCAGGCGCAGATCATGACGCTGTTGAATGAGCTTAAACGCGAATTCAATACGGCAATCATCATGATCACCCACGACCTCGGGGTGGTGGCCGGGATCTGCGATAAAGTGCTGGTGATGTACGCCGGGCGCACCATGGAGTACGGTCAGGCGCGCGATGTCTTCTATCAACCGTCACATCCATACTCTATTGGCCTGTTGAATGCAGTTCCTCGTCTGGATGCCGAGGGCGATGCGTTGTTAACTATCCCTGGCAACCCGCCAAACCTGCTGCGATTGCCGAAAGGCTGTCCATTCCAGCCGCGCTGCCCGCACGCCATGGAGCAGTGTAGCAGCGCACCGCCGCTGGAGTCGTTCGCGCCAGGCCGCCTGCGCGCCTGCTTTAAACCGGTGGGGGATCTGCTATGAACGCCGTAACTGAACAACGAAAAGTCCTGCTTGAAATTGCCGACCTGAAGGTGCACTTCGATATCAAAGATGGCAAGCAGTGGTTCTGGCAGCCGTCGAAAACGCTGAAAGCAGTGGATGGCGTGACGTTGCGCCTCTATGAGGGGGAAACCCTCGGTGTGGTAGGGGAGTCAGGCTGCGGCAAATCGACCTTCGCCCGCGCCATTATTGGCCTGGTGAAAGCGACCGATGGCAAAGTGGCCTGGCTTGGGAAAGATCTGCTGGGTATGAAGCAGGAAGAGTGGCGCGATGTGCGCAGCGATATCCAGATGATCTTCCAGGATCCGCTGGCCTCGCTGAATCCGCGCATGACCATCGGGGAGATTATCGCTGAACCGCTGCGCACCTATCATCCGAAGATGTCGCGTCAGGAAGTTCGCGATCGCGTCAAAGCGATGATGATGAAGGTCGGGTTGCTGCCTAACCTGATCAACCGCTATCCGCATGAGTTCTCCGGCGGTCAGTGCCAGCGTATCGGCATCGCGCGGGCGTTGATCCTTGAGCCGAAGCTGATTATCTGCGATGAGCCAGTATCTGCGCTTGACGTGTCGATTCAGGCTCAGGTGGTCAATCTGCTGCAGCAGCTGCAGCGTGAGATGGGGCTGTCGCTGATATTTATCGCCCACGATCTGGCGGTGGTTAAACATATCTCCGACCGCGTCCTGGTGATGTATCTGGGCCATGCGGTGGAGCTGGGCACCTACGACGAGGTGTATCATAATCCGCTGCATCCCTATACCAAAGCGCTGATGTCGGCGGTACCGATCCCCGATCCTGATCTCGAGAAAGCGAAAACTATTCAGTTGCTGGAGGGCGAATTACCCTCGCCAATTAACCCTCCGTCGGGCTGCGTGTTCCGCACCCGCTGCCCGCTCGCCGGGCCAGAGTGTGCGAAAACCCGCCCGGTACTGGAGGGCAGTTTCCGCCATGCGGTTTCCTGCCTTAAGGTAGACCCGTTATAATCTCAGGGGCTGACGCAGGTCAGCCCTTTTTTTTGCGAGGTTAACGAAGTGGGTATGCTTTCTGCCGCTCGTCTGCGGCTTTATCATTTACTTTTCGATCAGAACCGACGTTCCGGCCGCCGCTTCGAAGGGCTGTGCGGACTTTTCGCCTTGCTCAGCGTGCTGGTGATTTTTATCGAGTCGGGGCTGGGCACGCAATATCATCTGACATTAGATGAATGGCATATTTTCGTCTGGCTGGAGCTGCTGGTGACCGCGGTTTTTACCGTGGAGTACCTGCTGCGTATCGCCACCTGGCCCAATCCGCTCCACTATATTTTTAGCTTTTGGGGACTGATTGACCTGGCGACGATTTTGCCGCTGTATGTGATGTGGCTGTGGCCGGAGATTAGTCTGAATTATGTCTTTGCCTGGCGAGCAATGCGAGCGATCCGCGCGCTGCGTATTCTCAAACTGTTGCGCTTTATGCCTTCGCTCAACGTGTTCTGGCGAGCAATCGTCAGTGCGCGTCACCAGCTGATTCTGTTCTATTCGTTTATCGCCATTGTGATGGTGATTTTCGGTTCGCTAATGTATTTGATCGAGGGGCCGGAGTACGGCTTTACAACGCTCAACGCCTCGGTCTATTGGGCCATCGTGACCATCACCACCGTCGGCTATGGCGATATCACCCCGCATACCCCACTGGGCCGCATTCTGGCGTCGATCCTCATCCTGATCGGCTACTCCATTATTGCGATACCGACCGGGCTTATCACTACCCATATGACCAGCGCCCTGAACCGTCGGCGTCAGCGTCGCCTGTGTCCGCAGTGCCAGCAGGGCGACCATGACGATAACGCCCGTTTTTGTCACGCCTGCGGCCATGCGTTGCCGAAATAAGCTGCCAGCATAAAAAAAGCCTGCCGGGTGAACCGCGGCAGGCTTTTCACTGGATAGTGAGCGTTATTCACGCCACAAAATATGACACAGCTTATGATCTTTTTCGCGGCACAGCAGAACACGGGCGAAAATGTCATTAATTTCCCCGCCATCGGTATCCGCCAGGCCAATTACCACTTCGGCGAAGAAATCCGGATTCAGATCGTAATCCACATGCTCTTCCCAGTCTGCGGACGGGTCGAACAGTTCGGCGCCCCCGCGCTCTTCAAACTGCAGGTTAAACAGAATGATGTCCGCCGGGTCGAGGTTGTCGGCCGCCAGCTCGAGGAAGATATCGTAAGCCTGCTCAAGCGTTTCGTCTTCGGTCAGGCGGTTGTTTAAATCCATATCCATGATTGCTACTCATTCGGTATCTGATGGGCACGTTTTACAGCAACGGGCTGAAGAAGTAAAACAGTCGCTCGACGATCCGCTGCCAGAGCGGTCGTTTTAGCCAACGACGGGCGTCAAGCAGGCGCGAACGCGAGATATAGTCATCCTGGACCGCCGCCAGATCGCTGCCAAAACCGGCGTCATCAATGACCAGCGTAATCTCAAAATTGAGCCACAGGCTGCGCATATCCAGATTCACCGTCCCCACCAGGCTCAGTTCGCCATCCACCAGCACGCTCTTGGTATGCAACAATCCGCCTTCAAACTGATAAATTTTGACCCCGGCCGCCAGCAGCTCGGTGAAAAAGGCCCGGCTGGCCCAGCCCACCAGCAGTGAATCGTTCTTGCGCGGTAAAATAATACTCACGTCGACACCGCGCTGGGCGGCGGTACAGATTGCGTGCAGCAGGTCGTCGCTGGGCACGAAGTAAGGTGTCGTCATGATCAGATGCTCTTTCGCCGCGTAGGCGGCGGTGAGGAGCGCCTGATGGATCAGATCTTCCGGAAAGCCCGGGCCGGAGGCGATCGTGTGGATGGTATGCCCGCTGGCCTCTTCGAACGGCATGATATTGACGTCCGGTGGTGGCGGCAGAATGCGCTTTCCGGTTTCGATTTCCCAGTCGCAGGAGTAGACGATGCCCATCGAGGTCGCCACCGGGCCTTCCATCCGCGCCATCAGGTCAATCCACTGGCCGACCCCCGAGTCCTGCTTAAAGTAGCGCGGATCGACCATATTCATGCTGCCGGTATAGGCAATATAGTTATCGATCATCACCATCTTGCGATGTTGACGCAAATCCATCCGGCGCAGGAACACACGCATCAGGTTAACTTTGAGGGCCTCGACGACTTCAATACCGGCGTTACGCATCATCGCCGCCCATGGGCTGCGGAAAAAGGCCACGCTGCCCGCAGAATCGAGCATTAGCCGACAGTGAACCCCACGACGCGCGGCGGCCATCAGCGATTCGGCGACGCTGTCGGCCATACCGCCTGGCTGCCAGATATAAAAGACCATCTCGATATTGTGGCGGGCCAGTTGAATATCGCGGATCAGAGCCTGCATCACGTCGTCAGATTCCGTCAGCAGCTGCAGCTGGTTGCCTTTTACGCCACCAATGCCCTGACGCCGTTCACACAGCTTGAACAGGGATTCTGCCACCGGGCTGTTATCTTCCGCGAAGATATGTTTGCAGGCTTTGAGGTCGTTTAACCACTTGGCCGTCGAGGGCCACATCGCCCTGGCGCGTTCCGCCCGGCGTTTGCCGAGATGCAGTTCGCCAAAGGAGAGATAGGCGATAATCCCCACCAGCGGCAGGATATAAATGATCAGCAACCATGCCATGGCGGACGGGACAGCGCGGCGTTTCATTAGAATTCGTAATGTTACACCGGCGATCAACAGCCAGTACCCCAGAATGACCAGCCAGTTCACCACCGTGTAAAAGGTTGTCATAGATGTAAAATCCTTTTGAATGACGTTATGTGATGAGTTTACGCATCAGTATTTTTCTGGCAAATAAAAACGCAGCGAAAGCGGTAGTCAGTTGCTGGCAGAGGTTTATAATGGAGGCTGTTTTCACTCGTAGAGTCGTTGCAATGAAGCGTAGTAGAACGGAAGTAGGGCGCTGGCGCATGCTGAGACAGGTGAATCGCCGTAAAGCGCGCTGGCTGGAAGCCCAATCGCGCCGCAATATGCGGATCCTTGCTATCAGGAAGGGACTGGTGAAACGGCAGCGTCATGCTCTGCTGTTTATTTTTCCCGACTGTTAAGCGAGCAGGCTAACGGCACCGTACGCGGTGCCGTTGTCGTTTTCTCAGCCCTGCGCTGAATTATCGTTATCATTGCCATCTTGACATCATTATTTTGCTCGACTGCGGTGCAACGACAGTTTGCGCCTGGCTTGCTTTCACGTCTCATTAAAATAGGCATGTCACGTTATTCCGGGCGGTTTGTTTCAGGCAGAACCTATTCCTGCCGCCACAGGAATTAATTGCCATGCAGTATTTATTGTTACCCAGACAGGTGCGGCGCTGTCGAATGCATGCCCACACTGGCCAGCAGATGCAGCCTGAAGTAAGTTTAGAAGAATGATGAAACAGGCGCAGTCAGATCATGGCGCATGAGGCTAAGCGTGCCGCTCCTGGTCTTAAATAATCTGCGCCTGTTTGTTTGCCTTTCAGAACGGTTGTCTGGATAACGCGCCTGAATAAAATGCACGCTATTACGCGTGCATTACTTTATTTTGCATAGGCTTCAGTGGATAAAGTGATGGTCACGTTATCACTTACCGCGGGCACATACTTATCAAGCTTGAAGTCTGAACGTTTGATTACCCCTGTTGCATCAAATCCAATCGCCTCTTTTTTCACCATTGGATGCATGTCCTGCTTATTGAGGGTTGCATGCAGAACTACCGGTTTGGTGATGCCTTTAATGGTCAGGTTACCTTCGACATCATATTTATTGTCGCCCTTGCTTTCCACTTTGGTACTCCGGAAAGTAGCCTCGGGAAACGTTTTGACATCAAAGTATTCTTTGCCTAAAAATTCATCGGTTAACGCTTTGACATGCGTGTCAATGGTTTTTACCGGCAGAGTAACGCTAACAGAAGATTTTTCAGGGTTTTCTTTGTCAAAAGATAATTTCCCTGAAACATCAGAGATATAGGCGGTAGGGTTAGAGAAACCGAAATGATTCCAGGCAATCACCACCGACGTGTGCTGCGGATCCAGGTTATATTCCGTCGCCGCAGCTTGTGATACAGGGATATATAAGGCAAGCAGAGAAAGAAATACTGTTTTTTTCAGAACGTTCACAAAAAAGTCCTCAAAATGGGCAAGTACACAAAGGGTAGCTTAAAAAGAGGGAAGTCTTATTGAAAACATTTGTTATTCCCTTTCAAAATTTTTAATCAAGCACGAATAACCCTACAGTAACGCAGCGTGAACTTTACGCAAGGCAATTAATAGAAGTTAAAAAATGATCATCGGCAATTTTAACCTGACGGTGAGATTTTTATTGGGCCATGTCAGGATATTGTGTGTGGTTATATCATTGCGGGGCTATTTTCCCTGGGGAGAGAAATCACCGCGAGCCTGAATGCAGGAAGGTTGTTTAAGACCGGTTCAGTACCTTGCGAAAACCGGACATTAATCCCCGTTTATTCCATGGCTTAATATCGGCAGGGAGAAATTACCCGCATCAACATGCTTATCCAGTCAATGTAAAAAAGAGCAATAACCATAAATTAGGCATTTATCCAATCTAATGTCGATGTGAAACGAATAAATGTCGATATATTATTCTGTGTTATTTATTTTTTGTAGTCATTTCTTTTTAATTCTTCCTGGCGTTTTTTTAGCTTTATCACAATAGTGTCGAGCAAAAAACAATCAATAAATAAATAAAATACAAGATCTTACATAACGGACTTACACAATTTATTAACAATTAAATATAATTCCCGACATCGATGTTTTATCGCCATTTTCTATCCCGGCATTATGCTTCATTTATGCCGTTTGGCTTACTGCGGGGAAAACATCGATAGTTAAATAAGAAATAGTTTTATTTCATGGTGTTATCAGGAGAGTTATTATGTCAGATACGAATCCCCGCTCATCCGGCTGGTTAGGCCTGTGGTGCCTGCTGGTCGGCGTGATACTGCTTGCGACAGGCCTGTTCTTTGTCATCGGCGGTTATAAACTGGTTTCCCTGGGGGGAAGCTGGTATTTCCTTATTGCCGGGGTTATTACCCTGCTCGCCGCGATTCAGTTTTTCCGCCGCAGGTCGTCCGCGGTGTGGCTGTTTGCTCTGGTATTCGTGGGTACCCTGATTTGGGCACTGTTTGATGCCGGCTTCGACTTCTGGCCGCTCGTTTCCCGTTTGATGGTACCCGCCGGGTTGATGCTGCTGGCGGCGGCCACCTGGCCTGCGCTACGTAAGCATGAAGGAAAGCCTTACAGCACCAAAGGGGCATGGGGGGTCTGCGTTGTTCTGGTTATCGCCATGGGCGTCACCTTTGTTCAGATGTTTCAGCCCCATCCCACAGTGGCGTTCAGCGGCGAGAAATTACCGCTGGTGCCGGTAAAAGAAGACGCTAAACAGCAAAACTGGGACCACTACGGTAATACTGCCGGCGGTAGCCGCTTTGTGGCGTTGGACCAGATCACGCGTGACAATGTAAAAAACCTGAAACCCGTCTGGACCTTCCATACTGGCGACACCCCGTTAAGCCCGGATGGCAATGGCGCAGAAGATCAGCAAACACCGCTGCAGGTAGGCGATCGTGTTTTCCTCTGTACTCCGCATAACAATGTGATCGCCGTCGATGCCGATAGTGGAAAAGAGATCTGGAGAGCGGAAATTAATGCGAAATCCGCCATCTGGATGCGCTGCCGAGGCCTGGCGTATTTTGATGCGACGAAGCCACTGACGCAGCCCACTGTGGCAGGCTCCACACCGGTTCTGCCGGCACAGGTCGCGCCAGGTGCAGCATGCCAGCGTCGCATCCTGATGAATACGATTGATGACAGATTGATCGCCTTAGACGCAGATAACGGCCAATTCTGCCCGGACTTCGGGACGAACGGCAGCGTGAATCTGCGGGAAGGGATGGGCGCTGCGGCAGATCCAAGCTATGTGTTGACTTCAGCCCCGACGCTGGCTGGCACCACGGTGGTGGTTGGAGGCCGCGTGGCGGATAACGTCAGTACTGACATGCCTGGCGGCGTGGTGCGCGGTTATGACGTGATTACCGGCCAGCAGCGCTGGGCATTTGATCCGCGTAATCCGGATCCCAATCATGTTCTGCAACCAGGGGAACATTACAAACGCAGTTCCGCTAACTCCTGGGCGCCCATGTCATGGGATGCGTCGATGAATACCCTCTTTATTCCGATGGGGAGCTCCTCTGTTGACCTGTGGGGCGCGGACCGTATTCAGGGCGATCACAAATACGCCACTTCAATCCTGGCGCTGGATGCGACCACCGGGAAAGAGAAGTGGGTATACAAGACCGTGCGTAACGATCTGTGGGACTTCGATGTCCCGATGCAGCCAAGCCTGGTCGATTTCCCGACCAAAGAGGGCAACAAACCCGCCGTGGTGGTGGGGACCAAAGCGGGTCAAATCTATGTACTTGATCGCCTGACGGGTCAACCGCTTACCGAAGTGAAAGAGGTCCCGGTGAAACCGGCTGATATCCCAAATGAACAGTATCCGGCGACGCAGCCGCGCTCTGTTGGGATGCCGCAGATTGGGGCGGAAACCCTGAAAGAATCTGATATGTGGGGGGCAACGCCGTTTGATCAGCTGGTCTGTCGTATCAGCTTCAAATCGATGCGTTATGACGGGCTGTACACCATGCCGGGGACCGATGTTTCCCTCAGCTTCCCGGGCTCTTTGGGAGGAATGAACTGGGGCAGCCTGTCTACCGATCCGAACAACCACTATATCTTCGTCAATGATATGCGTCTGGGTCTGTGGGTGCAGCTGATTAAGCAGGACCCACAAAGCGCGGTGGCCAACACCGGTGGTGAAGCGGTGAACGCCGGGATGGGGGCGGTCCCGATGAAAGGAACACCGTACTCGGTCAACAAAAACCGTTTCATGTCGCCGCTGGGGATCCCATGTCAGAAACCGCCGTTTGGTACGCTGTCCGCGATTGACCTGAAAACACAGAAAATTGTCTGGCAGGTGCCGGTCGGTACCGTCCAGGATACCGGTCCGTTTGGCATAAAAATGCGTGCTCAGATGCCGATCGGTATGCCGACGCTGGGTGGAACCCTGGCAACTCAGGGCGGCCTGGTGTTCATTGCCGGAACCCAGGACTACTACCTGCGCGCCTTCGATTCATCTACGGGTGAAGAAGTCTGGAAAGCCCGTCTTCCGGTAGGAAGCCAGGGGGGACCCATCAGCTATGTTTCGCCGAAGACCGGCAAACAATACATTCTGATTTCCGCCGGTGGAGCCCGCCAGTCGCCGGATCGCGGTGACTACGTGATTGCCTATGCGCTCGATAAGTAACAGATAATTGGATCAGCGATAACGATCAGAGGCCCCCGCCGGACAGCGGGGGCTTTTCATATTAATGCATGGATGGTGAGGCGTTGCGTTAGGCGACGATGTTGAGGCAGGAGAGGGGATCTGACCCTGTACAGGACATGTCAGTGAGAGAACAGCCAAACTTTTCGCGTGATGGAAAAGGGCGACATTTTAATGTTGTGTACCAAAATGCGCCCTTTAATCTGATGGCCTGGTGTCTTTTTTATGGCTAACCAGAAAAATAGCAGGGAATATTTATCAAAACACTTTCTTATATTGTCATTTATCTGGTTTCGAACAATTCCACTCAAAAACGATCCGTTACGTCCAAGCGCTGCTACTCATGGGGTTGGAGGTATGTGAAGGTAAGTTTCATGTATAAGTGTTACATTGTGGGTATCTTTGAGCAAATGATTTTGTGTACACTTTTGCGTACTCAAAGATCATATGTGTACTCATCAGATGCTCACCGATACAAAGCTTAAAAAAGCGCTTGGAAAGAAACGTGACGATATTGAAGTGCTGTCCGACTCCCATGGCCTTAACGTCAGGATCAGCCAGGCTGGAAAAATCACCTTCTTCTATCGCTACCGCTGGCAAGGTAAACCAGTAAAAATCAATGTCGGTGATTATCCTGCAATGAGTATCGCCCAGGCAAGAGATCGCCGACAGCAATTCAGAGCATGGCTTACTGAGGGAAAGGACCCTCGCGAGCAAGCCAAGCTGGAGCGGATAAGCCGACAGGATGCTCTGTCAGTAGAGGAAGCTTTTAATTACTGGATAGAGAGGCACTGTATTGCTAATAACCTGACTAATACGACCTATTACCAGTCAGTGTTTGCGAAGCACATATCAGTGCAGATGAAGGGGGTTAAGGTCGATAACTCAACCCGGCGCCACTGGACAGAGCTTTTCGACAGCATAGAAAGCAGGGTGATGGCTCACTATATGCTTTCTTTGTGCAAAAGAGCTTTCCGTTTTTGTTTTAACCGTGGTGTTATCTCTACGAACCCACTGGATGGACTTATCCCCACAGATGTAGGGCAAAAACCAAAGATCAGCACACGACGACTCAGCGATGAGGAACTTCGGGCTGTGTACCAGTGGTTAAAAAATCACATGTCCATAGAGTCGGTATTCCTGGTGAAATTTATTATGCTGACCGGTTGCAGGACAGGGGAAATCAGACAGAGCGAAAGATCCTGGTTCCAGCTCGACGAATGTGAGTGGACCGTGCCCGCCAAGATTTATAAAACGAGGGTCAATACGCGACGTGGGTTGCCTGATGCTGCTGTTAACCTTGTGAAAAGCCATCTTGAAATGATAGGCACGAAGCATCTTGTCACTTCACAAAGACGTGTTGATGGGGAGATTTTGGACAAGCCTGTTCAGGGGCCCGTGGCTTCAAATTATGCGAGGTCAATATGGTCTGGCGCCAACATGCAGGAGTGGTCTATGCACGATTTGCGGCGCACTATCGCAACTACTCTTTCTGAGCTTGGCGCACCTCCCCACGTGATTGAAAAAATACTTGGTCACCAGATGGTGGGGGTAATGGCTCATTACAACCTTCATGATTACATTGATGATCAGAAACACTGGCTCCGCGTCTGGCAGAGCCACTTAGAGAAGGTCATCGGCGAGCCATTTTGTTAGTGCTGCTTTGTCTCTTCCCACTCCTTTATCGACTCTGCTTTCCAGCGGTTAGGATTCCCGGGGAAGTCAGGCGCAGGGAAGGGGCGAGCAAAACCCCGTGGCATGGTTTCTTCGCTTTGCCATGACCACAGGGTTTTGCGCGAAATTTTGTATCGACTGGTCAGGTCGGATGTCAGCAAAATATCGTCCATATCACCTCCGATGCTTTTTCAGTATTTCTTCAACTTCCTGGCAATCAGCGCAGCGCTGACAACCCGCCACCAGTTCCCGGCGCCGCTCGGGTATCTCTTCCCCACAGTCGCGGCAGTGAGTAGCTGAAATTGCCGCATGGTTGATGCGCATGCTCTGGATGGTCATTTCCAGCCGGCGCTCTGCCAGCTCGTTGGCCTGATCGATGATTTCTGCGCTCATGCTGCACCGCCTTTGATGCGGGCGATGGCCGTGCGGGCAACGGCAATTGGGTGATCGCCTGAGAACTCCATACCAGGCGGCGCGTATTCCATGCACTCAGCCCAAGGCAGCAGGCGCTCCAGCGCCGCCAGAAGTTCGTCGCGCTGCCCGGCGACTTTCGCATACTCAAGCGCTGCGTTTTCCAACTGGGCTTTGTGCTTCTTGTAGGCCTCGTATACGTGCCAGCTCTGGCCTTTTCGAACGCTCTCGCTGATTTCCGCTACCTGCTCAGGCGTGAGCGCGGTCAGAGGTTGAGCCGGGTAGATAATCACCTGCCCCGCGTCCCAGTCGAAGCCAGCGTGAATGGCCTCTACCTCGACGGATGGCGACGGCCCGATGCTGCCGGGCGAATGGACAAGGATTGTAATCTCGGGGTCGCGCCGCTGGGTCAGTGGGTTAGACCATAGGCGCGCCACCAGCTCAGAGAACTTGGAGAATTTCATGCTGCACCTGCCTTGTCTTCATCCATTTTCCAGGCAGTGGCAAGAGCGCCAGCCACCTGGTGGAAGCTATGTTTTACTGCCACCTTCCCATGGTCGCCGGCTGGCGAAACCAGTTCGATTGTGGTCAGCTCTCCGCCGCTTTCAGCGTCTGGGTAAAACTGCGCGACGTCGTTGGTTTCGACGATCACAGACCCGGATGGGGTATACATTTTCAGCTTCATGACTCCACTCCATAGCGGCCGCTCAGCCGCCCAATAACACTGACAAATTTCACCAGGCTGACACCCATCGGCTTTACCTTCTCGTAGTGCTTGCGAAGGATAGGGGAGCATACAGCGTTCCACTTCGGTTTAGGCTTTACGCTCATCGCTTTGGTTATCTCTTCTGCGCAGCGACGAGCCTGGGCGCGGAGAGCGTTTTCTTTTTCTTCTGGCGTCATGCTGCCTCCGTCTTCACTACGTCGATGGCGCAGCCGGGGATCAGCTCAACGGAAGCGGTGGCGCACTGGTTGCCCCAGTGGCTCCAGCCTGGCGCTGCGCTGCGGCTGAAAAGCTCAATCCGCGGCACGTCGCCGTAGAGCAGTTCCAGTCGGTGTCTAACTTCCCACGGTTTCTCGCTATGCGCGCCGAGCGGGCTGTAGACCACCTGCTTAATGCCAGCGTGCTTGCGTTCCAGACCGGCGCCGCGGGTGGCGATCAGCACGTCTTCGGTATTGGCGCGGGTATGGTTGCCACCGTTCATGCGCGTCTCTGCATTCAGCAGATCGAGGAAGTCGTAAAAGTCGGCAACCTCTCCTTCTGCCAGGGCCTTGGTAATGCGCAGTTCGGCCAATTGGTTCAGCTTCACCCAGGTGAAGCCCTTCATGGTGCGCACCGTAAATCCCCAGGCCTCGGCCAGCTCCATCGCCTCCTGGTTGTGGGTGCCGGTGTACCACATCGCCAGCACAGCGTTATCCGCGGCGAGCTCCCACACCGGGAGCCGCTTCATATCGAGCAAGCTCATGGTGGGGTAGTGATCGACGGCGGCGCCGTTGCTGATCGTGTTCCCGTAAGACCAGGCCGGGTCGGCATAGATAAGTGAGTAGCGGTTCATAGGACTGACTCCATTTCATCGATATAGAGGCCAGATGCGATAAGCCGGCGGCGCCGGGCCGCTTTATCAATACATTTCTGGCGGTTGCCAGAGGCGGCCTGAGCTATCGAACGCTTAGTGAACAGGCGAGTTTTACCCTGCGGGGTAATGACCTTTGGTCTTGTGATCAGGTCAAAGGTGCGATCGCAGATGCCGTCCTCGTTGAGCCAGGTTTCCGATGCGATCAGCTGCGCAATGCGGCCTTCTCCCTTGGTTATGCCGTTCGCAACGCGGTTAAATTCGACAAGCGTCACGCCGAACTTCTCCGCTATTTCGCTGCCGGTAACAGGGCGACCGCGCGTCTGAATCATCCAGATCACGCGCTCGCGAAGGCCGGAGAATTTCCCTGCTTTGCCGGGCCTGCGGTAAAATGGAGTGCGTTTCATTTCCACTGCTCCCCGAAGGTAAAGCCGATCTCCGCCAGCGATTCATCCATCTTGCTGATGAACTCCGGCACCATTTCGTTGAAGTCGGACATGTATTTGTCGTCGCGCTCAACAACCACGTGATGAATGCCTTCTCGCTTCATGCGAGGGTCATAATTCGCGAAATACCAGGCATCCTTTCCGGTTACCCACATGCTGAATTGCACCTGGGCCATATAGGCGGATTTGATAGCCTCGAAGCCGCCAAGCCGGAATTTCATGAAGTCGCGAGAGGTGAAAGGGCACTTCAGCTCAAGGCCGCGACCATCACTGCACAGGCCGTCTGGTGAGCAGGCGGTGCGCATACCTTCGTCACGGAAAAGGATCGGCGACTCTGTTACCTTCACGTCGGTGGTGAACTCAAACAGGGTGCGAGCGTCGGCCTCATACTGTTTCCCCCAGGCCAGCGCCTTGGCGTTAACTTCCGGCGCCACGCCGGTGCACACTTCGGCAAGGAGCGTAAGGAAGTAGGACATCTTCATATCAGTCCATTTCTTACCTGACTTGGGCTTAGAAATGACGTTGTGAACTTCCGAGGCAGTTATCACGCCCAGGCGTAAGCGGTGCCAGGATTCGTCTCCCTGTTCAACGCGGGTAACGTCAATGCCAGTTCGCTCGAGGATAATTTCTGGTGTCATGCTGCCACCTGCGCTTTTTTCTGGAGGAAGCTAAAGCCTTTCTGCGCTTCTTCTTCGGTGAGCTGTGATGCCTGGAAAATGTCACGCTTGAAGATGTTGCTGCACAGAGGCAGGAAGTCCTGCTCCCAGTCCTTATTCAGGGACGTCAGGAGGTCGGTAATTGCCTGCAACGTTTCCTCACTGGCCACCAGGGGGAGCGCCTCTGTAGTGCTGCGCGGCGTTACGTCACGCGCATCAACTTCCAGTGTTTTACCTTCCATCTCTTCGGCGGTGGGCTGCTGGCCAATTTCAGGCCACGCCTTACGCAGAGCCTGAGCCTCGGCACACTTCGCCAGCTGGCCGTAAGGGCGCTTTTTCCACATTGCGTTTGGCGCGGTAGTGTCGCGGCCGGCGGTGGCATAGTTCTCAACCCAGTATTCTTTCGCGCTGAATTCGACGATCTCCCCGCTGGGCATGCGCTTGCTGACCGTGTACTTGCACCATTGAGGCACGGTCACTTCAATACCGGTAAGCGTCAGAGTGACGTCCGGGCCGAACTCTGGTTCTTTTGCGCCAGCGTAATCACCGGAGCGATCGGCCTGAATCCGATAAAGCCCGATGCCAGGCATAACCACATCGCGCCACTCGCTTTTACCCGACTTCGAGTCCTTAACGCTCATTGGCACCAGATGAACGGGCTTCAGAAGCGGATCGAGGTTTCTGGCCCGGCAGTAGTCCAGCGCCATCATTACTGATTCGTCTTTGGCGCCAGGGTAAATACTGTTTTTGAGGGCGCTCCATGTGGCGCCGTCAATGCCTATCTCAGCAAGAGAGCTGGCTGTAATCACAAGTTCGTTAGCCATTGTTATTCCCCAAAGTTAAAACGGGCAGCCGGTGCGGTGATCCCAGTCGTATTCCGCCTGGGCGTAAGCTACTGCCGAAATGAGATCGTTATATGCCTCGCCAGCTGCATCGCTGCGGAGGCCTTCGTATGGGCTTTTGTCCATCGGCACAGAGAAGCGGAACAGGCCTGACGGCTCTTTTGGCAGGGCGTCGATAATTTCCTGCGCCCGATCGTCAATCCACTTTTGCTTCTCTTCGGTGAGCGACTGCTCAGCCCATTTCCGTTCTTCGATAGCGTCGTATGCGCGGTATGCGTTCATAGCTCGCTCCTGAAATTTGGTTGTAAGAATCCCGGCACCGTATTGGCTGCCTGATAGCTGAGTTAAATTCTTCGTTTCGATTACCGGCTGAGACCTTGTCCCAACCCGTTCAGATAAACTTCAACCAGCAAGTCGGTTGTGTAAGTCCGCTCAATCCCGCGATGCAGGTAGAGGCGGCCGCGTTTATTTGCTGATGCTGTCCAGGTGCTTTCCCGATGCTTAACGAGCATCCCTGGGAGAACGGCGCCGCGGTTAACGGTCTGTGTCCCGTAATGATGACTAACCATTGAACACCCCCGTAACGTGCAGAATTTTGATAATCAACGCTGTCCAGATAACGCCGCAGATCAGCAGGCAGTAAATCAGTGAACGAATGCCGTTTCTGCTCATGCTGAACCACCAGGCATCAGGCAGAATGCGCTTGCTATCAGTACGCATACGACGATGGCGAATGCGTGTGCCAGAAACTTAAACCACTCAGTTTTATCTTCTTCGCGGATCATCTCTTCACCTTTGCCTTAAAGCCGGCTAGCTGAGCGTTTGACTTACGTCCGGCGTTGCCGGTGTTGTTTGGATGAATTGAATATACAAAACGTATTCATTACTTGCAATACAATACGTATACTTATTTTTTCTGCGAAAGATAACATTTTGTATTTTATGAAGGTTTATTTTTCCATTGGCAGTTTGAGTCAACGAAAATTGTTAGGGCTGATAGGCGCGCGTGGAATTGAAATGCGTAAAGAGTATGTCACGGGAAGGAGATCAGCCGGTCATGGCGCCGGCTAGAGGTTAGATAAGGCGAAGCTTGGTTTCTACGGCTACACCGATAATGCGGCAGTTACCATTAACTGGGACTAGTGGCCATTGGGGATTGAGGCCCTTCAGGTATTTCTGGCCCCCGTCAATAATCAGCTTTTTGAATGTTGCTTCGTTTGATTCTGATAGCTTAGCGATCACAAGGCTGCCATTTACTGGCTCACGGCCGGTATCAAACAAAACGTAGGTACCCTCGGGAATGCTAAGTCCGACTGGTGAAGTCATGGAATCTCCTTCAACCTGCAGCCAGAACGCTTCCCCTTGGATATGTGCATTGGACTCAAGCCACAAATCAACATCTTTGATGGAATAAGGTTCTATAGCCTCTCGCCACGATCCAGCCTGAACACTACTAAGCACTGGATATTCGTTGCCGCGCTTATATGGCCCAACGTACTCAACATCACCCTTGATGTTTTCATCGATTATCATGCCGCCAGCCCCCACAGAAAAATTATTCTTGCCGAGGAAGCGAAGGATTTTAGCTATGTCCTCCAGGCTGGGCTCTCTCCTTGCGTTTAGCCAATGACTAACGGCACCTTTGGTGATCCCGAGATGCTCTGCCAGTTCTTCCTGGTTTATGCCCTTCGTTTTCATGAGGGACTTTGCTAGGTCATACCATTTCATGCTCATACCCAAATGATACAAGTTGTATATCTTTCTTCGAGTCACAATTTGTATATTTACCTTGCGAGGGAAGAATACAATATGTATATTAAAACTGTTTAGAGGAGACCCGACATGAACAATCTAAGCAAGATCAGACGTCGAGCAGGGCTTACACAGCGCCAGATAGCGACGGAGCTTAATCTGACGGCCGGCGCTATCTGCCATTACGAAAACGGGAAACGGGATCTCAGTATTGAGCAATGCAGAAAGATAGTTGCTGCGCTTAACAAATACGGAGCTTGCGTCAGCATTGACGACGTTTTCCCCCCATCAAAAGCCAGTGCCGCCTGATTGGCGGCTCTTTTAGATAGCACAGAGGAAGTATCACAAATGGAGAGTTCAACGACACGCAACAAAGTGGAGGCTCGCAGGATAGAAAGCTGGTTACACAGCCAGATATCTGAACTGGGAACCACGAATATCGCCAAAGTGGCCGGAGTGAATAAATCGACGGTGAGTCGCTGGCGGGAAAGTCTCCTGCCGAACATGTCGCTACTTCTGGCCATCCTGATTTCTAACAGGCCGGGAGAGAAAGGTGATTTTGAAGCATGAGTGGGAACAGAAAGGCGAAAGCCGCAGTGGGCGAACACTAACGGCTTTCTACGCGAATTAACTGGATCAATTCACAGGAGTAATTATGAGTTCACTTTACCAGCATTACAACCAAAAAGATAAAAACGGAACCGGCATCAAGGTGAACAGGACGTTTATCGTTCCCCTGAAAGAGCTGTACGTCGAGCCCGGCCTGAATATCCGCGAAATCGACCAGGATCACGTCGCTGAGTTCCGCGATGCGTTTATCGCCGGCGAGTCGGTGCCTCCGCTGGACGTCCAGGTTACCGAGAAGGGCGTGAAGGTTATCGACGGTCACCACCGCTATTACGGCGCCATTGAGGCGACGAAAGCAGGTGCTGACATCATCCGTCTTGAGTGCAAAGACTTCGTCGGGAACGAAGCTGACCGGATCGCCTTCATGGTCACCAGAAACCAGGGGAAACCTCTCACTGCTCTGGAACGCGCAACTGCATACCAGCGTTTGAGAAACCAGGGGTGGGAGCCTGATGAGATCGCGAAGAAGGTTAAGCGTTCTCTGTCCGACGTCGACTATCACCTGCATTTGCTGACCTGCGGAGAAGAGCTGATCAGCATGGTTCGTGCCGGCGAAGTATCCCCGACAACAGCGGTTGCTTTATCCCGCGAGCACGGCCCACAGGCGGCCTCTGTAGCTGTTCGCCAGATGGATAAGGCCAGAGCGTCAGGTAAATCGAAATTAACCCGTAGCGCGGCGCTGCCGCAGTTTAGCGCAGCAAAGGCGCGCCAGTTTCTCCAGATAGTCGCTGATCAGGCTGACATTGAACTGCCAGCTGATGCGCGCGCCATCCTGGACAACTATCGCGAATTCCTGAAAGAGGCCGGCTGGGAGAGTGAAGCATGAACACCGCAGAAATACTCAAGTTTCCCGGCGCCGCGCCGGGGCAATTCAGGAGCAACTGGATGGAAAACCAGAAATCTGGCTACATCCCGTTGTACCGGAGCGTTCTCAAGCAGTCCTGGGCAAAAGATGTGTACCTCAGAACCCTGTGGGAAAACCTGCTGCTTAATGCTGCTCGTCAGCCATTCAGAGCGACTTTCAAAGGTCATGAGTGGTCACTGCTGCCCGGTCAACTGGTGGTCACAGCGGCCGATTTAGGGCTGCAGCTTTGCGACCGGAAAGGGAATCCTACTAGTCGCGATTCAGTAGAGAGAATGCTGGCCGTTTTTGTGCGCGAAGGGATGATTTCTATCGAAGGTGAGAAGCAAAAAGGGAGAGTGATCACCATCACAAATTTTGCAGAATATGCTCAAAAAACAGACAATTTACCCGCACATGAAGCCGCACATGAAGCCGCACATACTTGCGCACATGGCGAGCCCAGCAATGGCGCGGGTTTGAAGGTGGTGCCCGCACATGATGGCGCACATGAAGCCGCACAAACAACCGCACAACATGAACAAGAAGGTAATAACAAGAATAAAAACATTAAAAGATCTTCGTCCGAGAATTCTGGCGAATCCTCTGACGTCCGCCTGAAGAAATTTTTGTCTGCTCATCCTGATGCTGCGGTTTACACACCCAGCGGCAGCAAGTGGGGAACCGCAGAAGACGTTCGCGTTGCCGAGTGGATTTTCTCCAGGGTCAGGATGATCAACCCAACCTGCAAAGCTCCTGACATGACCGCCTGGTCAAACACGGTTCGACTGATGCGTCAGATCGACAACCGCAGCCACCAGGATATTTGCGGCATGTACGACTGGGCGAGCAAAGACTCGTTCTGGCATCGCAACATCCTGAGCCCTGATGCGCTGCGCAAGCAGTGGGACAAGCTGACCATGCAGCGCAGCGCGCCAGGGGTTCAGGTTGCCGGGAAGCCAAAAGTCGACCTGAACAACACTGACTGGATTTACGGGGTGCTCGAATGAAATCAATCGCTGAAAGCATGCACAACTTCGATCGGGAAAACTTCCAGCGCGTGGCTGCCGGGCTTCCTGAAATGCAGGAAGAGCAGGCAGTAAAGCGCCAGGCGGCAAAGACTGCGGAGATCTTCAACGAACTGTTCCGCCAGTTGCTCGCTGTGTTCCCGGCGCTGGCCAGCAAAACACCCGAGGAGATGAACGAGATGCGCCGGCAGTGGCTTCTGGCGTTCAAGGAAAACGGGATTGTCTCCATGGAGCAAATCAACGCCGGAATGCGCGTTGCCCGCAAACAGGATCGCCCGTTCATGCCATCGCCGGGTCAGTTTGTCGCCTGGTGCAAATCGGAATCAGCCGTATCTGCCGGGCTACCTGATGCAGTGGAACTGGTCGATATGGTTTACCAGTACTGCCGGACCCGCGGGCAATACCCGGATGCTGAGTCCTATCCGTGGCCAGAGCACAACGTCACGCCGGTAACGCTGAAGCACAAGGCCTGCTACTGGATGGTTACTGGACTGTACGCAGACATGCGCGCAAACGGCCTCAGCGACGCTGAGCTGCGCCGTAAGGCTCAGGATGAGCTGATGCGTATGGTGCGTCGTTTAAACGCAGGAGAAGCGATTCCAGAGCCGGTTAAGCAGATTCCAAAACTTGGTGGACGGCCATTAAGTCAGGAGCAGGGGTTAAACAAAATCGCAGAAATTCGGGCGAAATTTGGACTGGGGAGAGGGCGGTCATGAAAAAGAACTCGGGCAAACAAGCCGTTATTAACTTCATCGGCCAGCATCCTGGCTGCAGCTTTCAGGATATCCGCAGCGGTACCGGTCTTGACTCTTCAGTGGTCAATTCCTCCCTGTGGCAGATGAACAAAGACGGCCAGGTTAACCGTGAAGGTGAGTGCAGGAGCTACCGCTACACCCTGATCGACACAACAGCCGTAACCGAAAGCGATCCGTCTGTTCAGTATCGCCAGCGTCCTGGCGGCGTAAACCCAATGACCAACCTTTTTAACCAGTGCCTGGCGGGGGTAAGAAAATGAACATCGAAACAGTAAACGAGCTCATCGCCTCCCTGGAGAGCGCAGGCGAGCTGTCGATCAAAGAGCAGAAGTTCCTGAAGCTGGCTAAAGCGTTTAAGCAGCTGGCTGCGGAGAATGTGGCGCTGAAGGCTGTTTTTAGCCAGGAGGAAATCCCATCCGAAGCAGTCGATGCATTCATGGAAACCGCAGTAATGGATCATGACTGGAATGAAACCTCCGAGTGGTCATGGGTTGAAAACGAAACAGAGGTTATCCACGCCGTTCTGGGCGCACTTAAACCTGAAACCCCCGCCACCGATCGCATCGTAGCCGGGATTAAGGCTGATGGGGTGGAGGAGTGGGTTTCCAGCAGAGGCGGTCGATGGAACGGCACTACCGAAGAAGCGCTTAAGTTCGCCAAGCAGCTGCGCGAGGGGGACAAATGATTCACTTCCACGGAGGGCCAATCACGCCAGATACCTGTGCGTTGAAGGCGTGGAAGGGTCGCCATGCGTTCATTAGCTTTGCAAACGCTGGTCAGTTAGCACTGGCTAGCGAAGTTACTCAGTCATTTGCTCTGGATAACGGCGCATTCAGTTTCTGGACGAAAAAACGCGTTGTGGACTGGAACGAGTATTACCGGTTCGTCGAGCGTTGGGCTAATCACCCGCGGTTCTCATTCGCCATTATCCCGGACGTTATCGGCGGCAGTAGCGAGGAAAACGATGCGCTGATAGCAGAGTGGCCGCACGGAAAGTTCATTGGGGCGCCAGTGTGGCACATGAACGAACCAGACGAGCGGTTTATTCAGCTCTGCAATGAGTTCCCCCGCGTGGCAATCGGCAGCATGGGCGAATACGACGCAAAGCGGCCGCGCCGCTGTGTGGCTCGCCTGCGTGACTTAATCCGGCATGTTGTGGATGAGAACGGTTACCCGATTTGCAAACTGCACGGCCTGCGGATGCTTAATGCCGATATTTTCCGCCATATACCGCTGTCATCAGCTGATAGCACAAACGTGGCCCGCAATATCGGTATCGATAAATCATGGCAGAAATCAGCCTATGCGCCGGCCAGCAAAGAAACGAGAGCCGCTGTACTCGTTGAGCGTATCGAGTCAATGAACAGCGCCAGTGCGCTCAACTATAACGCCGAACGCGACCGCTTTATGCCGCAATTGGCCTTTGAGATTTAGGGAGTCAACCATGACTGATATCACCGAACTGACTAGCGTACAAAAAAACGCAAATATTCACCGTTTATCCAGGCTCATTGCCTACGCACCTAACGATGAATTGCGGCAAATGGCTTTTGAAGTTGAGCATTACACGGATCAGCTCATAGAGGCGCTGGAGAAGGCGCAGCTGAGTATCGCCGAACTGGAGCGCGAACAGGAGCATCTTCGCCCGGTAGGTGTGATGAGCGAGAAAGCATTTCACCGTCTTGAAAACAGCGAATGTCGCTTTATTGCGTTGTGGCCGCGCCCTGGTATCTTTTTGCAGCGCAAGCGCCCCGAGGACGGAGTGCTCGTTTATGCGCGTACAGCTGCCGCCGCTGGCATCAAGGTGGAGGCTGAGTAGATGGGCGTAAAAAAAATGATATGCGTCAGCTCCACTACGCCAGCCTGGTTTACTCCTGGCGCCGTATACGACTCAGAACCTCGCGGTACCGATATCTGCATTTGTGGCGACAACCTCGTTTCTGACCTCAATCTGTAGCGCGGCGATTTTTTTTGCATCAAAACGCTAAAAATATTGCATGTGTGGGATTTAGACATCCGCACAATGCAAAATCAATCGCTGAGAGGTTACGCCGCCTATCTACAGCATCCGGCGAACCCAAACGATCACATCCGGCGTCGTCACCCTCCAGCGGACAAGCGGTATCGTTTAGCACGGCCTAAATCCTTGTGCTGGAGAGGGCGAAAGTCTGGAACTAATAAAAAAAGTTGGCGGCTATCGATGGTGATAGCCGCTCATTTTATCGATTAATTACTCAATGGTTATTCCACGACTGGAAAGACGTTTTTTTGATCTGATGTAAACGGAAAGCATTTCAATCCCCGAAAGCGCCTTGTCGTATACAATATATTCAGCCACATCCAGCTTTACAGGATAACCGAGAGCGCTTGAGCTGTAGTCAATAGGTCCCACGCTGACATAATTAGTGCCTACGGTTTTTGCGTGTGCATACACCTTTTCAACGACAGAGGGCGTTTCACCTCCAACCAGTACGATAGAGTTCATCGTTGTAGAAGTGCCATTCTCAGACAAGGCCACAAACAGCCATTTATTTTCAAGACCGCCTGCCGGCTTCTCTCCCGTAACGCTGATTGACGGGCGGAACTGGCGGCGGATAAATGGGTTTTCATCAATATAAACCGCAGAGCCTGAGCTCTGGTTCAATGAGCCAAATAGTATTGATGCAGACGCAGTCGCTGCCGGAGTCGAATCAACGCGAATAACTGCACACTGTGTTTGTATCAGGCTATCCGCTTTATCGCTTCTTAGTCCGCGTTTTGCACTGGTATTCACCTGTAAAGAAAAATTACCTTCCTCGTTTGTTATCCCACCTGCTTTGGTTAGAATACGCCCGTGGACAAGCCCTGTAAGGGACAGGTCATTTCCATTAAGCGCCCAATGTTCATATGCATCGGCCTCATAAACAACCTCAAATCGTTCGATGTCGCTTTCAGGAATAACAGGTAAATCATTTCCTGAATAAATAACAGGTGTCTGAAAGAAGCCTAACATTATTCACCTACCTTGATTACGTTCAGCTCGAAGTGCGGGCAAACGTTAAATAACGGTCGCTCGACGCCAAGAATGTTAATGGTTGATGGCTCACTGTCTCGCAGGTTGCCAGATGCGCCATTGACGATGTTCAGCCCGGTGCCCAGGTAGTCGAGCGCGTAGCGCAGCGACACGGATTCGGTCGGCTCCTCAGCCAGCGTGATGAAGACCTGTTTGCCTTCGGTCATCATGGATTCGATGGTCTGCGTGGCGTTGCTGGCGATGCCTTTAACGCGAAAGCCGTTGTCGGTTGTGGGTGCCAGCTTCGACGTGTCGATAACGACGGGCGACACAGGCGGTTCAGTCAGCAGCGTGATAACACGCCCGCGCAGAGTCGCGGACACCGGCTTGAGGTACTGCGGTACGCACTTGTCGTGTACCAGTGTCTTGTAGGCTCTACCGATATAGCCGCTTAGCCATTTGTAGCCCACGTTTGTCAGGTGGGTGCCATCTGACGCAAACAGCAGGTGGTAGCACGGCGTCGTCAGGTGAAACTTCTCGTTTTCGTTCGCCAGATCCAGCTGCGCCAGCGCAACGGCTGTACTGGTTCGGACTTTGTACGAACACTGATACGTCAGGAAATGAACCGGCGACTGTTGGCCATTGATAGCTTTGATGTCCGTCTCGGTGCTGACCTGCAGGCCTTCAAGGTGTCCCCGATACACAACATAGGTCGTCGGTGGTGACTGGTCGTTATCCGTCTCGCCCTGGAGCCAGGGGATGACATGGACCGCTGAATCCGGGTTCAGCGCATACGCGCCATTAATCTGCGGTAAGAAGTTCGAGTTATACCAGGCAGTACCTTTCACCAGGTCTGCAATCTTTGTCCCGCCCTTGCCTGCAGTAGCGGCAAAAATGACGTGGTCCGACGGGTCCATACCATTCTCGATTGCTGCCAGCGTCGTTGCGTAGTTTGCCGCGCCAGAACAGAAGGTTTCGCCACGATTTCCGCCGCCGTCCGGTGCTGTGCGATTGTCTTCCACCAGTGGCGCAAGCGCAGTGTAGATGTGGTTGTAGCCACGCGGACCGCTCGAAAATGTCACGTTGGAATACGGCTGCACGGTCGAGATAACCGGCGTTCCCATTGCGCCAACGCTCAGAGACTGCCCGTAACCCTGCATGATGTTCATCGCTTTCGCGATAGGGCGAAGATTTTCAGCAAGCGGGATAAGTGGAGCCCTGATTATCTGGTTAGGATCAGCCGTAAAAGCGCCGACCACGCGTTGCTGATCTTTATCGTAGCCCAGCAGAACCTTATTACCGGTCGTATCGGTAAACCAGGGGAACACAGGACCATCGCCTTTGTACATGGCCAGGCCAAGCTGCTGTAGGGCCGTTTTTATCTGAACCTGGATCAGCTCATTAACTTTGTCGATTGCAAGAAGTCCTGCACCAATAACGCATTCCTTCTCACTGTCGTAGCCAAGCAGCACTTTCCCGGCAAGGTCAGTCTGCCACGGAAATACAGGGCCATTTCCCTTATAAACAGATGGGTTCATTAAAGAGAGAAAAATAGCGATCCTTTCAAAGGCTTCCTGAGACGGCATCTGCCTCCCGGTCGCCTCCAGAATACCATCGTTATTGATGTACTCGTTTGCTAGGGTGATATCTTCAGTGCTCGTTACCCAGCATTTAGAACCATTCAGAATATTACCGTAAAGGACATCATTTTGAGCATCAGGCAAGGCTGTAAAAAAACGGACTGTATTAGTTATTGCCCCCATGCCAGGCATGGATGCAATTTTTAGTGCTACACCGGCATCATTGAGGTAATAATTAAAAGACAAACTGCTGCCAACTCCCTCAGCAACACGAAATATTTTACCACTCGGTGTATTAGCTAAGCCTGTGATTGTACCATCCGGGTCTGATACAGTTTTATAGAACGTATATTCACGGTAATCACTGGCTGATTCTACCAGAATACGTAGCCAGTTAGTCCTATTGGCAAGTTGTGACGCCTGAAGGTTCAATATGCCACCAGGACCAGCTTTAGCTCTTTCTGACTCTTCAAGTTGATGTATACCAGATTCCCATGCAGGTTGTTCAGGTAAATTAGACATCATCACTCTCCCTGATCGTCGTAGCAGGCCAAATAATATTCGGCGAAAGGGATGTATCAACACGGTTAAGCAATACGCGATATGCCTGTAAACAAGACAGACGTGTTTTTTCTTCTTCAGTGGCCATATTAAGAGTCACTGCATCCTGAAGAATGGAAATATCCGCCGTTACCTGAGAAATTAACTCTTTTTTCTGCTGGTCAGCTGCGGCAACATCAGCGGCATGCTGAGCGTCTGCATCTGTTACCCAGGCAGAGCCGTCCCATTTGTCGTATGGGGTTGATGGTGCAGAGGTCGTTACAGTGTCAGGTATGGGGCCGGGCTCGGTAATAACGTGGCTGGCCAGCGTCTGAATGTCATAGACGGTGATACCGCGATAATCATCGGTAACAGACCAGGACGAATTATCGTCAGAACGAACAGCAACCTGATATTCACTTTGTACAGGAGGTTCTTCCAGGCATGAAAAGGCAGGCAGGCCAACACCGACATGAATATAAACTTCCTCGGTACCGATAAACTCACGGGAAGTCATATCAAAATGAAATACCTGAGCCGTACCCGCCTGAGTTGCAATCAAATTGCTGTCAAATACTGCTTTAATATCGCCAGACATTACGCCGCCCTCACAATATAATGAAATGCCATGTTTTTAACCGTGGTTTCTGAATTACCAGACGCATCGACAGTAATCGTGTGAGAGTGCGATCCCAAAACAACATCATGTGTATGCGCACCAGCTGTTGAAGTTGTCCCGAAACCATCGCCACTATTGCTACCCACTTCCTGATCGCTACCCCCCTGTTTCTGCATACCAGAACCCCAGGAGTGACTATGGTCACCGTTATTGCTGGTGGTT
The DNA here is from genome assembly GCF_033100215.1 of Klebsiella sp. w6. Lineage (NCBI taxonomy): Bacteria > Pseudomonadati > Pseudomonadota > Gammaproteobacteria > Enterobacterales > Enterobacteriaceae > Klebsiella > Klebsiella sp. w6. The sequence goes on from NZ_CP136907.1 coordinate 2,121,264, forward strand.
TTGGTTCCTAAATCAGTAGCCGATGCAGATGCGTTATGCGTATGGGATTTATTTCCATCACCTTCAAGACTTAGCAGCGCACGACCAGAGGCCGGTAACCCTTTGATTGTCTGACCACGTAAATCAGGTAACGAGCCGCCAGTATAAACCGCCGCCAGATTCGGATAGGTCACAGCGCTGAATGACGCTCCGTTGCAGATTAAATAACCCGTCGGTGGTGTACTGGTTGGCCAGGGTAGCGGTATGCCGTAAGGTACCGACATATTTGAATCCACCATGATTTTATTAATGGCCTGCAAAACCTGCGTATTACTGTCGCCATCAGGATTGATATTTGCAGCAGCCAGAATAGACAGCAGTTCACTTTGTACAGACCGGATGGCACCCTGCACATTATTCAGGAACAATGCTCTGACAATGGTTCCCAGCGTCCCCAGCGAGGGGTTACCGTCGCTGAATTCATTATTTGGTGCATCAACCGGGGGCATCAGGCTTTGCATAAAATACTCCGTTAATCGGTGGTTTTTTCTACGTAGCCGGTCATTGGCTGTTCGCCATCCAGCGCAAATGAACCATCCAGATACAGCGGCCAGGTCATTTCGGATTCGTAGAGGAAATAACAAAGGGTATGTGCGGGCTTTAATTCATTGAATGTCGTTTCAAGAACTTTATCGCCCAGCGTCATGAGCCGTTCGCCAACGCGGGAAGTCCCGGCGCGGAAATAATAAAGAGGAACTTCTAACCCATAGACGTTTACCCGCCACGTAAAAATAATATCGTCGATATAGAGCGTGTCACCGCAACGACTGGAACCGACCCTGAAAGGTTGTAATTCATCAATAGTGATGGTGTAACCAATCCTGCTGGCCATGGTGATGAAATACGGAATACTCAAACCACCAATTTCTGACAGCTTAATCAGGACGCGATCGAGACGCTGCTGATACCCGTCATCCTCATTAGGCGTGACGTCTAAAACACGCTCCCAGTCTGTCAGCAGGTTATCAGCAAAAAAGGGTGCAACAGCGTTCAGTGCATTATTTGCTGATTCATCCGTTGCATCGAATGCGTTACCTTCTGCCGATAACTCAGCAGATAAGGCTGGTTGCTGCGTATCGTAGGCAACCGGCGGCAGTAACAGGGATAAGAGGTTCTTCGCATTGCTCATAGCTGCGATACCTCGATGCTGCCGACACGGATCCATTCCACGACGGTTTCACTGACGTCAGGAAATACGTTCGACGTCGGCGAGACGATGACCCTGTCCACGACACCGGTCACGATAGAAATCAGCATCTCAGCCTGTGAGCGAATAAACGGCTCACCCGGCGGTAATTTATTGATATAGTCGGTCAGCGTAGAAATAATGTTTTCACGCGCCACATCAATTGTCACACCATCAAGCGAAACCTGAATATCCAGGTCTACCGTTTTAATCGTTGGCCCCAGTACCAGACAGTTCTTTGCTGTTACCGGACGTACATCGTCGATATATGCCTGCGTGGCGGCAATAATTTCGGCGGAGGGTAAACCGTCGGCTGAGGTAATAACCACGTCAACAGTACCCAGCCCGCGCCGCAGAGGATATACATAAGCGGCCGTGACGCCATCCACGGACATCGCCCAGCGGCGGTAATCGTACTTATTCCCGCCGGCTGGAGCGCGACGAATAATGTCAAGCAGACGGTCCAGCAGCTCGGTATCCGATTCCTGGTCAGTCCCCCCGGACATAATCCCGATAATAACGGTACTGTCGAACCCTGTCGGCGTGCTGGTAAATGTGCCTGTTGTGATAGCCGTGGTATTACCGGCAGCGCCGGCAGTGGAATAGCTTGCCGCTACCGTGCCGTTACCCTCGGCATCAAGCGTGATCGCCGCTGTGGTGGTATACGTCAGGCTACCGCGCGTCACACTGTAGCCAGCTGTTGCCGTCGCGCCGGGTTCGCCGGTGACCGTCAGGGTACCGCTGGCCGTGGTGGCCGACTTGCGATACAAGCCGCGTGTGCGGGCGTGCCATTCGAGAAACTCGGTATCGGCGGTGTCGGGAAATATCTGGCGAACTATCCAGCCCTGATACTGATAAATACCGGTGGCCACGCTGGCGACTGCGCTGGCGCGGATATATAAGTCGCTGTCAACGCCGATATCCGCGTCTGTATTCAGGTTTTTAATATCGCGCAGAATATCGCTGCGGATATCGTCAAACGTCGGCGTGATAAACGGCATTAAATAACCCTCACAAAATGCTTAAAGGGGACGGTAATACCATCGGCCTGAATAACGGTGATCAATAAAAGGAGCCAGCCCGGCTCCCCCTGAAAGGTTTCTACTGTGATACTTTTTGCCCGACCGTCGGTATCGGCCGTCAGCGGTGCCAGCGCCTCTTCGGCATACTGGCGAGCGAGCTTATGTACGCGGGTTACATCTTTCTCTCTCCTCAGCAGGTAAAGCTTTGAACCGACGTCCGGCTGCGCCCACCACGAGCCGAGCGGGATGGTCAGACGCAGATACACTGCGTTAGCCAGGGTGCTGGTGCTCGTGCCGGCGTAGTCGCCGGTTGTCGGGTCTAATAGTCTGTCCACGCTGCCATGATGGCAGCGCGGTATACACGGATTAAGCTGAAGAGGTTCAGTGGGTTCGGAGGGGGTTACATCTGCTGGTTCGGTTTATCCGTTGTGCCGGCGTCGCCGCCATGCTCGTGGTCATGGTTATCATAGGTTTCACGCATCGCATCAAGCGTGGATTTACCGTCAGATAGCTGGTCTGAGGCTTTGAGTAATGGTGTTTCAAATGTTGCGCCGGCGGTGGCGGTGACGCCATAGTCCTCAGCATCCACGGTATATTTTTTTGTCTTCACGTGGTACTCGTCGCACTCCACCTCGACGATTCGACCCTTTTTGATATGCACAAAAGCGCCTTCGTCGGAGTAGATGGCCACTTCACCACTCGCCACCTGCAGGCGGTATGCGCCGTTCTCCGTGGCGATGATGATAGAGTGCGACGTCTGGCCGCCGATGGGGAGCACGATACACTGAGTGCCGGCAGGCGGGCAACTGGTAAACCCGAAGTGCTGGAACAGTTCGGCGTCCTGCAGCTTCTCGCCGGCGAGGCCGTTAACCTGTACCTGCTGGATAGTTAAATCGCTTTTAACACGGGTTAAACGCCCTCTGAAAGCGAGCCTGATACCGCGCAGTGCGGAGCGGATACGTTGATCAACCTGGTTCCACATCGACAATCCCCGTTTCCAGTTTTTTCTTTTTCCGTCCCTTGCGGGCCTTTTTCTTCTTCGGCCACGCGTCAGGTATCCAGACGCCGTCTTCTTTCAGCCTGAGCGTGGTCACCGCGCCGCCCGGACGTCCGCCGGTGAACTCCCGCCCCATCAGAAAATAAACAGCATCGATGCCGTGCGGCTCGCTGATAACGTGGATGCGCTGCCCTGGCTCCCATAACACGCCGTCGCTGGTACGGTGGCCCTGAACACGGGCAATCAGGCTGTAACCCTCAAGGCGGGCATCGGCCATCATCTTACGGGCGCGGTAGCGAACCTGCTCCAGGTCATCGGCGTCATGCATGACCATCACCTGCGGCCGGTAATACGTGACGGTTGGATCCTCCACAACAAACTGCAGGCCATGCTGGCCAGTCTCGGCGATGCCGGTATCAAGCTCGGTATCTGCGGCTGCGTCGTCACTATCCGTGGATATCGTCAGGGATGCCGGGCTGGTGACGTCAATAATACCGGTCTCCAGCTTTTTCTTGTTATTGGTCGAGTGTGCATGTCCCTGCGCCAGCACAGTCAGGCGGGAGAAGCTGCGCTCCATGCTGCTTTCATCGGTGAGACTGAGCAGGTTATTGCCCTCGCCGGAACGGCGCATTACCAGCGTGGCCACCGGCGCGGCCGTATAATCCGGGCCACCGATGACCAGCGTGCCATCAGGCCGGAACCATGGCCAGAGCCCGCGACCGGCACAGGCCCTAAGCAGGATATCCCATGCCCGCTCGCCCGGTTCGGTGGTGATTTTGTCATTGCGGATGGAGCTCTCGGCGTGCAGCTCGATGTTTTTGATACCCAGCGGCCGCACGACCTGGGCGATGACTTCTTCCAGGCTGGTCTGACGGCTGGTCAGCAAAGGTGATGCACAGTCCACCAGGATGGCCGCACCGTCACGGCCGGAGACGGACAGCGATACCTGATCCCGGCTGACGGTACGGGAAACCCGGTCTATGCGCCCGGACATCACAACATCCGGCCCGACGCGAACCTGGACAGGAACGCCCCGGGCCACGCCGTCAGGGAAGATGCCTGCAGGCAGACCGAGACGCATCGACCAGGCATCGGCGGGGATAAGAAAGTCACTGTCGATACCGTAGCCGGACCAGTCGGAATGCACCTTACCACCGACGATCACAGAGACCTTGTCGAGGTCGATATCCTGCGTGGCCTGTTTATTCTGCGTAGCCATTCAGCACGTCTCCCGGGATGATGTTGTTAGGGTCACGGAGGGACGGATTAAGGAGCTTCAGCTCGCCTGCGCGGGTGTAGTCGCCGTACCACAGGTGCGCCAGCAGGTGCAGGTTCGTGGCGCTGGCCACGGTACGCTGAATCATCGGCGGCCGGGCATTAATCAGGGCCACAGCCATCGACTGCAGGGACAGCGCAGTATCGCGCAGGCCATCAATCACCGGCTGATACTGCAGGGCGATCGACGTCTCCGAACTGCTGACGGTCTCCATCTCCGCCGCCCAGGTACTGCGCACGCTGTCGATGGCGTTCTGTACCGCGTGGCGGGCATCACCGGCGATCAGACTGATATCATCGGGACTGAGCGAGGCCGTAATGGTCTCATCACTGAGAAGGTCTGATGCCTGCTGCGCCAGCTCGATGGCCACGCTGATCATGGTCATGGCGATGAGCTCGCGGATATCACTGGTGGTCACGTTTGCCGGCATCTCGACTGATGCCGTTACATCGCCAGTGACCAGACCCCCCGGCAGCGCGGCCACTTCATCGGCCTGTGTTTTTACCGCCGCCCAGTCCGCGATGACCACGGCCGGCGCTGACGCATAGACGGCAGAGTCGCTGCTGATGGAGCTCATCGCCGCTGAGCTCTGCAGGCTGAGGGCCGACTGAATATCGTTCATGAAAGCGGACGGAAAATTCACAAAATCGGTGGTGCTGCTGATAAACCCGGTGATATCGCCGCGCAGAACCGCAACCATATTCAGCGCCGTCACGCCCAGCGCTTTGGCCCGGGCCAGATACTGCCGCGCCGTTCGTAGCGGCTTCATGGCGTTATCCAGCAGCGTCGCGGTGTTATCGAGGATCCCCTGAGCCTGGTTGAATATGGCGTCGGCCTGGCTGAGTGGCCACTCGCGTACAAAGAACTCGACATCCAGACCTGACTGCAGGAACTGCAGATCAACGGTGCAGTAATCGGGGTTATCCGCGTCGTGGTTTACCTGGTAGACGTAACACAGCATATCCGGCATGGAGCCGAACACCGGGTGAATCAGCTCGCCCGGACCACGCGTATCGAGGGCTGCGATAAACGCCTGCAGCCGGCTTTCGTAGTCGTCGCCAAAAAACACAGCTTGGCACTGCAGGCTGCGAGGTTTAGCGCCGAGATCATCAATATTAGCCCCGTTGCGATACGGGTATTCATGTTGGGCGATATCGCGCTGCACGCTGTCACGCGCGGTAATGATATCGAACGCGACGCCCCGGAAGCTGGCGTCCTGCAGGTCTGTTTCCCATGCCATCAGTGCGGTCCTCCCTGCGGCCCACGCGCAGCAGACTGGCCGTTAGCTTCGTTAACGACCTCTGCCAGTACCCGGCCATCGACCTGCAGCTGGGTGGTGATGTTGATGGGGGGCTGCGCCGCTGGCTGCTGCGCGAACGGCGGCACCGGGTAACCGTTGGCTGACTGAGGGATACTGATACTTGATGGTGAAGCCCACCAGGCTTTTACTTCATCCCATGCATCCATGAGCCCCGGGCGGGATTTCAGTGCATCAAGCATCCTGGCCTGATCGTTAGGGTAATTACCTTTTTCAAGCCGGGCGCGCGCCTCGGCATCACCACGACTGACCTGCAACAGTGGCGCGGCGTCAGCACCTTGCCAGAGTGCAAACGGTGCCAGTACACGACCACCGATGAGGCCGAGCCGGCCAGCCCAGCCCGGAATACGGCTGGCTGCTCCAGCACCTGCCGCTGCAGTACCGCCGGCTGTTGCTGCCGCACCTGCAGAGGAAAGAAACTTGATGCCGGCGAACGCCCATGCTGCGGCCGTCATTGCTTTGATTGCGGTTTCAGCGCCAGCTAGTGCTTTTGTCAGGCCCGGATACGCGCCAGCGTAATCGTTGAGTTCGCCAGAGAGCTTACCCAGCACATCTGACAGCGGCTGGATAGAGTCCATCTGCGCAAAATCCCGGGTATTGTTGAGCTGGTTGACCTTGAAAAGGTTTGTCCCTTTGATTAACTCAAAGTTCTGCTCACCAGCTGTCTGCCCTTCAGGCAAATCCCGCTGAAGGTTGGCGCTATCTCGGACATCGTAGGCATATTTGCGATTCGCTCTGTAGGCAACCAGGGCCATCAGTGCTTGCTGATCTGCGATAATTCGCCCAACAGAAGAGCCTTCCAGTACTTTTGCCTGAGATGCCATTATTTGTTGGCGGGTAGACCCGTCAGTCGTACCCGCTAGTTGTTTCTCAAGTTTCTGATATGCAGGATTACTCGCGACGATCTTGTCTACTATCCCACTAAATGCATCAAGAGCATTCAATCCCTTACCCTGGGCGGCAACAATGGAGCCCGGAAGATCAATACCTTTACCGTTATAAACGATACGGGCAGCAGCATTTGCTGCATCCTGGCTCGTTATTTTTGCCAACAATTGAGTTACGTTCGTACCCGCCTGATCACTGGAACCTGCAGTAATAGCAGCTGCCTGATTAAAACCCAGGAGGGAAGCGAAATCGTCCAGGCCTCTCATGCCGGCATTACTCGCATTCGCAAGCTGAGCCGGTAAGAACTTCGCCATATCGGCAAGCTCGAATGAGCCAGCCTGTCCAGCACTTATCGCCATGTTGAGAGCTTTAGGTATATCACCATCATTGAGGCCGAAAGTTTGCTTCAGACGAATCGCTATCATGGCGAGGTCTTTAGAATCAGCACCTGTTGCCGTTGAATATTTTTGCAGTGTGGGGAGTAGACGTTCTGCTGAACCGTAATCAACAGCCCCAGAGGCCAGGAGCGTATCAAGCGTATCAGCAGCCGTCTCCTTACTACCACCACCAACAGAAACGGCACGGCGGATCAACTTATCCATCGACTGCATGCCTGCCTGACGGCCGGCAAGGTTATCATCTGCAAACGCAGTGTTGGCCATCATGGCCAGACGCTGCTGATACGTCATCTGGTTACGCACTGAGGGGGCGACAATGGCCCCCGCGGCTGCGATACCGCCGGCGAACGCTGTGACATTACCACCCCACATACGGGCGCGTTCCATGCGTGACATTGACTGACCGGCACCATTGAGCTCGGTGCGCAGCTGCGCGACCTGGTTCGTCATCGCACGAAACGCGCGGGTCTGTTCATTAGCGGTGAGGGTGCCGGTTCGGAGAAGACGATTATAGGCGGCCTGCGTCTGCGCTATCTCGCGCTGGATGTCGCGTTCAGAACGGATCCCCAGCACAGAACGGGCATTCGCTGCCCGCTGATACTCCTGCTGCAGGGTTCGGGATGCGCGGATGCCGCTCTGTGCCGACTGTTCACGGGCGCGGGCGGCTTCCTCCTCGGCTTTCTTGTTAGCATTGGTCTGCTTTAAGACGTCGGCCAGCGTCTGGCGCAGTACCTTAGACCCCTGGTCTTTTGCCATCAGGGTCATGGCAAGCTGTAGAGCACGCATTTACCTTTTCCCCTTCTTTTTCCTGCGGGATTTGACGTGAGGTGTACGGGCTGCTGGCTTCCTGCCATGCAACCCGTCGAGGTCATCCAGCCAGCTGGTCAGCTCGCTGACGGTCATTCCTTCGATGCGGTCTGCGCTGATGCCGAATCGTCCGAGGATGAGGGTGGCTCGCCTGAGCCCTGAGAGGCCGGCAGCACGCGCATCCGCTTTTTTTTAAGCCCGGTCAGCTCGGCATCCAGAAGATCCATATCTTCATCGGTCAGGCCATCGAGCAACAGCTCGGCGGTGATCTCCTCTTTGGGGAGGTCGCCCAGCGACTCAATCACTTCAGCCATAATTGCGGCACGGTAGTACATGGAAGCGGCCGGGGATTCGGCTTCTCCCATAGCTTCCGTCGTCGCCGCCAGCGCTGCGACGGTATGGCGAATGACCGGAACCGTCACGGTGTAGTCATAGTGAATGGTGTCACCGTGAGGCACGCCGTAGAGTAATTGTCCTGATGCTTTCATTAGCCTTGTACCTTACGCAGTGACTGGATCGTGATATCGCGGCGGGCTTCGTTATCCACGGTGTACTGTTCGCCTGTCTGGGTGGTGAAGCAGTCCAGGTAGCTATACAGCGGGTTACCGTCCATATCCATGGTGGTCAGTTTTGCGCCCTCCATTTCATCCCAGTCCGGCTGCGCAACGTTTTTCGGCATCACGACGGTGATCTGCAACTGGTGCTCGGCGATGCCTTTTGCGAAGCCTTTCGCGCGGCCGGTACGGTTCATCGTCTTCACCAGCTTGCGGCCGGTGTTCGTCTGGGGACGAATATCGGTAACCTCAATCTCCTGGCCGTCCACGTACAGGACGATTGAGCCGACGTATTCTTCAAGTGCCATTTACATGCTCTCCTTACAGAAGCAAATCGATACGACCGGCGAAGACGTGGAGACCGTTCACCACATCCGACGGAATACGGGCATTCAGGCGGTTAACATCCTGGCTGTCGCGTTCGACAATCAGCGCATCCTTATTGGCGTCAACTTCCTCAATGATTTCGAGCTCTTCCAGCTTCAGCAGCACGTCATAGAGCTCGCTGCGGACCAGCGGAGGCGTACGCGTAGAGAGCTTTTCACGCGGGAAGCGCAGCGCAATACGCTCACGGCAGGCTTTACGCACATAATCCAGGGTTCGGATGGTCGTCAGGTCCAGCAGGGACACATCATCGACGCCGCTGGCATTGCGGGTATAGGTCGTGATGGCCCGGACGATCTGCACCGTCTCACCGGAACCCACTTCAAACGGAGTCAGGCCGTTATGCAGCGCGTTTTCCTGCTCGGTTCGTCCAGGGCGGCTGGCGAGGTCCGTCACATCCAGCGCGAGCGTCAGGGTGTTAAGCGGTCGGGCCGGGTCTTCTTCACTGGCAATACGTGCGCCATATGCCGCCGCAATCTCTGCCGGCAGCATGACGGAACCGTTATGCCAGCCCACCGTAATACGCCCACTGTTGATTTGTGACGCCAGCGTGGTACCGCCGGCAAGCGTACCCCGCCAGCCGGCGACGCCCACCGCGCCACGTTGCTCCATCGGGCCGGAAACAAAATCCAGATGGGTACGCAGTGCTGTCAGTGTTGCCTGGGTGCAGAACGGACTGATGATGATGTTATGACCTGCAGCCACGACGTTCGCCAGCGCCGGCGCGATATCCGGGTCAGTGGCTCCACTGGCCATCGCAACGATGGCAGTCGTCGTACCTGACGCGGTGGTCTGCGCACGCAGGCTGATATCGTTGCCGGCGGTACCTTTGTTCTTCGCGGTCAGCGTAAGGACGCCAGCCGCCACTGCGGCCGTAACGGGCAGTTCCGGCTGATTGTCGATCGCAGTCTTCATTGCTGCAGCAATGGCCGTTGCAGTGTCTGCCGCACTGACGGCCACATCCACGCGGGTTTTACCGACCCACAGGCTGACAACGCCCTGCGAGCTGGCAGGCCCTGTGATGGTCAGCGTACCGGCGGCGGCAACGCCGGCGCTCGCATCGCTGACACCGATAACGGTCAGGTCAAGATAGGCATAGGTGCTAATGGCCGTCACGACCATAAGGTGCGCGACGGACCCGTAGCCAAAGTAAACCGCAGCCTCATCGCCGCTGAATACACTGGTGGCCACAAGCGGATCGAGGCTACCGGAGGCGAGCATCGGGGCGACAATCAGCACCTTCTGCGCGTTCGCCGGCAACGTGCGTACCGCAAGTCGCGTATTGAACTCGAAATACTGCCCCGGCTTGCGGATGCTCGACGGGATATTGTCGAAAGAAATATTCGGGCTGGACATTATTTAGTTCCTTTGCCGGTAGTCGCTTCAGTCACTTCGACCAGGTCGCTCTCGTTAAGACGGCGCTGGTAATAGGTGCTCCCGGGAACCTCTACAGGCTCCTGCTCGATGTAGCGGCGGGGGTTATCCTCGCGCGGTACTCGGATCCCTTCACGGGCTTTAACTTTCATGATGAATAATGTCCTCAGCAGCGAACGGCTCCCGGCCGTTCAGGAAATACTGCAAATCAGTGGTCAGCCAGGCCGGATCGTCTTCGCTGCTTGCACCGCCATACTCGCCAAAAATCTGGTCAGGATGGCCGGGCGGCAGGTCTGCAGGAGCCAGCGGGAAGCGGCCATTTTGCAGTGATTCAGAATCAAAACGGGTGTCGAACTCGCAGGCAAATACGGACATAGCGGCCTTCTGGACCTGCGTGTTAAACAGGGTTCGCACCTTGCCGGGCATCAGGTGGTCAATCGGTAACCCTAAATCCTGCCGCGCCAGCAGCCGGCGTATGGCGTAAACCAGCTGGTAGGAGCCGACCTCGTTGAATGACGGCCCACCGTGCCGGGTAGCCTGGTCACTGCGCACGCTTCGCGCGCCCGCGATGACCACAAAACGCCCGGTATCACGCCACTTATTACGGGCGGTGCTCAGCAGCTCTGAACCCTGTACACCGCCAAACGTGACCCATACCCCCGGCAACTGGCGAACCACCTCAGCAGGTTCGCCATCGAGTTCGCCACTGTAGGAACGCACCTCGCGGACCAGTTTGCCGAGCCCCCGGGTGAGCCTGTCGATAATGGCGGATTCGATTTGCGTGATAATCAAAATGCACCCCCATCCGTTTCACTGCGCCCGAAAACCCGGCCATTCGAGGAAAAGCGGGAAACACTCCCGCCCTGAGCGACTGAGCCATCCGGGAGACGGCCCAGCGTGATGCGGCCATCAGCCACACGCTCCAGATACCTGATTGCGTCTTCATAACGTTGACGTATCTCCTCCGTGTTCTGCGTCTGTGCGCCGGTCAGTTCGTACCGGGCAATATCGCAACATTTACCCGTCAGGATCCCGGGCGTATCGGTCCATGGCACCGGATAACGGCCAGCAAGGTAGCTGTCGATGGTGGCGGTGGCCCGTTCTAGGCCACCGTTCAGCACGTCGTCGTCAATCTCACCGGTATAGTCACGATCGGAAAGCGCGATACATTCCGTTTCACCAAACTGACTGACCATATCGTCCCGGGTTGCGTACATAGCTGGCTCCGCTTACTTTTTCGCTTTAGCCGAAGACTCAGCCGCTGCAGTATCGTCAGCAGCGTTATCCTTCGCCTCCGGTGACAGGCTCGCCGTCTGAAGTGCCAGCGCTGCCTGCAGACGATCGCGGTCAGTGGTCACTTCCTCCAGCTGGGTCTCCAGCTCCTGAATGCGTCCCAGTGCGGCCTTCAGCTTGTCGTCATCGCCGCTAATCGCGCCGGTATGCACGACCAGGGCCGGCTCGGCACGCAGGATGGCGATCTGCTCTTCGGTAAAACTGCCATCCGGCCAGGTCACAGGCACGTCACGGTGTGCCACACCACAGCGACGGAACCCGTCGCGCTTGGAGGTAATCGTAATTTCAGGCATTTATGCATCCACCCCGGTTGAACCAAAAGCCATCTGCCAGAAGCCATAACCGCCGTTGGAGCGGGCTTCGGCACCAAATTTGTATTTCTTCAAAAGGAAAACGTCGTCGCTGTCCATATTCGTCTGCTCAACGAATACCGGCTTTTTACGCTCCTGGTAGACCAACGGCTTGACGGGCTTGGTAGTATCAAAGAGATACCATTCGGTATCCGTCGCCAGCCCTGGCCAGACCAGTACTTTCGCTGTCCCCTTGTAGATGTTCGGCGTGTTATCCGGGAATCGGTCAGCCGTCATCAGGTAGTTGGCGGTATCTTCCAGCGCCGGCGGGACAACCAGTACGCCAGGATTGATACGCAGACTTTCCCCTTCATCATCCTTAAAATCACGCATCGCTGAACGACCGGCACCGTAGGATGCCTGAGCCGCTGCGAACGTCGCCGCAGACAGTTTTTTGGTCCCTTTGTTGGAAGCCGAGTTTTTACCCACCGGATGATCGGTATCGAAGAAATACTGACCGTCATAGCAAAGGTTGGTGAAACCACCACTCATCAGTCGCCCGATGATATCGGCCGGCAGTTCTGCTGCCGACTGGCCCGCGCCCTGTGCCTGCTGTGCATAGCCCAGCATGGTGTCGTCTTCGATGTCGTTACGCTCGACCTCAATGGTCGCTTCCCAGTCTTTGTTACGGATGGTGTAGCTGAAGCCTTCAAGGGCTTTCACCACTTTTTCACCAATCCACTCGCGCATTTTCGGGAAGCGCGAAAGCCAGGCGTAGTTTTCTTCTTTGGTGGTGGACGGCACGACCATCGCAATCTGCTGCCAGTCGTTTGGCGTCTGATCAAACGCATTCTGAAAGGTCTTCTTGAGACCGATAAAAATGGTTTTCAGGTTCTGCTTGTTAACAATCACGGCTGCTCTCCTTAAATTTCAACCCAGACGCCGTCGGACTCGACGGCAATAACTTTACCGGCCACCGGTCGTGCATCGGTGTTGCTGGTTTTTGCCACGGTGATGCTGTCGGCGACATAGCAGGGCTTACCGACATCTGCCTGGGTTACGGCATCCCCGGAAAAGTTCGCCAGCTTCCACGCCTTACCTCGACGCACGAGAACAGAGGTCGCCCCGGCCGCACCGGCGGTGTTATCGGCATACTCATCGGAGACGCCGAAGATGGTCAGGGCCGCAGTGGCTGCCCCCGGAACAGCCAGACCACTGGCGTTGATGCCGACCAGGTGTCCGCCATAAATCATCGTGGCCGCAGCCACAGGCACGGCGACCAGATCGCCGTTACGCCAGGGAGTATTACGATCAGGCATTGCCGGATTCCTCTTTAAAGTTGTTCGGATCAAGCCCCATGATGCTGAGCATCGCCGGATTCAGCTCATCGTCCGGGGCGGAAATAGTGCGGGATAGTTGACCTGCAGGAGCTCGGCCACCGGTCTGAGTAGTCGTCAGCGCGGCGATGCGAGGCTGCTTACTCAGATGATCACGGAGTTTGTCGGGGCTGGATTTGGCCAGCGCCTCCGCCCAGCCTTTCTGCGCCGGCAACAGACGGCCGTCAGACAATGCTGCCTGAATCAGGTCGGTGGACTGCTGCAGCGTCAGTTGAGCAATTTGCTCTTCACCGGATGCGCGGGCCTGCTCGATCGCCTGATTCATGACGTCAACAGAGACCCAGCGTGCCGGATCCGGGGTTTCAACCTGAGACGTCAGCGCAGCGACGCTCGCTTCCAGCCCGTTAATCCAGGCAAGACCGGCGGCGGCCTGGCTGTCCGAAGCCTTAATTTTGTTAATGAGCTTCTGTAGCTCGTTCAAAATGTCGGCTTCCGTTGACGAAAGCGGCAGTCCCAGAAACCAGCGGAGCTGCTCCAGTAAATCTTCCATTGTTGAATCCTCAGTTGAATTGATGGCCAGCAGAGACGCGGCGGCAAGCATCGCCTCATCCATACCGTCCAGGGCGGGCGTATTGGTCAGGGCCGCGTTGATTAACGTGGTGACCAGACCACTGGTGTCGTACAAAAATACGGGGGAAATAAATTTGTATTCGCCGGCGTCGATAGCGGCGGCGGCGGCCTCAGTCCATTCGACATCGACCGCGAACAGACCCACACCCTCGCGCCATTCCAGCTTTTTGAACCAGCCGGAAGCCGGAGCCGGCAGACCGTTCTTCGCCGATCGCAGGGTCTGGTGTTCGTAGTCGATGACATAGGGGGTCTGGCGGGCGTCAGCCGCCGCGATAAGCGCGGCCGCGATAGTGCCGTCAATAAACCAGCCGTCAGGGCATTCAGCCGGGCGACCATCGCCGGCACGGAAGGTGCCGGCCGGTAACAGCTGGATCACGCCGCGAGTGGCGGCGTTGATAACCTGTGAGAGTGACGCGATACGAGTTTTCATGACGCTGACATTACGGGGATGCCGGCGACGATTTCAGTTGAAGGACTTCAGTGGGTATATAAAGGAAGGAACCGCGTCAACATCATGTCACTCTGTCAGGGTGCAGGGCAATAGCGCTAAACGCTTTTAAACCGCTTTTAAAAACGCCTGAACACCCTTTGAAGGTAGTTCCGTTCCGTTTAAGACAAAGAAACGCCCTGTGATGCGTTACAGCGCGTTTTTGGTTTTCGCGGGTTATCGGTAGATCTGACTGAAATAATTCGCCGATTTTTCTTCCATAGCGCTGACGTCGGATTCGGCCAGAAAAAGAAACGGGCGGGCAGGCATTTTAATCTCATACGCCGGGATGGTATTCCACTCTGCGTAATTAGCTTTACTCTTGCGGGCAAACTGATTGTTCAGGGTGCCGTCCTTGTTCTGGTGGTAATAAGCCTGCTGGCTACGGGCGGGGATGCTAATCTTACCACCCGACTGGTGAATGCCGGCATAGATGACATTGGTCCCGACGGTCGCCATATCGTTGTCGCTGTACTGAACGATGCTCGAAGCCAGCCGACCAGACCGCTGCAGTATCTGACCTGGCCCCCGCCGCTTAGCATAACGTGGGCTCCATCCGAGCCACTTAGGCCGGCCTTGTTGCTCGAAGTTCTCCTGTACGGCATCCTCCATCATCCCGGCCAGCATTCGCATCAGTGGCGCACGATCCTCAAAGCTCCTGATGAGCTCGCCCAGCGAGCGCTCAAAGTCGGTGACGTCAAAAACGATTTCATAGGCCATTTAACGCACCCTCCAGTAACGGTAATTCAGCCAGCGACTGCAGGGATGCCGGTGTCAGTTCTGCACCGCCGTCCGGTAACTGCAGCGCGTAACCGGCAGCGTTCTGCCCGGGAACGGCCCGCACCTGGTGGAGTGACTCGCCATTGCGGATGACATAAAGCAGATCGTCACCATCAGCCAGAACCGCTGCAGGCTGGCGCAGCTGTGCCGGCAACAGCTCCCAGAGCGGCCCGGGTGACTGTACCACCGCGCTGTCGGTCACCGTCATCACTGCGGCGTCGGGCATACGGCCACGACTGGCCAGCGCATCGAGCGTGCGGGTGCTGAGTGCGCCGGCATGACGGAAAGCACCGGCTGGCTCACGCAGCAGCGACTGGTTCACGAAGCGGCGCATGTCGGACGTGATCGCGTCAAGCAGCTGCGGCTCCGAAAGTGTGTGCTGAACAGCCAGCGCGGCCATCTGTGGTGGTGCTGTGGTTGAGCGGTCCATCAGGCGTTGACCGAGACCCGCCAGCCAGCCCTGACCCGGATTATGGCCAAAGCCGGCATCAGGGGTATAGAGCTGGCCGTTGTAGCGGAACGCCTGCACCTCGCGGGTATCCTGCGGCCCCCATGCCTGCTGTACGGTTTCCAGATGCCCCTCGCTCGACCAGACGGAGATGCTTTTGCTGTCGATATCGTTTTGCGAACGTGCCCGGACGCGGCAGCGGCATCCCCAGCCATCGGGCGGATAGGCAAACTGCCAGATGGGATCGTCATAACGGGCCGTCAGTCCGTTCAGCGCCGCGTGTGCGGGCCGTGTGCGCAGGTCCATGACCGCCACGCGCGTCCAGTACGGGCGGTCGGCGGCGTTCTCCATCTGCTGGGCGTAGCGGCCGGCACCATAGGAGGACTGCATATTGGTTTCAAAGATGGTGCGTAGCCGGCGCGGGGTTAACTGCTTGCCCTCCAGTACGCCATCCTCATCGGCGACCAGCTTCGCCTTATCGGCCAGCCAGCCTTTCTGCGTCAGCTTCTGCGTCATCTGCCGGCGGAACTGTTCCAGCGTCAACCCGTTGTCCAGTGAGTCCTGCAGTCCTGCGCGAACGTCCTGCAGGATATCCTGGCGAAGGATGCCGGCGACGGTGAACGCCGTCGCGTGCGCCCGCGCCTCCACCTCATGCCAGTTAAAGCCTATGGTGTAGCCCTTGGACTGGAAATACTCGATGGCCTGCGCCGGCTTCAGGCCAATCGCATAGCTCAGGTCAACGCTGTCAGGCATCGGAATTCAGCCGCCCCCATACGTCCGCGACAAAAAGCGCCTGCTCCAGCAGGGTCACCAGCTCGCTGTCGTCCAGATCCGGGTAACTGCCGGCAATAATATCCATAGCCTCATCAGGCAGGCGGCCATCCTGCAGGGCAGCGACCAGCGGCGCAATGAGGTTCTGCATGGCGGCGGCGATCTTCTCCGGCACCGGACGGCCGTTATCCAGCGCCTCCTGCGCCGGGTCTGACAGCTCTGCGGCGGTGGTCAGGGCAGCAATGCGCCGGAACCGCTGACTCAGTGCAACGGGTAACGGTGTGCCGGTCTGGGCCGGGGCCACCAGTACGGCCTCATCTTTCTGGGGAACAGGAATACCCAGCTTTGTATGCACCCAGGATGCCGGAATGGTTTTCACACCCGATTCCACCAGGTTTTTCACCCCTGCAGAGAAGGTTTCGATATCTTCGATATCCCGGGTATCAAATACCAGTTTAGGCAGCTTGCGGCGTGAAACCTCATACCCGTTAATCCGCAGCAACATATCAATCATGTTGCGAAAGAACCCCTCCAACTGGCGGGCATCCGCGACCAGGATATCGTGGCGGACGTCGTTATGGACGTTACCCAGCGCATTGGTGGAAGTCTTGCCATCGGCCTGGCTGGTAAGCGTGGCCCCGAGAATGACTTTAGATTCGGTGCGTTCACACCAGTCCATCATCGCGACGAACGGGTCTGCCTGGCCAGATGCTGCCGATTTAAAGTCAATATCGGTACCCTGCGGAATAATACCGGCCGCGTTATGGCCCAGGGTGACCAGCGCTTCGAACAGCGCGTCTTTGTCCTGGTCCGTTGCGCCGGCCATATATTTACCGACTCGTGCCGGCAGACCATAAATCTCCAGAAACTCCGCCAGATCACGAACCGCAAAGTTCTTGAACAGGTACGGCCAGACCAGCACGCGATACAGGCCAGACTGACCGGTAAAGCCTGTTTTCGCGTTATGCTTGTGTACCATCCAGCCGAACGGCATCAGCTCGGCACCCTCGATGCTGCCATCATTCAGGCGGATAATATCGCCACGGTCGGGGCGAGCCTGGAACCAACGATGCGGCCGCAGGTGGGCTTCGCTGGGTAGCCAGACATTCTCTTCAAGCTCCCACTCCAGCTCCTGACAGCTGAAACCATGCCCGATCGCGTCCGCTGCCTGCAGGATGATATCTTCCAGATTATCCAGTGAGTCGAACCACTCCTGAACCATCGCCGCGAGGTTCTTCTCTTCAGCTGTCGCGTTACGGCGCGGCTCGATGCTCCAGTCGAGACCCAGCAGCGCATTCTTACGCTTGGCCATCTCCGAGAAAATATGGCCGTCCTTTTCAACCATATCGTCAAAAAGGTCTGCCTGCGCGGAAAGATAACCTTGCTCGGCTTCCTGCAGTAGCCGGGGCAGACGGCGAATCGTCAGCCCCCGCGACGGGTGATCGGGATACGTGCTGTTAAGCTGAATCATCCGTGCTGTCTGCGGCGCTTTGGTTACCGCCTTATCAAATGGGCGGCCCCACTGATCAACTATCTTGCCCATTACCATCCTCCGTTACCAAAGCGCGAGCGGGAACGCTGGCGCTGCTGGCCTGAATGTCTGTTGTCATCATCTCTGTCATCGTCCTGCCGGCGAGGAACGTGGCGGAAACCGTCGCGCGTCCCAAAGGAATTGCACAGCGCCCAGAGCATATGCAGGGCATCCGGGCCATCGTCATGGTCTGCCATCGGAAAATGGCGGAGCTGCTCTATCAGGGTGACCTGAGTCGGGCTGAGCCGAATTAGTTGGTTGAACACGTAGGGCTGCAGCGACTCGATACGCAGGATTTTGTCCGAGTGCGGAATAACCGGCATCGCCGGTACCGGGACCCCGAGTTCTGCCGACTGTCGGACCAGCTCGGTACGCAGGAACTCCTGAAACTGGACCGCCTCAACCGACCAGCACAGGCATCCGTATTCGCGCTGTAGCGCGATGGTGTCGCTGATAATCACGCTCGGCAGACGCTTTTTGATGCGGGCTTCGACGACATCCAGGACTCCGGTCATCCGGTTAAACCCGCCAACCAGGATCGCCGACGGGTCGCGGGAATTGCCGTTCTTACCCAGGCTGGGGTCGATGCTGCCAAAGAATGACCATTCCTTCAGCCGGTTAACCCAGAAGGAGATACAGGTGGCGAACGGCGCATCATCGCCGCTGACCGGGTCATTCTGGTATTCACTGTCGAAGGTGCTGTGACCGTCACGGGCGCGGATCAACATCAGGGTATAGAGTGGCCGCGCTGACCAGGAAACTACCGCGCCGGCTTCCATTGCCTCCCGATGTTCATCGTAGAACGCCCGGGCCAGCAGCTCGCCGTCCTCGTCATTGTTACGCAGGACTTCTTCCCACTTATCCCACAGTGTCATGTCTGACGGCCAGGTGATCAGCGCTTTAAAGCGTTTACGTTTCCACAGGGGATTCTTCAGGGTGCGTGACAGCACCGAGTCGTAATGCAGAATAGTCCCGATGTAGATCACATCGAACTTGGCCCCCGCGCCACCCAGCGGCAGGACGGTCTTTTTCAGCCAGTTATCCAGCTTGTCGCGCTGGTCCGGGTTGCGGA
The DNA here is from genome assembly GCF_033100215.1 of Klebsiella sp. w6. Lineage (NCBI taxonomy): Bacteria > Pseudomonadati > Pseudomonadota > Gammaproteobacteria > Enterobacterales > Enterobacteriaceae > Klebsiella > Klebsiella sp. w6. The sequence goes on from NZ_CP136907.1 coordinate 2,140,146, forward strand.
CCAGCTCATCGTTCTCGATATCATCCAGTACAGCCAGATCGGGACGATACGGACCATGACGCAGGCCGCGCAGCTTTTTACCGCTGCCGGCAACCTGCACCTTGATGTCGGTGGCGGTCAGGATGGTACCCATCTGCCAGACACGGCCAGCCCCACACGCTTCGGGAAAATCCATCTTCAGACGCGGGTTCCAGCAGAGCTCAGCCTTAATGGCTTCCAGCATCGGATACGCCTGGTCGATACTGTCCATGATGATGACCGGGTATTTTTTCAGCTCCAGGATGATGCACCAAAGCGTACAGAGCTGGCTGACAATGGTCGATTTGGCCTCACCGCGCGGGGCCGCTATGGCATCCTGCTGACTGACGGTCGAGGTGACGATTTCAGGCAGACGCTGAAACAGGAACTTATGCAGCTCCGACTCATCTTTATGGCGGATATAGTGCGGGAAGTAATTCTGCACGAAGTAACGAAAGCCGTTAACCGGATCCCTGACCGCCTCACGGCGCTGATTGACGGCCTCCTGAGACGGGTCAAAGCCGACCTGTTCCGCCTCGATGGACCGGCGCAGCGATGCGGCCAGCTCGTTGAGCTGGGCCTCAAACTCCTTTTTGTTCAGGGAGACATTCTTTTTACGCGCCACAGTTATTCCCCGATACGCGAAAGCGGGACCGTCTGCCCGGCCAGTTCGTGCGTGCAGTCCGCCAGATACTGGATAAGGCCATCGCGCACAAAACTGTGACAGACACGGTGCTGGTCCTTAGCCCGGTCATCAAAAAATGCCGGGTTATCGCTCGGCTCTTCCCAGGTCACCAGGATACTGGGGTTAAAAGTCGGGCGAACATAATCATGGTTCCAGTCCCAGCGCGGGCCGTCGCCCTGGCCAATGGTCACCTGATGGGGAAAACCGCAGCCCGGGCAGATGAAAGACAGGCGATCGTGAGACACATTTTTCACAACGGCGGAAATAAACATGATTTATTCCCCCTTTAAAGCGTCGTTAACAGCCTGTTCAAAGCGGTCTTTAGCGCTCCAGCGTTCGTTACGCATAGAGTATTCCAGCTCTTCAACGCGGCCATCGAGCAGGTGAACGTCGATACGATCCTTAAACTCCGGCGCGATGACGTAAGCCACCTGGCTGGCCATCACGCTGACGCGGGAATTCACCCGGATTAATTTGTCAGCCATAGTGTTTTTGCACCTCATTACCAAAGGGTTCCAGCACCTGGACAAAGGCTTCCATATGCTTCGGGTATTTTTCACTGATGAAGGTACTGAGCATCGTCAGCACTTCCATGGCCGTGGCTAGCTGCGAGGTCTCCGGCAAAACGCGCTTGCTCGCCACCGTCGCTTTATTGAAGGCATCACTGAGACTGGCCAGCAGCTCAACGCGTGCCTGTGGCGGCAGCTGTGAATCAACGTTGAGCTGTTCAATGGTGGTCTGATACTGGACCAGCAACCCCATCAGGATGGCCCGGCCGACGTCCTCCATACCATTACCCGCCAGCACGTTCGCGGCACGGAGCTTGTCCCAGTCGTCGCCGCTGTCCTGCGCGTCTTTCTTCCAGCGGGCGGCCGTCGCAAAACTGACGCCGCATTGCGAAGAAACGATCTGCAGTGACAGCTGGCTCTGAATATAAAGCCGCCGTACTTTTTCCCTTGTCTCGGGCGGATGCGCCATATCAGAACCCCATCTTGGCCTTGATTAAGGAAATGGTCGTCACGACCAGCCCGCCCGACAGCGCCCCGGTCAGCCCGCCGGAGATAGCACCCTGACGGATAACCCGGGTTTCCATCGCATCAATACGCCGATCGATACGCATCACCGCCCCGGAGATTTTCTCCAGCTCCGGCATGATGTCGGGGGAGAACGGCCGGCGCTGTTCTGTCAGCAACTGCTGCAGGAGCATTAACGGGTCATCGCTGGCCAGCCTGACCGACGGCGTCACGTTTGCTGTGGTAATACGACGCTGCCGCCGCTTTTGTCTGGCCTTCATGTCCTGTCTGCCTTCTTGTCCAGTTTGTCGAGGATGCGGTTCAGTGAGTTCTTGATGTCCCGGATGTTGTCCGATACCAGGCTGTAATCACGCGAGGCATCGTCCCGGCGCTGGTATTCGGTTCTGATACGGTCAACCGATTCTTCCAGATCGCGGATATCGAGCTGCAGGCGGCGGATCCAGATACCGCCGAACAACGTGACAAGACCGAGAAGTAACTGGTAAAGCTGGTCTGGGTTCATTGTGGCTCCTTACCGTAGAGCTGGCGGATGGTGTTCAGTTTGTTGCGGATGAGCTGGCACCATTCGCCGTATTCGTTGCTGTGGCCGAGGATTCCCCGGGGAGAGAGTCCGCCGCCGGCGCTGCCGGCATCGCCGGAATATCCAGCATTTCCGCTGTTGGCTGCTGACAGGTATTGACTACAACCGGGTCCGGCTGGGTAGCCGAGGTTCTGCTGGTACAGGCACAAAGCGCCAGGACCGATACCAGTCCAGCTAGCACCATCTTTGCGTGCGAGTTCATCAATTTTTTCCTTCAGTTTTTGCTGTGCGATCGTCAGCGCTTTGCCTTTGGCCAGCAGCTCCCCGGACAATTTGTCCGCCTGCTGGCGGTAGTGTTCAGCAAGATTTACCTGAGCCTGCAGCTGTGACTGGTTCTGCCTGGCCTGATCGGCATCCGTTTTTTCGCGCTCAATCTTGTAATCGTCGAACGCCTTCTGGACGGTCGCCGTCGCGTTGTTCGCCGTCTGTACATCTCCACGCATCTGGCTGGCGCATACCTGAATACCAATCCAGATCCCCGCAAACAGAATCAGCGCTATAGCAACCAGCCAGGGGAGCAGCGGTTTAACCAGCGTCCAGAGTTTACTGACCATCAGGAGAACCTCCGTTTGTACCGGTGGCAGGCTGATCGCGCTTCATGGCCACCAGTTTGGAGCCGATGTTATGGCCCGCCCACGCGACGATGTAGGCGGTAAACATCCACTCCTGCAACTGCAGGCTGTAGCCGTACCAGATGACGATCGCGGACGTGACCAGAAAGGTAAAAAACGTAATAGTGTCGCTGGTGCTGAGCCGGCCCGACGGGTTAGATATCAGTTCTTTGAGGGACATAACGCCCTCCGGGCTTTCTCGAAGAGCATGGCGCGGTCATTAAGGCCAACCAACGCAGGGTTAATCTTGCGGGTAACTTCGACCACGTTGGCCGCATCCGCCGGCGCATTACAGCCGTGCTGATACCAGAACCAGGCGGCAGAACGTGCGCCATGAACCGGCTCCAGCAACAAATCGGGGTTGTTCAGCAGGTCCAGCCCCAGCGCCTGACCGCAGGCACGATAGTTGTTTTTGAGGGTGATCTGAATCGGTCCACGGCCACGATAGCGCCAGCCGTCACCGGAGGACTCCGGGCCGTTGCCACCCTGGTTGGCATAGACAAAATTGGCGGTCGCTTCCGGCCTGCCGACGAACTGCTGAGCCAGTGCCAGTTCGGACGGCTCAATCTTACGATTTTTGTTGAGATCGAAGTCGGAACGAAAAATCATCGCCAGACGCGCAGCATCGCGGTAGTACAGGCTTTCGACGACTCGGGTAAACCGAAGGCTCTCATGCCCGAGCTGTGCAATAAAGCCAGCCTGGCGCAACGGGGTATTGATAAAGAATTCGGCCATGGCCGCATTCAGCGGATCAAGCCATTGCTGCGCTCGCTGTTGCGTAATGCCGGCGGCACGCTGGAAGTCATTGAGATTCATGTACTGACACCACGGAAAATAAAGGTGCTGTCAGTATCGCGGGAGGGGGATCAGGGAATCAGGTGAAGGGGTTCAGTGGGTTACTGTGTAACGTCAATAATTGCTACATTATCATTTTTGGCCTGCGGGTTAATTATATTCTGCTTGCATTCTCGCTTCGCATTTTCGTAGTTGCTTTTTGTTATATCAAGCGTGGCAGAATTCATCATCTTATCAGTCCAAAGGTCTCTGGCAGCCGTCCCCAGCTTAAAACAACCATGAAATGATGAGGTAAGCTCTGATCCGAACTCGGAGTCCGCTTCATTGATAAGCGCGTTTAAGTCGCTGTTAATAGCTTTCCACATCGCAGGATTTCCTTGCCGATATGACTCTTTCGCCTCATCGGTATTCACCATAACTGCATTAACTTTTGTGTAAAAATCCTGAGCTATCTTTTGTTTATTCTGAAGGTCTGATTTATCTGCATATGCAAACAAAGGAATGACCATAGTAAGTATTGTGATTATTTTTTTCATAGCTCCTCAGAATAATTCGTTTTGATTCATATTAGATTTTTCTACTTTTTGTTGCGCCAGCAGCTGCCATCCGAAGCGATCACTAAAACCATAACGCGGGCATAGCTGAGTCATGGCCATCAGTGAAGAGGTGCCATCCTGACGAACGGTGTCAAACTCAGCCAGGAACCGACGGTTACGCAGCTCACGTAACGCCCGATCGCAACGAGGAAGATAAAGCACCTCACCGCCAAAGTTTTTGATCAGGAGTTGGGTATTGTGGTCGCCGATGGTATCGCGGAGAAGAGCGGCGCGGTTAGCGCCGAGAGCGCGGAGACCTTTACCAATAGGGAAAGTGGTACCACCGAACGCGGATAGCAGCTGCTCGGTGGCCGGGAAGCCAATCAGGTCAGCTATCTGTATTACTGCCGGGGGCAGTAGTTCTGTCACCTGTTGCAGATTCATCTGTTGTCTCCCGTTTTTTACGCCGTTTTGCGTCTATGGCCAGCGCCTGCATCAGCTTGGTTAACTGTTCATCCGTCAACCATTCCACACGCTTTACCTGAAACATATGATCGCACATTTTCTCGGCATAATTCCACGGGCGTTTTGCATCTGCAAGCAAAGCTTCAATTTTGCTGAGCATCGTTTTGCGCGAACGGGCCACATTTGGCCGCTTGCCGTGACGGGCTGACTGGCGGGGGAAGCCCTGCTCATGCATGTATTCACGCACGGCCTGCAGCTCGTCGAGGGAACATTTTGTGGATGAGGTTTTGCCGTTACACAGGCGGGCCAGAACAGCGCGATATGTCGCGTCATCCCAGCCCAGATGAGCCTGACCGGCTTTGATGGCCCCGATAAGGCCGCGTTTTGCTGGAGTGGACATATTACCTCCTGTTGGTTGCCATTACGGCAGGCACTCCGCAAAGTGCCTGCAAGAATGACTCACTGAATGGGTTCGAGTTTATTAACCGACACGCCCCCGATTTTCCCGGCAACCCGGACGACCAGCCGGCCGTTACGTACATGCCAGGCTTCAGAGGTGGTGATAACTTCTTCCACTTCAGGCATCCCGGGAACGATGTAATACCGGAACCGGGAGCCCACCGGATAACGCAGGTTAAAGTTACCGGCGGTCATATTACGCAGGAGGTTCTTCATTGTTCCCCCGAAGGCAATCAGCAATGCTGATGAGACCGTTGTTTTGCAGATAGCCCATCGCCGCTTTAGGTAATTTGTTATCTGGGCTGGCAGAGCGAAGCGCCAGCGAAAGACGTTTAATCCACATAACCAGAGCTCTGGTCTGTTGGTTCTTGCGGCGTTCCTGTAGCTCTTCCAGCGCCGCAGCTATGTCCTGAAGGTCTTGCGATAACTCAATGGTGAACACGCCTACTTTTTCTAAAAGAGCGTCAATTCGCTCGTCTGTTAATTCTCTGGTCATTATTTTCATTCCTCTCTGAATTCACGAATAAAATCACCAACCTCTGGAAATGCAGGCCGCCAGATGTGCATTCCGCATTTACGGCAGATAAAATGTGAGCCGTTACAGCGAATAAGGTGAGTTTCAAAACGATGCCCAAGAAACAGGCATCGGACAGTGGTGAGAGCGCTGATATTCATGAATTACCCCTTACAGCCAAGAATATATTCATTGCCTTATCAGTTAGTTTGGTGGTGCGGTAACGCTCTATACCCCACACAATCGCATAACAAATCCAGAGGTAGTGGACGCTGTACGCCTGGAGACCTTCAATCCCATCCCAGATGTCGTACGCGATGACATCACTTGGGAAATAGGCGCTATCGAGGGCATGATACGCATCGCTCTCTGTGGTGAAGTTGTTGTCCTTCAGCTCACTAATAGCGTTTCTAACTTCTTCAGCATCATCATCGTCGTCACACTCTTCAATATAGGCATCGAGCCACTGCTGTAACCCGCGATCAAAGGCCTGTGCATCGAACTCGAAACAGGGCGATTCACGTCGACCACGTCCTGCACCAGCTTCAAATTTCTCGGACCAATAGCCAGGGTTAATAAGAAAGCTTTCCTGCCGCCCGAAATGGCTGGCCGTGAAAAAATCGAACATGTCTGTGATGCGGCTAAAGGTCCACGTTCCCATATCGCCGGTGACGCACAGATAGCCTGGCCATGTAACCAGATCAAACCGATAACTGTTACTGCCATTACGTGAAAACTCCAGATGACGATAAACACCATCATCGCGGTGAACCTTCATTGTGTGATTGGCAGTATTTATCAGGAATCTATTTAAAACATCTTTGTCATGACTCATTTGGTAATTTTCCTAAAAAATAAAGTTAAAAAGGACGATAGCTAATGCTGAAATAAAGGTGATGAAGATGACTGACCAGAAACTACGACGTTCTGCCGGATCCCTGAATCTCGATGCGTCAGTCATCAGCTTTTGTTTCTCGATATCTTTATGCTGCTGGTTTAAGTTCATGCCAACGCTCCATAAACAACTTTCTGGCCTGACGTGGATTAAGCGGGCTGATGATAAATTTATCCGTAGGCTGAATACCCCTGAGAATGGCCCACTCGGTATCGTCGTCAATAGACAGGTCACGGCGTTCTGTGGCCAGCATGATGAGGTCAGCCTGTTTGACTACCGGACTCATGGTTTCGGGAAGGCCAAACTTCTGGCTGATTAAACCCTCAACCCATTTTTCAATACCGCGATAATCAGGCAGCAACGCTTTCAGCGGCGCAGCAATATCATTGCAGTAAGCCTCACTGGCATCATGCAGGAGAGCTTCAAGCGCAAACTCAGACGGCACAAGATAGCTGGCCAGTACAGAATGCTGAGCGACGCTATAGAATTCATCCAGATGGCCCGTAAAGCGACACAGATTAGAAAGGGCCTGGGCGATATCATCAATATAAATAACGTCAACGCCTGAATTACAAAAATAAAAGTGCTGACCTGACCAGGTGGTAATAAAACGGTTTTCGGTATTCATGCTAATCTCCAGCGTTTCTTATGACGTTCTACGGCTTGTTTCATTGCGGTTTTATCAGCCGGTTTACGAATTGACTGACCGCTACGGGTATAAAATTGAAATCGTGTCTTTCCTGGGTAATCGGGATGCTCAATTACAACGGAGTTATCGTTAAGGTGATAAATACGTTTGCTACCCTTATCCAGAACTTCGCACCCTGAGACACAGAGATATCCAGCCATAATCGCCCCCTGTTATGAGCCCAGTGTTTTTTCAGCAGCGTTAAATTCCGATTCAACAATCTCGATTGCACCGGAATTCGGGGATGGTCTGGCATCGGTTTTGAAATAAATCACGTCCCCGACCCGATAGTGGGTAATGCCACACAGGATCAACATTTCCCATTCAAGACCCAGGGCTTTCCAGTAAGGCTCCCTTGAGATTCTTTCCGTGGGGCGACCGTCATCCCATGCGTCCAGCAGCTGCTGATGTTCCTCGCGGCGCTCGCGGGGAATACGGGTCTTACCACGGGGCTCGCGGGTATAACCATTCTGCGAACGGGAAAGCGTCCAGAGACTGCTATGTCCAATAAGTGGCGCGACATCGAATGACAGACCGTGAAAGTGATAGTCTGTAGCGCTACCAGAAAAGACTGGCTTACCGCCAAATTTTTTAGCGAATGCGTCCGCTTTTTCTTTCAGAGAAATACGTTGGTTAATTTCATTGTCCCATGCGCCAAGCGCCTTTTTTGTGGATATTTTATAAAAGCCCATTTAAGCCCCCTTAAACATGGTGAATAACAGCTCAATCATTTTCAGACTGTAGTGAATACCTACGCCCCATACAGCGATGCAAAAGAAAACGCAAAACAACCAGGTAATCGCCCGTAGATGAGTGGTCATCATCAGGCGGTCAATAAATCTTTCAGCGGATATTTTCATTGTTGAAACCCCATATTCAGGCGTAAGCATCCCCTGACGCATTACGCCATTTAAAAACATTTAAGGTTTAATTAGTCCTGACGCGTAAGTGAGTTCACGTTTGCAAGCCAGGGCTCTACGTTAATTTCCACAACTGTCGCGGATTCCAAATCCATAGCCGCTGAAACAGTTCTTACGGCCCGACGCTCGGTTTCCTTTGGGCGTTGATGCCAGAATGCGGTACCAGATTTATATTTCCGGTTAAACTCATTCGCGTTCATATCACACCGCCGCCATGTCCAGAGAAATCGGCCTGTATTGACCATTATCACCAACCCGCTCATAAATACGGATATATGAACTGGTGTTCAGAACCTGCAACGACTCGCCGATAATCACCATTGCTTTTTTCCAGCGTTCGTCGTCAAATTCATAACGACGCAGGGAAAGAACTGCACTGACACTGATTTTCCCTTCTTTATCGACATCGAACGCACGATCAATGATCGCCTTTATTTCCTTACGGGCATTCTCTGTCCATTCATTGAGACACGCATCAATTAACGCTTTTGCTGCCTGGATGCGTTCGTCAAACTGCATTCTGTCAGCCATTGCCCGCTGAATTTTATAACGACCGTCAAAGGTAAATAGGGTGACATTCCCCTTTTTACCACCAACTGTTACGCCATATTCATTAGCCGAAAGGTCAACAAACGCCGCAATATCGGCAAATGTCACCGCCTTGAAAGCCGCCATCAGTTTATTCAACTCAATAGCTTTAGTTACAATTTCACCAACCAAAGCATCACGAGCCTTGTCGATGGGCTTAAGGAGTTTCTCCGGGATTAATGCACCTTTAGCATCAACCCAGTAATCAGCCGGAACAGTCGTTGCAGTAAATTGTGTTTCTTTCTTATCCATGATGGGCCTCATTTAAATGTTGAAAAAATTTAGCGATTTCAGCACTGGCAGCTGCCAGCATTAACGGTGCAATAATGTTTGAAACATCTTTAACTAAACGGGAGTCCTTTTTCTCTGCTGATATAATCGCGGATACATTCAGGTTCTCGCCGCTTTCACTGATCGTAATAACTATCTCAGCCACGCTACCTCCAGATAACATGCATTCCGCGCCAGATAAGCATTTTGACCTGTGAGCTTTTGCCATCTTTGCGTTCGGTTATTTCGACTTCCTTCCCGCGCCACGCCTCAAACGGGCGGTCTACCTCGACGATTGGGCGACGGAATCGGGTGTTAATGTCCAGAACCTGCAGGCCACCGCGCATAAGACGGTTAATCGGGGCCATCATTTTTGGATCGTTAATAGGTAAACGGCACATAGTGACTCCTGAAAATTAATGAAATGAATCATTGCCTTTCACTGGAACAGTCGATAAATCTTCAACTGTTCCAAACATTTTTCTCAGAATTGAATGGATAAAACCGCCAAGTGAAACCAGAATAACCCGGGCTGCTTTCTTAACCTGTTCTGAGTCAGAATCGTCTTTAATCATTCGGCACTGGACATCAATGCCTTTTCCTTTTCGGGTTACAGATATTTCAATCTTGGCCATGTTCCATTCCCTCAGATAAAAAGGTATTAACTACGACATTTGTTGCAACCTTGAAGAACAGACCAGAACAATGCGGACAGGTTGTAAATGAATCCCATACCTCCCCAACTGGAGGGGCCGGAGTTTCAATGTCTTCAAGGCAAACAGGGCAAGAGAAAGTCAAAATTTTTGCACCACTTAATTTAGCCATTGCAATAAAACGTTGATGTTCAATTTTCATAGCTCCCCCTAATTAATCAGCATTTCGGCAAACTTACGTACCGCGCCAGCGCTGACGGCATTACCACTGATCTCACTGTGGCGGCTGACACCGCGAACTAACTTAAACAAACGACGGGCATTTCCGTTGCTGGCTTTAAACAGGGCATCATTCACATCGGCCTTACTGGCATCAGGCAGCATGCTGATCGCAATATCGCTAATATCGTCCTGCGGCAGTGAATCACCGATGCAGAAAGCCAGGCCAACACGGCTATATAACTGCTGGTACTCACCGCGCTTACCCTTCAGGTTAATAATCAGGCGGTGCATTCCTGCGAGAACAAGGCCAATACCAGACTTATCATGGATACGTCGCAGGGTCTCAAGCGCCCGGTATGGCAGGTTTTCCGCTTCATCCACCATCAGAATGCGACCAGACTCGCGTAACGCAGCAATACAGGCTTCACTGAGTTCGTGCATGTTGCCACGCTTGCTTAGCCCCAGCAGGCCACAGAGCTCTTCCAGGACCACGCGGGCGGTATATCCCGGGTCTGCTTCAATAAGCAACGCATCACGATGCTGTGCGGCGTACTCACGTAGCATCATGGTTTTGCCAAGCCCGGCAGCGCCATAGATAACGTTAAGATCACCATCAAGATGAGCCAGGCGGATAACTTCCATTCCTTTTCGGGAAGTGATGGTGGGAATAAAACTGGCGGTGATACGCTGTGATTTTTCTTTTTCTACTTCACGGTTAATAAAGCTACGAGCCAGCTTATCAATAGCGGGAACATCACCGGCATATTTCCCCTGCAGGTATTGATTAATGGTGGCGGTACTTTTGCCAATTGCGCGGGCTACCTGAGTCTGGCTGTAGCCTTTGCGGGTCATCAGGTCATTCAGTTCAACATGTATGCTCATATTTTCTCTCTCTTACCGGGTATTACCGATTTTTTTCAGATATTCATCGCGGTCAGTCTCAAGGAAGAAATAAGGTTCTTCTTCTTTCTCAACGGTATATTCCGCAGGGATGAAACTCCCCAGGTCATCGAATCGTTGCCCCGGTAACACAGAGCGGCCCTCGGCTTCGATCTCCTGGACTTTCTCTTCAACGCGTTTCATACGACGCTGACGGCGTTTCTCAACGGCCACATCCATTGCACTGACCGGAATCGCTGCGCGTTTATTGCCGTTCCAGATTGCAGTACAGACATAAGAACCATCCATCCGGCGCACGATGACGGACTGCGGGTCGTGGATATCGAAGGCCACGCGCACATCTTCGCTGTCTACCTGGATCAACTCTTCAGAGAAATAATCGTTATTGAACAGACGAAGCCAGCCACGCTGCGCAGTACGCACCATTTCGGGCATGAACGCTTCCCGCAGTTCGACGTCGGTCAGATACTCTGTTTCGTCACCCTCGAGCTCAAGGACGGCCCGGCGGTACGCTGCTGGCGTCAGATGCTTACCGTTTCGCCTGGGCAGTTCGCTGTGTTCGTGGGTATTGTTGTAGACGTCCACTTCCTCAGCGATGGCGTCAAGCAGCTGCTGCCACGAAGGGAGTTTCCCCAAAGCAGTACGCTGTACTGGCGTTAGTTCGCGTCCGTTCTCCTGCGCTTTGACGGCCGACTGAATAGCACGAGCGGTAATGCGTGCGTGCTCACGGTCGGCGCTGTCGCCGCTGAAGGTGTCAAACTGCATCGCTACGCGGCGTGGAATGCCCTTATTCAGACGCTCAATGATCCCGCGAGACTGAGGACGTCCTGGAATGCTGGTCGGGTGCTCAATACCCAGGCGGCTGAAAATACCAGTCACGTCAGCATCAAGCGTTTTGTTGGTTTCACCACCACCGTTATCGGAGTAAACAAACAATGGCTTACCGAAGTGGCGCATGGCGTACCGGTAGGCATCGGCCACCGCGATTACGCTTTCAGATAATGCCAGGCTCCAGCCAACGACAAAGCGTGTCCGGCCATCAATAATCAGGGTCAGCTCGGGTGTGAACGGACGACCATGATCGGGGTGAGCGACCTTCATTTCCAAAGACTTACCGTCCGCAATCCAGCAACCATTAACCGGCATTTGCGACCAGTCACGTTTTTGGAAGCATTCATAAGCCAGCGCAGCAGAACCACTGACACGGCCACGCGCTTTCTCTCGGCGCGGCAGCTTCTCCATCGCCCGGCGAACCGCGTCATAGGAGGGACACGCCGCAATCATTGCCGGTTGGTCAGCATAGAGAGCTGTCCATTCGGCTTTAAAATCTCGGTACGCCTCAGTAAGACAAGGACCTTTGCGACTGCGCCAGTGAGCCAGGAAGTCAGGAAGCCACTTAATCTGCTCTGGTTTCTTCGCTTTAAGATGACCGGGAGCCAGCATGGCCATACGCTCGATACCTGGTTTTGTTGACTCAAAAACACTGACCCATTCCTGCAGGCTGCGGGTACCGACGCCAGCACGACTGCTGCCTTTGCGGGCATTGGCCAGCTCTGCAGAGTTCATCAAATGCTCGGGCAAAGTCCCTTTACGCGACCCCATAGAAACAAAATTAACGGCCGCAGTGCGTGACATTCCTGCACCCCGGAGCTTCTCAACCTCCAGAGCCAATGCAGCGCGAGCGTCGGCAATTTGCTTTTGCTTCTCGGTCAGAGAATTAACTTCCCGGTCAAGCAGCGCAGGGCATTGACGTATAAGCGAAATATTTTTCTTTGTTGCTGTATCTGATCGCGGTCGCGTACTGACTACTTTTGTAGATACTGTCTTTTCTGAAAGCAGAGAGTTGTAATAACGATTTTTTATTTCCTCCTGAGTGTTAGCAGGCAAAAAATCGATGTGATATTCAAACGCCTTTGTACCTACGCGTTTCCGGCGGACATCAGGAACTTTTGCAGCGAGGTTATCAAGGTATTTACGGCAACCCCGTTCTGTAGCAGGCATCCCATTGCAACCTGTAAGCTCAGCGACCGTTGACCACATCATGCCACCTCACCATATCTCGATGGCCAGATTTCAGAAGGCTCAACACCAATAGCTGACGCAATGATCCGCTCACCTTTGGGATAACGACGGTCTAGTGCATTGTTCAAGGTGCGCGCGTTTAATCCTGAGTTACGAGATAAAGAAGCCAATGTGGTCCCTTTTTTACGTAACTCAGCAATGATGTCCGCTCGATGCCAATCGCATGAAGTGGTTCCATTTAAAGCGCATTTCTGAGACTCTACCCGTTTATACATAGTAATAACTCATCTGTGTTACTAACTGTAATAACAGTGTTGATCACTAAAAGGAAAACATCAAGCTTTTTTGGTTCCTTTTGTGATTGATGTGACCACTATCATTTAAATGCGTTACAACTAGGAGGTATCAATGACTTACACAGAAAAGGATCCAAACGGTAAAAAAGGCACTATGGATCCTTTATTGGATAATCAAAAAGGAACCACTTTCGCGGAAAGGTTGCGTATAGCGATAGGCGATAAGAGCATTCGACAGTTTGCGATAGATTGCGGCATCAGTTACGGAGCTATGCATAAGTACTTCACAGGGACGACTCAGCCTACACTTGATAATTTGGTTATTTTGTCCAAGACCGCAGGCGTAGGCATTGAATGGCTTGCTACCGGGCAAAACAGCCCTGTTCTAACAGGAACGGAACTACAAACGGTTCCAGGAGCTAGCGGAGTCCTTGATGTTCATGGAAATGATGTTGACTTAGGCGAGTTTGTGTTTGTCCCGCGCTACAACGTAGCTGCAGCTGCTGGATATGGTGCTTGGAATGATGATGAAACGCCGATGTTCACAGTGTCTTTTCGAAGATATTGGATCGTAAACCATTTAAAAGCGGACCCAACGAAACTATCTGTAATCAGCGTTGTAGGTGATTCGATGGAAGGAGTACTTAATGACAAGGATATTATCCTTGTAAATCATGGTGATAAGGAGCCTAGAGAAGGCATTTATGTGCTGCGCCTTGATGGTCAGCTTATAGTAAAAAGAGTCCAGCGCTTACCAGGCTCTGAGCTTTTCGTGACTAGCACTAATCCTGCATACAAGCCATTCACGATAAATTTAACTAACATCCCTTCAGATTTTGACGTTGTAGGAAAAGTTGTTTGGTACGGGAGAGTTGTTTAAAAGCTATAAAACACTATTAAGAACTAACACTAACAATCTGACCTGCTCCCCGTTGATTAATACACCGTGATGTTAGTAATGTCTTCATAAGCCACATGAGGACATCCCCATGAAGAAGCGATTTTCCGACGAACAGATCATTAGTATTCTCCGCGAGGCAGAAGCCGGGGTTTCGGCCCGGGAACTCTGCCGCAAGCATGCCATTTCAGACGCCACCTTTTACACTTGGCGTAAGAAGTTCGGCGGCATGGAAGTCCCCGAAGTGAAGCGGCTCAAGTCACTTGAAGAGGAGAACGCTCGTCTCAAGAAGCTGCTCGCTGAAGCCATGCTGGATAAGGAGGCGCTTCAGGTGGCTCTGGGCCGAAAGTTCTGACGACAGACCAGAAGCGGGAAGCCGTGGAAGTCATGTGTGAGACAACAGGTCTGTCCCAACGCCGTGCCTGCAGGCTGGCCGGTCTGTCACTTTCAACCTGCCGTTATTCCGCTCAGCGTCCGGCTGCTGACGCGCAACTGTCTCTACGCATCACAGAGCTGGCACTTGAACGCCGCCGATTTGGTTACCGGCGCATCTGGCAGTTATTGCGTCGGGAGGGCCTTCACGTCAACCACAAGCGGGTTTACCGCATCTATCACCTTAACGGTCTGAGTGTTAAACGCAGGCGGCGCCGTAAGGGTCTGGCGACTGAACGGCTTCCGCTTCTTCGCCCGGATGCGCCGAACCTGACATGGTCGATGGATTTTGTCATGGATGCACTTGCCAGCGGCCGCCGGATTAAGTGCCTGACCTGTGTGGATGATTTCACGAAGGAGTGTCTGACGATCACCGCCGCTTTCGGGATTTCAGGTGTACAGGTCGCGCGTATTCTGGACAGCATTGCGCTGTTTCGTGGATATCCTGCGACGATAAGAACCGATCAGGGCCCGGAATTTACCTGCCGCGCGCTGGATCAATGGGCCTTTGAACATAGTGTTGAGTTGCGCTTAATCCAGCCGGGCAAGCCAACTCAGAACGGATTTATTGAGAGTTTCAACGGTCGCTTTCGGGATGAATGCCTGAATGAGCACTGGTTCGGCGATGTTCTTCATGCTCGGAAAATCATTAATGACTGGCGGCAGGACTATAACGAGTCCAGACCCCATTCATCGTTGAATTACCAGACGCCGTCTGAATTTGCAGCAGGCTGGCGTAACGGGAAACATGAAGAAAAATCAACCGACATTACTAACTGAAAGTTGTATCTAATACTGGGGGCAGGTCAAATCCATAATAGTGCAGAAGTTAACGCATAAATCTCTAAAAAATCTCATTTCCCGACCAGCCGTGCAGAAACGGCTAGTCCGGCTCTAAGCCTTGCCCCGTAAGGCTTCTCGCTGTTTTCGCCGCGACGATCCATCCATGCATAAACGATCACCTCCCCACAAATCAAGAGGACTGGTACGAAATGAGCCAGCGTGCTGATGGGCTGTGGTTCTTAATCGGTTTTCAGCAGGCAATTTTATTTCGGGGAGTCAACCAATGACAAAATATGAATTACTCGACTCTAAAATAATGAGCAAAATTGATGCGCACCCTACGCCATTTTCCAGTCTGTACGTCAGGGGTGTAGCAGAAGAATGCGTCCGTATCGCAAAGGATGAGAATAAGCCAGAACCTTTCCGCATTCTCGATCGCCGGCTTCAGGCGCTACGTAAAGCCGGAAAAATCCGCAGTACATTCAAAGGCTGGGTGAGGGCTTAACTAATGACCAGCAAATTAACCAGAGATCAGCTTCGGGAGCGCGCCCAACTCAAAGCAAAAAATCTAACTTATGCAATTTCACAGAGTGCATTCGCCGGTGTTCGCAGCGAGTTGGAGGAAGAGCTTCAGTTCTTGCAATGTGCGTTAGCATGTCTGGAAGGGGTGAACAGCGAGCCGGTGGCAAAGGTTGAGGCTGTCGGAGTTTGTTGGTACGCAGATAACGGCTTGCCTCGCAAGCCTGCTGTTGGTACAGAGCTATTCTCCACCCCGTCAGCTCCGGTATGTATACCCACATTCGAAGAATGGTGTGAGCGCACTGAGCAGAAACCTGTCGGCTGGGTGCGAGACGCCATGAAAGAAGCGTATGACGCCTGCCGCGCCACCATGCTCCAGGCTGCTCCTGTTTGCACATGCCCCAGCGGCGACGGTTCGCTGCGCTGGCCATGTCCGGTGCATGCTGGCAGCTCTCCGGTAATTCCGGATGGTTACGTGTTGGTGCCAATGAGGTTAACTGCTGAAAACGGCGCGAAGGGGGCGCTATCCGGTGAGTTTTCAGAAACCAAGTTCGTAAACTGCCCGGAATGCTTTGGTGATGATGAATGTGAAACATGTGACGGTAGCGGGAGAATTGAAATCACGGTACCGGTTACCTGGACGACTATCAAAGAAATCTGGTCTAAAGGCGTGGAGCATTTCGCAACCTCCCAGCAGGAGGTGAAGTGATGGGTAAGCTAACTTTCGTCGTTGAGTTTGTAAATTATAAAGAAAACGCCGCGGCTGCGAATCGTTAAATCTGAAGGTGGTAACAGCGATGTTGATGGTATAGCTTATTGTGAAAATCAACCAATGAACAGGATCTTGAGATATGGGTAAAGTGGCACATGAAAATAAAAATACGGATGAACAGGTTGAAGCACAAGATCAAAGACCTGTATGCGGAATTATAATGCCTATTGCAGATACCGATGGTTATCCAAAAGGGCATTGGCAGGATGTATATGCTATTCTGTCTGAGGCTGCAAATGCAGCTGGTTTTAAGCCTAACTTAGTCAGTTTTGATTCTGATGTGGGGGTAATTCAGAAACGTATAGTACAGAATATCTACTCAAATCCTATTGTCATTTGTGATATTAGTAGCCGTAATCCAAATGTAATGTTAGAATTAGGTATGAGACTTGCATTTGATAAGCCAGTAATTATCGTAAAAGATATAAAAACAGATATTAGTTTCGATATCTCACCTATTGAGCATCTTAGGTATCCTGATGACCTAAGATACAAAATAATAAATGAGTTCAAGTCAACTTTGAGCTATAAATTGGTAGAGACGCATAAAAAATCCATAAGCAACCCCGATTACACTACTTTTTTAAAACATTACGGGACGTTTGAAATTGTAAAGATACAGCAAAAAGAAGTTTCTGAGGCTAGGTATATCCTTTCTGAGCTTGAAGAGATAAAGAAAATAATTCGTCAAAAAGACTATAAAAGTGAACCTCATGGTCGCTTATCATCTGTGATGGATTACGGTACTTTTATATATCCTTTGAATGATGCTAACAGACACAAAATAGAAAACCTTACATGGCTTAAAACTTTAGAAAAAGACTCTGATTTTACTATAACATCTCTAGAGATAAAGGATGATACTTTGGTTTTAGTGGTCACTTCGAACCTCGATGAGGGACCTAAAAACTATGATATCATCCTTGGGGCTTTAAATGAAAAATAATACATTTTTAAAATAAAATGACTAGCCTATTTTTACTCACCTGAGCCGGTTTTTGTTCCTTCTTTGTTGAGAGCTAATCAGGCTGAGATATGCCAGACATGAGTCGCGGCTTAAGCTATAATCCCCTCAACTCCAGAGGGGATTTTTTATGTCAAATGAAGAAATGACTCCAGCCGAAAAATACAAAGCATCAAGGACGCGGTATAAAAAACGATGGCTTGAGTCGGATATTGCCAACGCAAGGCGCTTTGGTGAGAAAGAGGTCGCTTCTGTTGACGGCTACAGGTCGCCCTATGACACGCGGAATAAAAGAGGGAGAACAGCAGATTGACACAATCAAAATGGAACATTGCAGCCAAATCGAAAGACGAGCAGGACAAGGTCAATGTTGACCTCGCAGCTTCCGGCGTCGCCTACAAAGAGCGCCTGAACATGCCGGTAGTCGCCGAAGTGGTAGCCAGAGAGCAGCCTGAGCATTTGCGCGAGTATTTTATGGAGCGCGTCCGCTACTACCGCGAGCAGAGCATCCAGCTCCCCCGCGCATCCGATCCGCACTATCTGGAAATGGCCAGTCAGAACGAGAAAAAATAGCCTATGCTCGTTTTGCAATTCGGGATTTAGCCCGTCATAATTACCTCGTCAGCCTGAGCAACTGACGACTTACTTCCGGCGCCAAGTGGGGACACATGGCGCACAAAACCTTACAGCAATCCCTGTCACCGATGGCGAAAGTCACCGGCGATTTTCTGCATTCAGCGTTTGACCTCTGCGGAGGTGAAGCGTGAAGCAACAATTCTGCCTTATCAACGACAATGTTAAGCGTAACGTCGTCAACTTCATCCAGTCTCTGCCTGTAGACCACCGATCGCCACTGATTATCGAGGCGCGAGAAGAAAGCCGTACCGACAAACAGAATCGTCTCATGTGGCCACTTTTGAAAGACCTGAGTGATCAGGTTATCTGGCACGGCGAAAAGCTGGAGCCAGCGGAGTGGAAAGACCTCATCACCGTACTGGTCAGCCAGATGCAAAGTCCGGAGCGTGAGCAGAAATCCGCCCCGGGCATCAACGGCGGACGCGTCTACTTCGGCGTTCGCACCTCACAATCCAGCAAGCGCTACATGGTCGAGGTTATCGAGGCGATTTACTGGTTCGGCACCGAGCACAATGTGAAGTTCAGCGAGAAGTCCAGCAGTCGGATTGCATGGGCCCAGGAATGGAGGGCTTCGCATGCACAGTCTGCTCGCTAAGGTCATGGATCGCGGCATCTTCCGCGTACCGGCGCGCCGCAAGCGCAAAGTTGAAGTTAAGCCTTCCGACATCCCCACCTTTCACTATACGGCTCACCTGGCGGATGTCCGCTGGCTGCGCCGCGCTGCCAGAAGGAAAATTGCATGAGTCTCTACCGAAGCATTAATGGTGCTATCTGGCGCAACATCTGGGTTGTTGGAGATCTGCATGGGTGCCATACGCTGCTGATGAACGAGCTGGAAAGGGTCCGCTTTGACCCATTGTGTGACCTGCTGATTTCAGTAGGTGACCTTATCGATCGCGGGGCGGAAAACGTCGAATGCCTTGAGCTAATCACAATGCCCTGGTTCATGGCTGTTCGCGGAAACCATGAGCAGATGATGCTCGACGGACTATCCTCGTCCGGGAACGTGAATCACTGGCTTGCTAACGGTGGCGGATGGTTCTTTAACCTTGACTACGACAAAGAACGCCTGGCTATCGCGTTGGCGCATTTGGTTGCTGGTTTGCCACTCATCATCGAGGTAATGACCGAGAGTAAGAGGGTGGTGGTCTGCCATGCTGACTACCCGCATAACCAATATGCGTATGACAGGCCCGTCGATGCAGAACAGGTCATCTGGAATCGTGAGCGAGTGAGCGCGGCTCAGGATGGGATTGTGAATGAAATATCCGGTGCAGACCTGTTTATTTTTGGTCACACCCCGGCACATCAGCCAATCCAGTACGCCAATCAGATGTATATCGACACTAGGGCTGTATTCTGCGGCCGCCTGACCTTGGTGCAGATCCAGGGTGGTGAGCATGCGTAAACCTTCACGTCGTAAATGCGCCCACTGCCGCGAATGGTTCCATCCTGCCCGGGAAGGGCAGGTGGTATGCAGTTTTGAATGCGCCAGCGCGATCGGCAAAAAACAGACAGCAAAAGCCCGGGAAGCGGCGAAAGCCAGGGCGGTGAAGCGCCAGCGCGAATCTGAGAAGGAGGGGCGCCAACGGCGTGCTGCACGTCGAAGTGAGCTGAAGCCAATTCGCTACTGGGTCCAGATGACTCAGCGTGTTTTCAACGACTGGCGGCGCGAAATGCTGCTGGCTGACGGGCATGCATGTATCTCCTGCGGGACAAAAACCGCTTTTGCGTGGCATGCCGGTCACTACCGCACCACCGCCGCCGCACCACAGCTTCGATTCAATCCAGATAACGTCTGGCTCCAGTGCTCCGCGTGTAACGTTCACAAATCCGGGAACATCGAAGCGTACCGTTCCGCTCTGGTCGATCTGATCGGCGAAGAGCGTGTGCTGGTGCTGGAGCAAAACAATGAAATCCACCCATACACTCGCGAAGAACTGGAAGGCATCAGACGCCATTACAGCGCGCTTCGCCGTGCGCTCATAAAACAACGGGAGGCTGCATGAAGATCACCTATAGCGACGAAGGGGCTTATTCCCGCATCTGGCTGACTGGCCCGTTTTGGCAGCTGGCTATGGCCAGACACATTGCGGATGCAGGACTGTACGCTTCCCCGGTCAACACCTGGGAGTCCCGCGGCATTACCTTCCAGATCACCCTGTACGGAAAGAGCGCGTATGTGCTCAGG
Organism: Klebsiella sp. w6; assembly: GCF_033100215.1. Taxonomy (NCBI): domain Bacteria; kingdom Pseudomonadati; phylum Pseudomonadota; class Gammaproteobacteria; order Enterobacterales; family Enterobacteriaceae; genus Klebsiella; species Klebsiella sp. w6. Next base: position 2,160,492 of record NZ_CP136907.1, read on the forward strand.
GCATACAAGGCGATGGCCAAGGCTATGGCGAGGACTGGCAAATGAGCCGTGAAGTTATCGAACGCATCCGCGACCGCTGGCAAAAGCTCCGACTTTGCCGGCACCGCGGCACCGTACTGGTTGACTACCGCATACTGAGAAATTTCGTTCGCATCTATCAGACCCTGGGAGAGACAGCATGATAAATACCCAATACCTCCAGTATGTTCGCCAGCAGCTGATAGTGGCCACCGCCGATCTGAGCGGTGCGACGAAAGGGCAACTGGTGGCCTTTGCAGAGAACGCGAAATTCACCGCTACGGCGCGCAGCCGGGGTAGGAAGAAAGTTTATAGCGAGGTCAAGCAACGCATGGTTAACCCGGATGGCCCGCCGATGAGCGGCAGCCAGTCCCGCGCTAAGGGTTCATCAATCGCTCTCGTTTTGCCTGTTGAGTATTCGACGGCCAGCTGGCGACGGGCTCTGCTGTCGCTGGACAACCACCAAAAATCGTGGCTGCTATGGAACTACAGCGACAATATCTGCTGGGAGCACCAGGTGGCGATCACCCAGTGGGCGTGGGAGCAATTCAGCGAGAAGCTGGCTGGCGTGCGCATTGCAAAGAAAACAGTCGATCGCCTTCGTCAACTCATCTGGCTGGCGGCGCAGGACGTCAAAGCCGAGCTAGCAGGCCGGGAGGTGTATGAATATCAGGCGCTGGCGGAGCTGGTTGGTGTAGCAAAGTCCACATGGACAGAAACCTACCTCCCTCATTGGCTGGCGCTGCGAAGTGGTTTTGTGAAGCTTGATAGCGACGCTCTCATATCGGTAACGCGATCACGTTCACAACAAAAGGCGACAAATTTAGATGTAAGTCTTGCAAAACCGAACTGAAAGGCATATATTTCATGTAAATCTGATATCGTCGCCATAGCTTCGATTGTCGACACACAAAGAATTCAAGCCCTAGGTTAACGCCTTGGGCTTTTTTATGCCTGCTATCCGGTCAGGGCTCTTGGGTAGAGACGTGCTGCACGACACGTCGACCCCCGCCGCGCAAGAGCCCTGAACCAGATTGTTGGTTCAACCAGCACCAGATAATGGCCTTCCATCCCGCAAGAAAATAGATAACACAGCGCACCGCAATGCGCTTTTAACCACGTCGAATCCGAACCCCTTTGAAATGAGCCTTTGAGGAAGTCAGTTAGTGCTGGCGAGCCTCGACGGGCTGATTTCCATTGCGGCAAAGGTTCATTTCAAAGTAAGGAAAACGCATGAGCGAAAGAAAGTATCCATCTCAGGATACCGTCAGAAAGTATTTCATTTATGAAAACGGAAGCCTGATCCGGAAAAAGAGGGCGGAAGCTGAGTTTTCCACCTCGGGTCTATGTGAAAGATGGAATACCTTGTATGCCGGTACGCATGCAGGAAGTCTGAGCACCAACGGATATATTTATATAAAGCTTAATGGCCTAAGGTTTATGGCTCACAGGCTTGTCTGGATACACCACTTCGGAGATATACCGGCAGGAATGGAACTTGATCACATCAACCATCAAAGGGACGATAACAGTATAGAAAATCTTCGAGTGGTCACCAGGAAGCAAAACTGTCGGAATCTATCTTTACCTAAGAGAAATAAGTCTGGGGTTGTAGGTGTTACATTTGATAACTCTTTGAAAAAGTGGAAGTCACAAATAAACATAAATGGGAAAAACATGAATCTTGGAAGTTTTTCCACCTTTGAAAAGGCCGTGATAGCAAGAAAATCTGCCGAGAATTTTTACGGCTTCCATGAAAACCATGGCCGTTAATACACAACCGCCATATCCCTCTACCTTGGGACCATTACGGCTACCGCGCCGTCGCTTTTACCCTTGGTATTCCTTCCCGCCTTGAGCGGGTTTTTTATTTTCAGGGTCGCGGGAATCACCCTCGACGCTTTGTTGGTAAATCAGCCCGACGGCCCTGACCTTCTCACACACACAGCTTCCCGATCTTTCATCGGAGGCGGTAACTATGGCTAAGCGTATGCAAGACAAAGAGAGCATTGCCGGGATGTCCTGGCTGGTTCTGTTGATCATTGCTTGCTGGGGTGGACTTGTCCGCTACCTTATTGCCTTTATTGCTTTTGCACAGATGGTAAGATATGGAATAATAGTTATCATTGCTAGTGTAAATGTAAACCATGTTACCGGAGTAGAATTCCAATCAATCATATTTGATTCGATTGATATAAAAAAAAGTGGTGCCACTATACCAAGAACAACATTGAAAAATATTATACGTACCACATTTTTTATTAACCCACCCTGCTTGAGTAAATTTTCGGAATATCTTACTTGCGCCAAGGAATTTTCAAGTTGGGGAATTAATATATCTCTAATCGCGTATAACCTTGAAGCTATTGAATCATATATTTGGCTGAATGAAGGATTCTTCATTATTTCTTGTTCATGTTTTTCCATGTCAGTTATGTAACTCTGTTTGAAAGGTTCCGCTTTTTTTATGTAATCCTGTAGACCGTCCATGTCGCCATCTTTTTGAAATTGCTCTATATTTTTTTTATGTCTTGCCATGAAATTATTGTATCCAATTTCGTGTGGGTTGATTGTTTCTTTTAATTGTATTTCATAAGCTGTATTGAAGAGATGTTTCATTTGGTCGCCCCTAAATTCATAACTTGCAATGGTCATATTTATATAGTCTTTAAGGATTGCAATGTTTCTACCATTGATATTATCGAATAAGTTATAATCTTTTTCTCGAAGCTTTGGGTTGCACCATTTTTGGAAGGTGTTGTCACCTGTTATAGATGCCATTATCAATAAGTAATGGATGGTATTTTCTAAAAGAACTTTATCATTAGCACCTGAGTTTTTTGGGATAAAGTTTTGGTGGTTCAATTGTTGATGTATTTTTTCAAAAGAAATCAAACCATCAGAATCTCTGATGTCAAGTTCGGTTTCACTACAGATTTCTGGTGTAAATAAATTGCTAGAGTTGGACAGAAGTAATTCAAGATTGTTTTTTGCTTCAACTAGCTTTGGAAAAGCATAAAAGAACCAAGAAGTAATAATTGCGGCAACAATTGAAAGGATGCTTGCGTGCATTCCTGGTAGTAGATTTAATAGTGCATATGCTCCATTCATTTAATAACCTTCTTAGGATTGTCTTGTTGATAATCTTTAACTTAAGGGCTGAATCTTTTTTATGGCTTGAAAGAAAATTAAGTATGTCATTCACTGGTGATGATTTTTTCACTATATCCATTTAAAAAAAAACGATCAACACATATTAAAAATTTTTCTGTATTTTGGCTCAGCGCTGAGGGGAGGTGAGTAGCGTATGGAGAAAATGGCGACTGGTGTTGCATATGGTGCTTCAGTTGGAAATGCCGGTTACTGGGGTTTTCAATTGCTCGACAAGGTTAGCCCTTCACAATGGGCTGCTATTGGAGTTATCGGAAGTCTGGTTTTTGGGTTTCTCACTTACCTGACAAATTTGTATTTCAAAATTAAAGAAGATCGGCGTAAAGCCGCGAGGGGTGAATAACTATGGCATCCCTGAAAACAAAACTCAGCGCGGCCATGCTGGCGCTTATCGCTGCTGGCGCATCAGCTCCCGTTCTCATGGATCAGTTCCTGGATGAGAAAGAGGGTAACAGCCTCATATCGTACCGCGATGGCGCCGGTATCTGGACTATATGTCGTGGTGCTACCCGGGTAGATGGAAGACCTGTAACGCAGGGGATGAAGTTAACCCAGGCCAAATGCGATCAGGTAAATGCCGTCGAGCGCAATAAGGCGCTGGCATGGGTAGATCAGAATGTGCGGGTTCATCTGACGCCTCCTCAAAAGGTCGGGATTGCCAGTTTCTGCCCCTATAACATCGGGCCCGGTAAGTGCTTCCCTTCCACTTTCTACCGCAAGCTGAATGCAGGTGACCGTAAAGGTGCCTGCGCTGAAATTCGCCGGTGGATTTTTGATGGCGGGAAAGATTGCCGCGTGCGTTCCAACAATTGTTACGGACAGGTCTCTCGTCGCGATCAGGAAAGCGCACTGGCATGTTGGGGGATAGATGAATGAGCCGGTTAACCGCCATTATCAGCGCTGTAGTTATTCTGCTGCTTTCCTGCATTTTCTCATGGCGGTCTGGCTGGAATTCTCACGCTGACCATGTCACTGCCCTCGCGGCGAAGAAAAAAGAGAAAGCCGAAAAGACTATCCAGCCAGTTGAGGAAAAGGCCGCTGCCGCTACAGAAGAGGGCAAGGTCATCTACCGAACCATAACCCGCGACGTGGTGAAATATGTCCAGTCTCCGAATCGTACTGTGTGCCGGTTTGACGATGATGCTGTGCAACTGCGCCAGCGAGCTATCGACGCTGCCAACGCCATCCCCGGATTTGATGAGCCCTCCGTGCAAAGCAAGTGACGCAGGGAAGGACACCGACGAAGACCTGCAATCGGACGTCGAAACCTCTCAATGTCTACGCCAACTTCGGTTGGATAAGTACCGCTGGCAGGCCTACTACCGGGCAATCAGCCAGTAGCAGGACTACATCCGTACTCAGTTTTTGTCTAATTGATTACTTATTTTCAAGCGGCGGGTGGACAACCTCTATCGCGTGTTTATATTTTGGGATGTTTGGATCAAAGCCAGCATAAAATTTACCTTCAATAATCCATGTTCCATTTGGTGATTTATCTGCCAGTCTGTCTCCACGTTCATTCACCGCTACAAGGTATCTTCCATGATCGATCGGAATGTCCACTCCAGCCCCACTGGCAATAAATAGCTTTTTAAATCCATGAATTGTACTTATCTGGAAAGCGATATCTGAGTAGTCATGTTGCTCCATAATAGTTTCCTCACATCAGTGATTGAGATAGGACTACAATCCTGGAAGTGCTTGGTAACACTCAGTTAATTTCACCTGCGAAGGCGCGATTATAGCCGCCAGCATAGGCAGGTCCATCGTAATGGCGTAAAGAGGGCTATAGTTCGCCCTTAAGGTTAACCACGAGCCTCACGACCATCTTCATCTTCAGATACGCGGTATCGCCAGTATCGTTCAGGCTTAACCCAAACCACTTTATCACCGCTTACTTTGCGGAACTGGTTAATGACAGGCGTAGATAAGACCAGATTGCCATCAGCATTTTCTTTCAGAAGCTGCTCATTATCGACTTTGACTAAATAATCAACTACGTCTTGCTGATATAGGCAATCGTCACTTTTCAACTGCGCCATCATCCAGTTCGTCACGTCAGTAAGAGATAACTTCGGCGCGTTTGGGTTTACGGCTTTGGGTTGGTTGCAGTCAATGAGTCCTCTGGGAATCTTGCTCTTTCTTGCTTCCTCCCCGCAAACCACTGGCACCAGTAATCGCCAGTAAATTCCTTGTAGGTGTTAATGATTGGTTCCTGAACAGCCATCGCCGGGCCGGCTGAAACTAAATAAACGATATCACCGGTCTTAAATTTTGGTTTGCGTTCACTTATAGACATAAAGCTTCCTTCTTAAATGAGACATACATGGCACTCACAGACAAACAAGAAATGTTCTGTCGCGAGTACCTCATCGATTTAAACGCCACGCAAGCGGCTATTCGGGCGGGGTACAGCGCTAAGACAGCTAATCGCACCGCGTCCGAAAACCTGTCAAAACCTGACATCCAGTCCAGAATTGCTGAACTCAAAGCGCAGCGCAATGATCTGGTTGGTATAAATGCGACATACGTCCTGAATCGTCTTGTTGAGATAGACCAGATGGACGTGCTGGACATCCTGACCGCGACCGGTGAGCTCAAGCCGGTGTCTCAGTGGCCTAAGGTCTGGAGGACGACGCTATCCGGGTTGGATGTTGTCGAGATGTCAGCTGAGGGAAACACAGCCGCGCTGCTCAAGAAGATTAAGTGGCCTGATAAGGTAAAGAACCTCGAACTGATTGGTAAGCACATTGATGTCCAGGCATTCCGTGAGCAGGTGAAAACTGAACACGTTGTCGATTCAATTTCAGACCTTATGGATTCACTGTCTCAGGGGGCGTAATGAAACCTGAGCATCTCAAGCTGCTAGCTGATAAAGACTGGCGGCTGAACAATCTTTACTGGATCACCGACAAAGAAGGTAAGCCGACTCGCTTCAGAATGACGCCGGAGCAGCGGGAATACTTCGAGGGGATCCACACCCGCAACATCATCCTGAAAGCTCGACAGCTCGGATTTACCACAGAGGTGTGCATCATCCAGCTCGACGCTGCTCTGTTCGAGTCGGCAAAGTGCGCGCTGATCGCCCACACGCTGAATGACGCAAAGCGCCTGTGCCGGGAAAAGGTGAAATATGCCTACGACAAGCTGCCGGCCGAGATAAAGGCGGCCAATCCGGCGAGCAACGACTCAGCCGGTGAGCTGGTCTTTAAGAAGGGCGGATCACTATACGTTAGTACCTCATTTCGTGGCGGCACGCTGCGTTACCTGCATGTTTCCGAATTCGGGAAGATATGCGCCAAGTATCCGGATAAAGCCCGGGAAATCGTCACTGGTGCGTTTGAGGCGGTATCGACTGGATGCTTCGCTACTATCGAGAGCACCGCAGAGGGCCGGGCGGGTTACTTCTTCGATTACTGCCAGACGGCAGAGAAAGCACTGCTGCAGGGCAAGCCGTTATCTGCGCTGGACTGGAAGTTTTTCTTCTTCTCCTGGTGGAAGAATCCGCAATACGCAATTGACCCGGTAGAACCGCTCCCTGCACGCCTGATTGAGTACTTTGCTGAGATGGAGGCGAAACACGGTGTAGTCGTTAACGAAAGGCAGAAGGCGTGGTATTACGCCAAAGAAAAGACGCTCGGCGACGACATGAAGCGCGAATACCCGACCATTCCGGCCGAGGCTTTCCAGCAGTCGGTCGAGGGCGCGTACTACGCCAAACAATTCCGCTGGCTCTACACCAACAAGCGGATCGGTCAAATCCCGGATAACTCGCATCTACCGGTTCACACGTTCTGGGATATTGGTGTGGGGGACTCCACGGCGATCTGGTTCGTTCGCGAGGTCGGCGAAGAGTTTCACATCATCGACTACTACGAAAACTCTGGCGAGGGGCTTCGGCACTACATGAAGGTGCTGAAAGACCGCGGCTATGAGTACGGTGAGCACTGGGGTCCGCACGACATCGAGAACCGCGAGTTTGCCGCTGATGCGAAGTCTCGCAAAGAGCTGGCGCGCGAGGGCTACGAGATTGACGGCCGGATGTATTCGATGAATTTCCGCGTTGTGCCGAAAGCGGGGAGCGACACCGGCATCGAGTCGGTGCGTGAAATCCTCAAGTCCTGCGTTTTCGATGAGGAGAAGTGCGCTGTTGGCATCTCCCACCTCGAAGGTTACCGCAAGGAGTGGGACGACAAGCGCGGCTGCTGGAAAGACAAACCCCTTCACGACTTCACATCGCACGGCGCCGACAGCTTTCGTTACTTTGCCGTGGCGAAGAACAACCGCAAGCAGGTCGGCACAGTATTCTTCTAAGGAGCATCGCCAGTGAGCGAACAAGATAACGGCCTTCAACTGGCTGTGAACAATCTCGCCACTGAAATGCGGCGAGCGAATTACCTTAACGCCATCGGTATCGGCGGAGGCAATACCAAGCGCCCGACCCTCTATCAGGAGTTTGGCTACCCGCGAACCATTACCTTCCATGACTTTTACAACATGTACCGGCGCAACGCCGCAGGCTTCGCTGTTGTGCATCGTCTTCTGGATGGTTGCTGGCAGGACTACCCGGTCATTGTTGACGGTGATGAAGCGCAGAAAGCGGAAAAAACAAACGCCTGGGAAAAGAAAGTAACCAAGTTCATGAAGAAGTTGTGGCCGAAGGTGAAGGATGCTGATCGCCGCAATATGGTCGGGCGCTACTCCGCACTGCTGCTGCAGGTGAAAGATAACAAGCCATGGAGCGATCCAGTAGATACCAGTCTGGTGAAAACCCTGGGCGAGTCAGCGCTTGTAAAACTTATCCCGGCATGGGAGCCGCAGTTAACGGTCGCCGAATGGGATAACGATCGCCAGTCCGAGACCTTCGGCCAGCCGAAGATGTTCAACTTCAACGAGCAGCCGGTTGGAGACGAGGCTTTCGTCGGTCCTACGCGCGGTGAGCCAGTGCATCCGAGCCGGGTGATCCTGTTCTGCGAAGGCTCGGAAGATGACAACGTTCTGTCGGGAATCCCGCTGCTTGAGGCCGGATACAACAAAGGACTCGACCTTGAGAAGATTTCCGGCGGTGGCGCTGAGGGCTTCCTGAAGAATGCCAGCCGGCAGATCGCTGTCGAGTTCAGCAAAGAAACCGACATGGCCACCCTTGCCGACCAGGCGAAGAAAGCTGGTTATGCTGACCTCGGCGAAGCGATGGGCGATAAGGTCAACAAGCTTAACCGCGGCACAGATGCGGCGGCGGTTATGCAGGCCGGGCAGATGCACGTTCTGAGCGTGACACCCGGCGACCCTGGGCCGACGTGGGAGGTCACCGCGAACGAACTGGCGGCATCAGTTCAAATCCCTTTCACCATCCTGTTTGGTCAGCAGACCGGGCGCCTAGCGAGTGATGAGGATAAAACCGACTGGGCCATTCGCCGCAACACCCGCCGTAACGGCTTTCTGACTGACCGAATCACAGCCTTGCTGGAGCGCTTCTGGACCCTGGGCATTATCGATCCGCCGACAAATGGAGAGGTCACCATTTCATGGACTGACCTGCTTGCACCTGGCGAAAAAGAGAAAATCGAGAACGCTTCGAAACTGGCCGATATCGTCCAGAAAACCTCTGGATTCTACGGTGGCGAGCCGCCATTCACGGCCAACGAACTTCGCGAGATTGTAGGACTCGAGCCTCTGCCTGAGCCAAAGCAACCACCTAACCCGAATGACAAGGTGACAACCGATGATCCACTGGCCGATGACACCGGAGCAGACGGCAAAGGTGGGGCTGCCGATAGTTCCGCGCAGCAAGGTTGACCCGACTCGATCAGCGAAGCAGGTCAGCGCGATGTTCCGGGATATCGAGGAGCGGTATCTCGATATCAAGCGCGCTCTGAAATCGCTCTTCGACCAACGTCTGACCGGTAGAGAGCGAGAGGTTAACAGCCACAACTGGCATTTCCTGTGCCACGACCATGGCGAGGATGTTCGGCTCTACCAGGTAAACGCTGGCAAGTTCATCTACGACATGTCAGCGCAGGAGTTGGCCGACCTGCTCGAAGCGGTACAGTCCATTCTCGACGATTACCTGCTGGAAGGTGGCGAACAAAACCTGTGGGCGATGGATTACGTCGCCGCAGAGGCGCAGCGCGGAACGCTGGAGGCCTTCAACAACCTCTCGCAGCAGACGCAGGTGTACTCCAGCCAGACAACTCTCTCGCAACTTTTGAGTAGCCCAGGTTATCTGAACCAGATAGCGGAGGCCAGGCTTACAACGTTCAGTGACTGGAAGGTCATTAGCGACACCGCCCGCGGCGATCTGACCAACATCATTACCGATGCGGTCGCGCGCGGGGTGAATCCTCGCGAGACGGCCAGCGTCATCAGCAAGCGCCTCGATGTTTCGATGTCGAAGGCCAAGACCATCGCTCAGACTGAGCAGGTCGGTGCGCTGCGGCAGGCGCAATGGAACGAAACAGACTGGGCAGCGGATCGGCTTGGGCTGAATACCGGCCTGCTGTGGCTATCTGCGCTCAAGCCGACCACGCGCAGCTGGCACGCCAGCCGCCACGGCAAGGTATACACCACAGAAGAGGTGCGGGACTTCTACGCTGAGAACGGAAACCGGTACAACTGCTATTGCAGCCAGATTCCGGTACTGCTCAACGACGACGGTAGCATCTTCAATGAGGGGCTGGCAGATAAGTTGGCGAAAGAGCGAAAGGCATATAAAACTAATATCACTATCTATAGCTAGTCATTGTTGTGATATTGACTCAGAACTGGTGTTGTGTGATATTGGGTTTGAGCCAATAGAGTGGTTCATAACTTAATTCACAAAACATTAGGACATATTATGTCAAAACATCGTTTATCCGCTGCTCACACCGCTAAACTGATTGTTCTTAACGCCTATTATTACGGGCAAGAAAAGGACAAAAATATTTCGAGATATAAGATATCGAAAAACACTCTTCGCACAATGTCAGGTCGGAACTCAATTCGTACATCTTTCCTTTCTGAGCTTGACTATGAACTCGCAGAGTTGGGTTGGATGCTGGTTGAAAACCATGACGATGATTTATGCTTCATGGTAATGTCCACGACAGGAAATTGGGCAAAGCTTAGTTCTCGAAGATTGAGCACTCTGATAGATGAAGGTGCTGATAGTATTGATGAGGCTTATGAAACTCATATAGAGATCTAACACCAATAAATTTAGTAAAGGTCGCTCCGGCGGCCTTTTTTATTGCCAGAAATCCACCAATGAGGACCCAGCATGAAACGCAATCGCGTTAACGTGCTGACCGTCGTCAACTCCGCTTCAAACATCACCACTGAAACCATCGACGGCAAGCCACATATCGTGGTTCGCGGCATCACGCCTGTCGTGGACGATATCGTGATGAACCGGAAGTTGTACCCGGCAGCAGAAATCGAAAAGGCCTACAACACGCTTGAGCGTAACCCGATGCCGCTGGGCCACCCGAAGGTTGACGGCAAGCATGTGTCTGCTCGCGATGTCCGGGCGGTGAATGAATATCACGTCGGCGCATGGCTGCAGAACGTCAGCCACGAAGACGGGAAGGTGACGGGCGATATGTACGTTAACCGCCAGTACGCCGAGTCAAGCGAGAAGGGCAAGCGCCTGATTAACCGCCTTGATGAGATGATCGCCGGTACCAACTCAGAACCCATCCACATCTCCACAGGACTCCTGTATTCCGGCATTGCCGCTAATGGCGAGTCGAAGGGCAAGAAGTACAACGAGATCGCCACCAACATGATGTTTGACCATGTGGCGGTGCTGCTCGATGAGCCTGGCGCCGGAACTCCGGAAGAAGGCGTGGGCATCTTCGTCAACTCAGAAGGTCATGAGCAGCAGATCGAAGTTGCTCGCCTTGCTGATGGTATCGACTGCACCCGCGAAGGTCTGCTCAACAAGACAAAATTCTTCTTCACCAACGCCTCCAACTTCTCTTTTGACGACATTTCACGCGCCATCAGCGACAAGCTGCGTGAGGGTGACACAGAAGATAAGTGGCTATGGCCAGAAACGGTGTGGCCAGACAGCTTCATCTACCGCGATGACACCAGATACCTAAAGCAGAAGTACCTCATCGATGATGACGGCAAAGCCGTGTTCGTCGGCGAACCTGTAGAAGTCGTGCGCAAACCCATTGAGTACGAGATTAAAACCAACGGAGAGAACGATCCGATGAAAGAACTGATTATCAATGCGCTCCAAGCCGCGGGTAAGCCGACTGAAGGCAAGTCCGATGCCGAACTGATGGACGCTTACAACCAGATGAAGGCCGAAGAGGTCACCGCCAAGAAAAAGGGCGATGAAGAAATCGACCCGGCTACCGGCGCGCCCAAAAAGACGGAGCAGGCCGCCAACAATGAAGATATGCCCGCCTGGGCAAAAGCTCTGACCGATCAGGTTATGGCGCTTAACAGCAAGATCAACGCGAGCTCGGAAAGCGAGAAGAGCAACATGCGCGCAGCGGTAAAAGCCAAATTTGGCATGACCGATATCGCTGTCAACTCTCTGGACGGCGAGCCCCTGAAAGAACTGTTTGCTCAATGCCAGACTTCAACCGGCCTGAATGGCGCTTTCCGCCAGGCTACCAACACCCAATCAGTCAGCGAAATGCCGGAGTAAAAAATGGCTAAAGACGGAAAACATGTAATTCACGCCGGTGGCGTATTCCCTAATCCGCTGCTCAACCGTGAAGGCCGCGCCACCGCGGTCAAGCCCGGCACCCTGGGCTTCTTCGATGCTGGCGTCTTCAAGGTGTCGGTTGATGGTAGCGAGACAGCAATTATCTATGTCGCTGACTTCGATTATCTGCGCTGCAAAACAGTGGATGACACTTTTGCTGTAGATGATCTGCTGGTTGGCATCCATCCGCTGCCTGGCATGTTCCTGAACGTGCGCGCAGCCGCCGGTACTTACAAAAAAGGCGACGCTCTTTCAATCGTAAACGGCCAGGTTAAGAAGTGGGCCACCGGTGAAAACGATCGCTGCTATTGCGACGAAGAGCGCTCAATTACCGCCGCTGCTGGCGATCTCATTCGCGTAGTGATCAAGTAAGGAGTCACTGAATGCTTGTTTATTCTAAATCGCTGGGCGAAAAGACCGGCAACCTGGCCGTGAACCAATACCAGTTTGGTATGCTGAGTATGGAGCGTAATGCCGCGCTGAACCATCAGGGTGTCAACGTTATGCAGGAGATCGCCGACCGCCTTAATGCTGTTAACCATCTCAACGGCATCAACGCTGTTCGCTCACCTGCTGACCTGTACAAGGCCTTTGACCAGACCGTGCTGCGTCAATTCCAGCCGAACACTGAGTTCACACTGTTTAACGACCTGATGCCGCTGTCACGTTCGGTGCGCATCAATCAGACGGTGTATGAATACGCCAAGTCTGGCGGCCGCATGTGGGCTCATACCTCCATGTCAGGCCAGATCGGCGCTGCGCTGGATGCTGTGCAGTACCAGTACGACGGTACTATGGTTCCGGTGCACGATACAGGCTTCAAGTTCCACTGGCGTGAGCCTCGCCTGAACAACCCGGATGCGTTCGACATCATCTCTGACGCTCAGTTTGAGTCAACCAACGAAGTGCGCCGCCAGTATGTGGATTACATCTACAACGGCTATCGCGACGCGGAAGGTAACTACATCAAGTTCGACGATAAGACCTGGAAGGGTCTGAAGAACGACGAGCGTGTGGCGATGGTTGACCTGGGCGCATCTGGCCTGAATATCGACTTCACCAGTGCATCAGCCACTGCTGAGCAGATCCGTAACGCAGCAATTAAGCTGCGCGACACGCTCAAACTGACCAATAATCAGTACGCCGAGCAGACCTGGTACGTGTCGAGCACCATCATTTCCAACCTGGAGCGCTACTTCAGCGACAACTATCAGTCTGACACCATCCTGCAAGAGCTTCTGAAGTTGTCCGGCATTGCCGCGATTAAAGAAGACGCTCAGCTGACCGGTAACCAGATCCTGATTGTCCCGCTTACCGCTGGCGTGATTGCTCCGATTGTAGGCCAGGCTTTCGGCACCGTTGCCGATCCGCGTCCGTTCTACAACAGCGATTACATCTGGCGTACCTGGGGCGCAGCTGGGCTGATGGTTAAGACCGACATCAACAGCAAAAAATCAGTCATCTACGCACACAGCTAAGGGGCGGTAAATGGCACTGGTAAAAGTGATTAGCGATAACCTTTTCTCCGGTGCCAATCTCCAGAAACTGGAGGTTGGTGCTCAGGTTTCGGTAAGCGGCGATGTCGCTAAGCGTTGGGTAGCCGCTGGTCTGGTTGAAATCATTAGTGATGACGATCAGGTGCTGGAAGTGGCCACACCTGGCAATGATTCTGAAGAGCAGGCAGAGCAGCAGGAAGAATCTGCCAGCAAATCGAAGAAGGCGAAATAACCATGGCTGACCCAATCACAGCGGCAGACGTGCAGGCGTTCCTCGGTGAGTTGGGTTACGCCATCCCCGCCGCGCTGCTCGATCCGATTCTCTGCGTGGTGAACAAGATTATCCCGTGCCTTGATGGTGCGGGGTATGACGAATGCACGGCAAAGCTCATCCTGATGTATGCCTCTGCGCTCATGGCGACGTCTTCCGGCGCCAGGCGAATAAAATCGCAGGGGGCGCCATCAGGGGCGTCGCGCTCGTTCGACTACGGAGATGACGGCATTACCTGGCTGCGCGACTCGCTGGCGAAACTTGATACCAGTGGCTGCACCAGTGAACTTCCGATCAGCGCCGGCAACAGTGTGGGCCTGTTTCTGGTGGTCGGGGGCTGCTAATGGCGTGGGTTTCAGTTCAGCAACGGCTGCCGCGGACGTTTACCCGGGTGTGGGTGATCACCGATACCGGCGAGCAAACGACGGCGTACGTGAAAAGCGACGGCGAGTGGTTCATTAACTGCGACCGCATACGCACCACAGGCTCTGTTGTGTTGCGATGGAGGGATGACTGATGTCTTCGGTAGCTAATTGGTCATACACCGCGACGGCGACAATCTGGCGGCGTATACGCGATGCTGACGGTAGTGATACCGACGGCGGAGGTCAGCCGTATGGATGGGAACCGCCTATCGCTATCCTCTGCGACTACCAGGGCGGTCTCTCTGCAAAAATCGGTGACCTTGGCCGGGAGCTCGTTGTTAAAAACACGATATGGACCGAGTACGCAACGTCGCGGGAGGGAGATTACATCCTGATTGGCGCTTCGACCGATGCTGAACCGCCGGATGAGGCCGATGAGATTCGGCAGATCGTCCAGTTCGCAGATACTTTCGAGCGACTGGCGGACGATTTCGCACTTATAACGGGAGTCTGATTATGGGCGCTAAAGTTCGCGGCATCCGCCAGGCCAAGGCCAACCTCGATCGCATTATCAAAGACGTCCAGGGGCGTAAAGTCGTGCGGGCAATCCAGTCTGCGATGCTTATCGGCAGCGCGCAGGCAGCACTTTACACCCCGATCGATACGTCGACGCTCATCAACAGCCAGTTCCGCGAAATCATGGCTAACGGCACCAGGGTAACCGGGCGCGTTGGTTACTCCGCCAACTATGCGGTGTATGTTCACGACCCGGCAGTGAAACAGGACTTCCGGCGAGCAACGGCCCGCAAGGAGTTCTTAACGAAGGGCTTCGAGGACACCCGCAGCCAGATTGACGCGGTGATGAAGAAGGAGCTTTCGCTATGACCCCTCCGATGTATATGCGCCTCAAAGACCTGTTTGTGGCTGAGGGGCTTACCGCGGGGTTTAAGGTCCAGTGGCGGCAATGGCGCGACAACGGGAAAGACACGGACCAGTTCATCGTGTTCCGGCCTTCCGGCGGTACCAATATTGAGTACGACCGCGGCGGAGACTGGTATGTGATGGTTGATGTGATCTCCTCGAAGGCCAATCCCGATGCTGCTGACGCCGCGGTAAACGCCATTGTCGAGTATATCAGCGCGCAATCCGGCGCCGATGATTGCGTAGGCGCGCTACGGCTTGTCGGCAATGTCCCGGCTCCGATCCCCACCGAAGAGGGCAGATTAGTAACCCGGCTACTCGTCTCCTGCACATACGGCGAATAATCGTCAGAATCACCCATCAGGCTGCCATATGGCGGCCTTTTTTAATTGAGAGGCATACATGCAAGGCTGCGCTAATGACACCGGCAAGCTGATTGGTAAGGTGGCCGTGCTCCGCATGGCTTTTGGCTGTGCTGATACGGTTCCTGCGCTTTCCGAATGGAAGCGACTCGGCGCCATGACCACCAAGGGCTTCGACTACTCCATGAATACCGTCACCTCTGAGGCTGACGATACGAAAGGTATGGTTGAGAACCTGGTCAACAATATGGACGTCACCATCTCCGGAGAAGGAGAGTTCCGTAAAAAAGACAAGACGACTGAAGTTGGCGCTATTGCCATCTCGAAATATATTTTCGATGAGGTACAGGCTGGTCGTCAGCCGACAGTCTGGGTCCGCTTCGACTTCACTGGTGAAGACGCTGGCACTTATATCAGGGGCTACTTTAACACCACATCCTGGTCTGGTGATTTCGGCACCACGGATATTTCGACCTTCTCTGGGGAATGGAAAGTCTACGATGCCGATACTGTCGTCTTTGAAGTTGCCGGCCCGGCGCTGGCGTTCACCACCAACCTGCCGACGACCAAGAGCGTGACGGCCGGGTCGGCGCTGAATATGTCGGTAGTGGTTGAGGGTGGTACAGCGCCTTACACTTACGTCTGGAAGAAAGACGGCACGGTTGTCAGCGGGCAAACAACGGCGACCTTCAACAAGGCCAGCGCTGTTTCCGGTGATGCCGGGGCCTATACCTGTGAAGTTACCGATTCTTCCGCGACACCAGTCACGATCACTTCTGCATCCTGTGCGGTCACTATCAGTTAACTGCCAGACTATTTCGTGAATAGTACAAAGGGCGTTCTGCGCCCTTGATACTGTTTATGGAGCGACTATGACCCCGATTAAAGAATTAGGCGAATGCGTTATCGGTACCGGTGACCGGGAATTCTTTTTCCGGCCGTCGTTTCGCAACATGGCGCGAATCGGTGATCCAGAGGAAATTGTCCAGGCGTTCTATGACCTGTGCAATGACGAGGCGACACCATTCGCACAGCGCGCAGCTGAGGCCTATATCCGCGATGAGTACAGCCGACTTCCTGATTGCGTCCTGCGGTTTATGCAAAGCGGGCTCCTGTCACGCAAAGCGATCATGGCTGCTCACACGGTACTGACAGCATGTTGTGACGATGATATCGGCGATTTGGTTGGATGGATGAAGCCGGGGAAATCACGCAAGCGTGGCTTCGTCTGGCGCCCGGGCAGCATGCCGCCGGAAAGCATGGTCATCGTCGCGCAAAACCTGATGATGCACGGCATCATCGGCAAAGCGAAGGTGCGCAAGCTGCAGCGTTACGAAACGAATGAGACAACTGCAGAATTCCGCGCAGCCGACTACATCATGGCGGCCCGTAACCATTTCGGCATAAGCCGGGAAGAGGCTGAGAGCCTCACGATGACAGAGTTCGCCATGATGATTAACGCCAGATACCCAAATCAGAACGGCTTCACGCGCGAAGAGTACGACACGGTCATGGACGAAGACGATCGCCGCTGGCAGGCGATGATGGAGCAGGAACAAGCCCGTAAAACCAAATAAACCAGCCTCGGCATAGTCCGGGGCTTTTTTATACCCTCAACAAATCGCGCATTCGCGTGCGCTTCTTTCAGCAAGAGCTTTCCGTAGTGTGAGTCTGAGACTGGGCGGTGGATTTCATCGTTCCGCTCTTGGCTGCCCATGTCTACGCGAACAGGCTCGCACCACAGAAAGGTAAATACGATGAAATATCCAACCGTATCAGTGAACGGCGTCTCCGTTCGTGTCGATGGCGATGGTCGCTATAACTTCAACGATCTTCATGCTGCGGCAGTAGCAAAAGGGGAGGCAACTGAGTCGCAGAGGCCCAGTAAATTCCTCCGCAGCGCTCAGGTTAAAAGATTCATCAAAGCATTGCAGTCCAAAGCCCAAAAAAGTGCTTTGGAACAAATTCAACCACTTAAGGTAGTTAAAGGTGGGGATGAGCCTGGTGTCTGGGGAGTGGAGCTGCTTGCCATTCGCTATGCAGCATGGATTAAGCCCGAGTTCGAAATTGAGGTGTATGAGGTATTTCGGACGGTTGTTCGTATGGGCATTGGAGCAATGTCCCGCCTGAACAAAATCGATCATATCATCAACACTGAAACCAAAGCGATTAGCCAGTGTGCTAGCCAGATGGCGAAATGGGGAGTCGGCGGACGTAAGCAGCTACTGCATGCAGCGCGGGATCGGGCCGCCGATGAAATGCAGTTGTATTTGCCTGGAATTTATTGAATAAAACAGGCCCGTTAATGAACGGGCCTTGAATATCTGATTACCATTTCACGGTCAGATGCTTTCCACCTAATTGAGCAAGTTTTAACATTAGCTCAGGGTGCATACCCTTTACTGTTAGATGCCCACCTGACTTCACTACAATAGACATTAACTCCTCAAGCAGATCAGGGTGATATGAATCATTAGATATATCGATATGTACGCCAGTGGTTGCAATGGTAGTCAATAATTGAGGGTGCGGCATGCTGTATCCTTAGTTTTAGTGTGTAGGCTTTTCAGATTAGTGTATCAAGTGAAAGAAAACATCCTGATAAACGATCAGGTGGTTTTGGCGTACACCTGTCTGCCAAAGATACCAAATGATGATTGTCTGCGTTAACATCCCCTCGTGAAAACGATTCTTAAAGTTGATATTCATGGCATCATTGGTTATATTAACCCTAGCTTTAGGCCAGCGATACTGGGGCTCGGTGGAGTTTTAAGTGCGCAGCTATTTTGGCTACTCGTCCTCGTGGTTCTATTCATATTTTTTGTTACAAAGAATTGTCTAGCAACGGTTAGTAATGAGGAAAAGGAGAAGCTTATGAAAAAAAATACTTCAGTTTGGGTTTTATCATTTTTTGACGCAGCATCAGCAGCAATGATGGGGCTTGTAGTCAATACAGTAAGCGGCTCAATTCCGCTGACCTAAAGCAATATACTAAACCCGCCGTTTAGCGGGTTTTTGCTATTTGGTACAACTTCATTGCCCGAGTAGCTTTGATAACCCGGCAGTCGTCACGGCTTGCACCACAGTTTTAATGGCTTCCGTCGACATTTCGCCGAGAGTCGACTTGGCTTTTTCCTTCTGTTCGTCGTTCATGTTTGAAATGGCGATCAGGTCTTCGAGGATGATGACCGCATCCTGGTGGAACTTAATGGTTTGTACGTTCAGAATTGCGCCCAAACCGCCGTCATCGCGAATGAAATCTATGCCTTTGCTGGTGATTTTCGTGAAAGAGTCCATTACAGATGGCAGTCGTCGACCTATTTCATTGCTAAGTCTTATCTCAATGAGTCCGTGACCAGCAAGATAAAGTAAGTTGGCAGTAAAGATATTAATGCCTCCAAATTTTTCTGAAAACTCCTTTGAGAAGCTACTGTCGGCAGATTCTGGGTAAATGTCGCAGAGGCGTTGGAGTAGCTCTCGCTGGATGGTGCGGTCAAACTTATCCATGTTGATTCCTTGTTTCGGGTTTACGCTACAACCTACTCTGAAAGCGCGCCGCCGAACATCCTGATAAACGATCAGGCTTTTGTCGTTCCCTCCTATCCCTGCTAATCTGTCCAAAACTAACCAGTGGGGATAGGGATATGACAGAAGAAGAGTGGCTCGAAGGTCTTCGTGGGCTGCCTGATGATGTGATTTTAAAGATCCACTTTGACCTTCAAGAGAAAATTAAGAAGCACTATAAACTGCGCGATTCTGGCAAGAACCTCGAGAAGGCAATTCATTACTGCCAACAGCAAATAGCCCTTGCCCCATTAGCTATGTCTGCCATGAAGAAAAATCCTGGCATGTACGATAATGGGCAATTCTTTGCTCCTGGACATCATGGTTACAGACAATACGCGACGATCCTCAAGAAGCAGAAGGACGCAGCCGGCCTGGATGCTCTCCTTAAAAAGAAAAAGGCGGAAGGATGGGCAGACTAAAGATGTTTGGTTTGCTACGATTTTCTTACTTTTACTGATGGGGATAGGGATATGAGGTGTTTTGTTGCGCTTATTTTTTTAATGGCATCTGGCGTGGTTGTGGCGAATGAAAAGCTTTTTTGTGAGTTTGCAGTTGGGGAGCTGTCCTCATCGCCAGCTCTTCTCATTAAAGGCAATGCTAATGTGATGTTCGACGGAAAATCTTTTACAGCATATAGAACAGACGGTTCTTATATAGTAAGCCCACCGCTGACTGAAAAGAAAGACGGTATGATTTTCGTTGATGATAAAACAAAGGTATTTGCCGCTAGCCAGGACAAATCTAACTTTGCAGTATCAGATAGGATAAAAAAAACCATAGAGCAATGGTCTAAATGCGAAGTAGATAAGGCGTCAGCTCAGCAAAAACAAGCAGAAGATGAAATTAGGGTAGTCGAAAGCCTTTCTGGAACCAAAGCCAAAGATTTCTTTATGAAAGAAAAACATGCCTTCACTACCAATTGCTTGGTATGGGAGGATGTTACAATGATCACTGGCCGCTATCCCGCCATGGTAATCGCAGGAAGTGTTATGATGGGTAAAAATCCTCGCTGGGATGGAAGAGAATACTCATTCTCCTTCAATAACGGATCGATGGTAGCAAGGTTTGTACCATCTGAGCCGATACATAAATTCGTCATGCAAGCCGGTGATAAGTTTTATGGTTGTGGGCCATCAATGGTAGACCATAATTACGATTAAGGAAGAAGTAGTAACAAGACGAAAACATAACCTCGCTCCGGCGAGGTTTTTTATTGCCTGGAGAAAAGCAAATGGCTGAGAACGCTGGCAGCATTTATTACGATATTGAAATGGATGTGCAGGGGCTTCTCGTAGCTCAACAACGCGTTAATCAGCGCCTGGACCTGATTGAGCGCGGTTTCGACAGCACAACACGCGCCGTCAATAACACTGAGCGCTCTATGTCCAGCCTGTCAGGCGTAGCCGTTGCTTTGGCCGCAGCTCTTTCTGTAAAGCAAGTTTCCGAATATGCAGATGCCTGGGCAACTGTAAATAACAAGCTGGCTAACTCACTGCGGCCTAACGAGCAACTTGCTGATGTAACAGAACGCGTATTCAACATTACTCAGCAAACTCGCAGTAGTTTAGATGCAACGGCATCCCTCTACGCAAGACTGGAAAGGGCAACCAGGCAGTATGGGACCAGCGCAGATGATCTGGCGAAGTTAACCACAATCATAAACCAAGGGTTCGTTGTATCAGGTGCCACGGCGCAAGAGGCCGAGAACGCGATTATTCAGTTGTCGCAGGGCCTTGCTTCTGGAGCTTTACGCGGCGAGGAATTCAACTCTGTAAACGAACAGGGTAACCGTCTTATTGTCGCTCTTGCTGACTCCATGGGAGTTAGCATCGGCGAAATGCGGAACATGGCTGCGCAGGGCAAGTTAACAACCGACGTGGTTGTTAATGGGCTTCTATCCCAAGGAGCAGTGATCGGAAAAGAGTTCGCCAATACAACGACGACGATCAGTCAGGCACTGCAGGTGGCTGGTAACAACGTAACTAAATTCTTTGGCGAAAACTCTACCGTTAAAACTGGTACCGCTATTTTTAATGATGCAGTTGTGACTGCCAGTGAAAACATTGGCGTTCTGAGCGCTGCATTAACTGCTGCAGCAGCAATTATGGGAAGCCGGTATTTCGGCGCATTGACAATGTCTGCCGCCTCTCAGATCCAGTCTGCCTTGGCAGCCCAGCGTCAGGCCACTGCCAATGCCCAAGCCGCTCAGTCTGCGCTAATTGCTGCTACGTCAGTGAAGAGAAAAGCGGTTGCAAACAAAGAGGCGGCTTTGTCTTCCCTTGCCTTAGCGCAGGCAGAATATAATGTGGCCAAGGGTAGCGCAGCTGAAATGCTTGCGCTGGATGCGTTAGTTGCAGCTAAATCAAGAGCAAGTGCAGCATCATTGTCTTTAGCGCAGGCAGAAACTGCACAAGCCGCGGCATCTGCACGAGCGGCGGCTGCAGCAAGTGCTGCCTCGGTAAGTATAGGCCTTGCTCGTGGAGCTCTTTCTTTGATTGGCGGGCCCGGTGGCGCTGCCATGCTGGCAGCATCAGCCATTTTCTACTTCTGGCAGAAAGCTCAACAAGCCAGAGAGGAGGCGCTCCGCTTTGCCGATAGTCTGGGCAAAGTAAACGCCTCAATGAAGGCGATGAATAATACCCAGCTCAGGGGCACCATCGCCGATGCTAACGAGTCTATTAGAGCGCAAAAAGATGAAATTTCTGATCTGCAGGCAGAGGTTGACTCTTTAAGTTCTAGATATCGTAATTTCACCCCAGAAGCTCAAGCTGTAGCTGAATCATTGGGCCAAGGAGCTGATTTTGCCCGTCAGCAGGCTGAGGTTTCTGACCAGTTAGCCAAGAAATCAAGGAATCTTGCCAACGCTCAAGATAAGTTGGCGCAAACTCAGGAAACTGCGGCTGAAGCCAACAGAACATTAACAAACAACATGCTCACTTCAATGGGTGTGCATGATGGGCTGATCCAAAAGGGTTGGTCACTTGAGCAGGTGCAGATCGCGGTTGCGAAGGCTTTCGGCAACACTGCTGATGAAATAAACCGAGCAAATCAGGCAGGACAAAACTTCAACCCCAAAGCGCTGCAGGTTTCTCCTCCTACAGCTGATGGCGACAAAGTAATTCTTAACCTCGAAGAGCAGAACGAGTTACTGAAAATTCAGGATGAACGTCAAAGAGCAGTGACTAAAGCCAGGATGCAGGCGGCGAAGGTTACTGACAACCCAAATCAGATATCAAAAGCTGGCGATCTGGCTGGAGAAAACTACGACCTTCAGAAAGCAGAAGAAGCCCGCCAGGAGGCTCAGAGAAAGGGAGAACAGCAAGATAAACGTTCAGCCTCAGCCGCAGAATCGGTATCACAAAAACTTGAACAGCTTCGGCAGAAAGCCATGCTCGCAGCTGATTCTTCTCAAGAACTATCGCGAGAACAGTCCATACTCTCCGCTCAGCAGTCTCTGGGCAAGGGCGCCACGCAGGAGCAAATTGCTCTGGCCGGGAAATATGCCGCTCAGGCATACGATGTTGCCGCCGCCATTAAGGCTCAGCAAAAAGCAGAGAAGGACAAGCAGGATACTGAAAGCGCTTATGCCCAGGTAAGACAGGCGGCATCACCTGTGGTCGCAGTGGATGACCAGTTTCAGAAGCAAATCGCTTCCCTGAATGCCTATGCCACGCTTTACCCGCAGAAAATTGCTGAGGTCGAAGCGACTCGCGCCCAGATTGAGGAGCAGTACCGCCAGAAGCGGCAGGAGGCCATGTGGCAGGAGCTCAGCCAGCAGAGTCTCGGCTATAACATGCTGACGAGTGCGGTGGATGCGTTTAGCGGGAATGCCTCCAATGCAATCACCGGTCTGCTAACCGGCACAATGTCAGCACAGGAGGCGATGCGGTCGCTAGGTAACACCATCCTGAACAGCGTGATCAACAGCATTGTTCAGGTTGGCGTCGAAGCGCTGAAAAACTACATCCTCGGTCAGACGCTCGGTGCCGCATCGGTGGCGACATCCGTCGGACTGGCGGCAACTACCGCTTCCGCCTGGGCTCCTGCGGCCGCGATGGCATCGCTCGCCTCATTCGGTGCTAACGCTGGCCCGGCTGCAGCTGGTATCAGTTCGACAGTTGGGCTTGCCAGCGGGCTTGCGCTTGCCGGCGCTCGCTACAACGGCGGCCCGGTATCAGCTGGCGGCCTGTATCAGGTCGGCGAGAAAGGTAAGCCAGAGATTTACCAGGCCAGCACCGGCAAGCAGTACATGATCCCTGGCGATAACGGGAAGGTCATCAGCAATAAGGATATGCAGTCAGGAAGAGGGATCAGCGTGCAGGTGAACGTCATCAACCAGTCTACCGGTGCCACCGTTCAGAGTGCCAACGGCTACATGCAGGACGGTAGCGCAGTTGTGGACTTGCTGATCACCGACATGGAAAGAGGCGGCCCGGTATCCTCTCAGATGCAGCAGACATTTGGACTAAGCCGCAAAGCGCAAGGTGCTTACTAAACCCAACCCGCTTCGGCGGGTTTTTTTATGCCCGGAGGAAACGTGGCAACAGTTCAATACCCTCCGTTCCTGCCGCTTCCCCAGCGCGCCGATCAGAACATGACGCAGGATACAGCCTGGCAGACGACGCAGACGGCGGTCGGTCCATTGATAATCACGCCGATTACCACGGACCTGAAAGCAACCTGGACGCTGCAGTGGATATTCACGCTTGCTCAAGCCGAGCGGTTTAAGTCATGGCTGCGATCGCCGACCTACTGCGACCGCGGGCGCAACTGGTTCCAGATGCCGATCGACCTGGGTGATACGCAGGGCGTTCAGCAGCAGACGCTGCATTTCGTCGACATGCCAGTGCAGACCAGCAAGAACGGCAGCGTCGTCACCTGGACCGCAACGGTTATCAGTAACGGTATCGAGGACATTACTGAAGATTACGACGACTGGATTGTCGAGGCGCAGCCGGGCTACGGATACTGGCTGGATTATCTGATCACCGAAGTGATGCCGAGGGCTGACTGATGCCAACATTAAGAGAATGGAAAGAGCGGCGGCCGGCAAGCGATATCAAACAGACGGTGGAGTTTTATCACCCTGCGTTTGGTTATTACCGTGTGGTCAATAACCTGTTCCGTCCGGCGACTTTTGGCGGAAACTCATTCGAGCCTGCGCGGTTCAGCGTGACCGAGCCGGCGCAGGACGGAACGGCGGTCATATCCATGACGATCACTTTTGTCGCCGCGACGGAGCATGTCCGGCAGACACTGAAAAGCTGGCGCGGGGCGGCGCGCATGACGCCGATAAAGTGCCTGTATCAGCAGTGGAATGCGATCGGTGACACTACATCCCTGAAAGACTGGACGCTTTACGTGAACGACATTTCAGCCGATGCCAGCAACGTCACCGTGACCGCCGGAAAGACTAACCCGCTGACGCTGGCCAACTCCATCATTTACACCACGAAAGACTATCCCGGGCTAATCACCGTATGACACAGAGCGACTTTATCGGGCTTGTTAACGGCAAGCCCTGGGCTAATCGCGCCTGCAGTTTTGAGCAGATGGACTGCTGGGGCCTGGTGGTTCTCTATTACCGGCATGTGCTCGGCCTGGAGCTGCATCACATCGCTGGCTACGAATCGGGCGCGGATTTCATCACCTGCTACGAACAGGAGCGCGCCCACTGGCGGCGTGTGCCGGTGGCGGCCACCGGATGCATCGCCATTTTTTACCGCGGCGAAGTGCCGGCGCACATCGGGGTAATGATTAGCCCGGTGAAATGCCTGCATTCCCGCGGCGAATTCGGTTTCGTACGCTGCGACAGCCCGCTGGCCTTACTGAGGGTTTACAGCAAAGTGGAGTACATGGTGCATGGTTCGATATGAATTGCAGCGACTGCCCGGCGCGCCGAAGCAATCAGGAACGGTAGAGACTGGAACCGCACTGGAGAGCCTTCTGGATTCTCTGCAGTTACACCGCGATGTTATCGTGAAACTGAATGGCCGAGCGCTGCCTGACGATTACGACATAAGCCGGCCACTGCGATCTGGCGACGTGGTGGCTGTCTTCGACCAGCCAGAGGGCGGGGTGGGAAAGCTAATCACCACGATATTGCGTCCGGTCACGAAAATCCTCTCCGGCGCGCTGAAGGTGTTCGGCCTGTCAAATAAGCCCAGCGCGTCAGTATCGGTGGCGACGGGCGAATCCCCCAATAACGACCTGACCGGCCAGACAAACCGCGCGCGACTCTACAAGGGGCGTCCGAACATTTACGGCCAGTGCCGCGTCTTTCCTGACCTGATTCAGGAGGCGCTGTTCGAGTTCGTCGACAATAACAAACAACTCACGGAGTGGTTTGAAGTCGGTTACGGCCGGTACACCATTTCTTCGATCCGCTACTCGGAATCGAACCTAGGCAGCCTGGCGGGAGCCAGCTCTGCGATTTATAACCCGGGTGACGTGATCGGCACGATTGAGGTGGGGTATCAGTTCGATGACGTCGATAACGAGACCGTGCCGGGACTGAATGAAAGCGAGGATTTCCCGGCCCAGACTGCAACTACGACGGCGCCGACATCGGTGGCGATCGAGAGTAATCAGCTAAAGGCTGTCGTTCTGTCGAACGATGACAACTTTGCCTACTTCGCTGCGCTGGCGGTGCCGCATCCTGTGTCATTCGTCATCAACGCCACCTGGAACGACGGTGGCGCAAGCGTCACAAGGAACGTCACTGGCGCTGGTAATATCATCTCCTCGGAGAGCTTTATCGGCGACGATACGCTGTCGTACACGACGTTCTATATTGGTGAGCTCTCCGGAGAGATTACGTCTCTGCCGGGCAATGCGGTTATCAACGCGACGTTGTTCACACTGAACGATCAGACGCCACTTGTTATCGGGCCGTCAGTGTCGCCGATCGTGTCCACTCAGGTCTGGGTGCATGTGTTGGTTCAGCTCGGTGCGACGGCCGGCACAACGCAATACCGGATCAAGTTCTGGCAGGTCGATGACGACAACAATCAGGTGCCGGGTACATCCGAGCAGCACGATTACTTCTTCGATAACAACTTCCAGGTGACGATCCGGTATTTCCGCACAACGCACAAGTTCGTCCCGGCTGCCGGGGCGGGGCGCTATGCGGTCACTATCGAGCGCCTCGACAACAGCAATGACGCCAACGTCGTGACTCTGATGGCGATCCACGCGGTGAACGTACGCGAAAACGTCGTGTATCCGGAAGACACGATTGCCCGCATCACGATCAAAGGCTCGAACGACAGCAACAGCAACCGCGAGCAGAAGTACAATATGCTGGCGCAGCGGCATACCATCAGCTACGACCGGACAACCGGCGCGGTTGATTACACGCTGCGGCCGAGTCGCTCGTTTGCTGATGCAATCCTGCATGAGTGGGTGGTTGTCGGTAAACAGGCCGTGGCCAGTATTGACGTCGCGGCTCTTTATGCCATTGCAGACTCACTGCCAGATGCTCAGCTTGGGTATTTCGATTACACCTTCTCGGATGAGAAACAGCCGTTGGGTGAGCGCATAGCGACGATCGCCAATGTGGCCCGCGTTGACGGTAACAATATCGGCGATGTGCTGACATTCTGGCGTGATGAGAAAGTGACAAATCCCGATGCGGTATTTGCGCGCTCAAACATGTTCTGGGATGAATATAAACTTTCGTGGAAAATGTCTCTACCCGGTGGTTATGACGGCGTGGCGCTGGATTACGTCGACCCGCTGACGAACAAGAAGGCGTACATCTACCTGCAGATCGACAGCAGCGGCATTACCGAGGTTGAGGATGCCACTGTTAACGCGATGCAGATCAGCCTGGACGGCTGCCGCAACGCCATTCAGGCAACCGATCGGGCCTGGCTTGAGTCGAGGAAAATCCTTTACTCACGCCTGACCATGACGGTGAAAGTGCTGGAGTCGACGCAGGTTGTTCGCGGTACGGTGGTTCAGTGTCCTGACATGTACGACAACACCCAGCAAACAGGCTATATCACCGGGCGCTCCGGGGATGTGTTCTCGACGTCAGAGCGCATCGACTTTTCTCTCGGAGATATGTGGGTGGTGATGACCGACAGCCTCGGTAATTACCGCGGGCGCTGGCGAGCCTATCCGGTAAGCGGCAAAGCCCAGGCATTTCAGGCTGCAGCCGATACCTTCGATTTGAACATTTATGACCGCAGCACGGTGCAAAACCCCAGCCGGTATTTCATCGCTACCGACTCGGAGCTGAACTCCACAATCTGGCGCGTCGATAGCGCCAAACCTAACGGTGACGATACTCAAACGCTATCCCTGACTGAGTATTCAGACTCGATTTATCTGTAACACACAGCAGTAATTACCAACCTTCGCGCACACCATCAGATTCACTTCTGAGGGTTTCGTGCGCCTTTTATAGGGCGACATGCACAATGGCAGAAGTACCGTTACCAACTCCCACCGACAACCAGGTACCAAGCACTGATATTCGGGACACAGTTTATGCTGGCGCCATGCTGGATAAGGTTGTCACCAGTACCGACCTGAAATACACCGATCGCCTGGGCGGTGAGCACTACACCGTAGATGGTATCAAGGCGGAAGGGGATAAAGTCGTTGAAGAAACGCGGCAGAACCTGATCCCTCTTAGCCGGCAGTATATGACACTTGCGGCAGCGCAGGCAGACATTGCTAATATACCAGTCAATTCAGCTATATATGTTCGTAATGCTGATGGCACATCTTTGGCGGATGAATACATTAACAACTCCGGTATATTGACTGCGACTGGTCGAAAAATGCCATCACAGCAAATGTTGGATGCCGTATCGGAAACTGCAAATGATTCGAGTGATTTTCTGGCTACTGCTCAGACCGGGTTATATTTTGGTAATAATGAAACAATACCTTTAGTTATAGACAGTAGTAATAGACTAATACTCGGCTATGACTCTCATAAAGACGAGGTTATTGGGGCTGGTATGATCACCAGCGAAAGGGCGAAATCAATCAGCGATAGCGCAATTGATGAGCGAGAGGCAAATGGAAATACTGGTTTGTATGTTGGTTCAGGCACTATCATTCCTTTAATGATTGATGGCAACAATAGACTAATACTTGGCTATGATGCAGAAAAAGACTCTGTTGTTGGCGCGGGATTGAACCAGTCCACAATTACCCCAGAGAGGAAACCGCTTCCATTAGAATTAAGACCAATAGCAAAGGCTGTTAACCATACATTAGGGTATGGTCAATCACTTTCTATTGGAGCCACTGCAACAACAATTATTTCTAGTTCGCAGCCGTATTCAAATATTACTTTTTCAACCGGTCCTCGGGCAGCAAATAACGATGTTTCATCGCAAAAACCTCTTGTGGAAGATAATACCAGCCCTGCACCTGACGGCGGCACTAATCGCGGAGAAACATTCTGCTCGGGAATGGCTAACTACGCCCTAACGCTAGCAGCCATTGATAATGGAATCATTCCATCTACACACGTTATTTTTGCCAGCACCGCAGGTAAGGGGGGGACTAAACTTGCAAACCTGATTAAAGGTACAGCCTGGTATAATGATCACTTCCTGCTGCATGTGACTGGTCAGTATGCCTTGAACCATGACTCTGCGGTGCATATCATTCCGATTGCTCAGGGGGAGACCGATCTTGACCAGTCGCCGCCTACGACTGCTGCCGCATGGCGCGCTATGGCTGAGCAATTCCAGATTGATGCTGAGTCAGATATTAAGGCTGTTAATGGGCAGACAAGTCCGGTTTTTGTTCAATTTAGCCAGTGTTCATACAAGGCCGCACTTAGTCCAAATATCTGCCTGTCTCAACTGGATTTGGTTCAAAAAAATAAAAAATTCAGGCTTGCTACTCCGCAGTACCATCTGCCTCGGGCAGCAGATGGTACACATCTTACTAGCGTTGGCTATAAATGGGATGGGGCATATAGAGGAAGAGATTACAAGGAGTTAATGTTTGATGGTATTGAGTCTTTATATATCAACCCAGTCTCTGCTACGCTCAGGGGTAACGTTTTAACGTTGAAGTTTGATCGCATAAGGGTTCTTCCCTTGAGGCTAGATAACGAAAATCTGGCAGCAACAACAGATTATGGATTTCGTGTTAACGACTCAAATGGAAAAGTTAATATAATGTCATCAAGGGGTGCCGATGATACCATAGTTTTTGAGTTAGCAACCATACCAGTCGGGAATACTGTTGTCAGGTATGCTCTTGACTATCTGGGGGAAGGTTTGAATATAGTAAACGGTGCATCAGGCAACCTTCGTGACAGTGATACTTCTTTTATCACTATCAACAATGTCAATTACCCTATGTTTCAGGTGGCTCCTCACTTCGAACTTCAAGTTATTAAGGTTGGTGAATAATGTCTAGTTTTGTATTGCGGATAAATGCATTTAGTAGTGATACATCTATGCCAATTATTAATGAATCTGACTTATCATTTAATCAATTGCCACCTGTTGAAAGTGATGCGTGGGAGTTTTTTGCTCTGGATGGCACTGACTCATCATTGATAGGAACTTTAAATAATCGCGCCTTAACCAAGCAAAACACAGTTACATCAGGTGATAATTTCTTTACTCTTGCTATTGGGAGCAATGTTAAAAATGCTCTTGTTAGCACATTTGCGGATAGCCGCATACAAACCCAGGCATTAGTCATCCGTTTCCCTTCGCTGCCGACCAACTCCTTACAAATTCCGTTCATTGCTGGCGCCATGAATAACAGCGCGGGTTCAGGACTGTATCTTGATCCAGGCTCTTCATTATCATTGCGGCGGCAGTTCAGGCCATCAATAACTGCATCAGAGCAACCGTATGCATCCCTGGCTAACAAATGGATATTTGTGGCATTGTCAGAGAATGGTGATGGCTCTCATATGGATAGCACTCTGTTCTGCTCAAACGGAACAACTTCGCCATACTCGGTAGAGCGTACAGATGCTATTGCGAAAGTTCTGGCATCAACTGGTATCGGTGTTGGCCATGTAAACTATGTCACGCCAGCAGAACGGCCAACAATTAACATGGATGTGGCAGAGTATGCCATTTTTGATACGGCGAAATCTCCCTCTGATCTCATTCAGATGTATAACCGCGCAAAGAGACGGATGGCAGACAGGGGGATAACATTGTCATAATGCCATGTAATTTATGTAATTTTTAAAATACCGACCAAAAGAATTGATCTGTTTTCACATAAAAACTACTGTATATAAAAACAGTATTTATCGGAGGGCAGATCATGCTTCGACAGTCAGACATCGCCGCGGCTTTCCGCGAGTCCATTTTGCGCAGTTCCAAGGGGTTCCAGTACCTTCACACCCGAGACTTCGTTACCGCACTGCGCCGGCGTGGCATCCACTTTTCCGAGGTGGAGGCGAACTCCTGGATCGCACGCGAGCAGACGTATTTCGTCGATAAGACGCCGGACCATAGTGAAAACAGGCTGTGGATGATGGCCAACATGGGGAGGGTGATCTAATGGGATTCCCTTCACCCGCGACGGACTACGTAGAACAGCGCCTGTCCGTTAACTCGATCTGCAATGTCGGGCCTAACACCCGCGTTTTCGAAAGGGATGGCGGTTATGTTGTCGTAGATATTGGGCTTAAACCCAGGCAGGGAAGCCAACTCATTATTCTACACGATGGCAGATCTGAGCTTGCAAAGCTGATGGGGCGATCGCTGATCACTGAAGACGGCGAAGCTATCGAAGGTGAGGCTCTGGATGATGTTGCTGTCGCCGGCGTCGTGACGCATATCATTTGTGATGTGCGAAGCGATAGCCTGGCGGTTTAACAATGAAAGAGTGGTGCGCACCGTAACTACAACAAGTATGTCCGCGGTTATGGTGCGATACCTTGCCCATTGAGTAAACGGCCAGTGTTCATTTCTGGATAGCTGCTCGCAAAAAATAGAAATAGGATCGTTTAAGGGCGACCATTCTGAACAATGTGTACTTATATGTGTCCTTTTTTGAATGATCGCCTATTATAACAACCATTAACCATCTGTATTTATTGATTAAATACTTAAGGCTAAAATACTTTCTTATAAGGCTTAACAGAGACCTGGCGGTAGACGCCAGCCGCAATATACGGATCATCATTGGCCCAGGACTGCGCCGCTTCCAGCGACTCAAACTCGGCAATCACCGTTGAGCCGCTGAACCCTGCTGCGCCCGGTTCGTTGCTGTCAACGGCCGGCATTGGCCCGGCGGTAAGCAGCCGGCCTTCATCGTGTAAGAGTTGCAGACGCGCGAGATGCGCAGGGCGAACCGAGAGCCGCTTTTCCAGAGAATCGGCGATATCTTCAGCGTAGATAACGTAAAGCACGGCAAAGCTCCTTATCAATAATCAGGCGAATTACGTTAAGTTAAACCGCCCTGGACTGCAATGCAAAGATGCATACCGGTGTCGAATGCGCTGCCGACGCGGCTTTTTTCTGCAAATGGTGGCAAAAATTGACTCAGGTTAAGACGCCTTATTGAATATGATTGCTATTTGCATTTAAAATCGGAGCATCATTTTTCAACAGAAACGACTATGAGCGCAATGACCCTTGATTTACCTCGCCGCTTCCCGTGGCCAACGCTGCTGTCCGTGGCTATCCACGGTGCCGTTGTGGCGGGGCTGCTTTATACCTCGGTACATCAGGTTATTGAACAGCCTTCTCCGACGCAGCCGATTGAGATTACGATGGTCGCGCCGGCCGATCTTGAACCGCCCCCGGCGGCACAGCCAGTCGTGGAGCCCGTTGTCGAACCTGATCCTGAGCCGGAACCCGAGGTGGTGCCTGAACCGCCGAAAGAGGCGCCGGTGGTGATCCATAAACCGGAACCGAAGCCGAAGCCTAAACCCAAACCGAAACCCAAGCCGGAGAAAAAGGTTGAGCAGCCGAAGCGGGACGTGAAGCCGGCAGCAGAGCCGCGTCCGGCCTCGCCGTTTGAAAACAACAACACGACGCCAGCGCGCACCGCGCCAAGCACCTCGACCGCGGCCGCCAAACCCACCGTTACTGCCCCGAGCGGCCCGCGGGCGATCAGCCGT
The DNA here is from genome assembly GCF_033100215.1 of Klebsiella sp. w6. NCBI lineage: Bacteria > Pseudomonadati > Pseudomonadota > Gammaproteobacteria > Enterobacterales > Enterobacteriaceae > Klebsiella > Klebsiella sp. w6. Next base: position 2,192,445 of record NZ_CP136907.1, read on the forward strand.
GTCCAGCCGACCTATCCGGCCCGCGCCCAGGCGCTGCGCATCGAAGGGACGGTACGGGTGAAGTTTGACGTGACGCCAGATGGCCGAATCGACAACCTACAGATCCTCTCTGCCCAGCCGGCCAATATGTTTGAGCGCGAAGTGAAAAGCGCGATGCGCAGATGGCGTTACGAGCAGGCAAGACCGGGAACCGGCGTGACGATGACTATCAAATTCCGTCTGAGTGGGGTCGAGATCAACTGATAATGCGTTGCGGCGGACCCCCTGGTCCGCCGTGAGTCTTGTCTAACGCGTTTTTTCCGTCAATACATCGTCCAGCGCCTGCTGGACCGTCACCAGGTGCTGGCCACCAAACAAAATCGCCCGGTTCAGCAGGGTGTACAGCTGATAGATGGGCTGGCGATCGAGAAAACCTGCTGGCAGCGGTGAAACGGACTGGTAGCCGTCATAGATCTGCGGCGGTTGTTCCGGGTGCATCGGCAGCATGGCTAAATCGCACTCGCGATCGCCCCAGTAGCAGGCCGGATCGAAGATATAGGGGCCATCTGGTCCTAAGGCGCAGTTACCGGACCACAGGTCACCATGGAGCAGTGAAGGTTGCGGCTGATGGTTGGCCAGCCGCTGCTGAACCACATCGACTAAGGTATCGATATCGCCAAAGTGCAGCCCTTTCTCCGCCGCCAGCTCCAGTTGCCAGCCGATACGCTGCTCGGCAAAGAACACCGACCAGCGACGCTGCCAGGCGTTGGGCTGCGGCGTGGTGGAAAGATCGTTGTCGAAATCCAGACCAAACTGCGGCTGATCGCTCCACTGATGCAGATGCGCTAACTGCTGGCCGAGCAGGAAGGCATTATGCGCATCCAGCGGACGGGGAGGGAGGTATTCCATGACCACAAAACTGTAGTCACGGTCGCTGCCGACCGCATAGACCTGCGGCACGCGAACGGTTTTGCTTCGCGACAGCAGTTCCAGCTGATCGGCCTCGGCGGTGAAGATGGGCAGAAGCTCACGTTCGTCGCATTTCACGAAGTAATCTTTCCCGCCGAAGCGTAAATGCCAGGCCGAATGGATTTCCCCACCGGGCAGCTCGGTTTTCAGTTCGATTTCAGCGTTTTCGGAATGCCAATCGCGTAAAAGTGTACTGATTGCTTGCCACATGCTGTCTCTCCCCATGTTTTCCACCATATCATAAGGTTAGCGCACTGCTACCGGGTAAACCTGGAACTGACGCACAACTGACGCTTTCCGTTGCGTTAAACGCACTTATTGAGCTTTTAACCACTCGGCGAATGTGCTGACCGTAATCTCTGCCGGGCGGCCCAGAGCCGATTCCGCCAGCCCTGCGCTGAGGGCCTTAACTTCATCAGCATCCTGGGCGCTGAGCAGGCCAAAAGTGTTGGTCCCCAGCTCATGGGGATTGCCGTCTTCATCATTGAGCGTCAGTACGAACCCGGCGCGGGTAAAGTGGTTGCTGACCTCGTTGATCTCCGTCAGCGCCTGTTCGTGAAAGGTGACGCTGACGACCCAGGCGGTTATCTCATTGCTCATCTCTACACCCCATTGTTATCCATAGCCTTTCCAGCATAGACCATCCAGCCAATATCGTGGCTCCCTCCGCCAGTGCGGAGGGGCAGGGAAGATCAGCGACCGCAGAGATAATCGTAGATTTTTTGCGTATTGGCCTGCGAGCAGAGACGGGTGCCCTGATTGATTGTCGCGGCGCTACCGGCAGCGACGCCAAAGCGAACCATATCTTCCAGCCCGGCGTTTTCCGCCAGACGCAGGGTCATGGCGCCCACCATGCTGTCGCCGGCGCCGACGGTGCTCTGGCTTTTCATCGGAGGCGGCACCACCTGAACGCTGCCGCTGGCGTCAACGCCTAACGCCCCCTGCGGCCCGAGCGAAACCACCACCCGGCGTACTTTACCGGACTGGATCAACGACTGGGCGGCAAGGCGTACGTCATCGGGTTGGCTCAGATCGCGCTGTACGAGGGCGCTGAGCTCTTTCTGGTTCGGCTTCACCAGCTCAATATTGCCGACGTCCAGCGCCGCAGCCAGCGCGTCGCCGGAACTGTCGATAATGCAGCGCAGTCCCTGCTGTTGCGCATTTTTCACCAGTTGCATCAGGTTTTCGACGCTGATACCTGGCGGCAGGCTGCCGCTTACCACCAGCAGTGAGCCGGGTTCGATAGTCAGGACTTTCTCTTCCAGCCGACGGAACTCATCATCCGTCAACGCTGCGCCGGGCATGACAAAACGATATTGTTCGCCGCTGGCGGCCACGTGAACGTGCAGGTTTTGCCGCGTCCAGTCGCGGGTTTCGACGGTCTCGACCGGCACCTGCTCATCGGCCAGCAGGGCTGCTAAGTGCTCGCCGGTGGCGCCGCCAACCGGGAAAATGGCGGTGGCTTTGCCGCCAAGAAAGGTCACGGCACGGGCAACGTTGATCCCGCCGCCGCCGGGCTCAAATACTGGCGCGCTGCAGCGGAGTTTACCTTCGGGATAAATCTGTGGGGTCTGCGTGGCGCTATCCAGCGAGGGGGCCAGCGTTAACGTATAAATTTTGGTCATTCCTTCTCCTCCTTAATACGGCGACTGTGCTTTATTTAAGCATGGCACGATGGCTCCGGGAGGGAAAGTGATGTTCCTGAGAGATTTGCAAAGAAGCCTGTATTTTCATTATGAAATAAAGATTGTTTCCGGAGCTGTCTTATTCAAAAAACGAAAGAGTAAGTGATTGCTATGTTATTCGTGCTTTTTTATAATTTGCTACCTTTCTTAGGACCTGCACACCGCGATCCTCGCGAAAGTTTCCGGGACCCTCAGGTCTCTTTTATGTTGTACGGACGCTAAATTCAATGAGCGGGCAGGTTGTGTCTGTTCATCATTTGTACTGTCCTAAAAAATGTATTTTAGAGAGTTATAATGAAGCTTTTAAAGACAGTACCCGCAGCGGTTATGCTGGCGGGGGGGCTTTTTGCGTCTGTTGGCGCAATGGCCGATGATTCTGTATTTACCGTCATGGATGACCCTTCCGCTGCTAAAAAACCTTTCGAAGGTGTGGTTAACGCAGGCTACCTGGCGCAGTCCGGCAACACCAAAAACTCCTCGATGACGGCAGATTCCACCTTGACCTGGTATGGTAATACCACCGCCTGGTCGCTGTGGGGGAATGCCAGCAACACCTCTTCCAACGATGAGCGATCCTCAGAAAAATATGCAGTCGGTGGGCGTAGCCGCTACAACCTGACCGATATGAACTATATTTTTGGTCAGGGCAGCTGGCTGACCGACCGCTATAATGGCTATCAGCAGCGTGATGTCCTGACGGCGGGTTATGGTCGTCAGATCCTCAACGGTCCGGTGCACAGCCTGCGGTTTGAATTCGGTCCTGGCGTTCGCTATGACGAGTTTACCGATGGAGAAACCGATACTCAGCCGCTGGGTTACGCCTCCGGCACCTGGGCCTGGCAGATGACCGATAACGCCAAATTTACGCAAGGGGTCTCGGTGTTTGGCGCTGAGGACACCACCGTCAACTCTGAGAGCGCGTTAAACGTGGCGATTAACGCCCATTTCGCGCTGAAGGTCGCCTACAACGTGACCTGGAACTCGGCACCGCCTTCCTCTGCGCCGGAGCATACCGATCGCCGGACGTCGCTGTCCCTTGGGTATAAAATGTAATATTTTCAGGCCGGGTTTCCCCGGCCTGTTCGTTTTAAATTTAGCAATGAGTGCCATTATTTTTTCTGGCCTTTCGTTTTAGTTTTTATAAAAAGAAATAGCCCTCCATCTTTTCTCCATTATTCCCGGTTTGTTGACAAATATTCATTCTATTTGACACGAAAAGCTAAATATTCGACGGACAAATATGTGATCTGGATCTATAATGATATGCACTGTCCGGGCGGAGAAATCGCGCGGTCTGTCTTCCGTAATAAGAGAATGAATATCATGAAAAACACTTCATTTACCATCGCAGCCCTGGCGCTGTGCGTGCTTTCTTTTGGCGCATCCGCTGCCACGCCCGTTCCGCCATCAGGCAACCAGGACCATACTCAGGTTGGCATCGCCAAAGCGACTGACGTTGAGGCTGGCTCGTATATCGCCCCCGGTTCCCGGACCACCGGACAGTCCATGAGCGATGCCTTTAATGTGCATACGCTGGTGGCCGGCGAGTGGTCATAATATACCAGACCTTTATTTCGCCGTACGTCAATTAAGCCGGGTGAAGCGGTACCGGTTTAACGCGCTGCGTTAAAGATTAAGTATGCAATATCATTGCGTCTCTTCTATCACGTCCGAATAATATTATCCGGCTTTGCCGGGGATTATTCTTGCCTGCAGTAGCAGGATATTCGTCTTTTTATCTCAATCTCTCTTGTTTTCTCCACATTCCGCCATCATTTATACGCTTGCGGCTTTAATCACGTACCAATGATGTGTAAACTACTCCCCGGTGTTATCAGCAGGCGGTGGCAGGCGGGAACGGTCTATCCGGTCGTCCTCCTATTTTCGCAGAGTGAAGCGGGAACTGCGCCTTAACCTGATGATAATTATGATTATATAGTTTTGTATGTGCTCTTTCGTGCGGGGCACCACTGCAAATAAGGACATAAAATGCCTGTAATTACGCTTCCTGATGGCAGTCAACGCCATTTTGACCACGCTGTTAGCCCCATGGATGTTGCGCTGGATATCGGTCCAGGCCTGGCGAAAGCCACCATTGCCGGGCGGGTAAACGGTGAACTGGTAGACGCCTGCGACCCGATCGAAACGGATTCCACTCTCTCTATTATCACTGCGAAAGATGAAGAAGGGCTGGAGATCATTCGTCACTCCTGTGCGCACCTGTTAGGCCATGCCATTAAACAGCTGTGGCCCAACACCAAAATGGCTATCGGTCCGGTTGTTGATAATGGCTTCTACTATGACGTAGACCTCGACCACACCCTGACTCAGGAAGATATCGACGCGCTCGAAAAACGTATGCATGAGCTCGCCGAGAAAAACTACGATGTTATCAAGAAGAAAGTCAGCTGGCACGAAGCGCGTGAAACCTTCGTGAAGCGCGGCGAAACCTATAAAGTTTCTATTCTTGACGAAAACATTGCTCATGATGATAAGCCGGGTCTGTATCATCATGAAGAATATATCGATATGTGCCGCGGCCCGCACGTACCGAATATGCGCTTCTGTCATCACTTCAAGCTGATGAAAACCGCCGGTGCCTACTGGCGCGGCGACAGCAACAATAAAATGTTGCAGCGTATCTACGGTACCGCGTGGGCAGATAAAAAAGCGCTGAATGCCTATCTGCAGCGTCTTGAAGAAGCCGCCAAGCGTGACCACCGTAAAATTGGCAAGCAGCTTGACCTGTATCATATGCAGGAAGAAGCGCCGGGTATGGTGTTCTGGCACAACGACGGCTGGACTATCTTCCGTGAACTGGAAACCTTTGTTCGTTCTAAACTGAAAGAGTACCAGTATCAGGAAGTCAAAGGTCCGTTCATGATGGACCGTGTGCTGTGGGAAAAAACCGGCCACTGGGACAACTACAAAGATGCGATGTTCACCACCTCTTCTGAGAACCGTGAATACTGCATCAAGCCGATGAACTGCCCGGGTCACGTGCAGATCTTCAACCAGGGATTGAAATCCTACCGCGATCTGCCGCTGCGTATGGCGGAATTCGGCAGCTGTCACCGTAACGAACCGTCTGGCGCGCTGCACGGTCTGATGCGCGTTCGCGGCTTTACCCAGGATGATGCGCATATCTTCTGTACTGAAGATCAGGTTCGCGATGAAGTGAACGCCTGTATTCGTATGGTCTACGATATGTACAGCACCTTTGGCTTCGAGAAGATCGTCGTCAAACTGTCAACTCGCCCGGAAAAACGTATCGGTAGCGATGAGACCTGGGATCGCGCGGAAGCGGATCTGGCGGTGGCGCTGGAAGAAAATAACATCCCATTTGAGTATCAACTGGGAGAAGGGGCGTTCTACGGCCCGAAAATTGAATTTACCCTGTATGACTGCCTCGATCGCGCATGGCAGTGCGGAACGGTACAGCTGGACTTCTCTCTGCCGCAGCGTTTAAGCGCCTCTTATGTGGGCGAAAATAACGAGCGTCAGGTACCGGTCATGATTCACCGTGCGATTCTCGGTTCCCTGGAGCGCTTCATTGGCATCCTGACCGAAGAGTTCGCTGGCTTCTTCCCAACCTGGATTGCACCAGTGCAGGTAGTGGTCATGAATATTACCGATTCTCAGGCTGAATACGTTAACGAATTGACGCGTAAACTACAAAATGCGGGCATTCGTGTAAAAGCAGACTTGAGAAATGAGAAGATTGGCTTTAAAATCCGCGAGCACACTTTACGTCGTGTCCCGTATATGTTGGTCTGTGGCGACAAAGAAGTCGAAGCCGGCAAAGTGGCCGTGCGCACCCGTCGCGGGAAAGACCTCGGCAGCATGGACGTAAGTGAAGTGATTGAGAAGCTGCAACAAGAGATTCGCAGCCGCAGTCTTCAACAACTGGAGGAATAAGGTATTAAAGGCGGAAAACGAGTTCAAACGGCACGTCCGAATCGTATCAATGGCGAGATTCGCGCCCTGGAAGTTCGCTTGACAGGTCTGGAAGGCGAAGCTTTGGGTATTGTGAGTCTGAGAGAAGCTCTCGAAAAGGCTGAAGAGGCCGGAGTAGATTTAGTTGAAATCAGCCCTAACGCCGAACCGCCAGTTTGTCGTATCATGGACTACGGCAAGTTCCTTTATGAAAAGAGTAAGTCTTCTAAGGAACAGAAGAAAAAGCAAAAAGTTATCCAGGTTAAGGAAATTAAATTCCGTCCTGGGACCGATGATGGTGATTACCAGGTAAAACTCCGCAGCCTGGTTCGCTTTCTCGAAGATGGCGATAAGGCTAAGATCACACTGCGTTTCCGCGGTCGTGAGATGGCCCACCAGCAGATCGGTATGGAAGTGCTTACGCGCGTCCGTGACGATCTGAGTGAACTGGCAGTAGTCGAATCCTTCCCTACGAAGATCGAAGGCCGCCAGATGATCATGGTGCTCGCTCCTAAGAAGAAACAGTAAGGCCTTCAAGTAGCGATGTCAGTGGAGCCTTAGGGCTTCACTGATGTTGTTCGCCTATGTTTCGTTTATTAACAATGCGAAGTGGAAGTTATTAAGATGCCAAAAATTAAGACCGTACGCGGTGCTGCTAAGCGCTTCAAAAAAACCGGTAAAGGTGGTTTTAAGCACAAGCACGCTAACCTGCGTCACATTCTGACTAAAAAAGCTACCAAGCGTAAACGTCACCTGCGTCCGAAAGCCATGGTTTCCAAAGGCGATCTGGGCCTGGTTATCGCGTGCCTGCCGTACGCATAAGTCGTTAACGTTTAACTTTTTTAACTTAGAATAGATACAGGAGAGCACACATGGCTCGCGTAAAACGTGGTGTAATTGCACGTGCACGTCACAAGAAAATTTTGAAACAAGCTAAAGGCTACTACGGTGCGCGTTCTCGCGTATACCGCGTTGCCTTCCAGGCTGTTATCAAAGCTGGTCAGTACGCTTACCGTGACCGTCGTCAACGTAAACGTCAGTTCCGTCAACTGTGGATTGCACGTATCAACGCAGCAGCACGTCAGAACGGTATTTCTTACAGCAAATTCATCAATGGCCTGAAAAAAGCCTCTGTTGAAATCGACCGTAAGATCCTGGCTGACATCGCCGTATTCGACAAAGTAGCGTTCACCGCTCTGGTCGAAAAAGCGAAAGCAGCTCTGGCATAAGCCAGTTGAAAGAGGGAGCTTGTCTCCCTCTTTTCGTTTCAACACCATCAATACATTGACTTTTATTGGCGCAGGCTTTTCAATACAGGTCTGACGTTTCTTACCAGACAAGGTAATGCAAGCATGAATGCTGCTATTTTCCGCTTCTTTTTTTACTTTAGCACCTGAACTCAGGAGGCTAGCGCGTGAAAGAAGAAACGGAAAACAGCGCCAGAAAGCCTCCCCTGTGGAGGCTTTTTTCGTATATGGATTCGGGATATTAATTTCACTATAACCGGTGTCTGCACCGACATAATGAGGAAAACCATGTCACATCTCGCAGAGCTGGTTGCCAGTGCCAAGGCAGCCATTAACGAGGCATCAGATGTTGCTGCGCTGGACAACGTCCGCGTGGAATACCTGGGTAAAAAAGGGCATCTGACCCTGCAAATGACCACCCTGCGCGAGTTACCGCCGGAAGAGCGTCCGGCAGCCGGCGCGGTCATCAACGAAGCGAAAGAGCAGGTGCAGCAGGCGCTGAACGCGCGCAAAGCTGATCTGGAAGGCGCAGCGCTGAATGCGCGTCTGGCCGCAGAGACCATTGACGTCTCGCTGCCGGGACGCCGCATTGAAAATGGCGGCCTGCATCCGGTCACTCGCACCATCGACCGTATTGAAAGTTTCTTCGGTGAGCTCGGCTTTACCGTGGCGACTGGCCCGGAAATCGAAGATGATTACCACAACTTCGATGCGCTGAATATTCCGGGTCATCATCCGGCGCGCGCTGACCACGACACTTTCTGGTTCGATGCCACTCGCCTGCTGCGTACGCAGACCTCCGGCGTGCAGATCCGCACCATGGAAAACCAGCAGCCGCCTATCCGTATTATCGCGCCGGGCCGCGTCTATCGTAACGACTACGACCAGACCCATACCCCGATGTTCCACCAGATGGAAGGTCTGATTGTTGATAAAAACATCAGCTTCACCAACCTGAAAGGGACGCTGCACGACTTCCTGAACAACTTCTTTGAAGAAGACCTGCAGGTGCGCTTCCGTCCGTCCTACTTCCCGTTCACCGAGCCGTCCGCAGAAGTTGACGTGATGGGTAAAAACGGCAAATGGCTGGAAGTGCTCGGCTGCGGGATGGTACACCCGAACGTGCTGCGTAACGTCGGTATCGATCCGGAAGTTTACTCCGGCTTCGCCTTCGGTATGGGGATGGAGCGTCTGACCATGCTGCGTTATGGCGTGACCGATCTGCGCGCGTTCTTCGAAAACGATCTGCGTTTCCTCAAACAGTTTAAATAAGGGCAGGACAGAACAATGAAATTCAGTGAACTGTGGTTACGCGAGTGGGTTAACCCGGCGATCGACAGCGAAGCGCTTTCCGATCAGATCACCATGGCGGGCCTCGAGGTCGACGGCGTTGAGCCGGTTGCCGGCAGCTTCAACGGCGTAGTGGTCGGTGAAGTGGTGGAGTGCGGCCAGCATCCAAATGCTGACAAACTGCGCGTCACCAAAGTCAACGTGGGCGGTGAACGCCTGCTGGACATCGTCTGCGGCGCGCCAAACTGCCGTCAGGGGCTGAAAGTCGCCGTGGCGACCATCGGCGCCGTGCTGCCGGGCGATTTTAAAATTAAAGCGGCGAAGCTGCGCGGCGAACCGTCAGAAGGGATGCTGTGCTCTTTCTCCGAGCTGGGTATTTCCGACGACCATAGCGGTATCATCGAACTGCCGGCGGATGCGCCGATCGGCACTGATATTCGTGAATACCTCAAGCTTGACGATAACACTATCGAAATCAGCGTCACGCCAAACCGTGCCGACTGCCTGGGTATCATCGGTGTGGCGCGCGATGTCGCTGTGCTGAACAAAGCGCCGCTGAACGCGCCGGAAATTACGCCGGTTGCCGCGACCATTGACGACGTGCTGCCGATTCAGGTTGACGCGCCGCAGGCGTGCCCGCGCTATCTGGGCCGCGTGGTGAAAGGCATCAACGTCAAAGCGCCGACCCCGCTGTGGATGAAAGAGAAGCTGCGCCGCTGCGGGATCCGCTCCATCGACGCGGTGGTTGACGTGACTAACTATGTCCTGCTTGAGCTGGGCCAGCCGATGCACGCCTTTGACCGCGACCGTATCGAAGGCGGGATCGTGGTGCGCATGGCGAAAGAGGGTGAAACCCTGGTGCTGCTCGATGGCTCTGAAGCGAAGCTCGACAGCGACACCCTGGTTATTGCTGACCATAACAAAGCGCTGGCGATGGGCGGGATCTTCGGCGGGGAACACTCCGGCGTTAACGACGAAACCCAGAACGTGCTGCTGGAATGCGCGTTCTTCAGCCCGCTGTCCATTACCGGCCGCGCGCGCCGTCATGGCCTGCACACCGATGCCTCTCATCGCTATGAGCGCGGCGTCGATCCGGCGCTGCAGTATAAAGCGCTGGAGCGTGCCACGCGTCTGCTGATCGACCTCTGCGGCGGTGAAGCCGGCCCGGTGATCGACGTGACAAACGAAGAGACCTTGCCAAAACGCGCCACCATTACCCTGCGTCGTAGCAAACTGGATCGCCTGATTGGCCACCATATTGATGACGCGCAGGTCACCGACATTCTGCAGCGCCTCGGCTGCGAAGTGACGGTGGGTCAGGACGAATGGCAGGCAGTCGCCCCGAGCTGGCGTTTCGACATGGAGATCGAAGAAGATCTGGTCGAAGAAGTGGCTCGCGTTTATGGCTACAACAACATTCCTGATGCGCCAGTACAGGCGGGTCTGATCATGGGTACCCATCGTGAAGCCGACCTGTCGCTGAAGCGCGTAAAAACGCTGCTGAACGACAAAGGCTATCAGGAAGTGATCACCTACAGCTTTGTTGACCCGAAAATCCAGCAGCTGATCCACGCCGGGGAAGAGGCGCTGATCCTGCCAAGCCCGATCTCCAGCGAAATGTCGGCGATGCGTCTGTCGCTGTGGACCGGCCTGCTGGGTACCGTGGTCTACAACCAGAACCGTCAGCAGAGCCGCGTGCGCATCTTTGAGAGTGGCCTGCGCTTCGTGCCGGATACTCAGGCGCCGCTGGGCATTCGTCAGGATGTGATGCTGGCCGGGGCGATCTGCGGTAACCGCTACGAAGAGCACTGGACGCTGGCGAAAGAGACGGTCGATTTCTATGATCTGAAGGGCGATCTGGAATCCGTACTGGATTTAACCGGTAAATTGGCCGACATCGAGTTCCGTGGCGAAGCGATCGCCGCGCTGCATCCAGGCCAATCCGCAGCGATTTATCTTAAAGGTGAACGCATTGGTTTCATTGGGGTTGTTCATCCGGAACTGGAACGTAAACTGGATCTGAACGGTCGCACTCTGGTGTTCGAACTGGAGTGGAACAAGCTCGCAGACCGCGTGGTGCCTCAGGCGCGCGATATTTCCCGCTTCCCGGCGAACCGTCGTGACATCGCGGTGCTGGTCGCGGAAAACGTGGCTGCTGCCGATGTTTTAGCCGAATGTAAGAAAGTTGGCGTAAATCAGGTAGTTGGCGTAAACTTATTTGACGTGTACCGTGGTAAAGGTGTGGCGGAAGGGTATAAGAGCCTTGCGATTAGCCTGATCCTGCAGGATACCAGCCGTACACTCGAAGAAGAGGAGATTGCCGCTACCGTTGCCAGATGTGTAGAGGCATTAAAAGAGCGATTCCAGGCATCATTGAGGGATTGAACCTATGGCGCTTACAAAAGCTGAAATGTCAGAATATCTGTTTGATAAGCTTGGGCTTAGCAAGCGGGATGCCAAAGAACTGGTCGAGTTGTTTTTCGAAGAGATCCGTCGTGCTCTGGAAAACGGAGAACAGGTCAAACTCTCCGGGTTCGGCAACTTCGATTTGCGGGATAAAAACCAACGCCCGGGACGTAACCCGAAGACGGGGGAGGATATTCCCATTACAGCCCGGCGCGTGGTGACCTTCAGACCCGGTCAGAAGCTGAAAAGCCGTGTCGAAAACGCGTCGCCGAAAGACAAATAATCTGAACTAATTAAAAAGGCCGCATTGCGGCCTTTTTCTTTTCTATACGTCCTTACGCTTTGACGGCGGTGAGCATGATCTCCACCAGGATATCCGGTCGCGCCATCTCTGCCTGAACGGTTGCTCGCGCCGGGCTCTGGCCTTCCGGCATCCACTGTACCCACACGTCATTGAATGCGACAAAATCACGTTCGATATCTTTCAGCCAGATCTGCGCGGAGAGAATTTGCCGCTTATCGCTCCCGGCAGCCGCCAACAGGGCATCGATCTTCTCCAGCACTTCACGGGTTTGTAAAACGATATCGTCTTCGCTGCTTTTTGGCGTCTGCCCGGAGAGGAACAACAGATTGCCATACGCAACGCTGGCGGAAAGGCGAGGTTGTGGATTATTGCGAATAATGGTCATGCGGTTTGTTTCCATGTGAGACCTTCTAAAGAAATAGTGGGTGCCTGATTGTCGATTAACGCGCCCAGCACCACCGCGCTGCCGGCGGCGAGGGTAAAGCCGAGACTACCCTGGCCGAGGTTCATCCATAGATTGGGGTATCCGGCGCGACCCAGCATCGGCGGGCCTGCTGGTGTTGACGGGCGCATGCCGGTCCAGGCTTCGGCCTTGTCCAGCCCTTCGAGTTCGGGAAAGCTACGGGCGACGATGTTTTTCAGCGCCTGAATGCGGCTCTCGCGCAGTTGGTCGCCGTCATAGCCGATGTCCACCATCGCCGCGATGCGCAGTTGTTGGCCAAGGCGGGCATAAACGATTTTGTGCCCGTAGTCGGTGACGCTGATGTCAGGGGCAATACCTGCTTTTTCAGGATAGGGCAGGGTCAGGCTGTACCCCTTCAGGGCGCACAGCGGCACGCGAACTCCCAGATGCCCAAGCAGAGGACCACTGCCGTTACCGGCGGCAACGACATAATCATCGCCGGTGATGGTTCCCCGGTTGGTCTCCAGGGCGATGATGCGTCCGCCGCGCTTATTGAGCCGCTGCACCTCACAGTGGGTCAGCAGGCTAAAGTCGTTGCTGGCATTGAGCTTGTCGAGCAGGGCAAGGCAGAACTGATGGCAATCTGCCGTTTCATCGCCCGGCGAATAAATTCCGCCCTGCAGCGAAGGGCTGATATGTCTGAGTGCCGGCTCCAGCTGCAGACAGGCGTCAGCATTCAGCGCTTGTTGATACTGAGGATCTATCCCTTTTGCCGCTTTATTAAAATCATATTCGCGGCGATGGATAATTAATTTACCGCTGCGCCGCCAGTGAAAATCGGCAAGATTATCCTCATCCAGCCATGACTGCATGACCTGACGGCTGAGCAACGACAGGCGCAAAATATGATCGCCGTTCATTTTATTGGTCTGGCTATTACAGGCACGCAGGAACTGCAGCAGCCAGCGCCACTGCTGGAAAGACATCTTAAGACGCATATTCAGCGGCGAATCGGCTTTGCCCATCCATTTAATCCCCTGCAGGGGAACGCCGCTATCGGCAAGGGGGGCAACGTAGCGATAACTTAATTGTCCGCCGTTAGCAAAACTGGTGGCACTGCCCGGTTCAGCATTGCGCTCCAGTAATTGCACCTGATGGCCGCGCTTAATCAGTTCCCAGGCCGTGGCCAGACCGACCACGCCGCCGCCGATAATGACAATGCGTTTGTTCATAACCCGATATATCCACCGCTAATCAATTTATCGGGTTATGTCAAAGCATTTACCCCAGCGGCGCAATTGACTTTTTATGGTCAGGGTATAACCGCAGGTTAATCTCCTTGAGTTGCTGGCGCAGACGCTGGCAGAGAAAATCGACGAACTTTTGCGCCATTGGACTCAGCGAAACATCGGCCCGGCGCAGCAGGCAGAGGTTGATGGCAATCGGCGGCGTAATGGGGTGGATCATCTCTGGAGCCAGGTTGTGCTGGGCGGAAAAGATATCTGTGATGCTGCAGCCCATGCCGCGCTTCACGAACTCGGTAGCCATATAGTAGGTCTGAACGTTAAGCCGGGTGGTGGAAAAGTCGCGACGGGTGGCGATGGCCGCAGAGAGCGAGTGCGGCCCTGGCGAGATCCAGCGCTGCTGGTCGATCTGGCTGATGTCCACCGCCCCCTGACGATAATGACGGTCGATGTACACCAGCGGTACTTCGGCAATCAGGGTGGTCAGGATCTCTCCCTGCTGCACCGGCTGTAGCGTCAGCGCCAAATCTATCTCGCGCAAATCCAGTTTTTTGACCAGCGTCTCGGTGTGCTCGGTGGTGAGCGTCATCACCAGGTTGCTGTTTTGCTGATAAAAGTCGGTCACCAGCTCTGGCACCAGGCTTAATCCCAGACTCGGCAGGCAGCCTAAGGTGATTTTGGCGCGCGGATCGCGGGCCAGATTGTCGGCCAACAGGCGCAGGTTATCGAGGTCCTGATAAATGCTCTGTGCTTTTTCGAAAAGTGTGATCGCCTCGCTGGTCGGCAGCAGCTTGCCGCGCACCCGCTGAAAGAGGGTAAAACCCAGTTTCATCTCGGCGCTTTTTAGCGCTTTGCTGGCCGCTGGCTGAGAGATATTGAGCGCTTCCGCCGCCCGTGACAGCGAGCCGCAGGTCATTACGGCGTGAAAGATTTCCAGATGACGCAGTTTCATGAACAGTTAACTCAGGGTTATAGCCTACCGATAAAAAGTCATTATCCACTAACACAAAGTTAACATAAATTTAATCTCCAATCAGCGCTCCGGTTACATATTGTGCTGTTGACCCCGCCTGATGGCGGAATATTACGCTCTCAGAATCTATTCCTTTGTACCCAAACGCACCCTCAGGCTCGCGGCCAATAATGAAAAAGAGGGGGGATGTTTTCTGAGCAGGTCCCAATACACCTCCTGACCCTTACGGTCGGATTGATTGGCATTAAGGAGTGTTATGAGTGACTCAACGCTCACAGGCAATGCGCCTGTCAGACGAAATATCACGCGGAAAAACGTTATTACTGGTCTGTTATTGCTGCTGTTCGTGTTGATCGCGCTGTGGTGCCACGGTCGACCGGGCAGTGAGCTTGGCCTGCTGGGATTTACGCCGCTGGTGGCACTAGCGATATTATCGCTGATCGGCGTTGATATTGTGCTGGCGGTGATCTCCTCGATTATTATCGCCATGATAATGACCTCGACCGGCCTGCCGGAAATGGGCACGATGCTGGCGAAATCCACCGGGTCATTTATCGCCACGGTAGGGCTTATCATTATGCTCGGCGCCGGCGTGGGGGAAGTGGCCACCCGCACCGGCGCAGCGGTTGAGCTGGTGAAATTCGTGGTTCATCGTATTGGGCTGTCGAGCCAGACGCGGGTTAAGTTCGGCATTGTGGTGTCATCGATTTTAATTTGTGGTTCGCTGGGCACCATGGCCGGTGGTAACGCCATTATCGTGGCCGTGATCATTCCGGTGGCGGCAGCGGTACGCTTAACGCCGCCGACGGTCGCCGCGCTGATGATGACCGCCGGCTCCGTTGGGCTCTTTACCGGGCCCTTCACCCCCAGCACCGTGACAATCCTCAGCCTCGGCGGGTTGAGCTATCCGGATTATCTGCTGTACGTCGGTCTGCCGATGAGTGCGGTGACGCTGCTGGCCGGCTGGATAATGGCGGGGCGGATCCAGAAGATGACTGAAGGCAAACTGCGCTATGACGTCGATCTTTCGGAGAAGCCAAAAGAGGATCTCAGCGCCGCGCAGCAGCGTCGGCGTAAATTAAGCGCGCTGGCCTTCGCCGCGACGATCATTGTGATGGCGGTGGTTGGCGTGGTGATCAAAGCTGGCTTCAGCTTTGCGATTATCGTGATGCTGCTGGTGGCGCTGATGACCGGGCTGGTAGGCGGCCTGCGACCGACGCAGATCCTGCAGGCGCTGTATCACGGCTGCGGCCGTCTGGTGTGGATGTTTATCCTCTACTGGCTGTATAACCCAATCCTTGAACTGATGGATGGTCTGCATGCCTATCAGGGGCTGCTGGAGTATACCCAACCGCTGCTCGAGGGGATCTCCCCGGCCTGGCTGTGCTTTAGCATCTTTGCGTTCAATATTATCGGCCATGTGCCCGGTGCGGCGGTGGCGCAAATGACGTTTACCCATAAAATCTTTGGCCCGATGCTGATGGCCGCCGGCGTGCCGCCGCAGGGGACCACCGCGGTGCTGCTCGCCTCGTCTCAGGTGGACTGGTTCGGTCCGTTTCCCTCATCGGACATGTTCGGCCAGATGGGGCTGGCGCAGTCCACGCATCTGAAATATATGCTCTATAACGGCTGGGCAATCGTGGTGGCGAATATCATTCTCTTTGCGCTGCTGTTTCAGATCCTGGTGTAACGAATGACCGCAGACGCGGGGGAGGCCTCCTCCGCGTCGACATTCGGGCGCGAGGTTTTCCTTTTCTCACCGCGACACCCACCGTAAAATCAGCCTCTTGTTCCCACTGCGTAATGGAATCTATGCTGACTCTCGCCCATCTTCAACAGCGCCGCAGCCGGCGTTGGCTCTTTGGATTAACGCTGTTGCTCCTGGTTACGCTACTGATCAGCCTGTGCGCGGGCGATCAATGGATCCCGCCTGGGGAATGGCTGAGCGCGAAAGGCCAGTTGTTCATCTGGCAGATCCGCCTGCCGCGAACCCTGGCGGTGGTGCTGGTGGGGGCGGCGCTGGCGCTCTCCGGGGCGATTATGCAGGCGCTGTTTGAAAATCCGCTGGCGGAGCCGGGTCTGCTGGGCGTCTCCAACGGGGCGGGCGTCGGGCTGATTGCCGCCGTCCTGCTGGGCAAAGGAGTCTTGCCCGGCTGGGCGCTCGGGCTGTGCGCGATCCTCGGCGCGCTGCTGATCACCTTTATTTTGCTGCGTTTTGCCCGCCGCCATCTCTCTACCAGCCGTCTGCTGCTGGCGGGGGTGGCGCTGGGGATCATCTGCAGCGCCCTGATGACCTGGGCGGTCTACTTCTCCACCTCTTTTGACCTGCGTCAGCTGATGTACTGGATGATGGGCGGGTTTGGCGGCGTCGACTGGCAGCAGCTGTGGCTGATGATAGCCCTCCTGCCGGTGCTTTGCTGGGTTTGTCTGCAGTCGCAACCCCTGAATTTACTGGCGCTGGGTGAGATCTCCGCTCGTCAGCTCGGGCTGCCGCTGTGGCTATGGCGCAAGCTGCTGGTGGTGGCGACCGGCTGGTTGGTCGGCGTTAGCGTCGCGCTGGCGGGGGCAATTGGCTTTATCGGCCTGGTGATCCCGCACATTCTGCGGCTATGCGGTTTAAGCGATCACCGGGTGTTGCTCCCGGCCTGCATGCTGGCCGGGGCGAGCGCCTTGCTGGGGGCGGATATCATTGCCCGACTGGCGCTTTCCGCCGCAGAGCTGCCGATTGGCGTGGTGACGGCGACGCTGGGCGCGCCGGTCTTTATCTGGTTGCTGCTGCGTTCGCGGGTGCGGGGATAGCGCGGCGCCGTCGGCAGGGACGGCGCCGGTTCAGGCTTACCAGCCTTTGATCGCGTCGCCTTTGTAGACTTCCTTCGCTTTTTCCGCGACTTCGCTGGTCTGGAAGGCGGCTTTCAGCTCCTGAATTTTCTTGCTGTCCTTATTATCCTCGCGGGCGACAATCGCATTCACGTAAGGGGAATCCGGCCCCTCCATAAACAGACCGTCGCGGGCGGCCGACAGGCCCGCCTGGGCGGAGAAGTTGGTGTTAATGATTGACAAGCTAACGTTCGGATCATCAAGGGTACGGGTCAGCTGTGGAGTATCCACTTCAACAATTTTCAGCTGTTTCGGGTTGTCGATGATATCCAGCGTGGTGGGTAAATAGCCGACGCCCGGTTTCAGCTTGAGTAACCCCTGCGCCTGGAGCAGCAGCAGGCTGCGGCCCAGGGTGGTGGTTTCATTAGAAATGGTCACCGTCGCCCCTTCGGGCAGTTCGCTGATGTTTTTAATCCGGTGAGAATAGGCGGCGATAGGGAAGACAAAGGTTTTACCGACCACCGCAAATTTATAGCCGCGCTCTTTCGACTGCGCCTCAAGGTACGGCAGGGTCTGGAAGGCGTTGGCATCCACATCTTTGTTGTTCAGTGCTTCGTTGGGCAGCACATAATCATTGAAGGAGACCACTTCGACGTCGAGATGATATTTATCCTTCGCCACCTGCTCCACCACTTTCCAGATGGCTTCGTCCGGCCCGGTATTGATAGCGACTTTCACTTTATTATCTTCATCCGGAGAGCAGGCGCTCAGCAGGGCGACAGAGGTGGCGATTAACGCCAGGCTAAACAACTTCTTCATCAATAAAACTCTCTTAAATTAACAAGTAACGAAACCATATTACATTACCGGGACACTGTACACGGAAATGGTCGACTGCCCAATTGAGAGGATTTCATGTTGCCGACGGCCAGCGAAGCGCTGTTACATCATGCGACAACTCGGGGGGATTGGCAGTAGAATGGCGGCCGCTGAATCCGCTACAGTAGATAGGGATCACCTTCACCGGAAACCGGTTTATCCATTGAGGACAGGCTATGCAACATGACATTCTGAATACCGAAGTGACGACCATTGATGGCGAGAAAACCACCCTGGCATCCTTTGCCGGCAAGGTGCTGTTGATCGTCAATGTGGCCTCGAAATGCGGCCTGACGCCGCAGTATGAGCAACTCGAGGATCTGCAAAAGCAATTTGCCGGCGAGGGCTTTAGCGTGCTGGGGTTCCCCTGCAACCAGTTCCTCGGCCAGGAGCCGGGCAGTGAAGAAGAGATTAAGACCTTCTGCAGCACCACCTACGGCGTCACCTTCCCGCTGTTCAGCAAAATTGACGTCAACGGTGAACATCGCGCGCCGCTGTATCAAAAACTGATTGCCGCCGCGCCGAAAGCGGTGGCCCCGGAAGGCAGCGGTTTTTATGAGCGGATGGCCAGCAAAGGCCGGGCGCCGCTGTATGTGGACGACATTCTGTGGAATTTCGAAAAATTCCTCGTCGATCGCCAGGGCAACGTCATTGAGCGCTTCTCTCCGGATATGACGCCGGACGATCCGCAGCTGGTGGCGGCGATTAAAGGAGCGCTGGCGAAATAATGGCGTTTCTGATGCAGCTACAGGATGTAGAAGCGGCGGGGCGTCTGGCCCCGTTTTCTGCGGCCTTTCGCGCCGGGGAGATCGTCCACCTGGTGGGGCCGAACGGCGCAGGGAAGAGCACACTGCTGACCCGCATGGCGGGGCTGTCCGACGGCCCCGGCACGGTTCATTTTAACGGACGGCGGCTTGACGAGTGGCCGGCGACGGAGCTGGCGCGCCGTCGCGGATATCTATGTCAACACCAGACCCCGCCGTTCGCCATGCCGGTGTGGCACTACCTGGCGCTGCATATGCAGCAGCAGGGCGATAGCGCCCGTCTGAGCGATATCGCGGCCAGGCTTGGTCTGGACAATAAGCTGGACCGTCAGGTTAATCAGCTTTCGGGCGGTGAGTGGCAGCGCGTGCGGCTGGCGGCAGTGATCCTGCAGATCGATCCCTTGAGTCATCCCGCGGGTCAACTGCTGCTGCTGGATGAGCCGATGAACAGTCTGGATGTGGCCCAGCAGGCGGCGCTGGATCGGCTGTTACGTGAGCTGAGCGCGGCGGGGATTGCGGTGGTGATGAGCAGCCACGATCTCAACCATACCCTGCGCCATGCCGGACAAAGCTGGCTGCTCTGCCAGGGGGAAGCCATCGCCTGCGGAGAGACCGCCGAGGTGCTGAATGAGGAAAATTTAACCGCTGCCTATGCGATCCCGTTCCAGCGCGTGGAGGTGGCCGGTCATATTATGCTCATCGCGTCACAGTAGCACGCAGTTATCTTGTCACTATATTGATAAACAAGCTAAATTATTGCGATAAAGAGACTAGGGACAGAGGGATCATCTGAAATGCGCTTCTGGTTCATGTTGGCGGCGGCGTTAATTTTAGCCGGCTGCAGCAGCCATCGGGCACCGCCGCCGAATCCACGGCTGGCTGACTCCATCACGGTGGTGGCGAATCTGAACGAGCAGTTGCGTAGCTGGCGTGGCGCACCGTATCGCTACGGCGGCATGACGCCGCGCGGCGTCGACTGCTCCGGCTTCGTGGTGCGCACGTTTCGCGATAAATTTGCCCTCCAGCTGCCGCGTGAAACCCGCGAGCAGGCGGAAATCGGCACCCGCATCGATAAGCGCGATCTGCTGCCCGGCGATCTGGTGTTCTTCAAAACCGGCTCAGGGGAGAGCGGTTTGCACGTTGGCATCTACGATACCGACAACCAGTTTATCCATGCCTCCACCAGCCAGGGCGTCACCCGTTCCTCGCTGGATAACGTCTACTGGAACAAAAAGTTCTGGCAGGCGCGGCGTATCTGACGTCATTCAGAAGCAAGAGGGAAGCGAGCGCTTCCCTTTTTTATGCCGATAACCCTGCACTCCGCCCGTGTTAATCCGCTGTTTGAGGCACTACACTGAAGGAAGGAGGAACCATGACCCTTTCTTTTACCACCCACTGGCGGGATGAACTGCCGGATTTTTACACTTCCCTGTTACCGACGCCGCTGGATAACGCCCGACTCATCTGGCGTAACGCCCCGCTGGCGCAACAGTTGGGGGTGCCCGACGCCCTGTTCGCGCCTGAAAATGGAGCCGGTGTCTGGGGCGGCGAAGCGCTGCTTCCGGGCATGTCGCCGCTGGCGCAAGTATACAGCGGCCATCAGTTTGGCGCCTGGGCCGGCCAGCTGGGCGACGGACGCGGGATCCTGCTCGGTGAGCAGCAGCTTGCGGATGGTCGCCGTTACGACTGGCATCTGAAAGGCGCCGGCCTGACCCCCTATTCGCGGATGGGGGACGGGCGCGCTGTACTGCGCTCGACGATCCGGGAAAGTCTGGCGTCGGAGGCGATGCACGCCCTGGGGATCCCGACGACGCGCGCCCTGGCGATGGTGACCAGCGATACCCCGATCTACCGCGAGCGCGTGGAGCCTGGCGCGATGCTGATGCGGGTGGCCGAGAGTCATGTCCGCTTCGGCCATTTCGAACATTTTTACTATCGCCGTGAGCCGCAGAAGGTCCAGCAATTGGCCGACTATGTTATTCGCCACCACTGGCCGCAGCTGCAGGATGAGGCAGACAAGTATCTGTTATGGTTCCGTGACGTTGTCACGCGCACCGCGCAGACCATCGCCAGCTGGCAAACCGTGGGCTTTGCCCATGGGGTGATGAATACCGACAACATGTCGATTCTCGGTCTGACCATCGACTACGGCCCGTATGGCTTCCTTGACGATTTTCAACCGGACTTCATCTGCAACCACTCCGATTACCAGGGGCGCTACAGTTTTGAAAACCAGCCGGCGGTGGGGCTGTGGAATCTGCAGCGTCTCGCCCAATCGCTGTCGCCGTTTATCAGCGCTGAAGCGTTAAACGCGGCGCTGGATGAGTATCAGCACGCCTTGCTGACCGCTTATGGCCAGCGGATGCGCGATAAACTCGGCCTGTTCAGCCAGCAGAAAGGGGATAACGACCTGCTGGACGGGCTGTTTGCCCTGATGATCCGTGAGAAGAGCGACTATACCCGAACGTTCCGCCTGCTGAGCCACAGCGAACAGCTCAGCGCCGCCTCGCCGCTGCGCGACGAGTTTATCGATCGGGCGGCTTTCGACATCTGGTTTGCCGGGTATCGTGCGCGCCTGCGTGATGAACAGGTGGATGACGCGCAGCGCCAGCAGCGGATGCAGGGCGTAAATCCGGCGCTGGTGTTACGCAACTGGCTGGCGCAGCGGGCGATAGAGCAGGCCGAGGCGGGCGATATGGGCGAGCTGGAGCGCCTGCATGCCGCGCTGGCAGACCCCTTTACCGATCGCGAGGACGACTACGTCCGCCGCCCACCGGACTGGGGGAAACGTCTGGAAGTCAGCTGCTCGAGCTAACTCGCCTCGCCCCGCGCTCAGCGGGGCGCTTACTTGGTCAGAATTAACTTCCCGGCGTTGGTCTGGCGCAGCAGATAGCGCTGGCCGCCATGTTCGATGACTACCCGTCCTTCGCTACCTAACAGCACCCGACTGCTAATCTGCCTGTCCGTCGCCACGGGATAGGGGGCATTGTCTTTTGGTTTTTCAGCTGTGGCAGTGTTATCCATACGCGTCATAGCTCTCAAAATAAAAATCAAAGCAACAATGATAATCATTATCAATAATGTTGTTTTTGACGGCAAGCGTTATTTATCGTGTTACCGGATTTGGTAGGGGAGTCACCGAAGGAAATTGCCCGCCGCAGGCGCGACGGGCGGAGCGGTTACAGACGGGTAGCGGCGGCGGCGGCCAGCTCGCTCAATAACCTTTCGCTGTCATCCCAGCTCAGGCAGGGGTCGGTGATCGACTGGCCCCAGGTCAGCGGCTGGCCGGGGACCACTTTCTGGGTGCCTTCCTGCAGGAAGCTCTCTGCCATAATCCCGGCGATGGCGGTGGAGCCCGCGCGAATTTGCTGACAGATATCGGCGCACACCTCCAGCTGACGGCGGTGCTGCTTCTGGCAGTTGCCATGGCTGAAATCAACGACCAGCTGTTCCGGCAGATCGAATTCACGCAGCGCCTCGCCGGCGGCAGCGATATCCTCGGCATGATAGTTTGGCTGTTTGCCGCCGCGCATAATGATATGCCCGTACGGGTTGCCGCTGGTCTGGTAAATCGTCATCTGCCCCTGCTTGTCCGGGGAGAGGAACATATGGCTGGCGCGGGAGGCGCGGATGGCGTCCACCGCGATGCGCGTATTGCCATCGGTGCCGTTTTTAAATCCAACCGGGCAGGAGAGCGCTGAGGCCATCTCACGGTGGATCTGGCTTTCTGTGGTGCGCGCCCCGATGGCACCCCAGCTGATGAGATCGGCGATAAACTGACCGGTCACCATATCGAGAAACTCGGTGGCCGTCGGTACCCCCAGCTCATTTACCTGCAGCAGCAGGCGCCGCGCCAGCTCGATTCCGTGGTTGACCCGGTAGCTGCCGTTGAGGTCCGGATCGGAGATTAAGCCTTTCCAGCCCACCACGGTACGCGGTTTTTCAAAGTAGGTGCGCATCACGATCTCCAGCTGCGGCTGGTAGCGCTCGCGCATGCCCTGCAGGCGGCGGGCATACTCCAGCGCCGCATCGGTATCGTGAATGGAGCAGGGGCCGATAATCACCAGCAGGCGGCGGTCTTCGCCGTTGAGGATTTTTTCAATTCGGCGGCGGGAGGCCGAAACGTGGGCGGCCACGTCGGCCGTGACGGGATGGCGCTGGGCCAGTTCCGCGGGCGTTACCAGGCTTTCAATGCGCGCGGTACGCAATTCGTCTGTTTTATTCATTGGGGTCTCAAAAATCTGTTTCTTCCGCGGCGAAAATGCCGGGAAGTGATGCGCATCACGATAAACCAATCCCTGCTTATTGCAAGAGCAGGGCATGATCCTGTATAGGCCACGGGTGATAGCATAAACAAATTTTTAATAATGTACTAGTGTGTTAGTACATTCTGCGATTCAGCCCCATGATGTCCATGATTTTTGTCGCAATTTCCTCAACAGAATAATTGGTACTGTTCAGGCACGGGATTTTATTTTTGCGATACAGGGCCTCCACTTCGGTCACCTCCATCCGACACTGACGCAGAGAGGCGTAGCGGCTGTTTTCCCGACGCTCTTCGCGGATGGCCGCCAGCCGTTCGGGGTTGATGGTCAGGCCGAACATCTTATGTTGCAGGGGCTTCAGCGACGCCGGCAGCACCAGATTGTCCATATCGTCGGCGATAAACGGATAATTGGCGGCGCGAATGCCGTACTGCATGGCGAGGTACAGACTGGTGGGCGTCTTGCCGCAGCGCGACACACCGAGGAGGATCACCTGGGCCTGATCGAGGTTACGCAGGGAGATGCCATCGTCGTGGGCGAGGGTGTAATCGATGGCGGCGATACGCGCATCGTATTTGATCAGGTTCCCGGGGTTCAGGCCGTGAGTACGGTGGGCCACTGGCGTCGGGTCGAGGTTGAGCTCCTGCTGCAGCGGGGCCACCAGCGCCTGCACGATGTCCTGACAAAAACCTTCACTTTGCAGAATAATGTCGCGGATTTCCGGGATGACGATGGAATAGAACACCAGCGGGCGAATACCCGTTTGCTGATAGATGGCGTCGATCTGCTCCTTTACCGCCCGCGCGCGGCTGATGTTTTCGACAAACGGCAGAGTCACGCTGCTGATGGCAACCGGGAATTGCGACATCACGGCATGCCCCAGTACTTCTGCCGTAATGGCGGTACCGTCAGAAATATAAAATACGTGGCGATCTACAGCACTTTCCATTTTGACCATCCGGTATAATGAGTTTAATTGCCTGAATACGGATATTAAATTTAAGCATATCCCTGTTTGATTTGTCTCTTGTTAAAATTGAAACGCTATTTTTGTTTTTTATGAAAAGGGTGGTTCATTTTCTTCTTTTTGCCGTTATTTCCAGCGTTTTTCGGCATAATTCCTAAAAATCATTAAGTTAACTATATCGCGGGAACAGTCCGAAAATTGAAAAAATAATTTGCTTGAACGATTCACCGTTTTTTTCAGCCCCATAAATATGTCAGGATAATCCTGCAGTCGATCGTGAAATTTTTTTCACTGGTATTAAATCACAAAAGGATTGTCTCGATGTCCAACAATGGCTCGTCACCGCTGGTGCTTTGGTATAACCAACTCGGCATGAATGATGTAGACAGAGTTGGGGGCAAAAATGCCTCCCTTGGTGAAATGATTACAAACCTGTCCGGTATGGGTGTTTCCGTGCCTAACGGGTTTGCCACCACCGCTGATGCTTTTGATCAGTTCCTGGACCAAAGCGGTGTTAACCAGCGCATTTATGCACTGCTGGATGAAACCGACATTGACGACGTTTCCGCATTAGCGAAAGCGGGCGCGCAGATCCGTCAGTGGATCATCGACACCCCTTTCCAGAGCGAACTGGAAAACGCGATTCGCGATGCTTATGACCTGCTGTCCGCCGATGACGCCGAGGCGTCATTTGCCGTGCGCTCTTCCGCTACTGCGGAAGATATGCCGGACGCCTCCTTCGCCGGGCAGCAAGAGACATTCCTCAACGTGCAGGGCTTTGACGCCGTGCTCGTTGCCGTGAAGCACGTGTTTGCCTCACTGTTTAACGATCGCGCGATCTCCTATCGCGTGCATCAGGGTTACGATCACCGCGGCGTGGCGCTTTCCGCCGGGGTGCAGAGGATGGTCCGCTCCGATCTGGCCTCCTCCGGCGTCATGTTCTCTATCGATACCGAGTCCGGTTTTGACCAGGTGGTGTTTATCACCTCGGCGTGGGGCCTCGGCGAGATGGTGGTGCAGGGCGCGGTGAACCCGGATGAATTCTACGTCCACAAGCCGACGCTGGCCGCTGGCCGCCCGGCCATCGTGCGCCGCACCATGGGGTCGAAAAAGATCCGCATGGTATACGCGCCGACTCAGGAGCACGGCAAGCAGGTGCGTATCGAAGATGTGCCGCAGGCGCAGCGCGATGTTTTCTCGTTAACTAACGAGGAGGTGCAGGAGCTGGCGAAGCAGGCGGTGCAGATCGAGAAGCACTACGGCCGTCCGATGGATATCGAGTGGGCGAAAGATGGCCACACCGGTAAGCTGTTTATCGTCCAGGCGCGTCCGGAAACCGTGCGTTCCCGCGGCCAGGTGATGGAGCGTTATACCCTCCACGCTCAGGGGCAGATCATCGCCGAAGGGCGCGCCATCGGCCACCGCATTGGCGCCGGCCCGGTGAAGGTGATCCACGATATCAGCGAGATGAACCGCATCGAACCTGGCGACGTGCTGGTCACCGACATGACCGACCCGGACTGGGAACCGATCATGAAGAAAGCCTCGGCGATCGTCACCAACCGCGGCGGACGTACCTGCCACGCGGCGATTATCGCCCGTGAGCTGGGGATCCCGGCGGTGGTCGGCTGCGGCGATGCCACCGATCGCATTCAGGAAAACCAGAACGTGACCGTCTCCTGCGCCGAAGGCGACACCGGCTACGTTTACGCCGAGCTGCTGGACTTCAGCGTCAAGAGCTCCAGCGTTGGCGAGATGCCGGATCTGCCGCTGAAGGTGATGATGAACGTCGGCAACCCGGATCGTGCGTTTGACTTTGCCTGCCTGCCGAACGAAGGCGTGGGTCTGGCGCGGCTGGAATTTATCATCAACCGCATGATTGGCGTTCACCCGCGCGCGCTGCTGGAGTTTGACGACCAGGAGCCGGGCCTGCAGAACGAAATCCGCGAGCTGATGAAAGGCTACGATTCGCCGAGAGAGTTCTACGTCGGCCGTCTGACCGAAGGGATCGCTACCCTTGGCGCCGCCTTCTACCCGAAACGCGTCATCGTGCGTTTGTCGGACTTCAAGTCGAACGAATATGCCAACCTGGTGGGCGGCGAGCGTTATGAGCCGGAAGAAGAGAACCCGATGCTCGGCTTCCGTGGCGCCGGACGCTACGTTTCCGAAAGCTTCCGCGACTGCTTCGCGCTGGAGTGTGAAGCGATGAAGCGCGTGCGTAACGACATGGGGCTGACCAACGTTGAAGTGATGGTGCCGTTTGTGCGTACCGTCGCCCAGGCGAAAGCGGTGGTCGAAGAGCTGGAGCGTCAGGGGCTGAAGCGCGGCGAGAACGGGCTGAAGATCATTATGATGTGTGAGATCCCATCGAACGCCTTGCTGGCCGAGCAGTTCCTCGAGTACTTCGACGGCTTCTCCATCGGTTCGAACGACATGACCCAGCTGGCGCTCGGTCTGGATCGCGACTCCGGCGTGGTCTCTGAGCTGTTTGATGAGCGCAACGACGCGGTGAAAGCCCTGCTGTCGATGGCGATCCGCGCAGCGAAAAAACAGGGCAAATACGTCGGCATCTGCGGCCAGGGGCCGTCTGACCATGAAGATTTTGCCGCCTGGCTGATGGAAGAAGGGATCGACAGTCTGTCCCTCAACCCGGATACCGTGGTGCAAACCTGGTTAGGTCTGGCGGAACTGAAAAAATAAGTTCGCCCTGACAGCACCGATCCCCGGCAGCGATGCCGGGGATTTTTTTTGCCTGTTGCAGGCTGTCCGCTGTGGCGATGCGCAGGACAAAAAAAAGCCCATCGTGGGAGATGGGCAAAGACTACACACAGCAATTCGTTGTTTCACTCAGGGGATTTCCATGCTTATAAATCAAGGTGTTGATTTATAACCGTGAGCTAATAGTAGGCAGCGGGGCCTTTGCCGTCGATCAGATTCCTCTCAATAGTTAAATTGTTGTGAAGGACCGGGGGAGGAAAGCGAGGGGAATGGCGCTCAGGGCCAGCGCTTTGCCGGCGATCAATAAATTTTGCTTAACAATAGGCGGGCAAGGAAACAGGCGGGTCTCCCCGCCTGCCAGGGCATTACTTGCGCCCAGCCTCCAGCTCGCTAAGCTCTTCGAGGACGACATCGGGGTCTTTCGGCGGCGGCGGCACTTCGTGTACCCAGGCGTCATACAGACGCCAGGAGACGGCCAGCAGCACTGGACCGATAAACAGACCGATCATGCCGAAGGCGATCAGTCCGCCAATGACGCCGGTAAGGATGAGGATCATCGGCAGGTCGGCGCCCATACGGATAAGCACCGGACGAATGACGTTGTCCATGGTGCCAACCACGCAGCTCCACACCAGCAGCACGGTGCCCCAGGTGGTGTCCCCGCTCCAGTAAAGCCAGATAATCGACGGCACCAGAACCAGCAAAGGGCCGAGCTGGACCAGACAGGTAAAGATCATCACCACGGTCAGCAGAGCGGCGTAGGGCACGCCAGAGATGGCAAGGCCGATCCCGCCCAGCACCGCCTGAGTAAGGGCCGTCACCACCACGCCCAGCGCCACGGCGCGCACGGCCTGGCCGGCCAGCAGCACCGCCGCATCGCCGCGTTTGGCTGCGAGGCGTGTAGCGAAGTAGCGGAAACCATAGGCCACCTGCTCGCCGCGCCAGTAGAGCAGCGCGCTGAACAACAGCATCAGACCGCAGTAGACCAGCAGCTTGCCGATGTGCGCCGCTTGCCCGACAAACCAGCTGGTGGTAGTGCCAATATAGGGGCGAACCTTGGCCATAATCGCCGAGCCGCCCATATCCAGCAGGCCATGCCAGGCGGAATACAGCTTATCGCCGACCAGCGGCACGCTGTTCAGCCAGGCGAAATCCGGCAGCGTCACATTTCCACTGCTGATAAGTTTGATCAGCGGGACGCTGTTATCCACCAGGCTGTTGACCAGCAGAGCAATAGGAATAACGAATAACAAAAACAGCAGCAGGGTCATCGCCAGCACCGCCAGCAGTCGTTTGCCAAACAGCACGCGCTGCAGACGCAGCAGCACCGGCCAGGTGGCGATCACCACCGTACCGGCCCAGGCGAAGGACAGAATAAACGGCTGCACAACCCACAGGCAGGATATGATAATCAGGGCCAGGAACAGCACCGACAGCAGTATTTGCGGAATGTCCCGAGGCTGATGGGGGTTTATCATAGAGAAATTTTACCTTTCCAGTCGCGCCAAAAGCTGGCGCCGCGTAAATCCATGTACTGATAATAATATCAATAATATTGCCGGGCTGATTTTGCACAGAAAACACGTGGGCGCATATGAAAAAAATGTGATAAAAAGTTGAATGCGCTACGCAAACGTTTAGTTAGCACCAACACAATATTTTCAAACACAACATAGTCAGGCAGGGTCAAGTGTGATGATCCCACAAATTTCTCAGGCACCAGGGGTAGTTCAGCTGGTGCTGAATTTTTTGCAGGTACTGGAGCAACAGGGTTTTACCGGCGATACCGCCACCAGCTATGCCGACAGGCTGACGATGGCCACTGACAACAGCGTCTATCAGCTGCTGCCGGATGCGGTCCTTTTCCCGCGTTCTACGGCGGACGTGGCCTTGCTGGCGCGCGTCGCCGCCGAACCGCGCTTTACATCGCTGGTCTTCACGCCGCGCGGCGGCGGCACCGGCACCAACGGCCAGGCGCTGAACGGCGGGATTATTGTCGATATGTCCCGCTATATGAATCGCATCATCGAGATTAACCCCGAAGAGGGCTGGGTGCGCGTTGAAGCCGGGGTCATCAAAGATCAGCTGAACCAGTTTCTTAAACCCTATGGTTACTTCTTTGCACCTGAGCTTTCCACCAGCAACCGCGCCACGCTGGGCGGGATGATAAACACCGACGCGTCCGGACAGGGATCGCTGGTGTACGGTAAAACGTCGGATCACGTGCTCGGTCTGCGAGCGGTGCTGATGGGCGGCGATATCCTCGACACCCAGGCGGTGCCAGTAGCGCTGGCGGAGACGCTGGGCAACACCCCATCGACGATTGGCCGGATCTATAACACGGTCTACCAGCGCTGCAAGACGCAGCGTGAACTGATCATTGATAAGTTTCCTAAACTTAACCGCTTCCTCACCGGGTACGATCTGCGCCATGTCTTTAACGATGAGATGAGCGAGTTCGATCTGACCCGTATTTTAACCGGTTCGGAAGGCACGCTGGCGTTTATTACCGAAGCGCGGCTGGATATCACCCGCCTGCCGAAGGTGCGCCGTCTGGTCAACGTTAAATATGACTCCTTTGACTCCGCGTTGCGTAATGCGCCATTTATGGTGCAGGCGAAAGCGCTGTCGGTGGAGACTGTCGACTCCAAGGTACTGAATCTGGCGCGCGAGGATATCGTCTGGCACTCGGTAAGCGAACTGATCACCGACGTGCCGGATAAAGAGATGCTCGGGCTCAATATCGTCGAATTCGCCGGGGATGACGCTACGCTGATTGACCAGCAGGTCACTACCCTGTGCCAGCGGCTGGATGAGCTGATGGCCGGCAGCGAGGCGGGCGTCATCGGCTGGCAGGTCTGTCACGATCTCGATGGCGTAGAGCGGATCTACGCCATGCGCAAGAAGGCCGTCGGCCTGTTGGGCAATGCCAAAGGCGCCGCCAAGCCTATTCCTTTCGCTGAAGACACTTGCGTACCGCCTGAGCATCTGGCGGATTACATCGTCGAGTTCCGCGCGCTGCTCGACAGCCACGGCCTGAGCTACGGCATGTTTGGCCACGTTGATGCCGGGGTGCTGCACGTGCGCCCGGCGCTGGATATGTGCGATCCGCAGCAGGAGGTGCTGATGAAGCAGATCTCCGATGACGTGGTGGCGCTGACGGCGAAGTATGGCGGCCTGCTGTGGGGCGAACACGGCAAAGGCTTCCGCGCGGAGTACAGCCCGGCCTTCTTTGGCGAGGCGCTGTACGGCGAACTTAGGAAGATCAAAGCAGTCTTCGATCCCGATAACCGCCTGAACCCAGGGAAAATCTGTCCTCCGGAAGGGGTCGACGCGCCGATGATGAAAGTCGATGCGGTGAAGCGCGGCACCTGGGATCGGCAGATCCCCATCGCGGTGCGCAGCAGCTGGCGCGGGGCGATGGAGTGTAATGGCAACGGGTTGTGCTTCAACTTTGACGTCAAGAGTCCGATGTGTCCGTCGATGAAAGTCAGCAACCAGCGCATCCACTCGCCGAAAGGGCGCGCGACGCTGGTGCGTGAATGGCTGCGCCTGCTGGCCGACCGCGGCGTCGATCCCAACCAGCTGGAGAAGGCGCTGCCGGAGCAGGGCGTCAGCCTGCGTTCGCTGGTGGCGCGCACGCGGAACAGCTGGCATGCGCGTAAAGGGGAATATGACTTCTCGCACGAGGTCAAAGAGGCGATGTCCGGCTGTCTGGCCTGCAAAGCCTGTTCGACCCAGTGCCCGATCAAAATCGATGTGCCCGAGTTCCGTTCGCGCTTCCTGCAGCTGTATCACAGCCGCTACCTGCGCCCGGTACGCGACCATCTGGTGGCCTCGGTCGAATCCTATGCGCCGCTGATGGCGCAGGCGCCGAAGACCTTTAACTTTTTTATTAACCAGCCGTGGCTGAAAAAGCTGTCGGAGAAGCACATCGGGATGGTCGATCTGCCGCTGCTTTCGGCGCCGTCGCTGAAGCAGCAGATGGCCGGCCACCGCTCTGCCAACATGACGCTGGAGCAGCTCGAAGCGCTGAGCGCTGAGCAGAAAGCGAAGATGGTGCTGGTGGTGCAGGATCCGTTCACCAGCTACTACGACGCCCAGGTGGTGGCTGACTTTATTCGCCTCGTCGAAGCGCTAGGCTATCAGCCGGTGCTGCTGCCATTCTCGCCGAACGGCAAAGCGCAGCATATCAAAGGGTTCCTCACCCGCTTTGCTCGCACCGCGCAGAAGACGGCTGACTTCCTCAATCGCGTGGCGCAGCTTGGCATGCCGCTGGTCGGCGTCGATCCGGCGCTGGTGCTCTGCTACCGCGATGAGTATAAGCAAACCCTTGGCGATAAGCGCGGCGATTTCCAGGTGCTGTTAGTCCATGAGTGGTTGCCGAAGGCGTTGACGACCGCCGCCCGTCCCGAACAGGGAGGCGAGCCCTGGTACCTGTTCGGTCACTGTACGGAAGTGACCGCGCTACCGGCGGCGACAAAACAGTGGGCAGAGATTTTTGCCCACTTTGGCGCGAAACTGGAAAACGTCAGCGTTGGGTGTTGCGGGATGGCAGGGACCTATGGCCATGAAGTGAAAAACCATGCCAACTCGCTGGCCATTTACGCGCTCTCCTGGCAGCAGGCGATGCAGCGGCTGCCGCGTAACCGCTGTCTGGTGACGGGCTACTCCTGCCGCAGTCAGGTGAAGCGCATTGAAGGCAGCGGCGTTCGCCATCCGCTGCAGGCGTTACTGGAGATAATAGGATGATTTGGAAACGTCAGGCCACGCTGGAGCAGCTCAACCGGCTCGGTGAGGGAAACATGGTAGGGCTGCTCGATATTCGCTTTGAGACCTTTACCGACGATACGCTGGAGGCCACGATGCCGGTGGATAGCCGTACGCAGCAGCCGTTTGGCCTGCTGCACGGCGGGGCCTCGGTGGTGCTGGCGGAGACCCTGGGGTCGGTAGCGGGTTATCTGTGCAGCGAAGGCGAACAGAAGGTGGTGGGGCTGGAGGTTAACGCCAACCACATTCGTTCGGCGCGCGGAGGCCGGGTGCGGGGGGTCTGTAAAGCGCTGCACGTCGGCACTCGTCATCAGGTCTGGCAAATCGAAATCTTCGACGAACAGTCGCGATTATGCTGTTCATCGCGGCTAACCACCGCAGTAATATAAGCCGTGACCGGGAGGCGAATAGCCTCCCTTTTTTCAGGGTAATAAACGGTAACGGGTTTGTCAGGACCAGAGATTTTGTCGCACGGACCACCCTGCAGCGGCAAGGAATTATCTAATAAATATATTATTGCCGATCCACTCGCGTTATATATGCTACTCTTTTCAATACTAAATGCTTAAAGGTAACAAGAGGACGGTTAACCATGGGTATTCTTTCCTGGATCATTTTTGGACTTATTGCCGGTATTTTAGCCAAGTGGATTATGCCGGGGAAAGACGGCGGCGGGTTTATTGTCACCGTTATTCTGGGGATCATCGGCGCCGTGGTCGGCGGCTGGATCAGTACCCTGTTTGGTTTTGGCAAGGTCGACGGGTTTAATTTCGGCAGCTTTGTGGTTGCGGTAATCGGCGCGCTGGTCGTGCTGTTTATCTACCGGAAAGTGCGCAGTTAATTCTCAGCCATTCTGTTTCATTCTCGTTAACAAAGCTGCCGCGATAAGCGGCAGCTTTTTTTATTGTAGTGCCCAGGTCAGGCGACCCGCGCAAGGGCTATTGCCCGTCGGCATCGCCGGTAACGGGCACCACCTCAACGTGAACTTCGTAGTGCTTCGCCGGGCTGGCCGGGATCAGCGCGGTCAGTTTGTTAATGGTTTCTGCCGGCGTATCGGTCGCTACTGTGGCCGAAAACAGCACCGGTCTGTGCGGCGGAAGCTGCGGCGGGAACGGCGGCAGGGGGCCACGGCCCATCTCCAGCGGGGGGCGGGCCCCGTTATCAACGGCGGGCGCCGGGACGTCGGTTTTATCGGCCGCAAAGGCGCTGGCGGCGGCAACCGCGGCGATGGCGAACAGGGCAGTCAAAGCTTTTTTCATCTGGTATTCCTCGATTAGCAAGTATCAAAAGAGTAGAGGGCGGCGGCAGGCGGGACAATCCCATGCGACGCGAATCCTCTGAATCTCCTTTTTTCTTCGCGAATGTGAAGGTCAGATGAGAGCTTGTGTCATTGGGGAAGCATTTTAGTTCAGCAGTACGCTCATAATCAGCAGCACGGCCATGCACATCGACATAATACTGATATCAACAATCATTCTTTACGACAAAAGCTCCAGCAAACGGGTACGGCACGGCGGCGACGTCAAAGCACGTATTATAGTGGTTAAAGATTGTACCCTGGCATATATTCACTGGACAAATGATTATTCGCCAGACGTTGCCTGAGTTGCCCGCGCCTGACCATAGCGCCATCACCACGACCGGTTCCACACCTTGCAACCAGCGCTCAGCGGAGCAACATGAGGATGGCTCATGTTGCAATGAATTTAAGTCGCTTTCCCTCCACCGCCGACTCTGGCAAAAATAGACTCATTAACGAATCAACAACATTTATCGGTTGAAGCGCGCCAGGCCTGACCCCGCGTTGCTTGTGGAATGGCAATCTGCTCATTCAGCTTCATACCCAACACCAGAATGGACAATCGCCATGACTAACGAATTTACCTATACGATTAAGCGCAGTCGTTTTGATGAAAACTATAACCCCGCGGAAAATACGCGTATTACCACCAACTTTGCCAATTTAGCCAGAGGGGAGAACCGTCAGGAAAATCTGCGCAATACGTTAATCATGATGAATAACCGGTTTAATACCCTGGCGCACTGGGATAATCCTCATAACGATCGCTATGCGGTGGAACTGGATATTATTTCTGTCGAGATGAATATTGCTCAGGATGGTGCCAGCTTCCCGGTGATAGAGATCCTGCAAACGCATATTGTCGATAAAAAGAGCGGAGAGCGCCATGCCGGTATCGCCGGTAATAACTTCTCCTCCTATGTGCGGGATTATGATTTTAGCGTTCTGCTGCTGGAACATAATAAAAACCGGGGTAGCTTTAGCGTGCCCGATAACTTTGGCGAGCTGCATGGCAATATCTTTAAGGATTTCGTGCAATCCAGCGCCTATAAGGCCAGCTTCAGCAAGGCGCCGGTGATTTGCCTGAGCGTCTCCAGCAAAGATGTTTACCGGCGTACCGGTAATGAACATCCGGTCCTCGGCATTGAATATGCTCAGGATGGCGTGTCGCTGACGGAGCGCTATTTCAGCAAAATGGGCCTGCAGGTGCGCTATTTTATGCCGAAGCACAGTGTCGCGCCGTTAGCCTTTTATTTTACCGGCGATCTGCTCAGCGATTACACCAGCCTGGAGCTGATCGCGACCATCAGCACGATGGAGACGTTCCAGAAAATATACCGCCCGGAGATCTACAATGCCAATTCCGCGGCGGGGCAATACTATCAACCCAATCTCAACCACCTGGATCATTCATTAACAAAAATTGTTTATGACCGGGAAGAGCGCAGCCTGTTGGCGATAGAGCAGGGTAAATTTACACAACAACATTTTATCAACCCGCACAAGACGTTGCTTGAGCAATGGTCTGCTAACTTCGCGCTTTGCTAAACCAAAATAAAAGGCTACTTATTATGAAAACATGGCTTCCGACATCGACCGCCGGCAGTTTACCGAAACCGTCCTGGCTGGCGCAGCCAGAGACCCTGTGGTCGCCCTGGAAACTGTCCAGCGAGGAATTACTGGCCGGCAAGCGCGATGCCCTGCGTTTGTCCCTCGACGACCAGCTGCGTGCCGGGATCGATATTGTCAGCGACGGCGAGCAAACGCGGCAGCACTTTGTCACCACCTTTATTGAGCACCTCAGCGGCGTTGATTTTGCCAAACGCGAGATCGTGAAAATTCGTAACCGCTATGAGGCCAGTGTTCCAACTGTGGTGGGCGCCGTGGAGCGCCAGAAACCGGTCTTCGTGGAGGACGCGCGTTATCTGCGTCAGCTCACCAGTCAGCCGATCAAATGGGCGCTGCCAGGCCCAATGACCATGATCGACACGCTGTATGACAACCACTATAAAAGCCGGGAAAAGCTGGCCTGGGAGTTCGCCAAAATCCTTAATCAGGAAGCGAAAGAGTTAGAGGCCGCCGGGGTCGATATTATTCAGTTCGATGAGCCGGCCTTCAACGTCTTCTTTGATGAAGTCAACGACTGGGGGATCGCCGCCTTAGAAAGAGCGACCGAAGGGCTGAAGTGTGAAACGGCGGTGCATATCTGCTACGGCTACGGCATCAAGGCGAATACCGACTGGAAAAAAACGCTGGGTTCTGAGTGGCGACAGTATGAGGAGGCCTTCCCGCAGCTGCAGAAATCTTCCCTCGATATTATCTCTCTCGAGTGCCACAACTCGCGGGTGCCGATGGATCTGCTGGAACTGATCCGCGGTAAAAAGGTGATGGTCGGGGCGATCGATGTCGCCAGTCATGCTATCGAAACCCCGGAAGAGGTGGCTGAAACCCTGCGCAAGGCGCTGTCATTCGTCGATGCCGACAAACTCTACCCGTCCACCAACTGCGGTATGGCGCCGCTGCCGCGCCATGTCGCGACCGGCAAACTGCATGCCCTGAGCGCCGGCGCCGAAATCGTTCGCCGCGAGCTGGCGGCAAAGTAAGGCGGGGCGCATTCCCGTTATCTTCCCCTGGCGGTGTCACTCATCGCCGGTTCACCTCCTGAGCGGGCTGTTGCCCGCTCAGCGTCATGTAGCCGCCAGCGGGCGGCAGATCGCCCGCAGGGCCACAGCACTGCACAGTGGAAACAGCGCCAGCAGGAGCCAGGGATAAACCGCCCGCGACGAGGGGGTGAGCGCCTGGTCAAGTAAATGACCGAGCAGCAAATTCCCGGCTAACACCGCGCACCCCCCCGCGGTGGCGAGCGCCCCGTAGTGGGCGCCCAGCGTCGACTCCTCAGCGAACAGGGGGATCAGATCCTTGGCTGAGGGCACCAGCAGCATCTGGCCGAGGGTGAGCAGCGTGACAAAGCAGGCCGACGGTACTAATCGCAACCAGCCTTCGGCGGGCGGGGTGGCGGCGAATAACGCCACGCTGACAAAAGAAGCCGACAGCAGCAGAAAGCCCACCGGCAGGATGCGCACGGCGCCAATTCGTCGGGCGAAGCGGGCGAGAGGGAGCTGCAGGGTGATAATCAACAGCGAAGCCAGCATAAAGAGCGGCGCCAGATCCTGCTCACGACCGCCGGAACGTTGGATCTCCACCGGCAGGGCGAGATACAGTTGGTTGTAGCTCAACAGCCATGAGCTGTAGGCGAGAATAAACGCGACAAAGCGCGGCTGGCGCAAAGGCGTCCACCATGGGACTCGTCTGCGCGTTGTTGTCGTGTGCCCGTCGGCGGGCAGACAGAAAAAGAGCACCAGCAGCGCCAGGAGAAAGATTCCCGCGCCGGCGAGGGCGATATGCCGAAAGCCGATCCCGCTCAGCAGCCCTCCGGCCACCGGGCCGATAACCGCCCCCAGCTCACCGCACACCGCAAACAGCGCAAACCACTCGGCGCGGCTGCGTTTCCCGTTGGCCTGGCTGTGGGTACCGGTCCGCGCCAGCAGGGCCTCGATCGACGGGGAAAACAGAGCGCCGCCGACGCCGGTCAGGCAGGCGCCGAGGATAATGGGCCACAGCGACGTAGCGCACGCCAGCAGCAGATAACCGGCGACGCGAACGACGCAGCCGGCGAGGATGATGGCCTTAGCGCCATAGCGGTCGGCCAGCGTCCCGCCGATGATAAACATGCCCTGCTGAGAGAAGGTGCGCAGCCCGAGGATCAGGCCGATAAGTCCCCCCGAGAGCAGCATGTCGTCGCGCAGGAAGAGGGCGAGGAAAGGAACGACCGCGTAAAAGCCAATATTAAAAACGAACTGGCTTCCCAGTAACACGGGAGGCCAGAGGGTTGCCGCAGGGCGCAGGGAGAAGAGAGGCATATCCGCCCAACCTAAACGATGAAATGAATGTGTTTTTTACCGTGGTAAGGGGAGATCTCGATTTTGGTTTTCACCCGGAAAACGTCCCACAGCAGCGCTTCGGACAAAATCTCCTCCGGCGTCCCGCTGGCGAGGATCTGCCCCTGCTGCATCACGATCAGCGAATCGCAGAACATCGCGGCATGGTTAAGATCGTGAATGGCCACAATGCTGGTCACCGGCAGCTCGCTGATCAGCTGCATTAACTGCATCTGATGGTGTATATCCAGATGGTTGGTGGGCTCATCCAGCAGAATTTCGCTCGGGCTCTGCGCCAGCGCGCGGGCGATATGCACCCGCTGCCGCTCGCCGCCGGAGAGGCTTAACCATCCCTGCTCGCTTTTTTCCAGCATCGCCACCCGCTGCAGCGCGGCGGTGATCGCCTCGTCATCCTGAGCGCTCCAGTTTGAGAACGGAGAGTGGTGGGGTATGCGCCCCAGGCGCACGACGTCGCGCACCCGCATATTGGCCTCGGTCATGCCGTGTTGCTCGACGAAAGCCACGCGGCCGGCGAGCTGCTTTTTCGCCATCCGGGTGATGTCCTGGCCGTCGAGGGTGACGCGACCCGCATCCGGGCGGCGCAGGCCCGCCAGAACGCGCAGCAGCGAGGATTTGCCGCAGCCGTTGGGCCCCAGCAGTCCGACCGTTTCGCCGCGCGACACCCGCAGCGAGACATTATTGACGATGACCTTTTTGCCTGCCTTCCAGGTGATATTTTCAGCGCAAATACTCATCACTTATTCCTTGAGCGGTAGATAATCACGGCAAAGAAAGGCACCCCAACCAGGGCGGTTACCACCCCAACGGGCAGACTCTGCGGGGCAATCAGCAGGCGCGACGCAATGTCCGCCAGTACCATCAATATCGCCCCTGCCAGCGCGCTGGCGATCAGCAACGTCCGGTGTAGCGGGCCAAAGAAGAAGCGCATCACGTGCGGCACCACCAGGCCGACAAAGCCGATCGAGCCGGCCATACTGACGATGGTGGCGGTGATCAGCGCCGCGGTGGTGAAGAGGATCAGGCGTACCTGTGGCACGGCAATCCCCAGCGAGGCGGCGGCATCATCGCCGAAGGTGAACGCATCCAGCGCCCGGGCATACCACAGACAGACCGCCAGGCCCGCGAGCACCACCACGATGACCAGCTGGAATTCGGGCCAGCGGACGCCGCTGAAGCTGCCCAGCAGCCAGAACATCACATCGCGCGCCTGCTGCGCGCTGGCGGAGGTGCTGATGGTGTAAGCCGTGATGGCGTTAAATAACTGCGATGCGGCAACGCCCGCCAGAATCGTACGCTCATTGCCGCCGCGCGCGCCGTTAGTCAGCAAGGCGACAAAGGCGAAGGCGGCGAAGGCCCCGGCAAAGGCGCCTGCCGAGAGGGAAATCGCGCCAGCGCCAAGGCCCAGCACCACGATCGACACCGCGCCGGTGGAGGCCCCGGCGGAGACGCCGAGGACGTAGGGTTCCGCGAGGGCATTTTTCAGCAGGCTTTGCAGCACGACGCCGCAGATAGCGAGGCCTGCGCCGCAGCAGGCGGCGACCAGCGCGCGGCTGAGGCGGAAATCCCAGATCACGCTCTCATAGATACGGTTGAGAGGCTCAGCGGTTAAGCCGGTTCTGTTGCTGATAGCGTAAAAGACATTCTGCAGCGGGATGGCCAGCTCGCCGACGCTGACGCCCACCGCTATCACCAGCGCCAGCACGATCACGGCCAGTAAACACCAGCCGGTGAGCAGCATGCTGCGGCGCGTCTGAAGCGCGGCGACGCTCATCAGTTCAACCCCATTTTTCTCAGCTGTTCGCCCACCTGTTCCGCGCCATAAAGCGTGCGAATAGTCGGATTCATCGCCTGACCGTCCATGACCACGATATGGCCTTTTTTCACGGCCTCCAGCTGGCTGACGGCGGGATCGCTTTTGAGGAATTTGATCTTCTCCTCGGCCTTATCCAGCGCCCAGCGGTTACGATCCAGGCTGGAGACCACGATCACATCCGGGTTGGCGGCAATGATGCTCTCCCAGCTCACCGTGGGCCACTCGGTTTCCGAGGTAATCGCATTATGTCCGCCCAGCACGCTGGCGATAAATCCAGAGGCGCTGTTTTTGCCGCCAACATAGGCATCGGCCGAAGGTGAGGCGCTGGAGAACCAGAAGACGAAGGAGAGATCCTTTTTGCTTTTACCAAACTCCTGGCGCAGGTCGGCTTCACGTTTTTTGAAATCGGCTATCAGCGCCTGACCACGATCTTCGACGTTGAAAATGCGGGAAAAATCGCTAATTTCCTGATACAGCCAGGTCATATCCCACAGCTTTTGCCGGCTGCCGTACATATCGCCGGTGGCCTTTTTGGTGGCGCACATCCCCGGTGAGACGTAGCTGTTTACGCCGACGGTAGCGAGATCTTCACGCCTGGCGACTTTGCTTTCCGGCCCCAGCAGCAGCGGTAACTGGGCGGGAACGAAATCGGGATTTTGCGCCAGCACGGATTCCAGGCTCGGAATTTCCACCGTCAGGGTTTTAATCTTCGCGTTTTGCTCAGCCAACTGCGGTAAAACGCTGGTCGGCCAAAAGGCGCTGGCGACCACCTGCTTTTGCAGCCCAAGCAGCAGCAGAATTTCGACCGTATTTTGCCCCAGCGCGACCACGCGCTCCGGCGGCCGGGTGAAGGTCTCCTGATAGCCACAGTTTTCAATCGTCAGGGGGTAGGTTGTTGCCAGCGCGGAACTGACGGCGGTGAACATCAAGCCTAACGCGCAGAGGACCTTCTTCATTAAACGCTATCCTTGTAAACAGGCGAGTGGATGACCAGCAAATGGGAGTAATGCAAATGAAACTCATTATTGGGGCGGGGTTTTATACAATGCCATATTTACAGTGTCAATGAGTGACTATTTCAGCAGGCAATGAAATGCCCGCGCGATGGGGCGGATCAGCTCGCCAGTGGGCCACGAATATACGCCTGCAACCCCTGGGCGAGAAAATCAAATACCCGCTTGCAGGCAGGGCTGTGGCGCAGATCCTCATGCATTACCAGCCAGGTATCGAGATTCAGGGAAAAGTCGGCCGCCAGTACTCGCTGCAGGGGAATAATGCCATCCGCAAGGGGCACCTGGCAGATGCCGATCCCCGCCCCGGCGCGGATCAGGCTCAACTGGGCGAGGTCGCTATCGGTCCGCATCGCGAACGCTTCGCGCTGAAATCGGGGGTAAGCCTGCAGGGCCCGGCGAACAAGTGGGGTGGCGCTATCGAAACCAATTAGCGCGTGGCTGGCCAGATCGTCGAGGGTAGCGGGCAGGCCCTGGCGCGTCAGGTAGGCGGCGGTGGCATGTAACCCAAGCTCGATCCTGCCGAGACGGCGGGCGATAAGCTGCTCCTGCTGCGGGGCGACCATCCGCACCGCAATATCCGCCTCCCGGTGAAGTAGATCCTGAAACCGATTGGAGAGCATCAGTTCGATGACAATATTCGGGCACGCCTGCCTGAGCCGGGCAACCAGCGGCGGCAGCACCTCGGCGCCGACCACCTCGCTGGCGGCCACCCGCACCACGCCACGCAGTTCGGTTCGGTCGCGACTAAAGTTAGCCGCCGTGCGTTCCAGCGCCCGGGCGGTATTGTCCATCGCCTCGGCGTGCACCCGCAGCGCCAGCGCCGCGTCGGTCGCCAGCAGGCCGGTCTGCGAGCGGGTAAATAAGGCCTGGCCGAGCGCGGCCTCCAGCCCGGCAATATGGCGCCCCGCCGTCGGCTGGGTGATGTTCAGGGTGCGCGATGCGCCCGATAAGGAACCTTCCTGCAGGACGGCGAGAAAGGTTCGGTACCACTCCCAGGGAATAGAGGTATTCATACAAAAATGTATAGCTGCTCGATGATGGTATGCAATTTCATTTGATATGAGCGGCAGGTAGGCTGTCAAGCATCCATTAGCGAACGGGGAAAGAGGATGAACAGCAGCGGCAAAGTACTTATTCTGGGAGCAAGCGGGGGGATTGGCGGGGAAGTGGCGCGCCGGCTGGTGGCGGACAACTGGCAGGTTCGGGCGCTGAAGCGCGGCGCTCAGATTCGCGGTCCCGCAGATGGCATGCAGTGGATAGCCGGCGACGCGCTGAATGCCGGGCAGGTTGCGGCGGCGGCTGCCGGTTGCGACGTTATCGTCCATGCGGTCAATCCGCCGGGCTACCGGCACTGGCGGCAACAGGTACTGCCCATGCTGCACAACACCCTGCAGGCCGCCGAACAACAGCGGGCGTTAGTTGTTCTGCCCGGCACGGTCTACAACTATGGACCGGATGCCTTTCCGCTGATTGCTGAAGAGGCCGCACAACAGCCAGTGACCCGCAAAGGTGCCATCCGGGTGGAGATGGAGCTGGCGCTGGAGGATTACGTGCAGCGCGGTGGCCGGGCGTTGATTGTTCGGGCGGGCGATTTTTTTGGTCCACGCGCCGGAAATAACTGGTTTTCTCAGGGGCTGGTCAAGCCTGGTCAGCTTCCCCGCGTCATTAGCCGCCCGGGGGCGATCGGCGTCGGGCATCAGTGGGCTTATCTGCCCGACGTCGCCGACACCATCGCCGCGCTGCTGGCCCGCAGGCATGAGCTTGAGCCGTTTGCTCGCTTTCATATGCAGGGCCACTGGGACCCGGACGGCAGCGAAATGAGTCAGGCGATCCAGCGGGTGGTCGCCCACTATGGCGGCCGAGCGGCAGTGAAGTCTTTTCCCTGGTGGCTGGTAAAGCTGGCGGCGCCCTTCAACGCCACCCTGCGCGAAATGGTCGAGATGCACTATCTCTGGCGTCTGCCGGTACGCCTGCGCAACGATAAACTGGTTGATTTTTTAGGCGCGGAGCCGCATACCCCACTCGACAGTGCGGTGCTTCAGACGCTGCAAGGCCTGGGTTGTCTGCCCGCCGGCGCGATAAACCAAGAGGCGGGTGAGGCGTAACGCGGCAAGAGGATCACAGAGCGGGGTGTTATTGTGACCAAATCATAATAACGTCACTCGTTGTCAAACGATAGCGATCGCATTAAGCTAAACGGATGACGAAAAATACCTCCACCCCTGCAAGCCGTGGTCCCCATGACCACAGCGTTCGGGACCAGATTCTTGACGCGGCCATGGCGCACTTTAGTCGCTATGGCTATGAGAAAACGACGGTCACCGATCTCGCCAAAGCGATAGGCTTTTCCAAAGCCTATATCTATAAATTCTTTGACTCCAAGCAGGCGATTGGCGAGGCGATTTGCGCCAGCCGGCTGGAGAAGATCATGGTGGCCGTCAGCGCGGCTATCGCCGATGCGCCGTCCGCCAGCGAGAAACTGCGCCGCCTGTTCCGGGCACTGACCGAGGCCGGCAGTGAACTGTTTTTCGAGGATCGCAAACTGTACGACATCGCCGCCGTCGCAGCGCGCGATAAATGGCCTTCAACGGAACAGTATGCCGGTCATCTACAGCAGCTGATTGGTCAAATCCTTGTCGAAGGCCGCCAGGCGGGTGAGTTCGAGCGCAAAACCCCGCTGGATGAGGCAACCCTGGCGGTCTATATGGTGATGTGTCCTTTCATCAACCCGGTGCAGTTGCAATACAATCTCGACACCGCGCCCACCGCGGCGGTGCTGCTTGCCTCCCTGATCCTGAGAAGTCTCTCCCCCTGATTGGTGACTATTGACTTTATTGGTCACTAGTCTGAGAATGCGGTCACTGTCCGGTCTTTTCATTAAGGTGACCCATGCTCAGGCTCAATGCCGTCCATCTTGCCGTCTGCCTCCTGCCGCTGGCCCTCGCGGGCTGCGGCGAACCTGCCGATCATGACGATCCCCGCACCCGGCCGCCGCTGGTCCGGGTGGCGACCGTCGAGCGCGCGGAGGCCAGCTCGCGGGCCTTTACCGGCGTGGTGGTCGCTCGTACCCAAAGCGATCTCGGCTTCCGGGTATCGGGAAAAATCCTTGCCCGGCTGGTGGAGACCGGGCAGAGCATCAAGCGCGGTCAACTGCTGCTGCGTCTGGATCCGGCTGATTTAACCTTGCAGGCGCAGTCTCAACAGCGGGCCGTGGATGCCGCGCGGGCGCGAGCCAAAAAGGCGACCAACGATCTGGCCCGCTATCGCGGCCTGGTGGCGAGCGGCGCCGTCTCGGCCGCGGAATTCGACCAGATTAACGCAGCGGCAGAGGCGGCGAGAGCCGACCTCAGCGCGGCCCAGGCGCAGGCCAATGTGGCGCAAAACGCCACCGGCTATGCCGGGCTATTGGCGGACGCTGACGGCGTGGTGGTGGAAACGCTTGCCGAACCAGGGCAGGTGGTCAGCGCCGGGCAGGTAGTGATCCGCCTGGCGCGGGCGGGGCAGCGCGAAGCGCGGGTGCAGCTTCCGGAGACGCTGCGCCCGGCGGTCGGCAGCGAGGCGCTGGCGACACGCTATGGCAGCGAATCTCAGCCGGTCACGGCGACCCTGCGACTGCTTTCGGACGCGGCTGACGCCACCACCCGCACCTTTGAAGCGCGCTATGTGCTGAACGGCGCGCTGGCGAACGCCCCGCTGGGGTCTACCGTGACCCTGCGTATCGGCAGCGACCAGGCGCCAGGCCAGGTGCTGGAGGTGCCCCTGGCGTCGGTCTACGATCCGGGCAACGGCCCTGGCGTCTGGCGCATTGCCTCCCGTCCGGCCACCGTTTCGTGGCAACCGGTAACTGTGCTCGGCCTGAATGATGAAACGGCGCGGGTGACCGGCCCGTTGAAGCCCGGCGAGCCCATCGTCGCCCTGGGCGCCCATCTTCTGCACCAGGGCGAGGCGGTGCGTCTGGCGGAACGACGCGAGCATAATGCCGCCGGGAGCCAGCCATGAGCGCCGGGCGTTTTAATCTCTCCGCGCTGGCCGTCCGCGAGCGGTCGGTGACCCTGTTTTTAATTATCCTCATTTCCGTCGCCGGGCTGGTGGCGTTCTTCGGACTCGGGCGGGCGGAAGATCCGCCCTTCACGGTCAAGCAAATGACGGTCATTACCGTCTGGCCCGGCGCCACCGCGCAGGAGATGCAGGATCAGGTCGCCGAGCCGCTGGAAAAACGGCTCCAGGAGCTGAAGTGGTACGATCGCACGGAGACCTATACCCGCCCTGGCATGGCGTTGATCACCTTGTCGCTGCAGGATCAGACCCCGCCGTCCGAGGTGCCGGAGCAGTTTTATCAGGCGCGCAAAAAGCTCGGGGATGAGGCGAAAAACCTGCCTGCCGGCGTCTCCGGCCCGATGATGAATGACGAATTCGCCGATGTCACCTTTGCCCTCTTTGCTCTGAAAGCGCGGGGAGAGCCGCCGCGGCAGCTGGTGCGTGACGCTGAAGCCCTGCGCCAGCAGCTGCTGCATGTACCCGGGGTGAAAAAAGTGAATATCCTCGGCGAACAGGCGGAGCGCATTTATCTCTCCTTTTCTCATGACCGTCTCGCCACCCTGGGCCTTTCACCAGAAGCGATTTTTGCCGCGCTGAACAGCCAGAATGTGCTGACCGCCGCCGGGGCCATTGAGACCCGGGGCGGGCAGATCTTTATCCGCCTCGACGGGGCGTTCGACCGCCTGCAGCAGATCCGCGACACGCCGATTATTGCCGGGGGCAGAACGCTGAA
The DNA here is from genome assembly GCF_033100215.1 of Klebsiella sp. w6. Classification (NCBI taxonomy): domain Bacteria; kingdom Pseudomonadati; phylum Pseudomonadota; class Gammaproteobacteria; order Enterobacterales; family Enterobacteriaceae; genus Klebsiella; species Klebsiella sp. w6. The sequence continues at coordinate 2,236,917 of NZ_CP136907.1, forward strand.
ACTGGCCGATGTCGCCACGGTTGAGCGAGGGTATGAAGATCCCGCGACCTTCCTGATCCGCAATCAGGGCGAACCGGCGCTGCTGCTGGGGGTGGTGATGCGCGAGGGCTGGAATGGTCTGGCGCTGGGGAAAGCGCTGGACGCCGAAACGGCCAGCATCAATCAGAGCCTGCCGCTCGGCATGTCGTTGACCAAGGTGACCGATCAGTCGGTGAATATCAGCGCCGCAGTCGATGAGTTCATGATCAAATTCTTTGTCGCCCTGCTGGTGGTGATGGCGGTGTGCTTTGTCAGCATGGGGTGGCGCGTGGGGGTGGTGGTCGCGGCGGCGGTGCCTTTAACTCTGGCCGTGGTGTTTGTGGTGATGGAGGCGACCGGCAAAAACTTCGACCGCATCACTCTCGGCTCGCTGATCCTCGCCCTGGGCCTGCTGGTGGATGATGCCATCATTGCCATCGAAATGATGGTGGTCAAAATGGAGGAGGGGTATGACCGCCTCAAAGCCTCCGCCTATGCCTGGAGCCATACCGCGGCGCCCATGCTGGCCGGTACCCTGGTGACGGCCGTGGGCTTTATGCCCAATGGATTTGCGCAGTCCACCGCCGGGGAGTACGCCAGCAACGTGTTCTGGATCGTCGGTATCGCGCTGATTGCCTCCTGGATTGTGGCGGTGATTTTTACCCCCTGGCTGGGGGTGCACCTGTTGCCGGACAGAAAGCCCGCGGCGGCAGGCCACGCCGCGCTGTATGACACCCCGCGCTATCAGCGCTTCCGTCGGCTGCTGACCCGGGTTATCGCCCGCAAATGGCGCGTGGCCGCCAGCGTGGTGGTGCTGTTTATGGTGGCGATACTGGGAATGAGCGTGGTGAAAAAGCAGTTTTTCCCCACCTCCGATCGTCCGGAAGTACTGGTTGAAGTACAGATGCCTTACGGGTCGTCGATTATCCAGACCAGCGCCGCGACGGCGAAAATTGAGCACTGGCTGCAGCAGCAGCCGGAGGCGAAGATTGTCACCAGCTATATCGGCCAGGGCGCGCCGCGCTTTTACCTGGCGATGGCCCCGGAGTTGCCCGATCCCTCCTTTGCCAAACTGGTGGTGTTGACCGACGGTCAGGACGCCCGCGAGGCGCTCAAGCGGCGGCTGCGGGAGGCGGTGGCCAATGGCCTGGCGCCGGAAGCGCGGGTGCGCGTCACTCAGCTGGTCTTTGGCCCTTATTCGCCCTATCCGGTTGCCTGGCGGGTGATGGGGCCCGATCCGCACACCTTGCTCGACATCGCCGAACGGGTTAAATCGGTGCTGCAGGCCAGTCCGCTGATGCGCACCGTCAATAGCGACTGGGGTTCGCGGGTGCCGGTGATGCATTTCAGCCTCAATCAGGACCGGCTGCAGGCGAGCGGACTCAGCTCCCAGTCCGTCGCCCAGCAGCTGCAGTTCCTGCTGTCAGGGATCCCCATCACCACTGTTCGGGAAGATATTCGCGCCGTGCAGGTCATCGGCCGCGCGGCGGGCGATATCCGTCTGGATCCGGCGAAAATCGCCGACTTCACCCTGGTGGGCAGCGGCGGGCAGCGGGTTCCCTTGTCACAGATTGGCGACGTGTCGATCAGAATGGAGGACCCGCTGCTTCGCCGTCGCGATCGCACGCCGACCATCACCGTCCGCGGAGATGTCGCGGATAACCTGCAGCCGCCGGATGTCTCCACCGCGCTGATGAAATCGCTGCAGCCCATTATCGACTCGCTGCCGCCGGGGTATCGCATCGAGACGGCGGGGTCGATCGAGGAGTCAGGCAAAGCCACGCGGGCGATGGTGCCGTTATTTCCCATCATGATCGCCCTCACGCTGCTGATCATTATCCTGCAGGTGCGTTCGCTGTCGGCGATGGTCATGGTTTTCCTGACCGCGCCGCTGGGGCTGATTGGCGTGGTGCCGACACTGCTGCTGTTCAATCAGCCGTTTGGCATCAATGCTCTTGTGGGCCTGATCGCCCTGTCGGGGATCCTGATGCGCAATACGCTGATCCTGATTGGCCAAATCCACCACAACGAACAGGCAGGGCTCGATCCGTTCCACGCGGTGGTGGAGGCGACGGTGCAGCGCGCCCGCCCGGTTCTGCTGACCGCGCTGGCGGCGATCCTGGCGTTCATTCCGCTCACCCATTCGGTCTTCTGGGGAACGCTCGCCTATACGCTGATTGGCGGGACGCTGGGGGGAACCATCATGACCCTTATTTTCCTGCCGGCCATGTACGCGATCTGGTTCCGCATCCGACCTCAGCCCCCGGCTGACGCAGTGCAACACCCGGCGCTGCACCCGCAGGGGTAATTCCCTCTTGCCGGACCTGGCCGATAAACGCGGTCAGGCCCGGCCCCGGGCAGCGTCAGGCGGGTAAGGATGCCGGCACCGCATGAGTGCGATGTTGATCCTGTTCGAGGCGGTCAAGGCAATCGAGGCTGATGGCCGATGGCGAGGTCGCGCCGGTGAGGGTCATGGTGACCTTCATATCCTCGGCAAATAAGCGCAGCAGATGCGCCACGCCCGCTTCGCCCGCCGCGGCCAGGGCATAAATATAGGCCCGCCCGAGCAGCACACCCTTCGCGCCGAGGGCCAGCAGGCGAATGACGTCCACGCCGGAGCGCACCCCGGAATCAGCAAGCACCGTCAGATCGTCGCCGACCGCATCCACCACCCTTGGTAGCGCCCGGGCAGTGGGAATGGCGCCATCGAGCTGTCTGCCGCCATGATTCGACACCACAATGCCATCGGCACCGAGGCGCACGGCATTGCGCGCATCGTCGGCATCGAGGATCCCTTTGATGATTAATTTCCCTTGCCAGCTGTCGCGGATCCACTCCAGATCGTGCCAGGCGATGGACGGGTCGAAGTTGTTGCTGATGAACCCCATGTAGTCGTCCATGGTCATTTTGTGGCCGGTGTAGGCTTCTATATTACCGAACGACAGGGGCCTGCCCGCCAGCCCGACGTTCATTGCCCAGCGTGGATGAGTACAGGCCTGGAGATACTGTCGCAGGGTGGCGTGCGGCCCGGACATGCCTGATCGATTATCCCGATACCGCGAGCCGGGGATCGGCATATCGACGGTGAATACCAGGGTTTTCATGCCGGCGGCCCACGCGCGCTCCAGCGCATTACGCATGTAGCCGCGATCTTTCAGCACGTACAGCTGGGACCAGAGTGCGCCGCTGGCCTGGCTCGCCACCTCTTCAATGGAGCAGACCGACACCGTGGACAGGGTGTACGGGATCCCGGCGCGGGAGGCGGCGCGGGCCGCCTGAACTTCGCCGCGGCGGGCGTACATCCCGGTGGCGCCGACCGGCCCCAGCGCCACGGGCATCGCCCATGAGGCATCAAGGATCGTGGTGGCCAGCGTCGGTTCGCCCGCCCCGCACAGCACGCGCTGGCGAAGGGCTACCGAAGCAAGCTCGGTGGCGTTGGCGTTCATGGTATTTTCCGCCACCGCGCCACCGTCAATATAATCGAAAAGGAAGCGGGGCAGACGGCGACGAGCGGCTTCGCGATAATCGCTGGGGGCTGAAACAATCATTATTATGTCCTTATGTCTTTTAACCTAAGTGGATGTTCTGCAGGCAAAAAAACTATAGGCTTCTAAAAACCGGTGGGGAAATGAAATATTAGCATCCCAGCTATTCCCTGCTGGAATAATCTGGTTTTATCGCTGAGGCTGTTATTTCCTTTTTTTACTCTTCGGCGCGCGCGTTATTTTTATTTATTTCCGCGCAACGTGAAGCTGGCAAAATAAAGACCCGGTATGAGGCGACAGCGCTTTGCGCCATCGCCACCAGGGGGAAGGAGAGATCAGCGCGGCGTCTGCGTTTTCCGGGAGGTGTAAAGAAGATGAATTTGAAATTGAGCTGGTGGTATCTTTTGCTAGCCTTTCTCTGGAGGACAGACGGAGCGACACCATGAAAGATAAAGATGAACAAACGGCATTGATTGGCATGGCCATCGGCGCGGCGGTCATTAGCTTAGTGGCTACACAGAAGCAGATTAATCAGGGGAGTATCGTGGATGAACTGGTGAGACTGGGCAGACAGAAGGGGGACGGGGTGGAAGATGAGGTTTTTGTTCAGGCCGCCCGCCTGGTCAGAAAAGGCACCTAGCCAACCGCGACCCTGCCTGGCAATCCATTTACCCGTTTCATCACAGTTTTCATTCCCTGGATCGCGGCCTGGCGAGCGGCGATTGTTGCTTTCCGAAAGCGTCACGGACTGGCGCTTTCTTATCCTGACCACCGGACCTGCGCCTTCTCGGCCTTGTTGGCCTTTAGGTGACACTGTCACTTTTCCTTCTCCAGGCTGTGCGATAAACAGGAACCGGGTCATCTGCTATTGCATAAATCGGTATTTTCGATACATCTTTACCATTGCGTGCGAATATAGAACGATTTCAGAATAACATATTATAAATCAAAAGATTAAGTTCACCCTGCACACCCTGATAATCCCCGGGCGAGGGTCTATGCTTATAAAAAGCGCTAAATGGGGCAATACCCCTGCTGCAGATGGGTTGAAGTGATAATCATTATCACTAACATGGCGGTATGCCTTGATGGCGCCAACCTGGAGGTCTATCGATGGAAGTACAAGCAGGAACCTTTAATCCCGCCGATTTTAGCTGGCAGGGACTGACCATGACGCCGGCCGCTGCCGCGCATATTCGCGATCTGATGCGCAAGCAACCGGACAAAAAAGGGCTGCGGCTGGGGATAAAAACCAGCGGCTGCGCCGGTTTTGGCTATGTGCTCGAAATGATTGCCGAGCCGGCAGCCGACGATCTGCTCTTTGAACATGACGGGGCGAAACTGTGGGCGCCGCTGCAGGCGATGCCGTTCATTGACGGCACGGAGCTCGATTACGTCCGGGAAGGTTTAAATGAAATCTTTAAATTTCATAACCCGAAAGCGCAGCACGAGTGCGGCTGTGGCGAAAGTTTTGGGGTGCAGGCGGAGTAACTATGTCGCGTAATACTGAAGCAACTGACGATGTCAAAACCTGGACCGGCGGCCCGCTCAATTATAAAGAGGGCTTTTTCACCCGGCTGCAGACCGATGAGCTGGCCAAAGGGATTAATGAAGAGGTGGTCCGGGCCATTTCCGCCCGTCGCAATGAGCCGCAGTGGATGCTGGAGTTTCGGCTCAATGCTTTCCGGGCATGGCTGGAGATGGAGGAACCGCACTGGCTGAAGGCGCATTACGATAAGCTGAATTATCAGGACTACAGCTACTATTCCGCCCCCTCCTGCGGCAACTGCGATGAGACCTGCGCTTCAGAGCCGGGCGCGGTGCAGCAGACCGGGGCCAACACCTTCCTGACCAGCGAGGTGGAAGAAGCCTTTAACCAGCTGGGCGTGCCGGTACGTGAAGGGCGCGAGGTGGCGGTGGACGCCATATTCGACTCGGTGTCGGTGGCGACCACCTACCGCGAAAAGCTGGCGGAGCAGGGGATCATCTTCTGTTCTTTCGGCGAGGCGATCCACGACCATCCGGAACTGGTGAAAAAGTATCTGGGCACCGTGGTGCCAGGCAATGACAACTTCTTTGCCGCGCTGAACGCCGCGGTGGCCTCGGATGGCACCTTTATCTATGTGCCGAAGGGCGTCCGCTGCCCGATGGAGCTGTCGACCTATTTCCGCATCAACGCCGAAAAGACCGGGCAGTTTGAACGCACCATTCTGGTGGCCGATGAAGGCAGCTACGTCAGCTATATTGAGGGCTGCTCGGCGCCGGTGCGCGACAGCTATCAGCTGCATGCGGCGGTCGTTGAAGTCATCATCCATAAAGATGCGGAAGTGAAATACTCCACGGTGCAGAACTGGTTCCCCGGCGACAACAACACCGGCGGCATTCTCAACTTCGTCACCAAGCGTGCGCTGTGCGAAGGGGAGAACAGCAAGATGTCATGGACCCAGTCGGAAACCGGCTCGGCCATCACCTGGAAATACCCCAGCTGCATTCTGCGCGGCGATAACTCGATCGGCGAATTCTTCTCGGTAGCGCTGACCAGTGGTCACCAGCAGGCGGACACCGGCACCAAAATGATCCATATCGGCAAGAACACCCGCTCGACCATCATCTCGAAAGGGATCTCCGCCGGACACAGCCAGAACAGCTATCGCGGGCTGGTCAAAATCATGCCGACCGCGACTAACGCCCGCAACTTCACCCAGTGCGATTCGATGCTGATCGGCCCGGACTGCGGGGCGCATACCTTCCCGTATGTGGAATGCCGCAACAACAGCGCCCAGCTGGAACATGAAGCGACCACTTCGCGGATTGGCGAAGATCAGCTGTTCTACTGTTTACAGCGCGGGATCAGCGAAGACGATGCCATCTCGATGATCGTCAACGGTTTCTGTAAAGACGTCTTCTCCGAACTGCCGCTGGAGTTCGCCGTCGAAGCGCAAAAATTGCTGGCCATTAGCCTTGAACATAGCGTCGGCTGATAATTAAGGAAAAAAGATGTTAAGTATTCAAGATTTACACGTCGCCGTCGAAGATAAAGCTATCCTGCGCGGGCTGAACCTTGAGGTGCGCCCGGGGGAGGTCCACGCCATTATGGGGCCAAACGGCTCGGGGAAAAGTACGCTTTCGGCCACCCTGGCCGGGCGTGAGGATTACGAGGTGACCGGCGGCCGCGTCGAATTTAAGGGTAAAGACCTGCTGGAACTTGCCCCGGAAGATCGCGCCGGAGAAGGTATCTTTATGGCCTTCCAGTATCCGGTGGAAATTCCCGGCGTCAGCAACCAGTTCTTCCTGCAGACCGCGCTGAATGCCGTGCGCAACTATCGCGGCCAGGAGCCGCTGGATCGCTTCGACTTCCAGGATCTGATGGAAGAGAAAATCAGGCTGCTGCAGATGCCGGCAGATCTGCTGACCCGCTCGGTGAACGTTGGCTTCTCCGGCGGTGAGAAAAAGCGTAACGATATTCTGCAAATGGCGGTGCTGGAGCCGGAGCTGTGCATTCTTGATGAGTCAGATTCCGGGCTGGATATTGATGCACTGAAGATTGTCTCGGAAGGTGTCAACTCGCTACGCGACGGCAAACGCGCCTTCATCATTGTCACCCACTATCAGCGCATTCTTGACTATATCAAGCCGGACTACGTCCATGTTCTGTATCAGGGGCGGATCGTGAAGTCGGGGGATTTCACCCTCGTCAAACAGCTGGAGGAGCAGGGCTATGGCTGGCTTACCGAACAGCAGTAACGCGCTGCAGCAGTGGCACCACCTGTTTGAAGCGCAGGGCGGCCAGCGTACGGCGGAGGCCACCCAGCATCTGCAGCAGCTGCTGCGCCTGGGGCTGCCGACACGTAAGCACGAGGACTGGAAATACACCCCGCTGGATGCGCTACTCAACGGTCACTTTGTCGCCGACGAGGGGGCATCGCTCAGCGCTGAACAGCGTGATGCGCTGGCGCTGCCGCTGGACGCCTGGCGGCTGGTGTTTATCGATGGCCGCTATCATCCTGAGCTGAGCGACGATCTCGCCGCCAGCGGCGTGGAGGTCAGCGTCGATAACCAACGCCAGCATCTGCCGGATGCTTTGCATCCGGAGGTGTTTCTCCATCTGACCGAAAGCCTGGCGCAGACGGTGACCCGCCTTCGCGTACCGCGCAACCGCCGCCTGGATAAGCCGCTGCTGCTGATGCATATCACCCGCGGTCTGGCCGGCGATGCGCTGAATACCGCCCACTATCGCCATCACCTGGCGCTGGAAAGCGGGGCGGAGGCGACCGTGGTCGAACATTACCTGAGCCTCAATGAGCAGCCGCACTTCACCGGCGGGCGACTGACCATGACGGTGGCCGATAACGCGCACCTCCAGCATATCAAGCTGGCGTTTGAGAACGCGCTCAGCTACCACTTCGCCCATAACGACCTGCTGCTGGGCCGCGACGCCTCGGCCTTCAGCAGCAGTTTCCTGCTCGGCGGGCAGGTGCTGCGTCATCACACCAGCACCCGCCTGGGCGGTGAAAACAGCAATCTGCGCCTCAATTCGCTGGCGATGCCGGTGAAAAATGAGGTCTGCGACAGCCGCACCTGGCTCGACCATCAGGTTGGCTACTGCAACAGCCGCCAGCTGCACAAAACCATCGTCAGCGATAAGGGCCGGGCGGTGTTTAACGGGCTGATCAACGTCGCGCCGCACGCGCTGAAAACCGACGGCCAGATGACCAATAACAATCTGCTGCTTGGGCGGCTGGCGGAGGTCGACACCAAACCGCAGCTGGAGATTTACGCCGATGACGTGAAATGCAGCCACGGGGCGACCGTCGGGCGCATTGATGAAGAACAGCTGTTCTATCTGCGCTCGCGCGGTATCGAACAGCAGGCGGCGCAGCAGATGATCCTCTACGCCTTCGCCGCCGAGCTCACCGAGGCTATCCGCAGCGATGCGCTCAGAGAGCAGGTGCTGGCGCGGATTGGACAGCGTTTGCCGGGAGGCACTGTATGACATTTTCAGTAGAACGGGTTCGCGCCGATTTTCCGGTACTGAACCGGGAGGTCAACGGTCAGCCACTGGCCTATCTCGACAGCGCCGCCAGTGCCCAGAAGCCGGAGGCGGTGATCGGCGCCGAAGCGGAATTCTATCGCCACGGCTACGCGGCGGTGCACCGCGGCATCCATACCCTCAGCGCGGAAGCCACCGCGCGGATGGAAGCCGTGCGTCAGCAGGCGGCCACCTTCCTTAACGCCGGGTCGGCGGAGGAAGTGGTGTTCGTCCGCGGCACCACCGAGGGTATTAACCTGGTGGCCAACAGCTGGGGAAACGCCAACGTCGGCGCCGGGGATAACATCATCATCAGCGAAATGGAGCACCACGCCAACATTGTGCCGTGGCAGATGCTGTGCGCCCGCGTCGGGGCTGAGCTGCGGGTGATCCCCCTGAACCCGGACGGCACCCTGCAACTGGATGTTGTCCCGGGACTGTTTGACCCGCGCACCCGCCTGCTGGCGATAACCGAGGTCTCCAACGTGCTGGGGACGGAAAACCCGCTGGCGGCGCTGATTGCCCTTGCGCATCAGCATGGCGCGAAAGTGCTGGTGGATGGCGCCCAGGCGGTGATGCACCACCCGGTAGATGTGCAGGCGCTGGGGTGCGATTTCTACGTCTTCTCCGGACACAAGCTGTATGGCCCGACCGGGATCGGCGTGCTCTATGGCCGTTCCGAGCTACTGCAGGCGATGGCGCCATGGGAAGGCGGCGGGTCGATGATCGCCACCGTCAGCCTGACGGAAGGCACCACCTGGAATCGGGCGCCGTGGCGCTTTGAGGCCGGTACGCCGAATACCGGGGGGATCATTGGCCTCGGCGCGGCGCTGACCTACGTCAGCCAACTGGGGCTGACGCAGATCGCGGAGTACGAGCAGACCCTGATGCGCTATGCGCTGGAGGCTCTGCGCGCCGTGCCGGATCTGATCCTCTACGGGCCGGCGCAGCGCAAGGGGGTGATCGCCTTTAACCTCGGCCAGCATCACGCCTATGACGTCGGCAGCTTCCTCGACAACTACGGTATCGCGGTGCGAACCGGGCACCACTGCGCCATGCCGCTGATGGCCCGGTATCAGGTACCGGCTATGTGTCGGGCCTCGCTGGCGATGTACAATACCACGGAAGAGGTGGACCGCCTGGTGGCCGGCCTGCAGCGGATCCACAAATTATTAGGGTAAAGGACGTGACGATGGCGGCACTACCAGACAAAGACAAACTGTTGCGCAATTTTAGCCGTTGCGCCAACTGGGAAGAGAAGTATCTCTATATCATTGAGCTGGGCCAGCGGCTGGCGCCGCTAAGCCCGGAAGAACATAGCGTGCAGAACATTATTCAGGGCTGCCAAAGCCAGGTGTGGATTGTGATGGCGCAGGACCCCTCCGGCGTTATCACCCTGCGCGGTGACAGCGATGCGGCGATCGTCAAAGGGCTGATTGCGGTGGTGTTTATCCTTTATGATCGGATGACCGCCCAGGATATCATCGAGTTCGATGTGCGCCCGTGGTTTGAAAAAATGGCGCTCACCCAACACCTGACGCCTTCCCGCTCGCAAGGGCTTGAAGCCATGATCCGTGCGATCCGCGCGAAAGCCGCAAATATTAGCTAGAATAAACAGGTAGATTTCATTCTGTTACGTCCGGTAGGGGTTCTGCTCCTGCCGCCGTTCAGTCTCCTGGCGTTTTATCAGCGAAAGAAGGAATCTCAGTATGAAACGCAAAACGATGATCACCTTAGCCCTTCTCAGCGCGCTTGGCGTCTCCTCGGCCGCCTGGGCCGTCGACTACCCGCTTCCTCCCGCCAACAGCCGGCTGATTGGCCAGAACCAGTACTGGACCGTACAGGAGGGAGACCGCAACCTGCAGGCGATCGCCCGCCATTTCGATACCGCGGCGATGCTGATCCTCGAAGCCAACGATACCATCGCGCCGGTGCAGCCGAAGCCTGGTACTCAGGTCCTGATCCCCTCCCAGATGCTGCTCCCCGACGTACCGCGAGAGGGGATTGTCGTCAACCTTGCGGAACTGCGGCTGTATTACTTCCCGCCGGGAGAGAATCAGGTGCAGGTCTATCCGCTGGGTATCGGCCAGTTAGGGCTGGAAACGCCTGAGATGACCACCCGCATCGGGCAGAAGATCCCCAACCCGACCTGGACGCCCACCGCGGGCATTCGGGCGCGTTCGCTGGAGAAAGGGGTGACGTTACCGGCGGTGGTCCCGGCCGGGCCGTACAACCCGCTGGGGCGCTACGCGCTGCGTCTGGCCTATGGCAACGGCGAATATCTGATTCATGGCACCAACGCGCCGGACAGCGTCGGTTTACGCGTCAGCTCAGGCTGTATGCGAATGAACGCCGATGACATCAAAGCGCTGTTCAACCAGGTGAAAACCGGGACGCCGGTACGGATTATCAATCAGCCGGTGAAGTTTGCCGTCGAACCGGATGGTAAACGCTATGTCGAGGTCCACAGGCCGCTTTCGCAGACGGAAGGGGAAAACACCCGGACCATCGCCTACACGCTGCCTGCGGCGTTTCACGCCTTCGCAGAGGATAAAGCGGTCGATGATGCACAGCTGAAAAAAGCGATGTCGAGAAGGGCGGGATATCCGGTGGTGGTGTCCACGGGGACGGGGAGTGCGCCAGCTACGCTGTCGGCGCAGAACACGCCGTCAGACAACAGCCTGCTTACCCAGTAGCCCTCATGCTGAGGGCAAAAAAAATGGCGCACAGAGTGCGCCATTTTTATTACCAGAACTCTTACTTACGGTAAGAGTGAGCCTGGTTGTCCAGACGCTGGTTAGCGCGAGCTGCGTCGTCTTTAGCAGCCTGAACGTCGGAACGGATTGCGTTCACGTCGTTGCTCAGCTGGTCAACTTTAGCGTTCAGAGTCTGAACGTCAGAAGACAGCTGATCGATTTTAGCATTGCTGGAGCAACCAGCCAGCAGAGTAGAACCCAGGATTACCGCGCCCAGTACCAGTTTAGTACGATTCATTATTAATACCCTCTAGATTGAGTTAATCTCCATGTAGCGTTACAAGTATTACACAAAGTTTTTTGGGATGAGAATATTTTTTTTACCTGAACGCACTTATTTTTGATCGTTCGCTCAAAGAAGCATCGAATTGGACAAAATCGCTGAAAAAGGCGAGTGAAAACAGCGCGCTTCCATCGGATTCATCTTAGATAATCTCTTATTAAATAGTAAATTCCGATTTGCATTTTTAATAGGAAGAGCTAATCAATGAATAAAAAAAGCGCCCCGAGAGGCGCTTTATTAAAAAAAACCAATTAACCTGTAAATTATTACAGCACGTGTACGGAAGCCGTATTAGTGGTACCGCTCGGCACTAATGCGCCGGAAACCATCACCACCACGTCGCCTTTACGCGCGAGGCCGCTTTTCAGCGCCAGATCTTTGCCCAGATGATAGAAGTCATCGGTAGAGGCGATCTCTTCCACCAGCTGCGGCACAACGCCTTTGCTCAGCACCAGCTGGCGAGCGGTGGTTTCGTTGGTGGTCAGGGCCAGGATGGTGGCGTCCGGGAAGTATTTACGCACAGCGCGTGCGGATTTACCGCCCTGGGTGGCGACAACGATCAGCGGCGCTTCCAGTTTCTCAGCGGTTTCTACCGCGCCGCGGCACACCGCTTCGGTGATGCGCAGTTTACGATTGTCGTTATTGAAGTCCAGACGGCTGGTCATCACGCGGTCAGTACGTTCGCAGATGGTGGCCATGATGGTGACGGCTTCCAGCGGGTATTTACCTTTCGCGGATTCGCCGGACAGCATCACTGCATCGGTACCGTCGAGGATGGCGTTGGCCACGTCGCCGGCTTCAGCGCGGGTCGGACGCGGGTTCTTGATCATGGAGTCCAGCATCTGAGTCGCGGTGATAACCACTTTGCGCGCGCGGATACATTTTTCGATGATCATTTTCTGGGCGAAGATAACTTCTTCAACCGGGATCTCAACGCCCATGTCGCCACGAGCAACCATGATGCCGTCAGAAGCTTCGAGGATTTCGTCGAAGTTGTTCAGGCCTTCCTGGTTTTCGATTTTGGAGATGATCTGGATGTTTTCGCCGCCGTGGGCTTTCAGGTGCTCACGGATCTCGACGACGTCGGAACGTTTACGGATGAAGGAGGCCGCGACAAAGTCCACGCCCTGTTCGCAACCGAAGATCAGATCCTGTTTGTCTTTCTCAGCCAGCGCCGGCAGGGCGATGGAGACGCCCGGCAGGTTTACGCCTTTGTTCTCGCCAAGGTCGCCGTTGTTCAGCACTTTACAGATAACTTTGTTACCTTCGATAGCCGTCACTTCCATGCCGATCAGGCCATCGTCCACCAGAACGGTGTTGCCGACGGTGAGGTCAGACGTGAAGCCTTCGTAGGTCACTGCAACGATTTCGTTGTTGCCGACGACGGATTTATCGGTGGTGAAGGTGAAGGTCTGGCCTGCTTTCAATGAGACGTCGTTGCCGCCTTCCAGCTTGATGGTACGAATTTCCGGGCCTTTGGTGTCCAGCAGAATAGCGGCTTTCTTACCGGTTTTGCTCATCACATTGCGCAGGTTCTGGATGCGCTGACCGTGTTCCGCATAGTCACCGTGGGAGAAGTTCAGACGCATCACGTTCATGCCGGCTTCCAGCATTTTGGTCAGCATCTCTTCAGATTCGGTTTTCGGACCGATGGTGCAAACAATTTTGGTCTTTTTCATGACAGTTTTAGTCTTTAAGTTGTGAAGGATATGGAATTCTCGCTCCGCGGGCGCACTGCCGGGGAGCCAAACCTGTATTACGAAAGTTGCTAAGCCACGCCCTAAGGATAGGTGACAACCCCGGAGCGTGCAGAAGAATGTGTGCTGGCGGTTCAGCCCATGAAATGTGGCAAGGTGTTATGCGTTTTATCATGCAGTCCAATGCGCTGAAACCATTCAAGAAAGAATCGAAGCGCATTATACGCTGCCGAAATCAAAAAGGAAAATAAAAACCTCGTTTCAAATTATGGACAAAACGCGTAACAAAACCGGCACGTTATGCATAAAAGTACGCAACACATTTTTTCATCACCGGGCAGGCAAAGGGGCAGCGGAAGGCGCTTTTTCTCGCGTGATGAACCAGTAAAATGCGCCATTGGCCCATTCCGCCGGGGATAATTTGCGTTGCGGAAAAAATCTATCAATAATGAATTGATTGATAATAATAAAGTGCGAGCAAAACCAGATGGGAAATAAAGCCAAAGACGACGAGCTGTACCAGGAAATGTGCCGCGTGGTGGGTAAAGTGGTGCTGGAAATGCGAGACCTGGGACAGGAGCCGAAACACATTGTCATTGCCGGCGTACTGCGCACCTCGCTGGCGAACGCCAAAATTCAGCGTTCGGCGCTCACCGTGGAGGCCATGGAGAAAGTCATTCACGCCCTTTCCGGGCATTAACGTCTTTCGCCGGCGGGTCAGGAAATCACGAAGCGGATCACCGCCCGGACGGCAATGTCGCAGTGGTGGGCCACCATCGCTTCGTCGTCGATGGCGGGCAACGGATCGTCAAGGTACAGGCTGCTGAAGGTGTAGAAGTTCGACACCTGATAAAAGCTGAAGCTGCTGATTAACCGGTGCACATCGCGTGCTTCGAGCCCCGCCTGAAAGACGCCTTGCTGCTGGCCGCGCTGTAAAATGTCTTCCAGAATCGACAGGGCGGTACGATTCAGCGGTTTCAGTTCACCCGAGGTTTGTAACCACTTGCCGCGCTGCATATTCTCCATGCAAATCACCCGCATATAGTCCGCGTGGGTGGCGTGATAACGCACGCTCCAGCGCACCAGCCGCACCAGCGCCTCCACCGGCGGCACATTCTCCAGCCCCAGCTGCTGCTCGGTTTCGCGGATCCGCGCATACACATACTGCAGCACCTCCTGATAGAGCTGCTCTTTGCTTTTGAAGTAGTAAACCACCATGCGCTTGGTGGTCTGCGCTTCGGTGGCGATCTGCTCCATGCGGGCGCCTGACAGCCCGTGTTCAGCAAAAACAGCGATAGCAGCGCTGAAAATCCGCGCCTTCAGGGATTGTGCTTCATCATGAGCAACGACGGTCATGGCAACTCCTTTTTCTTGGGTGACAAAAAATACACATAATGATCACAATTTAGCAACCTAGTATGGCGCAAATGAACCAAATGATACATATTCAAGGCTCACGTCAGTTGTTGACCCGAGGACCTTATGCTGCGCTCTATCGCCACCGTTTCGATTTCCGGCACCCTGCCTGAGAAGCTGCACGCTATTGCGGCGGCGGGCTATCAGGGTGTGGAAATTTTCGAGAACGATCTGCTCTATTATACGGGGACGCCGGCGGAAATCCGCCAGCTTGCCGCCGATTTAGGGTTAAAAATCACGCTTTTTCAACCCTTTCGCGATTTTGAAGGCGCCAGCCGGGCGCAGTTTGCGGCGAATATGGCCCGCGCTCGGCGCAAGTTTGCCCTGATGCACGAGCTGGGCTGTGACACGCTGCTGCTGTGCAGCAATGTGCAGCCGGACTGCTCGGCGGATAGCGAATTGCAGGTCGCGGATCTGCGGGCGCTGGCCACGCTGGCGGAAGAAGAGGGGATCACCATCGGCTATGAGGCGCTGGCCTGGGGAACCCATGTGAACCGCTGGCAGCAGGCCTGGGAGCGGGTGCGGCGGGTGGACAGCCCGGCGTTGGGCCTGGTGCTCGACAGCTTCCATATTCTGGCCCGCGGCGACACGCTGGACGCGCTACCGTCGGTGCCGGTGGAGAAAATCACCTTTGTTCAGCTCGCCGATGCGCCGTACATGAAAATGGATCTCCTGGAATGGAGTCGCCATTTCCGCTGCTTCCCCGGGCAGGGCGAGCTGCTGCTGGAGGCGTTTGCCGAGCAGATCACCCGCTGCGGCTATCGCGGCCCCTGGTCGCTGGAGATCTTTAATGACGGTTTTCGCGCCTCGCCGAATGGCGCGACGGCCAAAGATGGTTATCGTTCGCTGCTGTGGCTGGAGGAGCAAACCCGCCGTCGGCTCCCGACGTGCGATGCGGATCTGTTTTCACCGCCGCCGCTGCCGGTCTATCACGGGCTGGAGTTTATCGAGTTTGCCGCCAGCGCCGCCGAGGCGCAGCGCCTGGGGCAGCATCTGCAGGCGCTGGGTTTTCAGCACGAGGGAAGCCACCGCTCCAAACAGGTGACGCTGTGGCGCAACGGCGGGGCGCGGATCGTCATCAACCATCAGCCCCACAGCTGGGCCGATCATTTCTATCAACGCCACGGCGTTTCGCTGTGCGCCATGGCGCTGCGGGTCGATCGCAGTGCGCCGATTGTGGCCCGCGCCCGCGCGCTGGGGTATGCCACCTGGCAGGGCGATGCCGGGCCGAACGAAACGCCGATCCCGGCGATCTGCGCCCCGGACGGTAGCCTTATCTATCTCATCGAGGCCGGGGAAGGGATCTATGAGCGCGATTTTCATCTGCGCGACGGACTGACGGTGCGCGAGGATTATCTCGGTATCGACCATCTGGCGCTGGGGATGGAGGCCGACAGCCGCGACAACTGGGTGATGTTCTTCCGCACGGTGTTTGGTTTTACCCTTGAGCATGAGCAGACGCTGCCGGACCCGTATGGACTGGTGCGCAGTCTGGCGGTGCGCAGCCCGCAGGGCGATATCCGTCTGGCGCTGAATATTTCGCAGAGCCGGGCGACGCAGATTGCCCGCTCGGTCGCCTGCTACCAGGGGGCAGGGCTGCAGCATGCGGCCTTTGCCTGCCGCGATCTGCCGGCCACCTGCGACCAGCTTGCCGACGTTGCCCGCCATGCGCTGCCGATCCCGGCCAATTATTATGACGATCTGCTGGCGCGCTTCGGCGGCGAGCTGGACGTTGGGCAACTGCAGCGGCGGCAGCTCCTCTACGACCGCGATCCGCAGGGCGGGGCCTTCCTGCATCTTTATACCCGCCCCTTTACCGCCGGGCGCTTTTTCTTTGAGTTAACCGAACGACGGGCCGGTTACGCGCTCTATGGCGCGGCGAATGCCGCCGTCCGTCTGGCGGCGATGCAGTATTGTTAGCCCGAATCAAATGGTTCATTATGCTTTAAACACAATAACAACATCCTCTGTACCCGAGACAGGAACTGACTATGAGCTCATATAGCCCTAACCCGACGGCTGCCGCCCAGCCTGCCGTCACCGTGCGCCGCTCCCGGCGGCGCATCGGCATCCTTGCGCTGTTGGCCGTTGGTACCATGATCAACTACCTCGATCGCACCGTGCTGGGGATCGCCGCCCCAAAGCTCACCGGTGAGCTGGGGATCGACCCGGCGATCATGGGTATCCTTTTTTCCGCCTTCGCCTGGACCTATGCCCTGGCGCAGATCCCCGGCGGGCTGTTCCTTGACCGCTTTGGCAACAAAGTGACCTATTTTCTGTCGCTGACCCTATGGTCGCTGTTTACCCTGTTCCACGGCATGGCGGTGGGGCTGAAAACACTGTTGCTGTGCCGCTTCGGACTCGGCATTAGCGAAGCGCCGTGCTTTCCGGTCAACAGCCGGGTGGTCAGCGCCTGGTTCCCGCAGCATGAGCGGGCGAAAGCCACAGCGGTGTACACGGTAGGGGAATACCTCGGGCTGGCCTGCTTTGCGCCGCTGCTGTTCTGGATCATGGACGGCTTTGGCTGGCGGGTGCTGTTCGTCAGCGTCGGCGCGGTCGGTATTCTGTTTGCCCTGGTGTGGTGGCGCTGCTACCGCGAACCGCATGAAGATCCGCGCCTCAGCCAGCAGGAGCGCGAGCATATCGAAAACGGCGGCGGCCTGAGCGCCCCGACGGACCAGCAGGTGGCGTTCAGCTGGCCGCTGGTCCGCCAGCTGCTGAGCAAGCGGCAGATCATCGGCGCCAGCATCGGCCAGTTTGCCGGCAATACCGTGCTGGTGTTCTTTCTCACCTGGTTCCCGACCTGGCTGGCCACCGAGCGGCATATGCCCTGGCTGAAGGTCGGCTTCTTCTCCATCCTGCCGTTTGTCGCCGCCGCGGGCGGGGTGATGTTTGGCGGCTGGATCTCCGACAAACTGCTCAAGGCCACCGGGTCGGCCAACCTTGGCCGAAAGCTGCCGATCGTCGCCGGTCTGCTGATGGCCAGCTGCATTATCACCGCCAACTGGCTGCAGAGCGACCTGGCGGTGATCCTGGTGATGTCGTTTGCCTTTTTTGGTCAGGGAATGGTGGGGCTTGGCTGGACGCTGATCTCCGATATTGCCCCGAAGGGGCTGGGCGGCCTGACCGGCGGCCTGTTTAACTTCTGCGCCAACCTCGCGGGGATCCTCACCCCGCTGGTGATCGGCTTTATCGTTGCCGGGTTCGGCAATTTCTTCTACGCGTTGATCTACATCGGCGGCGCCGCGCTGCTGGGCGTGGTGGCCTATCTGTTTATCCTCGGCGACGTCAAACGTATCGAGTTATCGCAGTAAGCAAAGGAGCAAGGCATGGTGATTAGTGGAAATACGCGGCTGATAGCGCACCTTGGCTATCCGACCGCCAGTTTTAAGGCGCCGATGATCTATAACCCGTGGTTCGTCGACCAGCAGGTGGACGTAAAGGTGGTGCCGATGGGGGTCAGGCCGGAGGACTACGCCGCGTTTATTCCGCCGCTGTTTACGATGACCAACATCATCGGCGCGCTGGTGACGATGCCGCATAAAATCGCCACCTGCGATCTGGTCCAGCGCCTGAGCCCGACGGCGGCCATCGCTGGCGCCTGCAATGCCATCCGTCGCGAGGCCGACGGCAGCCTCTCCGGGGATATGTTCGATGGCGACGGCTTTGTGCTGGGCCTGCGTCGTAAAGGGTTTAATCCGCAGGGGACGCGGGCGCTGGTGGTCGGCAGCGGCGGGGTGGGATCGGCTATCGCCGCCTCTCTCGCGGCGGCGAGAGTCAGCGCCCTGACCCTGTACGATACCCGGCCCGAGGTGGCGCACGCCCTCGCCGGACGGCTGCATCAGCACTATCCGCAGCTCGATATCACCCTGATGCAGCACGACCCTGTCGGACACGAGCTGGTGGTCAATGCCACCCCGCTGGGGATGAAGGCCAGCGATCCGCTGCCGCTGGACGTTGACCGTCTGGCGCCAGGCACCTGGGTGGGGGAGGTCGTCATGACCCAGGAGTACACCCCGCTGCTGAGGGCCGCTCAGGCGCGACAGTGCCATATCCAGCGCGGGACCGACATGTTGTTTGAAATGATCCCCGCCTATCTGCGCTTTTTCGACCTGCCGGTAGCCACCCCTGAGCAGCTGCGCGCGCTGGCGGAAATTCGCTACTGACACGACGGCAAACCGGGTAATATAGCGTTATATTATCCGGTTTATAGCGACTCTCTATGATGTCCACTCCTCTCACGCTGCTGGCGGCGGGAAGCCTGAGAAGCGCTTTCCTGCCGCTGGTGGCGCACTTTCAGCAGCACACTGGCCTGGCGGTCGATGCGCAGTTTGGCCCTGCCGGCCTGCTGCGCGAGCGGATCGAGGCCGGGGCGCCGTGCGCGGTTTTTGCGTCCGCCAACGCGGCGCACCCGCAGGCGCTGCTGCAGGTCGGTCTGGCGCAGGAATGCCAGGGATTTGCCGGCAACCAGCTGATGCTGACCGCCCGGCGGTCGCCGGACAACGATGGCCTGGACTGGCTGGCGCTGCTCAGCACGCCCCGCCTGCAGCTGGCGACCTCCACGCCGGGATGCGATCCGTCGGGAGATTATACCTGGCAACTGTTTGCCCGAATTGAGGCGCACTATCCTGGGTTGGGCAACGCGATAGCCGGGCGGGCGCAGCCGCGGGTCGGCGGTAGAGACTCACTGAGCGTGCCGCCGGGCGAGATAGCCGGCGCGTGGCTTATTCGCCAGAATCTGGCGGATCTGTTTATCGGCTACGCGCACTATGGCCCCGCGCTGGCCGCCTGCGACGATCTGCGTACCCTGACCATCCCGGCGCCGTGGAATATTCGCTGCGATTACCAGCTGGCGCGCCTCAGGGCGGATCCCGCCGCACTGGCCCTGTATCGCTTTATACTCGGCGACGTTGGCCAGAGGTATCTCCGGGAGGCGGGTTTTATGCCGTTTAGCGACGCAGAGTAAACCCCGGCGCCAGCAGAGGGGACGCGGAGGCGGCATAGTGGATCAGACGTACCGGCAGGCCGTACGCTTGCCGGAGGTGCGTTTCGCTCAGCACGTCGGCGGTCTCGCCTGCCAGCCACTGGCCCTCCGGCAGAAGCAGCAGCGTATGGCTGGCCACCTGCAGCGCATGGTTTGGATCATGGGTCGTGAACAGGACGGTGCGTGCCTGGCGGTGAGCGAGGTCGCCGATCAGCTGCAATACCACCTGCTGGTTACCGAGGTCCAGCGCCGAGCAGGGCTCATCCAGCAGGATATTCTGGCTGGCGCTGACCAGCGCGCGGGCAATCAGCACCAGCTGCTGCTGGCCGCCGGAGAGGGCGCCGAAGTCATCCCCGGCCAGGGCGGCAATCCCCAGCTGCGTCAGCGCGTTCTCAACCCGCCGGGCATCCTCCTCGCCAGGCTGGGCAAAGAGATCCACATGACGGGCGCGGCCCATCAGCACCACATCGCTCACGCGCCAGCGAAAAGCGGGACGAAACGACTGCGGGACCAGGGCGATGCCCCCCTCGCACTGCACCTGGCCGCCCAGCGGCGGCAACACGCCGGTCAGGGTGTCCAGCAGGGTACTTTTTCCCCGGCCATTGGCGCCCAGCACCGCCCAGATCTCACCGGGCCGGCAGGTCAGCGTGAGCGGGGCGAAGAGCGGCTGACGGTGGCCGTAGCGTAGCGCTTCCAGCGATAATGAGCTGTTCATCGGGCGGTACTCCGGCGCCGGGATTGCACCAGTAAAAAGGTAAACAGCGGCGCCCCGAGCAGGGCAGTGATGATCCCGATCGGGATTTCCGCCTGGGTCAGCGTGCGCGCCAGATCGTCCACCACCAGCATCAGCGCGGCGCCAAGCCAGAAGGCGGTGGGCAGCAGGCGACGATGGTCAGCGCCCACCAGCAGACGGGCGAGGTGCGGGACCACCAGCCCCATCCAGGCGATGCTGCCGCTGACCGCCACCTGGGCTGCCACCAGCACTGCACAGCACACCAGCACGCCGCGACGCAGCGCGGCCACCGGAACGCCAAGACTGCGGGCATCGCGTTCCTCCAGCGCCAGCAGGTTGATACGCCAGCGCAGCTTCCACAGCACCCCGGCGGCTAGCGCCATGGGCAGGGACATAAGCAGAACCTTATGCCAGCTGGCGGTCGCGAAGCTGCCGAGCAGCCAGAAAACAATGTTCGGTAACGTCTCTTCGCTATCGGCGAGGTACTGCATCAGGCTGACCAGCGCGGCGAAGAAGCCGCTGAGAATGATCCCGGACAGAATCAGCCCCAGCGTGCTGTCCCGCCCCTGCAGGGCGGCGAGGGCGTAAATCAGCCCCAGCGCGATGAGGCCGAAGAAAAAGGTCGAGGCCATCATCAGCAGACCGCCGACGCCCAACAGGATCGCCAGCGTGCCGCCGAAGGCGGAGCCGGCGGTCACCCCGATGATGTGCGGGTCCACCAGCGGGTTCTGGAACACGCCCTGCAAGGTGGCGCCGCACAGCCCCAGCGCGCCCCCGGCCAGCAGAGCCATGACCACGCGCGGCAGGCGAACCGACCAGACGATCTGCCCGATCACCCCTTCACCTGGCGGCAAATGGACCAGGGTGTGGCCAACGGCGCGCAGGCTTAACGGGTACTGGCCGAAACAGAGCGAGGCGACCGCGATCGCCAGCGTCGCCAGCGCCAGGCTACCCTGCAACCGCCAGGGATGGTGGTTAGCGCGCATCTGGCGTCCACGCCACGCGGTAAAAACGCTGATAGTAATCCCTGGCTTTACTGTCCACATCGATGCTCTGGTAGCGCGAAGGATAGAGTTTTTTCGCCATCCATAGCTCGCCCAGCGCCAGGGCCTCCGGCATCGGGTAACCCCAGGCTTTGGCGTACTCCGGCATCAGCCACACGCGGTGGTGTTTCACCGCATCGATCGCCTGCCACTGCGGGTCGTTCTCTATCTGTTTGACCACCTGCGGATAACGGTCCTGGACGAAGATCACCTGCGGGTTCCACTCCAGCACCTGCTCCAGCGACACCTGACGGGCGCCTTTTACGCTGGCGGCCGCCACGTTCAGCGCCCCGGCGTGCGCCATCATCAGCCCGGTGTATTTACCGGCGCCGTAGGTATTCAGATCGGGGTTGGCCATATACACCCGCACCCGCTGGTTCGGTGGAATATCGGCCACCGGCGCATTGGCTTGTTTGCGCGCCGCAAAGGTGTAGTGAATCAGCGCCTCGGCCTCGGGCTGGCGCTCGACGACCTCGCCGATAAGGCGGATCCCCTCCACCAGCCCGGCGTTATAGGCCTGCTCTTCGTCTGCCATGGTGGGGTTCATTTTATTTTTTTCACCCGCGGCGTCCTGGCGCAGCGAGATGGCCACCACCGGGATCCCGGCCTGTTGGATCTGCGCGATCATCGCCGGCGGCGCATAGTTGGCGACAAAAACCACCTGCGGACGCAGCGCCAGCAGGCTTTCAATATTGACCTGGGTGAGATCGCCTGGGGTCGCCAGTTGCCCGATCTCAGGCATAAAGCGGGCGAACTGCGGCCCGAGCTGTTTCTGCCAGCTGCTTAAGACGCCGACGATATCCTCTGCGGCATGCAGTTGCACCAGCAGGTTGAGCGTCTGATGTTGCAGAACCACGACGCGGGTGATGTGGTCGGGGAGCGTGACCTGGCGACCCAGCTGGTCGGTGACGGTGCGGTCGGCGACGGACTGGCCGGTGAACAGGCTGGCGCTGAGCAGCGTCAGGCCCAGCAGTAAGGGGTGTTTTGACATGGTGTGGCCCGAATGGCGTGAAAAATTCGTTATGTATTAAATTATATAACGAAGCCGGGCGCAATGGGTGATCGCATTTACCCTCATCACGATCAAGGCATTTCGTACCACACTTCTTCCTCTTCCATGCGGGCCTCTATCTGCCTCGCCACCCTCTGCAGGGCGGAAAGATGCTTCTGCGCCGCCTGCTCAATGGTCATTGCGCTGGCGATATAGACCAGATTCAGGCAGCCGATAACCCGCTGCTGGCTGCTGACCGGCACGGCGATGGAGGCGATTTTCTCCTCCTGCCGCCAGCCGCGGAAGTTTTCGCCATAGCCGTTCTGGCGGGTGCGGGCGAGGATCGCCGCCAGCCGTTCCGGTTCGCGGGCCAGCTGATACTCAGCTTCCGGACGGGCGGCCAGCATGCTGACGATGGCGTCGCGCTCCGCGTCGGGGGCAAAGGCCAGCCACGTCAGCCCGGAGGCGGTGAGCAACAGCGGCAGCCGCCGTCCGACCATCGCGCGGTGAAACGACAGCCGGCTGAAGCGGTGGGTAGTCTCGCGCACCACCATGGCGTCGACGTCGAGGGTGGTGATGTCTGTCGGCCATTGCACCTCGCGCAGCAGCTCGCCGAGCAGCGGCGTGGCGAGGGCAGAAATCCAATGTTCGTCACGAAATCCATCGCTCAGCTGGCGGACGTTAATGGTCAACCGGAAGCTGTCATCGGAGCGGCTGCGGCGGACAAAACCCTCCTCCTGCAGCGTCTCCAGCAGCCGGCGCACGGTGGTGCGATGCAGGCCGCTAAACTCCGCCAGCAGGCCCGGCGTCGCGCCGCCGTCGAATTTATTTAACAATTTTAATAACAATAAACCCCGGCTTAACCCACGCACCGTTTTGTACTCAGTGGACCCATCGTCACGCATAAATCCTTCCTTAAAATGCTTTATAAACAGTGTTGTGCACCTGGTGCACATTCGGCGATGTTTTGATTGTAGCCGAAAACCCCCGCCCTATACTCAGCCCATTATAAAAATACGTTTACACATGATTAACAAATTGCCTGTCAGCCGGGCAGTTTCCGAGTCGTGAGGTCGCTGAAAATGACAACATCTACACCCGATATTCAACCCGCCGTGCAGCATACCGCTCAGGTCGCCATCGCCGGCGCCGGTCCGGTTGGCCTGATGATGGCCAACTACCTTGGCCAGATGGGCATCAGCGTGCTGCTGGTGGAAAAGCTCGACACACTGATCGATTACCCACGTGCCATCGGCATTGACGATGAATCCCTGCGGGCGATGCAGGCGGTAGGGCTGGTGAACGACGTGCTGCCGCACACCACGCCGTGGCACGCCATGCGCTTTCTGACCCCGAAGGGGCGCTGCTTTGCTGATATCCAACCGATGACCGATGAGTTTGGCTGGTCGCGGCGCAACGCCTTCATTCAGCCGCAGGTCGATGCGGTGATGTATAACGGCCTGCAGCGTTTCCCGCAGGTCCGCTGCCTCTTCTCCCGCGAAGTAGAAGCCTTTAGCCAGAACGGTGACGGTGTCACGTTAAATCTTAAAGGACCGGACGGCGAGCGGGAGACGGTGCGCGCGGACTGGCTGGTGGCCTGCGACGGCGGCGCCAGCTTTATTCGTCGTACGCTGAACGTCCCCTTCGAAGGCAAGACCGCGCCGAATCAGTGGATCGTCATCGATATCGCTAACGACCCGCTGGCCACCCCGCACGTTTACCTGTGCTGCGACCCGGTGCGACCCTACGTTTCCGCCGCGCTGCCCCATGGCGTGCGCCGCTTTGAATTTATGGTGATGCCCGGAGAAACCGAAGCCCAGCTCAGCGAGCCGCACAATATGCGTCGTCTGCTGAGCAAAGTGCTGCCGGACCCGGACCGCGTCGAGCTGATCCGCCAGCGGGTCTACACCCATAATGCCCGCCTTGCCGAGCGCTTTCGCATTGACCGGGTGCTGCTGGCCGGCGACGCGGCGCACATCATGCCGGTCTGGCAGGGGCAGGGATACAACAGCGGCATGCGCGACGCCTTCAACCTGGCGTGGAAGCTGGCGCTGGTGGTCAACGGTAAAGCGGGAGAGGCGCTGCTCGACAGCTATCAGCAGGAGCGCCGCGACCACGCGAAAGCGATGATTGATCTGTCGGTCACCGCCGGCCACGTGCTGGCGCCGCCGAAGCGCTGGCAGGGGGCCGTGCGCGACGGTCTCTCCTGGCTGCTGAACTACCTGCCGCCGGTGAAGCGCTACTTCCTCGAAATGCGCTTTAAGCCGATGCCGCAGTACCGCGAGGGGGCGCTGCTGATCGACGCCGCCGGCAAGACCTCGCCGGTGGGCAAAATGTTTATTCAACCGCAGGTGACGCTGGAGAGCGGCGAGAGCGTGCTGCTCGACGACGTCATCGGCGCGAATTTCGCCATTATCGGCTGGGGCTGCAACCCGCAGTGGGGGCTCGACGCCGGGCAGATCGCTCGCTGGCGCGCGATTGGCGTGCGCTTTATCCAGGTGGTGCCGGCGGTGCAGATCCATCGCGAGCAGGATAACGCCCCCGGCACGCTGCGGGTAGGCGATACGCAAAATCGCCTGAAGAGCTGGTTTGCTCAGCATAACACCGCCATCGCCGTGGTCAGACCGGACCGCTTTGTCGCCGCTCTCGCCATCCCGCAGACCCTCGGCGCACAGCTGACCGCCCTGGCGGAAAAAATGACCCTCGCAACCGGGGATACCGCCCGCACTGAAGAGAAGGTGGCCTGATATGGATGCCTATTTGCACTGTCTCTCCCACACTCCGCTGGTGGGATTCGTGGACCCGGAGCAGGCGGTCCTTGATGAAGTGAACGGGGTGATTGCTGACGCCCGGCGGCGGATCTCCGCTTTCGAGCCCGAGCTGGTGGTGCTCTTCGCTCCCGATCACTACAACGGTTTTTTCTATGACGTGATGCCGCCGTTCTGCCTCGGCGTCGGCGCCACCGCCATCGGCGACTTCGCCAGCGCCGCCGGCGACCTGCCAGTGCCGACCGAGCTGGCGGAAGCCTGCGCCCACGCCGTGATCAACAGCGGTATCGACCTGGCGGTGTCGTACAACATGCAGGTGGACCATGGCTTCGCCCAGCCGCTGGAGTTTCTGCTGGGTGGCCTGGACCGTGTGCCGGTGCTGCCGGTGTTTATTAACGGCGTCGCCGCGCCGCTGCCGGGTTTTCAACGTACCCGGCTGCTGGGCGAGGCGATGGGCCGCTTTCTCAATACCCTCAATAAGCGGGTGCTGATCCTCGGCTCGGGCGGACTCTCGCACCAGCCGCCGGTGCCGGAGCTGGCGAAAGCCGACGCCCATCTGCGTGACCGTCTGCTTGGCAGTGGCAAACAGCTGCCGCCGGACGAACGCGAACTGCGCCAGCAGCGGGTGATCAACGCCGCCAGGCGGTTTACCGAAGATCCGCACTCGCTCCATCCCCTCAACCCGGTCTGGGACAACCGCTTTATGAGCCTGCTGGAGCAGGGGCGGCTGGCGGAGCTGGATGCGATCGGCAACGACGAGCTGTCGACGATGGCCGGGAAATCGACGCACGAAATTAAGACCTGGGTGGCCGCTTTTGCCGCGCTATCCGCTTTTGGCCGCTGGCGCAGTGAGGGCCGCTATTACCGGCCGATCCCCGAGTGGATCGCCGGGTTCGGCTCGCTGAGCGCCACCACCGAGATTTGATTAACCGGGAGACTAACATGAGCTATCAACCGCAAACCGAAGCCGCCACCAGCCGATTCCTCAATGTCGACGAGGGGGGCCGCACGCTGCGCATCCATATCAATGACTGCGGCGACGGGAAAGAGACTGTGGTCATGCTGCACGGATCCGGGCCGGGGGCCACCGGCTGGGCCAACTTCAGCCGTAACATTGACCCGCTGGTCGAGGCGGGCTATCGCGTGCTGCTCCTCGACTGTCCGGGGTGGGGCAAAAGCGATGCTATCGTCAACAGCGGCTCGCGTTCGGACCTCAACGCCCGGATTCTGAAAAGCGTGGTCGATCAGCTGGGGATCGATAAAGTCCATCTGCTGGGCAACTCGATGGGCGGCCATAGCGCGGTGGCCTTCACTCTGAGCTGGCCGGAGCGGGTGGCGAAGCTGGTGCTGATGGGCGGGGGGACCGGCGGCATGAGCCTGTTTACGCCGATGCCGACGGAGGGCATCAAGCTGCTGAACGCCCTGTACCGCGAGCCGACCATAGAAAACCTGAAGAAGATGATGAGCATCTTCGTCTTCGACACCCGCGACCTCACCGAGGCGCTGTTCGAGGCGCGTCTCAACAATATGCTGTCGCGCCGCGACCATCTGGACAACTTCGTCAAGAGCCTCGAAGCCAACCCGAAGCAGTTTCCTGACTTTGGCCCGCGGCTGGGCGAAATCAGCGCGCCAACCCTGATCGTCTGGGGACGCAACGACCGCTTCGTGCCGATGGACGCCGGGCTGCGCCTGCTCGCTGGGATCGCCGGTTCGGAACTGCATATTTACCGCGACTGCGGCCACTGGGCGCAGTGGGAACATGCCGACAGTTTTAATCAGCTGGTGCTCAATTTCCTCGCACGGGCTTAAGGAGTAAATGATGACTTTTTCTCTTGACGCGCTGGCCCGGCAGCTGCGCGACGCGGAACAGACCGGCCAGGCGATCGCCCCGCTGCGCGATATCCTCGGCGTCGACAATGCCGACGCCGCCTATGCCATCCAGCGTCTGAACGTCCAGCACCACGTGGCCCATGGCCGGCGGGTAGTGGGCCGCAAGGTGGGCCTGACCCATCCCAAAGTGCAGCAGCAGCTGGGGGTCAACCAGCCGGATTTCGGCACTCTGTTTGCCGACATGTGCTACGGCGACAACGCCGAGGTGCCGTTTGGCCGCGTGCTGCAGCCCAAAGTGGAAGCCGAGATCGCCCTGGTGTTGAAGCAGGATCTGCCGCATGCCGATACCACCTTTGATGAGCTGTATAACGCCATCGAATGGGTGCTGCCGGCGCTGGAGGTGGTGGGCAGCCGCATTCGCGACTGGTCAATCGGCTTTGTCGACACCGTCGCCGATAACGCCTCCTGCGGCCTGTACGTCATTGGCGGCCCAGCGCAGCGCCCGGCAGGACTGGATCTGAAGCAGTGCGCCATGCACATGACCCGCAACCAGGAGCTGGTCTCCAGCGGTCGCGGCAGCGAGTGTCTGGGACATCCGCTGAACGCCGCAGTCTGGCTGGCGCGCAAGCTGGCCAGTCTCGGCGAACCGCTGCGGGCGGGGGATATCGTGCTGACCGGGGCGTTAGGCCCGATGGTGGCGATTAACGAAGGGGACAGCTTTGTCGCCCATATCGAAGGTATTGGCTCAGTCGCGGCACGTTTCGTCGCCGCCGGAGAAGGACATCGTGATGCGTAAACGTAAAGTCGCCATTATCGGCTCCGGGAATATCGGCACCGATTTAATGATTAAAATCCTGCGCCACGGCCAGCATCTGGAGATGGCGGTGATGGTCGGCATCGACCCGCAGTCGGATGGCCTGGCCCGCGCCCGGCGCATGGGCGTCGCGACCACCCACGAAGGGGTGGGCGGCCTGATGCAGATGGCGGAATTTGCCGACATCGATTTTGTTTTTGACGCCACCAGCGCCGGGGCGCACATCAAAAACGATGCCGCGCTGCGCGAAGCGAAGCCGGGGATCCGCGTCATCGACCTGACGCCGGCGGCGATTGGCCCGTACTGCGTACCGGTGGTCAACCTCGCGGCCAATCTCCATCAGGGCAACGTCAATATGGTGACCTGCGGCGGGCAGGCGACCATCCCAATGGTCGCCGCGGTCTCGCGAGTGGCGAAGGTGCATTACGCGGAGATCGTGGCCTCGATCGCCAGCCAATCCGCCGGACCGGGCACGCGGGCCAATATTGACGAATTTACCGAAACCACCTCGCAGGCGATTGAAAAAGTCGGCGGCGCGGGCAAGGGCAAAGCGATTATTGTACTGAACCCGGCGGAGCCGCCGCTGATGATGCGCGATACCGTCTACGTACTGAGCGAGCTGGCGTCGCAGGAGGCGATTGCCGCCTCGATCGCCGAAATGGCGGCGGCAGTGCAGGCTTACGTCCCAGGCTACCGGCTGAAGCAGCAGGTGCAGTTTGAGGTTATCCCCGAGGATAAGCCGGTCAACCTGCCCGGCGTCGGCTGTTTTTCCGGCCTGAAAACCGCGGTTTACCTCGAAGTGGAAGGGGCGGCGCACTATCTGCCAGCGTACGCGGGCAACCTCGATATTATGACCTCGGCGGCGCTGGCGACGGCGGAGCAAATGGCCGGGGCAATGCACAGCGCGGCGGGAGCGACAGCATGAACGGTAAAAAACTTTATATCTCGGACGTGACGCTGCGCGATGGCATGCACGCCATTCGTCACCAGTATTCCCTGGCGCAGGTGCAGCAGATCGCCGGCGCGCTGGATAAGGCTGGGGTCGACTCCATCGAAGTGGCCCATGGCGATGGCCTGCAGGGATCCAGCTTCAACTACGGCTTTGGCGCTCACAGCGACATCGCGTGGATTGAAGCGGCGGCGGAGGCGGTCAGCCAGGCGAAAATCGCCACCTTGCTGCTGCCGGGCATCGGCACGCTGCACGATCTGAAAGCGGCGTATCAGGCCGGAGCGCGGGTGGTGCGGGTCGCCACCCACTGCAGCGAAGCGGACGTCGCGGCGCAACATATTGCCTTTGCCCGCGAGCTGGGAATGGACACCGTCGGTTTTCTGATGATGAGCCATATGCTCTCCCCGCAGGCACTGGCGCAGCAGGCGCTGAAGATGGAATCTTATGGCGCGACCTGTATCTATGTGGTGGATTCCGGCGGGGCGATGAACATGAACGACATTCGCGACCGTTTCCGTGCCCTGAAGGCGGTGCTGAAGCCGGAGACCGCCACCGGGATGCATGCCCACCATAACCTGAGCCTCGGGGTGGCGAACTCGATCGTCGCGGTGGAAGAGGGGTGCGATCGCATTGACGCCAGCCTGGCCGGGATGGGGGCGGGGGCGGGCAATGCGCCGCTGGAGGTATTTATTGCCGCCGCCGACAAGCTCGGCTGGCAGCATGGCACCGATCTCTACGCCCTGATGAACGCGGCCGATGATCTGGTGCGGCCGCTGCAGGACCGCCCGGTGCGTGTCGACCGTGAAACGCTGGCGCTGGGCTACGCCGGGGTCTACTCCAGCTTTCTGCGCCACAGCGAAGCGGCGGCCGAGCGCTATGGCCTCAGCGCGGTGGATATTCTCGTCGAGCTGGGCAAGCGGCGGATGGTCGGCGGCCAGGAAGATATGATCGTCGACGTCGCACTGGATCTGCTTAACCGCAATAAATAACGAAAAACGTGCGGCTGACAAAGCATCAGCCGCCAGTCACCTGCTCCGTTTGTTCGGCTATCGCCAAGGTACCCTATGACCAAGATAACGACTGCAAACCCCTCGCGCCTGGTGGTTACCATCGGGCTCTGTTTTATGGTGGCCCTGATGGAAGGGCTGGATCTGCAGGCGGCGGGGATCGCCGCCGTCGGCATGGCGCAGGCCTTTGCGCTGGATAAAATGCAGATGGGCTGGATCTTCAGCGCCGGGATCCTCGGCCTGCTGCCCGGCGCGCTGGTGGGCGGCATGCTGGCGGACCGCCACGGGCGCAAGCGCATTCTGCTGGGGTCGGTGCTGCTGTTTGGCCTGTTCTCGCTGGCCACTGCGGTGGCATGGAGCTTCCCGACGCTGCTGCTGGCGCGCCTGCTCACCGGCGTCGGGCTCGGGGCGGCATTGCCTAACCTGATTGCCTTAACCTCGGAAGCCGCTGGCTCACGCTTCCGCGGCCGGGCGGTAAGCCTGATGTACTGCGGCGTACCCATTGGCGCCGCGCTGGCGGCAGCGCTGGGCTTTTCCGGTCTCGCCGTGGCCTGGCAGACTATTTTCTGGATTGGCGGCGTGGTCCCGTTACTGCTGATCCCGCTGCTGATGCGCTGGCTACCGGAGTCGCAGGCGTTTCAGCGCGCGGAGGCCAGCGTGCCGCTGCGCACCCTGTTTGCCCCAGGGCATGCCGCCGCCACCCTGCTGTTGTGGCTGGGTTATTTTTTCACCCTGCTGGTGGTCTATATGCTGATCAACTGGCTGCCGATGCTGCTGGTGGGCCAGGGATTCCGCGCCAGCCAGGCGGCGGGGGTGATGTTCTCTCTGCAGATCGGCGCCGCCTGCGGCACGCTGCTGCTGGGAGCGCTAATGGATAAGCTCACCCCGCTGCGGATGTCGCTCCTGATCTACAGCGGGATTCTGGCTTCCCTGCTGGCGCTGGGCAGCGCGTCGTCGCTAAACGGAATGCTGCTGGCGGGGTTTGTCGCCGGGCTGTTCGCCACCGGCGGCCAGAGCGTACTCTATGCCCTGGTGCCGCTTTTTTACCCCGCAGCGATCCGCGCCACCGGGGTCGGCACCGCCGTGGCGGTGGGCCGTCTCGGGGCGATGAGCGGCCCGCTGCTGGCCGGCAAGATGCTGGCCCTCGGCACCGGCACCGTCGGGGTGATGGCGGCCTCGGCGCCCGGCATTGTGCTGGCCGGCGTGGCGGTGTTCTGGCTGATGCATCGTCAGCAGCGCGCCGCGATTGTCTGAGACGCATCCGGCGGTCTGGCAAAAAAATGCCGGGCCGCCGCCTTGCCTGTCCGCGTCACCTGGCCTATGGTAAGACATCATTCCCTGACGCTTATCGTCCCTATGGCTTACACCTCCCGTTTGCTCAATGCTATCCCTGGCATCCGCCACGCTTTTCTCGATGTCCACGAAACCGCCGCCTTTCCCTATGCCGAGCTGGCTCCGGTGAAGCTGGTGCATGGTAATGAGGTTCATCATTATCAGCAGCCGCTGCCGACGCGCCCGCACGCCGACGCGGTGTTTACCGCGGTAGCCGGGCAAAAGGTGGGGGTGGTGACCGCCGACTGTCTGCCGATGCTGATCGCCTCGCGCGACGGTCGCTTCGTCTGCAGCGTGCATGCCGGCTGGCAGGGGCTGGTCAGCGGCATTGTCGATAATAGTCTGGCCTGTTTTCGCCAGCAGGGGGTGGCATTGGCCGATCTGGTCATCGCCGTGGGGCCGCATATTCACCCTTGCTGTTACGAAGTCTCCGCCGGATTTTATCAGCAACTGCTGGACCAGCCCGGCGGTGATCGGGTGGCCCGCCATCGCCAGCGGCTGTTTCATTCCCGTTCGGGCCCGGTCAGCGATCCGCTCAAAGCCGCCGCACGCGGCAGCGATAATCTGTGGTTTGATCTGCGCGCCTTTGCCGAAGCGATCTTCGCAGAGGCGGGAGTGTCGCCGGCGAGCGTTGAATGGCTGGGGAGTTGCACCTACTGCACCCCGCAGTCGCTGGGCTCCTACCGACGCCGGACCCATTTTCCGGCGCCGAAGAGCTTTCAGTATTCGTGGATCCTGCGCGAGGCCTGAGGCGCGCTCGCGCTAGAGCACCCGAAAACCGTGGGTGCCGTCGCGGGCCAGCTGATCCACCAGGCCATACTCCCACTCCAGATAGGCCTGCATGGCCTCGGCGGAATTATCGGTTCCTTCGTACGGACGACGATAGCGGTCACGGCGCTCGACGGCGAGGCCGCTATCGCCATGCGCCAGCGGCAGACCGGCGGTGATCCACGCCAGCGTCCCGCCGGTAAGCAGCTGCACCGGTTTACCGGTCAAGGCCGCCACCTCCGGCACCGCGTAGCGGGCCAGCAGACTGCTGCCGCAGGTCACCACGTATCGCTGTGCGGGAGGGATCACATCCAGGGCCTGGCGCAGCTGCGAGCGCGTCAGCCACCACGCGCCGGGGATATGGCGAGCGACAAAGTTGGCGCTGGTGGTAAAATCGAGCACCACCGTACCGGGTTCGTCCAGCTGTTGCGCCAGCTGCGCCGGGCTTATCTCCTCCGCCTGCGGGCCGGGCGGCACCTCGGCGGCCGGCACCCCGCGTTCGCTCAACTGGCTGGCCGACAGCGCGCTCAGCCGCGCCGTCTCCCAGCCCATCTGCGCCAGCCACGAGCCGGTTATCGCCGCCCGGATGCCATCGTCATCCAGCAGCACAATTCGCGCCCCTCGTACGCTGGCGAAGTGATCGGTCTCCTGCACCAGCTGGCCGCCTGGCGCGCTCAGGCTGCCGGGATAGTGACCCGCCGCGTACTCCTCGGGGCTGCGGACATCAAACAGGAAGGTAGTGCGGTCGCTCTGCTGCAGCCAGCGTTGCAGCGTGGCCTCATCGATGACCGCCACCCCGGCCCGTTCGGCAAGATGCGCCACCTCAGCGGCCCGGGCGCCGGAGGCGCGGGCGGAGGGATCGTATTGCCGCTGCTGCTGGTGCGCCAGCGTCTGGCCGGCCAGCGTCCAGCCGATAGTGCCATTGCTCAGGGCATGGACCGGGTTTGGCACGCCGGCGTTGATCAGCGACTGGGTGCCGATGATGCTGCGGGTGCGTCCGGCGCAGTTGACGATAACCGGCGTCTGCGGGGAGGGCGTCAGGCTCTCCACCCGCAGGGCCAGCTCGCCGCCGGGCACGCTGATGCTGCCGGGGATGCTCATGGTCTGGTACTCATCGAAGCGCCGGGCGTCGATGATCACCACCTCCTGCCGGCTGTCGATGAGCGCCTGAACCTCCTGGGCGCTGAGCGACGGCGTGTGACGCACGCTTTCCACCAGCTCGCCAAAGGCTTTACTGGCGGAGTTGACGTCCTGAAACAGCTCGCCGCCGCTGCGGCGCCAGCCGGCGAGCCCCTCTGTCAGCAGGGCCACATCCTGATAGCCCCAGGCCCGCAGCCGTTCGACGGCGATCTCCGCCAGACCTTCGCCGTTGTCGTAGACGGTGAGCGGGGTGGTGAAGCGCGGTATCCGCCGGCGGACCTCCAGCTCCAGTTTGCTGAGCGGCAGATTGACGGCAAACAGCGGATGATCGGTGGCGAAATCGGCCTCTTCGCGGACGTCGATCAGCGCCAGTTCACGACGATCGAGCAGCGCCTGGCGTATCCCGGCGGCCTGGCGATAAGCGTAGGTGGGCATAGTGGTTATCCTTGATGTTCGCGGGACAAATCCCAGATATTGGGTAAATGGCGGTTAGAGTAGCCGGAGATAAACGGTTTCTGCTGCCCTTCCGGGCTATACACGGCGCGCTTCACCGCGCCGATATTGCCGCCGTAGATGTGAATGCTGATGGAGACGCGATCCGCCAGCGCATTGCTGACGCGATGAATATCGCCATCGTCAGCGGAGACTTTCTCCACCTGGCCTGCTTCCAGAAGCGTGGCGGCGCCCAGCGCGCGCGGGATGCCATCGGCATCCAGCTGGTAGCGCTGGTTTTCCTCCGCGCCGCGCAGCATACCAATGGCCCCCCACACCCGGTGGTCATGGATCGGCGTCGCTTGCCCCGGTCCCCAGACGAAGCTGACAATCGAGAAGCGCTCCCCGGAGTCGGCATGCAGCAGATACTGCTGGTAATGGTGCGGATGCGGCAGGGTGTACTCTTCCGGCAGCCAGTCGTCGTAACGCACCAGCGCCGCCAGCCGCTGCGCCACGGCGTCAAGCAGCGGGGCGGTCTGGTGGTGTTCACGGTGCAGGCGGTCTACCTCATGAATGAAATGGCGTAATTTTTCCAGTCGTGGTGCAGTCATGTGCGGTTCCTGTGAGAGGGACTGGTCAAAACGCTAACAGAGGCGTTAATATTATTTAAATGCAATTTACGCATATATTAATATGCAAATTTCACATAAGGATCCTATGCGCATTGACGATATCGACGCTTTGCTGGCCACGGTGCAGTTTTCGTCCCTCAATCAGGCCGCGGAATATCTGGGGATCACCCAGTCGGCCATCACCCGGCGCCTGCAGCGCCTGGAGCAGGAGCTGAACGTGACGCTGTTGGAGCGCCAGACCCGCCCGCTGACCCTGACCGCCGCCGGACACCGGGTGTACGAGCAGTGTCTGAGCATTAAGCGTGAGACGAAAAAACTCTACAGCCTGTTGGATCCGCAAGGCGAGCCGCGCGGCGCGCTGCGTCTCGGTGTGCCGCAGAGTCTCAGCGAGATTGCCCTGCCGGCGGCGCTGTCAGCGCTGAGCCAGCAGTTTCCCGGACTGTCGCCGCAGATCACCTGCGGCTGGAGCGGACAGCTGCAGCGTCGGCTGGAAAACGGCGAGCTGGACGGCATGCTGGCGATGGGGCCGGCCCAGCAAAGCTTCGCCGAGGGCTATAGCGGGCGCCTGCTGTGTCCCCTGGAGGTGGTGCCGATCGTGTGCCGGCGTTTGAATTTGCGCGCGTCATCCCTGCGGGAGTGCGCCGAACAGGGCTGGATCCTTAACCCCGACGGTTGTGGCCTGCGCGCCGGGCTCATTCGCGAGCTGCAGAGTCAGGGATTGCGGTTGAAGCTTAATGTCGAAAGCGCGGGCGCGCAGCTGCAGATAGCGCTGGTGGCGCAGGGACAGGGGCTGGGTCTGGTGCCGCGGGCGGCGCTGGCCAGCAGCCCGTGGCGGGACGAGATCGCGGTCCTCAATCTCAGCGATTTTCAGCCTGCGGTCTCACTGTGGCTGATCCACGCCCAGTATCTGGCAAACCTGCAGCCGCCGCTGACCTTTTTCGCCAGCAAAGTGGTGCAGCAGCTGACAGTATCCGACTGAAAGCACTGTGCATTTTTGTTTAATGCTAATTCAGCATATTAAGATATGATAAAAATGCATTTTGCTCATTAACACACTCTGTATAGGGTAATGACCAGCGCCGCTGTCGCGGCCACTCCATTACCCTGACGCAAGGAGTTGTTCATGAGCATTCAGTTTCTCGGCATGATTGGCCACCGCCTCTCTTCCGAAACGATTGCCCCGGTGGGGCCGATCTTTGACCGCGACTATATCGTTCGCTTTGCGCAAACCCATGAAGCCGCCGGGTTTGATCGTCTGCTGGTCGGCCACTGGTCCGATCAACCCGACGGCTTTCTGGTGACGGCCCTGGCCGGGCTGTCGACGCAGAAAATCCATTACCTGCTGGCCCATCGCCCCGGTTTTGTTTCGCCAACCCTCGCCGCGCGCAAATTCGCCACCCTTGAGCACCTGTTGGGGGGCCGGCTGGCGGTCCATATCATCAGCGGCGGCAACGATGCCGAGCAGCGCCGGGATGGCGATTATCTCGACCACGACCAGCGCTACGCCCGCACCGACGCCTTCCTCGACACCGTGCGCCAGGTGTGGACCAGCGAGCAGCCGGTGGATATTCACAACGATTTTTATCAGGCCGAGCAGGCCTGGTCCGCCATTCGCCCGCTGCAAAAACCGCATCTTCCCATCTACTTCGGCGGCTCGTCGGAAGCGGCCATCGCCGTCGCCGGCAAACATGCCGACGTCTTCGCTCTGTGGGGCGAGTCGCTGGCGCAAACCGGAGAGACCATCCAGCGCGTGCGCGCCGAAGCGGCGAAACACCAGCGTGATATCGGCTTCAGCGTCTCGTTCCGGCCGATTATCGCCGACAGCGAAGCCGAAGCCTGGGAGAAAGCCGAGCATATCCTGCACGTCGCCACTGAGCAGGCGGCACAGCGCGGAGGGGGTTTCAAAGCCAAACCGGACAGCATCGGCGCCCAGCGGCTGCGGGCCACCGCGGCGCAGGGCAGGGTGGTGGACAAACGTCTGTGGACCGGCATCGCCCAACTGGTGGGCGGCGGACATAACTCCACCGCCCTGGTGGGCACCCCGGAGCAGGTGGCGGATGCGCTGCTCGATTACTACGACCTCGGCGTGCGTAACTTCCTGATCCGCGGCTTCGATCCGCTGAACGACGCGGCCGACTATGGCCGGGCGCTGCTGCCGATCGCCCGGGAAAAAGCTGCCCGGCGTGCGGTGGCGGAGCGCGCATCGTGATCCATCCTGAGCGCGACGACTGGGCCCGGCAGTTGACGGCGCTCCGCCAGCAGATGGCGGAGCAGGCGGCCAGCCTTGATGCCAGCGGCGACTTTCCCCAGCGTAATATCGACCATCTGCGCACGGGGGGCTGGTTAAGTCTCGCCGTGCCGTCATCCTGCGGCGGCGCGGGCGCCACTCTGGCCCAGCTGCAGCAGGTCATCGCCGCCATCGCCTGGGGAGAGCCGGCGACAGCGCTGATCGTCTGCATGCAGTATCTGCACCATTTGCGGCTGGCGGAAAATGACGCCTGGCACGCGCCGCTGCGCCAGCAGGTTTTTCACGATGCTGTCGAACACGGTGGCCTGATCAACAGCCTGCGCGTCGAGCCGGAGCTGGGATCCCCGGCGCGGGGCGGCCTGCCGGACACCGTGGCGACCCGTCGCGCGGAGGGCTGGGACATCAGCGGCCATAAAATTTATACCACCGGCATTGAAGGGCTGCGCTGGCTGGCGGTGTGGGCCAGAAGCGATGATAACCCGCCGCTGGTGGGCACCTGGCTGGTGGCTGGCGACAGCCCGGGTATCAGCGTGGTGAAAAGCTGGGATCACGCCGGGATGCGGGCCACCGGCAGCCATGAAGTTATTTTTAACCACGTGCGGGTGGCGGCAGAGCACGCGGTGGATGTCTGGCCGGCCGATGCGCCACCCGCCGCGGAGGCCGAACCGTTTCGCCTGTTCGCCAACCGGCAGACGGCGCTGCTGGCGGCGATCTATGACAGCATTGCCCACGCCGCTCACGACTGGCTGGTGAGGTGGCTGGCGGGACGGGTACCCGCCGGTCTCGGTCATCCGCTCTCTCGTCTGCCACGGGTGCAGGAGAAAGTCGGGCAGATCGCCGGGCTGCTGCTGGTCAACCGCAGCCTGCTGGAGCAGGCCGCCGCGCTGCGCTTTTCCGCTATCGAGGCCAATCTGGCGAAAGTCACCATCACCGACAACGCCATTCAGGCGGTGAATATTGCGCTCGAGCTGACCGGAAATCATGGCCTGAGCCGACAGAACCCGCTGGAACGCCACTACCGCAACGTGCTCTGCGGACGGGTACATACCCCACAGAGCGACAGCGCCTGGCTGGCAGCCGGCAACTTCGTCTTTCAATCACAAGGATAATCACGATGCGTCTATCATTTTCAGGCCGGGTAGCGGCAGCGCTGATGCTGCTGGCGCTGGGCGGCTACGCGACAGCGCAGGAGCGGATCACCCTGCGTATCGCCGATCAAAAAGGCGGCATGCGTTCGCAGCTGGAGGCGGCCAACGCCCTGCAAAATCTCCCTTACGACATTAAGTGGGCCGAGTTCCCGGCCGCCGCGCCGCTGGCGGAAGCCCTCAACGCGGGCGCCGTGGACGCGGGGATCATCGGCGATGCGCCGTTGCTCTTTGCCCTGGCCAACGGTGCGCCGGTCAAGGCCATTGCCGTGGATAAAAGCAACCCGGCGGGGACCGCGGTGCTGGTTTCCCCCGGCAGCACGTTAAAAAGCGGCGCCGATTTAAAAGGCAAACGCATCGCCACCGGTAAAGGGTCGATTGGTCATTTCGTGGCGCTGAAAGCGCTGGAGCAGGCGGGGATTTCACCGAAGGAGGTGCAGTGGGTGTTCCTCGGCCCGGTGGACGCCAAAGTGGCGCTGCTTAACGGTTCGGTAGACGCCTGGGCGACCTGGGAGCCCTACACCACCCAAATGGTGAAGACCAACGAGGGGCAGATTCTGGTGAGCGGCAAAGGGCTGCTGCCGGGGAATACCTTCCTCGCGGCAACGGATTCCGCGCTTAACGATCCGCAAAAACGCGCCGCGCTGCAGGATTATCTCCAGCGCCTGGCCGGCGCTGAGCGCTGGGCCTACGCCAATCTCGACAGCTACGGCAAAACGCTGGGGGAGATCATCCGCTTCCCGGCGGAGATCGCCCGCGCGCAATTTGCCAACCGCCAGTCGCAGTGGCAGCCGCTGGCAGAGGAAACGGTGACCCAGCAGCAGGCAACGGCGGACTTTTATCTCGCCAACGGCCTGATCCGCACCCGGCTGGACGTGAAGCCGACCTTTGACCCCAGCTTTAGCGTGCCCGCCGCCGAGGTGACACCATGACCAGAAACACTTTTTCCCGCCGCCGTTTTTTACAGCTCAGCGGCGGCCTGGCGCTGGCCGGGGTCTCTCTGCCGCTGTGGGCTCACGATATGGCGGACATGGCCAGCGGCGATGCCCATCCGGCGCTGCGCCTGCCAGAGCCCTACAAGATCAAGCTGGCGATCAATAAAAGCGCGGTATGCCTTGCGCCGGTCGCCGTCGCCGAGCAGCAGAAGATTTTCAGTAAATATAACCTCGACGTTGAGTTTGTTAACTTCGGCAACTCCACCGATGTACTGCTGGAGGCGATCGCCACCGGTAAGGCCGACGCCGGGGTGGGGATGGCGCTGCGCTGGCTGAAGGCGCTGGAGCAGGGCTTTGACGTCAAGCTCACCGCCGGAACCCACGGCGGCTGTCTGAACCTGCTGACGGCCAAAGACTCGCCGTTCGGCGGCCTCGAGAGCCTGAAGGGACAAACCATCGGCGTCACTGATATGGCCGGGCCGGATAAAAACTTCTTCGCCATTCTGCTTAAGCGCCACGGTATCGACCCGATCAGCGACGTGCAGTGGAAAGTCTACCCGGCGGATCTGCTCAGCGTGGCGCTGGACAAGCGCGAAATCGCCGCCATCAGCGGCAGCGAGCCATTCAGCTATCGTCTGCTGGAGACCGGCAAGTATCAGCTGATCGCCAGCAATATGACCGGGGATTATGCCAACCTCAGCTGCTGCGTGCTGGGGGTGAGCGGGAGCCTGGCGCGGGACCATAAACCGGCCGCCGCCGCGCTCACCCAGGCGATCCTTGAGGCGCACAGCTATGCCGCTGCGCATCCGGAAAGCGTGGCGCAATCCTTCCTCGCCCATGCCCTGAACACCAGTGAAGCGGAGGTGAGCGGCATCCTGCACGGGCAGGGCCACGGCCATCATGCGGTGGGCGAAGCATTCGTGAAAGAGCTGACGCAGTACGCGGTCGACCTGCAGCGGGTGCAGGTGATCAAGCCGGGTACCGATCCCCATCAGTTCGCGGAGAGTATCTATGCCAACGTATTC
This sequence comes from Klebsiella sp. w6, assembly GCF_033100215.1. NCBI lineage: Bacteria > Pseudomonadati > Pseudomonadota > Gammaproteobacteria > Enterobacterales > Enterobacteriaceae > Klebsiella > Klebsiella sp. w6. Next base: position 2,276,377 of record NZ_CP136907.1, read on the forward strand.
GCCTGAGCAGGCTCTGGCGCGCCCCACCGGCCGCGCGCCGCTATGGGGAGAAGGGCTGCTGGCCGCCGCGCTGTGGCTGCTGGGCGGTCTGTTTACTCTGACCTGGCCCGATGCCGGGCGGCGCTGGCCGTTTAGCGAAGGGTGGGCGCTGGCGCAATTCACCCTCGGCAGTGGATTACTGCTGCTGGCGCTGAGCTATCGCTACTGGCGAGCGCGCGGCGCGCGTGTGCGGCATGCCGGCAAGTGGCTGGCGCTGTTGCCGGTGCTGTTTGCTGTCTGGGAAGGGCTGACCGCCAAGAGCGCCGTGCTGCCGGTGCCGTTTTTCGCGCCGCCGCAGGCGCTGATCGAAGTACTGCACGACGACTGGCCGCGCCTGCTCGACAGCCTGCTGCACTCGCTGGGGCTGCTGGGGCTCGGCGTGCTGCTGGGCACCAGCAGCGGGTTCATCACCGGTCTGGCCATCGGCTGGTCGCAACGGATTGGCTACTGGGTGCATCCGGTGTTACGTCTGCTGGGCCCGGTGCCGTCCACCGCGCTGCTGCCGCTGTGCCTGTTTATTTTTCCCTCGAGCTTCGGCGCCAGCGTGTTTTTGATCGCGCTGAGCACCTGGTTCCCGGTCACGGTGCTGACCTGGTCCGGAGTGATGGGCATTGATAAGGCGTGGTACGACGTGGCGCGGACCCTCGGCGCCAGCCAGCGTTTCCTGATCCTGCGGGTGGCGATCCCCGCCGCGCTGCCGAACGTCTTTGTCGGCCTGTTTATGGGGCTCGGCGCGTCGTTTTCGGTGCTGATTGTCGCCGAAATGGTCGGGGTGAAGTCGGGGATCGGCTTTTACCTCCAGTGGGCCCAGGGCTGGGCGGCCTATCCGAATATGTACGCCGCGCTGCTGGTAATGGCGTTGTTATGCTCCGGCCTGATAAGCGGATTATTTATGCTGCGTGACCGGCTGCTGAGCTGGCAGCGAGGAGGAATGCAATGGTAACAGCGACGCCAGATTCGCCGGCGATAGCGCGCGGCGCGGCGGTATCCATCAGCCATCTTCATCATGCGTTTACGCTTGGCAAACAGACGGTACCGGTGCTGGAGAATATCAGTCTGCAGCTGCGCCCAGGGGAAAGCGTGGCGCTGCTGGGCCCTTCCGGCTGCGGCAAATCAACCCTGCTGCGGCTGCTGGCGGGGCTGGAAGCGCCGCAGAGCGGACAGATGCAGATCGACGGTGCGGCGCCCGGCGCCCCGGGGCCGGAGCGGATCCTTGTGTTTCAGGATCCGACGCTCTACCCATGGCTGACGGTACGGCAGAACGTGCTGCTGGGCCCGCAGGCACAGGGCAAAAAGGGGCTGGAGGCGAAGGCCGACGCGCTGATTGACCGCATCGGGCTGCAGGCCTTCAGCGAGGCGTGGCCGCGGCAGCTGTCCGGGGGGATGGCGCAGCGTGCGGCGCTGGCGCGCGCCTTATTGAACGAACCGCGCCTGCTGCTGCTCGACGAGCCGTTGGGTAAGCTGGATTCCCTGACTCGCATCAGCATGCAGCGGGAGCTGATCGCCCTCTGGCAGCAGCAGGGGTATACCAGCCTGCTGGTGACCCACGATATCGAAGAGGCGCTGCTGCTGTGCGAGCGGGTGCTGGTGATGTCGCCGCGTCCAGGGCGGATTATCGCCGAGTTCGCGCTGCCGCTGGATTTTCCCCGTCATCGCGATAACCCGCAACTGCTGCAGCATCGTCAGGATATATTGCGCATCCTCGGCCAGGAGGAGGACTGGTAAGCTGAACGCATTGCCCGGTGGCGGCTGCGCCTTACCGGGCCTACGAACTCGACAGGAAGGGGAAGGACTGCAGGTCATGCAGTTGCAGGCCGGTGCATGCGCAGCGCTGCCCGGTTATGGGCATCCGGCGCCAGGCGCCACATTTTTGCCCGGTGGCGGCTGCGCCTTACCGGGCCTGCGAACTCGACAGGAAGGGGAAGGACCCCAGGCTATGCAGTTGTAGGCCGGCGCAAGCGCAGCGCCGCCCGGCAATGAACATCCGGCGCCAGGCGCCACATTTTTGCCCGGTGGCGGCTGCGCCTTACCGGGCCTACGAACTCGACAGGAAGGGGAAGGACTGCAGGCCATGCAGTTGCAGGCCGGCGCAAGCGCAGCGCCGCCCGGCAATGAACATCCGGCGCGACGCCATGGTCCGGCTTAAAAATCCATCTTCACCGTGAACTGCACTTCGCGCGGGTCGCCAATCTGGTTGCCGAGGTTATTGGTGCCGATCGAGGAAGTGTAATAGGTCTTATCAAACAGGTTCTTCACATTCACCTGCAGCGTCACCGGATACTGCAGCTTCATCTTATAGGCGGCGAACACATCCGCCACCGCATAGCCCTGCAGATAATAATCCGCGCCGTTGGTGCCGGAGCGCTTGCTGACCGCATGGCCGCCGCCGCCGACGGTCAGGGTGTTGCTGTTATAGACGTTATGAATGTCATAGGTCAGGAACAGCGAACCGGTATGTTTTGGTACGTTTGGCAGCGGTTTCCCGGCGTAATCCGGATCTTCCAGCACTTTGGCGTCGGTGTAGCCGTAGCTGGCGATCACGCTGAGGTTATCGGTGATGGACCCGGCCAGGTCCACTTCCACGCCCTGGGAACGCACCTTGCCCGCCGTTTTGGCCACTGTCTCATCGCCAATGCTCTCGGTGTACAGCACGTTACGCTTATGAATATCAAACAGCGCGATATTGGCGGTAATGCCGTTTAACAGGTCGAATTTGGCGCCCACTTCGTAAGAGGTGGACTCTTCCGGCGGCAGCTCGCCGATATAGCTGGCGATCGACGACTGCGGCATAAACGACTGGGCGACGTTGGCGAACAGGGAGACGTTCGGCGTCACCTTGTAGACCAGGCCGGCTTTCGGCGTCCATTTCTCATCGCGGCTATCGGTATTGACGTTAAATGGTCGGCCTTTACCGGCGTACTGGGTGTAGTACTGGTAGCGCACGCCAGCGACCGCGATCCAGTTGTCAGTCAGGTACAGCGCGTCCTGCACGTATGCGGCATAGCTCTCCTGCTGGATACGCTGATCGCTGTCGGAGGCGGAGACGGTATTACAGGTGTCGAGAGTGCCGTAGACCGGATGATAGATGTTAAAGCCTTTCACGTTCTTGCAGCGCAGCATATCGGTGCGCAGCAGATCGTAATTCTCATAGGCGACGCCGGTCAGCAGTTCGTTATAAAAGCCGCCCACCACCACGTTGCCCTGCAGGTCGGCGCGGGTGGAATGCATCTTCTGCGTTGAACCGTGGGTACCGTCGACCCGGCGGGTGAGGTTGCCGGTCGCCGAATCATAGGCCATCACCCGCGCCTGGTTATCGTTGTAATTATCCTGGCTGTAGCTGTAGTCGAAGCGCGCGGTCCAGGCGTCGTTAAGGCGATACTCGGCGTTGAGCTGAGCGAGATCGGAATAACCATCGGTAATATTAAACGCTTCATCGAAGCGGGTTTTGCGATCGACGTTCACCGCATGGCCGGTGTTCAGATCGAAAATAGTGCCGCGGTCAAAAGGCGCGCTGTAGTCGCGGTGCGAATAGGACGCGGTCACCGTCGCCCGCTCGCCAAACCAGGTCAGGGAAGGGGCGATAAAGCTGCTTTTGTTTTTACCAAAATTGCGCCAGTAATCCTCATTCTGGTATTCCCCAATCAGCCGGTACGCCAGATTCGTGCCTTCGATGGGGCCGGTGACGTCGAAGCTGCCGGTACCGCCGCCAAAGCTGGTGGACGTCGCGGAAACCGAACCAGAGAACTGCCGCTCCGGCCGTTTGGTGATGACGTTGATCAGCCCGCCGGGGTCGAGGATACCGTACAGCGTCGAAGCTGGCCCCTTCAGGACTTCCACCCGTTCGGTGGCGGCGTTAAAACTGCGTGGCAGCACGGTGCGCAGACCGTTGGTCATGATCGAGCCGTCGCGGTTGGCGCCGAAGCCGCGGCGGGTAAAGGCGTCCTGGGTACCGCCGAGGGTGTTGGTCTGCACCACGTTAGCGACGTTATACAGCGCCTCATCGAGTGAGGTGGCGTGCTGATCTTCGAGAACCCGATCGCTGACGGTATTAACCACCTGCGGAATATCCAGCAGCGGCATCGAGGTCAGCGTCGCGGTGGCGGAGCTGAGTGGCTGATAGCCGCTGGTGGCGCTCTGCTGCGCGCCGTCGGCCACCACGGTGATGGTCTCTTCCGCGTCGTTATTACTTTTCGCCGCGCTATTGTCGGCGGCCATTAATCCCGGTGAGGCTAAAAAAAGAAGCGAAAAAAGCGCGCGCCCTTGCAACGCTCTGCAGGCGACATGGGGTTGAGTCATTATCTGTTTCTCGTGAACGAATCTGCCTTTGCGGTCAGATTAAGCCAATAAAATCATTGCCCTGAATAATAAAAGCACTCTGTTTAGCGTCTGAACGCGCCTTCAGATGTGTAATTGAGAATCATTCAATCATGAAGGGATGTAGTAGTAAATGTTATGTAAGATAAAAAATTGGCGGTGGGGAATGGCGGGGTCATCACGTCTTTTCAATGAGGTGGTGTGTTGTTATTTTATTGATATTAAATGATTTTATTGGTTTTACTGTAGCGCAGCCTCGCTGTAGTGCTCGCGACGGATGGATGACAATGGCGAGTATTGACTACTACATCTATCCCCGTCATGATCAAAAGAGAATGAGATTTATTTTTGTTTGACTGCAGACTGTTCAGCGATGGCCTGGAACGCTGCGGCGCAGGAGCGAGTTATGCCACAGCGGGTGAAACCTGCAGAGCAGGGGATCGTACTGGATGCCCTGTCGGCCGGATACGGCCAGACCCTGATCGTTGACGATATCAACCTGACCATTCCCACCGGCAAAATGACGGTGCTGGCCGGGGCGAACGGCTCCGGTAAATCCACGCTGCTCTCGACCATCGCCAGAATGCTGAAACCGCTCGGCGGCTGCGTGCGTCTGGACGGGCAAGCCATTCACCAGATGCCGACGAAAGCCGTCTCGCGCCAGCTGGGCATCCTCCCGCAATCGCCGGTGACCCCGGAAGGGTTAACGGTTTTCGAGCTGGTCTCGCGCGGGCGCTACCCATGGCAAGGGCTGATGCGCCAGTGGTCCGAGGCCGATGAGCTGGCGGTGGAGGAGGCGCTGCGCTTAACCGGTACCGCCGAATTCGCCCATCTGCCGGTGGACAGCCTCTCCGGCGGCCAGCGTCAGCGCTGCTGGATCGCCATGGCGCTGGCCCAGCAAACGGCCACCATTCTGCTCGATGAGCCGACCACCTGGCTCGATCTGCGCTATCAGGTCGATATCCTCGAGCTGCTCCAGACTCTCACCCGCGAACATGGCCGCACGGTGGTGACGGTGCTCCATGACCTCAACTTTGCCGTGAACTATGCCGATCTGCTGGTATTCCTCAAACAGGGGCGCATCGCCGGCACGATTAGCGACAACGACGTCTGTAGCCCTGAGCTGATTAAACGCGTGTTTGACGTTGACGTGCAGATGTCGATTAACCCGCAAACCGGCAAACCGTTCTTTATGCCGTTTCGCGCCCGCCAGGCCGTTGACGCATGAGCGCCGCCGTTCTGTACGCCGCGCGGCGTCATGCCCGCCCCCGACTGGCGCTCTTGCTGCTAACGCTACTGCTTATCGCCGCCTCGCTGGTGCATCTTGGCTTAGGCGCCCGCTGGATCGCCCCACAGACGGTGCTGCAGGCGCTGCTGGAGTACAATCCGCGCAACTTCGACCAGCGAATCATCGTCGATCTGCGCCTGGTGCGGCTGGCGGCAGCGCTGCTGACCGGCGCGGCGCTCGGCGTCGCCGGGCTGCTGCTGCAGACGGTGATCCGTAACCCACTTGGCGAGCCGCATATTCTCGGCCTTAACGCCGGCGCCTCGCTGGCGGTGGTGGCGACCTCTGCGCTGGGCCTGTCTCTCGGCGCTTTCCCCGCCGGGCGCCCGCTGACCGCCGCCTGCGGCGCGGCTCTGCTGTTCGGCGGCGTGATGGCGCTGGCCTCTACCGGGCGCGGCGGGGCGACGCCGCTGCGCATCACGTTGTGCGGAGTGGCGCTGTCAGCGTTTGCGTCGGCGGTGACGGCGGCGATATTGATCCTCGATGAACAGACGCTGCTGGCGATGCGTACCTGGCTGGCCGGCGACCTGGCCGGACTGAACTGGAGCACGCTGCAGACGGCGCTGGTTCCGGCGCTGATCGGCCTTGGCGTCGCGCTGCTCATTGCCCCACGGCTTAATGTGCTGGCGCTGGGGGATAAGGTGGCGCTGGGCCTTGGCATTAATCTCGTCCAGACGAGGCTGCTGGGTCTGCTGGCGATTGCGCTGCTGTGCGGTGCGGCGGTGGCGGTGGCCGGGCCGATCGGTTTTGTCGGGCTGGTGGTGCCGCACGTGGTGCGCCGTCTGGTGACGGAAGATATCCGTCTGGCGCTGCCCCTGGCGGCGCCGGTGGGGGCGCTGGTGCTGGTGCTGGCGGACATCGCCGCCCGGACGCTGGTCGCGCCGCAGGAGCTGGCGACCGGGGCGATGACCGCCCTGGTGGGCGCACCGCTGTTTATCTTTATCGCCGCGAGGTTTTTTAAATGACGCGCGCCGTTCACCGGGCCGGTTTTCGGCCGCTGGTTATCGCCTCCCGCCAGCTGCTGCTGCGCCCGGCGGCGCTCAACATTGCCGCCATCATGATGCTGATGCTGCTGGCGCTCGGGCTGTACAGCCTCAGCCGCGGCAGCTTTCCGTTGCCCGCGTCGACGCTGGCGCGGGCCCTGCTGGCGCCGCAGGATATGGGCGAGCAGCCGCGCTTTATTCTGTTTGATATCCGCCTGCCGCGGATCCTGATGGCGCTGCTGTGCGGGGCCATGCTGGGGATGGCCGGCGCGGCGATGCAGAGCATCACCCGTAACGGGCTGGCCGACCCGGGGCTGATTGGCGTCAAAGAGGGGGCCAGCATCGTGGCGCTGGCGCTGGTGCTGTTTTTCCCGGCGGTAGGCCTGGTCTGGCGGCCGCTGGCGGGAATGGTCGGCGGCGTGGCGGTGGCCTTGCTGGTCCTGACGCTGGCGCGCGACTGTTCGCGGCCGCGCTTTATTTTAATTGGCATCGGCGTCTCCTGGACTCTGGCGGCAGCGGTCGGCATCTTTATGACCACCGCCGACGTTCGCGACGTGCAGACGGCGATGATCTGGCTGGCGGGCAGCCTGCAGGCCGCGACCTGGCCGCTGCTGGCGGTGGCCTTTTGCTGGGCGCTGCCCGGGGCCATCATCCTGTTCTGTACCGCCCGGGCGGCGGACGTGGCGCTGCTGGGCGACCGGACCGCCATCGGCCTCGGCGTACGTCTGCAGCAGCTGACGATGCTGCGCTTTTTCGCGCCGGTGCTGCTGACCTCGGCCAGCGTCTCCTGCGTCGGCAGCCTGGGCTTTGTGGGCCTGATGGCGCCGCATATGGCGCGTTTTGTGCTGCGCGGCGGCCAGGTATCGCTGCTGTGCGGCAGCGCGCTGATTGGCGCCTTGCTGGTGCTGGTAACCGATACCCTTGGCCGGCTGGCGTTTGCCCCGCTGCAGATCCCGGCTGGGATTGTCATTGCCCTGGTGGGCTGCCCATTCTTTGTTGTCTTGCTCTGGCGTCGCCGTGATGCCCTTTAACCAGGAAGGTAGTATGCGTTGGTTCGTCTCATTGCTGCTGTTGCTGACGGGGGCCGTCAGCGCCGCCGCCCCACAAACTCAAACTTTCACCGATGATTTAGGCCGCACGGTCACCGTCCCGCTGCATCCGCAGCGCATTGTTTCGATGCACGATCTCGATATTACCATTCCGTTGATTGAGCTCGGGGTGCCGCCGATCGCCAGCCACGGCCGGACGCGCCCGGACGGCAGCCACTATCTGCGCGCCAGCGCCCAGCTCACCGGTGTCGATTTCGACAACAGTGATATCCGCTTTATTGGCACCGCCGATATCGATCTGGAAGCGGTAGCCGCCGCAAAGCCGGATCTGATTATCACCGAGCCCAGCCGCCATGTGTCAGTGGAGCAACTGGAGAAGATTGCCCCGACGGTGAGCATCGACCATCTGCAGGGTAGCGCCCCGGAGATTTACCGCAAGCTGGCGCAGCTGACCGGCACCCAGCCGCGGCTGGCGATCCTTGAGCGCCGCTATCAGGAACAAATCAAACAGCTGAAAGCGATGGTCAACCCACCGCAGTACAGCGTCTCCGTGATCCAGGCGAACAACGGCAAGGTCACGGTGCATCATTCGTATCATGCGCTGGGCCGGGTGCTGCGCGACGCCGGGTTCCGCTTTCCGCCGCTGATTGAGCGGATCCCCGACGGTCAGCGCATTGATGTCAGCGCTGAACAGTTGCCGGAGCTGGACGCCGATTTTGTCTTCGCCACCTGGCGGTCGGATACCGGCGGTAAGCCGCAGGATGAGCTGCAGGCGATGGAAGGTGTGATGCCCGGCTGGTGTGACTTTTTGCGTGCCTGCCGCACCGGGCACTATATTTTGCTGCCGCGGGAAGAGGTGATCTCTAACTCCTACGCCGCGCTGTCTCTGATGGTGGCCCAGGTGCAGTCGCATATTGCCGGCAGGCCGATCCCGGCGGAGGCCAAATGAAAAGCGCGGTAAAAAAAGAGAAGGGCAAAGTCGATCTGTTCGGCGAACGCTATCGCGCCCGGGCGCACCAGCTTTCCCCCCGGCTACGGGCCGTGGTCAGCTATATTAACGACAACCGCGAGGTGGTGTTGGAGCATACGGCGATGGAGATCGCCACGGCGACCCAGACCTCCGACGCCACGGTGGTACGCGCCATCCAGGCGCTGGGTTTCGCCGGGCTGCGCGAGCTTAAGCAGACCATGGAGCGCTGGTTCGGCACCTCGGTCACCTCGGCGGAAAAGATGCGCTCGACGGTCACGGCGCTCTCCAGCGACGTCAACTCCAGTATTGATTTTGTGCTTGAAGGCCATCAGCGGGTGTGCGAGGTCCTGTCGCGGGCCGACAACCGCGCGGCGGTGGCTCAGGCGGTGGCGTTGCTCAGCGACGCGCGACAGGTAGGGATCTTTGGCATCGGCGCCTCGGGGATCCTCGCCGAGTACACCGCCCGGCTGTTCAGCCGCATTGGCCTGCCGGCGTATGTGATGAACCGCACGGGCTTCAGCCTCGCCGAGCAGCTTATCGGCCTGCAGCGCGGCGATGTGCTGATCATGATGGGGCAAAAATCCCCCCATCGCGAAGGGATGACCACCCTGCGCGAGGCGAAGCGGCTGGGTATTCCGACCATCCTGCTGACCCAGGCGGTGGACTCGCGCTTCAGCCAGGAGGCGCAGGTGGTGATCGACGTCCCGCGCGGCGGGGACAGCAGCCGGATGCCGCTGCACGGCACGGTGCTGGTCTGCCTGGAGATGATTGTCCTGTCGGTGGCCTCCACCACGCCACAAAAAACGGTGAAATCCCTGAAACGAATCAACGACCTGCACCGGGCCATCGGTAAATCCGGCGGTAAACGGGGCAGTTGAAGAGATAATTCACCAGCGGGAAGGTTTCCGGTTGCATATAAAAGTCAGTGTGTGTATTTTTATGCAAAATAAATGCATAAAAAGGAAATCTCATGGTCAAGAATTTGCTCAAGGCGTGTTTCATGATGGCCGCGCTGACGGCAGCCGGACAGGCGGCTGCGGAAACCTATACCGTCGGTTCCGGCGGCACCTACCGGCCGTTTGAATTTGAAAACAGCCAGAAACAGCTGGAAGGTTTCGACATCGACATCATCAAAGCCATCGCTAAAGCCGAAGGCTTTGACGTCAAGCTGGTCAATACCCCATGGGAAGGCATCTTCGCCACGCTGAACACCGGCGACCGCGATATCATCATCTCCGGGATCACCATCACCGATAAACGCAAACAGATGGTCGATTTCTCCGCGCCGTACTTCCCGGCCGAGCAGTCTATCGTCGTCGCCCAGGACTCGCAGGTTGATTCGCTGGCGGCCCTGAAAAACGAGAAGGTCGGGGTGGTGAACTCCAGCACCGGCGATATCGTGGTTTCTGAGGTGCTGGGCAAAAACAGCACCGCGATCAAGCGTTTCGATAATACCCCGCTGATGCTCCAGGAGCTGTTTGAGGACGGCGTCAGCGCCGCGGTGGGCGACGTCGGGGTGGTGAAGTACTACATCAAACAGCACCCGGAGAAGCAGTTCAAGCTGGTGCCGGATGCCAAATTTGAGCGTCAGTATTTCGGTATTGCGGTGGCGAAAGGCAACAGCGAACTGCTGGGCAAGATCAACGCCGGGTTGCAAAAGATTGTTGCTGACGGGACTTACGCCAAAATCTATAAAACCTGGTTCGACGACAACGTGCCGACGCTGCCAGCGCAATAATCCACCTTTTTCAGTGACCACGGCTATCGCCCAGGCGATAGCCGTATTTTTTAGGGAAGGACTATGACGGGATTCCGTTGGGAGATCATCGAGGAGTACGGCCCGCTGTTTGTGGACGGCGCCCTGATGACGATTAAATGTACCATTATCTGCGTGATCCTCGGGACGCTGTGGGGGTTAACTCTCGGTCTCGGGCGGATGGCGAAGGCCGAGCACGGGCCGTGGAAATATATTCTCCGCTACCTGGTGCAGTTTCCGGTGCGTTTTTACGTTAGCGCCTTCCGCGGTACGCCGCTGTTCGTGCAGATTATGGTGGTGCACTTTGCGCTGGTGCCGCTGTTTATCAACCCGCGCGACGGCCTGCTGGTGACCAGCGGCCTGATGAGCGCTGACTTTGCCCGCGAGCTGCGCGCCAGCTACGGGGCGTTCCTCTCCTGCATCGTGGCGATCACCCTTAACGCCGGAGCCTATGTGTCGGAGATTTTCCGCGCCGGCATCCAGTCGATCGACAAAGGGCAGATGGAGGCCTCCCGCGCGCTGGGCATGCCGTGGTGGAAAACCATGCGCAAGGTGATCCTGCCGCAGGCGTTTCGCCGCATTCTGCCGCCGCTGGGCAACAACGCCATCGCCATTGTTAAAGACTCGTCGCTGGCTTCGGCGATTGGCCTGGCCGATCTGGCCTACGCCGCGCGCACCGTCTCCGGCGCCTACGCCACCTACTGGGAACCCTACCTGACCATCTCCCTGGTCTACTGGGTGATCACCTTCCTGCTGGCGCAGCTGGTTAACCGTCTGGAAAAGAGGTTTGGCAAAAGTGATTCACATTAATAACTTACATAAGCGCTTCGGCGACAGCCACGTGCTGCGCGGCATTAGCTGCGATATTAAACCGCAGGAAGTGGTGTGCATCATCGGCCCGTCCGGCTCGGGAAAAAGTACCTTCCTGCGCTGCATGAACGCCCTGGAAACGGTCAGCGAAGGCGAGGTGGTGGTTAACGGCTTTGCCGCCCACGACCGGACCACCGACCTCAACAAGATGCGCGAAAGCGTCGGCATGGTGTTCCAGCGCTTTAACCTGTTCCCGCATATGACGGTGCTGGAAAACCTGATTATGGCGCCGATGAATCTGCGCAATATGCCGCGCCAGCAGGCGGTCGACCTGGCGGACGCCTTGCTGGCGAAGGTGGGCTTAAGCGATAAGCGCGACGCCTGGCCCTCGAGCCTGTCCGGCGGCCAGCAGCAGCGGGTAGCCATCGCCCGTGCGCTGGCGATGAAGCCGTCGATTATGCTGTTCGATGAGCCCACTTCGGCGCTGGATCCGGAGCTGGTGGGCGACGTGCTGGAGGTGATGAAAAACCTCGCCAGCGAGGGGATGACCATGGTGATCGTGACTCACGAAATGGGCTTTGCCCGCGAAGTAGCCGACAGGGTGATCTTCATCGACCAGGGCGTGATTCAGGAAGAGGGCAAGCCGGGGCAGATCTTTAGCGCGCCGAGCAACCCACGCACCGCCGCGTTCCTCAGCAAGGTGCTGTAAACCGAGCGGGCTGGCGCCAGGCCAGCCCGCTGAGATACGCAAAACACGACCAACAGTGAGATACAAGGGAAGACGTTGGTTGAGGCAGAAACTAGCAAAACGGCCATCAATTTCCGCCCTCTGCTGGCTGAGCGTAACGGCACAGGTATCACACATGGAAAATACGATATGCCGCCGACGACTCACCCGATTACTATGAAGACGTTACAGTAAGAGCACCGCCGGTTAGCCGTCCGGACGATGATCGCTTTATTCCTTCTCTGCTTCAGAGGGATAGTTACAACCCGGAACTGGGCTGGCGTGACAGTTTCCCAGCGGTGTCGTCTGTAACGGCTCATGTTGTTCTGAGTAGACATATTGCTGGATCTGTTGCTCCGAACGTACTGGCTGTTCAGTAGAAAAAGGCAGCTCTGGCGATGTGCTCTGAAAGGCCATGACCTGAGTGGCGTAGAGACAAAGTGCGGAGAGCAGGATAGAGTGGATGAGTAGTTTCATAATTAATTCGATTGCCGTTACCTTTTGCATGCCGCAAGTATTGCTTCAATGTCATCAAAACGGTTTACGCTGTGTGGCAGGTAATAAAAATCAACTGCTGTTACATCGTTTCCCCTCGCACTGATCTCAACTTCAGCAATATTCTTTTGCTGAATTCCCTGGAGCAACAATTTATCGGTATTGTCGGGAAGAATCCCGCTGTGGACTAAATGCAACTGATGCACTTTCGCAGCCTTACCCAAACACTGTTCGACCTCCAGGCGCGGGCGTTCAATCAACGTCGTCCTCAGTTCCGGATGAATGTCAATTTGATCCAGATCGCCACATCCCAATAATAACCCGGGAAGTAAAAATACTCCGGTCAGTCGAATCATTGACATCGTTCATCCTTTAAACCTAAGTCGCGTGAATCTCATGGTATGACATATTAATTCAATAAATTTTTAACAGACGCACTTAAAATGAGGTCTGACGCAGACCTCATAGGCTTTTAATTAGTGAGGAAGATTAAATAAATTCAGCGCATTGTGACGAGATATTTTCAATTTATCATTTTCACTGAGCGGTAGCGTATCAAACCAGTCTGATGCCCATTGCATCTCTTCAAAGGGAAAATCCGTAGAGAACATTATGCGTTCAATGCCAAGTTCCTGAAGAGCAACTTGCAGAGCGGAGCTGCGGAAATTTCCAGAGGTGGTTACGTGAAAATTATGGCTAAAGTAGTGCTGGAAAGAATGGCTGCACGGATACCCTCGTGGCTCATTCTCAACCCGATGATCAATTCGCCAGATAAGGGCAGGTAAACCTTCGCCAAGGTGACCCAGAACGAGCTGGAGATCGGGATGACGGTCAAACAATCCTGAACCCATCAGGCGCAACGCATGAGTGGCTGTTTCAACGCCAAACGCCCAGGCAGACCCCAGTAGCCAGGGATGCCCCTGGTAGACCTGCGCTCGGGACGGGAGCGGATTACGTGGGTGGAGATAAAAAGGGCGCTGGAAGGCGGCAAACACCTCCCAGAACGCATCATAACGACCATCGTCGAGATAAAGAGCGGTATCCTCACTTTCATGTTGAGAAAAACCGTTGACCAGTGCACCTACGAACCCCAAATCCACAAAACATCGGGTCATTTCTTCCGTAGCAGCATCCGGGTCTTGCATTGGCAAAGCGGCGAATCCACGAAAGCGATCGCGATGTTTTTCGATCTGTTCCGCCAGCGCATCATTGGCTCTATGCGCGACCTCTATAGCACGAACAGGATCGTGGATGCGCTGAATAGCAGGTGCATTTAATGACACTATTGCCAACTCAATACCCGCGTTATCCATTTGACGTAGACGTTGCTCGCCGACCGCCTGAATATGATATTTAATTTCATGCCATTTCTCTGGATAGATAGAGTCATAGGAGTCTTCTAAAGTATCCTCAGTAGCGAAATGTTCCTCTAATGCAATTTTATTTTTCATATTGAAATACTCTTCCGTATATTTATACTGATATTAAACGAGCTTCAAAGTATGTTTTAAAAAAGTCCGCTATTGAAATATCATTATGGTCTTCAGAATATCAGCTTGATATAGAGTTGTATCATTTTCTTACAACCAGGAGGGCTCGATGGATCTAAGGCGTTTAAAGTATTTTGTCACCGTGGTGGAATTAGGCTCATTTTCCAGAGCCGCCGCTCATCTTTGTATATCGCAACCACCATTAAGCCAGCGGATCCAGGAGCTGGAGAATGAAATGGGTGGGGAACTCATCGACAGGCGTTCCCGGCCATTAAAGACAACCGTAGCGGGGGCGCTTATTTATCAGCAAGCAAAAGAGATTTTGCAGCGCACAGAACAGATGCAAGGCTACGCGCAGCGCATGTTTCATCCGGAAGTCAACGTAATCAAAATTGGTTTTGTCTCAGCCAATTTTCACGCCCATTTAGCGTCCGTTGTCAGACGTTTCATACAGTTGTGTCCTGAAGTAGAAGTTCAGGTAGTAGAGATGAACAGTATACAGCAGGTGGAAGCGCTACGTGCTGGGCATATCGATATTGGTATAGGCCGAATCAATGTGGTTGCTGATGATATAGAACAAATCACGCTGTATCAGGAACAGCTTATCGCCGTATTACCACAAACACATCCCCGGGCCAAACGCGGTTGCGCTGTTTCACTGGCCACGTTTAACGGGGGACGATTCATCATTTATACCAACCAAAAAAGACCGAGCCTTGCCGATGAGTTACTGGCACGACTGGTTTCACTCGATGTGAAACCTCAGCGAGTCATTGAGGTAGAGCAGTACGACTCGGCGCTACTGCTCATTGCCTCTGGTTACGGAATGACCGTGGCACCGGCCTCAGCCCGTTTGATTTCAATGCCCGGGATAGCCTATATACCGTTGATAGAAACGCTCACCATTCCAATGGTGATGTTCCACCGCAAGGAAACTCGCTCTCGACTATTGCAGCAATTCTTTACCGCGCTCGACGAAGTGAGAATCGATGCTGCTTGCGCAAATACTGTATCAGAGCCGCAGGGGGACAGCCTCGAGCCAGCAACGCAGCCCACAGGTTCATAACGGGCTGAATATGCTTGAAAAAATGCTGATAACCCGCGCACAGATAATTATGTCCTGCCGTGCCTGATGACGACCGGCTAAAGCGATGTTTTGGACAGCCCCCCTGACAGGCAAAGCGAAACTGACAGACTTTGCAGTCATCGGTGAGGGTTAACTTTTTGGCCAGACCAAACGCCATGGCGGCTTCACTGTTATTGATTGCATCAATACTATCATGATGGATATTACCAAGAAGATGTTGCGGATAGACATAGTGATCGCAATTGTACAGATCGCCATTCGCCTCTAATGCAAAAGCATGTCCACAGGTCTCCGCATGAACGCATAGTACGGCTGGTTGTCGAGTCCAGGCCGCAATGGCGACATCAAACATTTGCACCGCAATCTGGCCAATATCCCGGCGGATCCAGATGTCAAATACCTGACTCAGAAACTCGCCGTACTGCTTCGAAGGTACTGACCATGGGGCCAGACGCGCTTTCCGTTCGTCGGGTGTTACCAATTTGAGTCGTGGGTTTGCTTCTGTACTCACTCGTTCAACCAGCGGAATGAATTGCATGTAGCGTGAACCACTATGCCTAAGAAACTCATAGACCTCACCGGCGTGGGCGACATTATGGTGTCCCACTACCGTCAGCGTATTGAAATCGACCTGGAAGCGATGCAGCAGCGATAATGCTTTCATCACAAATCGATGGCTACCTTTCCCCGAATGACTGATGCGGTAACGATCGTGGAGAGTTTCGGGCCCATCAACAGAGAGCCCAACCATAAAACGGTGCTGTGCGAGAAAGGTTGCCCACTCTTCGTTAAGCAGTATCCCGTTGGTCTGCAACGTGTGCGTTATCTTCACCCCTTGACCATAGCGCTGACAGAGTTCGACAACCCGCTTAAAAAAGGGAAGCCCTAAGAGCAAGGGCTCACCGCCTTGCCAGGAGAACGTCACCGGATGGGAGTGTTGTGCCGCGATGTGCTGCTTAACATACTCCTCCAGAGTCTCTTCTGACATTTTCCAGTGCTGCTTACGCTGTGGATATAACGACTGCTTTTCATGATAGAAGCAATATTTACAATCGATGTTGCATTTCGCACCACCGGGTTTAGCCATAACATGACATTGACGATACATGATGTTTTCATCTCAATTAAAATTAATCTCTTATTAAACGACGAACTCTTTCAGGATCGAGATCCCAGCGGATACCATGAAGGGGAGGGATCCAGCTTCCGTCGTCTTTTCCTGTGATTTCGTTTGAGAACAATGCATTCAATTTTTCGTTCATGCTCAAAATTAGGGATACGTTTTGGTGATTATTTGCCAGATTGTTCATTTCATGGGGATCCGTCTTCAAGTCATATAACTCAATATCATTAAGGCTAAAAAGTGCATCCGGGGTCTGAGGCGTATGGTGCTGCTGTAATGAAAAATAGCGTGTAAACTTATATCGTCCATCGAAGATCATCCGGACGCCACCTCTTTTTCTGAGGTCAGGGGACAGTACAGAAAAACGTTGTTGCTTTTCTTCTTTACTTAACGTTTCATTTCTAATGATTTTAAACATATTGCCAATATAGGTCGCATCAGAAAATAACAGCATGTCGTAGCAATATAAAATGCCTTTTCTCATAGCATCAATGGGAGATGATTCTGGATTAAATAAAAGTGTACTAAAGTCATATCCTTTACGGTTTTTCAGTGTAAGGCTTTTGGCTTTGTTTGCTTTGCCCGTCAAGCCAACCAGGGTGGGAGCGATATCTACATGGGAAGTGAGCGATGAACATTTTCTGCCACCAGGAAATGCAGGGTGACTGATTATCATTGGCACATGAACTTGCTCTTTATAGGTACAAGTACCTTTGCCGTTCATCTGATGAGCGCCACATAACTCACCATGATCGGCGGTATAAACAATGATAGTATTTTTCGTTAAATTTAACGCATCTAGTTCATCGAGGATCCTGACCAAATGAGTATCGTTATCCCGAATGCAGTTAAAATAGTAATCCTGGAGAATTCGCCAGCGCCGATCCTGATCGGCAATATTTCCAACCATTAAACCATTACATAGTTGATACTCAAGATGCGCTGGTGGTCTGCCATGCTCACTGAACGCCTGGTGTCTGGAGGGGGCGAGCGGAACCTCGGGCCATGAGTCCAGATAAATCGTATTTTGTGGTGCTTTATTTGGTGTTGAAGAGTTACTGTTGAGAATCAGAGCGCCGTGCCATTGGTTTGTATCGGTGTCACTGTCTGTATCTATGTACATCGTGTCGTGAGGGTTAACCAGGTTGACTGCCAGAAACCACGGCTTATTATTAGATTGCATTTCACTACCTTTATCTCTCAACCAGTTTATCGCTTCTGCAGCAGTGAGTTCATCGTATAAATAACCGCCATGGCTATGCCCAATAATGTCACCAATTCCGGTATAGTCGTGAAAACCATATCCTTCCATAATTTCATGTAGTTTGATCCTGGGTATCATGCCGAGATCAGTACTTCCATCAGTGTTTTTGGTTACTGGATCTTCCATTAAAGTACTTAGGTGCCATTTCCCTTTATAGGCAGGATAATAGCCCATGTCACTCATGATATTACCAATGGTGCCTAATTCAGGGTCAAGGCTATCCGGCATCCACGGGAAACCAGGATTATCGAACATTTTGGTTTCTGGCATATGTAAACCGGTATATAACACCGAGCGCGATGGCGTACAAACACTACTGCAAATATGATGGTTAGTGAATGTGGTGCCTGATGCCATTAAGCGCTCACGTCCAGGTACGGGGAACGGATATGGATCAAAATAACGCTCCTGATCTGATGTGATAAGTAGAATATTGTAGCCTTCGGGGATTTGATCAGGCAGCTTTCCACTAAAATGATAACGATAATTTTTGGATAATACCTCCTCTTGTTGGTGGGTGAGATTATCAGCTACGGGGGAGGGCGCTAAATTCTTTGCTAATGTTTCTGGTGCGGTGACTAAGGTTGCGGCCGTAATGGCGCCAGATCCTAACAAGAAGTTCCGGCGTGAAATCTTTATTTTATCCGTCATGTTAATTTCCTCTTTAAAATACCTTGATGGATAAAAGTATGATAGTTTCCGCGGGCAATAAAGCCTGATTATGTAAGATATTGTGCGATTATTTTCAACTTTACCTAACTTTTCTATCTCCTCGATATTCGATGAAATCATGTGTCATTACGTTTATCCCTGTAATTAAATTTAGCCGACAACCATTATTCAGTGACAATGGAAATATATATATCAAAATGAACATCTCGTATTATTTGGATACATGGATTATTATTTTGTCATAGCTAAACAGTTCATAACCAGAAGTGATTCTTTTATTTACGAATGAGGATGCATAGTTATAATAGGACATCTTTAAAACAGGAGTCGGACATTGAGCAGTTACTCTACAATCAATAACAAGGCAAACTAGCGAAAAATTGCTGGCGCTGCTTGCCGGTCCCGATGGGAAGCAATCTTACCTGGAACATGAGATTGCGCTATAACATTAGCATTGAGGTAGTGCGGTGTGCTTATCAATAATATCCAGATACCGCTTAATTAATCCAGTATCTTCATGAGGAGACATGATATGACACTCAACATTTCTGATGAGCCTCCATCGAGAGGGCTAGCTACAGGCTGACTATCTGCATTGAAATTAGGTGGATGCAATGGAGGTAGTCATTACAGTTGCCTTAAAACTGTCGAGAATGACCTTTCATTTTATGCACTTAGATGAGGTGTAGCATGTTGCTCACAACCAAACGTTATATGTTTTTAATTGATGTTGATAGCACTATTCCTTTTTCAGCGTTGGCGAATGTCTGCCAACCACCGCGGAATTCATCACCTTTCTTCATTCATAAAACCTTCCCGGGCAGGAAAAGTCTCGTTAGTCGTATCTTGCATAAATTAGCAAAAAAAAGACAGCGTGCTGTTATAGATTATATAAATACGCTGCTGCCTTAATTCATAATACGCCACAGAGGATCGGATAAAACGGGGTACCTCTGTGGCTGTTTGGAGTTTTAAATTCCATCTTAAATTATTCATTTGCGTCCAGTGAATGGTATTTTCTGTGCGTGAATTGATGAGCGGAGACTCTTATTATGTATTCATTGACAGAACACAGAAGTAAGACAACTTCATGGCTTAATGATGTAGTCGTCTGTTTCATTTTTATGGCAAGTATTGCTTCATTTATCTACGGTTGGCAGGGGATGCATAGCGTATTCAATGGGCGTGATTTACCTGTGATTAGACTGGATTATCATGTTCTTCCTTATTATACTCTGCGCACCACTATGCGCCTGGTTATCGGGCTTTTTTACTCAATGCTATTTTCAATTGTCTTCGCGGTTCTGGCAGCAAAATATGCACCGATGAGAAGAGTTATTTTGCCCTTTGTCAACTTTATGGAGTCTGTACCGTTAGTAGGATTCCTGACTTTCACTACCGCCTTTTTCCTGGGACTTTACCCACATAGTGTTATGGGGCTTGAGGGTTTAGCGATATTTGCCGTGTTTACCGCGCAAGCCTGGAATATGATGTTGACGCTGTACCAGACGCTAAGAGTGGTGCCTAACGAACTGGTAGAAGCGGCGGATGCATTCCGCTATAACCCATGGCAGAAATTCTGGCGGCTGGGGTTTATCTACTCATTTCCCGGGTTACTGTGGAATACGATGGTATCGCAGTCTGCGGCTTGGTTTGCATTGATAGCTTCCGAGATGCTGACAGTAGGTAATGGGAGTACAAATTTACCTGGCGTTGGTTCTTATATCGGTATTGCGCTTCAGGATGGTAGTGTTCCTGGTGTTATTCGCGGGGTATTGGCGCTTATCGTTAATATCGTCATCTTTGACCAATTACTCTTTCGCCCGTTAGTCCGCTACGCTCATCAGTTTAAATATGAGGATGTGAGTGACAGAAAAGTACCCAGTTCATGGTTCTATCACTGTCTGAGTCATTCAATGATTGGACATGGGCTGGAGCACGTTTGTAAACAGTTCTCCCGGATCTGGTTGTTTGTATTACCAAAAATCTGGTATGGATTACGGCTTCATCGCGTGTTTGCTGTTCTGGGCCAAATGAACTGGCTGTGGTCAAGCTTGTGGTATCTGGCAATCGTAGTTGGCTGCATTTACTACGGTCATCAGCTGTGGTTGTTTATTCCTAAGGAGTATCTGACTTCACTTCCGGGCTGGATGGGGTTAACTGCGGGGCGGGTCATTGCCGCCATGGTACTTAGCGTCATTATCTTTACGCCGCTTGGTGTCTGGATTGGTCTACGGCCCGGTCTGGTTCGTTTTTTCCAGCCAATTATTCAGGTTTTCGCTGCGGTTCCTGCCAACGTCTTTTATCCGTTGATTGCTTTTATGATTGTGGCGTGGCACCAGAATTTGGGGAGCTGGACCATCCCAATGATCATGCTCGGTACACAATGGTA
Source organism: Klebsiella sp. w6 (assembly GCF_033100215.1). NCBI lineage: Bacteria > Pseudomonadati > Pseudomonadota > Gammaproteobacteria > Enterobacterales > Enterobacteriaceae > Klebsiella > Klebsiella sp. w6. The sequence continues at coordinate 2,296,833 of NZ_CP136907.1, forward strand.
TGTTCTGTTTAACGTCATCGCTGGCACATCAATGATCCCCAGCCAGATGGTTGAGGCGAGTAAAATTTTTCATCTTCGCGGATGGCTGTGGTGGACTAAATTCACGCTTCCGGCCGTCTTCCCTTATATCGTCACAGGCGTTATTTCGGCAGCCGGGGGGGCATGGAATACTGCGATTGCTGCTGAGGTATTAAACTGGGGAAAAATTACCCTACAAACGTATGGTCTGGGCGCCTTTATCTCTATCGCCAGCGATGCCGGGCAAAATCCGCAGGAAGCATTAGGATGTCTGGCGATGTGCTTGATGGTGCTGCTGTGCATTATTTTCGTCTGGCAACCCCTGTATCGCTATGCAGAAAATCGTTTCAAATTCGATTAACAATTAAAAGTTCGCTATCAGGACATAATATGAAAAATTCAAACTTGGTATTGGAAGTTAAGAATGTCTCCAAATTTTATAAAAAAGACCGGAAGCAAAAAATCACGGTGTTGGAGCATATCAATCTTGAGGTCAAAGAGAATGAGATTGTTGCATTACTCGGGCGTTCCGGCTCAGGTAAATCGACGTTGTTGAGAATGGCTGCCGGTCTGGTCGAACCTGATTTGGGCACGATTGTGTGCTGCGATTTGCCTGTCAACGGTCCCGGCAAAAATACCAGCATGGTCTTTCAGTCATTTGCGTTATTCCCTTGGTTAAATGTTTTTGACAGTGTGGCATTTGGCCTTCAGGCGCAGGGGCTTTCGTCTGATGAAGTGGATAAAAGAACAATGGATATGCTGGATTTGATTGGCCTGACTGGCTATGAAAAAGCCTACCCGCGTGAGCTTTCAGGAGGGATGCGCCAGCGCGTCGGGTTTGCTCGTGCACTGGCAGTTGAGCCGGATCTTTTACTCATGGATGAACCATTCTCTGCGTTGGATATTTTCACTGGCAATAAGCTTCGCCAGGATCTGATTGAATTATGGGAAGAGCGGGTCATTAATACACGCTCGATGCTGCTGGTGACACACAGCGTTGAAGAAGCCGTGATGCTTTCGGACCGGGTATGTCTACTGGGGGGAGTTCCCAGTACAATCACAGATACTTTTGACATTGATATCAAACGCAATCAGAGAACCAAGGAAAGTATTTCATCGCTGGTTGAGAAGATAAGCACCACGCTCAATGAGCGGATCGCCGCATGCGCATAATTTAGGGAGAGCGGATACGGCTCATGGATGAGCTAAGCACGACAAGCAGTATTGATATCTATTTCCATAGGTAACAATACTAAGTGTAATGTTAAACAATGAGTTAATGGTTGCCTTAAATAGCATTTCGCCGTATACCTGAGGGAAATCCCTTATTTACATGTAATCTGATCATTCTATAGTGACAAGGCTATATCATTAATCTCAGGAGAATATCATGACTGCAACTACCTCCAATGACAAACATCCGACAGCGGACCCGGCTGAATATGATGCTTTTTTCCCTTCACCGTACTCACTAAGCCAGTTTACATCAGCTCGATCAAATCTTAGCGACGCCAATTATCCTTCACCTTACACAGGGGGACGTTGGAAGATCCTGATGTTATGTACCGACGAGCGCTATTTGCAAATGGATAACGGGAGTTTCTTCTCCACGGGAAACCATCCGGTAGAAACGCTGTTGCCCATGTATCATCTCGATAAAGCAGGCTTTAGTTTCGATATTGCCACTCTATCCGGTAACCCGGTAAAGTTCGAGTATTGGGCCATGCCAACTGAGGATATTGAAGTTACGGGGCTGTTTTCTAAATACCATCAGCACCTTAAATCACCGCTGAAACTCGCAGATGTCCTCAGCACTGAACTGGGGGACAATTCGGATTATCTTGGCATATTTATTCCCGGTGGCCATGGCGCACTTATCGGACTTCCTGCTAGTATCGAAGTGAAAAATCTTCTCGAGTGGGCCATCGCCCACGATAAATTCATCATTTCGCTTTGTCATGGCCCAGTTGCATTTCTCTCAGTTGAACGTAGCGATCTGTTTGCTGGGTATAAGATTTGCGCTTTCCCGGATACACTGGATGCGCAGACACCTGAGATTGGGTATATGCCAGGCCACCTGACCTGGAAATTTGGCGAGCAGCTAAAAAGGATAGGTTTTGAGATAGTTAACACGGATATCAGCGGTGCTACATGTCAGGATAGGAAAATGCTGACCGGCGATAGCCCGCTGGCCGGTAACGCGTTAGGTCAACTTGCCGCGAAAGCTTTATTAAGCGAAGTCAGTAAAGAACTACGACATGCTGGAAAATAATGCAGTTCGTACGGCAATCACTATCGAAAATAGCAACAGCCTGCTGGAGATACAGGTTGCCGTATGCCAATTTGCGACATGATTAGGCTAGAGCCGCGATGTTTTTTATTCTGCTTCTGCATATCACGTGGCCATGATTGACAGAATTTTCTGGGTCGAAGGGGACTGGTTTAACAACGGTGGAACCGTCGATGAACAGACATATATGCGCCGTTGCCCGATGACCCAACATGTATTAGAAACTGATGAGCATTTTACTGGAGCAAGTTTTCAGAACAAACAGGCGAGTTGTATCGAGTTGTGCGTAAACCACAGGAAAGTGGCGTCCACGGTTTACAAACCCCGGTGATTGGCCTGCACGGGGCTGGAGGGGGCGGTAAGCTTTGGCGGTGAGAAGGTCGACAGCTCCTCAGAGGAGCAACCAGGGATCCCACTGGTTGCTGTTACGGTTTTCTATCGTTTGCGCAGAATGATGGGACTTGTTCGTGGGCACAATGGCGGAACGCTTTCGAGACATGAGCATGAGGTACTTGCATGGACTGCAACCGGTCGGAGAAAGCTGACATCGCAGCGATGCTGAGAATTTCCCGCCGTACGGTCGAAAACCATCTTCGATCAGCCTGGCAGCGATTAGGTCTTGCGGCGACTGCAGAAGCTATCAGAATGGCGATCACAAACGGAGACATCGAAGGGTAAAGGGGCTTGGGTGAAGAAGAGGTAGTGAAAATAGCCGCGACGAAGCCAGGTTTTAATCAAAAGCGATAGTGAATAGCAGTGGCTGTCAGACTCAACATAATAATGACCTTTTAACAGGGTAAACTGTTCAGACCTCTCATCTGCAGAGGTGATAAAATGGTAATGATTATTGTTATCATCTCTTTACGGTGTTACTATCGTAAAAACGAGAATGGAAAGAACGGGTTTTACGTAATAAATTGCTTAATAGACAAGGGTTTTCGGTGTTGATAGTTTTAAGAAATGGATTTTTGGTTATTCCGCTGTTTGTGTTGACAGCTTGCAATTCTGGTAATGTCCGGACCTGTTGCTACGAAACCATGAGAAAGCGCAATGGTGTTTATCCATATAATAGTTTGGCATCCTCCTATGGTCTCAACAAAATCTGTCATATGAGTAAAGAGCAGAAAAAAGAATACTTAAGACAGCAATGTATACAACGACTTCAGGAAAGAGGACGCACAGGCAATAGTACTGATAGCGTCGCTCGCTTCGGTTGGTAAATAACAATATTAATCCTGTGTGATTATTCTATCGTCTTCTGGTAGGCAAGCGGATATGCATAATACTACAAAATATACACTCACTATTTTCATCCCCTTTATTTTGGTTGCTATTGCAGTTAACGCAATGGCCGAACTTCCTGCCGGTCGCTATGGTTATAGCGGCCCGGAGCCAGCGAGTACAGTATCTTCATCTGCTGCTGAATACAAAGAGAAGCAGCTTAAGTGGCATGATGAAAAGGCCAACTATCCTGAGTTCACGCAAAAGAAATCGATGTTCGGCGGGGGTTATCAGGAAGAAACCTATACGACGAAAAGTGGGAAAATAACTATTAGCGGTACCACGAAGTTCAACCCCTACACCGGTGAGAAAGAAGAAGAGTCGGTCAGCCTTGGCTACGACTGGTAGAAGTTTGGATCAGGCATGGAGAATATCCATGCCTGGGAATGACTACTGTCAGGTTTTTTGCAGTAAGTCCCAACGAGTACCGTATAGATCTTCAAAGACCACTACGGTACCATATTCTTCTTCTCTCGGCTCTTCACTGAAATGTACGCCAGCAGCCTTCATTGAGTTGTAATCCCGCCAAAAATCATCGGTTTGTAGAAACAGAAAAACACGCCCACCACACTGATTGCCAATAAAGGCCTGCTGCGTTTCATTAGATGCTTTTGATAATAACAAATGACAATCGCTTTCTGGGTTTGGTGAAATGACAACCCAGCGCTTGCCCGGTTGAGGTGTATCCTCTATAAGCATGAACCCAAGTTTTTCTGTGTAATACTCGATAGCCTCATCGTAGTCATCAACCACAATAGAGACATATGCAAGACATTTTTTCTGCGTTCTCATTTTTTATCCTTTTTCGAACCCCTATAATAACCTATAAGAGGTTGAACTGGGTGATAAGAGTGTCAAAACTGGTATGCTAATCCGACGGCAACAATGTTATCTGTTGATATTCCGGCGCGTTGTGTAAAGTCGTTGTCCTTAAGAAGGTTTATTTTATAGTCAACATAAGTCGAGATATTTTTATTGATGTTATATGTCGTACCAACATCTATATACTTCAATAAATCCTGATCCCCGAAACCTTCAATATCTTTCCCTTTAGATTGTAAGTACGCGATGGAGGGTTGCAGGCCCGAGTCAAACTGATACTGAGCAACCATTTCCAGGTTCTGCGCTTTGTTAGCAAAACCGCTAATGGAATCCTGTCCGCCATTCCCCCTCAGCTGAGTGGCATTATAGGTTTGCGTGAACTGTGTAGCAAGATAGACTCTGTTCGCATTGTACTTCAGCCCGCCCGTATAAGTTTCAGCGTCATCGCCGCGTCCAACAGCTAGCTTGTTCTGAGCATCAGTACGTCTGGAATGAGAGTAGGCGACACCTGCGCTAAAACCATCTCCGATATCATAGGTGACGGAAGTACCGAATCCGTTACCGTTCTGACTGAGTGCGCCCCGACCATTATTGGTAGCATCTTCGCCGCTAGTGCTACCATTTTTTCCCTGATATTGCAGAGCAAAATTAAGACCATCGATCAGCCCAAAGAAATCACTATTCCGGTATGTAGCTAGTCCATTCGCACGGGATTGCATGAAATTATCGGAATCATAGGTTCCGTTACTACCGTCACTGCCGAACTCGGGAAGGACGTCAGTCCAGGAGGTTATATCGTAGACCACGCCAATATTCCGTCCATAGTCAAACGATCCGGCGTCACCAAAGTTCAGGCCGGCGAAAGCCAGACGAGTCCATGATTGATTGCTGGCACTCTCGGTGTTGTTTGCCTGAATGTTGTATTCCCACTGGCCGTAACCCGTGATTTGATTATTGATCTGCGTTTCGCCCTTAAAGCCACTACGAACGTATGATTGATCGCCATCAGCATTTTTATCTTTAGAGACGTAGTGTAAGCCGGCAATTTTACCGTAAATATCTAATTTATTTCCGTCTTTGTTATAGATTTCCGCTGCATTTACAGCACCCGGTATTAACATAACCGGCATCAGATAAAAAAGAATTTTATGTTTCATAATTTAACCTCAATGTTATTGTTTGTGGCATATTATCAAGAGATAATAAAGTGGTGGTTAAATAATTTATTAGATAACCTCGGCTAAGGAATCGGGCCGGTCGTTAGAACGCCAGGTAGTGTAATAAATTTAAATTCCATGGCTCCTTGAAATAATTACGCAAGTTAATAATATTATTGGTTACTATTGTTTATTACAAAGGCGATCTTTTTGAAGCCAATTTAAAACTACCCTTGATTGAAATGGTTTCAGTTGCGTTTGAATTTGTGTGGATGTAAAAATATAAAACATAGTTAAACAACATTCCTGAAAATGATAACGAGGTAATAGAGCGGTTATTCTTAATGTTCACTATCTGTCATTTATAATGCAATCACAAATGACTCCTCTTGCACACCTCTATGCTCAAAATAGCACCGTTTTACGGGGACATTGAAATATTCACCAAGACGCTCCTCCTGGAGAACCACCTCTTTATTACCAAAAAAATACTCCTTTCTCTTCATCAACAAACATTTGTCCGCAATACTGTTTGCATGATTTATAAAATGCGTGTTAAGAATGATAGTGACATTCTTCTCTCGCGATAGTTGTTGCAATAACTTAATAATACGTGCCTGGTTATTGAAATCCAGATTGGATTCAGGCTCATCAAGTACCACGATGTCTGGTTCAGAAACCAGTGCTCTGGCGATATAGCACATTTGCAGTTCACCGCCGCTAATCTGGTTAATGTTTTTAGACTCAAGATATGAAACACCAAGATCGGCCAACATCTGTGCAGATTGTTCAAGGTCCTTGCTTCCGGGAGAGGGTAATATACCACCGCATAACGGACGTCCAAATGAAACAAAATCAAGTACACTATAGGAAAATTGAATGTGCCTTGCCTGCGGTACATGTGCCAGACGGGCCTTTCTACCGTCTATTCCTCCGATATGGCATGTGCCGCTTAAGGGTTGGTACAGTCCCGTTATCGTTTTAAGCAACGTGGTTTTTCCCACACCGTTCGGGCCCAGAATGCACAGTATTTCCCCCTCCGGCAAAGAGAAACTGATGTTTTCAAATGTAGGGCTACGTCCTTTGAATGCAAACGTGAGATTATTTACTTCGATCATAGCGATTACTCATAATGAAGAGTACGGCAAATAGAGGAGCACCAATTAGCGCAGTCAGAATGCCAATTGGGATTTCTGCGTAGGTCACTGTTCTGGCCAGGTTGTCGATGACCAGTAAAAACAGAGCTCCACATAATGCAGATGCAGGGATAAGCTTTCCATGGTTATAGCCGACAAGCGTCCGGACCAGATGCGGGATCACCAGACCGACCCAGCCAACCACACCGGCAATCGTGACGGATGCGGCGACCAGAATTGAGGCGGTGATTAACAATGTGGCCTTTAGCGATTGCGGTTTCATTCCGGCAATTCTGGCATCGTCATCGCCGAGTGATAAAACATTCATTTTCCATCTGAGCCTGTAGATTATCAGGTAGCAAATCACAAACAGAGGTATTAATTCATATACTTGCCCTTTAACCAGCGAAGCAAAACTCCCCATTAACCAGAATACGATGGCTGGTAATTGATCCTGTGGATCGGCCACGTATTTAATAATTGAAACAAAAGACATGAATACAGAAGCAACAATAATACCTGATAGAATAGTGGTTAGTTCGCTGTGATTTTTTTTGAGATGGCAAAGGCCCATAACGCAAAACAGGCTAACAACGCCAAACATGAACGAAGAAAACGCGCTTAACTGCAAGGGGAGGCCGAGCAAAATTCCTAAAGCAGCACCGAACGCCGCCGCCGAAGATGTGCCAAGTACATCCGGACTCGCCAGCGCATTGCGTAGTACAGCCTGATAGGTACATCCCGCTACCGATAGCCCGGCTCCAACCATCATGACAGCAATTATTCTTGGCAACCGGAGATTGGAAATAACAGCAAGTCCGGTACTCAGACCGTACTTGCCATCATAGTGTACTAATTCTCTTAGCATATCACTAAAAGATAACGTATAGCGTCCGATGAAAAGTGAAGAAATTGATATAATAATGAGTAATACCAACAACACTGTCATTACCAATAAGTATTTTTTGTTCTGCATGCATCGTCATCCCGAAATATTTGTTTTATTGAACACAACATTTAATGTTGGCTGAGCTCATCATCAAGTAATGCATCAGGGATCGCATAGTTAAACATCTTTTTATAATGCAAACGTGTAAATTCCTTCATTTTCTCGTCACTAATGTAATTGGGGTTGAATTTATTAATCATATATAAAGGTAATAAAGCAGTTTCGGCTGTCAACCCGCCCCAGTTGTGTATCCCCACCGGTGTGGAAAAGATCATTTTATTCTTGAACGCCTTCACATTACGCCAGTCCTGACCGGGGTTTTTATTGTCAAGAATGTCTTTAGCGCTACCAAATACAACGAAGATAATATCAGGATTCCATTCAATGATTTGCTCCATCGAAACAGCGATATATCTCCCGGCATCACCTTTCACAACCAGGTTACTGGCAACATTGTCCATTCCTGCCATTTTGAGATAAGTATCACCATAGGTTTTTGGCCCACTTACCTTAAGTTGCTTGCCATCACTTTGTTCAAGATAAAGTGCACGAATATGCTGTCCTTTAATCTTATTTACATAAGGCTGCGCTATAGCGAGCGTTGCCTTCCAGGCATCGGCAAATTTGTGGCTTGGCGGAAGCCCCAAAGTCTGATTATACATATTCTCCCAGTAGACCTGTGTTTCAACAGGTTCGAATTTTGTATCACCACCTTCATCAAGATTAACTGTAGGGACACCAGCTCGCTCAAGATTATCATCCTGACTTTTACCATAATAATAAATGATATCTGGCTTCAGATTCAGTAAAGATTCCATATTAACCACATAGTCTTTATTAATAAAGTTTGTTGTGATACGAGCGATATCCGGCTTCATATCTTTAAGGATTTTCATATTAGAGTGCAAAAATGCCCATGGACCTACGCCCACAACATGCTTATAAGCCAGGTTATTTGCCATGATGACGCCAAAAGGACAGTTACCGGTAATGACAATACGGTTAAATTTCAACGCAGGTGCCTTCGCGACGTTCTCTGCACGTGTTCCTGTTTGATCCTGCAATGTACTCTTAGCATAACCCGCTACAGGGAAAATAAGCATGATGGATAAAAATGATACAAATAGAACTCTATTGTTTCCCATATTTAATGCCTCGGTAGATTAAAATTTCCGTTTATGAGGTTAGAGCGGCCGCAGTACCTATACCAATGATGGTGACACCGGCTAAAAATAAAACTACCGTTGTCGCTGCCACTCCACCCCCGACTAATGCAGCAGTTTTACCTGTTGAAATTTCCTTCCGTTCCAGAAATGCTAATTCTGAAAAAGGGAGAACTTTTCCGTTTACGCCCGTTATGCGGGTTGGTTCAATTTTCGCTACGGTCAGTTCGCCATGCTCTCCGTTCAGTAAACCATATTTAAGCTGATCGCCGACATATATCGCAGGGTGAACTTCATAGTAATTTGTTTCCGGCGCAATGCTTTTCTTTTGTAGACTGACTGGATTATAGGTTGAACAGCCAGAGAGTACCGAAAAAATCATGAGTAACAACACTGTCATAATTGATTTGATTTTCAAAGGGAACCTCATACAATTTTTTTATTGAAATTTTGAGTTTGATTTTCAGATTTATAACGAAAGTAACTGACAGTCAGAGACAGTAACGAGAATAATGCCCCAGCGAACAAACTAATCGAAGTACCGTGGCTCGCATAAATATTGATGAATATGGCTACCAATGCCGAACCAATGATTTGCCCTACCAGACGCGAACTGCCTAACAGCCCACTGGCAATACTGCTATTCTCATGGGAAACTGAAGTCATAATGAGATAATTATTAGGAGCCTGAAACAGACCAAAACCAAAACCGCAAATTGCTACTCGCCAAAGGATCTGTAAATTTGTAGGTGCCGCAGGCAGCCATGTCATTAGTAGTGTTCCTGCCAGCAATAATGATAACCCTGAGAGCGCCACCAGGTTGGGATCATGTTTTTTTATAAGATCACCCGATATCAGTGACGTCAACATCGTTGCCAGTGGCCATGCTGTTAAGAGCATACCTATTTCAATCACGCTGCGGTGTAACACATTGTGGAAATAGAAAGGCAAAGAGACAAATGCCAGCAGTTGCGTGCTGTATGACAGCATTGACATCAACAATGACAAGGAAAAGGTTTTACTGCGGAACATAGCCACCGGAATCAAAGCCGAATCCTGTTTTTTTCGCTGATCCCTATACAGAATGAATGCCAGAATGATAAGTATTATCGCACTCAAGACAACTTCAATCAGATTATTTTTGGTTAAGCCTAACATCATCGTCGAGAACGAAATAAACGTCAGGAAGACCAGAACACCTCCTGCTTTATCAAACCGAGCTTCCATTCGTTGCCTGGGTTTCAGTGATACTATGCACAGTACAAGGGCAATACAGGCAATGGGTACGTTAATTGTAAATAACCAATTCCAGTTCGCGATGGACAGGATTGCAGAGGCTATTGAAGGCCCGGCAGCTGCGGAAACGGATACGACCATGACATTTATCCCCAATCCGCGGCCTAATAGCCTGGCCGGATAGATATCTTTTATCAGTGCCGCGTTTACGCTCAAAATTGCAGCTGCGCCAAAACCCTGAACGACACGAAAAACAGTCAACATATTCAGCGTCTCAGAGAGAGCACAGCCCAGCGATGAGAAAGCAAAAAGGATGGTCCCCATAATGAAAATGCGCTTGTTACCCACTTTTCTCCCCAGAGCTGCAAATACCAGCAGAGAGGCGATCACTGCAAACTGATAAGCATTAATGATCAAGATGGACGACGATTCGGAAACGGCAAAATCTTTAGCAATAACCGGTAATGCAACATTAGCTATCGTACTATCCAACATTGCTATAACAGTACTGAGTGAAACTGCTAACACGGCACCAATATTTAGTTTTTCTTCTTTAATGAGTTCGGTAGACATAATTCCTCCCCAGGAAGCGTCATTGAATAATGGGGTCATCATGACCTGCTGAGCGGGTTTATAATGATTTATTATGTTATAACATAACTTTATTAAATGAGAATGATTATCTTTTGAAAGGGTGTGTATCAGGATGTTTCCGCAAGCAGCATATTGTTTTCTGAGGTTTTATTGCAGCTTTTGTCTGCCTGTCGCTCACTGGAGTACAGGAAACACAAAGTAACCTACTGCAACAGTATATAACATACAAAACCTCGATTTAGAGCTTAATGTTACGTTATAACATAACTTAAATTTACAGTATGAGGTTATTACATTGGATTACGAAATTACCCGGCGGAAACTACTTCTTGCGAGCTTAGCCACCCTCGCAGCAAATACGCTCATTAGCCCGTTTACTTATGCACAATCTCGCTCATCAATTATTAGTCCTCATTCGGGAGCCCTAACACATGGCCGTGGCAAATATACGGTAATGATCGATCCTGGGCACGGCGGTATTGATTCTGGTGCCGTGGGTCATCAGGGGGCACTGGAAAAACATGTTGTGCTGGAAATAGCCAATAATGTCAAAAATCTGTTAAAAGGATACGGTATTGAGGGGGTGCTGACCCGATCAGACGATACGTTCATTCCGCTTTATGAGCGTGTACAGATTGCTCATGCGCATAACGCCTCGCTGTTTATGTCCATCCATGCCGATGGGTTCACTAGCCCAGCGGCTCACGGCGCCTCTGTATTTGCTCTTTCAACTCGGGGCGCTAGTAGTGCAATGGCCAAATACTTGTCTAAAAGTGAGAACGCTGCAGATGATGTTGCCGGTAAGAGCGTCATCCATAAAGATAGATATCTGGACAAGATAATTTTCGATCTTGAACAGACAGAGACAATTAAAGAGAGCCTGCTGCTGGGCTCACATATTGTTCGTCACATCTCACCTGTTCACCATATGCATTCAAACCAGACAGAACAAGCTGCTTTTGTTGTTCTTAAATCTCCTTACATTCCTTCTGTCCTGGTAGAGACATCATTTATTACTAACCCGGAAGAGGAGAGATTATTGGGCACTACTGCATTTCGCCACAAAATTGCTTCCGCCATTACTAACGGCGTTGTTAGCTACTTTAGTCATAAACAAACAGTTTCAGCATAACAATATCCTCACATTTTACTGGAAGGAAGCACTGAGCATATGTCCCGGTAAATTTTTCTCCCTACAACTATTCAGATGCCGAGGCATCTTTTGGGGCATTTATCATGACATTGCAATTTTCACGCTACTGTCTTGTCGCGTTGTCACTACTTTTCTCACCAGGTGTACTGGCGGTTAACCTTATGAACCAGGATGGAAAAAAACTCGATTTTTACGGCACAATTATCGCCAGACGTTTTACCAGCAATACTGTAAAAGACGATGGTGATCGGAGCTATCTCTACTTTGGGTTAACCGGAAAAAAAGATCTCGCCAGACGCTGGCAAGCTTACGCCCAATGGGAATATACGGTGAGTGCATCAGATGCCAGCAGAAACGCCACTCGACTGGCATTTATAGGTATTGATAATCCCGACTGGGGAAGTCTGGATATTGGCCGCAATTGGGGCGTATTGTACGATGTGACTTCGTTGACTGATCGCTCACCTTTCTTTCGGGAGATGTCCTATAACTACATCGACAACTTTATGCGTGGCCGTGCTCTTAATCTGATGACATGGCGTAAAGAAATAACACTTTTCCAGCATCCATTAAAGATGGCGTTGCAGTATCAGTTTAAGGGTAATAATGACTATCGAACTATAAAGCAGCAAAATGGCAATGGTTATGGCGCTTCTCTGATCTGGTACTTCACACCAGAATTAAGTGCGCTATTTTCAGCTTCCTCTTCCGCAACGACCTTTTACCAGCAACAGAATGCAGGTTATCAGAAGAACATCCGCACCTTCGCGGAAGGGCTAAACTACAACAGCAGAAAACTGTATCTGGCAACAGTGATGACTCAAAGTAACAACGCCATCAATCCTCAGGTTCGGGATAACAATACATCATCCATAAGTTATGAAGCACTGGCAAAATATATGTTGACCAACAAATTCCAGCCGGATATCAGTTATACCCGACTGACTCAAACAGTTGCTGGCAGACGAACTCAAATTCTCGATTATGAAGAGCTAGGGTTCAGCTACTATTTTAATAAGAATATGCAGGTTTTCGTCGATTATAAATTTAACAATGCGCGAGACAGGGCGGCGGGGGTGGATTGCGCGGACAAGTTGGATACCGGGATTAGCTATCATTGGTAGAGATGACTTCTATTCTGGACCTTATTAAGAGTGAATGTCTTATTTGTCGGTAAATCTCCTCCGACAGAGTTGGAGAATACAAGGACTATGTGCCCGGGAAAGATAGCGATGGTAAGGAGAAGAGAATAACTGCGTAGTAAGCAATAAAAATGGATTGATAACAAGAGAAAGAACTACAGAAAATACATGAAGCTGGACGGCGCTTTCTCTCCGGTCGTGGGGGCATTAATTCATCTGTTCAGTGTAACTTCTGATAACGACTTTTTTTTGCTCATTATGGGCACGTTATTTATTCATTTATTAATTAACTTTAACTTCCGGAGAAACAGCTCTACCTTGCCAGAGAACGATTTCAAATGTCTGTACCTGGCTACCCGGCTGTTGACTCAAATACAAAGGTAATTGGCATGTCTGAACATTTTGTCCCAGGGTATTGTGCGCTCTGTCGTTCGCGTTGTGGAACCTTAAATGAAATCATTGACGGACGGCTGGTATCTGTTTGCCCTGATGAAGATCACCCTACTGGAGGCGCGGTTTGTCTGAAAGGTAAAGCGGCCCCGGAACTGATTTATAGCGAAGCCCGGGTTCTATGGCCATTGCGCCGGACGCGGGAGAAAGGGGCTGCGGATCCCGGCTGGAAACGTATTTCCTGGGATAAGGCTCTGACAGAGATTGCTGAAAAGCTAACGCAGTTTAAAACGGAAAGTGGTGCAGAATCGGTAGCGTTTGGGGTAACCACGCCTAGTGGGACCCCAATTATCGACAGTGTGGAGTGGATTGAACGTTTTGTGCGCCACTACGGCAGCCCTAATACCTGCTACAGCACTGAAGTATGTAACTGGCATAAAGATACCGCCCACACTTTCACTTTTGGCTGCATAACGCCGGCTGCCGATTACAGTAATGCGGAACTGATTATGTTGTGGGGTAACAATCCGGCCGCCACATGGCTGGCACAGGCCAGCGCCATTGGTGAAGGGCGTAAGAAAGGTGCCAGAATGCTGGTTATTGACCCTCGGCACACAGAATTTGCTCGCGACGCTGATGTCTGGCTTAACATCAACCCAGGTACTGACGCAGTGCTTGCCATGGGGTTTATACGTCAGTTGCTGGAAGAGGGGTATAACGAGGCGTTTGTCAGGACCTGGACCGATGCACCTCTGCTGGTTAATGAAGACTCGGGACGGCTGCTACGTGAGCGGGACATTACTTCAGATGCTGTAACCAACCATTATTTACTTTGGGACAGCGTGGATAACATAGCGCGTTGTTGTACAGATGCAGTGGCGGGTGATGAGGTTTTTTATCAGCGAGCCTCGTTGGTAGGGCGCTATTCGCTGCCTCTTGCTAACGGTGAAACGGCGGTATGTACCCCGGCACTGGAGGTTTTGCGTCAGGCGGTTGCCGGATACACCCTTGAACATGTGGCGACAGTGACCGGTGTTTCTATAAAAAAACAACAGGCTGCCATGGCGTTAATTCGGCGTTCATCACGCATTGCGTACCATGCCTGGGTAGGGATTGCTCAGAGCCAGAACGCCACGCAAACAGAGCGAGCTATTGCCATCCTGTACGCACTGACCGGGGCGTTCGATACCCGCGGCAGCAACCGAATTTATGCGAAACCTCCGTTCAATGCCGTTAATCCGTTATCGTTATTGCCTGAATCACAGCGACAAAAAGCGCTTGGACTCAGCGAACGTCCACTGGGTCCGCCGGCAAGTGGTTATGTCACGACAGCCGATTTACATCGTGCCATCCTGGAACATAAACCTTACAAAGTAAGGGGGCTGGTCTGCTTTGGTTCAAACATGCTGTCTGCCCATGGTAATGTGGATACCGCTATCGCCGCACTGAAGCAGCTTGAGTTTCATGTTCACTGTGACCATTTTATTACCCCTACATCAAGCTTCGCCGATATCCTGTTGCCCGCCAGCACTCTCTGGGAGCACGAAGCGCTGAAAATCGGTTTTGAAATCTCAGAACGTGCCGATGCTCATATTCAGCTACGTCCGCAACTGGTAACGCCTCGAGGGGGTTCCCTGGCCGATTACGAGATAGTGTTTCGTCTGGCGTGTAAAATGGGAATGGGGGACGATTTCTTTTGCGGCGATACGGATGCGGGATTTAATCATATCCTTAAGCCCTCCGGCCTCACATTGGAAATGCTCCGTGCACATCCCGGCGGGATCACCACGCATATCGTCAATCATGAGAAAAAATATGCCCTGCGTGATGGTCCGGACAATAAACCACGCGGCTTTGCCACCGAGACCGGTAAGGTAGAAATTTACAGCGAGCGCTTGCTGCGGCACGGGTATTCGCCGGTACCGCAGTATATTGAGGAATCACCAAATCAGGATGCCTTCCCGCTGCGCCTGACTACCATGAAGAACGCTCTATTTTGTCACAGCCAGCATCGTAGCCTGGTCAGCCTGCGTCGAAAATCACCGGATCCAACGGCCATTGTCAGCAGGGCAGTAGCTGACAATGCAGATATCGATAATAGAGACTGGATTGAAATCATTACCCCTGCTGGTCGGGGTCGTTTCAGAGCCAAAATTGACAACGCCATTCATGACGACGTGGTGATCGCTGAATATGGTTGGTGGCAAGGGTGTCCTGATTTGAATAAACCTGAGCTTCCGATAAAAGGTGAAGAAAGCAGCAATTATAATCTGCTGATTAACTATATGGCTGTGGACAGGATAAGTGGCTCCGTTCCCCTCAGAGCAATGCGTTGCTCGGTACGTAAGGTGGCTGATGCACTGGCCTGGAAAGGGGAGCGCCGGTTTATAGTCAGCGATATCGTTCAGGAAACGCCGGATGTACGCAGCGTCAGTTTTATCCCGGTGGACGGGGCGCAATTGCCGGACTGGCAGGCTGGTCAGGCAGTTATCCTGCGGGTCTTTCCGAAGGGCAAACCCGAGAGCATGTGCCGTGCATACACCCTAAGTAACGCGCCTGGGCGCAAAGCATGTTTTACCGTCTCAGTGAAGCACCAGCAACAGGGAGAGATGTCGTCTTTTATTCATCAAAATCTGCAGGTTGGTGATGAAGTCGCTTTGACAGCCCCTGATGGCAGTTTTGTGATCCCAACCAACAGCGTTGCTCCGGTAGTAATGATCGCCGGAGGGATAGGTATCACACCGTTCATCAGTTATCTAAGCTCGCTGGACATGACTCACGAAGGACCAGAGCTGTGGTTATACTATGGTAACCGCAACAGCCAGAGCCACGCTTTCCGGAAACAACTTGAGATATTGTCACAACGACTTCCGAGGCTTAACATCGTTAATGTCTACGATAATCCGAGACCTGGTGACGAACAGGGGAAGAGTTATCAGCATACTGGAATGATCACCGCTGCGCTTATTGATGAAAAATTGGTTAGCAATCGTGCGCGTTTTTATCTCTGCGGCCCGGGTCCGATGGTCTCTGCGCTTGAGGGGGGGCTACGGGAGCGGGGCGTATTTGCCTTTGATATCTTTAAAGAAATGTTTGCCCCTCCTGTGCCACGTATTACCTCGCTTAAAGACAGCTACAAGGTAGTTTTTGCACGTTCAGGAGTGACGGTGCTGTGGACGCCGGCAGCAGGGACATTGCTGGAGCTGGGGGAAAAACACCAGATCCCTATGGCCGGTGGGTGCCGGGCCGGACAGTGCGAATGCTGCGCTGTGAGAGTGATAGAAGGCGCTATTGGTTCATTCACCGAACAAACAGTTTCCGACGACGGCCTGTGCCTTGCCTGCCAGTCTGTACCGGCGAGTGATATTGTTATCGATGCATGAGGTATTTTAGTGTGCAGTGGCTCTGCACACCGCCCCAACAGCAGTAAACGATTGATATACCATGCTAGAGTTGCGACGGTAAGGCAGGAAATGACCGACCTGACATAATTTGCAAGGTACCGTTGACTACTCCATACGTGGACGACGTTGAGAAGGCCAGAAAAATCTTACCTCTTGTCTAAGAGGTAAGTGAGGGTATCAAAAACGGCTGTACTCAAAGGCTCGTTGGGGATCTTTTTACTGACAAGCTTGTTACCGTATTCACGGCGAATTCCGCTCTCTTTCGCAGACTCTGGCAACCCCGTCGGCATACTGCGGTCGGTGACCAGAGCACCTTCTCCCAGGCGCAGGGTGAGGGCATGCAGCTCTACAACATGTTCGATTGACACCATCGTTCCATCGCACCCACCCTCAAAACTACCGTGCGGACTCCGTCGCCTCGTCCATCTCCTCTTCCTGCTCACTGGCAAGCAGGGTTTTCTCGTTTTTGCATAGACATTGAATCAACAGGAACAGCACGCCGCTGGCCACCAGGGTGACGATCAGGCCATCGTAGCCGGTGATGCCGATCAGCATGCCGCTGACTACCGGCCCGGCGACGCTGCCGGCGGACCAGAAAAAGCCGAACAGGGCGTTAATCATAATCAGCTTCTGCCCATTGAAGGTTTTCCCCGCCCGCACCAGCGACAGGGTATAAAGCGCGCCCGCGGCGGCGCCCAGCAGCAGGCAAATGGCCATCAGCTGAATGCGCGAGCCGAGCATCAGCGGCAGGGCCAGCAGCGACAGGCTGAAGACTACCGCGCAGGACAGATGCACGCGGCGAATGCCGACCCGGTCAGCCAGCCAGCCGAGCGGGGTCTGGAACATCGCATCCCCGGTGAGCACCACGGTGACCAGCAGCACCGCCATCCCTTCATTCAGCCCTTTGTCCATGCCGTACAGCGGCAGCAGGGCAAGGATGCTGGCGTCAAAGAAGGCGAAGCAGAAGACCCCGGAGGCAAGTACCGGCAGGAAAGCGCCGAGGCTGCGCCAGCTGGCGCGCTCCCCAAGGCTTTCGCGGGTGCCAGTGGGCAGATGGCGCAGCATCAGCAGGCAGACGGCGGTGACCGCGACGATCGCCATCAGCGCCGAGGCCTGCCAGGCGGGGCCGACGGAGATCAGTAACGGCCCGGCCAGCTGGCAGCCGGTAAAGGCCGAGGCGTAGATGCCGGTGAGGGTGGCGCGCTGGCTGCCCGCCGCGCCGCCGGTGATCCAGCTTTCGCCCAGCACGATAATGACCCCGGAGGCCAGGCCGGTCAGCAGGCGCGGCAGCAAAAGCAGCGTCATATCGGTGGTCATGCATGAGGCGATGGTCGCCAGCGCCAGCAGGATCAGACTGCCGCTCAGCAGCACGCCCATTTCAACGCGCCGGCACAGCGCAGGAGAGAGGAAAGAGGAGATCATCATGCCGGCGGGCGGCAGGGCGGCCAGCAGGCCGACGTACAGCGGCGCGATCTGCTGCTGCGCCAGCTCAAGACTGATTAACGGCACCGTATAGCCGGTGATAAATCCCACGAGCGACGCGGCCATGATCATCGCCAGCGTGGGGGCAAGACGATTCTGGTCTGGGTTAAACATTTTATTTCCGATGACGGAGAGGTCAGTAGTGGATCCTTCGGCAAATTGCCGTCCTGAGTTGCATAATAATTAATCGCCTGGCCGTTGTCACCGTTGAAATCACTACCAAAAAAGGACCGCCGGGCGGCGACAGGGCTGTACGCCGCGCCGCCGCCGCATTTCGTGACGTTGTCAGCGTGTTAACGACAGGATATAACGGAGGGAGCGGCAGCGACCCGACGCCAGTGAGCGACGGGGAAAAAACGCGACGCATGACCGATTATTCAGCATTACGCTATGCAGGAAAGGAGTAATACATGGCCGTATCGCCGTCACTGATCGCCGAAGCCGTTGGCTGGCGACGTGAATTTCACGCCGCGCCCGAGCTCGGATATCAGGAGCAGGAGACCTCGCGCCGCGTTGCAGAGCTGCTGGCCTCGTTTGGGCTGCAGGTACACCGCGGGCTGGCCGGCACCGGCGTCGTGGCGACGCTGGAAAACGGTCCCGGGCCGGTCATCGGCCTGCGCGCCGATATGGACGCCCTGCCGATCACCGAGCTGGGGAGCGTCAGCTATCGCTCGCGCCGTCCCGGGGTGATGCACGCCTGCGGCCACGATGGACACACCGCGATGCTGCTGGCGGCGGCCGCCCATCTGGCGCAGACCCGCCAGTTCAGCGGCACCGTCCACTTTGTCTTCCAGCCGGCGGAAGAGAACCTCGGCGGCGCGCGCAAAATGGTGGAAGAGGGGTTGTTCGAGCGCTTCCCGATGGACGCCATCTACGCGCTGCATAACTGGCCGGGGATCCCCCTTGGCGAAGTGGCGCTCAGCGATGGCGCAATGATGGCCTCGCTGGACGCCTTCGAGATCACCCTGCGCGGAAAGAGCTGTCATGCGGCGATGCCGGAGAGCGGGGCCGATCCGATCGTCGCGGCGGCGCAGCTGATTATGGCGCTGCAGACCATTCCTTCCCGCCGCCTGTCGCCGCAGGATTCCGCGGTGGTCAGTATCACCCAGATAAACGGCGGCGAGGCGATCAACGTCCTGCCGGACACCGTGGTGCTGCGCGGTACCTTCCGCTGCCTGAGCAATCGCGTTCGCGCCCGCGTGCGCGAGCTTATCGAAAGCTATGTGGCGACCCAGCCGCAGGTGTCCGATGTGCAGGGTGAGATTAGCTGGTTCCCGGGCTATCCGGTGACCAAAAACCATGCGCTGCAGGCGCAGCAGGTGCGCGAGGTGGCCGTCGCCACCCTCGGTGCGGAAGCGGTGCGCTGGAACCAGGCGCCGTCGATGGCCTCCGAAGATTTTGCCTGCATGCTGGAGGCCTGTCCGGGAGCCTATTTCTGGATAGGCACCGACGGCGAAACCCCGTCGAAGCCGCTGCATAACGCCAGCTATGACTTTAATGATGCGCTGATTAGTCCCGGGGTGGCCATGTGGGTGGCGCTGGTGGAGAAACAGCTGCCGGCGGCGTAACCCACCGGCAGCGGCAGAGGGAGCGCGGCGCGCTCCCTGAGGTCAGACGTCGGCGGCGGCTTTCAGTCGCGCCTTCATATCGCTGTAGGCCGTCCAGGCGTAGCGCTCCGCCCATTGCTGGTCGGCTATCGCTTCCACTTTCACCGCACAGTATTTGGTTTCCGGTGTTTTGGAGATCGGATCGAGGTTATCCTGGGTCAGCTCATTGCAGGCGCCCACCCACCACTGATAGGTCATATAGACCGCCCCCGGATTGATGCGATCGCTGAGGTCGGCGCGGGTGATCACCTTCCCGCGCCGGGAGCTGACCCACACCAGCTGTTTGTCAGCGATCCCCAGTCGTTGCGCATCCAACGGATTCATCTGCACCCGTCCCGGCTCGTCGGCCAGCGACTGCAGCGCGGCACAGTTGCCGGTCATTGAGCGGCAGGAGTAATGCCCCACCTCCCGCACGGTGCAGAGCACCAGCGGCCACTCGTCATCCGGGCGCTCCGCCGGCGCGCGCCAGGCGGTGGCGAACAGCTGTCCTTTGCCCGATGGGGTATCGAAGCGGTTGTCTTTATACAGCCACGGCGTGCCGGGGTGGTCGAGGGTCGGGCATGGCCACTGGACATGGCCCATATCGCCCATTTTCTCCCAGGTCACGCCGTAGAACAGCGGGCAGAGTTCGCGCATCTCGTCCCAGATCTGCTGGTTGTTCTCATAGTGCATCGGATAACCCATTTCGCTGGCCAGCAGGCTAATGATCTCCCAGTCGCGCTTCACATTCCCCGCCGGAGGGATCGCCTGTTCAAACCGCTGGAACCCACGGTCGGCGCAGGTGAATACGCCGCCGTGCTCGCCCCAGGAGGTGGCCGGCAGCAGGACATCGGCAATTTCCGCCGTTTTGGTCATGAAGATGTCCTGCACCACCACAAAGTCCAGCGCCTCGATGCCTTTGCGCACCAGGCCGAGGTCGGCTTCAGTCTGCAGCGGATCTTCACCCATGATGTAGTAGGCTTTGATCTCGCCAGTCAGCGCTTTATGCGGCACCTCGGTGATGCGGGTGCCGACCTGGTCATCCATCAGCGCCGGGTCGACACCCCAGGCGGCGGCGAATTTCTCCCGCACGGCGGGGTCGATGACCTCCTGATAACCCGGGAACAGGTTCGGCAGCACGCCCATATCGCAGGCGCCCTGCACGTTGTTTTGCCCGCGGACCGGCCCCACGCCGACGTTCGCCCGCCCCAGGTTGCCGGTGAGCAGCGCCAGGCTTGCCAGACCGCGCACCACGTCCACCGCCTGGCCAAACTGGGTGACGCCCATGCCCCACATAATAGTGGCGGAAGGGGCGGCGGCGAAGATGCGCATCGCCTCACGGATCGCCTGCGCGCTGACCCCGACAATCGCTTCCACCGCTTCCGGGGCATAATCCTTCACCGCTTCGCGGTAAGCATCCAGCCCTTCGGTATAGCGTTCGACATAGGCTTTGTTGTACAGCTCCTCCTCCAGCAGTACATAGCCGAAGGCATTCACCAGCGCCATGTTGCTGCCGTTGTTGAGCTGCAGATGACGGTCGGCAATGCGCGCGGTTTCAATGCGCCGCGGATCGCAGACGATGATTTTGGCGCCGTTTTCCCGGGCTTTGATCACCCGGCGGGCGACGATTGGATGGGAGTCGGCGCAGTTGTAGCCAAAGACCAGCAGGCATTTCGAGTTTTCGATGTCGCTGATCGAGTTGCTCATCGCCCCGTTGCCCAGCGCCTGCTGCAGCCCGGCGACAGAGGGGCCGTGGCAGACGCGGGCGCAGCAGTCGACGTTATTGGTGTTGAGCACCGCGCGGGCGAACTTTTGCATCACATAGTTGGTTTCGTTGCCGGTGCCGCGCGAGGAGCCGGTGGTCATGATGGCGCGCGGGCCATGCTTCTCTTTGATCTCCCTGAGCTTGCTGGCGGTATAGCGAATCGCCTCCTGCCAGCTGACCGGCGTGAAGGCGCCGCCTTTCTGGTAGCGGATCATCGGTTGTTTGAGACGGGGCGTCAGGAGCTGCGTATCGTTAAGAAAATCCCAGCCGTAGTAGCCTTTCAGACACAGCTGGTTCTGGTTGGTGACGCCGTCGGCGGCTTCCGCGCGAATGATTTTATTGTTGTCGACAACCAGTTTAAGTTTGCAACCCGCCCCGCAGTAGGGGCACACGCTCGTGATTTTTTTCATCAGTAACAGACCTGTTAACAGTGAACAGAGGATCGCTGTCGCGCCGGGCCCGACGGGCAACGATCGCGGTAACGCCTGGTCGTGATGCAGACGCAGGCCTGCTGCGCTATGCAGGTCTTGTGCCAGAATTTAATTTGTTGATTTACATGTGAAAATTAAAATGGTGTGATGACGGGAACGTGACCTCGTCACTAATGACGATGACGCAGAGCGCCGACGTCAGACGCTCTGCGGGGGTAAACGTGGCTAGGCGAGAGGGTGGCACCGGTCGAAGTGCGATTCGCTCAGGCCGACGTCGCGCGCGGCGGCGCAGATAGCCTGCCAACTGCCGGCATCCAGCGGGATCCCCTGCGCCAGCCGCGTTTCGCGGTTGGCGGCCTCCCATTCGCCGGGCGCCAGCACCGGGGCATCGGCATCGTGCGGCGACTGCTTGCACCATGCGATAAAGGCCTCCGTCTGCGCCTGGCTGTCCGGGGCATCGAACGCGTCCGGGCTCAGGATCACCGTGGTCATGCAGTTAAAGATGGCGTCGACGCTGGTCTGCAGGCTCTCCTGATGGGTGGTTTGCCCCCCGGAGAGCGCGCCGCCGAGCACTTCGCACAGCGTCGCCAGGGCATAGCCTTTGTGCTGGGCGAAGGTGAGCAGGGCGCCCAGCGGCGAAGTCTGCATCACCGCCGGGTCGGTGGTGGGTCGGCCCGCGGCGTCGATCAGGCAGCCAGGGGCCACGGCTTCGCCTTTATGCCAGGCGACGCGGGTTTTACCAAAGGCGATGGCGCTGGTGGCGTAGTCCAGCAGCAGCGGCGGATGGCCCGCGCGGGGGAACACCACGCACAGCGGGTTAGTGCCGAAGCGGCTGTCCTTCCCGCGGAACGGGGCGACCATCGGGTCGCCAATCACGCTGACGAAGTGGATGGAGATCAGCCCGGCGGCGGCGCACTGCTCGGCCCAGTAGCCGATGCGCCCGACGTGATGCGCATTGCGCAGGGCGATTGCCGCCATACCATGCTGCTTCGCCTTTTCAATGCCTAACTGCATCGCTTCGTGGGCGACCACCTGGCCGAAGCCGGCGTTGCCGTCGAGGGTGACCACGGCGCCGGCGTCTTTGGTCACCGTGGCGTGGCGGTTGAGCTGCAGAAAACCACCTGCGTGGGATTTCACGTAGCTTGGGATCATCCCGACGCCGTGGGAGTCATGCCCGGCAAGATTGGCGGCGATCAGATGGTCCGCGACGAGGGTGGCTTCTCCTGGGGTACTGCCGAGATGGGTAAACAGTGAGACGACAAACTGATGCAGATCCGTCGCCAGAAAGCGGTGTCCTGTAGGCACTGATTCTCTCCTGTAGTCTGTTGTTATTTTGTTATGTTTGCCGTTTTATGCTGCGCCGCCAGGCGCAGAAGGTCAAGGGCGGCATCTCCCGGCGGAATGTCACTGCGTCTGCGTCTGCGACAGGCGACAGGCGACAGGCGACAGGCGATAAAAAACGGGGCCGGGATCGCGTTTTAATTAACGCCATAAACACCACATTTTTAAATTCTGCCAGTGTCACAAAAGCCAGAAAAAAGCCATCCCCGGCGTTGCAAGGGGAGCTGATACCACTATATGTTAAATTTGTGCTTATTAATTGATGATTAAAGGTTGGTATCATGTATAAGAAAATAAGTGGTTTAGTGGTTTCACTGACGGCCGTTTTCGCCTGTGCCGCCTGGGCGGAGGTGCCTGCGGGCTATCCCGCGGATTATCAAAAAACGGTGGATGCCGCCGTAAAAGAGGGCAAGGTGGTTATTTATTCCACCACCGATACCAAAGCGGCCGGGCCGTTAATTAAAGGATTTGAAGCGCAATATCCGGGCGTCAAAGTCGAATATAACGACATGAACAGCACCGAGCTGTATAACCGTTATATCAGCGAGCAGGCCGCCGGGGGCGGCAGCGGGGACGTGGTGTGGAGCTCGTCGATGGATACCGCGCTGAAATTAGCTACCGAATACGCGGAACAATATGCCTCGCCGGAGGTGAAGCAATTACCCGACTGGGCGGTCTGGCAGCAGAAAGCCTATGGCACCACCTACGAGCCGGTGGTGTTTATCTATAACAAACGGCTGATCCCGCAGAATGAGGTTCCGGATTCGCATACCGCGCTGGCAAAACTGATCGCCAGCCAGGCCGATAAATTTAAAGGCAAAGTCACCACCTACGACATCGAAAAATCGGGCCTCGGCTTTATGCTGGCGGTGCAGGACAGCCAGGCCGACGCGAACTATTTTACCGACCTGGCGAATATCGCCAAAGGCGGCCTGACGGTGCAGTCTTCCACCGGCACGATGATGGAGCGCGTCTCCTCTGGCGAAAACCTGATCGGCTATAACATTCTTGGCTCCTATGCCGAAGCGCGGGCGAAAAACGATCCCTCTTTAGGCATTGCCTATCCGAAAGATTACGTGCTGGTGCTCTCCCGCGTTTCGTTTATTAGCCAGGAGAGCGAACATCCCAATGCGGCAAAATTGTGGCTCGACTATGTCTTGTCGGAAAAAGGCCAGCAGATCCTCGCCAGCCAGGCGGATATTCCCTCTATTCGTCGCGATATTGAAGGTAAAAATGATATCGATGGTATGACCGCGCTGTTGGGCAAAGCGTTAAAACCGATCCCGGTCAACGAAACGCTGCTGGATTATTTACAGCCGCAAAAACGTCTGCAGTTTATTAAACAATGGCGCAGCGCCGCCGCGAAATAATCCTCCTTCGGGGCATCGCCGATGCCCCTTATTCACACCCGGCGGGTTTTTTCTCCTGACCAAAGGGATGAACCATGAATGTATTACGCAGAAAGTGGCAGGGGCTGCCGCGCGGCGTGGTGGTGTGCATCACGGCGCTGGTGATTTATGTCCCACTGTTATTTATTGTGGTGCAGAGTTTTCTCTCCGCGCCATTCTTTTCCCGCTCCAAATCGTGGAGTCTGGAAGCGTTCGCCTTTATTTTTACCGACCCGGATTTTTATCTGGCATTAAGGTCAGGTTTTATTCTGGCCTTTGGCCTGGTGATTATTGCCATTCCGCTGGGCGGTATTTTGGCGTTTCTGATGGTGCGCACCGATTTACCCGGCCGGCGGATCATTGAGCCGCTGATCCTGGTGCCGATCTTCGTCTCGCCGATGGTGCTGGGCTTTGGCTACGTGGTGGCCGCCGGGCCGGTAGGCTTCTTTTCCCAGTGGGCGCAGCAGCTGATCGGCTTTGTGCCGTGGAATATCTACTCGATGTTCAGCATTGTGGTCATCGCCGGCTTAACCCACGTTCCGCACGCCTATCTTTATATCTCTTCGGCGCTGCGCAGCGTCGGTTCCGACGTGGAAGAGGCGGCGCGCACCGTCGGCGCTACCCCGCTGCAGGTGATGACCTCGGTGAGTCTGCCGATGGTGCGGCCATCCATCCTTTACGCCTGCGTGCTGCTCTTCTTCCTCGGTCTGGAGGTTTTCGGTCTGATGCTGGTGCTGGGCGACCCCGAGGGCAACATGGTGCTGGCGACCTATCTCTATAAGCTGACCAATAAGCTCGGCACCCCCTCCTACCATCTGATGGCGGCGGTGGCGGTGGTGCTGATCTGCATTACCATCCCGCTGGTGATGCTCCAGCGGCGACTGATGCGCACCGCCAACCGCTTTGTCACCATGAAGGGCAAGGCGTCGCAGGCGCGGGCGCTGCCGCTGGGCAAATGGCGCTGGGTGGCCGGGGCGGTGGTGGTGGCCTGGCTGACGGTGACCATCGGCGTGCCGCTGCTCGGCGTGGCGCTGCGCGCCTTTATCTCCAACTGGGGCGTCGGGGTGTCGCTGTGGGATGAGCTGTCGCTGGCGACGTTCCACAATATCTGGCAGCAGCCCAACCTGCTGCGGGCAATCGTCAACTCGATGGCTATCGGCATCGTCGGCGGCGCGCTGGCGGTGATCTGCTATCTGTTTGTCGGCATCGCCATGCACCGCAAAGCGGACAACGTCACCCGCTTTCTCGACTACAGCGTGCTGGTCCCGCGTGCGGTGCCGGGGCTGCTGGCCGGGCTGGCCTTCCTGTGGGTGTTCCTGTTTGTGCCGATGTGGCTCGATCAGTCGCTGAAGCACGGCTGGCTCTCGGCGCTGCCGGTGGCCGACTGGCTGCGGGAGCACCTTATCGTGCAACTGCGTGCCCTGCGCAACACCATCTTCAGCGTCTGGCTGGCCTACACCGTGGTATGGATGGCTTACGGCCTGCGGCTCATCTCTTCGACGCTGCTGCAGGTGGGCCCGGAGCTGGAGGAGGCGGCGCGCAGCACCGGCGCTTCCCGGGGGCAGATCACCCGCCACGTGACCGTCCCGCTGTCGCGCTATGGGCTGATTGGCTCCTGGCTGCTGATGTTCCTTATCTTTGAGCGTGAGTATTCCACCGGCGTCTATCTGCTGTCGCCGGGTACCGAAACCATCGGCTCGATGCTGGTGTCGCTGTGGGCGGCGGGGGCCATCGATATCGTCGCGGCGCTCTCCTTTATCAATATTCTGCTGGTGGTGATTGGCCTTGGTATCGCCCTGCGCTTTGGAGTGAAATTACATGATTGAGTTATCGGTAGAAAATCTGCATCTCACCTATGGCGACAACCCGGTGCTGAAGGGGGTGTCCATGACGCTTGGCCAGGGAGAGGTGGTGTCGCTGCTGGGGCCTTCGGGAAGCGGCAAAACCACGCTACTGCGGGCGGTGGCCGGGCTGGAAAAACCGACGAGCGGACGGATCGCCATCGGCAACCGCACGGTGTACGACGGCACGCCGCGCAGCGAGATCCCGGCCGAAGAGCGTAACCTGGGCCTGGTCTTTCAGTCCTATGCCCTGTGGCCGCACAAAACGGTGTTCGACAACGTGGCCTATCCGCTGAAGCTGCGTAAAGTGGCTGCGGGGGAGATAAAAGAGCGGGTGCAGCGCGTACTGGATCAACTGGGGCTGGGGCACCTCGGCAACCGCCATCCGCACCAGCTCTCCGGTGGCCAGCAGCAGCGGGTGGCCATCGGCCGGGCGCTGGTCTACAACCCGCCGGTGATCCTGCTGGATGAACCGCTCTCCAACCTTGACGCCAAACTGCGCGAAGAGGCGCGGGTGTTTCTGCGCGAGCTGATCATCAAGCTGGGCCTGTCGGCGCTGATGGTCACCCACGATCAGAATGAAGCAATGGCCATCTCCGATCGTATTCTGCTGCTGAACAATGGCGTCATTGAGCAGCAGGGGACGCCGCAGGAGATGTACGGCAGCCCGGCGACGCTGTTCGCCGCCGAGTTTATGGGCAGCAATAACCGTCTGCACGGTAAGGTGACGGCGCTGGAAAACGGTCGTGCGAGGGTTGAAGGCGCCAGCTGGACGCTGTGGGGTCGAGCGGGCGAGGGGGTCAGCGTTGGCCAGCCGGCGACGGCGGTGATCCGCGTCGAGCGCCTGCGTCTCGACGGCGCAGCGCAGGATAATAGCCTCCAGCTCCCGCTGCTGACCAGCATGTACCTCGGCGACCGCTGGGAGTACCTGTTCCGTACCGAAGGCGACGACTTTCCGCTTCGCGCCTACGGAACGGCGCTGCGCGATGCCGAACACTGCCATCTGACGCTCCCGGCGGAGGATGTGTGGATTTTTCCGCAGCGGTAACCGCCCGTTAAGACGCCAGATGGCACACGGCTTCAATATTATGCCCGTCTGGCGCAATCACAAAGGCGGCGTAGTAACTGGCGTGGTAGTTTGGCCGTACCCCCGGCGCGCCGTTGTCCTTTCCTCCGGCGGCCAGCGCCGCCTGCCAGAAGGCATCGACCTGCTCGCGGCTGTCGGCGCGAAAGGCAATGTGCAGCGGCGCCGATTTTTCCGCACTTTGATAGAGGCATAGAGAAACATCGCCGCTGCCGGCCAGCTCTGCGCCGTAGGTCGGCTCGCCTTCGCCAACCAGCGTTACGCCAAGCGGGGCCAGGGCCTGTAAAAAGAACGCTTTGCTGGCGGCATAGTCGCTAGCGCCGAACTTCACATGATCGAACATATCTACTCTTCTCCTGTGGATGGGGATCGCCAGCTGAACGCGTTAGCCGGGAAATAGATGCAAAATAGTTAACAACGGTTATTAACTTTTTTAACAGCTCAAAATGTTTAATTATTCCTAATACGAGTATTTACAGACGTTTAATCTGCCATGTACCATAAACAAAAAATAACATTTGTGATACAAGTCACTCTT
The DNA here is from genome assembly GCF_033100215.1 of Klebsiella sp. w6. NCBI lineage: Bacteria > Pseudomonadati > Pseudomonadota > Gammaproteobacteria > Enterobacterales > Enterobacteriaceae > Klebsiella > Klebsiella sp. w6. The sequence continues at coordinate 2,325,024 of NZ_CP136907.1, forward strand.
TTATGGCGCATGGGTAAGCTCAGCGCGGTGTGAATGCCGCTGGTTTACCGCCTCAAGGTTATGGCAGCACCCTTCTCACGATGACATTCCGGTGAATTTCTCTCCGATTTCCCGCGTTTCGTTGAGAATCGTCTACTATCCAAACGATAACCCTATAAATGATATCGCCTCTGGCGATGTTTTATCCGACTTGCCGGGCCGGGCCAGACGCTAAGCGGTTTGAAAGCGCAATGGTATCGGTTCCAGCACGACATTCACTGGGTTTGTCTGCGACAAAAACAGTAATTTTCAATGACAGGAATGTGATGATGTCGAGCGAGAAAACCAACAATTCCAGGCGTGATTTCCTGGTGAAATCGATGGCGCTGATCCCGACGGTGGTGATCGGCGGCGCGGGAGCAGGGGCCATTGGCGTGGCCACCAGCGCGACCGCGCAGGCGGCCCCCGCGTCTGAGCCTGCTTCCGGGAACACGGCGGCGGCCAGCGACTGGAAGCCGCAGTTCTTCAACGATCGTGAGTGGGCGTTTATCAACGCCGCCGTCGCGCGCCTGATCCCAGCGGATGAACTCGGTCCCGGCGCCAAAGAGGCCGGCGTCCCGGAGTTTATCGACCGCCAGCTTAATACCCCTTACGCCACCGGCTCCATCTGGTATATGCAGGGGCCCTTCAACCCCGACGTGCCGAAAGAGATGGGTTATCAGCTGCCGCTGGTGCCTAAACAGATCTATAACCTCGGGATCGCTGATGCCGAGGCGTGGTGTCAGGACAAGTATCACAAGACCTTCGCTGAACTGAGCAACGAGCAACAGGACGAGGCGCTCGGCCTGTGGGAATCCGGCAAAGCCGAGTTCAAACAGCTTCCGGCCTCGCTGTTCTTCACCTATCTGCTGCAGAACACCCGAGAAGGCTTCTTCAGCGACCCCATCCATGGCGGTAATAAAGGCATGGTCGGCTGGACGCTGATTAATTTTCCCGGCGCGCGCGCCGACTTTATGGACTGGGTTGAACGGGGCGAACGCTACCCCTTCCCGCCGGTATCAATTAATGGGGAGAGGGCGTAATTATGGCCACCGTATTGAAAAAAACCGATGTCGCGATCGTCGGCTTCGGCTGGGTTGGGGCAATCATGGCCAAAGAGCTGACCGAAGCCGGGCTCAACGTCGTCGCGCTGGAGCGCGGCCCGATGCGCGACACCTGGCCGGATGGCGCCTATCCGCAGGTGATTGATGAGCTGACCTACAACATCCGCCGCAAGCTGTTCCAGGATCTGTCGAAAAGCACTGTCACCATCCGGCATAACACCAGCCAGCAGGCGGTGCCGTATCGCCAGCTGGCGGCCTTCCTGCCGGGTACCGGCGTGGGCGGCGCCGGGCTGCACTGGTCCGGCGTCCATTTCCGCGTCGATCCCATCGAACTGCGGATGCGCAGCCACTATGAAGAACGCTACGGCAAAAACTTCATTCCCCAGGATATGATCATCCAGGATTTTGGCGTCACCTACGACGAGCTGGAGCCGTTCTTCGATAAAGCGGAAAAAGTGTTCGGCACCTCCGGGACCGCCTGGTCGATCAAAGGCAAGGTCGTCGGCAAAGGCCGCGGCGGCAACGCCTTCGCCCCGGACCGCTCGGACGACTTCCCGCTGCCGGCGCAGAAAAACACCTGGTCGGCGCAGCTGTTTGAAAAAGCGGCGCTGGAAGTGGGGTATCACCCCTATAACCTGCCGTCGGCCAACACTTCCGACTCCTATACCAACCCCTACGGCGCGCAGATGGGCCCGTGCAACTTCTGCGGTTTCTGCAGCGGCTACGCCTGCTACATGTACTCCAAAGCCTCGCCGAACGTGAACATCCTGCCGGCGCTGCGCCAGGAAAAACGCTTTGAGCTGCGGACTAACGCCAACGTGCTGAAGGTCAACCTGACCGACGACAAATCCCGCGCCACCGGCGTGACCTACGTCGACGGCCAGGGGCGCGAAATGGAACAGCCGGCGGACCTGGTGATTATCGGCGCCTTCCAGTTCCACAACGTGCACCTGATGCTGCTCTCCGGGATCGGCAAACCGTACAATCCGGAGACCGGCGAAGGGGTGGTGGGGCGTAACTTCGCCTACCAGAACATGACCACCATCAAGGCCATTTTCGACAAAGACACCTATACCAACCCGTTTATCGGCGCGGGCGGCAACGGCGTCGGGGTCGACGACTTCAACGCCGACAACTTCGACCACGGCGCGGCGGGCTTTGTCGGCGGTTCTCCATTCTGGGTCAACCAGGCCGGGACCAAGCCCATCTCCGGTTTCCCGGTACCGCCGGGCACCCCGGCGTGGGGCAGCAAGTGGAAAGCGGCGGTGGCCGATACCTACACCCATCACCTGTCGATGGATGCCCACGGCGCGCACCAGTCCTATCGGCAGAACTACCTCGATCTTGATCCGAACTACAAAAACGTCTTCGGCCAGCCGCTGCTGCGCATGACCTTCGACTGGCAGGAAAACGACATCAAGATGGCGCAGTTTATGTTCGATAAGATGGCGCCGATCGCCAAAGCGATGAAGCCGAAATATATCCTCGGCAGCCCGAAAAACGCCAACAGCCACTTTGATACCACCACCTACCAGACCACCCATATGAACGGCGGGGCGGTAATGGGGGAAGATCCGAAAACCAGCGCCGTGAACCGTTATCTGCAAAGCTGGGACGTGCATAACGTCTTCGTCATCGGCGCCTCCGCGTTCCCGCAGGGGCTGGGCTACAACCCAACCGGCACGGTGGCCGCGCTGGCCTACTGGTCAGCGAAGGCGATCCGCGAGCAGTATCTGAAAAATCCGGGACCCCTGGTGCAGGCATAAAGGAAGGCAGATGATGAAAATGCAATGGTTATCGGCCCTGGTGCTTGGGGCATTGAGCTGCGCGGCTTTTGCCGAAGAGGCGCCTGCGGACAGCAATCTGATTAAGCAGGGGGAGTATCTGGCGCGGGCGGGGGACTGTGTCGCCTGCCACACCAACGGCAAAACGGGGAAACCTTTCGCCGGCGGTCTGCCGATGGAGACGCCGATCGGCACCATCTACTCCACCAATATCACGCCGGATAAAGAACACGGCATCGGCGGGTACACCTTCGAAGAGTTCGACGACGCGGTGCGCAAGGGCGTGCGGAAAGACGGTTCCACGCTCTATCCGGCGATGCCGTATCCCTCGTTCGCGCGGATCAGTGAAGCGGACATGCGCGCCATGTACGCCTACTTTATGCATGGCGTGGAACCGGTGAATGCCGCCAACAAGGACACCGACATCCCGTGGCCGCTGTCGATGCGCTGGCCGCTGGCGTTCTGGCGCGGCATCTTCGCCCCGACGCCGAGCGACTTTGTCGCCAACCCGCAGGTTGACCCGGTGCTGGAGCGCGGCCGCTATCTGGTGGAAGGCCTGGGCCACTGCGGCGCCTGCCATACCCCGCGCAGTCTGACGATGCAGGAAAAAGCGCTCAGCGAAAGCGAAGGCGATGATTACCTGGCGGGCAGCAATGCGCCGATTGACGGCTGGGTCGCCTCCAGCCTGCGCGGCGAAAACCGCGACGGTCTGGGGACCTGGAGCGAGGCTGAGCTGGCCGAGTTCCTGAAAACCGGACGCAACGATAAATCGGTGGTCTTCGGCGGCATGAGCGATGTGGTGGAGCACAGTCTGCAGTATCTTTCTGATGACGACATCACCGCCATCGCCCGCTATCTGAAGTCGCTCCCGCCGCGCGGCGGCAAACAGACTCCAGCCCCGGTGGAAGACAGCGTGGCGAAAGATCTGTGGAAGGGTAACGACAGTAAAACCGGCGCCGCGCTGTACGTTGATAACTGCGCCGCCTGCCACCGCACCGACGGCGCGGGCTATAAACGCGCGTTCCCGTCGCTGAAGGGCAACCCGGTGGTACAGACCGAAGATGCCACTTCGCTTATCCATATCGTTCTGACCGGGAGCACCACGCCGGCGGTGAAAGATGCGGTCTCCAACCTGACCATGCCGTCGTTCGGCTGGCGTCTGGACGACCAGCAGGTGGCGGATGTGGTCAACTTCATCCGCACCAGTTGGGGCAACAATGCGCCGGCGGTCAGCGCCAGCGATGTGGCGAAGGTGCGTAAGGAGACCGCGGCGCAAGATGAGAAGGCGTTAGGCAACGCCGATATCTCGAAGCTGCCGGGGGCCGGGCAGTAATCGTCAGGGTTGCGTCGCCCGCGCGGCGCAACCCATACTTAGCCACGACGTAAAATACTGTCTGAATCAAGGAGTTTGCCTTCATGCTGCATGCAGAGCGACTGACCTGCATCGTTGACGATCGACCGCTATTTGCGGCGCTGACGCTGTCCCTCGCTGCCGGCGAGCTGCTGCAGGTCGCCGGTGATAACGGCGCGGGGAAAACCTCGCTGCTGCGGATCCTTTGCGGCCTGGCGCGCCCGGAAAGCGGGGTGGTGAGCTGGCAGGGGCAGCCTCTGGCGAAGGTCCGGGAGTCATTTCATCGTCAGTTGCTGTGGCTGGGCCATAAACCCGGCGTCAACGCGGCGCTGACCGCCGATGAAAACCTGCGTTTCTTCTTTCCATCCAGCCGCCTTCAGCAGCGGGAAAGCGCCCTCGCCGCCGTCGGCCTGGCGGGCTATGAAGACCTCCCCTTGAGCCAGCTCTCCGCCGGGCAGCAGCGGCGGGTGGCGCTGACCCGCCTGTGGTTAACCGACGCGCCGCTGTGGATCCTCGATGAGCCGTTCACCGCGCTCGACGCCACGGCGATGGAAACCCTGACCCGCCGCCTGGAGCAGCACGCCCGGCAGGGGGGAAGCGCGATCCTCACCACTCATCAGCCGCTGCGGCCGCTGCGCTGTCCGTTGCGCACCCTGCGCCTCGGCGGCGACGCGGGAGGCGGGCAATGATGCGAGCGCTGTTGGCCCGGGAACTGCGCCTGGCGTGGCGCAGCGGGTCGGAGATCCTCAATCCGCTCTGGTTCTTTCTGATCGTCATCACCCTGTTTCCGTTCGGCGTCGGCGCCGCGCCGCAGCTGCTGGCGCAGATTGCGCCGGGCGTGGTGTGGGTCGCCGCGCTGCTGGCGGCGCTGCTGGTGATGGATCGGTTGTTTCGCGACGACTGGCAGGACGGTTCCCTGGAGCAACTGATGCTCCTGCCGACGCCGCTGGTGGCGGTTGTGCTGGTGAAGGTGGTTGCCCACTGGATGATGAGCGGCCTGCCGCTGCTGATCGTCTCGCCGCTGGCGGCGCTGCTGCTGGGGATGAGTCTGCACGATGCCGGCGTGCTGGCGCTGACCTTGCTGCTCGGCACCCCGACGCTCAGTTTTCTCGGCGCGGTGGGGGTTGGCCTGACGGTCGGGCTGAAGCGCGGCGGCGTCCTGCTGAGCCTGCTGGTGCTGCCGCTGGCGGTGCCGCTGCTGATTTTCGCCACCGCGGCCTGCCAGGCGGCGGCCGCTGGGCTCCCGGTCAGCGGCTATCTGGCGATGCTGGCGGCGTTCTTAACCGCCAGCGCCACCCTGTGTCCGTTTGCCACCGCCGCTGCGCTGCGGCTGACCGTGCAATAATTCGCTGCGCCTGCGGGCGCGGCTATCATAACCGTGTGAGTAAGCGTCTATGTGGAAAGCGTTACATCAACTGGCGATCCCCGAGCGGCTGTACCGTCTGTGCGGATGCTGGATCCCCTGGCTGGCGGCGTTGAGCGCGCTGTTGCTGGTCATCGGCCTGGGGTGGGGCTTTGGCTTCGCCCCCGCGGACTATCAGCAGGGGGAAAGCTATCGGATCATGTACCTTCACGTCCCGGCGGCGATGTGGTCGATGGGGCTGTACCTGGCGATGGCCGTCGCGGCCTTCGTCGGGGTGGTCTGGCAGATCAAAATGGCCGACCTGGCGATCGCCGCCCTGGCGCCGGTGGGGGCGGTCTGCACCCTGGTGGCACTGGTCAGCGGCGCGGCATGGGGTAAGCCGATGTGGGGAACCTGGTGGATCTGGGACGCCCGCCTGACCTCAGAGCTGGTGCTGCTGTTTCTTTACGCCGGAGTCATCGCCCTGTGGCACGCCTTTGACGACCGGCGGCTGGCCGGGCGCGCGGCCGGGATCCTCGTGCTGGTCGGGGTGGTCAATCTGCCCATCATTCATTACTCGGTCTACTGGTGGAACACCCTGCACCAGGGCTCGACCAACCTGCAGCAAACCATCGACCCAAGCATGCGTCTGCCGCTGCGGATCTGCATCTTTGCCTTCCTCATGCTGTCGGTCACGCTGACCCTGATGCGCCTGCGTAACCTGATCCTGCAGCTGGAGCGCCGTCGACCGTGGGTGGTGGCGCTGGTGAATAAAGGAGCTGCCCGATGAGCCCCGCCTTTTCGTCTTTCGCCGCCTTCCTGAATATGGGCGGCTATGCCGTGTACGTCTGGCTGGCGGTGGCCGTGGCGGTCGCCGCCTTTGGCTTGCTGACGGTGCACACTCTGTGGGCGCGGCGGGCGCTGTTCCATGAGGTACGACGCCAGCAGGCGCGCGAGCGGCGGATCGCTGCCGCCCGCGAACACGACAAGGAGGCCGCGGATGCAAGCGCGTCGTAAAACCCGGCTGTATATCGTGCTGGCGGTGCTCGCCGGCCTCGGGCTGACCGTCAGCCTGACGCTGTACGCCCTGAGCAGCAATATCGATCTGTTCTACACCCCGGGGGAAATTATCTACGGCAAAACGGAAACCCGGGCGCTGCCCCATACCGGGCAGCGGCTGCGGGTGGGGGGCTACGTTCAGCCGGGCTCCCTGCAGCGCGACCCGCAAACCCTCGACGTGCGCTTTAAGCTGTATGACGCCCGCGGGGTCGTGGACGTCAGCTATAAGGGCATTCTGCCGGACCTGTTCCGTGAAGGTCAGGGCGTGGTGGCCCAGGGCGTACTGGACGGCGAGCGGCATATTACCGCCCAGCAGGTGCTGGCCAAACATGATGAAAATTACACGCCGCCGGAGGTGAAAAACGCCATGACGCCGGAGAAAACGGGGGCGCAGCCATGATGCCGGAGCTGGGCAACTTTTTATTGTGTCTGGCGGCGGGGCTGGCGCTGCTCCTGAGCGTCTATCCCCTGTGGGGCGCGGCGCGGCAGGACCGGCGGCTGATGGCCCTGGCCCGGCCGCTGGCCTGTGGGCTGTTCGCCTGTATCGGCGGCGCCTTCCTGCTGCTGGTGCACGCCTTCGTGGTCAATGACTTTACCGTCCGCTACGTGGCGGAAAACTCTAACAGCGCGCTGCCGGTGTGGTATCGGGTGGCGGCGACCTGGGGGGCGCACGAGGGCTCGCTGCTGCTGTGGGTCCTGCTGCTCAGCGTCTGGACCTTCGCCGTCGCCCTCTTCAGCCGCCGGATGCCGCTCGACGCCGTCGCCCGGGTGCTGGCGGTGATGGGGATGATCGCCTTTGGGTTCCTGCTGTTTATCCTCTTTACCTCCAACCCGTTCAGCCGCGGCCTGCCGCAGTACCCCATTGATGGCCGCGACCTCAATCCCCTGTTGCAGGATATCGGCATGATTTTCCATCCGCCGATCCTCTATATGGGTTACGTCGGCTTCTCGGTGGCTTTCGCCTTTGCCATCGCCTCGCTGTTGGCGGGGCGGCTGGATACTGCCTGGGCGCGCTGGTCGCGTCCCTGGACCCAGGCGGCATGGATGTTCCTCACCCTCGGCATCGTGCTGGGCTCGGCGTGGGCCTATTACGAACTGGGCTGGGGCGGCTGGTGGTTCTGGGACCCGGTGGAAAACGCCTCGTTTATGCCGTGGCTGGTGGGGACCGCGCTGCTACACTCCCTGGCGGTGACCGAGAAGCGCGGCAGTTTCCGCGCCTGGACGGTGCTGCTGGCCATCGCCGCCTTCTCTCTGTGTCTGCTGGGCACCTTCCTGGTGCGCTCCGGGGTGCTGGTCTCAGTGCATGCCTTCGCCTCGGATCCGTCGCGCGGGCTGTTTATTCTGGTACTGCTGATTGTCGCCATCGGCGGATCGCTGCTGCTGTACGCCCTGAAGGGCGGCCGGGTGCGGGCGCGGGTGGAACATACGCTGTGGTCGCGCGAGTCGTTCCTGCTTGGCAACAATATCTTGCTGATGGCCGCGATGCTGGTGGTGCTCCTCGGAACGCTGCTGCCGCTGGTGCATAAAGAGCTGGGCCTCGGCAGCATCTCCATTGGCGAGCCGTTCTTCAATACCATGTTCACCGCCCTGATGGCGCCTTTTGCGCTGCTGCTGGGGCTGGGACCGCTGATCCGCTGGCGGCGCGATGACGTCGCCAGGCAGATTAAACGCCTGATTATCGCCCTGGTTGTGACGTTGTCACTTTCTCTGGCGCTGCCGTGGCTGCTGCAGGACCGTATCACCGCCATGGCGATCATCGGCCTGATGATGGCCCTGTGGGTGCTGATCTTCGCCCTGATGGAGGTTCACGAACGGGCCACCCATCGCCACGGCTTCTGGCGCGGCCTGCGCACTCTGACCCGCAGCCAGTGGGGGATGGTGCTCGGCCACGTCGGCGTGGCGGTGACCGTTATCGGCATCACCTTCAGCCAGAACTACAGCGTGGAACGCGATGTACGGATGCGCCCCGGCGACAGTATCGATATCCATCACTATCACTTTGTGTTTAACGGCGTGCGCAATATCGTCGGCCCCAACTGGACCGGCGGCGAAGGCATTATTGCCGTGACCCGCAACGGCCGCCCGGAAGCGACGCTGTATGCCGAGAAGCGCTTTTACACCGCCAGCCGGATGATGATGACCGAGGCGGCGATCAGCGGCGGGCTGACCCGCGATCTGTACGCCGCGCTGGGGGAAGAGCTGAGCGACGGCAGCTGGGCGGTGCGTCTGTACTATAAACCGTTCGTTCGCTGGATCTGGTACGGCGGGGTACTGATGGCCCTCGGCGGTCTGTGCTGCATGCTCGACCCGCGCTACCGGATGCGTAAGAAGCTGCAGGAGGCCTCATGAACCGGAAGCTACTGTTTATCCCGCTGGTGCTGTTTCTGGCGCTGGCCGCCGCGCTGTTCTGGCAACTGATGCGCAACGCCGATGGCGATGACCCGACGACCCTCGAGTCGGCGCTGATTGGCAAACCGCTGCCGGAATTTCGCCTTGAAGCGCTGAATACCCCCGGCCAGACGCTGGACCGGCGGACGCTGATTGACGGCAAGCCGCTGCTGCTTAACGTCTGGGCCACCTGGTGTCCAACCTGTCGCGCCGAGCATCAGTTTCTCAACGGCCTGGCGCAGCAGGGCGTGCGGGTGGTGGGGATGAACTACAAAGACGATCGGCAGAAGGCGATGAGCTGGCTGCAGCGCCTGGGGAACCCGTACATGCTGAGCCTGTACGATGGCAACGGCATGCTTGGCCTGGATCTCGGGGTCTATGGCGCGCCGGAGACGTTTCTCATCGACGGTCAGGGCATCATCCGCTGGCGGCACGCCGGCGACCTGAACGAACGGGTGTGGCGCGAGGAGCTCCAGCCGCTGTGGGATCAATACAACCGGAGGGCGGGCTGATGAGATGTGCAATGGTCATCCTGCTGGCGCTGATGCTGACCGGCCAGGCGTGGGCCGCCATCGACACCTGGCAGTTTAAGGATGAGGCCCAGGAGCAGGCCTTCCGCGAGATCACCTCCCAGCTGCGCTGCCCGAAATGCCAGAACAACAGCATCGCCGACTCAAACGCGATGATTGCCGCTGATATGCGGCAGAAGGTGTACGAGCTGATGCAGCAGGGGAAAACGAAAGGGCAGATCGTTGACTATATGGTGGCCCGCTACGGTCATTTTGTCAGCTACGAGCCGCCCCTGACCGCGGGCACGGTGCTGCTGTGGCTGGGGCCGGGGCTGTTCGTGCTGGCGGGCGCGGGGGTGATTATCGCCCGCGCGCGTCGTCGCGACATTCCTGACGCGGCGCTCAGCGCCGAAGAGCGCCAGCGTCTGGCGGCATTATTGAAAGAAGGAAAAGAACGATGAGCCTGTTGGTGGTTATCGTCGCGCTGCTGCTGGCTGGCGCGCTGGGGCTGCTTTATTACCCGTGGCCGGGCAAAGGGGCGGTGGACCGCGATGCCCTCAACCGCGTCCTGTACCAGTCGCGTCTGCAGGAGCTGGCGCAGGAGCGCGGCGAGGACAACCCGGCGCTGGTCGTCGAGCTGCAGCGCACGCTGCTGACGGATATTCCGCCCCAGGCACAGCCTGGCGAACGGCCGCTAAGCCGCTGGGCGCTGCTTCCGGGCGCGCTGCTGCTGGTGGTTCTGAGTCTGGGCCTGTATCTGAAAACCAGCGATATTGGCCAGGTGCTGCTCTGGCAGCAGGCTGAACGGCATTATCCTGCGCTGTTGCAGCAGGTTAAGGACCCGACGGCGGCGCCGCTGCGTATGGATGAGCTGGCGGAGCTGCGGCTCGGGCTGCGCAGCCATCTGCAGGATACCCCGAACGATCTCGCCGGCTGGCAGCTGCTTGGGCGGCTGGGCCTGTTGTTGAACGATGGCGAGACGGCGATCGGCGCCTTTGGCCGGGCGCATTATCTGGCGGCGGATGACCCGGCGGCGGCTTTCGATTACGCCAGCGCGCTGGTGCGGGCGGGGGATAGCGGTCAGGTTCGGATGGGCGAGCTGCTGCTGCGTGACCTGCATCAGCGGCAGCCGAACAGCCTGCCGGTGCTGGAGATGCTGGCCCTGAGCGCGGTGCGTAATGAAGATTACCCCGAAGCCGTGGCAGCCCTGCAGGCGTTACTGGCCCGGCTGCCGGAAGGGGATGCGCGGCGCGAGGCGATCGTCCGCCAGCTGGCGCAAGCGCAGCAGCAGGCGCAGTAACAGCCCGGCGGCGCTGCGCAGGCGCGGGCCAGGGGCATGCCACCAGAAGAGTACGGGCGGCCCTGTTTTTGTAGGCCGGGTCAGGCGCAGCCGCCACCCGGCAAAATAACGGCACAAGAGTGGCACAACCGCGTAGCCCGGATAAGGCGCCACGCGCCGCCATCCGGGATTTTCCGAGCCGGCGCTACGCTTAGCCGCTAGCGCGTGACGTCTCCTGGTGTCGATCAAGCCTGCTGTGTGCCAGAGCGGACGTCGTAATGTTTGTTCAGCTAACACCCGTTGAGCGTTTCATAATGATATCTCTCTGGGGATCTGTCCCAACCTGGAAGATATGTTCACCCACCTCGGTAAACCCAAGCTTACGGTAAAAAGAGATTGCCCTTGGGTTATGTTCCCAGACACCTAACCAGACAATATCCGATCCCTGTGCCGCAAATTCAGCAAAGCACTTGTGTATCAGCGCTTGTGCAAAACCTTTGCCATGATAAGGTTCATCGATATACAGACACAGGATTTCCCCGGCGTGAATGCTATTTACACAGGGAGGAAATGCTTCCCACCTCAGTTGGGCATACCCTATCAGTTTGCTTTCGTATTCGCAGACTAATGTAATCCAGTCTTCTCTGAGGATTTCTTGCAACTGAATATCTGTTGAATAACTTGCCTGGCAGTGAAGCTCCATATCCTTCTGAGTATTACCCGCCTCAAACGTTTTTCTAAAGGTGCGTTCGGCTAAAATGGCAAGCTCTTCTGCATCAGAGGGACGGGCCCTACGGATTAACATTTATCATTATTCTCAAAAAATAGTCTTACTTTTGCCCGGGTTGACGATAAATATCGGGTCGATTGATTTGCCAGACAAAATCTGGTTGGTTCAATGGGTTATACCCCAGCTTCTGGTATAGCCAGGGCGCGCTAGAGGTTACCAGCATTATCCGTCGCAGGCGTGACATCACGGGATGGGCGTGACAGCATTCAATCAGCCAACGACCAAGACCACTTTTCTGATACTCGTTCAGCACGTAGACGTCGCACAAATAACCAAAAGTGGCATAGTCGGTGACCAGACGGGCGAAGCCGATTTGTCTTGTTCCATCCAGAAGCGCAAAACAAAGGCTGTTCTGGATTGATATTCTGACCGTTTCAGCATCAATGCCAGGCGCCCAGGACGATTGCGAGAGGTAATCGTGAATGGCTTCCTGCTGAAAAAAGGCGGGATCGGTTGTGACAGTATACTGGCCTTGGGTAAAACGCAGATGCTGATTATCCACTAAACGACTCCTTGCAAACTTGCTTTGATGAGACAAGCCCTACAGGCATACCGGGCAACCACTCAGGATGTTTTCTCATGTACTGTCATGATAAATACCAGCGGGCTCTCCCCCTGGTTTTCGTAGAAATGAGGAACGTCCGTTCTGGCCGTTGCCGAACAGCCGGTTTTTACCCGATACAAATGGTCCTTTACCCCCAATGTGAGCGTGCCCGACTGAACATAAAACAGTTCAAGCGTTCCTTCCGCGTGGCCCGGTGAAGCAAACTTTTCCCCCGGCTGCATTTCCCACATCCAGAGCTCGGTCATATCAGGCCCACCCGACCCTGCGAGCAGTCTTGCTCTCCCGCCTTTTTCACCTTCCCACAATTCTGGGATCTCATCTTCAGCAATGAGATGCACAGTCGGTTTGGAACTGACATCCACAAAATCAGCCACCGAAACCCCCATCGCGGTAGCCAGGCGGCATAACAGAGCAATGCTGGGATTGGCCCGGCATCCTTCTATCTCAACCAGCGCTCCCTTGCTGACGCCGGCTCGACGGGAGAGTTCATCGAGGGAGATTTTCTTTTGCTTACGATACTGTTTAATTCGCTGAGATACGGCTTCATTCACCGTGTTGACGATAGCATTTGCATCGGTCATTAAATTGACTTTTTTGGTCATCGGTCATTATCATAGAATAAATTAGTCATTAAAGGATTATCACGTGTTAACCGTCTCTCCGTCAATTGCCCCTGAAATTTATCGTATTGCCCCAGGTTTTCGGGCACTCAGTATCTGCGTAAAAGTTGCGCCAGTGCTTCATCCCGACGCTGGAGAAATCGCGCTGCGGGAAGCCTGTGAAGCCGTTCTGGCCGGCGAACCGGAATGGGCGGGATCTCATCTGGCAGCCTGGGCCGACGTTTTTCAAAAGTTTGGTGCTAAACCTAAACGCACCCCTTGCTCAGCTGATGCGTTACGTAAGCGCGTATTACGTGACGGAACGATGCCCGCGCTCGATCCCATCGTTGATCTTTATAACGCCGTGAGTCTCCGCTACGCCGTACCGGTTGGTGGGGAGAATATCTCTGCCTATCAGGGTTCACCACGTCTGGCTGTGGCAAACGGAACAGAGCCTTTTGATACCGTCAAAGAGGGTGAAACGGCCGTTGAATATCCTTCACAAGGAGAGGTTATCTGGTGTGATGACACCGGCGTGACCTGCCGCCGCTGGAACTGGCGACAGGGGATCAGAACCCGTCTGGGCGTGGACGCTCAGCAAATGTGGTTCATTCTGGAAAGCCTGCCGCAGATGCCGCTGGAAAAACTGCACGAAGCCGGGAAGATGCTGACCGACGGCCTGGAAAAAATGATGCCCGGCCTGTGGTTTGACGTTGCTCTCATCGAAGAACAACAGCAGTAATATCCTTCAGGAGAAACAGGTATGTTTAGCGGTTATCGGCGTTTCTATTAACCCCAATAGCCGCCAGCGGCGTGGATGAAAAGGGGTTCAGCCATATGCTTTCCCGCCGTACAGATGCTCGGGTTGATTCTATGGGCATCCTGGGGTCAACCGCACGCTACGCCTATCTGACCCGGGAGCAGCGCAAGCGCGTAGCCACTCTGGCAAAACAGCATGCCGGGGACATCCCGGTTATGGTCTGTGTGGGATCGGTCCGTATCGACGCCATTCTACATCTGGCTGATGATGCCCAGGCAGCTGGCGCGAATGTCCTGTTACTCCCGGCGGTCAGCTACCAGTCACTCCGTGACGACGAAGTCTTCTCACGCTTCGAGGCCGTTACCCGGCACCTGTCTGTACCAGTGTGTATCTCTGATAATCCGGGCACGACGCATTTTACCTTTACGGACGAACTCCATGGTCGTCTCTCATCACTTAAGGGTGTTAGCTCGGTCATGTTCCCTGACGAGCTGACAGCTGGCAAAAGGAATCATTGATACACTCGCTCAGCTCCCACTAGTCCTGATAGCGAAACGACCCCGGGAATGGATGTGGTACGAAGCGCCTGGTAAGGAGGTCAAAGGGATTGCCGCTGAAGACGCGGTATTCACTGATCATTTCATCTGGTAGCCTGTCACTCGCGCCGTTGGTAACGTGAAGATTCATGGTTAATTTTGGAATTCGGACGATTACGGAAACCTCCTGCCGAATGCTCTGCGGATTCAGTATGATGTTGATTCAGATGGCAGAGTTCAGAATGTTAAGATACTGGAATCGACAACGACTCCGGAGTTTGAACATAAAATCATCGAGAAAATGATGAGTAAATGGCGCTTTGAAAAGGGGAAACCGGGAATAGCTAAAAGAGTAGTCGTCATGATCCAACCCAAATCAGCCGGCGGTCCCGCGAATAAGCAGTAAGCACTTTTGAGGATTAGTTGCCTGACGCATCATCTACGCCGGTAAAGTCCCTTGGGTGCCATGAGCAGACCTTTTAAAGGCTCATAGAAAAAACAAGCGGAGTGTTCGCCTGTTAATTTTACATCCTGGCTTTAATTATGGATTATGGAATTCTATATGTTCTGAAAAGGATTTATCCATGAGTGTCCTCTTTCCACCCAGGCTGGCTCCAGGAGATGTTATTGGTGTAACCGCTCCCTCTTCTGGCGTACCTGAACATCTGCATCCCAGACTGGAACTCGCCATAAAAAACCTAAAGAAAAGAGGTTACCAGGTCCGCGAAGGACGCTGCTTACGCTCGCAGCACAAAAATAAAAGCGCCACTAAATTTTCTCGCGTTGAAGAATTAATGTCTTATCTTACTGACCCAGATATAAAAGCTGTTATGCCACCTTGGGGCGGTGATCTGGCGATGGAATTACTTGATTTGATTGATTTTGATCTGTTGTCCCGGTCTAAACCAAAATGGTTTGTGGGCTTTTCAGATCTTAGTACACTTCATTTCCCACTGACGACGCTATCGGGCTGGGCTACTTTGCATGGGCCGAACCTCATGGATCTTGGCGCTCAAAAGTTAGATGCCACCACTCAGGCCGTATGGGAAATTCTGGAATCGAATCGGGGAACTGTAATCAAACAGTACTCTTCAACAGCATTTCAAGCGGATGAAAATCAATGGGGAACAGCGTCAGACGGAGGTTTCAATCTGACCCAAAAAACACAGTGGAAACGCCTTGATGGTGTTACATCTTCTCTGACATTTAGCGGGAAACTGATCGGCGGCTGCCTCGAAATAATATCCAGGTTAGCAGGTACACCATTCGGGAATGTGCCCTTGTTCAAGGCGAGCAATAGCCCTCAAGGAATAATCCTCTATTTTGAAAATGTGGAAATGGCTCCCTGTGAATTAACACGCGCATTATTTAGCTTACGATTACAGGGTTGGTTTGATAACTTAAATGGTGTTCTTATCGGCAGAAGTGCTGCACCCGACGTAAGCGACCCGACTAAACATAATTATCTGGATGCCCTTAAAGCCGCTTTTGAGAATATTGCCGTGCCCGTACTCTATGATGTTGATATTGGTCACATGCCTCCTCAAATATCCCTGGTAAATGGAGCCGATGCGACGGTATTTTTCGCTGAAAATGGTAGCTGGGTAACTCAGCAGTTGTAGATAAGGCAGTATTAATCACAAAGGCGGGCCTTGCTGTTCTTTTGCACTAAAGATCCGCTCTTCGTTCAGAGCGGACCTCACGGCGCTTCAGAGGGGCCGCGCTTTGTCAGAAATAGCCGTTTAACATGGCGATCGTTTACGTCGTGCATTAAGCAATGCCTGAGTGCCGGGAGCGGACATTGTATGAACGTTAGTAATTTAGCAGACTCATCCCCTTTATCTAATTTCTTGCATATCTCCCTGGCAGTACCTGAAGGAGACGACAAGGGGGGAACGATTGTCCTTAAGGGATATAAATCCAGCCTGGTCGTCACGTCACTGATACGGCATTTCTTTAAAGATGCCTGCGTCTCTTGTTTCATTCACGTCCGAGTCTTAAGCCTGAACCGTGAGAATGACGCTTCCTGTTGTATGACCCGCCTCCAGAACCCGGTGTGCTTCTGCTGCGTCGGTAAGGATAAATTCAGCGCCAATGTGATTTTCAAGTCCTGCCGACAGCGCTGACATAAGGTCAGAAGCCCCTTTCCTGTATAGCGCAGCATCATCTGAATAGGCGAGTGAACTTGGTCGCATTAGTGCTATAGATCGGGCAAATCCCAGTTCTTCCACCCGCACGGGAGGTATGGGGCCGGCAGGCTGTCCAAGACTGGCGACAGTGCCAAAAGGGCGGACCACGCCGAGCGTTCTGGAGAGCATTGTTCCTCCTATACCGTCGATGGCCAGATGTACGCCATACCCTTCGGTGATGTCGCGGACTTTGTCCGGCCATGCAGCGTCGGTATGGAGCAAAACTTCACTCGCACCAGCAAGGCGGGCCGTTGCTACTTTTTCCGGTGAACCCGTTGTACCGATAACCCTGGCACCTTTCATCGTTGCCCAGCGGGTCACTATCTGCCCCAGCCCTCCGGCAGCAGAATGAACCAGTATCCAGTCGCCAGCCCTGACTTCCCTTACTTTGTTGAGTAACATATGCGCGGTAAGGCCCCGAAGCATCGTACTACCGGCTGTACGAGTGTCCACACCATCCGGGATCCTGATAAGGCGGCTGGCAGGTATATTGCGACATTCAGCATAAGCGCCCATCGGATTTCCCGTATAGGCAACGCGGTCTCCTGCTGCAAAGGACCTGACGTTACTGCCCGTTGCTGTGACGACTCCGGCCCCTTCAAAACCAGGAACCGCCTGGGGATAGGGCTGAGGGTAGAGCCCTGAGCGAAAATAGATGTCAACAAAATTCACGCCGATTATTTCTTGTCTGATACTGACTTCATCGGGACCGGGACTGACTAGCTCTCTTTCCACCGCTTTAAGAACCTCAGGTCCACCCGGCTGGCTAATAATCATTGCTAACGACATTATTTTTTCCTCACTTATAAAGTGAGAAAACTATAAATGAGTTTATTACAGGAAGAATACAGGTATAAAAGCACCATACATGTGTAAAAATGCACACGAGGTGAGATATGGACTGGCAGGATTTACATTTTTTTTTCGCCCTTGCCCGGTGTGGTTCCCTGTCGGCCGCAGCCAGGGAACTTGGCGTAGACCATGCCACTGTGGGCCGCCGGATTGCGGCCCTTGAAAGTTCTCTGGGCCTGAGGCTCACAGAGCGTTTGCCACGCCGTACCACGCTCACCGGGCATGGGCGGATTATCGCCTCCGGCGCTGACGAAATGTACCGTATTGCAGACCGTATTCGAATCCAGGCGAGGTCATTGTGTGCCGAACCGGCCGTGCCTATAAATATCAGCGCGTCACCTGCCGTTGCAGCACACCTCATTGCGCCTGCTATAGCAGGATTCACCCGGAAACATCCGGGTATCACGTTGTCATTATCCGGCGTTTCGCACCATGTTCTTCTGAATAAAAGTGAGGCTGACATTGCGGTTCGCCTGGAAAGGCCTGACGATCCAGACCTGATGACAAGGCGTATAGGTACCATGCGCTTTGGTCTTTATGCTTCTCAGTTCTGGCAAGAAATTCCGCAAGAAGATTGGGTATTTATTGCTTATGACAGCACGCTTGCACATGTCACGCAGCAGCAATGGCTGGAATCACTGCTGAACGGGCGACGAGTTATCTTTCGGGCAAGCGATCTGATGGCGCAGCAACAGGCAGCCCGGAAAGGATTGGGCATCGTTACTTTACCCTGCTTTATGGGTGATAATGACAGCGAACTGGTAAGGCTGCCGGAAAATCTGCCTTCGCCCGTGAGGAACATTTGGCTGGTTGCCTACCCTGAAATTAAGCGCGATCGCTCTGCTGTCGTGGTGATGGATTTCCTGGCTGAAATCATTGGCCGGTCCTGCCCACCTGGCAAGGATATCTGATTTTTTCTTGTTAATTACTTATGTTATATGACTGGCAGGGTTTCCCGGTAAAACGAACCATTCACGTTTAGAGATCTTCCGACATACTGATTATGTCCTCTGAGGAGATCACCATGCGTAAAGCCCGATTCATCGAACACCAGATCATTGCCGTTCTGAAGTCCGTCGAAGACAGACGTACCGTTAAGGGGGCAGTTTGGATATCAAAAAATATTGTACGTTAAGGCTGTATTTTTGACCTTTCGACTTTAGCTGGTCTCAGCCGACGAAACCACTGCGGGGTTAATGAAATTGCCGTCGTAGTTGCTTATTTCATGCTTGTCAGAAACGACAGCATCCGTAATCAGACCTGCTGTTATCCAAATTAATGTCAGGATAAATTTATCTTCCGGCAAGTTGTATAAGTTGCATTTGCAACATATGCGTAACCAGGCATGTTGCAAATGCAGCAGATAAGTTCCTTTCTTTTTTTATAATTAGCTGTTTTTAAAAAAATTATTTCGCCTCCTGTTTTGGCATGCATTCTGCAAACACCTTTATAACCAAAAGCTGTCTTTTTATTTTCGAAAGGCAAAAATCGTTATATAGAAAGATGGTAATTCGCGGCTACAGCAACTCGCCTGCGACGCGTTGTAAGGCGGACAGATAAATTCATCAATGACGGGAGTGCCCTATGTCCATTTCAGAGCCAGGTAATCATCCGCTGCAGTTCGCCTATTGGGTGCCGAACGTGTCGGGCGGGTTAGTGATCAGTAATATCCCGCAGCGTACCAGTTGGGATATCGACTACAACCGTAAGCTGGCGCAAATTGCTGAACGTGCCGGTTTTGACTATGCGCTTACGCAGATCCGTTTTACGGCCGGCTATGGTGCCGACAACCAACATGAGTCGGTCTCTTTTTCGCAGGCGCTACTCGCATCAACTGAAAATCTGAAAGTGATCGCCGCCTTGCTTCCCGGCCCCTGGAACCCCACTCTGGCGGCAAAACAAATCGCCACTATCAGTCATCTGTACGGCCCGCGCATCGCGGTCAATATCGTCAGCGGCTGGTTCCGTGGTGAGTTTAAAGCTATCGGCGAACCCTGGCTAGACCATGAAGAGCGTTACCTGCGTTCAGAAGAGTTTATCCGTTGCCTGCAGGGCATCTGGCGCGAAGACAGCTTTACCTTTGCCGGCGATTTCTATCGCTTTCGTGATTATTCCCTCAAGCCCAAGCCGCTGGCGCCGCTGCCGGAAATTTTCCAGGGTGGTAGTTCGCGTGCCGCGCGGGACATGGCCGCGCGCGTTTCCGACTGGTATTTCACCAACGGCAACACGCCTGAAGGCATCAAAGCACAGGTGGATGACATCCAGCGTAAGGCGGCACAAAACCAGCATCAGGTGAAGATCGGGGTTAACGGCTTCGTTATTGCGCGTGAAAGCGAAAAAGAGGCGCAGGCGGTGCTGCGGGAAATTATTGATAACGCCAATCCGGACGCGGTGAAAGGGTTCCAGCACGAAGTGAAAAACGCCGGCAGCGCATCGCCGGAGGGCGAGGGCAACTGGGCCAAATCCAGCTTTGAAGATTTGGTGCAATACAACGACGGCTTTAAAACCAACCTGATTGGCACGCCGCAGCAGATTGCAGAGCGCATCATTGCGCTCAAACAGTCAGGCGTCAATCTGCTGCTGCTGGCATTCCTGCATTTCCAGGAGGAAGTCGAGTTCTTCGGAAGGGAAGTGATCCCTCGGGTGCGTGAGCTGGAAAAGCAATCTCAGCCTGCCATAGCCCACGTCGTGCCAGAAGCCCTCAAGTATTGATGCTTCGTTTCCCCGGGATGCTTACACTTACACTCAAACCAAAAAAAGCCCCTGCGCGAAAGCAGGGGCAAGCCATGTCAGAGCTTATTTTTTATTAGTTAAATACCATCCCGCCGTCGATCAGCAACGACTGACCGGTCATGTAATCAGAATCCGGGCTGGCAAGATAGGAGACGCAGGCGGCGACATCTTCCGGCTCGGACAGACGACCGAGAGTGATGCGTTTGGCGAACTCGGCGGTACCGTAGCCCAGCGGTTTACCGGCGGCTTCGGACACCTGGCGGTCAATTTCGGCCCACATTGGCGTTTTGACAATCCCCGGGCAGTAGCCGTTGACCGTGATGCCCAGCGGCGCGAGGTCGCGAGCGGCGGTCTGGGTTAAGCCGCGTACCGCGAATTTACTGGAGCTATACACCGCCAGCTCCGGGTTGCCGACGTGGCCGGCCTGGGAACAGGCGTTGATGATTTTCCCGCCGTGCCCCTCTTTCTTAAAGGCCTCGACCGCCGCCTGAATACCCCAGATCACCCCTTTGACGTTGATGTTGTAGACTTTGTCGACAATCTCCGGGGTAATGGACTCGATCGGCGTAGACGGTGCCACACCGGCGTTATTGACGATGACGTCGAAGCCGCCCAGCGTTTTGCGCGCCTGTTCAACGGCGGCAAATACCTGATCGCGGTCGGAGACATCCACTTTCACCGCCACGGCGTGTCCGCCGGCCTGGTTGATTTCCGAGGCGACCGCTTTGGCGGTGGCGTCGTTATAATCGGCAATGGCCACGGCAAATCCATCCTTCACCAGACGAAGGGCGATAGCTTTACCAATCCCCTGGCCGGCGCCGGTAACAAGTGCGACTTTTTTCATTTTCCTTTCCTTATTGTGATGACTTACAGAATCTGACTCAGATGCAGCTGACCCATCAGCAGCGGGTTATCGCGATAATCCACCGGGATGGCCACCACCGCCGGGCCGTCGACGTCCATCGCCGCGCGCAGCGTCGGCTCCAGCGCCTCGGCGCTTTCCACGGCGAACCCTTTGGCGCCGAAGGATTCGGCATAGGCTTTAAAATCCATCGGCCCGAACTCGACGCCGGACAGGCGCTGATATTTTTTCTCTTCCTGAATAGCCACCATGTTGTAGCCGTTATCGACCCAGATGAGATGCAGCACGTTGGCTTTCAGGCGGACGGCGGTCTCCAGCTCCATGCTCGACTGCAGGAAGCCGCCGTCGCCGGAGACGGAGACCACTTTGCGCTCAGGATTGACCAGCCAGGCGCCGATGGCCCAGGGCAGGGCGACGCCCATGGTCTGCTGGCCGTTGGAGATCATCACCTGGCGGGCGCGGAAGCTGTACAGGTAGCGGGCGATCCAGATATGGAAGCTGCCCATGTCCACGGTCAGCGTGACGTCGCTGTTGACGATATCCTGCATGGCGCGAACGATGCGCAGCGGATGCAGGGCAAACTGATTCAGCTGCGCGCCGCGGCGGTCCAGCAGCTCGCGCTGGTGCTGGCGGTCGCGGAGGATCTCCGCCGCCTGCGGGGAGAGCACCAGCCGGTGATCGATATTTTGCGCCAGCTTGTTGAGGGTGCCGGCGATATCGCCCACCAGCTCGACATCCGGGGTGTAGTTGCGCTCTTCATAAGCGGGCAGCACGTCGATATGCACCAGCGTCGCGTTGCCGCTGTTCCACATCGCCGGTTCATATTCCACCGGGCTGTAGCCGATGCAGATCACCAGGTCGGCGAGCTGCAGCAGACGGTCCCCGGCCTGGTTGTTAAACAGCCCGACCCGACCGGCGAAGCGAGAGAAGTTATCCTGATTCACCGCCCCGGCGGCCTGATAGGTGCTGGTGACCGGAATATGGCTGGCCTCCAGCAAACGGCGCAGCGCCGCGCTGTTTTCCGGCTGGCTGGCCATCAGGCCGAGCAGGAAGATCGGGTTCTTCGCCTGAGCGATAAGCTTCGCCACCTGGTCGATGGCGTCATCCGGCGCGGCGCCCATCTGCGGAGCCCGGCTGGCCGGCAGTACTTTACCGCTGACCGGGCCATCGACCACATCCTGCGGCAGGCTGACGAACGCGCTGCCCGGGCGGCCCTGCTCGGCGGCACGGAAGGCGTTGGAGACCACTTCCGCCAGCGCATCCGGCGCCGTCACCTCGACGGCGTATTTGGTGACCGGGCTGAACATCGCCACCGTATCCATACTCTGATGGACCTGCTTCGCCTTATCGGCGCGTTTCACCGCGCCGCCCAGGGCCACCACCGGGTCGCCTTCGCTGTTCGCGGTGGCCATGCCGGTGATCAGGTTGGAACAACCCGGACCGGAGGTGACCAGCGCCACGCCCGCTTTGCCGGTAATGCGTCCGACCGCGGCGGCCATAAACGCGGCGTTGGCTTCGTGGCGTACCGGAATAATGCGAATCGAGGAATCCAGCAGTGAGTCGAACACCTTGTCGATTTTGGCGCCGGGGATACCGAAGATCTGACGTACGCCTTGCGCTTCCAGCTGGCTGACGACGAGATCGGCGCCGTGCGCCCACTGGCGTACCGGATACTGTTTGTCCATGTGAACCCCTTAACTTTCTACGGAACGGATGGCGGCATCGAGATTATCGGGATGCAGATTGGCCTGCAGGAACGCGCTGTCGGCGGGCAGGTCGATCATCAGCTTGTGAATTTCGCCGAAGGTCAGCACCCCGTGATCGAGCTGGTAATCCAGCAGGTGACCGCCGCCTTTGCGGTCATCGGTAATAAAGTGCTCGTGATACCCGGCGACATTGATCCCCTGCATATGCTGCGGGGTACGGAAGCCGACCAGCACCCCTTCGCGCTGGTTAAAGCGGAACACCGGCTGATCGTCGAGGACGTCGGTCATCGCCCGGTACGGCGGCGTCTGGCGCGGCACGGTGCGGGTATGGGCATGGCGGAAATGGCCGTCGATGCGCAGGGCGCAGAACAGGTTGTCAGAGGGAATTTGCTGGTCAATAACGTCGTGCAGTTGTTGGCGGCTCACCGGATGGTCGAAAGTTTTCCGGTACTGCGGCTGGAACCAGGTCATCACCGCGAACGGCGTTTTCTGCTCCGGCTGGGCTTTGCGCGCGCTGCCGTCGGCGCGCAGCTGATAGACCTGACTGCTGAAGGCGATCAGCTCCCCGTCCAGCTCATTAAAGGTGCCGAGGCCGAAATCGCCGTGTTTCAGCAGGTCCGCGATGGTGGTGCTGCCTTCGTAAACCCCGCTCAGCAGGGCGCTCATTAGCGATGTCTGATAGAGCACGCTCTCGGGATGCTGCGCGGAAAACGCCCGTAGGGTTTCGCACAGACTCTCTTCGCAGGTGCATTCAGCAGAGTGATTCATATACCACTTCCTCGTTCAACAAATATAAGAAAGGTTAAATAAATGTTGACCCGATTCAGCTCACAGTTCCAATATAGAAACCATGCTGGTTTGAGACGTTTTCGATATGGAACTTCGTTATCTTCGTTATTTTGTCGCCGTCGCCAGGACGCGGCACTTCACCCAGGCCGCCAAGGAGCTGGGTATTTCACAACCTCCGTTAAGTCAGCAAATTCAGCGACTTGAACGAGAGGTGGGGACCCCGCTGTTTCGGCGTTTAACCCGCGGGGTGGAGCTGACGGAAGCGGGAGAGTCGTTCTATGAGGATGCCCGCCAGATCCTCGCCATGAGCGATGCGGCGCTGGAGAAGGCCAAGGGCATTGCGCGCGGGATGAACGGCAGCCTGTCGCTAGGCATTACCAGTTCTGATGCTTTCCATCCGCAAATCTTCACGTTGCTGCACCGTTTTCAGCTCGACCACCCCGGGGTGACCCTGCACCAGATGGAAGACAATATGGCCAATCTGATGACCGCCCTGAGCGAGGCCGAGCTGGATATCGCCTTCGTCCGTCTGCCGTGCGAGAGCAGTAAAGCCTTTAATCTGCGGATTATTGATGAGGAGCCGATGGTCATCGCGCTGCCGCGCGATAACCCGCTGGCGACGCAGCCGACCCTGGCCCTGGAACAGCTGTGCGACGTGGCGCCGATCCTCTTCCCGCGGGAGGTGGCCCCCGGGCTGTATGAGCTGGTGTACAACAGCTGCCTGCGCGCCGGGATCGACATGGAGCGTGCCTGGCAGTCGTCGCAGATTTCGTCGTCGCTGAGCATGGTCAATGCCGGGTTCGGCTTCGCGCTGGTCCCGCAGTCGATGACCTGCATTCAACAGCCGAACGTCAGCTATCACCCGCTCAGTGGGGCGCCGCTGAAGACCGATATCGCCATCGCCTGGCGGCGCTTCGAGCGCTCACGCACGGTGAAACGCTTTCTGGCGATGTTCTGATCTTCGCGGCGCCAGCGGCTTACTGCGCCACCCAGCCGCCATCCATATTCCATGCGGCGCCGCGCACCTGGGCAGCGGCGTCGCTGCACAGAAACAGCGCCATTTCGCCCAGCTGGTGCGGGGTGACAAACTCCCCGGAGGGCTGTTTTTCCGCCAGCAGCTGGGCGCTGGCCTGCTCCGGGTCGACCCCCTCGGCGATGCGCTTATCGATCTGCTGCTGCACCAGCGGGGTCAGCACCCAGCCCGGGCAGATGGCGTTGCAGGTGATGCCGCTGCGCGCGGTTTCCAGGGCCACGGTTTTGGTCAGCCCGACCACCGCGTGCTTGGCAGCGACGTAGGCCGATTTCTCTTTCGACGCCACCAGGCCATGCACTGAGGCAATGTTGATGATGCGCCCCCAGTTGCGCTGGCGCATGCCCGGCAGCGCCAGGCGGGTGGTGTGGAAGACGCTGGAGAGATTTATCGCGATGATGTCGTTCCATTTGTCCACCGGGAACTGCTCCACCGGGGCGACGTGCTGGATGCCGGCGTTATTGATCACGATATCGACGCCGCCGAAGGTGCTTTCGGCATAGTGCATCATCGTCTCGATCTGCCCGACGTCGCGCAGGTCGGCGTCGTGATAGCCGGGGATCTTACCCAGCGCGGCGACTTCAGCCCGGGCGTGGCTGCTGTCGCCGAAGCCATTGAGGATCACCTGCGCGCCCGCCTGAGCCAGCACTTTGGCGATCCCTAAACCGATCCCGCTGGTGGAGCCGGTGACCAGCGCTGTTTTACCGTGCAAATTCATTTTATTACTCCTTCAATCGGGTATCAGACAATGCCGGTCACATAGAACGTGGCAATGACAAACAGTACCGCGAGGCTTTTGATCACCGTGATGGCGAAAATACCGCCGTAGGCCTGGCGATGGCTCAGGCCGGTGATCGCCAGCAGGGTGATCACCGCTCCGTTATGCGGCAGGGTGTCCATGCCGCCGCTGGCCATGGCGGCGACACGGTGCAGGACCTCGAGCGGAATATTGGCGGCGTGGGCGGCGGCGACAAAGGTCTCGGACATCGCCGCCAGCGCGATGCTCATCCCCCCGGAGGCCGAGCCGGTGATCCCGGCCAGCACCGTGACGCTGATCGCCTCGTTTAACAGCGGATTGGGAATGGCCGCGAGGGCTTTCGACAGCACCAGGAAACCCGGCAGGGCGGCGATAACTGCGCCGAATCCGTACTCAGAGGCGGTGTTCATCGCCGCGAGAATAGCCCCGCCCACCGCCGTTCGGCTCCCCTCCGCCAACCGGCCGCGTATATTGCGATAGCCGCAGACCAGCACCAGCACAATGCCGGAGAGCAGCGCCGCCTGCACCGCCCAGATAGCGGTGATTTTCCCTACTTCGGTGACGACAGGCTTCGCCAGACCCGGCAGGGTGAGCTCATGGCTGGCGCCGTACCACTGCGGGATCCAGTGGGTAAACAGCAGATTCAGCACCCCCACTAACAGCAACGGGGCGATAGCGATCAGCGGATGCGGCAGATCGATGTCATCCGGGGTCTCCGGCTCATTTTGCAGGTCGGTCCCATAGCCTTCGCCGCGGGCCTGCGCTTTGCGGCGCTGACGCTCCAGCCACAGCAAGCCAAAAATGATAATGAACAGCGAGCCGATAAGCCCCAGCCAGGGGGCCGCCCAGGCGTTGGTGCCGAAGAAACTGGTGGGGATAATATTCTGGATCTGCGGCGTGCCGGGCAGGGCGTCCATGGTAAACGAGAATGCCCCGAGGGCGACGGTGGCCGGAATCAGCCGTTTGGGGATCCCGCTCTGGCGAAACAGTTCGGCGGCGAAGGGGTAGACGGCAAAAGCCACCACAAACAGCGACACCCCGCCGTAGGTCAGCAGGGCGCACACCAGCACGATCACCGGGATCGCGTGGCGGCGTCCGAGGATGCGGATGGCGGCGGCGACAATCGACCGCGAGAATCCCGACAGCTCAATCAGCTTGCCGAACACGGCGCCCAGCAGAAACACCGGGAAATAGAGCTTCACAAAGCCGACCATTTTTTCCATAAACAGGCCGGTAAAGGCCGGGCCGACCGCGCCCGGGTCGGTGACCAGCACCGCGCCGAGGGCGGCGATCGGCGCAAAGAGGATCACGCTGTATCCACGGTAGGCCGCCAGCATCAGTAACGCCAGTGCGGCCAGGGCAATTATCACACTCATCACGACGTCTCACTCTCATTGTTATTGTAGGGGTACAGAACGCGATACTAGGGCTTCAGGGCGTAGCGAAGCTGATGTTCCCGGCGCGACTGGATGCGCTGTTGCCGCGCCTCATCCCAGCGGTAAAAGCCTTGTCCACTGCGGGCGCCGGTGTCGCCTCGCGCCACCTTCTCCGCCACCAGCGACATCATCTCGCTCCCGCTGGCCAGCTCCGGCAGCAGGTGCTGGCAGATATCCTGGACCGTCGCCAGCCCGGTCATGTCCGCTGCCTCCAGCGGGCCGACCATCGCATAGCGGCGGCCCAGCGAGGCGCGCATCACCTGGTCCACTACCTCGGCAGAGGCAATGCCGCTGTGGACGATATGCAGCGCTTCGCGCAGCAGGGCGAACTGCAGCCGGTTGCCGACAAAGCCCGGCGCGGCGCGATTGAGCACCACCGCTTCCAGCGCGCAGGCGGCGCAAAAGTCGCTCACCTGGCGCGCCAGATGGGGCAGTGTGGCGCTCCCGGGCACCACTTCCACCAGCGGGATCAGGTGCGGCGGATGCCAGAAATGGGCGATCAGCAACCGTTCAGGGTGGCGCATGCCCTGCGCCAGCGAGTCCGGCGGCAGGCCGCTGGTGTTGCTGGCGATAATCGCCTCGTCGGCGATCAGCGTTTCCAGTTCGGCATACAGGGCGTGCTTCAGTGGTAGCCGCTCGGGGATCGCTTCTATCAGCAGCGTGGCATCGGCCAGGGCATTCAGCGCCGGGGTGGGGATCAGACGGGCCAGCACAGCGTCGCGGTCGGCGGGATCCTGCTGGCCGCTCGCCTCCAGCTCGCGCAGGATGGCGCTGGCCACCGCCGGAACCTCGGCGAGACGCTGCGGGTCGGTGTCATACAGGCGGACGACGTGACCGTGACGGGCGAAATGGCAGGCGATGCCGACGCCCATCAGTCCCGCGCCGAGTACCGCCAGGCGTGGTGTAAACATAGTGGCTCCTGTTAACGTTGTAGAGTCATGGCGATGCCCTGGCCGCCGCCGACGCACAGGGTTGCCAACCCTTTGCTGGCGCCCCGGCGCTGCATCTCATGCACCAGGCTGACGAGGATCCGGCAGCCGGAGGCGCCGATGGGATGGCCAAGGGCGATGGCGCCGCCGTTGACGTTGACCTTCTCGCTATCCCACTCAAGCAGCTGACCGACGGCCAGCGCCTGGACGGCAAAAGCCTCGTTAGCTTCGATAAGATCCACCTCGTCCAGCGTCCAGCCGGCGCGCTGCAGCGCTTTACGGCAGGCGCTCACCGGGCCGATGCCCATCACCGATGGGTCGACCCCGGCGACCGCTGAGCTGACAATGCGCGCCAGCACTGGTAGCCCGAGCTCGTGCGCTTTATCGACGCGCATCAGCAGGACCGCCGCGGCGCCATCGTTCAGCGACGAGGCGTTTCCGGCAGTGACGCTGCCGTCAGCGGGACGAAACGCCGGGCGCAGCTGGGCCAGCTGCTGCTCGCTGGTCTCCGGGCGCGGTTGCTCGTCGTCAGTCACGACACGCGGCGGCTTTTTGCCCTGCGGGACGCTGACCGGGACGATCTCCTCGCGAAAGCGTCCGGCGGCGATGGCGGCCGCCGCTTTGCGCTGGGACCCGGCGGCAAAGGCATCCTGGCGCTCACGGCTGATGTCGAAGGCATCAGCCAGATTCTCGGCGGTAATGCCCATGTGGTAGTCGTTAAAGGCGTCCCACAGGCCGTCCAGAATCATGCTGTCCTGCAGGCTGGCGTGGCCGAAACGCAGGCCGTCGCGGGCGCCGTGCATCAGATAGGGGGCATTGCTCATGCTCTCCTGGCCGCCGGCGATGACGATCTCGGCGTCGCCGCAGCGGATCGCCTGCATCGCCTGCTGAACCGCTTTCAGCCCGGAGCCGCACACCAGATTGACGGTCACCGCCGGGGTGTCGACCGGCAGGCCGGCCCGCAGCGCGGTCTGGCGCGCCGGGTTCTGCCCGCAGCCGGCGGTGAGCACCTGGCCGAAAATCAGTTCGTCCACCGCCGCGGCGGGCAGATGGCCGCGTTCAAGCAGGCTGCGCACCACCGCGGCGCCGAGGTCGACGGCGGAAAGAGGGGCGAAGGCGCCGCGAAAGCTGCCTACCGGGGTGCGTACTGCAGCAACAATGGCAATATCGGTCATGGTCTCTCCTTAGCTGAAGCGCATTTCGCGCACATCGTCGGCCACGATCAGTCGTCCCGCCGTTTTACGCATCACCTCGTCGGGGCTCACCCCCGGGGCCACTTCACGCAGGACAAACGCGCCGTCGACAATGTCCAGCAGGGCCAGATCGGTGAGCACCCGGCGAATACAGTCCACGCCAGTGAGCGGCAGGGTGCACTGCGGCAGCAGTTTGGATTCGCCGTTTTTTGAGGCGTGGGTCATCACCACGATGATGTTCTGCGCGCCGGCTACCAGGTCCATGGCGCCGCCCATCCCCTTGACCATTTTTCCAGGGATCATCCATGAGGCGATGTTGCCCGCGACGTCGACCTCAAAGGCGCCAAGAACGGTCAGGTCAACGTGGCCGCCGCGGATCATGGCGAACGACTGAGCGGAGTCGAAGATGGCCGCCCCGGTTTGCGCGGTGACGGTCTGCTTGCCGGCGTTAATCATGTCGGCGTCGATCGTGGCTTCGTCTGGAAATTCGCCCATCCCCAGCAGGCCGTTCTCCGACTGGAGCATCACCTCAATACCGGCGGGAATGTAATTGGCCACCAGCGTCGGGATACCGATCCCGAGGTTGACGTAGTCGCCGTCGCGCAGCTCCTGGGCGACGCGCATCGCCATTTGTTCACGGGTCAGCATCTCACTTCCCTCCGGCGCGCAGGGTGCGCTGCTCAATACGTTTTTCAAATTGCCCGACGATCAGCCGGTCGACATAGATCCCCGGGGTGTGGATGGCGGAGGGCGGCAGTTCCCCCGGCGGTACAATCTCTTCCACCTCCACCACCGTAATGCGTCCGGCGGTGGCCATCAGCGGGTTGAAATTCTGCGCGGTATGGCGATAAACCACATTGCCGTACCAGTCGGCTTTCCAGCCTTTGACCAGCGCGAAATCGCCGCGGATCGCCTCTTCAAGGATGTAGTGCCTGCCGTCGAACTGGCGCACCTCTTTGCCTTCGGCGACCGGGGTGCCATAGCCGGTGGCGGTGTAAAAACCGGGGATCCCGGCGCCGCCGGCGCGAATTTTTTCGGCCAGCGTTCCCTGAGGAGTGAGCTCAACCGCCAGCTCGCCGCTCAGCACCAGCTGTTCAAACAGCGCGTTCTCCCCGACGTAAGAGGCCACCACCTTGCTGATCTGGCGCGACGCCAGCAGCATACCGAGACCGAAGCCGTCGACGCCGCAGTTATTGGAGACCACCGTCAGCCCCTGCACCTGGCGACGCTGCACCTCGGCGATCAAATTCTCGGGAATGCCGCACAGGCCGAAACCGCCGGCGAGCAGCGTCATGCCGTCCGTTAACCCTTCCAGCGCCGCTTCATAGCTGGCGACGCGTTTATCCAGTCCTGCCATCTTGTCTCTCCTGCCTTGCGATAGCCTTATCATTGGCGCTGGAGACTGATTTGATAATTTTGAATTTGTGACCCACTCATTTGGAATTTTAATTAATTTCCTGTTAACTAATTTTTTTCAATTAGTTAACAGGAAGGAAAATGAGAATGAGTGTCAAACAGTTACGCGCGTTTTTAGCGGTAGCTCACACTCTGAATTTCGCCCACGCCAGCGAAAGGCTCAATTTGTCGCAGCCAGCCCTCAGTTTGACCATCAAAGGGTTAGAGGAGGCGCTGGGCGGCGCGCTGCTGCAGCGCAGCACCCGCAAAGTGACCCTTACCCAGGAGGGGGAACTCTTTCTGCCGATGGCCCGTCAGCTGCTGGCCGACTGGGATAACGTCGAGGAGGCCATGCGTCAGAGCTTTACCCTGCAACGGGGTAAAATTTCGGTGGCCGCGATGCCGTCGTTTGCGGCCAACGTCCTGCCGGAGGCGCTGAAGGCCTTTCGCGACCGCTATGCCGGCGTGAACGTCACGGTGCATGATGTGATTAATGAGCAGGTGATCGAGATGGTGCGCGAGGGGCGAGTGGAGATGGGTATTGCCTTCGAGCCATCGCCCACCCACAACCTGCTGTTTACCCCGCTGGCGGTGGACCGCTTCGTGGCGATCGTTCCCCGGCAATCCCCGCTGGCGAAGAAAAAGCAGCTCACCTGGCAGGAGCTGTTGACCCTCGATTTTATTACCCTGCAGCGTCCCTCAGCGGTACGCCTGATGCTCGAGGAGGCGCTGGCGCGCAGCGGTCGCCAGCTGGACGTAGCGCTGGAGAGTCACCAGCTGGTGACGGTGGGGAGAATGGTGGCCAGCGGCCTGGGGGGCAGCGCGGTGCCGGCGTTGTGTAAAACGCAGATGACCTCCCTGGGGGCCGTCTGCATCCCGCTCAGCGATCCGCCGATTGAGAAGTGCGTCGGCGCGATCCATGCCGGGCATATGCCGCTGTCGAAGGCGGCGCAGGCGCTGCTGGATACGCTGAAAGGCTTCTTGCCGGCCTGAGCAGGCGGGAGGGGCAAAAAAAACCGGCCTGCTGGCCGGTTTGACAATCAGATTTTGCAGGCGTCGCCGCAATCGTCATCGGCAACGATCGCCTGCGCTTTTTTGTCCGCTTCTTCCAGACGCTCCGCGTTGCGTTCTTCTGCTTCATCCAGGCCGCTGAAGACCAGGTTGTCGAGATCAATTTCCATAAGTTACCTATCGTTGCTGGTTTTTAATCAGCGTCAAGTATAGGGCAAAACCGCCAGCGGATGTAGCCGCTCTCCGCGCCGAACGCACAGAGCGTTAAGTCGCGGGGCGGCAGGCTTTCCCTACCATAAATAACCGTTGACAGGCGGGAGTTGGCTTTATTAATCACCATACAGAATGATTTCCTGTGTATATATTAAATGAAAGGACAACGAAGGAGTAATTAAGCGTTGACGAAAAGCTTTTATGTTAATATGGCCGCGATTATGGATGAATCTATGGATCTTAATCAATGGAACATACTGTTGCAGGCGCCATCAAAGAATGGCGTAAACATAATAAAGTGATCGGTCAGGTCAAAATAAACTATAAAAAAGTTTTACGAAAATGCAGAGAGCTCTCGCTCGCAGGAGGTAAATACAGAGAATATCAAGAACTTTGTGCAAAATATCAGTGTGCGCGGTTGACCGCCGTGACCAAAGGGCTGGTGCCTTTTGAGGATAAACCGTTTAAAGCGTATCTCAATAAACGGCTGTCAAAACGACGCAAGCTGGATATTGCCCACGGTTCACTGAATTTTATTGAGAAAACGTTTCACCCTGATGTCCTGCCGCAGCTGTACAATGTGGCGGATTTTGGTCGCGCGATGTTCTCTATTCCTTTGAAAAATGGCGATAATCTTGACGTTAAACTGTTGGCGTCGCCGTTTCAGGAGGAGGGCGAGCTGATGCTGCAGCTGTTTCTCGGCGACCGGCGCGTCTATAGCGTCTGTTTTTCCTGTACCGACGATGGCCGCGCCTATATTGGCGGCATCCAGGGCGGGAAAGATATCACCAATGACGAAGTGAAGGTGCTGACTAAAGAGCTGCATGGCGCGCGGCCGAAAAATATCATCATGAGCGTGCTGTATGGTTTCCTGCGTTATTTCAGCATCACCACCGTCTACGCGATCGATTCCGATTTCCACGTGAAAAGCGATTTGGTGAAAGCCAGTTATTCATCGCTGTGGCTGGAAATGGGCGGTGAGAAACAGGCTCGCGGCTGGTATAAATTGCCGGCGCAAGAGATCAAAAAAAGTATTGAAGAGGTGAAAAGTAAGCACCGGAGCCAGTTTATTAAGCGCGAAGGTGTCAAGGAGTTGATTCAGATAGATATGGCGAACGCCCTGCAGCACATTACGTTGCAAGCACGGGTGAATTAACGCCTCTCATACGCCAGCCGGGCTGCAGGGGGCTGCTACCCGGCTGGCGATTTCCTCTCTCCCCAGGTCGCTGTGCCGTAGGTTACTGCCCGCTCTCGCCGATTGGCGGTGACGCGGAGACGGTGAGCAGCGGAGCGCTGCGCCACCATACCATCAGGGCGACAATCGCGATAACGCTCAGCACGCCGAAGGCGGTGGCATAGGAGTAGAGCCCGGCGATAGACCCGGTTAACGCCGGACTCATTGCCGCCCCGGCGCCCTGCATCAGCATCACCACGCTCTGTCCAGCGTTAACGTGCCCGCTGCCGCGCAGCAGCGAGACGATAAAGCTGGGCACCGCCACCCCCAAAATCCCTGCCGCCAGGCCATCAAGAATTTGCACCGGGACCATCATCGCCGGGGCGTCGCTGGACGCCGCCAGCGCCGCCCGGATGGGCATGATCAGCAGCGCCAGCAGGATGCATCGCCAGTAACCGTATTTGTCGATGCTGCCGGCGACCCGGATGGCCACCGGGATCATCACCACCTGCGAAATAATCACCGTGGCGGCGGCAAACAGTCCGGGATTGAGGTGTCCCGGCGCGGCGGCGATCCGCATGCTCAGCATCGGCAACAGTGCGGCATTGGCGAGATGGAACAGCATCAGGGTTACGCCGGCGATCAGCAGCGGCGTATGGCGGAACAGGATGGCAAACCCCGGCAGGGAGGGCGTGGATGCCGCTTCGATGCCGCGGGCGGCGTCATCGTCGATATCGCCGCCGCGGATCGCCAGCAGGGCGACCAGGGTAAGCAGCGTGGTACAGGCCATCAGAATGAAAATGCCGCCGATGCCCCAGTACCAGGCGATAGCCCCGGCCATTAGCGCGGTGAAGAAATTCCCCGCGTGGTTGAAGGCTTCGTTTTTCCCCATCTGGGCGCTAAAGCCGCGCTGTCTGGCAAGACCGAGGGTAATCCCGGCGATCAGCGGTCCGACAAAGGCCGCGCAGATGCCGCTGGCGACTTGCGAGAGGGCGACCACGCTGGTCTTCTGACTAAACCAGAGCAACAGGGTAGTGAAGGTGATCGCCAGGCAGACCCCGGCCAGCAGCAAGCGCTTATGCCGCGTGCTGTCGGTGATGAAGCCGGCGGGCAGGGTCGCCAGCAGGCCGGCGATACCGCCGACGGACATCAGCAGGCCAATGTCCTCCGCCTGCCAGTGACGCTGGGTGAGAAAGATCCCCAGAAACGGGCCGAGGCCGTCGCGCACGTCGGCAATAAAAAAGCTGGTCAGACATAAAGCCCGCAGAGAACGAAGCGACATTTTCTACCTTTAGCATGCGCGATCTGCGCGTCGGAATGGTCACCGGATACCTTCATCCTTTATCGCACAGTTCGATGAAACAAAAATGTCCCGCGCTCGTCGGGTACCGTGGCTATGCAACATACCCGCTTGCGGCGGCTTTCGCCAGAGGCGTACGAAAGTTCTGTAGCGGCGCTATTAGCGTTCGTCTGCCTTGACGATCTGCAGGGCGGCGGGGCTCGCCACGGTGCCGCTGGCAGTAATAAACCCCGGATGGACAGCCTCGCCGCTGGCGCTGTCCACCAATGCTATATGCGGCGCACTGTGCAGCACGTGCTGATGGCCCCATTCCATCAGGGCGAACAGCACCAGCGCCAGGCTACGGCTTTTATCAGTCAGAACATATTCATACCGTTCGCGGGAGCCGGCTTCCCGGTAGGGCACTTTGCTGAGCAATCCCGTTTCGGTCATGGTTTTTAACCGGGTGGTGAGCGTCTGGCGGGTAATATGGGTGTGCGACAGCATCGTTTCAAAGCGCGTCACGCCGTAAAACGCCTCGCGGAGGATCAACAGCACCCAGCGGTCGCCGAGGATTTTCGCCCCTTCCGCCAGGCCGCACAGCGCCGGGTCGAGGTAGGGCAGTGATTTATTTTTTGACATCGCGAGATTGACCTTCTACTCTGAGTTTGAATTTTAGACCTAGATGCTAAGGAGAATAGCGTGCCATTTGTTAACGTGCAAACCATTAAAGGGATCATGACCGCGGAACAGAAAAGTGAGCTGCTGCGACGGATGACCGATCTGCTGGTGGAGATTGAGGGGCAGGGCGATCCGCAGTTCCGTCAGTCCGTCTGGATCCGCATTGACGAACATGACCCGGAGCAGTGGAGTCTGGGCGGCGTCCAGCCGACGGCCGCAATGATCGCGGCGAAATTTGCC
The DNA here is from genome assembly GCF_033100215.1 of Klebsiella sp. w6. Lineage (NCBI taxonomy): Bacteria > Pseudomonadati > Pseudomonadota > Gammaproteobacteria > Enterobacterales > Enterobacteriaceae > Klebsiella > Klebsiella sp. w6. The sequence goes on from NZ_CP136907.1 coordinate 2,359,537, forward strand.
GCCGCGCGGCGCGACGGATCCCCGGAATAAAACGGGCGGCGAAGCCCGGCCCGGCGATCTGACGCAGAAGAGGGGCCAGATCGCCGGGTAATATTGCGATTCGCTATGGTGCAAAAGCGTATTTTGCGGCTAAGGTAACGGTCAGGGAACCCAACAAACAGGGCGCGATGCCAGACGGCCAGCCTGGCGCCACTCTCAAACCGGTGAAAACAACGGATGTCTACAGAACACATGCTGCCGCTGGCGGTGCAGAACAAAAATATCCTTCGCCTGGCTGCCGCTCAGGCGCTGGCCGGCGCCAACTCGGTGGTCTTCTACGCTACCGGCGCGATAGTGGGTAACGCGATTGCCCCCAGCCCGTCGCTGGCCACGCTGCCGATCACCCTGTTTGTGCTGGGGATGGCGGCCTCCATTCTGCCTTTCGGCGCGCTGGCGCGAACGCGGGGCCGCAAAGCGGCGTTCAGGCTCGGCACCGGCGCCGGGATGGTGACCGGACTGGCGGCCGCCCTGGCGGTAGTGCTGAATTCTTTTCTGCTGTTTTGTCTCGCCGCGATGCTCGGCGGCGCCTATGCCGCCGTGGCGCTCAGTTTTCGTTTTGCCGCCACCGACGGCGTCGCCCCGGCGCGCCGGGCTCGCGCGCTGTCGCTGGTGATGGGCGGCGGTGTGGCCGCCGGGATCATTGGCCCGATGCTGGTCACCGGCACCATGCACCTCTGGCCGGCACATATCTTCGCCGTCACCTTCCTCGCTCAGGCGCTGGTTGCAGTGCTGGCCGCCTTTTTGTTGAGAGGGGTGACGCCGGCGGAGCCCACCGCGGCCAGCGTGCGCGGAGGGCGGCCGCTGCGCGAGATTGTCCGCCAGCCGGGTTTTGCCACCACGGTATTCAGCGGCGCGGTGGCCTATATGGTGATGAATTTTCTGATGACCGCCGCGCCGCTCTCCATGCATATGCACGGTCTTTCCCAGCAGGCCGCCAACCTTGGGATCCAGTGGCATGTGATGGCGATGTACGGCCCGGGATTTTTCACCGGCCGGCTGATCCAGCGCTTCGGCGCAGTGCGAATGGCGGCGGCGGGATTGCTGATCACCGCCGCGTCGGTGGCGGTCGGCCTGAGCGGTCTCGGCGTGTATCATTACTGGCTGTCGCTGATTTTGCTCGGCATCGGCTGGAACTTTGGCTTCACCGGCGCCTCGGCGAAAATCATCGATTTCCACCGCCCGGAAGAGAAGACCCAGGTTCAGTCGCTCAACGATTTTCTGGTCTTCGGCGTGATGATCGTGGGGTCGTTTTCGTCCGGGGTTCTGCTCAACGCCTTCGGCTGGAACGCCGTGCTGTGGGGCTCCCTGGTCCCGGTTGCGGTGGCGTTGTTGACCCTGCTGCTGCGCCCCTTATCCCCACCCCGCGCTTAGCGCCTGGCCTGCCGCTGCGCAGGCCGTCTTTTGCTTTTTTCAGCTATGCATTGCTGAAATTCATCTGACTCCTTGCGCGTAAAAACGTCACAGACGCTACATGCTGTAGTAATCTCTACAACATGACAATGCATCTCTTGATCCTTAACCTGACAACGTCTCAAGCCACGCTGCGCATGCGTGTCTGGCGAACCCTGAAGCAGAGCGGGGCAGCGGTCCTGCGCGATGGGGTCTATCTGCTGCCCGACGTGCGCCAGGGCTATGACACTTTCCTCAGCACCTGCCAGGCGATCCGCGCGGAAGGGGGGACCGGGTATGTTTTCACGATTGAGGCGGCGGAAGAAGAGGCGCTCAGGCCGCTATTCGATCGTCGTGAACAGTACGACGCACTGTTGCAGGATCTGCAGGCGCTGCAGGGGACGTTATCCAACGACGAACTGGCGGCTCAGCTCAAACAACTGCGTAAAATTCAGCGTGACTACCGGCGGATCGAGGCCATTGATTTCTTTCCGGGGGCCGCCCGGGAGCAAGCCGCTGAGCGACTGGCCACTATCGAGCAGGTCATTAATCAGCGGCTATCGCCGAACGAGCCGCAGTCGGTGGCGGGCGAACTGAGCCTGCTGGACAGAGGCGCCTTTCGCGGCCGGCTGTGGGCCACCCGCCGACGCCCGTGGGTCGATCGTCTGGCCAGCGCCTGGCTTATCCGGCGCTTTATTGACGATGAGGCGCGGTTCCTGTGGCTGGCCGCGCCCGAGACCTGTCCGGCGACGGCGGTCGGTTTTGATTTTGACGGCGCGCCATTCAGCCATGTTGGCACGCTGGTGACCTTTGAAGTACTGGTGCGGCGTTTTGCGCTGGAAGCGGTTATCCCCGACAGTCTGGGGCGGTTGATCCACTTCCTGGACGTCGGTGGGGTACCGACCCCGGAGGCGGCGGGCGTGGAGAGTGTTCTTGCAGGGCTGCGGGAAACCATTACGGACGATGACCAACTGCTGGCGACAGCTTGCTCGCTGTTCGACGGCTTACTGAGGTCCTGTGAAATGAGGTCTGGCAATCATGAGCAAAACGGTCGTTCTTCCGCAGACTGACAGTCCTTCCGTCGTCGCTTCCGTCTCCTTCTGGCAGGCATTTCGCTTTTGGCTCAAGCTTGGCTTCATCAGCTTCGGCGGGCCTGCCGGGCAGATCGCCATGATGCACCAGGAGCTGGTGGATAACCGACGCTGGATTTCGGAAGGGCGATTCCTGCATGCGCTCAATTTTTGTATGGTCCTGCCGGGGCCGGAGGCCCAGCAGCTGGCGACCTATATCGGCTGGCTGATGCATAAAACCTGGGGAGGCGTCATCGCCGGGGTGCTGTTTATTTTGCCCTCGCTGGTGTTACTCATCGCCCTGGCGTGGATCTACCTCGTCTGGGGGGATGTCGCCGTGGTGGCGGGGATCTTTTATGGCATCAAACCCGCCGTAGCGGCGATAGTATTGCAGGCGGCGCACCGCATCGGCTCGCGGGCGCTGAAAAATGGCGCCTACTGGGCCATCGCTGCCGCTGCTTTTGTCGCTATTTTTGCGTTGAACGTTCCTTTTCCGCTGATCGTCCTCGCCGCGGCACTGGCGGGTTTTATCGGCGGACGGCTGGCGCCGACGATATTCGGCAAAGCGGACGCCCACCGTGCGCAGAGTCACCCTGGCGGAGCCGCCATCATTGATGACACGACGCCGATCCCGGCCCATGCCATTTTCAGCTGGCGGCGCACCTCTCAGGTGCTGATCGCCGGGATGCTGCTGTGGCTGGTGCCGATGGCCGCCCTGACGCTAATGCTGGGCTGGGCGCATCCGCTGACCCAGATGAGCTGGTTCTTTACCAAAGCCGCGCTGATGACCTTTGGCGGGGCATATGCCGTCCTACCTTATGTTTACCAGGGGGCGGTGACCCACTATGGCTGGCTGACGGCAGGGCAGATGATGGACGGCCTCGCTCTTGGGGAGTCGACCCCCGGACCGTTGATCATGGTGGTGACCTTTGTCGGGTTTGTCGGCGGCTACACCAAAGCGGTGTTGGGCGTCGATGATGTGCTGCTGGGGGGCATCGCGGCGGCGTGCCTGGTGACATGGTTTACTTTTTTACCCTCGTTTATCTTTATTCTCGCCGGCGGGCCGTTTATTGAAACGACCCATAATAAGGTGGGATTTACCGCGCCGTTGACCGCCATCACTGCCGCGGTGGTGGGCGTTATCCTGAATCTGGCGCTGTTTTTTATCTGGCATAGCGTCTGGGGACCATCCGGTTTCGACCCGTGGTCTGCGGCCATTGCCCTGGGCGCCGCCGGGCTGCTGTTTCGTTATAAGTGGAAGCTGACCTGGGTACTGGCCGCCGCCGCCGCGGTGGGGCTTATCGTCCATATGGCGGGACTGTCCGGCGCAGGATAAGGTCGGCGTTGGGCTGAGAGAAACGTGGACAGATGGGGATTGGGGAGGGAGGCCAGTGCCTGAGCAGGCCCTGGCCGGATGGGTGGCAATGTCTTTATTTTTCAAAGCGTGCTAAATATCTCCCACTGAATAACCTCATCACCAAAATCGGGCGGCGTAATTAAAATGCTTCATTTGATGTTCGTCGACATAGGAACTGGTTCCATCATTTTTTGAATCCTTGCCGGAGACCGTATTCCCCGAGATATATTGTGGCACTCCATCAACTATACCTGTGTAAATGCCGGCATGATCTCCTGGCTTTTGACCATTAGCCTGGACGGGATAATCAACTCTTAAAACAATATCGCCAACGGCAATGTCAGAAATTGCTATTGTTTTCCCGAGTGCTAATGACTCTTGATAGAATTTCTCTACGCTGGCAGTTTTAGGCAGGCCGGGAATGCCAGCCTGCCAGCTACACCAGTAGACAAAAGCCATACACCATGGCGAGCCGGGTGCGCTGCCCGCCGCTTTGAGATAGGTATCTACCATCGGGCCAGAATTGCTGTTAAGCGGCTGCTCTTTGACATTAAGCTGACTTCTTGCTTTTTCTATCAAGTCGTTACCATTAGGCATGGTCTTATCCTCGTCATATTGGTTGGTGTAATCGTGAATATAGAGATAGCTGCTACGAGTTTTTCTTCATCCAGTCGTACATAATAAGGACATGGTCTGCATAGATTTGTGCCCGTTCGCCCTTGCCGTTATAGCGGCGGATCGTCTCGCGTAAATCCCCACTGGTGGACTGGTTTTTGAGTTTTAATTCACTCATCACCCGCGCCAGACAACTTGGGAAATCTCGCCATTGCTTGTTCAGGAAAAAGCTGGGGTCTGTCAAAATGTGCTGCAAGTCGTACTGGAATATTCCGTAACCTTTATAGACCCAATCCTTAGGTCCCATCTTTCTGAGCGCTCTGGTACGGTTTGCCTCATCGATAAACTCAGCGGTGACCTGATCGCCATACTTCTTACGAAAAATGGCGGTATTTGCAGGAAACGCGTTACGGCTGGTGCCTGGGGCATCACCGCTGGCATCAAAAACACAGCGGGCAACAATTTCGTCGGCACTCATCTGATTTATCCAGTTTAGCCATATCGGGGCGGTTTCCTTGGCGGCGATAGCGCAAATCAGCAAAGCATCGAAAGGGGTGCCAGATACGGCCTTCTCTATCTCGGAACCAAAGTGTTGCATTAACCAGTCACGGCACTGAAGGGCCTGGTCACGACGGAGAGGCGGTTTTGAAGCCGTTGAGCGTATCAACGAAGAGACGTCCGGGGGGGACCACTGAGCCGGTGCTATCCCGGTTTTCGGCTCAGGAAACGCCGCTATTGCCTTGCCGAATAACGCATCGTGGGTCAACCTGCCCACGACGCCATCGACAATTAAATCGTGTACGCTACGCTGGAAGGCTTCCACTGAAAGCCGAGTGGCATTGCCAAAAATACCGTCCGAAGTTCCACAAGGGGGTTGCACTCCGAGAGTGGTCAGCGCCTTTTGTACGGCACGTACATCTTCACCCCGCATCAGCGGAAAACAATAAAACAGGTCACGTGGTTCGCTCATGGTATCAACCTTATACACAGGTGGAGGGAAGACCTGGGCCACCGATGGCAGCGGCATTGACGGTCTGCTGGAGACGTATTGCTATCTCGCCCGTGGCTGGCGGTTGCCCCTTCAGACCGCCCAGGGCGCGTATTCGGGCATCACGGGCGGCCTGACAGCGCTCGGCCTGAGGCAGGTCGGTACGCTGAGCCAGACTGAGGAATGCATTACTGGTGGTAAGCGCGCGGGATGGATTCGGCGGTAACTGGTCCAGTTTTGCCACGGCTTCATGTGTCATTGCCACCGCCTCAGCGGGTTGCTTAAAGGGGGCTGAGCAGGTCAAAGCAAGGACCTGGTTTTCTATCAGATGTGTCTCATCTTCGCTGCCTCTGGCGGCGGCAGAAGATGCAAGCGCATAATCGTTTACCGCATTGTCCATATTGGCCCGGGCCGATGGGGTCGGCATTGGACAGCGAGCCCCCGCCTGAGACTCATTCATCGCGAGTTTGAGGTAGGCATGGCCCCGAATTGCGTAGAACTGCCGACAGACTTCACTACTCTGAGAGGGATCGTTGCAGGACGTCGCTGGTGTTTCCGCAATGATTGCGTCGTACCGCCCGTTGTTTTGCAACTGTTTCATGTGGGCCAGTTGCATGGTGGCACAGGCAGTCAGCAGGCATAGCAAGCTGGCCAGGTTGATGTAACGTTGCATCAGCTTCATAACTTGAGATCCGCAATGGCCTGGACAAAGTCGACGTTCGCCCGGCGTGCAGCATCGACAAGCATGATCAGCAGGTCGAATGCAGCCCTGCTGTCTGCGGGATTGGTGACCATGCTTGAAACACCAGAGACCAGATTGATAAGTTGATTGATGTCCGTAGCACTCAAATTGCTCAACGCTGCGCTGGCTGCGCCCAAGGCTTGAGACGCCGGTGATGTCAGGCTTGCGCGCACTTTGCTGGCGATCTCTTCCGTAATGTCACCCTTGCCATAGAGTGCGAGGAGAGATTGCTGCAGTGCGGTAACGATAGATGTGGCTTCCTCGCCGTCATGGACGATGTCAGCAGCGACGTTTCCGTTGGGCCCATAGGCCTCATTGAGCACAGACACAGGATCGTCGGCTGCCAGCACATTCGCCAGGACGCTATCCACCTCTGCCGGTGGCCGTGCGGCAAAAAAGGGGATGGCTGCTGGGGCGTTCTCCAGGGCGGCACGGGTCAGGGGGAGGGTGAGTGTCCCGCTTTCAACCAGCCCTTGGGCCAGCGGGGCTGCCAGTACGCGAGCGCGCCAGCGCTTGAACTGATCGGAACCCAGTTTAGCGCCGACACCCAGCAGCATCACGATCCCCGCGATGGGGCCTAATGCCGGCATGGCCGGTGCCACTAAGGGTGCCGCTTTGCTTAAAAGGACACTCAATGGTGAAGTGGCGCCGGTCAGGATATTGACGACTTGATTGAGTTCGTCTAGTTGATCGGGCGTGACATCTTTCTTGCTGAGATTACGCAAGGCATTAATAATGCTCTCTGCGCGGGTAATAGTATTGTTCAGGTCTCCGGGTAGAACATCTCCCAGTCCAGTAGGTAATGAGTTAGTCTGTGGGAGCATTGCCAGTAATGCCTTCGCTAAGGCTAACTGCCGTTGCGTTTTGTCGAGCAGAGAATCGACATCCGCCGTACTTTGTATTTTTTCGGCAAGCTCCATTTTCTGGTCGGCATCATTTTGCGCTCTTTCCGCTTGCCTGGTTTGCTCTTGCGCCGCTTGCTGTGCACTGGCGACGATATTATTTGTCGTAGCCGTTGAAGCTGCCGCCCTGGTGCCAAAGTAATAGCCAAAAACGCCGGTAATAATGCCATTGAGATACCCGGCAATCTCCGGGGAGGCGCTCAGTTGAGAACTGAATAGCAACAGAGGCAGGCCTACAACGGCCACGATCAGCGCTAAAACGGCCCGGACTGTGCCTTCAGGCAGCCCCATGGGCAGGTCTTTGAGTTGCGCCACCTTATCGATATTTTCCCCGGCGCACCCCAGCAGCCTAAAATAGCGAGAAGATAGCCACCAGAGAAAAGACACCATACCAGTGCCGACTAAGAAAACGATGAGGGCAATAAAGGCCTTGAACCCGCTGCCAGTCTCTTTCGAGGGCCAGGAAATGGGGTGTAAACCGAGATAAGTAAAAAGCTTGGCAACGATAAATATCGATATACCCATCATCAAAATTTGCAGTGGGAGTTTAAAAATCCTTGCCCAGTTTATTTTTGATTGGTCAGTCATAGTCACCTCATCGATGTGGGACCGTTATTGGCAGGACGTCATGACAAGGCGTCTTGGATATTGCTATTTAATTATTACTGTACATTAACCGGTGTAGGGGGGGTAATTATGGCCCGCTGGATTGACATGGTATCCTGATCTTGTATTAACGTTGACCATGTATCGTGCTCCACCTTATTTGCCCCTCCCGGAGACGGATTGGTGATAATAACTATCGGAGTATGATTACCATTACCATTTCCGCTATGATTATCTGGGACACATTGCGTGCCTTCATCCCATTTATAGCAACTCACCTCTTTCTTTGTGTTTTCAGCAAGAGTTGTTGGTACTGTAACAATAAAGATAAATGCTGAGAGTAATATTTTGCAATTGGTGTTCATTGTAATTCCTCTTTATAAATTTGTTGAACCATACTGACCAAGCAACGCTGAAATTTATCATCTTCGTATTGCCTGCAACTTTTATAGAACTTTACCAGGTTATTTGTTTTATCATCTGATTTGCTCTCAGGTGAGAGAATTTGAACGTAGCCAGGTACGGCGGCAGTTGTGTAAATATTATTGATTAATGCCCCCCCAGAGGCCATGAGTGCACCGGCAATAAAAATAGCCAGCCCTGATGATACGGTTTTGAAATTAAAATCGATGCCAGAAAGTTTGACACCTCCTTCACCGCCGCCATCATTAATACCTAAAATAATAAACATCATGCCAACGCTTATCACTGCAAGGCCAATGTGAATAATTGTGAGTTTCATTGATTGTTTATTTAACATTGTTCTTTGGTTGGATTGTTCAACAAACATCAACGAATATAAAACATAATCATTGGCGGAAACTAAATTCCCTTTTAATGCATCATAGTTGTGTTGTAACTCTTGAGATGTGTCAATATTATTTATTTTGGTATCAAACTCGGTCAAGTGAGTATATGCCCCCACCAATAAAAATAGCGGTAGAAGTAATCCAAATAAAAAAATGACTGCGCTGCGCGTGATTTTCTTCATCATATTCACCAGTGATTTTTAGTGAGCCCGATAAAAAATAATGGTCAGAACAAGTATATCTATCCGCGGAATTAACCCGTGATAATAAATTTATCGTCGCTTTTTTGATGAGTATAACGGAGGAAACAGAGACGCCACTCATTCATATGAATGAGTGGCGTAAAAAAACTCGCCGCGCGGGCAGGAGGAAGAGAAGCGGGCCAGCGACCGGTTAGCGCGCCCCGGAATGGGACGCTCAGGTCGTGGGGCTTTCGCGGGTGGCTCGCGCCAGCGGGTTGCTGTCCAGTTCCAGCTGGTCGCGCAGCGCCCAGCCGCGCAGCTTGCCGGGGTTAAGCAATCCCGCCGGGTCGAGAGACTGTTTCACCGCCACGACGTCGGGGCGAATCACGCCCTGTTTGCCGTCCTCGACCTGCAGCACGTGGGGGTTGTTAATCTTGACGTCGTTGTCGCGAAATATCTGCATGATGGCGTTGAGCCGCGCGGGCGTGGTATAGCGCACCAGCTGCAGACCGCTGGCGGTGAGATTGCCCTCTATATCGCGCAGGAATTCAATATGGGAAATCACCTCCCCGGCGAAGTGCTGCTCCATCTGTAAAATTTGCTGCGGATAGCGCAGCGGATCAAACGCCGTCTGGAGATAAGTCAGCGTATTGTCCACCTTGAGCGCATGCAGGGTGGTATGGTTCCAGCAGTATTCCATTAACGAGGCGTTTTGCGTCCGGGCCTCGTCGCTGGCCTGACGGATGGCGTTGCTCCCGCGATGGCGCTGTAACAGGCTGGCGCAGAGTCCTTCGCTCTCCTCGGCGATCAGGCTGATAACCGCATGCTGCCCGGTGCGATAACGATCGTTGAGGTGGCTAAAGTAGTCGGCGATCGGCGTGGCCAGCAGCGCGACCTGACGTTTTACCAGCCCCGGCGAACGGACGCAGGCGTTGGCATAGTTCAGCGCATCAGCGAAATCGTCAAACACGTCCAGGCGTTCAATCCACTGGTGCACGGGCGCCAGCGCCAGCTCAACCTCCAGGATAATGCCGTTGGTGCCGTAGGCGTGATGCAGCAGCAGCGCTTCGGGAGCCGGGACGGTCAGCACGCGGGGGACCGGCTCGACGGTCATCACTTTGACGCTGAGCACATTGCCGGGCGCCGCCAGCGGCCCATAGTTGATGGAGCCGATGCCGCCGAACCCGCCGCCGTAGAGGCCGCCCAGGCTCGCCAGGCGGTAGGTCGACGGCATGCAGCGCAGCTCCCAGCCCGTTGGGCGGGCGGCGGTTTCGATGTCTGCCAGACGAATGCCGGCCTGGGCGCGCACCGTGCCGTTGCCGAGGGCGACGATCTGGTTGAGTCCGGTCATATCGACCAGCAGCCCGCCTTCGAGGGGGACCAGTTGGCCATAGTTGCCGGTGGCGCTGCCGCGCAGGGTCAGCGGCAGCTGGTGCTGCGCGCAGGCGGCGACCAGCTGGCGCAGCTCCTCTTCGTCGCGTGGGCGAACCACCGCGTCCGCCTGTTTCCCCGCCAGTTGCTCAGTGAGTACCGGACTGAACCAGTGAAAATCGCGGGAAAGCCGTTTGATCTTCGCCGGCTGTATGGTCCACTCCAGCGTCGGGAGTGTCTGCTGGATCGCCGCGACCGCGTGTTGACGCTGCTCATCAGTCATCATTTTTCTTCCTGTTCGTCAGCAAAATATTAATGAGATTGCACGGCTTCGCTTTCATGCCAGGCGCTGAGCGCCCGGCGCGAAACCCAGGACATCACGCCAAACAGCGCGATCCCGGCGAGAGAGATCAGCAGCAGCGCGGCAAACATCAGCGGGATATCCAGCTGGTAGCCAGCCTGCAGGATCTGATAGGCCAGACCGGTATTGGTCCCGCCGGTCCCGGCGACAAACTCCGCCACCACCGCGCCAATCAGCGACAGCCCACTGGAAATACGCAGCGCGCCGAAGAAATAGGGCAGCGCCGAGGGGATACGCAGCCGCACCAGCGTTTGCCAGCGGCTGGCGTGATTGAGGCGAAAATAGCTCAGCAGGCCGGGGGAGACGCTGCGCAGCCCCTGAGTGGTATTGGAGATGATGGGAAACACCGCCATCAGGGTGGCGCATACCACCAGCGAGAGCGTGGCATCCTTCACCCAGATGATGATCAGTGGGGCGATGGCGACAATCGGCGTCACCTGCAAAAACACGATGTAGGGAAACAGGGCGGTTTCCACAAAGCGGTTCTGCACCAGGATAAACGCCACCGCGGCGCCAATGACAATCGACAGCAGAAACGAGATCAGGGTGATCTTGAGGGTGAACAGCAGCGCCAGCAGCAGCGGCGTGAGATGCGTCCACAGGCTTTCCAGCATCACCAGCGGCGACGGCACCAGAAAGGCCGGGATGCGAAAATAGCTCACCGCGCCCTGCCACAGGAGCACCACCGCCACCGCGACGAGGGTCGGATAGAGAATTTTGAGAAAACGCGGATGCTGGACCCACGGCGTTGAGGTTGTGTTTTTCATATTATGACTCCATACCGGACTGGCTGGCCTGCAACAGACTGTCCTGCAGCTGACGGGCATACAGGGAAAAGGCCGGACTGACGCGGAACGCCTCGCTGCGCGGGAACGGCTCCCGGATGGCGATATCTTCGACCACCCGTCCGGGACGGGCCGCCATCATGATCACCCGCTGTGAGAGAAACACCGCTTCGTGGATCGAGTGGGTGACGAACACCACCGTCAGGTTCTGTTCCTGCCAGAGACGCAACAGGTCGCTGTCGAGTTTGTTACGCGTAATTTCATCGAGTGCGCCGAAGGGCTCATCCATCAGCAGCAGCTTTGGCCGGGTGACCAGGCCGCGGGCGATGGAGACGCGCATTTGCATGCCGCCGGAGAGTTCGCGCGGCAGGACGTCGGCGAATTTGCCCAGCCCCACCAGCTCAAGGACTTCACTCACCCGGGTATTACCTTCCGTGCGCGGCACGCCGGCCAGATCCAGCGGCAACCTGACGTTATTGCGCACGCTGCTCCACGGCATCAGGGTGGCTTCCTGAAAGACGAACGAGAGCGGATGCTGGGCTTTCTCCCGACTGTCGCGCCGCCACAGCATCAGCTTGCCGTCGCTGGGCTCCACCAGGCCGGCGACCATCTTCAGCAGCGTACTCTTCCCGCAGCCGGACGGGCCGAGCAGGGTAATAAACTCCCCCTGATTGATGGTCAGGTTGACGGGCAGCAGCGCCCGGGTACCGTTGCTGTAGATCTTCTCCGCCGACAGCACCTCGATGGCCGGGGTGGCAGAGGCGGGCATAAAGCGGGTGTCGCTCATCACGGTCAGTTTCGGGGCGGTATTCATGGCATCACTCCGGCGTCTTTGACCATCTCCAGGGTGTAAGTCTGCTCAAACGGCACCTTGCTGGCGTCGATCAGCTTGTTTTTCACCAGCATGTCCCAGGTTTTCTTCAGCCGCGGCTCGGTGATGATGCCGATGCCGCCGGTCTTGGCATCGCCGCCGGTCACCAGTTGGTACTGCTTCATCTGGGCAATACCAAAGGCGATCTGCTCGGCGCTCATTTGCGGATTTGCTTTAGCGATCAGACTGTTGCCGGGGGTGGGATCCTGCAGGTAGCTTTTCCAGCCCTCCATGGAGGCTTTGACGAAGGCTGCCACCGCCGCCGGACGTTTGCGGATGGTGTCGGCCATACAGATAATCGAGTTGCCGTAGGGCGGATATCCCCAGTCGCTGAGCGGATAGACATAGAACGGCTGCCCGCCTTTGGCGACGGAGAACGGCTCGGAGGTCACGTAGCCCTGCTGCACCAGGTTTTTATCGGCGAGGAACGGCTGAACGTTAAAGGTATAGGGGCGCACTTTGCTGCCAGCCAGACCCAGCTCGCTCTTCGCCCACGGCCAGAAAGAGGTATAGGCCTCGGTAGCGAGCAGGAAGGTTTTGTCTTTAAGCTCCGCCGGGTTCTCCACTTTGTTATGAGTGATAAACACCGTCGGCGAGTGCTGGAACACGGTAGCGACGGTCACCGCATGCACCCCGGCCTGCCAGGTCTCCAGCGCCTGACCGTTGTCGCCAAGGGTACAATCGGCCTGACCGGCCGCCATCAACTGCATGACGTTGATCTGCGGGCCGCCCATTTTAATCTCGACATCGAGACCGGCGTGCTGATACAGCCCGGTGGCCTGGGCCTGGTAAAACCCGCCGTGCTCGGCCTGGGCATACCAGTTGGTGAGAAACGTAAACTTCTCCGCCGCGAAGCAGGAGGCTGAGGTCGCGAGGGCGGCCACGGTCAGCAGGGTAAAAACGAGCGTCGGTCTGGTATTCATCATGGCTCCTTGGATTCAGCAGCGAAAGAGGGGGGTAGGGACTGCACAAAGCCGTGCCAGTGCTGTTTGCCCCAGGTCGGTTCGTGACGTTCGACCCAGGCCATGCGGTGGATCTCGATGATCGCTTGCGCCCAGCTGGCGGCGAGGGAGTCGAGAAGCCCTTCGCCTTGCTCCCGCGTCGCCGGGGTCGGGTCGCCAATCACCCCGCTGGGGCCAAAGTCATAGGACGCCCACGCCGCCGCCGGGCGGCCTTTCGACAGGGTCGGGCAGGGGAATTCCGGCGGGAAGTTGGCGACCGCCCGCTCCATATGAACGCACTCCGGGGCCAGCGCCAGCATCAGCGCCGTTTCGCTATGTCCGGCGTGCATCGCCATCCGCTGTTCATGCGGGCTGAGAAACTGTTTTTCGCAGTTGGGTACGTTGAACACATCGTGCGGGATGGCGATGAAATCCCCGTGGCGCAGGCGCATTTCCCGGCAGGCGATTTGCAGGATCTGCGGCTGGCCGCCGTGGCCGTTGATCATCAGCAGCTTGCGAAAACCGGCCCGATAGAGGGATTCGGCGATCTCCAGCAGGGTATGCAGCAGCGTATCGCCGCTGAGGGTCAGGGTGCCGGGAAAATGCAGATGCTCCTCGGACTTACCGTAGACGATCGGCGGGATGGCGTAGGCCGGGATCGCCGCCGGCAGCCGGGCGAGGGCATGGCCCGCCACGCCGGAAGATATCACGCTGTCCACCGAGCAGGGCAGATGCGGGCCGTGCTGTTCGATCGCCCCGGTGGGGAGGACGATAACCGTATTGCTTTTATCCGGCAGGGCGGCCACGTCCGTCCAGCTCAGGAAAGGGAGAAAGCGCGCTGCAGGAATGTAACCGTTAATCATCGCGGTGCCTCGGAGTGAATTGGCTGGGGTAACCAGACGGTCGCTTCAACTTCAATCAATACCGTGGCGTCGGGCAGCATTTCGCTGACCTGGACCACGGTGGAAACGGGCGGCTGGTCGGGATAAAACAGCTTTCTGACCCGGCTGTAATAGGGAAAATGGTCAAGGTTGCGAAAGTACTGCACCAGCTTGATAACGTCGCTCATCTGCCCTCCTGCGGACGCCACGGTGTGGCGGATGCTTTCCAGGACGTACCAGCTCTGGGCGAGGATCGGGCCCTGTTTCGCATCGGTTGAAAATTCGCCGGTCGCCCCCAGCAGCTCCCGCACCGGCTCAGGCACATCCTGAAAGCCGTTGACGATGGTGCCGGTCAGGGGATTGACCGGAATAATGCCGGAGAGAAAGATAAAATCGCCGGCTCTGCGCCAGGCGGCATACCGCGCCAGCGGCGCCCCCGCGCCTTCTTCAAGACTCATGTGCCATCTCCTCTTGCCACACGCGCCGGTGGGTTAACCTGCCGTGGTTAACCACCAGACGGGCGGCGCTGTTTAAAGGCCAGGTAAAACGGTCGCTACCCGGGAAAATCACCACGCTGGCCGCCGCGCCGATGGCAAAGGGCGCCGCGTCTGCCGGCGAACCGGTTAGCGCCGCGCGATCGCAGATCAGCCGCGACTGCCGGTCGAACAGGTCGCTGAGCTGAGCGCTGAACAGGCCGCAGGCCAGGGTGTCCAGCGGGTCATAGCTTCCCGCCGGACAAAAAGCGTCCTGCACGTTGTCGCAGCCGAGCAGGGTGGCCACGCCGGCGGCCTGCGCCTCGTGCAGCAGCGTGATCCCCCGCTGGCGCGGCGTGCGACCGAACGTCGCATCCTGCAGCAGCAGGTTGGTCATCGGCAGAGCGATAAGCGTGACGCCGTGCGCCGCCAGCTGGCGCAGGATCGGCGCCGCCTGTTGGTCGCTGCCAGCGGCCAGCGCGCAGCCGTGGCTGCAGCAGATATGCCCGGGAAAAGGGTGGCGGGAGAGATGGTCCGCCAGCCAGGTCAGCCCCTGAGACACTTCGCTGAGCTCCTCATCAATATGCAAATCCAGATCCAGCTCCCAGCGGGCCGCGCTATCCAGCAGGTTTGCCATGGCGGCGGCGTCCCAGTTGGAGGAGTGGATGAAGCCGCCCAGCAGGCAGCCCTCCCCGCTGGTGGCGACCGTTCGGGCAATGGCCCCGGCGTCCGCCGGATCGCGAAACAGGGTCAGCGGGACCAGCGCCACCCGCTCCAGGGTGATGCCGACGGTATCGAGGCGGGCGATCTCCTGCCAGGCGTCCGGTGCGTCGGCGGTAAACCAGTCGATATGGCTACGCAAATGGGTCACACCATTTGCTGCCGCCCGGGCCAGCGCGGCGGACGCCCGACGTTGAATATCCGCCCTGGTCCAGTGCTGGCGATCCTCGTGCATAGCGTGGATCGCCGCCAGCAGCCCGGCCTGCGCCGGACGGCAGCGTTCAATGGTAAAGGTTTTGTCCAGATGGGCATGGGGTTCCACCAGGCCGGGGAGCGTCAGGGCCCCCGCCAGGTCCCACAGGCCGGGAGTCGGCTGGTCGGTCGGGGTCAATGCGGCAATCCGGCCGTCGCGAAAGGCCAGGTCCGCCAGCTGCGGTTCACCGTTGGCCTGCGTCGGCCAGCCGTCGGGCAGCGCCCAGGCCGGGAGTCGGGCGCGGCTGATACCGGCGAGCGGTGCGAAAGAGGAGGGGAACGTCATCGTCAGTCTCCTCACAGATCCAAAACCAGAACCGGGGATTTCGCCCGCGAACAGCAGAGCGTGATCTGGTCGTTGCCCGCTTTCTCTTCCGCCGTCAGCACGCTGTCCCGGTGTTCGGGGATCCCGTCGAGGACCCCGGTAATACAGGAGCCGCACATTCCCTGTTCGCAGGAGAGCATTACCTCCACCCCGGCGTGCTGTAATACCTGAGCAATGGTTTGATCCGCGGCGACCTGCAGGCGCTGCCCGCTGGAGGCCAGTTCAATATAAAACGCATTTTTCGCCGCAGTATTATTTTCCGCCGCGGGAGTAAAACGCTCGAAGACGAATTGCGACGGCGACCAGCGATATTCCTCCATGACCGACTGCAGTCGCTGAATAAAACCCTCCGGGCCGCAGGCGACCACTGCGGTATCAGGATCGGGTGTGGTTAAGCAGGCGGGGATCCGCTGGCGAAACGACGCGCCTTCCTCGCTACAGTGGATCGCCACCGTGCCGCCCGCAGCCAGCTGGGTCAGGCGCGGGGAGAAGGCCGTCTGGCGCGAGCTGGCGACATAATAATGCAGCTCCAGCGCCCCCTTTCTGGCGGCAATTGCTTCAGCCATCGCCAGCAACGGCGTGATGCCGATACCGCCGGCAAACAGCAGGTAGCGCCCGGCCTGCGGCAGGGGAAAATGGTTGCGCGGAGGCGAAATGGCGAGCCGATCGCCGGCTTTGAGCTGCTGGTGCATATAGCGTGAGCCGCCGGTGGAGGTGTCAGTCAGCCTGACGCAAATTTCATAAGTATTACTGCGGTCAGGCGTGCCGCACAGGGAATACTGCCGGGGGCCAACGCCGGGAATAATAATATCGATATGCGCCCCGGCAGAGTAGGCCGGTAATATTTCCCCGGCCGCCGCCTGCAATATTAATGATAGATTTCCCTCTCCGTTGGGGCGTATTTCCCCGACCGAGACCGAAATAAGATCGTGGCTGTGCATTACCGTTTACTCTCCCTCATTCCGCTGTCTGCAGGGCGGCCAGGGTCGGCGAAGAGATAACTCCTCTTCGCGGTAAACTGTCCGGCGTGCAAGAAAATGGGTGAAACGATCGTTTCTCCGCTATGAATGCTACGGTATTGTGATAAAACTGTTGCGTCCAGAGCTTTGATTCGCACAACCCGTTGCAAAAAAGAGAGCACCCAAACCATGTTTGCCTTCTCCCGATTTCTGCTCTATTTCACCGAAGTGGCCCGTGAGGGATCGTTTCGTAAAGCGTCAGAGGCGTTGCATGTGTCGGCGTCTTCCATCGACCGTCAGATTTTGCGCGTGGAACAGGAGCTGGCGATGCCGCTCTTCGAGCGCCACCCCACCGGGCTGCGGCTGACCGCCGCCGGGGAGCTACTCCTGCACGCGGCCAATAACTGGAAAAAGGACTTTACCCGAGTCTGCGAACAGCTGGATGACCTGCGCGGGTTGCGGCGGGGGCATGTGCGCATCGCTACCATCGATGCCATTAACCGGCATTTTTTTTCGACGATGCTCAAAGAGGTGCATAAACATTATCCCAACATTTCTTTTACATTGACCACCATCAACAATATCCACATTCAGCAGGCGCTGATCTCTGGCGAGGCGGATTTCGGTATCATGCTCAATCCCCAGACCTCCCGCGAACTGCAGGTGCGGGCGTTTGCCGAGATGAATATGGGTATCGTGGTGCCGACCGGCCATCCGCTGGCCAGCCGCAGCGCGGTGCGCTTTAGTCAGTGCATCGACTACCCGTTTATCCTGCCGTCCGCCCCGTTGATGATCAGCGAGCCGGTGGAGGCGCTGGTGAACATCAGCGGCAACGAGGTGAAGGAGGTGGCGGTGTCGAATAACATTCACATGATCCGCACCCTGATCAAAGAGCAGATGGGCATCGGCATCCTGTGCCGGCTGGATATTCTCGATGAGATCGAGTCAGGCCAGCTGGCGTTTGTACCGCTAAACGATCCGCAGCTTAAGCCTTTCACGCTGGCGCTGTGCGTCTCGCCCGCCCGCCAGCTTTCCCTCGCCGCCTCGATGATGTTGAACCAGCTGGAGATGCTCTTCAGTCAGTTGTGAGCGACCGGGCAGGCACTAAAATCATTCATTAACGCACCATGATGGTGCGTTTTTGGTGTGCATGAATCAAAGGTTGCATACCCGTGGGCGGCGGCGCAGGCGATTTCTCGCGGCCGCTCGTGGGCGATCAAATCTGGCATTGTTTTTGTATAGCTGAGTGTGAGTAGAAGCGGTCAGTACGGGTTATCCATACGGGACATTGCTCAGTCACCATGTCGCGGTTCAATGTTGACCGGGATGGGAGGCTGAGCCGTGGTTTGCTCGCCCCTCTCCCGGCATGAAGAGGAGAGGGATAATGAAAAGTCGTGCACGCCTTCCCCGGGGCTTTCGCTGGCTGGGCCTGATGGCTCTCGGCGGTGTCTCGCTGGCCGTTCAGGCCGAGGAGAAAATCGTTCTGCTGACCTCCTGGTACGCTCAGGCTGAGCAGGGGGGTTATTATCAGGCCCAGGCCACTGGGCTGTACAAAAAATATGGTCTCGACGTCGAGATCCGCTCCGGTGGCCCCCAGGTCAACGGCATGCAGTTGCTGTTGTCGAAGCGGGCCGATGTGATCATCGGTTACGACCTGCAGCTGCTGGAAGGCATTCAGCGCGGCTTCCAGGCGAAAGCCATTGCCGCGCCCTTTCAGTACGATCCCCAGGGGCTGCTGACCCACGCCGATGTCACCTCCCTGCAGGGGCTGAAAGACAAAACGCTTCTGGTCTCCAGCTCCGGTCAGGCGACGTGGTGGCCGTGGCTCAAGGCGCAATACCAGCTGAGCGACGCGCAGGTTCGCCCCTATACCTTCAATATTCAACCCTTTGTCGTCGATGACGCTGTCGCCCAGCAGGCCTATGTCAGCTCCGAGGTGTTCCAGGTGCAGAAGGCCGGGGTGAAGGCGAACTTCTTCCTCTTTTCCGAACACGGCTATCCCCCCTACGGCGGCATTCTCATCGCCCGCCCGGATACGATTGCCGAGCGTAAAGCGGCGATGGCGAAGTTTGTGCGCGCCTCAATGGAGGGCTGGGTGAGCTATCTCAAGGATCCGGCGCCGGGAAATGCGCTGATTAAGCAGGACAATCCGAAAATGACCGACGATCTGCTCGCCTGGGGCGTGACCCAGATCCGTGAGCATCACCTGATCGACGGCGGGGATGCCGCCAGCCAGGGCTGGGGCACGATGACCGACGCGCGCTGGCAGAAGACCCGCGATTTTATGGTCAGCGCCGGTCTGCTGGCGGCGGCCACCGACTGGAAACAGGCCTACACCACCGAATTTGTTCAGGCCATGCAGGTTAAACCCTGAGGAGCGACGCCATGTCATTAATGATTAAAAATGCCCATGCCATCCTCAGCGGTCTGCCCGGAGAGGCGGCGCGGCTGGCCGGGCCGGATATTCGCATCCGCGACGGCAAGATTGCCGCCATCGGCAGCCTGACGCCGCTGCCGGAAGAGCGACAGATCGATGCCCGCGACTGCGTGATCTATCCGGCATGGGTGAACACGCACCACCACCTTTTTCAGTCGCTGCTGAAGGGCGAGCCGCAGGGGCTGAACCAGAGCCTGACGGCCTGGCTGAGCGCCACGCCGTACCGCTTTCGCGCGGCTTTCGATGAACATACCTTTCGTCTGGCGGTGCGCATCGGCCTGGTGGAGCTTCTGCGCTCGGGCTGCGCCAGCGTGGCGGATCACAACTACCTTTACTGGCCGGATATGCCTTTCGATACCTCGGAGATTGTCTTCAGCGAAGGGGAAGCGCTGGGGATGCGCATCGTTCTGTGCCGGGGTGGGGCGACCCAGGGTCGGGCGGTGGAACAGGATCTGCCTGTGGCGCTGCGTCCGGAAACCTTCGACGGCTATATGGCGGATATCGAACGGCTGGTCAGCCGCTATCACGACCCCCGGCCCGATTCTCTGCGCCGGGTGGTGATGGCGCCCACTACCGTCTTGCACTCCGCGCCGGGCGCCCAGCTGCGGGAGATGGCGAAGCTGGCCCGCCAGCTGGGGATCCGGTTGCACAGCCATTTATCGGAAACCGTCGATTATCTCGACGCCGCGCGGCAGAAATTCGCCATGACGCCGGTTCAGTTCTGCGCGGAACACGACTGGCTGGGAAATGACGTGTGGTTTGCCCATCTGGTGAAGCTGCTGCCGGAGGAGATTGCCCTGCTGGGCCGTACCGGAACCGGCATCGCCCACTGCCCGCAAAGCAACGGCCGGCTGGGCAGCGGCATCGCCGATCTGCTGGCGCTGGAGCAGGCCGGGGTCCCGGTCTCGCTGGGGGTGGACGGCGCTGCCTCCAATGAAGCGGCGGATATGCAAAGCGAAGCCCATGCCGCATGGCTGCTGCAACGCGCGCGCAAGGGGATGCTGGCGCAGCCGCGCTACGCCGGGGGCACCTTCGAGGGTGGGGCCGATGCGGCCACGGTGGAGGATGTGGTGCGCTGGGGCAGCGCCGGCGGCGCGCAGATCCTTGGCTTAGCGCAGACCGGCACCCTGCAGGTCGGGATGCAGGCGGACCTCGCCATTTACCGGCTGGACGATCCGCGCTACTTCGGCCTGCACGATATGGCCATTGGGCCGGTGGCCTGCGGTGGGCGCGCCGCGCTGAAGGCGCTGCTGCTCAATGGCCGCCCCATCGTGGAAGACGACGCCATTCCCGGTCTCGACCTTGACGCGATGCGCCACGACGCGCTGGCGGCCGTCCGTACCCTCCAACAGCGCGCCGCTGTTTAACTGATAACAGGATAATGACGATGAACGCAACCACCCAGAATCAACGCTACGCCTTACAGGAACTGGAAAAAGAGGCGCTGATGGGCGCCCAGGGCGAAGAGACCTTCGCCCGCGAAGTGCGCTGTATCGACCTGTCGAACTTTGCCGAAAGAAAAAATGACATTGCCGAACAACTGTGGGAGGCGGCGGTGGAGATCGGCTTCTTCCAGGTCAGCCATCACGGTATTCCGCTGGCGGATATCCGTCAGGCGTTCAGCATGACCGAGGCGTTTTTCGACCTGCCCGACGAGGTGAAGCGCCAGTATCCGCTGGCCGGCAACGCCGGCTGGGAGAGCAAAGCGCAGGTTCGGCCATCGACCCGCACGCCGGATCAAAAAGAGTCGTATCAGATAACGCGGCCGCTGATGGCCGGGCGCTGGCCCAGCGATCGGGAGTTGCCAGCATTCAAGCAGACGATGCTCGGGTTTGAATCGCAGTGCTGGCAGCTGGGGATGAAGATCCTCTCCTGCTTTGCTTTGAAGCTTGGTTTTCCGGAATCGTTTTTCACCACCGCGCACGATCCGCAGCGAGACACCTACCAGAGCACCTTGCGTATGCTGCATTACTATGCAACTGAGCAGTCGCAGCAGGGGATGTGGCGGGCCGGCGCGCACACCGATTTTGACTGTCTGACGCTGCTGTTCCAGCGCCCCGGCCAGGGCGGCCTGCAGGTTTGTCCCGGTAAAGACCGCGAAAGCCAGCAGTGGACCAGCATTGAGCCGCGCGAGGAGGTGATCACCTGTAATATCGGCGATATGCTGATGCGCTGGAGCGACGACCAGCTGCCGTCTAACTTCCACCGGGTGAGAAATCCGCTGCCCCACGAATATCAGGGGCCGCGCTACAGCCTGGCGTTTTTCTGCCAGGCCAATAAAGATGTCGAGATCCTCGGGCCGCAGAGAAAGTACCCGCCCATCAGCGCCGAGGATTATCTGCAGCAGCGGATCCAGGCCAATTTTGCCAAAGGGTAAACGTACCGGCGCGGGTCACTGCTGTTCAGGAGCGGCATGACCACGCGCCACGACCACCTTTTCCCGGCCGAGTACAGTAGCGAGATGGTCGGGCAGGGGCTGGTCAGTAATTAAACGGCTGATGCCCGACCAGCCCGCGTAGTGGTAGGGATAGGTGAGGTCGAACTTCGAGTGGTCGGCGACGACAATGCTCTTCGCGGCGCGCTGGATCATCGCCCGGTAAACCGTTCCACTGTCGATTAACGCCTCGCTTGGCCCATCGGCGGCGATACCGCTGGCCCCCAGTAACGTATAGTCCGCCGTGAACTGGCTGAGGAACTGAAGCGTCTGCGCACCGGTCATTGCCCCTTCGGTAGCGCAGTACTCCCCGGGAGCGACGATCACCCGGATGGTTGGATTCATCGACAGCACCGTTGCGACGCCGAAGGCGTGGGTGATGACCGTGATATCCCGCAGCTCGCTGGCCATCCGGCGGGCAACATGTACCGTGGTGGCGCCGGAGCCGATCATGAATATTTTGCCCTCGCGCATACAATGGACGGCATCCCGGGCGATGCGCTCGCGCTCTTCGGTAAACAGCTGGTGGCGCTCCGTGACCGTCGGTTCACTGTTCATGGCCCGCACCGCACCGCCGTAAGTTCGGTTCAGTACGCCCCGGCGGGTCAGTTCGTCGAGATCGCGACGGATGGTTTCGGTAGAGACACCGTGGGTGCGCGCCATATCCCCAATCCGCAGGGTCGGGGTCTCAGCCAGTTCGCGCAGGATCTGTTGCTGACGGTCTTCTTTTCTCTTCGACATGAACGCTGGTTACTCTCCCTGAAGTCGCTGATGCCGTTAATATACCTGCACGCCGAGGGCAAACAAACTGGATGTTTGCCCTGTCGGTTAGACTATCCGTTCAGGCGGCCCATGACTTTCGCCAGCCGTTCGAGGAAGAAATCTGCATCATCGCGACTGAAGCACAGCGGCGGACGGATCTTCAGGCTGTTGCCAAAGCGACCGGCCGCGCCAATCAGCACGCCCTCAAGCTTCAGGTGATAGATAACGCGACTCGTCAGCTGCGGATCCGGCTCTCCGCTGTCTGGCCGGGCAAACTCGATGGCGTTGAACAGTCCGGCGCCGCGAATGTCGGCGATGGCCGGGAAATCCTGGGCCAGCTGGCGCAGTCCGGCACGCAGATAGTCCCCGTTGCGCTGGGCGTTGGTCATCAGGGCCTCCTGTTCAATCACCTCCAGTACCGCGAGGCCCACGGCGGCAGCCACCGGGTTACCGCCAAAGGTGTTGAAGTACTCGGTCTTTTCGCTGAACGCCTGCAGAATAGCCGGACGCGTGATCACCGCGGCCATGGGAAAACCGTTCCCCATTGGCTTGCCGAGCGTGACGATATCCGGTTGCACACTGTGACGCTGGAAGCCCCAGAAATGAGAGCCTGTCCGACCAAAGCCCGGCTGGACTTCATCGGCGATAAACAGTCCGCCCCGGGCCTGTACGCGGGCTACCGCCTGGGCCAGAAATCCCGGCGGATCGGCGAAAACGCCGTCGCTGGAAAAAATGGTATCCACCAGTAGCGCCGCGCAGCCGTAGCCCCGCTCATCCAGCTCGTCCATGGCGCGCTCAACGTCGGCGGCGAAGAGGTCAGACAGCGTCTGGCCCGCTGACAGCCTGCGCAGGTCAGGGGCGGGAATGGTATGTACCCACGGAGGCAGGAGGGCCTCTTTGTGCCCGGAGGGAGAGACCTCCATCACCGCCGTTGTATTGCCGTGATAGGCACTCTCGGTGACGATGATCCCCTCCCGACCACTGATAAAGCGGGCCATCCGCAGGGCGATGTCGTTGCTCTCGCTGCCGGTGCAGGTAAATATCACATTCGACAGCCCGGCGGGGAACGTCGCCAGCAGGCTGTCCGCGTACTGCTCCAGTACCGGGAACAGATAGCGGGTGTTGGTGTTCAGTAACCCGGCCTGGCGCACCATCGCCTGGGTGATATGCGGATGACAATGCCCCACGCCCGGCACGTTGTTATACATATCCAGATAACGCTTGCCGGCGGAGTCCTCCATCCAGGCTCCGGAGGCCGACGCCATGACGATCGGTTGTGGATAAAACAGCACCGAACCGGTCCCCTGGGTGGCGTGGCGACGGGCAATTTGTCGGCTCAGGTTTTCGTCGGCCACGCCGGTCAGCGCGTCAAAACGGTTCAGTTGAAGAATGGGGGTTTTATTGTTCATCAGCAGGTTCCTTGCAGTTAACGGTAGCGCTAAGCGGTGACGCCTGGGGGAGAAACGCCTGGGCCAGGCGTACGGTGATGGCGCCCCATTGCGGGCTGTAGCGACGGGCGGTGGCTGTCTCACTATGGCTGGCCAGCCAGGCCGTCAGCTGTAAGCGGCGCAGCATCACCAGCACCGGAAGCATCACTTCGTCCTGCTGACTGAAGGGACGGACGCTACGGTAGCCCGCAAGCCACGCAGCGCGGTAGTCCGCAAGGGCCGGGTCGTCTTCAATAAAACTGACGGCGGTGGCAAAATCCCAGCCAAACCAGCAGATGCCGCAGTCGTCAAAATCAATAACCGTCAGCGAATTATCATTCACCAGCAGGTTGGCCAGCCGCATGTCGCAGTGCACCAGCCCATAGCGGTCGGCGCCCTGTCCGTACGCTTCCAGTCTGGCGACCACTGTGGCCTCCACCGCCTCCAGCAGCGTAATATCGTCGGCGCTCAGTTGCGTCATCTTCCTCCAGTCGCCCCACCAGGCATGACGTCCGATAATCGTCTCGGTGTTCCACACCTTGCGATGAAAACCCTCGGGTTTTACCCAGCCTTCGCTGTGCCTGTGCAGTTCTCCCGCAACCCGTCCCAGGGCATGGTACCAGCCGGTGAGATGGCTACCGGTATCAGGTTCGCTGCCCGCAACAAAGGTGAATCCCACGACGTGGGTGACCGTTTCGCCGTCGACGAGGCTGGCGATACAGGTCCCATCATCCAGTACAAGCGGTACGGCGATGTTGATATCTCCCCGGGCATGCAGGGCGTTTAGCCACATCAGCTCAGAATGGATCTCCACCGCTGAGCTGTAGTTTGGGCGATGCACTCGCAGCACGATCTTTCTCTGCGTCATCTTATCGCTGACCAGAAACGTGGCATTTTCTGAAACCGTCAGCAGGCCAATCTCTGCGCCTTCGCTGAGGCCCCAGCGGGGCAGGAGCGGCCGCAGCTTCAGGGTAAGTGTTGTTAAATACTCGTCGTTAAACATGCTGTCCTCAATTTGAAATGACACTCTTAACACATTTTTATGTTGTGGTTGCGGGATTTGCAAGATGTGTGAGGTTTTTTTGTTTCCTGTTGCGCTTCAATTATGCTTTTTGTTTATTAATTATTTTAATTACAGTAAGTTAGTTTGATTTAGCTGGCTGGATTAAGCCGGTTGCACCATAACGGAACGTATAATGTGTGTTTTTCTCATTCAGGCGTAATCAAAGCGTGATATTTCTTATTAATTAATTGATGTATATAAATAAATTAATCTGTCTATTGCACCAGTCTTGTGCCCAATCATAGCGCATTATTTTTATGCTGAAATCTCACATTAAAATGTTGAACATTCAACATTTACGTGATTATTCTTTTCCTGCCAGCGACGGAGATCGCTGCACGGCCAGGCCAAACGGATGGGATCGCAGAACTTTCACAGACGGGGAAAAATGATGTCAGATTTTATGAACAAACATGTGCTGGTGACCGGCGGGAGTAGTGGGATCGGTCTTGGCATTGCACTCGGCTTTGCCCGCGCCGGGGCGAAGGTGACCATTACCGCCCGCACACCA
Organism: Klebsiella sp. w6; assembly: GCF_033100215.1. Classification (NCBI taxonomy): domain Bacteria; kingdom Pseudomonadati; phylum Pseudomonadota; class Gammaproteobacteria; order Enterobacterales; family Enterobacteriaceae; genus Klebsiella; species Klebsiella sp. w6. Next base: position 2,384,809 of record NZ_CP136907.1, read on the forward strand.
TCGCGTATCGATAGCGCGATCGGCCAGGCGGCGGAGCAGGGATTAACGCTACGTGGTCTGACCTGCAACGTCAGTCATGCCGAAGAGGTAAAAGCCTGTGTGGCAGAAGCCGCACAGCAGTGGGGTGGTCTGGATATTGTCTGCTGCAACGCGGGGATTTTTCCTTCGGCGCCGCTGGCAGACATGAGCGAACAGCAGTGGGATGAGGTGCAGGCGATCAACAGTAAAGGGACTTTTTTAACTGTTCAGGCGGCGCTGCCATGGCTGAAACGTGCAGAGTATGGTCGCATCATCCTCACCTCTTCGATTACCGGGCCGGTAACGGGCTATCCGGGCTGGGCTCACTATGCCGCCAGCAAAGCGGCCCAGCTGGGTTTTATGCGTAGCGCGGCGTTGGAACTGGCCGGCGACAACATTACCGTCAATGCCGTCCTGCCGGGGAATATCGTCACGGAAGGGCTGAGGGATATGGGCGAGGACTATATCGCCGGGATGGCCAGCGCCGTGCCGCTCAAACGCCTCGGAACGGTGGAAGATATTGCTGCGGCAGCGCTGTTCTTCGCCTCCCGTCAGGCTGGCTACATCACCGGCCAGTCGCTAATTGTTGACGGTGGGCAGATCCTGCCTGAATCCGCCGCGTGCCTGAACTGAACGGAGCGTTCATCATGAGCAATGAAATTCTTGCCAATCCCGCGCCAGCGGCGGAAAAACATGTTGTGCAGCGGCTGCGGCCAAATGCGGTAGGCCTTGGCGGGGTGCTGTTTATGACTATCGCCACGGCAGCGCCGATCACTGCGATGCTGGGCAATGTGCCGATCGCGGTGGGTAGTGGTAATGGTCAGTTTGCGCCCGCGGGGTTTATGGTCGCCACCCTTATCCTTGCCCTGTTTGCCATCGGCTATGCGCAGATGGCCAGGTTTATTACCGCTACCGGCGCATTTTATGGCTTTATTTCGCACGGCCTTGGGCGGATCGTTGGCATGGCGTCAGGAGTGACGGTGACCATGACCTACATTGTCTTTGAGGCTGCGCTGGTCGGGATCTTCGCCTTTTTCTGTGAGGATTTAATCAATACGGTCTTCAGCGTACATATCCCCTGGCTCATCTTCGCCTTCGCCATGCTAATGACTACCGGAGTGCTGAGCTATTTCGATATTTCGCTCACTTCCCGGGTGCTCGGCCTGTGCCTGGTACTGGAAATATTGATCCTCACCGCCGTCGCGGTGGCGGTGCTGATCCATGGCGGAGGGCCACAGGGTTTTGTCCCCGAGTCGATCAACCCTCTGAACGCCTTTACCCCGGCGAAAGGGGTGGTCGGCGCCAGTGCCGGAATTGGATTATTCTTCGCCTTCTGGTCATGGGTGGGCTTTGAGTCATCGGCAATGTACGGTGAAGAGTCGAAGAACCCGAAAAAGATCATTCCCCTGGCTACCCTGCTGGGCGTGATTGGTATCGGCGTGTTCTACGTGTTCATTTCGTGGATGGCGATTGCCGGAACGGGACCGGAGCAGGCTATTGCCCTTGCGCAGGATCCTAACCGCGCAGGAGAGATTTTCTACGGTCCGGCTCGCCAGTATCTGGGGGAGTGGGCGGTCGGGGTGTTTAAGCTGCTGGTGATCACTGGCTCTTTTGCCTGCGGGATGGCGTTTCATAACTGCGCGGCGCGCTATCTCTACGCGCTCGGGCGGGAAAATCTGTTTCCGTTTGCCGGGCGCACGTTGGGTCGTTCACACTCGCGCCACGGCTCCCCCCATGTTGCCTCTACGGTGCAGACCGTTATCGCCACGCTGATTGTGTTGCTATTCTTTATCACCGGTAAAGATCCTTACGCGGATATTTACACCCTGCTGGCGCTGTTGGGTACGATGGGCATTATGATTGTCCAGGCGCTCTGCGCCTTTGCGGTGATCGTTTACTTCCACGGCAATAAAGAAAATATTGGCAAAGGACACTGGTTTAAAACAGGCGTTGCGCCGTTGCTTGGGGGGATGGGGATGATCTATATCGTCTACCTGTTATTCAAAAATATGGCGTTTGCCGCGGGCGCTGCCGCCAGCTCCTCCTTTTATCATGCCATTCCGTGGATCGTGTTGGCCTGCTTCTGCTTTGGCGCCGCCATCGCGGTCTGGTTTTACCTCTTTGATGCGCAAAAGTACCGGGTTATAGGACGCATTGTACTGACGGATGATTGATGATGCGCACCTGCCGCCGGCTTTCGCTGGCCGGGCGGCAGGATATCCGGCGCAGGGCTTTTCAGAGGGGAGGGGTTGCCGATGCGGGTGACAAAGGTATCTCTGCCGCAGCCATAAAATCGATAAAACAGCGTATTCTCGGTGACAGGTAGCGGCTGGCGGGCCACAGGACCGAGAAATGCCCATCCTTGACGCAACAGCCGGGCAACACCTCCTGCAGTTGTCCCTCATCCATGGCCTCGCGCACGACAAAATCAGGCACATAAGCGATGCCCATCCCCGCCGCGCTTAAGCGAATGGCGGCCTCAATGTTATTGACCGTTACAACGGCCGCGGCCCTGAAATCTCCCGTCAGCCGCATATCGCGCAGTTCCCAGGGCTGGATCAGCCCCGTCGAGGGGAAGCGGAAAAAAATGCACTTGTGCGCCGCCAATTCCGCTGGCGAGCCGGGGACGCCGTATTCCGCCAGATAGGCCGGGCTGGCACAGAGCACAAAACGAAAGCCTCCCAGCTTTCTGGCGATCAACCGGGAGTCCGCTAATTCACCGCTGCGGATAGCGACATCGAATCCCTCATCGATCAGATTGACCAGCCGGTCACTAAAGTCGAGATCCAGTTCAACCTGCGGATAAAGACGGGTAAAAGCGGTGAGGGCGGGGAGCAACAGGCGGTAGCCAATGACGGGCAGTGAAATCCTCAGTTTGCCGGTGGGCTGTGAGAGACTGCTGGTCAGCTCTGACTCGGCCTCCTGGATCTGCTCCAGGATACTCTGGCAGCGGGTCAGAAACGCGGCCCCCTCCGCCGTCAGGCTGACGTTTCTGGTGCTGCGGTTGAACAGCCGGACCCCCAGTTTATGCTCAAGCCGGGCGACATTCTTACCCACCGCCGAGGCAGATATGCCCAGCAGCCTGGCGGCCTGAACAAAGCTTAGCGTTTCGGCGGTGCGGACAAAGGACGTCAGCGAGGTGAGGCTGTCCATCGATTATAAACCTTATGTCTCTTAAGAAGATATTTTCAGTCTATTTATCGGCATTAACATCCGCAATAGGATGGCGACAGTTTATTCATTTCTTGCCGACTGATGAGGGCCGCCCGATGTTACTCACCGCCAGAACACCTTCCCGATACGCCAGCGCCCTGGCCGCGCTTTCTGTCTTTATGGCGGCCTTGCTGCTGCCGTTAAGTTTTACCGGCGGCGTCATGACCACCCCCGCGATACAGCAGTCGCTGGGCGGCTCTCCCGCTGCGCTGTCGTGGCTGACCAATGGCTTTATGCTGACTTTCGGCAGCTTTTTGCTGGCCGCAGGGGTGACGGCGGATGCCATCGACAGAAAACGCATCTTTATCGCCGGCGCCGCGCTGTTTTGCCTGAGCAGCCTGCTGTTTTGCCTGACGCACAATCTCTTCCTGTCAGGCGTGTTGAGGGCTCTGCAGGGCCTGGCCGCGGCGATGATTTTAGCCAGCGGCAGTGCGGCGCTGGCCCAGCTGTATGATGGCGCTCAGCGGACGCGGGCATTCAGCATCCTGGGCACGGTGTTCGGCGCCGGCCTGGCGTTTGGCCCGCTGCTGATCGGCTTCATGACCGACGCGGTGGGTTGGCGCGGCGTATACGCCCTGTTTGCGCTGCTCTCGGCGATAGTTCTGCTTATCGGTCTGGCGTATCTGCCTGCGGCAGAAAAAAGCGAGCCGCGGACACCCGACAACCTCGGCTTACTCCTGTTTACGCTGGCCCTGATGCTGTTTACTGCATCGCTTATGGTCATTCCGGCCCGCGGTTTTTTATCCCTGACCACGCTGGCCTTGCTCATCGCGTCGGGGGGGCTGTTCGTGGCGTTCGTCGTACGCTGCCGGAGGGTGAACAACCCGGTGCTGGACATCTCCCTGCTGCGCCATCCGCGTTTTGTCGGCGTACTGTTGCTGCCTGTCGCCACCTGCTGTTGCTACGTTGTCCTGCTGATTATTGTTCCACTGCATTTTATGGGCGGAGAGGGGATGAGTGAGTCGCAGAGCGCACTGTATCTGATGGCGCTGACCACGCCGATGCTGGTTTTCCCATCCGTTGCGGCCCTGCTCACCCGCTGGTTTTCACCGGGGCACGTGTCCACGGCGGGACTGATGATGGCCTCCATCGGGTTGCTGTTGCTGGGGAACGCTTTTCACAGCCACCATCTCCCGCAGCTGGTGCTGGCGCTGATCCTCTGTGGAGCAGGGGCGGCGTTTCCCTGGGGGCTGATGGACGGCCTGGCGATTTCCGCTGTGCCGATGGCGAAAGCCGGTATGGCGGCAGGCCTGTTCAATACCGTTCGCGTTGCCGGCGAGGGGATCGCCCTGGCGGTCGTTTCGGCGGTATTAACGGCAAGCAATAACCTGACCCTGCAAAGTCGCGTTCACGGGTATGCGCCTGAGGTGATTGACCGCGCCGCAGGCTGGCTGGGGGCTGGCAATATGCCGCAGGCGGCTGCGCTTTTGCCTGACTTTTCCCTCCGGGCGCTGCGCGAGAGCTATGACTCTGCTTATACGCTACTGTTTAGCGGGCTGGCGGTCGTCACCCTGGTGTGCGCCCTGATGGTCTGGCGGACGCTATGCCGGAAGGCGGGCGCTATCCAAACCCGCGACAGTGGATCCTGAACCCCTTGATAGCGCGGTGGCGTCACGCTTCCCGGGCTGCTCAGCGAACCTGAACTGTCATTGTTTCACTGGCGGAACTATGCTGATTAGAGCGGCCACATGCGCCGCCCCGGCCGCGGAAACAGTGACTCACAGGTGGCGGTATGGCGATTGATCCGGAACTGATTTACATCGAGATCCTGGAAACGGTGCTGACGGCCACCCTGGATCCCGATTTGTGGAAATCGGCATTGCAGAAACTGGCGTTACTGACCGGCCATCAGTACGCGGCATTTCTGTTTTACGACAAAGGCAATGCCCATCTGTTGACTGATTCACTCCTGCTCGAGGAGAAGGTCTTTACCGCCTATCGCGATGTATTTCTGGCTATCGATCCCGCCGAAAAAATATTGACCGCGTTACCGGTCGGGCAAATATATCGGGACCGGGAATATTTAGGCGATAAGTTTATTGCCGGCAGCGTCTATTACAATGAATTTCATCACCCCAACGACCTGAATCATCTCACCAGCGTCAAGCTGTGCACCATCAATGGCTATGCCACCTATCTGTCACTGATGACGGCCAATACGGCGGCTTATCCGCAGCCGGTGCAGTTTGAACTGTTCAGGCGCCTGATCCCGGCGTTAAAAACCGCCTGCCAGCTTCACGCCCGCTTTGAACAGCTGCGGGACACCATAAAATACCAGAGCGCGGTGATGGACAACGGGATCTACCCGGTATGGCTGGTGGATCATGGCGGTAAAATTCTCTACGCCAGCGCGCATGCCGAACGCTACCTGCGCGCCAACGCCCGCCTCTCCTGGTATAGCGGGGGCGATACGCTGTGCCTCGATACCGACAGTAAAAAGCTGAAACGCGCCATCGAGCAGGCCACCCGGACGGCAGAGCCGCCGAAGGCAGGGCTGTGCTATACCGCCGGGCGTCAGCCGAAACCGATCCTCGTGATCCCGGCAGCCCGTCTTGCCGGGGTCGCCTGCGTGATTATTCCCGAGCCGTTTCTCACCGGCAGCGCCTTGATGGAGCTGTTTAACGTCAAGCCCGCCGAGAATGCGGTGGCGGAGCTGCTGGTGCGGGGCATGACCCCGGATGAATGCGCCTTACATCTGGGCGTATCCATCGCCACCATCAGAACCCACCTCAGCGCCCTGTACCGGAAAACCCATACTCGTCATCAGGCAGAACTTCTGCTGATCCTCCGCGCGATTCACGGCTGATGGTTTCGCATCCTCAGGAATGATGGTCGCGCAGGAAAACCGTCAGCACCTCTTTCGGCGGCACACCGCCGCATTCGCCAATCATCCAGCCCACCGCCCCACGGTGATAGGCGCCGTGAAAGAGCATGTGGTTCAGCATCTCCATCGCGGTCATATTGCCGTCACCGCCGTCGACAAATTTGAAGGCGATACGTTCGTGGAAATCGGCGGGGGTCATGGCGCTGACGTACTGAATGTATTCGTCCGTACAGGCGGTCATGGCCGCTTCCAGCTCATCAACGGTTGGCGTCTCGGGGGTATTCAGCGCGGTGTAACCGTGCGGCCTGCCGCGCAGGTTCGCCCGGAAAATCATGTCAACGACATGGATATGGTTCATCAGCCTGATGGTCAGGTGACGTTTTTCGCCATATACCGTACCGTCAATTGCGCGGATCGCCTGTAAGGTGGCAAGGTCAATCCAGCGCTTGTATTTCAACAGCGTCACTACTGTGTCTTTGTCCATAGTCTGTCCCGGGTTGGTTGAGCCATTATCTTAGCGATTATGCCAGTGAGTTGTCATTCTCCAGCGCCAGGCACAAAAAAGCCTCGCCGGGGCGAGGCTTTTCAATAAGCAGGTGATTTAGTCAAACACACCGTTAATCACGGCGGTGACGATGGCAGTGCTCAGGGCGACCAGCACCAGGTCATCGCCGACCGCGCGCCATTCATAGCCTGGATAATAGGGCAGGTCGTTAATCATGGAAGCCGGCAGGGTCTTTTTCGCGATACCCGGAGGGAGCGGTTTGCCGCGGGCAACATTTTTGGCGATACCCGGAGGCAGCGCCTGATAGCCGACCAGACCGTAGTTCACGGCAAGGGAGCGCGCCCGTGAGAAGCTAATATCGCTGTCGACGTGGTCGGGTTTACCATAGTTTTTGCGGTTGCCATGCTCGTCAGCAGACTGACCTTTATTCTGGCCTTTATTACCATGGTCGCCATTATTGCCATGATTGCCGCTATTGCCATGGTTACCACTGTTCCCGTGATTACCACCGCCATTACCGTTGCCATTACCCGGATTGGCATACGCCGGCGCGGCCATGACGGCAAGAGAAATAACCGCCGCCAGTGCTGTTTTGAGAGTGCGACGCTTAAGCATGATGTTGTTTCCTGAATGGGGAGTACACGCTTAAAACATAAGAGAAAGCTATACCCCTGGCAATCTCATCATTTCTTATTTTTTGCCGGTTTTTAATCACCGGCGGGGAAGATAAAGGGAAAGGGATAGCGGGACGCGGACAAGCAATTCCATTGCTGCGTTTTGACAGACGGGCGACCGCGCCCCGCTAAATGTGTTGCCGACAGGATCGCTCCCGGGCGTAGAGAAAAAAATGCCCGAAGCCATCGGGCAAAAATGAACAAAAATATTACGCTTCATTCATAACGCGTCTCACAAGACGGGGCGGATAGTAAATCCTGGCGCTGCCGCGCACAATCGGACGGTTGTTTAGAAATAAATAACCCCATCGACTGTGCTCAGGACGCGACCCCATGGCAGGCGACCCGATGGCCCGGGGCCACCTCGCGCAGCGCCGGAGCTTCTCTCCTGCACCGCTCGCTGACCTGCGGGCAGCGGGATGAAAAGCGGCAGCCGGGGGGCGGATTGGCCGGATCCGGGATCTCACCTTGCATCAGCGCCTGCGGTTCACTGTGCGGATCGAGGGTTGGCACCGCGGCCAGCAGGGCGCGGGTATAGGGATGGAGGGGGCAGCTGAACAGCGCATCGCGGCTGGCGCTTTCCACCAGCTGTCCCAGATACATCACCGCCACATCATCACATAAATGTTCCACCACCCCGAGGTCATGGGAGATAAACAGGAACGTGACGCCGCGCTCGTCGCGCAGGTCGGAAAACAAATTGATGATCTGCGCCTGAATCGACACATCAAGGGCCGAGATGGGCTCATCGGCGACGATAAAATCCGGATTGAGGATCAGCGCCCGGGCAATACCGATCCGCTGGCGCTGGCCGCCGGAGAACTGATGCGGGAAGCGGGCATAGTGTTCCGGCGCCAGGCCACAGATCTTCATCACGGCGATCACCCGGTCATACAGCTCATCGCGGGTGCACAGCTTGTGCTGCAGCATGGCCTCGCCAATCGCGTCGCCAATACGCAGCCGCGGGTTCAGCGAGCTATAGGGGTCCTGAAACACCAGCTGCATTCTGGGCCGGATGGCGCGCAGGGCAGGCGCGGTCAGGTCGGCCAGCTCCTGACCGTGAAATTTCACGCTGCCAGCACTCTTCTCATACAGGCCAAGCAGGGTCCGGCCGACGGTGGTTTTACCACTGCCGGACTCGCCCACCAGGCCAAAAATGGTGCCCGGACGGATGTTAAAGCTGACGCCGTCCACCGCGCGAAGCTCGCCAGTCTGCTGGCCAAACAGGCCGTCGCGCAGCGGAAAATATTTTTTCAATCCATCCACTTCAATAACATAGCGTTCGCTCATGCTGTCGCCTCCGCAAATTTGCTGTAAAAGCAGGCGGCCCGCTGGCGCTCACCGAGCAGCGGCGGAATCGCCTCCCGACAGCGCGCCGTCGCCCGCTCGCAGCGCCCGGCAAAGGCGCAGCCCGCCGGCAGAGCGGCCAGATCCGGCACCTGGCCGGGAATAGAGTACAGCCGCCGACGCCGCTCACCCGGCACCGGGCGGGAGGCGATCAGCCCACGCGTGTAAGGATGTTGCGGATGCCGTAGCACCTCTGCGGTGGCGCCCTGTTCCACGATCCGTCCGGCATACATCACCACTACCTGCTCGGCCATCTGCGCGATCACCCCCAGATCGTGGGTAATCAGCATCATCGCCATCTGGCTGGCCCGCGCCCGGTCACGCAGCAGGCGCAGGATTTGCGCCTGCACGGTCACATCGAGCGCGGTGGTGGGTTCGTCGGCAATCAGCAGTTTGGGCTGACAGCTCAGCGCCATGGCGATCATTACCCGCTGCAGCATGCCGCCGGAAAGCTGGTGAGGATAGCGGGTCATCAGGCTGTCGCCGCGCGCCAGGCCGACCTCGCTTAACAGCTGGATGGCCTGCTGCCAGGCGGCTTTCGGCGTGGCGCCGAGGTGGCGGATCAGCGGTTCGCACAGCTGCTCCCCGATGGTCAACACCGGGTTCAGGGCCGACATCGGTTCCTGAAAGATCATGGCCAGCTGGTGGCCGCGCAGGTCGGCCATCTGTCTGGCTTTCAGCCGCAGCAGATCGCGGTCCGCGAAGCGGATCTCGCCGCCGTCGATGCGCGCCGCCTGCGGTGGCAGGAGACCCATCAGCGCCATGGCGGTGACGCTTTTGCCGCAGCCGGATTCGCCCACCACGCCAACGGTTTGACCGGCCTGAATGGTGAAAGAGACCTCCTGCACCGCGCGCACGCGGGTGCGTTCGCCAGCGAAAGAGACGGAGAGATGATTAAAGGCGACTAACGGCGTGGTCATTTCAGCCTCGGTTTCATATTGGGATCCATGGCATCGCGCAGGCCATCGCCCAGCACGTTGATGGCGATCACGGTGATAAAGATGGCGATGCCCGGCGGCATCCACAGCCAGGGGCGGCGCTGGAAATCGATCAGGCTATTGGCGGCATCCATCATATTGCCCCACGACGGCGTCGGCGGTACCACGCCGAGGCCGAGATAGCTCAGCGCGGATTCACTGAGAATGGCGTTGGCGACGGCCATGGTCGCCATCACCACCAGAATCGGAATGGTATTCGGCAGCAGGTGGCCAAACAGCCGGCGACGCGCCGACAGGCCCAGCACCTGGGTGGCCAGCATAAAATCGCGTTCGCGCAGGGAGAGACATTGTCCGCGCACCAGCCGCGCCAGTCGGGGCCACTCCAGCAGGCTGAGCATCACCACCACCATATAAATGCGCGAGTCCGGGGAAAAATCGAGCTCAGAAAGCATCGCCCCGGCGACGATCAACAGCGGTAACCCGGGGATAGTCATCACCAGGTCGGCCACCCGCATGATCAGTTTGTCGGTTAACCCGCCGACATAACCTGAGAGGGCGCCGAGCAGGTAGCCGAGGCACACCGACATCACCATGGTCAGCAGGCCGATAATCAGCGAGATGCGCCCGGCCAGCAGCAGGCGGGTGTAGACATCGCGACCAAGAAAATCGGTCCCGAGCCAGTGTTCCGCCCCGGGCGGCTGGTTGATGCTCAGGGCATCGGTGGCATCATCTCTCCATGGCGACCAGACGGGCCCCAGCACGCACCATACCGCCATCACCGCCAGCAGGATCAGGCAGAACATGGCCAGCCGGTTACGGCGCAGCTGTCGCCACCCCTGGCGCCAGGGAGAGGGGGGAATATGCGCCAGCGCCGGGATAGCCGCCTGCCGCTGGCGGCGACGGGAAGCAAAGTAAGACAGGATCATCATGACCTCACCCGAATACGCGGATCGGCCCAGGCGTACAGCACGTCGGCGAGCAAATTCCCGACGATCGTCAGCACCGCCAGAAACAGGGTAAACCCCATCAGCACCGGATAGTCGCGGGCGGCCAGCGAGTCGATATGGATGTGGCCTGCCCCCGGCCAGTTGAACACCTTTTCGGTAATGATCGCCCCGGAGAACAGCCCCGGCAGCTCGAAGCCCAGCAGGGTGATAATCGGCAGCAGGGCGTTGCGCAGGGCATGCTTGAGGATCACCGTGCGCTCCTGCAATCCCTTGGCGCGGGCGGTACGGATAAAATCCATTTTCACCACGTCGAGCATACTGGCGCGCACATAGCGCGTCAGGCTGCCCGCCTGCAGCATCACCAGCGCCAGCACCGGCAGCGCCAGGTGGGCGGCCACTTGCAGCACATACTGCCAGCCGCTCTCGTCGCTGCCGGTATTGGTCATCCCGCCTACCGGTAGCCAGTGGAGATCGACGGCGAACCATTTAATCAGCAGCAGGCAGAGGAAAAAGGTGGGGAACGACATGGCGGCAAACACCGCGACGCTCACCAGATGATCAAACCAGGAGCCGGGTCGCAGGGCAGAAACCACGCCGACCGCCAGGCCAATGCCCCAGTAAAAGACCAGCGCGACGCTGGCCAGCAGAAAAGAGTTCCAGATGTACTGGTTGAGCAACTGGCTGACCGGGATCTGATACTGCAGTGAAAAGCCTAAATCACCGCGCAGCAGCTGTCCCAGCCAGTGGAGGTAGCGGGTGAACAGCGGCTGGTCGAGGCCGTAAATCGCCTTCAGCTCTGCGGCGCGGGCGGCGGTCAGGGTGACATTGCCATCGATAAAGTCGCCGGGGGTTTTGGCAAACAGCATAAAAATAATGAAGGAGGCCAGCAGCAGCATCGGCAGCGTTTGCAGCAAGCGCCTCAGGATGAAATTTTTCATGATGGTCTCACATCAGCCGCCGGTTAACCCGGCGGCCAGGGGGATTTACTTGACGATTTTTACATCCGGCAGGCTGCCGGTCAGGCCGTTGTAGATATCCGGCTTAAAGCCGCTGACGCGGGCGCTGCTGGCGGAAAGAATGTTGCGATAGCCAAGCAGGATCACCGGCGGATCGTCGGCCAGCACTTTATACAGCTGGTGGTAGATCGGCTTGCGCTGTTCAATGTCGAGCACCGCGTTGCCGGCGTTAATCAGCTTATCGACTTCCGCGTTATGGTAGCCGGACTCTTTAGCTTCGCTGCTGTAAAAATCCCATACCCCATCGTGCGGGTCGTTGAGGGTGCTGGTGCTAAAGGAGGCCAGATCGTAATTTCCGGCTTTACGCTGCGCCATCAGGGCATTGAAATCCACCACCTGCGGCTTCAGCAGTACGCCAATCTGCCGCCAGTTCTCCTTGGCGATGGGGATCAGAGCGTCGTTGAGCACCTTCTTGCTCACCAGCAGGGTCAGCTCCAGGCGCTGGCCGTCTTTGGCGCGGATACCGTCGGCGCCAGGTTTCCAGCCGGCCTCATCCAGCAGCTTTTTGGCCTGTGCCGGATCGTAAGGGTAAGGGTTGACGCCTTCAGCGTTAAAGGCCCAGGAGATTGGGGCGATCGGCTCGATGGCGACTTTGCCGTACCCCTGATAGACCACGTCGATCAGCTTCTGCCGATCCAGACCGTAAATCAGCGCCTGGCGCACGCGCTTATCCTGCAGCGCCGGGCGATGCACGTTGAACTCCACCTGGCTGTAGTCGCTGGAGCCGTAAAGATTAATGTTGGCGAAGCCGAGCATTTTCAGCTGCTCAATATCGTCGGGGCGTGAGGTAAAGGCGTCATAGTCGGTCTCCCCGGTCTGGAACAGCTGGAAGTTGGTCGACGGATTGGTCACGCGGTAGATAAAGCGCGGTGTTGGCGGCGTTCCGCGGTAAAAATGGCTATTGGCATGGAAGCGTATTTCCTGACCGGGAATGTATTTGTCGTACACGTAAGGGCCGTTGCCCAGTGGCTTGCCGTGCAGTGAACGCAGATAGTCGAGATTTCCCCGCTGATATCCTTTGCCGTACCAGGCTTTCGACAGCACCGGCCCGCCAATTTTGGCCAGCGTGGTGGCGCCTGGCTGCGTGGTGGTCACCTGCAGGGTGAGCGGGTCGATGACCTTCAGGCCGCTGACGCTGTCAGCTTTGCCGGCTTTGTAGTCCGCGCCGCCGGCGATATTGGCCAGGGTGATGTCGGTATCGCCATCATATTTGGGGTCGAGCAGGACCGTCAGGGTAAAGGCGACATCTTCCGCCGTCAGCGGTGAACCGTCGCTGAAGGTCAGGCCAGGGCGCAATTTGATGGTATAGACTTTACTGTCCGGGCTGACCGTCCAGCTCTCCGCCAGTCCCGGGACCAGCTTACCCTGACTGTCCCAGTCAATCAGGCGTGAAAAAATGACGTTAGTCACGTTCTCATCCCAGCCGTTGACGAAAAAGTAGGGGTTAAAGATCCCCTGCGGCTCGGAGATCCCGGCCACCACCGTGTCTTTCCGCAGTTTGGCGCTGGCCGGGATCTGGCTGGCGTCGGTGGCCGGGGTGATGCCTTCTTTCAGGATCCCTTCCGCATGGGCAACAGAAGAAAATGCTACCACGCCGCCGAGCAGGGCCACTTTTAGCGCCAGGGCGAAGCGGGTTTTTCGGGTTTTTAATCCTTGTTGTAATCTGGACAAAAGTGCTACCTCATCAAATAATTGCGTGGTTATTTACAATTCATGACGAAAGATAAGAGGCGCACTTCGCCCTGTCTAACACTGAAACGCTATGATTTATAACTAATTATCCTTAGCAAAGGATCGGGAATATAATCCCATTCGATGGCTAAGAAGCAGTGGTTTCCGCTGTCTGATGATGGTGGGTCAGAATGCTGTCTGCGACCCAGCCATCCTGCGCCAGCGCGCTGGCGGCCAGCGGCCCGCTCAGCCGGACCTGCAGCTGGCCGATCACCCGGCCCTGAATGCGCTCGCAGTTGCTGTACAGCAGTCGGGCGTCGCCTCCCAGCAGGCTGGCGATATGCTGCAGATTGGGTTCGCGACCGCTGCTGCCGTCAAAACGTAAGGTCACGATCTGCTCGCCGTCGCGCAGCGGTGGCCCGGCCTCCGGGCGATCGGGGTGCTGCAGGCCGAGCATGGCGCGCGTCACCGGGTGCTGCGGGTTGCCAAACACGCGCCAGACATCGCCCTGTTCGACAATGCGCCCGCCCTCAAGCACGCTGACCCGATCGCAGAGGGTGCGAATGACCTCCATTTCGTGGGTGATCAGCACGATTGTCAGGCCCAGGCGCTGGTTAATCTCCTTGAGCAGGGTTAGCACCGACAGGGTGTTTTCCGGATCCAGCGCCGAGGTTGCCTCATCGCACAGCAGAATTTCCGGCTGAGTGACCAGCGCCCGGGCGATGCCGGTCCGCTGTTTCTGGCCACCGGAGAGGCGGGCCGGGTAGCTGTCGCGCAGCGCGCTGAGGCCCACCAGCTCAAGCATCTCGCTGACCCGACGCTGGCGTTCGCCGGCCGGGACGCCAGCCATCTTCAGCGGCAAGGCGATGTTCTGCGCCACGGTTTTGGTGGCCATCAGGTTAAAGTGCTGAAAAATCATCGCCACCCGCCGACGCAGATCGCGCAGCTGGCGCGTGGAGTAGCGCACGGTTGACTCGCCGTGGATGAACATCTCGCCGCTGTCGGCATTTTCCAGACGATTAAACAGGCGCAGCAGGGTGGATTTTCCGGCGCCGCTGCGGCCGATGATGCCGAAAATTTCGCCCTGACGGATGGTCAGGTCAATGTCCTGTAGCGCCTGCACGCCGTTAGGATAGGCTTTGCTGATACCAGCAAACTCAATGTGGGTCGGTGGGGCGGGGATATGCGTCACGATGATGCGCTCCGTTAGCCCGGGCAGCGGCTGACGCCGCTGCCCGCGGTGATTAGAATCCAGGTAAAATTTTGCCCTGATAACGCGTCAGAATGAACTGACGAACTGCGTCCGAATGCAGCGCTTGCGCCAGCTTCTGAATGCCCGGGTCCTGAATATTGTCCGGGCGCGCCACCAGATATTCGACGTACAGATCGCTGCCTTTTTCCACCAGCAACGCTTTATCGGTGTCGATACCGGCCTCCAGCGCATAGTTGGCAAAGATAAAGGCCAGGTCGACCTGCTTCACCGCGCGCGCCAGCATGGCGCCCTCCAGTTCGCGGATCTTAAAGTGATGCGGGTTGCTGGTAATGTCCTTGGTTGCCGATTGCGGGTTGTGCGGATCCTTGAGGGTAATCAGCCCGGCGTTGCTTAACATCACCAGCGCGCGGCCGGTGTTCACCGGATCGTTAGGGATGGCGATCGTGGCGCCGTCAGGCACCGCGGCGAGGGTCGTGTATTTGCTGGAGTAGGCGCCGAAGGGCTCGATATGCACTCCCACCACCGGTACAAGGTTGGTGTGGCGGGTCTGGTTGTAGTTATCGAGGAATGGCCGGTACTGGTAGTAGTTGGCGTCGAGGTGTTTCTCCGCCAGCTGCTGGTTAGGCTGAATAAAATCGTTAAACACCTTGACCTGTAAATCGACGCCTTCCTTTGCCAGCACCGGCTTCACAAATTCAAGGATTTCCGCATGCGGCACCGGCGTGGCGCCGACGATCAGCGTCTCGTTAGCCAGCGCTGCGGTGGAGAAGAGGGCCAGCAGTCCGGCGGCAATAATGGATTTTTTCATGATAAGGGTTTCCTGAGCAGAGAAGGGTAAGTTATTTGCGGCTGACGTAGCGCACCAGGCGGTCGCCGCTCATTTGCAGAAGCTGTACCAGCGCAATCAGCATCAGGACGGTGACCACCATCACGTCAGTCTGAAAGCGCTGATAACCAAAACGAATGGCCAGATCGCCCAGCCCGCCGCCGCCGATCACCCCCGCCATCGAGGTGTAGTCGACCAGCAAAATGGCCGTCACGGTCACGGCGGCGATCAGCCCGGCCCGCGACTCCGGCAGCAGCGTGTGCCAGATAAGCTGCCAGGTGCTGCCGCCCATCGACCAGCTGGCCTCCACCAGGCCGTGCTCCACTTCGCGCAGGGCGGTTTCCACCAGCCGGGCGAAGAACGGGGCGCAGCCGGCGACCAGCGGCGGAATGGTTCCTTCCACCCCCAGCGAGGTGCCGGTCAGCAACGTGGTCACCGGGATCATCACGATGAGCAAAATGATGAACGGCAGGGATCGCAGTACGTTGACGCACAATGACAGCAGGCGGTAAAGGCGCGGGGCGTACAGCAAACGCGGCTCACCGGTGAGATAGAGCACAATCCCCAGCGGAAGCCCCAGCAGTACGGTCCATCCCAGCGACCAGGCCAGCATGGTAAGGGTATCGAGGGCGGCCTGGGCCACATCGTTCCAGTCGATTTCCGCGAAAAACGCCAGCAGACTCGTCATATCAGTTCCAGTCATGTCGTTGCGGGCGAATGCCGTTCAGCACCCAGTTGCCAAGCAACTGATACTTCCAGCGAACCGGGTCGTGCAGGGTGTGCACCCGGGCATTGCGCCAGTGGCGGTCTAGATTGAGCGACTCACCGGTGGCGCGAGTGCCCCCCAGCTCGAACAGGCGGCTGGCGGCCTCCAGCGCCACTTCGGTGGTCCAGATTTTGGCGCGGGCGACGGCCAGCGACGCCTCGGCGACATGCTCCTCGCTGAGGTCATTTTTATAGCGGTCGAGCACCCGTCCCGCCCGCTCCAGCAGCGCGTCGGCTGCCGCAAGGCGGCTGTCCAGTTGACCGATATGGTAGATAGTCAGCGGATCGTCGCTCGCCCGCGCCACACCGGCGTCGATCCACGGCCGGGCGCTGTGGCGCACAAACGCCACGGTATCGTCCAGCGCCGCGCGGGCGATCCCGGCATCTATTGCCGCGGTGGTCAACTGGGCGAAGGGGCCGGCAAGAGTCGGGCTGGCGTAGGACTTCCAGGTTGGGAAAAGGTGGAAAGGATTGACCGGAAGATTATCGGCCAGCACGGTGCCGCTGGCGGTGGTGCGCTGACCGAGGCACGCCCAGTCATTGACCACCGTCAGCCCCGGGCTGTTCTGGGGGACGAAAGCGAGCTGGGCGCGATCGTCGGCGTCCAGCGCCAGAATGCCAATCCAGTGGGCGTACAGCGAGCCGGTGCAGTAGCCTTTACGACCATTGATCCGCAGACCGTCCGCGCCTTCCTCGATACGGGTACGAATGTCAAGGACCGTTTTCCCCCCGGTTTCCGACAGGGCATTGGCGAAGCGATAGCCCTGTAATACCTGGGCGAAAAAGAACGCCTGCTGGTCGTCGCTGCCCTGCAGACGAATATCCTCCAGCAGGCAGTAGTGGTTCTGGGGGATCTGGCCTAACGACGGATCCGCCGCAGAGAGAATGGCGATAACCTGCGCGAGGGTCGCGGCCGAGACCTCGGCGCCGCCAAAGCGGCGCGGCACCGTGATGCCCCACAGTCCGCTGTTGGAATAGGTGTTGACGATCTCCGCCGGGACAATGCCCGTGCGGTCGCGCTCGGCGGCGCCGGGTTTGAGCACGGCGGCGATCTCATGGGCGATGGCGAGGGCTTCCGCATCGCTGGCAATAATATGCGCCTGCGGCGTGGACTGGGTGTAAGGCTGTGCGGGTGAACTGGCTGACATCATCTTCTCTCTTATTCAGTGAATAGCTTATGCACAAATTAGATAAATAAATAATTCATAATGCCTGTGGGTTATATGTGTGGGTAAGCAAAACACGTGCCAGTGAGAGAGGAAGGCGCAGTCGTGACAGGAAGCGGGTTGGCTATGTCAGCTGATGGAGCGGACTGCTGCAAATGCAGCGCCGTTTTGCGCCGGCTGTTGCAAAGGCAACAGGAGAGGAAAGCGACCGCCGGACCGAAGGAAGGAAGTCAGGCGGTGAGCGTGGCGAGGGCCTCAGCGTTTCTTTGCCGCAGGGGCGAGCAGTGAGGGTGCGGTCTCGGTTAACGGTTGCCAGAGCCGCTCGGGGTCGCTAAATCCCTCTTCCACGAGAGCAAAAAAGCGGCTGGCGTGGAGACCGTCGACGAAGGCATGGTTAAACCGCCCGGCCACCGGGATCACGCCGTTCTGTAGTTTCCCCCAGGTAAGCGCGGGCACCGCCGCGCCTACGGCATATTCCGCATGGGTCATCGAGGTGAAGTGGAGCCACGGCAGACAACTGGCGCAGATAAAATGCTCGCCATCGACGATGAGCGGCGCCGGCGTTGTCTCTCTTGCCGCGACGATCTTCGGCGTTGCCGCATCGCTGAAGGTGGTGAACTCGGGGGCGTTGTCGCACCATACCTGGCGGAATCCTTCCTCGACGGTCATCACCGGCGTCATTACCGCCAGGCTGTCATATTCAATCACCTCATCATTGCGCACGCGCTGCCGTAGCTGCGGTACTCCGTTTGCCGCGCGCAGTAGCGCATAGAGCGCGAGCTGAAAAAACGAGACCCGACGGTCCTTCGCACATTCGTACAGGCGCTGCGCCGCTATCGGGACACAGAGGTTAAAGCTGGGGTTGGCAAATTGTCGGTAAAAGGTGAAATGGTCCCGGCGGGGCCAGGTCGCGGTGTCGATAATTCGGTAATGTGCCATGAATACCTCCTGAATACTGGCGGTCTGCTGACTATGCGACGATTTCAATCAGGTTGCCATCGGGATCGGCGATCACCGCCTCATAATAGCCGTCGCCGGTGGTACGCGGCGGCGAAACCAGTATCCCCGCATCCTCGGCGCGTTGGGCGAGGGCATCGACCTGTTCCGCCCCGCCTACCGAGAGGGCCAGATGCGCCCAGCCGGTATGGTTATTATCCGCGCTGGCCGGCTGCAGGCCAGGCTTGGTCATCAGCTCGATCACCACCTCGTCGTCGATGGTGACAAAATAGGAGGCAAAGCCGGGGTTGGTCTGGCTGAGGTATTTTTCATTGATGCTGGCGGCAAAGAACTCCACCCAGAAGCGGGCCTGGACGTCGAGCTGTTGGGTCCACAGGGCGAAATGGGCAATTTTCATGGTAAACCTCCGGGCAGGAACATTGACAATCAAAGCAGCGCAGACGATCATGCTTGCTGTTGCTCGTTTTTGATAATTTAAGGAGTTATCGTGCTCGATTATGCTGCTTTTCCCCAACAGCGACAAGCGTTGATTTGCCAGATCCTGCAGGAAAATGGCAGAGTGGTGTGCGCGGAGCTGGCGGCGCGGCTTCAGGTGTCGGAGCACACCATCCGCCGCGATCTGCATGAACTCAGTCGCGAAGGGTTCTGTAAAAAGGTGTATGGCGGGGCGGTGCTGAGCCTGCCGGAAGCCGGGGACTATAGTGAACGGAAAGATAAAAATCGAGCAACAAAACTCAGGATCGCGCAACAGTGTGCCAGGCTGGTGAAGCCCGGCGGCACGATTTTCGTCGATACCGGGACCACCAATCTGGCGATGGCCGAGGCGCTACCCGCTGAGCTGGCGCTGACGGTGGTAACGAACTCCCCGGAGATCGCCGCGGTACTGGTGAAAAAACCGTTGTATGACGTGGTGATCCTCGGTGGCCAGGTGCAGCGGGCGAGCGGCGGCTGCGTCGGCGCCGCGGCGGTGGCTCAGGTGCAGGGCATGTTATTCGACCAGGGGTTTATCGGCGGCTGCGCCATGGCGCCAGAGTCGGGCCTGACCGGTTTTGACTACGCCGACTGCGAGTTCAAGAAAGCGGTGATTAAGCAGTGCAGCGAAATTATCATCGGCCTGACCTCGGATAAAATTCCGGCAGTGGCACGGTTTGTGGTGGCCGCGAGCAGCGATATCGATGTGCTGGTGGTGGAAGAGAACATCAGTCGCGAATATCGCGTTGCCTTTCAGCAGCACGATATTCGCATCCATACCGTGTAACCCGTTAGCGGGTGAGGGAGGTGGCGATAAGCCGCAGGCCCAGCGCCCCCAGCACCGTCGCGGTGGCGATGTCGATCCGCCGCTTCAGCCGCAGGTAGACGCGCCGCGGTCGATCGGCAGACAGCACCAGCGCCACCAGCGAATACCAGCTGACGTCAATCAGAAAGCTCATCAGCGGCACGATGTAGTAAAACGCGGTGGGGATCTGCGCTGGCAGCAGAGCGGTAAAAATTGAGGCGAACACCAGCGCGGTTTTGGGATTGCTCAGCTGGGTATACAGCCCATCGCGGAAGGTCTTCAGCAGCGAATGGTTGCCAGCCATGCCGCTGGCGGAAAAGTCCATCGGCTGCGCCGACCCGCGGAAAATCTTATAGCCCAGCCATAACAGGTAGAGCCCGCCCGCTACTTTCAGGCCAATGAACAGCTCCGGCACCGCGGTGAGCACCTTCTGCAGGCCCAGCATCGCCATAATGGAAAAAATGGCGGCGCCGGCGCCATTACCGAGGGCGGTCACCAGACCGTGCACGCGCGAGCGAGCGACGGCATTGCGCGCGACAAAGATAAAGCTTGGGCCGGGACTGATCACGCCCATGATCAGCACCGCGGCAATGGCCATCAGGCTGGATAAGAACATAGCGACTCCTGTGATGTCCGCCGCCGGCAGGCGGTCGGTAACCTGTGAACGGTTGGGGTAGACAGAGTAGCAAACTGGTTCAGGAAATCACGTCAAAAAGGTGTGGATAAGGCAGGGCGGAGCGGGCGGTGGCGGCGCGCGTTTTCTGCGCAACTGTTTGAATAACGATTCCCATTCTTGTCATCAATGGTAAACTGAATAACTGTGATCTTTGTCATACCGTAATAACTACAGAGAAGAGACACTGCTATGCAACATATCATTGAGGGCTTCCTCAACTTCCAGAAAGAGATCTTCCCCCAGCGTAAAGAGCTCTTCCGTAGCCTGGCCTCCAGCCAGAATCCCAAAGCGCTTTTCATCTCCTGTTCAGACAGCCGTCTGGTGCCTGAACTGGTAACCCAGCAGGAGCCGGGACAGCTCTTTGTCATTCGTAACGCCGGGAATATCGTGCCGTCTTTCGGGCCGGAGCCAGGTGGCGTTTCTGCTACCATCGAATATGCCGTCGTTGCGCTGGGCGTGACGGATATCGTGATCTGCGGCCACTCCAACTGCGGCGCGATGAAAGCGATCGCCACCTGCCAGTGCCTTGAGCCGATGCCGGCCGTGTCCCACTGGCTGCGCTATGCTGATGCCGCGAAAGCAGTGGTGGAAAAGAAAACCTGGGCCAGCGAAACCGATAAGGTCAACGGCATGGTGCAGGAAAACGTCATCGCTCAGTTGAACAACATCAAAACCCATCCGTCGGTGGCGGTCGGTCTGCGCGACCATACCCTGCGCCTGCACGGCTGGTTCTACGACATTGAAAGCGGCGACATTCAGGCGCTGGATAAAAACACGAAATCCTTTGTTTCGCTGTCGGAAAATCCGGACGTCTTCTTCGAATAAAGCCGTTCTCAGGGCACGGAGGCCCTGTTCATCCCCTCACCACTCCACGCAAATTTTGCCAAAATGGGCGCCGCTTTGCAGATAGCGAAAGGCATCCGGTAAGGCTGTAAAATCAAACACTTTATCGATAACCGGCCGCGACGCCTGAAGGTTCAGGGCGTTGACGTAGTCCTGCTGTTGCCGTCTATTACCCACCACCAGCCCCTGCAGTCGGGCCTGTTTACTCATCAGCAGATGGGTGGGGACATGGCCCTCGAAGCCGGTCAGGACGCCGATCAGGGCGATGTGTCCGCCAACACTGACCGCCTCGAACGACTGCCCCAGGGTGCCCGGACCGCCCAGCTCCAGAATGAGATCGGCCCCGCGATGGCCGGTGATATCCTGCACCGCGGCGCCCCATGCCGGGGTGGTGCGGTAATTGATGAGATGATCGGCCCCCAGGGCGCGAGCGCGGGCGAGTTTTTCATCTGACGACGAGGTGACGATCACCTGCGCGCCCATACTTTTCGCCAGCTGCAGGGCGGTTATCGACACGCCGCCGGTGCCAAGCGTCAGCACCGTATCGCCTGCTTTTAACCGTCCTTCGACGACCAGCGCACGCCAGGCGGTAAGACCGGAGGTGGTGATGGTTGCCGCCTCCCTGAAACTCCACCCCTCAGGCGCATGGGTAAAATGGCTGGCCGGCCTGACGACATACTGGCAGGCGAACCCCTCCGCGCCATCGCCCGGGGTCTGACTGAAGTCGCTCACCAGCGGACCGGGGCGGCCATCCAGCCACTGCGGGAAAAAGCCAGCGACCACCCGGTCACCCGGCTGAAATTCGTTCACTCCGGCGCCAACCGCTTCCACCACGCCGGCGCCATCCGCCATCAGGATCCGCCGATCGGCGGTGGGAATTACCCCCGTTGCGACCAGCAAATCATGGTAGTTCAGCGAGGTGGCGTGCAGCGCCACCCGGATCTCTCCTGCAGCGGGCGCCCCGGGGTCAGCAAGATCGACAAGCTGCAGGTTCTCAAGCGAACCGGGTTTTTTGACTGTCCAGGCTTTCATCATCAGGCTCTCTTTTCTGGAGGATACAGTCAGTATTGGTCGGGAATGGAGCGAGCGCCACAGCATGCCTGTCGGCAAAACGCTGAAAAGGGAAAGGCGGAAAAAAATACAGCGCCGTTAAAAACGGCGCTGTATTTATCGCTAACGGCTAAAAGGCTTATTTGCTCAGTTCAGCCGTCATGTGGACGCGATTATTAAACTGGGCGCTGGTGATTTTATAGGATGCACCCTGTTCCGCGGCCTGGGCGGCGATTTTTGCTTCAGCCCGGTCCAGGGTCGAGGCGGTAGCGCTGACGCTCTGGGCGAAGCTGACGGAAGAGAACAGAGACAGTGCCGCAACTGCAACGAAAGTTTTGATGGATTTCATGGTCGTATTCCTTAATCTGGTGTCTGATAAAGGGCTTTTCGCCCTGATGTGGTAAAGAATACGCTTGAATGTTGCAGGCTAAAATCAAAACAATTTGCGAATCTTATTCAAATAATATGAATGATTTTTCGCCGCGTGCAACGCAGCCTGCCGCTGTCGGGCAGGCTTTGCCCCTGGCGTATAACTGGCAAGGTCGGGTGAGAGCGGGTTAAACGTTGGCCCGGAGATCATAAAATGATGAAAATGAGCATGGCTGACCAGGTGAAAATTAACCTTAATCCGTTCCAGTCCGTTATAGACTCGCTTGCGATTGATCCCCAACGTGGCCGCCAGTTGATTCACCGACTGTCCCTTCATGGTGGCGGCGATTATCCGCCTTTCCAGAAGGTTGAGGGGCGCTCGCTGACGGGAAGAGGTACTCTGACGCTGATGACGCGGCACCAGAGGCCAGCGACGATCGGCCAGCCTGCGCAAAAGGCGGCCAACCTCCGGAACGCTTTCCCGCTGGCTAACCCACAGGAGGGTATCCGCGAAAAAGGCGCGTCCGCGCCTCACGTTGCCGGCCGAGGTAAAGCCGACCACCAGACTCTGATAACGCAGGGCTAATTCAGCGGCGGCCTGATAATCGTGAAAGTTTTCCAGCGATAAAATAATCACATCCAGCCCAGCCGGATCGGGAAAATGGCTGAGTGGCAGCGAATGAATAATGTTCAGCCCGGGCAGGGTCTCCTGAATATCTCTGAAACACTGGGCGAGGCCGATATTAAAAAAAAGATTATTGCTGTGAATTAAAATATTCAACGGATAAACCCTGTTACAAGCGATGTAAACGGCGCGGAGAGGGGATTAGCTGCGTACCAGAAGTTTATTCATATCAGCAGGCGAGGCATTAATATAATTCATCATGCCCGGTGGTTTGAATGAGTAAATTTCGGCTACGACAGCATTGTTAATATAATACCCTGCGCACTTGACCCGAATAATTAATGCGCTTTCAACGCCTGCCTGGCTAAGACGGGATTTTAACGTCTGAATAACCTGCCATAATCGCTGCGCAGACGGGCGAAGGTTATTTTTTTCCCAGACGTTAATCATCAACTCTTCATCGCTGACCACCCGTTCTCTGCCATGCGCCAACAGATATTCCAGTAAACAGGCCATGGTACTGCGTAGCTGAACTTGCGTTCGCGTCCCTCGCAGCGCGATAATTTCCCGATGATGCAGGCAGTAGAAAATATTATCTGCTAACTTATAGCCAAGCAGTTTATAGCCCTTAGTCATCCACCACTCCCTGACAAATCCAGTTATTGCCGGTGCAGAGTACCTGCCTGCTGCTGACTGACCAAGTGAATTTTATTTGTTAGAATAATCAAAACAAATAACCATGTTTGTATACATAAGTAGAATAAAAATCTGATAAATGATTATTGCTCTGCAGGATTGTATGGTATAGGAAAAGTCTTAAACAAACGTCAGCCGCTGGTAAGCGGTTGAATATATAGGTGTCAGGAAAAACTAAATGCACTTATATTGATCTAGATCAATTTTGCTCATTTCAGGAGGCTTTCACCATTTACATAGTAAAACAAAGATTGAAATAACTTCCGTTACGCGATGATAAGCTGATTCTGAACTTATGGAACTACCCAGGGAATTGTTCATTACTTTTCAGGAGCGTTTTTATGGTCATTGCAACTCGTAAGCCTCTGTGTAACAAACGCTGGTCGGCCAGCCCGGCCTCCCAGGATCTTCAGTTGACTCAGCTACGCCACCCGTGGGTCGCCACCAAAGCCAGCTGCAAAAGCAAAAAAGCCTGGAAAAGCCGCAGTTAGCGGCCTGCCCAACCCCCTGACATAAAGCCCTGCTTGTCCCTGCGGACAAGCAGGGCTTACCTCTGCGACCTTTACACCGACTGCAACAGATAACCATAAGGTGTCTCCACCACCCTGGCAAAGCCGGGCAGACCAAGATGCATGCCGGCGATCAGCCATTGTTCGCTGGCGGCCTGGCGCAGCAGACATTCCCGGGTTTGTCGGGCTTGTTCAGGATCGACGTCGAAGGCGACCGACACCGACGTCCGGGTGGTCTGAATGGTCGGGAAATGGACAATATCCCCCCAGATCAGCAGCGAGGTATCGCCCGTCTCGAGACGATACCCGGTATGGCCGGGCGTATGGCCGGGCAGAGGGCACGGGTGGATCCCGGCGACCGTCTCCTCACCATCAACTTCGCGAATTTGCGCCGCGCAGATCGCCAGTACGCGGTGGACGAGCAGCACGTTGCGCCGGCCGCGATCGCTGGCGTTGTCCAGTGTGGATTCCGCCAGCCAGTAAGCGCGTTCCCGCGAAGGCAGGAACACCGTGGCGTTGGGATACGCCGGGGCGCCGGTTGCCGTCAGCAACCCGCCGATGTGATCCGGGTGCGCGTGGGTGAGGAGGATGGTGTCAATCTCCTCAGGGCGTACGCCGAGCAGCGCCAGAGTGGCGATAAGCGCACCGCCGACGCCATTGACTCCCCCGGTGCCGGTATCCACCAGTACGGTATGCCCGCGTCCGCGGATAAGATAGGCGCCGATCGCAATGGCCTCCGGTGAGGCTAACCCGGCGTTCCGCTGCAGGCGCTCCGCCTCCTCAGGCGTGATACCCGAGAGTAAGGACAGTGGCGCCGACATCTGACCATCACTGACGGCGGTCACCGTCAGATCGCCTGCGGTCAACGTATAAAAGGGAGCTGGTGTCATGGCGACCTCACGCGCGTTGCGCCGGGTTACGTAACCGGGCGGTGATGGGTTGATAGATAAAGACGGCGGCAGCCGTGGCCAGGTGATGCAGGTCGTCACGCGGGACGATGGCGGCATACCGGGTTTGTTGCGTCGCCAGGCCGCCAGGCAGCAGGACGATTGCCGGGGAGATGGGTAGCGTCTGAGGCGTATCGCTCAGCAGGAGCACCTCATCAGACCGGACCTCCCGCACGCCGCTATCTGCAACATAGAGGTGGCGGTGCCAGTCGGTGATCGCCGATTGCCAGCGGGCAAAATGGCCGCCACCGTTGCGGCGGTAGGCGTCGCTGTCGATGACGGTAGCATCGTGGATATCGTGCAGCGCCAGGTAGCGGGGACACTCCTCGCTGAGGGCGCGGAAGCGCTGAGAGGCGTAAAAACCGGGCACAGAGACCAGCGCCGGCAGTTTTTCCTGATTGTAAAAGGTATTCCACGCTGTTTCGCTTTGGGGATCGGTGTAGGCGCATTCGACGACATAGAGCATAGTGACCTCGATGGACAGATGATTGAGCGCGCAAAGCGCTTTAGTGACTTTTCATCATCCTATCGGCTAAAAATGGCGCTGAAAAACGATGTTAATTCAATGGTCAGTGATATTCTGTCACTGACTTTCGGTGAGCCTGCACAAGGAGCATTGGCTATGCGTCGTAAAATCCCCAGCAGCGCTGCGCTACTGGCTTTTGAGGCCGCTGCCCGTCACGGCAACTTTGCCCGCGCGGCGGCGGAACTCGCGTTAACGGAAGGGGCCATCAGCCGGCAGATTGCCCGTCTGGAAGCGCTCCTCGACAGTAAACTCTTCGACAGGACGGGGAGCCGGGTGCGGCTCAATCCGGCTGGCGCCCGCTATGCCCGCCAGGTCCGCGAGATCCTCGCCCGTCTGGAGCGGGACACCCACGACGTCAGCGGGATGCCCTCCGATGGACATAGTCTGGAGATCGCCGTGCTCCCCACCTTTGCCAGCCGCTGGTTAATTCCCCGGCTTGGACGCTTTGCAGCGCAGCATCCGCATATCGTGGTCAATATTGCCGCCCGCAGCGATCCCTTCATCCTCCCGGGCAGCGGTTTTGATGCCGCCATCCATTTTGATCACCCGGCGTGGACTGGCATGGATGTGACCTTTTTGTTCGAGGAGTATCTGCTGCCGGTCTGTCATGCGGCGCTGCTGACGAATGACGATCTCCCCGGGCAACTGAACCGATTGCCGCGCATTCACCGGCGGCAGAACCCTGACGCCTGGCTGCTCTATGCCCGGGAATGCGGGCTGGCGCTGGATAATCCGGCGCAGGGGCCGCGCTACGATCTGCATGAGATGGCCATCGCCGCGGTACTGAGTCAGCAGGGGGTGGCGCTGGTGCCGAAGATGTATGTGGAAAGCGAGCTGCGCGCCGGGACGCTGGTCGCTCCGTGGCCGGGCTCCCCGACGCTGGCCAAGCGCTTTTGTCTGATCAAACCCGGTGGCGGGGAGGGAGAGCTGGCGCTGCAGGTGTTTGAGCGCTGGCTGCAGACGGAGATTGCAGCCGGTTAAGTCAGGGCTGGCCCGGGGGGAGGCTGCGTCGCCCGCTGGCGGGCATATTTCCCCGGCGATATCCCGGTATAGCGGGTAAAGGTTACGCTGAACGCGCTGGCCGAGCCATAGCCGATGCGCTCGGCGATATCCGCAATGCTGATGCCCGTCTCGCTCAGCCACTGCATGGCCAGGGTCATTCGCCAGCCTAACAGATAGCCCATCGGGGTCATCCCGGTCAGGTCGGTAAAGCGTTCAAATAACGTCGAGCGAGACAGCGCGCAGTCGGCGGCCAGGGCGTTGACCGTCCAGCGTCTGGCGGGGGCCTGATGCAGCAGGCGGATTGCCTGGGCGACCCGCGGGTCGCTCAGCCCGCGCATCAGACCGGGGGTGGCGAGCGTGCCGGAGGAACGGATGGCCTCGATAAAAAGTAGCTCAACCATCCGCGCCAGAACGAAAGATTTGCCCGCGCGATCCGCCTTCGCTTCCTCTTTCAGCAGCCCGACAAAGGTGGCCAGCCGCGGTTGATTGCGGACCACCACAAAGGCTGGCAACAGCGAGGCCAGCAGGCTGGCGTTCGTTGAACCGGAAGCGCAGTGGCCAATCAGCGCCTGCATCTGCGCAGGCTTGTCGAGGGCTCCAAGCCGAAAGTGTCCCTCCGCCAGTTGGACCGGGATGGTCTCCAGCGCCGGTGAAGGGGGCGGGGTCAGGCTGGTTAGCGCGAAGCGGTACGCCGCCGGGATCAGAATAAAATCCCCGGCGCGCAGGATCTGCGGCTCATGCTGGTCTATTTCCAGCCGACAGCCGCCTTCCAGCACGACGCCATAAAATGACAACCCCTGGTCCGAGCGTATCACTCGCCAGTCTCCCGCCCCCTCAACGGTTTTGGTCAGCACCGCTCTGAGATTTAGCATGGCAATAACCTCCGCCAACGGATCGCTCATTTCCGGACTCCTGCTAAAGAATGATGGATTATTGACCCTATATCGTCCGACACGGCCTGTCTATGATCAAAAGGAAGAAGCCATTCGGAGACAGAGATATGCAAACGATAATGATCACCGGCTGTTCATCGGGTTTTGGCCTGGAGACGGCGCGTTATTTTCTCGAGCAAGGCTGGAAGGTTATTGCCACGATGCGCGCTCCGCAGGAAGGTGTGTTGCCCGCCAGCGACCGTCTGCGGCTGGTGCGTCTTGACGTCACTTCGGCGCAGAGTATCGCAGAGGCCATTGCCGAAGCCGGAGAGATTGATGTGCTGGTTAACAACGCCGGGGTGGGGATGCTTAATGCCCTGGAGGGCGCGTCGCGCGAGGCGATAGCAGACCTGTTTGCCACCAATACCCTGGGAACGATTGCCATGACCCAGGCGGTGATCCCCCGGTTCAGAGCGCGCCGAAGCGGGACCATCGTTAACATTACCTCGGCGGTCACCCTGCAACCGATGCCCCTGTTGGCGGTATACACCGCGAGTAAGGCGGCGGTGAATGCCTTCACGGAGTCGCTGGCGCTGGAGCTCCGTGCTTTTAATATTCGCGTCGGGCTAATCCTGCCGGGACGCGCCCCGCAGACCCGCTTCGGGGAAAACGCTCGTCGAACGATGGGCCAGCTCCCGGAGAGCTATGCGGCGCTCGGCCAGCAGATCCTCGACAGCATGCAGGATAACGCCAGCGTGACGCAGGCTGTCGATGTGGCTCAGGCCGTCTGGCGGATGGTGAACGATCCTCAGGCCCCTTCGCGGCTGCCGGCAGGGGAAGATGCCCTGGCGATGGCGCAGGCCAGTCTTCGCCGTGTCTGAAGACAATATGCGGGTTTTGTCTGTCAGACGGTAGGTGCGCAAGCTGCCGCTGCGCTTTATGGCCAGGGGAATATTATCCCTGTCAGTATCGACTGGATAATATTAGCGGGTTATACGAAATAACGGTCAGGCGGCGCTTACTGATGTAAATCAGGATACCAATGTCTTTCATGGTGCGTTTTCGCCGCTTATTCTGGATATGTGCGAACCGCCCGCCATATTATGACATCATCAATGGCTCAGGTCTTTTATATGTAATTTCTCAATGTAATTCGGGCGTTAATCTTAAAAAGTTAGTCTGGCCCAGTCGGGGCTGGACTTTCTTTATTCTACTGTGGCATGGTTTCATCCCTGCTGTACCGCGCTCGCTTTTTTACGCCAGGGAATAGTTTCCATTATGGAATATTTCTTTGGTGGATTATGAATATAAAACGAACATTACTCATCATACTTTCCCGTGTTATCAGGGGAGCAGGTATGGGATTAGGTACTTCAGGTATCGCGCTGGCTGGCTGGTTCTTTTTTTCTCAGTAAATGAATATAAATTTCTCTGGGGTTTACTTTCAGTTGTGGAATTCCTGGTGGGGTATCTGATATATCGATTTTCATATGCATATATTTATGATGAATGGAATGATTATCATTAAAAATTAAACGGCGTGGTCTGTTGATCGATTTTTGATGCTCATGACTGTGGAGTAAAAATATGAGTGTGATGGGTGCCCTTTCAAATACTAGAAGTGTCGTTTTGCCAGCGTTAATTTTGTCTGAATCTGAGGGACGAGACCCAGTGCAATTTGTGAACGGGCTTCATGACGTAAAATTCGGGCCACACTGAGTGAAATTTCAGGTTAGAGGCCGAAACTCATGCGGCATTGTTTTCCGTTATGATAGTAGTGAAAGTGCCATTTTTGCTTCCTGATTTGCTGACAAACAGGGAGAGGCCTTCCATGTCGGTCAGAGAGTAGTTTTGAGGATGAATCGCAGCGTTACGAATGGCCGTGTCGGTAATGGCATAGTCGTCACCTTAGTTTTGTCTGCAGTATTCTGTAACGTCAACGCCTGAATTTTTGAAGCCTGAAATGTTTTCCGCCGGGAAAAAATGCCTTGCTGCAATGATACTTTTCCCGTCGTTCGTGGACTAAAGCGCCATTTCGATGTGCTCAAAAATGTACTTAAAAGGGTTGGCTTCCCCTGCACGAGTGTGGAATATGCAAGGAAAAATCTTTGCCAATACACAACATTTTAAGTCAGCAATACCATCGGGGGGCAGGTGATAAAACACAGAAATTACAGAAGGATAACTGATTGGTGCGTCTGAATGGACTCGAACCATCGACCCCCACCATGTCAAGGTGGTGCTCTAACCAACTGAGCTACAGACGCATTATGGTGCGTTTAATTGGACTCGAACCAACGACCCCCACCATGTCAAGGTGGTGCTCTAACCAACTGAGCTATAAACGCATTATGGTGCGTTCGATTGGACTCGAACCAACGACCCCCACCATGTCAAGGTGGTGCTCTAACCAACTGAGCTACGAACGCAATGTTGTGGTGACAACGGGGACGCATATTAGCGGCAGGGAGAGGATGTGGCAAGAGGTAAACGTCACTTTTCTTGCACATTGCATGCGATTGCGGAACTTTTACCCATTCCGGATATATTTTACTGAACCACAAGGATATTTCTTCGCCAGCGAGCGTCATGACTCGCTTTTTTCTGCCCGTCTAACTCTGCGCGGTAGGGTTGCCGTTGTGTTAAATTATCGGCCACCAGAAGAGAAGGAGTCATAACGAAGATGAAATCGATTGGTATTTTTTGCGGTTCTTCAGCTGGCGAACATCCGCTGTATCTCGACACCGCCCGTCTGGTCGGACGTACGCTGGCGCAGCAGGGGCTGGCGCTTGTCTATGGCGGCGGCAAAGTCGGTCTGATGGGGGCGGTCGCCGATGCGGCGCTGGAGGCCGGTGGCGTGGTGATCGGCGTGATGCCGCGCGGCCTGGTGGAGCGGGAAATTGCCCACCGCGGCTTGACGGAGTTGCATGTGGTAGAGGATATGCACGAACGGAAAACCAAAATGGCGGCGCTGGCGGATGGCTTTATTGCCCTGCCGGGCGGGGCGGGGACGCTCGAAGAGATTTTCGAACAATGGACCTGGGCGCAACTGGGGATCCATGAGAAACCGTGCGCGTTCCTGAATATCAAGGGTTATTACGATCCGCTTCAGGCGATGGTCGACAACATGGTACGGGAAGGATTTATGCACCCGCGCTACGCGGAGATGCTGCCGTTTGCTACCTCGGCAGACGAGATTATCGCCGGTTTTCGCGACTATACGCCGCCGGCCCGTAAATGGGTTCAGCAGCCCGCTATTTAAACATCAAGCGCAGGGTAAACAGCGCGCAGACGATGAGCAGTAACAGCAGCAATTCGAAGCGATAGCGTTGCAGCATGATGTCCTCCTGAAAAAAAACCGGCGCTGTTCTGCGCCGGTTTATCACCTTAACGCCCTGACCATTATGCCGCCGGTTTAACCGCCGGTTTAGCTGCGTGGTGTGCCGCTTTATGATGTTTCTTTGCAGCCTGCGCTTTCTGCGCGACTGCCGGTTTCGCAGCAGCTTTGTGGTGTTTCTTCGCAGCCTGCGCTTTCTGCGCGACTGCCGGTTTCGCAGCGGCTTTATGGTGTTTCTTCGCCGCCTGGGCTTTCTGCGCTACTGCCGGTTTCGCAGCGGCTTTATGGTGTTTCTTCGCCGCCTGGGTTTTTTGCTCAGCAGCCGGTTTTGCAGCGGCTTTGTGGTGTTTCTTCGCCGCCTGGGCTTTCTGCTCGGCTGCCGGTTTCGCGGCCGCTTTGTGATGTTTCTTATGGTGAACGGTGGTATGGCTGGCAGCTGCGGCCGGGGTGGCGCTTGCGGCATCGGCAGCGAAAGCAACTGATGACAGACCCATAGCAGCGGCAACAACCAGAGCTAATACTTTTTTCATTCTGAAATCCTCGAATTGGTTTCTTGAGTAACCCCACTGCGGGGCTGTTGACCACACTATATGCGTCTCGGGGAGTGCCATCAGTGAGTCTTTGGTGTCGGGGAGTAACGGAATGTACAACGTGGTCGCAATGCCGGAGAACGAAAAAGCCCGCCGGAGGGGCGGGCTTTGCAGGGACTAGCGCGCGGCGCGCTGTAAGATGATGCTGGAGGGCTGGCGCTGTAGAAAACGCATCCGCAGCATCATCATGATGGCGGCGGAGGTCAGGCCGATGATAAATCCACACCAGAAACCGGCGGGCCCCATGCGTGGCACAACCATATCGGTCAACGCCAGCAGATAGCCGCTCGGCAAACCCAGCACCCAGTACGCGGTAAAGGTAATAAAAAAGATAGACCGGGTATCTTTATAGCCGCGCAGAATGCCGCTGCCGATCACCTGGATGGAGTCGGAGATCTGATAGATAGCCGCCAGCAGCATCAGGTGTGAGGCCAGCAGCACCACCTCGGGATTATCGTTATACAGCAGGGCAATCTGTTCACGCATCAGCACGGTAAAGATAGCGGTAAATACCGCCAGACAGACGCCCACGCCCACGCCGGTGCGGGCCGAAACCTGGGCATCGATCGTTGAGCCTTGTCCGAGACGGAAGCCGACGCGAATGGTGACCGCCGCCGCCAGCGATAGCGGCAGAACGAACATCAATGAGCTGAAGTTAAGCGCGATCTGGTGACCGGCGACGTCAATGATCCCCAGCGGGGAGACCAGCAGCGCGACGACGGCAAACAGCGTGACTTCAAAGAACAGCGCCAGAGCAATGGGCAGCCCCAGCTGCACCAGCCGTAACAGGACGGCGACATCGGGGCGGCTGAAGCGCTCGGCGCAGCGGATATCCCGCATCGAACGCGCCCGACGCACCCACCACAGCATGCTGGCGAACATCACCCAGTAAACCGAAGCAGTCGCTACGCCACAGCCGACACCGCCCAGCTCGGGCATGCCGAAATGACCATAGATAAAGATATAGTTCACCGGAATGTTGACCAGTAAGCCGATAAAGCCCATGACCATCCCGGGTTTGGTTTTCGCCAGCCCTTCACACTGATTACGGGCAACCTGGAAGAACAGATAGCCCGGCGCGCCCCACAGCAGCGCGCGCAGATAGCCAACCGCCTTCTCAGCCAACAGCGGGTCGATATTATGCATGGAGCTGATGATATAGCCGGCGTTCCACAGCACGACCATAATCAGCACCGAGACAAAGCCGGCCAGCCAGAAGCCCTGACGCACCTGCTGTGCGATGCGATCCCGCCGTCCGGAGCCGTTAAGCTGCGCCACCACCGGGGTCAGCGCCAGCAGCAGCCCGTGTCCAAAGAGGATCGCCGGCAGCCAGATGGAGGTCCCGATGGCCACGGCGGCCATATCCGTGGCGCTGTAGCCACCCGCCATCACGGTATCGACAAAACCCATCGCTGTCTGCGCCACCTGCGCAAGGATGACGGGTATAGCCAGAGCTAATAACTGACGCGCTTCAACGAAATACTTCTGCACGTGAACACCTTTATTTTGTTGTTATTTTGAGACTAAAAAAGCCGCCGTAACTGGCAGCAAGGGGATAAAAATGAGGAATTTCCAGTCTATTGTAGCGAGGATTAGCCATTAAGCCAGTGAAAAAAGAGTCGAGGCACGAAGCGCGCTGGCAACCGCTTTGCCCTCCTGTTATTGTTCCCGATAGCGAAAACGGTAATGATACCGTCATGATTTTCAACAGGAGCCTAACATGTTTACTGGTATTGTTCAGGGAACCGCGAAAGTGGTCTCCATTGATGATAAACCCAATTTTCGCACCCATGTGGTGGAGCTACCGGCGCATATGCTGGAGGGGCTGGAAACCGGCGCCTCGGTAGCCAATAACGGCTGTTGCCTGACGGTGACCGAAATAAACGGCGCGCACATCAGCTTCGATCTGATGAAAGAGACGCTGCGGATTACCAACCTCGGCGATATTCAGATCGGGGATGAAGTGAACGTCGAGCGGGCGGCGAAATTCAGTGATGAAATCGGCGGGCATCTGATGTCCGGCCATATTATGACCACCGCGGAAATCGTGAAGATCCTCACTTCCGAAAATAACCGTCAGATCTGGTTTAAAGTGCAGGATCCGACGCTGATGAAATATATCCTTTATAAAGGTTTCATCGGTATTGATGGCATTAGCCTGACGGTGGGCGAGGTGACGGCAACCCGCTTCTGCGTGCATCTTATCCCGGAAACGCTGCAGCGGACCACGCTGGGCGCGAAAAAGCTGGGTGACCGCGTCAATATTGAGATTGACCCGCAAACTCAGGCGGTTGTCGATACGGTTGAACGCGTGCTGGCCGCGAAAGACGTTGCGTCTAAGGTGAATGAAGCCTGAAAAAAATCCCCCGCCGGTGAGCGGGGGAGATTTTGTTAGCGGGCGATGCGTAGCCCATGTTCAATGCCGCGCGAGAACACTACCTGCCAGAGCTGAATGTCACGGGCGCGGAAGGCGCCGGCGCAGGCGTTCAGATAATAGCTGAACATCCGTTTGAAACGTTCAGAATAGTTATCGGCAATTTCCGGCCAGCTGGCGAGAAAACGCTCATACCAGGCCATCAGGGTGGTGTCATAATCGGCGCCGAAGTTATGCCAGTCTTCCATCACAAAGTGCTTCTCGCTGGCATCGGCGATCTGCCGAACCGACGGCAGACAGCCGTTGGGGAAGATATATTTATCGATCCACGGGTCGACGTTATGGTCGGTGACTTTGGAACCGATGGTGTGCAGTAAGAAACGGCCGTTGGGTTTCAAATTACGATCCGCGACCTCAAAGTAGGTGGCGTAATTTTTCGGTCCCACGTGCTCGAACATACCGACGGAGACGATACGGTCAAAGCTGTCGTGCAGATCGCGATAGTCCTGGAGCCGAATCTCCACGTCAAGATCAGCGCAGCGCGCCTGGGCCATCTTTTGCTGCTCGGCGGAGATGGTCACGCCGACAACGCTGACCTGGTAATTTCGCGCCATATACTCGGCGAGCCCGCCCCATCCACAGCCGATGTCCAGTACCCGCATCCCCGGCTCAAGCTCCAGCTTACGACAGATGAGGTCCAGTTTAGCCTGCTGCGCCGCTTCGAGGGTTTGCGCCTCTTTCCAGTATCCGCAGGAATACTGCATGTAGGGGTCAAGCATTCGGCTGAAGAGATCGTTGCCGAGATCGTAATGCTCTTTGCCAACAATCCAGGCGCGTTTTTTACTTTGCAGATTGAACAGGCGAGCGCCTGCGATGCGGAGTGTATCTTTGAAATGGTGAGGGAGCTGTTTTTCCAGTCCGGCGCGAAGCACTTTGTGGAAGAATATATCCAGACGCTCGCAGTCCCACCAGCCGTCCATATAGCTTTCGCCTAACCCCAGCGACCCCTCCTGCAGGACACGTTTAAAGAAAAGAGGGTTTTTAATTCGCAGGTCTGACGGCGCGGAGCCATTGATTTCTATTCCCGCACGGCCCAATAATTCAGCTGCAATCCGGTACCAGTCATCATTTGGTACACTTACTTCTTCTATACACGATGAACTCATAGCTTCTCCATCACGCCCAAGTGATCAGAACCTTAAAACAGCGTAGACGCTTTTTTGGCTTTGTGAGAAATCTCACGGATAATCCGTGAAGTCGCTATCCGACGTAGAACAGAGGAAGGGAGATAACCCTTGCCGAAAGGCCTTCCATGGTGAAACGGAGGCATCCTGCATCCGTTAATATTTAACTATTTTCTATTTATGTGAACCCGGATCCAGTATAGGACGCTAAGTACTGGCTTTCAATAAAATTTTCTTAGCATGCTAACGACTGGTCCGGGCAACGGCGATGGGCGTTACGCGTGGGAAGAGTGGGGGGTCAGCTCCGGCGTTTGCTGCAGGCGATAGCCGATTCCGGCTAAGCCAATCGAGACCAGCATCACGCTGGTGGTGGTCAGCAGCGGCGTGGCGATCAGCGCCGATACCAGCAAACTGGTCAGGAAGCACAATCCCAGCTGCAGCGTATTCTGCAGCGCCGCCGCGCGGCCCGTTGCCTGCGGGAAGGGTTTCAGCGCCTGGGCGACCACAATGGGATAGATCCCGCCGTTGACCACCGCCATCATGCAGAACGGGATCATTAACGCCACCAGCGAGGCATGCGTTTGCAGGCCGACCAGCCAGGTGGCGGCAACGCTGACGGCGAAGACCACCAGCAGCCACGGCAGCATCTGTTGTCCTGACCATTTTTGCAGCAGCGCGCGACAACCATAGCCGCCCACCAGAAAGGCGATGGTCTGTGGGATATAGCTCAGGCCGATAGCGGTTGGGCCATAGCCCATTTCGTGCAGGATAAAAGGTGAACCGGTAAGCCAGGCGAAGAAGCTGGCGGAGCAGGCGGCGTAGATCAGGACGTTGCCGCTGTATTCCCGGGAGCGCAGCAGCGCGAGAAAGGTGATCTTCTGCTGCGTCACTGCTACCGACTTTGCGGCTGCCTTCAGGCGCAGGGCAGGCAGCATCAGCAGCAGAGTGATGGCAAACAGGGTGGCGAAGATGGCTTGCCACTCGAAGTGCACCAGTAGCCAGCTACCCAGCAGCGGGGCCAGCGCTGGCGACAGTCCTACCAGCGGCATAATGGTGGCGAAGATGCGGTTCGTGCGCTGGGCAGGATAGTAATCGGTGACCATCGCCTGCCAGGTAACGGCCGCGGCACAGACGCCAATCGCCTGCAAAAAGCGCAGCGCCAGCATCAGGGTAGCGTTGTGCACCCACAGCATCCCCAGACAGCCGGCCGCGAAAATTGCCAGGCCGCTCAACAGTACCGGTTTGCGCCCATAGCGGTCCGACAGCGGCCCCCAGAACAGCTGCCCCAGCGCGAAGCCGGCGAGGAACAGGCTCAGGCTGGCGCTGATGGAGGCAGCGGAGGTATTGAGATCCTGCTGCATGGCGGCAAACGCCGGCAGGTACATATCGGTGGCCAGAAAGCCCAGCACGCTCAGGCCGGCCAGCCAGACTAAAAATCCTTTCCCAGGTTGTGACATAACGTTCTCATTTTTGGAGTACAGGTACGATGCCGCAGAGTGTAGGGAGTGCATTGTGGCTTGTGAAACGCTAATATTTGTCACATGCATTCAAAAATTTTGCAGGCAGAAAATGTGGTCTGAATACTCTCTGGAAGTGGTTGATGCCGTAGCCCGCAACGGCAGCTTCAGCGCGGCCGCGCAGGAGCTGCACCGGGTGCCCTCCGCCATCAGCTATACCGTGCGTCAGCTTGAAGAGTGGCTGGCCGTTCCCTTGTTTGAGCGCCGCCATCGTGATGTGGAGCTGACGCCCGCAGGGGTCTGGTTCTTACAGGAAGGGCGCTCTGTTATCAAAAAAATGCAGATCACCCGCCAGCAGTGCCAGCAAATCGCCAACGGCTGGCGCGGGCAGCTGTCGATCGCGGTGGATGATATTGTGAAACCGGCGCGGATGCGCCAGATGATCGTCGATTTCTATCGCCATTTTCCCGACGTCGAGCTCATCGTTTTCCAGGAAGTGTTCAACGGCGTATGGGATGCGCTGGCCGACGGCCGTGTAGAACTGGCGATTGGCGCAACGCGATCTATTCCGGTCGGGGGCCGCTATGCGTTTCGCGATATGGGGATGCTGAGCTGGGACTGCGTGGTGGCGAGCGATCACCCGCTGGCGAAGATGGAGGGACCCCTGAGCGATGATGTCCTGCGTAACTGGCCGTCGCTGGTGCGGGAGGATACGTCACGTTCACTGCCCAAACGAACAACCTGGCTGCTGGATAACCAGAAGAGGGTGGTGGTCCCCGACTGGGAATCGTCGGCCACCTGTCTGTCGGCGGGCCTCTGCGTCGGCATGGTGCCGAGCCATTTCGCCCGACCATGGGTAGATCGCGGCGTGTGGACCGCGCTGGCGCTGGAGAATCCGTTCCCGGATGCCGCCTGCTGTCTGACCTGGCAGCAGAGTGATGCCTCACCGGCGCTGAACTGGATGCTCGACTATCTGGGGGACAGCGACACGCTGAATCGGGAATGGCTGCGGGCGCCGGAGTGATCCGCGCCCGCCAGATGCCTTACCGACGATAATCGACAAACGGGCCATCCGCCACGGAGCGGCGTTCGACCAGACGAGGATGCACTTCGATAGACTGCGACTCTTCACGCTTATTAACGATACGATCCAACAGCATGTTAAATGCGGCTTCGCCCAGGGAATCTTTCGGCTGATGAATAGTGGTTAACGCCGGGCTGAAATAGCGGGCGTTACGCACATTATCATAACCGATCAGCGAAATGTCCTGCGGCACCCGCAGCCCCATTTCATCCGCCGCGCAGATAGCGCCCATCGCCATGATATCGCCGCCGCAGAACACCGCCGTCGGACGGTGCTGCTGGCTTAAGATCTGCTGCATAGCGCGGTAGCCGGACTCCGGCTCGAAGTCGCCCTGCACAATCCAGTTTTCCGGCACGCTGATATGCGCCTCTTTCATCGCCTGCATAAAGCCGGCCAGGCGGCCTGCGCCGGTGTTGCGCTCCAGCGGACCCGGGATCACGCCGATTTCACGATGGCCACGTTCAATCAGGTAGCGTCCGGCGATATAGCCGCCCTGGAAGGCGTTATCGATCACCGCATCGGTGAAGTCGGCTTTTGCTTCGCCCCAGTCCATCACCACCATCGGGATATGGCGATACTCTTCCAGCATGCTCAATACCGAATCCGGATATTCGGAACACATCACCAGCAGGCCGTCGACACGCTTCTGTGCCATCATCGACAAATAGGCGCGCTGTTTTTCCGGATCGTTCCATGCGTTGCCGAGGATCAGGGTGTAGCCCTTCTGGAAGCAGCTCTTTTCAACAGACTCAATAATTTCAGCAAAATAGGCGGCTTCGCTACTGGTCGCCAGCAGACCAATCGATTTTGTATGATTGACTTTCAGGCTGCGGGCCACGGCGCTCGGCGAGTAGTGCAGCTCTTTAATCGCCGCCCACACCGCATTGCGCGTCTCTTCGGCAACGAAACGGGTTTTGTTAATTACATGTGATACAGTTGTAGTGGAAACGTTTGCGCGCTTCGCTACATCTTTAATAGTTGCCATTACATCTCACTCCATGCCTTGACCTGATCGCCTGATCATCGATACGTAAACGTTTGCCTACACACACCCTGAATACAATTTTCAACATTGCATCACGTCGGGAAAACGACACAGAACGACAGGAAGGGGTCAATGGCCGATACGCTTTTAAATTAGCGTGGGATTTTGTCCGATCTTGGGGCAAAGTGGAAGAGCAAAAATGTGCATCGCCCTAAATCCCGGAAGATTTTTGCGATTTTTTGTGCAAAAATGAGCAAGCTCACTTTTGGTGTGGGGATAACAAGAGGGAAAAATGATGGATACCAATTTAAAGTTTTCGCTGATCACCACGGTTATTGCCCTCGGCGTGATCGTCGCTTTCAGCCTGACCGCCATACTGCACTAATGTTCCAGTGAGGGAGGAGCGCGGCCTCCTCCCCGTATCCCGCCATTATTATCAATTCTGCAAAAATCTTTTGTCATTTCGTTCACTTTTGTTTTTTTGTGATTGATGTCATGCTTTTGACTTCTGATGTTACGCCGTCGTCTCTGACGGTCTGATGGAGTCATTGAATGAAAATCAACTTTCCTTTACTTGCGCTGGCGATCGGCGCCTTTGGCATCGGTACCACCGAGTTCTCCCCGATGGGATTGCTGCCGGTGATTGCGAAAGGTGTGGACGTCTCGATACCGGTAGCGGGAATGCTGATCAGTGCGTATGCCATCGGCGTCATGGTCGGCGCACCGCTGATGACGCTGCTGTTGTCGCATCGCGCACGGCGCAATGCGCTGATTTTTCTGATGGGGATCTTCACCGTCGGCAACCTGTTGTCATCCATTGCGCCGGATTACACCACCTTGCTGCTGTCGCGCATTATTACCAGCCTTAACCACGGTGCTTTCTTTGGCCTGGGATCAGTGGTCGCAGCCAGCGTCGTGCCAAAGCATAAGCAGGCCAGCGCGGTAGCCACGATGTTTATGGGGCTCACCATCGCCAACATCGGCGGTGTACCGGCGGCGACCTGGCTTGGCGAAACCATCGGCTGGCGGATGTCCTTCCTGGCCACCGCAGGGTTAGGCCTGCTGGCGATGGTCAGTCTGTGGTTCTCTCTGCCGAAGGGCAGCGCCGGTGAGCGCCCGGATGTCAAAAAAGAGCTTTCAGTCCTGCTACGCCCGCAGGTACTCTCCGCCTTGCTGACTACCGTGCTCGGTGCCGGGGCAATGTTTACGCTGTATACCTATATCTCGCCAGTGCTCAATACGCTGACCCACGCTTCATCGCTGTTTATTACCGCGATGCTGGTGCTGATTGGCGTTGGTTTTTCGCTGGGCAACTATCTGGGCGGCAAATTCGCCGACCGGTCGGTCTCTGGCACGCTGAAAGGCTTTCTGCTGCTGCTGATGGCGATCATGCTGGCGATCCCGCTGCTGGCGCAATCCCAGGCTGGAGCGGCCATCAGCATGATTGTCTGGGGCGCAGCCACCTTTGCGGTGGTTCCGCCGCTGCAGATGCGGGTCATGCGCGTGGCGCATGAAGCGCCGGGGCTCTCTTCTTCGGTGAATATCGGCGCGTTCAACCTCGGCAACGCGCTGGGCGCCGCCGCCGGTGGGGCGGTGATCTCTGGCGGACTGGGCTATGCGTTTGTGCCGGTGATGGGGGCGATTATCGCCGGTCTGGCGCTGCTGCTGGTCTGGTTCAGCGGACGAGCGCAGCCGGAAGAGGCCTTTGCCAGCCAGTAACGCGAGTGTAGGGAAGGGCTAAAAAAAACCGCAGCCGGGGAGACCCTGCTGCGGTTTGTCGTTTATGCCGCCAGGTTGGCCGCAACAAACTTCCAGTTAACCAGCGCCCAGAAATGGTCCAGGTAGCTTGGACGGGCATTGCGGTAGTCGATGTAGTAGGCGTGTTCCCAGACGTCAACGGTCAGCAGCGGCTTCGCGTCGGTGGTCAGCGGGGTACCGGCGTTGCTGGTGGAGACGATAGCCAGGCTGCCGTCGGCATTTTTGACCAGCCAGGTCCAGCCCGCGCCGAAGTTTTTCGCTGCGGCATCGGTAAATTTGGCTTTAAAATCCGCAAAGCTGCCGAAGGATTTGGCAATCGCGGCCGCTAACTCGCCTTCCGGTTCGCCGCCGGCGTTCGGCGCCAGGCAGTTCCAGTAGAAGGTGTGGTTCCAGACCTGGGCTGCGTTGTTGAATACGCCGCCTTCAGAAGTGCGGACGATCTCTTCAAGAGATTTGCCTTCGAACGCAGTGCCTTTGATCAGGTTGTTGAGGTTAGTGACATACGCCTGGTGGTGTTTACCGTAGTGATATTCCAGGGTTTCTGCGGAAATGTGCGGCGCCAGGGCGTCTTTTGCATATGGTAATGCAGGTAATTCAAACGACATTGCTACTCTCCTTATAACTTTTTGTTTTATCTCACATTGACAAGATGAGGTTTTCATCTGAATCGTGTTCT
Organism: Klebsiella sp. w6; assembly: GCF_033100215.1. Taxonomy (NCBI): domain Bacteria; kingdom Pseudomonadati; phylum Pseudomonadota; class Gammaproteobacteria; order Enterobacterales; family Enterobacteriaceae; genus Klebsiella; species Klebsiella sp. w6. The sequence goes on from NZ_CP136907.1 coordinate 2,425,725, forward strand.
GGCCACCCGACGCTGTCGCGTCACGGGCTGTTATTGTATTGAGAATGTTAACATTTGCCGCAAGCAGTGAAAAGCCTTACAACGATAAAGGCTATTGCCGCAGGCGCAACTGATGAAGGCTTAACCGTTTTCTACGGGGCGAGGCGTCAAACCGCTCGCAGATGTTGCAAAAATGTATAAGGAGACGCCGTCTGCGCTTTTCCGACTCTCGCAGGGAAGGTTTAACGTCTTCTGTTTTTCTCTGACGATCGCAGCCGCGCATCATGGTTGAGGGTGATATGTCTTTAAAATTAATGGTTTAATTAAAATATGCGCCCAGGCAATCGCCGCTATGCCAATAATTCATTGTCTATTTTGCTATTTGTATGACAAATATGACCGCCGACATGAATTTCCCACAGGATGGCTACGATGGCAAAAACAGGTGAGGCGGTGAGCCCGAAGATGATCCCGGTTGTGCAGGGGATCGTTGACTGGATCGAAGCCCATATTTTAGACACCCTGCCGGTCAGCACGATTGCGAAAAAGTCCGGTTATTCGCACTGGTATTTCCAGCGGCAGTTCGCCATGGTGACCGGCTGCACGCTGGCGAACTACGTCAGTCGGCGAAAAATGACCATTGCGACAATCTATTTAACGCAGACGCAAGCGTCGATACAGAGTATTTCTCAGTGCCTGGGATACGACGGACAGGCCGCTTTCTGCCGGACCTTTCACCGTCACTTTGGTATGTCGCCCACCCGCTATCGTCGGGAAGCGCCGGGCAAGGAGATGAATATGCAGTATCCTTTGACGGTAGAAGGGAAAGACGCGCAGATGAGGCGGTCTGCCGCCGTAGCGGCAGACCAGGATCAGCGAATGGTTTTCGGAGTCATGACGCGACGAGCGCCAACATAATGGCGAACCCAGTAATCCTCGCTCAGGGAGGTGATTTGTATATCACGACCTGTGCGTGGTGACTGAATAAATTTCCCGTTGCCGACGTAGACGCCAACGTGGTCGGCAGTACCGCGTCCGCGGGTGCGGAAGAAGACCAAATCGCCGCTCTGCAGTTCATCACGATCCACCGGACGCGCATCGCGCAGGTGGTACATTTCATTAGCCGTACGCGGGATGTGAATTTTGACCAGGTCCTTATAGGCGTAATAAACCAGTCCGCTGCAGTCAAAACCGGTACGTGGCGAGGTGCCGCCCCAGCGATAGGGTTTACCCAACTGGCCCATCAATTTGTTCATGGCGGTACTTTGCGCTTTCTGCACCCGGACTTTATGGGCGTCGGCGATCGTTAAATTCGCATCGCTGGCCTCAGGTTTACAGCGTTTTTTATAGCCCTTACGCACCACGCATTTGCTTTTGACGCTGTTCAGCGCCAGGGTCGGCTCGGCGCTGGCGGCGACTGTTTTCGCGCACTGCTTTTTATAACCTTTACGCAGCACGCATTTTTTCGTCGCGCCGGCGGCCTGACGATGAAGTGCGGTTTGGCTTGCTGCGGTAGTGCGGGAAGGGAGCCGGGTGCTCGAGGACTTTTTACTGGTGGTTTTAGCGGTGGTTTTACTTTTTTGACTGGTAGCTTTTTTCTTGCGCTCTGAGCCACTTTTCGCGGGCAACGCCTTTGGCGAAGCGGAGGCGTGCGTATGCCCTGACGCCTGAGCCAGTGGCGTGAATGAGATAGATGTGAACAGTAATGCACAGAGCGATATCGCGATTTTGTTTAGCCGCGCCACTGAGCAATCCCCTGATTAATTACAGACATGTACAAATGCCTGACGATGAATGACAAACCGGAATGATTCTAAAGCATAAAAACCCGGAAAGTTAATATTCTTTTGTATCAAAAATGTCGATTGGTTAACGATTGCAAGAAAACGCGTCAGACATTGACCGTCTCGCACAGAAAATGCGCAATGAGCGCCCGCCTGCGACGGCAAAATGATATTTTTAAGGCAACTTCGCGCAACAGAAGATAAAATATGAATAGTGAAAAAAATGTTATTATCCGTCCTGCCTACAGGACGCTACAATGACAAGTTACTGCCGTAGAAAGAAGTTTAAGGAAGCACGACAATGAGCTCGACTTTAGAAAAGATCCAACGCCAAATCGCTGAAAACCCGATCCTGTTGTACATGAAAGGGTCGCCGAAGCTGCCAAGCTGCGGTTTCTCTGCCCAGGCCGTTCAGGCGCTGTCCGCCTGTGGCGAACGTTTTGCTTACGTTGATATCCTGCAGAACCCGGATATCCGCGCCGAGCTGCCTAAATACGCCAACTGGCCGACTTTCCCGCAGCTGTGGGTAGACGGTGAACTGGTGGGCGGCTGCGATATCGTCATCGAAATGTACCAGCGCGGTGAACTGCAGCAGCTGATCAAAGAGACGGCGGCGAAGTACCACACCGACGAGCCGAAAGCGGAGTAATTCCCGCCATCCGTAAAAAAGCGACTTCCTGGAAGTCGCTTTTTTTATTACTCCGGGGTGGCCACGGGCAGCGGCCAGCCGCCCAGACGCTTCCAGCGGTTCACAATCTCACAAAACAGCTGCGCCGTCTGCTCGGTATCGTACAGGGCGGAGTGGGCCTGCGCGCCATCGAAGGCCATACCCGCGGCGATACAGGCTTTCGACAGCACCGTCTGGCCCAGCGCCAGCCCGCTCAGCGCGGCGGTGTCGAAGGTAACAAACGGATGGAACGGATTGCGTTTAAGCCCCGCGCGTTCGGCGGCGGTCATGGTGAAGCTGTGGTCAAAGGTCGCATTGTGCGCCACCATGATCGCCCGGCTGCAGTCGCTCTCTTTCATCCCTTTGCGTACCATTTTGAAGATGGCATGCAGGGCATCGTATTCGCTGACGGCGCCGCGCTCCGGGTCGTGCGGGTTAATTCCGTTAAAGGCCAGCGCTTCGGGCTGCAGATTGGCGCCCTCGAAAGGTTCAACATGGAAATGCAGCGTTTCATCGGGCATCAGCCAGCCTTGCTCATCCATCTTCAACGTAATGGCGGCGATCTCCAGCAGGGCGTCGGTTTTGGCATTAAATCCTGCGGTTTCAACATCAATCACCACCGGATAAAAACCGCGGAAACGGTCGCACAGACCATTCAGTTGAGCATTCTCGGACATCAGATTCTCTTAGCTGGAAAAAAGTAGCGCGCATTATGGCAAATTTTGCCGCGGCTTGCAGCAGGCAGGGGTGAAAACAACGGGCGCCGCAGCGCCCGGGCGAGCCATGGCATTAAAGAGGCCTGGCTCGGGAAGCGTTAGTTGCCCAGACCTTTGCCGGCATCTTTCTCTTCAATGAGCTCGATTTTGTAACCGTCCGGATCTTCCACGAAGGCGATGACGGTGGTGCCGCCTTTTACCGGGCCGGCTTCACGGGTGACGTTGCCCCCGTTCTGGCGGATCCGTTCGCAGGCTTCGGCGGCGTTGTCGACGCTCAGCGCGATATGGCCGTAGGCCGTACCCAGCTCATAGCTGTCCACGCCCCAGTTGTAGGTCAGTTCGATCACCGCGGTTTCGCTCTCTTCGCCGTAGCCGACAAAGGCGAGGGAGTATTTGTATTCCGGGTTTTCGCTGGTGCGCAGCAGCTTCATGCCCAACACGTTGGTATAGAAGTCGATAGAACGTTGCAGGTCGCCAACGCGCAGCATGGTGTGGAGTAAGCGCATAATGTCCCCTATGCAGTTTATTTGATAGATCAGAACCTTGAGTATAGCGGCGATACGTCGCCGCTATCAATGGAGGGATTACAGCGTAGGGTAGTCGGTGTAGCCTTCCGCGCCGCCGCCATAGAAGGTTTCCGGGCGCTGCGGGTTGAGTGCCGCTTTTTTCTGCAGGCGGGCCACCAGATCCGGGTTGGCGATATAATCGCGGCCAAAGGCCACAGCATCAATCAGCCCTTTATTGATAAGATCGTTGGCTTTTTCTACCGTGTAGGCGCCAGCGCCAATGATCACGCCCGGGAAGCGGTCGCGAACTTTCTGACGGAAGGCTTCGCTGTACGGCTTGCCGCCCGCCCAGTCCGGCTCGGACATGTGCAGATAGGCGATACCGCGTTTCGCCAGTTCGCTAATCAGATACAGTGCGTCTTCTTCTTCGTTCGGGCCATTATCCACATTCTGGAAGCTGCCAATCGGCGACACGCGGATGCCGATCCGGTCAGCGCTCCACTCTTTGCTCACGGCGTCGACCACTTCCAGTACCAGACGGGCGCGGTTCTCCACGCTGCCGCCGTACTGATCGGTACGCTGGTTCGCCGACGGCGAGAGGAACTGGTGCAGCAGATAGCCGTGGGCCGAGTGCAACTCAACCAGATCGAAGCCAGCGTCACGGGCATTGCCGACCGCCTGACGGAAATCGTCGACGATCCCCGGGATCTCTTCGGTTTCCAGGGCACGCGGCATCGAGGTGTCGGCGCGAATAGCATGGCCGTTTTCATCGCGCAGGGAGGTGCGAGTACCGGCGCTCAGCGCAGACGGTGCTACCGGCGCGGCGCCGCCAGGTTGCAGGCTGCTATGGGAAATACGCCCGGTGTGCCACAGCTGGACGGCGATACGGCCATTTTCCGCATGAACACCGGCGGTGATTTTCTGCCAGGCGGCAATCTGCTCCGGGCTGTGCAGGCCTGGCGCGCCGGCATAGCCTTTGGCCTGGGCAGAAATCTGCGTCGCTTCGGTGATGATCAGGCCGGAGCTGGCGCGCTGGCGGTAGTATTCGCCCATCAGCGGGGTAGGGATATCGCCCGGCTCGATGCTGCGCAGACGCGTCAACGGCGCCATAAATACGCGATTAGGGACGGTGACCGCACCGACTTTCAACGGGCTGAATAATTTTGCTTCCGACATAGTGACTCCTGAGTAGACCGGTCGTCTAGTAACTGATGAAATAAAAACGCCTGTTATACCGCAGGCGCCGCAATAATCTGTTTGGCGTGGGCAAGGGCGCTTTCCAGCGGCCTTGCGCTACGCGTAATTTTGGCCTGCAGGTTGGCCCCGAGCCACAGGGAATACAGCACCTGCGACAGGGTCATGGCCTCGCCGTCAAACGCCAGACTGCCTTCCTGACGTCCTTTCTCCAGCGCGTCGCCCAGCAGGGCGATAATCTGACTGGCACCATGGTCCATGGCGGTACGCATATCTTCCGACAGGTCGCAAACCTCTGCCGACAACTTGACGGTAAGACAGCCGCTAATAATCCCCTGCTGGCAGAACTGATTCAGCGTGTGCTGATAATAAGCCAGCAGGCGGTCACGATAGTTGCCGTCGCCATGATCGAAGTGGTCGACCAGGCGCTGCAGATATCCGGTGTAGTGATGTTCGAGCAGCGCGACGCCGAAGGCTTCTTTAGAGCGGAAGTAATGGTAGAAAGAGCCCTTAGGCACTTCCGCCGTCTTCAGAAGTTCGCTCAAGCCCATTCCGGTAAAACCGCGATGCATACAGAGCTGCTCGCCGGTGACCAGGATATGTTCTCGGGTATCGCATTCGCTGTGTCTGTTCATGGAGCACACTGTAGTAGACCGATTGGTCTAATGCAAGCGTCGGCGGAAAAATGTTAGCTGGCGCAGCACGTAGTGAACAAAATTTGCGTCGGCGCGGGGAAACGTCTTCAATGAAAGGAGACGAGGGGACAGGAGGCGTGTGGTGGCAGAGCAGTTAGAGTTTTTCCCGGTGCAGAGCCCGTGCCGGGGAATATGTCAGACCGACGAGCGCGGCTACTGTCGCGGCTGTTTCCGCAGCCGTGAGGAACGTTTTAACTGGCAAACGATGAGCGATGCGCAGAAACAGGAGGTGTTGCGTCTCTGCCGCCAACGGCTGCTGCGCAAAATACGCGCGAACAAGCCGGAACCGGCGGAAGAACCGCAGCAACCCTCACTGTTTTAAACCAAAAAGTACGTATACTCAGTACACTTTTTTATTGAGGAAGCGGTTATGGTTCAGCGTATTGCTATGGCTCCCCAGGGGCCGGAATTTTCGCGTTTTGTGATGGGCTACTGGCGTCTGATGGACTGGAAAATGTCGCCAGGCGAGCTGGTCAGCTTTATTGAACAGCATCTCGATTTAGGCGTAACCACTGTCGATCACGCCGATATCTATGGCGATTATCAGTGTGAGGCTGCCTTTGGCGAAGCGCTGAAGCTGGCGCCGCATCTGCGTAATCGCATGGAAATTGTCAGCAAATGCGGCATCGCCACCCGGGCGCGGGCTGAAAACACCATCGGCCACTATATCACCGACCGCGACCACATCGTGCTGAGCGCTGAGCAATCGCTGCGTAATCTGGCGACGGACCATCTCGATCTGCTGCTGATCCATCGGCCGGATCCGCTAATGAATGCCGATGAAGTGGCTGAGGCGTTCCTCGCGCTGCATCACAGCGGAAAAGTGCGCCACTTTGGCGTATCTAACTTTACCCCAGCCCAGTTCACTCTTCTGCAGTCGCGTCTGCCGTTTACCCTGGCCACCAATCAGGTCGAAATCTCGCCGGTGCATCAGCCGCTGTTGCTCGACGGCACGCTCGATCAGCTGCAGCAGCTGCGTATTCGTCCGATGGCGTGGTCCTGCCTTGGCGGCGGACGCCTGTTCAATGAAGAGGGCTTCCAGCCGCTGCGCGATGAGCTGGCGCAGGTAGCGCATGAGCTCAATGCCGACAGCATCGAGCAGGTGGTCTACGCCTGGATATTGCGTCTGCCCTCGCAGCCGCTGCCGATTATCGGCTCGGGCAAAATCGAACGAGTGCGTTCCGCGATCGTGGCCGAAAAACTTAGCATGACCCGTCAGCAGTGGTTCCGTATCCGCAAAGCCGCGCTCGGTTACGACGTACCGTAACGGGCATTTCGCCTCCGGAAAGGCGTTCCTGGTTTACACTTAACAGGGAGACAGCCATCCGGAGGTGTTATGCAACGATGTATTCTCGCGATCTTATCCCTCGCATTTTGCGCTGGCGCACAGGCCGTCAGTGAAGATGTTCAACTTAATCTCGTGACGCCCCAGGGCGTCGGGCAGTCCATCGGCAGTGTAAAAATCACCGAAACCGACCGCGGCCTCGAGTTCGCCCCCGAACTGCGGGCGTTGCCGCCGGGCAAGCACGGCTTTCATATTCATGCCGAAGGCAGCTGCCAGCCGGCGATGAAAGAGGGCAAAGCGGTGGCCGCCGGGGCGGCGGGCGGACATTATGACCCGCAACATACCGGGAAACACGAAGGGCCGCTGGGCACCGGGCATCTTGGCGATCTGCCTCTGCTGGTGGTCAACGACGCGGGCGTGGCCGACCAGCCAATTATTGCCCCACGTCTGAAAATGCTGAATGAGGTGAAGGGGAAAGCGCTGATGGTCCACGTGGGCGGCGATAATATGGCCGACAACCCGCAGCCGCTGGGCGGCGGCGGCGAGCGGTTTGCCTGCGGGGTGATTAAGTAGTCTTTTCGCCAATCGTGCCGGCGATCGGGGCCTGTTCCAGCTGTGACAGGGCGCAATACAGTCGCCAGATTGCGGCGGCCAGCTCCCGGGCCGCTGGCTGATGATGGTGGTTCAGGACGTCGCAGATCCGCAGCAGTTCCTGCAGGGTGGAGGCCAGCGGGCGCTGCTGCACGCCGCGCTCGCTCATCACATCGCGCAGCAAATTGATGCACAGGTCGCGCACCTGGGCGAGGGGATCGGAGCGGGTTTCCCATTCCCGAAGCTGCCAGACGACGTGCGAGCAGTTGAGCAGCACCACCCCCCAACGTAGTAGCCAGCGCCGTGCCAGGGCATCTTTACTCTGACTGAGCTGGCTGACATGGTGGTACACCAGCGATTCAAATTCATGTTCGCTGTGCTGGGGATGGCGGCTGAGCTGATCGACAAAGTGACGCCGTAACGCTCTGATATGGCGCCGTCCTTTACGGGCATCCGATCCCGGGCTGAGCACCGCAAAAGCCAGCCAGGCAAAGCCCACGCCGACAATCTTGCTTAAGTTATCATTGAAAAAAGCCGCATAGTCGTACACCGGCGGATTGGTGACGGAGATAAACGAGCCCATAAACACGATAAGCTGTCCCCACAGGCCGGCATATTTGGGCCACTGTAGCTTGAGCAACTGCATGGTGGTCAGGAGCGGGAACAGAAATAGCAGAAACTGCCACAGGTCGGTTATCTGCACCATCAGGCCGAACTTCACCACAAAACTGAACAGCGACAGCAGCACCAGGGTCTGCATCAGCAGCGTCAGCGATCGAAACGGCGAAGCCGAGACCGAATAGAGCACGCAGCAGATGGAGGCCAGGGTCAGGGCAGCCGCGCAGCTGGTCCACTGGGTGCTGATCCCCCATGCGCCAATCGCCACCAGCGCGCAAAAAGTACGGATGCCATTGAGCAAGGCCTCTGCCTGGTCGGTGTGGCGGGCCAGGGCTGGCGCCGAAGGTACGTTGAACTCGGCGATCGCCGACGCATTCTCTACCCGGCGGATCCAGCGACTGCTTTCCAGATAAATGCGACAGAAATAGCGCAGTCGCGCCCAAAAGGCGATATGACGGTAATCGGCCTCCGGCGGCGGCGCCAGAGGCGCCAGAATGCGGGCGACATGATAGCTGTCAGCATGGGGAGCAGCGAGTTCAGCAAGCAGCGACTCCAGCACCTGACGAGTGTTCGCCGGCGCGTCCGGCCAGTTCAGCAACATACGTCGCAGACTGGAAATGACGCTGGTCATTCGGAGCTGCTGATGCAGCAGGTAGTTCAGCAGGGGATTCTGCCGACGGAAGCGGTAGTGACTCCAGAAGGCCTGGATGCGCAGCAGGTTCATGGTGAGGATCTGACCAATCACGCTTTCGTGAGCGGTGCGGATGGCATCCGTCGTCTCCGGCACCCACAGCAGGCTGGCGTGCTCCAGCAGCCGGGCGTGCATGGTTTTCAGGGCCGTCAGCAGGTTGCTGCCGTCGGAGGTGCTGGGCAGGATCATCATCATGAGTCCGCCGCAGAGGATCCCAACGATGACTTCGCAGACGCGCGACTGAGCGATCACCCAAAGTTCGTAGCTGTCGCTGATGTTAATCACCGGAAACGCGATGATGGCGCAGGTATAGCCGGCAAGCTGAAAGGCGTAGGCCACGTTGTTGGTGAACAGCGCGCAGGCCCAGGTGCACAGCGCCAGCCAGCCGGAAATACTGAACAGAAACAGCCAGGGATCGTTCAGCGTATGGCCCGCCAGCAGCAGGGCGGCGCAGGCGCCGAGCAGGCTGCCGGCGATGCGGCCAAAGCTTTTACTGATCACGCCGCCGACGGTGGGAAAGCTGACCACTGCCGCGGAGGTCATCGCCCAGTACGGCTCATCGAGATCCAGCGCGTAGGCGATGCTTAACGCGAGACACATAGCGATGCCGTTACGCAACGCGTATCGCCACTGTGGACGGGTGGCTTTAACCCAGGGCAGTGTGCGCCACGACAGGGCCTGCAGATTCATTACTGCCCGCCGATCGAGACAGTGCAGGTGGTGCCGGAGACCAGAGTGACGTCCGCCGGTAGCTCATTAAAGGCAATCCGCACCGGAACGCGCTGCGCGAGGCGTACCCAGGGGATATTCGGTTTGATGTTGGCCACCAGCCCGGTTCCCTGTTCCACGCTCTGATCGACAATTGCCCGGCCGATGCTGGCGACATGCCCGTGCAGCGTCTGCTGATTACTGTAGAGAATAATCTGCGCCGGATCGCCGATGCGGATATGACGCAGTTTGGTCTCTTCAAAGTAGCCCAGCACGTAAAACGAGTGGCTGTCTACCAGAGCAAAGACCGGGTGGCCGGTAGTGGCGTAATCGCCGACGCGGGTGGAGAGGTTGGTCACCCAGCCGTCCACTGGCGCTTTGACCGTTGTTTGGCTTAGCTGCCATTGCGCATGTTTCAGCATCGCTTCGCTGACGCCCAGTCCCGCTCTGGCGGCCGCCAGGTTGGTGGTGGCCGTATTCAGCGCGGTGTTGACATTCTCAAGATCTTCAGCCGAGATCGCATTCTGCGACAGGTTGCGACGACGACGTGCCTCGCTGGCGGCCTTCGTTTGCTCAGCCTGCGCTTTCGCTACCTCGGCTTGCGCTTTCGCCTGCTGCGCCTGGGCGTTCAGCACGGCGATACGGTAGGGGGTGTCGTCGATAGTGAACAGAACATCCCCGGCGTTGACCCGTTGGTTGTCCGTCACGTTCAACTGCAGAATGCTACCGGAGACCTGAGGGGTGATCCCGACCTGCTCTGCACGCACTTTGCCGTCGCGGGTCCAGGGGGACTGGGTGTAGAAATTCCATAACAGCCATGCGGCGATCAGGGCGATGGCCGCAACCAACAGCGTTGACAGATATTTTAGTTTTTTCATAGCAAGGACATCACCAGGCAATCAGTAACACCAGGGCCAGACAGACCGAGAGCGCGAACAGGGAGAGATCCATCAGCAGGGGATGCCAGATGTCGCCGGCATACATCCAGTCACGCAGCTGACGATGTAAAAACAACCAGATAAAAAAACCTAATAAGACGGCTTTGAACAGCGGAGGGAAATAGACGGACGCGCCGAACACCAGGTCCTGCAGCGGCAATCCGGATGTGTTAAGACTCAGTTTCACAAGCAAAAATCCTTTGCCATTACAGGGGTAACCTCAGAGCGTGCTACGCTATAACAGTGTAAATCATTGTTTTGGTTTTTGTTGAATCAAGTAATTCATTTGTTTTGATAATTCAAATGCTGCACACTATTCTAAAATCAGTATAATAACTTAGCAAGCTAATTATAAGGAGATGAAATTGGAATCGCCACTTGGTTCTGATCTGGCACGTTTAGTCCGCGTTTGGCGCGCGCTAATCGACCATCGCCTGAAACCTCTGGAGTTAACGCAGACTCACTGGGTCACGCTGCATAACATCCACCAGCTGCCGCCTGAGCAGTCGCAGATCCAGCTGGCGAAAGCCATCGGCATTGAACAGCCGTCGCTGGTGCGCACGCTCGATCAGCTGGAGGAGAAAGGGCTTATTTCTCGCCAGACCTGTTCAAGCGACCGGCGGGCCAAACGCATCAAGCTCACTGAAAAAGCTGAACCGTTGATCAATGAGATGGAAGAGGTGATAGGCAAGACCCGCGATGAAATCCTGTCGGGGGTGTCAAAGCAGGAAGTGGAAACGTTGCTCCACTTAATTCGTAAACTTGAACAAAATATCCTCGATCTCCAGGCAAAAGATTAATTTTTTAGCGGCCCGGGTTGCCCCGGGCCGTTTTTTTTAGTCGCCAGGGTGACGCCAGACCACCACCCGATTACGCCCGCTGTTTTTCGCTTCATACATGGCCGCATCTGCGCGCTCGACGCACGTTTCTGCGCTCACGCTTCTATCGCGCGTCGTATACAACCCCATACTAATGGTCATTCGCTCCGGCAGAGGGTGTTGCTCAGCGTTGACGGCCAGGCGGATACGCTCGGCGATCGCCAGGGCGTCTTTCTCGGCGGTGTTGACCAGCAGCAGGGCAAACTCCTCACCGCCAATGCGGGCAGCAGCGTCATCCACGCGCGAATGGTTCTCCAGCACCGAGGCGGCAAACTGGATCACCTTGTCGCCGGCGACGTGGCCGTAGTTATCATTGATGCGTTTGAAATGATCGAGGTCACTGATAATCACTGACAGCGGATGTTGGGGGTTTACCTTCGCCAGCTGCTGGTTCAGGGTGTCGTAGAAGAAGCTGCGGTTATAAAGCCGGGTCAACGGGTCGCGAATCGAGTTCTGGTACGAGTTGACATACTTATGGTTAGACTCACGGTAGAGCATAAAGACGTCGACCAGCAGCACCAGAATCAGGAACAGGGTACAAAGCGTTTCGAAAAAACGCGCCTGGTACCAGGTCTGATCGAGGTCCCCGGCGGTGGAGACTAGCTGGAAGAGGGTGTAAAGATAAGCGCTGCAAAAAAAAGCGCCGCTAAACCAGAAAATATTGCGTAATTTACTCAGGCTAATTAATAAAATAAGCGTGATAAACCAGATAGCCATCAGCAGCCAGCCGATAATACTTTGCCACAGTGGCGTGAAGGTATGGCTAAGATCGTCGATAAAATTGACGCTCAGCCACGGCGAGTGGCTGGAGTACACCCACGATAAAAAAATAATTGTTAATGTAAAAACGATACATGCCGCGAATGTAATTATGTGTGCTTTCAGCGAGTGCATGATGCGCTGGCGGAAGTAATACAAAACAATAGATGACATGAATAATACAGCCATCATTATATTGCGAAAGAAATAATAGATAACGGCGTCATTTTGATTAATGACCGGGGTCGTGCTGCAGGTAAGCCAGTCCGGATAGCTGCTGAGGGTGCCCAGCATCAGCAGCGCTGAACAGGCAAAGCCGAAAGCAACAGGTGTAAGGTACAGGCGGCGCTTGTTGCTCCAGTATTTCATGCCCATAAAACAGGCAATAGTAATATGAAAGACCATCAGAAAGCTGGTCAGTAGAGGAAATAATATTGATGAGGTAGTGCTGAAACTGGTATGAAAAAAAGCGGTCACTCCGGCAATGCCGAACCCGGCCAGTAAGCAAATAAAAACATATATAATAAAACGTTTAGCAACATGATTGACATGTTTGAGCATAGGCAAGATCCCAGAGAGAAAACCAACAGCGACGTTCAGTCGACAAAGTATTATGACAATCTGAGAGTAGTGGGGGCGGTGAGATAAGATATTGCGCAGGCGCAATGATTGATGAACTACTTGAATATAATATATCTGATTGCTAATACGAATCTATTACGGTGGAATAACCGCGGCTGAAAAATACGATGCGGCGCAACGGGCCGCATCGCAAGGGGTGTTATCGAGGAGAAACGGTGACCTGGCTGCCGCTGCCGGCAATGGCGACGCGCTGACCCACAGAGAACGGCGTGCTGCCCTGTTTCTGCACCACCAGAATGGTGTTGCCATCATCCTTACGGATTTCCAGTTCTACGCCCTGGGTTTTGTTCATTGCACCCTGAACGCCCTGGCCTGCGACGCCGCCCGCGACCGCGCCAGCCGCGGTGGCAAGAGAGCGTCCGGTACCGCCGCCGATGGTGTTGCCGAGGAACCCGCCGAGCACTGCACCGCCAATGGCGCCGATGGCATTGCTGTCGTCGCCGCTCTGGATCTGCACGGCGCGCGTATGCACAATCGTACCGTAAGTTACGCTCTGCACCTGTTTGGCTTCAGATGCGGAATAAACGTCGCCGGACAGGCCGCTGCTGCTCACGCAGCCTGCGAGCGTAAAACCAATCATCGATACAGCCAAAACACGTAAAATCATTTATGAATCTCCTGTTCACCGAAGGTGTTCAATTGAACGTCCATACGGTTAATTATATGGCATTTAGTCGCCGGCGGGCATAGCTTCCGCCCTGACTATACAAAAAATAATAATTAATGATGCTTCAACCTAGACTAAACGCCGGTTCTTTACGGTGTTCTCTGAAATGTCGCTCTATTGTTAAAAAGTATTATAACAACATAGCATTAGCGGGCGCTTTATGGTGGAGTGAGGCGTATACGAGGGTCATGGAATGAAGGAAAAACGTATGAGATCGGGTCGCTTTATTGGCGTTATGTCCGGTACCAGCCTTGATGGTATCGATGTCGTATTGGCCGCCATCAACGAAAACATCGTGGCGCAGCAGGCCAGTCTCACCTGGCCCATACCACACCCAATAAAAGAAGAGATCCTCGCGATTTGCCAGGGCCAGTCGTTGACCCTCTCACAACTGGGGCGTCTGGACACTCGTCTGGGGCGGCTGTTTGCCGATGCCGTACTGGCGCTGATGCGCCAGGAATATCTCAAGCCCACCGACGTTATCGCTATCGGCTGCCATGGACAGACCGTATGGCATGAACCGCAAGGCGACGCGCCGCACACGCTGCAAATCGGCGACAACAACCAGATCGCCGCGCATACCGGCGTCACGGTGGTGGGGGATTTTCGCCGGCGTGATATGGCGCTTGGCGGGCAGGGGGCGCCGTTGGTCCCGGCATTTCATCATGCGCTGCTGGCGCATCCCATTGAACGGCGGATGGTGTTGAATATCGGTGGTATCGCCAACGTGTCGCTGCTGGTGCCGGGGCAGCCGGTGCGCGGCTATGATACCGGGCCGGGAAATATGTTGCTGGACGCCTGGATCTGGCGTCAGCAGGGTAAACCGTATGATAAGGATGCCCAGTGGGCCAGCGAAGGTAAAGTGATGCTGCCGCTGCTGCAGGACATGCTGAGCGATCCGTGGTTTGCTTTACCGGCGCCGAAAAGCACCGGTCGTGAATATTTCAATTACGGTTGGCTGGAAAAACATCTGGCCCGTTATTCGGGACTGCGTGGGCAGGATGTGCAGGCCACGCTGGCGGAATTAACCGCTGTGACCATCAGTGAGCAGGTATTGTTAAGCGGCGGCTGCGAGCGTTTGTTAGTGTGCGGCGGCGGCGCGCGTAACCCCTTGTTAATGGCGCGCCTGGCGGCACTGCTGCCGGGAACCGAAGTCTCCACCACCGATGAGGCGGGGATCAGCGGCGATGATATGGAGGCGCTGGCCTTTGCCTGGCTGGCCTGGCGCACGCTGGCGGGGCTGCCGGGTAATCTTCCCTCAGTGACCGGCGCCAGCGAAGCCACGGTGCTGGGCGCCATTTTCCCGGCTAACCCGCCGCAGAATCGGAGTTAACTGAAATCTTAAACACGGCGCGACCGGTAAACTGGACAAGTTAAGCGGTGGGCGGAGTGCCCTCCGTGACCGGGAAAGTCGAAGGCAAACGAATGAAAAAAATTCTTATCGCAGTTGTACCTTTTATGCTGGCGGGCTGTAGCTACTACAACCAGTTTGTCGAGCGGATGCAGACGGACACGCTGGAGTATCAATGCGACCAGAAACCGTTAACGGTCCATCGCAATAACACCCGCCAACAGGTGAGTTTTATCTATGATAATCAGCAACTGAACCTGGCTGAGGGGCTGTCGGCTTCGGGGGCGCGCTACACCGACGGCGTCTACGTCTTCTGGTCGAAGGGCGATACCGCTACCGTCTATAAACGCGATCGCATCATCCTCGATAACTGTCAGCTGCAGACGGCCAAACGTTGAGATTTCTGTCGGGGGGGCGCACAATAACGCCACCTTATGACTACATCCTCAATGGCCATGTCTGATAACGACGAACTCCAGCAAATCGCGCACTTGCGCCGTGAATATACCCGTGGCGGTTTGCGTCGCCACGATCTTCCTGCTGAACCCCTGCCGCTGTTTGAACGCTGGCTGCGTCAGGCCTGTGACGCGAAACTCGCAGACCCGACCGCGATGGTGGTTGCTACCGTTGATGAGCGCGGCCAACCTTACCAGCGTATTGTGCTGCTGAAGCATTACGATGAAAAAGGGCTGGTGTTTTATACCAACCTTGGCAGCCGCAAAGCCCATCAGATTGAAAAAAATCCCCAGGTGAGCCTGCTGTTTCCGTGGCATATGCTGGAGCGCCAGGTGATGGTGATCGGCAAAGCGGAGCGCTTGTCGACGCTGGAGGTGGTCAAATATTTCCACAGCCGTCCGCGCGATAGCCAAATCGGCGCCTGGGTCTCCCAGCAGTCCAGTCGCATTTCCGCCCGCGGGATCCTGGAGAGCAAATTCCTCGAGCTGAAGCAGAAATTCCAGCAGGGGGAAGTGCCGCTGCCGAGTTTCTGGGGCGGATTCCGCGTCAGCGTCGAGCAGATGGAGTTCTGGCAGGGGGGCGAACATCGGCTGCATGACCGCTTTTTATACCAGCGTGATAATGGCGCCTGGAAAATAGACCGCCTGGCACCGTAAACGCCGAAATTAGTTATCGAAGCGCTGGCGCTGAAAGGGCCGGCGCTTTATTCTATGTACTTTTCGCATCTGGCGAAAAGTCGTGTACCGGCAGAGGTGCAGTCGTTTATACATGGAGAATTTGATGGCAAGCAGTAACTTGATTAAACAATTGCAAGAGCGGGGGCTGGTAGCCCAGGTGACGGACGAGGAAGCGTTAGCAGAGCGACTGGCGCAAGGCCCGATCGCGCTCTATTGCGGCTTCGACCCTACCGCTGACAGCTTGCATTTGGGGCATCTTGTTCCATTGTTATGCCTGAAACGCTTCCAGCAGGCAGGTCATAAACCTGTAGCGCTGGTGGGCGGCGCAACCGGTCTGATTGGCGACCCAAGCTTTAAAGCCGCTGAGCGTAAGCTAAATACCGAGGATACCGTGCAGGAGTGGGTGGATAAAATCCGCAAACAGGTGGCCCCGTTCCTTGATTTTGACTGTGGCGACAACTCGGCGATCGCGGCGAACAACTATGACTGGTTTGGCAGCATGAACGTGCTGACCTTCCTGCGCGATATCGGCAAACACTTCTCTGTTAACCAGATGATCAACAAAGAAGCGGTGAAGCAGCGTCTGAATCGTGACGATCAGGGTATCTCCTTTACCGAGTTCTCCTACAACCTGCTGCAAGGGTACGACTTTGCCTGCCTGAACAAGCTGCACGGCGTAGCGCTGCAGATCGGCGGCTCCGACCAGTGGGGCAACATCACCTCCGGTATCGATCTGACCCGTCGCCTGCACCAGAACCAGGTGTTTGGCCTGACGGTTCCGCTGATCACCAAAGCAGACGGCACCAAATTCGGTAAAACCGAAGGCGGCGCCGTGTGGCTGGATCCGAAGAAAACCAGTCCGTACAAATTCTACCAGTTCTGGATCAACACCGCGGATGCTGATGTCTATCGCTTCCTCAAGTTCTTCACCTTTATGGACATGGCGGAGATCAATGCTCTGGAAGAAGAAGACAAAAACAGCGGTAAAGCGCCGCGCGCCCAGTACGTGCTGGCAGAGCAGGTGACGCGCCTGGTCCACGGCGAAGAAGGCCTGGAAGCGGCGAAGCGCATTACCGAAAGCCTGTTCAACGGTAACCTGAGCGACCTGAGCGAAGCAGATTTCGAACAGCTGGCGCAGGATGGCGTGCCGATGATCGAAATGGAAAAAGGCGCCGATCTCCTGCAGGCGTTGGTGGATTCCGAGCTGCAGCCGTCCCGCGGTCAGGCGCGTAAAACCGTTGCCTCGAACGCGGTGACCATCAACGGTGAAAAACAGGCCGACCCGGAATATGTATTCAGCGACAGCGACCGTCTGTTCGGCCGCTACACCTTACTGCGTCGCGGTAAAAAGAATTACTGCCTGGTCTGCTGGAAATAAAAAATAAAACCAGGGCGTGGGAAACCACGCCCTTTTTCTTTTTAGGGTTATGGTAAGAAAATGAAGAACATCCTCGCCATTCAGTCTCACGTTGTGTTTGGCCACGCCGGCAACAGTGCCGCCGAGTTTCCGATGCGCCGTCTGGGCGCCAATGTCTGGCCCCTGAATACCGTTCAGTTCTCCAACCATACGCAATACGGTAAATGGACCGGTTGCGTGATGCCGCCTTCACACCTGACGGAGATCGTCCAGGGCATTGCCGACATCGACAAGCTGCAGACCTGCGATGCGGTTCTGAGCGGCTACCTCGGTTCCGCTGAACAGGGCGAGCATATCCTCGGTATCGTGCGTCAGGTGAAAGCGGCCAATCCGGCGGCGAAGTACTTTTGTGACCCGGTGATGGGCCATCCGGAGAAAGGGTGTATCGTCGCGCCCGGCGTGGCGGAATTCCACGTGCGCTATGCGCTGCCGGCCAGCGATATTATTGCGCCGAATCTGGTTGAACTGGAGATCCTGTGCGGTCATCCGGTCGCCAGCGTCAGCGAAGCGGTAGCTGCTGCGCGGGAGCTGATTGCCCAGGGGCCGGAGGTGGTGTTGGTTAAACATCTTTCCCGCGCCGGTCTGAGCATGGATCGTTTTGAGATGCTGCTGGTGACGGCCGAAGAAGCCTGGCATATCAGTCGGCCGCTGGTGGATTTTGGCCTGCGTCAGCCGGTTGGCGTCGGCGATGTGACCAGTGGACTGCTGCTGGTGAAACTGCTGCAGGGTGCCAGCCTGCGCGATGCGCTTGAGCACGTTACCGCCGCGGTGTACGAGATCATGCTCACCACCAAAAACATGCAAGAGTATGAACTGCAGGTGGTGGCGGCGCAGGATCGCATTGCCGTACCGGAGCACTGCTTCAGCGCCACCCGGCTGTAACTCCCCGGGCCTGCCCGACGGTCCGCCGGGCAGGTTCAGGCCTTATTTTAAGCCTTCAGCCGCCAGTGCGGCCGCCACCGCCGGACGCGCTGCCACCTGCGCCATCCAGCTGTCGATATGACCATAGGCAGCCATATCCAGTTTTATGCCATAGCCCCAGCGCAGCACGGTGAACAGATAGCCATCGGCGATAGTAAAGCGATGGCCGGTCAGCCACTGTTTATCTTCCAGCGACGTATCAACATACTGCAGTTTCTTCTCGAGCAACGCCCGCGCGACAGGCTTATAGTCTTCCGGGGTATCCGGGCGGAACAGCGGGGTAAAGCCTTTATGCAGCTCGGTGGCCACGTAATTCAGCCACTCCAGGGTCTGGTAGCGGGCAATGGAGCCCACTGGCGCCAGCAGATGGCGGTCCGGCACCTGATCGGCGATGTACTGCATAATAGCCACGCCCTCAGTGAGCAGGATGTCATCATCCAGCAGCAACGCCGGCACCTGACCTTTCGGGTTGATCAGCAGATAATCATCCCCGTTTTCCAGCCGTTTTTTGGCCAGGTCCACGCTCTGCAACGTGAAATCCAGGCCGCTTTCGCGCAGGGCGATATGCGAGGCCAGGGAACAGGCGCCGGGTTTGTAGAACAGTTTCATGCGTAACTCCTCGTGGCTGCAGTTTTCTGTATGTTAGTCCCGGCAGGGGTAAAAAAAAAGCCGCTAACCTAACGTTAGCGGCTTAAAAATAATTGGTTTTCCCTGCGGCGTCAGGCTGCCGCGGTTTCGCGTGCTTTCAGGTCCGCGCTGTCGTCCTGAGTCATACGGTTCAGCTTCGGCGCCGTGAGCAGCATCAGGGCGGCGATAACCGCGGTGACGATACCAATCTGCAGGAACACGTGGCCGTACACTTCCAGCGACACCAGCGGATCGGTGACGTTTTCCGGCACCGCCATCAGGTTGGCGATTTTCCCGGCGATGATCGCCGCGCCGGCGGTAGTGAGGAACCAACTGCCCATAATGAAGCCCATCAGACGCTGCGGAACCAGCTGAGCGACCATCGCCAGGCCGAGGCCGGAAATCATCAGCTCACCAATAGACTGCAGCGCGTAGCTCAGAATGAGCCAGTTAACCGAGACGATGCCGGCGTCGCTGGCGAACTTCGCCCCTAAAGGCAGGACGAGGAACGCGCCGGAGCACAGTACCATGCCGATAGCGAACTTGTGCGGCATCGGCAGGCGGTCGCCCATCTTGTTATAAATGGCTGCCAGAATAGGGCTACCAATCATGATCCAGAACGGGTTCAGCGCCTGATACTGTTCCGGTTCGAAGGCGATACCGAGGATCGAGTGCTCAACGTTACGAATCGCGAAGAAGTTCAGAGAGGTCGGCATCTGGCTGTACAGTACGAAGAAGACAATCGCTTCTACCATCAGCAGGAAGGCGACGATCATTTTACGACGCGCGGCACCTTTCAGACCGATGGTTTCTTTGGCGAAAATCACGACGATACCCAGTGCGACGACGCCCAGCACCATACGTGCGATGCCCTGGTTGTGCAGCAGCCAGGTGGCGATGGCGACCAGCACCACCACGCCAGCGATGGTCGCCAGCAGTTTGCCCATGTGCACTGGGGCAAAGTCCGGTTTCGAACCGTACTGTTTTACCCATTTCTGGCAGAAGGCAAAGTTAATAATCGTGATCACCATCCCCACCACGCTGAGGGCAAACGCCACGCTCCAGCCGAAGCGAGCAGCCAGCCACGGGGTTGCCAGCATCGAGAAGAACGAACCGATGTTGATGGACATGTAGTACATGGTGAATGCACCGTCCAGACGGGGATCGTTTTTGTCGTAGCAGGTAGAAAGCAGGGAGGACGGGTTGGCTTTGAACAGGCCGTTACCGACGGCGATGGTCGCCATACCCATATAGACGATGGCAGCATCATGGCCGGACCAGGCCACCAGCGCATAGCCGATGGCCAGCACGATAGCGCCCAGCATGATGACACGTTTGGTGCCCAGCACTTTATCGCCCAGCCAGCCGCCAATAGCAACCAGACCATAGACCAGCGCGCTAAAGGAGGAGAACAGAGTAATGGAATCCGCTTCCGACATACCCAGCTGTTTTACCAGGTAAACGGCCATGATCCCTTGCAGGCCGTAATAACCAAAACGCTCCCATAACTCGATCGAGAAAATGAGATAGAACGCGCGTGGTTGTTTGAAAGCGTTCAGACTCACGCTTTCTGCTGGTTTATTGTTTGCAGTAGACACATATACCTCTTTTTTTACATCCCATATTTACTGGGGGGTGTTCGGGGCGCAATCTCGTTGGACCGCCGCCTTTATAGTTATTTTGGGAGGGAAAACGGCAGGTAATGTTCACTATCTTGGCGCATCAGGCAAGGCCTTTGTAATAAACTGTTACACATAATGTGGGTGGCATAATGCTCCGGACATATGAATGTTATCCAGAGTTAAATTTCACCGTTTCGTTATGATTGCTATTTTTATCTTTTTCATCAGTCTGATTTCGTTAAAAAGGCGACATATTCTACTGATTGACCTTATAGGTAGTGATATGGTCCATTATCCTAAAAATTAATGGTCTATTATCCTGGTAATCTTTGCTCAATCGTTGTATTGCCTGACATTTGTTTTCATTTTCACAACATGTAATCAACATAAAGTTGCGAGCATGATCTCGATCACAAATGTATAGAAATTTTGCATCGAGAAAAAATGAAAGCACTGATTGTTCGTTATATAGCCGGATTATTACCCACCATAAGAGACATTTTCTGGTGTTAACGGCGGGTTAAATGCATAAATTCGAGCCATAACTCAGGGTTAAGTTATGGCTCAGAAGAAGGGATCAGGCGTAGACTTTCTCTTTAAATTCGCAGAGGTCTTCAATCAGGCAGGAGCCGCAGCGCGGCTTGCGGGCAATGCAGGTATAACGTCCATGCAGGATCAACCAGTGATGACAGTCGACCTTAAACTCGGCGGGGACCACCTTCAGAAGCTTCTCTTCCACCTGCTCAACGTTCTTGCCAGGGGCGAATTGCGTCCGATTGCAGACGCGGAAGATGTGCGTGTCCACAGCGATGGTCGGCCAGCCAAAGGCGGTATTGAGTACCACGTTGGCGGTTTTACGGCCCACGCCGGGCAGCGCCTCCAGCGCCGCTCTGTCTTCCGGCACCTCGCCGTTGTGCTGCTCCAGCAGGATGCGGCAGGTTTTGATGACGTTTTCCGCTTTGCTGTTAAACAGGCCGATAGTCTTGATATACGATTTCACCCCATCCACCCCCAGCGCCAGCATCGCTGCGGGCGTATTGGCCACCGGATAGAGTTTGGCTGTCGCTTTGTTGACGCTGACATCGGTGACCTGCGCAGAAAGCAGAACGGCAATCAGCAACTCGAACGGCGAACTGAAATGCAGTTCGGTAGTGGGGTGGGGATCGTTTTCCCGCAGCCTGGTGAGGATCGCCAGGCGTTTGGCTTTGTTCATGTTACGCTTTCCCTGTCACGTCAGACGGGGCGACAGAAACGGCCCGGGCCGCTTGCGCCTTCCGCTGCTTGCTACGTTCATCGATGAGGTATTTTACCGCCAGCATCATGCCGAGGCCAATAAAGGCGCCTGGCGGCAGCATAGCCAGCAGGAAGGGGGTATCCGTATGGAAAACCTCGATGCGCAGCACCTTTGCCCAACTACCAAGCAGGCTGTCGGCGCCGTCAAACAGGGTGCCATTGCCAAGGATCTCGCGCAGGGAGCCCAACACAAACATCGCGCAGGTGGCGCCCATGCCGATAGAAAAGCCATCCAGTGCCGACAGCGCCGGCCCTTTTTTGGCGGCAAAGGCTTCGGCGCGGCCGACCACGATGCAGTTGGTCACAATAAGCGGGATGAAAATCCCCAGCGACTGATAGAGGCCGAAGGCATAGGCGTTGATCAGCATCTGCACGACGCTCACCACCGAGGCGATGATCATCACGTAGATGGGGATCCGGATCTCCGCCGGCGTCCAGCGGCGCAGGCTGGAGATGGTCAGGTTGGTTAAGGTTAGCACCAGGGTGGTCGCCAGACCCAGCCCGAGGGCGTTGGTGGCGGTCGAGGTGACCGCCAGCAGAGGGCACATCCCTAACAGCTGAACCAGGGCGGAGTTATTTTTCCACAGGCCCTGGACGATGACGTCTTTAACTTCGCTCATGGTCATTCTCCACAGGCGGTGAATTCAGGAAGTTGCGCAGGCAGCGTTTGTGCATACAGGCCTGCGCGCTTAACGGCATTGACCACCGCCCGGGGGGTGATGGTGGCGCCGGTGAACTGGTCAAAATCGCCGCCGTCTTTTTTGACCGCCCAATGGCTGTCGCCCTGACCGTGGATGACTTTCCCGGCAAAATGGGTGATCCAGTCCGACAGGCGAAGCTCGATTTTATCGCCCAGGCCCGGCGTTTCATGATGCTCGGTCACGCGGGTGCCGAGGACCGTGCCGCTAAAATCGGCAGCAACCAACAGCTGTATTGCCCCGGAATAGCCATCTGGCGCGGTGGCTTCCATCACCGCGCCGATCGGCTGGTCGTTATTTTTGGCTATCCACACTTTATGCTGGCCTTTGCCCAGCGCCGGGGCGCTGACCAGATAGCAGCTCTTGAGCAGATCGTTATTATAGCGGTCGGCGGGTAAGACCTGATCAAATAACGCTTTCTGCTGCAGGGCCGCCTGCTGATCGATAGTGCTTTTCGTCAGTTCATTGATCGCCGCCGTCAGCCCGGTGGAACCGGCGGCAAACAGCGCCAGCGTGACGCCGTGTTTTCGCATCGTTTTTAACATCATCGCTCTCTCAACGGTGGCCGTACACGCGCGGGCGCGTGTAATAATCGATCAGCGGCACGGTAATATTCGCCAGCAGAACGGCAAATGCCACGCCATCCGGGTAACCGCCGAAGCTGCGAATAAGCCACACCAGCAGGCCGGCGAGGGCGCCGAAGATCAGGCGGCCGCGGTTGGTTGTTGAAGCCGTCACCGGGTCGGTCAGAATAAAGAAAGCACCGAGCATGGTGGCGCCAGAGAACAAATGCATCTGCGGCGACGCCAGGCTTTGCGGCGAGAATAACCAGCCGAGGGTGGCACACAGCCCAAGGCTAAGGAGAAAGCTGACCGGAATATGCCAGCGGATCGCTTTCTGCCACAGCAGGAACAGACCGCCCGCCAGCCAGGCGATATTCACCCACTGCCAGCCGAGGCCCGCCAGTACGCCACCGTAAACCGGCAATTGCAGCACCTGCTGGACGCTATGCCCGGCATGCAGAGAGGTTTTAAAGGTATCCAGCGGGGTGGCCTGGCTGACGCCGTCGATACCCAGTCGCAGGCTGGCCATGTCGCCCCCGGCGGCGGTATGCCCGGTGAAGATCATCTGCAGCACATCGCTGAACGCCGGAACCTGGGCGGCAATTTCATATGAAGGCAGCCAGGAGGTCATCTGTACCGGAAATGAAATCAACAGCACGACGTAGCCGATCATCGCCGGGTTGAAGGGGTTATGGCCTAATCCACCGTACAGCTGCTTGGCGATCACCACGGCAAAGGCAGTGCCGAGCACCACCATCCACCAGGGGGCCAGCGGCGGAATACTCACCGCCAGCAACAGGCCAGTGAGCAGGGCGGAGTTGTCCTTCAGGGTCGCCACAATATGCTGTTTGCGCAGTTTGAGAATAGCGGCTTCCGTTGCCCAGGCCGTCAATGCGGCGAGGACAATCTGCAGTACGGTACCCCAGCCGAAAAACCAGGTCTGGACCACAATGCCAGGCACGGCGGCGAGCAGCACCAGCAGCATAATACGCGAGGTCTGCCGCTGGTTATGGGTATAGGGGGAGCTTGCGATTCTGAAAACCATTTATTCCTCGTTAACTGCCTGCTGTGTTGCTTTACGCGCCTGAACGCGGGCGATCGCCGCGGCGACGGCCGCTTTGCGTGGGTCGTCATTGGCTGCGGCTGACGCGAGATCCGGTTGTGCGGCCTGCTGTTCGGCTTTGCGCGCTTTGGCGCGGGCGATGGCGGCTTCCACCGCGGCTTTACGCGGGTCGACCGGCTCGGCTACCGGGGCTTCCACCGGCGCGGCCTGCTGTTCGGCTTTACGCGCTTTGGCGCGGGCGATAGCGGCTTCCACCGCCGCCTTGCGTGGATCTGCTGCGTCGGTCGACAGGGTTTCCACCGACGCGGCCTGCTGCTGTGCCTTGCGTGCCCGGGCTTCGGCCTTCCGCGCTTCGCGTGCAGCGATCGCCTCGCTGTTATCCGGTTTGGCGCCAGACTGAATCACGATCGGTTGCGCGGCATCACGCTGTTTGTCGCGTACCCGGGCGAGGGCGGCGTTAATCGCATCCTGATCTTTGGCAGCAGGCTGAACGGCGGCTTTTTTATGCCGTTCGGCGCGGGCGGCTTTTTCACGCTCCAGGCGCGCCTGTCGGGCTTCGAATCGCGCTTTAGCTTCTGCGGCGCGCTGCTCTTCCTGGCGAATCGCGCTGATCTCCGCTTTCTCCTGACGGAAGTACTGCACCAGCGGAATATTGCTTGGGCAAACCCACGCGCAGGCGCCGCATTCTATGCAGTCCGCCAGATTGTGCGCGGTGGCTTTATCGTGCTGCTGGCCTTTGCTGAACCAGTACAGCTGCTGCGGCAGCAGATCGGCCGGACAGGCGTCGGCGCAGGCGCTGCAGCGAATGCAGCCTTTCTCTTCCTGCGGCTCGCCCATCTCGCTGGCGGAAGGCGCCAGCAGACAGTTGGTGATCTTCACCACCGGGACATCCAGCCCCGGCAGGGTAAAGCCCATCAGCGGGCCGCCCATGATCACCATTGGCTCGGCGCTGGCGCAGAAGCCGGCGTCGTTAAGCAGATGGCGAACCGGTGTACCAAGGCGCGCCCAGACGTTGCCCGGCCGCGAGACCGCCTCGCCGGTCAGGGTGACCACGCGCTCCGTTAACGGCTCGCCGTCAATCACCGCGCGTTTTATCGCATAGGCCGTCCCCACGTTCTGCATCAGCACGCCAATATCCGACGAACGACCGCCGTGCGGTACCTGCTTGCCGGTGAGAATTTGGGTAAGCTGCTTGGCCCCACCGGAGGGGTATTTAGTGGGGATCACGCGCAGCGAGATGCCATGGGCGTCGCAGAGCACCGCCCGCAGCATCGAAATGGCCTGCGGTTTATTGTCTTCAATGCCGATCAGCACTTCGTCAGGCTGCAGAATATGCGCGAGGATGCGGATCCCGTCGACAATCTGCGCGGCGCAGTCCTGCATCAGGCGGTCGTCCGCCGTGATATAGGGTTCGCATTCGGCGGCGTTAATAATCAGCGTCTTAATTTTATCGCCGCCGCCGCGCAGTTTGCTGCCGGTGGGGAAACCGGCGCCGCCGAGGCCTGCGACGCCAAACTGATGAATGCGTTCGATAAGCGCTTCGCGCGTGCGGACCTGATAATCACTCCAGCCATCGCGCTCAATCCAGCGGTCTTCGCCGTCGGCGTCAATGATCACGCTCATCTCCGCCAGCCCCGAAGGATGAGCGGTGGTGTGCGGGGCGATGGCGGTAACGGTACCGGAGGTCGGGGCGTGTACGGGCAGCATTCTTCCCCATCCGCGGGTCAACGGCTGGCCGCGCAGCACCCGATCGCCCACCTTGACGCACAGTTCGCCTTCGGCGCCAATATGCTGCTTGAGCGGAATGATAAGGCGCTGCGGCAGGGACACCTGGCGCAGTGGGGTACCGTTAGACTGGGTTTTCATTTCGGGCGGATGAATACCGCCGTTAAAATCCCAGACTTTATCTTTTCGGAAAGCGGAAAATAACTTAAACATGTTGTTCCACAGGAATATTGCGCACCGGGATCGCATGGAGATCCCATTTCCAGGTTTCCGGGGTGGTCGCCACCGGAACGAGCGAAATGCACTGGGTCGGGCAGGGGGCTACGCACAGATTACAACCGGTGCACAGGTCGTTCATCACGGTATGCATGGCGCGGGTTGCCCCGACAATCGCATCCACCGGACACGCCTGGATGCATTTGGTGCAGCCAATGCAGTTCGGCTCGTCGATTACCGCGAGCATACGAACTGGCTCCGCCTCCTGTTCATCGCCATCGACCGGCTGCGGGTCGACGTTCAGTAAGGCGGCGATTTTTAACATTACGGCTTCGCCACCCGGCGCACAGCGGTTAATTTTTTCACCCTGGGCACCAATAGCTTCCGCATAGGGACGACAGCCGGGGTAGCCGCATTGCCCGCACTGGCTCTGCGGCAACAGTTCATCAATTTTTTCCACCACCGGGTCGTCCTGCACCGCGAAACGGCGGGAGGCATACCCCAGTATTAAGCCGAAAATCAGCCCTAACAGGCTGATGGCGATCACGGCTATCCAGACTGCGCTCATTACAACTTCACCAAACCACTAAAGCCCATAAAGGCCAGAGACATTAAACCGGCGGTAATCAATGCGATGGCATTACCGCGAAACGGCGCGGGCACATCGGCCACCACCAGGCGTTCGCGGATCGCCGCGAACAGCACCATCACCAGCGAGAAACCGACGGCGGCGGCAAAGCCGTACAGCGCGGACTGCAGGAAATTGTGCCCCAGATTAATATTCAGCAGCGCCACCCCGAGTACGGCACAGTTGGTGGTGATCAGCGGCAGAAAAATACCCAGCAGGCGATAGAGCGCCGGGCTGGTTTTACGCACGACCATTTCAGTGAACTGAACCACCACGGCGATGACCAGAATAAAGGCCAGCGTGCGTAAATAGACCAGATTTAAGGGGATAAGGATCCAGGTATCAATCAGCCAGGCGCATATAGAGGCCAGCGTCATCACGAAGGTGGTGGCAAGCCCCATCCCCATTGCGGTTTCCAGCTTTTTGGAAACCCCCATAAACGGGCACAGACCAAGAAACTTCACCAGAACGAAGTTATTGACCAGGACTGTACCAATAAAGAGCAGTAAATAATCAGCCATCATGCGACCTGAAACGAAAAAAAGCCGCTTATTATCGAATAAAACGATACCGGCGACAACAGGTTAAGTGTGGGGTTATTACGGATGAACAAAGGTCCGCTTTACCCGCTGGGAACGGCGAAAATAGGGCGCCAGGAGCGCGGCAGCCAAGAGTGGAAACAGCAGCTGGCGCAAAGCAAGGACATCCGAGACGGGAGAGAAGGCAAATGCCTTTATCGCCAGCAGCAGGGTGATGAGCAGCCAGATAATATAGTGCTTAGGGACCAGCGAGCGCCGCTTAAAGAACGCGATGGTCAGCCAGAGCGTGTAATACCACATGGCTACGGCAAACAGCAGCGAAGCGAGCCACAGCGCCAGATGTCCGGTGCTCATGGCGCGGAGCAGGGCATACGTCTGCGTCGACATGAGAGCATTAGCAAAAAACAGCAGCGATAAGGAGGCGCTCAGCAGCGCCACCAGCAACCAGGCCAGCGGTGCCAGCAGCCATCCGCCAATGCGTTCTGCAGATTGAGACGTCATGTTACTCCCCTATTCAACGCCAGTAATGAAAATCAGGCCGGGAAGTATAAGCAACTGGCGTGAAGGATGACAGCCTTACTGCACGAATCGCCAAACGGATTTAGGCACCTGGCCCACATCGAACAATTTACCACCGGAGACCAGCTCTGCCCGGCGGTGGTCGGCCGCACGATACATATTCACGATCTCTTCGGTGTCGGTCAGGGAGTAGTTAAGGTGATCAAATAGTTTTTCAAGACTTTCGAGCGAACTGATTTTGCGGAATTTTAATAAATAGTCCAGAACGGTCATTTTCGTATCCATTTTATAATCGGAATAATTATGTTGAATATTATCAGCATTCACTAAACCTACTCTCAACCAACGGCGCCTTCTGAATGGGGCCGGGTGGAATGATTCAGGTTATATAAACCCATGACAAGGGGCGAGAGCCGACCTTGAAGAGCAGGGAGAAGTTTAAGAATATTCTAAAACCAGACCGGGCGCCGAATGGCGCCCGCAAGAGAAGATTAACGCTGTTCGCCGTGACTGGCAATAACAGATTTGTACCAATAAAAACTCTTCTTTCGTTTGCGTGCCAGATTTTGCTGGTGATCGACATAGACAAAGCCGTACTGCTTTTGATACCCGTTGAGCCAGCTCAGCAGATCGATAAACGACCAGGGATAATAGCCGCGCACATCCGCCCCCAGCGCCAGCGCCTTTTCCAGGGCGCCAATATGGCTGCTCAGGTAGTCGATTCGCGGATCGTCGACCACTTCTCCGGCAATTATCGGGTCTTTCGCTCCCAGGCCATTTTCGGTGATATAGATCGGGATATCGCCATAGCGTTCCTTGATCATCATAATGCCGTCCGTCAGCCCCTGCGGCCAGATTTCCCATCCCCATTCGGTATAGGTGCTCTGCGGATTACGCACGAAATAGAACAACCCCTCCACGCCAGGTTCGCCACCGGTGGGGATGTTGGGCGGCTGGGCGGACACCGTTTCCCGGCGATAGTAATTCAGCCCGATAAAGTCACAGCGATTCTCGCGCAGTAGTGTGTCATCGTCCGGGGCAAAGCGCGGTACCCCCCACAGAGCCTGGGTCTGCGCCAGCAGGGCGGCAGGATAGGTGCCTTTCAGTACCGGGTCGTAAAGCCAGTGGGTGTGGATGGCGTCAGCCAGTTCGGTGGCTTTTTTGTCCGCCTCACTGTCGGTGAGCGGAGTATGCGGCTGTAGCACATTGACGAAGCCAATCTCGCCCGCCACATTCATCTCGCGGAATGCCTTGACCGCCAGCGCATGGGCGATAAACACGTGATGACAGGCCTGAATGGCACGCGCCGGATCGCGCACCGCCGGGGGATGCAGACCATTAATGTAGCCGTGACCAATGAACACGATGGTTTCGTTAAAGGTCGCCCACAGCTTCACCCGTGAACCAAAGCGCGCATAGCACAGGCGGGCGTACTCGGCGAAGGCCTCGGCGGTAGTGCGTGCTTCCCAGCCACCCTCATCCTGCAGGGCCTGCGGCAGGTCCCAGTGATAGAGGGTGATCATCGGCTCAATATTGTGCGCCAGCAGTTCGTCGATCAGATCGCTGTAAAACTGTACGCCGGCTTCATTCACTTCGCCGCGCCCGGCGGGCAGCAGCCGGGGCCAGGAGATGGAGAATCGATAACTTTGCAGGCCCATTTCGGCCATTAACGCAACGTCTTCGCGAAAACGGTGATAGTGGTCGACTGCGACATCGCCGGTGGTGCCTTCAAAGGTGGTACCCGGCAGGTGAGAGTAGATGTCCCAGATTGACGGTCCTTTACCGTCTGCGTCGTGCCCACCTTCAACCTGATACGCTGCGGTAGCGGCACCCCATAAAAAATTGTGCGGAAAAGCGGCCATGAAAAAGCTCCCAGTCTGATGATAGAGGGAGTGTAATCAAAGCAAGGATAGCTGTGCAACCGGTTTCTGAAACCGGTTGCACAGTTGCGAGGCGGGTCACTGTTTCACGGCGGCGCTACTTTGTCTGCACCACATCCGCTGGCGGTGGCGACTGGTAGTTATCAATATGGTGGGCGATAACCAAAAGCAGTGCGGAAATCCCAAAAACAATCCAGCCAATAAGTTCTACAATACGGGTAAAAACAGTCGTCATAACACTTCAGTATCCTTTGAACACAGTGGGAAATGTTACTCCATGGTGAGCAGATCACAAGGGGTATCTGTCTGATTTTGCACGCATGCGGGAAAACAGCTGTGAATCAAATGATAAATTTTGCTCATTGTTTGTAAGATTATTCTCATCTATGCGATATTGACATTAGCTGAATAAGTGAGGCGGTAACATGAGTGACGCGATCCGGGTAGGGCTGATAGGCTACGGTTACGCCAGCAAAACGTTTCACGCGCCGCTGATCGGCGGCACGCCGGGCATGGCGCTGACGAGGGTCTCCAGCAGCGAGGCTGGCAAAGTCCATGCCGACTGGCCGGGGGTCAGGGTGGTGAGTGCGGCAAAGGACTTGCTCAACGATCCTGATATTGAGCTGGTGGTCATCGCCACCCCGAACGATACCCACTTTCCGCTGGCGAAAGCGGCGCTGGAAGCGGGCAAACATGTGGTGGTGGATAAACCCTTTACCGTGACACTGTCACAAGCACGCGAGCTGGAGAGTCTGGCGAAGCATTGCGGCCGGGTGCTGTCGGTGTTTCATAACCGCCGCTGGGACAGTGACTTCTTAACCGTCAGGGCGTTAATTAACGAAGGTCAGCTGGGGGAAGTGTGTTACTTTGAGTCGCATTTCGATCGCTTCCGCCCCCAGGTGCGTCAGCGCTGGCGTGAGCAGGGTGGTCCCGGAAGTGGCATTTGGTACGATCTGGGGCCACATCTGCTCGATCAAGCGGTGGTGCTCTTTGGCCTGCCGGTGAGTATCACAGTCGATCTCGCTCAACTTCGCCCCGGCGCGCAATCCACCGACTATTTTCATGCCGTGCTGGCCTATCCCCAGCGGCGGGTGGTGCTGCATGGCACATTGCTCGCTGCGGCGGAGAGCGCGCGCTTTATCGTCCACGGCTCGCGGGCCAGCTATATTAAGTTCGGCCTTGATCCTCAGGAGGAACGGCTAAAAAACGGTGAACGACTGCCGCAGGAGGACTGGGGGTATGATATGCGCGACGGTACTCTGACCCGCGCCGAAGGCGACGAACGAAGCGAGGAGACATGGCTGACGCTGCCGGGCAACTATCCCGCCTACTATGCCGCCATTCGCGATGCGCTTAACGGGGAGGGAGAAAACCCGGTCCCGGCCAGCGAGGCGATTCAGATCATGACGTTGATTGAGCTGGGTATCGAGTCGGCCAGACATCGCGCCACGCTCAGCCTGGTGTGAGGGGGAGCCCGGCAGCGCTGCCGCCGGGCCGGTGATCAACCTTTCGCCACCCGCTGAATGAGAGCGGCTTTTTCCTGTTCGCTCAGAAACGCCTGGGTCAGACCGTTGATCTGTGCCTGACGGATCTGCTCCCGGCTCAGGCCCGCCGCCGGCGCCGCCACGGTGTACTCGTGAATGATATCGACGCCCTGCACCGCCGGATCGTCAGTGTTGAGGCTCGCCAGCACGCCGTGCTCAAGGAACTGCTTCAGTGGATGCTGGGCCAGCGAAGCCACGGTGCTGGTTTGTACATTCGAGGTCAGGCATGATTCAATGCCGATCTGATGTTCGGCCAGGTAGTCCATCAGGGCCGGATCCTCTACCGCTTTGACCCCATGACCGATGCGCTCCGCGCCCAGCTCGCGGATGGCCTGCCAGATACTTTCCGGTCCGGCCGCTTCGCCAGCGTGGACGGTAATATGCCAGCCAGCGTCGCGGGCCTGATTAAAATGGTTGAGGAACAGCGTGCCCGGGAAGCCCAGCTCATCACCGGCCAGATCCAGCGCGGTGATGCCCTCGCGGTGAGCGAGCAGCGCCGCCAGCTCTTCCTGACAGGCCGCTTCACCGAAGGTGCGGCTCAGAATGCCGATCAGGCGGGCGTCGACCTGAAAATCGCGGCTGCCTTCACGTACGCCCGCGATCACTGCCTCTACTACGCCGTCGACAGGAAGCTGGTGGGTCATCGCCATATAGCGGGGAGAGAAGCGCAGCTCAACGTAGTGCAGGCCATTGCGCGCGGCGTCTTCGACGTTCTCGTATGCCACGCGACGGCAGGCTTCCAGTGAGGCAAGGACTTTTACCCCCCAGTCGAGCTTGGCAAGAAAACTGACCAGATCGGGCTCAAGGCTGGTGACCTGGACGTGGGGACGCAGCGTGTCGAGGGTGGAAGCGGGAAGGGCGATATTAAACTCGCGGCCAAGATCGAGGATGGTTTGGGCCCGGATGTTACCGTCAAGGTGGCGGTGAATGTCGGTTAATGGCAATGAAGAATCAATCATGGTCGCACTCTTTTTTTAGTTAAAGTGCACGTCATTATACAACATGTACATAACTGTTTAAAAGCATTGAAAAAATCCATTCGATACAAACAGCTGGGGCTTCTCTGGTCACTTTTCCGCTCTTTTTCGCTGCGCCATTTTACAGCGAGCACGACGTTCATGATTGACGCGATCCTGACCAGACCAGAAAAGCACAGGCGCTGACCGCGGCGCCGGCAAGGCAAACCGCCTGCCATCCCCAGTGAGAATAGAGCTGGGTGGCGACGATAGCGCCTGCCGCGCTGCCCAGCGAATAAAAACACATGTAAGCCCCAACCAGGCGGCTTGCCGCTGCAGGCCTGGCGGCAATAATCAGACTCTGGTTGGTGACATGAACGGCCTGCACCGCAAAGTCCAGTGCGATAACGCCCGCTATCAGCCAGAGCAGAGAGGTTTCGGCACAGGCGATAGGCAGCCAGGAGAGCGCCAGCAGCGCCAGCGCCAGGCCGGTCGTGCGCTGCGCCCATCCCTGGTCAGCCCATCTGCCCGCCCTTGAGGCGGCCAGCACGCCAGCGATGCCGGCTAAGCCAAACATCCCTGTCTGGGTGTGCGACAGGGAAAGAGCGGTGAGCGGCATGACCATGGTCGTCCACAGCATGCTGAAAGCGGCGAAGATCAGCAGCGCCAGGATCCCGCGCTTTCTCAGTTGCGGTTCAGTGAGATACAGCTGAAAAACTGACTTCAGTAAGGATAGATAAGTGGGCTTTTGCGGCTGCGGCGGGGGCGAAGGCATGACTTTCCAGACGACGCCGGCAATCAACAACATCAGACAGGCAGCCGTGAGATAAACGGCTCGCCAGCCGGCGATATCAGCGATCGCCCCTGATATAAAACGAGATAACAGAATGCCTGAAACAATGCCGCTGGTCAGGGTACCTACCGCCTGACCTCGTTTCTGCGGCGTCGCCAGTATCGCCACCCACGCCACCATCAACTGCACCACCACGGCCATCAGCCCGACGATCAGCATGGCACCCAGCAGGATCGCGATATTAGGGGATAACCCTGCCACGACTAACGCCGCCACTGACAGCAACAGCTGAGTCAACACCACGTATTTACGGTTCAACCCGTCCCCGAGCGGAACCAGGAACAGCAAACCAATGGCATAGCCCGCCTGCGTTGCCGTGACGACGCTGCCAATCATACCGGGCGACACCTTCAGGCTGACCGCCATCGAGTCGAGTAAAGGCTGAGCTGAATAAACGTTGGCTACCGCCAGCGCGCAGGTCAATGAAAACAGCGCCGTTATCCCCGCAGTCAGCATCGTGACAGGGGCGGACGCGGTCGGGATCTCGTGCTCGGTACACAAACTTGCCTTGCATTTCATAAGAGGCCTGCACTCTGGTTGCTTTTTAAAACTAGTATGCTTATAAAACTAGCCATAGTGGTTTTCTTTTGCAACTGCTACGAGGGGAGATTAAGCTGGCAACAGCAGACTGATAGACGGAGAGCACGCAGATGGCGAAACAGGAATCACTCAGAACCAGTGAATGTCCGGTGGCAAGAACGCTGGAATCAATTGGAGAACGCTGGTGCCTGATGATTATTCGCGAGGCATTTGACGATGTGCGGCGATTCAGCGAGTTTCAAAAGAATCTAGGGCTGGCCAAAAATATCCTTGCCTCGCGGCTGAAGCACCTGGTCGATATCGGTATTTTCGCGATTTTACCGGCATCGGATGGCAGCGCCTACAAGGAATACGTCCTGACTGAAAAGGGGAGATCTGTGTTTCCCATTGTTGTGGCGATGCGGCAATGGGGAGAGCGTTATATGTTTGATCAGGGGGAAACCTATTCTGTCCTGCTGGATAACGAACACGGTCAGCCGCTTCAGTATCTGGATGTGCGTTCCGCTCAGGGGGATAAACTGCAACCAGGCGACTGCCATCGCCGGCGCGTAGTGTCGGATATCAGCGGCGAATGAAGGTCTGAAGGGGAGCGCGATCCCAGCAAGAGTACGAGCGTACCACTAAGTGGTCCTGGAACCATCCTGACGTCTCTTTTCGTGGCGGCTCCTGATGGCACCCCCAGGACGCCGAGACAGGCGAGCCTCCGTCCGCCGCAGAATGCTGTGCATAATAATTTGCATTTATATTTTATTTGAATGTATTCATGTTACATATTAAATTCTGCTTACTTTATCGACGATGAGGCAAGGATGCGGATGTGGAGAGCGTAATCCATAACAATATTGAGGGTTTTCTGCTGCTGCTATTAAGCATGTGGCCGATTCTGATTGTGGTCTTTATTGGCGTTGCGATTTCATTCTATACCATGCTGTTACGTAAAACGGCGCTGGCCTGCCTGCTGTTCGCCGTCGCTATCGGCGCCGCAGGCTGGAGTCTCGCTTAGCATCCGATCTCAGGGTTTATCCAGCAGACTCATGCTGGAGGTGGCGGCGCCATCATTGAGATTGGACGGTGCATGCCAGTCGCGGCCAGCCAGCGCGCTATCGCCCTGGCCGCTGCTGGCGACCGTATCCTGTTGCGTCGACATCGTCGAGCCTTCCAGCGCTTCATCGGCCCCCGACTGATCGGGTAGGGAGCTGGTATACCCGCCATTGTTTGAGTAAGTATCCATACCATTCACTTCATTCGGTACCGTGTCGGTGGTGGTGCCATCATCGTTTATGCAAAATGATCCGCCAATGCCGTTAGGCTGGCAGTCCGCAGCGGAAGCCGGGACAGCCAGCGACGCCAGCAACAATAGCGGTAAGCCGATTTTCTTCATTCTCATCTCCATGCGCAACGTGGCTCGACAGATGCTCTCTACTATAGAGAAGGACAGGGCGGTGGAAGGTGACAAAACTGTTTAATTTTGTAATAGCGTACCGACTGCCGGTTGCCTGTTCGCTTCAGCACGTCGGGGCATGCTGCGCCTTCCCGGGTCGGCGCAATGCGGTAATCAATTGTTAATTCAACGTAAAGGTTAATGAAAATTTAAGAGAAGGCCGCTATGTTGGCGATATCACTCTTTCCATTAAGGAAATTCCATGCGCGATAAATATTCGGGCCTGCAGATCGGTATTCACTGGTTGGTCTTTTTGCTGGTGGTGGTGGCTTATGCGGCAATGGAGCTACGTGGATTTTTTCCCCGTAGTGACCGGCCGCTGATTAATATGATTCATGTCTCCTGCGGGATCACCATCTGCGCGCTGATGGTGGCGCGTTTGCTGGTGCGGCTGAAGTCGCCAGCGCCGCCGATCGTGCCGAAACCGTCGCCGATGATGACCGGTTTTGCTCATCTCGGCCATCTGGTTATCTATCTGCTATTTATTGCCTTGCCGCTGATCGGGATGGTGATGATGTACTGGCGCGGAAATCCCTGGTACGCCTTTGGCCTGACCATGCCGTATGCCCCACAGAGCGATTTTGAGCGGGTGGATACCCTGAAGGCGATCCATGAATGGTTAGCCAACGCCGGGTACTTCGTCATTGGCCTGCATGCCCTTGCCGCGCTGGTCCATCATTACTGGTGGAAAGATAATACCCTGCTGCGGATGATGCCTCGTAAGCGCTAAATGATCGTTACCCTTTTTGCCTGACCCCGTCCCGCGACGGGGTTTTTTTTGCCTTTATGGGTAATAAAATATAGTATACCCCCCTATATGATGCGGAGGCGTAATCGTGCCACATTCACCTGAAGATAAAAAACGGGCGCTCAGTCGCGTACGCCGCATCCGCGGCCAGGTCGAGGCCCTCGAGCGCGCGCTGGAGTCCGGCGAACCCTGCATGACAATCCTGCAGCAGATTGCCTCGATTCGCGGTGCGGCAAATGGCCTGATGGGCGAAATGGTGGAGATCCACCTGCAGGACGAGCTGGTTAGCGGCGAGACCACCCCGGACCAGCGGGCCGCGAGAATGGCAGAGGTCGGTCATCTGCTACGATCCTATTTAAAATAACATCACGACGAGGAAGAGACAGTTATGAAATCACGCGCAGCAGTTGCCTTTGGCCCTGGCCAGCCGTTAAAAATCGTTGAGATTGACGTCGCGCCGCCGAAGAAAGGCGAAGTTCTGGTGAAAATCACCCACACCGGCGTGTGCCACACCGATGCCTTCACCCTCTCCGGCGACGATCCGGAAGGTGTTTTCCCGGCGGTACTGGGCCATGAAGGCGGCGGGATTGTCGTGGAAGTGGGCGAGGGCGTCACCAGCCTTAAGCCGGGCGACCACGTGATCCCGCTGTATACCGCCGAATGCGGCGAGTGCAAGTTCTGTAAGTCGGGTAAAACCAATCTCTGTCAGGCGGTGCGCGCCACCCAGGGCAAAGGGTTGATGCCGGACGGCACCACCCGTTTCTCCTATAACGGCGAACCGATTTATCACTATATGGGCACCAGCACCTTCAGCGAATATACGGTTTGCGCCGAGATCTCGCTGGCGAAAGTCAATCCGCAGGCGCCGCTGGATAAAGTGTGCCTGCTGGGCTGCGGTGTCACCACCGGTATCGGCGCAGTGCACAACACGGCGAAGGTCAAGCCCGGGGATAGCGTCGCGGTCTTTGGTCTGGGCGGCATTGGCCTGGCGGTGATCCAGGGCGCGGTGCAGGCGCAGGCCGGACGCATTCTGGCGGTCGATACCAACCCGGATAAGTTCACCCTCGCCAAAGAGATGGGCGCAACCGACTTTATCAACCCGAACGACTACGATAAGCCGATTCAGGATGTGATTGTCGAACTGACCGACGGCGGGGTGGATTTCAGCTTCGAGTGCATCGGCAATGTCAACGTGATGCGCGCGGCGCTGGAGTGCTGCCATAAAGGCTGGGGTGAGAGCGTGATCATCGGCGTAGCCGGTGCTGGCCAGGAGATCAAGACCCGTCCGTTCCAGCTGGTAACCGGCCGCGTGTGGCGCGGTTCCGCCTTCGGCGGCGTGAAAGGGCGCAGTCAGCTGCCGGGAATGGTGGAGGACGCCATGGCTGGTAAAATTCGCCTCGACCCGTTTATTACCCATCGCCTGCCGCTGGAGCAGATTAACGAGGCCTTTGATCTGATGCATGAAGGCAAATCGATTCGCACCGTGATCCACTTTGGCGACCAGTAATCGCTAACGCTGATGGCGTATCGTCACCGATAAAAAAGGGCCCGGATGGGCCCTTTTGCTTAGGTCGATCAGTGATGATCCGGGAGCGCGTAGGCGATGATGTAATCGCCGCGATCCGGTGACTGACGGGCGCCGCCAGCATTGATAATAATGTACTGCTTACCGGTTTTCGGTGAGACGTAGGTCATCGGGCCGGACTGGCTACCGACCGGCAGACGCGATTTCCAGATCTCTTTCCCGTTCGCGGTATCAAAGGCGCGCAGGTAGAAATCCTGGGTACCGGCGAAGAACAGCAGTCCGGACTGCGTCGACAGCGACGCGCCAAGGGTCGGCATGCCGATCGGAATGGGCATGTGCATCCGGATCCCCAGCGGCCCGGTATCTTCTACGGTGCCAACCGGTACCTGCCACACCAGTTTCCCGGTTTTCAGATCCACCGCGGACATGGTGCCGAACGGCGGTTTCTGGCACGGAATGCCCAGCGGCGACAGGAAACGTTCGCGCATGGCGCCAAACGGCGTACCTTCCATCGGCACGATGCCCATCTCGATCCCGCTGGCGTCTTTCGCCACCTTCGCGCGCGGCACCATATAGTTGGCGAGACCCAGACGCATATCGTTGACGAACATCAGGCTGTTGTTCGGATCCACCGAAACGCTGCCCCAGTTCATGCCGCCGAGCGAGCCCGGGAACTGCAGGGAACGGTCTTCACCTGGCGGGGTAAAGACGCCCTGATGGCGCATCTCTTTGAACTGAATACGGCACAGCAGCAGGTCGATCGGTGTCGCCCCCCACATATCGGATTCGGTCAACGTCTGGTTGCCGATCATCGGCATCCCTACC
This sequence comes from Klebsiella sp. w6, assembly GCF_033100215.1. Taxonomy (NCBI): domain Bacteria; kingdom Pseudomonadati; phylum Pseudomonadota; class Gammaproteobacteria; order Enterobacterales; family Enterobacteriaceae; genus Klebsiella; species Klebsiella sp. w6. Next base: position 2,463,670 of record NZ_CP136907.1, read on the forward strand.
GAGTAAGGTTGCGTCGGAGAGTAGCGTTCACCTTTGACGTTGCCCGCCGGTACCGGACGCTCTTCCACTTTGGCCACCGGCTCGCCGGTCTCGCGGTTGAGCATAAAGATCATGCCCTGCTTGCTGGTCTGCACCAGCACCGGGGTGGTACCGCCCTTGCCGTCAGGCAGGTCGTACAGCAGCGGCTGAGACGGCAGGTCAAAGTCCCACAGGTCGTGGTGCGTGGTCTGGAAGTGCCAGCGCACCTGGCCGGTGGTGGCATCCACAGCCACGATAGAGGAGCTGTATTTATCGTCCAGCGCGGTACGCTCGCCGCCAAAGAAATCTGGCGTGGCGTTGCCGGTTGGCAGATAGATCAGATTCAGCTTCGCGTCGTAGGACATCGCCGACCAGACGTTTGGCGTACCGCGCGTATAGGTCTGGCCTTCCGGCGGAACACCGGTCAGCGCTGGATTGCCGGGATCCCACGCCCACGCCAGTTTGCCGGTGTGGACGTCAAACGCGCGGACCACGCCCGGCGGTTCGCCGGTGGAGTAGTTATCCGCGACGCGGCCGCCCACCACTACCACATTGCCCGCTACCAGCGGGGTGGAGGTCTGCTGATAGTAGCCCGCTTTCACTTCACCCATGCCGACGCTGAGGTCGACAATACCGCCATCGCCGAAGCTTTCGCACAGTTTGCCGGTATCGGCATCAATGGCGATCAGGCGGGCGTCGATCGTCGGCAGGAACAGACGACGGGAACAGGCGGCAGGCTGCGTGCCTGACGCTGGCGCGGTTTGCGCCTGGCTATCTTCGTAATAGCCTAAGCCGCGGCAGCGCTGCCAGTTGGGCGAAGAGGATTTGGAGTCATAGCGCCATTTCTCTTTTCCGCTGTCCACATCCAGCGCCAGCACTTTGCTGTAAGGGGTGCAGACGTAGAGAGTATCGCCAATCTGCAGCGGGGTGTTTTGATCTTCCGCCCCGGAGCCATTGCTCTGCGGGATATCGCCAGTATGCGCCACCCAGGCCACCTGCAGCTGGTTGACGTTCTGTTTGTTGATTTGGTCCAGCGCGGCGAAACGGTCGCCGTGGGTGGTATTACCCCAGTGCGCCCAGTTTTTCTGCTGTTCGCCCGGCGCGACGGGCTTCACTGGCACCGCTTCAGTGGCGCTCACCAGTGGTTCGGATTTGAACATCCAGCCAAAGCTCACCGCCAGCGCCACGGCGAGAACGGCGGCGACGCCATATGCCGGGCCTTTTTTTGCCGGTGGGCTGGCGAGGAAAGGCCAGACCAGGGCGGCAAGGAAGGCCAGGACGCCGAGCGCAAACAGGCGCGAGAAGAGCGGCCAGTAGCTCCAGCCAGCGTCACTAATCGCCCAGATCACCGAGGCGATAAACGCCACGGCGTATAACAGAATACCGCCGCGGCGGTTGCGGAAAATCAACACCGCCGCGATGACCATGACCACGCCCATCAGCGCGAAGTACAGTGTACCGCCGACGAGGGCCAGTTTTGCCCCAAGAATACCCACAGCCAGACCGATGATGAGCATCAGTCCGGCGAGAAGCCACTGCAGGATCCGGGGGAATCCGCGCGGCGCGTTGCCAGTTGCCATGTAATCTCCTTAACCACTCCCGCCACTTCATCGTGAACCAAATGAAACAGGTGTTTTCTGTTTTATTTTTGAATGAAGAGGTTTGTACCTTCATAAACGCAGGTTTATTGCTTGATGTGATTTCAAATGAACCATTTGGTGAAATCGCGATATGATAGATCTGTTAAAGAAATTTACGCAATTGTTAATGAATGATTTCGCACTAAATGATTATTTTGCTAAATGTGTTGCGCCGTCCGTCGCACCACATCGACGTACGTAGGCTCCCCGGCAGGGCTACCGGGGAGAAAGCGGGGTCAGGCAGGCATTGACTTGCGGATGGCGCTGAGCAAGGTTTGCGTACCTGGCGTGAGCGTCGCATCGACGCGGGTCAGAATGCCGATGGGCTCTCCGGCGCCCTGGGTGGCAATCGGCAGGGCGCTCAGCACACCCCGGCGAAGATCGTCTTTCACCGCTCCGGAAGGTACGAACCACACATAGTCAAAATCGACCGTCAGCTGGCGTGACAGCGAAGCCGAGAGGGTCTCGATACAGCCGGCGGGCATTTTACAGCCCTGGCTCTGGAGCAACGTTTCGGCGTTTTGCCGCGGTACGGTGCCCTTCGGCGAAACGACGACGGGCCACTCCATTACCCGGCTCAGGGTCACGGTCTCCTGAAGCAGGGGGTGTCCCGGGCGAACCACCAGTTTCAGGGATTCGAGGAACAGCAGTTCATAGTTGAGTCCACTCATCAGATCCGGGTCGGACATGCGTCCGATACCGATATCGATCTCCCCGGATTTTAACCCCGCCAGCAGCATGGTGTTGTTCATGGTGGCGACCTGCAGCGTGATGTCTTTTTGCTGCTTATGGAACTGGCCGATCACCGTTGGCAGGATCCCCAGCGCGGCGGTAGGCAGCGCGCCGATACGCACAATGTCGTTATTCAGCCCCTCTTTACGGTTCAGCGCCTGACCCGCTGAGTTAAGGGCATCAAGTACCTTAACGGCATGAGTCAGAAACTGTTCGCCGACCAGGGTGAGTTGCGCCCCCAGGCGGCCCCGCTCGAACAGCCGGGTACCGGTTAGCTGTTCAAGCTCGTTAAGCGTTTTCGAGAGTGCAGGCTGGCTCAGATTTAAAGTTTCAGCCGCGCGCCCCAGCGTTCCCTGTTGAGCGACGGCCACGAAGGTGTGTAGATGGCGCAAGCGAATGCGCTGACTGAAGAGACCATTTTTTTCCATAGTAGATGATGTTAAAAACACAGCGGTGAAAGAGACAAGCGGCCTTGTTTAAATTTGATAACCAGATAGCAAAATATTATTAACATTTGACCTGATTACATTACAAGATCTTTCCCCACGGTTTAAAACGCCTTCCCCCCGCAGGACGAGGGGAAGGCGTTTATCGGCGTGGCCGCTAGATATCGAAAAAGACGGTTTCGTTTTCGCCCTGCAGATAAATATCGAAGCGATAGACCACTTCCGAACCACGAACCTCGCGTTCGGCGATTAAGGTTTTGCGTCTCACTTCCCACTCGATCAGATTCAGCACCGGGTCGCTGGCGTTGGCCTCATGTTCATCGGCGAAATACATCCGCGTGTTCAGGCCGATGTTGATCCCCCGGGCGACCACCCACAGGTTGACGTGCGGCGCCATCAGGCGGCCATCGCGGCCGACAACCGGGCCCGGCTTAATGGTGTCAAAGCGCCAGACGCCGGAGGTGAAATCAGAGCAGGTACGCCCCCAGCCGCGGAAGCCCGGGTCGACAGCTTTCTGCTGCTGACGGTCGTCAGGATGGTTATAGCGTCCTGCGGCGTTGGCCTGCCAGATCTCCAGCAGCACATCACGGACCGGTGTTCCGGAGCCGTCGATAACCCGGCCTTCAATGGTGATCCGCTCCCCGGTGGTATCGGCGGTGGTGAGGACCGGGCCAAAGTTTTTCTCAAAAATATGAAAGCCCGCGGCGTCAGGCGCCAGACCGATATGAACATAGGGTCCCGCCGTCTGCGAGGCGGTTTCAGGCAGATACTCTTTCATCGGGCGGCCCCCTGAGTGCGATTTTCAAACAGCGTGGCGCGATGGCCGCGCAGAACAAGGTCAAAGCGGTAGGCCAGACAATCCAGCGGTACGGCGGCGTGCATGTCCAGCTCGGCGATCAGCGTGCGCACGGCGTCGTCATTATTAATGGTTCGGACGATCGGGCACTGTTTGATCAGCGGATCGCCTTCGAAATACATCTGAGTGATCAGGCGCTGCGCCCAGGCTTCACCCGAGAGCGAGAAATGAATATGCGCCGGACGCCAGTCGCTGGCCTGGTTACGCCACGGGTAGGGGCCGGGCTTGATAGTGCGAAAACAGTAATAGCCGTTTTCATCGGTCAGCACCCGGCCGCAGCCGCCGAAGTTCGGGTCAATCGGGGCCAGATACTGATCTTTTTTATGTCGGTAGCGGCCGCCGGCATTGGCCTGCCAGACTTCCACCAGGGTGTTTTTCATCGGTCGGCCAAAACCATCGCGCACGTAACCGTGCACAATGATCCGCTCGCCAATCGGCAGGCCTTCTTTGGCGTAATTAAGGATAAGATCGTTATCCAGAGGGCCCAGATCGTCACGGCTAAAGACCGGCCCGGTGATCTCTGACAATGAGTTCTGCAGGGAGATCAGGGCATTCTTCGGTGAGCGCAGGACGCTGGTTTTATAGCCCGGCGCGTAAGCGGGCGGGTGGCTACTGTAATCGCGATGGATAACCTCGCGCGGGGACCATTTGTCGTTCATCGGGTACTCCGTGTAGACGGTAGAGGGGCATGTTGTTGTAATGTCGCCAGAAACAGTGTGTGTAAATGTATTGTTAATTTAAAGTGAAATTACCGGGTGTTTTTCATAACCGTGGGTTATGTTTTGTGCAATGACTGCTAGCGGAAGCAGGTTATCGCCATCACAGTTTGTAAATTCTTCCCCCCGCCAGGAGGCAGCTTTCCTACACTCCAGGAAGTATTCACTGGAGGTAACACATCATGGCGAACACCATCACGGCTGATGAGATTCGGGAGCAGTTTTCGCAGGCCATGTCGGCTATGTACCAGCAGGAAGTTCCGCAATACGGGACGCTGCTGGAGCTGGTGGCTGACGTCAATCTCGCGGTACTGGAAAATAATCCGCAGCTGCATGAACAACTGGCCAATGCCGACGAGCTGGCGCGCTTAAACGTGGAGCGCCACGGCGCAATCCGCGTGGGCACAGCGGAGGAACTGGCGACGCTGCGTCGCATGTTTGCCATCATGGGGATGTATCCCGTCAGCTATTACGATCTCTCACAGGCCGGCGTGCCGGTCCATTCCACGGCCTTTCGTCCCATCGACGATGCCGCGCTGGCGCGCAATCCGTTTCGGGTTTTCACCTCGCTGCTGCGCCTGGAGCTGATTGAAAATCGCGCCCTGCGCGAGCGGGCCGAGGCCATCCTTGCCCGGCGCAAAATCTTTACCCCCCGCTGTCTGGCGCTGATTGCGCAGTATGAAGCTGAGGGCGAATTCACCTCTGCCGACGCGCGCGAGTTTGTGCAGGAGGCGCTGGAGACCTTCCGCTGGCACCGGCATGCCACCGTCGATGAGGAGACCTACCATGCTCTGCATCGCGAGCACCGCCTGATTGCCGATGTGGTCTGCTTTCCGGGATGCCATATCAATCACCTCACGCCGCGGACGCTGGATATTGACCGCGCCCAGGCCCTGATGCCCGAGTGTGGTATTGAACCCAAAGCGCTGATTGAAGGGCCACCGCGCCGGGAGGTCCCGATCCTCCTGCGGCAGACCAGCTTTAAGGCGCTTGAGGAGCCGGTGATGTTCGCCGGTGAGCATAAAGGCACCCACAGCGCCCGCTTTGGCGAAATTGAGCAACGCGGCATTGCGCTAACGCCAAAAGGACGCGCACTGTACGACCGACTGCTGCAGGCGGCAGGGACAGGAAAGGACAATCTCAGCCATCAGCTGCATCTGCAGGAGGTATTCCGCGAATTCCCCGACAGCGAATTTCTGCTCCGTCAGCAGGGGTTGGCCTGGTTTCGCTACCGCCTGACGCCCGCCGGCGAGGCGCATCGCCAGGCGTTTCGCCCGGGGGACGATCCGCAGCCGCTGATTGAGCGCGGGTGGGTGGTCGCCCAGCCGATTATTTATGAAGATTTTTTACCGGTCAGCGCGGCGGGCATTTTTCAGTCTAATCTGGGCAACGAAACGCAGGCGCGCAGCCACGGGAATGCCAGCCGCGAAGCCTTTGAGACGGCGCTGGGCTGCCCGGTGGAGGATGAGTTTGCCCTGTACCGACAGGCGGAGGAGCGCAGCAAACGACGTTGCGGTCTGCTGTAAAATCAGTACCCTGCTGGCATCAGCCTTACAGGGAGCAGGTTATGCAACATCCGTCGAAACCGTTGGCGAAAACCCGCCAGGGAACCGTATCCGGGAGCGCAGAGCAGGGGATCCATATCTGGCGCGGCATTCCGTATGCCGCGCCGCCTGTGGGCCCGCTGCGCTGGCGCGCGCCGCAGCCTCCTGCCCGCTGGCAGGGCGTCCGCCAGGCCGACGCCTTTTCCGCCGCCAGCTGGCAGGACATTGACTACTGCCGTGAGCTCGGCGGCGGCGATCCCGGCGCTTTCAGCGAAGACTGCTTATATCTCAATATCTGGGCACCTGCTGCTGCGGCGCAGCCGCTGCCGGTGATGGTCTGGCTGCACGGCGGCGGGTTTACCATCGGCGCCGGCAGCCTGCCGCCTTACGATGGCAAAGCGTTAGCCAGCCGCGATGTGGTGGTGGTGACGGTCAACTACCGGCTGGGCCATCTCGGCTTTTTCGCCCATCCGGCGCTGGAAGAAGAGGCGGGCGAACGTCTCTATAATTTCGCGCTGCTCGATCAGATTGCCGCCCTGCAGTGGGTTCAGGAGAATATCCACGCCTTCGGCGGGGATGCCGCCAACGTCACGCTGTTTGGCGAATCCGCCGGGGCGCGCAGCGTGCTGTCGCTGATGGCCTCGCCGAAAGCGAAAGGGTTGTTCCATAAAGCGATTATTCAGAGCGGGTATACGTTACCCGACCTGCCGCGAGAGAAGGCGCTGGAGAAAGGCCGCCTGCTGGCGGAACACTTTGCCTTACCGCAAGCCAGCGCTGAGGAATTGCGGGCGATCCCGGCGGAGGCCTTCTGGTCGCTCACCGCGCCGCTGAACACAGGGCCGGCCCCCATCGTCGGCGACGCGGTGCTGCCGCAACCGATGCTGGAGACCTTTTTTGCCGGGCGCCAGCATCCAATGCCGGTGATGATCGGCTCCAACAGCGATGAAGCCAGCGTGATGGCAGTGTTTGGCGTCGATATCGCCGGGCAGATCCAGAAGCTGCGCCGTGAGCGCCGCCTGGGACTGGGGCTGATCAAACTCCTTTATCCCGGCGTGAAGGGCGATGAGGCGCTGGGGCGGGAAGTGTGCCGCGACATGGCCTTCACCACCCTCGGCTATGTGGTGATGCAGGCGCAGCAGCGCGTGGGGCAGCCGTGCTGGCGCTACTGGTTTGATTATGTTGCGGAGGCGGAGCATGACACCTATCCGCACGGCGCCTGGCATGGCAACGAGGTGCCCTACGTGTTTGATAACCTGCGGTTGACCGACCCGGTGTGTCAGTATGCCAGCGAAGCGGATCTGGCCTTCGCCGCTCAGGTGGCTGACTATTGGGCCCAGTTTGCCCGCGTCGCCAGCGGCGACCAGGCGCTTGCCGGCGCGGTACGCTGGCCAGCGTGCCTGCGCGGACGGGATCGTCTGTTGCGCATTGGCCTGCATAAGCGTGCCGGCTTTAAAGTGGAAAATCGCTTTATGCGCGCCCGGCTGGCGCTGTTTCGCCGGGTGATGAAGCATCACGTGACGCTGGAGTAAATGCGCTGAGGTGCGGCTGAGCAACTGCCGCCACCGGTTGGTGGCGGCATTCACTCACATCACAACCACGGGCTTTATCACCTTGCCAGACGCCGAATCGGCGAAAGCCTGGTTGATATCGGCCAGCGGATAGCGAACGATAAGCTTATCGATGGGGAATTTCCCCTGCTTGTACTGCTGCACCAGCAGCGGAATAAACAGCGCCGGGACGGCATCGCCTTCAATCACCCCGACCAGCGACTTGCCCTCCGCCATCAGATCGTTCTGCACGTTAAAGGTGATATCCCCGGTAAAGCCGACGATGGCCACCGTACCTAATGGTTTCACCGCGTGCACGGCCTGCAGCACGATGGCCGATACGCCGGTGGTTTCCACCGCGTAGTGAGCGCCTTTGCCGGTGAGCTGTTTGATCAGGGCGACGGCATCCTGTTCCTTGCCATTAATCTGATGGGTGGCGCCCAGTTCGCCCGCCAGGGCGAGGCGACTGGCATGAATATCGACAGCGATGATCTGCGAACAGCCGGTTAATTTCGCCGCCATGATGGCGCTGAGCCCCACGGCGCCGCAGCCAAACACCACAATCGATTCCCCAATCACCGGTTTCAGGCGGTTGAGCACCGTCCCGCTGCCGGTCTGGATGCCGCAGCCCAGCGGGCCGAGCAGGGTGAGATCGACCTCCGGGTCGACCACCACGGCGTTGCTGGCGCGGGTGACCACATACTGGCTGAAGGACGACTGGCCAAAGAACAGGGACAGATCCTGATCGCCCAGCCGATAGGGGGTGGTGCCATCCTCGCGTCGGCCGCCAAAATTAAGCGTATTAAAATCTTCGCAAGCTGAAGGGTGGTTGCTTAAACAATTTTCGCAATGGTGGCAGGCGGCATAGCTGAGCACCACGTGGTCTCCGACTCTGATACCGTTGACTGCCTCCCCGACGCTGGCGACGATCCCGGCGCCTTCATGGCCGAGGATGGCAGGCATAGGCACCACTCCCGGGTTATCGCGCATCACCGCGTCGGTATGACAGACCCCGGTGGCGACAATTTTCACTAATATCTCATCCTTCCCCGGAGGGGAGACGTCGACATCCTTGATGACAAAAGGTTGCTGGTAGCCCAGCGTGACGGCTGCTTTCACTTGCATGGCATGACTCCTGAATGAATTCCCTGGAGAGCGTGGAGGGACAGCCCGAACGGCTCTCCCGTGTTGGCCGCTAACATGAAGAAATATAGCGGTTACCGGTGAAAAGTTAGCACCGGATGTGGCGGAAATTTGCGCCAATCGTGCCTAAAAAAAACGCAGGGCGGCGGGGCATAGGTGTGATGAATATACCGCAGCGAGGAAGAGCTATCCGCTCAATGGTCAGGCGAAAAAGCGGCCGGCAGTCTGTTCTTTCCCCGGCCGCACGTCGAAGGAAAAGTAAAAAAACGGGTTGTTCCGGTAGACAGGGCTTTTTTACCTTTTTTCTGCGGGCAACAATTGGATTATTAATCGTTTTTGTCTAGAGTGGGCGGAATTTATCAAGCAGCGTGATGACGCGTTGCGAATCAATTCACCCGTGCAGAAGGACGCTTTCTCAGGCATGAACCGCAGACGTTTTCTTAAATCTTCCATGGCTGTTGCCGCCGTATGCGGGACGTCAGGAGTCGCTTCCTTATTCAGTCAGGCCGCTTTTGCCGAAGACGCGGGTATTGCCGACGGGCAAACGCGTCGTTTCGATTACACCGTGCTGCAGGCGATGGCCCACGATCTGGCGCGCCAGCCATGGGGCGGCGCCCCGCGCGATCTGCCGCCGACGCTGGCCAATCTGACTCCGCAGGCTTATAACAGCATCCAGTATGACGCCAACCACTCGCTGTGGAACAACATCGAAGAACGCAAACTGGACATCCAGTTTTTCCACGTCGGGATGGGGTTCCGTCGCCGCGTGCGGATGTTCTCTCTTGACGCCGCCACTCAGCAGGCGCGCGAGATCCATTTCCGCCCTGAGCTGTTTAAGTACAATGACGCCGGGGTCGACACCCGCCAGCTGGAAGGGCAGTCCGACCTCGGCTTCGCCGGATTCCGGGTGTTTAAAGCGCCGGAGCTGGCGCGCCGCGATATCGTCGCGTTCCTTGGCGCCAGTTATTTCCGCGCGGTAGACAGCACCTACCAGTACGGCTTGTCGGCTCGTGGGCTGGCGGTAGACACCTTTACCGATACCCCGGAAGAGTTCCCTGATTTCACCTCCTTCTGGTTCGAAACGGTTAAAGGGGACGCCACGGTCTTTACCGTTTACGCGCTGCTGGATAGCCCGAGCATCACCGGGGCCTACAAGTTCACCATCCATTGCCAGGATACCCAGGTCATCATGGACGTGGAAAACCACCTTTATGCCCGCAAGGACATCAAACAGCTGGGTATCGCGCCGATGACCAGTATGTTCAGCTGCGGCAACAACGAGCGCCGGATGTGCGATACCATCCACCCGCAGATCCACGACTCCGATCGGCTGTCGATGTGGCTGGGGAACGGCGAATGGGTCTGCCGGCCGCTGAATAACCCGCAGAAGCTGCAGTTCAACGCCTTCCAGGACAAGAACCCGCGCGGCTTCGGTCTGCTGCAGCTGGACCGCGATTTCTCCCATTACCAGGACGTGATGGGCTGGTATAACAAGCGCCCCAGCCTGTGGGTTGAGCCGCGTAACCAGTGGGGGAAAGGGGCGGTCAGCCTGATGGAGATCCCGACCACCGGCGAAACGCTGGATAATATCGTCTGCTTCTGGCAGCCGGAAAAAGCGGTGAAGGCGGGCGACGAACTGGACTTCCGCTACCGTCTCTACTGGAGCGCGCAGCCGCCGGTGAGCACCCCGCTGGCGCGTGTGCTCGCCACCCGCACCGGGATGGGGGGCTTCCCGGAAGGCTGGGCGCCGGGCGAGCACTATCCGGATAAGTGGGCGCGTCGTTTTGCCATCGATTTTGTCGGCGGCGATCTGAAGGCCGCCGCGCCGCGCGGTATTGAACCGGTGATCACCCTCTCCAGCGGGGAAGCGAAGCAGATTGAGATCCTCTACGTCGAGCCGTTCGATGGCTACCGGATCCTCTTCGACTGGTATCCGACCTCCGACTCGACCGACCCGGTGGAGATGCGCCTGTTCCTGCGCTGTCAGGGCGAAGCCATCAGCGAAACCTGGCTCTATCAGTACTTCCCGCCGGCGCCGGATAAACGTAACTACGTTGACGACCGGATCATGAAATAATCCCGTGACAGCCGCGGCCCGCAGGCAACGCCTGCGGGCCAGTAGAGAGCCCCATGACTACAGACATTCCCGCAGTACCTGAGACGATCCCGGTGACCGACGCACTGACGCTTATCGCGATTGATGAGCGCTACGTCAGCGATCTGCACCAGCTGGTGGTGAAAAACCGCCACTGGCTGCAGCAATCGCTCAACTGGCCCGCCGAAGTGAACAGCGAAGAGGAGACCCGCCGCCATGTGCAGGGTAACGTGATTCTGCATCAGCGGGATTACGCCAAAATGTTTTTGCTGTTTCTCGACCATCGACTCGTGGGCGTCCTGTCGTTCAACCAGATCGAGCCGCAGAACAAAACGGCCTATATCGGCTACTGGATCGATGAAGATCACCAGGGGCAGGGGCTGCTTTCCCGCTCCCTGCAGGCCTTTATCCACCATTATGCCCGCAGCGGGCTGGTGCGCCGGTTTGTGATCAAATGCCGGGTGGCCAATACCCGCAGTAACCAGGTGGCGTTGCGCAATGGGTTCGTTCTTGAAGGTTGCCTCAGGCAGGCTGAGTATCTGAACGGCAGCTATGACGATCAGAATATTTACGCGCGCATTATTGACCGCGACGAGGCGCTAGAGGGCGCCTAACAGCGGCGTGCGGGTGATGTGCTGCTGGCCGTCAAGCGTTTTCGGGCCGCGCAGATGAATGGCCTCTCCCTCCTGTGCGGCAATCTGCACCTCGTCATTGATGGAGACCTGGTGCTCAACGATCACATCGCCGATGATGACTGTCCGCCCCTGGATCAGCACATCGTCGTCGAGCAGAATCGGACCACCTCGCAGCTGCGCCTCGCCCCCGACCATCGCCCGGTGCTTTAACAGGCAGTTGCCTTCAATCACCGCATTCTCCGCCACCTGCGAACTGTAGCGCACGGTGGGAATGGCATCCTCTCCGCGACCGGCGATCAGTCGCGCATGACCATAAACCCGGGCGTTATCGCACACCCAGACGTCGTTTTCTTCGTTCCCCTCCAGTCTTGCCTGGTCGAACACTTCTGCCCGATGTTCGACAAAAGCGTGCTCGACAAAGGCATCGCCGTAGATTTGCGCCTGATGAAGAATACGCGAGGCGCTAACGGTGGCTCGCTGATAAATCTGCAGGACTTTGTCGCGATCGGCGGTCAGCCCGCGGGCGGCAATCACCTGGCAGTGGGGCAGGAGACGCGCCTCGTCGGCGAGGCGACAGTAACCGCGCACCAGACTATGATTAATCGTGACGTTGTCACTTATCTGCGCGTGATGGCTAATGTGCGAGGCATGAATGCATGCCCGTCCGCCGATGGCGGCCTCGTGGCTGACCACGCAGGGCCCGGTTAAGCGAGCGTCGTCGCGGATACTTGCCCCGGCGAAAACCACGCTGTTGGCATCGTAGATCCAGCACTCTCCCTGTTGGCTGAGAGCGCTTTCCGCGTCCACCCAACCGCCTTCGCTGCCTGCTTTGACGTCAGCGAAATCGATAAGCGCCACTATCTGGCGCAGGGTGACGCTCTGTTTGCCAGCCTCTTCCTGGTAACAATACTGCCGGGTCTGTTCGCTGAGACGGTATTTACGCATTCCCGATCCTCATTACTTATGGTTAACATAAACATAGCAAAGATCGCCGTAGCGCGCGGGATAAGGTTCCTTTAAAATGCAACTTCAAATTAAATTGATATCATCAACAAAATGAAGAGTAAGCAAACGCCGCGGCAGACGCTGAACCTGCCGGCAGGCTATTTTGGTATGGTGCTCGGCACCATCGGAATGGGCTTCGCCTGGCGCTACGCCAGCACGCTCTGGCCGGTTAGCCGCAGCATCGGCGATGGTCTGGTGATGCTGGCGATTGCGATGTGGGCGCTGCTCAGCATGGCGTTTATCAGCCGGGCAATTCGCTTTCCGGCGAGCGTGCTACGGGAGATGCGTCATCCGGTCAGCAGCAGCTTTGTCAGCCTGTTTCCGGCCACTACGCTGCTGGTGGCGATCGGGCTAGTGCCCTGGTGGCGACCGCTGGCGCTGGGATTGTTTGTGCCGGGGGTGGCGCTGCAGCTTGCCTATGCCGCCTGGCAAAGTGGCGGCTTGTGGCGGGGGACGCATCCTCACGAGGCCACCACGCCGGGGCTCTATCTGCCCACGGTGGCCAATAATTTCATTAGCGCGATGGCCTGCGGCGCGCTGGGATTTACCGACGCGGGGCTGGTGTTCCTCGGCGCCGGGGTCTTCTCCTGGTTGAGCCTCGAGCCGGCGATCCTCCAGCGTCTGCGCAGCGCGGGCGAGCTGCCGACGCCGCTGCGCACCTCGCTGGGGATCCAGCTGGCGCCTGCGCTGGTGGCCTGCAGCGCCTGGCTCAGCGTCAACGGTGGGGAAGCGGATACCTTCGCGAAGCTGCTGTTTGGTTACGGCCTGCTGCAGCTACTGTTCATGCTGCGCCTGATGCCCTGGTATCTTCGCCAGCCGTTCAATGCTTCCTTCTGGAGCTTCTCGTTCGGTATTTCCGCGCTGGCCACTACCGGCCTGCATCTCGGCCAGGCCAGGGCGGACGGCTTTTTTCACCATCTGGCAATGCCGCTGTTTATTTTTAGCAATCTGGTTGTCGGCCTGCTGTTACTGCGCACAATTTTGCTGTTGGTGAGCGGGAAACTGCTGGTACAGGTCGACCGGGAAACACTCCTGAATAAGAAGGAAGGATCATGACAACGCGTGACGCGGATTATTTTAGTGATAAATATGGCCTGACACGCACCCATTCCGAGGTGCTGCATGCTGCGACAGTGGTGCCGCCGGGGCGGGCGCTGGATCTGGGCTGTGGCAACGGGCGTAACAGCCTTTATCTGGCGGCGAACGGATTCACGGTGACGGCGTGGGATAAAAATCCGATGAGCATCAATAATCTGGAAAGTATTCGCGCTGCCGAGGCGCTGGAAAATCTCCGCACCGCGGTAACCGACCTCAATAGCCTGACCTTTGACGGGGAGTATGACCTGATCCTCTCCACCGTGGTGATGATGTTCCTGGAGCCTGACACCATCCCGGGCCTGATCGCCAATATGCAGCACTGCACCGCCGCCGGCGGCTATAACCTGATTGTGGCGGCAATGGATACCGAAGATTATCCCTGCACCGTCGGCTTCCCGTTTGCCTTTAAACCCGATGAGCTTCGTGATTATTACCAGGGCTGGGAGCTGCTGAAATACAATGAGGACGTCGGCGAGCTGCATCGCACCGACGCCAACGGCAATCGCGTCAAACTGCGCTTCGCCACCCTGTTGGCGCGCAAGCCTGCCTGATACGCGGCGGCGTGGGAAGCTGAGCATGGCCCGCGCCGCATTCCCCGCCAAAGCGTGGGCAAGACAGAGATCCGTTGCGGCGAAAATGAGCCTGGAAAACCGCGCAATACGCTTTTTAAGTGATTATTTAATAACGTAATGTTCATCCTATCAATATTTATAAATCTTCCTTGACGAAGCCCTTTTTTTGTCACAAAACTAGTGGGTCCTATTTGCTATAACGTCTGCCGAAAAAAACTGCATTTACAGGGATCTCTCTATGCGTACTCGCGTTTTACTGAAAGTCGCCGCTCTGGCGGGAATATTGGCGTTGACCGGCTGTGCGGCGAAAGTGGCGCAACCGAATCAGTATTCGGGCTTCTTAAAAGATTATTCCAGTTTGAAAGAAACGACCTCTGCCTCCGGCAAGCCGGAGCTGCGCTGGATCGATCCGAACTTCAATCCAGCCAACTATGACAATATCGTTTATCACCCGGTGACCTACTATCCGGTACCGAAGCCGACCACCCAGGTAGGGGAAAAGGCGCTGCAGGATATTCTTAACTACACCAACAAAGAGCTGAAACAGGCTATTTCCGAGCGTAAACCGCTGGCCACTACCGCCGGCAAGCGCAGCCTCATCTTCCGCGGGGCGATCACCGGGGTGGACTCCAGCAAAGAGGGGCTGCAGTTCTATGAAGTGATCCCGGTCGCTATGATTGTCGCCGGCACCCAGGCCGCCACCGGCCATCGTACCATGGACACCGATCTGTACTTTGAGGCGGAGGTCATTGACGCCAGCACCAATAAGCCGGTCATCAAGGTCGTTCGTAAAGGGGAAGGCAAAACCCTGGCGAATGAGAATACGCCGCTGACCGTCGATACCCTGAAGCAGGTGATCGATGATATGGCGGTCGACGCCGTCAAATTCGATCCCTCTCAGCGTTAATCGTGCCAGCGCCGTCTGACGACGGCGCTGTTTCTCTTCTGTCTCCTCAGGCCAGCCTTCGGCGCAGCAGCAGCTGTTCCGGTTTGGCAAACATCACCAGGTTACCCAGCAGGATCAGCGCCAGCCCGATCACAGCGTTGCTGTGCCAGACATACCCTTCATAGACGGTGGAAATGGATAATGCGACCAGCGGAAAGAGCAGCGTACTGTAGGCGGCTTTGCTGGCGCCAATGCGCCCCACCAGAGTGAAATAGGCCCCAAAGGCAATGACCGAGCCGAACAGCGCCAGGTAAAGCAGGGCGCCGAGGTAACTGACGGTCCACTCCGGCATAAAATTATCGCCACGTAGCAGGGCGATCGCGCCCATCACCAGCGTCCCGTAGAGCATCGCCCAACTGTTGGTGGTGAGGGTTTCCAGCCCTCGCCGCTGGTGGCGAATGCTGAACATATTGCCCAGTGAAAAGCCGTAGGTGCCCAGGGCGCTCAGACCGATCCCCCACAGCAGCGAGGCGTTTAGCCCATTGGCCAGCAGGTCATCCCAGAACAGGGTGACGATACCGGCGAGGCCCAGTGCGGCGGCGGCCCAGAAGCGGCCCGGCGGCTGCTGGCGAAAAAAAAGAAAGCTGTTAATGGCGTTAAACAGTACGGCCATGGAAAAGATCACCGATTCCAGACCGGTGTTGATCCAGGCCGCGGCGGTATAAAAACACCAGAAATTAAAGCAGAAGACGCAGCAGCCCTGCAGCAGGCAGCAAAAGTGATCTTTCGCGCCCAGCGGCCGTAGCCGTCGCGTGACAAGCAGAATCGTCAGCATCGTGATGCTGGCCACGGCAAAGCGCCAAAAAATGGATACCGGCGCCGCCACCGGCCCTTGTTGTAAAAAAATCGCAATCCACGTTGTACCCCAGATCACGACAACGAGTGCATAAAGTAATGCGTTCACCCTGACTCTCCTCTGCTTGTTGAAGGGAGGAGTATGCCGCCTGTCGCAACCGGCAGCTTTCACCCGCTTGTTGTCGGCTTGCAAATTCTTGCGCTTATTTGTCATTCGCCTGCGGTGAGGACTGGAAACCGCGCCGGAGTCTCCCTAGACTAGAGCTTTTACGGGCAGATGCGTGAAGGCAATGGGTTACGGGACGTTTGAAACATTACGGCGACAGAACGCGGTGCTGCGGGGCACGGTGGAGCTGAATTCCGGAATTCAACTGGCCGCCTGGTACAACAATTGCGATACCGTGACGGTGCGCAGCGATCACCATACGTTGAGCCTGTACGTCGCCGATGGCTATGAAAGCTATCAAAAGACGCCGCACGGCTGGAAAAATGGCGGCGGCCCGGATCGCTTTTGTCTGATGCCGAAAGGGGATGAGAGCGTCTGGGATATCCGCGGCGATCTGTCTTTTGTGCATCTCTACTGTACCGATGAGCACCTGCGCCGCGTCGGCGAAGAGGTGTGGGATCGTAGCCCGGCAAACTTCACCCTGCAGGAAAAAACCTTCGCCAGCGATGACAAAATCACCGCGGTGTACCGCCAGTTTTTACTGGCCAATGACTGGCGACAGCCGGCGAACCAGTTGACCCTCAGCGCCGCCAGCAGCTTACTGCTCACCCATCTGATCCAGCACTACTCCACCGTGCAGTGGCGTTTGCCGACGGTCACCGGAGGGCTGGCGCCGGGCGTGAAGCGTCACGTGCTGGCCTGGATCGATGCCCACCTCGATCAGCCGCTGACCCTGGCCGACCTGGCGCAGCAGGCGGGACTCAGTGAGTTCCATTTTGCCCGCATGTTCCGCCAGTCGTTGAATATGGCCCCGCATCAATATGTGATGCAGCAGCGAATGGCCAGGGCTCAAAATCTGCTCTGCCACAGCGCGCTGCCGTTAACGGAGATTGCGCTGGTCTGCGGCTTCAGCTCCGCCAGCCATTTCAGCCATCGGGTGAAAGCGGCCACCGGCCTGACGCCGTCCCAGCTAAGGGCGGCGCAGCGCGGATAACACGCCATAGCTTACCCCACCAAGCACCACGCCCCAGAAGGCCGAACCAATTCCCGCCAGCGTCACGCCGCTGGCGGTGACCAGAAAGGTCAGTACTGCCGCATCGCGTTCACTGGCCTGATGTACCGCCTGAAACAGGCTGCCGCCGATGGTGCCGAGCAGCGCCAGGCCGGCCAGCATCTGGATCCACGCCGCGGGTAAAGCCGACATCAGGGCGGTGATCGACCCGCCGAACAGACCCGCCAGCAGATAAAAACCGCCTGCGGCCATGGCCGCCAGCCAGCGCTGTTGCGGATCCGGGTGCGCCTCCGGACTCTGGCAAATCGCAGCGGTGATCGCCGCGATGCAGATGGAGTAGACCCCAAACGGCGCCAGCAACAACGCCAGACCTCCACAGGCGACGAGCAGTGCCGATACCGGTACGGTGTAGCCGGATGCCTGCAGCGTGGCGAACCCGGGGGCGTTCTGCGAGGCCATGGTGACGAGGAAAAACGGCAGGCCGACACTGAGCAGCAGCGCCGGGGTAAACTGCGGCGCGATCCACTCTGGTGCCGCGAAGGCCAGCGGTACGGCCGTCCTGGCGACGTCCCCGGAGGCCGCCGCGATCAGCGCCCCCACCACCAGCGCGGCGACTACCGCGAAGCGGGGCCACAGCGCTTTACAGAGAAGCCAGGCGGCGAGCATGCCGCCGCACAGCAGCAGATGGTCCTGTAAGCCGGCGAAGGCCTGCAAACCGAAACGCAGCAGGATCCCGGCCAGCATCGCGGCGGCCAGTGAATGGGGAATGATCTTCATCAGCCGGGCAAACAGGCCCGTCACGCCGCAAAGGACGATCAGCGCGTTGGCAAAGATAAACACCCCCACGGCCTCGGCGAGGGTGACTCCCTGTAGACCGCTGACCAGCAGCGCGGCGCCCGGCGTTGACCAGGCGGTGAGCACAGGAACTTTACGCCAGCCGCTCAGCGCAAGGGTGCTGATACCCATGGCGAGGCCAAGGGCCGTCATCCAGCCGGCGATCTGCCCGGGGGTAGCGCCAGCGGACGCAGCAGCCTGCCAGATAATGGCGGCTGAACTGGCGTAGCCCACCAGTACAGCGACGAAACCCGCCAACAGAGTGGGAAGAGGAAGGGTAAACGAGCGCATAGGATTCTCTTGTGCGTTATAACATACAAATACTCTATCACTGTGCGTTATAGCGCACAAGGTGCGGATGTGGAGAGCGTAAGACACCTGTTCTCACGGTGATATGCCGAGAAACGCCCTGTAGAATCAGGCAAATGGGGATATACTCTTGCCTGTACAAGTCAGGAGGTAGGATGAATATTGCGCAACATCTGGCGGCAACGCTCAAAACCCTGCGCCAGCAGCGTGGCTGGAGTCTCTCGCGTCTGGCAGAAGAGACGGGGGTGTCGAAAGCCATGCTGGGGCAGATTGAGCGTAATGAATCGAGCCCGACGGTGGCGACGCTGTGGAAGATTGCCACCGGGCTGAACGTGCCGTTTTCGGCGTTTATCGTTCCGGACGCCAGCGCAGCGCCTTCCGCTTTTGATCCGCAGCAGCAGGCGATGGTGGTGACCCCGGTCTTCCCGTGGGACCCGGAGCTGCGCTTTGACCATTTTTCGATAACCCTTGCCCCCGGCGCGTTGAGCGAATCGACGCCGCATGAGAAAGGGGTGATTGAACATGTGGTGGTGATTAGCGGCGCCCTGGATCTCTGTTTACAGGGGGAGTGGCATTTACTGCAGCCAGGGGAGGGACGGCGCTTCGCCGGCGATGAGGCGCATGCGTATCGTAACCGCGGCGTTCAGGCGGCCCATTTCCATTCTCTTATCCATTATCCAAAAGAAAAAACCGCGGGCGAACCCGCGGCCAGACAAGATGACTGATGATAACCACTCACAACGTGACGAGGAAAATCCGGAATACGAGATGACAGTACGCTGCGCGAGGATGTGAAGGAACTATCTTTTCCGTCAATACTTTGCTGAAAAATGAAAATTCGTCGTCGCGCGACGGTGGAAAAGGTTTTCGTCTGTACCCGGTTCTGACTACAATAGCCGCCATTTCGACCCCCTTATACTGGATAACAACACGCGTATGCGCCTGCACAATCATCGTCTTGAACTTCTTAGTCCTGCCCGCGACGCCGGTATCGCTCGCGAAGCGATCCTCCACGGCGCCGACGCCGTTTATATCGGTGGGCCTGACTTTGGCGCTCGTCACAATGCCAGCAACAGCCTGAGCGACATCGCCGGTCTGGTGCCTTTTGCCCATCGCTATGGCGCCAAAATCTTTGTCACGCTGAACACCATTCTGCATGATGATGAGCTGGAGCCGGCGCAGCGGCTGATTACCGATCTTTATGAGGCGGGCGTTGACGCGCTGATTGTGCAGGATATGGGGATCATGGAGCTGGATCTGCCGCCGATTGAGCTGCACGCCAGCACCCAGTGTGATATCCGCAGCGTGGAAAAAGCGAAATTTCTCTCCGACGCCGGCTTCAGCCAGATCGTGCTGGCGCGTGAACTGAATCTCAGTCAGATCAAAGCTATTTATGACCATACCGACGCCACCATTGAATTCTTTATTCATGGCGCGCTGTGCGTGGCCTATTCCGGGCAGTGCAACATTTCGCACGCCCAGACCGGACGTAGCGCCAACCGGGGCGACTGCTCGCAGGCTTGCCGCCTGCCGTATACCCTGAAAGACGATCAGGGACGGGTGGTGGCCTATGAAAAACATCTCCTGTCGATGAAGGACAACGATCAGACCGCCAACCTGGCGGCGCTGATCGACGCCGGGGTACGTTCCTTCAAAATTGAAGGCCGTTACAAAGACATGAGTTATGTGAAAAACATCACTGCGCACTACCGTCAAATGCTGGATGCCATTATCGAAGACCGCGGCGATCTGGCGCGCGCCTCGGCAGGGCGTACCGAGCACTTCTTCATTCCCTCTACCGATAAAACCTTCCATCGCGGCAGTACCGACTACTTCGTCAATGCCCGCAAAGGCGATATCGGCGCGTTTGATTCGCCGAAATTTATCGGGCTGCCGGTGGGCGAAGTCTTGAAGGTGGGGAAAGACCATCTTGATGTCGAAGTGAGCGAACCGTTAACCAACGGCGATGGCCTTAACGTGATGATCAAGCGTGAAGTGGTGGGCTTCCGTGCCAATACGGTGGAGAAAACCGGCGAAAATCGCTATCGGGTGTGGCCGAACGAGATGCCGGCGGATCTGCACAAAGCGCGTCCGCACCAGGCGCTCAACCGTAACCTCGATCACAACTGGCAGCAGGCGCTTCTGAAGACTTCCAGCGAACGCCGCATCGCCGTGGACGTTACGCTGAGCGGCTGGCAGGAACAGCTGGTTCTGACCATGACCTGTGAAGATGGCGTCAGCGTGACCCATACTCTCGACGGAGCGTTCGCCGAAGCCAATCAGGCAGAAAAAGCGCTGGCCAATTTGCGTGACGGCGTCACAAAACTGGGACAGACCATTTACTACCCACGCGACGTGCAGGTCAACCTGCCGCCACTGTTTGTCCCCAACAGTCTGCTCAACCAGCTGCGTCGTGAAACGGCTGAAATGCTGGACGAAGCGCGCCTCAACGCCTGGCAACGCGGCACCCGCAAGCCGGTCTCCGTACCGCCGCCGGTCTATCCGGAGACCCATCTCTCCTTCCTCGCCAACGTCTATAACCATAAGGCGCGGGCCTTTTACCAGCGCTATGGCGTGCAGCTGATTGACGCCGCCTATGAAGCGCACGAAGAGAAGGGCGATGTGCCGGTGATGATCACCAAACACTGCCTGCGGTTTGCGTTTAATCTTTGTCCGAAACAGGCGAAAGGCTCCATCAAGAGCTGGAAAGCCACGCCGATGCAGCTGATCCACGGCGATGAAGTGCTGACCCTGAAGTTTGACTGTCGCCCGTGCGAAATGCATGTCGTCGGGAAGATTAAAAACCACATCCTCAAAATGCCGCTTCCCGGGAGCATCGTCGCCTCCGTCAGCCCGGATGAGCTGATGAAGACCCTGCCGAAGCGCAAAGGAGCCTGATCCAGCGCGACGCTACGGGCAATGCGGCGCCCGCGGTTTGCGGGCATCCTGCCAGCGGTGATGCTCGTTCAGATCGGCGGCGGCCTCCTCGCACTGGCTGCGAAGCTCGTCGCTGTCCGCCTCGTGCAGCAGCTGCTGTTCGAGGCTCTGCACCGGAAAGTAATCGTGCCCCTGGCGGTGGGCCAGCAGATGTCCTGAAAACAGCGCGCACAGCAACAGCAGCGCGCTCATGCTTCTCCTCAACATACCTTTACTCTGCGAATCAATGGGGTGGGCTTACTATGCCAGGCGTTGTGCAGGTTTTTTTCTCGGCTTCTCAAAGAAGGGCAAGAGTTTGTCAATGTCAGCTGAAAGAAGGTGAAAAAAAGCCTGGCGCAGAAGGCCAGGCCTGAGGGGTTATGCTTTTGGCGGCAGCGGTTTCCCGCTGTGCTCGCCGCCTTTTGGTGGCTGCTTGCCGTCACGCTGCGGCTGTTTGCCATCTCGTTGTGGCTGCTTGCCATCTCGTTGTGGCTGCTTGCCGTTGTGTTGCGCTTGCTTACCATCGTGTTGGCCGTTTTTCGCCAGCGGTTTACCCTGATGCTGCGCGCCTTTTTCTGGCGGCGGTGGCGGGTTGTCGGCAGCGAACGCCCATGACGATATTCCCAGCGTCATCACGGCGGACAGTAAAGCTAATTTCTTCATAGCAATATCCTTTCTTCTGATGTATCGCCGTATTTCATCAGGCAAAAGTGAAGATAAGATGGAGAAATCCCTTTTCGGACTTCTCTGCATCCCACTCAGACTTTTAGCCCTGCGGCGGTCATCAGCAGGCGAAACAGCAGGCTGATGGCGGCCAGCGTCAGTACGCTGCCTCCCCAGAGCGCGATCAGCCACAGCAGACGTTTAGGCCAGGCAGTATGCATCAGTGATATCCCTCCCCGGGCTGAACTTTGCCGCGGAACACGTAATAGCTCCAGCAGGTGTAGCCAAGAATGACCGGAATAATCAGCAGTGCGCCCACCAGCATAAAGCCCTGGCTTTGCGGGGGAGCGGCAGCCTGCCACAGCGTGATGGCCGGCGGGATAATATGCGGCCAGATGCTGATCCCCAGTCCGCTAAAGCCGAGAAAGACCAGGCCCAGCGTCAGCGTGAAGGGCGAAACATGGCGGTCGCGCTGATGCAGCGTACGCCACAGCCAGCCGCTGATGAGGATCACCAGCAGCGGCACCGGCAGCAGGAAATAGAGATTCGGCAGGCTGAACCAGCGGGCGGCAATTGCCGGGTGCGCCAACGGAGTCCACAGGCTGATGACGGCAAACACCGCCAGCAGGGTAACCAGCAGCTGCCGCGATGCGCTTCGCATCCGCTGCTGCAGCGCGCCTTCGCTTTTCATCACCAGCCAGGTGGCGCCGAGCAGCGCATAGGCCACGCACAGCCCGAGTCCGCAAAACAGGCTGAACGGGGTCAGCCAGTCAAACATGCCGCCGCTGAAGCTTCGGCCGCTGACCGGGAAACCGTTGATCACCGCCCCGACCACCACGCCCTGGCTGAAGGTCGCCAGCAGGGAACCGCCAAAAAAGGCACGGTCCCAGAAGGGTCGGTGCGACGGCGTGGCCTGGAAGCGAAACTCAAAGGCGACGCCGCGAAAAATCAGGCCGATCAGCATCAGGGTCAGGGGGATCGACAGGGCGTCGATTATCACCGCGTAGGCGAGGGGAAAAGCGCCAAACAGACCAGCGCCGCCCAGTACCAGCCAGGTCTCATTGCCATCCCACACCGGGGCGACGCTGTTGACCATTACGTCGCGCTCGGTGCTGCCCCGTACTGTGCCGAACAGCATCCCGATGCCCAGATCAAAGCCATCCATGACAATGTACATCAGCGTGGCAAAGACGATAATCACGAACCAAATCACCGATAATTCGATACCCATTAGCGGGACTCCTTCTGCAGATAACCTTCAGTGGCGGCGGACAGCGGGCGGGCTGGCGTACCGGTTGTCGCGGGCTGCACCTCCTGCGGCCCCTTGCGGATCAGGCGCAGCATATAGCTGTAGCCGACGCCGAAGACGGCGCTGTAGACCACGATAAAGGTCAATAAACTGACCGACATATGCAGATCGCCGTGGGCGGAAACGGCGTCTGCAGTGCGCTGAACGCCATACACCACCCATGGCTGACGGCCCACTTCGGTGGTTACCCAGCCGGCGAGAATAGCAATCAGTCCTGAAGGGCCCATCCATAGCGCAAAGCGCAGAAATGGCCGGGAATGGTACAGTCGGCCGCCGCGACGCAGCCACAGGGCCAGTACGCCGAGCAGGAGCATTAGCATGCCAAGACCGGCCATCAGGCGAAACGACCAGAACACCACGGTAGCGTTCGGGCGATCCTCAGGAGCGAACTCCTTCAACGCCGGCACCTGTTTATCAAGGCTGTGGGTGAGGATCAGGCTGCCCAGGGCCGGGATCTCAAGCCCGTAGCGGGTGCGCTCCTGCGCCATATCAGGCCAGCCAAACAGCAGCAACGGCGTTGCCTCGCCCGGCGGGTTTTCCCAGTGGCCCTCAATGGCGGCTATTTTCGCCGGCTGGTGTTTCAGGGTATTAAGACCATGCATATCGCCGATCAGCGCCTGGACGGGGGCGACCAGCAGCGTCATCCAGAGCGCCATCGAGAACATCTTACGGATCGCCGGCGACTGATTGCCGCGCAGCAGATGCCAGGCCGCCGAGGCGCCGACAAACAGCGCGCTACTGAGAAACGCCGCCACTGTCATATGCAGTAAGCGGTAGGGGAACGACGGGTTAAAGATCACTGCCAGCCAGTCGACGGGCACCACCTGGCCGTCAACGATCTCAAACCCCTGCGGGGTCTGCATCCAGCTGTTGGAGGCGAGGATCCAGAAGGTCGAGATGATGGTGCCCAGCGCCACCATGCAGGTGGCGAAAAAATGCAGCCCCGGCCCTACGCGGTTCCAGCCGAAGAGCATCACCCCGAGAAAGCCCGCTTCCAGAAAGAACGCTGTCAGGACTTCATAGGTCAGCAGGGGGCCGGTAATGCTCCCCGCGAACTGAGAGAAACCGCTCCAGTTGGTGCCGAACTGATAGGCCATCACCAGCCCGGAAACCACCCCCATGCCGAAGTTGACGGCGAAGATTTTCGACCAGAAGTGGTACAGCGAACGCCAGGTGGGATTTTTGCTTTTTAGCCACAGACCTTCGAGTACCGCCAGGTAGCTGGCCAGCCCAATAGTAATGGCGGGAAAGATAATATGAAATGAGACCGTAAAGGCGAATTGAATTCGCGCAAGATGGAATGCATCAAGACCGAACATGCAGGACTCCACTACAAAATTGATTCAGCGCAATTTTAGGCAGGGTGGTGGCTGGGGGGCAGAGGCAGTCGCGCCATTTTTTATCATAACAGTTGGCCTCTGTTATGATTTTTCACCTCGCGTCCAGATCATCGGCCGGTACGAATAAATACCGATGGGGTGGGTCGCTTAACCAACAGACCAGCGGAGATTTGGCCGTTATCCCGGGAGCGGTTGATCGGCGGACTCGGCCGCCGGCACGGCACTGTTTCTGGCCGGAATAATATATCCCGAATATCACACGGTGCTGTATTAATTCTTGCGATAATGCACAACGAGTTTTAGCGTCATTTATTCTCACGCATTAGTATGAGAATAAGTAAAAACGCTGAGCGGGTTAATCGTAAATTAAATAATAATAAATTGTCGACTCCGTGGGTAATTTGTACTGTATGCGCTCGGGAATAAATAAAAAGGAATGCCCATGTCTGAAAAAGGATTACAGAGTTTGTGCATTACGCTCGGCGTGATGATTATCTTCTGGTTTGCGTTAATCTCACTATTCTGGGTGGTGATATTTTAAACCTATCCCGTGCTATGACGGGACGCGACTGCCGCTGCAGATATAACAGTTACAGCAAACTATGATTTTTTTATAACTGATATATGATAATGGGAGGTTATCGTACGGGGACGGCCGCAATGAAAAAGTATCAACAGCTGGCGCAACAGCTGACCGAACAGATCGCGCTTGGCGTATGGTTGCCTGGCGATCGGCTGCCGTCGCTGCGCGAGCAGGTGATCAGCAGCGGCATGAGCTTTATGACCGTCAGCCATGCCTATCAGCTGCTGGAAAGCCAGGGGCGCATCGTCGCCCGTCCGCAGTCGGGTTATTATGTCGCCCCTCAGCCGGTGAAGCTTAGACAGCCGGCGCCGCCTGCCCAGGTGACCCGCGATGAAGCTGTCGATATCAATACCTATATCTTTGAGGTGCTACAGGCCAGCCGCCAGGCGTCGATGCTGCCCTTTGCCTCGGCCTTTCCGGACCCGCGTCTCTTCCCGCTGCAGCAGCTTAACCGCTCGCTGGCGCAGGTGAGCAAAACCGCCACCGCCATGAGCGTCATTGAGAACCTGCCGCCGGGCAATGCGGAGTTGCGGCACGCCATTGCCCGACGCTATGCCCTGCAGGGGATGAACATCTCGCCGGACGAGATCGTGATTACCGCCGGGGCGCTGGAGGCGCTTAACCTCAGTCTGCAGGCAGTGACCGAGCCGGGCGACTGGGTGGTGGTGGAAAACCCCTGTTTCTACGGCGCCCTGCAGGCGCTGGAGAGGCTGCGCCTGAAGGCGCTGTCGGTGGCGACCGACGTCAAAGAGGGCATTGACCTGACGGCGCTGGAAGCGGCCCTGCAAAATTACCCGGTCAAGGCCTGCTGGTTAATGACCAACGGGCAGAACCCGCTCGGCTTTACGCTTAGCGCCGAAAAAAAAGCGGCGCTGGTGGCGCTGCTGGCGCGCTATAACGTGATGCTGATAGAAGATGATGTCTACAGCGAGCTTTACTTTGGTCGCGAGAAACCGCTCCCGGCGAAATACTGGGACCATCAGGATATGACGCTGCACTGCAGCTCGTTTTCAAAATGTCTGGTGCCCGGGTTTCGTATCGGCTGGGTGGCGGCCGGCAAACAGGCGCGGCGGATCCAGCAACTGCAGCTGATGAGTACGCTCTCCACCAGCTCGCCGATGCAGCTAGCCCTGGTGGATTATCTGTCCACCAAGCGCTATGACGCCCACCTGCGCCGTTTGCGCCGCCAGCTGGCGGAGCGTAAACAGCTGGCCTGGCAGGCGCTGCTGCGCCATCTGCCGCCGGAGGTTATCGTCCACCACAGCGACAGCGGCTACTTTCTGTGGATTGAATTGCCGGAAGGGGCCGACGCCAGTGAGCTAAGCGCCCGGGCGCTGGCCTCGCACATCAGCATTGCCCCAGGAAAAATGTTCTCCACCTCCGCCAGCTGGACCTCGTTTTTCCGTTTTAATACCGCCTGGGGCTGGGGGGAACGCGAAGAGCAGGGGGTGAGGCGGTTGGGTGAACTTATTCGTGAGCAGCTTACCTGACGACTCAGGCTATTTTCCGTCGCCATCAACTCTCGACAAAAATAAACGCGGGTGAGTTTTTATTGAGGCCGGTCATTATTTTACCGGCGCTCATCATAGGAAATACGCATACCCCTCCTTTTTCTCTAACTCGTTGTCTATAATCCATAAAGTCCTGCTTGTGTTGGCGATTTTTGCGTAATGCGTCCCGGGTCACAACCTGAATAAATTCCCCAGGGGGCGTTAATCCGCTGACTACCCTTATTTCAGGAGATATTTTTACGGCACGGCTGCCGCTAATTACCTTGTGACAGGAGTAACACCTGATGAGCAAAAAATTTGCCCGTTGCAGCCTTTATGTGCTGAGCATGGCCTGTTTGACCGTGCAGGCGGCAGAGCCACTCACCTCGCTGGATAAACCGGAAGGGCGGCTCGATATTATTGCCTGGCCGGGGTATATCGAACGCGGCCAGACAGACAAGCAGTACGACTGGGTCACTCAGTTTGAAAAAGAGACCGGGTGTCAGGTTAATGTCAAAACCGCCGCTACCTCTGACGAGATGGTCAGCCTGATGGCCAAGGGGGGCTACGATCTGGTGACCGCGTCGGGCGATGCCTCGCTGCGTCTGATCATGGGCAAACGCGTTCAGCCGATTAATACCGCGCTGATTGCCGGCTGGCGCACCCTCGATCCACGCATTGCGCAAGGGGCATGGTTTAACGTCGGCGGTAAAGCCTACGGCACGCCGTATCAGTGGGGGCCGAACCTGCTGATGTACAACACCCGTGTATTCCCGACGCCGCCGGACAGCTGGAGCGTGGTCTTCGTTAAACAGAACCTGCCGGACGGCAAAACCAATCAGGGACGCGTGCAGGCCTATGATGGCCCGATCTATATCGCTGACGCCGCGCTGTTTGTCAAAGCCACCCAGCCGCAGCTGGGGATCGAAGATCCCTATCAACTGACCGAAACCCAGTATAACGCGGTGCTGAAAGTACTGCGCGACCAGCAGCCGCTGATCCATCGCTACTGGCATGACGCTACCGTGCAGATGAACGACTTCAAAAACGAAGGGGTGGCCGCCTCCAGCTCGTGGCCCTATCAGGCCAACGGCCTGAAGGCTGAAGGCCAGCCCATCGCCACCGTGTTTCCGAAGGAGGGGGTGACCGGCTGGGCGGATACCACCATGTTGCACAGCGAAGCGAAGCATCCGGTCTGCGCCTACAAATGGATGAACTGGTCGCTCACGCCGAAGGTACAGGGCGATGTGGCGGCGTGGTTCGGCTCGCTCCCGGTGGTGCCAGAGGGGTGTAAAGCCAGCGCGCTGCTCGGTGATAAAGGCTGTGAAACCAACGGCTATGACCAGTTTACCCGGATCCATTTCTGGAAAACGCCGGTTGCCGAAGGCGGGAAATACGTGCCCTACAGCAGATGGACTCAGGACTATATTGCGATAATGGGCGGCCGCTAAGGACGGGAGGCAGACAATGACGTACGCGGTCGAGTTTCAGAATGTATCGCGCCTGTACGGCGATGTGCGGGCCGTAGATGGGGTTAGCATAGGCATTCGCGATGGGGAATTTTTCTCGATGCTGGGGCCCTCCGGTTCGGGTAAAACCACCTGCCTGCGGCTGATTGCCGGTTTCGAGCAGCTCTCCGGCGGCACCATCCGTATTTTCGGTCAGCCGGCCAGCGAACTGCCGCCCTGGCAGCGGGATGTGAATACGGTGTTCCAGGACTATGCGCTGTTTCCCCATATGTCGATCCTCGACAACGTCGCCTACGGCCTGATGGTCAAAGGCATGGCGAAGAAAGCGCGCCATGCCCGCGCCCAGGAAGCGCTGGAAAAGGTGGCCCTTGGCTTTGCTCATCATCGTAAGCCTTCTCAGCTCTCCGGCGGCCAGCGGCAGCGGGTCGCTATTGCCCGGGCGCTGGTGAACCAGCCGCGGGTGCTGCTGCTCGATGAGCCGCTGGGTGCGCTGGATTTGAAGCTGCGCGAGCAGATGCAGGTGGAGCTGAAAAAGCTGCAGCAGTCGCTGGGGATAACTTTTATCTTCGTGACCCACGACCAGAGCGAAGCGTTGTCGATGTCAGACCGCGTGGCGGTGTTTAACAATGGGCGCATCGAACAGGTGGATGCGCCGCAGGATCTCTATCTGCATCCGAAGACCGCGTTTGTCGCTGGCTTTGTCGGCACCGCCAACGTTTTTGAAGCCGAGGCGGCCCGGCGATTGTGCGGCATGCCGGGTAGCTGGTCGCTGCGTCCGGAGCATGTTCGCCTGCAGGGCGGCGGCGAGGTTCAGGTTCAGGGCGTAGTGCAGGCGGTACAGTATCAGGGGGCGGCGACGCGGATTGAGCTCAGGCTGGCGGAGGGGGACAAGCTGCTGGTCAGCCAGGCGAATATCGATGGCGCGGCGGCAGCCAGCGCCCCGCGAATGGGGCAAACGGTGCTGGCGTCATGGTCGCGGTCGGCGATGACCCCGCTGGAAAGCGGAGGCTGAGATGACCATGGCGATGATTCCTGCGCAGGCCGGGCGCGTATCCGGGATCTTCTGGCGTCGGCCAGCATTGGGCCTGTTTTTACTGCTGCTCGGGCCGCTGATGTGGTTTGGTATCGTCTATCTGGGATCGCTCCTGACCCTGCTGTGGCAGAGTATTTATACCTTTGACGACTTCACCATGTCGGTGACCAGCGACTTTACGCTGGCCAACCTGCGGGCGCTGTTCAATCCCGCCAATTACGACATTATTGTCCGTACCCTGGTAATGGCCCTGAGTGTGACGCTCGCCAGCGCCATGCTGGCGCTGCCGATGGCCTGGTACATGGCTTGCTATACCAGCGGCAAAATGAAGGCTTTCTTTTATATCGCGGTGATGCTGCCGATGTGGGCCAGCTATATCGTCAAAGCCTACGCGTGGGTACTGCTGCTGGCCAAAGATGGTGTGGCGCAGTGGTTTCTGGGCCATCTTGGACTGGAAGGGGCGCTGAATGCGCTTCTGACCGTCCCGGCGATCGGCGGCAACACCTTGTCCACCTCCGGGCTGGGACGCTTTCTGGTGTTCGTCTACATCTGGCTGCCGTTTATGATCCTGCCGGTGCAGGCGGCGCTGGAGCGCATTCCGGGCTCCTTGCTGCAGGCGTCGGCCGATCTTGGCGCCGGGCCACGACAGACCTTCCGCTATGTGGTTCTGCCGCTGGCTATCCCTGGTATTGCCGCCGGATCGATTTTCACCTTCTCGCTGACGCTGGGCGACTTTATCGTGCCGCAGCTGGTCGGGCCGCCGGGGTACTTTATCGGCAACATGGTCTACTCGCAGCAGGGGGCGATAGGCAATATGCCGATGGCGGCGGCGTTCACCCTCGTGCCGATCGTGCTGATTGCCCTTTATCTGGCGTTCGTGAAACGTCTGGGAGCCTTCGATGCACTCTGAACGCGCACCCTGGTATCTGCAACTGGCGACCTGGGGCGGCGTGGTGTTCCTCCACTTCCCGCTGCTGATCATTGCCATCTATGCTTTTAATACGGAGGATGCGGCCTTCAGCTTTCCGCCGCAGGGGCTGACGCTACGCTGGTTTAGCGAGGCAGCAGGGCGTAGCGATATTCTCGAATCCGTGACGTTGTCACTTAAAATTGCCGCCCTGTCGACGGCCATTGCCTTAGTACTTGGCACGCTGGCTGCAGGTGCCCTGTGGCGCAGCACTTTTTTTGGTAAGAATGCGGTATCGCTACTGCTGCTGTTACCGATCGCCCTGCCGGGGATCATTACCGGCCTGGCGCTGCTGACGGCGTTTAAAGCCGTCGGTCTCGAGCCGGGGCTACTGACCATTGTGGTGGGGCACGCGACCTTTTGTGTGGTGGTGGTCTTTAACAACGTCATTGCCCGCTTTCGTCGGACCTCGTGGAGCCTGGTGGAAGCCTCGATGGACCTGGGCGCGACCGGCTGGCAGACCTTTCGCTACGTGGTGTTGCCCAATCTGGGATCGGCGCTGCTGGCGGGGGGAATGCTGGCCTTCGCCCTGTCGTTTGATGAAATTATCGTCACCACTTTTACCGCGGGGCATGAGCGAACATTGCCGCTGTGGTTACTGAATCAGCTGGGGCGGCCGCGCGATGTGCCCGTCACCAACGTTGTCGCGCTGTTGGTGATGCTGGTAACGACGATACCAATCTTAGGGGCCTGGTGGCTCACCCGCGACGGCGATAACGACGCCGGAAACGGGAAATAAAACCATGAAACAGGATAATGCTATGCAACACAACCTTTTGATAAACGGTAAGTTAGTGGCAGGTGAAGGCGAAAAGGTGCCGGTATACAACCCTGCGACCGGCGATGTGATCCTGGAGATTGCCGAAGCGACAGCGGCCCAGGTCGATGCCGCCGTTGAGGCGGCGGATCGGGCGTTCGATGCCTGGAGCCAGACAACGCCGAAAACGCGCTCGGAATGCTTGCTGAAGCTGGCGGACGCTATCGCGGCGCAGGCGGAGACCCTGGCGCAGCTGGAGTCGCTGAACTGTGGCAAGCCGTTGCACTGCGTGATTAACGATGAGATGCCGGCCATTGCGGACGTCTTCCGCTTCTTCGCCGGCGCCGCCCGCTGCCTGCCGGGAATGGCCGCCGGAGAGTATCTCGAAGGGCATACCTCAATGATCCGCCGCGACCCGGTGGGCGTGGTGGCCTCTATCGCCCCCTGGAATTATCCCCTGATGATGGCGGCCTGGAAGCTGGCCCCGGCGCTGGCGGCAGGCAATTGCGTGGTGATAAAACCCTCGGAGATCACCCCCCTGACGGCGCTGAAGCTGGCGGATCTGGCAAAAGATATCTTCCCCGAAGGGGTGATCAACGTGCTGTTTGGCCGCGGCAAAACGGTAGGCGACCCGCTGACCTCGCATGCCAAAGTGCGAATGGTGTCGCTGACCGGGTCGATTGCCACCGGGGCCCATATCATCAGCCATACCGCCTCGTCGATCAAACGCACCCACATGGAGCTGGGCGGCAAGGCGCCGGTGATTGTGTTTGACGACGCGGATATCGATGCGGTAGTCGACGGGGTACGAACCTTCGGCTTTTATAACGCCGGCCAGGACTGCACGGCTGCCTGCCGGATCTACGCTCAGCAGGGTATTTACGACCAACTGGTGGAGAAACTTGGGGCGGCGGTGGCCAGCCTGAAAATGGGTGCGCCAGAGGATGCCTCTACCGAGCTGGGACCGCTGAGCTCGCTGGCGCATCTTGAAAGGGTTAGTGCCGCAGTGGAAGCCGCAAAGGCACTACCGCATATTAAGGTGGTCACCGGCGGTCGCCGGGCTGACGGCGCGGGCTATTACTTCCAGCCGACGCTGCTTGCCGGCGCCCGGCAGGAAGACGCCATTGTGCAGCGCGAAGTGTTTGGCCCGGTGGTCAGTGTGACGCCTTTCAGCGATGAAGCGCAGGCCCTGAGCTGGGCGAATGATTCCCAGTATGGTCTGGCGTCCTCAGTATGGACGAAAGATGTAGGCCGTGCCCACCGGCTTAGTGCCAGGCTGCAGTATGGCTGCACCTGGGTCAACACCCACTTTATGCTGGTGAGCGAAATGCCGCACGGCGGCCAGAAACTGTCGGGCTACGGAAAGGACATGTCGATGTATGGCCTTGAGGATTACACGGTGGTCCGCCATGTCATGGTTAAGCATGGCTAAAGCATTGACCCTTTAGTGGCTGGCGATGATTGCGCGACGGTTGTGTTAGTTCGCTAATAGTCACAATGGCAAAAATTGTCAAAACTCTACGAGGGGGATATGAGATTATTCTGATGCCCCTTCAAGAGCTAAGCCAATGTGAGTGCCGGAGATAAGCGCCGGATGGGGTCCGCCAGTCACCCTGGGCGCGTCGCGCCCGGCGGGTGAGGCGACAGCGTCGCGGTTCGCGACCGTATACTGGCCTCTGCCTGTTGGCAGGGGCTTTTTTATGCCCGCCGCATCGCGGGATGAAGACCGAATGACCATCAGGAAACGCATCGTCTGGCCGCCATTCAGCGCTTGGTTTTTTTGCTCGGTAAACTGGCGCTACGACGGTCACGAATATAGGAAATAAGATTATACACCGCCGCGACCAGCAGGATCAGCGCGATGACCAGCGTGATGATTCCGGACATATCCACCTCGAAATATAAAAAGCGCCCTGGCGCCAAAACATTACTAATAGTTATGAATGTAAGTATTATCTGAATGGAAGGCAAATGATATTTGTTGTCATTTAGCGCTATTTTTGGCGATTAACCGCGAGATCCACAATGAAGGGGTTATGTAACAACGGCTTGTAGCGGCCTTTTATCGTATTAAGATGGAGGCCCTGCGCGGAATATCGCATTTTTGGTGAATGCGGCGACAATCTTTTCCCCCTGAGAACGGGGACATATTATCTTTATCAGACCAATGGAATTGCCCTGAACCGAAATTATTTCACGACTATAAATAAGGATTTAATATTTGCTGTTATTGCATGATATTTGTTCTGAATATTAAATATTCCGTGAGTCCGGCCAAAATGCGGGCTGCAGGCGGGTTGCGGGTGCTCCCGGGTTTGACTTTCCGTCGCTGCTCATGCGATCATTTAGCGCATATTAGGTTTTAACGTTGATGTCGTTGTGAAAATTTTGGCTTTTATTCTGCTGGCTATCGGCGCTGTGACGCTGAGCTATGGTAACGCCCCGGCAAAACGCATTCAGGGCTGTGAGAGCGCGGGAGTGGGGCAGGCCGTCTGCGCTGCCGCCGAATGGGATAGCGAACAGATGAATTTTCTGCCGCACTATAACCCGGAGCTTAATAAGGTTATTGCGGCAGGCCAGGCAACACCTGTCGCTTATAACCTTTATAATATCGCCCGTGTTCGCGCGTAAAAAAGCAGCCCCTGGGGGCTGCTTTTTTAGGTTTCGTTGCTGAGTAAAATCATTAAAACCAGCCAAATCTCACGGACAGCAGGCTGATAAGTACGCACGCGGCGCAGACATTAATCAGAATGACGGTTTTGCTGGAGACATCCATAACGCCACCTTAATGAGTAAGTCCATAAAGGTATAGTACGGCGCCTGCGGTTGCGCTATCGGATTAAGACGAATCAGGCTTTATTCTCAATATTCAGCCCGTTTCAGAATTTGTTATACAGGTATCTCTGAATCACGACGTCATGGCAGATAATCATCCCACCATGGAACGCCCCTCAGGGAAGGAAGAGTAAGAATGACGTTATATCAAAAAATGCTGGTGTTTTACGCCATTATGGGCGTGATATGCGCCGTGATTAGCTGGTTTTTGACCAAAGAGAGCCGGGTGATCCGCCTGCTGGCGGCCCTGTTGATCGGCGCCACCTGGCCGTTCAGCTTCCCGATGGCGCTGCTCGTCTCGCTGTTTTAACCCCAGATGCCGGACGGCAGAAAAGGGTGGCGGAAAGGGTAAGGTTACTGTATAAAAAACCAGTAATTTTATCATGGAGGCATACAGGTGAACGGT
This sequence comes from Klebsiella sp. w6, assembly GCF_033100215.1. Classification (NCBI taxonomy): domain Bacteria; kingdom Pseudomonadati; phylum Pseudomonadota; class Gammaproteobacteria; order Enterobacterales; family Enterobacteriaceae; genus Klebsiella; species Klebsiella sp. w6. The sequence goes on from NZ_CP136907.1 coordinate 2,497,547, forward strand.
TTCTTTTCTTCCGTCGCAGGCGCCACGCTGCGTTGGCTCGATCTTCCGGGAGATGGCCTCCCGGTGGTGTTTATCCACGGTCTCGGCTGCGCGTCATCCTACGATTATCCCCGCGTCGCCAGCGATCCTGCGCTGAACGGACGGCGTAAAATACTCATCGATCTGCCAGGCTTCGGCTACAGCGATAAACCGCACGACTTTAGTTACAACATACATATTCAGGCGCAAGTCGTGGAGCAGCTACTTAACCATCTGCGCCTGCAGCGCTTCGCGCTGTTCGGTCATAGCATGGGAGGAAGCATCGCCATCGAAGCGGCGAGGCTGTTGGGCGAGCGCGTGACCACGCTGCTGGTCTCTGAACCCAATCTGTTTGCCGGCGGCGGTGAGTACAGCAGGCGCATTGCGGCGCAGACAGAGGCGGCCTTTATTGCCGAAGGCTATGCCAGAATGCTGGCTGAGGAGCGCTCGCCATGGGCTGGCTGTTTGCAAAACAGCGCGCCCTGGGCCGTCTGGCGGGCCGCCAGCAGCCTGATGCGCGGCAGCGATACCCCCTGGTTTACTCAGCTCTGCCAGCTGCACTGTCAAAAAAGGCTGATCGTTGGCGAGCTCTCGCTGCCTTATGCCGATATTGACCTGGCTGAGGCGCAAGGGATCCCGGTCGGGATTGTGCCCCGCGGGGGGCACTCGATGGCGTGGGAGAATCCGCAAGGGCTGGCGCAGATCATCGCCAGCCAGGGTTAAAAGAATACCGGCTCAGAAAGGGAGTTCGCGGGGCTGGGTCTGGAGTGTTATCCAGCGCAGCTCGGTGAATTCCGCGATGCCGGCCCGACCCCCAAAGCGGCCATAGCCCGAGGCTTTGCAGCCGCCAAACGGCATTTGCGCTTCATCATGCACCGTTGGGCCATTGATATGGCAAATGCCCGTTTGCAGACGTTGCGCCACGTTCCACGCTCTGGCGCTGTCGCGGCTGTAGACCGCAGCGGAAAGACCGTATTCACTGTCGTTGGCTACCGTCAGCGCCTCTTCTTCATTCTTAACCCGAATAATCGCTTTTACCGGGCCGAAGGACTCTTCGTTCCACAGCCGCATGTCGCGGGTCACGCCGTCCAGCAAGGTCGGCGCCATGTGGGTATCGCTGGCTTTACCACCGGTTAGCAGGCGAGCGCCTTTGGCTAACGCATCGTCGATTAAGGCGTTGCAGCGGGTGATGGTGTTCATATCAACCACCGGCCCCGTCAGGCTGGCGGGCAGGGCGGCGGCGCGCCTGGCCAGCAGCGGGATAAACACCTCCGCTACGGCGTTGTCGACAATAATGCGCTCGGTGGACATGCAGATCTGGCCGGCATTGGCGAAGGCGCCAAAAACCGCGCCCGCCGCCGCTTGCTCGATATCAGCATCGTCCAGCACCAGCAGCGGCGCTTTACCGCCGAGCTCGAGCACCGCCGGTTTAAGATATTGCCCGCAGGTGCGGGCGATAATCCGCCCCACCGGCGTGGATCCGGTAAAGTTAACGCGCCGCACCGCCGGGTGGGCGATCAGCGATTCCACCAGCGCCGGCGCATCTTCAGGCGCACAGGTAAGATAGTTCACCACCCCCGGTGGGAAGCCCGCCGCGTCAAGGGCGTCGATAATCAGTCCCTGAGTGGCCGGCGACAGCTCCGCGCCCTTGAGGATCACTGCGTTGCCGCAGGCCAGCGGCGTTGCCAGCGCCCGGGTAGCCAGAATCAGCGGTGCGTTCCACGGCGCCATGCCCAGTACCACCCCCGCCCCCTGGCGGACGCCCATCGCCAGGTTGCCCGGCACGTTGGAGGGAATAATTTGCCCTTCAATTTGGGTGGTCAGCGCCGCCGCTTCGCGCAGGATATCGGCCGCCAGATGAACGTTAAAGCCGGCCCAGTGCGCGGTCGCGCCGGTCTCCGCCGCCATGGCGGCGATAAATTTAGCCTCCCGCAACAGCATATGTTCCGCCGCGTCGAGCAGTAAACGGCGTCGTTCCGCCGGAGAGGTATCACGCCACAGCGGGAAGGCTTTGGCCGCGGCTTCGACGCAGCGTTTGCCGTCGGCGAGACTGGCGGCCGCGGCCACCGAGGCGACGTCGTCGTGGGCCGGGTGGCGTCGGGTAAAGGTGCGGCGGCCTTCGGCATCGTGCCACTGGCCGTCAATGTACAGATTGCAGGTGATTGTCATGGTGGAAACCTCTTGTTCTGCGGTTCCCCCAGTGTACCGGGCACTACTGACAGTGAGCGTGAGCAGGGCGGTTATCGCACATTTTTTTGCAGGAATTATGTGTGGCTCACAACATCCCGACACTTGCTGGCGTAAAAAACAGCGCTACGCCGATTAAACCAGCGATTTCAGCGTGATTTGCATAAGGTGATAGCCATTGATTATTTGCCGGGGGCGGGCGCCTGTGCTGATATTACGGTTCTTATAATCAATAATCAGGACTTATAACCATGTCTACAGGGAAAACCACGCTGGCGCTGCTGCTGAGCGCACTGCTGCCGGCCGGCGCCGCCTGGGCCGCAGGCAATGACACACTGGTCTACTGCTCAGAAGCCTCTCCGGAGTCCTTTAATCCGCAAATCGCCAGCTCCGGCCCGTCGTTCGTCGCCAGCTCGCAGGTGCTGTATAACCGCCTGGTCACCTTTGACCCGGTGAAGAACACGCCGATCCCGTCGCTGGCCACCGAGTGGCACGTCTCTGAGGATGGCAAAACCTGGACCTTTACTCTGCGTCAGGGGGTGAAGTTCAACAGCAACAAATTCTTCAAACCAACCCGCGATTTTAACGCCGACGACGTCCTGTTTTCCGTGCTGCGCCAGATGGATCCTCAGCATCCCTATCACAAGGTGTCGCAGGGGAACTATGAGTACTTCCACGACGTGGGCCTCGATAAGTTGATTAAGTCGGTGAAAAAGGTCGATGACTATCACGTCCAGTTCGTGCTTAACGAGCCGAACGCGGCGTTTCTTGCCGACTGGGGCATGGACTTCGCCTCTATTCTGTCGGCGGAGTATGGCGAGGCGATGCTGAAGAAAGGGACGCCGGAGAATGTTGATAACTGGCCTGTCGGTACCGGGCCGTATGCCCTGCAGCAGTATAAAGTGGATTCCCAAATCCGCTATATCGCCAATCCCCACTACTGGGAAGGCGAGGTGCCGACTAAGCACCTGATCTTCTCCATTACGCCGAACGTCGAGACCCGTCTGGCGAAACTGCAGACCAACGAGTGCCAGATTATTCCTGCGCCTTCGCCGGTTCAGTTCCCGGTGATTAAGGGCAATAAAGATCTGGCGCTGCATGCGGTTGAGGCGCTGAATGTCGGCTATCTGGCGTTCAACACGGAGAAAAAACCGTTTGATAATGTGCTGGTGCGCCAGGCATTAAACTATGCCACCGACAAGCAGGCGATCGTCAAGGCGGTATTCCTCGATTCCGGCAGCGTGGCGAAATCACCGATCCCGTCGACGATGCTCGGGTATAAGAAAGATCTCCCGGACTATGATTACGATCCGCAGAAAGCCAAAGCGCTGCTCAAGCAGGCGGGTCTGGAGCAAGGAGCGGAAGTAACCCTGTGGTCGATGCCGGTCCAGCGTCCGTACAACCCGAACTCGAAGCGGATCGCCGAAATGATCCAAAACGACTGGGCTAAAGTGGGCGTCAAAGCGAAGATTGTCAGCTACGAATGGGGCGAATACCTTGCCGGTATGCGCAAAGGGGAGCACGACAGCGCCCTGTATGGCTGGATGTCGGACAACGGCGACCCGGACAACTTTGCCGGCACGCTGCTCAGCTGTGATAATATCCAGACCGGCTCCAACGCCGCTCGCTGGTGCGATAAGTCCTATGACGCGCTGGTGAAGAAAGCGCTGCTGGTGAGCGATCCGCAGGCGCGTGCCAAACTCTATGAACAGGCGCAAGAGATCTTCTACCAGCAGGCGCCGTGGATCACCCTGGCGACCGGCAAGACCTTCTATGCCACCCGTAGCAACGTCAGCGGCTACCGCGTGAGCATGATGGGGAGCGATTTTTCCAAAGCGAAGCTGAATTAAGCGAAAGGAGAACCGGATGGCACATCTGGATGAGGTTATCGTCAAAGTCGATGACACCCTTGCCGAGGGCGTTATCACTCATATGAATGAGCTGCTGATCGCCCTGAGCGATGATCCACAACTCAGTCGTGAGGAACGCTATACCCAGCAGCAGCGCCTGCGCACTGCCATCGCCCACCATGGGCGACAGCATCAGGAAGAGCAGGACGCACGCCGCGAGCAGCTGACGAAAGGCGGCGCGATCCTCTGAAGATGCGCTCAGAACTGGCGCCTGGCCACCAGCCAGGCGCCCACCACCAGCATCACCGCGCCGCATACCGGCCCGATCAGCGCCCGCACCGGCACGCCGTGGGCGCGAACTAAATCCATGATCAACCCGCCAACCAGCTGGCTGGCGACCAGTACCGCAATGGTGGTGGCCGCGCCCACGGTCTGATAGCCGCTGATGCTGGCGAAGACGAAAAAGGACCCCAGCAGGCCGGGGATCAGCGTCCACCACTTCACGCTCAGGGCCAGCTCCTGAAAGCCGGCGACGCCCTGGCGCAGCAGTAACATCGTCACGAAAATAACGATCCCCACCAGCGAATTGAGCAGCATGGCGATAAGGATCGTCGACGCCGACTGGGTGATGCGCACCATCAGGGTATTCTGCACCACGAGACCAACGCCGGCGGCGACCAGACAGGCGAGGGTGAGCGATGCATTCATGCCTTGCCGTCCGGGTCCTGACGCTCATCCAGCTGCAGCTGCATAAAGGTGAGATCCAGCCAGCGACCAAATTTGGTTCCTACCTGCGGCATCTGCCCGGTGGTGATAAAGCCCAGCGTTTCATGCAGATGCAGCGAAGCGTGGTTCTGCGATTCAATACCGGCGACCATCACATGTTTATTCAGCCGACGCGCTTCGGCGATCAGCGCAACCAGCAGTTTGCGACCCAGCCCTTTCCCCTGATGATCGGGGTGAACGTACACCGAATGCTCCACGGTGTGGCGGAAACCGTCAAACGCGCGCCAGTCGCCAAACGAGGAATAGCCGGTGATGACGCCGTTTTCCTCGTTCACCAGCACCGGAAAGCCGGCCAGCTGGCGGGCTTCAAACCACGCGATACGGTTGTCGGTATCCACGGTTTTATCATTCCAGATGGCGGCGGTATGCACGACGGCGTGGTTATAGATTTCGGCGATCGCTGCACAGTCGTCTTTAATGGCAGGGCGGATGGACATAGCAAACCTCAGTTTTTTGTACACTATAGTAGTACGATATTATTACAATAATGAACATCGCGCTGTCATCCGTTTTCCGCATAATTTTTACGGATGACCCGGTAAGCACGCGGCCCGACGAGCAGTTGTGTAATGGGTGGGTGCACACTATAGTATTACGTTATGAATACTATAGAAGACAACCTCAATCAGCGCATCAGTGCGCGCATCCGCATCGAGCGTGAGTCCCGCGGTTGGTCGCTGAACGACCTCGCCGAACGGGCCGGCGCCTCGCGGGCGATGATCCATAAAATCGAGCGCGGCGAAAGCAGCCCGACGGCCTCGATGCTGGGCCGTCTTTCCGGCGCCTTCGGCATCAGTATGTCGACGCTGATCGCCCGGGCGGAAATGCAGGAGGGTAAGCTGCTGCGCTTTGCCAGCCAGCCGGTGTGGCACGACCCGCAAAGCCACTATCTCCGCCGCCACGTCTCGCCGCGCAGCGATCTGCCGATAGATCTGGTGCAGATTGAGCTGCCGCCCGGCAGCGATGTGCCCATGCCGGCCTCTTCCTATGCGCTCGCCCGCCAGCTGATCTGGCTGCAGCAGGGCGAGCTGGTGTTCGTCGAAGGGACTACCCGTCATGAGATGCAGAAGGGGGATTGTCTGGAGCTTGGCCCGCCCAACGATTGTCGCTTTATCAATGAATCCGCGGAGACCTGCGTCTATCTGGTGGTTCGCCTTAATCAATCGCCATCCGGCTCTTAATGGTAAAGCACGTTGCGCATAAAGCAGCTAGCCTCAGTACTGTCTGCTAACAAGAGGAGTTTGCTATGACAGATCAACCGCAACGCCATCGCCGCTGGGTACTGGCTTCCCGCCCCCATGGTGAACCGACGGCAGAGAATTTCCGCCTGGAAGAGAGCGAGGTGCCGACGCCGGGGCCGGGGCAGGTTCTGCTGCGTACCGTTTTTTTATCGCTCGATCCCTATATGCGCGGGCGCATGAGCGACGCGCCTTCTTATTCGCCACCGGTGGCCATTGGCGCGGTGATGGTGGGAGGGACCGTGAGTCGCGTGGTCAGCTCAAATCATGCCGATTATCAACCCGGCGACTGGGTGCTGGGCTACAGCGGCTGGCAGGATTATGAACTCTCCGACGGCAACGGACTGGTGAAGCTGGGTGACGACCCGCAACACCCGTCATGGTCGCTGGGAGTTCTGGGGATGCCGGGCTTCACCGCCTACATGGGATTGCTGGACATCGGCCAGCCGAAGGCGGGCGAAACGCTGGTGGTCGCTGCGGCGACCGGGCCGGTTGGCGCCACGGTCGGACAGATCGGCAAAATTAAGGGCTGCCGCACCGTCGGCATCGCTGGAGGCGCGGAGAAGTGTCGGTATGCGGTTGAGACGTTAGGCTTTGATGTCTGCCTTGACCATCGTGCGGATGATTTTGCCGAACAGCTGGCCCAGGCCTGCCCGCAGGGCATTGACGTTTACTACGAAAACGTCGGCGGCAAGGTTTTTGACGCGGTGCTGCCGCTGCTGAATACCGCAGCGCGGGTACCGGTCTGCGGGCTTGTAAGCGGCTATAACGCCACCGGTTTGCCAGACGGACCGGATCGTCTGCCGCTGCTGATGGCGACCATCCTCAAGAAGCGCATCCGGATGCAGGGCTTTATTATCGGCCAGGATTACGGGCATCGGATCGCGGAATTCCAGCAGCAGATGGGGCGCTGGGTGCAAGAGGGGAAAATTAAATATCGCGAACAGCTGATCGACGGTCTGGATCAGGCGCCGCAGGCGCTGATCGGCCTGTTGAAAGGTGAGAACTTCGGTAAAGTGGTGATCCGCGTCGCGGCCGACGACTAGTCCGGCGGATCCAACTTACTCTGCCCCTTTTCCCGTGAGGGAAAAGGGGCATGGGAGGCGTGTCAGGCGTAAAAGGTTAACCGCTGGGCGAGCAGATCGACAAAGGCTTCACGGTCGACATCCAGCATCAGGGTAGTATTGGGCCGATTGCCGGTCAGATGGTAGTAATCGACCACCGTCATCCCCTGGGTATATTTTCCTTCCGTTTCCACGCCGACCCAGCGTTCGATAGTGGTGAAGATCTCCGGCTTGAGGAGCCAGGCGATGGTGCAGGGATCGTGCAGCGGCGCGCCGTCGAAGCCCCACTTTTCATCCTTGTGGTAGGCCATAAAGAAGTCGAGCAGCTCGGCGACAATGGTCGACACCGGATTGCCAATCTGGCGGAATCGCTCGATATCGGCGGGAAGGATTTGCGCCCGATGCGTAACATCCAGCCCCGCCATCACCACCGGGATCCCGGACTGAAAGACCATTTCCGCCGCCTGCGGATCGACGAAAATATTAAACTCCGCCGCCGGCTGCCAGTTGCCCAGCCCCATTGCGCCCCCCATGATCACGATGCGGGCGATTTTCGCGTGCAGCTCCGGGTGGCTGGCGAGCAGCAACGCCACGTTAGTCTGCGGCCCGGTGGCCACCAGAGTCACCGGCTCCTGGCTTTCCCGCAGCACCCTGGCCATCAGCTCGACGGCGGTGCAGTTCTGCGGGGCAAAGGTTGGTTCCGGCAGGCTCGGGCCATCCAGTCCGCTCTCGCCGTGCACGTTATCGGCGATGATCAGATCGCGCATCAACGGCTTCCACGCGCCGCCGGCCACCGGGATATCCGGCCGGTTCAGCAGCGTCAGCATACGCAGCACGTTGCGCAGGGTCTTCTCCGGGGTCTGGTTGCCCGCGGAAGCGGTGACGGCTTTCACCTCCAGCTCCGGCGAGGCGAGGGCGAGGACCAGGGCGATCGCGTCATCATGTCCCGGATCGCAATCAATCATCATCGGCAGTGCCATAGCAGCTCCTTGTTGGCGTTGTTCTGTGACCAGACTAACGCTGCGAGGCGAGGCAGACGAGATGGTGTGCAGAATAGTGTGATGGAGGCCACGATTGCTGCGATGGCATCGCGTATCGTCAGGCGATCGTCGGCAGTCATATTGCCTCACCTTGCGATGGCGCAAGCTGGCGCCCGCCGCGGCGCGATATAATAGAAAAATTGCTAATCCTTACGGATATTAATGGTTTGCTTTTCGGTGAGCGGATTCTTATCCTTAAGAAAACTCGAGAGGTTATTACGATGAAAGATGTAGTAGATAAATGCAGCACCAAAGGTTGCGCCATTGATGTCGGGACGATCATTGATAACGAGGACTGCGTCTACCGGGCTGAGAAAATGTTCCCGAGCCGCGAAGAAGCGGAATCCACCGTAGCCGCTGTGCGCGAACGTGCTGCCGCCGCGGCGCCGGCCAGTGAACCGCCGCAGGTCGATTACACCATCGCCGCCGCTGGCGACGAGGTTAAACTCGATCTCGCCATCGCTTTCTCCTGCCAGGCGGAAAAGATCATTTTCGAGTTATCCCTGCGAAATCTGCTTTAACCCGCGTCCGTGGGGAAAACGCCACATCGTTAAGCCTTCCCCGCCAATCACCGCCGGCGGGGAAGGGGCGTGTTATTCGAAGCGCCAGGCGAGGTTCAGGCCGATGCCGTAGTTGCGTCCGGGAGCAGGCTCGTAGTAGCGCCCGTTGGACTCATTAACGATAACGGACCCGACGTACTCCCGGTCGAAAAGGTTGTCGACGCGGCCGAACAGATCCATGTCCATCCTGCCGTAGCTCCATTTATAGCCAGTCGTCAGGCCAACCACCGTCCAGGAAGGCGCTTTAGCCGTGTTTTCGTCATTGGCCATGATGTCGCTCATGTAGCGAATATCGCTGCCGGCGTACCAGCCCTGCTCCGGCTGATAGCCAAAGGAGGCGTAGCCCATATTGCGCGCGATCCCCGGAATGCGGTTGCCGTTGCAGCTGGCGTCATCGCAGACGTTAGTGCGATAGGTCGCGTCCAGCCAGGTCCAGGCCGCCTTCAGACGCCAGCTCTCGCCAAACTGCTGATCCAGCCCCAGCTCCATCCCCTGACGACGGGTCTTGCCGGCGTTTTTATAGCTGGTGCGCCCGCCGCTGCTGCTGTCGACCACGATCTCATTATCGGTATTGGTCTGGAACAGGGCGGCGGTGAGCAGCCCATTGCCGAGCCGCGTCTTACTGCCGATCTCCACTGTGTCGTTGGTGGAGGGCTTCAGGCCGAAATTAAGGCCGCTCTGGTTATCGGAGCGGTATGACAGTTCGTTAATGGTCGGCGTCTCGAAGCCGCGGCCAGCGGAGAGGTAGACGTTCCACGCGTCGGTCAGAGCATACTTCAGCGAGCCTGCGGGCAGCCACTTGTGATAGCTGGCATCACCGCTGTCATCGCCATTGCCTGGGGTGATGTAGTAGTCATTCGAGTCGAACCATACTGAGCTGTAGCGAACCCCGGCATCGAGCGAGAGTTTGTCCGTTAACTGCCACTGGGTCTGCAGGTAGGGGTCGATGTTCCACATCAGGTTGCGTTCGTTACGGCGCAGCGCACCCTGTTCGCCATACTGCGGCGCGCCGTTGACCATCACAAAGTTTTCATACCCTTTACGGCGCTCGCTCATGTTCTCGTAATCGAGACCGGCGGTCAGGGTGACGGGCACCAGCAGCTCTCCGCGATGGGTCAGGCGGGTATCGATTCCCTGGTAGTGACGGGTGAGATCGATCACCCCGCCGGCATGGCTCGGTTTCAGCTGCGGCGTGCGCGGGATCGACTGGAACTGCGTGGTTTCACGTTCACCGGCGTACATCATGACGCTGAGATCGTCCTGGGCGCTCAGCTGGCGCTCATAGCGCAGGCCGGCCTGGGTCTGCCGGGTATTCTTGCGGGTATTATACTGGTCGCCGCGCGGCGACTGGCGCGGGTTATCGCGCCATTCGTCGGCGGTTAAGCCGCCGGCGTCATTGGCTTTGATATCCACGCTGTTCAGCAGCAGCGTCAGCTTACTGACATCGTTGATGCGCACCCCCAGTCGGGCGTTCGCCAGATTTTTGCGTGCGCCGCTGTGATCGCGATAGCCATGAGTGGTGAAGCGGTTGGTCGAGACCGTGTAATCCACATCGCCTGCATGGCTGCCGTCGCCAACGGCGCCAGTGGCCTTCATCCCGTAGTGCCAGGTACCGAAGCTGCCATAGTAGCTGCTGGCTTCCACGGTGGGCGGCTGGGTGCCGGTCTGGCTGGTGACGTTGATCACCCCGCCGGACGAGTTACCGTACAGGGCAGAGAAGGGGCCGCGCAGCACCTCAATGGTGTCGACGCTGCCAATATCGATATTCGAGGTCTGCCCCTGGCCGTCGGGCATGGTCGCCGGAATGCCGTCTACATAGATGCGTAGCCCGCGCACGCCATAGGTGGAGCGAGAGCCAAACCCGCGAATCGACAGTTGCAGATCCTGGGCATAGTTTTGCCGGTTCTGCACCTGCAGGCCCGGTACGGCGCCCAGTGATTCAGAGAGATTGACGCGCGGTGCGGCCTGGCGCATTTCATCCCCATTGACCACGCTGACGGCGGCGGGGGTATCCAGTTCAGAAACAGTGGTTGGCGCGGCGGTCACCACCATGGTTTGTTCATCAGCGGTCTGGGCCGCGGCAATCAGCGGTAGCAGCAGCGCCGGCAGGGCGGCGTGACGCACGGACAGGATTTTCATCGATAGTACTCGGGAGACGAACCAAATGGAACATATGTAGATATGTTACCCCGTTTGTAAAACATTTGAAAATTATTAACCGCCGTTGGTTAACGGATAGTGCTTCTTGCTGATGAATTTACCGAACAACAACAATTAGCGCTCCACTTTGAGATAAATAATGATTACTATTCGCATTCAAAAATAAGGGTAAAGCCAGGACTTTACCGCCGGAAGCGATGTCGGGTCAGCACATACTGGTTTATCAAAGGGAGTCGTCATGTCACTACGTCATTTTGCCGCGCCGCGTCTGCGCCATTCACTGTTATTCACCTCTCTGCTGCTGGCAGGTAGCTTTAGCGCCCACGCTGCGGATGAGATGCTGCGTAAGGCCGTCGGAAAAGGGGCCTACGAAATGGCCTACAGCCAGCAGGAGAACGCGTTATGGGTCGCCACGTCGCAGAGTCGCTCACTGGACAAGGGCGGTATTGTTTATCGTCTTGACCCCACCACCCTGGACGTGACGCAGATTATTCACAACGATCTGAAGCCGTTCGGCGCTGCTATCAACCATGCCACCGGCACGCTGTGGTTTGGCAATACCGTCGACAGCACCGTCACCGCCATTGACGCCAAAACCGGCGCCGTGAAAGGGCGTCTGGTGCTGGACGAGCGTCAGCGCAGTGAAACCGTACGCCCACTGCAACCGCGCGAGCTGGCGGTCAATGAGCAGACCAACACGGTCTACATTACCGGTCTGGGCAAAGAGAGCGTGATTTGGGTGGTAGATGGCGCGACCCTGAAGCTGAAAACCACTATTACCGGCACCGGGGCAATGGCGACGGGTCTGGCGATCGATCCGCAGGCGAAACGCCTCTATACCACCAATGCCGACGGCGAACTGCTGACCATCGACAGCGAGAGCAATACCATTGTGTCGCGCAAGAAATTGCAGGACGATGGCAAAGCGCACTTCTACTTAAACCTGAGCCTTGATACCGCCGGTCACCGCGCCTTTATTACCGACAGCAAGCAGCCGGAAGTGCTGGTGGTCGATACCCGCGATGGTAAGGTGCTGGAGAAAATCGCCGCGCCGGAATCGCTGGCGGTGCTGTTTAACCCGACGCGTAATGAAGCCTATGTGACGCACCGTAAGGCCGGGGAAGTCAGCGTTATCGACGGTAAGCGCTACAAGATCGTGAAGACCTTTAAAACGCCGACTCACCCCAACAGCCTGGCGCTCTCTGATGACGGCAAAACGCTGTATGTCAGCGTGAAACAGGCTTCCAGCCGTGAGAAAGAGGCCACCGCGCCGGACGACGTGATCCGCATCGCGCTGTAAGATGCCCGGGGCGACGACGATCGGTCAAGGTCGCGCCCCGCATGCCGCCCGGCACCTCACCCTCTGTTACAAACGCGTATTGGCCTGATAAACCAGATGGTTATACACTTAACGCTTTCCCGCCTTGCGCGGGCAGTGGTAATCAGTGGAGATAAAATGAAAAAGCCATTTATGGTGATTTGCGCCGGTGCGATGCTGGCGCTGCTGGCAGGCTGTTCGTCCAACTACGTTATGACCACCAAAAGCGGTCAGACGATCGTCACCCACGGCAAGCCGCAGCTGGATAAAGAAACGGGGATGACCAGCTATATCGATGAGTCTGGTAATAAGCGGGAAATTAACAGTAGCGACGTGTCGCAGCTGGTTGAGGATAACTAAATCCTGACCTCCCGGTTTGTCCGTCGCGGGCAAACCGGGAGTCCTGCCAGTTACTTCCTGAGCGTCGGCGCCGTACTGTGGATCGCATGCACGCGTTTACGCACGCCAAACCAGCCAGCTACCAGCAGCACCGCCAGCAGTGGAATTGAGCCAATGGTGTAAGTGCCGTTCGGATAATCGAAGGCCATCAGCACCAGCACGCTGAACAGGAACAGCAGCGTCAGCCAGGAGGTGAATGGCGCCCCCGGCATTCTGAAGCTCACCTTCGCCGCTTTTCCTTCCTTGATCGCTTTGCGCAGACGCATCTGACACACCACGATAAAGCCCCAGGAAGCAATGATCCCCAGCGACGCGACGTTAAGCACGATCTCAAACACCTGCGACGGCACCAGATAGTTGAGGAACACCCCCACCACATACACCGCCAGCGTCGCCAGGATCCCGGCGTAAGGGACGTGGTGACGGCTCATTTTCGACATAAACTTCGGCGCGGAGCCCCCCATCGACATGGAACGCAGGATACGTCCGGTGCTGTAGAGGCCGGAGTTGAGGCTGGAGAGGGCGGCGGTTAACACCACGATGTTCATTACGCTGCCGATATACGGTACGCCCAGTTTGGAGAAGAAGGTGACGAACGGGCTCTGTCCTGCCTGGTAGGCGGTCCACGGCAGGAGCAGCACCAGCAGCACCACCGAACCGACGTAGAACAGGCCGATACGCCAGATCACGCTGTTGATGGCCTTCGGTACCATCGACTCCGGATCTTTACACTCGCCGGCCGCGGTGCCCACCAGTTCAATGGAGGCGAAGGCAAAGACCACGCCCTGCACCAGCACCAGCGCCGGCAGAAGGCCGTGAGGGAAGAAGCCGCCGTTATCGGTGATCAGATGGAAGCCGGTGGCATTGCCGTCCAGCGGCTTACCAGAGCCGAGGAAAATGGTGCCGACCACGAGGAACGCAACGATCGCCAGCACTTTGACCAGCGCGAACCAGAACTCCATCTCGGCGAACCATTTTACGCCGATCATGTTCATGGTACCGACGATCGCCAGCGCGCCGAGGGCGAAGACCCACTGTGGCACATCGCCAAACGCGCCCCAGTAGTGCATATACAGCGCCACGGCGGTGATATCGACGATCCCGGTCATGGCCCAGTTAACGAAGTACATCCAGCCGGCCACGTAAGCGGCCTTTTCACCGAGGAATTCCCTGGCATAGGAGACGAAGCTGCCGCTCGAGGGGCGGTGGAGAACCAGTTCGCCGAGGGCGCGAAGAATAAAGAAGGAGAAGATGCCGCAGACCAGATAGACCAGGGCGAGCGCTGGCCCTGCCATTTGTAAACGTGCCCCGGCACCGAGGAACAAACCGGTACCGATAGCGCCGCCGATGGCGATCATCTGTACCTGACGGTTGCCCATCGCTTTGTGATAACCCGCTTCATGTGAGTTGAGCCAGTGGCGTTTCGCAGCATGGTGCTCCGCTGCAGTGTCGTGTTTCGTATTCATTGATGTATCAGTTTCCTGTCAATGCCCATGTTTGCAGCCGGAGTGGATGACGGCTGGCACATTATGCTGGCTTTCTCATCATTCTGACGTAGGAGATAAGCTCAGACATGGCGCTGAATCCTACACGTAACGTAATAGTTACGCACCTAAAACATTTACCGATAGCATTTGACAGATTTATCAATGAGATCAGCGTCGCAGAGTTTCCAGCAACAGAGTGAAAGCGCTGGTATGCTGGCGTCGACTGGGGTAGTAGAGATGGTAGCCGGGGAAGGTGGGGGTCCAGTCCGCCAGCACTTGCACCAGCCGGCCACTGGCTAAGGCCTCCGCCACGCAGTCATCCGGAACGTAGGCCAGACCGAGGCCCGCCTCCGCCGCATCGATGCGCTGCGGCAGGCTGTTGAGGATCACTTGCCCCTCCACCCGGACCTGGATATCCCGGCCGTCGCGGGCAAACTCCCAGGCGTAAAGTCCACCTCGTGTCGGCAGGCGCAGATTGATGCAGCGATGCTGCGCAAGATCCCAGGGCGTCTGCGGCGTACCGGCCTGCTGTAGATAGGCTGGCGAACCCACTACCGCCATCCGCATATCCGGGGCAATGCGCACGGCAATCATCTCTTTCGCCACCTGTTCGCCGAGTCGCACCCCGGCGTCAAACCGGCCATCCACGATATCCGTGAGGCCATTATCAACAGTGATTTCGATGTTAATATCCGGATATTGCAGCATAAATGGCTTTAGCGCCGGCCAGAGTACGGTGCTGGTGGCATGCTCCCCGGCGGTGATGCGCAGGTTGCCCGCCGGGCGTTCGCGCGTATCGCGCAGCGCGGTCAGCGCCCGCTCCATCTCCTCCAGATGCGGACCGAGGCGCTGAATGAGTCGCTCACCCGCCTCGGTCGGTACCACGCTGCGGGTGGTGCGGGTCAGCAGCCGCACATCGAGACGCGCTTCGAGATGGCGCATGGCATGGCTGAGCGCCGACTGTGACACGCCGAGCTGGGCCGCTGCGCGGGTAAAGCTGCGCTCACGCGCCACCACCATAAAGGAGAGCAGATCGTTTACGTTCTCTTTTAGCATAATCTTTCCGGATTGATGAATACCGCTCACAGGTACGCAGAGTGTAAGCCCGACGGAGGGGAGGCGCCAGTCTGATAGCCGGACGCAGTGGAGCAGAATGATCACGACGGTTAACAACGCAGGGTTTAATTCATCAAGACGGTGAATGTAATGTAAGATGTCCAAAAAACTGCAGCGCCAGGCGAACCCACACAATGACACCCTTACACTTTCATAAATATCACGGGCTGGGTAATGATTACCTGGTATGCCATCGCGACGTTGCCGAACAGTTGAGCAACGAGCATATTCAAATGCTGTGCCATCGCCACTATGGCGTGGGATCGGATGGTCTGCTGATCGACAGCGGCGATCAGATCAATCCCACACTGCGTATTATCAATCCGGACGGCTCTGAGGCGGAGAAAAGCGGTAACGGGCTACGGATCTATGCGCGTTATCTTTTTGATATCGGTCGTGTTGGCCATGAGCCCTTTCTGGTACACACGGCGGGCGGTGACGTTTATTGCACTGTGCATGGCGATGTTCATCAGATTAGCGTCGACATGGGGCGGGCGAATTTCAATCCGGCGGCGCTGCCCGCCTTAGTGAATTTGCCTGAGGCGGTGAATTATCCTTTGCCGCTGGCGGATGAAACCCTGTCCGTCGTGCTGGTCTCCATGGGCAATCCCCACTGCGTTGTCCTCGTCGATAAGCTCGACCTGGCGCAGGTTCATCGTTTAGGGCCGCAAATCGAAAACCATTCCTTGTTCCCCAAACGCACCAATGTCCAGTTCGTGGAAGTTATCGATCGCCATACGCTAA
This sequence comes from Klebsiella sp. w6, assembly GCF_033100215.1. Classification (NCBI taxonomy): domain Bacteria; kingdom Pseudomonadati; phylum Pseudomonadota; class Gammaproteobacteria; order Enterobacterales; family Enterobacteriaceae; genus Klebsiella; species Klebsiella sp. w6. The sequence goes on from NZ_CP136907.1 coordinate 2,513,514, forward strand.
AGATTGGTATCTGGGAGCGGGGCGCGGGGTTCACGATGGCCTCCGGGAGCAGCAGTTGCGCGGCTGCCAGCGCGATGCGCCGGTTAGGGAAGGTGGACGATCGGGTGGATGTCAACATGCCTGGTGGTCAGCTGCACATCACCTTCGACGCGGATTTTCAGGTCCGTATGCGTGGCCCGGTGCATAAAATCGCCAGCCTGACGCTGGATAAAGACTGCTTTGTTGGCGGCAGCGCCATCTTCACTGGCGCTGCATAACAGATGGCGCGGTCAGCCTGAAATTAACTCTCCTGAGGATCAGCCGACGGCCCGTTTGCCGAACAAACGATGGTGGCATGATCCCACCAGGCATTGTGCTTAACATCGGTGGCAAGGACGCTAAACTGCGCCTGCTGTATCTCATTCAGTAAAGCCGGGAGGGGTTTAAGCGTACGCCAGGGCTGCCCCTCTTTCAGGAGATGATGCTTGACAGGATCGTAAGTGGCGAGGTCTTCAGCATAACGAGGAAGCCCGCACATCGAGCCGATCACCAGCCGGCCTGCGGGTTTCAGCAATCTTCTCGCCTCGGCGAAAAAACGGCGACGCTCATCTTCCAGCAGACAATGTAAACAGCTGCCATCAATGATTAAGGCAAACTGGGCATCCTCACATTGAGAAAGATGACAGACGTTGCCGACGAAAAATGTGGCGTCCAGACCCGCTTGCTGAAAACGGTCTTCCGCCCAGCGGATCGCCGTTTCGGACACATCAACACCTGATACGGCATAGCCTCTTTCCGCCAGATACTGGGCTGCCATGGCACCATTGCCACATCCCAGTTCAAGTACCGGCGCGCCGGGAGCGGGTAAATAGCCATGGGCATCCAGCCAATGAAATATTTTTTCTTGTTGTATCTTTGCCCTGGCAAAACCATCACCCGCCCAGGCGCTGGCTCCGTTGGCTAACAGTTGTCTGTAGCGGGCTTCATAGGGGTTCATCCTGAAAACACCTTTTATCATTGATAAACATCACTACTATATACGCCATTTAACATTGAAATAAGTATTCGTTTGGCTACCAGGGAGAAACAGAGATGAACATCAACGTGGTCGGCACCAGCGGCTCAGGCAAATCCACTCTGGCCCGGCGCCTGGCGCACAGGCTGGGACTACCCTGGATCGAGCTCGATCGCCTGTACTGGCGGCCGAACTGGCAGGGCACGCCGGATGAGGCGTTTTTCGCCGCTATTGCCGCCGCTACGGCCTCGCCGGGCTGGGTGCTGGATGGCAATTACAATCGCAGCCGCAGCGTCAAATGGCGCGAGGTGGATCTGGTGATCTGGGTCGACTATAGCCTCTGGCGGACGCTGCGCCAGGCGGTGTGGCGGGCGGCGAGCCGGGCGTGGCGACATCAGGAGCTGTGGCCGGGCACGGGCAACCGCGAGAGCTTTCGCCGTTCGTTCTGCAGCCGGGAATCCATTATCCTCTGGACGCTGAAAACCTGGCGGCAGAATCGCCGACGCTATCTGGCCGATATGCAGGATCCGCAATATCGTCATATTCGCTTCGTCCGGGTGCGCAGTCCGCGGCAGGCTGAGGCGCTGCTCCGCGAGCTGGAAGCGCAGCGATCAGGCGGGCATATCTAATTTTCAGCAGTACACATGTGAATTAATTGTTTCTCAATAGTTAGCAGAGATTTTAATAATGCAGGCACGTACTTTCATATGAGCCTGCGAAATGTCTTATCGAATCAGTATCCTGGATAAAAGTCCGCTTGCCGCCGGGGAAACCGCCGCGCAGGCGCTGGCGCGAACATTAACGCTGGCGCAACACGCCGAAGCCTGGGGCTATCACCGCTTCTGGGTCGCCGAACACCACAATACCGATCAGCTGGCGAGCCCCTCGCCGGAGCTGGTTATCGCCTGGCTGCTGGGCCACACCCGGCGCATTCGCCTCGGGTCCGGCGGCGTTATGCTCCAGCACTATAGCCCCTATAAAGTCGCGGAAAACTTTAACCTGCTGGCCGCCATCGCCCCGGGTCGCATCGATCTCGGGGTCGGCAAAGCGCCTGGCGGCCTGCCGCTCTCCACCCGCGCCCTGCAGCAGGGCCTGCATCAGGAGGAGAAAGGCACCTTTGCCGATCAGCTGGCGCAGCTGGATAACTGGCTGTCGCTGACTGAGCCAGGGGGAGAGGAGAGCCTGCGCGCCACGCCGATCCCGCCGCGTCGGGCCGACGGATTTCTGCTCGGCGCCAGCCTGGAGAGTGCGGAACTGGCCGCCCGTCTTGACTGGAACTTCGTGTTTGCGGCCCATCTCAATGGCGACAGCGCGCTGCGCCGCACGGTGATCAACCGCTGGCGCGAGCTGAGCCCGCGTGAGGCGATCGTCGCCGTGCAGGTGGTGGTAGCTGACGATCCGGCCACCGCCGCCGCGCTGGCGCAGCAGGTCGAGGTGTGGGGCGTCGAGCTGGAGAACGGCCAGCGGGTGACCGTCGGCAGTGAGGCTCAGGCCGTCGCCTTTGCCCGCCAGGCTGGCAGCCGGCCGACACGCATCCACCGCCGCGAATCTTCACTGATCTCCGGTACTCCCGAACAGGTTAAAGCCCGGCTTGACGCGCTGCAGGCGGAAGATCAGCTGGATGAATTAATCATTGATACCCCCATTAGCGACGGGCCAGCGCGCCTGCACTCCCTGCGCCTGCTGGCGCAGGCTCACTACGGCAAGGAGGTGCTGAATGTCCTTTGAACAACAACTGATTAGCTGGCGGCGCGAGCTGCACCAGAACCCGGAACTCTCCCTGCAGGAGGTAGCCACCACCGCGCGGATCCGCGACTGGCTGCAGAGCGGCGGGCTGACTCTGCTGCCTTTCGATCTGAAAACCGGGCTGGTCGCCGAAGTCGGCAGCGGCGACAAGGTGATTGCCCTGCGGGCGGACATCGACGCGTTGCCCATCGAGGAGGCGACCGGTCTGCCTTACCGCTCGCAAAATGAAGGGGTGATGCATGCCTGCGGCCATGATATTCACACCAGCGTGATGCTGGGGGCGGCGCTGCTGCTGAAGGAGCGGGAAGCGGAACTCCCGGGGCGGGTGCGGATCCTGTTTCAGCCGGCGGAGGAAAATTTTGGCGGCGCGAAAACCCTGATCCGCGCCGGGGCGCTGGAGGACGTGTCGGCGATCTTTGGCATGCACAATGAGCCCGGCCTGCCGGTGGGCGAATTTGCCACCCGCGGCGGCGCGTTCTACGCCAACGTCGACCGCTTCGTCTTCAAAGTGACCGGGAAGGGGGCGCATGCCGCCCGCCCACATGAAGGAAAGGATGCGATCCTGCTGGCCAGCCAGCTGGTGACGGTGCTGCAGAGCGTGGCCAGCCGGGAAGTGAACACCCTCGACTCGGTGGTGCTCAGCGTGACGCGGATCCAGGGAGGCAATACCTGGAACGTGCTGCCGGAGAGCGTCGAGCTGGAAGGAACACTGCGCACTCACAGCAGTGAAGTGCAGCAGCGGGTCAAGGCCCGGGTCAGCGAGATCGCGGCCGGTTTCGCCAGCGCCTTTGGCGCACAGATTGACGTCTTCTGGTATGCCGGCCCGACGGCGCTGGTCAATGACGCCCGCTGGGCCGACTTCGCCAGCGACGTGGCGGCCCAGGCCGGGTACCGCACCCATCACGCCGATCTGCATCTCGGTGGCGAAGATTTTGCGGTCTATCTTCAGCATATTCCCGGGGCGTTCGTCAGCATCGGCAGCGCCAGCGAATATGGTCTGCACCATCCGGCATTTAATCCGGACGAACGGCTTATTGCGCCCGCAGCGCACTATTTCTCTCAGCTGGCGGAACAGGCATTACAACATATTTAATGGATGACAGGGGAAGGGGTAACTATGTCTGAAAATCGACAATTGCGTCTGGGAACGATATTACATGGCGCATCGGGAAATATGTCCGCCTGGCGTCATCCGGCGGCGCAGGCGGACGCCAGTATTAATTTTAACTTTGTCACGCAGACGGCGTTAAAAGCGGAAGAGGGGAAGCTGGATTTTATTTTTGTCGCCGACGGGTTATATATCAATGAAAAATCGATTCCCCATTTTTTAAATCGCTTCGAACCTTTAACGGTACTTTCCGCGCTGGCCGCGGTCACCCGGCGTCTGGGACTGGTGGGGACCTTATCCACTTCGTACAGCGAGCCGTTTACTACCGCCCGCCAGTTCGCCAGCCTCGACCATTTAAGCCAGGGACGGGCGGGGTGGAATGTCGTCACTTCGCCGCTGGAAGGGTCGGCGAAAAACTTCTCCCGGGCCCAGCATCCGGATCATGCGCTGCGCTATCGCATTGCCGATGAATATCTGCAGGTGGTGAAAGGCTTATGGGATTCATGGGAAGAAGACGCCTTTGTGCGCAATAAGGAGACTGGCCAGTTCTTTGATAAAAATAAACTGCATACGCTCGATCACCATGGCGATTTCTTTAAAGTGGCCGGGCCGCTAAATATTGCCCGCACGCCACAGGGACGGCCGATTATTTTCCAGGCCGGCGCGTCGGACGACGGCAAGAAATTAGCCGCACGCCACGCCGATGCCATTTTTACCCATCAGGAATCGCTGGCCGAGGCGCAGGCATTTTATCAGGATGTCAAAAGCCAACTCAGCGCATATCAGCGCACCCCGGACCAACTGCATATCTTCCAGGGCGTCAGCGTCATCGTCGGGGATGACGCCGAGGATGCGGAACGTCAGTACCAGACTACCGCGGCGCTGGTTTCCATCGAGGATGCGCTGAATTATCTGGGGCGGTATTTCGAACATCATGATTTTTCGCAGTATCCGCTTGATGAACCGTTCCCGGATATTGGCGACCTCGGACAAAACAGCTTCCGCAGCACCACCGACGAGATTAAACGTCACGCCCGCGAGCGGGGATTAACCCTGCGCCAGGTGGCCCTGGAGGCAGCGAGTCCGCGTCCGCGTTTTACCGGCACCGCCAGCGATGTCGCCGATGGCCTGCAATTGTGGTTCGAACAGCACGCGGCGGACGGTTTCATTATTCAGGGCGGCACGCCGGAAACCTTCCCGCGCTTTGTGGATGAGGTGGTTCCGCTGTTACAGGCGCGCGGCCTGTTCCGTCGCGACTATCCGGGCACCACCCTGCGGGAAAGTCTGGGTCTGGCGCTACCTGCTAATCAATTCCAAAAATAATAAAAGAGAATCACGCTATGCAGAAAACAACACTCTTGCTGGCCGTCGCGTTGGCATTTAGCGCCTCGTCGTGGGCCCAGGACGTCAAGATCAATGGCACCGGGGTGAGCCTGGAGGCCAACAAAACGCCGATTCACACAGCGAAAAATCCACAGGCCATTGCGCTGTTGCCGAAAGATCTGCATCTGGCGGTGCCGGGGAAATTCACCGTCGCGGTGGCAGCCCTGAACTCACCGCCGCTGACGGTCTTCGCCGATGACAACAAAACCCTGCTCGGCAGCGAGACGGATATCGCCCGGCTGGTGGCGGAGAGCCTTGGACTGGAAGTGAACGTGGTTCCTACTTCATGGGAAGACTGGCCGCTGGGGGTTACCTCCGGCAAATATGATGCCGCGATCAGCAATATTACCGTCACCAAAGAGCGCAAAGAGAAGTTCGATTTCGCCACCTACCGTAAAGACTCGCTGGGCTTCTACGTCAAAAGCACCAGTCCGCTGAACAAAATTGACAAGGCGGAGGACATCGCCGGGCTGAAGATTATCGTCGGCTCCGGTACTAACCAGGAGGCGATCCTGCTGGCGTGGAACGCGGAGAACGTCAAGAAGGGGCTGAAGCCGTTTACCCCGGTCTACACCAAGGATGACGCCGCCCAGACGCTGGCCCTGCAGACCGGGCGCGCCGACGCCTTTTTCGGCCCCAACGTGATTGGCGCATGGAAGGCGGCGCTGACCGGCAAAACCAAACTGGTGGGCAGCGTCGATGGCGGCTGGCCGAAAGCGGCGCATATCGCGGTGACGCTGAAAAAAGACAGCGGGCTGGTGAATGCCGTCCAGGCGGCGCTGAACGGCGCTATCGCCAGCGGCGATTACGCCAAAGTGCTTAACCGCTGGGGCGAAGGGGTGGAGAGTATTCCGCAATCAGAAATCAACCCACCCGGACTGGGCGACTGACAGGAGGCGCGATGAGCGAAGCATTCCGCGATATTTCTCCGGACGCACCGGAGCTGCAGCCGATTATTAGCGGGCTGTTTGCCGAATATGCCGCCCGCTACGGCGACTATTTTTCCCGCGATGCGGAAGTGGAGTTGACTGAGTGGTATTTGCCGCCGCAGGGGCTGTTTATCGTCCTTGAGCGTGAGGGAGAAATTATCGCCACCGGCGCTTATAAACCGAAAGATCGCCACACCGCGGAGATCAAACGTATCTGGACGCACCGCCGTCTGCGCCAGCAGGGGCTGGCGGCGAAGGTGGTCCAGGAGCTGGAACGGCGGGCGGTGCTGGCCGGGTACAGCCATATCTACCTGACCACCGGCTTCCGTCAGCCGGAGGCGGTAAAGCTCTATCTCAGCCAGGGGTATGAGGCGCAGTTTGACCTCACGCGAGACCCGGAAGAGTACAGTCAGCCGCCGTACGATGGCCGGCTGCGGTTCACTAAAGCGCTGGCGGTGAGCGCCTTCAGTCACAGCGCTTGAGGAGGCATGATGCATTCATCTGAAACAATAAAAGTGGTGCCGGCGCGCTATCCGCTGCGGGTGGTCGGGGCCCTGGTCGCCCTGCTGGTGCTGGCGGTGGTGATCCAGTCGGTGGCCTTTAACCCGCGCTGGGAGTGGGGCGTCTTCGCCCGCTGGTTCTTCGACCCGGTGATCCTCGAGGGGCTGGGACAAACCCTGCTCCTGACCCTGCTCGGCACGGTGCTGAGCGTGATCTTCGGCGGCCTGCTGGCGCTGGCCCGCTTATCCTCATCGTGGCTGCTCAGCAGCCTCGCCTGGGGTTATATCTGGCTGTTTCGCTCGCTGCCGCTGATTGTGGTGCTGATTATTCTGTACAACTTTTCCTATCTCTACGACACCCTGTCGCTGGGGATCCCCTTTACCGGCGTCACCTGGGCCAGCTATCAGACCATTAACGTGCTGGGGCAATTCTCCACGGCGGTGGTGGGCCTGACGCTGGTGCAGAGCGCCTATACCGCGGAGATTATTCGCGGCGGCTTTTTAGGGGTCGACCATGGGCAGTATGAAGCCGCCGCTGCACTGGGGCTTCCCGCCTGGCGACGTACGCTGCGCATTATTCTGCCGCAGGCGCTGCGCACCATCCTGCCCTCCGGCTTCAATGAGATCATCAGTCTGGCCAAGGGAACGGCGATGGTGTACGTCCTGGCGATGCCGGAACTGTTCTACACCATCCAGATGATCTACAACCGTACCCAGGAGGTGATCCCGCTGTTGATGGTCGGCGCCGCCTGGTATCTGGCGATCACCAGCGTTCTCTCCGCCATTCAGTATCTGGTGGAACGCGCCCTGGCGCGCAGCGAGCGCCGCTCGGCGGTAAACAGCGCCCGCAGCAGCCGTCTGAATCAACCCGCACGTCAACCACAGCCGCAGGAGGCCGTTCATGCCCAGCTCTCATAATGGCCATATCTCTATCACCGGGGTCAGCAAATACTATGGCCGCCACAAGGCGCTGGACGATGTGTCGCTGGAGATCCCCCCGGGCACGGTGACGGTGATCCTCGGCCCTTCCGGCTCGGGCAAGTCGACGCTGCTGCGCACCATCAATCACCTCGAACGTGTCGATGAGGGATTTATTCAGATTGACGGCGACTATATCGGTTATCGCCGCAAAGGCGACAAGCTGTATGAGATGAAAGAGAAGGAGATCCTCCGCCAGCGGATCAACGTCGGCTACGTGTTCCAGAACTTTAACCTGTTTCCGCACCTGACGGTGCTGGAGAACCTGATAGAAGCGCCGATCGCCCACAAGCAGGTCACGCGCAAAGAGGCCATTGCCCGCGCCTATGAGCTGCTGGACGTCGTCGGCCTGCGCAATAAAGCCGACGCCTGGTCGCGGCATCTCTCCGGCGGCCAGCAGCAGCGTATCGCGATTGCCCGGGCGCTGGCGCTGGACCCGCGGGTGATCCTGTTTGATGAGCCCACCTCGGCGCTGGATCCCGAGCTGGTGGGCGAGGTACTGGATGTCATCAAGAAGCTGGCGCGCTCCGGTACCACCCTGGTGGTGGTGACCCACGAGGTAGGCTTTGCCCGCGAGGTGGCCGACCAGGTGGTGTTTATGGTCGACGGCAGGATCGTCGAGCAGGGCAGCAGCGACGAGGTGCTCAACCATCCGCAGCATCCGCGTACCCGACAGTTTTTATCCAGGGTACTGCCGTCATGAACAGAGCGCTAATGACCCTTGTTCTCAGCGCTTTTGCCATGAGCGCTCACGCGGCGCTGGATCTGCGTGCCAATGAGCAGCCATTGCCGGTCACCCGCGACCCGCAGGCGATAGCGAAAATTCCGCCGGGCTATCGCTTCGTCGAGCCGGGGACGCTGACGGTGGCGATCTCGGCGCTCAATTCGCCGCCGCTGGCGCTGCTGGCCAGCGACAACCGCACGCGGATCGGCAGCGACCCGGATATGGCCCGCCTGCTGGCCGGAAGCCTTGGCCTGAAACTCAGGCTGGTGCCCACCGCGTGGGAGGACTGGCCGCTGGGCATCGCCTCCGGCCGCTACGATGTGGCGCTGATCAATATCGCGGTAACCGAGAAGCGCAAAGAGAAGTTCGATTTTGCGACTTACCGGGTGGACTCCCTGGCCTTCTCGGTGAAATCCACCAGCGACATCGCCGCGGTAAACGGACCCGCCGACCTCGCCGGGCGCAAAGTGATCGTCGGGTCCGGCACCAATCAGGAGCGGATCCTGCTGGGCTGGAATGAGGACAACCGTGCCGCCGGACGGCCGCAGGCCCAGCCGGTCTACCTGACCGATGATGCCTCCGGCAACCTCTATATCCAGTCCGGGCGAGCGGATATCTTTTTCGGCCCGCAGTCGGTGGCAGCCTATAAGGCCGCCCTTAACGGCCAGACCCGGGTGGTGGGCCTGGGGCCGAAAAAAGCGTGGGTGGCGACAACCACCAAAAAAGGCAACGGCCTGGTCTTTGCCCTGCAGGCAGCCCTCGACGGGGCGATTGCCCGCGGTGAATATCAGCAGGTGCTGGCGCGCTGGGGAGAGCAGGGCGAGGCGGTGGCGCAGTCGGTGGTCAACCCGCCGGGGATAACCTACTAAAAAACCGCTGTTTCGCCGGAGTACGACGCGAAACAGCGGAGGCGAATGCTCGCCAGGGTCTTCAATCAAACGGTGCGCGGAGTGAGCGTCAAGCGATCCAGCGGCCCAACGATAAACAGATAGGAGAACAGGCCAAGCACGCCCATGGAACCGACGTAGAGGATGGCGTAATCAAACGAGTGGGTGTTGGCGAGGATCACCCCGATGACCAGCGGGGTAATGATGCTCGCCAGGTTGCCGCACATATTGAACACGCCACCGGCAATACCGAGCATCTCTTTCGGCGAGGTGTCGCTCAGCACGCACCAGCCGAGGTTCCCGAAACCTTTGGCAAAGAACGCCAGACTCATGGCGGCGATCACCACCACTTCCGAAGAGGTGTAGTTGGCGACGACAATGACGCAGGAGAGCAGCATGCCGCAGATCACCGGGAGCTTACGGGCGGTGGTCAGACTGTAACCGCGTTTCAGCAGCCAGTCCGAAAATACGCCGCCCAGCAGGCCGCCGATAAATCCAGCTATGGCCGGGATACTGGCGACAAACCCGACCTTGAGGATTGACATGCCTTTGGCCTGGTAGAGGTAAGTCGGAAACCAGGTGAGGAAGAACCAGGTAATCGATGTGACGCAGAACTGGCCGATATAAACCCCGATCATCATGCGATTGACGCAGACGCTTTTAATCTGCGCGAGAGTTAATTTTTGCGGCGTTTTTTGGCTACCTAATTCCGGTACGCCGCCGCCTTCACGAATATAATCGAGCTCCTGCGGGTTAATTTTAGGATGATGTGAAGGATCCTTAACTTTTACCAGCCAGAATATTCCCAGCACCACCCCGATAGCGCCAATATAATAAAAGACATAGTGCCAGCTTAAATTATGCAGAATGATGGTCATCAGCGGCGTAATAATGCCCAGCGAAATATACTGCGCGGCCTGATAGACCGAGGTGACAAATCCACGCTCTTTATTGGGGAACCACTGGACGCTCAGGCGACTGTTGGCCGGAAAAGCGGGTGCTTCAATGGCCCCCATCATCAGACGCAGGAGCACCAGCACCACCAGCGGACTGGCAAACAGATAAACAGTGCCCTGAAACATAGTGACGACCGACCAGCCAATCAGCGCGCAGCCGTAGACCAACCGCGAACCATATTTATCCAGCAGCCAGCCGCCGGGGATTTGCATAATGACGTAGGAAATACCAAACACCGAAAAGGCCAGGCCCATTGCTTCAGGGTCAAAACCTAACTCTTTACTCATCATCGGCGCGACAACGGACAGGGTGGCCCGGTCAGCATAATTAAATACGGTCGCGAGAAATAAAAAAACCAATATACCGTAACGCACGTTGCTGCGTTTTATTTGCTGTTGCATGTTATTCAACTCCTTTGCAGGGTTGTGAAGACACGTCATCTTTCATGCCGCTTTGATGCTTGCTGACGGATTTCGTGTATTGCGAGTACAGCGGGTCAGAGGTTTATCCCCGGTGGCGCTGCGCTTACCGGGGCTACGGGTTCTCAGTGGTCTGCGGACCGGTAGCCCGGATAAGGCGTGGACGCCGTCATCCGGGAAAAGTCATTACGGGCGAGTTCCAAACTCGCAGCTTTGCTGGGTCCAGCGGCGGGCCTGCTCGCTGAGGGTGAAGCCCAGACCATGGCGTTCGGAAACCCACATCCGGCCATCGCGCAGTTCTAGCTGCTCGTTAAACAGCGGGTTCAGCCACTCGAAGTGCTCCAGCCATGGCTCCAGCGGGTAGGCGGCGGCGAGATGCAGGTGCACCTCCATGGCAAAGTGCGGAGCCAGCTTGCGACCGTGCTTCGCGGCCAGATCCATTATTTTCAGGAACGGGGAGATCCCACCGACGCGCGGGGCATCCGGTTGCACGAAGTCGCTGGCGTTGCCGAGGATCAACTGCTCATGTTCGCGGAAGCTGGTCAGCATCTCGCCGGTGGCAATCGGCGTATCCAGCGCGGCGGCCAGCTGCGCGTGGCCTTCGACGTCATAGGCATCCAGCGGCTCCTCAATCCAGATCAGATTGAACGGCTCCATTTTGCGCCCCATGCGAATGGCGGTTTCGCGATCCCACTGCTGGTTGGCATCGACCATCAGCGGGAAGTCATCACCCAGCACTTCGCGCACCGCCGTCAGACGACGGATATCCTCGGCAGTATTAGGCTGACCGACTTTTAGTTTAATCCCGCCGATGCCGTTTTCACGGGAGATAGCCACGTTTTTCAACACCTGATCCAGGGGGGTATGCAGGAAGCCGCCGGAAGTGTTGTAGCACTGCACGGAATCACGATGTGAACCCAGCAGTTTGGCCAGCGGTAGACCGGCGCGTTTGGCTTTCATATCCCACAGGGCAATATCGATAGGGGAGATAGCTTGTACCGCCATGCCGCTACGGCCGACGGAAGCCCCGGCCCACAGCAGTTTGGTGTAGATCTTGTCGATGTCGTTCGGATCTTCGCCAAGCAGATTATCGGCTATCTCTTTGGCGTGAGCGTAAATGCCCTGGCCGCCCGCACGTTTCGAGTAGCTAAAGCCGACGCCGGTGAATCCATCCCGGGAGTGAATTTCCGCGATGATAATCGCCACTTCGGTCAGCGGTTTTTGGCGACCGGTCAGCACTTTGGCATCGCTGACGGGGGTGGCCAGCGGCAGAAAAGCCAGCGACAGTTTAACGTGGTCAATGCGGTCACCGGTTTCAGCGGCGGTTTTGACGCCGAAAGCTTTGGCGTAGGTTACGGACTCGGAATTGGCGCTTGAGGTCATAGTAGTGTCCTTTTTGATAAAAAAATGATTGCGCTATCATTTGTAATGGTGAAATGCTTTTGACGCTACGCTAGTGGTTTTAATTTGTACAAACGATCACAATTGGCCGTTATAAAGGCGAAAACTTTGCTGTGCAGGTCACAATCCAAAACAGTTTGTGAAAAGTGACAAGTCATAATGATAGCGATAACATTTTATATTGCAGGTCGTTGATTCTGTTAGGGGAGACGCGGCGGGCGCTGGCAATTGCGTGGGGCATCATCAATAATGCCCACAGGAAACGACTTAACACAGGGGCTTAGCCGTGAAAAGCAAAAAACCGACGCGGGCGCCGACGCTGGAGGATGTGGCTCGCAGCGCCGGGTTGTCGCCGATGACGGTCAGTCGGGCGCTGAATACGCCCCAGCTGGTCAGGCCAAAAACGGTAGAGAAAGTGATGCAGGCTGTGCAGGCGACGGGCTATATCCCCAATGCGCTGGCCGGCGGCCTCGCCTCCAGGCGCAGCAAGCTGGTGGCGGTCGTGGTACCGCAAATCAATAACAATATGTTTGTCGATACCATCCAGGCGCTGAGCGATACCCTGGCGGCGCGCGGCTACCATATGCTGCTGTGCGTGGCGGGCTATGACCGGCAGACCGAGGCCGAGCTGGTCTCTACCTTGCTTTCGCGGCGCCCTGATGGCGTGGTGTTAACCGGCATCCAGCATGCGCCGCTGTTAAAGAAAACGATTCTTAACGCCGCTACGCCGGTGGTGGAAATCTGGGATCTCACCCCGACGCCGCTGGATATGCTGGTCGGTTTTTCCCATGAAAAAGTTGGCGAAACCATTGGCGAGTATGTACTGGAGAAAGGCTACCAGCGACCAGGCCTGCTGTGGGCGGGCGATGCGCGCGCGATGTTGCGTAAGCAGGGGCTCTGTGCCCGACTGGCTAAAAAAGGGCTGGACGATGCGCCTCAGGTTGAAGTGCCGCTCCCTGCGTCGCTGGCGCTGGGGCGGCGCGGTCTGGCGGAGCTGCTCGCCGCCAGCGAGTTTGATGTGATCATCTGCAGCTCAGACACCCTCGCCCAGGGGGCGATTATGGAAGCCGAAAGCCGGGGGCTACGCGTACCGCAGGATCTGGCGGTGATCGGTTTTGGCGATCTGGATTTCGCCGCCAGCAATCGTCCGGCTATCACTACCGTCAGCGTCGACCGTCATGCCATCGGTGAACGGGCCGCTACGCTGCTGGCTGACCGCATCGAAGGGGGAGAAGACAGCGGGGTGATTATAGATATCGGCTTTCAGCTGGTGGCACGAGAATCGGCGTAGGCCTGCCTTTTCAGGGCATGGTGTGCCGGGTGGGTGAGCGGCAAATTTCTGCCTACACTTAGGCTTTACCCTGGAGGCAGACCATGATTACCGTTTATGGCGTGCCGGGATGGGGCTCGACGATTAGCGAGCTGATGCTCTCCCTGGCCGATATTCCCTACGAGGTGGTTGACGTGGAGGGCTTTGACCAGCCCGGTCCGGCGCGCGAGCGTCTGCGGCAGATTAACCCGCTGTGCCAGGTGCCCACCCTGCAGCTGGCCGATGGGAGCATCATGACCGAAACCGCCGCCATCGCGCTGATGATCCTCGATCAGCGTCCCGATCTGGCCCCCGCGCCGGGGACGCCGCAGCGTCAACAGTTCCAGCGTCTGCTGGTCTGGCTGGTGGCCAACGTCTATCCTACCTTTACTTATGCCGATTACCCGGAACGCTGGGCGCCCGCCGCCGCGGAGCAGCTGGTGGAGAATTGTCGCCAGTACCGGAAAAATCTCTATCTCTGGTTCGAACAGCAGCTGGCCGCCGGGCCGTGGGCGCTGGGCTCGTCGGTAACGTTGCTGGATTGCTATATCGCGGCGATGTACAGCTGGGGGCCGCGACAGGCGTGGTTTGACGACCACGCGCCAAAATTCGCCGCCATCGCCCGGGCGGTCTGTCAGCGACCGGAGCTGGCCGCGGCGCTGCGCCGTAACAAGCTGATTTAACGCACGCGATGCCAACCAGAACGGCCATTCTGTGGTAGCGTTATGGCTCTGACCACAAGGAGTCTTTGCTATGCCGCATGTAGATATTAAATGTTTTCCCCGTGAACTGACTGACGAACAAAAAACCGCGTTGGCCGCCGACATCACTGAGGTGCTGATCCGCCATCTGAACAGCAAAGAGAGCGCCGTCAGCGTCGCGCTGACTCAGGTTGAGCCGGACGCGTGGCAGGCGGTGTGGGACAGTGAGATCGCCCCGCAGATGGCGCAGTTGATTAAGAAGCCGGGTTATAGCATGTAGTTGCCACTGGCGGGCATGATGTCCGCCAGTGACGACCGGTCAGAACCAAATCTCCGTCTGCACGCCGAAGTTCCATGTCCCGCCAGCGGTAAAGCCTTTGCTGCCGAAATCATCGTTGATCGCATAACGATCCAGGTCTTTATCCCAGTTCATCCACGTGACAAAGAAACGTATCTCCGGCCGCGCTTTGATATCAAACACATCGCCCACTTTAAAAGTGGGGGCGAAGGTCAGCTTGTAGAAATCACCGCGCACCGCCTGATACTGATAAACGTTGTCATTATAGCGATAGCTGCGCCCGTTCGGATTGAGATCCATATACTGCCACGAGGCCTCATACAGCAGGGCGAAGTGAGCGGAGATCCCTTGCGATACCCGCAGGTTAAATGTCGCCCAGTCGTAGCGGTCGCCGTCGCGATAGCGGTCTTCGCTGTGCTGGGCTATCACCGACGGCGCCAGCTGCCAGTTTTTCCCCAGCGGCAGGATCCCGTACGACGCAAAGCGCAGGGAGGCCGCGTTCTCGGTCAAGTCGCCATCGCTCCCCGGCTGACGCGCTTCGGCGCCCAGCCCGACGCCGTACTGCAGGGCGCTTTCCGACACCCCTGGCGCCAGGCCGTAGAACTGCTGTTTGTCGTGCAGGGCCAGCATCGCGTAGTAGCCGTTTTTGGCGGTGTTATCGCTGCGCAGGGCATAGCTCCCGGTGGTCGAGGTATTATCTTTCAGGTCATCGTTGCCCTGGGCGGTCATCACCGTGGTCATCAGCTGCCAGTTGCCGTAAAAATGGTTGGCGGTGAACAGCAGATTCTGGATGTCATTATCCGCGTAATTATCGCTGCCAAGGTCGCCGAAGTTACGCGCATATACCGAATAATCGCCGCGCAGGCCGCTTCCCCAGTCGACATCGTTGATCCCGCCGCCGGTGCCACCGAGGAACATGATGTCGCTATCGGTAAAGTGGATATCGAAGTTATCCCGATCGAAGCGTTTGCCAGCCCAGATCGAGGCGCGTTTTAACGGCCCGGTGAACTCGGCGAAGTCGCCCATCTCGACGTACAGCTGACGAATGTTCAGATGGTGGCTGTCGTTGTCCTGAACCCACGGATCCGGGTTGGTGGCCCCATCGGCGAGCATGGTCTTAAAGCGCGCCCATGAGCCATCGTTGAAGGTGAGCTTCTTGCCAAAGCTCAGCTCAGCGTAATTATCTTTTTCGTTGCCGAGACGACCAACGTGGGCATCGCCGTTGAGCGAACTGGCCGGGGAGATGCCTGGCCCGCCGCGGGCGCCTTTGCCGTGGCTGTTGACTAACATTCCGGAACGGGCGTAGGCGTTAAAGGTAAAGCCATCGTCCGGGGCGCGTTTCGCCAGCTGCTCGCTCAGTTGCTGATTGGTGGCCTGCTGTTTTTGTTCGCGAGCCGAGGTCTGTTGGCTGAGCGCCTGCACCTGCTGCTCCGCCGCCGCCGCGCGCTGTTCGGCGGCGGCGGTTTGCTGTTCTGCCCGCTGCGCGCGGCGGCTGGCTTCGCTGGCCTGCTGTTCGGCGAGATTGAGGCGCGCTTCAAGTTGCGCCAGCCGTTGTTCGACGCTCAACCCGGCGGCGCTGGTGAGTGGAAAAAGGGCGCAGCAAACCGCTGCGCTAATCACAGAGATACGCATAAAAGTCCTTAATTTATCCAGAGGTTAAATCAGCGGGGCGCCTTACATGGCGGGGGATTCTCCGGTGGTCGGGGCCGGGGCTGGCGAGGCGCCGCGTCCGGCATCGAGGTCGGCACGGATCTGCTCATAGTGATCGTCGAGGCGGTAGAAGCGGCCCATCCACAGCATCGAGGCGAGGATCAACAGCGCCGGAATATACAGATAGCAGGCCTTGATGGCCAACAGGGCGCTGTCGCTTTGCGCCTGGTTGGCGATATAGCCGCCGGAGGAGAGCAGTGCCCCGGTGATAGCCCCGGCGCCGGCCATCGCCACCTTGCCGAGAAAGCCGTTTATCGAGGTCAGGATCCCAGCGGTATTAATGCCGGTTTTCCACACGCCGTAATCCACCGGGTCGGCCTGCATCGAGAAATAGATAGCCGTGCGCTGACCGGCACCGAGGGAGAGGATCACCGCCCCGACGATCAGCCCCAGGGCGTAGGTGCCAGACAGCATCATCATCCCCATCCCGAGCAGATTGACCGCGCTGGCGACCAGATAGACATGACGTTTTTTCATGCGTCGGGCCAGCAGCGGGACGGTGAGGGTGCCGAGCAGGGGAACGAAGGTGGAGACCCCGGCGATAACCGCCGTCAGCTCGGTATTCCCGACGTAATAGTGGAAGAAGTACACCAGCGCTCCGGTCTGAAAGAAGAATGCCCCCCACATCAGAAAGATATTGCTGGCGAAGATCCACCACGGACGATTGGCGCGCAGGCTAATCCAGGCGCGTTTCAGGGTCATGCGCTCCCCGGTGAGGGTGATCTTTTCTTCGACGTTGCGAAAGCTCACCAGCAGGAAAAAGGCCGCCAGTACGCCAAAAATCACCGCGGTATAGAGGAACCCCTGCTGCTGGTCGCCTTTGCCCAGCATGCCGACCAGCGGCAGGGTGGCCACGGCGACGATGGTGGCCCCGAGGGATCCCAGCAGAATACGTGCCGCCGACAGCGTGGTGCGCTCTGCGGAATCACTGGTTAAAAACGGCAGCATGGCGCAGAACGGAATGTTCACCAGGGTGTAGAGGAACGACAGACACAGATAGGTGATAAAGGCGTACAGCAGTTTGCCGGTGGTGCCGAAATCCGGCACATAGAAGGCCAGAATACACAGCAGACCAAAAGGCAGGGCACCAATCAGCAGCCAGGGACGGCAGCGCCCCCAGCGGGTGGCGGTATTGTCGATCACCAGCCCCATCAACACGTCGGCCACGCCATCCACCAGCCGGGTAACCAGGAACATCAGCCCAACGTAATAGGCCGGGAGGCCCATCACGTCGGTGTAAAAGAACATCAGATACAGAGAGATCATCTGCCACACAAGGTTGCAGGAGAGATCGGCAATGCCATAGCCAAGGCGCTGCCGCCACAGGGTAAACGTTGTTTCTGCCATAAATCACTCGCTTATCGTTGTTGTTAAAGTCCGTACTGGCGAATAAACCAGGCCGGGGTACAGCTCCACGCATGGCAGTAACTGTTAATGAGCTTACTGCCATACGGGGAAAAGTCAGGATGCTGTGGGTCGAAAATTTCCCAGAAGGTGTCGGCGCCGTAGTCAACCATCGCTCCCCAGTAGGCTTTGATCTCCGCCACCGCCTCCTCGCGCAGGCCGCACTGCAGCAGGGCGACAATGTGATGATGGCGCAAGTACGGGGTATTCATGGCAATGGCGGGCGGCTGTTGCTGCAGGCGGCGCATCAGCGCTTGCCGCTGCCCGGCGGTGCCAACCTCCGCCAGTACCAGCCAGATCTGCGACGCCCATGAGACCTGGCGCGCGGCGCCGCTGATAAACACCTGCCGCTCGCTGTCCCACAGGTGCTGCTGAGCGGCCTCTTTCAGCTGCGCGAGCGTAGCGGTGTAGTCGGCTACCCGCTGCGGTTCAAAACGCTGCGCCAGCCAGAGGGCGCGCTGCAGGCAGTGGATGAGCACCCCCTGCGCCGCCGCCTGTTTATTCAGATCCGCCTGCCAGTCGATAAATACCCACCAGTCATCGCTGTCGCGCACCAGGCCGTGGGGATCGCAGCGGGTCAGCGCCAGCTCGATTTGCCGCCGCGCCGTGGGCCACAGCTCACCGACGGTTTCCGTGTCGCCGGTGCTTTGCAGGTAGTTATAAAGTACGTCGATAAAAAATAATGAATAATCAAAGAGAAAGGTGTCATCGGCGCGCACATCAGGCTGGACAAAGACATTGGCGGAGACCATGCCGTCTTCCCGGGTATGGCCGGCAAACAGGTACAGGCAGCGGCGGACCAGATCGTGGTGGCCGAAGGTCACGTCATTGACCAACGCCTGCAGGCGCAGGTCGCCGAGCCACAGCCGACGGTCACGTTTCGGCCCATCCTCAAATACCTCCTGCATGCAGTTTTGCAGGGTGCGAACCGCGACGCTATCAATGGCTTTCAACTGCGGATCGGCGATGACCGCCGGCTGCGGGCTGCCGGCTGAGGTAACGGTTTCCAGGGCTATCTCATCGAACTGCAGACGAAATTTGCGCGACAGCGCTTTGACCTCCACCTTCAGGTAGCGCAGGCAGTAGCGACGCGGCAGGTCAACCCGGGCGGGCAGAACGTCGAGCCACAGATCTTGTTGCTGCAACCAGCTACTGCTCAGCCACCCCTGGTACTCGCTGAACGGCTCGCAGACTTCGCTCAGCGTTTCGCCGAAGGTGAAGTGCAGATGGGCCGGGGCATCCGGCGGGCTGCCGACGCTGCGGCAGCTGAACTGCAGGTAGCCAACAAAATGGCTGCCAAAATCAATGATGATGCTGTCGCCGACGCGAAGCGGCTGCTGATAAAACTGCTCAGGCGTGCAGACGGTGTGTCCCCGCCAGCCGTTCAGCGCCGCCGGATCGGCGACGGCTTCGACGATGGCCTGCGGCGCCTGGCGCTGACGATGTAGCGCGGGCGTCAGGGCGGCCGCACGCTGTAATAAATGCGGATGGCGGGTCATCGCCACACTGGAATTGTATTGAATTGCCTGTGACATACTGCGTCCTCTCCATTAGGTTAGGCGCAGCATAGGCCGTCGTCTGGCGGCGCCACCACTCTGGCAATGCCAAACCGTCAGTGAAAATGGCAGGAATAATGAGGTGGGGGCGCTGGCGATCACAAATCCGCACATCGGGCGCGTGGCGAAGGCCGGAATAGATTATCGTGCCCCTGCGCACCAGGCTGTTCAGGATTTGCTGTAATGATGACACTGACCGTTGAGTATTATTTCACCCATCCCCAGGATAAGCTCGGCATGTACGCCAGCGACCCGGAAGATAATAGCCAGGAGCATGGCCACGAGTTTGCCGAGCTGGTGATCGTCGAGGAGGGGCATGGATTACACGTTATTAATGGCCGCCCGCTGTACATCCAGCAGGGCGATGTATTTTACGTCCAGCCTGGCGATGTCCACTATTATGATGAACTGGGGACGCTGAAGCTGATTAATGTCTTAATTAATCCGGCGGTGGCCTTTCGCTATTTACAGCAGATGGAGGGATTGCTGCAGCAATTATCGGCGCAGCGCGCCGCCTGCTATGGCTGGCTGGCGCCGGAGACCCGCAGCTATTGTCGGGAACTGGTGGAAAAGATATTTTCCCCGGCGCTGAGGGCGGCGGATAATACCCCGCAACGGGAGTCTCTCTTTTTCCAGCTGGTGACCACCATTCTTACAGCCGAGTCGGAAGCCGAATATAGCAGCACCCGCTATAAACTGCATAAATTACTCACCTGGCTGCAGGAGCACTGTTTCGAAGAACATAACTGGCAGCAGCTGGCGGAGCAATTTCATCTCACCACCCGCACGGCGTTTCGCCATATTAAAGAGGCCACGGGCTTAACGCCGGATAATTATCTGAAACGTCTGCGACTGGTCTCCGCGCGGGTCAAATTACGTGAAACGGAGATGTCCATTACCGAAGTGGCTTATCTGTGCGGCTTCGCCAACAGCAACCACTTTACCACTCTGTATAAAAAAGTGTTTGGCCTGACCCCCAGCGCCGATCGCCGCCGCCCACCGGGTTAAAAGGGGGGCCGCAGGCTGGGCAGGGGAAAAATCTGCCACCCGCGGCAGGTCACGCTTATTCGTCGAGGGAGTTTGCCCGCACATGACGACCGCTGGCGACAAAATTGCCGGTGCCAAGATGATGCAGGGTATTGAGCTTATCGTCGTCGAACTGCCAGCGTCCGGTGACGAACGCGCGTTCATCGGCGGCGGCAGACACCACCTCCCCGAACAGGGTGTCGTACTGGGTCTGGGCCGCCGTCGCCGGCAGCAGTCTGCACTCCATCCATGCCAGACACTTCTCCTCGATCAGCGGCAACCCCAGCTCCGGACCGGTCACTACCGGGATCCCCCAGGCATTGAATTTGTCCTCATCGCGGCCGCTGACGCTGCCGACGGCGTAGGTCCAGCTGGCGGCGGCGACGCCGGGAACCACAATGCCGAAGGTGCCGTTGCGCTCGATGATCTCCCGCGTCCAGGTGCTTTTATCCACCACGATAGCCACCCGCGGCGGGGCGAATTCCACCGGCATTGACCAGGCGGCGGCCATGACGTTGCGCCGGTCAGACGGGGCATCGTAGCTGGTGATCAAAATGGTCGGGCCGTGGTTGAGCAGGCGGCTGGCGTACTGCAGTTCAACGTGGCGAAAGCGGCTCATAGGCGTTCCTTGAATAATGGGTCGGTTGGCAGGTAACACGTTAAGCCGCAATGAAAATGTAATCAATACGTCATCTCGTCTGACTATAGTCGCCAGCACTAAGTCCCAAAGAGGATCACAATATGTTGGCTCCCCTGATGTTATCCCAGGTGAGCGTGCCCCGTCGGATGTCGGCCGCCGGGCAGGTCTCGCTGTCCCGAAAGGGAGGGCGATGATGCGCACGCTGACCCCTATCACCCTGCAGGAGGTCTCTTTTGCCTTCGCAGAGACTCCCGTTCTTGACCGTTTCTCGTTGCATATCGAACCCGGCCGCATCGTGGCGCTACTGGGTCCGTCCGGCTGCGGCAAAAGCACTTTGCTGCGTCTGCTGGCCGGGCTGAGCGTGCCGGTCAGCGGCGAAATCCGCTTTGGCGACAGGCTGGTCGCTCGCGCAGGATGGGGATTGCCCCCGGAGCAGCGCGATATCGGCATGGTTTTTCAGGATTACGCCCTCTGGCCGCATATGAGCGTGGCGCAGAACGTCGCCTTTCCGCTGCGCATGCGAGGTGTCTCCCGTAGCGAACGCGAGCGCCGGGTGAGCGAGGCGCTGGCGCGGGTAGGCCTCAACGGTTTCGCCGAACGTAAACCTTCTGGTCTTTCTGGCGGTCAGCAGCAGCGGGTGGCGCTGGCGCGGGCGATCGTCGCCGCGCCGCGGGTGCTGCTGTTTGATGAACCGCTCTCCAACCTGGATAGCGAACTGCGCGAATCGCTGTGCGGCGAAATGAGCCGCCTGTTGCGACAGCTCGGCATCACCGCCGTGTATGTCACCCATGATCGACGTGAAGCCGAGCTGTTAGCTGACCAGATTGTCTATTTATCCGCGGGCCGCGTGGCCGCTGTCCGCGCCGTTACGCCAACCTCAGGGGAAGTTGCATGAACACCGTTATGACCGTTAAGAAAGGAGTGGTACTCGCGATGGCTCTTTCCGCCATGATGCTCTCCAGCGCCCATGCGCTGACCGTTTACACCGCCGGACCCGGCTCGCTGGCGAAAAGCCTGGCCAGCGGTTTTGAACAACAGACCGGGGTGAAGGTGACGGTTTTCCAGGCCACCACCGGCAAAGTAATGGCCCGACTGGAGGCCGAGCAGGCCAACCCGCAGGCGGATGTGCTGATCTCCGCCTCGTGGGATACCGCCGAAGATCTGCACCAGCGGGGCTGGTTGCTGCCTTTTGCGAGCGCCAATGCCGACCAGGTACCGGCGAACCTGAAATCGGCGGACTATATCGCCCAGGGCGTCTCCGCCCTGGGCATTGTCTGGAACAGTAAAAGCGGTACCCCGGAACCGAAAGAGTGGCGGGATCTCACCCAGCCGGCGTTTAAAGACAAGGTGACAACCCCCGACCCGGCGCTCTCCGGCGCGTCGCTGGATTTGCTGATCGGGCTGCAAAACAGCATGGGCGACCAGGCCTGGCAACTGTTTGACGATCTGAAAAAGAACGGCATGGTGGTCAGCGGACCCAACGCCCAGGCGGTGACGCCGGTGATGCAGGGGGCGAAAGCGGCGGTGTTTGGCGCGGTGGATTATGTCTCCTACGGCAATATTCAGCAGGGCGAGTCGCTGAAGGTGATCTTCCCGGCCAGCGGAACGGTGATTGCCCCGCGCCCGATGATGATCCTCAAAACCAGCCAGCATGCCGACGATGCCAAAGCCTTTATCGATTATGTTCTGTCGCCGGAAGGTCAGGCGAGGGTTGCCGATGCCTGGCTGATGCCCGCCCGCCGCGACGTGGCGGCCAAACGTCCGCTACTGGACGCGCTGAAGGTGCTGCCCACCACCAGCGAAGGCAGCAGCGAACGGGGGGCCGTGCTCGCCCGCTTCAGTCAGTTGTACGCGCAGTAATTGCTCCTGTTCCTCCGGCGCTGGCCGCCGGGGGACCCCTCAGCTTCAGGAACCGGTTGTGAAACAAACATTCCTTTCCGGCGCGACCCTCGCCGCCCTGGTGATGCTGGTCGCGTTGCCGTTAGTATTTATTCTGCTGCAGGCGATTTTTCCCCATTTTAGCGCCGGTTCGCTCGGGGACGCCTTTGGCGGCGTCTCAGTGCTGCTGGCCGATCCCCAGTTACCGGCGATGCTCGGCGGTACGCTGTGGATCGCCGCCGGCGTGGCGCTGGTCAGCGTAATGATTGGCCTGCCGCTCGGCATCCTGCGCGGTATGTTTTCGCTGCCGCTGCCCCGACTGTGGGATCTCCTGTTTTTGATCCCCTTTCTGACGCCGCCCTATATCTCGGCGCTCTCCTGGATGCTGGCCCTGCAAAGCCAGGGCTATCTGCAGCAGCTGACCGGCTGGCAATTGAACGATCTGCTGTTCAGCCGCAGCGGTATCGTGCTGGTGATGACCTTTAATATTTTCCCGGTGGTGTACTTTGCCGTCTCCCGCAGCCTGCTGGCGAGCGGGACCCGGCTGGCGGTGGTCGCCCGCGTCCATGGCGCCAGCGCCTGGCGCGCCTTCTGGCACGTGACACTGCCGATGCTCTCCCCGGCGCTGGCGGCGGGCACGCTGTTGGCGTTTACCCTCGCTATCGAGGAGTTTGGTGTACCGGCGGCGCTGGGCAGCCGGGCGGGAGTGGTGATGCTGACGGTCGGTATTGAGAAAAAGCTGGCCGACTGGCCGGTGGACCTTACCGGCGCCGCGCTGCTGTCGCTGCTGTTGATGGCGGTGGCGTTGTTCGCCTGGTGGCTGCAAAAGCGGCTGGTGGGGGAGAAAGAGGTCACCAGCGTCACCGGTAAGCCGGGAGAAAACCGCGGGGCATCGCTGGGCTGGATGACGCTGCCCGCCGTGCTGGTGATGGCGGCCGTCGGCGGCCTGGCGGTCGGCGTCCCTGCCGCCTCGATGATGCTCACCAGCGTGATGGGCACGCTCTCAGGGGGCGTGAGTGTTGAGAATGTCACGCTACGTCATTTCGCGGCGCTGTTTGACCAGCAGGGGGATGCCCTGTCGGCCCTCGGCACCAGCCTGTCGCTGGCCCTGGGCTCGGCGCTGATCGTCGGCGTGCTGGGCCTGCTGGCCGCCTGGCTGGTGATGGTGCAGAAGATTAAAGGGCGCGGGATGGTGGACGCGCTGTCGCTGATGCCGGCGGCGCTGCCGGGCGTGGTGGTAGGCGTCGGTTTGATCCTGCTGTGGAATCAGCCTTTCTGGCCGCGCTCGCCCTATAACACGCTGTGGATGTTGCTGCTCTCCTATTGCTGCCTGCTGTTGCCCTGGCCGGTGCGCTATGTCGGCAGCGCGCTGCGCCAGCTGGGCCCCAATCTTGAGTCCGCCGCCCGGGTGCACGGGGCGTCGCCACTGCAGGCGCTGCGGTTGATTGTCCTGCCGCTGGTCTTTCCGGCGCTGCTGGCGGCGATGCTGATGGTGTTCGCGGTGGCCTCCCGGGAGCTGGTGACCTCGCTGCTGCTCTCTCCAGCCGGTACGCAAACCGTGGCGGTGTTTATCTGGCGCCAGTTCGAACAGGGTTCCGTCGGTCAGGGCATGGCGATGGCCAGCCTGACGTTGTTGACCGGTCTGGTCGTGATGCTGACGGCGCTGGCGCTGATGCAGCGCAGCACGCGCGGTTAACGACAAGCGCACAAAAAAGACGGTCGGCGCGGAAAAATAGGCTATAAATGTCGGACACCTACAGCTGGAGGCCTTGATGAGTCCCTTTTTACGCGCCTATTTTTCCCGTCTGGGCTGGACGGGTGAGCCTGATGTATCCATTGATACCCTGCGGGAACTGCATCTGCAGCATAACAGCGCCATCCCCTTTGAAAACCTCGACGTCCTGCTGCCGCGGGAGATCCACCTTGACGATCGGGCGCTGGAAGAAAAGCTGATCGCCGCCCGCCGCGGGGGGTATTGTTTTGAACAGAATGGCCTGCTGGAGCGCGCGCTGCGCGAGATAGGCTTTAACGTCCGCAGCCTGCTGGGCCGCGTGGTGCTGGCCAATCCGCCGCAGATGCCGCCGCGTACTCACCGTTTATTGCTGGTGGAAGTGGCGGGCGAGCGCTGGATCGCCGACGTCGGCTTCGGCGGCCAGACGCTGACCGCGCCGATCAAACTGCTGGCCGATATCCCGCAGCAAACGCCGCATGGCAGCTATCGTCTGGTGCATGAGGGCGATGAGTGGACGCTGCAGTTCAACCATCACGAACACTGGCAGTCGATGTACCATTTCGATTTAGGCCGCCAGTATGCGTCTGATTATGTGATGGGCAACTTCTGGTCGGCGCACTGGCCGCAGTCCCACTTCCGTCACCATCTGCTGATGTGCCGTCATCTGCCGGACGGCGGCAAAATGACCCTCACCAACTTCCACTTTACCCACTGGGAGAATAACCATGTGGTGGAGAAGGTCGATTTTGCCGATGTCTCCGCGCTATATGAAGGGCTGCAGACCCGCTTCGGGCTGGGCGTGGACGATCCTAAACATGGCTTTAGTGAAGCGGCGCTGGCGGCGGTAATGGCGGCGTTCGATACCCATCCGGAAGCCGGGAAGTAAATTTCCTGATACCCGGTGGCGCTGCGCTGACCGGGCCTGTGAGACGACCCTGTAGGCCGGGCAAGGCGACAGCCGCCACCCGGCGAAATTACAGGTGCCGTGCCTGATATCTTGCCCGGCGGCGCTGCGCTTGCGCGGGCCTGGGAGGTATGAGCCTTTGAGAGGCCCCTGTAGGCCGGATAAGGCGTAGCCGCCATCCGGCATAAAGGCTGGAACCGGGGCTGAAAAATATGACCCGGAGTCGGCGCGAGCGCCTCGTCCGGGCTACCGGTAAACGGGCATGGCTGGGGCCGCCAGCCTTCAGCGGCGGGAGCGTACCACCTGGTAACGGCGGGTAAAATACTCCACCGGCGCACTCCAGACGTGAACCAGACGGGTGAAGGGGAAGATCAGAAAGATAGTCATCCCCAGCACCAGGTGGACGCGGTAAATCCACGCCACGCCGTCCAGATGCGCTGAGGCGCCGCCGTGGAAGGTGACCACCGCCTGCGCCCAGTCCACCAGCTTGAGCATTTCGCTGCCGTCCGGATGCCGGGCGGAGAAGGGGATGGTCGTCAGCCCCAGCGCGCACTGAATCAGCAGAATGCACAGGATCAAAATATCCGCGGTCGTGGAGGTGGCGCGAATGCGCGGGTTGGTCAGGCGGCGCATCAGCAGGCCGATACCGCCGACCAGGGTCAGCACGCCGCAGATGCCGCCGAGGATCATGGCCATCAGCTGCTTCTGCGACATCGGCAGGAACCACGAGTAGACCCAGTGCGGGGTCAGCATGCCAAAAAGATGGCCGAAGAAGATGCCGAGAATGCCGATATGAAATAAGTTCGACCATAGCACCATCCCGCGCTTATCCAGCATCTGGCTGGATGAGGCGCGCCAGGTATACTGCCCGTAATCGTAGCGCAGCCAACTGCCCACCAGAAACACGGTGCCGCACAGGTAAGGGTAGATATCATAAAAGAAGACGTTCAGATACTGGATCATTTCGGGCCTCCGGCGCGGATGTCAACGTACTGCGGCGCCACATCCTGACTAAAGCGTCGTTGATAAGCTTGCATCGACGAGCTGTCGCAAGCGGTCGCGTTATCTTCGATAAACTTCACCTGCTCTTCTTCCCACACGGCGTCCAGCGCCTGACGGGTATCGTCGCGCTTTTCTCCCGCCACCTGTTTTGTGACACTGTCACTGGTGAGCGGGCTTTTAGCCAGCGCCAACAGGGCGTCAAACAGCTGATAATACGGACAGGCTCGCTGCTTCAGGCGGCCGCCGATCAGCGCCAGAATCGGCGCGATATTCTGCAGCCCTTCGCGCGCCTCCGCGGGGGGTAAAATACTGAGGTACTCCAGATACAGCGGCAGATGATCGGGCAGCTCGCGACAATCGATCTGCAGACCCGCCTGCTGATACTGATTCATCAGGTCGACCATCGCCTGGCCGCGGTCTCGCGACTCGGCATGCACATGTTCAAACAGCAGCAGCGAGGTGGCGCGCCCGCGCTCGAACACCTCGCACCACTCGGCCTGGCGATCCAACAGCGGAGCCGTCAGCAGCTCACTGACAAACGGCGTCAGGGAAGGGACATCGGCCCTGACCAGCGCCAGGGCGTCGTCGCGGTTCTCCCACAGTAACTCGTCGGGGTACTCCAGCAGCAGACCGATCACTTTCAGGATCCGCATCACTCGCCCTCCCCATGCTTACGCACGCCGCTGACGTCGATGGCGTCGATCCGCCGGCTGTTAAACAGGTTGAATTTCGTATCTGACCCGTGGCAGCCATCGCCGAAGGTAAAGCCGCAGCCGTTGCGTTCCGGGAAGGCATCCTCCGCCAGTTCGCGATGGCTGGTGGGGATCACGAAGCGGTCTTCGTAGTTGGCGATCGCCAGATAGCGATACATCTCTTCGACCTGCTCAACGCTGAGGTCCACCTCTTCAATGGCCCGGGTATCGGTGACGCCCTCGACGGTTTGCGAGCGCTTGTAGTGGCGCATCGCCATCATCCGTTTCAGCGCGCGCAAGACCGGGCCGGTATCGCCGGCGCTCAGCAGATTCGCCAGGTATTGCACCGGGATGCGTAGACTCTCAACCGCTGGCAGGATGTTGCCGTTGCCCGGCAGGCCGCCAGCGTCGGCAACCGACTGGATCGGCGACAGGGGCGGCACATACCAGACCATCGGCAGGGTGCGATACTCCGGATGCAGCGGCAGGGCCAGCTTCCAGTCCATCGCCAGCTTGTAGACCGGCGACTTCTGCGCAGCCTCAATGACGTTGTGCGGGATCCCTTGTTTTAGCGCTTCCTCAATGACCGCCGGATCGTTTGGATTAAGGAACACCTCGCACTGGCGCTCATAGAGGTCGGTTTCATGTTCAGTGCTGGCCGCTTCTTCGATACGGTCCGCGTCGTACAGCAGCACGCCAAGGTAGCGGATGCGGCCAACGCAGGTTTCTGAGCAGACCGTTGGCTGCCCGGACTCAATACGCGGATAGCAGAAAATGCATTTTTCCGACTTGCCGCTCTTCCAGTTAAAGTAGATTTTTTTATACGGACAGCCGCTGATGCACATCCGCCAGCCGCGGCATTTGTCCTGATCGATCAGTACGATGCCATCTTCCTCACGCTTGTAGATCGCGCCGCTCGGGCAGGTGGCCACGCAGCTCGGATTGAGGCAGTGCTCGCACAGGCGCGGCAGATACATCATGAAGGTATTTTCGAACTGGCCGTACATCTCTTTTTGCATGGCTTCGAAGTTACGGTCGCGGGCGCGTTTCTCGAATTCGCCGCCGAGCAGCTCCTCCCAGTTAGGGCCCCAGTTAATCTTATCCATACGCTCGCCGCTGATCAGCGAGCGCGGGCGGGCGGTCGGCAGATATTTGCCCTCCGGCGCGTTGTGCAGATGCTGGTAGTCGTAGGTAAAGGGTTCGTAGTAATCGTCGATCGCCGGCAGCACCGGGTTGGCGAAAATCTTCGATAATACGCTGACCCGATTGCCGAGACGGGGCGTCAGTTTACCGCTAATGCCGCGGATCCAGCCGCCTTGCCACTGATCCTGGTCCTCCCAGTTTTTTGGGTAGCCAATGCCCGGTTTGGTCTCCACGTTATTGAACCACGCGTACTCCATGCCTTCGCGGCTGCTCCAGACATTTTTACAGGTGACCGAGCAGGTGTGACAGCCGATGCATTTGTCCAGATTCAGCACCATTCCAACCTGAGAACGGATTTTCATTTTTTCGCCTCCTGTACCTGATCGCGACCTTCGTCATCCAGCCAGGCAATATTCTTCATTTTGCGGATCATGATGAACTCGTCGCGGTTCGAACCGACGGTGCCGTAGTAGTTAAAGCCATAGGCCAGCTGGGCGTAGCCGCCAATCATGTGCGTTGGCTTCGGACAGACGCGGGTTACCGAGTTATGAATACCGCCGCGACGACCGGTCACTTCCGAACCCGGGATATTCATAATCCGTTCCTGAGCGTGGTACATCATGGTCATCCCCGGCGGCACCCGCTGGCTCACCACCGCCCGCGCGGTGAGAGCCCCGTTGGCGTTGAACGCTTCAATCCAGTCGTTATCTTCAATGCCCAGTTCTTTCGCGTCGGTTTCGCTAAGCCAGACGATCGGCCCGCCGCGCGACAGCGTCAGCATCAACAGGTTTTCGCTATAGGTGGAGTGGATCCCCCACTTCTGGTGCGGCGTCAGGAAATTCAGCGCTTTTTCCGGGAAACCGTTTGGCGGCACGGCCTTCATCTGGCTGACGCTTCGGGTATCAATGGGCGGGCGATAGGCCACCAGGCTTTCGCCGAAGGCGCGCATCCACGGATGGTCCTGATACAGCTGCTGGCGGCCGGAGAGGGTGCGCCAGGGGATCAGCTCATGCACGTTGGTATAACCGGCATTGTAGGAGACGTGCTCGCTTTCCAGTCCGGACCACGTCGGGCTGGAGATAATTTTGCGCGGCTGCGCCTGAATATCGCGAAAGCGGATCTTCTCATCCTCTTTATTCAGCGCCAGATGGGTATGATCGCGGCCGGTAAACTCTCCCAGCGCCTGCCAGGCTTTCACCGCCACCTGGCCGTTGGTTTCCGGCGCGAGGCTGAGAATAACTTCAGAGGCGTCAATGGCGCTGTCGATCCGCGGCCGGCCTTTGGCCGGACCGTCGGGCTTGACGTAGTTAAGCTTGGCGAGGAAATCGACTTCGCTTTGCGTATTCCACGCAATGCCTTTCCCGCCGTTGCCGAGCTTATCGAGCAGCGGGCCGAGAGAGGTGAAGCGGTCCCATGTGGCCGGGTAGTCGCGTTCCACCAGGGCAATGGACGGTGCGGTTTTGCCTGGAATGAGATCGCATTCGCCTTTGCGCCAGTCAAGCACCTCGAACGGCTGCGACAGTTCGCCGGGGGAATCATGCTGCAGTGGGACCAGCACCACATCGGTCTCTTTCCCGAGATGGCCAACACAGACCTGCGAGAAGGATTTAGCGATATCCTTGTAGATCTCCCAGTCGCTCTTTGCCTCCCAGGCCGGGTCGACGGCGGCGGAGAGCGGGTGGATAAACGGGTGCATGTCCGAGGTGTTCATATCGTCTTTTTCATACCAGGTGGCGGTCGGCAGGACAATATCGGAGAAGAGACAGGTACTGGACATGCGGAAATCGAGGGTCACCAGGAGATCGAGTTTGCCCTCAATCGCCGCGGTCTGCCACTCGACTTCCTCAGGTTTTACCTCATCGCTGGCGCCCAGTTCATCACCCTGAATACCGCTGTCGGTCCCGAGCAGGTATTTCAACATGTACTCATGCCCCTTACCGGACGATCCCAGCAGGTTAGAACGCCAGATAAACAGGTTGCGCGGATGGTTTTTGCCGCTATCCGGCTGCTCGGCGGCAAAGCGAATATCGCCTGATTTTAAGGACTGGACGGTGAACTCAGCGGGGGAGAGCCCGGTAGCCTCGGCCTGCTGCTTAATGGTCAGCGGGTTGACGTTGAGCTGGGGCGCAGAGGGTAACCAGCCCATCCGTTCCGCACGGACGTTGAAGTCGATAAGGCTGCCGCTGAATTTGCTGGCGTCGGCCAGCGGCGACAACAGCTCCTGCGCGGTCAGTTTTTCGTAGCGCCACTGGCTGGCGTGGTTGTAGAAATAAGAGGTACTGTTCATCTGCCGCGGCGGACGACTCCAGTCCAGGGCGAACGCCAGCGGCAGCCAGCCGGTCTGCGGGCGCAGTTTCTCCTGACCGACATAGTGCGACCAGCCGCCGCCGCTCTGGCCGACGCAGCCGCAGAATACCAGCATGTTGATCATCCCCCGGTAGTTCATATCCATGTGGTACCAGTGGTTCACCCCGGCGCCGAGGATAATCATTGAGCGGCCATGGGTCTTATGCGCCGTCTCGGCGAACTCGCGGGCGATTTGTTCGATATGTTGACGCGGTACGCCGGTGATCTGCTCCGCCCATGCCGGGGTATAGGCTTTGACCTCGGCGAAATCCTTCGCCGCATTGACATCGTCAAGCCCGCGATCCAGACCGTAGTTGGCCAGAATCAGGTCATAGACGCTGACCACCAGGCCGCTGTCACCACTGGCCAACGTCAGCTGTTTCGCCGGTAGCGGGTGAAAGGTCACCGGTGACTGCGCTACGCTGCGAAAATGCGGGTTTTCGTTGCCGCCAAAGTAGGGGAAGCCCACCGACACTACGCTGTCGCGAATATCCAGCAGCGACAGCTTCAGCTCGACATCTTTGCCGTCTGCCCGTTGTTCGAGATTCCATTTGCCTTTTTCGCCCCAGCGAAAGCCGATGGAGCCGTTCGGCGCCACCAGTTCGCCGTCGGCGTTACAGGCGACGGTTTTCCATTCCGGGTTATTACTTTCCCCGAGACCGTCAAGCAGGTCGGAAGCACGCAGCATACGGCCCGGCGTATAGCTGCCGTCGTCGCGCGGCTCGAGCATCACCAGCATCGGCATGTCGGTGTAGGTCCGGCAGTAGTTAAGAAAGTAATCGCTCGGGTTATCGAGGTGGAAGGCTTTAAGGATCACGTGGCCCATGGCCATCGCCAGCGCGCTGTCGGTGCCTTGTTTTGGCGCCAGCCACTGGTCGCAGAGCTTGGCGACTTCCGAATAGTCCGGCGTGATGGCGATGGTTTTGGTGCCCTTGTAGCGTACTTCGGTAAAGAAGTGGGCGTCCGGGGTTCGGGTCTGCGGGACGTTGGAGCCCCAGGCAATAATGTAGCTGGAGTTGTACCAGTCGGCGGATTCCGGCACGTCGGTTTGTTCGCCCCAGGTCATCGGCGAGGCGGGGGGGAGATCGCAGTACCAGTCATAAAAGCTCAGGCAGGTGCCGCCGATCAACGATAAATAGCGGGTGCCCGCGGCGTAGGAGACCATCGACATCGCCGGGATCGGCGAAAAGCCCGCGACGCGGTCCGGGCCGTAGTGTTTGATGGTCCAGACGTTGGCGGCGGCGATCAGTTGATTTAACTCTTTCCAGCTGGAGCGAACAAAGCCGCCTTTGCCGCGGACTTGTTTGTAGCTGCGGGTTTTTAGCGGATCCTGCATGATGCTATCCCAGGCCTGTACCGGGTCGGGATGCTGCGCCAGGGCTTCGCGCCACAGCTCAATCAGCCGTTTACGCGCCAGCGGGTACTTCAGCCGGTTGGCGCTGTAGAGATACCAGGAGTAGCTGGCGCCACGCGGGCAGCCGCGCGGTTCGTGGTTTGGCAGATCTGGCCGGGTGCGCGGATAATCGGTCTGCTGGGTTTCCCAGGTAACGAGGCCGTTTTTGACGTAAATTTTCCAGCTGCAGGAGCCGGTGCAGTTCACACCGTGCGTGGAGCGGACAATTTTGTCGAACTGCCAGCGTTGACGGTAACTATCTTCCCAGTCACGGTTGTTGTTGTAGACCTGGCCGTGGCCGTTGGCAAAGGTCTCGCCTTTCTGCTTAAAGTAGTGAAAGCGATCCAGTAATTTACTCATGACATTTCTCCTGCTCCGATGATGTCCGGCATCGTGCCACCCGGCCGGATGAGCGAACGAACTCGTAGGCCGGATAAGGCGTAAGCCGCCATCCGGCAGATAAATCGTTATGGTTAAGCGGGTTTACGGCGGCCGTAGACCAGCCAGGTCACCAGCACGCAAACCACATAAAAAACAAAGAAGACCTTCATGGCCCCGACCGGCGAGCCGGTCATCGCCAGCGAGGTGCCGAAGGCTTTTGGAATAAAGAAGCCGCCGATGGCGCCGATCGCCGAGATAAAGCCCAGCGCGGCAGCGGTATCGGTCACCGCCTCGTGCTGCGCTTCTTCATCGCTGCCGCCGCGCTGCTTTACGCTGTCGATGGTGAGCTGGCGGAAGATGACGGCGATCATCTGGAAGGTGGAGCCGCTTCCCAGACCGGCGGTTAAAAAGAGCCCCATAAACACCACGTAGAAAGCGAGAAAGCTGCCGGAGCCGCTGCCTGGCAGGGTCAGAAACAGCAGGCCGGTAAACAGCGCCATCAGGACGAAGTTGACCAGCGTCACCCGCACGCCGCCCAGACGGTCGGAGATGATCCCGCCGAACGAGCGCGCCAGCGCGCCGATGAACGGCCCAAAGAAGGCGAGTTTGAGGATATCGACTGCGGGAAACTGGGTTTTCGCCAGCATGGCAAAGCCGGCGGAAAAGCCGATAAACGAGCCGAAGGTCGCCAGATAGAGCAGGCTTAACAGCCACATATGCGGTCTCTTGAGTACGGGAAGCTGATCGCGAATCGAGGCCTTTGAACCGGCGATATCGTTCATGCCGAACCAGGCTGCGACGGTGGCGAGCAGCAGCAGCGGTACCCAGACGAGCGCCGCATTACTCAGGGTGATTGTCGAACCATCGGGCTGGGTGACGCCATGGACGCCGAGGAAGGTGAAGAGCGGCAGGAAGATCACCGCCGGGGCGACCATCTGCATCACACTGACGCCGAGATTGCCAAGGCCGCCATTGACCCCCAGCGCGCTGCCCTGTTTGGCTTTGGGAAAAAAGAAACTGATATTTCCCATGCTGGAAGCAAAATTCGCGCCGGCAAAACCGCATAGCAGTGCAATAACAATAAATACCCAGAACGGAGTAGTAATATTCTGGATCGCCACCCCTAACCAAATACAAGGCACAATCAGGATCACGGTACTTAATACGGTCCAGTTGCGCCCTCCCAAAAGGGGTACCATAAAGGAGTAGGGCACCCGTAATATCGCGCCGGAAAGTGAAGGGAGGGCGGTTAATAAAAAAAGCTGGTCGGTAGTGAAATGAAAACCGACCTTATTGAGATTGACCGCCACGGCGCTGAATAACATCCATACGCAGAAAGCAAGCAGTAAGCAGGTTACTGATATCCATAGATTTCTTCTCGCGATGGCTTGACCTTTATTTTCCCAGAATGCCTTGTTTTCAGGCCGCCAATTCATCAAAAGGTAATGATTATCTTTCTCATTCTGTACCGACATATTGCCCTCTACTTGCCCGGAAAGGAGTAAATAAATAAGGTCAACAGCTGAATACAAGGGGATGGTGAATAACGCTTAATCTGCGTTATCTATGAAGCGTAGATAAAAAAAACGTGCTGACAGAGAGCACGTGGTAAGCGTAGTGGAATTAATTGTTACTAAATGTAAAGATAGCTAAAATAACTCCAGAGTAATCATCTTATTCAAATAACGGCTAAACGCCGCATCATCCAGGGCCTGGGTACCAAGGGCATAAATCCCGTCGAGGCCGCACACCAGGGCGATAAAACGCCAGGCGATATCTGCCGGTGGTTCAGACGAATGAAATTCGCCGCAGGCGAGGCCCTGCTCGATGATGGCGACGGTCTCTTCATGCCACATGTTCATGGTCAGCAGGTAGGCCGCTTTGATGTCCGGGTCGCTGTCGGCCAGCACCTGGCCTTCGCGCCACAGGCGGATATAGGGCTCCAGCCGGCCATCTTCGCTGCCGATCATCGAGAATAACCGCTCGCGCCAGCTGGCGTCTTCGGCCACCAGCGGCATATCGAGCATCTCGCGGATCAGACGGATGAAAACCTGTGATTTCAGCTCGCCGATGGAGGCGAAGTGGTGGTGTAGTTGCCCGGCGGCCACCTGGGCTTCGCGGGCGATCTGTCGCACGGTCATGGCGGCAAAGCCGCCGCGCAGCGCCAGGCGCATGGCGGCCTGCATAATCCCTTCCCGTCGTGCATCCCGCTGTAAATAGTGCATAGAACCCCGCTGTCATCTGGCTTTGGCCGAGTGTAACAAAAAGTTGGACATGCGTTCAACATTCCGGCAGGATCGCCATCCTGGACGTGTGTCCAATTTCCAACATTGAGGTACAAGCTATGTCACGGCAATGGATGACGCTGATGGCGATTTTGCTGGTTTATATTCCGGTGGCGATTGACGCCACGGTGTTACATGTGGCCGCGCCGACGCTCAGCGTCGCGCTGGGTAGCAGCGGCAATGAGCTGCTGTGGATCATTGATATCTACTCATTAGTGATGGCCGGGATGGTACTGCCGATGGGCGCCCTCGGCGATAAAATCGGCTTCAAGCGCCTGCTGTTGCTCGGCAGCGCCATTTTTGGCGTCGCCTCGCTGTGCGCCGCGCTGTCGCCGACGGCCCTGACGCTGATTGCCTCACGCGCTTTGTTGGCGGTGGGGGCGGCGATGATCGTCCCGGCGACGCTGGCCGGGATCCGCAGCACCTTTGCTGAGGCCAGCCAGCGCAATATGGCGCTGGGTCTGTGGGCGGCGGTGGGCTCCGGCGGCGCGGCCTTTGGCCCGCTGGTGGGCGGCATGCTGCTGGAGCATTTCTACTGGGGGTCGGTATTCCTGATCAACGTGCCGATCGTGCTGGTGGTTATCGCGATTAACGCGAAAGTGGTGCCGCGTCAGCCCGCGCGCCGCGAACAACCGCTCAATCTGCTGCAGGCGCTCATTTTAATTGCCTCGATCCTGATGCTGGTGTTTAGCGCGAAATCGGCGCTGAAGGGCCAGCTGGCGCTGTGGCTCACCGCACTGGTGGCGATCGGCGGAGCGGCGATGCTCACCTGGTTTATCCGCAAGCAGCTGTCGGCGACCCGCCCGATGGTGGATATGCGGCTGTTCACCCATCGTATTATTTTAAGCGGGGTGATGATGGCGATGACGGCCCTGATTACTCTGGTCGGTTTTGAACTGCTGATGGCGCAGGAGCTGCAGTTTGTGCATCAGAAAACGCCGTTCGAGGCGGGGATGTTTATGCTGCCAGTGATGGTTGCCAGCGGCTTCAGCGGCCCGATTGCCGGAATGCTGGTGTCGAAACTGGGGCTGCGGCAGGTGGCGACGGGCGGAATGTTGCTTAGCGCCTTCAGTTTTCTGGGCCTCGCGCTGACCGATTTCAGCACACAACCGTGGCAGGCATGGGGGCTGATGACGCTGCTGGGCTTCAGCGTCGCCAGCGCGCTGCTGGCCTCCAGCTCCGCGATTATGGCGGCGGCGCCGAAGGAGAAAGCGGCGGCGGCCGGGGCCATCGAAACCATGGCCTATGAGCTGGGCGCCGGTCTCGGTATTGCGCTGTTTGGCCTGATCCTGACCCGCAGCTACAGCGCCACCATTGTGCTACCGTCCGGGCTGAGTGAGTCCATGGCGCAGCAGGCGTCGTCGTCAATCGGCGAGGCGGTCAGCCTGACGCAGGCGCTGCCCGCCGGGATGGCTGAGGCGCTGATGGCGGCGGCGAAGGCGGCCTTTACCCAGGCTCACAGCCTGGTGCTGGCGACGGCGGGCGTACTGCTTCTGCTGCTGGCGGCCGGCATCTGGCGCAGCCTGGCGAGCGTGGCGAAACCGCAGTCAGCGCTATAGCTGTAGCGACAGGTCCATCGCCGCGCGTCGTAGCGGGGCGAGGGCCTTCTCTTTTAACGCCGCGGCGCTGATCGTCGCGGCGGGGACCCCGACATTCAGGGCGGCCACCACCTGGCCATGGCGTGACAGCACGGGCACCGCCAGCGAACACAACCCCACCTCAATCTGCCGGTCGGCGAGGGCATAGCCCTGCATGCGCACCCGGGCAATCTCCGCGCGTAGCCCGGCCATATCGCACAGAGTGTGCGGGGTGTAGCGGATTAACGCTGCTCGTGACAGTGTCACCTCAAGCTGTTCCTCCGGCAGCGCGCTCAACAACACCCGTCCCATAGAGGTCGCCCACGCCGGCAGGCGACTGCCGCGCCCCAGGTCGATGCTCAGTAAATTATTGACCGCCGCGCGGGCGATATAGAGCACGTTGTCGCCGTCCAGCGTCGCCGCTGAGCAGGATTCGCCGAGCGCTTTGCCAAGGCTATCCAGCGCCGTCTGCGCGACTTTCGCCAGCGGCGTGCCGGCCAGATAGGCGTGGCCGACGGCCAGCACCCGGGGCAGCAGTTCATAGCTGCGGCCATCCGGACTGTGCACCATGCCCAGCGCGGCGAGGGTATACAGGCAACGGCGTACCGCCGCGCGGGAGATTTGGGTTTTCTGGCTCAACTGAGAAATGGTCAGCCGCTGGCGCTGGGGAGTAAAAGCATTGAGCACCTCCAGCCCGCGGGCCAGAGACAGCATAAAATTGGGGTCGTGCTCGGCCTGCCTGGCGCTCAAGGTGGTGGGGGTATGGTCACGCATTGATTCCCTCTCCGTTGCAATGCAAAGCTCACGGGGCATCACTATACCGTGCGCAAACTGCACCGTCCTGAATTGTGCCGGTTTTACCACCGCGATCACATTATTAACTGCCTTTTAACAAACGTGCCGATAATCGCACAACA
The DNA here is from genome assembly GCF_033100215.1 of Klebsiella sp. w6. Lineage (NCBI taxonomy): Bacteria > Pseudomonadati > Pseudomonadota > Gammaproteobacteria > Enterobacterales > Enterobacteriaceae > Klebsiella > Klebsiella sp. w6. The sequence goes on from NZ_CP136907.1 coordinate 2,550,434, forward strand.
TTTCGATTATCGCCGTTGACCAGCCGCCAGGCTGAACCCTATTGTCAATGGCACACACCTCCCCGTTATGGATGTGGGTACAAAAAGTTATACATCTCATCAGGAACCGAAAATGACCGCCACCGTAGAACGTATTGAGAGCTGGATAGTGGATGTCCCGACCATCCGGCCACACAAGTTATCGATGACCACCATGGGCTGCCAGACGCTGGTGATCGTGCGGCTTACCCGCTCCGACGGCATCTGCGGCATCGGCGAAGCCACCACCATTGGTGGTTTGAGCTATGGCGTCGAGAGCCCGGAGGCTATCTCGTCGGCGATAACCCATTATCTGACGCCGCTGTTGAAAGGGCTGCCGGCCGATAACCTGAATGCGCTGACGGCGCGTATGAACAGCGCCATTAGAGGCAATACTTTCGCAAAGTCTGCCATTGAAACCGCACTCCTTGATGCCCAGGGCAAAGCTTTAGGGCTACCGGTATCGGCGCTGCTCGGCGGGGCGCTGCAAACGTCGTTGCCGGTGCTGTGGACCTTAGCCAGCGGCGATACCGCGAAAGATATCGCCGAAGGGGAAAAGCTGTTAGCCGAGCGCCGTCATCAGGCGTTCAAGCTGAAAATTGGCGCACGGGAATTAGCCACCGACCTGCGTCATACCCGGGCCATTGTGGAAGCCTTAGGCGATCGCGCCAGCATTCGCGTTGACGTTAATCAGGCCTGGGACGCCGCGACCGGCGCGAAGGGCTGTCGCGAGCTGGCGGCGATGGGCGTCGATCTTATCGAACAGCCGGTCAGCGCCCACGACAATGCTGCACTGGTGCGCCTGAGCCAGCAAATCGAAACCGCGATCCTCGCGGATGAAGCGGTCGCGACTGCCTACGATGGTTATCAACTGGCGCAGCAGGGCTTTACCGGCGCTTATGCCCTGAAAATCGCCAAAGCCGGGGGACCGAATAGCGTGCTGGCGCTGGCCCGCGTCGCCCAGGCGGCGGGGATTGGCCTGTATGGCGGCACGATGCTGGAAGGGACCGTCGGTACCGTTGCGTCTCTGCACGCCTGGTCGACGCTGCCGCTGCAGTGGGGTACCGAGATGTTCGGCCCGCTGCTCCTCAAAGACGATATTGTCAGCGTGCCACTCACCTTTGCCGATGGTCAGGTAGCGCTCCCGCAGACGCCAGGGCTCGGCGTGGAGCTGGATGAAGACAAGCTGCGCTTCTATTCCCGTAAAGCATAACAGGAGAAAATAATGCTATTTAAAGTGGAGATGACCGTTAATATTCCGCTCGGTTTTCCTGCCGCCGAAGCGGATGAAATTAAACAACGCGAAAAAACCTATTCGCAACAATTACAGCGTGAAGGCAAATGGCGACATATCTGGCGCGTCGCCGGTCTTTACGCCAATGTCAGCATTTTCGATGTTCGAGATGCCGAAGAGTTACATCAAATTTTAATGGGATTGCCGCTGTATCCCTTTATGGATATTCGCGTCGAGGCGCTGTGCCGTCATCCCTCGTCTGTTCGTGAAGACGATAGCTAATAATAATAACATCTGACCTCATGCCGGGAACACCCGGCAAATATCCTACAACGATAAGAGAGAATAATTATGAGTAATGCTTTCGTACAACAAGAAGCCGTGCAGAAATTATTACGTGAAGGCGCGGGGTTAAATGTCCCTGGCGGTAATGAACGTTTTAAAGCCATTGTCCACCGTTTGCTGGAGAATATCTGCACGCTGATCGATGACTATAACGTCACAGAAGAAGAGTTCTGGCACGCGGTGAACTATCTACACGAGCTGGGTGGGCGTCAGGAAGCGGCGCTGCTGGCGGCCGGGCTGGGTCTTGAGCACTTCCTCGACCTGCGTCAGGACGCCATTGATGCGGCGGCGCGCCGGGAAACCGGCACCCCGCGCACCATCGAAGGGCCGCTGTATGTGGCCAATGCGCCGCTGGCCGACAGCCACGCCCGGATGGATGATGGCGCAGATGCCGGGGAAGTAATGTGGCTGCATGGTCAGGTTAAAGATAATCAGGGCCAGCCGATCGCTAACGCCATCGTTGATATCTGGCACGCCAATACCCTGGGTAACTACTCGTTTTTCGATAAAAGCCAGAGCGACTACAACCTCCGTCGCCGGATCCGCACTGGCGCCGATGGCCGCTACAGCGTGCGCAGCATCATGCCGTCCGGCTACGGCTGCCCGCCGGATGGTCCAACCCAGAAGTTGCTGGATCAGTTAGGCCGCCACGGCAACCGTCCGGCGCACATTCACTTCTTCGTCTCCGCCCCGGGCTATAAGCATCTGACCAGCCAGATTAACCTCAGCGGCGATAAATATCTGTGGGATGATTTTGCCTTTGCTACCCGCGACGGTCTGATTGCCGACCCGGTAAAAGTGAGCGACCGCGAGACCATCGCGCAGCGCGATCTTGAGGGAGAGCACACCGAGGTCTGTTTTGATTTCACCCTGTGTAAAGCCCTGAACGCCGACGAAGAGCACCGCGGCTCGCGCCTGCGCGCCAAAGAGTAACCGGTATTATCGGCCCCGGGCACGCCGCTGCCCGGGCCAGACATTGCACCCGAAAACGACAAATTCACCCTGTTTCTTTCATCCTGAATCCTGCAGGAGGGACTGACTCATGCAAAAAACGCTATCAGCGCTTAAAGACAAAATTAACAACGCGTTAATTGTCGACCGTGAAAATCATATTTACCGTTGCCACCGCTCTATATTTACCGACCAGCAGTTATTTGATTTTGAAATGAAACATATCTTCGAAGGAAATTGGGTTTTTCTCGCCCATGAAAGCCAGATTGCCGAGCCGGGAGATTATTATACTCTGACGCTGGGACGGCAGCCGGTTATTATTACTCGCGATAAAAAGAATGAATTGCATGCATTAATTAATAGCTGCGCCCACCGCGGGGCTATGTTATGCCGACGCAAAACCGGAAATAAAAACTCATTTACCTGTCCGTTTCATGGCTGGACCTTCAGCAATAACGGCAAATTATTAAAAGCCAAAGATGAGAGCACCGGCGCCTATCCTGACACCTTCAAACAGGAAGGGTCTCACGATCTGCAAAAACTGCCGCGTTTTCAGTCTTACCGCGGTTTCTTATTCGGTAGCCTCAATGCGGACGTGCAGTCGCTGGAGGCCTATCTCGGCGAAACCCGCAAAATCATCGATCTGATCGTCGATCAGGCGCCGGACGGCCTGGAAGTGCTGAAGGGCTCGTCGAGCTATGTATACGAAGGCAACTGGAAGCTGGGCGCGGAGAACGGCGCCGATGGCTATCACGTCAGCGTGGTGCACTGGAACTATGCCTCAACCATGTCGCGCCGCAACTATGAAGCGGAGGGGACGCATGCGGTTGACGCCAACGGCTGGTCAAAGAGCGTCGGCGGCGGCTACGGTTTTGACAATGGCCACATGCTGCTGTGGACCCGGGCGCTGAACCCGGAAGTGCGCCCGGTGTATGCCCACCGCGAGCGTCTGCAGGCGGAATTTGGCGAACGACGCGCCGACCAGATGGTCAATGAAACCCGCAACCTGTGCCTGTACCCCAACGTCTACCTGATGGATCAGTTTTCTACCCAGATCCGCGTGATCCGCCCGATTGCGGTCGATAAAACCGAAGTCACCATTTGGTGTTTTGCGCCAAAAGGTGAATCAGACCAGGCGCGGGCGCTACGCATCCGCCAGTATGAAGATTTCTTTAACGTTAGCGGGATGGGGACGCCGGACGATCTGGAAGAGTTCAGCGCCTGTCAGCGCGGCTATCTCGGCGAAAATCTGCCATGGAGCGATCTGAGCCGCGGTGCGCTGCGCTGGGTCGACGGCCCGGATGAGCACGCCAAACATGCCGGTTTCACGCCACGACTCAGCGGGGTGAAATCAGAAGATGAAGCGCTGTACATCGCCCATCACCATCACTGGCAAACGGTCATGCTGGCGGCGCTGGAACAGGAACAGCAGCGTTACGACCAGTCGATTACCCAGCGCGTGGAGGTGGCCTGATGTTGAATCTCGAACACGTTCGCCAGTTTCTCTATTACGAAGCCCGCCTGTTGGATGATCGTCAGTGGGACGAATGGCTGAGCTGTTACAGTCCGCAGGTGGTCTACTGGATGCCGGCGTGGGGCGACGATGACCAGCTGACGCGCGACCCGCAAAAAGAGATTTCCCTTATCTATTATCCCAACCGTGAAGGCCTGGAAGATCGCGTCTATCGCATTAAAACCGAACGTTCCGGCGCCAGTACGCCGGAGCCGCGCACCACCCACATCATCAGCAATGTTGAACTGATGGGCGAAAGCGACGAGGGGCTGGAGGTGCGCTACAACTGGGTCACCTGGAGCCACCGCTATCAACACACGGATACCTATTTCGGCTCTACCTGTTGCACGCTAATTGAGCAGGACGGCAGACCGCAGATCGTGCGCAAAACCGTGCGCCTGAATAACGATTATATCCGTCAGGTGATTGACGTTTACCACATTTAAGAGGCGCTTATGACCTTCAATATTGCTCTTAATTTTGAGGACGGCATTACCCGCTTTATTCAATGCCATGCCGGGGAGAAGGTGCTGGATGCCGCCTATCGCCAGAAGGTGAATCTGCCGATGGACTGCTCGGACGGCGTTTGCGGCACCTGCAAATGCCACTGCGCCAGCGGTGAATACGATCTGGGGGAGGATTATCTCGACGAGGCGTTAAGCGACGACGAAGCGCAGGCCCGCCAGGTGCTGACCTGCCAGATGGTCCCGACCAGCGACTGTGTGATCGACGTGCCGGTGGCCGCCGCCCAGTGCAAAACCGCGCTGACCAACACCGGGGCGCAGGTACGACAGGTGAATTGTCTGTCCGATACCGCCATCGAACTGGTGGTCGCGCTGGATGAGCCGCTGGCTTTTCTGCCGGGACAGTACATTAACATTCAGGTACCGGGCACGCCTCATGTGCGCGCCTACTCATTTAGCTCGCTGCCGGGTTCTCTCGAAGGGCGTTTTCTGATCCGTAACGTGCCTGGCGGCATGATGAGCCAGTGGTTAACCCAGCAGGCGCGGCCCGGCGATCGCCTGACCCTCAGCGGCCCCATGGGCAGCTTCTATTTGCGCAGCGGCGAACGCCCGCTGCTCATGCTGGCGGGCGGCACCGGGCTGGCGCCGCTGCTCTCCATGTTACATACCCTGCAAACACAGGGCAGTCAGCGCCCGGTAACGCTACTGTACGGCGTGACCCGCGATTGCGATCTGGTGAAAACCGACGCGCTGGATGCGTTTAACCAACAACTGACGGGATATCGCTGGCTGCCGGTGGTGGCGGATGAAAACAGTACCTGCCCGCAGCGCGGCTTTGTGACCGACCATCTGGATGACGCCATGCTGAATAACGGCGACGTCGATATCTATCTTTGTGGGCCGCCGCCGATGGTGAACGCGGTCGCCACGGCGCTGCGCGACAGAGGAATTTCCCCGGCAGGGTTCTGGTATGAGAAATTTATCGCCAGCCAGAGCGCGGCGGCATAAGGAGGCATGATGCGTTTTACCGATAAAGTCGTCGCTATTACCGGCGCGGCGCAGGGCATTGGTCGCCAGACCGCGGAGCAGGCGGCAACTGAAGGCGCCGCCCTGTTGCTGATTGACCGCTCGCCTTACGTGCACGAACTGGCTGCCGTTTTAGCCCAGGCCGGAAGTCAGGTACTGGCGCTGGAGGCTGACCTTGAGCAGTGGCAGAGTACTGAACAGGCGTTTGCCGCCGGGGTCGCTCATTTTGGCCGCCTCGACGTGCTCATCAACAATGTCGGCGGCACCATCTGGGCGCGACCTTTCGCTGAATATCAGCCAGAACAAATTGAGAAAGAGATCCGCCGCTCGCTGTTCCCCACGCTGTGGGGCTGCCGTGCGGCGCTCCCCTGGATGTTGAAGCAGGGGAAAGGCAGCATCGTCAATATCTCGTCGGTGGCGACGGCAGGAGTGAACCGGGTGCCTTACTCGGCGGCGAAAGGCGGCGTGAATGCGCTGACCCGGTCGATTGCCATGGAGTACAGCGGCAGCGGCATTCGGATTAACGCCGTCGCGCCAGGCGGGACGGAGGCGCCGCCGCGCCTGACGCCGCGCAACGATGAGCAGCCGAGCGAGCAGGAAAAGGCGTGGTATCAGCAGGTGGTCGATCAGACGGTGGCGAGCAGTCTGATGCGCCGGTACGGCACGCTGGCGGAACAGGCGAACGCGATCCTGTTTCTCGCCAGCGATGAAGCCAGCTATATCACCGGCGTGACGCTACCGGTGGCGGGGGGCGATCTCGGTTAGCGGCGGGTGGCGTACCAGCAGAGCAGGGAGCCGAGACACACCATCCCGGCGCCCTGCCAGAAGGACCACGATAGCGTGGCGCTGAGCAGGACTGCCGCCAGCGCGGAAGAGAGCACTGGCGTGAAGTACGACGCGGCCGCCAGCAGGCTGACGTTGCCGTGCAGGATGCCGACGTTCCACGCCGCGTAAGCCAGCCCCAGCGCCACGGAGACCGTGATCAGCTTAATGACTACCGGCCAGCTAAAGAGCATCGGCGGCTGGTCGCTGGCGAGAAATTTCAGCCATAGCGTCAGGGCGGTTAACAGGACAAAGAGGGTAATGCCATTTTTACCTTTGGCGTACTTCGCGGTCACCGTGCAGTACGCCGCCCAGATAAACGCCCCGACAAATGCCAGAATGTAGCTCAGCGGGCTGGACACCACGTTATTGATGATTTCCTCGGGGTTGAGCCCGTGCTCGCCGCCAAGTACCCAGCTCACGCCGAACAGCGCCAGCAATAAGCCGGGGATCACCAGCCAGCTGCTTTTCTGGCCATTAAAGAGAATGGCGAACAAAATCGTCAGGCTGGGCCACAGGTAATTGACCATCCCCACTTCAATGGCCTGCTGGCGAGTGGCGGCAAACCCCAGCGACAGGGCGAGGCAGATTTCATAGCTGACAAACAGCACGCTGCCAGCCAGCAGATAGCGGCGCGGGATCTGGCGCAGGTTGGGAAAGCCAACGGTAAAAATGAGCAGCAGGCCGCTGAGGCTATAAATCATCGCCGCGCCGCCAACCGGGCCTAACCCTTCGCTGACGCCGCGAATCAATCCGACCATCGTGCTCCATAAGATAATGGCGGCGAAGCCGATTGATGTCGCTCTCTTTTTTTGCATATTTAACCTGATAGTGACGCAAACGCAGCCGGAATTTATAACATCTTTTGCCGGTCGATGGTCGATATTTCCCGCCGGCGTTAACTCTTTGGTATTAGTCAAACTCGTCGCCGCTGACTATTAAGGGGGCGAGCGTTTTCGACCTTGATTTGACGCAAATAAAACAAAGGTATTGCTGTTAGTTTCCTCCGCGCGATGAATCAACATCCTGCATGGAGGAATGCAATGGACGTCAGCCGCAGAAAGTTCTTTAAGATCTGCGCAGGCGGTATGGCCGGAACCACAGCCGCCGCCCTGGGCTTTGCCCCTAAAATGGCGCTGGCTCAGGCACGCAATTTCAAATTGCTGCGTGCGAAAGAGATCCGCAACACCTGCACTTACTGCTCCGTGGGCTGTGGGCTATTAATGTATAGCCTCGGCGACGGCGCGAAAAACGCCAAAGAAGCGATTTACCATATTGAAGGGGACCCGGACCATCCGGTGAGCCGCGGCGCGCTGTGCCCGAAAGGCGCAGGCCTGCTGGACTATGTCCACAGTGAAAACCGCCTGCGTTATCCGCAATACCGCGCCCCGGGCTCGGATAAATGGCAGCGCATCTCCTGGGATGAAGCTTTTAACCGCATCGCCAGACTGATGAAAGCCGACCGCGACGCCAACTTTATTGAAAAGAACGAGCAGGGCGTGACGGTTAACCGCTGGCTTTCCACCGGCATGCTGTGCGCCTCGGCGGCAAGCAATGAGACTGGCATGCTGACGCAAAAATTTGTGCGTTCGCTCGGCATGCTGGCGGTAGACAACCAGGCACGCGTCTGACACGGACCAACGGTAGCAAGTCTTGCTCCAACATTTGGTCGCGGTGCGATGACCAACCACTGGGTTGATATCAAAAACGCTAACGTCGTGGTGGTGATGGGCGGCAACGCCGCCGAAGCGCATCCGGTGGGATTCCGCTGGGCGATGGAAGCGAAAAACAATAACGATGCCACGCTTATCGTCGTCGACCCGCGCTTTACGCGTACCGCGTCGGTGGCCGATATCTATGCGCCGATTCGTTCCGGTACCGACATTACCTTCCTGTCGGGCGTGCTGCTGTACCTGATCGAAAATAATAAGATCAATGCCGAGTACGTGAAGCATTACACCAATGCCAGTCTGCTGGTGCGGGATGATTTTGCCTTCGAAGAGGGCCTGTTCAGCGGCTACGATGCCGAAAAACGTCAGTACGATAAATCGTCCTGGAACTACCAGTTCGATGAAAACGGCTACGCCAAACGCGATAAAACGCTCAGCCATCCGCGCTGCGTGTGGAATCTGCTCAGGCAGCATGTTTCCCGCTACACGCCGGAAGTGGTGGAGAATATCTGCGGTACGCCGAAAGCGGACTTCCTTAAAGTGTGTGAGGTGCTGGCGTCAACCAGCGCCGCGGACCGCACCACCACCTTCCTGTATGCCCTGGGCTGGACGCAGCACACCGTCGGCGCGCAGAACATCCGCACCATGGCGATGATCCAGTTGCTGCTCGGCAATATGGGCATGGCCGGCGGCGGCGTCAACGCGCTGCGCGGCCACTCCAATATTCAGGGGCTGACCGATTTGGGCCTGTTGTCGACCAGTCTGCCGGGTTATTTGACGCTGCCATCCGATAAACAGAGCGATCTGCAAAGTTATCTTAGCGCCAACACGCCGAAAGCGACGTTGCCCGACCAGGTGAACTACTGGAGCAACTACCCGAAATTCTTCGTCAGCCTGATGAAATCGTTCTATGGCGAGGCGGCGCAGAAAGAGAATGACTGGGGCTTCAACTGGTTGCCGAAATGGGATCAGGCCTACGACGTTATCAAGTACTTCAATATGATGGATAACGGCAACGTCACTGGCTATATCTGTCAGGGCTTCAACCCGGTAGCGTCCTTCCCGGACAAAAACAAAGTGGTCCGCAGTCTCAGCAAGCTGAAGTATCTGGTGGTTATCGATCCGCTGGTGACCGAAACCTCGACCTTCTGGCAGAACCACGGCGAGTCTAATGATGTCGACCCGGCCGCGATTCAGACCGAAGTCTTCCGTCTGCCGTCGACCTGCTTTGCTGAAGAAGATGGCTCGATCGCCAACTCCGGTCGCTGGCTGCAGTGGCACTGGAAAGGCCAGGACGCACCGGGGGAAGCGCGCAACGATGGCGAAATCCTGGCTGGGATCTATCATCGTCTGCGCGAGCTGTACCGTCGCGAAGGCGGGAAGGGCGCGGAACCGCTGCTGAAAATGAGCTGGAGCTATAAGCAGCCAGATCACCCGGAATCGGCAGAAGTGGCTAAAGAGAACAACGGCTACGCGCTGGCGGATCTCTACGATCAAAATGGCGCTCTGCTGGCGAAAAAAGGCCAACTACTCAATAGCTTCGCGCTGCTGCGCGATGACGGCAGCACCGCGTCGTCGTGCTGGATCTATACCGGCAGCTGGACCGAGCAGGGTAACCAGATGGCGAATCGTGATAACGCCGATCCTTCGGGCCTGGGCAATACGCTGGGATGGGCCTGGGCGTGGCCGCTCAATCGTCGGGTGCTGTATAACCGCGCTTCGGCTGATATTAACGGCAAGCCGTGGGATGCGAAGCGGATGCTGATCCAGTGGAACGGCAGCAAGTGGGTCGGAAATGATATTCCGGACTTCAATACTGCGCCGCCGGGGAGCAACACCGGGCCGTTTATCATGCAGCAGGAGGGACTTGGCCGCCTGTTTGCGCTCGATAAACTGGCGGAAGGGCCGTTCCCGGAGCACTACGAGCCGATGGAAACCCCGCTTGGCACCAACCCGCTGCACCCGAAGGTGGTCTCCAGCCCGGTGGTGCGTCTGTATGAAGAGGACGCCATCCGCCTGGGTAAGAAGGATAAGTTCCCGTATGTCGGCACCACCTATCGTCTGACCGAGCATTTCCACACCTGGACCAAGCATGCGCTGCTCAATTCCATCGCGCAGCCGGAACAGTTTGTCGAAATCAGCGAAGGGCTGGCGAAAAGCAAAGGTATCGCCAACGGCGACTGGGTGAAAGTCAGCAGCAAACGCGGCTTTATTCGCGCGGTTGCCGTGGTGACCCGCCGACTGCGCACGCTGAACGTCAACGGCCAGCAGGTCGAAACCGTCGGGATCCCGCTGCACTGGGGCTTTGAAGGCGTGGCCCGTAAAGGCTATATCGCCAACACCCTGACGCCTAACGTCGGCGATTCCAACTCGCAAACGCCGGAGTATAAGGCGTTTCTGGTCAACATCGAGAAAGCGTAAGGAGCGATTCAATGGCGATGGAAACACAAGACATTATTAAACGCTCCGCGACCAACCCGATAACTCCCGCGCCACGCGCGCGGGACTATAAGGCCGAAGTCGCCAAGCTTATCGATGTCTCCTCCTGCGTAGGCTGTAAAGCCTGCCAGGTGGCCTGTTCCGAGTGGAATGACATTCGCGATGAAGTGGGGCACTGCGTCGGCGTGTATGACAACCCGGCGGATCTCAGCGCCAAGTCCTGGACGGTCATGCGCTTTAGCGAGACCGAACAGAACGGCAAGCTGGAGTGGCTTATCCGCAAGGATGGCTGTATGCACTGCGAGGAGCCGGGTTGCCTGAAAGCCTGCCCCTCCGCCGGGGCGATTATTCAGTACGCCAACGGCATCGTCGATTTCCAGCAGGAAAACTGCATTGGTTGCGGCTACTGCATTGCCGGGTGTCCGTTTAATATTCCGCGCCTCAATAAAGAGGATAACCGGGTTTATAAATGCACGCTGTGTGTGGATAGGGTCAGCGTCGGTCAGGAACCGGCCTGCGTGAAAACCTGTCCTACCGGCGCGATCCACTTCGGCACGAAAAAAGAGATGCTGGAGGTGGCCGAGGAGCGGGTGGATAAGCTTAAAAAACGCGGTTATGCCAACGCCGGGATCTACAACCCGCAGGGCGTAGGCGGCACCCACGTGATGTACGTCCTGCATCATGCCGACCAGCCGGAGCTGTATCACAAGCTGCCGAAGGAACCGCAGATCGATACCAGTATCAGTCTGTGGAAGGGGGCGCTGAAACCGCTGGCGGCGGCGGGCTTTATCGCCACCTTCGCCGGGCTTATCTACCACTACATCGGTATCGGGCCGAACAAGGAAGTTGATGACGACGAGGAGGAGCATGATGAGTAAATCGAAGATGATTGTGCGCACGACGTTTATCGATCGCGCCTGTCACTGGACGGTGGTTATCTGTTTCTTCCTCGTGGCACTGTCGGGAATATCGTTTTTCTTCCCGACGCTGCAGTGGCTAACGGAAACCTTCGGCACCCCGCAGATGGGGCGTATCCTGCACCCGTTCTTTGGGGTGCTGATTTTTGTCGCGCTGATGTTTATGTTTGTGCGTTTTGTCCACCACAATATTCCAGATAAACAGGATATCCCCTGGCTGAAAGGTATCGTGGAGGTGCTGAAAGGCAACGAACATAAGGTCGCGCGCGTCGGGAAATATAACGCCGGGCAGAAGATGATGTTCTGGACCATTATGAGCATGATTTTCGTGCTGTTGGTGACCGGGGTGATTATCTGGCGGCCGTATTTCGCGGCATATTTCCCGATTCAGGTGATTCGCTATAGCCTGCTGATTCATGCGACGTCGGCGATTATCCTGATCCACGCGATCCTCATCCATATGTATATGGCATTCTGGGTGAAAGGGTCGATTAAAGGCATGATCGAAGGCAAGGTGAGCCGCCGCTGGGCGAAGAAACATCACCCGCGCTGGTATCGCGATGTCGAACGCCTGGAGGCGATGAAAGAGAGTCGCGAAGGGATGAAGTAAGCCTTCACGGCGCAAAACCCGCTCCGGAGATGTCGGAGCGGGTTCCCGGCAGTCAGCAGTTCGTGATAAGTGTATCGATTGAATCGATAACGCCCTGGCGCGCATGACTCAGATTGCAGACGAAATCCTGTGGCTGGATCCGTTTATTATTTAAGTTACTGATCATTGGCGTACAAAGTAAAAAGCTGTCAAATTCTATATTTATCCTTGGTACGACATGCTGATGCCAGCGTGGTAACTGTTGTGTTCGCATTAAAGGAATAATGACTCTCGTGACCAGGTCTGCATAATAATCATTCTGCACGATCATATAATACGGCAGGGTTTTATTTGTCTGAGCAGAACAATTTCGATAAACATTGAATTGTTCAAGCATCATAGTACCCTGAAAAATTCATCATCAGTAAGAGTGCCTCCTTTTGCAATAAATTCATTCATTGCGGCAATGAATTCCTTGTGCTGTCGCTGTTTATCTGCTTCTCGTAAATCCTTACCTGGCTGTGCTGACGCCTTCTGGACGGGTACGTCAGTGGGTCTTTTACGTAGCGTATTACTTTTCATCATCGGCTCCTTGCGGTTGGTTCTGTGATTATTCACTTTACTCACTAAAAAATAAATCCCAGCAGCAACTTTAATGTTTATTTTGCGAGGCCGCTTCCAGAGGAAAGTAATAGCCTGAAATATTCATGGTTGTGGTAATAAACCTGGCGCTGGTATTAACCAGCGCGGCGAGGAATAATCAGAACTTCTCGGGAATAAAGCGGAAGGGGAAATTGGTCTGTTTCATTTTGCCAATTTTGCGCTTCGGCAGCGTCACATGCTCCACCGGTAAAGCTTCATAGGGGATCTGCGACAGCAGATGGGTGATGATATTCAGACGTACGCGCTTTTTATCCTCCGAGCGGGCGACGAACCACGGCGCCCAGGCGGTATCGGTGGCGGCGAACATGGCGTCGCGGGCGGCGGTATATTCATCCCAGCGGTTGAAAGACTTAATGTCCATCGGCGAGAGCTTCCAGATTTTACGACCATCGTCGATGCGATCCCGCAGGCGGCGCTCCTGCTCCTGCGGAGAGACCTCCAGCCAGTACTTGAGCAGAATTATGCCCGATTCGACCATGCCGCGCTCCACCATCGGCGCACCGTCGAGAAACTTCTGCACCTCCTCCGGCGTACAAAAGCCCATCACCCGTTCGACGCCGGCGCGGTTGTACCAGCTGCGATCGAAAATCACAATCTCGCCAGCAGCCGGAAGGTGCTTGATATAGCGCTGAAAATAGAGCTGGCTTTTCTCACGCTCGGTGGGTGAGGGCAAGGCGACGACCCGGAAGATACGCGGGCTGACGCGCTCGGTGATCGCCTTAATGGTGCCGCCTTTGCCGGCGCCGTCCCGGCCTTCAAAGACGATGCACACCTTCAGCCCTTTATGCACCACCCAGCGCTGCAGTTTCACCAGCTCAACATGGAGTTTGCGCAACGCCTTCTCATACGCTTTATTGTCGAGCGGGGCGGTCTTCACCGCCGCGTCGACCGGATTACCGTTTTTCTTATTACCCATCGCCATGCTCCGTGTTGCCGAGGTATCCCTTTGAAGTGTAATCCTTCGCCGGCGAGGCGGTGGAAAATATTCGTGCAGGGGACGGGCTAGCTGGCGTTCCCCGCCGCAATGACTTCCAGCCCCACCCGCTGCCCCCATGACAGCTCGAGGGTGTTACCGTCCGGGTCGGCAAAGAAGGCGAAGTATCCCACCGGATCGCCCAGCTGTTCCGGTTCCCGCCGCAAAACGCCTTCCCGCCGCGCCTGAGCGACCTTCTCATCGATCTCCGCCTGGGTGGCGCAGGCGACGCCGAGATGGCCGAACGGGCCCAGCGGCGTGTCGGCCGGATCGTCACTCTGCACCAGCACCAGAGCGAAGGGCCGGGTGCGATCGCTGAGCCACGCCACCTTACGCGCTGAGCTCGCGCTGGTGAATGACGGTCATCGCGGTATAGCGGGTATAAAAATCAATGCTGCTGGCCAGACAGCGGACGGTAAAGGCGACATGGGTAAAACCGACATCAACAGTGTGCATCGATGATTCTCCAGAGGTGAATGATGGGGAGACTTTACAACCTCAAGTTAAGTTGAGATCAATTGGGCGTTTATCGCTTTGAGCCCACTGATTTTAATAGGGGAGGGTCATTGCTAAGCCACGCCGTCGCCGGCTCGATGATGGCCGGCCGTGCGGGCGGCGAGCATGAACGAATCAGGCCGTTGTATGGAGGAAACTGCCGTCGGGCGTTTTTAGCTGGTGTGTCGGGGCGGGATGGTCAATAATGCCGGCCGTCTCTCAATACCCCTATAAGATGTATGAAAAAAACGATTTTTTCACTGGCGCTGGGCACCTTCGGACTCGGCATGGCGGAATTTGGCATTATGGGCGTGCTGCCGGATATGGCGCACGATGTCGGGATGTCGATCCCCGCCGCCGGCAATATGATTGCCTGGTATGCCTTCGGCGTGGTGATCGGCGCGCCGATCATGGCGCTGCTCTCCAGCCGGTTTTCGTTGAAATCGGTGATGCTGTTTCTCGCTGCCCTGTGTATTCTCGGCAATACCCTGTTTACCCTCTCCAGTAGCTACGCCATGCTGGCGCTTGGCCGCCTGGTTTCCGGTTTTCCCCACGGGGCGTTCTTTGGCGTTGGGGCGATAATCCTGTCGAAAATCGCGCCGCCGGGGAAGGTGACCGCCGCGGTGGCGGGGATGATCGGCGGGATGACGGTGGCTAACCTGGTGGGGGTCCCCGGCGGCACCTGGCTTGGGCATCACTTCAGCTGGCGCTATACCTTTGCCCTAATCGCGGTGTTTAACGTCGCCGTGTTGATGACTATTTTCTGCTGGGTACCCACCCTCTATGATCGTACCAGCACCCGGCTGCGCGAGCAGTTCCGTTTTCTGGCCTCCCCGGCGCCGTGGCTGATTTTTGCCGCCACCATGTTTGGCAACGCCGGCGTGTTTGCCTGGTTCAGCTATATTAAGCCCTTTATGCTCAATGTCTCCGGCTTTGCCGAAAGCAGGATGATGCTGATTATGATGCTGGCGGGGCTGGGAATGGTGGTCGGTAATATGTTCAGCGGCAAAATTTCCGGACGCTTCAGCCCGCTGCGTATTGCGGCCATAACCGACGGGGTCATTGCCGTGACGCTGCTGCTGATCTTTGCCTTCGGTGAGCATAAAGTCGCTTCGCTGACTCTGGCGTTTATCTGCTGCGCGGGACTATTCGCCCTGTCGGCGCCGCTGCAGATCCTGCTGCTGCAGAACGCCAAAGGCGGCGAGATGCTGGGGGCGGCAGGAGGGCAGATTGCCTTCAACCTCGGCAGCGCCATCGGCGCCTTCTGCGGCGGGATGATGATTGCCCAGGGCTTTGGCTGGAACAGCGTGGCGCTTCCTGCCGCCACGCTGTCGTTTCTGGCGATGAGCGCCTTGCTCATCTATGGCTGCCATCAGCGCCGACAAGCTTGCTAACGACGCTTACTCACGCCAGGGTTCGCCAAGGGTCAGCATCAGCCGGTTGGCCCAGGCGAAAAAGGCCGCCGACTGCAGCAGATCCAGCTGGGCCAGGGTATCTAAACCCTGCTCTTCAAGCGCCGCCAGATGGCGGGCATTCAGCCCCGGCGGCGTCACCGACAGCGCAGCGGCGGCGTCGATTTCCGCCTGCCAGCGCGGCGACTGGCCGTCACTCAAATTCTCCCCCGGCGTCACCGCCAGCAGCGTGTCGACAGCGGTCTCGTCCTTCGCCAGCTGCGCCGCTTTGCGGGCATGCACCGAGGCGCAGTAAATACAGCCGTTGATTTTGCTGGTCACCGTGGCGGCCAGCTCGCGTTCGGCGCGCGGCAATCCCCCGGGGGTATAGAAAATGCCTTTATCGGTCAGCGTCCGCTGCTCCAGCACCGGCTGATTGCGCGCCAGCAGGCGAAAGTAGGGGGAGTCGCTATGGCCATATTTGGCCAGAATCGCCTGTTCTTCAGCGCTGAATTCCGCCAGCGGTTTATCGGCCAGCCAGGGTTCCCAGTGCAGCTCGTCGCGGGTGAAGCGAACCGGGGCCGCTTTGCCGCTCTGGGTATGCGGTGTGGTATGCCAGTATCCGGCAACCTGCGGCGTATCGGCGCTGACGATCGGTTTATGGTTGAGCGCCCGCAGGCCCAGCAGCAGTCGGCTCTGGAAGCTGACAAAGGCCACCAGTTGCGCCAGAGTGACGATGCCCCGCAGGCTCCAGCCCGCGCCGGTTAAGGTGTGCAGCGCGCCGGGGGTGGCTTCGACGGGGGTGAAGGTGAGCAGGCGGGCAAAGGCCAGCGCCGGGACCAGACGATCGGTGGTTGGATCGGCGAGCCCGAAACCGGCATAGTGCGCCGCCAGCGCGTCCGCCTGGTGCAGTTTCGCCACCTTCGCGGCCACCGCGAAGCGTTCATCAAGAGGAAAGTCAGCGTCCTGCTGGCTGAACAGCACTTCATAACTTCCCTGGGCGTGACGGGTGCTGGCGTCGCGTACGGCGCGCGCCTGGTCGAGCGGGGAACCGGGGGCAATCTCCGCCAGTTCGGCCAGAATATCCTGACTCAGCGTCATGGTGACTCCTTATCTGATGTGGGGGGCAATATGCTGAGCGATCAGCTCAATGGAACGCAGCGTATCCCGGTGCGAAGGCTCCACCGAGTGCACCTGAAACGAAATATCGGTGGCGCGGGCCAGCACGCTGTCCTGCGCCAGGGAGGCAATAACATGCTCAGGATCGCCAACGTGGGCATCCAGTTGTTGTAGATAGTCGGTGACACTGTCACCTTCTATTGTATGACCCGCCGCCCGGTGCTGTGTCGCCTGCTTGCGCAGACCGGGCTCGGCGACCTGCAGGGCGTAGGCGTGACTGTCGGCGACGAAGGCGGTGCGCGAGGCGAGGATCCGCGGTGCAACGCCGTCCGGCAGCGCCGCCAGGTAGGCGTCGATGATCGGGTTCTGAATGGCGTCCAGCGGCAGACGTGGCTCGCCGGGGGGCCGTGGCTGGGTGCGCGACAGCATCAGCCCGTGTCCCGCCTGACCGGCGCGGATGGCGCCCTCCGCCGAGAAGGTGGCGATCCAGATACGCTCCGCCAACTGCGGTGCGGGCGGATAGAGACGGTTGTCCGGGTGGCTCAGCGTGTCGCCGCGCCAGGCGCTATGGATCAGGTGCAGATGGTCGGCAAACACCGCCCCGCGCTGCTCGCTGGTCAGGCCGAAGGGCAGAAACGACGTTGGCGTGCCGCCGGAGCCAAACCCTACCTCCAGACGCCCGTCGGTGAGTAAATCCAGTACCGCCGCGTCTTCGGCGACGCGCAGCGGATTTTCCATCGGCAGAGTGATAATCGCCGTGCCGAGACGGATCCGGTCGGTCTGTGCCGCCACGTGGGCGAGAAACACCAGCGGCGATGGCAGGCCGCCTTCCTGTTCATGAAAATGGTGCTGGGCAATCCATGCGCTGTCGAAGCCCAAACGCTCCGCGTGGCGGATCTGTTCGGCCGCCAGCCGGTAGCGCGTTTGCGCGGAGCCCTGATCGAGCAGACGGGTAAAAAAGCCGAGGCGTTTAGGCATTATGCGTTCTCCGTGTGGGCCTGTGCTAAGCGGGGTGAAACCTGGGGGATGGCGGCGATCAGTTCGCGAGTGTAGGCCTGCTGCGGAGTGGCGAACAGGCGGTCAACGTCGCCATGCTCCACCACCTGGCCGGCGCGCAGTACCGTGACGCTGTCGGCAATCCGCCTGACCGTCGCCAGATCGTGGGTAATGAACAGGTAGCTCAGACCCAGCTGCTGCTGTAACTGCTGCAGCAGGGCGAGGATCTGCGCCTGAACGGTGACGTCGAGCGCCGAGGTCGCTTCGTCAAGGACCAGTATCGCCGGCTCGAGGATCAGCGCCCGGGCAATCGCCACCCGCTGCCGCTGGCCGCCGGAGAGCTCCCGCGGCGTACGCGACAGCAGCTCCGGGGCCAGCGCCACCCGCGCGGCGACGGTCTCCACGCGCAGGCGACGCGCCGACGCGCTGAGGCGCTCAAAGTTCTTTAATGGCTCTTCGATAATCGCAAACAGCGTCTGGCGCGGGTCGAGCGAGGCGAAGGGGTTCTGGTAGACAAACTGGATTTTCCGCCGCAGCTGACGCTGCGCCTCGCGGCTGAGATGCCCGGCGTCGATACCGTCGATGGTCACCTGTCCGGCATCGGCGCGCTCAAAGCCCAGCAGGATCCGCGCCAGGGTAGTTTTCCCGGAGCCTGATTCGCCCACCAGCGCATGGGTGGTGCCGCGTCTGACCTCAAAACTGACGCTGTCGAGCGCCTGCAGCGCCTGTTTGCCCAGCGAGAAACGTTTGCTGATCCCCTCCACGCGAATGGCCGGCGTGGCCAGCGGTCGGTGACGAGCCGCCGTCAGCCCCAACGGCGCATCCTGCAGGTCGTGGAGCAGCTGGCGGGTGTAGGGGTGTTGCGGACGCTGGACAATCGTCTCGGTGGCGCCCTGTTCCTGAATCTCTCCCTGACGAAACACCATGATCCGGTCGGCGCGTTCTGCGGCCAGCGCCAGATCGTGGGTGACAAACAGCACGGCGGTACCCGACTCGCGACGCAGGATATCGAGCAGGTCGAGAATGCGCTTCTGCACCGTGACGTCGAGAGCGCTGGTGGGCTCGTCGGCAATAATCAGATCCGGCTGCAGGGCAATGGCGATGGCGATCAGCACCCGCTGTTTCATCCCACCAGACAGCTGATGCGGATACTGGTCAAAACGCTGTTCCGGGTGGCTGAGACCGACTTTAGTGAGCAGGTTAAGGACCTGCTGTCGGCGCTCAGCGGCGGAGAGGGACTGATGCAGCCGCAGGATCTCTTCCACCTGCCGGCCAATGGTTTTTACCGGATTGAGCGAATTACCGGGATCCTGCGGGACCAGGCTGATGCTCACTCCGCGCAGGCGGTTAAGGCGTTTTGCCGACCAGTCGCTAATCACTTCGCCATTGAGGATAATCCGCCCGGCATCCCGGCGGGCATTATCCGCCAGCAGGCCGATAATGGCCTGCGCGGTGGTGGTTTTCCCCGAGCCGGATTCTCCGACGAAGGCCAGCATTTCGCCACGCTGGATGGAAAAACTCACGTTGTGCACCACCTCGCGCCATTCGCCCCGCGAGCGGTAGCTGATGCGCAGATCTTCAACGGACAGAACGTTCATGGGCGTACTCCACTCCACTGGCGGCTAAGACGATTGGCGGCAAGGACCACGGCGACCACGGCGAGGCCGGGGAAGGTGGTCAGCCACCAGGCGGTCGACAGGTAGTTGCGACCTTCGGCGATCAATAATCCCCACTCCGGGACCGGCGGCGGGGTGCCGTAGCCGAGGAAGCTGAGGGTGGCCAGGGCCAACATCGCCTGTCCGAACTGCAGCGTCGCGAAAGCAAGCACCGCAGTGAGCGAGTTGGGCAGAATATGGCGCCAGAAGACGGCGAAAAAGGTGCCGCCGCTGCCCCGGGCCGCCTCGACGTAATCGCTGTGGCGTACGCGCACGACCTCCGCCCGCGCCAGGCGCGCGAAGCTGGCGATAGCCGCCACACCAACCGCCACCGCCGCATTCACCGTGCCGAAACCGAGCAGAATAATTACCGTGAGCTGCAGCAGCAGGGAGGGGATGGCCAGCAGGACATCGACCAGGCGCATGATCGTGGATTCAACGCGTCCGGTCAGCGCCCCGGCGAGCGTACCAAGGGCGGTGCCCACCACCAGGCCGATGGCGACGGCAATCAGCGCCGCCGACAGGGAATGTACCGCGCCGTAAACCACCCGCGTCCACAGGTCGCGCCCCAGCTGGTCGGTACCCAGCCAGTAGTGCGCCTGCGGCGCCAGGCGCTGAGCGCCGGGGATCCCTTCCAGCGGGTTAGCGGAGGTAAACCACTGCGGGGCGAGGGCCATTAACAGCGCAGTGATCATCACCGCCCACGCCAGCCACAAGCCAGGCTGCAGACGCACCCTGCGCCATTCCGGGCGGCGGCGAACCGCGATGGCATAATCGACCAGGCTCATTTCGCACCTCCGGTCTGTAAATGGAGTCGGGGATCCAGTCGCGGCATAACCAGGTCGACCAGCAGGTTTATCAGGACGAAACCGAGGGCGGAGATCATCACCACTGCCTGCAGCACGGCGATATCCTGGTTATTGACCGCCTGCTGGGTCAGCTGGCCGAGGCCGCTGCGGCCGAAGACGGTCTCAGTGATCAGCGCCCCGGCAATCAGCTCGCCCAGCAGCAGCCCGGCAATATTCAGCGCCGGCAGCAGAGCGTTGCCCATCACATGGTGCCAGAGGACGCCCGTTTCGCTCATTCCTTTGGCGCGGGCGACCGCGACGAAGGGCTGAACCGCCACCTGATCCATGCTGCGCATCAGGATCTGCGCCAGCGGTGCCGAAATGGGCAGCGCGACGGCGATAACCGGTAAAATCAGCCCTTCCAGTGGGCCGGGGTTGATCACCGGGATCCAACGCAACTGAAACGAGAAGAGCTGGATCAGGGCGATACCCAGCCAAAAAGTCGGCAGAGAGATAAACAGCACCGGCAACGACTGCAGGAGGTTACTCAGCCAGCGCAGCCCCGGCAGACGCGAGGCGAAGGCGAGGGCGAACGCCAGCGCCACGGCCAGCAGGAAGGCCGGCAGCGCGAGGCTTAAGGTATCCGGCAGGTTGCTGGCAATCAGACTACTGACTGCCAGCCCTGCCTGCAGGGAATAGCCGAAGTCGCCGTGCAGCATCGCCAGCAGCGTGTGCAGGTACTGGCGCCACAGCGGGCTATCGGCGCCGTAGGCCAGCCGCATGTCAGCGATTTGCGCCGGGCTCAGGCCAAGATCCGGATTCTGAAACTTGATCAGCACCGCATCTCCCGGCAGCACCTGCAGCAGGAAAAAAGTGAGGGTAAATGCCGCCCACAGGACCAGCAGCCCCTGGCCGAACCGTCGCAGAAGATAAGCGCTCATACCCGGCCTCTTAGTGCTTGTCCAGCCACGCGCCGTAGAACGACGGACGACCGACGGCCTCGAAGCTGACGCCTTTGACCCACGGCGCGCCGGCGAACACCTGCGGCTCTTCGAAAATGGGGATCACATAGGCGTTATCGATCAGATAGCGCTGGGCGTCACCGGTTAACTGCAAGCGCTGCTGCGGCTCTACCGCCGCGGAGATGCCGGTCAGCAGGTCATTCAGCTTATCATCGCGGAAGTGCTGCACTTTATCGCTGGAGCCGCCTTTCTGCAGCAGCGCATCGCGGTTGTTGGGGAAGAACATACTTTTCACCACATCCGGGTCGGCGCGGCCCACTTCTGAGACGGTGAGCGGGGTTTTCTGCGGGTCAAGATTGTCCAGCGTACGGCTACCGGCATCCCCGGCTTTGACGGTCAACGCCACACCTACCTGGCGCCACTGCTGGGCGATCAGCTGCAGCACTTCCTTATTCTGCGGCTGCGGGAGCGACTCATAGACCGTCAGCGCCAGCCGCTGGCCGTCTTTACTGCGAATACCGTCGGCGTCGGGCTTCCAGCCGGCGTCGTCCAGCAACTGTCGGGCTTTGGCCTGGTCGAAGGTCAGTTTATCGCTCAGATTGACATAGCCGGCGGCGGAGCTGGCCAGTACGGAGGTCGCTTGCGGGTAGTTAGCGGAGAATAGCGTCTCCACCACCTGTTTGGCGTTGGTGGCATGGAGCAGGGCCTGGCGCACCCGCAGGTCGGCGACCAGTGGGTTATCCGGGCGGAAGCTCAGGCTGTCGTTGACCCCGCGGGTAGGGGCGGCGTAGATCTTAAATCCCTGATCGGTCGCCTGCTTTTCATCGTAGGCCTGCACCTGGCGAATAAAGCCCGCCTGACCCGCCAGCAGCGCGCCGATGCGCACACTGTCTTCCGGGGTCACAATATAGGTGATGCCATCGAGGTTAGCGGGCCCCTGCTGGGCACTGTTTTTCGGCCCCCACTGATAATCCTTGCGCGCCACCAGCGTCAGCTCGCGGCCTGGCTTTTCATCCTGCACCACAAAGGGCCCGGAGCCGATAATATGCCGGGCATCGCCCAGCTCTTCAAAATTGCGCTGCAGGGTGCTGAGTGATACCAGACCGGAGCCGATGGTGGCGGTTCCCTGCAGGAAGCCCGGCGACGGTTTGTTGAAGTAAAATTTCACCGTCAGCGGGTCGATCACTTCGCTGCGCTGGTAGTTATTGATGACCTCTGAGACGGGCAGGCGATGGGCTTTATCTCCCAGACCATAGGTGTCGAAGTTTTTAGCCACGGCGGCGGCGTCAAGCGGCGTGCCGTCCGAGAAGGTGACCCCTTTGCGCAGGTGGAAAGTGTACTCGGTTTTATCGGCATTGCTGGTCCAGCTCTCGGCAATCCACGGCTCAATCTCCAGCGTTTTCGGGTTCTGCCAGGTGAGCTTGTCGGTTATCTGATTGAGAATACCGCCATTCGGATAAAAGCCGCCGGCGGGCGGATAGAGATTGGTGTGCGGTTGCTGCTCCAGATAAATTAAGGTGCCGCCTTTAACCGGCGTGTCGGCGGCCCAGACGGAAAAGGCGCCGGAGAGAAACAGGGCGGCCAGCGCGGGCAGGCGAAAATGACGATGCATGGTGAATTCCTTTGTTATCTATTGTGTTGCCATCATCGGGCGCGGCTAAAAACAAAGGAACCAAGGAATTGCGCTAAGCATTTGCGGAAATTGGATTTACTTCGCGAGTGGGAAGCGTGGGGCAAGCGCCTCTCCCGGGCGGGAGAGGCGTTGGTGATTAGCTGCGCAGATCGATAACCATACGGCCGCGGATCTGACCCTGCTCCATCTCTTTAAAGATGGCGTTGATATCTTCCAGCGGGCGCAGGGTGACTTTCGGCACCACTTTGCCTTCGGCGGCAAACTGGAAGGCTTCCACCAGATCCTGACGGGTACCGACCAGCGAACCGACCACCTCGATGCCGTCGAGCACCAGACGTGGAATATCGAGGCTCATCGCCTCCGGTGGCAGGCCCACCGCGACCACGCGGCCACCGGCACGAACGGCATCTACCGCCGAGTTAAAGGCCGCTTTAGCTACCGCGGTCACCACGGCAGCATGCGCGCCGCCGGTTTTTTCCTGAATCACTTTCGCCGCATCTTCATTACGGGAGTTGATAGTCAGATCGGCGCCCATCGAGGCCGCCAGCTCCAACTGCCCGTCGTTGACGTCGATAGCGATCACTTTGGCGTTAAAGACATTCTTCGCATACTGCAGCGCCAGGTTGCCCAGCCCGCCGAGACCGTAGATAGCGATCCACTGACCCGGTTTGATGTGAGAGACCTTGACCGCTTTGTAGGTAGTGACGCCCGCGCAGGTGATACTGCTGGCGGCGGCGGAGTCGAGGCCGTCCGGGACTTTTACCGCGTAGTTGGCGGTGACGATGCACTCTTCCGCCATGCCGCCGTCGACGGTATAGCCGGCGTTTTTCACCGAGCGGCACAGCGTCTCATTGCCGCTGTTACAGTAATCGCAGTGGCCGCAGCCTTCGAAGAACCACGCTACGCTGGCGCGATCGCCTGGCTTCAGGGAGGTGACGCCCGGTCCGACTTTTTGCACCACCCCGATCCCTTCATGGCCGAGAATGACGCCGGTTTTATCGCCAAAATCGCCGTTTTTCACGTGCAGGTCCGTATGACACACGCCGCAGCATTCCATTTTCAACAACGCTTCACCGTATTCCAGCGGGCGCAGCGTTTTTTCCGTGACGTTAACCTGATGGTCGTGGGTAACAACAGCAGCCTTCATGCCTGTCTCCTTGTGAGGGGATTGTTTAATTTTATTAATGCAATAGTACCCAATAAGGATTAGACGCGATGGAGAAAAATACAAGGCGCTTTAGTACAGGATGTGGTTTTTTGCTACAGCGGTAGCACAAAATTCAGGCAATACCTCTAATTTTGGTAGGTAATAATAGCGTCACTGAATGGTCATGTTTTCTTCATCACCCAACTCTATCGTTTTGCGCATCAATTTCTTATAACAACAGAGTGATACAACAATGCATCTGGTAAAAACCATCCTCACTGCCGGTCTGTTTCTGTCCGCCGCCGCGCAGGCGCAGAACGTACTGGAATTCCCCCAGCCGGAAAACAACCCGGAAGAATTTTACGCCGTCACCGAGATCCCGGCAGGGGGCATCATTAAGTATGAAACCGACGCCAAAACGGGGTTTATCATCGCCGACCGCTTTCAGTCGATGCCGGTGGCTTACCCGGCGAACTACGGCTCGCTGACCCAGTCGCTGGCCGGAGATGGGGACCCGCTGGACGTGGTGTTTTACACTCGCGCGCCGATGGCGCCGGGCACACTGATTAAGCTGCGGCCGATCGGTGTCCTTAAGATGATAGACGGCGGTGAGAAAGACGACAAAATCATCGCCGTGCCGGCCAGCAAAATTGATCCGACCTATGACGACATCAAGACCATCACCGATCTGCCGAAAATCGAGCAGCAGCGGCTGGAGGCCTTCTTCCGGGTCTATAAAGAACTGCCAGAGGGGCGTAAAAAGGTTGAGCTGGCCGGTTTTAACGATGCCGCCGCTGCAAAGCAGGAGATCAAATCGGCCTGGGAGGCCTGGAAAGCGAAGAACCCGCAATAATATTCATCGCGGGCGCTGTCCGGCGCCCGCGGTATTCGCTCTCACGACCCCTGTGGCGGCGAAATCACAGGTCACACGGCAACGCTTATCTCACCATATTGCATCTTGACGCAGGATGAAGATGATGGTTGTATTGTACAACCATTTCATGTTTCGGACCCGCTGCCATGCCTGACACCCCCTTAATCCAACAGATTCGTACCGCCTCGCGGTTAATGGTGCGCGAGCTGGGCTTTATGAGCACCACGCTGGCCGCCACCAATTATTCACCTTCGGCGGTGCACACCCTGCTTGAGGTATCGATGAGGGGGGAGATGACGGCCGCGCAGCTGGTCACGTTGCTGGGACTGGAAAAATCAAGCGTCAGCCGGATGCTCTCTCGTCTGCTGGCGGCCGGTGAGCTGGAGGAGCGTCCTTGCGCGGAGGATGCGCGCGCGAAATCACTCGCCCTGACGGCAAAGGGGCACGATACGGTGGCGAAAATTAACGCCTGGGGTACCCGTCAGGTGGTGGAGGCGTTAGACCATCTGGATGAGACGCAGCAGCACACTGTCGCCACTGGACTGGCGGCCTATGCCCGGGCGCTGGCGCAGTGTCGGGATAGCGCGCTCGCGGATACGGCTCCGCAAATTTCGCTGATGACCGGCTATCAGCCGGGGATGATCGGCCGGATAGCCCAGATGCACGGGGAGTATTACGCCCGTCATCATGACTTTGGCGCTTTTTTTGAAGGCAAGGTCGCCAGCGGCGTAGCGGAATTTGCCACCCGGCTTTCCTCCCCGGCCAACCAGATCTGGCTGGCGATCCGCGAAGGGAAAATCGTCGGCTCGCTGGCTATCGATGGCGAGGACCTCGGCCAGCAGGAGGCGCATTTGCGCTGGTTTATTCTCGACGACAGCTGCCGGGGAAGCGGCATCGGCAGGCGTCTGCTCAGCGAGGCGATGACTTTCTGCGATAGTCGCCAGTTTAGCGCGGTGCAGCTGTGGACCTTTAAAGGGCTGGACGCGGCCCGCAAACTGTATGAATCCTTTGGCTTCACGTTAACCCGCGAATGGCAGGGAGAGCAGTGGGGAAAGGTAATGACCGAGCAGCAATTTACCCGGTCCGGAAACACCGGCTAAGGGCGTGACGCCTTAGCCGGTGGGGGGAACATGGAGATTACGCCAACTGGTTAAGCAGGCGGTTAATCTCCTCTCGCCACTGCGCCTGCAGTGACGGCTTTTGATGTTTTGGCTTGCGGGCCATGTCGTCAGCCAGCCATTGCTCCAGGTCAATCAGCCGCGCCAGCAGCGCCTCCTCATCATCGTCAGCCCCGGCGGGCGTACTCTGCAAAGCGAGTCGACTGTCCGGGGCGGGCGCCACGGCCTGCAGACGGGCATAGACCTCCTCCAGGCTGTGCCATTCCGTTAACCCGGCGTTGTCGATCAGCCAGAAGCGGTTACAGCTTTCGCTAATCAGCTGGCGGTCATGACTGACCAGCAGCACGCCGCCGGAGTAATCGCGCAGCGTCTGCGCCAGCGCCGCTTTACCCTCCATATCAAGATGGTTGGTGGGTTCATCCAGCAGCAGCAGACTGTAGCGCGCCAGCGAGAGGCCAACAAACAGTAGCCGCGACCGCTCGCCGCCGCTGAGGGTGCTGACCTTCTGGCTATGTCTCGCCCAGCCAAACCCGGCGGCGATCAGCGCCCGTTTACGGGTGTCGGCCGACGGGGCGAACGGCGTCAGCGCGTCGAGCAGGCTGGCATCGTCCGGTAACTGCTCCAGCGTCTGGTCATAGTAGCCGGGGTGCAGCCGGGGATGCAGGCGCAGCCCCGGGAGTGGCGATGCGTCGTTCATCTGCTGCCACAGCAGGCGCAGCAGGGACGATTTACCGCCGCCGTTGCGCCCCATGATCGCCACGCGATCGCCGCTGCGCAGGCGCGCCACGCCGATGGTGAAGAGGGATGGCAGGCCCGGCGCGGGCGCGACGGGCAGGGTGTCCATCTCCAGCAGGCGGTCAGCCGGCAGGGCGTCCCCCTGCAATGACAGACGCCACGGCGGGCCGACGCTGAGCTCGGTTTGCTCGTCTTTCAGGCGGGCGACCTGCTTCTCCATCTGTTTGGCTTTACGGGCGAGGTCTTCGTTGTCATAGATGCGACCCCAGGTGGCCAACCGCCGGGCGCTGGCGCTGACCCGGTCGATCTCCTTTTGCTCGGCCTTATGGCGCAGCGCGGCGCTTTCATCCTGTTCCTGCAGTGCCTGACGGGCAGCGCTGCAGGGCAAGGCGAAGCTGTGCAGCGTCTGGTCGCGGAGGATCCAGCTGGCATTAGTTACAGCATCCAGTAAGGTGTTGTCGTGTGACACCAGCACGAAGCTCCCCTGCCAGGTTTGCAGGAAGCTTTCCAGCCACAGCAGGGTCGGCAGATCGAGGTGGTTGCCGGGCTCATCCAACAGCAGCAGGTCAGGTTGGCGGATCAGCGCCCGGGCCAGCAGCAGGCGCGTGTGCTGGCCGCCGCTCAGGGTAGTGGTTTGCTGCTCCATCACCGCCGGGGTAAAGCCCATCTGCGCCAGCAGGCGTTCGGCCAGCCAGCGCTGCGCTTCCCGTACATCAGCGGGTAACGGGGCCAGTACTGCCTGCAACAGCGACTGCGAACGCAGCGCCTCCGGCAGATGCTGTTCAACGCGGGCCATCAGACACTGACCGGCGAGTGAGACGCTGCCCGAGGTGGGCGCGAGGGTGCCGTCCAGCACCTGCAACAGGGTGCTTTTGCCGCAACCGTTATGGCCGATGAGACCGATACGGTCGCCTTTCTTCAGGGTGAAGGAGAGGGTGTTAAACAGCGGCCCAAAGGCAGTCTCCACGTGGAGCGCATGGGCAGTTAGTAATGTACTCATAGTCAACTTACTCAAGAGTTACAGGCATGCAAATGCCTCGTCAAAACTCGCTGACGATAACCCGGTAAGCCGGAGAGAAGGGATTGCGTGAAGTGTCTTCGCTCAAGCTATAGTTATCGCAGCACGATACCGATAACGCTTGAGCTGGCGCAATTGCCTAATGCATGTGAAACAATAAACATTTCACAATACAGCATGGGGGGCCTCCTTTTTTATTCAGTCAGTGGGTGGTGGCAGTGTAGTGGGGAAAGGCTAGCGACGCCAGTGACAAAACTGGCAGGGGGCCCCGCCAGCTTTCACCTGCGCCGTCTTTGTCTACGATGCCGGGTTGGCGCAGAGGGCTTATGTGTTTGCTAGAACATGATGGGAAACCAGCGGGCGTGGTCGCGGGTATATTCCGTCATCGCCTGGGGATCCTTTATCGCCTGGCAGGGAGCCTCAAGAATATTCGGATACGCATCCGGATACCAATCCTCTTCGGTTGTTAAGGTAAAAAAGCGAGACTCACGGTGGGTTTCACAGGTATAGGCGTTTTTAATATTGTCGGCTTCGCGATGTCCCTTGGGATCGCGATATTCGATATACACTTTGTACTCAGAGCGGGTACCCCGCCACGCGCCCGGCTCCGGTTTCTGCCAGCGGACCGTCTGGTAGTAGCGCTCCCGCTCGCCGTAGCGATAGACAGGGGTCTCCCCGCCGGGAATCACGTCGGGTCTCAGGAAGAAAAACACCAGTCCTGCCAGCAGGAGTAACACCGGTGGGAGAATGTGGGTCAGCAGCCGCGGCGCCCGACGGTTAACCAGCAGCAGCCACAGCAGCGGCGGGATCGTGCTGACGATAAAAGCAAAGAGGATTTTTGCCGGCGTATAGAGTTCATGCACCGAAACCTCGCCGGCTTTCGCCGCGTAAAACGCCTGCTTATCGCCGAAATACCAGTACTCACCGTGAAAGGCGCTGATGGCGCTCACCAACAACAGTCCGCTAAACAGCCCCAGCCAGAGGCGTAATATCGGTTGCAGAACCATTTTTTGCTGGCTCATTTACGGCTCCTGATGGTTTTAGTGACCAGCAGCTCGTCTTCAGAGACCGTATCCAGATCGGCAATCTGGCTACACTGGTTGGCAAGGACCTGCGGATTGATGTTCGGAAACCAGCCTTCATTGAATGACAGGGTGTAAAACTGGCTATGCCGCTCCACTTCACAGCGCCAGGCTCGGCCAAGATTGTTTCTGTCGATAAGCCAGCGGGGATCTTTTGCTTCAACAAAGGTTTCATATTTTGATTGCTTAGCGGAATGACTACCTGACCGGGTTTTCATCCAGAATATGGACGCATAATAGGTATTGTGTTTACCGTACTGAATACTGGCATCCCGACCCGGGGTGACCTCCGGGTGGAGGAAAATAAATATCCCGGCGGCAATCAGTACCATCAGCGGTAATATAGGATGCTGTATCGGCCGCGAGGGGATTTTACGTACCGCCAACAGCCAGACCAGGGTAATAATAAACACGTAGAGCAGGGCGAAGAAAAATTTACTCGGTTCATAGATGACGACATCCACCAGATCGCCGGTGGCGGGCTGATACTGTTCAGCCCGCGGGGTGAGCATCCACATATCACCGCTGAAGAGGCACATTCCGGTGATGATGGCGATACCGCCGATAAGAAACAAGACAATACGGATCAGAATCGCATTCGCTTTATTCGCGCCAGGGGTTAATTTTTGCATTTCACATTCCGTTGTGAAGAGTTGAGAGGAGACTATTTTGCACAGTAGAGGACATACGGCAAATGCTATCCGTTTTATATTTTTACGATGAATGAATATGGGCGAAAAAGGCGTTTCTGTGGTGGGAGATATTATTCTGGCGTTATTAAAAACCGGGCCGATATATCGGCCCGGTGAGCGTGATTAAATCGAGGTGCGGCGATAATTGCGATATTCCGGCAGCCAGAAATTATCGCTAATGGCCTGCAGCAGCGCTTCAGCGGAGGTTTTCACCGCCACGCCTTGCTCCTGCGCCACCTTGCCGACCGCGAAGGCAATTGCCCGTGAGACGGTCTGGATATCCTTCAGCTCCGGCAGCACCGGACCTTCGCCGTTGTTCACCAGCGGCGAGTGTTTCGCCAGGGTTTCACTGGCGGCCATCAGCATCTCGTCGGTGACCCGCGACGCGCCGGAAGCAATCACCCCCAGACCAATCCCCGGGAAGATATAGGAGTTATTGCATTGCGCGATAGCGTACTGCTTGCCTTTCAGGGTGACCGGGGCAAACGGGCTGCCGGTAGCGACCAGCGCCTCGCCGTCGGTCCAGCTCAGGATATTCTGCGGCGTCGCTTCCACCCGTGAGGTCGGGTTAGAGAGCGGCATCACGATTGGCCGCGGGCAGTGCTTGTGCATCTCGCGGATAATCTCTTCCGTGAACAGCCCCGGCTGACCCGAGACGCCAATCAGAATGTTCGGCTTCACGTTACGCACTACGTCCAGCAGGGACAGCACATCGTTAGTGGTATCCCAGCCCTGCAGATGCTCACGCTTCTGCACCAGCTTGTTCTGGAACGGCAGCAGATTAGGCATGCCGTCGGTTAACAGGCCGAAGCGGTCAACCATGAACACGCGCTGGCGGGCCTCTTCTTCGCTAACGCCTTCGCGGACGATCTGGGCGATAATCTGCTCGGCGATGCCGCAGCCGGCGGAACCCGCTCCGAGGAAGACGATTTTCTGCTCGCTGAGCTGGCTACCGGCGCCGCGGCTGGCGGCGATCAGCGTCCCGACGGTGACCGCCGCGGTGCCCTGAATATCGTCATTAAATGAACAGATTTCATTGC
This sequence comes from Klebsiella sp. w6, assembly GCF_033100215.1. NCBI lineage: Bacteria > Pseudomonadati > Pseudomonadota > Gammaproteobacteria > Enterobacterales > Enterobacteriaceae > Klebsiella > Klebsiella sp. w6. The sequence continues at coordinate 2,580,803 of NZ_CP136907.1, forward strand.
GATAGCGGTTGAGCAGCGGCATGGCGTTCTTCTGCGCAAAGTCTTCAAACTGCAGCAGGACGTCCGGCCAGCGGGCCTTAATCGCCTGGATCACGTCGTCAACGAACTGATAATACTCGTCGTCGGTAATGCGCGGATGGCGCCAGCCCATATACAGCGGATCGTCCAGCAGCTGCTGGTTGTTTGTTCCGACGTCCAGCACGATGGGCAGGGTATAAGCCGGGCTGATGCCGCCGCAGGTGGTGTACAGCGACAGCTTGCCGATCGGGATCCCCATCCCGCCGATCCCCTGGTCGCCGAGGCCGAGAATACGCTCGCCATCGGTGACCACAATCACTTTCACGTTATGGTTCGGGACGTTCTGCAGGATGTCGTCAAGGTTATGGCGATTCTGGTAAGAGATGAAGACGCCGCGGGCGCGACGGTAAATCTCGGAGAAACGTTCGCAGGCGGCGCCCACCGTCGGGGTATAGATAACCGGCATCATCTCTTCGAGATGGTTGCCGATCAGGCGATAAAACAGGGTTTCGTTGGTGTCCTGGATGTTACGCAGGTAGATGTGTTTGTCGATTTCAGTTTTGAATCCCTGATACTGGATCCAGGCGCGTTCCGCTTGCTCTTCGATGGTTTCAACCACTTCCGGCAGCAGGCCAAGAAGGTTGAAATTGCTGCGCTCTTCCAGACTGAAGGCGCTGCCCTTGTTGAGGAGGGGGAATTCAAGCAGAACGGGACCCGCGTAAGGGATGTACAGGGAACGGTTTTTCTTATGAGTAAATTGCATCGCACTAACTCCTTGATCATGACCACAGTCCCGGCGCGGCGATAAGCGAGGGCGGGTAGAAAGCAGCGGGCAGAGTATAGAGCAAACAATTTCACATCACTACAAAACAAGCACTTAACTCACTATGTGAGGGATTGTTATGTGGTAATGTGAGGATTTTTGCAAAGGGAGCCCCCACACAGGGGAATGAGGATAACATTGATTGCTTAGAGGGGAGAAGCGGGAACATAGCCCCCATAGGAAGGGGCGAATGAATCACTTTTTTTCTGAAAGGCTTTGATTATGGGCATTACCGTCTTCATCGGAGTAGCGGCTGTGTCATATTGCTACACATACCAGACCTTAACCAAACTGTAAGCAATATTTTTATCCATACTTTAAAAGAAAAGGGCTCTCTGAAAGAAAAGAGAAAGTCATATAATAATCAGTTCCAAATATACTAACAAAAAAGGCCTCAGCAATGCGAAGCCATTTATTCAGAGTATCATTCACCTGCATTAAAGGACTGTACAGAGCATTTATGATTACCACGTTCATCTAGCATTCTGAATTCGGCACTGTTATCACTTCCAATCTGAATCAAAAGAATGGATTTATTAGCATCTACAGGGATTACATTATTATTTTTTGATACATTAGGAATGTATTGGTTAAATACTGAGTAGTTACCACCATCACCACTATTGATTGACCCTGTGATAGCGTAGGTGTGAACACCTTTATCAACGGTATTTAGCTCTTTGTTATTTGTTCGTATCAGCTTTACGCCACCACAGGTTATAGTCCATGTATCAGCCTGTACAGCTACAGGAGTAAGTAATGCAAGTGTAATAATTAATTTTTTCATTTTCCAATATTCCACAGTTTACGCAGACCAACAAAAGAAAGTGATACAGCAATTGAAGCTAAAGACAGGAGCAGAATAAGACCGCTAACAACCATTATCCTGCCATAAATTAATTCGTCCTTTAGCATTGGTCGTTCTACAGCATTAAATGCATCTGCTGACTTATGACACTCAGCCTCAGTGTCATAAGGGGCAATCACAAATACTAAGGTGTTTTGCATACACAAGCCGCCTGATTGAATCCACCCCTTAGCAACATCACCTAATTGAACATTTTCATTAATAACCGGATCGCGGTCGTTACGCTCTATAAGCCGATAGATAGCACGATTCACATCATTGTTAAGATAGTTTGCAGGGGCATAAACCACACCAGAAAGAATAGCTATTACAGCAGCCTTAGCTATGAAAGATTTTAGCATCATTTTATTTTCTCAGATTAATAATCAATATTAGCGCGTAATTCGTTAACTATTCTCGCAAGAGCACTTACAGACTGTTCTACGTTAAATGAGAAGGAAGAAGAATTCCCCATGTTGCATGCATGCTGAAACAGAGCTATCTGTTCGTTACCCCGGTATTGCTTCAGGCTCAGATTCACGGCCTCAAAGGGAAGTTTGAGCACCTCTAGTTCAAAACACCGTATAGAGACTGCTGCATCCCATTGCATAGTTTGCTGTTCTTCTTTGGTACGTAGAGCAAGGTCGAGTGTCCCATCTTGATGGCGTTTATGGAAAACGTAGCCGTCTTTTTTGGTTAGTGAAATGTGAGGGATTTTTTCAGTATTCATAACATCATCACCTGTAAGGAAATTTTCTGAGAAATATCTTAAAACCTTGTTTGGCGGGCTTCTTAGGTGAGGGTGCTAATCTTGTAAGTGAGGGGAACTTCTCTAGAGCAGATGGTCGTCAAGCGGGTAAACAAGCAATCAATTGCCATAAAAAAACACCATCCTGGCAACAGGACGGTGTTGTTTATCATCACTCAGACTGAAAATTAACCACCGCGGCGTTTGCGGCCGGTAGCATGGATGTGGTTGAGGGTGGTTTCTTCATCGCCTTCCAGCACCACTTTTTTCTGCTGGGAAAGCTTATAGTTCAGACCGAGAAGATGACGTGCCTGATGGTTCGATTTCATTCTGACTCCTTTATCCTGTTCTGGTTTCAAGGGCAAACCCGGTGGTGACCGGATGAAATGTAACCCAAAGTCGGCCGCACGTTTTTTGTGCGACCTCAGCTAGGGTGGTCCATTTTCAGGGCAATAGCAACCTTCGCGCGCCAGATTAAGAACAGTCTCCCTCACGCACAGCCGGGATCACCACTTCATCTCGCCGGTATTAACTTTGGCGCTTAACTCCAGCGAGCTGGTCTCCGCCAGGCCCGGCCACTGCGTCTCCATGGCCTTGATCACCCCGGCCGAATCCTGATGCGTCTTCAGCGCCTGCTCAAACTGCTGGAGATACGTTTTTGTGAAGCGCACCGCGCTGTCTCCCTCCGGCGGGGTGCCGAGGTAATGACCAGGGATCACCCGCTGCGGGTGCAGGGCGATCATCTGGTCCAGCGTGTGGCGCCATTGCTGGCGACTGGCCGATGTCTGGGTGTCGGCGGTCCAGAGATGCATGCCCCACGCCACGCCTGTGCCGCCGAGGATCGTTTTGTTCGCCCGGATCCAGACGAACGCCGCGTAGTCATGCGGCTGCATGATCGTTACTTTCTCACCGTCGATGGTAAAGCTGTTGGCCTTCAGCGCCTGCGGAACGTACACCTGTGTCGGCGCGCCATCTTTCATTTGCGGGCCCCAGTACGCCAGTTTGGCCGCTTTGGTGGCTTCAATATGTTTGACGACCTCCGGCGTGGCGACCACTTCCGCCTGCGGGAAGGCTTTCATCAGCGGTTCAAGACCAAAATAGAAATCCGGATCGCCAGAGGTGATCACAATCCGCGTGAGCGGCTTGCCGTTTTTCTTGATCATGTCTACCAGCTTTTCGCCGTCTTTGACGCTGAACTGCGCGTCAAACAGCACTGCTTCGTGCGGGCCGGAAACGAGAGTGGAGTTAACGGCAAAGATGCCCTTTTCCTGCGGATTGTAGGTTTGCAGCGTCAGAGGCGCCGCGAAGATCGAACCGCTGAACAGGGCGGTGGCAACAGCAAGAGCAGATAATTTCATGATGTGTTCTCAGTAACAGGTGAATGCGTTCCATTGTACGGATTTCGCTATTTGATAGAATTCCTGAAATAAGAGATGCTGAGTTTCATAAATCGTGCAGATGAAGGGGGCATGATGGACAGGGTGATTGCTGCTCAGGTATACCTGCGCATCTGCGAGCTGGGAAGTCTCAGCGCCGCGGCGCGGGCGCTGGGGATGTCGCGTCCGATGGTCAGTCGCTATCTGGAGCAGATGGAGAACTGGGCTGGCGCCCGGCTGATCCATCGTTCCACCCGCCGGCTGACCCTGACGCCGGCGGGGGAAAAAGTGTTGCTTAAGACCCGCGGGTTGACGCGGATCGCCGATGAAATCGCCGGCGAGCGCCAGCGGGCCGACCCCAGCGGCACACTGCGCGTCGCCTGCGCGCACTTCACGGCAATGCAGCTGATCTCTCCGCTGCTGCCGGACTTCCTCGCTCGCTATCCGCAGTTGCGCCTGGAGCTGGATATCAATAACCATCCGGTCAGCCTGATCGGCGAGCGCATCGACGTGGCCATTCGCATTACCGACAACCCCGAGCCCGGGGCGATCGCTCGCCGCCTCGGGCTGTGTCGTTCGCTCCTCTGTGCCGCACCGCGCTGGCTCCAGCAGCATGGCCCGCTGGCGACGCTTGACGATCTGCAACAGCATAACTGTCTGTTATACAGCCACTTTGCCGGCCAGCGCTGGCAGTTCAGCGATGCGCAGGGGCAGGAGGCGTCGGTGGCGGTGAGCGGCAATCTGAGCGCGGGGATCTCTTCTCTGCTGCTGGAGGCGGCGGTCGCCGGGTGCGGCATTGCGATGCTCCCCGAACTGGAGGCGCGGAGCGCGTTGGCCAGCGGGGCGCTGGAGGTGGTGCTCCCTGACTGGACGCCGAAGGCGCTGAGCGTCTATGGCATCTATCTTTCCCGCGACTATCAGCCCGATGGGCTACCGCTGTTTCTGGATGCGCTGCAGCGACGTCTGGGGGAGATTGCCGCCGGGGCATGAACATGGCGTTGCGTTCAGCGGCAACACCGGCGGGCGGTGGCCCTGCCGGTGAGCTGACGATGAGACTTACTCGTTGCCCCATTGATTAAGGAAGTTGGCGATATCGTCAATTCGGCGTTCATCAATGGCCGCTTCGCGGGCCATCTCCTGCTGCGCCTCTTCATCGATCTCTTCGTTATTCATCAGCCGCTCAATCAGCAGTTGAAAATAGCGCGCCAGCGCATCGCGTTCCGTCTCTTTAACCGGGGAGGCCGCTTCGGTCTCGTACTCGTCCACGATGTCATAAAATTTCAGGGGGATCTCATTACTCATCAGTTGTCCTCAGGGTCAGCGCACAGCGGCGGGCGGATATCATAGCATGCAGCCGGCTAAACACGCTGCGGGAGAGGAAAAATCGCCACACAGGGGCTGCGCGGCGATCGTGTTGGGGAGGGACCGGCATAACGCCGGCCCGTGTATCGGTCCGGAGGCTACGGATTTAGACCACGCCGTCCCCGCCGTCAGAACACCACACCTGACCGGAGGTATAGGAGCAGGCGTCTGATGCCAGGGTGACGTACAGCGGGGCGATCTCGACCGGCTGCCCCGGGCGGCCCATCGGTGTGTCTTTGCCGAACTGTTTCACTTTCTCGTCCGGCTGGCCGCCGCTGGATTGCAGCACCGTCCAGTATGGGCCTGGCGCCACGGCGTTGACGCGAATGCCTCGTTTCGCCACCTGCTTGGCCAGCGATTTGGTAAAGATCGCCAGGCAGGCTTTGGTCTGGGCATAATCGAGCAGGATCGGGCTGGGTTTATAGGCCTGCACCGAGGTGGTATTGATGATTGCGCTCCCGGCCTGAAAATGGGGCAGCGCCGCGCGAGTGATCCAGAACGGCGCGTAGACATTGGTTTTAAAGGTGGCGTCAAAGTCTTCGGTGGTGAGCTCCTCGAGCGTCTCGCAGTATTGCTGACGTCCGGCGTTATTGACCAGGATGCTCAGGCCTCCCAGTTGTTCCACCGCGTCGGCCACCAGCGACTGACAGAAGGACTCGGAGCGAATATCCCCCGGCAGGGCCACTGCCGTGCGACCTTCGGCTTTGATCAGCGCGATGACTTCATCGGCATCCTCTTGCTCCTCCGGCAGATAGCTTATGGCGACATCAGCCCCTTCGCGGGCAAAGGCGATCGCCACTGCGCGGCCAATGCCGGAGTCGCCGCCGGTAATTAACGCTTTCTTACCCGCCAGCCGCCCGGTGCCGGTGTAGCTGGTTTCTCCGTGGTCCGGTGACGGCTCCATCTCCGCATCCAGACCCGGCGGGGTTTGTTCTTGCTCCGGGAACTCCGGACGGGGAGCCGTCTCTTCTGGCAACATGGAGGTGGGTAATTTTTTCATTGGCGGTTTTTCATCTTGCATAGTCATCTCCTTCAGACAGAACGGGCCAGACCTAAGGATAGGTCAGCTTCACCCCAGGCCAGGCAGCGCGAGAGGATCACCTATCTTGTTTAACAGGCAAAATAGGGGCTTTATTTGACTTTAACCGGCTGATCCTTGGCGAATTTCGTTGTATGTCGCTGCGTTATTATTGGTGGTGTTAAATTAGGATTATTCCATCCTTAATTTGCGGTGCGGGGCTATTTTACCGGGCGGGCTGAATGACGGTATGCTTTTTTTAAAGGCGAAGGGGTGTGCATTGTGAAAAAAATAGTTTTTTGCACCTATGGATGGTTGATGAACTACTTCATTGTGAGTATTTTTATGACGGTGGTGTCTGGCTGAAGAAAAAATAAATAACATCTATCATTTTCATTTTTTTACAAAAGCGTCGAGGGGAAAAGTTTCATGATAGAAAATGATGATAACCTAAGGCGAATAAGTGAGTTACAATGTATTTATTTTTACTGCCGCTTCGTTATTTATTTTTTATTTGCCATTTGGCGTGGATAAAAGCCTGGCGTTAATTTGACTCCTGCGAGCATTCCTCTAGTGTTAGATATCGAGGGCGATGATTTGTAACAGGGTCATTTTCCATTTACCAACCGAGATCGAGTAAACCTAAAAGGTGAAATTATGGCAGAGCATAGAGGCGGTTCAGGTAACTTTGCAGAAGATCGTGAAAAAGCATCCGAAGCCGGGCGTAAAGGCGGACAGCACAGCGGCGGGAACTTTAAAAATGATCCTGAACGTGCATCCGAAGCCGGTAAAAAGGGTGGTAAGAACAGTCATGGCGGTGGTCGTAAAGCCGGTGACAGTTAATGACTGAAGCCTGAGGCGCTTTAAAAAGGGCGCCGAAACAAAAACCTGTGGGCCTGCCGGTCCGCAGGTTTCTGTTTATATGGGCTGGTAATAATAAATCTGGTCGGATACTCGTATTTATTTATCGGCAATACGCGAAGAGTAAATGAATCGGCAACATGCTGGTTAACGGTTAAGTATTTATAACATAGCAGGTAATAAAAATGAAACTGACACCGGCATTGATTAAACGTTGCCATCTTGTGGCCGCCGTGATGTGGGTCATTCTGGCAATACCCTCGTTAATCTGGTGGAAAAACAGCGTCCTGTGGGTCATTCTCATTAGCATCTATGCGAATATCGTTGGGCATTTATCCGGATATAGCGCAGCGCGAGCGGATCAGGCGGCGGAAGAGAATGAAGATCCCACATCCAAATAAAGGATTGGTTATCAGAGGTATTTATGACGGATATTGAAAATTATCATAACTGGCTGCGCGATGCTCATGCGATGGAGAAACAGGCCGAAGTAATATTAATCACGGCAACCAGAAGGAGTGAAAACTATCCGCCACTGCGCACGCGTCTTGAACAACATCTCTATGAAACCCGCCGGCAATTATCGTCTCTGCAGGATATCATTGCCCGTAATCATATTTCCCGCTCCGCGCTGCAGGATGCGATGAGCCGGGTCGCCGCATTGGGCCAGTCCATTGGGATGATGCTGCCCGGCGATGAGGTTATTAAAGTCATTATCACGGCCTATGTTTTTGCGCAATTCGAGGTCGCCTGCTATACCGCCTTATTGACGGCGGCGAAACGGGTGGGCGACCACCATGCCATCCACGCCCTGGAGGCGATGCTGGCGGAGGAGCGAGGCATGGCTGACTGGCTGCTTCATCATCAGCCGACGATCGTCGGGCAATTTCTGCATCGTGCCGATCTGCCTGGCGTTGAGGCCGGAAAATAAGCCGCCGGAGAAAAACTATGGTTAAACGCCACACGATCGCGCTCCATGCTGTCGAGGAACAGGTTCCTCTGAAATTAACCGCCAGACAGCAGGCTCTGGTGGACGCGGTGGCGAATCGGGCGCCTTCAGCGGAACACGCTACCGTATCGCCTGTCGCCAAACCCCGGCCGACGGCGAGGGGCGGACGTAAACCGCGCTGAATCTGCTGGCGAGTGACGGGCCACCCGTCAGGGTGAATAAGCAAGGTGATAGTGATGCAACGGGAACAGTGGTTTCACAGAGCGGTCATTTATCAGGTTGATAGTTCACTGTTTTATGACGCTAACGGTGACGGCTACGGCGATCTCGCCGGTATTCGCCAAAAGCTACATTACATTCGCAGCCTCGGGGCGACGGTGCTCTGGCTGACGCCTTTCTATCTCACCCCTCTGCAGGATGATGGCTATGATATCAGCGACCATCTGCAGCCCGATCCGCGCTTTGGCACCATCGCCGACGTGATTGAGCTGATTGCCCGCGCCCGGGAGCTGGGGCTGCGGGTGATTGTTGAGCTGGTTATCCAGCACACTTCCGCCCAGCACCCGTGGTTTCAGGCGGCGCGACGCGATCCCCGGTCGCCGTGGCGGCCATACTATCTTTGGGCCGACAGGCCGCCGGAGAAGGACGATCCCCCCATGTTTCCCGGCGTCGAGGAGAGCGTCTGGCGCTGGGACGAACAGGCCGGGCAATACTATCGCCACATGTTTTATCGTCATGAGCCGGATCTGAATCTTGCTCATCCGCCGGTGATCGCTGAAATCGAAAACATCATCACCTTCTGGCTGCAGGCGGGCGTGTCAGGTTTTCGCCTCGATGCCGCGTCACATCTGGTGAAACAGGCCGGGAAGGGCGACGAGGCGCGCGGCTACCCGCTGCTGAACCATCTCCGGCAGGTCGTTCAGCGCCTCAATCCCGAGGCGATACTGCTGGGTGAAGTGGACGTTGCGGTAGAAGATTACCGCCATTACTTCGGTCACAGCGATCGGCTGCAGATGGTGCTCAATTTCTGGCTTAACAAATATCTCTACCTCAGTCTGGCGCAGCAGCGCGCCGCCCCGGTGGTAAAAGCCCTGCAGGTGATGGTGACCCCGCCGGACGGGTGCTGCTTCGTCAACTGGCTGCGTAACCATGATGAACTGGATCTCGAGGGGATCGGCGAACGCAATAAACGCCAGGTTATCCGCACCTTTGCCCCTGATAAATCCATGTCCGTTTACCAGCGTGGCGTACGCCGGCGACTGGCGCCGATGCTGGATGGCGATACCCGGCGCATGGCGCTGGCCCATGCGATCCTGCTGGCGCTGCCCGGCGTGCCGGTGATGCGCTATGGCGACGAGATTGGCATGGGAGACGATCTGAGCTTACCGGAGCGCTACGCGGTCAGAACGCCGATGCAGTGGTCGGCGGCGCCCAACGGCGGCTTTTCCCGGGCGGCGCGGGACGATCTGCCGGTAAAACCGATAGCCAGCGGGCGGTGGCGTTACCAGCGGATCAATGTCGAAGCAGCGCTGCGCCACCCCCGATCGCTGCTGAACCGGGTGCGCAATATGGTGCTGGCGCGGGCGGAATATACCGAGCCGGGCTCCATTCCTTTCGCCATCCTCGCGGTGAAGCCTGCTGCGGTACTGGGCCTGTGCTATCGCAGCGAATCGCGGGAAGTGCTGATGCTGGCGAACTGCAGCCAGCAGGCGGTAGAGGTCCTGCTCCCGCCGCTGGCCGAGGGCTACTGGAGCCCAATTCTGGAAGATAAGCTCTATCAGGATGGGCTACACGGCGGGAAAGATGCGCGGCTGGCGCTTTCCGGGTATGGGTACCGCTGGTTCAGCCGGAGCCTGGATTAACGCCGTTTCCCGGAACGACGGAACAACGCCCGCAGAGCCATCGTCGCCACCGCTACCCCGACGCCGGCAGCCACTTTTCCCGGGAGATCGGCGCTAATGGTCACCGCTTTACGCCGTGCGCCATCGTTAAAGGGGCCGTGTCCGGGGTGATTGCCGCGTACCGGCGTGAACAGGTCGTCCTGATGCTCTGCCGGCTTCGGCTGGCCGGTAAACTGTCCCTCCCACGCCTTTTTCACCATCAGCCGATCGAGCAGGCGAGGAAAGAAGACCTGACCGAGGATCGACTGGATGGTGCTTTTCCCGACCCACAGCTCGTTGACCGGACGCTGGATGACGCTGTAGATAGCTTCGGCGGCCACTTCCGGCTGATAGACCGGCGGCACCGGCTGCATGGCCTGATCCATTTTATTCCGCGCCCAGCCAAACTGGGCGGTGTTCATCCCCGGCAGCTGGACCATGGTCAACTGGATGTGGCTTTTCTCGTGCATCAGTTCGGTACGCACGGCATCGGTAAAGCCGCGGATCGCCGCCTTGGCTCCACAGTAGGCCGATTGCAGGGGAATCGACCGCCAGGCCAGCGCCGAGCCGGCCTGAATAATCACTCCCCGATCCCGGGGCGCCATCACCTCCAGCGCCGCGCGGGTGCCATTGACATAGCCGAGATAGGTCACCTCCGTCACCCGGCGAAATTCCTCCTCGCTCATCTGACGAAAGGGGGCCAGCACGGTGGTCATGGCGTTGTTGATCCAAACGTCTATCGCGCCAAGTGTGGCTTCCACCTCGGCGGCGGCGCGCTGCAGCGCCCCGGCATCGGCGACGTCGGCGCTAATGGCCAGCGTTTTAATGCCAAACCGTTCGCAGGCCTGCTGGGCTTCCTGCAGACCCGTCTCATCTCGGGCGATCAGCGCCACGTGGTATCCTGCGCGAGCGAAACGCAGTGCGGTGGCTTTGCCCGCCCCCGCGGTTCCCCCGGTAATTACCATCACAGACATAGAGACCTCATTTTTTTTGGCTAGCGCAATATTAACTGCACAGATCGGTTAATTATTCCTCACAAATGACAATGACGAGGTGGGAAATATCCTGGAATATACGCAGTGTGAATCAGACGACATATCCGGATGATGCTGGCTGGATCGTGCCTGCATCGGCGAGGACGTTCTATAATCTGTTAGAACCCTGTCAACCCGCGAGGAGGAAAAATGGTGACATTAAACATGCTTAGCGTTGAAAAAGAAGAGGATGATGCCACCCGCGCCCCCGAATCAGGTGATAAACAACCGGAGCGCGATAAATAAAATTGAGACTATTCCTTTTCAGGAATAATGGATATCTGGCCGTTACGCTCGAGGATAGCGAATTTGATCGCTTTGAGCTCATAGATCCCATGGTGCTGCCTGGCTGCCAGCAGGATATCATCGACAGAGATATTGACGAGCTTTATCTTTTCGTCGATGACAGCACCATCTTCCACCACAATAACCGGGCTACCATCAATGAAATTTTCCGCCTGCGAGAAGCGTTTCTTAATATAGCCGAATAAAATATCAACACCCACCAGAGTGACGATGGTGAGCATCGAACCGGTGACGGAATAGTCTGTGCTGAGCATCGCCTGTTGGGTGGCTTCGCTAATTATCAGGAGCAATATTAGATCAAAGTTGGTTAACTGCATCAGCGTTCTTCTGCCAGCAATCTTAAAAATAATCAACAGGATAAAATAGATTGCTGCGGCTCTGAGGACCATTTCCATAGCCACTCCTAGGGATAGACAAACTGGTTCCAGGTGACAGGCGCGCGATCGTTCACTGCCGCCTGCAGGGAAATATTGCCGGCTGTTTTTGGGGTAATGGATAACCACACGGACATCGGCGAGCGGTTGGCCGCTTGCTGATACACGAGGTATAATTTCCCCTCGGCACTGTACATTTTATCCGGCTGCGGGCGGATATCACCGACCTGGTAGCGCGATAAAAACGGGGCGGTGAAGCTGATAATTTTTTCACTACCTCCATCGGGTTTAATCTGAATATTCACTTCGGTTTCACTCATCAGTCTGGCATACCGCTGATAATCGACGCTTAATTCACCTTTGGCACTTTCCCGGTGCGCTTCACTGAAATAACCGGAGGACCACAGACCGCTTAGCGCGGTAAGAATGATGAGACTCAGAACAATTATCCCATAGCGCCGGAATCGATATTCGAAGCGTAGTGCTCGTTCATTCTCGTCAACGATGGGACAATCCTGTTGATTCTTAATCATTATTATTTCCCTCGCGTTTCGTTTCGGCAACAGCGTAACGATAAGGACATTCTTATATTAGTCGATATCAGAACAATTGACTTTGTAAAAATGAATCGCCTCAGCCAGGCTTTATTCTAATCATCGGTAAAATGACGGAGGGATGATGAAAAAATTAGCGCTCGCGATGGCCTGTGTACTCGCCGTGGGTATTGCACAGGCGGACGATAAGGGCGGTTTTAGTCAGGATGCCGCACCGCCGCCGCCGCACAAACTCGATGACGGCTATCGCGGCGTCGAGGATGGCCGGATCATGACCGTTGAGCAGGCGAAAACCATGCACGATGGCGCGACTATTTCACTGCGCGGTAATGTGCTCACCCGCCAGGACAATGACCGTTATCAGTTTCGCGATAAAAGCGGCACCATCACTGCCATCATTCCGGCCGCCGCGTTTAACGAACAGCACGTAGAGCCTGACGATCTGGTCAGCATCAACGGTAGCCTCGATCGCAAAATGACGCCGCCGGTGGTGCGTGTCGATCGTCTGCTCAAGCAGTCGCCTAAGTAAGCGGAGAACGCCGATATGAGTAACACATCTCAGCCGCAAGGTGAGCAGGGCGGAAAACATCCTGCGCGCGAGGCGCCTGCCGAGCATGGCGAAGTGCCGCGTAAACGGGACGACAGCAAGGACGACAAAACCGATCCTTATCAGCCACACGATGGTCGTTAGCGAGGCTGACCACGAGATCCTTAAGGGCACAGTGATGCCCGGGCCGCAGAAAAGGCGCAGGTTCGGCATCACGCACTATACTTTTTGTTCGACATCATCACAGGAGGAGTCACATGGCGATTCATAAGAAAGGGCTGGCGCACTGGGAAGGCGATCTGAAACATGGCAAAGGCACCGTGTCGACAGAGAGCGGGGCGCTGAGCCAGCAGCCCTACGGCTTTAAAACCCGTTTTGAAGGGGTGAAAGGCACTAACCCTGAGGAGCTGATTGGCGCCGCGCATGCCGCCTGTTTCTCAATGGCCCTGTCGCTGATGCTCAGCGAAGAGGGCTATACCGCAACGTCTATCGACACGACGGCGGTGGTCACCCTCAATAAAACCGACGGCGGCTTTGCGATAACCGACATCGCGCTGCAAAGTCAGATTGTTCTGCCGGACGTTGCGCCGGCGGCGTTCGATGAGATCATTCAGAAAGCGAAGGCCGGTTGCCCGGTATCGCAGGTGCTGAAAGCCAATATCACTCTCGACTACCAGCTGAATCCGTAAGCTGTCGTGCCCGCGCGCAGCGGGCACCCTTTCCCGATATCTCTCCCTGCGCTGCCCAATAGTGGTATCTTTTGTCCTTTAATTGCACGTAAGGGACATCATCATGATCGGCATTCGCGGGATGATCGAGGCGCAGGTGCTCGGCCTGACCGGCATGGCGCTAAAAGAGATCGATTTTGAACAGCCTAAAGGGGAGCCGGGGCTGTTTGGTCCGCAGTCGGCCATCTGGCAGGTACACGGCGATTTTACCTCGATGCTCTGCGGCGGCATCAGCGCGCTGCTGCTGCAGATGCTGCATCCCCTGGCGCTGGCCGGCGTCTGGGATCACTCCCGTTTCCGTGAGGACATCTTTGGCCGCCTGCGCCGCACCAGCCAGTTTATTTCCGCCACCACCTTTGCCACTACCCCCGACGCCGAGCGGCTCATCGCCAAAGTGCAGGGGATCCATCAGCGGATCGGCGGGGTGGATAAGAACGGCACTCCTTATCAGGCCAGCGATCCGGCGCTGTTGACCTGGGTGCACGTCGCCGAGTGCAGCCGCTTTATGGCCTCCCACCTGCGCTACAAGCGGACAGTGGTCAGCGCCGAGCGCCAGGAGGACTATTTCCGCGAGTCGGCGGAAATCGCCCGTCGGCTGGGGGCCCAGGACATCCCTCAGACGCCGCAGGAAGTGGCGGACTATCTCGAGGCGATGCGCCCGCAGTTGCGCTGTGACGAACGTACCCGGGAGGTAGCCGAGGTGCTGCTCTCTACTCGTCTGCCGGGTAGGCTGAGCCAGCCGGTGGGTCAGGTCATGATGCGCGCCGGGATCGATCTGCTGCCGGAATGGGCGCAGGAGATGCTGGGGCTGTCGCTCACGCCGCTGCAGCGGCATACGACGCGCCTGCTGGTGCATGGCGTGGCCCACGTGCTCCGTGCCTCGGTACGCAACGGCGCCTGGCATTGCGCCATGCGCCGGATGCAAGTGGAGTGAAGGTCATTCCGCCTTGCCCAGCTGTCGGGCAATCAGTGCTTCCAGGCTGCCATCCGCCCGCCACTCGCTGAGCGCGTCATTCACCGCGTTGAAGCCAGCGACATCCGCCCTGGCGACGCAAATGGCCTGCTGGATCTCGGTAAAATTATCCGCCAGTACCCGCACCCCAGCGTGCTGACGGGCTGTCGCCTCCAGCGGCTGTCGGATACCGGCGACCATATCTCCTTCACCGGCGAGGAAGGCGTCGATGGCCTCCTGCGAGGAGGGAAGGCGATTCAGGCTGGCGTGCTGCAGATGACGGGTTAACCACAGATCGTAAGCGGCGTTTTGCCCGACGTTAATGGTGGTTGCCGGGCGATCCATGTCGGCCACGCTCTGGCAGGGCGAACCGGCTCTCACCAGCGCGGTCCCCTGGATGGTGATGTAGGGAGGCGTAAAACGCAGGGTTGCTTCCCGGGCCGGGTCGATGGCCAGAAACGCAATGTCCCAGTGATCACCGCCGGCGTCAGCCACCACTTTTCCGGCGGCAGGATAGGGGACGAACTCGGCGGTGACGCCCCAGCGCGTCGCCAGCCGATGGCTGAGCTCGACGGTGAGACCTGCGGGCTCCCCCGTCTCCCCAAGATGGGCCAGGACCGCGTTGCCCAGGTTAATGGCAAAACGCAGCCGGGATGAAGTGATCTCTGACATCGCTGACTCCTGTAGTGGTTAAGAGAAAGTGGCCCGACCTGCCGGGCCAGTCATAAGATAGCCCATCCGCGCGCGGTTGTACCTGTCCTGCCACCCTTTCAGAATATATTAATAATCGACAGCGCCGATATCGTTAAACGGAAAGGCAATGGCTTTTATATTGTTAAGCATAAACTCAGCTTGTCAGTTTATTCTTCCCGCTCACAAAGGGAGAGAAATAATGACACAACATAATTTTGAAAATGATAATAAATATCATGAGCGTTCGGTGCAGGCGCGAAAGAGTACCCTTATTAGCGTGGTGGTCAATATTTTCCTTTCCGTGTTTCAGGTTGTGGTGGGAATATTCTCTGGCTCCCAGGGGTTGATTGCTGATGGGATGCACTCTTTTTCCGATCTGGTCGCCGATGGGGTGGTGCTGGTGGCGAATAAAAAGAGCCGTCGACCCTCAGACCACGATCACCACTATGGACACTGGCGCTACGAGAATGGCGCCTCGCTGATCCTCGGCGCGATCCTGGTGCTGGTCGGGATTGGCATGCTGTGGTCCGCTGCGGGTCACCTGGCGCAGCCGCAGACGATTCCGGCGGTGCACAGCGTGGCGCTGTGGATGGCGCTGGTGGCGCTGGCCGTCAAGGAGGGGTTGTTTCGCTATATGCTGGCGGCTGCCACGCGGCTGAATTCATCGCTGCTCATCGCCAACGCCTGGCATGCCCGCTCCGACGCCGCGTCATCTCTGGTGGTGGCGCTGGGGATTATCGGTAATCTGGCCGGGTTCGCCTGGTTCGACCCGCTTGCCGCGCTGGCGGTGGGACTGCTGATCACCCGCATGGGCTATCGTTTCGCCGCCACGGCGCTGCACGATTTAATGGACCGCGCGGTCGATGAAGAGACGCAGCGGGCGATCGCCCGCACGCTGCAGGCCACGCCGGGCGTGGCGGGTCTGCACGATTTGAAAACCCGTAAGGCGGGGGATCTGGTGCTGGTGGATGTCCATCTCGAGGTGGCGGGAGAGATGTCGGTAGCCGAGGGACATCAGATTGCCCGTCAGGCGCGGGAGCGGGTCCTGGCGCAGCATCCGGTGCTTAACGTAATGGTGCATCTTGATCCCAGCGACGCGGCCAGCGCGCTAGGCGGGGCTGACAAAAGCGGCCTGGCGCACCCGGTGTCCTGAACCGGCAATTTTATTGGCTCAGCGGCTATTTTTTCCCTGAGCCTTAATTGCTGGCGTAACGCGCCCGCGCATCGATTGCCTGAAATATAAAAAAGGCCCATACTAAAAACGCCATTACCATCGCTAAATAATGGCGAAGATCTGCCCATCGCAGTTAACGATAAAATAAACCAATCGGTTCATAGATAATCTCTATTCTTTATTCAGAGATAATGACCAGAGCGGTAATTCAGGAAGTCAGACAATGATCATTCGGCCAGAACAACACTGGTTTCTTCGCTTATTTGACTGGCACGGCTCCGTGCTGTCGAAAATCATCTTTCGTCTGCTGCTTAATGTGCTGATGTCCATCATCGCCATTATCAGCTATCAATGGTACGAGCAGCTGGGGATCCACTTAACGGTGGCGCCGTTCAGCCTGCTGGGGATTGCGATTGCGATTTTTCTCGGCTTTCGCAACAGCGCCAGCTACAGCCGGTTCGTCGAAGCGCGCAATCTGTGGGGGACGGTGCTTATCGCCGAACGTACGCTGGTACGCCAGTTGCGCAATATCCTGCCGGCCGAACACGATGTCCATCGCCGCATCGTCAGCTATCTGGTGGCCTTTAGCTGGAGCCTGAAGCACCAGCTGCGCAAAACCGATCCGACGGCTGACCTGCGGCGGCTGCTGCCGGATGACAAGGTGGCGGAGATCCTCGCCAGCTCAATGCCCACCAACCGGATCCTGCTGCTGGTCGGCAACGAAATTGGCCAGCTGCGGGAGGCGGGCAAGCTCAGCGACATCACCTACGGGCTGATGGACAACAAACTCGATGAGCTGGCGCACGTGCTGGGCGGTTGTGAAAGGCTGGCGACCACCCCGGTGCCATTCGCCTATACCCTGATCCTGCAGCGCACCGTGTACCTGTTCTGCACGCTGCTGCCGTTCGCGCTGGTCGGCGATCTGCACTACATGACGCCGTTTGTCTCGGTGTTTATCTCCTACACCTTTTTGTCGTGGGATTCGCTGGCGGAAGAGCTGGAAGATCCTTTCGGTACCGCCGCCAATGATCTGCCGCTGAACGCCATGTGCAATACCATTGAGCGCAATCTGCTCGACATGACCGGTCAGCATCCGCTGCCGGAAACGCTGCGTCCGGACCGTTACTTCAATCTGACCTGAATCAGACCCACCGGGCGGTTTCCGCTGCCCGGTCATCGCTTTCCCGTGGGTCTTTTATCCGTCAGCGCACAGCGACGATAACCGCGAAAATTTGCAAATAAGTTAAATTTAACACCTGATAGATAACATCAATTATACAGATTTGTTGTGTATGTTATTATTCAGTTAACAAACGCAGTACCTACGCTTTCCCATCGTACTATCCTTGAGAAACCGCATCCTAATCAGGTGACGCCGTGCTAACCACGCCACGTCGCCCGGGGCCGTCGTACGCCTTTTTTCAGGCTGCGGCGGCCAGAACAGAGCAGCAGGAGTTAAAAGATGACCAATAAAAGACGCGCGGTGCCCGGTGTTCACCCCTATGATGGCCCGGCAGGCGGGTGGGGCGCGCTGAAGGCCACGGCCATCGCTGTGCGTACCCAGATGGATGCTTTCGAAGCGCCCGCCACGCTGCTGCGAACTAACCAGCCGGATGGGTTTGACTGCCCGGGCTGCGCCTGGCCGGATAAAGAGCATAAATCCACTTTTCAGTTTTGCGAAAATGGCGCCAAAGCCGTGACCTGGGAGGCGACCACCAAACGAGTGACGCCCGAGTTCCTCGCAGCCAACACTGTGACCTCCCTGCTGGCGAAGAGCGATTTTGAACTGGAAGGCTACGGCCGCTTAACCCATCCTTTAGTCTACGACCGCGCCAGCGATACCCTGCGTCCGGTGGTGTGGGAGCAGGCCTTCGCTCGCATCGGCGAGATCCTTCGCGGCCTGCAGCCTGATGAGGTCGAGTTCTATACCTCTGGCCGGGCGTCCAATGAGGCAGCGTGGCTGTTCCAACTGTACGCCCGCGAGTATGGCACCAACAACTTCCCCGACTGCTCCAACATGTGCCACGAATCCACCAGCGTGGGCCTGCCGCAGTCGATCGGGATTGGCAAAGGCACCGTCTCCCTCGACGATTTTGACCAGACCGAGCTGGTGATCTCCATCGGCCATAATCCGGGCACCAACCACCCACGGATGATGGGCACCCTGCATGAGCTTTCCCGCCGCGGCGTGCCGATTATCGTTTTCAATCCGCTGCGTGAGCGGGCGCTGGAGCGTTTTGCCGACCCGCAGAACGTGATGGAGATGGCGACCCGGCGCTCGACGCCGATCGCTTCGACCTACTACCAGGTGCGGGCCGGCGGCGACGCGGCGGCGCTGAAAGGGATCGCCAAAGCGCTGCTGCAGCTGGAGGAGGAGCAGGGCAATGTGCTCGACCACGCGTTTATTACCCAGCATACCCAGGGATTCTCTGCCTTCGCCGAGGATCTGCATGCCACCCGCTGGCAGGATATCGAACAGGAGTCCGGCCTGACGCGCGAATCCCTGACCCAGGTCGCCGTGGCTTACGCCAAATCCAGGGCCACCATCGTCACCTACGGCATGGGTATTACCCAGCATAATAAAGGCACTTCCAACGTCCGTCTGATTGCCGACCTGCTGCTGATGCGCGGCAACATCGGCAAGCCGGGCGCTGGCATCTGTCCGCTGCGCGGCCACTCAAACGTGCAGGGAAACCGCACCGTCGGGATCAGTGAAAAACCCTCTGCGGCCTTCCTCGACAGCCTGCAGCGGGTGATGGGGATTACGCCGCCGCGGCATCATGGTCACGATGCGGTGAAGGCCCTGGAGGCCATGATCGCCGGCGACGCCAAAGCCCTGATTTGCCTCGGGGGCAACTTCGCTGTGGCGATGCCGGATCACGAACGCGCTTTCCCGGCGATGCGCGGCCTTGAGCTTAGCGTTCACGTCGGCACCAAGCTCAACCGCTCGCACCTGCTGACGGCGAAAGAGACCTTTATTCTACCGTGTCTGGGCCGCACCGAGCTTGACCTGCAGGCCAGCGGCCGGCAGTCGATCACCGTCGAGGATTCGATGTCGATGGTGCATGCTTCCTCAGGCAAGCTTAAGCCCGCCTCGCCGACGCTGCGCTCGGAGCCGGCGATTGTCGCCGGTCTGGCGAAGGCCACTCTGCCGGCCAGCAAAGTGGACTGGCTGTATCTGGTGGAAGATTACGACCGCATTCGCGATCTGATCGAACAGACCATTCCGGGGTTCGAGGAGTATAACCAGCGTATTCGTCATCCCGGAGGCTTCCGCATGCCGCTACCGCCGACCGAGCGCATCTGGCCAACGGCCACCGGTAAAGCGATGTTCTCCGTCTTCAAAGGGGTGCATGAGAACGTGGTGGTGGAGGGCGAAGATGTGATGCGCTTAGTGACGCTGCGCAGTCATGATCAGTACAACACCACCATCTACGCGATGGATGACCGCTACCGCGGTGTTTTTGGCCGCCGCGACGTGCTGTTTATGAATGAACAGGACATGGCTGCCCAGGGGCTGGAACATGGCGATCGGGTAGATATTCATACCGCGCTGCCAGACAGCGAGCTGACGCTGGAAGATATCACGGTGGTAGCCTACGGCATCGCGCCCGGCACCGTCGGGGCCTATTATCCGGAAGCCAACGTGCTGGTGCCGCTGAACTATCTGGATGAAGAGAGCGGCACCCCTTCATATAAGTCGGTTCCCGTTCGTCTGACGCTGCGCTCGAAAGAGATCCGTCCGCTGGCCGGCGTACGCTAAAAAGCAGGGCGCAGGGCGGCATCGCGCCGTCCTGCGCCCCACAGCACCTCGTGATATCCTCGCTTGAATTTATCGCTACTGAAACTAACATTCTGGTAACCTGTGCGCGGCCCCGGGGGTGAACGGCGGGGTTCAAACGGGAAAGAGAATGGATATTAAGCAACTCAAGTATTTGATCGCGCTCGATCAGACGCGCCATTTTGGCCAGGCGGCGGCGGCCTGCCATATTACTCAGCCGACCCTCTCCATGCGCATTCGTAATCTGGAAGAGGAGCTGAACCTGACGCTTATTCAGCGCGGCCAGCGCTTTGAGGGGTTTACCCCAGAAGGTGAGCGGATCCTGGCCTGGGCGCGGGCGGTGCTGGCTGCCCATGATGGTCTGGCGGCAGAGGCGGCGATCTGTCGCGGGCAGATGGTCGGTCAGCTGCGGGTCGGCATGGTGCCGCTGGCGAGCCTGAACCCGATGCAGCTGATTAAACCGCTGGCGGAGAAATACCCGGCGCTGCAGTTCAGCCTGCTGTCGATGACCTCGGAGCAGATTATCGATGGCGTCAGCCGTAACCAGTTGGATCTGGGGATCTGTTATCTGCAGCATCTGGATGAAGGTCAGTTCAAGATTGCCCGGTTGCCGCAAACCCGGATGGGGCTCCTGCATGATAAACGCCATTTCGACTTCAGCGGTGCGACGCCGGGGTGGGAGGCGCTGGCGACGTTGCCCCTCGGTTTTCTGACCAAGGGAATGTACTACCGGGAATCCATTGAAATCAGCTTTAAGGCTAAAGGGCTAACGCCGAAGTATGTTTTTGAAAGCGATTCGACGTTTC
Organism: Klebsiella sp. w6; assembly: GCF_033100215.1. Taxonomy (NCBI): domain Bacteria; kingdom Pseudomonadati; phylum Pseudomonadota; class Gammaproteobacteria; order Enterobacterales; family Enterobacteriaceae; genus Klebsiella; species Klebsiella sp. w6. Next base: position 2,601,634 of record NZ_CP136907.1, read on the forward strand.
AGATTATCCAGGCGGTGCAGGCGGGGATCTGCTGCGCGATTATGCCGCTCAACAACGGCCTCGAAGCGCTGAGCGATAATCTTGACATTCTGCCGATCGCCGAAACCCAGGTCGATTCACAGCTGGCGCTGATTATGCGCCAGCAGGAGCCGGTATCAACCCTGGCGGAAAAATGCTTCGCCGAGGCGCAGGGGATTTTTGGCTGAGGCCAGTCCCTGCGACAACCTCAGATATTCTCCAGTCGAATGCCCCGCGTTCTGGGGCCGAAGATCCCTACCGACAGCATCACCATCAGCATACTGACGATGATAAAGCTAATCACCCCCGGCGTGCCGGCGTATTGCAGAATAATGCCGATCAGGATGCTGGTCACCGCGGTGGAGAGCCGGCTGAACGAGTAGCAGAAGCCGACGGCGCGGGCGCGAATATGGGTCGGGAAGACCTCGGCCTGGTAGGCGTGGTAGCTGATGGTCAGCCAGGCGTTGGACCAGGTGATCATAAACCCGCAGATCACCAGCAGAATCGGGCTGTTTTGCAGGGCGAACAGGGGCCCGAAGATGACAGTCATCAGCGCGGAGAGGACAATTTGCCACTTGTTCTCAAAGCGATGCACGAAGCGGGTGCAGAACAGGCAGCCCAGCGGATAGGCGAGGGTGATAAAGAAGGCGTACAGCAGACTGTGAGTGATGCTGGCCCCCTGACCGGAGAGCAGCGCCGGCAGCCAGTTGCCAAAGCCGAAGAAGCCGATCGCCTGGAAGAAGTTCATCACCATTAGCATCAGGGTGCGCTGCCGATACTGCGGCGCCCAGATTTCGCGGAAGGTGCCGCGTTTGACGACGCTCTGTGCCGCATGCGCATGCTTCGGCGACGGCGTCACGCCACAGCGGGCTTCCATCTCACTCATCACCGCATGCGCGTCATCATGCCGCCCTTTGCTTTCCAGCCAGCGCGCTGACTCCGGCAGCTTTTTGCGGATAAACCAGATCGCCAGCGAGAACAGCGCGCCAAAGATGATCACCCAGCGCCAGCCGCTGAGGCCGAAGAGGGTGGTTGGCACCAGCATCCAGGACATCAGCGCCACCGCCGGAACCGACAGGAACTGGATGAAGAAAGCGAAAGCAAACGCTTTATTGCGCAGATGGGTTGGCATCCATTCGCTGAGATAGGTATCAATAGTCACCAGCTCAATACCGAGGCCGATCCCCACCAGAAAGCGGAAAAAGATCACCCCTTCCGCGCTACTCTGCGTCGCCATCAGCAGCGAAAAGAGGCCGTACCAGGCGAGCGCCACCATAAACGTCAGACGGCGCCCCAGCCTGTCCGCCAGCGGCGCCAACAGACTGGCGCCAATAAACAGCCCCATAAAGGTGGCGGAGGCAAAAGCCGCCTGATCGGCAATCCCGAATATCCCCGCCTGCCCGGTGTGAAAAATCCCGTCGGCCAGCAGCCCTGCGCTGATATACCCGGTCTGGAACAGGTCGTAGAGCTCGAAGAAGCCACCGAGGGAGAGCAGGGTGATAAACGACCATAAACCGAAGGAGGCGGGCAGCGCATCAATGCGTCCGGTTAAGCTGGCGTGCGGTTGTCCTGGCGAGGCATAAGGCGCGCCGCCGAGAACCTGGGTGGTAGACATGGTGTTGTATTCCTCAGGATGAATGGTTTGCCTGCTAATGTTAATTGATTGTTAATAGTTTTAAATTTTTAATCCTACGCGTTAGCTGCAATCTTTAGCGCAAGATATCGCGGTACACCATGAAAAATGAGATTCATGCTGGTTTTTACCGCATGCCAGGCGAAGAATTGAAGTAAATCACCGCGGACGGTATTTCCCGTTGTGCGATTCGCCAACCCGCAGGAAAGCGGCTAGAATGGCCTCCTCGCAGGAGGTTATAAAAATGTTAAAAGAGGGATGTATGGCGTCGTATTCAGATCAGCCAGAGATGGCGACTGAGTTTCGCTTTACCCGTGTGATGGCCGAGCAGGCGGCGCGGGCGCGTCTGACGCTCGATGACGATCAGTTGTCGCTGATCGCTCGCCTGGATGCTTTGGGCCAGCAACTGTTGTCCGCGGCGGGTACGCCGCAGGGGGTGTACGTCTGGGGGCGGACCGGGCGGGGGAAAAGTTTTATCCTCGACCACTTTTTTGCCAGCCTGCCGCTCGCCGCCCGGCGGCGGGTCCATTTTCATCACTTCTTCCGCGAGCTACATCAGAGGCTGAATGCCCCCGGCGCGCCCGACCTGCAGGCGGTGATGAGGCAGATGACTTCCGGCTGTCGCCTGCTGTGCTTCGACGAATTTCATCTTCACGACCCTGGCGACGCGATGCTGATCAAGGTCTTACTGGCGCATCTCTTTCAGCGCGGTATTGTGCTGTTGGCGACGTCAAACTATCCGCCGGAGATGCTGCTGCCCAATCCGCTGTATCACGATCGCTTTTTACCGTCGATCGCGCTGATCCGCGCCCACCTGGCGGTCGTCGCGCTGAACGGTGAGGAGGATTATCGCCAGCGTCATCTGAGCGTCGATAATGCCTTCTGCAGCGGGCGGATGTGGGTTAATCCGAATGCACAACAGCGTCAGCTGTATGATCTGCCGTCGCTGCCTGCCGAACCGGTTTCGCTGACGGTAGGTTATCGCACCCTGCTGGCTGCCACGGCGTCATCCACTCAGCTCCACTTCACCTTTGCCCAACTCTGTCAGGCCGCCACGGCGGTGATGGACTATCTGACGCTCAGCGAAAGCTATACGGTCTGGTTACTGGATGAGGTGCCGCCGCTGGCTACGGTGGGGCAAGCGGCCCAGCAGCGCTTTATCAACGTGATCGATGTGCTGTATGAAAAGCAGATCCGCCTGCTGCTGGTAACCTGCTGCGATCTGGAGACGCTGGTGGCCGGGGTGGAACTGGAGGATATTCAGCGTACGCGGAGTCGCCTGCAACAGTTGCCGCGGGCGGTATAAGCAAAACGCCCCGGCGGGTGCCGGGGCGGGGAGATTACAGGTCGAAGCGGTCGAGATTCATCACCTTAGTCCAGGCGGCGACGAAGTCATGCACCAGCTTCTGCTGCCCGTCGGCGCAGGCGTATACTTCCGCCAGCGCGCGCAGTACAGAGTTGGAACCAAACACCAGATCCACGCGGGTGGCGCTGTACTTCGCCTCGCCGGTTTTACGGTCGCTGCCGGTAAACAGCTCCGCGTGGTCATCGGCCGCTTTCCAGACGGTGGCCATATCCAGCAGGTTGACGAAGAAGTCATTGCTGAGCACGCCGACGCGGTCGGTGAACACCCCGTGTTTGCTGCCGTCGTAGTTCGCGCCCAGTACGCGCAAGCCACCGACCAGCACTGTCATTTCCGGGGCGGTTAGCGTGAGCTGCTGGGCTTTATCGATCAGCAGCGTTTCCGTCGAGACACCGCCTTCGATACGGCGATAGTTGCGGAAGCCATCCGCCAGCGGCTGCAGCAGGTCAAACGACTCGACGTCGGTCTGCTCAGGCAGGGCGTCGACGCGGCCTGGGGTAAACGGCACGTTAACGCTGACGCCGGCGGCAGCGGCCGCCTGCTCAACGCCGACCACGCCAGCCAGCACGATGATATCGGCTAACGACGCTTTGCCGGAGGCGCGCTGGATCGCCTGCAGAGTCGGCAGCACCCGGCTGGCGATAGCATTGACCGGCCAGTCTTTCTGCGGAGCGAGGGCCAGGCGTGCGCCGTTGGCGCCGCCGCGCTTATCGCCGCCGCGGAAGGTGGAGGCGGAAGCCCAGGCGACCGAGACCAGCTCACTCACCGACAGGCCGGCACCGGCGATGGCGGTTTTCAGGCTGGCGATATCCTCAGCGCTCGGCTGATGAGTCGCTGCCGGCAGCGGATCCTGCCAAATCAGATCTTCTTTCGGCACTTCCGGACCGAGGTAACGGGATTTTGGCCCCATATCGCGATGGGTCAGCTTGAACCACGCCCGGGCAAACGCCTCGTTAAAGGCCTGCGGGTCGTTGAGGAAGCGGCGGGAGATCTTTTCAAACTCCGGGTCGAAGCGCAGGGTCAGGTCGGTGACCAGCATGGTCGGTTTGCGCTTTTTCCCCGGATTAAACGGATCCGGGATAATTTCCGGCGCGTCTTTGGCTTCGAACTGGATAGCGCCAGCCGGGCTGCGGGTCTGCACCCATTCATATTTAAACAGGTTCTCGAAGAAGTAGTTGCTCCACTGGGTGGGCGTCTGCGTCCAGACCACTTCCAGACCGGAGGTGATGGCATCCGCACCTGCGCCGCTGCCGTAGCTGGAGTGCCAGCCCAGACCCTGCGCTTCCAGTGGGGCGGCTTCCGGCTCGGCGCCGACGTGGCTGGTTTCGGCGGCGCCGTGGGTTTTGCCCAGCGTGTGGCCGCCAGCGATCAGGGCGACAATCTCTTCATCGTCCATCGCCATATTGCCGAAGGTGGCGCGAATGGCTGCCGCGGCGGACAGCGGCTCGCCGCTGGCGTTCGGTCCTTCCGGGTTGACGTAGATCAGCCCCATTTCGGTGGCGCCGATGGCCTGTTTCGCCAGGCTTTCCGGGTGACGGTGGGCCAGCCACTCTTTCTCATCGCCCCAGTCGACGTCCAGATCCGGTTCCCAGACATCTTCACGACCGGCGCCAAAGCCAAAGGTGCGGAAGCCGGCGTTTTCCAGAGCGACGTTACCCGCCAGCATGTAAAGGTCGGCCCAGGAGATTTTCTGGCCATATTTCTGTTTTACTGGCCACAGCAGACGACGGGCTTTATCGAGACTGACGTTGTCTGGCCAGGAGTTCAGCGGCGCAAAGCGCTGCTGCCCACGGCCTGCGCCGCCGCGACCGTCAACGGTGCGGTAGGTGCCGGCGCCGTGCCAGGCCATGCGAATAAACAAGCCAATATAGCTACCCCAGTCTGCCGGCCACCACTCTTGCGAGTCGGTCAGCAACGCTCTGAGGTCAGCTTTCAGCGCGGAGTAGTCGAGCTTTTTAAACTCTTCCCTGTAGTTAAAATCCTCACCCAACGGGTTGGAACGACTGGAGTGCTGGTTCAGCAGATCGACACGCAGCTGGTTAGGCCACCAGTCGCGGTTGCCGGTGCCGCTGCCGGCGCTCTGTTTTGGCGTCTCGGCGTGGAAAGGGCACTTTCCGGCGGATGCGTTGTTGGATGGGTCGTTAGACGTGCTCATATCAGGCTCCGTTTGCTTTTGTGAATGCCATTACGATATACACTGCTACCAATAAGCGATATTTGAATGAGTCTACAGATTTAATAGCTAATTCCGTTCAACGAAGGGTAAACATCCCCTTATATGACCAGGTAGACCTGGCGGTTAGTATAAACCTCACCATTAACCATAGACGTAACGAGACGGCAAAGGAAACGATCTGCGTCAATCAGGGAGCCGGATTGCTAATTGTTTGAGATATGACAATTTTCCTGCGAGAAAAGGATGAGGGCTGTCCGTTGCGCGAGCGTAACGAATGTTCGGTACGGGGGTTGTTGGCGGACACAGAATAAGCTAATACTTAGGCACCATGTGACTGGCGCTGAAGACAGAATACTGTCGGGGAGCATGGTCGACGTCGCCGCGCGCCTGGGCATTACCGATAGCTGGAGATAAGTTATGCCTGAATTCGCTTCATTAATGGCCTTTGCCGCGGTGGCGCTGGGGTTGGTGTTAACCCCAGGCCCCAACATGATGTATCTCACTTCGCGTTCGATTTGCCAGGGAAAACGCGCTGGCTTTATCTCCCTTGCCGGCGTGGCCGTGGGATTTTTCTTCTATATGTTGTGTGCCGCTTTCGGCATCACCGCGTTGGTTTTCGCGGTTCCATACGCCTACGATGCCTTGCGTTTATGCGGGGTCGCTTATTTGCTCTATCTGGCGTGGCAGGCGATCAAACCGGGAGGGCGGCCGATATTTGCGGTGCGCGACTTACCCGCGGACAGTGGGCGTAAGCTGTTTCTGATGGGATTCCTCACCAGCCTGGCGAACCCCAAAGTTGCCATCCTGTATCTGTCCCTGCTGCCGCAGTTTATCACTCCCGGACTCGGCAGCGTGCTCAGTCAGTCGTTAATATTAGGCTGTACCCAGGTGATCATCAGCGTGGCGGTGAACGGCATGATTATCTTGCTGGCCGGGCAGGTGGCGTTATTTCTTGGTCGGCGGCCGGGCTGGCAACAATTTCAACGCTGGCTGATGGCGACGGTACTGGCGGGAATGGCGGTTAAGATCGCTTTTGAGGCCAGAAAATAAGCGGGTTGATCATGTAAACAGATGCCAGCCGTCCCCGTTGCTGGCTAACCTCGCACTCTGATGCCTTTCTCCTGCACAGAAAGGCTTCCCACGCTCTAACATGCTGAAACATTTCTGCCAGATCATTAGCAACCTTTCAGTAGGGCTGGCGCCGCGATAAGGCTATGCTTCCCGGCCGTTACGCTGTTGGCTTTTCTTGTGATTCAGGTGATGTACCGCTAATGCCCCTTTTGAGAGATGAAATTCGCGACCACTCCGCGGAAGAGATGCTGTTTATCCGCCGGGCCGCAATCGCTTTTCTGCTGGTGGTGGTCTGCTTTGGCGTGCTGATCGCCAACCTCTACCATCTGCAGGTGGAGCAGCATGATTTCTACCAGACCCGATCGAACCAGAACGACATTAAGATGCTGCCCATCGCCCCCAGCCGCGGGCTGATATTCGATCGCAATGGCATTCCGCTGGTGCAGAACATTACCCTGTATCGCCTGCAGGTGATCCCGAGCAAAATTCCCGATATGGCCGCGCTGCTGCAAAGCCTGACGCCGATCGTCGACCTGACGCCGGATGACATCGCCAGCTTCCGCGACGATATGCACCACAACAGCCGCTATAAAGCGGTGACGCTGAAGTCCGACCTCAGCGACGTGGAGGTGGCGCGCTTCGCGGTTAACGAATTCCGTTTCCCCGGCGTGACGGTGGAGAGCTATCAGCAGCGCGAATACCCGTACGGCGCCGAGCTGGCGCACGTGGTGGGCTATGTGTCGAAAATTAACGACAACGACCTGCAGCGGCTGGCGAAAGACGGCGAAGAGGAGAACTATGCTGCCGACCACAATATCGGCAAGCAGGGGATCGAGGGCTATTACGAAAAAGCACTCCACGGCACCACTGGCTATCAGGAAGTGGAGGTCGATAACCACGGCCGGGTGGTGCGTCTGCTGAAAGAGGTACCGCCGGTGGCCGGGAAAAACCTCTATCTGACCCTCGACCTGCACCTGCAGCAGTATATTGAGTCGGTGCTGAAGGGGCAGCGCGCGGCGGTGGTGGTGGTCGATCCCCGGGATGGCGGCGTGCTGGCGATGGTCTCCAGCCCCAGCTACGATCCTAATCCGTTCGTCAAAGGCATTGGCTATCAGGCCTATAAATCGCTGCTCGATAATCCGGACCGGCCGCTGATCAACCGCGTCACCCAGGGGCTGTATCCCCCGGCCTCGACGGTGAAGCCCTATATGGCGCTGTCGGCGCTCTCCGCAGGGGTCATCACCCCGAACACCACCTTCTTCGGCGCGCCGACGTGGACGCTGCCGGGCACGCAACGCCGCTACCGCGACTGGCTGAAGACCGGCCACGGGATGCTCAACGTGACCAAAGCCATCGAAGAGTCGGCTGACACCTTTTTCTATCAGGTCGCTTTCGAGATGGGCATTGACCGGATCCATGAGTGGCTGAGCAAGTTTGGTTACGGCCAGTCCACCGGCATCGACCTTAATGAGGAGTATGCCGGCGTACTGCCCAGCCGGGAGTGGAAACAGCGGGTGCATAAAAAGCCCTGGTATCAGGGGGACACCATCTCGGTCGGCATCGGCCAGGGGTACTGGATCGCCACGCCCATTCAGATGGTGAAGGCGCTCACCACCCTGCTGAATAATGGCAAGGTGCAGGATCCGCATCTGCTCTATTCGATGAAGCAGGGCAACCATGTGGAACGTTATCAGCAGCCGGCGAACCTGCCGCAGGTGGGCGATCCGAAATCGCCGTACTGGGGCATTGTGCGCAACGGCATGTATGGGATGGCGAATCTGCCCAACGGCACCGGCTACAAGCTGTTCCATACCGCGCCGTACCAGATCGCGGCGAAGTCCGGCACCTCGCAGGTGTTCAGCCTGAAGCAAAACCAGACCTATAACGCCAAAATGATCCCGGTGCGTCTGCGCGACCATATCTTCTATACCCTGTTTGCCCCTTATCAGCATCCGAAGGTGGCGATGGCGCTGATCCTGGAGAACGGCGGCGGGGATGGGGTGGTGGCCGGACCGACGGCGCGCGCCATTCTGGACCACATCTTTGTTCCGCAGCAGGCGTCATCCGCGGCGGCTGACGTGCCGCAGCGTGACAGCGCCGATGCCCAGTAAGCGGCTGGACTTATTCCGGACGCGCATCGTTCATAGATATTGGTTATTTGTCCCGCGGCTTTCCGGGCGGCATAGTGATGGCAGGAACATGACCCGGAGCGAGGAGGAAGGGTGACACGTAACCGATTATTGCTGGTTCAGACCGGCACGCCGCCGGCAGCCATCCGCGAGGAGCATGGCGATCTGCCGCACTGGTTCCGTACGCTGCTGGCGCCGTGGCAGGCGCAGCTGACCGCGGTGCGGGTCTTTGAAGATGAACCGCTGCCGGCGCCGGATCGCCAGACCGTGGCGGTTCTCACCGGTTCGTGGGCAATGGTGTCCGATCGCCTGGCATGGAGCGAACGGACCGCCGACTGGATCCGTCAGGCGGTGGCTATCGGCATGCCGCTGTTCGGCGTCTGCTATGGTCATCAACTGATGGCCCATGCGCTGGGCGGTGAGGTGGCTTACCATCCTGCCGGGCGGGAAAGCGGCAGCAAAACGATTGCGCTTTCGCCGTGGGGTGTCGATGACCCGCTGCTGAGCGGCCTGCCAGCGACATTCCCCGCGCATTTGAGCCATTTGCAAACCGTGACCCGTTTGCCGGAGGGGGCTACCGTGCTGGCCGCATCCTCCCACGATCCCCACCAGATTGTGCGCTACGGGCCGCAGGCGGTCTCCACGCAGTTTCACCCGGAATTCACCGCGCCGATTGCCCGCTCGCTGATCCGCTACCGGGAGGCGGTGCTGCAGGCGGAAGGCATCGACCCACAACAGTTACACGACGAGGTCCAGGAGAGCCCGCAGGCCGCGGCGATCCTCACCCGCTTCGTCAGCGACTTTCTGACCCCGGATGCCCACGGCCATTAACTCCCTGTCGTGAACAGCACTCGCCAGCGACGACGCCGGCGGGTCATCTCACGCCACAGGGCGACCACCTCTTCAACGCGCAGCGCGTCAGCCGCCTGCGGCGTCACCCCCGGCAAGTTATACTCCTGGCGCAGCGCGTCCAGGGCGCGCACCTTCGGCGGTACCCGGGAGCGGGCCTGAGCGGCCAGCCGCTGCTGTAACAACCTGAAGGTCGCCTCATCCATGGGGTCCAGCTGGCGCAGAAAGGTTTTACAGCAGCGGAGGAGTTCTCCGGGACGGCGTTCCGGGGACTGGAGCGCCATCAGCAGCCCATCGCGATCGGCAACGCGCTGATAGCGGCAGCTCACCACATAGCCTATCTGCTGCTCCACCCGCAGGCGCTGGAAAAACGGCGGCTCGCAGAACTGCGCCAGCACCCGCAGGGCCGCCAATGAAGCGCCTTCCGGCAGCGGAAGAAAGACCAGTAGCGCCGTGTCGCCCCGGGGATAAGCCAGCCGCTCGACGCCGCCGCGGCAGGGGGCCGGAGCGGGCATCGGCGGATTAACCGGGACGGTAAGCCGGCTCAGCTGACGCGCTACCCACTGCGCATCTTTCGCGCTGCCGCCAATCAGGGCCGCCAACCAACCTTCCTGGTGCGCTGACGTACCCAGCCGTTCGGGGAGCTGGGCCATGAGATGACGGATCGCAATACTCTCCGGCGGTGGGGGCAGCGGGGCGACCGGGAGCGCGAGATGCCGCACGATGGCCTGCAGAATCGCCTCCGGCCGTTGGCCGAACGCAGGCAACTGCAGGATCAGCTGCCAGCTACCGTCGAACAGATGCCACTCGCCGTGTCCCCCGGCATGGCGCAGGGCGGCAAGCAATGGACGCAGCTGTTCCCTGCGCGCCAGCCCTTCGGCCGGCGTGGGCGAGCAGTAGAAGGGCGGTCGCAGCAGGAGCGTCGGCGGCTCTTCCGGTGACGGGAGGTGACGCAGTGGCGCGGCTTCCGCCGGGCTTTCGGCCACGAGCTCGCCAGCGGCCTGCGGATAAAAAGCGAATGCCAGCGCCGGGTCAGAGACCGGACGTGGCGACCAGCGACTGAGCGGCAGGCTAAAGCCCTGGGTGGCTACCGTTGCTCCGGGGGGCTGCGTCTGGCAGACCAGGCTGACCGTGGGGGCGGCCAGCAGGGCGGCGCAAAAATCGGCGAACCTGGTGGGCGGCGCCCCGGGGGCAAAGCCGAATGCCCGCTGGCGCAGCTGATCGAGAGGCGATAGCGCCTGAAAACGGCGCCGGGACAGCTGATAGTAGTGTTGCTGCTGCTCAGGCGTCGTCTGCTGTAGCGCCTGCAACCAGTGGGTTATCTGCCGGTCGACCTGTTCCGGCCGGTCGCTGGCGAAAATCAGCGCCAGCCAGCCGAAGTGCTGATCCTGATACAGCCAGTTCAGCGCCACGTCCTCGGCCATCCCGCGCTGGCGCAGGCCGGCCATCAGGCTACCGGGGGCTTCATCCAGCAAAAACTCGCGCAGTAACGTGACATTGTCACTTAAGGCGATCAGCGGGCAGCGCCACAGCGCGGGCTGGCTGGAGACGGCCAGCTGCAGTTGAGGGGGCTCGCCCAGAGTGAGCGGCGGCGCTGGCGGCGGTGCCTCGCCCGGGGCAAGCCCGGTGGCGAAACGGGTCGCCAGTTCGCCGAGCACCTCCAGCGACTGCGGCCCCTGCAGCCAGAGTTGCATCCGGCGGGCGACGTAGTGGCTGCGGTGAAAGTCACGTAAGGCCGCCTGTAGCGCGAGGAAATCCTCCCCCAGCGACCCGGCGTCGCCGACCTGAAAGCGGCGAAACGCCGCGGGCGCGATGGCGGCGTGACGCACGGCGGCTTCCCGTCGCGACAACTCATGCTGTTGGATCAGGCGGTTTTCGGCGTCGATAACCGCGACTTCGCGTTGAATATCGTCCCTGAGCAGCAGCGGCGCCTGCAGCATCTCCTGCAGGCGCGCGACGCCGTCAGCCAGGCCCTCGGCGGCGACCTCGAAAAAGAACGCGCTGTGGCGGGACAGGGTGGTGGCATTCACATTCCCTGCCTGGCGCTGCACCCAGCTCATCAGCCGTTCATCATTGCGGTAGCGCTCACCGCCGTAAAACAGCAGGTGTTCCAGCAGGTGCGCCAGACCGGGGAAGCACGACGGTTCATGGTGGCTGCCGGCGGCAACCCGCACCAGGGCCGCCGCGCGATCGGCCTGCGGCTGATGAACCAGGGTAGCCTGCAGGCCGCCCGGCAGAGTGACAGTGCGGGTCGCCAGCGTCATTACAGTTCCCGGGTTTTGTAGATAAGCTGCGAGCGGGTACGGTTGCGGAACTGCAGCTGGCTGACTTTGATGTCGCTGCAGGCCGCTTCGCGCCGGGCCTCAAGGATTTTGTGATGATGTGGGGATTTGCTGCACACCGGGTCGGCGTTATCGGCGCTGCCGGTCAGCATAAAGGCCTGACAGCGGCAGCCGCCGAAGTCTTTCTCTTTTTCATCACAGGAGCGGCACGGCTCCGGCATCCAGTCATACCCGCGATAACGGTTGAAGCCGAACGAGTCATACCAGATCGATTCCAGACTCTGCTCCAGCACCGACGGGAACGCCACCGGCAGCTGGCGCGCGCTGTGGCACGGCAACGCAGTGCCTTCCGGAGTGACGCTGAGGAAAATCGATCCCCAGCCGCCCATACAGCCTTTCGGGCGTTCCTCGTAATAGTCCGGGGTGACGAACAGCAGGTTGGTGAGGTTACCGCTGGCGGCCATTTTCTGCCGGTAATCGGCGACCACCTGCTCGGCGCGGGCGATCTGTTCCCGGGTCGGCAGTAACCCCTCGCGATTAAGAAACGCCCAGCCGTAAAACTGGCAGGTGGCGAGCTCGACGTCATCGGCCTCCAGCTCAATGCACAGCTCGATAATTTTATCGAGCTGGTCGATGTTGTGCCGGTGGAGGACGAAGTTCAGCACCATCGGGTAGTCGCGCGCTTTTACCGCTCTGGCCATCGCCAGCTTCTGCTGGAAGGCTTTTTTATTGCCGGCGAGAGCGGCGTTGAGCACCTCATCGCTGGCCTGGAAGCTAATCTGGATATGGTCCAGTCCGGCCTCGCTGAAGGCGTCGAGTTTGCTCTCGGTTAGCCCAATTCCCGAGGTGATCAGGTTGGTATAGAACCCGAGGTCGCGCGCGGCGCGGATCAGCTCCGGCAGATCTTTACGGGTCAGCGGCTCGCCGCCGGAAAAGCCCAGCTGTACGCTGCCCATCGCTCGCGCCTGGCGAAAGACCTCGATCCATTGTTCGGTGGTCAGCTCCTTTTCCTGCCGGGCGAAGTCCAGCGGATTGGAACAGTAGGGACACTGCAGCGGGCAGCGGTAGGTCAGCTCCGCCAGCAGCCACAGCGGCGGATTGACGGCGGGTTTATTCTGGCTCACGGCAGGTGATCCACTTCTGTTGACAGGCGATCTGCAGGAACTCGACGACGTCGTCATCGACGCCGCCGGCTTCCGGGAAACGTTCGTTAAGCATGGCGATAATCGCCGCAACGTCGCGCCGGCCATCGACCAGCTCGAGGATCGCCGCGGCGGTCTCATTGAGTTTAGCCATTCCCTCCGGATAGAGGATCACATGGCTCTCCTGGGCGGCTTCCCACTGCAGTCGGTAGCCGCGACGAAAGGCAACGATGGACGTTTTTTGCATGATTACACCAGTCGGGTCGTGTGCCAGGCCGCCTTGTCGGTGACCGTGTGATAGGGCGGGCGCTGCAGAGCGTAGGCCATGGTCATGGCATCGAGCATCGACCACAGGATGTCGAGCTTAAACTGCAGGATCTCCAGCATCCGGTTCTGTTTTTCAGCGCTGTCACAGTAGGTCTTCGCCAGCGCCAGACCGTGCTCAACGTCGCGGTTAGCCTGGCTCAGACGACTGCGGAAGTAAAAATAGCCTTCCTCTTTGATCCACGGATAGTGCTGCGGCCAGCTGTCGAGGCGCGACTGATGGATCTGTGGGGCGAACAGCTCGGTCAGGGAGCTGCAGGCCGCCTCCTGCCAGTAGGCGCGACGAGCGAAATTAAGATAGGCATCCACCGCGAAGCGCACGCCGGGCAGCACGTGACGCTCGCTGAGCAGGTCGTCGCGGCTCAAACCGACTGCTTCCCCCAGCCGCAGCCAGGCTTCAATCCCGCCATCTTCGCCGTGGCTACCGTCGTGGTCGAGGATCCGCTGCACCCATTTGCGCCGGGTCTGCGCATCCGGGCAGTTAGCCATAATCGCCGCGTCTTTCAGCGGAATGGTGGTCTGGTAATAAAACCGGTTCGCCACCCAACCCTGAATTTGCTCGCGGGTCGCTTCGCCGTTATGCATGGCGATGTGGTAAGGGTGGTGAATATGGTAGAAGGCGCCTTTAGCCCGCAGAGCCTCTTCAAAGGCCTGCGGCGACAGCGTGTCGGTGATCAGCATGCGGTATCCTGAAGGGTGATTGCCATCCCGTCCCAGCTCACTTCAATCCCCTGTTGTTTTAGCGCCTGGCGCTGGGGAGACAGCTCGTTAAGGATCGGGTTGGTGTTATTAATATGAATGAGAATTTTGCGTTTTGCCGGCAGAGAGGCCAGCAGGGCCATCATCCCGTGCTCATCGCTGAGCGCCAGGTGTCCCATATCACGGCCGGTATTGCGCCCGACGCCGGCGGCCTGCAGCTCGTCATCCTGCCAGACGGTGCCATCGATCAGCAGACAGTCCGCTTTTTGCAGCCACGGCAGAAGGGCTTCATCCGGCTCACCCAGCCCCGGGGCATAGAACAGCGTCTGCCCGTTGCGGCGGTTTTCGATAAACAGCGCCACGTTATGGCCCGGCAGCGGCCGGTCGCGATACGGCGAATAGGGCGGCGCGTTGCTGGCGATAGGCACGGCGGTAAACTGCAAATCAGGGCAGGCGTCAACGGTAAAAGGCTGCTGCGGCGCAATGGGATGATGCACCAGGCCGCCGTTCCAGTGTCGCAGCATGGTAAACACCGGGAAGCCGGTGGAGAGATCCTCATGAACCTCCGGCGTGCACCACACCTGGTGCGGGCAGCCTTCGCGCAGGCTCAGCAACCCGGTGGTGTGGTCGATCTGGCTGTCGGTGAGAATAATGCCGCCGATAGACGTCCCGCGCAGTACGCCGGGTTTATTTAACTCGGGGGTATGGGCAATCTGCTGGCTGATATCCGGCGAGGCATTGCACAGCACCCACTCTTTGCCGTTATCGCTGACGATGATCGACGACTGGGTGCGGGCACTGGCCTGAATGGTGCCGTTGCGCAGACCCTGACAGTTGGCGCAGTTGCAGTTCCATTGCGGGAAACCGCCGCCGGCGGCGGAGCCGAGGACTTTAATGAACATGAAGACGGACCGGGTAATGAATGAAGGTGCCCGCGCGAACGGCGGGCGGGGCGATTAACGGTTAGAAATGTACAGCGTCACTTCCAGACCGAGACGTAAATCGATAAAAGCAGGTTTCTTCCACATGTTGTGTTCCTCTTAAAAATGACGACAGGCCTCACGGATAATGCTGGATCTGTGACGGCCGCCGCATATTGCGCTTCACCGGGAGAGAGATCAACCCGGAATCTGTAAGGAATTAACTTTATGTTTACAATATAACCTATTGTTGCCAAACCTTTTTTAATACCCGCAGCCAGTTGTTCCACAGCAGCTTATCCAGCACCAATTGATCATAGCCATTGTCCCGCAAGGCATTGATAAGCCGCGGTAAGCCGGCCACATCGCCCAGCTCGTCGGGCAGGGTGATGCCGTCAAAATCCGAGCCGAGAGCCACATGATCCTCACCCATTATGTTAATAAGATAGTCGATATGCCGGACAATGGTGGTTATGGGCGTGTCGCTGTCGCGCCGTCCGTCGGCGCGCAGGAAAGCATTGCCGAAATTGACGCCCACTACGCCGCCGCTGTCGCGGATCGCCCGCAGTTGCCGGTCGGTCAGATTACGCGGCTGTGGGCACAGGGCGTGGGCATTAGAGTGGGTGGCCACCAGTGGGGCGGTGGAATGGTGGGCGGTATCCCAAAAGGCCTTTTCATTCATGTGCGAAACATCGATCTGCATCTTCAGGGCGTTGGCCTGAGCGATGAGCGCAATGCCCTCGCGAGTGAGACCCGGCCCGCTGTCCGGGCTGCCGGGAAAGGCGCCGGTGACCCCGCAGCCGAAGCGATTGGCGATGTTCCAGAACGGACCAATGCTGCGCACCCCGGCGCGATAAAAGGCCTGCAGATCTTCGCCTTGCGCGTCGAACCCGCCAGCACCTTCGATGTGCGCCACCATCGCCAGCGCGTTATCCTGGCGACAGCGTTCGATATCCGCCGCGCTCAGGCACAGCCGCGCGCGGCTGGCGTCATGGGCGCAAATCGCCTTGAGGATAGCCAACTGCTGCCAGAGGATCGTCCGCGGATCCCACGCCTGGCTGGCGTACTGCGGCGCCACGCGGGTGATATACTCCTGCGGCGGCACAAAGAGGGCGAACAGGCCGCCGGCCAGCCCGCCCTGGCGGATACGCGGATAGTCGAGATGGCCGTTTTCTATCCCGGCAAAGAAGGCGCTTACCGGATCCTCACGATGGTGAAGCCAGAGATTCAGCAGCAGGTCATTGTGACCATCAAAAATCGCCATAGCGGGTTCCTGCGTTCTTAAGTGGTGAAAAATGCCTGCCACGGTAACGGATTTATCTCCTGGGGCAAGCATAAATTCACATGCCCGCAACAATTGCCAACCTCGACTCTGTATCACACTGTATCTCGCGGCGCAGCGCTGACATTAAGAGATAAAAATGGCCCCGGTCGGGCACATGGCAGATACAAATTTCCGCTTTACTGGTCACGTACTCTCTTGATGATGATAAAAGGTGAGAAAGTGATGAACAGATTATCCCTGATCCGCTATACCAGCGCCGCGGCGCTGGGGTTATCCACCCTGTGGTCCGCTGCCGTTTGCGCCGCGGAAGACGCGGGGGCGTTCGACAAGATCCACCAGATCCGCGCCGGCGACCTGAATATAGGCTACGTGGATATCGGCCCGCGCGACGGCCAGCCGGTGATCCTGCTGCACGGCTGGCCCTACGATATTCAGAGCTATGCTCAGGTGGCGCCGGCTTTAGCGCAGAAGGGTTACCGGGTCATTGTGCCGTATCTGCGCGGCTACGGCACGACCCGTTTCCTCTCCGCCAGCACGCCGCGTAACGGTCAGCCGTCGGCGATGGCGGCCGATATTGTCCATCTGATGGACGCCCTGAACATCAGGCAGGCGGATCTGGCCGGCTTTGACTGGGGCGCGCGCACGGCGGATATCGTCGCCGCGCTGTGGCCGCAGCGGGTGAAATCCCTGGTCTCGGTGAGCGGGTATCTGATCAGCAGTCAGCAGATTGGCGAAAAACCGCTGCCGCCGCAGGCGGAGCTGTCGTGGTGGTATCAGTTCTATTTTGCCACCCCGCGCGGCGAAGCCGGTTACCGGCAGAACACCCACGACTTTGCGAAATTTATCTGGCATCAGGCGTCGCCGCAGTGGAAATTCAGCGACGCGACTTTTGCCAGAACCGCCCGGGCGCTGGATAACCCGGACCACGTGGCGATCACCATCAGCAACTACCGCTGGCGCCTGGGGCTGGAGAAGGGGGAAGCGAAGTATGCCGGCTATGAACAACGGCTGGCGGCGCTACCGCCGATAACCGTGCCCACCATCACCCTTGAAGGGGCGAATAACGGCGCGCCGCATCCGGCTCCCGCCAGCTACCGGGCTAAATTTACCGGAAAATATGAACACCGGGATCTGCAGGGGGCGGTGGGCCATAATCCGCCGCAGGAGGACCCGGCAGACTTTGTCCAGGCGGTGGTGGACGCTGACCGTTTGTAATCCGCGCCTTGCCGGCGGCGCGACGTTGCGCTTCCGGCAACACGGCTTATGCTTGTGAAGAGTTTATTTTGCCGCAGGAGCACCCTTTGGAGCGTATTGACCACATCCTGGTCGTCGATGACGACCGCGATATTCGGGAACTGATTGTCGACTATCTGGAAAAATCGGGATATCGCGCCAGCGGCGCGGCGAACGGCAAAGCCATGTGGTCGGTGCTCAAAAATCATCAAATTGACCTGATTGTGCTGGATATCATGATGCCGGGCGAGGATGGCTTAACGCTCTGTCGCCAGCTGCGCGCCAACCCGCAGCAGGATATTCCGGTGCTGATGCTCACCGCCCGCACCGATGACAGCGACCGGATCCTCGGCCTGGAAATGGGAGCTGATGATTATCTGATTAAACCCTTTGTGGCCCGCGAACTGCTGGCGCGCATCAAAGCCATTTTACGCCGCACCCGGGCGCTGCCGCCCAATCTGCAGATCACCGAGGCGGGCAGACTGATCGCCTTTGGCGACTGGCTGCTCGACACTGCCGCCCGCCACCTGCTGGATGACAGCGGCGCCATCGTCGCCCTCAGCGGGGCGGAGTATCGGCTGCTGCGGGTGTTTCTCGACCACCCCCAGCGGGTGCTGAACCGCGATCAGCTGCTGAATCTGACCCAGGGACGCGACGCGGAACTGTTTGAGCGGTCAATTGACCTGCTGGTGAGCCGACTGCGCCAGCGGCTACGGGAGGATGCCCGCGAGCCGGCCTACATTAAAACGGTGCGCAGCGAAGGCTATGTGCTGTCGGTGCCGGTCTCCATCCGCGAGAGGCATGAATGAGGTTCTGGCCCGCCTCGCTGCAGTCGAGGCTGATGGCGCTGCTGTTTCTGGCGCTGCTGCTGGCGAATACTTTAACCCTGTCGCTGCTGTTTTATGAGCGCATGAGCAGCGCTCGCAGCGTGATGCTGGGCAATCTGGCTTCCGATGTCGCCACCAGCGTGGCTATCCTTGACCGCCTGCCGGCCGCTGAGCGCCCACAGTGGCTGCCGAAGCTGGCGCGCGGCAATTATCGCTATCTGCTGGGCTCCGGCGAGCGCGGCGACTACCCGGACAGCTGGCGCGCCCGGGACGCAGCCCGCTCCCTGCAGGAGGCGCTGAGCGCGCAGTACCCGGTAAGTATTGTGACGATCCCCGGCCCGCGGCAGCATATTCAGGCCCATATTACCCTCCACGACGGCGCCCCGTTGACTCTCGATCTGTGGCCGAAGCTACCGGCCATCGCCCGCTGGCTGCCGGTGGTGCTGATCGCTCAGTTTGTTCTCCTGCTGGCCTGCGCCTGGTATGCCGTTCGCCAGGTGTTGCTGCCCATCACCCGTTTTACCCGCGCAGTGGACGCCCTTGAACCGGCCAGCGACACGGCGGGAACCATGGCCGAGCAGGGGCCGGAAGAGGTCCGCCGTGCCGCTCGCGCGTTTAACGCGATGCAGGCGCGCATCCACGACCATCTGCAGGAGCGGGCGCGGATCCTCGCTGCTATCTCCCACGATCTGCAAACCCCGATCACCCGAATGAAGCTGCGGGTGGAGATGGCCGACCAGCCGGAACTACGCGATAAGCTGCTGCAGGATCTCGACAATATGACCCGCCTGGTGCGGGAGGGCATCGCCTTCGCCCGCACCTCGCAGCCGCTGGCGGAGGCGCGCCAGCGGCTGAACCTTGACGCCTTTCTCGACACCATCGTCTGCGATTATGCCGATGTCGGCCGGCCGGTGCGTTTTTGCCCGGAGGAGACCGCCGGGGTGGTGTCGATCCCACCGCAGGCCCTGCGCCGGGTGATGACTAACCTTATCGATAATGGGTTGAAATTCGGCACCACGGTCACGGTAACTCTGACCCGCGACGCCGCCGGGGATGTCACCCTCCATGTACTGGATGAGGGGCCGGGGATCCCGGAGGCCGCGCTACAGGCGGTGCTGCAGCCGTTTTATCGCCTGGAGGACTCGCGCAATCGCGATACCGGCGGCACCGGTCTGGGGCTGGCGATCGCTGCGCAGCTGGTCAGCCAGATGAACGGCGCACTGCGCCTGGCCAACCGCCCGCAGGGCGGCCTGGACGCCAGCGTTCGCCTTGCCGCGGCGGGATTGTATCCTGCTGTATCTCCGGCGCAGACGGATAATTAAGCCGACAATTCTCCCCCTTTCCCGACACATTCGCCTTACATGGCCTTGCGGTAATGTCGTGGCTGCCACTCCCGGCAGCGACGACATAATGAGGAGAAGGCGATGTCGATATTCATTGCATTTTTGGGCGGAATGTTAACCCTGCTGAGCCCCTGTACGCTGCCGGTGATCCCGCTGCTGTTCGCCAGCGTCCGGGGCCGCCGGGGGCAGCTGGCAATTATGCTGGCTGGAATGGCGCTGATGTTCGGCGCGGTTTCGTGGCTGGTGACGGTCGCCAGCGGCTGGGTGGTGAATCTGACCCTCGCAGGCCGCGGCCTGGCGCTGGCGTTCTTCGCCCTGGTCGGGCTGAGCCTGCTTTCGCAGCGCGTCGCGCAGCGGCTGACCTCACCCCTGGTGGCGCTGGGAAATCAGCTTAACAACGCCAGCTCACGCCAGCGCGGCTGGATCGGTTCGCTGCTGGCCGGGCTGGCGGTGGGCCTGTTGTGGGCCCCGTGCGCCGGGCCGGTATTGGGGGCGATACTGAGCCTGGGCTTTGTGCATCCGGGCCAGGCGAGCACTGGCGGGTTGCTGCTGGCTTACGGCAGCGGCGGGGCGCTGATGTTATTCCTGCTGGGGTGGTGCGGCGCGGCGTTGATTGCCCGTCTGCGTCGTGGGCTGGCGTTCGGCGAACGGCTGCGCCGGCTGGCGGGGGTGGCGATGCTGGCCTCGGTGGCGCTGATCGCCAGCGGCGGCGATCGCTATCTGCAAAGTGCGGGAGGCTGGAGTCAGGCGCTGGAGCAGCGGCTGGCCGCCCGTCTGCCGCAGCCGGAGCAAAAGACCATCCTCCAGCCGATCGCCGCGCCGCAGCCCAGCAGCGCGATGCCCTCCCTGGCGGGAGGCAGCGCGTGGCTCAACAGCCCGGCGTTAACTCCGGAGCGTCTGAAGGGCAAAGTGGTGCTGGTGGATTTCTGGACCCGGGAGTGCATCAACTGTCAGCATACCCTGCCTTACGTGCGCGACTGGGCGAACAAATACCGCGCGGCCGGGCTGGTGGTGATTGGCGTCCATACCCCGGAATATCCCTGGGAGCGTTCGCTGCCGCTGCTGCGCCAGGCGGTGAAGGACGGGCGGATAACCTACCCGGTGGTGGCGGATAATGAGTACGCCATCTGGAATGCCTTCGGCAATCAGTACTGGCCAGCGCATTACATTTTCGACGCTCGCGGACAGTTGCGTTATACCGCCTTCGGCGAAGGGGATTATGCCCGCCAGGAGCAGGTGATCCAGCAGCTGCTGCAGGAGAGCAAAGCCTGACCCGCGGCGTAGGCGTCTGGCGGACGGATCCCTCCAGCCCTTATACCTGATGCCGGGCGGCGCTGCGCTTGCCCGGCCTACAGGAGCGCGCAGGGAGAATGTAGGCCCGGTAGGGCGCAGCCGCCACCGGGCATTGAAGCGGGAACGGCGCTGGATGCCCATTATCGGTGACTGCCGAACGGTTCCCTCTCCCTTCAGGGAGAGGGTTAGGGTGAGGGTGAATGGAAGTGGCGTGACACCGTCACATCTCGACCCACCCCTGCAGGGCCTCGGTCATCAGGTCTCCTAGCAGCGCCACGGCGGCGGAATGCTGTCCCTCGCGCGGGGTTTGTTGCAGGTTAACGGCCAGGCTACCTGGCGATGGCAGCAGCCCGGCGACGGTGCGCAGGTTGCCGGGCATGCCGATGCGGGTGCGTATCGTCAGCCCCAGGCCAGCCTGTACCGCCGCCCAGATGCCGTTCAGGCTGTGGCTGACGAATACCACCTGCCAGGGGATCCCCGCGGCATCGAGACAGGCAATAGCGCGGGAGCGCATCAGGCACGGGCTGTCGAACATCACCAGCGGCAGCGGCTCGCCGGAGGCCAGCAGTGCACCAATATCCAGGTCAGGATGCGCAATCCACGCCAGCGGGCAGCGGCCCATCCCGGGGCCCTGATCTTCGGTTTGCCACAACAGCGCCAGATCCAGCGCCTCTTCCGCCAGCGCCTGGCGCAGCGGACCATTGCGATCCACCCTGGCGACTATCCGCACCTGCGGATGATGCCGTTTAAATTGCCCCAGGATCCCCGGCATCAGCGATTCGCCAAAATCTTCCTGCATACCAAGGTGGATCTCGCCGGTGAGCCGCTCGCCCTGCAGCGCGCGCAGGGTTTCATCATTGAGCGCCAGCAGTCGTCTGGCGTAGCTCATCAGCTTTTCGCCTTCCGCGGTGAGCACCAGATGCCGCCCCTGTTTGGCCACCAGCGCCGTACCGCACTGGCTCTCCAGCTTTTTAAGCTGGGCGCTGACGGCCGAAGTGGAACGCGACAGGCGCAGCGCTGCCTGGGCGAAGCTGCCGCACTCCATGCCGGTCACAAAGCTGCGCAGGGCGTCGAGATCCAGTCCCGGTAAGCGTTTCTCCATCATCATCCTCATTTTCAGGATGTTTATCCTGAACGTCGTTATTCTCGGGATAATACTGTGGCATCGCGAAAGGCAGGCGTCAACGGGCCCAGCGACCAGCCAGGGAGCAGAGAACGTCAGTGGCGCGGAAAGAAATAAAAAAGCCGATAAGGAGATTATCGGCTTATTGCAGGCAAGGCTGACAGCGGGGCGGCAGGCGCCGCCTCGCTAAGGCAGGTTATTGCGCCAGCAGCTCCTGAGCGGTGCGTTCCACCAGGTTAAGCAGAACCTTCACGTCATCCAGCGTCACCACCGGGTTCAGCAGGGTCAGCTTCAGGCAGGTGACACCGTTATGCTCGGTCACGCCAACGTTAGCGCGGCCGGAAGCCAGCAGGGCATCGCCGACGCGCTGGTTGAGCAGCGCGATAGCCGCCGCGTCGCTCTGCGCCATCTGCGCCGGACGGGAACGGAACAGCACGCTCGCCAGCTGCGGCTGCATCACCAGCTCCAGCGTCGGCTGCGACTTCACGTACTCCGCCACGTTTTTCGCCATCGTGACGCCATGATCGATGATCGCCGCATACTGTTTCTGGCCCAGCGCTTCCAGACCCATCCACAGCTTCAGCGCATCGAAGCGACGGGTGGTCTGCAGCGACTTAGACACCAGGTTCGGTACGCCGTGTTCTTCATCGAACTCGGAGTTCAGATAAGCCGCCTGATAACGCATCAGCTCGTAATGGCGCGCGTCCTTCAGCAGGAAGGCGCCGCAGCTGATGGTCTGGAAGAACTGCTTGTGGAAGTCCAGGGTAACGGAATCCACCAGCTCCAGACCGTCAAGGTAGTCACGATACTGCTCAGACAGCAGCAGCGCGCCGCCCCAGGCTGCGTCAACGTGCAGCCAGATCTGATGTTCCGCGGCGATACCGGCGATGTCGCGCAGCGGGTCGATAGCCCCCGCGTCGGTGGTGCCGGCGGTGGCGACGATCGCCATGATCTGCTCGCCGTTAGCCTGCGCTTGCGCAATCTTCGCTTTCAGATCGGACACGTCCATCCGCGCGAATTCGTCGGTTTTCACCAGCGTGACCGAGCGGTAGCCGAGGCCCATCAGCGCCATGTTCTTCTGCACCGAGAAGTGGGCGTTTTCCGAGCACAATACTTTGTACTTGCGGATATCCCCCGGCAGCCCATCCTGCTGGATGGAGTGCCCCTGACGGGCGAAGAAGGCGTCGCGCGCCAGCATCAGGCCCATCAGGTTGCTCTGGGTACCGCCGCTGGTGAAGACGCCGGCGTCGCCAGCCGGATAACCGACCCGGGCGCGCAGCCATTCGATCAGCTTCATCTCAATGATGGTTGCTGACGGGCTCTGGTCCCAGGAGTCCATGCTCTGGTTGGTGGCGTTGATCAGTACTTCCGCCGCCTGGCTAATTACCAGGCTCGGGCAGTGCAGGTGCGCCACGCACTGCGGGTGATGCACCGACAGGCTGTCTTTCAGGAAGTACTCGATCGCACGATCAATCGCCGCCTGGTTACCCAAACCCTGTTCGTTAAATTCAAGGGAGATACGCTCACGCAGCTCGTCAACGCTTTTCCCCTGATACATCTCAGGTTGCTTCAGCCACTGCACAACGGCCTGGCTGGTCTGCTCGATAACCTGCTGATAGGCTTCAACGCTCTGCGCTGAACCAGCAAGAATCGGATTCAATGTGGACATGGTGGTCACTGACTCCACTCAGACCGGCTTTACGCCGGCGGCCAGCAGGGCCTGTTCGAATTTGTCGAGGAACACATCCAGTTCCGCGTTGCTGATCAGCAGGGACGGCAGCAGACGCAGCACGCAGCCGTGACGACCACCGCGCTCCAGAATCAGGCCCGCTTCGAAGCATTTCTTCTGCAGCAGGGCAGAGAGTTCGCCGTCAGCCGGGTAGCAGCCCATGTGATCCTGAGCTTCGTTCGGCTTGACGATTTCGATACCGATCATCAGACCAAGACCGCGTACGTGGCCAATGACCGGGTAGCGCTTCTGCAGCTCGGCCAGTTTGCCTTTCAGCCACTCGCCCTGGGCAGCGACTTTGTCGGCAATCTTGTTGTCGCGCAGGTGACGCAGGGTGGTCAGACCGGTAGCCATCGCCAGCTGGTTGCCGCGGAAGGTGCCGGTGTGGTGACCCGGTTCCCAGGCGTCGAACTGTTTTTTAATGCCCAGCACCGCCAGCGGCAGACCGCCACCGACCGCTTTCGACATCACGATGATGTCCGGCTGGATACCGGCGTGCTCGAAGGCGAAGAATTTACCGGTACGGGCAAAGCCAGCCTGCACTTCATCGACGATCAGCAGAATGCCATGCTCTTCGGTCACTTTGCGGATGCGCTGCAGCCACTCAACCGGCGCCGGGTTCACGCCGCCTTCACCCTGCACAGCTTCGAGGATCACCGCCGCCGGTTTACGGACGCCGCTCTCCACGTCGTTGATCAGGTTTTCGAAGTAGTAGGTCAGGGCTTTCACGCCGGCTTCGCCGCCGATGCCCAGCGGGCAACGATACAGGTGCGGGTAAGGCATGAACTGGACTTCCGGCATCATGCCGTTAACCGCCGCTTTCGGCGACAGGTTGCCAGTGACGGACAGCGCGCCATGGGTCATCCCGTGATAGCCGCCGGAGAAGCTGATCACCGCCGTACGGCCAGTGTATTTTTTCGCCAGTTTCAGCGCGGCTTCCACGGCGTCAGCGCCGGAAGGACCGGTGAACTGCAGGCAATACTCTTTCCCTTCGCCCGGCAGGCAAGAGAGCAGGTATTCGGAGAAACGATCTTTTAACGGGGTAGTCAGATCGAGGGTATGTAACGGCAAGCCGCTGGTAATGACACTTTGGATGCTCTGCAATACATCAGGGTGGTTGTGGCCCAGAGCGAGAGTACCGGCGCCCGCGAGGCAGTCCAGGTACTGTTTGTTATCCGCATCCGTCAGCCACACGCCTTCAGCTTTAGTGATAGCCAGCGGTAACTTACGCGGGTAACTCCTGACATTCGATTCGAATTCGGCCTGACGGGCCAAAAAGGTTTCGTTGTTTGCGTCTAATAAATCGGCACGTAAAGTATCAATACGGACTTTATCCGTCATCATATCACTCCCACAACCAGCATTGCGGTTGAACGCTGGTTGAATAATTGGTCTAAGGAATTGAATTGGCATTCATAAAGCGCGCACAATATATGGCTTTTTAAATCTGCATTCAACGTTTTATTGATTGCGCTATTTTGACGTTATTCTTACCGGGGCAATAATTAACGTAACCTGCTGAATTATAATAGAACAACTGCGTGTCACGATAACCCTTTAAAGTGTAATTATTAGTGAGAAAGTCTCTATATTTTTATTGCCGCTGCGTTAAAACGCTGACGGAATGCCTTCCGTCAGCGATAGCAAGTCTCAATGCAGTTCCACCGCATAATTTGTTAAAGGTGTGACTTTTTTCACCAACTTATTGTTATATAAAAACTGTTCATAAGCTTCGTAGCGCGGTTTATCCAGCGCCGCCGGATCGGTGGCGAACAGCGGCACGGTTTGCAGCCACGCCTGGTGGTTGAGTTCGGTTTTCAGCTCCGGGTGGGCGGCGGCGAACGCCTCCCAGCTCTCCTGGGGATGGGCGCGCAGATAGCTCACACCGGCCTGCAGGGCGGTGAGGAATTTACGGATCTTCGCCTCATGAATCGCGTCGCGATGGGCGACAATCACCAGCTCGTCATAGGCCGGCACGCCGTAATCTTCGACGTTCATCACTACCGGCGTTTTGCCCTGCAGCTTCAGCTCCTGTGCTTCTATATTACGGTAGCCGCCGATGACCGCGTCCACCTGGCCCGCCAGCAGGGCGCTGGTCAGCTGGAAATTGACGTTAACCAGTTTGATACTGGCCGGATCGATCCCCGCGTGTTGCGCCATGGTCGACAGGGTGGCCTGCTCAATGCCGCTGACCGAATAGCCCACCTTCTTACCTTGCAGATCTGCCGGAGTTTTGATCTGCTTGTTGAGAACGATCACCGTGTTCAGCGGCGAGTTAATCAGGGTCCCGACGCGCACCAGCGGTAACCCTTCGTCAGCGAAGAAGTGCACCTGCGGCTGGTAGGTGATGGCCAGATCCGCCTGACGGGCGGCCACCATGCGGGGAGGCAGCGCGGGATCGGAGGGAGGGACAATCTTGACGTCCAGCCCCTGAGCCTTAAAGGCGCCGATCTGCTCGGCCACCATAATCGGCGCATGGTCGGGGTTAATGTACCAGTCCAGCACCAGCGTCAGCGGTTCATTGGCCAGCGCGTGGCCGCTGACCAGGGCCGTCAGGGATGCCCCGGCGAAAAGCGACTTTTTCATCTGTTTTCCTTTATTACTTCATCTTTATTCCGGTGACCAGTCGATCAGCCGGTGTAGCAGGGTATCTACCGCCAGCCACAGCAGGAGGGTCAGTAGCACTAAAATAAACAGCGCGGCGAAGCAGATATCGGTTTGCAGCCGCGCATTGGCATTGAGCATGACGTAGCCCAGCCCCTCAGCGGAGCCGACCCATTCGCCGATAATCGCGCCGATGGGCGCCACCGCCGCCGCCATCCGCAGGCCCGAGCCCAGCGCAGGCAGGGCAGCCATCAGGCGGACATGCCGCAGCTGAGCGCCGAAGGAGGCGTTCATGCTGCGCGCCAGATCGAGATACTCCTGGTTGACCCGTCGCAAGCCATCAAAGAAGGCGGAAGTCACTGGAAAGAAAATCACCAGCACGGCCATCGCCACTTTGGCGCTCATGCCAAAGCCCAGCCACAGCACCAGCAGCGGGGCGAGGGCAAAGACCGGGATCGCCTGACTGGTGAGGACCAGCGGCATCAGCCAGCGCTGCAGACGCGGAGAGAGGATCATACCCAGCGCCAGGGTGACACCGAGCGTCACGCCCAGCGCCAGGCCGCTCAGGATCTCACTGAGCGTGATAAGCGTGTTCCAGCCGAGATAGGCGCGATTAACCCACAGCGCCTCGGCGACCGCCATCGGGGAGGGTAAAAGAAAGTGAGGAATGCCGCTGCGGCTGGCCAGACCCCAGAGGATCATCAACCCGCAGAACACCATGCTGCCCCGCCAGAGACGTCCGGTCATGGATGAGCCCTCATCAGTTGCTGCAGCAGGGCGGCCTGGCTGTTCAAGAGATCGGGCGCGTCCGGCGCGCGCGGAGGTGTGCCGGCGAGGTGATGGCTGTCATCGATGTCGCCGTCGGCCGCCGAGAGGACCAGCAGGCGGTGGCTCAGCCGGCAGGCCTCCTGCGGATCGTGGGTGATCAGCACCACCGTGCGACCAGCCAGCAGGGTGGCTGCCAGAGTTTGAATGCGCGTGCGGGTGAGGGTATCCAGCGCCGAGAAAGGCTCATCCATCAGCACGATGGGGCGATCCTCATACAGGGTGCGGGCCAGCGCGGCGCGCTGACGCATGCCGCCGGAGAGGGTTGCCGGCCGGGCGTCGGCGCAGGACGAGAGCTCAACCTGATCAAGCAGGGCGGCGACCCGGGCACGATCGACTTTTTCACCGCGCAGCCGCGCGCCGAGGGCGACGTTGTCCCGGACGCTCAGCCAGGGGTAGAGCAGATCTTTCTGCCCCATCCACGCCAGACGGCCCTGAATAGGCTGCCCATCGCTGGCGACCACTTCTCCCCGGGTGGCGGGCGCCAGACCGGCCATCACCCGCAGCAGGCTGGTTTTGCCGGCGCCGCTGGCGCCGAGGAGCGACACCCACTGCCCGCCGGGGACCGTAAACGACAGGTTGTCGAACAACCGACGGTCGCCGAAATGCAGGCTCAGGCCACGGACCTCAATACCCGGCGCCGTCACGCCCGGGTCTCCGCCGTCGCGTTGAGGCCCATCTGCCAGAACTGCGCCTCAAGGCGGGTGGCAGTGGTGAAAATCTCGCTCAGCTCAGTGATCCGGGCCTCGCTCCCGCGCTGCTGCCACACCGTTTCCAGCAGCGCCAGCGCGGCGTTGACGCCGTGCAGATAGCCTTCATCGCCATAGTTGCGGATCCACGAGGCGTAGGGGTTATCGTCCAGTCGGGTGGCGGGATGCTGCAGCAGGCCGAGACCGATTTCCGCATAACCGGCCACGCAGGGCATCAGCGCGACCAGCAGATCCAGCGCGTCACCCGAGTGGCCAATATCCAGCACGTAGCGGGTATAGTTAATGGTTTCCGGCGCTTCAGGCTGGGTAGCCATCTCCTGCTCGCTAATGCCCCACTGAGCGCAGTAACCGACGTGCAGCGGCAGTTCGTTGAGGATGGCGTTCATTGAGGCGGCCGCGGCCCGCATCTCCGGCAGCGTGCGCAGTTTACTCACCAGCAGCGCATAGCTGCGGGCAAAGTGGATCAGAAACAGATAATCCTGGGTCAGGTAGCGACGAAATGCGCTTTCCGCCAGGGTGCCCTCGGCAAGCTGCTGGACGAAAGGATGCGCCACATAGTGCTGCCAGTCAGCGGCGGCCAGCTGGCGTAAACGGCCATAAAGACCATGGCTAAACGCGGGAATTATCACAGGACCTCCAGATATTCAGGGGAGATCCGGGCGTGCAGGGGTGTGAACAGGCAATGGCGGTAATGCAGGCAAAATTGCCGACCCGTCCCTTCGCTGGCATGACCCAGATCAGGTTCAAAGGGTTCGGCTTGCGCCATCTCAGCCCTCACGGGACACCCCTCGGTAGCGCTATGTTATACGATATTCACCTTTTGAATACAATCACCGCGCTGCCCTGTATCGCGATGGCATTTTTCTGTGATAGCCAGCACTTTTTCGTTTAAAAATACCCGAAAAACAGGCGACTGCGCGTTGGTGAGCATTATTCTCATACGTTATATTTTCATTACCCCGTCGCGTTAATACTGTTCGTGAGGCGTGTCGTGCGTCCCCAAAGCCCCGGAGTAAGCATGAAATTCCTGTTGTCCGCACTGGCGGTCGCGGGCCATTAATCAGTCATTCATCCACCATGATAACCCTTTGATGTCCCTATTTCGCGCTACCGCTATCAGGGCGACGACGTGGTCACGGCGCAAACCTCCCTGGGCCTTCACCCCGCGCTGGATCCTGCAGGGATTCGTTGGCGCGGGGTGCGCGGCGCGCACGCCAGCGGAACAGTCAGAGGTGGCATGGGGGGCCGGTTTTCGTTACCTGATTGCACGGCAGTACGGTTTGCGTACCGGGATTGACGTGGCGTTCAGTGAGCATGAGCAGGCGGTCTATTGCAATGTCGGTTCGGGTTTATAACTACACATGAGAATAACAATGAGAGCATCCGGAACGGTGTTAACGCTGCTGTTGGCGGCCTGTGGCGCGTCGGCCGCGGAGCAGAGCGAGAGCGACAGCTATTTTCCGATATGGGGCGATGAGGCACGCGCCCGGGGGTATTCGATCCCGTTACCCTACGGCGTCAACCTGAGCTATATGAATATCCGTCAGGATATCATGGTCGACAGTATTACCTTTTCCGGGCTTAAGCTGGGCAACCATCCCATTCCCAGCGATATGTTCGCCATCGATGCCGGGCACACCCGCGAGAAGAGCAAAACCGAAAACCTGCGCCTCGATATGTGGGTCTTTCCGTTTCTCAACGTTTACGGGCTGGTGGGGCATACCCGCGGGTCGTCTGTCTCCCAGGTCTCCGTGGATTCGGATCCGTCGCAGTTTCGCGGTCTGGATCGGGTGATCGCCGGCGCGGTTCACCAGCTTTATCAGAGCGGAAAACTGCAGGATATTGATTTTACGCTTGATTTCAAAGGAACCACCTGGGGAACCGGCTTTACGCTCGCCGGGGGATACGGCAACTGGTTCGGGTTAGTAGACACTAACTACACCCGTACCGATTTCGATATTCTCGACGGCAGCATCTCGGCGGTCACCGTCTCGCCGCGCGTCGGCTACCGCTTCAGTTTTCAGGGGATCGACGGGCCGTCCCACCTCAGCCTGTGGGTCGGGAGCATGTATCAGGACGTGCAGCAGGAGTTTAAAGGCGATCTGGCCGACCTGCATATGCCGCCAGAGCTTCAGCCCCTGATTGCCGCAGTCAATAAAGACGGCGAGGGGAAATTCGACGTCAAGCAGAAGCTAACCTCACCCTGGAATATGCTGATTGGCGCCCAGTATGAAGTTACCAAAAACTTTAACGTGCTGACTGAATTTGGTTTTAACGAGCGCAATAGCTTCTTTGTCTCCGGTGAATACCGTTTTTAACTAAAACTGCTGGCGCCATCTGCCGGTAAGATGCGCGCTCTTTTGTTGTTGTGGAGAGGCTGTTGATGCGTAAAGCCTTATGGCTGTTGTTTGCACTGTCGCTGCCGGCGCTGGCGCAGGATCCGGTGCTGCCCGCTGTGACGGCGATCCATCCGGTGCCCACCCTGGGTGAGCTGCCGCCGCCGGAGTCGCTGCGACCGTGCTGCGCTTTTGGTTACGACCTGCACGTGCGCGCGGTAGGCATCCCGATCCCGGTATACCAGATCGGTAATGTGCTGACCCTGGATACGCTGGGCAAGCACCATTACAACGACAGCGCGTTCGGGGCGGTGAAAAACCTGCTGGGGCTCAGCGAGGAGCAGAACGGGCTCATCTATACCCGTCGCGGCGGGTTTATTGATATCGCCCATGTGCGCGATACGGCGGACTACACCTTCTATCTGTTCAATCGTATTGCGCCGACGCTGGGCCAGGCGGGGCGGATCTTCTACAGTGAAGAGCTGGGCGTACGCCGCGTTCAGCTGAATGCCTTTACGCCGCCGGCGGGCGTCAGGCAGCGCTATCAGCTGGCCGCCTGGCTGGCGGGTCATCTGGCCTTCGAAATTGCCCAATGGCATGAGATTGCCCAGTGGTATGGCTTCCAGTCGGTCCCCGGGTTTTCTGAGGAGATCTCCGCTTTTTCGCCAGAGGATCTCTACTCCAATTTACTCGGCGCCAGGCTGGCGATTAACGTGATCCTCAGCGGCCACGGTGGTTCGCTGGAATACTATAACCAGGCCATGGATGCGGCGCTGAAACAGGCGCTGACCCGACTGATGGTGGCGACGCGAGGGGAGACGGAAGCGATGTTTCAGCGGATCGACGGCGACTGGTGGAACAGTCACCGGCGGGTGCCGGATAAGTTTCTGGTGCTGAAGCGTAACTATGATCTGCAGGAGAATCGACTGCCGACGCCGGTCCCTTTCGAAACCCTGCCGCCGTATCGCCTGACCATGCCGGAGCAGGTTGGGGGGTTCCGCTTACGCGACCTCGGCGAACTGCAGATCTACCCAGGGCATGATATGCAGGCGCTGCCGGTTCCCGCGCAATACTATGGCGCCGGCGCGTTCCAGGCGCTGGCGGATAGCGCACGTGAGGCGGATAAGACCCAGCTGGCACGAATTGAAAAATAGCCATAAAGGCTCAGGGCGAGCGCCCTGAGCCAGTGAGTTAGCGGAAGTCGACCCAGCAGGCGCCGTTGTCGGCAGACCGTACGCAGTTTTCCACCCAGCGCACGCCGAACGCGCCGGCGCGAGCGTCCGGATACCAGAAGTCGGCCAGCAGCGCTTCGTCGCGACGGTCGGCGGCATCCATGGCGATGGCGAAACGGCGATAGAGATTCGACCATGCCTCAAACAGTCCCTCCGGATGGCCGCCGCCGATGCGGTCATCCTGACGCGCCAGCGGATCGAGATAGTCCATGCCGCGCTCGAGGATACGCACCGGCTCGCCCTGGATTTCATAGCGCAACTGGTTGGGCTGTTCATCCCACCATTCGAGACTGGCTTTTTCACCGACGATACGCACCTTTTGTCCGTGCATGGAGCCGCAGTTAACGGCGGAGCTCCACAGCGAGCCAACGGCGCCGTTGTCATACTCCATCAGCACATGGGCGTTATCTTCCAGCGGCGCGCGGCTTTTGACGAAGCTTTGTCTGGCGCACATCAGCCGGGTGATGTTCAGCTGCGGAGCCATGGTTTCAACCAGAAACAGTGGATGAGTGGCCAGGTCGCCCAGAACATAGCTGGGGCCGACAAAGCGAGGATCGACCCGCCAACGCGTACTGGCGTTTTCCAGCTCCACCGGCTGGGCGTGAAAACCGTGGGCAAACTGCATATTGACGATACGGATGTCGCCCAGCAGCCCGTCGGCGATCATCTGCCGGGCCTGCAGGATCAGCTGGTGGCCGGCATAGCCGTAGGTCACCCCGAGGATCTTCTGCTGCCGCTGGCTGAGCGCCACCAGTTCGTCAGCTTCCTCGCTGCTGAAGCACAGCGGCTTTTCGCACACCACGTGCAGCCCGGCCTCCAGCGCCGCCCGGCAGATGGCATAATGGGTGTTATTTGGTGTAGCAATCGACACCGCCTGAATGCCGTCCGGACGCTCCGCTTCACCGCGGAACAGGCTCTGGTAGTCGGCGTAACAGCGGTCGGGATCCACCCCCAGCTGTTGGCCGAACTGGCGTCCGCGTTCGGCATCAATATCAAAGGCGCCGGCCAGCAGCGTAAAGGTGTTATCACGCAGCGCCGCTGAGCGGTGAATATAGCCGATCTGGCTGCTGCCGCCGCCGCCGACCATGCCCCAGCGCAGGGTGCGATCGAGAGGTTTTAAACCGTTAATCATGTTGCGTCTCCTGTCAGAATCCCACGTCGCGCAGATAGCGCAGACTTTCCGTGACCGCCTGCAGGCTGCCTGCGGCATGGCGCGGGTCGCGCTCTTGTTCAATGGTTATCCAGCCCTGATATCCTCGGCGGGCGAGAAAGTCTTTGATGGCCGGATAGTCAATGGCGCCGCTGCCGAGCGGGCACATTACCCCTTCGGCGCAGGCGGTGAAAAAGTCGATGCCCTCGGCGATGGCGCGCTGGTAAACCTGCGGATCCACATCCTTGAAGTGCAGGTAGTCGAGTCGCGCGTAGTAGCGATCCAGCCAGTCGAGCGGATCCATACCGGCGTAGTAGAGATGCCCGGTATCCAGACACAATCCCGCGACGTCGTGTGGAATATCGTTCGCCAGCCGCTCGATTTCATCCGCAAATTCGATGCAGCCCCCGGCGTGGGGATGGATAACCGCCCGCACACCGTACTCCTGCCAGGCGAGGGTGCTGATGGCGGTAATGTGCGCCATCATGCGCTGCCAGTCTTTGTCATCAAGACGTGGAGCGAGCGCGCCGCGCCCGGCAAAGCGCGCCCGTTCAGGGTTGCCGAAATCAATAATTACCAGGTAAGGCGGCTGAACAGGATGCCCTGGCGTGGGTTCGGCGGCCGGAACCTGCGACAGATTGCGGCAGATCTGATGGGTCAGCGCCACCAGGGTGGGGAAATGGGCCTCGCTGACCAGATCGTCAAAGATCGTACCGGCCACCAGCGACAACTGATGCTGCTCCAGCGCCGCGCGCAGGCTGGCCGGGTCGGTGGGCAGGTAGCCCCAGGGCCCCAGCTCAATGCTGCGATAGCCGGCCTGCGCCGCCTCCTTCAGCACGGTAGCCCAGGCGGGAAGGTCAGGGTTTTTCGGGTCATCCACGCCCCAGCTGCAGGGGGCATTGGCGATTGAGAGTGTCATGTTGGCTTCCTTTTTACACAGGGGATGCCGCTGAGTATTGAATAAATATTTCATTCTCAACAATGATGGAATGATGATTTTTTGATGGCCATCATGCTTTGAATTGATGTGGTTTTTGATAGTTTTTTATCAAATTGAGGGCGGGCGCGGTCTGCCCGTTAACTGGCCCCGGCGGCGGCGGGGCCGGGAATTTACATATTTTCTTTGGTGATGATATCGAAAGGCTGAGGGAGAGAAATCACCTCGCTGTGCGAGCGAGAAACCGCGTCCGTTATGGTGCGTAGCGTGGCAGCGGCAAACGCCTCCAGCCGGTGGTTAAGCATGATGTCGATGGTGCCATCGATCAGCGCCAGTTCACTGTCGTTTAGCGGACCGTGGCAGACGAGAGTGATCGCCTGCTGACGGCCGCTGTCGCGCAGCGCCTCGACAATGCCTTCGACGCCGCCGCAGGGGGCATAGATCGCCTGCAGGGCCGGGTACTGACTCAGCATCTGCTCCGTCACGCTCCTGGCGATATCCGCCCGTTCATGGCTGCGAACCGGCTCCAGGATCTGCTGCCCCATGCCTTGTTCACGCAGGCAGGAGCGGAAGCTGATCTCACAGCTTTCCTGACAGGTAAAACGATTGTCGCCAATGATAATGCCAATTTCACCATCCCCGCGGCATAAGCGCTCGATAAACCAGGCGGCGGTGCGCCCGGCTTTTTGATTATCGAGGCCGATATATCCGCTGCGCTGAGGGACCGACAGATCCGAAAGCAGGGTGAACACGCGAACGCCGCGGGCGGCGGCCCGGGCGACTGCGTGGCGAATCAGCGGATGGTCCAGCGCCACCAGGCCTAACACGTCCACCTCATCACTTAGCCGGTGAATGGCCTGAGCCATCGCTTCCACCGCATCGATGGCAAAATGCAGTATCACCGGCACCTGGCCCGCCGGTAGCCATGGGGCTGCCTCTCGCGTCAGCGCCTGGGCCAGCGGCAGGTAGAAGGAGTGGGTCTCCTGCAGCAGAATAAACCCCATTCTGACCGTGACCGGCGCTTTACCCGCCGCCAGACGATAGTGAGGCTGCTCGAGGGTAAACCCCAGTCGTCGTGCCGCCTCCAGTACGCTCAATGCCGTGGACTCCTTCACCGCCGCACGCTTGTTGAGCACCCGGTCGACGGTGGCAATACCGACGTTGGCTTCACGTGCGATATCGGCAAGCGTGATTTTAGTAGCGGATTTTTTCACTATGATGGCCGTTTGTGATGAGAGTTATGATAGAAACTATCACGATTAGTCTGGGCATAAAAGCCGCAATGCGGGCATCCTGGACAAAGCCAATACGCAGCCAACGGGCGAGAAGACCGATAGACACACTCTGTGATCAAAAGCGACTACCAGTTCTGGTATTGCTGCTATGCTGTTGAAATAGAATTAATAAAAAAGACATTATCGCATCCAGACGGTTAAACCACGCGCAAAGTCGCCTCGGGTGGGCGTCGCTGCGTGCAGAATCGACTATACTTGCCGCGCACGCGCGTCATTAAGGCTATTCGGTTGTTTTGTTATCACTTTATACCAGCGTCAGGGACGCATATCGTTATGTGTCGCTTCTGCGCCGGGAATTGGTCGGTTTGGGGCCTGTATGTTATTAAAAGAACTGGCTGTTTTTGATGTATTAAGTACCCCGATATGGGTAGTCCATCCTTTTACTGAAAGTGTGGTCTATGCCAATCCGGCTTCCCGGACATTGAGCGGCGATATGTCGCTGAAGGAGATGCGTAACGGTATCTATTCGACCTGTCCTGAAACGCAGTTACAACATTATCTTCGCTATCTCGATACGATGACCGAGATATTTGAAGTCTGGACGTTACAGACGGGCAAGGGCCTGCAGTCGGTATATTGTAAAACCACCCTGGTCGACACCGACGACAGCGGTACCTTATTGCTGTTTGAAGCCGTGAAGCTGCTGGCGCAAAATCAATCCATTCATACCGGCTCCCGCCGCTATCAGCGACGCAACAATGGTTTTTTTGCCCGTTTTTTTATGACCAATACCGCGCCGATGCTATTGATCGATCCCAGTAAGGATGGTCGAATTGTCGATGCCAATATTGCGGCGCTGCGTTTTTATCATTATTCCGATGAGGAAATGCGCAATAAACATACCTGGCAAATTAATACCCTTGGTCGGGACGTGATCCCCATCATGAATAATATTGCTAATATGCCAGGCGGGCATAAACCGCTTAATTTTACGCATATTTTAGCCGACGGTACGCTGCGCCATGTCCAAACCTATGCCGGGCCCGTAGTGCTTTATAATATTCGACTGATGCTATGCATTATTCACGATATCACCGAAGAAGTGCATCTGAAAAAAGAGCTGGAATTCTCTGCCGCCCACGATCCGCTCACCGGATTGCTTAATCGCCGTGAATTTTATCGCCTCGTCGAGGCGCCGTCATTTATCGCGCAAGGCTTTTGTCTGCTGTTAATCGATATCGATCATTTCAAGAGCATTAATGATATTCACGGTCATCAAAAAGGGGATGAAGTCCTGCTGGTGATCTCCCGCATTCTGGAAACGTCGGTGGATCGCGAAGATAAAATTTATCGCTGGGGGGGAGAAGAGTTTCTGCTCTTTTTACCCCATTCGCCGATTGCGCGCGCCCTGATACTGGCGGAAGGGATCCGCCAGGCGGTCAGCGAGTATCAGACGCTGTCGGTGACGGTGAGCATCGGCGTGGCCGAACACCATGACGGGGAAGCGATTGATCAGCTTTTTTCCCGCGTCGATAAAGCGCTGTATGTGGCCAAAAATGGTGGGCGCAACCGGGTCTCGCGCCTGCCGTTTGAAAATGTGGAACTGCTGCATAGCCGCGGAGGCGCGGCCTGACCAGCCCGATGCTTTTTCTCCCCGCCGGACGCGCAGGCTGACTCACCGACTATACTGAGTGAACGCCAGCCTGCTGATTTAGGTGGCAATATTGTTAGCCTGTCGCTGAGGTGGCAAACGACATATGGTGCGTCTTTTCGTTCTCCTGTCGGTACTTTCGCTTTCCGCGCCAGCGACGCTGGCGGCGAACGGCCACGCCATCAAACAGCGTGCCGATGCCGTATTGACTCTGATGAGCTATACCGTCGTCCCTGACGTGACCGCCAGCGATCTCAACATTGGTTCCGGCAGCAACGACAAACATAATCTGGCCATCACCCAGTTTGGCGGCGGGGCAACTCTCAGCGAGTCGTTTCCTCTGTACCTTGAAGGTACGATGGGTTACAGCCGTTACGACCCGCGCTTTGTGGTCAGCAATGGCGAACAGACGCGGAATGTGCCGACCAAATGGAACAGTCTGACCACCACCGGCGGCGTCGGTTGGGATTTTTCGCTGCACCGGGACAGCCTCGGAGGCAACCTGGTGCTGCGGCCGATCGTCAATGTGATGCTCGGTACCCTGGCCAGCGATGCGCGTATTGGTAGCTGGGCAATTGAGCGAAAAACCAACGCCGATCTGCAATTTCTCGACGGCGGTCGGTTCAACGCCTGGGGGCTGGGCGGGGCACTGATGCTGGATTACGAACGCTTCTCTGCCACCCAGGATATTGATGCCGAACTGCGTTACTCCTATATGCATCTGCAAAGTTTCGGCAGTAGCGCCGAGGTGGTGCAGGGCGAGGCCAGCGCGGAGAATCTCGGCCTGTATCTGCGCCGCCGCGCGCCGATAGCCGACTGGACGCTGCTGGGCAACCCGCTGCGTTATGTGCTGGAGGGGGCGCATACTGAATTTCTCGGCGAGCAGCGAGGGGCGCTGGGCTTTACCGGTTTGACCTCCCTGGGGGTTGGCCTCGAGCTGGACAGCAGTAAATACCCGGTCTTTATCACCCGCACCCGACTGGTGGCGCGCTATATGTTCGGCAATAACACCACGGGCTATGGCGTAGGCCTGGCAATGAGTTTTTGATTACCCAAATTCTGGTGCCAGGCAATTCACAGGCCCCCCGGGAGAGGACCTGGAGGCGTGCCAGCGTCGCAACGATGACCGGACGGTTCCCTCTCCCTTTGGGAGAGGGCCAGGGTGAGAGTCAATCCTGACACCACACCCGCTCGCCATTCACCCACGTCTCGCTGATATTGCGTTCATCTCCCAGGGTCATCAGCACGAACAACTGCTCATAAATGTCATGGCAGCGGCCTGTGCGCAGACGCTGCAGCGGGGTGACCGCCGGGTCAATCACCACAAAATCTGCCTCTTTGCCCGGCTGAAAATTGCCAATTTTATCCTCCAGCCGCAGGGCGCGCGCCCCGCCGAGGGTGGCGTGATAGAAGGCCTCGCTGGCGCGCAGGCGATAGCTCTGCAGTTGTCCTACCTTATAGGCCTCGCCCAGCGTCCGAAGCATGCTGAAGGTGGTGCCAGCCCCGACGTCGCTGCCGATGCCCATCCGCACCTGGTGCTGCCAGCAGGCGGGCAGGCGGAACAGTCCGCTGCCGAGAAACAGATTCGAGGTCGGACAGAAGGCGACGGCGGACCCGGTGTCATGCAGGCACTGCCACTCGGCATCATCGAGATGGATCCCGTGAGCAAATACGCTGCGTTCGCCGGTGAGCTGATAGTGATGATAGACATCCAGATAGTGCTCATGCTCAGGCCACAGCTGTTTAACCCAGGCGATCTCCTCGCGGTTTTCACTGAGATGTGTCTGCAGCCAGGTGTCGGGAAACTCAGTCCGCAGGCGCTGCACGGCCTCCAGCAATGCCGGTGTCGAGGTAGGGGCAAAGCGCGGGGTGATGGCATAGCCCAGCCTCCCGCGCTGATGCCAGCGGAGGATTAACTCCCGGGTCTGCTCGTAACTCTCCCCGGCGGTTTCGCACAGATAATCCGGCACATGGCGATCCATCATCACTTTGCCGGCGATCAGCCGCATATTCAGACGCAGCGCCTCGCTGAACAGCGCCTCGGCCGAAGCCGGGTGCAGTGTACAAAACACCAGCGCGGTGGTGGTGCCATGGCTAATCAGCTGGTTAACAAAAAACTGCGCTATCTCCTGCGCGTAATCCGCATCGGCAAACTGGCTCTCCACCGGGAAGGTGTAGGTGGTGAGCCACTCCAGCAGCTGTTCACCAAAGGCGCCGATCATTTCAGTCTGCGGATAGTGAATGTGGGTATCGACAAACCCGGGCAGCAGCAGCTTGCCTCGCTGATCGACATAACCCTTCAGTGGATGCAGAAAGGCTTCGCCCTCCTGCCATGGCAGCAGCGCGATAATTTTCCCGTCCCGCAAGAACAACAGGCCATCATCGAGATAACGGGCCTGAGCAGCCACCTCATCCGGGGTCTCTGCCACGCCGGCAATATCAAAAAATGCACCGCGTACCGCGGTCTGGTAATCCATCATCGAACCTGCCTTCTCTTAACGCCTGGGAATAGTGATAAACAGCAAGATTGGTGCCAGTTTGCAGCCTGCCGCGGCCAGACGCCGCGGCAGGTGGGGAGGGTTACTCTTTTTGCGCTACCGCGCCGGAATGAAAGGCTGCGGTCGCCTGTGCTTCACGCTCGTCGCGGGCCAACCAGCGGTAGAGGGTGGCGCCGAGGAAGACCCCGATAAACCAGCTAAAGTTCGCCACTTCATGCAGGGCCGGAATAAAGCTGATGATCAGCCCCAGGGCCACCGACGGCAGCAGGGCGGCAATCGCTTTCGGGTTAAAGCCGTTGCGGTACCAGTATTTGCCCTTCGGCGTATCGTCAAACAGATCGTCCACCGACACCCGGCCGTGTTTGATCAGGTAGAAGTCGGCGATCAGAATACCAAACAGCGGGCCAATAAAGGCGCCCAGTACGTCGAGGGTATAGTGGATCAGCTCCGGCGAGTTAAACAGATTCCACGGCGTCAGAAGTATCGATCCCACCGCGGCAATCATCCCGCCGGTACGGAAGCTGATTTTCTGTGGCGCGCAGTTGGAAAAATCGAAGGCCGGAGAGACGAAGTTAGCCACGATATTAATGCCGATGGTGGCGGTAATCATGGTCAGCAGGCCAATGGCCACCGCCAGATCGTTACCCACGCGGCTGACGGTTTCGATCGGGTCAGTGATCATTTTGCCGAACAGCGACTGGGTGCCGGAGACAATCACCACGGTGACCACCGAGAACAGCAGGAAGTTAAACGGCAGACCCCAGCGGTTACCGCGGCGGATCTCGCCCATGCTTTTGCCGTAGCGGGAAAAGTCACCGAAGTTAAGCAGCGGCCCGGAGAAGTAGGAGACCACCAGCGCCGTGGCGGTGATCATCTGCCAGGTCTGCTCGCCGGCGCTCAGGGATTTGCTGGCGAGGGTAAAGGAGATCCCATCCAGACCGGTCTTGTATACAATCCAGCCGGCCAGCGCCAGCATCACCACATAAACCGCCGGACCGGCGATATCGATAAAGCGTTTGATGGCGTTCATGCCATGCCAGAACACCATCGCCTGCAGCAGCCACATGGTGGCGAAGCACAGCCAGCCGAGCGTTGACAGCCCGAGAAAGCTGCTGCTGGTCAGCGAGGCAAGGGAGGGCCAGAACTTGAGCAGAACCAGCATCAGGGCATTCGCCGCCAGATAGGTCTGAATACCGTACCAGGCGAACGCGATCAGCCCGCGGATCACCGCCGGGATATTGGCGCCGAAGACGCCAAACGCCTGACGGCAGATAACGGCGTATGGCACCCCGGCCATCTGGCTCGGCTTCGCCACCAGGTTAGCGCACAGCTGCACAATACAGATGCCGACCAGCAGGCAGAGCAGAACCTGCCAGCTGGCCAGTCCAAGCGTAAAGAAGCTCGCCGCTACTACGTAGCCGCCCATGCTGTGCACGTCCGACATCCAGAATGAAAAAATATTGTACCAGCTCCAGTTCTGGTCGCGGGTGGGCGCCAGATCCTCATTACATAGCCGCGGACTGTAGCTGGCGGCCGCCTCGTGAGTCTTCGTCTGCTGCGTGTGGGATGAATGTGGCATGAAACCTGCTCCTCTGAATGAAAACCCTGTGAAATGGATTGCTGAGGCTATTGCAGGATCCAGGCCAGAATGATGAATCTTGTATACAAAAAATAAATTTTATGTATACGATCTGCTATCGATAAGTGAAACCGGAGTGGGTTAATGAATAATGAACATCGTCTCCAGGCCGCGCCAGCGCTGCAGGACAAGGACGAAAGCATTTACCAGGCGCTGATGACGGCCATCGTCGAACATCAGTTGCCGCCGGGCAGCAAACTGCCGGAAGAGGCGCTGGCGGAGGTGTTCGCCGTGAGTCGCACCGGCATCAGAAAGGTGCTGCAACGACTCGCCGCTGTGCAACTGGTCACGTTAACGCCCAAACGTGGTGCACACGTCACCAGCCCGAGCGTGGAAGAGTCCCAGGCGATCTTTCGTACCCGGGCGCTGCTTGAGGTCGCTAATCTGCCGGATGTGATCGCGCGCTGCCAGCCGCCGCATCTGGCGGCGCTGGAGAACATTATTCAGCGTGAACAGCAGGCCCATGAGGCGCACGACGGCCCGGCGGCGATCCGCCACTCCGCTGACTTTCATATTCAGCTGCAGGCTATCTCCGGCAACCCGGTGCTCACCGAGATGGTGACCCGCCTCAGCCAGCGCTCCTCTTTAGTGATTGCCGCCTGGGGCGCTCCCTGGCGACAGGGCTGCCGTTGCGACGATCATCAGCAGCTGGTGGGTTTGCTACGGGATAAAGCCCTGCAGCCGCTCAGCGAGGCGCTGATGCACCATTTTGATCATATTGTCGCCAGCCTGTGCTTCGAGCGCGATGGCGTCAGCCTGCCTGATTTTTCCCGGCTGTTCGCCGGCCACAAGGAGCCGTGATGTCTGCCATATGTATACAAGTGATCAACCCCAATACCAGCCTGGCGATGACTGAAACGATAGGCGCCGCCGCGCGTGCGGTCGCTGCGCCGGGTACCGAGATCCTTGCGGTCTGTCCCCGTGCCGGGGTGCCGTCAATTGAGGGCCACTTTGACGAAGCCATCGCCGCGGTCGGCGTGCTGGAGCAGATCAAGGCCGGGCGCGAGCAGGGAGTGGATGGGCATGTGATCGCCTGCTTCGGCGACCCGGGGCTGCTGGCGGCGCGGGAGCTGGCCCAGGGGCCGGTGATCGGCATTGCGGAAGCCGCGATGCATATGGCGACGATGGTTGCCACCCGTTTCTCCATTGTCACAACGCTGCCGCGCACGCTGATCATCGCCCGTCATTTGCTGCACCAGTACGGATTTCATCAACATTGCGCGGCGCTGCACGCCATTGATTTGCCGGTGCTGGCGCTGGAAGACGGCAGCGGCCTGGCGCAGGAGAAAGTGCGTGAGCGCTGCATTCGCGCGCTGAAAGAGGATGGTAGCGGGGCGATTGTCCTTGGCTGCGGCGGGATGGCGACCCTGGCGCAGGAGCTGACCCGCGAGCTGCGGGTGCCGGTGATCGATGGCGTCAGCGCGGCGGTGAAGATGGTGGAGTCACTGGTCGCGCTGGGCCTGGCGACCAGCAAGCACGGGGACTTAGCGTTCCCGGAGAAAAAAGCGTTAAGCGGACAGTTTCAGTCGTTAAATCCATTTTAAAAGGGGCAGGAGATGGTAGAGAACCAGGAGCACTATCCTCGCGATCTGCGAGGCTATGCAGGGCAGCCGCCGCACGCGCGCTGGCCGGGCGGGGCGCGGATCGCGGTGCAGTTCGTCCTCAACTACGAGGAAGGCGCTGAGAATCACGTCCTGCATGGCGATGCGGGGTCGGAACAGTTCCTGTCCGATATTATTGGCGCCGCCAGCTACCCGGCACGCCATATGTCGATGGACTCACTCTATGAGTACGGCAGCCGGGCTGGGTTCTGGCGCATCCATCGTGAGTTCAGCCAGCGCGGGCTGCCGCTGACGGTCTTCGGCGTGGTGATGGCGCTGGCGCGGCACCCGGAGATTGTGGCGGCGATCAAGGCTGCGGATTACGATGTGGTCAGCCACGGCTGGCGCTGGATCCACTATCAGCACATGGATATTGCCGAGGAGCGCGCGCATCTGCAAAAAGCGGTGCAGGTACTGACCGACCTGTTCGGCAAACCGCCCACCGGCTGGTATACCGGCCGCGACAGCCCCAACACCCGCCAGCTGGTGGTGGAGCACGGCGGCTTTGACTACGACAGCGATTATTACGGCGATGATTTACCTTTCTGGAGCGAAGTGGCCTGCAGCGACGGCAGCCAGCGGCCGCACCTGATCGTGCCTTATACCCTCGACGCCAACGACATGCGCTTCGCCACCGCCCAGGGGTTCAACACCGCGGAGCAGTTTTATACCTATCTGAAAGACAGCTTTGACGTGCTGTACGCCGAGGGTGAAACCGCGCCGAAGATGATGTCCGTGGGGATGCACTGCCGACTGCTTGGGCGTCCGGGCCGTTTCCGTGCGCTGCAGCGTTTCCTTGACTATATCCAGCAGCACGACAAGGTGTGGGTCTGCACCCGGCAGCAGATCGCCGACCACTGGCGCGAAACCCATCCGTATCGCGGGTAGCTTGCTGCCACTCATCTGGCCCTCTCCCTGGGGAGAGGGTATCGCCCGGTCGCGTCTGTTGAACCGGTTCACCAGGATGTATTTTGATTATTGAATGAGCATGGCGAGGAGTACCAGGTACAGCAGCAGCACATAGATGCGTGCATACCATACATCAGGTACCGCAGGGATTGCCCGGCGGCTAAACACTATCCCGGCCCAGCCGGTCAGGACGAGCAGGCCTAAAATTTTCAGACTGATAAACCCCAGAAATCCGCTCAGCGGAATGCTGTGCCAGCCAATGACGGCATAGGTCACAGCCCCGCATAGCGCCACGGGCAAAGAAAGCGGGTTGGATGCGCTAACGCACTCCTGCATCTCATACCCGTGTCGCCGTAGCAGGGGCACCGTCATGACGCTGCCGCCCACGCCCAGCAATGCGGCAATCATACCGATAACCATACCGCCGCCAGTGACCACTGGCAGGGACAGCCGACGCCGAGCGCTGCCCCTGAAGAAACCTTTGCGCAACAAACAATCGCTGATGGTTGCCAGCATATAGAGAATAAACAGCGCGCGAACGATCTTCTCGCTCAATATCCCCGCCAGACAGGAGCCGACCACCGCCCCCATGGCAATAAACCATAACAACGGAAACAGCGTCTGCGCGGCAAGCTTACCCGCCCGCCAGTTTCGATAGCTGACCCAGCCGGCGTTAAATATCATCACCGCCGTTGAGGTAGCCACCGCGACATGCATGGCGTTTCCCGCGAGTTCCGGCTGCCGAAGGATCAGTTGATAGACAAAGGGCACCACCACAAAGCCCCCTCCGAAGCCGAACAGCACGGTGGTAATGCCGGTCGTAAAGCCTGCCAGCGCAATAATAACGATATCATTCAAGAGAATATCCCCGCCCTGAAAATGAGCGAGCAGCTTATACCGGTCGCGTACGGCTTCCCATTTGCGTAGCGCTCAATTACCTTTGTAAATCGGTCAGAGGGGGGCAGGTGTGCGCAACGTAAAAATTGACGAGGTCGATCGGCTCGATCGCGAAGTGGTGGCGTTAGGCAATGACTATGCGCAAGGGTATATACTGCCACCGCACCAGCATCGTCGCGCACAGCTGCTGTATGGCGCGACCGGACTGATGTATGTCACCACTCAGGACGGAGAATGGGTGGTTCCTCCGCAACATGCTGTCTGGATCCCTCCTGAAACCGTGCACGCCGTCAGATTTGTGGGGGTGACCACGCGTAGCTTATATATTGAGCCAGATTATGTGGCCGCTTTCATTAAACACCGTCGTTGTGAAGTGATCAGCGTCTCGCCGCTGTTGCGCCAGCTACTGCTTGAGGCTGTGGATTTACCACCGTTGTACGACAGCCCACGCGATCGCACGCTGATACAGTTGATGTTGCTGGAACTGGCCGCCATGCCGGTCCGCGAATTTGACATTCCGTTGCCGCAGCATCCGGCGCTGCTGGCGCTTTGTCAGGCTTTTTTGCTTAACCCCTCTATCCATGATCCTGCGGCACGCTGGGCCAGGGCGCTGTTTATGAGCCAGAGCA
This sequence comes from Klebsiella sp. w6, assembly GCF_033100215.1. Lineage (NCBI taxonomy): Bacteria > Pseudomonadati > Pseudomonadota > Gammaproteobacteria > Enterobacterales > Enterobacteriaceae > Klebsiella > Klebsiella sp. w6. Next base: position 2,645,926 of record NZ_CP136907.1, read on the forward strand.
CCTTTCGCCGGCATTTCCTGAAGCAGTTGGGCCTGTCATTTTCCGCCTGGCGTCAGCGAGCCTGCGTGGTGAGCGCCCTGGCATGGTTGATAGCAGGGAAACCGGTGAACGAAGTGGCATTATCTCTTGGATACGATAATGCGTCCTCTTTCGCCACCATGTTCCGCCGCGTGACCGGGCAGCCGCCATCGTTTTATCACCCAGCCTGATGCGTCGGGGAAGGGGACTCCGGCAGCATGTGTCGGAAATGAATGTCGCTTTTATGGCGTTGCTATGCGCTAACGTAGTCATAAGACAGACAATCCGGGAATGCCTGGCTTGCGTCTTCAGGTACCCCTACATTTAGTGGTGGCTACATCCAGGCGGTTTATCTATTCTGCCTGTAACCGTGAGAAGACCGGAGTCTCTCTTTGTGAACCATCTTATCGTTGAAAAAATCATCATCATCTTTCTTCTCATCCTGTGGGGATTCGATACATTCAGAACCAGGAAAAGAAAACGTTATGATCCCGCCATTGAAGCCGCTGATGCCAGCGAACGCCATCAATGGCGCTATCTGAGATGGGGGTTTCGGATCATACAGGTGGTAGCGGGAGTGTATATCGTCGTGCAGTTGATTCAGGTTTTACTGAGATAGAGGCCGCCGGCAGGGCGACGGTACAGAACATCTGGCTGACCAGAATGAGGTCAGACAATAGCGGTTTTCACGTCGGCAAAGGGGAATGTCCGCTCTGTGCCAGGAGCGGACATTCATATCTGAGTACTGAGAGCCTTAAGCCGCTTTGCTAATGAAGACAGGCGATCTGCGTCCAGCACGCAATGCGACTTCCCCATCTCACTCAGCGCTGAAACTCACCAAAACCAACGTCGCCTGGGTTCTTGCCAGGCTCCCTGCCACAGGTCAAAACGTGTGAGTGGTTCAAGTTTTTTTAGAACTGCAGATTCACCCGCGGATGAGAGACTTCGCTCCGAAATGGAAATACCGAAAAGGCCTTCAGCGACCGGGAATATTTCACATTCTGGTGTCAGCGATCCCAATGCTTTTTCTATCTTGTTACGTTCTGCTTTGATAATTAACTGAAGTCCCATCAGCTCTTAAACTCCACCATGGCTATCTGCTCAAGTGCTTGCCTGATCTGGGCCTGAACCTGATCTGGGCCTGAACCTGATCTGGGATGGATTGCCCTCTGATGTCATAGACGACCCGGCAAGTTTGAATGTGCGGTGGAAGCTGCGATAGCCCCCAGCTTATTCTGGCAATATTGTATGCAATACTGAGTTTTATCGATTCCGGTGATGCCAGAGCGTGGTTGGCCACAAGGAGAAATTCGCCGCGTTCTTCATTTATAAACTCTGGGGTAAACATTACGTATCCCTTTCATTGGCTTCGCCAACTTCTGGCAATTAAATGCCTTTTCATCTTAGCATGAATCCTGTTCGAGTCACGATGTCCGCTGTTCGCTCATAGCGGACCTTCAAATCAGTTAGTTTGTCCGCTCTGTGCCAGGAGCGGACATTAAAATCAAAACCGATGGCAAGCTCACCGAGCATGACATTATGCTTGCGCTGCTTTGTAACGTACTTCCAGCTTATCCAAAAAGCCAAAAAGTACTTGATTCATTTCACTGTAATCGTGCGCCCGGAGCGCTTCAGGCGTGTCAACGAAACGATATTCTGCTGCACGGCTCAGGTCTTTCTCAGAATGAGCGATCAACCGTTCTACAACGTCCAATGTGAGCTCCATGTGGCACTGGAAACCAAAGACGCGGTCTGAATAGGCAACGATCTGCCGCGGACAGCCTTCGCTGTAAGCAATAATTTTGGCCTCTGGCGTCAAACCTGGCATGTCGTTATGCCAGTGACCCACTGCCAGTGTTTTCCCAAAGTGAGAGAACATCTCATCCTTCCTGCCGTCTTCGGTCAATGTGATCGGGAATTTACCAATCTCTTTTTCCGGGCTATGAGAGAAGGGCGCGCCCAGCGCTTCACCGATTAGCTGTGAACCCAGGCAGATACCGATCACCGCCTTACCGGTTTTAACCGCGGAAGCAATCAGCGTCTGTTCCGCTTTAGCATTAAAGTGCGGGCATGCTTCAAGCGTGGTGTTCGGATCTTGCGGACCGCCCATAACGATAAGAAAATCGATGCCTTCGGCGTCAGCAGGTAGCCGATCGCCTGCATAGACGCGTGAGTAAGTTATATCATGACCCTGGTTTATTGCCCAGGTTTCATATGCGCCCGGGGCTTCAAAACTTTCATGTACGATAAAGTGTACACGCATGAGGTTAAGCTCCTGTAATATCTTTGATGATCAGAATGATAAGTCACGCACCCATTGCCTAAGGCTCTACTCCGGGTGGTTCCAGTTTCGATATGATAATGGCAGGGGCTAAATCTGAAATGCCAGGTAGTATAGATAAAGCGCCAAGACATGATGAAGCCACAGGCTGGTCCAGTACTGCGATAAGCTATCAACGCGGCGAGGTAGATCCTCCCCATCATCATGTTGAGGGGCAGCTACTCTTCGCCACCAGAGGGGTTATGTTGGTGCAAACAGAGAGTGACCGTTGGGTGATCCCTCCTCAGCGGGCATTATGGCTACCGCCTTTGCATATCCATAGTTACCATCTGCTTTCACAAACCGATCTCAGGGCGATCTATTTCAGCAGTAGCCTTATTGCAGAATGTACGAGCTTTACGAAGAGTCAGCAGGTACATGTGATCACGGCTACGCCGTTAGTCAAAGAACTTATCGCTGGGCTGTTCAGTGAGGACTACGCCAGACCGAGTCAACGGAAGATAGCTTTGTTGCTTCTGGAAATTCTCAGCGAGGCTCCACCTTTAACGATGGCGCTTCCCATGCCGAATGATGAGCGATTATTCAGCGCGGCCAGATCGCTCCTGGTCAATCAGCGCTGGGAAGCATCGCTGAGCGAGCTGGCTTTTATGTCGGCCATGTCGGAACGGACCTTTTCCCGATTGTTTATGAAGGATACAGGCTTTAGTTTTAGAACATGGAAGCAGAGAGCCAGAATTTGCGCTTCGTTGGATCTTCTCGCGAACGGCGTTCCAATCAAACAGGTCGCTTACCAGCTTGGTTTCTCATGCCCGGCGGCCTTTACCGCTGCTTTTCGCTGCATTCTGGGGTCAACGCCACGCGATTTTGTGCCTTAAACCGGGAAACCCTCAAAGCGGTCTTTGAGACTGTCATGGGCATATTACCAGACGCAGAAACCCTGCGAGGGTAGGGGTATCCCGCCTTTGCTGTTGAGAAAGGTAGTTTAATTTGCACCCGATACACTCTCATTGATTAAAGCACGAAGTGGAGATTACTGCGGTCCACAGTTCTGACAAACCGTGAAAGAGAAGGCCTGCGTGAAGAAAAAAGGTGTCGCGATACGTGATGAAATTACCTTATGACAGACCTTACGGTGATTTACGGCACCGGGTGGATTCCGGACGCTGTGAGCCGACTCATTGCTACGAAGCCTGATTCTGCTGTACCTCAGGCCATATGATAGCCTGCGCAACAATCACATCCTGCCCATTAATGCGTCCAGGTGAGTACTCCCGGGCCCTGGACATCCCCTGTGTGCCAAAAGCGGAAGTAGGCTGAAGATAAATTAGCGTTGATGTTAATCGTGGGTTCTGCAGATGGGTAGAAATTGATAACTTAGGATGCAAGTTCGTCCCGCTCTTTCTGCAGTTTTCATCGAGGGTATATTCTCCGGAATAATTGTGCCCATATACAAAGATAGTTCCGAATCGGAATGAGTTAATAATCGGTACAGCAGGCGTTGCGCTCGGGCCGACAATGATCGACCACGAAAAGCAGGAAGTATTACTTTGTCAGTAATACGATATCCTCTCAGAAAAGCGAGGTTTCCTTTCTGGCATATTAGCAACCCGGCGCGAACATCGTTTTCATAGATAATATATACTTCTCTCTCAGAAATATGGTCACACAACTCTTCGTCATCAACTGCTACCAAATTACTTGCAGACAGTTCACGAACTGTCTGCCATGTATGCTTATAGGCATCGCCCAGAGCCTGACAACACCAGTCAAAATCTTCGTATGTCGCCACTTGCAAAGTAAGAGATTTATCATTGAATTCAGGGGGTTCAGAAAAAGACGTGGCATATATATACTGGTCGGGAATACCCTGCGGGAAGGACTGGCCTGGCACAAGAATGCGGACATACTGAGCTCTGAGTTGTGACCATTCCTTACTAATGAGTTCTAATGCAGTATGATTTAGGTCAGAATCCATACCTACAATATCAATAAAAGGTTTGTTAATATTTCCGCCCTGATAACGGGGGCCAGTAAGAAATTGCTTTCCATCAATTTTGAGTTTTCGTTGTAAAAAATATTCCTGACATAATCCAGTTTCTCTCCAGGGAAATCGCGCCGAGAAACTTCTGTCCGTACACCTCGATTCCTGCTCTGACAACCATTGTTTTAACCATGAACGTAGAGTAACTTCAGGCACAGGTAGCCTGGCATATTGAGATAGCATGTAAGATAGCATAAAAATATTTTGCCCTTGGATATAAAAATGTTTTTTTAAACAAATCAGAATAGTTCTACTCTCATTTTATTACCAATTATAGCTGGCACGTCCGCTCCTTGCTCAATGCGGACCTTTAGCTCGACAGCTTGTCCGCTCCGCGCCAGAAGCGAACAGTGTTATCAGTGGCCAGTGATAAAACGTCAACCCGTTGCCCTTGCCTTACAGCACCTCAACCACTTCAAATTCTTCTGCGATCAACTCCATATCCTCAGAAAAATGACCTTCAGAGCTGAAAAATCTCTGATGCTCTTTCTTCCAGTATTCAAGGCTTAAATCGCCTTCACCTTCTTTGCGGGCGAACGCTTCAGTCACATCACAAAAACGAACCAGCTGCATCGAAATCAGTCTGATCACGCAAACTGGAACATTCTGGCCATCAAGAATAATGTGATAACTCCCTATCCTCGGAGCAGATTTTTCATGCTGGTAAGAGGCAAAAGATCCGCAAGAGGCCGTTTTGATCCCTTTTTTGATCAGTTCCGCAAGCTCGTTAGCCAGCTCCGGACTGTCACCCATTTGCCAGGCGTCTGCGCCGGGATACTTCTTTTTTATTTCCTCAACCTCAACCATGAAAATCCCTTCGTTATCGTCAATGAAAAGAAATGGCATACCTTTTTTAACATGAGCGGTCCCAACATTATCAGCGTTATCTTTCTTTAGATAGTGTGGTCCGTTCTTCGCTCAAAACAGACCTTAAGCGCATTTAACGCGTTTGCTCTGTGCCAGAAACGTAAGTTAACTTCGAGACGAGCCATAAAGTCGCCTGTCTTATTCAGACTGCCAGTAAAGCGGTGAACCGAACGCGTCCAGGTAGTAATCGATAATCGCCCGCACGTTCAGCGGAGGGTGGCGGGCATTCGGATAGATTGCCGCGATGTGCTGTGGCTCTGTTTTTATGGATGTATCCAGTTCCGGCAGCAGTCCGACCAGCTCGCCGCTCTTCAGCCGGTCTCCAATCAGCCAGTCAGGAAACAGCACAATCCCCATCCCCCCGAGTGCGGCAATCAGCAGGGTTTCCGCATTATTCGATGACATCAGGGGCGAGACGGGATAGTGCACCCATTCCTCTCCGTGCCTGCGCAGCAGCCATTGGTTTGGTCCTGACGAACCGCGATAGACCAGGCATTGATGTCGCGCGAGCTCTTCGGGTGATCCCAGCATGCCGTGCCGGCGGATGTAATCCGGTGACGCGGCAAGATGATAGAACTGCTGGCCAAACACGCGCGCATGAAAGGCGGAATCCGTCAGCACGCCAATCCGGAAAATCACGTCAGCCGGCTCCCGGTGCGGATCGATGTAATCATCAGTCAGCGTAAGCTCAATACTAAGCTTCGGATATCGCTCCGTCAGGCCGGGTAACGCGGGTGCGACATGGCGCTGTCCAAAGAACACCGGTGCGTTTATGCGGACCATTCCGGAAGGCTCAAGCGTTCTCTCATTGAGTTCCCGCCGCGCCTCTTCCATGCTGCCCGTCATCGCTCGCGCATAGCGGATAAAAAGATGGCCGCTTTCCGTAGGGATTATCGCCCGGGTATTGCGGTAAAAAAGCTGCTGCCCGAGCACATCCTCCATCTGATGGATGACGCGCGAAACCTGAGAGGCAGATATCCCTTCCCGCCGTGCCACCACCGAGAAATTCTGCGTTTCATAAACGTCTATAAAAATCAGCAGGGCGCGAATACTGATGTTCCCAAGCTCATTCATTAATGCATATCCTGCACAGGTGTTTATCTCATTATGGCATTTTTCACATCCATGTTAAGTCGTAATCTTCTCCGCCTGAACTACGGGAGATTGATTGCTATGCAACTAATATTGATTTTTATCGTCATTGCCGGAGGCATGGGACTGTCCATAGAGGCAGGATTGCTCGGGCCACTGGGTGAGGAGGTCGGTGACCTCTGGGCGACCTTCAGCATATTTGGCGTGGGCGCGGCGCTGACCTTCCTGCTGATGCTTTTTTTCAGCCCGCGTAACAGCCCGTCATTCTTTGCGCAACCAGCGTGGCAGCTACTTGGCGGCGTGCTTGGGCCGATTTACGTCATCATCCTGACCGTGGTAACGCCGGCAATCGGCATCGCCATGACTATGATCGGCATCCTGGCAGGCCAGGTGTTCAAGAGCCTGATTATTGATCACTTCGGCCTGCTCGGTACGTCGCACAGGAAAATTGACAGTAAACGTATTATTGCGCTGATTTTCATCATTGCAGCGCTGGTTATGGTTGCACAGGGGTAAATTAACTTTATGACTATTATCATGATTCTTCTTGCCGTCGCTGGTGGCGCCATGCTGAGTATCCAGGCGGCTATCAATGGCCAGCTGGGCAGCAAGGTCGGCGTATTCAAAAGCGCGTTCCTGACATTTTCTGTTGGCGCACTGGTGACGGGGCTGCTGATCTTTTTCTTCGAACCCAAACACACCCTGACGTTGATGGAGGTACCTAAATGGCAACTGCTGGGCGCAATGTTTGGCGTACCGTATATCGTCATTATGGTACTGGCCGTCCAGCGTATTGGCGCGGCAGTTGCTACGGTCGCTGTCATTTTTGGCCAGTTAACCATGAGCATGCTGATCGATAACTTCGGCTGGCTGGGCAATGCGTCGATTCCATTCTCGATGAGCCGTCTCGGCGCCATTGTCTGCCTGGGTATCGCGCTGTTCTTCATTTACTCCAGCAGCAGGTCAAAAGCCGCAACGGCGAAAATCCCCAGGCAGCAGGAAAACGCTAACACATAAGCCCAGCCAGTTCAGATGTTACACTGTAATGCCAAAGCTAAGTTCAGATGTCCGGGGCGGTCAACACTCAAATTCCCGCACCTCGCCATGGCTGATCTTTGGCTCAGTTAGCTGTCTGCTCTGTGCCAGAAGCGGAAGACCATGCTCGCTATGTGAGGAAAGTCAAAGCTACCTATTGGCAGCGCTATCAAAGCGAAGAAAGCCCTCCGGCTTTACCAAGACTGGATTAATTGCGGGGCTCCTGAACTCTGAACTGATTTTTGGTACTCGCGCATGTTTTTGATTGTAACCTCATGACAGTTATGCAAAAATTGCTATTTTGAATGTGAATTCATTTAATGTCTGGAGCTAAGCTATGGTTAGGAAAAGTAGAAGTAAAAATACAAATATAGAACTAACTGAACATGACCATTTATTAATAAGTCAAATAAAAAAGCTTAAAACACAAACCACTTGCTTTTTTAATAATAAAGGAGGGGTTGGGAAGACTACATTAGTAGCAAATTTAGGAGCAGAGCTATCAATAAACTTTAGTGCAAAAGTTCTTATTGTGGATGCCGACCCTCAATGTAATCTCACGCAGTATGTATTAAGTGATGAAGAAACTCAGGACTTATATGGGCAAGAAAATCCAGATAGTATTTATACAGTAATAAGACCACTATCCTTTGGTAAAGGATATGAAAGTGACCTCCCTATAAGGCATGTAGAGAATTTCGGTTTTGACATAATTGTCGGTGACCCTAGACTTGCTTTACAGGAAGACCTTTTAGCTGGAGACTGGCGAGATGCCAAAGGCGGTGGGATGCGAGGAATTAGGACAACTTTTGTATTTGCAGAGTTAATTAAGAAAGCTCGTGAGCTAAATTATGATTTTGTTTTCTTTGACATGGGACCATCATTAGGCGCAATCAACAGGGCAGTATTACTGGCAATGGAATTCTTTGTCGTCCCAATGTCAATCGATGTATTTTCACTATGGGCTATTAAAAATATTGGCTCCACGGTTTCAATATGGAAAAAAGAATTAGACACAGGGATTCGGCTCTCAGAGGAACCTAGCGAATTATCACAATTATCACCTCAAGGAAAACTAAAGTTTCTCGGTTACGTCACCCAACAACATAAAGAACGCTCTGGATACGATACAATTCAGCTTGAGAATACTGAGGAAGAAATAAAATCGAAACGTCGGGTAAAGGCGTATGAAGACATTGGAGAGGTGTTTCCTTCTAAAATTACTGAGCATCTTTCTAAACTTTATGCATCAAAAGATATGAACCCACACCTTGGAGATATACGTCATTTAGGTAGTTTAGCTCCGAAATCACAATCACAACACGTTCCGATGATATCAGTGTCTGGTACAGGAAATTACACCAGACTTAGAAAAAGCGCGCGTGAACTTTATCGAGATATTGCAAGAAGATACTTAGAGAACATTCAGACTGCTAATGGCGAGAAATAGTTTATGGCTATATATAATGAGGATTTAATAAACGATCTTGCACAGCAAAAAGTAGTTTTATTTTTAGGAGCAGGGGTGTCTTCAAGCGTTAACCTTGATGCCGATAATAGATTTAAAGGTTGGCCAACATTTTTAGAAGATGCATCTAACGATAGAGAGCCATCTTTAAAGAAACAAATCAAAAAATTACTGTCCTCCAAAGATTATCTTCTTGCATGTGAATTATTACAAGCAGATTATGGAGAGTCGTGGGAACGTAAAATTACAGAAGAGTATGGTCGCGCAGCTCAACCCTCAAGTCTTCATAGGGCCTTGATATCACTAGGCCAAAGAATAATACTTACCACTAACTTTGATAAGCTAATAGAAAGTGCATGGACTTCTTCATTAGCAGATGGCGATCGCCATTTTAAGGTTATTTCTAAAGTAGATAATGATATTTTTAAAGTTTTAAAAGAGCATGATACTTCTTATATAATAAAAATACACGGTTCAATAGATGATGTAAGCAATATTGTATTCTCTCGTTCACAATACATTAGGCTTGCTTTTGGTAACGAGAATTACTCACTATTCCTTGATTCATTATTACTAAACTACACATTCCTTTTTGTAGGTTTTTCAATGGATGATCCTGCAATCACCTCATTAATGGAATTATACGCTTATCGCTATCCTAGATCACGGCCACATTATATTATTACCAGCAATAACATACCTCAAAACATAAGAGAGATACATAGGAGATTAAGAAAATTAATCGTAATACCTTACAACGCAAGAAATAACCATGCAGAATTACCAGAATTGATAGAAGAGATGGCGGAAAAAGTAGAGATAAAAATGCGAACTAATATAGCTTCAATGTTGGCAAAAACAACAGCATCCGAAAACACTTGAATCAAACCAGTGTTACTTAACCCCAACTCCTGCAGGAAAGCCCTAATTCACGGGGAGGTATGCCTATTGTCAAGGATGTCTGCCGCGAGGCCGGGATCTCTGAGGCCTCGTACAACAACTGGAAAGCGAAGTTTGGCGGTATGGAAGCCTCTGATATCAAAAAGATGAAAGACCTTGAGGATGAAAACCGCCGGCTGAAACAGATGTTTGCGGACCTGAGTCTCGAGTGCCGTGCACTGAAAGACATTATTGAAAAAAAGCTTTAAAACCAGCGATAAAGCGTGAGCTGGTCAGCTATCTGACCGCGCAGTTTGCCATGAGCTTACGTCAGGCCTGCAGGACATTGTCGCTGAGCAGGACGGTATTTCGTTATCAGCCGGATACACGACGTGATGAGCCGGTGATTATGGCACTGACCGTGGCGGCTGAGCGCTATCCGCGATACGGATTTAAAAAGCTTTTTCAGGTGCTGCGCAGGCAGGGCAATAGCAGGAACCATAAAAGAGTTCACCGTATTTACTGCCTGCTGAAACTGAATTTTCGTCGTAAGGGAAAACAGCGCCTGCCGGTAAGTAATCCGGCTCCGCTGGCGACGCCAGAGGCGATGAACCAGAGCTGGTCCATCGATTTTATGCACGATGCGTTGGTGTGCGGCAGACGCTTCCGGACTTTCGACGTGGTAGATGATTTTAACCGCGAAGCACTGGCGATCGAAATTGACCTGAATATCCCGGCTCAGCGGGTGATCAGGGTGCTGGACAGGAGCGTGGCAAACCGGGGTTATCCGCTGAAATTGCGGATGGATAACGGGCCTGAACTGGTCTCGCTGACGCTGGCGCAGTGGGCTGAAGAGCATGGTGTGATACTGGAATTTATCAAACCAGGGAAACCAACGCAGAATGCCTTTATTGAACGTTTTAACCGGACGTACCGGACAGAAATACTGGATTTTTATCTGTTCAGGACCCTGAATGAAGCACGGGAAATTACGGAGCGCTGGCTGGCTGAATATAACAGCGAACGGCCCCATGAATCCCTGAATAACCTGACACCGGAAGAGTACCGGCTGATGGCCGAAAAGCCTGAACTCTCAAAAAGTGCGTGGAACTAAAACGGGTCTGCTTACACTGTCAAGTCATTACTAATATATCACATACTAAAAAACCTAAGAGATTATAATAATATCGTATTGATATCTGCACATGGGAAGACTTGGTTTACACATCGTTTATTGATATGTCGAACTCGGAGTTTGCTTCTATTTTAGAATATCTTCAAAACAGCGTAAGATACTCAAACACTTCTCATTGGAAAGTCAAGGGGTCAAGACAAAGCAAGCTTCCTGTCATTAGATTAAAAAAGGCAATAAATAGAAGGAATAGAGATGTTGCTGATAAATATACGCAAGAGATATAGATGGCGCGCTCAAGGTTAGTGTGTCACCTAAAGAAATAATTAATTCAGTTTTAATATCATCAGGGATGCCTATCACAATAGAGCACGATGATGAAGATAATATTATAGCAGCCCATCGACTGCGGGCCTGGAGCCGCCATTACTAGCATCATTAGATCATCTTATAATTTATCTTCAGCCTCTTGGATCAGCTTTAAAAGTAGTTTCATATCTAGACCAATATGTCCGTATGTAAAGCTTGTCTCGACGACATTTTTTGTAGATTTACGCAGATCAGAATGTACATGATCAGGGCCGTAAGGTATTTTGTGATGATCGGCTGAATCGACCCTAGACAATTGTTTTCCTTCAGGGCTCATTATTATATAGGCATAATTCGACGGAGATTGGTGTCTGATTACTACGGTGATCCCTGACTGTCTTCGGGCGGTTACAGTTTCCCCTACAACTTTCATGATAGTGCATTTGAAATTTACTTTAAGTATTTCGCAGGTCTGCTCAAGCATTTCTTCAGTAGTCAGTGGACGCATATTTGAGAACATAACTATTCCACCCAAATGATTCGAGAGATAGTTGAGAAGAATTGATTGCTTCTGAGATTCCTCTTCATGTGTCAAACACAGCTGCATACCAATCATCATCCCTGACTTTCCCCAAACAGTACTGGTCGCCATGCGATCGGCTTTTTCACCGCAAACCAAGCACTTTCCATCGGAGGATAGCCATATAGCTTGATCTACAGCAGTATTCTTAAACCGCCCTCCTAGTAGACCATCGAATAATCTCGAGTCAGCTTTCCTTTTTTCGCACCACGGCTTATAACGTTGTACATACCCCGTATCATCAATGAGCTTTGAGAAGCTGGCATCATCTACTGGAGTAAGTTTGATTCCGTGTTGTTCGAGATAAACACCAATATGGCCAAACCAGAAAAGGTCTTTTGATTTCATAAAATAAATTCTGGCTGCTGGAAAGCGGACAGTTGGTGCATACATTGCATTTACATGAAAAGTACCTGCGCTGATATAAACATGTACATTCGTTGCTCCTTGCATCATCCAGAGCAATATTTCTTTGCTCGAAACTTCGATTGCCAAAACTGGCTTTTCTTTTGTCAGTATATTGCCACCGAAGCATTGAATAACATTATCTGTTGCAGCTCCACTTAATTTAAGCTGGATGCAGTCAGTAATTACATCATAAAGTCTCAAAGTGTCATCCTTTATTATTCAAAATGATACCGCGCAGGGGCTGCGCCTAAGTTTACCGGTCATTGATACATCAATACCACCTTGCTACCAGAAAGTTTTTTACACCGCAAGGGAGGCATGTCTGCTCCTCGCTCAAAACGGACCTCATGACCCTTCAGAAGGGGCCACGCTTTGTCAGAAATAGCCGTTTAACATGGCGATAAGATGATTCACGCTTGAGCGCTCATCTTCGTTTACGTAGCGCATTAAGCAGCGCCTGTGTGGCATCAGAAGACGTTCCGGATGGCGAACAAACCAGTCCAAACTCACGATGAATAGCAGGCGTCACTGGCACCACGCACAGGTTGCGTAAGGTCTCCGGCAGGGCGGATTCCGGTACCAGCGCGACGCCCATCTCTTCGCCGACCAGTTTACAGGCGCTTATCCAGTCGCGAACCGTCACGCGGATATCAGAGAGTTGCAACCCGGCCTTTTCCATCAGGCTTTTGCCATTCACGACACAGCCGCCCGTCGCCAGAACAAAGGGCTGGTCCGCCAGCGCCTTTAGCGTTATGCCATCAGCTTTCGCATGCTGTGCCAACCGATGGCTGGCGGGCAGGACCGCGACCCATGCATCCTGTCCTAGCACCACCTCTGCACGTCCGGGAACGGGATTCATGACCACACCAAGTTCAACGGTGTCTGCGGCAAGCCACGCTTCGACTTCTTCGTCAGAGCCTTCCAGCACAACAACGTCAATACCCGGATGCAGGCGCTTAACGTCGCGCAGCAGGCCGGGTAACAAGGTAGACGTCACGGAGGGAAAACTGGCCAGCCGAATGCGCCCGCGGGTGACGTTCCGGCCCCGATCAGCCAGTTCGCGGATGGCGTTCAGCTGCGAAAGCATGTTTCTGGCATGTTCAACCACCTGCTCACCCAGGGCGGTAATCCCGATGTATCGTCGCTCACGGGTAAATACCGGAAAGCCCAGAGAAGCCTCCAGCTGGGCAATGGCCTGGCTGGCGCCGGACTGGGTCATGCCTATTTCCTCGGCAGCGCGTGAGATATTGCCAGCATCCGCTACGGCTACCAGCAGGCGCCAGTGTAAAAGATTCATCATGATTATCAGTAGCTCAGCTAATAGTTCTTTTCTATATCATTAATTTTACAGTGCGATCGGCGTTAAATACAGTGTGCTAAGGATCGTGCAGGACGTTGTCCGACGGCTTTACACATTAACGGAGACGAGATGAAACTTTATTACGCGCCAGATACCTGTTCATTATCACCGCACATCGTGCTGCGCGAGCTGAACCTTGAATTTGAACTGGTGAGAGTCAACAACAGAAGCAAGATCACCGCTGATGGTCGCGACTTCCTCACCATTAACCCTAAAGGGTATGTTGCTGCGCTTGAGCTGGATGATGGGCAGATCCTCACAGAGGGGCCAGCGATGATGCAGTACCTCGCCGATCGTAAACCCGAATACGGCCTGGCGCCACGCGCGGGCAGTTGGGAAAGGGTGCGCCTGCAGGAATGGCTTAACTTTATCACCAGTGAAATACACGCGGGTTCGGCGCCGCTGTTTAACTCCGCGCTGCCGGAAGACGTCAGAACGATGTTCCGGGACAAGCTATTCCGACGCTTCGATTTTCTGCAGACGACGCTCAGCGAAAAAACCTATCTGACGGGGTCATCCTTTAGCGTGGCGGATGCCTACCTCTTCACGGTGCTGGGATGGTGCAAATTCTTCGCTATCCCACTGGATCGCTGGCCAGCGCTATCGTCGTACATGGAAATAATAAATGCCCGTCCTGCTGTACAGGCGGCATTACGGGCTGAAGCGTCTCAACAGGGCAGGTAGAAGGCGACATGCGTAGAGAAGGCCGCACAAGAGAGGCGGCCTTTGGTGTCAGATTGCCAGTTCAGGCATCTGCGCCATCACAAACGCGAAAACTTTTTCCGCGTCGAGTGAGGCATAGGGCAGACTTTCAATCACCGCAATAGAACGAGCGTCGCCAACAATCCCTCTTATCTCCGCGACCTTATACTGAATATGCGGCGCAATGAGAAATCCGTCGAAAGCGGGCGCCACGCTGGCAAAATTTTCCAGGCCCACTGCGCTGACAATGAGAGGATGGCCCTTTTTTTCCGCCAGTAACTGTATCTTTTTGGCGAGAGAATTGGCAGTGTTGCCAAACAAACAACATATCAGAAGCTTCTTCATGGTTTTACCTCCTGAGACTGAATTTCAGGATATGACTCGCCATGCGCATAAAATGAGCGCCACCTCATAATTGCGTGAAGAATTCATCATGATGTTGCTGACCTTTCTGGCAAAGATGACCGATAGCGAAGATCTTGATAAAGGTCACTGCCACGCCGTGGCGGCGCTTCGTCGTCTGCTGTGCCAGAAGAGGGAGATCAGTGACTGAGTAGGGTGTCCGGGTGGAAATCCCCCGCCGGCCAGTGCCGGCGGGGGGAGTTGACGATTATTCCCAGCGTTTCAGCAGCAGGCTGGCGTTAACGCCGCCAAAGCCAAAACCGTTCGACAGCGCGTAACGCATCTTCTGCGGGCGGGCCTGCAGCGCCACCAGATTGAGACCTGCCGCCTCTTCATCGGGGTGATGCAGGTTCAGCGTCGGCGGCACCACCTGATCGCGCAGGGCCTGAATGGTGAAGATGGCCTCGATCCCGCCGGCCGCGCCTAACAGATGGCCGGTGGCGGATTTCGTCGAGGTAATGGCGACCGGATGGGCGCCAAACAGCGTTTTAATCGCCGCCAGCTCACCCTTGTCACCGACCTGCGTTGAGGTGGCGTGGGCGTTGATATGGTCAATCTCGTCGACGGTCACCCCGGCCTGGCGAATAGCGGTCTCCATGGCCCGACGCGCGCCGTTACCATCTTCCGGGCCCGCGGTCAGGTGATAAGCATCTGCGCTGGTGCCGTAGCCGACCAGCTCGGCCAGCGGCGTGGCGCCGCGCGCCAGCGCGTGCTCCAGAGATTCGATCACGATAAGCCCCGCGCCTTCTCCCATCACAAAACCATCGCGGTCACGGTCAAAGGGGCGGGAAGCGGCTTCCGGCTGGTCGCTGGAGGCGCTGGACAGCGCCCTTGCCGCGGCAAACCCGGCCAGGCTAACGCGATGAATCGCCGCTTCCGCGCCGCCGCAGAGGGCGATATCCGCCTCGCCGCTGCGGATCATCCGCGCCGCATCGCCAATGGCCTGGGCGCCAGCCGCACAGGCGGTGACCGGCGCGCCGATGGGCCCCCGGAAACCGTGGGCGATAGACACATGCCCGGCGGCCAGGTTGGCCAGAAAAGAGGGGATGGTGAACGGCGAGAGGCGACGCGGCCCGCGTTCATCGGTGGTATGTACCGCATTGGCGATCTCGCTGAACCCGCCGATCCCGGTGGCGATCACCGTGGCGGTGCGTTCCTGTTCGGCCTCGGATGCTGGCGACCAACCGGCCTGGGCCAGCGCTTCGCGGGCGGCGACCAGCGCAAACTCAATAAAGCGATCCATCTTTTTGCGCTCTTTCGCCGGGATGGTCGCCAGCGGGTCGAAGCCGTGCAGCGGATCGCTGTCAATGGACGGCACCTGTCCGGCCACTTTGCAGGGAATATCCGCGACCAGCTGCTCGCTGAGTCGGGTGATCCCTGACTTTCCTGCCAGCAGCGACTGCCAGACGTGCTGTACACCGCAGCCCAGCGGGCTGACAATCCCCATCCCGGTGACGACAATGCGTTTAACGGAAACGCCCATAATTAACTCTCCTGTAGTATCAGTGTGCCGGCGGCTTTTTCATCAAGGGAACCAGCAGCGCGGCAAGCAAAAAACCCATCATGATGAGGTAGAAAGCATCGGAAAATGCCTGGGTTCGCGCCTCCCGTAGCGCCAGCGCGGAAAGATTTTTCAGCGCCGCCGTCTGCGCGGCATCCGGCGAGATCCCCTGGACGGTGAAGTTTGCCGCGCTGCGCTGAACAAAATCGCTCATTGCCAGGTTGGCGTTATTCAGATGGTCTGCCAGGCGGCTGTAGTGCAGATTGGTTCTGTCGTTAAGCACCGTGCCGCACAGGGCGATGCCGATGGCGCCCCCGAGGTTGCGCATCAGATTAAACAGCCCGGAGGCCAGCTTCAGGCGCGCGGGCGGCAGGCTGCCCAGCGTCAGGGTCACCGTTGGCGCGACGGCAAACTGCTGCGCCAGTCCACGAAAGGCCTGCGGGAGCAGCAGCTGGTCCGCCCCCCAGTCGTGGGTGATCGGAACAAAGCTGTACATCGACACCGCAAAGCCGATCAGCCCGGCCATCAGTAGCCAGCGCAGATCGACGCGGTTGGCGAGCCACGAATAAAACGGAATAGACATGACCTGGAACAGGCCGGTGGAAAATACCGCCAGACCGATCTCCAGCGCACTGAAACCGCGCACGCTCCCCAGATACAGCGGGGTTAAATAGATGGTGGCGAAGATGCCGACGCCGGCCATAAACGAGAAATAGCAGCCGAGGCTGAAGGTTCGATCCTGCAGGGCGCGGAGATCCATCACCGGCTGCGGATGGCGCAGGGTGCGGATAACAAAGGCCACGCCGCAGAGCAGGGCGACCCAGGCGGTGGTCGTCAGGGTCGCGTCATCAAACCAGCCCCAGCGCGGACCTTCTTCGAGGGTATATTCCAGGCAGCCGAGGGACAAGGCCAGCAGCAGAATACTGAGATAGTCGGCGCCGCGCAGCAGAGTGGGGTCGGCGCTGTCTACTTTTACCAGCAGCGGCACTGCCACCGCGATGTAAATCCCCGGAACCACGTTGATAAAGAACAGCCAGTGCCAGTTGTAGTTTTCGGTGATCCAGCCGCCCACCGTTGGACCCAGCGTAGGGGCGAGGGAGGCCAGGCCGCCGATCGTCGCCGCGGCAATAACCCGCTGTTTGCCCTGGAAAAAGGCGAAAGCGGTGGTGAACACCAGGGGGATCATCGACCCGCCCGCCAGTCCCTGCAGGGCGCGGAAGGCGATCATACTCTGGATGTTCCACGCCCAGCCGCACAGCAGGCTCATCAGCGTGAAGCCCGCCGCGGAAGCGGCAAACAGCCAGCGGGTCGACATGACCCGGGCCAGCCAGCCGGAAAGCGGGATAATAATGATCTCGGCGATCAGGTAGCTGGTTTGTACCCAGACGGTTTCATCGTCGCCCGCCGACAGGCCGCCGCCAATATCCCGCAGCGAGGCTGAGACGATCTGGATGTCGATAAGGGCAATAAACATCCCCACGCACATGCTGGCGAAGGCGAAGATCTTCTTCGCCGTCGGCATCGACAGACCCTGCGGGGCGGACAGCGCCTGAACGGTGCTCATCGAGGGCTCTTTTCGTTCACGGTGACGATCACCGACAGTCCCGGGCGCAGGACGTCAAGCTTTGCCCCGTCACCTTCCAGCGCAATGCGGACCGGCACCCGCTGCACGATTTTAGTGAAATTCCCGGTCGCGTTCTCCGCCGGCAGGATGCTGAAGCGTGAGCCGGTCGCCGGCGCCAGGCTGGCGACATGCCCCTTAAAGGTATGGTTCGGCAGCACATCGGCGACGATGGTCACCGGCTGGCCGGCACGCATATGCGCCAGCTGGTTTTCCTTGAAGTTGGCGTCAATCCACAGGCCGTGCGCGGGCACCAGGGAGAGCAGCTGCGTACCGCTGCTGACGAAGGAGCCGGACCACGCGCGGCGGTTGCCAATCACCCCATCGAACGGTGCGCGAATGTCGGTATAGCTGAGGTTCAGCCTGGCCATCTCGAGGTTAGCCTGGGCCTGCGCCAGGGCAGCCAGGATTTGCTGCTGGCGAGCATCCAGCACCGCCAGCTGACGTTCGGCCACGGTTTTATCCGCTTTGGCCTTCTCCTGCTCGGCGTGCGCCCGGCGATAATCGGCGGAGGCGTTATCGCGGATCTGTGCGGAAATCGCGCTCGACGCGGCCAGGGCGTTATAGCGTCGGTTGTCGTTAGCCAGTTTTTCGGTTGCCGCCGTGGCGGCCAGTAACGAGGCTGCAGAGCCGGCAATGGTCGCCTGCTGAAGCTGGCGGGTAGCCTGAATATCGGCCAGCGCGGCCTGCTGCGCCGCCACTTCTCCGGCGGCTTTCGCGAGGGCGGCGCGATAATCGCGGTCGTCAATGCGGATCAACAGGTCACCTTTTTTCACCGCCATATTGTCCTGCACCGCCAGCTGCTGGATATAGCCGGAGACTTTGCTGGAGATGGCGCTAATGTCGCCGCCGACATAGGCATCATCGGTGGTCTGCATAAAGCGCCCGGTATGCCACCAGTAAGCGCCGTAGCTCGCTGCCGCCAGGGCGGCAGCGCCCAGGGCCGCCAGGACAAGAATATTTTTCTTACTGGTCGGATTCATTGCTGGCATCTCTGTAAGGTTCAGGCTGGAATTTTTGCCCGCTATCGCCTTCGCGTTTGCGCAGCAGATATTCATGACGATATTTCATCAGCGGCGAGGCGGCGGGGCCCGGCACCATGGCGTATTTACCCGGAATAATCTCTTCCCTGGTCGCTTTATCCACCATGACTGGCTCCACCCGTCGCTGGGTGGCGGTTTCCACCAGCTGCATCTGACGGCCTTCGGGGGCGAAGTGGCGGTTACCCCATTCCGCCAGCGCCAGCAGCACCATGCGAAAATCGCGGCCGCGTTGCGTAAGGTGGTATTCGTAGCGCGGCGGGGTGCTGCTGTAGCACACCTTCTCCAGCAGCCCGTCGTCGACCAGCGCCTTCAGGCGGCGCGACAGAATATTGGGCGCGACGTTGCTGCTTTTCTGGAACTCGTCAAAGCGGGTAAAGCCCGCGAAGGCGTCACGCAGGATCATGATGCTCCAGCTGTCGCCGATGCGGCCAAGGCTGCGGGCGATGGGGCAGGGAGCGTGGCAAAGCGGTTCATTTTTCATGGGCTGTCCAGTAACCAGGTGGCTTTTGCCAGCAAATTGACATAGTCACTATCAAAATGCAAGTTACTCTTCATGGTACCCAGAGAAGAAGCCGCACTCGTTTCGCTACGCGGTTTCTTCCTTTGAATGCCGAAAAGAGGGACAGTCTCCGCCGCCACCTTATTCCTGCTTTATCGTAATAAGAGATAAAAATCGCTGATGGCGGATGAAACATTTTAATAATGATAGAAATCGATATGGTGGGTAATGACCTTTATTGGGGGATGCGATATAAAGTATGGTGAAATGCAAATTAACATTCTCATAACTTATAAAGGTTAAATAAATGAAGCAGGTGGGTATTGTTGGCTGGCGGGGAATGGTAGGCTCTGTATTACTGCAAAGAATGATCGAAGAAAATGATTTCGACGATATTTCAGCGCATTTTTTTAGTACCTCAAGTGCGGGCGGTGTGGGCCCGGTTATTAATGGTAAAAGCGACATCCTGAAAGATGCGAATTCCCTTAGCGCCCTCGCCGAAATGGATATCATCATCACCTGTCAGGGCGGGGATTATACCAAAGCCATCTATCCAGCGTTAATTAACCATGGCTGGCAAGGTTACTGGATTGACGCCGCTTCGGCGCTGCGGATGGATGAAAAAGCCTGCATTATTCTCGACCCGGTAAACCGCGATAATATCGATCGTGCCGTGAAAGCGGGAGTGAAACTGTTTGTTGGTGGCAACTGCTCCATTACGCTGAGCCTGATAGGGCTGGCCGGGCTGATCAAGGCTGACCTGATCGAATGGATGAGCGTGATGACCTATCAGTCTGCCTCCGGAGCGGGCGCCAAACAGGTGCGGGAATTAATCGCGCAAAGCGCTTATATCAGTCAGCATTTATCTGCGGATGAACTGACGGCATCAGGTTCAGTACTGCCATTGGTAAATAAAGTGAGTGAGCTGATTAACAGCGCGGGTATGCCGGTGGAGAATTTTGGCGTTCCTCTGATGGGAAGCATCATTCCCTGGATCGACAGCGATTTAGGCGATGGAAACAGCCGTGAAGAATGGAAGGGCGAGGCGGAAACCAATAAAATTCTTGGCCTTGCGCCCGGCACCATTCCGGTCAATGGCTTATGCATTCGGGTCGGCGTGATCCGCTGCCACAGCGCTGCCATTACCCTTAAACTTAAACGTGAGGTCAGCGAAGCGGAATTCGCTGAGTTAGTCACCCATTCCCATCCATGGGTAAACTATATCCCCAATAATAAGCAAGAGAGTGTCAGTAAATTGACCCCGGCTGCTATTAGTGGTTCGCTGCAGGTAGGAATTGGCCGCTACAAGAAAATGTCGTTAAATAATGAACCCGTCTACTCGGTGTTAACGGTTGGCGATCAGCTACTGTGGGGTGCGGCGGAACCCCTGCGCCGCATGTTAAATATCCTGCTGGGCAAAATATAGTTACGGTCATCCGGGGAAAGCCCTCGCGCGCAGGCGGTTAAGACAAATGTTTAACGAAGCGTTTGCGGACCTCCTTGTAGCCGTTATTTTCATAAAATTGATGCGCTCTGATTCTTTTTTCACTGCTTGAAAGTTCGATCTGAGCGCATTGTTTATCGCGGGCGAGGCGCTCTGCGGCATGGAGAAGTTGCTGGCCTATCCCTGATCCACGTGACGATTCCTCGATGACCAGCGCGGAAATTAATGCCCATAAACGGTTCTCATGTACCGGTAAAATAAAATTGATAACGATTACGCCACACACGGCGTTTTCTGTTTCCGCCACCAGCGCACTCATCATACTCTGCGGGGCAGTGATGCGTTGCTCTAAGGTCGCCGTCTCCGTCTGATAGCCCAGTTGCAGAAATAGCGTTTTCAGCGAGGGGATATCTTTTGATTCAGCCGCTCTGATGAACACCATGGTCTTCGACTCCAAATAGCGTGTTACCGGACCGGAAGCGGGCCGGTGGATACCTTATTCTCCGGTCCGCTCCCGTATACGCCACTCAGTCCATCAGACTGACCTGGGCGGCGACAATGCGCCAGCCGTAGGGGAAGCGTACCCAGGTCTGCTGCTGGCGGCCCAGGCGGGCGCTGCCTTCGCGGGTGAACTCGGTGCTGCACACCGCCATATCCGCGCCAAAGGTAGTAATGGTGGTATGGCGCAGATCGCGGGCCAGACCGGCGGCGGGGCGGGCGGCGCGAAAGGCGCGGATCGCCTCGATGCCATACAGATTTTCGCCGGCTCCCAGCCGTACGGTGCGCGGGTCGTGCCAGAACAGCGCATCCAGCGCCTCGATGTTATTGCTGACCAGCGCCTCTTCATACTGATAAAACGCCGCCGTCACCTCGGCGAGGATCGCCGGGCGGTCTACATTGTCCAGATTGATCATGCTGCACTCTCCGCCACTCGGGCATCGGTAATGCCCATCGCTTCCAGCGCCCGCGCGGCGCGAAGACAGGCTTGTTCGTTAAACGGCGCGGCAATCAGCTGCAGGCCAATCGGCTTACCGCTGGCGGTACGCAGGGGCACGGTCACCACCGGCAGACCGAGGAAGGAGATCGGCTGCGTCAGCATTCCCATGCTGGCGCGCACCGGCAGCGGCTGGCCGTTAATTACCATCTCCTCCGCGCCTATCGGCGTGGCGCTGCATGGGGTGGCGGGGGCGATCAGCACGTCGGCCTGGCTGAACAGGGATTTCATTGCCTGGCGAGCATGACGGCGAAAACGCTGAGCCTGCAGATACCATGCGGAGGGGATCATCGCTCCGGCAAGCAGCCGCTCGCGGGAGTGAGGTTCAAAACGCTCTGGCGAGTGGCGAAGATCCGTCAGGTACTGATTGCCGCCTTCGCTGGCGCTGATGATAAAGGCCGCCGAGCGGGCCAGCGCGGCATCCGCGAACTGCAGCTCGCTGTCGGCGCCCAGCGCGTGGGCGACCCGATCCACGGCCGCCCGGGCGTCGTCATCGCACCAGGTGGTGAAATAGCCGCCCAGCCGCGCGCAGCGCAGCCCCTCCAGTCCGCGCTCCAGCAGATTACCGGTGCGCTCGCTGGCTTTATCAGCCTGAAAGTCATCGGCCGGGTCGCGCCCCTGCAGGGCGTCATACACCGCGGCGAGGTCGGCCACCCGGCGGGCAAAAGGACCAATATGATCCAGACTGGCGACAAACGGATGGCTGCCAGAGCGCGAAAGGCGACCGAAAGTGGGTTTCAGGCCAAAGATCCCGCACAGCGACGCGGGGACGCGGATCGAGCCGTTGGTGTCGCTGCCGAGGCTGAAATGGACCAGCCCGGCCGCCACCGCCGCGGCCGAACCGCCGGACGATCCGCCGGCGATCCGCGACAGATCGTGCGGATTGCGCGTCGCGCCATAGTGGCTGTTTTCAGTGGTAAAGCCGTAGGCGTAGGCGTCCATATTGAGCATCCCGCTGAGCAGGGCGCCGGCGCTGTGCAGCTGGCGCACCGCCCAGCTGTCGCTGGTCGCCGGCGGCCGGTCGCTCAGCAGTTCCGCCCCGGCGAGGGTGGTATGCCCGGCGACATCAAACAGATTTTTCACTGCGTAAGGAATCCCTGCCAGCGGCGGCAGGGGGCGCTTTTCCCGGCGCAGGGCGTCGATGCTGTCGGCCTCCGCCAGCATGCGCTGGGCGGTGACCTCGGTCCAGGCGTTGATCTGCGGATTCGCGCGGGCGATGTCGTCCAGCGTCTGGCGGGCGATCTCCCGGGCGCTGAGTTCTCCCTCGTGCAGCGCACGCTGGAGCTCGGCAATGGTGAAGGGATGAAGAGTCATGCTTTATACACCCCCGCAATCTCCTCGCGCGACCCGAGGGGATAGTCCATCAGCGGCTGCGCCATGGCGGCGATGCGGGCAAACTGGCGCTCCAGCTCTTCACGACGCGGCGCATCCAGCTCCATATCCAACAGGTGAGTCATCTGCGTCAGATACTCGCTCCAGTTAGGCTGTGTGGTCATAGTCTGCTCCTTAGTATCCGGCGGCGGCGCCGTTGCTGCGTGGATCGGTCGCCCCTTCAAGCAGGCCGTTGGGATGGCGGACAATGGCGCCGGCGTGGCCCATCGCTTCGCTGAAATCAGCCAGCACTTCCACTTCGTGCCCCAGCTCGCGCAGGCGCGCGATACAGGCGGGGGCAAAGCGTCCCTCCAGTTTCAGTGAATCGGAGGACTGGCCCCAGGTGCGGCCCAGCAGCCAGCGCGGACGGGAGATGCTCTCCTGCAACGGCACCCCCTGCAGGATATAGCGAGTAAACAGCGCCGCCTGAGTTTGCGGCTGACCGTCGCCGCCCATCGAGCCATAGACCATCACCCGGCCATCGTTCAGGCGGGCGGCGGCAGGGTTGAGGGTATGGAATGGCTGTTTGCCAGGGGCCAGCGCCAGGAGATGCTGCGGATCGAGGCTGAAGGCCGCCCCGCGGTTTTGCCAGACGATCCCGGTGTCCGGGAGCACCACGCCGCTGCCGAACTCGTGATAGATACTCTGAATAAATGACACTGCCAGTCCGCTGTTATCCACGACGCCCATCCAGACGGTATCGCCCGGGCCTTTGCCGCGGCCCCAGGGGGAAGCGCTGGCGTCGTCGATGCTGTCGGCCAGCGGCTGCAGGGCTTCCGGGGTGAGCAACTGCTGTACATCCACATCCAGATGGCGTGGATCGGTGATATGCGCATCGCGCAGGGCAAATGCCCGCTTGGTGGCTTCGACAATACGGTGCACTGTTTGCGCGTCGTCGGCATCGGCCATGTTCAGGCGGTCGGTGATGCCAAGGATCGCCAGCGACACCAGTCCCTGCGTCGGCGGCGCAAGATTCCACAGCGTGCCCTGCTGGTGCTGGAGCGTCAGCGGCGCCGGACGCCGGGCGCGGTGGGCCTGCAGGTCGCCGAGGGTGATCGGCATCCCCAGCGCGGCCATACCCTGCGCGAGACGCTCGGCCAGCGGCCCGCGATAGAAACTGTCGAGACCGTCGCTGGCCAGCATGCGCAGGGTACCGGCGAGGGCGGGCTGGCGAAAGCGGCTGCCGGGCCGCGGGGCCTCGCCTGATACCAGCCAGGTTTCGCTGAAGCCCGGCTGATGGCGCAACTCTTCCAGTTTGCTGGCGGTGGCGTGGGCTTGCGAGGCGGTGACCGGAATACCGTCTTCGGCATAGCCGATCGCATCGGCCAGCAGGCGGGCCACCGGCAGCGCGCGGCCGGTTAAGTCCCGTGAAATACGCAGCGCCTCGTCCCAGCCGCTGACGGTGCCGGCGACGGTCAGCGCGGCCTGCGGTCCCCGGTGGGGAATATGCTGCTGTCCGGCGTAGGCCTCGAGGGTCGCCAGCGATCCGGCCGCCCCGCTGGCGTCAATGGCGATGGGGTCTCCCTCAGGCGGTACGATCAGCCAGAAGCCATCACCGCCGAGGCCATTCATATGGGGATAGACGACGGCGATGGCCGCCGCGGCAGCCACCATCGCTTCAATGGCGCTGCCGCCCTCGCGCAGGATCGCCAGCGCGCTCTGACTGGCGAGGTGATGGGGGGCCACCGCCATGCCGTGGGTCGAAACGTTGCTACTGTGCATAAATTATCCTTTCTGAACGAATCACCCGCAGAACACTGCAAAAGCTGTTCCATCTCTGAACGTTTCGTTTCATTGATAAAAACAATGACCAGAATTTTCCCACTGGCACGCTATGTGTAAGGCATAGCAGATACAGTATGATGAGGGATGGATGATGAAACGAAAGTTACAGGGGCGCTATGCAACAACTCGATGAACGACTGAAAGGGCAATACGCCTCGCTGTCGCCGCAGGAGCAGCGGGTGGCGGATTTCATCTTTGACCACTTTGATGACCTGATAAGCTACAACAGCGCCGAGCTGGCGCAGCTGAGCGGCGTGTCGAAAGCCACCGTCAGCCGGCTGTTCAAGCGCCTCGGTTACGACAAATATAAGGATATGCGCGATGAACTGCGCACTCTGCGCCAGAGCGGGATGCCGCTCACCGACCAGCGCGACGCGGTGCAGGGTAACACGCTGCTGGCGCGCCATTATAAGCAGGAGATGGCGAATCTCACCCAGTGGGTCAACGCCCTCGACGCCCGCCAGTTCGCCGAGGCGCTGACGGCGATGGTGGCCGCGCGCCGCATTGTGGTGGTGGGGATGCGTAACGCCTATCCGGCGGCGCTGCACTTGCGCCAGCAGCTGCTGCAGGCCCGCGGCCAGGTGCTGGTGCTGCCCCAGCCGGGCCAGAGCCTTAGCGAAGAGCTGGTCGATCTGACCGCCGATGATCTGGTGGTAATGATGGCGTTTCGCCGCCGGCCGCGAATAGTACGCCCGCTGTTGCAGCAGCTGCAGCGCGACGGGGTGCCGGTCCTGTTAATGTGCGAGCCGCAGGCCCACAGCCTGTTTCCGCTCTCCCGCTGGCAGCTCTGCGCGCCGCTGGACAGCGTCTCCGCCTACGACAGCTATGCCTCGGTCAACAGCCTGATTAATCTGCTGGCCAATGCCTTTCTCCATGAAACGCTCGACAGCGGTCGTCCGCGCATCCACGATATCGCCACGCTTTATCAGCAACTGGACGAGCTGGAACAACGCTAATGGGGCGCCAGCGTGGTGCTGTGCATTATTATGGTGCAAGAAAAACCACGTGATGGCGCCGCCGCTCGCTGAACACTTTCCCGTTAACGCTTGTCCTTTCTCACTTTTTGTTTTAATTCCTCGCCAACACTCGCCTCGTCTGTATCTGGCACATTAGTTGCAAAAACAGATTCAAAGAATCTTTTGTTTCATGCTAACGTAACGGGTAAACATCATGAAGAAACTGTTGATCGCACTGGCCGGGGCCGCTTGTCTCCTTTCGTCTGTTTCTGCCGCGCAGGCTGACCAGCTCCAGGATATTGAAAAACGCGGCGTCATTCGTATTGCCGTGCCTCAGGATTTTCCGCCGTTCGGCTCGGTGGGCACCGACCTGCAGCCGCAGGGGTATGACATCGATATGGCGCGCTATCTGGCGAAATCGATGAAGCTCAAGCTGCAGCTGGTCCCGGTGACCAGCGCCAACCGCGTGCCGTATCTGCAGACCGATAAGGTGGACCTGGTGATCTCCAGCCTCGGCAAGAACGCCGAGCGCGAGAAGGTGATCGACTTCAGCCGCGCCTACGCGCCGTTCTTCCTCGGCGTGTTTGGCCCGAAAGGGGCGGAACTGAAGGACGCGGCCGCGCTGAGCGGCAAAAGCATCGGTGTGACCCGCGGGGCAGTGGAAGATATGGTACTGACCAGCGTGGCGCCGCAGGCAGCGCAGATTAAGCGCTACGAGGATAATAACACTACGCTGTCGGCTTACCTGTCCGGTCAGGTGCAGTATGTCGCGACCGGCAATCTGGTGGTGGCGGCCATCTCCCGGCAGAACGCCGACAAAGCGCCGGTGCCGAGCTTTATGCTGAAGGACTCGCCGTGCTTTATCGGTCTGAAAAAGAACGAACCGGCGCTGAAGGCGAAAGTGGATACCCTCATCGAGCAGGGCATTAAGGACGGCACCCTCAACGGTCTGTCTGAGAAGTGGCTGAAAGCGCCACTGCCTGCCAGCCTCGGCGCGTAAGGTCTGGGGATGACGGAGCAACTTCATTTCTCTGAGCTCTGGCCGCACTGGCCGGAGCTGCTGGCCGGCCTGTGGGTGACGGTGCAGTTGACGGTGCTGGCGACGATCGGCGGACTGGCGATCGGCATCCTCGGGGCGGCGATCCGCAGCGGGCGCCCGGGAATGCTCAGCCGGGTATGGGGCGGATATGTGGAAATCATCCGCAACACGCCGTTTGTGGTGCAACTCTTTTTTATCGTCTTTGGTTTACCGAACCTTGGACTGAAGATGACCGCCGGTGAAGCGGCGCTGCTGGCGATGGTGGTTAACCTCGGCGCCTATAGCACCGAGATCGTCCGCGCCGGTATTCAGGTGACGCCGAAGGGCCAGTGGGAAGCCGGTCGCGTGCTCGGGCTTAGCCGGACGCAAACCTTCGTTCGCGTCGTATTGCCCCCGGCGCTGCAGCGGATTTACCCGGCGCTGGTCAGCCAGTGCATCATCGTGATGCTCGGCTCGTCAGTGGTGTCGCAGGTCTCCTATGAGGAGCTGACCTTCGCCGCCAACCTGATCCAGTCGCGGACATTTTTGAGCTTTGAGGTCTATCTGGTGACCACCGGGATCTACTTAGCGTTATCGATAGCGATGCGCCAGCTGCTGATGGCGGCGGGGCGTAAATGGCTGGGGGTACAGGCCTGATGACCACTTTTACTGACTGGGACATTATCCGCAACCTGCTGCTGGCCGGCCGCTGGACGGTGCTGCTGTCGCTGGTCGCGTTCACCGGCGGGGCGCTGGTCACCTTACCGTTACTGCTGCTGCGCCTCACCGGCGGACGCCAGGTGAAACGGTTGATCCGCGGCTACATCGAGCTGTTTCAGGGCACGCCGCTGCTGATGCAGCTGTTTCTGGCATTCTTTGGCGTGGCGCTGTTCGGCATCGACGTCTCGGCGTGGACCGCCGCCTCGGTCGCTCTGACGCTCTACACCAGCGCCTTTTTGCTGGATATCTGGTTCGGCAGCATTCGCGCGCTGCCCAAAGGCCAGTGGGAGGCCTCGCGGTGTCTCGGGCTGAGCTTCGGCCAGACCTTGTACCGCGTGGTGGCGCCGCAGGCACTGCGCATTGCCATCGCGCCGACGGTGGGCTTTGCCGTACAGGTGATCAAAGGCACGGCGCTGGCATCGATTATCGGCTTTGTGGAGCTGACCAAGGCCGGGACGATGCTGACCAACGTCACTTATCAGCCGTTTAAAGTGTTTGCCCTGGTGGCGCTGGGCTATTTCATTCTGTGCTATCCGCTGTCCCGCTACAGCCGCTATCTGGAGAACAAATTCAATGCCTCTCATCACCATTAATCAGATGCAGAAGTACTACGGCGACAACCATGTGTTGAAGGGCGTCGATCTGGATATCGACATGGGGGAAGTGATCTCGATCATCGGCCGCAGTGGCTCGGGTAAAAGCACCCTGCTGCGCTGTATCAATGGTCTGGAGGGCTACCAGGAGGGCAGTATCAAGCTCGGGGGCATGACCATCACCGACCGCGATTCACAGGCCCGGGAGATCAGCCGCTCTATCGGCATGGTGTTCCAGAATTTTAACCTGTTCCCGCACATGACGGCGCTGGAGAACGTCATGCTGGCCCCGCGGCGGGTGCTGAAGAAGTCCCAGGCCGAATGCCGGGAGCTGGCGCAGCGGATGCTGGAGAAGGTCGGTCTTGGCGACCGTCTGGATTACTATCCGGCCAATCTCTCCGGCGGCCAACAGCAGCGCGTGGCCATTGCCCGGGCGCTGGCCATGTCGCCGAAAGTTTTACTCTGTGACGAAATCACCTCGGCACTCGACCCGGAACTGGTGGGTGAAGTGCTGAAGGTGCTGGAGCAACTGGCGGCGGAAGGTATGACGCTGATCCTCGTCACCCATGAAATGAATTTTGCCCGCGAAGTGGGCGACCGCGTGGTGTTTATGCATCAGGGACGCGTCTGGGAGCAGGGCGACAGCAAAACGCTGTTCGCCAGCCCGCAGACCAGCGAACTGAAACAGTTTATCTCCTCGGTGCGCGGTCTTAACTAACGTAAGGAATGGCAGATGGATATCACTCAGTTTTCGCAAATTAACCCGCCGCAGCGCCTGCTGATGGGGCCGGGGCCGATCAATGCCGACCCGCGCGTGCTGCGCGCCATGTCGAGCCAGCTGGTTGGCCAGTACGATCCGGCGATGACCCACTACATGAATGAAGTCATGGCGCTCTACCGCGGTGTGTTTCGCACCGAAAATCGCTGGACGATGCTGGTCGACGGCACCTCGCGCGCCGGGATCGAAGCGATTCTGGTGTCGGCGATCCGTCCGGGTGACAAAGTGTTGGTGCCGGTGTTCGGCCGGTTTGGACATCTGCTGTGCGAGATCGCGCGTCGTTGCCGGGCAGAGGTGCACACCATCGAGGTGCCGTGGGGCGAGGTCTTTACGCCGGATCAGGTTGAGGACGCGATCAAGCGCGTGCGCCCGCGCCTGCTGCTCACCGTGCAGGGCGATACATCCACCACCATGCTGCAGCCGCTGGCGGAGCTGGGGGAGATTTGCCGTCGTCACGATGTGCTGTTCTATACCGATGCCACCGCGTCGCTCGGCGGTAACCCGCTGGAAACCGACGCCTGGCAGCTTGACGCCGTGTCCGCCGGGATGCAGAAGTGCCTGGGCGGTCCTTCCGGCACCTCGCCCATCACCCTCAGCCCGCGGATGGAAGAGGTCATCCGCCGCCGTCGTTGCATTGAGCAGGGGATCCGCACCGACGCCCACCACGATGGCGTCGACGAGATGATCTACTCCAACTATTTCGATCTCGGCATGGTAATGGATTACTGGGGGCCGGAGCGCCTTAACCACCATACCGAAGCGACCTCGGCGCTGTTCGCCGCCCGGGAGTGCGCGCGCCTGATCCTCCAGGAGGGACTCGACAACGGCATCGCCCGCCACAAACTGCACGGCGATGCGCTGCTGAAGGGCATCCAGGCGATGGGGCTCGAGACCTTTGGCGACCTGCGGCACAAAATGAATAACGTGCTAGGGGTGGTGATCCCCAACGGGGTCAACGGCGATCAGGTACGCAAACTGATGCTGGAAGATTTCGGCATTGAAATTGGCACCTCGTTTGGTCCGCTGCACGGTAAAGTCTGGCGCATTGGCACCATGGGCTATAACGCGCGTAAAGACTGCGTGATGCAGACGCTCAGCGCGCTGGAAGCGGTCCTGAACTACCTCAAGTTCACCACCACTCAGGGCGCGGCGATGCAGGCGGCCTGGGATCACTACCGCACCGAGGCCACCCTATGAGTGATACCGCCCGCCAGCAGGCGGAGAGAGAAGCGGCTGCCAGCCGGGTGATGGCGCGTGCCGATCGGCTGGCCACCCTTAGCGAAACCGCCGATGCCCTGACCCGGGTCTATCTGTCGCCCGAGCATCTGCAGGCCAACCAGCTGGTGGGCCAGTGGATGCAGGCTGCCGGCATGATGGTGTGGCAGGACAGCGTCGGCAACATCTGCGGACGCTATGAAGGACAACAGGAGGGGGTGCCGGCGGTGCTGCTGGGCTCTCATCTTGACACCGTGCGCAACGCCGGGCGCTACGACGGCATGCTCGGCGTGCTGGCGGCGATTGAGGTGGTCCAGCGTCTGCACCAGCAGGGGCGACGGCTGGCAAAGGCAATCGAGATCGTCGGCTTTGGCGATGAAGAGGGCACCCGCTTTGGTATTACCCTGCTCGGCAGCCGCGGCGTCACCGGCACCTGGCCTGAAAGCTGGCTGTCACAGTGCGATACCGACGGCGTGAGCGTCGCCCAGGCGCTGGTGAATGCCGGACTCGATCCGGCGCGGATCGGCCACGCGGCCCGTCATCCGCGGGATATCGCCGCCTATCTGGAACTGCATATCGAGCAGGGGCCGTGCCTGGAGCAGGCGGGGCTGGCGCTCGGCGTGGTGGAGGCGATTAACGGCGCCAGACGGCTGAACTGCCGCTTTACCGGCGAAGCTGGCCATGCCGGCACGGTGCCGATGCTCCACCGCAAGGACGCCCTCGCCGCGGCGGCGGAATGGATGGTGCAGGTGGAAAACCTGACCCGGCAGCGCGGCGGTAACCTGGTGGCGACGGTCGGCACCCTGCGCTGTGCGCCGGGCGCGGTGAACGTGATACCGGGCGAGGTGCAGTTGACGCTGGATATTCGCGGCCCGCAGGATGCGCCGCTGACGGCGCTGCTGGATGAGCTGCTGGGCGAGGCGCAGGCCATTGCCGGGCGTCGCCAGCTGCGTTTCGCCGCCGAGGAGTATTATCGCATCGCCGCCACCGCCTGCGACAGTCACCTGCAGGCGGTGCTGGGTGAGGCGGTGATGGCGGTGCAGGGGCGTTCGCTGACGCTGCCGAGCGGCGCAGGGCATGACGCCATCGCCATCGCCGAGCGCTGGCCATCGGCCATGCTGTTTGTGCGTTGCCTGGGGGGCGTCAGCCATCACCCGGCGGAGTCGGTCACCGCCGCCGACGTCGGACTGGCTATCGACGCTTTCTCCCGGGCGGTAGAGAAGGTGGCCGACGCCTGATCGCGCCGGTTGCCGAGCCCCGGCTGGCGGCTTCAGACCGCCAGCTGGTTGACCACCTCGGCGACAGAGGTGATGGCATGGATGTTGCCGATCCCCGCGCCCACCGAGATATACCCCTCATCAGTATTCCCCTCCAGCATGCCCAGCCGCATCCCGCGCAGACCGCCCATCGCCTGGGCCAGCTCGGCTTTTGAGGCGCCGGCACGATCCATGGCTACCAGTGTGTCGCTCAGTTTGCCGGGCAGCGCGCGGTAGTAGTCCGGCAGGGTACGGAACAGGCGCAGATCCAGACCGTTGGCGGCCACAATTTTCGCTTTCACCGAGTCGGGAACCCGGCTTTCGATGGTGCTGATAAATACCGAGCCGGCGAAAACCCCTTCCGCACCGAGGGCGTGGACGGCGCGCGCGCCCCGGGCGTCGGTGATCCCCCCGGCGGCCATCACCGGAACCCGCTGTACCGCGTCAACGATCAGCGGGACGATGGTGAAGGTCCCGAGGGCGGTACCCGGCAGCGTGCCGCCTTCGTCGAAGCCGGTGGCGACAATAATATCCGCGCCGGCCTGCTCCGCACGGCGGCTGTTCTCCGGCGTCGGGTTGATGTCACGATAGATAATGGTGATCCCGGCGGCTTTCAGTTCGTCGAACAGCGCCGGTTTTAACGAACCCTCGCCGTAGCCGGTGTAGACCACCACCTTAACGCCTTCCTCTTTGATCACCGGCAGGATCGCCGGCGTCCAGATATCGTTTTCCGCCGTCGGGATCAGGTTGACGCCAAAGGGTTTCTCGGTCAGCTGTTTGGTTTTGCGGATCTCTTCGCGCATTTTCTCGGCGGTGGCCTCCGGGGTGGAAACGGCGGTTGCCGCCGTCAGTCCGGCGTTCGGGCCCAGCACGCCAAGCCCACCGGCGTTGCCGACGGCCACCACCAGACGAGCATCGGTTAGCCAGGAGAGGGGCCCCTGGACCACCGGTTTTTCAATACCCAGAATGCGGGCGACGCGGTTAGGTTGCATGATATTTTTCCTTTTATGTTAATAAGTTATAAATCTCTTCGCCCCAGCGATGCGGCAATGAGGGCAGTGTAGGCGTCTTTATTGTTTTAAAAAATGAGCAAAAACTTTCATCACTATTATTAAATTAGTAATAATGTGAACTGATGAAGAGGTGGGAGGCGGGCCATCATGCAAATGAATCTGTTTGAAAATATTACAATTTTTATTGAAATCGTCGATGCCGGCAGCTTTGCCCAGGCGGCGGAAAATTTGCAGATCCACCGACCGGCGGTGACCAAAGCGCTGCAGCAGCTGGAGCAGGAGAGCGGGGTCCGGCTGCTGCAGCGCACCACCCGGCGTCTGTATCTTACGCCGGAGGGGGAAGAGTTTTATCGTCGCAGCAAACCGTTGCTCTCCCAGGCCGACGATCTGCTGGAGTCGTTCGCGCCGGACCGGCCGATCCGCGGTCAGCTGCGCGTTGATATGCCGATCGCCTTTGCCCGGCTGCTGGTGATCCCGCATCTGCCGGATTTTTATCAGGCCCATCCGGAGGTGGAGATTGTCCTCAGCAGCTCCGACGTACGCCGGGATATGCTGCGCGATGGTCTGGATTGCCTGCTGCGGGTGGGGGATCTTGAGGATGGCGACTATGTGGCGCGTTCGCTGGGGGAGGTGGCGTTAACCACCTGCGCCAGTCCGGGCTATCTGGCGCGCTATGGGGTGCCCGCGACGCTGGAGGACCTGCAGTCGCATCTGGCGGTGAACTGGGTGAACAGCAGCAGCCGGCAGATTATGCCCTGGCGATTCCAGACCCCGGAGGGCATCAGGCAGATCGCCATCCCCGGTAAACTGGTGCTGGACAACTCTGAAGTATTTACTGCCGCCGGGCTGGCGGGGCTGGGGATGCTGCAGGGGATGCGTTTCTTTTTGCAACCTTATATCGACAGCGGGCAACTGGTGGAAATTTTGCCGGACTTTCCGGCGCCGCGTCGACCGTTGTCGCTGCTCTATCCGCACCGGCATCTGTCGCATAAGGTGCGGGTCTTTGCCGACTGGTTGCAGGGGCTGGTAGCGACCCTGGATCGATCGGTGTCGGCTTGACTCTGCTGGCTGAGCGTTTATATATAAAATGTGAATGCTATTAAGCAATGAATCACAAAGCTGGATAACGACTTAACCTGTAAGGGAATGCTGATGAAACTCTGGAATAAAACACTACTTGCTTCCGCTCTGTGTCTGACCCTGTTTGGCTGCGACGATGCGTCGAAAGTGGATAACAAACTGGATAAGGCCAAAGATAATGCGGAGCAGATGAAGGATGCCGCGGCGGACAAAGCGCAGGCGATTAAACAGGATGCGGATAAGCAAATCGATACGCTGAAAAGCCAGGCTGACGCCGAGGCCGACCGCCTGAAGGATCAGGCCAGCGCCATCAAGGCGGAGGCGGACAAGAAAGCGGATGCCATCGCCCAGCAGGCGAAAGCCCAGGCCGATGCCGTGAAGCAGAACGCAAAGCAGGAAAGTGACCGCATAGTCAAAGAGGCGGGTCAAATCAAAGACAATGCCATCGGCGACGCCAATCAGCTCTCGGCGGAGGCGGCGAGCAAAACCAAGGCCATCCAGGACAGTATCGCGGCGGACAAACAGAACACCACGCCACCGCCCGCCCAGCAGTAACCTGCGCTGTTTGCCTGACCCGCGCCAGGAAATATAGGGAGCGGAGCCTGATAGATTGCCCGGCGGCGCTGCGCTTGCGCGGGCCTACGCAGGGGGTGGGTTGGCTGCGCAATGACCGGGCATCACCCTTGTGTAAGCCGGGCAAGGCGCCGTCGTCGCCCGGCACGTGGACCGCAATAGCATCCTGCTCAGGGGTATCTTACGATACCCCTTTTTTATGCGCGCTGCGGGTTCAACGGTTTGGCAGCAGGGTGCCTTTCAGGCCGTGTGGCTCGGAGCGCAGGTACTGCGAAGGGACGCGAACCTGGGCGCCGAGGCTGGCGGCGGCGTGCCACGGCCAGTGCGGATCGTAGAGTACCGCGCGGGCGAGGGCGATCAGGTCGGCATCGCCATCCTCCAGCGCCGCTTCCGCCTGCTGCGGATCGGTGATCAGCCCCACGCCAATCACCGGGATAGCAACCTGCTGGCGAATGTCGTGGGCGAATGGCAACTGATAACCCGGTCCGACGGTGATCGACTGCTGCGGCGACAATCCGCCGCTGGAGACGTGAATATAGTCGCTGCCCAGCGCTTCCAGCTGCTGGCTAAACTGAATGGACTGCTCGCAGTCCCAGCCGCCTTCGACCCAGTCGGTAGCCGACAGCCTGACGCCCACCGCCATGGTGTTGCCCACCGCCTCGCGGATCGCGTTAAACACTTCCAGCGGATAGCGCAGACGGTTTTCCAGAGAACCGCCGTACTCATCACGGCGCTGATTGCTGAGCGGCGAGAGAAACTGGTGCAGCAGATAGCCGTGGGCGGCGTGCAGTTCAATCAGCTCAAAGCCCAGACGCTGGGCGCGCAACGCGCTGGCGACAAACGCCGCTTTGATGCGCGCCATATCGGCAAGGCTCAGCTCGGCGGGGGCGCGGTCGCCATCGTGAAACGCCACGGCGGAGGGGGCAACGGTTTGCCAGCCACCCTCATTAAGGGCCAGCTGATGACCACCCTGCCACGGGGCCGCGCAGGAGGCTTTGCGTCCGGCGTGCCCCAGCTGGATCCCCAGGCGGATCGGCGACCAGGCCCGAATATCCTCTACCACCGCGCGCAGCGCGTTTTCGGTTTCATCATCCCACAAACCCAGATCCCCCGGCGAGATACGTCCCGCTGGTTCTACCGCCGTGGCTTCCAGAATTAACAGGCCAGCGCCGGAGAAAGCCAGCTGACCAAGATGGATCCGGTGCCAGGAGGTGGCTTTACCCTCGTCGGCAGAGTACTGACACATGGGGGCAATAACGATGCGGTTATCCAGCGCCAGCTGACCAATACGCGTCGCGCTAAAAAGATGGCTCATGAGTACCTCGTAAAAGTTAGACAGGGTCTTGCATGGGGGCAAACAGTCACTGTTTATAGCACGCCTGTTTGCCCTCCTTTATTCGGATATTGCGTTTAAGCAGCCCGCTATTCGATAAACCACAGGCGGCGCCGGCGGCCCGTCGCCTGCTGCGACACGGCACGGGCCATCGCGCTGCCAATTTCGGCGCTGGCCGTCAGCCCCTGCACAAAGGGACGATCGTGCATCAGCCAGGGAAGGGCGCCGAAAGCGACCCGGCCGCGCAGCGTCTCGGGCGCCTGCAGCGTGTAGTCATCGCCGACGTCCGGAATGTCGTCGCCGCAGGCCAGCAGCTGCTGGCGCAGCGATGGGAAGGGCAGGTCCCGGGTTTTCAACGCTTGTTGCCCGCGGGCATCGATAAACACATCGAATTCACAGCGCTGCTGATGATGGACAATCAGCGTTCGGTGAGACTCGCGCTGCAGGTCATAATCCTCGCCGAGCGCCACAATACGCAGAATACCGGCCTGGTGCAGGGCCAGCAGCCGGCGAATGGATTCCGGCGGGATGGCGGCATAGTTATCGATAAACACCCGGGCGAGCCCGCGCCGGAAGCGGCGGCTGTCCTCGTCGTTGAGTTCCGGCACCACGCTTTCAATCGCCTCGTGCAGGCGGAGAATGGCATAGCGCCAGGGCACCGTGTGGTGTTCGCGCTTATTGCGCTCCACCTCCTGCAGATTGCGTTGCGCCCACTGGAACGGGTCATGGGTGAGACGGTCGGCAAACCAGGCCTCGGCGATGCTGTCAGGCGTTAGCTGGCGCAGCCCCGTCGCCTCGCACCAGGCCGGGGCGGCATATTCCAGCTCCTGCACGACCAGCTCGAATACCCGATCCAGTAGCCCGTCACTGCCCTGCGCGACGGCAGCCTCAAGGGCGGCAGGGGTGGCGATCTCCAGCGGCTCCCATGGGATCGGACAGTAAAAATCGGCTTCCGGGAGCACCCCATTGCGCGACAGCAGGGTGATCTCCAGCGCCTCGCTGCCAGGATGGAGGGTAAAATGGGTCGTTTTGTCGTTCTCAGTATGGAAAACACCATGCTGGGCCACCACGGCGATGGCGGCATCAATGGCGCTTAAAGAGGTCCCGAGGATCCCGACCCGACAGGGCGCGATCCGGGCGTCCATCAGTCCGGTCCACGGACTGGGGAAATACTGTCGACTGGCGCGCTCTTCCTCAGGCCACAGATGGCCGGTGGCAATCGCCACCAGATCGACGATAACCGGTTCTGCCGCGCTATCAGTGTGGATGGCGATCCCGGCGGGCTGGACGGCAATATCCGTCACTTCACAGGATTCACAAACGCTAACGATGAAGCCGGCGTCCCGGGCCCGCTCTGTGAGATACAGAAAACGGTCGCGATAGTACTCGCCGAGGATCACTCGCGGCAGGAACTGGCGCTCATGCAGCGTGTGCCGCTCGAGGCCGCGCGCCGCCAGCCAGGCGTCGCTGTGCTGCTGCAGCCATTGCAGATAGGTCAGGTCGATAGGGGGG
This sequence comes from Klebsiella sp. w6, assembly GCF_033100215.1. Taxonomy (NCBI): domain Bacteria; kingdom Pseudomonadati; phylum Pseudomonadota; class Gammaproteobacteria; order Enterobacterales; family Enterobacteriaceae; genus Klebsiella; species Klebsiella sp. w6. Next base: position 2,682,805 of record NZ_CP136907.1, read on the forward strand.
ATCTCAATGCTGGCGATGTTGGCCAGCATTTGCGCCGCCGTATTATCATCGCTGTAGGGCATACCCACCCCGGCCTGCGCCTCTTTTTCAAACAGGGTGATCGCCAGCGGCTCACCACGCTTCACCAGTTCATAGAACGTGTAAATCCCCGTCGGCCCCACGCCGACGATGGCAACTCTCTTCATGATTCTCTCCCTTCCTGTGGGCGGATGCGGCATGGACAGCGGTTCATTGACGCCAGCCTGTCTTTAATTCTGGTCGAAAATTGCCGATCCGGTGGGCCGTTACACGCAATTTGAAACAAATTAGCAGGCTAATAAACTTGCCGACGGCCGGAAAAAGGGTGTAATTAACAAAAGAGCAACTTTCTATACAAACAATTTACATAAGCGGTGACACCAGCTTGCTCTGCCGGACGCCGCGCAAGCTCCCGGCAACCCCGTCGGGATAGGGATGACAAGATGCATGGCTGGACTTCACGACAGCGCAACGCGGCGATTGCCAGTTTTTTAAGCTGGACGCTCGATGCTTTCGATTTCTTTCTGTTGGTCTTTTTACTGAGCGATATCGCCCACTCGTTTCACGTCGACCTTGAAGAGGTCACCCTGGCGATTCTGCTTACCCTGGCCGTGCGGCCGATAGGCGCGCTGATTTTCGGCAGGGCAGCGGAAAAGTATGGTCGCAAACCCATTCTGATGCTGAATATCGTCTTCTTCTCCGCTTTTGAGCTGCTCTCCGCCGCCGCGCCGTCGTTGATGCTGTTTTTTCTGCTGCGGGTGCTGTATGGCGTGGCGATGGGCGGGATCTGGGGCGTGGCCTCGTCGCTGGCGATGGAGACGATCCCCGACCGCTCGCGCGGTCTGATGTCCGGTCTGTTCCAGGCGGGATATCCCTTCGGCTATTTGCTGGCGGCCGTCGCCTACGGCCTGCTGTTTGAACAACTCGGCTGGCGCGGGATGTTTGTGATTGGCGCCGCGCCGGTGCTGCTGCTGCCGTTTATCTATTTCTGCGTCGAGGAGTCCCCGGTTTGGCTGGCGGCCCGGCAAAGTAAAGCGAGCACGGCGCTGCTGCCGGTACTGCGTAGTCACTGGAAGCTGTGCCTGTACCTGGTGGTGCTGATGGCGGCCTTCAACTTTTTCTCCCACGGGACGCAGGATCTCTACCCGGTCTTTTTGAAAGTCCAGCACGGCTTCGAGCCTAAAACGGTCAGCATCATCGCGGTCTGCTACAACATCGCCTCGATTATTGGTGGAGTGTTCTTCGGTTCGCTGTCGGAGAAGATTGGCCGACGCAAAGCGATTATGATCGCTGCCCTGCTGGCGCTGCCGGTCATTCCACTGTGGGCTTTCGCCAGCGGCTCGCTGGCGCTGGGGGCGGGGGCGTTTCTGATGCAGTTTATGGTGCAGGGGGCCTGGGGAGTGATCCCCACCTGGCTCAATGAACTGGTCCCGGCCAACACCCGGGCGGTGCTGCCTGGCTTCGTCTATCAGCTGGGTAATCTGCTGGCTTCGGTGAATGCCACTCTCCAGGCGTCAATCGCCCAGCATCATGGGCATAACTACGGTCTGGCGATGGCCCTGGTGGCCGGTACGGTGGCGATTGTCATTACCGTCCTGACCTTCTTTGGTCGCGAGGGACGGGTGATCCAGCCCGCAGGAGCGGGACATCGCCAGCCGCTCTCCACCAGCCGTTAACTTCTGCTGCCGGGCGTCGTCAGGCGCCCGGCAGCGTACGTTAGCCGCGCAGACGAATTGCCGCCGCCTGCCGTTTCTCCAGCGAGCAGATCCCAATCCCCACCATGATAAACAGGGCGCTGAACAGATGCCAGGCATGCGGCTGGGTATGCAGGAAGAGGATGCTCAACACCCCGCCGGAGAGCGGGATGATATGGGTGTAAATTTCTCCCCGGGTGGCGCCAATCGCGGCGATACCTTTGTTCCAGAACAGATAGGCCAGCCACGACGGGAAAATCACCAGATACGCCAGGCCGCTGAGGAAAAACGGCTCGCGCCAGGCGGCCCAGTCCTGCGCCGGGTGGCGCATCAGCCAGAAGATGAAGATGGGCAGCAGGATCAGGGCGCCGAGCAGCGAGCTGACGGCGACAAAGCCATTCGCCGGGATCCGGCGGTCCTTCAGACGTAATAGCGAGCAGTAGAGCGCCCAGCTCAGCGCCGACCCCATGGCCCACAGATCGCCGACGGAAAAGGTATGCAGCGAGGTGGCATGCAGTGGGTTCCCCTGGAATAACAGGATCATCACGCCAAGGGTGCTGAAGATGACCCCCAGCCAGTTGCGGGCCGATACCGGGTCACGGAAAATCAGCCGGTTAATCAGCAGCACCATGCTTGGCGTGGCGGACATATAGATGGCGGCGTTGAGGGCGGAGGTGGTTTGCAGGCCAATATAGAGCGTGAGCGGGAAGCTGACCTGGCCACAGAGCGTTAGCACCAGCACCGCCGGCGCGTTTTCCCGCAGCAGGTGGCGGCTGGCGGCGATCTGCCGGCGGTAGAGCAGGCCCAGCAGCAGCGCCGTCAACGCCCATCGCGCTTCGGTCATCAGGATCGGATCCACGCCCTGAACCAGCACGTGACCGACCACGTAATTTCCCCCCCAGAACAGGGCGGCCAGCGTCAGTAACAGATAGGGCATGCTGATTCCTTGCGTCGCTTATCACTGTACTAGATGGTAACTTTAATAATTTTATAATATCAATATTTTTATAGTGGTCTTTTGTTTTATTTATTAAAAGTAGTTATTTTACAATATGATATTTGTTATTCCTAAATTTTCGTTGCCGCGTTGCGAACGGTACTATACCGTATATTTGCCATGCATTTAACAGGGACAAATCCATGCGTAACACAGAAAATGGGGTCATTGGTAGTGACCAGACCGCGGTGATGGCCAGGCTGGCACTGGATGAGTTAATTGACCAGCTTCTGCACAGCAACGCGCTGTCGCTGAAGCTGACGGCCAACCCGCTGGTGGCCGACAGAGCCTGGCATCTGACTGAGAATACCTGCATCCGCGCCTTCTCCGCTGACGATCCACAGGCCAAAAAGCGGGCTCACCATGCGCTGTTCATCCTCTATCAGTCCTGGCTTGCCGACCCGCTCTCGCCAGCGGCAGCCAATCAGTTTCATCCGCTACTCTCCGGGATCAGAAACTACATTGAGTCCGAGTGGCTGCGGGCGGAAAGCAAACGTTTCCACCGCCAGAGACCGGTGCTTAACGCCGGCAATATCGTCGACGAACTGCGCGCCTTATGCCAGCAGCACCCGGCGTCTCATCATCCGCTGTTCGATTTCCTTGCCAGCGAGGCCTCCGCGGCGCAGATCGACTATTTCTTCAAAAGCGACAGCGCGCTGAATCTGCTGTTCTTCGATCTTGTGGCGATGGGGCTGGTCGGTTCGCTGCCGGAAACCCGCGCCGAGATTGCGCAAAATCTGTGGGATGAGATAGGTCAGGGCAGCACTGAGATCACCCACGTCAATCTGTATAAGGATTTACTGAAGCGGCGGAATATCGCGTTGCCGGACAATCATTTTGCCCATTTGTACGACTGGCAGGGGCTGGCCGGGTATAACGCCTTTATGCTGGGCGGCGTAAACCGTCAGCATTATTACAAATCGCTGGGGGTCATGGCGATGACCGAGCTGCTCGACCCACCGCAGTATGAAAAACTGGTGGCGGGCTGCCGGCGGATTGGGCTTTCCGATCGCGACGTGCATTACTATGCCGAGCATATCACCGTCGATATCGGTCATGCGGACGGCTGGCTGAACAATGTGATTGTGCCGATTGGCAAAAAACATCCGGCGGCGATGGAGGAGGTCTACTTTGGCGCCGCGCTGCGCCTGCAAACCTGCAACGATTACTATGATTGCCTGCTGGCGGCCCTGCAGTCGCTGGACGGCAGCGCATCATCTCACAGCGTTCCGCCTTCTGAGTAAATAAGCGCTTTGGCTGCGCTCCAGGCGGTGATCCCCGGTGGGATCTCCCGGCATTCGACGGACTCGGCCTGCTGAGCGGCGATAGCGCCATCGATGAGCATCACCATCATCATGGCGACCCGCTCGGCAGGTTCCGGTTTTAACACCTGCAGGAGGATATCGCGGAAGAACTGCCAGAGAAGCGACTTGAACCGGGAGCACTGCTCCCGGATCGCCGGCGATGACGCGCCATATTCAAACAGTGCGCGGGTAAACATGCAGCCGTGGAACGTGTCGCAGATAAACCAGCGATGGTAGTAGTCGAACACGGCAAACAGCTTCTCCCGCGCGCTGGCTTTATCCGCCGTGATCTGCGCCAAATCCTGCATAAATTCGCTCTCTTTCTGCTTGAGGATAGCCAGAATGAGCGCCTCTTTATCGGCGTAATAGCGGTAGAAGGTCATTTTGGAGATGCCGGCATGTTCAGCAATCCGCTCGATGCTGGGCGACTGATATCCTTCGCGATTAAACAGCGCGCTGGCGTGGCGGAGAATGTCCGCTTGTTTTGGCTTCATGCGTTTTCCTGTCGAATGTTCGCTGTCACGACTGCCGGTGACACGGCCGTCCTGCGACAGCGGTGCATTATGCCGGATCTTGCCGCCAGACGGGCAAAAAGTAAATCAGCCGCGGTTTATGCGGCGTCGGTTCCCTCAACAAAACAAGATTGCGTAGACATGCACAAGTCATGTCCTTATGTTTCCGAACCGGCGTATTATTCGGACCTTTATACACATAAGCTGTGAATGATGTACTTTCTGATAGCCATTATTTCTGAAGTCTGAGACGGTTACAGCAGGACAGGCATCGAATGAGGGTATTACAGACATCATTACCAGGATGATCCGATAACTATGATGAATCTTATTAAAAGATTGCTGCGAAGAATATTCAGGTCGTTAATATCATATTATGGCCCAGCTGTATTGACCATCCTCTTCGCCGTGGCGCAAGGGCTCTTTTTTCCAAAGACGCCTCTCTGGCTTGCTCCCCTGTTTTTCGTATTTGTTATTGTAATGTTTTATCGGTTTGTGAAATTTTAATATCGAAATTTAACTTTATATTAAATTGACAAGGAAGTGCGATGGCTGGGTTGAGGCTAGCAGGTTAAGATGGCCCCGCGATTGCCTGTCTCATTAAGAAGAAGAGAAGAGATGATATTACCCCTGACCACGCCCCGGCTGCTGCTGCGCCGGTTCAGAACGGAAGATCTGCCGTCTTTCAGCCATTAGCGCAATCTGCCGGAGGTGGCCCGCTTTCAGAGCTGGACCCACTACGGCATGACAGAGGCGACAGCCTTCTATGAACAACAGCATTCGCTGGCCTTTGCTGAGGATGAGAGCTGGTTCCAGCTTGCCGTAGAGATCCAGGCCAACGGTGCGCTGGCGGGAGATGTGGGGATCCACTTTTTCGATCAGGGCAGACAGGCCGAGCTGGGAATGACCTTTTCCCCGACATATCAGCATCAGGGGTATGCCCGGGAAGCCATGCGGGCGGTGATGGCCTTACTCTTTGAACAGTTAGCCCATCACCGGCTGATGGCGGTGGTTGATACCCGCAATTCCGGCGCGATCAAACTCCTTGAAGGGCTGGGCTTTCGTCGCGAGGCGCATTACCGGCAGAATATCTTTTTTAAAGGCGAGTGGGGCGATGAGTACCTGTACGCGCTGCTGCGCAGCGAATATCCGTGAAGTGACGGGCGAGCCGTCACTTCTGTCAGCGCTGCAGTTAGCTGTGCTGGCGGATAAAGCGCGCGCGCCACGGTTTTAGCACCCACAGCGCGAGGGCGGCGGTGACAAAATCAAGGCCAATCGCGCAGCTGAAGACTACATGCCAGCCGTGGGTGTACTGATAGAGCAGTGCCGCCAGCGGGCCGCCGAAGATTGACCCGATGCCCTGAGAAATATACAGCCAGCCATAGTTGGTGGCGGCATGCTCGCTGCCGAACGTATCGGTGAGTGTCGACGGGAAGAGAGAGAAGATCTCCCCCCAGCCAAAGAACACCACCCCGGAGAGCAGGACAAACAGCAGCGGATCTTCCCGGCACGCCAGCCAGAGCATCATCGCCACGCCTTCCAGCGCAAAGGCGATAAACATGGTTTGCTCGCGGCCGAAGCGGTCGGAAATAAAGCCAAACAGCGGCCGGGTTAAGCCGTTAGTAAAGCGGTCTATCGTTAACGCCAGCGGCAGCGCCGCCATGCCAAACACCACCGCCTGGCTAATGCCGAAATCCTCGGCGAACACCGCCATCTGCGAAGTGACCATCAGCCCGGAAGTCGACATCATCGCCATCATGGCGAACATCAGCCAGAACAGCGGCTGGCGCAACATTTCCCGGGAAGTAAACGATCTGCTGCTCTGCGCCACCGTCTGACTGACGGGCTGGGAGACAGCGGGCGGCGGCAGCTTCAGCCCCTGACTGGCGAGGAAGCCGACGAGGGCGAAAAGGATCCCGAAAGTCGTCATCGTGTGTTCAAGGCCGTTAGTGGTCAGCGACAGGGAGATGGGGAAGGTGGTTATGATGGCCCCCATCCCGTAGCCCGCCGCCACCGCGCCGGCGGCAAATCCCCGCTGCTGTGGGAACCATTTGACCATCAGGCCGACAACGCCGATGTAGACGATCCCGGTCCCGAGGCCGCCCATGCAGCCATAAACCAGCCAGAGCGTTGCCAGGCCATTCACCTGCGCGGAAAGCACCCAGCTCATTCCCGCCATCACCGTGCCAATAGCGATCAGCCGCCGTGGGCCAAACTTTTCCACTAACCGCCCCTGAAAAGGGGAAAAGAAGGTCTGCAGGATGATCAGCAGCGAGAAGGTGACCTGCAATTCTGGCAAACCCACGCCAAGCTTGGCGGCCAGAGGTTTTGTCAGCAGCGTCCAGACATATTGCGGACTGGAAATGGCGGCCATACAGATCAAGCCCAGCACCAGCTGGCGCCATTTGCCATATTTCGGGGTAACCAACGGTTCGCTGAGTGTCGTCATGTTGTTCTCCGTTTTCAGTAAGCAGGCTTCCGTGAAACGCATCCACCCTGGATGCCTCACGGAAAGGGGAAGGTGGCGACCGCAGAGTGACGACGTGTTGTGGCCATACGGCATACGATCTTGTCCACATCGCGGTATACAAGCGCACAGCATTAAACGTGCCATATAAAATAATCATTTATATTCAGCAGGTTAATGTAATCAGGTGGTAACTGACGGGATGCGACATGGTGAAGGAGCGGCACTGAGGCGGTGCAAATGGGTCATCGCAGTGCGTGGGAAACGTTCGTGGCAAATCCACAGAATGTCGGCGCATGCGCTCTGCGTTTTCCTGCACCAAAGCCATGCAATGCCCCAATATCACTCCCCATTTTTGGGAATCGATGCGTCCGCTGGCGGCGAAACGCGGCTGTGAGCGGCCTCTGGCTCCTGGCATGGCGCTTGCAAGAACATCGGCAGAAAGCAGCGCAACAGACAATTCAGATCACACAATAGCTGGCTAGGGTTCCGGTTCACCGCGGTGAACGTCTGGTCCGAGAGCTGGCGACCTCGGCGAGGTTACACGGCGGGATAAAAGCCCGGGAGACAGCAGCACCGTTGGGTGTCGCGCTGCTCCGTTTCTCGTGCTAACCAGAGGTCCACCATGAAAACATCGCCGCTCCTCCGCTCACTTGTCCTGTCGCTGACGCTGCTGACCAGCGTCCCGTCGTTTGCCGCCGTCAAAAAAGAGTTCAACGTCTGCTGGACCATCTACGCCGGCTGGATGCCCTGGGGAACCATCAGTAACGAAAAGATCATTGATAAATGGGCCAGCAAATACGGCATCAAGATCAATATCGTCCAGCTCAACGATTACATCGAATCCATCAACCAGTACACCGCCGGCCAGTTTGACGGCTGCACGATGACCAACATGGACGCGTTGACGATCCCGGCGGCGGGCGGTGTCGACAGCACAGCGCTGATCACCGGCAGCTACTCCGACGGTAACGACGGGGTGGTCATGAAAGGGGCGGATAAAAAGCTCAGCGACCTGAAAGGGATGTCGGTGTATCTCCCGGAGCTGTCGGTATCCCACTATCTGCTGGTGCGCGGCCTGGAAAAAGCCGGGCTGCAGGAAAAAGACGTCAAGGTGGTGAATACCTCCGATGCCGATATCGTCTCGGCCTTCGGCACCAGCGGCGTGCGGGCGGCGGTGGCCTGGAATCCACAGCTGTCGGTTATCAAAAAGACCCCACAAACCAGCGAAGTGTTTAGCTCCTCACAGGTGCCGGGCGAGCTTATCGACATGATGGTGGTGAATACCCAGACCCTGAAAGATAACCCCGCGCTGGGCAAAGCCCTGACCGGCGCCTGGTTTGAAATGATGGCCAAAATGAAGGCCGGGGATAGCCAGGCGTTGAGCGCCATGGCCGCCGACTCCGGCACCGATCTTGCCGGCTACCAGGCACAGCTGAAAACAACCCATCTGTTCTGGACCCCTGCCGACACCCTGGCGTTTATCTCCTCGCCGGATCTGGCGAAAACGATGCAGCGAGTGGCGCAGTTCTCGTTCGATAAAGGCCTGCTGGGTGAAGGGGCGCAGAGCGCGGACTTTATCGGTATGACCTTCCCGGGAAATGTCACCCTCGGCGATGCCGCCAACCGTAAACTGCGCTTTGACGACAGCTACCTGAAGCTGGCCGCCGCGGGCCAGCTGTAATGATTATCGCCGGGAGACCACGCCATGCGCCACATTAACCGTTATCCCCAAAAGGGGATGCGCCTGACGCTGATGCTGCTGCCTTTTGTCGTGCTGATCGCCGCCTGGTTTATTGGATCGGCGGTGCGGCTGGAAGCCAATCCGCAGGACAAGTTGCTGCCAGGCCTGTCGCAGATGGTGGCAGCCATTGACCGGATGGCGTTCACCCCGGACAAACGCAGCGGTGAGTATCTGCTGTGGGCCGATACGCTGATCAGCCTGAGCCGTCTGTTGACGGGCCTGGCCGTCTCGTCGCTGATCGGCCTCGGTATCGGCATCGCCGCCGGCGTCTTCCCGATGTACCGCGCGGCGCTGTCGCCGCTGTTGACGGTGGTGTCAATGATCCCGCCGCTGGCGATCCTGCCGGTGCTGTTTATCGTCTTCGGCCTCGATGAGCTGTCGAAAGTGATGCTGATCGTCATCGGCATTACGCCAATGCTGGCGCGCGACCTGGAGCAGCGGGCGAAGGAGATCCCAGCGGAGCTGTTTATTAAGGCGCAGACCCTCGGCGCCAATAGCTGGACCCTGGTGCTGCGGGTAGTGCTTCCCCAGCTGCTGTCGCGGCTGATCACCTCTCTGCGCCTGCTGCTGGGCTCGGCATGGCTGTTCTTGATCTCCGCCGAGGCCATCTCCGCTACCGCCGGGCTGGGGTACCGCATTTTCCTGGTGCGGCGCTATATGGCGATGGACGTGATTATTCCCTATGTCATCTGGATCACCTTGCTGGCATGGCTGATGGATCTGGCGCTGCGCCAGCTGCACAAAGCCTGTTTCCCGTGGGCGGAAGGAGGCCGGGGATGAGTTTTATCGACATCAAAAACATCTGGCAGGAGTACGGCGAACACGTGGTGCTGGAGCGCATCAATCTGCAGGTGAAAGAGGGCGAGTTTTGCTCGATGGTCGGCGCGTCCGGTTGTGGTAAATCGACCTTTTTACGCCTGCTGCTCGGTCAGGAAAAACCGACCCGTGGCGACATCCTGCTCGATGGCCAGCCGCTGGCGGCGGAGCCGGATCGCAGCCGCGGCGTGGTCTTCCAGCGCTATTCGGTGTTTCCGCATCTCAACGTGCTGGATAACGTCGCCATCGGCCTGGAGCTGCCGGCGTCTCCGCTGCTGGGGCGCCTGTTTGGCGGCAGAAAACGCGAGGCCCGGCAACAGGCCCAGCACATGCTGGAGAAAGTGGGGCTGGGGCACGCTCTGGATAAATATCCGGCGCAGTTGTCCGGGGGGATGCAACAGCGGCTGGCCATCGCCCAGGCGTTCGTGATGCAGCCGCGGGTGCTGCTGCTCGATGAGCCCTTCGGCGCGCTGGATCCCGGCATTCGCAAAGATATGCATGCGCTGCTGCTCCAGCTGTGGAGCGAAACGCGCATGACGGTGTTTATGGTCACCCACGATCTGGCCGAAGGCTTCAACCTGGGCACCCGGCTGCTGGTGTTCGACAAAGTGCGCATCGATCCGCAGGCGCCTAACGCCTGGGGAGCGCGCATTACCTACGATATCCCGCTCAATGAGGCGCGGATGGCGCAGCTGGCCACCGGTAGTGACACCAACGTTTACGCATTAAGGAGATAAATTGATGACCGTACTTTTTCACGCCACTCCCAGCCTGCGCGAAGAGCGGCTTCCCGGCGGGGCGCATACCTCGCTGATTTTGCGCAAAGGGCAGATCCTGCGCCTGACTGATATCGACGGCGGGGCGAACGTCAGCATGATGATGCTCAACCCCCATGAGAAAAGTGAGCGCCTGAACCTGCCGGATACCCTCAAGGGCCAGCATACCGCGCGCCTGACCGCCGGACACTGTTTCTACTCCGACATGGGCCGGGTGCTGGCCGGGATCGTCGCCGACAGCTGCGGCTGGCACGATCCGTTCGGCGGGGTCCTTAACGCCGAAGAGACACACGACAAATATGGCGCCGGACGCTACCAGGAATTACGTAATGGCTTCTACCGCAACGGCGTCGATAACCTGCTGGTGGAGATGGGTAAATGGGATCTCGGCCTGGAAGATCTGCTGATGGTGGTCAACTTCTTCAGCAAAGTCACCGTCGATGACGAGGGCCGTTTCCAGTTTGTTGCCGGCAACAGTCGCGCCGGGGATTACGTTGAGCTGTTTGCCCCGATGGACGTCCTGCTGGTGCTCACCGCGCTGCCGCATCCCCAGGATCCGGCCACAGAATATGCCCCCCGTCCGGTGCAGTTGAGCTGGTATCAGGCCGACGATGAGGACGCGGCCATCCAGGCGCTCCTGACCCGCGATGAGAATCAGCGCGCGTTCCGTAATACCCAACTTTTTGCCCTGTAAGGAGGCGTTCATGACCGTTATCACCAGTAACCGACGCCCGGAAGAGGCCGTCTATCGCCATGTGATCCCGGCCGGGGAACCCTGGCTGTTTGAGGTTAAAAAAGGGCAAACCCTGCGCCTGCTCGATCTCGAAGGCAATCAGGCGATTGATACCCTGTTTTACAACGCCGACAACCCGCGCGAGCGCTACGATGCGCAGCGCACGTTGCGTCGCCAGGGGAACGCCTACCTGACCGCCGGCAGCGTGCTCTATTCCAACCTCGGCCATCCGCTGATGACCATCGTGGCTGATACCTGCGGACGGCACGATACCCTCGGCGGCGCTTGCGCCCAGGAGAGCAACACCGTGCGCTACGCTCTCGACAAGCGCTATATGCACAGCTGCCGGGACAATTTTCTCTGCGCCTGTCTGCACGATGGCCGCCTGCATAAGCGCGATATCGGCGCCAACATTAACTTCTTTATGAACGTGCCGGTAACGCCGGAGGGCGGTCTGACCTTTGCGGATGGCATCTCGGCGGCGGGAAAATACGTTGAACTGCGCGCGGAGTGTAACGCCATGGTGCTGATCTCCAACTGCCCGCAGCTCAACAATCCCTGCAATGGCTGGAACCCGACCCCCGCCGAGGTGCTGGTATGGAACTGACCCGCTGGCAGCGCTGGCGTTTGCTGGCCTTTCGGCTGTTCGCCGTTCGCGCCGACCGCCTGAATCACACGCCGACGCGCCACGTTTAAGCGCCGGTTCCCCCGGGGACGACCTCAGGGAAAGACGAATTGTTGCGGGACGACCCGCTACGCTGTGAGTTCCGCTTATGTTTGATACCTTACTGATTGCCAACCGCGGGGCGATAGCCTGCCGCATTTTACGTACCCTGCGCGCCATGCAGGTGAAGGGGGTTGCCGTTTACGCCGAAGCCGACCTGAGCAGTCTGCACGTCCGCGAAGCGGATGAAGCGCTCAGCCTTGGCGAGGGCCCGGCAGCGCAAACTTATCTGGTGGTAGAGAAGATCATTGCCGCCGCGCTGCAGAGCGGCGCCCGCGCCATCCATCCCGGCTACGGCTTTCTGTCGGAAAACGCCGCCTTCGCCGAAGCCTGTGAGGCGTCGGGACTGGCGTTTGTTGGCCCGACCCCGCAACAGCTGCGTACCTTCGGCCTGAAACATACCGCTCGCGCGCTGGCGAAGGCGGAGGGCGTGCCGCTGCTGGAGGGCAGTGAACTGCTGGCCGACAGCGAGGAAGCCTGCCAGGCGGCTGAGGCGGTGGGCTACCCGGTGATGCTCAAGAGCACGGCGGGCGGCGGGGGGATTGGCATGCGCGTCTGCCGCGACGCCCGCGAACTGAGCGAGGCCTTTGCCACGGTGCAGCGGCTGGGGCAAAACAACTTCAGCGACGCTGGGGTGTTTCTCGAAAAATATATCGAACGCGCCCGTCACCTGGAGGTGCAGATCTTCGGCGACGGTGAGGGGGAGGTTATCGCCCTCGGCGTGCGCGACTGCTCGCTGCAGCGGCGTAACCAGAAAGTGATTGAAGAGACCCCGGCGCCGAATTTGCCGGATGGGATGGCGCAGGCGCTGTGTAGCGCGGCCATTGCTCTCGGGAAAGCGGTGAACTACCGCAGCGCCGGGACGGTGGAGTTTGTCTACGACAGTGCGGCGCAGCGCTTCTATTTCCTTGAGGTCAATACCCGCCTGCAGGTGGAGCACGGCGTCACAGAGCAGGTGTGGGGCGTGGATCTGGTACGCTGGATGATCGCCCTGGCCGCAGGGGATTTACCGCCGCTGAGCGAGCTGGCCGCCGGGCTACAGCCCCGGGGCCATGCCATTCAGGCGCGAATTTACGCCGAAGATCCTGGCCGCCAGTTTCAGCCTTCGCCTGGACTGTTAACCGACGTCTGGTTTCCGCCGGCGGACGGCGCCACGCTGCGCATCGACCGCTGGGTGGAAGCCGGATGTGAAGTGCCGCCGTTTTTCGACCCCTTGCTGGCGAAAGCTATCGTCTGGCGCCCCAGCCGCGATGAGGCAATCGCCGGCCTGGCGCAGGCCCTGGCGGAGACCCGCCTGTATGGCGTCGAAACCAACTGCTTATACCTGCAGCAGATCCTCGGCTTTGCACCGTTTACCGCCGGAGAACCCTGGACCCGCTGCCTGGAGCAATTGCGCTACCGGGCCGATACCGTGGAGGTTCTGAGCGCCGGCACCCAGACCAGCGTCCAGGACTATCCGGGACGTCTGGGGTACTGGGCGGTGGGCGTCCCGCCCTCGGGCCCAATGGATGACCGGGCGCTGCGCCTGGGCAACCGTCTGCTGGGCAATGCCGAGGGCGACGCCGCGCTGGAGATCACCCTTAGCGGACCCACCCTGAAATTCAATACCGCCGTACAGGCGGTGATCTGCGGCGCGCCGCTCACCGTCACGCTCGATGGCGCCGGGCAGGACATGAACTGCGTATTCACTATTCCGGCGGGGGCGACCCTCAGGCTGGGGGCAATAAACGGACCAGGCGTCAGAAGCTATCTCTGCCTGCGCGGCGGTATTCAGGTACCGGATTATTTGGGCAGTAAAAGCACCTTTACCCTCGGCCAGTTTGGCGGCCACGGCGGACGGGCTCTACGCGCTGGCGACGTGCTGCATCTTGCGCCTTTGGTTGAGACAGGGGAAGGCGCGGCGCTTCCCGCAGGGCTGCGCACCGCGCTGACGGACGTCCGTACGCTGCGGGTGATTTATGGTCCCCACGGCGCGCCGGAGTTCTTTGCCCCGGCGTATATGGCGACCTTTTTTGCCACCGACTGGGAAGTGCATTTTAACTCCAGCCGCACCGGCGTGCGCCTGATCGGGCCTAAGCCGGTCTGGACCCGTGACAGCGGCGGCGAAGCCGGGCTGCATCCGTCGAATATTCATGACAACCCCTATGCCGTGGGGGCCGTGGATTTTACCGGCGATATGCCGGTGATCCTCGGGCCGGACGGCCCAAGCCTCGGAGGCTTCGTCTGCCCGGTCACGGTTATCGAAGCCGATCTCTGGCAACTGGGCCAGCTTAAGGCGGGGGATAAAGTGCGCTTTGTGGCGGTGGACGTCCCCACCGCCCGGCGGCTGGCGGCAGGTCGTCGCGCGGAGCTGGCGACCCTGCAGGCGCAGGACGTTGCCTGGCAGCCTGTGCCGCTCACCTCGCCGGTGGTGATGACCTGCGGTGACGCCGACAAACGCCTGGTGGCGCGCCTCTCCGGTGATACCCATCTGCTGCTGGAGGCCGGTGAGGCGGAGCTGGATCTGGTGCTGCGCTTTCGCATCCATGCCCTGATGCAGGCCCTTGAAGGGCAAGCCCGGGAAGGGATCATCGATATCACGCCGGGGATCCGCTCGCTGCAGCTGCATTTCCAGCCGGAAACGCTGGCGCTGGAGACCCTGCTGGCGTGGGTCAGCGGGGAGTGGGCCACGGTCTGCATGAGCGATGATCTGCAGGTTCCAACGCGGGTCGTGCATCTCCCGCTCTCCTGGGACGATCCGGCCTGCCGCAAGGCGATCGACAAATATATGACCACCGTCCGCCCGGACGCCCCGTGGTGCCCAAGCAACCTCGAGTTTATTCGCCGGATAAACGATCTGCCGGATGAGCAGGCCGTATGGAACACGGTGTTTGACGCCAGCTATCTGGTGATGGGCCTCGGCGATGTCTATCTCGGCGCGCCGGTGGCCACGCCCCTTGATCCGCGCCATCGGCTGGTCACCACCAAGTACAACCCGGCGCGAACCTGGACGGCGGAAAACTCGGTGGGCATCGGCGGGGCGTATCTGTGCGTCTACGGCATGGAAGGCCCGGGCGGCTATCAGTTTGTCGGCCGCACTCTGCAGATGTGGAATCGCTATCACGAGGTGGCCGATTTTGCCGGCAAGCCGTGGCTGCTGCGCTTTTTCGATCAGCTGCGTTTCTATCCGGTTTCGGCCGATGAACTGCTGGAGATTCGCCGCGATTTCCCGCTCGGTCGCTATCCGCTGCGCATCGAACACAGCACGCTGCGGCTGGCGGAATACCAGCAATTTCTCGCTCGCGAGGCGCAGAGCATTGACGCGTTTCGCGACCATCAGCAGCGGGCGTTTAACGCCGAACGCGATCGCTGGATCGCCAGCGGCCAGGCCCATTTCGACAGTCAGGAGAGCGCCGCAGAAGAAACGGGCGATGCGCCGCTGCAGCCGGGCGAGCAGGGGGTGGAAAGCCCGGTATCCGGTAATCTGTGGCAGGTACAGACCGCGGTGGGCCGCCAGGTACGCGCCGGTGATGTGCTGGTGGTGCTTGAGTCGATGAAAATGGAGATCCCGCTGCTGGCGCCGTGCGATGGCAGGGTTCAGCAGGTCAATGTGCAGCCAGGCAGCGCGGTGCGTGCCGGGCAACGGGTGGCAGTGATTATTGAGGAGAAGGCATGATGCAGCAGACGTTTGATTTACGCCTGGCGACCCTGGCGGCGAACTATCGTAACGGCAACACCACCCCGCGGGCGCTGTTGGCGGCGATCCGCCAGCGGGCGGAAACGCTGAATCCCGAATTTAATCTGTTTATCCATCTCCTGAGCGAAGCGGAGCAGGCGCCGTTTCTCGCGGCGCTGGAAGGCCATTCGCCAGAGACGCTTCCGCTGTACGGCGTGCCGTTCGCGATCAAAGACAATATTGACCTTGCTGAGATCGTCACGACCGCTGCCTGCCCGGCGTTTGCATACCGGCCGACGCAAAGCGCGACCATTGTCGCGCAGCTGATTGCGCTGGGAGCCGTGCCGGTGGGCAAAACCAATCTCGACCAGTTTGCCACCGGCCTGAACGGAACCCGTTCGCCGTACGGACGTTGCCGCAACGCGTACCACCCGGCTTACCCCTCCGGTGGCTCCAGCGCCGGCTCCGCGCTGGCGGTAGCCCTGGGTGTCGCCAGCTTCGCGCTGGGGACCGACACCGCCGGCAGCGGTCGCGTTCCGGCCGGGCTGAATAACCTGGTGGGGCTGAAAGCGACGAAAGGGGTGATCTCCACCGCCGGGGTTGTCCCTGCCTGTCGCACGCTGGACTGTGTGACCTTTTTCAGCGCTACCGCCGACGAGGCCAGCCAGCTGCTGGCGCTGGTTGCCCGGGCCGATCCGCAGGATAGCTACAGCCGCCGCAATCCTCAGTGGAACAGCCGGCAGGCTTTTGGCAGGCCGTCCGCCGGGTTTCGCTTTGGCGTTCCGCAGACGCTGAACTTCCTCGGTTGCCGCGCCAGCGAAGCGCTGTTCGCCCAGGCCGTGCAGCGGCTGACGGCGCTCGGCGGCGTGCCGGTAGCGATCGATTTCGCGCCATTTCTGGCCGCCGCCCGCCTGCTGTATGACGGACCGTGGGTTGCTGAACGCTATGCGGTGGCCGGACCGCTGATTGAGCAGCAGCCGGATGCCGTGCTGCCGGTGATTCGCGACGTGCTGGCGAAAGCGCCTGATATCGACGCGACGGCGACCTTTAAGGCGATGTATCAGTTGCAGGGGTATAAAGCGCAGTGCGATGCCATCCTTGATACGCTGGACTGCGTGCTGACGCCAACCTTTCCGCGCCCGGTGACGCTCGACGAGCTGGCGGCGGAGCCGATCGCCCGCAACGCCGATCTGGGCTACTACACCAACTTTATGAACCTGCTGGACTATGCGGCGGTGAGTGTGCCGTGCGGGTTTATGCCTGACGGATTGCCCTCCGGCGTCACGCTGTTTGGCCGGGCGTTTACCGATCAGTATTTGCTGAGCCTGGCCGACGCCTTCCAGCGCGCGGAGCGGCTGCCGCTGGCAGGCGGCGCGCGGCTGGAGAGCCCGCCGCCTGCGCATTCCGCAGGCCATGACCGGATGGCACTGGCGGTATGCGGTGCGCATCTGGCCGGTCTGCCCTTAAACGGTCAATTGCTGGCGCGGGGCGGTCGGTTGCTGCAGGCGACCCACAGCGCGCCACGCTATCGTTTGTACGCGCTCGCGGATGGCAAGCGCCCGGCGATGGTGCGTGACGAGCGCGACGGCGCGGCGATAGCGGTGGAAGTCTGGGAGATACCCAGCGCCGAGGTGGGGTCGCTGCTGGCCGCTATTCCCGCGCCGCTGGGGCTGGGACAGGTTGAGCTGGCCGACGGTCGATGGGTGACGGGCTTTATTTGCGAAGCCGGCGGGCTGGGGGATGCCACGGAGATCACCGCCTGGGGCGGCTGGCGTCAGTGGCTGGCCAGGTAAACGGAACATCCTCTGCGGTAGCGCCGCAGAGGGAACCCTCGCTTATAACGGGCTGTTCTCATCGAGCAGGGTGACGCTCCAGACGCGGGCGTGCGTGTCATCGATGCGATAGTAGCTTTTCACGCTTGCCGTACCGCCGATGGCGTAGCCCACCAGAGCGACAATGTTGAGCTGATGCCCTTGCTTATCGGTAAACGCATAATACTCATCCAGCACATAACCGCTGGCGCTGGCCGCTGATTCCAGACGATCGTCCCTGGCTTTCAGGTCCGGGGTATAGTCGGCGATGGTTTTCCCCACATAGTTTTTGGCGACGTCCTGCTTTTCGTCATCGCTGACGATAAACGCCGCGCTGGCAGGAAAGTGCTGAACCACCTCAGCCAGGGTTGGTTTCGGCGCGGCAGAGGTGAATAACGTATGATCGATGGTGTAGGCCTGTAGCCAGCAGGAGAATAACGCCGCTTCCGCCGCACGGCCATCTGGGTCGGAAAGCCCGGGCAGCGCATCGACGGTCTCTCCCGCTTTACGCAGCGCAATGAAATCGGCACAGGAAGAGACCCGTGCCTGATTCTGATCGCTCAACACCAGCGTCAGGGGAGACTGGTTAATCTCAAGCTCGCCCGCCGCCAGCACCGGCGTGCTCAACAATAACGTCACCGCCATACCGATAGAATATTTCATCACATAGCCTCCATGAATATCGTCGTATCCTGATCCGAGGTGACAGGGAAAGCAAGCGATGGATGACGTTTCTTCCGCACGTCCGGGCGATGGCTCCCGGACGCCAGGCGACGGCCGGGGAAGGTTACTGATGGTGTGGGACGGGATAAAATGCTTCCGCTGTCCATTGCGCGGATGGCTGGCGGTATTGCTGCCAGAACAGATCGGCAATCTCCCGGGCTTCGGCGGAACCCGGCGTGACGTAGGCCCCCACCGTCACGATGGAAAGATGAATATTTTGCGCTTTCAATACCGGGAAAAGGCCATGCGTCAGGTTAAGCAGCCCGGCTTTGCCGATGCTCAACGTCAGATACTCCGGGTGGGGCTGAGTGGCAAACATCCCGCCAGTCAGCAGGATCGCGCCTTCTCCACGCGCGGCCATCCGCGGAGTGACCGCTTTGATGGCAGCATATACCGCGCCAATATTAGTGGTGAGATCCTCAATGAAGCCTGCCACCGACTGGGTCTCCAGATTACCGTCATGCATGGCCGCGGCATTGAAATGCAGCACATCCACGCCGCCGGTTTCCTCCTCTACCTCACGAATGAGTTCCGCGATACTGATGATATCGCTGGCGTCCGCCACGCGGCCTTCCGCGGCAAATCCAGCCGCTCTCAACTGGTCGGCCTGCGCCGCCACATTGCTTTTATTGCGAGAGGACAGTATTACCCGGAATCCCTCACCGGCAAATCGTGAGGCCGTCGCCATTCCCATCCCAGGACCGGACCCAATACTCAAAAACGTTTTCATAGGCTGCTCTCACTGTAGGTTGAAGAGCCGCTATGTTAATAGACCAACAGATCGCTGATAATCAGCCTTATTTGCAAATGATTAATGTGCAGGGTGCAGGAATCATGTTCGATGATTTTGATGAGCTGATGGCGTTTGTCTGTGTGGCTGAGGCAGGGAGTTTTATCGGGGCCAGCCTCAGGCTGGAGCGGGATGCGTCGGTGATTTCCCGCCGGGTCAGCCACCTTGAGAAAAAACTGGGTGTCCGGTTGCTGGTGCGTACCACCCGTAGCGTAACGCTGACTGAAGCCGGGACCTGGTTTTTGCAGCGCGCCCGCACGGCGCTGGATGAGCTCAGCGCCGCCAGCCGGGAAGTAGGCGACTTTGCTGCCACCCCACAGGGAACGTTGCGGGTCTCACTGCCGGTGACCTTTGGCCGGGAGCTGATTGCCCCGATGTTTCCTGATTTCCTGCAGGCGTATCCGGATATTCGCCTTGATGCCCATTTTCTCGATCGACGAGTCGATATTGTCGCGGAGGGGTTTGATGCGGTGATCCGCCTGGGAAACCTGCGGGACAGTACCTTAACCGGGCGCGAGCTGGGGGCATTTCGCAGCCAGTTGATTGCTTCGCCGGCCTATCTGCAACGCTACGGTGAACCGACTCATCCTGAGCAACTGGCAGCCCATCGGTGCCTCGGCTTTACCCACCATCCGGACTGGCCCTACTGGATCCTCGAGAATGGTCGGGAGCATATCCAGGTGACGCCAGCTGGCCCCCTCACCACCAATATCAGTGAAGCGCTGCTGACGGCGGTCATTCGCGCAACCGGGATCGCACTGCTGCCGGGATGGATGGTTAATCAGGCGGTGCAGTGCGGGGAACTGGTCCGCGTGCTGCCCGACTGGCGCAGCGCGGCGCGGGTTAGCGTTTATGCCCTGATGCCGCCCGGCACGCTGGTTCCCGCCAAGACCCGGGTATTTATCGACGCGGTATGCCAGCAGCTGGCGTCATCCCCGCTGTGGCAGGACGAGTTGAAGCGATAAACGGGGGGTGCCGATAGAGCAAGCCACGGATGGCGGTTATACCGCGGTACTGGCCCGGACTTTGAGTACTGACGGAATTTCAATAAACTTTTCACAAGGTTTATCGTTGAGCAGGTCGAGAAGCGCTTTCCCGGCCTTCACCCCAATGTCATGCCAGGGAAATTCAACGGTTGTCAGGGCAGGGGAACAGACTGTCGATAATACCCCGCCGCCTAAACTCGCAATGGCTACGGTATTGGGCACTTTGATCCCGGCGCTGTGGCAGGCCATCATGCATCCACACGCCATTTCATCCGATGTGCAAATTAGCGCATCCAGATCGCCCCAGGTGATCATCATATCCTTGAAAATATTCACCCCTGTGGCAATGGTGGAAGGCAAATGAGTGGTCACTACCCGATGCGGAGAACGGTTAAGGGCCAGCATCGCCGTATTCCAGCCGCTCAGGAGCTGGCGAAACATTGTATTGTTGGCCGGGGTACACAGTAACGCGATATTTTTTAATGAGGCGTCCGCCAGGTGGGTCACGATCTGTTTCACAGCCTTACCGTAATCCACACCGATGCACATGCCAACAGACTGCGTATTTAACGCGCCAATTTCCAGGATAGGCACATCTACGTTGGCCAGCAGCTGGGTACAGCTCTCAATGGTGTCGATATTAAACTGAATAATCGCTGCCGGGTTATAGGCGAGCATTTTTTCAAACGTTTTTTGTTCGCTTTGGCCGTCATGACCGGATTCCATAAACATCATGGTATAGCCGCGTTCAGTCAGGATCTTTTGTAACGCCTCCGACACCGGCAAAAAACCTGGCGAAGAGAAGGTGGGGACGACGGCCAGAATGAGATCGGAATGGACCGACGCCAGATTACGCGCCTGGAGATTGGGGACATAGCCGAGTTGGCTTACTGCCGCATCAATACGGTCGCGAAGGTCAGGGTTGACTTTTTCAGGCATTCTCAGCGCACGCGAGACGGTCATGGCGCTCACGCCGACAAACTCAGCCACTTCGGTCAGGGTTATCTTCCCAGTTCCCTTACGACGTTTTTCTTTCGGGCTATTGTCTGCGTCTAGACTCTTCACCAGGATCACCAACCGTTTGAAAAATAAAAAGTAACAAAAGTAAATCGTTGATACACATTATAACTTACCACAGCGAGGGGGAAAGCACATTATAACCAGTGTTAGCGGTAACTCATTTTTTAACATTTTTGCTTGTTAGCGCTAACTTTGGGAGGTGTATCACAGTTGCATTTTATTTAGCTGTTTATAGTTCAGCACATGGGACCCCTCGGGAGTGCATATGATTAGAGACTGGTTAACCCCGGATAAAATTAATGTCATTAACTCAATAGATAACTGGAAAAATGCCGTTCGACTCTCAGCAGAACCTTTGCTGGCGCAGGGGTATATGGCAGAGCACTATATTGAGGCGATTTTGAAAAGCCATGAAGAACTTGGGCCTTATTATCTATTAGCCCCGGGATTAGCAATGCCCCATGCCCGCCCTGAACAAGGTGCATTGAGGAATGGATTATCGCTCCTTCATATTAAAGAGGGCATATCATTTGGCTCAACGGAGAACGACCCGGTATACGTGATTATTATGCTATGCGCTCGTTCCGGGAATGAACATATCACGATGATCGGTGAACTGGCAGAACTCTTTAGCGATCAGCAAAAGCTA
Organism: Klebsiella sp. w6; assembly: GCF_033100215.1. Classification (NCBI taxonomy): domain Bacteria; kingdom Pseudomonadati; phylum Pseudomonadota; class Gammaproteobacteria; order Enterobacterales; family Enterobacteriaceae; genus Klebsiella; species Klebsiella sp. w6. The sequence goes on from NZ_CP136907.1 coordinate 2,704,224, forward strand.
GAACGATTGTTAAAAGCCGATGATATTAAGGCAATTCAGGCTGTTATTGACTGAAGGAAAAGAGAATGAAAAAAGTACTCATCGTCTGCGGCAATGGTTTAGGCAGCAGCTTTATCGTTGAAATGAATGTCAAAAAAATTCTTGCCGAAATGAATAAAGAGGCTGAAGTCGCGCATACCGACCTGACGTCAGCGAAAAGCGAAACGGCGGACCTTATTCTGAGCGCCAACGATATTGCCGAACATTTAGTTGGTCATTCCGCAAAGGTTGTTGGATTAAGTAATTTACTCGACAACAATAAAATCAAAGAGATTTTAGCAGAACACATTTAAGCAACGGCTTTCTGAACCGTGGAGTTTAATATGCTTCATTTCCTTATTTATGATGTGTTAGGGACACCGGCAATTCTGGTTGGATTGTTTTCTCTGATCGGTCTGCTGTTGCAAAAAAAAGGAATTTCAGATGTTATTTCAGGAACACTGAAAACCATCATGGGCTTTGTTATTTTAACGGCAGGCGCCGGTATCATTGCCTATACATTAACCATTTTTAGCCAGCTGTTTGAACATTCATTTCATATTCAGGGGGTGGTCCCTAACACCGACGCGATGGCCGCGCTGGCGCAGAAGAATTATGGCACGGAAACCGCCACAATCATGGTGTTGGGCATGTTGATCAATATCGCCCTGGCGCGTCTGACGCCATTAAAGTACATCTTTTTAACGGGCCACCACACGCTCTATATGGCAGCGATGCTGGCGGTGATCTTGTCAGTCGGGGGATTGTCGGGGGGGTGGGTGGTGGCCATCGGGGCGGTGATTCTCGGCGCGATGATGGTGATCTCTCCGGCGATCTTGCAGCCGTTTACCCGTAAAATTACCAATACTGACGATCTGGCTCTCGGCCATTTTGGCTCTATTGGTTATCTGCTTTCCGCGCTGGTGGGCAAAGTCGTCGGGAAAGGTAGCCCCTCGATTGAAGAAATTAAAGTGCCTAAGTCACTCAATTTTCTTCGCGACTCGTCGGTGGCCATCTCTCTCACCATGATGATTCTGTTCCTGGTGTTGGTGGTCGTCGCGGGCAAAACCTTTGTCGAGGAGACACTGAGTGCCGGTCAGAATTTTATTATCTTCGCCATTATTCAGTCCCTCACTTTTGCTGCGGGGGTTTATATCATCCTCGCCGGTGTGCGGATGGTGATTGCCGAAATTGTGCCAGCGTTTAAAGGTATTGCAGACAAATTAGTGAAAGATGCGAAGCCGGCGCTCGACTGCCCGACGGTGTTTCCCTTTGCTCCAAATGCCGTCATCGTCGGGTTTCTCGCAAGCTTTGTTGCAGGCCTGGTCAGCATGTTCCTCTGCCCGCTGTTCGGCTTGAGCGTCATCGTCCCGGGGCTGGTGCCTCATTTCTTCTGCGGGGCAACGGCTGGCGTTTACGGCAACATCACTGGCGGACGTCGCGGGGCAGTGGTGGGGGCATTTGCCCACGGCCTGCTCATTTCGTTCCTGCCGGCCATCCTTTTGCCAATGATGGGAGATATGGGCCTGGGTTCTACAACCTTTGGCGATGCAGACTTTGGCGTTGTCGGCATCGTTCTGGGGCATATTATCGCAATGTTTAACTAACTATTTATTATCGGAGATGGTTTATGAGCGCGAAATTTTCACCCTCACTGATGTGCATGGATTTAACGCAGTTCAAAGAACAGATCACGGCAATGAATAAAAAAGCGGATTTTTATCACGTTGATATAATGGATGGTAATTACGTCCGCAATATCACACTGTCTCCCTTTTTTATTGAGAACCTGAAAAAAATCACTACCGTTCCCATCGATGTCCATCTGATGGTGAACCATCCGGAAGATATTATTCCCATGTGTCTCGAGGCCGGCGCCGATATCATTAGCTTTCATCCCGAGACGGCGAATAACAAAATTTTCCGCCTGCTGAATCAGATCAAGGATGCAGGCAAGCAATGCGGGGTGGTGTTGAACCCGGCGACACCGGCTGAAAGTATTGCTGAATATGCGCACCTGTTGGATAAAGTGACGGTCATGTCAGTTGATCCGGGCTATGCCGGACAAAAGTTTATTCCTGAATCGCTGAACAAGATAAGAAAGCTCATCAGTATGCGCAAAAATAATGGCTATCACTATCTGACAGAAATTGATGGCTCCTGCAATGCAAAAACGTTTGGCCAGATTGCCGAATCCGGTGTGGATGTCTTTATCGTAGGGACATCGGGTCTGTTTTCTCTCCATGAGGATGTCAGCCAGGCATGGGACAGAATGATCGAGATTTTCCAGCGTGAAACCGTCGCTGCCTAATTAATTTTTTTACGAACCACAGCATATATTTAAAAAAAATTAAAAGACCTGCATCACGCAAGCGATGCCTGCTCTGTTATTCAACGACCACTCTATATGAATGCGGGTGAATTATGGATATTTCGACAGTGCTTAATGTTAAAAACATCAAGTTAAATATGACCGCCAGAACGAAAGAAGAGGTGATAGAAGAACTCACCGATTTACTAGTACAGGATGGTGCGGTGACTAATAAGGAGGACTTTATTCGTGATGTCTGGTTACGTGAGGAGCAAGGCTCTACCGGTTTTGAAAATCATATTGCGATCCCGCATGGCAAATCTTCCGGTGTTTCCCGTACCGCATTAGCCATCGGACGCACGCAACATACCATTCCCTGGGAGACCATGGATGGCAGCGATGTTCGCTGTATTATTTTATTTGCGGTTTGCCTGGTGGATCAAAATGCCACTCATATTCGCCTGTTAGCGCAAGTGTCCGGGTCACTGGCTGACGAAGACATTATCGCTAAATTACTGGTTGAATCTGATCCATATAAAATCATTGCGCTTTTCAATTCAGAAACTGAAAGCACCGAAGCGTAATATGTAGTTGTTAACATTCTTTTATATCATTATTAAATGAATTAACGGAGAATCGTGATGAATATTGTCGGAGTTACCGCCTGTACGGTGGGGATTGCACACACCTATATTGCTCAAAAGAAAATTGAAACAGCCGCCAAAAAAGCCGGTCATAACGTTAAAATCGAGACCCAAGGGACCATCGGCATTGAGAATCAGTTAACCGCTGATGAGATTGCCATGGCAGATATTGTTCTGCTTGCCGCGGATGTTAAAGTGACGGGAGAAGAACGGTTTGCGGGTAAGAAAGTGGTCAAAGTCGCCACGGAAACGGCAGTGAAATCCCCTAATAAACTGATTGAAAAACTCAGTGAAATAGTCAATTCATAATTTTATTTCGGCCTGCTGACTCTATACTTAAGGGCGTAATTTATGTCTCTAAAACAAATATGGCAAGCAGCAAATCCTAAAGGACATCTGCTGACCGCTATCTCATTTCTGATCCCCATTGTCTGTGGTGCTGGGTTTATTATTGCCATCGGCATGGGGCTTGGTGGAACGGTGCAGGACACGTTAACGCCGGGGCAATTTGATTTATGGCAGGCGATGGCCACTCTGGGCGCTAAGGCGCTTGGGCTGTTGCCGGTAGTCATTGCGGTGGGGATTTCCGGCTCGATTGCTGGCAAGCCGGGCATCGCACCAGGATTTGTTGTCGGGCTGGCGGCGAACACCATCAGCGCAGGCTTTATCGGCGGGATGATCGGTGGCTACATTGCCGGCTATATCGCGCTGGCGATCATCAAAAACGTCAAGGTGCCTGACTGGGCTCGCGGTTTGATGCCAACGTTGATCGTGCCCTTTTTTGCCTCCATTATCAGCTGCCTGATTATGGTCTATATCATTGGTACGCCTATCGGTATCTTTACGGAAGCGCTGACATCTTTCCTGAGAAGTATGGGCACGTCATCGAATCTTGTGTTGGGCGCAGTGATAGGCGCTCTGTGTATTGTTGACTTTGGCGGCCCGCTTAATAAGACATGCTTTGCCTTCGTTCTCACGCTGCAGGCGCAGGGAATAAATGAGCCGATTACCGCGCTTCAGTTAGTTAACACCGCAACGCCTATTGGTTTCGGCCTGGCTTTCTTCATTGCTAAGCTTCTGCGTAAGAACATCTATAACAGTGAAGAAGTGGAAACCTTAAAATCGGCGGTTCCAATGGGGATTGTTAATATCGTTGAAGGCTCTATCCCGATCGTCATGAACGATATCGTCCGCGGTATCGCCGCCGCGGCCATCGGTGGCGCGTGCGGTGGCGCAGTCACCATGGTGTATGGTGCGGATGCCACGGTGCCTTTTGGTGGGGTACTGATGATCCCCACCATGTCACACCCGATGGCTGGCATTATGGCCCTGCTGGTGAATATTGTTGTTACCGCCACGGTTTATGCTGTCATCAAAAAAGATATTCCGCGTGATGTGCTGGTTACTCATGATCACGAAGAAGAGGATATCGACCTTGATGATATTAAAGTGAGCTAACTTACCCCCGTATTATTTTATCAATGGCGTTGAGCTAGTCCTGCAAATCAGCCCATAACCGAGGGGTCCTTAGTTATGGGCTGAGTTGCGTCAGGTAGACGGCTGGGTAAAAGTGGAGCAGGGTGAACATTGTTGTTGCAAAAATGTGAATGCTTCAGTAGCCTTGTCTCTTTCGGAGACAGGAAATGCTCGTCACTGATTCACTTCTTGCTTACACCCTCGCAGCCACACTGCTTACCCTGACGCCAGGTCTTGATACTGCTCTTATTCTCCGCACGGCGACCGCTGAAGGGGGACGCAAAGCCTTGCATGCCGCGTTAGGCATTGATCTTGGATGCTTTATCTGGGGCGCGCTGGTGGCCTTTGGTTTAGGTGCGCTACTGGCGGTTTCTGAGTTGGCTTATACCTTATTGAAATGGTGCGGAGCAGGATACCTTTGCTGGCTGGGCATCCAGTTGCTCCTGCGCCCACGCCAGCAATTTAACCCCAACCCGACCGAATCAGATTCCACGAGTAACTGGTTCCTGCGTGGGATGCTGGGGAATGTGCTTAACCCCAAAATGGGCGTCTTCTACGTTTCGTTTTTGCCCCAGTTTATCCCTGCCGGGCATTCACCGATCAACTGGACCTTTCTCCTGGTCACCATCCATGTATTGATAGGGACGCTGTGGTCGTTAACGCTGATTACCGCCACTCGCTATGCCGCCGGCATCCTGAAAAAACCAGCCGTGGTGAAATGGATGGACCGGACAACCGGCTGCCTGTTTCTGCTATTTGCCGCGAAGCTGGCCATGAGCCGCCGGTAGTCACGCAGGGGCGTATGCCCCTGTATCAGTTGTTTTTATCACCTTTGCTATCATTGAGTTATATATTTATAAAGCCACCTGGCCAGGCGCAATTTTTGGTCAGTTTATTGAGCAGGAGCATTAGCTCATGATCGTTGCGTAAGTTAAATTTTCTCATGACCATATATTTATGCGCATAGACCGTTTTCTCACTAATCATGAGTTCGTCTGCAATTTGCATGACCGACATCCCCTCATATAAACAGGTCATGATGCGGATCTGCTGTGGAGACAGCCTGGTGGGCTGGCAATCACAACAGGACATGGATGACTGTCGCGTATTTGTCTGCTGCAGCCGGTGCCAGGCACCGTGCAATGCTGTACGTAACCGCGTGACGGAATCCCGACGAGAAATAAAGATAATATCCTGAAAACAAGAGGGTAAAGCCGTAACACGCGTATCATCATCAACAACGCCAATCACAATCCCTTTTTTTCGCTCCTGCAGTTCAGGACAGCAAATAAAACACTCTCCTGGACATAATGCCAGCACAATGACGTCCGCTACCTTCACACTTTCCGACGTAAAGTTAAAATTGAAGTCAACTTTGGTATTGTGTTGGGAAAAGAAATCACTAAATAGAAAGGTCAGCCCACGCTGAAAGAGGGTATCCGGCTCTTTTATTACAATATTAACCATTTACCATACCGAAACATAATAGCTCTCCTGAATGTGGGTAATAGATGCAGTATGTACTATCACCCGGTTAGTTCCCTGAAGAGGAAAACGACTAGCGCGCATTGGATCCTCTATAGCCAGCGGCCAGTCAGTTGTACTGCATTGTCAAAACGACGACAGCGCGAATGGAACCTGGTGTCGGTCTTCCTGCCACAGAAGTGACCATCGCTTTCATCGGCATCTTCGCCGTTCTGTCTGCGGCAATATTTTGGGTGATGCTGGATCCATTGCCCATTAACACACCCGTGGTGGCATCAGACATAGCAATCGCCACGCGGGTGGCCGTGCCGCTGTTTTGGTAATAATTCATGCCCGCTTCCGGGTCAGGCGTTCCGCTAAAACGTGTCGTCACACTCAGCGTACCCGGCGGACAGCTGGTAAATAGCAGGTTAAAAGAAACCGGATCGGACGAAGATCCAGGTGTGAACATATTTGTTGCCTGGATATTACCAAGATCGATATTCATATTTGAATTTCCACCGTTAAAAACGCAGGGTGCTGCGATAATACGGCCTGTGACTTTAATATCTACATTGTCTGCCGACAGCGCAGGTAATGCTGTTGCGCATGCCATCAGCAAGACTAGTATATTCATTTTCATTTAACAGCCCTTATTGATAGGTAAGGCTCAGCGTTGCGGACGCGTTTGCGATGCCGGTGGTTACCGTTGTATTGGTCTGATAATAGCGTGCTGTTAATGGGAACATCTCCTGGCCACCCGTGGTTCTCTTCAAAACCAGATTATTGCCAAGGGTGAGGGGAGTATTGTTATAAACCAGCTGCACGCCAACCCCACGGGCGACGCCTGCGCTGCCCTGACCGGTTAATGCCAGCACGGTATTATCGCTGACGTCGGGATTTTGTGGCCCGGTGAGCATGACGTTAATATTGGCTCCGGCATCGCAGTCCAGAATGAGATTCTGCGTCTTCTGCGCATTAGCGGGCGTTGTGCCTACCGCAGAGCCGAATTCACTAACCAAGACGTCCCCCAGTTCAAATAAAATATTCGATGTTTTTACCGCACATGCCACCTGGGTAATAGATCCGGCCCCCGCATTCACAGGTATCTCAGGAGCTTGTTCTCCGCCGAGATATTGCATTGTGAAGGCGACAAACGATGCAAGTTGTCCCGTCACTGAGCCGGATGTAATATCACCAATCTTCCAGAATTGTATAACCGGCTGATAGTCATGGCTAACTAACTCTCCAGGGTTTGATGACCAACTGGACAATGAAGCGTTACCGCGGTCAATATAATCGGTGCCGCTATAAGTCGAAACGCCTGCTTTGGAATTCATATAAAAGCCGAAAGAAATACCCACCCCAGGCACATTGGTTTTATAAACGCGCCGCGCCCCGTACGTCGCGACATAGGGTAAAACCCCGCTTTTCATCCCTGAGCTTGACCCTTCATTGCCGGTTGTAATGCAGGAATAAGCATGTGCTAAGGAGCCATATATCTCATTGCTGATTGCTTGCCCAACGGGGACATCGCGCTGAACGATAATATTGCCATAATCCACAGTATAGGGAGAGCCGATGAAATTATAGTTACAGCAGATGCCACTCAAGGGAAACAACAAAGCCAGCATTAATAATGCAGATCGGAAAAGTCGCATGTCTATGCACCTGATTTAAAAATTCAGTTCAACGTTAACGGCAAGCAGCAGTATCGATAATCACATCGTTATTCAGCTTCGCCATATTAATCGAATAATGCACCCTGCAGGTGTTTGCGGATTGATTTCCCCATTTCACGGTCAGGTTGACCTGGGGATCCAGGCCCGTCAAATACACCTGACCGCTTTCGCCAACGATAAAGCTGCTGTGTTCTGCACCTTCAATGCTGGCAATTGCACCAAACGGTACCCACTGGCCGTTTTGCTGGGTCAAGGTCATCAACATGCGAACGCCTACGCTTGCCAGATAGTTCGCCCTGACAATCGCGCCACGCGTCGGGACCACGGTTTTGACCGTTTGTTCTAACTCAACGTTAGCCGGCAATGTTTCAGTGATTAATGACACATCATTTTTGCGATAAGGCATTAAGTTAGAGGCAAGCGTGTATCCGCGATAATCGGTTGTCGCGCCGGTCATATTCTGGATTCCTACACCGGCAGCCCCGGGGGCAGCAATCAGCACGTTGGTTTCACCCAGTGGCTGAGAGAACGTCACGCCATTGGCATGCGCAACCACGCCTCCCTGAATCCCATAATTCAGACGGTCGGTATTTTTGTCATAGCTGTACCCGGCCGTCAGTTCGCCATAGGTGCCTCGATAATCACCATTCATATTGCCGGTATAGGCCACGTCGTGAGTGCCGTAACCCTGTTGAATATTCCAGTTAAGCGCATTATTTGGCATCGCAACGCCATTCAACCCAACGCTGTGTGTCGTACCGTTATGCTTGCTGGCATTCATGCCATAGTTTGCCCATGTCTGCGGCAAGAGTTTTTCCAGCGGGATGCTGATATTTAGCGCCAGCATCTGGTTTTTACCGTCGCTCTGGTGATCGCTGTACGATCCCGTACTACCATTCCTGCTCAGGGTCCATGTCAGACCGTAACTGATACTGTGCCAGTAGTTGTTATACCCAACGCTCCAGGATTCCATCGCCTTACCTGAATTCCAGTAATCTTCATGCGAGGCGTTCAGCATCACCGATCCCAGATTATCTCCCAACCCCTGGCTCAACGTCAGCTCCGCACGGTTGCGGCGTCTATCCTGGAGCGCATTACTGTCACCATAAGAATCAAGGACCTCCTGCATGCCATAGTAGCCGCTGGTCGAATAGCGGTAGCCGGCAATCGCAAAGTTAGTGCCTGTTGAAGCAAAATTTTTACTGTATCGAGCCCGCCAGGATTGACCGTTGGATTTCGGCATATTGTACGGCGTGGACCAGCCCTGGGTGATGTCGCTGGAGATAGCGCCAAAGTCACCCATGTTTTTACCCACGCCCGCGGCAAGCGACTGATATTTACTCGACTCCTGCAATCCACCGTAAAACGTGAACCCGTAGGGCAAGCCGAGAATAACGCTCATCTGGCCAAAGGGTGTCTTATCCACGCTGCCGTTGTACGAACGATATTGGCCGCCTGTTAAAGCATATTTTATTCGGCCTTCACGCTGTAATACGGGAAGTGAGGCAAATGGCACGCTAAAGTGCTGCTCGCTGCCATCAGCCTCTTTAATCGTGACATCAAGATCGCCGGCGCCGCCGGTAGGATACATGTCCGTAATTTCAAACGCGCCCGGCGCCACAAAGCTCTGGTAAATCTGATAGCCATTCTGGCGGATGATCACCTGGGCATTGGTCCGGGCGATACCACGCACCACAGGGGCATAGCCCTTAAGGGAGTCGGGCAGCATGTCATCATCGGAAGCAAGTTGTCCTCCCCGGAAAGGCATACTGTCGAAAACATCTGCCGGGGCAGAACTGTCACCCAGTGTGAGCTGCGACTTTAACGGGATTATCGTACGTTGTGCATAGGTATAAACCGTGTCCCAGGCATCGTGCCCCTGTGAATCTCGCGACCAGGTGGTGTAATTTCTTAACCGCCAGGGGCCGATGTTTACTCCCGGACGCAGGTTGGCATACTGGCTATCACTGTTGCTGCTGTTGTTATTTTTGGCCCAGTTATTCGCCCCACTCAGACTGTAGTTAAGCAGGGCGGCGTTAATCCCTTCATCCCAGCGATCTGGTGGCACCGATCCACGAGCTTGCGCTGAGATTGCCGCTTGCGGAATGCTCAATACCAGACGCTGCATGGCAAACTGGAAATCTGTACTGGCCTGAGGAATGGCGGACAGGTTCGCACAGGAGGTTTCGCCCTTTAACGCAGGAAAAAGTCCAGTCTTGACTCCCCAGCTTGCTAATTGCTCAATGGATAAACAGGGGACTAATTTTTCTTCATCGCCACGCTCTTTCAGCAAAACAAACATAATATCGCGGGTATCGACTAACTGATCGTCCAGGACGACATCAACATGATAATTCCCGGGGGCTTGCGCACCAGATTCAAAACCTGAAAGATCGACTCTTTCTGTCCCTGGATTATCCAGTTCAACCAGCTCTGGGTTAAAAAAATCGCGACTATAGCTATTTTGTGTAGTACCGAAGAGCGCGATGGTTATCAACAATGCCAACCGTGGAGATCGTACTTTTATATAATCCATTGCCATCATCATAAATCCCACTCAGTGTCTTTTCGCCAGCCTACAGACTGGCTTTGTGTTCTGCCCCGGGACTGCCATAGTCATTGATAATTTTGAATGTCACTGGCCCGCCCGTTACGCCGGAGGGTAAATCAAACATCGCCGTACTGCCGGGTAATACATAACTGACATCAGGCACTCTTTTACCTGCAAGCGAGATTTCATTAAAATTCATGACATGCTGAGTCGGATTGTTTACCTGTATTTTATTCCCTACGCGTTGCCAGCGTAATTTATCGGCCTGTTCTTCAGGGGAGGCGCCTTTCATCGTCGCCGGCCGGTAGATGAGTTTAATTCGGGTTTTAATGGCAATTTGCAGCGTATTGTCAACTTGAGATGCGGAGGGTATAGCTTTTATATTAAGCCAAAACAGACTCTCTTTATCCTGAGGTAATGCGCCGGTGGCAACAATGCGCTCGACGTTTTGTTGCCCATTATTCAGTCGATATAACGGCGGGGTAATAATAAAAGGTGCCTTCCCGACCCCATCACCCGGCGTTTCAATCCATGACTGGATAAGATAGGGGGTGTTACCCGGGTTGTTTATGCTAATAGAAGCTTCTTTTTTATTACCATCAAAAATGACGCGCGTGCCACCAATAACGACACCCGCCTGAGCAAAAGATAAGCCAATACTCATTATCGTGGTGGTGAGCAAGATACTGCGAAGAACATTCATTTTAGACCTCTAAAACATGGGGCCGTATCGACCCCATCAGGTTTTCTGAACAGAAAATCAGTTATATACAATGGAGAAGTTAGCAACGGAGTTGGCCGTACCCGGCGTTACTGATGCCGTGGTGGAGATATATTGCGCATAGAATTTCAGCGTATTGTCCTGGGTGCTGCTAAGCACGTAGTTATAGCTGTTCTCACCGTGCAAAGGCAGATCGACTTTATCGGCAGTCATCAGGTTAATCGCCACCCCTGACGCCGCACTGGAGGCTGAGGTATCAATAGCCAGCAGGTTAGGGTTGGTCAGATCGGGGGGGCCATCAAAGCGTACTTTTGTCGAAGTTACCGTGGTTGGACAGTTTTTAAGCACAATATTAAAATCTTTTGCAGCCGCTTTTGTGCCACTGTTCGGGAATTCACTTTTATAAAAATTACCGAGGTTAACCTGCTGGTTTTGCGATGCCACATCGACTTCACAGGCAGTATCCAGAATGTTCCCAACGAAATTTACGGTGCCAGCGGCAGCAAAAGCGTGAGATGTTGACAGCGCTGCAGTTGCGGTCAATGCAACTAAAATAAGACTTTTTTTCATTACTCTGTTTCCTTATTAACTTTGTATACCACTCGTATTCAGGCAATAGGGTGCCGAGGAGCGTATACACTCTTTATATACCGGTGCCTTTATTTTACTGTGCAGCATGGCAGCCATAATTAATTACGGTAAACCCTGAACTGTTCTGCTGACTGGCTAAAATTTATCTAATCATTTTCTTAAACTCAATTATTTTCTGGGTCTACCTGTAGACTTTCATTTAACGAATATTCAACATTTATTGCTTGTTTATTGGCATTGTTAATGCTCAGTCTATTTTTAGACCGACACCTCATGGATTAAAAAATCAATAACTTAGAGAGCATCTTTGGGCGGGTCTACTTTTAGACTGCAACTCAATATTCCGTGGATTCTTAATTTTTAAGATAATTCTTCAGGACGATACAAAAAGCGATCACAGTTGAGGAATTGAGGCTGCTTATGAACACGCGCTTAACCCCCCCGGAAAATCATGACAAATCACTTGCTCTGGAATTAAAACCATTCCGGCACATTGAGGCATTGATAAAACATGTGTTGCCAGCAGCAGAAAGAGTCGTGATCGGCAGAGGTGACGTCGTGCATTATTATAAAGATGATATCCGGCAGTGCTTTTTGCTATTGCAAGGTAGCGTTGCGCTGCACCGTCGCGGTGATGGCATTGTTTTAAATTCTGAATCAGCACCGTTTATTCTGGGCGTCAGTAGTCAGTTTTCCTCAGAGCATCTTTATGTGAGAGCGCTGGAGACGTCAGAGATCGCCCGTGTGCCACTGGATTGTTTTAATCACATCGTGGCACAACTGGATCTGTGGGAGCATTTTTCGAAACTCCTCATTTACACGGCCTCCCGGGTGTATGAGCATTGCGCACAAATCTCGCAGATGTCAGCTTATGACATCATCCGCTTTCAGCTTGTTGAACTCATGCAAGAGCCGGATGCGATACGGCAAAAAATTACGGCTGCAGCCTATATTAAGAGCCGAACCTATCTTTCACGGAGCGGGATTATGCGAATTCTGGCCGAGCTACGAACCGGGAAGTACATCACCATGGAACGGGGTATACTGCTTGATATCAACCATTTGCCTCGAAAATACTGACGATGAGGATACCCGCGACTGGAAGCCACGCTATAATCAGACAGGTCAATATTAAGGTTATCGGTTATGTCCTCTTCAGAAAGACCTCACAAAGGTTCACCCTACGCGCAAGAGCTGATTACTCACTTACAGCCGTATTGCACACCACGTAAAACCGAAAGAGGGGAGCAACTGGATTTCAAGGTGAACGGCCAGGGGGTGTGTTACCTGATCCTCGAGGGAACCGTAGCGGTTTATCGCCGAAACGATAATATGATGCTGTCCACTGCACGCAGTCCCGCCGTGTTTGGTCTTGCCAATCTGACGGATATTTACTTCGATGACTATATCAAAACCATAAACCCCTGCCTGATTGGCGAGATCTCCACCGCTCGTGTTAATGACATTATTAAAGAAAAATCGTTATGGGGACTGCTCTCAAAGCAACTGATGTTTGTGTATGGCCGACTTTACAACAACGTGATGCCGCAGGGCGCTCCGACGGCGTACGAAATGATCCGCCAGCAGTTGCTCAATCTCATAGAAGAAGATGAGAGTTATCGCGCGGCAGTCACAGCAGAACTCTACATCCGCGAGAAAACCCATCTGTCTCGCAGCGGTGTCATGCGTATTCTTGCGGATTTAAAAACGGGTGGTTTTATCGAAATGGAGGAGGGAAGACTCATCAAAATCCATAAGCTTCCCGCCAGGTACTAAATAACGCCCCTCATCTCAATTTAGCGACCACACCTGGGTTTTAAAGGTCCAGGGCAGGGCGCGCCCTGTTCTACTCAGTGGTGAAACGATCGGGCTCGAACGAACGCTTAGCCAGTTTCTTTTGCAAAACGATGACAATAATTGGGGTTCCTGATGCGGTAATTGCACATACCGCCAACAGCGTGTCCATATTTTGTAGCGCCATGCGATGGTCGGGTAACAAAAAAGCAGACAGGAAAAATGCGGCAGTTGTCATCAGATACATCATGGATGTCTGTAATGAAGAGAATCCCGCTCGTTGCTTGTTATCAGGAAACTGAATCGTCACCGCCGACGATGACACCAGACGACTGTAAGCTGCGCCGAGAAATAACGTAATAAATAGCGCCGGATGCGGATAGCCCATCAGGGGTATCAGTAAGCTCAGGATAAAAACGAGGGTCGACCCGGTCGCCAAACTCAAAGCAGAAACACGAGAGGTTAATGCGCCTGTCATTCTGGTAGACAGATACCCCGCCAGGCCCCCGCCGAAGAACAACCAGGGCAGCAGACCTTGAGAAGCCCCCAACAGCTGCGTCATTAATGGCGCCAGGACAGGAATGATCAGCATTGGACTAAACTGTACCAGCGCATTACCGGAAGCAAACAGTAAAGTATCTACATCGAGGGGCAGCGCGTGGGACGTGTCGAAAGTGACGGGATCCTGAGGGATGATGAAGATGATCAGTGGCAATGCCAACCAACACAGTGTACAGATTAACCACAACGCGACATGCCAACCGTAATGAGTACACAAAAATAGTACAGCGGGCATCCCCACGATGCTGACCATCGAAAATGACGCAATCACCGTCGCCAACATTTTTCCGCGCAAGTCAGCCGGCGTGTGGTTTATCAAAATAGTGATCCCCACCCCCATTGTCGTACCGCCAACCAGTCCTGCGAAAAAGCGCAATGTAAGAAGAAGAGGAAAACGGGTGGTCAATGTCGTCAACAGTGTCGCCATGGCTAGCAGTACCATATTAGCGATTAAAAAACGCTTCTTATTGCAACGGTCAACCCAGTAAAAGGCGATAATTCCTGACAGGACGGCTCCAGATGTGTACATACCGGATACATAGCCTGAGAAGGTGACGGGAACAGCGAAATCTGCAGCCATAAATGTAAAAACAGGGCTGAACATCATATATTCCAGCGCATTAGTAAACTGGACAAAAGCGATTACCAAAGCAATCCGAATGAGCGTCTTTTGATTAAATGTTGTGGTGACCAGTGGCATAGCAAGCGACCTGTGGATGAAAGATATCCTAGCTTAACTGCTATCAAACTTGTCGATTAGGTGGTAAAAATGGCACTCATTATTATCATATGTGGGATAGTTGATGCGGCCGGTCCTGGACTTTAATGCGCTGAAAATCTTCATTGCTGTGGTGGAACGAGACAGTTTTGTGGGGGCATCGAAAGCCCTGGAAATGCCGACATCAAATGTGAGCCGTTGCATTTCTCAGTTAGAAGACAAACTGAACCTTCAGCTCATTGAGCGCAGTACCCGACATATGAAGCTCACACAGGCTGGGCATCTACTCTATACCCGGGCGAAACCATTACTGGAAGCACTTGAGCAAACTGAAACCGAATTAACGTTGCGACAAATGCAATTCAAGGGGCCATTACGTATCTGTATTCCCAATGAAATCGGTCCTGTATTGCTGGGCTCTGTTGTTGCTGATTTCGCCTGTCAGCATCCGGATCTGGAGATAAGTTGCGTCACAAATTTGTCGGGTTATGAATCCCTGCGAGATGATCTGGATTTAGCTGTCATTGTTAGCCGTGGTCAGATGGATGACAGTGACTACATCGCCCGTCATCTGGTGACGATCCCTTGCACCATCGTTGCGGCCCCCTCCGTCATCCTGCGTTATGGCACGCCTTCTCGAATACAGCAATTTGAAGAGTTACCCTGTATTACAACGGTGAATGCGCTTAAAGGCGCTCCCTGGCAGTTTGTGAATAAAAAGGGCGGATTCGAGACGATTAAGGTTAACGGTCGTTATCGGGTCAACAGCGGAGAGATGGCAGGGCGAGCGGCCATCTCAGGTGTCGGTTTTGCCATCCTGTCGAAACAAGCCTGCCAACCCTATATTGATGATGGGCGGTTAATCGAGATTGAATTTGAACAATCGGCAGCCCCCTTGCAATTGTTCGCTCTGTATTCAGATCGGCGTTACTTGCCGGCAAAAACAAGAGCGCTTATTGATTTCATGCATCAGAGATTGAGTCATTAACAAGAGGCCATCTTCAGCGCGCCAGGGCGGCGCTGTTCTATTCAGCCGGCCGGCTCAAGCAACAAATCTCTGAGATAGCCCTCCAGTAGGGAGGCACAAATTCGCGTTTCATACGACATCATCCCAGCTGGTGGATGGAGCAACCAGGCACTAAATGGCGGGATCGGATAGTGGCTTAAGAGGGGGATGAGCGCGCCGTCTGCCATTTCTTTTCTGCAAACCGGACTTTGCAAAACACCAATGGCATGTCCCGCTAATAACCAGGAGAGGACACTCCGCCAGTGCGTGGACTGAAATTGAATATTGACGGGAACATTAATGAGTTGATCTTCGGAAGCGATCAATTGAATGCGATTACTGGCGAATACACCGGAAACAGCAGCAAATGGATAATCTGTCAGCGCATCCGGCGTGTCAGGATGACCCATTTTCGCCAGCAGAGCCGGAGAGGCCAGTAACACTCTGCGCACGGTGCCAAGCGGGCGCGCGACAAAAAAACCTTCGGAGACATCACCTAATCTCAGTGATAAATCGACCCCCTCGGTGACGGGATCGATGACGCGGTCGTTAAAAATGACATCGACCTGCAGCTCCGGATGCTCGTTCTGAAGCTGCAACAATGCAGGCATCAGCAGGCTTTCTCCGGCGGAATAGGGCGCGGCAATACGGATTTTGCCTTGCAGCCCCTGATTTTCTTCATTCACAGAAAGAGCATGCTCTGCCGCCTGAATGGCCGTTTTGCTTCGCTCATAAAACACGTTACCGCTGTGCGTTAGAGACATATTACGCGTGTTGCGCCTAAGCAAACGTGTCCCAAGATGTGCTTCCAGTTTTTCTATTCTTTCACTCACGGCGGGCTGGCCAATGCCGAGATCGCGGGCTGCAGCCGACATGCTGCCCCGTTCAACCACCCTGATAAATATGCGCATTGCTGAGAAGAGATCCATTCACCAATTATATTGGCTTTACCGATAAATGTAAGTGGGGACAGGCATCTACTGCTTTCCTGCGAAATAATGAAAAATCCAGACTCAAGGCCTGAGTCAGGCTAAATTTCAATCTATTTAATTGATTTATTGGTGGAAAATAATGATGCCAGAGATAAAGCTTTTCATGTTCCAGTCAGGAACACAGCATTGTCGATATCAGCATATCCGGATGAATCAGGGCGTGGGAGAGCATTATGAGATCCCTGTCCCCTGGTTTCTGCTGACCCATCCGGATGGGTTTACGCTGATTGACGGTGGTCTGGCTGTCGAAGGATTGAAAGATCCCAGCGGTTATTGGGGAAGTACTGTAGAGCAGTTTAAACCGGTGATGTCAGAAGAACAGGGTTGCGTGGAACAACTTAAGAGGATTGGCATTGCTCCTGAGGATATCCGCTATGTGGTCCTGTCCCATTTGCACTCTGATCATACGGGAGCAATTGGTCGCTTCCCCCATGCTACGCATGTTGTCCAGAGGCAAGAGTATGAATATGCCTTTGCCCCTGACTGGTTTACTTCGGGAGCCTATTGCCGACGCGATTTCGATCGTCCCCAACTTAACTGGCTTTTTCTGAACGGGTTGTCCGATGATCACTATGACCTTTACGGTGATGGCACGTTACAATGTATTTTCACCCCAGGGCATTCACCGGGCCATCAATCTTTTCTTATCCGCTTACCGGGTGGTACAAATTTTACGCTAGCTGTAACGAATCGCGTTTGAAATCCCGCCGACTCGCATTTATCCCGTTTTTCTGCTCGAATTAGCTGCAAATGAAAATCGCCACCTGCTCACATTAACTGCAACTGTGCTCGCATTTATCCTGTCCGGCTTGCGTTCCATTGCGCCGAAATCACAATAACTGCAAATTTGCGACACGAGGCTGTCTGTTGAAGTTGTTCCCACGAATGTGAAGGGAACCGCCCATATCACCAGGTGAATCCAGGGGCCTGAATAAAGAGCGGCCCTGACAATGAAACGAAGCGCCATACGGAGCGGGGCATAAATTGTGAGAGGCATACCCTTCTGGGAGCCACACCAGGATGAGTGCCAGTCTAAAATTCCTTAATTTATGAGAATGGCTCATAAAGCCTATCCCGTCTGACGGGATTATCCGGCAGGACAATGCCAGTACTATGTTCTTCATAACTTCTGAGCAGGCCTGTTGCCATCCTTTCCGCGTGCAGAGTTAATGCGGCCAGTCTACAGCCTCAACTCCATTAGTTATCTGCAAAAATCATCCGCCAAAGGGGAGTTTCATGAAACGTCGCATTATTAATTCAGCATTTCTTGTCGCAATGATGGGGGTCTCAACGGGAGCAGCCATGGCCGCAGATTACAGACAAAATCCGTTTACCCTCGTATATGAAGGTGCCATCACTGAGAATGTGAAAGGCAAAGTAAATATTCATCCTGTCAGTTATAAACTCAACGGAATCGATATTGCCGCTAACGTTTACACGCCGGCAAATTATGATCCAGCCAAAAAATATCCGGCCATTGTTGTGGCTCACCCGAACGGGGGGGTGAAAGAACAGGTTGCCGGTCTGTACGCCCAGAAACTGGCTGAGCAGGGGTATATTACCATTGCAGCCGATGCTGCCTATCAGGGGGCCAGCGGTGGTACACCGCGTAATGTGGATAAACCCGTAAACCGCATTGAAGATATCCATGGTATGGCCGATTTCATTTCCCGCTATCCGGGGGTCGATACAGCCCGACTCGGTCTGCTCGGCATTTGTGGCGGTGGTGGATATTCCCTGGTTGCGGCTGAAACGGACAAACGTTTCAAGTCTATTGCCACCATCAGTATGTTTAACTCAGGTCTTGTGCGCCGCAATGGCTTACAGAATTCACAGCTGGATACCATTCAGCAGCGTCTTCAGCAGGCGTCTGATGCCCGAGCGCAGGAAGCTGCGGGCGGCGAAGTCCTTTACTCCGGCGATGCCAACCTGACGGATGAGCAGATCGCCAAATTACCTTTTGCGTTATATCGCCAGGGTTACGAATACTACTGGAAGACCCATGCGCACCCGAACTCAACGTTTAAATACACAACCAGCAGTTTACTGGATTTGATGAGTTTCGACGTGACCGATCATATCAATCTGATTAACAAACCATTGCTGATGATCGCCGGTACCAAAGCTGACACGTTGTATATGACGGAAGATGCATTTGCCAAAGCGACCGGTACCAAAAATAAAGAATTATTTAAAATTGATGGCGCCACCCATATCGAAACCTACTGGGTGCCTAAATATGTAAACGCGGCAATGGGGAAACTAACGCAGTTCTATAGCCAGAACCTCTGATCATTTTGTCATTCCTGTATCCCCGCGGCGTAATCACATTGTCCGGGGATCGTTCTATCACTCACATCGGGTTAACTATGGAACATAAAACAGAATTCGCCCGTCAGGCACTGACTCGCCGCCACTTGCTGATTGCCGGCATCACAGCTATCGCCGCCTCTTTTGTCGCCACACCAGTTTTCGCACAGGAATCCGATTCAGTTCAGATTATCTGCGCGGGCAGCCAACCTGTCGCCTATGGCGCACCCGGGAATTTTACAGGGCGCGTGCGAGTCGACCCGTTGTTCCAGGCTGACAAAAATATCAATGTGTCCGGCGCTTACGTGACTTTTGAACCCGGAGCCCGTTCAGCCTGGCACACGCATCCGGCCGGTCAGCGGCTGGTTGTGGTCTCCGGTATCGGCCTGACGCAGCAGGAAGGACAGCCCGTGCAAATTATTCGACCGGGTGATGTCGTGATGTGCCCGCCCGGCGTCAAGCACTGGCATGGCGCCGCCCCTGAGAGTGCTATGACACATCTGGCCATTACCGGGAATATAAATGGAAAGACAGTTGACTGGATGGAGAAAGTAACGGATGAACAATATCACGCCCATTAAAACCTCCGCGATGGTGGCCTTGCTGATGATGGCTGGCCAGTTCATGGTTTCTTCCGTCAACGCAGCAGAAAAAGAGGTCACCGGAATGCACCACCAACAACCTGCGTCAGATACCTTGTCTGAACGCCAGCAGGCGATCCCCCTGATTGCCGCTACGATGGCAAGCAGCCAGATGGGGAAACTGAATGCGGCTCTGAATCAGGGACTTGATGCCGGACTCACGATCAACGAAACCAAAGAAATCCTCATTCAGCTCTATGCCTATACCGGTTTCCCCCGCAGCCTCAATGCGCTCAATGAACTGATGAAGGTGGTGGAGGTGCGTAAACAGCAGGGTCTTCATGATGCTGTGGGGAAAGCCCCCCAACGACAGATCCCTGTCGGAGACGAACTCCGTCGGGTGGGCGCCGAAAATCAGGCTCTGCTTTCAGGCGGACCGGTTAAGGGCGCGGTTTTTGATTTTGCACCGGAAATTAACCAGTTTCTGCAAACTCACCTGTTTGGCGATATTTTTTCCCGCGATAACCTCGACTGGGAAAGCCGCGAACTGGCAACTGTCGGAGCTCTGGCGGCCACGCCGGGTGTGGAGGCACAGTTATTGTCGCATATGCGCGCCAGTCAGCGCATTGGCCTGACGGTGGGTCAGTTACGTCAGCTGGCCCGGGTATTGCGTGAACATGGTGAAAATGAGGCTGCCGTCCGGGCTGAACATGCACTACAGCAGACACTGACCCGTTGACAATAATGGAGTTCCGGATGGAACACGATCCTACCCGCAGAATGTTGATTACTGCCCTGGCCGGATTGACGATTGCCAGTACTGTCCCGGTATCGTCCGCTGCCGGTACCGGGTCAGTACAGAATAAAAGCCGAACCCTGGTCGTCTACTTTTCCCGCAGCGGTAACTCCCGGGTGATCGCCGGTGTGATACACCGTAGCCTGACAACAGACCTGTTTGAGATTGAACCCGGCACTCCCTATCCGGAAGATTACTTTCAGACTGTAGAACAGGCGAAACAGGAACGCGCGCATGGGATCCTCCCTGCACTGAAAAACAACATAGGGGACTTCGCACGCTATGAGACGGTGTATCTGGGATTCCCCATCTGGGGAACCAGCGTACCTCCCGTCGTGCAAACCTTCCTGAGTACTCATGATCTCGCGGGAAAATTGCTTATCTCTTTCATTACTCATGGTGGGTACGGTAAAGGGGACAGCGACGAAGTGCTGGCACGCCTCGCTCCGGCTGCTCGCCGGGAAAGGCCTCTGGTCATCGAATGCGATCAGGAAAAGAAAACAACCGAGACAGTAACAAGCTGGTTAGAGGCGATACGTAGCTAATTGAGTGGTGATTAATGAACCCTGTTAATGAGTCCTAGTGAATTACGCCCTCTAATCGTATACGCCACTCTGCGTTATGCTTTTCCTGCCTAACCGATAAAGGATACCGTCATGCAAACAGTACAACTTAACAACGGCATTACCATGCCTAAACTTGGCTTTGGTGTGTTTCAGATGGTGGATGCCGCTGAGTGTGAACGGGCAGTCGTGGATGCCATTGAAACAGGCTATCGTCTGATTGATACCGCCGCGTCTTACCAGAATGAAACCCAGGTTGGTAATGCGCTGAAGCAAAGTGGTGTTGCCCGAAATGAGCTTTTTGTCACGACCAAACTTTGGTTGCAGGGTGCCAGTTACGAAGGCGCTAAAGCTCAGTTTGAGCGTTCTCTGAATCGCCTGCAACTGGATTATGTCGATCTCTACTTAATTCACCAACCTTATGGCGATGTACACGGGGCCTGGCGTGCCATGGAAGAGTTGCACCGGGCAGGTAAAATCCGTGCCATTGGCGTAAGCAACTTCCACCCTGACAGGCTCGCTGACCTGATGGCCTTCAACAGTGTGATCCCTGCCGTCAACCAGATTGAAGTCAACCCCTTCAATCAGCAGTTACACGCGGTACCCTGGATGCAAAGCCGTGATATTCAGCCGGAGGCCTGGGCGCCTTTTGCGGAAGGGAAGAACGGGTTGTTCCAGCATCCGGTGTTAACGGATATCGGTGATAAGTATGGCAAAAGCGTGGGACAGGTCGTGCTGCGCTGGCTGTTTCAGCGCAATGTTGTTTCACTGGCTAAGTCGGTACGCAAAGCACGGATGGAAGAAAACTTTAACATCCTCGACTTTGAACTGAGCGCAGAGGATATTCTGAAAATCACCGCACTGGATACCGCGACCAGCGCCTTCTTCTCCCATCGCGACCCGGCCATGGTGGAATGGTTAACGGAGCGAAAACTCGAGGTTTAATACGGATATGCCGGAGGCGAGGTGACCTCCGGCATATCATGAGGGGTGAACAACCGCCCTGCCGGGCGGCTATATCCTGCGAGAACCCGCATCCCCTCTTGCGTAAGAGAGTACTAGAAAATTGCAAAAACACCCATAAAGATGAGTGATTACTCACTCATTGTAGTGATCAACCAGGAGAGAACTTTTGCAATATTCACTATTAGGTCAGACAGGACTGGCTGTATCCCGTCTCGCGTTTGGCGCTATGACATTCTCGGATGGCAATAACGACATTGCCTCTGTCTATAAAGTCGACGCCGCATTGGCGAATGAGCTGGTTTCCGTTGCCCTGGACAAAGGGATTAATTTGTTTGATACCGCCGACGCCTACGCCGGCGGCGAATCAGAATCCTTACTGGGCAAGGCGCTGAAGCACAGACGGCAGGAAGCGGTGATCACCACTAAAGTGGGTTTCCGTAGCGGTCAGCCGTTAACTCAGGCTGGACTTTCACGCCGACACATTTTGTGCTCGGTGGATCAGAGCCTCACACGCCTGGGAACTGACTGGATCGATGTCTATGTTGTTCATATTGAAGATCCATTTACACCATTAACCGAAACGCTTCAGGCCCTGGATGATGTCGTCAGGGCGGGTAAAGTGCGTTATCTGGGGTTTTCCAACTGGTCGGCCTGGAAGGCGGCTGCTGCCATTGAACTGCAGAAAGCGAACGGCTGGGCTCCCTTCACCCACGGGCAGATGAACTACTCGTTACTTGGACGTGATGTCGAACGTGACATTATTCCGATGATCGAGCATTACGGGATTGGTCTGACCGTCTGGAGTCCATTGGCCGCAGGATTTCTGAGTGGGAAATACACCCGGGGAACCGCCCCGGATAACAACAGCCGGCTTTCTGGCTTCGATGTTTTACCCACCGATAAGGAAGCCGGTTTCCGTTTACTCGACAGCATGCACCACATCGCCCGGGCACATCATGCCAGTGTTGCCCAGGTGGCAATTGCCTGGTTGCTGTCGAAGAAAGCCGTCACCAGCGTCTTACTGGGCTCGAGTAAACGTGAACAGTTAGACAGCAATCTTCATGCCGCAGAGCTACAGCTGACCCCGGAAGAATTATCCGGACTGGATAGCCTCACTGCCCTGACGCCTTTGTACCCTAACTGGATGAATGACAATGCAGTCGATCAGGCGGTACTTCATGCACTGTCCAGATAACCTGCAGTTTAAAGCGAGATCGTGCTGATGAAAAAAAATATGGTGTTTAAAAATAACCAGATAAACCTGTCAGGAACGCTGTACTTTCCTCCAGGGTTCGACGAGACACAAACGTATCCCACGGTCATTTGTGTACACCCTGCAGGCTCGGTAAAAGAACAATCCCCGGCATTATATGCCGCAGCCCTCTCTGCAAAGGGGCTGGTTGTTCTCACCTTTGACGCCTCCCATCAGGGAGCCAGCGAAGGTGAACCGCGCTACCTGGAGGATCCCTTCCGGCGGGTTGAGGATATACGCTGTGCTGTCGATTACATCAATACCCTGTCTTTTATTCATCCGGACAAAATTGGCGTACTGGGTATTTGTGCCGGCGCAGGTTATGCCATCAGTGCCGCTACGACTGACCGGCGGATTAAGGCTATCGCCGGCGTCAGCGGCACCGATGCTGGCGCGGCGATCCGCGAAGGCTGGGACGGGAATCTAACCGCGGAAGAACAGATTCATATGCTGGAAGCCGTTTCCGCACAGCGGACGGCCGAAATAAAAGGCGCAACCGTCCGGTATATGCCCTACGTCCCGGAAACGGTGGATGAAGGCACATCGGTCACGATGCGGGAGGCCCACGACTATTACCGGACGCCCCGTGCCGGGCATCCCCGATCGTGCAATAAAGTCATGATGACAAGCCTCGACAAACTGCTGACTTTCTCCGCAACAGACCGCATTAATACGTTGTTGACGCAGCCACTCTTGCTGATCGTGGGAGAACGGTCGGATGCCCGCCGTTTTGTTGATACGTTTTACAGCAAAGCCGCCAGCCAGGATAAAGAAGTGTTTGTGGTCAAGGGAGCGACACACGTCGATCTGTACGACGTGAAACATTATGTTGAGCCGGCCTTCGAAAAGCTTGCCGGTTTCTTCTCGGCTAAATTGTGATCCCAGAGAACGACAGCCATTTCGCTGAAAACACGGGGCTGTCGGTCGTTCTGAACAAAGGGCTTGCAGGAGATTAAAATTGAAAGTCATCATCACCGGCGCCACGGGAATGGTGGGGGCCGGCGTGCTTCAGACTGCCCTGAATGCCGCGGATGTGGAAAGGGTTCTGGTAGTTGGCCGCCAGCCGACGGGCGTCACCCATGAAAAACTGCAGGAACTTATCCTCCCGGACTTATTTGAGGTTTCGGGTATCGAGAATAAGTTACATGGATATGATGCCTGTATCTGGGCTATTGGGATCAGCTCCAGTGGGATGGATGAAGCGGCCTATGCGCACATTACAGAAACGTTGACACTCAAATGGGCGAAAATGCTGCTTCGTATCAATCCCGGCATCTCATTTTGTTACTGCTCTGCTGCCGGGGCAGGAGGAAAGTCCATGTGGGCCCGTGTCCGCCAGCGGGTGGAGTCCGAATTGCTGAGGCTGCCGTTCCGCCATGCAGGCGCGGTGCGCCCCGGTATTATTCGTCCGGCACCAGGGGCACGGAGCAGAACGCCCGGGTACCGGATTGTATTACGCCTCCTCACCCCGCTATTTCTGTTGTCTCCCGTCTGGTTAGTGGTGGTGCCATCCTTGTTTACCACATCGGACATACTGGGACGCGCCATGCTCAGTGTTGTGCGGGGGAAAGCCACGTCATTTATTCTCGAGACCGCGGATATCAACAGGCTGGGCCGGTGATCTTCTGCCGGAACCGGGTATTTACGCAACAACAGGAAAAGGTACGTATCAATGCAAAAACGTTATCTCGGTAAATCAGGACTTCAGGTATCAGCGCTGGGGTTGGGGTGCATGGGGCTCAGTCACGGCTACGGCCCGGCGACTGACACTCGTCAGGCGATCGAACTTATTCGTGCAGGGGTTGAACGCGGCGTGACCTTCTTTGATACCGCGGAAGTCTATGGCCCCTATCTGAACGAGGAGGTGGTGGGTGAGGCGTTAAAGCCACTGCGCGAGCGGGTGGTGATTGCCACTAAATTTGGCTTCACCTTTGGAAATGATAACCGGCAGCAAATTTTAAACAGCCGACCATCGCACATTCGCGAAGCAGTGGAAGGTTCATTACGACGTCTGAAAACAGACGTGATCGATCTGTTATACCAGCACCGTGTCGACCCGGACGTCCCCATTGAAGACGTCGCGGGGACGGTAAAGGATCTGATTGCTGAGGGTAAGGTGAAGCATTTCGGTCTTTCTGAGGCCGGTGCGCAAACCATTCGCCGTGCCCATGCCATACAGCCTGTTGCCGCCCTGCAGAGTGAATACTCCATGTGGTGGCGTGAGCCTGAGCAGGAAATCTTACCCTTACTGGAAGAACTGGGCATTGGTTTCGTGCCCTTCAGTCCATTAGGCAAAGGGTTTCTGACGGGGACGATCCGGGCCGGGTCAACATTTGGCGAAGATGATTTTCGCAGCAAAGTTCCCCGCTTTGCGGCACAGGCGCTGGAGGCGAATGAAAAACTGGTGTCACTGATCAGCGTGATTGCCGCAGAAAACAGAGTGACCCCGGCGCAGATTGCACTGGCCTGGTTGCTGGCGCAGAAGCCATGGATTGTTCCCATTCCCGGCACCACAAAACTGCACCGGCTGGAAGAAAACCTGGCGGCAGCGGAAATCCAGCTTTCGCCAGGCGAACTGGAGAAAATCTCCCGGGCCCTGGAAACAGTTAAAATCCTTGGGGAACGTTATCCTGCCGCACTTCAGGCGCGCGTGGGCCGGTAAACGGGAGCGGGTTTGTGTATATACAGGCCCGCTATTCTGAGTGACGTAACGCATCAATCATCAGGGCAAAGGCTGGCGGATGCTGTTTACGGCTGGGATAGTAGAGATAATAGCCCGGGAAAAAGGGGCACCACGCCTGTAATACCTGGATCAGGGCGCCGGACTTCACATAGTCCTGGATCATGTTCTCCGGTACACAGGCCAGGCCAAATCCGGACAGTGCGGCATCAATTCGTTCGGGCAACAGATTAACCGTCAGTTGTCCTTCCACGCGAACACGGAGGGGTTTCCCGTCTTTTTCAAATTCCCAGTGATAAAGGCCACCAACGGTGGGCAGGCGCATATTGATACAACGATGATCCTGGAGATCATGAGGGGTTTCTGGTGCCGGGTGATCCGCAAAATACGACGGGGCAGCCACGATGGCCATACGTATATCAGGGCCTATCCTTACAGCGACCATATCTTTGTTTACGCTTTCCCCCAGGCGAATACCGGCATCGAAACGGCCTTCAACGATATCAACAAAGCCGTTATCCACCATGAGCTCTACGTGGATTTCCGGGTATTCCCGGAGAAACGGTTTGAGTTTCGGCCAGACGAGGCTGCGTGCCGCATGCTCTCCGGAGGTCAGGCGGATATTCCCTGAGGCGATCCCGTTCAACTGTATAAGGGAGTCAAGCTCCTGCTCAAGATCCGCGATGCGCGGTTCCAGGCAGGCGATAAGCCGTTCTCCGGCTTCAGTTGGCGCCACACTTCTCGTCGTGCGGGTCAGAAGCCGTATGTTTAAGCGTTCTTCCAGTGCTTTCATGGCATGGCTGAGTGCCGATTGCGTGACACCGAGTTTACCTGCCGCCTTAGTAAAGCTTCGCTCTCTGGCGACAACGAGAAAGAGCTGAAGCTCGTTAAAATTCTCTCTGAGCATTTGTTATTTTCCAGATCAAGCCATTCTCAATATACCAGACTCATGAGAACTGTTCATAGACACAATCATTTTAGCCTCATTACTGTGAGTTATGGTAACTGCTATGATCTGTCCATTGAAATATTTGCACATTCGAATCAAGGTCCATTATGAAAATATTAATTGTCGGCGCTACAGGGAGCATCGGCCTCCATGTCGTGTCTGAGGCTTTTAAAATGGGACATAAGCCCAGAGCGCTGGTCAGGAATCCACGGAAAGCCAGATTGTTACCCCACGATACCGATGTTGTTTATGGTGATGTCGCGATGCCGGAAACATTAAAGGATGTCATCAAAGATATTGATGCGGTGATTTTTACACTGGGCTCCGGTGAACAAGGTCGTATTGGCGCCAGAGCCATTGATTATGGCGGCGTTCGTAACATTTTGAAGCTTCTCACCGGCGCTGCGGTCCGCATCGTACTGATGACCACGATTGGCGTGACAGAAAGGTTGGGGGCCTGGAACCAGCGAACAGAAGTCCATGACTGGAAGCGAAGAGCGGAGCGTCTTGTGCGGGCCAGCGGACATCCTTATACCATCGTCAGGCCAGGCTGGTTTGATTATAACGAGCCGGATGAGCGTCAACTGGTTTTTCTGCAGGGGGACAGGCGCCATGCCGGAACACCGGAAGATGGCGTGATTGCTCGTGACCAAATCGCCAGGGTACTGGTTTCCGCATTAACGGATATTGCCGCAGAAAATAAAACATTTGAGCTGGTTGCGGTAAAGGGCAATGAGCAGGCCACGCTCACTCCACTGTTTGCTGATATGCTTCCGGATAATCCAATCCGCAATGATGGGGTTCATGATTTAAATAATATGCCTCCGGAGAAAGAGCCTGATTTTATCAGGGCTGACTTGTATGCCATTCATCCTGATTCGACAGCGGCGTGAATCGTCGCATTAACGGTAGGGCGGATGTTACGCATCCATCTGTATTGACATCAACCGCAGAAGTATTCTGCATTCATTTTTAATACCAGAAAGTAAAGAGGTTAAGGCAATGAAATCCACTCTGTTTATTCTTATTGTATCAACACTCGCGTCGTTAAATATTGCCAGTGCAGCACAACAAATTACCAATACAACCGGTAAAGAAAAAATTGGTGTCGTGTCAGCCGGTAATGCGTTATCTCTGGATGAACTGACCGGGGAATTATCCCTTAAGGCAGATGCCCGTGGAGCAACCTCATTCAAAATATTATCAGCCTCAGGGAATAATAAAATGCACGGGGTTGCAGAAATTTACCGGTAGTCACACCTGTCTTTTTGGTTTTGAATCACAACAGATTTTTACGAGAGTTTTCACCAAAAGATATAAAACACCGCCTGCACGCTACAGAAATATGAATAAACACTAATAGCGCTGATGCTCATCAAATATTGCTGTTTATTCTTTACTTCTGTCAAAAACGTTCACTGGCATGTTAATGCTGTTCACGTAACTAACTGGGGTTAAACATGAAATATACCAAACTGGGTAATACGGGCGTGGATGTGTCGAAGATCTGTATGGGAATGATGAGCTTTGGCAAACCTGGTAGTGAAAATGGCCTGTTTCCCTGGGCCAGAGATTTTGACGACGCCAAGCCGATTTTCCAGAGGGCGATTGAACTGGGGGTGAATTTCTTTGATACCGCCAATGTGTACCAGATGGGAAGCAGTGAGATCGTCACCGGGCAACTGATCAAG
The DNA here is from genome assembly GCF_033100215.1 of Klebsiella sp. w6. Taxonomy (NCBI): domain Bacteria; kingdom Pseudomonadati; phylum Pseudomonadota; class Gammaproteobacteria; order Enterobacterales; family Enterobacteriaceae; genus Klebsiella; species Klebsiella sp. w6. The sequence goes on from NZ_CP136907.1 coordinate 2,732,541, forward strand.
GCCTTTAATCTTGACCGGGATGACATTGTGGTATCTACAAAGGTTAATTTTCCGATGCGCCCGGACCGTCCTAACGGAGGCGGGCTTTCCCGGAAAAACATCATGGCTGAAATCGACCACAGTCTGAAGCGACTGCAATTAGACTATGTCGATTTGTACCAGATTCACCGTCTGGATCCGCACACTCCCATGGAAGAAACTATGGAGGCCCTGCACGATGTTGTCAAAAGTGGTAAGGCGCGTTATATCGGCGCTTCCTCGATGTACGCCTGGCAATTCGAGCGACTGCAGAACATCGCGGAAAAAAATAACTGGACCCGCTTTGTTTCGATGCAAAACCACTACTCGCTGATCCATCGTGAAGAAGAGCGGGAAATGATCCCCCTTTGCGAGAACCGTGGCGTAGCGCTCATCCCGTGGAGCCCGCTCGCCGGCGGCCGGGTTACCCGTCCATGGGGGACACGGACGAAGCGTTCTCAGATTGATGGCGTCTCTCCACTGGTCTGGGGAGCGACGGAGGCGGCAGATAAAGTCGTGGTCGATAACCTGGAAAAAATCGCACAACACAAAGGGGTGTCGATGGCACAGGTGGCGCTTGCCTGGCAGTTCAGTAAACCGTTTATTACAGCCCCTATCGTCGGCACCACCGCCATCAACCATATTGAAGACGCGGTCGCCGCGCTGGATCTCACACTAAGCCCGGAAGAGATCGCTGCGCTGGAGGCACCTTATATTCCTCATGCTGTCCTGAGCGTATTCTGACAGAATGTCGGGCGAGTGGACCTCATTTTTCCCCTCGTCCGGCCCACTTTACGTATCAGTAGAACGTTCAGATGCAGAGCTCCGCTCTGATTATAAGACTGACTCTTATTTATTCCACTCTGGACAGGTCAAAAAACAGTATTTGCGCCCGGGCTCTTTATCAAGATTAGCATCTGATTAAAAGGTAACCCTAACGTACTGTATTTTACGTTTCCCAAATACACGGGTTATACCTTTAAGGCTTTTTCCGTCATCGAAACATTATCAGGACATTATGAATAAACAAAAAATCTTTTCTCCGTCCAGGCACGCTGCGACATCCGGGGTCTTTTTTATCGTTATTCTCGGTGCATTAATGGCCTTTACTTCACTTTCCACCGATATTTACCTGCCTTCCATGCCGATAATGGCCGCTGAATTACATGGGGATGTGGAGCTGACCATTACCGGTTTTCTGATTGGTTTCTCACTGGCCCAGTTGATCTGGGGCCCAATCAGCGATCGAATCGGACGACGCATGCCATTATTTATCGGTATGGTACTGTTTGTTATTGGGTCAGTTGGGTGTGCGATGGCTTTAACTATGCCGCAAATTGTCTTCTGGCGAGTGTTTCAGGCCTTTGGTGCCTGCACCGGACCGATGCTGGCGAGGGCAATGATCCGCGACCTCTATGTCCGCACCCGGGCGGCGCAGATGCTTTCGACTCTGGTGATCATCAGTGCTATCGCCCCGGTGATTGGTCCGCTGTTGGGTGGACAGATTGTCACCATTGCTTCCTGGCGTGCCGTGTTCTGGCTGTTGATGGCTCTGGGTTCAGGAATGTTTATCGCGCTCTGGTGGTTACCTGAAACGCTACCGGACGAAAAGAGACTGACAACACCACTGAGCAGCGCTTTCGGCAACTATGCTTCGTTACTACAGAATCGCGCATTCATGCGCTATACCCTGTGTGTCAGTTTTTTCTACGTGGCCGCTTACGCTTTCATTGCTGGTTCGCCGTTTGTCTACATCAGCTATTTTCATGTTGACCCGCAGCATTACGGCTGGCTGTTTGGTGTCAATATCATTGGTGTAATGGGGCTTAGCTCCATTAATCGCCGTCTGGTTCAGCACCATCCGTTGCATACGTTGTTACGGGTTGCTGTTCTCGTCGCGGCACTGGCCATGGTCGTGTTGGCTGTTTGCGCAAAAATTCAGACTGGCGGCATGGCGCCAATGGTCGTGACAATTTTTATCTTTTTCTCCATGAACGGTATTGTTGCCGCTGCATCCACGGCGGCAGCGCTTGATAATGTCCCATCCAATATGGCAGGGTCAGCCTCTGCGCTGATTGGTTCGTTGCAATATGGCAGCGGTATTGTGTCATCGCTTTTACTCTCTGCAATGAGCGACGGCACGCCATGGACGATGTCGTGGATCATGATGGTTTTTACGTTGCTAAGCCTGGTGATGGTCATCAAACGCAAAGCGCGCTGATGTATGGATGACCAGCCCTTTTGTTACCTCCGTTGCTTAGGCTGCAATAGAATTGCAGCACTTGCTCAGTGACAATGAAATCCCTCCGGATCATTTTGTGTGTCTGTTTTGGGTACACCCAAAACAGACATCCTGGTGAGACAGTTTTTCTGTCTCATTTGGGTCGTTTTTGTCTCGTCCCGGTGCTACGTTTTCATCATCTAAAGGCTAACGAGACAGTTTTCATTATTTATGGCACTTTACGGTTACGCCTGCGTTTCCACGCACGAGCAGGACCTTACACTCCAGACGCAGACCCTGCGTGCCGCCGGGTGTGAAATCATTCGTTCTGAAAAAGCCAGCGGCAGCAGCCGGGACGGGCGGACAGAACTCAGTCTGTTGCTTGAGTTCCTGCGCCCGGGTGACACGCTGATGGTGACGCGGGTGGATCGCCTGGCGCGCAGCATCCGGGATTTACAGGATATCGTTTACAGCCTGAATCAGCGCGGGATCACCCTCAGGGCCACAGAGCAGCCGGTAGATACCATGAGTGCTGCCGGCAAGGCTTTCCTCGATATGCTGGGTGTGTTCGCGGAATTTGAAACCAACCTGCGCCGGGAGCGTCAGATGGAAGGCATCGCTGCTGCCAAAGCGCGCGGGGTTTACCGTGGCCGCAAACCGTCCATTGATCCTGCTGAGGTGTACCGTCTGTATGTAGACGAGAAAATGGGTGCCACGGCAATTGCCCGCCAGCTGGGTATTGGACGGGCATCAGTCTACCGGGTGCTGGATAACTATGAGCAGCCGGCGTAAATCCATCCCCTCAGACTCCCTGTTGCAACTGCGACAGCGGCTTGATCGTCTTCCGCCCAAAAGTCCCGAACGGGCCGTTCAGATCGCCACTGTCGCTCAGCTGTACGGTGTTTCTGCCACCACGGTTTATCGCTCTCTCCACCGCACACTCCGCCCCCGTACGGCCCACCGGCGGGATCATGGTCGCCCGCGGGTGATGTCCCGCCCGGACCTGGAATATTACTGCGAGCTGATCGCCGCGCTGAAGCTGCGCACCACCAACAAAGCCGGACGCCATCTGTCGACCGGGCGTGCAATCCAGTTGCTTGAAGAGTATGGCGTGGAAACACAACAGGGTCTCGTCAGGGCCCCTGCAGGCGTGCTGAGTGTGCCCACGGTTAACCGCTGGCTCTCACTGTACCGTCTCGACCAGCCCCGCCTGCTGCGGGAACCTCCGGCCACCCGGTTTCAGGCGGAATACAGCAATGACTGCTGGCAGTTTGATATGTCGCCTTCCAACATCCGGTCTCCGGCCCGGTTCCGCTGCACCAATACCGGGCGTTCCGCCAGGGGAAGGCAGCAGAGCGCGCTGACCGTATCCATGCCCTGGCCGCGCAACTGGGCTTGCCCGTCAGTGCTCTCGCCGGGAGTGATATCCGGCTGGTCAGCGAAACCACGGAGACTCAGCATGAACTGCCCCATCAGCCTTTTATTCCCCCGGAGTCTGAATACCAGTACCCCACGGTGATTGCGGCAAAACTGGCCATCGCCGGTGACCTGGCAATTCCTCTGGCCAGAATGTCAGGCGAAGATCGGACGTTTATCGACAGTCTTCTGGCGGAAACCCTCATCCGCAGTGAAGTACTCGCCCGCGTCAGGGCTTATTTCCGTAACAGACAATCAGGAGAAGATCATGCGGGTTGAAGTGATGGAGCATTACGGGCTGACACGGCCCATCGATCAGGCCGGATATTATGAAACGGCGCACCATAAACAGCTGCTGAAGGACATTAAAGGTGCAATACATGAAGGTCGACTCGTCGCGGTCTGCGGTGTGGTCGGGAGCGGTAAAACCGTGACACTGCGACGTTTACAGCAACAGCTGACGGACGAAAATAAAATCATCGTTGCCCGTTCGCTCTCGGTGGAAAAACATACTATACGGCTTGCCACGCTGATCAGCGCCCTGTTTTACGATCTGGCACCGGACAGACAGGTACAGATCCCCAAACAGGGGGAACGACGCGAGCGTGAGCTCCAGGAGCTGGTCAAAAAGGGAAAACGCCCGGTGGCACTGTTCGTTGATGAGGCTCATGACCTGAACGGGAATACTCTGACAGGACTCAAACGGCTGATGGAAGTGGTGGAGGATGGTGGTGGCCGCCTGTCTGTGGTGCTGGCCGGTCACCCGAAGCTGCGCAATGATTTACGTCGCCCGACGATGGAAGAAATTGGCTACCGGACCGATATTTTCACCCTGGACGGGATCGCCGGCAGTCAGCGTGAGTACATCCACTGGCTGCTGAAAACCAGCACCGGTAAGGGAAAGCCTGAAAAGATTCTGACCAGCGATGCCATTGATCTGCTGGCCGCAAAACTCCGCACCCCCCTGCAGGTACAACAGCATTTGGCGCTGGCACTGGAAGGTGGTTACCTGGCGGGTGAAAAGCCGGTTACTGCCGCGCTGGTTGAATCCGTGCTGTCCCGGCAGCTTGACGATCTGGAACCAACCCTGACACGACACGGCTACCGTCTGAAGGATATGGTGGAGCAGTTTGATGCCAAACCCTCTGAAATAAGGGCATTATTCAGTAATCAGCTGGACCCGGCCAGAACGGCAGAACTGCGTGACAGGATGCTGGCAGTGGGTCTGCCAATATAATGGTGCTGATTTGCAGTTATCGTGATTCCGGGGCAATGGAATGCAATCCGGAGAGGATAAATGCGAGCACAGTTGCACTTAATTTGAGCAGGGCGCTATTTTCATTTGCAGTTATCTTGAGCAGAAAAACGGGATAAATGCGAGTCGGGGGGATTTCAAACGCGATTCGCTACAGCTAGCGATTGATGCGGCTTATACCTTAGATCATTACCATGAGAAGGCGCTCCCGGGGCTAATGACGTCTGCTACTGATGTCGCTCAGTCAGTGCGAAAGCTGCGTCAGCTTACCGAGCGATATCATGCGGTATTCATACCCGGCCACGATCCTGAAGAATGGAAAAAAAACAGGCTTGCGCCAGCCTGTTACTATTGAATCATTCCTCGCTGATCGCCAAAAAGCGTCTGTTAAGAAGGGCTGTCAGCTTATCTTGTTCGAAATGGCCCTGGTGATGGCCGGGGCCATTTCTGCCGGCAAGCTCAGGGCTTCACGTCCAGCACGACATGACTGAAGGTTTGATAGGTTTTTTCGTCCGGCGCGGGCGGGATGTTGGCTTTTTTCAGCGCGGACATCACCTGCGCGCAGAATGGCCGATCGCCGCTCTCGACCGTTGGATCCTGCACCGTCCCGTCACGCTGCAGCATAAAGCGCACCGAGCATTTTTGCCCTTGCCAGGAGGCCGGCTGGTCTATGTTAGCGAAGATAGCCGCCTGGATCCGCGCCAGATAGCGTGAGGCATTGGCCTGGGGTGAAGTATCGGAACCCGTTTGATAATCGCGAAGTATCTTATCCACTTCAGCCGATATTTTAGCGTCTTCGGCGCTGTCCGGCGCAGAAGCACCACCCGAGCAGGCGGAAAGAAGTAAAGAGAGGGTGCAAACGAGCACAGCGTTGGTTTTCACGGACATGCTAAGCCTCCTTGCTGGTGGGGATACCGTCGTGTACGAGGCGGTTATCCTCTGTTATTCCGCGAAATTATTCAAACGCTGAATGCATGGCACGCGCTTTCAGTGACAGTGTCACTCATTTTTTACTTTCGTCGCGGGCGGTGATGCCATCCAGTCGCGAATAATGTCACCGTATAGCTGTTCTGCCTCCGCCAGTCGGCTGAGCAGGCAGTACTCGTCGGTTTGATGCGCCATCGACGGCTCGCCGGGGCCGAGAATAATACAGGGCGGATCGCCCAATGCAGGCAGCAGCAGCGAGGCGTCGGTAAAGTAGGGCACCACGCGCGGCGCAATCGGCTCAGCGTGCAGCGGCTGACAGCGTTGGTAAACCTGCTTAATCCACGCGTGATCCTCCCGGCTGAGGACGGCGGGCAGGTCGACCAGCGTGGAGACGGTGACGCTTTCGCCAAGCAGCGTCGTCAAGCGCTCCCGGATAGTGGCGTGCTGTAAATTGGGCGCGCTGCGGATATCGACATCAAAACGCGTGCGGTCCGGTACGGAATTAATATTGAGTCCGCCTTCTATGCGTCCGACGTTGAGGGTGGGTTGCTTCATTAGCGGATGCGGCGCGCCTGGCGAAAAATGCTGAATCTTACCCAACGCATCCGCCGCAAGATAGATAGCATTGATCCCCAGCTCCGGCATCGCGCCGTGGGCGGTTTTCCCCCGCGTTTCGCAGCGTAGCCAGAGCGCGCCTTTATGGCCGATAACCGGATAGTTGGTGGTGGGTTCACCGACGATCAGCGCGCCCACCTCCGGCAACGTTGCGGAGGCGATCAGCGCCCGCGCGCCGTCGCAGCCGGTCTCTTCTCCGCCGGTTATCAGCAATACCGCGCCGCGTCCGGCGAGGATCGCTTCCCGCTGATGAACGCAGGCGACGGCAAACGCCGCTATCGCCGCTTTCATATCGCTGGATCCGCGGCCATAAAGACGCCCGTCTTCCATCTGCGAGCCAAAAGGATCGTACTGCCAGCGGGCATTTCCCAGCGGGACGGTATCCAGATGTCCGGTAAAGGCCAGCGGTTTACCGCTCTTCGCCCCGGGCAGGCTGGCAATAAGATTGCAGCGTCCCTCGCCGAACGACGACAGCGAAACCTCAAAACCGCTCTCGTCAAGCCAGTCGGCGAAGAACCGCATGCAGTCGGCTTCGCTGCCTGGCGGGTTGATGGTGTTAAAGCCCAGCAGCTGCCGGGCGAGCTCAAGGGTCGTGGTCATCAGCGGCGTTCCGTCAGCCAGTCGAGGCAGTTAATCCATAGCTGGCGATAGCCGGGCCATTTGGCAAACTCTTCCGGCAGCCAGTGCGCCGACATGTCGCTGGTCCACACCAGCGAACGACCCTGCTGATATTCGCGAACAGCCAGTAGCGGATGACCGGTACCGGCCACGGTCGCCAGCAGTTTGCCTTCCGGGTGCATTTCAACTTCGTTATAGCCCAGCAGCCACGGCCATTCGCCCGGAATATCGTTAAACAGGGGGTGAGACTCCGTCACTTCGGCATAGCAGCCTTCCGGGGTTTCAATGCGGTCGTCCCAGGCCAGGCAGCGTACCGGCAGCACTTTCTCCACCGCGGTATGGCGGTAGCGCGCGCCGCCGTTGATTCCCTGGAAGCTGTAATAGCCGCCGATCATCATCAGCGCCCCCCCGCCGGCCACGTAATCATGCAGGAGCGTTAAACGGTTGGCGGTTCGGCGGCTCTTCAGCCAGGTGTCCGGATGCAGCAGCAGCGTATTGGCGCCAATGTCCGAGAGAATAATCGCATCCCACTCCTGCAGCGCTTCCAGCGTCAGCGGAAAGTCGGTCGCCGCCGCGTGGGCGGGCATATAGGTAATGGCATAGGGACTGTCGGCGAGCGCGGCCAGAAAGTCCGTTGCGCCGGTGTGCCAGGTGGCGGTGGCAAACTGGTCGAAGCCTTTAACGTGCGTTGACGTGCTGGTCCAGGACTCACCGACCAGTAAGATTTTTTTCTGCATGATGACGTTTCCTTTTATCCGCCAAAGACCCGCTGGGGGTTTCCAATCATTAAGGTTTCAAGTTGTTCGCCGCTGACGCCGTGGCGCCGCAGACGGGGAACAAAATGCTTGAGTATGTAGCCATAACCGTGGCCGCCGTAGCGGGTGAGCATGGTTTTCAGGAAGACGTCCTGCGACAGCAGAATTTGCTGGATGTAGCCGTCGTCAATCAGCTCGCGGATCGCGCGGGCGTTCTCCTCGTCGGAGGGCGACTGCGCCGACTCGTCGGCGTAGTAATAGCTCATGCCAATCATGTCGTATTCGAGAAACGCCCCGCGCTGCGCCAGTTCGCGCTGGTAGCGCTTATCGGCAAAGCTGGGATTCATATGGCACAGCACGGTATGGCGTAAATCGGCGCCTTCCTGCTCGAGAATATCCAGCACCCGATGGCCCAGCCGCTCCCAGCCAGGCAGATGGACCTCGATCGGCACGCCGGTCGCGGCGCTGGCCCGACCCGCAGCGCGCAGGGATTTCTCCTCATCCGGCGTAAAGCGGCTGGAGATACCGATTTCGCCGATAAGTCCTGCGAGCACCTCCGGTTTCTCCTCCGCGCCGCCAAGATCGTAAATCAGCCGTTCGGTCAGCTGTTCGACGCTGCTGATTTTTACCCACTCAGGGTGCGAAGGTTCCAGATAGAGCCCGGTCCCCATAATGATATTCAGACCGGTCAGACGCGCGATGCGCGCCAGCGCTTTCGGATCGCGGCCAATGCCGATATTGGTCGGGTCGACCACCGTTTCTCCGCCAAGGGCGCGAAATTTAGTCAGCTCGTCAATCGCAACGTCGACATCAAACAGCTGACAGTTATCGCGGCTCATCAGCGGGTTAAGCGACAGTTCGCCAAGGTTTTCCATTTTCACCGGCATTTCGGCAAGATGGCGATCGCTGCAGCAGCAGGGCGGTACCCATTTGCCGGAGGCATCCAGCAGAATATGCTCATGCATCAGAGTAACGCCCATTTCGTTAATCGGTAGTGGGCCAAGCACAGTCATTACGTAACCGCTGCTGACGCCAACCGGCAGCGGGGAGGGATGGCGAAAAATTGATCCTTTCATCAGCTATCCTTTTGCCGCGGAGCGCGTCGGGTTGAGAATGCGGGTGTTCAGCCAGATAGCCAGCAGGATAATGGTGCCGGTGGCTATCTGGGTGTAAAACGGCGAAATATGCGACAGGATCAGCCCGTTCTGAATGACCGCAATCGACAGCGCGCCCAGCAGCGTGCCAATAATAGTCCCGAAGCCGCCAAACAGACTGGTGCTGCCTAGCACAACGGCAGCAATGACCTGCAGTTCAAAGCCTTCGCCCTGGTTGGAAGAGCCGCTGCCGAGGCGTGCGGTAATGATCATCCCCGCCAGCGCGGCGGCCATTCCGCTGATGATATAGACCTTCATGGTGACCGCTTTGGTGTTAATGCCGCTGCGCCGCGCGCCTTCGGCGTTGGCGCCGATAGCGGTCACGTAGCGGCCAAAGCGCATATGGTTGAGAACGATATGCCCGATCACCAGTATCATCATGCCGATCAGCGCGGGCATGGGGATACCAACTACCCACGCGCGTCCGATAAAGGTAAACAGGCTGTCAGCCGGTACCGGAATCGAGTAGCCCTGGGTGACCAGCAGCGCGATGCCGCGAACTACGGCCAGGGTGGCGAGCGTGACGATGAACGCCGGAATGCCTTCATAGGCAATAAAGAAGCCGTTGATGGCGCCAACGAATCCGCCGAGCAGCAGGCCGCCGAGGAGTACCACCGGCCACGGCAGCCCCCAGCTATTCAGGGCGATAGCGGAGAGCGCGCCGACCAGCGCCAGGGTGGAGCCTACCGACAGATCGATACCGCCGGTGGTAATGACCAGAGTCATTGCCGTCGCGACGATCAGCAGCGGGGCGCTCTGACGGATAATGTTGAGCCAGTTGGTGCCGGTGAGAAAGTTGCTGGTGATCAGCGAAAACACCACGCAGCAGAAGACGAAAAAGAGCGCGATGCTGACCACGCCTGAGTGGTTATGCAGCAGGCGGCGCGGCAGCGAATGCTGGATCATGCGGGAGCTGCTTAAGTTCATGATACTCATCCTGTTACCTCAATGTGCTGCCGCAGAGCGGGCGGTGAATTTTTCGCCCACAATCAGGTTAACGATATCGCTCAGGCTGGTGTCGGACACCCGTCTGTCGGCGACGTTAGTACCCTCATACATCACCATGATCCGGTCGCAGACCAGGAACAGGTCCTGCAGGCGGTGGGTAATCAGAATCACGCTCACCCCGCGAGCGGAAACGCGGCGAATGAGCTCCAGAACCGCTTCAACTTCCGCGACGGCCAGCGCGGCGGTGGGTTCATCCATAATCAGCACTTTCGGGTCAAAGGCCGCGGCGCGGGCGATGGCTATAGCCTGGCGCTGGCCGCCGGAGAGATTTCGCACCAGAAGGTGAGTATCCGGAATGGAGATCCCGAGCCCTTTAAGCATCTCTCTGGCATCGGCGTGCATTTTGGCCTCGTCGAGAAAGGGGATGCCGAGGACCGATTTCATCGGCTCACGGCCCATAAACAGATTGCCCGCGACGTCGACCGTGTCGCAGAGCGACAGATCCTGGTAGACCATCTCGATATGGCAACGGCGCGAATCGGCCGGATTCGTAAACTGTTGCTGTTCACCGTCGATACGAATCGTGCCGCTGGAGGGGATCACCGCGCCAGAGAGCACTTTGGTCAGGGTGGATTTCCCCGCACCGTTATCGCCCACTAAGCCCAGCACTTCGCCCGGGGCCAGCTCAAGGTTGACTCCGCGCAATGAGCGTATCGACCCGTAGGTCTTGGTGATATTGATCATCTCTACCCTTGGCGGGGTAGTTTGTGGCTGCTGCATCTGATAACTCCCATCGCTGTGGCCGGGAAAATGTTCGCCATCCTGCGGGAGGGACTCTATCCGACACGGTTTACAATCTAGTAAACCGGTTTACCTGCGGAATAGAGCACTCGCCAGGGCAGTCAGGACAAACGCTATGTAAGATATTTGTTCGCCAGTAAGAACGTTGCAGCATCCGTGCCAGGGCAGGAACCACACAGCAGCCCTGTAACTTAACCTTATGTATTCAATACACTTAATTGAATAAAATCCGGTAAACCGGTTTACTGATTATAGTGAATAAATTGTTAATTGATCGTTTTTTGCGCCAAAAGCGGGCGCTTTTGCGCCATTTTGGGACGGGCTTAACAGATCTTGATCGAGTCGCGGCCAATCCATTCAACCGGCAGGCGGGTTTCCGCAGGGATGTCCGGATCGTCGTTTAGCAGGCGCATCATGATGTTCACCGCGGTACGGCCCAGTTCGCGGGCGGGCTGACGGATAGTGGAGATCCGCGGCTGGGTAAAATCGGCGTAGTTGGCGTCATCGAAGCCGACTAACGAAAGCGCCTCCGGCGCCTGGAGCCCGCTGGCGCGCAAGCCATCGAGCAGGCCGAGCACCAGATAGTCGCTGGCCGCGAAGACGGCGGTGGGGCGAACCGGTTGGCTGAACAGGTACCGCAGCGCCTGCTGGCCAAACTCGCGCTGGTAGTCGCCATACATCACCCATTCGGGCGGCCAGCTAAGGCCCGCTTGCTCCATCGCGGTGCAAAAGCCCTGATAGCGCTCACGGACGCTCATCAGCTTGTCCGGGCCACCGACGAAAGCGATATGGCGATGCCCGGCGGCGATCAGTTTTTCGGTGGCGATCCGCCCGCCCTGGACGTTATCGGCAAACACTTTCGGTACCTTACTGCCGGGAATATCTTCATCCAGCAGGACAATGCGTTCGTGACGCTGGACCTCCTTGCGCAGCAGGCCGTTATCGGGGCGGTTGGTGGTGAACAGCAGACCGTCGACCTGGCAGGTATCCAGCCAGCGAATGAACTGGCACTCTTTTTCCGGGTTGTTGCGGGTGATACACAGCACCAGGCTGTAGCCGCTGGCAGAAGCGGCCTCTTCGGCAGCGTCGGCCAGTTCGGCAAAGAAGGGGTTGGTAATATCGGGAAGCACCAGGCCAAGCGTTTCGCTGCCGCCTTTGCTAAGACGGCGTGCCAGGCTATTGCCGCGATAGTCCAGTTCGCGAATGGCGGTTTCGATGCGGTCGATGGTGTCCTGCGGCAGCACAATACTGTTGTTCATATAGCGCGACAGGGTCGCCTTCGACAGCCCCGCCAGCTTTGCCACATCGGATAACAATACGCGTTTTATACTCATTTCCTGCGCCATTTCTGCCAGAATCGGCTATCTGTAACATAGTTAAGCGCGGTGGATACAGCAATTTCTCTGCGAACAATCACCAAAAATAAATGCTTGACAAATTTTAATCAGCAGAGAATTGTATAGGCAGTTTACCGCATCATCCGGGAAGTCATTCCCAACCCCGTTTAAGTTATTCCAGTCGCGCACCGACACGGACCGGTTGCCGGGATGACATTAAGCAGGTATCCGCCGAACGTTCAATGATTGTTCTGGCGATATAGACGATATTTGCCCGCCAAAAAAATAATCCTTCTGCGTTCGCATGCGGCGCGGAACTCTGCTGGCTATCAACTATTCCCGACGAGGATACTGATGATGTTATTTCACACCGGAAAACTGCGTTTACTTGCTGTCGCCACGACCATGCTGGCATCAATGAGTTTTATTTCTGCCGCCAGCGCTGCCGGTCCGACTTATGCGCTGGTACAAATCAACCAACAGGCGCTGTTCTTTAATCTGATGAATAAAGGCGCACAGGATGCGGCCAAAGCCAGTGGCAAGGATTTAGTTATTTTTAACTCTAACGATAATCCCGTGGCGCAAAACGACGCGATAGAAAACTATATTCAGCAAGGCGTTAAAGGCATTCTGGTTGCTGCTATCGACGTTAACGGGATCATGCCAGCGGTTAAAGAAGCCGCCGCCGCAAACATTCCGGTGATTGCGATTGATGCCGTATTACCGGCCGGGCCACAGGCAGCTCAGGTCGGCGTTGATAATATTGAAGGCGGCAGAATTATCGGTCAATACTTTGTGGACTACGTGCAGAAAGAGATGGGCGGCCAGGCGCGACTGGGTATTGTCGGTGCGCTGAATTCGGCCATTCAGAACCAGCGGCAGAAAGGGTTCGAAGAGACGCTGAAAAGCAATCCGAAGATTACTATCGCTAACGTGGTCGACGGGCAGAACGTGCAGGATAAAGCGATGACCGCGGCGGAAAACCTGATCACCGGTAACCCGGATCTGACAGCGATTTATGCCACCGGCGAACCCGCGCTGCTCGGCGCTATCGCCGCCGTAGAAAACCAGGGGCGGCAGAAAGATATTAAAGTCTTTGGCTGGGATCTGACGGCGAAGGCGATTTCCGGTATGGACGGCGGCTACGTCACCGCCGTACTGCAGCAGGACCCGGAAAAGATGGGCGCCGAAGCCCTGAATGCGCTGAACAGCATCACGTCGGGTAAAACCGTGCCGAAAACCATTCTGGTTCCGGCGACGGTGGTGACCAAAGCGAACGTCGATTCATACCGTCCGCTGTTTAAGTAGGTCAGCGCGCGCTGTCCGTGGTTAACAGGGCGGCGAGCTCACGGCTGCCGGGAAACGCGCTGAGCGTCCCCCGGCGGCTAACGGTAATGGCGGCAGCGCGACTGGCGTGCGCCAGCGCCAGCGCATCCGGCACGACGCCGCGCAGCAGGGCGGAGGCCAACATGACGGCGAGGAACGTGTCGCCCGCGCCGGTAGTATCAAGCGCCTCGGCGGGCACGGCGGGACAAAACTGACGCTGGCCCTCCTGGACCAGCCAGGCGCCTGCGGCGCCCTGGGTAATCACTAAGGTTCTCACCCCGTATGGCTGGAGCAGCTCGGCCTCGGATTCATTGACCACCGCGATGTCGATGAGCGGCCACAGATGGCAAAAGTCAGGATTGACAGGTGAGGGGTTGAATACCGTCGTCATGCCGCGGCTTCTGGCGTACTGGAACAGCGCCCGCGTTTTATCGAGGGAGAAATTGCCCTGCTGCAGCAGAATATCGCCAGCGACGGCATCCGCCATATGCGGAATAATTTCATCCAGGCTGAATGTATCGGCCGCCGCCGTAGTGGTAATGATGGCGTTGTCGCCATCAGCGCTATTTAAAATAATCGAGGTATCGCTATGTTGATTGAAATGGCCGTCGGGTAGTAGCGTCAGTGGTTCATTTTTTATCTGCTGGCGGATCCACGCGCCGTTGCTGTCATTTCCCGTGGCGGCAATTAAACGCGTCTCTATTCCGCAGCGGGATAATATAATCGCCTGGTTCGCGCCTTTACCGCCGATATCCTGCGACACTTTAACGCCGTGAATGGAGGCTCCTTTTTTCGGTATATCCGGAATGGACCAGGTTTCATCTACGGTAATATTACCAGTAACGTAAACACGCATAGTGTTCCCTTAACAGGATGGATAAGATGGTTGCTATCTCAGCAGAAAAAACGAATGCAATACAAGCTATTTTTTCACGAAGCAAGGCTGTTATTGGTGTTATTCATTGCGACCCATTTCCTGGCTCGCCAAAATATCGAGGAAAATCAGTCTCGGATATTGTTGAACGTGCGCTTCGCGATGCTGAAAATTATATTTCAGGCGGTGTTCATGGTCTGATTATTGAAAACCATGGCGATATTCCTTTCTCTAAACCTGAGGATATCGGCCATGAAACCTCAGCGCTGATGGCGGTCATTACCGAGAAAGTTCGTGAACGTTTTGCTGTGCCGCTGGGCATTAACGTTCTGGCTAACGCGGCGATCCCGGCAATGGCGATCGCCCTGGCGGGAGGCGCCGATTTCGTCCGCGTAAACCAGTGGGCCAACGCCTATATCGCCAACGAAGGATTTATAGAAGGGGCGGCCGCTAAGGCGCTGCGCTACCGCAGTATGCTGCGCGCTGAACATATTCGCGTTTTTGCCGATAGCCACGTTAAGCACGGTAGCCATGCCATTGTCGCCGATCGTTCGATTCAGGAACTGACGCGCGATGTCGATTTCTTCGAGGCTGACGCGGTGATCGCCACCGGCCAGCGTACGGGCGATAGCGCCACGATGGCGGAAATTGACGAGATCCGCGCGGCGACGGAACTACCGCTCCTGGTGGGCTCCGGGGTGACACCGGCTAACGTGAAGCAGATCCTCGGGCGGACTCAGGGGGTCATTGTGGCCAGTACAATGAAGGTCGATGGCGTCTGGTGGAACGATGTTGAGCTGGCCCGGGTGAAGCATTTTATGTCGGTCGCGCAGGCCGCGCTGGAGGAAGCTTAATGGAAGCGTTTAGCGCGCGCCTGCTGCGCGAACATCAACCGGCGTGGCAGGCGATGCAGCAGCACCCGTTTGTGACTGATATCGAACAGGATCGTCTGCCGACAGTCGTCTTCAACCGCTATCTGGTGTTTGAGGGCAACTTTGTCGCGACGGCAATCGCGATTGTTGCCCTCGGGGTCAGCAAAGCGCCGGGTATTCAACAGCAGCGCTGGCTGATTGGCGTGCTGAATGCCCTGGTTGATATACAGATCGCGTGGTTTGAACAGGTGTTGTCAGCGCGGCAGATCGATCCCGCTGAGTACCCGGATGATTTGCCCGGGGTACGGCGCTTTCGCGACGGTATGCTGCGGACCGCCCGCGAGGGCAGCTATGAGCAGATTGTGACCCTGATGTTCGGTGCGGAATGGATGTACTATTTCTGGTGCCGACGGGCGAGCGAATATTATCAGAGCGATGCTGATTTACGACGCTGGGTGGAAATGCACGCGGAGGACGAATTTTATCAGCAGGCTCTCTGGCTTAAAAACGAACTCGACCGCTGCGCCATGGCGCTGAGTGAAGACGAAAAGCAGGCGTTATCGGCGCTTTACGGCGAGGTGCTGCAGTGGGAAATTGATTTCCATCACGCGGCATACGAGGAGTAGCCGCGAGGTGGATCACAGGGGGCGCCGGACGCGGCGCCTCCTGAATACGGGTTATATCTCGACGTTCTGCGTCTTGTTGGCGAAACTTACCATTACCGTTAATGCCGATTCTTATTTCACATTTTTATCTTAATAAAGTCGGAGGGTTAATTTAGCTGCCTTCTGACTCTTTTGAGAGAAATTATAGAGGGCGAGCATTTATGTTATTTTATTCGGGCCTGTAGCTCGGGGCTCTCTTTTTTCTTTTCTTCCCACCTGAAGAAAAAGCTATTTTCAGAAATAGATATAAATTATCCATCGTTACTCGACGGCGGCTCTCCCCCTACAATGGACTTTAATTGCCAGATATTTAACAAAAACCAGGCCAAGGAAAAGGGATGAAACGAAGCATTTATTCACAGAACAGTTTATTGCGCATCAGTCTGCTTTCCGCGCTAACGCTTACTGCCAGCTTCACCACTCACGCACAGGATAAACCTGTCGCGGGGGGTGTGCTGACGGTCGCTCTGGGCAGCGATACCCCGATTATTGACCCCTCTATTACCGCTTATTCCGTCACCGCTCTGGTTACGCGTAACGTGGTGGATTCTTTGGTCGGCCAGGCGGAAGATAACAGCTTTACACCATGGCTGGCGGAACGCTGGGAAATTAAAAACAATAACCGCGAATACACCTTCCATCTTCGCAAGGATGTGACTTTTAGTGATGGCACAAAACTGGATGCTGCGGCGGTAAAATATAACTTTGAACGCATACTCGATCCGAAAACCACCTCCAGTTACTCCAAATCGTTGTTGGGGCCGATTGACGCGATCACTACGCCAGATGAGTACACCGTGGTGATCCGCTATAAAACGCCTTTCGCACCGCTGCTGCAGGGGCTGAGCTTGCCGTATCTCGGTATTCAGTCACCGGCTTATCTGCAGAAAACGGCGAATACCAGCAATACCGTGGTCGGTTCCGGTCCCTTTATCCTCGAATCGTTTGTCAAAGGCAGTGGGAGTAAACTCAGCAAGCGCGCCGATTACAACTGGGGTCCGGGCTATGCCACCCATAAAGGCCCGGCATGGCTGGATAAGATCGAATTTAAGTACCTGCCGGAGTCAGCGGTACGTCTTGGCGCGCTGAATAGCGGGCAGGTACAGGTGATCGATGCCATTCCGCCGGTGAATTATGCGCAGGTAAAAAATAACCCGAAGCTGGATGTGATCACCAGGGAAAACCCCGGCGTTCCGCGCGTCCTTTATTTGAATAGCGACACAGGGATCTTCAGCGACCTGAAAGTGCGGCAGGCCTTCCAGAGCGCCATCGATCGCACTACTGCCGTTAAAGCCGCGTTCTTTGGCATCCTGAAACCTGCCGACAATATTCTTGGACCCGCTACGCTGGATTACGATCCGGCCATTGCCAGCCAGTGGGGGTTTGATCTGCAAAAAGCCCGCCGTCTTCTGGATGAAGCCGGCTGGCAGCAAACCGATAGCGAAGGCTACCGGGTCAAGGAGGGTAAACGCCTTACTGTGCAATTTACCTATTCTTCAAACGATGTCGAAGCCGCTGACGTGACGCTGTTCCAGGCAATTCAATACCAGGTAAAACAAGCCGGTTTTGAACTGAAACTCGATCCGGTGGATTCAGGCATTCTCAGCAGCCGCACGGCGGCTAACCAGTACGACATTATCTCGAACTATTTTGTTCGCCCGGAGCCGGACATCCTGCGTACCGTTTTTCACTCCAACTATATTCCGCCGAAGGGGAACAACTTCAGCCGCGTTAAAGCGCTGGATAGCCAACTGGAAACCGCTGTCGGTGCCAGCGAAGCCGAGCGTAAACGCATCTACTATGCCATCCAGCAGCAGATTATCGATCAGGCCTGGGCGGTGCCAATATACATCCCGGCATATCAGTTAGGGAAAGCCAAACAGGTGCAGGGCATTAGCTGGGCCACGAACGCGAAGCCGAATTTCTATGATGTCTGGATCCAACGCTAAGCTGCTGGCAGCAGGCAAGCGCCTGCTGACCATTTTCGCCGTGCTGTGGGGCGCGGCAACGCTGACGTTTGTTGCGGTAAAACTGATCCCCGGCGATCCTGTGGCAATTCTGATAGGCAGCGCCAACAGCGTTGTGGATGATAGTTTTCGCGAGACACTGACCCGCCAGTTCGGCCTGGATAAGCCACTGTGGTGGCAATATTTGCGCTACTGTGGCGAGGCGCTGACGGGCAACCTTGGCGTGAGTTATCAGTATCGCCAGCCTGTTGTGCAGGTGATTAGCGCAGCGTTGAAAGAGACGGTGCCGCTGGCCGTCAGCGCCCTGGCGCTGGCACTGGTACTGGCGGTATTTAACGCATTACTGACAGCCGGACGTCATCCGCGTCTGCGGTCTCTGCTTGCCGGGTTGGAGCTGATGCTGCTTAGCACACCGGTGTACTGGATCGGCATCGTGTTGTTGAGCATTTTCAGTTTCAAACTGCAATGGTTTCCGGTGACCGGTAACGATGGCTGGATCGCCCTTGTGCTGCCGGTGGTGACGCTCAGCCTGCCGCTGGCTGCGACACTCAGCCAGGTGCTGCGTGATGGGCTGGAGGAGGCGCTTTCGCAGCCGTTCGCCATGACCGTGCGTACGCGAGGGGTGAGTGAAACTGCGCTGCGCTTACGGCATGCGTTGCGCCATGCCTCGCTGGCGGTGTCGACGCTGACGGGGACGCTGCTGGCCAGCGTATTAGGCGGCTCAATTCTGACCGAAACAGTATTTGGTCGGGCGGGGCTGGGACAAATCACTCTCGGTGCGATTGAGAACCGAGACATGCCCCTGGTGCTGGGGGTGGTGATGTTCTCCGCGCTGTTGTTTGTGGTGATTAACCTGCTGATTGATACCCTTTATTTACTGATCGATCCCCGTCTACGTCTGCGAGGGCATGCTGATGAGTGATCTTTTACTGCGGGTGGCCCGCCGCGACGGGGGGCGCTATCGTAACCCGTGGCTGGCGCCGGGTACCAGCATTCCGTTGTTACTGGTGCTACTGCTCGTGGTGGCGGTGTTTTTTCCATCGCTATTCACGCCGTACACCCCCGAACAGATGGATTTCAGCGCGATTTTGCAGCCGCCGGACCTCAGACACTGGTTCGGTACTGACCAGTTGGGGCGTGATGTGTTTACCCGCGTGGTGTATGGCACCTCGCTGTCGCTGAGCATTGGGGTCGGCGCGACCCTGATTGCCAGCGCGGGCGGTATTGTGCTGGGGACACTGGCAGGTCTTGCGCCCAGGGCGGTACGGCAGTTACTCGTACGGCTACTGGACATTATGCTGGCGTTCCCCGATTTGCTGTTGGCGCTGCTGGCTATCACGGTGTTGGGGCGTGGGCCAGAGAATACCCTGCTGGCGGTCGGACTGGCCGGCATTGCTGGCTATGCCAGGCTGGTGCGCGCGCAAGTGTTGCAGGTCAGGTTATCGGGGTATGTGCAGCATGCGGTGGCGCTGGGTGAGCCGCCAATGGTGATTATTTTGCGCCATATTGTGCCCAATACGCTGCGCCCGCTGCTGGTACTGGCAACGGTGGGGATAGGCTATTCCATATTATCCGCCTCGGCCCTCAGTTTCCTTGGACTTGGGGTGACTCCGCCGACGGCGGAGTGGGGCGCATTGCTCTCTGAGGGACGTAATTTTCTCGATAGCGCCCCGTGGGTCAGCCTGCTGCCCGCCAGCGTTGTCGCGCTGTCGGTGATTGCCATTACGCTGCTGGGCCGACGTGTTCAAACCCTTATTGCCAAAGGCGGGATCGCATGACTACAGAGACCTTCCAGCAACCGCTGTTACAGGTGGCGCAACTGAGCGTCAGCTTCCCCTCGTCGCAGGGGGTGATTGAGGCGGTTAACGCCTTATCGTTTGACGTGCATGCCGGTGAAGTCCTGGCTTTGGTGGGCGAGTCCGGTTCGGGTAAATCCGTCACGGCCCGGACATTAGTCGGGCTGGCGGGGGCCGGAGCGGCTGTTCGCGCCGAGTCCCTGATATTGCAGGGGCACGATGGCCTGTCGCAGAATTTACTGGCGTGCGATGCCCGCCGTTGGCAGCAACTACGCGGGCGCGAAATTGGTTTTGTTTTGCAGGATGCACTGACCTCGCTTGACCCGCTGCGCCGGATTGGTCAGGAAGTCGCGGAGCCGTTGTTGACGCACCGCCTGGAACGGGGGACGGCAGTTCGCGAACGCGTGGCGGAGCTGTTAACGCAAACCGGCATCCCCGATCCGCATAACCGGATGGCGCAGTATGCACATGAACTCTCCGGTGGCCTGCGCCAACGTGCGCTCATCGCATCGGCGCTGGCGGCGGGGCCGCGATTACTCATTGCCGATGAACCTACTACCGCGCTGGACGCCACCGTACAAAAACAAGTTTTGAATGTATTCAGGGCCCTGGCGGATGCCGGGCATGGCGTGCTGCTGATCACCCATGATTTGTCGGTGGTGGCGGATATTGCCGACCGTGTGGTGGTGATGCGGCAGGGCAAAGCGGTGGAGAGCGGCAAGGTGCGACAGGTGCTGCATGCGCCGCAACACCCTTATACCCGCCGTCTGCTGGCGGCCATTCCCTCTGCCGGTACGCGTGGGAAGTGGTTAACAGGAAACGATCCGCTGGGTCAAACGGTAGTGCGGGAGAACATCAGTACCGACAGCACCACACCCGTGCTGGCTGCCGATAACGTATCACTGGCGTATGTTCTGCCAGATGGCCGTCGCTTGCAGGCCGTCAATCAGGTGACGTTAGAGGTCGCGCAGGGCGAAACGCTGGGCATTGTGGGCGAATCCGGTAGCGGCAAGACCACGCTAGGCAAACTGGCGCTGGCGCTGCAGGCACCGCAACAGGGCGAGATCCTTCTCGCTGGGCAACCATGGAGCAGGCTGACAGAACGTCAGCGGCAGCCGTTGCGGGCGCGTATCCAGACGATTGTGCAGGATCCGCTGGGTTCATTTAATCCGCAATATAACGTGGCGCAATTGCTGCAACAGCCTCTGCGCCTGCATACGACGCTCACAGCCGCGGACCGGTTGTCACGTGCGCAGGCGTTGCTGGCGCTGGTTGGTTTAAGTCCCGATCTGCTGACGCGACGTCCGGCCACGCTTTCCGGTGGGCAGCGGCAACGTATCGCCATCGCCCAGGCCCTGGCCTGCGAGCCGGATATTCTGATTTGCGACGAGCCGGTGTCGGCGCTGGATGTCACCACCCAGGCGCAAGTGTTGGATTTGCTGGTAGCGCTGCAACGCCGTTTGCATCTGTCAATGCTGTTTATCTCTCATGATCTGGGCGTGGTGCAGCATATGAGTCATCGTATTGCAGTGATGAAAGACGGCGAGGTAGTCGAAAGCGGCAGTGTGGATCAAATTTTTCGGGCGCCACGCCACCCGTGGACTCGACAATTGTTATCAGCTGTTGGGCAGACGCCGTTGCGATATAACTGAGCAGTAAACGTTAAACACCGTTATCAGAAATGGGGTCAATGTTATTCAACGCTCTTATCATCTCCAGAGCCCGTTCCAGGCGGTCTTGCGTGATATAGGGCAGGGAAGAGCCACTGGCCCGGCGCTCGATAGAGCCATCCGTACGCAGTGCTCGTTCAGCGAAGTTTGCCTGTGTGAATTTCAGTTTAGTGACCTGCTGCGGGCGCGCCTGGCATACCCGATTTCACGAACGGCGGGCGGGTGAACCAGATGATGATAATCAGCGCCATAAAACCCCAGCCGAGCACCCAGAAATAGTCGATTGTCGACATCATGTAGGCCTGCTGGGTAACCACCTGGTCAATCATCGCAAGATGCTGCTGCGTCGGGCCACCCATCTTATTTACGTAATCCATAGCCGCTGGGTTGTACTGTGTCACGCTCTCGGTCAGATTCGCGTGGTGGAAAACTTCACGTCGCTGCCAGATCCATGTGGTTAACGATGAGGCAAAGGAGCCGCCGAGTACGCGAAAGAACGTGGCCAGTCCTGAGCCTTCCGCCACTTCGTTACCGTGCAGATTCGACAGCACAATGGTTGTCAGCGGCATGAAGAAGAAGGCCACGCCAATCCCCATAAACATCTGCACGCTGGCGATGGTGCGGAAATCCACGTCAGTATTGAACTGCGCGCGCATCAGACAGGATGCCCCCATTGTCAGGAATGACACTGAGCATAAAATTCGCAAATCCACTTTGGTGGCGTAACGTCCGATGACTGGCGTCAGCACCAGTGGTAAGAAGCCCATCGGCGCAGCGGCGAGACCGGCCCAGATAGCCGTGTAGCCCATCTGGGTCTGCAACCACTGCGGCAGAATAATGTTGATGGCAAAGAACGCGGCATAGCCCAGCATCAGCGCCAACGTGCCGATGGCGAAGTTGCGGTCTTTGAACAGCCGCAGGTTCACAATCGGGTGACGTT
Source organism: Klebsiella sp. w6 (assembly GCF_033100215.1). Lineage (NCBI taxonomy): Bacteria > Pseudomonadati > Pseudomonadota > Gammaproteobacteria > Enterobacterales > Enterobacteriaceae > Klebsiella > Klebsiella sp. w6. The sequence goes on from NZ_CP136907.1 coordinate 2,754,716, forward strand.
CGTCCAGCTCCCATATCACAAAGCAAATCAGGCTGATCGCCGAGACAATAGACATCACGATAATGGGCGTAGAAGAGAACCAGTCTTCGTCGTTGCCCTTATCCAGCACCACCTGCAGCAGGCCCACGCCAAGCACCAACAGCGCGATGCCAATATAGTCGACAGGCGATGACTGCGTTGTTTCTTCACGCATGCGCAGCTGCGACCAGACCACGATGGAGGCGAAAATCCCAATCGGCACGTTGATGTAGAAGATCCACGGCCAGGAGTAGTTATCGGTAAGCCAGCCGCCGGTGATAGGCCCCACGATAGGCGCCACCACGGTCACCATCGACAGCAGCGCCAGCGCCATGCTGCGTTTCATCGGCGGGAAGATAACCAGCAACAGCGTCTGACACATCGGGAACATCGGCCCGGCGAAAAAGCCCTGCAGCGCACGGAAGATGATGAGCTCCGTCATGCTGTGGGCGAAGCCGCACAGAAATGACGTCAGGGTAAAGAACATCACCGAGGCGATAAACAACCGCAACTGCCCGAATCGGCGGGTAAACCAGCCTGTCAACGGTAGAGCAATAGCGTTACACACCGCAAAAGAGGTGATAACCCATGTCCCCTGATCGGCGCTAACGCCCAGGTTGCCGGAGATAGTCGGCAGCGCCACGTTGGCGATGGTGGAGTCCAGCACCTGCATAAAGGTCGCCAGCGACAGGGCAAGCGTCGCCAGGAACAGGCTGGGGGGCGTAAAGGCTGCCTTCGGCTCTGACATAGCTTCTCTCTTAGCGCTGGGCTACAGCGCTGGTGTTGTCATGAAGGATTTTCGCCACCAGTTTATCGGCTGCTTCCATTGGCGTTTCATACACATCGGTACGGAATCGCGGCTGTTCGACGGTTTTTTGTGGCAGAAGGTGACCACCCTGATTGCGGATATCCACCTCAGCGTTCATCGACAGACCCACACGCAGCGGATGCTTCTGCATGTCATGTGGGTCAAGCGTGATGCGTACCGGCAGGCGTTGGACGATTTTGATCCAGTTGCCGCTGGCGTTCTGGGCTGGCAACAGTGAGAATGCGCTACCGGTACCAATGCCGAGACTTTCGATGGTGCCGTGATATTTCACGTTATCGCCATAGAGATCCGCATTCAGCTCTACTTTTTGCCCAATACGCATGTCCTGCATTTGGCTCTCTTTAAAGTTGGCATCCACCCACACTTCATTCAGCGGCACGATGGCAAGCAGCGTGGTGCCGGAGGTGACACGCATCCCGAGCTGCACAGCACGTTTAGCGACGTAACCACTGACGGGCGCAACAATGGTGCTGCGGGAGTTATCGAGATAGCGTTGGCGCAGCGTCGCAACGGCGGTTTTGACTTCAGGATGGTTATCCACCACGGTGTCATCAACCATCGCCTGATTGGTTTTGAGCGCTTGCTCGGCAGCCAGTAAATCGCTTTGCGCGCTGGTCACGGCATCACGGTAGTGCGCCAGATCTTCCACCGCAATGGCGCCGGAACTGACAATTTTTTCCCGGCGCACGTAGTCACTTTTCGCTGTTTGCAGGGCTACTTTTTTGGCAGCAACTTGTGCACGGTAGTTGTCGGCAGTGCTGTAGAGACCACGCACCTGACGCACTGTGCTGGCGAGATTGGCTTCAGCCTGCTGCAGGGCGATGGCGGTATCGCTTGGGTCCAGCAGAACCAGGGGCTGGCCTTTTTCGACATAATCGCCTTCATCCACGGTCACCTGAGTCACGGTACCGGTGATTTGCGGTGTCAGGGTGACCTGATTTCCGTTGACGTAAGCATCGTCGGTGCTCTCGTAATAGCGGGCGTAAAGCAGATACCAGGCCAGACAGCCTCCTGCCGCGAGGATCAGGATCAGTAATAAAATGGCGAAGTTTCTTGTACGCTTGCCTGGGCGCTTGTCCGAGGGAGGCGCGTTATTTTCCATAGACATAACCGGTGACCTTAATTAGCGATGGGGGGCCGTGAATTCATCGGGCAGCATTTTGATAAGAATATCTGCGAGCTGCCGGGATTCTTCGGGCGTCAGACGCGCCGTTAAGTCCGCGAGGATGGTATTCAGTGCTTCATTCTGAAACGTATTGCACAGCGTCTGACCTTTTGCCGTAAGGGCCAGGATCACCTGGCGCTTGTCGTGCGGATTCGGGCGGCGCTCGACCAGGTCGTTCTTCACCATACGTGCAACCATACGGCTCATTGCCCCGGTATCCATCTGCAGGCTCTTGCAGATTTCTGCCGGGCTGGTGTTACCTTTAAATATATTAATCAATACCTTAAATTGCGGTGCGGTAATGCCGCTGTCGGCAAAGTAATGGCCGATAAGCAGGTCCTTAAACTGGTTTGCCAGATGGAACAGCAAACCCAGATGCAGGTTTTTATGGGAAGAGTCGATTGGGGTATTCATGATAGCTGCCTGGTCAGTAATTAACATGATAATTACTGCCTGGTCACCAATTGTCAAATTAGGTCAACAGAAAGCACACATATTGACAAATGGAGGAGGGCGATAAGCGTATTACGATCACTCGAACCCGTGATGCCCGCAGACATCAATTTGGATGCGCTCTGTGGTACAGGCCCGACGCAGGCGAGATTGATGTACGCGCGGCCGTAATTTGCCAGGGTTCCCTAAACCAGTCGGTGTCATCAGCTGGCGTACTGTCGGACCAAAATCAGCGTAATGTTCGCGGATAGTACGCAGTACACGTTCTCAGTTGCCGGTTGCCAGGCTGGCTACGACGACGGTTAACAAGTGAAAGCGGCCCATGTTCACGATAGCGCTCCAACAACCGTCGGCAGTGTCTGTCAGATATCTCAAGCGGATAATATTGAGTACGTACCGGGCAAGACCATCAGGTCGTTGGTTATTGCTGGGTTTTCAACGACGACGGCTAGCCATACCCAGCGGGCCAGATTCACGGTAACGCGACAGAAGGCATCGGCACAGGCTGTCAGATATGCTCAGGCGCTGTGTGGCCATCAAGTGTAGTCAGACGCCGAACGATAACGTCCTAATAACTTTGAGTCGGTTAACTTTATCCAAAGCAAAAAACTCCGCCGCATGAGCCGTCATCAGAATCTATCGATGCTGAATCTACGAGTAACTTATCCAGGAGCAGACCTTACAACTTAGCCACCACCATATGAGTGCGCATAATGTATATTATGTTAAATATGATATCAGGGCGCGTAATCCCCCCATAGCGCCAACTCTTCCCCATGAAATCCATAAACACCATCTTGTCATTCAGCGGCTGCTGACACGTTTGGATATGGCCCCTTCCATCACGTGCCGCTCTCACTCAGGGGACTCTGATGCCGACCGTGAACGACGTATACGAAAACCTCCCGGCGGACCAGCTATGGCGTTTTGGCATAAACTCCTCCAGCACGCATGTGGCGCTCTCGACCGTCGTTGGGTTCTTTAGCCGAACGCACGCCGGTGACACGAGGACCGCACCAGGTCTTCCGGCGCCGTTAACATCATGTCTCGTTTCTGGTTCCGTATCTGCCAAACAATGCCGACTCACTCAATGCTAACCCGACAAACCGCACGCCGCGCTTTCTCCGCCCTAAAATGTCCAGATGACAGCTGCTGTCAGTGCCGCCTCGTTACGTCGTAACACGATCGGGCTCTCATTTGCATGCTCCCCAAGCCAGGTATAGTCAGCGCTCAGGAGCGTGCCCCAGTGGGCATCAAACTGGTGACTCCAGGTCAGACTGTTGTCTATGCCATAAAATCCCCCCGGTGCTGAATAGCGGCTATAACCTGAGCGCTGGCTCTGCTGCGGATCCACCCCATACCAGGTATTCAGGTAACGGTTGTCGCCAAACAGGGCCGCCGTCTGAAAGGCGACCGTGTCATGGTCAGTTTGTACAGGGAGCAACGTCAAGGATGCCTGGTAGCTTACCCCCTGGCTGTCCGTTAAAGGCAGCGTCGCTTTACCTTCAACACTGAGCCACGAAAGCGCCTGCCAGCCGACGGCAAGGGCCGTGTTCAGGGAGGCGTCAATGTCTCCCATCCCTTTCAGATTATTTGCCCCTGCCCGCCAGCTGGCGTTTTTATCCGCCCTTCCCAGATCGTATCCCAGCGTATGTTCGAAGTACCAGCCGCTGGCGTTCTGCAGGTCATATCCCACCCCTTTCTGCGTATCAATAAAAAATGCGCCGTTACGCCCCTGAAGTACAGGAACCACCTGCCATACCTGCTTGTCTGAACCTGAATATCGCGGAGTGTAGTGGCCTCCCAGCCCAATGGTGAAGGTGCCGGAGGAAGTGTCATCATTTGCTTGTACGCAGGATGTCATGGCCGTCAAAAGCGGTACGGTCATATACAGGGCTTTTTTTATCGCTATCATACTGTTCTCCTCACAGACGCCGGCTTCTCCTGAGGCAGGAGCCGCCACAAAATGTTGGCGCAGTATGATTTGGCAAAATCAATGAATCGTCGGGATAGTGTTAAGAAACGGTCAAGGTGAATGGATGTTGTCCAGAAGAGTGCTGATTATTGAAGATGACGCCGATGCGGCTGGCGTGCTCGAAGCCTATTTACGCCGTGAAAATTACGATGTCGTCATTACCGGAGACGGTCTTTCCGGGCTGGATATGGCGCACCGGTGGAAACCCGATCTGATCCTGCTGGATGTGATGCTTCCGGGGCTTAACGGCACCGAAGTCCTGGCTGGCCTGCGCCGTAAAAATGATGTTCCGGTGATCATGGTCACCGCCATGGGAGATACACCCGATCGTATTGGCGCCTTGCGCTATGGCGCTGATGATTATGTTGTTAAGCCTTACCATCCGGGAGAAGTTGTGGCTCGGGTGCAGGCGGTACTGCGCCGCAGCAATCAAACAGAAACAAAGGAAGAGATCCTTCGCTGGCAATCGCTTGAAGTGAATGTTACGGCCATCGTGGCGAGCATTGTCGACGGGGACACCACACCGCGTACGTTGGATCTGACCCCAACCGAATTTTCACTACTGACCACGCTTATGCGCTCTCCTTCACGTCCTTTTTCCCGCCAGCATTTACTTGAGCACTGTTTGCCGGAAAGTGAAGCCCTGGAGCGCGTGGTGGATACCCATATTTATAACCTGCGTAAAAAACTCGAGGCGGCGGGTATTTCCGGCGTGCTGGTTAACGTTCGCGGCGTAGGCTACAGGTTCAGACAACCATGACAAAAACCCGCTACTCCTCCCTGTGGCGCTGGATTTGCGCACGTATATTAGCGCTGGCCATCGGAAGCGTAATTGTCATTGCGACCTGTATGTGGCTACGTTATGCGGTGCAGAATTACTGGAACATAGGCAGAATGCCGGCATCGGTCCGACAAGAGTTTCTCGCGCTCAGCCAGAACCCGCAGGCGAACCCGGCGCGCTTCCATCAAATCGTCGATACCTGGTGGGGGTTGAGTTATTCAACCCCATCCATCGCCTCGGCGGACTGGGTCACCGTGGCGTTACTGGTCCTGGTCATGATCCCTTTTATTGTGGTGATGGGATTGCGATATGCCAGGCCACTGGCGCTGCAATTCAGCCGACTGCGTGATGCGGCAAAGGACGTCGCCGAAGGGCAATTTGGCCGCCAGGCTGAGCTCATCAGGAATGCGCCGGCTGAAATGGTCAGCTTTGCCAGTGACTTTAATGCCATGACGGGGAAACTGGCCCGCTATGAAAAAGAGTTACGTACCTCTCATGTGGCCATGGCGCATGAGCTTCGCTCCCCCCTGACTGCCGCTATCGGACGTTTGCAGGGCATGCTGGATGGTGTGTTTGATGCCAGCCCGGAACAACTGGCCATGGTAATGAAACAGCTTCAGCACCTGAATCGCCTGACCGATGAACTTCATCTGCTCTCGCTGTCTGATGCCGGGAATTTGGTGCTGGAAAACGAACCCTTTCGTCTGGATGAGCTGCTTAAAGAACGGGCGACATGGATCATGCCCCAGGCTGATGCACATCGTTTTACAATCAGGCTTCATCATCCTCAGGCGTGTCCCTTCAAAGGCGATACGTTCCGTATGGGCCAGGTTATCACCATTCTTATGGAAAATGCCCTCCGTTACGGGCGTGATGGCGGCCATCTTGATGTCACGCTGCACTACGCCAGCGGGCAATATTGCCTCGAATTTCGCGATGACGGCCCGGGGGTATCCTCCCAGTTCCTGCCGGAAATGTTCAACCGTTTTAGCCGGGAGGAGCAGTCTCGTGCCCGCCACTCCGGCGGCAGCGGTCTCGGTTTGTCGATTGCTCGCGCGATTTGTCAGGCCCATGGTGGCAGTATCAGCGCGTCGTTACCTGAAACCGGCGGACTCGCAGTCACCCTTTTGTTACCCTGGACGTCGTCTGAGATGGAAAATAGCCGCTCTTGATAATACCTTGACGAAACGTCGAATCTTTCTCGACTAAGCGCGCATTTAATAACGCCATCACCTTTATGGAGCGGCGTTATGTCAGATGAATTTTTACTCTCCCTCCGCCACAGTCTGCACCATTTGTACGACGTGGCGCGCACCCTTTCCTGGCTGCACTTTCTCCCCCTGACCATTCTTTCGGTAGTGATTTTTCTGCTGCCCGGATGCGGGGACAACCAGGGTAATACGACTGATCCTGTGCGAACGGTGCGCTACGTTGTTGTTGGCTCAGCGCAAACCCTTCCCGCGCTGGAAAGAACCGGAGAGATCCATGCGCACGATGAAACGATTCTGAGCTTTCGTACCGGCGGCCGGATAGTGACGCGTAGCGTCGATATTGGCGATCGGGTCAATGCAGGGCAACTGCTGGCCACGCTTGAAAATACAACCAGTCAGAATCAGCTCGATGGCGCACAGGCTGATTATGAAGGAGCCAAAGCCTCTGCTCAGGTTGCTGCACTTAACGTCAACCGAATGCAAAAGCTTATGCCAACAGGCGCGATTGCCCGCACGCAGCTCGATACCGCCCGCGCAGACTGGCTTGTCGCCCGCGCGCGTTTAAAAAACAGCGAGTCCGCGTTGCGTAATGCCCGGGAAAGCCTTGGCTGGACGCGTCTGATTGCGCCGCGAAGCGGCGTGATCACCGAAGTAAGCGCCTCTGCGGGTCAGGTGGTCAATGGTGGTCAGTCGGTGTTGACGCTGGCGACCGGTGAAGCCCGCGATGTGGTGTTTGATATCGCTAAACCCGAGGCGATCCCGCCACAGGAACAGGCTGGCTTGCGAGTTTCCCTCCTCAGCGACCCGTCGGTGCAAGCGTCCGCCGCGGTAAGAGATATTAGCCCGCAGGCCGATCCTCAGACCCGCACATGGCGCGTCAGGGCTACCCTGCAAAACCCACCGCTGGCAATGGCGCTGGGCGCCAGCGTCACCGTCACGTTACCCGCAACGGGTCCGCATGGATACGCCCTTCCCGCTTCAGCGCTGAGCCGTGTCGACGACAAACCGGCGGTTTATGTGATTAACCCACAGTCGCAAGCGCAGCTTCGCGTGGTGGTGCCAGCATACTATACCGCCACCTCGGTCATTATCTCCGGCGGCCTTGAACCAGGCGACCGGGTGATTACCGCCGGCGTGAGTAAATTACGCTCCGGCGAGCCGGTGATTGCCGGGGAGTGCGAATCATGAAACCCGTATTGCATGAGAAATTTAACCTGTCCTCATGGGCGCTAAATCATCAGCAGATGGTCAGTTTCTTCATGCTGCTGATCATTGCTATGGGCGCGTTCTGTTATGAGAACCTGCCACGTAACGAAGATCCGGCGTTTACGATTAAAACGGCCGTTGTTTCTGCGCAATGGCCCGGGGCATCCGTAACGGATACCACCCGACTGCTGACCGATACGCTGGAAAAAAAGCTGCAGGAAACCCCCTGGCTTGATTATCTCGAAAGTGAGACCCGCGCCGGGAGCTCCGTTATTCATGTCAATCTTCGTGACGATACCCCGCCGCAAAAGGTGCCGGATATCTGGTATCAGGTACGTAAGAAAATGCAGGATATTGCCCCCTCTTTGCCAGAAGGCGTTCAGGGCCCCGCCGTCGACGACGAGTTTGATGACACGTACGGTACGATCTATGGCTTTATACCTGAGGGCTATACCCTGCGGGAGGTCCGGGACCGTGTTGAGACAATCCGCCGGGAACTCATGTCGTTACCGGATATCGGAAAAACCAGCCTGCTGGGTGAGCAGCAGGAACAGATAGTTCTCTCTTTTTCTCCAGCGCGTCTGGCAGGTATGGGGTTGAACATCCAGCAGGTAGCGGATGCCCTCAGAGCACAAAATGCGGTTGTCCCGGCAGGTATGATCCGCACCGGACAGGAAAATATGGCGATAAAGGTCAGCGGGGAACTGACTTCTGAAGCGAGCTTACGTGCCGTCACGCTGCATATTAACGATCGTTACCTTCCTCTGACGGATATTGCCACCGTTAGTCGGGAAAACGCCGAGCCTCCCCAGCCGGTTTACCGGGTCAACGGCAAACCCGCCATCGGGCTGGCTATCTCGATGGCGCCGACCGGTAATATGCTGCGTTTCGGCGCCGCGCTGAATGCAAAAATGCAGGCCATCAGCGTCACGCTGCCGCACGGTATTGAGATGGTCAAGGTTGCCGATCAATCAGCGGTGGTCAGCGACGCCGTAAGCGGGTTTATCCGGGTGCTTATCGAAGCCGTGGCGATCGTCCTGGCCGTTTCGTTTGTCTCTCTGGGTTTACGAGCCGGACTGGTAGTGGCTGCGGCCATCCCACTGGTTCTGGCCATGACCTTTACGGGAATGATGCTGGCAGGAATAGGTCTGCAGCGTATTTCTCTCGGCGCATTGATTATCGCGCTGGGTCTGCTGGTCGATGACGCCATGATCACCGTGGAAACCATGGTCTCTGGTCTGGAAGCCGGGGATTCCCGCCGGCAGGCGGCGACCCGGGCTTTTAAAACGACCGCATTTCCGATGCTGACGGGCACCCTTGTGATGATTGCCGGGTTTATTCCCGTGGGATTTGCTGCGTCCAGCGCCGGTGAATATTGCTTTTCCCTGTTTGCCGTGGTGCTCATCGCCCTGCTGTGCTCATGGGTTGTCGCGATCCTGTTTTCACCGTTAACCGGGACGTGGCTGTTATCTGACAACATCAGACAGAAGGCGAAAGGTCCTGGACGGATGGCCCGCGGATACCAGTGGCTACTGCGCAAGGCGTTGCGTCACCGCTTCGCCACCGTGTGTCTTGCTCTCATTGCGCTTGGTCTGTCCGTTTACGGAACAACCTTTATGCAGGGGGAGTTTTTCCCCGCCTCCGACAGGCCAGAATTGCTGGTAAGCCTGACGCTACCGGCAAATGCCTCGCAGTCGGAAACGCAAAATACGGCTGAAAAGCTGGAGAAGGCCCTGGCAGGCAACCGCAACGTTGAGCGCTTTTCGACATACGTTGGGTCGGGAGCGATCCGTTTTTACCTGCCTATGGATGTGCTTCTGGCAAATGAAAATATCGCCCAGATGGTGGTGGTGGCTAAAGATCTTAAAGCGCGGGATCGTCTTCATCGGCAGTTAAACAGGATACTGGCTACGCGCTTTAGCGACATCATCACGCGCGTATCGCCCCTGGAACTTGGGCCTCCCGTCGGCTGGCCAGTGAAATACCGGGTGAGTGGGCCAGATTATCTGAAGGTCAGGTCGATCGCGAACCGCCTGAGCGATGTCATTGGCCGGTCCCCCTCCTCTCGCGAGGTTAATCAGACGGCAGGCGAACCGGAGAGAGTCATTACCCTCAAGGTCAATCAGCCCGCAGCCCGGGCTGCGGGCGTGTCGTCAGAAAGTCTGGCCCGGATGCTCAATACCGTCTGGTCCGGCAGTATAGTCACGTCGGTTCGCGATAATGACCGCCTTGTCGATGTGGTGCTCCGGGCCAGGGACAATGAGCGTCTTAACCTTGCCACCTTCTCTTCGCTGACTATTCAGGGGAATGACGGTAAACAAATTCCCCTCAGCGCCTTTGCCACGCCAGTCTGGGGCGTGGATGATCCGGTTATCTGGCGTCGACAGCGTTTGCCTTTCATCACCGTGCAAACTGACCTCGCCCCGGGACTTCGCGCCGAAGCAGTATCCGCAGCGTTGCGACCTGCGGTAGACAGGTTGCGCGCGGAACTGCCTGAAGGCTACAGCATTGAAGAAGGGGGCGCGGTTGCTGAGTCTGAAAAAGGTAATAGTTCGGTCTATGCGATTCTGCCGGTGACACTGGTCATCATGCTCTTGCTGTTGATGCTCCAGTTGCGCAACTATTCCCGTATGGCGTTGGCTATACTGATGGCCCCGTTTGGTTTACCGGGTATCGTGCTGGCTATGTTACCTGGCGGAACACCAATGGGATTTGTCGCTCTGCTTGGCGTGATTGCGCTCGCTGGCATGATCATTCGTAACGCCGTCATACTGATTAGCGAGGTTGACAGCAACCTTGCTCAGGGGATGGCAAGCGATGCCGCCATTATTGCGGCCGCAGAGCATCGTGCGCGCCCCATCTGCCTGACTGCCTGTGCCGCCATTCTGGGAATGATCCCCATCTCTCATCAGGTATTCTGGGGACCGATGGCCTATGCGATTATCGGGGGACTACTGGTTGCCACGCTGGTTACACTGACCGTTTTACCGGCATCGTTTAGCCTGTTGTTACACCTGAGAATGACGTCCTCAGGCGAGACTCGTGAAAAATGAGTAGCGTGCCGTCGTATCCTCGCCTCAGGGGTCTGCCAGGTTATTCGCTGCAAGACAAAGAACTTGCTCCATCGTGTCATCCACCTGCTGGCGCAACGCGTGGATAACAGGAGACCTAATTTTACTGCTTCTTCGGCAGCAGAGAACGAGGAGAAATGCCGAAGGCTTTGCGGAAGGCATGGCTGAAATGAGAGAAATCAGAGAAGCCGAAATCCAGCGCCGCCTGGGACACGCTACTGACTCGTCCGCGTTCGATAGCCTCTCGGCTCGCCTGCAGCCTCTCCTGCCAAATCACTGCCATCGGCGTTTTTTTATGGCGGGCGAAAGCACGCGTGACGGTGCGAACGGAAACGTGGTGCGCCCGTGCCAAGCTTTCGATGTTCAAATCGGGATCGACAAGTTGCCGCCGGATGTAGTTCATCATCCGGGAATACAGATCGCGCTCAACACCAACGTTGTTCAGGTCCTGTAGCTCCAGGCTCAGTACCAGTAGATCCAGCAACGTCTGGGAGAAGCGGCCGGAGATATCCGCTGTGTTCAGACAGGCGGGCATCGCTGCCGCCTGACGCAGCATTTCGCGCAATGGGATCACGCCCGGGCGGCGGTCGTCGAGCACCATCGCGGTGAGGTGTTCGACCCCAGGTAAATGACAGCTCAGCAAATGGCGGGGGATCCGCACCAGATGATTATCGCGCCCGCCAAGACTGAAGCGGAATGTCTGGGCGGCATCGTAGAGCACCAGACTGTCCGCTGCCAGCGTCGCCTTGCGTCCCCCCTGTTCAAGCTGACCGTATCCATCCTGCATATACCCCAACCACAGATCGTCGTCGGGGCCCTGGCGCAAATAACGTGCCGTGCGATCCCAGCTGTGTAGCGGCGCGGACAGTGAACACATATCCACCAGACCCACTCCACGTACCGTCAGCCGTGCATCAAAGTCGACCCCAGCCAGAGGGGCGCTGGCGGCTGGAATACAGTGGCGTAACACTACGTCGTTCCAGTACTCGAAGCGGCGCGACTCGGTAACGCCAACGGTTGAATAGTGGAGACTGCCCGCAGACTGCATGCTATTCATCATCATTCACCTCGCGCCGGGTATTCCGCCAAAACGACAGAAACGTTTCCGCAGACAGCAACTATCATGCCAACGAGCTAATACACCCTCTTTCAGTTACGCCGATCGGCGCTAAGTTACCGGGAACTATCACTGAAAATCCGCGCCCCCCCTTTTCTGCTGGCATATAGGGCGTCGAATAGCGGAACGACAAAACGTGGAACCGCACCCTAAACGTGCGGCGTCTGCACTATGGCGGACCATCACACGACGAGGGGCAGGCCCGCAACCGAATGTCCCTTCCAGCCAAACGACTGTCCTGCTGAAGCAAGTACGCCGCAAATTTCTCCCTAGTATCAGTAAGCGTAAGGTCTTCCGGCCACACCGTGCTCCGGACATAACACGACATCAGACAAGAGGGGGAACGTCATGACTTTCAGTAACGCTACGTTTCGCACCAGCCTGGCCGCCTGCACACTGTGGCTGGCAACCGGCCCGGCCCATGCGGTCGATCTCAATTCGCAGGACCTCATTCCCGCCCCCGCCGGCACCGATGCCGTTCTGGGATATTTCACCTACGCGACGAGAGATAGCTTCACCCCCACCGGGGGCGGTGAACTTAAGCAAGAGACCGGGCTCGACTCCTTCGTCAGCATCTTTCGTTACGTTCACTACATGGACGTCGGTGGCTTTACGGTTGCGCCGCAAGTGCTGCTGCCTTACGGACGCCTTTACAATGGCTCACTAAACGGCGTTCGACTTGATTCAGCCAGCGGCCTGGGCGATCCCATCCTTGCCGCGCCGGTCTGGCTGGTCAACAACCCCAGCACAACCTTTGCCATTGTGCCTTACCTGTACCTCCCCGCGGGCTCCTACGACGCCGGACGCACGCTAAACGTTGGTGAAAATCGCTGGAAGTTCGACCTTCAGCTCGGCGGCGTGCAGCAGCTGGGTAACGGTTTCGCCACCCAACTTTCCACGGACGTGATGTGGTATGGCGTCAACGACGACGCCTCGGGCATCGGCACCGGTCGACTCAAGCAGGACAACACCTATCAGTTTCAGGGCTGGGTGACCTGGACGCCGCCCGCCGATAAGAGCTGGACCCTGGCCGCCGGTTATTCCCAATACTGGGGCGGCAAACAGCAGCTTGACGGTATCGAGAACGGACAGGCGACGCGCGTCGATCAGGTCCGGCTGGAATTATCGAAATTCGTCACCCCCACGGTGCAGGTACAGGGTCTGCTCCAGCGCGACCTCAACGTCGATGGCGGTTTTAAGGAAGATCTACATACCACCCTGCGCGTGATGAAACTGTTCTGATGCGAATCGGCACAGAGACATCCCCAGACTCACTACTCACCCGCAACGGAGAAATCCATCATGACCGATCAGCAGCAAAAACCCACACTTTATGAACGTCTCGGTGGTTATGACGCCGTTTACGCTTTCGCAGGAGAAGTGTTGAAGACCTGTATGAAGCATCCCGATATCGGCCATATCTGGGCGCACGTATCCGAATCGTCGTTCCAGAAAGAGCATATCAACTTTGTCGATTTTCTGTGCAAGCACTGGGGCGGCAACACTGTCTACCGGGGACGAGATATGGTGACCGCGCACCGCGGAATGGGGCTGACCGAAGTGCACTGGAAAGCCGTATTCGAGGCAATTGATGAATGCTACGAGAACTTCAACGTTCCGCAGGATATCCGTGAAGAGGTTACCGCATTCCTGACCCAGTTCAAACCCGCCGTCATCGGCAGCCCTTCATACCGGGATGTGGTACTCGCGCACCCTGACATGGACGTCACCAAAGGGATGAAAAGCGTCGGCATTCACTGGCCGAAAACAGATAAACCGTCTTAACCGAGGAAGGACATCCGCGCAACAGGCGGGTGTCCGTCTCAGCCAAATGACTGACCTGCACAACCATGTAGTGATGACATTTCGGGCTTATGTTGAAGGCAGGTTGCATTGGCAAACACCATATAAAGGGAACTCCATGGCTATTGAACGTCCTACCATTGAACAGCTGCAAGCGCTCGCCAGTCGGCTAAACATACGATTGACGCCTGCACAAGCCGAAGAATATCTGGCGCTGATGCAGGCCAATTTCGACGCCTATGATCTCATTGACGCCCTGCCCGACGAGATCCCCGCGGTGCACTACCCACGCGCCGCCGGCTATCGTCCTGAAGGCGACGAAAACCAGCTTAATGCCTGGTATTACAAGACCGAGGTGACAGGTGCAGCAACCGGTAAACTGGCCGGCCGCACCGTGGTGCTCAAGGACAACATCGCGCTGGCTGGCGTACCAATGATGAACGGCGCCTCGACGCTGGAAGGCTTCGTCCCCCTCTACGACGCCACCGTTGCCACCCGACTGCTGGATGCCGGCGCGACTATTCTCGGCAAAGCCACCTGCGAGCACTTCTGCTTGTCGGGAGGCAGCCATACCTCCGATCCGGCGCCAGTGCATAACCCGTTGCGCCGCGGCTACTCGGCCGGTGGCTCATCTTCTGGCAGCGCCGCTTTGGTCGCTTCCGGGGAAGTCGATTTGGCCATGGGGGGCGATCAAGGGGGCTCGGCGCGTATTCCCGCCGCATGGTGTGGCCTCTATGGCCTGAAACCGACCCACGGTCTGGTGCCTTATACCGGCATCATGCCGATCGAAGCCACTTTCGACCATACCGGGCCGATGACCCGCAGCGTAAAAGACAATGCCTTAGTCCTTGAGGTCATTGCCGGCGCGGACGGATTGGACCCACGTCAGTATGCTCCCAAAGTGGAAGCCTATACCGAGGCGCTCGGTAAGGGAGTCCGTGGCTTAAAGATCGGCATTATGGCCGAAGGTTTTCAGTTGCCGAACCTGGATGCGCGAGTCGCGGAGAAAGTTCGCGCTGCCGTCGCCCGTCTGCAGGAATTGGGCGCGACGGTCGGCGAGATTTCGGTACCGGAGCATAGCCTGGCGGGGGCGCTCTGGTCCCCTATCGGCTGCGAGGGGCTGACCGCGCAGATGATGCATGGCAACGGCATGGGCTTTAACTGGAAAGGACAATATGACGTAGCGCTGCTGGACAAGCACGCCCAGTGGCGTGACAACGCCGATGCGCTTTCCCCATCGCTGAAGATATGCATGTTCGTCGGCCAGTACGGGCTGGAACGCTACCATGGCCGCTACTATGCCAAGGCGCAGAATATCGCGCGTCGCGCGCGTGCGGGCTATGACCGGGCGCTGGCGGACTTCGACCTGCTGGTGATGCCCACTGTACCACTTGTCGCTCAGCCATTACCGGAACCTGACTGCTCCATTACCGAATACATCTCCCGCGCATTTGAAATGATCGGCAATACCGCGCCGCAGGATATTACCGGCCATCCGGCAATGACTCTCCCTTGTGGGCTGGTCGACGGCTTACCGGTAGGAATGATGTTGGTAGGACGCCACTTCGCCGAAAGCACCCTTTATCAGGCCGCCGCCGCATTTGAAGCTTCCGGCGACTGGCGGATGTTTTAACCCTTAACCATCGGGAACCATAAAATGAGCCATCAACACGACCACGACCATACTGAACCGCCGGCGGACATCGAGCTACGCGTCCGGGCGCTGGAATCCCTGCTACAGGAGAAAGGACTGATTGACCCGGCGGCACTGGATGAACTGATTGACACTTATGAGCACAAGGTCGGCCCCCGTAACGGCGCGCAGGTGGTCGCTAAAGCGTGGAGTGATCCGGAGTATAAACGTCGGCTGCTGGCGGACGCCACAGCCGCCATCGCCGAGCTGGGTTTCTCCGGCGTGCAGGGTGAAGACATGCAGGTAGTGGAGAACACGCCGGACGTGCACAACGTGACCGTCTGTACATTATGTTCCTGCTACCCCTGGCCGGTGCTGGGTCTGCCACCGGTGTGGTACAAATCGGCCCCCTATCGTTCGCGTATCGTTATCGACCCGCGCGGCGTTCTGGCCGAATTCGGGGTAAACATTCCAGAAAGTAAAGAGGTGCGCGTCTGGGACAGCAGCGCGGAACTGCGCTATCTGGTCCTGCCAGAACGTCCGGCGGGTACCGACGGCTGGAGCGAAGCGCAGCTGATCGAACTGGTCACCCGCGATTCCATGATCGGCACCGGCCTGGTCGCCGCGCCATAATAAGAGGAGAAAACCATGAACGGGATACATGATCTGGGCGGTATGCACGGCCTCGGGCCGATCCTCAACGAGGAAAATGAGCCGTATTTCCATCATGAATGGGAGCGCCGGGTATTTCCGCTGTTCGCCTCGCTGTTCGTCGGCGGACATTTCAATGTGGATGAATTCCGCCACGCCATTGAACGCATGGATCCAGCCCACTACCTGGAGGCGAGCTACTACGAGCACTGGTTGCACGCATTTGAAACGCTGCTGCTGGAAAAAGGGGTGATCACCGCCGATGAACTCTGGGGTGGCTCGACCCCTGCCCCCTGCGCTCCGGGCACGCCGGTGCTGACGCAGGACATCGTGGCGATGGTTGTCAGTACCGGCGCCTCCGCGCGCGTCAGTCACGATATTGCTCCCCGCTTTAAGGCCGGAGACCGGGTTCGGGCAAAAAACATCAACCCAACCACCCACACCCGCCTGCCGCGTTACGTGCGCGGGAAAATCGGCCGTATTGAGACCGATCATGGCGTGTTCATCACGCCGGACACCGCGGCGCACGGTCTGGGCGAACATCCTCAGCACGTCTACAGCGTCAGCTTCACCGCGCTGGAACTGTGGGGCACGCCGCGCCCGGACAACGTGTACATCGATCTGTGGGACGACTATCTGGAGGAAGCATGAGCATTGCGACACAGCATGATTACGCCGCCGTCGGGTTACCCCGCGACGAGGAGGGGCCGGTTTTTGATAAGCCCTGGCAGGCGAAAGCATTCTCCCTGATCGTCCATCTGCACCGGGCGGGGCTGTTCCCGTGGGCAGAATGGGTACGGACGTTCAGCGAAGCGATCAAGGCGGCTCCGGCGCAACCCGGCGAAAGTGTGAACGATGCCTACTATCGCCAGTGGGCGACAGCAATGGAGAACATGATCACCGCCCTCCACCTGACCACACCGGATGACATTGGCCGACGGACCCAGGAATGGCGACTGGCGTATATCAACACGCCGCATGGTCAGCCGATCGTCCTGGCCAATGCCAGCTGTCCGCCGGCGCATAACCACCACTCGCTTCCACTCGGCGTTCCGGTCACGGTGAGCCCGGCACAATCTTCCATCAGCCAAATTAACAACGGAGTCACATCATGAGCGATATTACCCTTACCACCAACACCCCGGCCACTCCGATACCGGTCGCGGCGCTGTTGCCCTGGGCACTGTTTACCACCCTGCTGGCACTGTTAGCGATCTATTTCGTCGGTGCGGAACAAGGTGCGACGTCGATGTTTTCCGGCACCCAGGTGCATGAATTCTTCCACGACGCACGACATCTGCTGGGTTTTCCCTGCCACTAAGGAGGCGGACATGATTGGGAAACTATTATTCAAGGGGATGATAGCAGGCATTCTGGCTGGACTGGTGGCATTTGCTTTTGCACACCATTTCGGCGAGCCGCAGGTCGATCGCGCTATCGGGATTGAAGAAAGTCTGGCCACTCATTCACACCAACGCAGCGCGTCGGCTGACGGCGGTGAAGAAGAGGTGTTTAGCCGTCAAACCCAGTCCGGGATCGGGCTAATGGCCGGCATGGTGCTGTTCGGCGCAGCGCTGGGCGGCGGTCTGGCGCTGAGTTGGGCCTTTAGCTATCAGCGCTTCGGACCATCGAACCCGCGTCTGTTAGCGTTAGGCCTGGCGCTGGTCGGCTTTCTGGTCATGAGCCTGATGCCTGGTCTGAAATACCCACCCAATCCGCCCGCGGTCGGTAACCCGGAGACCATCGGCTATCGTACCGAACTGTACTTCGTCATGATGTTGCTTTCCATCGGCATCGTCATCGCGGCCGCGTGGTTATCACATCAGCTAATACCGCGCCTCGGTAGAGGGAATGCGATGATGTGGGCAACGCTGTTCGCGGTGGCGCTGATGCTCGTGGTTTGTGCCCTGATGCCGACAGTGAACGAAGTGCCCGAACACTTCCCGGCGGACCTGCTATGGCGTTTCCGTATCAGCTCCTTCGGCACGCACCTGGTGCTCTGGAGCGTCATCGGTGTGGCGTTCGGTGCCTTAGCCGAACGCACGCCGGCGACAGGTGTGCAGCGCCCAGCCTTCCGCCGCGGTTAACACATCATGAGAGCGTCGCTAACGTTGATTTGTCAGGGAGAAACGGCAGCGTCCCGAGGTTCACATTTCCCCTGTGATGACCCTCTGGAGGCGCGGGAATGGCAGCGGGCGCGTCAGTTACAAAGCCGTGTCGCCCGTTGTCACCGCGTCTGGATCTCCCCGGAGACCGCCGCCCGACAAACTGCCGCAGCGCTCTCTTTACAGGGTACCCCGGTGATGGAGCTGGCGGAACCCGACTACGGCATCTGGGCCGGTCGGCCAGTACGTGAGGTGATGACGCAAGACGCCGACGCTTTCCTGGCCTGGCTGGAGGGCGATCCGCCGCCGGGCGGAGAGTCACGTGCTCAGTTGCTGGCGCGCTGTGGCCGTTGGCTGGCAAAACACGTCGATATTCCAGGCCGACACGGTGTAATTGCGTCTGCCTCCACTATCCGTGCCATGCTCCTCAACGTTCTCGGCGCCCCACTTCACTCATTTGCACGTATCGACGTTCACCCGCTCAGCATCACCGAGTTGCGCAGTGACGGACGGCGCTGGAATTTTTGTTTATTAAGAGATGACATAAAGGGCGAATGTTCGACGCTGTCCCGCTGAAGCCGTCAGCCAGTAAGCGCCTTTGGCCATTGATGGATCCCTCCACTGGCCTTGCATCGCTAAACCCAATGCCATAGAACCGCTCAGCGCGCTTCACGCCCCGTCCTGCGTAAAAAAGTAAATCTCCCTGACCATGTTTATTTATACTCAGAAAACATGTCATTAAGAAAGGAAGCTACGCGTTGAAATGGGTAACCTGGTTAAAACGTATCGTGTTGTCCCTGCTGCTGTTGATCGTTGGCGCTCTGGGACTACGCCTTTATGACATTCAGCGCGGACCCGAGCTGCAGCTCTGGCATACCTGGGTTCCGCATGAGATGGACGCGGATGAAATCGACAATGCTGACTGGAACGATTACATCAACAAAGAGAATGCGCTCTTCAGTGAGGTAAAACGCCAGGTTACCGATAAGCTGGACGCTGAGCAGCAAACCGAACTGAATCGTTACTATAGTCACAGCCCCATCTATCCGGACTCGTTTCCAACCAACTGGAATCGGTCATATATCATGATGCCGGATGGCAAACCGAAAGGCGCCGTGGTGTTGCTGCATGGTCTGACAGATACCCCCTACAGCCTGCGGCATATCGCTGAAAATTACCGGCAACAGGGGTATGTCGCCATCGGTATCAGATTACCGGGCCATGGGACGGTTCCCGCCGGGCTGACCGATGTGGACTGGCAGGACTGGCTTGCCGCCACGCGCCTTGCGGTGAGAGAAGCGAAACGACTGACGGGTAATGATGTGCCCCTGCATATCGTCGGATTTTCCAACGGCGGCGCGCTGGCAATGAAATATTCGCTGGACGCGCTGGATAATGCCGAACTGGCAAAACCCCAGCGGGTGATCCTGATTTCTCCGATGATCGGTATTACCAGCTTCGCGCGTTTTTCCGGCCTCGCTGGCTGGCCCGCGTTTCTTCCCGCCTTCTCGAAAGCCGCATGGTTAAACATCATGCCCGAGTTTAATCCGTTCAAATATAACTCCTTCCCGACGAACGCCGCCCGGCAGTCCTTCCTGCTGACCAAAGCGCTGCAAAAGCAGATAGTGACTGACTCGAGAAATCACAGACTTAACAGCTTACCGCCGGTATTGACCTTTCAGTCCGTTGTGGATTCAACGGTCAGTACGCGGGCGATCGTGACGGCGCTGTATAACCGTTTGCCGGAAAATGGCAGTGAAATTGTCCTCTTCGATTTGAATCATGCCGTCAGGTTTAATTCATTATTACGCCGGACGTCTTACACCGCGCTGGCGCGGTTGCTGCCCGCGCCGCCACGCGCTTATCAGACCACGATCATCACTAACGCGAATTCAGCCAGTACCGATATGGAAATCCGCACAACACCTGCCGGGAAAACAGACACCACAGTGGAAAAGCTGCAGGGAATGCGCTACCTGCCGGACGTATACTCCCTTTCTCATGTCGCGCTCCCCTTCCCGTTAAGCGATTCGCTGTACGGGCGCTATCCCCATCCGCTGAATCAATATGGGATCAGCCTCGGCACGTTTGCTGCTCGCGGCGAGCGTTCGGTGCTGGTTGTGGGTCTGGACTCGCTGATGCGTCAGTCTTCCAATCCGTTCTTTCCCTATATGATCAAGCGCATTGACGAAGGGATCGACACTCGCCCGGCTCTCTCCGGGAAATAACTCTTCTCTGGATAAGTGGCCACCACGGCCACTTTTTCCTGAGGATGCGGTACTACGCTTTCGCCGACGTCGACAGCCACTGATATACCGCTGACAAATCCTCTCCGGCATATCCCGCGTCCGCCGCCTGCTGCCACAGTTCGGCAATGTTATCCAGCCCCGGCATGGTGTGCGGCTCGGCCAGGGATAGCGCCAGCCGGGCATCTTTCAGCGCATGCGCCAGTTGCATCTGCGGCGCGAATTGCTCGCTGGCGATGGCGTCCAGTTTGACTTTGACATACGGTGCGGCCAGCGGGCCGCCTTCCAGAGCGCTCCAGAGCTGGTCGGGGGTAAAGCCCAGCGTCTTCGCCAGCCGGGCGCTTTCCGCGATGCCCTGCATCATCGAAATCAGCCAGGCATTGAGGACCAGCTTCATTTTCTGGCTGTTGCCGGCCTCGCCAAACCACTGCGTCCCGCGGGAGATAGCCGCAAACACCTGTTCGGCAGCGGCACACTTTTCACGATCTCCGCTGGCGAGCACCAGGATCTGCGCCTTCTCCGCCGGGGCTTTGGTCCCTGAAACCGGGGCATCGACGAAGGTCATCGCCGGCTGAAGCGCCCGCAGCAAGGCGATAGCCTCCTGCGTCTCCGGCAGGCCGATGGTGCCCATCTGGCAATAGATCGCCTGCGGCTGACAGGCAGGCGCTATTTGCGCCAGTACCTCGAGGGTAGCCTGACCGTCGGCGAGCATACTGATGATCACCTCGGCATCAGCGACCGCCTGCTGCGGCGTGGTATGCAGGGATAATCCCTGCGCCTGTAAATCTTCGCCGCGTGCTGGCGAACGGTTCCAGCCAGCGACGGTAAAGCCTTTCTTCAGCAGATTGCTGGCAAAAGCATGTCCCATGGCGCCGAGTCCCAGCACCGCGACCTTTGGTAATGTACTCATCTTGTCTGTCCTGATTCGCGTGTTAATAAATGTCGGACGTCTACTATCGCATCTCTGACACGGATGTCAGTAGCAATAACCGCCATAAAAAGTGACGCTGTCACTCATGGTCTCACGGCTGTCGGAGCCACGCCAGCAAACGGCGCATCGCTGGCATCAGCCGGGCATCATCCTGATAACACAGACACAGGCGGCGCTGTGCCCAGCGATCCTGCAGCGCGATGACGGCAAACCGGTAGCGCTGCTGGTAGCGTTCGGCAATGACGCGGGGCAGGATCGCCCCGCCGGCGCCGTGAGCCACCATCTCGCAAAGCCCTTCAAAATGGCTCATCCGGACCCGGACGTTTAGCCCCTGGCCGAGCCCGGCGGCATGTTGTTCAATATGCTGCTGCAGTGCGCTGGTCTGGTAGAGGGCGACCAGCGGCTCGTTGATGACCGCCGCAAACGCCACTTCATTCGCGCCGGCCAGAGGGTGAGTCGGCGGCACAATCAGCACCAGGGGATCATCGGCGACAGGATCCAGATGCAGCGGCCCTGGGTCGACCGCATCGGACACCACTCCAGCCTGCGCCACACCCGCCAGAATGCTGCTGACGATATCCGCGCTGGTGCGCTCTTCGGTGTCGATTTGCACCGCCGGATGCGCTGCCATCCAGGCGGCGAGCTTGCCCGGCAGAAAAGCCGACATCGCCGAGGTGTTGGCGAACAGCCGCAGCGTCCCCTGCTGACCGCGGGCGAAGGCGCTCATCGCCTGGCGCAGACGCTGCTGCTGCGCAAGAAGCGGGCGTGCATGGCGCGCCAGTACCTCCCCGGCCTCAGTCAGCGTCACGCCGCGAGCATGACGCTGCAACAGGGGAACACCGACCTCTGCCTCCAGCTTGCGCACTCTTTCGCTGGCGGAGGCCAGGGCGAGATGGGCCATGGCGGCCCCACCGGTAATACTGCCGCTATCCACGATGGCGATAAACAGTCGCAGATCGGCCAGATCCATCCGCATCACACCCTCCCCACCCTTCGGTTTTCCCGTAGTCTTAGGGCAACATACCGCATTGTGGCTTTAGCGACCAGTGGTTTCAATGTCCCTTTCTATCCTGAAAAGTGAGCCATGATGTTCGATCTCCACATCTTTTATTTACTGCTGATCTTTATCGCCGCCGGACTGGTCAAAGGGGTGACCGGCATGGGATTACCCACCGTGGCGATGGGCCTGCTTGGTCTGCTGATGCCGCCGCAGGCCGCAGCGGCGCTGCTGGTACTTCCCTCGCTGTTAACCAATCTCTGGCAGTTGCTGGCTGGCCCCGCGCTGGCGCAGATTGTGCGCCGCCTCTGGCTTATGATGACCGGGATTATTATGGGAACGCTGGCGGGGTCGTCACTGCTGATCAGCCTCAATCCTCGGTGCTCAGCGCTGGCGCTTGGCACCGTGTTGATAGCCTATGCCGGGTATGCGCTCTGTGGCCCGGCGTTGCAGGTTTCCGCCCGCGTGGAGAAGTGGCTGTCGCCGCTCATGGGCGGTCTGACCGGCGTTATCACCGGGGCGACCGGGGTATTTGTTATTCCGGCCGTTCCCTGGCTGCAGACGCTGGGCTTTCGTCGAGACGAACTGGTGCAGGCTCTGGGGTTGTCGTTTACCCTCTCCACCCTGGCGATGGCGGCCGGCCTCTCCCTGCACGATGGCTGGCATGCTGATTCGCTGCTGCTGTCGGGGCTGGCGCTGTTGCCCGCGCTACTCGGCATGTGGCTGGGACAGTGGATCCGCTCGCGTCTCAGCCCGCGACGCTTTCGTCAGGGCTTTCTGCTGTTCCTGCTGGCGCTGGGAATGGAGCTGATCGCCAGGGGATGGCTGACCTGAATCCGCTAGCGGCGGGTAATGTGCTTCACGTTGTACTTACTGGTGTTCTGGTAGATCTCTGAGAAATCGACGATCGCCCGGTTTTGCGCATAACTCACCGACTGCACCCGCAGCAGGAGGCTGTTTGGCGCCACCTGCAGCAGCTCGGCCTGCTCGCGGGTCGCCAGCACCGGCGTATAGCTGCGGTGGCTCTCGATGATGGTGATATGACACTCTTTTTTGAAATAGTTGAATTTAGACTGCTCGAGGTTACCCACGCTGAGCCAGGGAAAGGTGGCGAATGGAATATAGCTGTTTTCCACGAGGATCGGGACCTCATCAATCAGCCGCAGCCGCCTGACGTAGTAAACTTTTTCCCCCGGCTGGATCTTTAACTGCTGGGCGATGGCCGGAGGAGCATCAAGCAGCGTGAATTCAATGACTTTGTTACGGTAGTTGGTGACGCCTACCACCTGCATCTGGTAGTTAAAGCCCTCCAGTTCTCCGCCGTGATAGTTACTTTTACGCACAATGCAGGTTCCGCTGCCGTGCCGCCGCGCGATCAGCTTTTCCTCCTCCAGTAGCGCCAGCGCTTTGCGCAGCGTCATCACCGAGACCTGCAGCTCCGCAGCGAGCGCTTTTTCGCTGGGCAGCATATCGCCCACGGCATAGTCGTCGCTGTTGATGCGGGCCTTCAGTTCAGTGGCAATCTTTTTATAAATCACTTTTAGATGTCTCGCTAAGGTGGCGCTCGTCAAACAGATAATCGGATAATTTAATGTAAATAAAAGATTATTTTTACATTGCAGCGAAAATTTCAACACTAACTCATCTATAAATCTCGCCATATTTATATATCTGTCCAGCAACAATATATATGACTTTCATCACAGATGGCCCTTTTCCTGCTCGGGATCCCGGTGGTCTGCTCCTAGTCTGAAAAGCCTATTCATCAGGTCTGCGAAGACGAGAGGACAACCATGATTGGCGTGAAAAAGCTTCAGGACTTTTCCAAAGCAATGATCGGGCCGGTGCTATATCTGCCGGCTATCGGCCTGTTGATCGCCCTGTTCAGCATGACCACCAACCGGCTGTGGGTGGATGAAAGCAGCGCGCTCTACCTGTTGGGGAAATTCGTCTCCAGCATGCTCTGGGCGCTGATGAACCATCTCGGGTTTCTGTTCTGCCTTGGGCTGGCCAGCGGCCTGGCGAAAACCCGCAAAGCCGAAGCGGCCTTCGTGGCGGCGATGACCTGGCTGGTGTATCTGGCGGCGAACAATAGCTGGCTGACCCTGACCCATCGCCTGGCGTCCGGTGCCACCAACGCGCAACTGTACGGCAGTGGACAAACCTTTATCTTTGGTTTTCAGGTCATTGATATGGGCGTGTTCCTTGGGATTATCCTTGGCTGCGCCGTCGCCTTTGTCCACAACCGCGTGGTCGGCATTGAGTTTCGCGGCGCGCTGTCGATCTACGGCAACAGTAAGCTGGTGCTGATCGTAATGCTGCCGCTGGTTGGCCTGTTTGCTATCGCCACCGTCTATCTCTGGCCGGTGGTTGAGCTGGGCATTTCGGCGCTGACCGGCTTTATGAAATCCTTTGGCGCCATCGGGGTCTTCCTGTACGGTTTTCTCAACCGGTTCCTGATCCCGACCGGGCTGCATCATCTTATCTGGTCGCCGTTTGTCTTTACCTCCATCGGCGGACAGCTGCTGATTGATGGTCAAACGGTTATTGGCGCCAAGCCTATTTTCCTTGCCGAAATCGCCCGTCATCCCATCGGGGCGCTGAGTGATTCCGCCCGGTTTTTAACCTACGGGATGGTGAAGATCTTCGGCACCGCCGGCATGGCGCTCGCCTTCTACCGTACGGCGAAACCGGAGAATAAGCAGCGGCTTAAAGTCAC
The DNA here is from genome assembly GCF_033100215.1 of Klebsiella sp. w6. Classification (NCBI taxonomy): domain Bacteria; kingdom Pseudomonadati; phylum Pseudomonadota; class Gammaproteobacteria; order Enterobacterales; family Enterobacteriaceae; genus Klebsiella; species Klebsiella sp. w6. The sequence goes on from NZ_CP136907.1 coordinate 2,779,627, forward strand.
GCTGATCCCCTTAATTGTGACCTCCGTTCTGGTGGGGATCACCGAACCTTTTGAGTTTCTCTTTATCTTCACCGCCCCGCTGCTGTGGCTTATCTACTCCCTGCTGGACGGTTTTTTCCAGATGCTGGCCTGGCTGCTTCACGTGCGGGTCTGCGCCACCAACGGTCTTATCGATTTTGTCGTCTATAACCTCCCTGCCGGCGCCAGCGTGACGCGCTGGCCGGTATTTGTCGCCCTCGGCCTGCTGGAGACCGCCACCATGTACCTGGTCGGCACCTTCTGTATTACCCGTCTGCGGATGCTCACCCCGGGCCGTGAAGCGGCTGCCGATGCGGAGCCTTCCGAGCAGACGGGCCAGGCAAGCGAGATTGCCGATAAAGGTACGCTGGTGATAGCGGGCCTGGGCGGTAAAGAGAATGTCTGCGTAGTGGAAAACTGTTTTACCCGTCTGCGGGTCGATGTGCGCGACCCCGCCCTCATCCAGCAGTCGCTGTTGAAAGAGAGCGGCGGGAGCAGCGTGCTGATTAAAGGCAACCATGTCCAGGTGATCTATGGCCTGGGGGTTAACAAAATTCGAACGGCGGTCAACGCCAGTCTGGGTGTTACTGAATAACGAGGTGGTAAATGAAAGATAATTTTGTGGTCACGATTGCCGGCGGCGGCAGTACTTATACCCCTGGGATTGTGATGATGTTGCTGGAAAATATGTCGCGCTTTCCCCTGCGGGAGATCCGTCTGTACGACAACCATCACCAGCGTCAGAAAACGATCGGCGACGCCTGCGCTATTCTGGTGGCAGAACGCTTCCCGCAGGTGCAGTTCAGCTATACCACCGATCCGCAGGCGGCCTTCACTGACGTCGATTTTGTGATGGCGCATATTCGCGTCGGTCTGTATGAAATGCGGGAAAAGGATGAAAAGATCCCGTTAAAATATGGCGTGCCGGGACAGGAGACCTGCGGTCCGGGTGGGATTGCCTACGGCATGCGCTCCATTGCCGGGGTGCTGGAGCTGGTCGATTATATGCAGCAATACGCTCCGAACGCCTGGATGCTCAACTATTCCAATCCGGCGGCCATCGTCGCGGAAGCCACCCGTCGCCTGCGACCCGACGCGCGCATCATCAACATCTGCGATATGCCGGTGGCTATCGAGGGGCTGTTTGCCGACATCCTCGGCCTGCCGTCGCGCAAGGCGCTGAACGTCCGCTACTATGGCCTGAACCATTTCGGCTGGTGGACCCGTATCACCGATAAAGCCGGTAACGATCTGATGCCGGCGCTGAAGCGTCACGTGGCGGAACAGGGATACAGCAGTCCAAAAGAAGATTTTCAGCATAAAGCGCCAAGCTGGATCGAAACCTTTAAAAAGGTGAAGGATGTGTTTGCCCTCGATCCGTCGACACTGCCTAACACCTATCTGAAATACTACCTCTATCCTGACTATGAGGTGGCGCACGCCGATCCAGACTTTACGCGGGCGAACGAGGTGATGGCCGGACGTGAAAAAGAGGTCTTCGATATGGCCCGGGAGATTACCCGTCGGGGCACGGCGGAAGGCGCGCATTTTCATGCCGGGGCCCATGCCACCTTTATCGTCGACCTCGCCTGCGCCATCGCTTTTAACACCCAGGAGCGGATGCTGTTGATCGTTGAGAACAACGGGGCGATCGCCAACTTTGATGAGACGGCGATGGTGGAAGTCCCCTGCCTGGTGGGCGTCAATGGCCCGGAGCCGCTGGCGATGGGGAAAATCCCGTCGTTCCAGAAAGGGTTGATGGAGCAGCAGGTGGCGGTCGAAAAGCTGGTGGTTGACGCCTGGGTTGAGGGTAGTTACCAGAAACTGTGGCAGGCCATTACGCTATCGAAAACGGTGCCCAGCGCCGCGGTGGCGAAAGCCATCCTCGATGAACTGATCGTCGCCAACGAAGGCTACTGGCCCGCACTGCACTGATCTTTTTCGTGATGGGTAAAATGCAGAGGATCCCCCTTCTCTGCATTTTTACCCAGCGTTCCCGCCGGCCACACATTCATCCTATAACCTCCCCCACGGGCTTTCTTCCCCTCCAGACCGATGCCAGAAGGCCGCCCATCCTCGTTTTACTCTGATTACAGCAATGAAATATAAATTCTATTCCAGGATATTATGGCGTAAAAATGTGATCTGCGTTGTATTCTTTGATTTACATTAACCCACTGAAAACAACATCATTATTACCATGATGTAAATTTAACCTGGTTTTCATGGGGATATGCACCTTGTATCCTTTGTGATTGGCTTCATGCATTTACCATTCTGCAACACCAATTTGAAATTAAATTTTCATAATGTGATCTTGTAGCATGCTCATTCCATTTCTTTGTGCCATATTCTTATCACGATAAATCGCCGCAACGACAGCAACGTGCCACACCAGGGCGCTGTCCACCGGCAGACGTCGGCACTGCCGACGCACTGAAGACCGCTAACCCGATAAGGAGAACGGATATCGACTACATCCATATCAACACCAAGCCGTAAACCTCTTTGACCGCCATTGCTTAGCGTACCCTGCCTTGTGCTGAGCAATTACACAAAGAAGAAAATCATTTAATTCAGTTAGATACGACAACACAGGCGTGATAAATCCTGACTGGGGAGATGTATTTTTATCTTGTGTCGTTCAACAAAATAAAGGGACTACCATGTCATTTATAACAAACCTGAACCAGCAACAGAGAAAACGACTTCATCAGATCACCTTAGTGGCCACCTTCGGCGGCCTGCTTTTCGGTTACGACACCGGCGTTATCAACGGCGCTTTTTCCTCACTGAAGCAGTACATGGCGCTGACCCCGACTACCGAAGGGCTGGTGATGAGCGTCCTGCTGATCGGCGCCGCGCTGGGCAGCGTGTTTGGCGGCAAGTTTGCCGACTTCTTCGGCCGGCGCAAATATTTACTCTTCCTCTCTTTTATTTTTCTTATCGGCGCCCTGCTTTCCGCCGCAGCTCCCGATATCACCACCCTGCTGATTGCCCGCGCCCTGCTGGGCTACGCCGTCGGCGGCGCGTCGGTCACTGCCCCCACTTTTATTTCGGAAGTGGCGCCTACCGAGATGCGCGGTAAGCTGACCGGCCTGAATGAAGTCGCCATCGTCATTGGCCAGTTGGCGGCGTTTGCCATCAACGCGATCATTGGCATCATCTGGGGCCATCTGCCGGACGTCTGGCGCTATATGCTGCTGGTACAGGCCATTCCCGCTATCTGCCTCTTTGTTGGCATGTGGCGCGCGCCGGAAAGCCCGCGCTGGCTGATCAGCAAAAATCGCCACGAGGAAGCGCTGCATATTCTCAAACAGATCCGCCCGGCGGAACGCGCGCAGAAGGAGTATGACGACATCTCCACCCTGATCAAAATTGAAGCCGGCAATAAGTACAGCGCTCAGGGCACCTTCACGACTATCCTCAAAACGCCATGGATCCTCAAAATTTTGCTGGTCGGTATTACCTGGGCCGCGTTGCAGCAAACTACTGGGGTTAACGTCATTATGTACTACGGCACGGAAATTCTGAGTGCCGCCGGCTTCTCAGAGCGTACCTCGCTGATCTGTAACGTGCTGAACGGTGTCTTCTCCGTCGGCGGTATGCTGATTGGCGTGCTGTTCCTTGTCGACCGTTTCAAACGTAAGACGATCATTATCAACGGCTTTGCCATTATGGCGACGCTGCACCTGATTATCGCCGCTGTCGATTACACCCTGGTGGGCGATCTGAAAGCCACCGCCATCTGGCTGCTGGGCGCGCTGTTCGTCGGTGTGATGCAGGGTTCCATGGGCTTTATTACCTGGGTGGTATTAGCTGAGCTGTTCCCGTTGAAATTCCGCGGGCTGTCGATGGGGATCTCGGTATTTTTCATGTGGATCATGAACGCGGTGGTCAGCTACCTGTTCCCGCTGCTGCAGGCGAAACTGGGCCTTGGGCCGGTCTTCTTCATCTTCGCAGCCATCAACTACTTAGCGATTCTGTTCGTGGTCTTCGCCCTACCGGAGACCTCCAATAAATCGCTCGAGCAGTTAGAAGAAGAGCTGTCAGCGAATCATGAGGGTAAAAAATCTACGCGTCTCACCAGGGAGGTTGGCTATGATCGATAACATCACGCTGGATAATTTGCATATCGGCTGCAAGGCCAGTAATAAAGCGGAAGTGATCGCTATGATTGGCGCGGAGTGTAAAGCCAAAGGATATGTGAATCAGGAGTGCGTTCACTTTCTGCTGGAGCGTGAACATCAGGTTTCCACTTTTTTGGGGAATGGCATCACCTTGCCACATTTGCCGAAATCCGCGACGGATATCATTCTCAAAACCGGCATTGAGATCTTTCAGTTCCCTGATGGCGTTATCTGGGATCGCAGCAACGTGATGTTTATTGCCATCGGCGTCATCGCGAAAGAAAAAGAGCATATTGATGTGCTCAAAGAAATTGCCTCGATATTTAGCGATGAACTGATCGCTAACGCGCTGTCATTAATTTCAGACAAAAATGACTTCCTGAAAATTCTGCAACATAATGCCTTGCCTCATTAGGTATGACGCCAGCCGGAGCCTTGGCTCCGGCTGTTTCAGACCACTCCCGCAAGCGGCCAGCGGTGAATAGTGAATAGGTTTTAATTTAGCTGGTGATAGAGCTACATAAAATAATAACAATGGAAATTACCGTCATATTGTTAAATGGGCCATGGAGAATATTTCACTGCCACAATAAATTTTAAAAAAAACACCAATAAAAACAAGTGATTTCGTTTTTTTACCCACCATTCTCTACGCCTTTCCATTGCCATGCTGCGATCGCTGCATGCCAGTGATTACTGCGCTATTCCATTAATTTTGATTTATATCAATACCTCGTCGGGCATTAAACTGCATTTTACAGCGCGATTATTTTGGCAAGGTGTATACGACATTGGTTTTACGACTTGGATATTTCTTTAGCCGTCCCTCAAGCCTGTGGGGATGGTTGATGTGTAACGCGCTTAACGGCATCGCGATTGTGCTTTGCTTTCGCGCGATAAGCATCGTGACGGGCTTTAGCGAAGTGGTCTGGCAGGTCATCATCACGCTGGCTATTATTATATCAACCTGGTACAGCGCTAATTATTTCGCTGCGCTGGAAGCTCGACGCGATAAACGACGCTTTCTGCTGCTGGCCTGGGTGGTCATCACCATTCTGTTAAATTTCATTCACCTTGGCGGTGGTTAACGCTGTTAATGCAAGGATCATCTCATGACGCTGGCGATGCTGTGGGTGCTTATCAGTCATCATAAAGGGCTGACGCTGTTACTGATCGTGGTTATTGCGCTGGTGCTTATTGCGCTCATCCCGCTGGTAAAAAGGCTGTTGCGTAGCATCAACGGCGATCCCTGACCGTGTCCTGATGGCCGCCGACAGGCGGCCATGTATCCTGCGTTTTCGCTTCGCCCCCCCACCAGCCCCGTCCGGTATCCCACGCAGATCCAAAGCGCACAAAAGAAATGAGAACCATTATCAAACAAGCTGTGTTACCGTGTCAGCCCAACAAAATGACAGCTCAAAGAATACAGGGGGTTAGACAAGGTGAAGCGGAATTCAAGGAGCATCCGGGCGCGCGGGCTGCTGACGCTGGCGGTTGGCGTGCTCTTCTACAGTAGCGGTAGCACCGCCCGACCGGATCTTCAGCCGCTGGGGCCAAACATCGCCGATAAAGGGTCAGCGTACTATCATTTTACGCAACGTCAGTATGACTCCGCCGATGGCGAACGCCACTACCGGGTGTGGACTGCCGTGCCGGACAAAGCCCCGCCCGCCGCCGGCTATCCTGTGCTGTATATGCTGGATGGTAACGCGGTGATGGATAAGCTTAACGACGCCCTTCTGCAGCAGCTCTCCGCCGGCTCCCCGCCGGTGATCGTCGCTATCGGTTACCAGACAACGCTGCCCTTCGATACCGCCGCCCGGGCCTGGGATTACACTCCTCCGCTAAAGGCCTTCAAACCGCAAGTCGGGAAACCCGCGCTGCCGCCGCGAAAAACCGGAGGTAATGACCTGTTTCGTCAGTTGCTGACCGAAACAATGGTGCCGCAAACGGAAGCTCACCTGAAAATAGATCCCCACCAGCGCGCGATCTGGGGCCACTCCTACGGCGGGCTGTTTGTGCTCGACGCGTGGCGGAAGACCTCGTTGTTTCATCTCTATTATTCGGCCAGCCCGTCGCTGGGCCAGGCGCAGGAATCTCCGCTGAAGGGCAGCGAAGCTTTAAGCGCCACCGCCTTCATCGGGAAATCGCTGTATCTGCTGGAAGGTGATGGCAAAGCTGCCCGGGAACCCACCGGCCACGTGGCTTCCCTGAGTCTGTTGCGACACACTCAGCAGCAGCTGGCCGACAAAGGCCTGACGGTGGCTTTCTGGCGCTACCCTGGTATGACGCACGGTCAGATGTTTGACGTCTCGCTGCAGTCGGCTCTGCTGCATCTTTCCGGGCAGGCTCCGCTGGCGCATCAGTAATGACGCAGCGCCCACCCGCAGCCGGTGGGCGTATCAGGACGACGGAGGCAGGTGTTTAATATCCACCGGCTCGCCGAACAGAAAGCCTTGCATCTCGTCACACCCTTCCTCTTCGAGGATCTGCAGTTGCCCGGCGGTTTCCACACCCTCGGCGATAAGCGGCGTATTAATTGAATTTCCCAGCGAAATGATGGCCCGCACGAATGAGCGGACCTGGGGATTACTCTCCACATCAAGCATAAAGCTGCGGTCGAGTTTAATCACGTCGAAATGGAAATCGCGCAGCATGCTCAGGGAGGAGTAGCCGGTACCGAAGTCATCGAGCGCGATACTGATCCCCATTTTTTGCAGATGATGCAGGACGCTAAAGGCCAGCTGCTTATTGATGATGAACGCCGTCTCCGTCACTTCAAACTCAAGCAGGCTGACCGGATAGGCGGTACGCATCAGGATCTCGCGGACTTTTTCGATAAAGCTGCGGTGACGCAACTGCACCGGCGAGATATTGACCGAAACTTTTCTGTTGAGACCCTTTTCCAGCGATTCGTTACACACCTGCTCGAGCACCCAGTAACCTAAGGGCACGATGGCGCCGCTCTCTTCGGCGATGGGAATAAACACGTCAGGCGGGATCGGCCCCAGCTGCGGATGCTGCCAGCGCAGCAGCGCCTCGTAACCGGTGATCCGGCGGTCTTTGATGTTGCGGATAGCCTGATAGTGGAGCGAAAATTCTCCTGCGTGAATACCGCGCCGGATATCGGCGGCCATCATATTGCGCTGCCGCGTCTTGTCATCCATTTCACGTTCGTACCAGCAAATCTTGTGGTCGAGACTGCTCTTTGCCCGATACATGGCCAGATCGGAATTGCTCAGTACCGTGTTAATATCCGTACCGTCCTCCGGGTAGACCGAGATGCCAATGCTGGCGGAGAGAACCACTTCCGTCGCGGCAAACGTCTGCTTACCGCTGAAGCAGTGCCAGAGGCGCGCAGCAAAGGCATCCACTTCACCCTCATCGGCAAAAGGTTTAACGGCCACAAACTCATCGCCGCCAAAGCGCGCGACCATCTCCTCCTTCTGCAGCGTTTTCAGCACGGCGCCTGCCACACGCTGCAGCAGCTGGTCACCAATCAGATGGCCCTGCAGGTCATTAATCTCTTTAAACTTGTCTAAATCGATGGTGAAAATGGCAAAGCGGCGGGCATCATTACCGGTGATCAGCTTTTCCACCCGCTCAAAGAACTCCACCCGGTTAGGTAAACCAGTCAGCGCATCGTAGCGCGCCATCCATGCGATGCGGTCATTAATCGCTTTTTGTTCACTGATGTCACGAGTGATTTTGGCAAAACCCAGCAGGGTGTTCTGCTCATCGCGGATGGTATCGATCATGACATGCGCCCAGAATCGGGAGCCGTCTTTGCGGTAACGCCAGCCTTCCCCTTCGAACTGTCCGCTACGCAGGGCGATTTCCAGGTTTTTCGCCGGTACACCGGAGAGTTGCTCAGATTCGCTATAGAAGAGACCGAAGTAGCAACCGATGATCTCGTCGCTCAGGTACCCTTTTGCCCGGCGGGCACCTTCGTTCCAGCTGATGACCATACCGTCAGTGCTCAGCATGTATATGGCATAATCTTTAACACTTTCAATAAAGTGACGATAGGCGATATCCGTCAGGTGATCGTTACTCATGGTACAGCGCTCTCTGTGGCTCGGTCGTGGCAAAACGCACTAGATATAGCAGAACAACGCCCATGATGAATACAAGGTTAAGACGTTTTGTTGCCGCCTTTCTGGCCCTGGCAACCGCAGATAGCGCGCCAGACAGCTCTGTTAAGCGTAGTGGAATCCACTGCGCCGGGTAATGACAATCTGACGATTTTTGCACTTAGGTCGCCCACTAATAGTTACTTTTATTGATTAAAAAGTTTGATTGAAAGAATAAATAAAAGGAGTAATGTTAATAATACTTTCTATGGAGGTTAAATATGTTGCGTGATTATTTAAAAGTGGAAAAAGAAGACCAGCTTGTTGAACAACAGAGCCGTCATGACAATAGCCAGCATTATTCTGCGGTGACTGAATGGGTTATTTTGAGTAAAGATGGTCAGCGTAAAGGTCGGGTATCCCTGTTCGACCGTTTCACCACCCGCCGCTCCTGGAGCGACAGCTTTCGCATTACGCAGTTCGATAATGCGGGTAAAGTGGTGGTGGATAAACTCACTGACGCGCTGTAACTCCTCCGGATTCCCGGCCTGACGGGAGAATATTCATACGCAAAATTAACACCTGCATTAAATATATTGATGCGCCGCGCTTCGCCGCCGTCATGTTATTTTCATTCTGCATACCGATAATCTAATGGGTATTTTCGCCATGGTGAATGGCGCGAATGATTAACCCGAAAAAAATGCTGAAAATAAGCCCGCTGGTCGGGCTTTTTTGCGTGGGCCTCTCGCCTCCCCCCGGTCACGACACAAAATGCCCATGACATCCCGTGCCGGCCTGTATACGATACATATACGAATCATATATGGACTGTCTCTATGGGAATCGTCAAAATCTCCGATCTATTGCACGATGATATTCGTGATGCCAGCAAAGCTATGTCCCGCTCCGTCAATGCCCAGGCGGAATACTGGATCCGTCTGGGCATGATGAGCGAGCTCTACCCCGAGCTTAACCACCAGCAGATCAAACTGCTGATGCTGAAATCCGGCTCTGACCGTCTGCTGGAGGTAATCAATGCCATCAATAATCATTAAAACCGCCGATGAACTCGCACGTCAGCGCCATGCCGGCCAGCTGCTGGCGTCGGTGTTTGATATGCTGGATACCTTTATCGTTCCCGGCGTAACGACGATGGCGATTAACGATCGAGTGGAAGATTTTATCGTCAACCAGCTGCATGCCCGCCCGGCCAGCAAGGGGCAATACGATTTTCCCTATGTGTTGAACACCTCCATTAACGATGTGGTGTGCCACGGGATCCCCAAAGCGACCGAACATCTGCGCGCCGGGATGATTGTTAACGTCGATATCACCCTGAAGAAAGCGGGCATGATTGCCGACTCCAGCAAGATGTACCTGATAGGCGATGTCTCCCCGCTGGCCCGCCGGCTGGTAAAGACCACCTATGAAGCGATGTGGAAAGGCATTGAGGTGGTGAAACCTGGCGCGACGCTGGGCGATATTGGTCACGCTATTCAGCGCTGGGTCGAGGACCATGGCTACAGCGTGGTCAGAGAATATTGCGGTCACGGCGTCGGCCAGGAAATGCATGAGGAACCGCAGGTGCTGCATTACGGCCGCCCCGGGGAAGGCGCCGTGTTGCGCGAAGGAATGGTGTTCACCATTGAGCCGATGGTGAACCAGGGCGACAGCCGCATCAAAACCAAAAAAGATGGCTGGACGGTCGTCACCCGCGATAAAAAACTCTCCGCGCAATGGGAGCACACCGTGGCCGTCACCGCCAACGGATTTGAGGTGCTGACGCTACGCGACGACGAGCAGTCGCGGATCCGCTAAGTTTTCTTCTCCCGGTATACCGGCATAGCCGACATTTCTCGCTGGCGAGTACCTCCCTTCGTCAGCGCACTTTATCCCCAGGCCTCTATTGCCCCCCGCGTTCTCCACACCGCGCCGGGAGTGTCTGCTTTACTCCTCATAAAGTTAATCATAAAACGATAAAAATTTATTGTAAAACGATAAACACCAGGCTAACCTGCGCTCACTTTAACACCAGGGAGAAGCGGTATTCCCTCACCTGGATTTCGTACCGCGTTAAGGAGAAAACATGCGCTGGAACCGCTATCGCCGGGACAGACAGATCATTGCCGCCGTGCTGGTTTTTACCGTCATCGTGGCGGCGGGGATCGCCCTGCAGCCCGGCTTTCATCCCCCCAGCTCCCGGACGACGGGGGATAAACAGCTGGTCTCGATATTAACGCCCCTGCTTAATGGCGCCCGCGGACAGGTCGCCGCAGCGCTGATTACGCCTCAGGGGGTGCGCTACGGTCTGTGGGGGAGCGAGTATACGACACAGTATGAGATCGCCAGCCTGAGCAAAACCATGACCGCCAGCCTGCTGCTGGAGGCTATTCGCCGCGGCGAAGTCACCGCGCAGACGCCGGTGTCGGCGCTGGTCCCGGAGATTGTCAGCCCGGTGCGGGATGTTACCCTGGAGCAACTGGTTTCTCACCGTTCAGGACTGCCACCGCTCACCGCGTCGGTTGGGCAGCGGCTGGCTATTCTGAGCGATATTGCCCGGCGGCAGAATCCCTGGCGCTACGATCGACCCGCGCTGATCGCGATGATGAACCAGGCCACCCTGCAGCCGACGAAATGGTTTGATTATTCCAACGCCGGGTTTGCCCTGCTCGGACTGGCGCTGGAGCGGGCGTCCCATCGCGATTTTGCCACACTGATGGCGCAACGGGTCTTTACCCCCGCCGGAATGCAGGGCGCGGAAGTGGCCCGGCACAATACTCCAGCCTCGCCGACGTTTACCATGGGCTGGTCAGCCCCTGGTTTCCCTCAGCAGCCATGGGTGATGGACGCCTTCGCCCCCGCCGGCGGCGTCCGCGCCACGATTGTCGATATGGCGAAATATGCCCAGGCGCTGCTGGCAGCAAACCTGGCGGGCAGTGAAGGTATGCACTCCCTGTTCGCCACCGATGATCCCGATTCCCGGGTGGGTTATGCCTGGTTCACTACCCGCGTCCGCGGACGGGAGATCGTCTGGCATGACGGGCAGAGTGGCGGCTTTGAGGCAATGATGGCCTTCGACCGACAGCGACAGACCGCGGTAGTGATCCTCTCCGATACCGCCTGGCCGGTGATCGGACCTGCCATCAAGCTCTTACTGGCTGCCACCCCTGATGAACAGGAGGCGCGTAATGAACGGAATTGACATCCTCTGGGCGCTGTTAACGCTGTTGTCGGTGATCCTGTTTATTTCCGGCGACTGGCTGGCGCAGCGAAAAATACGCCTGCTCAATTATGTTTTGCTGGCGACCGGGGTTATTTATCTCGCCGAGGTTTTCCAGACCCTGCAGAATCTCGGCAAAATGGGCTACCTGTTTCGGATGCTGACCTGGACCATCCAGGCGTCGTTCATCACCCTCAGCCTCTACCGCGTCTGGACCCGTCCGTGGTTTGCCAGCCGTCGTCGCGGCGTCCGGGCGATGAGCGTTGTCTTCGCCGTGGCCCTTATGTCATGCTTGGCGCGGCTGGTGCTTTAATTATTCTCATCAATCAGGAAGGTAAATTGTGAAGCAATCCAGAACCCGGCTGAGTCTGGCTATTATTAGCGGCATACTGCCCCTCTTTTTTATGCTCGCCCTGATCATGCCGCTGTGGATTTTCTTTACCGGCGAACGATATTTTCTTTCCACCCTGCTGCACTTTGCTGAAGTGCCGTTAACCGACAACCCGGCCCAGGCGCCGGGGATGGCGAGACGTTTGCTGCTGCTGGCCCTGCTGTATCTTCCGGCCGGGCTGTTCGCGTTCGCTATCTGGCAGGGCATGAAGGTAACCCGTAGCGTCCGCCAGCGCAGCGTGCTCAGCCTCTCCCTGGCGCACAGCGTTCGTTACATCGCTCTGGCCATGGTGGGCATGGGGATCCTGTTGCCGGTGTGCCGCTTTCTGATCCCGCTGCTCGCCTGGTGGCCGCAGCCTTATTATCAGGTGGTGTTTCTGCTCAGCGACGGGGTGCTGCTTCTGACAGGAAGCTTGCTGTTTGTGACATTTCACGCCATGCTCCACGGGATCCGTGCTGAAGAAGAGAATAAGGAGTTTATTTAACGATGGCTGTGGTGGTGAATCTGGACAAACTGCTGGTGGAAAAAAAGATGACGTCCAGGGCGCTGGCGGCCTTTGTAGGCATTACCGAACAGAACCTGTCGCTGCTCAAGTCGGGAAAAGTCAAAGGCATCCGTTTTGATACCCTGTCCCGCATCTGCGAGGCGCTGGAATGTCAGCCCGGTGATATCCTCGCCTGGGAACCCGACTGAGGCGATACTCTGCTGTCGGACGACGGCAAGGATTGTTTTCATGAAATGTACTCTACGTGCACGTCACCCCAGTAGTCACTGCTGACGCGCGCTTAAACCGCCCACCGCGTTACCCTTTACGTCCTGCATCCGCTTACCCTTCACCGCGTTTTTCTTACCTTAGCGATAGCGAATAATGACATCCGCTTCACTGTGCTGTGCATTTCGCCAGTGGAGACTGACCTCACCGCGATCATCCGGCATGGCATAGCGAGGGGGGTTGTCTGTCAAGGCGACCTGTTCCGGTGAACGGTGCTGGCACGAAACATCGATACGATTGCGCTGCGGCGCGATAAGACAGGCCGGATTGATGACACGTCCCGAAAAATGAACCTGACCGGAGCGCGCAGCAGACGACGCCAACGGCGCCAGACACAGACATATTAGAGCGAGACGGAGCGGAGACATAGCAATCTTCCTTGATAGCGAGTGACACTGCGCGGCACAGAATCGTTCTGTGCCATCCAACCTGCGGCTTCCTGCCGCGATCTTCACGCTACGGCAAAATAGCGGCAGCGTAAACGATTATTCTGCCCTCTCCGGTCAACTGCCGGGAATAACAGCAATTTTTTGCCAGAACTTTGCCAAAACAGGCGTTCCCGGGAAATAATACATTCTGTATATAGAACCCAATTACAATATTAAATGAGATTATACTTACACCAAAAAATAAAGATTGTTACAGCTTAACACACCTTATCCATGGGCCTTTACGACGTTCTCCGTATAATCCCGCCCCCGACGGCAAGATACATTAGTGATGCTTACCGTTTTTTGTGAACAGAAATAAAAAACATGCTTTAAAAATGTTAAACGATTTAATTAACTTGTGATTATTTAATAAGGTTTGAGTATGAAAGAAAAAGGCACCCTGCTGGTTGTGGGTTCACTGCTGGCCTTCAGTCTGGCTACTGTGACCCCCGCCCGCGCGGCGGGCACACTGAATTTCACCGGTAAAATTATTAACGAGTCGTGCCAGATCGCCAACAACGGTGGCGATGTGAATGTCGATTTTGGCAACGTCGATATGTCGGCGCTGAAATCACATGAAGCGAAAACCGCAGAAACACCGTTTACCATCAACCTGACCGGCTGCCCGCTGGCGCAGAATATCAGCATTAGCCTGGAGGGTACCCCGGACACCAATGCTAACGGCACCACCGCCGCCGTGCTGGCGCTCTCCGATGCCGCGGATACCGCCAAAGGGGTGGGCATTGAAGTCTTCTCTTCCCCTGACGGCTCAACGGAAGGCACTCAGTTGACCTTTGACAAACAGAGCAAAACGGCGGTTTCGCAAGCCGACGAAAACGGTGATATTGCCTTTAATTTTATTGCCGATCTGAAGAGCGATTCCTCCCTGGATGTCACCGCCGGCAATATTAATGCCACAGCCAATATTGATATTGTATATGAATAGAATGTGCTGATTGCCGCTTTTACCGAGGGCAGCATCCCCTGCCCTTATTTTCATTCCTCGTGACCGGATCCTCAATTATGCAGTGTTATAAAATGGCTTTTTTCCTGAGCCTTCTCTTTTGTCCGCTCCTGGCGTCTGCTGCCGGGGTTGCCATTGCCGGCACGCGTGTCATTTATAATGAACAAAGTCATGAGGCCGACATCACGGTAAAAAACACCAATCCTCACGATCCGGTACTTATTCAGAGCTGGGTAGACGATCTGGCTGATAATAATAAATCACCGTTTATCGTCACCCCGCCATTGTTCCGTCTGGATGCTGGAGACAGCAACGATCTGCGCGTATTATTAACCTCGGCGCAACTGCCAAACGATCGGGAAAGTTTGTTCACCCTGAATATCAAAGTGATTCCTGCCAATACCGCGCCGGCTGGCGAGAACATTCTGCAATTTGCTATTAAGAATCAACTTAAGCTCATTTATCGCCCGGCAGGACTCCCCGGCTCGGCGCTCGACGCGGCGCAGCACCTGCGCTGGCACGTCAGTGGCAACCACCTGCAGGGGGAGAATACCTCCCCCTATTATGTGACTATCACCACGCTCACCTGCGCGGGCCAGAACCAGAAAACACCGCTTGAGCACAGCGTGATTGCCCCTCACAGCCGTGAAGAGTACGCCCTGCCCGGCGAGGCCTGCATCCGCCAGGTGAGCTGGCACATTTTGGATGATTTTGGCGCTGTGCAGACGTTTAGCGCTCCCGTTTCGGCGCACTAAAAGCCTGATGTTGCGATGCGCCACGGCCCGGCTCATACCGTTACCGTCGTCAGCCTCTCCATCCTGCTGGGCGGACAGAGCGCGCCCTTGCACGCCCAGGCGACCTTTAATATGGATCTGCTGGAAAAAAACGACCATTTGCCGGCGGTGGATCTGCAGCGCTTCAATCAGCAAACGAGCCAGCCGCCTGGCGACTATCCGGTCAGCTGGCAGGTCAACGGCGTCACCCTGGATGCCCGTAAGATCATCACGTTTCGCCAGAATGACCGCGGGCAGTTGACGCCCTGCCTTAAGCCGGAAGATCTGCTGCAGGCCGGTGTTAATCCGGCCGTGCTATCCCAGGCGTCCGGCGCAACCTCCCGCTCATGTCCCGAACTCGCCACGCTGTTGCCGGGCAGTACGGTCAATTTCGATTTTGCCCATCAGCGGCTGGCAATGACCCTTCCCCAGGCGCTGATGACGCGCCAGGCGAGGGATAATGTTCCTTCTGCGCTGTGGGATGAAGGTATCAGCGCCTTTCAGAGCAATTACCGCTATTCAGGCGCCAGCCAGCGTACCCGCGAGGGCAACACTGAGCGCGATAACTATTTGATGTTGAAAAGTGGCGTGAACGCCGGCGCCTGGCGCCTGCGCGCCAGCAACAGCCTGACCGCCAACAGCGACGATAAGCCCCACTGGACCACCAGCGGCGCCTGGCTTGAACGCGATCTGACGCGCTGGCGGAGTGAACTGACGCTCGGGGATACCTTCACGTCGGGCGATGTGTTCGACGCGGTACAGTTTCAGGGAATTGCCCTCGCCTCCAGCGATGCGATGCTCCCGGACTCGCAGAAAGGTTTTGCCCCGACCATCCGTGGGATAGCCAGAACTAACGCCCAGGTCACGGTTCGGCAAAATGGCTACGTGCTGTATCAAACCTACGTCACCCCTGGCGCGTTCGTGATTGACGATCTTTATCCCACCGCCAGTAGCGGCAATCTTGAGGTTGCCGTCAAAGAGTCGGATGGCGAAATCCGCCGCTTCACCCAGCCGTATGCATCGGTCACCAGCATGCAACGCGAAGGCAGCCTGAAATACAACCTGGTCGCCGGGCGCTATCATAGCGACGATGGCAGCCAGCGGCCGTTGATGATGCAGTTGTCGCTGATGCGCGGGTTCGCCCACAACCTGACGCTGTTTGGCGGACTGCAGAGCGCGGCGCAATACCATAACCTCTCGTTCGGCGCGGGACAGGGGCTGGGTGATGCCGGGGCGCTCTCGCTGCAGCTGTTAAACGCCTGCGACCAGCACCAGCAGGATCCGATCGATGGCCGGGCCTGGCAGCTCCAGTACAGCAAAGGTTTTGAACGTCTTGGCACGCAATTCACCTTCACCGGCTGGCGTTATTCGCATCAGCGCTATGCCACGCTGAGCGAGGCGTATTCCAGCCCGGATCCCGACGCCGACTCGCGGGATAACGACAACAAAAAAACGACCCTGCAAATCACCGCCAGCCAGAGCCTGCCGTACGATATCACCCTCTATCTGAGTCTCGACCAGGACAGCTACTGGTCAGGGGGCGCCCCACAGCGTACCGCCAATATGGGGATCAGCAGCCAGGTTTACGGTATCGCGTGGTCGCTCAGCTACAGCGATGCGCACAGTAGCGACGGAGAAGAGGAGAATGACGAGCCGCATTCCGATAAAGTGGTGACGTTGTCACTTTCAGTAGCGCTGAGCCACCTGCTACCGGGGAGCTATGCCGGCTATACCCTGACCTCCTCCCGCCACAGCGCCGACAGTCAGATGGTCAGTCTCAATGGCACCATGCTGGATAATCACGCGCTCAGCTACGCCGTCAGCCAAACCCTCGATCAGCAAAACGGGCACAGCGGCAGCCTGACGGCCAGCTACAGCAGTGGAAGAGGCGATCTGAATCTCGGCTACAGCCGTGACTCACAGGCCACTCGCCTGAACTACGGCGCCAGCGGAGGTATCCTGATTCACCGCCACGGGGTGGTCTTTACGCCGGAAATGAATGGCGCTGTCGTTCTGATTGACGCCGGTGGCGCCGGCGGTGTGACCCTCGCCAACCAGAGAACCATCGCCACCAATCGCGATGGATATGCCGTGCTGCCCTTCGCTACCGCCTATCACCGCAACGACGTCGCCCTCGACAGCCACTCGCTGCCGGAGAATGTGGATCTGGCCAACAGCACCGTGACGCGGGTTCCCACTAAGGACGCGGTGGTGCTGGCGCGTTTTCACACCCACGTTGGTTATAAGGCGCTGTTTACGCTGCAGTCGCAGGGACAACCGCTGCCCTTTGGCAGCGAAGTGCACGCCAAAGACACCAGCAGCATCGTTGCCAGCGAGGGTCAGGTGTACCTCGCCGGCCTGGCGCCGAAAGGCACCCTGTATGCACAATGGGGGCCAGGCCCTCAGCAGCACTGTACTGCCCGCTACGATCTCACCCCGACGCTGGCGCAGACACCCCATCCACTCATTTTACAGCAGACGTTAACATGTCCTTTTTAACTCTCCTGCGTCGGGCCACCCTGACGCTGTTACTCGCCCTGTTACCCCCCGCCAGCGGATGGGCCTGTACGCCGGTGTTTGTCCGCGGCCAGGCCACCACCCTTCGGCTGAACGTAGGTCAACTCACCGTTCCGGCTGACGCCAGACCGGGCACCCCGCTGTATCACAAAAGTTTCGCCTGGAATCGCCTTAGCGACGGCGGCGAACAGTGGATCCGCTGTGCGGACGACCCGCGTGGGCTGTCGCCGCTACAGCTGAACAGTTTGCTGTCCGGGGGAGCGACGCGACCGACGGTTTATCAAACCAATCTCGCCGGCATTGGCGTTCGCGTATCGCTGCGCGCTATCGGCGGCTATGGCGGTTTTCCTGACCGGCCGACGCCCTCGCCGTTTAGCCAACGGGTGAACAATCCGGCCATATTGCCTGATGCGGTGTGGAAACTGGGCTATTTCCGCCTGACGATTGAGCTTATTAAAACCGGTCCCGCGGCGACACCGGGCGAGCTTGAGTATCACAGCGAGCACTTTTTAATGGCAGAGCATACCCCGCTGGCCGCGTTAGACTTAAGCGGCAGGGTCAACACCGCGGGATGTTCCGTGAATGACGCCACGCCAGCGCTGATTAAGCTGCCCGCCGCGATGCTTGACCACTTCGGCGGCGTCGGCAAAACCACCGGCGACACGCCTTTCGCGCTGCAACTGGATTGCAACAGCGCTGTGACTATTTCCCTGCGTGTTGACGGCGCGGAGCCCCTCACCGCCCGGGGGCATGGCGTTCTGCGCAATGACGCCACGGACGATCGGGCGCAGGGTATTGGTGTGCAACTGCTTTACCATCGCCAGCCGGTTTCCCTGAATCATGAGATGACGCTGGGCAGCGCGAGTGCGGGCCGGTTTATCCTGCCGCTCACGGCCCGCTACTACCAGACCCGTCTCCGGATCACCGCCGGTCAGGTGTCGGCCGTCGCGACCTATACCTTACATTATGACTAGGCGATGGAGAACCGACGGATGAAGGAATTGCTCTGACCCACGAATCGTAAGAGAATAGCCGCTACACGCGACGATCTGATTACACGGGAGTTCATCATCAGCCATTCTCGTCGATTCCCCTTAGCCAGCAAAGTGGCGCTGGCCGGTGCGGCCGTCATTGCCGTGGGCATGCTGTTCAGCTGCACCAGTAAGGCCCCTAAATCCCTTGTCACGACACCGAACACTACCGCCGTCAAAGCCAGCCAGACGCACCGGGAGCCGGTACGCGGCGTGTGGCTCACCACCGTGTCGCGCCTTGACTGGCCGCCGGTCGGGTCGATTATCGCCAGCACGCCGGAAAGCCGCATCACGCAGCAGAAGCTGGCGCTGATCGCCAAACTCGATAACCTGCAGCGCCTGGGTATCAACACCGTCTTTTTCCAGGTGAAACCCGACGGCACGGCGCTCTGGCGGTCGGACATTCTGCCGTGGTCCGATATGCTGACCGGCAAAATCGGCGAATACCCCGGCTACGATCCGCTGCAGTTTATGCTGGATGAAGCGCACAAGCGCGGTATGAAGGTTCACGCATGGTTTAACCCCTATCGTGTCTCAGTTAACACCAAACCGTCGACCGTTGCCGAGCTGAATAACACCCTCACGCAGGTGCCGGCCAGCGTGTTCGTCCTGCACCGTAACTGGATCCGCACCGCCAGCGATCGCTTTGTCCTCGACCCGGGCATTCCCGAAGCACGGGACTGGATCACCAGCATCGTCGCTGAAGTGGTGCAGAACTACCCGATTGACGGCGTGCAGTTCGACGACTATTTCTACACCGAAACCGCCTCTTCCCCGCTTAACGACAATGAAACCTTCCGCCGTTACGGACAGGGTTACGCCTCGAAGGGCGACTGGCGCCGGCATAACACCCAGCAGCTCATAGCCCAGGTTTCCACTACTATCAAAAAGCTCAATCCGAACGTCGAGTTTGGCGTGAGCCCGGCCGGGGTGTGGCGCAACCGCTCGCACGATCCGGCGGGGTCCGATACCCGTGGCGCGGCCGCCTATGATGAGTCCTATGCCGATACCCGCAGCTGGGTGCAGCAGGGACTGCTCGACTACATCGCGCCGCAGATCTACTGGCCGTTTGCCCGCGATGCCGCGCGCTATGATGTGCTGGCCAACTGGTGGGCCGAGGTGGTTAAGCCGACGCATACCCGGCTGTATATCGGCGTGGCGCTGTACAAAGTGGGTGAGCCGTCCAAAAATGAGCCTGACTGGACGGTGGATGGCGGCGTGCCGGAGCTGAAAAAGCAGCTCGACCTCAATGAAACTCTGCCGCAGATCCAGGGCACGATCCTGTTCCGCGAAAATAACCTCAATCAGCCGCAAACCCGGCAGGCGGTCAACTATCTGCGCAGCCGCTGGGGGCAACCGCAGAGCTAACCGCCAGCCGGCTTCGCTATAACGCCTGCAGCCCTTGCTGCAGGCGGGCGTGCAGCTTCAGCATATTTTCCGTAATGGCCCGCCAGACGTGGGTGGAAAAGTCCGCCGGCAGCGTCCGGCGAGCGCTTTCGATTGCCTGCGGCACATGCCCGGCAAACTCCTGGAGGATCGCCAGCATCTGCTCCCCAGGAAAGTTCACCGCTTTGGCGGTTGCCAGAAAATGACGCGGATAGATGGCGTTAATCTCTGTTTTCCGCCCTTTTGTGGCATTGAGCCCCATCGACAGCTTCAGGTCGCGCAGATGCAGTCCCGTACCTCCCAGCACCGGAAACGCCGAAATGATGTCGTAGAACGGCGTTAGACGGTAGCTGCCACCGGGCAGCAAAAAGAGCGAGAAGTTCTTCGCATGCCCGTCCGTTGCCCCAACCAGCCACTGAAAGACCATGAATTTCATAAAGTCTGCGCGATCTTTCAGGGCTTCACTGGAGCCCAGCAGAAAGGCCATGATTGCCGCAATACCCGGCCCGCCGTCAGATTCATATTTCATCGACGACGGGATGCCAAAGGCCTGACACAGATCCTCCTGCGGCAGACGCAGCAGCACCCGTCCCTCCTGCGCCCAGCGCCGGTCAAAGCGGGTCACCGCCAGCGCGCGGATCCGCGGCGTGGTGATAATCTCTGCCTCCGGCACCGCCAGGCCCAGTTCCCTGGCCAGCGCCAGGCACAGAAACTCGTTATCCACGCTTTCACGCAGATCCAGCGTCGCATTAGGCTGCTTTATCTCGCCGATGGGCAGTTTAATGATATGCGTGGTCGGCGTGGTGCCCTGCGGAATACACCAGTGCCCGCCCATCCGCAGCAGCGCCGTTTTCTCCTGGGCGCCGGCCACCGAGATACGGAAATCATCCTGGCCGGTAATCATCCCGAGAGGGATATCCGACTGGTAGGCGGTCAGCAAAGCGGTGAGCTGCGCCTCGTCCAGCGTCTGCCAGCGCAACCCCTCGAGGTGCGCCTCTTCCCCCGGCGGTAGCAGAGTCACCGCCCCTACGCTATCCCGTCCCACTTCGGCCAGCAGATCGAACGGCTGCTTCGAGCGCGCCTGATAGCGCCTGACGATCCGATCGCGGACCTGCGGGCTGTCGGGTAGCAGGTTATCAAAATAGTGATACACCGCGTCGGCGGTGATATTGCCATACTGCAGCGGCAGCGAGAGGGAGAGCGGTCTGGCGCGCGGGCTGCGCAGCCACTCTTCGTCATAGCGAAAACTGTGCGCCCCGTTAGCCTGGCGGGTTAAGGTGCCCACGCGCACATTGTTCATCCAGGTGGTAAGCGTCGCCATTACCAGTCAAGGTCCGTGTTGTTATCGGGAGCCGGCGCCGTCTCTGTGGCTTTGGCGTTCAGCGTCATCACCACCCCTAGCGACTGGAGGATCTTAAACAGCGTGGTTAAGGTGGTTTTGTCGGGGTGATTTTCAAAATTGGACAGTGTGGCCTGCTTAATGCCGATCCGCCTGGCCAGCGCATCCTGGGTCCAGTGGTTCTGCTGGCGCAGCAGCTTCAGATAATTGGCCAGCTGCACGGGACTGTATATCTGCGGGGAATTCATCGCCTTGTTCCTCACCATCATTTATCCCCCTATCGGGATAAACTTGGTTTTATACCCTACAGGGGATAATGTCAAGATTATCCCCTGTAGGGGATAGGTGGGTAATTATCCTTGTGTGGGGATAAAACAGGAAGGATGGTGGCCGGAGACACCTTTACATGCCCGGTGGCGGCTGCGCCTTACCGGGCCTACGAGCTGTCTCTGTCCGCTCCGTAACGATCCAGGCCGGGCAAGCGCAGCGCCGCCCGGCAATGGGCTGCCGGGTTTAGCTGCCGCGGTAGGTCGACCACCCGCCCGGGGCGATGAGAAATGGCAGATGGAAATGGTCATCTGCCGCCTCGCCGATAACAAAATCAATCTGCGCCCGGGTAAAGACGCTCTCCCGCCCGGCGCGGGCAAACCACGCCCCGGTTTCCGCCGTTAAGCAATAGCTCCCCGCCGGCAGCGGTGCGGCGCTAAAGGTGGCGATACGCCCCTGGGCGTTGGTCACCAGGGTCACCAGCGTCTCGCCCTCCCGACTCAGGCTGACCGTCACGCCTTCCGCCGGCCTGCCGGTGGAAATATCCAGAATATGGGTGCTCAGGGTACTCATTCGCCAATCACTCCTTCCAGTCTTAACATCGTAATCTCTCGCAGCTGGGCAAGCGCCTCAGTCACTTCTTCGTCGGCGGTATGCTGCAGTCGGCGCGTCAGCGCCTGTAAAATCGCTTCGCCGCTGCGCCCTTTGGCGCGGATTAAAAACACCCGGCCAAAACGGGCCTCGTAGCGGGCATTGCCCTCCTGCAGGGCCTGCGCGAGCCGCTCATTCTCGCTGTCCACCGCCGACTGCTCCTGGCGCGACAGCGCCGCGTGCGCCTGGCCGCCGGTCGGCTTTTCACCGATCCGCGGATGGGCGCTGAGCGCCGCGTTCAGCTCGTCCTCTCCCCAGTAATCCATCGCCTCACGGGCGGTCTGCAGTAGCGCATGACGGCTGGCAAAAGGTCGCAAGTTCACCAGCGTCTCGCCCCAGGCCGGGATCGCCACGCAGGGGACCAGCAGCCCCACTGCCTCATCTTTACTCAGGCCGTTAAACTGACTCAGCGCGATCATCCTGACTCCTTATCGTTTTCGTCGCCGCCTGCTCCTGCGGCAGAATAAGGTTCAGCGCTATCGCTACCAGCCCACCGCTGGTGGCCGCCGAACCGAACAGATCGCCGACCATCGGCGGAAAATGGCTAAGAAACGCCGGCACTGACTCCACGCCAAGGCCAGCACCAAACGCCAGCCCCACAATCAGCACATCGCGACGGCTCAGCGGGGTCTGGGTAATAATCCGGATCCCGGCCGCCACTACACAGCCAAACATCACCATCGTGGCGCCCCCCAGCACCGGCGCCGGGATCTGCCGCAGCAGTTCGCCCACCGGGGGAAACAGTCCAAGCAGGATCAGAATCACGCCAATGTAGCGTCCGACATAGCGGCTGGCCACCCCGGTCATCTGGATCACGCCGTTGTTCTGCGCGAAGGTGGTGTTCGGAAAAGCACAGAGCATGGCGGCCACCATACAGCTGACACCGTCCGCCAGGATACCGCCCTTCAGCCGGTTACGAAAAGCGTGATCATCAATAGACTGTTGCGAAATCAGCGAGTTGGCCGTCAGATCGCCCACCGCCTCCAGAATACAAACCAGCGACACCAGGGCGACCGGCAGAAATATCGCGCTGTTAAACTGAAAGCCGAACGGAAACAGCGTCGGCAGGCGAAACAGAGTGTCGCCCAGGCTGTGAAGATGGAACTGACCGCTCAGCCCTGCCGCGACGCAGCCCACGGCAATGCCCACCACCACCGAGGAGAGACGCAGCCAGCGGTTTTTGGCGCAGCTCAGCAGGACGATAACCCCGAGGGTGCCCGCCCCGAGCGCGATGTTGCTCATGCTGGCGAAATCCTCGGCCTTTTCCCCACCGCACCAGTTGATGACGCTGACTTTGATCAGACTGATGCCGATCAGCGCAATCACGCTGCCGGTGATAATGGGGGTAAAGATTTTTTTCAGCGGCTCAATAAAACGGCTGACAATCACCGGCACCAGAGCGGCGACAAAGTTAACGCCAAACAGCATCGCCATCATATCCTGCGGCCCGCCGCCCTGCGCTTTTACCCACATCCCTCCGGCCACCGTCACGCCGAGGAAGGCGAAGCTGGTGCCCTGCATGCAGATCATCCCGGCGCCAACGCCCCATACCCGATTGGACTGCAGAAAGGTGCCAATGCCCGAGGCCAGTAGCGACATACTGATGAGATACGGCAGCCAGTCGCCAAGCCCGAGGGTAGCGCCGATAATCAGCGGCGGCGTGATGATCCCCACCAGGCCCGCCAGCACATGCTGGAGAGCGCTGAAAAAGGCCGGAAGCGGTGGGATCCGCTGTTCAAGGCCGTAAAGCAAGCCACTGTGATGTTCGTCAGACATGGTGTAATCCCATAGCAAAGAGAAGTGCATGGGCTAGTGCACAAAGCAGGCCAGAGACGACAAAAGCGACCAGAAAATTTCATTAATGCTGCAAAATCATTAGCTTACATTACTCTGTTAACGTATACCCCCGCACCGCTGAAAATCAGCACGCTGAAACGATAGATTCCTGATGCAATATTAAGAAACTTTTGATTCATAAAAAGGCAACCAATACGTCACATTGCACCAATGCGGTGCGCCGTGAGCTATCGCTGTGCTTTGAGCAGGCGGTTTTCCTCCCTCCGGCGAACTGGTACGTAAATTGCTGGAGTCAGTCACGACATCTGGATAAGGAGAATAAAATGAAAGCAATCGTGATTGGCGCCGGCATCGGCGGCTTAAGTGCGGCAGTGGCGCTCAAACAGTCGGGGATCGACTGCGACGTCTATGAAGCGGTGAAAGAGATCAAACCGGTCGGCGCGGCGATTTCCGTGTGGCCCAACGGCGTGAAGTGCATGGCCCACCTCGGCATGGGTGACATCATGGAGACTTTCGGCGGGCCGCTGCGCCGGATGGCGTATCGTGATTTCCGCAGCGGCGAGAACATGACCCAGTTCAGTCTCGCCCCGCTGATCGAACGCACCGGCAGCCGCCCCTGCCCGGTCTCCCGGGCAGAGCTGCAGCGGGAAATGCTGGATTTCTGGGGACGGGAAAGCGTGCAGTTCGGCAAACGCGTCACCCGCTGTGAGGAAGATGCCGACGGCGTGACGGTGTGGTTTACCGATGGCAGCAGCGCCAGCGGCGATCTGCTGATTGCCGCCGACGGCAGCCATTCCGCACTGCGTCCGTGGGTGCTGGGCTTTACCCCGCAGCGCCGCTACGCCGGCTACGTCAACTGGAACGGTCTGGTGGAAATAGATGAAGCGCTGGCGCCCGGCGACCAGTGGACCACCTTTGTCGGCGAAGGCAAGCGCGTCTCGCTGATGCCGGTCTCCGCCGGCCGGTTCTATTTTTTCTTTGATGTGCCGCTGCCGGCGGGTCTGGCGGAGGATCGCGA
Organism: Klebsiella sp. w6; assembly: GCF_033100215.1. NCBI lineage: Bacteria > Pseudomonadati > Pseudomonadota > Gammaproteobacteria > Enterobacterales > Enterobacteriaceae > Klebsiella > Klebsiella sp. w6. The sequence goes on from NZ_CP136907.1 coordinate 2,804,408, forward strand.
CACTCTGCGCGCCGACCTCAGCCGCTATTTTGCCGGCTGGGCGCCGCCGGTGCAGCAGCTTATCGCCACCCTCGACCCGCAGACCACCAACCGTATTGAAATCCATGATATCGAGCCGTTCAGCCGCCTGGTGCGCGGCCGCGTCGCGCTGCTCGGCGACGCCGGACACAGCACCACCCCGGATATTGGCCAGGGAGGCTGCGCGGCGATGGAAGATGCGGTGGTGCTGGGCGCCGTTTTCCGCCAGACCCACGATATTGCGGCCGCCCTGCGCGAGTACGAGGCCCAGCGCTGCGACCGGGTTCGTGACCTGGTGCTGAAGGCGCGCAAGCGCTGCGATATTACCCACGGGAAGGATATGCAGCTCACCGAAGCCTGGTACCAGGAGCTGCGCGAGGAGACCGGGGAGCGCATTATCAACGGCATGTGCGACACCATCCTCAGCGGGCCGCTGGGCTGACCGTCGCCATGGATTCAATCACCGCACTCAGCGTCTGAATGGCCATTTGCGCGGGCCGCGAAAGCTGACGCGAGGGCGCGGTACACAGCGCCAGGGTCAGCGGTCGCAGCAGCGTACTGCGCAGCGGGATAAAGGCCAGCTGTCCGCGCTGGACCTCGTCCAGCACGTCGAGCAGGCTGAGGAGCGTCACGCCGCTGCCGCGCAGCACCAACGACTTGATGAGCCGGATATCATTGCAGCTGATGGTATTCTCCGGCGCAAAGTCATGGTGGCGATAGAGGAGCGCCACCCGCTCATGGACGATCAGCGGCGCGCCGGGCACGATATGCCGCTCCAGGCTGAGCTCGCCCAAAGACAGCGCTTTCGCCCCCGCCAGGGGATGGTCCGGACGCATCACAATCCCCACTTCCAGTTCGGCAAAGGCCAGCACGCTGAGTCCGGCCTGCCCCTGCGGATCGAGGATCAGGCCGACGTCCAGGTCCGCCTGACGCACTTTCTGGCTGACGGTGTGGCTGTCGGCCACCTGCAGATCCAGCTCCAGCCACGGCCAGCTGGCGATGATCTCCGCCAGCGCGGCGGCGAAGCCCCCTTCCGCCAGCGCCTGCACCATCCCAACGCTGACGTTTCCGCGCTTCATCCCCTGCAGCTCATCAAATTTCTGTCGGGTCTGGCGAAACTCCTTTTGCCAGCGCAGCAGATTGTCATACAGCAGTTCACCGGCGGTGGTCATCCGCAGTCCCTCCGGCAGGCGCTCGAACAGCGGGGTGCCGAAGGCCTCCTCGGCCTGCAGGATCTGGCGGTTAATTGCCGAGGCGGAGATATGCAGCTGCTCGGCGGCCCGGCGCAAGCTGCCGCAGCGGGCCACGGCGATAAAATAGTGGGCGAAACGGGAAAAAGGACTCATGGCACCTCTGTACTCTTTTTTGCAACAGCAGAGTGAATTAATGGTGATGGATGTGAACACCCTAATATGACAACAATAATCTCACAACAATAAAACAATCACCGATGTGAGCAGGAAGAGAAATCATGAAGACAATCACCCCCACGCCCCCCGCCCATTGCACCTTTGATCCAGAGGACTGGCTGCGGCTGGCCCGCTGCTGGCACCCGGTGGCCCGCGCCTGCGATATTACCGGCGCCCCGGTGAAAGCCACCCTGCTGGACGAACAGCTGGTTATCTACCGTATTAAAGGCCAGGTGGTGGTCGCCCGCGACGTCTGCCCGCACCGCGGGGTGCCGCTGACCCTGGGGTTTCATGAAGAGGAAGGCATCGTCTGCCCCTATCATGGCCTGCGCTTTGGTGAGGATGGCCGCTGCAACCGTATCCCCTCCAGCCCGGGGCAACCCATTCCGGCCAAACTGCATCTCACCAGCTTCGCCGTGGAGGAGCGCTACGGGCTGATCTGGACCTGCCTGGCCTGCGATCCGGACAATCCGCCGCCGTTACCGACCATGCCGCACTGGGACGACGCGGGATTTCAGCAAATCAACTGCCCGGCCTTCGAGGTGAAGGGATTTGCCGGCCGCCAGGTCGAAGGCTTTCTCGATGTCGCCCACTTCGCGTGGATCCACACCGACACCTTCGCCGATCCGGACAACCAGCAGGTGCCGGACTATACCCCGCAGGAGACGCCGTTCGGCTTTGTTGCCGACTACTGGAGCTCGGTGGGCAATTACCCGGCCAGCTCCGATTTCCGTGCGCCGGAAGGGTTCCAGTGGCTGCGTCACTTTGAAATGCATCTGCCGTTCACCGCTACGCTGACCATCCATTTTCCCGCCGACGCCAGGCTGGTGATCATGAACGCCGCCTCGCCGGTGTCGTCACGGGTGACGCGGATGTTTGCCCCTATTGCCCGCAATTTCGACCTGCACGTGCCGGTGGAAGACGTACATGCGTTCAACCTGCGGGTGTTCGAAGAGGACCGCCTGATGGTAGAAACCCAGCGTCCGGAGCGGCTGCCGCTGGATCTGACCCTTGAGGCGCATATTCCGGCAGACCGTAGCTCCATCGCCTACCGGCGTGGGCTGAAGAAGATGGGTTTTGGCGATTTCTTTCTGGTATGAGTGGAGGTCATATGCGCGACATATTCCCCGTGGTGGTCGATGGCCTGTGGCGTCAGGGCGCGAAAAATCTGGCCGTTCGTCTGGTGAGCGCCGAGGGGCAACCGCTGCCGGCGTGGACGCCCGGCGCCCATATCGATCTCCATCTTCCCTGCGGGCTGATCCGCCAGTACTCCCTGACCGGTAGCCCGGCCGAACGGGATCACTATCTGCTCTGCATCGCCCGCGAGGCGCAGTCCCGCGGTGGCTCAGGCTATGTCCACGACACCCTGCGCCCGGGACAACCGCTGATGATCTCTGCCCCGCGCAACCACTTTCCGCTGCACGAGGGCGGCCATGTGGTGCTTCTCGCCGCCGGGATCGGCATTACGCCGCTGCTGGCGATGGCCCACGCCCGGGCGGCGTCCGGCGCCAGCTTTACGCTGCACTATTACGTTAGCCGTGCGCAGGAGGCCGCCTTCGCCACCGAGATCGCCCGCCAGCTAACCGGTGGAATCTGCCAGATCCACTGCTCAGACGAGGGGCAGAGTCCGCGCCAGCGGCTGGCGCAGGATCTGGGGGCTCCGGACGCCGACACCCGGGTCTACTTCTGCGGTCCGCCCGGATTTATGGCCCGGGTTCGCGATACCGCGCGGGGGGCCGGATGGGAGGAGGCGCAATTGCACAGCGAAGCGTTCCATCCGCCCGCCCCGACGGCAGCGTCAGCGGCGGACGGAACCTTCACCATCACCCTCGCCTCCACCGGGGAACGCTGGCCGGTCCCGGGGAACAAAACCATCGCCCAGGTGCTACAGGAGCATGGCGTCGCGGTGCCGCTCTCCTGCGAGATGGGGATCTGCGGCGCCTGCCTGACGCCGGTGCGGGAGGGAACCGTCGACCACCGGGATACCGTGCAGTCGGAGGCGGAAAAACAGGCCGCAGAGCAGCATATTGCGCTGTGCTGCTCCCGCAGCCTGTCGGCCAATTTAGTTATCGATCTCGCGGGATAAGCGGCCCGTCTCCGGCTGGTCAGCGCTGGCGACCGGTTTCACCCGCACGGCGGCGAAAACAATCACCATCGCGCTCAACAGCAGCAGACCGCTGCCGGTGAAGACGCCGCTGGCGCCGTGCAAATCAAACACCACCCCGCCGCCGGCGGCTCCGGCGCTGATGGCCAGCTGAATAGAGGCGACCAGCAGACCGCCCGCGCTTTCTGCTTCATCCGGCACGGTGGTGGCAAGCCAGGTGGACCAGGCCACCGGCACCAGACCGAAGGCAAATCCCCACAGGGCGACCAGCAGCCCGTCCAGCATGGTCAGATGGCCAAACGTCACCATCAGCAGCGCCAGAACGCTCATCATCAACGGCACCAGCGCCAGGGTCAGGCGCAGGCTACGGCTCAGCAGATAGCTCGCCACCGAGGTGCCGATAAAGTTAGCGATACCGAAGCCGAGCAATATCAGCGAGACCCCTTCGACACTGGCCTGCGCAACGGTCTCAAGGAACGGCCGCAGGTAGGTAAAGAAGGCGAAATGGCCGCTAAAAATCAGGATTGTCGCCAGCATGCCGCCCAGCATACCGGGACGGCGCAGCACCCTGAACAGCGTGGAGAAGGTCCCGACGCTCTCCGGACGCATGGAGGGCAGCACCCACAGTTGCCAGAGCAGCGCCAGCAGGCTGGGTATCGCACAGAGAATAAATACGTTGCGCCAGCCGATCAGCTCGCCAAGATAGCTGCCGAGCGGCGCGGCTACCACCGTAGCGACAGACACCGCGGAAAAGATGATCGCCAGCGCCTTCGGCACATGGGCCGCCGGCACCAGACGCATCGCCGTGGCAGTGGACATCGCCCAGAAGCCGCCGATGGCGACCCCCAGCAGCAGACGGCCCAGCAGGAGAAACGCCAGCGAATCGGCAAAAGCGACCATCAGGCTGGAGACTATCTGCAGCACGGAAAAGAACATCAGCACCCAGCGGCGATCGATATTGCGGGTGGCGGTGGCGATCAGCAGGCCGGTGACTAACGCCAGCAGCGCCGTCGCGGTGACCGCCTGTCCGGCCATCCCTTCACTGACCCCGAGGCTGCTGGCCATCGGCGTTAACAGGCTGGCGGGCAGAAACTCGGCCACGATCAGGCCGAACACCCCGAGGGCCAGGGCATAGACGGCGCACCAGGCAGGTTTGGCGGGTGACAGGCTCGCGTCAGCAGCTATGCAGGAACTCATATACATCTCTCCAGTTTTATTAACATCCTGGTCATCTTAGGGACTTACCTTTGGACGATATATGATGCATACTCTTCAGTTATTGATTATTCGTCCGGAATTACCATGAGCCAGCCTGGCATCGACCTGACCAGCGAACTGTTGCGCGGGATGCGCCTCTCCGGCGTTAACTACCGGCGCATCGAAACCGCACGCCCGTTCGGCGTCGGCTTTAGCGCCGTGGCGGGTAAAGCCCAGTTCCATTTCATCAGCCGCGGGCCGGTGCTGCTGCGCATGGCCAGCGGAGAACAGTTCACCCTCGAGAGCGGCGATGCACTGTTTATTCCCAACGGCGACGGGCACGCCCTGCTTTCTGATCCGCAGGCCACGGTGGTCAATGTGGCCCAGCTGCCCAGCGAAACGGTGTGCAGCACGGTAAGCTGTATCAACGCCGGCGGCCGCCCGGACTGCCCGGAGCGCGCCGTCATTTTCAGCGGTTGTATGGATTTTGAGCTCGGCGGCATGCAGCCGCTGGTGAAGGCCATGCCCGAGGTGATGCGGGTCAGCAGCCTGCTAAACACCTGGCCGGAGATCCAGCCGCTGTTGGTAGCGATGGAGCGGGAATCCCTCACCCGCCAGGTAGGCTATGCCGGGATCCTCGCCCGGCTGGCGGACGTGGTGGCCGCGCTGATTGTCCGTGGCTGGGTAGAGTGCGGATGTGGCAACGCCACCGGTTGGGTACAGGTCCTGCGCGATCCCCGGCTGGCAAAAGCGATCTATGCCATGCATCAGCGGCCGGGGGTCAACTGGAAAGTGGAAGATCTGGCGCGGGAGGCGGGGCTTTCACGCTCGCTGTTCGCGGAACGTTTTCTCGCCGCGACAGACACCACCCCCGCCCGCTATCTGACCGAGCTGCGTATGCGGCTGGCGGTGCAGTACATCACCCACGAAGGCCAGGCGCTGGAAACGGTCGCCTTCAGCCTCGGGTATCAATCGCTGGCGGCCTTCAGCCGGGCCTTCAAACGCATCACCGGCCATCCGCCGGGGGCCCTGCGCGCCACAGCACGCTAGATTCAGCTTTTATGTAAAGCGATACACGCCGTTGCCGACGCGAAAGCGCTGCCCCTTAAGCGCCGGGTTGGCGACGCGAAACACCAGTTCGGTCAGCTGGTTAGCGGGTCCTTCGCGGAAAGTAAACCACTGGCCGCCCACGTCCAGTCCCTGCTCCCCCTGTGGCGGGAAGCCCAGCAGCGCCTGCCAGCGATCGCGTACCGCCTGCGGATTGACCACCTCGAACACCGCCTGCTCAAGCGCAATGTCGCCCAGCGGGTGCGGCACGTCCAGTTCCTGAGCGCGCAGCCGCGCCAGCCGGGTGGTATCGTCTTCTCCCCACTGCAGCACAAATGGATAGACCAGCCCGTCAGTGTCGCCATCGATGGTGAAGATCCGCCAGCGGATGATATTGCCCTGCGGATCGTTGCGCTGACCATCGACAATCGGTGATACCGCCAACCCCTTGCGACGCAACTGGTCATGAGTGGCCTCGATGTCGTCGCTGCGCAGCGCCACCCGAAACAGCGCTTCGTTCTCCGGCAGCAACCGCTCGGCATCCCGCGAAAGCAGGAACCTGTCCGTCGCGGCGCGCAGTTCGTCCGGGTCGGAAATGGCGAGGAATTCGATATAGGTCAGGCCAAAATAGCTCAGCGCATTGCGGGTTCCCCACCCCGGATGTCGCCCTCCGGCCACCGCCCGCAGCTGCTGGTCGGCAAAGGTCTGAATGGCCGCTTCCGGCTGATTCACAAACTGTACTGCGTGGTCCCACTGCAAGGTTGCCATGATCTCTCCCGCGATTGTGCCTGTTCAGGCGCCTGCGGCAAAAGATAGTGCTGGGGTGAAGGGAATGGCAAACAAGAATTAAATATATCGAAAGCTGGATAAGTGATTTATATCAACGCGGTATGTTGAGTCTAACCGGTGATGAAACGGCGGGCTAAGAACCGCCCGCCGGAGGGATCAGACCGACCCTTCTTTCTCGATCACCAGAATACGCGCCGCCCCCTGCGGATGGGCGACATGCTCGCATCCCACTTCGGCGTAGAAGATATCGCCGGCGTTCAGCATGATGACCTGCTCCTCGCCGTCGACTTTCACATGCATCGCCACCTGACCATCCATCACGGCAAACACCTCCTGACCATCGTTGATGTGCCAGATATAGGGTTGGTCGGTCCAGTGCAGACGCACGGTGGTCCCGGAAAAATTGGCGATATCCAGCGCGCCCCACGCGCGGTCGGCGGTGAAATCTTTACTGCTCCAGCTCTGCATGATGGTGTCCTGTGGTAAGGGTTATTTTTTCTGCCAGTTTGCCCAGGGATCCGCTTTCTCCACCGGCGCGTCATCATCAAGGGAGGCGAGATACATGGCCTCCACCTCTTTGCGCGCCCACGGCGTCCGGCGGAGAAATTTGAGGCTGGACTTAATGCTGGGATCGCTTTTAAAGCAGTTAATGTTGACCTGGCGGGCCATTTCCGCCCAGCCATAGCGCGCCACCAGGGCATTGAGCAGCGCTTCCAGCGTCACGCCGTGCAGGGGATCTTTCGAGCTGTACATTACGATACGTCCGTTCCGCATTAAAAAAGTGCGCCTACCTTACTGGCTCTGACCGACGGGCGCAACCGGCTTCATTACGCGCTTCGCGCCTATATCTATTTAACGCAAAAGCACTGAACCCCGCGCGGTCATAAATTAGAAAATAACGTTATTGGTTGCTTATTTGGCCTTGAGGCAAGCTGTGTTCAGCCCCGGACAGAGGAAATCACCATGCGCTGCTGTTGTGCCCGAACCCTGAACCTGAATCAACCCATAACTTATTACCCCGTTTTCGGAGAACACAATGAACGCGACCACCCTGCCGATTCTCGACCTGGCCCGCTACGCGGACCCCGCGGATAAAGCGGCCTTTCTGGCCGACCTGCGTCACGCCGCCCGCGACATCGGCTTCTTCTATCTGATCAATCACGGTGTCGACGACGCGCTTCAGTATGAAGTTCAGCGCCAGTCTCAACGCTTTTTTGCTCTCGATGAGGCGCAGAAACAGCAGGTGGCGATGATCCACTCCCCCCATTTTCGCGGCTATAACCGCGCGGCCTCAGAGCTGACGCGCGGCCAGCCTGACTGGCGAGAGCAGTTTGATATCGGCGCCGAACGTCCGGCGCTGACCCTCAGCGACGACGCCCCGCGCTGGCAGCGCCTGCAGGGTCCGAATCTGTGGCCTGCCGCCCTGCCGTCGCTTAAACCGGTGTTACTTCACTGGCAACAGCAGATGACCCAGGTGGGCATCCGCCTGCTGCGCGCTTTTGCCGAAGCCCTGCAGCTCCCGGAGAATGCCTTTGACCGGCTCTACGGCGAGAAACCCAACGAGCATATCAAACTGATCCGCTATCCCGGCCAGCAGGAGACCCAAAGCAGCCAGGGCGTCGGCGCCCATAAAGATTCCGGTTTCCTCAGCTTCCTGCTGCAGGACGAACAGAAAGGACTGCAGGTAGAGGTCGCGCCTGGACAATGGATCGACGCCGTGCCGCTGGCCAGCAGCTTTGTGGTCAATATTGGCGAACTGCTGGAGCTGGCGACCAACGGGTATTTGCGCGCCACCGTCCATCGCGTGGTGTCGCCGCCGGCGCAGCAGCAGCGCCTCTCCATCGCTTTCTTCCTCGGCGCCCAGCTTGACGCGGTGGTGCCGGTTTACACCCTGCCGCCCGAGCTGGCGCGTGAAGCGCGAGGTCCGGACAGCGACCCGCACAATCCGCTGCTACGCGATGTCGGCTGGAATTATCTCAAGGGCCGTCTGCGTTCCCATCCGGACGTGGCGGAACGCTACTATCAGGACGTGTTTCGCGAACGCGCCGAGCAATTGATCGTTTAACCATAACTAAAAAGGAACACACCATGAAATATGCCGCTTTTAAACTGGCAGGGGTCGCACTGTCTCTTTCTCTGGCATGGACGTCTGCCCAGGCTGCCGCGCTGCGCGTCGCCGCGGACCCGGTTCCCCACGCGGAGATCCTCAACTACATCAAAAAAATCGATCCCAGCCTCGATCTGAAGGTGGTGGAGCTGACCAGCGGGGTCAACGCCAATGAACTGCTGGCCAGTGGCGATGTGGATGCCAACTACTTCCAGCATGTTCCCTATCTGAAGGATCAGGAAAAAGCGCTGGGTAAAACCTTTGCCGTCGCGGCCACCGTGCATATTGAGCCGCTGGGAATTTACTCGCATAAGCATAAAGATTTCTCATCACTGCCGGAAAACGCCACCGTGGCGGTGCCGAATAACACCACCAACCTGAGCCGGGCGCTGTTCCTGCTGCAGGCGCAGAAGCTTATTAAGCTGGATCCCAAATTTACCGACCCGGCCACCACCCTGGCGACGCCGAAGGATATTGTCGAGAACCCGAAACACCTGAAGATTCTGGAGATTGAATCACCGCAGATCCCGCGTTCCCTCGACGATGTCGACCTGGCGGTGATTAACGGTAACTACGCGCTGGAAGCCGGCCTGGTGCCAGCGAAAGATGCCCTGGGGCTGGAAAGCGCCGAGCATAATCCGTACGCCAATATTCTGGTGACCACCCCAGCCCTGGCGAATGACCCGCGCATTAAGGCGCTGGCGAAAGATCTGACGTCACCGCAGGTGGCGGAGTTTATCCGTAAAACCTACAACGGCTCGGTGATCCCGGTGGCCCCTCAGTCATGATAACCATCGAAGGGCTGAGCAAAACCTACGCCGGAACCGGCCGACCGGCGCTGAACGATATCGCGTTGCAGATACCGAAAGGGGCAATATACGGCATTCTCGGGCGCAGTGGCGCCGGCAAAAGTACGCTCATCCGCTGTCTCAATTTACTGGAGCGGCCCACCTCGGGCCGCATTCTGGTGAACGGACAGGATATTACCCAGTTGAACAAGGCGGCGCTGCGGGATTATCGCCTGCGCACCGGGATGATTTTCCAGCACTTCAATCTGCTGCATGCCCGCACCGTCGCTGACAACATCGCGGTGCCGCTGGAGATTGCCGGAGTGCCGAGGGCCGCTCGCGAGGCCAGGGTGCGCGAACTGCTGGAGCTGGTGGATCTCAGCGAAAAGGCCGCCGCCTTCCCGTCGCAGCTTTCCGGTGGGCAAAAACAGCGCGTCGGCATCGCCCGGGCGCTGGCCGCCCGGCCGGAAGTGTTGCTGTGCGATGAGGCGACCAGTGCGCTGGATCCCGAGACCACCGCCTCGGTGCTGGCCCTGCTGGCGGATATTAACCAGCGCCTCAATCTGACCATCGTGTTGATTACGCACCAGCTGGAGGTGGTGAAAACCATTTGTGACCACGCGGCGCTGCTGGAACAGGGCGAGATTGTCGAGAGCGGTAAACTCGCCGACCTGCTGGTGACCCCATGGTCGCGGCTGCGCCAGTCGTTGCTGCACGACCCGCAGGCTGAACAAGATTTTCTTACCCGTCACGGCGTTCAGGGGAGGCCATTATGCGGAGTAGCATGAGCTGGGAAGATTTGTGGCCGTTATTACTCGACGGCACGCTGGATACGCTTTATATGGTGGGCCTGGCGGCCCTGTTTACCGTGCTGATCGGGCTGCCCACCGGCGTGCTGTTATTTATTTCCCGCGCCAACGGGCTGGCGCCGATGCCGAAACTGAACGCGCTGTTAGGCGCGGTGATCAACATCGGCAGGTCGCTGCCGTTTATCGTGCTGCTGATCGCCCTGATCCCCTTTACCCGCCTGATCGTCGGCACCACGCTGGGCAGCACCGCCGCCATCGTGCCGGTGACCATCGGCGCCTTTCCGTTCTTTGCCCGTCTGACGGAAAACGCGCTCGACGAGGTGGACTACGGGAGAATCGAAGCCATTCTGTCGATGGGCGGTAACGTCTGGCACGTGATTTTTAAATCCCTGCTGCCGGAAGCCCTGCCAACGCTGCTGGCCGGGATCACGCTGACCATCGTGATGCTGATTGGTTTCTCCTCCATGGCCGGTGTGATCGGCGGCGGTGGACTCGGCGACCTCGCCATCCGCTACGGCTATCAGCGGTTTAATAATGAAGTCATGTTTGGCACGGTGCTGATCCTGGTGGCGATGGTCCAGGGCGTGCAAATGGCCGGCGATCGGCTGGTGCGCAGCCTGGCCCACCGTCGCTAACCGTCAGACACTAGTTCCAGCCGCACTCTGCCGCCAGCTGACGAACCAGACTGGCGGCGTCACACTCGCGGATCAACCCCACACCCTGCCCGGCCCAGTGGGCGCCATACTCATGAACGCCCTGGGCTTTCGCGGCGGCGGCCAGCGCTTTGCCGATATCATACGCCAGCGGATAATCCGGCACGGCGCTCGCCGGACAGGCTTCCCCCAGCGCACAGAAGGCATTCGCCAGACAGCGTGCCGGACGCCCGGATATCGCGGAGGTCAGCACCGTACGTCCGTCAATGCTGTTGTTGATCGCCGCGCGATAACCGGCGTCGGCGGCCGATTCCGGACACAGTAAAAACGCCGTACCGAGCTGAACGCCCTGCGCCCCCAACTGCATTACGCTGGTGATCCCCGCCCCGTCCATGATGCCCCCGGCGGCTACCACCGGGATGGTTAGCCGACGCCGCAGAAGTTGCACCAGGGTGAAGGTGCTCAGTTGGGCATCAGGCTCCTGCGGAGCAAAGATCCCCCGGTGCCCGCCCGCCTCATAGCCCTGAGCGACCACTACGTCGATCCCCTGCTGTTCAATCAGCAGCGCCTCCTGGAGCGAGGTTGCCGTCGCCAGGGTGACAATCCGCTGCTGTCGCAGACGCTGGATCGTCTCACGTTCAGGAAGACCAAAATGAAAACTCACCACCGCCGGCGACAGGTCGAGAAGCAGCTCCAGCATCGGCGCATGACCGATAAATGTCTGGTAGATCTCGCTTAACGAATCCGGTGGCGTACTGCCATAGCGGGCAAAATGGGGTCGTAAAGTTGTTGCCCAGTCGGCTTCCCGCCGGGCGTCGCGCCGGGGCGGCGCATGGCAGAACAGATTGACATTGAACGGACGGTCCGTCAGCTGGCGGGTGGCGACTATCATCGCTTCCGCCTGGGCAACGGTTGAAGCACCCAGCCCCAGCGAGCCCAGCGCGCCGGCATGACTTACCGCGGCAGCCAGCGCGGGGGTGGAGACGCCCGCCATCGGGGCCTGAATCAGGGGATAATCAATATCAATAAGCGAAAGTAGCGGGTTGCTCATGGTTTCCTCATGCATTAGCGGTGCCGGAGGCTTACCATCTCCTTTAAAGATGGTAAGATCAACATCATTATCGTATTGAGAAGAAAAATATGAACCACAGCACACTAGAGATCTTCATTCAGGTGGCAGAAACGCAGAGCGTCACCCAGGCAGCAAAACGGCTGGGCCGCGCACAGTCCAATATCACGACCCGCATTCAGCAGCTGGAAGAGGAACTTGCCGTTGAGCTCTTCGTTCGCGGCAACAAAAAAATGGTGTTGTCCCCGGCAGGCGTGCAGTTTCTCAGCTATGCCCGGCGGATCCTGAGCCTGGCGGAAGAGGCAAAGCAGGCTCTGCATCCGACAACCCCAGGCGGCAGTCTGCGTCTGGGCGCGATGGAGGCGACCGCCGCCAGCCGGCTGCCGCCGCTGCTTACCCGCTTTCAACAACGGTGCCCGCAGGTGGATATCACCCTTATCACCCAACCGACCCGCCAGTTAACCGAGGGAGTGTTAACCGCCGCCCTCGATGCCGCGCTGGTCTGCCTGCCGCCTGGGGCCGATGGTCAACCGGCCTGTCCCGCCGAGCTGGCATGCACCCCGGTGTTTTATGAAACGCTGATGCTGGTCCGTCCGCAGACCCCGGGCCCGCTGCGGTTCGCGGCATTCGCCAGCGGCTGCAGCTACCGCGCGCTGGGCGAACGCTGGCTGGCGGAGCAGCAGGCGGCCGTCGAGGTGCATGAGGTCAACTCCTATCACAGCATGCTCGCCTGCGTGGCTTCCGGACGCTACGCCTGCCTGCTGCCGCAGAGCGTGCTGTCGCAGATGACGCTTCCCGAAAACTGCCTTAGCGAACCGCTGTGCGAGGCGACCACCCAGCTTATCTGGCGCAGCGGCTTGAACGCCCCCGCCCTGAGCGAGTGGCGCAAGCTGCTGCAAAGCGTGGCGATTGGCTAAGCCTGGCGTTCGGTAAAGACCAGCCCTGCGGCAATCAGCAGCGCCAGCGCCGCGGCATAGAGCGCCGGGTTAAATGAAGCCGCGATCTGATACAGCGCGCCGGCGATAAGCGGCCCGGCAATCTGTCCCACGCCGTACAGTGCAGTCATCGCGGCAATCATATTGAAGCTCACCTGATGGCTGAGACTTTTCGCCTTCGGTAGCGCAATGGTGACGGTGCCCATAAAGGTAAAGCCCACCAATAGCGCGCTTAGCACGCAAAACAGCAGTGAAGCGCTGCAGGCTGGAAGGATCACGCCAAGCGCCTGGACGATCAGGTTGCGGGTCAGCGCCTGCCGGTACCCCCACTTTAGCACCAGCTTATGCCAGATAAGGCAGGACGGCGCGGCCGCCAGACCAAACAGCGCCCACAGATGGACCGGGTCAACGCTCTGCAGCGAACCGGACAGAAACAACGGCAGATAAGTGGCGGTGATGATATAGCCGAAGCCCGCCAGGCCGTAAACCATCAATAGTCGCCACGCCGCGCGACGCGTATCGCTCCCGGCCTCAGGCAAGGAGGTCTCAACATGGGAAACCCTCACCAGTGCAGCCGGCGGAGTCAGCAGCCAACGGATCGCCAGCGCCAGCAGCAGACCGGCGCATAATGCGCAGAGCAGCCAGATCTGCTGGCTGGTGAGGCTCAGGGCATGTCCAAGGGCGATCCCCTCCGCAGAGATAAATATCCCCAGCCCCACCCCGGCATACAGCAACGGCGCCCCGTGATGATGGCCCATATGTTCCAGCAGCCACAGCGAACCGGCAATCAGCGTTATCGCGCTCAGCGCGCCGGCGACGGCGCGCAGCGCAATAATGGTCCACGGCGAGCTCACCCAGGCCAGCAGCGCCAGGCTGGCGATGGTCAACCCGGCGGAGATAATGCTCAGTCGGCTGGCGGCCCCAGGCTGTACCCGCGCCAGCAGCAACGCGCCGACCAGATAACCAGCGTAATTGGCCGACGCGGCGAGATTGCCCTGGTGCAGGGTCAACAGACCTTCATTAAGCATCAGCGGCAGCACGCCGGTGAAGGCAAAGCGCCCGTAGCCCATGCCGATCATCAGTACTATCGACCCAGCCAGTGCCAGCCATATGGCCTGGCGCGATCTGTTATTCATCCACCACCTCACAATGATTCTCATATTAAGAACAATAGTATTTTATAATTCTTTTTTTATTATGATTAAGAGAGAATGTCGGCGCAAGGCGGACGTTAATCCGCTATGGTATTGACAGAGAGAAAATGGCGCCCGGGCACGTCTTAACACACGCCGGGCCGATTTACCGGTACAGTATCAACTTGAGCTTTTGCTTACGGGAGCCATTATGTTGTTCAGCCATATGCGTATTGCCAGACCGGTCAGTGAACTGGACGCCACCGCCAGCATGTATTGCGCCGGGCTGGGGCTTCAGCAACTCGGCAGCTTTACCGATCATGAAGGATTCAGCGGGATTATGCTCGGCGCGCCCGACGCGGGCTGGCATCTGGAATTCACCCACTGTCGCCACCATCCCGTCACTCCCTCGCCAGGAGATGAAGATTTGCTGGTGCTGTATTACCCACAGCAGGCGGAATGGCAAGCACAGTGCGCCGCCATGGACGCCGCCGGGTTTCTGCGGGTTACGGCGTTTAACCCTTACTGGGAGGTCAATGGCATCACTTTCGTCGACCGCGACGGCTATCGCACCGTGTTGCAAAACCGCGCCTGGGGAGAAGTACGAAGCGCTTCCGATCACGAGGAGAATCAATAACTTCCCCTATATGCCCTGCGCCGCGTCCGGCGCGGGCGCTATGGCTCTTCCGCCCGCAGCCACGGCGTCACCGTGAGCCCGGCCAGCAGCCCTTCCGGACTGAGCAATCGGGTGACCGTCTGTCCCCACGGTTCGTCGCGCGCCGCGACGAGCAGGCGGTATCCCTGCTGCTGCAGCCGCGCCGTCGCCGCAGTAAGGTCGCGGACCTCAAACTCAATCCATGCCTGCGGCACCGGCTCCGTCTCCGGCCACTGGTCCTGACCAAAACAGGACTGCGCCGCCTGCGCCAGCGGCCACAGCGCGAAATGTTTCACCCCGCCGATAGCATCCTGCTCGCTGAGGAGATACGCCTCGTTACCCGGCATCGGCTTTAGCGGCAAACCCAACGCCTGACAATAGAAGTCACGGCTTTGCGACGTGCTGCGGGTGATGGGACCGAAGCCTGCAATGAACAAAACGTCAATATCAGCGAAATCGTGGGACATGTTCTCTCCTGAACGCGGTGGTAAGCTAACGCCATCATGCCCGTACGCAGGCGCCAGCGGCAAACCCGATTAATGGCGGGCGCATGCACAACATCATCGACGGTACAGACCGTTGCGCCCCTTCGGACAGACGGCGACTTCATCGGTGACAGATAAAACGCCCTCGCGACTCGCCAGCGTCCTCGCGGCGCGCTATGCTAAACATCCCTTGTATTAATCACTTATCCCTATGAGCACTTCCGTCAGCACCACGCAACTCAATTTGCGCATCATTTCGATCGTTGTCTTCACCTGTATCTGCTATCTCTCCATCGGCCTGCCGCTGGCCGTACTGCCGGGATACATTCACTATCAGCTGGGCTACAGCACCTTTGTCGCCGGGATTGTGATTAGCCTGCAATACATCTCAACGCTGATCAGTCGACCGCACGCCGGGCGCTATACCGATATCTGGGGCCCGAAAAAAGTGGTCAGTCTCGGGATCATCTGCTGTCTGCTGAGCGGAGCATTCACCCTGCTGGCGGTGCTTTTGCAGGCGACGCCGATGCTGGCCATCGCCGCGCTGCTGGCGGGCCGGGTGTTTCTTGGTGTCGGCGAGAGCTTTACCGCGACCGGCGCCACGCTCTGGGGGATCAAAACCGTCGGCGCGATCCATACCTCGCGGGTGATCTCCTGGAATGGCGTGGCGACCTATGTCGCCATGGCGATCGGGGCGCCGCTGGGGGTCACCCTTAACCACTATTTCGGCATTAGCGGATTTGCCACGGTGGTGGTAGTGGTGGCCGTCATCGGCCTGCTGTTCGCCCGCACCCGCCAGGATGTCAGCGTGACTGCCGGTGTCAGAGCGCCCTTTCACGCAGTGGTACGAAAAATTTGGCCTTATGGCCTGGGGCTGGCCTTTGGTACCGTTGGCTTCGGCGTTATCGCCACCTTCATCACCCTCTATTTTGCGGCGCACAGCTGGCAGGGCGCGGCGTTTACCCTCTCCCTGTTCAGCGTCGGCTTTATCTGCGTCCGCCTGGTGCTGGGAAATACCATTACCCGCTATGGCGGGGTCCCGGTCTCGCTGGTCTGCTTTGTGATCGAGTGTCTCGGCCTGCTGCTGATCTGGCTGGCGCCGTCAGCCTGGGTGGCCGGCGTCGGCGCCTTTCTCACCGGCTCGGGTTTTTCCCTGGTCTTCCCGGCGCTAGGGGTCGAGGCAGTCAAACAGGTGGAAGAGCAAAACCAGGGGACCGCCCTCGGCACCTACTCGGCGTTTCTTGACCTGGCGCTGGGACTCACCGGGCCGCTGGCCGGATGGGTTGCCGGCTTCTACGACCTCGCCACGCTATATCTGTTGGCGGCGATTGTCGTGGTGTTCGCTTTCCTGCTCATTTTACGCGTCCAGCGACAACAGCGAGCCGTCTCAGGAACGTAGTCAGCCCTGGCCCGCGGATCGCCGCGGGCAAAAAACGAATCGGCAATTGACGACGATTCGGCTTCCATGCCAACATCCTCCTCAGCGTCTGACAACAGATGCAAGGACGGTAGCGGAGAACAACAGAGATCGCACAACGATCCAGCCCGGCGCCGTAGTCCAATCCGAATCACTGACCCACACGGTGAATTCCTGATTCTGGCGGGAAACACAGACATGCACCAAAGTTTTAATCAGCGCGTTCATTTCTATTACTGCGTCCTGGTCGCGCTGAAGATGCACGGAAAGTCGAAAAAATCGGGCGGTATCAGAGGAAAGAATAACTTTCTGCTGAAATGGCTGCGCCGGGCGCAGGATAACAACATCTTCCCGCCCGATATCACCAGCGAAATTGAATGGCTGCGAGGTAAAATCATTCAGGCCGGTTACGACACCGATCTCGAACCGATGCTGGATTTTGTTTACGCCACCGCCAGCCGCGCTGAAGCGCTCAAGAACGCCGAATAAGTCACTGCGCCCGCAACGGGCGCAGTGACTGTCCATCTCACCGCCTCCCTGAGCGTACCGACCAGACGCGAAAAGCCCACTGATGTTTATTCTTTTTGTGACACTGTCACGAAGTGGGTTACCGCTGGTAACATTCGGCGGCTGACAGGCTGCCAGTAGCGTTCTATGCTTTGCCCAGTCTTCCCTCACACAGGACCGCGCTATGGCTGACTGGAACCCTTCTTTGTATTTGCAATTTGACGCTGAACGTACCCGCCCCGCGGCCGACCTGCTCTCGCGTATTGCCCATCTGCAGGTTGAGCACGTTGTCGACCTTGGCTGCGGGCCGGGAAACAGCACCCGCCTGCTGCGCGCCGCCTGGCCGCTGGCGGCAATCACCGGTATCGATAACTCCCCGGCCATGCTGGCTCAGGCGGCACAGGCCTTACCCGACTGTGAGTTCATCGACGCCGATATTGCCCGCTGGCGGCCTGCGCAACCGGTAGACGTGATCTATGCGAACGCCTCTCTGCAGTGGCTGGCGGATCATGAGACGCTGTTTCCACATCTGGTGGCGCAGCTGGCAGTCAACGGGACGCTGGCCGTGCAAATGCCGGATAACTGGCAGGAACCTTCGCATACCCTGATGCGCCAGGTCGCCGACGAGCAGGGATTACCGGACCGCGGGCGCCAGCCCTTACTCCCGCCAGACGCCTGGTATGACATGCTGACCCGTCAGGGTTGTGAAGTTGATATCTGGCGCACCACCTATTTTCATCCCCTCGCTTCCCATCAGGCGATAAGCGACTGGTTGCAGGGGACCGGATTGCGTCCCTATCTGGCCGGCCTGGACGAGCAGTCCAGAAACGCATTTCTGACACGCTATGTCGAACTACTGGCCGAACACTATCCGTTACAGTGTAACGGAAAGGTGCTCCTGCGATTCCCCAGGTTGTTTATCGTGGCGCGAAAAATCGACGTCTAACCGGAATGAGCGCTTAAGCGCGGCAATGAATAAGGAGAACAGGGTGAAAAATCATCCTGTTTATCAGGACGAAATATCCTGAACATTGCGATATTCAACCTCTTTCCCGGCATGCGACAGTGATTGCCATCTCAACACCCAATAACGGGAGTCACTGTGGAAAATAGCGCTGTTAATCGCAACACCCTGGCCGCCATTGCGCCAAAACTGGCCGAACTGACCGAAACGGTACTGTTTGGTGATATCTGGGCTCGCCGCGATCTGTCGCCCCGCGAACGGAGCCTGATCACCCTTTCTGCCCTGACGGCGCTGGGTAAAACCCAGCAACTGCCGTGGCATATCGCTCTCGGCTATCAAAATGGCCTGAGCCAGGCCGAAATCGTCGAGCTGTTCACCCACCTGGCGTTCTATGCCGGCTGGCCAGCGGCGGCCAGCGCCCTGACCTGTCTGAATGAGCAGGAGACACCATGCCCCTGACCCGCATATCGCTTGGCACGGCCTGGCGTCCCACGGAGTTTGCTCAATTGTCGGCGCTCTTTCATGAGTGTCTGGTGGCAGAGTTCGACGTGCCGTCAGCAGATAAATTTCAGTTTATCGAGCAGGCCGCCGACGAGCAGCGCATTTACGACCCGAACTACCTCAGCGACGGACGCAGCGCCCGCTTCGTGCTGTTTCATATTTTCGCCGGTAAACCGCGCTGCCGGGAGCAGAAACAGGGGCTTTATCGTCGGCTCTGCGCGCGGTTAGACGATGAGATGGCGGTCAGCCCGCAGGACGTGATGGTGGTTATCCAGTTTAACCAGCGGGAGGACTGGAGTTTTAGCGCAGGGAGGATGGCTATTGAATAACGCCGGCGGCGCCGCATGAGGCGCCGCGTTTCAGCACGATATCTTTGCTACCAGGCGAGATGATGCACCAGTGAGAGATCCCAGGCCGTAGCCAATAGTGAAAGAAACATAATCAGATTGACCACTGTGTCGAGACGTTTTTCCATCGTTGCTTCTCCTGAGCCGGTTTCCCCTGTTATAGCGGGAAAAGCTTAACAACCTCTTACCGCTTCAGGACCCAAGCGTGATCCTGTAGCGCACATAATCGTCAGCCGGGGTAAACTCATCATACAGATGACGGGCCGGATTATCACGACGCGTATGCCAGTACAGCCGCGACCAGCCTTTGTCTGCCCCTTCGGTTTGCAGCGACTTAATGATTGTTCTGGCAATGCCTTGTCCACGGAAGGCGGGATCGACAAACAGATCCTCCAGATAGCAGATGGGCGTGGTGACCCAGGTTCCCTCGTGAAGAATGCAGATGGCGAACCCCACCACCGTATCATCGACCACAGCCACCCTGCCCAGCACCGGGGAGTTCTCGTCCAGCATTCGCTGCCAGGTGCATTCGGTCACCTCTTCCGGCTGCGGGCTGCCATAGAAGCGGGTATAGCCTTCCCAGAGATTAAGCCATTCGGCTTTGTCGTGCGGCCGTATTTCCCGGATATCGATGACCATGCGAGTTTCCTTACAGATGAATGAATTAGCCTGCGAACATTGGCAGGGAAAATGGGTTCAAACCATTATTTTCCTGCACAGGCATATGTTCAAGCGGCTTAGCGGCAATTCTCTCCCTGAAGGGGCGATTTGGCACTAAAAGGCTTTTTTCGCAGCGGAGTAACAGACCTGCTTGTTAACTATGATAAAAAGTATGTTGTAACTAATGAGGTAGCTTTAAAACCCGGCCGCAGCCGGGTCAATGACGTCCGCTATCAGCACAAAGGCTGTACAGCATCGCGCATACCGCGGGACAGGATAGCATCGAGGTCGGCAGTCACCTGCTCCACCAGACCCGGGATCTGGCTCAAGTCCTGTTCCCAATGAGCCTCTACGCTGAGTACCGCAGTCACCAGCTCGCGGGTGCTCATCTGGCGATCCCGATGCCGGGCCCACAGCGTCTGATATCGCGTCAACCATTCGGCGTCATCCTGTACCGGATAGCGTTCACCCTCCCGCTCTCCCCGGTAAAAGGCGATCAGTGCTGCCAGGGCAAAAGTCAGCCGCGGCGGCAGTTGCCCACTCTTTTGCTGCCCTGCCAGCAGTTGCGGCAGAATGCGAGTGCGGTATTTGGTCATGCCGTTGAGCGCAATCGAGAGCAGCTGATGTTTAATATACGGGTTACGGAAGCGCCCGGTCACGGCGCTGGCAAATGACTCAAGCTCATCGCGCGGCAGATCCAGCACCGGAATAATCTCGTCATAAATCGCTTTTTCGACAAACGCGCAAATCTCCGCATCGTTCATCGCCTCACCCACGGTGTCGATCCCGGCCAGGAAGGCCACCGGCACCAGCGCGGTATGCGCCCCGTTGAGGATCGCCACTTTGCGCTCTTTATACGGCTTGATATCGTCCACAATGCGCACATTCAGCGGCAGTTTATCGAGACGCAGCTCGGCCGCCAGCGAGGCAGGCCCCTGGATCACAAACAGGTAGAAATGCTCGGCGGTATCAAGGAAGGCATCTTTATAGCCAGTCTGTGCCTCAAGGGCCGCCACTTCATCACGCGGATAGCCGGTTACGATGCGATCCACCAGCGTTGAACAGAAGGTGTTCGCGGAGGTCAGCCAGCGGATAAAGGCCTGCGGCAGCTGCCACTCAGCAGCATAGCGCAGCAGCAGCGCCTGCAGCGCCTCGCCGTTATAATCGATCAGTTCGCAGGGAATAATCACCCATCCCTTGTCGGCCGCACCGGCGAAATGCTGGTAGCGTTCAAACAGCAGACGCGTCAGTTTCGCCGGATAGCTGACCGGCGGCGCGTCGTCAAAACGATCCCCGGCATGGTAGCTGATGCCCGCCTCAGTGGTATTGGAGAAGACAAACCGCATCTCCGGGTTATGCGCCAGACGTAAAAAAGCGTCGAAGTCAGCGTAAGCGCTGATCTCCCGGTTGACCGAGCGGATCAGGCGCGCGTCGCTCACCGCCTCACCCTGCTCGTTCAGACCGCGAATAATGGTGGTGTAAAGGCCGTCCTGGGTGCTCAGTGAAGGCGGGAAATCCGTCGCAATAGGACGGACGACCACGATGCCCGCATTCAGGTCGGTATGCTCGTTGAGGAGATCTATCTGCCAGTCAACGAATGCGCGCAGGAAATTGCCTTCACCAAACTGGATGATACGGTCAGGGTACTGCGCGCCGGGGAAATCACGACGGTTTAATGTTTTCACAATGGGTTCCCTCTAATAGTAGTCATACAACCTGAGTAATTGGTCCAATAAGTTATCAGGTTTTTCTACCAGTGAAACCCCGTTTTGATCAAAGCATTCTGCAATAGCGACCGTCAGGGCAAAAACTTATAGAACAGTGAGGTGGCGGTCATCTCTCCGTCAGGCATCAGCGCATAGCGCGGGATTTCCCCCACTTTTTCCCAGCCACAGCGGACATAGAACTGCTCCGCCCCGCTACCGGCTGCCGTGTCCAGCACCAACACCGTCTTCCCTTCCTGTCGGGCAACATGCTCTAGCTCGCTCATCAGCGCGTTGGCAATCCCCTGGCGACGGGCATTTTGGTGAACCAAAAGTTTGGCGACATCCGCACGATGGGGCTGGTTTTCCGGTTGGCGGGTAATAAGTTGCACGGTACCGATGGGTTGCTCGCTGGCGTCGAGGGCCACCAGTACGATGCGCTCGCCGGCCGCCACGCTGTCGGCGGTATGTTGCCAGAAAGTGGTGGCCGTGTGCGCGCTAAAGGGCAGCATAAAACTTACCGAGGCGCCGCCGTTGACGCAGCTTGCCAGGATATCGCTTAATGCCGGGAGGTGATGCAGAATATCGTCACGCGACAGCGTGCGCAGTGAAAAGGATGTGGTCATGGAAGCTCCCTGTAATTGACCACATCACTATGTTTTTAACCAAAAATTAACACAAGCGGATTCCGTATAGGATTTTCTTATGGTGCGCTTTCGGTTAGCGCTGGCATACAGATGCGATTGCGACCGGTCTGTTTGGCTTTGACCATTTCCTCGTCTGCCGCCATCAGCAATTGGTTAAACAGCTCCGTGATGCGAGCGTGCCCCACCTCGCGCGTCTCCAGCCCCATGCTGATGGTCAGGTGGATTGGATTCTGCCCCAGGCCGAAGGGTTGCGACTCCACCCCATGGCGGATTTTTTCCGCCAGTAAATAGCCCTGCTGGGTACTGTCGACGACCGCCGCCACCGCAAACTCTTCACCGCCAATGCGGGCAACCATCCCCTGCTCGTCCACCAGTTGCCGAACCTGTTGGGCAAACTGGGTCAATACGCAATCGCCGCCTTCATGGCCCAGAGCATCATTCACCCGTTTGAAGCCATCGATATCCAGCACCATCACCGTCAGCAGCTTATCGGCGGGCAACGCCTGACGCTTCAGCGCCTCGCTCAGTCCGGAACGGGAATACACCCGGGTCTGAAAATCAAAATCGGCGCGCAGGGCCAGCTGTTTCACCAGCGTGTTAATCGCTTCGACACTGGAAGCGACAATCACCGGGCTAATCAGCATAGCGGCAATGCCGAGGCGGGTGGAGAACAGCTGCCACGGCTGCATTCGCGCATCCGGCGAAAAGTGAATTAACGAGTTGGCGACCAGCAATATCTCGCTGATGCCGGTGAGAAAGGTTAACAGGCAGGTCAGCGGCAGCGGATAACGAACGGCGCACCAGATCAGGGCCGGCAACGGGAAGGTAATGCTGCCGGCGCCGCCCACCGCTACGCCGAGGGCTATCGACAGCACCAGCGCCAGCGCGGGCAGCAGTTGGCGAAAACGAAAACCGCTTAATGCCGAAGGCAACGTCAGGGTCAGAATAAACGGCAGGATCAGCACCGCTGTCGAGAACTGTTCGCTAAACCAGTCTGCCAGTTGGGGAATAAAGGTGGCGCGTTCAACATCCACCGACCCCAGGGCGCCGACGGCGGCGCACAATAAGGCGGCAAACAGGCAAAAACAGAATAAATTAAGCGCATTAATCGGGCCGGGCATGGAGTCGGCGCGTCGCTTATCCCACAGCACCAGCTGCGCCAGCACCACAATAAAGACAATATTGGAGAAATTAATCAGCAATGAGGCAAAGCCCATCCCCCAGCGCGAAGTGAGTCCGTCATAAACCAGCATTGCCGCAAAACAGACGGCATAAAAATAGCTGCGATTAAGCCAGACATAGCGCGCAAAGATCCCGGCCATCACGGCATTGAGCGGCCAGAAGAATGAGAGCTCCTGCACCAGGCGCAGCATAGCCCCCAGAAAATGCAGTAGTAGCGTTAACGTGAATAATACCAGTGCGTCGCGCACGGGCTGCTCTTCACGAAACAGCGTAAATGACCGAATCGACAGTGAAGACATTCAGTAATTATCCGTCTAATTGTTTCAGGCAATTATTATGTTAATAATTAGTTAGCGGATTATCATAACATGAGAATATTTATCAGGCATACTCCGGCGCCGATCAAATGCAGATTACCGCACAGACGGGCCGTTCATCTGCAGCACCAGCCAGTGATGGATCACCTGCACCACATAGCGCTGCTCCTGCTCGCTCAGCGCGCGGCCGTGGGGAATGGCGTGCCATTTTTCCAGACAGCCGCGGCAGCAGGTGGCGGTCGCATGCTGGGCGATAAATACCGGATGGCCGCGCATCGGCGTCTGCTTACCGTCGTTCATCGGTTCGGCGGGCGCCAGCCGCTGGCGGATAAAATCCGCAGCGTGCTGGTTGATGATCTCCGGCCCCTTATCTAGACAGTATTGCCGCTCTTTGACCCCGAGTCGAAAGCGTGAACGAAACGTCGAGCGCGCCAGACGGGCAAACAACCGATCCTGCTCAACCATCAGAACACCGACCTCCCCATCCGCTGAGTCAGTTTTTCCAGCAGCGCCACGCCGGCCAGCGAGTTCCCGGCGTCATCAAGCTCCGGGCTCCACACAGCGATCGCCATCTCCTGCGGCACTATCGCCACAATTCCGCCGCCGACGCCCGATTTCGCCGGCAGGCCAACGCGCCAGGCGAATTCGCCGGCGTTCTGGTACATGCCGCTGGTCATCATCAGGGCATTCACCTGACGGGACTGAATGGGCGCGATAACCGGTGCCTCCAGGTGCGGGGCGATACCGCGATCGGCGAGGAACAGGAAGGTTCGCGCCAGCTCAACGCAGCTCATCTCCAGCGAACAGTAGTGGAAATAGTTCTGCAACACGGTGGCGACGTCGTTATGGAAGTTACCGAAGGATTTCATCAGCCAGGCGATGGCGGCGTTGCGCGCCGAATGCTCGAACTCAGAACGGGCCACCACCGGATCGTAGGCGATATCGGCCACGCCGCTCAGGCGGCGGACAATCTCCAGCATCCGCTGACGCGGGGCGCTGAGCCGGCTCTGCAGCATGTCGCAGACCACCAGCGCCCCGGCGTTGATAAACGGGTTTCGCGGTTTGCCCTGCTCGATCTCGAGCTGCAAAAGGGAGTTAAAGGGTTGGCCGGAGGGATCTTTGCCCACCCGCTGCCAGATCTCCTCTTCCTGATAGTGGTTCATGGCCACCACCAGGCTCAATACCTTGGAGATAGACTGGATGGAAAAACGTTCATGCGCATCGCCGGCGGCGAAGTGCTGCCCGTCTACCGTACTGATCGCAATGCCAAGCTTATCGCCGCTGACGCTGGCCAGCGCCGGAATGTAATCCGCCACTTTACCGCGGCCAATCAGCGGCCTGATTTCTGCCAGAATGGCTTCCAGCATTGCGTTATTGATCACCGCCGCCACATGCAGCTCCTTGCCCACCATCGAAATTTGGTGGGCGAGTATAGCAGACGTGGACGACGGTCGTCAGGGGGCTAACGTTGATTAGCGACGGTCTTTCCAGACGGTCTGCGCATTACAGAACTCGTGCAGACCAAAATGTGACAGCTCGCGACCAAAACCACTCTTCTTCACGCCGCCGAAGGCCACGCGGGCGTCGCTGGCGCAGTAGCCGTTGAGGAAGACGCCGCCGCACTCCAGCTCGCGGGCGAAGCGCTGGGCCTGCGCCTCGTCGGTGGTATAGACCGTTGCCGACAAACCAAACTCGCTGTCGTTGGCGAGGGCCAGCGCATGGTCAGCGTCGCGAGCGGTGGTCAGGGTTGCTACCGGACCAAACAGCTCCTGACGAAAACCGGTCATCCCGGCGGTGACATTGCCCAGCACCGTTGGCGCATAGTAGTTGCCCGCTCCTTCGATTTTTTCTGCGCCCAGCAGCAGAGTTGCCCCTTCATCAAGGGTCGCCGTTACCTGCTGGTGCAGTTCATCGCGCAGGTCGAAACGCGCCATCGGCCCGACGTAGTTTTGCTCATCGCGCGGGTCGCCCATCTTCAGCGCCGCCACGGCGTCGACGAATTTGCGGGTGAACGCGTCGGCAATGCCAGCTTCGAGGATGAAGCGTTTCGACGCGGCGCACACCTGGCCGCTGTTCTGATAGCGACCGGTGACGGCGGCCTTCACCGCCTCATCCAGGTCGGCATCGTTGAGCACGATAAAGGGATCGGAGCCACCCAGCTCAAGCACGCATTTCTTCAGCGCCGCCCCCGCCTGGGCGCCAATCGCCTTGCCGGCGCGGACGCTGCCGGTGACGGTCACCGCCGCGATGCGGTCATCATTGATGATCTGCGAAACGCCGTCATTGGTGGCGTTCACCCAACCGAACACGCCATCCGGCAGGCCGGCGGCGGCAAAAATCTCGCCCAGCAGGCGGGCGCTGCCCATCACGTTCGGGGCATGCTTCAGCAGGTAGCTGTTGCCGGCCAGCAGGATCGGCACCGCGCCGCGCAGCACCTGCCAGACCGGGAAGTTCCACGGCATGACCGCCAGAATGGCGCCCAGCGGACGATACTCAATCACCGCCTGGTTATTTTCCACCTGGGTGGCTTCCGTCGCCAGCATCGCCGGGCCGTGCTCGGCGTACCAGTCGCAGAGGTTGGCGGATTTCGCCACCTCGCCGCGCGCCTGAGCGATCGGCTTGCCCATCTCGAGGGTGATCATCTGGGCCACCTCTTCCCCGCGGGCGCGCAGCGCGGCCCCGATGCGGCGCAGCGCATCAGCGCGCTCGGCGAGCGGCGTCTGACGCCACTGGCGATAGCCTGCCGCGGCGAGAGCGATAGCCGCATCGACCTCGCGTTCGCTGGCCCAGGGCAGCGAGGAGACCACCTCACCGGTAGTCGGGTTGACGGAAACCGCGTGCGTTGCAGATAAATTCATCGTTATTCTCTCTCTCGTTGCTTGCGAAGTAACCGTATTCTGGCTTACCTTTCCATTCATTGAAAATGAATAATATTAAGCAACGCATTCACAAAAGAAGAATAGTATGGACCTGACTCAGCTAGAGATGTTTAACGCTGTCGCCACCACCGGCAGCATTACCCAGGCGGCCCAGAAAGTGCATCGCGTGCCGTCCAACCTCACCACCCGCATCCGCCAGCTGGAGGCAGACCTCGGCGTTGAGCTGTTTATCCGCGAGAACCAGCGCCTGCGCCTCTCGCCTGCGGGACACAGCTTTTTGCGCTACAGCCAGCAGATCCTCGCCCTGGTGGACGAGGCGCGGATGGTGGTGGCGGGCGACGAACCCCAGGGGCTGTTTTCTCTTGGTTCGCTGGAGAGCACCGCGGCGGTACGGATCCCCACCACCCTGGCCCACTTTAATCAGCGCTACCCTAAAATTCACCTGGCGCTCTCCACCGGCCCTTCCGGGACGATGATCGACGGCGTGCTGGAGGGCGCCCTGAGCGCCGCGTTCGTTGACGGCCCGCTGGTGCATCCGGGTCTGGAGGGGCTGCCGGTGTTCCCGGAAGAGATGATGATCGTCGCCCCGTACGGCCACGCGCCCATCGCCCGCGCCAGCGAAGTGAACGGGGCCAACGTTTACGCCTTTCGCGCCAACTGCTCCTACCGCCGGCATTTTGAGAGCTGGTTCCATGCCGACAGAGCAACCCCGGGCAGGATCCACGAGATGGAGTCTTACCATGGGATGCTGGCCTGCGTGATCGCCGGCGCGGGCCTGGCGTTGATCCCGCGCAGTATGCTGGAGAGTATGCCCGGTCATCAGCAGGTTTCCGCCTGGCCGCTGGCCGAAGAGTGGCGCTGGTTAACCACCTGGCTGGTGTGGCGCCGGGGCGCCAAAACCCGCCAGCTGGAGGCGTTTATAGCGCTGCTGAACGAAGATCGGCAAACAGCGGTTTCTCCATAAACACGCTGAGCGGATCGGGCTGATACGGGGCAAACGCGCAGCGGGTCTGGTAGCCGTTGCGCGTGTAGAGGGTGATGGCCGCATGCTGATGGATACCGGTTTCAAGCCGCAGCGTATGACAGTCACGCTGACGCGCTTTCGCTTCCAGGGCCGCCAGCAGCTTTTCTCCCAGCTGCTGTCCGCGGTGCTGCGGATCGATATAGACCCGCTTCATCTCGCCGAAACCTTCCTCACTGAGGACGATAGCCCCGCAGCCAACGGCCTCGCCCTGCGCGCTGCGGATGACCAGGGCGATCACCGTCTGCGGCGGCAGCTGGCTGAGGTCCAGCAAATGGTTGCTCTCTGCCGGATAGAGTGTCTCCTGCCAGGCATCGAGAGCGGCAATCAGGGCGGTAAATTCAGCGTCGGTGGGGGCGATGTCGGTAACGGTATACATAGGTGAACTCCTTTTTTTACGCCACTGTAGCGCGCCCTCGGCCCGTTTCCGCCATAGCATTAACTTATATTGCTGCCCATCTCTTGCGCTAACTCGCTGAAACACAGTAATTTTATCCCCTGCCGTTCGTACTTGAGATCTGAATATGCACACCAAAGCCCGTAAAGTGATGATTATTGGCGCCGGCAATGTCGGCGCGTCGGCGGCCTACGCCCTGCTCAACCAGAGCATTTGCGAGGAGCTGATCCTCGTCGACCTTAACCAACAGCGCGCCGAGGCCCATGCTCAGGATCTCAGCGATGCCGCGGCCTATCTGCCGGGGATGATGACCATCTCCACCCGGGAAGCCAGCGACTGCGCTGATGTCGATATCGCGGTGATCACCGTTTCCGGCGGTGCGCTGCGCCCCGGTCAGAGTCGGCTGGATGAACTGACCACGACGGCGAAGATTGTGAAAAGTATTGTGCCGACGATGATGGCCAACGGGTTTAACGGCATCTTTCTGGTGGCCACCAACCCCTGCGACATCATCACCTGGCAGGTATGGCAACTCTCTGGCCTACCGCGCAGTCAGGTGCTGGGCACCGGGGTCTGGCTGGATACCACCCGCCTGCGTCGCCTGCTGGCGCAGGAGCTGGATATTGGCGCCCAGAGCATCGACGCCTTTATCCTCGGCGAGCATGGCGATACCCAGTTTCCGGTATGGTCACACTCCTCGGTGTATGGCTCGCCGATCGCCGACCTCTACCAGCAGCGCACTGGCCACCCGCTTGACCGCGAGGCAATGGCCGAAAAAGTACGAAAACTGGGGTTTGAGATCTACGCGGGTAAAGGCTGCACCGAATATGGCGTGGCAGGCACCATCGCCGAGATCTGCCGCAATATCTTCACCGGCAGCCACCGCGCGCTGGCGGTCTCCTGCATTCTTGACGGTGAATACGGGGTCAGCGGCGCGGCGGCTGGGGTGCCGGCGGTGCTGGCCCAGGGTGGCGTGGAGCAGATTATTGAACTGCAGCTGGCCGCCGAGGAGCAGGCGAAGTTCAGTCAGTCGATAGCGGTGATCAAGGCCAATATCGCCCGTCTGCCCTGACGGCAGCCTGCAAGTCAGTCAGCAATGATCAGCTGTGGGGAAAGGGTCACCAGCGCCTCGCGGGTCGCCTCCGGCAGATGGGCGTCGGTGACGATATCGGTCAACGACTCCAGCGGGGCAATATTGAACAGTGACCAGGCGCCGTATTTGGAGCTGTCCGCCAGCAGGATGCGCCGCCGGGCATTAGCCATCAGATCACGTTTCAGGGCAGCCTTCTCCTCCGTCGGGGCGGTGATCCCCTTCTCGAGGTCCCAGCCGTTGCAACTGACGAAGGCAAGGTCCGGCCAGATGGTCTGCAGCAGGCGGCGGCCGTGATCGCCGATGCACGACTGGCTGCTGTCATCGATGCGCCCACCGATAATCGTCACTTCTATCTGCTTAAATTCCGACAAAAACAGCGCGATATGTAAATCGCTGGTGATCACCCGCAGCGGCAGATGGGTGATCTGCCGCGCCAGCTCAATCATGGTGGTGCCGGCGTCAAGCACAATCGCGTCGCCGGCCTTCACCAGCGCGGCCGCCGCGCTGGCGATAGCCTGCTTTTCCAGCGGACTGCGCTGGGCTTTCTCCAGCGTCGTCGGCTGGGAAGGAATAAACCGGTTCAGCGTCACCCCGCCATGTGTACGGCTGATCACCCCTTCCTGATCGAGTTTGATCAGGTCGCGACGAATGGTGGCCGGCGAGGCGTTGGTCGCCGCCACCAGCTGGTCGACTGTCACCAGATTATGGCTTTTCAGGAAGTCCATAATCTGCTCTAACCGGTTATATCCCTTCATGTTATTCCTGCGCGATGTGCATGGCGAGCTCAATGGAGGTTGCCATGCTCTCAGACTTCGCTTTACCTGTCCAGGCAATATCAAACGCGGTGCCATGATCCGCTGAGGTACGGATAAACGGCAGCCCGGCGGTGATATTCACCCCATCATAGAACCCGAGCAGCTTCAGCGGGATATGCCCCTGATCGTGGTACATCGCCACCACCATGTCGTACATACCTTCATGACACTGCATAAACACCGTGTCCGGTGGACAGGGGCCGGTGACCTCTATCCCTTGCGCCTGCATGGCGGCGACCGCCGGGGCGACGATGCGGATCTCTTCATCGCCAAACAGGCCGTTCTCCCCGGCGTGCGGGTTAACGCCGGCAACCGCTATGCGCGGACGCTGATAGCCGACCCGGCGCAAAAACCGATCCGCCACGCCAATCACCGTCTCGATTCGCGGCTGGTTGAGGGTATCGAGGAACTGGCGCAGGGCGATATGGGTGGTGATATGGATAACCTTGAGCTTCTCGGTATAGAGCACCATGGCGTAATCGGTGGTCTGCGTCAGGTGGGCCAGCAGTTCGGTATGGCCGGGGAAAGCGTGCCCGGCGAGATGCAGCGCCTCTTTATTTAGCGGCGCGGTCGCGATGGCCGCGACCGCGCCGTCCAGCGCCAGCGCGGTCGCCCGCCTGATGCAGCGAAACGCGAGGTCCCCTGCCTGGGCCTGAACTTCGCCAGGGCGCAGCCCCTGCGGGTCGCTGAGCGGTTCATCAATAACGTTGATGGTCGCTGGGGAAAAACTCGCCTCGGCGGGATGGTCAATGATGCGCAGCTCCGCCCGCGGCGTAATATTCAGCGCCAGGATCCGCCGCAGCGTCTGCGCGCAGCCCACCACCACCACCGGCGCGCCGCTCAGCGCCCCTTCGGCGAGGGATTTGATAATAATCTCCGGACCAATCCCTGCCGGGTCGCCCATTGTCACTGCAATCATGTTAGACACTCAGTTTCTCCTCAATAAAATTCACAACATTTAACAGCGTAGTGTCGGTGCCGAATCCCCCTGCTTTGGTCATCACTGGCCGCGACCAGCGACCGCCGAGAAAGTGCCCGTAAGGCACACACTGCGCCACCCGCCCACGGATCTGAAATCCGGTGGCGCCGAGCGCGTGCGCGACGGCGATGGCCACATCGCCGCCAGAGAGGTACAGGGCGCCCGGTGGGCACAGCGCCACCGCCTGCGCCGTGACGTCGGCAAGCCAGGCGCAGATGTGCTCCCCGTAGGCCGCGCGGGTGAGGCCATGTTCGCGGCACTGGGCTTCTATCCCGTGCCGGGCGGCGTTATTCGGGCGGGTGGTCACCACGCAGTGATGACCCTCACGCAGCACTTCGGCGATCCGCGAGGCTTCCTCCTTCGGCGATCTGCTAAAGGCCTGTTCGACATCTATTTCGATCTTTCTCACTCGGGAATGAGCCTGCAGCGCAGCGACCTGGCGCTGCGCCATCTCGCTCATCGAACCAACCAGCGCCAGCAGCGGCCCCTGCTCGCAGCGGCGCAGGCGGCGCGCCAGCGCCTCGCAAAGTCCCGCCGAGCCGACCAGCAGGGTCTCCCGCGCATGGGGCGCAACGGCGTCGATCACCTGGTCCAGATGGCTGTCTTCCCAGGCGTCGACAATCAACACTCGCTTCTCCTCGCCCGCGGTCGCTAATGCCGCCGGAAGCCGGGCAGCGTTCAACGTCAGACAGGGAAGACGGCTCTGCATGGCGATAATTTCGCTAATCTCCGCCCGGCTCACGGGCGTTTTCGGATCGCTGGCAAATTCGGTCTGATCGAGGGCCACCCCATGCACATAGCAGCGCCCGTCCCGGGTATGCCGCCCGGCCGCCGGATACGCCGGGGCCACCACCGCCAGCCGGCAGCCGTGCGCCGCCATCATTGCCTCCAGTTCGCCGCCAAGGTTGCCGCGCAGCGTGGAGTCGATCTTCTTTACCTGCCAGTGCGGGACAAATCTTGCCGCGCCGCGCAGCAGACCGGTGACCTTGTCCGCCGCGGCGGCGGCGCTCATTGCCCGGCTGTCGCTGTTGAGAATTAACGCCCGGGCGGTTGATGGTTGCCCGGCGCTGAAGGCCACTTCCACCGACATGCCCGCCTCCGCGAGGCTGACACCGGCGTCATTGGCTCCCGTAAAGTCATCTGCCAGCACCAGCACCTGGTTATTACCATCGTTCATTGTTCTGCCTTGTGGTCGATGAAAATCTGAAACTGATTATATTCAATCATATTTGATTAAATGTGAGCAAGCTCAAGTTATTAAACTGCCGTATAAATTATAACTTTTCCCCACCAGACGAGTGACAAGATTCATGAATGATTGAATTCAATCAATTACTACCAAGGAGAAACGCGTGGCGACGATACACAGCACAATCATCAGCGGGGCGGGCGCCTCAACGGCCCTGCTCCCGCTGTTGTCAGGTAAAACCCGCATCCTGCTGGTGACCGACCAGAACGTTGGCGCGCTGGAAGCGACCCGGGCGATCCATCGCCTGCTGGCGGCCGAAGGGCGTCAGGTTGAGGTCATTGACACAGTACCGGCAGAGCCCAGCCATCACGATGTGGCGCAGATTGTCAGCCAACTGGGCGCCAGTCAGCCCCAGATGATCGTGGGCATCGGCGGGGGGAGCGTACTGGATGTGGCGAAACTGCTCTCGGTGCTCCTGCATACTGAGGCGCCCTCTCTGACGGCCATGCTGGCAGGCGAGTTGCCGCAACGACGGATTAGCTCATTGTTGATCCCGGCCACCGCCGGCACCGGCTCCGAAGCGACGCCGAACGCCATTCTGGCGATCCCCGAGCAGCAGACCAAAGTGGGGATCATCTCCCCGGTGCTGCTGCCGGACTATGTCGCCCTGCTGCCGGAGCTGACCACCAGCATGCCGGCCAGCATCGCGGCGTCGACCGGTATCGATGCCCTGTGTCATCTGCTGGAGTGCTTTACCTCCACCGTCGCCAATCCGGTGAGCGACAACGCGGCGTTAATCGGTTTACACAAGCTGGTGCGGCATATCGAACGCTCGGTGGATCAGCCGCAGGATCTGACGGCGAAGCTGGAGATGCTCTGGGCCTCGTGGTACGGCGGCGCGGCGATCAACCATGCCGGCACCCATCTGGTGCATGCGCTCTCCTATCCGCTTGGCGGTACCTGGCACCTGCCGCACGGGGTGGCTAACGCCATTCTGCTGGCGCCCTGCATGCGGGTGGTCCGCCCCCACGCGGTGGCAAAATTCGCTCAGGTCTGGGATCTGATCCCCGACGCAGATCGCACGCTCAGTGAGGAAGAGAAATCCCATGCGCTGGTCGCGTGGCTGGCGGCGCTGGTGAAACGACTGCCCCTGCCGGACAACCTGGCCGCGCTCGGCGTGCCCAGGGAGAGCATCCCTGCTCTCAGCGCAGCGGCGCAAAACGTCAAGCGCCTGATGAACAACGCCCCCTGCAGCGTCAGCCGCGAAGAGATTGCGGCTATCTATCAAACGCTGTTTCCAGAACATGCCTAACAGGAGAAAGAAAATGAGGAGAGCCATTAGCGGCGTACTCACCGCCATCGTCACCCCCTTTACCGCCGAGGGAGCCCTTAACCTGCCAGCGCTACGCCAGCAGGTGCAGCGCCAGCTCGCCGCAGGCAACGGGATTTTCTGCGGCGGCACCAATGGCGAGTTTTTTGTCCTCAATGAGGAGGAGAAGATCGCCGTCGCCAGAACCTGCGTGGAAGAAGCCGCCGGACGCGCGCCGGTGGTAGCGCATATCGGGGAGATTTCCACCCGTGAGACTCGCCGGCTGGGCCAGCAGATCGCCCGCCTCGGGGTTGACGCGGTATCGGCCATTACCCCGTGGTTCGTACCCTTGAAGCAGGAAGAGCTGATTAACCACTATACGGCGATCGCCGACGCGCTGAGCGTCCCGCTTTTTCTTTATAACATTCCCGCCCGCACCGGGAACACCATTGCTCCGGAGACGGCACGCCAGCTGGCCCGACACGAGAATATCGTCGGCATTAAGGACAGCGCCGGCAGCTACGATAGCCTGAAAGGCTTTCTTGACGCGGTACGCGACATTGACGGTTTCGACGTTCTGAACGGGCCGGACTCCCTTATCCATCAGGGGTATGTCGACGGCTGTTCGGCCTGCATCTCAGGGCTTGCCAACGTCGCCCCCGCTGAAATCAACGCGATCTGGTCGCTGTTTCACGCCGGAGATATCGCCGGATCGCGCCAGGCGCAGGAGCGCGTGACGGGCCTGCGCACCGATCTGTATAAGGTGGCGTTCTCACCCGCGGCAGTGAAAAAAGCCCTGCAACTGATGGGTCATGAGGTGGGCGACAGCCGCTACGCGGTGCAGTTCAGTGACCAACAGCTGCAGCAGATTAAAAATATCATTAATACCTACCTTCACTAATTTACGTATCCGCCCCGGCCATCACTGGCTGGGGCAAGGTCTTGTATTTGCGACGCTCATTGTCGCCAGTAAACAGGAAACGGTTATGAAAGTAATTTGCACCTCGCCCTCATTCGCCAAATACGACGACGCGCCCATTTCGGCACTGAAAGAGGCCGATCTGGAACTGGTCATGTTGCCTGCCGATGCCTCTATAGAGATGCTGGCTCAGCATCTGCCTGATACCATAGCGATGATTGTCGCCTTTACCGACATCAATGAATCTCTGCTGGAAAAAGCTCCCAGGCTTAAAATTGTCTGCAAACACGGCGTTGGTGTGGATAACATCGATCTTAACGCGACACGTCAGCGCAATATTTTTGTCACTAACGTTCCGGATGCCAATAAGCATGCGGTGGCCGATTTTGCTTTTGGTTTAATTCTCAATACTGCCCGCCAGATTTCTCAGGCAATCAGTGAAACGAAAGCAGGCAACTGGCCTCGTATTTTTGCCACTGATGTTTATGGCAAAACCCTGGGGATCGTCGGTTTAGGCCATATCGGCAAGGAAGTGGCGCGACGTGCGCGCGGATTCAATATGCGAGTGCTGGCCACCGACGCCTGGCCGGACAGAGAATTTGCTCAGGAGCATCAGGTTGAATATGTTTCACTGGATACCCTGACGGCGCAAAGTGATTTTATTAGTCTGCATACGCCGTTAACCCCGGAAACTGAAAATATGTTTAATGCCGCCCGGCTACAGCAGATGAAATCAGGGGCAATCCTCATTAATGTTTCCAGAGGCGGTATCGTTGATGAACAAGCGTTGTATGAAGCACTGAAATCAGGACACCTCTCCGGAGCCGCAGCTGACGTTTTTCTCGAGGAGCCGTGCGCTAAGCACCCTTTGTTTACCCTGGCAAATTTTGCGCCAACATCTCACATTGCTGGATATACGGATGGTGCAATAAGCAATATCAGCGCGCGCTGCGTCAACAATATTATTACCTGCGTCTGTCGCGGTGAACGACCTGAAAACATTATGAATTCGCTGTAAATAACGAGGTGGGAAGCACGTCATTCCCACCAATATATCGAACATCTACTCAGAGCCGAATATATGAACACGACAGCTAACACTACTCGTATTCGCTGGTGGATAGCCGGATTAATGTGGTTGGCTATTGCCATTAACTATATCGACCGGACAGTATTATCTGCCGCCGCCCCTCATTTAATTGATGAACTGAAGCTCGACCCCGAAATGATGGGGTTTATCATGGCTGCTTTTTTTTGGTCATATTCGTTATTACAGATCCCCGCGGGGTGGTTCGCCGATCGTTTTGGACAGAAAAAAGGTCTTGGTCTAGCCGTTGCCTGGTGGTCAATCGCCACCTCGATGATGGGGGTTGCCACGGGATTTAAATCACTTCTCGCCTTGCGTCTGGCTTTAGGTGTTGGCGAGGCCGCCGCCTACCCCAGCAACGCAGGGATCGCCGCACGCTGGTTTCCGGACAAAGAGCGCGCGACGGTATCCGGCCTGTTCGACAGCGCGTCTAAATTTGGCGGTGCCGTTGCCATGCCGCTTATCGTCTGGATGATCTACACCTTTGACTGGCGACTGACCTTTCTGATCATCGGCAGTGTGGGCATTTTATGGGTTATCGCCTGGTATTTTATCTATGCTGAAAACCCAGAAGAACATAAACGCATCAGTCCTTCGGAAGTGCGGATTATTCGCGATGGCCAAAAACAACATCACGGCGACAAAACCGTATTGCCAATGAAATGGTATAAGCTCTTGCGTTATCGTAACATTTGGGCAATGTGCATCGGCTTTTTCACCATCAATTATACGTCCTATTTTTTCATTACCTGGCTTCCCACTTACCTGGTAAAAGAGAAAGGTATGGATTTTATTAAAATGGGGATGGTAGCCGCTCTGCCTTTATTATGTGGAATGGTGATTGAAGTTTTTGCTGGCTGGGCCTCAGATCGCCTGGTACATAAGAAAATACTGTCTCTAACAGCGACCCGTAAACTGTTTTTGACCATCGGCTTACTCATGGCACTTTGCATCGGTTTTGCACCATTTACCGACTCGGTTTTCATGACCGTTTTTCTCTTGTGTGTTGCCAAATCAGGCACTACGGTAGCCGCATCACAGGTTTGGGCCTTACCGGGTGATGTCGCCCCTAAAAACAGCGTCTCAATTGTCGCTGGGCTGCAAAATACAGTTTCGAATATGGGAGGAGCGGTAGGACCTATCATTACCGGGGCGATCGTTGCTGCGACAGGATCATTCAACTGGGCACTGATTTTCTCGGCCATTCTGGTGGTTATCGGGATAATCAACTACCTGTTCCTGATGGGTAAAATCGAACCTATCAATGACAAAGGAGAAAAAGCCTCCGTCCTGAGTACCGCAGAACAACATTAAAAACCATCCGCCCGGTAGAGGATGCCACCGGGCGTAAACACAATGTTACCCTCGCAGGTAAACCGTTCCGCGCAGATAGGTGGTGGCCTGGCCGCTAATCAGCACCCTGTCGCCCTGCCA
Organism: Klebsiella sp. w6; assembly: GCF_033100215.1. Classification (NCBI taxonomy): domain Bacteria; kingdom Pseudomonadati; phylum Pseudomonadota; class Gammaproteobacteria; order Enterobacterales; family Enterobacteriaceae; genus Klebsiella; species Klebsiella sp. w6. The sequence continues at coordinate 2,840,973 of NZ_CP136907.1, forward strand.
CTGGCAGCGCAGGTCGCCGCCGCGGGCGGAGACCTGGCGCGCCATCATGGTGGTTTTCCCCAGCTTTTCGCCCCACCAGGGGATCAGCATGCTGTGGGCGGAGCCGGTGACCGGATCTTCCGGCACCCCTTCACCCGGGCAGAAGAAGCGGCTGACAAAGTCATACTCCTCATCCGGCGCGCTGACGCAGATCATTTTGCCGAGCTTCTGCAGACGTGCCATATCGGTCTGCACCGCTTCAACCTGCTGGCGATCCGCCAGCACGACCAGATAATCACGCCCCTCCCGCACCTCGACGGCAGACTCAAGCCCCAGTCCGGCCAGCAGGTCCGCCGGCGGGTTGTCCACCGGGGTGGTCGACCACGCCGGGAAGTCGAGCGTCAGCCAGTCGCCGCTGCGGGTCACCCGCAGTTCACCGACAAAACGGGTGCTGAAGGTAATCGTCGCCGAGGGATGGTCAAGATACTCGAAAATAACATGCGCCGTCGCCAGGGTGGCGTGGCCGCAGAGGTTGATCTCGCCCAGCGTGGTAAACCAGCGCAGCTCATAGCCTTCGTCGGTGTGGACGAAAAACGCCGTTTCGGACTGGTTATGCTGTTGGGCCATTTTCAGCAATACATCGTCCGCTAACCACTCGCTGAGCGGGCAAACGGCCGCGGCATTACCGCCAAAGTTTTTATCGCTGAAGGCATCGACCAGATAAAATTGAATTTCCTGCATACACTGTCCTTACTTTTTTTACTTTCCTTCAACATGACATAAAAGCGCTCCCCTGACACTATCCATAGCAAAATTAATTGCTTAACCGCGGCCAGCCACTTGCAGCGAAATGAGATGCAGATCACAAAATGATTGTCTTTTCGCCAGTAATCGTTTTAAGATCACCGTCACATCTTCCCTTGAATCACCCGTCCAGAGCTTATGACTACGAATACGGTCTCACGCAAGGTAGCGTGGCTACGTGTCGTGACGTTGGCCATCGCCGCGTTTATTTTTAACACCACAGAATTCGCCCCTGTCGGTCTGCTGTCCGATATTGCCGGCAGCTTCGGCATGGAAACCGCCCAGGTGGGCATGATGCTCACCATTTATGCGTGGGTGGTGGCGCTGATGTCGCTGCCGTTTATGCTGCTGACCAGCAAAATGGAGCGCCGGCAGCTGCTCATCGGCCTGTTTATTCTGTTTATCGCCAGCCACGTTCTGTCGTTTTTTGCGTGGAGTTTTGATGTCCTGGTGATTAGCCGCATTGGCATCGCTTTTGCGCATGCGGTTTTCTGGTCGATTACCTCAGCGCTGGCCATCCGTATGGCGCCGCCTGGCAAACGGGCGCAGGCGCTGAGCCTGATCGCCACCGGTACAGCCCTGGCGATGGTGTTCGGTATTCCGATTGGCCGCATCATCGGCCAGTATTTTGGCTGGCGAATGACCTTCCTGGCGATTGGCCTCGGCGCGTTAGCCACCCTTGCCTGTCTGGTAAAACTGCTGCCGACGCTACCGAGCGAACATTCTGGCTCGCTGAAAAGCCTGCCGGTGCTGTTCCGCCGCCCGGCGCTGGTCAGCGTTTATATTCTGACCGTGGTGGTGGTGACCGCCCACTATACCGCCTACAGCTATATCGAACCCTTTGTCCAGACGGTGGCGGGCCTGAGCGGCAACTTTGCTACCGTGCTGCTGTTGATCCTCGGCGGGGCCGGTATTATCGGTAGCATTCTGTTCGGTAAGCTCGGCAACCAGCACGCTTCCGGGCTGATTAGCATCGCTATCGGCCTGCTGCTGGCCTGCCTGCTGTTGCTCCTGCCTGCCTCGGACAATGCACATCATCTGATGCTGCTCAGTATCTTCTGGGGCGTGGCGATCATGATTATCGGCCTCGGTATGCAGGTAAAAGTGCTGGCTTCCGCGCCGGATGCCACCGACGTCGCCATGTCCCTGTTCTCGGGCATCTTTAATATTGGTATTGGCGCTGGCGCGCTGGTGGGCAGCCAGGTGAGTCTGCATCTGTCGATGGCTTCCATCGGCTACATCGGTGCCATCCCGGCGCTGGCCGCGCTGGTATGGTCTCTGATGATCTTCCGCCGCTGGCCGGTATCGCTGGAAGACCATCAACCGCACCACTCCTGAGTTACCGCGATAAAAAAGCCTGCCGGCATGGCTACCGGCAGGCTGTTGTCTCTCATCCCATCCGGGGCGATCAGGGGTGCCAGGTCGAAATGATCTCCAGCACGCCATTAATAATAAACTGCACGCCCATACAGACCAGCAGGAAGCCCATCAGCCGCGAAATGGCCTCGATGCCGCCTTTGCCTACCAGACGCATAATCGCGCCGGAACTGCGCAGACAAGCCCACAGAATCCCCCCTAACAGCAAAAAGATGATCGGCGGCGCCGCCAGTACCACCCACTCCGGGAAGTCCACGCCGTGCTTAACGGTCGAGGCGGAGCTAATAATCATCGCGATGGTTCCCGGACCGGCGGTGCTTGGCATCGCCAGCGGCACAAAGGCGATATTGGCGGTCGGTTCATCCTGCAGTTCTTCCGATTTGATCTTCGCTTCCATCGAATCGTGGGCTTTTTGCTGGGGGAACAGCATGCGGAAACCGATAAAGGCCACAATCAATCCCCCGGCGATACGCAGCCCAGGTATTGATATGCCGAATGTATTCATCACCACCTGACCGGCATACCACGACACCATCAGAATGGCGAACACATACACCGATGCCATCAACGCCTGCTTGTTCCGCTCGGCGTTGTTCATATTGCCCGCCAGGCCGAGGAACAGCGCCACGGTTGTGAGTGGGTTTGCCAGCGGTAAAAGCACCGCCAGGCCAAGCCCTATTGCTTTAAACAAATCGAACATAGTTAATTAAAGTCCCGTTAATATTCATTTTTTAAGTATTGTTTCGTTCCGTGAGTATACCGGCTTCGACACTTTCGCCGCCAGCCTGCTGATAAACCACTTCCGCTAAAAATTAACAAGCGTTAGCAAAACCACAAACAGTGACCCACGTCAGAATTTTTTATTTTAGCAAATCGTGGCATCGGCCAATTCATAATGTTGACTTATGATTGCCTGGGCAATAGTATCACCTGCAACTAATTACTTGCCTGGGCAACCATCATGAAAAGTACCAGCGACCTGTTTAATGAAATGATCCCGTTGGGCCGCTTGATCCAGATGGTTAACCAGAAAAAAGATCGCCTGCTCAACGACTACCTCTCACCCATGGATATTACCGCGACCCAGTTTCGCGTGCTCTGTTCCATTCGTTGCGAGGTATGTATTACCCCCGTTGAGCTGAAAACCGTGCTTTCCGTCGACCCGGGCGCGATGACGCGTATGCTCGACCGCCTGGCGTGCAAAGGCTGGATTGAACGGTTACCCAACCCCGCTGACAAGCGCGGCGTGCTGGTGCAGTTGACACCGGACGGCGCAGCCCTCTGCGAGCAGTGTCATCAGGTTGTGGGTCAGAAGTTACACCAGGAGTTAACAAAAAATCTGTCGGCGGACGAAGTCGTCGCGCTTGAGCAACTACTCAAGAAGGTCCTGCCGTAAAATAAGAAGAGGTAAGATGATGTCCAGACGTAATAATGACGCCATCACTATCCATAGTATTTTGTCGTGGATCGAGGATAACCTGGAATCGCCCCTGTCGCTGGAAAAAGTGTCTGAGCGTTCAGGTTACTCCAAGTGGCACCTGCAACGTATGTTTAAGAAAGAGACCGGCCATTCCCTCGGCCAGTACATCCGCAGCCGCAAGCTGACGGAGATTGCGCAAAAGCTCAAGCAGAGCAATGAGCCCATTTTGTACCTGGCGGAACGCTACGGTTTCGAGTCGCAGCAGACCCTGACGCGAACGTTCAAGAACTATTTCGATGTTCCGCCCCACAAGTATCGCATAACGAATGTACCTGGCGAATCCCGCTATCTGCATCCGCTAAATAACTGATGTTAATCGCCTGTATTATCAAAGACGTATTGAGGAAATCATGAAACTATTCGCTGCCGCAGCTATCGTACTCCTGTCGCTGGTCTCCAGCCTCAGCTATGCGGAGCAAAACACCACGCCGGTGCGTCAAAACCAGCGTGATACAATGATTATCCCTTCGGAACATAACGATTCGCCATTTGATTTCAATCATATGGCGGCTGGCAGTGATAAATCCGACGAACTGGGCGTGCCGTACTACCAGCAGCACGACCTGTGATGCCATTACACGCATAATTGTGTAGCCCCTTCTTCGGGGCTTTTTTTTATCCGCGCGCCATACCCGGCCGCACCAGACGTAAGCCGAAGACGTTAATATAGAGCCCGGCCATAATCAGTACCGCCCCGGTGAGCTGCAGTCCGCTCAGCGTCTCCCCCAGCAACAGCGCAGCGCTGGCCATCCCCACCACCGGCACCAGCAGCGACAGCGGCGCCACCCGCCAGGTCTCATAGCGCCCCAGCAGCGATCCCCAGATACCATAGCCGACGATAGTGGCGATAAATGCCAGATAGAGCAGCGACAGTATCGTCAGCAGATCGATGTGTTGCAGGCTCGCCAGCATGGTCTGCGGGCCATCAATCAGCCATGAGGCCAGCATAAACGGCAGCACCGGGATCAACGCGCTCCACACCACCAGCGACATAATGGGCGGCCGGGCGGCATGCGACATGATTTTCTTGTTGAAGATATTACCGCAGGCCCAGCTGAGCGCCGCCGCCAGGGTCAGCATAAAGCCCACCAGCGGCACATGCTCCCCGCCAAGGCTGCCCTCCACCAGCACCAGCACGCCAAAGATCGCCAGGGCGATCCCCGCCAGTTGCTTGCCCTGCAGACGTTCGCCAAAGACGAAGGCGCCGAGAATGATGGTGAAGAAGGCTTGCGCCTGCAGCACCAGCGATGCCAGCCCGGCAGGCATACCCAGGCCAATAGCGCAGAACAGAAAGGCAAACTGACCAAAGCTAATGGTCAGGCCATAACCCAGCAGCAGGCGCAGCGGGATGGCCGGGCGGGATACAAACAGCAGCGCCGGGAAGGCGACCAACATAAAGCGCAGCCCCGCCAGCATCAGCGGCGGCATATTGTGTAATCCCAGCTTAATCACCACAAAGTTAAGCCCCCACACCACCACTACCAGCAGCGCCAGCAGTCCATCTTTCCTCGTCATACCCTGCCTCTGTCGTTATTAGAATTTTTGTGAACAAAATCAAAGTAACCAAAAAGCGGCCGCCAGGATAGATCATTATTTTTGGCAGGCCAGGAAGTGAGCCCGGCGACCGGGCTGACCTGTACAAGGCGTAATGAGCATGTTATTTGTGATCGAAGACATAAAATTATAACAACATGACAGGCAAGGAAATCATGATCACCACTCTCAGGCGCTCCACCATCGCGCTGCTGGCATCGTCGTTACTGCTAACTATTGGCCGCGGGGCCACACTGCCGTTTATGACTATCTACCTCACCCGACGTTATCAGCTGGATGTCGATGTGATTGGCTACGCGTTGTCGCTGGCGCTGGTGGTCGGCGTGCTGTTCAGCATGGGCTTTGGCATCCTCGCGGATAAGTTCGACAAAAAGCGCTATATGGTGTGGTCAGTGCTGGTGTTTATTCTGGGATTTAGCGCGATACCGCTGGTCAATAACGCTATTCTGGTGGTGATCTTCTTTGCGTTGATCAACTGCGCCTACTCGGTGTTTTCCACCGTGCTAAAAGCCTGGTTCGCCGACCGACTGACGCCGGAGAAAAAAGCGCGTATCTTCTCGCTGAACTATACCATCCTCAATATCGGCTGGACCGTCGGGCCGCCCATCGGCACGCTGCTGGTGATGCACAGCATCAATTTGCCGTTCTGGCTGGCGGCCGCCTGCGCCGCCTTTCCATTGGTGTTTATTCAGCTGTTTCTCCAGCGGGAGGTGGCCGCGGCTCAGCCGGGCGCTGTCGCCTGGTCTCCCTCGGTGTTGCTGCATGATCGGGCGCTGCTGTGGTTTACCTGTTCCGGGCTGCTGGCCTCCTTCGTCAGCGGCGCTTTCGCCTCCTGTCTCTCGCAGTATGTGCTGGTGGTCGCCAGCAGTGACTTCGCCGAGAAAGTGGTGGCCGTGGTGCTGCCGGTTAACGCCGCGGTGGTGGTCGCTCTGCAGTACGCGGTTGGCCGGCGGCTGAGCGCCAGAAATATTCGCCCGCTGATGACCTTCGGCACCGTCTGCTTTGTTATCGGCCTCGTGGGCTTTATGTTCTCTGGCGCCAGCCTGTGGGCGTGGGGGATCTCGGCGGCGATCTTCACCCTCGGGGAAGTGATTTATGCCCCCGGGGAGTATATGCTGATTGACCATATTGCCCCGCCGGGGATGAAGGCCAGCTACTTCTCCGCCCAGTCGCTGGGGTGGCTGGGCGCGGCATTCAACCCGATGTTCACCGGGATGATCCTCACCCATCTGCCGCACTGGTCGCTTTTTGTCATTCTTATCGTGGCGATTGTCGCCGCCTGGCTGATGATTTTCCGCGGGATGAATGCCCGTCCCTGGCAGCCGGATTGTCCGCTGGCTAACGCCTGACACCAGCTGGCATGCGGCTGTCGGGTTGATGTCGGGCCGTTGTCGGGTCGCTGTCGTGGTGGCTGGCGGCCCGGTTCACCATACTCCATCACAGGTTTACATCCGCAGAACGTCATGGAGCATACGAATATGAACAGCAACAATCAGGTCAAACAATTACGGCTACAGCGCGCCTGGTCCCAGGAGCAGCTGGCCGAAATGGCGGGTCTCAGCGTCCGCACGATCCAGCGCATTGAGAATGGAGAACGCCCGGGGCTGGAGACCCTCAGCGCCCTCGCCGCGGTCTTTGAGGTCACGGTGGCCGAGATCGGCGGCGAAGCCTCGCGGGAGGGTGCGCAGGGCCCGGAAGCCTCGTTGGATCTGCGCATAGAGGAAGCCAAAGCGCGGGTGCATCAGGAGAGCCGCTTTTTCCGTTCGCTGTCGGTGGCGCTGGTGGTTTGCGTGCTGCTGGCGGTGCTTAACCGCTTCACTAATCCACAGTATTACTGGTCCGGCTGGGTCGCCCTGATCTGGGGCGCCCTGCTGGTGGTGAGAGGATTACGCCTGTTCGTGTTCGGCGAATGGATCAAAAACTGGCGCCAGGCGCGCCTGCAGCGGCTGTTGCGCAAATAGCCCGCAAACCGGCGGCGCGCACGCCGCCGGCCTGGTCAGATGGTCACCATGGCGCGCACGCCGTCGCTCTCCATATCACCGCCCTTGCCCTGCTGGACGATGGCGCCGCGCGACATCACCAGGTAGTGGTCCGCCAGCCCGGCGGCAAAGTCATAGAACTGCTCCACCAGCAGGATCGCCATATCCCCGCGGCTCGCCAGCTGGCGGATCACCTCGCCAATCTCTTTGATAACCGAAGGCTGGATCCCCTCGGTGGGTTCATCGAGGATCAGCAGCCGCGGACGGCTGGCCAGCGCGCGGCCAATCGCCAGCTGTTGCTGTTGACCGCCGGATAAGTCACCGCCCCGCCGCTGCTTCATGGTCTTGAGCACCGGGAAAAGCTGGTAGATCTCCTCCGGCACCTGCTGCGCTTCGCGGGCGGGAAAGCGCGACAGCCCCATCAGCAGGTTTTCTTCCACCGTCAGGCGCGGAAATATCTCGCGCCCCTGGGGGACGTAGGCGACCCCGGCCTGCACCCGCTGGTGCGGTTTGCGATGGGTGATGTTCTGATCCTGCCAGCGTACCTCACCGCTGCGCGCCGGGATCAGCCCCATCAGGCATTTCAGCAGCGTGGTCTTACCGACGCCATTGCGCCCCAGCAGGCAGGTGACTTCGCCCTGACGGGCGGAAAAATCCACCCCACGCAAAATATGGCTGCCGCCGTAGTATTGATGTAGCTGACTCACCTGTAACATTGGCGCTCCTTAACGTCCCAGATAAACTTCAATGACCTGCTCATTGGCCTGCACCTCCCGCAGCGATCCCTCCGCCAGCACCTGGCCCTGATGCAGGACCGTCACCCGGTCGGCGATGGTCTCGACAAATCCCATGTCGTGCTCCACCACCATCAGGGAGTGCTGTCCAGCCAGGGTACGAAACAGCTCCGCCGTATACTCCGTTTCCGCATCGGTCATGCCGGCCGCCGGCTCATCAAGCAGCAGCAGATGCGGCTCCTGCACCAGCAGCATGCCGATCTCAAGGAACTGTTTCTGGCCATGGGACAGCAGACCGGCCTGGCGGTAGCGCTCGCCGTCGAGACGCAGCAGGCGCAGTACCTCATTCAGCCGATCGTCCTGTTCGCTGCTCAGCCGGGCGCGCAGGCTGGCCCACACCGATTTATCTCCCTTCATCGCCAGGGCGAGATTTTCCGCCACCGTCAGCGCTTCGAAGACCGTCGGCTTCTGAAACTTGCGCCCGATGCCCTGGCGGGCGATGGCCACCGGGTCAAGAGTGGTCAGATCCACCGACTGGTCATAGAGCGCTTTGCCGCTTTGCGGCCGGGTCTTGCCGGTGATCACGTCCATCAGGGTAGTCTTGCCCGCCCCGTTGGGGCCGATCACGCAGCGCAGTTCGCCGACGCCTATCGCCAGCGACAGATCCGTCAGCGCCCGGAAACCGTCAAAGCTGACGTTGATATTCTCCAGCTGCAGCACCGGATCGGTTTGTTCGCGAAAGCGATCGCCGGGCAGCTGACGGGTAAACAGTCCTTCATCCGGTTGCATTAGCGGTCTCCTCGACGCAGCAGGCCCATCACTCCGCGGGGTAAAAACAGGGTCACGATGATGAAGATGAGGCCCAGAAACAGCTGCCAGTACTCTGGCATCGCCACGGTGAAAATGCTTTTCGCGCCGTTGACCAGCCCCGCGCCAAGCACCGGGCCGATCAGGGTGCCGCGCCCGCCGAGCGCGACCCAGATGGCGGCCTCGATGGAGTTGGTCGGCGACATTTCGCTGGGGTTGATGATCCCGACCTGCGGGACATATAACGCCCCCGCCAGACCGCAGAGCACCGCCGACAGCGTCCATACCAGCAGCTTGAAGCCGCGCGGGTCGTACCCGCAGAACATCAGCCGGTTTTCGGCGTCACGCACCGCGGTGAGGATCCGGCCAAACTTACTCTGCGCCAGCGCCGAGCCCAGCCACAGGGTCAGCAACAGCAGCAAAACCGTGGCCATAAACAGGGTGGCGCGGGTGCCGGTGGCGGTGACCGGAAAACCCAGCAGCGTGGTAAAACCGGTGAAGCCGTTGTTGCCGCCAAACCCGGTCTCGTTGCGAAAGAACAGCAGCATACCGGCATAGGTCAGGGCCTGGGTCATGATCGAGAAATAGACCCCTTTGATCTTCGAGCGAAAGGCAAACCAGCCGAAAACCAGGGCCAGCAGACCGGGAACCAGCACCACCAGCGCCATCGCCCAGGCGAAATGCTGCGTGCCCCACCAGAACCAGGGCAGCTCGCTCCAGGAGAGAAAAGACATAAACGCCGGCAGACCGTCACCCGCCGCCTGGCGCATCAGGTACATCCCCATGGCGTACCCGCCGAGGGCAAAGAAGATCCCGTGCCCCAGCGACAGCATGCCCGCATAGCCCCAGACCAGATCCAGCGCCACCGCCACAATGGCGTAGCAGAGGATTTTGCCGCTCAGCGTCAGCAGCCAGCTCGGCACCGCCAGCGGATGCGAGGCCGGCAGCAGCGCCAGGAATGGCATACTCAGCAGCCCCAGCACCAGCAGGATCCCCAGCCAGCGCAGAGGCCGCGGCGCGCGCTGCGCCAGCGTTAAGGTGATTGGTTGGCTCATCAGTCAATAACCCTCCCTTTCAGCGCGAACAGACCCTGCGGGCGTTTCTGAATAAACAGAATAATCATCACCAGGATCAGGATTTTGCCCAGCACCGCGCCCATTTGGGGTTCGAGAATTTTGTTGAAAATGCCCAGCCCAAAGGCCGCCGCCACGCTGCCGGCCAGCTGGCCGACGCCGCCCAGCACCACCACCAGAAACGAGTCGATGATGTATCCCTGACCCAGTTCAGGCCCGACGTTGCCAAGCTGCGACAGCGCCACGCCGCCCAGTCCGGCAATACCGGAGCCGAGGCCAAAAGCCAGCATATCCACCCGCCCGGTAGGCACGCCGCAGCAGGCGGCCATCGCCCGGTTCTGCGTCACGGCGCGGACGTTCATCCCCAGACGGGTACGGTTCAGGATGAGCCAGGTAAAACACAGCACCAGCAGGACGAACGCCAGCACCGCCAGCCGATTCCACGGCAGGATCAGGTTCGGCAGGACCTGCACGCCGCCGGAGAGCCAGGCCGGGTTTGCCACCTCCACGTTCTGCGCGCCAAACAGCATCCTCACCAGCTGGATAAGCATCAGGCTGATCCCCCAGGTGGCGAGCAGCGTTTCCAGCGGCCGACCATACAGATGACGAATAATGGTGCGCTCCAGCGCCATGCCGATCCCGGCGGTCACCAGAAACGCCACCGGCAGCGCGACCAGCGGATAAAAGGCCAGCCATTGCGGCGCGAGCTGCGCCAGCGCCTGCTGTACCAGCCAGCAGCTGTAGGCGCCGATCATTAACATCTCACCGTGGGCCATGTTAATCACCCCCAGCAGGCCATAGGTGATCGCCAGCCCCAGCGCGGCCAGCAACAGCACCGATCCCAGCGACAGCCCCATAAAGGCCTGGCCCAGCAGATCGCCGAGCAGCAGACGATGTTTGATCTTTTGCAGGCTGTCGCTGGCCGCCTCGCGCACCGCCGCATCCGGCTCATGCTGGGCATCGGTAAAGGGGATCAGCAGCGCCTGGGTTTCCGGGTCCGCGGAATGGCCGAGCAGCGTCACGGCGGCCAGCCGCGCGCTGGCCTCAGGCTGAGTGAGCTGCAGGCGCGCCAGCGCCACCTCCAGCAGACCCCGCACATTATCATCGGTTTCCGCCTGCAGCCGCTGTTGCAGCAGCGCGGCCATGGCCGGGGTCGCTTCCCGCTGTAGCGTTCGTGCGGCGGAAGCTCTCTCCGTGACGTTGTCACTTAAAATAAGGTGGCTGGCCAGCGCGCCGGCAGCCAGATTGCGTAGCCGGTTGGTCAGACGGACCGGTCGGGTTTCGCCCTGCGGCGCGGCGGCAGCGCCCAATGGCTGTAATCCGCCCTGTCGGGTGCGGAAAGCATGTTTTCCGTCGTCCATCACCAGGCTCTCGGTGGTCAACGCCCGCAGCAGCGGCAGACGATCCGCCTGCGGCGCTGCCGCCCACTGGGTCAACAGCTGCGCCTGCTGGCTGCGACTGGCGGCAACGAAGTCGTCCGCCTCCGCGGCCTGCGCCCGCCATGGCAGCAGGATCAGCAGTAGCGCCAACACATTCATGAGACGCAATGCGTTCATGTCGTTCTCCTCTGGTCAGCGGCCGACGGGCGCTATGCTCCAGCCCCGCCGGCCCTGGCGCTTACTGGCTGACGGTTTTCACCGGATGGTCAGGTTTCTTATCGTTACCGGGGATCCACGGACTCCACGGCTGCGCGCGAACGGGTTTATCGGTCTGCCAGACCACGTTGAACTGGCCGTTGCCTTCAATTTCACCGATCATCACCGGCTTATGCAGATGATGGTTAGTGGCATCCATGGTCAGGGTAAAACCGGACGGCGCGTTGAAGGTCTGCCCGGCCATCGCCTCGCGCACTTTATCGACATCGGTGGTGCCCGCTTTGGTCACCGCCTGCGCCCACATATGCAGACCCACCCAGGTCGCTTCCATCGGATCGTTGGTCACCACCGTATCGGCATTCGGCAGCTTGTGCGCTTTGGCGTACGCGCGATAGTCGGCGACGAAGGCTTTGTTGGTCGGATTATCGACGGACTCAAAGTAGTTCCATGCCGCGAGGTTGCCGACCAGCGGTTTGGTATCGATGCCGCGCAGCTCCTCTTCCCCCACCGAGAAGGCCACCACCGGCACATCGGTCGCTTTCAGACCCTGGTTAGCCAGCTCTTTGTAGAACGGCACGTTGGAATCGCCATTGATGGTGGAGACCACTGCCGTTTTGCCACCGGCGGAGAATTTTTTGATATTGGCGACGATGGTCTGGTAATCGCTGTAGCCGAACGGGGTGTAGACCTCCTCGATATCTTTGTCCTGGATCCCTTTGGCATGCAGGAAGGCGCGGAGGATCTTGTTGGTGGTGCGCGGATAGACGTAGTCCGTCCCCAGCAGGAAGAAACGTTTGGCGCCGCCGCCATCCTCACTTAGCAGGTATTCCACCGCCGGGATAGCCTGCTGGTTAGGCGCCGCGCCGGTATAGAAGACGTTGGGGGACATCTCTTCCCCTTCATACTGCACCGGGTAGAACAGCAGGCCGTTCAGCTCCTCAAACACCGGCAGCACCGATTTACGTGAGACCGATGTCCAGCAGCCAAACACCACCGCCACTTTATCCTGGGCCAGCAGCTGGCGTGCCTTCTCGGCAAACAGCGGCCAGTTGGAGGCCGGGTCGACCACCACCGGCTCCAGCTTCTTGCCCAGTACCCCGCCTTTGGCGTTGATGTCGTCGATGGCCATCAGCGCGACGTCCTTCAGCGGCGTTTCGGAAATCGCCATCGTTCCCGAGAGCGAATGCATGATCCCGACTTTGATGGTGTCGGCGGCATAGGCCTGGAATGAAAGACCCATAGCCATTACAGAGGCGGAGAGTGCAAAAGCTTTTAATAACGTTCTACGTTGCATGATTCACTCCTGAGTAGCGCAAAAATAAAGAATTAACAGCTAACCAGAGGTGATAAGGCAAAAACGGTGCCAGGTTGTGAAAACAGCAGGATGCGGGACAGGTGGGCGGCGGAGACGGTGGCGACGGCAGCGTTGCCTCATCACGGTGCAACGCTGCGCTAAGAAAGTCATTACCAGACGTCGGCGGCGATCGACGTCACCAGACGGACTTTTTGCCACTGCTGGTCTTCGCTGAGGGCATTGCCCTCTTCCGTAGAGGCGAAACCGCACTGCGGACTCAGGCAAATCTGCTCGAGCGGCACATACTGCGCGGCCTCGGCGAGACGCGCTTTCACCCCCTGCGGGTTCTCCAGCTCGCCATTTTTGGTGGTGATCAATCCGAGGACCACCTGCTGATGGCCGGGACGAATAAAGCGCAACGGCGCGAAATCCCCGGAGCGGTCGTTGTCGTACTCAAGGAAGAAGGCATCGACATTGACGCCGCCAAACAGCACCTCGGCCACCGGCTCGTAACCGCCTTCCGAGATCCAGGTTGAACGGAAGTTACCCCGACAGACATGCAGGCCCACCGTCAGATCGGCCGGCTTACCTTCCAGCGCCTGGTTCAGCACCCGGGCATAAATGCGCGCCAGCGCATCCGGATCGTCGCCGCGCTCGCGTACCTGCTGACGCTGGGCATCGGAGCACAGGTAGGCCCACACGGTATCGTCCAGCTGCAGATAGCGGCAGCCGGCGTCATAAAACGCGCGGATCGCGTCGCGCCAGGTGGTGGCCAGATCGTCGAAGTAGTCGCTAAGATCCGGGTAAACGGTGGCATCAATATCTTTCCGCCCGCCGCGGAAGTGCAGCACGCTCGGGCTGGGAATGGTCATCTTCGGCTGCGCGTCGCCGCTGATGCTTTTCAGATAGCGGAAGTCCTCCAGCATCGGGTGGTCGCCAAACGCCAGCTTGCCGGTGACGCGAACGCCGTGCGCTTTGGTCTGCACGCCGTTAAACTGGATCCCCTGCTCGGCATCGTAACGTTCAACGCCCTGCAGGCCATCGAAGAAATCGAAATGCCACCATGCGCGCCGAAACTCACCGTCGGTGACCACATGCAGGCCGCAGTCGCATTGCTGCTGAACCAGATGACGGATCGCGTTATTCTCAATCTCGCGTAGCTGACCGGCGTCGATAATCCCCTCAGCCAGCTGCTGACGCGCCTGTTTAATGCTGTCCGGGCGCAAAAAACTGCCGACGATGTCTGCGCGGAACGGGGCCTGTTGACGTTGCATGCTGTCTCCTTAGCGGTGGGCGCGTTAGTTGCCCACCGTGATAGTTCATTATTTGAATTTTTAGACTTCTGGATGGCTATATGTCCAGATACTGGCATGCAGAGTGGTGGGTCGCAAACGAGAATAATTCATGGTACATGAAATATTTTCATTTACCGGAAACAAACGCATAGCCCTCATCTTCCCAGCCGGTGAGTCCGCCGAGCATCATTTTCACCGGCCGCCCGAGCTCAGCCAGCTTCAGCGCGGCAACGTCAGCACCGTTGCAGTGCGGCCCGGCGCAGTAGACCACAAAGAGGGTCTCCGCCGGCCAGGCGGCCATTCGCTCGGCGGTGATCTGGCTGTGCGGGAGATGCTGCGCGCCTGGCAAGTGACGTCTGGCGAAGGCTTCCTCGCTGCCGACCACGTGCAGCAGGACAAAGTCGACCTCGCCGGCACGCTGGGCGCTGTGCACATCGGCGCAGTCGGTCTCAAGATGCAACTTATGGCGGAACCAGCGGATAGCCTCAGCGGAGGTGGCAGGGGGAAATTGGGTTACTACACTCATGGCGTCTTCTCCTTGTCTGTGATAACACTACTTTACTGACGCCCATCACCCTGATCTGCCGACAACCATGACAGAAAACGCTAACATCCTGACAACCCCTTCTGTGACACCGTCACGTCATCAGGTGGTCGCCCTCGCCTACGATGGCCTGTGCACCTTTGAGTTTGGCGTAGCCGTGGAGATCTTCGGCCTGCCGCGCCCGGAAATGGGCGACAACTGGTACCAGTTCGCCGTCGCCGCCGTCGATGAAGGGCCGCTGTGCGCTACCGGCGGCATCCGCCTGATGACTGACGGCGGCCCTGAACTTCTCGCCCAGGCGGATACGATTGTGGTCCCCGGCTGGCGCGGTGTCGACGCCCCGGTCCCCGAGGCGCTGTGCGCCGCCCTCGTTGCCGCCCACGCCCGCGGATGCCGGATTATTTCCATCTGTTCCGGGGTGTTCGTTCTCGCCGCCGCCGGGCTGCTCAATGGCCGCCAGGCAACGACCCACTGGCGCTACACCGCGGCGCTGCAGTCGCGTTTCCCGCAGATCCAGGTGGTGGAAGATGTGCTCTACGTGGGCGATGCTTTGCTGATGACTTCCGCCGGCAGCGCGGCGGGGATCGACCTTTGTCTGCATCTGGTGCGCGAGGATTTCGGCAGCGAAGCCGCCAACGTCGTCGCCCGCCGCCTGGTAGTCTCTCCCCATCGCGACGGCGGTCAGGCGCAGCAGGTCCTGCGCCCGGTAGCCCGCAGCCGGGAGAGCCAGCGCCTTGGGCAGCTGTTTGACTATCTGCACCAGCATCTTGCCGCCAGCCATACCGTCGCTTCCCTCGCCCAGCGCGCCGGCATGGGACCACGCACTTTCCTGCGCCGCTTTGAGGAGGCCACCGGTAAAACACCCGCCCGCTGGCTGCTGGACGAGCGGCTGCTGCGCGCCCGCCAGCACCTGACGGAGAGCACGATGTCCATCGATCAGATCGCTGAGCGCTGCGGGTTTGCCAGCGCCGGCACCCTGCGTCACCATTTTCGCCAGCACTTCGCGCTCAGTCCGCTGCAGTACCGGAAACAGTTTGCTACTTCTCCGATTGCAAAATCGTCGCGGCAACGGACAATAGACGGCCACAGTAAACGGGTCGCCAGGAGGGTCGATGATGAAGAAAGAGTGTCGGGTAGTGATCTATAAAGAGGGGCTGCTGGGCAGCCTGTTTTTTGGCGAAGCCAAGGCGGACCCTGACAAGATGAGCCAGTTTCTCAGCAGCTATACCCGTGAGGGATGGGAAGTGAAAACCATGTCGGTGGAGCGCCGCCGCACCGCCCTGTTCTGGTCGCGGGAAGCGTATCTTTTCGTGCTCGAACGCCCCCTCTGACAGCCTGCGCCTGGTTTACACGTTTAAGCCAGGCGTTCCTGAGCGCCTGCTTTCAGGGCCGACGGATATAGCCCTGCTCCTGCATGTTGTGCATGCCCTCCTCGCTGGCGCAGACCATGCCAGTGGTCAGCATGGCAAAACCAAAGCGCTGATAAAACGTAATTTTATCGGCGACCGCATAGATAAAAATTTTGCCAAAGGGAAGCAACTGCTCCCGGATGGCCAGCATCAACTGTTGTCCGTAACCCTGCCCCTGACGTTCGGGGACGATCGCCACATCCGCCAGATAGCTGCTCCAGGTACAGTCGCTGATGGCTCGCGCCACGGCAATCAACTGGCCGTTCTCATAGCCAAACCAGCAGAAGGTGCTCTGGCGGAACGCCTGCTGCAGTTGCTGAACATCGCGCTCATTCAATCCGGCCTCGGCGATAATGGTTCGCACCCGCTGCCAGTCCACCCGCGCGATCGCCTCTTTACCCTCTATCACCATCATACCCTTGCCTCCCGTCGTCTCCCGGATGGAGCCCCGGAAGCAAGATCTAGCATGCCGCGGCAGGATATGCCAGGCGGAAAGGCGAACGGAAGAAAACGGTAGAGGCGGGCGACGGCAAAAAAAAACCGCCATATGACTGGCGGTAAATCAATGCTTGCATGGATAGATTGTGTTTTGCATTTTTCGCAGACAGATAATCCTGACCTCTCTACGTTTGATGACGAGGTTAACAGAGTCAACCTCAATAAAGCCTCAACGGCCTGCGCTAAAGTTTTTCCACCAGCGCTTTCAGTTGCGCGAGGGTCTGCTGCTGATCCTCCGCAACGGCGGCGGGCCAGGCCGACTGGCGCACAATAAGCCGGGTCGGCAGCAGCTCGCGGATCCGCAGCTGCGGGGCCGCCATCAGGGCGATCAGCCGTTCCACCGCCCGCTTGCCCAGCAGATCGAAGTCCTGCGCCACCGTGGTGAGCGGCGGCTGGAAGTAGAGACTGTCGGCGGTGTCGTCATAGCCGGTCACCGATACCGCCCGGCTACCGCTGCGATTAAGCTGGGCGAGCGCGCTGAGCACGCCGAGCGCCATTTGATCGTTCGCCACCACAATCGCGCTGATCCGCGGCTGCAGATGCAGCAGCTCGAACGTTTTTTGCCAGCCGCTGGCGGCGCTCCAGTCGCCGAACACCGTTGTTGAGCGAGCGATATTCAGACTGTGCAGCGCCTCGCGCCAGCTGGCGAGGCGCAGACGGGCGGAAACCGAACTTTCCGGCCCCGCCAGCAGGCCGAATTCGCGATGCCCCAGCTCCCACAGGTGGCGTACGCAGGCTCCGCAGCCGTCGCGGTGGTCGAAGCGCACGCAGCAGACATCGGCCTCCGGGGAGACGTCAAGAAACAGGCAGGCCATATCCGGGTTCTCTTGCACCAGCCGCTCGGCGGTGGCGCTCTCCAGGGGCAGACTGACGATCACCCCGCGAATATGCTGGGCGCGTAGCTCATCCAGCCGCGCCTGCAGCGCGACAAAATCGGCCTGCGCCGGCATCGCTATCGCCACTTCCAGCTGATGCAGGCTGGCATGGCTTTTTATCGCGGCGGCGATCTGCGAGGGGGCATGCAGCGTCAGCGAGGCGGTAATTAACCCGATGGAGGGCGCCGCCTTGCCGGCAAGCAGCTGCGCCGAGCGGTTAGGCACGTAGTGCAGCGTCTGCATCGCGCGGATCACCTGCTCCCGGGTGCGGGCTGACACCACCTCAGGACGGTTCAGCACCCGGGAGACCGTCTGTTGGGAGACCCCCGCCGCGCGGGCGACATCCTCAAGGGTTGCGGTACGACGCGGCATCTTTTCTCCTCAGCGATAACAATGTCGTGCGCTAACATTTTATGTTTAACGCGCGACAAAAAATAGCGTTTTGCCCCCGCTTTCGTGATCGTCTGTTCATTTCATTTTCAGCGTGATTGCTGGAAAAAACAAATTACCCGATAACGTTAATCATCATGTTTAGCGAACGACATTTTCTGACTTACCGGGGATTAAAATGCAAATTAGCGATACCGGCCACAGCAACATGCCCAACTTTGACGCCGTCCTCGCCCGTGAAGACTGGCAGAACCAGACCATTACCCACCTTAACCGCCTGCCGGCGCATCCCGCTTTCGCCAGCTGGCGCGATGAGCTTGCCGCCCGGGATAACCATCTCTCCACACGCCGTCGTCAGCTGGACGGCGAGTGGCAGTTCGTTTATGCCCGCAGCCCGTTTGCCGTCGATGCGCAGTGGCTGACGCAGGATCTGCCGGACAGCCGCGGCACGCCAGTGCCTTCCAACTGGCAGATGGAGGGCTATGACGCGCCGATCTACACCAACGTCCGCTATCCCATCGATACCACGCCACCGCGGGTGCCGGAGGATAACCCGACCGGCTGTTATTCCCTGCACTTTACGGTTGAGGACACATGGCGCGAGAACGGGCAAACGCAGATTATTTTCGATGGCGTCAACTCGGCGTTTCATCTGTGGTGCAATGGCGTCTGGGTCGGCTATTCGCAGGACAGTCGCCTGCCGGCAGCGTTCGATCTCAGCCCCTTCCTGCGCCCGGGCGACAACCGCCTGTGCGTGATGGTCATGCGCTGGAGCGCCGGCAGCTGGCTGGAAGACCAGGATATGTGGCGGATGAGCGGCATTTTCCGCTCGGTGTGGCTGCTGAATAAGCCGCAGCAACGGCTATGCGACGTGCAGTTGACGCCAGCCCTCGACGCCCTCTACCGCGATGGCACTCTGCAGGTCCAGGCGACCGTCGAAGCGACAGAGGCGGCCCTTGCCGGGCTCAGCATCGGGGTTAGCCTGTGGCGTGGCGAGGAGCAGGTCGCCGCCGGGCGGCAGCCGTTAGGCACCCCGGCGGTGGATGAACGCGGCCACTACGCGGAACGGGTCGATTTTGCTCTGGCGGTGACGGCGCCGGCGCACTGGAGCGCGGAAACTCCAAACTGTTATCGCGCCGTGGTCACCCTGTGGCGCGGCGACGAACTGCTGGAGGCCGAAGCATGGGACATCGGTTTTCGCCGCATCGAGATTGTCGATGGCCTGCTGCGTCTTAACGGCAAACCGCTGCTGATCCGCGGCGTTAACCGCCATGAGCATCATCATTTGCGCGGTCAGGTGGTCACCGAGGCGGATATGGTGCAGGACATTCTGTTGATGAAGCAGAACAACTTTAACGCCGTGCGCTGCTCGCACTACCCCAACGCGCCGCGCTGGTATGAACTCTGCAACCGCTACGGTCTGTACGTGGTCGATGAAGCTAATATTGAAACCCACGGGATGGTGCCGATGAATCGGCTGTCCGACGATCCGGCGTGGCTGCCAGCCTTCAGCGCCCGCGTCACCCGGATGGTACAGAGCAACCGCAACCATCCGTGCATTATCATCTGGTCGCTGGGCAACGAGTCCGGCGGCGGCGGCAACCACGAAGCGCTGTACCACTGGCTGAAACGCAACGACCCGAGCCGTCCGGTGCAGTACGAGGGCGGCGGCGCGGATACCACCGCCACCGATATTATCTGTCCGATGTACGCCCGCGTCGAACGCGACCAGCCGATCCCGGCGGTACCGAAATGGGGGATCAAAAAATGGATCAGCCTGCCCGGCGAGCAGCGGCCGCTGATCCTTTGCGAATATGCCCACGCGATGGGCAACAGCCTCGGCAACTTCGCCGATTACTGGCAGGCCTTCCGCGAGTATCCGCGGTTGCAGGGCGGGTTTATCTGGGACTGGGCCGATCAGGCGATCCGCAAAATCTTTGACGACGGCAGCGTCGGCTGGGCCTATGGCGGCGACTTTGGCGATAAGCCTAACGATCGCCAGTTCTGTATGAATGGTCTGGTGTTTCCCGATCGCACGCCGCATCCGTCGCTGGTGGAGGCGAAGCACGCCCAGCAATATTTTCAGTTCACGCTGCTGTCGACCTCGCCGCTGCGGGTGCGCATCACCAGCGAATACCTGTTCCGTCCAACCGATAACGAAGTGGTGCGCTGGCAGGTGCAGTCGGCCGGTGAAACCCTGTATCACGGCAACCTGACCCTTGCGCTGCCCCCTGAGGGCAGCGACGAGATAACGCTGCTCGACAGCCTGATCCTGCCTGAAGGCGCCCGCGCGGTGTGGCTGACGCTGGAGGTGACCCAGCCCCGGGCGACCGACTGGTCAGAAGCGGATCACCGCGTCGCCTGGCAACAGTTTCCCCTGCCCGCCCCGCTGGCGCTGCCGGCGCCCACCGTGCCTGCCGGCGCTCCGGATCTTATCGTCAGCGACGAGGTCTGGCAGATCCGCGCCGGTTCGCAATGCTGGACCATCGATCGCCGGACGGGTCTGCTGAGCCGCTGGTCGGTTGGCGGTCAGGAGCAGCTGTTGACCCCCCTGCGTGACCAGTTTATTCGCGCGCCGCTCGACAACGACATCGGGGTCAGCGAAGTAGAGCGTATCGACCCCAACGCCTGGGTGGAGCGCTGGAAAAGCGCCGGCCTGTACGATCTTGAGGCGCACTGCGTCCAGTGCGACGCGCAGCGCCTGGCAAATGAAACCCTCGTCGACTGCCGCTGGCACTATCTGCGCGGCGAAGAGGTAGTGATTGTCAGCCACTGGCGCATGCACTTCACCGCGGACGGTACGCTGCGGCTGGCGGTGGACGGCGAACGGGCAGAAACCCTGCCGCCGCTGCCGCGGGTCGGGCTGCACTTCCAGGTGGCGGATCAGCAGGCGCCGGTGAGCTGGCTGGGGCTGGGGCCGCATGAGAACTACCCCGACCGGCGGAGCAGCGCCTGCTTCGCCCGCTGGGAGCAGCCGCTGACGGCGATGACGACGCCCTACATCTTCCCGACGGAAAACGGCCTGCGCTGCGATACCCAGGCGCTGGACTGGGGACGCTGGCACATCAGCGGGCATTTCCACTTCTCCGTTCAGCCGTGGAGCACCCGTCAGCTGATGGAGACCGACCACTGGCACAAGATGCAGGCCGAAGACGGCGTGTGGATCACCCTCGACGGCCTGCATATGGGGGTGGGAGGCGATGACTCCTGGACCCCCAGCGTGCTACCGCAGTGGCTCCTGAGCCAAACGCGCTGGCAGTACGAGGTCTCATTGCGTTGCCTTTAATCCGTGGGGGCGACAGCCCCCACCCTACAAACAGAATAACAAGGGATCATGGTGATGAAATTCTCTGAACTGGCGCCACGAGAACGGCATAATTTTGTCTATTTCCTGCTGTTCTTTTTCTTTTACTATTTCATTATGTCGGCCTACTTTCCATTTTTTCCGGTGTGGCTGGCGGACGTTAACCATTTAACCAAAACGGAAACCGGGATCGTTTTCTCGTCTATTTCGTTATTCGCGATTATTTTTCAGCCAGTGTTCGGCCTGATGTCGGATAAGCTCGGCCTGCGCAAACATCTGCTCTGGACTATTACGGTGCTGTTAATTCTGTTCGCACCGTTCTTTATTTTCGTTTTTTCACCGCTGCTGCAAATGAATATTATCGCCGGGGCGCTGGCGGGCGGGATCTATCTGGGGATTGTTTTCTCCAGCGGCTCCGGGGCGGTGGAAGCCTATATCGAGCGCGTCAGCCGGGCCAACCGCTTTGAATATGGCAAAGTGCGGGTCGCAGGCTGCGTCGGCTGGGCGCTGTGCGCCTCGATAACCGGCGTGCTGTTCGGCATCGATCCCAACATCACCTTCTGGATCGCCTCCGGTTTTGCGCTGGTGCTCGGTCTGCTGCTCTGGTTGTCGCGACCGGAAAGCAGCAACAGCGCCGAGGTTATCGAGGCGCTGGGCGCCAATCGCCAGGCCTTTTCGCTGCGCACGGCGGCAGAGCTGCTGCGTATGCCGCGCTTCTGGGGCTTTATCGTCTATGTGATCGGCGTCGCCAGCGTCTATGACGTGTTTGACCAGCAGTTCGCCAACTTTTTCAAAAGCTTTTTCGCCAGCCCGCAGCGCGGGACCGAAGTGTTTGGCTTTGTTACCACCGGCGGCGAGCTGCTCAACGCGCTAATTATGTTCTGCGCCCCGGCCATCGTTAACCGCATCGGCGCCAAAAACGCCCTGCTGACGGCGGGGATGATCATGTCGGTGCGTATTCTCGGGTCGTCTTTTGCCTCATCGGCGGTGGAGGTGGTGATCCTCAAGATGCTGCATATGTTTGAGATCCCCTTCCTGCTGGTCGGGACCTTTAAATATATCTCCTCCGCCTTTAACCCGCGGCTCTCGGCCACCCTGTTTCTGATCGGCTTTAACCTGTCGAAACAGCTTTCCGGGGTGGTGCTTTCCGCCTGGGTCGGCCGGATGTACGACACCGTCGGCTTCCATCAGGCTTATCTGATCCTCGGGTGTATCACCCTGAGCTTCACCCTGCTCTCGTTCTTTACCTTACGGGGCGGGAAAAATCTGCTGCCTGCAGCGGGGACGCAGACCCCCGCCTGACTCCGGCGCCCCCGTCAGGGACGACGGGATTCACTCGACAATCCGCGTCTCCCCGCCGCGATTCTCCAGGGCATAGCGCTGACAAGGCGCCCCGGCGGCAATCAGCTCCGCCAGCTCTGCCGAGTGGCTGGTCAGCCAGATCTGGCTGTAGCGCGAGGCCTCGATAATCAGCCGGGCCAGCGCGGGCAACATGTCGCGATGCAGGCTGTTCTCCGGTTCATTGATCGCCAGAAAGGCCGGCGGGCGCGGGCTGAGCAGCGCAACGGCGAGGCACAGAAAGCGCAGCGTACCGTCAGACATCTCCGCCGCCAGCAGCGGGCGGCGGATCCCCTCGCGACGCATTTTCAGGGCGAAACGTGACTGCTCGTTTTCACAGTAAAACTGGCAGCCAGGAAAGGCGTCGGCGAGGATCTCGTGCAAAATCTCTTCCGCGCCGATCTCGACAATGGTCTGAAAGGCGGGCGCCAGATTATGGCCATCGCTGTCGAGCACTGGCGAACGGTACCCCACGGCCGGCTGACGCAGCGGCGAATGGCGGCCGATAGCGAATTCATGATAAAACCGCCAGCGGCGCAGGGTTTCCCGCACCCGCGACACCTCGGGAAAACGATGCGGTTCGCCGAGCTGACCGAACACCGACTCGTTTTCATAGATGCTCTCAGTGAACGTACTTTTCTCCCCCGTCACATCGACGAGAAACGCCGCCTGATTCTTACGCTGCAGTACGCGGGAGGAAGGCCGGCGGGAGTAGCCGGCCAGCCAGATGTTCTCTTCTTTAACGATGGGATCGAGCATGAACTGCGTCGGATAGGGCAATTTTTCCGGGAAGCCTATCTGCAGCTCATAATCGAAGCTGTCGGTCCGGCAGGCGATTTGCAGACGGCGGGGATGACGATCAACGGGCGAACGCTCCCCGGACCACATCATATTCTCCAGACCGCCCTCTTCGCTGATAAACCCCGACAGCCTGCCGTCAGCGGCGGCGGTCAGCAGGTGGATGGCGTTATAAATATTGGATTTGCCGCAGCCGTTGGGGCCGAAGACAATGTTCAGCGGCCCGAGCTCCAGCGCGATATCCCTGACCGAGCGAAAGTTTTGAATACGGATGTACTGAATCATCATAGGTCCTGCCCTGGAAATAGAAGGCTGCCACAGTAGCAGAGCGGCGCCAGGGATACCCTCTCACGCCCTCATTCGGGCAGGGTTTAACAGAACATTTTTTTCATTCCACGGGTCAGGGCGACCCGCGTCAGCTTGTCGCTATCCTGATGGGCTTCACTGAAGACGCCAAAATAATAGCGTTCATCGTCAATGGTTTGACTGACAATACGATAGCTCAGCGGTTGCCCGGATGGGGCACCGTACTGAGCAGGCGTCACCGAGACCTCGGTCGCGTCATCGGCGACGCTGACCAACAGCCCGTCGGCCTTACCTCCCACCAGCATGACCTTAATTATCGGGTGCACCAGTTCCTCCCGGGATGGCGTATATCATTGGCGAACCGCGGAGTCCGGCGGGCATTGTCGTCAACAAACGGCGCCAGCCTGAGTGCGGCATTACGTACTTTCTTATAGTTCATCGCGGCCT
The DNA here is from genome assembly GCF_033100215.1 of Klebsiella sp. w6. Lineage (NCBI taxonomy): Bacteria > Pseudomonadati > Pseudomonadota > Gammaproteobacteria > Enterobacterales > Enterobacteriaceae > Klebsiella > Klebsiella sp. w6. The sequence continues at coordinate 2,864,853 of NZ_CP136907.1, forward strand.
TGAGTCAAAAAATAGCGTGCTGAGGCTGGGCTAAATATTGATTATTCGAAATAAAAGATGACAAATGATGAAGGAAAAAAGAGGAATTGTGAATCAGCAAAACGCCGGGTTATTCTTATTTGTCGCCCCTTTGCTCGCCCTTATCGGCCCTCACTCAAGGAAGTATTGCGGTTATGCGTTATGTTCGCCTGTGTGTTATCTCCCTGTTAGCCACCCTGCCACTGGCGGTAGACGCCGGTCCACAGCCGCTTGAGCAGATTAAACAAAGCGAAAGCCAGCTGTCGGGCCGCGTGGGGATGGTGGAAATGGATCTGGCCAGCGGCCGCACGCTGGCCGCCTGGCGCGCCGATGAACGCTTTCCCATGGTGAGCACCTTTAAAGTGCTGCTGTGCGGCGCGGTGCTGGCGCGGGTGGATGCCGGGCTCGAACAACTGGATCGGCGGATCCACTACCGCCAGCAGGATCTGGTGGACTACTCCCCGGTCAGCGAAAAACACCTTGTCGACGGGATGACGATCGGCGAACTCTGCGCCGCCGCCATCACCCTGAGCGATAACAGCGCTGGCAATCTGCTGCTGGCCACCGTCGGCGGCCCCGCGGGATTAACTGCCTTTCTGCGCCAGATCGGTGACAACGTCACCCGTCTTGACCGCTGGGAAACGGCACTGAATGAGGCGCTTCCCGGCGACGCGCGCGACACCACCACCCCGGCCAGCATGGCCGCCACGCTGCGCAAACTACTGACCGCGCAGCATCTGAGCGCCCGTTCGCAACAGCAACTCCTGCAGTGGATGGTGGACGATCGGGTTGCCGGCCCGCTGATCCGCGCCGTGCTGCCGCCGGGCTGGTTTATCGCCGACAAAACCGGGGCTGGCGAACGGGGTGCGCGCGGCATTGTCGCCCTGCTCGGCCCGGACGGCAAACCGGAGCGCATTGTGGTGCTCTATCTGCGGGATACCCCGGCGAGTATGGCCGAGCGTAATCAACATATCGCCGGGATCGGCGCAGCGCTGATCGAGCACTGGCAACGCTAACCCGGCGGTACCGTGCGTTAGCCGGCCCGCAGCACCTCGCAGGCGTGCCGGGCGATATGACTGGCGGCGGCATCGGACAGATGCCGATCGGTAATAATAGTGGTGAACCGGGTCAAGGGTAACGCCATAAAGGTGGCCACCTGATTGTATTTCGAACTGTCGCACAGCAGGATGCTTCTCGCGCTGACCTGGCTGACGGTCTCCTTGACGGTAACCTTGTTCTCATCAGGGGTGAAAATACCGCGGCTGTCCCAGCCGCTGGCGGAGATAAAGGCCGTATCGATAGCCAGGTGGCGTAACGTTCGCGCCGCCGATTCGCCCACGCAGGAGCGATTCTCCCGGCACAGCGTGCCGCCGGTGTGGATCACGCCGCACTGGCTGGCATCGATCAGCAGTTGGGTTATCTCAAAATCATTGGTCACCACCTGCAGATCATCCCGGTCGAGGATCGCCCGCGCCAGCGCCAGGGTAGTGGTCCCGGCATCGAGATAGATACAGCTGTTTTTGGCGATGTGACTCGCCGCCAGCGCGCCAATCGCCTGTTTCTCCTCGCTCTGCAGCGTGCTTTTCACCAGATGACTGGGTTCCGTGGCCAGCCGGCTGACGGCGCGCACGCCGCCTGAGACGCTGACCAGCAGCCCCTGTTCCTCCAGTTTACTGACGTCCCGACGGATGGTCATATGGGACACGCCGAGGATCTCCGTCAGCTCATTGATGCTTACCGCCCCACGCTGCTCCACCAGGGCTAAAATACGCTGATGTCGTTCTATTGGAATCACCGCTCTCCCCTTACCATTTTTTCACACCAGGCGTCACCACTCGGGCTGCGGACCTGGCGACACCCTGTGTTGTTATCGCGCTTTGCCGCTGTTTTTACGCTATTTTAGGGCAAGAATCGCCGTTGTGCAGCCTCTTTCCGCCTGTGAATTTTTTATATTCATGTAGGTTATTCGTGATAGCCCTCACATAAATTCACATTATAACGCTTTATTCTATCATTAAATCACATTAATTAACGAATATTCACAAGGAGACCATCATGGCTGCACACACTAACGTCTGCGTGATTGGACTGGGTTCAATGGGCATGGGCGCCGCCCGCGCCTGCCTGCAGGCGGGCCTGAACACCTGGGGCGTTGACATCAACCCCGACAACTGTCGCGCACTGCTGGCGGCGGGCGCCAAAGGCGCGGGCCCCAGCGCGGTGCCTTTCGCCGCTGACCTGGATGCGGTCGTCTTGCTGGTGGTCAATGCCGCCCAGGTGCGGGGGATCCTGTTCGGCGAAACCGGCCTCGCCGCCCATCTGAAGCCCGGCACCGTCGTGATGGTGTCGTCCACCATCGCCTCCGCCGATGCCCAGGCGATAGCCGTGGCGCTGGCGGAATACCAGCTATTGATGCTTGACGCGCCGGTATCGGGCGGCGCAGTGAAAGCGGCCGCTGGCGACATGACGGTGATGGCCTCCGGAAGCGATGCCGCCTTTGCCCGCCTCGCGCCGGTACTGGACGCCGTGGCCGGCAAAGTCTACCGCATCGGCAGCGACATCGGCCTTGGCTCGACGGTAAAGATTATTCATCAGCTGCTGGCTGGGGTGCATATCGCTGTTGCCGCCGAAGCGATGGCGCTTGCCGCCCGCGCCGGGATCCCGCTGGAGACGTTGTATGACGTGGTGACGCACGCGGCGGGTAATTCCTGGATGTTTGAGAATCGCATGCAGCACGTCCTGGATGGCGATTACTCGCCAAAATCCGCCGTCGATATTTTTGTCAAAGATCTCGGTCTGGTGAATGACACCGCCCGGGCGCTGACCTTCCCGCTGCCGCTCGCCACCACCGCGCTAAATATGTTCACCTCCGCCAGCAATGCCGGATTCGGCCGGGAAGATGACAGCGCGGTGATCAAGATTTTCAACGGCATCACCCTACCGGGCCACAAACAGTGAGGAGAGACAACATGCAGCTTGGTGTCATTGCCGATGACTTCACCGGCGCCACGGATATCGCCAGCTTCCTCGTGCGCAACGGCATGCCGACGGTGCAACTGAATGGCGTGCCGACCCGCGATCTTCCGCTGACCAGCGAGGCGGTGGTCATCAGCCTGAAAACCCGCTCCTGCCCGGCGGAAAGCGCCGTCAGCCAGTCGCTGGCCGCGCTGCGCTGGCTGCAGGCCCAGGGCTGTCAGCAATTCTACTTCAAGTACTGTTCCACGTTCGACAGCACTGCGGAGGGCAACATTGGCCCGGTGCTGGACGCCCTGCTGGCCGAGCTGGGTGAGACGCGGACGGTGATTTCCCCGGCGCTGCCGGTGAACGGCCGCACGGTCTATCAGGGGTATCTGTTTGTCGGCGAGCAACTGCTGAATGAGTCCGGGATGCGCCACCATCCGGTGACGCCGATGGAGGATGCGCACCTGGGCCGCTTGATTGAGCGCCAGGGGCGCGGAAAAGCCGCGCTGATTGCCTGGCCGATTGTCGCCCGGGGGCCCGAGGCGGTCGCCACCGCGCTGGCGACAATCAGCGATCCGGCGGTGCGCTATGTGGTGCTCGACGCCCTCAGTGAACAGGATTTGCTCACCCAGGGCGTGGCGCTGCGAGAGATGAAGCTGGTCTCCGGCGGTTCCGGTCTCGCCATCGGCCTCGCCCGCGACTGGGCGCAACGCCATGGCGCCAGGGGTGAAAGCGCTCAGGCGGGCATGCCGCTGGCCGGCCCGGCGGTGGTGCTCTCGGGCTCCTGCTCGGTGATGACCAACAGCCAGGTGGCGGCCTATCGTGAACAGGCCCCCGCCCGCGCCGTCGACTTAAGCGCCTGTTTTACCGATCTGGAGAGCTACGTCAGGACGCTGACTGACTGGGTGGACGCGCAGCGCGATGCGCCGCTGGCGCCGATGATCTATGCCACCACCGAGCCGCAAACGCTGCAGCGGATCCAGGCGCAGTATGGCGATAAGGCCAGCAGCGAACGGGTGGAACAGCTGTTTGCCGCCCTTGCCGCCGCCCTGAAGGCGAAAGGATTTACCCGGTTTATTGTGGCCGGAGGGGAAACATCGAGCATTGTGGCGCAGACGCTGGGGGTCGAGGCGTTCCATATTGGGCCGACCATCTCCCCCGGCGTGCCCTGGGTGCGTGACACCCGCCAGCCGCTCTCCCTGGCGCTGAAGTCAGGTAACTTCGGCGATATCCACTTCTTTGCCCGTGCCCAGCAGGAGTTTCGTCATGACTGAGCAACAGCTGCGAGATGAAATGGTGCAGATTGGCGCCTCGTTGTTTAGCCGCGGCTATGCCACCGGCTCCGCCGGCAATCTGTCGCTGCTGCTGCCGGACGGCAATCTGCTGGCGACGCCGACCGGCTCCTGCCTCGGCGAACTGCAGGCGCAGCGGTTGTCGGTGGTGACGCTGCAAGGTGAATGGATCTCCGGCGACAAACCGTCGAAAGAGGTCACTTTTCACCGGGCGGTCTATTTGCACAACCCGGCCTGCAAGGCGATCGTCCACTTGCACAGCCACTATCTGACCGCGCTCTCCTGCCTGCAGGGGCTCGATCCGCACAACTGTATTCGTCCCTTTACCCCCTATGTGGTGATGCGTGTCGGCGACGTCCCGGTGGTTCCCTACTACCGGCCGGGCGATGACCGTATTGCCCAGGCGCTGGCCGGTCTGGCGCCCCGCTATAACGCCTTTTTACTGGCCAACCACGGTCCGGTGGTCACCGGCTCATCGCTGCGCGAAGCCACCAACAATACCGAAGAGCTGGAAGAGACCGCGCGGCTGATATTTACCCTCGGCAACCGTGAGATCCGCTACCTGACCACTGACGAAGTGGATGAACTGAGATAAAACCATGCCAAAATTTGCTGCTAATTTAACCATGCTGTTTACCGAACTGCCGTTCCTGGACCGGTTCGCCGCCGCTGCCCGCGCGGGTTTTGAAGCCGTGGAGTTTCTGTTTCCCTATGAGTATGAGGCCGGAGAAATTAAACAGCGCCTGCAGGAGAACCAGCTGCAGCTGGTGCTGTTCAATACCCCACCCGGCGACGTCAACGCCGGAGAATGGGGGCTCGCCGCGGTGCCAGGCAGAAGCGCCGAGGCCCGCCAGCAGATCCAGCTGGCGCTGGAGTATGCCTGCCAGCTGGATTGCCCGCAGGTGCATATCATGGCCGGCGTGGTACAGCCGGGGATGGATCGCGCAGCCTGCGAGGCCGTGCTTATCGATAATCTGCGCTACGCGGCGGAGTGCTTTGCCCGCCACGACAAGCGGATACTCATCGAAGCGCTGAATCCCCAGACCAAACCGGGCTATCTCTACCACAGCCAATATCAAACGCTGGAGATGGTGAAACGGGTCGACAGGCCGAACGTCGCGGTGCAGTTAGATCTGTTTCACGCGCAGAAGGTGGACGGCAATTTAAGCCATCTCATTACCGAATATGCCGGCCAGTATCGCCATATTCAGATTGCCTCCCTGCCCGACCGTCATGAACCGGATGAGGGCGAAATAAACTATCCGTGGCTCTATGCGCTACTGGATAAAACCGGTTATGACGGCTGGATCGGCTGCGAATATATCCCCCGAGCAGACACGCTTTCCGGGCTGGGGTGGTTCTCGCCCTACCGGAAAAAATAAACACCGTTTTCTAAAAAAATAACTCTCTGTACACCTGTTAATACCCGAGGCAAACCTATGTCGACATCGGCGCTGTTACTTATTGCGTTAGCCAGCGTAGTGCTGTTGCTCCTGTTGGTGATCAAAGCGAAAGCGCATCCTTTTGTGGCGCTCCTGATCGTCAGCCTGCTGGTGGCATTCGCCACCGGCATTCCGGCAGATAAAATTATTACCACCATTGAAAAAGGCATGGGCGGCCTGCTTGGTCACATCGCCAGCATTATTATTCTGGGCTCAATGCTGGGGGTGCTGATTGAAATGTCCGGCGGCGCCGAATCGCTGGCGAAAACGTTGACCGGCGTACTGGGCGCAAAACGGACCATTGCCGCCTTAACCATCGTGGCTTTTATTCTCGGCACGCCGGTCTTTTTTGAAGTCGGCTTTATCATCATCATTCCGTTAATTTACGGCTTCAGCAAAGTCGCCCACGTGTCGCCGCTGAAGTTTGGCCTGCCGATGGCCGGAGTGATGTTAACCGTGCACGTCGCGCTGCCCACCCATCCTGGCGCAGCGGCCGCGGCAGGCATTCTGCATAGCGATGTGGGCTGGCTGATGCTGGCGGGGATTGGAGTATCGATAGTCGTTGGTATCGTGGGTTATTTTGTCGCCCGGTTTATCAATCGGCGCCATTATCATCTGTCGATTAACGTGCTGGAACAGCAGCAAACAGCTGAAGTGCCGGACCTCTCGGTTAACGCGCAGCAGACCCGTCTGCCGCCGCCGAATGCGCTGGTTATCGGTGGACTGATCGTGGTGCCCATTATGCTGATTGTTTCCGGGACGCTGTGTCAGGCACTGCTGCTGCCGGAAAACGCGGTTCGCCAGCTGATGACCGTCATTGGTACCCCACCGGTCGCCCTGTTGATCTCCCTGGGCCTGGCCAGCTGGACGCTGGGCATCCGTCGGCGGATGAGCCTGAAAAAGCTGGGCGAAGTCACCGGCAGCGCGATCCCCTCTTCGGCGGATGTGATCCTCGTCGCCGGCGCCGGCGGCGCCTTTGGCGGCGTACTGGTCGCCTCCGGCATCGGCAATGCCTTAGCCGAGGCGCTGGAGACAATTCATCTGCCGCTGATGCCCGCCGCCTTCCTGCTCTCGCTGGTACTCCGGGCCTCGCAGGGCTCGGCCACCGTGGCGATCCTCACCACCTCCGGTCTGCTGTCTCAGGCGGTCATCGGGCTGGATCCGATACAGCTGGTGCTGGTGACGCTGGCGACTTGCTTCGGCTCGCTCGGGTTATCGCACGTCAACGATGCCGGGTTCTGGGTCGTAACGCGCTATCTCGGGCTCTCGGTGCCGGACGGGTTAAAAACCTGGACCGTATTGACGACCATCATGGGGGTGACGGGCTTTCTGATCACCTGGCTGCTGTGGTTTGTGTTGTGATATTCGTGAAAGGTGGCCACCGGGCCACCTTTATTTGTCATCTGTCAGTTAGCCGGGCGCTGGCCGCGCTGTCACCTCACCAGACAGCGTCACCGGAATAAAATAGCGTACGCGATAGCGCCTTTCCGCCGCTGGCCCACCTTCCGTATGACGCTCGAGAAAGCATTCAATGTCGACCCCCTCCCGGCGGCTTGCTCCCAGCGCTGGCAGCAACTCCATATACAGATCGCTGGATAAACGGGCGTAACGCGCCCAACTGCCATAGAATTCAACGCCAACATACAGCCCAGGCCTTGTCGTCAACGTGCTGTTCGTCGTCAGCGCGGGCAGCGCCCCTCGCTCCCGATGACAACCGACAAAAGCGTTAACCTCGACGTTAAGCTCATTGTTTCTCGCCGCATAATAATCGGATAACACAGAGAGACGGCCACCGCCGGCGGTAAAAAAACGGTCAACCTTTTGTCTGACAGCCGTCTTCGACGTGCTTTGCAATACCATATCCGACAGGCGCAGCTCATACTTCATTGGAGAGCCACGATAGACCCTCTCGGGCAGTGAACAGAAACGGGCCTGAGGCAGGCTCTCACCCTCCGGGTCGAATTTCTTTAACAGCAAAGCCGTGTCCCAGTGCACGGCGCAACGGTATTCCCGTGGCGAGAGCGAGAAGCGCTTCTTAAACTCCCGGGAAAAAGTCTGCGGCGAGTCATAGCTTAACTGCCAGGCAATGGCGGCGATCGGTTGCCGTGTTAATCGCAGACTCACCGCCGCGATGGTCAACCGCCGCAGCCGGATATACTGCCCAATGGGTAACTGACCATACTGATAAAACACCTCATAGACAAACCGGCGCGAATACCCCATATACTGCGCCAGGTCATCGATAGACGGGTTACAGTAGATATTATCTTCCAGCCACGCCAGCATTTTTAAATAGAGCATCTGCTTCATAGATACCGCATACTTCCTGTAGTCTTCTCCTCCTCTAATTTTAACAACAGGCGGCGGACAGCACTAAGCTTTTTATGCACGGCAAAAATAAAAAAATAATTATCAGTGAAAAACCCTAACAGACATATGATTAACGTTTTGTTTATTAGGAACTTTCGTATGCTCATCTGCCGTTATCCCACTTTCTCCAGCGAATATTGCATTAGTGTAAAACATCCCTTAGATTATCTCGTCTAAAAAAATTCAGCGCATTGCCATTATATGTTTTAATTTATCCTGATATCATTTTAATACCCAACAGGGAAGTTATATGACGAATTTTTTGTTCAATATAAAAAATCACTATCTGCGGGTCGCGATTGCCGAACTGGTCAATGAAACGATGCAGGCGTGCGAGCGATCGCATTATCAGTTTTCTCAGCAATGGAAGCCGGCGTCGATTGCACAAGCCGATGTCATATTCACGGAAATGGTGGCGGGAGAATGGTACTTATGCCATGAACTTTTACAGCACGCTACAGAGAATTATCAACTTTTTATTTTCCTGAATGATGAAGAGGTTACCGTCATCGATCACTTACCCAACTGTTTTAAGCATGCGGTATTTATACACCCGCATACCGCCGTTCATCTTCTTAAGGAGGTGATAGGTCATGCAATTCAACGCCCCTTAACGGAACAGCATGGCTCTCCCTTTAATCGTCTGCGTCGCTGCATAAATTGTCCCTGTAAGTCATTGAGCGACGCGCAAACCAAAGTCATCTACGCGTTCAGCATTGGCCTGAGTCCGCATGAAGTTGCCACTGTACTAAAAATTAGTCACAAAACGATCCATTCGCATAAAAAGAACATTATGAATAAGTTCCATTTAAAGAGTCGTCAGCAATTCAACAATCTTGTCCAGATACTCGCCAGACGTTAACCTCGTAAAATATTATTATGCTAACTCATTATCTTCTGGAACGGAAGACATAACGTCTTTTACGCCTCTCTTTAATATAGGAAATACCGCTCCACAAAGAAATAATGGGGCAAAAAACCAAACATAAAACAATAAGCAAATCACCCATGACAACCTCGAAAAATAAAAAGAATTTGATTGGCATAGATAATATTGACCTCATATTATCCATGCAAGCTCATTTCTTTTTTTCCAGAACACGTCATAGCGTGGTAGGATAATTCCTGACAGCCATTATTTAATCGCTAAGTTCAGTCTCCGCCCCCGAGTTTTAGAAGAAATGTATGGCCTGTTATTGTCTTTTAGCAACGATATTGAGAAAAAGATAGCTAAACATCCGATTCCCTGTAGAGTGAAAGGAATCACCATGTGAATATCCCGTTCCGCGTAGCGGACATCACGGTTGGTTGAATGTCAGAAAAGCGGGCTTCCTCCTTGTGGACAAAGCCAAACCTCCCTTTTTACGCTCTGTACAGGCCATCGCGCTCTGCCACAGCGAACGGAACGACTATGCTAACCACCCTGATTTACCGCAGCCAGGTTGATCCAGCCCGGCCACTGACCGATCTTGACGCCCTTATTCATCGCGCCAGCGGAAAAAATATGCCCCTCGGGATAACCGGCATTCTGCTGTTTAATGGTCAGCAGTTTTTCCAGGTACTGGAAGGAAATGAGGAGATCCTCGAGTCGTTATTCAGCAAAATACAATTCGACCCACGACATCGCGATGTGGTGGAGCTGATGCGCGACTACTCGGCCTATCGCCGTTTTCGGGACGTCGGTATGCGGATGTTGGATCTCCGCTATCATGAGAATGATGCTGCGGTAGAAGAGATCCTGCGCTTCAGCACCTTTGGTGAAACTGAGCCGATCAATGACCGCATGTTCAGACTGATTAGCGCCTTTATCGCCGACGGCGGGCGCTATTGCCTGCCCGAGTCTCTGCAGCCTTCTCGCTGGTCGATGACTCCCGCAGTGGGCAATGCCTCGCCGCGCAACCTGACGGATCAGCCCTGCCAGTTCGCCCTGCAGGCCATCGTCCAGCCGGCCAAAAGGCGGGTCTCTTCCTTTGAAGCCCTGATCCGCAGCCCAACCGGCGGCTCACCCGTGGAAATGTTTGCCGCCATTGCGGCGGAAGATCGCTACCGTTTCGACCTTGAGAGCAAAGCGTTTGCCTTCTCTCTCGCCGCCCGCCTTCCGCTCGGCAAACAGCAACTGGCGGTCAACCTGCTGCCAGGCTCGCTGTATAACCATCCTGACGCCGTAGGCTGGCTGATGGACAACCTGCTGGCGGCAGGTCTCAGGCCAGAACAGGTCTTGATCGAGGTGACTGAGACGGAGGTTATCTCCTGTTTCGACCAGTTCCGCAAAGTACTCAAAGCGCTGCGCGTGGCCGGCATGAAACTGGCCATCGACGATTTTGGCGCCGGTTACTCCGGTCTGTCGCTCCTGACCCGCTTTCAGCCTGATAAAATCAAAGTGGATGCGGAGCTGGTGCGCGATATTCATATTAGCGGCACCAAACAGGCGATTGTCGCCTCGGTCGTGCGCTGCTGTGAAGATCTCGGCATCACCGTGGTCGCCGAGGGCGTCGAAACCATTGAGGAGTGGTGCTGGCTGCAGTCGGTAGGCATTCGCCTGTTTCAGGGATTTCTCTTTTCCCGACCCTGCCTTAACGGCATCGGGGAGATCTGCTGGCCGGTAGCGCGCCAGGCAACGGACCTGTAAGGACGCGCACCCGGGCATCGTCATTGCCAGTGGGCAAGCTTTTCGCTCAGTGCCGCCAGGGCATATCGTACCGCTTTCGCCACCACGGTCTCACAGTCGCCGGCAAAGCACATCCGTTTGGTTTCAGTCTGGCCGCGAAAATTCCAGGCAAACCATACCGTGCCGGCGGGGGTACCATCTTCCCCGCCCTCCGGTCCCGCGTAGCCGCTGATGGCGATGGCGATATCGGCGTCAGCCATTGCCAGAATACCGGCCGACATCTCCTGGACGCACGCTTCGCTGACGGCGCTGTGTACCGCCAGGGTTTCCGCACGAACCTGCAGCACGTTTCGTTTGGCTTCATCGCTGAAAGTGACGACGCCGGTATCATAAAACGCCGCGGTATCCGCCTGAGCACAGAGCGCCGCCGCCAGATTGCCCCCGGTGCAGGACTCTGCCGTGGTTAGCCGCCAGCCCCGAGCAACCAGCATCTGAGCCACTTCCGCCGTTAGCGCTGAGGTCGGTTTTGCATCGTAACTCATCTCGTCTGTCATTCAGACCCCTCACAAAATATCAAAGGAATAACAGCAGCATCGCGCCAGTTAAAAGAATAGCATATCGATTTCTCTCGTCGGCAGTAGACCGATCGCGTCAGTTCGGGTGGAAAAATAAAGGCCCGCTGCGCGGGCCTTAGCGAATACTCGTCTGAACTGTCGCCGAATCAGACCTTGTGTTCAATCACCCGGCCGTGACTCTCAATGGCAATTTTGCGCGGTTTTTCGCTTTCCGGGATCTCATGATGGATAGTCACCTTTAAGATCCCACTATCCAGCTGTGCCTGATTAATCTGGGCATGTTCAGGAAGCGAGAAACTCAGCTGGAAATCAGCGCGGCGGATGCCTTTATATATCCAGCGCTGGCTACCGTCGGTCCCGGAATCAGTTTCTCCACGTTTGCCGGTAATATGCAGATTACCGCCGACTGTCTCTATTTCCAGTTCCTCATCTTTCCAGCCGGGCACGCTGACGCTGAGCAGGAAATTACTTTCATCTATTTTCTGCAAATCATAGGCCGGCAAGGCGCCCACCGGCGTATCGCCAGTTAACTGGCTGAAAAGACGGTCAATGCGGTTGAAACGATCGGCAAAAAGAGAATCAGCGAAAACAGGGAGTGCTGACAAGGTTTTGAGTGCCATAATTAACCTCCTGAATATCCATTCAAAAGCTCAACATAAAGGCAAGCATTGCTTGTCCGCTATATAAAATAATATCTGCAGTGCATTTTTCAAGAGCGAAAATAAAATTTTTTATCACTCGCCACAGGAAAAAATAACCAGGCCGGGTGGCAGAATGACCCCCGCCCGACGGCGGGGGCAGTGGCGCTTCTGAGTCCCATAACTGATGCTGTTTAACATTCAATAAACAGAAGCGACATGTATATATAACTTGTTCAAAGGGATGTCAACGCCCGGACCGTGCCACCACCCCCACCGTCCGTTTTGCCCTTTACGACTGCAGTGATAAGCGCGTTCCTCACCAGCGGCTCGCTCCGCCGCCCGAGGCGCGCTGACAAGCCATTACCTTGCTGGCATCAGCCGGCAAACCCTGACGGAAAAATAGTCAGCCCTGCAAGGAACCTTTCTCGCCGTCCCGTGCCTAATAACCTGCATACGCACTTTCTGAGGCACCACCATGACCGGTATTTTTATCTCCACCACCCTGTTCGCCCTCTTCGCGTCGATGTTGCTCGGCCTGGGGATGGTCTGGAAAGGCATTTCCAACAACCCCGATAACTGATTCTTTTGTACGCCGTTGCTGTTCACCCTCCGCAGCGGCGGGACTATACCTCGCTCCCTTTTTGTCAAAGACAACTCCTGGCTTCGCTCAGGCGCGATCTCATCGAGGATCCGCGCCTGCACAACGTATTTTTGAAATAGCAATTCACACAGTGAATAAATTACTTTGATTAATATATTTGAGACCAGAATTAACGCATGCAATATAAGCAATTTAAGCAGTTTGTGCCAAATTGCCGACAACTTCTATGCGACTCATATACGTAACTCACTGATTTTAAAAATCTTATATCATCCGCACAGCAATAAGTCCAATTTTGGACTTATTGCTTTTGTTTGTTATTAGAAATATCCTAAGCCCATATTCGCAAAACAAATTTGCTTCAAAGAATTTTATCAACCTTAATCCATTTCGCGTTCATCATCACTATGCCTGATTTTTTAATTAACACTGAAAATATTTATCTGAAACGGGGAATTTGCGAGCTACTGATCGAGATCGCAATCGAAGAAAATATCTGTACGCCCTTTTCCCTTCACGAATATTCATCTGACATCATTAGCCAGACTGATGTGCTTTTTACGGAAATGGAAACCGGTGAACATTACCTGTGTCACCCGTACTTCAAGAAGATACCGCAACAGACGCCTGTCTTTGTTTTTGTCCCCAGCGACAGCTGTGCCCGGGTTGACCGTTTGCCGCTTTGTCTGCGTGATGCCTGTTTTATCAGTATCAACGCCAATCTCCGCAGCATTAAAAAGCAAATTGCAAACCGTCTGACGGCATTAAGTAAACCCGTCGCTGGGGGGGCGGAAAAAGACAGCAGACGCTGCCTTAAATGCCCGCGACTAACATTGACCAAATCGCAGCTTTATATTATCGATGCGATAAAAACGGGAATGAACAATCAACAGATAGCGCAAGAGCTGGGCATCAGCCATAAGACGGTTTTTTCACACAAAATAAACATCATGAAAAAATTCCAGATTGATACTAAGCAAGAGCTGGCGCGATTCTCGGCCATCGCCCTTGCGCTATCCTCAATAGCAACCCATTAACGCCGGGTTTTGTTAAAACGCATCTTAAGCTTCCTTCTGTCTTTAACATATGACAGACCACAAAATAATGATGTTAACAATAACACCACCGCCAGGGCTAATAGCAGAAAATTACTCATACACGACCTTTTCAGAGATAAAGATGATTATCAAATAATACGGGGTATAAGTTTTCAAAAACAACTATCCCTCAGCCATTTCAGATTAAGGTAAGACCTTGTGCGATAATTCTGAAAATGAATAAAGCTGAAGAAATTATTTTTATTATTACGCGCGCATTTAGCTAATAAAAAGCACATCGCTGCACGGGGTAAAGCAGGCATGACGCGCAGCGGTTACTCCCATAATACCAGTATAAAATTGGGGGCGGATGTCTAAGAGTATCTTCGTGGGCATGCCAGCAGGTTTTGCCGGAAAGATCGCCCAAGGCGACCGAGTCATTACCCGTCGCCAGGGTTAACCTAAACGTTATGTACAGCCACTGATCTGGCTTAACCACTCGTTTAACGTCAATGAATAAAGCAGGCTCGGCGGCGCATCTTTTACATCAGCAATATCGTTAATGTACCTCATCCCGGCTTTCTCGAGAACTTTCTGCGAAGCCAGATGGTTAGCCCGGACAACCGCTGACATCTCCGCAAGTTTAAGCACCTCGAAGCCATATCTCATCGCGCCAATCGCAAACTCGGTGGCCAGGCCTTTTCCCCATGCCTCAGTAGAAAACCGATATCCAAGATTGTTAATGGTGACATCGTTATAACTGCGTAGACTGACGCCACCAAAGCCAATGATGTGTTCAGGGGTATTGCGCATTGATATTGCCCAGTTTCCGAATCCGTGCGTTTGCCAGTGCGCGAGCCAGCGCCGCAGGACGACTTCCGCATAGTCTATATTCGGGTACGGTCCTGCGGGGTTGAAGGTATTGGTCGCGGGATCGCCATAAATTCGGTACAGATCGTCGACATCGGAAGCCATGACCGGGCGAAGATGCAAACGATGGGTATCAATGTGCAAACTTACCTCCTGACGGGGAATATTACCGATGATGCTTCGAGGATTTCTGCCTGCCCATTGAAGCACAAATCTCCATACCGGGGAACCGGTTAGCCAGCGTTGAGAAGCATTTGAAAAATTATGCTGCCGATGATGAAAATAGGATATGTTAATTCTATGATGGATTAACGCTTTTGCTGGCTCCAGGCCCAGCATTACTGAGTGAACACAGGACTGTAAATGATCGATGACATCCGCTACCTGATAGTATTTGCCAAAATTGTAGAACGAGGTTCTATCTCAGGTGGCGCCGCAGCGTTAGGCCTGACGACCGCAACAGCAAGCACACATTTATCCAGACTTGAGAAAAACCTCAATAGCGCCTTGCTGTACAGAAATACGCGGAAAATTTCTCTAACCCAGGATGGCATCAGTTTGCTGGAGACCGCCAGATCGATGCTGGAGCTGTATGAAAAGGGCTTCATTGAATTTAAACAACGCTCTATCTCTACCGTCGGCAAGCTGCGCATTTCCCTCCCTGCTGTTTTTTTAAACGGTCCATTCACCCGCCATCTGGCGAATTTTATCAAAGAAAACCCGGATATTTTCCTGAGTATTTCTTATAGTGATCTGCGCGAGGACATCATCGCCGATAGCATTGATGTCGCCTTCCGTATTGGCGAACTCCCGGACAGTTCACTCAAAGCAAGACACCTATTTGTTCTACCACGACAACTGGTGGCGTCTAAGGACTTGCTCATGCAGCACCACCCCATTAAGCATCCCGTTGAGCTGGGATCCCTGCCGTGGATTGGGTTAACAATGAGAGAGAACATTCGAGAGTTCAGGCATAAAAATGGCGAACTGGCGGTCATTAAATATGCTCCTATGGTATGCGTTGATAACATTGAAGCTGCCTATGTCCTTGCCAAACAGAACATAGGGCTTGCCGTACCTCCCCGTTTCCTCTGCGAAAATGATGTTAAACTCGGGGAGATGCATGAAGTACTTCCTGACTGGTCATTAGAGCCGCTAAAAGTTTATGCCATTTGGCCCGCCAATATATCAACCAGCAGCGCCGCCTATAAACTAATTAATTACATTTATAACGCTATGGAACAACATAAGCTTTGAACAGCTAAAATCATTGTGGGTAAAGCATATAACATGCGATAACGCATAAAAACCCGCCCATCAATAAATTAAAGATACGCATTTGTGCCCTTCCCTGAAGAAATGTTGACATTTTATCACCGAATATTGCCCAAATTGATAATGAGATATAACAGATAAAAAAGTAAATAATAATGAATAGTATTAGGGGCAGACTGGTTGATGGCTCAGAAAACAAGGTAGTTCCAGAGGTACAGGCAGCCCAGGCTTTTGGGTTGAACCATTGCATTAACACTCCCTGAACAAATCCGGGTGCATTTCCCTTTTTTAATGACCAATCAGGTTGCGATGTGGCAATTTTATAGCCCTGATACAGTATAAAAATCGAGCCGAGAACATTCAGGTATTTAAAAAATGATGGGTGCGAGGCAATGACTGTGTATAACCCAAAACTAACAAAGATAAGCAACAGGGTGAAACCCAGAGTCGCACCGGATACGAAGGCGAATGTTTTTCTAAAGCCATGCATAACACCTGAAGAGATAATGACCATATTGACTGGCCCGGGCGAAAACGACAGAGCCAGAGAATACAGAAACATAGTAGCCATCAAAACCATTTTTTCGTCCACGTTGCCAATGAAAGATATCGTTGTAGCGAGATTTATATAACAAGTTATTTCGCTATATTTAAAGACTACCCCGATATGGACGTTAGATTAAATAGCTCATTCTCTAAAGGTGTGTTTGATAATTTAGCAATTTTACAGCAGTACCTGCCCGGCTATGCGCCCAATCCCCATCGAAAAAAGCATGGCCAGCGTGCTCCAGAACGTAATTCTGCTGATAGCTCTGACAGGCGGTGCGTTACTCACCACGGAAGAGAAATAGCCAAGAGCAGCCAGTGAACAGAGAGTGGATAGGAAAATCGCGATAACAGTCAGTTTTGCTGGCGATAGCACTGCAACGATCAAGGGTAACCCCGCCCCGGCTGAAAAACTCACGGCCGAAAAAATGGCCGCCTGCAAAGGTCGCGCAGAATGAGTATCCGTTAATCCCAACTCTTCGCGGGCATGAGCCTCCAGGGCGTCTTTGGCCATGAGCTGCTCTGCAACCTGGCGGGCAAGCGCAGGCTCCACTCCGCGTTGGATATAAAGAGACGTCAGCTCCCGAACCTCTCCCTGATAATCTGCGTCCAGCTCACTTTTTTCCTCGGCAAGCGCGGCGGTTTCCGTATCCGCCTGGGATGATACCGAAACATATTCCCCTGTTGCCATCGACATGGCTCCCGCAACCAGCCCGGCGACACCGGCCAGCAACACGCCCGAAGGGCTGGTATTTGCAGACGCCACGCCGAGCACCAGGCTGGCGGTAGAGACAATCCCGTCATTCGCCCCGAGGACCGCCGCCCTTAACCAACCGACGCTTTCAATGCTGTGTCGTTCAAGATGCATGCCTTTTACCTTTTAATACGCATCCTCATCGGGATTAGCGAGAGAGCACAACCTTATCCAATAACGGGATGTTTCTTTTGACTGCGAAAGGTGAGGAAGATATGCAGCAACCCCATCGCACCATGCGCCCAGAAATAGGTTTCAATGAACACCGTCAGAAATTTATGCAAATGCAGGACCGCTTCTGCCAGCGCCGTTGACGTCCCTGGCGCGGTGTCCAGTACAAACCAGAGCCCTCCACAGAGTGCGACCGCCAACAAAGCAAGTACGCCAAGCCCCTGGATCATCGCCGCTATGCCACCGGCATGTGCTTCAGGAAGACGAAATGTCATTAGCATTTTAATGTCTTCAACTACACCGCGAAAATCAAGGGACGACCAGGCAAAATAGTAACGAAACCCACATTGTTTAAGCATCCATACCAGCATCACTACACCAAGAACCATCAGCGCGAATCCAGAGATAACATGGAACCATGTCACGACTCCGATCAGAGTTACGTCGCGAAGCGCCTCACTTTCGGTGAGATTAGAGCTAATGATCTGCAGCAGAATCAGGGTGGCGACAATAATATGCAGCATGCGGAAAAAAGGGGTGTCTTTGTGCGGAAGCGCATTGCGAAGTTGTTCGTTCATCATTTGGCCATTTTATAAGGGGATCGGCCACATCAGTATTGCGTCTGTTTGTTAACGCAACCTTAACGCCTTGATGTTGAAGTGCACTGAATGATGTATGAATAAAAGGCAAACCATACCGGCTATCTCAGCAGCTAATCACCATGGATATCATTGCCAGCGCGGATACCTTTGAGAAACAGCTTAACCAGTCTTTGAGTCTGCAATAAATCTCCCTTCGCGGCAGGTGCACATAACAGGGCTATCCCTCTCAGGATATCAGTCGCCAGCGTGTTAACGCGGATATTCCCTGTCACATGCGGTAGTAATTTCTCCAGCGACGAAACGAGGCGGGTTTCAAAATACGCGGGGAGATCGGCATAAGCCGATTCACCAGAATGGAGTACGCTGGCAAGACCTCGTTTGGTAACGATGAGCTGGACATAAAGCGCGATCCACCGATCCAGTGCTTCGCAGGAAGAAAATTCCTGACACAGACGTTCTGCCGCCATCGCACATTCATCCACTTCGTTGCGAAATACTGCCGCAATAAGGTCAGCACGATGAGGAAAGTGGCGGTACAGCGTCCCCACCCCAATCCCAGCCTCTCTGGCAATGTCCTTCATCGGAACCATGACGCTCTTTTCTCTGAACAGAGTGGATGCTGTTTTCAGCAACTGCTCATGATTACGTCTGGCATCCGCCCGGGCACCTCTTTTTCCGCCATCGTCAGAAATCACTTTTTTCACCCTTCATCTCTTAGCCAATAGAAAAATGGACTCTCAAATTAAAACGGAACCTTATTCCGTTTGCACGCTATACTTACATGCGCGATAGACACCCTTCGGACCCGTTGGAAAATTTTTTCGCATCCAGAGTCCAGGACCATCATCTCATTGGGCGATGAGGAATGTAATTATGAAGATACTTTTAACCGGCGCGACAGGCTTCATTGGTTCTTATCTTCTACCAGAACTTCTGCGCAATGGACACGAGGTCATCGGCCTGACACGCACTGGTAAAGGGGCGAAGACGTTAGAGGCGGCCGGAGCCACAGCAATATTTGGCGAGTTAACTGACCTGAAAAGCCTGCGCGATGCCACGAACTCCGTCGATGGGGTTATCCACACCGCTTTCAATCATGATTTTTCAAAACTTAAAGAGAACAGTGAAATTGATCGCAGGGTTATCGAAACATTGGGTGAGGCGCTGGCCGGAAGCCAGCGGCCACTGGTGGTCTCTTCCGGAACAGGTCTTGTAGACCGTAGCAGAATCCATGGACTTGCTCGTGAAACTGATAAACCTGTCTCCTCCGCCTTATTTCCTCGTGCAGCGACAGAAGAAGCCGCTGCCTCAATGCTGGCCAAAGGGGTAAACATTATTGTGGTTCGTTTGTCTCAAGTGCATGATACTGAGCACCAGGGCCGGCTGGCAGAACATATTCGTATTGCCCGGGAAAAAGGCTTTGTGGCTTACGTAGGACAAGGAGAAAATCGGCTTTCCGCTGTTCATGTCACGGATGCGGCAAGACTCTACCGACTGGCGCTGGAAAAGGGAGAAACCGGTGCACATTACCATGCAGTGGCGGAAGAAGGCGTCCCTATGCATGCCATCGCAGCACAGCTTGCTGAAAGTCTGAGTTTACCTGTACGCTCAATCAGCACTGAGGAAGTTGAAGCCTATTTTGGCTGGATAGCGGCACTGGCTCATGTTGATCTTGGTGCTTCAGGTAAAGCTACCCAGGCTCATCTGGGTTGGTTACCGGACGGACCTGGTTTGCTTGAAGACTTACGTAATATGAATAAAGGCTAAACAGAGCATCTTCAACCAAAAGTCTAAGCCTTCAACACACGAATTAATAATCGACCTGTTGAAGGGTCTCCCCTGTGAACGCGCACAGCGTGTGCTTTAAAAACAGGCATATAGCTTTTCCTGAATAAAGGGAGAAACACAAGCAACAGAATTCCTGCGCCAAATGCAGCCAAGCCATGTAACCAGTCAATCATAGTCAGCGGAATGATGAACAGGCAGTAGTGCAAAACACAGAATACCGTCGTGCATGTCTTCGCCCATCCAGGGACTAAAACATTTGGATCCACTTCGTAAAATTTACTCTTTCTGAGAATGTCCTCAGAGGCTATCCGCATGCCTACGAACCAGAACAAAGGCAGGTACGTCGCTGTAAATAGAGACAGCACAATAATATTCCAATCAGACACTCGCGCACTTCCTTATTCATTGCTTCCCTGGATAAAAATCATTAGCGCGAATATATCATTTGAACGATATAATCCACGCTAAGACGGCTTTTTTTATCTGGCATAATACACTACGATGAGAAACATACCGAGCAATCTTATGCAAAGTCAAGATTAAAAAGGGACGCACGTTCGGGACAAAGGCGAATTATTACGTATTATCAACGTCAGATGGTGCCTCTCTGCCACCGATGCGGCATTCGGTCAGCCGTAGCCGCGTACAATTCATTATTTATTCAAGGTTCAATGCGTAGAGTGATGCACTGAAATTTTTCAATAAAAAATCAACGTATAAACGGATTTTTGGTAACTGTTGACGGTTTGCAAAGGTCAATATATGCACTGGCTTAGCTAATGGTTGAAATTCAGACATCAGAGGCAGCAGTCGGCCATGTTGCAAATCTTCAGCCAACAGGATCTCGGGTTGCATAATAATTCCCAATCCATTCAATGCTGCCCTTCGCAATGCTTACCCATTGTTACAGGTCATCGTGATGTTTACCGGAGCTCTGACAGATTTGCCTTCCCTCTGAAGTGTCCATTCATTCGCTGCAATGGGATGGGCAAACCCAAGACATCGATGATGGCATAACTCTTCAGGTGTTATGGGTTCCCCTGCCCGTTTTATATAGGCCGGAGATGCACACATGACTGAGCGATATGGCGCTATCGGACGGGCAACAAGTGTATTAACATGCAGGAGCTCACCAATCTTAATCATGACATCTAAACCTTCATCTGCCATATCCATCGATTTATCGCTCAGCACCAGGTCTACTGCCATATCAGTCCATTCAATAAGAAACTGAGCAGTAACAGGCGAAAGCGCATGGACACCAAAGGAGACTGGGCAACCTACTCTCAGTTTTCCACGTGGCTTCTGGTGAAGAGCAAATGCCTGTGACTCGCTATCTTCAATATCAGCTAATATCCGGCGGCAACTCTGATAATAACCCTGACCAAAATCGGTCAGACTTTGCCGACGCGTTGTGCGATTAAGTAAGCGAACGCCGAGATGTTCCTCTAACGCTTTGATATGCAGCCCAACCATGGTTCCGCTGATTCGCATCTCTTCAGCAACAGCGCTAAAGCTGCCCCTGTCCACGACGCGGACAAACACCGCCATACTTTCCAGTTTATTCACTATTATCAAGCCTGGCTTGTTAAAGATAAAAACATAACGCTGTTTATCAAATTTCACCAGCGGGTTTTAATCTGTTTTCACTTAGTGCAGGAGGGTTAAAAATGATTACCAATACAGAGCTCCGTGAGCAAGGAATGAGATTGTTTAATGAGCTGTATGGAAATGGCGCAGGAGAAGAACTACGAAAGGACATGGCCGATTTGTGCCCTGATTTTACTGATATCTCGATCGAATGGGCTATGGGAGGCATCCTTGCACGCCCGGGGCTGGATGCTAAAACGCGGGAGATGGTTGTCATTGCTTCCTGCGTCACTCTGGGTCATACGGTTCCACAATTGAGGGCACACGCTCAGGCAGCGCTAAATGCAGGGGCAACCAGAGAAGAAATCATCGAGGTTGTCCTGCAATTACTGTTTTATGCAGGAGGCGCCGCGGTGCGCAATGCACTCGTCAATATACGCGATATTATAAATGCTGAGTTAAACGTCGAAGCGAAAATGTCCTGAAGACAATCGCTGTTTGCCATTCTAGCCATCCCATTTGACAAGCGTGCTGGCTCGGGTCATTGCCTGGCGCGTTTTTTGGATTGTCTGCATCACATTCCTAACCAGGCGTCACTGATTAAGGGAATGGGATGGCTAACTCGATTTCAGAGACGGTATCTCATCACTACATGCTGTCAGATACAAGGAAAGCGGGGAGGCAGAACCTGTCTTCGTCCAGTGCTAAAAATCCCACGCTATTAAAGGGATTTGTCTAAACGGTAGAATTTAAATCAACAACATACATGGCCATTTAATGATGCAAGTGATACTTGTTCGACACGCGGAAACAGAGTGGAATATAAAAGGAATAATTCAGGGACAGAGTGACAGTGCGTTAACCCCCCGCGGGGAGCGCCAAACATCAGCTTTACTTGCCGCGTTTGCAGCGAGTGATTACCGGGTAGACTGCGTTTACACGTCTCCGCTTGGTCGTGCCTGGCAAATGGGACAGCGCCTGGCTGACCATTTTCGTTGCCCATTGATAGCTGAGCCGGCCCTCAAAGAACAGGCCTTTGGCCAGTTCGAAGGTATGTTAACGTCACAACTCATGCAACAACGTCCCCACGATGCGCATGCGTTATTCACACATGATGCCGAGTATTGCCCGCCAGAGGGAGAGTCATTAGCACAAGCAACCCGACGAGTAACAGGTTTCATACACAACCTACAAGAAACCACAGAACATCAGCGCATCTGTATTGTCACGCACGGGCAAGTCAGCCAGGGCGTGCTGGCGGTGCTTAAAGAAGGGACTATTGATAATTTTTCGCGGTACGCTCACCCTAATGCAAGTTACTCGGTGTTCGATTTCCGGGATGGGAAATGCCTGGCAATCAGATGGGGAATTGCCACACACCTGCTTCAACTCGAACGCCAGAACGCTTAATTTCATATGCATCTCTGCGGCAAACAAGTGATACCCTGGAAGGTATGAACCCGCTTCAGGAATGCTTATGAAACCAACCCTTAACCAGTTGATTAACTTTTGCACTGTTGCTGAAACCGGAAACATTGGCAAAGCCGCCAGTCAACTTAATATTTCGCAGCCTCCCTTAAGCCGGCAAATAGCCCAGCTGGAAACTATCCTCGGTGCAAAGCTATTTAACCGGGCCGCAAAAGGGGTCAGTTTAACCCTTGCCGGGGAGCAATTTCTGCTGGACTGTCGCGCGATGCTGGCAATGCTGGAGCAGGCCTGTAATAACGTACGGGCAATAGAATCAGGGCAGAAAGGGGTTCTGAAATTAGGCGCAACAATGTATGCCAGCTATAGCGTTGTGCCGCATGTTGCGATGCAGCACAGGAATACCTGTTCCGACGTGGAATTGCATTTTCAGGAGAGGGTCCCCTCTGATTTACACGCCGCATTACAGGATGGCAGATTGGACGCGGCAATCAGCTTCTCCGAGACGGCCACGCCGGGGATTCATTCACTGGTGCTCTTGCGTGAGCCGCTCATTGCCGCCCTTCCTGCCAACCACCCCCAGGTTCAACACGAGCATTTCAGGCTTGAATCACTCTGTGATGACCCGTTCATCACGGTTCCGCGCGAGAGCGCGCCGATGCTCTATGATTCCATCCTTCATCAGTGCCTCAAAGCTGGATTTAGTCCGCAAATAGGTCTGGAAGCCTCCGTGCAGCAGACTGTGATGAATTTTGTGGCCCATGGTGTTGGTGTCGCGCTTATTCCCGCCAGTATGGAGAATGCTCAATTACGCGGTGTGGTTTACCGGAAGCTGGAAAATCCGAATATGGTGGAGAATATGCTGATGTGGTCGGCAAAGAACACTAATCCGGCTTTACCGGGTTTTGTGAACCTGTGCCACAGTATCAAGGATAAACTGGATGCGGCACAGTCCGGACGGATTAACGATTAACTTTTACTGACGATGATTTCGATCACGTTAGGCTTGCCACTCGCCAGTGCGGCCTCAACGGCCGGGCCGATATCGCCGGCACGGATAACTTTTCGGGTCTCCAGCCCCATCGATGCACCCAGTGCCTGATAATCCACTGCCGGATTAACCAAATCCATTGCGATGAAGCGATCTGTTTGGGCCGACGTATAATCCGCCTGAGAACGCATGAAGTTTTTCAATACGTTATATTCCGTATTATTCATGACAATAAAGGTGACTGGCAGTTTTTCATGTGCGGCCGTCCAGAGAGCCTGAGGGGAGTACATCGCCGCGCCGTCTCCCACAAAGCACACCACAGGCGCTTTTCCCAAACCGAGTGAATAGCCGACAGCCGCGGGCATTCCCCATCCCAGGCCACCGCCGCGTAAAAAGGCATATTGATCCGCGCGGTGACTGTTGAGAGATTTGCGAAGCGAACCGCTGGTGGCAATCGCCTCGTCAACAATGGCCACATCTGGTCCGATCGCCCTTGCTGCCTCAAACGCCGCCACCAGCGGCGTAATTACCGTAGCAGATTGTTGTTCCTGAACCTGCCCGAGCAGACTTTCTTTGCTCAATTTAAACTCATAAACCGCCTTTTCAAAACAGCGTTGATAATCACGGCGATGGTTTGCCGTGGCTTTCTCCAGTTCAGGAAGTAGCACCTTTAACGATGATTTAATATCGCCAACCACTGAGAGTTCACTACTGTAGGTGCGTCCCAGGTCGCCCGCATCGGCTGATAACTGGAACACTTTGCACTGCTCCGGCACTGCCTGACCTTCGGTATAAAGAATAGTGATAAGCGACTTACCGCCAAGGGCAAAAATAGCATCGTACTGGCTTAATGCTCGGTTAATTTCCGTCGCTTTCGTGGACAGATTGCCCCGCCAGAGAGGGTGTGCTGTTGGGTAGGGGATCCGGTTCGGCCATGTTGAACCGTACACGTCAGCGGCAAGCATCTCAGCAAGAGCAACAACCTCATTGGCCGCTTCACTTTGATAGATTTCGTCGCCGGCAATCAGTGCGACTTTACCCGGAGTAAATGCCGCCAGCTTACTCGCCAGCAAAGGTAACGAACCCGCGACTGCATTGCGGTCGATAGTAGAAGGCGCGCCAATGCCGATAGCACTCATCGCCTCCATCACATCCATCGGAAGCGACAGGAAAACGGAGCCTTTCGGTGCAGCGTCAGAATCGTGGAAGGCCCGACGAACTAATACCGGTAGCTGGTCAACGTGGGTAACCTCCTGTGACCATTTCGCGAACGTTTTACCCATACCGACCAGATCACCCAACAATAATGGGTCGGTTGTCGTGTGGCGTGAATCCTGCTGCCCCGCCGTCACCACCAGTGGTGTCTGTGAGCATTTTGCATTCAACAGGTTTCCCATGCCGTGGCCTAAACCACCGGCGGTATGCAGATTCAGAAAGCCTGGTTTTTTTGCTGCCTGCGCATAACCGTCCGCCATGGCGACTGCACTCGCTTCCTGCAGAGCTAACACGTACTGAATTGACGGTTTTCTTAACAGCGCATCCATAAACGGCAGTTCGGTGGTACCTGGATTACCAAACACATATTCCACCCCTTCACTTTCCAGAACTTCTAACAATACATCACCGCCGCGGCGTGCATTGGCATTCTGGACTTTAGTTATTGCATTACTCATAGACTGATCACCTCTGTCTGGGTATTCGTTCGCCCTGTCTGGCGGGTGATTCAATCTTAATAACAGGTATAACACCCTTTCCAATACTATATTGATGCCCAGCCATACCCTTTTAGGTATGGGAAATCATTCGCTGTCCGCCAGGAGATGGAAAGCTATGACGGACTGAGACACTGACACTCAATCAAAGCCAGCCACATTATCGAAACCCTCTCTGATGTTTGCTATTCGCTGAATCTCGCCGCCGCAGTGCGAGCATAATGTCGGATTTTCTTTAGCCATCTACTCTGGCTCACCTGGTGCTGGAACCCCTTCTGGCGGGCATCAGACAAGATGACAGCGCAATATCACAACGATCGCGGTTCGACTCGATGAACGTGGAAGATGTCGTGACGTGAGAAATGGAGCTCTATCACCCTGCAATTTTTTCAGCATTGAAGGATTCATGTTGGCGAGGAATTTTGCTGCGGTTTTGGGAAAGAAAAAATCGAAATAACCGGGCATCGCGCCCGGTTATCGTGTCAGTCCGAAATGGCCCTACGCATTCAACCCGCAATTTTTCAGCATCGGCTCAATCTGTGGATCGTGCCCGCGCCACTGGCGATAAAGTTCAGCTAAATCAGTGCTATTGCCGCGCGACAGAATCGCCTCCCGGAAGCGCTGACCGTTCCCACGGGTCAAACCACCCTGCTCCACGAACCAGTGATAGCCGTCGTCGACCAGCATCTGGGTCCACAGATAGGCGTAATAGCCTGCCGCATAGCCGCCGCCGAAGATATGGGAGAAGCATCCTTTTCAATTGGTGCATTTACCAATAAAAATCATAAAGTTAACTTCCTTTTACCATGAAAATTCCGTTGATTTAAGCATATTTTGCAGCATTAAAATCTAAATTATTTTGAAATATCCATATGACATATTGCACCGCCTTTCTGACAAAAGATGAGTAATGGTTAATGACAAGGAACAAGTGTTAATAAACACCGGTGCAGGTTTGGTTCATTAGGTGGAACATCTGGTGTTCTGCCTGGTCTTCTCCTGATAGCGTGCGCAAGGACGAAAGCGACCCATTATCGCAGGTAAGGTGGAAGTGGAACTTAAGAGATCGTCGTGGAAGTTGTTGTCGCACGCGTCACTTCCTGAAAGTTAAAGTGCTGCATGCAGAGCGCATAGGTCACAGGAATTGCTCAGGCTCCGATAGCATGTGCCATACTTTCAAAATCAATCATTTATCTCAGAACCAATTGGAAAAGTTACAGGAGTTGATACTTCGCAAGAGTAGCTTTAACCTCCTTGCGCAAACTATCTGAATCCAGCTCGCTCTCTCTTCTCACGGAATCCGATGTATAACAATCAGCAAGAATAAAAAGTTCAGCCGCACACTCTCCAATATCCTTACTATCTTGTGTAAGCTGGCCAGTTCTCCCTTCATTTCGCCACATATTGAAAAAATGGGTTTCGAATTCATCTGCAGAAATTTGTAAGGTCACTAGTTTCCTTGCAAGTTTTATCAAATTCATACTCATTACAGAACTCCTTTTTCAATATTGTTAAGTTGATATGGACAGCATTATATAAAATGGCAGTCTGAACCGAACCATCATCCATATCTAACACTACCAAATGGTCAGTTATCGGATTATAATACACCCTTAAGCGTTTTTCGCATAGGTAAGCGCCATTTCAAGGACATTCTCAGCCAAATGGGCTTCTTTTGCCCCCCTTGAGTGTGGTAATAATTCTTGGGAATACTTGGAGGGGATAATGGGGTGGCACAGCGTTAAGATAGCCCAGAGATAATATTTCTCTGGTATATTTCATGTCACGATTGGAGAATCAGTCGGGAGGTAACACCATTGGAAAGAAACAGCTTCAGGTGCTGACCATAGCTGCGAAATTTCCGTTATACAACCTTATGCCTTCTTGAGGGAAGTTCACTCTTTATCTCCAGAGAGATAAAACGATGAATGAAGAAAATAGCCGGTGACCGAAGCCATCAGTCACAGTCATTGCTTAAGTTTTTGTGCATCATATGTCCCCCAGTTGACGCCGAAATCTAGTATTTAGTTTCTCAGGTTGGCATAGATATAACGGCTGCTCGATCATGAAAATCAAAGCTTGTTATTGCATTCATTACTGATACCAGAATATCTGATTTAGCGTTAGTAGTTGCAACCGCCAATTCTGTTTTGGCATATCGCGTTCCTTATCTGAAAGGCGTTTTGCCTGTCGACCTGTTCTTTTCTTTCCTCTCTATCATTAGCCGCAGCAATAGCCAATTGCTGCTGATATTGTGCAATTTCGTTTTGTGCTCGGTTTTTATCAATTTCGAGCTCTGCTTGCGTCATTGTTCCGCTTTTCAGGCGTAAATTCATTTCATTAACACAAATGCCGCTTGTATCCTGATATGAGTTTCCTTTGTCATCAAGCATCTTAATGCCAAGTGAACATTCAACTATAGACAGATTTGTTGACTCGCTTGCCAAGACCTTGGTCATTGATAACACCGACTGGCTTTGCGGTTCTGCGCAGGCAGCAAGCAGCAGTACGGTTCCAGTTACAACGATTTTCAATATGCGCATGATAGGATCCAATATAAATTTGGTAACCATACTAAAGAAATGAAAAAATGATAGTTAAGTCTTTGGTGCTCAATAGAAATATATTAATGACGCTTAAACAACATTGTAGTAAAGATTACTTTTTATTTGCTTCTTCCATTTCCTGATAACGAGGATTGCTGGCGCATGGGAGTTGGACGCTTCGCTCGCGATTGTGGCGGACGCGTTCGATGAAGTAGCCGCTGAGGTGCTCAGGCTACTCTCTGGCTACCACTTCGACATAAAAAGCCCCTCAAAAAGAGGGGCTTGGACTACATAACCCCCGCAAACGGGGGAAGATGATTGCTTTATCAAAAAGCATCACTTGTATTACCCAATTACCCCCACAACGCGGGGGTAGTACATTTCTACTATAGCTCTTTTTCAGTATGACACTATCCCGCCAAATTCTTCTAACACATCTCCGGCAAATTAGCCCTCACAGCGCCTCAGCAAAAGGCGGAGGCACCGCATGGCCACAGCGCGCCTCTTGCATGTCCTTTGCATCTTTCACGTCACGGTTTGAGTATCAGTATGGAGCTATCGCGATGGCTAGATAAGGCTGCAGGTGCTTACCTATAGCCGAGAAGCTACCGTTATGAGGTTTGATGCTTTCCTGTGGGAAGTTCACGCTTCACCTCCGGAGAGGTCAAACGCTGAATACAGAAAATCGCTGGTGCCTTTCGCCATCGGTGATAGGAATTGCTGTAAGGTTTTTGCGCCATGTGTCCCCACTTGGCGCCGGAAGTAAGTCGTCAGTTGCTCAGGCTGACGAGATAATTATCGCCCTTCCCGGGGATAGATGCAAAATGAGCATATGCGAAAAGCCCCACTGAAGCAGGTACATGATGTTTTGCTTGAGCGCGCCTCTAGGTAACGCCAAGATGCCAATAAAATAGCAAGGTTTATCGCCATACATATGCAAGAAAAACCAGATAAGCTATGCAGGAAATAGATAAAACATGCCATGTGCATCTAAATCTTCTTGCGAAGCATAGTTCCAGAGGTAACTTCCCCAAAAAGTTAGGAGCACTTACGGTTGATACGGCCTAAATCTTATGATTCCACGGGCAACGCCCGGTCTTCCTGGCTCAAACTTGCATTTCCGGATTGCTGATCTAGTTTCTCTAAAAAAGATCTCAGTACCGGTTGTATCAACAGAAGTAACTTCTCCTTTTTCATTTACTTCGGCAGAGTATGTTACAGTGCCGCTAATCTTATTAGCCATAGCAGAAGCTGGATAATAAGGGGAAGGGCAACTTATACGCACTGGCACTATTTCTTCTTTATGTTCTACAGCAAGTGCCAAGTTTGATATAAGAACAGCACAAACCAGAAGTAATGTTGTATTCATATACGATACCAACTGTTGTTTTCCTTGTATCCCTAGGCTACTGGAAGTTGAGAGTTCCTAGGTAACCCCATACCGTTTTTCTTTGACAAATTCAGGTTCTCTCCAGTTAGGGCCTTTATCGGGAAGAGGTTGGCCTGTATGTTTTAGTTTTCCTTCCTTGAACAGTCTGTCATGAGTCCTTAGTAACTCACCATTAGCAACAACATCAAAGTTATACCTAACATACATACGGTCGATGCTAGGGTATGGAGTAATAGGTGAAAAATACAGAAGAACATCTTCCACACTTACATTTTTATAAATGCTTTCAAGATCTAGCATGATTTTTCCTCCCCAGTACTTCCTCACTCGAAATTAAATACGCCCTTCCCTACCTGATAATCGCTACTTCTTCGGCGACAACCGGCATGTTCAGGCGCTCTTTGTAGGCTACGCCGGAAGCGGCGAGGTCGACGTTGACCTTGTCCTGCTCGTCTTTCGATTTGGCTGCAATGTTGAATTTACTCATTATTAATCATCTACATACCGCACATCAAGAACCACATTCCCTTCCAGGTCCTTTCTCACAATATGAACATCTTCCTTAAATGGCGGCTTGGTTTGCTCGATAACAGTCACTGTGGCTGTGCCAATTTTGTTCTGATTCTCGTCCAAGACAATGTAACTTCGATCTATGCGGCTAACTAAATGCCCCCTCCTGACTGTGCCGTCGTCCAAAAGAGTGTAGCCAGCTTCAAGGTTCATTTTTTCTTTAAACATAAATCCCCCTCAGGTTATGAAGGGGATTATATATCACTAACAGATTAGCTGCGCGGCTTTGCGTTCTGCGGGGGATTTAGGCAGCCTCCCTCCCCTGGCACATCTCCGGCAAATTAGCTCTCACCAATGCCTCGGCGGTCGTGAGTCGCCCCTGATGTCTGGTGATCCGAATCACTGCGCGGACGTACTCAACTGCTGACAGTGCTCTACAGGAAGTAACCACGAAAATGCTTGCAGCCATTACCGACGAATATAAAGCCAAAGGTAAAGCACGAATGGCACAAACGCTTCGTAGCGTCTGGATCGATTTGTTCAGGGAAGCACAACATGCGGGCGAAGTTGAGCCAGGATACAACCCGGCACTAGCTACCAGAAAAGTCGTTGCTCGAGTAAACCGCTCTCGACTGAATTTTGAAATGTGGCAAGCGATCTTTGAAGCGGCCAGCGATATGGCCCCTTACGTTCAAAACTCCATGCTGTTGGCGATAGTCACCGGACAAAGGCGCGGTGATCTCGCCAAAATGAAGTTCTCAGATGTTTGGGATGGATACCTGCACGTTAAACAGCTAAAGACAGGTGTGAAACTTGCTATTCCACTCAGTTTGCGCAGTGAGGTGCTGGACATTAGCCTGGCGCAAGTGATCAAGCGCTGTAGGGATCGGGTTGTTAGCCCGTGGCTTCTTCATCACGTAACGTCCAGCGGGAAAGTAAAAGCCGGCGATCAGGTTGGCGAGAACAGCCTTAGCGTTTCCTTCAAACTCGCAGTGGATAGCACTAACCTTTCCATTGAAAGAGGGAAAACAATGCCTACTTTCCATGAGCAGCGCTCACTGTCCGAACGTCTGTATGAGGCACAGGGAATCAATACCCAACAGCTGTTAGGACACTCATCAGAAAAAATGACAGCACAGTATCACAACGATCGGGGTCTCGATTGGGTGAAAGTAAAGGTGTAGCTACGTGAAAAATTGGGCCGTACCCCCAAGCAAATTTAGCAAAATTTAAAAATTTATTTTGGGGAAAAGTTTTGGAGGGATTTTGGGGAAGAAAAAATTGGATAAAAAACCGGGTGCTGCACCCGGTCTTCTTCTACTCTAAAAAACGCTCGACTAGCTCAGCCCACGATTTTCCAGCATCGGCTCAATCTGTGGATCGTGCCCGCGCCACTGGCGATAAAGTTCAGCTAAATCAGTGCTATTGCCGCGCGACAGAATCGCTTCCCGGAAGCGCTGACCGTTCTCACGGGTCAAACCGCCGTGCTCCACGAACCACTGATAGCCGTCATCGGCCAGCATCTGGGTCCACAGATAGGCGTAATAGCCTGCCGCGTAGCCGCCGCCAAAGATATGGGAGAAATAGCTGCTGCGATAGCGCGGCGGAACGGCCGCCAGATCCAGGTGTTCTTCCTGCAATATCTTCTGCTCAAACCCATCCACGTCCTCCGGTATCGCCGAGGTCGACAGGCTATGCCAGCGCATATCGAGTAACGCAGCAGCCAACAGCTCGCTCATGTCGTACCCTTTATTGAAGGTTGCCGCACGCAACATATTGTCGCGTAGCGCCTCCGGCATCGGCTCCCCGGACTGGTAGTGCTTCGCGTAGTGGGCAAACACCTGCGGCTGGCTGGCCCAGTGTTCGAAGATCTGCGAAGGAAATTCGACAAAATCGCGCGGGGTATTGGTTCCGGAGAGACTGGCGTAACGCTGGCTGGCGAACAGCCCATGCAGGGTATGGCCAAACTCATGGAACAGAGTGATCACCTCATCCCACGACAACAGCGCGCTCTGCCCTGCCTGCGGCCGGGCGTAGTTGCAGACATTGTAGATAACCGGTCGCTGCTCCCGCAGGGTAGACTGTTCGACAAACACATCCATCCAGGCGCCGCCGCTTTTTGAGTCGCGTGCGTAGTAGTCACCGTAAAACAGCGCCATCCCTTCGCCGTTGTGATCGAAGATCTCCCAGACCCGAACATCCGGGTGATAGACGGGGATATCGAAGCGCTCGACAAAGCGGAGGCCAAAGAGCTGCGTGGCTGTCCAGAAGACGCCATCCTGCAGCACGCGCTCGAGAGCAAAATAGGGTTTAAGCTGCGCATCATCAATGGCAAAGGCAGCTCGCCGTACCTGTTCGCTGTAATAGAGCCAGTCCCATGCCGCGGCGCGAAACGCCCCGCCCTCGTTGTCAATCACCTGCTGGATGTCAGCCAGCTCTCGTTCCGCCCGCGCCCGCGCAGCCGGCGCGATCCGGCGCATAAAAGTTAATGCCTCCGCCGGGGAGGCCGCCATTTGATCGGTCAGCGCCCAGCTGGCGTAATCGGCCGCGCCCAGCAGCTCCGCCTGCTGCGCGCGGATCGCCGCCATTCGCAGCACCAGGCGACGCGTATCATGCTCATCGCCCTGCTGATTGCGCGTCCAGCCGGCGGCAAAAAGATTCTCCCGCGTCTGTCGGTCGCGCAAAGAGAGCAGCGGCGGCTGCTGGGTGGTATTGGTCAGCGTCAGCAGCCAGCGGTCACTGAGCCCTTTTTCCCGCGCCGCGTCGGCGGCCGCCGCTATCTCCTCATCCGCCAGGCCATCCAGTTGATGTCGGTAATCAACCACCAGGCCACCACTTTTGGCCGCCCCCAGCAGCCGCTGCTGGAACTGACTTTGCAGGGTCGCCGCTTCGGTGTTCAGCGTGCGCAGCACCGCCTTCTGCGCCGGCGCCAGCGTCGCCCCGGCATGGACAAAACGTTGCCAGGTGAGGGTCAGGAGACGATGAGATTCGCTGTCTAACGCCAGCGCGTCACGCTGCTCATAGACGCTGTTCACTCGCTGAAATAAGGCCTCGTTAAGCCAGATGTCATTCCCCAGCTCGGCGAGCTCAGCGGAAAATTCTTCATCCAGAGACTGAATGAACGGGTTGGTGTGGGCGCCAGCCATGGCGAAAAAGACCCGCGTCACTCGCGCCAGCAGCTGTCCGCTCTGTTCAAGGGCCTCAAGAGTGTTGGCAAAATTCGCCGGCTCCGGGTTGTCGATTATCGCGCGGATCTCCGCGCGCTGCTGCCGGACACCCTCATCAAACGCCGGGCGATAGTGGTAGTCCTGGATGAGATCAAACGGGGGTGCCTGGTAAGGCAGCAAACTGACGCTAAAAAAGGGATTTTGTTCAGACATCTTTCTCTCCTGCACAGGCTAATCCTGTAAGATTAGGCTTCTCCTTAAGGGGTCGCAATGATTTCCGTTACCGGTCGCCGTCTGTGCGTGCTATGGTATGAAAACACAAAAAGCGTTGAGGAACAGTAAGATGATTATCATGGTTACCGGTGCCACCGCCGGTTTTGGTGAAAGTATTACTCGCCGTTTCGTCGCTAACGGCCATAAAGTGATTGCCACCGGACGTCGTGAAGAGCGCCTGAAGACGCTGAAAGACGACCTCGGTGACAATCTTTATATCGCCCAGCTTGACGTCCGTAACCGCGCCGCCATTGAGACGCTGATTGCCGATCTGCCCGCCGAGTGGCAGGCGATTGACGTCCTGGTGAATAACGCCGGTCTGGCGCTGGGTCTGGAGCCGGCGCACCGCGCCAGCGTGGAAGACTGGGAAGATATGATCGACACCAATAATAAAGGGCTGGTGTACATGACCCGCGCGGTCCTGCCGGGTATGGTGGAGCGCAATCGCGGGCATATCATTAACATCGGCTCCACGGCAGGTAGCTGGCCTTATGCCGGGGGCAACGTCTATGGGGCGACCAAAGCCTTCGTCCGTCAGTTCAGCCTGAATCTTCGTACCGACCTGCACGGCACCGCGGTGCGCGTCACCGACATCGAGCCGGGTTTGGTGGGAGGCACCGAGTTCTCCAACGTCCGCTTTAAAGGTGATGACGCCAAGGCCGGGAAAACTTATGAGAACACCGAAGCCCTGACGCCGGAAGATGTGACCGAGGCGGTCTGGTGGGTGGCCACCCTGCCGAAGCACGTCAACATCAACACCCTGGAGATGATGCCGGTGAGCCAGAGTTTTGCCGGACTCAGCGTTCACCGCCAGGGCTAACCGTCAGCCACCCGGCCTGCGGGCCGGGTATGGGCGGAACCGCAAAAAACGCGTAAAATAGTGCGCATAATCCCTTAAAAAGTAACCATCAATGGCCGCAGAATCGCAACTGAATCCGACGCAACCCGTTAATCAGCAAATTTATCGCATCCTCCGCCGGGATATCGTTCACTGCCTGATCCCGCCTGGCACACCGCTGTCTGAGAAAGAAGTCTCCGTGCGTTTCGATGTGTCGCGTCAGCCGGTGCGCGAGGCCTTCATCAAGCTGGCGGAAAATGGGCTTATCCAGATACGTCCCCAGCGCGGCAGCTACGTCAATAAAATTTCCTTGTCGCAGGTGCGCAATGGTTGCTTTGTCCGCCAGGCGATTGAGTGCGCGGTGGTCCGCCGCGCCGCCGGCATGATTAACGATGAGCAGGTTTATCAGCTGGAGCAGAATCTCCATCAGCAGCGTATTGCCGTCGACAGACAACAATCAAACGACTTTTTCCTGCTTGATGATGAGTTTCACCAGAAGCTGTCGATCATTGCCGATTGTCAGTTGGCGTGGGATACGGTGGAAAATATTAAAGCCGCCATCGACCGCGTGCGCTACATGAGCCTGGACCATATCACCTCACCGGAGATGCTCCTGCGTCAGCACCATGAGATTTTCACCGCGCTGGAAAAACGCGACGCGGAGGCAGTAGAACAGGCAATGAATGTCCATCTGCATGAAATCAGCGAGTCCGTGTTACTGATCCGCCAGGAGAACCGCGACTGGTTTAGCGAAGATTAATGGTCAGACGGCTGCCCAGGGTGGCTGACGCAGCCGTCGACATTGAGGGGATTAACGGACGACCAGCACCGGCGTTTTGGCGTAGCGCAGAATCGACTCGGCGTTGGAGCCCAGCAGATGGGTGGAGATGCCCGGTTTGCGGGATCCAACCACTATCACATCGAACTCTTCGTTATTACTGATAGCCAGAATTTCGTCGCGCACGTTACCAAAGACCACCCGGGTATGGATCCGCGACATCGGAATGTCGAACAGTCGCGCCACCTCGCGCATCTTTTTCTCCGACTCTTCTTTCATATAGGCTTCAAATTTACGAATATCCGCCGTAAAGCCGCGTAAGAGTGAACGACTGCTGTTCGGCAGAACGTTGAGCAATGTGATCTCACCGTTTTCTGCAGTGGCGAGGAATTCCGCGTGACGCACAGCTTTATCGCTTAAATCCATTTCAAAGACATCAACAGGCAATAAAATTTTTTTATACATGGCCCGTACTCCTTTTCCAGAGAAAGTTCTTTTTCAATGACTTAACTATGCCATTATGGCAGTAAATTACCAGCCATTATTCGGAAAAATAACAGCTAATTATCTTTAGTAAATCAGGGAAATATAGAGTTATGTATAGACATTGCGTTCGATCATCTTTTCAGCGCGCTAAAACCGATCGACAGCAAAAAAAGAAATATCAGCGGAAGGTGGCAGAGATAACAAAATAGCCGGTGTCGACGACGAGGCCGACACCGGAAGCGGATTATTGCTCGGCAGCCCACGCGGCGACAGTGGCTTTGGCCCCCAGCCGCTGCAGCGCCAGATAGGCGCGGGTCACCGCCGAGACGAAACGGGGCTCCTGCGGCAACGCCAGGCCGAAGATCGCCTCAATACCCAGCAGCGCTTTCACCCGCGCTTCACCCTCGGCGCTGGCCGCCACCGCCTGTTGGATAACCGGCAACAGCGGATCGCAAATCTCAATCGGCTGGCCGGCATCGTCAACGCCGCCGACATAGCGCATCCAGCCCGCCACACCGAGCGCCAGCAGTGTGAAATCTTGCTGGTGCGCCAGATGCCAGCGTACGGAGTCCAGCATGCGCTGCGGCAACTTCTGGCTGCCGTCCATGGCTATCTGCCAGGTACGGTGCTTCAGCGCCGGATTGCAGTAGCGGTCAATCAGCAGACTGGCGTAGCGCGGTAGATCTACCCCCTGCACTTTCAGCGTCGGCGCCTGTTCGTCCAGCATCAGCGCCAGCGCCGCGCGGCGATAGTTATCATCCTGCATACAGTCGTTGATGTGCTGATAACCGGCCAGATAGCCCAGGTACGCCAGGAACGAGTGGCTACCGTTGAGCATCCTCAGCTTCATCTCTTCAAAAGGCACCACATCGGCGACCAGTTCCGCTCCCGCTTTTTCCCACTGCGGACGTCCGGCAACAAAGTTATCCTCAATCACCCACTGCCGGAAAGGTTCGCAGGCCACCCCGGCCGGGTCGCGCACGCCGGTCAGTTGTTCAATTTTATCGAGGGTTTCCGCGGTAACGGCCGGGACAATGCGGTCCACCATGGTCGATGGGAAGGTGACGTTCTGTTCAATCCAGGCCGCCAGCTCCGCGTCCAGCGCCCGGGCGTAGGCGCAGACGACATTGCGCATCACGTGACCGTTTTCCGGCATGTTGTCGCAGGACATCACGGTAAAAGCCGGCAAGCCTGCCGCCCGACGGCGAGCCAGAGCCTCCACCACCACGCCCGGCGCCGATTTTGGCTGGCGCGGGTTGTGCAGATCGGCGACGATCAGCGGGTGATCGAGCTGCAGCTCGCCGCTGGCCGGCGAATGACAATAACCTTTCTCGGTAATGGTCAGGGAGACAATGGCTACCTGAGGCTCACACATCGCCGCCAGCACCGCTTCGAGGCCATCAACCTGGGCGTGCAGCGCCTGCTTCACCACCCCAACCACGCGTGCGGTCCAGGCGTCGGCGGACATTTCGGCCACAGTGTACAGCCGATCCTGCTGGCGGAGGTCGGCGATCTGCTGCTCGCCGCCGATGAGATTGACTTCGGTATAGCCCCAGTCGCTGCCATGTTCACTGGCAAGAATATCGGCATATACCGCCTGATGGGCGCGGTGGAATGCGCCAAAACCAAGGTGCACGATACGGGGGATCAGCGCGCTGCGATCGTAGCCTGGCAGCATGGCGTTGGCGGTTAAAAGGGTGTTTTCCATGATGACTCTCGTTGTTATGTGTCTCATCAACCATTCTCGGGGAGAACTCTCGAGGAGAATGCCTTTGTGTCTCAACCATCGCACGCAATTGGTATAACATCTTTGATTTCTGTCAACTACCATACAAGAAGATATGATCGGTTCGCTGCCGGGAGTGAACCGTCACAAAATCATCGCTGATGGAATGGGAAACAGTCGCCGCGAGGAAATAAAAGAAGTCGACGAATGACACACCGGCCACGCGTCCCTGCGGGCCTGTCATTTAACCGGGAGTCCGGTCTGGCGGTTAGTCGATACGGGTTTTAACGATAAAGAAGTAGCACAACGCCCCGGTGAAGGTCACGCCGGCGGCGATCACCAGCGCCAGATTAAAAGAATGAGTGGTATCCACCACCCACCCGGTGACGATCGGCGCAAAGGAGGCAAACACAAAGCTGCCAAAGTTCTGGATCGCTGCCACCGAAGCCACTTTATGCTCTGCCACCAATACCTGCACCAGCCCCCAGGCCGACGTCCCGGCAAAATGGACGCAAAACAGCGCCATGGAGATAAAAGCCACCGCCTGGGTCGGCGTGGAGGATTGCACCACCAGCAGGGTGCCCAGGGCCGACAGCACCAGACCGATCACGATCGCCGTTTTCCGGGTTTTCGCCAGATCGTAACCTCTGCGCGCCAGAGCATCGACCACCAGGCCATTGACCCACATCCCCACCGCCGCCGCAAGGAACGGGATCGCCGCCACCCAGCCGGTACGGGCCAGGCTTAACCCCTGCTGCGCCTGCAAATAGCCGGGCAACCAGGCGATATACAGCCAGCCGGTGTAGTTCACACCGGAAAAGCCCAGAATCATCCCCCAGGTGGTGCGCCGTTTAAACAGAGCCAGCCATTCGCTAAATTTCAGCGCCGGGCGGGCCACCTCCTCGCTGGCCAGATACTGCTGCTCCTCTTCCTGCAGGGTGAAGTGCCGGCGATTTCGGTAGCCCACATACCAGCACAGACCGACCACGATACCGGCTAAGCCAATCACCACAAACATCGTTCGCCAGCCCCAGGCCAGTTGCATAATAACCAGAGCCGGTGGCGCAATGGCCTGCCCCAGCACCGTCGAGGAGTTAAATATCCCCACCGCCGTACCGCGCTCTCTTTGCGCATACCAGTCATTGATTGATTTCACACCGGCGGGCATAAATGGCGCTTCACCAATCCCGAGGCCAATGCGCAGCAGAATAAAATGCGAGAACGAATTGACCATCCCGGTCAGGGCCTGCATTGCGGACCAGAAAATCAGTCCGGCGCCGAGCACAATGCGCGGTCCAACGCGATCCAGCAATATTCCCGACGGCAATTGTGCGAAGCCGTAGGAGAGCGAAAAGGCGGAGAGCAGCACCCCAAACTCGGTGGCGCTGAGTCCCAGGTCGGCGCGTATCGCCTCCCCGGCGACGCTCAGCGAAGAGCGGTCAAGAAAGTTGACGATACCGGCGATAAACAGCAGCGTCAGGGTGATCTTCTGCACCCGACGGATACGCAGCGGCGTCGCCCCCGCCCGGGCGGCAAGTGTCTCGATAGCCATCGTTGTTCCTTACAGAGTCATAACAAAAGAGAATGTCTGATAAGTAAGGCAACAGGTCGACTACCATACAAGAATTAAGGTTTAAAAAAGTGGCAGCGATCACACAAGGCGAGCTCAGGCCCGCCCCCAGCCCGCTACGATGATCAGCATGCCGCACAGGGCGATGATCGCCCCGGCCCAGTCGTAATGGCTGAGCTTGACGCCATCCACGACCCGCAGCCAGAGTAAGGCGGTACAGACGTACACCCCACCGTAGGCGGCATAGACCCGCCCGCTGGCGGCAGGATGGAGCGTCAGGAGCCAGACGAACAGCGCCAGCGCCAGGCCGGTGGGGATCAACAGCAGCGGCGTGGCCCCGCGCTTTAACCATAGCCACGGCAGATAGCAGCCGATGATTTCGCACAGGGCGGTGGCAAAGAACAGGAGCGTTGTTTTGAGCATTAAAAGATTCGTAAATGAGACTAAGCGTTGAACTATTCTACGCGATAATAGCCCTTTCCATAGGCTGTTTTGTCGGCTATGCCCGGCAAAAGAGCTGTAGTAAACTTAACCTGAGGGTTAACCCATCACTTAAAGGAAATCGTGATGAACATGACACTGAACAAACGCTGGTGCCTGACCGCCATTCTGGCGTTGAGCGCCGTGGTCTATACCTCCAGCTCCTTCGCCGCCACCGACCGGCTGGTGATTGAATCTGGCGACAGCGCGCAAAGCCGTCAGCAGGCGTCGATGGAAAAAGAGCAATGGAACGACACCCGCAGCCTGCGCCAGAAGGTCAATAAGCGGGCGGAAAAAGAGTGGGACAAAACCGATGTCGCCTTCGACGCGCAGGATAACTGCCAGAAGAGCGCCAACGTCAATGCCTACTGGGAGCCGAACACCCTGCGCTGCCTTGACCGCCGCACCGGCCGGGCAATCAATCCCTGATCCGCTTCCTGTCAACGCTGGCGCCTGCGGGCGCCGCCTTTCATAACGCGCTGTTCAGCTTTAACCACAGGATTACCCATGACCGACGCGCTACACGTCAAACTCCGCCCCCTAGAACGGGAAGATTTGCGCTTTGTCCACCAGCTCGATAACAACGCCAGCGTCATGCGCTACTGGTTTGAAGAGCCGTACGAGGCCTTCGTTGAGCTCTCCGATCTGTACGACAAACATATCCACGATCAAAGTGAGCGTCGCTTTGTCATCGAATGCAATGGCGATAAAGCCGGGCTGGTAGAGCTGGTTGAAATCAACCATGTTCATCGGCGGGCCGAGTTCCAGATCATTATCTCACCGGACTTCCAGGGAAAAGGCCTTGCCACTCGCGCGGCGCGGCTGGCCATGGACTACGGTTTTACGGTTCTTAATCTGTATAAGCTGTATTTGATTGTCGATAAAGAGAATGAAAAAGCGATCCATATTTACCGCAAGCTTGGCTTTATCGTCGAGGGTGAACTCATCCATGAGTTTTTCATTAACGGCGAGTACCGCA
The DNA here is from genome assembly GCF_033100215.1 of Klebsiella sp. w6. NCBI lineage: Bacteria > Pseudomonadati > Pseudomonadota > Gammaproteobacteria > Enterobacterales > Enterobacteriaceae > Klebsiella > Klebsiella sp. w6. The sequence continues at coordinate 2,904,865 of NZ_CP136907.1, forward strand.
ACACCATTCGCATGTGTCTGTTCCAGCACCAGTATCTGGTCGAACACAAAACCCCAGGACCGGCCCTGCTGAAGCCGACGGCTCAGTAATAATCAATGCGGTTCTTGATGGTGTAATGGCGTGTCAGCGGCGGCTGCACGCTTTCATCAATCACCTGCAGCTCACAGCTCAGCGGATTGTCGTGGCGATCGTAGTCGCAGGTCTGGCGTACCGTGCCCAGCGTGCGTTCGTTGAAGGTGCTGATGGCGGTGTAGTCCATTTTCTTGCGCGGATCTTTCGACGGCGTGGAAGCGACGGTAAATTGCTCTTCTTTGGCGGTGGTGGTTTTTCCCAGCGGATAGCCATCGCTGTCATAGCGGTAGGTGGCGGTGGTCTCTTTGCCACGGGCGCGAATAATAAAACCGTTATCATCCGTCTCCCAACTCACCCCCGTGGCGGGCATCTCTGCCAGCTGACACTTGCCCTGCAGGCGCAGTCGCTTCTCGTGGGTGCGCCCATCGACGTAATAATTGGCATCCAGCAGCAGCGTGGCGCCGGTATTGTTCTCCACATCTTCCAGGGTCAGCAGATCGAAACATCCCTCTTTTGACAGCTGAGCGCTCACCTTCTTGACCACCACATCGTGTTCATCCAATAGCGTCTGGCTAAAATCTTTCACCGGCCCGCGCAGCGGATCGAACTCAAACTCATTGGAAAAACTCGCCATCTCCGGGGTGAAGGCTTCCGGGGCGCTTTGGCGGTCGCACGCCGTCAGCAGCAGCGCTGCCGGGATCAGCCAATACAATCTTTTCACAGGCGATTCCTTTTGTGTACATCAGATCATATTAGCAAATACAATTGTTTACACCAGTTCTGCTATGCTTAATTCTGGATAACATCGATAAGGAGTGTAAGATGAAACTATCCCTCTGGACAGGCGCTGCGCTACTGCTGTGCTCCACGGCCGTGCTGGCGGCCCCCGACTCTTGTGAACGGGTCAAAAGCGACATCCAGCAGAAGATCATCAACAATGGCGTACCGGAAACCGCCTTCAGCCTGGCCATTGTGCCAAACGATCAGGCAGACCAGCCCGGGGTTCAGGTGGTCGGTCATTGCGCCAATGACACCTTCAAAATCACCTATACGCGTAACAGCGACAGTCCCGCCGAAAACGACGCTCAGTAAGCCCACTTCGGTTTCAAATGAAAGATCTTATCCCTGCATTGACCAGGGATAAGATCTGCTGGCTACCCATAACGTATTATCGCTCACCCCTGCGTCTGTTAATGACGTGGCGGCCCTTCTCCGCACAGCATAACTATCATGGAGTGAGCAATGTCGAATCAGGAATCCCCCGGCGGCGTCTCCCGACGCGCGCTACTCAAATCCACAGCCCTCAGCTCTCTGGCGCTGGCCGCCGGCGGGCTTACCCTGCCCTTTACACTGCGCAGCGCCGCGGCAGCAGTACAACAGGCTACTGGCGACAACACCCGCATTGTCTGGGGCGCCTGTTCGGTCAACTGCGGTAGCCGCTGCGCCCTGCGGCTGCACGTGCGGGATGATGAAGTGGTTTACGTCGAAACGGATAATACCGGCGACGACCGCTACGGCGACCACCAGGTCCGCGCCTGCCTGCGCGGGCGCTCTATTCGTCGGCGCATCAATCATCCGGATCGCCTTAACTATCCCATGAAGCGCATCGGCAAGCGTGGGGAAGGCAAATTTGAACGCATCAGCTGGCAGGAGGCGCTGGATATCCTCGCTGACCGTCTGAAAAGCACCGTTGCCCAGTATGGCAATGAAGCCGTGTACATTAACTACTCTTCGGGGATCGTCGGCGGCAACATCACCCGTTCGTCGCCTTCAGCGTCGCCGGTAGCGCGGCTGATGAACTGCTACGGCGGCTCGCTTAACCAGTACGGTACCTACAGCACCGCACAGATTGCCTGCGCGATGCCCTATACCTACGGCAGCAACGACGGCAACAGTACTTCGGATATTGAAAACAGCAAGCTGGTGGTGATGTTCGGCAATAACCCGGCGGAAACCCGGATGAGCGGCGGCGGCATTACCTGGTATCTGGAGCAGGCTCGCGAGCGCTCTAACGCGCGGATGATCGTTATCGACCCGCGCTACACCGATACCGCCGCCGGTCGGGAAGATGAGTGGATCCCTATACGTCCCGGCACGGACGCCGCGCTGGTCGCCGGTATCGCCTGGGTGCTGATAAACGAGGATCTCGTCGACCAGCCATTCCTCGACAAATACTGCGTTGGCTACGATGAGAAAACGCTGCCGGTCGGGGCGCCGGCAAACGGCCACTACAAAGCGTATATTCTTGGCGAGGGTGACGACGGCGTCGCCAAAACACCGCAGTGGGCCTCGCGTATTACCGGCATCCCCGCCGATCGCATCATTAAGCTGGCGCGCGAAATCGGCATGAGTAAACCGGCTTATATTTGCCAGGGCTGGGGACCGCAGCGCCAGGCCAACGGCGAACTCTCCGCCCGGGCGATCGCCATGCTGCCGATCTTAACCGGCAACGTCGGCATCAACGGCGGCAACAGCGGCGCCCGCGAATCAACCTACACCATCACTATCGAACGTCTGCCGGTGCTGGAAAATCCGGTGAAGACCGCCATCTCCTGCTTCACCTGGACCGACGCCATCGCTCGAGGCCCGGAGATGACCGCCACCCGCGACGGCGTGCGCGGCAAAGAGAAGCTGGATGTGCCGATCAAGTTCCTGTGGAACTACGCGGGCAACACCATCATCAACCAGCACTCCGACATCAATAAGACCCACGAGATCCTGCAGGACGAAAGCAAGTGCGAGACCATTGTGGTTATCGACAACTTTATGACCTCGTCGGCGAAATACGCCGACCTGCTGCTGCCCGATCTGATGACCGTTGAGCAGGAAGATATTATTCCCAACGACTACGCCGGCAATATGGGCTATCTCATTTTTATTCAGCCTGCTACCTCGGCGAAGTTCGAACGCAAACCGATTTACTGGATCTTAAGTGAAGTGGCGAAACGGCTCGGCGACGACGTGCATCAACGTTTTACCGAGGGGCGCACGCAGGCGCAGTGGCTGCAGCATCTGTATGCCAAAATGATGGCGAAAGACCCCGCGCTACCTGGCTACGACGACCTGAAACAGATGGGCATCTACAAGCGTAAAGATCCGAACGGCCACTTCGTCGCCTATCGCGACTTCCGCCGCGATCCTGAAGCGCATCCGCTCAAAACCCCGTCCGGAAAAATTGAAATCTACTCCAGCCGGCTCGCCGAGATTGCCGCCCACTGGCAGTTGGAGAAAGACGAAGTTATCAGCCCGCTACCGGTCTACGCCTCCACATTTGAAGGCTGGGACGATCCGCTGCGCAGCCAGTATCCGCTGCAGCTGTTTGGTTTCCACTATAAAGCGCGCACCCACTCCAGCTACGGCAACGTCGATGTATTACAAGCGGCCTGTCGCCAGGAAGTGTGGCTCAATCCGCTTGACGCAGAAAAACGCGGGATTAAAAACGGCGATATGGTGCGCGTCTTTAATCAGCGCGGCGAAGTCCGTCTTCCGGCGAAAGTGACGCCACGCATCATGCCGGGCGTGTCGGCGATGGGCCAGGGCGCCTGGCACGACGCGAATATGGCCGGAGACCGGATCGACCATGGCGCCTGCATGAATACGCTGACCACCCACCGCCCGTCGCCGCTGGCGAAGGGGAATCCACAGCATACCAACCTGGTCGACATCGAAAAGGTTTAAGGAGTAAACCATGAGCACGCAATATGGATTCTTTATCGATTCCGCTCGCTGTACCGGGTGTAAAACCTGCGAACTGGCCTGTAAGGACTACAAGAATCTCACCCCGGAGGTCAGCTTCCGCCGCATCTATGAGTATGCCGGCGGCGACTGGCAGGAGGACAACGGCGTCTGGCAGCAGAATGTGTTCGCCTACTACCTCTCCATCGCCTGTAACCACTGCGAAGATCCGGCCTGCACCAAGGTCTGCCCAAGTGGGGCGATGCACAAGCGCGACGATGGTTTTGTGGTGGTCAACGAAGCGGTGTGCATTGGCTGCCGCTACTGCCATATGGCCTGCCCGTACGGCGCCCCGCAGTACAACGCCGACAAAGGTCATATGACCAAGTGCGACGGCTGTCACGAGCGCGTCGCCGAGGGGAAAAAGCCGATCTGCGTCGAATCCTGCCCGCTGCGGGCGCTCGATTTCGGGCCGATTGCCGAGCTGCGCGCCAAGCACGGCCAGCTGGCCGCAGTGGCCCCGCTGCCCTCGGCGCATTTTACCAGGCCGAGTATCGTTATTAAACCTAACGCCAATGCCCGGCCGTGTGGCGATACCACCGGTTATCTGGCAAATCCAAAGGAGGTGTGAGATGGGAAGCGGATGGCATGAATGGCCGCTGGTGCTGTTTACGGTACTGGGGCAATGCGTGGTCGGCGCGACCCTCGTCAGCGGGCTGGGCTGGCTATCGCTGACAAACCAGCGCGAAGCGCAGCAACGGCTGGTGCGCAGCATGTTTTTTATCTGGCTGCTGATGGGCATTGGTTTTCTGGCTTCGGTGATGCATCTCGGTTCGCCGCTGCGCGCGTTTAACTCGCTGAACCGCGTCGGCGCCTCGGCGCTGAGCAATGAAATCGCCAGCGGCGCCTTGTTCTTCGCCGTGGGGGGATTCTGGTGGCTGCTGGCGGTACTGGGCAAAATGCCAGCGGCGCTGGGTAAAGTCTGGTTGGTGATCGCCATGCTGTTGGGGCTGCTGTTTGTTCTGGCGATGACCCGGGTTTACCAAATCGATACCGTGCCAACATGGTACAATGGCTACACTACCAGCGCGTTCTTCCTGACGGTGCTCCTCAGCGGGCCGCTGTTCGCCGCCCTGCTGCTGCGGCTGGCGAAAGTCGACTTTAACGGCTGGTTTTTTGCCGGACTCAGCGTGGCCGCGCTGGCGATCGGCGCCGCCGTTATCATCATGCAAAGCGCCGGACTCAGTACCATTCACAGTTCAGTCCAGCAGGCAGCCACCCTGCTGCCAGATTACGGCACACTCCAGGCGTTACGCCTGATACTGCTGGCTCTCGGTCTTGGCTGCTGGCTGTGTCCGCTGATCCGCCGCCAACCGCCGCGCGCTACGGGGCTGCTGATCGGCCTGCTGCTGGTCTTGATCGCGGAATGTATTGGTCGCGGCCTGTTTTATGGTCTGCATATGACCGTCGGTATGGCGGTTGCCGGTTAATGAGACGGCGCGCTGGCGCGCGCCGCAGAAAGGAATAAGTAATGATGCCGATCCCAAACCGCGACGCTGTCGCGTTAAGCGCTCGCACCCTGGGCGCGCTGTTCTCTTATGCGCCGAATAGCGCGCACATTGCGCCGCTGGTCGCCGCCTTCCAGGACGGCAGCTGGCAGCAACAGTGGCCCTTCCCGGTAACCGCCCCGCTGGCGTCAGCCTTTGCCGCGTCGACGGAAGAGTCATTACCGGAAGCCTGGCAACGCCTGTTTATCGGCCCGTGGGCCCTGCCGGCGCCGCCATGGGGATCCGTCTGGCTGGATAAAGAGTCAGTGCTGTTTGGCGATTCCACGCTGGCCCTGCGCGAGTGGATGCGCACGAACGGCATCGCACTGGACGCCGAGCGTAACGAACCGGAAGATCATTTCGGCACCCTGCTGCTGCTGGCGGCGTGGCTGTGCGAGACGGAGCAGGATGCGTTGTTTGCCCAGCTGCTGGACTGGCACCTGCTGCCGTGGTCCGGGCGCTTTCTGAGCGTCTTTGTCGACCATGCCGCCCACCCCTTCTACCAGGCGCTGGGTCAGCTGGCGCAGGCAACGCTGGCGCAGTGGCAGGAGAATCTGCCGATCGCCGTGGCGGAAAAAGCGCTCTATCGTTAACCCTTCACCGCGCCGGTATCCGGCGCGGTTTTATTTCGCCGCTTCCCAGCCCCTCACCCGCACTTATCGCTTTTGCATCTAAGGTTATTCCCTATCAAAATAAGACCATGTTTTCCGAACCTCGCCGTGACTGATGCACCGTCTTCACCCCTATCCTGATGTGCAGGTGATGTTTCGCCGCCTGCTGATCGCCACCCTGATTGGCCTTCTCGCCGCCCTGGCGGTGGCGCTGTTTCGCCATGCGATGGTGGTGCTGGAAACGCTGTTTCTCGGCAATGACAGCGGGAGCCTGGTCAACGCGGCGCAGTCGCTGCCGGCGTGGCGGCGACTGATTACCCCCGCGCTGGGCGGCCTGACGGCAGGGGCACTTCTCTGGCTGTGGCAGCGACGCAGCATCGCGCGCCCGCATGCCGCCACCGATTATATGGAAGCCCTGGAGACCGGCGACGGTTGCTTCGATACGCCGGCAAGCCTGGTGAAATCGCTGGCGTCATTGCTGGTCGTGGTCACCGGCAGCGCAATTGGCCGCGAAGGCGCCATGATCCTGCTGGCCGCGCTGGCAGCGTCGCTGTTCGCCCGCCGCTTCACGCCGCAGACTGAATGGAAGCTGTGGGTCGCCTGCGGCGCCGCTGCCGGGATGGCCAGCGCCTATCATGCCCCGCTGGCCGGCAGCCTGTTTATTGCTGAAATTCTCTTTGGCACGCTGATGCTGGCCTCGCTCGGGCCGGTCGTTATCTCGGCGGTGATCGCCCTGCTGTTGACGCAGTTTCTCAACGGCGGCGCCGCGCCGCTGTACCACGTCGTCCTGCAGCAGAACCTCAGCGCGCTGCACTATGGTTTAATGCTGGCGACTGGCCTGCTGGCCGGGGTATGCGGCCCGCTGTTTATCTGGCTGATGGACTCCAGTCATCGCGGCTTCGTCAAACTGAAACTGACGCCGCCGTGGCAGCTGGCGCTGGGGGGGCTGATTGTCGGCGGCTTATCGCTCATCACCCCGGCGGTGTGGGGCAACGGCTACAGCGTGGTGCAAAGCTATTTGCAGATACCGCCGTCCGGCGTACTGCTGGCCGGCGTTTTCCTGTGCAAACTGCTGGCGGTGCTGGCCAGCAGCGGCTCCGGTGCGCCGGGCGGGGTCTTTACCCCCACGCTGTTTGTCGGCCTGGCGATGGGCATGCTGTTTGCCAGCGTCAGCGGGCTATGGCTGCCGGGGAATGAAGAGATGGCTATGATGATCGGTCTGACCGGCATGGCGGCGTTTCTGGCTGCCACCACCCATGCGCCAATCATGTCGACCCTGATGATTTGTGAGATGACCGGGCAGTATGCGCTGCTGCCCGGCCTGCTGATCACCTGCGTGGTGGCGTCGGTGCTGTCGCGGACGTTACGCCGGGATTCGATCTATCGCCATCACGTTGCCGAGCATGTCTAAGTCGACGTAGCGGCTCAGCTCACGCTGTTCGGCGCGCGGCAGGTACGGCAGCTCGCCAATCAGCGGCGCCGGCAGCTTCTTACTGAGGACATCGATGATTTCAGCGTAGTGCGCGAGACCGGGGTTGATGCGGTTGGCCACCCAGCCGATCAGCGGCAGCCCGTCATTGGCGATCGCCTGGGCCGTCAGCAGCGCATGGTTGATACACCCCTCCTGGATCCCCACCACCATCAGCACCGGGAGCTGCTCCTGTACCACCCATTCGGAGAGCGGTCGCAGGTCGTTCATCAGGCTGCGCCAGCCGCCGGTGCCTTCAACCACCACGTGATCGACCTGACCGGCCAGTCGCTGCAAACCATCCGACAGCAAACCGTAGTTGATCGGGCAGCTGTGCGCCACGCTGCTTTCGTCTTCACTTAACGCTATGGGATTGACAGCCTCATACGGCAACGCCAGCGTGGAGACGCTCTGCAGCACCAGCGCGTCTTTGTTACGCAAACCGTCTGGCGTCTCTTTGCTGCCCTTCGCCACAGGCTTGTACCCGGCCACGCTTTTGCCTCTGGCAGCAAGTGCCTGCAACAGCGCACGGGAAACCACTGTCTTCCCGACAGAGGTGTCTGTACCTGTAATAAAGAAACGCTTAAACATCACTAACCCCACAGTTTTGTCGATGAAATATACGGGAGAGAAATAATCAACAGTGGGCAAAGTCTACGTGATGCCGCCAGAGGTCGGCTTGAGATAGCGCAATTTTTGGTGTGACTATGAAAAAATGTTAACCCTGTAACAGTCGTATGAGTAAGGATCCGTTATAGAGCGCATCCTTGACCAGCGCCGCGCCAGCCATCGTGCCACGATTGGAAAACTGGGTGCTTTCAACCGCGATATGCTGGCTGTAGGCCGGGAGCGATTGTTGCCGAATGCAGCTGGAAATTGCCGGAAAAAGGATATCTGCCGCCAGATTAAACGGCGAGCCAATCAGAATTTTCTGCGGGTTAAACAGATTGACCATGATCGCCAGAATCCGCCCGACGTGGTTACCCACGCCGCTGATAATGTCTCTGGCCAGCAGATCGCCCTGCAGCGCGGCCTGGCACAGCCACTCCACGCTCAGCGGACGCTGGTGCAGCAGCGAGCTCATCGACTGGGCCATGCGCATCTGCGCCAGCTCCAGCACGCTCTCTACGCTGGCAATGGTTTCCAGACAGCCATGGTTGCCGCAGTAGCAGCGTTTGCCGTAGGGATCGACCTGAGTATGGCCGATCTCCACCAGGCTGCTGCTGCCAGCATGCAGCAGGCGTCCGTCGGTGATAACCCCGGCGCCGACGTTATGATCGATGACCACCTGAATGACATCCCGGGCGCCGCGCGAGGCGCCGAACAACGATTCCGCCATAGTCCAGGCGCTGATGTCATGCTGAATGTAGACCGGCACCCCGGTATGGTTGGCCAGCACATCGCCCAGCGGCACATCTTTGACATCCTCATAAAACGGCATGCGATGAATAATGCCATTTTCGGTATCAATAATACCCGGCATCGTCATGGCGATGGAGGTGAGCCGTTCCAGCTTCTTCTGGTGGCGAATAAAGAACCGATCGATATGATCAATAATACGGGTCAGAAACGGCGTGCTGTCGGTGAGGGCCAGCTCCAGCTGATCCTCCACCACCAGCTGACTGCTTAAATCACGTAGCGAAAGGTGGATTTCGCCGCGGCTGATGCGCACCGCGAGATAGTGCCAGGCCTCGGTTTCTACCATCAACCCCACCGCCGGGCGGCCACGGCTGCCGGGCTCCTGGATCTCCGTCTCCTGCACCAGATGCGCTTCCAGCATCTCGCGGACAATCTTGGTGATGCTGGCGGGAGCCAGTTGCGCAAATCGGGAGAGGTCGATACGCGATACCGGGCCGAGCTGATCAATCAGGCGATACACGGCGCCGGCATTGGTCTGCTTAATTTGATCGATATGGCCTGGTTGACTATCCGCTACCACCATTGACTCCCTTTATTTTCGCGCTTCGAAATAAACTTTCGGCTATGGTGAAGCACTTCGATGGTGAACGTCAAATTTTTACTTAGCCTTGTGATTTACCGCACATTTCCAGCCCCTTTTCGCCTCAATTGTGCTCGGTTTTCCAGGCCAGCAGCGACTCGCGAAAGCGTTTTGCCAGCGCTCCCTGTTCATGATGTTTCGACCACACCAGCCACATCTCCGACACCGCATCCTGTTCGTCGATCGGCAGCCAGCGCATTTCACTGAGCTGTACGCGCTGAAAGGAGGCCGGCAGGATAGACACCCCCAGTCCGGCGGCCACCAGACCAATAATGGTCATCGCCTCCCCCACCTCCTGGGCAATCACCGGCGCATGGCCGTAACGACGCAGCAAGCCGAGGATATCGTCATACAGGCCGGTACCCACGTGCGGGTCGAAAAAGACGAAGGGTTCGCGCGCCAGCGCCGCCAGGCTGACCGAGGGCTGGCGGGCCAGTGGATGGTCGGCAGGGACCATCGCCAGCAACGGCTCGCGCAGCACCCGCTCCCACGCCAGGGTGTCCGGCAGTTGGGTATTGCGCAGGAGCCCCAGATCGAGAGCCCCCTCGCTCAGTGGCACAATCTGTTCGCGGGTGTTGGTCTCGCGGGTCAAAATATGCACATCCGGGTAGCGCTGACGAAACATCGACAACGTATCGGATACCGCCTTGATAAAGGGGGCCGAGGAGGTAAAGCCGATACGCAGTTCGCCGGTTTCACCGTGATGCAGACGCGCAGCGCGGGCGGCCGCGTCATCCACCTGGGCAAGAATTTGTCGGCTATCGGCGAGAAACTGCTTTCCGGCCGCCGTCAGACTGACGCTGCGATTGGTGCGCGCGAACAGGCGGGCGCCGGTCTGCTGCTCGAGGATCTGAATTTGCTGGCTTAACGGCGGTTGAGAAATATTCAGTCGCGCTGCGGCCCGGCCAAAATGTAATTCCTCGGCGACGGCGACAAAATAGCGCAGATGACGCAACTCGATATTCATATTTAAAACGTCTTATTTGAGATTATTAATATATTAGACAGAATATTTACATTTTCATACCCTAAAAATGTGAGCTGAATGGTCACAACATTCTGTTGGTAAGCAGCAACTTCTACGCAAGGAATTCTCTGTGAGTCGTACAACAACCGTTGACACCGTGCCGGCGGGCGAGGTCAGCGTCGCTGGTGCATCCCGCCCGGATCAGTTTATTAAGCGCGGCACCCCGCAATTTATGCGCGTCACCCTCGCGCTGTTCTCCGCCGGTTTGGCCACCTTTGCTCTGCTCTACTGCGTGCAACCGATCCTGCCGGTGCTGTCGAACGAGTTCGGCGTCTCCCCGGCCAGCAGCAGTATTTCACTCTCCATTTCCACGGCGATGCTGGCGGTGGGCCTGTTGTTTACCGGCCCGCTGTCCGATGCCATCGGGCGCAAGCCGGTGATGGTCACCGCCCTGCTGCTGGCCGCCTGCTGCTCGCTGCTGTCGACCATGATGACCAGCTGGCACGGCATCCTCATTATGCGTGCCCTGATCGGCCTGTCGCTGAGCGGCGTGGCGGCGGTCGGCATGACCTACCTGAGTGAGGAGATCCACCCCAGTTTCGTCGCCTTTTCGATGGGGTTATATATCAGCGGCAACTCCATCGGCGGCATGAGCGGCCGCTTGCTGACCGGGGTCTTTACCGATTTCTTCGGCTGGCGCGTGGCGCTGGCGGTGATCAGTGGCTTCGCGCTGGCCGCGGCCATCATGTTCTGGCGCATTCTGCCCGAGTCGCGCCATTTCCGCTCGACCTCGCTGCGACCGAAAAATTTGCTGATCAACTTTCGTCTGCACTGGCGCGACCGCGGTCTGCCGCTGCTGTTCGTCGAAGGTTTTCTGCTGATGGGCGCTTTTGTCACCCTGTTTAACTATATTGGCTACCGGCTGATGATGTCGCCATGGTCGCTAAGCCAGGCGGTGGTAGGCCTGCTGTCGGTAGCTTATCTCACCGGGACCTGGAGTTCACCGAAGGCAGGGGCCATGACCGTACGCTTTGGCCGCGGACCGGTGATGCTCGGCTTTACCGCTGTCATGCTCTGCGGCCTGCTGCTGACGCTCTTTTCTTCCCTGTGGCTTATTTTCATCGGTATGCTGCTGTTTTCCGCTGGCTTCTTCGCCGCGCATTCCGTTGCCAGCAGCTGGATTGGCCCACGCGCCCGCCGCGCCCGCGGTCAGGCGTCATCGCTGTATCTGTTCAGCTATTATTTGGGTTCAAGTCTTGCCGGGACGTTAGGCGGGGTATTCTGGCATCACTACGGCTGGAACGGCGTCGGTGGGTTTATCGCGCTGCTGCTCCTTGCCGCGCTGTTGACCGGCACCTGCTTACATCAACGACTGAAATAGTCGCGTGTGACGTGGCCTGCGGGCCACGGTTCACCACATGCCCATAATGGAAGACAAGCCCATCAACTCTCTGACGGCATCAACGGACAGCAGTGCAATAAACAGCCAGGTGAACGGATTCATAAACCACCCCCGAACCTCCAGACCTGTGTAATCGATCACAGTTTAGTACCGATATGTTACCGTTTTCTGTCACACCGATCACAGAGGTGAGCTTATTCTCCCGCCATGTGTCTTTCCCTTCCCGTATGCGCAACGCTCGACCCGCCGGGCGTATCAGGATAGTGTAGAAGGATACCGATAACCTGTTCATTCACCTGTCACGGACCGAACGCCACTATGACTGAAAATACGCCTTATCAGCAGCTTACTCGTACCTTTCAGCGCCTGTCGCGCTTTTCGCATCTCTCCGCCATCGCTGGCTGGGATATGTTTGCGATGATGCCCCCAGGTGGCAGCGCCGCCCGGAGCGAAGCGCTGGCGGAGCTCGGCGTGCTGCAGCATCAGATCCTGACCGATAAAAAAGTGGGCCAATGGCTGCAGGAGGCCCGCCAGCAGGACCTCAACGACGTCGAGCAGGCCAATCTGCGGGAGATGCAGCGTCAGTACGATCAGGCCGCGCTGCTGCCGGAGAGCCTGGTGGAGGCAAAATCCCTTGCCGGCAGCCGCTGTGAGCATGCCTGGCGCAGCCAGCGTCCCGCTAACGACTGGGCTGGCTTTGCCGACAATCTTCGCGAGGTGGTCAGGCTGAGCCGTCAGGAAGCGCAGATCCGCGCCGATGCCAGAGGCGGCTCACGCTACGACGCACTGCTCGATATTTTCGAACCAGATATGACCAGCGCCCGGCTGGATAGCCTGTTTGCCGACCTCAAGTCCTGGCTGCCTTCCCTGCTGCGGCAAGCGGTCGCTAAGCAAGCGACGCAGACATTACTCGCCCCGCAGGGGCCTTTCCCGATTGCCGCTCAGCGCGAGCTGGGCCTGCAGGCCATGCGCATCCTCGGCTTTGACTTCGACGGCGGGCGCCTCGACATCAGCGCTCACCCGTTCTGCGGCGGCGTCCCCCAGGATGTGCGCATCACCACCCGCTACAACGAAAACGACCTGCTCAGCGCCCTGTTCGGCGTGATCCACGAAACCGGCCACGCCCGCTATGAACAGAATCTGCCTCGCCCGTGGGTCGACCAGCCGGTAGGACTCGCTCGCTCCACCGCTATCCACGAGTCGCAGAGTCTGTTTTTTGAAATGCAGCTGGGACGTAGCGAGCCTTTCCTCAACCGCCTGTTACCGGCGGTGCGCGAGCGTTTTGGCGATCAACCGGCCTTTAGCAGCGACAACTTTGTCGCCTGGAATCAGCGGGTGAAACCGGGCTTTATTCGCGTCGATGCCGATGAGGTCAGCTACCCGGCGCATGTGATCCTGCGTTATGAAATTGAACACGCGCTGATTGACGGCGAGATTGAAGTAGATGATATCCCGGCGCTGTGGGACGAGAAGATGCAGCACTGGCTGGGGCTGTCGACCACCGGCAACTACCGGGACGGCTGCATGCAGGATATTCACTGGACCGACGGCGGATTCGGCTATTTCCCTTCCTATACGCTGGGTGCGATGTATGCCGCCCAGCTGATGGCGGCCGCCCGGCGCGCGCTGCCGACGTTAGACCGCGATATTGCGGAGGGCGATTTCAGCGCCCTGTTCGACTGGCTGCGGCAGAATATCTGGCAGCATGGCAGCCGCTTCTCCACCTCGCAGCTGATCCAGCAGGCCACCGGCGAGGATCTCAACAGCCGCTACTTCCGCGAACACCTTACCGCCCGCTATCTGTGATCGTACGCGCCGGGTTGCCCGGCGCGTCCTTCCACTCCCCACGGCCAGGCGTGTTGTACATTCGGTTACACGCCGATACCAAACACTCACGGAAAGCTCGAAAAGACAAGCATATAGTGATTTCACCGGCCCCGCAGTGGGGTTGAAATTAAGAAAACTTTTCGAGGATATCAGAATGAAAAAAGTATTAGCTCTGGTCGTTGCCGCTGCTATGGGTCTCTCTTCCGCCGCTTTCGCTGCTGACGCAGTAAGCACCACTCAGGCACCGGCTGCTACCCACAGCACTGCTGCCAAGACCACCCATCACAAAAAACACCACAAAGCCGCGGCAAAACCAGCTGCAGAGCAGAAAGCTCAGGCTGCCAAAAAACACAAAAAAGCAGAAGCTAAACCAGCCGCTGCCCAGAAAGCCCAGGCCGCTAAAAAACACAAAAAAGTAGAAGCTAAACCCGCTGCTCCGCAGAAAGCTCAGGCGGCTAAAAAGCACCACAAAGCTGCGGCTAAACCGGTAGCACAGAAAGCGCAGGCTGCAAAAAAACACCACAAAACCACTAAACACCAGGCCGCTAAACCTGCTGCACAGCCGGCAGCATAATTCCTCCCGGTGAACTAACCTTCTTAATAATCGGCGCTGTTTCAGCGCCGTTTTTTCTGGAGAGCACTATGCTGCGGCGCTATCGTTTCGAGCTCATCCTGATCCTGTTAATCATTTGCGCAGTGGTTGCTACCCGCTTTTTCCTCTATTAATCATTTCCGCCACGCTCTCATTTACTGCTTCTGCTGGCTTTGCAGAATAATAAATACCGTACGGCGATCGCTGACGACACCTTCCCGCGTCTCATTACCCTGAAATTCCTGCGGCACAAAAAATGCCCGGCGTCCGAAGACGCCAGACACTGTAGTCATAAACTAGCGCGCGCCGGCCACCTCGTGGTGACCAGACGCTTCACAGTACGCGCACCGCTTCCATCACCAGATAACCGGTCGCGCCCCAGATAGCAACTGAGACCAGGGAAACATAAACCAGTGCGCGAATACCTTTTTTAGACATATACCCTCCCAACGTCGGGGAAATAGAATTCAGGCTATCATCGCCGGTATTACCTCTCTATTTACTCAACGGCGGAGTGACGGTAACAACGTTTTCGGTGAGAAAATGTTTCGCATTGAAAATAATTACGAGAGGCGTAAAGAAGTGCGAATTCTGGTGAAGTTTTGGCGGGCAAGCGCATTATTTTTCAGCGAATCGCTGGCAAACTAGGAATAATCTTAATGTCCGGTTGGTGAATTATTCGCCGGGTTCAGTACGTTCTGATACACGAATTTTGTTGCGTCGGACGTCGCTTTCTGCGGAAATAGCAACAGCGTTCAGCTGGTATTAACCGCTTGAAATCAGACGGTTTTGCCAGCGGCAGCGTCAGCCCGTCTCGCCTGATGGCAACGGTTTGGCCTGCTTAGAATTATTGTTTACTTTCAAAAACTTAAATCTCCTGCTACTGTCAATAGACATCATAGCCTCCCCAGAGAGTGATATGCGTAGAGACGTTCTGTTATTGCTGTGTTCATTTTATCTGTTACCTCTGGGCGCACATGCCGATGATAGCGGACTGAGCGCCAAAGATATTAAGACGCTGTTTTTCGGCCATGATGACCGAAAAGCGGTGAGCCACCCCGAGGAAAGCCCGTGGGATGCGATCGGCCAACTGGAAACCGCCAGCGGCAATCTGTGCACAGCGACGCTTATCTCCCCTCACCTGGCGCTGACCGCTGGCCACTGTCTGTTGACGCCTCCGCGCGGCAAACCGGACAAAGCGGTTGCTCTGCGCTTTATTTCGCGCAAGGGCGGCTGGGTATATGAAATTCACGGCATTGAAGGGCGAGTGGATCCGGCCTTAGGTAAGCGCCTGAAGGCCGATGGCGATGGCTGGATCGTGCCCTCCGCCGCGGCGCCGTCAGATTTTGGCCTGATCGTACTGCGCTATGCTCCCTCGGGCATCACGCCGATCCCACTCTTCCCGGGTAGCAAGGCCGATCTCACCGCTGCGCTGAAGGCAGCGGACCGTAAAGTGACCCAATCGGGATATCCGGAGGATCATCTGGATAATCTGTACAGCCATCAGGATTGCATCGTGACCGGCTGGGCGCAAAACAGCGTGCTGTCGCATCAGTGCGATACGCTGCCAGGTGACAGCGGGTCGCCGTTGCTGTTGAAAACGGAGGACGGCTGGCAAGTGATCGCCGTGCAAAGCTCCGCTCCCGGTCCGCAGGATCGCTGGCGAGCTGACAACCGCGCCATTTCGGTTACCGGCTTTCGCGATAAGCTGGAAGCACTGGCCGGAGAGTAATCACCCCTGCGACTGACGCCGCTGCAGCAGATCGGCGATCGGCATCGGTTTACTGAAATAGTACCCCTGAAGCCGGTCGCAGCCGGCCCGCCGCAGCAGCGTCAGCTGCTGCAGATCCTCAACCCCCTCCGCCACGACCGTCATCCCCAGCGCGCGGGCAATGCGCACCGTCCCGCGCACCATCTCCGCCGCCTGTTCATCGCTGTCCACCCGCCCGGCGAGAGATTTGTCGATCTTCAGGCTATCAAAGCGAAAGCGGCGTAAATAGCCAATACTTGAGTAGCCCGTGCCAAAATCGTCCAGCGCCACGGCAATACCCTGGGCCTTCAGATTCTCCACCACCGCCTGCGAACGTTCCGGATTTTCCAGCACATAGCTCTCCGTCACCTCCACCTGCAGGCGCGACGGCGGAAAGCGGCAGGCCGCGACGGTCTTCATCACCCGGTTTTCAAAAGCCGGGTCGCGAAATTGCGCTGGCGAGATGTTCACCGACAAAAGGAGATCGTCCACCGGCTGCAGGTCGCTGCAGGCGCGTTGCAGAACGAACTGCCCGAGGGCATCAATCAGGCCGCTGCTCTCGGCGATGGCAATAAACGCATCCGGCGCCAGCGCCCCCTGCGGGCGTCGCGGCCAGCGCAGTAGCGCCTCCACGCCGGTCATCGCCAGGGTATCGGCATCGACCACCGGCTGATACCAGACCTCAAATTCATTCTGCTCCAGCCCCTGGCGGATGCCGTTCTCAATCATCAGTTGATGACGCCGCACAGCATCCAGCGCATCGTCATACCAGGCTGTCCGCCCCTTCCCGCTCTTCTTGGCGTGGTACATGGCGATGTCGGCCCGGCGAAACAGCTCGGTACTGGAACATTCCGCCGGGGCGCCGCTGGCGATGCCAATGCTGGCGCCGATATAAATTTTGCGTTTGCTGAGCGTCACTGGCGCTTTCAGCAGCTCCAGCGCTGCCCAGGCGAACGCCGCCGCCCGGTCAATCGCCTTTTCGCCGCTCACCGCCATAGCGAACTCATCCCCGCCCATCCGCGCCAGCATGGCCCCCGTCGGTACCCGCGTCTGTAGGGCGCTGGCGATATGGCGGATCAGGGCGTCGCCGACATCATGACCATAGTTATCATTGACGTCCTTAAAACCATCCAGATCGATAAACACCACGCACTGATTATCGTGTTTCCCCGTCTCGCATACCTGGCTTAACCGCAGCAGAAGCGCTCGCCGGTTAGGCAGACGGCTCAGCCAGTCAATCATGGCTATCTCCCGCGCCTGACGCTCCCCGCGCGCCAGCTTATACATGCCCAAACTGCTAAAAAGGATAAACAGCAGGATCAGGCTGGCCGCCACCCCGGCGATCAGTCCCATGCTGCCTGACGAGGCCTGCGCCGCTTCAGCGCCAGGCAGGCGCGGCTGCCAGGCCAGGTATCCCAGCACCTCACCCGCCTGCGTTCGCAGCGGAATACGGTAGGCGCCGGGACCCTCGGCGAGATGCAGATGACGAATCTGAAAGGTGTCACCCAGGCGCTCCAGCAGTTGGGGGTTGATATGCCGGGTTATCACCAGATAGCGCCGCGTCGCATCAAATACCTGAAGCCGACCTGTCGTTGGGCGTATCAGGCCGATGCCGACAAAGGCGATCCCGGCCTCCGTGCGCGTGATACCGGCAAAGGCGTTTTTTCCCTCTCGCAATGCTTGCGCATGAGTGTGGATCAGACTGGTCAGGCCAGCCCCTAGAAATGAGAGGTCAGTCCGGGGCAGCACCTGGCTCTGAAAGGCGCCCCACAGGATACGATAATGTTCATCGAGGACAAAGGTGCCATCGTACAGGTTATTGATTTTGAAGCCTGATCCCCAGGAATCGTACAGCCATTTCTGATCGAGTGACGGGGCGTAGGTCTGCGTTACCGCGTCATCCCAGATGGCATTGTCCAGCACCAGCGACAGCACCCGATTGACCGAGGTCTGTACCGCCCCTTCCACCGACAGCACCGAACGCTGCTGATCGATTTCATTAGATTTGCTGGCAATCAGGTGTTGTGAGAGATACAGCAGAGAAATGACCGACGCGGTAAGTCCAAGGCCGGCGAGGAATATCATTATTGACAACGTCCTGGCGGAAGGAATTTTCCGCCAGCCGAAAGCAGTGAACATGCGCAGTCCTCATCGTCACCAGGCACACTATCAGCGAGGGGCTGATCTTGAGTTAAGCATACTACAGAGGACCTGTTTTGCCGCCTGGCTTTGCAGGCGGCGAGACGTCAGGCGAGTTTAATTAACACCATGCCGGCCACCAGCAGGATGAGCCCCGCCCAGCCTTTGTTATTCAGGCGCTGACCAAACAGCACCCAGCCGGCGGCGATGGTCGCCGCGATACCGAAGCCGCCCCACAGCGCATAGGCGACCGAGAGATCGATCCCTTTAACCGCCTGCGACAGGGCGCTGAACGCGCCCAGCACCGCCGCCAGGGACAGGATGCCGTAGACTTTGCGGCGGAAGCCATCGGAAAACTTCAAAAAGACGTTGGCAATGATTTCAAGCACGATGGCGACGGCCAGCCACGCGGCGTGGATCCACTCAAACTGCTGCATGGGCCACCTCCTGCTTTGACGACGCTTTTTTCTGGGTGCCGGACTTAATTAAGACGATCCCCACCACCAGGGTGGTCAGGCCGGCGATCTTCAGCGGCGACAGGCTTTCATCAAACAACAGCACGCTAAACACGGTAATCAGCAAAATGCCGATCCCTTCCCATAGCGCGTAGGCCACACCCAGGGCAATTTTTTTAACCGCAAAGGCAAGAAAAATATATGACAGAGCAATCATGGCCAGCATTAAAATAAAACCGGTATGACCACCGCTCACGCTCGCCCATTTCATCGACAAGGTGCCGGTAATTTCAGCAACAATAGCTAAAGCTAATAAAATCCAATAAAACATGATCCCTTCTCCTGCTTGAGAATATAATCCATTACCGTTTACGCGAGGCGTAAACAGGAAAATTTCTGACGTAGATTTCGCTGTGCGCTTGGCGCCAGCTCAGGCAGAGAGAAGGTGACTATAGCGCCGAATGCCAGTGCTGCTCGCCGGCAAAACGGGAAAAAGAGAGAGAGACTGCGGGGTGGTTTAAAATATACATCCTGAACTGATTGTCCATAAAATTACAATTATCCGCGGTGTTGCTTCTCGTCCGTTGCGGATGAAAATTGTCCTCAGTAGTTATACACAGATAAATTTGTAGCATAGTGCTACATTTAATTCAAAGAATTTGCAATTCTTTACGCCGCCGTTTTGCTTCAATGCGTTTTTTCTGCAAAAAAACGTCATTATGCTAATGTAACGCAACCTGTTAATAGGCAAGGAAGATTGAGGTCGGGACCTATGGCTAAACCCATTATTACACTTAACGGATTAAAGATGGTCATCATGCTGGGCATGCTGGTGATCATCCTTACCGGCATTCGCTTTGCGGCGGACATTATTGTCCCCTTTATTCTCGCCCTCTTTCTGGCGGTGATCATTAATCCGCTGGTACAACTGCTGGTCCGCTGCCGGGTCCCGCGCGTGCTGGCGATCTCGATGCTGATTGGCCTCATCGTCATGCTGGCCATTGTGCTGCTGGCCTCGCTGGGGACCTCGCTTAACGAGCTGGCGCGCACCTTACCGCAATATCGCAACTATCTCTACGAGCCGATGCAAACCATCGCCCCCTGGCTGCAGCGCATGGGGTTCACCGTCTCGGTGGTGGAGCTGAATAAATACATCGACCCTAACGCGGTGATGACGCTGGTCACCAGCCTGCTCACTCAGCTGTCGAACGCGATGTCCTCGATTTTTCTGCTGCTGCTGACGGTGGTATTTATGCTGCTGGAGGTCCCCCAGCTTCCCGCCAAGCTGCAACAGCTGATGTCCCGTCCGGTTGAAGGGATGGGCGCCATTCAGCGGGCCATCGACAGCGTGTCGCATTATCTGGTGCTGAAAACCGCGATTAGCCTGGTGACCGGCCTGGTGGTCTGGGGCATGCTAGTGCTGCTGGACGTGCGCTTCGCCTTCATGTGGGGACTGCTGGCCTTCGCGCTCAACTATATTCCCAATATTGGCTCCGTGCTGGCGGCCATCCCGCCGATCCTGCAGGTACTGGTGTTTGGCGGGCTGTACGAGGCGCTGGTGGTCCTGGCCGGCTACCTGATCGTCAACCTGGTGTTCGGCAACATTCTGGAGCCACGGGTGATGGGACGTGGCCTGGGGCTCTCCACGCTGGTAGTGTTTCTGTCCTTGATCTTCTGGGGCTGGCTATTGGGCCCGGTCGGCATGCTGCTGTCGGTGCCGCTGACGATTATCGCCAAAATTGCCCTCGAGCAGACCAGCGGCGGTCAGAGTATTGCTTTCTTATTAAGTGATGTCAGCAAAGAATAACCCCTTCTCACGGCCGGCCGAGTGCCGGCCGGCTTCCTCACCTGCGCTCTTCCCTTAGACCACTACGCCTTTCGTATTATTGATCCCTATCACAAACGGTAAGACCCAATCGTTACTCTAAAGCTAACAATTAGCCGCCGTGCTTAATTGATGCGCAGCGCCGCACATCGCACACTAACTTCCACCAGGACAAACAAAACGATTTGTCGAATCAGGAGGTTAACAATGAATGCTGAACAAACGACGGCGCGGGTCTGGAACCGTCGCCGGACGGAAAAACAGCGGCGGCTGGCCGAAGCGAAGATCGCCGGCAAAGTCATCCCCACTGACCAGCTGGTCAGCGTACTGGAAAATCTGCTCGCCCCGGGCGATCGGGTGGTGCTGGAAGGCAACAACCAGAAACAGGCTGATTTCCTCTCCCGCATGCTCGCCGAGGTCAATCCGCAAAAAATTCACGACCTGCATATGATTATGCCCAGCGTCGGGCGCAGCGAGCATCTGGACCTGTTTGAAAAAGGCATTGCCCGTAAACTGGATTTCTCTTTCTCCGGCACCCAGAGCCTGCGCATTTCGCAGCTGCTGGAAGATGGCCTGCTCGAAATCGGCGCCATCCACACCTATATCGAACTCTACTCCCGCCTGTACGTTGATCTGTCGCCAAACGTCGCGCTGATCGCGGGCTATAAAGCCGACCGCAAAGGCAACCTGTACACCGGGCCAAGTACTGAAGATACCCCGGCGCTGGTCGAAGCCGCCGCCTTCCACGATGGCATTGTGATAGCCCAGGTCAACGAACTGGTGGACGACGAATGCGATCTGCCGCGCGTGGATATTCCCGGCTCGTGGATTGATTACGTGGTGGTCGCCGACAAACCGTTCTTCATTGAACCGCTGTTCACCCGCGACCCGCGCCTGATTAAGCAAGAACACATTCTGATGGCGATGATGGCGATCAAAGGCATCTACGCGGAGCATCAGGTGCAGTCGCTTAACCACGGTATCGGCTTTAATACCGCTGCCATTGAACTGCTGCTGCCCACTTATGGCGAACAGCTCGGACTGAAAGGCAAAATCTGTAAACACTGGACGCTGAACCCGCATCCGACCTTAATCCCGGCCATCGAGAGCGGCTGGGTGGAGAGCGTGCACTGTTTCGGCGGCGAACTGGGGATGGAAGAGTACATCCGCGCCCGCCCGGATATCTTCTTTACCGGCCCGGATGGCTCAATGCGTTCCAACCGCGCCTTCTGCCAGCTGGCAGGTCAGTACGCGGTAGATATGTTTATCGGTTCGACCCTGCAGGTCGATGGCCTGGCTAACTCCTCCACCGTCACCCGCGGTCGTCTTTCCGGTTTCGGCGGCGCGCCGAACATGGGCCATGACCCGCACGGTCGCCGCCACGCCACCCCGGCCTGGCTCAATATGATCACCGAACCAGACCCGATGCAGCGCGGGAAAAAACTGGTGGTGCAGATGGTCGAAACCTTCCAGGCCGGCGTAAAACCGACCTTCGTTGAAACGCTCGACGCGGTCGACGTCGCCAAAACCTCCGGCATGCCGCTGGCGCCGGTGATGATTTATGGCGATGACGTGACTCACGTGCTGACCGAAGAAGGTATCGCTTACCTGTACCGCGCGGAGAGCCTTGAAGAGCGCCGGGCGATGGTCGCCGCGGTGGCCGGTATCACCGATATTGGCCTCGGGGTGGACGCCAAACGCGTCGCCGCCCTGCGCCAGAGCGGCAAAGTGGTCTACCCGGAAGATATCGGCATTCGCCGCAGCGATGCCACCCGCTCGCTACTGGCGGCCGGCAGCGTCGCCGACCTGGTGGAGTGGTCCGACGGACTGTACAACCCACCGGCAAAATTCCGGAGCTGGTAATGAAAAATCTCTCCCCCCTGCACGCAGAAAGCCGCGTCAGCTGGCTGGCGCATACCGCCAGTGCGTGTCTGATTGACGAAGCCCGTCTGAGTCCGAAACCGGGCCTGGTCGATAGTCGCGGCAACGGCGCGCATCAGGATCTTAATCTGGACCTGATGGAACGCTCCGCCCGCAGCCTGCAGCCGACCTTTCACGCGCTGGCGCAGCAAAGCTGGCAGCGTCCGGCGGATATCGCCCTGCGAGAAACCGTCGGCCGCCTCGGTCGCGAAGGTGAAGCGCAGATGATGATGGCGACGGGTGGGGTTAACACCCACCGCGGCGCTATCTGGGCGCTGGGCCTGCTGGTCAGCGCGGTGGCGATGTTGGGTGGAGAGGGTCAATCACAGGCGATCGCCGCCGCCGCCGCCGCCCTCGCCCGCCTGCCTGACGGCTTCGCGCCGAAAAGCTTTAGTAAGGGGCTGCGCGCCAGCCGCCGCTGGCAGGTGCCGGGCGCACGCGAGGAAGCGCAGCGCGGATTTCCGCATGTTACCACCCTGGCGCTGCCGCAACTGCGGCAAAGCCGGGCGCGAGGCGCCAGCGAGCCGCAGGCGCGCCTTGATGCGCTGATGGCCATCATGACCTCGCTGAGCGATACCTGCGTGCTGTCGCGCGCCGGCATGAACGGCCTGCACGCTATGCAGCAAGGCGCTCGCGAGGTTCTGGCGGCGGGCGGTTGCGCCAGCGTCGCCGGTCGCGCCGCGCTGGCGCGCCTTGATGGGCAGATGCTGGCGCACAACGCCTCGCCGGGTGGCGCGGCCGATCTCCTTGCCGCCACCCTGTTTCTCGACCGGGTTGCCGGCTAACGCATTCAGAGGATGTTATGGAACAGATTACATTGTCATTTCCTGCCAACCGCGCCCTCAGCGGCAAAGCATTGGCAGGGGTCGTAGGTTCAGGCGATATGGAAGTGCTTTATACCGCCGCACAGAGCGCCACGCTCAACGTACAGATCACTACCTCCGTGGATAACAGCCATGCGCGCTGGCAGGCGCTGTTCGACAGGCTGAACCTGATCAACGGTCTGCCCGCCGGGCAGTTGATTATCCACGACTTCGGCGCCACGCCGGGCGTCGCTCGTATTCGTATTGAACAAGTCTTTGAGGAGGCCGCTCATGCGTAACGATCGCAGCTTTATCGAACTGCGCGCTCGCGAACGCGCCCACGCCCTGCTGGACGACGGCAGCTACCGCGAACTGCTGGATCCGTTTGAAGGCATTATGTCGCCGTGGCTCGGCGCGCAGGGCATCGTCCCGCAGTCCGACGACGGTATGGTGGTCGCCAAAGGCACGATCAACGGCCAACCTGCGGTGGTGATTGCCATCGAAGGCACCTTCCAGGGCGGCAGTATGGGCGAAGTCTCCGGCGCCAAAATGGCCGCCGCGCTGGAGCTGGCGGCGGAAGATAACCGCAACGGTATCCCGACCCAGGCGGTGCTGTGCCTCGAAACCGGCGGCGTACGTCTGCAGGAGGCCAACCTCGGTCTGGCCGCCATCGCCGATATTCACGCCGCGATTGTCGACCTGCGCCGCTACACCCCGGTAGTCGGCATTATTACCGGTACCGTCGGCTGCTTCGGCGGCATGTCCATCGCCGCGGCGCTGTGCAGCTACCTTATCGTCACCCGTGAAGCCCGTCTCGGCCTCAACGGCCCGCAGGTTATCGAGCAGGAAGCCGGCATTGAAGAGTACGACTCCCGCAACCGGCCGTTTATCTGGAGCATGACCGGGGGTGAAATTCGCGCCGCCAGCGGACTGGTCGACGCGCTGGTTAACGATGGCGTTAACGCCGTTAAAACCGCAATGAACGAGGCGATCGCCAAAGGCGTACCGGCACAGCACCGCAGCGACAACTATGACGATTATCTGCGTCGCTTGAGCCAGTTCGATACCCGCCAGCAGGCGGATACCGCGCAGATTAAACAGCTTTTTGCCCGGGAGGATAAATAATGAATCAGTTCCCAAACCGCGCCGCGCTGTGGCTGAATAAACTGGCGCCCGACGCGCCGCTGATGAGTGGTCTGTGCCCGTCGGTGCAGGTCGCAGATGGCCAGATTGATGGTGAAAGCGTCCGCTTTATCGCCGTGGTGCCTGACGCCAACAACCACTACCCGCGCGCCGCCGGCGGCGAAGTCGGCTTGCTGGAAGGCTGGACGCTGGCGAAAGTGGTCAATGAAACCATCGCCGCTGACGCCGATCAGCCTGTGAAACGGCCGATCGTCGCGGTAATTGATGTCCCAAGCCAGGCCTATGGCCGCCGCGAAGAAGCTTTCGGCATCCATCAGGCGCTGGCCGGGGCGGCAGGCGCCTACGCCAAAGCCCGTCTTGCCGGCCACCCGGTGATTGGCCTGATTGTTGGAAAAGCGATGTCCGGGGCGTTTCTGGCCCACGGCTATCAGGCCAACCGCCTGATCGCCTTTAACGATAGCGGTGTGCTGGTCCACGCGATGGGTAAAGAATCGGCAGCGCGCATTACGCTGCGTACCGTGGAGGCGCTGGAGAAACTGGCGGCGACAATCCCGCCGATGGCCTACGACGTCAGCAACTATGCGACGCTCGGCCTGCTCTCCGCCCTTCTGGATATTAATAATCCGGATGCGCCAGACGAAGGCGATCTGTCGCTGGTCAGCCGTACCCTGCGCGACGCCATCGCTGACGCGCGCAAAGATACCTCACTGAAGTGCCGCCTGGGCGCGGAAAACCGCCGCAGCTCACAACTGGTTCGCGATCGCATGCGCGCCAGCTGGTAAGACGTTCGTACGTAAGTAGTAGAAGAAAACCTGCCGGAAGCTGTCCCCCGGAGCGCGGAATACACGCTCCGGGAAGGGACGGCTTTTAGAAAAAATAACAATCGCGCCAGTACTCTATTTTATTTACAGGTGATTTATGACTTATGTGATTATTCATGCTCTTGCCCCGATTTTCGTCATTATGCTGCTGGGCTTCTGGGCCGGTAAGGCCGGGATGGTAGATAATAAAAATGTCTCCCTGCTCAATATCTTTGTAATGGATTTTGCCTTACCCGCCACGCTGTTTAGCGCCACGGTACAAACGCCGTGGGCCGGTATCGTCGCCCAGTCGCCGCTGGTGCTGGTGCTGACCGGCGCGATGTGGATCACCTATGCCGCGATCTACTTCCTCGCCACCAGCGTGTTCAAACGCACGCCGCAGGATGCCGCGGTGCTGACCCTCACCGTCGCCCTGCCAAACTATGCCGCGTTGGGTCTGCCGATCCTCGGCAGCGTGCTGGGTGAAGGCGCGTCAACCTCGCTGTCGGTGGCGGTCTCTATCGCCTGCGGCTCGGTACTGATGACCCCGTTCTGCCTGCTGATTCTGGAACGTGAAAAAGCCCGCGCCGCAGGTGAAAACAGCGGTTCTACGCTGGCGATGCTGCCGGTGCTGATGTGGCGTTCGGTGAAAAAACCGATCGTCTGGGGCCCGCTGCTTGGGGTGGTGCTTTCCGCTATAGGCATTAAAATGCCGGAAATGCTGCTGGCCTCCATCAAACCGCTGGGCCTGGCCGCCACCGCCGCCGCGCTGTTCCTCACCGGGGTGATCCTGTCGGCACGTAAACTGCAGCTCAATGCGCTGATCGCCACTTCCACCATCGTGAAACTGCTGGTGCAGCCGTTTATTGCCTGGGGTCTGGTGATGCTGCTGGGTCTGCACGGCTCTATCGCCATTACCGCGATCCTGATGATTGCCCTAGCCGCCGGCTTCTTCGGCGTGGTCTTCGGCAACCGCTTCGGCGTCCAGTCTCCTGATGCTGAAGCCGTGCTGCTGTTAAGCTCGGTTCTGTGTATCCTGTCGCTACCGCTGTTTATCTCTTTGACTTCAGGACTGTAAACCATGTCATCAACGCCGCGTCCCCACGATTTACTCTGGTTAAACCACGCCAGCGCCCTGGAAGCTATTGCCGAGCCGTGGGTGGCTCAGCAGTGGCGAGCCGCGCTGCCGGTGGTGGTGAGACGCGACGTTGATGACCAGGCCCGCATCCCGGTGGGGGTGCGGGGCATGAAGCGCGAGCAGCGCGCCGCCGGTTGGGTCCAGGCGCACAATATCGTGCGCTGCGTGACGCCGGAAATGCTGGTGGAGCGCGAGCGTCTGCTGGGCTCCCCTTTTGTTTCACAGCCGCCGGTTCAGGCGGCTATCGCCCTTACCTTACACCCCTGGTCCTGGCGCTGGGGCGTCACCGGCAGTACCGGCTATGCGCTGGCAACCGAGATCCCGGTGCTGCATGCGGCAAGCGATCTGGATCTGCTGATCCGCGCGCCGCAGCCGCTGGATCGCGAGGCGCTGCGCGAGTGGCAGGCCCGTGTGGCCCAACTGCCGTGCCGCGCCGATACCCAGGTAGAAACGCCCTACGGCGCCTTCGCCCTTAATGAGTGGCTGCGCGATGGCCGTGCGCTGCTGAAAACATCCCATGGCGCACGATTAACCGCGACGCCGTGGCACAGGGAGGAATGATGAAAATTTTGTTTACTTTTCCCGGTCAGGGCGGCCAGCGGCCAGCCATGCTGGCGGCCATCCCCGACCGCGAGAACATCTTCGCGCAGGCGCGCGCCGTGCTGGGGGATGAAGTCGCTACTCTCGATAGCGCCGACGCGCTAAAACACACCCGTGCGGTACAACTCTGTCTGCTGATCGCCGGGGTCGCCTGGGCGCGCGAGCTACAGCGCCAGGGCGTGGATCCGCAGATGGTCAGCGGCCTCTCTATTGGCGCGTTTCCGGCAGCGGTGATTGCCGGCGCGCTCGATTTCGCCAGCGCGTTGCGGCTGGTGGCGCTGCGCGGCGATTTAATGGAGCAGGCTTATCCCGAAGGTTACGGGCTGACGGCGATTATGGGGCTGACCCGCCCGCGGGTTGAGGCGCTGATGCAGGGCCACGAGGTTTATCTCGCCAACCTCAACGCCGAAACGCAGATCGTGATCGCCGGGCGCGATGAGGCGATGGCCGAGGTGGCGCAGCTGGCGCTGCGGGCTGGCGCCAGTAAAGCCCAGCGGCTGGCGGTCAGCGTGCCCTCGCACTGCGCACTGCTGGATAAACCCGCCGCAGCGCTGGCAAAAGCCTTTGCCGACGTCACCTTAACGCGCCCTCAGCGCGCCTATTTAAGCGGCTCGACGGCGCGCGTGCTGTGGGATCCGCAGCGGATCGCTGACGATCTGGCGATGAACATGGCGCGCACCGTGCACTGGCAGGAGGCGATGATCGCCGCCGATGAACGCGACGCCAGGCTGGCAATCGAGATGCCGCCCGGCGGGGTGCTCACCTGCCTGACCCGCCAGGCGGGCTGGCGCGGCGAGACCATTTCGCTGGAGCGCAGCGGCGTAGACGTCGCCCGCCATCTGGCGCAGCGGCTTAGCGATTAATACTGCGGGCGTACATCCGCCCTTCCGCCGCCAGCGCCAGCAGGTCGGCATCGCGCTCGCGATGGTGCGAATAGACGATAGAGATCAGCTGGCGCATCTGATAGGGTTCCGCCAGCTTTAACAGCTGCACATCGTTTTCATAAACTTTCTTCATGCGTCCCGGCAGCAGCGCGAAGCCGACGCCCGCCTGCACCAGACTTATCATCGAAAAGATATCATTCACCCGGGTCACAATTTCCGGCTCAAAACCGGCTACCTGAAAAGCCTCCTGAAACCCGGCATAAGTCGCAAAGCCTTCCGCCAGCGAGACAAATTTGCGATCGGCGTAATCGCGCAAGTCGGCGAGCTGCGAGGTATCCAGCTGTTCCGTCGCCGGCGCGGCGAGGAAGATATCGTCTTCAAACAGCGGCACCACGTCGAAGGCCGAATGATTGTACTCGCCTTCATTGGTGGCGATTAAGATAGCATCCAGCGCATCGTCCTCCAGCATATCCAGCAGCATCTGGTTAGAGCCCATGGTCAGATCCAGCTCCAGCTCCGGGCGACGCAGCTTCATCCCCATAATGATGCGCGGAACGGTTTCCAGCGTCAGCGAATAGAGGGTACCGATGCGCAACCGTCCCTGACCGACGCCGGCGACTTTACGCGTCGCCTCAAGCCCACGGCTCATCAGACTCATCACATCCTGGCAGTATTCAAGCAGCGTCCACGCCGCCTGCAGCGGCAGCAGGTTGCGCCCTTTGTGAACAAACAGCGGGCAGCCGACCCCCTCTTCGAGCGTATGCAGCGCGCGGTGCACGCTAACGCTGCTGAGCTTCATGGCTTCGGCGGTTCTGGCGATATTGCCCTTCGCCATAAACATCATAAAGACCGACAGCTTGCGGAAGGTGATCTCCTGGTTGATATCGTCTTTCATAGCCCTTCCACACTCCTGGTTATCGTTTTTCTTCAGTAATTCAAGGCAGTATAACAATAACCCTCACGTCCGTTTTGACCGCAACCGCTAATTATCGTCAATATTCTCCGCGTTGTCGGTTCGCTTACTCGCCAGCCGGGAAATCAACTTGTCTCTATGAACTCAATTCATTAATCGACGCGCCGATGGAGCCACGCCAAAAGCAGGCTGGCGAGCGTAAAAGCGGCCATGATCCACGCCATCGTCCACGGCGTACCGTCGTGGAGCCATGCCAGCAACAGCGAAGAGATAATGCCGCTGCCATACTGCAGCGAGCCGATCAGCGCCGAAGCGGAACCGGCATATTCACCGGCCTCATCAAGCGCCGCGGCGGTTGAGGTGGCGGCAATCACCCCATTCATTGAAAAGAACAGGAAAATACTCACCACAATCAGCGCCACGCCGCCGATATGCAGACGCACGCCGGCTGCCAGCACGACGACGGCAATCGCCGATACCGCCAGCGCCGCCTTCAACAGCGAACCTAACGCATGGCGCTGCACCAGACGACGATTGACCACGCTCATCAGCATAACCCCAACGATATTGACCGCGAACAGCCAGCCGTAGTGCTGCGGCGCAACGCCGTAATAGCGAATATAGACATCCGGCGAACCGGTGATAAAAGCGTAAGCCGCGACGTAAAAGAAAGTCAGACTGAGGGTATAACGCATAAACGTCCGGTTTTTTACCAACGCGGCGTAATTGCTAAACGCGCTAAGCGGCGATCCTTTCTGCCGACGCTCTGGCGGCAGAGTTTCCGGCAGCCAGCACAAGGCGATAAACATCAGGGCGCCAATCACCACCAGCAGCCAGAAAATAGTGTGCCAACTGGTGAATTTAATCATCTGCCCGCCGATCAGCGGCCCGGCAATCGGCGCAATCGCCATCACGATAGTCAGCGTCGAGAGCATCTGCGCGGCGCGGGTACGAGCAAACAGATCGCGAACCATCGCCCGCGCCAGCATCGGCCCAGTGCAGGCGCCAAGCGCCTGAAACACGCGCCAGAAAACAATCTGATCGATGGTGGTCGACAGCGCGCAGCCGGCGGAGCCGATAATAAATAGCACCATGCCGATGAACAGCGGCGTGCGACGCCCCAGCCGGTCGCTTATTGGCCCCCACACCAGTTGCGCCAGTGCAAAGCCAATCAGAAATCCGGTGATCGTCAGTTCGGCATCACCGTGCAGTTGCGCGGCCATCATCGGCATGGCCGGCAGATAGATATCGGTGGAGAGCGAAGTAAAGGCCATCAGGCCGCTTAAAATCAAAATAAAAAGCGCCCCGCTGGTGGCGCGCTGATGCGATGAAGTCATTATGGTATCCGTTAAGGAGAGGAAAGCGGTGAAGTGACTGGCTATTTTAGCCGTTTCGGGGTAACGGATAATCCCCGGAAATCATAACAGGGTTATGAGCATCATTCATAAATAGCGGCAGGGAAATGTGGATGTAAAAAAGGGAAGACCGTGGTCTTCCCTTTTGTTCACTGCACGAATGTGCTTTTAAAGCGCCATATCGTGCTGCGGCGAGGCCTCGCGCGGCGTCTCTGCCGGCTTGGCGGTCGCGGTAGGCGCAGCCGCTGGCATCTGGATCACCGGCGGTTTCGTCAACTGCAGGGTCGCAGCGGTGTCATCCCAAACCTGCTGGGTCAGCGCCACGTTACCGTTCAGCTTCTGACCGTAGCTCGGCACGATAGCGTGAATACGGCTCTGCCACTCCGGCGAGTTAAACTGCTGCGGGAACATCTGCTTGAGTACGTTCAGGGTGATCGGCGCGGCGGTGGAAGCCCCCGGCGACGCGCCGAGCAGCGCAGAAATCGTTTTCTGCTGATCGACCACCACTTCGGTACCGAGCTTCAGAACGCCGCCCTTCTCCGCGTCTTTCTTGATGATCTGCACGCGCTGACCGGCCTGGATCAATTTCCAGTCTTCTTTACGCGCGTCCGGGTAGTACTCTTTCAGCGCAGCAAAACGGTCATCATCACTGAGCATCACCTGGCTGACGAGATATTTCACCAGATCGAAGTTGTCGAGACCGACGTGGGTCATCGGCAGCACGTTATCGGTGGTGGTGGTGCTGAGCAGGTCAAAGAACGAACCATTTTTCAGGAACTTGGTCGAGAAGGTGGCGAATGGCCCGAACAGCACCACGCGCTTCCCGTCGAGATAACGAGCGTCAAGATGCGGCACCGACATCGGCGGCGCGCCGACCGAAGCCTGACCGTAGACTTTCTCCAGATGCTGCGCGGTGACCGCCGGGTTCTCGGTCATCAGGAACGAGCCGCCCACCGGGAAACCGGCATAGTTATCCGCTTCCGGAATGCCGGTTTTCTGCAGCAGCTTCAGCGCGCCGCCGCCGGCGCCGATAAAGACGTATTTGGCGTCAATAGTCTGCGCGTCCCCGCTCTGCACGTTCTTAATCGTCACGTGCCAGGAGTTGTCAGCATTGCGTTTGAAATCGGTCACCTCGGAGGAGGTTTGCAGGGTGAAGTGGTTATTTTTCTTCAGGCTGCCGATCAGCTGGCGGGTAATTTCGCCGTAGTTGACATCGGTACCCACCGGCGTCCAGGTGGCGGCCACTTTCTGCTGCGGATCGCGACCTTCCATCACCAGCGGCGCCCACTGTTTAATTTGCGCGTGATCGGTGGAGAATTTCATTCCCTGGAATAAGGTGGTCTGCTGCAGCGCGTTATAACGTTTTTGCAGGTAATCCACATTATCGCCCCACACGAAACTCATATGCGGTGTGGAGTTAATAAAGGAGTGCGGGTCGTGCAAAATACCGCGTTTCACCTGTGCCGACCAGAACTGACGGGAAATCATAAACTGTTCGTTAATATCCAGCGCTTTGCTGACGTCAATCGACCCGTCCGCTCGTTCCGGGGTATAGTTCAGCTCCATATTCGCTGAATGGCCGGTACCAGCGTTATTCCAGCCGTTGGAAGATTCCAGGGCCACGCCGTCCAGTTTCTCCACCATGGTCAGGTTCCAGTCCGGCTGCAGCGCCTGCAGCCAGGTGCCGAGCGAGGCGCTCATGATCCCGCCGCCAATCAGCAGGAAGTCGGTCTTTTTAGAGGTATCCGCTTCAGCATGCGTCGCCGCGCTGACGAACATCGCTAATGCGGTAATGGAAATAATCGTTTTTTTCATTGCAGGCATAATAGAATTATCACGTAGCACACGGTAATAAGAGGCAGCATATTAACGCACTTTTACTTTATTTTAAAATATCATTTACACTCTGGCATTTTTAATCAAATAATTATTTAACTTAAAAAAGCAAAGCGAGACATCAAAATGATACCTGGTGAAAAATAAGATCGAAAATTCAGCCTGATTGCTGAGAAAAATAAAAAATAGAGATTTTTTTAGTTAATAAAGCCCAGGCGCGTACGACAATCGCGCGCGCCTGGCTGAGGGGTTAATGAGCGGGAGTGGTCGTGCTGCTGCGCTGTGCTTCGCGCAGGGCGAGACGCAGGTGATTGTGATGTTCCCTCAGCAGCTCGCGCGCGTGCCAGGCATCCAGCCCGCTGAGCAGCATCAGGATCGCGGTGCGGCAGTGCTGATGGCAGCTGGCCAGTGCCGCTTTTGCTTCACTGCGCGTGCAGTCGGTGGCCGCCATGACAATCGCTATCTGCCGCTCCGCCCAGTGCGAATTGTCAGCCTGCACGTCCACCCGCAGATTGCTGTACACCCGACCGTCACGGATGGCGAGCCCGGTCGTCAGCATGTTGACGATCTGCCGCTGGGCCAGTTGAGCCTTCGGATTGGCTAAGCCTGCCACCGCTTCCGGCCCGGTCTGTGGGGCAATAATGATATCCGCCAGTTGCGCCGCCTCGCTGGCCGCCTGCTGAGTGACGACAGCGATAGGGGCCCCCAGCGACCAGGCGTGGCGCATCGCGCCCCACACCCACGGCGTCTTGCCGCTGACGGTCAACGCCAGCAGCATATCGTGGTTGGAAAAGTCCAGCGACTGCAGTTCAAAGGCGCCCAGGTCATAATTATTTGCTGCGGTTTCCCGCTCGGCCATTGCCGCCGTCTGCCCACCGGCAATCAGTCCCACCAGCGCGTGTTTGCCTTCCGGCGAATAGTCGCTGACCGCCTCGATGGCCGTCCGGCCTGACGCTCCAGCGCCGATAATGACCAGGCGCCCTCCCCGGCCCATCGTCGCGGTGGCGACATCAATCAGCCGGGCGATGTCCGGCAGGCAGGCGCCGACCGCCTCCGATATCTGCTTATCATCCTGATGCAGCATCGCCAGCATGTCTGCCGTGGCGAGACGATCGATGTGAGTGGTATCCGGGTGACGGCGGGCCTGCATTGCAGCGGTTAGCGAACTGTTCATAACAACCTCCATTTACAACAGAAAAAGCGCATCTCGGCGTAATCAGCGGCCTGATGCATATCCTTATATTCATCAGGACTATTTAACCTCTGCCGCCACTATAAGTGGAATGTTCTGTGCTTTACCGCCGTCGGGGTCACAGTTTACCCTCCCGACCGCCCCGTCAGGGGGCGATTGTCGGTTATCTGAGCAATCCTGTCTGAGGTCTCATCTTCGCCGCTCGCCGGCATGGCCAGCCAGAAGGATTGTTGGCAGAGCATGTGAAACGGTTTACGTATCGGCTAAACCGCCTCGATTGGCTTTGATTACACGGCTTTATGAAAACCGTCCTATCGGCGATAATATGCCTTCACTGAATCTATCCGGGATCGTCATGAAGGCTTCAGAGCACCCGCCTCGCGTTCGCCAACGCGCCTTACCGTTAAAGCTGAGCACCGCCGTGTCCTTGATGATTGGCAGCGTCATCGGCGCCGTTCTCCTGCTGGTCTATGCCCTGTGGTATATGCAGATCAGCAATGCCACCCGCGACGGTCTGAAAGAGACCGCGCTGGCGGTGGCGCGCACCATGGCCGATATGCCGCAGGTGAAGCGCGGACTGGAGGCGCCCCCGCAGCAGCAGATCATTCAGCCGCTGGCGCAGGCCATCACCCGGCGCAACGACCTACTGTACGCTATCGTCACCGATATGCACGGTATTCGCTATTCGCATCCGGATACCTCTATCATCGGAAAGCGGTTTATCGGCCGGGATATCCTGCCCACGCTGCAGGGAAAAGAGAACGTTGCCATTAACCACGGCGTGCTGGCCCCGGCGCTGCGGGTATTCACCCCGGTGTTCAACGACCAGCACCAGCAAATTGGCGTGGTGGTGGTCGGCATTTCGCTGAGTAAAGTGGACGAACAGATCGCCAACAGCCGCTGGGACGTACTGTTGACCATCCTGTTCAGCGCGCTGGTCTGCGCGCTGGGCACCTGGAGCCTGGTACGCGGTCTGAAGCGCATCCTGCTGGGGCTGGAGCCGCAGGAGATTTCCACCCAGTTTCAACAGCGTCAGGCCATGCTTCACGCCCTGAAGGAGGGCGTCGTTGCCGTCGATGCCCACGGCGAAGTCAATTTGATCAACCCGGCGGCGCAGGAGATCCTCTTTTCCGGCCCGGACAAAACCCTCGCCCACACGCCGCTACTGGCCGACCTGCAGACCGTCTTGCAGAGCGGCGAGCCGATGTACGACCGCGAACTGGGATGCAATGGCCTGTTGCTGATCGGCAATACGGTGCCCATTCGCAACCAGGAATCGGTGGTCGGCGCCATCTGTACCTTCCGCGATAAGACCGAGGTGAGCCAGCTGCTGCAGCGGCTGGATGGCATGATGAGCTATGTGGATGCCCTGCGCACCACCTCTCATGAATTTATGAATAAACTGCACGTGATCCTCGGCCTGCTGAATATGAAAAGCTATGGCAAACTCGAGGAATACGTGCTGCAGACCGCCCACCGCTATCAGGCGGACATCGGCGACATTCAGCACCGTATTAAATCCCCGGTGGTGGCGGGCTTCCTGATAAGTAAAATTCAGCGCGCCACCGAGTGCGGCTTTACGCTGACGCTGGCGGAAGAGAGCCTGGTGCCGGATTGCCCGAACGAGAAGCAGGTCACGGTACTGGTGACGGTGCTGGGCAATCTTATCGAGAACGCGCTGGACGCCATGAGCGGCCAGGCGGAGGGTGAGATCGGCCTGCTGCTGCACTACCAGGACGGCTGGCTAAGCGGTGAAGTGAGCGATGACGGACCGGGGATCCCGGAAAATAATATCGACGCTATCTTTAACAAAGGCTTCTCCACCAAAGGCGAGAATCGCGGCGTCGGGCTGTTTCTCGCCAACCAGCAGCTGCGCGAACTGGGCGGCACCCTCGCCGTCGAGTCGGAACCCGGCGTATTTACCCAATTTTTTGTTCATCTCCCCTGGGATAGTAAAAGGAAACGTGCGTGATAAATGTGTTGATTGTTGACGATGATGCGATGGTGGCCGAACTGAATCGCCTGTACGTGGCAAGAGTTCCCGGCTTTCGTTGCAGCGGGAGCGCTTCGACGCTCAGTCAGGCCCAGGAGATGATTAACGATAAGCAGCGGGAGATCGATCTGGTGCTGCTGGATGTCTACATGCAACAGGACAGCGGGCTGGATCTACTGCCGACCATCCGCGAGTCGGGGCGCGCTATCGATGTCATCATGATCACCTCGGCGGCAGACGCCGCCACGGTGCAGACCGCGATGCATTACGGGGTGGTTGATTACCTGATCAAACCTTTCCAGTTTCCGCGCTTTGAAGAGGCGCTCACCACCTGGCGGGAGAAGCGTAAACTGATGACCGGCCAGCCGTATTACGAACAGGCCGACGTCGACCGTCTGCTGCACGGCGGCGCGCCGGAGGCCAGCGACGCGCGCAAGCTGCCCAAGGGGCTAACCGCGCAAACGCTGCGTACGCTCTGCCAGTGGATTGACGCCCATCCGGACGTTGAATTCTCTACCGATGAGCTGGCGGCGGCCGTAAATATCTCCCGCGTCTCGTGCCGCAAATATCTGATTTGGCTGGCGCAGATCAATATCCTCTACACCACTATCCACTACGGCGCTACCGGGCGACCGGTCTATCGCTACCGCCTGGTCGCCGAACAGTACAGTTTGCTTAAGCAGTACAGTCAATAACCTGATAGCCGCTGTCCAGCGGCGAAAAACGCAGCCGCTGCCGCGATGAGAGAATGATGTCGCGATTTTTGGTGACGAAAATCGCGTCGATATCCTCACGCTGACGCAGCGCTGCGCAGCCCTTCTCTACGCCGAGGCCGAACAGCAGCGTAGTCCAGATATCGCCGTCTAAAGAATCCGTGGAAATCACCGTCACGCTGTCGAGTTCGTTATCCAGCGGATAACCGCTGCGCGGGTCGAGAATATGGTGCCAGCGTTTGCCGTCCTGCTCAAAATAACGTTCATAGGTTCCGGAAGTGACCACCGACTGCCCGTTGATCGTCAGGGAGCCAATCAGCGCCTGCGCGTCGGCAAACGGTTTTTTCAGGCCAATGGTCCATTCGCCGAGGGTATGCACATTGCCGCCGAGATTGATCAGCGCCTTCGCCACCTGCTGCTGACGGAGATAATCGCGCACGCGGTCAGCGATATAGCCTTTGGCGATCGCCCCAAGATCCAACTCCATCCCCGGCTGCTGGAGAAACACACTACAGGTAGTCTCATCGAGGATCACCTCCTGTGGGCGGGTCAGCGCCAGTCGGGCTCTGATATCAGCCGCGTCAGGCACGCTGTGCCCGTGAAAGCCAATTCGCCACAGCTTCACCAGCGGGCCGATGGCAAGATTAAAGGCGCTGTCGCGCACCATGCTGGCGGCTTTGGCGCACTGAATCAGCTGAAAGACCGGGCGACTGACCGTGACCGGATGGCGTCCGGCGGCATGGTTGATATCCATCACCTGCGACTCGGCACGGTTAACGGTAAGCAGATCTTCGTAGCGTTTAATTAACTGAAATACGCGGGAGGCCAGCGCCTCATCGTGGGAATAAAGTTTGAGCAGAATGGGGGACCCCATCAGGACGGCGGAGTAGCTATAGACACGGTTATCGGACATCGGGCTCTCCTTCAGAAGGGATAAGAACCTATCCCAGTAGGCGTAATTGGCGCAGCCAGTTTGAACACGGACAGCGCGCAGAAACCGGAGCGTACACGTAGTACGTGAGGATTTCGAGCACTGCCCAGGTTCAACATGGCAAGCAAAATAGCCCTAATGAGATAGGCTCTAAGCCGGGCGGCAAAAGCACCAGCCCGGCATCAGCAATTACCTGTTATCCTCTGGCACGTTTCGCCGCCTGGTGGCCCGCGAGGGTACCGAAGATGATGATATCCGCGACCGCGTTACCGCCGATGCGGTTGCCGCCGTGGATCCCGCCCACCACTTCACCGGCGGCGTAGGCGCCGCGGATCGGCTGCTGGTCAACGTTCAGCACTTCGCCATCGGTGTTAATGGTCACGCCGCCCATGGTGTGGTGCACCCCGGGGGCGATGCGAATGGCATGGAACGGGCCTTCGTTAATCGGCGCGCGCAGCGCGGTGGTCCGGCCAAACTGTTCATCATGCTGTTTTTCCACTGCCCCGTTGTAACACTCGAGGGTGGCGAGGAAGGCATGGTAATCCATCCCCAGTTTCTCCGCCAGTTCACGCGGGGAGCTGGCGCTGGTGACGAAGCCTTTGGCGATGTACTCATCGGCAGCTTTGTTTTTCGCCCGCACATGCTCGTCAAAGACAATGTACGCATAGTGTTCCGGCAGGGCGATAATCGCCGCCGAGACTTTATCGCGGGTCTCCATTTCGTTAAAGAAGCGGTTCCCCTGCTGGTTAACAAGAATAGCACCGCCGCCGCGAATCGATTCGGAAATCAGGTACGAAGTCTGCTGTTCGACGGTGGGGTGAATCTGAATTTCGCCCATATCCACGGTGCCAGCGCCGATGCGTTCCAGCAGCGCGATACCGCTCCCGGTCGCCCCTTTGTGGTTGGTGGTCACGAAACCGTCGAGGTCCGGACGATACTTCACCACCATCGCGCTGTTGGCGCTGAAGCCGCCGGTGGCCACTACGATGCTTTTGGTCTGCACTTCGATGACTTCTTTTTCGTCGTTGACCAGACGTACACCGCTCACCTCATCCCCGCTCATCAGGATCTCTTCCACCGAGGTATCCAGCAGGACGTCGATGCCGCGTTTGGTGATGTTGCGCACCAGGCCGCTAATCAGATAGCCGCCGACCGCTGATCCGTCGCGCGGACGGTGGGTACGGTCAATGCTCATCCCGCCGGTGGTGGTGATGTCGTTGAGCATAATGCCGCGGTCCGCCAGCCACTCAATGGCTTGCGGCGCATTCTCCACGAAGCGATGCAGCAGCTGCGGGTTGTTTTTGTTGTGGCCGCCCTTCAGGGTTTCCTGATAGAACAACTCTTTACTGTCCTGAATACCTTTGACCCGCTGGAAGCGAGTTTCCGCAGCGTTCATCCCGGCGGAAGCCTTGATGGTGTTGCCGCCAATGGTCGGCATTTTTTCGACGATCAGGACGCTGGCGCCTTCGTCGTGAGCCTGAATGGCTGCCGCCAGGCCGGCGCCGCCGCTGCCGACCACCACCACGTCATAACTTTTCGGCGCGGCGTCATTGCCGCCCTCTTCCGCTGCCAGCGCTTTGCTGGATTTCAGCATCGCTTTAGCGACCGCTTTTTTCACCGCTTCGCTCTGGCTGGTGGCACCGGAAATGGCGTCCACGTGCGGGGTGTTGGCGGTCAGAATACGTTCGCGGATCTCTTCGAAGCTGGTGGTGAACTCGACGGTCTGCACCGGGCTCGCCGCCAGTTCAATATCGGCAATATGATCATTTTCGAGGCTAACGTTGATCACCAGTTCATTGGCGTCATCCTGAACGGTTTCAACAAACATCCCCGGCTTAAATTTAGCGTCGCCCATGCTCATGTCGCGGATCATCGCTTCCACCAGCGAGAAGCGCCACAGCGGTTCCGGAATGTGCAGCGCCTCGCGCTGGGTGCTGTCGATAAACAGCTCCAGCTCTTCACCGGCGGCGATGCGTGCCGCCCAGTCCGGATAGGCGATGCAGGCGCGGCCCACGGCGATCAGGTCATAACCGTGATCGAGGCCCAGCTCGGCATCAGCAACGTTAACCACCCCGCCGACGCCCATCACCGGCACCTGGGCGAGGGTTTCAGAGCGCATCGCGCAGTATTTCTCGATCAGCGGTGTTGGATCGCTGGTATCGACGATAGAGGGACGCAGGGTCGCGCCCACCGAGAAGTGCAGATAATCGACACCGCGGGCAGCCAGCTTTTCCAGCAGATACATGGTGTCGTCGAAGCGGATCCCCGGGACCTCCATCTCTTCCGGCGAGAAGCGATAGCCGATGATAAAGGCATCGTCAGCGTACTGGCGGGCCATTTTGTGGGTGATGTCGAGGACCGCCAGCGGGAAACGGGCGCGATTGTCGCGGCTACCGCCCCACTCGTCGTCGCGCTGGTTGGAGTTCGGCGAATAGAACTGCTGGATAAGGTAGGTGTTGGCGCCGTGAATTTCGACGCCGTCGAAGCCGGCGAGAATGGCGCGACGGACGCCGTCGCCAAACTTGGCGATCATCCCTTCCACTTCTTCTCCGCTCAGCGCCCGCGGCATCGCGGCGCCCTCACGCGGCGCGGCAATAGCGCTTGGCGCCACCGGCTGGCGCCCCCCGATCAGCTGCGGGTCGACCATGCGTCCGCCGTGATAGATCTGCAGAATCGCTTTTGAACCTTGCGCTTTGATCGCCTCGGCGATTTTCGCCAGGCCGGCAATTTTTTCATCATTATCGATGCCGATCGCGCCCGGGAAGGCCAGGCCGTAGTCATCAATAAAGCAGCACTCGACAATAATGGTGCCGATGCTGCCGGCGCGAGCGCGATAGTACTCCACCAGCTCGCTGGTGACAGTCCCATCGAAATAACCGGTGCAGGTGGTCATCGGCGCCATGAGCAAACGGTTTTTCAGCTCCGTACCATTTGGTAAAGTAAATGGCTGCAGAATTCGTTCGTTACTGGTCATAAGTTACGCTCCAGATTTTAAAATATTAAAAACTCAGAATGGGGTGACGGAATCATTAATGGTTTTGGTTTTTTAATTCCTGTTGTCATGCCAATAATATAGCGTGTTTTTTAGTTACTAAATCAATTACGTTAGTTATAAAACTATTTAACCCCAACAATAACATCGCTACCTCTATTGTATTATTAAAATAATAAATAGCATTTACATAATACAAATGCACGATAACATTTTAGATACTTATGTTAACATTAAAAACGATCGCAAATTTCAATAAAACCATTTATTTTCATGCAGTTACGAAAATAATGGATAAATTCAGCATTAAATGTTCATTTTTATTTTAACATTTATCGATATTTTAGCCAAATTAACACCTCATCATATAGGGTTATACTGATAATAAAAAAATAGTGAAATCACCTGCTTTTCTTGATCTCGATCAATTGCAACGGCCATTGAAAGCGCAATATATAAATAACCAACAAATTTAATTTAACGCCCAGACAAACGCGTTAAATAAACGCCCTGACGATACTCAGAAACGAAAAATAAAAACTAAAGTAACTTTTGTAATTAAAGAAATCACTGAGCATGTCGCTGGCGTAAACGCTATTTTCAACAACTTGCAGATACTCATTATGAAAGAGAAAAAGACAACCATACCGCCTGCCGGTGCAGTCAATCCAACGACTGCGACTAAAAAACGTCTCCTGATGATGGCGCTGCCGATTATCGTTGCCGTACTGTTATTGTTCGTTCCGGTCCCGGACGGCCTGCCGCCGTACGCCTGGCACTACTTCGCCATCTTCGTCGGGGTGATCGTCGGGTTAATTTTTGAACCGCTGCCTGGCGCCGTTATCGGCATCACCGGCGTGGTGGTGATCGCCCTCTGTAGCCAGTGGCTGTTGTTCAGCCCGGAACAGATGGCCGCCCCGAGCTTCAAGCTGGCCGGCGCCTCCTTTAAATGGGCGGTGAGCGGCTTCGGCAACTCCACGGTCTGGCTTATCTTCGGCGCCTTTATGTTCGCCGCCGGCTACGATAAAACCCAGTTTGGCCGCCGCCTGGCGCTGATCCTGGTGAAATATCTTGGCCGTCGCAGCCTGACGCTGGGCTACGCCATCACCTTCGCTGACCTGTTGCTGGCGCCGTTTACGCCGTCTAACACCGCACGCAGCGGCGGTACCATCTACCCGATTATTGCCAACCTGCCGCCGCTGTACGGTTCAAAACCAAACGACCCGAGCGCGCGTAAAATCGGTTCCTATCTGATGTGGGTGGCGATCACCGCCGCCTGTATCACCAGCTCGATGTTCCTGTCAGCGCTGGCACCGAACCTGCTGGCCCTGGCGCTGGTAAAAAGCATCGTCGGCATCAACATCTCGTGGGGGACCTGGTTCATCGCCTTCCTGCCGCTCGGTGTCCTGCTGATCCTGACTATGCCGCTGCTGGCTTACTGGTTCTATCCGCCGGAAGTGAAAATCAATAACGAAGTGCCGCTGTGGGCCGCGCGTGAGCTGGAAAAACTGGGCAAACTGTCGCGCAATGAAATTCTGCTGCTGGTGTTCGTCTGCTTCGCGCTGATGATGTGGATCTTCGCCGCCGACTGGATTGAACCGGCGCTGGCCGCCCTGCTGGTTATCGTGCTGATGCTGTGGACCGGCGTGATCTCCTGGAGCGACATCACCAACAACAAAGCGGCGTGGAACACCTTTGTCTGGTTTGCCACCCTGGTGGCGCTGGCCGACGGCCTCTCCTCCACCGGTTTCATCGCCTGGCTGGGTAAAGAGGGCGGCGCGCTGATGGGCGGTATCTCCCCAGGCGTGGCGACCATCGTCCTGCTGCTGGCGTTCTACCTGCTGCACTACCTGTTTGCCAGCACCACCGCGCACACCACTGCCCTGCTGCCGGCCATGCTGACTATTGCGGCCACCATTCCGGGTATGAATATGGAAGTGTTCGTCCTGCTGATGGTCACCTCGCTGGGCGTGATGGGGATTATCACCCCGTACGGTACTGGCCCAAGCCCAATCTACTACGGCAGCGGCTACCTGCCGACCAAAGACTACTGGCGCCTCGGCACCATCTTTGGCGCCATCTTCCTGGCCGCCCTGCTGCTGATTGGCTATCCGTGGATGTCCATGATGTTCTGATTCATAACCGCCGGGACCACCCCGGCGGTTTTTATCTTTATGGAGTAAGTGACTATGTCGACTAAACCGTTTGTTTATCAGGATCCGTTCCCGCTGGCGCACGACGATACCGAATACTATCTGCTCAGCAAAGAGCACGTCTCTGTCGCCGAATTTGACGGCCAGCCGGTTCTGAAAGTAGAGCCGCAGGCGCTGACCCTGCTCGCCCAGCAGGCCTTCCACGACGCCGCCTTTATGCTGCGCGTCTCCCATCAGCAGCAGGTCGCCTCGATTCTGCTCGACCCGGAAGCTAGCGAAAACGACAAATACGTGGCGCTGCAGTTCCTGCGCAACTCCGAAATCGCCGCCAAAGGTATTCTGCCGACCTGTCAGGATACCGGCACCGCTATCATCATGGGTAAAAAAGGCCAGCGCGTCTGGACCGGCGGTGGCGATGAAGCCGCCCTGGCGCAGGGCGTTTACAACACCTATACCGAAGATAACCTGCGTTACTCACAGAACGCGCCGCTGGATATGTATAAAGAGGTCAACACCGGCACCAACCTGCCGGCGCAGATCGATCTCTACAGCGTCGACGGTGACGAATATAAATTCCTGTGCATGGCGAAAGGCGGCGGTTCCGCCAATAAAACCTATCTCTATCAGGAAACCAAAGCGCTGATCACTCCGGCGAAGCTGAAAAACTATCTGGTCGAGAAGATGCGTACCCTCGGGACCGCCGCCTGCCCGCCATACCATATCGCGTTTGTGATCGGCGGCACCTCGGCAGAAGCGACGCTGAAGACCGTGAAGCTGGCCTCCACCCGCTACTACGACGGCCTGCCGACCGAAGGCAACGAGCACGGTCAGGCGTTTCGCGACGTCCAGCTGGAGCAGGAGCTGCTGCAGGAAGCGCAGAACCTCGGCCTCGGCGCGCAG
Organism: Klebsiella sp. w6; assembly: GCF_033100215.1. Classification (NCBI taxonomy): domain Bacteria; kingdom Pseudomonadati; phylum Pseudomonadota; class Gammaproteobacteria; order Enterobacterales; family Enterobacteriaceae; genus Klebsiella; species Klebsiella sp. w6. The sequence continues at coordinate 2,947,460 of NZ_CP136907.1, forward strand.
TTTGGCGGGAAATACTTCGCTCACGATATCCGGGTGATCCGTCTGCCGCGTCACGGCGCCTCCTGCCCGATCGGCATGGGCGTCTCCTGCTCCGCCGACCGCAACATCAAAGCCAAAATCAACCGCGACGGCATCTGGATCGAGAAGCTGGAGAGCAATCCGGGGAAATATATCCCTGAACATCTGCGTCAGCAGGGTGAAGGCAATGTCGTCAGCATCAACCTGAATCAGCCGATGAGCGAAATCCTGGCGCAACTGTCGGCGCACCCGGTCTCCACGCGCCTGAGCCTCAACGGCACCATCATCGTGGCCCGCGACATCGCCCACGCCAAGCTAAAAGAGCTTATTGATAACGGCGAGGCGCTGCCGCAGTACGTCAAAGATCACCCGATCTACTACGCGGGCCCGGCGAAGACGCCGACCGGTTATGCCTCCGGCTCCCTCGGTCCGACCACCGCAGGCCGCATGGATTCCTACGTCGATCTGCTGCAGTCGCACGGCGCGAGCATGGTGATGCTGGCGAAAGGCAACCGCAGCCAGCAGGTGACCGATGCCTGCCATAAACACGGCGGCTTCTACCTCGGCAGCATTGGCGGCCCGGCAGCAGTGCTCGCCCAGCAGAGCATTAAGAGCCTTGAGTGCGTGGCCTATCCGGAACTGGGGATGGAAGCTATCTGGAAAATCGAAGTGGAAGATTTCCCGGCGTTTATTCTGGTTGATGATAAAGGTAACGACTTCTTCCAGCAGATCCAGAATAAGCAGTGTGCCGGCTGTCAACAGCACGGCTAACGCTCACTTCTGACGCTGATATCAGGCCGTCGCCGTTTGGGCGACGGCTTTTTTTATGCCCACGCCGCGCCAGCTTGAATTCATTTCGCGCCAGGCTATGCTCAACTACAAGCCGTCCGTTGTTTGCTGAAAAATAACAATAATTCTCTTTCTCAGGTGCCTCTATGAACAGGATGAGCGTGGTGATCCTCTGGGCGCTGGCGCTGCTGGTGCTAAAGCCGGCGCTGGCTGCCGAACCGAGACAGCAGCCGACCGCCCGCGAGCAGGCACGCACAGTCACGATTTTCCATCAACCTGTCGTCATGTTGCAGGCTACTTTCGGCCAGACCACGCCCGAAGAGCGCGTCCTGCGTACCCGCAGCGCCTTACGCGCCTTTACTGAAGACGATATTCGCCAACCGCTGCGGGTCGTTGCGGTCAACCGCTATGGTCAGCCGGGCCGGCTGTTTCTGATGAACGGCAAACCGGTGCTGCTGCTGAGCCAGGCGGATCTCGATGAGGGCGATGATTTAACCCTCGACCAGGCGGCCCAGCGGGTGCTGGCGCGAATGGAGGCCCAGCGCACCAGCCTGCAGGAACAGTTCAACGACCGTTATCTGCTGCTTTCAGCCGGCAAAGCGCTGGCCGGAGGGCTGCTGCTGGCGCTGTTTTACTACGGCGCCTTCCGCGCCTGGCGGCGGGTGCGGCGCTTTTTCCTGCTGCGGATCCTTGAAAAACGCAGCGCCATCCCGCAGCACTGGCGGCGCTATCTCGGCAATATTGAAGTTCGACTCTATGCTGTGCTGGTCATTCTCGTCGGCATGCTGGCCAGTTATCTCTGGCTGAGCTGGGCCTTCAGCCTGTTTCCCTGGACACGGGTGTGGAGTGAATCGCTGGGTGACTGGTCGCTGGGCGTGATCCGCGATCTCTCCCTGTCGATTGTCGCCTCCCTGCCGGGGCTGATGATCGTGGTGCTTATTTTCCTGATCACCTGGCTCATCATTCGCCTGGTGAAAGTGGCTCTCGACCAGGTCGCCGCCGGCCGCATTCAGGTGCCGGGCATCCATCCGGAAACCGTCAGCGCCACCCGCCGGTTGATCTCGGTGGTCATCTGGCTGTTTGCCCTGTCCGCCGCCTACCCGTTCCTCCCCGGCGCCAACTCCCTCGCCTTCAAAGGCATTAGCGTGTTCTTCGGCCTGATGCTGACTCTCGGGTCGACCGGGGTGATGACCCATGCGATGAGCGGCCTGGTGCTGATCTACTCCCGGGCGCTGCGCAAAGGCGACTGGATCCGCCTCGCCGACAATGAGGGACAGGTCAGCGAGATTGGCGTGCTGGCGACCAAGATCCTCACCCGTGAGAATTACATTGTCACCGTCCCGAACGCCGTGGTGGTGAGCGGGAAAATTATTAATCTCAGTGCCGAGAGCACCGACGGCGGGTTCAATCTCACCACCAGCGTCACCATCGGCTACGATACGCCGTGGCGTCAGGTGCATGCGCTGCTGGAGCTGGCGGCAAGACGCACCCCTGGGGTGGATCAACAAATCGCCCCGATAGTTCGCAAGCTGGGGTTGCTTGACTGGTACACCGCGTATGAGCTGCAGGTGCACTTGCTCCCCACAACTAAGCTGCCGGATGGCCGCAACGCGTTGCATAGCAGTATTATTGATGTGTTTAACGAATTCGGCGTGCAGATTATGTCGCCGAACTTTGTGATGCAGCCCAAGGCGGCGGTGGTGGTGCCGCAGGAGGCCTGGTACGCCGCCCCAGCCGTCGCGCCGCAGGAGCCTGAGAAATAAGGGCTAATATAGCGGCATTTCCGCCGGGTGGCGGCTTCACCGCTGAGCAAGAACAGCCAGCGCAGAGCCGCGTTTGTGCCGGGCGGTGGCTAACGCCTTGCCCGGCCTACGGATCGTGCGACCTGTCACTCATTTACCCACTTGCGCGACTGAAACTGCCGATGCTGGCGGCCTCAAAATCGCTGAGACGTTCCCGGCAGGCCGGGGCAGCCTGCAGGGATAAGTCGAAGGCACCACGCAGTGGCGATTTTGCTGGCCGGAGCCCGGGGGTACAGGGGGCGGTGGCGACTGGCCGCCCCCTGTGCGCTCCCTGCGCCATAAGAGACATAACGCAGAAGATCAACCGGGAGCGCAATCTGCCCGGAATTAACATAGAAGTTGTAGCCCTGCCAAACATAGTGCGAACAGGGACATTTCCGGTTGTGCCGTTATTTCGCCGGGTGGCGGCAACGCCTTACCCGGCCTACAACGACTGCCGGGCAATCCGACTCGGACGACGACTCAACCCTGCGCGGCGTCGATGTCGTCAAACACCTGCTGCGCCAGATGCATCGTGGCATTCGCCGCCGGCAGCCCACAATACAGCGCAGAGTGCATGATCAACTCTTTCAGCTCATCGCGGGTGACCCCGTTGTTAAACGACGCGCGCAGATGCATCTTCAGCTCCGCCTCGCGATTGAGAGCAATCAGCATGGCAATGGTGATCATGCTGCGGGTGTGGTGGTCGAGCCCCGGACGGGTCCAGGTCTCACCCCAGGCGTAGCGGGTAATAAAGTCCTGAAACTCATCATTCAACGGCGTCAGATGCTGCAGCGTACGGTCGACGTGGGCGTCGCCCAATACTTTGCGCCGTACCGTCATTCCGTCCTGATAGCGCTGTTTATCCTCCATGGCGTTCCCCCTGGAAAAAGCTTAGCAGCGCCGAAGTAAAGCTTTTCGGCGCCTCAATGTTTGATAGATGCGATGCCGCCAGCACCACCACCTGGGAAGCGGGGATCTGCTGCTGCAGGAAACTGGCGTCACTGACCGTAGTGACAGGGTCACTTTCACCGGCGATAATTAATGTCGGCAGCGGGATCTGCCCCACTTCGCCCCGCAGGTCGGCGGCGGCCAGCGCCTCGCAGCAGGCGGCATAGCCTTCGATGTCGGTATGGGTTAACTGGTGGCATAGCGCCTCCACCACCTCCGGCGCCTTCTGGCGAAACGCATGAGTGAACCAGCGATCCGCCGCCCCGGCGGCCACCACCGCCATTCCCTCCTGGCGTACCGCCCGCGCCCGCGACAGCCAGCTGGCCTGATCGCCAATGCGCGCCGCGGTGTTGGCAACGGCCAGACCATAAAAACGTTCTGGCGCAAAGCGTCCCAGCCACAGGCCGGTCAGACCGCCCATCGAGATCCCGCAGAACCAGGCGCGGTCGATATTCAGGTGATCGAGCAGCGCAATCACATCTTCCCCCAGCTGGGCGAGGGTCACTTTGCCATTTTTCGTCGTATTACCGTGACCGTGGGTGTCATAGCGCAGCACCCGAAAATGGGCGGTTAACGCCTCGATCTGCGGCTGCCACATCGCCCGGGTGGTGCCCAGCGAGTTGGAGAGGACGATAACCGGCGCGCCCTCCGGCCCGTCGAGTTGATAATCAAGATTCATCACGTTGCTCCTGATAACGCGCCAGCACCTGGCGCACAAAGCGTTCGGCGCTGCCGGTCGCCGTTGCCGGGTCCAGCAGCGTGGTTAAGCGTTCACGAGAGAGATACTGACTGACCTGTGGGTCAGCCGCGAGCAGATCGACCAGCGGAGAGTGACGGTCCAGCGCCTGACGGCACAGCGCCTCGATATGATGATGCGCCTCGGCTTTGCCGATGAATTCCGCCAGCGCCAGGGTCACCGCCTCGGCCATGATCAGCCCGTGGGTGATATCGAGATCGGCACGCATTTTCTGCGGGAAGACCTGCATATCGCGCACCAGCGCTTCACTTTGCGCCAGCGCCCCGCCCACCAGAGTAATCAGATCCGGCAGCGTCTCCCACTCCGCCTGCCAGCCGCCCAGCGCCCGCTCGTGCTGCTGGAGCTGGCTGGCGTAGAGGGTCGCCATCAGCCCCGGCGTACGCTGGGCGGCGGTCAGGATCGCCGCGCAGGCCACCGGATTGCGCTTATGCGGCATCGTCGATGAGCCGCCGCGGCCTTCCGCCACCGGCTCGCCGACCTCAGCCACTTCGGTCTGCATCAGCAGGGAGAAGTCGTTAGCGAATTTCCCCAGGGTACCGCAGACACCGGCAAACCAGGCGCCCGCCTCCAGCAGCCGATCGCGCTGGCTGTGCCACGGGGTATCCGGCAGCGACAGACCGAGGATCTGCGCCAGCGCCTGGCCAACCGCCGGCCCTTTCTCTTTTAGCGCGTCAAGAGTGCCCGCGGCGCCGCCAAACTGCAGCACCAGCAGCCGCGGACGCATCTCGCGCAGCCGCTGCTGCCAGCGCAGGAGCGCGTCGAGGGTGCCCGCCAGCTTCAGGCCAAAGGTCACCGGCAGCGCATGCTGCATCCAGGTCCGACCCGGCATGACAGTATCGCGATAACGATCCGCCTGGAGAGCCAGGGCAGCCAACAGCTGCTCAAGCAAGGTCTCAGCGGCATCCAGCGCCCCGCGCAGCTGGAGCACCAGTCCGGTGTCGATGGCGTCCTGACTGGTGGCTCCCCAGTGGACGTAGCGCGCAGCCTCGGGATCTCGCGCTTTTACCTGTACCGTCAGCTGTTTCACCAGCGGGATCGCCAGGTTACCGGCCCCCACCGCCGCCTCGCCCAGCGCGGCAAAATCGATGGTCTCGTGGCGGCAGGCCGCGACAATCGGCCCGACCGCTTCCGGCGGCACCATCCCGCAGACGGCCTGCGCCTGCGCCAGCGCCGCTTCAAAATCCAGCATGCCCTGCACCCGCTGCGCGTCGCTGAACCAGTCGGTCAGCGGACTGCTGCGCAGCATTGGGGTCAACAAACTCATTCTGGCTCCTTAAACACGTTCAATAATCAGGGCGATCCCCTGTCCGACGCCGATGCACATGGTGCACAGGGCGTAGCGGCCGCCGGTCCGTTTCAGCTGATAAGCCGCGGTCATCGCCAGCCGGCCGCCGGAGGCACCGAGCGGGTGGCCCAGCGCGATCGCCCCGCCGTTAGGGTTCACGTGGGCGGCATCATCCGGTAAGCCCAGATCACGGGTCACCGCCAGCGCCTGAGCGGCGAAGGCTTCATTCAGTTCGATGACATCCATCTGGGCTAATGTCAGGCCGGTCTGCGCCAGCACCTTACGCACCGCGGGCGCCGGGCCAAAGCCCATGATCCGCGGCGCAACACCCGCCGTCGCCACGCCGACCACCCGGGCCAGCGGTTGAAGATCGTGAGCCGCCAGCGCCGTCTCGCTGGCCAGCAGCAGCGCACAGGCGCCATCGTTAACGCCGGAGGCGTTACCGGCGGTGACGCTGCCGTCGGCGCGCACCACGCCGCGCAGTTTAGCCAGCGCCTCCAGCGAGGTACTGCGCGGGTGCTCATCGCGGCTAAACAGCAGTGGCTCGCCTTTACGCTGCGGCACCTGGACGGCGATCAGCTCATCGGCGAAACGCCCCGCCTCCTGCGCCGCGGCGGTACGCAGTTGACTGCGTAAGGCGAACGCGTCCTGATCGGCACGGGAAATGGCAAACTCATCGGCGACGTTTTCCGCCGTCTCCGGCATGGAATGCACGCCGTACAGGGCTTTCATCTGCGGGTTAATAAAGCGCCAGCCGATGGTGGTATCCTCCATCTGCATGCTGCGGCTAAAGGCGCTCTCTGCTTTCCCCATCACAAACGGCGCGCGGGACATGCTCTCCACGCCGCCAGCGATCATCAGCTGCGTCTCGCCGCTTTTAATCGCCCGCGCCGCGACGCCGATCGCATCGAGGCTGGAACCGCACAGGCGGTTGATGGTGCTCCCGGGCACGCTCTCCGGCAGCCCGGCCAGCAGCAGCGCCATCCGCGCCACGTTGCGGTTATCTTCCCCGGCCTGGTTGGCGCAGCCAAAGATCACATCGTCAATGCGCGAGGGATCCAGTCCCGGGTTACGCTCCAGCAGGGCTTTTAATGGCAGCGCCGCGAGGTCGTCGGCGCGCATCGTCGCCAGGGTACCACCGAAACGGCCAAAGGGTGTACGTACCGCATCACAGATAAATGCCTGATTCATCATAGGTTCCTTACGCGCTTTCCGCCAGTTGTTCAAAGGTCAGCGCCACCGGAGTGATGCGCTGCAGCTCTTCAAAAGAGAGACCGTTAAAGATTTCACGTACCACCGGGCCGCGGTCGGTGATGTCGATCACCGCCAGGTCGGTATAGATCCGGCTGACGCAGCCGACGCCGGTCAGCGGGTAGCTGCACTGCGCCACCAGCTTGCACTCGCCGTCACGGGTCAGGTGGTCCATCATCACGAACACCTGACGGGCGCCGATGGCCAGATCCATCGCCCCGCCAACGGCCGGGATCGCATCCGGCGCACCGGTACTCCAGTTGGCGAGGTCGCCGCTGGCGGAAACCTGATAGGCCCCCAGCACGCAGATATCGAGATGGCCGCCGCGCATCATGGCGAAGGAGTCGCCGTGGTGGAAATAGCAGCCGCCCTGCAGGAGGGTGACATACTCTTTACCGGCATTGATCAGCTCGGGATCTTCTTCCCCGGGCTGTGGTTTCGGCCCCATCCCCAACAGGCCGTTTTCGCTGTGCAGGAACACTTCTTTGTCGGCAGGCAGGTAATTGGCAATGCGGGTCGGCAGGCCGATGCCGAGGTTGACGTAAGCGCCTTCGGGAATATCGCGGGCCACGCGCTGGGCCATTTCGTCACGGGTCAGTTTTTGCATCTCGGGATCCTCAGGCGCGTTGTGCGGCAGTCAGGTTTTCCAGCGAGAAGACACGCTGGACGAAAATGCCGGGGGTGATGATGTGTTCCGGGTCGAGGTCGCCCAGCGGCACCAGCTGCGAGACCTCGACGATGGTGGTTTTCGCCGCCGTCGCCATGATCGGGCCAAAGTTGCGCGCCGCCTTGCGATAGACCAGGTTGCCCCAGCGGTCGCCCTGATGGGCCTTAATGAGCGCGAAATCGGCTTTAATCGGATATTCCAGCACGTAATGGCGACCATCGATTTCCCGCGTCTCCTTGCCTTCCGCCAGCGGTGTGCCGTAGCCGGTGGGGGTAAACACTGCCCCCAGCCCGGCGCCAGCCGCCTGGATCCGCGCCGCGAGGTTACCCTGCGGCACCAGCTCCAGCTCCACTTTGCCGCGGCGATAGAGGTCATCGAAAATCTGGGAATCCACCTGGCGCGGGAAGGAGCAGATCATCTTGCGTACTCGCCCGGCTTTCAGCAGCGCCGCGAGACCCACTTCCCCGTTGCCGGCGTTGTTATTAATGATGGTCAGGTCGCGGGCGCCCTGGTCAATCAGGGCGTCAATCAGAAAGGTCGGCTGGCCGGCGGGACCAAAGCCGCCGATCATAATAGTCGCCCCGTCGTGGATCCCGGCGATGGCCTCGCTCAGCGTCGATACGCTTTTATCAATCATCAGGTCGCTCCAGTGATGTGCGGTAATCGCACTTTTATTCGTTGTTCGCACAAAATGTGACCCGCTTAACGATGTCGGTCAAGGGCGATAATCGAAATATGGTGCGATAATCGAACATCGGTTATCTTTAGCGAAAGAATGTGATCGATGGCAAATATGGGGAACAGAAATGGACAAGCATCCAGACGATTTACTGACCGGCGACGGCGATCCGTTTAAGGGCGATCCTAACTTTATGGCCTCCCTGGCGCGCGGCCTGGAGGTGATTCAGGCGTTCACGCCGCAGCGGCCCCTGCTGTCTATCTCGCAGATCAGCCAGAAGACCGGCATTCCGCGCGCGGCGGTGCGCCGCTGCCTGTATACCCTGAGCAAGCTGGGGTTCGTGTATGCCGAAGACGGTAAGAATTTCCAGCTGCGACCGCGGATCCTGGCGCTGGGCCACGCCTGGCTGGCCTCGACGCCGCTGGCGCGTTCGGCGCAGCCGGTGCTGCGACATCTGAGCGAAATGCTCAACGAGTCCTGCTCCATCGCCACCCTCGACGGGGACGATATTCTGTATATCGCCCGCGCCTCCAGCTCGCGGATTATGACCATCGACCTGGATATCGGCAGCCGCCTTCCGGCCTGGGCGACCTCGATGGGCCGGGTGCTGCTCAGCCATCAGCCGGAGGAGAAGCTCAACGACATGCTGGCTCGGGTGACCATGATCCGCTACACCCCGCAGACGGTGGATTCGGTGGCGAAGCTGCGCACAGAACTGAAACGGGTGCATCAGCAGGGGTATGCCCTCAACGACCAGGAGCTGGAGATGGGCCTGCGCTCCCTCGCGGTACCGCTGTTTAACGCTCAGGGGCAGGTCCAGGCGGCGCTGAACGTTGGGGTGCATGCGGGCCAGATGTCGGCCCGCGAGATGATCGATCGCGTGCTGCCGGAGCTGCAAAAAGCCGCCCGCGAGCTGACGCTGCTTCTGCGCTAACGACTGCGCTTGGCGTGCTGCTCCCAGGTCTCCTGCTTCGCCTCGGCCGATTTACGCAGCGCGACATAGCAGGCGCCGCTGCCGCCATGATGTGGAAGCGCGGCGCAGAAGGCCTGCACCTCCGGCAGCTCTTCCAGCCAGCGCGCCAGATAGCTGCGGATAATATTGGCGTGAGACTGGTCGTCGCGGCCTTTGCCGTGAACGATCAGCACATTACGTAACCCCTCTTTCTGCGCCTGCACCATAAAGGCGAAGAGCATCTGTCGGCACTGTTCCACCGGCTGGCGCAGCAGGGAGAGGCTCGCCTGCTGGCTGTATTTCCCCCGCCGCAGCTTATCCAGCACGCCGCTCTGCAGCCCTTCACGCTTAAACTCCAGCGGCGTGGCGAGCGGCACGATATCGAGATAGCCGGTGGTGAGAAAATTATCCAGTTGCAGGGTATCGACGCGCTGCGGGGCCCGGCTGTTGCGCCCGGGATGCCAGTGCACGTCATTTTTACGTTTCAGAGGCTGGACATCTTCCATGGCGTCAAGAAACAGGGATTTGTCATCAAGGTTCATGGGCTCTCCTCCAGCGGCTGTCGCCAGCTACTATAGCCGCCCGGCGCTCCCCCCTCAACGCGTTTAGCCGCGTTCGCTGGCAAAGTGAGCGCGACGGGCGATTAAGGAAACAATTGTCGGCTTTGGCGGCGAAACAGCGTGATTAACGACGCCGTTAATGGCGTCTGCCGGGTATCGCGCCGCTGGATCAGATAATAGGTGGCCGTCGGCAAGACGTCGCGGACAGGGATCATCACCAGCTTGTCCGCCATCAGCGGATCGTTGCCGAGCTCCACCGGCAGGATGCTGAGAAAATCACTTTTCACCACCAGGCTAATGCACGACGAGAAGGTTTCGCAAACAATATCTACCTTAGGCGCTAACCCGGCCTGATTAAGCCGGTCCTGCAGCTGTTTAAAGTAGCTGCCGCGCGGCGTCGGCATGGTCCAGTGGTGATCCATCAACTCCCCCAGCGAGGTGGCCTGCGCCGCCGGATGTCCCGCGCGGGCAAACACCGCGAACGGTTTCTCAAACAGTTTCTCAAAGCTGAACTCATGGTCGTACGGCCCGGGGTAATAGGTATTGATGGTGAAATCCAGCTCTCCCTGGCGCAGCTCATTGATCATCGCCAGCAGCTGGCCCTCCATGATCCGCACCTTTACCTGCGGATGCTGCTGATGAAAGCGACAGATCACCGACGGCATCAGCGACCGGGCGACGCTGGCGCCAAGGCCAATATTAATTTGCCCGGCCTGCTCGCCCTGACGCTGCAGCAGTTCGTCCTGCGCCGCCCGCAGCTCCTCAAGGATCAAGCTCGCATGTTGGTAAAAGCTTTCGCCGTTTTCGGTCAGCGCCACCCCCTGACTGCGGCGCACGAACAGCTGGGCGGAAAGCCCCTCCTCCAGCTCTTTAATCGCTTTGGTCAGGGCCGGCTGCGAGACCGCCAGCGCCCGGCTGGCACCGCGAATACTCCCTTCCCGGGCCACTTCGACGAAGGCGCGGATATGATGAAATTTAATCTGAAATGCCATGCTTTCGGTGATAACCACTGTTTATCAGACAGAAGAAATTCACATCTACTGTAATCCATCAGGCTGTGGCAGGTTAAGTGGGATACGGCCTGTAAAACGCAAGTGATAAACAAAAGCTATCACATCGTGAACACCGTCACATTTTTTACTTATGACAGGATGAGCTATGCCGCAACTTGATGAATACCTCCACCAGCTGGCGCCGGCCATGATCCAATGGCGCCGTGATTTTCACCTGCACGCGGAATCCGGCTGGCTGGAATTCCGCACTGCCAGCAAGGTGGCGGAGATCCTCGACGGGCTCGGCTATCAGCTGGCGCTGGGGCGCGATGTCATCGATGCCGATAGCCGGATGGGGCTGCCGGACGAGGATACCCTGGCCCAGGCTTTCGAGCGCGCCCGCGAACAGGGCGCGCCGGAACGCTGGCTGCCGGCGTTTGAAGGCGGTTTCGCCGGCGTGGTCGCCACGCTCGACACCGGGCGGCCCGGCCCAACCCTGGCCTTCCGCGTCGATATGGATGCCCTTGACCTCAATGAACAGCACGACGACAGCCACCGCCCTCATCGCGACCATTTCGCCTCCTGCAACGCCGGCATGATGCACGCCTGCGGCCATGATGGCCATACCGCCATCGGGCTGGGCCTGGCGCATGTCCTGAAGCAGTATGCCGCGCAGCTCAACGGGGTGATCAAACTGATTTTCCAGCCCGCTGAAGAGGGCACCCGCGGCGCCCGGGCGATGGTGGCCGCCGGCGTGGTGGATGACGTGGATTACTTCACGGCGATCCATATCGGGACCGGTGTGCCGCCAGGTACCGTCGTCTGCGGCGGCGACAACTTTATGGCCACCACTAAATTCGACGTGCAGTTCAGCGGCGTGGCCGCCCACGCCGGCGGCAAGCCGGAGGAGGGGCGCAACGCGCTGCTGGCCGCCGCCCAGGCCGCTCTTGGCCTGCACGCCATCCCGCCGCACAGCGCCGGCGCCTCGCGGGTCAACGTCGGGGTGATGCAGGCGGGCACCGGGCGCAACGTGGTGCCCTCTTCCGCGCTGTTAAAAGTGGAAACCCGCGGCGAAAGCGAAGCCATTAACCAGTACGTGTTCGAGCGGGCGCAGCACGTCGTCGCCGGGGCGGCGGCGATGTACGAAGCCCGCTACGAACTACGCATGATGGGTGCGGCGACCGCCAGCGCGCCGTCGCCGGCGTGGGTGGACTATCTGCGCGAACAGGCCGCCCGTGTGCCCGGCGTGCAACAGGCGGTGGATCGTATCGCCGCCCCGGCGGGCTCGGAAGACGCCACCCTGATGATGGCCCGGGTCCAGGCGCGCGGCGGCCTCGCCTCGTACATGATTTTCGGCACCGAACTGAGCGCCGGTCACCACAACGAGAAGTTTGACTTCGACGAGAGCGTCATGGCGCTAGCGGTAGAAACTCTGGCGCGTATCGCGCTTAACTTTCCCTGGCAGCGGGGGGTGTAATGGAAGCCATTTTTCAGTTTGTGGACGAGATGATTGAGACGCGACGCGAGGCGTACTGCGCCATCGCCGATGACATCTGGGATCACCCGGAGACCCGCTTTGAGGAGTACTGGTCCGCCCAACGCCTGGCGGATGCGCTGGAGGCAGAAGGTTTTCAGCTCACTCGCGATGCGGGTGGGATCCCGAATGCCTTTATCGCCAGCGTCGGCGAAGGCCAACCGGTCATTGCCCTGCTCGGCGAATTTGACGCCCTGGCGGGCCTCAGCCAGCAGGCCCACTGCGTGGAACCGACACCCTCGACACCGGGAGCCAACGGCCACGGCTGCGGGCACAATCTGCTCGGTACGGCGGCATTCGCCGCGGCGGTCGCCGCCAAAGCCTGGCTGCAACAGCATGGCGGCGCGGGCACGCTGCGCTTCTATGGTTGTCCCGGCGAGGAAGGCGGATCGGGAAAAACCTTTATGGTGCGCGAAGGGTTGTTTGATGATGTCGATGCGGCGCTGACCTGGCATCCGGAAGCCTGGGCCGGGATGTTCAGCACCCGCACCCTCGCCAATATTCAGGCGGCATGGCGTTTTACCGGCACCGCCGCCCACGCTGCGAATTCGCCGCACCTGGGCCGGAGCGCGCTGGATGCCGTCACTCTGATGACCACCGGCAGCAACTTCCTCAATGAACATATCATCGAGAAGGCGCGGGTCCATTATGCCATTACCGATACCGGCGGTGTCTCGCCCAACGTAGTGCAGGCTCAGGCGGAAGTGCTGTATCTGATCCGTGCGCCGGAGATGGCCGACGCGGAGCAGATCTTCGCCCGCATCGAGAAGATTGCTCAGGGGGCCGCGCTGATGACCGAGACTCAGGTCAGCTGCCGCTTTGAAAAAGCCTGCTCCAGCTATCTCCCCAACCGCACGTTTGAGGCGGCGATGTATCAGGCGGTCTGTCATTACGGTACCCCCGCCTGGAGCGACGAGGAGCGCGCTTTTGCCGCGGCGATACGCGCCACCCTCAGCGCCAACGATATTAACAACAGCCTGAACAATATTGCCGGCACCAGTGGGGAGGAAGGCAAAACGTTCGCTCGTCGCCACCGCGACACGCTGCTGATTGATGAGGTGGCGCCCTGGGCGGCCACGGATAACGTCCTCGCCGGCTCCACTGACGTCGGCGATGTCAGCTGGAAAGCGCCGGTGGCTCAGTGCTTCAGCCCGTGCTTCGCGGTGGGAACCCCGCTGCACAGCTGGCAGCTGGTGAGTCAGGGCAGAACCTCCATCGCCCATAAAGGGATGTTGCTGGCGGGGAAAGTGCTCGCGGCGACCGCGATCCGTTTATTCAGCGACAGCGCCCTGCTGGCGGCCGGCCAGCAAGAACTCAGGCAGGTACTGGCCGAACGCCCCTATCGTTGCCCGATCCCGGCGGAGGTGAGTCCGTCCGTTTTACGATAACCACTTAAGACAGGCTACTCCTGGCCAACGCTGACCGGCATCGCGGCACGCACCGACCATAATAACCGCCGGCAGTACGGGAGCAGGCCTGCCCAACACAACAACGACAACAGAGGAACGCCCATGAGTATGTCATCCATACCGTCGTCTTCCCCCGGCGGAAAGCGCTATGGCTGGGTAGAGAAGATCGGTAACAAAGTCCCGCACCCGTTTTTGCTGTTTATCTATCTTATCGTGGCGCTGATCGCGGCTACGGCGATACTTTCCGCCTTCAACGTCGGGGTGCAGAACCCTACGGATGGTTCACGGGTGGTGGTCAAAAATCTGCTCAGCGTGGAAGGGTTGCACTGGTTTTTGCCCAACGTCATTAAAAACTTCAGCGGTTTCGCGCCGCTGGGGGCGATCCTCGCCCTGGTGCTGGGCGCCGGCTTCGCCGAGCGGGTGGGCCTGTTACCCGCACTGATGGTGAAGATGGCCTCTCACGTCAGCGCCCGCTATGCCAGCTATATGGTGCTGTTTATCGCCTTCTTCAGCCATATCTCTTCTGACGCGGCGCTGGTAATTATGCCGCCGCTGGGCGCGCTGATGTTCCTCGCCGTCGGTCGGCATCCTGTCGCCGGCCTGTTGGCGGCGATTGCCGGTGTGGGCTGCGGCTTTACCGCCAATTTACTGATCGTCACCACCGACGTACTGCTCTCGGGGATCAGCACCGAGGCGGCAAAATCCATCGATGCCTCTTTGCACGTCAGCGTGATCGACAACTGGTACTTTATGGCGACCTCAGTGATCGTCCTGACGCTCGTCGGCGGACTGATCACCGATAAGCTGGTGGAGCCGCGGCTGGGCCAGTGGCAAGGCAGTCGTGATGAAAAGCTGCAGACCCTGACGCCCGAGGAGCGTTTCGGCCTGCGCATCGCCGGCGTGGCAACGCTGGTATTCGTGGCGGTCGTCGCCCTGATGGTGGTCCCCGAGAACGGTATTCTTCGCGACCCGGTTCAACATACGGTCATGCCCTCGCCGTTTATCAAAGGCATCGTGCCGCTGATTATCTTTTTCTTCTTTGTCGTGTCGCTGGCATACGGCATCGCCACCGGCAAAATTCGCCGCCAGGCCGACCTGCCGCAGCTGATGATTGAGCCGATGAAAGAGATGGCCGGGTTTATCGTGATGGTCTTCCCGCTGGCGCAGTTCGTGGCGATGTTCAACTGGAGCAACATGGGCAAGTTTATGGCCGTCGGTCTGACGGACCTGCTGGAGAGCGCCGGGATGAACGGCGTCCCGGCGTTTGTCGGGCTCGCGCTGCTGTCGGCTTTTCTGTGTATGTTTATCGCCAGCGGCTCGGCCATCTGGTCGATTCTGGCGCCGATCTTCGTGCCGATGTTTATGCTGCTGGGCTTTCACCCGGCCTTTGCGCAGATCCTGTTTCGCATCGCCGATTCATCGGTGCTGCCGCTGGCGCCGGTGTCCCCGTTTGTGCCGCTGTTTCTCGGCTTCCTACAGCGCTACCGACCGGATGCCCGCCTCGGCACCTACTACTCGCTGGTGCTCCCTTACCCGCTGATTTTTCTCGCCGTCTGGCTGCTGTTGCTGGTGGGATGGTATCTGGTGGGACTGCCGATCGGCCCTGGCATCTATCCGCATCTTCCTTAACCTGCTGACAGGCCAGGGATGGCCGTATAGCCTTAACGCGACACCTTCGTTTTCACTTTGCTGGCCGCATGATCCACACTGGCTAATTTATAGAAAAGCGCTTTGTACACCCTTTCAAACACCAGGGTCAGACCGTGGATCGCTAAGCCGCTGATGATCAATACCAGTACGCCAGTCAGTATATATTGCATAGCTCCACCTCTGAGTGATTAATAGCGCCGCGCTGAGGCGTCGGCACCCTACCGGGCGCGTGAAGCACCGGCATCGTCAGTTAAAAAGTAGCAAAAACCATGCCCGATAACCCGCCAGGATCGATCCAAAAATAAATCATTGTGGCTTACGCAGAGCGCCAGCCCGTGATGCGGCTTTATCTTTTGGGAGTATAGTTGACTGTCGTCAGCGCGTGGTATCGTGTGCCCCTCATGTACGATGGTGGATGACAGAAACGATGTTGACCTTGCTGCAGGATAAAATGGATACCCCGCTGGGGCCGCTGTGGGTACTTTGCGACGAACAGTTTAATTTGCGCGCCGTCGAGTGGGACGAGCACCGCGATCGGATGGAAACCCTGCTCGACGTTCACTATCGACAGGAAGGCTATCAGCGCGTCGACTGCCGCAACCCAGGCGGCCTCAGCAGTAAGCTGAACGACTATTTCGCCGGCGATCTGGCGATTATCGATACCCTGGCTACCGCCACCGCCGGCACACCGTTCCAGCGCCAGGTCTGGCAGGCGTTACGCGATATCCCCTGCGGCCAGGTGATGCACTATGGCCAACTGGCCGAGGCGCTCGGACGCCCCGGCGCCGCTCGCGCCGTGGGGGCCGCCAATGGCGCCAATCCGGTGAGTATCGTGGTGCCCTGTCATCGGGTCATCGGGCGTAACGGCACCCTGACCGGCTATGCCGGGGGTGTGCAGCGAAAAGAGTGGTTATTGCGCCATGAAGGGTATCTTTTACTTTGACTGAAAATGCCTTTTCTGGAATCTTCAGGTAATTTTACAATCAAACATAGCGAAATAATCTATTGCTTATCAATCAGATATACAGCCATTTTGATTTACCCTGCTGATATTACGTGTTTCCGGGTCTGAAGACTTACCTGCTGATCAAAAAGATGTTAAAATTGACCAATATCAATTAAGGCCTGAGCAGACATATGATCCCTGAGAAGCGAATTATTCGACGCATTCAGTCTGGCGGTTGTGCTATCCATTGTCAGGATTGCAGTATCAGCCAGCTCTGCATCCCCTTTACTCTGAACGAGCATGAGCTTGATCAGCTGGATAATATTATCGAGCGGAAAAAGCCTATCCAGAAAGGTCAAACCTTGTTCAAAGCCGGTGATGAGCTGAAGTCGTTGTACGCTATTCGCTCCGGGACCATCAAAAGCTACACCATCACTGAGCAAGGTGATGAGCAGATCACCGGCTTCCATCTGGCGGGCGATCTGGTGGGCTTCGACGCCATCGGCACCGGTCTGCACCCGAGCTTTGCGCAGGCGCTGGAAACCTCGATGGTCTGCGAAATCCCCTTCGAAACCCTTGACGATCTTTCCGGAAAAATGCCGAATCTGCGTCAGCAGATGATGCGCCTGATGAGCGGCGAGATTAAAGGCGACCAGGATATGATCCTGCTTCTTTCCAAAAAGAATGCCGAAGAGCGCCTGGCGGCGTTTATCTACAACCTCTCTCGTCGTTTCGCCCAGCGCGGCTTCTCACCCCGTGAGTTCCGCCTGACCATGACCCGCGGCGATATTGGCAACTATCTCGGCCTCACTGTCGAAACCATCAGCCGTCTGCTGGGGCGTTTCCAGAAAAGCGGCATGCTGGCAGTGAAAGGCAAATACATCACTATTGAAAACAGCGATCTGCTGGCCCAGCTGGCCGGTCAGGCGCGCAACGTCGCTTAATCTCTGCGCACCACCTGGTCACGATCGGCAATTTTTTAAGATTTGTTGATCTGACCAGGCTCCTCCCCTGTTTCAATTCATCCATATAGGTTATCTTTTTAGTAACTGACGGTAGCTGCAGTTGTAAGGAGACCCTGTATGGCGAAGTATCAGAGCATGCTGGTAGTAATCGATCCTAACCAGGACGACCAGCCGGCACTTAGGCGCGCGGTGTACTTGCACCAACGGATTGGTGGACGCATCAAAGCCTTTTTGCCGATCTATGATTTTTCTTATGAAATGACCACCCTGCTGTCGCCGGACGAACGCACGGCGATGCGCCAGGGCGTTATTGCCCAACGTACAGCCTGGATACGCGAGCAGGCGAAATTCTATATTGAATCGGGTGTGCCGATCGACGTAAAAGTGGTGTGGCACAACCGCCCCTTCGAAGCCATTATTCAGGAAGTTATTAGCGAGAAACACGACCTGCTGTTGAAGATGGCCCACCAGCACGACAAACTGGAGGCAGTGATCTTCACCCCCACCGACTGGCACCTGTTGCGTAAGTGTCCCTGCCCGGTGTGGATGGTAAAAGACCAACCGTGGCCGGAAGGTGGCAAAGCGCTGGTCGCGGTCAATCTCGCCAGCGAAGAGAATTATCACAACACCCTGAACGAAAAGCTGGTTCGGGAAACGCTGTCTCTGGCGCAAGAAGTTAACCATACCGAAGTACATCTCATCGGCGCCTACCCGGTGACCCCCATCAATATCGCGATTGAGCTTCCGGATTTTGATCCCAGCGTCTACAACGACGCCATTCGCGGTCAGCACCTGCTGGCGATGAAAGCGCTGCGGCAGAAGTTTGGCATCGATGAGAAATTCACCCACGTGGAAAAAGGCCTGCCTGAGGAGGTGATCCCGGATCTCGCCGAGCATCTGCAGGCGGGGATCGTGGTGCTGGGAACGGTCGGACGTACCGGCCTGTCAGCGGCGTTCCTCGGCAATACCGCGGAACAGGTGGTCGATCATCTGCGCTGTGACCTGCTGGTACTCAAACCGGAGGCCTACCAGACGCCGGTGGAACTGGACGACGACGACGACGATTAACCCTCTTCTCGTACCGCTCATCTTCCCCCGCCTCGCGGGGGATTTTTTTTGCTTGCTGCCAGTCAGGCACAAAAAAAGGGCCGCTGGCGGCCCCTGTCACTGTCCAGCGAGAATGGCTTAGTGGATACCCAGACGCCAGGCCAGATCGATCTCTTCTTTCAGCTCCAGCGATGAGAGCGCCATCAGGTCAGCAAACTCCAGCTCCAGCAGTTTCAGCTTTTTCAGATACTGCGCTGGGGTCATGACGGTAGTGTCGCGGCGTAAGAATTCGATGGCCATCTGCGTTGGGGTTAACTCGGTATCCATAATATCCTCTGTCTGATGTAATAACCGGGACATTATATCATCTCTCACCGCTTATTTTATGAACAATTCCAGGCATCTCTCCGCATATAAAAAAGCCGTCTCACAGGAGACGGCTTATAAACAAACGTTGTAAAACAAGCGTGCTACATTACAGCGCTTTCAGGATCGCATCGACGCTGGCTTTCGCATCCCCAAACAGCATATGGGTGTTCTCTTTGAAGAACAGCGGGTTCTGTACGCCGGCGTAGCCAGTGTTCATCGAACGCTTAAAGACCACCACGTTCTGCGCTTTCCAGACTTCCAACACTGGCATACCCGCGATAGGGCTCTTCGGATCGTCCTGCGCCGCCGGGTTGACGGTGTCGTTGGCGCCAATCACCAGCACGGTGTCGGTATCGCTGAAATCGTCGTTGATCTCATCCATCTCCAGCACGATGTCGTAAGGCACTTTGGCTTCCGCCAGCAGCACGTTCATATGCCCCGGCAGACGCCCGGCCACCGGGTGAATACCAAAGCGTACTTTGATACCCCGCGCCCGCAGCTTCTCGGTAATTTCTGCCACCGGATACTGCGCCTGGGCCACCGCCATACCGTAGCCAGGGGTGATGATCACCGACTGCGAGTTTTTCAGCATCTCCGCTGTCTCTTCCGCGCTAATCTCGCGATGTTCGCCCACTTCTTCATCGCCGCCGCTGGAAGACCCATCGGTGCCGAAGCCGCCAGCAATCACGCTGATAAAGGAGCGGTTCATCGCCTTACACATAATGTAAGAGAGGATGGCACCGGAAGAACCCACCAGCGCGCCGGTGACGATCAGCAGGTCATTGCTCAGCATAAAGCCCGCTGCCGCTGCCGCCCAGCCCGAGTAGGAGTTGAGCATGGAAACCACCACCGGCATATCCGCGCCGCCGATAGAAGCCACCAGGTGCCAGCCGAAGGCCAGCGCGATCGCGGTCATCACCAGCAGGCACAGGACCTGGGTACCAGTGCTGTCGGCGCGAACAAAAATCACCATCAGCACGAAGGAGACCACCAGCGCCGCCAGGTTCAGCTTATGGCGATTGGGCAGCATCAGCGGCTTCGAGGAAATTTTGCCGCGCAGTTTACCAAACGCCACCACCGAACCGGTGAAGGTGACTGCACCGATGAAGATGCCGAGGAACACTTCGGTCAAATGGATATTGACCAGAATCTGCTCCATCCCGGTTTCATGCTGCAGGTAGCTGTTAAAACCCACCAGCACCGCCGCCAGGCCCACGAAGCTGTGCAGGATAGCCACCAGCTCCGGCATCTCGGTCATCTCGACCTTTTTCGCCAGACGAATACCGATCGCCCCACCGATCACCATCGCGAGGATGATCCAACCGACGTTGCCGGCGTCCGGCCCCAGAATCGTGGCGATCAGGGCGATAGCCATCCCGGCGATGCCGAAATAGTTGCCCTGCTGCGACGTTTCGTGTTTCGACAGACCCGCCAGGCTGAAAATAAACAGGATTGCGGCAACAATGTATGCAGCTGTAACTAATCCACCAGACATGTGCTACCCCTTATCCTTTGCGAAACATTTTCAGCATGCGCTGAGTCACGGTAAAACCACCGAAAATATTAATGCTGGCGATCAGTACCGCGATAAAGCTCAGGAAGCTGACCCAGCCCCCGTGGCCTATCTGCAACAACGCACCAACAACGATAATGCCCGAAATCGCGTTCGTCACCGACATCAGCGGCGTATGCAGCGCATGGGAGACGTTCCATACCACGTAGTAACCTACTACGCAGGCCAGCGCGAAGACGGTGAAATGGCCAAGAAACTCTTTTGGCGCGACGTTCGCCAGCCAGCCGAAGAGGATAATCGCCAGCGCTATCAGGGCATATTTACGCCATGGGGACACCGGTTTTGCCGCTTCTTTCGGCGCTTCCACTTTTTTCGCTGCAGCCTGCGGCTGAGCGGAGACCTGAATCGGCGGCGCCGGCCAGGTGATTTCGCCTTCGCGCACCACGGTCACGCCGCGCACCACCACATCATCGAAATCGATAACAATGTTGCCATCTTTCTCTTTGCACAGCAGCTTCAGCAGGTTAACCAGGTTGGTACCGTAGAGCTGGGAAGACTGGGTCGGCAGACGGCCCGGCAGATCGGTGTAACCAATAATTTTCACGCCGTTGGCGGTGGTGACCACTTCGCCGGGCACGGTGTACTCACAGTTGCCGCCATTTTGCGAGGCGAGGTCGACCACCACGCTGCCCGACTTCATGGAGTCGACCATCTCGCGGGTGATCAGTTTCGGTGCCGGTTTACCCGGAATTAACGCCGTGGTGACGATGATATCGACATCTTTCGCCTGGGCGGCGAACAGCGCCATTTCGGCCTTAATAAAGGCCTCAGACATCACCTTGGCGTAGCCGTCGCCGCTGCCGGCTTCCTCTTTAAAGTCCAGCTCGAGGAACTCGGCGCCCATACTCTGCACCTGCTCCTTCACTTCCGGACGGGTATCGAAGGCGCGGACGATAGCGCCCAGGCTGTTGGCGGCGCCAATCGCAGCCAGACCGGCCACCCCGGCGCCGATGACCATCACCTTCGCGGGCGGAACTTTGCCTGCCGCCGTAATCTGTCCGGTAAAGAAACGGCCGAATTCATGGGCCGCTTCCACGATTGCACGGTAGCCGGCAATGTTTGCCATTGAACTGAGCGCATCCAGCGACTGGGCGCGAGAAATACGCGGCACCGAATCCATCGCCATCACGTTGATATTACGGGCCGCCAGTTTTTCCATCAGCTGCGGGTTTTGCGCAGGCCAGATAAAACTTATCAGCGTGGTTCCCGGATTCAGCAGTGCAATTTCATCGTCATTTGGAGCATTGACTTTGAGGATGACGTCAGACTGCCACACCTCGTTGCCCGTGACGATCTCAGCCCCTGCCTGGGTAAAGGCGGCATCGTCAAAGCTGGCCAGTTTCCCGGCACCGCTTTCTACCGCGACGCTAAAGCCGAGTTTAAGCAATTGCTCAACGGTCTTCGGCGTGGCGGCGGCCCGGGTCTCCTGGGCTAGCCTCTCTTGTGGTACACCAATACGCATAGTTTTCCCTTCCATCGGTTTTTGATGATGGTTTACTTTTCTGACCAACAACGACAAGACGGCGAAATCTTCCTCGCCATCTTCCGCTGTCTGCAAAATGAAACAGTAACAAACTTTTTATAACCTACTGAAAATAGCGATTGTGATCTACAGCGATAAAACAGAAATTTTGATTTTATTGCTTATTGTCAGCACAGATGGTTCCGGGCAGCAATATTTACCTGAATTTCTCACTCAGGCCTGATAATCCGCTTATCCAGCGTGATAAAACGCCATTTATCGCCATTGGGATCATTGTATTAACATTACGTTAACTAATAAAAGTGGTATCGATTATCGTTTTTGCTGGTCAAGCGGCTGTTTTTTCAACATATCGAAAAATGTTATCTTTCCGTAGTATACGATTCGGGCGGCAAGCAAAAAATGACGCAGACAGTCACAACGATTAAATGCAATAATCAAACGTTTTCAGTCAACAACAACACCAGTATATGGTTTGCGCAAGGCAAAGGATTATTTTTATGAAGCTTAAAAACACCCTCCTGGCGTCTGCTCTCCTGACAACCGCCACGTTGTCTGCCCATGCAGCGACCGAGTTGACCCCGGAGCAGGCGGCTGCGCTGAAGCCCTACGATCGCGTTGTCGTCACCGGCCGGTTTAATGCCATTGGCGACGCGGTACAGGCGGTATCGCGTAAAGCCGACAAAGACGGCGCGGCCTCATTCTATGTTGTCGACACGTCGGACTACGGCAATGGCGGCAACTGGCGCGTCACGGCTGACCTCTATAAAGACAACGCGCCGCAAGCGGATGCGCCGAAAAATCGCATCATCAATGGCGTGGTAGAACTGCCGAAAGATCAGGCCGTGACGCTGATGCCTTACGACACTGTCACCGTTCAGGGCTTCTATCGCAGCCAGCCGGAAGTCAATGATGCCATCACCAAAGCGGCAAAAGGGAAAGGCGCCTATGCGTTCTTTATCGTGCGCCAGGTGGATGCCAACCAGGGCGGCAACCAGCGCATTACCGCTTATATCTATAAAAAAGATGCTGAAAAACGCGTGCTGCAGAGCCCGGACGCCATCCCGGCAGACTCTGACGCCGGTCGCGCGGCGCTGGCCAAAGGCGGTGAAGCCGCGAAAAACGTGGAAATCCCGGGCGTCGCCACCACCGCAGCTGTAGGCTCAGGCACTGGCGTCGGTCGTTTCTTCGAGACCCAGTCTTCCAAAGGCGGGCGTTACACTGTCACGCTGCCGGACGGCACCAAAGTGGAAGAAGTGAACAAAGTGACCGCGGCGCAAATGGTGCCGTTCGATAATATCCAGTTCACCGGCAACTACGGCAACATGACGGAAATCTCCTATCAGACGGCGAAACGCGCGGCGAAGAAAGGGGCGAAGTACTACCACATCACCCGTCAGTGGCAGGAACGCGGCGGCAACATCACCATCAGCGCTGATTTGTACAAATAATCACTGCTGACTGGCTAAAAAGGCGGCGCAATGCCGCCTTTTCATTTTTTTTCATCCCCCGCCATTGCATGGCTCCCGGACACTCCGTAAAATCCCGCGCCTTAGCGCAATCCTCCATTTTTATGCGATTTCGCAAAATAAATATTCTGGAACAGCCATTTTCACCTCGGGAATGCAATGGAAAAGAAACTGGGCCTGAGCGCCCTGACCGCCCTGGTCCTTAGCTCAATGCTCGGCGCTGGCGTATTCAGTTTGCCGCAAAATATGGCTGCCGTAGCCAGCCCCTCCGCTTTGCTTATCGGCTGGGCCATCACCGGCGTCGGGATCCTGTTCCTCGCCTTCGCCATGCTGCTGTTAACCCGCATTCGCCCCGACCTCGACGGCGGGATCTTCACCTACGCCCGCGAAGGGTTCGGTGAGCTGATTGGCTTCTGTTCCGCCTGGGGATACTGGCTCTGCGCGGTGATCGCCAACGTCTCCTATCTGGTCATCGTCTTTTCGGCGCTCAGTTTCTTCACCGATACCCCTGAGCTGCGCCTGTTTGGCGATGGCAACACCTGGCAGTCTATCGCTGGCGCTTCGGTTTTGCTGTGGGTTGTCCATTTTCTGGTCCTGCGCGGCGTGCAGACGGCGGCGGGGATTAACCTGGTGGCCACCCTCGCCAAACTCCTGCCGCTGGGCGCGTTTATCGCGCTCGCCGCCCTGGCCTTCCAGCTGGATACGTTCCGCCTCGATTTCCGCGGACTGGCGCTGGGAATCCCCGTGTGGGAGCAGGTTAAAAACACCATGCTGATCACCCTGTGGGTGTTTATTGGCGTGGAAGGTGCCGTCGTGGTTTCTGCCCGCGCCCGACACAAGCGCGATGTCGGTCGCGCAACGCTGCTGGCGGTGCTCTCCGCCCTCACGGTCTATCTACTGGTCACCCTGCTGTCGCTGGGCGTGGTGCCGCGCAGCGAACTGGCCGGTATGCGTAACCCGTCGATGGCGGGACTGATGGTCAACATGATGGGTTCGTGGGGAGAAATCGTGATTGCGGCGGGCCTGATCGTGTCGGTGTGTGGCGCCTACCTGAGCTGGACGATTATGGCTGCGGAAGTGCCTTTCCTGGCCGCCACGCATAAAGCCTTCCCGCGCCTGTTTGCGCGCCAGAACCGCAACAATGCCCCGTCCGCCTCGCTGTGGCTGACCAATATCAGCGTTCAGGTATCGCTGGTGCTGATCTGGTTGACCGGGTCGGACTACGGCACCCTGCTGACCATCGCCTCAGAGATGATCCTCGTTCCCTATCTGCTGGTCGGCGCCTTTCTGCTGAAAATCGCCACTCGCCCGCTGCACAAAGCGGTGGGTATCGGCGCCTGCATTTATGGCTTATGGTTATTATACGCGTCGGGACCTGTGCATTTGCTGTTGTCGGTGGTACTTTACGCTCCGGGTCTTCTGGTCTTTTTGTACGCTCGACGTACGCACCAGCACGATCGTTCGCTCAAACGCCGCGAATTGGCGCTAATTGGTTTATTGCTGGTTGCCGCTGTGCCGGCAACGTGGATGCTGGTGGGGTAAGCGCTCGCCCTGCCGCAGAACGCATAGGAGATACCCATGGCTGAACAACAGCCCCGCCCGGTTCTGATCACAGGAGGAGGCCGCCGCATCGGTCTCGCGCTGGCACACCATTTTCTGCTGCAACACCAGCCGGTCATCGTCAGCTATCGCACGCCCTATCCGGCGATCGATGGCCTGCGCGACGCGGGCGCCCTCTGTCTGCAGGCCGATTTCAGCAGCGATGACGGCATACTGACCTTCGCCGAAGCGGTCAAATCGCACACCAGCGGCCTGCGCGCCATCATCCACAACGCCAGCGACTGGATGGCGGAGAAGCCGGGGGTAGCGCTGAGCACAGTGATCAACCGCATGATGCAGATCCACGTCCATGCCCCCTATCTGCTCAACCACGCGCTGGAGGATCTGCTGCGCGGCCACGGCCATGCCGCCAGTGATATTATCCATATTACCGATTACGTCGTGGAGCGCGGCAGCGATAAACATATCGCCTACGCCGCCAGCAAAGCCGCGCTGGACAATATGACCCGCTCCTTCGCCCGCAAGCTGGCGCCGGAGATCAAGGTCAACGCCATCGCCCCGTCGCTGATTATGTTTAATGAGGGTGACGACGAAGCCTATCGTCAGCAGGCGCTGGATAAATCGCTGATGAAAATCGCCCCAGGCGAAAAAGAGATTAGCGACCTTATCGACTATCTGTTTACCAGCCGCTACGTCACCGGCCGGTCCTTCGCCGTCGACGGCGGCCGCCCGCTGCGCTAGTGGAAGTGGTTCCAGCCCAGGATTAACAGCCAGGCGCATAGCCCCCAGCATCCCACCGCGCCTGCCAGCGCCAACGGCAGGCGCATGATCCCGGTGAAGTACCACAGCGATACCAAATAGACAAAATAGGGAATAATCGACCACATGCCGAACACGATGGTGGCGCGCAGGGCTTCAATACCGCGCTCGCTGGCGACGATATAGTGGGCGATGAGCGCAAAGGTAGGAAACAGCGGGATCAGCCCGGCGAGAGCGTAATTTTTCGTTTTTGCCAGCACGCCAATCAGCACCACCACCAGCGCACCCAGCAGCCCTTTGATTAACAGCCCCATGTCCTTATGCCTTAACAATGAATCAACAAGTTAGCGCAGCATAGCGGAAATAGCGCTGTTTATAAAAGAGTAATGGCGGGTAAAATAGACGCAGTGTATGTTACTTCTTTTACTGATGTGCAATAGACATGAATAAAATCGTTTTTGTTGAGGATGACCCTGAGGTTGGGGCGCTGATCGCCGCCTATCTCGGCAAGCATGATATGGAGGTGGTGGTCGAGCCTCGCGGCGACCGCGCAGAGGACGTGATCGCGCGGGAGAAACCGGACCTCGTGCTGCTGGACATTATGCTGCCCGGCAAAGACGGGATGACGCTCTGCCGCGATCTGCGCGGGCAATGGCAAGGGCCCATTGTCCTGCTGACCTCACTCGACAGCGACATGAACCATATCCTCTCCCTGGAGATGGGCGCCAGCGATTATATCCTGAAAACCACGCCGCCAGCGGTGCTTCTCGCGCGACTGCGTCTGCATTTACGCCAGCATATCGCTCCGGCGGGCGCCGGCGCCGGTACCCCGGCAACACTCACGCCGCACAAAACCATCTCCTTTGGTTCGCTGACCATTGACCCGGTCAACCGCCAGGTGCTGCTTGGCGGAGAAAGCGTCGCATTGTCGACGGCCGATTTCGATCTGCTGTGGGAGCTGGCCACCCACGCCGGGCAAATTATGGACCGCGACGCGCTGCTGAAAAATTTACGCGGCGTCACCTACGACGGGATGGATCGCAGCGTTGACGTGGCTATCTCCCGCCTGCGCAAAAAACTGCTCGACAACGCCACGGAGCCCTATCGTATTAAGACCGTTCGCAACAAAGGCTACCTGTTCGCCCCACACGCCTGGGACAACTAAGCTTCTCCCGCGGCCCTGCGAGGGGCCCGTTTTATGGCGCACTCCCCGGCAGTAACCACCTCAACTTTTACTGCTTAGGGCAACTGCGCGGGTTTCCCTCTGCGCGCCCGCTGCCCGCTGCGAATTAGTCATATTGCGTAAATCAATAGATTTAGCCGTACAGTTCCCCATCACATAAGCCTTCAATATGATTGTGCTCAAGGACTTACTGTTATCAGAGTGGCATAAAGCCTGAAAACACAGGACTTTTGCATGATGAAATACGTTGTACTTTTGGCACTCTCACTCTTCACTTCACTCTCTGGTTGGGCTTTTTCCCTCGACAACGCCGATATTCGACTCCTCTGTCCGCAGCGCGGGCAAATCGAGGTGATCCTCCACCGCTATGAACATACCCAGCAATCCTGGGGACAGCATCACTTTGAAACGGGAGGCGGCCACGTTCGCCAGGGACCGCTGCTGGTGATCCCGTTTGCCAACCTCGATCAGATGATTTACCACCAGACCACCGGCGAATTTGCTTACTGGTATGCCAAAACGGAAAAGCTGGTGCGCTGTCGTCTGCTGAGTCTGACGACCCTCTATCCGGTGGATATTCCCTACTTTCGCGAGTAGCGATACCCCGCTCGACGCTCCAGGGTAGTGCAGGTCTGGTGGTTATAATTAATTTGTGACAACGTCACTAATTCAGATATTCCCGGCCGATATCATCCCGGATGACGCGACCTATACCGGGTATACCGGCGCCACAAAGATGGCAAGGTGCAACATCCCGAGCCCCCAAAGATGGTCGTTTTACAATAAATTTTCATTGTTCTAGTGTGAGTTAACTCAACGCTCACGCGGTACGGGAGAGACAATGGGACGGTTCTCAGGTAAGAAAATTGTGATTACAGGGGCGAGCAGCGGTATTGGTCTGGCGGGGGCAATGCGCATTATTGATGAAGGGGGCGAAGTGATGCTGACCGGGCGCCACCAGCAAAAACTGGCGTCGTTACGCACATTGCTGCCCGAGCGCGCCTGGTTTCTTCAGAACGATGGTGCGAAACCTGAGGCGGCGCATGCCCTCGCCGAGTCTGTAGAATCATTTGGCATGCTGGATGGCCTGTGGCTGAACGCCGGGCAGCTCGCCTTTTCTACGGTGGAAAATACCACCGAAACGCAGTTCGATACCATCATGGCCAACAACGTCCGTTCCCAGTATGTGGTGGATGGCGGACTGCTGCGCTTATAAGGGCTCCGTCATTATTTATGCGTACGGGATGTTGTCAGTGAGGGTGAACCCTGCTTTGATAGCGCATTAAACCGGGCGTGAAACGCAGAAGTGATTTTGCGGTATATTCTGCCGTGACAAACGCCCTGGACTGCGGTCTGGTTTCGTTCCTGCATCACTGCTTTAGCGGAAAGACACATACCGCACCGCGCCATGAAGGCAAAAGATAGGTAATTAACATTCTGATTTAAGTGAGATTTAATGAAAAAGCTGTTTGTGCAGTTCTATCTTTTGCTCTTCGTCTGCTTTCTGGTAATGACCATGCTGGTCGGTCTGGTCTATAAATTTACCGCTGAGCGCGCCGGACGGCAGTCGCTTGACGATCTGATGAAAAGCTCACTGTATCTGATGCGCAGCGAGCTGCGGGAAATTCCGCCGCGCGACTGGAGCAAGACGCTTAAAGAGCTGGACCTTAATCTGTCGTTCGACCTGCACATCGAGCCGATGAGCAAATTTAAGCTGTCGGAAAGCTCGATGCAGCACCTGCGCGCCGGCGATATTGTCGCGCTGGATGACCAGTACACCTTTATTCAGCGTATTCCCCGCAGCCATTATGTGCTGTCGGTGGGCCCGGTGCCTTATCTCTATTTTCTGCATGAAATGCGCCTGCTGGACGTGGCGCTGATGGCGTTTATTGCTATCTCGCTGGCCTTTCCGGTGTTTATCTGGATGCGTCCGCACTGGCAGGACATGTTGCGCATTGAAACCGCAGCCCAGCGCTTTGGCGAGGGCCACTTCAGCGAGCGCATTCATTTTGACAGCATGTCCAGCTTTGAACGGCTCGGCGTGGCCTTTAACCAGATGGCCGATAACATTAACGCCCTCATTGCCAGTAAGAAGCAGTTGATTGACGGTATCGCCCATGAGCTCAGGACGCCGCTGGTCCGCCTGCGCTACCGTCTGGAGATGAGCGAAAACCTCACCGAGGCGGAATCGCAAGCGCTGAACCGCGATATCGGCCAGCTGGAGGCGCTGATTGAAGAGCTCCTGACCTACGCCCGCCTCGACCGCCCGCAGACGGAACTCAGCCTGACGACGCCTGACTTTCCCGCCTGGATCAGCGATCACGTCGAGGATATCCAGATGGTCAACCCGCAGCGCGAGGTCGCTCTGGCGACGCTGACCCACGGCAACTACGGCGCGCTGGATATGCGGCTGATGGAGCGGGTACTGGATAATCTGGTGAATAACGCCCTGCGCTACAGCACCCAGCGGGTGGCGGTCAGCCTGACCCTGCAGGGTCCGCGCGCGTCGCTGCAGGTCGAGGATGACGGCCCGGGAATCGCTCCCGAAGAGCGCGAGCGGGTGTTTGAGCCCTTTGTCCGTCTTGACCCCAGCCGCGATCGGGCGACAGGAGGTTGTGGCCTCGGCCTGGCGATTGTGCACAGTATTGCCCAGGCGATGGGCGGTGACGTGCGCTGTGAGGCCAGCCCTCTCGGCGGCGCCCGCTTCTGCTTTAGCTGGCCGGTTTATCATCAGTTGCCCGATTTTACCTCTGCCTGAATAAAACTTGCGCAGCGGCCGCGCGCTGCGTATGCTGTAAAAATCAAATAGTATGTTGTAACTAAGGTGAATCGATGGCCCGCTACGACCTTGTTGAACGTCTGAATGATACCTTTCGTCAGATCGAGCTGGAGCTGCAGACGCTCCAGCAGGCGCTAAGCAGCTGCCGGCTGCTGGCGGCCCGGGTATTTGAACTGCCGGCGGTCAGTAAGGATGCCGAGCACGATCCGCTGGCGAACATTCCGGTGGTACAACACATCGGCAAGGCGGCGCTGGCCCTCGCCCTGCGCCACTACAGCCATCTGTTTATCCAGCAGCAGTCGGAAACCCGCAGCAGCAAAGCCGCCGTTCGTCTGCCGGGGGCTATCTGCCTGCAGGTCACCGCCGCGGAGCAGCAGGATCTGCTGGCGCGCATTCAGCATATTAACGCCCTGAAGGCCACCTTCGAGAAAATCGTCACCGTCGATTCTGGCCTGCCCCCCACTGCCCGTTTTGAATGGGTGCATCGCCACCTGCCGGGCTTGATCACCCTCAGCGCCTACCGCACGCTGACGCCCCTTATCGACCCCAGCACCATCCGCTTCGGCTGGGCCAATAAACACGTGATCAAGAACCTGACCCGCGACCAGGTATTGATGATGCTGGAGAAAAGCCTGCAATCACCGCGGGCGGTGCCGCCGTGGACCCGTGAGCAGTGGCAGAGCAAGCTTGAGAGGGAGTATCAGGACATCGCCGCCCTGCCGCAGCGGGCGCGGCTGAAAATCAAACGGCCGGTGAAAGTGCAGCCGATTGCCCGCGTCTGGTACGCCAGCGAGCAGAAACAGGTGCAGTACGCCTGCCCCAGCCCGCTGATCGCGCTGATATCCGGCAGCCAGGGGGTCAGCGTCCCGGATATCGGCGAATTGCTGAACTATGACGCCGACAATGTCCAGTACCGCTACAAACCGGAGGCGCAGTCGCTGAGATTACTTATCCCGCGCCTGCACCTCTGGCTGGCTAGCGAGTAGCCAGGCTGCCGACCATCTCTTCCGGGCGCACCCAGCTGTCGAATTCGGCTTCCGTCAGGTAGCCCAGCGCCAGCGCCGAGGCTTTGAGGGTCAGCCCCTCATGGTGGGCTTTTTTAGCGATTTCCGCCGCCTTGTCGTAGCCGATATGGGTATTCAGCGCAGTGACCAGCATCAGCGACTCATTGAGCAGCTGGCTGATCCGCTCGCGATTCGGTTCAATACCCACCGCACAGTGCTCGTTAAAACTTGCCATGCCGTCCGCCAGCAGACGCACCGACTGCAGGAAGTTGTGGATGACCATCGGGCGATAGACGTTAAGCTCAAAGTTGCCGGAGGCGCCACCGATATTCACCGCCACGT
Organism: Klebsiella sp. w6; assembly: GCF_033100215.1. NCBI lineage: Bacteria > Pseudomonadati > Pseudomonadota > Gammaproteobacteria > Enterobacterales > Enterobacteriaceae > Klebsiella > Klebsiella sp. w6. The sequence continues at coordinate 2,978,214 of NZ_CP136907.1, forward strand.
CGTTGCCCATCACCTGGCAGCAGACCATGGTCAGGGCTTCGCACTGGGTTGGGTTAACCTTGCCGGGCATAATCGATGACCCTGGCTCGTTTTCCGGGATGGCTATTTCGCCAATGCCGCAGCGGGGGCCGGAGGCCAGCCAGCGGACATCGTTAGCGATTTTCATCAGGGACGCCGCGAGGCCTTTCAGCGCGCCGTGGGCATGGACCAGGGCATCCACAGTGGCCAACGCTTCGAATTTGTTTGGTGCGGTGACAAATGGTTGTCCGCTGAGCGACGCCAGCTCGGCCGCCACCCGCACGGCATACTCCGGATGGGTATTCAGCCCGGTTCCTACCGCCGTCCCGCCCAGCGCCAGCTCGGCAAGATGCGGCTGACTGGCTTCGATGTGCTTCAGGCTATGGTCCAGCATCGCCACCCAGCCGGAGATCTCCTGGCCTAACGTGAGCGGCGTGGCGTCCTGCAGATGGGTGCGGCCGATCTTGACGATATCCCTGAAGGCTACCGCTTTTTCATTGAGCGTCGCCCGCAGCGCCTGCAGCGACGGGATCACTTTTTCCCGCAGGGCAATCAGCGCCGCGACGTGCATGGCGGTGGGGAACACGTCATTTGAGCTCTGGCTCTTATTCACATCGTCATTGGGATGAATTTTTCGCGCCATCCCCCGTTCACCGCCCAGCAGTTCACTGGCGCGGTTGGCCAGCACCTCGTTCATATTCATATTGCTTTGGGTGCCGGAGCCGGTCTGCCAGATAGCCAGCGGAAACTCCTGCGCGTGCTTTCCGGCGAGGACTTCGTCAGCGGCAGCGACGATCGCCCCGGCTTTCTCCGCCGTCAGCAACCCGAGATCCTGATTAACCTTCGCCGCCGCCCGCTTGGTCAGCGCCAGGGCGTAAATCAGCTCCCCGGGCATTTTTTCGCTTGATATGCGGAAATGCTCCAGCGAGCGCTGGGTCTGGGCGCCCCAGAGTTTATCGGCCGGGACGTCGATGGCGCCCATCGAGTCTTTTTCACTGCGATGCGTTGTCATTACTTTCTCCTTGGATTCAAAGTGCGTCATAGCGACAAAGCTCACCTGCTTAAAAGACTAAGTATTGGCCAGATTTATAAGTTGTTTTGGTGGTTCGTGCCGCGAAGCGACATAAAAAAGCCGCCCGAAGGGCGGCCCAGACCGCTGACAAAATGCAATCGTCGGGATTGCCCGGCGGCGCTGCGCTTGCGCGGGCCTACAGAGAATTGCCTAACTGTTTAATATTGCTGTTTTTCGCAGGCCGGGTAAGGCGAAAGCCGCCACCCGGCAGAAAGGCGATCACAATAACGAAAACCGGTTTGTCATCGGCCAGAGCCGCCCCGAAGGGCGGTCTGGGTTACTTCACGCAGCGGGCGCACTGCGACGTCTGGATCTGCTGGAAGAAGTCATTGCCTTTATCATCGACGAGGATAAACGCCGGGAAATCCTCCACTTCAATTTTCCAGATAGCCTCCATACCCAGCTCCGGATACGCCACGCACTCGAGGCTACGGATGCTCTGCTGGGCCAGTACCGCCGCCGGGCCGCCGATACTGCCGAGGTAGAAGCCGCCGTGTTTGTGGCACGCGTCGGTGACCTGCTGGCTGCGGTTGCCTTTCGCCAGCATGATCTTGCTCGCGCCGCGCGACTGCAGCAGATCAACATAAGAATCCATGCGCCCTGCGGTGGTCGGTCCCAGAGAGCCGGAGGCATAACCGTCCGGCGTCTTGGCCGGACCGGCATAGTAGATCGGGTGATCTTTGACGTACTGCGGCAGTGCTTCACCGCTGTCGATAAGCTCCTTCAGCTTGGCGTGGGCGATATCGCGGGCCACGATAATAGTGCCGCTCAGCGACAAACGGGTGGACACCGGGTACTGCGACAGCAGCGCCAGGATCTCGCTCATCGGCTGGTTAAGATTCACCTTCACCGCTTCGCCTTCCCCGGCCTGGCGCAGATGCTCAGGGATATATTTCCCCGGATTGCTCTCCAGCTTCTCGATCCAGATGCCGTCGCGGTTGATTTTGGCTTTGATGTTGCGGTCGGCGGAACAGGAGACGCCCATCCCTACCGGGCAGGAAGCGCCGTGACGCGGCAGACGGACCACCCGGATATCGTGGGCGAAGTATTTCCCGCCGAACTGCGCGCCGAGGCCAAGGTTCTGCGCTTCCAGCAGCAGCTCCTGCTCCAGCTGAATGTCGCGGAACGCCTGGCCATGCTCGTTACCTTCGGTCGGCAGGCCATCGTAGTATTTGGTGGAGGCCAGCTTCACGGTTTTCAGCGTCGCTTCCGCCGAAGTCCCGCCGATCACAAAGGCGATATGGTACGGCGGACAAGCGGCGGTCCCGAGGGTGCGCATCTTCTCAACCAGATAGTTTTTCAGCTTCGCCGGGGTGATCAGCGCTTTGGTTTCCTGGTACAGATAGGTTTTGTTCGCCGAACCGCCGCCCTTGGCGATGCAGAGGAATTTGTACTCATCGCCATCGGTAGCATAAAGATCGATCTGCGCCGGCAGGTTGGTACCGGTGTTAACCTCTTTATACATATCCAGCGGCGCGTTCTGCGAGTAGCGCAGGTTGTCCTGGATATAGGTGTTGTACACACCCTGCGCCAGAGCGGCTTCATCACCGCCGCCGGTCCACACGCGCTGGCCTTTTTTACCCATGATGATCGCGGTGCCGGTGTCCTGGCAGGTGGGCAGAATGCCTTTGGCGGCGATATCCGAGTTGCGCAGGAACTGCAGGGCGACGTATTTGTCGTTTTCGCTGGCTTCCGGGTCGTTAAGGATATCCGCCACCTGCTGCTGATGCGCCGGGCGAAGCATAAAGGAGGCGTCGTGGAAAGCATGCTGCGCCAGAAGGGTTAGCGCCTGAGGGTCGACTTTTAGCACTTCCTGGCCGGCAAATTCGGCGACGGAGACGTAATCACTGCTGAGGAGATAATACTCGGTGTCATCCTTTTTGAGGGGAAAAGGATCCTGGTAAACAAACGGTTTATTCGACATTGTACTCTCACTTACTGCTTTGGCTGATTATGTTTCAGGCAGGGACTCCATGTGCCTGTAGAAAAGCGAGTCGATCAATCTTACACAATTTTTTAACAAAAACTGAGACAGGGACGACTTTTTCTTTCAGCAGTTGCTTCTCCACGGTTTACTGGTTTAATAGAGCAATAATTTTTACTTTGATTGATACAGGGAATGAGAATGCAAAAGCTGATCAACGCCGTACAGAACTACGCATGGGGAAGCCACACCGCTTTAACTGAACTGTATGGCATTGCCAACCCGGACAACCTGCCGATGGCGGAGCTGTGGATGGGGGCGCATCCGAAGAGCAGCTCGCAGATCCTGGCGGCCGACGGCCAGCCGCGTTCGCTGCGCGAGGTGATTGACGCGGATAAAACCGCCCTGCTCGGCGACAAGGTTGCCGCCCGCTTTGGTGAGCTGCCGTTCCTGTTTAAAGTGCTGTGCGCCGCTCAGCCGCTCTCTATTCAGGTCCATCCCAACAAGCAGGCCTCGGAAGAAGGTTTCGCCCGCGAGAACGCCGCCGGCATCCCGCTCTCCGCCGCCGAGCGTAACTATAAAGATCCAAACCACAAGCCGGAGCTGGTTTTTGCCCTGACGCCGTTCCTGGCGATGAATGCGTTTCGCGAGTTCAGCGAGATTGTCACCCTGCTGCAGCCGGTGGCTAGCGCGCATCCGGCGATTGGCGCCTTCCTGCAGCAGCCGGACGCGACTCACCTGAGCCAGCTGTTTGCCAGCCTGCTCAATATGCAGGGTGAGGAAAAAGCCAAGGCGCTGCAGGTGCTGCGCGACGTACTGGCCCGTGAACAGGGCGAACCGTGGCAGACTATCCGTCTGATCGCGGAATTCTATCCGGACGACAGCGGCCTCTTCTCGCCGCTGCTGCTGAACGTGGTGAAACTGAACCCTGGCGAAGCCATGTTCCTGTTCGCCGAAACGCCGCATGCCTATCTGCAGGGGGTGGCGCTGGAGGTGATGGCCAACTCGGATAACGTACTGCGTGCCGGTCTGACGCCGAAATACATTGATATTCCTGAGCTGGTCGCTAACGTCAAGTTCGAAGCCAAACCGGCGGGTGAGCTGTTGACCCAGCCGCAGCAGCACGGCGCAGAGCTGGACTTCCCGATCCCGGTGGAAGATTTTGCCTTCTCGCTGCACGACCTCTCCGCCGAGGCCAGCGATCTGGCTCAGGCGAGCGCGGCGATTATTTTCTGCGTCGACGGCGAAGCCGTACTGCACAAAGGTGACCAGAGCCTGACGCTCAAGCCGGGCGAGTCGGCTTTCGTGGCCGCCAACGAATCACCGGTGCAGGTCAGCGGACGCGGCCGCGTGGCGCGCGTGTTCAATAAGCTCCAGTAAGTGACTGACCTTTCAGGTCGCGCTTACTGAATGATGACAACTCAGCCAGGCGGTCTCTCCGCCTGGCTTCATTTATGGACAAATGCTATGAAAAAATCGCTGGTCGCAGCAGGCATCATCGTGGCGCTGGGCGTGGTATGGACAGGCGGCGCCTGGTACACCGGCAAACAGCTGGAAGGCCGGATCGCCGATATGGTGCAGCAGGCTAACGCGCAGCTACGCAGCAGCGCGCCGGAATCAGGTCTGGAGCTGAGCTATCAGAATTACCAGCGCGGGCTGTTCAGCAGCCATCTGCAGCTGGTGGTTAAGCCGATCGCCGGTCAGGCCAACAGCTGGCTGGCCACCGGACAGAGCGTGGTACTTGACGAGGTGGTCGATCATGGACCCTTCCCGCTGGCCTCATTAAAAACCTTTAATCTGGCGCCGGCGATGGCCTCGGTCCACACCACGCTGGTGAAAAATGATGCCAGCCAGGCGCTGTTCGAGATCGCCAAAGGCAACACTCCCTTTACCGTCGATACACGCATCGCCTACAGCGGCGACAGCCAGTCGGCGATCGTGCTCAATGCCCTCGACTATGCCAAAGGTGATGAGAAAGTCACCTTCAGCGGCGGTCAGTTCCAGCTCGACGCCGACCGCGACGGCAAAAACATCAGCCTGAAGGGCCAGGCCGGCAGCGGGCAGATCGATGCGCTCAACGAATATAATCAGAAGGTACAGCTGCGCTTCGTCAACCTGACCACCGACGGCGCCACCGAACTGGCCAGCTTCAACGAACGTATCGGCCAGCAAAAAATGACCCTCGATAAACTGGCCATCAGCGTCGAAGGCAAAGAGCTGGCGCTGGTTGACGGGATGGCGCTGGACGGCGGCTCGACGCTGACCCAGGACGGCAAAGGCGTGAACAGCCAGGTGAACTACACCGTCAACAGCCTCAAGCTGCAGGGACAGGATATGGGCAGCGGCAAACTGACGCTGAAAGTGGATAATGTCGACGGTCAGGCGTGGCACCAGTTTAGTCAGCAGTACAGTGCACAGTCTCAGGCGCTGCTGGCAAAACCGGAACTGGCGCAAAACCCGGAACTGTACCAGCAGGCGTTAACCGAAACCCTGTTCAATGCGCTGCCGATCCTGCTTAAAGGCAACCCATCGGTGACCATCTCTCCGCTGAGCTGGCGCAATGCCAAAGGGGAAAGTACCCTGAATCTGTCGGTTCTGCTGAAGGATCCGGCCCAGGTGACCACCCCACCGCAGACCCTGGCGGACAGTCTGGATCGCGTGGTGCAGTCCCTTGACGGCAAGGTGGTGATCCCGGTGGATATGGCGACGGAGTTGATGACCAAAATCGCCGGTCTGGAAGGTTACCAGCCAGCCGATGCGGCCAAACTCGCCGATCAGCAGGTCAAAGGCCTGGCGGCGATGGGCCAGATGTTCCGCATCACCACCATGGAAGATAACGCCATCAGCAGCAGCCTGCAGTACGCTAACGGCCAGGTGACGCTGAACGGACAGAAAATGCCGCTGGAGGATTTTGCCGCGATGTTTGGTCTGGAAGCGCCTGCTCAACCGGACGCGGCGCCGCAGGAAGGCCAGCCGCAACAGGATGACGCCGCTCCTCAGCAGGACGACGCCGCCCCGCAGCCGTAACTTATCGTCTCAGGAGACGGCCATCGCGCGCCGTCTCCCTCATTTCCGTGTCACCAGCCGCGGCGGCATAATCTGGTTTCGCGCCTCGCCGGTGCCTTCCTCCAGCCGTCGCAGCATCGACTCTGCCAGGGTTTTCCCCATCTCGCGCGCCGGGGTCGTTACCCAGGTGAGCGGCAGGTCATCCAGCGCCGCCTCCGGCACGTCGGCGAAGGCCGCCAGCGCCACCCGCTGTTCGAAATAGCTCTCGACGCCATCCTCTCCGCTCTGCCTTCCGGCCCGCAGTAAACCAAACCACGCGCCGGTGGCCACCACGTTGTTGTAGCACAGCACCGCGGTGATGGTCGGGTTCTGGCGCAATAGCCCCGCCATCGCCTCCGCCGCCTGCTTCTGGCTCGACTCGCACTCCAGCACCCATTCGCTGTGAAACGGCAGACCGTATTTCAGCAAGGTGGCGCAATAGCCGCCGACCCGCTCGGCGCGCGTCAGCGAGGAGCTCTGCCCGCCAAGCCAGGCGATCCGCTGATGGCCGCGGCGGATAAGATGCTCGGTCACCAGCTGCGCCGCCTGCATGTTGTCCGGGCGGATCAGATCGACATCGTCAAGGTAGCTGGCGCGGGAAGCAAACACCAGCGGCACGCCGGCCTGCGCGGCCCGCTCGCGCAGTTCGCTCCCGCGATCGATCGACCCGGCGATGATCACCCCGTCGACCCCCTGCGCCGCGAGGGTATCAAACCGCTGATCTATCTTCTCGCCGCTGCGCCCGCCCTGGGTGAGGAACACCATTTTCCCCTGCCTTTCCAGGGCGTCGGTGAGGCCGGCGGTTAATTCGGCGTAAAACGGCTTCGACAGATCGCTAACGATAAGGCCAATCACCCCGCTCTGCCCGCCACGCAGCGAGGCGGCCTGGCGGTTGCGCACGAATCCCAGCTGTTCGATGGCCTGATTAACTCGCTCGCCGGTGGCGCTGGAGATGCGCCCTTTACCGCTCAGCACCAGCGAGACGGTGCTCACGGAGACCCCGGCGGCCTGCGCCACATCATTGATGGTGATCTTTTTTGCGATAGCCATAACGTGCTGGCTGACTCCCTTGCCTGTCGATAAAACGTTTTATCATTGTGCAATCTTTATAAACCTTATTATCGCTTGATTATGTGATTTTTATCGCACTAAAAACTGGTAAAACGTTTTATCTTGCCGTGGCGTTAGTTCTTCCCGACCACTTGAGAATCAGGAACCGTGTTATGACGGCGAAAACAGCACCAAAAATCACTTTATGGGAGTTTTTCCAGCAGCTCGGAAAAACCTTTATGCTGCCCGTAGCGTTGCTCTCGTTTTGTGGGATCATGCTGGGGATCGGCAGCTCGTTAAGCAGTCACGATGTTTTGACGCTGCTGCCGTGGCTGGATATGCCGCTGCTGCAGGCCATCTTTATCTGGATGAGCAAAGTCGGCTCCTTTGCTTTCAGCTTCCTGCCGGTCATGTTCTGTATCGCCATCCCACTGGGGCTGGCGCGGGAGAACAAAGGCGTCGCCGCCTTCGCCGGCTTTGTCGGCTACGCGGTCATGAACCTGGCGGTCAACTTCTGGCTGACGGCGAAAGGCATTCTGCCCACCACCGACGCCGCGATCCTGAAGGCCAACAATATCCAGAACATCATCGGTATTCCGTCGATCGATACCGGGATCCTCGGCGCGGTTATCGCCGGGATTATCGTCTGGCTGCTGCATGAACGCTTCCATAACATTCGCCTGCCGGACGCCCTGGCCTTCTTCGGCGGCACCCGCTTCGTGCCGATCATCACCACCGTGGTGCTGGGTCTGGTCGGGCTGGCTATCCCGCTGGTGTGGCCAGTCTTCGCCATGGGGATCAACGCCCTCGGGAAGATGATCAACAGCGCCGGGGATTTTGGCCCGATGATCTTCGGCACCGGCGAGCGACTGCTGCTGCCGTTTGGCCTGCACCACATTCTGGTGGCGCTGATCCGCTTCACTGAAGCCGGCGGTACCCTCGACGTCTGTGGCCACAGCGTCAGCGGTGCGCTGACCATCTTCCAGGCGCAGCTAAGCTGCCCAACCACCCACGGCTTCTCCGAAAGCGCCACCCGCTTCCTGTCGCAGGGTAAAATGCCGGCCTTCCTCGGTGGCCTGCCGGGAGCCGCGCTGGCGATGTACCACTGCGCCCGTCCGGAAAACCGGCATAAAATTAAAGGCCTGCTGATCTCCGGGGTTATCGCCTGCGTGGTCGGCGGCACCACCGAGCCGCTGGAGTTCCTGTTCCTGTTCGTCGCGCCGGTGCTGTATGTTATCCACGCGCTGCTGACCGGTCTCGGCTTTACCATCATGGCGGTGCTCGGGGTGACCATCGGCAACACCGACGGCAATATCATCGACTTCGTGGTGTTTGGCATCCTGCATGGCCTGGCGACCAAGTGGTATCTGGTGCCGGTGGTAGCGGCTATCTGGTTCGCGGTCTACTATGCCATCTTCCGCTTCGCCATTACCCGCTTCAATCTGAAAACGCCGGGCCGCGATATCGACACCGCCGCCAGCGTGGAGAAAGCCGTCGCCGGTACCATCGGCAAATCCGGCTATAACGTGCCGGCGATTCTGGCGGCGCTCGGCGGCGCCGAGAACATTGTTTCGCTGGATAACTGCATTACTCGTCTGCGTCTGTCGGTACACGATATGAGCAAAGTGGACGCCGCCGCGCTGAAAGCCCATCGCGCCATCGGGGTGGTTCAGCTCAATCAGCATAACCTGCAGGTGGTTATTGGCCCGCAGGTGCAGTCAGTAAAAGATGAAATGGCCGTATTGATGAATACCGTGCAGGCCTGACCCCACTGGTCCCCCTTCCGCGCGGAGGGGGACATTCGCTAAGGAAGTTCCGATGTTTGATTTTGCCACCCCCATCGACCGCCACGGTACCTGGTGCACACAGTGGGACTATGTCGCCGACCGGTTTGGCGCCGCCGACCTGCTGCCGTTCACCATCTCCGATATGGATTTCGCCACCGCGCCCTGCATTCTCGACGCCGTCAGCCAGCGGCTGGCCCACGGGGTGTTCGGCTACAGTCGCTGGCAGAACGAGGCGTTTCTCGGGGCGATTGCCCACTGGTACGCCAGCCGGTTTAACAGCGTCATCGATCCGCAAACGGTGGTCTACGGGCCGTCGGTTATCTACATGGTGGCGGAAACCATCCGCCAGTGGTCGAGCGAAGGCGACGGCGTCGTCGTCCATACCCCTGCCTACGATGCATTCTATAAGACCATCACCGCTAACCGCCGGGAGATTGCCCCGGTGCCATTGACCCTGACGGATAATCAGTGGCACTGCGATATGGCCCGCCTGGAATCCGCGCTGGCGGAACCGAAGAATACCCTGCTGCTGCTGTGCAGCCCGCACAACCCAACGGGGAAAGTCTGGCGTCGCGAGGAGCTCCAAACCATGGCGGCCCTGTGTCAAAAACATGGCGTCAGGGTGATTAGCGACGAAATTCATATGGACATGACCTGGGGCGAACACCGCCATATCCCGTGGAGCGAGGTCGCTCAGGGGCCATGGGCGCTGTTCACCTCCGGTTCGAAGAGCTTTAATATTCCGGCCTTTACCGGGGCCTATGGCTTTATCCCTGAGGCGAACGCGCGCGACAACTACCTGCAGGCGCTGAAGGCCCGCGACGGGCTCTCTTCTCCCTCCGTGCCGGCGCTGGTCGCCCATATCGCCGCCTACCGCGACGGGGCTCCCTGGCTCGACGCCTTGCGTGACTATCTGCAGGCGAATATGCGCTATGTCGCCGACACGCTTAATAATGCCTTCCCCGCGCTCTGTTGGCAGCCGCCGGAGGCCACCTACCTGGCGTGGATCGACCTGCGCCCCCTGAACATCGACGATCACGCGCTACAGCAGGCGCTGATCGCCGAACAGAAGGTGGCGATTATGCCGGGTTATACCTATGGTCCTGAGGGCAACGGCTTTCTGCGCCTCAACGTCGGCTGCCCGCGCGAGAAGCTGGAACGCGGTGTCGAAGGACTGATTGCCGCCCTGCGCAGCCTCAACTGATTCGACGCGCAATCTACAGGTCATCGCGCCGGCGGAATGCCAGGTAGCCGGCGCCGAGGGTAAAGATGGCGACTATCACCACCAGCAGAATAAACCCGTGGTGGTTACTCGCCAGCGGGATCCCGCCGACGTTCATGCCGAAGAAACCGGCGACGATGTTAATCGGCAGCGCGAGAACGGTGATCACCGTCAGGGTGTAGAGGGTGCGGTTGCTCTGCTCCAGCTGGCGGGCGCCAATCTCCTCCTGCAGCAGACTGATGCGCTCGATCAGGCCGGACAGGTCATTGAGCACCACGCTAAACTCTTCGGTGAACTGACGAAACGCCTGCACCACTGCACGATCCATCCACGCCGGCGGCCGGTTAAGCAGCCGGAACATCGCCGCCGGCTCCGGCGCCAGCAGCCGCTGAAAACGCAAAAGCATCCGCCGCAGCCGTGCCAGATCGGCCCGGTTGCGCTGCACGTGATTGCTCAGGAGACGCTCTTCAATAAGGTCGACATGGCGGCTGGCCTGGCGGACGACCTGCTCCAGCACCTCCTCCTGCTCCTCCAGCAGAAAAGCCAGCAGCTCGGTAGAGGTATTCACCCTGAGCGTCTGCAGACGCGGCAGCATCCATTCGATAAACCGCAACGGTTTGAAGCGCGCCGTCACCACCAGCTTAGGGCTACAGTAGAGCCACAGCGTGGCGGTTTCCGCACTGGTATCCTGCGGACGAAACAGCACATCGTTGAGCACAGCGAACAGATTCTCCCCCTGTCGCTCAATGCGGGTGGTGTGCGAGCCGCTGCGGATCTCCTCGAAGAAAAAGTCCGCCACCGGAAAGTGGCTGGTTAACCATTTTTCGGCGGTGGCATGATTGAGATTCAGGTGTAACCAGATAAACGCCTTGTCATCGGCGAGCGCCTGATAACGGGCGCACACCTCGCCAGAGGCGATGGGCTGCGGGGGGCGCTGTTCATGAAACAGATAACCATGCACCAGACCGGAAACTTCACTATCAAAATCGGGCTTTAACATCTTCGCGGTGACGTCTTGACTCATGGCTCCCTCAGGACACGCACTGGCACTGTTGATACCCGAATAGCGCCATCTTTCGCTATTTTCCGCGGGCTGGCAAGGTTAATAATCTGGTCATAAAACAGTAACCTGAATGACATATTGCCGTCAGTGTCGCGCGCCACGCAGGCGATGCGATCGGCGCGAATAGAGGGGACTTCTGGCCCTTTTGCTCCGGGGTTATTAAAATAAATTTGATTATCCTCAAAACTTTTTTAGGCAAAAAAGCGTATTACTTTAGCCGCTTAATCATTGCTTACCCTGGTTTATTGAGGAGGAGACCATGAAAACCTATGACCGTAATCGTAACGCTATTGCTACCGGCAGCATGGTAATGATCGCCGGTAACGGCACAACAGGCGTGATTAAAGCTATCCATGGTGAAGGGAAAACCGCCGAGCAGCTTCGCCGGGCGGACTGCGTTGAAATCGACGGCTGCGAGGGCCGCTTTTGCCCGTTAGATCTGATCCGTCTCGGCTTCCATTAATTCCTGCCGCCAGGTCATCAGTAGCAGGCCACCTGAGGCGGCCTGCTCTTTTCCCGGATAATAAAGCGGCTAGCGAAAGCTCCACTGAATACTCATCACAAAGATCGCCGGCACAATAATGCCGCCTTCCACACCGAAATAATCGGTGAAGTTATATTGCAGACCATGATAGAGGTAGGGCGAAAAACCGACGCCGGTGATTTTTTTGGCGGTGCGGTAGGTGCCGGAATCCCCACAGTGGCTGAAGGCGTCAAAGAAAAATTCCCCGGTATAGGCATACACCCCTTTCAGCACCCAGCCGGTATCGTTTTTCAGCCAGTCGCGGCGCACGCCGAGGGTCAAACAGCGATCGTCAAAGCTGTTTTTCATCGTTCCGACCAGCACGCTGTATTTTGAATCCTGAGAAAACTTGCGCTCCACCGAGAAAAAATTGTTATTGAAATGCTCGTTATATTGTCCGTGGTTACCGGTCATATGATAAACATAGGAGCCGGTATTCATCGAATAGAGGTTTAATTCCCCGGCCTGCGCCGACGGCATGGCAACCACCAGTAGCCCTGATAACAAAATCCATAATTTATTTAACATTCAGTAACCTACACCACACCCGTAAAAAAGAACCCGGCATACTAGCACCGCTAAACTAAACCGAAGGGCAATCAGATAACCGACGCTGGTCGCGGCAGAAAACATGACCCTATCTGCACTATAGCAGCGGCGCTCCCGCTTCGTTAGCGCTTGCAGCTATACTGCAGACACATTCATCTTATTGATTAAGGACTGCTGTGTTAGCCACTCTCCTCGTTGCGCTGGTCGCTATTATTCATCTCGCCATCCTGGTGCTGGAGATGTTTCTCTGGGAAGCCCCCGCCGGGCGCCGGGCCTTTAACCTCAGCGCCGATTTCGCCCGGGAGACCCGGGTGCTGGCGGCCAACCAGGGGTTGTATAACGGTTTTCTGGCCGCCGGCCTGGCGTGGGGGCTGTGGCTGGGGGCGCCGGGGGTGCAGGTGGTTATCTTTTTCCTGGCCTGCGTGCTGGTCGCCGGGATTTTCGGCGCGCTAACCGCCAGCCGCAAAATTCTCTATATTCAGGCGCTGCCCGCACTGCTGGCGCTGCTTGCCGTGGTGGCGCAAGCGTAGGGCCTTGATCCAAAACAGAGAAAGCAGGCGCTGAGGCGGGTACTATTTGCCCCCTTCGGTCGGTCATCGACCTTTAATACCTTCTGAGTTCAGAGGCATTTTTATGACATGGCAATCCTTCAAACAGGCCTGGCTTATCCGGTTCTGGTCCCCTGTCCCGGCGGTCATCGCGGCGGGCATCCTCTCTACCTACTATTTTGGCATCACCGGCACCTTCTGGGCGGTGACCGGCGAATTCACCCGCTGGGGTGGTCAGCTGCTGCAACTGCTGGGCGTCCACAGCGAACAGTGGGGCTATTACCAGCTGATTCATCTCGAAGGGACGCCGCTGACCCGCATCGATGGCAGGATGATCATCGGCATGTTCGGCGGCTGCCTGGCCGCCGCGCTGTGGGCCAATAACGTCAAACTGCGCTTTCCACGCAGCCGGATCCGCATTGTGCAGGCCGTGGCAGGCGGCATCATCGCCGGGTTCGGCGCACGTCTGGCGATGGGCTGCAATCTGGCGGCTTTTTTCACCGGTATTCCGCAGTTCTCCCTGCACGCCTGGCTGTTTGCCATCGCCACCGCCATCGGCTCCTGGTTTGGCGCCCGCTTCACGCTGCTGCCCCTTTTTCGCATTCCGGTAAAAATGCAAAAGGTGTCCGCCGCCTCGCCGTTAACCCAAAAACCGCAGCAGGCGCGCCGCCGTTTCCGGCTGGGGATGGTGATCTTTTTCGCCATGATCGGCTGGGGCCTGCTCACCGCCGCAGACCACCCGGCGCTCGGCCTGGCGATGCTGTTCGGCATCGGCTTCGGTCTGCTTATCGAGCGCGCGCAGATCTGCTTTACGTCCGCCTTTCGCGATATGTGGATCACCGGCCGGACGGTGATGGCGAAGGCGATTATCTTCGGCATGGCGGCGAGCGCCATCGGTATCTTTAGCTATGTGCAATTGGGGATGGCGCCGAAAATTATGTGGGCCGGTCCCAATGCGGCGATTGGCGGGCTGCTGTTTGGCTTTGGCATCGTGCTGGCCGGCGGCTGTGAAACCGGCTGGATGTACCGGGCGGTGGAGGGCCAGGTTCACTACTGGTGGGTTGGGCTGGGCAATGTCATTGGCTCAACGCTGCTCGCCTGGTGCTGGGACGATATCGCCGCTCCGCTCGCCACCCACTGGCAGAAAATCAACCTGCTGAACGCCTTCGGCCCCTTCGGCGGGCTGCTGGCGACCTATCTGCTGCTGCTGATCGCCCTGCTGCTGGTGATCGCCTGGGAAAGACATTTTTTCCGCCGCCAGTCGACGGCGGTCCGGACCGTGAAGGAGAGCGCATGAAAAACATCATCCCTGATTATCGCCTGGATATGGTCGGCGAACCCTGTCCCTATCCGGCCGTGGCCACTCTGGAGGCGATGCCCTCCCTGCAAAAAGGCGAGATCCTGGAAGTAGTCAGCGACTGTCCGCAGTCGATCAATAACATTCCACTCGATGCCAGGAACCATGGCTATACGGTGCTGGATATTCAGCAGGATGGCCCAACCATTCGCTATCTGATCCAGAAATAGCCGCGGCTCATGGCCCCGCCGGCGACGATCATCGCCGGCGCTAATTTCGCCTCTTCCCGTCTTACCACACCTTCTGCCTGCCTCGAGGATCCCCTGCGAACCTTTGCAATAGCTTGTAACACTTGAAACGATGTTCCAGTTACATAATAACCATTAATATAACGCGCCTATATTATTAAAATACGAATAAGTAAACGTGTGAATGGTTTATGCCGACAGACGCCGAAACCATGCGCAGCAACAACACAACAAGGATTGAAATGGAACTGCTGGCAAGGCTGGGTCACTTTTTCGAACAGGTTCGCGCGGATGCCGATTTTACCACCTTCGCCAGTGAACTCCGCCGGCATCAGGTCTCCTACTACATCTATTTTGTCTCCACCGGAAATATGAATTTCGTGATGGCAAACGACGAGGTGATCTCGATAAAAAGCGCCCGCGGCCTGCTACGCGTGCGCAGCGCCCCCAGCCATCGACTGACCTCGGCCGCGGTCATCCGCCATTTTGCCGGCGCCATCAACTTTGAACAGTACTGCAAGGATCTCGCCAGCGCCGGCGTGTTTAAGTGGATTGTTGATCTGGAAGAGGAGACCCGGCACTACTGGTCGAAGGATAATACGCTGCTGTATAAAGAGAGCCTGATGCCCCCCTGAGCGGGTCCCAGGGGGAGGCGTGGTTATCTGCTCGCCCCTCAGTCGCGGGTCTGCACCCAGAAAGCGTGGATCAGGCCAGGAATATAGCCCAGCAGGGTCAGAATAATGTTGAGAATAAACGCCCAGCCGAAGCCTTTCCCCAGCAGTACGCCCAGCGGCGGCAGAATAATAGTGAAAACGATTCTCCAGAATCCCATAACCTCTCCCTTCGTCTAACGTCAATATTTTACTAAGCTATTCAATAGTTAAGCATAGACGCTTTTCACCGCTTCGCCAGCAGGCGGCCCCCTCATCTCCGGTAACAAAAATTATTCCCTGCCGTCAGCGCTAAAAAAGGCCGGGAAAACATCCACTTTTTTCCTCCCCGGCCCGGAAACGCTGGTATACCGCACAGATTGTCAGTTGACCAATCAGGGGGACAGGACTAAGCCTGGAGGAGTTTTATCACATCGAGTCGTTTTACCAACCGGAGAATGTCCATGAGTAAACTTGGGATTAATGGATTTGGTCGTATCGGACGTTTGGTGTTACGCCGTTTATTAGAAGTCGACAGCAGCCTGGAAGTGGTGGCTATCAACGACCTCACCTCGCCAAAGGTGCTGGCCTATCTGTTGAAGCATGATTCAAACTACGGCCCCTTTCCGTGGAGCGTCGACTTTACGGAAGATGCGCTGATCGTCAACGGCAAAACCATTACGGTGTATGCCGAAAAAGAGGCGCAGCATATTCCGTGGCAGGCGGCAGGCGCAGAGGTGATTGTGGAGTGTACCGGGTTTTACACCTCGGCCGAGAAATCGCAAGCCCATCTCCAGGCCGGCGCGCGCAAAGTGCTGATTTCCGCCCCCGCTGGCGAGATGAAAACCATCGTCTACAACGTCAACGATGACACCCTGACCCCGGATGACACCATCATCTCCGTGGCCTCCTGCACCACCAACTGCCTGGCGCCGATGGCCAAAGTCCTCCAGGATGCCTTCGGCATCACCGTGGGCACCATGACCACCATCCATGCTTATACCGGCACCCAGTCGCTGGTGGACGGGCCGCGCGGCAAAGATCTGCGCGCATCCAGAGCGGCGGCAGAAAACGTCATCCCGCACACCACAGGTGCGGCAAAGGCCATCGGCCTGGTGATCCCCGCCCTGAGCGGTAAACTGAAGGGCCATGCCCAGCGTGTGCCGACAAAAACGGGTTCGGTGACAGAGCTGGTGTCGGTGCTGGAGAAAAAAGTGACTGCGGATGAGGTCAATCAGGCGATGAAGCAGGCGGCTGAGGGCAATGAATCCTTCGGCTACACCGAAGAAGAGATTGTCTCTTCCGACATTATCGGCAGCCATTTCGGCTCGATCTACGATGCCACCCAGCTGGAGATTGTGGAGGCCGGCGGCGTACAGCTGGTGAAAACCGTCGCCTGGTATGATAACGAATACGGCTTCGTCACCCAGTTGATCCGCGTGCTGGAGAAATTCGCCCGCTAAGCGAACGGCGGGCCGCCTGAGCTGCCCGCCGGCTCGGAGTTAAGTACCTCAGGCCTGCAGATAGACCACCTGGGTCTGCAGGTACTCATTCAGCCCGTGGCGGCCATCAGCGCCGCCGATCCCCGATTTGCGCCAGCCGGCGTGGAAACCCTGCATCGCCTCAAAGTTTTCCCGGTTGATATAGGTTTCGCCGAACTTCAGTCCCTTAATCGCCTTCATCGCCACGTTCAGATCGCGGGTATAGATCGAGGAGGTCAGGCCATAGTCGCTGTCATTGGCCATCGCCAGCGCCTCATCAAGGGTCGAAAACGCCACCACCGGCAGCACCGGCCCGAAGGTTTCCTCGTGGATAATGTCCATCTCCTGACGCACATCCAGCAGCAGGGTCGGCGGATAAAAATAGCCTTTGCCCTCCAGCGGCTGGCCGCCCAGCGCCACCCGCGCCCCCTGCGCCACCGCCTTCGCCACTTTACCCGCCACCTGGTCCCGCGCCGCCGCGTTGATCAGCGGCCCCATCGCGATGTCATCCCGCGTCGCCGGGTCGCCAAACTGCACGGCCTTCATCGACTCGCCGAGGCGGTTGACGAAGCGGTCGTAAATGCCCTTCTGAACATAGACCCGCTCGACGCAGTTACACACCTGCCCGGTGTTAATCACCCGCGAGTCCACCACCGCTTTCACCGCCAGCTCCAGATCCGCATCATCCATCACAATGGCTGGCGCTTTGCCGCCGAGTTCGAGGCACACTTTGGTGATATTTTTCGCCGCAGCGGCCATGATTTTCTCTCCTGCCGCCACGCTACCGGTCATGCTGACCATCGCCACCTTTGAATTGCCGGCCAGCTCCTGACCAACGGTTTCTCCGCGGCCGAGCACCAGGTTAAAGACCCCTTTCGGCAACCCAACCTGATGGACGATCTCGGCAAAGGCGATGGCATTATTGGGCGTAAATTCGCTGGGCTTAATGACGATGGTATTCCCGGTGATCAGGGCCGGCGCCAGCTTGCGGGCGATAAGAAAGAACGGGAAGTTCCACGGCAGGATCCCGGTGGTCACCCCCAGCGCGCGTTTAAAGACGAGGATATTCTCCCCAGGGCGATCGCTCTGCACGATCTCGCCTTCGTAACGGCGCGCCCATTCGGCCATATAGTCGAGATAGTCCGCGGTGAATGCGACTTCCACCGCCGCCAACTGCTGGATCTTGCCGCCTTCAGCCACGATCAGCCCGGCAATCTCTTCAGCACGCTGGCGGATACCAGCGGCAATTTTGCGTAACCAACCCGCACGCTCAATGGCCGGCAGCGCTTCCCAGGCGGGCTGGGCGCGCTCAGCCGCGTCAATCGCCAGCCGCGCCTCTTCGGCAGTCCCGTCCGGGATCCGCGACAGCAGCGCTTCGGTCGCCGGGTTAAGCACGTCGATCCAGCCGTCGCCGCGACCGGAAACGAACTGGCCATCAATATACATTTGGTGTTGAACGGGTGCTGTCATGGCTGCTCCTGTAGTGCGTTTGTATTTAACAAGTGATTTTTTTGTTAAATATCGGGCGGATAAGCCGTGGCTTCGCAGCACGTTGGCGCCGTTCTGTGAGCTGATTCATAAAACCGGGCCAAAAATGCCCGGTTGAGGTTACATTCCAATAACACAAATTGCCCGTTTGCGATAAATCTGCCGCAAACGGGCAGTTTTCAGCTGAGGGTGCGGGCCTGCAGCGCCCCGGCAAGCTGGGCGTCCTCCCGCAGCTGTCGCCAGGCATCGATGATCTCCGGCGGGAAGGTGACGTGGCTGATGAAGTCTTTCCCCCGCGGACCGTATCCTTCAGGCGTATCCTGCAGGCGCGGCAGCTCGCCCAGCAGCAGCGCCAGGTAGCGGGCGACCGGCCACAGCCCCGCCCCGCCGCCCGCGAACCCCAGTTGACCATCGGTCTGCTCCAGCACCGGCGAGCAGCCGGGAAAGCTCAGCCACTGTGGCGGCGTCGTCACCCCCTGCCAGACGCGGGCGAAGGTGGCCATGGTTCGCCGCTGCATGGTGGGGTCCTGAATGACGATCCCGCGACGATGAGGGATCCCCCCGTTCTCCAGCGTGGTCCGGGTAAAACGGGCGTTCTCGCCGCAGTTGGTCGACTGGTCCTCCACCACCAGCCGCGAGCGCGGAATTTGCCAGTAGTCATGAGCAATATCGGCCAGAATATGCGCTTCCGGACGCCCCGCCACCGGCAACATACGGTAACGGGTATCCTGGCGCACCGCCTCGTAGAGATAGTTCGTAGAATGTCCCACGCCGCCGCTGATCAGCAGCGTGACGTCCTGCGCCGCCGCCAGCCGGCAGGCGGCGTCGATGGTCGGGATCACGGCGTTGCCGGCCAGCACCACCACGTCCACCTGCGGCAGCGCGGGCAGCGTCGCCAGATCGTCCTGCGCCAGCCAGGCGCCGACCTGGTTAGCCGCCGCCAGCGTCGCCGCCGACAACGGGGGAAATTGTTCTGCCATTCTGTCTCCTTAATTCCCTCTCAGCCGATCGGAGAGGATGCTTTCGCCATCATAAACGCCGCCTCGCGGGAGGCAAAGCGGCGTTAATTTGTAACCATTTTGAAATAACAAGAAACATCTAAAAACAGGCGGGTTGCACCTGAACAACTCACTATGAAAATAACAAAAAACAGCAAAATCAGGTGGAAAATAAAAAATAGCGTCGCGGTTACACCAGTCCAAACCGCGTCATAACGCCCAGTTTGCCAGCGATGAACTTGCCAATTGTAACCTTCAACCCTAAGTTGCTTAACAATTACACAACCTTTTCACACCAGGTTGCACCCTGTTTACACAGAGTGACACCTGACCTATTTACCGTGGCGGGAGAACGTTTCGTAATGAGCAATCCACAAGACAACACTGCATCCATTCTGCAGAAAAACAAGAAGGTCCTGATCGCCAGCCTGACAGGCAGCGCCATCGAATGGTTCGATTATTTTCTCTATGGCACCGCCGCCGCGCTGGTGTTCAACAAAATCTTCTTTCCGATGGTCGACCCGGTCATCGGCCTGATCCTCTCCTGGCTCTCCTTCTCGCTGACGTTTTTTATCCGCCCCATCGGCGGCGTCATTTTCGCTCATATCGGCGATCGCATCGGCCGCAAGAAGACGCTGGTGCTGACCCTGTCGCTGATGGGCAGCGCCACGGTGGCGATCGGCCTGCTTCCCACCTATGAGATGGTGGGCCTCTGGGCGCCCGCCCTGCTGATAACCCTGCGCATTATTCAGGGCATGGGTATCGGCGGTGAATGGGGCGGTGCGCTGCTGCTGGCCTACGAATACGCGCCGGAGAAGCGGAAAGGCTTTTTCGGCAGCATTCCCCAGGCCGGCGTGACCATCGGCATGCTGATGGCGACGTTTATCGTCTCGCTGATGACCCTGTTTGACGAGACACAGTTTCTCGCCTGGGGCTGGCGTATACCGTTCCTGCTCAGCTCCGTCCTCGTTTTTCTCGGCCTGTGGATCCGCAAAGATATCGACGAAACGCCCGCCTTTAAGCAGGTGAAAAAATCCGGCCAGGTGGCGAAGGCCCCGCTGCGCGAAACGCTCAAGCACCACTGGCGGGAAGTGCTGATTGCCGCCGGTCTGAAAGTGGTGGAGACCGCCCCATTCTATATCTTCTCCACCTTTGTGGTCAGCTATGCCACCACCACCCTGAGCTACCAGAAGTCGCAGGCGCTGGAATCCGTGACCCTGGGCGCGCTGGTGGCCACCGTGATGATCCCGCTGATGGGGCTGCTGTCAGACAAGGTGGGGCGGCAAAAGATGTATACCCTGAGCGTGGTGCTGCTGGGGCTGTTTATCGTTCCGTGGTTCCTGCTGCTCGACACCGGCACCAGCTGGGGCATCATGCTGGCGACGGTCGTTGCCTTCGGCATCCTGTGGGCGCCGGTAACTGCGGTGCTCGGCACCTTGTGCTCTGAGATTTTCAGCGCCAATGTGCGCTATACCGGGATCACCCTCGGCTACCAGCTGGGTGCCGCGCTGGCCGGGGGCACCGCGCCGCTTATCGCCACCGGTCTGCTGGCAAAATATGACGGGGACTGGCGGCCGGTGGCCGTTTATCTGGGCGTAACGGTGGTGATTTCGCTGCTGGCAATTTTCTGCGCCAGCCGGATGAAGTCCGCGCCGGGTGCGGCCCCTTCCCGGGCGGAAAGCGCCTAACCGCCGCCGTCTGGGCAGGTAGCGTGCCGACTATCCCGCCCGGCGGCGCGGCGCTTGCGCGGGCCTACAGAGGGAGATCACGCCGCGGGGGATAGCGCTCATCCCAGGTCAGGTAAGACAGTAGGCCCGGTAAGGCGCCAGCCGTCACCAGGCACAAACAGACGTCCAGTCTTCACCTCCTGCTTAACCGGCCAGGTTGGCCGGCGGGTGTCAGGCGCTCTGGTTGTCCAGCGTCAGTTGCCCCTCACGCCGCTGCTTCAGCTTCCAGAAGCCCCACAGGGCAATAAACCACAGCGGAGAAGCCAACAGCGCCAGCAGCGTGTCCGGGTCAAAGATCATGATGAAGATGGCGAAGGCGAAGAACAGCAGGCTCACCCAGCTCATCACCACCCCGGCAGGCATCTTAAAGATCGACCCGGCGTGCAGGTCCGGACGCTGGCGACGATAGACCAGATAGGCCACGAGGATCATCCCCCAGCTGAACACCACCATAATCGCCGCCAGGGTCGAGACGATAGTGAACAAGGTCATCACATTCGGCACCAGGAACAGCAGCAGCGTGCCGATCAGCATGCAGAAGCAGGAGAACAGCAGGCTACGCACCGGGATGCGGGTATTGCGCGACAGGATGCGAAACTGCCAGTGCGCATGCTTCTCCACCGACAGGCCGTACAGCATGCGGGTGCTGGAGAAGACGCCGCTGTTGGCCGAGGACATCGCCGAGGTCAGCGCCACGAAGTTAATCACCGCCGCGGCGGCAGGCAGCCCGGCCTTGGCAAACAGCGTCACGAACGGACTGGTCTCCGCCGATACCCCCGGCCAGGAGGCGACGGCGATAATCACCACCATCGACAGCAGATAGAAGATGATAATCCGCAGCGGCAGAGCATTGATCGCCTTGGGCAAAATGCGCTGCGGATCGCGGGTCTCCGCCGTCATGGTGCCCAGCAGCTCAATGCCGGTAAAGGAGAAGATCGCTATCTGGAAGCCGGCGAAAAAACCGGTGATACCGTGAGGCATAAAAGCCGTCGGGTCGGTAAGATGGCTGAAAGAAGCCGTCACGCCGTCCGGAGAAGTCCAGCCAGTGGCAATCATCCAGCCGCCGGTGCCGATCAGGGCGATAATGGTGATCACCTTGATCAGGGCGAACCAGAACTCCGCCTCGCCAAACATTTTCACCGACAGCAGGTTAAGCAGGAACAGGATCGCCAGCATGCTGAGGGCCGGCATCCATGCCGACAGTTCCGGGAACCAGTACTGCATATAGCTCCCGCAGACCACCACGTCGGCAATGCAGGTCACTACCCAGCTTAGCCAGTAGGTCCAGCCGAGGTAAAAGCTGGCCTGCGGCCCGAGATACTCGCCGACAAAGTCGGCAAACGAGCGGTAGTCATGGCGGGTGAGCAGCAGCTCCCCCATCGCCCGCATCACCATATAGGTAAAGAACCCGACCAGCACATAGATCACCAGAATCGAGGTGCCGGCAACGGCGATGTTGCGCCCCGCCCCCATAAACAGCCCGGTGCCGATGGCGCCCCCGAGGGCAATCATTTGAATATGGCGGGCGCCGAGCCCACGTTTAAGCTGTGACGCGCCCTCACCTCCGGCGGCGGGGGCCGCCTGGCGTTGATATTCAGTCATGGTGTTTCCTCAGGCTGGTTGCGGGAGGGAAAGGGCCGCGGCGCGCAGCAGCAGCCCGGCGCGTTGGCCGGTGGCGACCCCGGCATTGGGGAAGAGGATATAGGGGGCCCGGGCCTGCACCACCCACCGTTTCTCCGCCTGGCGGGCAATTTCGTACCCCACCGGGAGCGCGGTGAAGTTCTCAACGTTTGCCGCGAGATTAAGCGTAAATTCCCCCTCGCGCTTGATAATGCTCTCCTCGACCAGGAAGTAGTCCACTGGCGCTTTGTCGCGCGCCGGCAGCGGCGCGTCAGCGATCCATGCCCGGATCGCCGCGTCGGTGGCGGCGAACAGGCTGAGATCGTTGGCGCCGAACGGCATCACTTTCCCCAGCTCCAGGGTGGCGCTTTGCGCGGCGAACTTTTCGCAGGTGAAATGGGTGAAGGTGCCGCCCGCTTCGGTATGGCGCACGATGGCATCCATCCCGCTGGCCTGCAACAGCTGGTAGAAGCCAGGCGAAAAATCCCCGGCGTGGGCCGGGAGCAGCGCAAACTGGCGATACAGCGACCCGCGAATAGCGGTGTGCATATCGAGATGGCTACGGTTGACCGGACCCGCCGCATCGGCGGCGCGATAGAAGGCCTGCACCGCCTGCTCCAGCGCAAAAGCCCGCCGCGACTCATTACCCGGGGTGACCGCCAGATGGCGGCCGCCGAACAGGCGATTCAGGTCGTTGTGCAGATAGCGACGCGCGGCGCGGATCGCCGGCAGGTTACCAAAGACAATCAGCAGCGCCTGAGTGAGCGGCTGCCGCCCCTGACTCAAATCGTGGGTCAACTGCAGCAGCAGTTCCGTCGGCGCGGTCTCATTGCCATGCACGCCCGCGGAGAGGATCGTCGCCTGGCGCCACGGCGCCGTCGGCAGCAACTGCAGGATCCCCTCGCCCAGCCAGCGAGCCTCGATGCCCGCCGGGAAGCTCCACTCCTGCAGGCGGCAGTGCATTAAATCGTTAACCAGGTGCTCCATCTGCCGCTCCTTAACGCTGAAAATCATAGACCGCGCCCAGGCGCAGGATCTGCGTCAGCTCATCCAACGCCTGATAAACCTCGCGCAGCAGCTGCGGGTCCGCCAGATCGCGGGCGTGCAGCCGGTCGCGATAGTGTTTTTCCACCCATGCCGTCAGCTGCTGATAACGCTCGTCGTTCATCAGGCTATGCGCGTTGACCGCCTGGCGTTCAGCCTCGTTGAGCACCACCCGCAGCCGCAGACAGGCCGGGCCGCCGCCGTTGCGCATGCTTTCCCGCAGGTCAAAGACCGCCACTTCATCGATCGGCGATGCGCTGTCGGCGGCGAGGTCGCTCAGATAGCGCCAGACGTTTTCCCGCTGGCGGCACTCCTCCGGCACCACGATCAGCATCTTGCCGTCAGGTTTGCTCAGCAGCTGGCTGTTGAACAGATATGAGGCCACCGCGTCATCGAGCGACACCCGCTCGTCCGGCACTTCCACGCTGGTGAACGGGATATCCAGACTGTCGCTTTTAGCCCGTAGCGTCGCCAGCACCGTCGCCTGATCGACAAACGCCTGCTGATGGTGGAACAGCACATGGCGATTGCTGACCGCGATGACGTCGTTGTGAAACACGCCGCGATCGATAGCCTGCGGCGCCTGCTGGGCAAACACCGTGTAGCGCGGATCCAGCTGATGCAGGCGGGCCACCGCCTCGCTGGCCTCGAGGGTCTGCCGCGCCGGATACTTCACCGGGGCGATCCCGCCGCTGGCGCGTCGACCGTAGACAAAAAACTGCACCCCCTGTCGGTCATACTCCCGGCAGAAGCGGTTATGGTTGGCCGCCCCTTCATCGCCGAGGTCGCCATGCTGCGGCAGCGCCGCATGGTGGGCGAAGTAGCGCGGATCGGCGAACGTGGCGCCCAGGATCGCCGAGGTGGTGGGCGCCTCCTGCATACGGTGCAGCTTATTGTTCAGGTTGGCGACGGTGAAATGGACTTTGCCATCGGCGCTATCCGCCGACGGTGAGACGGTCGCCGCGTTGGCGGTCCACATCGACGAGGCGGAGCTGAAGGCAGAGAGCAGCTGCGGCGCCGCGTCGGCCGCCTGCCGGATAACCTGCTCATCGCTGCCCTGGAACCCGACTTCGCGCAGCAGGCGCAGATTCGGCCGCGGCTGCGGCGGCAGAATGCCCTGCACGAAGCCGCGATCGGCAAGGGCTTTCATTTTATACAGCCCCTGCAGCGCCGCCTTTTTAGGGTTAGAGAGACCATCGCGGTTATTTTGCGAGGCTTCATTGCCGACGGAGAGTCCGGCGTAGTGGTGCGTCGGGCCGACCAGGCCATCAAAGTTTGCTTCAAAACCAGACATATGTCCTCACAGGATCCGTTATCAGAATGGCAGGCCCGGCGATACCGTCGCCGGGAGCGTCAGCGTATCGCTGACCAGAGAGGCCATCGGCCAGGCACAGTAATCAGCGGCGTACCACGCTGCCGCGCGATGGTTGCCGGAGGCGCCCACCCCGCCAAACGGCGCTTTACTCGAGGCGCCGGTCAGCGGCTTGTTCCAGTTGACGATCCCGGCCCGCGCCTCGTCCGCCAGCTGTTCAAACTGCGCCGCATCGCTGGAGATCAGCCCGACGGCCAGGCCATAGCGGGTCTGGTTGGCGAGGCGAATGGCCTCCGGGAAATCGTCATAACGGATAACCGTCAGCAGCGGGCCAAAGTATTCTTCATCCGGCACCTCGATACCGGTGACGTCGACGATCCCCGGCGTCAGCACCGTGGAGTGCGGGTCGGGCTGGCGCATGCGCAGCAGCACCTTGCCGCCGAGCCCCTCCAGTTTTTGCTGCGCCGCCAGCATGTTCTGCGCGGCGTCGAGAGAAATCACTCCGCCCATAAACGGCGCCGGCTGGTCATCCCACTTGCCGGCGCGGATCTGCGCGCTGGCCGCGACCAGCCGCTGCAGCAGCGCATCCCCCTGCTCGCCGCGCGGCACGATCAGCCGGCGCGCGCAGGTGCAGCGCTGCCCGGCGGAGATAAACGCCGACTGGATAATCACATGCAGCGCCGCATCGACATCGGCCACGTCGGCGACGATCAGCGCGTTGTTGCCGCCCATCTCCAGCGCCAGCATCTTCTCCGGCTGGCCGCCGAAATAGCGATGGAAGTGGAAACCCGCCGCCGCGCTGCCGGTGAACAGTACGCCGTCGATATCACGATTTTCCAGCAGCGCCTGGCCAGTGGTTTTTCCGCCCTGCAGCAGATTGATCACCCCGTCAGGGACGCCCGCCTGCTGCCACAGCTGGACGGTCATTTCGGCGGTGGCCGGCGTCAGCTCGCTGGGTTTAAACACGATGGTATTCCCGGCGATCAGCGCCGGAATAATATGCCCGTTGGGCAGGTGGCCCGGGAAGTTGTAGGGGCCAAAGACCGCCATCACACCGTGCGGTTTGTGGCGCAGCTGTGCTTTTCCGTCCGGCAGCGTCGACTCATGAAAGCCCGTCCGCTGGTGATAGGCCTCGATGGAGATCGCGGCCTTGCCGATCATCGCCTGTACTTCGGTGCGGGTCTCCCACAGCGGCTTGCTGGTCTCGCGGGAAATCAGGGTCGCCAGCGCCTCTTTATGTGTCTCCAGCAGCGCGGCAAAACGCTCCACCACGGCAATACGCTCGGCCAGCGGCCGGTGCGACCAGAGGTAAAATGCCGCGCGCGCCGCGGCGCAGGCCGCCTGGACGTCGTCGGCACCCGCGCTGGCCGCCTGCCACAGCAGCGACTGATCCTCCGGGGCCAGTTTGCTCATCGTTGCCCCGCTGCCCGCCTGCCACTGCCCGGCTATAAACTGTGCTTTTACCGCCATGATCTGTTTTCCTCTGGATTCAGGGTTACCGTATAAACGCGGTCGGTTTCACTGACCTGCAGCGCGTCCAGCGCGGCGGCATCCAGTGAGACCTGCTCTTCGTGGGCCACCAGCAGCGCCCGGAAATTGTCGAACTGACCGTTGGCGACGAGCGTCGGCGCCGGCAGGGCGCCCATCAGCTGCTGGGCCGGCAGGCACTGGCTGTCGCGCACGGCGCGGATCTGATCGGTGTTCGCCTCCAGCACCGGTCCGGCATCGAAAATATCCACCGAGCCGCGCCAGCTGAATCCCTCTTTCTCGAGGATCGCCCGCGCCGGGGCGGTATTGGGATGCACCTGACCGATGACCTCGCGGGCCGCTTCCGGCAGCAGTGAGATATAGATCGGGTAAGCCGGCATCAGTTCGGCAATAAAGGTTTTCATGCCGGTGCCGGTCAGCCGGTCAGCATCGGCAAACGGGATGTCGAAGAAGTGATGGCCCAGCGCATCCCAGAACGGCGACTGCCCCTGCTCATCGCTGCAGCCGCGCAGTTCGGCAAACAGGTACGGGGAAAACCACTCGCGGAAGGCGGCGATAAATAAAAAGCGCGCCTTGGAGAGCAGCAGACCATTGCGGTTGCGCTGATAGGCCGGGTCGAGAAACAGCGTACACAGTTCGCTGTGCCCGGTGTGGTCATAGCTGAGATTAAGCAGCTCCTGAGGCTTATAGACTCCCAGCGCTTTCGAGGCGCGAACCGTTTTCTGAATGCGAAAATTGTAAAACGGCTCGTCCAGGCCTACCGCGACCTCAATGGCGCTCACCCCCACCACCCGCGCCAGCGCGGTGTCTTCCAGTACAAACAGGAAACCCTGCTGGCCGCGCGGCAGTTCGCCGGCGAAGGTCTCGATACTGCGCCGGATCCGGGCCGCCAGGCGCTCGACGTCATGCGGTAAGGAGGTCATGCCGACCCCCGCCCGCGCGGCAAGGCGGACGATGTCGTCGAGATCGTTTTCCCGTACGGGACGAAATAGCATCACAGGCCGTCCTCCCGGTTAGCGGGTTAAGCGAGCAACGGCGCGATCAAGGCGCACGAAGGCTTCCGCAATATCCGCCAGCGGGATATTGAGCGCCGGCGCGAAGCGCAGCACGTCCGGGCCGGCAATCAGGGCGATCAGCCCCTCTTCCGCCGCCAGGTTGGTCAACGTTTTGGCCTTGCCGCGCAGCGGCCCCGCCAGCTCAGCGCCGATCAGCAGACCGGTGCCGCGCACGGCGCTGAACGCATCGTAACGGGCAGAGATCGCATTCAACTGGTCAACAATCAGCGCATGGCGCTCGCCAACGCCCGCCAGCAGCGGCGCATCGAGATGGGCCAGCACGGCGTTAGCGACGGTCGCCGCCAGCGGGTTGCCGCCGAAGGTGGTGCCATGGGTGCCGGGCTGGAAGACCTGCGCCCAGGCCTCTTTCGCCAGCATCGCGCCGATTGGGAAGCCGCCCCCCAGCCCTTTGGCGCTGGTGAGGATGTCCGGGACGACGTTGTAGTGCTGGTAGGCGTAGAGATGGCCGGTACGGCCCGCCCCGGTCTGCACCTCATCGAATATCAGGGTCGCGTGATGGCGATCGCAGAGGGTGCGCAGCGCCTGGAGGAACGCCGGGTCAGCGGGTATCACGCCGCCTTCGCCGATGATCGGCTCGACGATCACCGCACAGGTGCGCGAAGAGATGGCCGCGGTGACCGCCTCGATGTCGTTATAGGGCAGATGGGTAATGCCCTGCGGCAGCGGAGCATAATCGCTGGAATATTTCGGCTGGCCGCCGACGGAGACGGTGAACAGCGTCCGGCCATGGAAGGCATGGTTGAAGGCGATGATTTCGCTTTTTTCACCACCAAACTTATCGTGAGCGTATTTCCGCGCCAGTTTGAGAGCGGCCTCGTTGGCTTCGGCGCCGGAGTTGCAGAAAAACACCTTATCGGCAAAGGTCGACTGCACGAGGGTTTTCGCCAGCTGCAGCACCGGCTCGTTGGTATAGCCATTGCCGATATGCCACAGTTTCGCCAGTTGATCCTGCAGGGCCTGAGCCAGCGCCGGATGGGCATGGCCTAAGGCATTCACCGCAATGCCGCCCGCCATATCGATATACTCTTTCCCCTGCTGGTCCCAGACGCGGGAACCCGCCGCCCTGACCGGAATAAACGGCGCGGGGGCAAAACAGGGAACCAGGTAAGCGTCAAAATCTTCGCGAGTCATAGTGCCTGACATCATTCATCTCCGGAACGTAAGACGACGGAAAACGCTCCCGCCGCGTTGGACAATCGACATTAACCCTGACCCTCGGCTTATTTTGGGCACGAGCGCGCCCGCTGTGATGGCAAAAATATTCACCACAGGAAAAATAAGCCCTATTTATTTTGCGGGTATTTGTTAATTCATGGTTAACGTCATGTTGTTGTGTGGGCTAATGCTGGCCTGTGAACAATAAGATTGTCAATACGGGTGGAAGCAATTTATTCACTTTTTGAAGATCATCAAGATAATGAAAAACATAGAAAAAATATTTTTCTATGCACTTAAGTGAATAAAAAGTGAATTAAAATGCACGGCTTGTAGGTGGTTGGCGTGCGTAGTTATTCACTTAAAAAATAAAAAATCTAACAAAAATTTAAAAATCGGAATTGCCGTCAAATACCGCTTTATAAAATTGGTGATACCATTCATTGCACAGAGTTTACTGCTGTAGCTATTCCACGGTTTTACACGACATAAATAACACTGAGAAACAGGACTCTTATGGAAAAGTTATCTTACGCATCTGAAAGTAGTACATCTCCATGGACCACCTACCTGCGCCAGATCGACCGTGTCGCGCCTTATCTCGGCGATCTTGCCTACTGGGTGGAAACCCTGCGCCATCCGAAGCGTGCGCTGATCGTCGACATTCCTGTGCAAATGGACGACGGCACCATCCGCCACTTCGAGGGCTATCGCGTTCAGCACAATCTGTCGCGTGGACCGGGTAAAGGTGGTGTTCGCTACCATCCGGATGTCGATCTTAACGAAGTCATGGCACTTTCTGCCTGGATGACCATTAAGTGCGCCGCGGTCAATATTCCTTACGGCGGGGCCAAAGGCGGCATTCGCGTCGACCCCTTCTCACTGTCAGAAGGTGAACTGGAGCGTCTGACCCGCCGCTACACCAGCGAAATCGGCATTATTATCGGGCCGCAGAAAGATATTCCGGCGCCGGACGTCGGCACCAACGGTAAAGTGATGGCATGGATGATGGACACCTACTCCATGAACCATGGCACCACCATTACCGGCGTGGTCACCGGCAAACCGATCCACCTCGGCGGCTCCCTCGGCCGTGAAAAGGCCACCGGGCGTGGCGTATTTGTCACCGGCCGGGAAGTGGCTCGTCGCGCCGGTATCGAAATTGAAGGCGCCAAAGTCGCGCTGCAGGGCTTTGGTAACGTCGGTAGCGAAGCAGCCCGCCTGTTCGCCGGCGTCGGCGCCCGCGTGGTGGTCATTCAGGATCATACCGCGACCCTGTATAACGAAGGCGGGATTGATATGGCCGCCCTCACCGCCTGGCAGGCGGAGAAAAAGCAGATTGCCGGTTTCCCTGGCGCCCAGGAGATCGATAAAGACGCCTTCTGGACCACCCCGATGGACATTCTGATCCCGGCGGCACTGGAAGGGCAAATCACCCGCGAGCGCGCGGAGAAGCTGACCTGCAAACTGGTGCTGGAAGGGGCCAACGGCCCAACCTATCCGGAAGCGGACGACGTGCTGGCCGAGCGCGGCGTGATCGTAGTGCCGGACGTTATCTGTAACGCCGGCGGGGTGACCGTCAGCTATTTTGAGTGGGTGCAGGATATGGCCAGCTTCTTCTGGAGCGAAGAAGAGATCAACGCCAAGATGGACCGCATCATGACCGACGCCATTATTCACGTCTGCGATAAAGCCGCCGAGAAAGCGTGTACGCTGCGTACCGCCGCCTATATCGTGGCCTGCGAGCGCATCCTGATGGCGCGTAAAGACCGCGGCATCTACCCGGGCTGATCCCCGTCAGGGTGTGAATCAGGGGGTGGCGTAGCGCCGCCCCCTTTTTTTCGCTATCGTGCCGTCAACCGCCGTTAGACCACAGCACCGGCCATCCCCGACGCTGCGACTCCGCCAGCAGCGCCGCGCACGGATTGACCGCGCAGGGGTTGCCAACCAGCGCGAGCAGCGGCAGATCCGAGATATGGTCCCCAAAGGCATAGCACGCCGCCAGCGGCTGGCCCCGTTCCTGCGCGTAGCGTTGAGCATGCAACGCCTTATGTTCGCCAATGGCGGTCCGCCAGAGTTCCCCGGTATAGTGTTCGTCAACCACCACCGGCTCTGAACACAGGGCATGCTCCACCCCCAGCGCCGCCATCGCCGGCCAGAGAATGTCGGTCATCGATCCGGAGACAAACACCACGTCATCCCCGCGCGCCTGATGTTGCCGGAGGATCGCCACCACCTCACGGTGAAAACCGTACCCACCTTCGCGATACAGTGCCTCAGCAACCGCCCGTACCTGGGCGCGCGGCTCATGGCGAAACAGCGAATAGTAGTAGCGATTGATTGCCTCCCGCGGTTGACCCGCTTTGCTAAGCGCCTGGAGCTGGCGGACAATCGCCGCGGTCGTCAAACCGCACTGCAGCGGATATTCCTCGGCATAGCGGTGCAGAAACAGGAACATACTTTTGCCGGTAATCAGCGTTTCATCCACGTCAAAAAAGGCGATGCTCATCCCCGTCCCCCTGCTCAATACTGACCAGATAATGTTGATGGCAGAGCGCCGCCTGCTCACACTCCTTACGAGTAATGTAGTTCAGGTCATAGACGCTGAAGCTAAAGCCGACTTCCGCTTTGCGGGTGCCGGTCTGGTCAAAACCGACCGAACACTCGCAGGTAAAGCGGCCGTGGGCTGAGCTTTTGCGCGACACCACATTCAGCACAATGGTCACCGGCAGCGGGAAAACAAAGCTGGAAAAAGCTACCTGCAGCGAGCTCAGCGTGAAGTACTTCTCGTCCATCGCCACGCCCGCCTCCGCCAGCAGAAATTTCTCCGAGGTGGCGATGATGGTTTGCCGCGCCGCCTCGATCAGCACCATCCCCTGGATGTGTTGCCCGGTCTGGTGGTCGCAGAGCAGCTCCGAGGCGTCCTGCAGGATCAGACGCGCGCAATAGCTATCTTCATCGCGTTTTTCCGGCGAGGTGATGAGGATGTTCTCTTTTTTACGTTTATGCACCAGCCGCTGATGATCGCGGTTGTTTTGATAATAGAGATCCTGCAGATTGACGATCTGGCGGATTTTATCCGGATAGTGCTGACGAATAATGCAGACCGTGCGGGAGATGTCGTCGAGCTGCACGCCCTGACCAATGACGATTTTATCGACGCCGGCGAGCTCGCCGCTCCAGACAAAACGCTCAAACTCGTTGACGGTCAGCACGTTCTGATGCCGCCGGGCAAAATCGGTAAATTTCTCACCCACCACAATTAATTTTTCCATGGCGCTTGTCTCCTCAGATCGTTTTCACAATTAACGCAATACCCATCCCACCGCCGATACACAGCGAGGCCAGGCCGGTCGGTTTATTCTCCCGGCGCAGCGCGTGCAGGAGGCTCACGACAATCCGGGTTCCGGAACTGCCGAGCGGGTGCCCGAGGGCAATCGCGCCGCCGTTGACGTTCAGGCGGGCGGCTATCTCCTCCGCCGTCATCTGATGCTCGCGGGCCAGCCCCTTGACCACCCCCAGCACCTGCGCGGCAAAGGCTTCGTTAATTTCCAGTCGCGCCATATCGCTGAGCTGAAAACGCCCGCGGCGCAGAGCGCACGTCATGGCCGGCAGCGGCCCAAGCCCCATCATCGCCGGGTCGACGCCGCCCTCGCCGAAGGCGACTATCTCAGCCAGCGGCCGCAGGCCGTACTGCGCAACGGCGCGCGCCGAGGCGAGGATCACTGACGCCGCGCCGTCGTTCAGCCCCGAGGCGTTGCCCGCCGTGACGCTCCCGTCGCGACGAAAAGCCGGTTTCAGCGCCGCCAGCTGGTCGGCGCTAAGGTCATGGCGGATCTGCTCATCCTCGCGGACCACGCTGACGCCCCGCTTCCCGCTGACCGTCACCGGCACTATCTCCTCGGCAAAATGGCCGGCGCGGCTGGCGGCGGAGGCTTTTTGATGGCTGTCCAGCGCGTACTGGTCCTGTTCTGCGCGCGAGATCTGCTCATGCGCGGCGATGGCCTCCGCCGTTTCCCCCATCGGAATATGCAACAGCGGATCGGTTAAGCCATCGCTCTGGATCAGATCCTCGCTGCTGAACGCGCCAAATTTCACGCCGCCCCTTATCTCTCCCCGCAGCAAAAACGGCGCCTGGCTCATGTTTTCCATCCCGCCAGCGACGACCAGGTCGGCATAACCGCTCTGGATATGGATCGCCCCCTCGGTAATACTTTTCATGCCGCTACCGCAGATCATATTCAGGGTGTAAGCCGGCTTTTGCACCGGGATCCCCGCCCGCAGCGCGACCTGACGCGCCGGCCCCATCCCCTGCCCGGCGGCGAGGACGCAGCCGCAGATCACTTCGTCAATCCACGCCGGGTCAATCCCGGCCTGCTGCAGGTTGTGGCGGACGGTGAGCGCGGCCAGTTCCACCGCAGAGACCGTTTTCAGGGCGCCAAGAAAACGCCCCACCGGCGTACGGCAGGCCGCGACGATATACACTTTATTCATGATTATTCCATTACGTAGAGCGAGGAAAGATACTGCGATGTCCCGGCTTCGCTGCCGGTAAAGCCCACATAGCCATCGGGATTGATCACCGCATAGTCATCGCGGCCAATCTGTAGCGCCTCGAGAAACGCCTCGTCCGCCGGGTCAAGGGCGCAGAATATAAACCAGCCGCCAGGTTTCAGGCGGGATAAGGGAGGACAGTCGACGCGCGCGGAAAAGACCACGACCTTACCGCTGGCGAAGGCGTCATAACTGTTGCGAAACGTCGCCTGCGGCGAGGTAAAGACGTACCACGGAACATGGTGGCCCATCAGGCCGTTCGGGTGAGCGCACTGCGGCGCGGCAAAGCCGGCGTACTGCAGCGGCAGCTGGTGGCGATAATAGTGACGATTGCAAAACTCCGGAAAGTAGACCGCGTCGATATGATTTTTCGGCACCAGACCGGCAATCAGGCCGGTATCGTGATCGGTGGCATGCAGCACGCCGCTCACCGCGGCGAAGCGCTCGGTGCGATAGGATGCCAGCAGCCGGTCGCTGGCGACGCCATGCAGGTAAAAGGCCAGCTTCCAGGCCAGGTTAATCGCATCCTGAATACCGGTATTCATCCCCTGCCCGCCAATCGGACTGAACAGATGGAAAGCATCGCCTGCCAGCATGATATTGTGCTGCAGATTGTCATCGGCGATCCGGTTATAGAAGTTGGCGCTGGAGGACCAGGTCAGCGCCTGCGCCGGAGGAACCTCGGGGCAGAAGCGCGCCAGCGCCACGTTGATCTCCTGCAGATCCGGCACCGGACGCGGCGACGGTAATCGACCGGCTCTTTTAATCACGATCCTGACCTGATTGTCCGGCATGGGCAGAAAGATCAGAAAGCCCAGCTCGTCAATATAGTAAGAGGTTCCCGGGAGCGTCGCCGCGCTGGCGAACTGCACGTCCGCCATTACAAAATGCAGCGGGTAATCATGGCCGCTAAAGCCAATCCCGGCCAGCTCCCGGACGGTGCTGGCCGCGCCGTCGGCGCCGATAATATAGTCATAGGTAGCGGAACAGGCCCGGCGGGCATCGTCGAGCAGAGAGACGTGATAGCGCCCTTCCTCCCGCCGCCAGGAGACCAGCTGATGTCCGCGTTTCACCAGTTGACCGGCCTCGGCCAGCGCCGTTTCAAGGATCTTCTCCGTCCGCGGCTGCGGGATACTGACATGGAAGGGATAGCAGGTGGGGAGATGGCGGTTATCAATATGCAGAAACTTGCGGTTTTTATACCAGGCGTAAATTGACTGAACCTGCTTGCCCTGGGCGGTCAGCTCCCCGGCAAGGGCTAAGCCGTGGAAGGCTTTAATCGTCGCCGGACTGACGCTCAGCGCTTTGGACCAGGTGGTGCTGTGTGTATTTTTATCAATAATATCAAAATCAATTCCATACTTATTCAGATAGCAGCCAATGATTAACCCTACCGGGCCGGCGCCAACAATGAGTACTTTTTTCACGATCGAGCCTCTCTGTATGCCCCCAGGGGGGCATACGCGTGTTGCCTGGGTGCAGGGTGAGTTAGGGGTAGATATCGTCGGCCAGACGGCGATCGCCGGCGACATTGCAGATATGCCAGTAGGGATAAGGCTTCTCTTTTTCGCTCACGCTGTTGAGAATCGCCGCCTCCTCGTCGCTCAGCGTCCAGTTCAGTGCCGCCAGGTTATCCTCCAGCTGGGCGAGTTTGGTCGCGCCGATCACCAGCGATGTGATCCCCGGGCGGGTACGCAACCAGTTGAGCGCCACCTGCGCCACGCTGGCGTTGCGCTGACGGGCAATCTCCTGCATCACTTCCAGAGTCTGCCAGGCTTGTTCGCGATTGGCGATCGGCGCCGACTCAAACGGGGTGGCGTTCGCCAGCCGACTGCCCTCAGGAAACGCCTGATTGCGAGGGTATTTACCGGTGAGGAAGCCCCCGGCCAGCGGGCTCCAGACGGTGATGCCGACGTTCTGATCGACGCTGAGCGGGATAATCTCATGCTCCAGTTCTCGCGCGGCGATATTGTAATAGCCCTGATAGACGCAGAATTTTTCCAGTCCGAGGCGCTCTGAGATCCCCAGCGCCTTCGCCAACTGCCAGGCCGCGTAGTTGGAGACCCCGATGTAGCGAATTTTCCCGGCGCGAATCAACGCATCCAGCGTCCGCAGGGTATCCTCCAGCGCGGTGCGCGGATCGAACCCGTGGAGATGATAGATATCGATATAATCCGTTTTCAGCCGCTGCAGGCTGGCGTCGACGGCATTAATAATATGGTAGCGCGACGCCCCCAGCGCGTTCGGATTGGGGTCGGTCTGCCAGCGTCCTTTGGTGCCGATAATCACCTGCTGGCGTTTCCCCTTCAGCGCGTTACCGAGCAGCTCTTCGCCCTGGCCGTTTTTATAACAGTCCGCGGTATCAAAAAAGTTAATCCCGGCGTCCAGCGCTTTGTACACCAGATCGTATGCCGTATGCTCAGGCACCACGCCGAATTCCGACCAGTTGCGTCCCGGCGCGCCGAGAAAGGCCCCTTTTTCACCAAACGTCATGGCGCCAAAACAGAGCTCTGACACCGACAGCCCGGTGGAACCTAAATACCGATACTTCATGCTTGACTTCCTTTTAAAGGTGACAACGTCACACTAGCGATAATAAATCCGCTGGCGGTCAGGCATGCACCGGCCAGGGGAATATGCGAGAGGGAGACGCCGGCGGTGAGCAACAGCCCACCAAACCAGGCGCCAGCGGCATTGCCGAGGTTAAAGGCGGCGATATTGCACGAGGAGACCATGCTTTTGCCGGTCTCACTGCTGTCCAGCGCCTGCATCTGCAGCGGCGGAATGGTGGAGAACATCGCCGCCCCCAGCAGAAACACCGCCGCGCAGGCGCCGGGTAGCGTCTGAATGGCGAACGGAAAGAGGCACAGGACGACGATAAGCAAGGCCAGGGTCAGCAGCAGCGCCCGGCGGACCCCACCGTCGGTCAGGCGGCCGCCGAGGTGATTCCCGGCGACCATCCCGACGCCAAACAGCACCAGCACCGGTGGAATGAGATGTTCGCTCATCCCGGTGACGGTTTTCAGCATGGGCGCAATGTAGGTAAAGGCGGCGAAGACGCCGGAAAACCCGAGCGCGGTGATCAGCAGGCTGCGCAGCACCGTCGGATGGCGCAGCACCTTCAGCTCGTCGCGGATCCGACTCTGCACCGCCGGTTGGGCCTGACGGCCGGGCACCAGGGCAATGACTGCCAGGGCGGAAAGAATGCCAATCAGCGTGACCATAAAGAAGGTGTAGCGCCAGCCAAGGTATTGCCCTACCCAGGCGCCGAGGGGCACGCCCAGAATATTGGCCAGGGTGGCGCCGAGAAAGACGGCGGAGACCGCCGAAGCCCGTTTATCCACCGGCGCCAGCTCCGCGGCATAGACCGAACTGATGCCGAAGAATGAGGCGTGAGCTAAGGCGGTTATTACCCGGAAAATAATGAGCATGGTCATATTACCGGCAATACCGCAACCTAAATTACCGATGGAAAATAAGATCATCAGAAATAACAACGCCGGTTTTTTGGGGTAGCGGCTTAATAGCGGTGTGAGGAGCGGCGCGCCAATCACCACCCCACAGGCATAAGCGGTAATAGACCAGGCGGCAAGCGTAATGGATATATGAAAATCATGGGCCACATCAAGTAATAATCCCATAATCACAAATTCGGTGGTACCAATACCAAATGAGCCCACGG
Source organism: Klebsiella sp. w6 (assembly GCF_033100215.1). NCBI lineage: Bacteria > Pseudomonadati > Pseudomonadota > Gammaproteobacteria > Enterobacterales > Enterobacteriaceae > Klebsiella > Klebsiella sp. w6. The sequence continues at coordinate 3,014,835 of NZ_CP136907.1, forward strand.
AAAGCGCATAAACTGCCGCAGGCAATCCCGCCGTACGGGAAACAGCAATAGTCATAAGTAACCTCATCTCCCGCCAGGGCGGCGGGAGAATAGTATTCAGGGGGTTATTTTTCGATTAAGTTAAAGTCGCCCTGGTTATAGCGTAAGCCAGTGACGTTATCGGGAGTGAAAATATCTTCGATGGTGAGAATATCCTCAGGAGAGAGGGTAATATTCGCGGCTCCGGCATTATCACGCAGATGGGCAATTTTTCTCGCCCCCGGGATAGGCACGATATCCTCGCCTTTGCTCATGACCCAGGCAAGGGCAATCTGCGCAAGGGTCGCGTCATAGCGCGTGGCCACCTGCTGCAGACGCTCAAGCAGCAGCTGGTTTTTGCGCATGGTCTCGGCCTGGAAGCGCGGCAGATTGCGGCGGAAATCATCCTCAGCGAAGACGCCAGGATCGGTGATTTTTCCCGTCAGGAAGCCGCGCCCCAGCGGGCTGTATGGGACAAAGCCCACCCCCAGCTCGCGGCAGGCGTTGAGAATACCGGCCTCCGGCTCGCGGGTCCACAGCGAGTATTCCGTCTGCACGGCGGTAATCGGATGCACCTTGCAGGCCCGGCGCAGCGTCTGGGATGAGACTTCCGACAGTCCGATATGACGAATTTTCCCCTCTTTAACCAGGTCGGCCATGGTGCCCACCACGTCTTCCACCGGCACCGCCGGATCGACGCGGTGCTGATAGAGCAGATCGATGGTCTCGATATTCAGCCGCTTCAGCGACCCTTCCACTGACTCGCGAATATGTTCCGGACGACTGTCGACGCCGGCCATCCGCTCCAGTCCCTGGCCGGTCGGCAAAATACGAAAACCAAACTTGGTGGCAATCTGCACCTTATCGCGGATACCTTTTATCGCTTTCCCGACAAGAACTTCATTATCGAAAGGACCATACACTTCGGCAGAATCCAGGAAGGTCACGCCCATGTCCACCGCGGCATGAATCGTATTAATCGCCTGCGACTCCTCGGCGCCGCCGTAGGCGAAACTCATTCCCATACACCCGAGACCCAATGCGGAAACCTGGAACTTCTCTTTTCCGAGATAACGTGTTTTCACCTTATTTTCCTTACGTGCTGAATGTTATTAAATATATACTTCCCTTTTACATTGATAACAATTAATCTATTCCGAACGCGGTGTTAGCTGGAAATTAACAATGAAAACCTTGCCGGATTTGCAACAAATTGAAATATTAATACTCATAGTGAAACATGGCAGTTTTCGCCAGGCCGCCAGGGCATTAAATCTTTCACCACCGGCTCTCACCAGCGCTATTAATCATCTGGAAGAAAAGTTAGGCGTACGCCTGCTGAATCGCTCGACGCGCAGTTTGTCATTAACTGCCGTGGGTGAGGAATTTCTTAATAATATGACGCCGGTGGTCAATGATTATCGCCGGGTGGTTGACAGCCTGAATTATCATCGCCTGACGCCGGAAGGCGTGGTGAAAGTCAATTTACCGCGTATTGTTCTTGACCTGTTTTTTCAACACTATTTTATTGCCTTTAAAACCGCCTATCCCGATGTAACGCTCGAACTGTATACCACCGATCGGAAAGTCAATATTATTGAGTCCGGTTTTGACGCCGGTATTCGCTATTCGCAGGATGTGCCCAAAGATATGATTGCCATCCCCTTTGGCGAGAAACTGTCGCTGATCCCGGTGGCCAGCCCGGCCTATATCCGCGAGGCCGGCGAGCCCGACACCCCGCAGTCGCTGGTCAATTTCCGCTGCATCAACCGCTGTTTTCCCAGCGGTGAAAAGTACCGTTGGGAGTTTATTAGCCCCAGCGGGGAGCCCAGCGAAGTTTCGGTCAGAGGCGATCTGGTCGTTGATTCCGATACGGCGATGATCCAGGCGGCGGAGAGCGGATTAGGCATCGCCTTTGTCTATCAGTCGCTGGTGACGCAGCAGCTGAGCGCGGGCAGCCTGGTCCGTTTGTTACCCGACTACCACTATCCTGCCGACCATTTCTGCGTCTACTACCCGAGCCGGAAACATATTCCGGTGCCGCTGCGGGCCTTTATCACCTGGGTGATGGCGCAGAATAAGAGCATCCTCAGTGAGTAGAGGGTTCGCGGGTTAACCCATCGCTATTAGCCACAATAAACGCACATACCGTTAACCAATTTTTTTCCTTCGCCTTGAATTATGGCGGTCGCCCGACATAAACTCGTTAGAGCTCTAACGATACTGACAGACGACCTATGGACAATCGACAGCTTAACTTCTCCCATCTTTTATACCTCACCGCCCATCACTGGCGGCTGGCGGTCAACCGTCGGCTAAAGGACCTTGGCCTGAGCCAGGCCAGTTGGGTGGCGGTCGCGGCCATTGCCCGCCAGCCACAGCCGCTGTCGCAAAGCGAACTGGCGCAGGAGCTGGGGGTAGAGAGTCCGACCATTGTGCCGCTGATCAACCGGCTGGTCGCCCTCGGCCTGGTGGAGCGTGTCACCACCGCCAGCGATAAACGTAAGCGGCTACTGGTCGCCACCGAGCAGGGAATGGCGCTGTATGAGCAGGTCAAAACGGTGGCGGACGATCTGCGCGAAGAGATCCTGACGGCGATTACCCCGCAGGAGCGGGAGCAAACTCAGCGGGTGCTGGAAAAACTGCTGCGCGAAGTGGAGAAGAAATAATGCCCCGTCGCCAGGATAACCCCTATGCCCCGCATGACTGGGCGCCGCATGAAAAACCAGCCCTGCTTGGCTCGCCCTCGACGCCGCTGCACAGTCCGCAGAAACGTCTCGCCTATGGCGTGGTCGGCCTGCTGGTGTGCCTCACCGGCGCGCTGGGCAACGCGGTGGTCACCGCCAACCTGCAGCTGCTGCAGGGCACCTTCGCCGCCTGGTCGACCGAGATCGCCTGGCTGCCGGCGGTGTACGTCATGACCAACGTCTCCATCAACCTGCTGCTGGTGAAATTTCGCCAGCAGTTTGGGCTGCGCGCCTTTACCGAAGGCTTTCTGGTGCTCTATGTGCTGGTCACCTTTTTCCACCTGTTCGTCAACGATCTCAGCTCGGCGATGATGGTCCGCGCCGCCCACGGCATGGTGGCCGCAGCGCTCAGCTCGCTGGGGATCTACTACCAGGTGCAGGCCTGGCCCGCACGCCACCGCCTGAAAGGGCTAACCATCGGCATCACCGGCTCGTCGCTGGCCATTCCGCTGGCGCGTCTCTTTTCCACCGAACTGCTGCAGATCGATGAATGGCGCGGCCTTTACTTCTTTGAACTGGGGCTGGCGCTGGTGTCGCTGGCCTGCGTCATCGCGCTGAAACTGCCGCCGAGCGATCGTAAAAAGGTGTTCGAGAAGAAGGATTTTATCACCTTCTTTCTGCTGGCGCCCGGCATGGCGCTGGTGTGCGCCGTGCTGTCGCTGGGGCGGCTCGAGTGGTGGTTTGAAGCGCCGTGGATCGGCTGGTCGCTGGCGGCAGCGGTGGTGCTGATCGTCGCCGCTATCGCCTTTGAGCATAACCGCAGCAATCCCCTGCTCAATACCAAGTGGCTCTCCAGCGGCAGCATCGTACGCCTCGGCCTGATTATGCTGCTGATCCGCATCGTGCTGGCGGAGCAAAACACCGGGGTCATCGGCTGGTTGCAGTACGTTGGTCTGCAAAACGAACAGATGACTAACCTCGCATGGTCAATTTTCGCCGGCATTCTGTGCGGGATCATCGCCAGTTGTCTGACGCTCAACCCGCAGAAGCTCTACTGGCCGACCGCCACCGCCCTGGCGCTGATCATGGTAGCCTCGCTGCTCGACAGCCAGTCCAACGCCCTCACCCGTCCGGAACAATTAATGTTCAGCCAGTTTTTACTCGGCTTCGGCAGCGCCTTCTTTCTGGCCCCGGCGATGCTCGCCGGCATTGGCGGCGTGTTTGCCGATCCGCGTAACCTGGTCAGCTTCTCGGTGCTATTCGGCATGAGCCAGAACATCGGCGGCCTGCTGGGGTCGGCGATCCTCGGCACCTTCCAGACCTGGCGGGAAAAATTTCACTCCAGCCAGCTGGCGGACCAGATCACCACCCTGAACCCGCTGATCGTCGAGCGGCTGCAGCAGTATAGCCAGATGTATCAGAGCCAGATCGGCGACAGCACCCTGCTTAACGTTCAGGCCACCACCCTGCTGCAAAACGCCGCGACGCTGCAGGCCAATATTCTCGCCTGGAATGACACCTACCTGCTGACGGCGGCCATCTCCGCCGGCACATTAGTGTGGGTTTTCTGGCGCTTAATTCGCTTACGACTGACCGCCCGTATCGCCTTAAAACGCGCCACCGGCAGCAAATAATTATCATCATTTCATCTCTGGAGTCGTTATGAGTCAGCAGGATGCGGCCAAACAACAGGCCAACACCCGGAACAACATTCGCGTGGTCTCCATTTTTACCGCCGCAGCGATAGGCCTCGTCGGCGTATTAGTGATCCTCTACGCCTGGCAACTGCCGCCGTTCACCCGGCATAGCCAGTTTACCGATAACGCCTATGTGCGCGGGCAGACCACCTTTATCAGCCCGCAGGTCAACGGCTACATCACCGCCGTCAACGTCAAAGATTTCGCAATTGTCCAGCCGGGCGAGGTGCTGTTCCAGATAGACGATCGCATCTATAAGCAGCGGGTGCATCAGGCCCAGGCTACCCTGGCGATGAAGGAGGCCGCGCTGCGCAACAATCTGCAGCAGCGCAAAAGCGCCGAGGCGACGATCGCCAAAAATGAAGCCGCGCTGCAAAACGCCCGCGCGCAGAATCTGAAAATCCAGGCCGATTTAAAACGGGTACAGGAGCTGACTGCCGATGGTTCGCTGTCGATCCGCGAGCGTGATTCGGCGCGCGCCAGCGCGGCGCAAGGGGCTGCGGATATTGAACAGGCGAAAGCGGCGCTGGAGATGTCGCGCCAGGACCGTGAATCGACCATCGTCAATCGCGATTCGCTGGAAGCCGACGTGGCCAGCGCCAAAGCCGCCCTCGAGCTGGCGCAGATCGACCTGCAGAATACGCAGATCATCGCCCCCACCGGCGGCCAGCTGGGGCAGATCTCGGTACGTCTTGGCGCCTACGTCAGCGCCGGAACCCATCTGACCTCGCTGGTCCCGCCCCAGCACTGGGTGATCGCCAACCTGAAAGAGACCCAGCTTGCCGAGGTGCGTATCGGCCAGCCGGTCACCTTCACCGTCGACGCGCTTAACGGTGAGCGTTTCCATGGCAAGGTGCAGAGCATCTCCCCGGCGACCGGGGTGGAATTCAGCGCCATCTCACCGGACAACGCCACCGGCAACTTCGTCAAGATCGCCCAGCGGATCCCAGTGCGCATTACGGTCAACGACGGGCAGAAGTACAGCGAACACCTGCGTCCCGGTATGTCGGTGCAGGTGACCATTGATACCCGCGCGGAGAAACAGCCATGATCCGCCCGGTCACCCTTGCCGTCATCTTCGCGCTGGTCGGCTGTCAATCCGCCGACGTGCAGCGCGCGCAGCCGACCCTGACCATCCCTGCCGCCTGGCGGGCCGACGTTGGCCCGGCCAGCCCGGTGGAAGGCGTCTGGTGGCGCAATTTTCATGACAGCACGCTCAATCAGTATGTCGACCGGGCGCTGCGCTATAACAGCGATGTGCTGATCGCCCGGGAGCGGGTGAATGAGTATCAGGCGCGGGCCTATGCCGCCGACAGCAGCCTTTTCCCCTCGCTGGACGCCAGCCTGAGCGGTACCCGCGCCCGCGCGCAGTCCGCCGCCACCGGCCTGCCGATCCATAGCACGCTGTACAAAGGCGGCCTGACCGCCAGCTATGATGTTGATATCTGGGGCGCCAACCGCAGCGCGGCCAGCGCCGCCGGAGCCAGCCTCGAGGCGCAAAAAGCCGCTGCAGCCGCGGCCAATCTAAGCGTCGCCAGCTCGGTGGCCGTCGGCTACGTGACCCTGTTGTCGCTGGATGAGCAGCTGCGGGTTACCCAGCAGACGCTGAAATCACGGGAAGACGCGTGGCGCCTGGCCAAACGTCAGTTTGAAACCGGGTATACTTCACGCCTTGAGCTGATGCAGGCAGATTCGGAGCTGCGCTCAACGCGGGCGCAGATCCCGCCGCTACAGCACCAGATTGCGCAGCAGGAAAATGCGCTCAGCGTGCTGCTGGGTGATAACCCCGGCGCGGTAAAACGCGGCGAGTTCGCCCAGCTCACTCCGCTGCGTCTGCCGTCGCAACTGCCGTCCACCTTACTCAACCGCCGCCCGGATATCGTACAGGCTCAGCGTCAGCTGGTGGCCGCCGATGCCACCCTGGCCTCGTCGCAGGCGCAGCTGCTGCCGTCTATCAACCTCACCGCCACCGGCAGCCTGCAGGATCGTACACTGCCGGACCTGCTGGACAACCCGCTGCGGCTGTGGAGCGTCGGCGGCAGTATTCTGGCGCCGCTGCTTAACCGCCAGGCGTTAAATGCCCAGGTGGATGTCTCCATGGCCCAGCGCAACCAGGCGCTCTATAGCTACGAGAAAACGGTGCGCGGCGCGTTCAAAGAGGTGAATGACAGCCTTGACGCCATTAGCCGCTACGGCGAACAGCTGGCCGAACTGCAGGGGCAGGTGGCGGTGGCGGAGGAAACATTGCGCATTGCGCAGAATCGCTACCGTAACGGCTACTCTTCGTATCTGGATGTGCTCGATGCCCAGCGAACGCTGTTCTCCACCCAGCTTAGCGTAGTGCAGGTGAAGAACAACCTGCTGCTGGCGCAGATCGATCTTTACCGGGCGCTGGGAGGCGGCTGGATGAACGCGTGAATCCCCTGTGCGCGCCGGTCCACAACCGTGGAGAGCGCAGAACCCCATATTCAGGCCGGTGTAGCGCAGCGCTACCCGGCAACAACCACCAGGGAGTCAATCTATGCAACAACAGTGGTCTGCCGTCGATAATTTCATGATTTCTTCGCTTATTCCTGAAGATGACGTACTGAGTCAGGTACTGGAAAACAACAAACGCGCCGGGCTACCTGAACATGATGTTGCGGCCAATCAGGGGCAATTTCTGGCGCTGCTGGTGCGTATAACACAGGCGCGGCGGATCCTGGAAATTGGCACGCTCGGCGCCTATAGCGCTATCTGGATGGCGCGCGCGCTGCCCGCCGACGGAAAGCTGATTACCCTCGAGGCCGATCCTGGCCATGCCGGGGTGGCGCGCCAGAATATCCGCCTTGCGGGGCTAAACGAGCGCATTGAACTCATTGAAGGACCGGCGCTGAACACGCTGGAAAATTTCGCGAATGTGCAGCCGTTCGACCTGATCTTTATTGATGCCGATAAACCTAATAATCCTCGCTATCTGGAGTGGGCGCTGCACTATTCGCGCCCCGGGACGCTGATCGTGGGCGATAACGTGGTGCGCGATGGCGAAGTGATTAACGGACAAAGCGATGATGCGCGCGTGCAGGGCGTGCGTCGGTTTATCGAAATGATCGGGGATAACCCGCGGCTCACTGCCACCGCGCTGCAGACGGTGGGCATCAAGGGATGGGATGGGTTTACGCTGGCGCTGGTGAATGGGTAAGATCCGGGCGGCCTGATGCCCTCATCCCGGCCCTCTCCCCCAGGGAGAGGGAGAAAACCCGCGCCGGGACGCGTCACCAGCGGCATTCGTCCGCTGACGATCATTGGGGATAATACGTATACTGATAGTGCAGAGACGCGTCGCTTTTTCCGCCGTATCCTTCATGCTCGCCATATTCCCCGGTACAGTTCCCCTCGGGGTCCCAGCCTAAACAGCGCGACTGGTGTTTTGTACTATACGTGGTGGTTCTTTCCTCGGATAACCACCGCCCTTTTTCATCCCAACGCAGCGTCGTGGTCGCATCCGAGTCGGCAATGCGGCTTAAATGCCCTTCCGCGTAGCGATAATTGACAACAAGCATGGCCATCATGCCGCCATTGACCGTTTTACGCGCCAGCCGGTGGCGGTCGTCATAGTGATAGGTGGTTGTGCTCATGGCTTTGGGCGGTTGCTGCGACACGAGTAGATTATCTGAACGTACAATGCGCCCGAGATTATCGGTGTAGAACTGCTCACGCATGACCATTTTTCTGATATTTCCCGTCGCGCTCCGGGTCTGTCGGATATATTCCCGCATCCATCCTTTATCATTTCGCCAGTGAACATTATCTCTGACTATCGTGGAGTCATTCGCGGTATTAAAAGTTTTTGCTCGCTCGTAACTTTCCAGCCGGCGGCACCGGTCAAAACGCAGCGTGCCTGCGTCGTTATTTTGGCTACCGTCAATTTTTACGCTCTGCACCTCACCATTGAGCGGCGGAAGATAGGTCAAAATAAAAAAATTGGCATCGTTGATCGCCCGCTGTGTTTCATCACAGGAAAAAGCGTCAACGAAAGGCTTACACGCCGTAATAACAAGAATGGCCGACACCAGCATAAATAGTCTGTACATAGCCATCATCGTAAAAATAGACTCCGTGTCCTGTTTATCCGGCAAAGCGAGGCTAAACATACGCCAATAAAGCAGGTTCCCCAAGCCACCGGGTTGATTTTCAGAATCCGTTAATTTTACGTCCGGGAGAACCGGTATGGGCCACATCCGGGGCGGGAAGATTATCGGGTGCGGCGTACTGATGAGTATCAGCCTCAGGATATGCCCCCGCCCGGCAAGCACAGCGCCACCGGGCGGGGGGAAGGAAGGGATTACGGCGTGATCTGCTCCATCGCCTGCAGGACGCGTTTGTCCGAGATAGGATACGGGGTGCCCAATTGCTGGGCGAAGAAGCTCACCCGCAGTTCCTCGATCATCCAGCGGATCTCCCGGACATCGTCGTCCTCACGGCGGTTCGGCGGCAGCTTATTCAGCCACTGCTGCCACGCCTGCTGCACGCTCTCAATTTTCAGCATCTGCGCGCGATCGCGGTGCGGATCGATAGCCATCTTCTCGAGACGCTTTTCAATCGCCTGCAGATAACGCAGCGTATCGCCAAGACGGCGGAAACCGTTGCCGGTGACAAAACCGCGATACACCAGACCCGCCATCTGCGCTTTGATATCCGACAGCCCCAGCGCCATGGTCATATCCACGCGGCCTTTCAGCCGTTTGTTGATATTGAACACCGCGGTGAGGATCTGCTCGACCTGTTTAGCGATCTCCACCACCGTGTCGTTGAGCTCGGCTCGCACTTTATCGTGCAATTGACTGAAGCCCTCTTCCGTCCACACCGGACCACCCGCCTCGTCGATAAGCTTATCAACGCCGCAGGAGATGCAATCGTCAATCAGATCCAGCACTTTACCGTACGGGTTAAAATAGAGCCCAAGCTTGGCTTTGTTCGGCAGTTTTTCGTGCAGATACTTAATTGGCGACGGGATGTTGAGCAGCAGCAGGCGGCGCAGACCACGCCACATGGCCTGCTGCTGTTCCTGTGGATTATCAAACAGCTTGATAGCCACGCTGTCGCGCTCGTCCACCAGCGCCGGCCAGGCTTTCACCTTATAGTTGCCGCGTTTCTGTTCGTAACTTTCCGCCAGCGTACCAAAGCTCCAGATATGCAGCCCGCTCTGCTCGATGCCGTCATCGGCCACCGCCGACAGCGTCTCCTGAACTTTGCCCTTCAGCGCGTCTTTCAACGCCTGCAGCGAGCGCCCTTCCTGAAGCTTCTTGTTTTTGTCATCCACCACCCGGAAGGTGATTTTCAGGTGATCGGGCACCTGATCCCACTGCCAGGCCTCGCGGTCGATGGTCACGCCGGTCATCTTACGCAGCTCACGCTCCAGCGAATCAAGCAGCGGCAGCTCAAGCGGCGTCGCCCGGTCGAGAAACGCTTCCGCATAGTTAGGGGCCGGGACGAAATTGCGCCGCACCGGCTTCGGCAGCGATTTTATCAGCGCGATAATCAGCTCGCGACGCAGGCCGGGGATCTGCCACTCAAATCCGGCCTCCTCCACCTGGTTCAGCAGCGGCAGCGGAATATGCACCGTCACGCCATCGGCATCGGCGCCCGGTTCAAACTGGTAGCTAAGCCGCAGCTTGAGGTTGCCCTGATGCCAGAAGTTCGGGTAGTCCAGCTTGCTGACCTGCTCCGCCCCTTCTTTAATCAGCATGCTCTTTTCAAAATTGAGCAAGTCTGGCGTTTCGCGGCTGGCCTGCTTCCACCAGGCATCAAAATGACGGGCGGAGATGACGTCGTGGCTAATGCGCTGGTCGTAGAACTCGAACAGGGTTTCGTCATCCACCAGGATGTCGCGACGGCGCGATTTATGCTCCAGCTCTTCGATTTCCGCCCGCAGCTTCAGGTTTTCCCGGAAGAAGGCATGCCGCGTCTGCCAGTCGCCCTCCACCAGCGCGTGGCGGATAAACAGTTCGCGGCACAGCGCCGGGTCGATCTGGCTGTAGTTGACCTTGCGTGCGCCAACGATCGGCAGGCCGTAGACGGTGACCTTCTCCGTCGCCATCACCGCGCCCTGCGCCCGCTCCCAGTGCGGTTCGCTGTATGAGCGCTTGATCAGGTGCTGCGCGACCGGCTCAACCCACTCCGGCTCAATGCGGGCGGCGATGCGCCCCCACAGCCGGCTGGTTTCCACCAGCTCCGCCACCATCGTCCACTTCGGCGGCTTTTTAAACAAACCGGAACCCGGGAAGATGGAGAAGCGGGCGTTGCGCGCGCCGGTAAACTCCTGCTTATCGGCATCCTTCATGCCGATGTGCGACAGCAGACCGGTCAGCAGCGCAGTATGGATCTCGCGATATTCCGCCGGCTCGCTGTTGATCGGCAGGCCGAGCTCTTTCACCACCTGGCGCAACTGGGTGTAGATGTCCTGCCACTCGCGCACGCGCAGATAGTTAAGAAAATCGACCCGGCACTGGCGGCGGAACTGATTCGACGACAGCGCCTTCTGCTGCTCGCCAAGGTAGTTCCACAGATTGACGAAGGCGAGGAAATCGGACTCTTTATCGTGGAAGCGGCGGTGCTTCTCATCGGAGGCCTGCTGTTTGTCCATCGGCCGCTCGCGCGGGTCCTGAATCGACAGCGCGGAGGTGATGATCATCGCTTCCCGCACGCAGCCGTGCTTCTGCGCCTCCAGCACCATGCGCGCCAGACGGGGATCCACCGGCAGTTGGCTGAGCTGGCGGCCCATCGGCGTCAGCTTATAGGCGGTGGCCTGCTCATCGGTGGTGATGGCGCCCAGCTCTTCCAGCAGGCGCACGCCGTCCTGGATATTGCGCTTATCCGGCGCTTCGACAAACGGGAAGGCGGCGATATCGCCTAAGCCCAGGGCGGTCATCTGCAGGATGACCGACGCCAGGTTGGTACGCAGAATTTCCGGGTCAGTAAACTCCGGGCGCGACAGGAAATCGTCTTCCGAATAAAGACGAATACAGATCCCTTCCGAAACGCGGCCGCAGCGGCCCTTACGCTGGTTGGCGGACGCCTGGGAAACCGGCTCGATCGGCAGGCGCTGCACCTTGGTGCGGTAGCTGTAACGGCTGATACGCGCAGTACCGGGATCGATAACGTATTTAATGCCCGGCACGGTCAGCGAAGTTTCCGCCACGTTGGTCGCCAGCACGATGCGTCGTCCGCTGTGCGGCTGGAAGACGCGGTTCTGCTCGCTGTTGGACAGGCGGGCATACAGCGGCAGCACTTCAGTATGGCGCAGATCCAGCTTATTCAGCGCATCAGCGGTATCGCGAATTTCCCGCTCACCGCTCATAAAGATCAGAATATCGCCGGGCCCTTCGCGCCCCAGTTCGTCAACCGCATCAAAAATCGCCTGTAATTGATCGCGCTCGGTGTCGTCCGCCTCTTCCACTATCGGCCGGTAGCGGACTTCCACCGGGTAAGTCCGCCCGGAGACTTCGATAATGGGCGCATGATTGAAATGCTTTGAGAAACGTTCCGGGTCGATGGTCGCCGAGGTAATGATGATTTTCAGGTCCGGGCGGCGCGGCAGGAGCTCTTTCAGATAGCCGAGCAGAAAATCAATGTTCAGACTGCGCTCGTGCGCTTCATCGATAATGATGGTGTCGTACTGCATCAGCAGGCGATCCTGCTGGATCTCCGCCAGCAGAATACCGTCGGTCATCAGCTTGACCATGGTGTTGTCGCTGACGTGATCGCTAAAGCGGACTTTATAGCCGATGCAACCGCCCGGCTCCGTTTGCAGCTCCTCGGCGATACGGTTGGCGACGGTTCGCGCGGCCAGACGACGCGGCTGGGTATGGCCGATCAGCCCTTTCAGCCCGCGGCCCAGCTCCATGCAGATTTTTGGCAGCTGGGTGGTTTTACCCGAACCGGTCTCCCCGGCGACGATCACCACCTGGTGGTCGCGCACCGCCTCGAGAATCTCTTGTTTTTTCTGGCTAACCGGCAGGTTTTCAGGATAGGTGATGGCCGGACGCGCCGCTTCGCGCAGCAGGACTTTACCGGCTGCCTGGCTTATCTCCTGCGCCATCTCCTGGAGGATGGCCTGTTGCGATTCAGGATTTTTAACCTTCTTCACACCGTGCAGACGGCGGGCGAAGCGCGTTTTATCGCGCAGCATCAGGCCGTCGAGCTGTTGATAAAGCTGGGGGAAGGTGATTTTTTGTTGTTCTGTCATAGCGTTATCGGGCAGAGCTCTGCCGGGAAAATCTCTTTTGAAGTATTGCCTTAGAGTACCACATCTGTGTCATCCGTGCCTTGTTCAAAAAATCTGAACATAGGATTCGATATATTGCGCTATCTCTGTGGCGCGATTGTGAATACAGTGTCAACAAGCACCAGGGCATTGACCCGTCAATCACATTAAAAAAGGAAACACCCATGAGCAAAGTATTAGTTCTGAAATCCAGTATTCTGGCAGGGTACTCACAATCTGGTCAGCTTTCCGACTATTTTGTTGAACAATGGCAGGAAAAACACCCGGGCGACGAGATCACCGTGCGTGACCTGGCCGCTAATCCGATCCCGGTTCTGGATGGTGAACTGGTTGGTGCCCTGCGTCCGAGCGACGCGCCGCTGACTCCGCGTCAGCAGGAAGCGCTGGCCCTTTCCGACGAGCTGATCGCCGAACTGAAAGGCAATGATGTGATTGTTATCGCTGCGCCGATGTACAACTTCAACATCCCGACGCAGCTGAAAAACTATTTTGACCTGGTGGCTCGCGCCGGCGTCACCTTCCGCTACACCGAGAAAGGGCCGGAAGGTCTGGTGACCGGTAAACGTGCGGTCGTCGTGACCAGCCGCGGCGGTATCCATAAAGATACCCCGACCGACCTGGTCACCCCGTACCTGTCCACCTTCCTCGGCTTCATCGGCATCACCGACGTGAACTTCGTGTTCGCCGAAGGTATCGCTTACGGCCCGGAAGTGGCGGCCAAAGCGCAGTCCGATGCCAAAGCGGCCATCGACAGCGTGGTTGCAGCCTAAGATTTCCACTCCCGCCGCCCGGCGGGAGTGTTTTTTCCCCTCGCCCATCCCCCTTTTACGAGCCGCCTCGTAAATTCACACATCATTCCAACGCCTTAAGCCACCAGCCTGTACCATGGCTGTCGCCGCGCGAATCTGGCTCACTCCCGGTCGCTGACGGCAACCGTTGTCATGGTCAAAAACAGGAGTGCGTACTATGTACACTCGATGGTGTACATGGTACCTTAGCAAGGAGCGTTTTCGTGTGTCATGCCATTGAATTTATCGAAACGTCGCTATTTACCCGCCAGATAAAACAGCTGGCCAGCGATGAAGATCTGAGGGCACTGCAGAGGCAACTCATAGGCAATCCGGATTTCGGCGATCTTATCCAGGATACCGGCGGGTTACGGAAAATAAGAATGGCGACAGGCTCACAGGGAAAAAGCGGCGGCGTGCGGGTGATTTATTTTCTGGCAACCCGCGAGATTATCTATCTCGTCTTAGCCTACCCGAAGCACACCAAAGCGAGCCTGAGCGCAGCGGAAAAAAACGAACTTAGGAAACTGACCCGGCGACTAAAAAATGAGGTTTGAAATGGATTACTTCGACGAGCTTAAAGCGTCCCTGGAAGAGGCTGTTGAGATCAAAGACGGCAACAAGGCCCCAGCCCGAGCGACGCGCTATGAAGTTGCTGATGTGAAAGCCATCCGCACGCAGCTTAATGTTTCGCAGGCGGAGATGGCAAAAGCGCTGGGTACCAGCGTGGATACTATCAAAAGCTGGGAGTCCAGGCGGCGCAACCCGACAGGCCTGGCAGCAAAAGTACTGGCGGTTATCCAGGCCAACCCGGCGTTCTTTCGTGAACTGGCTGAGCACTAATCCACTGAGCCCCTCCGGGTTGCCCTGGAAAGTTAGCGCTGCGTTTTTGGCCGCAGGTTTTCATCAAACTCCAGTCGCTTACGCCCTGCTTCCACTTCCCGTAATGGCTCCACCTGATGCAGCGTCTGCTTACAGCGCTCCACCAGCACCTGGTATTCACGGGTACCCTGTTTTTTCCACGCCAGCTCCTGTTCGCTCAGGGTGCGAATCGCTTTTGCCGGGCTGCCGATAATCAGATGGTTGGCGGGCATCTCGGCGTTGGCTTTGACAAAGGCCGAAGCGCCGACAATGCTGTTTTCGCCAATGACCGCCCCGTCGATAATCACCGCGCTCATGCCCACCAGCGCGTTGCGGCCAATCACGCAGCCGTGCAGAATAGCGCCGTGACCGATGTGGCCATCCTCTTCCACCACCGTATCCTGGCCGGGGAATCCATGCATGACGCAGTTGTCCTGAATATTGGCGCCGTCTTTGACCACGATGCGGCCAAAATCGCCGCGCAGACTGGCGTTGGGCCCAACATAGACCCCTTTGCCGAGGATCACGTCGCCAATCAGCACGGCGGTTGGGTGGACGTAGCTCTCCTCCGGCACCACTGGCGTCAGTCCATCAATCTGATAAATCGGCATGCAACCTCCTTATGCGCCCGGCAAACCGCCAAAGCGCTGATAATAGAGCGGGCCCGGCGCCGGAAGCTCGCCCACCGAGCTTTCCCCTTTCTCGCTGACGAACGCCAGCGCGCCGGGATTCACGCGTTGATAAATATTGATACACAGCTGGCGGGCGGTTTGCCCCGCCCAGTGCGCCGGCAGCAGCTCCTCCGGCAGCAGCGGATCTTTGAGCACCACCCGGCGATAAAAATGGATCAGCAGCAGCTGGATCTGGAAACAGCGCTCAGGCGTCAGCTCGGCCGGGTCGCAGTCGCGCAGCAGCGGCAGTAACGGTCGGAATAGCGAGATGAAAGATTCATACATCTCGTTTTGTTCAGTGAGATGCCAGCACTCCTCCACGCGGCTGCGCAGCGCCGCACGGGAGAGCGCCAGCGGCGAATGGGCTTCAAAACAGATGACGTTTTCGGCGACGCCCGCTTCGTGGAGCAGCGACTGGACATCGGCCAGTTTTTGCGACGGCGAGGCCAGCAGGCTGGGCGCCAGCGCGCCAAAGCCCTGCCACAGCAGCTGCTTTTTGACGTCGGCGAGCACATTTTTCTCCAGGCCTTCCGAAAGCAGCAGCAGCCAGGTACCGTCCCATTCCGGGGCACTGGCGCGATAAATTTTATGTTCCGCGCGCCGGGTCAGGCGCAGCCCTTTATCGCTCAGGCGATAGAAGCTGCGCCGGCCGATACGGACGACATCGAGCCACTCTTCTTTATTGAGACGAAATAGCGCGGTGCGGACAAAGCGCTCGCCGAAGCCTAATCCTTCCAGCAGCGCCGCAACGCTGCCCAGCCACACTTCCCCACCGCGCTGCAATAAAGCGTCGCCATACAGCGAGGCAATCAATGACGTACCGCTGATCGGCATCGCCGTCACCGCTTGTTGAATAAAGGCGTCGAGTTTACTCATCTGATTCATTCTGTTGTTATATTTTTCCTTTATGAATCATAGCACAGGAAATTCCCGGCTTACGGCGTAAAGGCCTCAGCCGGGTTACCGGGGAGAGAATTAACCGCTGACCACCGCTTTACGCAGGTCGAATACCCGACAGGCTTTCCCTTCCGAGCGAGGAATGCTGCCGCAGTTGACGATAGTAATATCGGTAGAGATCCCGACCATCGACTTAATGCGGTGACGCAACTGATGGCAAATCTGGCAGCGTTGTTCATGACTTAACGCCAGCCCGCTCTCTTTCAGTTCAACGCGCACAGCCAGCGAATCAAGATGACCGCGGCGATTGACCTCTAACTGATAGTGCGGCGCCAGGTGTTCAAACTTGAGGATCTCCTCTTCCAGCTGCGAGGGGAAGACGTTAACCCCGCGGATAATCAGCATATCGTCGCTGCGCCCGCTGATGCGAACCATGCGGCGCATGGTCCGCGCGGTGCCCGGCAGCAGGCGAGTCAGATCGCGGGTACGATAGCGGATCACCGGCAGCGCTTCTTTGGTCAATGTGGTAAACAGCAGTTCGCCATGCTCGCCATCTTCCAGCGGCGTACCGTCGTCCGGGTTGACGATTTCCGGGAAGAAGTGGTCTTCCCAGATGGTCGGGCCGTCAACGGTCTCCAGACATTCCATCGCTACGCCCGGCCCCATGACTTCCGACAAACCGTAAATATCCAGGGCGGTGATCCCCAGGCGGCGCTCGATCTCCGCGCGCATCGCCAGCGTCCACGGCTCGGCGCCAAACACGCCGACGCGTAACGAGCAGCCGCGGGCGTCACCGCCCATCTGGCGCTCCAGCTCTTCAATCAGATTCAGACAGTAAGACGGCGTCACCATGATCATATCCGGCTGAAAATCGCGGATCAGCTGCGCCTGTTTTTCGGTCTGTCCGCCGGACATCGGGATCACCGTCGCCCCTAAACGCTCCGCGCCGTAGTGCGCGCCAAGGCCGCCGGTAAACAGGCCGTAGCCGTAGGCGACGTGAATTTTATCTTTCGCCGTGCCGCCGGCGGCGCGCAGCGAACGGGCGACAATATTGGCCCAGTTATCAATATCGTTTTGCGTATATCCCACCACCGTCGGTTTGCCGGTGGTGCCGGAAGAGGCGTGAATGCGCACCACCTGCTCCATCGGCACCGCGAAGGTATCGAAGGGATAGTTGTCGCGCAGATCTTGTTTGGTGGTACAGGGGAATTTTTGCAGATCGTTTAATTCCCGAAAGTCGTCAGGGTGCACGCCGGCGGCGTCGAATTTGCGGCGATACATCGGCACATTGTCATACGCATGCTTCAGCGTCCATTTCAGGCGCTGGGTTTGCAGGGCCTGCAGTTCGTCACGCGATGCGGTTTCAATCGGATCTAATTTTGTAGTAGTTATCATTGTAGGGTACTCGCAGGTAAATTAGCTCACACTCGCTCGAGGATCATGGCAATGCCCTGACCCACGCCAATACACATCGTACACAGCGCATAGCGCCCGCCCCGGCGTTGCAGCTCAAGGCTGGCGCTCAGCGCTAACCGCGCGCCGCTCATGCCCAGCGGATGGCCTAACGCGATGGCGCCGCCGTTGGGATTCACATGCGCCGCATCATCCGGCACGCCGAGCTGTCTGAGCACCCCCAGCGCCTGCGCGGCGAAGGCCTCATTCAGCTCAATCAGATCCATATCGTTAATATTGAGTCCGGCCCGCTCCAGCACTTTACGCACCGCCGGTACCGGCCCCAGCCCCATCAGGCGCGGTTCAACACCCGCCGTCGCCATCGCCACGATACGCGCCCGCGGCGTGAGCCCCTGGATAGCGGCCTGCTGTTCGCTGGCGATGATCAGCGCCGCGGCGCCATCGTTGACGCCGGAAGCATTGCCCGCGGTAATGACGCCGCCCTGGCGGAACGGCGCTTTCAGTTTCGCCAGCTGCTCAAGCGTGGTTTCCGGGCGGGGATGCTCATCATCGCGTACCGCGCTGACCGCCCCTTTCTTGCCGATGATCTGCACCGGCACGATCTCCTGCGCCAGAATGCCGTCGCGCTGGGCCTGCGCCGTACGCTGCTGGCTGCGCCAGGCGAAAGCGTCCTGATCGATCCGGCTGATATTTAACAATTCAGCTACATTCTCGGCCGTTTCCGGCATGCTGTCAGTTCCGAAGTGTTGCGCCATGAGCGGGTTCACAAAACGCCAGCCAATCGTGGTATCGAAGAGTTCCGCCTGACGCTGATAAGGCGCGCTGGCTTTTCCCATCACGAACGGCGCGCGAGACATCGATTCCACGCCGCCGGCAATCAACAGATCGGCCTCGCCGGCTTTGATCGCCCTGGCGGCAAAGCCGATCGCATCCAGCCCCGATCCGCACAGGCGGTTAATCGTGGTGCCCGGCACGCTATGCGGGTAACCGGCCAACAGCGTCGCCATGTGCGCCACGTTGCGGTTATCTTCACCGGCCTGATTCGCACAGCCGAAAATCACATCATCAATTGCTGCCGGGTCGAGCCCGGGGTTACGGCTCAGCAACTCACGTAGCGGGAGCGCCGCCAGGTCGTCGGCGCGGACGCCGGCCAGCGCGCCGCCGTAGCGGCCAATCGGCGTGCGGATCCCGTCACAAATAAAGGCGTCGCGCATTACACTTCTCCCGTGATTGTGCCGCCGATACGGTGCGATTTGCCGCGGAACAGGGCCACAATCTTTTGCTGTTGATTAACAATTTCGATGTCGTAGACGCCGGTCAGCTTGCCCTGCTGTTTGACTCTTGCGGTGGCGACCAGCCTGTCGCCGGCAAACGCCGGACGAAGAAAATCAATATTTGCCGCCGAAGCCACCGCCGCCAGCCCCTGGCTGTTACAGGCGTAAGCGAAAGCGGTATCGGCGAGCGTAAATAGCTGACCGCCGTGACAGGTTTGATGGCCGTTAAGCATGTCCGCCGAGACGGTCATGCTCATCTGCGCAAAACCATCGTCCATTTCGATAAGTTCGATCCCCATCTTTCTGGCGCAGGTATCTTTTTCGTACATCACGCGCGCGTTGCGCCACGCATCATTGCTCATGGTGCTTCTCCATCAGCGCCTTCTGGCGCAACAGGGAACAGGGACGATAGCGCTCCTCGCCATAATGGTGTTGCAGGTTCTCCAGCAGTTGCAGCACCCGTCGCCAGCCAAGGCGTTCTCCCCATGCCAGCGGGCCGTGCGGATAATTGACGCCAAGGCGCATCGCGGTATCGATATCCTGCGGGCTGGCGATCCCTTTTTGCAGCGCATCCAGCGCTTCGTTAATCAGCATCGCCACCGTGCGCCACACCAGCAGGCCGGGATAATCGGCAATACGCAGCACTTTCTTGCCCTGCTGCTGGAAGTAGTGCACCGCTTTGTCCGTCACCGCCGGCGCGTTGGTCGCCGCTGCGGCCAGCACCACCGTATCGCTGGCGCACAGGTCATACACCACCACCGGGCGGTGATGCTTAACGCTTAGCGCCAGCGCGGTCTCACCTTCGGTCTCCAGCAACAGCAGTTCGTCCAGCTCAGTGACACTGTCACTTATCGTCATCACGGATTGAGCGCCATTGGCAACCGGCGGCAACGCCGCGTCCGGCAGTGTCTCAGCGGGCCAGCGATAGACGCCGTAACCGCTCTTTTTACCCAGCCGCCCGGCCAGCGCCAGCTCTTGCTGGAGGAGCGATGGCAGGTAGCGGCGGTCCTGCCAGAAGGCGTTAAACACCGAACAGGTCACGGCGAAATTGACGTCCTGGCCAATCAGATCAGTCAGCGCCAGGGGGCCCATCGGAAAACCGCCGCCGTCACGCAAAGCGGCATCGATAACCTCCGGGGCGGCAACCTGCTCTTCCAGCGCGCGCCAGGCCTCAGCGTAGAATGGACGCGCTACGCGGTTAACAATAAAACCGGGCGTTGAGCGGCAGCGTACCGGCTGTTTCCCCCAGCCGCTTACGCACTGGCACAGCTGCTCTACCACCTCAGCAGACGTCTCCAGGCCGCTGACCACCTCGACCAGCTTCATCACCGGCGCCGGATTAAAAAAGTGCAGCCCGGCCACCCGCTCCGGGTTTTTGACCCCGGCGGCGATGGCGGTAATCGAAATAGACGAAGTGTTACTGGTCAACAACGTTGACGGCGCGCAGATCTCCGCCAGCTGCGCGAACAGCGCCGTTTTAACTTCCAACCGTTCAGAGGCCGCTTCGATCACTAAATCTGCATCGGCAAGTGCGGCTAAATCGTGAGCCGGATGCAGGCGCGCCAGCAGCGCATCAGCCTGCTCTGACGCCAGTTTGCCGCGCTCAACCCGTGACGCCAGACGCATAGCAATGCCGTCGATCGCCTGGGCAATCGCGGTTTGATTAATATCGAAAATACGCACCGGATGTCCGGCGGCAGCGGCTACTTCAGCAATACCGGCTCCCATGGTGCCGCTGCCGATCACCGCCACGGTGGCTAAGGATGTTGTCATGGCCTATTTCCCGCTGAACTGTGGTGGCCGTTTGGCCAGAAACGCGCTGACCCCTTCGCGGTAATCATCGCTGCGCCCGGCCAGACGCTGATAATCGCGCTCCAGGTCCAGCTGCGCGTCGAGACTGTTGGTTTCAGAGGCCAGCAGCGCCTTTTTAATCAGCCCAAGACCAAACGTCGGTTGCGCCGCCAGATGGCGCGCCAGTTGCAGACTGGTATCCGCCAGTTCTGAATCGTCCACCAGTTGCCAGATAATCCCCCACTGCGCGGCCTGTTCCGCGCTGAGGCTGTCGCCCAGCAGCGCCAGCCCCATCGCGCGCGCGCGGCCGGCCACCCGCGGCAGGAACCAGCTACCGCCGCAGTCCGGCACCAGGCCGAGCTTGCTGAACGCCATCACAAATTTGGCCGAACGCGCGGCCAGCACGATATCGCAGCCCAGCGCCAGGGTAGCGCCCGCTCCGGCGGCAACGCCGTTGACCGCGCAGATAACCGGCTTCGGCAGCGCCGCCAGACGGCGCACTAACGGGTTGTAAAAGCGTTCTACCGACATGCCGAGATCCGGCGGTGGGCCGCTGGGGTCGACATTGCGATCGTTCAAATCCTGGCCGGCGCAAAAGCCGCGGCCGGCGCCGGTGATCAGCAGGCAGCGCACGCCATCATCGCGCTCGGCCTGCTTCAGACATTCCGCCAGCTGGTGATGCATCAGATCGTTAAAACTGTTGAGGCGGTCCGGGCGATTGAGGGTAATGGTCATGACGCCCTGTTCCACTGCGCTGAGAATGAAAGCTTCCACGATTAGCGTCCTTTAAAGTCCGGTGTACGTTTTTGTAAGAAGGCGTCGATGCCTTCGCGGCGGTCCTCGGTGGCGCTCAGCAGGCTAAACAGCTGACGCTCCTGTTGCAGACCAGCCTGCAGGCTGACTTCCTGCGACAGGCGCAGCGACTGTTTTGCCGCCCGTAGCGCCAGCGGCGAATGGCGGGCGATGGTGGCGGCCAGCTTCAGGGCATACTCATCGGTTAACGCCGCCGGATGGATATCGCTGACCAGCCCGGCCTGCTGCGCCTGGTGGGCGTCAATACTCTCGCCGCTCAGCACCATCCGGCTGGCCAGCGCCTTGCCAACGCTGCGGATCAGCCGCTGGGTGCCGCCCGCGCCCGGCATAATGCCGAGGGTAATTTCCGGCAGGCCAAAACGGGCGTTGTCGCCGGCGACAATCAGGTCACACAGCAGGGCCAGCTCGCAGCCGGCGCCAAGCGCGTAGCCGTTGACCGAAGCGATGAGCGGTTTAGTGAAAGCATCAATTCGTGTCCACAACCGTGGGCGAATATCATCCAGGGTGGCAGGCAGATCTTTTTCCGCCATTTCATTGAGGTCAGCCCCGGCGGCGAAAAAACGCGGGTTGCCGCTGATAACGCAGACGCCGACGCTGTCATCAGTGGCCGCAACCTCCAGCGCCTCGGCAATCTGGGTTAATAAGGCATTGTTCAGCGCGTTGCGGGCCTGCGGGCGGTTCAGCGTCAGCTGAAGCACCCGGCCATGACGGTGGATCAGCAGGTCACTCATGCCATCCCCCGCGCGTCAAAGTCGACCACCACATCGCCGCTGGTCGGCAACGACTGGCAGCTCAGGACATATCCCGCCGCCAGCTCATCTGCTTCCAGGCTGTAATTGGCGGCCATCGCCACTTCACCGCGTAGCACTTTGCATTTACAGGTGGCGCATACCCCGCCCTTACAGGCGAACGGCAGATCGGCGCCCTGACGCAATGCGGCATCCAGGATGCTGTCGTCTTCGGCGCTGAGGGCAATAAGCCGATCGCGCCCGTCCTGGCGGATGGTCACCGTGCGCCCTTCCGCCTGCACGCCGGCGGCGCGCTTCACATTGCCGCCTGGTGTATTAAAGCGTTCGAGATGAATCGATTTCTCCGCTACGCCAAGTTCACGTAACGCCGCTTCCGCCTCATCCATCATCGCCGCCGGACCGCAGATAAAAGCCTCGTCGAAACGGCTAAAATCCAGCAGATGGTCAGCGAGCTGGCGCAGTTTGTCGCCGTCAATGCGCCCCTGTAGCAGATCGCTGTCCATCGACTCCTGGCTAAACAGGTGTATCACCTGCAGGCGCTGCGGATAGCGGTCTTTTAAATCGGCCAGCGCCTGGCGGAACATCATGCTATGGCTGCTGCGGTTGCCGTAGATCAGCGTGAAGCGGCTTTGCGGCTCGGTCGCCAGCGTCGCGCTCATGATCGCCATCATCGGCGTGATCCCGGAACCGGCGGCAATCGCCAGATATTCACCCTGCCGTTCAGCCTGCGGTTGATAACCGAAATGCCCCTGCGGCACCATCACCTCCAGCTCCATACCCTGCTGGATATCGTGCTGGGCGTAGCGCGAGAAGCGCCCGCCGTCGATAGCTTTGACCGCGACGCTAATTTCGCCGGGCGTGCGGCTGCGACAAATGGAGTAACAGCGGCGCAGTTCTTCACCGCCCAGACGGGCTTTTAGCGTCAGATGCTGGCCCGGGCGAAAGCAGTACTCCGCCTGCAGGGCTTGCGGGATCGCAAAAGTGATGGTCACCGCATCGCGGGTTTCCGGCTCGACTCTCGCCACCTTAAGCGAATGGAACGTCGTCATGGCAACCTCAAATACATTTAAAGTAATCAAAAGGTTCCCGGCAGCTGTCGCAGCGATAGAGCGCTTTGCAGGCCGTGGAACCGAATTCGCTAATCAGCGAGGTATGGGTGCTGCCGCAGCGCGGACAGCTCACCTCAGCGGGCATGTCCGCATGGCAGGCGTGCCCCTGGGGCGGGCTGATGCCGTACTGGCGCAGGCGCTCGCGGGCCTCCAGACTCATCCAGTCGGTGGTCCACGGCGGATCCAGCTGCAGGACGATATGTACCGGCTGAAAGCCATGCTCGCTCATGACCGCGCGGATCTCCCCCAGCAGATGCTCCGTCGCCGGACAGCCCGAATAGGTCGGGGTAAAGCCAATCACCCACCCGTCGCCGTGGCGCGCGACGCTGCGCACCATACCGAGGTCGGTGATGGTGAGTACCGGCACTTCCGGATCCGGGATCGCGCTTAATAGTCCCCAGATGGTGCGAACTTCAGCGGGAGCGATATCGGCAAGACGTTGCATAGTCACCTCACTTACCACTGCTGGCCGGGATGCGAACGCTGCAGATATTGCATCTCCGCCAGCAGCGGGCCGAGATGTTCACTGTGCAGCCCCTGTTTGCCGCCGCTGCGGAAGGCCGCTTCCTGCGGGATTTGTAAGCCGGAGTCGAGCAGCGCCGTGTGTACCGCGCTTTGCCATTCGGCCTGAAGCTCGCGCGGATCAACCGCAATGCCCTGCTCAACCAGGCTGAGATCCACTTCATCGGCAAGGAACAGTTCGCCGGTGAAGCGCCACAGATTGTCGACCGCCTGCTGCATTTTGCGATTTGATAACTCGGTGCCGTTACCCAGACGCTCCAGCCAGCCGCGGCTAAAGCGCTGGTGGTAACGCACCTCTTTCAGCCCTTTGGCGGCAATGGCCGCCAGCTGCGTGTCGCGGCTGTTCACCAGGCGGCTGAACAGAGCGACGTGCCAGACATCGATAAAGAACTGGCGGGCGATGGTGTCGGCAAAATTGCCGTTTGGCTGCTCCACCAGCAGCAGGTTGCTGTACTGGCGCTCATCGCGACCAAAAGCCAGCGTATCTTCGTCGCCGCAGCCGTTAAGCTCGGCGGCATAGCTTAAAAAATTGCGCGCCTGGCCGAGCAGGTCGAGGCCGATGTTGGCCAGCGCAAGATCGATCTCGAGCTCGGGAGCATGGCCGCACCAGGCGCCTAAACGCTGGGCCAGAACCAGACCATTGTCGCCAAGCCGCAGGGCGTAGGTGGCTACGGGGTTAGGGGTATTCATCGCCGCCTCACATGTGTTCCATGCCATCCGGCACGGTATAGAAAGTCGGATGACGGTAGACTTTGCTTTCCGCCGGGTCGAAGAATTCGCCGCGCTCTTCCGGCTGCGAAGCAACGATTTCGCTGGCCTTCACCACCCAAATTGAGCAGCCTTCGCTGCGGCGGGTATAAGCATCGCGGGCATTCTCCAGCGCCATTTGATCATCAGCGGCGTGCAGACTGCCGACGTGACGATGGGATAACCCCTGTTTGCTGCGAACGAACACTTCATATAACGGCCAGTAAACTTTGCTCATGTTGTCTCTCCTCATGCCGCGCTGCGGGCCTGCTGTTTTTGCGCATGGGCCAGCGCGGCCTCGCGCACCCACTCGCCCTCTTCCCAGGCCTTACGCTTGGCGGCCAGCCGCTCGTGATTGCAAATCCCACGGCCGCTAATCACCTCGTTAAATTCCTGCCAGTCGATTTCGCCGAAGCGGTAGTGGCCGCTGGCTTCGTCAAAGCGCAAATCCGGGTCCGGGACGGTCATACCGAGGATCTCTACCTGCGGCACGGTGTTATCGACGAAGCGCTGACGTAGCTCGTCGTTGGAGTGCAGTTTGATTTTCCACGCCATGCTGCGGGCGCTGTTCGGCGAGTTGTCGTCGTTGGGGCCAAACATCATCAGCGCCGGCCACCAGAAGCGGTTAATGGCGTCCTGCAGCATCTGCCGCTGCGCGTCATTGCCCTGCGCCAGCGCCATGCAGGCTTCAAAACCCTGACGCTGGTGAAAGCTCTCTTCTTTGCAGATTTTGACCATCGCCCGGGCATAGGGGCCATAGGAGGTCCGGCACAGCGCCACCTGGTTGACGATGGCCGCGCCATCGACCAGCCAGCCGATCACGCCGATATCCGCCCAGCTCAGGGTCGGGTAGTTAAAAATGGAGGAATATTTCATCTGCCCGTCGAGCATTTTCTGATACAGGTCTTCCCGCGCGCAGCCCAGCGTTTCCGCGGCGCTATAGAGATAAAGCCCATGCCCGGCCTCATCCTGTACCTTAGCCAGCAGGATCGCTTTGCGGCGCAGCGTCGGCGCGCGGGTGATCCAGTTGCCTTCCGGCAGCATGCCGACGATTTCCGAGTGCGCGTGCTGGCCTATCTGCCGAATCAAGGTCTTACGGTAGGCATCCGGCATCCAGTCCTGCGGTTCGATGGCCGTTTCCTGCGCGATGCGCTGGTCAAAGCGTTGTTCTTCTGTCACGTCATCACCTTTATGATTCCGATATTCACAACAAAAACATTTTTGTGAATCACTTTGTTTATTGAAGGTTACATATTGGTTAAATAAAACCACAAATTTTGTTTGCTCCTTTTGTGATGCTAACCGCAAAACCTTTTGTAAACAGCTGATAAATCAGTATCATAAACGCAACGCCCCGCCAGCCGCCGATCACAATGTTAATAAATTATTAAATACAGACTTGATTTTTATGATTCATAAAAGAACTATTTATAGATATCACACGTAACATATTTGGAGATTTGCGATGCAGCAGTTAGCCAGCTACTTATCCGGCGCCTGGCAGACCGGCCGGGGCCGCGCCCGTACTATCCATCACGCCATCACCGGCGCGGCGCTGTGGGAGGTGACCAGTGAAGGCCTGGATATGGCGCAGGCGCGCCGCTTCGCGATTGAGCGCGGCGGTAAAGCTCTGCAAGCCATGACCTTTATTGAACGCAGCGCGATGTTAAAAGCGGTAGCAAAACGGCTGCTGGAGCAGAAAGACGAGTTCTACGCCATCTCCGCGCAAACCGGCGCCACTCGCGCCGACAGCTGGGTGGATATTGAAGGCGGCATCGGGACCCTTTTCACCTATGCCGGGCTCGGTAGTCGCGAATTGCCGGACGATCTCCTGTGGCCGGAGGACGAGCTGATCCCGCTCTCCAAACAAGGGGGTTTTGCCGCGCGTCACGTGCTGACCTCGAAATCAGGCGTCGCCGTCCATATCAACGCCTTCAACTTCCCCTGCTGGGGAATGCTGGAAAAACTGGCGCCGACCTGGCTTGCCGGCATGCCGGCGATCATTAAACCGGCCACCGCTACCGCCCAGCTTACCCAGGCGATGGTGAAAGCGATTGTCGACAGCGGCCTGGTGCCGGAAGGCGCCATCAGCCTGATTTGCGGCGGCGCGGGCGATCTTCTCGACCATCTCGATAGCCAGGACGTGGTGACCTTTACCGGCTCTGCCGCCACCGGCCAGCAGCTACGGTCGCATCCTAACCTGGTGGCCAAATCGATTCCCTTTACCATGGAAGCAGATTCGCTCAACTGCTGCGTTTTAGGCGAAGATGTCACCCCGGAGCAACCGGAATTCGCGCTGTTTATTCGGGAAGTGGTCCGCGAGATGACGGCGAAAGCCGGGCAAAAATGTACCGCTATCCGTCGCATCATCGTGCCGCACGCACAAATCGATGCGGTACGTGAAGCGCTGATCGCCCGGTTGCAAAAAATCACCGTCGGCGACCCGGCGCAGGAAGGCATAAAGATGGGGGCGCTGGTCAACACCGAGCAGCGTCAGGACGTGCAGGATAACGTCAATAAACTGATCGCCGCCGGCTGTGAAGCGCTGCTCGGCGGACAGGCAGATCTTAATGCTGATGGCGCGTTCTTCCCGCCGACCCTGCTGTACTGCCCGCAGCCGGATGAAACGCCAGAGGTTCACGCCATTGAAGCCTTTGGCCCGGTAGCGACGCTGATGCCGTATCGCGACCGCCAGCATGCGCTGACGCTGGCACGCGCCGGCGGTGGCAGTCTGGCTGGTACGCTGGTCACCGCCAGCGGCGAGCTGGCGCGCGAGTTTATCCTTGGCGCCGCGCGCGCCCATGGTCGTATTCAGATCCTTAACGAGGAGTCCTCGGCAGAGTCGACCGGCCACGGCTCGCCGCTGCCGCAGCTGGTACACGGCGGCCCTGGCCGCGCGGGCGGCGGAGAAGAGCTTGGCGGGCTGCGCTCGGTGAAACACTATATGCAGCGTACCGCGGTCCAGGGCAGCCCAACGATGCTGGCGACCATCGGCCAGCAGTGGGTGCGTGGCGCGCAGGTTAGCGAAGACCGCATTCACCCGTTCCGTAAATACTTCGAAGAGATCCAGCCTGGCGATAGCTTATTAACCCCGCGGAGAACCCTCACCGAAGCGGATATCGTTAACTTCGCCTGCCTGAGCGGCGACCATTTCTATGCGCACATGGACAAAATCGCCGCCGCCGAGTCGATTTTCGGCGAGCGGGTGGTCCACGGTTATTTCCTGATCTCCGCTGCGGCCGGACTGTTCGTCGATGCCGGCGTCGGGCCGGTTATCGCCAACTACGGGATGGAAAACCTGCGCTTTATTGAGCCGGTCAAACCGGGAGACACCATTCAGGTTCGCCTGACCTGTAAGCGTAAAACCGTTAAGCGTCAGCGTAGCGCCGATGAGAAAGCCACCGGCGTGGTGGAATGGGCGGTGGAGATTTTCAACCAGCACCAGCAGGCGGTGGCGCTGTATTCCATTCTGACCCTGGTGGCGCGCCAGCAAGGGGATTTTCCGGCGTAATAGCGGAAAATAGACCGCTGGCGCTCTGTTGGCCGATCCTTGAGCCATTGATCCTGCAATCGGTTTGCAACGGTTTCGCCCCGGGAAGTCCTTTATGTTATCTGTGGCTTCAGCGCACATTGCGCTCCCGATTAATCGTCTGCGTTATGTCACTCATGGCGCAGGGAGCGCACAGGGGGCGGCCAGTCGCCGCCGCCCCCTGTACCCCCGGGCTCCGGCCAGCACCGGCAGTTTCAGCGGCCCCAGCGCCAGCGATGATTTGGATCTGTAGGGGCTGTAGGCCCGGTAAGGCGTCAGCCGCCACCCGGCAAAAAAATCGGCGCACGTTCTCAATGCCTCTGCGGAGGCATTTTTTACGTCCGTCTGGCAAAACTGACAAACAAGCTGGCAAAAGCAAACAAACGCCCCGGCGCCGCTGGCTGGTAGCTTAAGGGTGACAAAGCCGACATTCGCAGCGGCAAGAGACAACACAACAATAAGATGAGGTCACTATGGCAAACGGCTTGAAATTTTCTCCTCGTAAAACCGCGCTGGCGCTGGCTGTCGCGGTGGTTTGCGCCTGGCAATCACCGGTCTTCGCTCACGGTAGCGAAGCGCACATGGTGCCGTTGGATAAAACGCTGCAGGCGTTCGGCGCCGATGTGCAGTGGGATGACTACGCGCAAATGTTCACCCTGATAAAAGACGGCGCTTACGTCAAAGTAAAACCCGGCGCCAAAACGGTGATCGTCAACGGTAAACCCCTTGATCTACAGGTGCCGGTAGTAATGAAGGAAGGTAAAGCCTGGGTCTCCGATACCTTTATCAACGATGTATTCCAGTCCGGTCTCGATCAGACCTTCCAGGTGGAAAAGCGCCCTCACCCGTTAAACTCGCTCTCGGCGGCGGAAATCAGTGAAGCGGTGACCATTGTTAAAGCCGCGCCGGAATTCCAGCCCAATACCCGCTTTACCGAAATTTCCCTGCACGAGCCGGATAAAGCGGCGGTGTGGGCCTTTGCCCTGCAGGGTACGCCGGTCGATTCACCGCGCACCGCCGATGTGGTGATGCTGGATGGCAAACACGTGATTGAAGCCGTCGTCGATCTGCAAAACAAAAAAATCCTCTCCTGGACGCCAGTTAAAGGCGCCCACGGGATGGTACTGCTCGATGATTTTGTCAGCGTGCAGAACATCATCAATGCCAGCAGCGAGTTCGCTGAGGTGCTGAAAAAGCACGGTATTACCGATCCCAGTAAAGTGGTCACCACCCCGCTCACCGTCGGCTATTTTGATGGCAAAGATGGCCTGCAGCAGGATGCGCGTCTGCTGAAGGTGGTCAGTTATCTCGATACCGGCGACGGCAACTACTGGGCGCACCCGATTGAAAACCTGGTGGCGGTGGTCGACCTTGAAGCGAAGAAAATTATCAAAATTGAGGAAGGCCCGGTTATCCCGGTACCGATGGAGCCCCGTCCGTATGATGGCCGCGACCGCAACGCCCCGGCGGTGAAACCGCTGGAGATAACCGAACCGGAAGGCAAAAACTACACAATCACCGGGGATACCATTCACTGGCAGAACTGGGATTTCCACCTGCGCCTGAACTCACGCGTCGGGCCAATTCTCTCGACGGTGACCTACAACGATAACGGCAAAAAACGCCAGGTGATGTATGAAGGTTCCCTGGGCGGGATGATCGTCCCCTACGGCGACCCGGACGTCGGCTGGTATTTCAAAGCCTATCTGGACTCCGGCGATTACGGCATGGGCACCCTGACCTCGCCGATTGTCCGCGGCAAGGACGCGCCATCGAATGCGGTACTGCTGGATGAAACCATCGCTGATTACACCGGCAAACCGACCACTATTCCAGGCGCGGTCGCCATATTCGAACGCTATGCCGGGCCAGAATATAAGCACCTGGAGATGGGCAAGCCCAACGTCAGTACCGAGCGCCGGGAGCTGGTGGTGCGCTGGATCAGTACCGTCGGCAACTACGACTATATCTTTGACTGGGTGTTCCACGACAACGGCACCATCGGTATCGACGCCGGCGCCACCGGCATTGAAGCCGTTAAAGGCGTGATGGCGAAGACCATGCATGACCCCAGCGCCAAAGAGGATACCCGCTACGGGACGCTGATCGACCATAATATTGTCGGCACTACCCATCAGCACATCTATAACTTCCGCCTCGACCTCGACGTGGACGGCGAAAACAACACCCTGGTGGCGATGGATCCTGAAGTGAAGCCCAACACCGCCGGTGGCCCGCGCACCAGTACCATGCAGGTGAATCAGTACACCATTGACAGCGAGCAGAAAGCGGCGCAGAAATTCGACCCGGGAACCATTCGCCTGCTGAGCAACACCAGCAAAGAGAACCGCATGGGTAACCCGGTCTCTTATCAGATCATCCCGTATGCCGGCGGTACGCACCCGGCGGCGACCGGCGCGAAGTTCGCCCCGGACGAGTGGATCTACCATCGCCTGAGCTTTATGGATAAACAGCTGTGGGTGACGCGCTACCACCCGACAGAGCGTTATCCGGAAGGGAAATACCCGAACCGTTCCGCCCAGGATACCGGCTTAGGGCAGTACGCAAAGGATGATGAGCCGCTGACTAACCACGATGACGTCGTGTGGATCACCACCGGCACCACTCACGTGGCGCGCGCCGAAGAGTGGCCGATCATGCCGACCGAGTGGGCGCACGCCCTGCTGAAGCCGTGGAACTTCTTTGACGAAACCCCAACCCTTGGCGAGAAGAAAAAGTAATCTTAACCGGCGGTGAAATCGAGCAGGATTTTTCCGCCTCTTCCCGGCTGGTCGGCGGCGGTAATTGCCTCCCGCCAGTCGTTCAACGCTATGCGCTGGGCCGGCGGCTGGGTGGTCGTTGGCAAGCGCAGCCAAATCTCGTCAAACGCCGCCCGCCACGCCGCCACGCTGAGTGTCGGCAGCGCCTCCCGCAGATGAAACTTGCGCACCGTCGCGCTACCGCGCGTCTGGGTCAGCGGCTGCCCGGATAACAGCCCATAGGAGATCAGGATCGACGATGCGGGCAGCACCGACAGCAGCGTATTCGCCAGTTCGCCGCCCACCGCGTCAAACACCAGATCGCTGTGCTGGCTGACCTTCTCCATCAGCGCCCGGTCGGTATCGAGGATCGGATAGATCCCGGCCTGTTCCAGGCGCGCCCGGTGCTGCGGCGAGCGAATAATCCCGCTCACCGAGCGGGCGCCCATCGCCAGCGCCCACTGTCCCAGCAGACTGGCGCAGGAGGACGATGCCGCGGTCAGCACAAGGTGTTTTCCGGCAACCGGCCAGCGCTTGAGCATCAGCATAGCCGTCAGCGGATTGATATACCCGCGGGCGGCCAGCAGATCGTCAACCGCTGGCGGCACCGGCACCAGCCAGGTCTCATCCAGATCGATAAACCGCTGCCAGGTGCCGCCTCCGCGCAGAGGCAGTACCCGCTGTCCCGCGGACAGCCGGCTGCCGTATGGCGCGGCGACCACCTCGCCAAGGCCTTCATAGCCGGCGACGGCCGGCAGTCGGGTGCGGTGGCGATAGGCGCCGGTCACGGGGATCAAATCCGAGGGATTCACCGGGGCATAGCGCATCCTGACCCGCACCCGTCCGCCCGCCAGCGGCGCCAGCGGCAGGCGTTTCAGGGTCAGCACCGCGGCCGGCGGCCCGTAGCGATCATAAACAATGGCGTCGTTGAACATCGACAGGCTCCAGACAGCGAAAGGCGGGATCATAGCAGATCCCGCCGCCAGTGGCTCACGCCCGCGGCCAAACCTGGGGGAACAGCGGGGAATCCAGCGGGTCGCCGTCCCGCAGGGTCAGCTCGGGGAACGGTGGCGATGTCACGCCACCGCGATCGGCAAACGCGGCGTCATCCCCCACCCAGCGGGCGGAGAAGACCCGTCGCGCCCGCGCGCCGGGGTTGCCGCGGGCGCCATGGACGGTGCGGAAATGGAAGGCCACCGCATCCCCCGGCTCCAGCGCCCAGCTGACGATATCGTATTCGTCCTCATGGGCGTCGATATCCGGCAGGGTGCTGAACCGGGTGTGCTCGTAAAGCTTAGTGCCATTGAAACGGGTAGGACTGAACTCCTCCTCCCAGCGATGCGACCCGCGAATGCAGCGCAGCGAGGTGGCCTCCGCCACCGGGTCCAGCGGGATCCAGAAGCTGACGTTCTGTCTGCCGGAGACGCAATAGTAGGGCTGGTCATGATGCCAGGGAGTCACCGTGCTGCCTCCGGCCGGTTTGACCAGCGTATGTTCATGGAAAAATTTCGCCGTCTGCGACTGCATCAGCGCCGCCGCGATCTCGGCGGCCGCTGACTGAAAGACAAACTCGCTAAACGCCGGGATCCGCGACCAGTTGCAGTAGTCCTGAAAAAAAGGCGGCGAACCATCTTTGGGGATCACCGTGCGCGCATGACCATACTCGCTGGGGCTGGCCATCAGCGCCGTGACCCCCTCGGCGAGGCGATCGACCCAGGGGGTAAAGACGCCTTTTAATAACACCGCGCCATCCGCCTGCCAGCGGTCGATGGTCGCTTGATCGATGTGGGGAGAGTGTTGATTGTGCATCGCTTGGGTTCCTGTGTTGAGGGATCAGGTGAGCGGTTCCGCCGGTTCGGCACGCATCCACGCGCAAAGCTGTCTCAGCATCGTCATACAGCGCTCGGTCTGCGCGATGCTGATGTACTCATCGGCCTTATGGCCCTGGGCCATGCTGCCCGGTCCGCAGACCAGGGTCGCGACGCCCATCTCATCGAACAGCCCTCCTTCGGTGCCGAACGCCACGGTGGAGAAGCGATCGCTGCCGCACCACTGTGACAGCCAGCGGGCGAAGTCGGACTGCGGATCGCTGAGCAGCGGCGGATAGTGGCTTAACAGCTGGAACTGGATGTCGCTCCCGCTGCCTACCCGGCGCATCTCCGGCAGCAGCTGGCGGCGGGCGTAGGCCGCCAGCGCCTCGGTGACCGCTTCGGGACGCATCCCCGGCAGGTAGCGGATCTCAAAATCAAAGCGGCAGGACTGCGGAACAATATTCAGCGCGGCCCCACCCTGAATGGTGCCCACCTGCAGCGTGCTGAAGGGCGGCGAAAAGCGGCTGTCCTGCTGCCGGGCCAGACGCACGCCCAGCCGATCCAGGTGGTTGATCAGCCTGGCCGCGTAGCGGATGGCGTTCACCCCCTGCGGGGCATAGGCCGAATGGCAGGCCTGCCCCTCGATGCAGCAGCGCATGGCCAGTTTGCCTTTATGACCGAACACCGGCTGCATCTCCGTCGGCTCGCCGATGAGGCACAGCGCCGGTTTCTCCGGCGAGGCCTGCAGAAAATCCACCAGGCTGCGCACGCCGAGACAGCCGACCTCTTCGTCATAGGAGAAGGCCAGATGCAGTGGCATGCGCAGCGGCGCCGCCAGAAAGTCATCCACTGCCGCCAGCACGCAGGCGAGAAACCCCTTCATATCGGCGCTGCCGCGGCCATAGTAGCGGCCATCGCGCTCGGTGAGGCTGAAAGGCGGAACGCTCCAGGCCTGGCCGTCCACCGGGACCACGTCGGTGTGGCCCGAGAGCATCACCCCACCGCCGCCGGACGGCCCCAGCCGGGCGTAGAGATTGGCCTTACCGCCCGACGGGTCATAAAAGCGGCGGGACGCCACGCCGCGGGCAGCGAGAAAATCGGCGATCCAGTCGATCATCGCCAGGTTCGAATGGCGGCTGGTGGTGTCAAAAGCCAGCAGCGCGGCGAGGATGTTATTCATCGCCGGGGACGCCATAGGCGGGCGCATCGCGAGGGTCGAGCGCCCGGGTAATATAGGCGTCCATTTGCGGCTCCCAGGCCAGCCACAGTTGCTCAAGGGCCGCCAGCGGATCCGTCTCCGCCCAGTCAATACGCAGATCGACCACCGGCCACGGGTAATCGTCCACCACCTTCACCGCCGCCGAGTGGACCGGGCCGGCCTCGCCCCCGGCGGCAATCCCCGCGCGCAGCCCGGCCAGCAGCCGGCTGGCCAGTTCACCGCTCGCCGTCTCGAAGGCGGCCACCATCGCGGCGATCACCTCGTGACTGGCCAGCATGTTGCCCGCCGCCACGCAGTTATCTCCCGCCAGGGTGCCACCGATCCCGAGAGTATGTTCCCCGCTGAACGCCGCCACTTCACCGTTGGCATCAATCGCCGCGACCTGGCGATATTCGCGGAAGCGGTCCTCCGCCAGGGCCAGGTTCAGAGCCTGCTCAACGGAGGCCCCCGCCTCAAGCGCACCAAGAATATGCGGCCCCAGCGACGGTAAGGTTATGTTCTGACTGGCGACCGCGCCGACACCGGGCAATAGCCACGGACAGCGCGATCCCACGGCCATGCTCGACGAACTAATGGCAATGCCCAACTGACCTGATTCCGGGCAGCGGGCGCTAATAGAGAGAGTCATTCTGCTGCCTCCCCCTGCCAGTCGTCAGGGATCACCGCCGTAACGTCAATCTCCATCAGCCACTGCGGCTGCGCGAGGGCCGACACCACCACCCCGGTGGAGATGGGAAAGACGCCTTTTAACCATTTGCCCACCTCCTGATAGACCGGCTCGCGATAGCGGGGATCGATCAGATAAGTGGTGGTCTTGACGATATGCGAGAGGTCGCTTCCCGCCTCTTTCAGCAACTGTTCAACATTCTTCATTGCCTGCTCCGCCTGCGCCCGGGGGTCGCCGAGGCCAATCAGATTGCCGGCGAAATCGGTGCCAACCTGGCCGCGAACGTAGACGGTATTGCCGGCCCGCACCGCCTGGCACAGATCGTTGTTCAGCGCCTGGTTCGGGTAGGTCTCTTTGGTGTTAAACATGCGAATACGGGTATGAGTTGGCATCAAAGCACTCCTTAAGGAAAACGGTTAACAGGACGGCTGGTAACGCTGGTACTGGCGCTGAATGGCGATCTGGTCGGCAATATATTTGGCATCGTGCCAGACGCCCCAGATAAAGGTGGACCCGCGCCGCGAGAGCCACGGCAAGCCGAGGAAATAGACGCCCGGCTCCGTCGATACGCCGCGGTGATGCTGTGGCCGCTGTGCGTCATCGAAGGCGTTGACCTTCAGCCAGCGATAGTCGGTGGTGTAGCCCGTCGCCCAGATGATGGTGCCGATCCCGGCCTCCGCCAGATTGAGACTGAGCAGCGGGTCGGTAAGGCAGGCCGGATCGGGCAGAAATTCGCGGGCGGAGGGCTCTTCGGGCAGGTCCATACCGTTGCGGGCCACCCACGCGTCCGCGGCGTCGAGCAGCGCAAGGTAGGAGGCATCGCCGCGGCGGATATTCTCCGCCAGGTCGTGGTGAAACAGTGCTTTGTCACCGTCAAAGCCGCGGGTCTGCCCCACTAACGTGACCCCCTGATGCGCCAGCTGGCGAAAATCGACGGTATGGCCGCCGCGCGCGCCGCTCACCGCGATAGTGACATGCTCTTTACCCGGCGCATTGGCCGCGGCATCCCACATTCCCAGCACCCCGAGCCACCAGCAAAAATCGCGCTGACGATAGCGACGCGGCGGGCGGTCGTGCGCTCCCACCGACAGCCACACCGCGCGTCCGGCTCGCTGTAGCTCATCGGCAATCTGCACGCCGGAGGAGCCTGCGCCAATCACCAGCACACCGCCCTCCGGTAGCTGCTGCGGGTTAAAATAGTGCGCGGAGTGGAGCTGCTGAATAGCCTGACTCTGTGGGGCGATGGCCGGGATCACTGGCCGCTGAAACGGCCCGGTGGCCGCTACGATCCGCTGCGCTTCAATCACCCCCTGCGAGGTGTCGATACGAAAGCCCGGCCGTCCGACGAGGCGTTCGGCGCTGAAAACCTCCACCCCGGTACGGATCGGCGCATTGAAGCTGCGGGCATAGGCGGCAAAATAGTCTGCCACCTGCTCTTTGCCGACAAAGCTGTCTGCCGGGCAGTCCGGGAACACCATGCCCGGGAACCGATCGTGCCAGGCCGGGCCGTTGGCGACCAGCGAATCCCAGCGTCCGCTGCGCCAGGCCTGGGCAATACCCTGCTTTTCCAGCACCAGGTGGGGGATATCCAGCCGGGTCAGATGCTCGCTCATGGCGACGCCCGCCTGCCCCGCGCCCACCACCAGGGTATCGATCT
This sequence comes from Klebsiella sp. w6, assembly GCF_033100215.1. NCBI lineage: Bacteria > Pseudomonadati > Pseudomonadota > Gammaproteobacteria > Enterobacterales > Enterobacteriaceae > Klebsiella > Klebsiella sp. w6. The sequence continues at coordinate 3,050,780 of NZ_CP136907.1, forward strand.
CGGTAATCTGTTCAGTCATTTCGCTATCCTTCAAGCACAGTTGCCGACGACGTCGCCGGAATTGACGGCTTTCAGGTTATTTAACTGTGACGAATTGGTAAAATATTATAAAACGATCGACTGAATAGAATTTTACGAGGCTGAGTGACGACAAAAAATAATGCCTGCCGGATCGACAGGCGTTATTTCAGGCGTGAGTTGGGGTTAATTCGATGCTGCGACAATAATCCATAAACAGTTGCGTCGGCCGCGTGGGCTCATTATTCGCGAGATGCGCCATAATTAAGGTCGAGGCGGGCATCTCGTCGGCAATATCCCGCTGCACCACTCTTTCGCCATCGTAGGTCATATCGCAGCAGGGCCGGGTGACCAGCACCGAAAAACCCAACCCCTGACCCACCATACAGCGCACCATTTCAATGGAGGGGGAACTGTAAGCCACTTCCGGGTGATAACCCTTTTCCTTAAAGATGGAGATAAAATAATTTTTACTGGGGACCGCATCGAGGAGGATCATCGGCTCGCGGCTCAGCTCCTGCAGCGTCACCTGCGCCTTCTGCGCCAGCGGATGCGCGGCGGGCAGCAGCGCGTAGGGTTTATGCGGGGCATTGAGCCGCTCTTTATTGATCGAATGGCCGAGCTCCAGATCGTAAACCAGCGCCAGGTCGAAGCGGCCGCGGTGCAGGCCATGCATCAGCTCATGCTGTTCGCCGTCGTACAGATGCAGGGTGATTTCCGGATAGCATTTCTTAAACCCGGCCACCAGCTTCGGCATATACAGCGGAGCCACCGATTCGAAGCAACCGATGGAGATCATGCCAGAAACCAGCTCTTTATCCGCTCGCGAATTCTGTTCGAACTCCCAGGACAGGCGCAGCAGCTCTTTCGCTTTATCGTAGATCCGCCGACCGCTGGAGGTGAGCGAAACGCCCTGCGCATGGTGGCGAATAAACAGCTGCTGGTCGAAGGTGCTCTCCAGATTCTTGATGGCAATCGAAATCGACGGCTGCGCAATGTGCAGCTGGCGGGAGGCCTCGGCGATACTCTCCGTCTCCACCACGGTGACGAAATATTTGAGCTGCTTCAGGGTAAATCGGTTCATAGCATCACCATTGATAAAATATGGTCCGGCGTACACGGGGAATAGTTTTCCTCTAAGTCCCAAGCAATCCGCGTGCCACCCCCGGAAAAGCGCGGCGCATTGCCCGACAAGGGGCGACAATATTTATTATTGCTCTACGCCCGCGTGGTTTATTTCCACCATTGCACCATCATGCGCCACGCTGCACGCCAGACTGGCAGCGCCTGCCCCAGTTTCGCGCAAAATAACCTGTCTGCGCAAAATAGCGTTATTGAATTACAGTCATTGTTTTTAAATTGTTTACGCAAAGTATCCTAACAATCACTTTAAATTCCATATCGTTAATATCTCTGTATAGTTTTTTTAAACTTAAAGACCAAAAATTTACTAATTGCCTCTGAAAGCATCCTGCCAGCATAGTGTATTCGCACGATGAATACCGGTGGCTCCCCATTACGGCACAGCCGAGCCACTTTCATTTTTGATAATTATGACGAGTGAAATAGCCCATGACGTTTAACTGGAACTACATGTTAAGCCTGCTCAGCGATGCCGATTTTTGGTGGGCCACCTGGACCGTCATTAAATTAAGTCTGCTGACCTGGGGCTGCAGTATTGTGCTCGGATTTATTCTGGCGCTGGCCAAACAGTCGCCGCGCGGCTGGTTATCCACCCCAGCCCGGCTGTATATCTGGTTATTTCGCAGTATGCCGCTGCTGGTCCTGCTGATTTTTGTCTACAACATGCCGCAGGCGCTGCCCTCCTTCGCCCCGGTGCTGAACGATCCCTTCTGGGCCGGCCTGCTGGCGATGGTCCTCAGCGAAGCGGCTTATATCGCCGAGATCCACCGCGGCGGATTGCTCTCCATCCCTCGCGGGCAGAGCGAAGCCGCACGGGCCCTGGGGTTGCGCTACGCCGGGATCCAGTGGCGGGTGATCATCCCCCAGGCGCTGCGCGTCGCCCTGCCGGCGCTGGCCAATGAATATATCGCCATCGTGAAGCTCAGTTCGCTGGTGTCGGTGATATCCCTGACCGAAATATTAATGGTCGGCCAGCAGCTCTACTCGCAGAACTTTCTGGTCATGGAGACGATGACGGCCGTGGCGTTTTATTACATCTTTATCGTCACGGTGTTCGATTTTCTGCTGAAACGGCTGGAGAACTACCTTGACGTGACCCAGCGCAATACCGCTCGTCCGGTAGATGCCGAGATGCAGCGGCTGGCCAGCGCCCGCCGCCCGGCGATGGCGCGCAGCGTCACCCAGAGTCATGAGCCGGCGCTGCAGGCCTCTAAGCTGCATAAGGCCTACAACAACGTCGAAGTGCTGGGGGCGGTGAGCCTGCAGATCCAGCCCGGCGAGGTGGTCTCGGTCATCGGTCCGTCAGGCTCGGGGAAAACCACCCTCATTCGCCTGCTGAACGGTCTTGAGCAGATCGATAACGGCGAAATTCAGATTAACGGCCAACCCTTTATTCACCTCGACCGCCAGGGGCAGCAGAAGCCGCGCTTTATGGAGAATGCCGAACATCGCCTGAACATCGGCATGGTGTTCCAGAGCTTTAACCTGTTCCCGCATCTGACCGTGTTCGGCAATCTGCTGCTGGCCCCGCGCTATCACCATCTGGCAAGTGACGCGGAGCTCCGCCAGCACGCCTGCGAACTGCTGCACAAAGTGGGCATGCTGGAGCACGCCTGGAAGTATCCGCACCAGCTCTCCGGCGGACAGCAGCAGCGGGTGGCGATCGCCCGCGCCCTGATGATGCGTCCGCAGATCATGCTGTTCGATGAGCCCACCTCGGCGCTGGATCCGGAAAAAGTGAATGAAGTGCTGCAGGTTATCGAATCCCTGGCCCACGAAGGCATCACCATGGTCATCGTCACCCACGAGATGAACTTCGCCTTCAAAGTGTCCGACCGGATCGTGTTTATGGAGAAAGGCCGGGTGGTGTGCGATGACACGCCGCAGGCGATGCGTAGCGGGCAACACCCGCGGGTCGAGGCCTTTCTCAAAGATGTTTCTCTGGCTTAACTATCGGAACGTGAAGAGGAAAAACTATGATTGCGCAGTGGCAAATTGATCAGTTTCATCAGCAGGGTTTTCTGGTGGTCGAAGAGGTGCTTTCCAGCGCCGACATCGCCGCCCTGCAGAGCGATTTCGACGGCTGGGTCGAGGAGAGCCGCGGTCACGCGACGGTGTGGGGAGAAACCCTCGACGGGCGGCCACGCTTCGATATCGAGCGCGATCATGCTCCTGACCATCCGTCGCTGCGCCGGGTCGCCTCCCCGACGGAGATCTCCGAGGCCTATCGCCATACTGCGCTGAACTCACGGATGGCGACCATCGCCGCGCAGCTGATCGGCGGCAGCGGCACCCGCTTTCATCACAGCAAAATTAACTCCAAGCTGCCGCACACCGCCACCGAGGTGAAATGGCATCAGGATTTCCTTTTCACCCCACACAGCAATGACGACATCATCACCGCCCTGCTGATGGTCAGCGAGGTGACGCCAGAGAATGGTCCGCTCAACGTGGTGCCGGGCAGTCATCAGGGGCCGCTGTGGTCCCACTGGCAGGAGGGGCGCTTCACGGGGGCGGTGGATGATGAGGTGGTGGCGACGCACTGCCAGCAGCCGCAGGCCTGTTTTGGCCCGGCGGGCTCAGTCTGCTTTATGCATACCCGCCTGCTGCACGCCTCCAGTCCCAACGAAACCGCCCTGCCGCGCACCCTGTTCATCAGCGTCTACGCCGCGGAGGATGCGCTACCCTACGGCGAAAACCCGCTGCCGAGCCGCCATGCCGGCCACCTGGTCGCGGGAGAAGAGAGCGGTCTGGTGCGCAGCACCAATAACCAGCTTCGTCTGCCGCAGAAGCCGCGCGGCGCTTCGTTTTTTGTTCAGCAGGCCGGCGCCGATCGCGCCAGCATGTAATTTGCCCACACTCCGGAGGTTTTATGACACGCATTTTCGCACCACGCCCGCTGACCCTGCTGCTCTGCGCAGCGGCTGCTCTGACATCCTTTAGCGCACTGGCCTTTCAGCAAAGCGGTAAGATCACCGCCGGTTCGGACATGACCTTTTTTCCTTACGAGTACATGGAAAACAATAAGCCAGCCGGTTTTGACATCGAGCTGCTCGATGGTCTGGCGAAGACTATGGGCCGTGAAGCAGTGAATATCGATACCCGCTTCCCCAACCTGATCCCCGGGCTACAGGGTGGGCGCTTCGATATCACCAACTCGTCGATGTACATTACCGCCGAACGCCTGAAGGTGATCGATATGGTGCCGTACCTGAAAAGTGGGGAAGCGATCCTCGCCCGCAAAGGCGGCGACTACCAGCCTAAGACCCCGGAGGACTTCTGCGGGCATAAAATCGGCTCGATGGGCGCCACCTCGTGGCTGGCGCAATTGCAGAAGCTTTCCGCCGACTACTGCGTGAAGAAGGGGTTGAAGCCGATTGCGCTGAGCGTTTATACCACCGACCCGCAGACCACCCAGGCGCTGTTGTCGCGCGCGGTGGATGCGCAGATCACCGACGCCGCCGTGGCGCGCGGGGTGGTGGAAAAACTGGGTGACCGGGTGGTTATCTCCTCTGACACGCTGATCTATCCGGTGCTGAACGGCTTTGGCGTTAAAAAAGGCAATTCTGAGGTGAAAACCGCCCTCGAAGAGGCGCTGAAAAAATACAGCGCGACGCCGGAATATGCCGCCCTGCTGAAGAAATATCACTTCCAGGCGCCGACGGCGGACGATCTGCAGACCCTGATGCCGAAAGCGGAGTAATGCCCATGCGCGATTCCGATGAAGAGCAGATCCGCATCGACCTGGCGGCCACCTTTCGCATCATTGCCCATCTTGGCATGCATGAGGCGGTGGCCAACCATTTCAGCGCCGCGCTCTCCGCCGACGGGAAAACGTTTTTACTCAACCCGAAGTGGAAACACTTTTCGCGCATCCGCGCCAGCGATCTGCTGGTGCTGAACGCCGATGATGAAGGTTGCGCCGCGCGCCCTGACGTCGATGCCACCGCGTGGGCTATTCACGGGCAGATCCATCAGCGGCTCCCGGACGTGCGGGTGGTGCTGCATCTGCACCCGGTGTACACCACCAGCCTCGCCTGTCTGGCGACGCCGCAGATCCTGCCCATCGACCAGAACACGGCCCGCTATTTTAACCGGGTCGCCGTCGATACGCTGTACGGCGGGATGGCGGACACCGCGGCAGAAGGCGCCCGGCTGGCGGGCCTGCTGGCGGACAAACGCCGCCTGCTGATGGGGAATCACGGGGTGCTGGTGACCGCCCCGACCATCGGCGAGGCGTTCGATGATATCTGGACCCTGGAGCGCGCCTGTCAGATCCTGATCACCGCCTGGTCCACCGGCCATCCGCTGAAGGTTCTGTCAGACGCGGTAGCGGAAAAAACGGCCCAGGACTGGGAGAAGATTGCCGATTTCTCGCGGCAGCATTTTGCCGAAATGAAGCAGTTAATGATCGACCTCGATCCCTCCCTGGTGGACTAACCCCCGCGCCTGCCCGGGTCAGCCCGGGCCGTCGCTGGCTGCCGCCAGCAGCGGCACGATGATATCGCTGAGCGGTGTCGGAATGCCGTGCTGACGTCCGCGACGCTGCACCACGCCGTTACGAATATCCCACTCCAGCGGTCGGCCATTCAGACGATCGATCAGAATAGAGGTGCTTAAGTCGGCAGGCGCCCGGTGAAAGCCGGCGATAATCTCCTCCGGCACGCTGTCGCCCAGGGCGGCCCCTTCCGCCCGCGCCACCTGCAGACATTCGCGCAAATAAGCCAGTCCGAGGGCAGTGATGTCTTCCCGGGCAAACATCCCGGCGCGGCGTCCGGTCAGCACCATCAGTCCGGCGACGGCGTTCTGCAACAGTTTACGCCAGGCCACGGTGGTAAAATCCGCCGCCAGGTCCACCGCGCAGCGGGTCCCCGCCAGCGCCTGCTGCACTCGCTCTGCCCCCGGCAGATCCGGCAGCGTCAGTCGCGGCGTGGCGCGCAGCCAGACAGAGGCATCGGCATCGCGCTGCGCCGGAAACCAGACTACCGAGGGCAACACCGTCGCGCCGCCGGTCAGGGGGGCAAACTGCTGGCGCTGTTCAACGCCGTTTTGCAGCACGCACACCACGGTGTCCGCGGAACACAGGGCCGTCAGCCAAGGGGCGATGGCCTCCGTCTGGGTGGTTTTCACCGCGACAAAGACCAGGTTGAAGGGGGCGGCTATCGCCGTTGGGTCGGTGTGCACCGGGCCGGGCACCACGATCTCGCCCTCGTCAGTGCGCAGCACCAACGCCGAATGGGCGGTACGCCCGCAGACCATCGGCGCCCTCCCCACCTCAAACAGGGCGGCGGCGATAGTCGTGCCGATGGCGCCGGGACCAATAAGTGCAACCTTAGGAAATGCTGTCATGCCGAAGACCTCCTGGTGATTCACCGCCCTGGTTGGGCAAAGATTGCCCTCCACAGTAGCGAGAAAGACCGGAGGTCGGCAAGCGGCGCGTCGGGAAAAGCCATTCGCTTTCCCCGACAGCGGTCTAGTAACGCACGCAGACGGATTTGGTTTCGCACCAGCCGTCGAGCCAGTCAGGGCCGAAATCGCGGCCGGTACCAGACTGCTTCATGCCGCCGAAAGGCAGGTTGGCGTCAATCAGAGTATGGCTGTTGACCCATACCGTTCCCGCCTGCAGACGGTCGGTGTAGTTCAGGGCCTGGGTTAGATCGCGGGTCCAGACGCTGGCGGTCAGACCAAAATCGCTGTCGTTGGCCAGACGCAGCGCCTCCTCGCCGTCGGCCACCCGCACCAGGTTCACCACCGGGCCAAATACCTCCTCACGGGTGAGGCGCAGTCCGGCGTCGGGGTTAACCACCAGCGTCGGCGGAATATAGTACCCCCCCGCATCCGGTCCGGCGCTGCCGCTGATGAGCTCTGCCTTCTGCTGGCGAGCCTCTTCGAGGTAGGCCGCCACCTTGTCGCAGTGGGCCCGGGAGACCACCGGGTTGATCTGCGCCGTCTCCTGCATCCCCGGCCCCACCTGCAGCGATTTCACCGCCTGCTCGAAACCGCTGACCAGGGTGTCAAACAGCGGCGCTTCGATGTAGATCCGCGAGCTGGCGGCGCAGACCTGTCCCTGATTGAGGAAGCTACCGGTCATCAGCCCCTCAATAACCCACTGGGGATCGGCATCTTTGAGCACAATCGCCGGGTTCTTGCCGCCCAGCTCCAGCGTCACGCGAGTCAGGCGGTCGGCGGCCACGCGGGCGATCTGTTTCCCGGTCGCCGTTGAGCCGGTAAAGCTGACCTTCGCTACCTGCGGATGGGCGGTCAGCGCCGCGCCGCAGCCGGCGCCGCTGCCGGTGACCACGTTGAATACCCCGTCAGGTATGCCCGCCAGGGTCGCCAGCTCCGCCACCCGCAGCAGGGTCAGCGGGGTGGTTTCAGAAGGTTTGATGACGATCGAACAGCCTGCCGCCAGGGCCGGCATGACCTTCCACATGCCGATCATCAGCGGGAAATTCCACGGGACGATGCCCGCCACCACCCCGACCGGCTCTTTTTTGGTCCACGCCTGGTAACGCGCCCCTTGCGGGAACGGGATCGACACGTCCAGCGTCCGGCCGCTGATCTTGGTGGTCAGCCCCGCGGTGTAGCGCATCCAGTTCAGGGTGCAGCCGACCTCAAAGGCGCGAGAGATCGCAATGGATTTGCCCTGCTCAAGGGTTTCCAGTTGCGCCAGCTCTTCGCCGTGCTGCTCCACCAGGTCGGCAAAACGCAGCAGGATGCGTTCACGGTCGGCCGGGGTGCGCCCGGCCCAGCGGCGATCGACAAAAGCGCGCCAGGCGGACATTACCGCCCGGTCAACATCCGCCGGGCTGGCGTCGGCGGTGGTGGCAATCGCCTGCCCGGTGGCCGGATCCCAGACGGTTAACCGGTTTTCGCTCTGCGCGGCGCAGGGAGCGCCGTCGATATACAGGCCATGCTGACGGTCTAAAAACTGCTGGACGCTGGCAAGCAGCGCTATCTGAGAGGTGGACATACCCTTTCCTTATTCTTCGCGGATAGTGCTTTCAGTCTATGTCCGGTTGGCGGCTGGCGCTTTTTTCTCTGTGACATTCGTTTGCGCCGCTGTGACAGTCGCCGCAAATCCGCGGCTTACCCTGGCAGAAATGTGCCGCAGGTAATAGTTCTTTCATATACCCGCCATCGCGGCCTTGCCTGAGGCGGCATAAATGCAACAATGCGGAAACATTGTTATTACAGGAGAAGGGCGAATGATGACCACGGCAGAGGGGGGGCTGGCGTACCAGCGCTGGCTGGCGACGATCAATCAGGTCTGCGGCCATTTCGCCGCCCGGCCGCTGGAGGGGCGCTTCCACGGCGAGATTGACGCCCGCTACGCTGGTAACCTCAAGGTCAGCACGGTCACCGCCGCCGGCGTTAATCTCTACCGCACACACAATGAGATAAAACGCGATAACGACGCCTGGTTCTACACCGTATTTCAGCTTGCCGGCGAAGCCATCATCGAACAGGACGATCGCCAGGTGACGCTGGCGGCAGGCGATATCACGTTAATCGACGCCGCCCGCCCCTGCTCGATTGTCTGGCAGCAGACCTCGCGTCAGGCCTCCCTGCTGCTGCCGCGCCAGCGGGTGGCGCCCACAGGCGACATCGCCACCGCCTGCCGGCTGGACAAATCCCTGCCAATGGTGCAGCTCAGCCAGCGATTGTTGCTGGAAAGCATGGGCGGCACGACACTCTCCGCCAGCGAGAGTGAAGCGGCGCTGGAGGCGATCGCCTGCCTGTTGCGCCCGGTGCTGCATCAGCGCGAGCCTGCCCCTTCCCGGCGGGAAAAGCAGTTTCAAAAGATTATTGCCTTAATCGATGCGTCCATTCAGTCGGAGCATTTGCGCCCGGAGTGGCTGGCCAGCGAGACGGGGATGTCGGTACGCAGCCTGTACCGGCTGTTTGCCGACAAAGGGCTGGTGGTGGCGCAGTATATTAAGAACCGGCGGTTGGATCTGTGCGCCCGGGCGCTACAGAATGCCCACGACGACGAAAAGCTGGCGGGGATCGGCTACCGCTGGGGCTTCAGCGACCACAGCCATTTCTCCACCGCCTTTAAGCAGCGCTTTGGCGTCTCGCCGGGCGAATACCGCAAGCGCTGCCGCTGATCATTTACGCCGCCACTGGCCGTTCAGCCCCTGGACGTACTCCCCGGGCTGAGCCCGGGCCACCAGCTTCTGCCCGGCCATTTTCGCCACTTCATCTACCGGCAGATTGTTGTCATCCGCCAGCTGCTGGTAGCTTTCGCTGCGCGCGGCGTTGATCTGCTTCACCAGCGCTAAGGTCTCTTTATCCTGGCGCAGCGGCGCCAGATAGCCGTTCAGCGTTTCCCCCACCCGCCCCTGCTGCCGCGCTTCGCTCAGGGTCAACGCCAGCGCGGGCGCGCTGAGTAAGGTCAGCGCCAGCGCTGCGCTTAACAGTCGTTTTCTCATCGTCGCCTCAGAACAGATCGCTGCGGGATTTCAGCAGATTTTCCACATCCTTATCGACCTTGATGTGGATCTCATGCTCAATTTTGACATTCATATTAATGGTGATGGGCTCTTTCGATGCCGCAATTTCGATACGCGGCGTACAGCCGGCGAGCAGCATCGGCGCCACCATGGCCAGTAGCAACTTCTTCATTTAGGTTCCTTACATGTCTTACCGTCCGTACAGCGCCGCACGGGCAGCATGGCATTCTGTTCGAGCCACGCCTGTAAATTGTCGCCGAAGCGTAAACTGCGCCACAGGTCGAAAATATTCTCTTCATGAGCGTAGTTTAAATGCACGGTACTGCTTTTCCCGTCCACCCGGCTGGTACCGTTGATGGTGGCCTTAAGCGTCAATACGCCCAGATTGTCGAGGTTAATCCGCGTCCACGAGCGGGAGATCTCCATATAGCGCAGCCAGTTAATCGCCGCCCCGGCGGAGACATTGTCCGCCACCAGCGCATCGGCAGTGTCTTTATCCAGCCGCAGGGTCATCGGCCCGTCATTACGCAGCCAGCCGTCGTGGATGATCCATTGGTTGTTTTCCAGCCACAGCGGCAGCGCGCCGCTCACCGCCCCGGACATAGCGAACTGCTTCACCTTGACGGCGCTGGTGAGTTCGCTGCTGGAGATATGTTGCAGACGGATCAGCGCCGGGTCGCGCTGCGGCATGCGCAGCTGCAGCAGGGTCAGTTTTCCGCCTAACAGATCGACGCTGACGTCGCTGAGCTGCAGCGGATTGGCCTCACTCCACGGCCAGGTGCCCTGCAGGTCCGCCGTCAGATTGCGCGCGGTAACCTGGTTGACGATTTCGCCAATACGCAGGGAGACCGGACGGCGGGTGCCCAGCTGCCAGTGGCCGTCGCTGAAACGGAATGGCAGCACGAAGTCGACGCCGTTAATCTGATTGTCCGGCATCCAGGCGCTGCCGCCCTTCAGCACGCCGTGGCCGCCCGCCTCAAATCCCTGCCCGGCTGCTGCCGAAAAGGCCACCTGCGCATAGAGACTCCCTTCCCGCAGATTCATCTTCCAGTCCGGTGGCACCAGCGGCTGGAACACCGTCAGCGACTGTTTTGGCCACCACGCCTGGCCGCGCAGCCGTTCGCCATCCCAGCGCCCGGTCAGCCGCACCGGGCCAATGGTATCGGCGTGCAGGGCGCCGGTGAACTGGAACCACGTCGGGTCCCGGCCGTCGAGGGCAAATTTCAGCGTTGACGCCGGGAGATAGCTGCCGCCGGAGAAGGTGGTCTTTGCCGCGTCCAGCGACAGCGCGCCGGTCAGCCGCGGGTGCTGGGCATCACGCAGCCAGCGGATCGGCTGCTCGAGCGTCAGACGCGGCGTACTGACCCGCATCGTGCCGTACTCGAGCTTATCGAAGCCGGTGGAGAGGCTGCTCAGGGTAATAGCATTGTCGCGCCACTCCCCGCTGCCCTTCACATCCCAGCGCGCCTGCATCGGGGTGAAGTGTCCCTCACCCCAGTAGCGCCATTGCCAGCGGCCGCTGTCGGGCAGAAAATCGCTCGCCTGACCGTCCAGATGCAGCGTAAAGTCGCCCATCTGCTGCTCATGGGCGCGGAGGATCGCCTGCAGGCGGCCATCGACGCCCTGCTGGGTCACTTTCACCCCAGCCAGCGGCCAGCGAATTTCATCAATATTCAGCGCATCGATCACTCGTCCGCGCGAACGCAGCAGCGCCCCGGGATGAAACGCCAGCTGCGGGCTGACCAGCGACCCGCTGAGCTGCGCCGGCAGCGCCGCGTAGAAGATCATCTCCCCCAGCTTGGCCTCGCCGGTGAGCCGCAGCGGCATGTCGCTGTTATCCATGCTTAGCTTGCCCGGACCGATATTCAGCACCGCGTTGCCTTTGCCGGCATGCCCCTCGGTGAGGACATTTAAGCGACCGCTGACGGTCATCTGCTCGGTCCCCTGCTGCCAGTTACCCACCGACAATGCGACGCGCCCGCTGAGCGGATAGTTCTGGTAGCGGGTGCGCCAGCGGCCGTCGCTGATGGTGATCCGCTCCGGGGTGATCTCCCACGGCAGGTCCAGGATCGGCTCTACCTCGCCGCGCGGCGTCACCAGCAGCTGGCCGCGATTGTGCTGCCACTCGAGCTCGGCATCGATCCATTCCGCGGTTTGTGGAAATTCAAAGGTGCCCTGCATCTGGCCGTCGACCGGCAGACCATCCGGTACCAGCGGCAGGTGGAAGGTTCCCACCAGCTTCACCGGCGGCTGATCGTCAGTCAGCCGGGCGCTGAACTGGCTGACGGTGAGGGCCTGGCCGCGCAGGCGCGCCTGCAGACTCAGTTCCTTACCGGCAAAGCCGATGTCCTGCTGCGCTGGCGTCAACGACATCACCAGCCGCCCCTGCCATTTCTCCCACGGCGACAGCCGCAGGTTATCAATCGTTAACCAACTGTAGGGCAACATCGATTGCCATTCGGCGAGGGTGCGCGGCGATCCCGGCGTGGGCTCGCTGGCCGGCAGTTTGCTCAGACAAGCGCTGTTGATGTCCAGCTGGCCAATATGCAGCCGCCAGCGGCTGGGACGCGAAAGGCGGGTATCGGTCACCCGGGCGAGTTCACAGTCGCCCACCAGATAGCGCAGATCGGGGATCAGCAGAGCCGACCGCGTCAGACGCGGGCTCTCCTGCAACGAGATACGAGTGCCAACAGGCAGCCAGATGCCCGCCAGCGTCGGCACCCAGTGGGTCAGCGTCAACAGCAGCGTTAGCGGCAATAACACCAGCACTAACACCAGCGCGATGGCGGCTTTATATTTACCCTTCATGGGCAGTTAATATCCTGATTCAACATAAGTAAAAGCCGAATGGCGCCCATTGTGACACGTTCGACCAGTGAGTGAAAGTTTGCGACCTGTTAAAGCATAGTTGCCAGCCGGACTCGCGGCGCGGCGATCGGCCGTCATCATTTAGCTTTTGTTTAAGCAGCGCCTGCCACACTCCAGCCAGACAGAAATGGCTTGCGGGAGAAACCGTGTCGTTAATTATCTCGCTCATTGAGAGCGCACAGGGCCACTATCCATTGGTATTACTAATGGTTTTCCTGCTTACCTTCACTAAATCCTGCGCGCTGGTGTCGCTGGCGATCCCGGGCACCTCCGGTCTGCTGCTGTTGGGGACATTCGCTTCCGCCAGCCTCGGTCATTTCCTGTTAATGTGGTCCAGCGCCAGCCTCGGCGCCATCGGCGGATTCTGGCTCTCGTGGTGGTTAGGCGTTCGCTATCGTCACCGCCTCACACAGTTACGCTGGCTCACCGCCGAGCGGCTGGCCCGCAGCCGACTCTTTTTTCAGCGCCGCGGGCTGTGGGCGGTCTTTTTCAGTCGCTTCCTCTCTCCCCTGCGCGCCACCCTGCCCCTGGTCAGCGGCGCCAGCGGCCTGCCGCTGTGGTCGTTTCAGCTAGCTAACGTCAGCTCCGGTCTGCTGTGGCCGTTTCTGCTGCTCTCCCCCGGCGCTTTAAGCCTCAGTTTGTGGTGAAAAAACTTTGTCTTTCAAAGAGATTCCGCAAATCCGCGATATGCTCTAGAATTAGCATAAGCACCTGACACTTAAACTATTTTTTAATAATTGTACGATTATTTTAAATATGCTACCGTGACGTTATAATCACTGGAGAAAAGTCTTATGAAAATCGCGGTTTACAGTACGAAGCAGTACGATAAAAAGTACCTGCAGCACGTGAATGATACCTACGGCTTTGAACTGGAATTCTTCGACTTCCTGCTGACAGCGAAGACCGCCAAAACCGCCAACGGTTGCGAAGCGGTGTGTATCTTCGTCAATGACGACGGCAGCCGCCCGGTGCTGGAAGAGCTGAAGGCCCACGGCGTGAAGTATATCGCTCTGCGCTGCGCCGGATTTAACAACGTCGACCTCGAGGCGGCAAAGGAGCTTGGCCTGCGCGTGGTCCGCGTCCCGGCGTACTCGCCGGAAGCCGTCGCTGAGCATGCGATCGGTATGATGATGTCGCTCAACCGTCGCATCCACCGCGCCTATCAGCGTACCCGTGATGCCAACTTCTCCCTCGAAGGCCTCACCGGTTTCACCATGTACGGTAAAACCGCCGGGGTGATCGGCACCGGGAAAATTGGCGTGGCGATGCTGCGGATCCTCAAAGGTTTCGGCATGCGCCTGCTGGCGTTCGACCCGTACCCAAGCGCCGCCGCGCTGGAGCTGGGGGTGGAATATGTCGACCTCGCTACACTGTACAAGGAGTCGGACGTGATCTCCCTGCACTGCCCGCTGACCGACGAAAACTACCATCTGCTCAATCGCGAGGCGTTTGACCAGATGAAGGACGGGGTGATGGTGATTAACACCAGCCGCGGCGCGCTGATCGACTCCCAGGCGGCCATCGACGCCCTGAAGCACCAGAAAATTGGCGCGCTGGGGCTGGATGTTTATGAGAACGAACGCGATCTGTTCTTTGAAGACAAATCCAACGATGTGATCCAGGACGACGTTTTCCGCCGCCTCTCCGCCTGTCACAACGTGCTGTTCACCGGCCACCAGGCGTTCCTCACCGCTGAGGCGCTGATCAGCATTTCGGAGACCACCCTGGGCAACCTGCAGCAGGTCGCCAACGGCGAAACCTGCCCGAACGCCATCGTCTGATTCCTTTCCCTTTTGTGCTCCTCTCCCGGGGGGAGCACATTCAGATAATCCCCACAGATCCCCGCTGCGATACCGTTACACTGGCTTGGTTTTATTAGTAATGTGAATGTTTTGGAGTGAAAATGAACAAATTGGCGGCGCTACTGGCGGCAGGTATGCTGTTGTCCGGCTGTGTCTATAACAGTAAGGTGTCCACCGGCGCGGAACAGCTGCAGCATCATCGCTTCGTGCTGACCAGCGTCAACGGCCAGGCGGTCAACGCCGGCGACCGGCCGCTGGAGCTGAGCTTCGGCGAGAAGATGGCTATTACGGGCAAGATGTATGTTTCGGGCAATATGTGCAACGGTTTTAGCGGGGAAGGCAAGGTGTCGGACGGCGAGCTGAAGGTGAAGTCGCTGGCGATGACCCGGATGCTGTGCCACGATGCCCAGCTTAATACCCTTGACGCGACGATCGGCAAGATGTTGCGCGAAGGCGCGCAGGTCGATCTGACGGAAAACCAGTTGACGCTGGCGACCGCCGACCAGACGCTGGTCTATAAGCTCGCCGACCTGATGCACTAGCCGGCATTGAGGTGCCGCTGACGCTGCCCCGCGACGGGGCCGCCGTTAGTAGCCGCAGCTGCCGCCCGCCAGCGCCTGCTCGCTGCAGCGTTTGCCGTTCGGCAGCGCGCACATGCCAATCGCCGAACCATCGAGCTGACGAGCCACCGATAACGAGCCGCCTATCATGGCGCAGTTGGCCTGACCGGCGTCGCTCATCGCCGCCCGCATGCCTGGCGTGACGTGCGCCGCCGTGGCCTGCTGAACGGGTTCACTACTGCACGCCGACAGCAACAGCGCCGCACAACCTACTAATATCGCAGCTCGCATTCTCTCTCCCCTCGGAAACGTCTTAAAAAAGCAAACCCCAGAATAATAGGCAGCGTGGCGGGCGGCGTCGAGGGGGGAAGTACGTATTTATGCGCCTCATTAACATTTTCTAGCAAATTTTCGCCGAAAGCTTGATCTGCTCCGGCCTGGTCGCCGGGCGCACGTGACTCGACACTCGGCAGGAAGCCATTTTCTCCGCGAACCATGCAAAATATTGATCTGGTCACGGGTGGCCGGCGCATTGAGGACACAAATGCAAAAATGGCCGCGCCAACGGTTTGCTAAACTACCCCTTATATAATTACAGGGCGCGTCGCGGTTTCACGTGTCCATTCTTTTGCGCAATGTAAGGGTGTCTTCATATGATTACGATTGATGGTAATGGCGCGGTCGCTTCCGTCGCGTTTCGCACCAGTGAAGTTATCGCCATCTACCCGATCACGCCCAGTTCAACGATGGCGGAACAGGCCGACGCCTGGGCCGGCAATGGGCTGAAAAACGTCTGGGGCGATGTTCCCCGCGTGGTCGAAATGCAGTCGGAGGCAGGCGCCATTGGCGCCGTACATGGCGCGCTGCAGACCGGCGCCCTCTCCACCTCCTTTACCTCATCGCAGGGTCTGCTGCTGATGATCCCCACGCTGTACAAACTGGCCGGCCAGCTGATGCCGTTTGTGCTGCACGTCGCCGCCCGCACCGTCGCCACCCACGCGCTATCGATCTTCGGCGATCACTCCGACGTCATGGCCGTGCGGCAGACCGGTTGCGCCATGCTGTGCGCCAGCAGCGTCCAGGAGGCGCAGGATTTTGCGCTGATCTCGCATATCGCCACCCTGCAAAGCCGGGTGCCGTTTATTCATTTCTTTGATGGTTTCCGCACCTCGCACGAAATCAACAAAATCGCCCCGCTGGCGGATGACACCATTCGCGCCCTGCTACCGCAGGATAAAATCGCCGAGCATCGCCAGCGCGCGCTCAATCCGGAACACCCGGTGATCCGCGGAACCTCGGCCAACCCCGACACTTACTTCCAGTCCCGGGAGGCCACCAATCCGTGGTACGACGCGGTCTATGACCATGTTGAGACGGCGATGGACGACTTCGCCGCCGCCACCGGCCGTCAGTACAAACCGTTTGAGTTTTACGGCCACCCGCAGGCAGAGCGCGTGATCGTCATTATGGGTTCGGCCATCGGTACCTGCGAAGAGGTGGTTGATGAACTGCTGAGCCGCGGCGAGAAAGTCGGCGTGCTGAAAGTGCGCCTCTATCGCCCGTTCTCCGCCGCCCACCTGCTGGCAGCGCTGCCGGAAAGCGCCCGGGCGGTAGCTGTGCTCGATCGCACCAAAGAGCCTGGCGCGCTTGCCGAGCCGCTGTATCTCGATGTGATGACCGCCCTGGCGGAAGCCTTTAACCGCGGCGAGCGCGAGACGCTGCCGCGCACCATCGGCGGCCGCTATGGCCTCTCCTCCAAGGAGTTCGGCCCGGAATGCGTGCTGGCGGTATTTAGTGAACTGCAGTCCGCTCAGCCGAAGCCACGCTTTACCGTCGGTATCTATGATGACGTGACCAATCTATCACTGCCGCTGGGAGAAAATACCCTGCCAGCAGAGGCCAAGCTCGAGGCCCTGTTCTACGGTCTCGGCAGCGATGGCAGCGTGTCAGCCACCAAAAACAACATCAAAATCATCGGCAACTCGACCCCGTGGTTCTCGCAGGGCTATTTTGTCTATGACTCGAAGAAAGCGGGCGGCCTCACCGTCTCGCATCTGCGCGTCAGCGAAAAACCGATTCGTTCTTCGTATCTGATTTCGCAGGCTGATTTCGTCGGCTGCCACCAGTTGCAGTTTATCGATAAATACCAGATGGCCGAGCGGCTGAAGCCCGGCGGTATTTTCCTGCTTAACACGCCGTACGGCGCCGATGAGGTCTGGTCTCGCCTGCCGCAGGAAGTCCAGGCCACCCTGAATCAGAAAAAAGCGCGTTTTTACGTGGTCAACGCGGCGAAAATCGCCCGCGAGTGCAGCCTCGGCGCGCGCATTAATACCGTGATGCAGATGGCGTTCTTCCATCTCACCCGCATCCTGCCGGGCGACAGCGCGCTGGCGGAACTGCAGGCAGCCATCGCCAAAAGTTACAGCAGCAAAGGCCAGGAGCTGGTGGAACGCAACTGGCAGGCGCTGGCCCTGGCCCGGGAATCGCTGGCGGAAGTGCCGCTCCAGCCAGTGAACGCCAGCAGTCCGAACCGCCCGCCAGTGGTCTCCGACGCCGCGCCGGATTTCGTCAAAACGGTCACCGCCGCGATGCTGGCCGGCCTCGGCGATGCGCTGCCGGTCTCCGCCCTGCCGCCGGACGGCACCTGGCCCATGGGCACCACGCGCTGGGAGAAACGCAATATCGCCGAAGAGATCCCCATCTGGAAGGAAGCGCTGTGTACGCAGTGCAACCACTGCGTCGCCGCCTGCCCGCACTCGGCGATCCGCGCCAAAGTGGTCGCGCCGGAAGAGATGGAGAACGCCCCTGCCAGTCTGCACTCGCTGGACGTCAAATCCCGCGATATGCGCGGACAAAAATACGTTCTGCAGGTCGCCCCGGAAGACTGCACTGGCTGCAACCTGTGCGTTGAAGTGTGCCCGGCGAAAGATCGCCAGAACCCGGAGATCAAGGCCATCAATATGATGTCGCGCCTGGAGCATGTGGAAGAGGAGAAGGTCAATTACGATTACTTCCTCAACCTGCCGGAAATCGACCGCACAAAACTGGAGCGGATTGATATTCGCACCTCGCAGCTGATCAGCCCGCTGTTTGAATACTCCGGCGCCTGCTCCGGCTGTGGCGAAACGCCGTATATCAAACTGCTGACCCAGCTGTATGGCGATCGGATGTTGATTGCCAATGCTACCGGCTGCTCCTCCATTTACGGCGGCAACCTGCCCTCGACGCCGTATACGACCGACGCCAACGGCCGCGGCCCGGCATGGGCCAACTCGCTGTTTGAGGATAACGCTGAATTCGGGCTCGGCTTCCGCTTAACCGTCGACCAGCACCGTCAGCGCGTGTTGCGCCTGCTAAGCGAATTTGCCGACAAACTGCCGGCAGAGTTGAACGCGGCGTTACATGCCGAGGCGACGCCGGAAGTACGCCGCGAACAGGTGGCGGCCCTGCGCCAGGCGCTGGCCGGCGTGGACGGCGCTGAAGAGCTGCTGACCGATGCTGACGCGCTGGTGGAGAAATCCGTCTGGCTGATCGGTGGCGACGGCTGGGCCTACGATATTGGCTTCGGCGGTCTGGATCATGTGCTGAGCCTGACGGAAAACGTCAACATTCTGGTGCTGGATACCCAGTGTTACTCCAACACCGGCGGCCAAGCGTCAAAAGCCACCCCGTTGGGGGCAGTCACCAAGTTTGGCGAACACGGTAAACGCAAGGCGCGCAAAGATCTGGGCGTCAGCATGATGATGTACGGTCATGTCTATGTGGCGCAGATTTCGCTGGGCGCGCAGCTGAACCAGACGGTGAAAGCGATTCAGGAAGCGGAAGCCTATCCGGGACCGTCGCTGATCATCGCCTACAGTCCTTGCGAAGAGCACGGCTACGATCTGGCGCTCAGCCACGATCAGATGCGTCAGCTGACCGCCACTGGATTCTGGCCGCTCTACCGCTTCGACCCGCGTCGCGCCGACGAAGGCAAACTGCCGCTGGCGCTGGATTCTCGTCCGCCGTCCGACGCGCTGGCCGAGACGCTGCTCAACGAGCAACGCTTCCGTCGCCTGAACGCCCAGCAGCCGGAGGTGGCGGAGCAGTTGTGGAAAGACGCCGCCGCGGATCTGCAGAAACGGTATGACTTCCTCGCCCAGCTGGCCGGCAAAGCGGAGAAATCACCGAGCGAAGGCTAAGGTTATTTTCCATCCTGCAGCCATAAAAAAAGCCCGAACATGTTGTTCGGGCTTGTCGTTTTACCGATAAACAAAATCATTCCGCAGAATGAGACGGCAACAATAAATAATTGGCATGACAATTAAGGCATATAACGCGCGAATAATACGTGATTATCCTGGGCATGTATAATTTTTATTTTGTATATTATCCACGGATATATTCAGCATAATTATCAACATTTCTTTGGTATTATTTATTTTAGATTTTACTTATATCGTAACAATTGAGTCTTACCATATCTCAGACCGCTCCTTTAGCATGAGTTCACTTCCTTCCCGGAAGCTAAAACATAAAAACAGTTAAAGGAATTTCTTCATGAAAAGAAAAGTACTGGCCCTCGTTATTCCGGCTTTATTAGCCGCCGGTGCCGTCCATGCGGCGGAAATTTATAATAAAGACGGAAATAAATTAGATCTCTATGGCAAGGTAGACGGTCTGCACTATTTCTCCAGCGATTCGAAAAAAGACGGCGATCAAACTTATTTGCGTTTCGGCTTTAAAGGCGAAACCCAGATCAACGATATGCTTACCGGCTATGGTCAGTGGGAATATAACGTTCAGGCCAACAACACCGAGAGCTCCAGCGATCAGGCGTGGACCCGTCTGGCATTCGCGGGTATCAAAGTCGGCGATTACGGCTCCTTCGACTACGGTCGTAACTACGGCGTGCTGTACGACGTCGAAGGCTGGACCGATATGCTGCCGGAGTTCGGCGGCGACTCCTACACCTATGCGGATAACTTTATGGCAGGCCGCGCCAACGGCGTCGCGACCTACCGCAACAGCGATTTCTTTGGCCTGGTGGAGGGTCTGAACTTTGCCCTGCAGTATCAGGGTAAAAACGAAGGTCAGAACGCGCAGGATATCAACGTCGGCACCAATAACCGCAGCAGCGACAGCGATGTTCGCTTCGACAATGGCGATGGCTTCGGTCTCTCCACCTCTTATGACTTCGGCATGGGCATCAGCGCGGCAGCGGCCTACACCTCTTCTGACCGTACCAACGATCAGATGACCCAGACCAATGCCCGCGGCGATAAAGCCGAAGCCTGGACCGCCGGCCTTAAGTACGACGCCAACGATATCTACCTGGCGACCATGTACTCAGAAACCCGCAATATGACCCCGTACGGCAATGACGGCGTGGCCAATAAAACGCAAAACTTCGAAGTCACCGCGCAGTATCAGTTCGACTTCGGCCTGCGTCCGGCCATCTCCTACCTGCAGTCCAAAGGCAAAGATCTCTATAATAACGGCCGCTACGCCGATAAAGATCTGGTCAAATATATGGACGTTGGCGCTACCTATTACTTCAACCGTAATATGTCTACCTACGTTGATTACAAAATCAACCTGCTGGATGACAACGACAGCTTCTACAAAGACAACGGTATCTCTACCGACAACATCGTCGCCCTGGGCCTGGTTTACCAGTTCTAATGCGCCAGCCCGCCGGTTCCGGCGGGCTTCTTCCTCCCGCCGTACAGTAGATAAAACAAAACAATATATCCCGCTGGTTAAAATAGCCGTCCATTTAGTGATATAGTCGTGCTCAGTCAGTGCTTGCCCGAGGACGTCCACTATGCATCATCACCCGGTAAAATCATCCCGAATTATCTCTGTCGCCTACGATGACGCCTCCGCCACACTGGAAATCTATTTTTATCACCAGCCGCCGTTGCAATATACCGGCGTGCCACCGCGTATTTTCCGCGATTTTTTACAGGTGGTGTCAAAAGGACGATTTTATGACGGCGTGATCAAAGGGAAATTCCCCGAACGCAAGCCACGTTAATGTCAAAGTGTGACCACGGTCATGATACAAAACGTGCTCTAATGCCGTACAATGTGAGGGGATACTTAAACAGGAGGTTTTTATGAGCAGAATGATTCTTGTCCCTATCGATATCTCTGATAAAGAATTTACTGAACGCATTATCAGTCACGTTGAATCGGAAGCACGGATTGACGACGCCGAGGTCCATTTCCTCTCCGTGATCCCTTCCCTGCCCTATTATGCCTCACTGGGAATGGCTTACACCGCCGAACTGCCGGGTATGGATGAGCTGCGCGAAGGAACGGAAACGCAGCTTAAAGAGATCGCCAAACAATTTTCCATCCCGGAAGATCGGATGCATTTTCACGTCGCCGAAGGGTCGCCAAAAGATAAGATCCTCGCGCTGGCCAAGTCGCTACCCGCCGACCTGGTGATCATCGCGTCGCACCGGCCAGATATCACCACCTATCTGCTGGGCTCCAACGCCGCCGCGGTGGTCCGCCACGCCGAGTGCTCAGTCCTGGTGGTGCGTTAACGCCACAGCCCGCCGCCCGGCGGGCTTTTTATTTCCGCTTACACCGCCTCCGCCTGCCTGCCCGCAGCGGAAAGTGCCGGAAAGATGCTGACATTCCGCCCCTGAATCCGTACCATACACGCCACGGTTGTCTGTCAGACCTCATTAATTGCTACGCGCCAGCGCCACGTTGTCCAGGCTGGCAGAACGCGTGCTCTTCTGATGCCACACTATGAATTGAGCCACTATTACATGCTGCAAAATCAAGAAATCAGTAAAAAAGAAAAATACAACATCGATAAGTTTCCCAAATAATTTCAAGCCCCTGAATTTATTAATTTTATCTTCTAATACAGTCAGTTATTACCCCATAAGAACAACGCCAACCGACGCCAGCCTACGAATTTAATGCCCTTTTTTGCCCCTTTTTCTTATCCGATGCCCCTTCTATGCCCCTCTTTTGCGAGCAGCTTTCCAGAAAGAAAAAGTGCATGTTTACGACAATATCCTCCCATGGCATCATCTCCTGCGTTAATCATGTAATTTTCGGTGCGCAACACTCTTTCATGATAACGGCCTTCCCTAGGAAAACCCATCAGTTGGCCATCACTCGCAACGTCTATACTTTTAGTCTTACTGACTGGAGGTTTCTATGTGTGGACGTTTTGCACAAGCCCAAACCCGTGAAGAATATCTGGCTTATTTGGCTGAAGAGGCCGAGCGCGATATTGCATACGATCCTGAGCCAATTGGGCGTTACAACGTGGCACCTGGGACTAAAGTTTTGCTCCTGAGCGAACGTGATGAGCAACTGCATCTCGATCCCGTTCACTGGGGTTACGCACCAGGGTGGTGGGATAAACCACCGCTGATTAATGCCCGGGTGGAGACCGCAGCCACCAGCAGGATGTTTAAACCGCTTTGGCAGCACGGTCGAGCGATCTGCTTTGCCGATGGCTGGTTTGAATGGAAGCGTGAAGGAGACAAGAAGCAGCCCTATTTCATTCATCGTGCTGATGGCCTGCCAATATTCATGGCAGCGATCGGCAGCGTGCCTTTAGAGCGCGGCGACGAAGCCGAAGGTTTTTTGATAGTGACCGCTGCGGCCGATCAGGGGTTGGTCGATATTCACGACCGCCGGCCGCTGGTTCTGACGCCGGAAGCAGCACGCGAATGGATGCGCCAGGATATAGGCGGAAAGGAAGCCGAAGAGATAGCAGTCGACGGAGCAGTATCCGCCGACCATTTCACCTGGCACCCGGTATCGCGAGCGGTAGGCAATGTGAAAAATCAGGGGCCTGAATTGATTGAGGCTATCAAAAGCCTGTAGCTTTGATGACGTCCGGAATGTGCCAGAAGAGGACGTTCGGTCCGATAAATGCAATCAGTACAATGTTTTTGAGAAACAGACAGCTTCTTCTCTTCCTATGTATGGACCATAATTTTCAATACGAACATATCCATTTTTCTCATAAAAGCTGACGGCCCGGTGGTTGATATGTCGGGTTTCCAGCTTCAGTTCTCGATATCCCATTTGCTTAGCAGAGGTTTCCAGAAAAGTAAGTAATGCACTACCCACGCCAGGCTCACTTCGATCTGAAAACATTCTTTTAAGCTCAGCTATGTTTTGCGTTAATGGGCGGATTGCACCGCATCCGATCGCATCGCCATGTGTATTTTTTGCCAAAGCCCATACTGCTTTGTCATTGTTCATAGCTTCAACGGTGAAGTTGGTTTTGCCACTATCGCCAGTAATAGCGGCAAGTTCTGCAGACAGCATCTCGATTAATCGATAAGATTCTGAAGAAAATGGATCTGATTTCTCTACTGTTATCATGGTTATATCCTGCAAAAGGAATTCAACTAGAATATAGGCCCCTGCTTGGAAAAGCATCAACTTGGAACAAGTAATAGGACAACACTGATCCGTGGCTTTATCGGGGGTGCAATGTCCGTTTTTCGCTCATGGCGGACCTCACGCTCAGTGATTAAGTCCGCTCCGTGCAAGGAATGAACCATTTAAGATGACCATTCAATCTTCCAGCAAACTCATTTCTTCAGAGAGCCACTGTCTCAGAATTCGTATTTTAAATGAATCCTGATTATCCGAGCGATAAACTAAATCGTATCCCCGCTCAGCCTTAAGTTTGTATTGCGGAAACAGGACAACAAGCCTTCCAGCAGCTACATCATCTGCAATCAGAACACTGCGTCCCAGAGCAACACCCTCGCCACGTATAGCAGCCTCAGTCGCCATGCTGCCAAGAGTCCATAAGGGGCCGTGATGGCAGCAAAATTTTTTTTCTCCGGCCATTTCAAACCATGCCTCCCAGTTCGCCAACATTCTGTATTCATGAAGAAGAACGCAGTTTGACAGCTCCTTAATTTCTGTCAGACCATTATGTTCTTTAAGAAAACTAGGGCTACAGACGGGAGTAACTGTTTCATCGAAGATACGCTCATACGAAACGTCGCGGTAATGGCCAAGACCGTAACGAATGGCTGCATCTACCTGACCATCATTTAGATCCACATTACTGTCAGTAACATCCAGCTGAATATCAAATTCTGGATATCTCTGCCTGAAGCGGCTCAGACGCGGTGCCAACCATTTGCTGGCAAATGAAACCGTTGTACTGACACGTAAACTTTTTTCAGGGTTCCTTCCGCGCAGACGCTCAGATTCCATCATTAATTCATTCAGAAGACGGGTGACAGTGCGATGATAGTCAGCCCCTTCCTGAGTCAGTATTATCTGTCGGGTCAGCCTGAAAAATAGTTTTAACCCCAGATGCTCTTCAAGCTTCCGGATTTGCCGGCTTATCGCGCCATGCGTTACGTGCAACTCTGCTGCTGCCAACGTCATGCTGGAAAGCCGTGCTGTAGCTTCAAAAGCACGCAGAGTCTGCAATGGGGGAAGGCAATCAAATATCATACGCGTGATAATAATTCACGCATATTGTGAGAACAAATGATTTGTCAGGCCAGAGTCCGAAAAACAAAATTAGCACATAGAACATTCACATTGGCTTTACGATAAGCGGAGGAATGATGGAAAGCTTGTTTGTCTACGGGACCCTGGGGCCTGGCCGACCTAATGCTCATGTTCTTGAAAAGATTGGGGGGACATGGCAGGAAGGCCACGTTGGTGGTTCTTTATTAGATAAAGGTTGGGGTGCAGAGATGGGATATCCGGGGATCGTATTAGATGATTCCGGTAATCGTGTACAGGGTTTTATTTTCATGTCAGAGAATTTGCATCTTCACTGGCACATGCTCGATGAGTTCGAAGGTTCTGAGTATGAACGGGTACCAGTAGAGGTAACTACATATTCCGGACAGACTGTAAAATCATGCATCTACATGCTCAAAGCATAAACTATGAGACCTGCTGTGAGCTACTACACGATGGCTGAAGCATCTCTGGCAAGCGATTCTTAAACCTTCATGCGTAATTCTTTGTCATGACCGATGTCCTCTACTCCTTCTAGCGGGTCTTAAGCGCTTCGTCCGTTCTGTGCCAGGAGCGGACGCTGCAGTATATTCCGCTTTCGGCTCGAATAGGACTGAGGTAACGTAGCGGAAATATTTTTCCGGACTCAACCAAGATGCCTTCCATCGAAACGTTTATAACTTTTCTTCTCGCGCTGACGCTTCTGGAGATTTCTCCGGGGCCAGACATGATGCTAACTATCGCCCGAGGAGTCGGTCAGGGAAGACGTATTGCACTGCTTACGGTACTGGGTAATGTTTTTGTAGCAGGCTTTGTGCAAGTTTCTTTTCTTGTCATGGGGTTGGTAACCGTTGTTCATGCCTGGCCGGTGGCGCTAGATCTGCTAAGGTGGGCTGGTGCGGCCTATCTGATGTGGCTGGGCATAAAAATGATTGCAACTTCAGGCACTGATACGCGGCTGCGAAAAACGGCAAAAATTTCTGACTGGAATGCCATTAAGGAAGGTGCCCTGAACAGCCTGACGAACCCAAAATCTCTGTTGTTCATGTTTGCTTTTCTTCCTCAGTTTGTCGATCCCGCCGAGGGTCCTGTCTGGCTGCAATTGCTTGTTCTGGGGAGTATCCAAAAGCTGGCTGGAATTGTTTCACTGGGGTCAGTTGCAATGGCATCAGGAGCATTTGGAAACTGGTTAGGTAAACACCCAGGCTTTATAAAATGGCAGGAAAGATTTACAGGAGTTGTCATGGTAGGCCTCGGTATCCGCATGTTGTTTAGTGGGTCTGGTGTAGTATCGAAATCTGCCAGATAAGTTTTACCGAAACGGTAAACCCAGCGTCCGCTTTTCGCTCATACAGGCTCAGACAACTCACTGGGCTTGCCGATTTGTGCCAATAGATACCATTCTGTTTCCCCCAAATCATACCGTTGCTATCTCTTTTCTCGGTCCCTTTTCCCGCGCCAACCACTAAGCACCCTGTGATTCATGAGCAAAACTCATAGCGTTATGCTCTTTAGCCTGGTTAATTCCTTTGTTCATAACCGCTATGCTTTATGCATCGCCAGTGCCAATCGTCAAGGTTACTGCCACAGCTTGTAAACGAGGGTTATTATGAAAGATGTTATTGTTGTTGTCGGTAGCGGCTCGATTGCCCAGGCTATTGCACGACGTGTTAGTGTGGGAAAACATGTTTTGCTGGCAGATATCAAAGCTACAAACGCACAGCAGGCAGAAAAAACGCTTTCCAGGGCCGGTTTCGAGGTAAGTACAACAATAGTTGATGTCAGCTCACGTCAGTCGATACAGCAACTTGTGAAAACGGCGTGCAATACAGGAAACGTCAAAGGAATTATTCATACCGCAGGATTGTCACCTTCTCAGGCGAAAGCACAGGATCTCATCCGCGTGGATCTCTATGGAAGTGCTGTGCTATTTGAAGAATTTGGTAAAGTCATTGCACCGGGTGGCTCATGTGTGGTGATTGGTTCGCAGTCCAGTCATCGTTTAGCCATTGATGAGCTGACTCAAGCTCAGGCCGATGACCTGGCAACATTATCTCCCGAAGCGCTGCTGGAGATGCCCTTGGTGAAAGAAATTAAAGACAGCCTATATGCTTATCAGATTTCCAAACGCTGTAATGCGCTTCGTGTGATGTCAGAGGCCGTGAAGTGGGGTAAACGGGGGGCACGAATTAACTGCATTAGCGCCGGTATTATTTTTACACCGCTGGCCTATGACGAACTTAATAGTGCTGAAAGAGGTGAGTTTTACCGAAATATGCTGGATAAATCACCGGCAGGCAGGGGGGGAACACCGGATGAAATAGCTGCCTTAGCGGAATTCCTTTTTGGGCCGAACGGGACATATGTAACCGGCAGTGATCTGCTTATGGATGGTGGTACAACAGCCTCTTATAAATACGGTGATTTACGACCTCAATAAAACCATGATGTAACATGGATTTAAATTGATAAGATCAACCCTCACCCTGGAGCGCAGATATGTAAATATTACACCCTGGCTCTCCAGGTACGCTTTTCGCTTTAAGCGGACTCCGGAAAGAGTAGAACCAACGATCGGACAATGTAATATTAATTGGCTGAATCACCTGACTTCGAGCAAGTCACTATATCTTGTGGTGTACCGAGGCGAAAGCATTTCTCGCTTCATCTGCCAGGTAGTCTGGATTCCTTGGCCGGCAAAGTACAGCGCCCCTCTCCCATTTTTGGCATTCAGATGATCCAGGACCTCCATCAGTTTTCCGCTATTTTTCCGCGGTGCGTTATCGTCAAACAGGTTGAGCTGGGCCACGCCCTGACTGTAGAAATCACCAAGCATCACGCCTGCTTTCTGATAGCGATGTCCATCTCGCCATATTGCATCGAGGCATTTCGCCGCCGCGGTGATGATGTCCCTGCTGTCCTGGGTTGGAGTTAGCAGCTTTACTGATGCGCTGTTCCCGTAGTACGGTTCATTCAACGCAAAGGGGCTGGTTTTAACGAACGCTGAGATGAACCGACAATACTGATGCTCGCCACGGAGTTTCTCCGCGGCACGGGATGCGTATAAGCATATCGACTGGCGCATCTCTTCGTAGGTGGAAATCCGCTGCCCGAAGCTGCGACTACATACAATCTCCTGCTTTACCGGCGCGAACTCCTCAAGTCCAAGGCATGGCTCGCCACGCAGCTCCCGCACTGTTCTTTCCAGCACGACATTAAAATGCTTCCGGATAAAACGGATATCGGTATCAGCCAGTTGAAGCACCGTTTTAATGCCCATTGCCTCCAGTTTTTTACTGATGCGGCGCCCGACTCCCCAGACCTCATCCACCGGAAGCAAAGCCATCAACTTCCTCTGTCTTTCAAGATTAGACAGATCCACCACTCCTCCAGTCTGTCGCTGCCACTGTTTCGCAGCATGATTGGCCAGCTTTGCCAGGGTTTTAGTCTGGGCTATGCCGACGCCGACCGTGAGGTGCGTCCTGCGCAGAACCGTCTCACGAATTTCCCTGCCAAAATCGGTAAGATCGCGACAGTTACGAACACCAGTCAGATCGCAAAATGCCTCATCAATACTGTAAATTTCGCAGCGTGGAGAGAGTTCCTCCAGCGTTGTCATCACTCGGTTGGACATATCGGCATAAAGCTCATAGTTGCTGCTAAACGCGATAATACCGTGTCGGCGAAACATGTCCTTTTGCTTGAAATAAGGTTCACCCATTTTGACGAAGGGCTTCGCCTCTGGCGAGCGGGCGATCACACAGCCGTCGTTGTTTGACAGAACGACCACCGGACGCCCTTTCAGGTCAGGACGAAATACGGTCTCGCACGATGCATAAAATGAATTCACATCACAAAGCGCAAACATCTTAGCCAGCTGATTTAATGATGTACGTAACCACCCCGAACACGTCGAGAGTGTCCTCACTACCGACGACTATTGGCGAATATGCAGGGTTCATTGGGTTAAGCTGAACCCTTGGATGCAGTTGCAGCTTCTTAACGGTGAATTCCCCATCCACAGCAGCAATAACGATATCACCATGAACTGCGGTCCTTGAGCTATCCACTACCAGAAGATCACCCTCCCCTATGCCGGCGTCTTTCATGCTGTCGCCCGCGGCTTTGACAAAATACGTCGCACTGGGGTGGTTAACGAGCAACTCGTTCAGATCGATACGTTGCTCAACGTAATCCTGCGCAGGGCTTGGAAAACCACATTGCACAAGGTCGCTGTACAACGGGAGCAGCATGATCTGACGTAACTCAACGGGAGTGTAGAACTGCATAATAGTCTCGCTCACATTAATACTGTTTTTATAAACAGTAGTTTTAACAGGGCGACATATCAATATAGGTTCTGGCTATCAATTTACGCCATTGACGTAACACATTGATGTAATGAGTAACGAGCGCTTTCTATACTGAACTGTTTGCCGGTTTTGCGAGCAGTGCAAATCCGGCATTATGCACCTATACCTATAACACTGACTCCATAGTAAACAGCTCTTGACGAGTTTTTGTATACGGTCTGCTGAAACGTTCAACAAATTAAACGGGCATAGGGTTTCCTATGAAACATTACCTGTTAGCCTGTAATAGCATTAATGAGGCCAGGGTGAAATTATCTTTAACCTTCCCATTTTTTACAAGCTCAATAACTTCATCATAAGTATAATAATCACAACCTATAACACCCTCGCTTGATTGCAATGATAATTGAGATGTATCTTTCACTTCACAAACAACAGCCCGAACATTGTCAGCAATCAATCCTGAATCAGTAACCAATTCACCTAACAAATAGCTATTGACCGAAACGAGATTCAATTCTTCTCTAAGTTCGCGTTCGGCGCCATCTATATGAGATTCGCCATTTTCAATAAACCCTCTTGGAAACTCAATAAGCACAACACCATTTCTTGAGTGTTGGATTAATGCGTACTTCCCATTACATTCAGGAATAACAACAACACCGCCATGCTTTTGGCTTATACGCAAGTGCCCGGATTCATTAAAAAACACCGTCACGTATTGATTTTCAACAATAATCTTATTCAAAATTTACAATCCAAGTTTTATGATTTGCTGACTCGCGAATTATCATTATAGTATTGTAGAAATAATATACAACATATGCTAGGTAAAACGCGCACTCAACTAACACTATGATTTCTTTATTACTTACTTTGAGTAAAGACATAACCTCTTTAACTAACATCACAACCGGAAACCCGGAAATAAGAGTCATCCCAAGAATGACTCGATTTTCAATACCGGAGAACATTTTAGCAAGCGACATCTCATGATATTCCTTTTCTTTCTTATCGAAGAAAGACTTAATCTCTAAATTAAGAGCATCTAATTCAAAGATGTTTTTCGATATCACTTTATTAAGCGCTAACGCCGAGTTAGCATATTGCATATGCCATGAACGTAAACCAGACAACGTTCTGATTGTCATACCACTAATCAGACATATAACCACATTAAAAAAAATAGGAGAGTACGGACTTACCAGTAACTTGCTAATTGCTGAGTATGAGCCGAAATAAAACGATATAACAACCAAATAAAAAGCTATTGCCTGATCACGCTTGGTCGATTGTTCTTTCAAATGTTCGTTGCACCGCTCATATACCGAAAGCAGGAAATCTTTAGAGACTGACATCAAACCCCCTATTTATTAACATGTTATGTCCAGTTTAGATAATTCTATACCACCACCGCTTAATGTCACATTAAAAGATGAATGTGTTAAGCATACTCCGCATAACAAAACCCGTTAACCACCTTCAAACACCACAACCAGTTCGCCGGTGAACCGCTTTATTGGGCAGGAAAATATTTATAAATAGTTTTCACCCCAACCCCGATGACATCGGCTACCTGCTGCCGGGTAGCGCCGTTCTCCAGCATTCTGCGGCACCGCTCCACAACCTCAGAGGTCATTACCCGGCGGCGTCCGCCTACTCTCCCCTGCTCCCTCGCTGCGGCTAAACCCGCTCGGGTTCGCTCGACAATCAGCTCTCTTTCCATTTCCGCCAGGGCGCTCATGACATGGAAGAAAAAACGGCCTGCTGGCGTACTGGTATCGATGCTGTCGGTCAGACTGCGGAAATTTACCCCGCGCGCCTGTAGCTCCGACACGAGCGTAATCAGATCGCGCACGCTGCGGCCCAGCCTGTCTAGCTTCCACACCACCAGCACATCGCCCGGTCGCAACCGCCGTAACGCGCGCTTTAACCCTGGCCGCCGGGCATTTTTCCCGCTAGCCATATCCTCAAAAACCAGCTCACATTCTGCGCGGATCAGCGCATTTTTCTGTAAATCGAGGTTTTGATCCCCGGTTGAGACCCTGGCATAACCAATCAGCACGTTTTAACTCCTTGAAATGGCTGATTGTAAAAAGCCGCGGCCATTCGCTCAAACCCTCGTTTGGGCGAAGCCTCTTTTTGGAGCAAAAAAACATGGCCTTTGATCCGCCTCTTGGGAGCACGTCGCCCGCGGTGCTGCTCGATAACGCCACTCGCCTGGACGAACTTGTTAACGGGCCAGCGGCCACCGTTCCCGACCGTGCCGGGCAACCGCTGGACACCTGGCGCCAGATCGTGACGATGATGCTTGCTGCTGTCACTGATGCGCAGAACAGCATTACCGCTATTGGGCTCCCCTTTAATACGCTCTCTGATGCTCAGGCTGCAGTAGCTGCTGGAAAAATACCAGAAGGGTCCGTGACATGGGTTAGAACTACGGACAGCGCTGCCCTTGCGGATGAGTACAAAAACATAAATGGGGTTCTGACGGCTACCGGACGTCGGATGCCTTCTCAGGATGCCGTGGACGCACTTTCGCGCCAGTTGCAGGATTCGATTGTTACCGGAGATGTACCAGGGTTTTGGCTGGCACTGAAAGACTCTGCGGGCTGGATTTCATGGGGAGTGGATGATCAGGGGGGATTTGGATCACGGGCTGCCTACCTCGGGACAGACAATATTCTGGCGGGAAATATCAAAATCCTGTTTACCAATGATGTTGGGTTACGGTTTCAGGACCCCGAGGGATTCTATATCGATGTGCTGGATAATTTCGGACGCTATCTGTTGGGAGATTCAGGCGGCGGTTCTTCATCTGTTGACAAAGTCAGCATTCTGGATTTGAAAAATAAAGCTTACGCGGCGGAAGTTTCCCGGCGCGTACTGACACGGCTGAAATTTCCGACTGAGGCGTATAACCATTTTTTGATGGAGTGTCAGAGCCTTGGTATGGGGTATATGAGCTGGCCGGTTGTCAGCAAAACGCCTAAATATGATTCGCTAATGCTGGGGCAGTCTGTTCGTCCGGCGAGCACGACGAACAATGCGTTTGTCCCCCTGGGCGTAAATGCGTGGCAACCTCTGCGGGCAGTTGTACAGTCAGTCTCTGGCAGCGCCATTCTGTCCGATGCGGAGCAACTTGCACTGGCACGAAGCGCGGTTAATGAAGGGGAGAGTCCGATCGTTGGCGCGGTGAACGGATTCAGACGACATTTCCTTGAGGCGCACTGTCTGAGTGCTGACGCTGGTCGACTGTTTGTCGCCTCCACGGTCGGTGTGTCCGGCCAGTCAATTGCCAGCCTGATGGACGATACCAAATATTTTAATCGTGTCGTTGAATGCGTAACGAAGGCAAAGGCCCTGGCTGACAGCGAAGGGAAAACCTATTCGGTTACCGGGATCGATTTCGTTCAGGGACAACGCGACTATGATGACGGAACGCCTAAAGCCACATATAAATCGCAACTTGGGCAACTCTACAACAAAGTCAATAATACCATTCGTGGGATCACCGGCCAGAAAGACAATCCAGCCTGGTTTATTTCTCAGACGGGATACACATACAGTCCTAATCCGGCCACGCAGCCGGTGAACGCTGTCGAGCTTTGGGTGGGAATGGCGCAATGGGAATTTTGTCAGGAAACTCCCAACTGTTTCCTCATTGGCCCGGACTATCAGTTGCCGGACAAAGGTGGCCACCTGATGACCAACGGCAGTCGCTGGCTGGGCTGCTATTTTGCAAAAGCGAAAGACCGCGTATTAAATCAACGTCGCCCGTTTCAGCCGCTGGCCCCCATCGAATTTACCTGCGTAGGCCGAGATCTCCTGGGGAGTTACTACGTTGATCGGCCACCAATAAAATTAACCAGCCCATTCAGGGCAGGTACCAGAACGCCGATCACTAACGCCGGATTTCGCGCCTGGCATATGATTGATGCCGATCCGTCAGGCATAGGGACAGAACTGAATATCACCAGCGTTGCTGTTGCAGCC
Organism: Klebsiella sp. w6; assembly: GCF_033100215.1. NCBI lineage: Bacteria > Pseudomonadati > Pseudomonadota > Gammaproteobacteria > Enterobacterales > Enterobacteriaceae > Klebsiella > Klebsiella sp. w6. Next base: position 3,083,407 of record NZ_CP136907.1, read on the forward strand.
GACACGGTTATTCGCCTGACATGCGATACAGAGCCACAGGGGAAAGTCCGGGTGGCTTATGCCACACGTCCCCAGTATGGGCAGGGCATGGTAACTGATTCTGATAAATACGTACCGGATGAAGTGTACGAATATGACCCGCAGTTCACCCAGTGGCCGGAAGAGAACATTCCGGAGCTGATCGGCAACCCCTATCCGATGGAAAACTGGTCTATTGCCTTTTCCATGACCTTCACTAAGGATCAATAAATGAGCCTGGCAATTCAGAAAGATGTCGATTTTTCTGCGGTGGCTACCGGTTATTTACCTCCGGTAACTGCAGGCGTGGAGTACTTCAATTTTTTTAACAGCGAAGACTCGCTGACACGCAACCTGATCCCCAACAAGCCGACTCCTGCAAAGAACGGGAGTCCGCTCTTTAACACCAACGGACAAAGCTTTCTGCTGACCAACCTGCTTAATTTCATCAATACCGGGATAAAACTGACTGATGAAATGACCATTATTACAGTGGCAGAACCAACCGGCGCGGATGGTAATTTCCCGACCTGGTCCACTACAGGTTCGCCGATTACAAATGGAGGGAGTTTCACGTCACAATCCTTTATGCGTCAGAGCGCCACCACGCGAAACCCAACGCTGTCGCTGAGTTATTCCACTGATGGTTTCATCACCCGACAGAACCTGTCGTATGGGGTATCGTCGGGTGTTGATAATATCAGGCTCCGCGCCATAGCATCGGCATTCAGTCAAACAGCAAAAACGTCCAGCCTTTATGATCTGACGAATAATAAAAATGGCCAGGCGCCTTTGCCAGCAAATGGTGTTTATGGAAAGGCAGGTAATATCCTGTTGGGATCGCATTACAACGCCGCAGAGAGCTCAAAGGGTAATCTTTACGCGGCCGCGATTTACAGCCGTATGCTCTCAACAACTGAGATCAATCAGGTATATGCTGCGTTAAAGGCTTATTACTCAAAGCGTGGCATATCTGCATGATCTTATTCTTAAAAAAAAGAAATAGCTGGAAATGCTAGGAATTTTCCTAGAGCATATTGCTGTGCGCAAAGACGCACACAGCAATAATGTCATTTATCATCTTTCCCCCGGCGTGCCTCCGGGGGACATTTTTCTATCTGTTTGTTAAAACACGAAAAACGGCATCTTTGATTAGATAACCCCCAGTTGCCGGATCCGGGTGAATGCCATCCTCGGCAAACCAGGAATGAACCGAGCCATAGGCATAATCTGCCGGATTATCTCCAAAAATGTACTGCAGGTTTATAAATGCACAGCCAAGCTCGGCAGTGACGGAACGGGCCCGTTTTGCCATTGTTGCCATTGTTGTCGGGTTATCTGTGCGCTCATTCTCGCAGGGCATAACGAACAGGATATCTGCACCCGGCAAAGCCGCCCGAATGCGGGCAATGAACGAGCGGAGGTTATTCTCGAAAGCCGTCGCTCCTCCCGTAATTCGCTGGTCGTTTGTGCCTGTCAGAATGATTACTGTGTCGAGCGCCAGCTCCGTCAGCGCCTTCGCAAAATCACCCGCATCCATTGATAGCCAGCTGGCGAGGCTTGAACCGGATGCACCAAGCTTGTGAACACGTACACCTGCCCCAGTTGCCAGGGGATTTAGTCCGCAGAGCGAAACGGTACCGGACACGTTCTCAATGTTGAGCACGTTCGACGCATTTACTGTAGCCGGTGGGTTAATATTAACAAACTGCAGCCCGCTACCTTGTACGTTGAGCGTCGTCCATGCCCCTCCATCCCAGTTATATCGAATAACACCGTCACCAGTACCCACATACCCAAGCCTGCACGTTGACCAGCCACCATCAGACGTGCCGGGAACAGTAGCTTTCAGCTTATCCCCTGGTGTGGATGACGTAACCACGGCAGTATCCGGAGAGCTGTTTGTGGGATTTTTAGTTCCGCTGTAGCTAAATAACCAGTTACCCGTCCATGTGAACAACGTTTTCAATACGTCTGAACTGCTCGGAGAAAACACATTGGCGTTAATTATGCTCTCTGAGGTTGCATGTCTTCCAAACGACGTCCATCCAACCCCCGATCCAGCGCCATACTTTGCTCTCAACGACTTTGCTAATGGCTGTGAAAACCGGTTTGGCTGTGTTGGCCACGAGTCACCAAAGATACCGACGGTTAGAATGGTCGATGCTCCTGATTCCAGCTGGCTTAACTTCATACGACCAACACGGATTTGATGCGCTCTTTCCACATAGTCAGAAATAACTGCAGTGTTCGTCTGAGGTATCAGCAGTGGATCAAGCTGAACAGCATAGGGCTGGTAACCCGTCGCCTCGCTTCCCTTTTCAAACTGCATTGTGTTCAGAACCGTTTTGGCAACGGTCATTCTGATGTAAGCGGCACCTGTCGGTATTGTTAAAGTTCGGGGTGTTGCCGGAGATGTAGATGCCTGCTCACCTGACAAATAGTTTTTGTTTGCATCGTAATATGCAGTTTGATGAGCATAGTGTTGCGTATAGGTGTTCCCTGCAACAACCGGGATAAAATCTGAGGCATCATAAGTTACATTTGTCTTTATTGTGCCCGTTGAGGCATCAACATATGAATCAGGTGTCACCGCACTCTTATCGAAGAGGTTAACGCCAGGAACAAAAAAGGCGGCCTTTTCTACTGTCACCGCCTTTTTCTGTATCGCATCGGTCGAGACCGCTCCCGCGCTGAGAGGGACAGGATAAGGAGAAAGAGGACGTCCAGGAACAACCAGGTTAGCGGAAGCGTTTGCAGTAATCACGAACACAACAGCCAGCTCTACCAGTCCAGCGTTAGCCGTATTTTCCACCCGAATATCTAACCTGACTGCCCCGGCAGGAATAGTCAGCGTGTTTGTAAAACTGTTTACGCCCGTCGCAGTGGCATATTGCAATCCCTGGGTGCCAATCTGTGTACCAGACGTATCCCTGAAAACATAGGCCACGCGCCCGCCTGCGTTGGCATACCATGCAGTAACCCTCGTACTGATTACATCCCCCGCCTTCAAACCGCAATCAGCAAGCCATGCCGTTCTCGCTGCCACACCTCCCGCTGCTGGCCCCGCCACAATGGCCGGGAACCCCATCCTTGAATTTGTATTCGCCGCTGCTGTGATTGACCCCAGGGGGATATGTGTTTTCCCGCCAAGGGAAGGATAAAGAAGAAGCAATTCGCAAAGCGGATCAAACAACACATTAAGACCGCCAAAAACAGCCCTGATAATGGCGTCCACGGCCTGCTGGGAGGGCATTTTTCGGCCGGTTGGCTGTAGCGTCCCGGCGTTATTGATAACCTCAATTGCAAGCGCACTGTCATCCGGGCTGCGGTAATACGTGGTGCTTCCCACCGGAATATTCACGATATCCGCCTGCGCCGCCGCCAGCGTCATATATTGCTTGCTGAGCGGGATTAAAGTTTGATGGATACCGCGCCAGGTATACAGCAGTTCACCCGCACGGTCCGGAAAGGTTAATTCCGAGGACTGCATCAGTTGATCGAGACGCCGGACATTTTCCATAAAAATCTGAGGATCGGTGGTGCCCAGTGGCGGAATAAACTCGGCCATGTTTTTTGCTCCAAAAACGGCGTTCGCCCAAACGAGGGTTTGAGCGAAAGAAAAGTTGAAAGGGATTTTTTTGGTATTAAGCAGCGTCGCCGGGGTATGTGGCGTCGTCGTACAGGTAGTAAATTTCTTTATATTCAGGTGCAGTAATCTGACAGTTGCTGTCACCTGATGGGGCAACCTCCTGGACTATCCCATGCCGCGCCCCCTTTTCACTGTCGCAGAACAATAACTTCGGCAGATCAATTTCTGGGTCGTCCATAATCCAGTCGCCGGGATGCAGGTCGTCGTTGTACGGCACCGTCAGCGTGAAATCATCTACCCGTTGCGGCGTGAGCATTCGCGATGATGGTCGACCGTCCTGAAACTGTATCCAGCAGCGAGGATTCGCGTAGCTCCAGTCCAGTGGCTCCGTGACGTGCAGCGTGATTTCCTGGAAGTCGTAAATCATCGCGTCAATCAGGCAACTTTGGGTTTTCCCGGTTCGAATGTCGTCGGACAAAATGATGTGATCACCGAAGTCATGACACCATCCCAGCATCGAAGTCGTAGCCGTATACGTTCGGCGTTGGTGGAGATATTTCATTAACCGACGCATCCCGATACGCCAGGCGCGATCTGCAGTCATGGCAACATCAATGGTGTATGCCTCCGTTTTGCGCGGAAAAGGATTTTCCGGCGTCCGGCACTGTACGGTTTCCTCAGCCCAGGTCACAGGGTTGATATATTTCACATCCACGCCATCAAAATCATCCTCCGACGGGACCCTGAATGACGTCTGCATTTCCTCGACGGTATCCTGAGGTGTAATGATCCCTGTCCAGCTTTTGACGCCCTCTCTCCCGACAGAAAGCAACCCGTCAGATAGCAGAAAATACCCCATGCCAGCCTCGGCTATTTTGTCGAAAATATCCTTTGCTGACGTGCTGTCACTGCTTGCCTGGTGATCAAAATATTCTCCCCTTGGCGTCCAGTAGGTATCCTCCAGCGTACTGAGCGCCGCAATGTCGATCTGGTCGTCGCGATATCCCAGACTGCGGGCAAGATGCAGGAACGCACCGCTGATTGTCCTGTCACCTCCGCCATCATAGTTTCGCGTGGCGACAATACTCACACGCTTGTCTGACTGCGCCGCCAGCTGGCCGCCGGTTTCTACCGTGATCCCTATTGTTGATATCCCTGCGTAGGAGGTCGGACGGGAAAGCAAACGACCTCTGAGCGCCTGCCAGAACATGCTGTCTCTCGCGTTATTGCTCCCCTGCTCGTTACGGCGGCGGCATCGAACCTCCACCAGCCCAGGAGAGGACAGATCAAAACGCTCTGTAAAACCGAGGCCATTAATGTTTTTAAGCGCGTAAACCCCTGGCTTACTCGTCCACCCGGATCCGGAACCATAAACGCGATACTGGATTTCATACTCGACATGGCGGACCCGCTTATTCCCGTTGTTCTGGAACCCACAAATTCCGTTTGGGAAAGCAAAGTTGACCTCGAAGGCGTCCACAACTTCATTCTGCGGGCAGGCCAGAAAGGGGCCTAGCCAGGTTTCATTATCGTTAATACCAGACGCGGCAAAATCCACGACGGTACGGGTCATAAAGCCTGACCAGGTGCTGTCAACGACACCGTTAACCACACGCTGTACGGTCGCAGAGGGGCCATCAGTAGACGCTATCTGGTATTCGTTGCCACGGTGCGCCAGGGAAATCCGCTGAGTGCCTTCCGGCAATCCGGAAAAGGCAGTGCCAGAATCGTATGCCAGCGTCACGCTGGCTGTTACCGCAGGGCTTCCGCCGCTGGATGCTGTACCAGCTGTAAATACCGGGCTGTCGCCAAATACTGACGCAGGCAGGAATGATGACGTAATGGAACCGCCACGCCAGGGGCTGGAGACCTCCACGATACGTATCACGCTGCCATCATCCTGAGCAATGAGCCCCGAACCATTCAACCCGCCGTTAATCGCTGCGAGCAAGCCAGACATTGTGCCGTAGTTGGCGACCAGAGATATGGTATAGGTGATACCCTGCCAGGTCAGAGCAAATGTCTGGCTGGTTGTCGTAAAGTCATACGTTGACGGCGAGGCACTGGCGCGTAATACCGCAGTCGCTCCCCCTGTTCCCGGAACGGCGTCCTGGTGAGGGGTATACGTGGCGATCTGCAGGTCATAGTCAGTACCGTTAAACGTTAGGGTGACAGGCATTCCGCTGAATGGCGCAATCTCTGACACGACGTCTCCTGTCAGCACGTTAAAACCGCCCTCGATGGATACCTGATAATTCACTGGCGCTTTCAGGGTGACAATTGCACCGGCGATCCAGCCTGGAGGAAGTTTATTCTCATCCTCGTCTTCATCATTATCATCATCGACATCGAGGCCAGAAAACGATACAGAGGCACCGCTGACGGTCATGGCATCAGCAACGATATCACTGGCTTCAGGGGCAGTCTGAGCCATATCGAGGCCGCTGCCGCTCGACGTTCCCCCAACTTCCGTTGAGTTGAACCATATCTCGCTGCGACGATCCCCCGCCACATTATCGCCGGGCCCATAGCTGGTATATGAAAAGCCATCGCCTAAGGTCAACACCGGAGTTTCTCCTACCCGAAAATCTCCACCGGTATAGGAGAAACGCCCATATCCAAGGCAGACAAACATTTCTACCGTCATTCTGGTGGGATCAGCGGGGTCGAATCGCGTTACCGGCTGCACCAGGTAATCCGGGTAAATCCGGTTTCGCCCAAAAGCCTCCCTAACGGGATCACCGAGTTTTGCGGTGTTTGCCCGCGCCGGGTTCAGATCCAGCGATGAAGCGTTACTGGATGAAAAACCGCCCAGCTCTGGCTTTGGGGCAAAGAATAATGCATAGGCCGTAGACGCAATGGATACGGCTACCGAAACCCACGCGGCAATTTCAAGACCCGTGCCATAAGGAATGGGATATATCCGCACGTCACTGTCTGGCCGCAACAAACATAACGGCCATTCCGCCGGGGGGACTGCCTGGCCGTTCAGCTCGATCACGACAGGATGAGTTTTATCCTGTGAATAGCTCGGGACATTTCTGCTCATCCACTCATGCAGCGTCAGCACACCATGCTCGTGCGTTTCAAGGGGTTCACCCGGAAGCCGGGACGGGTAAAACTTTATCGTCATTGCCAGAACTCCACGCGGTTAAAGCGACGGATGAATCGCGACAGTGGCAGAAACGTAACCCCCGAGCCTGGATTGCATTCCGCGACCTGCAGCTGGTTATCGAGCATTACAACGATCCCGACATGGGAAACTGTTGAGCCCGAATAGCAAGCCACTCCGGCACCTTCACAGGGTTCACAACGTTTCAGCGAAAGCATCAGCTTTCTCGCTTCCCGGTCGAGGCCCCCGCCGTCTTTGGTCACACCTGCAAAATCCGGCCATTCAGGTAGCCCCAGGTCGCGACGTATCTCATTTACAATGCCGAAACAGTCGAGCTGCGGATATACGCGCCCGCCCTTCAGCCAGGTGACTGAACGGTATTTATCAGGGTTAAACATATTTGCCTCAGATTAGTAACGTAAGCCCGGATGCTCGGCGAGGTTGTAACGTTTACGGGGCCAGGCTGTTTTGAGGACATTCATATAGCCTGCCGTGACCTGAACTGCTGTCGGGGTCCAGGAGCCGGATTTAATATCGAGCGTATACGGTGATGATGCCGGAGCAGACAGATCGGATGAAATGTACCGCCGGAATGTCAGCGTGGCTGATTTCATTTCATCCAGAATTTTATCGATCGCCTCTGAAACCCGTCCGTCAATATTGCTGATAGCAAACTTTAAATCCTGTGTCCCATCGGCGTTCCTGGCTGGTAAGGCGATATCTATCGCGCTGGCATCAAACGTCACCGGCTGACCATTTTCCAGCGTCACTGAAACGTCATCCCAGCCACTGGTTAGCCAGTAGTTATCATCGCCTGCTGATATCTGCAGCGTATCGTGAATAACCTCCGATCCGCTGCTGGCATATAGTCGCTCAAGAATTGTCATGCTTCGGCCACTCTCTGTTTAGCGCAATATCCAGTAACGACTGGCCAGCCAGCCATTCCGGGTAATTCCCCCAGCCAGAAGGCGGTAAAGGGCGTTCCCATAATTCCAGCGTTGCGCTGTACTGCCAGTATTTTGGCGCGACCAGCGTCGGCCCTTCGTAAATATCCACGAACCTGGCTTTATAGGGCTTTACCCCGACTGGAGTCTGGAGTTTCAGATAGAACCAGGACTGGCCATCTTTAAGCGCATCCCTGAAAAACGCCTCAAACACCTGCGCCAGAGCATCAGTTTTAAAAATCCATTTAACTGATGCCTGGGTGGGTGTTGAGGTATATCGCCTTCGTTGTTGAGCGCGACCGGACGTCATCTCCGTTCGCAGTAAAGGTGATATGGGCTTAAACCCGTACCCGTCCATAAGCGGCATGGGCAGGTATTCATCCGGGTAGAAAATATCTGCCATGAATATTCCCTCCGGGCAGGTTATCGTGGTTTTTTGGGCTGAAGGTTGGAGTAAAGTGCTCTGCCGAAGGCATTTTGAGGATTGTTTACGTCGCTCGTCAGTTCAGATTTTATCTGTTTAGCCAGGCGGCGGCCGTGGGCATCCAATGTCTGCATCATCACATCATCCGGTTTACCAGTGAGGTGGTAATTGACGTTGAAGTCACCAGTTGAAAGAAGTTGTCTTTCCTGCTGCTGCCTCGCTGCGTTCTGTACTGCCGGTGATTCCCGCCCTACAGCTTTAACCCCCAGCGAACCATCAGCGCCACGGGTAAGTGGCATGATGGCTTCCGGACCGGCCTCGCCGAACACACCCGCTCCTTTCGCAAACGCAAAATATTGCGGGGTGCTGTACACGCCGTTGCTGTAGGCAGAAAGTGACGGAGAATCGTAAACGCCTCCGAGAGCATTAAACGAAAAATTAGCTCCCGCGCTTTGAATAGCACTCCCAACACTTGCCCCACCGCTAGCTCCGCCAAAAAGACTACCGAACAATCCACCAGCCCCACCGCCAAATGACGCCATAATCGCTTTGGTGATCAACGCCTGTGTTGCCATCTGGATGAGTGTCTTAATCACCGTTTCTCCCAGGGAAGAGAAAATATTCGACATACCATCTTTAAACGAAGCGGCGCCCGTCAGGACGCTGGTCAGGTTGTTGGAAATAGAGTTAGTGGTGGCATCCAGAATTTCGCTGGTTGCAGTGGCAGCCATTGAACTCAGATCAGAAGCCTGATCGGCATAATTCATCAGGGAATCGCTGACCCCTGCCCGCCAGTCTGACTGCTGTTCATCGGTTTTTTTGTAATACTCCTCCTGAATATCCAGGCGTTCGGCAAGCGCTGTTTTAAGCGCTTCCGTTTGCTTTTTATACAGGTCTTCGGAAATCTGCCCACGACTGAAATCACGCTGTAAATCACGCTGCTGCCTCAGAAAATCAGCGCGAATATCCGCCATTTCCTTCATTCGATCACGGGCTTTATCCCCTTGTCCCGCGCCGAGGAAATCGATATTCCCCCTTTCCCGGGCGGCAGCATTACTGTCGGCCAGACCTTCGCGGAATGTTTTTAACTGTTCAGCGATATTTTTCTGATCAATAAGCGCAGCATTGTGCAGCAATGTTTCCTTTTTGGATTTTTCAAGCGAAGATAATTCCCCCTGAGTAACCTGATATTTCATCTTTGCCAGTTCAGTGTTTTGGCTGGAAAGAGCAATTTGCTCCCGTTGCTGTTTAATCAGCCGGGTATAGGTATCTTCGGTTTTCTCCGCCTCGGTTTTCCCATGCCTTCCTTTTGGCTTGGGTTTATTTTCCTGGTTGTTTCTCCATTCATTCAGACCGTTATTAATCAACTCCTGCCGTCCGGTCTGAAACTGAGGATCGTTAGTTAACCCAAGGTCATCCGCAGCGTAACCCAGTCGTGCGCGTTCTTTGTCCTCACCTTTGAGTTTTGAAAGCGCCAGGTCACGGCGGCTTTTTTCCAGTGCAGCCGTTTGCTGGGTTGTCAGGTCTACCTGTGGTAAGCGTACTGGTGCGTTTACCAGCCCCTGCCGGGCCATGAGAAGATTATTTCCGAGACCCAGAAGACGGTTAAATTCCGTATGCTCACCGTTCATCATTAATAACGATTGATAAGCTGAATTTTGTTCTGCAGCCTGCTGCCGGATTAATGCTATTCGCCTGTTCTCTATCCCCTCCAGTACCGACTGGATCGACTCAGACTTAGCCTGCATCTGAGCTAACCTCTCCTGTTCAACGGCAAGAGCGGAAGTCGCTTCTTCCAGACCACGGGTGACCGCTTCGACCGAAGCCAGGTGGTTTATCATGAAACCGCCACTGGTTGTTGGTCCGGGGTTAGACAGGACATACTGATAGCCCGCGATCTCTTTCTTCAGGATTTTTACTTTTGATGTTTGGGCATCAACAAGACGGTTTTGCTCATCCAGCGCCTGACGGGTTTTGATCTCATTATCAGAAACTTCGGGCAGGGACATTGATTTTGTCTTTTCACGGACTGCATCAATGGTGTTTGCATATTCCTGTGCGGATAATCTGGCCTGCTCCTGATTCTGGTACATCGTGTACCAGGCACCAGCACCAAGCAAAACCAGCCCTGGAATACCGCCAACGAGGCCTAATGCTCCCCCCATGAGCCGGGAACCCACAGCAGTAACCGAGTTCAGTGCAGTCTGAGCGGATACTCTGGCCTGAATATTACGGTTAAGTGACTCCTGCGCCAGTGAAAGCCGTTTTTCTGCGGCGACCTGCGCGTCTGTACCCCGCGCCGCTGCCAGCGCCTGCTGGGCACGATAAACTGCAGCACGCGCGCGAGCTGTCGAAACCTGCGTCCCTCTTACCTGGGCTGCAGCTAAAGCTACTTCACTTTTTGCAGCGTTAATAATCCCAGCCGTCGCAGAGCTGGCACCAAGAGCCATATTTCCCAAATATCGGGCTGCGCCAACGGCAACAAGTGCTCCGGCAGCAGTGGCGACCTGATCAATATTGTTGGCTACGCCATCAAGTAATCCGGTCAGGGTATTTGTGGCGCCACTCGCTTCATTAGCTCCACCGACCCATTGCATAAAAGCGTTTTCAACTTTAGTTGCCGACGATGAAACGGTCTGCGGCAACTCACCATATTCATTCCGGAGCTTACCAAGCTGGCTGATAAGGGCTGGCACTACTTTATCAATGGTTAACTGCCCCTGATCCGCCATAGATTTTAGGTCTTTACGCGCAACTCCCATACCTGCCGCAAGCGCCCGTATAACCCTGTCGCCGCTCTCGTTGACGGCATTGAATTCTTCGCCCCTCAGCACACCCTGCGCAAGAGCCTGGCTAAACTGAGTGATGACCGAACTGGACTCCTGAGCATTCGCGCCAGAAAGTTTTAACCCAGTAGAAATAGCCTCAGTAATATCCAGAACCTGGCTGGAGCTGTAACCATATTCCCGCATTGAGGCTGCTGAACGGGAAAATAAATTAGCGTTGTCAGAAAAAGATGTGCCCGTTTTCTGACTGATATCCATCAGCTGTTTTTGAGAGCTGGTAAAATCATCAGTTGATTGAGATGCCTGTTTTAGGCGGGCGTTTACTGAATTCCATTCATCAGCCAGGGATATTAAATGCCCCGTAGCAAAAGCACCAGCAAATGCCCCGGTTAACCCCAGTGCGGTAGCCTTTGCTGACTCCATCTGGTCAGTTAGCTCAGCAACAGAACGGCGAGTTTCCCGAACTGAAGCCGCAGCCTGCCTGCCGCCATTCTGCATTGTCTTATAATAATCAGCCCCCATACGTGACGCGCGGGCTATCTCGGTCTGGAATGACTGAGAGTTAGCAGAAACTTTAATGATAAGTTCACGCAGGGTTGCCATTTCATTTCCTCAGAAACAAAAAACCCCACATTGTGGGGCTTTTTATGATTTTAATATTATTAAATTAAACCAGCTTTTTTCCTTGCTTCTTCCAGATAATCTTTTTCTGGTTCCTCTTTTTTATGAGCAAGTGCAATCAGAAGATCAATTTGAGCACTTTGCTTTTCAGAGATTTCTTTAAGCATAGCGATCTGATCATTAGCTCTTACGCTTCCTCTGTTCAGGAAATACCAGATAACAAGATCAATAAGGCGAGCAAAAACAAATAATAATATCCAGCCAGTAGTAGTCATTTAAAGCACTCGGTGTGTCAAAAAAAACAACATAACACCTGTTATGAGTGGCATCCACACGAATTATTACTGGCTATGCTGACGCAGCCAGCAGCGCTGCTTCCAGCCCTGCAAAGGGATCGCCGCTGTCGCTTACCTCATCCTCTTCTGTGCCCCACTGAAGCTGAGCATCTTCAATGGTGACTTTAACGCCCTGTGCCCCGTAAACCGCTGATACCAGCTGAGCATTGAGAATATCGCCGCGAATATCGCCGATTGGGCTGATACGATCGTATTCAGCCCACATCCGGAATTCGCCGACTGTCATGGTTTGTCGCAGTTCGCCCAGCGTGCGGCCCATCCGGAGCGCCAGCGCCATCAGGAACTGCATGCCAGGCATTTTTACTTTGCTTTAGCATCATCCGCGTCACGAATGAGATCAAGTGCCTGCTTCAAAAGCCGGGAATGCACAGGGCCATAGATCGCTTCAACCTGTTCGGTGTCATCGACAGTAAAGACGGGCTGCAGGTCGGTATCAAGCAAAATATCGATGAAAAGCGTGACGTCGGCCCGCATCGTGCGGAAGGCTCGTTCTGAAGGGGTCAGTTCTGGTGCCTCCTGGGGATCCTGCCCTTCCGGTGGTTTGGGTGGTTCTGGGCTGGCAATGCCCTGCCAGCGAATCCAGGCTTCTGCTGATGGCTCACGAATGATGACTTTGGCGTTATCCCACTCCGGAACGGAGACTTCTTTTTTACGAAAGCCCGCCATCGGTGCAAGTGCCAGTGCTTTAAGACTCGGTTTTGACATTAAGTTTATCGCCGGTCGCCCGGCGCTCCGTTAATTGACGGTGACGGTGCAATCAGAAGAGGTGATCACAGTGCCATCGGCATCAGTAACCACGCAGGAATAAACCCCGGCATCACCGGATACAGCGCTGGCTTTCGTAAACGTTGCGCTAGTCTGGCCGCTGACCGTCGAGGTGCCCTTTTTCCAGACGTAGGTATAAGGTGCCGTACCGCCCTGGACGACTACGCCCATAGTCAGGGCGCTTCCTGCCGCGACCGTTTGGGACGCCGGAAGGTCAGTAGCAAACGACAGAACTCCTGGGGCGTTAATATTGGTCGGTTTACCTTTCAGACGCAGCGAGAACGTTGCAGCAACAACACCGTTGGTTTGAGAATCCCAAGTGTGCTGACGTACCTCAGCTCGCATCAGGAATCCATTACCAGACGGGAAAATAACCTTAAATCCATAAACCCCGTCGTTATCGTATGCTGCACGAAGTGCATCCTGCGCCGGGTTGCGGTAGAAGTTACCGGAAAGTGTCATTTCAGACGGAGCAGGAAGGCCGTTGATATTTTCCGTTTCATCCGAACAGAGCACTGTCACGTCAATATCGTTTTTCTGACCAGCGGTAAAGCTGGCCTGTTTGATAGTGCAACTCAGGTTTAACCAGGTTGCCGTATCCAGCTCTGCCGCAGTGACCGGCACAGAGGTAATCATTACTACCGTTTTTTGGGCACGTTCAAATAGTGCTGACATCGCAGCCTCCATAAATGAAAAAACCGCCAGCGGCGGTCGGATTGGATTGGTTTTTGTCAGGCAATAACCGTTATTTCGAGAGTTGCCCGATGAAGATGGGTTGTTGTGTCGTAGCCAGGAATTTTTGTCACCTCGACAGGTGAAAGAACCTGCAGGCGAGCCAGGGCGTCCAGGCGTAACGCTCTGGCTTCGTCATTCGTTTCAGCCCATACATCAACCTGAATGCGCAGTGTCGACTCTGCCTGGCCGCAGAAAACATCCCCGGCAACATCAGTCGGTATCGAGAAAATGACATAGGGAGTGGAAACTGCAGGAAGTCCGTCGCTGCCTAGTGGCACCACATACGGATAAACCCGCCCGTCTGCCAGCGACGACAGCAGGTCATAGAGATCATCCTCTGTCATTTTGATAACACCTCATCGATAGCCTGATTCATCCGCTGCATCGCCACCTGCGTAGCTTCTTCCATGCGGGTATCAAAAGCTGGGCGAACAAACGGATGTGCAGGCGCCGTAGATGTTCCCAACTCCACGAAGCGCCAGTAAAACGCATTCCGCTTGTTGCTGGCCTTCATTGTATTGTCGCTGTTCCCCGTTCGCGGGTTAACGCCTCGAATATGCACCCCCGATGATATTTCACCGCGACGGCGGCTTTTCTGGGTGACGACAACAACGTTTTTCTTCAATTTTCCGGATTTCTCAGGAGCACGATCAATAACCTCCTGGCGGAGCAATTCGGCGCCAGCACGGGTCGAATCCCGGAGAACTTTATTATTTTCGGCCTTGCTGAGCGTTTGCAGATCGCGGGCGATATCCTGCAGCCCGGAAAAATCCAGATTCACATCAATCATTTTTCGGTCCCCTGTTTGCAAAGAATTTCCAGCCGGGTACCTTTGCCATCTGGCACCGGAGGCCCGGTGACATTCAATGTCACTCCTTTGTAGGGGCCATTCAGGACAAGAAGCCGCGATGATGCCGAAATATCTTTGCGATATCGAACCCATACACGAATGGTAGCATCCGCCCTTTCTGCTCCTGCTGTCAGGCTCTCTCGCCCACTGATTCCCTTAACCTCTGCCCAGATAGTGGCGCCGTCAGACCACTCTTCTGTTGGCTGACCACTCGGTGTTCGTGTAGTAATAAAATTACGGATGGTGATCCGATGCCGCATTGGTCCAATTTTCATCATCCCCTCCGGCTAAACACCCATTTGAATTCGCCAGGGATTCAGCAACCAGCGTGCGGGTCCTGGAATATCAGGACTCAGATCATCCCCGCGGTTTTCATACAACCAGCCCACGATAAGAAGAACCGCGCTCTGAATGGAGGGCGTGATGATAAGAGGACGATCGCCAGCGCTTTCATTCTCAACAGCACTATCCAGAGCAGCCTGGTCAGCGAAAAAGCGTCGGTTGAGAAACTGCATTGCAGCATCCTCCGCAGCGGCAAGATACCCCTCCACCATCGTTTTATCGATTTCATCATCCAGCCTGAGATGTTCCATGGCTGTTTCAGTATTGATTACCGTCATAACCATTACCCTTTGGTTTCGGGGGCGCGGTTCATTTTGTTATCAGGGACTTCACCAACTATGGTCACCAGCCCGTTACCTTTGAGCTCGGTAGCACGTAAGCGAGAGACGTGAAACGGATCATCAGCTGGCGTCCTGAAAATGTCGCCATCCATAAAACGCCGGACAGGCTGAACCTGAATAGTCCCGGACTCTGTGGGTTCTGGCGCCGCATTTATGCCGTCGGATACAGACGGTTCAGCCACATTTTTTCTGGCCATCACTATCTCCTCAGAAAGAGAGGGCCGCTAAGCGGCCCTGAATTGTCAGCCGCCAGAAGCGGTTACAGTACCGGTGACAAATGCTTCCGGACGATAAACCGCTAACGCCAGACGCTCTTCCGCACGAATGGTGACCATGTTTTTAATAAAGTCATCTTCGTTCTCAGTGGAGAGCAGCACTTCGATATCCATGCGGTCGAAGATTTGCGCAGCCATGTTGAAGGCACCAGTCAGGAAGTTGTTCTGCGCCATGGCCTGTGTTTCAACAACAGGGAGACCCCAGATACGAGGAACACCACCATTGACCGGCTGCGCGATGATATAGCGACCTTCGTTATCTTTGGTCAGCTCGATGCCTGCCCAGTCAATCGGGTTCAGGACAAAACCAGACGCCGGATATTCCGCAAGAACGGCCTGCAGAACAGCCAGGCGAAGACGGTCGATCGGCGTGGCATTGGACAGGGTTAGGGCTGGTGCAAATTCTGTTGCCTGCGGCAGAATACCGAGGATATTCGCGCCGGTGCCATCGCCGCTCAGCAGTTGCTGCTCTTCTTTGAAACGAAGACCATACTGAGCGCGGCCATTGATATAGCTGGCCAGACCGGGCGCATCGTCCAGGATCTGACGGGACGCTTTAAAGTAATGCGCAATAGTACGAACCGGCGCACTTTTCAGATCAAACCGAATGTCAGATTTTGGTTTCAGGGCACCTTCCGCCACAGCTGCAGCATTATTGGTAAACCCCGTTTCCTGAACGAATTCAATACCGTTAGATGCAGTAGTGCCGGGGATAAGCAGATTACGGATGGTCAGAGTACGTTCCGGCGGGGCGATAATGCCCTGAACACGATCGGAGACCACCAGGCTGTTGGTTGGGCTCACGCCTGTGCCCGTAGTGGCCGGCACGTTCATAATATCTTTCTGTTCCAGTTTGACGCGGATGCTCTTACGGGCCGAACTGTCCATACCTTTGAACTCTTCACTTTCGACCACCAGCTCACCGAGTGATTTTCGCTGTGCAGGTGCATCGTTCGGGCGGCGTGCGCCTTTTTGTTCCAGCTCAGTGAGACGTTCTTTCAGCTCGTTCATCTGATTAAGGCTTTCGTCCGTTCGTTGTTTCAGTTCCAGCGAAACGGTTTCTCCTGCCTCCATTTTTTTCTTCACGTCTTCGCCAAAGTTTTTGACCTGATTAATCACCATGGTGAGCTGAGTAGAGATTTCGCCAATACTTTGTGGCTGATCATCAGCCGATTTTTTCTGGTACATATAAATCCCTTAGAGAATTTTTGGGAGAGAAAACTGGCTCAGTTGCTGGCGCATCGCCGCAATAGCCGCTTTGGTTTCGCCGTCTTCGCCCCCGGACTCACTCCGGTCAAGCAGATAGGACAGTCCGCGGGAGGCGACCGCAGCAGACTGACTTTTCGAGAAACCTGCCTCTCGCAGGAACTTCTCAAATTCAGGTAAGGAAGGAAGATCACCGTGTGACAATTTCGACTTAATGACGTCGATGCGGGCATCGTCGTTCGCTGGTACTGTAACGATGGAGATTTCAACCAGGTCGACCTTCGTTAATGTGCGGATCCGGGTTTTCTCATCGTAATTCGATTCCCGAACGTAATAGCCAATGGAAAGGCCCGTAATGGCACGGGTTTTCATGCCTCTCCATGCAGTTTTGGCGTAGGCGGCGTCGTCCAGCCACAAAGCGCCTTCACCAAAAAGCCCATGCTTATCTTCTTTCAGGGTTGAGATATCCCAGTTCCCGATGGGTTCACCGGTGCGATGCTGCCAGAGAACAGGGAACGTCCTCCCCTTAGCCCGCGTTTCCTCGATGCTTTCGAGAAATGCGCCCGGCGCCACGACTTCGTTGTAGCTATCCACCACATCGAAGACAGAACCGTATCCAGAAAAAAGGCCGTCATCGTTGACAGCCTTAATATCGAAGTCGAATGCCTTTACTTTCATGGCTGCGTTTTTCCGGTACATTCCGGCGTCTCCTCTGATTTAATGCCAAGCCATTCCCGCAGTGCGTTTTTGGCTGATTCACTGTCGCTGGACTTGCCAAGCTGATCTATCGGCAGCAGGTTGGATTGAACGGTTAGTTGGTCAGCGCCAGGTTTTGGCTGAAGGTTTTCTTTTTGCCGTGCTTCATTGCGGGTCATCAGACCGTTCTGGGTCATCGTTGAGTAAAAAGCTGCACGGGCGGCGCTGTCAGCACGTAAGAGACCTTCGATGGAAAACTCTGCGAAGTACTTATTTCTTTCTCCCGGAGCCAGGAGACTTTTACGAATCGCCTGCTCAATACGGGTCAGCCATGGACGAAGTGAAAACGTTAAAAAGCCAATCAGCATCTGTTCGACGCCACTTCCCCACATCGTCTGCCCCTGGGCGGTATGTCCAATCAACCCCGGCCATACTCTGAACCACCGACAAATCTCTTCGATATTGAAGGCTCTGGACTGCAGCATCTGGGCATCTTCCGGGTTGAGGTCAACAGGCTGAAACTTCATTCCCGCTTCAAGAACCATCATTTTCCCGGTATTCATGGATCCAGAAAATTGTTCAACCATGCTTTCACGTACTTCATTGCGCTGCTCTTTTTTCAGGATCTGATCCATTGAGAGAACGCCGCTGGGCCGCATACCGTTTTTAAAAACTTTGGCGCTGGCTTCATCTGTTGCCATTGCCAGACCAAGTGTCTGTCGGGCATAACTGACAGGTGACAGGCCCATGACACCATTGGTGCTGAACGCACGGATGTGCATGATGTCCCGTTCATCAATGTTTCGGGATGTACCTGAAGGCCAGTCACGGTAGGTATAAATTGGATCTCCGCTCTTGCTTAAATCAACCTTCATCCTTTCTGGCCTGAGAGGCACCAGCGAGGTAATACGCTTTCCGGTTCGATCGATTTCTGCATAAGCATTCCCCCACAAAAGCAGGCTGGCCATGATCATTTCCCAGAACTCCACTGCAGTCATATCAGCATTGGGTTGATTATGGAGGAGCTCATAAAGCGGGTGATCATTTGCATTCTGGCGACCGTCAGCCGTTTTTTCGTAAAAACCAACAGGCAACGTCGCGATGGTTTCGGATAACAGCCTTACACATGACCACACTGCCGATAACTGCAGGGCTTTATCAACCGTAACGGATTTCCCTGCTGCGGACTGCCCACCAGCATAAGCAGCCCAGAATTCACCGTCGGTAAGGGAGATGGGTACGCCGAGCCACCGGCGAACTGCGCTTTTTATCCGGCCTGGCTTCTTCTCTTTATTCATGGTGACTCACACAATGATGGGATTACTGAAAAAGTCGTCGATATCGCCAGAATCATCCTCATAGCCTTCGGAGGCACCGATTGCCATAGCGCCCGCTACAATGCCGTCGATACGCCCGGTACTTTTTTTCTTGGCAAAAATTCGGTTTTCTTTCTGATCAGCCTCCGTCACTGCTGAAGCCGCATTCCAGCGAAGACAAGGGTTCGTCCTGATGATAATGACGCTGTCATCAAGCAACTCTTCAAACAATTCGATGGAGTGAGGCATCCACAGCCCGGAATCTTTCGCTTTGTAATACCCTTGCCCATGAGGGATTAAGGGAACAGAAACAGATGCTTCCTCAAGCTCCGGCTCAAGATATTTAATGCGATACTGGTCGAAGGCGATGGCCTTGATATCAAACTTCTCCGTCAGATCGGCAATACGCTGGGCAACAAAGCCGTATTTCACCGCTTTGCCTGGCGTAGTGTGGATGTGACCATCGCGCTCCCAAGCGTCATAAGGCACCCGGTCCGTTTTAGCCCGTTCGAGCAAGGTATCTTTGGGTGTCCAAAACTCCACCAGCAACTTGCGTTGTTTTGGAAAAAACAGCGCCAGGGCAGTCAAATCACGGGATCCGGACAAGTCCAGGCCACCGTAGCATTCCTCACCCTCCAGCTCATCTGGATCAAAGTTTTCCTCACATCCCATCCAGACATCACTGCTCATCCACGGGTTCGCCGCGTCAACCCACTGACAGAAGTTGAGACGCCTGACAATACTCTCTTTTGAAGGCATTCCCCGGGCCTGAGTCACCTGCTCACGAAGATAGCTTTCTTCAAACGTGTGACCCAACGAGGGGTTAGCCTTTTTCCAGCAGGACTCATCCTTGAAAGGATCGTCACCTTCATCCAGTGAACAAATAAAGGCGAAAAAACTGTCATCTTCTATCGAACCGGCAGATACCTTTCTACCGTATTCGTGATAGTCATAGCAGACGCTGGTTTTATCGTGTCCACTGTTGGTGATCATAAAAATGAGTGCCTGCCGGCGACCTTTAGTGCCGGCGCGCATCATTTCAACAACCTGATTGCTTTTATGCTCGTGAACTTCATCAATAAGAGCGCAATGTGGTCGTGGACCCGACTGTCCGTCATCTGAACTAATTGGGCGAAAGAATGAACCAGCCTGAAGAAAAGCCAGGTTCCACTCTTTTCCGGCGCCGCCAGATTTCTGTATGCGTGCGGAAAGAGCCGGAGACTGATCGACCATCGCCACCGCATCACGAAATAGGACCATTGCCTGGTCTTTTTTCGTAGCAGCAGCATAAACTTCAGCACGAGGTTCTTTATCCGCAGTGAGACAGTAAAGACCTATCCCGGCAGAAAGGGGGGATTTGCCAGATCCTTTTCCTGATTCCACGTAAACCATTCGGAACCGGCGAAAACCTCTGGCATTTTTCCAGCCAAAAATCGAACCGACGATGAAACACTGCCATGGAAGCAGAACAAAAGGCGCACCTTCAAAATCGCCCCCGTTGAGCTTGAGGACTTTCGCAAAATAATCAATGGAGCGCTGTGCTGCCTCAACATCCCAATGGAGCCCTCGTGCATGGCAAGATTCAAGATCCCTGAGATGTCTCTGGCAGGCATTTCGAATGTCAGGACCGGCCAGTTCTTTTCCAGAGGTTACATCCTTTGCATACTGCGTTGCCGGATCAACCGAAGAACTTGTCGAGCGTGTCTTCTTCGGGGGTTTCGCCATTCACTTTCACCTTCGTCCTTGCCGCTGGTGTCAGACCGAATTCAACCAGGTAACTTTTAAAACGACGGTCGGCATCAGCCAGCATTGAAACTGCCGGGTTGGCCTTTATCAGAAAACCACCCTCGGTCTGGACGGTATAAGTTCTGCCCTCTAAAGCGATGGTGTCGCGCAGTTGCAGAATATCGGCATAAATATCGCAAAGCCTTTCAAGCGCCAAAGTATCTGCAACGGTGAGAACACCCATACCATCGAGAAGCACAGTCAGCCGACCCCATGCCACCTTACCCCAGTCGGTAAGATGAGCTGGGGGACTTGGAATTTCTTTAGCTGGCGTGGGTTCTTTATCGTTGAGTTTTCGTTTGCCCGGGTTGCCGGTAACCACTTTGAGGTGGGTCGGTTTCGGGCGTCGTCCTGCCATCGGAACCTCCCGGAAAAAAACTTTTCATTTCGCGGTTGTGCACAAAAAGGACTGGCGGCGGTCATTTAGGTTCGAGGTTCTGAACTTTTGACCCGCCCTCCCCCTCAGATGAGAATTGATATCATTCGAATGCTAATGATTTCACTTTACACTCACTTTTGAATTGTATTGATAATGGTTATCACTTAAACCAATGAGAAGCCGGATCCAGTGGCATCCCGTTTTCATCGCAGCCGATCACGGTGCCACGCTTCTCCATTCGCTGCTTCGTTGAGTCGTGGTGCTGCTTACACAGCCCTTGCCAGTTCTTCCGGCTCCAGAAAAGCTTTTGCGCCTTCGCTATTTCCTGGCTGTCACCAGAGCGCAGAGCCTCTTTCAGTTTATGCGGGATGATGTGGTCAACCACCGTTGCCGCTGTCACCCTGCCTTGCTCCTGGCACATAACGCACAAGGGGTGCGTACGAAGGAATGTGAGGCGCTCACGGTCCCATTTGCTGCCGTAGATGCGGGGCTCTTTGTTCATGCTCTGGTCCTATTGCTTAAATGGGCGTACGATCCTCACCTGACCGAACAGCGTCTGCCGCTTAACCTGAGCGAGCTCAACAGTGAAATGACCAGGACTATCGCGCACAGCGACAATCACCTCGCCTTTATCATCGTCAGCAGAAAAAACGTGCTTTACCTCAACACCATTGAGATAAACCGTGATACGTTCGCGACCCGGTTCGATGTACTCGCCAGGATCGTCATCAAGAACTGTGAGGTGGATATTCAATCCGTAAGTGATTAGTAATGCATTCGTGATACGCCGGTTGCGCCATGATCGGACAGGAACCGTTGCTGAAGCTTACCTCAGTCCGGTTTTGCTATGGATTATTCTTATTTAACGTGAGGGAGAAAAAGGAATTACTGATTCTCCATAAAATATTCACTTTTATGTTTTGGAATTAAGGCTCTTTAGTACAGGAGTTATTATGAAAAGAATTATGCTTGCTGTTTTTGTTATCTGTGGTGCGCTGTCTCTTTCAGGATGTATCCTTCCCCCTGAGCCTCATGGCGGCGGACATGGTGGAGATCACTTCCATGGTCCAGAGCATCGTTAACCGCCTGAGGACTTTCATTTTACAGAGATGAAAAAGGCCGCAACAATATGCGGCCTTTAGTTACTACCAGCTAGCGTATAAAGAATCTCTCAGGAGCCACCCGGGAGAGGTTCATCTATACGGCTAACTGACCTCTGCCGTTCTGGTGTGGCAGGCAGAGACGTTATGAGAGTAGTGAGTATTTTAAAATTCACCGGGATAAACAGACAATAATGTCAGTTACCCCGTGTAACTAGTAATTGGTGATTAATTGAACTGTCAACTAAGACGATTTGTCTGATGGTCATTAGCATAGGCACTCTGTGAATGCCTGTGATAATGGGGGTCAGAGACCAGCTTAAAACCTGACCAATGTTACTTAGATCACAATCCATAGAACCACCCACCAATGCCAAAGGCTGCAGCGATCACCAGACAAGCAATTGCCGTTTTAGGCATTAACACACCGTAAAATGCAGGAGACAATCCCAGGAATAAAACCATTAGCACTGGCCACATACTAAGCAACAGGCAAAAGTAGCCATCTATACCACCGCTGCTAAACGTCACATTCACCCCAAACCATTACCCGGACTTTCCATAGCTTGGTTGCTTCGTTGCATGACATCATACAACTGCCCCTTATACAGGAGCATAAACATTATCACAGGCACTCGATGAATGCCTGCTGTAATGCCTTAGCTGGCCTGCACAGCGCCGGTATCAAACAGCGCCAGCGCTTCGGTCGCTTCCTGAATCGCTTTACGGGTCTTCGAGACAATCTCGCTTTCCGTGTAAACACGATCGAAGGAGTCTGCGAAAAGCTCAGACTTCAGAAAGCTGTCGCCTACCCATTCAATGGCCAGCTTGGCCGCTGCGGTGTCATAGTTAACTTTCTTAATGATATCCAGGCGGATTTGCTCGGATGCGGTGATCTCTGACATTTCTTACCTCTATGCAATGTGGGGAGCATTATCGAAGATCAAAATCATATCAGCGTTTATGGTGCACACTCTCGAGCCTACTTGTTGATCGCTAGAATTGCGGTCGCCCTTGTTTTTAATCTCTGACTCTGAGTTTGTGTCTGAATGAAATTGAAAGTTTTATCTATCGCGGCGTTTGTCACCGCGTTCTCTGGTTGTGCAAGTGCTACAGGTGTGAGCATGGATGAGTTTCTGAAAGTACAGTCCATTAATCAATGCGCATATATTTCTAACACAATGAGTTCTGAAAACACTGCTCAGGTAATGGAGCTTGCCCTAAATAGTTACGTTGAAATTACTTCGAAATCGCGTCCTGGCGGTTATCATCCATCTCCGAGTGATCTTGCAACTGATTACGCACTGTTCTTTCAGCAAACAGTATCAGATACAGAAGACGAGATTTTTCAGCAGATCCGTTCCCGAGGTCTTCCTCTGGCTCCAGGTTCGTGGCAACTGGTTGCGGGCGAATGGTGGACAGTCAAACAATGCTCAATGATTACCGGCCTATAATGCGGGGCAATTAGACAGTACCGTCCTATTGTGGGCCAGAATGTCGCGTTTGGTCTGCATATCCAGCACGTCGATATCGTGGTCGGTTAGGTAGATGACCCTCACCCAGATGCAGGACGTATCAACGGCTACCGGGACGGGTAAAAGTTACGCACAGTTGGCGAACAACATCGTCATCACCCATACGCTTAACGCTCTCCTCTACATCGAGGGCTTCCCTGGTAATTCCTCATTTCTGTTCAGAGTTGCAACATGATGACTGCATTTCCTTCGCAACACTGGTATCGAGTGAAGTTCACCAGTTGATGAAAGGATATCAAGCACGTCCACTTGGTCTATCTCAGCGAGACGATTCAGGAGGTATGTCGCATTTATACCAACCAGATCATTGCGCTGCGCTTTAACTTCAGCAATTCTTGATTCGATGTCAAGTTTTGACATGTTTTCGGACGCAGTGCGATTAGCTATTGCTAAATGCCGATGACTGGCATTTTCTGCCTAACGACGCGCTGTATTTATAGCTAGCCTGCCATCCGACAAGTTTTCCTAACAGAGAGTTTTTATGCCACATACTAACATTGATAAATTTGATGAGATCACAGGCAGAATTTTTGCGCATTTATACTGTTCTTTTCCTGAGCCGTTCGAAATTCGGACAGAAAACTATGAGGAACCCGTTGTTACCTCAGAGGATGAAGTTGCGGAAGTTATAGCACGCGATTATCAGAGACGTTTTGTTGCAAATACTGTCAACTGGCTTATTGAGTCTGGATTTATATCAATAAGCTCCCGTACCCCAAACTCCTTTTATAACGCCGTGCTTACAGCTAAAGGGTTAGAGTGCTTAAAGAAAACCCCTGATAGCGTTTCGCCTTCAGTTGGCAAGCAACTGAATGATGCAGTTAGAAGCGGGAGCATTGAAGTAATAAAAAACATTACCAATCAGGTCCTGAGTGTTGGCGTGGCTATTGCCCTTCATAAAATTGGCATTCAGCAATAGTTACCAACATCAAGCGCTTCCAGTAGATGATCTTTGGAGTGACTACTGTGAGTCGCGTGATTCTTCAATCTTACGAATGCTCGCCTTATCGATGCTGCACTGCCCACAATGACGTATGAAGCTGAGTGGTTAACTCCAGACTTGCCTGCCAAGTGAACGGAACCTCCATTCCGGGGCTCGGCGTGTCTGCAGTAGTGGCTGGCATGAAAAAGCCACCCAAGGGTGGCCTTTCTAATACAAATAAATAATAATATGTTGACTCTTATTTGTTTGATAAATCTTAGATGTGAAGATATTTCTCTTTGAAATGCTCCTCCACCTCTTCAACTGCATGCTCTTTTAAATGGCTAAGCAAATGATTTAGCTCATCAATTTTCACCCAAAATTGTAAATCCATAAAATCATCCAAACGGAAAAGGTTGGCAAAAAAACCAGAACCATCACTTTTCTGGAATAATTCGTATTTGTATTGTGTTTCATCTGCATCAACAAACAAAACAACCTCTTTCAAATACCACTTGGGAATGAATGTCATAAAGGCCTCTGATTTGAAATGCGGAAGCTAAACTTACTCATAACATTCGATTTGCTGCAAGTTAATTCAGACACTGCGTGGTGATGTATTCCTGCAGCGCTCTCAGGGCTGTTTGGTCACTGGTGATTCCGGAACGGATACCGAGAACGTTTCGTCCAGCAACTGCAGAGAGTTCGACGGTGGCATCATCGCCCATGCTGGCGGCGCCGGCGGTTTGCGTTGCGGCTGACACTGGACACTTGCCTTTGACGAGCACCCGACCACCATTATCAAGCTTACGCTGCAGAGCATCATTTTCAGCTTTTGCATCGGCTATTTCCTTCGTGTATTTGGCATCGAGCTCTACGACGTCGCGCTGGCGGGTCTGCATGTCCGCGATGGTGTCTTTTGCCAGGCTGAGTTGCTCGGTCGCTTTATCACGTTGCCTTTTGAACTCAGTGGCGTTGCTGTGGTAGTGACTGGCCAGCCAGCCGAGGCTGACTATCAGGCAGATCACCACGGCGCTGATAACTGCGATTAAGCGGCTCATGGTTGTACTTCTGCTACAACGCCGCCAGCGGCTTTGAATTTTTCGATCAGGTTGTCGGCCTTATGCTCAAACTGGCCATAGCCGGCACCGGGTAATGATGCCCAAATATTGCTGCAGCGATCGATAGCCTGCCGAATCTGCCCGTTATCGATGAGCGGCAGCGCGCCACGTTCTTTGATTTGCTGCAGTGCCACCTGGTCCTGTGAGGCCGGTGAGAAGTCTTTCAATCCAAGCTGTTTCCGATACGCATCCCACCATTTTGAAAGCAGCTGGTAACGCCCGGCCGCGGTAGATTTGATGCCCAGCCTGGGGAGGTTGACCAGTTTTCGTGGGTGGTCGCTGTAGTCCGAGAAAAGCGATCCGCCGACAATGACATCATAACCCCTGTTCTTGGTATTCTGCCCTGGCTTGTCAGTGCCCTCTGACCAGGCGAGCATATCCAGATATGCTCTACGCTGCTTATTGAGTTCCAGCATCATCAACCCCTGCTTTTCTGGCGGCGAACTTCTTAATCAGATTGCCGATTGAGTCAGTACCGATGTAGCCAATGAAAACACTGGCGATGTAGGCGAGATTGCTGCTCAGGCCAAAAAAGTCGAGAAGGTCTCGGACGAACCAGGCGATCATCGCGCACATAACAGCATCGATCAGCGTCTTCGCCATGGCGCCACCGTTATAGCGGCCCCGCAAATACGCCATGATGAAAGCCAGTGTTGCGCCGATACCCTGGTCCTTAGCTGCCAGCAGAGCGGCGATGAAATCTTGTTTGTAGGGCATTCGCATAAGCCTCACCTCCGTTAATGACGGATGGCGCTGTGTGAGTTTAAAAGGGGTCAGGCACATCGGGCTAATTTAACAACGAGACTTATCGATGATGATTCCCGTGGGCCTGAAATGAAAAAGGCTGCGCGGCAGCTCAGCCCTAAAATGTTTCTTTAGTTATTCAAAGGGCCTTAATCAGACGAAAAAAAAGCCCGTTTTTGAAGGCGGGCTAATGAATTGACTATTTAGCAATGACCACTAGATTTTTTTGGTCAGTGAGCCTTACAGTTATCAATGTGATTCGGATTATACCTGCTCGCTCAATTTATAGTATCAATTAGTTATCAAATAGAAAACTCAATTAGCCATAAGAAACTATTTCCTATTCCATCGATCAACCCTATTAATTTCCTTATCAGTGTTTTTTTTCTTCAAATATTCCTCGTAAGATATCTTTTGAATTAATAACGAAGAGTTAAAGAGAAATGAAATCAATTCAAATGCCATCGCCATTCCATAAAAGAAAAAGAACATACTTACAAATGAGAAAAAATCATTAATGAAAGCTTTATTAATCACAGACCAACAAAGTGCAAGAGTGAAAACCACAAGCGGATAGGCGATATCAACTGGTACAATCTCTGGTCCAAATGTTAGTTTTTCTCTGTTAGTGGACATAAAAACAAGAAAGCTTTCGGGCATAACGAAAAGAAGAGCAAAAACGCCAATTCCAAACCCTAATACGCTTGGGAAAACAGAAAGAATAGAATCAGCTGCTTCCCATGGAACCTTAGAAACATCGCCACCATAATAAAGCACAACTAACTCTATTAAAAAAAAGATATATACAGCCTTCTTGAAAATTCTTTCCCACCACTTGCGAAATGGGGCGATCTTTTCATTGCAGCTTTTATCGCCCTGATACGCATAAGCATTAACAATGCGGAAAACTGCTCCAATGATTGGGATATGTCTTATTCGACAATAGAGCCGCTTATTGAAGTCCGCATTGCTATCCATGATTAATCTCCAATTTCATCTAAGAATTTTTTATTACTATTGATAGTCCCAGGAGTAACTCTGGTTTTTGCCAAGGCTTTTTTAATTAAATTTAATACTGCCAGAGCTTTCCCTTTTACGCCTTTATACTCCTTAATTGTTAACTGCTCTCTTACTGGATAATCCTCCATTTGGTATTTTTGTCTGTCACCATGTTCATCTAAGTATGAAACCTCCGCATTGCCATACTTAGTAGCCAATGCCATTTGAATTTTTGCATCATCCGGTAAGTCAGTCATAACCGCTTTATTGAAGCTTTTATAACTAGCGGACCATTTTGAAACCCGTTTATCCTTCAACTCTTCCTCTCGACGTTTCAGTTCACCCTCTATTATCTGATCATAAGCATCCGAATTGGAAAATGTAACAACCCCATCATATCTTTTGTAACCTTTTTTTGGCAATTCAAGAAACTCTGTTATTGAATCTGCCGATGTAAGTTCTTCTATTTCTAAACTGTGTTTTTTAAAAAGCCTTGTAGCTTGAATACCAAGTATATCATTTAAAGCATCGATGAGAGGAGTTCGAGCTGGTAAACCTTTTGTATCATGGATTGCAAGTGTATGAGTTTTTGGGTCGAAAAAAAACTCTAAATCGTATCGTCTGCTACTGGTGTTACCTTTCGATCTATATTCGGTTTGGCCGCTATTTGTATCTACCAAAACATTGACATCATCAAATTTTAAAAAAGAACCATAAATAACAGATTCATTCTGAACTTCATCAAATTTGTAAATAGTCACAGAAAAAGGAGCGAAATACATTTCACCACGCATTTTCATTGCGATAGAACTGAGTTTTCTATTATTCTGCTTACATTCATTAATAAGTGATTGCACCCCTTCGAAAAGGCGACAATAGCCATCTACCCCAACTTCAGTAACACTCTTATCAATAGGTAGAAGTTGAACATTGTAAAATTTATAAATAGCCATAATTGCTTGTTCCATGCGATTTTTATGGCATCACTGTAATTTCTTGTAATGTTTTTTTCAACTTTGAAATAGGATAAGTCCAAAAAAATTAAACCTGTTCTTTCATACAGCTATGTATGTAAAAACAGGCCCGCTCACGCTAAATCGATGAAATATAATATCCCACCATTTAAATCTTACATGACAACTTCGGACAAAATCAAGCATTATGCGCTTAAAATGCAAAATAATGCGACCATTTACTCAATCAGCTGTTGCGCGTTGAAACTCTTTATCTGCCCTCTCCTCTTCCTTCCAGCACTGGTCCACCAGCGCATCGCAGAAAGGTTTCCAGTTGCGTGTCCATGTTCTGATGTGCAGGTCTGGGATAAGCGTCAGAATCGCTTTGTAAGCAGCAGTAGAAGGCATCGTTGAAAAACCATTCCCCGAACAGCGCTCACAGATTTTATATACCGGTGCTCCCTGCTCTTTTGTCGCTTTGCGGTCCAGAACCCGGCCAGAGCCACCACAGCGGCAGCGAGCGTTTACTTTCCCCTTACCGTCACAGGCTTCACATTTAGCGCTTATGCTGGCTGTTACTTCAGTCCACTTATCCCAGTCGGAAGGACGGACAGCACGGGATTTTTTAGCCCAATATGGTGCTTTGCCCCACGGATTGGAAACTTTGCGTTCCGTGGTAGTGGTTTTAATCTTTCCGGTGCCATTGCATACCCTGCAGACTCCCGTTGTTTCCGCGGACCGGGAATATTCCGCAAAAGCAAACTGCGCCAAAATCACGCAGCAGCGACCCAGCTCTTTACCCGCTGTTTTGCGTACGTTCTTCGGTGCAGTTTCAATCGCATACCGCGCTAGCGCCTGGACGGCCAATTGCTCATCTGTCCTACTAATGCCAGCCTTTCCGAAGAAAGCGGCCAGGCCGAAGCGCGCACGACTGCTGGTTGTACCGATGGCCGCCATCACATCTGTTCCGGTCAGGCGATTTGGTGTTGTGCTTTTCACGTCGTCGCTGATGTGCATACCCTGAAGGCTGAAATGTTTTAAGGATGCTTCGAGTTTCATGCTTTCAGTAACCCCTCTTGTTTCCATATAGCCAAAGTTCTGAGCACGCCTTCGGCATGCATCAGGCGCAGTTCGTCGCGGGTGTAATCAGTGGTTTTCTTTCTGCCATCGATGAGATCGTGGCAAGCATTACAGGCAATAGCCGCCTGGGTATCGTCCGGCTTGCATCCAGTTCCGCAGGTACCCGCCAGGCGATAATGCGCCAGTACGCTAGTTTCAGGATTGCCATTGCAGTACCCGGGGATCCGTACCGTGCATTCGCGGCCTCGGGCCGCTTTGCGAAGGTTCGCCATACTCACCCCCACATCCTGTTGCGCCAGCGAGAGTCTGGCCGCGGCGGATTTTTGTCCTCCACCAGCTGCGCGCTGACGGTCCATGTCATAAAGTCAGGGTTTAAGCTTCGTTCGACCTTTACGCCCCGCTGGCGATATCTCGCCATCAGGTCGTCGGCCTGCTGCGTTGTGCATTCGTGATGGTGAAACCATGAGTATTTCATCGGCATCACCCCGCGAAGCTTAAAAGCTGGTTTGCGGCGTTCTCAGCTTCCTGCAGGCTGTTGAACGAACGAGAGAGGATCCACCGCCAGAGAACATCCAGCGATGCTTTGTACAGTTCCTGAAATTCGCATTCGTCCATGCTGGCGAAAGATATGCTACGAGGGTGTTTTTTCAGTGTACCGTCCGGCAGCTGTATGGCGTCATAGTGGCCGGCTTCAACGATGACCCACGCCCGGTAAGCATCGAAAGATTTGCAAATACTGATATAGCCGGATCGCTTCTCGGCTATACGGTCGAGATATTGCCCGGCGGCATCAAGTAACGCCGATTCACTCCCGCCATATGCAGCAAGGAATTTGGCGTAACCTGTGATAAGCCTGCGCTCATTAGACGAAATCGCCCCGCCGGTAGGTTCCCAATATTCAAAACCGAGATTGAGTAAAGCAAAGTAACGGCGGTGAAACGCCGGATTGCGGACAAGCTTAAAGTCGGCCTCCAGAACGGCGCCGAGCTTGCATTTTGA
Organism: Klebsiella sp. w6; assembly: GCF_033100215.1. Taxonomy (NCBI): domain Bacteria; kingdom Pseudomonadati; phylum Pseudomonadota; class Gammaproteobacteria; order Enterobacterales; family Enterobacteriaceae; genus Klebsiella; species Klebsiella sp. w6. The sequence goes on from NZ_CP136907.1 coordinate 3,113,403, forward strand.
TTGCAAGAAATCGCTGGTCTCCTGCGTGGCAGGGATCAGTAAACCTTGTGACTGCTTTATTAAGTGCAATTGCGCCATGGTTTCTCTCCGTGGCGCAGTAGGTCAACGGTTGTTCAGGCCGTTGATTTCATATTATCAGAAGGCGGGATAACCCGGTAGCCGAGGCGATGCAGAAAACTGGTCATTGCGTTAAGATTAAATACTCCCTCGTCCTCAAGCAGTGGTCGCATAGAAGTAACACCATTTGCCGTGTATACCAGAACCCGGCCTGCTGCCCTGATGCTGCCAACAACTTCACCTGTAGAACGTTTAACCAGATCGTAGTACTCATTACTCTCATTGCGCATCCCTACCTCCCGGAAGCAAAACTATATACTGTGTTTTTATACAGTATAAATTAATGTTAAATCACTTACATGTGAAAATTTCACGGTAACGGAAGATATGATGGCAGATGAAGATCGTCCTACAAGCCCCTATTTTCAAAGGAGATAATCAAAATCGAAACTTTGGTGCATTTGTTTATTTTTACCGGTTGACGGAGGTAAAAGCTTTGCACGTTGGCCAAAGGCATATTTTGTGTGTTGTACAAGTCCCTATTTGATCAATGCAGTGATGAAATAGCAAAATATGATATTTAGTTAAAATAACCGAAGATTTTGCAGCATTAAAACCCAAATTATTTGGAAATATCCATATGACATATTGCACCGCCCTTCAGACAAAAGATGAGTAATGGTTAATGACAAGGAACAAGTGTTAATAAACACCGGTGCAGGTTTGGATAATTAGGTGGAACTTCTGATGTTCTGTCTGGCCTCCTCCTGATAGTGTGCACCAGGACAAAAGTGCCCCCTTATCGCAGGTAAGGTGGAAGTGGAACTTAAGAAATCGTCGTGGTAGTTGTTTGTTGTCTCACGCGTCACTTCCTGAAAGCTAAAGTGCTGCATGCAGAGCGCACAGGTCACCGGAATTGCTCAGGCTCCGATAGCATGTGCCATACTCTCAAAATCAATCATTTATCTCAGAGCCTATTGGAAAAGTTACAGGAGTTGATACTTCGCAAGAGTAGCTTTAACCTCCTTGCGCAAACCATCTGAATCCAACTCGCTCTCTCTTCTCACGGAATCCGATGTATAACACTCAGCAAGAATAAAAAGTTCAGCCGCACACTCTCCAATATCCTTACTGTCTTTTGTAAGCTGACCAGTTCTCCCTTCATTTCGCCACATATTGAAAAAATGGGTTTCGAATTCATCTGCAGAAATTTGTAAGGACACTAGTTTCCTTGCAAGTTTTATCAAATTCATACTCATTACAGAACTCCCTTTTCAATATTGTTAACATCATATAGCCAGTCTTGTATCAAATGTCAGTCCGAATATAATCATCGTTCTTATCTAATACAACCTAATGGTCAGTTTTCGGATTATAATACACCCTTAAGCATTTTTCCTCATAGGTAAATGCCATTTCAAGGACATTTTTCAGCCAAATGGACTTCTTTTGCCTCCTGAGTGTGGTAATAATTATTGGGAATACTTGGGGAGGTAATGGGGTGGCACAGCGTTAAGATAGCCCGGAGATAATACTTCTCTGGCATATTTCTTGTCACGATTTGAGAATCAGTCGGGAGGTAACGCCATTGGAAAGAAACAGCTTCAGGTTCTTACACATAGTTGCGAAATTTCCGTTATGCAACCTTATGCCTTCTTGAGGGAAGTTCACGCTTCACCTTAGCAGAGGTCAAACGCTGAATGAAAAAATCGCCGATGGATTTCGCCATCGGTGACAGGTGTTGCTTTGAAGTTTTGTGCGCCATGTGTCCCCACTTGGCGCCGGATAGCAGGTGTCAGTTGTTCAGGCTGGCAGGTGTATTATGGGCAATTGATTACCGTAAATCAATTGCCCTTAATAATAAAACATTAAATCGGGTACCAAGGAAAATAATCCTTAGAAGAGTTATTGTTATTCGCTTTTTTCTGTTGATTACATGTATCACAAAGTAATTGAATATTGGACACATCGTTAATTCCAAACCGCGCCAATGGTACAATATGATCGTAATTAGTTTTATTATATATATTAACCAACCCCGTAAGGTCTTTTTTACATATAACACATCGGCCTTTGTCTCGATGGTAAACTGCCTTCTGTACCCATTTAGGAATCGTTAATCTTTTGAGGTATCCATTCTTAGTGGTTTTTTTAACATTGAAATCATCTGGATTGAAATCAAGCCCACGTGACTCAGCGATCATCTCATTGTATAACCTAAGCACAGAGCGATCCCCAAACAATATATAAAAGATTTCCTTGGTTGTTTGCTCCAGATATTTCTTATATAATTCCCCTTCATAAAATAAACATAAGAAATCTTCGAGATCAGAGATGCAACTTTCCTTCAAATTTTTATCATTATCACTTAAATATGCAAGAAAATACCGTCTCAAACTCGCAAAGGAAACTATTGCTGCATCGACTGGTTCAGAAAAAGAAGTGGAATATTGTTTAAATGCATTTAATTGTTCATCAAGGTTGTCATGAGTTAATTTTTCTGCGTACACACTATCCACTATGAACTCAATAAAATCATGGAAATGAGACCATTTTGGGAAGGGCTTTTCAAAAAAAATAGAACGACCATCCCCATGGTAATCGTTAAGACCTCTCATGTAAGCACTCTGGTTGTTAAGTACGTTTCTGATAATATTACAAAAGTAATAAGACTCATAATGTTCATACTCTTCGGTTTCTTTACTCGTAAAACTCATACTTCTTCTCCAAATGCTATGGAATATAAAGCCATCTTATTTCAAGCTACATTTTTTTCAATCGAGCAAATTTCTGGTAAATTAGCCCTAACCAGCGCCTCAGCGAACGGGGGCGGAACGGCATTACCACAACGCGCAACCTGCTTATCCTTCGCATACTTCACACCTCGGTAATCCTGGTCGATGATATACCACTCAGGGAAGCCCTGCGCGCGGTAGAGCTCATGCGGCTGCAGCATGCGCATGCCGATATGGGTTTTTACAATTGTCATAAGATTTCCCGTGATGACGATGCCGGCGTACAGGTAAAAATCATTTCCTGAATATCGAGGAAACGCTGGAATACAGGACAACCAAGCAGGCTGTAATTCATCCCCGACGCTGCCTTTGGCACCATCCCAAGCCGTTTCATGTCAAAGTCGATGAGAGCCCGCTGATCGCGGAACAGCCCCAGACGACCATGCCGGACAACCTCCCCAGTCGCTTCTGCTTCGGAAAAATACCGCTGGACAGTAGCGCGGCTCAGCCCCAGTTTTTTCATTGCCTCGGCGGTCGTGAGTCGCCCCTGATGCCTGGTGATCCGAATCACTGCGCGGACGTACTCTCTGCGCTCAATTGCTGACAATGCTCTAGCCATACATACCTCACTTAACGACGCGCAAATGGCGCACGTTTTGGCGATAGCTGTCCCATTCAAAATTCACCCACATACCGCCGTCCATCTGGAGACGGTCAAGGATCCGCATGCCCAGTGTTTCCTTCAGCGAGTCATAATTCAGGTTGGTTAGGATGCCTACAGGCCGCATGGAGGACAGTCGGCGATCGATAACCTGATTCAGGATGACTTTTTCACCGCTGCTTCCGCGCTGAATACCCACCTCATCCAGAATGAGCAGGTCCACGTGGCACAAATCGTCCAGCAATGACGCCTCTGACTGCCCGCCGTCGTAACATTCCCGAACACGCAGCATGAGATCCGGAATGGTTACCACCAGCACAGAGCGACCACCAGCCAGCAGGTGATTTCCGATTGCCGCCGCCAGATGATTTTTCCCGGTGCCTGGCGCTCCGCTGAATACGAAGCTCGCAAACCCTAAGCCGAATTGCTGCGCGTAACTTTTCGCCATCGTGAGCGCCCGACGCTGGCCATCCGACTCAACCTGATAGTTCGCGAATGTGCAGCCGCGGTGCAGATCCTGAATTCCTGCACGTCCAAAGATTTTCTCTGCACGTGCGCGCTGGTTTTGTTTTTCCAGTTCCTCACAGCGCTTACGGCCTTCTTCGGCTTGCCAGGCACGCCATTCATCAACGCTGCCGAATTTTGGCTGAACACCAGGGGGAATGAGTTTTTTCAGTCGTTCCAGTGCATTCCCGGTACCAATCATGTTTTTCATCGCTACCCCCTGAATCCCGATGGGATGGTTTTGTCAGGTTCCGAAATCTGATTGGGATCTCGTGCGCCTGGCGCCTGCTGAATCGCCCACGGTTCGCTGAAATGCATACCAGGGCCAAAAAACGTTTTCGCCTGTTTCACGTACTGCGTGTTGAGGATTCCCTCGGCTTTAACGAAAGCCGCGTAACGCACCACTCCTGCGAAGATTTCCGCCGTAGTGGTTCCATCCCTGATTCGGGCATTCCAGGCTTTGAAAGCATCTGACTTGCTGTTTCCCCCTGCCCGCCTGGGATAAACCGACCAGACCTGCTCGAAATCATTCGGGTATATTTTTTGGGAATCAGGTTTATCGCTTTCGTCCTGGTTTTGATCTGCTGGGGGTGTGGCGGAGCCATGCCCCGAACTATCTTCTTCCTGATCCTGTTCCTGCTCCTGATCCTGTTCCTGGTTAAGGAACGGTTCGAGAACCCTTTCGGAACCCTTTAGTTTTGCGATGCCGATGTGGGATATTGCCGAGGCTAAAACCCGCGCCAGCTCTGGCTTAACCGTAGAGGTGTCCGGGACCTGATCAAACAAACGCAGTGCTGCAATTCCCTGGTTTGGGTTTTCAACTGAATTCCAGGTCAGAAAGTTACGAATTAGCACCCATTTCGATGACGAATCACGCGTTGCGAAACCGTTAGCCGATAGTTCATCAAACCCTTTCGAAACCCTTTCAGGAGTCCAAGCTAAGTCTTCCGAAACATATCCATCAGGCAGCCGGAAACACCCAATCATGTTCGTGTGTTGCCCGGTGAGCAGGTACAGCGCCAGTAACCTGGCATCATCCGATACCCGGCGCATTCCATCGCTTATCCAAAATGATGTATGCACCTTGCCGTAATCACGCATAGAGACCCCGTTGTTGCTTAAACTGGTGTGTTTTCATCACCAAGCACCCACCGCAAAGCCGCTGCGTATTCGCCGCTGGCGGTTTGAAGTTGCTGGGTGATTTCCTTACGGGATTTGAGACGAGGCTTTGTGTCGCCGAGGACAGCGCGCTGGCGGCGAGCTTTCTCGTGGCCAGTTACACCCTCTGCCGCTGCCTCTAACTGTTTGACCGTTTCCCGTTGCTTTTCCGGTGGCATATCGACCAGCTGACGCGCTTGAGTGACAGTGACTTTTCCAGCCTCAACCGCCGTCTGGACGGCCTGCGTAGCATCCAGTAGAGCCACGGTTGCCTGAACCGTTTTTACGCTGCAGCCAAAAAGCAGGGCAATGTCATTTTCGTCATGACCGTATTCCATTTGCTGAACCATTTTTTTGGCCCGGCCCAGTGGGGTATCTGGTTGAGTTATCTCGTTTTCGCTGACCATGTATTTGGCCATTTGAATTGCTGAGCCGCGCTTAGCTATACCGGGTACCGGCCAGGGTTCCAGCCCTGCCCGCTTTCTCCTGGCGTTTGCTTCCATTGCGTTCTTTACGCGCTGCCGACCTGCAACCACGCATGTTTTCCCTGTCTCTGGGTCCTTCCACACGATAATCGGTTCGAGTACCCCAAGCTCCATGATGTTGAGGATCACAGCTTCATTAAGCGGTAGGTGTACTCGTTCGTCGTACAGCGGGTGTGTTGTATCGGTAACCAGATGCAAACTTTCCGGTTCGAAAAACAGAACATTGCTTTTGCCGCTGGCGCCATAAGCGTCGATAGAATTTTTAGCCATGGGCGCCCTCGTTATTGATATTCAGTTGGTTCGTGTTCATAATTTCCCCTGTGAATTGATCCAGTTAATTCGCAACGAAAGCCGTAGGTGTTGCAGCACCGCGGCTTTCACCTTTCTGAACTCCAGCATCACGTCACCCCCAGCATTGAAGTGACAATGGCCATCAGTGGCGCTGTTAACTCCGGATCTATCCGGAACATCTCGACTATTCCCTCGCTCAGTTCTTTCAGCTTCTGATGGCGTGGTGCCCCCATAGCAACGGCAACCTTCGCTTCGCTGGTTTCTTTCTCCAGACGAGCCAGTCGGGACATAAAACTCTCTTCGGGCAATAGACGGTGGCGGTATTCCAGAGGAAGAACGGCCATGATTGCCGGAGTAAGAAGACGCACATTCTCGCGATACCTCTCTGATTCAGTAGGATTGTCCAGGTAGCGAAAAAGCTTCTGCCGGGCACGGCTGATGTCATCAGGAAAGTCGATCTCCTCGCCGCCCTGCTGCCGCCATTCCTCGACGATGTACGCAGACACAACATCCTGACCTTCAGCCGCTGCCCAAGCGCGAACGGCGGAGCGAATGTGGTCGTGCTCTGCCACTATCGGCTGATTTCGCTTTATCAAGGCGCCGGTCTTGAATCCGGTATTTTGTTGAAAGGACATTATTTGCATGATCCGGCCTCCTGTTTCGGAAGGCCGTCAGTTGGATTTGGATAGAGATCGGGGCGCAATTCGTGGGGAGTAACGCCTGTAGCCTGAAAAATAGAGGAAATACGACCCTGAGGCACAAGCCCTCCACAACGTTTTTTCCAATGACTAATTGTCATTGAGGATACGTCCAATTTTTCAGCCAACTTTTTTGCGTTACCGGCATTTTTTATGGCTTTCTCTAATGCATTCATAAGTGACTCCCTATAAGTTACGAGTCAAATTAAACATTATGTTTATTTTAATGTCAACTTTATGAATGTTGTTGGCGTAAACATTTAGTTTAAAATCGTGATATATGAGAAAAAATACGCACCAAGCAGATAACCCGCAGGTTCAGCGGCTTAACGAAATCATTGAGAAGAAGCGCATATCTAAAGCGGATATAGCGAGGATTTGCGGTGTGAGCTCTCAGTCTGTTAACAACTGGTTTGTGCGCGGTGCCATAGGAAAAAGCTCCGCCATCAAACTTGCTGATGCGCTTGGTGTCAGCCTTGAGTGGGTTTTAGGCCAAGATGTGGGCTCTAAAGACGGGTTGAGACCTGACGAACGAAGGTTGCTTGAGCTTTACAACCAACTGCCAAACGAAGAAGAACAACAGAACATGTTGCGAGTCGTGTCACTGCGCCTCAAGGAACTCGACGAGTTGTACGCCAAGTACATGGGGCGGCGGATTAAGGGCGATTCGGAGTAACACGACGCTGACGTACAGGAAGCATGGGTAGTTGGCGGAAAGATTATACGCTTAAGTGAATTTTTTTATATTTGGGCGACAGCATTCACAACCATGATTTTTAAAGTATTTTTTTGTAGAAATGATTGCCAGTAATTTTGAGGTCGTTTTTTTTCTTACACACAGTAAACTTAGGGTAAAGTTATGATATCGGAACAGGCGGAAGTTGCTAACGACATGGTTGATACAAACAAGAAATATTTGATTTGGAACAATAAAGGCGGCGTCGGGAAAACGTTTCTAACCTACAATCTTGCTGTTGAGTATGCAATTGCTCACCCTGATGAAGATGTGGTTGTTATTGACGCCTGCCCTCAATCGAATGTTTCCGAAATTATCTTGGGCGGAAATGGTGTTGGTGAAGAAAACCTAAACCAGCTTCGGGATAGAAATACAACGATTGCTGGATATATAAAAGAGCGCTTTAGCTCCTCTCCTCTTTCTCGAATGGGTAACGAGTCTTCATACTTTGTAAAGGCTGACTCGGTTAACCACAAAATGCCAAAAAATCTTTATCTTTTGCCCGGTGATGTTGACTTAGATATATGCTCTAGGCTTATCGCACATATCGGCTCCTCTCCAGTCAAAGAGGCATGGAAAAAAAGTCGCTCACTTTTGATAGATCTTATTGCGTCATTTGAGTCAGACAAAACCATTTCCGAAAGACCTAAAACATTTTTTATTGATTGTAACCCTAGCTTTGCTAGTTATACAGAACTCGGCGTGATCGCATCAAATAGAGTAATTATTCCATGTACAGCTGATGCTGCCTCAATTCGTGGTATCAAAAACTTAGTTAAATTGATTTATGGAGTTTCTATTGATAGCACTGAACAAGACGAAATGTTCCTTGATTTCAACAAGGAAGCAAAACAAAGTAAAATAGAATTCCCCAAGCTACATCTATTCGTCCAAAACCGATCGCGAACCAACGAAAGCGACGCTGCAAAAGCGTTCAAGTCGCACGCTGAAGAAATAAAAAGAATCACATCTGAATTATTAAAAACACATCCTCATTTATTTACTGATGAAAGCATTGATGATCGCGTTAAGCACGTAAAAGATGGTAACACTCTTGCCGCAATCATTAATCATGAAGGCTGCCCATTAAGTGATCTTCAACACAAAAGTTACACTATTTATGGTATGGCAACACAAGCAAATAAAGCTCAAATTGATGCTTTAGAAGCTGATGTAAATGGTGTTGTCTCCTGTATCTGATTAGTTAACTTGATATTGTAACCAGAAATTAATATCTATTTACAATCCACAACCCGGCCACCGCGCCGGGTTTTTATTGCCCTTCCCACAACAGTTATGCCGCGTCCCTGTTAGCCCCCTTCTCTATGTCTAGCGTTCCCGACTTCCCACATGTTGTTCGACCAAGTGACCATCCACTACCAGCTCCACCACAACCATCCTAAATGCATCAGTATCAGCTCCGCCTTATCCTCATCGTAATCCACACCCTCCACTTACTGATGATTTTCCAACCGACAACTGCTTTAAAAAGATGCTGCAAAGGCCTATACACATTCAAAATTAAACTTTTTGTTTATATTTCTAAACTCATTTAGTTGACACAATTATAAACAAAGTGTTTAATTGCCTCGTAGCAACAATCCACCGAGGCATGGAGCCCACGAAGTAGCTGCCGGCGGCATACGAAACACCGGATGAGGTGGAGAAATCAACGCGCAGTAGGTTCAAACGTTCCGCTGGCCGGCGACAAGGCAGAGGTTGAAATGAGTAAACAAGGCATCAGAGTCATGGTCATTTCGGCAGTAATTGGACTCTTCATCTGGATCGCGCTCTTCAGCGCACTGAGGGGATTGTTTCTATGAGTGATTTCGCACGCAAGCCCGCTCGTCAGCAGGCTGTTCGTTTAAGTCCGCTGTCAGCTTTCATCCGCCGGGTGTGCTACATGCTCGCGCAAAAAGGAGACCCTTCATGAGCACGATGTTTGCCCTGGTTCTCACCGTTAGCATGCTGACGGGCGGTAATCAGGATGTCCTGCTCGGCGTTTACGACAGTGAAAATGACTGCAAGGCAGCCGCAGAAGAGCAACACGTGAAAGCTGAATGTTATCCGCTGAAAGGTGTACTGGACGAGCATCCGGCCGGGTTCACGGTGCAAATGTAGGGGGAAGAATGCAGAAGAAATGCGGTTACTGCCGTAAAGCAATCGAGGGAAAACCAGTGGTAAGCACCCTGTTGTACCTCCAGGGGAACCAGCTCGCACGGAAAGAAAAAGAGTATTGCTCTGAACGTTGCGCCTCTCACGACCAGATGGCTCACGAGGGCTAACGTAAACCCGCCGAAGCGGGCTGTACGTCCGGTGCCACCGACCAAAGTTACACCGGAAATTACCAAAACCAATGACCACCCTGAATGGGCGCTACCAATGGCCCGGGGGATTCTACATCCAAAATAGAGGCTATCACATGGAATATTTTTATCTGATAAAAGCGACTCAAAAATCGGGTAAAGCTGATGCCGTAATCTGGCGTACCAATAAATCAGAAGCTCGCGCCCTTCTACAGCTGGACGTCGATCTGGAAGACGCTGGGATCGAAACAGGCCGCGGCAAAGACTATCAAAAACCAATTCGTACCGATTTCCCGGTATTCAATGACCTTCCGGCGGAAGGTGTTCTCGATTACTCATGGTGCGAACGCTACCAGCTCGGCGACGATGGTCGCACCTGGGCTCTGAAACCCGGTCAGGCGCCTGCGAATCATCACATCGATGATGCCGGAGCCGTTAGTGGCGAGCTGGTTGATGCCAATACTACTGGCGACGCGGCACAAGGTGAGACCGTGGAAACTTTCGGTAGCGATGAATACCAGGACGATTTGAGCGCGCTTTTTAACGTAGCAGAACTCCCCTTTCGCGCTCAGCTGCTGGCGCAGTACATGGCCGAAGAACGTCACGTTTATCATATCAGCATGCCTCACCGGCAGGAGCTGTCAGTTCTTGAAATGGACACTGATAACGCAGCCGTCCAGGATCTGATTCTGGCCGCCGAGAATGTCCCAGAAATCAAAAAATACGATATGCCGGCGCTCTGGAAATTCACCAGCGCCAATAAAAAAGTCTTCCCGGAAGGGAAACGGCATGAGCTCGGCAAACGTATCCAGTTTGCAAAGCTGTGGTTCGCCACGAACGCGATCGACCGCGGCATTCTCACCAGGGAATGGGCTGCCGGTAACTGCATTTCTTCGGTTTTGAAAACCGATGCAGGTACGAATGCTGGCGGCGGTAATAAAACCGATCGCAACCCTGACTACACCCATACCCTTGATACGCTCGATGTAGAAATAGCCCTGGCCACAATGCCAATGGATTTCGATATCTACAATTTCCCGGCATCAATTCACCGCCGGGCCAAAGAGATCGTCCAGAAGAAAGAAAGTCCGTTCAAGGAATGGTCTGCAGCGCTGCGCAAGGTCGCAGGCATCCTGGATTATTCCCGCGCAGCGATTTTTGCCCTTATTCGTGGCGCCACCAGTGATATTCATCATTTCCCGGTAAGTCTGCAGACCTATATCAATGCAAACCTGACCGAGCATAAGCATGACGCCCCTTCTGCTGAGACGCTTGAAAAAGCTGGTCATGTTTCATCTGCCGCCGTCACTCTGGACGCTGTGAAAAAGGCTATCGATGGAGATGAAGGTGTGCCGGACCTGGAAACTCTCCCAACTGACTTTCAGGTAATTGGCACCGAACTGGTGAAAGATGCGCAAAAGAAACGCCCTGACGCTAATCAGGTTCTGGCCGCCGAACGCGGCGAATATGTCGAAGGTATCAGTGACCCCACGGATCCGAAGTGGATAACCGAAGACCTGACCAAACCCCGATCCCCGGAAATTGCCAGTCTCGGCGGCGGAATGTTTTCAATTGAAGGCCTTATGACTTCACCGGCTACTAATGCCACCGAAGAAGGAACCACCAGCAATGTGCAGATGGAAGCGGATCAGTCAGTCAAAAACGAAATTGATAGTTCGGTATCAACAGGCGAAGGCGCTGATGAGCCTCCTGCGCAAACAATTGCCGTGAACATGAGCAAAATACTGGCTGAACGCTGCCCGGATCTTACCGCCGAAGTGCTGAAAAGCCAGGTTTCCGAGAGTGCTCATAGCGATGAAGAGGAAGATGCTGAACAAGCAGCGCCAGCATGGCCGGAGTATTTCGAGCCTGGTCGATATGAAGGCGTGCCAAATGAGGTCTACCACGCCGCTAACGGTATCAGCTCCACGATGGTTAAAGATGCGCGGGTTTCACTGATGTATTTCGAGGCGCGCCACGTATCCAAAACTATCCAGAAGGTACGCTCCCCTGTTTTGGATATGGGCAATCTGGTGCATGCACTGGCGCTGCAGCCTGATCAGCTGGAAAAAGAATTCAGCATCGAGCCGGAAATCCCGGAAGGCGCTTTCACCACGACTGCGACGATCCGCGCGTTTATCGACGAATACAACAACGGGCTTCCGGTTTTGCTCAGCGCAGATGACATCAAGAGATTCCTGGAGGAATACAACGCGACCCTGCCCGCCCAGGTTCCTTTGGGTACATCAGTTGAAGAAACCGGCCAGGGTTATATGTCTTTGCCTGCTGAGTTCCAGCGCATTGAAGACGGTCAAAAGCAAACCGCTACCGCAATGAAGGCATGCATCAAGGAATACAACGCTACTCTGCCCGCCCAGGTGAAAACCAGCGGCAGCCGCGATGCCTTACTGGAACAGCTGGCGCTTATTAATCCTGACATGGTTGCTCAGGAAGCACAGAAGGCGCAGCCGCTGAAAGTTTCAGGCACTAAGGCGGATCTGGTTCAGGCCGTGAAATCGGTTAAACCGGTTGCCGTATTTGCCGATGAGCTGCTGGATGCATGGCGCGAGAACCCGGAAGGAAAAGTGCTGGTTACCCGTCAGCAGCTGGCTACGGCACTGGCCATTCAGAAAGCACTGTTGAATCACCCGACCGCCGGCAAGTTATTGACGCACCCGAGCCGTGCCGTCGAGGTGAGTTATTTCGGCATTGATGAGGAAACCGGGCTGGAAGTTCGTGTGCGTCCTGACCTTGAGATAGACATGGGCGGCCTGCGCATCGGTGCGGACCTTAAAACCATCAGCATGTGGAACATCAAACAGGAAGGCCTGCGCGCCAAATTGCACAGGGAAATCATCGAGCGCGATTACCACCTGAGCGCGGCTATGTACTGCGAAACCGCAGCCCTTGACCAGTTCTTCTGGATATTCGTCAACAAAGACGAGAACTACCACTGGATCGCCATCATCGAGGCATCCGAAGAACTGCTGGAACTCGGCATGCTGGAATACCGCAAAGCTATGCGCGCCATCGCGAACGGTTTCGACACTGGCGAATGGCCGGCGCCGATTACCGAAGACTACACCGAAGAACTTAACGATTTTGATATGCGCCGTCTCGAAGCTCTGCGCGTACAGGCATAAGGGGGAATAACAATGTCCAATTTAGTCGCAACTACTGAAAACCAGACCCAGAAGATCGACAACGTTTCTATCCTGACGAACGGTGAATTGTTCAACCGCCTGCGCACGCTCTCGGAAGTAATGGCCAATAGTGGAAACTTCGTGCCTGAGCATTATCGCGGGAAACCAGATGCGTGCATGGCTGTAGTGATGCAGGCAGCGCGTTGGGGTATGGATCCGTTTGCAGTGGCACAGAAAACCTTCATCGTGGGTAACTCAGGTGTGCTTGGCTATGAGGCACAACTGGTGAATTCGGTAATTAACACCATGGCTCCAACCAAAGACCGGATCCATTTTGAATGGTTTGGTGCATGGGAAAATATCGTTGGCCGCTTCATTAAAAAAACCAGCGGCAAAGGTAACGACTACATCGCGCCGGGCTGGGATTTGCAAGATGAAGCTGGCGTGGGCGTCCGCGCCTGGGCAACGCTCAAAGGAGAATCAGAACCTCGCGAGCTTGTGCTGATGCTTTCGCAGGCACAAGTCCGCAACTCTACACTGTGGGCGAGCGACCCCCGTCAGCAACTGGCCTATCTCGCCGTTAAACGTTGGGCGCGACTGTACTGCCCGGATGTGATCCTCGGGGTCTATACCGCCGATGAAATTGACGAACGCGAAGAAAGGGTTATCAACCCGGCGCAGACAGAAAAAGTCACGCTGAATGAGATAACACACTCCGTTGGCGATTCCACCAGCACGCAAGAACCTGCATCAAACGTTGACTCTGTTGCTGACGAACTCCGAGACCGGATTGATACAGCTGACTCAGTGGACCAGGCCAAAGCCATTCGTGTAGACATCGAATCACAGAAAGCTCTGCTGGGTACTGCTTTGTATACCGAACTGAAGAGTAAGGCGGTGAAACGCTACTACCTTGTTGATGCGAAGAACAAAGTTGAGGCCGCCATAAATTCACTCCCTAACCCTGGGGATCCGGAAGCCGAAGCGTTATTCGCAAAGGCAGAAAGCACCCTGACCTCATCGCGCCGCCACCTCGGTGATGAACTGTATGACCAGTTCCGCATCACCCTGGACGACATGAAACCGGAATACGTGGGCTAAGGGAGGCGGGAGGGTCCGCCCTCCCGGTAACGATATGACGAAAATTACTGAACGCGGAATGATTTTCAACGGGGAGATGGTGCGCGCCATCCTCGACGGCCGGAAGACGCAGACCCGGCGGATTATGAAACCTCAACCAGGACCATGCCCCCGTGGTGGACATTGGTGGCCAAGCAACGTGTTTAAAACGATGCTTCATGTCGAAGAAGAAATGCAGAACGGCAAAGGCGGCTGGGGTGGGCTTGTTGGAGATGCTTGCCCGTTCGGGGACGTCGGCGACCGCATCTGGGTGCGTGAAACATGGGCAACCCTGGGCAACGAAGACGGCTGCTGTGTCGACTGGGAAGGCAACCTTTGCAAAGGGGATGAGCGCTCAGCTGCGAGGATTTACCGCGCTAGCTGCGAGCAGAGACCAGGTGATTACGGCCTGTGGTCTATTCCTGATGACGCCTACTGGAAACCACATACCAAAGAGCACAAGTTCGAAGGAGCATGGCGCCCGTCAATCCACATGCCGCGCTGGGCCAGCCGCATTCTGCTGGAAATCACCAACGTTCGGGTTGAGCGGCTGAAGAGTATCAGTGACGGCGATGCTGTACGCGAAGGGTGCAGTACCGCCGACATGAAGAGTGGCGACTGTGTAGCTGATGTGTTCGCGCGCCTGTGGGCATCAATCTACGGCTCAGATAGTTGGAAAACCAACCCTTGGGTTTGGGTTATCGAATTCAAGCGCGTTGAAGGCAGTGCAGCATGAGTCTTAAACATCAACTACCTGAGCTGGAAGCCAGCATCGACCCTGCGGCATTGCGCGCGGCCGCCGACGAATATTCGGATCTGCTTCTGACTTTGTGCTTGTGCATGAATATGGCCGGCCCCACCCGGGCGAACGTGCGCGCCTGCGCCACCGAGCTTAAAAAGCGCCTGACAACCTGGCACAGCCATAAAGAGCTCAATGCAATTCTGTCCAATTGGGATCCCGTTGGCTATGTTCTCGGCCTCCGCCGTGAAGCGAACGACAACGCGCGCGCAGCTGGCGATCCGGTCGATGTTTTTGTGTGAGGTGAATATGCGACTGATTAACCGAAGCAAACAATCACCGCTGGGCCGCCAGGCGTGCGATGCGGCACTGGCTAAGCACGTAGAACGTTACGGCGATTACGGACGCAGCCAGATGAAAGAGACGTATACGGTGCAGATTGAAGGAGTAAAGATCTGGGTGGAGGTGGTGAACCGTAAAGCGAGTTACGTGGCCACGGCTATGACCGGCATGCGCCGGTTGAGAGCCCTCCCCGGCCAGGTCGCCTGATAACGAATTATCAATCCACTACGGCGCGCATGCTTATACTCGGCATGTCGCCAGAGAGGTTTATATGGCGCAGATCATTTTTAATGAAGAGTGGATGGTTGAAAAGGCTCTTATGGCACGAACTGGCCTTGGAGCCCGGCAGATTGAAAGTTACCGACAAGGAGCCTGGATAGAAGGCGTTCACTTCAAAAGAGTTTCCCCTTCTGGCGAAAAAACTTTGCGCGGGACTACCTGGTACAACTATCCGGAAATTAATAAATTTATCCGGGATTCGTAAATGGCAACACTACCTACAGGCGTGGAGATTCGTGGTAACAGAATATGCGTCTGGTTTATGTATAAAGGTAAGCGCTGCCGCGAAGTGTTAAAGGGGTGGATTGTAAGCCCCGCAAACATAAAAAAAGCTGGTAATTTAAGAGCGGTAATTACCAGCGAAATAAACATGGGGGAATTTGATTACGGGCGTCGATTCCCCTCATCCAAAAAGGCAGTAGCGATTAACACCACGTTACAGGTGAGCACATTTCATGAACTGTGTGAACTATGGCTTAAAATTAAAGAAACTGAAATCAGCGCCAATACTCTTAAGAAAACAAAATCCCAGGTTGATACAATAATAAAAATCATGAACGGAAACACTATGCTCACTGCTATTGGATATAGTGACGTTCTTAATTGTAGAAACGAATTGCTAACAGGAGAAACCTTCTATTCAAAAAACAAGCGTAAAAATAAAAAAGGCAGAACAGTTTCGACTGTCAACAATTATGTTTCTTTACTGTGCTCTATTCTTAATTTTGCGTACATGTCGGGTTTTATCCAACATAAACCATTTGAGAGCGTAAAAAGCCTGCGAAAAACAAGGGTTAAGCCTGACCCACTTACAAGAGAGGAATTTGCAGCCCTCATGGCAAGCGAACGAGGCCAAAGCCAGAACATGTGGAAATTCGCCGTCTATTCTGGTGTGCGGCATGGTGAGCTGGCGGCTCTGGCATGGGAAGATGTCGATCTGGATAAGGGCGTGATACACGTTCGCCGGAATCTGACAGCAAACGGCATGTTCGGCCCACCAAAAACAGCAGCAGGAAACCGGACGATACAATTGCTCGGCCCTGCCCTGGACGCGCTGAAAGCGCAGCATGAACTGACAGCTGGACATCCGGTATCCACTATCACGTTTCACCACAGGGAATACGGCTCAAGCGAGGAACAGAATTTGCGATTTGTTTTCATGCCGCGGAGACGGAAAGGCGAGCAAAAACCCTGCTACTCGCACAGCAGCATAGGCAGTAGATGGGAAGCTGCAGTAAAACGCGCTGGCATTCGCCGCAGGAATCCGTACCATACGCGGCATACTTTTGCCTGCTGGCTCCTGACGGCTGGCGCAAACCCGTCTTTTATAGCCAATCAAATGGGGCATGAAAACGCGCAAATGGTGTACGACGTTTATAGTACATGGATAGAAGAAATGAACGGCGACCAGGTTTCTATGTTGAATTCCCGGCTTGGGCTTTAACACGTTTTGCCCCCTATATGCCCCTTTTAGATTTTGAGAATGTTAATAATGCAAGAAAATCAAGAACTTACAAAGAAAGAGAAATACAACATCGATAAGCTGCAGAAACGTCTGCGCCGCAACGTCGGTGAGGCGATTGCCGACTTCAATATGATTGAAGAGGGCGACCGCATTATGGTTTGTCTTTCTGGCGGCAAGGACAGCTATACCATGCTGGAGATCCTGCGTAATCTGCAGAAAAGCGCGCCCATCTCCTTCTCGCTGGTGGCGGTGAACCTCGATCAGAAACAGCCTGGGTTCCCGGAGCATATTCTGCCGGCGTATCTTGAGCAGCTGGGCGTGGAATACAAGATTGTCGAAGAGAATACCTACGGCATCGTCAAAGAGAAGATCCCGGAAGGGAAAACCACCTGCTCGCTGTGCTCTCGCCTGCGTCGCGGTATCCTCTACCGTACCGCCACCGAGCTCGGGGCGACCAAGATCGCCCTCGGCCATCATCGCGATGACATCCTGCAGACGCTGTTCCTGAATATGTTCTACGGCGGCAAAATGAAAGGGATGCCGCCGAAGCTAATGAGCGACGACGGCAAACACATCGTCATCCGCCCGCTGGCGTACTGCCGCGAAAAGGACATCGAGCGCTTCTCCCAGGCCAAAGGCTTCCCGATTATTCCGTGCAACCTGTGCGGTTCGCAGCCAAATCTGCAGCGTCAGGTGATCGCCGATATGCTCCGCGACTGGGATAAGCGTTATCCTGGGCGCATTGAAACCATGTTCAGCGCGATGCAGAACGTGGTGCCTTCACATCTGAGCGATGTCAATCTGTTTGACTTTAAAGGTATCACCCACGGCTCCGAGGTGGTGGACGGTGGCGATCTGGCGTTTGACCGGGAAGAGATTCCCCTGCAGCCTGCCGGCTGGCAGCCGGAAGAAGAAGACGCCCGTCTCGATGAACTGCGTCTGAACGTGGTGGAAGTGAAGTAACCATCACGCGTCTCAGGCAGCCGCCTGAGACGCACTAACCTGCCCTTACTTCAGCAGTCGAACGCGGCAGGCTTTGCCCTTAATCTTGCCATTTTGTAACTGCTTATACGCCTTCTGCGCCATATTCTGGCGGATCGCCACATAGACATGAGCCGGATGGACGGTAATTTTGCCGATATCGGCACCGTCAAAACCCATATCCCCGGTCAGGGCTCCCAGCACATCTCCCGGGCGCATTTTCGCCTTTTTACCGCCGTCAATACACAGCGTGGCCATCTCCGCCGTCAGCGGTGCGATGGTGTTGCCCGTCGGCGCCGGCAGCCAGTTCAGGGAGAGCTGCAGCATGTCGGCCAGGATCGTGGCGCGCTGCGCCTCTTCCGGCGCACAGAAGCTGATGGCCAGCCCTTGTTCGCCGGCGCGGGCGGTACGGCCGATGCGGTGAACATGCACCTCCGGATCCCAGGCCAGCTCGAAGTTCACCACCAGCGCGAGGGATTTGATGTCGAGGCCGCGGGCGGCGACGTCGGTCGCCACCAGAACCCGGACGCTGCCGTTGGCGAAGCGCACCAGCGTCTGATCGCGGTCGCGCTGCTCGAGATCACCATGCAGCGACAAGGCGCTCTGCCCGGCGGCGTTGAGCGCATCGCAGACCGCCTGGCAATCGCGTTTGGTGTTGCAGAACACCACACAGGATGCGGGCTGATGCTGGCTGAGCAGGCGTTGCAGCAGGGCAATCTTACCGTGGCGGGAAACTTCAAAGAACTGCTGCTCAATCGCCGGGAGCGCATCGACAGTGTCGATCTCAATTGTCTGCGGATTGCGCTGCACCCGGCCACTGATCGCCGCGATTGCCGCCGGCCAGGTGGCGGAAAACAGCAGGGTCTGCCGGTCAGCCGGCGCGAAGCGGATCACCTCGTCGATGGCGTCGCTGAAGCCCATATCGAGCATGCGGTCCGCTTCATCCATCACCAGGGTCTGCAACGCGTCAAGGGAGACCGTCCCCTTCTGCAGATGATCGAGCAGACGGCCCGGGGTGGCGACGATGATATGCGGGGCGTGCTGGAGTGAATCTCGCTGGGCGCCAAAGGGCTGCCCGCCGCAGAGCATCAGAATCTTGATGTTCGGCAGGCAGCGCGCCAGGCGACGCAGCTCACCGGCAACCTGATCGGCCAGCTCGCGGGTCGGACACAGGACCAGCGACTGGGTTTCAAAGCGCGCCGGATCGATATGCTGCAGCAGACCCAGCCCGAATGCGGCCGTTTTTCCGCTGCCGGTTTTTGCCTGCACGCGCACATCTTTCCCCGCAAGGATCGCCGGCAGGGCGGCGGCCTGAACCGGGGTCATCGACAGATAACCCAGCTCATTAAGGTTGGCTAATTGGGCGGCAGGTAAAACAGTCAGGGTAGAAAAAGCGGTCACAATGTATTCTCGTATTAAAGGACGGACAATCTGCAGGCGCGTATCCTCGCAGATCTCCGCGCCTGATGCGACAATTTAATCGGCTCTTCGTCAGGCGGCGGATCGGGCTGCGGCTGCGGACGCGGTCGTGGGTCGGGTAAAGGAGCCGGATCGTTCGGCTCGGGTGAGATGGGGATAGACTGGGCTGTCAGCCCTGAAGCGTAATGCATAGAGGCCTCCCGGAGAGTAATACGGGCGTACCCGCAGGCTTAACGGCCTGAAGACCGTCGGGTGTCTTAGTAAGCGTAGAAGCTGGTCCGGAGAGCGCAAAAAAAAAGCCGACTCAACAAAGTCGGCGTCGTACGAATCAATTGTGCTATGCAGTAATTCAAAAAAGGAAGTAAGACAATATGGAGCGCAACGCCCATCGCTTGACGTTGCATTCACCTGCGAGAGAGATATTGCCCTGAATGGGTAGGTGGTTTATTGATTTCGCTCAAACATTGCCGGGTTTTCCCGGCAATGCGGCCGCTAAAAGGCGATTCTTTACAACCATTTACTGCGATGTAACCACCACGCAACACCACCGATGACAACAACTAACATCAGGCAGAAGAGGCTAAACCCCAGATGCCAGCTGTTTCCCGGGATCCCGCCAAGGTTGACGCCGAACAGGCCGGTTAAAAAGGTGCTGGGCAGAAACACCATCGCCATCAACGACATCGTGTAGGTCCGCCGCGCCAGCGACTCCTGCATAATCTGGGCGATCTCGTCGCTCATGATCGCCGTCCGGGCGATACAGCTGTCGATCTCATCCAGACCGCGCCCCAGCCGCTCAGCGATATCCTGCATCCGCCGCCGCTGATCGTCACTCATCCACAGCAGCCGCTCGCTGGCCAGTCGGGCGTAAACGTCGCGCTGCGGCGCCATATAGCGGCGCATCACAATCAGTTGCTTACGCAGCAGCGCGAGAAAACCGCGCGGTGGCACCTGTTGGTCAAGCAGGTCATCTTCCAGGTCGATAATGCGGTCGTGCAGCTGTTCGATAAACTCGCTGGCATGATCGGTCAGCGCATCGCAGACTTCCACCAGCCAGCTGCCGCCGTCCGTCGGGCCATTGCCCTCCTTCAGGTCACCCAGCACATCGTCCAGCGCCAGCACCTTGCGCTGACGGGTGGAGACGATCAGCCGCTCGTCCATATACAGACGCATCGCCACCAGCTGGTCGGGACGCTCATCGGTACTGCCGTTAATGCAGCGCAGGGTGATCAGCGCCCCGTCGCCGATCCGCGTCACCCGTGGCCGGGTGCTCTCCCCCGCCAGGGCGTCACGCACGTTGTTGGGCAGCAACGGGGTGGCCGCCAGCCAGTCGGCGCTGTCGCTGTGGGTATAATTCAGATGCAGCCAGCAGGGCTTGTCTTTGTCGATAATATCGTTATCGGTGAGCGGCTTCACGCCCCCCTGCCCGTCGAGCACCCACGCGAAGATCGCGTCCGGTATTTGCAACTCCGAGCCTTTAATCGCGTCCACTCAACCTCCGTTAATCCATACCTGTCACATTGCGCGCACTCTCTATAAGGTACGCGAAAGCGCGCTTTTTCGCTTTTTATTGCCCGGTAAGTAGGGCTAATAGCTTCATTAAAAAGCGCTTTCGCCCCGGGTCGCGCTGCACTCCTCATTTAACGTTAAAGCGTAGTGAAATCAAGTTCTTCCCGTTTTGCCGATCTCACTGCGTTTTTTTGCGGTTTATTTTGTCACTCATTGCTGTATTATGCTGTTTATTGCGTTAATTTGCGGAGTCGCTTGCCATGCATAAGCTCGCCAGACAAAAACACATCCTCGACAGGCTGAGTGAAAACGGCCAGCTAAGCATCAGCGAACTGGTCGAAGGGCTCCAGGTCTCCGCCGATACCATTCGCCGGGATCTGAGCGAACTGGAAAAACAGGGTGTCCTGCAGAAAAGCCACGGCGGCGCCATCGCTCTTAACGTCCCGGCGATGACGCGCCAGGGTCGAAACGCCCTGCTCCCCCAGACCAAGCAGCGCCTGGGTCAGCAGGTCGCCGCGCGCATCCCCCTCGGCTCGACGCTGTTTCTCGACGCCGGAAGTACGGTGCTGGCGGTCGCCGCTCAGCTTAAAGGGCCGATGACCGTGATCACGCCTTCGCTGGATATCGCCCAGCTGTTTAGCGACCGTACCGATATCCAGCTGATCCTGCTTGGCGGCCAGTGGGACAGTGAACAGCGGCTGTTCGCCGGCAGCGCTACGCTGTCGCTGGTCGCCCGCTACCGGGCCGACATCGCCATTCTCGGCGCCTGCGCGCTTCATGCCGGCCTGGGGCTGAGCGCCAGCCAGGAGGCCGATGCTGACGTGAAGCGCGCCATGCTGGCCGCCAGCGCAGAGCACTGGCTGGTGGCAGACCATACCAAAGTCAACCATTGCGAGCCGTGGCTGGTGGCCGGGCTCAGCGATATTCACCATCTTTTTCTTGATCGTCCCTGGGCTGAGCTGGGGGATGACCCCGCCCTCTCTGTACACATTGCTGACGCTTAACCGCGTGGAGAACCTGATGAGTAACAACACAATAAATATCGCCCTGATTGGCTATGGCTTCGTCGGTAAGACCTTCCACGCGCCGCTTATCCGTTCAGTGCCGGGTCTGAATCTGGCGTTCGTCGCCTCGCGCGATGAAGAGAAAGTCAAACGCGACCTGCCGGATGTCACGGTCATCGCTTCCCCGGAGGCAGCGGTTCAGCATCCGGATGTCGATCTGGTGGTCATCGCCTCCCCCAACGCCACCCACGCGCCGCTGGCCCGCCTGGCGCTGAACGCCGGCAAGCATGTGGTGGTGGACAAACCTTTTACCCTCGATATGCAGGAAGCCCGGGAGCTGATCGCCCTGGCTGAGGAGAAACAGCGCCTGCTCTCGGTCTTCCATAACCGCCGCTGGGACAGCGACTACCTGGGGATCCGTCAGGTCATTGAGCAGGGCGCCATTGGCACGGTGAAACACTTCGAGTCGCATTTTGACCGCTTCCGTCCGGAAGTTCGCGTCCGCTGGCGTGAGCAGAACGTCCCGGGCAGTGGTTTATGGTTCGATCTGGGGCCCCACCTGATCGACCAGGCGCTGCAGCTGTTTGGTTTGCCGCAGTCGGTACAAGGCAATATCGCCACCCTGCGCGACGGCGCGGAGATCAACGACTGGGCGCATGTGGTATTAAACTACCCGGCGCATAAAGCGATCCTGCACTGCAGCATGCTGGTCGCGGGCGGCTCCTCGCGCTTCACCGTGCACGGCGATAAAGGCAGCGTTGTCAAACCGCGGGCCGACCAGCAGGAGAGCCAGTTGCTGGCGGGCGTGGCGCCGGGAAGCGCCGGCTGGGGCGAGGATAACGATGCGCTGGTTGTCTATGACGCCTCGCTGCAGACCCACTCTCAGGCCACTCCGCAGGGCGATCAGCGCCAGTACTATATGCAGATCCGCGACGCGCTGAAGGGTCAGATCGCCAATCCGGTGCCGCCGGTTGAAGCGCTGGCGGTAATGGCCGTTCTGGAAGCGGCGGTGCGCGCTGCAGAAAGCGGCATGGTGCAGACCCTGGACCTGACCGACGACGAGCGCAACGCGCTGCGCTAATCCTGCCTGCTCTCCGGTTATCTGCGCATCCCGCAGGTAACCGGTTCCTCCGATCCATTTCAGAAAAAATCACTACTCGTCCGCAATCTAACCCTCCTTTATCCTGCTTTATAGCGCAAAGCACCGCTGGAAATTTCAGCCAATTGGGAGGAGGATAGAGAGCAGTTCGATCGTGATGAGAAAAGGGTTGCTGACGCTGTGGACGCCGCGACCGTATTAATGGACAGGAGAAGCTCATGTACTACACGTTAGGAGATACCACTCTCCATTTTTATCGCTATCAGTGCAAATTTTACGTCGCCCACTGGGACGGGGGTAACGTGATGGACGAAAAATTTAAACCGTTTATCGAACAGATCACTGAGAAGACCGGGCTGGATGCGAAACGCGTCGAGACCGCTGCGCGCGATTATTTTACCAACGTGGATTAACATGCAACCTGGTGCTGTAGGGCGTGGGTGCAGGCTGGCGCGATGAACGCGCATGCTAACCCACGCTTTCGCCGCCAGGTGTTTCTCTCCTGGCGGCTTCCCTTCCCCGTCGGCCTTAAACCGTGGACAGTTTGGCCAGAATGGCGGCGAAGGCATCATTGACGTCATCACCGGCGAGCAGTTTTTTACGCAACGTGAAGCTTCTGCCGCTGGAACGGATCCGTAGCCGAACTTTCGCATCATTATTCCCGCGCTCAGCCAGCACAACGTCACCTAACGGAATAACGTAGGTATCGGCATAGAGCCCCGGTGTAAATATCATCGACTCGCCGCTCACGCCAATCACCACCCGATTCTGCAGACGATAGCCATTGCACAGCGCAACAATGCCGGCGGCAATGAATACCCCGCCAATACCCATGCCAATCATTAAGATAATAATGCCGGCGATGAGCGCCAGCGCCCCCTGCGGATAAAAACCGGATGCATTAAAGGTTAATAGCTGGTGATTATCGTCGCGGCCCATCGTCCCGGTTGTTGACCGCCACGGGGTAAAACCGGCGTTAATCCGCGTTTGAAAGCTGAACATACAGCCAACCAGAAAGATCATGCTGGCGGGCACCATCACGATACCGCCAATAAACGCCAGCACGATGGCCAGATAAGGATAGCGGCCCGACAACATAATACTGACGGCCTGAACCACCACGGCGATAAACAGAGCGAGCACCAGCCAGGACCACATGCTGTCCGCCCGATGATGAAAGTTCAGCTGTCCTTCATCGAGTAATAAATTTCGCGCGACAAAACAGATAATAATATTGACGAACAGGCCTATCCAGACCAGTTTATGAACATGCTTCATCCCATACTCCATTATGTATTTTACTATTCCATTCGGTGGCATTATAAAATAAACCTGAATGCCGTCGGGATATTACCAAAGCGCCACGCAAGATCAATAAAAAGCATGTTCATGTCATCTATTCCCAGATTAACATGTCCGGTTATCATTTATAGGAATTATAAAATCCACTAGAAGTATTGACGTTATTTTCACGATGAGAATATCACCCTGCCGCCCGGCAGGGTGTTGGCGATTAACCTTCTTTCATCGCCACCAGCGCCGGGGCGCTTTTCTTCCGCAGCAGATAGCCTGCGGCGAGGATCAGCAGCCATACCGGGATCAGGCAGACGGAGATGCGGATGTCGGGAGTCAGATACATCACCACGAGGATCCCGGCGAGAAACAGCAGGCACAGCCAGTTAGTCAGGGGATAGCCGAGGCTTTGGAAGGCCGTTACCTTCCCGGCCCGCTGCATAGCGCGACGAAACTTGAGATGGGTGATGCAGATCATCGCCCAGTTAATCACCAGGGCCGCCACCACCAGCGCCATCAGCAGGCCAAACGCTTTACCAGGCATCACATAGTTAATCACCACGCAAAGCGCCGTGGCGACGGCAGATACCGCCAGCGCGGTCAACGGGATCCCCCGGCGGTTAACCCGCAGCAGCGCCCGCGGAGCATTGCCCTGCTGAGCCAGGCCGAACAGCATCCGGCTGTTGCAGTACACACAGCTGTTGTAGACCGACAGCGCGGCGGTGAGCACCACCAGATTGAGAGCGTTGGCCACAATATTGCTGTCAATGGCATGAAAGATCAGCACAAAGGGGCTACCCCCCTCCACGACGTTACGCCAGGGATAGAGTGACAGCAGGACCGCCAGCGAACCCACATAAAACAGCAGAATACGGTAGATCACCTGGTTGGTGGCTTTGGGAATGGTTTTATGCGGTTCGTCGGCTTCCGCCGCGGTGATCCCCACCAGCTCAAGGCCGCCGAAGGAGAACATGATTACCGCCATCGCCATTACTAAGCCCTTGATACCGTTAGGGAAAAATCCCCCGTCCTGCCACAGGTTGGCCACCGTCGCCGCCGGGCCGCCGTGGCCGCTAAATAACAGATAGCTGCCAAAGGCGATCATGCTGATGATGGCGGCCACTTTGACAATCGAGAACCAAAACTCCAGCTCGCCATACACTTTGACATTCGTCAGGTTGATGGCGTTGATCGCCACGAAGAAGATCGCCGCCGACAGCCAGGCGGGTACTTCCGGCCACCAGTACTGAATATAGATCCCCACCGCCGTCAGCTCCGCCATGCTCACCAGCACATACAACACCCAGTAATTCCAGCCGGACATAAACCCGGCGAAAGGCCCCCAGTAGCGGTTGGCGAAATGGCTGAACGACCCCGCCACCGGCTCCTCTACCACCATCTCGCCAAGTTGTCGCATGATGAAGAAGGCGATCGCTCCGGCGATGGCGTAGCCCAGCAGGACCGAGGGGCCTGCCATACGGATCGTCTGCGCGATACCTAAAAACAGTCCGGTGCCGACCGCGCCCCCGAGGGCGATCAACTGGATGTGGCGGTTTTTTAACCCACGTTTTAACTGATGCTCTTGCTGCGTTGTCATCTCTGACCTGCCCCTGTCTGTAAAAAAGTCACCTTCGGCGATAGCAACTTTCAGGCCAGGGCGCAGCATCCCGCCATAAGAGCAAGAGCAATATATTGAATTTTATTAAAATATTATTTATCCGTCTGCTCTGGGGCGTGAGTCATGCGCCGCCAGGCCAAACATAACGCGCAATAAACCGCCTGAAATCGCACATATCATGAGAAAAATAGCCTCCTCATGCATAAAGCTGACCCGTTTTGGTGCGCCGGCGTCGCCGCCCTGTCGTCAGACTTCACGGCGGGCAAAAAGCTGTTAGGCTGTTAACCACTCTGACGTTCCA
Source organism: Klebsiella sp. w6 (assembly GCF_033100215.1). Classification (NCBI taxonomy): domain Bacteria; kingdom Pseudomonadati; phylum Pseudomonadota; class Gammaproteobacteria; order Enterobacterales; family Enterobacteriaceae; genus Klebsiella; species Klebsiella sp. w6. The sequence continues at coordinate 3,139,345 of NZ_CP136907.1, forward strand.
CTAGTGGCCACCATGTACAACATCGACGACTATGATTTGAAAATTCTCACCCTGCTGCAGGCCAATGGCCGTTTGACCAATCAGGAACTGAGCGATCTCATCGGCCTGTCCGCCTCCCAGTGTTCACGGCGCCGCATCGCCCTTGAACAGGCGCAGCTTATCCTCGGCTATCATGCGCGGCTGGCGCCGGATGCTGCCGGGCAGGAAATGCTGGGCCTGATAGAAGTGCGCTTGCTGAATCACACCCCACAATGCGTGGAGAGCTTTCACCAGATGCTCAGTGAAGTGGACGCCATCCTGGACGCCTGGAAAACCACCGGCGACGCCGATTATCTGCTGCGGGTGACGGTCCCGGACCTGCCCGGTCTGAGCCATTTGATCAGCCATATTCTGGCGCAAAACAAAGGGGTCGCCCACCTGAAAACCGCGGTGATACTCAACCGCCTTAAAGAGAATGGCCAGCTGATGCCGGGCCCGGATCCGCTGCGCTGAATCAGGGCATGATGCCCTGCGCTGGTGCAAACGCAGGGTTAGTCAATGCATCACAGCGTGATAATTTGCACGGTTTGCGCAATGTAATGCAGAAAATCGCATGAGTCGTGCAATTTTCTCTTTTTGGCATAACAATACGTTAGGCTGAATAGCGCCTGTTTTTTCCGCAAACGATCGCCCGGCCCCCTCCTCTGGTGCGATTTTTGCAAACAAGGACTTATCCTTGTTAACGAAAAGATAGTGCTTATTTATGGATAATATCCTTTCCCCCGAAAAACTGACCCACACCTGGCTGGAGGATACCCTGGCGCTGCTGTTCGGCACGCTGATGATCTCCTTTGGCATTATTTTATTTCGCCAGGCCGGCGCCCTGACCGGCGGAACGGCAGGTATGGCCTTTCTGATCCACTATGCCACCCACCTGCCGTTTGGCGTGGTCTTCTTCGTCATTAACCTGCCTTTCTATTGGCTCTCCGTCCGGCGGATGGGCGCCGCCTTCACGCTGAAAACCTTCTGCGCGGTCGGACTGGTGTCCCTGTTCTCTGACCTGCACGGTTACTTTATCCATGTCGATCGCCTGAACCCCTATTACGCCACTCTCTTCGGCAACATCATGGTCGGCATTGGCTTTGTGGTGCTGTTTCGCCATAAAGCGAGCCTCGGCGGCGTTAATATTCTGGCCCTCTATCTGCAGGACAAAAGCGGCATCCGCGCCGGTAAATTCCAGATGGTGGTTGACGCCTGCATCGTCACCGCCTCGCTGTGGGTAGTAAGCCTGCCGATGCTGCTGGTCTCTATCCTCGGCGCCGTGATTTTGAATTCGATTATCGCCATGAACCACCGTCCCGGACGCTACGCGGTGTAATGGCTTCACCTTTGACGGTCATTTCAGGAGTAACCACTGTGTTTCAGAACGTTGACGCCTATGCGGGCGATCCTATCCTGTCGCTGATGGAAGCCTTTCAACAGGATCCCCGGGCAGACAAAGTTAACCTCAGCATCGGGCTGTACTATAACGAGCAGGCCATTATTCCCCAGCTGGAGGCGGTCCGTCAGGCCGCTGACCGGCTGCAGAGTCAGCAGCAAAAGGCCAGCCTTTATCTGCCGATGGAGGGGCTGGCGCCCTATCGCCGTGCGGTCCAGACCCTGCTGTTTGGCGACAATCATCCGGCGTTGCGTGCCGGACGCATCGCCACCATCCAGACGCTGGGGGGCTCCGGCGCGCTGAAGGTGGGCGCTGATTTCCTCAAGCGCTACTTCCCCGACTCCGCGGTCTGGGTCAGCGATCCAACCTGGGAGAACCACGTTGCCATCTTTGCCGGCGCCGGCTTTGAGGTACATACCTATCCCTGGTTCGACAGCGCCACCCGCGGGGTGAATTTCCCCGCTATGCTCGCCTCCCTCCAGCAACTGCCGCCGCGCAGCATTGTGCTGCTTCACCCTTGCTGCCATAACCCGACGGGGGCCGATCTCACCCGCGAGCAGTGGGATCGCGTGATTGAGGTGCTGATCGGCAGGGAGCTGATCCCATTCCTTGATATCGCCTACCAGGGCTTCGGCCGCGGACTGGACGAGGATGCCTATGCCATTCGCGCCATCGCCAGCGCCGGGCTGACGGCGCTGGTCAGCAACTCGTTTTCCAAGATATTTTCGCTGTATGGCGAGCGCGTTGGCGGCCTGTCAGTGGTCTGCGACAATGCCGATATCGCCGGGCGCGTGCTGGGCCAGCTGAAAGCCACCGTGCGGCGCAACTACTCCAGCCCGCCGGGGTTTGGCGCCCAGGTGGTATCGCAGGTGCTCAACGCTCCCGCGCTGAACGCCTTGTGGCAGGAAGAAGTGGAAGCCATGCGCACCCGCATCAGCGCCATGCGCGTCGCGCTGGTGACGGCCCTGCAGGCCGCCCAGCCGGAGGGTGATTTTTCCTATCTGCTGACCCAGCGCGGCATGTTCAGTTATACCGGCTTTAGCACCCGGCAGGTGGACATCCTGCGTGAAGAGTACGGCATTTACCTGATCGCCAGCGGTCGGGTCTGCGTGGCCGGGCTCAACCACGGGAATATTGCGCGAGTCGCCCATGCCTTTGCCGCGGTCTCCACGCGCTAAGCCGCTGTCCCGCGAACCGCGGTTACCCCGGGGCGGGACGACGGTTATTCGCGACGCAGTCGGCGAGCCAGGCGGGTGCCCAGCGTCTGAATGAGCTGGACAATCACAATCAGCACCAGGGCGGTGGTGAGGGTGGCAAAGGCGTCGAAGCGCTGATAGCCATAGGTGATCGCCAGGTCGCCAATTCCGCCGCCGCCCACCGTTCCTGCCATGGCGGTCGCACCAAGCAGGCCGATGGTCGCCGTGGTAAGGGCCAGAATCAGCGACGCTGCCGCCTCCGGCAGCATAAAATGCCAGACCGTCTGCAGGGGGGTCGCGCCCATCGCATCCGCGGCTTCGAGGATCCCCTCATCCACCTCCAGCAGTGAGCTCTCCACCAGCCGGGCAATGTACGGGGCGACAAAAACGATCAGCGGCACGATGGCCCCCGCGGTGCCGATAGTGGTGCCCACCAGCAGTCGGGTAAAGGGCAGGATCACAATCAGCAAAATGATAAACGGCAGCGAACGCAGCACGTTAATCAGCGGATTCAACGCCTGATGCACCACCGGGTTGGCCACGATGCCGCCGGGACGGCAAACCACCAGCACAATCCCTAACGGTACGCCGATCAGCGCGCCAAAGCCCAGCGAGACGGCGACCATAATCAGCGTGTCATGCAGCGCCAGCAGAAACTGATCGCCGGTAATGGCGGTATCAATAAGATCAAACATGGGTGATTTTCACTCCTGCATCGGCCAGATGGGTGATGGCGCGGTCGGTTTCGTCAGGCTCGCCGAGGAGTTGCACAATCATACATCCCAGAATCCGGCCCTGAACTTCAGACATGCTGGCAAACAGGATATTCACCTCGACAGCATACTCGCGGATCAGGTGGTTAATGATCGGCTGCTGCGCCGTCGCGCCGATAAATTCGAGGCGTATAGCCCGGGCGCCGTTATCGCGCTGCAGGAGCGACGCCACCCGCTGCGGCAGACGATCGTGCACCACCGACTGCACGAAACTGGCCGTTACCGGATGCTGCGGCTGGGCAAAGAGGTCGAAAACCGTCCCCTGCTCAACGATACGGCCCGCCTGCATCACCGCCACCTTGTGACAGATTTTCTGGATCACCGACATCTCATGGGTGATCAGTACGATGGTGATGCCATAGCGGCGATTAATCTCCTGCAAGAGCAGTAAGATCTGCACCGTGGTGTGAGGATCGAGCGCCGAGGTGGCTTCATCGCACAGCAGCACCGACGGGTTGGTGGCGAGCGCCCGGGCAATACCGACCCGCTGCTTTTGTCCACCCGACAGCTCATTAGGGTAGCAGTGGATTTTGTCGCTCAGATCGACGAACGCCAGCAGTTCCGCCACCCGCGCCTGGATAAAGGCCTTGTCGCGGCCTTGTAAAATCAGCGGGATGGCGATGTTATGGAAAACGGTTTTCGAATTCAGCAGATTAAAATTCTGAAAGATCATGCCGATATCTTTTTTGATGGCCTGCAGGCGCTGGCCGCTGCAGGCCTGTAGCGGCTCGCCGTTTAACAGCACCTCGCCCTCGCCAGGCGTTTCCAGACGATTAATCAGCCGTAATAAGGTGCTTTTTCCTGCCCCGCTGTAGCCAATAATGCCGAAAATATCGCCTCGTTCAATGCTGAGATTAATATCCTGCAAGGCCAGAACCGGATGTCCTTTCCTGAAAAAGCTTTTACTGACGTGGCGAAACTCTATCATCGCGTTATTCATTTTAAATAATCAGGAAGCAGGTAACCATCATACTGTGGATGGCTGAGAATATATTTTTTGAAATCGGCAGAGTGGTAGCCATCGATAATATCTTTGGCAAACTGCGCCTTCTGATTTTTACCGGCGACGGTCACAACATTAATAAAATGGCTGGTGGCTGCCTCCAGCTTTAATGCCGAAGTCAGAGACATACCGCTGGAGACGGCGAAATTGCCCTGAATCAGGCCATAGTCGACATCCGGCAGAGCGCGAACCTGCTGGGCATTATCCATCTCTTTAAGGACAATTTTGTACGGATTGTCAACGATATTGCGCTGCGAAAAAGTGGCGGGGTCGCTGTCCGGTTTGACCTTCACCCAGCCCAGACTCTGTAACACCAGCACCGCGCGATATTCGTTCGACGGCTGGTTCGGTACCGACACGACGGTCCCTGCCGCCGGAGTGCCCAGGGTGGTCAGTTTACCGCCGTACAGCCCCATCGGCGGCGTGGGGACCTGCACAATGCCCACGTTATCGATCCCCAGCCGCTCATTAATTGCTTTCAGATATACCGGATGCTGCATAATATTCGCTTCGATATCCCCGCGGGCTACTGCATCATTCACCTGAATACCGTCGCTGAAATCCTTATATTCGATTTTATATCCTTTACTCAATAAATAGGGCGCAACGCCTTTCTCAAATTGTTCTTTGTACGGCCCGGGGTTAAAGCCGACGCGAATAAGATGATCATCGGCGGCGGCATAAAAAGAGGTGGCCGACAACAGGGCGAGAGTCATCCCGAGCGCAACTGACTTGTTCATAAGGTATTTTCCTGGAAGGTTGGCGATATTGAGCGATTAAATCACAGCCGACTGTGGGTTGTAAGCCAGAACGCCGGATTTCCTTTTGCTAATTCCTCATTAACTTTTGCTATATCGACATATCCTAAAAACAAGAATCCTTTGCGTTTTTTGTTATTTAGCCAGGCGCAATAAATCCCTTAAAGATGGCTAATTATTCGTGACTTAAACCGGGAATGTTATGCCTGATTTTACTGCTTCGCCGCTGGTGGACGCGCTGGAAGAGAATCTGTTCAGCTTGCTGGAAAAACTGGCCGCGGAGGTCAACACCGAAGCGCTGCCGCTGATCGATCTTTCCAGCGGCAGTCCGGATCAACCCACTCCGCCGGAAGTGATTGACTCGCTGCAGAGCGCCATTCATCGTCGTGAAAACCATGGCTACCCGTCGTTCTGGGGCAAACCGCAGGTCCGCGAGGCGATCGCCCAGTTCTATCGCCGGCAGTATGATGTGGAACTCGATCCGCACAGCGAAGTCGCCGTGTTTCAGGGTTCGCATATCGGCATTGGCGGCATCCCGCGGGCGCTGCTCAGCCCCGGTCAATATCTGATCTCCACCGATCCCTGCTATCCAATTTACCGCTCGGCGGCGCTGCAGTCCCAGGCCGCGTTTTATGGCCTGCCGCTCAGGGCGGAGAACCATTTCCTGCCGGATTTTAACGACCTCCCCCGGGAGGTCGCTGACAAGGCCGGGCTGGTGGTGCTTAACTACCCGCATAATCCAACCGGCGCCCTCGCCACGCCGGCGCTGTTCGCCAGCGCTCTGCAATTTGCCCGTCGTCACCAGGTGCCGATCCTCCATGATTTTGCCTATGCGGCCATCGGCAGCGCGGCCAGCGATGCGCCGCTGAGCCTCTTCTCCCAGCCCGACGCGAAAGCGTGGGGAGTGGAAACCTATACCTTTTCCAAGACCTTTAATATGGCCGGCTGGCGCTTCGGCTTCGCGGTCGGCAACGCCTCGATTATCCGGGCGTTTAAAAAGCTGCACACCCATAGCTACAGCACGGTGTTTGGCGCGATTCAGGATGCGGCGATCGCCGCGCTCAACCTGCCGGCCGAACGGATTGCGCAGCTGACGGCGGTCTATCATCAACGTCGGGAGTGGGTTCTGCGTCGACTGGCTGCGCTGCGCTGGCCGGCGCGTGCCGCACAAGGCACTTTCTTCCTCTGGCTCGGCGTGCCGCCCGGCTACCGTTCGCAGGAGTTTGCCCGCCTGCTGCTGCAGGAAGCGCATATTCTGGTGGCACCGGGCACTGGTTTTGGCGAAGGGGGTGAAGGGTTTATTCGCATCAGCCTCACGGCAGGCGACGACGCGCTGAGCAACGCGCTGGACCGTCTCGCCCTGCTGGCGCTGTTTTAGTCCGCCGCCGGGGGAAGTGAAAACACGTAACCCAGGCCGCCGGGGGTTACTCCGCTGAGGAGTCCATCACCGACAGCACAATTTTGCCCTGCAGACGACCTTGCACCGCTCGCTCGTGCGCCATCTGCGCCTGCGCAAGGGGGAAAACGCTGTCAATCGCCACCCGGATGACCCCGGCGTCCAGCAGGTCGGCAAGCCGGGCGAGCTGCGCGCCGCTGGAGCGTACCTGGGTAGTGGAGACCGTCACTCCGCGCTGTCGCGCCTCTTCCGCCCCGGCAAAACCGAGCGGAAAGACCGGGTACAGCGCGCCGCCGGGCCGCAGGGTACGCAGAAAACGGCCGCTGGCCGGCCCGCCCGGCGCATCAATGACCAGATCCAGGTCACGCACCGCCTCCTCAACCGCAGTGGTCGTATAGTCGATAACGGCATCGGCGCCGAGCTGACGTAAAAAGGCTTCATGGCGGCCCGCGGCGACGGCAATCACCTCGGCGCCCTGCCACTTCGCCAGCTGTACGGCGAAATGACCAACGCCGCCCGCCGCACCGTTGACCAGGACGCGTTTACCCGCCAGCGGCACCGGCCGATGCGGCCCCGGCTGCAGCGGATTCGCCACCTCATGCCCGGGATCGATCATGAACTGCCAGGCGGTGAGGAGCGACATCGGCACCGCGGCGGCCTGCTGATGGCTCAGGGTTAGGGGTTTGCGGGCCAGGTCGCTGACCGGTACGCTAACGTACTCGGCGTAAGCGCGGCTGCCCCCTGCCGCCCCTTCAGGAAATCGCGCCATGGCGTACACGTCGTCGCCGACCGCCACCTCCCGGACGTCATCCGCCCGCGCCACCACCACCCCGGAGAGATCGGTCCCGAGGATCAAGGGAAAGCGGACCTCGGGCCGCCATTCCGGGGGCAGCTGTTGATAGCCATCGCGCAGATAGCTGTCCGGTGGGTTCACGCCCACCGCGTGCACCTGCACCAGCACCTCGCCAGCCTGCAACACCGGCAGTGGCGCATCCTCATAGCTCAGGACTTCCGGCCCGCCAAAGGCGTGCTGTTGAACAGCCTTCATCATCTGCGTCGACATCGCTTTCTCCTCATATGGAAATGCGTTATATTTAACGGAGCACTGTTCCGAATATATGGAGCAGTGCTCCGATTGTCAAGGAACGCCAATGAGAGCTGATGCCAGAAAAAATTATGATCTGTTGATCGACGTGGCCCGGGAAGTGTTTGTGGAGCAAGGCGCCGAGGCCTCGCTGCGCGATATCGCCCGCCGGGCGGGCGTCGGAATGGGAACCCTCTACCGCCACTTTCCCAACCGCGACAGCCTGCTGGAAGCCCTGCTCCGCAGCCGCTTTGCGGCGCTAACCGCCCGGGCTGAGTCGCTTCTGCTCGTCGCCGATCCTGCCGCGGCGCTGCTGGAGTGGCTGGCCGAGAGCGTGGCGTTTACCCATCAGCATCGCGGGATCATCGCCCCGCTGATGAGCGCCATCGACGATCCTGAGTCCGCCCTGCACAGCGCCTGCGTTGCCCTGCGCGCCGCCGGTACGTCGCTGCTGACCCGCGCGCAGCAGGCCGGGCAGGCACGGCCAGATCTCAGCGGAGACGAACTGTTCGATCTGATTGCCGCGCTTGCCTGGCTGCGGGAGCAACCGTCCCATGCCCCGCGCGCAGAGCGGATTTTAGCGGTGCTGGCCGACGCGATCCTGACTGCCGCCTAGCGGCGGCTGGTCACCGACGAGACAGCACGCCTGGCGGGTGACCGGAACGCCAGCCTTTAACGATCAAACGCCCAGCGGGCCCCGCTGGTCAGCGCCCGCTCGAAGGCGGGACGGCCGGGGCCTGCCAGCCAGCCGGCGAAGGTGTGCAGCTGCGGGTGCAGCTGGCGCAGGGCGTTGAGGTCGGCGTGCCCGGCCAGCCGCCCGTCGTCCACCAGCCCGGTCAGCTTGTGCAGAAAAGGACTGGCAGCCAGCACCTCATCGGAAAATCGCGAATAGGGGATCGGCCGTCCCGCCGCCGCGGAGAATAACCCCTCCAGCTGACGGCCGGTCACGCTGTCGCTGGCGATCTCAAACGTCTTGCCGGCAAAACGCGCTGGCGCGGCAAAAACCGCCGCGACAAGATGGCCGATATCCTCCACCGCCAGCACCTGCATCCTCCCCTCCGGCAGCATAAAAAAGTGAAAATGACCTTCATCAAGGCCAAAACCGGGCATCACCAGCAGCTCCATAAAGGTGGCGGGACGCACGATGGTCGCCGCCAGCGGCAGGCGGCGGATATGCCGTTCAATTTCCGCTTTGGTGTCATAATGCGCTACGCCGGTGGGCGTCTCCCCCGCCGCGCTGCCGGAGCTGTACACCAGATGCTTCACCCCGCACTCGACGGCGAGATCGGCGATGGTTATCCCGTAGCGTACCTCCTGCTCATCGGTCACCGTCCCTCCCGGCGAACTGGGCTGGACGCTGAAGACGCCGTCGACCCCGGCCATTGCCGACCGCATTGCCGCCCGGTCTTCAAAGGTACCCACCACCAGCTCGGCTCCCCGCGCCGCCAGCGCAGCGGCCCCGGCGGAGAAAGGATCCCTGACCAGCGCCCGAACCCGCCAGCCGCGGTGCAGCAGCGCCCGCGCCACCGAGCCGCCCTGCTGACCGGTCGCGCCAAAAACCAACACGCTTTGCGCATTATTCATCACTGTTTCCCCTTATCTGCAACTTGTTGCCCGGCCTCTCGCCAGCGATAGTCACCTTGCTTATCCTCCTCCAGCCAGCCGCAGGAAGACCCGGCAAAATGCCCGGTGAACCATTGAGCATGATGGCTTGCCCCCCACGCCATCATCTTCCGTCGGGAGGCTTCCGCCTGCCGGGGATCGCCGCAGAACGCTGAATTCCACTGCGGATGGGCAAACTGGAGCGGGGAATGAAGGAGATCGCCGGAGAAACAGGCGTAATCATCTCCGGCGGCGAGGATCAGCGCGGCATGGTCCGGACTGTGGCCGGGGGTGGGCACAAAGGCGATCCGCCCGCCGACCCGCGGCCGGGCCGCCACATCGACGGTTTCCAGCAGGCCGGCCTCGATCACCGGCAGCAGGCTGTCGAGCCACAGCGCCCGGTAGCGTTCGCTGTTTTTCACCCGCGTCAGCTCTTTTGCCGAGCACAGGTAGCGGGCGTTGGGGAACAGCGGCACCCAGCGATCGTCCTGCCAGACGGTATTCCATCCGACATGGTCGGTATGCAGGTGGGTCAGTAGCACCAGGGTCACGTCCTCCGGGTTCACTCCCGCGGCGCGGAGATTCTCCAGATACGGCGTGTTAAGTTGATGATAGAGTGGATTGCCGCCGCGCTCCCGACCATTGCCGGTGGCGGTATCGATAACAATCAGATCGTGGGGAGTCGGCACCACCCAGCTGTGGATTGACAGCGCAATCGGCTGAATAACGGCCTCCGCCTCCGCTACCGGGAACGCCTGTGGATAGAGCGCCGCCGGCTGCAGGGTAATCTCGCGCTCCGGCACTTTGAAAATCAGGCTATCGCCTGTCTGGTAAGTTTGCATCACACCCTCCGCGCGCATTGCGCTGGTTGATTTATCGGGGTGAGATTCACTATGCTGCCGGGATAACCCACATTCAAATTGATTATCATAATGAAGAAAATCATTGAAAATGATTTTAGTCGTATCGATCTGAATCTGTTGACGGTCTTGATGGTGCTATACCGCGAAGCGAGCGTCACCCGCACCGCAGAGGTGTTGCACCTTGGCCAGCCGGCTATCAGCGGGGCGCTGAAGCGGCTGCGCGAGATGTTTGACGACCCGCTGTTCGTGCGCAGCGCCAGAGGCATGCTGCCGACGCCGCGGGCGCAAGCGCTGATGACCGACCTGCAGCCGCTGATGGAAAACCTGCATTCGGCGATGTTTGGCGCCGGGGAGTTCGTCCCGGCGCGCGCACAGCAGCTTTTTCGCATCGGCCTCAGCGACTGGAGCGAACACTGGCTGATGCCCCAGCTGTTACCCGGGATGATGCAGGAGGCGCCCGGGGTCTCACTGCAGTCGATAGCCGCCGACCCCTTCCAGGTTCGCCAGCTGCTGGAGGAGGAGCGCATTGATGTCGCGGTGTCTGTCAACAAACAGAGCCGCGGGGAGGTGGTCAGCGAGCCAGTGATGACCATGGGAGTCACCACTCTGTGGTCGCCGCAGCAGATCCCCTGTCGCGGGCCGCTGTCGGTGAGCGACTTTGTCGCCTGGGAACATGTGATGGTGGCCTATCGTGAAACCGGCCACGGGGAAATAGACCGCCAGCTCGCCAGCCAGGGACTCGCGCGGCGCGTGCGCTTTGCCACGCAGAATTTCTCCACCTTTCCCCTGCTGCTGACCACCCTGCCGCTGTTCGCCACCGTCCCGCAGGGGCTGGCGCAGCGCTGGCAGGCGCAGCACGCGTTGCGTGCAGACGCCCCGCCGGTTACGTACCCGGAATTTACGCTGTGCATTTTGCGGCACAAACGGCGGGTGCAGGATCCGGCGCTGAACTGGCTGGTGACGAAGTTAAAACAGGCCATGCGCGGCCAATAACCGGGCCGATGCCCCGGCATCAGGCCTCGCTGAGCGGGGGTTGCAGAATGCGCCTGCTCCAGTCATAAAATGCGCGCACCGCCGGCGGCAGATAGCGGTTTTGCGGATAGACCAGCGACAAGGGAAGATCAGAAGCGGCCTGCTCCAGACAGGCGACCAGCGCCCCGCTCTGCAGATAAGGTTCCGCCAGATAGCTGGCGACGCGGATCAGGCCCAGCCCCTGAATGCCGGCCTGAATGTAGGCATCGGTATCGTCGACCACCAGCGTCTCCCGCATGCGGATCGCGCAGTCGCCGTCATCGAGGGAGAAAAGCCAGTCGATGGTCCGCCCGGTACGGTGGTTCAGGTAGCCCACCGCCCGGTGGTGGTGCAGATCGTCGATGCTCTGCGGCCGGCCGTGGGCCGCGAGCCAGGCCGGCGAGGCGAGGACCATCCAGCGGTAGCGAGCCAGAGGACGCGCCACCAGGGTGGTGGAATCTTCGATCCGCCCGGTACGGATCACGCAGTCGAATCCCTCCTGAATAATATCTTCCACGTTGTCGCTTGAGCAGAGGATCAGCTCCAGGTCGGGATACTGCTGCAAAAACTCGCCGATCCTCGGCAGAATGCAGTGGCGGGCAAGGGATTGCGGCATCCCCACTTTGAATCGCCCGGCGGGCTGAGCCGAGCGCCCGGGAAAGGAGGCTTCCATCGCCGCTATCTCGGCCAGCAGCCTTTTACACGCCTCGTAGTACCGGCGACCCTCCGCCGTCACGCTGAGCTTGCGGGTGGTGCGCTGAAGAAGCTGCGCCCCAAACCAGGCTTCCAGCTCCTTCACTACCCGCGACACCGTGGAGCGCGGCTGCCCGAGCACCTCCGCCGCACGGGCGAAGCTGTGGGCATCCACAACCGCAACATACAACTGCATGGCATCCAGTCTGTCCATTTCGTTCTCCCCCGGCAATTATTATCCCATTATCACGAACAGTCTAACCCGAAATCCTGTTCTTATCGAATGATGCCCGCCCCCCTACACTGAGCCTGTAGCCAGTCAGTACAAGGCTTAACTGAGCAAGGAGTCAAAATGAAAACTGATAATCTTAATCATGAGGAAAAGGTATTGGTGCTGGGAGCGGGACAACTGGGCGCCGCCGTTCTCGATGCGCTGGTGCCTGCGGTTATCCAGCGTCAGGGCACGGTCTCGGTTATCGTCTCGCCGGCGGCCAGGGATGAAGCCGGCCAGCTGCGGTCGGCAAACCATCAGGCGCTGGCCGACGCCGGAGCCACCTTCCTCGCCGTCGACATCGCCGGTAGCGCCATGGAGACGCTGGCCGATCAGTTTCGCGGATTCACCACCGTGATTAACTGCATGGGATTTGTCGCCGGTCCGGGGACACAGCTGAAAATTACCCGCGCGGTGCTGGCGGCCGGGGTACCCCGCTATTTTCCCTGGCAGTTTGGCGTCAATTACGATGTGGTCGGCAAAGGCAGCGGTCAGCCGGTCTGGGACGAGCAGTACGATGTCCGGATCCTGCTGCGCGCGCAGCGGGCCACGGAGTGGGTCATTGTCTCCACCGGGATGTTTACCAGCTTTCTCTTCGAACCAGACTTCGATGTAGTGAATTTATCCAACCGAACCCTTCACGCCCTTGGCAGCTGGGATACCCAGGTGACCGTCACCTCACCGGCGGATATTGGCCGCCTGACCACGGCGATTTATCTGCATCAGCCGCGGATCGTCAACGAGGTGGTGTTTGTTGCCGGCGAAACGACCACTTACCGGCAGCTGGCGGATACCGTGGAGCGCGTAACGCAGCAGACGTTCAGCAAAGCCGTCCACACCCTGCCCGCCCTGCTGGAGCAGCTGCGGACAGACCCGGATGACGCCATGCTGCGCTATCGCGCCGCCTTCGCCCGGGGGGATGGCGTGTGGTGGCCGATGGGCGACACCTGGAATGCCCGCCACCAGCTGCCGACCCAGGACATTGCCGGCTGGCTGCAGACTGCGCGCTGATTTTCTCTCACAGGACAGAATGACGATGAACAAGTTAATTCCACTGATCGTATTGAGTTGTCTGCTGCCCCTGGCGGCAAATGCCAGAACCATCACCGCCACCGGCGATACCCTGGACCATGCGGAGAGCAAAATCCGCCAGCAGGCCGCCCGCGAGGGCGCGACCGCCTATCGCATTACTGAAGCGCGAATGGGCAATAAAGTGCATATCACAGCGACCCTCGTGGACTAAACCACCGGCGCCAGGCTCAGGGATGAGCTGCCGCCAGCCCGCGCGCCAGGTCAGGCGCTCATTTTTTCCCGTCGACGATCGCGGCCCGGCGGCGCGCCATACAGGCGAGCGTATTCCCGGGTGAACTGCGACACGCTGATATAGCCCACCTCCCCGGCAGCCTGCGCAATACTCATCCCTTCCGCCAACATCAGGCGGCGGGCGTGGATCAGGCGTAACTGCTTCTGAAACTGCAGCGGCGACAGCGTGGTCATGGCGCGGAAATGACGGTGAAAGACAGAGACGCTCATCCCAGCGGCGTCGGCCAGCGCGTCGACGCTGACTGGCTGCATAAAATCCCGGCGCAGCATCGCCACCGCCCGGCGGATCCGCGCTGAATGGCTGTCTACGGCGCCCAGCGCCCGAATGGCCGGCCCGTGGACACTCTGCAACAGCCAGTAATGCAGCTCCCGCCGTAGACCTTCCCCCAGCACCGCCAGCGCCCCCGGTTGATCAAACAGTCTTGCCAGCCGGTAAGCGGCATCCGTCACATCGGCATTCATCGGTTCGATACCGACGCGGGGCGCCTCATCCGGCCCTGACGGCCCGGCCTCCTGCAGCTCGCGCAGGATAGCCAGGTCCAGCTCCAGCACCAGCGCGTAATAGGGAAAACGCTGACTGGCCTCGGTGATCTGGCTGGTGGTGGGGACATCCGCGGCAATCACCATCGCCTCCCCCGGGCCATAGTCAAAGCTCGCCAGGCCGGTGGTCACGCTCTTACGCCCCTGGAGCAGCATGGCCACCAGCGGCCTGGCGATAGCCGCCTGTAGATCGCCAGGATGCAGGGCCCGCACCAGGGTGATGCCGGGAACCGGGGTAACCGCCACCCCGCTGCTATCGACATGAGCATCAGCAAACCGGCGGCAGAGATCGAACAGGGCGTCGCACATAAGTTCCTTTCAGGCAAGTTTTAAAGCCTGAGTATGCGCTATTTCCCGGGAAAAGGGGGTGAACGGAGAGAAATGGGCAAAAAATAACAAGGATTGGGCAACCCGGCCTGACGCGCGGCCCCTATTGTAGAGCCTCAACATACCAGAGAGGACCGAACATGACTAAGATTGCACTTATTACCGGCGCCAACCGCGGCCTTGGCCGTCAGACTGCACTGGATATCGCCCGCCAGGGTGGGGATGTCATCGTCACCTGCCGCGGCAATCTCGAACAGGCGGAAGAGGTGGTCGCCGACATCCGCGCCCTGGGGCGCAAGGCCATCGCCCTGCCGCTGGATATGGCGCAAACCGCCAGCTTCCCGGCTTTCGCCGACAGCCTCGGCAGCGCGCTGGCCAGCGTCTGGGGGCGGGCCACTTTCGACCACCTGATCAATAACGCAGGGCACGGCGAATTCGCCCCGCTGGCCGAAACGCGCGAAGCGCAGTTCGACGGGCTGTTTAACGTCCACGTTAAAGGGGTATTTTTCCTCGTACAAACCCTGCTGCCGCTGCTGGCAGACGGCGGACGGATCGTTAACTTCTCCTCCGGGCTGACCCGCGTCTCCTATCCTGGCTTCTCCGCCTACGCTGCGGCCAAAGCGGCCGTGGAGATGCTGAGCGTGTACATGGCCCGCGAGCTGGGCGGGCGCGGCATCACCGTCAATACCATCGCCCCCGGGGCTATCGCCACCGATTTTGGCGGCGGGCTGGTGCGGGACGACGCGGGGGTTAACGCGCAGTTTGCCGCCATGACGGCGCTGGGACGGGTGGGCGTTCCTGAGGATATTGGGCCAATGATCGCCAGCCTGCTGCGCGACGATAACCGCTGGGTGACCGCCCAGCGGATCGAGGTGTCGGGCGGACAAACCATCTGACGACTCAGGCTGGCAGGATGTGCTCCAGCGCCAGGCCTGCCAGCCGCACGGTCTCCAGAAGACGCGGCAGGCTATCCCCCTCCCGCGCTTTCGCCGACAGGCCAAGCATCAGCGTATCCATATAGTCAGTCACCCGCAGCGCGTCCTGCGGGCGATGGCGGGCGATATACTGCTGGATTTTGGCCCTCGCCGCAGCATGCCATTCGCCAGCCGCCCCTCGGGCGTCGGCATCCTGGCAATGTACCCCCTCCAGCACCAGACAGCCGGCGGCGGCCGGATCGGCCACATAGCGGCGAGCCGCCTCCTGCAGCACGGCGATGAGCGACGCCGCCACCGGCTGGTCGTCTCGCAGCAGGGCGTCGATGGGAATGGCCCCGGTCTGGCTGTAGCGCTGCAGGACGCGGGTATACAGCCCGAGCTTGCTGCCGAAAGCGGCATAAAAACTCGGGGGATTGATACCGAAAGCCTGGGTCAGATCGGCCACGCTCACCGCGTCATAGCCTCGCGCGTGAAAGAGGCGTTGCGCCGTTTCAATGGCCTGTTCCGCATCAAACTGGCGAGGACGTCCCGGAGTACGCCCTGATTTTGTAGTGGTCACTATATTAATCCTTGACAGCCTGTTTTGCCGCAGCATATTGTAATCGTCACTACAATATCATGAGGTACGGGATATGACAGCATTTCACAACAAATCAGTGCTGGTTTTAGGCGGGAGTCGGGGAATTGGCGCGGCGATTGTCAGGCGTTTTGTCGCCGATGGCGCATCGGTGGTGTTTAGCTATTCCGGTTCGCCGGAAGCGGCCGAGCGGCTGGCGGCGGAGACCGGCAGCACGGCGGTGCAGGCGGATAGCGCCGATCGTGATGCGGTAATAAGCCTGGTCCGCGACAGCGGCCCGCTGGACGTGTTAGTGGTCAATGCCGGGATCGCCATTTTCGGCGATGCCCTCGAGCAGGACAGCGATGCCATCGATCGCCTGTTCCGCATCAATATTCATGCCCCCTACCATGCCTCCGTGGAAGCGGCGCGCCGCATGCCGGAAGGCGGGCGCATTATTGTCATCGGTTCGGTCAATGGCGATCGCATGCCGGTGCCGGGAATGGCGGCCTATGCGGTCAGCAAATCGGCCCTGCAGGGGCTGGCGCGTGGCCTGGCGCGTGATTTTGGCTCGCGCGGCATCACGGTCAACGTCGTCCAGCCCGGCCCTGTTGATACCGACGCCAACCCGGAGAACGGTCCGATGAAAGAGCTGATGCACAGCTTTATGGCCATTAAGCGCCATGGCCGCCCGGAAGAGGTGGCGGGAATGGTGGCGTGGCTGGCCGGTCCGGAGGCGTCATTTGTCACGGGCGCCATGCACACCATCGACGGCGCGTTTGGCGCCTGATATCCCCGGGCGGCGATGCGCGCTTTGCACCGCCGCCGCGGGAACGTCATCGCCTGTCAGGGATTGTCAGGCCAGGCTGTCGACCGCCATAAAAAAGCGTTCTTCGGTAAGCATAAGCCGCGCTTGCGGGGACTGGTGCGCCTTGCGGATCATCCAGCCATCCTCCGGGGCCAGGCTAAGATAAAACACCTCCCGGTAGCCCGTACCGCCGGGTGTCTCGAGACTCAGCGTCACGATCCCCTTTTCCACGCCATCCAACAGCTGCTGCGGCACGATATTGACGCTGCGCTCGCCGTTTTGCAGACGAATGGCCGGGATATCGTAGCGGCAGATGCCGCTGTTGAGGCTGTAGCCAAGAGTGCTCAGGTCGTGGAGGTGGCGGGTCGAAATCACCACCTCGATACCGGTTCCATCAAACCACTGACTTACCTGCTGAGCCAGCGCCGCCATTTGCTGGCGAAACCTGGCGATATCCGCGGCGGATTTTGCTGTTGCTGCAGTTTCTTAAAAAAACGTTCCCTCGCTGTCACGTTATCTCCCTGTACTGTGGTGAAGATGGTTATCGCCCGTTCGCTGGTTACGAAGATTGAGGGCGAACTGGCGCGATGGCCCCGCCGCAAATGTTTGTTTTCGACATTACTTCGCCGCTTCAGACCTGAGCCGTAGCTGGTTGCGTTCGGCGGTGAAAATGCGCGGCTTGTCCGGATCCAATTCCTCACGCCCCAGCACCTGCTTCCAGGTATTCCTGTCTGTGTCCGGATGGCGGAACAGGCCGACAACCGCCACGAACGTCGCCTCCGCTTCCAGCGGCATATTCAGACTGGCATCCCCTCCGGGACTGATCACCACATCGCGACTGGCGAGGAGATCGGCGGCGAGCAGAATATCCCCCTCCTCCAGCAGCTGCTGGTAAACCAGCCGGTCAAAGGTCTGGCGATCTTTAAGCTGATAGATGCGCACCACCACCGGTTCAGAGAGCGAGTGATTCTCTCTGGCATCGGTGTTGAGCGCTTCACGCGCGGTAAAGTCCAGATGCAGCGTATTAATTTGCTTATAAAAAACGGCGTTGAAGGCATTTTTGGTCCCCTCCGAGACACGCTGGGTGAGCCCGCACCCGCTCAGACAAAGCGCAAGCAGGGGCAGCAGGCAGGCGGTTTTAGTCAAACTTGTACGTAACACGTCGGTTTCCTTGTAGAAAGGTGGCAGGCTGCAGGCCCGTATAGGTACCCAGCTCGGTGGTAAAGGTCTGAGGAATATCGTCCTGACACTCGCCCTCCCCCACACCCAGCACGCCGTTCATACCGAGCCAGAACGGCTCGTCCCCCAGCGGCGGGACAGCCAGCAGTCGGGTCGGCGCGGTCAGGATGATGTTGGCCCGGAATCGCCAGCCGAGGTATACCCGCAGCAGGATGAGAAAGTCCCGAAACAGCGGGCCGTCAGGCTTCCAGCCCTGCGCCTCCGCGGGATTGTCGGTGGTAAGGGCGACGAGGAGCTGGCTGCTGGCATCCATCGCTTCGTCACCCAGCGGCATATTGCCGTCCAGTAAGAAGTCGTCATCGCCGTAAAACCCCAGCGGCTGACTGATCGCCACCGGACGCAGGCTGTACGGGCTCACCCTGACGGTGGTCTCCGGGGCCAGCAGGGTGACCAGCGCCTGGATCCCCTGCTGGGTTTTGCCAGGCTGCCGCAGCACGCCAGTTAGCGCCAGAAAGCGCGACGCCGGCGAAGCGATATGCTGCGTCGTGCCGGGGATGCCCAACCCCGCCAGGCCCAGCAGCGACTGCGAGAGACGATCGGTGCCGCCAGGCTCAAAGGTGGCGGGCCAGGAGTATTTCCGCCAGATGCGGTAAAACTGCGTCATGATCCGGTGGCTGAAGATATCCAGTAAGCCCTGCAGCGCTTCATGCCCTTCCCTGCGCTGGGCGATATCATCGAGATATGCCGTCGGGAGCGGCGAATCGACACCGTACAACCCCATAAAGGTGGTGCGAATGACCGGCGGCCCGCAGTCATCAGCCTCATCGTATTCCACGGCTCTGAGTTCGCTGGCCGGGAATCCCATCCCCGGATGCGGGTAAAAACGCACCGGATCGTCAGCCGGATGGCTGGTCGCCCCCATCAGCTGTTGGCCGGGACGCCGTTTTTCCAGAAGCTGGCAGAAGCGGTAAAAATTGATCCGCGGCAGGTCGGCCTCCAGCCGCGGGTTCAGCCGGGAATGCGTCGGCTGTGCTTCTCTTCCCATTCCAGTCGTTCTCCGGTTGGTTGCAGAATGATAATCAGGCGGTTGAACAAATAGATGTCGGTGTAGAGCGCGAAGAAGCGGCTAAGCATCTCGCCAAACAGGCATATGTCGCCTCGTCCGGCAAAGCCGTGACTGTCGAGGGTGACTTCAATCTGCACGCCGCGCACCAGATGGCCCTGCGCAAAGCGCTCTGTTGCGCGGTGATTCACGTCGAGGATGGCTTCCAGACGCCGACGATTCATCTCGCTGTCGGTCCATTCATACAGCGCCAGGGTGCCGCGCAGGACTTCAGCGTTGTCCATCAGGGAAAGAAAACTGCTGCCCAGATGGCTCAGCACCCGCCAGTGAAAGCGGTCCTGGGCCGGGGGATAGCACGGCAGCGTTGGTGCGCAGAGGTTACGCACCGCGACGCTGGCGGAAGTGGTTTTCATCACCGTATCGAGCACGGTGCTCTGCAGCGCGCGACGCGGCAGCTGGCCGTTGGTTCCGGTGAGGGTCAGCGACAGGCTTTCGTCTTCCGGTACGGTATGATTGTCGAAGGCTTCTCCGCCGACGATAAGCCAGGTGTTGTACAGCCCGGAGGGGCCACGGCGCACCCGGGTATGATAGTAATAGTCCGCCGCGTCATGACGCATCATGCCGCCTTTGTGGCGAAAACTTGAGAACGGCGCGTAAACCTGCTGGTGCGAGGAGATCACGGAATCGACGGTGTAAATTTCGGTGTGGCCGTCCTGCACGCGCATCGGGCGCAGCGGGTATTCGGTCTGCAGGGAATTGATGGTCAGCGGATCGGACTCCAGCGGAAACAGGTTGATCACTGGCACGCAGTGCAGGCGCAACTGCTTTTCGCTGAAGCGGAAGTCATGTTCCCAGCGTTCCGCCAGCACGACGTCGATTTCAAACCACGCCAGTCCGGCCGGAAAAGCCACCGTCTCCAGCCCGCGCAGATCGATGAACATGAACTTTTCGCGGAAGGTAAAATACTCCAGCAGCAGCTGGTAACCGCGAAAACTGCGGCCATCTTCAGGCCAGAGGCTGTCCTCCTCGCCAAATCCCAGCGCGCTGAAATACCCGTCCAGCGGCCTTCTGTCCACCTCATCGGACATGCGCAGCCACATCCGGGCCACATTGAGGGTAAAGGCCTCGTGCATGGCGCAGGCCAGCGGCGCATCGGCGTTGCAGTAGAGCGGGATATGACTGAGATCGACCCGGCTCCAGTCCGTCAGCTGGCTGCAGGTAAAGCGCAGCGTGATCACCGACCGGCCATCCGTATCGGTGGCCAGCCGGGCGTGCTCAAGAGATAACGGCTGCAGAGCGATCGCTTTGGTGGTGGTGTACCGGCAGCGCGTGCCCTTTTCACCGATCGGCCGGGAAAGCACTTCAAAGCCTTTAGCCATCGTCATCGGCTCTTTCATTTCCTGCCAGTCGGGGGTGAACTCCACGACCGACATCGAGGGAATGGTACGTAAATAATGTGGCCACAGCAGACTGACCACGCTTTCGGTCAGCTCAGGCAGATCGTCATCGAGTTTCTCGCGCATGCGCCCCATCAGGAAGGCAAAACCTTCAAACAGGCGCTCGACAAAGGGGTCGCGGGCGCCCGCTTTGTCGAGATTGAGCATTGCCGCCTGCTCAGGATGAGCACGGGCAAACTCTTCACCCGCTTCCAGCAGGTAGCGCATTTCAGCGTCGTAATAACGCAGGGTTAAATCGTCCATAAATTAATATTGATTTCCTTTCAATCATCAGATTTTGAAACTGGCAACTAAAAAAAATAACCTTTATAACACCTGAATTAATACTTATAATTAAATGCCTTTATTTTTTTAAAACATTTATTGCTTGAACCATTTTTAATCGCGCTCTTAAAAAAATCATCTTTTATATAAATCGATGCGTAGCACACGCCCTCTTTTGAAGAAAGAATAAAATTTTGACCACCGCTACCTGCAGCGTTATATTCGTATTGACCACCAACCCTCCAACCAATGTCGAGCGCTGCATCTTTCCTAATCAGAGATGTAAACGAAGCTTTAATCTTAACTCTTTTTCCAGGTGCTATAATTTCAGGCTTTGATCGTACTATACGCGCGACTTCGTCAGGCTCAGGTTCGACATTATATATACTCTCACCTGCATATACGAATATAGTTTCGTTAGTGTTATTTATAATAACAACGACTGGCCTTATCGGAATAAAATGAGCGACAAGGACTAACACCGCTATAAATAATGCAATACCCGTTAACGTTTTTGTTTTTTTCAAAATGATTCGTCACTTTTTTCTGGATTATCTGTATTCCAGCACCAATGATTTTCTCTTGAGTGAGGAAGTTGCGCGCCAGGTGTTGTTTCTAAAACGCAAAGAATATTATCTGCCGTCAACGTCTCAGCAAATTCCCCATGTTCATAAAATAGATTAAACCCTATTTTCATGCTAGTAATGTCATCCATGGTATCATCCCCCATGGCACCTGGCGTCATGTTTTGTTCCCAAGTGGACCCTTTCAAGAGAATTGCTTCAGAAAAACCGACACTACGTCCAACATAACCATAATGTATGTTTGACCAAACATCATAAAAATAATCATGCTGTTTAAACTTATGATAATAAGACTTTGATGATTTTCCTTTCCTGGGAAGTGGTCGTGCTACTGCAACGGATGAAAAAAGATCGCGGATCTTCGGTTTATGATCCCAGATTGAACCTGTTTTCACGGTCTGATACCAAATAGTCATTGCAGCAAGTAAATCTGCTTTAGGGGGCGGCCCCAGCCTTGCATAAAAGGGAAGTTTATTCCATTCAGTAAGTCTTTTTATTATAAAATCTTCGTCGATTAAATATCGTATTGTTTCTGCCGTATCGCTTCTGACATTCGCCTTTATTTCACTTAGTATATATTCTGCAACTTTAATCGCCCCATCTGTGTGAGTACACTGTCGTTCAGTCTTATTTTCTGGATGAAGATTCTTATAGGGTTCCTGTAAAGATGCCATAAGCCCATTGAGTGAAAATAAAGTAGTTATGCATTCACCTCCTTTCTCATAAGTATCATTCATCATTGATGGAATAAACTTCGCCTTACAGGGGCAAGTACTACCGCTGTCGAGGGTTCCGGCCATTCGCCGGCCATGAATGGTATCGTTGTCGATGCCACCGGCAATCTTGTATAGCCCTGCGTGCTTTCCGCAAGTGACGCTGTCCTGCTCCCGGGCAACAGGTTTATCAAACAGAGTGTGATCTTCTGCGCCTGTAGTGATTCTTCCGCCGCAGGTCGTTCTGTCTCCCTGTACCAGATAAAAACCTTTTGCTGCCATATGTTCTCCTTAGTGTCAGTTTCCGTTCTGTTAGCCGCAAAGCACCGCGCTACTGGCTGGATCGAGCGCAATCAGACCTGCCAGCAATTGATCCATCTCCGGTTGCAACCGTAACTTTTCACTCTCGCTGCGCGTGGCTTTCATGCGCAGTAGCCTGAGCCGTCGCGATTTAATCTCGAACAACAGGGCTGGGATCCACTGCGTGAGGGTGATTGATCCCGCCGCATCGTCGAGTTCTCGCAGAAGATAGAGCGCGAGGTCATTCTTCCCCTTTTGTTCGGCCACGCGGGCCATCAGCAGGCGCAACAGCCATTTTTCTTTAGTGGATTCAGTGCCCGGGCGCGTCTGAATCCAGTGGAGTGCAGCATCGAGACCGTCAGTGTCAGCCTTCTCGAGCGCTTCAGGTTCAAGGGCCAGAATGTCGTTATCAGCGCCGCTGGCAGCCGATACTGGCTCATCCTGCCAGACGGACATATCGTCGAGTACACTCTGATTTATCCAGTTCAGCGTGACCTCATCGGCAAAGGGTGTGCCGTCGTTAAAAGCTAATGTTTCAAGCCCGGTGAGACGGCGCAGCAATCCTTTCAGATCGGCAATTATAATATCGGCCAGCACATCCTGACCCGACCTCACCAGCGCCTGATGGATATACCATTGCAGGTCAAGCCAGAGGTGGTTAGCGCCACGTGAGAAGGTACTGTCCGCCTGTTCCAGTATCTCCGACCAGCTCTGTTGCAGGTACAGCCGCTTGAGCATGGCACGCTGATCTGCTCTGGGAGGCTCGATACGTGTTTTTCCTTCAGCATCAGGCGCAGGGATGATTGTCAAGGTGTCATGACGAAGGCTTTTCATTAGCCGATGTGCGGCAAGCCAGCCATCGGGTTGAACACGCAGATATGCTGTCAGGGTTCGCGCCTGGGCCAGCAGATCCTGACCGGAGGTGATGTTACTGAGAACCGGCGCTTCGTATTCAGCCATGCGTGAAGCGGTTTGAGCCAGCCCCCGGTTTCCGACGTTCTGCGGCACCACCGCATCGACTCCCCCGCCCTTTATCAAACGAGACTCCAGTGCACCCCAGAGTGCTTGCAGATCTGGCCGTGATGTTTCTGGTTCTGTCGTCAGACAATCATCAATGAGAAGCAGCGCGCCGACGGTACGCCTTGCGTCCTCCCGCACAACTTCTGGAAAAAGTGAAAGACTGTCTAAGATACGAGTACCCGCCAGCCACTCGATGGCTGCTTTGCGGCTACGGTCGCGCTGCGGATAAAGCTGCATACCATATCGTTGCAGCAAGCCTGCCAGCAGCTCCAGCCCATCGGCCAAGCCAGCTTCCCCGTCCTGGTGCAAACGGGCCCAGCAGTAATAGGTAACAATCCGGATATCTTTTGTTGTTGCCAGTAACTGTCCAGCCAACTGGCAAATCAGTACGGTATCGACACCGGAGATCTTATTGACCTCCTCGCGGATACGCTGAAAATCATCGTCATAGCCCGGATCGCTCCCGGTGGGCTGGCTATCACTGATTGGCGAAAGCCAGGACTGCCACTGCGCCTGACGTGACCGGGCCTGCTGGCGCAGTACGCTTTCATCCAACTGACTGGCGGCAACCAAATTTTGTAAAATGCTCATTATTCCATCTCATCCATGTCACTATTCCCTACCCCCGTCGTCAGGGCCTGTGCGCTCTCAGCCGCATCGACAGTGAAAATCTGATCCGGCAGGGTCAATCCGCGCAGCGCCAGAAGCGCCAGCGGGCCACTCCCAAGCTGGGAGCGCAATACCCACTGCAGGGTGCGGCCATCCGGAGCGGAGAAGCTCATCATCCACTGGCTGCGATCCAGCGGATGGCGTTTACCCTGCTCCAGCCAGCGAATAAAGCCCCAGGTACCGCTGTAGTCACCGAACAGACGCGTGCCCGCATTGACGGTGGTCCAGGTCAGCAGAGTGCCGGGTTTATACGTCTCCCCCGGCCAGCGGAAAGTCTGCCAGTCGGCCATCTGATTGAAATAGCGCAGCTTTTGGCCGTCTATCGTCAGCTGTGTCTCGACAACCTCCGGGGCAGGCCTGGCCTGTAACTCAAAGCTGATCCCCTGGCTGCCGTCGGTGAAAAGAATGTCGGACAGCTGGCTTAGCTGGTCGATCGCGCGCAGAAAGGCCGGATTAAAGACCAGGCCGTGACTGTTGACCTTATCCGGCACCCACTGACTACCTTCTTTATGCAGGACACCGTTCAGCTCCGTCGTGAGAAAACGTTCGATTCGCCCGCTGTCTTTGCGCACAAACTCAGCCAGCATCGGCAGGGAGGCGTCGCTTTTGCTGGCGGCAAACGGAAAGCGTCCGTCAAAGGCGGTGTGCCAGTTGGCGACCACCGAGCGGCGCCATTTATCATTCAGACTGGCCGCCGACGGCAGAAGCACGGTTTCCCAGGCCTGAGTCAGCGGCTGCACAAACAGAGTATTACCGAAGCCACTCCACTCTTCGCCAAGGCTTGCCGAAATCAGGCTACCGTACTGTTGCGTGTCGGTCAGGTCGACGCTTTTCCCCTGGAAGACGGTCTGCGCCAGGGTCTGCATCATCACCTGCGGATCGGAAGCATTCGCAACCTGCTGCAGGCGCAGGCGCACGCGGGTGATACGGGTCAGATAGGTTTGCAGGCTCAGGGTGCTATCGGCCGACATGACGTTGCTGCCCGTGTTTTTCCCCATCAGCTGGAGCAGTGGGCCGAACGTGTCATCCAGAGGCCCCTGCGGGCCGGCTGCCGACTGGTCGATGACCGGCTTGTCTTTCCCGCCCACCAGATCTTTGGCCGATTTAATAAGGCTGTCCGACAGCCCCTCCCTTTGTTGCCCCGCCTGCCCCTGCCAGGCAAGGGTATTCATCAGGGCAATCAGCGGCGACTGGCGGACATCGCTAATCAGCGTGAGCTGGTCGGTAACATCGGCGATATTGGTCGCCGGATTAAGTCGCAGACTGTTGAGAAAATTCAGCCAGCTGCCGGCGAAATCGGTGAAGTAGCGTCGGGTCAGACGCGCTTTCAGCGCCTCCGGCGACAGGTCTGTCGACATCGTTTTGCGCGAATCGCTCAGCACCCAGTCGATTTCCTCCCGGCGCGAGCTGGCTGCCTTATCAATGGCCTGCTGAATGCCGCCTTCCCATGCCTGGCGGGTAAACATCCCCGGGACCACTTCATCGGTGGTAAACAGGCGGCGCGCATCGGTGCCACTGGTCATGTCTTCCAGCGATACATCGGCAAAATTACGACGCACGGATTTGAGCATGTTCTCATATAAGGTGCTTTCGGCATTGCGGCGACCTAGCTGCTGCAACAGAACCTGACGGCTCTGACTCACCCGTTGCGCATCCGGGATGATCTTCCACTCTGGCCGCTCGGGCAGCAGGGAGAGATAAAAGGCCCACAAATCCGGCGCCAGACTTTGCCACAGACCGGTCGAGATCCCCATTCGCGTCGGCTGGACCGTTTTCATGGTCTGCGCAAAAAATGCGCCATCGGCTTTATCCGGACGAGCCATCATCAGCCAGGCTTTCAGCTGGTCATAGCCCGGTTTCGCCAGCTTGGCTCGTTGGTCGCTATTGGGGGCGGAGTTGACCAGCGCGTTGAGCGCCTGCTGCAACGCGGCATTGGCCGGGTCACGTATCAGGCGATGATTTGCCACACCGTACCAGGGTAGGACGGCGTTTAATAGTTGCTGATGATGGTCCAGACCAAAGCGCCGATACCAGGGCGCCCCCTTCTGCCCATCGTGCACGAGACGGCCGGCCTCATTGCGCAGGGCATGGAGGGCCGTCAGTTGATAGTCAGAAACGGAGGGGTGGGCCACCAGGTCGCGGGCTTTTCCCGCTACCGAAGCAATCTGACTGTAATTGAGGGCAAAGGAGAGCAGCAGTCCCGCCGCCCACAGGCCGAGGATCGCCAGCAGACCGCACGCCAGGCCCCGCTCCCACGCCATTCCCACGTGATGCCCGCGTAAACGGCGGCAGTCATCGACGATCCCCTGCCAGGTCGCGGGCAGCGTCAGGAGATGAGGCTGGCTCGCAGGCGAGGTATCAGCTTCCTGATACGGATCCACGGCGCGAGGTTCTGGCAGGCTAAACATCAGGCCTCGCAGCGCAAGCCGCTGCCGCGAGGCGGTCAGCCACGGCGCCAGCTGCCGGCGCCATTGTGCGATCTCCCCGTCGATAAGCTGCTGCCCCAGACGCAGCAGGAAGTCGTGGCGGGTCTCCTCCGCGATCTGGTGCATCCCCTGCTCCCGCAGCGTGGGCAGCATTTGCGCAAGCTGACGGGCGACATCGTCCTCAGTGGCGCGCAACGGGAAGCTAACCCCTACCGCCTGCACCGCGCGGTCAGCCTGCGGCCACTCACTGTCGCACAGTTTCCATAACCAGACCGGGGCGGCATAGCCCAGCAGTTCGCTGATTTTTTCCAGCCCGTGCAGGTCGCTCTCGCTTATCAGCGGCGTCAGGGTGAGAGACGACGGCATCACCCGCACAATCCCGTCCAGAGGACGGCCACGGCGCAGCTTGCGCAGCGCGGCGTATTGCTGACTGTCGGGTTCGGAGAGCAGACTGCCGCCGTAAATCAGAACGGTACGCTGGCCCTCCAGCCAGCGCTGCTGGCGCAGACCAGGCACCAGTTGTTCGATTGCCGCCTCGTCGCCGGTGACTAAAAGCAGGCGGACTTTGCGCCGCCAGTGAATTCCAATTCGGGTTCGCAGATGGTCACGAATCCTGGCACACATCACCACTGCTGGAGAAACAGAGATGTTTTCACTCTCATCTTTTCTCTTATTGTCATCACCACGAGTGACATCCAGGAGCGCCTCAAACTCCTTTTTACCGGCACTGCGAGCTGTCCACAGGAGCATAACTAACATGATAAAGATACATCCGGTAATGCAGCACCCACCAATAAGCCAGTAATTCTGCTGCTGACTATCGCCCTCAAGTCCGGCCATGTCAGGATGTTTCCAGACGATAAATGTCATTGCAGCCAAGAGTAAAAAGAGAATGAATACGACTGAAAGATAGCGACCTTCCGTAGTTTTCGGTGCTAAAAGTAACTTCACAGATCCATCTCCTGTCTTGAAGCTATCGGGGTAATAAGCGTGCTCCATAGCACTTTCTGAGTGGTATCCCCGCAGATAATCATCTGCGGGGATTGTGTTTGTCGGGCGATTTCAGTGGCGGCAGCAATAGCCAGCCAGGGTGCAGCGGCTCCAGCATTCCCCATGGATATATCGAGTGAAATGACAGCCTCATCTTTTACGCACTGCGCAGGATGTGCATTCTGACATCCAATCGCTTCTGCACGTTGCTCACCTGTCATTCCAGCGAGCCATAAATTTTTCACCATACTTTCTTTTAGCGGGACGTTCCAGGCGGCCATCCTCATCCCTTCGCTAAGTTCACCTGAGGGAGCAGCATCTGGCCGGTGTAGTAATGCGAGGGGGTCAAGCGCCTCTTGCGTTAGGCGGTTGCCAAGAAGTAGAGCAACAGCCGCTTCAGCAGTATTGTTTGTAACAACCGGATCAATCTGGAGGCCAACGATCAATAACATTGCTTTATCTTTAATACGTTCATTTAACCAGCGGTCAATTACACTAAGACCACGCCCTTCAACGTGTTCAACAGGAAAAGTGATATTGTTCTTTTGCCATGCCTCATCCCAGTAATGGCGAATGTTCTCCAAAGGCAGCGATGTTGTTACATCAAAAACTACTACTAGTGGGCATTTATCAGGGATTTGTGTAAAAGGAATGTCTGCAATCATCTGCGAAAAAATATTCATTATCACGAATTCCATAGAATCCTGCGGGCTGGAAGAAATTTGGCTCATTCTGGCGCTTTCATTACCATCCCGGCCGTCCTGTGAAACAATAATGCTGTCGTTGTTTTGCATAGCAATAGCGGTATCTTTCTGAGCAACTGATGAGTGGCCGGTAATAAATGTTGCACTCAGCACTTGTAATGCACGCCGTGCCTTACGGGTTTCTCGAAGAATCCACTGTTCTCGCTGTTTGTCAAAAGCGTTTGCTTTGCTATCCTGTAAAGACCAAACAAGCAGACGAGAAGAAAGCAAGACACTCCACAAAGCAACAGGAAAACCTAAAGCTAATCTCCAGAAGTACAGATTTTCAACATAACGCCCAAATATACGCATTATGATAATACTGACTGAAAGCATGACAACCAGAGCAACAAGCCAACGAGAAAATTTCAGAGGCTTAGGTCTGGGGTAGCGTTCTGGCAAATGTTTAAGTGTATATGGCATTAATTTCCTCATATTACAGGATGGCTAAATTAGCTTGATATGCAGGCGAAACAAAAACTCACCACATTATATTTCTTTCATTAGCAAACTCACACTTAAACATACGACCATCCTTTTTGGTAAAAAACAGAAATCAACGTGCTAGTTTACTTTTGTCGTTGAAGTGGCCTTCCATTTTTTTCAGCATGTAATTTAACAGAGACTTGTCTTTTTTAATTATAATCAGGAATCGGAGGGTTTTCTCCACCACACCTACCGTTTTCAACTATGATATTCTCTTCCCCTCGTAGGGCATATTTCAATCCATTTTATACGCGAAATAGTTGACAGTAACTGGGTCTATCCCACCAATACATCCAATTTATAAGCAAATAAAACAGTGCCTTCGTCATTGGTAAAGCTACTGTTTATTTCAACTGATTCTTTTACCCCCCATTCAGATTAATATCCATTTCACAGTCAATAATATAATCATTTGAAATGCAATCATCCTTACCCTTTGTCACCTGTTTTACAGATAAATACTCTGCAGTATTATTCTGGTTGATTTCCTTTTTCATCACCAGTAAATGCTTACCAGAATTACCTTCCCACTTTGTAGAAAAGATTGGATTTTTAGTAAAAATAGAGTTTATTGGCTACAAAATAATATGCAACACAACCTAAAAAGCAGCAAGAGCGCTGAATAATGATTAATCAACAACACCCTTAATTTAGGGCGAGATGCTTACATCAATACTCACAAGCTATTTTTGCAGCATAAATTTATTGGCAACTTTGCAAGCTAAAGTTCCGTCGGGAAGAGAATCAAACAAAGAGGTAAAGTTATATAGAACTGTTTTCCCATTAACTTTCTTAAATTCAATAAAATACCCATAAGCACCATCATCATCACATTTTTTTCTAATAGACTCTGGTAGTGCAAAAGATACATTCCATACACACACTTTTTCATTTGGGAAAACTGCCGATGTGTTAACAGGATACTTTGATTTTTTGTCCACTCCCCAGCCATAGTAAACCTCAGATACATTGACAATGTGTACTGTATTTATTTTTGATAAGTAAATCACTTTCAACATAACGCCTCATTTCTTTTGAAGACATTTCAATCAACAACTTCTTATTATTTTTTTTGAAAACCTCTCTTAGAGAATCTATATTTGAGTTATCCATACACTCTTCTGCCAGTACACATGAGCTGTAACCAAGTAACAATGCTAAAACATAATAATACTTCACATCACCTCCAGTATTAAATTTTTTTTATCACCTTGTTCTTCCATCCTCTTTCGAGAGTAGATTGGCTCCAAGGCTTTCACGCAACTCTGCAATATTAGAAATCGCTGCTTCTCTCGAGCCCGAATTTATTATTTTTTGTGCATAAGAATAATATGAATTAGGTACATAGAACCCTATCAACTCATAATGTAACCGTCCATTGATATAAACTTGATATAACGGGTTTATTGTTACACTATCTCCCTGATTTCCGCCAAGCACACCTATTTCTCCATCCTCAAAAAGACAGTATATAAAAGCAACGTGCCCTTTCCAAGATCCTTTTTTCCGCAAAACGACTATTGCGCCGTATATAGGTTGAGACACTTTTATAAAACTTTTATTTTTCGAGAAAGATTGAGAACTGGCGCTACCAGATGTTGAATACCCAGATTCTTTAAGGCAATAATTTACAAAAGAAGCACACCACGGATTAGAGTCACCAACCATGGATGACATATTAATGCCTGTCTTCTTATGGTAGTTTATTCCGCCATCGCCTTCCTTTACACGCCCCCATTTCCATCGAGTATCTCCCTCCTCGAATGCAACCGCCATCCACGGAGCCTCTCGCTGATCATGAGGAAGTAACGCAATCGGATTACCGGAATTTTTTCCTCCGACTGATTCCAGCGTTTTTTTATTGGAATTTACTTCTTTGTTTTGCAGTTGTTTTTTACTCACTGTTTTTGAGGTTGGAGGATTAATTGCTGAGTTATCGGACTCGACCGCAGTATTGTTACCATTTTTTCTTATAGAAATTGATTGCCCCGGATATATTTTATTAGGGTCTGATATATTATTCTGACGCGCAATATCGTCAACATTCGCACCATTTTTTTCTGCGATCTTCGCCAGCGTGTCACCAGGTACAACGATATAGATTAAGGGGCTATTAGTTTTGGCACCATAAATCGTCAAGTGTTGACCAGGGAAGATCTTACTCACATCTTTTATATTATTGTTTTTGGCAATTTCATCAGTGCTTGTCTTATAACGTTTGGCAATTTTTGATAGAGAATCTCCTGGTGTAAGCGCACCCGTTTTAGTTCCACGCACTTTTTGAGATTTCCGGGGTTTCAGCCATCAGCCGGTATTCTTCCGGCGTCAGGTTATTCAGGGATTCGTGGGGGCGCTCGCCGTTATATTCAGCCAGCCAGCGCTCTGTAATTTCCCGTGCTTCATTCAGTGTTCTGAACAGATAAAAATCCAGTATTTCTGTTCTGTATGTCCGGTTGAACCGTTCGATAAAGGCATTCTGCGTTGGCTTGCCGGGCCTGATAAAATCCAGCATCACACCATGCTCTTCTGCCCATTGTGCCAGCGTCAGCGAGACCAGTTCCGGACCGTTATCCATCCGCATCTTTAGCGGATATCCGCGGTTTGCCACGATCCTGTCCAGCACTCTCACGACCCGCTGCGCCGGGATATTCAGGTCAATTTCGAGCGCCAGTGCTTCGCGGTTAAAATCATCCACCACGTTGAAGGTCCGGAAGCGTCTGTCGCACACCAGCGCATCGTGCATAAAATCGATGGACCTGCTCTGGTTCATCGCCTCTGGCGTCACCAGCGGAACCGGATTGCGCACTGGCAGGCGCTGTTTTCCCTTACGGCGAAAATTCAGTTTCAGCAGGCAGTAAATCCGGTGAACGCGCTTATGGTTCCAGCTTTTGCCCTGCCTGCGCAGCACCTGAAAAAGCTTTTCAAATCCGTATCGCGGATAGCGTTCAGCCGCCACGGTCAGCGCCATAATGACTGGCTCATCACGTTGCGTATCAGGCTGATAACGAAATACCGTCCTGCTCAACGACAATATACTGCATGCCTGACGTAAGCTCATGGCAAACTGCGCGGTCAGATAGCTGACCAGCTCACGCTTTATCGCTGGTTTTAAAGCTTTTTTTCAATAACGTCTTTCAATGCGCGGCACTCGAGGCTCAGGTCCGCAAACATCTGTTTCAACCGGCGGTTTTCATCTTCGAGGTCCTTCATCTTTTTGATATCAGAGGCTTCCATACCGCCGAACTTCGCTTTCCAGTTGTAGTACGAGGCCTCAGAAATCCCCGGCTTCGCGGCACACATCTTTGACGGTGCGTCCGGCTTCGACGGACTTCAGAACGGCGATGATCTGGTGTTCGGTGAATCGGGCTTTGCGCATGGCGATCTCCTCCAGGAACATAATCAGTATGCAGGAAGATCTCTAAATGTGAATGGTCCGCTTTACCGGGATGCTTACATGACATTTCCCCAGCAATGGCGCTTGAAAAACACAACATACTTATGATTAATGAAATGTATCTAAACAAAACAACTGACCCCAATATCATTAAGGACTGGAAGGGAGTATCTTTGATCTTATAGATTGGCAAATGGACCTTCCTAAAAGCTTATAGCTAATAATTCCATCAACATTCAACTCATTCGTAAAGATATGCCCAGGGGCTTTTGAATCGAACGTATAAATAAATAATTTATTATCTTTCACTGCATAAAAAAGAACTCCATCAAATCCAGAAACTTGATCATCAGAGTAAGATGATAATATTTTGGCAATCTGAGTTCTGGATGATAAGTCTGTTATGGATTTTATTAATATATTGTCATCAATACCTTTTGGGAGCGTATTCAAATATACGTTATCAATATAAGGAGTATAATCATTTTGATCGCACGAAGGAGTGTGAGGATTGTCCACACCGTAATAATTTCTAAAAAAGCCATCAAGGACATATTTATAATCACTTGCAGAAGGCAATGCCTTTACAAGTAAGGATATTCCTCCGGGATCACCTGCCATCACTCTCAATGACAACAACAGTAGCATACTTATACCTATAAAATTTTTCATCGACCGCCACCTTCATCTTTCACAGATTTAGTTTTGCTATCAAACCCGAATAAATTATTGTTTACATCGTCAACATCAACTATAGGTAATTCCGCTGAATTTTTTGAATAATATTCTTTATACGCGACAGGTATATAATATTTATAAAATTTTTGATACACAGGAATTTCCTTTTTTTTTCTAACAGTCATGCTGAATCTAGATGTTGGTTTCGTGGTACTATACATCGATAACTTAATAGTACCTCCACCATATGCTTTACCTCCTTGATTTCCGCCTAAGCCAGCAATATCACCGTTACTCGTTTTTCCATACACAAATGTTACATGTCCATTGCCTGTAAATTCATCACTTGATTCGACATAAGTACGAAAGACCATCAATGCACCATATACAGGATTTTTTATCTCGATAAACTTAGTTTTATCATAAACTGGAAATTGAGAAGACTTTGTAAAACTCCTGGAGTAGTCATACCCTGTTTCTTTCAAGCAATAATTTGCAAACGAAGCACACCATGCCGTACTACCCAATGACCCTTTAGAACCCGTAAGATTATGATAATTATCAGTGATTTTCTTCTCTCCTGTTCCATGCCATTCCGTAACCTCGCGGATTGCAATCGCCATCCATGGTGCCTCTCTCTGATCATGGGGAAGCAAGGCTATCGGTTTATCCGATTTTTTAGAGCCTACTGATTCCAGTGTTTTTTTATCTAAATTGACCGATTGCACATTGGGTGAAGTTCTACTAACTGGGGGCTGAGGTTTGGGTGCCTGTTTGTCAGAGACTAAGACAGGGCTGCTACCTTTTGAGCAGTTTGCATCATTTGAAATCAATATCGACTGACCTGGATAGATTTTGTTTAGATCTACGATATTGTTCCAACGAGCGAGTTCATCAACAGTTACGCCATATTGTGCTGCGATCTTCGCCAGCGTGTCACCAGGTACAACGATATAGATTAAGGGGCTATTAGTTTTGGCACCATAAATCGTCAAGTGTTGACCAGGGAAGATCTTACTCACATCTTTTATATTATTGTTTTTGGCAATTTCATCAGTGCTTGTCTTATAACGTTCGGCTATTTTTGATAGAGAATCTCCTGGCATGACTATATAATCTATCGGTTTCAGAGCGCTCTTCTCACGTGGCACTTTGGGAGTCTCGGCAAGTGTTTTTGCAGAGAATTGAGAAAAGTTTCGCGTGAGCAGTATATTCTTCGTTTCATCCCCAGCAACAGCTGAATAAACAACATCCTCTTTTCCAGCAGAATTAGTATATTTGACGACAATAACCATTCCTTGTTTGGTATGAATAATTGTCTTTAGCTTGCCGTAAACGTCTGTTTTCCACTCGTAGCTAGTACTTCCTAGTGTTACCTTAAATGGCACATTAGCAATTGGGCGAGAGCCGTCTGAAACCGTCAAGTTTGTCACATATACCCATTTTTCAGTACCAGCCTTCAGGCCACCTTCTTTTTTACTGATCGCATCCACAACTTTGCTGAATTCTTTATCATTCAAGTCAGATATTTTTTTATCTTTTGCAACGCCACTCTCTGAACTTATAAAGTTAGCATAAGCTACGGGATCATTACCTGCGGTTTCAGGAGCATACTGCGACATCATCTCAGATATGGTGTCATTTCGGTATTTTCGCCTCAATAATGCACATTTCTCACGCTCCCCAGCTTCAATACTGGAAAAAATCGCAAATGTATTTTCTTTCGGATTATATACAGTGCCGGCACCTATTCGCCCTTTTTGCTTACTTGCATCAGGCAATGCCATAATATTTCCGGGGTTGTTAAATCTCCAGTTTAATGTCCCTGCAGTTTTTAGCAAACGAGTCCCATCACCAGCTTCGTACTCAACCGTCTTGGTTTCAAGATGGTATGTCGCTTTTATAAATCTCATACATCATCCTTTTTATTTTATTCTGTTGGCTGAAAGCTGGTGTCGTTTAATAAGACGGAAGTCATATGATAGCCTGTGACAGCAAGCATAATTTTTCCATCTACAGTGACATGGTGATTAAGTAGATTGCGTTTAGTTTTATAATCATCACCACTAACAATGAGCTGAATATTGCTGTTCCAACCTTTTTGCTCAGTATTAGCAGCAACCACGCACTTTAGAGGACTATTTATATGCAGGATCCAGTAGAGTAATTTTTCGTCATGCGCCCTATCTTCCCCCCAATTTGGGGGGCCGTAAAATATTTCTTCTTTCATTACTCCTGTGAGTACAATCTTATCCCCCTCTTTCAGGCATGCAGCATATACACCGAAGCTATAAAATAAGATAACCAGACTCAACATAAGTTTCATAAGCATACTTAACACTATCAACTATCCTTTGTTAAACTTAATAAAGTTGAAATCATTGATTCAGTCAATGCTGATGTTCTATCATCTTCAAAACCCATTTCACTTAAATGAAGATCGGCATCAGGTGCTTCATCCTCAAAATCCTCCATACTGTCGTCTTCAGTTGATGAGACAGAAAGCTCCTCTTTACTCCAAGTTTCTCGGCCAATGATTAAATTTAATGTATCGCTTTCAGGAAGTACTATTTTGGGGAAACGACCTGAAGTGTCTACTGTTCCGGTAGACAGAATTTTTCCAGCGCTATCAGAAATACTGTACGGCTGATTTATCAGCCAGTTCATACTCTGGCTGACACTATCCGCACCTGGAAAAGCAAAACGTAAACTGTGCTCTCCAGGCTCCATTACAGGAAATACAGGCATTTTGACTTTTTCAGAAGCGCTTTCCTGACGCCCGTAATATCCTGCTTTCGTGCGATATTCGCCTGCAGTAGCAGATTCAATCGCATTTGCATCAAGTCTGATATAACTCCCTCCACCATTCAGGGTCAGCTTCTTCTTCGCGATGATTTTGATTTCATCCTCCGTGCTGACAATGCTGATTTCCTTCCGGGCAAGCAGCGCCATCAGGTCATTCTGCGCCTGCATCTGTACCGGTCCCTGATTCGCTATCAGCCTGATCCCAAGCTTTCGCACAAACACGCTCAGCGCACTGCCCACCCCGATGAACAGGTTTTTCACCACGCTGACATCCGCATTCTTTCCGGCCGTGGCAATCAGGTTATGCCCGGCTGAGACCTGCAGATGCTCCCCGCTGGTCAGCGCTATCCCCTCCGGCGCGCTGACCAGCAGTACCGATTTTTTGAGGTCCGTCAGCTGCTGCTCCAGCAGGGTAATTTGCGCCTGGAGATCGGCCGGGTTCGCGGTCGCCTTCTGCGCGTCACCGGAGATGGACATCATCTGCTCCCGGGCTTCGGCCAGATTGCTGACCGCCGGCTCCATCGCCAGCACCTGCCCCTGAGCCTGCGCCTGCCCGTCCGCGCTGATAAAAATACCCTTCTGTGCCCGGATAGCGCCCCAACTGTCGGTTCTCAGCTCAAAGCCTTCGCCGCGCGGCTGCTTTTCAGCATCCACCAGATGCCCGAGATTGAGCTGGCTTTTACCGCCGTACTCCGTGCTGACCTTGATATGTTCTTTCCCGCGCTCATCGTCGAGGCGGATTTTGTTGTTGGCCGGGGTGCGCAGAACGTTGCGTTTGTCATTGCGGATGGTGACGTGGTCGCCGTGCGCCGAGTCGTGCAGCACGCCCGCGATATACGGCCGGTCAGGGTTACCATCCTCAAAGCCAATCGCTACCTCCGTCCCCGCCAGCAGCGGCAGGTGCAGGCCGTAAGTGTCTCCGGCATACGGTCGCGACTGACGGACCCACAGACTCTCGAACCCGGTTTCCCAGCGCGCCCGGTCAAACAGCATATTCACCCGGTAGCGCCCGTGTTTATCGATATGCCCGTAGGTGTCGTTTTCCCGGGTGCTGGTCACGCGGGCCGGCAGCGTCCCGGCCATCACCGGACGCGCGCCGGGCTCAGGCCGGTAGCCGACGTCCGGGCTGTCCGGTATGCCGGCAAACTCCACCGCAAAGTCCGCATCGCGCCGGGCGTGGCTGTGCATCGCCGTGACGAGCACGCCATCAGCAAACTCCCCGGCCACCTCCTCTCCGCCGGTGACCTTCAGCACCTGCCCCGGGCAGAGCGTCGGGCAGCTGGTGGTGGCCTGCATCCGGGTCTGGCCGTTCAGATAACGCTCATGGCGAAGGCGGGCGTAAAACGCCCCGGACTCCGGCGCCGGATGCCGGTCATGGGCATTCCCCGCCGTCAGGTAGTTATCTCCCCAGTGGTAAGCCTCACCGAAGGTGGTGGTCTCCCCGCGGGTGACATCCACCTGCGCGCTCATGTCCGCCGTCGCCTCGCGGTAGTTGTAGTCGCGGGTACTGACCTGCTGCTCCACGACACGGTGGCGGCATGCCATCTCCCACACCGCGTCCACCCCGGCCGACTGCTGCCCGGACGGCGGGACCGAAGGCAGCGTCAGCCCCTTCTCATAGCCCTGCTGACTGTCGCAGAACTCAGCGACGTCGATGTGCAGCCGCGTGTCGGCGGAAAAGCGAAACCAGATCCCCACCTCACCCAGCAGACGGGTGATAAAGCGCAGGTCATCCTCGCCGTACTGCATCACCTGCTCGCGGCGCGGATACGTTTTTGTCAGTGAGAACAGAAAATCCTGACCGCGCAGGCCGTGGCGCTCGCGGAGGATTTTTTCCACAATCTGCGGAACGGACTGGTCCTGGTAAATGGCGTTCTGGTGCGAGCGGTTAAGCAGCGCCAGGCGCGGCTGAAGCGTCAGCGCGTAGTGCGTTTCATCCCTGGAGGTACTGAGCCGTTCAAACCCCGTCACCACGCCCTGGATCACCCGCACGGGTTGCTGAACATTGATGCCGAAGCCCTGAGCCACCGGCGCCTGCAGCGTCAGGGAGGCTGCCTTCATCAGCATCATCTCTTTGCTGATGGCATGGTCTGCGCTGGTGAATTCGATACGGTAGCGGAACGGCTGGCTCAGGGCTTCATCGCCCTCAAACGCCAGCACATCAAGCCCGGCTTCACATCCCTTCACCGAAAGCAGGTGGTGGTTGTGGCTGAACAACAACGATTTCACGCTACTCATCGGCGATCGCCCCCTCGTCAAACGCCATCACGATGCCTTCCTCTTCGTGATACCCCAGCGTCACCTGGCGCGGTTTCTGCCCCGCCGCCATATGGCTCAATAGCTGCTGGCTCAGCGCCGGCAGGATCTGCTGATTGAGCAGACTGTCGACGTTGCGGGCGCCGGTATCCGGCAGCATGCAGGCCTCGGTCAGCGCGTCGAACAGGCTCTCGCTGAGGGTGGTGGTGATTCCGTAATGGCAAGCCAGACGCTGACTCACCTGCCCGAGCTTCATGCCGACAATGGCGCGCAGCGCTCCCGCCGGCAGCGGACGGTAAATCACCGTCTGGAAGCGGGCCAGCAGCGCCGGCTGGAAGTGGCCGCGCAGTACCGGGCGCAGCAGCTCGTGCAGGTCTGATTCGCTGGCCTCCGGCTGTTCATCCAGCAACTGCATCAGGAGGTCGCTTCCGAGGTTGGCGGTCATCAGGATCACGGTGTTGCGAAAGTCGATTTCACGCCCCTCGCCGTCGCGCATTACCCCCCGGTCGAAGACCTGGTAGAACAGGTTCATCACATCGCGATGAGCCTTCTCCACCTCATCGAGCAGCACCACGCTGTAGGGGCGTTTGCGCACCGCCTCGGTCAGGATCCCGCCCTGGCCGTAGCCGACGTAGCCGGGCGGAGAACCCTTCAGCTGGCTGACGGTGTGCGGCTCCTGGTACTCGGAGAGATTGATGGTGATCAGCGCTTTCTCGCCGCCGAACAGCGCATCGGCCAGGGCGAGCGCCGTTTCCGTTTTGCCGGTGCCGCTCGGCCCGACCAGCAGGAACACCCCCTGCGGACCGTTCTCCGGCGTCAGGCCGGTTTTCGCGGCGCGCAGGCGCCGGGCAATAGCGCTCAGGGCCGCCTCCTGGCCAACCACCCGTTTGCCGAGACTCTCTTCCAGAC
Organism: Klebsiella sp. w6; assembly: GCF_033100215.1. NCBI lineage: Bacteria > Pseudomonadati > Pseudomonadota > Gammaproteobacteria > Enterobacterales > Enterobacteriaceae > Klebsiella > Klebsiella sp. w6. The sequence goes on from NZ_CP136907.1 coordinate 3,177,837, forward strand.
TCAGCAGCTCCGTCTGCTCATCTTTCATTAGCAAGGAGAGCGGCACGCCGGTCCAGTCGGCAATCACCGTCGCCACGGTGCGGACGTCGACGTCCAGCCCGAGCAGCGGATTGCCCAGCTGGACGGCAATAAGTGCGTTTTGTAGATCGCTAATTTCCGCCTGGCGGGAGATATCGCGGCGACAGGCCAGCAGCGCCTCCGTCAGCTGCAGCTCCTGACCATACTGAGTTTCAAGGGTATCCAGCGCCAGAATAAGGCGGATCTCCTCCTGCTCAATGGCCGCCAGCCGTTCGCCGTGGGCGCTGTTGCCCAGCGCAATATCTTCCAGCAGCGCCTGCTTCTCCATCGCCAGCGCGGTGAGCTGCGCCTTCATGCGGGTCAGCGGCTCAGGCACGGTATCGAGACTCATACGCAGGCGGGCGGAAGCGGTGTCGAGTAAATCCACTGCCTTGTCCGGCAGCTGGCGGCCGGTGAGATAGCGTCGTGACAGCGTCACGGCGGCGCGCACCGCATCATCCGTGATATGCACGCCGTGGTGGTCGGCATAGCGGGACTTCAGGCCACGCAGCATCAGGCAGGCGGTGTCGTCGTCCGGCTCATCCACCTTGACCATCTGAAAGCGGCGCTCCAGCGCGGCGTCGCGCTCGAAGTACTGCTTGTATTCACTCCAGGTGGTGGCGGCGATGGTCCGCAGCTCGCCCCGGGCCAGCGCCGGCTTCAGCAGGTTGGCGGCATCCGCGCCGCCCGCCTGATTACCCGCGCCGATGATCGTGTGCGCCTCGTCGATAAACAGCAGCACCGGCGAAGGCGACTGCTGTACCGCCTCAATGATATTTTTCAGCCGCTGCTCGAACTCGCCTTTGACCCCGGCGCCGGCCTGCAGCAGACCGAGGTCGAGGGTGCGCACCGACACCGGCTTCAGCGCGTCGGGGACGTTGCCTTCGGCAATGCGCAGCGCCAGGCCTTCCACCAGAGCGGTCTTGCCCACGCCCGGCTCACCGACGAGGATCGGGTTGTTTTTACGCCGACGGGAGAGAATATCCACCATCTGGCGGATTTCCGTGTCGCGTCCGAACACCGGGTCAATCTGGCCATCTCTGGCTTTGGCGGTGACGTCGAGAGTGAATTTGTCCAGCGCGTTCTGCAGCGCCGGGTTGAGCCCATCCGCATTCAGTTCACCGCTCGCAGGACGCCCCACAAATTCCACGTCCCCGCCATGGGGCTGCGCCAGGGCCGCTTCCTGCTGCGCTGGCGGACGTTCGTCGGACTGGGCATCAAGCAAGGGGCGCAGGCGTTCCAGCTGACGCTGGCCCAGCGTTAACAGCGGCCACAGGCCATCGCACTGGATCAGATTCTGTTTTTCAACCAGCGCCATCAGCAGGTGAACACTGCGGATCTGCGCTTCGCCGCTGAGCGAGGCAATCAGCCAGGCCTCCTGCATCAGCATCTGGATAGGATCAGAGAGCTGGGGACGATGACGTACCGAGCGCGGCTGTTTATCCAGCCAGCTCAGCAGATCCTGCCACAGCGCATCCATATCCCATTCATAGCGCCGCGCCAGCACCGTCAGATCGCCTTCCCCCTGTTCCAGCAGCTTAAGCAGCCAGTGCTCGGGCAGGATCTCGGCATGCGCCCGGGTCTGACAAAGGGAGGCCGCCCCCTCCATCGCGCGGGCACAGCAGGGATTAAGACGGCGTAACAGGCTGGCTGGATTTTCCATGAGATCCTCTCTTATTGGTTCCGGACACGCTACCGCCCGTCGCTGTTCCCGAACAGGAAACCCAAAGCGCACAAGGTCAGGCAGACAGATTGTGTTTTTCTTTGCTGAGAACCCGCATCTCAGGCACTCAGCAAAAAACGGCGGGCAGAGAAACGCTGCCCGCATCAGGCGATAGTCCGCAATAAACCCCGGTCGCAGCGATAACGATGCGGCCGGAGTGAGCGAACGTCGCCTGCGCGCCAGCGGCGCGAAATATGACGGGCAATTACGCGGTGGCGCGTTCGTTCCAGCTATCGGAGTGAATGATGTTGCCGTCTTTATAGGTCCAGGTGATCTTCTCGTAGCGCAGCTCAATCTGTTCCAGATGGTTGTGCTTCTCGTAGGCGGGGTCTTTGATGTCGTGCATCAGGGGATTCACTTTCACCACCTTGACGTTCTCAAGTTTGGTATTGAAATACTCCACTTCCTGGCCGGCATCGTTGATTCTGTACCACTTGAACTCAGCGGATTTCAGGGTCTGGCCGGTGGTCACTGCCTTGTACAGGTAGGGGCTGGAGGAGTCGATCTCCTTGGTGAACAGGAACGGCGTATGGATACGCGTGCCGGTCAGTTTGCCGGTGTTGTTATCGGTCGGGATGTACAGGTTGTGCTCTTGGGCCACCACTTCGATACTGCCTTCACGATCCTGAACGTCGACAGACCCTTTAATGTCCGCGCCGCCATCGTCTTTCAGCCAAAGATAAACAGGAATTGCCATGGAATTACTCTCCATTGTGTAGTGAAGCGCCATCATCCTGGGATGACGCAGAGGGTTGGTCCGGTAACCGGCAGGCGTCTACCTGCGGCACCAGACTGATTTCGACACGACGGTTCAGCGCACGGCCCTCCGGCGTATCGTTTGTTGCAATTGGTCGGCTTTCGCCATAGCCCTGAACGGCAAAGCAGCTGTCCGGCACGTCGCCGGTATCGCGCATCCAGTCGCGGACCGATTCCGCACGTTTCAGCGACAATAGCTGGTTGGCTTTTTCCTCACCGACGCTGTCGGTGTGGCCCGCCACCACGATCAGCCACCCGTGCCTGGCCTTAATGTCCATCAGCGAGTTGACCAGCCGCTTTGTCGAACCAGGCTTCAGTACCCATTTCCCGGTATCGAATAGCGACATGCTGTCAAGGCGGATGACGTCCGGCGCGACGCGCTGCACCGGCCTGGGTGGCGGAGGCGGCACGTAACCGCGAATCGCCTCCAGCAACGGCAGGCGAATCTGCTCCCCGCGATACAAGCCCAGACTCAGGCGCAGCGGGACGCCGTTACGCGCCCAGCTATCGAGCAGCGCGGCATCTTCACGCAGCACCCTGACAGCGCTGGCTTTTGGCCGATAATCATCCATTGCAATCCGCTCATAACGGGCAATATCGACGCCCACGCGCTGCAGCAGTTGTCGATTGTTCCAGCCACTGCTGAGCAGCGCGGCGACAGCCGCGAGGGTGAAAATCGCGAGCGCCGCGCGCCAGGCCCTGCCTCGTGGCGTGAGTCCCCGTCCCGCCGGTAACTGCGGCAGGATGAATTCCGGCAACGCTGAAGCATCTTCGGTGTCACTCTCGCCTGGCTGCCAGCCAGCTACCCGCGACAGGCCACTATGTCGGGATAACCACGTCGTCCAGGCCGACGACGCCAGACTTCCAGGCAGCGAGGGCCCGAGCCCCCACAGCACGGCCGCTGGGGTCAGAGGCGGCAGGTCGGTATTTTCTTCCGTCAACACGGCATGGACGTGCTGTTCAAACCAGCCCATCAGGCTGTTCATCAGCACCTGCTGCTCCAGCGCGGCCGCCCCGCCGGCGCTTACCCAGGCCGGTACGGAACAGGGGGCGCAGGAGGGCTGCCAGACTTTCACCGCTTCGCCCGGCATCGCCGCCTGCCACAACAGGTCGCGACTCATCGCGCTGCCCACCTGCCCCTGCAGCGCCAGCGGTACGGCATACCCCGTCTGCTGGCGCAGCTGGCTGAGTTGCCAGCGCAGGGCCAGCAGAGCGCTGGTCAGCGCATCGCTTTGTGCGTGCCGCTGCGGGCAGACGCAGAGCAGCACCGACAGCTGAGGCCCCCATTCCGGCCGCTGGCTCAATACCTGGCGCGCGACCTGCTGCAGTTCGTCCGTCTTTTCCACGCGGATCCAGCAGCCCTGTTTGACGACCCGCACCGGTGACGCTTGCGGCCAGACAAACGGCAGATCGCCGCAAACGAGGACCACCGGCTGGCGATAAGCGCCCTCCGGGAGAGGGTCCAGGATTGACGCGACGTTACGCCCGGTACGACGACTGGCGATGCGCCAGATCCCGATGATCAGGGCCAGCGTGACCAGCAGAATGAGCCACGCCCCCCAGCGGGGAACCGGCAAAAATAGCAGGCACACCAGCGCACTCAGCAGGCTGGCCCACAGCGCCAGCCCACGCTGCTGCGCGGGGCTCATTTCACCGTCCCCGGTAACAGGGTCAGCAGCAGGTGATCGAGCCAGTGGTTCAGCCCCCACCACAGGACGAGTACCACCATCACGGTCAGGCCAATACGTACCGGCCATGAGGCCAGCCAGCCGCTTATCCCCAGTCCGGCCCGACTCTCTACCAGTACGGGAGCGGTTGACGGGCACTGAAAAGGTGGGACATGCTCACTGAGCGCGTTGATCAGCTTCAGGCGCTCGGGATCGTTGAGGGAGCGAAAGCTGCCAACAAAACCCAGCAGCATCACCCGCTGAAAACAGGTGACCACGGCCAGGTCGGGCGCCGGTTCACGCAGGACCTCGCGCATCCGCTCGCACAGGGTGTCGCCGGCATCCATGGTGCCGAGGAAGTGCCCCTGCAGCGGAATGTCATACCACTGCAGGCAGGCCTCATCCTCCACGTCGCGCCCTTTCACGGCTTCATCGAGCAGCGCGCACTGGGCGGTGAGAATATGCTGACAGCTGGCGTCATCAAGCCCGCTCGCCTTCAGCTCATGTTGCACGCGCTCGACATCAGCAATACAGCGCTGCCATAGCGTGTATCCTTCCTCATCGCGGAACTGCGGGCCGTGGCGCAGGCTGATAACCTGTAGCCAGGTGTTCTGCAGCAGCGCATCAATATCAATGGACGCGGCGTTGCCGCGTTTAGGCTCATTCACGTTCGTAGTACCGCAAAAAGTTCAAGTTCAGGCTCACCGAGCATCCCCGGGACGTAAAACATACAGGTGCCGCTCTGCAGCATTTCCGTCGCCAGAGGGTGGGACACATCGAGGCTGAAATACTGATTTTCCAGACGCAGCGGGATCGCCGCCGGCACATGACGCAATGGAGTGAGGGGCACCCCTGTCCGCGAGGAGTTGACGATGGCTTTGACTTGATCCGGACTGCCCACTTTGCACTGTCGCGGAAACTGCTCCTGCAGCCGGGCGACCGGTACCGACGAACGAACCGACAGATAGTAATCAGCCCCTTCCCGCAGCCGGGCATCGTGCAGACGCGCCTGCCAGAAGTGCAGCCGGGCATCATGCTCCAGCGCAATCGCCACCACCCGCGACGGCAGGCTCGCCTCCAGCAGGTCGCTCAGTAAATCAAACAGCGGCGGAAAAACCGCGTTCAGCTGGTCATGCTGATAAATCGGGACGGCATTCGCCTGATGGGTGAGCGAAAAGGTCAGCAGGCTACCAGCCAGGCGCGCCAGCTCCGGATAGAGGCGTTCCGGCGGGCTCTGTTGGTCACGCAGAAAGTACCCCAGCACCGGCTCGGCGCTGTTCAGCGCGTTCAGCAACCAGAACAGAGAGACATCGGCCACGGCAAAATCAGCCATCCGTTCATTGCTCTCGCGACGCATGGCCATCAGGCGCGTCAGACGAGCCCGAAGCTGAGTAAGCAGCTGTTCAAGCTGCGTCGCCAGCCAGCGGCTGCCCTGGATCTGCAGCAGCGGCGGGAGAAACGTCTCGTCGATAAGCCAGGCCCCCTGCGAGTCCCGCTGCAGGCGAACAAGCGGACAGGTCAGGTAATCGCTGTTGTCCTGATGGGCGAAACGGAGGGTCAGCTCCGGCTGCATGACGGCAATCTGCCGGGTATCATCCCCGAACTGGTTGCGGACATCACGCCAGCGCTGCCGGAAGCGCACCGGCCTTTCGGCCACCTCCTCCGGCTTCAGACAGTTGCCGCCATTCGCCTGCATCAGGGGCAGCGCCAGCACGATCACCGCCTCGCCGGACGCGCCGTCCAGTGACAGCGCGGACGGCAGCGCATCGGCATTGTCCGTATCAATCATCGTGCCATCCTGGAACCGGACCTGCAGCCTGTGAGCCTGCAGGCGGCCCAGTTTGAGCATCTCTGGTTCGAAGGTCGCCTCCATCACTCCCCAGGGGTGGTTAAGCCCCATCCGGGCAATCACTTCCGCAGTCCAGGCTGCATACGCAGCCTGCTGTTGAAAATGCTGGGGCGACACCATAATGCCCCGGCCCCACAACGGACGTTCCGTTTTCATCATCGTCCGAACCTACGCCTTCGCCTTTGGCATCTGGCTAACCAGCGACAGATTGACGTCCATCCCCTCGACCTGGAAGTGCGGCACCGCGTACAGCTTCACGCGGAAGAAGCCCGGGTTATCCTCAATATCTTCCACCACCACGCTGGCATCGCGCAGCGGATGGGAGGCCTGCAGCTCGTCGCCGGGGTCGGTCATTTCAGTCACCAGGCTCCGCACCCAGGTGTTCAGCTCCAGCTCCAGCAGCCGCCGGTCCTTGGTGGTGCCGATATTCTCGCGCTGGATCATCTTCAGGTAGTGCGCGATGCGCGACAGCAGGAAGATATAAGGCAGACGCGCGTTGATGCGGCTGTTGGCGGTGGCGTCAGCGGTATCGTACAGCGCCGGTTTCTGCGCGGAGTTGGCCGAGAAGAAGCAGGCGTAATCGCGATTTTTGTAGTACGACAGCGGGATAAAGCCCAGGCTGGCGAACTCAAACTCCCGCGTTTCCGGGATCATCACCTCGGAAGGAATTTTCACCTGGTTGCCGGTGCCCAGATCGTACAGATGGATGGGCAGATCTTTCACCGCGCCGCCGGCCTGCGGACCGCGAATTTGCACGCACCAGCCGTTATTGACAAAGCTCTTCACCATATTGGAAGCGAAGGAGAACGCCGCGCTGGTCCACAGATACTTTTCGTGGTCCGGACCTTTCACCTGCTCGACATAGTTGAAGCTGCGCACCGGCACGGTGTCGGGACCGTACGGCAGACGACCCAGCACGCGCGGCATCACCAGGCCGATGTAGCGGGCATCGTCGGTTTCACGAAATGATTTCCAGCGGATATATTCCGCGCGATCGAAGTAGTTGCCGATATCCTTAATAGCAGCCACCTCTTCCATGGTCTCTTTCAGGAAGAAGGCCGGGCCGACGGCGCCGATAAACGGCATATGGGCGGCCGCAGAGACGCGGGAGATATTGCGCAGCAGCGCCACATCCTGCGGGCTGGCGTCGAACTCATAGGCCGAGATCACCGAGCCGATCGGCTCGCCGCCGGGGGTGTCATACTCCGCGGTATAGGTGTGCCAGTAGAGTCCGCTCTGGATAAGTTCCGGCGCGTCCTCAAAGTCCTGGCGCAGATCGTCTTTGGCGACGTCCAGTATCTCCGTTTTGACGTTCTGCCGATAGTCGGTGTTGTCCACCAGCTGTTTGAGGCCGCGCCACAGGGATTCGACCTGCTGAAACTCCTGATGGTGCATCACCGCGTCCAGCTGACGGCTTATCTGGAAATCCAGTTCGGCGATATGGTGGTCAATCAGCGTTTTGTCGAGCTTTTCCACCCGCTGACCGGACTGACGAATGCGCTCCATAAACACCTGCATCGCCGCGGTGAGACGCTCCGCCGCCGGCGCCTCGGAGAGCGCGGCATCGTCCAGAAAGTCGTTGATATCCCCGAGGTGAGACGCCGGAGCGAGATTAATTTTTTCAAACAGCGAGGCGTAAACGCCCTCGCCCGCCCTATTTTCCTGCAGCGTGGTTTGCCCCTGAACAGGGGCGTTTTCTGTGGTAACAGACATTAGCATTTTCCCGGTTAATCCATTAACAGACTTGCCCCGCCATTATTTCGGGGCAAGCGCACTCATTTCGTCGCGTAATTCCTGGGACAGCGCCGGATCTTTCAGGATTGCCTCAAGCTCTTTTCTGAAAGTGGCGTTATCAAGCAGATTGGATTTGAGATCGCGTAATAAATTACGCATCGCCAGCATGGCGCGGAGTTGCGGTATTTGCCGGGCAACCTGCTCCGGTTCAAAATCTTTGATGTCGGTAAAACGCAGTCTGACATTCTCCTCTTCACCATTACCGGCCAGCGTATTCGGCACCGAGAGGTTAACTTCCGGGCTAAATTCCGAAAGTACGCTGTTAAAGTTATTTTTATTGACGTTGATTTTTTCTCTTTCCGATAAAGGCCGGTTTTCCTTACCATGACTAAAATCGCCAATGGTAAGCAGCTTCAGCGGCAGTTCGACCTTCTTCTGCGCGCCGCCGGTATGAAGAGATAATTTGAGATTAATGCGCGCCCTGGGGACTTCATTCTGGAACGTATCAGCCATAGCAGTTCCTTTCCTTAAGGAATAATTATTGAAGAGTTGACGATAAAAACCGGATGATAATAGAGCAAAAACAGATTATCGATCAACTTAACAAGAATATTTCTTTAATGCATTCACAAGGCAAACAAAATTATTTTATTAGTAACGACAATGAATGATTTACAGCCAAATATAAAGTTCAAAGCCAACACCTTCAATTAACATTGAACACATGAATGTTCACATCACATATCATCAAGGCGATAAAAAAATAGATTAAATGAATATGATAGCGACAATTCCCGTGAATAATATTGTCATGAGATAATTGATATTATCGTTAGCAGATCAAGCACGCATTTAAGCCACTTCTCCTGTTTTCGTTCACGCTGAACCGTCATCAGCCCTGGCACACAGGCCTGCGGAACCCGCGATATTTTCCACCACAGACAGCCGTCAGTAGCTGAAAAAGGCTATTTCCCCGGGTGACTGACCACACGGCGATGTCGGCAAAAGTTGTCGTTACCAGAAAAAACATGACCCCGATAGCAAGATGCACACGCTACCGTCTTCGGCATCCTGAGGGGGTCGCATTCTGCGGATCGCCAGGCTATATCTAAGACACCTTTCTCCCACAACGAGTAAAAATGATGAGCAAGAAGATCCTGATGCTGGTCGGCGATTATGCCGAAGATTACGAAACGATGGTCCCTTTTCAGGCACTGCAGATGATTGGCCACCAGGTCGATGCCGTCTGCCCGGATAAAGCCGCTGGCGACTATGTCATGACCGCGATCCATGACTTTGACGGCGCCCAGACTTATAGCGAAAAGCCGGGGCACCGCTTCACCCTGAACGCCAATTTTGCCGCGGTGAAGGCCGAGGACTATGACGCGCTAGTGATCCCCGGTGGCCGGGCGCCGGAGTATCTGCGCCTGAACGAGGAGGTTATTAAACTGGTACAGGCATTCGACGCCGCGCGTAAACCTATCGCCGCCGTCTGCCATGGCCCACAGCTGCTGGCCGCCGCTGGTATTCTGCAGGGCCGCACTTGCAGCGCTTATCCCGCCTGTGCCCCGGAAGTGCGCCTGAGCGGTGGGCACTATGCGGATATTGGTATCGACCAGGCGCATGTTGACGGCAATCTGGTCACCGCCCCCGCCTGGCCGGCCCACCCGCAGTGGCTGGCGAAATTCGCCGCCCTGCTGGCGGAATAACGGCCTGTAGAGAAAGCGTTTTCTCTGGCGAAGGGAATTGGCCATCGCCGCGCTGGTGCTCTCCTTCCCACCGGCACGGCGCTGTTTGATCAGCCGTTCCCGCAGCAGCTTAACCTGACTCAACTCAGCAAAACGTTGGCCGGATAGTCCCCTCGCTTCAGATGCGCATTCCCCCGGAAACCTCAATGCGCTGGGCATTCACCCAGCGATGATCATCGGATAACAGCGAGGCGATCATCGGCCCGATATCCTCTGGCACCCCCGGTCGACCCAGCGCCGTCATGTTCGCCACCGCCTGAGCGACCTGCGGGTTATCCCGCACCACCCCGCCGCTGAAATCGGTGGCGATGGCGCCGGGCGCCACGCAGTTCACCGTAATTCCGCGACTGCCCAGCTCAAACGCCATATAGCGGGTCAGGGTTTCCACCGCGGACTTCATGATCGCATAGGGCGCCCGGTTCGCCATCACGATACGGGTTAGCCCGGACGAGACATTCACTATCCGTCCGCCATCGGCCAGCAGCGGCAATAGTTTTTGGCTGAGGAAAAAAACGCCCTTCACGTGGATACGATACAGCGCATCGAATTCCGCTTCCGTGGCGTTAAGAAAACCCATGCCGCTGGCATTGCCGGCATTATTGACCAGGTAATGAAACCGATCGGCCCCCAGCTCCGCCAGCGCCTCCTGAAAGGCGCTGACAAATCCGTCAAAGGTATCGGTTTCGCCGGCGCTGAAGGGCAACGCAATCACCCGCGAACCCTGAGCTTCAACCCGTGCGACCACCTCGTTCGCCTCGGCAAAATGCGCGTTATAGGTCAATACCACATTCACGCCGCGCTGAGCCAGCGCTTCAACGGTCGCGCGCCCCAGGCCGCGGCTGCCGCCTGTCACCAGGGCAATTTTTGCGCTATTGTTCATGTTTCCCCCTTTTCTCTCTGCTGAAAACATGAGCGATTATAGGCTTCTGCATGCCGACGATAAGATCGCATTGCCCGACAGGATTGTTTTGCCAGCTGGAACAATGTCATGGATAAACTGGATACCCTGACCCTGTTCGTGCGCATCGTCGAACGAGGTTCGTTCAGCGCCGCCGCCGCGGATCTGGGTTTTTCCCGGCCGGTGGCGACCGCGGCCATTAAGGCGCTGGAGGCCAGTCTCGGGGCACGGCTGCTGCAGCGCACCACCCGGCACGTACGACCGACGGCGGAGGGCTCGCTGTATTATCAGCGCTGCGTGGCTATTCTGGCGGCCCTTGAGGAGGCCAACCGCAGCGCCGGGGGGAGCATTGCCGGTATTATCCGCGTGGACGTGGCGGGCAATCTGGCGCGGACCCTGCTGCTGCCCGCGCTGCCACAGTTTCTCGCCCGCTATCCTGCCATGACGCTGCAGATCGGCGAAAGCGAGCGCGACGTCGATCTGGTTCGCGAAGGGGTGGATTGCGTCATTCGTGGCGGCCATCTCCCCGACAGCGAGATGATTTGCCGGCCGCTCGCCAGGCTGCAGGAGATCACCTGCGCCAGTCCGGCCTACCTCGCCCGGTACGGTACCCCGCATACGATTGAAGGTCTGACGGGCCACGTGATGATCGGGTTTGTTTCATCGCGCACGCAACGTACCTTGCCGCTGAGCTTTACCCAGGATGGCCGTCAGAGCGAGGTCAGTTTGCCCTGTCGGCTGCTGACCTCCGATGCCGACGTTGGCGCCGAAGCGGCAAGGCTTGGCTTTGGCCTGTATCAGGCCCCCTTGCCCCGCCTTGAGGCCGATCTGGCGTCGGGCGCGTTAACGGAAGTGCTGGCCGATTTTCGCCCTGCGCCGCTCCCGCTCTCCCTGCTCTATCCCAGTAATCGGCAGCTCTCTGCCCGGGTACAGGTATTTATCGACTGGGTGACGGCGCTAATGAAGCCTCCCCTGGCGCAGCAGGCATCCGGAAGGCTAAAATAATATTTGCTATTATTTGCGGCTCGTGCGTTAATCGTTAAGTCGATTTACCAGACGAAAAGTTATTATCTAAGTACGCGTTCTCATCTCCAGGCGTTATCCCTGATACCACCTTCCTTTGAGCAGTCCCGTTAGTATTTTGCTTTTTCTGTAAACAGGCCCTGTCAGATCCCCTATCGGCTCACGAAATAAGCCGCCATCTGACCCAAAACCCGGCTTACCACTAACAAAAAATAGCCGCGTTAATTTTCCTGAAAACGACCTTTGTCTTTTCAACAGAACATTACCCATACAAGGTTTACATTATGATTGAACATATCCATTTTAGATGCCCATGCTGCCATGGCTCCCAGTACAGAACGTCCCAGTTTGATGTGACGGAAAAAAATCCCTTTGGTGCGAAATGCATTTTCTGCAAATCAGCGATGATGACATTTGATGCTATCCGCCCTCGTCATCTGGGCGCGCAGTCTACTGCGCAGGCACAACAATAAGTATGCGCGGGTAAAGCATGCCTGTTATCCGCCAGGCGGATGACGTCTTTTTCTCAACCGCCGTTTTTGTCGGTTGAATAATTAACAGCGGGATCAGGCAACGCTTTTATCAGGGTGGTAATATTTTTCCCTGCATTCATTTCAACGTCAAAAAAGTCCACCGCACGCAGAATAAGCCGCAAGCCTCTACCGCTTTCCGCTAACGGATCGACATCGAAATGCTCATCACCACGCGCCAGCGCCAGGCGCTCGGCGGGAAAGGTTTCCCCCGCGTCGGTAAAGCGCAGCGTCACCCGTCGGTCCGCGACCCTAAATTCCACACCAAAACGACTTTCCCGATCCTCATGCAGCGCATAGCGAATAATATTCGTTGCCGTTTCACAGGCGGCGAGATCGAGCGCGAAGCGCCACTCGTCCGCAACAGGCAGCGGCGCCATTTGCTGGGCAAGCCACTCCGCCAGCGGTGAAAGCGAGGTGAGTTCGGCAGGAAACATCATTTTGCTATTCACGGGCACGTCACTCATTTGGCTGTGCAATTTTGCTGAAATCAACAATCAAATCGGTGCGAGATTCGCCTATCTCCTGGGCGACTGCCGCTTTAAAGGCCACCGCGACGGAAGCATCCAGCCGACGCACCGCCGGCGTCAGGATCGTGACCGTGGCCTGCCGTTCGGTTTCAATTTTCATCACTGTCCCCTGTACGTTCAATAATCAAAAGTGAAACATCATCGGCCATCGCCTGGGTCTCCTGCGCGTCGCCATTGCGCCAGTGGATCAAGTACCGGGCAAACCGCGGCAGCAGCGCGGGCAGCGGCTGCGTCACGCTGTCCTGCAGCCACGCTTGTAAACGCGCTTCGCCAAACTGTTCACCGCTCCGGTTTTCACATTCGGTGATACCGTCGCTGAACAGGCAAAGCCGCTCTCCCGGCGCCAGCGAGAAACTGACATCTGCCCATGAGAGATGGTTTATCAACCCCACCGGCGCCCCACCGCTGCCGACCGAGCGCACACCTCCATCCACGGTGACGATAAACGGCGTGGGATGCCCGGCCTGACACAGTTTCCCCTCACCGGTTGTGAGGTCGATGACGCCATAGATCAGGGTGAAATAGCTGACAATCTCTGCCTCGTCGCTACAAAAACGACCATTCAGGATCTGCACTACCTCGGCAGGTGATGCCGGCTGGTTATCAGCAGAGAAAAGAAAACGCTCAACCGCCCTGCCATGCAGAAACTGGCGGGCGACGGCAAGCGACATCATCGCCGCCCCCACGCCGTGCCCGGAGACATCCACGCAGTAAAATCCGAGATGCTCCCCCAGCGGGAAAACATTAAAAATATCCCCCGATACCCAGGCCGACGGCAGGAAAATCCAGTCGGAGAAAAAACCCTGATAGCGCAACTGATGGGCGGGAAGAACCGACTGCTGGATGCGCGCCGCCAGCTCCAGATCCTGTTCAATCTGCCGCAGCGCTTCACTTAGCCGCTTATTGCGCGCGGCGAGGTCGGCTTCAAGGGAGAGGATCCGCGCCCCGGCGTGCAGCCGCGCCCGCAGTTCGCTCTGCTCCACCGGTTTGCTGAGAAAATCATCGGCCCCTGCCGCAAACCCTTGCGTTAAATCGCCAGGATCTTCGCGAGCGGTAAGCAATATCAGATAAACGTAGTGACCAAACTGGCGACGGCGAACTTCCCGGCACAGCGTCAGGCCATTCATCTCCGGCATTTCCCAGTCGCTAATCACCAGGCTGACGGGCTGGTTTTCGAGGATCGCCAGCGCGGCGACGCCGTTTTCCGCCTCACTGACGATATAGCCCCACTGCGTCAACATCCGGCTTAGCAACCGACGATAAACCAGCGAATCTTCAACAATCAGGACGTGCTGTGCCGACATCGCGCCTCCTAAATCGGCAGGAACCAGATAAGGCTGATCATTCCTTCACGAAACTTGCCGCTGTACGCTATCAGTTTAGTCAGTAGCGGGTTGGCTTGCTCATCAGCAATGGGGTTGTCAACCAGGCTATACTCCAACCTGACGGCAACGCCAATCGACTTTAGCGACAAACCGGCGATAAATGGCTGGTCAGCAAAAGTATCGTGTGGCTGATGCTGGATAAAGACGGGTGAGCGGCGGCCCGCTTTTCCGCAGAATGGCAACGAGGAAATCCTGTAAGGGGAAAACTCATGCATGGCCAGCGCGTGTCGCCTGCGGATCCTAACCCGCCCGGCCGCTGCCGGGCGAACGGGTCATGAGGAACGCACCATGAAGTTTTATCGCGATCTTTTTGAAGCCAGCCTGAATCGCGTCGTACCGGAGCACGATAAAAAGCGCTTTTTTCAGGCCTTCTACAGCACCTTTATCCATATGTCGCCCGAGACGGAGCAGCACTTCTCACGACGCCCGGGCGAGGAAGGCCAGCAGATGATCTTCAAGAGCTTTTTCGCCATGCTGGCGGTCAACGGCGACCTCTTTGTACCCGATTTTCTGGAACGGCTGGCGCGAGCGCAGAGCGAGGAAGGCCTGCGTCTGCCACCGCGGTTTTTTGCCCTGTGGCGAGAAGCCATGCTCAAAACCGTCCGCGCCAGCGATCCACTGTGCGATGAAGAGATCCTCACTGCATGGGCAATGGCGATCGCCCCTGGTCTTGAGTATCTGCGCCGCCAGGCGGAGCTCCACTATCAGACCGCAGGTCACTGATCATGCGCGCCGCTAACCGTGTCGACCTCAACGTCCTGCCCTCAGCGGTGATGATCTACGATGATCGCGAACGACTGCAGGCCTGGAATGATAAGGTGGCGCTGTTTTATCCAACGATCGCGCCCTGGCTCGCCGTCGGCGCTCCCCTGGAGAGCCTGGCGGAGAAGTTCATTGATGCCGGGTATAACATCGACCCTGGTCGGCAACAGACGCTACGCGAGACGATTATCCGCAACTGCCGCCAGGCGAACCATTGCGAGGTCCGCCAGTCGGGCAACCGCCGGATTTACGTTCAGCATCAGCGGCTGGCGGATGGTGGAATTGTCAGTCTGCATACCGACATCACTGAGCTTGACGAGGCCCGACGCGCACGTCACCAGCTTCACGACGATTTTTTATTCACTGCGGAGTCGATCCAGATCGGTATCTGGGACTGGCAGGTCTCCCACGACAACCTGCAGGTGAATGACACCCTGCTGGCGATGGTCGGTCAGTCGCGGGCACAGTGGCGCTATCCGCTGCGTTTTATGCTCAATCTGGTCCACGAGGACGATCGCACTACCCTGCAACAGGCGATGATCGCCTCGCAAAACGAGCATATGCCGGTTTTTGAATGTGAACTTCGTGTCCAGCACCCAACGCAGGGCTGGCGCTGGATGCTGCTCTCCGGGCAGATCGTCACCCTCAATATGCAGCAGCAGGCAGAGCGGGTGATCGGGACGTTGCAGGATATTACCCGGCGCAAAGCCGCAGAGCTGCTGGCCATTGAGGCGGCGAAGGAGGCCCGCGAGGCGAACGAAGCGAAAAGCGCCTTCCTCGCCAATATGAGCCACGAAATCCGCACCCCGATGAACGGCATTCTCGGCATGACGCAGCTCTGCCTCGATACGCCGCTGACCGCGGAGCAGCGGGAGTACCTTTCGCTGGTGATGAGCTCAGCCCAGTCGCTGCTGCACATTATTAACGACATTCTTGATTTCTCACGCATTGAGTCGGGCAAGATGCAGGTGGACGAAGAGCCGCTGGAGATCCGCCCCTTTATCCAGTCGCTGATCCGCCCGCATATGCCTGCCGCCAGCGAAAAGGGCATTGAGCTGCTGGTGGACATCTCACCTGCGGTACCGGAGGTGCTGATCGTCGATGGCCCCCGGCTGCGGCAAATCCTGACTAACCTGTTGGGTAATGCGCTGAAGTTCACACATCAGGGGGAGGTTCTGCTGGCGATTACGCCGGCCGACGACGAAAGCCACTGGCGCTTTCGCATTCGCGATACCGGGATCGGCATCGCCCCGGAGAAGCAAAAGGCGATCTTCGAAGCCTTCAGCCAGGCCGATAGCTCTACCACCCGCCGCTACGGCGGCACCGGGCTGGGGTTAACCATTTCGGCCCGCCTGGTCAGCCTGATGGGCGGCGAGCTGATGGTGGAGAGCCAGCCCGGGGCGGGCAGCGAATTTGCCTTCACCCTGCCGCTGGAAGGCCTGCACGCCGCGGCCTCCGGTAGCGCTCCGCTGAGCCGCTTCAACAACCAGCGGGTGCTGGTGGTTGACGACAACAGCACCAACCTGCGCCTGCTCGACACCATGCTTCGCCAGATGGGGCTGATGCCAAGCTGCGTGGACAACGCCGGCGAGGCGCTACGCCGGGCCGCCGAAGGGCCGCCCTGGCCGCTGATCCTGCTCGACGCGCAGATGCCGGATATGGACGGCGTATCCCTGGCGCTGGAGCTCTCCGCCCTGCCCGAGGCCCGGCAGAGCCAGATCATTATGCTCAGCTCCATGAGCCGCCATTTTGACGCCAATATGCTTAAGCGCATCGGTATCGCCCACTATCTGCATAAACCGGTGGCGCAGCGCGAACTGCATCAGGTTATCGCCGGTATTCTCCTTCCCACGCCGGTGGTGGCGACAGCGCCAGCCCCCGTTGCGGAACCGGTCAGGGACCAGACCGGGCTGCATATCCTGCTGGCTGAGGACAACCTGGTTAATCAAAAGGTCGCCAGACGGCTGCTGGAGCAGTTGGGTCACCGCTGCGAGGTGGTGAGCAACGGCCGGGAGGCGCTGGAGCGCTGGCGCGCAGCCTGCTGGGATCTCCTGCTGATCGACCTGCAAATGCCGGAGATGGACGGTGAAACCGCCATCCGTCTGCTGCGCGAAGAGACGCCGGCGCTGGGCAGGCAACATCAGCCCGCGATGGCCATGACCGCCCATGCCATGCAGGGCGATAGAGAGCGCTGTCTGGCGATGGGCTTCGACGGCTATATCGCCAAACCAGTGAGTCTTGAGGCGCTACGGGAAGCCATCGCCCGCGTCGGCGCAGCGGAAGATAGCGATTTGGAGGAAGAGAAAGGCCTGCCGGACGAGGCCCACCTGCTAAAACAGTGCGCAGACGATCCTGAGCTGGTCGAGGAGTTGCTGGGATTCTTCGCTGAAGGGCTTGACGCCGCAACGGCGGCCCTTACCCACGCCATTGACGCCAATGACCGGGAGACGCTGCGCCGTACCGCCCACAAGCTGCGCGGCGAGGCGGTCACCCTCGGCTTTCAACGCCTTGCCGGGGTGCTCCAGCAGCTGGAGAGCCAGGCGACGTCGCCCGACCAAACCGTGTCTGACGCTCTGCGCGACGCGCTGGCTGAGGCGATCACAGGCTGCCACTTGTGGCTGCGGCGCAGAGCGCAGGCGGCTTCACGCTAAGCTCCTCTCAGTCGTGGATTTTCACCCCCAGACAGCCACGAACGAATTCAGGATTAAAGTGTTTTACCGCTTCGCCGACATAGCCTAAATCCAGGGCGCCGATTTGCGCCATTTCGCTCGTGGTGAGCGAGAAATCCCAGATGGCAAAGTTCTCTTCAATACGCTCCTGGCGGGTGGATTTAGGGATCACCGTGACACCACGCTGCACGTTCCAGCGCAGGATGACCTGCGCAATGGTTTTTTGATGGGCATCGGCAATCCCCTGCAGCATTTCATCTTCATACGGGTGATGTCTTCCGCCGCCTAACGGCGCCCAGGCTTCAGGCTTAACGTGATAATGCTTCATGGTTTCCAGCGCCGCAGGCTGCGCGAAATAAGGATGCAGTTCAACCTGGTTCACCATCGGCTTAATTCTGACGGTTTCGCAGAAGTTAGCTAACACATGGGGGTAGAAATTGGAGACGCCAATCGCTTTCAGCTTCCCGGCTTCATACGCGTCTTCCAGCGCACGCCAGGAGCTGAAATAATCGCCCATCGCCTGATGCAACAGATAGAGATCGAAATATTCCAGCCCGGATTTTTTTAAGGACGCGGCAATCCCGGCTTTCGCCATCCCGGTGTTGGCCATGTCCTGGACCCACAGTTTGGAGGTTATAAACAGCGCCTCACGGGTACACAGACCTTCGGCGATGGCTTCGCGAACGGCTTCACCCACCGCATCTTCATTATCGTAGACGGCAGCGGTATCGATAAGGCGGTAGCCGGTACGAATGGCGTTCAGCACTGACTGCTTACACTCTGCTTTATCGGTCACCTTAAAAACGCCAAAACCCAGCATCGGCATTTTAAGGTTGTTACTTAATACAGAATATTCCACGGTAAAGCTCCCCTCTTGTTAAAACATCATGGTAAGACAAGAACGCGGTCACGATTAGCCTGTCATTCCTGATTTGACTTATGCATTCAATTCATTAATCGCAGTGCGCTGAGATGATCTGATTTTGACAGAGAGCAGAAAAGTCCCCCCTGCCGCGCCCAGCAATAACAGACCGCTCAGTGCAAACGTGCTGTGCCATCCCAGACTATCAAACACCAGGCCGCCTGCCGTTGACCCGAGGGCAATCGATAGCTGGATCACAGCAACCATAAGACCACCGCCCGCCTCCGCATCTTCGGGCAGCGTCCGCGCAATCCATGTCCACCAGCCGGTGGGCGCCGCCGTCGCCAGCAGGCCCCACAGGCTTAACAGTACGGTGACAGCACCGGTATGGTGCCCGGCCAGCAAAAGCGCTCCGACAATCGCAGCCATAATCAAAGGGATAGCCACCAGCGTCAGATAAAACCGGGCGTGCAGAACGGTCGAAATGAGCAGCGTGCCGACAAAACCAGCGACGCCAATCGCCAGTAATATCAGGGGCAGACCAGAAGAACTGACCCGGGTCACCGTCTCCAGAAACGGTCGCACATAGGTAAATAAGGTAAACTGCCCCATAAAGAACAGCCCGCAGGCCAGCAATCCAAGGGATACCGTCGAGCGGCGGAGCAGACGCAGCACGGTTCCCTGCCGCTGTGGTGCGCGCTGGCTTTTCATCGACGGCAGGCTAACGCATTGCCAGATGAAGGCTACCATCGCCAGCGGAACAAGACATAAAAAGGCACCGCGCCAGCCGACGGTGGCCCCCAGGTAGCTGCCCAGCGGCGCTGCCACAACGGTGGCCAGCGCGTTACCGCCGTTAAAGATGGCCAGTGCGCGGGGGACCTGGCGTTGCGGCACCAGCCGAATGGCCGTTGCCGCCGACATCGACCAGAAGCCGCCGATGACGATCCCGATGAGCGCTCTGCCCAGCATATAAACCGGGAAACTGGACGCCAGGGCAATCATCAATCCTGAGGCCGCCATCAACGCCGTGAGCCCCAGCAACAGCCATTTACGGTCCAGCGACCCGGTAAGACGGGAAATCGTCAGGCTGGTCAATACCGCCAGTGCGCCAGAAAGCGCGATCCCCTGGCCTGCTAATCCCTCGGTAATGTGTAAATCACCCGCGATGGGTGTCAACAGACTGACCGGCATAAACTCTGAGGCAATGAGCACAAATACGCAGAGCGTCATCGCCAGGACGCCGCTCCAGTATGCGCGGGTGTTATGTAATCCAGACATTATTTATCTCCGACAAAACAAAGCCGCCTGCAGGCGGCTTTGGGGATGTCTCCGGCACAGGAGAGCTATTGCAGGTTGGTTTTGAAAAATTGAGTGAATGTAGCAAAGGGAATTTTGCCCGCGACGTTGTCATAGAGATCGACGTGGTTTGCGCCAGGGACAATCACCAGCGCTTTCTCTTTACTGCCGATCGCCTTAAAGGCATCTTCGGCAAAATAGCGTGAATGGGCTTGTTCGCCGGTCACAATAAGCGTCGGAATAGTCACTTCGCTGGCGTAACTCAGCAGCGGCATATTCATAAACGACAGCGGCATCGTCGCATTCCAAGCCCCGGTTGAATTAACCGAACGCGCATGGAAACCTCGCGGCATACGGTAATAATCGAAGAACTCTTTCAGGACCGGATTGGGGTTGGCGGGCAAGGTTTCCGGCAAAATACGATCGGCAGCGCTGACGTTGCCTTTATCATCAACATATATGTCATGCCCACCGGGGGCGGAAGTGCCGTTTGCCGCATCCTTCCAGCGCTGCGCGTTCAAGTACTGCAGTACCGCTCGGCGGTCGGCTGTCGTGTAGCGGTCTTTGCCATCGCCTACCCCATGCCCCATCGCGCGGCTCATGTCATACATGACGCTGGTCGCCACCGCTTTGACGCGGGTGTCCATCGCCGCGTCGTTTAGGGCCATACCGCCCCAGCCGCAAATGCCGAGCAAACCGATACGGTTGCGATCCACCTCTTTTTGCAGGCCCAGAAAGTCCACCGCGGCACTGAAATCCTCGGTATTGATATCCGGTGAGGCCACGTTGCGTGGGTAGCCACCGCTTTCGCCCGTATAGGATGGGTCAAACGCCAGGGTGACAAACCCCTGTTCGGCCAGCGTCTGGGCATACAGGCCGCTGGACTGCTCTTTTACCGCGCCGAAGGGACCGCTCACGGCAATAGCTGCCAGTTTGCGTTCACCGCGATCCTTCGGCAGGTAGAGATCGCCAACTAAGGTTATCCCGTAGCGGTTCTGGAAGGTCACCTTACGGTGATCCACTTTCACACTCTCAGCAAACGTTTTATCCCATTTTTCAATCAGTGAAACAGGCGCATTCGGGTTAATTGTCTCAGCATAGCTCATCGTTGTCACTCCAGTTAATGAGGCGCAAAGCAGCATGGCGGGTATCGCGGCTGTCAGTTTTTTGGTGAAAACCGTCATCAAAATTCCCCTAAATAAACGTGATCAATGCAAGTCTCCAGTAGACAATGCAGCTTTGCTTTATTGTCGTGCGCTTAGTGTAGCCAGCAGTAATGGTTCTGATTAGTAGGTAAAAAATGCTAAAATTAATACCATATTGTTCTAAATGGCATGTGGATGACGAGGCAGGAGAATGGCGAAACGGGAAAACTATAATGACCTTTATCTGTTTATGCAGGTGGTGCGGGAAGGCAGTTTTACCGCCGCAGCGCAACGACTTGGCCTGGCGCAGTCCGGGGTAAGCCGTGCGGTTCGCGAACTCGAAGAGCGGCTGGGCGTTCAGCTTCTGGTGCGCACCACCCGCCGGTTGTCGCTCACTCAGGCGGGTGAGCAGCTCTATCACAATGTCGAATCCGGTTTCGACGCCTTAGATATGGGACTCGCCACGCTGGCCCACTATCGTCAAACGCCCTCCGGTACGGTACGCATCAATGCCAGCCAGCATGCCATTGATAAAGTCCTGCTGCCGAAGCTGGCAGTATTTAAACACCGCTATCCCGATATCAGACTGGAACTGATCAGCGAAAGCCGGTTTGTCGATATTATTGCGGAGCGATTCGATGCGGGCGTGCGTCTGGGCCCGGAAGTCGGGAGTGGTATGATTGCGGTACGCATTTCGCCCGATATGGAGATGGCTGTTGTCGGTACCCCGGAACATTTTCGCCGCTACGGCTTTCCACAAACGCCCGCCGATTTAGTCGCCCACCCCTGCATCGCTTATCAGTTCGGCGACGGCAGCCTTTACGCCTGGGAACTTAATGTGGATGGCAAAAAAATCACCCACCCGCCTCAGGGACAGTGGGCTTTCGCCGATAGCTATATGGAGGCCAAAGCGGCGAGGCTCGGTCTGGGGCTGGCCTATGTCCCGGAAGAGCTGATTACCGACGATCTAGCCCAGGGCACACTTATCCGGGTGCTCCAGCGTTATAGCCAGCGTCTGGAAGGTTCATTTCTCTATTACCCGCACCGCAATGTGTCGCCCGCGCTGAGAGCGGTCATTGATACATTGCGAATGTAGCTGAGGTTGCCTGCAGGCAGCAGACCACCGGTAGCGGTTGGTGGAGGGGTCTGAACTCAGAGCTTTCGCTTAATTCCGAACCATGCAAATTGTTAGGCGAGGCGGAAATGATCTGATATCAGTATCAATTTTGCGACTTACCTATGTGATCATAAAGTTATAATACAGCACCGCTTCGTAACGAGTTAAAAAACGCATATTTCCCTGCTACGCAAACCCTTTTTCTTCGCCTACCCACGCCTGTTGTTGAAATACCTCCAAAACGCTTAAGCATTCCTTTCCACCTCAGGGCTGCTACGCTAACTCTCAGTCAATGGCGAAGGAGGCGTAATGAAAGTCCTCAATATCCTGGTCCGTCGATGCGTGCTGATTACCCGCTTTGAAGAGACCGTTTCGTTTTATGAAAACCTTATCGCGCAGAAGGCAAGGTTGCGTTTCGACTATCCCGAATACGATCTCAAACTGGCGCAGGTGGGTTCAGTGCTTTTAATCGGCGGAACCGAGCAAAGCCTGGCGCCTTTTCGCGCCACCGAGGCCACTTTCCTGGTCAACGACATTACCGCCTGGGAGAAACATCTGCCTTCCACCGGAGCAACGATTATCAATCCGGTGAAGGCCGTGCCCACCGGCTGGAACATGCTGGTTCGGCATCCGGATGGCATGATTGCCGAATACGTTGAGCATCATGACAAAAACCCAGCAGATGAGATCTTCTGATGCTTCGCTTTCAGAGGGTTGGACCTGGTATCAGTCGGCCATACTGCCAGAAAAGTGCGCTTTCTGCTGTAGCCAGAGAGGGAGAGAGGGAGAAACTGGCGCTGCAAGCCGCAGCGCCACAGTTATCCTCTTACCCGGGCAGCATCACAAACTGACACTGTTCAACCAGTTGAGCAGACTTGCCACTGAGTATTGCGTCGGTGCGCGCGATATCGGCTGCCCCGATGTTATCAACAGCAGCGTCGGCAGGCCGCGTACGCCGAGGTCGCTGGCCAGTTCCTGATGCAGGTCGGCATCCAGATAGCGCGTTTCAAACTGAGCAATCCGCTGGCTGAGTTTTTCATGGGCCAGTAGCTGCCAGAGTTTACGGCAGTGCACACAGCGCTCCGCGCCAACGAACAGCAGCACGGGTCGTTCACCCTCCAGTTCACTCGCCGCGCTTATCGGCCGGAATGCGCTTTCCGCAACGCGGAACAGCTTCGGACTGCGGCGCAGAGTATCGTTATCGGTTGCGACGCACAGCGCATCGGCGCTTTTACTGTACGGCTGTACGCCCGCCACGCGCACCACGCTCTGCGCCGGGCCCGCCGCCGCCGCGCCCGGCTGACGCAGAGTGCGGACATCAACTGCCGCAATCGGCGTCTCCTGCGGTTGCGCAAGCTGCGGGATCCACGCGTAAGGAATGCGGTAGGCGCGGTAAACCATATTATTATTCAGCGTCTTACCCCAGAACGGCGAAATGTATTCCCAGACAATGTCGTGATCGCGGGTCACTTCAAAAATGCGGCCGTTCGAACCTTCGTTAATCAACGTATTGCCATTTTCCAGGCGCTGCATATTGCTGATATACGGACTGTAGAAGCGGTATGAATCAGTCGGTTGCGGCAGGTCCGCTTCATAAGGCGAGTAGCGCCACTCAATATCGAGGGTCAGCGGGTTGATCTCAAGGATCCGAGAATAATCGCGCCAGGCGTTTTTCACCCCATCCGCCGATGCCGGGTTAGGCGCACCGTATCCGGCCCAACCGCCGTTGTCGAAAATCAGGATATTGCCCGCCCCCGGCAGCCCCTGCGGGATCATATGCGCATGATGCTGGCCGATGATCCAGCCGATGTGCTTCAGCTCCGGTTTGCTGTAGTCCGGGCCGAGCTGCCAGACAATTTTGCCGCTCTGCTTATCGATAATGGCGATAATATTGGATTCGCGGGCGTCCCAGATAATGTTGTCGGGATGGAAGCGCGCATCGCCGGCGTCATACCATTTATTCGGCCCCAGCGCCGACATCGAGTTGATATGCATCCAGTCGCCCATTCCGCCGCCGCTGGCGCGCATATTCGGGTTATTGTACAGCGCGGTGCGCGCCGCATCGTCGAAGCCCAGCTCATGAAAATGGTCGCTGCAGCGCCACTCCCAGACCACATTGCCCTGCCAGTCGACTTCAATAATGGTGTCGTCCAGCAGCAGCTTGTCGGAGATCGCTTCATTCACCAGATTGGTGTGGGCGAGGATCAGGGTATTGCCGCCATCGACCTGCGGCTCCAGCCCCGGCGCGTAGTAGCCGACGGGGTTACCCGCTCGCTGATAGTCGTGATGAGCGCGCGCCATCCAACGCGTTTCATTGCCAGGGTCGCTGACCTGTTCGTAGTGGTCGAATTTCCAGGTCACGTTGCCCTCCCAGTCCACCTGGATCAGATCGAGCATATCCTGCATGCCATAGCGCGGGTCGCGCTCGCCGCTGTGGCCAAGGATGGCGCCGCCGGGCAGAATTTTGTTGGGAAACCCATGCAGTTCAGGCCATTCCCGCACCACGTGACCATTCATATCCACCAGTACCGCGCCGTGTTCGGTGGCCTGGAAAAGGGTATAGCCGCTCCAGGCGCGCTGCGGATCATAAAGTGTGGCGCTGGTCGGGTAAACGGAAGGATGTCCCATATGTTGCTCCTTAAATAATAAAATCAGACAGAAGTAATCAGGTTGCGAATGTGGCGGCAGGCGGCGGTAAATGAGTCATCATCACGCTGGCGCGGATGAGGCAGCGCCAGGTTCACGATTTCTCGTATCCGCCCCGGACGCGGGGAGAGCACGACGACGCGATCGGCCAGGGCGACGGCCTCTTCCACATCGTGCGTCACCAGTAACGTGGTGGTTCCCGCGCTTTGGTGGATCTGTAAAAGTTCCTGCTGCAGGGTGTGACGCGTCAGGGCATCCAGCGCGCCGAAAGGCTCATCGAGCATCAGGATCTGCGGGCGGGCCACCAGACCGCGGGCAATAGCCACCCGCTGGGCCATGCCGCCGGAAAGCTGCGCGGGCAGCGCGCTGGCGAACTCGCTGAGCTGCACGCGCGCCAGCATCTCCAGTGCCCGCTGGCGCTTCGCCGCCCGGGTGAGCTTTTCATCTGCCAGGCCGAGCATCACGTTGTCGAGCACGTTAAGCCACGGGAACAGGCGCGGCTCCTGAAACACAATGCCGCGCTCTTTGCCCACGCCGGTGACCGGCTCGCCGTTAATACAAATATCCCCCTGGGTGGCAGACTCAAGGCCCACCAGCATCCGTAGCAGCGTCGATTTACCGCAGCCGCTGCTGCCCACCAGCGCGACCAGTTCACCGGCGGCGATATCCAGGTTGAAATTCTGTAGCGCCGTCACCTGTTGCCAGGATTTACGCACATGGCGAAAAGAGACCAGAGTTGAAGAGGTCATAACTGCTCCTGTTGACGCCAGCGGGTGGCGCGCATTTCCAGTAAACGTCCGGCTTTATCCAGCGCCGCGCCGGTGATACCGACCAGCACCATGCCGCAGAGAATAGTGGGCATATCCAGCAGCTGCTGGGCATTGATCATCAGGCTGCCGATCCCGACGCCGGAGGACATGAAATATTCCGCGCCGATATTGCCAAGCCAGGCATAAATCAGCGCCAGCCGCAGACCGGCGAAGATCCCCGGCGCGGCACCGGGAAGAATGACCCGGCGCAGGCGCGCGAATTCGCCCAGCCGCAGCACCCTGGCGACTTCATCGAGTTGCGGGTTTCGCTGAAGCACCGCCTGCAGAGTGCTGAAGAACATAGGAAAGAACGACGCCAGCGCGATAAAGACGATTTTGCCGCCGTTATCGTTACCCACCCATGCCGTCAGCAGCGGCAGCCAGGCAAACAGAGCAATATGGCGCAGCACGTTAAGCGTGGGGGTAAAAATTTGTCCGGCGCGTGGACGCAGCGCCAGCAGCAGCCCGCAGAGCAAACCGCCGGCAATCCCCAGCGCGCCGCCGACAACCGCTCTCCCCAGACTGGCCAGCATCGCGGCGCTCAGCTCTCCGCTCAGGATCCCCTGAACAAAACGTGCCGCCACCGCCAGCGGCGAAGAAAATAATCCGCTATCAATCCAGCCCCACTGGCTGGCCAGCTGCCACAGCGCCAGCAGGACTATCGGCAGCGGTAACGCCCGCCAGCTGGCCTGCGGTTTCCACGCCAGGCGTCCGGCGGCTGGCTGCGGCCAGAACACCAGTCGGGAACAGGCCCGATTCGCCGCCCACTCCATCAGCATGCCGCTCAGGCCAACCACCGCGATGGTGACAAAGACGATATCCAGCTGAAAAAGCTGGCGGCCCCAGACCATCAGGTAGCCAATACCTTCGGAAGAAGCCAACAGCTCGACAACGATAAGCGATACCCAGGCCTGCGAAAGCGCCAGACGCAGACCGGTAAACCAGCCCGGCAGGCTTGCCGGGATCACCAGCCAGCGCAGCCGCTGCCAGCGGGAGAAGTTCATCACCCTGCTGGCTTCGCTCAGGGTCTGCGGCACGCTGGCTACCGCCTGCTGAGTGTTGATGGTCATCGGCACCACAGTGGTTTTCACGATAACCGCCAGCTTGAGGCCGTTATCAATCCCGAACAGCACCATCAATAGCGGGATCCAACCGAGCGTCGGAATTTGCGCCAGCGCGTAGAACAGCGGTTCCACCCGCTGCGCGGCCGCTGGCACCAGGCCAAACAGCGCCCCGAGCAGCGTGCCGGCGATGGCGCCCAGCAGCAGGCCAAGCGCCAGATGCTGGAGACTAAATCCCCACTGCGCCAGCAGATCGCCGCTCAGCAGCGACAATGCGGTATCGGCAACCACCGACGGGGCGGGCAAAATTTGCGCGGGCATCCATCCCTCGCGGGCGGCGATGTACCACAGCAACAACAGTAGCGCTGGCAGCAGCCACGGCCAGCCGTTAAGCCGGAAACCCGGCCTGCCAGGGGCATCGGTTCTAAAGATCATCTGCGACATATCGGTCCACTCATCGGAAAGTGATGCCGCTATGAAAACGTGACTCACGCTGCCCCGCTATTGCGTAAGGTGAATAATCCCGATGCATCGAATGCATTTCAGCCTGGCGGGTACGCGGCGTCTGATTTAGCTTTTTTTCACCCATGCTTGGCGAATAAAAGCATTTAACACACGGCCCGCCGGCTCTTTAGGGTGAGAAAAAAACTCAAGGGAGCAATACGTTATGATGAAAGCATTTTTTAGCCGCACCTTGCTGGCATTGGTCGCGGTCATCGGTCTGGCGGCAAACGCCCAGGCCGAGACGCTACGAACCATTCGCATCGGCGTGCCGGATCAGAGCGCCGGCAGTCAACCTTTTATTGAGGGGCCGGTCGGCATGGCGTTTATCCGCCATCAGCTGGAAGAGGTATTTAAACCGCAGGGTGTGGAAGTGCAGTGGCAGTTTTTCAAGGGGGCAGGCCCGGCGGTGAATGAAGCGTTAGCCAACCGACAGCTTGATTTTGTTTACCTCGGCGATCTGGCGGCGATTATCGGTAAGGCCAATGGTCTGCCGACACGCCTGCTTCTGGGCAGCCGCGGCTCGGAATCCTGGCTCGCGGTAACCAAAGCCTCGGGTATTAAAACGCTGGCCGACCTGAAAGGCAAACGGGTGGCGGTCTATCGCGGTACGGCGGACCAGCTGGCCTTTGACCGGGCGCTGCAAACCGCCGGCCTCAATGAGCGCAGTTTGCAGGTCATCAACCTTGACTGGAACGCGGGTAAAGCGGCGCTGGCGGCCGGTCGCGTCGATGCGGTATGGGGAGGCGTCTCCCTGCTGGCGCTACGCGGCGACAAAATTGATGTGGTGGTTAAAAGCGGCGATTCAGGCCGCCAGAACACCACTCAGGCGGGGTTCCTCGGCACGCAGACGTTTATCGAGACCTGGCCGCAGGCGACTCAGCAGATCGTTAATGTGCTGGTGAAGAATGCCGCTGAAATCAGCGATCCGGCTAATCGAGACGCCTGGTCTGCCGAGATGGCGCAGCAAAGCCAGATCCCCAAGGCGTTATTTCTGGAAGCGCTGCAGCCACAGGATCTGAACTTTACCACCTCACCGCGTATTGACCCGTTCCTGACCGACAGCTTCAGCAGTAGCGTCGAGCAGGCTAAATCGGGTCGTCTGATCCGCAGCGCTTTTGACGTTAAGCAGTGGGTGGACGGCCAGTTTGTCGAGCAGGCGCTGAAAACGCAGCAACTGGAAAACCGCTGGCCACCGTACGATGCCAAAGGTGAGGCGAAAAACGCCGGTTAATCCCCCTCCTCCTGCGCCAGCAGCTGAAGCTGATGCTGACGGTCGGTATGGAGGATAATCTCAATCAGCCTCTCAACCAGCGGCGGCTGAATCGCGTGAACCGGGGAGATAATGGCAAACCGGGTCTGCATTAGCCGCCACTCATCTGGCAGATCGCTAAGTTCCAGTTTCACCAGCCGATGGCTGTGCTGGCACAACGCGAAGCCGTCCTCGCTGGCGAAGCTTATCGCGTGGGTTTGCGCCAGAGTGGAAAGCAGCGCGTAAATATGGTCGCACTGGATCGCGGGCGTAAAGTCCTGTTGCTGGCTGAGGGTCGCCAGTACCTTGCGTACCCCCGGCGGCAAATAGGGGGCGGCAAAAGGGTAGCGCAACATCTCCTGAATCGAGATCGTCCCCTGTTTTGCCAGCGGATGTTCGGCATGGCAGACAAAGAAACAGCGTTGTGGGCTAAGCGGCTGCACGCGTAACTGCGGGTCAAGCTCGGCCTGCCAGCTATCGGCGACCACAAAAGGATAGTGCTGGGAGGTAAGCGCCTGATGCAGAGCAAGCCAGTTATCAATGTGAAAACGCACCCTCGCCTGCGGCAAAAGACGATGAAACTCTCCGATGGCCGTCGGAATCAGCCTCGCGCCGGGAGCCGGGCCGCAGCCAAAAGCGACCTCGCCATTTTGCGCATCGTCCGCCTCACGCAGCTGGCTACTAAGCTCAATATTGAGTTCCTGAAAACGGCGCGCATAAGGCAGCAGCTTTTGCCCGTGCAGCGTGAGCGTCGGTAGCTTGCTCTGGCGGTCGAATAAAGGATGACCGACACTCTGCTCCAGCGCCTGAATGCTGCGGCTAAACGCCGATTGCGACAGGCAAACCGCCTCCGCCGCACGATTAAAACTGCCGTACTCCACTAGCGCTACAAAATTGCGTAACTGGCGAAAATCCAGATGCATCGATCCGCTCCCTTCCCTCTACTATTCAACAAAAGTACTGGAAGGCGGCCTGGCGGTAAACCACAGACACCACTCCCGGTGGGTTAGCGCACCGTGACTGGGGTGAAAGTTCGCGTTGCAGAATAGTGATGAACCTGCATGAGCGGCCAGCCACAGAGCCTCACGCTGATCTCACGTTTCAGCCATTAATTCCGTCATCACTTTCGCAAACACTTCGCCCGGCTGCGACAGGGTGCTGTGTCCATCCGTCACCGCGACGACAGACACCGGCAACGCATGACGGAACGGCCGCACCGCCAGACCGCTGGTGTCGACGCCCTGTAGAGAAAAACTGTCAACAATAGTCATACTGTTGTTGCCGTGTCTGACAAGATTAATCGCCATGCTGTAGCGGTTGGTTTCTACCGCCGCCACCTGGCGCTGGCGGAACGCCGGCACCTCTTCGGCAATCATGGCAACCAGCCGCGCGTCGGTCGTGATATACACCAGGTCGCGTGTCGGGATATCCTGCCAATGGATTTCCGTCTGCTGCGCCAGCGGATGCTGCCCGGGCAGCACACACACCATTTCACCCCGGCAGATGGCCAACGGGTTCTCCTCTGGTTCGTAGCCGGGTTTCACCAGAAAACCGAGATCGTAACGCCCTTCTTCAACCGCCGTCTCAATTTCATTGTTGAGACACATATCCGCCACCACACCATAATCCGGAAAGCTCTGCCGAAAACGCGCCACCGCCAGCGGCAATATATTCAGCGCCAGCGCAGGCGTGGCACAGACCCGCAACTGACCAACGCGATACTGGCGGATGTGATCAACAAAACGCTCAAAACGAAGCCGGTCCTGATGCACGCGCAGCGCCTCTTTATACAGCGCTCTGGCTTCCGCGGTTGGCTGCATCTTCCCTTGATAGCGCTCAAACAGGCTGAACCCCATCTGCTGCTCGATAAGCGCCAGGCTTTTACTCACCGAAGGCTGCGACATGGCCAGCTGCG
Source organism: Klebsiella sp. w6 (assembly GCF_033100215.1). Lineage (NCBI taxonomy): Bacteria > Pseudomonadati > Pseudomonadota > Gammaproteobacteria > Enterobacterales > Enterobacteriaceae > Klebsiella > Klebsiella sp. w6. The sequence goes on from NZ_CP136907.1 coordinate 3,207,772, forward strand.
CCGCTGCCGCTGTCACTGAACCTAGCTGAACGATACTGATAAAGACCTCGAGTTGCTTGGGTGTCATTGCCATTTTCCTGATAACGATATGCTGATTATGCATTTAAAAAATATGCACTCAGGGTTATAGAATCCATAATTATATTCACCAGAGGGCATAAAATGAAATTTTTCACGTCACGCTTCATGTCGATATTGTTGCTTATACCGGGGATGTTCTTAGCCCAGTCTCCTGCTCAGGCCGGGGAAGAAATCAATACGATTCTGCCAGACCATGTGATCCGCGTCGGTGCGGTCAACGCACCGCCGTGGTATCAGAAAGATCTGCTGACCAACCAGTGGACCGGGCTGGTTCCGGATGTTGTGCAGGCGATATTTAAAAACACCGATATCAAGATTGAATACGTTGATACGCAATGGGGCACCGCCGTCGCGGGTTTACAGTCCAACCGCTTCGATATTTTAGGTGGTTTTAATAATACGCCAGAAAGGGCCAAAGCCGTCGACTTTACCCGCCCTATGGGCTCGCACCAGATGGGCGTCCTGACTCTGGAAAAAGAGACGCAGAAATATCAGCGCTGGGACACCATCAACACTTCGCAGACCAGGCTCAGCGCGATTGATGGCTCGGCAGCCGTCACGCTGCTGCAGCCTCAACTGGACAAAGCCCAGTGGATTATCGTTCCCGATAGCGACAACATGCAGCTCCAGATGGAGAGCGGCCGCGCGGATGCCATCGTCACTAACGATATCCAGATGGCGCAATATATTCAAAAGCGTCATCAGGGCACGATGATTATTCCACAGCCGGTCAAAGAACAGGCAACCAATATGGGCCTGCGTAAAGAACGACCGGAATTACAGGCGTGGCTGAATGGACGGCTCGAACAGCTGGATAAAGACGGCACGCTGAAAAAAATATGGCAGAAATATACTCACCCAGCGAAATAACTCTGATGAACCCACAATCATTATTACCGTTACTGAAAATTGAAGCGCTTAGCAAATCATTTTCAGGTAATAAAATTATAGATGATGTTTCCTTCGCGGTTCGTCCCTCGGAGGTGATTGGCATCATTGGCCGCAGCGGCGCGGGTAAATCCACCCTGCTGCGTTGCCTGAACATGCTTGAAGTCCCGGATAGTGGGCATATTTGGCTGGGTGAGGAAGAAATAGGCTTTCACGGCGCGCAGAGAAAACAGGTCACACAGCGCACATTAGCGCGCCAGCGTGCCTCAATGACAATGGTATTCCAGCACTTTAATCTGTGGCCACACCGCAGTGTATTGCAGAATATTATTGAAGGTCCGGTACAGGTCCTGGGCTTGCCGCGTAAAAAAGCCATCGAAAAAGCCATGGCGCTGCTCACGCGTATGGGCCTGCAAGAAAAAGCCGGAGACTTCCCGGTTCAACTTTCAGGCGGTCAGCAGCAGCGGGTATCTATCGCCCGCGCCCTGGCCATGGCGCCGCAAGTGATCCTGTTTGACGAACCGACTTCCGCACTCGATCCGGAATCTGTCGGGGAGGTGTTGTCCGTTATTTCCGAACTGGCGGCCAGCGGCACCACCATGCTGGTGGTTACCCATGAAATGCGTTTTGCCCTGCAGGTATGTAGTCGGCTGCTGTTGATGGATAATGGCAAACTGGTGGAAGAAGCATCCCCTCAGGAGATCTGGTCACGGCCGCCCGATGCCCCTATCCGACGCTTTATGACGCTGTCCGGCGTAACGGCAGAGGAGCTGCGCTAATGTCTTATCACTGGGATTTCTCAATACTGTGGCAATATCACGCGGTTTTGCTGGAAGGGATATTGACCACCTTTAAAATTGTGCTGGCCTCAGTCACGTTAAGCATTCTTGGCGGAGCGCTGCTGGCCCCGTTGCGCGGCGCGTCCAGGGCGGTCATCCGCTTACCCACCCAGGGGTTGATTGAGATTGTGCGTTCAATCCCCCCTCTGGTGCTGATTGTCTGGGCCTACTACTGTCTGCCCATTTTGTTCGGCCTGACCCTCTCCTCGTATCTGACCTGTGTCCTCGCCATCTCGTTATATGGCAGCGTATTTTTCGCTGAAATATTTCGTTCTGGTATGCAATCGGTCGATCATGGTCTGGTCGAAGCGGGCCTGTCGGTGGGGATGTCACCGCTGAAAGTATTAGTTCGCATTACCGCGCCGGTAGCCTTTTTGCGAATTTTACCGGCGTTTGTCAGCCAGTGCGTGATGTCGGTTAAGAATTCCGTGCTGGCAAGTTATATCGCAACGGGTGAGATCCTCTATCAAGGGCAACGGCTGAGTACCGCCACCTTCCGCCCTCTGGAGACACTGACTTTTGTGGCGCTGTTTTTCGTCGCCACCATTCTTCCGCTGTCACTGCTGGCAAGCTATGCCGAGCGCCGGATCCGCAGCCGCTACTTCAAACGTTGAGTAACCATGACTATTTCCGCAACACGCCAGCTGGTCAATTTTGCCAGTACCTTATCTGCGCCAGCTATCCCGGCTCCCGTTCGGCGCAAAATTCGACTGCATTTACTGGATGCCCTCGCCTGCGGTTGGGCGGCCAGTGGCCACCGGGTCAGCGAACCGATGATACGCGCCTCCCGGCTATTTGGCGGAAACGGTCACTGTAGCGTCTTCGGTGAGTCCGGTTTCAGCCCATTGGCGGCCGCGTTCGCGAACGCCGCCATGATAAACGGCCTGGATCACGATGACGGTGTGGAGATCGACGGCAAAGGGCTCGGCCATCCGGGGGCCACACTGGTTGCCGCCGCGATGGTTGCGCTTGACCTCAATCCTGAGCCGGTAGCTCAGGACGTGCTGATTACCACCCTGGCGGCCGGTTTCGAGGTGAATAACCGGCTCATCCACGCCATCCAGCCTTCGGCAGAACGCTTCAGCCAGGTCTACGGCGTGGCGCAGCATCAATCCATCGGCGCAGCCGTGGTGGCCGGTCGGTTGTTGGGGTTAAACCCTGAGCAATTACATCACGCGGTGGGCCTGGCCGCCGCGTTAACACCGCTCCCCAGTCTGCACCAGTATAACTGGCGACAACGGCCGCTGCTGTCGCTCAAAGATGCCGTGGCGCCCGCCGCGCAAGCCGCCGTGCAGGCGGTGATAATGGCGCAGCAAGGCCTCAGCGGCAGCCTTGATGTACTCGATGGCGAACAGGGTTTCTGGCGGATGATTGGCTCCGACCAGTTCGCGCCAGACAGGTTGACCGATGAGCTCGGCAGGCACTGGTACGCTGGCTACGGTAGCTTTAAGCGATATCCCGCCTGCCGCTGGCTGGCCTGCGCGCTGGAATGCATGGAGGGCATCATGCAGCAGACCGGCTGGTCCGTTGCGGATCTCCGCACCATTGAGGTACAAAGCTTCCCCCGCCTGGTCAATGATATGATGGATTATCGGCCGCAAACGGTGACCGACGCGCAGTTCAGCCTGCCGTGGACGCTGGCAGCGATCGCCGCTGGCCTGGCGCCGGGTGCCGACTGGTATACTGAAGACAATATGCAAAACCCAGCCTTGCTGGCGCTGGCGGATAAAGTCACGGCCACTGTCACACCTGAATTTACACAACGGATGAACGGTCCGGCACGCCAGCCTGGCGCGCGCGTTGTGGTCACAAACTCACGTGGCGAATATGCAGTGCAGGAACGCTACAAACCCCTGGGCAGCGCCGAGCGGCCGCTTAGCGATGGGGAAATTATTGCCAAAGCGCGGCGAAATTTGCCCGGACATAAGATAAAGGTTAACGAACTGCTTACGAGCGTGATGGAGGAGGAAACGGCTCGGTATTACTCCTCTTCGGCAGATCTGATGGGCTTTTCGCTACCGGCGTAGCAAGGGTTGCCTGACATTATCAGGCAACCACGACCGGTTAGTGCTTCACGATATACATGGTACGGCTGTAGGCCACATCTTCCGGGTTGGTGATCGGGTAGCCTTTCAGCCACGGCTTAATCAGCCGGCCGTTAGTGTACTGGTAGATCGGCGCAATCGGCGCTTTGACCATAATGATCTTCTCCGCCGCGTTGTAATCGTCGTTACGCGCTTTGGCCGAATTCTCCACCGCCGCCTGGGCGAGGATTTTGTCGTACGCCGGATCGTTAAAGCGCGAGATATTGCCGCTGTGGGTGGAGGTCAGCAGCGACAGGAAGGTGGACGGCTCGTTGTAGTCCCCTACCCACGAAGCGCGGATCACGTCGAAATTGCCGGTGTTACGGCTGTCGATATAGGTTTTCCACTCCTGGTTCTGCAGCTTCACCTCCACGCCGAGGTTTTTCTTCCACATCGACGCCACCGCGATGGCAATCTTCTGGTGATTCTCAGAGGTGTTATACAGCAGCGTCAGCTTCAGCGGACGATTCGGGCCATAGCCGGCGGCAGCCAGCAGGGCTTTCGCCTGGGCATTAAGTTCGGCCTGACTCATACTCTCAAACTGCGACGGCTGGGGGGTGAAGCCCGCCGTCACGTCCGGCGTGAAACGCCAGGCCGGTTTTTCCCCGGTTCCCAGTACTTTCTCCGCCATCACCCGGCGATCGATGGTCATGCTCAGCGCCAGTCGCACCCGCTCGTCCGCCGTCGGCCCCTTTTGGGTATTGAAAGCGTAATAGTAGGTACCCAGCTGCGGCGGGGTATATACCTGCCCCGGAATATCCTTCAGCAGTTTCTGATACATATTTTTCGGGAAAGATTCGGTGATATCGATATCGCCAGCGAGATAGCGCTTGGTGGCGGCGGACTCCTGGTTGATCGGCACAAAGGTGACCTGCTGGATCACCGTTTTGGCGTTATCCCAGTAGTGCGTGTTCGGCACCACCACCAGCTTTTCATTGACCACGCGATCTTTCAGAACATAGGCGCCGTTGCCCACCAGGCTGCCGGGCCGCGTCCAGTTCGCGCCGCTGTCGACATTCGCCTTCTGTACCGGGTAGAAGGCAAAGCTGGCGGTCAGGTTGCTGAACCACGGCAGTGGTTTATCCAGCTGCACCCGCAGAGTGTGGGCGTCGACGGCGGTAACCCCCAGGGTCTCCGGCGCGGCTTTGCCGTCGATAATGTTCTGCGCGTTGGCGATCCCCGCCAGCGCCGCGAACCAGGCGAACGGCGAAGTGGTTTTCGGATCCACCAGACGCTGCCAGCTATAGACGAAATCCTCGGCGGTAACCGGCGTGCCGTCGGACCAGCGCGCGTCATCGCGCAGGGTAAAGGTCCAGACGCGGTTATCGTTGCTCTGCCAGCGGGTCGCCACGCCTGGAACCAGGTTGCCTTTCGCATCCTGATTGACTAAACCTTCAAACAGATCGCGGATCACCTGGATTTCCGGCAGGCCCACCGCTTTGGCGGGATCTAACGAGGCGGGTTCATCTTTGATATGGCGTACTAACAGCTGTTTTTCCGCCAGTACCGTGCCCGGCGGTACGTCCGCCGCCCAGGCTAAAGAAGATACGCTGGCTAACCACAGCGCGCCGCATGTCAAAGCGACAGGATACTTCATAAGATCCCCTTTAAAATGAAAAAAATACCGCCAACAGAGCGATAATTATTTGTTTCATCACCTGAAATTGCAAACGACATATGATAGAAAATTGATGTGTCGTCGGATTTCACGCCTCAGGGAATGGGTTTGATCCCGACACGCTTTTCGCCAACACTGAATAATAACGACACACAGGAAGCCCTATGTCTATTTCACGTCCTCGTCCGCAGCGCGGCGACTTTCCGCCGGGAACCCGGCAGTACGGCAGCTCGGAACTAGGCGCGCCGCTGCTGTGGTTTCCTGCGCCGCAGGCCGACAGCCGTAGCGGCCTGATTATTGCCGGCACCCACGGTGATGAAAATTCGTCGATTGTGACCCTCTCCTGCGCCCTGCGCACCCTGAAACCCGAGCTGCGCCGTCACCACGTGGTGCTAACGGTCAACCCTGACGGCTGTCAGCTCGGGCTGCGTGCCAACGCCCGCGGCGTTGACCTCAACCGTAACTTTCCGGCCGCTAACTGGAAACAAGGGGAAACGGTTTATCGCTGGAACAGCGCGGCAGAGGAACGCGACGTGGTGCTGTTGACCGGCGAGCAGCCGGGTTCGGAGCGGGAGACCCAGGCCCTGTGTCAGTTGATCCACCAGATCCATCCGGCGTGGGTGGTCTCCTTTCACGATCCGCTGGCCTGTATCGAAGACCCGGGCCACAGCCCGCTGGGGCACTGGCTGGCCAACGCCTTCTCCCTGCCGCTGGTGGGCAGCGTGGGCTACGACACGCCGGGCTCCTTTGGCAGCTGGTGCGCGGATATCGGGCTCCCCTGCATCACCGCCGAGTTCCCACCGGTCTCCGCCGACGAGGCAACGGAGCGTTACCTGCCGGCGATGACCGATCTGCTGCGCTGGCAGGCTTAAAGATGAAGCACGCCGGTGCTGAACCGCAGCGCCGGCTCAACGTCCACCGCCAGCCATGTCGGACCGTCGAGGTCAGCGAAGCGCGCCAGCGGCGCCAGCGGGAGTGCGGCGGCGATCCCGCGCGAGGTGCAGAGCATACAGCCCAGCATCCGCGCATACCCCTGCCGTTCCGCCTCCCCGGCCAGAGCCAGCGCTTCGGTCAGACCGCCCGTTTTATCCAGTTTGATATTGACCATCTCATAGCGCCCGCGCAGCCGCGGCAGGCTCTCCCGGGTATGGCAGCTCTCGTCGGCGCAAATCGGTAACGGATGAACGAAGTTTTCCAGCGCCGCATCGGCGTCAGCCGGGAGCGGCTGCTCGAGCATCGCCACGCCGAGGTCCGCCAGCAGCTGACAGCGCGCCGCCAGCCCCTCGCTGTGCCAGGATTCATTGGCGTCGACAATCAGCGTAGCCTCCGGCGCCGCCTGACGGATAGCGATTAACCGCTCGCTGATCAGCCGGTCGTCAAGCTTCACTTTCAACAGCTGGGCACCTTTCTGCCACAGCGCCGCGGCGCTGGCCGCCATCTGATCCGCCGTACCAATGACCACCGTTTGGGCGGTGATCACCCGGTTGGGCAACGCCACGCCCAGCAACTGGGACAAGGTTTTGCCTTCGCGCCGCGCCTGCAGATCCCACAGCGCGCAGTCAACGGCATTGCGCGCGGCGCCTGCCGGCAGCAGCCGCTGCAGCTGTTCGCGGGTGAGGCCCGCTTCCAGCTGCTCGCCGATCGCCATCACCTGGGCCATGACCGAAGCGATGCTCTCGCCATAGCGGGGATAAGGCGTGCATTCGCCCACCCCTTTCACACCGTCCTCCTCCAGTTCCACCACCACCACTTTTGCCTCGCTGCGGCTGCCGCGGGCGATCACAAAAGGGGTATGTAGCGGCCAGGCTTCCTCATACACTCGCACGTTGCGCATTCCCTTGTCCTCTCTGGTCAATGTTAAATAGGGTTTGCCGTGTAGCTGGCGGATGTCATACACTACTCGTGACGTTAACTATATGTAAACAGGAAGATAACCATGTCACAAACCGTGCATTTCCAGGGCAACCCCGTTTCTGTTCAGGGCACCATTCCGCAGGCAGGCGCTAAAGCGCAGCCGTTTACGCTGGTCGCCAAAGATCTCTCTGACGTCGCGCTGAGCCAGTACGCCGGCAAACGTAAAGTACTGAATATTTTCCCGAGCATTGATACCGGCGTGTGTGCCGCATCAGTGCGTAAATTCAACCAGCTGGCCGCTGAACTGGACAACACTGTGGTGCTGTGCATTTCCGCTGACCTGCCGTTCGCCCAGTCCCGCTTCTGCGGCGCGGAAGGCCTGAGCAACGTGGTGACCCTTTCCACGCTGCGCGGCGCGTCGTTCCTCGCTGACTACGGTGTCGCCATCGCCGCCGGTCCGCTGGCTGGCCTGGCCGCTCGCGCCGTGGTCGTTATCGATGAAAATGATCAGGTCGTCTACAGCCAGCTGGTGAATGAAATCACCGAAGAGCCGGACTACGACGCCGCGCTGGCCGCCCTGAAAGCCTGATAACAGAGTGCCCGGGCGCATCACGCCCGCGGACAATCTATGTACTCAGCCCCCGCTCTGCGGGGGCTTTTTTATTGCCGTGGCGCATAGCGGGAGATAGCCCGCGCCATCGCCGGGCCGGTCAGTAAAATGGTAAACAGCCGCAACGTCTGTAGCGCCATAATGAACGACATATCCGCCCGGGTGCCGGCGGCGATAATCGCCACCGTGTCCAGGCCGCCAGGGCTGGTGGCCAGATAGGCGGTCATAAAGTCCATCTGCAGAATGTGGGTCAGGGCAAGGGCCATCAGGGCGCACATCAGGATCAGCCCAAGAATAGAGGCGATAATCTGCGGCAGCGTCTTCAGCGCCAGCAGAAAAATGGCTTTATTAAACTGCAGCCCCACCGTCCAGCCCAGCACCGCATAGGCTATCGCCAGCAGCCACTCCGGCAGCTCCAGCATCACCCAGCCGCTGCCCTGGACCAGCGCGCCGAGCAGCATCGGCAACAGCATGGCCCCGGAGGGGATGCGCAGCCGCATGCCCAGCCAACAGGCTAGCGCCGTCAGCAGCAGCGTGAAAGGGAAATTCAGGGTCAACGATGGAAACCAGACAATATCCTGAGTCATTTCCTGCGCTTCATTGCCCAACGCATAACGCACCACCAGCGCCGCCGCGCCGACGACAAACAGCACCCGCAGATACTGCATCAGCGCCACCAGCCGCACATCGGCGCCGTACTCCTGGGCCATCACCACCATTGCCGACGCGCCGCCGGGAGAGCTTCCCCAGGCGCCGGTGGCGCCCGGCAGCGCGCTATAGCGAACCAGTAGCCAGCCGGTGAGCCCGCTAATCGCCAGGGTGGTCAACAGGATCGCCAGTACCAGCGCCCAGTTGTTGAACAGCACACCAAAAACAGAGGGGTTGATCGCCCGGGCAATCATGCAGCCGACAATGGCCTGCGCCGCCAGATAACAGGGACGAGGAATGCTCAGCTTCACTCCGCGCAGGCTCAAAATGAGACCGGCGATCAGCGGCCCCAGCAGTAGCGCTGCCGGCAAATGAAGGCGTAACAGCAGCGAGGAAAAGAGAACAGAGAGCAGCAGCAATGTCAGCCATTGCCCGATCGCGCGACGCGACGCCAAGATGCACCACCCCGGAAAAAGGATTAAAAAACCAGTATATACAGGTTTGGCCCGCTTTGCAGGCCAGGATGCCGGCAACGAGGGTCGCCGGCCTGGCGGGATTATTCGTCGCCCTTTTTCTGACTCAGACCATATTCACGCAGCTTATTGGCGATGGCGGTATGCGACACCCCCAGCCGCTTCGCCAGCTTACGGGTGCTGGGATAGCTGCGATAGAGCTGGGTCAGCACCGAGCGCTCAAAGCGTCGGGTGATGTCGTCCAGCGACCCTTCCATCGCCTCCTCGCCCACCGGCAGCGACGCGACGTCATGGTCCGGCAGCAGAATGTCCTGTGGGCGCAGCTCAAATCCCTCCAGCTGGGTCAGTGCGCGATAGACGGCATTCTTCAACTGGCGAACGTTGCCGGGCCAGCTGTAGCGGGTGAGCACCGTACTGAGATCGGCGGAGAGCTTCGGCCGCGGGACGCCCTGCTCATCAGCAAAGCGGGCCACGAACAGCTCCGTCAGCGGCATAATGTCCTGCGGGCAGTCGCGCAGCGGCGGCAGATAGAGCGTCAGGACGTTGAGGCGATAGTAGAGATCTTCGCGGAACAGCCCTTTCTGCACCAGTTCGACCAGGTTTTTCTGCGTCGCGCAGATCACCCGCACATCGACGTGCACTTCATGATCCTCGCCAACGCGGCGGAAGGTGCCGTCGTTGAGGAAGCGCAGCAGCTTAGTCTGCATTCGCGGCGACATCTCGCCAATTTCATCCAGCAGCACCGAGCCGCCGTTGGCCTGCTCGAAGAAGCCCTTCTTACCCTGCAGCGCGTCGCCAAACAGCTCGCTCTCGACCGCGTCCTCGGGAATGGAGCCGCAGTTGAGCGCCAGATAAGGTTTGCCCGCCCGCGGGCTGGCCAGATGGCAGGCATGGGCCAGCAGATCTTTGCCGGTACCTGTGTCGCCGACAATCAGCAGCGGCGCGCTGAGCATCGCCAGCTTGCGCGCTTGCTCCACCACGTGGCGCATTTTCGGCCCCACCGCGAGGATCTGGCTGAAGGCGCTGGTGTCCTGGCTGGTCATGGTCTGCAGCTGGCGTCCCATGCGCACGGTTGAGCGCAGCATCGCTACGGCGCCGGTCAGCACCCGTTCGTTATGCTCCCCTTCCAGATAGACCGGGGTCACTTCCAGCAGATAGTTCTGTCCATTCACCACCACATGCTCCGCATGCGTCTCCTGCGGGCTGCTCTCCAGCCAGCGCTGAACGTTAAAATCGGCGATCAACTGGGCCACCGGATGGTTGCGCAGCTTCGCCTGGCTTTGGCCAAACAGCAGGCAGCTGGCGGGGTTGGCCAGTTCCACCCTGCCTTTGGTGTCCAGCGACAGCACCGGCTCCGGCATCGCCACCAGCAGCGCGCTGAGCGCCAGGTGTTCACGCTCAGACGGCATCCACGGCACGGTGCGCACGTCTGTCACGCCGGCGATACGGCGGATCTCTGCCATCAGGCTGCTGAACGTGGCGAACTCCAGTTCGGCAAAATTGAGGTAAATTCGGCCTATAGGGTCAATATCGATACCACGTAGATCAATGCCGCGCAGCACCAGCAAATCGAGCAATTCACGAGTCAGACCGAGACGGTCTTCACAAAAGACTTCAAGACGCATGGGAGTGTTCACCCTAAAAGTGCCAATGACGGGAGAATAATAGGACAGGAATGAGTTTTCGGGAAGCTAACTGTCAACAATTATTGACAGCATGGCGGAAAAATGGGCGTTGTGCCGTAAAGTCAGGCGGTCAGTGGTTAAATGAACGCCTGGGCGAGCCGGGATCCAACCTGCCCGGTAGGCCGGGCAAGGCGAAGCCGCCGCCCGGCAATGTCTCTGAGCGGAGGTTACTTCTCCGGACTGGTTTTGCTTTTCTGCAGGGTCTCTTTCAGCTGCCCAATCAGCTCGCGACGAAAATCGCCGAGCCGCGGTTTATCATCGGCAATCCACGGTAGCGGGCGGCACAGCTCCATCGCCTTGATCCCGAGGCGGGCGGTCAGCAGTCCGGCACCGATGCCCTGTGCGGCGCGCGCCGACAGCCGGGCCGCCAGATCCTGCGACATCCAGTCCATCCCCACCTCGCGCACCAGTTCGCTGGCGCCAGCGAAAGCGATATTCAGCAACACCAGGCGAAACAGTCGCAGACGACTGTAATACCCGAGCTCAATGCCGTACAACGTGGCAATTCGGTTGATCAGCCGCAGGTTACGCCAGGCGATAAACGCCATATCCACCAGCGCCAGCGGGCTGACGGCAATCATCAGCGTCGACTCCGCCGCCGAACGGCTGATTTCCCGCCGCGCCTGGGCATCGAGCACCGGCTGCACCAGCTGCGCATAAAGGCTCACCACTTCGCGATCGCTTTGCGTTTCGTGGATCGCGGCATACCAGCGCTGCAGCGCCGGATGCGATTGATCCAGCCCGGCCTGCTGCGCCAGCTTCTCACAAAAGGCTTTCGCTTTGCCGACCGCGTGACTGTGCAGCATATCGCGCGCTTCATCGCGTTCGTGGGCGCGCTGGCGCAGTCGCCACAGACGGCGCCACTCGGTGGCCACCGATCCGACGCCGGCCCCGACGATCAGCGCCCCGGCGACGCAGCCGCCCAGCGCAATCCAGTCCTGGGTCTGCCAGGCGTTAGCCGTCCACTGCACGCCTTGCGCCACGACGCTGACGCCGAAGATCGCCAGTCCGGCGCTGACCATCCGCCGCCACAGGCTGCGTTTGGGTCGCAGGACCGACTCCACCACCGCTTCCGCCGCCCCCTCTTCCTCTTCGCCGGTCACCAGCCGCGCTGGCGCGAAGTTGTCGGCCTCCAGGGTGTCGAAGGCGCGGGCGCTTTTCAGCGGCGGAATTTTTTCCGCTTGCAGCGGACCATCAAAATCAATCCGCGGTTTTAACGGTTCGCTCATCGCAGTTTATCTCCAATCAAAAATTCCAGCGCCGCGTCGAGGCGAATGTGCGGTAAAGGCCGATCGACATCCATGACCTGCGGACGAAAGTTTTCAAACTGAAATCCCTGCTGCTGCCAGAAGGCCTGGCCCGGCAGACGCGCCGGCACCTCGCCGGGATAGATGGTCAACGGCTGGCCGTCGCTCAGCCGATCGCCGCGCAGGGCGGGAATTTTCTCGCCATTCACCTCAATCAGCCCGCTCTGGGTCGCCTGAATGGACGCCAGCCCCAGGCAATCCATACTGATCCCCTCAAAGGCGGCGTTCTGCCACGCGTCCTGAATCAGTTGCTGCAGGAGCGACACCATATTGCTGTGCTGATCGACCGTGACGTGGTCAGCTTTGGTGGCGGCAAACAGCAGCTTGTCGATAACCGGCGAAAACAACCGGCGGAACAAGGTGCGCTGCCCGTAATGGAAACTTTGCATCAGCTGGGTCAATGCCAGACGCATATCGTTAAAAGCCTGCGGCCCGCTGTTGAGCGGCTGCAGACAGTCCACCAGCACAATCTGCCGGTCGAAGCGCAGGAAGTGCTCTTTGTAGAACCCCTTCACCACCCTTTCGCAATAGTATTTGTAGCGTTCGCGCAGCATGCCGGCGTTGCTGTGTTTATCGGCCTGCGCCAGCTTGGCTTCGCCGATGGCGTCGACGTCGGGCCACGGGAAAAACTGCAGCGCCGGCGCACCCGCCATTTCACCGGGCAGGACAAAGCGCCCGGGCTGGATAAAGTGCAACCCTTCGCGCTTACAGGCGTGCAGATAGTCCGTCCAGGCGGCGGCGATGTCTGCCAGACGGGCCTCGTCGGCAGGGGCCAGCGGATCCAGCCCGGCGCACAGCTGCCGCCAGCGGGCCGACCACTCCGCACGCTGTCCCTGCAGGAGCCCGGTCATCTGTCGTGACCAGCTCAGATAATCCTGTGCCAGCATCGGCAGGTCGAGCAGCCACTCGCCCGGATAGTCGACGATCTCCAGATACAGCGTGGAGGTATCTTTAAAATGGCGCAGCAGGGAGTCATTCGAACGGTAGCGCAGCGCGAGACGGATCTCGCTCACCCCGCGCGTCGGGGTTGGCCACATGGGGGGCTGGCCGTACAGCTGGGCCAGCCCTTCGTCGTAGGTGAATCGGGGAATGCCAAAGTCCCGCTGCGGCACGCGCTTGACGCCGAGCAGCCGCTCTTCGCGTGCGGCGCTCAGCAGGGGCAGGCGGGCGCCCGTGTGGATATTCAATAGTTGATTGACCAGCGCGGTGATAAACGCCGTTTTACCGCTCCGGCTCAGGCCGGTCACCGCCAGACGTAAATGCCGGTCAACCCCGCGGTTGACCAGCGCATTCAATTCAGTTTTCAGTCGCTTCATCGCCAGTCCGTTATGCCCTGAAGGTATGTCTCGTCATCATAAGCTATCTGCCGGGGATAAGCAGGACAACGTTAATCCTTTTGCGCCTTCCCCACGGCGGCATTATTTCATCCCGCGCGTGACGCGGTTGGCCAGCCGGCTGAGCAGCGGCTCCAGCGCCACCGCCAGCAGCATTTTCAGCGGCCGACGCGCGACCGATTTAACCGCCCAGCCGGCAACGCCCGCCGGGCCGTAACGCAGCGCGGTCAGCAGCGCCAGCTTACCGACGATTTTCAGACCGGGCTTCACCTGCTGCCCGGCGCGTTGCCATTTGCTATTCATGCGTTGCCTCACTCGTTAAAAACAGGATTTACAGCTGGCGAAAGCGGCTGCGCAGCGTAAAGGTGTCGGAGGTCACATACCGCTCCATTTCACGCAGGCGCTGTTCACCGGAGGCCAGTTCGGCATCCACGGCGGCCAGCAGATCGCCATTGCTCGGCGCCTTGTGACCGTACAGTTCACTGTCCGGCATCGGATCCAGAGCAAAAGTCAAAATGATGTAGGCCACCAGGACAAAGAAAAAGAGGCCGAATATCATCGCCAGCACGGTAATCAGACGCACCAGCTTCACCGGGACATCAAGATGCTGAGCAATGCCCGCGCAAACGCCCTTCACCATCCCGCGCTGCGGGATACGCCACAGTTTTTTATTCAGATCCAGTCCGGCCATTATTTGTCTCTCCAGTTCGGATGTTCAGCATCCAGGATCGCTTCCAGCGCCTGAATACGTTCGCGCATCCGCTTCGCGTCATCGGTCAACTGCAGCAGCCGTTGCTGCTCATTTTGCGTCAGACTGCCGTTGGCGCCGCGATTGTTGTAGTGCAGCCACAGCCAGACCGGCAGAACAAACAGCACAAACAGCGTCAGCGGAATGGCGAGAAAAAGCATGCTCATGTGTACTCCTTACAGGGGGTGAGCCGCGGCGCAACGCCGCGCCGCGCAATCATACTTACTGGTTGGACTGATTCATTTTGGCTTTCAACGCCGCCAGCTGCTCGCTGATTTCATCGTCCGCTTTCAGTTCGGCAAACTGCTGATCCAGCGTCTGCTGCTTGCCAAAGCGGTGGCTCTCCGCTTCCGCTTCCATCTGATCGATGCGACGCTCAAAGGATTCAAAGCGGGCCATCGCCTCATCCAGTTTACCGCTGTCCAGCTGGCGACGCACATCGCGGGACGAACTCGCCGCCTGATGGCGCAGCGCCAGCGCCTGCTGACGAGCGCGGGTTTCGCTGAGTTTGTTCTCCAGCTCGCCAATCTCTTTCTTCATGCGCGCCAGCGTTTCATCCACCAGCTGCACTTCATGATCAAGTTGAGCGATAAGGTCGGTCAGCTTCTGCTTTTCGATCAGCGCCGCCCGGGCCAGATCCTCTTTCTCTTTACGCAGCGCCAGCTCGGCTTTTTCCTGCCATTCCGCCTGCTGGGCGACCGCCTGCTCAATACGACGGGTCAGCTGTTTCTTTTCCGCCAGCGCGCGGGCCGACGTGGAACGCACTTCCACCAGCGTGTCTTCCATCTCCTGGATCATCAGACGCACCAGCTTTTGCGGGTCCTCCGCTTTCTCCAGCAGGGAGTTGATGTTGGCGTTCACGATGTCGGCAAAACGAGAAAAAATACCCATAATTTCAATCCTCATAGTTCTGGTTTCAGGCATTCACCTGTGGCTTAGCTAATACAAATGGCGTGCCAACTTTTTATCTTATTGATTTTAAACAGGGTGGTTGCGAATTGTGCAGGGCATTGCTACAGTCACCTGGTTAATCACACTACTTAATGGCGAAATTCATCATGGCGCAGTACAAGGATAATCTGCTGGGCGAGGCCAACAGCTTTCTCGAGGTGCTGGAACAGGTTTCCCGGCTGGCTCCGCTGGATAAGCCGGTGCTGGTCATCGGCGAGCGCGGCACCGGGAAAGAGCTTATCGCTAACCGTCTCCACTACCTCTCCAGCCGCTGGCAGGGGCCGTTTATCTCGCTGAACTGCGCGGCGCTGAACGACAATTTGCTCGATTCGGAACTATTCGGCCACGAAGCCGGGGCCTTCACCGGGGCCAGCAAGCGCCATCCCGGGCGCTTCGAGCGCGCCGACGGCGGGACGTTATTTCTTGATGAGCTGGCGACGGCGCCGATGCTGGTGCAGGAGAAGCTGTTAAGAGTGATTGAATATGGCGAGCTGGAGCGCGTGGGCGGCAGCCAGCCGCTGCAGGTCAACGTCCGGCTGGTGTGCGCCACCAACGCTGACCTGCCGCGGATGGTGGAGGAAGGCCATTTTCGCGCCGACCTGCTCGACCGTCTGGCCTTCGACGTGGTGCAGCTTCCGCCGCTACGTGAACGGCAGAGCGACATCATGCTGCTCGCCAACCAGTTTGCCATTCAGATGTGCCGCGAGCTCGGTTTGCCGCTGTTTCCCGGCTTCAGCGAACGTGCCACCGCAACGCTGCTCGGCTACCGCTGGCCGGGGAATATTCGTGAACTGAAGAATGTCGTCGAGCGCTCGGTCTATCGCCACGGCGACAGCGAGCACGAGCTGGACGCCATTATCCTCAACCCTTTCCGTCAGACCGCGGCCTCCGTGCCGGAGGCCGCGTCCGGGGACGAGCTGCCCGCTCTGCCGCTGGATCTGCGCGATTTTCAGCTCCAGCAGGAAAAACGCCTGCTGCAGCGGAGTCTGCAGCAGGCGAAGTATCATCAGAAGCAGGCGGCGGAGCTGCTGGGGTTAACCTATCACCAGCTCCGCGCGCTACTGAAAAAACATCAGCTGTGAGAGGCGCGCGGCAGCAGCAGCGCGCTCACCGCCATCGCCCCCAGGCATAAGACGGCGTTAAACCACAGGGCATACTGGGCGGCATGGGCCATGCCCAGCGGCAAAAACAGCGCGAAAAGTGACGCCGTCACGGCAATACCCATCGCCCCGCCCAGCGAGCTGCCCATCTTGTAGATCCCCGAGGCGACGCCGATTTTGTTCTCCGGCGCGTTGGCCACCGCCGTATCCGTTGAGGGTGTGGCGTAGCAGCCCAGCCCGAGGCCAAACAGCACGTTGCTGGCGAACACCACCCCGATATACAGCGCCTTATCGAGAAAAGTGCAGGATATCAGGCCGATGGCAATGGCGGTCAGCACCGGCCCGGCCATCATCGGCATCCGGGCGCCATAGCGCTGCAGCAGCTTCTCGCCCACCCGGATCATCGCCAGGACGGTCACCAGATAGCCGAGGGTCATCATCCCGCTCTCCAGCGGCGTCAGGTGGTGCCCCTGCTGCAGCCAGATGCTGGCGATCATCATGGTGCCAATCGCCCCATTGAGCAGAAAGTTCGACAGCACTGCCGCGCCGTAGGCCCGGTTACGAAACAGCGCAAAATCAATCAGCGCCGCCTCGCCTTTGCGCATGCCGTTGCGGATAAATACCGCCCCCGCCGCCAGCGCCCCGACCAGCATGGTCAACGACAGCGGACTGCTCCATCCCCAGCCATGGCCCTTGCTGATAAACAAATTCACCAGCACCAGCGCGGCAATCAGGCTCAGCAGACCGCCGACGTCCAGCTTATGCTGGCTGGCGCTGGCGCTGCGGCTCTCCGGCGTGCCGCGCAGCAAAAACAGCGCCAGCAGGGCGACGGCAATGGAGAAGACGAAGATCCAGCGCCAGCCGAGCCCGGTGGCAATGGCTCCGCCAACGAAGGAACAGAGACCGCTGCCGCCCCACGAGCCGATGACCCAGAAGCTGACCGCCCGCTGCCGCGCACGCCCCTCATACCAGGTCTTAATCAGCGCCAGCGTCGCCGGCATAATGCACGCCGCCGACAGCCCCTGCAGCACCCGGCCGGCCAGGAACAGCCCCGGCCCCTGAGCGACCACCAGCATGGCGCTGCCGACGATACTCAGCCCCAGTCCGAGGGTGGTCATCCGCATCCGGCCAAACTTGTCCGCCAGGCCGCCGCTGGCGACCACGAAACAGCCGCTGAACAGCGCGCTGAGACTGACGGCCAGGGTTAAGGTTTCAAGGGAGATATCAAGACTGCTTTTCATCGCCGGCACCACGTTAATCACCGACTGGGCAAACAGCCAGAAGGTTAAAACGCTTAGCACAATCCCCACCAGCAGGCGATCGCTGCCGACAAAGGGGGTGTCGCTCACGGTGACAGTGCTCATCGCATGGCCCTCCTGTTTCCGGTGATTAACGCAAATAGTGTTCCGCCAGACCGCACCACAGCGCCGCCCCGGTCAGCAACAGTGCGTCGTTGAAGTCATAGCCCGGGTTATGGACCATGCAGCGATCCGGCTCATCGCCAGCGCCGATGGTGAAATAGCTGCCATGCGGGTGCTGTTCCAGCATGAAGGCAAAATCTTCACTGCCCATAAACGGCTTCACCTCGCCCACCTGCTCTGCGCCAAACAGCGATGTCGCCACCTCCCGCACCATCGCGTTGGCCGCCGGATCGTTACGCAATACCGGGCTGCCGTTGACGTGCGTCAGCGTGGCCGTGGCGTTGAAGCTTTCCGCCTGAGCCACGGCGATATCATGGATCCGCTGCAGCACGGTCTCGCGCACCTGCTCATTGAGGGTGCGCACCGTGAGCTTCATCAGCACGTGATCGTTAATGATATTGGGCGCATGTCCGGCCTGGATGCTGCCGACGGTCACCACCGCCGGTTCGAACGGGGTGATATTGCGCGAGACGATCGACTGCAGCGCGAGGGTGATATGGCAGGCGACCAGCGTGGCATCCACGGTATGCTCCGGCACCGCGCCGTGGCCGCCAACGCCTTTCACCTCAATATGCAGCGTATCGGAGGAGGCCATCATCGCCCCGTCGCGCAGGCCGATCTTGCCCAGCGGCTGACCCGGCATATTGTGCAAGCCGAAGATTGCATCGCAGGGGAACTGGTCAAACAGACCGTCCTCGACCATCACTCGCCCGCCGAACAACAGCTCTTCCGCGGGCTGGAAAATCAGCTGCAGCGTCCCGGTAAACTGGCGGGTGCGCGCCAGATATTCAGCCGCGTAGAGCAGCGTGGTGGTGTGCCCGTCATGGCCGCAGCCGTGGAAACGCCCGTCAACCTGGCTTGCCCACGGCTTCCCGCTCCGCTCCTGCATCGGCAGGGCATCCATATCCGCCCGCAGGCCGAGGCGTTTTTTTCCGTGGCCGACGCGCAGCGTGCCCACCACTCCGGTGCCCGCCAGGCCGCGGTGAACCTCGTATCCCCACTCGCCAAGCAGTCGAGCGACCTCATTGCTGGTTTGATGTTCTTCAAAGCCGATCTCCGGCTGCTGGTGGAACTGGCGACGCAGGGCAATAAATTGCGCCTCGTTGACCTGCAAGGCTTCAAGCAACGGATGTGTCATTTTTGTTATTCCTGTGTTGTGTTTGCACGACACTTTCGAGTTTATGCGGGTGAAACAGCTTTCAGGTGCGCTTTTTTGTTTTATATTGACGAGAAATCAATGACTGTTTTTCATACATATCAGTTATGACAAAAAATGACGGGTTGTTTTTTGTCTGCGGAGGAGTGTCACGTGGAGCAGCATTCAGGCGACTTTAGCGTCACCGTGCGCGATGTACGTCAGTTGAACCAGACAGAAGGCGATCTGCTGACGCTGCTATGGGTGCTGGAGGGGAGCGTAAATCTGACGGAGGCGGAAGGTGTGCCGCAGCCGCTCGCCGCCGACGAGCTGGCGATCGTTAACCGCAACCGTCGCTGGAGTCTGCGCAGCGCCGGTACCAACGCAGTGATGATCCTGACCCTTTCCGCCAGCTGGCTGACCCGCCTTGACAGCGCTTTTTTTGCTGTCGACTATCAGATAACGCCGCGCCCCCGGGATGCGGAGGACGGCCTGCGCCGCCTGATGCGCCAGCTGCTGGTGAGCGGCCTGGTCAAGCATCCCGGCCATTACCGACTGGAGGCCAACCGCTGGCTGAGTGAGATAGCGCTCCTGCTGGCCACGCGCTTCAGCCAGCCCATCGCCTCCACGCCGCGCCGCGGGGCGGAGAACTGGAGCCGGCGAATAGCCAGCGTGGTGGCGCGGATCGACGCCAACTATCAGCGCCGCCTCTCGTTGCAGGAGGTGGCGGCAGCGGAATTTGTCTCCGAGGCCTGGCTGTCACGCTTATTTCACAAAGAAGTCGGGGTGAGTTTTGTTCAGTACCTTACCGCGCTGCGCCTGCGCCACGCCGCCGATCAGTTGTTGACCACCCGCAAACCCGCCCAGCAAATCGCCCGCGAACAGGGGTTCGCCAGTACCCGTATGATGAGCGATCTGTTTAAGCGCCAGCACGGCGTGACGCCGCGCCAGTATCGTGAACAGCATCCCCGGGAGCTTGCCCGACCGCGTCCGCCGCAGGCCGACCGCTGGCAGCCGGTCGCTGTCGACCGGCTCTATGCTCGCCTCAATGAACCGGAACCACGCGACCGGGAAAGTCCCCCGCTGCCGATCAATCCGCCGCAGACCCAGGAGATCAACCTGCACGATCGCCCGGCGCGCGCCGCTGTGCTGCGCCATACCCGGATGGTGGTGACCGTGCGCGAGCTGGACGACCTGCTACGGGAGGATGTGCGCCGGGAACTGGAGCAGCTGCACCGCGCCCTGCCGGTGTATGCCATCGATATCAACGATCCCTTTCTCAGCAGCCGGCTGTTCGGCACCGGCTGGGACGATCCGCAGATGGCCGGCTACGCCTGCTGGTATAACCTGCAGCAGATTTTTAGCTGGCTGGCGGCGATGGGCTGGAACGTGATCCTCCACACCGGCGTCACCACCCGCAGCGACCTGCTGCAGCGGTTTCTGCTGCTCGCCGCCAACCATTTTCCGCCGGCCACGCTCAACAGCTGGCGCTTTGTCTGGCACTGGTCGCCGCAGGCCAGCGAAGCGACCCGCCAGGCGGCCTGGCGCCAGCAGCGCGAGGTTCTTCACCGCCTGCTGCCGCAGCCGCAGCTGGGGATCTGGCACCGCTTTGCTCCCAGCGATCCCGGTAACGATCCGTTGTTTCACTCACCGCTGCTGGCGGAGGCGGATTTTCTCGCCTGCCAGGCAGATGCCAACGAACAACTGGATCTGGCGCAGGCAGACAGCAGCCGCCTGGCCTCCAGCGAACATTATCCGCTGCACAAGCTGCGGCAGATCCACAGCGCCCTGCGCCAGCGACAGCTTAACCTGCCGCTGTGGCTGCTCTCCTGGAATACCCTGACCGGCGATACGCGGGATACCAACGGCCGCTTTTTTCGCGGCGCGCTGTTGATGGATAATCTGCTGGGGGTGGCGGACCAGGTCTGGCTGGCGGGCTTCTGGTTAAATTCAGGCCTCCAGGGCGAAGCCCGCGCTAACGGGAAGCTCGATACCTCCAGCCTGGCGCTGCACTATCTGCACGGGCTGCCTCGCCCGGTTTACTGGGTACTGTGGCTCTGGCGACGGCTACGCGGCGAGATCCTGTTTCAGGATAAAAACCTGCTGTTGCTTCACCACCAGGGGCACTACCAGCTGCTGCTGCGCAATACGGTGGTCTACAATCCCTGGCTCTCCAGCGAAGCGGCCTTTATCCAGCGTTTCAGCCAGCCCTACAGCGTGCGGCTGCAGGGCCTGGAGGGCGGCTGGCGCGTCAAACAGCACCTGTTCGATCAGCATCATGGCGCGTTATTCCCGCTGGTCGACGCCTTTCGCAGCCGCAGCGGCCCCGACGCTGAGGATTACCAGTGGTTGATGCATCGGGCTCGTCCGGCGCTCAGTGTGGAAGATACCCGGCTTGACGGACACTGGCTGCGGGTCGACTCGCTGGAAAGCAACGCTTTGGCGCTGTACGAATTTACGCCTCAGCGCGCTCCCGGCGAGGATCCCGCCCCCGCAAGCAATCCGTGAATTTTGCGCTGGCTCTCCGTCGTCGCCGGGTTGAAAACCAGCAGCGACAGATCGGGGCGGCCTTCCACGGCAAAAGAGGTGAACTCCAGATCGAGCGGGCCCATCTGCGGATGGTGAATGCGCTTATAGCCTTCTCCGTGGCCGGCGACGTCATGGCTTTGCCAGAAACGGGCGAACTCAACGCTCTGCTGCGTGAGTTCAGCGATCAACTGGTCAGTTTCCGTCGTCGCCCCCATCCGGGTGACGTCGGCGCGAAAAGCGTTGACGATAAGCTGCCCCACCGTCTGCCAGTCCTCCAGCGTGCAGCGGGCTTCAGGTCGGGTAAACAGGCGACGCAGTACGTTGCGCTCCGCCAGCGGTAGCTGGCTGTAGTCGGTCAGCACCCTGGCCGCCGCCGCGTTCCAGGCGATGACGTCCCAGCTGGCGGTGCGGATAATCGCCGGAATAGTAAAAGCGTCAAGCACCCGCTGCAGCCGCGGCGTCATATCATCTGTCACCGTCAGACGCGTCTGCGGCGGATGGCCAAAGGCGAGAATAAACAGATGCTCGCGCTCCGGGGTGGTCAGCCGCAGACCGCAGGCGATCCGCTCCAGCACCTCGCGGGAGGGCGCCCCGCCGCGCCCCTGTTCAAGCCAGGTATACCAGGTCGGGCTGATACTGGCGAGCTGCGCGACCTCTTCGCGGCGCAGACCCGGCGTGCGCCGGCGTCCCGCCGGGAAGCCAAACGTCGCCGGATCGAGGCGCTGGCGCCGGGCGCGGAGAAAATCGCCTAAAGCATGGTTGTCAGAAGTGTTCATCATCTGCCTGTGGGTTCTGCCTGTTAGAATTTATACCCCGATAATGTCTCTACTTTTATAGTATGACATCGCAGGTAGGATACGCCTGAAACCCGTTCAGGAGATCCATGATGCGTATATTTCTTACCGGCGCGAGCGGATTTATCGGCTCACGTATTCTTCCGGCCCTGCAGGCGTCGGGCCATCAGGTTATCGGCCTCGCGCGCAGCGACACCGCAGCGCAGACCCTGAAAGCGGCAGGCGTCGAGGTGCACCGCGGCACGCTGGACGCCCCGGACTCGCTACTGGCTGGCGTCGAGGGCGCTGACGCGGTGATCCATACCGCCTTCGACCACGACTTCAGCCGCTTTGCCGCCAACTGCGAGAAAGACCGCCAGGCGATCCTGACCATGGGTCGGGCGTTGCAAGGCAGCGCGCGGCCGCTGGTCATCACCTCCGGCACATTGATGGGCGACGACGGGAGCGGCGTCCCGGCCCGGGAGTCGTTCTTCAACTCAGGGCACCCCAGCCCGCGCACCGCCTCTGAGCTCGCCGGTCAGCAACTGCTGGAGGCGGGAGTGGATGTTCGGGTGGTTCGCCTGCCGCAGGTACATGACACCGTGCGCCAGGGGCTACTGACCAGCTATATCGAACGCGCGGTCGCCAACGGGGCGGTGGCCCTGCGCGGCGAGGGAAGCAACCGCTGGTCCGCCGCCCATGTCAATGACGTCGCGCGACTGTACGTTAGCGCCCTGCTGCAGGGCGCGGCCGGCGAGCGCTACCATGCGGTGGACGAAGAGGGGATCGCGTTACGCGATATTGCTACGGTAATTGCTCAGGGATTAAACCTGCCGCTGACCCACCTGGATGAGTCGCAGGTCGACGCCTGGTTCGGCTGGTTTGCGCCGTTTACCGCCCTTGACCTGCGCGCCAGCTCAGCATGGACCCGTGAGCGATTGCAGTGGCAGCCGGTTGGCCCCGGGCTGCTGGAGGACCTGCGGAATATGGATTACCAAAAAGTGACGTTGTCACGATAAGCGAGCGAAACCCTCTGTTTAATTTTCTGACGGGCTCGCCCTCTGCCCGTCAGTCCCTCTGCTTTCTCCCCTCTATACTGAATATATCTCCCCGGCGTCAGCGTCTGTTTCATCGTCTGGCAAACCGCGGCCAAACAGACCTGACTGGCGATATCGGCGATAAAAAGTTACCATGTTTCAATATACAGACTCGGTTCCGCTACTATTTTAATCAATTGACTGAATACTATACGCTCCCGGTAACCGCATTATCCCTCAGGCTTGTTGAAGGCGGTGGTGAATGTCTATAAATCTTAATAAGATAGAGTTCAACTCTATAATCAAACAGAAAATATGCGCCTGAAATTGTCATCTCTCCTGGCAGCCGTTTCCCTGCTGTGTGGGCAGGCCTTTGCCGCCCCTGTGCTCCCTGACCGCGCCGATATCCGCGACAGCGGTTTCGTCTATTGCGTCAGCGGCCAGGTGAATACCTTTAATCCGCAGAAAGTCAGCAGCGGCCTGATTGTCGATACGCTGGCCGCTCAGATCTACGATCGTCTGCTTGACGTCGATCCCTATACCTACCGGCTGGTCCCCGAGCTGGCGGAGAGCTGGGAAGTCCTTGATAACGGCGCCACCTACCGCTTCCACCTGCGCCGCCATGTCCCGTTTCAACGCACGGCATGGTTTACCCCGACGCGGGACTTCAACGCGGATGATGTGATTTTTACCTTTGGTCGTATTTTTAACCGCGACCATCCGTGGCACAACGTCAACGGCAGCAGCTTCCCTTACTTCGACAGTCTGCAGTTTGCTGACAGCGTGGAGAGTGTGCGTAAGCTGGATAATCAGACCGTGGAGTTTCGCCTCAAGCGGCCGGACGCCTCGTTCCTCTGGCATCTGGCCACTCACTATGCGTCAATTACCTCTGCCGAATATGCCGCCCGCTTAACGCAAGACGACCGCCAGGAGCAGCTGGATCGCCAGCCGGTCGGTACCGGTCCGTTCCAGTTGTCCGAGTACCGCTCCGGGCAATATATCCGTCTGCAGCGTCACCCCGACTACTGGCGCGGCAAACCGTTGATGCCGCAGGTGGTGGTGGACCTCGGCTCCGGTGGTACCGGCCGACTGTCGAAACTGCTCACCGGGGAATGCGACGTGCTGGCCTGGCCCGCCGCCAGCCAGCTGACGATCCTGCGCGACGATCCGCGCCTGCGCCTGACGCTGCGCCCGGGAATGAACATTGCCTGGCTGGCCTTCAACACCGCCAAGCCGCCGCTGGACAACCCTGAGGTGCGGCATGCGCTGGCGCTGGCTATTAACAACCAGCGCCTGATGCAGTCCATCTACTACGGCACCGCAGAGACGGCGGCATCCATGCTACCGCGCGCCTCGTGGGCCTACGATAACGACGCTAAAATTACTGAGTACAATCCCCAGGAAGCCCGCGCCCGCCTGAAGGCCCTGGGGCTGGAAAATCTGACCCTCAAGCTGTGGGTGCCCACCAGCTCTCAGGCATGGAACCCCAGCCCGCTGAAAACGGCGGAGCTGATCCAGGCGGATATGGCGCAGATTGGCGTCAAGGTGATCATCATGCCGGTGGAGGGGCGCTTCCAGGAGGCGCGGCTGATGGACATGAACCATGACCTGACGCTCTCCGGCTGGGCGACGGACAGTAACGATCCGGACAGTTTTTTCCGGCCGCTGCTGAGCTGCGCGGCGATCGCCTCACAAACCAACTTTGCCCACTGGTGTAACCGGGAATTTGATGACGTGCTGCAAAAAGCGCTGCTTTCGCAACAGCTCTCCTCGCGGATGGACGCTTACAAAGAGGCACAGCGGATCCTCGCCCGCGAACTGCCGGTCCTGCCGCTGGCCTCCTCGCTGCGTTTGCAGGCCTATCGCTATGATATGAAAGGCCTCGTGCTGAGCCCCTTCGGTAACGCTTCGTTCGCTGGCGTATCGCGGGAGAAAACCGAAGAGGTGAAAAAACCATGATTATTTTTACCCTGCGTCGTCTGCTGTTGCTGCTGGTCACCCTCTTTTTTCTGACCTTTATCGGCTTCAGCCTGAGTTATTTCACCCCTCATGCGCCGCTACAGGGCGCCTCCCTGTGGAATGCGTGGCTGTTCTGGTTTCAAGGGGTGCTGCACTGGGATTTTGGCGTCTCCAGCATTAACGGCCAGTTGATTTCTGAGCAGCTGCGCGAGGTGTTCCCGGCGACCATGGAGCTGTGCATCCTCGCCTTCGGCTTTGCCCTGCTGATTGGCATTCCGGTGGGCATGATCGCCGGCGTAATGCGCAACAAATGGCCTGATACCCTGATCAGCGCCGTCGCGCTGGTTGGTTTCTCGATCCCGGTGTTCTGGCTGGCGCTGCTCCTGACCCTCTTCTTCTCGCTGACTCTTGGCTGGTTTCCGGTCTCTGGCCGCTTCGATCTGCTGTATGAGGTGAAAACCGTCACCGGTTTTGCGCTGATTGACGCCTGGATCTCGGACTCGCCATGGCGCCATGAGATGATCGTCAGCGCCGCACGGCATATGGTGCTGCCGGTGCTGACCCTGGCGGTGGCGCCCACCACCGAGGTGATCCGCCTGATGCGCATCAGCACCAGCGAGGTGTATGACACCAACTATGTCAAAGCGGCTGCCACCCGCGGCGTGTCGCGACGCAAAATTTTACTGCGCCATGTACTGCACAACGCCCTGCCGCCGGTGATCCCGCGCCTCGGCCTGCAGTTTTCCACCATGCTCACCCTGGCGATGATCACCGAGATGGTGTTCAGCTGGCCCGGACTGGGACGCTGGCTGATCAACGCGATCCGCCAGCAGGACTATGCGGCGATTTCCGCCGGCGTCATGGTGATTGGCGCACTGGTCATTATCGTCAACGTGATTTCCGATATCCTCGGTGCCATGGCTAACCCGCTGAAACATAAGGAATGGTATGCCCTACGATAGCAGCTACAAACTAAATAATTTTATCAATTAAAAACAATGAGTTAAATTTTTTCAATTGTGCGATTTCCCTGATTTTAATACACAATTTTGTACACATTGTTTTTGACGTCATCTCCGACAGTCATCAGTTAGATGGCTGTCGGAGTTCCCTTCCTACGTTTCCTCCACACCTTCTATACTTCCAGTCTGACCACTGGAGGTTGATATGTGCTGACGCTTTTCTCAGTCAATGACCTGTGAAGATTATCTGTCCTACCTTGCAGATGATGCCGATCGTGACATTGCATATGACCCGGCGCCGATTAGTCGATATAACGTCGCGCCCGGTACCAAAGTTTTGCTTCTGAGCGAACGCGGCGAACAATTGCATATCGATCCTGTCTTCTGGGGTTATGCGCCCGGGTGGTGGGATAAGGCTCCACTGATTAACGCGCGTGTTGAAACTGTGGTCACCGGCAGGATGTTTAAGCCGCTATGGCAACATGGCCGGGCGATCTGCTTTGCTGATGGGGGCTTCGAATGGAAGAAAGAAGGTGACAAGAAGCAACCCACTCTACTTTATCCATCGCGCCGATGGCCAGCCGATATTCATGGCGGCAATCGGAAGCACACCATTTGAACGTGGAGACGAAACAGAAGGCTTTCTGATCGTCACCGCAGCAACAGAAAAAGGTCTAATAGATATCCACGACCACCAGCCTCTGGTACTGTCGCCAGAAGCAGCAAGATAATGGATGAGGCAGGACATTGGAGGGAAAGAGTCAGAGGAGTTAGATGCGGATGGCACCGTGCCCGCAGACAAATTTATCTGGCATGCAGTGACGCGCGCCGTAAAAAAATGTGAAAAATCAGGGGAATAATTGATTGAGGCAATCAAATGCACATAGCCAGACGTGCGCCTAATGCCAAAAGCGGAAATAAATAATAATTTTTCGATAATAACTTACTGGGTCAGAAAATGGAATATCCGGTGAAAAAGCCCTTGCTGCATTGTCTGGATGTATCAATATGATGCCGGGTTCCTCCCGGTAAATATTTAGGTATCCCCCCATGACTCGCGGCTTCAGTCGTGCATGATGAACATTCCAGCAGCAAAGTCATCAGGTTAGAAAGATATCTGCATTTTGTCAGTGCACAAAGAGTGACTTCCTTATATGAGAACGATTATTAAAAATGAAAATGTAAAAAAAGGCCTGCTATTAGCAAGCCACAAAGATTTTAACTCATTTTTTGTTCGCTTCTGATAAATAGGGTAAATACGCAATTAAATTTGAAGCAGAGAACATAACGAAAATGCTATAAATATTTCCGGGACGCATCGAGAATTTCCTGTGACATTAACTGTCTGTCAGAGGCTACGTAAATAACATCATGATCACCGGTTAATGAAGGAAAGCCTGCAGACATAATCTGTAGATGTGTTTCTTCACCGTTTGGGTATTCCTGTCTGATTGAGGATGTCCCCTCCGGAACGGTCATGACTTTACAGGATTCGGTATTAAAGAAAACGAGTACTTTTATCATATGCCACCATAATTCTGTTAGTCTTTCCCGTCACTCTCTTCTATCAGTGATGTTAAATGACGATGCCATTAAAATACAATCAGGGACGTGATGATTTCGAAGGCAGCCTCGACTCTTACATATTTTATTATTTAACAATCAGTTGACTTCTGCTTTCATGCTTTCATGCTTTCATGCTTTCATGCTTTCATGCTTTCATGCTTTCATGCTTTCATGCTTTCATGCTTTCATGCAGCAGTCCTGCACTTCATCACATCGGTCAGCACACTCATAATTGCGAAAAACATGTTGACCTGATATTAAAAATAACCGACTTTCTCTGATTTAATTTATGGACCTGTCTACTCAGGAATAATCCTTCATCGTTGTCGCAGGCCCACAAATCTTCATTTATCGCAAAGTATTACGTTTGTAGCAGCAGGCCCTTTTTCACCACTCTGCATGGCGAACTCAACTTTCTGCCCTTCAAATAAGGTATTGAAATTCTCACCATGGAGCGCGGAGAAATGGACGAAGACATCCTTGCTTCCGTCAAGAGGTGAAATGAAACCAAAACCTTTATCTTCGTTAAACCATTTTACCAAACCTTTAATTCTTGTAGACATACTGACTCCCGTTATACATGATAGTATTAATAGTAAACGTATAGTATTAAAGGTATGACTCAAAAAGAGGGGATATCAGCGATAGCGCCTGGTAATGAGGACTGACCAGAAAATGTTTAACGTTCGTTTGTACATTGAACTAACAGGATTCATTAAGGCACAGGGAATCGATATAAGCAAATTATTTTTTAGCCATCCAGAAGTCCTGCAGGAAAATTAAATGTGGCAATATACTATTTTGAATGTATAGTCTTTACGTGTTTTCAATAAGGAATTGACTTGTCCCATAAAATGACAGGCATTGTCAAAAGCTTTGACATTCTCAGTGGTAAAGGCCTCATCATCCCATCTGATGGACGAAAAGACGTTCTGCTTCACATTTCAGCCGTTAACTCCCGCGAATCAGAATTACTCATCCCAGGAAGCCGCATAGAATTCTGTCGGATCAATGGTCCCAGAGGGCCTGTGGCTGCGAACATTTACCTCTCCTGAATTTCAGGGCCTCAAAATAAACAGATTAAAACTTAACCATATGTGATACGGTGAAGTTCATTCATTGAAAGGTTAATGGTTATGTCTATTATCAATTACGCAATGAAATTCTTCAGCGGTGCATCTACTGCCACTGTTGTCTGCACTGTTTGTGGTTTCAAATCAGTTCAACCGATGGCAAAAATCCGGCGCAATCAGGCCATGCTTTGCCCTCGGTGTAAAGCCCTGTTTATCTCACGGCGCTAGTATCAACTGATCCACCGTGGACAGAACCATCGTCTATACTTAAGTTAAATCCCAGCAGCTGTTAAATCCCTGATGCCTTACGCCCATCCTGAGAGAACGTTTCTGAACTGATTTCGCAACTGCTCCTGCGCGCTAATGTCGCATCAGAGCAATGCTATGAAAATGAACCCCAGAGCGTGGTTTAACCGCTCCCGTATTCCGGTGAATGCTGCCGAAAACGTAACGTTTTCGGCGAACGATCCTGCAAGCGAAAGCACTCCGCGGTCAGAACTCTTTTCGACTGCCCAGATGGAACGCTATGGTCAGAAGCTGGCGCGGACCCATAAAGTATCACCGGATAAACATCCCTATTATCTTCTGAAACGGCTTGGCGACAATGAGGCCGTTATCACCCAAAACTGCTATGAGCTTAATGCAGGTAAAAAGACCAGTATCATGCCCGCCGGGGAGTGGTTGCTGGACAATTATTATCTGATTGAGGAACAAATCCGTACCGTCCGCCAGCACTTGCCGAAAAGTTTTGGTAAAGGTCTCCCGTCGCTGATGTCGCCGCTGAATTGCCCAAGAATTTATCATATCGCATCAGAGGCCATTGCTCACGGTGATGGCCGCTGGGATGCCACCAGTCTGACCAGCTATCTCGCTGCCTATCAACAGGTGACGCCGCTGACACTAGGTGAAATCTGGGCATTACCGGGAATGCTGCGCCTGGCGCTGATTGAAAATCTTCGTCGTATCAGTATGGAAGTGATAAAAGCGCAACAGGACAGAAACCTGGCAGATACGTGGATAACCAGGATTTTCGAATGTGCAGAGAGTGCGCCTGGTGATTTAATTATGGTGGTTGCCGATTTGGCGCGCTCCCGTCCTCCGTTATCCAGCGCGTTTGTCGCAGAACTGGTGCGGCGTCTGCAGGGGCACGGCAACGCGCTGTCGTTACCTCTTACCTGGGTTGATCAGTGCCTTCGGGAACAGGGCGTCACCACTGACATTCTCATAAATAACTTCAATCAACAGCTTGCCGCCAGCCAGCTGTCTGTCAGTAACAGCATCGCAGGTCTGCGATTACTGGGTGAAACGGACTGGGCTGATTTCGCCGAAACGATAAGCGTCGTCGAACAGGCATTAAGCAATGATCCTGCCGGTATCTATCCCCGGATGCACTTCAATACCCGGGATCATTACCGGCACGTAGTTGAGGTCCTGGCCAGAGACAGTGGGCTCAGCGAGCCTGAGGTTGCTGACAGGGTGCTGGCGCTTTCAGAGGAAAAAGCCCCCAATACACCGGAACATCATATTGGTTATTATCTCGCCGGCGAAGGTCGACAGGCACTGGATATACATCTTCTGGCAGACACCTCAAGACTCATACGCTTGCGGCACAGTTTCAACAGAATAACCCTGCTGTCATGGCTTGGCAGCCTGGCGTTGTTGACAACCGCAGCGACCGCGGCAATATTGCACGAAACTGCCATGCAGGGCGCAGGTTGGTTGTTAATCGCGGTGATATTACCTCTGGTTATCGCTTTAACTCAGTTAATGAGTGATTTACTCAGTGACGCAACCACCCGTTTTCGCGTTCCTCGCCCCTTGCCGGGGATGGATTTTTCAGCCGGTATTCCCGCTGACAGTGCCACTATGTTAGTCATTCCCTGCATGTTGACCAGCCACGAAAGTTTCAGCCAGCTCCTCACCAGTCTTGAAGTTTGCTGGTTGGGGAATGAAAACGAAAATCTCAGGTTCGCGCTGCTCACTGATTTTGCAGATTCTGAAAATGAACCCTCGCCGGAAAGTCACGCGCTGCTCAGACAGGCTATCGCTGATACGCAGGCGCTGAATCGGCGCTACCCCTCCGGTCGACCACGTTTTTATCTGTTACATCGTCAGCCTGAATGGAACCCCTCGGAAGGAATGTGGATGGGCTACGAACGCAAGCGGGGAAAACTGGCGTTGCTGAACAGCTGGTTGCGCCATCCGGGAACGCAATTCGTCAGCGTTGCAGACATGCCGGCCCACCTTTTACCGGATCACATTAAATACGTCATTACCCTGGACAGTGATACGGTGTTGCCGCGCGATACGGCTCACAAACTGGTCGCGGCGATGGCCCATCCGTTGAATACGCCAGAGTATGATCCGGTACGCCAGAGGGTGGTCAAAGGATTTGGTATTTTACAACCCGGTCTTGCGGAGGAGATACCACGTAACGGTCAGGGGCGTTACGCCGCCCTGCGCAGCAGCATACCGGGTAATAACCCCTATTCTATGATGTCTTCGGATATCTATCAGGATCTCTTTGGGGAAGGATCGTTTGTGGGCAAAGGGATTTACGATGTTGACATTTTTATGCAGGCCACTGCCAATACCTGCCCGGAAAATCTGGTTCTCAGCCATGATCTTCTCGAAGGGTGCTATGCGCGCTCGGGTCTGCTGAGTGAGGTGTTACTCTACGAACAGTACCCTAATAATTATCTGTCCGACGTTGCACGCCGTTCACGCTGGATCCGGGGTGACTGGCAACTGCTTAACTGGCTGAAACCACACGTCAGAAAAACCGATGGAACCCGTACCCGGAATCCACTGACCGCGCTTTCTTACTGGAAATTACTCGACAATCTGCGTCGCAGCCTGGTAGCCCCCTCCTTACTGGTATTGCTGTTCTTCACTCTGCTTTGGGTACCCAATCCGGTTTACTGGCTGGGCATACTGTTGCTGATATGGCTGTTGCCAGCCCTCCTCTGCATTAGCCACGACCTTCTGCATAAACCTCTGCGTCGCCGCGTGAAGTCGCATCTGTTACTGGTGGGGGCGGGCGCGCTAAAGCGTCTGTCAGGTATCAGCCTTAATTTTGCGATACTGCCGCACGAAGCCGGATATTCGCTGAAAGCGATCGCCGTGACGCTATGGCGACTGGGGATAAGCAGGCGTCACCTCAGCGAGTGGGTCAGCCACAGCCAGGACAGCAGTCAGGCCAGACCCACTGTTGCACGTTTTTATCAGGCGATGTGGCTGAACGTTGCCGGTGGCGTGGCGCTGACAATACTGACCGGACAATTTGCCCCACAGCTGCTGGGGATTGCGTTACCGATCGGTTTGGTATGGTGTGTGGCACCGCTGCTGATGAGCTGGCTGAGTCGCCAGCCCGTGCGTAAGGTTTTTTCGCCTAATCAGGAACAAAAACAGCTGTTACGCCAGACAAGCCGTGAAATCTGGGCTTTTTTTGAAACATTTGCCACAGCAAAAGAGAACTGGCTTCCGCCTGATAATTATCAGGAAATACCACAACCGACGGTGGCACACCGAACTTCTCCTACCAATATTGGTCTTTCACTTATGGCTAACCTGACGGCATGGGACTTTGGCTACCTGCCTGGCGGAGAGGTGCTCCGGCGCGTGTCGCTCACGCTCGACACGATGGATAAAATGGAGCACTACCGGGGCCATCTCTTCAACTGGTATGACACCCGTACGCTGGTCCCCCTCAGTCCACGTTATATCTCCAGCGTCGACAGCGGCAATATGGCTGGGCATTTATTGACCCTGCGTGCAGGCCTGTCCGCCATGCGTCATCAGCCTGTTTTAAGCAGCCAACAGATACTGACAGGACTGAACGATACGCTGGATATTCTGGAAAAACAGTGGGGTAAGAACCCACCTGACAGCCTGAGACTGCTGCGCAAGCATTGCCTGAATGCGATGTCGCTCTCTCCGCAGGCGCTTTTCAGCGAACTGAAAAGCATGCGCACCCAGTGCAACCATCTGACCAGCGCATGCCATCAGGGATCTCCTCTTCAGATACGCTGGGCTGGACATCTGGAGCATCAACTGGTTCAGCTTTGCCATGAGTGGTCTCTGTTGCTTGGCTGGTTGCCTGCATCCTGGAATGAACAGACGCTGCCGACGCTGAGCGAGCTTGCCCGTCCGACATTAACCGGTACAGGAACGCCTCCGGCGTCAGTGGCGGAGCAGGCCCGAATGCGACTCAATATTATCACCGAGCTGGAACAGCGGCTGGATGAGCATGCCCGGATGGATTTCGCCTTTCTGTACAGTGAAGCAACCAGTCTGCTCAGCGTCGGTTATAACTGTGACACCAATATGCCTGACAAGAGCCACTACGATCTCCTGCCGTCTGAAATCCGCCTGACCAGTTTTCTTGCCATTGCGACTAATCAGCTGCCTCTTAAAAGCTGGTACGCGCTGGGTCGATTGTTTACCACGATTGATAATGAAACGGCCCTGATGTCATGGAGCGGATCCATGTTTGAATATCTGATGCCGAATCTGGTGATGCCCACCTGGCCCGGCAGCCTGCTCGATGAAATGAGTCAGTCGGCGGTTATGCGCCAGATTCACTGGGGGAAAGAACGCGGGGTACCATGGGGTGTTTCAGAGTCTGGCTATCATGCTTTTGATGTTCAGCATAATTATCAGTATCAGGCATTTGGCGTACCGGGGCTCGGTCTGCGCAGGGGACTTGCCGATGACATGGTTGTTGCTCCTTACGCCACGCTGCTGGCGCTGATGGTTTCCCCACAGAGAGCCTGTGAGAACCTGTTCAGGCTGCAAAAAAATGGTGCACGCGGAGAATACGGTTTTTATGAAGCGCTGGACTATACCCCCTCACGTCTTGCAACCGGTCAGCTCTATGCGGTGGTACAGTCCTGGATGGCGCATCACCAGGGTATGGCATTTCAGGCGCTGGCTCATGTGCTGCTTGACGCCCCCATGACTGAACGCTTTATGTCCAGCACGGTATTCCGGTCAGCGAGTCTGCTGTTACAGGAGCGCGTGCCGGATGCGGTCGATCTGTACAGTCCGCGCCGTCATTTTGAATCTCATGAGGGCATGGTCAAACCCGTTCGCTATGAACCCCGTATTTTCTATAGCGTGGATACCCCCGCCCCGGATATTCAACTCCTGTCCAACGGCCATTATCATCTGATGTTGACCGCGGGCGGCGGCGGTTACAGTCGCTGGAATGATATTGCACTAACGCGCTGGCGCAGTGATACCACCCGTGATAACTGGGGAGCATTCTGCTACATCCGCGATACCCAGACGGGAGATGTGTGGAGCAATACCTGGCAACCAACAGGCTACACCAGCGGACAAGACGAGGAAGTGTTGTTCACCGATGCGGGGGCAGAATTCAGACGCAGCTTAGGGGGACTCAGCGTCAAAACTCAGGTGGTGATCTCTCCGGAGGATGATGTTGAATTGCGACGGCTCACACTGATTCATCGTGGTCGCAAGCCTCGCTCTCTGGAGCTGACAACCTATGCTGAAGTGGTACTGGCACCTGATGCCAGCGATCTGGCACACCCGGCATTCAGCAATTTGTTTATTCAGACTGAGCTGGCTCCTGAGCGTGACGCTATTCTTTGCCACCGGCGCCCGCGCTCACCGGATGAACCGGGCCCTTGCCTGTTTCACATGATGGTGGTGCACGGCGATAACCGACATAACGTGTCGTTTGAAACGGACAGGGCAAGGTTTATTGGACGTGGCAGAAACCCTGCGAATGCACAGGCAATAGAGACGGGAGGGATGCTAGGCAACACGTCGGGCTCGGTGCTGGATCCGATACTGGCAATTCGCAACGCCATTATTCTGCAGCCGGGGCAGCCGGTTACGATTGATATCATTTATGGCATCAGCGAGACCCGTCAGCAGAGCCTGGCGTTGCTGGAGAAATATCGCGATTACCCTATCGCCGATCGCGTCTTTGAACTGGCCTGGTCTCACAGTCTGGTGGTATTGCGCCAGATGAACGCCAGTGAAGATGATGCCACGTTGTTCAATAGTCTCGCCAGCGCTGTGCTTTACCCTGTCCAGGAGCTGCGCGCCGAAGGCCAGGCGATCGGCCGCAACCGGCGTGGCCAGTCCGGACTGTGGGGCTGGGCAATTTCAGGGGATCTGCCGATAGTGCTGCTGAGTATAACCAGCGAGGAAAGTATCACCTCAGTGACCACACTGATTCAGGCACACCGTTACTGGAGACAGAAAGGGCTGGATGTTGATTTGGTTATCCTGAATAACAGCCCCGGCGGCTACCAGCAGGGATTACAAAATCAGATTATGGAGTTAATTTATGCCGGGTCTGAAGCCAGTCTGCTGGATAAAAAGGGCGGGCTTTTTGTCCGGAACGGTGAGCATCTCTCCGCTGAGGATAAGTTGCTTTTGATGAGCGTGGCCTGTCTTTATCTTGATGACCGCGCAGGGGGTATTAATGAGCAGCTTAACCAGCGTATTCATACCCTGAAATCGCCGGCAAGGGCATTCATTCCGCGTGCTGTGCGCGAGCGTAATCAACATACGGACTGGAGCCCTGATACCAGTCAGTTATGCCATTTCAATGGGTACGGTGGATTTTCTCTGGATGGGCGGGAATATCAGATCGTCCTTCGGGAAAATGCGATTACACCGGCTCCCTGGTCGAACATACTGGCAAATTCTCGTTTTGGCAGTGTGATCTCAGAGGCAGGGCAGGCCTATACCTGGTATGAGAATGCCCATGAATACCGGTTGACGCCGTGGGAGAACGATCCGGTGAGCGATCGCAGCGGCGAGGCATTTTACCTGCGCGATGAAGAGAGCGGGGAGTGCTGGTCGCCGACGGCTTTACCTGTTCGCGGACACGGTGATTACCTGACCCGCCATGGTTTTGGCTACAGCGTTTTTGCCCATCGTGAGAGTGGTATAGACAGCGAGTTGACGGTCCTGGTTGCTGAAGAAGATCCGGTTAAACTGGTGCTCCTGACGCTCAGCAACTCTTCGGGACGGACACGTCAACTTTCCGTCACAGGCTATGTAGAGTGGACGCTCGGAGAAACACGAACGCGCTCAGCCCCTCACATTGTGACACATGTGGCCAGAACGCCCGGCGGCTGCGGGGTGCTTGCGAATAACTTTTATGGTGATAATGGTGGCGGCCGAACTGCATTTTTTGCCGTCAGCGGTAATGACTGTTCTCTGACAGGGGACCGCCGGGAGTTTATTGGCCGTAATGGTTCCCTTCACGCCCCTTCGGCCATGAAACTGCAAAAGCTTTCTGGTAAGACGGGGGCCGGTCTGGATCCCTGCGGAGCGGTGCAATCGGCGGTTACATTAATTGACGGGGACCAGAGGACGTTTATTTTTATCCTCGGCGCAGAGGAGAATGATGTTTGTGCTCAGGAGATGCTGGCCCGCTACATGAACGAGGATACGGTCCGCCAGGAGCTGAACCGGATTCATAATCACTGGCACAATGTTCTCGATAAAATCGTAGTTAACACCCCCGACACGTCCGTAAATTTACTGGTTAATGGCTGGCTGTTGTATCAGACGGTCGCCTGCCGTCTTATGGCCCGGAGTGGCTACTATCAGTCTGGCGGTGCATTTGGTTTTCGCGATCAGCTGCAGGATACGCTGGCTCTGAGCCACGCTGCTCCGGACCGGATGCGTGAACAGATAATACTCTGTGCATCACGGCAGTTTATCGAGGGGGATGTGCAGCACTGGTGGCACCCGCCACACGGCAACGGTGTGCGTACCCGCTGTTCCGATGACTATCTTTGGCTGCCGCTTGCTGTTTGCCACTATGTTGAAACGACGGGGGATATGGATGCACTGGAAATACGCATTCCTTATCTGGAGGGACGCTCGCTTCAGCCTGGTGAAGAGTCTGTCTATGACACGCCGGTCATCAGCGGCACCGAAGAGACACTCTGGTTACACTGCGTCAAAGCTATTCACTATGGACTTCGCTTCGGGGAGCATGGCCTGCCGCTGATGGGTGCTGGTGACTGGAATGACGGGATGAACCGGGTGGGTATCGAAGGCAAAGGTGAAAGCGTCTGGCTGGGCTTCTTCCTGTACGACATTTTGCAGCGGTTTGCAGCGCTGGCGGAGCGCAGGCTGGATGAAAGCGTCGCCGCGATGTGCCGTTCACAGGCTCTGCGCCTGCAAAGTAATCTCGAAGCCCACGCCTGGGATGGGGAATGGTACCGGCGCGGGTATTTTGACGATGGTACTCCCCTGGGATCGAAAACCTCACAGGACTGCCGGATTGATGCGATTGCGCAGAGCTGGTCTGTATTGTCCGGCGCCGCGAGCCCGGGACGGTGCGCAAAGGCCATGCAGGCGCTGGATAAGCACCTTGTGGATAACGAAGGAGGGCTGATCAAACTGTTAACGCCTCCTTTCGACGGACACGGTCCAAATCCGGGCTACATACAGGGGTACCTGCCAGGCGTGCGGGAAAACGGAGGGCAGTATACGCATGGCGCCATCTGGGCAGTGATGGCCTTTGCCAGAATGGGGAATGCCGGACGAGCCTGGCAACTCTGGTCAATGCTCAACCCTATAAATCATACCCTGAATGCGGACTCTGTCGGGATTTATAAAGCTGAGCCTTATGTCATGAGTGCTGATGTCTACAGCGTCGCTCCCCATACCGGACGTGCAGGGTGGAGCTGGTATACCGGTTCCGCAGGCTGGGCCTGGCGTTTACTTACCGAGGAATTACTGGGGATAAAACGTTCCGGCACTGAGTTTAGTGTTCATGCCCGGTTACCGGATGAGTGGTCGTCTTTTTCTATGGCATATCAATATGGTGAAAGCCATTATCAGATTAGTGTTTCACGCGGCGATGCAGAATATTGCGTGACACTGGATGGTGTTCTCCTCCCTGATGACAGAATACCGCTGAAGGATGATGGACAAAACCATACGGTTGAGATCATTCAGAACTGACACTGAGCCCGGAGGTGCATTAACGTCTGCCGTTAATGCGCTGATT
Source organism: Klebsiella sp. w6 (assembly GCF_033100215.1). Lineage (NCBI taxonomy): Bacteria > Pseudomonadati > Pseudomonadota > Gammaproteobacteria > Enterobacterales > Enterobacteriaceae > Klebsiella > Klebsiella sp. w6. Next base: position 3,245,460 of record NZ_CP136907.1, read on the forward strand.
ATCCCTGAGAACATCAATCGCAGTCTGCATGGCGATTTTGTCATCCCGCCTTTTTTGTTTGTCCTGCATGACCTGAAGGTATTCCAGCAAGGTGCGGGTATTAATCGGCCGGCCCTGTTTACCCACAGCCAGCACGGCTTCGCCAAGAATAATTTTCACTGGCGGTAGTTGTGCCGGATACCAGTCAAGGGTGTCTTCTGATTTCATCTTAAATTTCTCACGGAAGGGTAGTGTACCATAAATCAGACGTTCAATTTTCAATATCTGATATACTGATTCAGACACAACTTAACATAACTTATGCCAGTTATTTTTATATTAAAGCGTATAATAATTACTGTATTCCTCAGAGAATTATTTATGTCTTATACAAATGGGCTCAGGTATTTTAAAGAAAGACCGGTTCATGTTGCCTGCCCGGCATGCGCACACAGAGCCGATCAAAAAGCAGGTAAACTAAGAAAAGATGCGGTTCTTCAGTGCCCTTCCTGCGGACTGCTCTTCAGACCTTCAGAATGCTGGTGTATCGGCGGCTGATCAGCTTCTGCCACTTAACGTCAGTGATGTCGGGAAATGACAACATTTCTCCTGTACTGCAGTTGTCGAGGGTATGATAATGAAATCTAAAAAAACTGTTTTTATTGAAGGACATATCCTGTCAAACAGCTGTCACGGGCAGGCCGGTCAACCTTTCTGTATTCACCGGGTCAGGTTTAGTAATGGTAAATATGCGATTATACGGGTGGCATCCGGGATATGTTTCAAACCAGGCGAAATTATTCAACGAAACGATTGTGAGTGGTTTTATAAATTTACCAAAATTCGGCTTCTTTCTTTTGAGTACCTTGATGATGATGAATCAAGAAGACAATTTCTTGAGTATCAATGATAAAACATGGATTTATAACAGAATAACTTTGCTGGCTTACAATTCATTCCTGACTCTTTAAATTCTTTACTAGTCATTGCAAAGTTATTTTTTCTGAATTTAGATGACTTTAAATTGTCTAAAACAAAATGTATCGCTCAAGACGAATTGCTTCATTGTTTTCCTTTTGCGTTATAACCTTCATTAGCATTAAGGAAATTTATGGCACAGACTTTTACTCATAATTTACTCCATCCCCGCTACTGGCTTACCTGGACTGGTTTGGGTCTGCTGTGGCTTCTCGTTCAACTTCCTTACCCGGTTTTACATACTCTGGGCTCTGGTCTTGGAAAAATATCCAGACCCTTTCTGAAACGCCGGGAAGGGATTGCGAGTAGAAATATCGAACTGTGCTTTCCCGAGATGACACGGTTTGCCCGGAGCCAGATGGTCAATAAAAACTTTGTTTCTCTCGGGCTGGGACTAATGGAAACAGGAATGGCCTGGTTCTGGAGCGATGCGAGAGTCAAAAAATGGTTTGATGTCGAAGGGCTTGAAAACCTGACCGGTGCGACCAGAGGGGTAATGGTTGTCGGGATACATTTTATGTCCCTTGAATTGTGTGGAAGAGTAATGGGGTTATGCCATCCTATGATGGCAACGTATCGTCCACACAATAATCCATTAATGGAATGGGTACAGACAAAAGGGCGTATGCGTTCAAATAAGGCGATGATTAATCGACGTAATTTATCCGGTTTTGTTCATGCGCTAAAAGCTGGTGAAGCCGTGTGGTTTGCACCAGACCAGGATTATGGGTCTAAGGGAAGCGTTTTTGCACCTTTTTTCTCGGTAAAAAAAGCAGCCACGACGAACGGAACGTATGCTCTGTCAAAACTCGCTGGTGCAGACTTGCTCACACTTAGCATGATTCGACGTAGCGATAAAAAAGGTTATCACATGTATATCAGCAATCCGCTGTCAGGCTATCCAGGGGAGGACAAGGTCGCCGCAGCGGCTTATATGAACAAGATCATCGAGCGTGAAATTCTCCGTGCCCCTGAGCAATACCTGTGGATGCATCGCAGGTTCAAAACGCGTCCCGAAGGCGAAGCCTCTTTATATAATTGAACCATTCTACTTGTCATGTACCATGAATCTATCTTGCTGACTACTTTTTAACAGCAGCAGGCTTTACCACGTTGAAATCCTTAAGTTTATAAGGATGAGGCAATGTTTTTCGGGGAATTTCATAGTAGTCTTCAAACTATCTCCGATAATCCCTGCAATTTTCTACAAAGAGGTTCCCGAGTAAGTGCTACAGGGAGATATTTGTAAATCGTCTTCACCCCCACCCCTGTCACATCTGCGATCTGTTGTCGGGTAGCGCCGTTCTCCAGCATTCTGCGGCACCGCTCCACCACTTCTTCAGTCATTACCCGGCGGCGGCCACCGACTCTCCCCTGCTCCCTCGCAGCGGCTAAACCGGCGCGGGTACGCTCGACGATCAGCTCGCGCTCCATTTCCGCCAGGGCGCTCATGACGTGGAAAAAAAAGCGGCCTGCTGGCGTACTGGTATCGATGCTGTCGGTCAGGCTGCGGAAATTCACCCCGCGCGCCTGCAGCTCCGACACGAGCGTAATTAGATCGCGCACGCTGCGGCCCAGCCGGTCAAGTTTCCAGACCACCAGCACATCACCAGGTCGCAGCCGCCGCAAGGCGCGCTTTAACCCTGGCCGTCTGGCATTTTTCCCGCTCGCGGTGTCTTCAAATATCTGTTCACATTCTGCGCGAAACAGCGCTGTTTTCTGCAAATCGAGGTTTTGATCCCCGGTTGATACCCTCGCATAGCCAATCAGCACGATCTAACTCCTTGAAATAGCTGATTGTAAAAAGCCGCGGCCATTCACTCAAACCCTCGTTTGGGCGAAGCCTCTTTTTGGAGCAAAAAACATGGCCTTTGATCCACCACTTGGGAGCACTTTGCCCGCGGTGCTGCTCGATAACGCCACTCGCCTGGACGAACTTGTTAACGGTCCGGCCGGAACGGTTAACGACCGCGCAGGTGAACCGCTCGATACGTGGCGCCAGATCGTGACGATGATGCTTGCTGCTGTCACTGATGCACAGAACAGCATTACCGCTATCGGGCTCCCATTTAATACCCTCTCTGATGCTCAGGCTGCAGTAGCTGCAGGAAAGATACCAGATGGCTCCGTGACATGGGTTAGAGGTACGGACAGCACTGCCCTTGCGGATGAGTACAAAAACATAAATGGGGTTCTGACGGCTACCGGTCGTCGGATGCCTTCTCAGGATGCCGTGGACGCACTTTCGCGCCAGTTGCTGGATTCGATTGTTACCGGAGATGTACCAGGGTTCTGGCTGGCACTGAAAGACTCTGCGGGCTGGATTTCATGGGGAGTGGATGATCAGGGGGGATTTGGATCCAGGGCTGCTTACCTCGGGACAGACAATATTCTGGCGGGAAATATCAAAATCCTGTTTACTAATGATGTTGGGTTACGGTTTCAGGACCCCGAAGGATTCTATATCGATGTGCTGGATAATTTCGGACGATATCTGTTGGGAGATTCCGGCGGCGGTTCTTCACCTGTTGACGAAGTCAGCATTCTGGATTTGAAAAATAAAGCTTACGCGGCGGAAGTTTCGCGGCGCGTACTGACACGGCTGAAATTTCCGACTGAAGCGTATAACCATTTTTTGATGGAGTGTCAGAGCCTTGGTATGGGGTATATGAGCTGGCCGGTTGTCAGCAAAACGCCTAAATATGATTCGCTAATGCTGGGGCAGTCTGTTCGTCCGGCGAGCACGACGAACAATGCGTTTGTTCCCCTGGGTGTAAATGCGTGGCAACCTCTGCGGGCAGTTGTACAGTCAGTCTCTGGCAGCGCCATTCTGTCCGATGCGGAACAACTCGCACTGGCACGAAGCGCGGTTAATGAAGGGGAGAGTCCGATCGTTGGCGCGGTGAACGGATTCAGACGACATTTCCTTGAGGCGCACTGTCTGAGTGGTGACCTTGGTCGACTGTTTGTCGCCTCCGCGGTTGGCGTGTCCGGCCAGTTAATTGCCAGCCTGATGGACGATACCAAATATTTTAATCGTGTCGTTGAATGCGTAACGAAGGCAAAGGCCCTGGCTGACAGCGAAGGGAAAACCTATTCGGTTACCGGAGTCGATTTCGTTCAGGGGCAACGCGACTATGATGACGGAACGCCTAAAGCCACATATAAATCGCAACTGGGGCAACTCTACAACAAAGTCAATAATACTATTCGTGGGATCACCGGCCAGAAAGACAATCCAGCCTGGTTTATTTCTCAGACGGGATACACCTACAGTCCTAATCCGGCCACGCAGCCGGTCGGTAGTGGTCTGGAACGTCACCCGCTGCTGCAGGTATTTCATCAGGCGACGCATGCCGATCTGGTAGGCGTGATCCTGATTCAGTACCCCATCGAGTTTGTAGTTCTCGATTTTTACCGGCGTGGGATTATCAGGCGTCCGGCATTTAACGGTCTCCTCCGCCCAGGTAGTCCCGTTGATGTATGTCACGTCGACGCCATCAAAATCATCGTCGGACGGTACGGTAAATCCGCTCTGCAGCTCCTCCACCATCTCATGCGGAGTGATCACGCCAGTCCAGGGCTTAATCCCCTCACGGTTGACCGTCGCCAGACCATCACTCAGCAGAAAACGTGACTTCCCGGCATTGGCTATCTTCTGCAGCATTTCCAGCGCTGAGATACTGTCGCCGGTAGCAAAGTCGAAATACTCGCCGCGTGGCGTCCAGTATGCAGACTCCAGCACGTTGATGGTGTCGACATCCATCTCCAGTCCCAGCGAGTTCCCGACATGCAGCAACGCCCCAGAAATGGTTCTGGCCGTTCCTGAGTCATAGGCTCGCGTGGCCACAACGTTTACGCGGCGGTCCGACTGAGCCGCCAATTTGCCCCCCGTCTCAACGGTCACCGCCATCAGCGACACGCCGGGATAGGATGAAGGGCGCGTCAGCAGTCGCCCGCGCAGTGCCTGCCAGTACATCGAATCCCTGGCGTTGTTTGAGCCCTGCTCATTGCGCCGGCGACACCGAACCTCTACCAGACCTGGTGAGCTGAGGGTGATCCGCTCAGTGAATCCCAGCCCGTTGACGTTTTTAAGCGCGTACTCTCCCTGGTGACTCACCCACCCCGATCCGGAACCATAGACGCGATACTGAATCTCCCACTCAACGTGGCGAATCCGTTTTTTGCCCTTACTGTCAAAGCCACAGATGCCGTTCGGGAAAGAGAAATTTACTTCAAACGCATCCACCACTTCATTCTCAGGGCAAACCAGGAACGGCCCCAGCCAGCTCAGCGTGTCGTTAAGACCAGTGGCCTCATAGTCGATCATCGTCCGGGCGGAGAATCCCGGCCATGACTCATCAACGGCACCGGAAACCAGGCGCGCCACCGTCGCCGTCGTGCCGTCGGCAGAGACAATGCGGTACTCATTCCCGCGGTGAGCAAGTGAAAGCCGTTGCACCCCCTCCGGCATGCCGGAAAAGGCCGTTCCCGTGGCGCTGTTATAGGCAAGCGTCACATTCGCCGTTACCGCCGGGCTGCCGCCGGTTGATGCCGTGCCGGAGGTGTAAACCGGGGCATCACCGAAAACAGCTGCTGGCAGTGAAGAGGACGTGATCGCCCCACCCGCGAACGGACTGGCCGACTCGGTTATCAGTACAGTTCCGCCGTTGTCCTGCGCAACCAGGCCGGAGCCGGTGAGTCCCTCGGTGATGGCCGCCAGCAGTCCCGACATCGAGACGTAGTTAGCCACCAGCGACACCGGGTAGGTAACCCCCTGCCAGGTGATCGTGAACGTGCTGGAGCTGGTCGAAAAATCGTAGGTGGTCGGGGCCGCACTGGCCTGGACTTTTGCCGCGCTCCCCCCGGTGCCGGGCACTGCAGCCTGACCGGGGGTATATGACGCGATAAACAGATCGTAATCGACAGAGTTAAACCCCAGCGTCACCGGCATACCAACCACCGGCGCGATCTCCGTCAGCAGCGGGCTGGCGATAACGCTGTATCCGGCCGCCGAAGTGATCTGGTAGTTAGCCGGGGCTTTCAGTTCGACCACGGCGCCAGCGACCCAGCTGGGCGGCAGTGCGTTATCGTTCTCGTCATTATCATCATCATCATCCGTATCCAGCCCCGTAAACGTTACGCTCGAACCGGATACGGTCATGCTGTCTGCGATAATGTCGTCTGCGTCCGGCGACGTCTGGGCCATGTCCAGCCCGGTGCCGGATGACGTCCCGCCCACTTCGGTGGAGTTGACCCAGTTTTCGCTGCGCTCATCGCCGGAAACGTCCGCGCCTGGCGGAAAATAGGTGATGTTGAAACCCGGCAGCGTTGAAGCTGGCGTACTGCCAACCCGGATATCGCCATTGGTATAAATCAGTTCACCGACTCCGAGGCATAGCAGCATCTGGACGCGCATTTTCGTAGGATCGGCGGCATCGAACCGGGTAACCGGCTGGACCACATAATCCGGGTAGATACGCACCCGGCCAAACACCTCACGAATGGCATCACCGAGTTTTGCGGTGTTGGCCCGCGCCGGGTTCAGGTCGAGACTCCGCCCTGTGGATGAGGTATAGCCGCCCGTATCGATGTTGCTCATCAAAACAAGCGAATAGGCTGCAGCGGCAACGGATATACCGACGCCGATCCACGCGATTGTGGCGGCCTCCAGCCCGAAGGGAACCGGATAAAGCCTGACATCACTATCAGGGCGAATCACACACTTAGCCCACTCGCCAGGCGGAATTAACAGCCCCTCAACCTCAACGGTCAGCGGTGGGACATCCCGATCCTCGTAGCCTTCAACATTTGCCACCAGCCAGCTGCGAATACTGGTTACACCATGCTCATGCGTTTCGAGTGGTTCACCGGGAAGCCGGGACGGGTAAAAACGAATGGTCATTGCCAGAACTCCACGCGAACAAAGCGCCGCTTAAATCGCGGCAACGGCAGAAAAGTTACGTTCGTGCCTGGGTTGCATTCCGCCACATGCAACAGACCATCGATACTGACTACGATCCCTACATGGGTGACAGTCGACCCGGAATAACAGGCCACCCCGGCCCCTTCGCAGGGTTCGCAGCGCTCAAGGGTAAGCATCATCCGGCGCGCTTCCCGGTCGAGGCCGCCGTTGTCTTTGGTGACCCCGGCAAAATCGGGCCAGACGGGTAAATTCAGGTCGCGGCGTATCTCGTTCACAATGCCGAAACAGTCGAGTTGCGGGTATACGCGCCCGCCCTTCAGCCAGGTGACTGAACGGTATTTATCAGGGTTAAACATTGGGATTCCTTAGCTGATATAACGCAGTCCGGGGAATACAGGGAGCGTGTAGCGGTATCGCGGCCAGGCGGTATCGAGGATATTCATATAACCCGCAGTGATCTGCACCTCTGTCGCTGTCCAGGAGCCCGACTTGATTTTCAGCGTATACGGCACTGCCGCAGGCGCTGCTAAATCAGTGGAGATATAACTCCGGTACGTCAGCGATGCCGAAAGGCGGTTCACCAGCGCATTGCGGATTGCCGTGGACACAACGCCGTCGATATTGCACAGGGCAAATTTTAGGTCCTGCGTGCCGTCCGAATTACGCGCCGGCAGCGCAATGTCTATCGCACAGGCGGTAAACGTTACGGTATCGCCGTTCTCCGTCGTTGCCGTAATACCCTCGTAGCCCTGGCACAGATAATGGACGTCAGAACCAATGGTGATCTGCAGCGTCTCAATGATCACCTCCGGCCCGCTGCTGGCGTAGAGGCGGTTGAGTTTTGTCATGATTTTTACCCAATAAAAAAGGCCACCCGAAGGTGACCTTAAAAATTGGTGTCGAATGTGGGTGTACCCTCACCGGCAGGATCGCTATTCCGCGCTTTATTTCACGCTCCGGCTACGGAGCGGCATGAAGGACTTTCCCACAAATCGACACAAGTGATTATGAAGGAGAAACGGTTTTAATCAAGCCTTGGGCCACTCCTTATTCAGCGCAATATCCAGCAGCGAGCTGCCGACGATCCATTCCGGGTAATTACCCCATGGGGCAGGAGCAAGGGGGCGCTCCCATAATTCAAGCGTTGCCGTGTACTTCCAGTAAATCGGGGCCACCAGCACCGGTCCCTGATAAATATCTGTGAAGCGGCATTTGTAAAACTTAATGCCCGCCGGCGTCTGCAGCTTCATCATGAACCACGCTGCCCCGTCAGATAACGCATCACGGAACCAGGACTCAAACGCCAGGCCCTGCGCATCGGTTTCCATAAACCAGGTGATGCTGGCCTGCGTCGGCGTGGACGTATAAGCTCGCCTTTGCCGCGCGCGGCCGGTGGTTAACTGGGTTCGTTTTAACGGGCTGACAGGCTGGAATCCGTACCCTTCCTGTAATGGCATAGGAAGACTGTCATGCGGGTAGTAGATATCAGTCATCACTCTAACCCTCTGCCTGGATATTTACTGCGCATTGCCTTACCAACTTTCCCGTCCCCTCTCAACAATTGCGCAGCAACCTGATCCAGGGCTTCCGTTGTCGCCCGCTTCTGCGTTTGAGCCATGGAGAGAGCCATCTGATCAGGTGTCACACCGGGCGGCGTATGGAAATGTTGCTCAATGGGAGCATGGATGGTGGTCTTGCTGCTGTTATCGCTGTTAACGTTCTGAACACCAGTACCAAACCCTGTACGCCCCAGAGTTGCATCAAGCGGTTGGCCATTTCGAAGTGCCTCAAGCTGAGACACGCCGATCCGGTTCGTTGATGCCTGGTCGAAGACGTACTCTCCTTTGTGAACAATACCCGCTGGCTGATACTTACCACCGGGGCCTGTGTAACCGCCGGAGGCGAAGCCAACACCTGAAACAGCCTGGATATTTGAGACGATACTGGCAGTCTGCGCAGCGATTGAGGCCATAGCGATGATGTTGGCCGGATAAGGCGCGCTAACTGCACCGCTTGCTATAGCCTGCTGGATTTTCACCATTGAGTCCGCGATAGCGAATGCCTTGCTCGCAGCAAAAGCGACCTTGTAGATTGCCGATTGCTCACCAAACCCCGTTCGCATGATTTCAGCGGTGCTATCAAACAAGGACTGCGTGGCCGCAGATATGATGGTGTTTTTCTGAGCCTCTATGACCTGATTTGCATCCGCTGCACGCTGACGAATAGAGGTCATTCTGGTCTCACCCTCGGCAGTTATTTCACCGGCCTTCGCATAAGCTTCCTCCTGAGCAGCCAGCCAGCGCTGGAGCTCTTGCTGAGCCTGGTCATATTCGTTGATTTGCCCCTGCATCCCCTCAAAAGTTCCAGAGAGTCGCCCTCCTGTGGGTGTCAGGTTTCCTACAACATTACGAACCGTCGAGGGCAGTTGCATATCGGTGTTTTGATAAATATCTGCCCGCGTTTTTTCATATTCACCGGGTTTCAGTTGTCCGGTTGCTTTGGCCTTCTCCAGTAGTTCAAGGCGGGTTTTAAGCAGATCGTTGGTCCGCTCATCCTTCGTCTTTACCTGTTCCTGCATCTTCCGGTAATCGTCCAGGGTTTTTACGGAATTTTGCAGTGCCTCCTGCTGCTTATATGCCTGGAGGATTTCATCTGAACGGGAAAGGATCGACTTCTGGTCAGCGGTGAGCTGCGTTTTAGATTTGAGGTCAGCAATCTGCTGCTCGAACTTGATCCGTGCCTGTGTCGCGCTGTTAAGCTTGTCACTGGCATCCAGCTGGGACTGCATGGCGATAGTCTGCTGGTTTATCTGATCAAGCAGCCGGGTTGCTGCGTCCTCTGTATAGGCTTTTTCTTTGTGGGTCTTAGGCTGCCCAGCTTTTTTGGCCTGCTCAAGTTCCTTTTCTCTTACAGCAATTAGCGCATTGGCCTGATCGATTGCTTCTTTATTTCCTGAGAAAGCAATTTTTCTGGACTGTGCTCTTGCCTCCTTTAACCGAGCTTCTGCACCGGCAACCCTGTCTGCCGCCAGATACTCCTTATTAATCCAGTCTACGGAATTTTTTACCGCCTTATTACCTTCAATGGTAAGTGTGTTCATCGTGGTTTGCAGATCTAATGCCTGGCCGATAAACCTCATCGTAGGGTCAATTGCGCCACCAAGCGCTACGTTTTGCCTACCCTTATCCGCTGCTGTGTAATAATTTTTGACCTCAATAGCTGCAGCTGTCCACGAATCACCTATTTTCAGGATCTCCCGTCGATGCTGATCAATATCAGCATTCAAGGCGGTGAAATTAGCAGAATCCTTGTATTGGGCTACCTTCGTCCTTGCCTCGTCATAACTAAAACCAACGTCGATTAGCTTATTTATTGCTTCGCTCGCACCGTCATTAGTTGTTATAAACATACTACCGACTTCATCGATCGTCTGACCCGTCTTATCAGATATAGCAACCATGTTAAGTGCAAGTCGCTCAGCGACATCTCCGCTAGCACCAAGGGACGTTGTGGCTATTTTTGTCGCAGCATCAATTTCCTGTCGGTTCTGATAGACGGCATAAGTTAGCAACCCAACTGAAGCAGCTGCCACGCTATAGGGATTAACCAGCCCCATAACATATGTGCCAACGCCCTTGATCGCTGGCCCAATGCCGCCGAACATATCTTTGAGCTGACCGCCCTGCTGCATAAGAACCATAAACGGTGACTGCCCGGTAGAAAGACCGACAACGATATCGGTCATCTGAGCAGGGATCATACGCATAGCATTGGCAGTCTGAGCTGCAGATTGGCTTGTTTTACCCAATTGCGTCTGGGTTTTCTCCAGAGCATCGCGGGATTCAGCAAGTTTGCTGTTGAGGCGATCGTAAGCCAGGGGCGACAGCATTCCGGATGTTTTAGCTGTATCCAGCTGGCGCTGCTGCTCGTTCAGGCGGCGGAATGCTTCACCTACGGGATCTATTTGGGCTTCAAGACGACGCAGCGCAGTTACCTGCTCATCATGTGCTTTTACAGCCTCGCGCTCGGCTTGTGCTTCGCCGGTTACTTCCCGACGAGTCTCCTGAAGTTTTTTGCTGTAGGCATCATATTGGGAAGTATTAATTGCCCCCGATTTAAAGGCGGTATTGAGTTCGCTTTGCTGTTGTTCGAGATTGCGAAGCGCAGCTGCCAGAGGGTCGATTTTATCGAGCATTCTCTGAAATGCATCAGCCTGCGCCTCCTGCTGAGCAGCAGCTAATTTGCTGGCCTTCTCTGCTTCTCGTTGAGCTTGTGCAACACCACTTAGTTCCTCAGTGGTGTCATTCAGCATCTTGGACAGCGAACGAAACTCTTCCTCGTCAATTAGCCCCTTATCGAAGTATTTTTTTAGCTCACTATAGCGGCGACCGACTTTATCAATTGCAGCACCAACCGGATCAATGGCTGCTCGCAATTTATTGAGCGCATCTTTTTCCTCGTCAGTCGCTTTTGTCACTTTGAACATGCTGGTTACGGCTTTATCACCAGACTGAGTCATCTTATCAAGCGCAACAGTAAGGCTGTCAGCCTGCTTCTCTGCCCCGGAGCTGTCCAGGCGTATCGCTAGCCGTGATTCTTGTTCTGCCATTTACCTTATCTCCGGGCAATAAAAAACCCGCCAATAAAGCGGGTTAGGAAATACTTAAAAAATGATAATCAGTGAAGGCTATCTTCGTCCCTCGATTGAGTTACTGCAATTTAACGCCTCCCATAACAAACCGTTTGTCATCTTTGTTATAGGCTTCAAAATTTAAGGATTTCCCTTCATTGGATCTAACGATATTTACTTCACCATTGTCGCCACCAACGCCTTTCATTGTGAAGGTAGTTGTCTCCTGACCAGCAAAGGTGTTACTGCTGATATCGCTTTGATAGTAAGCTTTGCCGTCAATAATCATATCTACCATCCCGCTGTTATGCAGGTACAGCTTGGTATGATGCCACTTTCCCGTCCCGGTTAAATCGCCAGTGAGGAATTCACAGTTAAAGGAAACATCGCCTTTTTTACATTCCGACGTTATTTCCTCTTTCCCCGTAGCTATCATCTCAGCAATAGAAGGTGGGTCTTTAGGAGGGAGTAGTTTTGATATTTGAAACTTGTCATCACAGCCCAACAATGCCATTAAACCAAGCCCGACCACCAAAACCCTTTTCACATCCCTATCCTCATCATTAACATTTGCTCACAGATTAGCACAGGAAAAGATGGGGACAATGATATGACTACTTCACTTTTGCCTGTCTTTTCTGCTCTTCAGCCCACTCAGCCCTCCAGGCATCATCGAGGGCCAGTATTGCTGAGTCAAACTCAATGCGGTCGATCAGGATGGTGCGCGATGCCAGGTAAAGCTCAATATCGTTCAGGGATAGAGGGAGCGGCACTCCGGCCATACCGGCATACTGCCTGCCGCGCGATATCATGGCGTAAGCGTTGAGGATCTCCCCAGTGACTGCATCGATTTCAGGCTCCGGAATGGGCGGGAGATTTAGTTTCTCCCTGCGCCACTTTGCTTTCTCGCCCTGCTCGCCGGCGAATTCCTTTAGCCACTTTTGGGCCTCTATGGCTTTTTTACGGTTTCCTGAGTCTGCTGCTCCTTACCCTGAGCAATGTTTGCCGCCTCAGCCAGTATCAGCCAGTATAGCGCCGGGTGCTGTTTCAGCATGGCGGCCCCAAGTTCTGGGGTGTAGTCGAGAGCAACCTCTATGCCGTCGACTAACTGACCTACTCCCTCCCAGCCTTTCAGCAGGAACCGAGCGGCGTTATCGATCAGCAGGTCATCAACAGAGTCGATATCGTCCACGCTGGCGAGATTAAAATCCGTTGTCCCCACCTTATAACCTGCGTCCATCTTATCGATGTGGCGGCGCACCAGCGCGTTACGTGAGCGATATTGCGGATTCTCGCTGCTGGCCACCAGCAGGCGAAGTTTGAACAGCGATTCTTCTTCCGGCGAGAATTCCTTTTTGCTGCCTTCTGGCTTTTTGTAGGGATAAAACCAGCGCTCGCCATTTAAATCAATTTTCGGGGTAACAATCAGCATAAAAAACTCCATAAAAAAAACCTCCAAAGAGGGCCAATGTTAATCACCACCGCCATCAGTGGCAGGAACGCGGGTAATAGTTGGCGGAGTATTGGCCGCGGTGATATCCAGCTGAACCTGAACAATGTCAGTGCTCCCCGCATCCGGCCAGTCGCCGGAGATCTGCACTTCCGGGAAATCGAAGGTATAGGCGCCTTCATCATTCTCCAGCGTGAAGCTAAACGGCACCGTTTCGCCGGTGAACGTTTTTTTGTAAACCTCCCAGGCAGCCTTTGACCATGACAGCGTGATTTGACCTGACGGGGTAAAGGTTGTCGGAATGTTTGCGCCGGCGAACGCCGAACCGGTACCGATGCAGCGCTGGGTCTGCATATTGTTGTTGAACTGGATGTTGAAGGTGTCGACGCAGAAGCCTGTCCCCCCATCAACACCATTCAGCCGGATGTTGGTGACCTCCTTGAAGGAGTAACGCAGCGCCCCCGCCAAATCCACCGGTTCGGTGAAATAGCTGGTATCGTCCCCCTTCGTCTCCCAGTCCAGCCCTGCAAAGGTAATGGTTGCAGTGATATCACCATCGGCCGGGATTTCCATCTGGAAGGTGCCAACCTGGCAACCGCGGGCAATCTGGGCGATCCCCACATCACTGGCAAAAGTCGCCACGGAGAACGTAATGCGACCGTTACCCATCGTCAGCACGTTATTTTGCCATTCGGAACCGAAACAGCTGGCAAGAAAATCATCATGCTGGTTCCAGCGAAACCGCGTGCCGACATCGCCGCCGACATCCACTGTGCCGCGTGAAACACCCTGCGCCATGCGGTCACCAGCGATTTCGTCATTGTCGTTGGTGTTCTGCGTTGGTTTCAGACCAAATGAAGAACGACGCAGCAGGTTCCACGCCCCTGCTGTTGGCGTGATTCCTGGCGTTGTCTCGCGAATAGACGCGGCTACTACTTTTGCACCTGAGCTCACAGGAGCCTCCTGTTTTTTGTGCGCTACAGAGCGCGATAAGGAATTTGAAGATTGAGCTGTAACCAGCCATCGGTCTCACCCGCCGGCACAGCAGAAACAGCGAAATAACTCAGCTTTCCGTCATCCTTGAACTCGAATAGCTCCGTTAGCTGATCAGCCGTCCGGGAGATAAGCAACGTCCCGGAGCCAACCGGAACAAATAGCTGAATGATGAGTAAGCCCGTCCTGTGGACGACTGGCCCATCCCCGATCTCGGTTGCGCCAGCCTGTCCTGCAATGTTGGTGAGGCGGGCCCAGATATCGCGGTTGCTGGGGTCAAATACCGGACCATTGGGATAATCCACCGCATCAGAGGCAATAGCGGTCTGTGCCGCCATTCGGGAAATGACAGCGTTTCTGATTTCTGTAAGGGTCATTTGTAGGCCTGAATCACACCATTAAACGAGACGGCATAGACGCCTGTTGGCGCCTGCGTTGAGTGACCATTCTCCAGAGGCACGGAGTAAGGCAGGTTCGACTGAATGTAAATCACCGAGTAGGCTGGAGCCTGGTCAATGATATTTTTGCCATTAAGAAATGTCATTGTCCCACGCGGATCCGGCTCGGTCGGGACGGAGTGATCGGGTTCGCCGATGCTGACAAAATGCGATGCCCTGAAGGTTCCTGCGCGATACTCAGCCGGCCGCCTGATATCCATGCTGTCATTAACACGGACTTTCTTCCTGAGCCTTCCCGTTTTGGTCAGGTTAGCAGGATCGGCATAAAGAGATTCGTTCCATTCCCCAACAGCTTTGTTGTATTGAACCGCGGTCGCGTTGATAGCCCACAGCTCCGGGTTTCCTACCGGCGACCGTTGAACAATTTCATTCAGCAGTTGAATGGCGATTGTCCGCTGGCGTAGTTTGACATCTTCGGCCACCAGCCCGGCGAATGCCGCCGGGTCAATGTTCCAGCCCTTAGCCATATCACGCCCTCCGCAGTTGAATGGAGTACGCAGCGCCAGCAGAGTCGGCAGAAGCGGTTATGATGTCGTAACGCTGAAGCTCACCCGTAATCGGATCCGGCGCCGTGATGAAATGCCCGACTGCCGGCTTGTCGTTCACTTCGTTAATCAGGGCGGTTAATTTCAGGTCACCGTGCAGAATGTTAACGCCATCGATACGGCGGAGTTTGTAACGAGCCAGAACACCGCGCCCTGAATAGGCCACCACCATTTCGTTACCGGTTTCCGTTACCGGATCCCATGCACCACGAACGGTGTAACTGCCGGTGAACGCCTTAACCGCATCCTGCAGATCAGTATCGAATGCTGCGGCGACTTCTGTCTGCAACTCATCACGTATACCCATCGCATTCACCACCGCTATGACGGAATTTAACGATCACAGAACCGCGAAGCCTACGGGTATAGATTTCACCATTTCGTTTCGCCCGGAGTGGATGAGGTGCAAACTCAACAACGCCCTTTGCCGGGTTTGCGTAAACGACATAATTGATCGGGTTTCCATTCACAAACACATCGCGAGGGCCGAGCCCGTCACCGGCATAATGCACATCAGTGTTTTGCATATCACCCCCTTACCAGCCGTACCTGAGACTGACTAACGCCATAGGGCTTTAGCATTGCAAGCGCCAGCTGCAGATCAGAATCAAGCAATGCCGAGCTGTTGGTAGCGAGTTCCGCGAAGGTCTTTGAAACGCTGACATCATCGGCATCTACCGTCTTACTCAGCAACACACCAGAATCGGTTTTCTGCTGATAAAGGCCACCATTCGAGGCCGCTAGCGCTGCATAGGCGCCAGCCTGCTTCACATCGTAAGGAATGATGATTTCGTGAGTTGCCTTATCGCACGGCATTTTCAGGTTAAGTCCATTCATCCAGGTATTAGCCATCAGCACAGATTTGGCTTTTTTGCTTTCATCTGTCCAGGTGGCACCGAGAATCGAATTGACGTCTTCAACGGTGATGAAAGTGATCATGCATCACTCCATTTCTTTCCAGCCGTGCGCCTTCCAGTTCTCCACTTCATCAGGGTGAACGTTGGCGGTATTGGGCGCACCCGGGAATGCCGGGAAATCGGTAACCATCGCCACCAGCTGCGATGTGGTCGATACGGGTTCGTTGTTATCCGCCTGCGTAGACGCAGTTTGCTCAGCAGCTCGTTGGGCGCGCTGCTCTTTTGTTAATCCGGCCATTAGCCCTCCACTAAAAAAAGGGGCCGAAGCCCCTGTTTATCAGCCCAGCAACAACGCTGAGTGCGCCGACTTAACTGCCGCTACGCCCCAGGACAAACCGACTTCGTAACGCACCTGGCGATACTGGCGGTACAGTGCTACCTGGTAAGTGATGCCAGATACCGGGTCAGTAACGTTCATCACATCATCCGCAGTATCGCCGCCCTGCGGCATTGCCGGGGTTCGGGATGCAAGCAGGAATGCATTGCGATCAAACGCCATGTTTGCGGTGTAGGCGCCACCAGCGGTAATAGCGGTGTTGTCGGCCAGTGCCTGACGTAAGCCAGGAGCAGCCAGGGTGATTGCTGTGGCCGTCGCAGCAGCAACAAGGTATTTATTGCTGTCCCCGTCAAACGTCACGATGTCACCTGCTGCAAAAGCACCTGTGCCGGTATCAATGGCAATCAGAATATCGCCTTCAGCTTTTGCTCCATTCACCAGGTATCCGGCAGCCGGAGATGCAGCTCGTTTCTTAACATGTGCGGATTCGTGGATATTGAAACCTTCCAGTCGCCCCACGATACCTTCGCGCAGAAGCGCATCAGTACCGGATTCGTTTACTTTGAACAGAACAGACTGTTTACCGCGGAGGTTTGCGATAGCCGAAGAACCGAGAACCATCTGCAGATCTGTTGTCGGCGAACCGTTGTCAGAGAGAACCTGGCGCGCATTTGCCGCATCCGACAAATCACCTGCAATACCGAAAGGAGCGGTGCCGGCCGTACCAACAGCACGGGAGGATGCGAAATAC
Source organism: Klebsiella sp. w6 (assembly GCF_033100215.1). Taxonomy (NCBI): domain Bacteria; kingdom Pseudomonadati; phylum Pseudomonadota; class Gammaproteobacteria; order Enterobacterales; family Enterobacteriaceae; genus Klebsiella; species Klebsiella sp. w6. The sequence goes on from NZ_CP136907.1 coordinate 3,262,364, forward strand.
AGAGCTGCAAGATCTGCATCCATCTCATTAGCCAGCGCGCGAAAAGCCTGCTTAAACTGATCAGCAAGGATGGTGTTGTATGTCCCTGCGGGCCCCAGTGCCAGTTGTTCCTCACCGTTCCATTTGACCGGGGCCATTTTAGATTTGGTGATTTTGACATCAACGGTGCCGATCGTCTGGTCGCCGTCATTTGGCGCAGTAGCCCCCGGGGTAATATCAACAGTGGTTGCCGGTGGCGCAACCGGCGCAGTAACAGTCTGGTCTTTCGCCGCCGCATCAGCTTTCGCATTACGCGATACAGCCGGGATAAAACCGACCTGTTCGCGAGATACGGTATCCAGAGCCGTGAAGATAGTCGGGATCAACCCGGTAAGCGTATTAGCCATGTGTATGGATTCCTTGGAGATTAAAATATAGGGTTGGTTGAGCTATCCAGCTCCGGCACCAGCAGCCATCCGGCGGCTGGCAAAGAATTAATCGACGATGGTGATACCGTCTTTGAGAGTTGATTGCTGATCTGTCGGGCTCAAACTGGTAAACGCATCGCGTTTCATCGTTTTCTGCCCGAGTGAATGCTGAGACTGGCGAGAGCCGCCTCCCTGGTTGCCGCTGGCCTTCAGAATGTGGTCTTTCTGTGGGTACTGCTCCACCAGGAACTCCAGCGCCTCATCAAAGGCCGCCAGCTCGCCCGGCTTCGAGCGGGAATAAATTTTGTTGCCGGAGCCGTCATAGGCAACGACTTTGCCGTCCTCGACTTTGAAGGACTGACCGAACCGCGCCTGAAGCATATCTGCCGGAATTGCTACTTTATCTGCGATGAATTTCGAGCCAGAGAACCGGCCGCCGATCATTTCCTGATAAAGCTGGCCTTCAAGGGTCGTCGCACGCTGAGTAGCTTCATCAAGCTGGGCCTGGAATGATTTGGTGATATCCGCTTTAACCTGATCAACCGCGCCTGCGTCGATCAGTTTTTTCTGGTCGATTTTAGTCATCATCTCCAGCGCTTCGAGCGCCTTTGCCGGATCGCCGATTTTGGCAAACTTAGCCAGACCGGCTTCAGCGGCTTCTTTGGCTTCACGATGAGATTTTGCCTCGCCATTCAGAGAGGAGATTTTCCCAACGGCCTGCACAGCATCAAAACCAACTTCCTGGCCGTCATCGTGGACGTAGACGGGTAAACCGCTGGAATCGACTTCTGCATAGATTTTGCCGTTAACTTCGACTGTTTTCAGTTTCATGTGGTTACCTTTTCGGGGTCATCCGACCGTTGCACCGCTCACCATCCGGATCACGGCAATAAAAAAGGCCGCCCGGAGGCAGCCTGATTGAAGACTTAATAAGCTTTAAAGTCTGGCGTTACTGAACGCCTGAGCATCCAGGTTACGAAGTTGCTCCAGAGTCAGCCATTCGCCCTTGTCGTTGTAGAAGTCATCGGGCGACATACCGCCGTCACGAATCAGCCGGGCCCGGGTTACGCCAACGATCTGTGACTGTCGCGTGAACGACTGGCGCGAGAACCAGCCCTGATAATCGGTATCCGAAGGCACCTGCCCGTCCATGCTGGCACGTGAGCTATCTGATATTTGCCCAACAGCAATACCCAGCTCATCAGACGATTTCAGGATGTAGGTTTCGACGCTGCGGCAGCAGAAATGGATTTTCCCGGGCCCCTGCAGATACGGCACCTTATGGCCGATAGGCTTGTTATCCAGGGTGTATTTGAGACGGTCGCGTATCCGACAATCCTTTGATGTCCGGTTATCCAAAGTGGATAACCACTGCTTACCCTTCAGAATGTCGTCGTTAGCATCCGCAAAGCTCTTTCGCGCCGTCGCCGCAAGATGCCCTACAGCTGTTTTGGCAATGCTGCCGGCGTTGGCCCTGCTCATCTGCAGCGCGCCATCCTGATAGCCACGGTTAGCATGACCACGCACCTTTCTGGCGATTTGTTCATGCGAATCGCCCAGCAGGAATCCCTGCCGCACCGTGTTACTGATGCGCGTCATGCGATCGGCTTCAAGGCTATCAGCCCATTCACTGAGCAGGCGTCCCTGAAATGGCTTGGCCATCGCCGCCGCATACACAGCATCAGGGGAGATTCCCACCAGCGGATGAAGCGCCAGAACATCGTCGGGGATAGCGAACTGAAACAGGCTCATCTGAAAGCCTGCTTCGTGCTGAGCGAGTTGCTGCAGCTCATCAGATAGTCCCGCGTACATTGACTGCACAGCCTCGCGATTGAGAGCTCTGACACTAACGAGCAGCGCTTCCAGTCGCGACACGGTAAAGCTGTCAGCATCCAGGCTATCCATCGCTACCAGCAATCTGGCTGTCAGTTCCGCATCGCTGCCATTCAGGATTTTTATCATCCTGTTTGCAACACTGGTGCTGTACCGCGCTATCCATATCGCATGCGCTATCGATTCATCCTGAAGCTTGTCATTCGCCGTTGCCATTTGCACCACCCGGGTTACTCAGTCCGCCGGCCAGCGTGACCTGCTGATTTCGCAGCTCGTCGATTACCTCTTCGGGCTTCGCATCCGGATCGATAAATTTTAGGGCCTGCAAAACGCGAACAGCATCGACCTGACGTATATCACCACCCTGGCGGAGCGACTGAACAGCTGTTGCAGCTGCGGCATCAAACGTCTGGGCTGAAACATCCAGTTCGGTGCGTACATCGACATTGCCGCCTTCTTTCTCGCCCAGCCATTCCGCCATAATCTGCAGGATATTATCGAGCGCATCCTCAAGCGAGCTTGCCATGGTGTAGAGAGGTGAATTCTCCTGCATCCGCTCTTCGTGAGTCTGGTCTAAGGATTTAGTCGATGTGTTTTCCGCGCGCAGCAGTTTTGCGCCGGCCTGACGCATCTGGTTTTCCAGATCCTCAAGGGAAATCTTACCGGCTTCAATCGCAGCCCCGGTATGCTCGACATATTCCAGTCCCTGCCGCTGTCGGTCATCGAAACGAGTCGCAGAGGAAGAACCTATCGTCAACGTTTCGCCATCAGCCAGACCGTAAGCCACCAGCAACGGCACGCGAGCGACATGAAGAATGTTGTCCTGTTCACTCTGACTCTGCCAGTGCTTGATATTCAGTAAGGCGAGATTAAGCAGTGGCGGTGAACCGCGCATAAAGCCTGTGCGTTTCGTGTAAAGCGTCACCAGGGGAATATCATCGCGACTGGTTTCCCACTCGTCGTGAATCTGCCACTGGCTTTCGCCGTTATCACCTTTATTTCGGCGATAAATTTCAACCTTGCCCGGCATGATATGGCGTATTTGCTCAACTTTCGTTTGCCCGTAATCGTCGCCATCAATAATGATGACCTCTCTGATACGCAGATCGGTCAGCATCACTTTCCCTTTAACCACTTTCGATTTCCAGCCGATGACCTGGCGAGGATTTAACATCGTGGCATACGGGCGGGATCCCGCGGCTTTTTCGTCGGCTTTAGTTTTTACTGCCTCCCGGTCAATTTTCGGGAAATCCACCAGCGCATGTACCAGGCCATACTGGAATCCGATGCTGAAAAATTGCTGCGCCCAGACATCGAGCCGGTTTCCTTCCATATCAATATCCGGCGACAGCTCCCGTATTTGTTCAGGAGAATCCTCACTCAATACCGTCGGCTCAGCAAACACTCGCCCGATGTTTTGTTTAATGGCCTCTTCATAGGCAGGGAGTAACGTTGCCGAAGCCAAACGCTCCTTATAACTTTCAGGATCTTCGTTCGGCCATTTCGGGAGATACTTCTTGCCCTGCCGGCGCATTTCCAGCGTGCCGCCCATCAGCGCATCATTAATATCCCATGCCTCAACCATGTCGTTATAGTCGAGGTTGGGCGTTGAAATATCAGGCATGGTTTTACATCCGCAGTTGGGTGACTTTTCCAGTCGGTTTGATAATCGGGAATTGCTTCACAATGAAATACCCACCGGCATCGTTGGGATGATCGTTATCCGCCGTTTTATCCGGCTCACCGTTTTCGCCCCAAACCTGTTGCTCAAGCGACTCGGTGTACACCGGGCATCGCTTTACATTCACTTTGTAGCGACGTTCACCGTTACCATTGCAGAACATGGCATTCATCGCGTTGATGCGGTCTTTCACTGGCGGGTTTGATGCATTAACAACCACATTGAAGCCAGCCTGCTTAAGCTGAGCGATATCCGTGGCGCTGGCATTGCTGGATTTACGGGAATCGCCGGAAGCGTCCGGGTAAATATAGATTTCCCGTACCTTGCGATAATCGTTGCCGTCGTACAGCCAGAACCGTTCTTTGATGATGCGGATCATGTCAGGGGTGTCGTAAGCCTTAACGATTTCATTAACCGCAAACGGAAGCCCCAGACGTAACACATGAACAACCCCGGCCATCTTCCCGACGTTGAAATCCATACCGATATACAGGGGCTCACCGGGTTGCTCTTCTTCCAGGCAGTTATTCAGCTTACGGTCAAACTGATGGTAAATCGTCCCGCTGGTAAGGTTGGTGAACTGGCCACGGAGATAAGCCTTGATCAGCTCCGGCGGGTATGACTCCATCAGCGACGGGATATAGTCCGGCGGCAGATTCTTTTCGTTGTCGAACGTCGAGGCCTGCACCAGGCCGTACAGCGTTGAGAGCGAAGGCTTATCGCGTACAGCCTTTGCGAACTGCTGATAAACGAATTTAAAGCCTTCTGGTGTCGTGGTGACGTCGATCCCGTTACGAAGACCGGCTACGTTGTAACGCATACGGGCAATGATTTTTCGCCAGGCTAACTGCGCCTTTTTGGCGGGCATTACGTCCAGCTCATCAATCAGCGCATTACCGATTTTAAAACCAACGATGGTTTGTGGTTTCTCCATCGAGCGGCAGATCGTCGTGCCGCGATACTGGCGCCCGGCGTAGAAGTGAACCTCTTTGTTCCCCTCGTTGATTTTGACATTCAGCCCCCAGTCGTGGGCCACCTCCTCAACAGTGGGATAAAAGATGTCTCGGATCTGCGGATACGTTGGCGCAAAGTAACCCTGGTTGATTTTGGGGTGTTCCCACATCCCTTTGCAGATGCCACCACAACCGACCCACGTCTTACCGGAACCGAAGCCGGCGACGTAGGCCTTAAACTTGTACTGCATCGCAAGAAATTTGGCCTGAGGGATGTTAAGCGTCGGTGCTATCGCCATCCTCTTCCCTCACTCGTGCATCGACTACGTTGATATTGATTGCAACTGGCGTTGGTTCGTCATCCTCCGGATCAGCAGCCAGCTCTTTGCGTAATTTTTCGACCTCCAGCTGCCGGCGCTCAATTTCAATCAGTTGCAGACGCTGGGCGAACTCGCTATCAGCCAGGCCGAGCCGTTTCATCACCGCCTCGTACATTCGCTCGCGACTAATAGCGGTAATCTCTACGCCATTCTTCCCAAGCTTCACACCGGAATAGGCAAGCGCAGCATCCGGCGCCAGCTTACGCGTATCGGCGAAGAAAGGCTGGCCTACACCATCACCATTGCAGCGGGGGCATTCCGGGTTAGGTGCGCTGGTGTGGTCGTAACCGTAACCACCAACATCGACGGGCTCGCGACGTTTTCGCTCAAGCGCTTCGAGGCGTTTCTCTTCGTACTCAACAGCGTCACGCCATTGATACTGGTGACCGAAGCCCCAGCAGTAACGGCAACTCCCGCGGCGATACTGTGATAGCTGGTTGGCGTCGAACGTTGCCAGGCGCCACATCTGCTCAAGCACTTCATCAGCGCTTCCGAGCGTGCGCACAATGGATGCTTTCTGCTGCTGCGCAATGGCCTGCGCAATACTAACTTTTGCTAACAGCCTTGCTCCCTGTTCATTCGCTGTCTTCTTGCTGTACCCGGCACGGATAGCGGCCTGTGTGGCGTTGTTGTCCTTCAGGTATTCCGCGACAAATGAACGTTGTTGATCGGTGAGGCCATCATCATCCACCAACTCTTCTGCGCACTTTTCCTTTTGCGCAGTGCGCAGTTTCTTCTGCGCAGGTTTTTGCGCAGTAGGTTTCTTGATGTATCGGCGGGCGGTAGCGTAATTCAGTCCCTGCGCTTCACACCAATCCTTCGGTGATACGCCGGTTGCGGCATGATCGGACAGGAACCGTTGCTGAAGCTCGCCCCAGTCCGGTTTTGCCATGGATTATTCCTATTTAACGTGAGGGAGAAAAAGGAATTACTGATTCTCCATAAAATATTCACTTTTATGTTTTGGAATTAAGGCTCTTTAGTTCAGGAGTTATTATGAAAAGAATTATGCTTGCTGTTTTTGTGATCTGTGGTGCGCTGTCACTTTCAGGATGTATCCTTCCCCCTGGTCCCCATGGAGGCGGACATGGTGGAGATCACTTCCATGGTCCTGAGCATCGTTAATCGCCTGAGGGCTTTCATTTTACAAATGATGAAAAAGGCCGCAAAAATATGCGGCCTTTAGTTACTACCAGCTAGCGTATAAAGAATCTCTCAGGAGCCACCCGGGAGAGGTTCATCTATACGGCTAACTGACCTCTGCCGTTCTGGTGTTGGCAGGCAGAGACGTTATGAGAGTAGTGAGTATTTCAAAATTCACCGGGATAAACAGACAATGATGTCAGTTACCCCGTGTAACTGGTAATTGGTGATTGATTGAACTGTCAGCTCAGACGATTTGTCTGATGGTCATTATCACAGGCACTCTATGAACGCCTGCTGTAATGCCTTAGCTGACCTGCTCAGCGGCAGTATCAAACAGCGCCAGCGCTTCGGTCGCTTCCTGGATTGCCTTACGGGTCTTCGAGACAATCTCACTTTCCGTGAAAACACGATCGAAAGAGTCAGCGAATAGCTCAGACTTCAGATAGCTGTCGCCTACCCAGTCAATGGCTAACTTCGCCGCTGCAGTGTCGTAATTCACTTTCTTGATAATATCCAGGCGGATTTGCTCAGATGCGGTGATCTCTGACATGTCTTACCTCTTTGATAAATAATACATACAGAAAGGCCCTGTATTAACAGGGCCTTTTATCGTCAAACTTTAGGGAACCAACGCTACAAGCCAGGTAAAGTAATGACACCCTGACTTTATACTAAAAAGTGACTCATATTAGAGCTAATGGTGATCATCCATAAAACCAGCCTGCGACACCAAGGAACATAGCTGACAGAAAACAACAAATTGCAGTTTTATGCATCAATACACCGTAAAAGGCGCAAGATATCACGACAAGAAGTACAATAAGGACAGGCCACATACTAAACAAAAGAATAGCATATGACTCTGAATTATTATAAATATTATTTTGCACTAGCATCATAATCCTTCTACGGTGTTTGAAAGCATTGCAATGATGCTAATTTTAAATTCCAACAGCGAATTTATAATAAATAGAAACCACCAAACCAACGAAAAATCACTCTTACCAAACAAAAATCATTATCAAGAAGATTCAACTACAACCCAAATATTCAACCCGTGTATATAACGCTGCACTGGAACACAAACAAATACACCTTCATTTAAACTTACTGACTTTATTATACTACCCGCAGGAGGAAAAACATCCCCACTCCCAGGCAACTTGTTAATTTGTTCAGTACCATATCGATAATACTTTGGAAGTTGTGGAAGTTTGCACTCAGTCATAATTAGCAGCTCATTTTATAAGAACTCAATGTAGCATACATAATGAACTAAAAAACCCACATTGCAAACAATATATTTCGTTAAAGTGAAAAACATTGCTTCGCGAGGAGATTTTTTTGTTCACAGCTTCTCTTACCCTCTAAATTCCCTAAGGTTTTACCTAATATCTTAATTTTGAAATGGTAGAAATATTATGAAAGTTACAGACGTACAATCCATGAAGCATACACTCGCTACGCTTGTTATATCCGAAATGTTATCTAAACTAACTTATGACTTTGCTCTGCCATGACAAAGTCCACTGTTCTACCCGTGAGCTCAGGGATGAGCCACTTCCTATAGTGTCAGACCATCCATTTTTTCTCAAAACCAGTAGAAAAACACCTCGAAATCTGACTAAACTCCGACATTGGCTGCCCCTGCAGCGCCCCGTCAATTTGTCGGATTTACTCCACGGGGTTTTTTATCACCTGAAGCTGCTGGGCAAAGGCTACAAGAATCCAGCCCACCAGCGGTACACATTCCCAGCATCCAGAAGCAGGATACCTGAGAGATGTTATATCCTTCGAATATATGAGGAATGTATCGTAAGTAGTTCTATTCAAAGGTGAGTTCATCAAGCCTTAATGGTTTTCTTATAAAAGCCTTTTGGCATTCGATTATGAGTATCTGCCCCTCGCACAATGAGCAAAACACAGGAGAGGATTTACCGGAATCACCATTTCCACAGGTGAGCTCCTAACCCCATAAATAGTGCGCCCAACCGTGTTATCTCTGATAAATTACATAAAAGACCTTGCGTTTACTTACCCGTGGACCTCAAGGATGAAGCCATTTATTTAACTCAATGAGCAGAGGTAATGCTACGGCAGTTGGCTTGCACTGCTTTGTTGTGCGCCAGAATGTCGCGCTTGGTCTGCATATCCAGCACGTCGATATCGTGGTCGGTCAAGTAGATGACCCTCACCCAGTTGCACGCCGTATCAACGACTACCGGGGCGGGTGAAGTGCTCGCGCAGCTCCCGATCAACATTGTTATCAGGCATATGGCTAACAGTCTGCTGTACATCAATGGCCCCTTTCACAACTTCCGCCTTACGTTCTGCCGCGGCGACGGTGGCGGCGGCATTCTCTTCGGTACGCTGCAGATCGGCTTTGGCTTCTGCCTTACGGGTACCGCGAGCATGACCAATACCGAACGCGCCAGCTATAGCGCCCAGGATGACGACCACCAGCCCAGCAATAATTTCGAAGCTCACTGCTGCGGCTCCTTCAGTTCTTCGGCCTTAGCTTTCAATGCTGGCTGGCGTACGTATTGCGAAAGCACCGCCAGCACCACCAGCGCAGGGCTAATCAACGCAACAATGTTTGGAGGCAGAATGTTTTTGATATCCGGCGGCAGCATCGCCCAGGCGTGCAGCGCAGCATCCGGGAACGACTGCGCCCACACACCAACCAGCGCGCCGATAGCCCCCAGCTTTACAGACCACGTTTTCAGCAGCAGGCTGGCATGGGCAACGAACTCCAGCCGGGTATATTTGCGCAGCAGTAACAGAACGAGCACAGCCACCACCACGAGCAAAGCGAAGATGATCATCTTCATAGCACGCGCTCCTTAACCCAGCCGTAGAGGAAATCCTCGTTGGCTTCGCGGCCCTCCGCCAGTTCGAGGTATCTGGCGCCCTGGCTGCAGTTCAGCGCACGTAACAGAACCTGTTCCCCCTCTTTCCCGCGGGCTGAAAGATATCCCTTAAGCGCAGTGATGGTTCGGGGGCCAATGGCGCCATCCGGGATCAGATCGGGATACAACTTCCCACGCATGTTAAGGGCAGTGAGCCAGCGCTGGAAAAACTTACTTGCAACCGATGGCCCCATGTTCACGCCAGTGTCGCAAAGCTCATCTGCCAGTAACGTAGATAAACTTGCCACCTGATCGAATCGGGGGCCGGTCCAGTAATCGCTGAGCAGAATTTGCTTTGCTGTTTCCCTGGGCAGGTTTCTCATATCACCGGTGTAACCATGTGCTCGAGCTGTGGTCTGCGTGATGCCCCAGCGGGTCGGCCCGCCTTTATCCGACGGATGATCGACATAACCACCCTCTTTGCCGAGGATCCCCTCGATAGTCTGGTCTGCTGTCATTGTGCTTTCACTCCGGTGATTCGTTCCCAGAAATACGTGAGCGCTACGGAACCCATAGCACCACTGATACCGGCAGTGGCCAGTATCATGTAAATACTCAGGCCACCTTCAATGCTGATGAGCCCACCAATAACCCCGGTAAAAGCCGAAACCACAATCTGCGCAAAAGCATTTATCCAGCTCCATTTTGCTTTGCCCTGCTTTACATCCATCAGGAATCGGACAAGGCCGCCCCAACCAGCAATGATCAGCAGAGCCAGCCAGGTGATTCCGGCCATGCTCTCTTTGTCTTGCATATGCTTTGCCATAGGTTCACCTCCGGGTTAACGGGGTGCTGTGAGTTTGATAAGGATCAGGACCGGCGGGAGGAATACTCATCAATGGTGATTCCGGGTACCTGAAAGAAAAAAACCACCTGTGCGAGGTGGTTGGGAAATTCAATACGAGCTATGTATCAGTGGATAGTGTATGGTTGCGGACCATTCATCAGGAAATGTCATATGCAACAACGCAAAAACTCAAAAAACAATCGCAACTACCTCATCAAATGTACCTGCCCTAACTGTATCAACCAATCAGAACATAGTTACACCCGAGTCCAAAAAGGTTCTGCGCTGATGTGCCCCCACTGCAGTAAGATTTTCACTCAAGACAAACTCCCTCTAGCTTAGGCTTTACGTAATCATAGTATCGGTAAAGCATCCACTGCTGTGCCCGTATTGATTAGAAAAGTGAGTCCGTTAGCTAAATTCCGCCAAGACTGGTATAGGCCTACAGACTGAACTTTTGACGTGCAGGGCCCCAGAAGACAGCAGGCCTACCGTAATGGAAGGCCTTAAGGGGTTATGCTGCATGTGGGGTGCCAGATAACGACAGGTAATTCTTCGGTCAGTCATCATGGCTCGCTCTGAGGATTCACATCTTAGTGTTTACCCCTTCGCCAGCCAGATGAAGGTATAGCTTTTTTTGATTTTTCTTTTAGCTGGTTACGAGCAAAAAGAAGCCCGCTGAGAGAGGCGGGCTGAAGTTGGCATTTCAAGGAGCAACGGTAAGAGCGCGCCTGATTGTCCGAGCTACCGATTTACCAGGATGCATTTGTTTTTACCGTTACGTTCTTTAAACATAGAAGGGTAACTGTAAACAGTAAACCCAACATGAATCTTAAATATGTTTAGTGGCAGTGTGGTGCCGGGTGCCTCCCGGTGAGCATGCCCCAGTCGGCATGGCCCGCGCTGCATTTACAGGTTTCTGTAACTGACTGGTCGCCCCTCCGCACAGGGGGATTCACCACATCAATACGTTATGTTGCAAACATAGCTTACGTCAATACACTCTCTTCGAAAGTCGCATTTGAAACTGCTACCTTCGCAGCGAACATTGCTATTGAAGAGCGCCTAATCTCAGGCATAAAAAACCCGCATTTTATGCGGGTTTCTGACTTCGCAGTTTGGATTATCTAAATGCTGAGTTCAGAGAAACCTCAGCATCAGGTTCGTGCGTAATTCTGTTTCTCAGATCCCGGCGAATTATCTCAATGGACCAGAACCACACCAGGTGTCCAAATATTTCAGAAACGTTTTCATACCATGGTAGTTCGAACAACGGTGGGGTTAGGCCCATAAGCGGAAACGAAATCATATGGACAAACAGTTGTGCGAGTGCACCAGCAAGCAAACCCTGCCACAGCTTAATTTTTGGAAACACCTCAGCAACGACACAATACCCAACCGCGAACACGATGGAGAATATGATATGTGTTACGCCTACCCAGTTAAACACATGTCCGGCGAAGGTATAGACAGCCGCATTTGGATCGGCCAACCCTAACCAATCACGCAGAAAAATATAAGGAGGGTTAAGGAAGTTTCTGGAACAATCAATCTGCCCGGCAGCTCGAATTAATGACTCTGGTCCACAGGCACTGGTAAACATATCGACAGGACTACGCGGTGGTAATGGTACTTCAGCACCCCATTTAACAAATGCTGAAACCACCCCAGAAATAAGCCCGATAAACAATGCAACACCATAATGCCGTCTGCGAGGTTCGGTTCGCACAAAAATATCTTTTAACGCCATAAAGCCATCACTTATAAAGAATATTTACAGTTCCTTAATATTCCTTAAGTTTGGCGCATGACATTTTGATTCAGATCACACTTTATAGCCGATTTCAGGCATTTGTTTTCAAAAACATAAAACCCTGCAGTAGCAGGGTTTATATGAATGTTTTCGTTCAGGCGTTTTATTCCACGATTTAAAATATACACGACAACTTCGGACAAAATCAAGCATTGTGCGTTTAAAATGCAAAATAATGCGCCCATTTACTCAATCAGCTGTTGCTCGTTGAAACTCTTTATCTGCCCTCTCCTCTTCCTTCCAGCACAGGTCCACCAGCGCATCGCAGAAAGGTTTCCAGTTGCGTGTCCATGTTCTGATGTGCAGGTCTGGGATAAGCGTCAGAATCGCTTTATAAGCAGCAGTAGACGGCATCGTTGAAAAGCCATTCCCCGAACAGCGCTCACAGATTTTATATACCGGTGCTCCCTGCTCTTTTGTCGCTTTGCGATCCAGAATCCGGCCAGAACCACCACAGCGGCAGCGAGCGTTTACTTTCCCCTTACCGTCACAGGCTTCACATTTAGCGCTTATGCTGGCTGTTACTTCAGTCCACTTATCCCAGTCGGAAGGACGGACAGCACGGGATTTTTTAGCCCAATATGGTGCTTTGCCCCACGGATTAGAAACTTTGCGTTCCGTGGTAGTGGTTTCAATCTTTCCGGTGCCACTGCATACCTTGCAGACTCCCGTTGTTTGCGCGGACCGGGAATACTCCGCAAAAGCAAACTGCGCTAAAATCAGGCAGCAGCGCCCCAGCTCTTTACCCGCTGTTTTGCGTACGTTCTTCGGTGCGGTTTCAATCGCATACCGTGCTAGCGCCTGGACGGCCAACTGCTCATCTGTCTTGCTGATGCCAGTCTTTCCAAAGAACGCTGCCAGTCCGAACCTTGCCCTGCTGCTTGTCACCCCAATACCAGCCATAACATCCGTACCGTTGAGATGGTCAGGTGATGTGCTTTTCACATCGTCGCTGATGTGCATACCCTGAGGGCTGAAATGTTTTAAGGATGCTTCGAGTTTCATACTTTCAGTAACCCCTCTTTTTTCCATATAGCCAATGTTCTGATTACGCCTTCCGCATGCATCAGGCGCAGTTCGTCGCGGGTGTAATCGGTGGTTCTCTTTCTGCCATCAATGAGATCGTGGCAAGCACTGCAGGCTATAGCACCCTGTGTATCGTCCGGCTTGCATCCAGTTCCGCAGGTACCCGCCAGGCGGTAGTGCGCCAGTACGCTGGTTTCCGGATTGCCATTGCAATACCCGGGGATCCGTACTGTGCATTCGCGGCCTCGGGCCGCTTTGCGAAGATTCGCCATACTCACCCCCACATCCTGTTGCGCCAGCGAGAGTCTGGCCGCGGCGGATATTTGTCCTCCACCAGCTGCGCGCTGACGGTCCATGTCATAAAGTCAGGGTTTAAGCTTCGTTCGACCTTTACGCCCCGCTGACGATATCTCGCTACCAATTCTTCGGCCTGCTGCGTTGTGCATTCGAGATGGTGAAACCATGAGCGTTTCATCGGCATCACCCCGAAAAGCTTAAAAGCTGGTTTGCGGCGTTCTCAGCTTCCTGCAGGCTGTTGAACGAACGAGAGAGGATCCATCGCCAGAGAACATCGAGCGATGCTTTGTACAGTTCCTGGAATTCGCATTCGTCCATGCTGGCGAAAGAAATGCTGCGAGGGTGTTTTTTCAGCGTACCGTCCGGCAGCTGTATGGCGTCATAGTGGCCTGCTTCTACAATGACCCACGCCCGGTAAGCATCGAAGGATTTGCAAATACTGATAGAGCCAGATCGCTTCTCGGCTATTTGGTCGAGATATTGCCCGGCGGCATCAAGTAACGCCGATTCACTCCCGCCATATGCAGCAAGGTATTTGGCGTAACCTGTGATAAGCCTGCGCTCATTAGACGAAATCGCCCCGCCGGTAGGTTCCCAATATTCAAAGCCGAGATTGAGTAAAGCAAAGTAACGGCGATGAAACGCCGGATTACGGACAAGTTTAAAGTCGGCCTCCAGAACGGAGCCGAGCTTGCATTTTGATTGCAAGAAATCGCTGGTCTCCTGCGTGGCAGGGATCAGTATACCTTGGGTCTGTTTTATCAGGTGTAATTGTTGCGCCATGGTTTTCACTCCGTGGCGCTGAGATGCTCCGTTGCCGTTGTTCAGGCGGCAGGTAAATTATTGCAGCTTACTCTCGGTTTCGTCAATGCAGCCAGCTTCTTTAGCTAGCTCTTTAAACTCTTCAATCGTTAGCAAAAACTGACTTTTTCTTACCTTTTCGAGTCCGGTAATTTTCCCTCCATCACTCGAAATTAAAAACTTCCCGCCCTGCCTGATAATGTCCACCACTTCGGCGATATCGAGATCCACTTCATCCCCCTGAGCGACATACAGACGCAAAAAATATAGTCCGGCGACAGCATCAAAGGGACACGCTTATTGCGATGCTTTGGGAAATGCCAGCCACCAAAAGGTGAATCAGTAAAACCAGTCGTCCGCGCTTTCCCACGTCTCTTGCAGGATTTGCTCTACACGTTTTTTATCGCCATCAGCCCCGCCCAAAACGCTAAGACCATCGTTGCTTGTGCGTCGAATGGTTAATTTGCAGTCATCATGAGACTGGGACAAGCGGCGCAGCAATTCTTGCTCAAGCACAGGTATGGCGCCATCAGGGATTTTTTTATGTTTATCAATTGTGACTTCAACTTTCATGGTTAGCACCTCTCACGGATACTGTATAAATAAACAGCATACCGGTTACATGAAATGTTCAACCCCTCTGCCGCACTTTTTGCCAACACCATGCTTATGTTTAGATTGATGTTTTTCCATAATAAAAAACCCGACGAAGGGGCTTTATGATGTACATGACCGACGCAGCGCAGAGCTGGGGGGCGTAAACAATATCTGCTAGTCCATGAAAAGTGGCCTTGGCCCAAGCAACTTCCGCAACCTGTTTATATATTCGCCCAACGGCAAAAAGGACAGTCTCCAGATCATTCCGCAGTCAGAAGTAGCGGCCAAGGAAGAGTTTCTGAATATCAAAAACGTGAGCCGCGATGACATGACGGCAGCGTACCGCGCACTGCCGCAAATACTGGGCATCATTCCCATTCATACCGGCGGCCTTGGAGGCGTTGAAAAGGCCAACGAATTAATGCCCTTGTAAAAGCGGATGCAAGAGCTGAAGATACGTATTGGTGAAGAGATGATAAAGTTTGACACTTACTCTTTAGGCATTGATTGATATAAAAAAAGCGCCCAAGTAGGGCGCCTTTTTTATCATAATGTGGTTAACAAGCTGCACATACACCATTAAATCCAACAGACTGAGCCTTCTTTGTTGCAACTTCGTTACTACGGCGCTGGATAACTTTAGCAATGCTCTTCAGGATTGAAGGGGAAGCGTTACGAACTTTAACCTGGTTAAGTATCTTTGTAACACCAAATTTAACCACCAACACTCCAAAGATTTCATCTGAGTAGGACTCAGAAATCGAGTATACGCCGCTCAAATCCAGATCAACTGCGTTGCCACTTTTGATTAACACTTCAATCTGATGCCGTTGAGGAATAGCCTGATTGCGCGAAGCCAGGTCACCCTCGGGTAACTTGTATGCGATTCTGTTCATCACTCTCCTCCTAACGCCTGCATGATTTCCATAAGCTGAGGATCATTTTCTTCATTATCTTTATCAACAGCTAGTTCATGAATCTTAAAACGACAAGAAATAGCCACTCCAGGCCACTCACTTTTCAATTGAGTGTAGGTCACTTCATCACCGATTGCCTCTAAGCATACATTTCCTGTAGCCAGTTGCAATTCTCCATTGTAAGTTTTTACCAATTTCATCAAGTGATAAAGGCCAAGCCCTTGATGATTATTCTCTTTTTCTTTTACGGCAACGCCACTACCAAACATACTTCCCCCCATAAAATCTTGGGGTAACTGCTGGGCCCAGTCATCCTGCAGATCAGCATGCTTAGAAGAGTGCCCTTTTTGTATACACCAAGCGATTGCATCCTTATGCGATAAGATGCCGCTTATACCTGCGCGACGGAGTTCCTTCAGAAAGCCCAAGCCATAGTCTGCAAGGGAAAACTCCAAATAATGCTCTTTTCTTTGCGTAAGAGGAACTGCAGAGCGTTGAGCAAAAGAAAATCCTGTAGATTTTCCATGTGACCATACGTTGTCGTGCAACTCTCCGATAACATGCGTCAGATCAGTAAGGCCTTTGGGATAATCAGTTCTCCCTTTACCTGGAAACGCTAATTGTCTAACACAGCTGTTGATACTGCCCGTTGCTATGTCTACAGCTTCAACATTATTCAATGCGGTGACTAAGCTATAATTAGTACCAACTCTTAGACGTTCCTGTTGGTACTGATCTTCCCCCCAAAGAGCGCCATGCATGTTGATAGCTTGCATGTAACCAGGACGGGTAAACGTGCAATTATTTTCAGTAATCCTATGATGATTAACGTAGGCAGCCAAAACAGTGATAAAGCCCGGATGCCAATAGTTATCCGGTAAAGACAATTTATTCGTGTCTCGCTGATGATGCTCAGCAGTTTGTTCAATAGCGTCTTTTAATCCTAAACCCATTGACAGCGCCTTTTTTGATCATTTTTGCTTATCATATAACTTCCACCTTACCAGAGCAAAGCCATCTAGGTTCCTGATGGGCCATCTTTCTCAAAAAGCAGCCGCTCACGCTCGTCCCCCCGTCACGCCAACCCAGTTTACTGGTTAATTTTCAATCGCCTGCATTGGGTTTGAAAAAGCCCGTCATCTCTGGCAGTGACGGATACATTTCACCTTCAGTCCAGTATCCCTCTGTATCTTTAATGCAGAGAATTTGCAGTGAGTTGCTCATTTGGCCCCCTCATGCAGCTGCGATGCTCGAAAAAAAAGACTCCCGCGTATGACTGTTAAGAGCTGGCGCAAAGGCCGCATTAAGAACGGCAACATCACAGCCGTCATCGGTATAGAGCGCGATTTTTTTCTCCAGGCGCGCTTTGGCCTCCTGCAGCTGCATACCCCGGCAGGCGCGCGGGATATACTCAGCAATTTGAGCGATACATTTTTCGTTCTGTTTAAACATGCTTCACCCCGATAGGCTTGATGGTGTCGAGCAGCAATCGGCGGCGCGTATTTTCTGCAAAGTGACGGCGCCCGGTTTCTTTGTGGTAAAACTCATTTTTGCCGACGACCCACATTCGCTCTGTCTGGTGCAGTTTTTTTACCTGCGGACCGTCTTTGGTGATCACGGTGCCGGTATGGGTTTTTACGATTGTCATACGGCCTCCCGGGATGACGATGCAGGCGTACAGGTAAAAATGACTTCCTGAATATCGAGGAAACGCTGGAATACGGGGCAACCAAGCAGGCTGTAATTCATCCCAACAGCAACTTTCGGCACCAGGCCAAAGCGCTTCATGTCAAAGTCGATGACGGCCCGCTGATCGCGGAAAAGCCCCAAACGACCATGCCGGATAACCTCGCCAGTCGCTTCTGCTTCGGAAAAATACCGCTGGACAGTAGCGCGGCTCAGCCCCAGTTTTTTCATTGCCTCGGCGGTCGTGAGTCGCCCCTGATGTCTGGTGATCCGAATCACTGCGCGGACGTACTCTCTGCGCTCAACTGCTGACAATGCTCTAGCCATACATACCTCACTTAACGACACGCAAATGGCGCACGTTTTTGCGATAGCTGTCCCATTCAAAATTCACCCACATACCGCCGTCCATCTGGAGACGGTCAAGGATCCGCATACCCAGTGTTTCCTTCAGCGATTCATAGTTCAGGTTGGTTAGGATGCCGACAGGTCGCATGGAGGACAGCCGGCGATCGATAACCTGATTCAGGATGACTTTTTCACCGCTGCTTCCGCGCTGAATACCCACCTCATCCAGAATAAGCAGGTCCACATGGCACAAATCGTCCAGCAAGGACGCCTCTGACTGCCCGCCGTCATAACATTCCCGAACACGCAGCATGAGATCCGGAATGGTTACCACCAGCACAGAGCGGCCACCAGCCAGCAGGTGATTTCCGATTGCTGCCGCCAGATGGTTTTTCCCGGTGCCCGGTGCTCCGCTGAATACGAAACTCGCAAACCCAGAGCCGAAATGCTGCGCATAACTTTTCGCCATCGAGAGCGCCCGACGCTGGCCATCCGACTCAACCTGATAGTTCGCGAATGTGCAGCCGCGGTGCAGATCCTGAATTCCTGCACGTCCAAAGATTTTCTCTGCACGTGCGCGCTGGTTTTGTTTTTCCAGTTCCTCACAGCGCTTACGGCCTTCTTCGGCTTGCCAGGCACGCCATTCATCAACGCTGCCGAATTTAGGCTGAACGCCAGGGGGAATGAGTTTTTTAAATCGCTCCAGTGCATTCCCGGTACGAACAAAGTTTTTCATCGCTACCCCCTGAATCCCGCGGGGATGGTTTTGTCAGGTTCCGAAATCTGATTGGGATCTCGAGTTCCTAGCGCCTGCTGAATCGCCCACGGTTCGCTGAAATGCATACCGGGACCAAAAAACGTTTTCGCCTGTTTCACGTACTGCGTGTTCAGGATTCCCTCGGCTTTAACGAAAGCCGCGTAACGCTCCACACCTGCGAGGATTTCCGCCGTAGTGGTTCCATCCCTGATTCGGGCATTCCAGGCTTTGAAGGCATCGGATTTGCTGTTACCCCCTGCCCGCCTGGGATAAACCGACCAGACCTGCTCGAACTCATTCGGGTATATTTTTTGAGGTTCAGGTTTATCGCCTTCGTCCTGGTTCTGATCGTCAGGGGGTGTGGCGGAGCCATGCCCCGAACTATCTTCCTCCTGATCCTGTTCCTGCTCCTGATCCTGTTCCTGGTTAAGGAACGGTTCGAGAACCCTTTCGGAACCCTTTAGTTTTGCGATACCAATGTGGGATATTGCCGAGGCTAAAACCCGCGCCAGCTCTGGCTTCACCGTAGATTTGTCCGGGACCTGATCAAACAAACGAAGTGCTGCAATTCCCTGGTTTGGGTTTTCAACTGAATTCCAGGTCAGAAAGTTACGAATTAGCACCCATTTCGATGACGAATCACGCGTTGCGAAACCGTTAGCCGATAGCTCATCAAACCCTTTCGAAACCCTTTCAGGAGTCCAGGCAAGGTCTTCCGAAACGTATCCATCAGGCAGTCGGAAACACCCGATCATGTTTGTGTGTTGCCCGGTGAGCAGGTACAGCGCCAGCAACCTGGCATCATCCGATACCCGGCGCATTCCATCGCTTATCCAAAATGATGTATGCACCTTGCCGTAATCACGCATAGAGACCCCGTTGTTGCTTAAACTGGTGTGTTTTCATCACCAAGCACCCACCGCAAAGCCTCAGCGTATTCGCCACTGGCGGTTTGAAGTTGCTGGGTGATTTCCTTACGGGATTTGAGACGCGGCTTTGTGTCGCCAAGGACAGCGCGCTGACGGCGAGCTTTCTCGTGGCCAGTTACACCCTCTGCCGCTGCCTCTAACTGTTTGACCGTTTCCCGCTGCTTTTCCGGTGGCATATCGACCAGCTGACGCGCTTGAGTGACAGTGACTTTTCCAGCCTCAACCGCCGCCTGGACGGCCTGCGTAGCATCCAGTAGAGCCACGGTTGCCTGGACCGTTTTTACGCTGCAGCCAAAAAGCAGGGCAATGTCATTTTCGTCATGACCGTATTCCATCTGCTGAACCATTTTTTTTGCCCGGCCCAGTGGGGTATCTGGTTGCGTGATCTCGTTTTCGCTGACCATGTATTTGGCCATTTGAATTGCCGAGCCGCGCTTAGCTATACCGGGTACCGGCCAGGGTTCCAGCCCTGCCCGCTTTCTCCTGGCGTTTGCTTCCATAGCGTTCTTTACGCGCTGCCGACCTGCAACCACGCAGGTTTTCCCTGTCTCTGGGTCCTTCCACACGATAATCGGTTCGAGTACCCCAAGCTCCATGATGTTGAGGATCACAGCTTCATTAAGCGGTAGGTGTACTCGTTCGTCGTACAGCGGGTGTGTTGTATCGGTAACCAGATGCAAACTTTCCGGTTCGAAAAAAAGAACATTGCTTTTGCCGCTGGCGCCGTATGCGTCGATAGAATTTTTAGCCATGGGCGCCCCCGTTATTGATATTCAGTTGGTGAGTGTTCATAATTTCCCCTGTGAATTGATCCAGTTAATTCGCAACGAAAGCCGTAGGTGTTGCAGCACCGCGGCTTTCACCTTTCTGAGTTCCAGCATCACGTCACTCCTAGCATTGAAGTGACAATGGCCATCAGCGGCGCCGTTAACTCAGGGTCTATCCGGAACATCTCGACAATTCCCTCGCTCAGTTCTTTCAGCTTCTGATGGCGTGGAGCCCCCACAGCAACGGCAATCTTTGCTTCGCTGGTTTCTTTTTCCAGACGAGCCAGACGGGACATAAAATTGTCTTCGGGCATCAGGCGATGGCGAAACTCCAGCGGAAGAACGGTCATGATTGCCGGGGTAAGAAGGCGAACGTACTCGCGATAACGTTCAGACTCGGCCGGGTTGTCCAGGTAGCGAAAAAGCTTTTGTCTGGCTCGGCTGATGTCATCAGGAAACGCGATCTCCTCGCCGCCCTGCTGTCGCCACTCATCGATGATGTATGCCGAGACAACGTCCTGCCCTTCAGCTGCTGCCCAGGCGCGAACGGCAGAGCGAATACCGTCGTGATCTGACTCTCTCAGCTGATTTCGCTTTATCAGAGCGCCGGTGCTGAATCCGGTATTTTGTTGAAAGGGAAGTGTTTGCATGGTTAATCCCCATTAAGCTCGGAGCTGTTAGTTAGGGGAGTTGTAGGAGGTATAAACTCAGGCCAGATTGTTTCCCAATCATCTGGGAAACAATCTGCTCTGGTAACAGCGCCTTCCGTAAGCTGTTCTATTTGTATGGCGCGAGATGGGGATATGGCAGCAATCCCAGATGCCATTTGTGAAAGATAAGAAGTCGATACCTCGAGCTTTGTAGCCAAGGCCTTGGAGCTGCCTCGTTTCATGTTTAGATAATCTTTAAGTTGCATAGTGGCTCCCTCATGTGATTACGGTGAGTTTATAAAACACTAAACCAAAACGTCAAGTATTTGCTTGTTTATAAATTACTAATCAAAATGCTTTCTATGACGACACAGGAAATTAGACGCAGGCGACTTAAGGAATGGTTCTCAGAAAAGTCGCTTCCAGAGAAAGAGAAAAGCTATTTATCTCAATTGATAAATGGCCGCAGTTCCTTTGGCGAAAGAGCGGCAAGAAGGTTAGAAAGAGATTACGGAATGCCCTCAGGCTTCCTTGACTCAGACACCTCTGACTCCCAAAGCACACCGCCAAGTCTTGTGTTGAGTGAAGAAGAACTTAAGCTCATTACTTTTTTTCGTGGATTCCCTGACTCCGCAAAGAAAGAAGCGCTAATTGAATTTGAATCTAAGTTCAATAAATTCAACGAACTTTTCAAAGAGTTACTGGCTTCACGCAGTTAACGCTCACGCCTCCCAAACCAAATCTCGTCAAAGGCGGGCTTTGGTTTTTTCACAACCCCTTCCTTCATTTGGGCCTCAGGATCTGAAGGCTTCAATTTTTTACGCACAAAAGTTTACTTTTTACTTTACAGAATAGTTTAGCAATGATTAAACTCACTACATCAACAACGCGCTGCGTTGCTCCGATAAACGTTCCGCTGGCCGGCGACAAGGCAATGAGGGTGAGATGAGTAAGGTAAAGGTGGCGCCTATTGAACTCGAAATAGACGCCACGGAAGTAATCAATCAGGTCGAGGAACTACTGGGGTTACTTGAGCTTCCAGCCCGTTCCCTTGAAGGCATCCCTGAGGATGTCGTCAACCTGCTTTTTGACAACATCCGTCCCTTGCTTAACGACATCGTCCTTAGTGATTTCTCGACCACAGTTGGCACAACTGACGCCAACAAAATTTGTCTCAAAGTCGAAATCATCGGGACGCTTGAGCATCTCGCTTCCGCAATCAGGGCAAGCAACTTTCATCGTTGTCAGTTTTGACATTTTTATTTCCTTGCTGGCTGTGTGAGAACTACCAGCATACCACCGAGCCTGAAGTGGTTAAAAGACAGGCATAAATGAGGAATTGGAATGAGCAAGCACGGTATCAGAGCCCTGGTCATTTCAGCAGTAATTGGGCTCTTCATCTGGATCGCGCTTTTCTGCGCACTGAGGGGATTGTTTCTATGAATGATTTCGCACGCAAACCCGCTCGTCAGCAGGCTGTTCGTTTAAGTCCGCTGTCAGCTTTCATCCGCCGGGTGTGCTACATGCTCGCGCAAAAAGGAGACCCTTCATGAGCACGATGTTTGCCCTGGTCCTCACCGTCAGCATGCTGACGGGCGGTAATCAGGATGTCCTGCTCGGCGTTTACGACACTGAGAATGACTGCAAGGCAGCTGCAGAAGAGCAACACGTTAAAGCTGAATGTTATCCGCTGAAAGGCGTACTGGACGAGCATCCGGCCGGATTCACGGTGCAAATGTAGGGGGAGGAATGCAGAAGAAATGCGGTTACTGCCGTAAAGCAATCGAGGGAAAACCAGTGGTGAGCACCCTGTTGTACCTCCAGGGAAACCAGCTCGCACGGAAAGATAAAGAGTATTGCTCTGAACGTTGCGCCTCTCACGACCAGATGGCTCACGAGGGCTAACGTAAACCCGCCGAAGCGGGCTGTACGTCCGGTGCCACCGACCAAAGTTACACCGGAAATTACCAAAACCAATGACCACCCTGAATGGGCGCTACCAATGGCCCGGGGGATTCTACATCCAAAATAGAGGCTATCACATGGAATATTTTTATCTGATAAAAGCGACTCAAAAATCGGGTAAAGCTGATGCCGTAATCTGGCGAACTAATAAATCAGAAGCTCGCGCCCTTCTACAGCTGGACGTCGATCTGGAAGACGCTGGGATCGAAACAGGCCGCGGCAAAGACTATCAAAAACCAATTCGCACCGATTTCCCGGTATTCAATGACCTGCCGGCGGAAGGTGTTCTCGATTACTCATGGTGCGAACGCTACCAGCTCGGCGACGATAGTCGCACCTGGGCTCTGAAACCCGGTCAGGCGCCTGCGGATCATCACATCGATGATGCCGGAGCCGTTAGTGGCGAGCTGGTTGATGCCAATACTACTGGCGACGAGGCACAAGGTGAGACCGTGGAAACTTTCGGTAGTGATGAATACCAGGACGATTCCAGCGCGCTTTTTAACGTGGCCGAACTCCCCTTTCGCGCTCAGCTGTTGGCGCAGTATATGGCCGAAGAACGTCACGTTTATCATATCAGCATGCCTCACCGGCAGGAGCTGTCCATTCTTGAAATGGGCACTGATAATGCGGCCGTCCAGGACCTGATTCTGGCCGCCGAGAATGTCCCTGAAATCAAAAAATACGATATGCAGGCGCTCTGGAAATTCACCAGCGCCAATAAAAAAGTCTTCCCGGAAGGGAAACGGCATGAGCTCGGCAAGCGTATCCAGTTTGCAAAGCTGTGGTTCGCCACGAACGCGATCGACCGCGGCATTCTCACCAGGGAATGGGCTGCCGGTAACTGCATTTCTTCGGTTTTGAAAACCGATGCAGGAACTAATGCTGGCGGCGGTAATAAAACCGATCGCAATCCTGACTACACCCATACCCTTGATACGCTCGATGTAGAAATAGCCCTGGCCACAATGCCAATGGATTTCGATATCTACAATTTCCCGGCATCAATTCACCGCCGGGCCAAAGAGATCGTCCAGAAGAAAGAAAGTCCGTTCAAGGAATGGTCTGTAGCGCTGCGCAAGGTCGCAGGCATCCTGGATTATTCCCGCGCAGCCATTTTTGCCCTTATTCGTGGCGCCACCAGCGATATTCATCATTTCCCGGTAAGTCTGCAGACCTATATCAATGCGAACCTGACCGAGCATAAGCATGACGCCCCTTCTGCTGAGACGCTTGAAAAAGCTGGTCATGTTTCATCTGCCGCCGTCACTCTGGACGCTGTGAAAAAGGCTATCGATGGAGATGAAGGTGTGCCTGACCTGGAAAATCTCTCCACTGACTTTCAGGTAATTGGCACCGAACTGGTGAAAGAAGCTCAAAAGAAACGTCCTGACGCTAATCAGGTTCTGGCCGCCGAACGTGGTGAATATGTCGAAGGCATCAGTGACCCCTCGGATCCGAAGTGGATAACTGAAGACCTGACCAAACCCCGAGCCCCGGAAATTGCCAGTCTCGGCGGCGGAATGTTTTCAATTGAAGGCCTTATGACTTCACCGGCTACTAATGCCACCGAAGAAGGAACCACCAGCAATGTGCAGATGGAAGCGGATCAGTCAGTCAAAAACGAAATTGATAGTTCGGTATCAACAGGCGAAGGCGCTGATGAACCTCCTGCGCAAACAACTGCCGTGAACATGAGCGAAATACTGGCTGAACGCTGCCCGGATCTCACAGCGGCAGTGCTGAATAGCCAGGTTTCCGAGAGTGCTCACAGTGATGATGAGGAAGAGGCTGAACAAATAGCGCCAGCATGGCCGGAGTATTTCGAGCCTGGTCGATATGAAGGCGTGCCAAATGAGGTCTACCACGCCGCTAACGGCATCAGCTCCACGATGGTTAAAGATGCCCGGGTATCGCTGATGTATTTCGAGGCGCGCCACGTATCCAAGACCATCCAGAAGGTACGCTCCCCTGTTCTGGATATGGGCAATCTGGTGCATGCACTGGCGCTGCAGCCTGATCAGCTGGAAAAAGAATTCAGCATCGAGCCGGAAATCCCGGAAGGCGCCTTCACCACGACGGCGACGATCCGCGCGTTTATCGACGAATACAACAACGGGCTTCCGGTTTTGCTCAGCGCAGATGACATCAAGAGATTCCTGGAGGAATACAACGCCACCCTGCCCGCTCCTGTACCGCTGGGCGGCGACAAAGATGCAATTGGCATTGCGTATCTGGAATTACCTGACGAGTTCAAGCGAATCGTTGGTGACGATAAAAACTTTACCGCGCCAGCAATGAAAGCCTGCATCAAAGAATACAACGCCACCCTGCCTGCCCAGGTGAAAACCAGCGGTGGCCGCGATGCCTTACTGGAACAGCTGGCGATTATCAATCCTGACATGGTTGCTCAGGAAGCGCAGAAGGCGCAGCCGCTGAAAGTATCAGGTACCAAGGCGGATCTGATTCAGGCCGTGAAATCGGTTAAGCCGGATGCCGTATTTGCCGATGAGCTGCTGGATGCATGGCGCGAGAACCCTGAAGGAAAAGTGCTGGTTACCCGCCAGCAGCTGGCTACAGCACTGGCCATTCAGAAAGCGCTGTTGAATCACCCGACCGCCGGCAAGTTATTGACGCACCCGAGCCGTGCCGTCGAGGTGAGTTATTTCGGCATTGATGAGGAAACCGGGCTGGAAGTTCGTGTGCGTCCTGACCTTGAGATAGACATGGGCGGCCTGCGCATCGGTGCGGACCTTAAAACCATCAGCATGTGGAACATCAAGCAGGAAGGCCTGCGTGCCAAATTGCACAGGGAAATCATCGAGCGAGATTACCACCTGAGCGCGGCTATGTACTGCGAAACCGCAGCCCTTGACCAGTTCTTCTGGATATTCGTCAACAAAGACGAGAACTACCACTGGATCGCCATCATCGAGGCATCCGGAGAACTGCTGGAACTCGGCATGCTGGAATATCGCAAAGCAATGCGTGCCATCGCGAACGGTTTCGACACTGGCGAATGGCCGGCGCCAATCACTGAGGATTACGCCGAAGAACTCAACGATTTTGATGTGCGCCGCCTCGAAGCGCTGCGCGTACAGGCATAAGGGGATATGACTATGGAAAACACAAACATCATCACATCTGAACAGCAAGTGCCAAACAATATATCTGCAAACAACTCCATTTTTAACGTTCAGGCACTGAGCCAGTTAACGGCGTTTGCAGAACTAATGTCTGCGGCCAGCATTGCGATCCCGGATCATCTCGCAGGCAAACCTGCCGACTGCATGGCAATCGTTATGCAGTCAATGCAATGGGGAATGAACCCTTACGCTGTCGCACAAAAAACGTTCTTTGTAGGTGGAAAAATCGGGTACGAAGCCCAGCTCATCAGCGCAATCCTCAGCAGTACGGGAGCCATCCGCGGGCGTTTTCATTATGAATACGAGGGTGACTGGTCTAAATGCACCCGCTCGAAAGAAGTTACAACTACAAAATCCGGAAGAAACGGCAATTACGAAAAGACAGAACGTATACGAGCCTGGAGTGATGAAGATGAAGAAGGCTTGTATGTGCGGGCTGGGGCGGTAATTAAAGGTGAAACTGAGATTACTTGGTGTGAACCCGTTTATCTTTCAAGCGTGGTAATTCGAAACTCGCCACTTTGGGCAACTAATCCTAAGCAGCAGATTGCTTATCTCGCGACAAAATACTGGTCTCGTATCTACTGCCCTGCCGCAATCATGGGTTTTCAGGATGCTGATGATCTTGCCTATCGCGAAGAGAAAGTTATCAATCCAGAGCCTGTTCAACGCATGAGTATGAAGGAAATCACCTCTGATGTTGAAACGACCACCAGCGCGCAAGAGCCTGCATCTAACGTCGACTCTGTTGCTGACGAACTCCGAGACCGGATTGATACAGCTGACTCAGTGGACCAGGCCAAAGCCATTCGTGCAGACATCGAATCACAGAAAGCTCTGCTGGGTACTGCTTTGTATACCGAACTGAAGAGTAAGGCGGTGAAACGCTACTACCTTGTTGATGCGAAGAACAAAGTTGAGGCCGCCATAAATTCACTCCCTAACCCGGGGGATCCGGAAGCAGAAGCATTATTCGCGAAGGCAGAAAGCACCTTGACCTCATCGCGCCGCCACCTCGGTGATGAACTGTATGACAAGTTCCGCATCACCTTGGACGACATGAAACCGGAATACGTGGGCTAACCAGATCGGGAGAGGAAACTCTCCCGATAAAGGAATGTATATGCGATTGATTAACCGAAGCAGACACTCCCCTCTGGGCCGCCAGGCGTGCGATGCCGCGCTGGCAAAACACGTTGAGCTTTATGGAGCTTACGGGCGACAGAAAACGAAGAGAACTTATACGGTGGTGGTTCAAGGCTCAAAGATCACTGTAGAAGTTGTTAACAGAAAAAGTAGCTATGTGGCCACAGCCATGAGCTGCGCACGCCGGCTACACCATCTGCCTGGACAATGTAACTAAGGGGTTTTTATGACTAATACATCTCATAAATCAGATGAAATTTTGATAACCGATGACGTTCTGTCCAGATACAAAATATCGCGCAGCACACTCTATTTCTGGAGCACCCCATCCCGGATGCCCTCTTACTTTGCTCAGCCATTCCCGCAGCCTAAAATAAATGGCAGCCCTAAAAGGTGGAGACTTTCAGACTTGCTGGCCTGGGAAGATAACGTGGGGATCAAACCAGAGACTGACCAACCAGCTTCTCAAGATGATCCTGCCAAACAGCAAGCCAGTGACGCTGATCATCCAGATAATCATGCAGGTTATAACGTGCCATGACACCTGCCATATGATGGCCAAGCAGTTTTTCCACAACATGTGGCGGCGCACCTAATTCAGAAAGGCGTGTCGCCACTGTTCGCCTGAGGTCATGGAGAGACCAGGGTTTCATGCCTGTTTTAGCTATAATCTGAGCAGAAAACAGAGCGACGTTTGGTTGTAGTGGAGGTCTGTCATCTTCTGGCCCCCTGTAACGTGACAGTGTCACAACGTGTTTTGAAACTGACGTTTCCTTCTCTGCTAACATCATTCTTACTACTGCCTCGGGAAGTGCCCTCCTGACCGATTTCCCGGTTTTATAATCGCTTGCCGGAATGGTCCACGTTTGCTCATGGAAATCGAACCACTCCCATCTTGCTGTTCTGATCTCTGTACTCCGGCAGCCAGTCATGATGAGAAACTTCATTATCAGCTGTTGTCTGTACTTCAATTCAGGAAGGATGTTCCAAACTGTTTTGATTTCCTCATCACTCAATCTGCGATCTTTTACGGATGCTGTGAGACCTACGTCAGAGCGCCTAAGGCTCTCAATTGGGTTCACATTAATTACCCCTCGATTGGAGCAGAAACGGAACGTACGCTGCATCAGCCCCAGCATCTGACCAGTGACAACTCTTCGCCCCATGCCATCAAAAAGGTTAAGCCAGTGCGCTTTAGTGGTCTGATCAACAATCATGTCCCCCAGCACAGGCGCTATATGGTTATTGAAGTCCCGCCGGTTAACCTTGATTTTCACAAGACCTTCAGGGATGCAGTAATACTTTTCCCAGTAATCGAAAGCCTCTTTAACGGTGAGCGCTTCGACTTTTTTCTGTTTCTCCAGAACTGTTTGCCGTCTCGGATCGAGTCCTTCTGTCAACCAGGCCCTGAACTGCTGTCTACGTTCGCGAGCTTGAGATAAGGAGGTGGTGGGATAATCGCCAATCGTTAGCTGAGCGGCTTTCCCGTTCCATCTGTAGCGGTAAAAGAATGTTATACTGCCGGAAGTAGACAACCGGACATTCAGACCATGAGCGTCCGATATGACCTCGATCTGGTCTCTCTTTTTGCCAAGAGCTTTTCTTAATTTTGTGTCGGTAAGCAATGTGTACACTCCGGAAGATGATATACACATCAGTGTACACATTTTGGTTAAATTGATAACCTTCAAATCAATGTAGAACACACAAAATTAAAGCACTAAAAGCTGGCAAGATGTTGTTATTAGATGGATTTTTGAAAAGACTTAAAGCATGACTAACAAACTTAAAACGGATTCATATGCCCTACGATAGCGTTTATCTGGAAAAGCGTCCGCCCGGCGCGCTGCGCACCGTATGGCGTAAATTCTATGGTGACACCACGGCGATGATCGGCCTGTACGGCTGCGCGGGCCTGTTGCTGCTCTGCGTCTTCGGCGGCTGGTTCGCCCCCTATGGTATTGATCAGCAGTTCCTTGGCTATCAGTTGCTGCCGCCGTCGTGGTCGCGCTATGGCGAAGTCTCCTTCTTCCTGGGGACCGATGACCTGGGCCGCGATGTGCTGAGCCGGCTGCTGAGCGGCGCGGCGCCAACCGTCGGTGGGGCTTTTGTCGTCACCCTCGGCGCGACGCTGTTTGGCCTGGTGCTGGGCGTGATTGCCGGGTCGACTCACGGCCTGCGCTCGGCAGTGATGAACCATATTCTCGATACCCTGCTCTCTATTCCCTCGCTGCTGCTGGCGATTATCGTCGTCGCCTTTGCCGGGCCGCACCTCAGCCATGCGATGTTCGCCGTCTGGCTGGCGCTGCTCCCGCGCATGGTGCGTTCCGTCTACAGCCTGGTCCACGACGAGCTGGAGAAAGAGTACATTATCGCCGCCCGCCTCGACGGAGCCTCGACGCTGAACATTCTGCTGTTCGCCATTCTGCCCAATATTGCCTCTGGCCTGGTGACCGAGATCACCCGCGCCCTGTCGATGGCTATTCTGGATATTGCCGCGCTGGGCTTTCTTGATCTCGGCGCCCAGCTGCCTTCGCCGGAATGGGGAGCCATGCTGGGCGATGCGCTGGAGCTTATCTATGTCGCGCCGTGGACTGTGATGCTGCCCGGGGCGGCGATTATGCTCAGCGTACTGCTGGTCAACCTGCTGGGCGACGGTATTCGCCGGGCAATCATTGCCGGGGTACAATAATGCCGTTACTCGATATTCGTCACTTAACTATCGAATTTAGAACCAACGAAGGTTGGGTGAAAGCCGTCGATCGCGTCAGTCTGACCCTGACTGAAGGCGAGATCCGCGGCCTGGTGGGCGAATCCGGCTCCGGGAAAAGCCTTATTGCCAAAGCTATCTGCGGGGTGACCAAAGACAACTGGCGGGTCACCGCCGACCGCATGCGTTTCGATGACATCGACCTGCTGCGACTGTCGAACCGCGAGCGGCGGAAACTGATCGGCCACAACGTGTCGATGATTTTTCAGGAGCCGCAGTCCTGTCTTGATCCCTCTGAGCGCATCGGCCAGCAGCTGATTCAGAGTATCCCCGGCTGGACCTACAAGGGGCGCTGGTGGCAACGGCTGGGCTGGCGTAAGCGCCGGGCCATCGAGCTGTTGCACCGCGTCGGCATTAAAGATCACAAAGATGCCATGCGCAGCTTCCCCTATCAGTTGACCGAAGGCGAGTGCCAGAAGGTGATGATTGCCATCGCCCTGGCCAACCAGCCGCGCCTACTGATCGCCGATGAACCGACCAACGCCATGGAGCCAACGACTCAGGCGCAGATTATCCGCCTGCTGACGCGGCTCAATCAGAACAACAACACCACCATTCTGCTGATCAGCCACGATCTGCAGATGCTCAGCAAATGGGCGGATAAAATCAACGTCATGTACTGCGGGCAGACGGTGGAGAGCGGGCCCAGCGAAGAGCTGGTCACCCTGCCGCATCACCCCTATACCCAGGCGTTAATCCGCGCGATCCCGGATTTTGGCAGCGCCATGCCGCATAAAAGCCGCCTCAACACCCTGCCAGGGGCGATCCCTCTGCTGGAGCAGCTGCCCATCGGCTGCCGTCTGGGGCCGCGCTGCCCTTACGCCCAGCGCGAGTGTATCGAAACGCCGCGTCTTACCGGGGCGCGCAACCATCTGTACGCCTGTCATTTCCCGCTGAACATGGAGAAAGAGTGAAATGGTCGAAACATTGCTGGAAGTTCGCCAACTCAGTAAGACCTTTCGCTACCGCACCGGCTGGTTTCACCGCCAGACGGTGGAGGCCGTCAAGCCGCTGAGTTTTACCCTGCGTGAACGGCAGACGCTGGCGATTATCGGCGAGAACGGCTCCGGGAAATCCACCCTCGCCAAGATGCTGGCGGGCATGGTGGAACCCACCAGCGGCGAGCTGCTGATCGACGACCATCCGCTGACTTTCGGGGATTACTCCTACCGCAGCCAGAAGATTCGTATGATCTTTCAGGATCCGTCGACCTCACTGAACCCGCGCCAGCGCATCTCGCAGATCCTCGATTTTCCACTGCGGCTGAATACCGACCTCGACGCCGAGGCGCGGCAGAAGCAGATTATCGACACGTTGCGCATGGTCGGTCTGCTGCCGGACCACGTCAGCTATTACCCCCATATGTTGGCGCCCGGGCAGAAGCAGCGTCTCGGCCTCGCCAGGGCGCTGATCCTGCGCCCGAAGGTCATCGTCTGCGATGAGGCGCTGGCCTCGCTGGATATGTCGATGCGCTCCCAGCTCATCAACCTGATGCTGGAGCTGCAGGAGAAACAGGGCATCTCCTATATCTATGTCACTCAGCACCTGGGAATGATGAAGCACATCAGCGATCAAGTGCTGGTGATGCATAACGGCGAAGTGGTCGAGCGCGGCAGCACTGCCGATGTGCTGGCCTCACCGCTGCACGACCTGACCCGACGCCTGATCGCCGGCCACTTCGGTGAAGCCCTCACCGCCGACGCCTGGCGCAAAGACGGGAAATAGCCCCGTCTCACTTACCTCGCTGGTGACGTCATGCCGGCGCGTGGCCAGCGTTCCGCTTGAGGATAGCCACTGCGCTGGCGATGTCCGGTGCCAGCCAGCGATCCTCCTCCCAGCCAGGCACGCTTTGGCGCAGCAGATCGCGCGCCCGACGCGTACCCGCCGCCAGCGTCTGCGGCTCGTGAAAATCGAGCCCCTGGGCCGCGAGTAAATATTCGATACCCAGGATCTGATAGAGGTTGCCGAGCAGGCGCTGCAATTTCAGCGCAGCACTGGTACCCAGGCTTAAATGATCCTCCTGCAAAGCGGAGGTAACAAAATTATCCAGCACCGCCGGCTGCGCCAGCTGCTTATTTTCCGCGCACAGCGACGCGGCGACGTACTGGGCAATCATCATGCCTGAATTCACCCCGGGTCGGGCGACCAGAAACGCTGGCAAGCCGCTCACCAGAGGATTCACCAGCCGGTCAAGACGTCGTTCGGCGATAGCGCCCAGCTCAGCCATGGCAATAGCCAGCAAATCGCAGGCCATTGCCACCGATTCACCATGGGGATGCGCCTGGGACACCACCCGCCACTGCTCAAGGGTGCCCAGGATTAGGGGATTATCGGTACAGGCGTTAAGTTCGATATTTATCTGCGTCTGCGCATGGCTAAACTGATCGCGGCAGGCGCCATGCACCTGAGGCATCGAGCGGAGACTCAGCGCATCCTGGGTGCGAAGACCTTCGCTTTCGGCCAGCAGACGGCTGCCCGCCAGCAGCTCACGCAGCCGCTGGCCGCTGGTCTGGATCCCGGGACTGGCTTTCAGCGCCAGGATCTCGGCATCAAACGCCACAAGCTGGCCGCGCAGCGCTTCAAAGCTCATCGCCCCGGTCACATCGGCCCAGTTCATTAAGCGCTCGGCGTCGTCTAAGGCCAGGCAAGCCAGGCCGGTCATGCACGGCGTACCGTTGACCAGACTGAGCCCCTCTTTCGCTCCCGGCGCGATGGGCTGCAGATTCAGCTGCGACAGGACCTCTGCCGCAGACCACGTTCGCCCTTGCCATAGCACATCGCCGACTCCCATCAGGGCCAGGCCAATGTGCGCCATATGCGTTAAATAGCCAACCGACCCCTGAGAGGGCACCTGGGGGGTGACGCCATGCTGCAAAAACATCAGCAGTTGCTGCACTATCCCGGCGGAAATACCGGATTTACCGTGGCTGAAATTGGCCACCGCG
The DNA here is from genome assembly GCF_033100215.1 of Klebsiella sp. w6. Classification (NCBI taxonomy): domain Bacteria; kingdom Pseudomonadati; phylum Pseudomonadota; class Gammaproteobacteria; order Enterobacterales; family Enterobacteriaceae; genus Klebsiella; species Klebsiella sp. w6. The sequence continues at coordinate 3,295,020 of NZ_CP136907.1, forward strand.
GCGCACATAATGGCCCGGGTTGGGGCGACCTCCAGCAGCAGCCCCACCCCGCAGGCATGACTGAGCAGCGTATTGCGCGACAGCTGGTGTAACTGCGCTTCCGGCAGCGTAATGTTGCACAGCGCCCCCAGCCCGGTGTTGATCCCATAGGCCACCTGACCGGCGCTAACGATATGCTGGACAATCGCCCGCCCCTGCTCGATACGCGCCCAGGCGCTTTCGCTGAGGCTCAAGATCGCCTCGCCCCGGGCGACACAAGCCACCTCCTGCCAGCGTATCGGTGCATCGCCCCACTGGATCATATTCATACGACCTGTCCTGGCTGTTGATGGCTGGAGATAAATTGCTTAAAGCGCGCGGAACCCTGAGTGCCAAATAGCGCCTCAGGCGCACCGTCGCAGTCAATCGTCCCCTGGTGCATAAATACCACCCGGTTGGAGACATGGCGGGCGAATCCCAGTTCGTGGGTGACCACCAGCATCGTCCGCCCCTCTTCCGCCAGGCTGCGCATGACCTTTAACACCTCGCCGACCAGTTCGGGATCCAGCGCTGAGGTGGGTTCATCAAAGAGCATGACGTCTGGCTCCATCGCCAGCGCGCGGGCTATTGCCACGCGCTGCTGTTGGCCGCCGGAGAGCTGTGCCGGATAGAAATCCTTTCGGTTCAACATCCCCACCCGCTCCAGCAGTTGCTCAGCCTGTTCAATGCAGGTCCGTTTATCCCGTTTGAGCACATAATGCGGCCCCTCAATGACATTCTGCAGGACCGTCATATGCGACCACAGGTTAAAACTTTGAAAGACCATCCCCAGCCGCGAACGCAGGCGCTCTATCTGCCGGGGATTCGCCGCCAGCCGATGCCCGCGGGCGTGGTGCTTCATTTCAATCGTCTCGCCACCGACGCTGACCACCCCGGCATCGGGCGTTTCCAGCAGATTAATGCAGCGCAGCAGCGTACTTTTACCGGAGCCGCTGGCGCCGAGGATCGAAATGACATCGCCCTGCCGGGCCTGGATGGTGATCCCCTTCAGGACATCCAGGGAGCCAAAGGACTTATGAATATCGCTGACCGATAAGGTCACCGGACGTGAATCGAGCATCTTACTCTCCTTTGGTTATCGGCTTGAGCGACACGGTCGCCGGGTTTTGCCGGGTATGCGGCGTTAATCGCCGTTCTAGCAGGGCGTACAGCTGCACAATGATGAAATTAAGCAGCAAATAGATGGCCGCCGCGCAGAGGAATACCTCCATCGTCCGGTAGGTACGTTGAATAATCTGTTGCGCCACCCCGGTGACGTCCCAGACGGTCACCAGGCTTGCCAGCGCCGTAGACTTGACCAGCAGAATAGCCTCCGTGGAGTAGGCTGGCAGCGCATAACGTAGCATCACCGGGGCAATGATCCGCCGCAGCAGCAGCCAGCGCGACATGCCGCAAGCCTGACCGGCTTCAATCTGCCCCGGCGGTATCGCCAGCAACCCGCCGCGCAGAATTTCCGCGGTGTAGGCCGCCGTACAGAGCGCCAGCGCCAGAACGGCGCAGATAAAGGGTTCGCGCAGCAGCGGCCACAGGAAACTGTGACGGATCACCCCAAACTGACCCAGCCCGTAATAAATGAGAAACAGCTGGATCAGCAGTGGTGAACCACGAAAGATCAGGATATAGCCTTTGGCGAAACCGCTAGCCAGCGGCCAGTGGCTCATTCGCAGCGCCAGAACGCCGAGGGCCAGTGCGCCGCCGAGGATAAAAGAGCAAATAAAGAGCCCCAGCGTCACCGGCAGCGCCGCGCCGAGCTTTAACAACGTCTCACCGAGGAAGGCAAAATCGATAAACATACGGGCTCCTTACGCCTGCGCGGCGCTGCGACGCAGCCAGGCGCGGTTGAGATGGCTCTCCGCCCGGGTAAATGCGCGGTTAGAGAGCAGCGTCAGGATCAGATAACAGCCGCCGCCGATCAGATAGAACAGGAAATAATCGCGGGTCGAGCCAGCGGCAATCTGGCTGGCGCGCATCAGCTCAACGATGCCGGTCACCGATACCAGCGCCGAATCTTTGAGGCTCATTTGCCACACGTTGGATAACCCAGGCAGCGAATAACGGATAATCTGCGGCAACAGAATGCGCTGCAGGATCCGCCAGCGCGGCATGCCGATAGCGGTAGCCGCCTCCACTTCACCGGGCATCAGCGCCAGGCGAGCGGCACGGTAAACCTCCGCCTGATATGAGGAGGAGATCAAACCAATCGCCAGGGCGCCAATCAGAAAGGGCGGAACCTCAATAAAACCGTCAGCGCCAAACAGTCGCCCCACCCATGAAATCATCCCTGAGCCGCCAAAATAGAACAGGTAGATCACCAGTAACTCAGGGATACCGCGGAATACCACCGACCAGGCGGCGCCAAACCAGCGCGCTGGCGCATGCCGGGACAGCTTTGCGGCGGCAATGACGCCGCCTACCCCGGCACCGACGGCCAGCGCGGCGAGCGACAGCAGCAACGTGGTCAGCGTGGCACTGAGGATCAGCGTCCCCCACCCGTTTTCACCAAAACTCAGAAGATTCAACATGAGAGCCTCACTCAGGGGGTAACGTCGCTTTTAAACCATTTCTCGCTCAGTTTTTTTACCGTCCCATCGGCCAGCGCCGCCTGAATGGCGCTATCCAGTTTCGCTTTGAGATCGGGATCGGTGAGGCGCACGCCCATCGCCTCACCGCCTCCCCAGATCGGCCCGCTCATCAGCGGACCGCTCAATGCCAGATTGTTATTCTCCGGTCGCGACAGGGTGGTGTTGGCAAAGGTAATATCATCAAACACCGCATCGATGCGCTCAGCCTGCAGGTCGAGGATCGCATCCGCTGAGTTGTTATATTCCCTGATGTCAGCGATATCCTTGAAATACTTATCAATAAACGGGGTGTACACGGTGCCGGAAGCGATGCCGATAGTTTTCCCTTTCAACGCCGCGCGCAGAGGCGCAATCGCCGCCTGAATCTCTTTCTCATCATCATGAAGCTTGACCGTCGGAGACGGAGGGAGCAGCGACCCTTTTACCGCAATGAAAGAGGCCGGCGTGGCAGCGTAGGCCTGGGTAAACGCCACGACCTTCGATCGCTCCGGGGTGACGACAATAGCGTCCATGATCACGTCATATTTTCCGGCGTTAAGTCCGGCAATCATGCCATCCCAGTTCTGTACCACCAGCTTGCATTCGATCTGCATCCGCTGGCATAAATTCGCCATGAGCTCAGGTTCGAAGCCGCTCAACTTCCCTCCGGGAAGCGTCAGGTTCCAGGGTTCATAGCCGCCTTCCGTAGCGATGGTGATTGATTTCCACTCTTTAGCGTATGTTGAGCCACCAGACAGCAGTAGCCCCGAAAACAGGGTGACCAGGCAGGCCTGGCGGAAAGTAATACGCTGTTGCATTTTCATTCTCCCGATCGCGTTTTGTCATGATGGCTCTGGTCACTGCGATAAGATAATTCGTAGATGACTGCTCATGTATATACAAGCATTGACAAACCCACACACGCGCTCGATGATGGATTTGTGAGCCCTGTTGTAAATAATTTGTAAGCATGTTGCGACACGCTTGTAACAAAAACCATCCACCCTCTGAATTCCGCCGAGCAGACCATGATCTTTTTTTTTGATATCGCCACCTTACCCATCACGCCGTGGAAGAACGGTGCCGGTGCCACCCGGGAAATTATCGCCGTTCCTTCCACAGACGCCCCCTTTCTCTGGCGAGCCAGCATCGCCACTTTGCAGGCGGATGGTCCTTTTTCCCCCTTCCCCGGCGTCGACCGGGTGATCACCCTGCTGGCGGGACAACCACTACGACTGTGCGGCGGGGACATCGACCATCCGCTGACGCTCTGGCAGCCGTGGGCGTTCCCCGGCGAATGGGCGCTGTCCAGCGTCGGGATCGTTGAGCCAGGGCTGGACTTCAATATCATGACCCAGCGCGGACGTGCCTCGGCGAGAGTAAAGGTGATAAACGACCAGCAACGCCCTGCCACTGAGGGAGTCGCTTATGTTCTTCAGGGCGAGTGGGATCTGGCCGGGCAGCGAAGTGTGGCCGGCAGCGGTCTCTGCTGGCGCGGTGAATCCCCTGGCGAGCTGCACCCCCTCAGTGCCAACGGGTGTCTGCTGCTGGCGGAGATCGCGCTCAAATAATCATCAGAAGAGAGAGTATACTGGAGCTATCGCGATACGCTTTTGCTCCGCACGCCGCGGGCGCGGCTGAAAAATATCGTGACACAAGGGGTCGTCAGTGGGATATAATTCCCGGCTAAATTTGAGTTATTTTGAAATAACAATGTTAACGTTATGATTGTTAAAGTAAAAATAAGCAATAACGATAAGGATTAAAGCTATGGGTTTTCTTTCCGGTAAGCGCATTTTGATCACTGGCGTCGCCAGCAAACTGTCCATCGCCTACGGTATTGCGCAAGCAATGCACCGCGAAGGCGCGGAACTGGCATTCACCTATCAGAATGAAAAACTGAAAGGTCGCGTAGAAGAATTTGCTGCCGCGCTGGGTTCTGACATTGTGCTGCCGTGCGACGTTGCTGAAGATGAGAGCATCACCGCGCTGTTCACCGAGCTGGAAAAAGTCTGGCCGAAATTCGATGGTTTCGTCCACTCTATCGGTTTTGCCCCGGCTGACCAGTTAGACGGCGACTACGTTGACGTTGTCACCCGCGACGGCTTCAAAATCGCGCACGACATCAGCGCCTACAGCTTCGTGGCGATGGCCAAAGCCTGCCGCAGCATGCTGAACCCGGGCTCTGCTCTGCTGACGCTCTCCTACCTGGGCGCAGAGCGCGCGATCCCGAACTACAACGTAATGGGTCTGGCCAAAGCCTCTCTGGAAGCTAACGTCCGCTATATGGCTAACGCCATGGGTCCGGAAGGCGTTCGCGTCAACGCCATCTCTGCCGGTCCGATCCGTACGCTGGCTGCTTCTGGCATTAAAGATTTCCGTAAAATGCTGGCGCACTGCGAAGCGGTCACCCCGATCCGTCGCACCGTCACCATTGAAGATGTGGGCAACAGCGCAGCCTTCCTGTGCTCTAACCTGTCCGCGGGTATCTCCGGTGAAGTCGTTCACGTTGACGGCGGGTTCAATATCGCCGCCATGAACGAGCTGGAACTGAAGTAAGTTCTTTCCCTCCTCACCCCGGTGAGGAGGGTTCTTCCTTCCCCCCATCCCTTACGCTCCCCCTGTTATTCCAATCGGCTATTTGTTAGCACGTATCAATATTTTCTCCTGCTTCCGGGTTACGCCAGGATAGTTCTGCATAAACGATCCGCGGAACGGCGGTTCGCCACATACCGAACAAGGAAAGCCCATGGAGCCACGCCGCGTGAATGGCAAAAACCACTGGTATCACGAAACCCAGTCAACAATCTGCCCGGTGGATGTTCTACCGCTTGTCCCTGAAGCCGCCCATGTTGAAGACCGCTTTTTGCTGGACCTGACGCTGCCGGAAGCCTGGCTACACATCCACGCAGGCTGGCTGCACCCCGCTCGCCAGCTGGCAGAGCGGTTGTTTCCCGACCAGGTGGCGGTGAGTCGCCTGCAGACCTTTACCGCCTACGATCGCCTGAGCACCGCGCTGACTGTCGCCCAGGTTTATGGTGTCCAGCGGTTGTGTAACCACTATGCCGCCCGCCTGGCTCCCCTCCCTGGCCCTGACTCTTCGCGCGAGAGCAACCGTCGCCTGGCGCAGATCACTCAGTATGCTCGTCAGCTCGCCAGTTCGCCCTCCGTCATTAACGCCCTCTCGCGCAGCCAGCTGGACGAAGTGGGCTTAACCAGCCGGGATATTATCCTGATCAACCAGATTATCGGTTTCGTGGGCTTCCAGGCCCGGGCGATTGCCGTCCTGCAGGCGGCGCTGGGCTATCCGGTGCGCTGGATCCCCGGCATGCCTCAGCAAGAGGAGGCCCCTGCCGAACTGTTCACCGCGCCACCAGGAGAGTGGCAGAGCGACCTTGAGGACCCCGATCTGCAGTATGCCGATGATGAGCGCCAGCGGCGCATCGCCGGCTGGCAGTCGCTGCCCGGTCTGGGTGAGCTGGCCCCACTGCTGGCCTGCGACCCACCGTTGTTCACGCCTCTGGAGACCTTGATCCGCCAGCTCAGCACGGATGATACCTTTGGCCCGCAGGTCGCCTTACTCGCAGCGCGCACCAACGGCAGCCCCACCTGTTTTGACGCCTGGATCCCCCACTGGCAGGGTGAAGAGGAGTTCGCCAGCCATCTGCGGGAGGGCGACCAGGCCCTCCATCACTGGCTCCAGCAGCATCCTCAGTCCCGGTCTCTCGTGACCGCGGTGCAGCTGTTAACCCGCTCGCCGGACCGGTTTAGCGCCGCCCAGTTAACGCCCCTCGCGGAATATGGACTCTCTGCGGAACAAGCGATCGATCTGTTGACCTGGAGCGGGCTGTGCGGATGGATGAATCGTCTGAAAATCGCCCTCGGCAATGTGCGTCAGCAGACGTAAATTGCTGAAACAGCGCTTGCTGCGGCAGGCATATTCGCGTAAAAATGTCAGCCGCTCTTTTAGCCACGAAAATACCTAATTATGTTTCAGGATAACCCGCTGCTAGCGCAGCTTAAACAGCAACTGCATTCCCAGACGCCGCGCGCGGAAGGGGTCGTTAAGGGCACGGAAAAGGGCTTTGGCTTCCTCGAAGTGGACGCTCAGAAGAGCTACTTCATTCCGCCGCCGCAGATGAAAAAAGTGATGCATGGCGACCGTATCGTCGCGGTGATCCATTCTGAAAAAGATCGCGAAAGCGCCGAACCAGAAACCCTGGTTGAGCCGTTCCTGACCCGTTTCGTCGGTAAAGTCCAGAAGAAAGACGATCGCCTCGCTATCGTTCCTGACCATCCGCTGCTGAAAGATGCCATTCCCTGCCGCGCCGCCCGTGGCGTTGAGCATGATTTCAAACAGGGTGACTGGGCCGTCGCCGAGATGCGCCGTCATCCGTTAAAAGGCGACCGCGGGTTTTACGCGGAGCTGACCCAGTTCATCACCTTCAGCGACGATCACTTCGTCCCCTGGTGGGTAACCCTGGCGCGCCATAATCTCGAAAAAGAAGCGCCGGACGGCGTGGCCACGGAAATGCTCGATGAAGGGCTGACGCGCCGCGATTTAACCGCTCTCGACTTCGTCACTATCGACAGCGCCAGCACCGAAGATATGGACGATGCGCTGTATGCCGAATCCACTGCTGATGGCAAACTGCTGCTGACGGTCGCCATTGCTGACCCGACCGCCTGGATTGCCGAAGGTAGCAAGCTGGATAAGGCCGCAAAAGTGCGCGCCTTTACCAACTATCTGCCGGGCTTCAATATTCCGATGCTGCCCCGCGAGCTGTCAGACGACCTGTGCTCCCTGCGCGCTAACGAAGTGCGCCCGGTGCTGGCCTGCCAGATGACTCTGGCGGCCGATGGCACCATCGAAGACAACATCGAGTTCTTTGCCGCCACCATCGAGTCGAAAGCCAAGCTGGCCTATGACGATGTCTCTGACTGGCTGGAAGGCCGCGGCAGCTGGCAGCCGGGCAGCGACGCGATCGCGCAGCAAATTACACTGTTGAAGGACGTGTGCCAGCGTCGTAGCGAATGGCGTCAGACCCATGCGCTGGTGTTCAAAGACCGTCCGGACTACCGTTTCGTTCTTGGCGAAAAAGGCGAAGTGCTGGATATCGTCGCGGAACCACGTCGCATTGCCAACCGTATTGTCGAAGAGTCGATGATCGCCGCCAACATCTGTGCCGCCCGCGTTCTGCGCGACAAGCTCGGCTTCGGCGTTTATAACGTCCATACCGGCTTCGACCCGGCGAATACCGAACAGCTGGCGGCGCTGCTGAAAACCCACGACGTGCACGTCGACCCGACGGAGGTGCTGACGCTGGAAGGGTTCTGCAAGCTGCGCCGGGAACTGGACGCCCAGCCGACCGGATTCCTCGACAGCCGCATCCGCCGCTTCCAGTCGTTTGCGGAAATCAGCACCGAGCCGGGCCCGCACTTTGGCCTCGGCCTTGAGGCCTATGCCACCTGGACCTCGCCGATCCGTAAATATGGCGACATGATCAACCACCGTCTGCTGAAGGCCATCATCAAAGGCGAGACCATTGCGCGCCCGCAGGATGATGCCACCGTACAGATGGCGGAGCGCCGTCGTCTTAACCGGATGGCAGAGCGCGACGTCGCCGACTGGCTGTATGCCCGTTTCCTCAACGATAAAGCCGGGACCGATACCCGTTTTGCGGCGGAGATCATCGACATCAGCCGCGGCGGGATGCGCGTGCGCCTGGTGGACAATGGCGCGGTCGCCTTTATTCCGGCCCCCTTCCTCCACGCCGTTCGCGACGAACTGGTGTGCAGCCAGGAGAACGGCACCGTGCAGATCAAGGGAGAGGTGGTCTACAAAGTGACTGACGTTATCGATGTCACCATCGCCGAAGTCCGCATGGAAACCCGCAGCATTATTGCGCGTCCGGCAGTCTGACGCCTCTTCACAGCGGTTCCTCCGGGAACCGCTGCTTCTTTCCTCTCCATCCTGCTATTTCCGTCGCACCGATTAAGGTTGTGCGTTTTTTTCGCTTCTCTTTTTCATCCATTTTTAGCATCATTGATTTCATTCGTTTTTGTTACCAGGATAATGCCATGTCAGATGTGAATGCCCACCTGCTCGCCCAACGTATCGATACCGTGCTGGATATTCTGGTTGCCGGTGATTACCACTCTGCGATCCATAATCTGGAAATCCTCAAAGCGGAGCTGCTGGCACTGGCGGCGGACGACGCTGAGCAAAAAAACCAGCCCAAGGCTCCCTGGGAAATCTGATTATCGCCCATGCCGCAACCGGTGACTCATACCGGTTGCTCGCCATATAGCCCCCTAACAGTGATGTTGCTATGAACGCCCGACAACAAAGTATTTTGCAAGTGGTCATTGATAAAGGCCGGATGAGCGTCGCCGATCTGGCGAAGATGACCGGTGTCTCAGAGGTCACCATTCGCCAGGATCTGAATCTGCTGGAAAAGCAGAGCTATTTGCGCCGCACCCATGGCTATGCAGTCCCACTGGACAGTGAAGATGTTGAAACCCGCATGATGACCCATTTCGCCATTAAACGTGAACTGGCCAGCCGGGCGGCGGCGCTGGTGAGCGCCGGCGAAACGGTATTCATCGAAAACGGCAGCAGCAACGCCCTGCTGGCGCGCACCCTCGCCGAACGCGGCGATATCACCATCATAACCGTCAGCAGCTATATCGCCCATCTACTGAAAGAGACGCCGGGAGAGGTGATCCTGCTGGGCGGGATTTACCAGAAACGCAGTGAAAGCATGGTGGGCCCGCTGACCCGCCAGTTCATCCAGCAGGTGCATTTCAGCAAAGCCTTCATCGGGATCGATGGCTGGCAGGCAGAAACCGGCTTTACCGGTCGCGATATGATGCGTGCGGATGTGGTTAACGCCGTGCTGGAAAAGCACTGTGAAGCGATTATTCTCAGCGACAGCTCGAAATTCAGCGCAGTTCATCCCTATCCCCTCGGTCCCGCCGGGCGCTTTAACCGCGTTATTACCGACGATCGCCTGCCGGCCGCCTGCCGCGACCAGTTACTGCACAGCGGCCTGACCGTCGATATCGTGCCATACGTCTGATCTTTACCCGCCCCGAGCCATGCCAATGCGCCATTCGGGGCGATATTACGCTCTGAGAGTATTCCGAGCCGCTAATTAAGATTTTTTACCTGACGATACATTTAAAAAAAAGTAAAATTATTATTAGCGATATAACAGGAAGTGACTATCACCTGCGTGATTTTCGTGACACCTGCGCACCCTAACTTCATGGAATTGCCCTAAAGCTGCTATTTCAGGCTATGCTTAAAGGAGCGTAGTATCCATGAATAGATTATTCAGGAGAAAAAAATGATGACTTCAACGAGCAAAAAAATGGCTGCCGTCGTTCTGGCTGTCACTGTAGCAATGTCTCTGAGCGCTTGTTCTAACATGTCTAAACGCGACCGTAACACCGCTATCGGTGCTGGCGCCGGCGCCATCGGTGGTGCGGTGTTAACTGACGGTAGCGCACTCGGAACCCTGGGTGGCGCGGCGGTCGGTGGTATTATTGGTCACCAGGTTGGCAAATAATATAATTACCTGACGAAATAAAAGAATAATTCACACGAATTGACTTACGCACGTTAAATCATTCAAGGCCGCGGCATTCACCGCGGCCTTGTTATTTCAGCATTACTTTAATTATTGCCGAAATAGCACTCAGCCACCGGCTAACTTAACCTTCATTCCTTTCGCCTCGAGCAGCGATTTGAGCAAATCCCGTTTGTCACCCTGGATCTCGATCACGCCATCTTTCACCGCGCCGCCGCAGCCACATTTCTTTTTCAGCTCTGCAGCCAGGGCGTTCAGCGTGGCATCGTCAGCATCGATGCCGCTAATCAGGCACACGCCTTTGCCCTTGCGACCGCTGGTCTGGCGCTGAATACGGATAATACCATCGCCTTTAGGCCGCACCGGCGCCGGTTTCGCTTCGTCGATACGCCCGGTTTCCGTGGAGTAGACGAGGCGGCTATTGGAATCGCTCATTATGCCTCCTTTGACAACGAGACGTTGATCGCCCGCAGCGTTGCGGCAGGATCGGCCGACTGAGTGACCGGGCGACCAATAACCATATAATCCACCCCCGCCGCCTGGGCCTGCTCGGGAGTCATAATCCGCCGCTGATCCCCGGCCTCGCTCCCCTGCGGACGGATCCCCGGGGTCACCAGCTTAAACGCCTGCCCCAGCTCCTGTTTGAAGCGCACCGCCTCCTGAGCTGAGCACACGACCCCGTCAAGACCACAGCGTTGGGTCAGCGCTGCCAGCTTCGCCGCGTAATCAGCCGGGGATAAGGTAATGCCCAGATCCTGCAGGTCGCTGGCCTCCATGCTGGTGAGTACGGTGACAGCGATCAGCAGCGGAGCCTCTTTACCAAACGGCAGCAGCGCTTCACGCGCGGCGGTCATCATCCGCGCGCCGCCGGAGGCATGGACATTCACCATCCATACGCCGAGTTCGGCCGCAGCCGCCACCGCGCGGGCCGTGGTATTGGGGATATCGTGAAACTTAAGGTCAAGGAACACCTCAAACCCGCGCTGGTGCAGATCGCGAACAAACTGCGGGCCCAACAGGGTGAACATCTCTTTGCCCACCTTCAGGCGGCAGTCTCGCGGGTCGATGCGGTCGACAAATGCCAGCGCTTTATCGCGATTATCATAGTCGAGCGCAACCACAACGGGAGAGGATGTGACAGCGCGGGAAGATGTGATAGCTGTAGACGTCATGACCAGACCTTAGTGTTGATGGGCGCCAGGGCGGCGCAAAAAAGGTAAACGGGCAGCATTCTACCTGTGATGCTAACAAAATAACAGACTGCTGTAGTAGCGCTGGCCGGACGATGGCGCTGCCGGGGCCGCGCCTGGAGAGGAGAAAAACGATGAGTATGTTGTAACTAATGGAGGGATTTTTTTTGACTTTATTGGCCGTCGAGACCGCGAATGGGTTTGATGGTGGCCCACGAGCGGCAGGATGGGCAGTGCCAGTAGAGCGTATGAGCAGTAAAGCCGCATTTCTGGCAGCGATAGCGCGGTTTGCTGCGCACCTGCTCGCCGACCATGTTTCTTAGCACCCCGAGGCTTTCTTTCGCGCGCCCTTCTTCCGCTTCGTTGAGATGGTAGTCCATCAGCTTATGGAAGACGCGCATGGTCGGGTGACGTTCCAGCTGCCGGGTAACGTAGTTTTGCGCGGCTTCGACCCCTTCCCGTTGCTCGAGGATCTGCGCCAGCATCAGTTCAGCGGTGGCCCCGGTGTTCTCATCCACACAACGGCGCAGGAAAACCTCCCACTCTTCGGCTTTACCCAGTTGCTGGTAGCAGGTCTGCAGCATCTCCAGCGTCTCACCGACCAGCTCTTTATCCTGATCGATAACCCGCTCAAGGCTCTCTACCGCTTTGGCGTAATCACCCTTTTCCATCCACACCCGGCCCATCATTATTGAGACCCGGGCGCTGTTGCGGTCTGCTGCGGCGCCTTTCTTCAGCAGCGCCATCGCTTTATCCAGATCGTTGGCCGCCATCTGCTGCAGGGCCAGCTCACACCAAAAGTTGGCGATTTCGCCACGATGTTTCTCTTTACCCAGCTTCACCAGCCGTTCAGCGACTTCGATCGCTGACTGCCAGTCGCTGGTCGCCTGGTAGATCTGCAGCAGCTGCTGCAGAGCGCTCAGGCGGAAATCGGTCTCATCCACCAGCTGTTTGAACATATCTTCCGCACGATCGTACAACCCGGCGGCCATATAGTCGCGCCCCAGCTGCTGGACGGCCAGCAGGCGCTGATCGTAGGTTAACGATGCGCTTTCCATCAGGCTCTGATGAATACGGATCGCGCGGTCAACCTCGCCGCGCGAGCGGAACAGGTTACCGAGCGTCAGGTGGGCCTCAACGGTGCCGGTATCCTCTTTCAACATATCAAGGAACAGATCGACGGCTTTATCCTGCTGGTTGCTAAGCAGGAAGTTAACCCCCGCCACGTAATCCCGTGACAGGCGGTTGGCATCGTCCTGTTTGGACTGTTGTGCACTTCTGCGCCCCATGTACCAGCCGTAGGCGGCGGCAACGGGTAAAAGCAGAAACAACAACTCCAGCATAAGAGGTTATTCCTTCACGGCAGGCACGCCTGCGTCGACAGCGACCGGGCTGACGGGGGCAATCTGGTGCTCAAGGCGCTTAATTTTTCGCTCCGCGCGCGCCAGCGAGACACGCACCCGCAGCCAGAACAAGCCGCAGATCAGCCAGCCAATGGCAAAGCCTGCGGCGAACAGCACCGCCAGCAGTGTCGAAATGCGGAATTCACCCTGCGCGAGTAAATAGTTGAACGTGACCTGTTGGTCATTCTGCGCCCCCAGCGTCACTGAAATGACGAAGATTGCTAGCACCAGTAAGAAAATGAGTAAATATTTCACATGACTTCCCGTTATGTGGGTTGCGCGAAAAAAAGCCCGCTTTCAGCCCTATAAAGTATCATTTTCGCCGCAGCGGTGGAATGAAAAAGCATGGCAACTGTACAGGATATGCGGTCGGATGCCGCTAAAATCAACATTATTCTGCTTCGGGCATCCGTTTTTTAATATCCTGCGCCTCTTCTCCCGGCGGCGAGAGCGGCCCGCACAGGCGCTGCGTCAACCAGCAGGCCACCGTGACCAACAGCCAGGAGATCAGCGTGGCGACAATGAGATCCAGCGGCCAGTGCATGCCCAGCGCCAGGCGACTGCCCATCACCGCCGTCGCCCATACCAGCAGCACGGCGACCGTGCCCCAACGCCGACGCGGCCACAGCAGCCCGGCGGCCAGCAGCGCCCAGCTGGCGGCGAACATCGTGTGACCCGACGGGAAAGCAAAGCCTGTCTCTTTCTGCCAGTGCTTGCGTAAAAACGGCGGAATGTCCTGCGCCTGCGCCAGCTGGGCATGCACCAGTTTAGCGCGTTCTTTACGCTTCAACGCATAGAATTGCGTCACCGGCACCTGTCTTGAGTTTTCCAGCCAGATGACAAAGGGTCTCGGCTCCTGAACCCGCGCTTTGACCCAGGATTTAACCCCCTGTCCCACCAGGATGGCGGCGGCAAGAATCAGGAACAGGATCAGTGCCGCACGCAGCCGGTAGCGAAGACACCAGAGAAACCAGCCGCACAGTGCAACATGCGTGATAATTCCCCACGGCTGCGTCACCGTTTCCGTCACCCACCAGAGGGTTTTCAACATAGCAACCGGCAGTCCTGGCTGCCACAGCCAACCAGACAGCCAGACCGTAACAGGCATAACAAGCAGCAGCGCCGCCGCGAGAGCGGTTCGTCGGGCAATCAACAGCATTTTCTCTCCTTCTCCTTGTAGATGAACATCATAGCGGAAAGTAGTTCGTTTGTGCGCTTTCCACGCGGCTAACCGTTCGCGATTAGGAGAACGTCCCGGCCTTGTGGCAAAATAGCGGCAAACAGAAAGCACATTCAGGTGCTGACAGAATCTGGAGAATCACATGCAGCTTAAACGTGTGGCAGAAGCCAAACTGCCAACCCCATGGGGCGATTTCCTGATGGTGGGTTTTGAAGAACTGGCAACCGGACAAGATCATGTCGCGCTGGTGTATGGCGATATCTCGGGGCAGTCGCCGGTCCTGGCCCGCGTCCATTCAGAGTGTTTGACGGGCGATGCCCTGTTTAGCCTGCGCTGTGATTGCGGCTTTCAGCTGGAAGCGGCCCTGTCGCATATCGCCGAAGAAGGACGGGGGATCCTGCTCTATCACCGCCAGGAAGGACGCAACATTGGTTTATTGAATAAAATCCGCGCCTACGCGCTGCAGGATCAGGGCTACGACACCGTTGAGGCGAACCATCAGCTGGGCTTCGCCGCCGATGAGCGCGACTTCACCCTGTGCGCCGATATGTTCAAACTGCTCAACGTTGAGCAGGTTCGGTTATTAACCAATAACCCGAAAAAAGTGGAAATTCTTACCGAAGCCGGGATCAACATTGTGGAGCGGGTACCGCTGATCGTCGGGCGTAACCCGAAAAATGCTCACTACCTGGATACTAAAGCCGCCAAAATGGGCCATTTGCTGAACAGCAAGCCGGCGGAATAAACCGATTGAATAAAAGAGAAAGGGCCAGCGATGCTGGCCCTTTGTTTTACAGCATATTGCGGATAACGTAGTGCAGGATGCCGTCGTTGCGGTAGTAGGTGAGCTCGGTCGCGGTGTCGATACGGCACCGACAAGGGATCACTTCCTGCGAGCCGTCAGCGCGAGTCAGGGTCACCGGCACCGTAGCGCCAGGCTGAAGCGACTGCAGATTGCTGATATCAATCCGCTCTTCCCCGGTCAACTGCAGCGTTTTACGGGTGACGCCCTGCGGGAACTCCAGCGGCAAAATCCCCATCCCGATCAGGTTGGAACGGTGGATACGTTCGAAGGACTCGGCGATCACCACCCGGATCCCCAGCAGGCGCGGCCCCTTCGCCGCCCAGTCGCGGCTGGAACCTGAGCCATACTCCTTACCGGCAATCACCGCCAGCGGTATGCCTTCCGCTTTATACTGCATCGCCGCATCGTAGATCGCCACCGGTTCGCGGTCCGGCAGATGTCGGGTCATACCGCCTTCCACTCCCGGTACCATTTCGTTACGAATACGGATATTGGCGAAGGTGCCGCGCATCATCACCTCATGGTTACCGCGACGGGAACCATAGGAGTTAAAGTCGCGCCGGGCAACCCCATGCTCCTGCAGATAGCGGCCTGCCGGGCTATCGGCTTTGATGCTCCCCGCCGGCGAAATGTGGTCAGTGGTCACTGAATCGCCCAGCATGGCGAGGATCCGCGCGCCATGAATATCCTCTACCGGCAGCGGTTCGACGCCCATCTCGTCAAAGAACGGCGACAGGCGAATATAAGTCGAGTCCTCCTGCCAGTCATAGGTATCTGACGCCTCCACCTTGATTGCTTTCCACTCCTCGGTACCGGAAAACACTTCCGCGTACTCTTTGCGGAACATCTCAGTGGACACCTGTTCCACCGCACGGGCAATCTCCTCCCCGCTCGGCCAGATATCTTTCAGATAAACCGGTTCGCCATCGCTGCCCTGCCCCAACGGCTCGCGGGTAAGATCGATATTCATGTTCCCCGCCAGGGCGTAAGCGACGACCAGCGGCGGCGAGGCCAGCCAGTTGGTTTTCACCAGCGGATGGATACGCCCTTCGAAGTTACGGTTACCGGAAAGCACCGCCCCGACGGTCAGATCGCCCTTTTTGATCGCCTCTTCAATAGGTTCCGGCAACGGACCGGAGTTACCGATACAGGTGGTACAGCCATATCCCACCAGATTGAAGCCGAGCTGGTCGAGGTAAGGCGTCAGGCCGGCATGAGCCAGATAATCCGACACCACTTTCGAGCCTGGCGCCAGGGAAGCTTTTACCCACGGCTGCGGCTGCAGGCCACGCTCGACGGCTTTTTTCGCCAGCAGACCGGCGGCCATCAGCACGCTGGGGTTGGAGGTATTGGTACAGGAAGTAATAGCCGCAATGGCCACGGCGCCGTCCGGTAGCGAATAGTGATGCCCGTTCAGCGTATAATCCACCGGCTGGCGCTGACGCTGACGCTGAGGATGGTTAACTTCCAGCTCGCCGCTGGCAGCAAAGGCTTTCGGCACATCGCCGAGCGCCACGCGATCCTGCGGCCGTTTCGGCCCGGCAAGGCTTGCCTCAACGCTGCCCATGTCCAGCGCCAGGGTGCTGGTAAAGACCGGCTCATCGCCCGGCTGGCGCCACATGCCCTGCGCTTTGGCATAGGCTTCCACCAGGGCGACCTGTTCTTCGCTACGGCCGCTCAGACGCATATAGCTAAGCGTCACATCATCGATCGGGAAGAAACCACAGGTGGCGCCATATTCCGGGGCCATATTGGCGATAGTGGCGCGATCGGCCAGGGGTAAGGTATCCAGGCCATCGCCGTAGAATTCAACAAACTTGCCGACGACACCGTGCTGGCGCAGCATCTGGGTGACCGTCAGCACCAGATCGGTGGCGGTGATGCCTTCGCGCAGTTTGCCGCTGAGCTTAAAGCCCACGACATCCGGGATCAGCATCGACACCGGCTGACCCAACATGGCGGCTTCCGCTTCAATCCCGCCCACGCCCCAGCCCAGTACGCCGAGACCGTTAATCATGGTGGTATGAGAGTCGGTGCCCACCAGGGTATCCGGCCACGCCATCCACTTCCCATTCACCTCTTCGCTCCAGACGGCCCGACCGAGGTATTCCAGGTTGACCTGGTGACAAATACCGGTGCCCGGCGGCACTACGCTGAAGCGGCTGAAGGCCTGTTGTCCCCAGCGCAGAAAAGCGTAACGTTCGTGGTTACGCTCCATTTCCAGACGGACGTTATCTTCGAAGGCCTCGTCATCGCCGAAACGGTCGACGGTGACCGAGTGGTCGATCACCAGATCGACGGGCGACAGCGGATTCACTTTCGCGGTGTCGCCGCCCAGGCGCTTCACCGCCTCGCGCATGGCGGCCAGATCCACGACTGCCGGCACGCCGGTAAAGTCCTGCATCAGGACGCGGGCCGGACGGTAGGCTATCTCCCGGTCGGCATGGGCCTGTTGCAGCCAGCCGGCCAGGGCACGAATATCTTCTTCTGTCACCGAGTCACCGTCCTGCCAGCGCAGCAGGTTCTCCATCAGCACCTTCAGCGACTTAGGCAGTCGACTGAGATCGCCCAGCTGTTTCTCTGCCAGCGGCAGACTATAGTAATGCCAGGTTTTCTCGTTGACCAGCAGCGTGTCCTTACTGGCTTCTCGTAGGGTTGACGACATAGCTCCTCCTTTATCTCAGGGATGGCATACCCTGATTCTCCTCAGGGTCTCCATTAAAGATAACACATACCAAGCATAACACTTTGATAACAACCCAAATTGCTAAATGCGCCGAGGTCGACAGTGATTAATAGGGAATTATCCTGGAATCGGAGAAATAGCACCAAAATAGTGCAGAAGCGATGATAAAGACGATATTGTATTAGTACACGAGGACAAAAAAAGAGCTAATCGGCCAGCTGGCTATGATTAGCTCTTGTGAGTGATTTCAGATTGGATGAACCCAGCGGCAAAATATATTCTCCCTGTATTGCCGGTCACTGATTTTATATTACAGTTTCCTTTCACTGTCATAAAAATGACATGTATCTACAACGATGACCTACAGCTTTAGCTGACAATCCAGATGTTGCAGATGGTAAGCGCGATGATGCTCCAGAACATCGCCAGCCCTACCAACACTACGCCCCATACGCGACTACGCAGAACGGGATCGATTTCGGTTTTGTCATTCTCGTATGACATCGCCAGTTTCATGTAATCGATATTACTTATCATATTGTCACCACCAATTGCTCAAATCATCAGGTACAGATAAATCTTAATTATGGATAAAAGATTAATCCAGTGAATTTAGGCCTGATGGAATATATTTAACCGGTTATTTGATCGCGGCGGGCATAATGACAAACGTGTTGCCAGAAATTATTAATTTTGTGATTGGTTCGAGGTTTAAGATGTTAAATTAGGACCATGATAGTCAATGGCACTCCCCACAGGGAATGCCATTATTTTTTTAAGGGTTATTTTTCCGGGAGTTTTATATCTTTAAACATCGCTTCAATATCTTCATTCGACCGCAAAGCCACCGCGGTATCCACGACATCCCGGGTCAGATGGGGTGCAAAACGTTGAATAAAATCATACATGTAGCTTCGTAAGAAGGTGCTACGGCGGAAACCAATTTTGGTGGTGCTGTGGCTGAATATGCCGTTCGCATCCAGCTTCACCAGGTCCGGGTCAGAGACCGGATCGACTGCCATGCTGGCTATCACCCCGACCCCAAGCCCCAGGCGAACATAGGTTTTGATCACGTCGGCGTCAGTGGCGGTGAAGACAATGCGCGGCGTCAGACCCGCTCGGTTAAACGCGGTATCCAGTTCCGAACGGCCGGTAAAGCCAAAGGTATAGGTCACCAGCGGGTACTGCGCCAGCTCTTCAATGGAAACCGAGCCCTTCGCGGCCAGAGGATGCTCAGGCGTCACCACAATCGACCGGTTCCAGTGATAGCATGGCAACATCACCAGATCGTCATACAGATGCAGCGCCTCGGTGGCGATGGCGAAGTCGGCGTTGCCTTTCGATACGGCTTCTGCAATCTGGGTTGGCGAGCCCTGATGCATATGCAGCGACACCCGCGGGTAGCGTTCAATAAAGCCCTTGATCACCCCCGGTAACGCATAGCGGGCCTGAGTATGGGTCGTCGCCACATATAACGACCCTTTATCAGGCCAGGTATGCTCCCCGGCGACAGATTTAATCGCATCGACTTTCGATAATACCTCGCGGGCGATACGGATGATCTCCTGCCCGGCAGGTGTCACCTGAGTTAAATGTTTGCCGCTGCGGGCGAAAATCTGGATGCCCAGCTCATCTTCCAGCATGCGGACCTGCTTACTGATGCCCGGCTGGGAGGTATAAAGCCCTTCGGCGGTGGATGAAACATTCAGGTTATGGTTCACCACCTCTACGATGTAGCGAAGCTGTTGTAGTTTCATGCTGATATCCGTTTGCGCGTAAAATGAAGCCGCTTAATACACTTTACGTTCAGGCAACTTGTCGACCGTGAGGCCAGCCTCCCGGCAGTTGGCCGTAGTGGCGCCGCAACGCATCCTGAAAGCGATGATGTATAAGACGTTTTAATAATAAAAAAGGGATTAGCTATAACCACTATATCATTTATATCAACAGTGTATAGATACTAACGAAAAATAATATAGGTGGTTATAAGGGGAAGAAAAGACCATCCAGAAGGGGAAACAACGCGGCAGAGGCATCCACTGCCTCTGCCGGCCGTTAGTGCAGGAAAAGCGCGCTTTTCCTGCCTGATACTGCACGATTACTTTTTGGCTTCAGTCCATTTACCGTCAATAAAGAAGGCTGACCAGCCGGTCGCTTTGCCCTCTTTTTCGGAAGCCACATACTGCTGTTTCGTTTTACGGCTAAAGCGCACCAGCGTTTTATTACCTTCCGGATCCTGCTGCGGCGCATCGGCGAGATAGCGCAGTTTTTCCGGCAGACGATCGCGGAAGCGGTACAGCTCTTCCACCAGCGGCGCACGCGTTTCCCGTGATTTCGGGAAGGTGTTGGCCGCCAGGAAGACACCCGCCGCCCCGTCGCGCAACACAAAGTACGCGTCAGACTTCTCGCACGGCAGCTCCGGCAGCGGCACCGGATCTTCCTTCGGCGGAGCCACTTCGCCGTTGCGCAGGATCTTACGCGTATTCTTACACTCGTCGTTGGTACAGGCCATGTACTTGCCGAAACGCCCCATTTTCAGGTGCATTTCAGAACCGCACTTCTCGCACTCCACTACCGGACCGTCATAGCCCTTGATGCGGAACTCGCCCTCTTCAATCTCATAGCCGTCACAGGTCGGGTTATTACCACACACGTGCAGTTTACGCTTAGGATCGATAAGGTAGCTGTCCATTGCGGTCCCGCACTTCTGACAGCGACGTTTGGCACGCAGCGCGTTGGTTTCCGCGTCATCGCCTTCCAGCACGTTGAGGACTTCGTTTTCCGGCACCAGGTTGATGGTGGTTTTGCAACGCTCTTTCGGCGGCAGAGCATAGCCCGAACAGCCGAGGAAAACACCGGTGCTGGCGGTACGGATGCCCATTTTACGTCCACAGGTCGGGCAGTCGATGCTGGTAAGCACCATCGGGTTCGGCTGCATGCCGCCCTCTTCCGGATCTTTCTCTGCGGTCTCCAGCTGAGTGGTAAAATCGCCGAAGAAGTGGTTCAGTACCTCTTTCCACTCGGCCTGGTGGTTGGCCACCTGGTCGAGACGATCTTCCATCTGCGCGGTGAAGTCGTAGTTCATCAGATCGCGGAAGTTTTCTTCCAGCCGATCGGTGACGATTTCGCCCATTTTCTCCGCGTAAAAACGACGGTTTTCCACCCGCACGTAGCCGCGATCCTGAATGGTCGAGATGATCGAAGCGTAGGTGGAAGGACGGCCGATACCGCGTTTTTCCAGCTCTTTGACCAGCGAAGCTTCGCTGAAGCGCGCCGGCGGCTTGGTAAAGTGCTGCGCAGGCGTCAGCTCCACCAGGCTCAGGCGGTCGCCCTGTTTAACCACCGGCAGCGTCCGGTCTTCATCGCCCTTGCGCAGCGCCGGCATCACTTTGGTCCAGCCGTCGAAACGTAAGGTACGACCGCGCGCTTTCAGTTTGAAATCGCCCGCCGCCACGGTCAACGTGGTGGAATCGTATTGCGCCGGCGTCATCTGACAGGCGACAAACTGGCGCCAGATCAGCTGATAGAGCTTCTGCGCATCGGCTTCCATATCTTTCAGCGTTTCCGCCAGCACGCTCACATCAGAAGGACGAATCGCTTCGTGCGCTTCCTGCGAGTTTTCTTTGCTGGCGTACTGGTTAGCGCTCTCCGGCAGATATTTTTTGCCAAAGTTGTCGCTGATATAACCGCGAACCATGTTCAGCGCGTCCTGACTCAGGTTGGTGGAGTCGGTACGCATATAGGTGATGTGCCCCGCCTCATAGAGACGTTGAGCCATCATCATGGTCTTTTTCACGCCGAAGCCGAGACGGGTGCTGGCCGCCTGCTGCAGCGTGGAGGTGATGAACGGCGCGCCCGGCTTGCTGCTGGTCGGCTTGTCTTCTCGCTCCAGCACGCTGTAGCTGGCTTTTTCCAGCAGCGATACCGCCGCCATGGTCTCATCACGGCTGACCGGACGGAACGGCTTATCGTCTTTGTGAGTCACCTGCAGAGGCAGCGCGTCGCCGCCCGGCGTGGTGGTGCTGGCATCAACTTCCCAGTACTCTTCCGGGACGAAGGCTTTGATTTCACGCTCACGTTCCACCACCAGGCGGACCGCAACGGACTGCACGCGCCCGGCAGAAAGACCACGGGCAATTTTCTTCCACAGCAGCGGCGAGACCATATAGCCCACCACGCGGTCCATAAAGCGGCGCGCCTGCTGGGCGTTAACCCGATCGATATTCAGTTCGCCCGGCTTTTCGAAGGCCTGACGAATAGCGTTTTTGGTGATCTCATTGAACACCACGCGGCTGTAACGCTGTTCATCGCCGCCGATCACTTCCCGCAGGTGCCAGGCAATGGCTTCCCCTTCGCGGTCAAGGTCGGTTGCGAGATAGATGTGGTCAGCTTTTTCCGCCAACTGTTTGAGTTCTGAAACTACCTTTTCTTTACCCGGAAGTACTTCATAGTGCGCATTCCAGTCATGCCATGGGTCCACGCCCATGCGGTTAACCAGAGCACCACGTTCGTCCTTTTTAGGCTTTTTAGCCCCTTTGGTGGCGGTAGAGTCGGTGCTCTTTTTGGAAGCTGATCCACTGGTCGGCAAATCGCGGATATGACCGACGCTGGATTTCACCACGTAGTCATTACCCAGATACTTATTGATCGTTTTGGCTTTTGCCGGGGACTCAACGATAACGAGAGCTTTACCCATATTCACCTTTACCTAATTTGATTCATCCAGGAATACATCGCACATTCATACACCCTCCACTGGCGACTGCCTCATATGTTGCGGCACCGTCGGTGAATATCAACCCTGAACACCCGCTTCATCTCCGTAAAACCAGGCGTTTGAGTTTGCTGACTTTTTTTCGTCAGGTGACATAGCACGAAGAATTTTTGGCCGAATGTCAAGCAAATCTGTTGCCAGATCGCCGAAAGCGTCACACTGTACCTGATAAAATTCGTTACGCAACTTTATTAGCATGCAAAAGCGAAACCCGCCAGTAAACGGCTGTTTCTCCACTGGTTACGATTACCCCTGTTTTGTCCATGGAAAATTTGCCCCACGCCGCCGCGCGGCGTAAACTACGCGCGGAGAAAAAGAGGAGTCCGTTATGCAAGGTACAACCCAACCTATCGATCGCCAGACGCTGCTCGAAAAAGCCAACAAACTTATTCGCGAACATGAGGATACGTTAGCCGGTATCGAAGCCACCGACGTCGTTCAGCGCAACAATGTCCTGGTGTTTAGCGGTGAGTTTTATCTTGACGAGCAGGGTTTACCGACGCCGAAGAGTACGGCGGTATTTAACATGTTTAAGTACCTCGCCCACGAGCTGTCGGACAAGTATCACCTGGTCGATTAAGGCCAGTGGAAACGATAACGCGAGGCCCTGGCCTCGCGTTATGTTGTTTACATCAGCGGTTTCTGACCGCGCTGCCACCAGCGCAGCAGAAGTCGATCGGCGCTCTCCGCGGCGCTACCAGTGAAGCGGTCGAGCATTTTCTTACGCTGTTGATAACGCACCCCGATCACCTCGTGGCTCTCCATGAGCCCCAGCAACAGCTCATCGCTGGTTTCAACCGCATCCACCAGCCCTTTTTCCAGCGCCTGCACCCCGTACCAGTGCTCGCCGGTAGCTACCTGCTCAATATCAAGTCCAGGACGCATCCGATGGACGAAATCCTTGAACAGATGGTGCGTCTCATTGAGATCCTCACGGAACTTGCGCCGCCCTTCTTCGGTATTTTCGCCCAGCATAGTGAGCGTCCGTTTGTACTGCCCGGCGGTATGCAGTTCGATATCAATATCTTTGTTCTTCAGGAAGCGATGGAGGTTAGGGATCTGCGCCACCACGCCAATGGAGCCAAGGATCGCAAACGGCGCCGACACAATTTTGTTGGCCACGCAAGCCATCATATAGCCGCCGCTGGCCGCCACTTTGTCAACCGCCACCGTCAGCGGGATCTGTTTGTCGCGCAACCGCTGCAGCTGAGAGGCTGCCAGTCCGTAACCGTGTACCACCCCGCCGGGGCTTTCCAGACGAATCACCACCTGGTCACGCGCTTTCGCCGCCGCCAGCACCGCCGTGATCTCTTCCCGCAGGCTGTTGACCTCATGGGCATCCATGCTGCCTTTGAAATCCAGCACCCAGGCGCGCGGCTTGCCTTCCGGCTCCACGTTACCCAGCTTCGCCCGCGCCTTCGCGGCCTTCGCCTCTTGTTTTTGCTTTTTCTTCTGCGCTTTATGCCACTGTTTCTGCTGCGGGCCGTCAAGCAGCGCCACCGCCAGCGATTCCTTCATCTCTTTGTAATGCTCGCTAAGATTGGTCACCCGCAGTTCGCCGCGCTGCTTCTTACGCTGGGCCAGGTTGACGATAATAGCGGCAATCACCGCGATAGCGACGACAACCGTCGCGATCTTGGCTAAAAATAAGCCGTACTGAGCAAGTAATTCCACGTTTTCACCTTGTGTAAAGCACTGACGTTGCTGCACAGTGTACATCAGCCCCTGGCGAGAAGTCTTTGTGCTTTGTGTCTTGTGCGCAGCGGATTCCGTTTTTTTTCAGCGAGGCTGAAATCGTTGCAAGATATTAATTTTCTGAATACTTTCCGCTTCGCCGATTGCAATGGCGAGCACTTTCAGGCATAACAGCGCAAAAGTGAGATACCAAAGATGAAGCGCGATCGGGAACCGATCGCCCAAGGAGTCGCCGTGCATTATCAACCGCAACGCCACTTGCTGAAAGATCGCATCATCCTGGTCACCGGCGCCAGCGACGGGATTGGTCGTGAAGCGGCCCTGACCTACGCGCGCTATAGCGCCAGCGTGATTCTGCTTGGCCGCAACGACGAAAAACTGCGCGCCGTCGCCCAGGAGATTGAACGCGAGGGCGGCATTCCCGCCCGCTGGTTTACCCTCGACCTGCTAACCTGCACGCCGCAGGCGTGCCAGCAGCTGGCGCAGCAGATAAGTATGCACTATCCCCGTCTTGACGGCGTGCTGCACAACGCCGGCCTGCTCGGCGACATCTGCCCCATGGACGAGCAGAAGCCGGAGGTCTGGCAGCAGGTGATGCAGGTGAACGTCAATGGCACTTTTATGCTGACCCAGGCGCTTCTTCCTTTATTACTCCGTTCGGATGCGGGCTCGCTGGTCTTCACCTCGTCCAGCGTTGGCCGTCAGGGCCGCGCCAACTGGGGCGCCTATGCGGTCTCCAAATTCGCCACCGAAGGGATGATGCAGGTGCTGGCCGACGAGTACCAAAGCCGTCATCTGCGGGTGAACTGCATCAACCCCGGCGGCACCCGCACCGGGATGCGCGCCAGCGCCTTCCCGACGGAAGATCCGCTAAAACTGAAGACCCCCGCTGACATTATGCCCGTCTATCTATGGCTGATGGGTGACGACAGTCGCCGCAAGACGGGAATGACCTTTGACGCCCAACCGGGCCGTAAGCCAGGAATTGCCCAATGAGTGATGAACGCTACCGCGAACGCCAGCAGCGGCTGAAAGATAAAGTTGACGCCCGGGTGGCGGCAGCCCAGGACGAACGCGGCATTGTGATGGTCTTTACCGGCAACGGCAAAGGCAAAACCACCGCCGCCTTTGGCACCGCGACCCGCGCCGTCGGCCACGGCAAAAAAGTCGGCGTGATCCAGTTTATTAAGGGGACCTGGCCTAACGGTGAGCGTAACCTGCTGGAACCCCACGGCGTCGAATTTCAGGTGATGGCGACAGGCTTCACCTGGAACACCCAGGATCGCGACAGCGACACCGCCGCCTGTCTGGCGGTCTGGGAGCATGCCCGCCGTATGCTGGCTGACGACCAGCTCGATCTGGTGCTGCTGGATGAGCTGACTTACATGGTGGCGTACGATTACCTGCCGCTGGAATCGGTGCTAAGCGCCCTGCGTGAGCGTCCTGCCCATCAGTCGGTGATCATTACCGGCCGCGGCTGCCATCGCGATATTATTGAACTGGCGGATACCGTCAGCGAACTGCGTCCGGTCAAGCATGCGTTTGATGCCGGGATTAAAGCGCAGATGGGAATTGACTACTGAGGGCCTGGTACGGCGAAAGGCAGTACGCGTTCCGGCGGCAATCCACCGGAACGCACAACATTAACCGTTGGTCTTATTGCGAGTACTGGAACGACGGTTGCTGTTGTTACCCTGGCGCGGGTTAGCGCTGGTCTGGCTGTGACGCTTCACCGCCCGACGGATCTGATTGGCTTTCATCCGGCGACGGTCTTTCTCGACGGCAACTTTAGAACTGGTTTCCGGCGTCAGCTCCACCAGCTCGCGCAGGTAGTTGGTCTGCGCCAGGTCCAGTTCGGTATAGCCGCCGCGCGGCAGGCCTTTCGGCAGCAGAATATCGCCATAGCGCACGCGGATCAGACGGCTGACCTGCACGCCGACCGCTTCCCACAGGCGACGCACTTCGCGGTTACGCCCTTCGGTCAGGGTGACGTTGTACCACTGGTTAATCCCTTCACCGCCGGTGAATTTGATGGTTTTAAATGCTGCCGGACCATCTTCTAACTGCACGCCGCGAGACAGCTGACGCAGCTTATCATCATCCACCTGGCCGAAAACGCGAACGGCGTACTCACGCTCGACTTCACGGCTCGGATGCATCAGGCGGTTTGCCAGTTCGCCATCGGTGGTGAACAGCAGCAGGCCACAGGTGTTCACGTCCAGACGGCCAACGGCAATCCAGCGCGCGCCACGCAGTTTTGGCAGGCGATCAAACACCGTCGGGCGCCCTTCCGGATCGTTACGGGTGCACAGCTCGCCTTCCGGCTTATAGTAAGCCAGCACGCGACAGATCTGCTCAGCAGACTCTTTCACCGAGATCAGATGACCATCGATACGAATTTTTAAACCGGGGACGATTTCCACACGATCGCCGAGGGTGGCGATTTTTCCGTCGACGCTGACGCGGCCAGCTTCGATTTTCGCTTCAATTTCACGGCGGGAGCCGTGGCCGGCGCGGGCCAGCACTTTTTGCAGTTTCTCGCTCATTGAGCTTCCTTAAGGTGTCGCCTTCCCAGGCGTCTGGTATGCTTTATGAAACAATGAGGCCTGTATGAACAACTCATTGTTACGTATATACTTTTTACGTAAAGTCTCGCTGGCATGCGCAAAACATTCACCGCGAGCCCGTAATCGTGGCCGAACATACTACACTAACTTCGTCGGGAAAGCTTCTGTTCGCCGTATCGCACCTTGAGTATGGAACAGATTTTCCTCATTCTCCTGTGCGCCTTCACACATAGAGATCTTTACCGGACAGTGATCCTCCTCACTGCGCGCCCTCCTCAACAACAGCCGGGCGCTGGCCGAGCAGCCAGTCGCGAAAACAGCGGTTGGCAGGCGCCAGCAGCGCGGTCTCGTGGTAAACCAGATGATAGGCCAGCGGACAGGCGATGGGCTGCGCCAGAGGATTAACCAGCCGCCCCTGCGTCAGCGCAGACGCTATGAATGAACGTCGCAGTAATGCCATCCCCATACCAGCGAACGCCGCCTCCGTCACGCCGTTGGAATCAGTGAACACCGGACCGCGGCGCGCGCGGTCCGGCTCCAGCCCCACAGCCTCACACCACAGCGCCCAGTCTTCACGATGCTCATCGTGCAGCAGCGGATACTGCAGCAGATCGCCCGCACCGGCGAGGGACCGGCGCGGAGCAATCAGTTGCGGACTGCAGACCGGGATACGATCTGGATCTCAATCTTTGGATAACGTCGTTCAAAATCAGCCAGCCGCGGCAGCAGCCACTGAATGGCGAAGCCGCTGGTACAGCTGAGCGTCACCTTTTCTGGCCCCGCGGGCACCTGCAGGCGCTGGGTGGCGGCGGCTATCTGGAGAAAGGCGGGCTGAACGGCCCGCAGGTAGATCTCCCCCACCTCCGTTAACTGTAACTGTCGGGGAGTACGAATAAAAAGCGGGGTATTCAGCGCTTCCTCGAGGCGGGCAATTTGCTGGCTGACGGCGCTTGCCGTAACGCAAAGCTCACTGGCGGCCTGCTTCAGACTAAGCAGCCGTGCCGCCGCTTCAAAGCAGCGCAGCGCATTCAGCGGTGGAAGTTTTATCGACATGGCATCTCAGTTAAGAATAACTTAATCATGTAAGCATAACGCGTTTGTCGGACGCTGCACGTGAGTTCTACAGTTGACTTCCTTCGTGAATACAAGGAGTCAATCATGCGTGTTATCGACTATGGCCGCCTGCTGCTGCTCGCCGCTCTCTGGGGCGCCAGTTTTTTGTTTATGCGCATCACCACCCCGGCCTTCGGGGCGATGACCAGCGCTTTTCTTCGCGTACTGTTTGCCGCTATCGCGCTCGGGCTGTTACTCGGTGTGCAGGGTAAATGGAGCGGGTATCAGGGAAAATTCATATCCACTCTGAAGCTGGGGGTCATTAATTCAGGCCTTCCTTTTCTGATGTACTGCCTTGCCGCACAGTGGCTGCCGGCAGGGTACTCCGCCACGCTCAACGCCACGGCGCCGATGATGGGGGTGCTGATCGGCG
Source organism: Klebsiella sp. w6 (assembly GCF_033100215.1). Taxonomy (NCBI): domain Bacteria; kingdom Pseudomonadati; phylum Pseudomonadota; class Gammaproteobacteria; order Enterobacterales; family Enterobacteriaceae; genus Klebsiella; species Klebsiella sp. w6. The sequence goes on from NZ_CP136907.1 coordinate 3,323,001, forward strand.
CGTTATGCTTTGCAGAACCGTTAACCCTGCGCAAAGGCGGCGGCGCGATACTGGGCGCCATTGGCGTGGCGGTGATCGCGCGCCCGACATCTGGCCTTAGCGCCGCCCTCCTGCTGCCGGGGATTGGCGCCTGCCTGACCGCGACCGCCTGTTACGGTCTGGCCGGCTTTCTGACCCGCAGTTGGATCCAGCAGCGGGGCGGCCTTGAGGCTGAGCGCGTTGCGTTGGGCAGTCAGGTCGGCGCCACGCTGTTTCTGTTGCCTTTCTTTCTCTGGTCAGGCTGGTATGGTCCGGTCATAGACTGGCGACAGAGCCTGCCGTGGATAGCGATAGCCATGCTGGGCGTGGTCTGTACAGCAGCAGGGTATATTCTCTATTTTCGCCTGATTGCTGATATAGGACCGCTGCGTTCGCTGTCCGTGACCTTTTTGATCCCACCTTTTGCGGCGCTGTGGGGCTATTTGTGCCTCGGAGAAACCATACAAAAAGGGCTGATTCTCGGCGCACTGCTGATCGGTCTGGCGCTGTGGTTGATTGTCGTGCCGTCAGGAAGGAAACGCGGGGTGCCGGGCGGAGCATGAACCACCGCCCGACGATGACGATCAGAGGAAAGGCTTCACGTCGCCGACGCCTTCGCGCAGCACCACCGGGGTATCTTCCGTCAGGTCGATAACCGTGGTCGGCTGCTGCCCAAGGAAGCCGCCGTGAATGATGAGGTCCACCACTTTCTCCAGACGATCTTTGATCTCTTCCGGGTCGGACTCGGTAAAGTCGCTGCCAGGCAGCATCAGCGACGTGGACAGCATCGGTTCGCCTAAAGTTTCGAGCAACGCCTGAGCAATAGGGTTAGACGGGACGCGCATGCCGATGGTTTTACGTTTCTCCTGCAGCAGCCGGCGCGGCACTTCTTTGGTCCCCTTGAGGATAAAGGTGTAGTTGCCCGGCGTGTTGTTTTTCATCAGACGAAACGCCACGTTGTCGACAAAAGCGTAGGTTGACAGCTCGGACAAATCGCGGCACATCAGGGTAAAGTTGTGGCCGTCCGGCAACTGACGGATACGGCAGATCCGCTCCATCGCGCCCTTGTCTTCAATTTTGCAGCCCAGGGCGTAGCCGGAGTCGGTAGGATAAACGATCACCCCGCCCTTACGCACAATCTCCACCGCCTGGTTAATCAACCGCGCCTGCGGGTTATCCGGATGGATATAAAAAAACTGGCTCATACTTCCCTCTCAATTTTTATTCGGCGGCCGCTTCCCAGCTGTGCCAGACGCCTTCCACGCCGGCAGGAAGCCAGAGCTTACGGCCAAGCTCGATCCACGCACAGGGCTGATGAAAATCGGAGCCCTGTGACGCCAGCAGACCAAACTGCACGGCCAGGGTGGCCAGCTGGGCGCGTTCATGGGGCGCCTGCTGACACTGGGCCACTTCCATGGCATCACCGCCCTGCTCGCTAAAGTGGGCCAACAGCCGCTTCAACCACTTGGCGGAGAGATCGTAGCGCCCGGGATGGGCTATCACCGCCTTGCCGCCAGAATGATGAATGACATCAATCGCTTGTTTTATTGTACACCACTGCGGCGGCACGTAACCGGTTTTCCCGCGGGCAAGGTATTTTTTGAAGACCTCCGCCATGTTTTTCGCATGGCCGGCCTCCACCAGAAAACGGGCAAAATGGCCGCGGGTGACGGCGCCACCGTCCGCCAGCCGCAGCGCCCCTTCCCAGGCGCCAGGGATCCGCGCCTTCTCCAGACGCTCGGCAATCATCTGGCCCCGCAGCTGGCGTCGCGCTTTCTGCTCCTCCAGCAGCGCGGTCATCGTCGGGTGCGCAATATCAATATTCAGACCCACGATATGTATTTCGTGATTCTCCCAGAGCGTCGAAATCTCGACGCCGTTTACCAGCGTTAAGGGTAATCCGGCACGGGCGATCTCTTCCCGGGCGGCCGGGATCGCCGCCACGCTGTCATGGTCGGTGATCGCCAGGGTGCCTACGCGCATCTCATGGGCGCGATGGACCAGTTCCTGCGGAGTCAGCCGCCCGTCAGAGGCGGTGGTATGGCTGTGCAGATCGTAAATCACTGCGTATTGGCTGTCGCTCAAAAGGACTCCTGCTGGACATCAACGTAAATAAGCGCATTATCATACCGACAGGCAGAGAAAATCTGCAAACAAGGGTTGACTTTATTCCATTGAACTAGTTAACTAGTACGCAAGTTCACATGAAGGGGTATCACGATGAAAATGCACTTTATCACTCTGCACAGCTGGTGGCGCACCTCCTGATAACGGGCGGCGTGATCGCGTTTTGCATTCAGCATACAGATACCCGGCCCGCCAATGAGCGGGCTTTTTATTGGACAAAAATAATACGAACAGGCGAGAACAATAATGCAAACATCCAAACCGGCACTCGAGCTTCTCACCAGCGACGCCATCTACCGGGAGAACCCGACGGCGTTATTCCACCAACTGTGTGGCGCCCGTCCGGCCACGCTGCTGCTGGAATCCGCTGATATCGACAGCAAAGATGACTTAAAAAGCCTGCTGCTGGTCGACAGCGCGCTGCGCATCACCGCTCTTGGTGACACTGTCACTATTCAGGCGCTTTCCGCTAACGGCGCCGCGCTGCTGGAACTGCTGGACGGCGCGCTGCCCTCCGGGATCGCCAATCAGCGCCAGCCCAACGGCCGCATCCTGACCTTCCCCGCGGTCAGCACCCTGCTCGATGAAGACGCCCGCCTCTGCTCACTGTCGGTGTTTGACGCCTTCCGTCTCCTGCAGGAGCTGGTGACCGTCCCGGCCAACGAGCGTGAAGCGATGTTCTTCGGCGGCCTGTTCGCCTATGACCTGGTCGCCGGCTTTGAAGATCTTCCACCGCTGCAGAGCGACACCGCCTGCCCGGACTACTGCTTTTATCTGGCAGAAACTCTGCTGGTCATCGACCATCAGACCAAGCATACCCGCATTCAGGCCAGCCTGTTCACCCCGCTGGAGAGTGAAAAACAGCGCCTGGAGCAGCGCCTGAGCCAGCTGCGTCAGCAGCTGAACGAGCCGCCGGCGCCGCTGCCGGTCACCACTGTGGCCGAAATGCAGTGCGACGTTGACCAGAGCGATGAAGAGTACGGCGCGGTGGTGCGTAAAATGCAGCGCGCGATCCGCGCCGGGGAAATCTTCCAGGTAGTCCCTTCCCGTCGCTTCTCGCTGCCCTGCCCGTCGCCGCTGGCCGCTTATGATGTGCTGAAGAAGAGCAACCCCAGCCCGTACATGTTCTTTATGCAGGACAACGATTTCACCCTGTTCGGCGCCTCGCCGGAGAGTTCGCTGAAATATGATGCCGTCAGCCGTCAGATTGAGATCTACCCTATCGCCGGCACCCGGCCACGCGGCCGCCGCGCCGACGGCTCGCTGGATCGCGATCTTGACAGCCGCATCGAACTGGAAATGCGCACTGACCATAAAGAGCTTTCCGAACACCTGATGCTGGTGGACCTGGCGCGTAATGACCTGGCCCGCATCTGTACCCCGGGCAGCCGCTATGTCGCCGATTTAACGAAGGTTGACCGTTACTCCTTCGTGATGCATCTGGTCTCCCGCGTGGTCGGCGAACTGCGTCAGGACCTCGATGTGCTGCACGCCTACCGCGCCTGCATGAACATGGGCACCCTCAGCGGCGCACCGAAGGTCCGCGCCATGCAGCTGATTGCCGCCGCCGAAGGTAAACGCCGCGGCAGCTACGGCGGCGCGGTGGGCTATTTCACCGCCCACGGCGACCTCGACACCTGCATCGTCATCCGTTCCGCCTATGTGCAGGAGGGGATCGCTACCGTCCAGGCCGGAGCCGGCATTGTGCTCGACTCGGTTCCCCAGTCGGAAGCGGATGAGACCCGAAATAAAGCCCGCGCGGTGCTGCGCGCCATTGCCCAGGCCCATCACGCGAAGGAGATTTTCTGATGGCTGACATTCTGCTGCTCGATAATATCGATTCTTTCACCTATAACCTGGCAGACCAGCTGCGGGCCAATGGTCATAACGTGGTGATTTACCGTAACTCCGTCCCGGCGCAGGCGCTGATTGAGCGTCTGGGCACCATGGACAACCCGGTGCTGATGCTCTCCCCGGGCCCGGGTACGCCGAGCGAAGCTGGCTGCATGCCGGAACTGCTGACCCGTATGCGTGGCAAGCTGCCGATCATCGGCATCTGCCTCGGTCATCAGGCTATTGTCGAAGCCTACGGCGGCTATGTCGGCCAGGCGGGCGAGATCCTCCATGGCAAAGCATCCAGCATTGAGCACGACGGCCAGGCCATGTTTGCCGGTCTGGCTAACCCACTGCCGGTGGCGCGTTACCACTCGCTGGTTGGCAGCAATATTCCCGCCGGGCTGACGATTAACGCCAATTTCAACGGTATGGTGATGGCGGTGCGTCACGATGCGGACCGGGTGTGCGGCTTCCAGTTCCATCCGGAATCGATCCTTACCACTCAGGGCGCACGGCTGCTGGAGCAGACCCTGGCCTGGGCGCTGCAGAAGCTGGAGCACACTAACACCCTCCAGCCGATCCTTGAGAAGCTCTATCAGGCGGAAACCCTGAGCCAGCAGGAGAGCCACCAGCTGTTCTCCGCCGTCGTGCGCGGTGAAGTGAAGCCTGAGCAACTGGCCGCCGCGCTGGTCAGTATGAAAGTGCGCGGCGAGCAGCCGCAGGAAATTGCCGGCGCCGCCACCGCGCTGCTGGAAAACGCCGCGCCGTTCCCGCGCCCGGACTACCTGTTTGCCGACATCGTCGGCACCGGTGGCGACGGCAGCAACAGCATCAATATCTCCACCGCCAGCGCCTTTGTCGCTGCGGCCTGTGGATTGAAAGTGGCGAAACACGGTAACCGCAGCGTCTCCAGTAAATCAGGCTCTTCTGACCTGCTGGCGGCCTTCGGCATCAATCTCGATATGAACGCCGATAAATCCCGCGCGGCGCTCGATGAGCTGGGGGTTTGTTTCCTGTTCGCGCCGAAATACCACACCGGTTTCCGCCACGCGATGCCGGTCCGTCAGCAGCTGAAGACCCGCACCCTGTTTAACGTGCTGGGGCCGCTGATCAACCCGGCGCATCCGCCGCTGGCGCTGATTGGCGTCTACAGCCCGGAACTGGTGTTGCCGATCGCCGAGACCCTGCGCGTGCTGGGCTATCAGCGCGCGGCGGTGGTGCACAGCGGTGGGATGGATGAAGTCTCGCTGCATGCGCCCACGGTGGTGGCCGAACTGCATAACGGGGAAATCAAAAGCTATCAGCTGACCGCTGACGACTTCGGCCTGACGCCTTACCATCAGGCGCAGCTGGCGGGCGGCACGCCGGAAGAAAATCGTGACATTCTGACGCGCTTGCTACAAGGTAAAGGTGAAGCCGCTCACGAAGCCGCCGTCGCCGCCAACGTCGCCATGTTGATGCGTTTACACGGGCATGAAGATCTGAAAGCTAACGCTCAGCAGGTACTGGATGTGCTGCACAGCGGCGCGGCCTATGACAGAGTGACCGCCTTAGCGGCAAGAGGGTAAAGAATGCAGACCGTTTTAGCAAAAATCGTTGCCGACAAAGCGATTTGGGTAGAAGCCCGCAAACAACAACAACCGTTAGCCAGTTTTCAGAATGAAGTGGTCCCGACGCAGCGCAATTTCTATGACGCGCTGGCCGGCACCCGCACCGCGTTTATTCTCGAGTGCAAAAAGGCCTCGCCGTCGAAGGGGTTGATTCGCGAAGATTTCGATCCGGCGGCGATCGCCAGCATCTACAAACACTACGCCTCGGCGATCTCAGTGCTGTGTGATGAGAAATATTTCCAGGGCAGTTTCGATTTTCTGCCGATCGTCAGCAAGGTCGCGCCGCAGCCGATCGTGTGTAAGGACTTCACCATCGACCCTTACCAGATCTACCTGGCGCGCTACTATCAGGCCGATGCCTGCCTGCTGATGCTCTCGGTGCTCGACGATGAGCAGTACCGCCAGCTCTCCGCGGTGGCGCACAGCCTGAATATGGGTGTGCTGACCGAAGTCAGCAATGAAGAGGAGCTGGAGCGCGCCATCGCCCTGAAGGCGAAGGTGGTGGGCATTAACAACCGCGACCTGCGCGATATGTCGATTGACCTTAACCGCACCCGTCAGCTGGCGGCGCGTCTCGGCCCGGATGTCACGGTGATCAGCGAATCCGGCATCCATACCTATGCTGAAGTGCGCGAGCTGAGCCACTTCGCCAACGGCTTCCTGATCGGCTCCGCCCTGATGGAACAGGCGGATCTGGAAGCGGCGGTTAAACGTGTGCTGCTCGGCGAGAATAAAGTGTGCGGCCTGACGCGCCCGCAGGATGCCCAGGTGGCCTGGGAGTCCGGCGCCATCTACGGTGGCCTGATTTTCGTCCCGACTTCGCCGCGGGCGGTGAATGACGCCCAGGCCAAAGCGGTGATCGCCGCTGCGCCGCTGCAGTACGTCGGCGTGTTTCGCAATGCGCCGCTGGACGAGGTGGTCGCCCGCGCGCAGGCTCTGGGGCTGGCCGCCGTGCAGCTGCACGGTGATGAGGACCAGGCCTATATCGACGCGCTGCGCGACGCCCTCGCGGACAACGTCCGTATCTGGAAAGCGCTGAGCGTTGGTGAAACCCTCCCGGCCCGTACGCTCCGCCATGTCGACAAGTACCTGTTCGACAACGGCCAGGGCGGCAGCGGTCAGCGCTTTGACTGGAGCCTGCTGCAGGGCCAGGATCTGCGCAACGTCATGCTGGCGGGTGGCCTGGGTGCCGATAACTGTGTGGAAGCGGCCAAAAGCGGCTGTGCCGGACTCGATTTCAATTCAGGCGTAGAGTCGCAACCCGGGATGAAAGACGCCAGCAAGCTGGCCTCCGTATTCCAGACGCTGCGCGCATATTAAGGAGCAATAATGAGCACTTTACTGAACCCCTACTTCGGCGAATTCGGCGGCATGTATGTGCCGCAGATCCTTATGCCCGCCCTGCGCCAGCTGGAAGAAGCCTTTGTCAGCGCGCAGAAGGACCCGGCCTTTCAGGCGGAATTCACTGACCTGCTGAAAAACTACGCCGGACGTCCGACGGCCCTGACCAAATGCCGGAATCTGACCGAAGGTACTCGCACCACCCTGTACCTGAAACGCGAAGATCTGCTGCACGGCGGCGCGCACAAAACCAACCAGGTGCTGGGCCAGGCCCTGCTGGCCAAACGGATGGGCAAAACCGAAATTATCGCCGAGACCGGCGCCGGTCAGCACGGGGTCGCCTCAGCGCTGGCCAGCGCCCTGCTCGGCCTGAAATGCCGTATCTACATGGGCGCCAAGGACGTCGAGCGCCAGTCGCCGAACGTCTTCCGTATGCGCCTGATGGGCGCCGAGGTGATCCCGGTGCACAGCGGCTCCGCCACGCTGAAAGATGCCTGTAATGAGGCGCTGCGCGACTGGTCTGGTAGCTACGAGAAGGCGCACTATATGCTGGGCACCGCCGCCGGTCCGCATCCGTTCCCGACCATTGTGCGTGAATTCCAGCGTATGATTGGCGAAGAGACTAAAGCGCAGATCCTCGAAAAAGAGGGACGTCTGCCGGACGCGGTGATCGCCTGCGTTGGTGGTGGGTCAAACGCCATCGGCATGTTTGCCGACTTTATTGATGAAACCAACGTCGGCCTGATCGGCGTGGAACCGGCCGGGCACGGTATCGAAAGCGGCGAGCACGGCGCGCCGCTGAAGCATGGCCGCGTGGGGATCTACTTTGGTATGAAGTCGCCGATGATGCAAACCGCCGACGGCCAGATCGAAGAGTCTTACTCCATTTCCGCCGGGCTGGACTTCCCGTCCGTTGGGCCGCAGCACGCGTTTCTGAACAGCACCGGTCGCGCTGACTATGTGTCGATCACCGACAACGAAGCGCTGGATGCGTTTAAAGCGCTCTCCCGCCACGAAGGGATTATCCCGGCGCTGGAGTCCTCTCACGCCCTGGCCCACGCGCTGAAGATGATGCGCGAGAACCCGGAAAAAGAGCAGCTGCTGGTGGTTAACCTCTCCGGTCGCGGCGACAAAGACATTTTCACCGTACATGACATCCTGAAAGCGCGAGGGGAAATCTGATGGAACGCTATGAGACGCTGTTTGCCCAACTGAAAAATCGCCAGGAAGGCGCCTTCGTTCCCTTTGTCACCCTTGGCGATCCGGGACCGGAGCAGTCGCTCAAAATTATCGATGCGCTGATCGAAGGCGGCGCCGATGCCCTTGAGCTGGGGATCCCTTTCTCCGACCCGCTGGCGGACGGCCCGACCATCCAGGGCGCGGCCCTGCGCGCCTTCGCCGCGGGAGTGACCCCGGCGCAGTGCTTTGAGATGCTGGCGGCGATCCGCCAGAAGCATCCGACCATCCCAATCGGCCTGCTGATGTACGCCAACCTCGTCTTCAGCCCGGGCATCGATGCGTTCTATGCCCAGTGCGCCCGCGTTGGCGTCGACTCGGTGCTGGTGGCCGACGTGCCGGTGGAAGAGTCCGCCCCGTTCCGCCAGGCGGCGATGCGCCATAACATCGCGCCGATTTTCATCTGCCCGCCCAATGCGGATGACGATTTACTGCGCCAGATTGCTTCTTATGGCCGCGGCTACACCTATCTGCTGTCGCGCGCCGGAGTGACGGGTGCGGAAAATCGCGCCGCACTGCCGCTGCACCACCTGGTGGAGAAGCTGGCGGAATATCACGCCGCGCCGCCGCTGCAGGGCTTTGGTATCTCCGCGCCGGAGCAGGTGAGCGCCGCCATTGACGCCGGAGCCGCCGGGGCTATCTCCGGTTCCGCCATCGTCAAAATCATCGAACGCCACCTCGATGAGCCGCAGACCATGCTCGACGAACTGAAAGCCTTCGTCCAGAGCCTGAAGGCGGCGACCAAAACCGCCTGACCATCAGCCGCCTGGTATCGCGCCAGGCGGCGATCTCCTCGCGTTACCTTCCCCTCCATGTCATCTTGCACGCCAACACATCAGACGGAACGATGATCGACACCTTGGCGCCAGGCGATGCGCTTTAGCGTGGAAATGGATGGCGGGCGGATACCGAAGATTTGAACAATGTAGAAAGGGAAAAATATCGCTCTCCCTGGCACAGGAGAGCGATACAGTCAGGCAATCAATATTGCCCGAATATCATTGACGTTGGTTAACGTCGGGCCGGTGATCAGCAAATCATTAAGCGCGTGAAAATAGCAGTAACTATCATGGCCATCCAGATATTGCACTGCATTAAGACCGCTCAGCTTGCCGCGCGCAAGCGTATCCGGGAAGACAATCGCACCTGCGGCATCTTCTGTGCCATCAATACCATCGCTATCTCCCGCCATGGCCCAGATACCGTGTTCCCCCTGGAGCGCACAGGCCAGACTGAGTAAAAACTCGGTATTGCGGCCCCCTTTTCCAGGCTGAGTGTTGTTTACTGTCACCGTGGTTTCGCCACCTGACAACAGCACAGCAGGCCCTGAAATCGGGTGACCATACTGCTTCGCCGATTTCGCCATACCGGCCATGACCACCGCCACTTCCCTGCTTTCACCTTCTATCGCATCCCCCAAAATAAGGGGGGTGAGCCCATGTTGTCGTGCGGCCAGCCCCGCCGCCGCTAACGCCATCGCCGGCGTGGCGATAAGCCTGACCTCGCCTGTCGCGGCGTTTTCCACCGGGCCGGCCGGCTGGTTTAGCCGTTCGCTAACGGGCTTCGGGATCGCAATGCCATACCGCTGCAGTACCCGGAGCGCATCACGTGGTGCGCTGTTATCGGCAACGGTGGGGCCAGACGCTACGTCCGTCGGATCATCGCCAGGCACATCGCTGATAATCAGTGATACGATGCGCGCTGGTTGCGCCATGGTCGCCAGCTTTCCGCCTTTCACCGCTGAGAGATGACGACGTACCAGATTCATCTCTTTGATGCTGGCCCCGCTATGGAGCAGGGCCCGGGTGATGGTCTGCTTATCTGCCAGCGTTAACCCCGGGGCGGGCAGCGCCATCAGCGCCGACCCTCCCCCTGAAATCAATGCCAGCACCAGATCATCGGCAGTTAAACCGCGCAGCGTCTCCACAATCAGCATTGCGGCAACCTCGCTCATGGCATCTGATACGGGATGAGCCGCCTCAATAATGCGGATGCGGCCCGCAGGAACCGCGTAACCGTAACGCGTCACCACCACGCCCGACACCGCCACATCCGGCCAGGCCGCATCCACGGCAGCCGCCATTGCCGCGGACGCTTTACCCGCACCGATCACCACACAACGGCCGCGAGGTTTTTCCGGCAGGTTAGCCAGGGTCACCGGCCCGGCGCGGGCACTGTTGACCGCATGTTGAAAGATATCCTGCAGGATCTCTGCAGCCTGTTCGTTATTCATGGTTATGCGGTCTCGGCAATGTCAGCTTTAGCGTCAATGTAGTGCACCACGGCGCGTGTCACCTCCGCGGTATTGGCTGAGCCACCGACATCTGGCGTCAGAATGCCTTTTTCACACACATACTCAATGCTTTCCATAATCAGCGCAGCGGCATGGCGTTCGCCCAGATGTTCAAGCATCTGTACCGCGGTCCAGAAAGTGGCAATGGGGTTCGCAATCCCTTTGCCGGTGATATCGAATGCGGAACCATGGATCGGTTCGAACATGGAAGGGAAGCGGCGTTCAGGATCAATATTCGCGGTCGGCGCTACGCCCAGACTACCCGCCAGCGCGCCAGCCAGATCGGAAAGGATATCGGCGTGCAGATTGGTGGCAACGATGGTATCCAGGGTCTGGGGATGCAACGTCATACGGTGCGTCATGGCATCGACCAACATTTTGTCCCACTGCACATCCGGGAATTCCTGCGCCACTTCAGCGGCAATCTCATCCCACATCACCATACCATGGCGCTGGGCGTTGGATTTGGTCACCACGGTCAGCAGCTTACGTGGACGGGACTGCGCCAGTCTGAAGGCATAGCGCATAATGCGTGTCACCCCAACACGGGTAAAGATTGCCACTTCGGTACCGACTTCTTCAGGTAAACCACGGTGCGCACGGCCGCCGTTACCAGAATATTCACCTTCAGAGTTTTCACGCACGATGACCCAGTCAAGATCGCCCGGCCCGCGGTTGCGCAGCGGTGAAGTGACGCCCGGCAGAATTTTGGTGGGTCGCACATTGGCGTACTGGTCAAAGCCCTGGCAAATAGGCAGCCGCAGGCCCCAGAGTGTGATGTGGTCAGGGACATCCGGTGCCCCCACCGCGCCGAAGTAAATGGCATCGAATGCTTTCAGCATGTTCAGTCCTTCTTCCGGCATCATCACGCCATGTTTTTTGTAATAGTCTGACCCCCAGTCAAAGGTCTCTATATCAAATTTCAGTTGCGGATCGTGGCGCGTCAGCGCGTGCAAGACTTCAATACCTGCCGAAATGACTTCCGGTCCGATACCGTCCGCAGGGATGGCAGCAATTTTGTAGTGACGCATCGTTACTTCTCCAGTTAATGAGTATGAGGATGTGGAAGCTCTGCCGTCGGCGATTTGTTCGCTCTGGCAGAAAGAATCACGACCACGAGGGCCGAGAGCGCCAGCAATCCGGCGACAAAATACAGGCCCCAGCTGTAGCTACCGGTTTGCTCGCGGATCACGCCAATCATCATCGGGCCGACGAAACCGCCGAGGTTGCCGATGGAGTTGATAGCGGCAATGCCAGCGGCCGCAGCCGGGCCGCTGAGGAACAGGGTTGGCATGCTCCACAGAGGGGGTTTTGATGCGCTAATCCCCACAGTGACCAGCGTTAAGGCAAGCATCACGGTAAACAATGTGCTGACGTTACCGGCGTATATCAGTCCGGCCGCCGCCAGCAGGCAGGCGCCAATGACGTGCCAGCTGCGCTCTTTGGTTCGATCGGAATGACGCGCCCAGAGGATCATGGCGATGACGCCGATCACCGCCGGAAAAGCGTTCAGGAAACCAATCTCCAGCGAGGAAGCACCGAAACTGCGAATAATTTGCGGGGACCAGATGCCAAGCGTATACAGCCCGGCGGAGGTACCGAAATAGACCAGCGCCAGCGCCAGGACGCGTATATCCGCCAGTCCCCGCCATGCGCTGGAATGGCTCTGTTTTGCCGCCCGCGCCCGCTCCTCGTCTTGCATGGCGTTTTCCAGCCAGGCACGCTCTTGATCAGTCAGCCATTTGGCCTTGGCCGGACGATCCGTCAGGAAGAACAAAACCACAACACCGAGCACCAGCGCCGGGAAAGCTTCCAGTACAAACATCCACTGCCAGCCGGCGTAGCCGAGGAAGCCATGCATCTCGAGCAAAGCGGCCGAAACCGGCGATCCCAGTGCTGTCGACAGGGGGGCTGCGGCCATAAAGATGGCAGTGACCTGCGCACGCCTGGCGGCAGGAAACCAGTAGCTGAGATAGAGAATGATACCCGGGAAGAAACCGGCTTCCGCCACGCCGAGCAGAAAACGCAGAATGTAGAAGCTCGTCGTGCCCTGCACAAAAGCCATGCAGCCAGAGACGAACCCCCAGGTGATCATGACGCGGGCGATCCAGATGCGGGCGCCCACTTTATGAAGAATTAAGTTTGACGGTACCTCAAACAGAAAATAACCCAGGAAGAAAATGCCAGCGCCCAGACCAAAAACGGTGGGTGAAAATCCCAGATCCTGATTCATGGTCAGGGCGGCAAAGCCAATGTTGACGCGGTCAAGGAAGGCAATGAAGTACAGCAGCATGATGAAAGGAATAATGCGCAGGGTAACCTTACGCATCACCTTCTTTTCGAGGTCGTTTTTCATGACGGGATGCTCCATAGTGATGTAGGGTTGTTATCGTTTTGTAATAATCCCAGTATGAAGTTTTGAACCGCTTTATCATCGGCACGGCTTTATATAAATAATTTGTATAATCAGGTTTTGGTGAAAAAATGGATATAAATCAGCTACGTTGCTTTGTGGTATTAGGTGATGAGCTTCACTTTGGCCGGGCTGCCCGTAAACTCGAAATGATGCCTGCGTCACTGAGTCGCTTTATTAAGCTACTGGAAGATGATTTGGGGATCAGGCTACTGAATCGATCGACCCGCAACGTGTCGCTAACACCTGAAGGCGCCGCCTTTTTAAATGAGGCCAAAACGGTCATTGCTGATTTCGATGCGCTACGGCAGCGATTCCGGAAAAATAGCCTGTTGCAGAAAAGAACGTTGCGGATCGGGGCTATCGACAGCGCAGCCAAAGGATTACTTCCTGAATTGCTTAATCTTTTCGTCAGGCGTTTTCCTGAAGCAGATATTCATCTTACAGAAGATAAATCTCACAAACTTATCCCCCGACTCATTTCAGGGTGGCTGGATGTGGTTTTTGTGCGCCCGCCGGAACACATTGATGCCATGCTGACTACGCGATTTATCGCCAATGAAACTTGCGTGCTCGCCGTGCCCACTAACCACCGGCTGGTCAGTTATGATGAAGTCAGTATCGATGACTTTCGGTACGAGCCTGTTATCTTGCCGGAAAGACGCACCCGGCGTCACAGCCATGACCTGACAATGAATATTTTCAAGGAAGGTGGCAGCATGCCTGTTATCGCGCAGTATGCTGAAGAGAAGCAGACTATCCTGAGTTTTGTTGCCGCAGGACTCGGCATTGCTCTGGTGCCTGCATCCTATAAAGACATGAATGCGGACGGCGTGAAATACCTTGCGCTCACGCCCAAAAAACATATCGAAGGCCTTCCCCTCAGCGCGATGTGGCATCAGGGAAATAACAATATCTATGTACGATCCCTGCTGGAGATACTTTCCGACAACATCGACGAGCTGACCCGTGATTTGTGACGAACAAGATGATTGTTGCGCCAGGGCGGCAGCACGCGAGAATTTAGCTCGGTTGCTGCAAACTGTCGGCGTATTTGCGCGTTAAGCGAAACAGCGCCTGCACTTCATCTTCCGGCCACTGCGCCAGCACCTGATTCATTAACCGCCGCCGCGCTACCGCAATACTGTTGATCATCTGTTTTCCGCTGGCGCTAAGCGTCACTTCGCTGATCCGTCGGTCATGATGGTTAGGTTGCTTACAGGCGAGCCCCTGGGCTTCCAGTTTTTTTACCTGGCGGCTGACGGTGGTGTAATCGCGCCCTAAATGATCCGCCAGCTCAACCACCCCTACCGGGCCATGGCGCCCTACCGCCACCAGCAGCGGAAACAGCATCTGTTCCAGCTGGACGCCAGCCGCCTGGAGGATCTGCTCGTCGCGCAGCGGCTGGTTCATCACGCTGATGATATCCAGTAGCGCGCCGTGAAAGTCGGTAATGTCGTAGTCATTATGTGCATCTTGCATATATTAATTTTCCGCGTATAGTGCTGCAAAACAATATGTGTATTTTACACATAATTCCCGACAGGAGATAATTTATGAAAGCAGCCGTGGTTTTTGACCTCGCAGAAGGCCCGGTTTGGGCCGATTTTATCGACCCGCAGCCCGCGCCCGGCCAGACGCTCATTGACGTCCGCGCCGCCGCGCTGAGCCATGTGGTTAAGGCCCGCGCATCCGGACGCCATTACAGCTTCGACGGCAATCTGCCCTTTGTGCCCGGTATCGATGGCGTCGGCACCACACCTCAGGGCCAGCGCGTCTATTTCGCCTTCCCCACCGCCCCCTTCGGCAGTATGGCGCAGCAGGCGCCGGTTGCCCTGCAGAGTTGCCTGCCGGTGCCGGATGCGCTCGATGATGTTAGCGCCGCGGCGATGGCCAATCCCGGCATGTCCGCGTGGGCGTCTCTGGTGACTCGCGCCCAGCTCCAGGCCGGTGAAACGGTGCTGATTAACGGCGCCACCGGCAGCGCCGGTCAGCTGGCGGTGCAGATTGCCCGCTATCTGGGGGCGAAAAAAATCATTGCAACCGGACGGAATGCGCAGACGCTGGCGGCGCTGGACGCCGATGAGTGTATTCAGTTAACCGCTGATGATAAAACATTGAGCGGGCAATTTTCAGCGACCAGCGCCGCGCAGATTGACGTGGTCATCGATTACCTGTGGGGACACAGCGCGGAAGTGTTATTGCCGGCCCTGGCGAAATATACCCCAGCCGGCAGACCGGTGCGCTATGTGCAGGTGGGGTCCCTGGCTGGCGCCGATATCGCGTTAAATGGCGCAGTTCTGCGTTCCGCACCGCTCGTGCTGATGGGCAGCGGTATCGGTAGCCTGTCGATGCCGCAGCTGCTGGCGGCGACAGGTGAAATGCTGCAGGCGGCGGTGCCGGGTAAATTCACCATCGCCACCACCCCGCGGCCGCTGCAGGAGATCGCGGCGGCCTGGCCGCGGGACGACAGTCAGAAGCGTACGGTTTTCACCCTCGGATAAAAAATCGCTTCCGCACAAAAGATGGGGTTGATATCTTAAATGAGAAATATTATCTTTCTCATTACTGAATAGTTGAGTAAATAACTCAGGTATTCAGTACGACATTGCTCACATTGCTTCCAGTATTTTTGCCCGCACTTGTGCGGGCTTTTTTTTTACTGGCGACACACACCTCACGCACCAGTTGCCGCAGCCAGCAGTGGCCCGGCGCTTGCTCCAGGCGACATACGGCGCGGCATTGTTCTCCGTCACGCGGCGGGAGAACGCTCGCTGGTCGTCCCCCCAATAACGCGGTCGCGGAACAGTGCCTGCAGAGGGATCGGTGGGCCGCTATTTTTCATTACACCAATTTCCAGAACGGCGTTCTCCTCGCGCAGAAGGAGGGCATCTTTTATGCCAAAAACCACGAAGCGCCGGGTTAGCCCTGGCGCCTGTCACCTCGCGGCGCGGCCTGTCACCGGCCTCTTCCAGCCGCTCTTTTGCTTCATCCCCGCCCTTTTCGTTCAAAATTTATGAACTATGTAAATCGCGATGAAGAAATATGTTTAAACGTCAACATTTCTATGTAAATATTAAGGCGAATGATAACTATTCTTTTTATCATTTATAGAATCACACCGGGTCAGCGCAAGCCAGACGACGAAAAACGTCGCTTTTGCGCGGTGTGGTATGTGCTCATAACAAAAAATAAGCCTGCATTTATCATGGAAAAAAACGCTTCTCTGCCGTTTGGCAGTTTCAACTCATTGGCATTGTTTACGGGTCTGTGTCTGGGGGCCTCACCGGCAACGGGCATCGCAGCGGAAAAATCAGTCAAAAATAGTGAAGAGACGCTGGTGGTGGAAGCCACTCCGCCCTCACTCTACTCTCCCGGCGCCTCCGCCGATCCCAAGTTCAATAAACCGCTGGTCGATACCACCCGCACCATCACCGTGATCCCGGAACAGGTGATTAAAGATCAGGGCGTCACCAACCTGACTGACGCCCTCAAAAACGTCCCCGGCGTCGGGGCGTTTTATGCCGGCGAGAATGGCAGTTCAACCACCGGGGATGCCATCTACATGCGCGGCGTGGATACCTCTAACAGCATCTATGTGGACGGCATCCGCGACATCGGCAGTGTGACGCGCGATACCTTCAATACCCAGCAGGTGGAAGTCATCAAAGGACCCGCCGGCACGGACTATGGCCGCAGCGCGCCCTCCGGATCGATCAATATGATCAGCAAGCAGCCGCGCCTTGACTCCGGGATCGACGGTTCGGCCAGCATCGGCAGCGCCTGGTCGCGTCGGGGAACGCTCGACCTGAACCAGGCGTTTAGCGACAACGCCGCGTTCCGTCTGAACCTGATGGGGGAAAAAACTCATGACGCCGGTCGGGACCACATTGAAAACGAACGCTATGGCATCGCGCCATCGCTGGCCTTCGGACTCGATACCCCAACTCGTCTGTATCTGAACTATCTGCATGTCCGGCAGAACAACACCCCGGATGGCGGGATCCCCACCGTCGGCCTGCCGGGCTATTCGGCACCTTCGCCGAAATATGCCGCGCTCAATTCCGCCGGGAAGGTGGATACCAACAATTTCTATGGCACCGACTCCGATTATGATAAATCCACCACCGACAGCGGCACCCTGCGCTTCGAACACGATCTGACGGACAATACCACCGTGCGCAATACCACCCGTTGGTCGCGGGTGAAACAGGAGTATCTTTTGACCGCGGTGATGGGGGGCGCGAGCAATATCACCGCCCCCGATATCAATGACGTCAACACCTGGAGCTGGTCGCGTCTGGTTAATACCAAAGATGTCAGCAACCGCATTCTGACCAACCAGACCAATATCACCTCGACCTTCAATACCGGCTCGATAGGCCATGACGTCAGCGCCGGCGTGGAGTTTACCCGGGAAAACCAGACCAACTATGGCGTTAACGCCATGACCGCGCCGGCGGTGAATCTCTACCATCCGGTGAGCAACCTGTCGATTGGCGGGCTGGACAGAAACGGAGCGAATGCCAACGGCCAGACTGATACCTTCGGGATTTATGCCTTCGATACGCTGACGCTGACCGAACGGATTGAGGTCAACGGCGGGCTACGTCTCGACAATTATCATACTAAATATGACAGCGCCACCGCCTGCGGCGGCAGCGGACGCGGGGCTATCGCCTGCCCGCCCGGCCAGTCGACGGGCAGCCCGGTCACCACCGTGGATACCGCCAAATCCGGCAATCTGGTTAACTGGAAAGCCGGGGCACTGTACCGCTTAACCGAGCAGGGCAATGTCTACGTCAACTACGCCATCTCACAGCAGCCGCCGGGGGGCAGCAGTTTCGCCCTGGCCGCCAGCGGTAGCGGCAACAGCGCCAACCGAACCGACTTTAAGCCACAGAAGGCGAAATCCAGCGAGCTGGGCACCAAGTGGCAAATCTTCGACAACCGTCTGCTGCTCAACGCGGCGTTATTCCGTACCGATATTGAAAACGAAGTGGCCGCCAACGATGACGGAACCTGGTCGCAGTACGGCAAAAAGCGCGTGGAGGGGTATGAACTCTCCGCAACCGGAAACCTGACCCCGGACTGGACGATCATCGCCGGCTACACGCAGCAGCATGCGACAGTGACGGAGGGACAGAACGTAGCGCAGGATGGATCTTCCGCCCTGGCCTACACCCCGAAACATGCCTTTACGCTGTGGACGCAGTATCAGGCCACCAGCGATCTGTCCGTCGGCGGCGGTGTGCGCTATGTCGGAAGCCTGCGCCGGGGCAGCGATGGCGCGGTCGGTACCCCGGATCACACCGAGGGCTACTGGGTCGCCGACGCCAAACTGGGCTATCGGGTCAACAGCAACCTCGATCTGCAGCTCAATATGTACAACCTGTTTGATACCGATTACGTGGCCTCCATCAACAAGAGCGGCTATCGCTATCATCCGGGCGAACCCCGTACCTTTATGCTGACGGCGAACGTCCACTTCTGAGTCTGTGCGTGGGGCCGTTGCGCCCCACCTTTTAGAGAGAACACCGCGATGATGTATCACATTCCTGACGTGCTATCGGCAGACCAGGTGGCGGAATTTACCCGGCAGCTGGCGCAGGCCGAGTGGGTCGACGGACGGGTTACGGTGGGCAGCCAGGGGGCGGCCGTCAAACAGAACCAGCAGATCGATACCCGTACGCCGCTGTATGCCCGCCTGCAAGCCGCCGTGCTCGACGCGCTGCGCGGCCACCCGCAGTTTTTTTCCGCCGCGCTGCCGCGGACGATTTCCGCACCGTTGTTTAACCGCTATGGGCCAGGGGAGACCTACGGTTTTCATGTCGATGGCGCCGTTCGCCAGAACGGCGAGGCGGGCTGGATGCGCACTGACCTGTCAGCGACGCTGTTTCTTTGCGAGCCGGAGAGCTATGAGGGCGGTGAACTGGTGATTGAAGACACCTATGGCCAGCACCGGGTGAAGCTCCCGGCCGGGCATCTGGTGCTCTATCCCGCCAGCAGCCTGCACTGCGTCACCCCGGTTACCCGCGGCGTACGTCAGACCTCTTTCCTGTGGATCCAGTCGATGGTCCGCGACGATAAGCAGCGCGCGATGCTTTACGACCTGGACCGCACCATCCAGTCTCTGAAGGCCCGCTTTGGCGACGGAGAAGAGGTCCTCTCCCTGCTCAACATGTATCACAACCTACTGCGCCAGTGGACGGAAGTGTGATCCGCTATCGATGGCGAAGGCTTGCGGCAGACAGGTGTGACGTGACAATGAACTGGCCATCCGTTGGCCAGTTTTCAGCAGGATTTAAAATCGATAACCCGCGGAGAACATAAACACCCACGGATCCAGACGGGTGCTGACTTTCTGGTCCACGCCGCCGGCTTTGAATTTCACATCGGTATCGATATCCATGTACCACACCGACATATTCAGCAGCCAGTCACGGTTAATCAGATAATCGAGGCCGACCTGCCCCGCCGCGCCCCAGGAGTCCTTCAGGCTCAGATCGGAAAGCCCGGCCGCCTTGCCGGTATCGTTAAAGTCTTCATTAAAGAAGGTGGTGTAGTTAATACCCGCCCCCACGTACGGGCGCACCTTGCTTTGCGCATCGCCAAAGTACCACTGCGCCATCAGGGTGGGTGGCAACTGATGGACGGTGGCGATAGTCCCGGTTGGCCCGGTGCCGACCTTATGGCGGAACGGCGTTGCCGCCAGCAGCTCCACGCCGATGTTATCGGTGGCCATATAGGTAAAGGTTAAACCCAGTTGGGTGTTGTTACTGACGTTGAAACTGCCAAGGCTGCCTAACACATTGTCAGAGCCCTCCGTCGGTCGGACGGTGGCGGTCCCGGCACGAATGAAAAATTCACCCGCTTCATGCGCCCAGACGCTGCCGGTGGAAAGCGTGCTAAGAATTAATGCCGCCGCTGCTAACTTCTTCATATCCACTTCCTCATTATGGTTTTTCAGCGCGGCCAAATATACCTATAACGAGTTACGTTTGATCTGTTTTAGATCACACTAAAACCTTAGATTTAACATTTATTGATCCAGATTAATTTTTGCTACCGATCGAAACACCCTGAATCCTTCTCACATCAATTTTCACTTTCCGTGAAAAAAATATTTCTCCCCCTCTTGCCGCCGCAAAAGCGGCTGGATAAGTTAACTGCCGACAATCTGTGTTGATGCGTTTTTTTCAGGTGTAATTATGAGTGAAATCAACCCGTGCATGACGTGCGGTGCCTGTTGTGCGTATTTTCGTGTCTCTTTCTACTGGGCGGAAGCCGACGACGCGGGTGGCCTGGTGCCTTCCGCGCTGACCGAGCCGCTGACCCCTTTCCTGCGCTGCATGAGCGGCACCAACCAGCGCCAGAGCCGCTGCGCGGCGCTGTCAGGCGACATCGGTGACGCCGTCCACTGCACTATTTATGAAAACCGTCCCTCACCGTGCCGCGAATTCGCCATGTCCGGTGAGAATGGTGAGGAAAATGACGCCTGCAACCGGGCGCGGGCGCGCTATGGCCTACCGCCATTGCGGCCTCTTTACAAAGATATACCTGCCCTGAATGGTGCAGAGAGTGCTACGAGGGAACGATTTGCGGTACAATCGCCGGCTAGTTAACACCTGCGACACTCAAGGAGAATGCATGTCTATCACGGCGAAGTCCGTCTACCGTGACACCGGGAATTTTTTTCGTAATCAGTTCATTACCATTTTGCTGATTGCGCTGTTGTGCGCGTTTATTACGGTAGTACTTGGCCATGCCTTTTCACCCAGTGACGAGCAGCTGTCGATACTCAGCGAAGGCGATAACCTCGCCGGTAGCGCCGGGCTGTTTGAGCTGGTGCAGAACATGACGCCGGAGCAGCAGCAGGTTCTGCTGCGCGCCTCGGCGGCATCAACCTTCTCGGGTCTGGTGGGCAATGCGATCCTCGCTGGCGGCGTTCTGCTGCTGATCCAGCTGGTCTCCGCCGGTCATCGCGTTAGCGCCCTGCGTGCCATCGGCGCCTCAGCCCCGGTGCTGCCGAAGCTGCTGCTGTTGATCCTCTTCACTACCTTCCTGGTGCAGATGGGGATGATGCTGGTCCTGGTGCCCGGCGTGCTGCTGGCCATCGTGCTGGCCTTTGCGCCGATCATGCTGGTGCAGGACAAAATGGGTATCCTCAGCGCCATGCGCAGCAGCATGCGTCTGGCGTGGGCCAATCTGCGGCTGGTGGCGCCGGCTATCATTGGCTGGCTGGTGGCAAAAACCCTGCTGTTACTGTTCGCTTCCAGCTTTGCTGTCCTGACGCCAAACGTCGGCGCGGTGGTCATCAATACCATCAGCAACCTGATATCCGCCCTGTTGCTGATCTATTTATTCCGCGTGTATATGCTTATCCGCAACTAATCTTAACCAGGATCGGGGTCTTCCCCGGTCCGTCCTGAAAGACGGGATCGATGTATGAAGCAGTTTCTGGATTTTTTACCGCTGGTGGTCTTCTTTGCCTTCTATAAGCTTTACGATATCTACGCCGCCACCACCGCGCTGATCGTCGCGACCGCTATCGTGCTGATCTACAGCTGGGTACGCTACCGTAAAGTCGAAAAAATGGCGCTGATCACCTTTGTGCTGGTGGCCGTCTTCGGCGGGTTAACTCTCTTCTTCCACAATGATGAGTTTATTAAATGGAAGGTGACGGTGATCTATGCCCTGTTCGCTGGCGCGCTGCTGTTCAGCCAGTGGGTGATGAAAAAGCCGTTGATCCAGCGCATGCTGGGCAAAGAGCTGGCCCTGCCGCAGCAGGTCTGGTCGCGGCTTAACCTGGCCTGGGCGGTGTTCTTTATCCTTTGCGGGCTGGCCAATATCTATATCGCCTTCTGGCTGCCGCAGAATATCTGGGTGAACTTCAAGGTCTTTGGCTTAACCGCCCTCACGCTGGTCTTTACCCTGCTGAGCGGGATCTACATCTACCGCCATATGCCGCAGGACGACCACCACTAACTCCTCCGCCGGCGCGCCATCGCGCGCCGCGCTCGCCCCCTATAATCTCACTGCGCTGGCAAACATTCCCTGCAGCCACACAACCTCAGCGCATACGCTGACAGCTTTCCGGTCACACTGTGCAGGCTCTCTTCACGATTTCTCTCAACTGCATAAAAAGTTGCGGTAATTGTGAGGATTTTATGGAGATTCATCTCGTTACATTGTAATGATAATGGTTATCATTAATATTCTCGATCTCATTTTGCATTGCTTTGAAAAGGATATTTACATGAGATCGCCGCAATATTCTGTCCCCACGACCCTGGCGCTGGTCATATCTAGTCTCCTCGCCCCTAACGCCTTTGCTGAAGAATCAGAACAAGATACCGAAACGATGATTGTGCGCAGTACGGCGGAAGAGGTGCTTAAGCAACAGCCCGGGGTGTCGATTATCACGGCAGATGATATTGCTAAGCAGCCGCCGGTCAACGATCTCTCAGACATCATCCGTAAAATGCCCGGGGTGAACTTGACCGGCAACAGCGCCAGCGGCAGTCGGGGCAACAACCGCCAGATTGATATCCGCGGCATGGGGCCGGAGAACACCCTGATCCTGATAGATGGGGTACCGGTCACGTCACGTAACGCGGTTCGCTATAGCTGGCGCGGTGAACGCGATACCCGGGGCGACAGCAACTGGGTACCTGCAGAGATGGTCGAACGGATTGAAGTTCTCCGCGGTCCGGCAGCCGCGCGCTATGGTTCCGGCGCGGCGGGCGGAGTGGTCAATATCATTACCAAACGCCCGACCAACAACTGGCACGGTTCGCTGTCTTTCTTTACCAACCAGCCGGAAAACAACAAGGAAGGCACGACCAATCGCGCTAACTTCAATCTCAGCGGCCCACTGGCCGGCGAAGCGCTGACGATGCGCCTGTATGGCAATATCAATAAAACGGAACCCGACGCCTGGGATATTAACCATGCGCAAAACGGCTCTTACGCTGCGGGGCGCGAAGGGGTACGCAATAAAGATATTAACGCCTTGCTGTCATGGAAAATGACCCCGCAACAGATCCTCGATTTCAGCTATGCCTATAGTCGTCAGGGGAATATCTATGCTGGTGATACCCAGTACAGCAACGGCAATCTTAGCCCGAACGGGCTGGTGGACTCCCTGTACGGCCACGAAACTAATCGCCTCTATCGCCAGTCCTGGGGACTGACCTACAACGGTCTATGGGATTGGGGCCAGTCCAAAGCCGGTGTTTACTACGAGAAAACCAACAATACCCGCCTGCAGGAAGGCTCCACCGGCCGCGTCGAGGGCATGATCAACAGTGAGGATTATGCCACCAGCCGTCTGGAATCCTGGCGAACTACCTCGGAATTCAATGTGCCTTTCTTCTGGCTGGCGGACCAGACGCTGACGCTGGGAATGGAATGGAACCATGATCAGCTCGACGACCCGGCATCAATGCAGGCCACTAACAGCAACGGCGAGACTATCCCTGGGACCTCGGGCGACCCTACGCAACGTAGTACCAAAAACAGCGCCACCCTCACCGGTATCTATCTGGAAGATAATATCGAAGCCGTGCCTGGCACCAACCTGATCCCCGGCATCCGCTTCGATTATCATAATCAGTTTGGCAGCAACTGGAGCCCAAGCCTCAATCTGTCTCAGGCGCTGAGCGATATGTTCACGCTGAAGGCCGGTATCGCGCGCGTGTTTAAAGCGCCTAACCTCTATCAATCCAGTGAAGGCTATTTGCTCTCCACCCGCGGCAACGGTTGTCCGAACACTATAGCTGAAGGCAGCTGCTATCTGCTGGGCAACCCTGACCTCGATCCGGAGATCAGTATTAACAAAGAGATCGGTATCGAATTCAACCTTAATGGTTACGCTGCCGGGGTTACCTGGTTCCGCAACGATTACAAAAACAAAATCGTCTCCGGAACCGAGGTGCTGGGCTATACCTCCAGCGGCAATAATATTCTGCAGTGGCAGAACGGCGGCAAAGCCGTGGTCGAGGGGCTGGAAGGAAATCTGCTGATCCCGGTGCTGAGAGATGTCCTAAGCTGGCGGACCAATGCCACCTGGATGCTCAAATCAGAAAGTAAAGAGACAGGCAATCCGCTGTCGGTGATCCCGAAATATACCATTAACACGATGCTCGACTGGCAGGTAAACGGTGCCCTGTCTGCGAATGTGAACTGGACGCTTTATGGCCGTCAGCAGCCGCGTCAGTATGCGGAAATTCGCAACGAAACCGGGACCCTTGCCACCACCGAGGTAGGTGCCTATTCCATCGTGGGGATCGGTACCCAGTATCAGCTAAACCGGGATATTCGCCTGAACGCCGGAATAAGTAATCTGTTTGATAAGCAACTGTATCGCGAAAACGCCGGCGCCTCGACCTACAATGAGCCTGGCCGCGCGTATTATGCCGGCGTTACCCTCTCCTTCTGAAGTGCCGCGCCCGCCTCTGCGGGCGCTTTCCCCTATTCTCTCCGCCCCGTTTTCATAGTAGCATCCCGCTGATCGTCTTTGACCACAACAGAGTAGAGCATGACAACTACAGATCTTGCCCCGAAGGGCGAAATGGTTTTACGCACCCTGGCGATGCCGGCGGATACCAATGCCAACGGGGATATTTTTGGCGGCTGGCTGATGTCGCAGATGGATATCGGGGGCGCCATCATGGCCAAAGAGATCGCTCAGGGTCGCGTGGTGACCGTGCGCGTGGATGGGATGACCTTTTTACGCCCGGTCGCCGTCGGCGACGTGGTGTGCTGCTACGCCCGCTGCGTGAAGCGCGGCAACACCTCGGTGACGATTAACATCGAAGTGTGGGTGAAAAAAGTCTCTTCTGAACCGATTGGCCAGCGCTATAAGGCGACGGAAGCGCTGTTTATCTACGTTGCCGTCGATAATCAGGGTAAACCGCGGGCCCTGCCGGCAGAATAAGATGGCGCCCGGCTAACCGGGCACCTGGCTTACAGAAAGCCCAGCAGCGAGAAGAAGAAGTAGCCGATAATAATCACGATCACCGGCAGCACATACAGCGGGAAATATTGCACCAGGATGGTATGGCGCGGTACCACGATCCGCTCAGCGAGCTGCTCACGGGATAACCCTTCTGCGCCTTTGGCCTGCTCGAGGATCAGCTGATCCTCAATCCCCTCGCGAAGAAATTTCGCCTGCCTCGCCATCCGCGCGCCGGAGGCCTGCAGCGCCATGCCGACAAAAACCAGAATGAAGATGATCCAGAAGCCGATGTTCAGGCTGTGGTGGAAATCCGGCAGCGGCGAGTTGTACCAGAAAAAGTTCAGGAACGGCGTGTTAAAGCGCATCATCTCAATCATGACATGCGCAAAATCCATCATTACCGCGTCAATGCCGGGTTTCTTTTCACTGTGCTCATACATAAATTTGAGCACAGAAATCAGCGTCGACAGCACGGCGGGAATAAAGATAACCCATCCCAAAATGCGTTTGATAACCGCTATGCGTCCAGCTTGTTGGTACGTCATGAGTTCCCCTTGTTAAAGACGCGTTGGTGATTCGCCTGCCGCCTGTTGCGTGGCGCAGGCGCTCCTCGCTTACCCGAATGTGTCGGGTATAAGTCTATCTTCCACGGCGAATTTCGCCCAATAACGCGCGGTATGATATACCATGAATGCCGATTCGTTTATCTGATTACGCAACAGGAGAAGGACATATGTCAGCGAAGCGCCGCATTGAGGCCGCGATTTTTGATATGGACGGGTTGCTGATTGACTCTGAGCAGCTCTGGGATCAGGCGGAGGTCGAGGTCATGGAAAGCCTGGGGGTGGATACCCGCCGCCGCGATGAACTGCCCGACCTGCTTGGTCTGCGAATCGACCTGGTGGTGGATCTGTGGTATGCGCAGCAGCCGTGGCACGGCGTCGATCGCGCAGAAGCCACCGCGCGCATTATCCGTCGCGCCATCGAGCTGGTGGAAGCCTCACGCCCGCTGCTACCGGGCGTACGCGAGGCAGTGGCCCTGTGTAAAGCTCAGGGCTTAAAGGTGGGGCTGGCCTCGGCCTCGCCGCTGGTGATGCTGGAGAAAGTGCTCAACATGTTCGAACTGCGTGACCAGTTTGATGCGCTCGCCTCCGCGGAACATCTGCCCTGGAGCAAACCGCACCCGCAGGTATACCTCAACTGCGCCGCTGCCCTGGGAGTCGACCCGCAGCGCTGCGTCGCGCTGGAGGATTCGGTCAACGGCATGATCGCCAGCAAAGCCGCGCGCATGCGCGCTATCGTGGTACCGGAAGCGGAGAACAGCCGCGACCCGCGCTTCGTGCTGGCGGACGTCAAGCTCCCGTCACTGCAGGCCCTGACTGCCGAAGCCCTGCTCGGGTAAGGACGCTGGCGGGTGACGCGATCGCTGTCACGCCGCCGGCAATAAAATCAAAACGTCGTTTCATTTTTATTGTAATTTTGTTTTCCTGCCTCTATGCTGGTCACAGGTGGCGTCATCGTACGCCTGAAGATCAGCTGACAGAGGTGAATATGGTAATG
Source organism: Klebsiella sp. w6 (assembly GCF_033100215.1). Classification (NCBI taxonomy): domain Bacteria; kingdom Pseudomonadati; phylum Pseudomonadota; class Gammaproteobacteria; order Enterobacterales; family Enterobacteriaceae; genus Klebsiella; species Klebsiella sp. w6. The sequence continues at coordinate 3,349,397 of NZ_CP136907.1, forward strand.
AACGCCTTCGACCTGACGGGTAAGGTCGCCATCGTGACCGGTTGCGATACCGGACTGGGACAGGGAATGACGCTGGGCCTGGCGCAGGCCGGGTGCGATATCGTCGGCATCAACCGTAAAATTCCCCATGACACGGCAGCACAGGTTCAGGCGCTGGGTCGCCGCTTTCATGCCATTCAGGCGGATCTCAGCCTTCAGGATGAGATGAGCGTGCTGGTCGACCAGGCGGTCGCGGCGATGGGTCGGGTCGATATTCTGGTCAATAACGCCGGGATTATCCGCCGCCATGATGCCCTGACCTTCACGGAAAGCGACTGGGACGCGGTGATCGATCTGAATCTAAAAGCGGTTTTCTTTCTCAGCCAGGCGGTCGCCAGGCAGTTCATTCGCCAGGGCGATGGCGGCAAAATCATTAACATCGCCTCGATGCTCTCGTTTCAGGGTGGGATCCGCGTCCCCTCCTACACCGCCTCGAAAAGCGGCGTGCTGGGTTTGACCCGTCTGCTGGCCAACGAATGGGCCGGCCAACGCATCAACGTCAACGCCATTGCGCCAGGATATATGGCCACCAATAACACCCAGGCGCTGCGCGAAGATGAAGAACGTAACCAGGCGATCCTCGAGCGCATTCCCGCCGGTCGCTGGGGAGAACCCAAAGACCTGCAGGGGCCGGTGGTGTTTCTCGCCTCGGCCGCCGCCGACTATATTAACGGCTATACCCTGGCCGTCGATGGCGGATGGCTGGCACGCTGAGAATTTGTGACAAAGAGTTACACCGTCACCTCTTCCGTACACTGTATAAAAACCCTATACTGTATGAATCGACAGTTTAGGGTGTGTTATCATGACGGCGGAAGGCCATCTCTTCTTTTCAATCGCCTGCGCAGTATTTGCCAAAAACGCAGAGTTAACGCCGGTGCTGGCGCAGGGCGACTGGTGGCATATTGTGCCCTCTGCGGTATTGACCTGCCTGCTGCCGGACATCGATCACCCTAAGTCATTTCTCGGCCAACGACTGAGCTGGATCTCAAAGCCCGTGGCGCGGGCCTTTGGCCACCGCGGCTTCACCCACAGCCTGCTGGCCGTCTTTGGCGCGCTGACGCTATTCTACCTCAAGGTGCCTGACAGCTGGATTGTCCCGGCGGACGCCCTCCAGGGCCTGGTGCTGGGCTATCTCAGCCACATCCTCGCCGATATGCTCACCCCCGCCGGGGTGCCGTTGCTGTGGCCCTGCCGCTGGCGCTTCCGGCTGCCGATCCTCGCGCCGCGCAAGGGTAACCAACTGGAGCGCGCTTTATGCATGGCGCTGTTCGTCTATGCCGTCTGGATGCCGCAGACGCTGGCGGACAACAGCGCAATACGCTGGTCTTCCGGAGTGATCAATTCCCTGCAAATCACCTTCAATCGCTTCATTAGTCATCAGAGTGGCCGATAAACCGCCGGAAAACACCATTTGGTTATAACCCATTCCATTTGAATATAAGTCCTTGATAACGCCTTCTGCTAACCTTGCCGTCATAAGAGCTGGTTATCCACCAGCCCAGGTTATAAAAATATCAGGAGAACGGGGATGAACTTTCCATTAATAGCGAACGTAGTCGTGTTCGCCGTATTACTGTTTGCGCTGGGGCAAACTCGCCATAAACAGTGGAGCCTGGCCAGGAAAGTGCTGGTTGGTCTGGCCATTGGTGTGGTCTTTGGTCTGGCGCTGCAGCTGATCTACGGGTCTGACAGCCAGGTGCTGAAGGATTCCATCCAGTGGTTCAATATCGTCGGTAATGGCTATGTCCAGCTGCTGCAAATGATTGTGATGCCGCTGGTCTTCGCCTCGATCCTGAGCGCGGTGGCCAGGCTGCATAATGCCTCTCAGCTGGGAAAAATCAGCTTCCTGAGCATCGGCACTCTGCTGTTCACCACGCTTATCGCTGCGCTGGTTGGCGTGCTGGTGACCAATATGTTCGGCCTCACCGCCGAGGGTCTGGTTCAGGGCAGCGCAGAAACAGCCCGTCTGAACGCCATCCAGAGCAACTATGTGGGAAAAGTGGCCGATCTCAGCGTGCCGCAGCTGATCCTTTCCTTTGTGCCGAAGAACCCGTTTGCTGACCTGACCGGGGCTAACCCGACCTCCATCATCAGTATCGTCATTTTCTCGGCATTCCTCGGCGTGGCAGCGCTTAAGCTGCTGAAAGAGGATGTGGAAAAAGGCCAGCGCGTGCTGACGGCCATCGATACCCTGCAGGGCTGGGTGATGAAGCTGGTTCGTCTGGTGATGCAGCTGACCCCTTACGGCGTACTGGCCCTGATGACCAAAGTGGTTGCCGGGTCGAATCTGCAGGACATCATCAAACTTGGCGGCTTCGTGGTAGCTTCGTACATTGCGCTGGGCATTATGTTTGTCGTCCACGGCCTGCTGCTGGCGATTAACGGCATCAGCCCGCTGAAGTACTTCCGTAAAGTCTGGCCGGTGATCACCTTCGCCTTCACCAGCCGCTCCAGCGCCGCGTCGATTCCGCTGAACGTGGAAGCGCAGACCCGACGCCTGGGCGTACCGGAGTCAATTGCCAGCTTCTCCGCCTCCTTTGGCGCCACCATCGGTCAGAACGGCTGCGCCGGTATCTACCCGGCCATGCTGGCAGTCATGGTCGCGCCGACCGTGGGCATTAACCCGCTGGATCCGATGTGGATTGCCACCCTCGTGGGCATCGTCACCGTCAGCTCGGCGGGCGTCGCCGGGGTGGGCGGCGGGGCCACCTTCGCCGCGCTAATCGTTCTGCCGGCGATGGGCCTGCCGGTGACCCTGGTAGCGCTGCTGATCTCCGTCGAACCGCTGATCGACATGGGGCGTACCGCGCTGAACGTTAACGGCTCAATGACCGCCGGGACCCTGACCAGCCAGTGGCTGCGCCAGACCGACAAGTCGATTTTCGATAGCGAAGAAGAGGCCGAGCTGGCGCATCGCTAAACGGTAAGCACAAAAAAACCGCTGATTATCAGCGGTTTTTTTATTTCTGCAGCAGACTCAGGCTTCAATCTCACCTTCCTGACGCACCTGGTTAGCCCAGCGCTGGGCCGACTCCGGCACGCTGAACGCTGGCGAGCGGCGAAAATGCTCCCCCATCAGCAGAAAGGCGACATACTTCCCGCGCAAAATCCAGACATCGCGAAAATGGTCCATTTTCACGGCATGTTCCGGAGGCGCAGGCTCCACGCGCGGCACGTAGCTAATGACAGGGCGATTTTGTTGGCGCAATGGTTTCATAACAAATGGATTCACTAAACAGAGCGGGAAACAGAAACCTCTATCATAGCCGATTGTGGGCCCGTTCGTCGCCCCCCTGCCGCCGATGCGCATTTTAGGATAACTCCCTGCCCCTGCGCCGAGCGCAGGCAGCGTAATGTTCTATAGTTAGAAGGGTTTTGGTTTATCAACGACCACTTTTAGCAATGAAAGCAGGAGACGAGTAATGTCTGATAAGCACCCAAACCCTCACCACCAGCAGGCACCGGTCCACGACAGCGAAGAAGCGAAACCGGGGCTCGACTCGCTGGCGCCGGATGACCAGGAGTGGCGCCCCACGCCGAAACCGACCGCCCCTGGTAGCCTGAAAGCGCCTGATACCCACAGCAGCAAACTTGACGCCCTGGAGCCGCAGCGTAAAGGCGGAGAAGACTATCCGCTGACCACCAACCAGGGCGTACGTATTGCCGACGATCAGAATTCGCTACGCGCCGGCGCCCGCGGCCCAACGCTGCTGGAAGATTTCATTCTGCGGGAGAAGATTACCCACTTTGACCATGAGCGAATTCCGGAGCGTATCGTTCATGCCCGCGGCTCTGCCGCCCACGGTTACTTCCAGCCCTACAAAAGCCTGACAGCGTTGACCAAAGCCGATTTTCTCTCGGCAGCCGATAAGATCACCCCGGTCTTTGTGCGCTTCTCCACCGTGCAGGGCGGCGCGGGGTCGGCGGACACCGTCCGCGATATTCGCGGCTTCGCTACCAAGTTTTACACTGACGAAGGGATTTTTGACCTGGTCGGCAACAACACACCGGTCTTCTTCATCCAGGACGCGATAAAGTTCCCCGATTTTGTCCACGCCGTGAAGCCTGAGCCCCACTGGGCCATCCCGCAGGGACAGAGCGCCCACGATACTTTCTGGGACTATGTCTCCCTGCAACCGGAAACGCTGCACAATGTGATGTGGGCGATGTCGGATCGCGGCATCCCGCGCAGCTATCGCACCATGGAAGGCTTTGGGATCCACACTTTCCGTCTGATCAACGCCGAGGGCAAAGCCACCTTCGTTCGCTTCCACTGGAAACCCGTCGCCGGCAAGGCGTCGCTGGTGTGGGATGAAGCGCAGAAGCTGACCGGTCGCGACCCCGATTTTCATCGCCGCGACCTGTGGGAGGCCATCGAAGCCGGGGACTACCCGGAATTTGAGCTTGGCCTGCAGCTCATCCCCGAGGAGAACGAGTTTGATTTTGACTTCGATCTGCTCGATCCCACCAAGCTGATCCCCGAGGCGCTGGTGCCGGTCTTACGGGTTGGCAAGATGGTCCTCAACCGCAATCCGGACAACTTCTTTGCCGAAAACGAACAGGCGGCCTTTCATCCCGGGCATATCGTACCGGGCATTGATTTCAGCAACGATCCGCTGCTGCAGGGGCGCCTCTTCTCTTACACCGACACGCAAATTAGCCGCCTGGGTGGGCCGAACTTCCATGAAATCCCCATCAACCGTCCAACCTGCCCGTATCACAATTTCCAGCGCGACGGGATGCACCGGATGGACATTGACACCAATCCGGCCAACTATGAGCCCAACTCCATTAACGACAACTGGCCGCGCGAGACGCCGCCAGCGGCCAAACGCGGCGGCTTTGAGTCCCTCGCCGAGCGCGTCGACGGCGAAAAAATCCGCCAGCGCAGCCCTTCGTTCGGCGAATATTACGCCCAGCCGCGTCTGTTCTGGCTGAGCCAGACGCCGATTGAGCAGCAGCATATTATCGATGGTTTCAGCTTTGAACTCAGCAAAGTGGTCCGCACCTGGATCCGCGAGCGGGTGGTCGATCATCTGGCCCACATTGATACTAAGCTGGCGGAAGCGGTCGGGGCGAACTTAGGTATCGAACTGAGCGACGATCAGCGTAACATTACCCTGCCTTCCCCGGTCAACGGCGTGGAGAAAGACCCCAGCCTCAGCCTCTACGCCGACGCCGAAGGGGATGTGAAAGGCCGTGTAGTGGCCGTCCTGCTCAACGAACGCACCTCGGCGCAGGATCTGGTCCATCTCCTGCAGGCGCTGCAGGCCCAGGGCGTGCACAGCAAGCTGCTCTACTCGCGGATGGGCGAAGTCATCGCCGACGATGGCTCTCCCCTGCCGATCGCCGGCACCTTCGCCGGTTCCCCATCGCTGACGGTGGATGCGGTAGTGGTGCCTGGCGGCGACCTCAGCGCCCTGAGCCAGAGCGGCGACGCGCGCTATTACCTGCTGGAAGCCTATAAGCATCTGAAGCCGATCCTGCTGGCAGGGGATGCGCGACAGCTGACGTCCGTTCTGCAGGTCCCAGCCCAGGGTGAAGAGGGGGTCATCGTCACCGATGCTCTCGACACGCCAGCGGCGGACACACTGCTCGCCCTGATGACGGCGCATCGCGTGTGGTCGAGAAGTCCAAAAATCGCCGCTATTCCGGCGTAGTAAAAAGCCCGGCACACGGTGCCGGGCTTGATTCACTTTCCCTTTCCCCCATCGGGCTTACACGTCGCGGTAGGTTCCCAGACGATAACCCCGGTCGGCTACCGCCGCTTTCAGCGCGGCAGACGTCAGCACATCAAGCTCACCCAGCCGCGGGTAGCAGTAGGCGCTGCCCATAATGGTCTGATCGACAAAAGCCGGATGACACATCACCTCCAGGGAACGCTCCCCGCGGGCGATTGAGGCATCCAGCGTCTGCAGAAACAGTTCCTCAGAGACAGCTTCGCCGTAAAACTCGCTGCTGAAGCCTGCGCTGCTGCGCGCCGCCTGTTGATCGAGCCCACTCTGCGCCGCCACCTGGCGGTCAATACGTAACGCGATACCCTTCTCGCGGGCAAAGGCCGCCACGATGGGATAGATCGGGGCGATCATATGCACATGGTGGTGGCTGTCGAGATGCGTCGGCTCATGACCGAAGAGATCGACAAAACGACGGTACTGACACGCCAGCTCGTGGGCGATCTCCTCCAGCGGCAGGCGACCTTCTTCTGCCTGCTGCCAGATCCATTTGCCCAGCCGGCCTTCGCGGGTTAATCCCGGCATGGCCGACAGCGGCTCGCCCAGCGTCAGCACAAAGTGCATGCCGACCGCCAGCTCCGGGGTACTGCGGCTTAGCTGGGCGGCGTGGTCAATGGCCGCGCCGTTGACCAGCGCCGTGGTCGATGTCACCACGCCGTTGCGGCAGGCCTCGATAATGCCGTAGTTCTGCCCTTTACTGAGGCCGAAGTCGTCGGCATTGACGATCAATACGCGTTCCATTGGCCGCTCCTGTTAAGATTTCAGTTTTTCGATAGTCGCCGCAAAGTTCGGCAGCCATTTTTCATGCGCCAGAATCATCTCCCGCGCCAGCTGCTCGGCGTCACGATCGGAATGGATCAGCGGGCTTAAGTTCAGCGCCAGCAGCACGTCATTCAACTCGCCGCTGATCGCCGCCTGGCTGGCCGCCACTTCGAACCCCTTGATGGTGTAGATAAGCCCCAGTACCTTCTCATCGAAATGGGTGATGCGCGGCGTCGGCTTCGCGCCGTCGCGACCTAAGGTGCAGCTCATCTCGACCGCCCAGTCCGCCGGGATATTATCCACGTGGCCATGATGCGGGATATTCACATAGTGCTCAGTCTGCTTGTCGTTATAGATAGCATTGATCACTTCGCAAGCGGCATCGGAGTAATAGGCGCCGCCGCGCTGCTCCAGCTCCTTCGGCTTAACCTTGAGATCTGGATTTTTATATAGCTCGAACAGCTGTTTCTCCACCTTCTGCACCACCTGGGCGCGCGCGCCGCCCTTATAGTACTCGCCCATCTCAATCGCCAGCATCTCTTTTGGCTTAAAGTAGTAGAGCAGATAGGAGCATGGGATCAGGCGCAGGGAGCGGATCAGCCCCTCGCTAAACGGCAGGTCGAAAATATTTTTCACCGAGTTCGCGGTCAGACGGCCAGAGGCCACGCCGTCCAGCAGTTCATCGAAGCGCGAGACGCCGTTAACCAGCACGTCGTGGACGAACACCAGATGATTCAGACCGAACAGGTCGATATTCAGCTCATCGCTCGGGCTGAGCTGCAGCACGTCGGTGATGAACATCTTCATGCCGATAGGAATGTTGCACACGCCGATAAAGCGTTTGAAACTGGTGTGGCGATAGACCGCCTCGGTGACCATGCCCGCCGGGTTGGTGAAGTTGATGATCCACGCGTCCGGGCAAATCTCCTGCACATCTTTTACGATATCGAAAATCACCGGGATGGTGCGCAGCCCTTTAAACAGCCCACCCGCCCCGTTGGTCTCCTGGCCCAGGTAGCCGTGGCTCAGCGGAATACGCTCATCTTTTTCACGCGCCTTCAGCTGGCCCACGCGCAGCTGGGTGGTGACAAAATCCGCGCCCTGCAGCGCCGCACGGCGATCCAGCGTTTTATAGACCTTCATCGGCACGCCGACTTTTTCCACCATCCGCTCGCACAGCGCATGGATAATATCGAGCTTCTCCTGGCCCTCTTCCACATCCACCAGCCACAGTTCAGTGACCGGCAGTTCATGGTAACGTTTCAGAAAGCCTTCCAGTAATTCCGGGGTATAGCTGCTGCCGCCGCCAATAGTGACTACTTTTAATTTCTGGCTCATCTTTTTCTCCCTTGGGCGCTACGCCTGGACGCAGGCCGCTCTCCGCAACAATGCGGACAGTTAATTTGAATGATTTACGGTATAAACCTGGCGGCTAAAACCGCGCGGGTTTAATTAATACTGGTCAAATGTTTGCGATAACTGCTCGGCGTAAACGACGTCAGTTTTTTAAAGGTTTTAATAAACAGGCTCGGACTACTGTACCCGGATTCATACGCAATATCCGTCACCGAATAGTTGGTAATTTCCAGCTGCTTTTTGGCAAAGTTAATACGGATATCATTAATTATCTGCATCGGCGTTTTACCATAATAGCGCTGGGTCGCCCGGGTTAAATATTCCTGCGTTTTTCCCGAGAGACGAACCATATTCTCGAGCGCGCCCTCACCGAATTTCAGCTTATCGTGCATGGCCTCAACGGTATTTTTTAGCCATTGCGGAATAACATCGGCAACCGGCTCTTCGCGATAGTGGCGTAAACGGTTAATGACATAAAAGGAAACCAGCTCGATAAATTCGTCAAATTCCGTTTCGCGAAAATTGAGTGAGGCGATGACCGACTCAACGTAGCCGAGAAAAGCGCTCTGCACGGCGTAAACCTGTGAGGCCACCAGGCCAAACGGCAGCAGCGGCAGATAATGTTTCTCAAAGAAGCGTCTGCTGATGCCGACGTTAAGGATGCGCGTCGCCCCAAATTCGTAAAAGCTCTGGTGGTGCGACCCCATCGGGATAAAGACGAAATCCCCGCGCTCCAGCAGCACCCGTTTGCCATTGATCTCCTGGTAATAGCGCCCGGTTAATACCACGGTAAATTCGTAGTAATCATGCTGGTGAAGCCCGCTCACGCTTTCCGTTTTGTTATAGATGACCACATGAAAGTTCTTCCCGTTGAACAGCTGTTGTTCTCTGGCGGTACTGATCTCGGTGGTCATCATCCTGGGCTGCCTCATCGTCGCGATGGCCTATTGTACCTTCTCGTGCAGCTCAATCAATTCGGCGACCAGCTCACGGGCCAGCATCGAGGTCATCAGATGGTCCTGAGCATGCACCAGCACCAGGCTGACCTTCATTTTTCCTTCGCCTTCATCGCTTTCGATAAGCTGGGTCTGCACGCGATGCGCCTCGCTCAGCGCCTGGCGCGACTGCTCCATCATCGCTTTCGCCGCGGCAAAATCGCCCTGCTTCGCCTGCTTCAGCGCGCCATAGGCCAGGCTGCGGGCCTGTCCGGAGTTGATAATCAACCCCATCACCACCTCTTCGAGGTCATTTTCTGGGGTTTCTACCGCGTCGATGTTGTCCAGATCAAACATAATATTTCCCTCATTTATCAGGCGGTACGGGGCACTGCCCGTACCGCGCGGTATCAGAATTTCAGTGCGTTAGCGATGTCTTCTTCGCTCTCTTCCTGCTCGATGACGGTCTGCGCTTTATTCGACAGCACCACAAACGGCAGGTAGACCAGAGTCGCGACGCCAAGGTTGAACAGGGCTACCAGCAGGGCGGCCACGCTGCCGTTACTGTTAAAGAACGCTCCCAGACCGGTCGGCATGGTCCACGGCGCCAGGTTGGTCACCGGAGGGATAATCCCCAGGCTATAAGCCGCCAGCGTAATGGCTGCCAGAATCGGCTGGACCAGCACGAAGGGGATAAACATCACCGGGTTCATAATGATCGGCAGACCAAACAGAATCGGTTCGTTAATCTGGAAGATGCCTGACGGCAGTGCCAGCTTCGCCACCTGACGATGGTCAGCGCGACGGGAAGCGATAAAGATGGCGATAATCAGACCCAACGTTGCCCCGGAGCCACCCAGCAGGATATAGGAGTCGAGCATCGGCTTGGCCCAGAAGTGGAACTGTTTGCCTGCTTCGATAGCCGCATCAACCGAGCCGTACTGGTTGTACAGCGCGATGTTTTCCAGCGCCCACGGGGTCATGATGCCGTTATCCAGCGCCGTCAGCGCCAGGGAACCGTGCACACCGAAGAACCACAGCAGGGAGTTAAAGATAACGTATGCCCAGCCGACCACGCTGCCCATCGCCGCCAGCGGCGTGGAGATCGAGTCCATGATGATCTGGTGGAAGTTGCTGCCGTAGCTCGACAGGGCCCACGAGATAATGCCGAAGATAGAGAGGATCAAGAAGCCCGGGATCAGCGCGGAGAAAGAGCGCGATACTGACCCTGGCACGCTGTCCGGCAGTCTGATCACCCAGTTACGACGGATCACGAAGGTGAACAGTTCCGCGACCACCAGACCGATAATCATCCCGGAGATGATGTTCTGCCCGCCCAGCCAGTTGGCGCCCACCGCATAGGCTTCGCCCACGCTATAAGGGGTCACGGTCATGAAGGCCGCCACAGCCAGCAGGCCCGCGGCCATCGGGTCGACTTTGCGCTCTTCCGCCAGCGCGGAGCCGATAAAGAACGGCGCCATCAGCGACATAATGCCGAGGGTACCGTTATAGACGTTCCCGCCGATAGCCTTAAAGCCGTTTAAGGTTTCAATGGTGGAGGCATCCAGTCGAATGCCCATAGAATAAAAGAAAGAGCCTTCGCCGAAGCTCAGAAAAACGTTGTTAATTAATACAAACATGGCCCCGGCGAGGGTCAACGGCATTAACTTAATAAATCCGTTTTTAATCGCATTAATATGCGGCTGCTTTCCTATTTTCACTGCAAAAGGAAGGAGTACCTTTTCAAGCGAGTCGATCACTTTACTCATAGTCAATACCCTTAAAAGCCGCAATAAACTATTACGGCGATGATGTATGAAATTACTCTTTGACGGGAAAATAAACTCTTTATTTTTTGACGTCCGGCAACAGGGTGCCGCCAGGCGTCAAAATACATCGAGTTTTAAAAGTTAAAATTATTGTGCTGCAGCTTTCTTAATGGCCGCGACGGCGGCTTTCAATACACCTAAACCATCCACCTTGCCATACAGAAGAGAATCGATGACTTCTACCGGTTTATTCGGCAGCAGGCGCTGAATTTCCGGTAACATATACGCAATTTGTGGTCCTAATAATACCACGTCGGCTTCCGGTCCCTTTTCACCTGCCAGGGTTTCGGGATAGGCTTCAATAATGACCGGGACTTCGTATTTTTCTGCCTGCGCGCGCATTTTGGAGACCAGCAGTGATGTAGACATGCCTGCCGAGCAGAAGAGATAAATGTGTTTCTTTTCCATGAACGCTTCCTCAATGTGTGAGACCAGGGCCTTCAGCAACCGCTGAGAGCCGGTAAGACTGGTAACATCCGGTTAATTCTGTTTATGGGTTGAGTATACGGCAAGCTGAGCCGCCAGGATAATTCGCTGTTGAACAGAATTGTCTCTCATTGACCTCTGGTTTTGACTACCCTCACATTTTCACCCAAATAATTCGCGCAATTAAATAAGCATCAGTACTCACAAAAAAGCCCGACCAGTGGTCGGGCTTACGTAGGGCTCAGTAAACAGTAGGAAGCTTACTTGGCGTTGCGCGGGTCAGTATCATACTCGGCGCAGGTCTGGTAGCCGGAGTTAATCACATGGCCAGTGTCGTCGAGGGCCACAAAGTAGGTCTCTACTTTACCATCCCGTTGACCGAGGATGTAGGTCTGGCAGGTGCCGCGGGCATGAACCATGGTCACTTCCGTTGAAGGTTTGCCAGCGATCTGCATCACCTGCTGACGCGACATCCCTTTCTTCACATCTTTCACCACCGGCTGGGTAAACTGGTCTTTGGTACGATCGTAAGCGGTACAGCCCGCCAGTAAGGTTAACGCGACGGTGACGCCCAGTATTCCTGCTAAGCTTTTGTTCATTTTGGTTCCTCTCTTCTACTGTGTAACGATAAGCCTGGAATAAATAGTGTTATTTTTCAAGCCGAACAGCGAAATCATGTCTGATTGTGTTATTGCGTAAACAGGATTGACGCGCCGCTGCCGACCGGCGGTTTCTCCCGCGCAGTGGCATCTATAATGAAATCCTATGTCATTGATTGCCTTCTTTTCCGGCAGTCAAAACCCCGGTCCTTGTCGTTTCAGCGGCAAAGAGGTAGCTTTAAGCCAACAGCTTGCCAAACAGATTCACTTTCGGAGGGCGCGATGACGCTACAACAAGAGATTATTCAGGCGCTGGGCGCAAAGCCGCAGATTGATGTCGCCGGCGAGATCCGCCGCAGCGTCGATTTCCTGAAGTCCTACCTGCAGACCTACCCGTTTATTAAATCGCTGGTGCTGGGTATCAGCGGCGGCCAGGACTCCACCCTGACGGGGAAACTGTGCCAGATGGCGATTAATGAACTGCGTGCCGAAACGGGCGACAGCAGCCTGCAGTTTATTGCCGTTCGGTTGCCCTATGGCGTGCAGGCGGATGAGCAGGACTGCCAGGACGCCATCGCCTTTATCCAGCCTGACCGGGTGCTGACGGTGAATATCAAAGCCTCGGTACTGGCCAGTGAACAGGCGCTCCGCGAAGCGGGGATCGAACTGAGCGACTTTGTTCGCGGTAACGAAAAAGCCCGTGAGCGGATGAAGGCCCAGTACAGCATCGCCGGAATGACCAAAGGGGTGGTGGTCGGCACCGACCATGCGGCGGAAGCGATTACCGGCTTCTTCACCAAATATGGCGACGGCGGCACCGACATCAACCCAATTTTCCGCCTGAACAAACGTCAGGGCAAACAGCTGCTGGCCCATCTCGGCTGCCCGGAACATCTGTATAAGAAGCTGCCGACCGCCGACCTGGAAGACGATCGCCCCTCCCTGCCGGATGAAGTGGCCCTGGGTGTCACCTACGAGAACATCGACGATTATCTGGAAGGCAAAACGCTGGATCCCAGTATCGCCAAAACGATCGAAGGCTGGTATCTGAAAACCGAACACAAGCGTCGGCCACCGATCACCGTCTTTGACGATTTCTGGAAAAAATAGTCCCTCCCCGCCCCGGCCCGCGCCGGGGTTATTTTTTGCGCTTTTCGCCGCAAAAACCGCCTGCTATACTGGATAGATAGACAGTATCAGGAGTTATTGTGGCCAGAAAGCAATCTGCCCCGCGTCTGGAGTTTGAAGCGGCGGCGATCTATGAATATCCCGAACATCTTCGCCCGTGGCTGGAGGCGCTGCCAAAGCTGCCGGGCGTCTATCAGTTTCACGGCGACAGCGACACAATGCCGCTCTATATCGGTAAGAGCGTCAACCTTCGCAGCCGTGTGTTATCTCACCTGCGCACGCCCGAAGAGGCCGCGATGCTGCGTCAGTCGCGGCGTATCACCTGGCAGCGCACCGCAGGCGAGCTGGGAGCGCTGCTGCTGGAGGCGCGGCTGATTAAAGAGCAGCAGCCGCTGTTTAACAAGCGGCTACGGCGTAACAAGCAGCTCTGCGCCTGGCGACTTGCGGACCACCGGCCGCAAATTGTCTATGCCCGCGAGGTTGATTTCTCGCACCAGCAGCATCTCTATGGCCTGTTCGCCAACCGGCGGGCGGCGCTGCAGATGCTGCAGAGCCTTGCCGACGAACAGCGCCTCTGTTATGGCCTGCTTGGTCTGGAACCGCTCAGCCGCGGCCGCGCCTGCTTTCGCTCCGCGCTGGGCCGCTGCGCCGGCGCCTGCTGTGGAAAGGAGAGCGTGGAGGCGCACAGAGATCGCCTGCTGGCGCAGATGAGTAAACTGCAGCTGGTGTGCTGGCCGTGGGCGGGACCGGTGGCGCTGGAGGAGCGCGGCCCGGATATGACGCAGTATCACTTCATTCATAACTGGCTGTGGCTGGGCGCCGTCGACTCGCTCGACCAGGCCGCGGAGTTGACCCGTCTGCCCGCCGGATTCGACCAGGATGGTTACAAGATCCTCTGTAAGCCTTTGCTCAGCGGTCACTATCCGCTGCACCCGCTTGGCTGAGAAACCACCAATAAAAAAACCGCCGGCCCTGCCCAACGCCTGATGGCATTATTGGGCAAGACCGGCGGTCTTGATTCAGTTCGCTACATTATTCAGCAGGTGCAGGCATTTTACCTGCCGGCGCGTTGCGTTCTGTCAGATGCTTCTCAAAATTAGCATTGAACTGTTTTTTCTGCTCTGGAGTCAGAATGTTGTAGATCTTGTTCTGCGTTTCCAGGCGGGACAGCGCCATCGCTTTATGCTGCGCTTCCATCTTATCGATCTGCGCTTCCGCTTTCGCCTTATCGAAGGTGTCGCTGGCGATCAAATCGTGCATCGCGCGGCGTTCGTCGAGGGACGGACGCTTCATGTTCTCACGCTGGCTCTTCATGATGTCGCGGATCTGTTGCTTCTGCGCATCGGTCAGGTTCAGGCCTTTAAACATCATGTCATGCTGACCCGGGCCGCCTTTATGATGCATCATCATCGGCTTGCTGTCGCTCGGCGCGGTGGTGGTATCGGCGGCGTGTGCCAGGTTAGCCGCGCCCAGAGCCAGAGTAGAGGCAACAAACAGTGCAGTGAGTTTCTTCATCATTCAATCCTTACTTTACGTTATTCTTACGGCGCGTTGCCGTGTTGACGAGATTAACTTTACGACGTTAATCGTCAATTAGTCAGAGCAAGAGTAAAACAATGAAAGTGTAAAAAACAGTTTCTCGCCAATTATGGAGAAAATAAGGAATTTAGCCGAAGAATTGCAATAAAAAATAAATAACCCACTGTTTTGCAGAGAAATTATGGAGAGTATAAAGGAGGGGAGATTAAAAACAAAGCATTTTACCAGGAATAATCTGCAAATTTACACTGGCGCACGAAAAAATAAGATGGTGAAAAAAGACGCGCGAAATAAAGCAGGCCGCCCGGCGGACGGCTTGCCCTCAGGATAATTTCTCCAGCATCAGGCCGGCGCGCAGTCCCTTCGCCACCGTCGGATTGGGAAACAGGACATACTCCGGCTCAGGCCCCACCACATACCGCGTCTCGCCCTCCTCCGCCAGCAGCGTGCCGGGTTCGAAGGGGGTGAAGTTCAGCGTCTGATCCGCCATATGCAAGTGGAAATCATCGCTATGGCGGGTGATCTGTTGTACCACCCGGTAGCGCAGCGGCGCCGGGGCGTCGGCAATGGCCAGATCCCCCACCAGCAGCCGGGAAAGCGCGCCTTCGGCGGCGGCAAACTGCGTCAGATCGTTTTCACCCAACGGCAGCGCTTTGCCCAGCTCAAGGGTGCAGGCCAGCGCCGCGAACCGTTCGCAGCTGAAGTGGGTAAAGGTCCCGCCTGGCTGACGATGAAACACCAGCGCCTCCAGCCCGGCGCCGCCCAGCCAGTGAAGAAAATCCTCCTCCCACGGCGTATCGCGGGCCGGGAGCACGCCGAAGCGCGGATGTAGCGACCCGCGGATCGCGGTATGCAGATCGAGGTGCCAACGAGGACCATCGTGGTCGCGATAGAAGCGGGCCACCGCCTGCTCCAGCCGCTGCGCCCGCTGCGTCTCCTCACTGAGCGGAAACTGCCGCCAGCGCTCGCCAAACATCCGGTTCATATCACTGTGCAGATAGCGCTTATTCGCCCGCAGCGCCGGTGGGTTGCCAACGATCACCAGCAACCGCCAGCGCAGCGGGAGTGCCTCCCGGACCAGTCGCTGCACCAGGTGGTCGACTATCTCCACCGGTGCCGTTTCGTTGCCATGAATGGCGCAGGAGAGTACCAGCCCGCGCTCGCAGCGCGCATGCGGCGTCAGCTCGAGGATCCCCTCACCCAACCAGTGCCAGCGAAAGTGCGCCGTCTCGCCGTGAAAATGGTGGGGCAAACGCCCCGCCAGGGTTAATGCCAGAAAATGTTCCACCGCGCCCCCTTATTGCTGAAATGGATAAACCGAACCGAGCTGCAGGATCTGGGTCAACCGATCCAGCGCGTCACGCCCTTCCCGCAGCAGTTGCGGGTCGGCGAGGTCGGCCAGGGTGAGGCGATCGCGATAGTAGCGATCCACCCAGTCATTGAGGGTGGCAAACAGCGTATCGTTCATCAGGACGTGCGGATTGACCGCCTGATACTCCTCGGCCGTCAACACCACCCGCAGGCGCAGGCACGCCGGACCGCCACCGTTGGCCATACTCTCGCGCAGATCGAACACCTGTAGCGCGGCGATGGGGTTGTCCCCGGCCAGCAGCTCATTGAGGTATTCCCAGACGCCGGCATGCTCCTGCGCTTCGTGGGGCAGGATCAGCGCCATGCTGCCATCCGCCCTGCTCAGCAGCTGGCTGTTGAACAGATAGGTGGCAACCGCCTCTGCCACCGTGACCCGACTGGCGGGGACCACCAGCGGCGTAAAACCCGGCACCCGCTGCGCCAGCTGCTGGAGAAGCGCGGTCTGGTCGGCAAAGGCCTGCTCATGGCAGAACAGGACATGACGGTTGCTCACCGCGATAACATCATTATGAAAAACCCCCGTGTCGATCGCCGCCGGATGCTGGCGGGCGAAGATCAGCTGGCGAGGATTGACCTGATTGAGGCGCGCTACCGCCTGGCTGGCCTCAAGGGTTTGCCGCGCCGGATAGCGACGCGGCGCCTCCTCGCTCCCCCGGCGGCGGCCATAGACAAAGAGCTGGACGCCGGGGGCGCCATACTCGCCGCCGAGACGGTTATGGTTCGCCGCCCCTTCGTCGCCAAACCAGGCCGAGGCGGGCAGCGACGGATGGATGGCAAATCGCGTGCGGTCGGGGAATATCGCCTGCAGCAGCGCCTCTGTGGTCGGTGCTTCGCTGGCGCGGTGGAATTTATCCTGCAGATTTGCCACCGTCAGGTGCACCAGGCCATCCAGCGAATCGGCGGAGGGACAGACCGTCGCCGCGTTCGCCACCCACATCGCCGAGGCCGAACTTACCGCCGACAGCAGATCCGGATCCTGCTGCGCCGCCCGGGCCACCACCTGCTCATCGCTGCCGCTAAAGCCCAGCTGGCGCAGGAGCGGCACGTTCGGTCGCTCGTGCGGCGGGATCACTGCCTGCGGGTAGCCGGCGTCGGCGAGGGCTTTCATTTTTTTCAGCCCTTGCTTTGCCGCCAGCTGCGGGTTCGACACCCGGTGGCGGTGCCGGGTGGAAGCCTCATTGCCAAAGGAGAGCCCGGCGTAGTGATGGGTCAGCCCGGGCAGACCGTCAAAGTTGACTTCGCGGGCGGTCATGACGCCTCCCCGACCAGAAAGTCGAGCCCCGGGTTCAGGCTGGCGGGCAGCGTCAGGGTCGGCGATTCAAGGCTGGCCATCGGCCAGGCGCAATAATCGGCGGCATACCAGGCCCCCGGACGATGGTTACCGGACGCCCCGGTGCCGCCGAACGGCGCGGTACTCGCCGCCCCGGTCAGCGGTTTGTTCCAGTTAACTATCCCTGCCCGCGCCTCGAGCAGCAGTCGATCAAACTTCTCCCGTTCCGGAGAGATTAACCCACAGGAGAGGCCGAAGCGGGTGGCGTTGGCTAAGGCAATCGCCTCCTCGAACGTGTCGTAGCGCCAGACGCCAAGCAGCGGGCCAAACACCTCTTCATCTTCAACATTGGCCACGTCGCTCATGTCGACAATCCCCGGCGTTAGCAGCGACGTTCCGGCCTGCAATAAACGTGGCTCCAGCAGCGTGACCGCGCCAGCGGCGACCCGCTGCAGCCATGCCTGATGCACTTTCTGCGCGGCCGGTTCAGAGATAAGCCCGCCGAGAAACGGCTGCGGCTCGGCGTCCCACGCCGCCGGGATCAGCCGCTGGCTTACCGTCACCAGCCGGGAGAGGAAGGCATCGCCCGCCTCGCCGCGCCGGACCAGCAGACGGCGGGCGCAGGTGCAGCGCTGGCCGGCGGTAATAAAGGCGGACTGGATGGTCAGATGCACCGCGGCATCCACGTCCCGCGGATCGTCGACGATCAGCGGGTTATTGCCGCCCATCTCCAGCGCGAGGATCTTCTGCGGCTGCCCGGCCAGCTGGCGATGCAGATGAAAACCGGTGGTTGAGCTGCCGGTAAATAGCAGCCCGTCGATATCCGCCTGACCGCTGAGCGCCTCGCCGGTTTCCCGACCGCCCTGCACCAGGTTGAGCACCCCGGCGGGCAGGCCGGCCTGCTGCCATAGTTTCACCACCGCTTCGCCGCTGCACGGGGTGAGTTCGCTGGGTTTAAAGACCACAGTATTGCCCGCCAGCAGCGCCGGCACGATGTGCCCGTTCGGCAGATGGCCGGGAAAGTTATAGGGGCCAAACACCGCCAGCACGCCGTGCGGCCGGTGACGCAGCGTGGCGGCGCCGTCGGGCAGATCGCTGTGCTGTTCGCCGGTGCGGACGTGGTAGGCCTTCACCGAGATCGCCACCTTGTTGATCATCGCCGTCACTTCCCCGGCCGCCTCCCAGCGCGGCTTTCCGGTCTCGGCGCCGATCATCGCCGTCAGCTCAGCCTTACTGGCCTCCAGCAGGGCGGCAAACTTTTCAACGATCGCCTGACGGGCGGCAAACGGCAGCCGCGCCCAGGCCGGGAACGCCTGGCGGGCAGCCGCCACCGCCTCAGCAACCTGCCCGGCATCCCCCGCTTCGCCCTGCCACACAACCTTCAGGTTAACCGGATCCTGTTTACTGAAACCTGGCCCACGACCGGGCCGCCACTCGCCATTAATCCACAGACTCATGCGGTTTTCTCCTCAGGGATCAGGCGCACCATGCGTACCTGGTCGCCGGCATGACACTTCAGCATATCCAGTTCGCGGGCGCTGAGGGTCAGGGTGTCGCCATCCGGGTCGGCATGCACCAGCAGAGCGCGGAACTGGTGATACTGTTCATTCGCCACCAGGCACAGCGGCCAGTCACCGGGTGGGGTTTCACCGGCCTCGGTGGTCACCAGACGGCTTTTGCGGATCGCCCGCACCCTGTCGATGTCGCACTCCAGAGTCGGGCCGCCGTCGAAAATATCGATGTAGTTCAGGTAGCGGAACCCCTCTTTCTCCAGCACCGTCCGGGCCGGGGCGGTCTGCGGATGAACCTTGCCGATCACCGCCTGCGCCTCAGGGGAAAGGAAATCGATATACAGCGGATGCTTGGGCATCAGGGCGGCAATGAAAGCCTTCTGTCCGGTGCCGCACAGGTAGTCGGCGCGGGAAAACTCCATGGCGAAAAAGCGTTTGCCCAGGCTCTCCCAGAACGGCGAGTAGCCCTGCTCGTCAATCACCCCGCGCATCTCGGCGACCACCTTCTCATTAAAGCGCTCGCGAAAGGCGGCCATAAATAAGAAGCGCGATTTCGACAGCAGATAGCCATTGCCCTCTTTGCGCCACTGCGGGTCGAGGAACAGGGTACACAGCTCACTGCTGCCGGTATGGTCGTTGCTGAGAAACAGCGTCGGCAACGCCTGATAGACGTTGAGCTCCTTCGAGGCATGGACCTGGGTGCCGACCCGGTAGTTATACCAGGGATCGTTGAGCCCCACCGCCACCTCGATCGCGCAGATGCCCACCACCGCGCCGCTTTCGCTCTCCTCCAGCACAAAGACATAGCCCTGCTCGCTTTTCGGTAGCTCGCCGCGCCAGGTCTGCTGCGAGCGGGCGATCCGCGCCGCGAGGGTCGCTTCATCCACCGGCAGCGAGGTCAGCCCGCCGCCGGTCTCCGCTGCCAGCTTCAGCAGCCCGGGCAAATCGCCCGGCTCCACCGGTCGAATAACCATCATGATGAGACTCCTGCCACGAAACGCGCGCAGGCCCGCTCGACGCGATCCAGCCCGCTATTCACCTCTTCTTCACTGACGTTCAGCGCCGGCGCAAAACGCACCACATTAGCGCCGGCGATCAGGATCATCACCCCCTCTTCCGCCGCCAGGTTGCTGAGCGTTTTCGCCTTCCCGGCCCAGGCGTCGTTCAGTACGCAGCCGAGCAGCAGTCCCAGGCCGCGGATCTCCTTGAACAGACCATAGCGGGCGTTGATCGCCTGCAGACGCTCGCAAAACCACTGGTGGCGCTGTCTGACGCCGGAGAGGACTTCCGGGGTGTTGACGATCGACAGCAGCTCGCCGGCCACCGCCCCGGCCAGCGGGTTGCCGCCGTAGGTGGTGCCGTGGGTACCGACGGTCATCACGCTGGCGCAGGCCTCTGTCGCCAGCAGCGCGCCGATAGGGAAACCGCCGCCCAGCGCTTTGGCGGTGGTCAGCACATCGGGCGTCACGCCGTAGTGCATATAGGCATACAGCTCGCCGGTGCGCCCGACCCCGGTCTGCACTTCATCGAAAATCAGCAGAGCGTTGTGCTGGTCGCAAAGCTGGCGCAGGCCGCGTAAAAACTCGACGTTGGCCGGCACCACGCCCCCTTCGCCCTGCACCGGCTCGACGATCACCGCGCAGGTTTGGTCATTGATTAAGGCCTTTGCCGACTCGAGATCGTTAAACACCGCATGCTGGATCTGCGGCGGCAGCGGGGCAAAATCCCGGGAGTAGGCCGGCTGACCGCCCGCCGAGACGGTGAACAGTGTCCGCCCGTGGAAGGCGTTCTGGAAAGCGACGATGCCGCTTTTTTCACTGCCAAAGCGGTCGTGGGCATATTTACGCGCCAGCTTGAGCGCCGCCTCATTGGCCTCAGCGCCGGAGTTACAGAAGAAGACCCGGTCGGCGAAGGTGGCATCGATAAGCATTTTTGCCAGACGCAGGATCGGCTCATTGGTGTAGCCGTTGCCGGTATGCCAGAATTTGCCGGCCTGGTCGGTCAGAGCTTGCACCAGACGCGGATGGGCGTGCCCCAGCGCGTTCACGGCGATGCCGCCGGCAAAATCGATATACTCTTTGCCCTGCTGATCCCACAGCCGCGACCCGGCGCCCCGCACCGGAATAAACGCCGCTGGCGCGTAGACCGGCATCATCCATTCATCAAAGTGGTTACGCGTAATTGACTGAGACATATCGACCTCTTCCGGTAAATTAAAAGTAGCAATAATGTTAATAAATATGAGTTATTACGCTGTAAATGTAGATTGCACGGTTCGTGCCAGCCAGCGATAAAAATGCATAAACCGGTTGAGATAACGCAGAATCAAGGAGTTACAGCCGAACGCTATTCACATAAAATGCATATTTAGTGAATAAGTATCCGATAAAGGGGGATAAACAGTGATTAAAGAAGATAAGTTATGCAACGGTAAGATATAATTCTGTAATTGTGATCCTCTGCGAAATTTATCGTAGATATTTGCCCTTTTTTGGCGCGGCATGCCCGTAAAAGGGGCAACCACGGCACGCTCATGCGCAGCGATTGGCAGAATGACGCATCCGGTGGCAGCCAGCCAGGCGAATTTCTGCTACCATCCCTGCACTATTCACCTTGCACAGTGGCAGCGACTATGAAATTCGTCTCTTTTAATATCAACGGCCTGCGCGCCCGCCCACACCAACTGGCCGCCATCGTCGAAAAACACCAGCCGGACGTGATTGGCCTGCAGGAAACCAAAGTTCACGACGATATGTTCCCTCTCGAAGAGGTCGCCAAACTCGGCTATAACGTCTTTTATCATGGACAAAAAGGCCATTATGGCGTCGCGCTGCTGACCAAAGACACGCCGATTGCCGTCCGCCGCGGTTTCCCGGACGATGGCGAAGAGGCTCAGCGCCGCATCATCATGGCGGAGATCCCGTCGCCTTTCGGCAACGTCACGGTGATTAACGGTTATTTCCCACAGGGTGAAAGCCGCGATCATGAAACCAAATTCCCGGCCAAAGCGGCGTTCTATCAGAATCTGCAGAACTATCTGGAGACCGAACTCAACAAAGAGAATCCGGTGCTGATCATGGGCGATATGAACATCAGTCCCACCGATCTCGATATCGGTATTGGTGAAGAGAACCGCAAACGCTGGCTGCGTACCGGCAAATGTTCCTTCCTGCCGGAAGAGCGGGAGTGGATGGATCGCCTGCTGGGCTGGGGCCTGGTGGATACCTGGCGTCAGGCTAATCCGGACAATCAGGAGCACTTCTCGTGGTTCGATTACCGCTCCAAAGGCTTCGACGATAACCGCGGGCTGCGCATCGACCTGCTGCTGGCCAGCCAGCCTCTGGCCCAGCGCTGCGTGGAGACCGGAATCGATTATGAGATCCGCGGAATGGAAAAACCGTCCGACCACGCGCCGGTGTGGGCCACCTTCCGGCCATAATTTACGCCCTTCTCTCGCCTCCCGCGGTGCGGGGGGCAGAATTTCCTGAGCAAAATCAACAAAGCGACGGTAAACCATTGTGACGGTCGTCGGAACAGGATACTGTCGCGCGCACTTTTTGATGTCCACTGCGTCCAGACTGTACAGGAGCACCCCTCATGCAAAAGAAGCCGTCATCCGGCCATTGGTAAAGGGCTGGGACTTCTCGCGCTGGTGGCCACGCTGGCCGTTATCAGCCATCGCGTCGGTCTCCACGATCTGCTGACTCACCTTCATCTGCTTCAGGACACCCTGCGCCATCAGGGCGCCTGGGGATATCTGGTCTATGTCGCGCTGTTTATCATTGCCACCCTGTGTCTGATCCCCGGCAGCCTGCTGGTGATCGCCGGCGGGATGCTCTTCGGCCCGCTGACAGGCTCCCTGCTCTCGTTTGCCGCCGCCACCCTCGCCTCTTCGCTGTCGTTTTTAATCGCCCGCTGGCTTGGGCGCGATCTGCTGCAGCGCTATGTGGGCCATACCGCCGTCTTTCAGGCGATTGAGCGCGGTATCGCCCGCAGCGGCTGCGATTTCCTGATCCTCACCCGCCTGGTGCCGCTCTTTCCCTACAACATTCAGAATTACGCCTACGGCCTGACGGCGATCCCTTTCTGGCCCTTTACCCTGATCTCCGCCGTGACTACCCTGCCGGGCCTGGTCATCTATTCGGTAATGGCCAGCGAGCTGGCCCGCGAGGGCGTAACTCTCGCCTTCGCGCTCAAACTGAGCCTCGCCGGCGGGCTGCTGTTTGCCCTGGTGCAGATGGGCAAACGGTTTGCCCGCGCCCGCCGTATGGCAACGCCCGGCGAGGAGGTGCGCCATGACCCAACCTGATCGCCGTCACCTGCGCCGCGCCCGGCTGGCCCTTGCCGTGGTGGCCGTCGCCGGGCTGGCCGCCTGGTGGTGGTTCCCCGGCGGGCGAACCTTTCTGCAGCAGAGTCTGACGGCGTTAGCCTCCCTGGATCCGCAGCAGGTCAGAGGGTTTCTCGCCGCCTGGGGGCCGCAGGCCGCGCTGGTCTCATTTGCGCTGATGATCCTCCAGGCGATCGTCGCTCCGCTGCCGGCTTTCCTGATTACCCTGGCGAACGCCGCCCTGTTCGGCGCCTTCTGGGGCGGTGCGCTGTCATGGTTCAGCGCCATGGTCGGGGCCGGGCTCTGCTTCTGCATCGCCAGAGCGCTGGGGCGCGAAGTGGTGGAAAAACTCACCGGCCGCGCGGTGCTGCGCAGCGTCGACGGCTATTTCACTCGCTTTGGCCCGCAGACGATCCTGGTCTGCCGCCTGCTGCCGTTTGTGCCGTTTGACCCGGTCAGCTATGCCGCCGGACTAACCTCGCTGCGCTTCTGGCCCTTTATGCTGGCCACCGGCGTGGGCCAGCTGCCGGCGACTATCGTCTATTCCTGGGCCGGGAGTCTGCTCACCGGGGGCACCTTCTGGCTGGCCACCGGGCTTTCGCTGCTTTTTACCCTGGCGGTGGTCATCTCTATCGCCAAAAATATTTACCGTGAACGTCATAAGAGATCGTCGCCATGAGCTTACCCCCGCTGGATTCTGTCCCCCTGATCCTTCGTCCGCAGGCCTGGCTGCACCGCCGGCATTACGGCCAGGTGCTGAGCCCCATTCGCTGGTGGGGACGGATCCCATGGCTGTTTTACCTGGTTTCGCTGTTCGTGGGCTACATTGAACGCCGCCGCTCGCCGCTGGATCCGGTGCTGCGGTCGCTGGTCAGCGCCCGCATCGCCCAACTGTGCCACTGTGAATTCTGTATCGATATCACCAGCATGACCCTCGCGGCGCGGAGCGGCAGCCAGGACAAGCTGCTGGCGGTCGCCGACTGGCGCAGCAGTACGCTGTTCAGCGAAAAAGAGCGTCTGGCGCTGGCCTATGCCGAAGCCGCCACCCAGACGCCGCCGGAGGTGGATGATGCCCTGCGCAGCGCGATGGCCGCGCATTTTGACGCCAGGGCGCTCACCGAGCTGACCGCCCTGATCGGCCTGCAAAATTTATCAGCGCGGTTCAATGCCGCGATGGCGATCCCGGCCCAGGGGTTCTGTCAGATGCCCACCTCTTCCCCGCAGAATAAGGAGTAACGATGCGCCGTTTGCGTGATTTCAGCCTCTGTCTGTGCCTGCTGCTGCTCTGGCCGCTGGCGGTTAATGCCAACGACAGCTGGCGGCAGATCCAAACGGAAGCCCGCGGGCAGACCGTCTGGTTTAACGCCTGGGGCGGGGACCCGGCCGTCAACCGCTATCTGGCGTGGGTCAGCGAGGAGGTCAAACGCCACTACGCGATCGACCTGCATATTGTCCCCATCGCCGACGCCGCCGACGCAGTGAAACGCATCCAGAGCGAGGCGCAGGCCGGCCGTCGCCGGGGCGGGTCGGTGGATCTGCTGTGGATCAACGGCGAAAACTTTCGCACGCTTAAGCAGGCCAACCTGCTGCTCACCGGCTGGGCCGAATCACTGCCCAACTGGCGCTTTGTCGATCTGCAAAAGCCGGTTCGGGAGGACTTTTCTGTCGCCACCGACGGTACGGAGTCGCCGTGGGGCAGCGCCCAGCTGACGTTTATCGCCCGCCGCGGGCAAACGCCGCAGCCACCCACCAGCCCGCAGGCGCTGCTGGCCTTCGCCAGGGCCCATCCCGGCAGCGTGACCTACCCGCGGCCGCCGGACTTCACCGGCACCGCCCTGCTGGAGCAACTGCTGATCGCCCTCACCGACCAGCCGGCCGCCCTGCGCCAGCCGCCGCAGACGGCGACCTTCGCGGCGGTCACGGCCCCGCTGTGGCGCTATCTCGATGCGCTGCACCCGGCCCTGTGGCGGGCGGGCAAGGATTTCCCGGCGTCGCCGGCACGGATGGATACCATGCTCAACAATGGCACCCTCCGCTTATCACTCACGTTTAACCCGCTGCACGCCCGGCAGAAAGCCGCCAGCGGCGAATTACCGACGGACAGCTACAGCTTCGGCTTCACCGCGGGGACCCTCGGCAACGTCCATTTCGTTACCATCCCGGCTAACGCCCGCGCCGTCGCTGGAGCCAAAGTGGTGGCCAATTTCCTGCTCTCGCCTGAAGCGCAGCTGCGCAAGGCCGATGCCGCCGTCTGGGGCGATCCGAGCGTACTGGACCCGCAGCGTCTGCCTGACGGCCAGCGTCAGGCGCTGGCGGCTACCGTGCCGCAGGATCTACCGCCGGTGCTTGCCGAGCCGCACGCGGCATGGGTTGACGCGCTGGAGCAGGAATGGCTGCGCCGCTACGGTACCCACTGATCCTGCTGGCCTGGGGGACGATGGCGGCGATCTATCTGCCGTTGCTCCCCGCCGCCGGGGAACTGGTGGGCGCTGCGCGCTCCCCGGCCCACTGGCGGGCGCTGTTCGCCGACCCGCAGCTGGGCCAGGCGCTGGCCGCCACGCTCGTCTCGACGCTGCTGTCCGTCGGCGGCGCGCTGCTGATCGCCCTGACCGTCGTCGCTGCCCTCTGGCCCTCGCTCCGCTGGCGGCGACTGGCTTCCCGTCTGCCGCTGCTGCTGGCGGTACCCCATCTTGCCCTGGCGACGGCGGCGCTGCTGCTGTTCGCCGAAGGGGGTTGGATCTGGCAGTGGCTGCCGCTTCTGACGCCGCCGGTCGACCGGTATGGCATCGGGCTTGGCCTGACGATGGCCCTGAAAGAGAGCGCCTTTGTGCTGTGGGTGATCTATGGCCTGCTGGGGGAGAAACGCCTCGCCGACCAGGCGACCGCGCTGAAGAGCCTCGGCTACGGCCGCTGGCAGTGCCTGCGCTGGCTGGTGCTGCCCGCCCTGCTGCCCGCCCTCGGCATGGTGCTGCTGGCCGCCACCGCCTGGAGTCTGTCGGCGGTCGATGTCGCCCTGGTGCTGGGGCCCGGCAATCCGCCCACTCTCGCCGTGCTGGCGTGGCAGTGGTTAAGCCAGGGCGATGACCTGCAGCAGGCCAAAGGGGCGCTGGCCAGCCTGTTACTGATGACGATCCTCGGCGGGCTGGCGCTGGTGGCCTGGGGAGGGTGGCGGATACAGCGCCAGTACCAGCCCAATCTGCGCGGTATTCGTCACCCTCATCCTCATGCCCTGCCCGGCCGCCTGCTGGCGGCGCTGCTGCCGCTGAGCGGTCTGCTGGGCACGCTATTGCTGGCGGGGCTGGCGCGCTCGGCGCCACCGCAGATGGATGCCCTCGGCAACAGCCTTGGCCTGGCGCTGGCGGCCTGCGCCCTCGGCGCGGCTGTCTGCCTGCTGTGGCTGGCCTGCGGCCCGACGCGTGGAGATGGCTGGGTCTGGCTGCCGCTGGTCCTGCCGGCCCTGCCGCTGGCCGCTGGCCAGTACCGGCTGGCGCTGTACGCCTGGCTAGACGGCGAATGGTGGACCGTTCTGTGGGGCCATCTGCTGTGGGTGGTGCCATGGATGCTGTTTATTTTGCGCCCGGCCTGGCGCCAGCGCGACCCGCGGATGGCGATTATCGCCCGCACGCTCGGCTGGGGGCCCACGCGTATTTTCTGGCTGCTGACCCTGCCCTCGCTGACCCGCCCGCTGCTGACCGCGCTGGCGGTGGGCTTTTCCGTGAGCATCGCGCAGTATCTGCCGACGCTATGGCTGGGGGCAGGCCGTATCCCGACGCTCACCAGTCAGGCGGTGGCGCTCAGCAGCGGCGGCGAGGTGCAGACGCTCGCCGCCCAGGCGCTGTGGCAATTACTGCTGCCGGCGGTATGCTTTACCCTGACGGCCCTTCTCGCCTGGCTGGCGGGCCGCTATCGACGAGGACTTCGCTAGTGCTAACCGTAAACCATCTGACCCTGAGCGTGAAACGTCAGCCGCTGCTGCGGGAGGTCGCCTTTTCGGTGGCGCCTGGAGAAGTGCTGACGCTGATGGGCCCCTCCGGTAGCGGAAAATCGACGCTGTTTGCCTGGATGATTGGCGCCCTGGCCGGCGACTTCCGCGCCGAGGGCGAGCTGTGGCTCAATGGACGTCGCTGCGATACGCTGCCGACGGAGCATCGACGCATCGGCATCCTGTTTCAGGACCCGTTACTGTTCGACCATTTCAGCGTCGGGCAAAATTTACAGCTGGCGCTGCCGGAGAGTGTGCGCGGCGAGGCGCGAAAAGCCGCAGTGGAGCAAGCGCTCAGCCGCGCCGGGCTGCATGGCTTCGCCCCACGCGACCCGGCCACGCTCTCCGGCGGGCAGCGGGCGCGGGTGAGCCTGCTGCGCGCCCTGCTGGCGCGCCCCGAGGCGCTGCTGCTCGATGAACCCTTCAGCCGTCTGGATGCCACCCTGCGCGCCGCGTTCCGCCGCTGGGTTTTTGAGGAACTGGCCCGCCAGGCCATTCCGGCGATCCTGGTGACCCACGATCGCGAGGACGGTCCGCCGGCGGGACGCTGCCTGGCGATGGAGACCTGGCAATGAAGAGCAATAGCGTGCAAACCTGCGTTACCGCAAAGAAATCGGCGCCTGGCGAGCGGAGAATACGCCCTCCACTTTTTACCGTCGGGCATTTCGATGAAACGTGTTTCTCAATTGACCGCACTCGCCCTGCTTATGGGGCTTGCTGCTTCCACCACCTGCGCCGCTGAAACCATGCCAGCGCTCACTCTCTCCCACCTGCAACAGCAGCACGGCGTGGCCATTGACACCCGCCTGAGCGCTTATTACAACGGCTGGCCTCAGCGCGCCAACGGCCCCGAAGGTCATGAGCCGCAGGCCCTGAATCTTTCCGCCCGCTGGCTCGGCGCCATGAGCGACGATCAGCTCCGCGCCTGGGCTAAGCAGCACCAGATCCAGCCAGATACCCCCGTCGCGCTGTACGGCAACCCGGAAGATAATGCCAGCGTCGCGGCGCGGCTGAAACAAGCGGGCTTCACCCGGCTCAGCACCCTGAGCGATGCGCTGAGCCAGACCGACCGCCTGCAAAAGCTGCCGCACTTTGAACAGCTGGTCTACCCCCAGTGGCTGCACGACCTGCAGCAGGGAAAACGCGTAGCCGCCGCCCCGACCGGCGACTGGAAAGTGTTCGAAGCCGCCTGGGGAGCGCCGAAACTCTATCTGCTGAGCCATATCCCTGGCGCGGGCTATATCGATACCAATGAGGTGGAAAGCGAACCGCTGTGGAATAAAGTGTCCGACGCACAGCTGAAAGCGATGCTGGCGAAGCACGGCATCCGGCATGACACCACGGTGATCCTCTACGGTCGCGACGTCTACGCCGCAGCGCGGGTGGCGCAGATCATGCTGTACGCCGGGGTCAAAGACGTGCGCCTGCTTGACGGCGGCTGGCAGACCTGGTCCGACGCCGGGCTGCCGGTCGAGCGCGGCATGCCGCCGGCGCAGCAGCCGGCGCAGGACTTCGGCGCGCCGATCCCCGGCCAGCCGCAGCTGATGCTGGATACCGAACAAGCCCGCGGGCTGCTGCATCGTCAGGACGCCTCGCTGGTCAGCGTCCGCTCGTGGCCGGAGTTTATCGGCACCACCAGCGGCTACAGCTATATCAAGCCGAAGGGTGACATCGCTGGCGCCCGCTGGGGCCACGCCGGGAGCGACTCCACGCACATGGAAGACTTCCATAACCCGGACGGCACCATGCGCAGCGCTGACGATATCGCTACCCTGTGGCGCCAGTGGAACATTCTGCCGAGCCAGCAGGTGGCGTTCTATTGCGGGACCGGCTGGCGGGCCTCGGAAACCTTCATGTATGCCCGCGCCATGGGCTGGCCGCACGTCGCGGTGTACGACGGCGGCTGGTACGAATGGAGCAGCAACCCGCACAATCCGGTCGCCCGCGGCGAACGCGGCCCGGAAAGCAGTCAGTAACACGCCCCACCAGCGCGTCGCCCCCAGCCAGCGACGCGCGCTTTCCCGCTCACACCACCCGCTTTAAGGTCTGGTAGCCACTGCAGATGCGCGTCGCCGTCGTCAGCCAGCACAGCGCGCCAAACAGCCACGCCAGCCAGGCGAAATGCGCCGGAAACAGGCAGCAGAGGACAAACAACAGGATGGTCTCCGTCCCCTCCGTCAGGCCCCCAAGATAGTACAGCGATTTATGGGCGTAGCCGGGATTGGCGATCTGATGCCTGGCCGCCAGTGCGGCAAAAGCGAGAAAGCTGCTGCCGGTGCCGATAAAGGCAAACAGCAGCCAGGCCCCCGCCAGGGCATTGTTCAGCGGATCTGCCAGAATAAAGCCGAACGGCACCAGGGCGTAGAAGAGAAAATCCAGTGCGATATCGAGAAAGCCCCCCGCGTCCGTGAGCCCGCGCCGCCGCGCCAGAGCGCCGTCCAGACCATCCAGCAGGCGGTTGAAGAGAATAGCGACCAGCGCCGCGCTATACCACCCCAGCGCCAGAAAGGGCAGAGCCAGCACGCCGATGGCAAAACCGAGGAGCGTCAGCCCGTCCGGTGAAATACCCGGGCGGTCAAGCGCGCCGGCGACAGCATTAAGCAGGGGTTTGAGGCGCGGATGCAGGTGGCTATCAAGCACGGAGGTCTCCAGCAGGGTTGGCGGTTGTCAGTCAAGGTCTATGGCGGTGATAATAGGCCAGATTCGTCTTATTCACCTTGATGCTTATGCTAAAAATGATTGATGTTGTCGCAGCCATTATTGAACAGGATGGCCAGATTCTGCTGGCGCAGCGTCCGCCCCACGCCGACCAGCCGGGGATGTGGGAGTTCGCTGGCGGCAAAGTGGAGCCTGGTGAAAGCCAGCCGCAGGCGCTGGCCCGCGAGCTACAGGAGGAGATGGGCATCATCGCCCACCCGGCATGCTATATCGCCAGCCATCAGCGGGAAGTCTCCGGCCGCCAGATCCATCTGCACGCCTGGTGGGTGCCGCACTTTCAGGGCATACCGCTGGCCCACTATCACACTCAGCTGCGCTGGTGCCTGCCCGCCGACGCCTTAACCCTCGATCTCGCCCCGGCCGATATTCCTCTGCTGCATGCCTTTATCGCCCAGCGCCCGACCCTTTCCGGCCGCTGATCCGCCCGCCGCCTAGTCATCGTTTTTAGTTATGACGGGCGGACAATTATAAATTTTGTTGTCGGCTTAATTTTTCCTTGCTTGCCTAAGGATTAGCGGTGTTATAGTCGGAAAATCGGTTTTTTCAAGGACCGAATCATAATAAATACATGCAACCACAACCATAAGGGGAACTTATATCTATGGATCAGACGTGCACTCTGGAAGGCTTTCTCACCCGCGTTCAACAGCGCGATCCTCATCAAACCGAATTTGCTCAAGCCGTCCGGGAGGTGATGACCACCCTGTGGCCTTTCCTTGAGGAAAATCCGCGCTATCGTCAGCTTGCTTTGCTGGAACGTCTGGTGGAACCGGAGCGCGTGATCCAGTTCCGCGTGGTGTGGGTGGATGACCGCAATCAGGTCCAGGTCAACCGCGCGTGGCGCGTGCAGTTCAACTCGGCCATCGGCCCGTATAAAGGCGGGATGCGTTTCCACCCGTCGGTTAACCTGTCGATTCTCAAATTCCTTGGCTTCGAGCAGACCTTCAAAAACGCTCTGACCACCCTGCCGATGGGCGGCGGGAAAGGCGGCAGCGATTTCGATCCTAAAGGCAAGAGCGATGGCGAAGTGATGCGCTTCTGCCAGGCGCTGATGACCGAGCTCTATCGCCACCTTGGCCCGGATACCGACGTACCGGCGGGCGATATCGGCGTCGGCGGCCGCGAAGTCGGCTTTATGGCCGGGATGATGCGCAAGCTCTCCAACAACAGCGCCTGCGTCTTCACTGGTAAAGGCCTCTCCTTTGGCGGCAGCCTGATCCGTCCGGAAGCCACCGGTTACGGTCTGATCTACTTCACCGAAGCGATGCTCAAACGTCATGGCCTCGGCTTCGAAGGCGCTCGCGTGGCGGTTTCCGGCTCCGGCAACGTCGCGCAATACGCCATTGAGAAAGCGATGGAGCTTGGCGCGCGGGTGGTCACCGCCTCCGACTCCAACGGCACCGTCGTTGACGAAGCGGGCTTCACCAAAGAAAAACTGGCCCGCCTGATCGACATTAAAGAGCGTGCCCATGGCCGCGTGGCCGACTACGCCCGCGAATTTGGCCTCACCTATCTTGAAGGCCAGCAGCCGTGGTCAGTGCCGGTGGATATCGCCCTGCCTTGCGCGACCCAGAACGAACTGGACGTCGATGCCGCCCGCCAGCTGATTGCCAATGGCGTGAAGGCCGTGGCGGAAGGCGCCAACATGCCGACCACCATCGCCGCAACCGACCTGTTCCTGGAAGCTGACGTGCTGTTTGCCCCGGGCAAAGCGGCCAACGCCGGCGGCGTGGCGACTTCCGGTCTGGAGATGGCGCAGAACGCCGCGCGCATGGGCTGGAAAGCGGAAAAAGTGGATGCCCGTCTGCATCACATCATGCTGGATATCCACCACGCTTGCGTGCAGTACGGCGGCGAAGCGAAGCAGACCAACTACGTGCGCGGCGCGAATATCGCCGGTTTCGTGAAAGTCGCGGATGCCATGCTGGCCCAGGGCGTGATTTAACTTCCCCTGACTCCATCCCGGCGGCTGCCCGCCGGGATGCGTCTCACGACGTCATCGTGATCACCACTTTCCCCAGATGCTGACCACTGTCCAGACAAGCATGGGCCTCGGCAACCTCCGCCATCGGGTAGCTGGCGTAGATCATCGGCTTGCATTTCCCTGCCTCAAGCAGCGGCCAGACGTGGCGCCGCAGCGCCTCGGCAATCTCCTGTTTCTCCGCCGCCGTCCGGCCGCGCATGGTTGAGCCGGTGATGGTGGCTCGCTTGAGCATCAGGGTCTGAATATCAACCTCATGAGCGATTCGTCCGCCCATAAAGCCGATGATCACCAGCCGTCCATCCTTTTTCAGTATCCCAAGGTTGCGGTTAAAGTAAGGGCCGCCAACGATATCCAGAATGACATCCACGCCTTCATCGTGGGTCAACTGGCCGATTTTTTCCGCAAAATCATCGGTTTTGTAGTTAATCGCCGTAGCATAGGGACGTAGGGCAGCGATTTTTTCGTCCTGGCCAACGGTGGCATAGACGGTCATCCCCAGCGCGTGGCACAGCAGGACCGCGGTGGTGCCAATCCCGCTGGCGCCGCCGTGGATCAGGATGCTTTCGCCAGGCTGCAGCTTACCCAGCTGGAAGACATTCGCCCAGACGGTGAAGAACGTTTCCGGAATGGCGGCCGCTTCGCTAAAGCTGAGGCCCGCCGGGATCGGCAGCGTCTGGCCTGCCGGCACGGCGCAGTATTCGGCATAGCCGCCGCCGTTGGTGAGCGCACAAACGCGATCGCCGGGCGTAAACGCTGTGACCTGCGCGCCGACCTCAACCACAACGCCCGCCACCTCCAGGCCAGGTACGGGGGTGACGCCCTTGGGCATAGGGTACAGCCCCTGGCGCTGCAGGATATCCGGCCGGTTGACGCCGGCGGCCTTCACCTCAATGAGCACCTCATTCTCCCCAATAGCAGGGATTTCTCCTTCGCGGATCTGCAATACCTCCGGGCCGCCCGGTTGGCTAATAGCGATATATTTCACGGGTCCTCCTTATCGCCGGTGAGAGAAATGAGCAACATTATCGGCAAGCGCGAAGACGCATTCAGGGGGGAAGTCGTCAAGCCCTGCCCGGCTGTTTAGTGTAGACCATTGACCTGGCTGGCGGAGAAGCGGTGGCCGCGGGGATTCGCATCCTCGCGACCACCGGCGGGTTACTGCGGCGGCGGCGCAGCATCGTCTGCCGCTTTTTTCCCTTTCGGCTTGCCTTTACCTTTAGTGAAGGATTTTTTCGCCCCGGCTGGCGCGGCCAGGCCGCGGAACTGGCGCACTGGCGTGCTCCGCGCCTGATCGATCAGCTGGAACAGCGTCCCCACCAGCGGCTGCATAAAGTCCTGATAGCGGCACTGCTTTTCGCTGATCTGCGTCAGGACCGATTCCCAGTGGGCGGTCATATCCGGACGCGCGGCCATCTCCGGCAGGGAGTGAATCAGCGCCCGGCCAGCGTCCGAGGAGTGGATATAACGCCCCTTTTTGGTCAGGAAACCGCGCTTGAACAGCAGCTCGATAATCCCGGCACGGGTCGCTTCTGTGCCGAGACCGTCGGTGGCGCGGAGGATCTTCTTCAGATCTTTATCCTGCACGAAACGGGCAATCCCGGTCATCGCCGACAGCAGCGTGGCGTCGGTGAAGTGGCGCGGCGGCTGCGTCTGACGCTCCACCACTTCGCCCTTCTCGCACAGCAGTTCATCGTCTTTGGCCACCACCGGCAGCGGCGTGCCGTCGTTCTCTTCATCGCGCTCTTTGCTGCCCAGCAGCGTCCGCCAGCCAGCCTCTGCCAGAAAACGCGCCTTGGCGACAAACTTGCCGTTGGCGATCTCGAGGTCAATCTGGCATTTGCGGAACACCGCGTCCGGGCAGAACTGCATCAGATACTGCCGGGCGATCAGGTGGTAGACCTTCGCTTCGTTATCGGTGAGCTTGACCTGGCTGCTGCGGGCGGTCGGGATAATCGCATGGTGCGCATCGACCTTTTTATCATCCCAGCAGCGGTTGCGGATCTCCGGATCCATCACCGGCTGCGGCAGCAGGTCCGCCGCATGGACGGCAATCGCATTCAGCACCGCATGACGGCCGGCGAAGTGCTCTTCCGGCAGGTAGCGGCTATCCGAACGCGGGTAGGTAATGAGCTTGTGGGTTTCGTACAGCTTCTGGCAGATATCCAGCACGTTTTGCGCGCTGAAGCCGAAACGTTTGGCCGCCTCAATCTGTAGCGCCGACAGCGAGAATGGCAGCGGCGCGGGTTCGGAATCGCGCTTATCGTTATAGCCGGTCACCAGCGCCGGCTGGCCTTCGATGCGCTTAACCACGTGCTCAGCCAGTGGACGATGCAGCAGACGCCCTTCTTCATCCTGATAAGGTTCGCAGGCTTCGCTTGGCACCCAGGTGGCGACAAAACGTTCCTCCTGCGGCGTGACGATATGCGCCTTCACGTCGAAGAAGTCTTTGGCGACGAAGTTTTCAATCTCTTCATCACGGCGAACCACCAGGCCAAGTACCGGGGTCTGCACCCGCCCCACGGACAGTACCCCCTGATAGCCGGCGTTACGCCCCAGCAGAGTATAGGCGCGGGTCATATTGATGCCGTACAGCCAGTCGGCACGCGCCCGCGCCAGCGCCGACACGCAGAGCGGCACGAACTCGCTGTTGGCGCGCAGGCGATTGATCGCCCGCTCCACCGCCTGCGGGTTGAGATCGTTAATCAGACAGCGCTGCACCTGCTGACGCTTCTCCGGCGCCAGCTGCAGGTAATCGAGTACTTCGTCCACCAGCAGCTGCCCCTCACGGTCGGGGTCGCCGGCATGGATCACTTCCTGCGCCTCGCCAAGCAGACGCTTGATCACATTGAGCTGTTTGGTGACCGAGGGTTTGGGTTGTAGCTGCCATTTCTCCGGCACAATCGGCAGGTCGGTGAGATTCCAGCGGGCATAGCGGCTGTCATAGACGTCCGGCTGCGCCTGCTCCAGCAGATGGCCGATACACCAGGTGACCACCTGCCCGTTGCCGCACTCAATATAGCCATCGCCTTTGCGGTGCGGTTTAGGCAACACATCGGCGATAGCCCGACCGAGACTCGGTTTTTCCGCAATAAACAACCGCATCGAATCAACGGATCTCGATCATGGGTCGTCCGCCGCGGGCGGTGACCAGCTCGCCGATGGCGGCCAGCTTAATGCCGAACTCCGCCGCAGCGGCCTGGACTTCGGCTTCCGCTTCCGGAGTCACCGCCAGCAGCAGGCCGCCGGAGGTCTGCGGATCGCACAGCAGGTCCCGCCACTCCGCCGGCATCTCGCCCATCAGATGGCCGT
Source organism: Klebsiella sp. w6 (assembly GCF_033100215.1). Classification (NCBI taxonomy): domain Bacteria; kingdom Pseudomonadati; phylum Pseudomonadota; class Gammaproteobacteria; order Enterobacterales; family Enterobacteriaceae; genus Klebsiella; species Klebsiella sp. w6. The sequence goes on from NZ_CP136907.1 coordinate 3,384,220, forward strand.
AGCTGGCAAAGTTGCGCCCGGTGCCGCCCGGCACCGCGCCGGCGGCAATATAGCCTTCCACCCCCGGCAGTTTCGGGATATCGGCATAGCGCAGCTGCGCCTGCACGCCGGCCCCGCGGCACACCTCGCTGAGGTGGCCGAGCAGGCCAAAGCCGGTGACGTCGGTCATCGCCTTCACTCCGTCGATGGCGGCAAACGCGGCGCCGGCGAGGTTCATCTGGCACATGGTCTCCGTCGCCAGTCCCTGATGCTCTGGCTTGAGCAGCGATTTTTTCTCCGCGGTGGTCAGCACACCGATCCCCAGCGGTTTGGTGAGATACAGTTTGCAGCCCGCCTGCGCAGTGCTGTTTTTCTTGATGCGCTCGGTGGGCACCACGCCGGTGACCGCCAGACCGAAGATCGGCTCCGGAGCGTCAATGGAATGGCCGCCCGCCAGCGCGATCCCGGCCTGCTGGCAGGCAAAGCGCCCGCCCTCCACCACTTCACGGGCAATTTCCGGCGCCAGGGTGTTGATCGGCCAGCCAAGGATGGCAATCGCCATAATCGGTTTCCCGCCCATGGCGAAAATATCGCTGATGGCGTTGGTGGCGGCGATACGGCCAAAGTCGAACGGATTATCGACGATCGGCATAAAGAAATCGGTGGTGCTAACGATTGACGTGCCGTTACCAAGATCGTAGACGGCGGCATCGTCGCTGGTTTCGTTGCCGACAAGCAGGTTCGGATCGACAAACTTCGCCTGCTCGCTATGCAGGATGGTTTCCAGCACCTTCGGGGAAATTTTACAACCACAACCGGCTCCGTGGCTGTATTGCGTTAAACGAATGGCTTGCTCGCTCATGGACATCTCCTGTCATTGCAATCCCGCTATGTTAGCGCCCAAACGCCAGGGTGGTAAGTACGACAGTCTGAAATCGCGTATGGTTGCTCATTAAGCAGACAAAAAGCCGTTTTTGCGAGACACGGCAATTTTTTCCCGACCATTTTCACTTTTACTTAAAGATGACAGAAATGTGACAACACAGGACTGTCTTCTCTGGAATGATTATGACGTAAGGAAATTCTAATGAAAAAGCGTGTTCTTGCTCTTTGCCTGGCCAGTTTCTTCTCCGCTAACGCCTTTGCTCTGGTTCCCCCCGGGAACGATGTCACCACCAAGCCCGATCTCTACTATCTGACCAATGCCCAGGCCATCGACAGCCTGGCGCTGTTGCCGCCGCCGCCGGCGGTGGGCAGTATCGCGTTCTTAAACGATCAGGCGATGTATGAGCAGGGGCGTCTGCTGCGCAATACCGAGCGCGGGAAGCTGGCGGCAGAGGATGCTAACCTCAGCGCGGGCGGCGTGGCCAATGCCTTCTCCAGCGCCTTTGGTTCCCCAATCACCGAGAAAGACGCGCCTCAGCTCCACAAACTGCTGACCAATATGATTGAAGACGCCGGCGATCTGGCGACCCGCGGCGCGAAAGAGAAATACATGCGCATTCGCCCGTTTGCGTTCTATGGCGTCTCCACCTGCAACACCACCGAGCAGGACAAGCTGTCGAAAAACGGCTCTTACCCGTCCGGGCATACCTCTATCGGCTGGGCCACCGCCCTGGTGCTGGCGGAGATCAACCCGCAGCGGCAAAATGAAATTTTGAAGCGCGGCTATGAGCTCGGCGAGAGCCGGGTGATCTGCGGCTATCACTGGCAGAGCGATGTCGATGCGGCGCGCATCGTCGGCTCCGCAGTGGTCGCTACGCTGCACACCAACCCGGCCTTCCAGCAGCAGTTGCAGAAAGCCAAAGACGAATTCGCCAAAACGCAGAAGTAACGTCATCGCCGTTGAACTCCCGGATGCGGCGCCTGGCGCGCCTTGTCCGGGCTACAAAAACCGCGATTGATTCGAATGGTAGGGGTTGTAGGCCGGGTCAGGCGTACGCCGCCACCCGGCATAGATGCGGCTCCAAGCCTGCTGCCATCGCCCGGCGGCGCTGCGCTTGCGCGGCCAGCCGGACGGTTCCCTCTCCCTCCGGGAGAGGGCCAGGGTGAGGGGAAGCACTGCAGTGTGGTTGTTTATGTTATCTGTGGCTTCAGCGTAGTTTGCGCTCCCGGTTAATCGTCTGCGTTATGTCACTCATGGCGCCGGGAGCGCACAGGGGGCGGCCAGTCGCCGCCGCCCCCTGTACCCCCGGGCTCCGGCCAGCAAAATTGCCGCTGCGCGGTCCCTTCGACTTATCCCTGCAGGCTTCGGGTCGGGCCGAGGCAGCGTCCCTGCAAAACACGGCCCTCAGCCCGCATCCATGCGGGCTGCCCCGGCCTGCCGGGAACGTCTCAGCGATTTTGAGGCCGTCAGCACCGGCAGTTTCAGCAAGAAAAGTGAATAAATTAACGACAGGTCGCACGAACGTAGGCCGGGTCAGGCGCGAGCCGCCACCCGGCACAAAATCGGCTCCGTGCCCGCTGTCCTTGCCCGGCGGCGCTGCGCTTGCGCGGGCCTACAGACAGTCAGAGCCGGATGCGTTGGCCGGGTAAGGCGCCAGCCGCCACCCGGCATCACAAGCACCGACTCAGAAGCGCGTCACAAACGGCGCGGTATCCGGCAGGGCAATGGTGGTTGAGGCTTTTAGCTGCGGCGTCCCCAGATAGAGGAAGCCGACAATTTTATCCTGCTCGCGGCACGCGAAGCCGGCCCGCACCACCGGGCTCTCGGTCAATGCTCCGCTGCGCCAGATGCCATTGAATCCCTGGGCCAGGGCCGCCATCTGCATCGCCATCACCGCACAGCCAGCGGACATCTCCTGCTCCCAGCGCGGCACCTTCGGGTGGTCTTCACAGCGCGCGACTACGGTAATGATCAGCGGCGCGCGGAACGGCGCATTGCGGGCTTTCTCTATTCCCTTCTCATCCTGGCCGGCCTCTGTGGCCCCTTTTTCCAGCAGCTGGCTGAAGCGCTCGCGGCCGTCATCGGCGATAATAAAAAAGCGCCACGGCTGCAGGGTGCCATGATCCGGGGCGCGCAGCCCGGCGCGCAGAATGTTTTCCAGCTGTTCGCCAGCCGGGGCAGGTTCCGCCAGGCGAGAAGCGCTCCGGCGATTAAGCAGTAGATCGAGAGCATCCATCTGTATAACTCCTGTGATGTCATTTTTCATAAAATTAACATGCACAAGGATTTTGTTACAGCGTGGTCGGTGATTCCTGCTGACAACCGACGGCTCACTCTTTAGGATAGCCAGACGCGGCGGCCCCAGCGGCCTGCCCTTTTTAGATAACGTTAGGGAGAAGACATGCGAACCCTTTGGCGACTGATTGCCAGCTTTTTTAAATGGACGTGGCGGATACTCAACTTTATTCGCAAACTGGCTCTGAATGCGATCTTCCTGGTGCTGGTGCTGGTGTGTATCGGTATCTGGAGCCAGTTCAGCACCACTACCAGCGAACATGCCGCGCGCGGCGCGCTGTTGCTGGATATTACCGGCGTGGTGGTGGATAAACCTTCCGCCAGCAGCAAGCTCGGCGTAATTGGCCGCCAGCTGTTTGGCGCCAGCTCGGACCGTCTGCAGGAGAACTCTCTGTTCGATATCGTGCAGACCATTCGCCAGGCGAAAGATGACCGCAATATCACCGGTATTGTGCTGGATCTGAAAAACTTCGTTGGCGGCGATCAGCCGTCCATGCAGTACATCGGTAAAGCGCTGCGTGAGTTCCGCGACAGCGGCAAACCGGTCTATGCCGTCGGCAGTAGCTACAGCCAGGGCCAGTACTACCTGGCGAGCTTTGCCAACAAAATCTGGCTCTCACCGCAGGGCGAGGTTGACCTGCACGGCTTCGCCACTAATGGGCTGTACTACAAATCGCTGCTGGATAAGCTGAAGGTCTCCACCCATGTCTTCCGCGTCGGCACCTATAAATCCGCCGTCGAGCCTTTCATTCGCGATGATATGTCCCCTGCCGCCCGCGAAGCGGACAGCCGCTGGATTGGCGAACTGTGGCAGAACTACCTCAACACCATTGCCGCCAACCGCCAGATCACCGCCCAGCAGCTCTTCCCGGGCGCCCAGGGCATTATCGATGGCCTGCGTAAAGTGGGCGGCGATACGGCGAAATATGCGCTGGACAATAAGCTGGTGGATGAGCTGGCGACCTCCACGGAAGTGGAAAAGGCGCTGACCAAACAGTTTGGCTGGAGCAAAACGGATAACAATTACCGGGCGATCAGCTATTACGACTACAACGTGAAGACACCGTCTGACGAAGGTTCCGCCATTGCGGTGATCTTTGCCAACGGCGCCATCATGGATGGCGAGGAGACCCCGGGCAACGTTGGTGGCGATACCACGGCGGCGCAAATTCGCGATGCGCGCCTCGACCCGAAAATTAAGGCCATCGTTCTGCGCGTTAACAGCCCGGGCGGTAGCGTGACCGCCTCAGAAATTATCCGTGAAGAGCTGGCGGCAGCCAAAGCCGCCGGTAAACCGGTAGTGGTCTCGATGGGCGGCATGGCTGCATCTGGCGGCTACTGGATCTCCACCCCAGCGGATTACATCGTCGCGAACCCGAGCACCCTCACCGGATCCATCGGCATCTTTGGCGTAATCAACACCGTGGAAAATACCCTCGGGTCGATTGGCGTCCATACCGACGGCGTCGCCACGTCGCCGCTGGCGGATGTCTCCAGCACCAAAGCGCTGCCGCCGGAAGTGCAGCAGCTGATGCAGTTGAGCATTGAGAATGGCTATCAGCGCTTTATCACCCTGGTGGCTAACGCCCGTAAGAGCACGCCGGAGAAAATCGACCAGATTGCCCAGGGACACGTCTGGACCGGGGAAGATGCCAAAGCCAACGGCCTGGTCGACAGCCTCGGCGACTTCGACGATGCGGTGGCTAAAGCCGCCGAGCTGGCGAAGCTGAAAACCTGGCACCTCAACTACTATCAGGAAGAGCCGACCTTCTTCTCGATGGTGCTGGATAGCCTGACCGGCTCGGTACGCGCCTCGCTGCCGGCGGCCATTCAGGCCTGGCTGCCTGCACCGGTCGCCGCGGCGGCCGAGACGGTGAAAGCGGAGAGCGACAAGCTGGCGGCGTTTAACGACCCGCAGAACCGCTATGCCTTCTGCCTGACCTGCGCCAACATCCGTTAGTACGCAGCGGCTGCCCCGTCTCCCGGGGCAGCCTTTTTCCCTCTCCTGCCAACACCGCCACAAAGCCAGCGACCGACACTGTATTTTTTCCTGCGTCTCTTTATACTGCGCCTGTCTACGACCAACCTAAGCGATGCTATGCAAAAAAAATCGATTTACGTTGCCTACACCGGTGGGACCATCGGTATGCAGCGCTCTGAACACGGCTATGTCCCCGTTTCCGGCCATCTGCAGCGTCAGCTGGCGCTGATGCCTGAGTTCCATCGTCCGGAGATGCCGGACTTCACGATCCATGAATACCATCCGCTGATGGATTCATCCGATATGACCCCCGAGGACTGGCAGCACATCGCCGACGATATCCGCAGCCATTACGATGAGTATGATGGCTTTGTGATCCTCCATGGTACCGACACCATGGCGTTTACCGCTTCGGCGCTGTCGTTCATGCTGGAAAACCTTGGCAAGCCGGTCATTGTGACAGGGTCACAAATCCCACTGGCCGAGCTGCGTTCTGATGGTCAGATTAACCTGCTCAACGCTCTCTACGTTGCCGCCAACTATCCGATTAACGAAGTGGCGCTGTTCTTCAACAATCGACTGTTTCGCGGCAACCGCACCACTAAAGCCCACGCCGACGGCTTCGACGCCTTCGCCTCGCCAAACCTTGCGCCGCTGCTGGAGGCCGGGATCCATATCCGCCGCCTCGGTACCCCGCCGGCGCCGCAGGGCCGCGGAGAGCTTATCGTGCACCCCATCACCCCGCAGCCGATTGGCGTGGTGACGATTTACCCCGGCATCTCCGCCGACGTGGTACGCAATTTCCTGCGCCAGCCGGTGAAAGCGCTGATCCTCCGCTCCTATGGCGTCGGCAATGCCCCACAGAATGGCGAGTTTATTCAGGTGCTGGCGGAAGCCAGCCAGCGCGGTATTGTGGTGGTCAATCTGACGCAGTGCATGTCCGGGAAAGTGAACATGGGCGGCTATGCCACCGGCAACGCCCTCGCCCAGGCGGGGGTCATCAGTGGTTTCGATATGACGGTGGAAGCGACGCTGACCAAGCTACACTATCTGCTTAGCCAGCAGCTGGATGTTGACGCCATTCGCGCGGCGATGCAGCAAAATCTGCGTGGCGAACTCACCCCCGACGAGGCTTAAGGAGGACGTATGGCACATCGAGCGCTGTTACTGGTTGATTTGCAGAACGACTTTTGCGCCGGCGGCGCGCTGGCGGTTCCTGAAGGCGATAGTACCGTCGAGGTGGCTAATGCGCTTATCGACTGGAGCCTGGCGCGCGGCGAGCCCATCGTCGCCAGCCAGGACTGGCACCCGGCGGATCACGGCAGCTTCGCCAGCCAGCACCAGGTGGAACCCTACACCCAGGGCGAACTCGACGGCCTGGCGCAGACCTTCTGGCCGGATCACTGCGTACAGCACAGCGAAGGCGCGGCGCTGCATCCGCTGCTCAAACAGCAGGCGATCAACGCCGTGTTCCATAAGGGGCAAAACCGGGTCATTGACAGCTACAGCGCTTTTTTTGACAACGGTCACCGGCAGAAAACTGAACTGGACGGCTGGCTGCGCGGCCAGGGCATCGTGGAACTGACCGTGCTCGGCCTCGCCACCGATTACTGCGTCAAATTCACCGTGCTGGATGCCCTCGCGCTGGGCTATATGGTCAATGTCATCATCGACGGCTGTCGCGGCGTTAACCTGCAGCCGCAGGACAGCAGCCAGGCGTTTATGGAGATGGCCGCCGCGGGCGCCACGCTGTATACCCTCGATGACTGGCGGGAATCTCAGGCCTGATCCCTCCCCCCGGCGCCCTCGCGCCGGGTCTTCTTCTGCCGCCTCGCTATCGTCCATAAATTGAACTCTCTCGCAGTTTCAACAGGTTATTGCTGGTAGTCTGGCAAGGCTGTTTTTTCGCCACGCCATTTCCGTGGCGTGGTTATTTTTTATGTCAAAGAGGAACCACTATGAAACGTTTGCCCTTGCTGGCAGCCTTGCCCTTGCTTTGCGCTTCCGCGCTCTCTGCCCAACCTCTGATGTCCGTCGGCTATTTTAACGGCGGCGGCGACGTCACTGCCGGGCCCGGCGGCGATATCGATAAGCTGGACGTCCGGCAGATCACCCATCTCAACTACTCGTTTGGTCTTATCTATAACGATGAAAAAGACGAGACTAATGCGGCCCTGAAGGATCCCGCTCATCTGCACGAGATCTGGCTGTCGCCGAAGGTGCAGGCGGATCTGCAAAAGCTCCCGGCCCTGCGTAAACAGAACCCGGACCTCAAGGTCCTGCTGTCGGTCGGCGGCTGGGGGGCGCGCGGTTTCTCCGGCGCGGCGGCAAGCAAAGAAACCCGTAAGGTGTTTATTCAGTCTGCGCAGGAAATTGTTGAAAAATATGGTCTGGATGGGATTGACCTCGACTGGGAGTTTCCGGTCAACGGCGCCTGGGGGCTGGTTGCCAGTCAACCGGCCGATCGCGATAACTTTACCGCGCTGTTAAAAGAGCTGCGCGCAGCGTTTGGTACCAGGAAACTGGTCACTATTGCCGTGGGGGCTAACGCAGAAAGTCCGAAAAGTTGGGTGGACGTTAAAGCGATTGCGCCATCGCTCGACTACATCAACCTGATGACCTACGACATGGCCTACGGCACGCAGTACTTCAACTCGAACCTGTATGACTCCCGCCACTGGCCAACGGTCGCTGCGGCGGATAAATACAGCGCCGATTTTGTGGTCAACAATTACCTGGCCGCCGGGCTTAAACCCAGCCAGATGAACCTCGGGATTGGTTTTTATGGCCGGGTACCGAAACGGGCAGTTGAACCGGGGATTGACTGGACGAAAGCGGATGCGCAAAACAATCCGGTCACCCAGCCCTATTTTGGGCCACAGGAGGTCGCGCTGTTTGCCTCGCTGGGTTATGACCTGAGCAAAGACACCTACGTAAAATACAACGATATCGTGGGCAAACTGCTCAACGATCCGCAAAAACGTTTTACCGAGCACTGGGACGATGAAGCGAAGGTTCCGTGGCTGTCAGTGCAGTCCGCGGAGGGCAAGCCGCTGTTCGCCCTGTCCTATGAGAACCCGCGATCGGTGGCCATTAAGGCGGACTATATCAAGGCGAAGGGCCTCGCCGGGGCCATGTTCTGGGAATATGGCGCCGATGACCAGAATCAGCTGGCCCGTCAGCTGGCGGAATCGCTGGGGATCAAACACTAGTCGCGACCCTCCCCCTCGGGCTGCGTGACGCAGACAGCATCGCCTGCAATGCAGGTATATCGCGCAGCCCGGGATAGGTTATGATGCCAGTTATCCGCTGCGCCACGCGCTGGCGCAGCTTAACCGTTTGACAGGAGGCAGGGGGCCATGGCCTATATCCCCAAAAATTACGCGCGTCTGGAAGTGGGTTACCGCGAAAAGGCGCTCAAGCTTTTTCCCTGGGTGTGCGGACGCTGCTCACGGGAGTTTGTCTACTCCAATCTGCGCGAGCTGACGGTGCACCACATCGATCACGACCACTCCAATAACCCGGAAGATGGGAGTAACTGGGAGATGTTGTGCCTGTATTGTCACGATCACGAACATTCCAAGTACACCGAAGCCGATCAGTATGGCTCCACGGTGGTGGCGGGCGAAGATGCGCAAAAGAGCGTCGGTGAGGCCACCTACAACCCGTTTGCCGATCTGAAAGCGATGATGAACAAAAAGTAAGCATGCCGATCTGGCCGCTGCGCGCGGTCGTTCACGCTGATGCTGTCCGGCGCGGGGTGACCCCGACGCCGGAACCACGCGCCGCCGGCTGGCGCTTTATTGCAGCTTAACGGTGGCGATCGGCTTTGGCACGATGCCGAAATCTTCCTTCAGCTGCTGTTTACTCTTCATCACCATCTGCCCGCGGGTGTCGATGGTCATGTGCTGGGCGTCGGTGTTATACCGGGCCTGCCACAGCATCACCAGCTGCAGGCTATTTTCCTTTTGCTCCGGCGTCAGCGCCACGCCATCCGGCCATTTTCCCAGCTCCACCGCCGTCGCCAGACGCTGGTAAACTTCCGGCGTCATACTGTCGATAATTTGCTCAATATCCATCTTCCGCTCCACTCCGCTTGGAATAATTTGCTGAATCGTTTCTTCAACCCTTAATCTGCTCGCCATTCTGCTCATCAGTGAAGCTCAGCGACGCCGAATTCACACAATAGCGCTCGCCGGTCGGCTGTGGGCCATCCGGAAACACGTGGCCGAGATGGGCGTCACAATTTCCACAACGGATTTCAATGCGCTGCATGCCGTGCGAATTGTCGGTCAGATAGCGAATGGCCTCATCGCTCACCGGCTCATAGAAGCTCGGCCAGCCGCAACCGGAGTCGTATTTGGTTTGGGAGTTAAACAGCGGCGCATCGCACACCAGGCAGTGATACAGGCCATTTTTCTTGTTGTGCAGCAGCCGTCCGGTGAAAGGCGGTTCGGTGCCGTGATGCTGCGTCACGTAAAACTGCATTTCGCTTAAGCCGTTTTTCAGCTCTTCCGGGGAGGGTTTATTCGCCATAGGCTTACATCTCGCTTTGCAATGGACAACTTTCGCTCCAATTCTAACAAAACATTAACAATGAAGCGTGCACTTTTGTTCTAAACTTATGCGGTGCCAACAGGCAGCCAGATAATTGTGACTTAAATCACGTTTTTATCTTAAACGCCCTTTAAAATTCCGCGCGCAGCCCCCATATGGAATTGGGCTCAAAGGGAGAGTGAGGCAAATCAATCGCGCAAGGTGTGCTCAGGATTGATTTGTCGCAATGATTGACACGATTCCGCTTGACGCTGCGTAAGGTTTTTGTAATTTTACAGGCAACCTTTTATTCACTAACAAATAGCTGGTGGAATATATGACTATCAAAGTAGGTATCAACGGTTTTGGCCGTATCGGTCGCATTGTTTTCCGTGCTGCTCAGAAACGTTCTGACATCGAGATCGTTGCAATCAACGACCTGTTAGACGCAGAGTACATGGCTTACATGCTGAAGTATGACTCCACTCACGGTCGTTTCGACGGTACCGTTGAAGTGAAAGACGGTCATCTGGTCGTTAACGGTAAAAAAATCCGTGTTACCGCTGAACGTGACCCGGCTAACCTGAAGTGGGACGAAGTTGGTGTTGACGTTGTTGCTGAAGCAACCGGTATCTTCCTGACCGACGAAACCGCTCGTAAACACATCACCGCTGGCGCGAAAAAAGTCGTTCTGACTGGCCCGTCCAAAGACAACACCCCGATGTTCGTTCGCGGCGCTAACTTCGAAACTTACGCTGGCCAGGACATCGTTTCCAACGCTTCCTGCACCACCAACTGCCTGGCACCGCTGGCTAAAGTTATCAACGACAACTTCGGTATCGTTGAAGGCCTGATGACCACCGTCCACGCGACCACCGCGACTCAGAAAACCGTTGATGGCCCGTCTCACAAAGACTGGCGCGGCGGCCGCGGCGCAGCGCAGAACATCATCCCGTCCTCTACCGGTGCTGCTAAAGCAGTAGGTAAAGTACTGCCAGAACTGAACGGCAAACTGACCGGTATGGCGTTCCGCGTTCCGACTCCGAACGTATCCGTTGTTGACCTGACCGTTCGTCTGGAAAAAGCAGCGTCCTACGAAGAAATCAAGAAAGCCATCAAAGCCGCTTCTGAAGGCGCAATGAAAGGCGTTCTGGGTTACACCGAAGACGACGTTGTTTCTACCGACTTCAACGGCGAAGTTTGCACTTCCGTGTTCGATGCTAAAGCAGGTATCGCACTGAACGACAACTTCGTGAAACTGGTTTCCTGGTACGACAACGAAACTGGCTACTCCAACAAAGTTCTGGACCTGATTGCTCACATCTCCAAATAAGTTGAGATGAAAAAGTAATCTGTAAGAGCGACTTCGGTCGCTCTTTTTTTGTCTGCAGAGATAGGATTGCACAATGATAAATAAAATTTTTGCTCTCCCGGTGAATGAAACCATTTCTCCCGTGATCTCCCGTCGCCAGCTGGACGACCTGGAGCTGATTGTCATCGACCATCCGCAGGTGAAAGCCTCTGTGGCGCTGCAGGGAGCGCACCTGCTCTCCTGGAAACCCGCCGGTGAAGAAGAAGTCTTGTGGCTGAGCAACAACACCCCATTTAAACAGGGCGTCGCCCTGCGCGGCGGCGTGCCGATTTGCTGGCCCTGGTTTGGCCCTTCCGCGCAGCAGGGTCTGCCGTCGCACGGCTTTGCCCGCAATCTGCCATGGACCCTGGAAGGTCATGACGAAGACGACAGCGGCGTCATGTTGACCTTTGCGCTCCAGCACAGCGCCGAAACCATGAAGCTCTGGCCGCACGAATTCACCCTCTATGCCCGCTTTAAGCTGGGCAAAACCTGCGAAATCGAGCTGGAAGCCCACGGTGAATTCGAGACCACCTCTGCCCTGCATACCTACTTCAACGTCGGCGATATCGCAGCGGTGAAAGTGAGTGGTCTTGGCGAGCGCTATATCGATAAAGTGAAGAATGCCGAAGAAGGCGTCCTGAGCAACGGCGTGCAGACCTTCCCGGACCGCACCGACCGCGTCTACCTTAACGCTGACAGCTGCAGCGTGATCCATGACGATGCGCTTAACCGCACTATCGACGTCGTGCATCATCATCAGCACAACGTGGTGGCCTGGAACCCGGGCCCGGCGCTGTCCGTCAGCATGGGCGACATGCCGGACGATGGTTACAAAACCTTCGTTTGCGTCGAAACCTGTTGCGTGACCCAGCCGCAGAAAGCCAGCGAAGAGACCCCCTCTCGCCTGGCGCAGACCATCAGCCTGAAAAAACGCTAACAGCAAAAAGCCCCGTTCCCGACGGGGCTTTTTTCTCCGCTGGCTGAGGTGCTGATTAAACCATATCCAGCCGGGTTTTTCGCTGCGGTGGTGGATAGAGGCGATCCAGCTGCGCGAGCTCTTCCGCACTGAGGACGATATCGAGCGCGGCAGCATTCTGCACCACATGCTCAATACTGGCCGCTTTCGGGATCGCCAGCACTCCCGGATGACGAATCACCCAGGCGAGCAGCAGCTGCGCGACTGTCACCCCCCGCGCGTTAGCCATATTAATGATATCGGTATGCTGAAAAAGTCCATCGCGTAAGCGCCCCGCCTGCGCCAGCGGGCAGTAGGCCATCACCGGCAGAGTGTGCTGCTGGCACCAGGGCAGGAGATCGTATTCAATGCCCCGCGATGCGAGATGATAGAGCACCTGGTTGGTCGCGCAGCGTTCGCCACCCGCCGTCCGCCACAGCGCCTGCATATCGTCGGTGTCCAGATTAGAGACGCCCCAGCGGCGGATCTTGCCCTCGGCCACCAGCCTCTCCATCGCCTCGACCGTCTCCTGCAGCGGGATATCCCCGCGCCAGTGCAGGAGATACATATCGAGATAGTCGGTCTGCAGCCGGCGCAGGCTGTTTTCACAGGCGCGGCGCATCGCCGTTCCGCCGGCGTGCCAGGGATAGACTTTGGACACCAGCACCACGCGATCGCGCAGGCCGCGGATCGCCTGCCCGACGACCTCTTCCGCCCCACCGTCGGCATACATTTCCGCCGTATCGATCACCGTCAGTCCGTGGTCGATGCCCGCGCGCAGTGCAGCCACTTCCTGCGGACGCTGGGCGCTGTTTTCGCCCATATACCACGTGCCCAGCCCGATGGCCGGAACCGCCGCCTGCTCGCCAAAGCGTACTGTTTTTTTCACCGTCTCCTCCTCTTTAGCTTTCTGCACCACCATAAAGCAAAACAGGGCGTGAAGCCCTGTTTTGATGCATAAAGCGCACTGTAATGATGCGCAATCAGAAGGTGTAGGTAATCCCGGTTGAGATCAGGCCGCTCCAGGATTTGTCCACCATCGGGCTGTCGGTAATTTCATCCGACAGACGGGTATAGCGTGCAATGCCGTATACGCTCCAGTCGCCGAGGAAGCGATAGTTAGCCGACAGCTCCAGATACGGGTTCCAGCTGCTGTCCGGATCGTAGCTGCGCATGCCGCTGCGACGGGACTCATGCTGCGAGACACCATAGTAGTATTCGTTCTGATTGTCGCTGTTCCACTCCACGCCAATGCCCGGCGTCAGCGTCAGGTTACCATTGGTGTAGCGGTACAGCCAGGCGAGATCCCAGTTGATACCATTACTGTTATCCAGCGTATCGCCTGCAATCGTCGTGCGCAGGAAACCATAGGGCGTGTTGTGGACATAAGACAGACCGGCCATCACGGTCGATTTACGTTTATCCAGTTGACGCATTTGCGCGCTGTCGCTGTCGCCCGGCTTGAAGTACATCGGCGACCAGTAGGCCGTTATTGACAGCTTATCGTTGGTGTCGTTCCACAGGTAGTAGCCCCCGCCCAGACCGTGGAACCAGAAGTTATCGCTCTCATAACTAATGACCGGCACCGGGTAGACATCCGCATCATATTGCTTATACGGATGTTCGACGATGCCTACGCCAGCCCCAAGAGTGAACTTCCCGTCGGCATGCGCCGCGCTGGCGGACGTCGCAATCAGCACGCCGAGTGCCAGAAGTTTGATTTTAGTCACAATCCATATTCCCGTTGTCAAATTATCAGCCCGTGCAGTTTACCGTCGTAGACCTCATGCCTCAAATTCTTTACCCGACATGACACAAATCGTTCACTTTCCCACCCTTCTCTTACCATGAGGTGACAGCCCGGTGACAGCTTCGCGTCCTGGCGTGTCAAAAAGCGTCATTTTCAGGATGAGTTATTGATATGTCATTGAAATTGATTTTCTGCGGCATGCAAGATTTCTAAATGCATCTACGCTTAAATTTAGAAGGTGTAATTGCAGGGCACATTCACGCTACTCCACCCGCAACCTGGCATAAGGGTTGCTGGATATCTGGAGAGCGACGTTCAGCTTATGTCTTCCGGGGGCCCCCACTACTCATATGAACGGCTCTCAACCTGTGCTAAAAAACGAAAGGACGGCATGCCATGAATATATTCGATCACTATCGCCAGCGCTATGAAGCTGCCAAGGACGAAGAGTTCACACTGCAGGAGTTTCTTACCATCTGCCGGCAAGATCGCAGTGCCTATGCCAATGCGGCAGAACGTCTGTTGATGGCCATTGGTGAACCCGTCATGGTTGATACGGCTCTCGAGCCGCGGCTATCCCGTCTCTTTTCAAACCGGGTCATCGCACGCTATCCGGCCTTTGAAGAGTTTTACGGTATGGAAGACGCCATTGAGCAGATCGTTTCCTATCTCAAGCATGCCGCCCAGGGGCTGGAAGAGAAGAAACAGATCCTCTATCTGCTGGGGCCGGTGGGCGGTGGTAAATCGTCGCTGGCTGAACGGCTGAAAGCGTTGATGCAGCGCGTGCCCATCTATGTGCTGAGCGCCAACGGCGAGCGTAGCCCGGTCAACGATCACCCGCTGTGCCTGTTTAATCCGCAGGAGGATGCCCAGATCCTTCAGAAAGAGTATGGCGTGCCCACCCGCTACCTCGGCACCATCATGTCGCCGTGGGCGGCCAAGCGCCTGCACGAGTTTGGCGGCGATATTACTAAATTCCGCGTGGTCAAAGTCTGGCCATCGATTCTTGAGCAGGTCGCCATCGCCAAAACCGAACCCGGTGATGAAAACAACCAGGATATTTCGGCGCTGGTGGGTAAAGTGGATATCCGTAAACTGGAACACTATGCGCAAAACGACCCGGACGCTTATGGCTACTCCGGTGCGTTGTGCCGTGCCAACCAGGGGATTATGGAATTCGTCGAGATGTTTAAAGCGCCGATTAAGGTGCTACATCCGCTGCTGACCGCCACCCAGGAAGGGAACTACAACGGGACCGAAGGGATCTCTGCCCTGCCGTTTAACGGGATAATCCTCGCCCACTCCAACGAATCGGAATGGGTGACCTTCCGTAATAACAAGAACAATGAGGCCTTCCTCGACCGCGTCTATATCGTCAAGGTGCCTTATTGCCTGCGTATCTCCGAAGAGATCCGCATCTATGAAAAATTGCTCAACAGCAGCGAGCTGACCCACGCGCCGTGCGCCCCGGGCACCCTGGAAACGTTGGCGCGCTTCTCGATTCTGTCGCGCCTGAAAGAGCCGGAAAACTCAAGCATCTACTCGAAAATGCGGGTCTATGATGGCGAAAGCCTGAAAGATACCGACCCGAAAGCGAAATCCTATCAGGAGTATCGCGATTACGCCGGGGTGGATGAAGGGATGAACGGGCTCTCCACCCGTTTTGCCTTTAAGATCCTGTCACGGGTGTTTAACTTCGACCATGTCGAGGTGGCCGCCAACCCGGTGCATCTGTTCTATGTCCTGGAGCAGCAGATTGAGCGCGAACAGTTCCCGCAGGAGAACGCCGAGCGCTACCTGGAGTTCCTCAAAGGCTATCTGATCCCGAAATACGCCGAGTTTATCGGCAAAGAGATCCAGACCGCTTATCTGGAATCCTACTCCGAGTACGGGCAGAACATTTTCGATCGCTATGTCACCTACGCCGACTTCTGGATCCAGGATCAGGAGTATCGCGATCCGGACACCGGTCAGCTGTTTGACCGTGAGTCGTTGAATGCTGAGCTGGAGAAAATTGAGAAGCCGGCCGGGATCAGCAACCCGAAAGACTTCCGTAACGAAATCGTCAACTTTGTGCTGCGCGCCAGAGCCAACAACAGCGGACGTAATCCGAACTGGACCAGCTACGAGAAACTGCGCACGGTTATCGAGAAGAAAATGTTCTCTAATACCGAGGAGCTGTTGCCGGTCATTTCGTTTAATGCCAAAACATCAACCGATGAGCAGAAAAAACACGACGACTTTGTCGACCGCATGATGGAAAAAGGCTACACCCGCAAACAGGTTCGCCTGCTCTGCGAGTGGTACCTGCGGGTTCGTAAATCGTCCTGATGCGTCAAGCCCGGCGGCACGCCGCCGGGTCAACTGCAGCTGAATGATGATAAGCAAAGTTGGCTAATGCAGTACAGGAGGGCATATGACCTGGTTCATAGACCGACGCCTGAACGGGAAAAACAAAAGCGCCGTCAATCGCCAGCGCTTTTTGCGCCGTTATAAGGCGCAGATTAAACAGTCGATTTCCGAGGCTATCAACAAGCGCTCGGTCACCGATATTGAGAGCGGAGAATCCGTCTCGATCCCGACGGACGATATCAACGAGCCGATGTTTCATCAGGGTCGCGGCGGCCTGCGCAACCGCGTCCACCCGGGCAACGATCATTTTGTGCAAAACGACCGGATTGAGCGCCCGCAGGGCGGTGGCGGCGGCGGTGGCGGCGGTCAGGGGCAAGCCAGCGCCGACGGCGAAGGGAAGGATGAGTTTGTCTTCCAGATTTCGAAAGATGAGTACCTGGATCTGTTATTTGAAGATCTCGCCCTGCCGAACCTGAAGAAGAATCAGCACCGGCAGTTGAACGAGTTTAAAACCCATCGCGCGGGCTTTACCTCGAATGGGGTGCCAGCCAACATCAGCGTGGTGCGTTCGCTGCAGAACTCGCTGGCCCGGCGTACGGCGATGACCGCTGGCAAGCGCCGTGAACTGCGCGCCCTGGAGGAGGATCTGGAGACCATCAGCCGCAGCGAACCGGTGCAGCTGCTGGAGGAGGAACGCCTGCGCAAAGAGATTGCTGAGCTGCGCGCCAAAATTGAACGGGTGCCGTTTATCGACACCTTTGACTTGCGCTACAAAAATTATGAAAAACGGCCGGAGCCCTCCAGCCAGGCAGTGATGTTCTGCCTGATGGACGTCTCAGGCTCGATGGACCAGGCCACCAAAGACATGGCCAAGCGCTTTTATATCCTGCTGTATCTGTTCCTCAGCCGGACCTATAAAAACGTCGATGTGGTCTATATCCGCCACCATACCCAGGCAAAAGAGGTGGATGAACACGAATTTTTCTATTCTCAGGAAACCGGCGGCACCATCGTCTCCAGCGCCCTGAAGCTGATGGATGAAGTGGTGCAGGCCCGTTATGACCCGGCGCAGTGGAACATCTACGCCGCCCAGGCGTCGGATGGCGACAACTGGGCCGATGACTCCCCGCTGTGCCACGAACTGCTGGCGAAGAAAATTCTGCCGGTGGTGCGTTATTACAGCTACATCGAAATTACCCGCCGGGCGCATCAAACCCTGTGGCGTGAGTATGAACATCTGCAGGCGACCTTTGATAATTTCGCCATGCAGCATATCCGCGACCAGGAAGATATCTACCCGGTATTCCGCGAACTGTTTCACAAGCAGTCATCTAAAAGTGAAGCTTAATTAAATAAAATCAGCCAGTTAGTATAACTTCCTGGCTGATTTCCCCTGCGATTAAGACGCTTTTATTTCTCGATGAATCACTGGGGTGAATATCATTGTGGGGCTAATCACTGCCGTTTGTACAGCCAAAATGCTGCTTCCGCTTTAATCTGGGCTATCAAAAATGATCGCTTTAGTTACGCCCGCCATGTTCTGTGGATTAAATGCTGTGGTGTTTCTGAAATCACATATTAATTCCATCTATACATACCTTCCCAGATATGCAGAATAAACAGGGTCTATCGAAAAGACAGCACAACATTAGTTCGTCTCATCAACCGGATAAATTATGTTATTTATTTTCAGCGGGTTACCTGGTACTGGTAAAAGTACTATTGCAAAAATGTTATCAAAAAAAATCAGTGCGGTATATCTGCGGGTAGATACGGTTGAGCAGGCAATTCGTTCTGTCTCTGAACAGAACCAAAAAATTGGCCCGGAAGGCTATTTTGTACTCTACGAATTGACGCGAGAAAACCTTCAGTTAGGTTCTACTGTTGTCACCGATTCGGTGAATGATATTATTCTGGTGCGAAATACTTTCCGCGATATAGCGATATCATTGAATGTTCCCTTCCTGGAGATTGAAATAATCTGTTCGGATAAAGAACAGCACCGTTATCGGGTGGAGAACAGAAAATCAGATATCCCAAGGTTAACTCCTCCTGACTGGGTGCAAGTACAACACCGGGACTATGAACCATGGGACAGAGAACATCTACAGCTGGATACCGCCATGTTATCAGCAACAGCGTGTGTAGATAAAATTCTCGCAATAACAGAGCCAGACAAAATTGTGGTTAGATGAACGTTACTTCAGCCATAGCAATGAATAGCGGCTGTTTCTGTAGTCTCTCAGATGGAGAAAAGGTGACAACATCAGTTCCTCTCGCATTGCGTGGCGTCTAAGCAGAATAATCCAGGGGGATACGACAGCACTATTCCCCCGGTTAGGCGATAAACATCGACATGATAATCTGCGGAACTCCTGCCAGCCAGGCCGTTTCAGCGGCCATGATGATCCTCAGACACAAGGCCCGATGGCACATCCATACATCATGTAAAATGGAAACAACGGGGCCATGGCGACGGCGCCAAGCGAGCTAATCGTTTTGGTCTTATCATTGATTGATACCACAACGGGGTGCGCTAACTGGTAGGCGGCGGCCAGATCTGACGCGTCCGATGCAGTCCAAAATCCTGTCGCTTTAAACAACACCCCGAGGCGATCGTTATCAATTTGCACCGCATGATACTGATTCACCAGCTCGCTATGCTGCCCGGCATCCAGTTTGCGCTGATCCATCACCACCAGATATTCCGCCGTCACCTCATGTTGTTCCACGACAAAGTTAACCCGCACGCCGGAAGCCTGTTGATGAAAGCGTTCATAAAAGGTCTTATAACGCTGATATTCCTGAGGCACACCGTCACGGACAAAGCGGTAACTGTATTTCGCTGAGCTGGCGACAATACCGGACTCTGTGGGTTTCATCGCCACAATGGTATCCCGAGGCGGCAAGTTTGGCGTGCTGGTACATCCTGCGAGTATCGCTACCACCACCAGCGATAAGACATATTTCATCATTTTCAGCCGTTCCTGTTTGCGATTTTCTCTATGACATCTGGCGTTTTTTTAACACTCCAGGTACAAATCCCTAACCCTGTGTATCATAACTGCCTAATCTGCTTCAAACATTCGCGCGATCGTCAGCGTTGAACTGTTTCTACTCTCAGGAGCCTGCTATGACCCCTTTTTATCAATTGACGGCTACCCGCCTGCGCGGCCAGCCCCTCTCAATGTCTGACTATGCTGGCAAGGTGGTTCTGGTGGTGAATACGGCCAGCCATTGTGGCTTCACACCGCAATACGCTGGCCTGGAAGCGCTCTACAAAAAGTACGCGGCTCAGGGGCTGGTAGTGCTTGGTTTCCCGTGCAACCAGTTTGGTAAGCAGGAACCCGGCGGTGCGGATGAAATCGAGCAGACCTGTCACGTTAACTACGGCGTGAGCTTCCCGATGTTTGAGAAAGTGGACGTCAACGGCCCCGCCGCACACCCGCTGTTTCGTTATCTGAAACAAGCGTTGCCCGGCGTGCTCGGCGGACGGATCAAGTGGAATTTCACCAAGTTCCTCATCGCTCGCGACGGCACACCCCTCGCGCGTTTTGCGCCGTTGACGACGCCGGAGAAAATGGAGGCCTCCATTGTCGCGGCCCTCACGCGCTGAGTGTTCCCGTCATGCCACGTTCACCCAGCGGCGGCTGGCTGCCCATACAAGGTAGACGTCGCTCTCACGCGGCCAGCAACCGTCTGTTGCTGGCCGATCTTACACCTGCCCGGTCATCAGCCTACAGTGGCGACACGGCCTCAACTTCATGCTGAAACACGTAGGGGTCGGAGAGGAGTTCGAATGCGTCGTCGTCCGGATAAGTGACCGCGACGTGATAGTCTTCGCCTGCGAAGGCTTTGACCGCCGCAAGATCCTGCCAGTAGGTGGCGAGAAAAAAATGCGCCCATTCGCCCTGGTTTTCCTGGCGCACCAGCGCGCCTCTGTTACCGGGGATACCCCGGGCGTGATCCACGCCGGTCTGCTCAAGGTGGCGGGCAAACCCCTCGGCATGTTGCAATGGCACACAGCCGTGCCAGGTCCTGACAATCATTTGCGTTCTCCTGTGGTGATAAACGTCTCACCTTAACATCAGAAACCACCTGCAGGGGAGCGGCACGATACCGCGCACGGTTCTGAATGGGGGAGCGCCTTACCCTCAGCTCCCCACAGCGAGCTCAGGCAGTCGCGCCTCAATCAAGGCGATCACGCTTCTGACCCGCGGCGGAATAAAACGGGCATCGGGATAGACGGCATACAGGAAACGGTCCGGTAATCGCCAGTCAGCCAGGATCGGCACCAGCCTTCCAGCCCTGAGTGCCCTGGCCGCCAGCGGTCGCTGCATCCCTCCGATGCCGATACCGGATTCCAGCGCCTGCAACAGCGCATCGCTGGTGTTGGCCCGAAAAACGGTCTTCACCTGCACGTCTCTCGTCTCGTCTGCGGAAATTATCCGCAGCGGAGCATCAAGCGGGATGCCGCTAAACCGAACGTGTGGATACTCCGCCAGGTCGTCCACGGACTGGACGGCGTAATGACCTGGTGCCGCAAAGAGCGCCGTTTCAATCCGCGCCAGAACCCGCGCAGCATGGGATGGCGGCGGCTCATGGCCGAGACGCAGCGCCACATCCACCCCTTCGGTAACCAGATCGGCGATCCGATCGTCGAGCGACAGCATCAGGTGCAGTTCAGGATACTGTTTCTGCAGCGCCAGCAGATGCGGCAGCAGAAGACTGCCGAGACCGCTTGGCAGCTGGACATGCACTCGTCCCTGAAACTGAGGCTCCGCCGGGTTGAGCCGCCTTTCCGCCTCCTGCATGGCGTTCAGCACCCGCTGCATATCACGCCGGTAATGCTCCCCCTGCTCGGTAAGCATCATGGCCCGCGTCGTACGATGGAGTAACACCACGCCAAGCTCCTGTTCGAGCGCGGCGATCTGCTGACTGACGGCAGATTGCTTCATCCCGAGCTGCCGGGCGGCTGCGGAAAATGAGCCGGCTTCGGCAACGCGCAGAAAGGTGGCGATGGCGGTGAGCTTATTATTCATTTCATGATTCTGCTGATAAGTGTCATCCGTTTCATGGGATAGGTGGCAAAAAAATAATCTAGCACACTGTGTCGGTCACCTTCCCAGGAGAAACACCATGAACAAGACATCCTCTCAGGTCGCACTGGTCGCTGGCAGCAGCGGCATCGTTGGCCGCCAGCTGGTCAACACCCTGTTACATCGTGGATGGGAGGTTATCGGCCTCAGCCACCGCGCCCTGTCGCAACCGGGGGCGATCCCGATGATTCACGTCGATTTACGCGATGCCCGGCACAGTGCGCAAGCGCTCCAGCCGCTGTCCACCGTGACCCACATTTTTTACAGTGCCTGGATGAATGCCGGAAACTGGAGCGAGATGGTGGAGCCGAACGTTAGCATGCTGCGTAATCTGGTCAGCCACGTCGAACAAAACGCCCCGCTGCAGGCGGTCAGCCTGATGCAGGGGTATAAAGTGTATGGCGCCCATCTTGGCCCCTTTAAAACCCCGGCGCGGGAAAGCGACCCCGGCGTACCCGGGGCTGAATTTAACGCCGCTCAACTTGCGTGGCTCCGCCACTTTCAACAAGGCAAAACCTGGCACTGGAGCGCTATCAGGCCCGGCGTGGTGGGCAGCCCGGTGCCGGGTAATGCCATGAATCTTGCGTTGAGCATCGCGCTGTATGCGTCACTGTGCAAAGCCCTGGGCTTACCGCTGCGCTTTCCCGGCACGTTAACCACCTGGCACAGCATTGTCGATCATACTGACGCCGACCTGCTGGCGGAGGCCACGCTGTGGGCCGCCACCTCACCGGCGGGGGAAAACGAGGCCTTCAACGTCAATAATGGTGATATCTGGCGCTGGTGCGAGCTGTGGCCGCGCATCGCGCAGTGGTTTGAACTGGAATGCGCCCCGCCCGTCAGGCTCTCATTTCATCAGCTATTCAATGACTACCGTGCCGTCTGGCGCGAGCTGGCCGGAGAGCGGCTGGTGGAAGCGGACATTCTGCGTCTGAGCGATGGTCAGTTTGCCGATTTCGTGTTCGGCTGGCAGTACGATATGTTTGGCGATGGCAGTAAACTGCGCCGGGCTGGCTTCCAGCGGATGCAGGCCACAGACGAGATGTTTTTCAGCCTGTTTTCGCAGCTGAGAACGGCGCGGGTGATCCCCTGAGCGTTAGCGTCAGGGCAACGCCAGCCGGTCTTGATGGTCCGCAAAGAGGGTGATGAGATGGTCGGCGATAACCCGCACGCGTCTGGACCCGGCCAGGTCGGAATGCATCACCAGCCAAAGTGTCTGATCCGCACCGATCTCCGGCTGCAGGCACTGCAGCCCGTTGGCCCGCGCCATAAAGTGCGGCAGGACGCCCAGTCCAAGTCCCGCTGATACCGCGGAAACCTGGGCCACGAGCGTATTGGCTTCGACTTTACACGGTCGTCCTCGCAGGGTGCGCGTGATCCATTGGGCGGCCGGCAGGTGCTGGTGAGTCTCCGGCCACCCCACAAAGTCCGCCTCGCTCAGCGACAGGCCGTCCGCACCGGCCAGATAGCTGGCGGCGCCATAGACGCCAAACCCCACCGTCCCCAGCCGCTTTAAGGTCAAATGCCCGGCGTCAGGCTTGACCATGCGGATCGCCAGATCGGCATCCCGACGATGCAGGTTCACCGGCTGCACGCCGCTCAGCACCTCCACCCGCAGGTCAGGATAGTGGTCCAGGAGCCCTTTCAGGGAGGGCAGAATAAAGTGCGTGGCCAGGTTATCCGAGGTAGCCAGGCGGACAACCCCGGCGACATGCCCCTGCAGTTGCGCCGCCTCGCCGAACGCCAGGCCTGCGTATTCCAGCGCCTCCGCCCGCGCGAGCAGGGCTTCGCCATCGTCGGTCAGGCGATAGCCGCTCTGATGGCGGCTAAAAAGCGGGACTTTCAGCGACTGTTCCAGCCGATCCAGCCTGCGGGACACCGTGGCAATCCCCATGTTCATCTTGTCGGCGGCGCCGCTTAGCGTTCCCGCCCGGGCGATGGCGAGGAAGATGCGCGCATCATCCCAGTTAAACTCTGCTGTCATCTACTTTCCAATTATGGAAAACGGTTCTCCGTTTTCTGCTCTTTTTTATCGTTTTCGCAGGGATGATACTGCACGCCACTCGCGGAGACAAACTGGCCATCCGATCGCCGGTTCTCTCCTCACCTGAACGTCCGTGCACCATGCGCGACTTCCCTCTTCTTAGGATACGCCTGACATGAAAGAGATTGCTTTACCCCTTAACCCAACCCCGGCGCGCGTCTGGATAGCCGTCATTGCGCTCGGGATCTGCGCCTTTTCGATCGTCACCAGCGAACTGGCGCCGGTGGGCATGCTCAGCGCCCTGGCGGCGGATTTTCACCAGACGGAATCCGGTATGGGGCTTGCCGTCACCGCCTACGGCTGGGTGGGCGCCCTGGCGGCCCTGCTTTCCGGCGCGATGCCGGCGCGTATTTCACGCAAGGCGCTGCTGGTCGGGCTGATGCTGACCCTGGCGCTTTCCTGCCTCGCCGCGACCCGGTCTTATTCCATGTTCGCCCTGATGAGCGCCCGCATGATTGGCGCCCTGGCGCATGGCGCCTTCTGGGCCTTAATTGGCATCGTCGCCGCGCAGCTGGTCCCGCCACACCGGCTGGGGCTGGCTACGGCAATCATTTTTGGCGGCGTGTCGGCGGCAAGCGTTGTGGGGGTACCGCTGGCGAGCTTTATCGCCACCCTGGCGGGCTGGCGACACGCGTTTTTGGCGGTGGCCCTGCTGTCACTGGCCGCAGCGGCAGTGCTATGCTCGACGCTGCCCGCGCTGGCCGCGTCCACCCCCGTCAGGCTGGGTGTTTATCGCGATATCTTCCGTAATCCGCTGCTCTGCGGCCTGTATGGCGCCACGGCCTGCATCATTACCGCTCACTTTGCCGCCTTCACCTACGTTGAACCGCTGCTGATAACACTTCAGGGAGTACCGGCGACCGCCCTCTCCGGCCTGCTGCTGTTGTCAGGGGTTTCCGGGCTGGTGGGTAACGTTATCGCGGGTAAGCTTATTGACCGTCATCTGAAGGGGCTGATTTTTGCTTCACTGCTGCTGAGCGGAGGCGCGCTGGCGCTCCTCGGCACCGGACGGCTTGCGCCCCTGCCTTTCTGTTTTAGCGGGCTGCTGTTAGCCCTGTGGGGCGCCGGTATCGCGATCGTGTTCGTCGGCTTACAGACCTGGCTGCTGCGCAGCGCAGGCGCGGTCGCCCAGCCGGCGTCAGCCATTTACGTGGCTATTTTTAATGCCGCCATCGGCACCGGGGCGCTTGTCGGCGGCCAGCTGATCGCCACTGCGGGCTTGTCAGGCATGGTGTGGCTGGCGGCGGGGATCATGGCGTGCAGTACGCTGCTGATCGCCCTGCTGAAAGCGCCCTCAGTCGGCTAAAGGCTGCCCTGCAAAACCGCGTTTTCACGATCCAGGGTGAAGACCTGCCATGCGACCCGGGTCGCGCTCAGGGTAAAAATGGCCGTCGCCAGCGTATTTTCGTCATCCGGATCTTCCGCAGACAGCCGGTAAATCGGTAACAGCGGATCATGCTGGTCGGAGAGCATCGCTTTCGCTGTCACCCCATCCAGCGACGGGTTCGTCGCCAGCCACACGTCCAGGCGCTGCTGGCGTGAGCCGGAGCTCCCGGTCACGATCTGTTCAATGGTCGCAAGCTGGGGATGGATCAGATGGTTAGCATGCCCAAAGGTGGCGGTCAGCTGGCGCACTGAGCTGCCGGAGCCGGTAGCTTCCACGCTAAACAGACGGCTATCGCCCATTTGACCCAGTGTGTGGTGAAACGCGCCCGCGCGCGGTGTCGCGGTCAGCAGGGTAATGGCCTCATCTAACGTGGTGGCATTCAGCGATGCGCGGGCCAGTATCTGGCGCGGCATCCCCTCCGGACGATGCACAGCACGAATATTGTTGACCGTATTGACTATCCCTTTCTCATTCACCGCGAAGGTGTGCCCGCACAGGGAGCCGGGGTAGGCGAAGCTGGTGAAGGCGAGGCCCACATCCGGTGTCACGTGGACGATGGCGCAGTCACCGCGCAGCTGCGGGAAGCCATCTTCATTATGCGCAATAATTAACTCGCCCTCAGCGCTTATCCCCGCCAGGGTAGTGCAGCCATCCGACGTCGAACGCACCAGATCGCCGCGACAGTTCCAGGCAAACACCTCATCCACCGGCGCCTGCAGCCCCTCCGCCATGCCCTCCAGCTCCTGCCAGATCTGCGGCCACTGAGCCTGGACGGCTGCGCGCATGCGCTGGGTTTGCTCCGCCGTTTTCAGGGCGGTTACGGTTTGCCACAGCGCTGTTTGCCTGATTTTAGTATGCCAGGCCTCACGACCAAACGCGCCAAGCTGCTGACCGACCGCATAGGCGGAACCACGGATTGCGATTGTTTTCATATTTTTATCATTCACTTATGTTCAGGATACGTGTTGCAAAAACTCTTGCAGACGCGGATTGCTGCTGGCAGTGAGCAGCACCTCAGGTGAACCATCTTCGGCAATGGTGCCGCCATCAATAAAGATCAACCGGGAAGCCACCTCTCTGGCAAAGCCAATCTCATGGGTCACAATCACCATCGTCATGCCCTCTTCGGCCAGCGAGCGCATGACCTTTAACACCTCATGCCGCAGTTCGGGATCGAGAGCGGATGTTGGCTCATCAAATAACATCATTTTGGGTTTTACCGCCAGGGCACGAGCTATCGCCACGC
The DNA here is from genome assembly GCF_033100215.1 of Klebsiella sp. w6. Classification (NCBI taxonomy): domain Bacteria; kingdom Pseudomonadati; phylum Pseudomonadota; class Gammaproteobacteria; order Enterobacterales; family Enterobacteriaceae; genus Klebsiella; species Klebsiella sp. w6. The sequence continues at coordinate 3,410,084 of NZ_CP136907.1, forward strand.
GTTGCTGCTGTCCCCCCGAGAGCTCTGCCGGATAGTGGTTGGCGCGTTCGCGCAGACCCACGCGGTCCAGCAACGCCAGCGCCTGCTCCCGCGCCGCGGCCTTACTCTGCTTACGCACGCGAACCGGACCAAACATGACATTCTCAAGGGCGGTCAGATGCGGAAATAAATGAAACTGTTGAAACACCATACCGGCTTCGCGGCGAATATCACACTCATTCGCGTGCGGATCCGTAATATGCATGCCCGCCACCAGCAGCGTTCCCGAAGAGATCTCCTCCAGCTTGTTAATGCAGCGCAACAGGGTCGATTTTCCCGAGCCGGACGGGCCAATGATCACCACCACCTCGCCCGCTTCAATCTTTAAATTGATATCGTGCAGCACCTGAGTGGCGCCGAAGTTTTTCGCTACCGCGCTAAATTCAACCATGCTCATAAAATATGGATCCTTTTCTCAAGTTGTTTCAGCAGGAAGCTCAGGCACAATGTCAAAAACAGATAAATCATCGCCACCGCCGTCCAAACCTCCAGTGCCCGAAAGTTACCGGCAATAATCTCTTGTCCCTGGCGGGTTAATTCTGCCACGCCAATCACAATAAATAGCGAGGTATCTTTTATACTGATAATCCACTGATTGCCTAATGCCGGGATCATTCGCCGAAAAGCCAGCGGCATAATGACATGTAATAGGGTGCTGCGTGGCGATAACCCCATCGCCAGGCTGGCTTCTTTAAAACCTTTATTGATCGACAGAATCGCGCCCCGGGTGATCTCCGCTATATAAGCGCCGGAGTTAATCACAATGGTGATAATAGCGGCAGGAACCGGGTCAATACGCACCGGCAACACCATCGGCAGGGCGAAGTAGATAAACATCACCTGCACCATGATCGGCGTTCCGCGGATTAATTCCACAAACACCAGCGATACCGTTTTTGATATTGTCCCGCCTAATGCGCGGCAGGTTCCCGCCAGCAAGCCAATGATTAACCCACCTAACAAACCGGACAAAGAGATAATCAGCGTCAGCTGCAAGCCCTGCATCAGCAGCGGTAAAGCATCCCAAATATAGCGACTGTCAAAATTCATCATTCTACCCGTCAAGAAGAAATGAGGTCGGATCGCTCCGACCTGGCAGGGTTATTTCGGCTGTTTAGCAAACCACTTTACGTAAATCTTGTCGTAGGTACCATCGGCACGCAGGGCCTGTAGAGCCTGGTTCACTTTTGGCGTCAGGCTGCTGTTTTTCTGCATCGCAAAGCCATATTGCTGTGGCAGAATGCTGTCCGTCTCCCCGGTGGATTTGACCTTGCCATTACCCGCCGTCTTCACGTAGTAAAGGACATTTGGCGAATCGTGAACGACGGCATCGAGATTGCCGGCCTGCAGATCAAGGTAGGCGTTATCGATGTTCGGGAACTCGATATAATTCGCTTTATATTTGCTTTTCATAAAGCTGGCCGCCGCCGTCCCCTGCTTAAGGCCAACTTTTTTCCCGGTCAAATCACTGAATTTGGCAATGGAATTATCAGTACTTTTCACGGCTATTAACAGGTCGGCATTATAATACCCATCACTGAAATCCACGACCTGTTTACGCGCATCGGTAATGGTTATGCCGGCCATCGCCACGTCCAGATTACGCGACTGCAGCCCGGGGATGAGGCCGCCGAAATCCATCGGCCTTAATTCGTAGCTGATATGCATTTTCTTTGCGATAGCATCCCACAAATCGATATCAAAGCCGACATATTTATCACCTTGTTTAAATTCAAAAGGGACAAAGGCGGTATCCACGCCCACCGTTATTTTGTCCTGGGCTGCTGTCACAAAACTGGCTGAACAAATAACCAAAGCCAGCGTCAGTTTTAATTTATTAAATAGTCCAGTCATAATTACCCTCAGCGTCAATGAAATGGCATGCAACGAATATCAGCCTGCGATATATATCGCCGGAAGAACCAATAACAACACTTGATATGCAGGGCGCATTATTATGCGCCCGAATGAAAAGGCTAATTTATTCAGAAAATAGAGAGTCGGTGGTATCCGGTACGGGCGTCTGGGCGCTGTTCATCACCATGGAGAGAAAACTGTAATAACCGTTTATCCCAATCAGATCTACCACGCCCTTCTCACCCCATAAATCAACGGCTTGTTGCCAGGTGCTATCACTCACCTTTTGCTGCTGATGCAGTTGCTGACAGAAGTCATAGATCACCTGCTCATCGGGCCGGAGATCGTCTGGCGGGCGCCGTTGCTTAATCGCCCGCACCGCCGCGGCAGAGATGCCCTTCTCACGTGCTATTGGCGCATGGATCGCCCACTCTACCGGCTGTGACCAGTGCCGTGCTGTCAGCAAAATCGCCAGTTCAGAAAGACGCTGACCCAGCGCGCTGCGATAACGTAAATACTCCCCCATACGCTGGGCATGCGCCATCAGCTCGGGACTACGCAGCAGCGGCTCAAAAGGCGGCAGTAAGGCGCCGCGCGGCCCATTGATGATCTCTTCCGCTAACTGACGTTGCCGCTCGTCCCATTCCTGTTCCGCCAGGGGCGGTAAACGATTGATCATAATTTTCCCGTCTCTTCGCGGATCACGCTGTTCAGCGTATCGACCACAAAGTCGATCTGCGCCGGGGTGATGATAAACGGCGGCGCGATCAGGATGTGATCGCCATACTGACCATCGATCGTGCCGCCCATGGGGTAGACCATCAACCCACGCGCCATACAATTTGCTTTGATCGCAGCATGCAGCTTCAGGGCAGGATCGAACGGGGTTTTGTTGTCTTTATCGCGCACCAGCTCGACGCCGGCAAACAGGCCGCGTCCGCGCGTATCGCCGACATGCGGTAACTCACCCAGCACCTCGCGCAGGGCCTGTTGCAGATAGGCGCCCTGCTGTTTGACGGCAGCCAGTAAATTATCGCGCGCAATCACCTGCTGCACCGCCAGAGCTGCCGACGCGGCGGTAGCATGACAAATGTAAGTGTGGCCATGCTGGAACAACCCGCTGCCCGCCTTCAGCGCGGAAACAATGGTCTCACTCGCCAGTACCGCCCCAATCGGCTGATAACCCCCGCCGAGTCCCTTGGCGATGGTTACTAAATCAGGCACCACGTCGTCTTGTTCAAACGCGTGCAGCGTCCCGGTACGCCCCATACCGCACATCACCTCATCGGCGATATACAGGATGCCGTATTTATCGCACAGGCGGCGCACCCCCTTCAGATAGCCCGGCGTCGGCGGCGTGGCCCCCGTCGTCGCCCCCACCACGGTTTCCGCACAGAAACCGATAATCGTTTCCGGGCCGGCCTCAAGGATGGCTTGCTCCAGCTCATTAAGCAGACGTTCGGTATACTGTTGCTGGGTCTCGTCAGCCCGGCGATCGCGGTACTCATTGCAGGCTGAGACGCGGATAACATCCATTAATAAGGGGGCAAACTGGCGACGGCGCCATTCGTTACCGCCCACCGCCAGCGCGCCCAGCGTATTGCCGTGATAGCTCTGTTTACGGGCGATAAATCGGGTGCGCGATGGCTGGCCGATCTCCACAAAGTACTGCCGCGCTATCTTCAGCGCCGTCTCTATTGCTTCGGATCCGCCCGAGACAAAGTAGGCATAGTTAAGCTCGCCGGGTGCCGTGCGGGTGAGATGTTCGGCCAGCTGTTCCACGACATCACTGGTAAAAAAACTGGTATGCGCATAGGCCAGCTGATCGATCTGGCGGTGCATCGCCGCCAGCACATCAGGGTGTGCGTGTCCGAGGCAGGAAACCGCCGCCCCGCCGCAGGCATCAAGATACGGCTTTCCCTGGGCATCAAAGATATAGGCCCCCTGGGCACGTGAGGCCACGATCGGCGTGCTACGCAGGCTGCGGTGAATGACATGACTCATACTGGGTTCTGCTCCTGAATCCGCTACATTAATTGAGCGTATCTTGCAGGATCCATTTGGATCACGTCAACGAAATAAAGATATAAATGCATCCATAATTCTTATACCAGATACATTTGAATCATTTATCAGGATTTACCGGGGATCACATAGACGCCAGAATCGATAAGATAGCGTTCGGCACTTTCAATTTTACTCACCGCCTCCCGGCCGTGGCGCACCACCAGCATCGCCAGTAAACACTCCGCCAGCCCCATGCCGGAGACCACGGAAGGGAAAAATGACGGACTGTCGATGGAAAACAGCAGCGTGCAGTCTGCCGCCTGCGCTAAGGGGGAAACCGGCGAGTCGGTAATGGCGAGGATCTTCGCCCCTGCCTGCCGGGCTGCCCGTAAAACATCCAGTGATTCGCGTGAATAGGGCGCAAAGCTGGTGAGTAAGACGCAATCCCGGTTGGTCAGTTCGCGGGTGAAAACTTCGATATTGCTGGCCAGGCCATCGATTAACGATACCTGCCGGTTGAACAGTCGATAGACATAAAACAGCGACCACGCGATTGGAAAGCTGGCGCGGAATCCGCAGATATAGACATTCTCCGCGCTATCGAGCAAGGTCACCGCCTGCTCCATCTCCTGCGCATTTTCGTTTTGCGTAAAGGTCAGATTCGCCTGATGCGCCTGAAAAACCTCTTTATACAGCTGCGTTTGCGTGCCGCGGGCCATCATTTTTTCCGCTTTTGATACGTACGTATCATTGCGCAGCCCCAGGTCGTCAATGAAATCGCTTTTCAGCTCGCTCCAGCCGCGGTAACCCAGCCGCTGCGCCAGACGCAGCAGCGTCGCCGGTTTTACCCCGGCTTCCGCCGCGAAGGCACGCATCGATAACACCACCAGTTGGCTGGCATTTTGCAGTGAGAACTCGGCGGCGCGTTGCAGCTCGGGCGACAACCCGCCGAATTCATTAATGATTTTTTCCCTGAGATTCATGGCAGCTACTTACTGGTTTTAAGTGAAAGCTATCTAATCATATTTGAGATCAAGACTCTATAGGTGGCTAACGACCCCGCGGGTCACATCCGTTCCCCCTTCTCATTGCTGGCGTGCTTTACTTCAAATATGGCGCAAGAGGAATGTCACTGGCGGGTGGGAAAAGGTATGCTCTTATCAGGGGGCGTTGCACATCAAAGCCCTGTTCACTGCTGGAAATTTCACCATGGCACGCAACCGCACTTTTTCTCTCAATCTCCGTTGGCGAGCGCTGCTCAAAGACGCAGGGATGGAGCCTGAACATCTCCTCCGCCAGGCCGGTTTGCCGGACGACACCTTTTCTTCAGACATCAATCGCGGTCTGACTACCGATGAGTATCTGCGTTTCTGGCGCGTGCTGGAAAAAGAAAGCGACGATCAGGCCTTTCCTTTGCCCTTTGTAGAAAGGGTCTCTGCGGAAGTGTTTGATCCCCCGCTGTTCGCCGCCTTGTGTAGTACCCACATGATGCAGGCGGTCCAGCGGCTGGCCAAGTATAAACTGCTTATTGCCCCCATGGTGCTGGAGACGACGGTCGTGCAGAACGGCACGCTGACAGTGTCTCCGCGCTGGCTGGGAGCAACAGAAATCCCTGCCTCTCTGGAAGTGGCAGAGCTGGCATTTTTACTTCGTCTGAACCGACTGGCCACCCGCGAACCGGTTCAGGCCGTGAAAGTAACGCTCTCAAAGCCCCTCACCCGCCAGCAGACCCACCACTTTTCAGCCTTCTTCGGCACAACCATACAGCATGGAAAGCGGGCGACCATCAGCTTTGCCGCCGCTGATGCCCTGCGGCCCTTTTTGACGGTGAACGAAGGTATGTGGCAGGTCTTTGAGCCGGAGCTGCAGCGTCGTCTCAGCCAGCTTAGCGATCAGGCCTCAACGGCTGAACGTGTTCATGCAGTCCTGCTGGAGCTTCTGCCGGGCAACGACGCCTCTATCGACAATACGGCGCAACGTCTGGGAATGAGCAAACGCACCCTGCAGCGCAGGCTGGAGCAGGAGGGAGAGAATTATCGCGCCCTTGTTCACGCTTGTCGCGAAGCGCTGGCTCGCCACTATCTTCTCAATACCACGCTTTCCGGTTATGAGATCGCCTTTCTGCTCGGTTTTGAAGATCCGAATTCCTTCTATCGGGCTTTTATGGCGTGGACCGGCCAGACGCCAGAAACCCTCAGAGACATGATGCGCCTCAACTAAGCGCGCGTCATGGCGCGCTTTGCCAGTATTGTGGCGCACCGTGCCAGCGACACCGCGCCTGACAGCAGGCACACTCAGCGCAGTCTACTTGCCGAGGTGCTTATGTTTATTCAGGAAAAGAAAACCGCGCTGGTCACCGGCGCATCGTCAGGGATGGGGAAAGCCATTGCCCGTCGTCTTATCCAGGAGGGTTACCAGGTTTACGTTGCTGCCCGGCAGCTCGGGAAAATGGACGATCTGGCTTCGCTAGGGGCCCAATGCCTGCAGATGGATCTCTCACGACAGGACGATCGGTTGGCGGTCGTGAACACCATTCTGTCTCAGACCGGAGGGGTCGATGTACTGGTCAATAATGCCGGTTTTGGCCTGTATGGCCCGGTCGAAGAGATCGGTATCGATGAGGCTCGCTACCAGTTTGAGGTCAATCTCTTCGGCGCGGCGCATCTCACGCAACTACTGCTTCCCGCGATGCGCGCCCGCCGTCGCGGATATATTGTCAATATCTCTTCCATGGGCGGGAAGATGTATAGCGTCCTCGGCGCATGGTACCACGCCACCAAACATGCACTTGAGGGGTGGTCAGACTGCCTGCGGCTGGAAGTTGCCGACTTCGGCATCAAGGTGGTTATCATCGAACCTGGAGTGATTGAAACCGGCTTCGGCGATGCGGCCAGTGAAAGTATTGTCAAACGTTCGGCCACAGGACCGTATGGTCAGTTGGTAAGAGGGGTCGCCCTGTCGATCCAAAAAACGTACGGCCATGGCACCGGCAGCGACCCGCAGACGATCGCCGAGGCGGTCCTGGTCGCGGTGAAGGCCTCAAATCCACGCCCCCGTTATGCCGTCGGTAAGTATGCCAAACTGCTTATCCGGATGCGTGTCTGGCTGGGCGACCGTCTTTTCGATCGTATTATCCTCAGCCAGATGCGCTGAGGTCATGTTCTGCTCACCTTCGCCTCGCGCTGGAGGGGGATGACTCCCCCAGCCAGTCGATAAAAAACGTCATAAACGCCGACACCTGCGGCGGCTGCAGCTTTCGCTGGGGAAAGACAAACTGCAGCCCAACCTCCTTGCGGTCTAAGGGGCTGAATCCGGTGAAGCGCTCGGCAAACAGCACCTGAAGCCGTCCCTCCTCGACATCCCTCTTCACATCCCACCATGATTTACCGGCGATCCCCGCCCCGCTGAGCGCCCACTGCCGCAGCAGTGCCCCATCGTCGCAGACCATCGCCGGCGTCACCCGCACCACGCGCTCCTTTCCCGCCTCCTCGAAGCGCCATTCATTCATCACCACACCGTGCCGCTCCAGCGCCAGACAGCGGTGATGGTGCAACTCGTCGAGGGAGGCAGGCGTTCCGTGGGTAGCAAGATAAGCCTCCGAAGCCACCAGCACCCGGTGGTTGGGGCGGATATGGCGGATCGCCAAACTACTGTCTGGCAGGTTACCGACGCGAATGCTCATATCCAGCCGGTTGGCGACCAGATCCTCCACGCGCTCCCCTAAGAACACGGAAAACGTGACCTCCGGGTGACGGCGGGAAAAGTCGACGATGGCCGGGCTAAGATACTGTCGGCCAAAGTCGGAGGGGGCGGAAAGACGAATATTGCCGCTCAGCACCCCTTCCTTTTGCGTCAGCAACGATTCGGCGTGACGGGCCTCCTCCAGTACGCGCCGCGCGGCATGATAAAAATCTTCCCCCGCCCTGGTCAGGGTGATCGCGCGCGTGGAACGATGGAACAGGCGGGTCTGGTAGCGCTCCTCCATCGCCTTCAGGCGGGCCGTCATGGTGGCCGGTGAGAGCGATAACCGTCTGCCGGCGGCGGAGAGTCCCCCCGCCTCGGCGACAGCCACCAGCAGCGCCATATCTTCCAGCTTGCCCATTTTTCGTATTTCCTGAAAAGTGAATCTGTTTTTAGCCTAATTATCAAATTCAGATCCCGACTGTAAAGTGATTTTCATTCCACTCGCAAGGGACACCCGTATGAACAGGCTCTCACTTTTCGATCGTTACCGCATCGGCACGCTGCCGTTGAAAAACCGCATCGTCATGGCTCCCATGACCCGGGCGCGCGCCCTGCAGCCCGGAAATATCCCCTCCGCGCTGATGGCGGAATATTACCGCCAGCGCGCCAGCGCCGGATTGATCGTCACGGAGGCGACGCAAATCTCTCCTGAGGGACAGGGATACTCCTGGACGCCTGGCCTGCATTCCGCTGAGCAGATTGCCGGCTGGCAGCTGACGACCGGGGCCGTTCACCAGGCTGGCGGCGTTATCTTTTCTCAGCTCTGGCACGTGGGGCGGATGTCGCACGCTCGTTTTCATGCGGATGGGCAACCCGTGGCCCCGTCGGCGCTGGCGCCGGACGCCCAGGTCTGGGTGGTGGATGAGCAAGGCCGGGGCCAGATGGTGGACTGCCCACCGCCGCGGGCGCTCTCCCGATCGGATATTCAGCGTATTGTCGCCGATTACCGTCAGGCGGCGCGCAATGCGATAGCGGCGGGATTTGACGGCGTGGAAGTGCACGGCGGCAATGGCTATCTGATCGACCAGTTCCTGCGGCGTACCGCCAACCAGCGTACTGATGAGTACGGCGGTAGCCTGAGCAACCGGATCCGTTTTGCCCAGGAGGTGCTGACCGCCATCGGCGACGTCATTGGCCGCGAGCGGACGGGCATCCGCCTTTCCCCCTTCATTACCCAGCGCGGGATGAACGACCCGCAGGTGATCGACGCCATCCTTGCCCTGGCGGCCTGGTGCGAACAGCAGGGTATCGCCTTTATCCACCTGGCGGAGGCGGACTGGGACGATGCGCCAGCCGTTCCCCAGCACTTTCGTGACACGCTGCGCGCGACCTTCAGCGGCACCCTGATCGTGGCCGGCAATTACGATCAGCAAAAGGCGGAACGTATCCTCACCGCCGGTTTCGCCGACCTGGTGGCTTTCGGCCGGCCGTTTATTGCTAATCCTGACCTGCCGCAGCGGCTTCAGCACCGCTGGCCGCTGGCGACCGTCAGCGATCCCGCCACGCTGTTTGGCGGGACAGAGGTGGGCTATACCGACTATCCCTTCTATACGGAGCTTAAAGAGTGAAAATGACCCGCAAAATGTTACCTGCCAGCCGTAGTTTCGCTGTTGTCTGCGCGCAGGCCAGACGCGGCATCGCGCTGCGGCGCTGCGCCACAGCGCTGCTGCTTGCCGGGATATCCGGCTCCGCGTTTTCAGCCCCGCAGGGTTTGCTGAAGCCAGCCCAGCTCATCGTTGACAACGGCCTTCCCCCTGCCACACGCGTCGCCAATGAATATGTCGCCAGGCAATACGCCACGTTCTGGAATACCGGTGATGAAGCGCTGGCCCGGGCGGCGCTGGCGGGGAATTTTATCGATAAAACGCCCCCGGAAGGGCGTCGGCAAGGGCCGGAAGGCGCGATCCTCGCCTCCAGAGCGTTTCGTCAGGCGGTGCCGGATTTACGCTGTGATGTCGAACAAATGATTGTGGCCGGTGACCGGGTGGTCTCACACTTACATTTTCATGGCCACTTTACCGGGACCTTCGGCACCCGGAAGGGTAAGGGACAAAATATCGATTTTATCGCCACCGATATCTATCAGATCAGCGGCGGTAAAATTGCCGCCAACTGGCATATTGAAGATAACCTGACGCTGATGAAACAGCTGGGCGCGCAATAAGCTGCCCACCCGAGCGGTGAGTAAGCGATCGCCATAACCACGAGCCCCCCGGCATCCGCCGGGGCGGCTCGCCTGGCGACAGACTGTGCTTAGATTTGCGCCATTCCACCGTCGACATAGATCTCTGCGGCGTTAATAAAGCTCGACTCGTCAGACGCTAAAAATACCACCGCCCTGCCAATCTCCTCCGGCTCGCCCAGCCGCCCGAGCGGTACGCTGGCGGCCAGGGCGTCGAACAAGCCCTGACGGTCCGCCTCCGCAACCAGTCCTCCCAGACCCGGGGTACGCACCGGCCCCGGGCTGACGACATTGATGCGGATCCCGCGATCGTTCACCTCCAGCGCCCAGGAGCGCGCCAGGCTGCGTACCGCAGCTTTACTGGCGCTATAGATGCTGAAGTTCGCCGTCCCTTTGACTGCCGCCGTAGAGCCGGTCAAAATCACCGAGGCGCCGTCGGTGAGCAGCGGCAGCGCTTTCTGGACGGTGAACACCACCCCGCGCACGTTGGTGGCGAAAATCCGCTCGACGTGCGCCTCGGTGATGGCGCTGAGCGGCAGCATATCCCCGCCGCCAGCATTGGCGAACAGCACATCCAGGCGGCCGGACTCGTCGGCAATAGTCGCAAATACCGCGTCAAGGTCGCTTAACACGGCGGCGTCGGCGCGGATCCCGCGGGCGGCGGGCCCGATGAATCTTACCGCCGCATCCAGCTCCTCCTGTCGGCGGCCGGTGATATACACCTTCGCGCCCTGCTCCGCCAGCGCTTTCGCCGACGCCAGGCCAATCCCGGTGCTGCCGCCGGTCACTAACGCCACTTTATCCGCAAGTTTTTTGCTCATGGTGCATTTCCTTGGTTAGAGTATAAACAGGCCAGGCTCGCGAAAGCGCCCCGCCGGGTATGGAAAGCACTGTAATCGCCTCAAAGAGGCGGAAAAATGGCCTAATCTGAAAAACACTTTTCCCCTCCGTGGATAATGGACGCCCGCTAACCAGGATACTGCGAATAATGGACCGATTTTCAGCCCTCAAAGCCTTCACCCGCGTTGTCGAAGCCGGCAGCTTTACCCGCGCCGCGGACTCGCTGGATATGCCCAACGCCACGCTCAGCAAAACCATCAAGCAACTGGAAGCGCACCTGGGGGTTTCCCTCCTGCAGCGCACCACCCGGCGTATTACCGTGACGCCGGAAGGACGGGAGTACTATGAAAAAGCTCGCTGCCTGCTGGAAGACCTGGAAGAGATCGACGCCTCCTTCAATACCGCCCACAATAAGCCGAAGGGCCATCTACGGATCGCCATCGGTGGGTCGACCGCGTGCGATGTGCTGATCCCGCTGCTGGCGGACTTTATGACCGCCTGGCCGGATATCCGTATCGATTTGCAGGTGGCCGATAAACCCGCGGACCTCATCAGCGGCAATATTGACTGCGCCATCCGCGGCGGGCCGATGGATGACTCGACGCTGATCGCCCGTAAAATCGGCGAGGCGACGCTGGTCACCTGCGCCACCCCTGGCTATCTTCAGCGCTGCGGCACGCCCGCCTCGCCGGATGAACTCCATCATGGCCACCAGCTCATCAGCTATCTGTCGCCGGCCAGCGGCAGAGCGTTTCCGTTTCGCTTTACGCGTCACGGCGTCAGTACCGAGCTCAAGACAGAGCCCCATCTCGGCATCAATGAGAGCAACGCGCATATTGCCGCCGGCGAGGCGGGCTTAGGCATTGTGCAAACCTTTACCTATTCGCTAAAACCCGCGCTGGCAAGTGGCAAGCTGGTGGAGATCCTCGCCGCCTGGCGCCCGGCCCCCTATCCCTTTCACGTCGTCTATGCCCGGCACCGGCACGTGCCGCCCCGGCTCCGCGTCTTTATTGAATGGCTGGCGGCGGTTTTTCCGGCTGCGGTGCAGGGATAAAGCGCGTTATCTGACGCAGCGCCGAGGGTGGTCCACAATTGAACGCACTGACCGCTATTTTTCCTTTTTACGACCGTCCGAAAAACACCAATGATTAAATCTACGATTTGATGTTTCTACACAAAATATAAACGAAGATTTAAATTGATATGAATGGGTTGACAATAACATTGGCTATGGGTAGATTTCATGGGCCTAAGTTGTGGCCTTTCCTAATCTGACATAAGAGACTAATGGATACTGAATTTAGTAGCGGTCCGAATATGGCCTTAACGGTTATTCGGACAAGTAAACATAAAATCGATTGTGATCACTTCTTCGTTTTGGTGTGTCTCGCCGGAGCCTGATGCTCTCGTGTTGTCCCACCTCGCCCAGAGTTTTCACGGTCCCGAGGTGTGTTATGAACTTCAAATCTACCCTTTTTCCTGGTGTCAAAACCATGACATCAACGCTGCGTGTCCGGCCGCCCCGCGATCGGGCGTCGTCTGCGCGAAAAAAACAGCAAAGCTCTATATTCTCTTCGAAAATCATCGAGTTGAATCAACGCATTACTAACTGGCGCGTCAGTCCTGTCACCGGCCAGCTGGAGCGTCGTTGCCGCTTCTCTGATGGCGAAGACCCACAAAGTCGCCCCTTCGTCGCCTGATTCAGCCGTTACGCCGTAGGCCGTGTCTGCGCGCTATGCCGCAGCCCGTTTTCGTGCGTCACGCTGAGTTAAGTCACTGCTGGTACCTGTTTATTCACTGATGTATTCATACTTGTACATCGGCAGGAATAATCACGTCCAAATAAAACAAAATATAAACTTCACGCCTGTTTATTTTTAATAATAAACAGCGGGAAGCCCTGTGCGAAATTAATTAAAACCGATCGCTGATGCGACATCGGGCTATTTTCGGCCGCCCTTAATCCGGGTCTTACCGTAAAAAGCCTGCTGCCGCCCGGCGACAGGAGCAGCACCATGACGGTACAAATCAAGAACCGAAATAAAAAAAGCACGCTGTCTATGCGTGCCGCCCAGGAAGCCCAAAACGGTATCGCAGAAACCCTGGTCAACCTCAACACTACCCGGGAAGGGCTGCAGGAAGCCCAGGCAAATGCCCGGCTGGAGCGGGATGGCCTGAACGAAGTGACTCATGACAAGCCACCGCACGCGCTGATCCAGCTGCTGATGGCGTTTAACAACCCGTTTATTTATGTGCTCGCCATTCTCGCCGGGATCAGCTTCTTCACCGACTACTGGCTGCCCACCAGCCATGGCGAAGACGGCGACCTGACGACGGTGATAATCATCGGCACCATGGTTGCCCTCAGCGGACTGGTGCGCTTCTGGCAGGAACACCGCTCGGCCAAATCGGCCGAAGCGCTGAAAGCGATGGTTCGCACCACCGCGACGGTCGTTCGTCGCGAACACGCTGGGCAAAAAGGAACGCCACGTGAAATCCCGATGCGCGAGCTGGTGGTGGGCGATATCGTGCAGCTCTATGCGGGCGACATGATCCCGGCCGACGTCCGTTTGATCGAATCACGCGACCTGTTTATCAGTCAGGCCGTCCTGACCGGCGAAGCGCTGCCGATTGAGAAGTACGACACCCTCGGCGACGTGGCGCAGAAATCCGCGCACGACAAGGCGGTTGACAACGAAAATCTGTTGGATATGCCTAACATCTGCTTCATGGGGACCAACGTTGTCAGCGGCACCGCTCAGGCGGTCGTGGTGGCGACCGGGCCAAGGACCTACTTTGGCTCACTGGCAAAAGCGATTGTCGGCACCCGGGCGCAAACGGCGTTTGACCGCGGGGTGAACAGCGTCAGCTGGCTGTTGATCCGCTTTATGCTAGTGATGGTGCCGGTGGTGTTCCTGATTAACGGCCTGATGAAGGGCGAATGGTGGGATGCCCTGCTGTTTGCTCTGGCCGTCGCCGTAGGCCTGACGCCAGAAATGCTGCCAATGATCGTCAGCGCCAACCTCGCCAAGGGCGCGGTGGCCATGGCGAAGCGTAAAGTCGTGGTTAAGCGCCTTAACGCGATTCAGAACCTGGGCGCGATGGACGTGCTGTGCACCGACAAAACCGGCACCCTGACGCAGGATAAAATCATCCTTGAGCACCACGTCGACACGCACGGTCAGAAAAATCAGTCCGTGCTGGCGCTGGCCTGGCTCAACAGCCACTATCAAAGCGGCATCAAAAACTTGATGGATCAGGCGGTCATTTACTTCTCTGAAAATGAGTCGGGCTTTGTGCAACCTCAGGGGTACAGCAAAGTCGATGAGATGCCGTTCGACTTCGTGCGCCGTCGCCTGTCGATTGTGGTGAAAGACAGCCAGAGCAATCATCTGCTGGTGTGCAAAGGCGCCGTGGAGGAGATGCTGAGCATCGCCACCCACATGGAAGAGAATGGCAAGGTTATCCCCCTCGACGATCAGCGCCGTGACGCCATGCTGGCGATGGCGAACGACTACAACAAAGACGGCTTCCGCGTTCTGGTGGTCGCTACGCGCGACATTCCGAAAGCCGAAGCGAAAAGACTGTACAGCACCGCTGATGAGCACGATCTGATTATCCGCGGCTTCCTCACCTTCCTCGATCCACCTAAGGAGAGCGCGGGTCCGGCGATTGCTGCCCTGATGGATATTGGCGTCGCAGTCAAAGTGCTGACCGGCGATAACGCGATTGTCACTACGCGGATTTGCCGCCAGGTGGGACTGGAGCCAGGCGAACCGGTACTCGGCCCGCAGATTGAGGCGTTGAGCGACACGGCCCTGCAGCAGTTGGTGGAAGAGCGCACGGTGTTCGCCAAGCTAACGCCGCTGCAGAAATCACGCGTGCTGAAGGCGCTGCAGGCCAACGGTCATACGGTGGGCTTTCTCGGTGACGGCATTAACGATGCCCCTGCTCTGCGCGATGCCGACGTGGGTATCTCGGTCGACAGTGGCACCGATATCGCCAAGGAATCGGCCGACATCATCTTGCTGGAAAAGAGCCTGATGGTGCTGGAAGAAGGCGTCATCAAAGGCCGCGAGACCTTTGGCAACATTATGAAGTACCTGAACATGACCGCCAGCTCCAACTTCGGCAACGTGTTCTCGGTACTGGTGGCCAGCGCGTTCATTCCGTTCCTGCCGATGCTCGCGATCCAGTTGCTGCTGCAAAACCTGATGTACGACATCTCCCAGCTCGCGCTGCCGTGGGACAAAACGGACAAAGAGTTCCTGAGCAAACCGCGCAAGTGGGATGCAAGAAACATCGGCCGCTTTATGGTCTGGATTGGCCCGACCTCGTCCATTTTTGACATGACGACCTTTGCGCTGATGTGGTTTGTGTTCAGCGCTAACAGCGAACACATGCAGACCCTGTTCCAGTCCGGCTGGTTCGTTGAAGGCCTGCTGTCGCAGACGCTGGTGGTGCACATGCTGCGTACCCAGAAAATTCCGTTCATTCAGAGCACCGCCGCCTGGCCGGTACTGATGATGACCGGTCTGATTATGGCTATTGGAATTTACGTGCCGTTCTCTCCGCTCGGGCCGTTGGTTGGGCTGCAGGCGCTGCCGTGGCAGTACTTCCCGTGGCTGGTCGGCACCCTGCTCGCCTACTGCTGCGTGGCGCAGGGCATGAAAACGTTCTACATCCGTCGCTTCAGGCAGTGGCACTAATTCTGCGTTAAAGACGGTGATTCACGTGCCGCTTCGGCGGCACCTTTCAGGCAGGCCACACAGGCTGGAAGCATTATGGAAAAGCAACATTCCATCATTTTCCTGATTAAAAATAAGACCATCGCGTTGATTGTCTTATTTTTAATGAAAATAACCCGCACCCTTCGCGTCCGTGCCCTGGCATGGTACGCCGGAGGGAAGATTAACTATCAACACACTAAAGCATTACTGAACCTCGCCAGCGCCATACATCGTTTTTCGATCAGGTTACTGCGTTTTATTTCACTACCCGCCCTGTAGAGGGGGAATTCATAATGTCCGGAACCACTCTGTTAATTCACCTGGCTGGCGCCATCGCATTGCTGCTCTGGGGCAGCCATATGATTTCAACGGCGCTGCAGCGCGGCTTCGGCACGCCGCTGCGCAACTGGATGGGACGCCACCTCACTAACCGCTGGACCGCCCTGCTCTCCGGCATTGGCATTACCGGCATTCTGCAAAGCAGCACGGCGGTCAGTATGATGGCGACGTCATTTACCGCCGCAGGTACGCTAAGCCTTGCCCCCGCGCTTGCGGTGATGCTCGGCGCCAACATCGGCTCCACGCTGGTGGTCCAGCTGATGAGCTTTAACATGGAAATCGCCATTCCGCTGCTTCTGCTGGCCGGGTTTGTGGTTTTCAAGCTACGCGACCATTCCAGCTTTGAAAGCGTGGGCTGCGCCCTGATTGGCCTCGGCCTGATGCTGCTGGCGCTGCATTTACTGGGTGGCACGCTGCAGGACATTGAGGTCACGCCGGTGTTTCATGCCGTGATGCAGGGGCTACAGGGCGATATTTTCATTGCCCTGCTGGTGGCGGCGCTCCTGACGCTCCTGTGCCACTCCAGCGTGGCGATGATTTTGCTGATCGCCTCCCTCGCCGGTACCGGCACGCTGACCCCGGCTACGGCCCTGGTGCTGGTGCTTGGCGCCAACATCGGCGGCGCGTTACCGCCGGTGTTAAACGCCGGGTCCGCGGTGGCCCGCCGCCTGCCGGTTGGCAACCTGATGGTCCGCCTGTCCGGCTGCGCGCTGGCGTTACTGCTTCTGCCGTTGCTGATGGCGATCGCCCGTAAATCCGGGCTGAACACGCCGCAGCTGGTGGTGTGGTTTCATACCGCCTTTAGCGTGGCGCTCGCGCTGCTGTTTATCGGCCTGAACGTGCCAATGGCTCGCTTCCTGGAGCGACTGTTTCCGGAAGAAGAGCGCGTAGGCGACCCGGGTATGCCGATGTATCTCGACGATGCGGGTCTGGAAGTGGCTTATATCGGCCTGTCCAATTCGGTTCGCGAATCGCTGCGCGCCGCCGACATGCTAACCATCATGCTGGACCGACTGCTGGTGCTGTTTGTGACCCAGGAAAAACAGGCTGCCGATGACATCCGCCAGCTGGAGCAGTCGGTCGATCTGCTCAGCGCGGCGGTTCGCGCCTACCTCGCCGACATTGGTCAGGACGGGCTGAATGATGCGGATGCCGCTCGTGCCCAGGAGATCCTGATGTTCATCATCAATGTTGAGCACGCGGGCGACATTCTCTCCAGCAATCTGACCCAGCTGGCCACGCGCCGCGCACGCCGGGGAGAACATTTTAACGACTTTGAATTACACCATATTCGCCTGCTGCATGCGGAGCTCCTCACCAGCCTGAACTTAGGAATAGCGGCATTCCTGCGTGAAGACTTGTCTGCTGCCCACCAGCTGGTGCAGCGCAAAGAAACCATCCGCCAGCTGGAGGCCTCCGCCAGCCGCGAGCACTTCAAAAAACTGCGGGAGGACAAGAATGCCTGGGCGGAATCCGGCGACATTTTCCAGCGGGTGCTACGGGACTACCGCCGCGTGCATCACCATATCGCCGCCGTCGCCTACCCGGTCATTGACCGCCTGGGCGATACCTCGCTGCGGTTTATTGAAACGCCGCCGGATGTTTAAAAAACAATAACCGCCAGCGCGCGGACGAGATCCTTTTCAAGGCAAGCAACGTTAAGGTACAAAAAATGCGAGTGTTAATCTGCTCGGGTCGGTTTTATGCCGACACCCATACCATCACCCATGTGCTGGATCTCTATGCCCGTACACAGACGATTAACGTGTTGATTCACGGAGGGCACCAGGCGCTGGGCGGCGCGATAGAAAACTGGGCGCGCGGGATCGACGTTCACGTGATCCGCTACCCGGCAAACTGGGCGCTGCACGGAAAATATGCGGAGACAAGGCGCAATTTGTTTATGCTGGAAGACAGCCGCCCTGACGTACTGCTGGCTTTTCCTGGCGGAGAAGATACGGCGGAGTGCATAAAGATGGCGAAACACAGAGGGATCCGCGTCATCGACGTCGTTTAACCTGAGTGGGTGAAGTTCGGTGACCATGGCCACAGGCAGGCGTCCGCTGAAGGGGTATTGAATGACGGCCTTGACGATTAACCAGCAATGGTCAATATAGAGAACCTTACTCGTCTAAGTGTAAGCTGAGCGCAGAGAGGAGAGTCAGGCGGGGGGCCCGGCCCCCAATTGTCCGGGAACATTATGGGCAATACCGCTCAGCATACCCTCAGGCTTCCGTTGGTCCCCGGGATGAGATTTCACGTCCACTCCCCTTATTCGTGCGGTATCGAAACCAGGAACAGCCGGACAACGACACCCGCCATACCTTACCTGGAGCGAAAAAATGACCTCATCCATTGCCATCGTCGGAGCAGGACTCGGCGGCCTCATGCTCGCACGTGTTTTACATGTTCACGGCATTTCCTCTGTGGTCTACGAAGCTGAAGCCTCTCCCGAGGCCCGCCCACAAGGTGGCTTGCTGGATATCCACGATCATAATGGCCAGCGGGCGCTGATAGCGGCAGGCCTGTACGATGCCTTCCGGGCCCTTATTCTTCCTGGTGGTCAATCCACGCGCGTACTCGATAAAGAGGGCAACGTATTGTTCGAGCAGTTCGATGATGGTTTGGGCGGCCGACCAGAAGTCTCTCGCGGCGCGCTTCGCACGCTGCTGCTGGAGTCGCTTCCTGCGGACACCGTGCAATGGGGCCGTAAAGTGGCAGATATCGTCCCCCATGATGACGGCACGCATAGTTTGTACTTTACGGATGGCGCCACCACCAGGGTCTCCCTGGTGGTGGGCGCAGATGGTGCCTGGTCGCGTGTCCGCGCTCTGGTCACCGATGCTGTCCCTGCCTATGCGGGATTTTCGTATGTCGAGCGCTGGCTTAGTCACGTTGATACTGATCATCTGGCTTGCGCGCAAGCAGTAGGCCGCGGCTCATTTTTTGCGCTCTCGCCAGGCAAGGGTATCATGGCGCACCGGGAGCCTGGCGGCGTGATCCACGTTTACATTGCTCTGTGCCAACCCCAGGCCTGGTTCGCTGACGTGACGTCCGCTAATGCACAGGTTGACGTGCAACGCATAGTCGATGAATTCGATGGCTGGGCGCATCCACTGCAAACATTGATTACGGAGGGTGATGGTGAGCCCGTATTGCGCCCTATTCACTTTTTACCTCCCGGACTTCGATGGCCGCGAACAGCAGGCGTAACGCTGTTGGGCGACGCCGCGCATCTTATGCTGCCGTTCGGCGAAGGCGCTAATCTCGCGTTAGAGGATGGCGCTGAGCTGGGACTCGCGATTGCGGCCAATGCAGATAATCCTGAAGCCGCGCTGTCCGCTTATGAAGAACAGATGTTTATCCGCGTCGAAAGTGCGGCCAACGACGCGCAGGCAATGGCAGGCATTCTCTTTGGGGACGAGACACCCGGCGCGTTGTTGCATTTTTTTAACCAGTATAAAACAGGATCCTGATCCCCGACGCTGCGGTGATTCTTGCGCCATGAACAAATAACCCTCCCGCCATCGGGAGGTCAATGTTCAGTAATGTCCGGAGAATAACGCTCCGGATATAAAATCATTAAAACGCTGTCGCAATAGCTGAAATCTGGAACGAGTTATTTTAATAACCCCTTCATGATCAAAGACAGACCGAACTCAAAACAGGTATCCGGATGTTGGTGGGTAAGCGCATCGATACGACTGATTTCTGTTGAGGGTGTAGACAATCTTTCATCATCATGTCTGTCTGTACGAGACTGCTCCTCTAATACGCATCCCAGGGTATATTCGCTCATAGTGAGTAATATCATTGCGGCTTCGGCCTCAGAAAAGCCGGCCCGCATAAGGTAAGCCACCTTTGGGTAGAACGTTTCCCCTCCTACCCGCGCCGGTGTTGTCCCCGCATGGAGCAGTGCGCCATCCCGATGAGCGAGAAGCGCGCGGCGGAAACTGCGCGCGTTATTTGCCAGCCAGTCTGCCCACTCGGCCGTGTCTTCAGCCAGCGGAAGCGAATGGTGCCTGGCCAAAACAGTTGCGGCCATCTCTTCCAGTAAGCTGGCCTTGTTCCTGAAATGCCAGTACAGCGTTGCGGATTCTACCCCCAGCTTTTGCGCCAGCTTTCGCGTCGTTATCGCTTCCAGCCCGACTTCATCTAAGAGTGCTAATGCAGCATTAATGACCTGATCCCGCTGAATTTTAGCCATGGTGTTCATCCTGTTGTTAATGCATCCAACCGAGCCCGTGGTAGATGAAAAGAGATCTTCTCCTGACCAGGAGCCTACCGGCGCCATTGATGAAAATAAATCTATCATTGATAGAAAAATTGATCAATGATAGATTTTTAACGCATCGCACCTAAAGGTCATCCCATGAATATCAATCGAGATACGCAGGTAAAGAAAACAAACCATGCTGGCCCCATCAATGCCATCCCGCCGGTTTTGTGGCTGCAAGCCGCCATCATCACCCTTGGGGCATTCGCTACCATGCTCTCATCCACCATGCTCAGTGCTGCGCTTCCGGCCATGGCAAACGGCCTTGGGGTGACGGACGCCTCCATCCAGTGGATAGCCACCGCGTACCTCATGGCGCTGGCCGCAGGCGTTCCGGTTAGCGCATGGGCGGTAAAACGGTTTGGCGCCACCCAACTTTGGCTCTATGCACTTATTTTATTTGGTGTTTTCTCGGCAGTTTGCGCGTTATCCCCGAATGTCGAGGTGCTGCTCGCCGCCAGAATAATGCAAGGTCTGGCAGGCGGGTTACTCGTGCCGGCCGGGCAGACGATCCTGGGTCTGGTGGTCGGTCGTGAGCGCCTCGGGCGGATCATTGGTACGATAGGCGTGGCTATCGTCATTGCGCCCTTACTGGGAACGTCTCTGGGTGCCGTGCTGCTTCAGGTCTGCGGATGGCGAGTCTTGTTTTTTATTAATGTCCCCTTATCTCTCTGTGCCTGGCTTGCGGGATGGAAATTACTCCCTCGCCCGACAATAAAAAATGATAAGCCGCTCTCCCTGGACTGGATGGGGTTAATACTGATTCTTTGTAGCCTTCCCCTGCTCATGGAGGGTATTAAAGGTGTCAGCCTGAATAGTGGTGAAAATAGCGGGAACATTATCTTACTCAGCGTGGGCGCACTGTTTATCGGCTTGTTTATCTTTCGCTCTTTTCGCATTGACTCGCCTTTACTTCATCTCAGCCTTTTCAAACATCGTGGCTTCACATTATCGGCGTTGCTGATGGCTATCGGAGGTGCGGTGAATTTTGGTGGACAGTTCCTGCTCCCGTTGTATTTCCGCGACGTTTGCCATGAAGCACTGGCTGATGTGGGTTTGCTCCTTACCCCGCAGTTAATCGGTTCTGCCATAGGATTCCCGGTCGCCGGTTATTTCTCAGACCGGCTGGGTCCTCGCGTGGTGCTGATCGTTGGCGGCTTGATCTCGGTGTTAGCGACATGGCCGCTGGCCATGATTGATGGAGGCAGTAGCTACCTCCTGGTCGGTAGCGCACTCGCTATCAGAGGGTTCGGTTTAGCCCTTGCGACAGTGCCGGCGATGGCGGCAGGCCTGGCGATGGCGGGTACCCGTCATGTTTCTGATGCAGCACCGATTCTCAACATCCTGCAGCGTGTTGGCGCGATGGCTGGCGCGGCCCTGGTGACGGCGTGCTACGTCAGACTGGCGCATACGCAGGGTAGCTTAGCCGCCTTTCAGCACGCCGGGTGGATACTGATCAGCGGCGCCATACTGCTCACCCTTTCAGCACTTTTCATGGTGAACCATCAGGGATCATCAACGCGGGAAGAAACAAGATAACCGGTCTGGCGTCCTGTCCCGCACCCGGTACGCAATAGTTAACACCTCATTCTGAATGAGCGCGAGAGAGGCGTGAATGCCAGTCAACGACACCAGCGACTGGCATTGCACGCGACTCCCCACTAAACCGAACCAATCAATCCGCCATCGACCCGGATCACCGCCCCGGTAATGTAGCTGGCAGGCTGGCTTGCCAAAAAGGCAGCGGTAGCGCCGTACTCATGGGGGTGGCCATAACGTCCCGCCGGAATGCTCAGACGACTCTTCTCCGCGACCGCTTCCGCAGTGGAATGTTCCCGTTTCGCCTTGATAGCATCCAGCTGCCCCACCCGGTCGGTAGCAATGCGCCCAGGCACCATCACATTCACCGTGACGCCGTCGGCCGCCACTTCAGCGGCAAGGGTTTTCGACCAGCCGAGTAAGCTCATGCGCAGCGCATTCGACAGGGCGAGACCCGGAATAGGGGCAATCACACCGGACGAGGTGGAGGTAATAATGCGTCCCCAGCCACGGCTGCGCATGGCGGGCAGTAGTTTATCGGTGAGCTGGATCAACGAGGCGACCATTACTGAAAATTGCTGTTGCCAGACGGCGCCGTCCGTCCCCTGTGCCAGCGTGGGCGGTGGGCCACCGGAATTATTGACCAGAATATCGATGTCGCCCCAGTGCTCGCGGATATCGGCGATGACCGTATCAAACTGTTCCGGGACGGCAAGATCCAGCGGCCAGGCGCGGGCGGTACCGCCCAGCTGAGTGATGCGTTCCACCGTTTGCGCCAGCTTCTCTCTGTTGCGGCCTGTCACGGCGACCTTCACGCCTTCCTGCGCCAGCGAGCAGGCGATAGCCTGTCCAAGACCACTTCCCGCACCGCAAACCAGTGCCACACGCTGTTGTATCTGCAAATTCATAAATGCTCCTGATTGTATTTTCAGGAGCATTATGTGCAATAGTGATGCCAGTTATACGCGTGGGCTTTTTACATTGACCTGGTCAAACGCGTATTGCAGGTGTTTTCTCATCAACTCTGCCGCCTGTTCCTGTTTGTTCTCTCGCAGGGCATCAATGATGGCAACGTGCTCTTCGCACCACTCTTTTACGCGACGCTTATTGTGATAGCTACCAAATTCCAGCAGGCGGCGCAGCCGGTTTTGCTGCTGAATAGCCTGTAATACAAACAGGTTGCCGCTGGCCTCTGCCAGCAACTCATGAAACGCCGCATCGGTTTCGAAAATCTCTTTGGCCGGGACCTGCGTAATGTCCGGGTGGGTGATGAGTCTCAGATGCCGGGCGCGCAGACGTTTAAGCATCTGCCGGTCAACATGCAGGTTGGGCGTCAGCAACGCCATCGGTTCAATCATCAGGCGAAAACCGTAGCTATTGCGCAGAGCGATATCGGAGTTCAGGGTTTGCAGAAAGCGCCAGCCATGCCCTGCATTGCGGGCAATCAGGCCATCCTCCGATAGCTTCACCAGTGTACGGGTCAGCACGCCGCGATCAACATCATAGCGCTGGCTGATTTCGGTCTGGGTAAAGGATTCCGGCAGGATACCTGCAATGCGGTCATGGACCAGTTGCTCGTACAACTTCTGGTCATTGCTCTTGGACTGCTCAATCTCCAGCTGATCCAGCTCATTACTGCGTTTAAGCAGGAAAAAACCCTGGTTTGGCCGCGCTTCAACCGCCCCCATTCGGGTCAGTTCCTTGAGCCCGGCACGTACCGGCGTACGCGAAACACCCAACGCATCGGCAAGATGTTGCTCACGTAAATGATGACCTGGATCGAATCTTGCTTCAGATATCAGGTCGAGTATTTGCCGGGCTATCCGGCGACTGCTCGCAGTGGAGTCAGGCTGCATGAATTCACGATTCCCTGAAGTGCATTGTTGTGGTCGATATATACAATATCACGAGCAACAAAACGCAGCAAAGTAAAGCAAGGAGTGCACGCTTAACGTGCAATACGCACCAGAATGAGACATTTTTTTCACACGCATAATTGTATTTATTGACTCACTAAATTCAATTTAAACCTTAGCCAGGAGACGACTATGTCCAGCAATTCTTTTCTGTTTCGCCATGTGCGTACTTTGATGTTCGCGCTGACCGCCCTGCCGCTGGTCAGCCATGCGGCGGTGGAAACCATCGCCAAGGGTCAACTGACCTATGGAACGGCAGCGACGTTCATGCCTTTTGAATACGTGAAAGCAGGCAAGCTTACCGGCTTCGATATCGACCTGATCAACGCGCTAAGCAAAGAGATCCAACTGACGCCGGCGCCAATGCCGATGGAATTCAAAGGGCTTATTCCGGCGCTGCAGGGTAAACGTCTGGATATCATCAACTCCGCCATGTACGTCAATCCGACCCGTGCCGAGCAGGTTGACTTCGTACCCTATCTGAAAATCGGCAGCCGCGTGGTGGTCCGCAAAGGTAACCCGGCCAACATCACCGGACGTGACCTGAGCCTCTGCGGCAAAAACATCGCCGTGACGCTCGGCGGGATCGAAGAGAGCCAGGCGCGGGCAGACAATCAGCGCTGCGTGGAGGCCAAAAAACCGGCCATCAACGTCATGACGTTCCCCGCCGCCACCGATTCCGCCGTGGCCGTCGCCCAGGGACGTGCCGATGCCGAGTTCCTCTCCACGCCGGGCACCGTCGCCCTGTTTACCGAAAAAGCCGGCATGTTCGAAGCGGTTGGCGCCGAGTTCGAAGCGAATACTCACATCGCCTTTGCCGTGCGTAAAGGCGATACCGCAACCCAGGCCCTGCTGGAGCAAGGTCTGCAGAGCCTCGTCAAAAATGGCACCTACACGCAACTGATTAAGAAGTGGAACTTCCCAGACTCCGTTGCCCTTTTCTAACCCGTTTGCCATTAACCGGAGAACGCTATGTCGATCGATTTAATGTGGCAGTACTTCCTCTCCCCCGAATTTATTCGGGGTGCGTGGATGACGCTACTGATTACCCTCTGCTCACTGTTGTGTGGCGTGGTGCTGGGCCTGGTGTTGGCGCTGTTGCAGGAAGCGCCGTTTCGCGCCGGGAAAGGGCTGGCCTTTTTCTACCTGTGGCTGTTTCGCGGGACGCCGGTGCTGTTCCAGATAATCTTTGTCTACAACGTGCTGCCAGGCTTCGGCTTACGCTTCTCCGCGTTTACCTGTGCAGTGCTGGCCCTTTCGCTCAATGAAGGCGCCTACATGGCGGAAATTCTGCGCTCTGGCCTGCAGGCGGTGAAAAGCGGCCAGCGCACCGCCGGCATGGCGCTGGGGATGACTCACGGCCAGATCATGCGAAAAATCGTTCTGCCTCAGGCCGCACGCATCGTTCTGCCGCCGATGGGTAACCAGATGATCAGCATGCTGAAATCGAGCGCGCTGGTCTCGGTTATCGCCGTTCAGGAACTGCTGCTGGTCGCTAACCAGGCCGCCAGCGCCAGCTTCCGTTACTTCGAAGCGCTTTGCGCTGCGGGCATCTATTACCTGCTGCTCACCAGCCTGTTCATGATCTTCCAGTCGTGGCTGGAAGGCGTGCTGGATCCCAGGCAGCGCCGCAGCAAAAGCCAGAAGCGGCTGACTCGCCTGTTTAAATTACCGAAAACCGTCCGGGAGGAACCATGAGTGAGAAACCGCTGCTGGAGATGATCGGCATTGATAAGACTTTTGGTCGCCAGACCGTACTCAAAAACTGCTCTCTGACCGTGCAACGCGGAGAAACCGTGGTGCTGATTGGCCCGTCCGGCTCGGGAAAATCCACCCTGCTACGCTGCGTCAACATGCTCTCGCCCGCCGACAGCGGCGATGTGTTCTTCGCCAGCCGGCACATCAGCCGGGGCGATGTGCCGGCGCACAAACTGCGTCAGCGCATTGGCATGGTGTTCCAGAACTACGAGCTGTTCTCGCACCTGACCGCAGCGGAAAACATCATGCTGGCCCCGATGACGGTGTTGGGAATGAACCGTATTGATGCCCGCAAACTGGCGGACAACCTGCTGGCAAAAGTGCGCATCAACGAACGTGCAGACCATTTTCCGGACGAGCTCTCCGGCGGACAGCAGCAGCGCGTGGCGATTGCCCGGGCGCTGGCGATGAAGCCCGAGCTGATGCTCTACGACGAGCCCACTTCCGCCCTCGACCCGGAGATGATCCGTGAAGTGCTGGAAGTCATGGCGGAGCTTAGCGCAGAAGGCATGACCAGCATGGTGGTGACTCACGAAATGGGCTTCGCCCGTCGGGCCGCTAACAAGATTCTGTTTATGGAAGACGGCGAAATTATCGATCGCGCCAACACCAGCGATTTCTTCGCAGGCCATGTCAGCGACCGCGCGCAGCGCTTCCTGACGCAAATATTACATTAATCACGGAGTTCCTATGTCCAGTTATCAGGTTGACAGCGCTCGTATGAAAAAGGACTTAGCGACGCTGGTTGCCATCAACACGGAGAATCCACCGGGCCATGAGCGCGAAGCCGCCGAATGTCTGGAAGGCTGGCTGCTGACCGCCGGGTTCGATCTCTCCTTTAGCGAATACGCACCGGGGCGGACCAACGTTATCGCCGTCCTGAACAATGGACCGGGGCCGTGTTTCGCCTTTAACACCCACCTTGACACCGTTCCGGCGGGCAGCGGCTGGGCCAGCGATCCCTTCACGCTCACCGAGCGTGACGGACGCCTGTATGGACGCGGCGCCTGCGATGCCAAAGGCCCGCTGGTGGCGATGGTTGAAGCCCTGCGTCTGCTGGCTGCCAACCGTCAGCAGTGGTCCGGCACATTGATGGGGGTGTTCACCGCCGATGAAGAGGTCGCCAGCGAAGGGGCGAAATTCTACGTCCGCGATAATCCGCCGGCGATTGATTTCGCGGTGATTGGCGAGCCGACCTCAAATGCCACCTTCTCCGCCCACAAAGGCAGCTTACGTCCTCGCGTGCGGGTTAAAGGCGTCACCGCGCATTCCGGTACGCCGGAGCTGGGGGTTAACGCGATTTACCAGTCAGCGCGTCTGTTAGGGTTGATTGAAGAAGCCCACCACCAGCAGGTGCGTTGCCGCTGCCACGATCTGGTCGGCAACGCCAGCCTGACGGTAACCCGCATCCACGGCGGCCATGCGGACAACGTGGTGCCAGACAGCTGTGAGCTGCTGCTTGACCGTCGCATGGTTCCGGGCGAAGACGAAGAGGTCGTCAAAGCCGAACTGCAGCAACTGCTCGACCACGCATACGCACATGCAGGTGTGGAAGCCGAAATTATCGCCTGGCAGCCCACTACCGGCGGCGCGACGCAAACCGACAGCCGCGAAGCCATTGTCGAGCAAAGCCTTGCTGCCTGTCGCCGTCATGGGCAGAGCGAACCCGGCCCGTTTGGTTTTCAGGGGGGATGTGACCTGGTGCATTTCCGTTCGCTGGGCGCAAAAGGCGTCGTGATTGGCCCCGGCTCGCTGGCCGTGGCTCACAAACCCGATGAATTTGTCCCTGTCGATGAATTTATCGCAGCGGCCTACCTCTATCTCGATATTGCGCTCGCCATGCTGCCGCCGGAGCCCGGTTTATGAAAGCGCAGCTCTTTCGGGGAGATCTGCATTACGCCGATGTGACGCTGCATACCGCTGCCTCTGGTCCGGTGACGGCGCTCGACACGCTCTGGCTGCGTCTGGAAGACCAGGGGGTGACCGGGATTGGCGAAGTGCGGCTCAACATTCGCTACCTGCATGGCTACCGCGAAGAGCAGGTGCTGAACAACCTGCTTCAGATACTTCGCCGCTGGGACTGGCGCCAGGCGCCCGCCGCGCGACTCGCCGCGCTAGATGACGAAGACTGCACGCTCCTGCCGCCATCGCGCATGGTGCTGGATATGGCCTTGCACGACCTGCTGGCGCGTCAGCAAGGGGTAAGCGTTGCCGCCTGGCTGGGGGCGCGGGATGGCCTGCCTGCGTGGCACACCAACCAGACCCTGTTCTGGGGCAGCGAGAGACAGATGCTGGAGCAGGCGCAACGCTATGTCGATCGCGGTTTCACCCAGCTGAAGTTGCGCACAGGCGTGGCGGATTTCGCTACCGACCTGGCCCGTCTGCAACGGCTGCGCCAGCGGTTCGGCCAGCAGATTTCGCTGGCGATTGACGTGAACGGCCAGTGGTCTCTGGCGCAGGCTCACGCGGCATTCCCGTCTCTGCGCGAGCTGAAGCTCAGCTACATCGAACAGCCGTTAAGCCCGGCAAACGACAGACAGCTTGCGGAGCTGTACGCCTACGGCATCCCGATCATGCTCGACGAAAGCCTCAACAGTGATGCCGCCATCACCCGGCTGATCGCCGCCAAAGGTGCGCTGTGGGGGCATCTCAAACTGGTGAAACTGGGTGGCCTTGCGCCGACGCTGGCCGCCGCCAACCGGCTGCGACTCGCCGACGTGCCATTCATGATTGGCCAGATGAATGAAGGCCATGCTGCCACCGCCGCCGCGCTCCAGCTGTGTCGTGTCGTGCAACCGGCATTTGCCGAGCTGTATGGCGCCGATGGCTTAACGGATGATCCCGTCAGCGGGCTGGAATACCGCAATGGCCTGGTCACCGTCAATGACTCACCCGGTCTGGGCGTGCAGTTTAATGCCGCGCAGGCCCACTTACTCCAGGAGTTTACTCATGCAAGATGTTAACAATGTGATTCAGGGCAGTGAGTCCGCCTTTAGCGCTGATGAATATGCGCAACGCATTCGACGCACCCGCGAACGCTTAAGCCGCGCGGGCTTGGACGTCATGATCGTTACCGGCCCGGAAAACATTTTCTGGCTCACCGGTCAGCAAACACCGGGCTATTACACCTTCCAGGCGCTGTTGCTGCCGGTAGAAGGGGATCCGGTGTTTGTGATTCGTCAGCTCGAATACTTTAACTTTATCGCCAACACCTTTATTTCTGACGCCGCCATCTACCAGGATGGCGATAACCCGGTGGATTTCCTGGTGGGCATGCTGCAACAGCGCGGCTGGCTCCACAAACGGATTGGGCTGGACAAACGCGGTTGGTTCCTGCCGGTTGCCGTGTATGAAGCCCTGCAGGCCAGGCTCGGCACCATTGCCGATACCGCGGGCGTCATCGAGCCGCTGCGCGCCGTGAAATCGGCGGCGGAGGTGGAAAAAATCGCCATCGCAGCGCGCTATGTGGACGCGGGCATGCGCGCGGGCATGGCGGCGATTCGCAGCGGCGCAGACGAAAACGCGCTGGTCTCGGCGATGATGGGGGCCGCCATTGCCGCCGGTTCCGAGTATGTCGGCATGGAACCGCTGGTCTCGACCGGCCCACGCAGCGGCGTGCCGCATGGCACATGGCGTCGTCGGGTGATGCAGGATAACGACCCGGTATTTCTGGAAATGTCAGCGGCTCACGACCGCTACCACGCCGCGATGATGCGCTCCGCCTGGCTGGGGCGGCCGCCCGCTATCGCCATCGAAATGGAAAAAGTGTGTCAGGAAGCCCTGCAGGCCTCTCTTGATGCCATTCGTCCAGGCGCCACCTGCGAAGCGCCGCACCTGGCCTGCCAGAAGGTGATTGATCGCGCCGGGTTCACCGAAAACTTCAAAAAACGCACCGGTTACTCCATCGGTATCGCCTTTGCGCCGGACTGGGGCGAAGGCGGCATTCTCAGTCTGTATCGTGGCGTCACCACTGAGCTGCAGCCAGGAATGACCTTCCACATTCCACCGGCTCTGCGGATCTACGGTCAATTTACCGTCGGCGTCAGTGAAACCGTGGTGGTGACCGAAACCGGATATCGTCAGCTGGGTTCCCTGGCTCGCCCTCTCACACTGCTGTAAGGAAAGAAAAATGAAAGATATCAATGAATGCCGTGAACGCCTGCGCGGTATTTTCAACATCACCGTCACCCCGTTCACCGCCAGCGGCGCGATCGACTTTCCGGCGTTACGTGAAAATATTGAACGCGTGATTGGTCTGGGTTATGACGGTCTGCTGATTGGCGGCACCTACGGTGAATTCCCGGTGATGACCGTCGAAGAACGCCGTGAGCTGTTTCATCAAGTCATGGCCTGTGTGGATGACCGCGTGGCGGTCATGCTGTGCAGCGCCAGCGCCGACCCGCGCGATGCCCGCGAGCTGACGCTGCTGGCAAGCGAGCTGGGCGGCCTGCCGATGGTGACCGCGCCCTTTGTTAGCGAAATCACTGACCAACAGATCGTCAGCTACTTCAAAGAGATGGCTCCCTTATCCAAAACCGGCATCCTGGTGTACAACGCGCCGGGCATCGGCATCACCCTCTCCCCGGCGCTGCTGGAACAACTGGCAGAGATCCCCAACGTGGTCGGCATCAAACAGGGCGATCTCAACCCCACCGCCATCGACCAGATTGCCAACCGTCTGCGTGGGCGTCTGCGCCTGTTCTGTGCTTCCGATCTGGCCTTCCTCGGGCCAATGATGGCCGGGTTTGACGGCATCAGCACCACCAACAGCGGCGCGCTGCCGGAGCTGATTATCAATACCTTCCGGGCCGTGGAACAGGGCGATGCCGCCACGGCCCGCGATCTGCATCAGCTGTGGTACGCGTATCGCGCGCTGGCGCGCAAACATGGTCAGCCGCAGCTGGTGAAAGCGGCGATGGCGCTGCGCGGTTTTAACGGCGGCACCGTACGCGCACCGTTAAAACCGATCGACGACGCGGCGCTGGCGGAGCTGACTCACGTCATGTCGGCGCTTGCCAGCGACAGCCGTAGCGGCGTTACGCTGGCGCGTTAAGCGCCGCCCGTAAAAAGGCGACGAACAGCGGATGGGGCGCATCCGGGCGGGACATCAGTTCCGGGTGCCCCTGCACACCATGCCAGAACGGCAGTTCCGGCTGGGAGATGGCCTCCACGATATCGTCCGTTTGCGCACTGACGCTGACCCCGCTGCGATCCAGCGCCGGTAATAAGTCGGTGTTAAAGCAGTAGCGATGGTTGTAGTGCATTTCGCGGATATCACCGGGGATCAACCCGAAGGAAAAAGGGAATACGCCGCAGCGATGACGGCCATCAACAAAGGGAACAAAGCTGTGCAGAGCCTCATCCGGAGCCACTTCGGCGGGAATGGCTGATTCGCAACCCGGACGTCGGCGCACGACTGCGGTCATCATGCTCTGCATTCCCAGGCATAACCCCAGCGTGGGCTGTCCGCGGGCAAGCGTATCTTCCGCCACGCGGATTTGTCCCTTGACGGCGGCCATCGAGGAACCGCCTGGCAACACGACGCCCTGGACGTCGTGGAGGTCGTGTAACCCA
The DNA here is from genome assembly GCF_033100215.1 of Klebsiella sp. w6. NCBI lineage: Bacteria > Pseudomonadati > Pseudomonadota > Gammaproteobacteria > Enterobacterales > Enterobacteriaceae > Klebsiella > Klebsiella sp. w6. The sequence goes on from NZ_CP136907.1 coordinate 3,440,885, forward strand.
GGGGACAGACTGACCGGCGCGAAGAAATGGACCTCCAGGTTCAGCCCCAGCGACGCCGCGGCATCACCCAGTGAGCCAAGCGTGGCGGGGTAGACCAGACGGTGGTCTGACTCACGGCCAATCAGTGCGATGCGCAAGGACGTCCCGGCAGAGGATGGCTCCCCGGCATCCCAGCGACCATAGCGATCGGCGGTGAGGTCTAACACCGTATGTTGCCCGTCGCTGAGCGTCAGGCGCTGGTTGCGGTCATCGCTGAACAGCCGTTGGCCCGGCAGGTCGGCGATAAGCGCTGCCTGCGAGGACGCCAGCACAATGACAGCATCTGACTCAGGCAGGCTGGCGATATCGCGCACCTCTTCACGCAGCGTATCGCTGCGCCAGAGGCCGCTGGTCACGCAGTACCCGGCACGAATGACGTGCTGATGGCTGTCGGGAACATCGCCGGCGAAGTCGGGGCGAAGGCTCCAGAGAGGCAGTCCAAGACGATTAGCCCACAGGCTGGCGGTAATACCGTAGCGAGCGGGCGCAGAGGTGTTATCGAGAATAAAGATCGGTGACACGGCGAGTTTCCTGCTGAGGTTGGGGACCTAATTGTATTAATTGAATCATTAGATACAAAAGAGGATTTATGAATAACAGTCAAATCGCCCGTCGTATGCAATCTGTACGCCCTTCACCGACAGCGGTCATTTCTGACCAGGTACGGGCACTGGAAGCCGCAGGCAAGCCGGTTATCAACCTGGGCGAAGGAGAACTGGATTTTGCTACCCCGGCCCATATCAGCTATGCGGGCATTGAAGCGATCGTGCATCATCAGACTAAGTATACCGCCGTTTCCGGCACCGCCGCGTTAAAGGAGGCCATTGCCGCCAAGTTCGCTCGCGACAATCAGTTGCATTACCGTCCGCAAGAGATCATCGCAGGCAGTGGCGCCAAGCAGCTTATTTTCAATGCTTTTCTGGCCACCCTCGACGCCGGGCAGCAGGTCATCATTCCCGCCCCCTACTGGGTCTCGTATCCGGATATGGTCTCTCTGGCCGATGGCGAACCGGTGATTGTGCCCTGTGATGAACAAAACGGCTGGAAGCTGACGCCGGAACAACTGGCCGCCGCCCTTACCCCATCAACGCGCTGGCTGATCCTCAACTCGCCGGGCAACCCGACGGGGGCGATTTACAGCGAGCAGGAACTGCGTGCCCTGGCTGCGGTGCTGGCGGATTACCCACAGGTGCTGGTGATGGCCGACGATATTTACGAGCCGCTGCGCTATGACAATATCCCTTTTACCACTTTTGCCCAGGCCGCCCCGCAGATGGTTTCACGTACCCTGACGGTAAACGGTGTGTCCAAAAGCCACGCCATGACCGGCTGGCGTCTGGGCTATGCGGGAGGGCCGCAATGGCTGATTGCCGCCATGCAGATCCTGCAATCACAAAGCACCTCCAACCCCAGCAGTATTTCGCAGGCTGCGGCGGTCGCAGCGCTTAACCACTCAGCCAATTTCTTCGACGGCTGGCTCAACGTGTTAGATAAACGCCGCCAGCAGGTGCTGGGAATGATTGCCGCCACCGATGGCCTGAGCGCCACCGCTCCCCAGGGGGCATTCTATGTGTTTGCTAACTGCCAGGCGCTCATGGGCCGGATGACCCCTGGCGGCGAAATCCTTCGCAACGACAGCGCGCTGGCGAACTGGCTATTAGAACAAACCCAGGTGGCCGTTTTACACGGCTCCGCGTTTGGAATGCCGGGGTATTTGCGTATTGCGTATGCGATAGAAGATGGCCTGCTAACCCAAGCCTGCCAGCGGATAGCGGGCGCCTGCGCGCAATTGCGTTAAAAGCGTGTGGTGGCGCAGCGGCTACCCACGCGGCGGCAAACCACGCTCGGTCTGAAAAATGCCGTGCTTATCGCCTACCTTGCCGATAAGCACGTTGTCATCATGATAGCTCACCGGGTAATAGCGACGTTCTCTTTCCCGGTTTTCCACTCCACCGTTGCGGCCACCACCGCACGCGGCAGGAATAGCATCCTGCGCATAGCTAATAATAAAGCAACCTCCCTGCAGCTGAATTTATACCAGACCCACAAAATAGATTTTCGTTATTTTGTTAATGCTATAAAAAACACAATGCTAACAGCTATCCCCGAATGTTGAACACGTGCAAGGTTTCAGAAATTATGATATAGTTCGCGCTTTAATGGATAGTGATTAAGGTTGAAATATTGAAAACGGCCAATTTTTCTGAGTTGATAAAAATAGCTGCGCTACAACTGTTCAGAGAAAAAGGGTTTAGCAATGTCTCAACCCGTGATTTGACGCAGAAAATGAATATTTCCAGAAGTCATATCTATCACTATTATCGAGACTGGGAAACGCTCAAGAAATCCACTATTCAGTATATGTTTGAAAATGACATACAAGAATGTCATGCGTTTTTAAACGCGTCAGAAAAAATGAGCGCTAGTGAAAGAGTAAACCTCTATATCAGAACGCTGTTACCCGATGCACCTTCGGCACACTGGCTGCTCTACCTTGAACTATGGCCAATGGCAGCACGCGATGCGGATTATGCTAAATTAGTGCACGATCACTCCCTGCAATGGATCACTATTCTTGAAGGCATCATTAGCGTAGGGATGCAGGAAGGCGAGTTCCTTGCGGAAAACGCCGCTACCTCAGCCAGACAAATAAACACATTAATTGATGGGTATTCCAGCTTGCTGATCCTCGATTATTCAGAAGACAGACGCAGCATTTTTCTTAATGAAATATCTGAGCTTGCCTTTAAAATCCTTAAAAAGGATTTCTGAGTGGGTGAAGCAAGGTAGCGTATCAGTTAACCCTTTTTTATATTGAGATAACTTAAAATACGCTGCATTTTACTTTCTGCCGTCGTATTCCCTGGCGCAGCGCTGTCTATCCAGGTCTCATCGGCTTCAGGATGCGGACCTGACAGGATGATGTTTCCCTTACCATACCGGTACTTACCAATGGCGATATCTCCATTCTTGTAGTAAGCGATCGGCTGGAATCCAGTACTTGAGATACTACTGTTGAGATAAGGCCCATCCTGGTAGTAAAAAGGCTCTTGTTTATTATTCCATGTCAGTTGCAGGGTATAATCGCCTTCATCAACGGCCTGCGAACCGGGTCTCCCCACCTCTGATTCTAAAGGCGCATCAATAAGCCCTATCCAGTCTTTGTCGGCAAGATAGGCTCCCATACAAAGACCAAGAAAGGATTTGCCACTTTTCACAAAATTGCGGATAGCCTCTGCCCCTTCATCACCCAGGGCTTGATAAGAGCCGGGTATATCCTGACCGCCGCCAGGTTGAATATAGAGATCGAATTTTTTCAGTGTTTGCGCATTTAATTTCAGCTTTTCTTTTTCGCCAACATAAGAGATGTGCAGAGGCAGGCCTGTCGCGACCAGCGATTTTACCACCATTTCAGAACAGCCTGGGCACCCGGCCTCCCCGCGATAAACGGCGACATTATAACTCTCTGATTGCGAGGGCTTTGCCAGCACCGATGCGGTGAAAAAGGCGAAAGAAAAGGCAACCGTTAGTATTTTTACTTTTTTAAGTCTGGTGCCCTGGAAAAAAATTTTCATGTCAGTAGATCCCCTGGTTATGTAGTGTCATGGTTAATCACAGCGTATCACTTTCGGATCCCGCAGATGATAAAGATAAATTAGAGCAGTTGCTCAAATCCATCCTTGCCATCAAATTTGTCAAGCCATTTAAGTTAAAATAAATAATGTCTTTCCACACTGAAAGATAAAGGTGACAATATTTTATAAACATCCTCCAATGAAACATCCTCATACCCTTCGCTTTCTCAATAATATTAAATACCGAAGAGAGGGTGAAAAAAGAGTCGATCATGCTCCATGTAATACAGCGGTCGTCTTACCGGGCAAACATCAACCTGGGCGTACTGGTCGCGCTACACAGCGATGGCAGTTCAGCAACAACACCACATGGCATGTTTTACATAAATCATCATTATATTCATGCAGTTATAAAAACAACGTCACGTGCGCCTTGATCCATCAGCACATTCAATAATACTGTATATAAAAACAGTATTCGAGGATCGATACCATGCAGTTTACTCGGCCAACTGAGATTTCGCCCCCACTCATGCTCCCCCTCTTCTCCGAGAGGGTGCCCTGCGGATTTCCCAGCCCCGCTCAGGATTATGTTGAGGACAGGCTGGATCTCAATAAATTATTGATAAAACATCCGAGTGCTACCTACTTCATCAAAGTCAGCGGAGAGTCTATGCGTGATGCCGGCATCAGTGATGGAGACCTTTTAGTGGTTGACCGCTCACTGTCTGCCGTACATGGTGATATCGTCATTGCGGCTATCGCAGGTGAATTCACCGTGAAAGAACTTCGCACTCATCCTTTTTTACAGCTAGTGCCGCACAATCGCGATTACGCTTCCATTTCGTTTCATAATGCCGAAGAGTTAGAAATATTTGGCGTGGTCATTTTTAGCATTAAAGCGCATAAATAATTATGTTTGCCCTCGTCGATGTCAATAATTTCTATACTTCTTGTGAAACGGTTTTTCGCCCTGATTTAAAGGGGAAGCCTATTGTGGTCGTGTCCAATAACGATGGCTGCATTATTTCTCGCTCTGCCGAAGCAAAATCCCTCGGTATAAAAAATGGCGAACCTTTCTTTAAAATAAAAAATAACCCTTATTATTCCAGTGTTCATTTTTTCAGTTCTAACTATGCGCTTTATGCCGACCTCAGTGACCGTGTTATGCAAACGCTCACGGCAATGTCTCCATCAATAGAAATCTACTCCATCGATGAAGCCTTTATTAATTTATCCGGAGTAATGAATTGCGTCCCCTTATCCACCTTCGGCCATGAAATAAGAACTAACGTATTGAAAAATACTGGCTTAACGGTGGGCGTAGGTATTGCGCAAACCAAGACATTAGCCAAGCTCGCTAACCATGCCGCCAAGACATGGCGCGGCACGGGCGGCGTTGTCGACTTATCCAATATTGTGCGCCAACGCAGGCTACTCGCCCTTGTCCCTGTTGAAGAGGTCTGGGGCGTTGGGCGAAAAATGAGTAAAAAACTTAATTTAATGGGTATTAATACCGCTCTGGATCTGGCAGAAAGCTCATTATGGGTCATAAAAAAGCACTTCAATGTGGTGCTGGAAAGGACCGTTCGCGAACTGCGTGGTGAGCCATGTTTTGAGCTACAAGAATTTTCCCCAACAAAACAACAGATTATTTGTAGTCGCTCTTTTGGCAACCGGGTAACGCAGTATTCAGATATGCATCAAGCCATTTGCGCCTATGCTGAGCGAGCAGCAGAAAAATTACGCAGTGAGCATCAATTTTGCCGCTTCGTTAGCGTATTTGTCCGGACGAGTCCGCACGCCGTTAATGAAACATATTATGGCAACCAAGCGTCAATGAAGCTATTAACGCCGTCTAATGATACCCGTGACATTATAAATTGTGCCACAAACTGCCTGCAGAGAATTTGGATTGATGGTTATCGATATATGAAAGCCGGTGTTATGCTTGCTGATTTCTTCAGTAATGGCATAGCGCAGCTAAACTTATTTGACGATAACGCTCCGCGCAAAAATAGTGCTGCGTTAATGGATGTTATCGACCAATTAAATCAATCCGGGAAAGGAAAGGTCTGGTTTGCCGGTCAGGGGATCGAAAAATCCTGGGCGATGAAGCGTGAAATGCTTTCCCCGGCTTACACCACCCGATATTCAGACCTACCCGTCGCGAAATGAATGTACGCAGGTAATGACATCGCTTCGGGTGAAGGTCACTGCGTTTACCAGGCCTACGCAATCAGCGATAACGCCTTTGCAGCGCGGAAATCCCCTCCGCTCGTCAGTGAGGCCTGCCTGACCGCCGGCGGACGAGGTGCTGCTTTTGCGCGCAACCCTCTCCCGCACGAGGTTGCGGATGAGCAGCACCGCGGCATTCGCTTGACACTGTACATTAATACAGTAAAACTATCGCCCGCGATCAGCATACAGAGGACAGAAGATGTTTGTGGAACTGATTTATGACAAGCGCAATTTTGCCGGGCTGCCGGGTGCCAGAGAGGCCATTCTTAACGAACTGACCAAACGCATGCAGCGCATTTTCCCGGAAGCGGAAGTGCGGGTGAAGCCGATGATGACGCTTCCGGCGATCAACACCGACGCCAGCAAGCATGAAAAAGAGCTGATCAGCCGTACGGTGCAGGAGATGTTTGAAGAAGCGGATATGTGGCTCACTGAAGAGTGATGCCGCCCGTCGTTGGCGGTGGCCATCTCTTTAAGAGCTTTCCCGGATGTGTCAGAGCTGCGGGCAACAGTACAATAGCGGCGGTTGCAGACTGGCAATGCAACCTTCGCTCACCTGCAGGCTCTTGCATACGGCCAGCAGGTGAGCCCTACCAGCCTCCCCTCATCGCCCTCACAGCGTCTCCGGTAGCGCCGCTATAATTCTATCCACCAGCTCGCGATGCTGATGGACCTTCCCGCATTTAACAATGATCTGCCTGGCGTTGTCATAGCCCGGGGCCCACAGCCGGTTATTGAGCAGAACGTCCTTATAGACCGCGATCAGCGGTTTGTTCCACGCCGCCGCCATATGCACCACCGAGGTGTCCGGAGAGATAATCAGCTCCGCCTGGGCAATCAGCGCCATCGCATGGTGCAGCGTGTTAAACGGATTAATCACCACCTCCGGCGGCAGCGAGATGCGGATCTCACGCCGGTGATCGAGCAGAATAACCGCCAGCCCCGGATGGCGAGCCCGCAGCTTGTCGAGCAGTTCGGCCAGCTGCGTCTGGGAGAGACTCCGGTCGGCATGGCCGGCAAAAATATTAATCACTACCGCTTTTCCGCTCAGCGACGCCAGATACTGCGCCACCTCCTGCATAATCGGCCCGGGCACCGCCAGGTCGTAAGTGTCCAGAGCGCGGGTGTCCAGTTGGAGATAGTCGGCGATCAACGCGAACGTCTTCGTTACGTGCCAGCGCTGGCAGTCAAAATCAAAAGAGTGAGAGTAATGTTTAATCGATGGCCATTTATTAAACCCGAGTACTGATTTGGCTTTTATTTGTCGAAAAAGCCGCAGGCGATGCACGGGAATATCGAACAGCGAAGGGTCAATAATAATATCGTACTTATTATTAGCCAGTTCATTAATGACGTCGCGGGGAACGTTATGGTTAAATTTACGCAAAAAATCAGCGGAATTGACCGGCTCAGCTTCATAAATATGGCGGATCCGCGGGTTATAGCGCATCACCTGGCTGTTAGAGGTCGTCAGCAGAAAATCAACGATATAACCTGACTGATGCAGGCATTTTACCAGCGCGGAATCCACCACCACATCGCCGACCGCCCCCTCATTACGCATGAGTAAGACAGTTTTCGCGGACGACAAATCCACCGGCTGCCGGCGTCGGCGGTCCCAGAGCGCTTTCGCCACTCCCACCCGCAGGGCATTACGTACTTTCTTAGTAAAGTAATTCCGCCGTCTGTTGAGCTCCCTTATTTTATTAAACTTCTTGCGTGGGGAACCCTGCATGGTTGCATCGTGCATCATCCTAACCTCATTACGGCAATTATTAATATTCTGTGTCGTCCGATAGAGACTGAGCGAAATAAAAAAAGTTCGATTGAAAATGAAAATCATTCTTTTTTTTATTTACAAAACTCGTCTGCGCCTGCGAGATTGCACCACAGCACTGTGAAGCAATAATGAGCGAATGGTGAATTTCCCGGCCCACCGTTGGCAGGCTGACGCAACAGCGCTAAGCTGGCGGCTTGATGATGTCAGGAGGACGCTATGCTTGAAGCAGTAGAAGGTAATATCCACCAGCGCCTGTGCGCGCTGCTCGACGAACACCAGGCGCGCTACCGGGTGATGGCGCACGACGCGGTCGGCCAGTGCGAAGCCGTCTCGGCGATCCGCGGCACCGCGCTTGGCCAGGGCGCAAAAGCGCTAGTCTGTAAAGTAAAAGGAAACGGCGTCAACCAGCATGTGCTGGCGATCCTCGCCGCCGATCAGCAGGCCGATCTCGCCAGCCTGGCCCGGCATATCGGCGGCAGCAAAGCCTCGCTGGCCAGTCCGGCGGAAGTGGATGCCCTCACCGCCTGCGTGTTCGGCGCCATTCCCCCCTTCAGCTTCCATCCGGCGCTGCGGCTGGTGGCCGACCCGCTGCTGTTTGAGCGCTTTCCACAAATCGCCTTTAACGCCGGACGCCTGGACCGGTCGATCATTCTCGATACCGAGGATTATTTACATATCGCCCGACCGGAGATCGCGACCTTTCGCCGCCTTAGCTAACCGGGCATCCGCCCTGATTTTCGCCGCATGGCGTGAAAATCCTGTTTATTCACGCCACGATGCGTAGAGTAAGCGGGATATTTTTTGGCTTTCTTTTTTTGGCAAGGACCTCTGTACATGTTTGATACCACCCTGTTGATCCTGCTGGGTCTGGCGGCGCTCGGCTTTATCAGCCATAACACCACCGTAGCGATCTCTATCCTCGTGCTGATTATCGTGCGCGTTACACCGCTGAACACCTTCTTTCCCTGGATTGAGAAACAGGGGCTGACCGTCGGGATCATTATTTTAACCATCGGCGTGATGGCGCCTATCGCCAGCGGTACGCTGCCGCCCTCGACGCTGATCCACTCCTTTATGAACTGGAAATCACTGCTGGCGATTGCGGTCGGGGTGTTTGTTTCGTGGCTCGGCGGGCGCGGCGTAGCGCTGATGGGCACCCAGCCGCATCTGGTGGCCGGGCTGCTGGTCGGCACGGTACTCGGCGTCGCCCTGTTTCGCGGCGTCCCGGTCGGACCGCTGATTGCCGCCGGGATCATCTCATTGTTTATTGGGAAGTCGTAGCCAGGCTGCCGTGATAGCGGCCCGGCGTCTGTCCGAGTCCTTTTTTAAACATGGTGATGAAGGCGGTGGTGGAGTCATAGCCCAGCGCCTGAGCCGTTTGCTGCACCGTCTGCCCGCGGATCAGCAGCTGCAGCGCGAGGATCAGCTGCAGCTGATGGCGCCAGCGGCGAAAGCTCAGCCCCGTTTCGCGCACCACCAGGCGGGCCAGATTGCGCTCGCTCATCGCAAACACCGCCGCCCACTGGCTCAGGGTCTGCCAGCGCGCCGGATCCTCGGCCATCATCGTCACCATCTGACGAATTTTCGGGTGGTTTGATACCGGCAGCTGCAGGTGCTCCTGCGGCTGCCGGGGCAGCTCATCAAACAGAACCTGCACCAGCCGGGCCGTGGCAGGGGCGGCCAGCAACTCCCCGCCGCGTTCCGCCAGGGTGAGGATCAGCTCCCGCACCAGTGGGGAAATCTTTAACGTACAGCAGCGGTCCGGCATCGGCGCGGCGCCCGGCTCGATGAACAGGAAACACACCTGGGCGCCGGGGGTGGCGCGGTTACTGTGGGAAAGCTGTCCCGGGACCCACACCGCATACTGCGGCGGCACCATCCACATCGCGTTCTCCACCTCGCAGGTCAAGGCGCCGTGCAGGGCGAGGATCAGCTGCCCCTTACGGTGAGAATGCGCCGGAATATACTGCTCCGCCTCCACCACCTGAATACGAAAGGCAATGGCCGATTCGTGGCCACTGTCCGGTTCATAACCATCCAGACCCAGTCCGATCATCATGTTGTCCGATATTAGCGATAATCTGTCATTTTAGCTTGATTTAAACAGAGGACAAAGTCGCTATCGTAACCCCCTCGTTAGTTACCTTGAGAATGATATGTCTTCTGTGATCTCCTCTACCGGCCGCCGCCCCGCGCTGCTGATTGCCGGTATCTTGCTCATCGCCACTACCCTGCGCGTGGTCTTTACCGGCGCGGCGCCGCTGCTGGACGCGATTCGTAGCGACTATGGCCTGACCACCGCGCAGACCGGGCTACTCACTACCCTGCCGCTGCTGGCCTTTGGCCTTGTTTCGCCGCTGGCGGCAGGAGTTGCCCGCCGGTTCGGCATGGAACGCAGCCTGCTGCTGGCGATGCTGCTAATCTGCGCCGGCATTGCCCTGCGCTCCCTGCCCTCCGCTGCACTGCTGTTTATCGGCACGGCGGTGATCGGCTGCGGTATTGCGCTGGGCAATGTCCTGCTGCCCGGGCTGATTAAACGCGATTTCTCGCAGCATGTCGCGCGGATGACCGGCGCCTATTCCCTGACGATGGGCGGCGCGGCGGCGCTCGGCTCGGCGCTGGTGGTTCCCGTGGCAATGGCCGGATTCGGCTGGCGCGGCGCGCTGTTGCTGCTGATGGTCTTCCCGCTGCTGGCAATCCTCAGCTGGCTACCACAGTCCCGGCACCGGGCGGAGGCGCCATTGACCGGCTCAGGCGCCATGCATAATCGGGGGATCTGGCGGTCGGCGCTGGCCTGGCAGGTGACGCTGTTCCTCGGCATCAACTCGCTGGTCTATTACGTGATTATCGGCTGGCTGCCGTCGATTCTACAGAGTATGGGCTATAGCGAAGCGCAGGCCGGCTCGCTGCATGGCCTGCTGCAGCTGGCGACCGCCGCGCCAGGTCTGGCGATACCGTTGATCCTGCATCGGCTGCGCGACCAGCGTGGGATCGCGGTGCTGGTCGCCCTGATGTGCGCCATCAGCGCCGCCGGGCTGTGGCTGCTGCCAGGGCTGGCGATCGGCTGGACGCTGCTGTTCGGCTTTGGCTCCGGAGCTACCATGATCCTCGGCCTGACGTTTATCGGCCTGCGCGCCAGCTCGGCGCACCAGGCCGCGGCGCTGTCAGGGATGGCGCAGAGCGTCGGCTATCTGCTGGCCGCCTGCGGGCCGCCGCTGATGGGTAAGATCCACGATGCTAATGGCGACTGGCATATTCCGCTGCTGGCGGTGGCGCTGATTTCGCTGGTGATGGCGGTCTGCGGCGCCCTCGCCGGACGAGACCGGGAAATCCATTCCTGAAGATGACCGGCAGCGCCCGCTGCCGGTGGGTTTATTGTGCCGCGGCGCGAATCAGCGCCTGTACCAGCGGCGAGGGACGCCCATCCAGCGCGTGGCGTTCATGCTGGAACAACGTGGCGACAAAAAACGGGTGCGTCACCAGCTCGACGGCGCGGATCTCACCCTCTTCATCCCAGCCGGTGACGCGCAGATCGCCCTGTTCCAGCTCACCGGCAAACGCGCTGTCCACCCCGTACCGGCAGTGGTAGCCCTCTTCAATGCTCTCCCGGCCATAGGCGCGGGCAATCAGCGTATTCGCCCGCAGCTCGACGACGGCGGAGGTCTCCACCAGCGAACAGCTAAGGGGAGCGATCACCATCCGCCCTTCGCTGTCAGTTTCCGCATGACCGGCATCCTGCCAGCCGAGCACGTTACGGGCGTATTCAATCACCGCGTGCTGAAAGCCGCCGCAGGTGCCGAGGAAAGGGATGCCGTTTTCGCGGGCATAGCGGATCGCAGTAAAGGCCCCCTGCGGATGACGATACGGGCTACCGGGAACGACCCAGACGGCATCGTACTCGGCCAGCGCCTCGCCGGAGACGATCGATGGGGTGGCGAGCCAGTCATATTTCACCGGCTGCTCCAGCACGGCGGCAGCATCGTCTATCGCCAGGGGAATGGCCTGATGGGCAACAATATCGGGGTGATAATCGCCGACGAGGGCGAGGCGTAAAGGGGTTTTCATAGCAGGTTCCTTATGTCTGGACGAGACGAGCAGCACAAGGCACGTCAGGATAGCGATCCCTCCAGTGGAACACAATCCTTATTTTCGCCCCACCGCCCCCGCCGGCGGGTAAGGTATACTGGAGCAAGCGTGAAAGGGAGAAAGGATGAAAAGTAAGCTTTTGGTCAGCGCCTGCCTGATGGGATTCCAGGTGCGGTATAACGGTAGCGAGAAGGCACAGCTGGCGGCGACGCTGTCCCGCTGGCAGCAGACGGGGCGGCTGGTGATCCACTGCCCGGAGCTGGCGGCCGGTCTGTCCACGCCCCGTCTGCCGGCGGAGATCGTCGGCGGCGCAGGTGGAGATGTCCTTGCCGGGCGGGCGCGGATCGTGGAAAGCGACGGCCGCGACGTCACGGGACATTACCAGCTGGCCGCCTGGCTGGCGCTCAGCGCCGCCCGGGAAGCGGGCTGTCAGGCAGCGTTACTCACCGATGGCAGCCCTACCTGCGGCAGCCAGTTTGTCTATGACGGCTCCTTTCGCGGACGACGCAAAGCGGGCGCCGGGGTCGCGGCCGATCTGCTGCGCGCTCACGGCATCACGGTATTTTCCGACGGGCAAATCCCGCAGTTGCTCGCCTGGATGGCACAGAGGGAGCAGGATGATGATTCAATGTAAACGGGTGTATGACCCGCAGGAAAGCAGCGACGGCTACCGGGTGCTGGTCGACCGTCTCTGGCCGCGGGGGATTAAAAAAGAGGCGCTGGCCTGTGATGAGTGGTGTAAGGCGTTAACGCCTTCCGCTGAGCTGCGAAAAGCCTTTCACGGGGAGGCGATCGATTTCGCCCACTTCAGCCAGCGCTATCGCCAGGAGCTCGACACCCATCGTGAAACGGGCCTGCGGCTGGCGGCGCTGGCGCAGCGCCAGCCGTTGACGCTGCTGTACGCTGCGAAGAACACCGAGCAGAATCATGCCCGGGTGTTGGCCGCCTGGCTGGCGGCCCTGCCGGTTACGATTTAGCCGGATGATCCCGGCGCCACAGCGCCCACTCGTCGAGGGTTTCGCCGCTGGGTAGTTTGCACTGGGTGCTAACGCCCTGCGGCGTTTGCACCGGCACCCGGGTACCGCCGGATTGCTGACAGTACACCGACGCGGGATTGGCCATGCCGATGGTTTTCGTCGGCGCGGTGGACTGCGGCTGGGCACAGCCGGCTAATACCAGTGGCAGAATAGCCAGTAACTTTTTCATCGTTCCTCCCTTTCCTGAATGCCCGGGGATTTTAGCCTGAATCTCCACGTTTTCTCCATCTTGCCTGCACTTTTCCCCCGTAGAGTAGCCCCTGTTCTCGAACTGACCAGAGAACAGATCATTCCATAATCAATGAGTTTTTCCCCGTCGCCCCCGACGGGGCTTTTTTTCCTGCCGCGTGGACAAGTATTCCCCAAACAGATGTGATAAATTTAAAAATATCACTGTTTATTCGACGCTGATGTCCGTTTGCAGCCCATTATGCTGGGGTGACGTTTGGCGTGCTGGAGCTGTATTATTCATGTCAGATTTTATTCTTGCCCGGGTGTCGCAAACCCTCGCTGCGGAACAGTCCCTGGAAACCCTGGTGCGCCAGCTGCTGGAGATGCTTGAGGCGGTGACCCGAATGGAGTCCACCTATCTTACCCGCATCGATATCAACGCCCAGCGGCAGCAGGTGATGTTCGCCCATAACAGCAGCGAAATGCAGATCCCGGAAGGATTCTCCGTCCCCTGGGATGAATCCCTGTGCAAACGCGCCCTTGAGGACCAGTGCACGTTTAGCAACGACGTGGCCCATCGCTGGCACTCCTGCATCGCCGCCCAGGAGCTGGGGATCGCCACCTTTTTAAGCATTCCCGTCCGCCTGGCCGATGGCTCGCTGTTCGGTACCCTCTGCGCCACCAGCCGACAGAAGCAACCTTATAATCTCGAAGGTGAACAGGTGATGGGCCTGTTCGCGAAGCTCATTTCCCACTACGTGGAAAAAGACACCCTGGTGCAACAGCTGCAGGCGGCTAACGTCGCGCTGGAGCTGCACTCGTCGACCGATGAGCTCACCCAGCTTCCTAATCGCCGTGCGCTGTTTAAGCAGCTGGCGCTACGCTTTGCCTCCGCCCGCGCCCAGCAGCAGCAGGTCTCGCTGATTTTTATCGATCTCGACGGTTTCAAAGCCATTAACGATCGGTTCGGTCATCCGTGCGGCGACAGCTTTCTGGTACAGGTCGGCGAACGACTCACCGCCGTCGCGCGCCGCGAGGATATCGTTGGCCGCCTTGGCGGCGATGAGTTTTTGATCGTCGGTAGTGCCCAGCAACCTGCCGCGCAGCAGGCGTATGTCACGACCCTGCGCCAGGCCCTGTGCGGCGTCTACTTCCTCGGCGAACAGCGTATCGACTATGAGGGCGCCAGCTTCGGGGTGATCATCTGCGATCCGCAGAGTATCGATGTTGAAGCGGCCTTACGCGCCGCCGATGAGGCGATGTACCAGGATAAGAAGTCCCGCCGTCAGGAGAATTTCATTCATATTGACTAAAGTACCGCGATATCCAGTATCATGCAGGGCATCATTCGTGGGTACAGGGACACTATCATGAAATTGGGTATTCTTTTCCCGGTGGCGATCTTTATCATCGCCGTCGTCTTTCTCGGCTGGTTTTTTGTCGGCGGCTATGCGGCGCCGGGTGGGGCATAATGAAAAAAAGCACCATTATTATGCTGGTTGTCGCCATCGTGGCGGTGGCCGGCAGCCAGTTCGGCTGGTGGTGATCGCGGCGGCGATATTGCGGAGTTATCCTATCCCATCAACAAGTTAACCCTTTACACTCACGTTATCCACCGCGGCATTCTCTGCCCCGGGGAAAGCAGAATAGCGGGAGAAGTAAGGGATGAAAAAACCGATCGTGTTACCGTTGATTATTGCGCTGTGCACGCTGTTATCGGGATGCATTATTGACGATGGGTACCACGCCCATCGCCATCACCACCATCATCACTATCATGACGATGATTAATCCTTCAGGCTGTTGATGAGCCGAAAAGACAGGGCGAACCGCGGTTCGCCCGTTGACGCTTAATCCTGGCGCTCGTCGCCGAGGAAAATAAAGCCGAGGGGGATAGCGAAGAGCGCGGTAAAGACAATGCTGTAAACCGTCACCATCGCGCCCTGCAGGAAGAACATGGACGTCGTCCACTCTGAGTACGGCATATTGTACTCGCTCACCACGCCCCCGAAGGTCGCCCGCCCCACCACCGCCAGCGCGATAGCAAACACCGCCGCGAGCGACAGACAGTATTTTTTGCAGTTTTTATTGCTGAGGAGTTTTTGCAGAATCATCGGGGCTTCCTTTTTGCTGAGCGATAAACGGCTGTATATGTAACACCAATGCAATAAAAAATGAAGGGTTTTTGTTACAGGGCAGAATAAGAGACGGCGGGCCGGTCAGCGGGTAACCGGCCCGAGGGGATCAGGACTGCAGGGTAGCCAGGCGCGCGGCGAACCCAACGAAAACCAGACCAATCAGGCTGTTGCCAAGTTTGGCCAGCTTCTTGCGGGTTTTAACGTAGCGGGTGACAAACGAGCCGGAGAGGATCAAAAAGCTCATATAGCAGAAGCTAATCACCTCGAGGGTCAGCGCCAGAATAAAGAACGCCACGCCGGGCGCTTTGGCGTTGACATCGATAAACTGCACGAAAAACGACACATAGAACAGAATCGCTTTCGGATTGGTCAGACTCAGGGTCAGAGAGCGCTTGAGGATCGCGCTCGCCGGCTCCGCGCTGGCGTCGGCCTGGCCATCGCGCTGGGTCAGCACCGCGTAGAGCATTTTACCCCCCAGCCACAGCAGGTAGATCGCCCCGAGGTAGCGGACGACGTTAAACAGCACCGGCGTGGTCTTAATCAGCGTCGCCACGCCGGCAAAGGCCAGAAACATCAGCACCGCGTCGCCAATAAAGACGCCCGCCGCTGCCAGATAGCCTTTCTTCACGCCGTGGGCAATGCCCGTCTTCAGCACAAAAAACGTATTAGGGCCAGGAACGAGGATGATAAACACCGCCCCGACCAGGTAGGTCAAATAATTCAGAACACCAAACTCAGCGAACACTCTGCACTCCTTCGCGCACGACTAAAACATGATCCGGCTCACGTTACCCCAACTGTCGGGATTTTGAAAGCGCAGCCTGTGCGGGAAGGTTAATAGACGGAAGGTTCACCCAGCGGGCGGGTTTTAAAACGACGGTGCACCCACAGATACTGCTCGGGGGCACGCAAAATCTCGCGCTCGATCACCTTGTTGATATAGCCGGCAGCGATCTGCTTATCTTCACCCGGATAATCATTCATTACTTCGCTAATATGCAGGCTGTAGCCCTGGCGATCCAGCTTGCGCACCATACTGATACTCAGCATTTTCGCACCCGATAAACGGGACAGGACATAGGTGCCGTTGGTGGTCGCCGCCTGTGGGACAGAGAAAAACGGCGCAAACACGCTGCCCTTAGGACCGTAATCCTGGTCGGGAGCAAACCACACCGCTTCGCCTGATTTTAAGGCATGCACCAGACCAGTCAGGTTGTTGCGATCGATCATCGCTTTGTTCGAACGCAGGCGACCACGGGTTTGCACCCACTCCATCAGCGGGCTGTTGTGCGGACGATAAGTGGCCATCATTGGACGGCACAGCCCCATCGCGCGCCCGCCCAGCTCCAGCGACATAAAGTGCACACCGACCACCATCACCCCTTTGCCGCCGCTAAGCGCATGATTAAGGTTGGCAAATCCTTCGACATCAAACCATTTTTTGACCCGCTCGTCGCTCCAGAACCAGGCCATGCCGGTTTCGATAAGCCCCATTCCCAGCGACATAAAGTTTTGATCGATCAGGGTCTCGCGCGCCGCCGGCGACATGTCCGGGAAGCAGAGCTCAATATTGCGCCGGGCGATATGTTCGCGGCGTTTGAGAAAGCGTCGGGAGAGGCGACCCGCGCTGGTGCCAATAAAATGCAGCAGCGGATAAGGCAGTTGCACGATTAACCAGAGGATGCCGAGCCCAAACCAGGTCAGCCAGTTGCGCGGGTGTAAAAGTTGTTTATTAAATACGCAGGCCATGATTTTTCCTGTAAACATTAATTATGTGGTAACGCTTAAGGAAAACAGAATCCATTTATCATCATTAGGCGGTACGTACAGCAAGTTCGACAATACTAATCCGCTGAAATTCCCTCCGGCAAGTAAAAAACAGCTTGCTGACAAAAAAACATAATTGCGGCACAAATGTTACCAAATGTAAACTTAAATCTTATCCTCTTCTTAATATATTCATCGTGCATATCATTTTCACGCTAATCATCAGCGTTACTAACAGGCATAACCGAAACCCGCCGCGAGGACGCCTTGTCTGCCGGGGACTGAGCCCGCTCAGCCACGCGCCCCACAGCATGCCCGCGTCCACAAGATCGTCGTCTGTACCGCGAAAGAATTAAAGCACTCCAGCTTCAGAGTGAAACATTTTTTATCCGTCGGCATAAGGAATATTAAAATCGCCTTAAGGGAATAATTAAGAATAGACTTATTTAAAGATGCTTTAAAAATAAGCGTCTTGCCAGTTGTTTGCACTTTAATACCGCCCTCACCCGCCGTAAAAAAAATATTTCTTTACGCCTTATACGCATAAAGCGCGGCGTTTAGCGCGGACAGTGACCCGACATCGGGTCACTGTGGGGCAAACCGCAGCGAAGGCGTGAGCGACGCCCTGGCCGCAGAGGATCAGTAGGTGTGGAAATATTGCTGGATCAGCTGTGGATCTTTCGTTTGCGTCAGCGCAGTCATCAACAGAATACGCGCTTTCGCTGGGTTGAGGGAGTCGGACACCAGCCCAGGCTGGCTGTCATCCGGCGGCACGACGCCGCTGCCGGTACGGGAGGCGCGAACCACCACGATGCCCGCCTGCTGCGCTTTTTTGATGCCCGCAGCGCTACGTACCGACACCGACCCCGCCCCGGTTCCGGCGTAGATAATACCGTCGGCATGATGGGCGATCGCCGCGTCGTACATATACTCCGGGTCGTCCTGATAACCATAAATGATCACCACCTTCGGCAGGGTCTTCAGCTGGCGGACATCGAACACCGAGCGCAGGGTGTGAATTTTATCCACGCGCGTCTCGAACTGGGGTTTTCCGCCCACCACGACGCCAAGGTAGCCCTCCTCCGGCGCCCGGAAGGTATCCAGCGAAGTGGCATTGGTTTTGGTGACGAAGCGCGCCGCGCCGATGCGGTCGTTCAGCACCACCATCACCCCGCGACCCCGGGCATCAGGATCGGCGGCGACTGTGACCGCTTCCAGCAGGTTCATCGGCCCGTCGGCGCTGATCGCCGTCGCCGGACGCATCGCCGCGGTAAAGACCACCGGCTTGTTGCTTTTGACCGTCAGATTGAGGAAATAAGGGGTTTCATCGAGGGTGTCCGTGCCGTGGGTGATCACCACGCCATCGACATCATCCCGGGCCAATAACGCATTCACCCGCTTCGAGAGTTCCAGGATAATGTCGCTGGTCATATTCTCACTGCCGATATTCGCCACCTGCTCGCCTTCGACGTGGGCGATTTTACTCATTTCCGGCACGGCGTTAATCAGCGTCTGCACCCCAATCGCCCCGGCTTTATAACCCGTTGTCTGGGTATTGCTGGCCGCCGAACCGGCAATTGTCCCGCCGGTGGCTAAAATAACGATATGCGGTAGACGCGTCTCGCTAAATGCCAGACTGCTCATCGTCAGTAACGCAATGGTAAGTAATGCTCTAAAATTCATACAGGTCACTCCCTTCATAGACATTAATCAAACTAACGCTTGCTTAATGCAAAGGGCTTGCCAGAATTTATT
This sequence comes from Klebsiella sp. w6, assembly GCF_033100215.1. Lineage (NCBI taxonomy): Bacteria > Pseudomonadati > Pseudomonadota > Gammaproteobacteria > Enterobacterales > Enterobacteriaceae > Klebsiella > Klebsiella sp. w6. Next base: position 3,459,474 of record NZ_CP136907.1, read on the forward strand.
TATTTTTTGGGGGGGAAATGGTTAACTATCAGACAATAATAAGGTTCTCGCATCAACATCGCCCAAATCTGGTGCACGGCAGGCTCTGAATCGGGCAGCGCTATGAACCTGATACATTCTGGGTATTAACCTGTTCAGCAGCCAACTACACAACACGCATTGCGATCAGATTATCGACACTTCCGTCACCCGCGAGGTCATTTTTGCCCGCCAGGTAACGCGTACGGAGAACAGAAATGCGTATTGCCCTGAAATCAGCGCTAATGCTGACGACCAGAGTCATTCAGATCATTAACCCTGAACTGCACCAGCATATGCAACGAACGGCTTTAATCGCCCTGACGCTGGCGCAAAGGCTGGGGCTGCCTGCCGAGCGGCAGCAGACCATTTTTTGCGCCGCGCTGCTGCACGATATCGGCGTGCTGGGAGATAAACGCACCATTCATTCGCTGGATGCCATCGATAACATCCACGATCCGCATCAGCGCCAGGGGGCGGCGATGCTGGAAGGGTTAGTGACCTTTCTGCCCATTGTCCCCTTCATTCGCGATCACCATTTTAGCCCGGACCACCGGGGTAGCCGCGAACAGCATATTGTCTATTTCGCCGATGCCTTTGAACGGCTGCTGCCTGCCGGGAGTCACGTGGCCGGCTGGCCCACACGGGCGGTGGTGGAACAGTTCGTCTCCCTGCACCGGGAGATCGATCCGCCGCTGTGCGATATGCTGTGCGAGGTCGCTGAAAATGCGAACTTCTGGCAGCACCTTCATCCCGGCCATATTCAACGGCTGCTGGAAATTATTGGTCCCATCAACACGCTGTATCTGGATATTCATGGTCTGAAAGATATCTGCCTGCTGATTGCCAAAATTGTCGACACCTACAGCAGCTTTACCGCCACCCATAGCATCATGGTGGGGGAAATCGCCCGCCAGCTTGCCCGCTGGATGCAACTGCCGGAGCCCATCTGCCAGCAAATTCAGATTGCCGGCTATCTGCACGATATCGGCAAGATCTCTATCCCGCTTTCCATCCTCGAAAAAGAGGGCGAACTGAATGAGGACGAACTGAACCAGGTGCGCGAGCACAGCTATATGACCGGCGAGATCCTCAGCGACTACAGCGAGCTCGGCGACATCATTAACTGGGCGTCGAATCACCATGAAAAACTGGACGGCAGCGGCTACCCTCTGCATCTCGAAAAAGATCATCTGACCCTCGCCGACCGTATTATCTCTATCGCCGATATTTTCACCGCGCTGACCGAAGATCGCCCTTATCGTAAAGGAATGGCCTGGCAGGAGGCCTTACAGATTATGGAAGCGGATGTTATAAATGGCGCTCTGGATAGCGATGTCTTTCTCGTTTTGCGCCACCATGCGGAAACGCTGCACGCCATCATTCTTCAGACCCTCGAACACCCCCGCAGCGAGCACCGCCCCTGAGGCAGGCCGCCGTCATGGCGGGGGGCGAGTTCTATAATTAAAACAGCTTCATCTGCATGCAAGGAAATACAGGGTGAGAATCGCCACCATCACCAACTGGGCTTACGGGATCACCGTCGGCCTGACGCTGGCATCCGGCAGCGCCATGCTTATGGCCTCCAGCGCCGACCGCGTCGAACGCCAGGCGGTACAACAGCGCCAGGTCTTTGATACCCTCTCCGACGAGGTGGAAAACGACGCCTGGGCGCTGTCTGACCTCGCCCGGCTGTACGTGGTTAAGCCTTCGCCGGAGACGCTTACGCAGTATCAGCAACTGCAGCAGACCGACAAAAGCATTGAGCAGCGGCTGGCCGGACTGAAAGATAACGGCGCCAGCCGCGAGGAGCTGGCGCTACTCCAGGATGGTCTGCGGATCGCCGATGAGCTTCAGGATGAACAGCAGGCGGCCCTGACGCATGTCGCCCGCGGCGATGCGCCAGCGGCCATCGCGGTGCTGTACGGCAAAGCGTATGAGACCGAACTGGAGCGCATGCAGACGCAGATCGATCGCTTCCGTCAGATGCTTGAGCATCGCGCCGCCATCGCTATCGACCAGGCCACCGAGCGCTCGCGGATCTGGCGTACGCTGTCGGAAATCATGGTCGGCCTGACCGCCCTGATGTTTTTGTTTGTCCTCGGCTTCATTCTCAAACGCCGGGTGCTGTACCCGGTGGTCCGTCTGAGCGACGTGGTGCAGCGTCTCGCCTCCCAGGACTATGCGGTGGAGACGCCGCACTTCACCCAGGTGGATGAGATTGGCGATATGGCCCAGGCGATCCGCATTTTTCGCGAGAACGGCCTGGCCCGCCAGCAGCTGGAGCAGCAGCGCGACGCCGACTGGGCGATCCGTGAACTGCTGGCGCGTATGACCCAGCGTCTGCAGGGCTGTGAAACCATAGAGGATGTGATTAAGGTGGCGGAGCTGTTCGCGCCGAACATCGCCCCGACGATCCCCGGTAAACTGTATATTCTGGATACCGATCCATGGCAGATGCGCTGCGTGGCGCAGTGGCTGTCGCCCGCCGGGGAGACGACGTCCTTTGCTCCCGACGACTGCTGGGCGATACGGCGGGGACTCAGCCATCCGCCGGTGCAGGGTGAGCCCGATATCACCTGCTATCATCTGCCGGAGGCGCACGCCGGCCAGTCGCTCTGCGTACCGCTCATCGCCCAGGGCGAAGCGATCGGTCTGCTGAGCTTTCAGAACGTCACCGCCAGTGACGCCCCTTCCCGGGCTTACCTGGAGCTGATGGCCGAAGCGCTGGGGCTGGCGCTCGCCAATCAGCGTTTACGCAGCGCCCTGCTGGAAAAAGCGTTGTTCGATTCGCTGACCGGCCTGCGTAACCGCCATCATCTTGATGAAGCGCTGCACTCGCAGATGGCGCTGGCGGTCCATACCCACACCCCGCTGAGCTGCCTGATGATCGACATCGATCACTTCAAAGCCATCAATGACCGCTACGGCCATGAAGCCGGGGATCTGGTGATTAAGAGCGTCGCGACCATTGTGCAGCGCGCGGTGCGCGATATCGGCATGGCTTTCCGCTACGGCGGCGAGGAGTTTTTAGTGCTGCTCCCCGGCATTGACGAAGCCGGGGCGCACCAGTGCGCCAGCGAGATCTACACCCAGGTGCACAATATGACGCTGCGCGATGGCCTGACCGAGATAGGCCAGGTGGATGTGTCGATTGGCATCGCCAGCTACCCGCAGCACACCCAAAGCGACAGCCTGCTGCGCGCAGCGGACGCCGCGCTGTACCGGGCGAAAGAGCTGGGCCGTTCAAGGATTGTCAGCTTTGGCCGCCTGAAGACCCGCTAAGCGGGATTATTGCTCAGCGGCATTAAGCAGCGAGATAACTTTCCGCACCACCGCCGAACGGAAATGGCGGTGGTAAACCATGCTCAGCTCACTCTCCGCCAGCCGATCCTGGAGATCGATATACACCACGTTATCAAGGCGTAAGGCCCGCGCCGAGACCGGCACCAGCGCCACCCCCACCCCGGCGGAGACCAGGCTAATCATCGAGGTGACATCGTTAATTCGCTGCACCACCTGCGGCGTAAAACCCGCGACGCGACAGGCGTCAATAAATACCTGCTCCAGTCCGGTGCCCTGCGGATCGTCAAGCGAGATCCAGTTGTCAGTGCGCAATGAGGCCAGATTGAGCGCCCCCACGCCTGCCAGCGGATGCTGTTGATAAAGCGCCAGGCAAAGTTTTTCCCGCACAAATGGCCTGACCACCAGCGCGTCCGGCGGTGACGCCAGCGGCGCGCGGATGATGGCGATATCCAGACGCAGATCCAGCAGCGCTTCGTAGAGCATTTGCACATCCCCCTGCACCAGCGACAGCTCAATCCCCGGCCAGTCAGCGCGCAACTCGCGCAGGAGCCCCGGCAGTTTGCTGTCATACATCGCACTGGAGACATAGCCCAGATGCAATCGCCCCTGCTCGCCTCGCGCGGTGCGCTGGGCGTCCAGGACCGCCTGATCGGCCATCTCCAGCGCCAGCCGCGTCTTCTGCAAGAAGGCCTCGCCCGCGGCGGTGAGGGTCAGGCGCCGGTTAGCGCGGGAGAAGAGCACCACGCCCAGGCGCTGCTCGAGTTGTTTAATCTGCTGGCTGAGGGCGGGCTGGGCGATATGTAACCGCTCCGCCGCCCGATGCATATGTAATTCTTCAGCAACGACCACAAAATGGCGTAACGCTCGAAAAGACATGGCCGAACTCCGCAGAGTAAATTGATAATAAAAATCTTATCAATAACGCATGAATGATGCAATTGATAACCATTAGCCTGCGAAGCATACTATCCTCATCGACACGCTAAGGAGAACATCATGACCGCACCGATTCAGGATCTGCGCGACGCTATCGCGCTGCTACAACAGCATGACAATCAGTACCTCGAAACCGATCATCCGGTTGACCCTAACGCTGAGCTGGCCGGCGTCTATCGCCACATCGGCGCGGGCGGCACCGTGAAGCGCCCCACCCGCATCGGCCCGGCGATGATGTTTAACAATATTAAGGGCTATCCGCACTCGCGCATTCTGGTGGGCATGCACGCCAGCCGCCAGCGGGCCGCACTGCTGCTGGGCTGCGAAGCCTCACAGCTGGCGCTGGAGGTAGGCAAAGCAGTGAAAAAACCGGTCGCGCCGGTGGTCGTTCCGGCCAGCAGCGCCCCCTGTCAGGAACAGGTCTTTCTGGCCGACGATCCGGATTTTGATTTGCGCACCCTGCTCCCGGCGCCCACCAACACCCCGATCGACGCCGGTCCCTTCTTCTGCCTGGGCCTGGCGCTGGCCAGCGATCCCGACGACGCCTCGCTCACCGACGTCACCATCCACCGCTTGTGCGTCCAGGGCCGGGATGAGCTGTCGATGTTTCTCGCCGCTGGCCGCCATATCGAAGTGTTTCGTCAGAAAGCCGAGGCCGCTGGCAAACCGCTGCCGATAACCATCAATATGGGTCTCGATCCGGCTATCTATATCGGCGCCTGCTTTGAAGCGCCAACCACCCCGTTTGGCTATAACGAACTGGGCGTCGCCGGCGCGCTGCGTCAGCGTCCGGTAGAGCTGGTACAGGGCGTCAGCGTCCCGGAGAAAGCCATCGCTCGCGCCGAGATCGTTATCGAAGGGGAACTGCTGCCGGGCGTACGCGTCAGAGAAGATCAGCACACCAACAGCGGCCACGCGATGCCGGAGTTTCCTGGCTACTGCGGCGGCGCCAATCCATCGCTGCCGGTGATAAAAGTCAAAGCGGTGACCATGCGAAACAATGCGATTCTGCAGACGCTGGTAGGGCCGGGCGAAGAGCATACCACCCTCGCCGGGCTGCCAACGGAAGCCAGTATCTGGAATGCCGTTGAAGCCGCTATCCCGGGCTTTTTACAAAATGTCTACGCCCACACCGCGGGCGGCGGTAAATTCCTCGGGATCCTGCAGGTGAAAAAACGCCAGCCCGCCGACGAAGGGCGTCAGGGGCAGGCCGCGTTGCTGGCGCTGGCGACCTATTCCGAGCTGAAAAATATCATTCTGGTCGATGAAGATGTGGATATCTTTGACAGCGACGATATCCTGTGGGCGATGACCACCCGTATGCAGGGGGATGTCAGCATCACGACAATCCCCGGCATCCGTGGTCACCAGCTGGATCCTTCCCAGACCCCGGCATACAGCCCGTCGATCCGCGGAGAGGGTATCAGTTGCAAGACAATCTTCGATTGCACGGTGCCGTGGGCGCTGAAATCACACTTCGAGCGCGCACCGTTTGCCGATGTCGATCCGCGTCCGTTTGCGCCAGAGTATTTTGCCCGGCTGGAAAAAAACCACGGTCAGTAAAATCAGGTGGTATCCGCCGGAGCACGGCGGCATCTTCCGGGCCAGCATCACCTGCAGCGGGTGGCTGACGCAGGGTTAGTTGATCGCGGCGGAGAGGTCTTTTTTCACCTGCTCACGCTGCTCGGGGGTCAACACCTGGCTCACGTCGAAGTAGTATTTCACACGATAATACCGCACCTGCTGGTCCAGCTGGCCAAAGGCGGCCAGCTGCTGTTTGACCTTAGCGTCATCCCATTTCCCGGAGTGAATAACGTCTGCCAGGGCACCATCCTGATAGCCGCTGATTTTAATCTGGCTTACATTGTTTTCGAATCCCTGACGCAGCGCCTGGATTTTGGCGACCTGCTCTTCACTCAGCTTCAGGTGCTGGACGACCGGATCCTGCGAGACAGACGGTATATCGGCGGAGGTCGACGCCTGGCTGGCTGCCGTAAAGCAGGTGGTCAGCGCAATGGCGAGCAGGGTGTTACGCAAGCGAGTATTCACAGTGAATGATCCTTCAAAAAAGAAAATGAGAGGCGATTATCACTGCGCTAATAAAGACTATCTGTAACAAAGGGTTAATTTAAAACTGGATAAAAAAAGGATGGTAAGAAACAGAAATCAGATCCCGGGTCAGCAGCACAGAAAGATATATTCATCCTTCCAGTAACGGCCCTGTCCAATGATATCCCCGGCGGCGCTGATTAACTGTTTTTGCTTTTCGGTTTCAATCCCCTCAACGATCACATGGCTGGTCAGGGTATGAATAGATTGCAACAGCCCGGGAAAAGCGGGGTCGTTTTCTTTATCCCAGAAGTAATCTTTATCCACTTTGACGCAATCGAAGCGGAAGCGCTCCAGCAGCGGGAAGGACGTCCGTCCGCGGCCAAAATCATCCAGCCAGACCGGGCAAAGCGCCGCCAGCGTGCTCAGCGCCGTCAGCTCACGTCCGGCGATAAACTCGTGAAAGTTCTCATTTATTTCCAGAGCAATGTGTTTACAGGAGCGCAGGAAATCACAGAGATAGCGATCCGTCAGAATAAAGTGGCTTAATAAATCATCAATATTCAGCGATATCGGTTTATTATCGACCCGGGCGAAATCAAATACAGAAAGTAACTCGATTTGCCGAATAAATAGAGCAAGCTTATCGCGTTCGGTAAGCGTGGAGAAAGAAAACGTCGACGCAGAGGTGGTATTTTGTGCGGGTGCTATAATATCTTTAGTAAGCAACTCCCACGAGTGGTAGCTGCCGTCATCGCTAATAGCGGGCTCCAGAACGAAGCGATAAGAGGTATTTTTCACGTTTTCTTCAACCATTTAAAAAATACCAAAAATAAGAAAGGGTTAAAGCATGTCATATATTTTCCGCCAACAAAAATAGTTTAAAGTGATCGATAATAATCATTCGATAGTTAAAAGCTATCAAGATATAATTTATTGATCGGTAAATTGAATTAATATAAATTAGCCACTGCTGTAACTCCCTCTGAAAAGTCAATTAAAATATTGTTTCAAACCAGACAGTTACCAGAGTATTCTGCGTAAAGCCTGGTCGTCTCACGCTTTGTGCTGCCAGGTAAAAAAAGAGAGGGGTAATAAAAATGAAAAATACAAGCCGCCAGTTTTAGTCATATCATTATGCCGAATATGAATAACGCTGCGTCCTGAGGCGCCGCTTCGCCTGGCATGCCATGAGTCCTCAATAAAAAAGTGTGACTCAGTCGACAAAACGTCATACTTTCCCGCTATCCTGCAGCGAAGAAGAGTGAAGTGGATGACAGGCAGTGAAAAAAATAAACGTGATTCCGCTGGGGCTGATGCTATTCATGCTCATCGCCAGCGCATGGCTGGGCCCTGCGCCGCGGCACACCGGCAGCATGCAGTGCGTTTGGTTTGACGGGGCAATGGTGAGCTGCCTGCCGAAGCAACGACTGGGCGAAGGCTCGCCGCATCATTTACTGGTCAGACGATAAACCGGTACTCGCCGGGTGGTGTTGAACAGATTATCGCAGGCTTCCACCTCTTCCGTGACAATTCCCATGCCGGACCGGCGCAATTGCGCAATGTCCGCCGCCACCCGCTGACTGCCGAACCAGAACAGCGCATCAAGCGCGGTAACCGGCAAGCCGGCAAGTAACGCATGGCGAAGCCGCTCCCGGGCCGGCTTTATCTCGCGGGCAATCTGCTGGTACGGGGCTGCCGTCGGTCCCTGCGGATCGACGCGACGGATACGGTTTGACAGGTGGTAATGGAAGGACTCCGGAATCGGCTGTAAATCCTGCTTCAGACTGTAGACACAACCGTAACGTTTGCCGTTGAAAACGGCGGCTTTACGATTGAGCTGCAGCTGATCGCGCACGTCGGCGATCAGCTGCGGCGCGCGCACCAGCAGCAGGCGAAAAGGCAATTCGAAGCTGGTGACATAGTCGACATTCAATAGCGCAATGCGCAGACGCTCCTCAGCCCCGGCCTGCTGCTGACGACACTCCAGATAGACCTCACGCCACTGCGCTCTGAGCCGTGGCGACTCACCGGCTTCGGTAAACTGGTATTTTTCAATATCGTAATCAATTCTCCCGGCCACCGCGCATTCCTTTCTGAATCAGTCCGGCGTCATAATAACATCCTCTGGCGCAGTACCCTATGCCGAGCGCCCTCGCGCATCCCCTTCCCGGTTATTTACGATACAGATAACGGGTGATGACCACATCAAGGAGATACAGCAGGAAAATAACGCTGCTTAACCACAATAAACCTGCGAATAAATCAAGTAATTGCATCGTTGCTCCCTCACTGTTAGCCATCGCCGAATGACGCCCCTCACCATAAAGTAGTTAAGTTCTGCCTTAACAGCCACCGAATAAATTTATTTAGTCAAAAGAAAGCCCGGCGCTATTGTACGTTCATTTTACTGTCATCAATTTGTCATCATAAAATGTCTATCATCAACCCGCGCCGCAGGGTTGCCCCGCGCCTCATAGCATCCTGGGGAAACGCGCGGCCACAGGTTTAACAACATGGAATAATATCGCCCCACCGTATCATTAATGACATTGCATCATCTTATATCAGGCGCCACTGTCATCCTGCTGAATAATCCGGAAAACGCTTTAAACAATAAACGCCCTGCTGATTGGTTTACCATGGAGAAATAAGATGCCCAGCGAAAAAGCCCGCAGCCTTGACCATTTCTATGAATTACTGGCGACAGGACAACACCCGAAAATTGAACTCGATTTTGATGTCGCCGCGGACGATTTTTTTAAAATCGCCACCGAGTTTGGCGATATTGGCGCGAGGATCACCCGGGTTAACGAACGATTTATTATTAAGATCAAGCCGCCGAAAGCGTAAGCACCCCCTGCCGCCTTGTTGGGTGCCACGCCAGCCGTCGCGGCCCGACAAGGTTTTCTTAACGAGCCGCGGTCTGACGCTCGGCAAAATAGTGCGCCGGTGTCGTCCCCATCGTTTTTTTGAACATGGTAATAAAGGCATTTACCGATTCATACCCCAGCTTAGCCGCCACGTTTTGTACCGAAACGCCGCTGGCCAGCTCCTGCAGGGCAATAATCAAATGCAGCTGCTGGCGCCAGCGCCCGAAGGTCAGGCCGGTCTCCCGCAGCATCACCCGGGCCAGCGAGCGCTCACTCAGCGCCAGACGCTTCGCCCACACCGACAGGGTGCTGCGATCGTCAGGATGGCTGACCAGCCGGTCGGCCATCGCCCGAATTTTGGGATGTGCTGAGACGGGCAGATTCAGGCGCTGCGCCGGCATGGTCGCCAGTTCGTCAAGGGTCACTCGGGTGAGTCTCCCGGCATGGCTATCCGCCACATAATCCGCCCCCTCACGAGTGAGTCGCTCCACCAGCTCGTGGATCAGGGGAGAGAGCGCCAGGGTGCAGCAGCTGCCAGGCAGCGCGGCAGCGCCGGGTTCAATAAACAGATAATTGAGGCGCGCGTTCCAGGTGGCGGACACACTGTGCGGAATACCGCCCGGGATCCATACCGCGCAGCGAGGCGGCACAATCCACAGGTTATTTTCCGCCCGACAACTCACTGCACCATACAGCACAATAATCAACTGCCCTTTGCGATGGGTATGCACCGGCACTTCCGCTTCATACTCGACAAAATCAAGATGACAGGCGACGGCCGGGCAGGACGCGGCGTCCGGATCGTACAGCGTATTGGCAAAAGGTGATGGCATACGATTGGCCAGATTCAGGTATTTTTTGACAGAATAGAGTATTTCGCCGCAAGCGCAAGCCAGCCATAATCCGCGGCATGAACATTAACCGCTTTCGCCAGGCCGCCTGGCTGCGTGCCGCAGGCGCCGTCGCGCGCCGTTTCATGCCGCAATCGACGTCAACCGTCCTGCGCAGTGATGCCCAGGCAATACTCTTTTCCGCAAAGAGTTTCGCCGCGGCGATGCTGGCGTACTATCTTGCGCTATCCATCGGTCTGCAAAGGCCTTCGTGGGCCATCATCACTGTCTATATCGTGTCGCAGACCTCGGTGGGCGCATCGCTAAGCCGCAGCGTCTATCGCCTGATCGGGACCCTCGTCGGCGCGGCGGCCACCGTCTTCATCGTGCCCACCTTCATTAACCAGCCGATCCTGTGTAGCGCCATGCTGGCGCTATGGATCGCGGGATGCCTGTGTCTGTCGCTGCTTGAGCGCACGCCGCGCGGATACGCTTTTTTGCTGGCGGGCTACACCGCAAGCCTGATTGGTTTCCCCGCCGTCTCCGCGCCCGGGACCATCTTTGACCTCGCGGTCATTCGGGTGGAAGAGATCGCCATCGGTATCTTGTGCGCCGGATTGATTCACCGCTTCGTGCTGCCGGTGCGCATCGCCGGGCGGTTTAACAGCACGCTGGCACAGACGCTGGCAACCGCCCGGCAGCGGATCGCCGATACGCTGGACGGTAAGCCGGTGGCGGCGGAAACCCTGCGGCTGGCGCTGAGCCTGCAGTTTTTGCAGGGCATCAACCACCATCTTCCCTGGGATGACGGTCTCTCTGTTCCCCACCGCGAGGTCAGAAAAGCGATCCACGACCGGCTGGCACGACTGTTGATCGTCAATGGCGAATTGTATGACCGTTTACAGAGGTGCGGGCAGCCACCTGACGACCTGCAGACGCTGCTAACGGAGGCAGAGGTCTGGCTGAGAGGTCCGGAAGCCCACAGAACGGCGCTCTCCGCCGACGGGCTACTCTCCCGCTGCGAGCAGCTCATCAACCGGTACGCCCCTGCGCAGACGCTGAACGAGGCGCTGCGCGTTAGCCTGGTGCGCCACCTGGCGGAAGCCATCCGTCTCCTGCAGCAGAGCGAACGGCTGGCGAAGGCGATTTATCACCGCCGATCGCCAACCCTGCCCCCTGACGCCCGCTCGGCAAAGGGCTATGTTTTCCATCGCGATCCGCTCAGCGCCCTGCGGACCGCCTTCGGCGCCTTCGTCATCATCCTCAGCGGCTGCCTGATCTGGATAGGCTCCGCCTGGCCCGATGGCGGCACTGCGGTCTCGATCCTCGGCGTCTGCTGTAGCCTGTTCGCCAGCTTCGATGCGCCGGCGGCGCAGCTGGTAAAATACCTGATCGGCTGCGTGTGGGGCGTGCTGTTCAGCCTGCTGTATAGCTTCGCCCTGCTGCCGCAGGTGAGCGAATTTGTCCTGCTGGCGGCGATGCTCGCCCCGGTCTATCTGCTGGCCGGTTCGCTGCAGGCGCGGCCGCCGACCACCTTTATGGCGATGGGCATCACCCTGACGCTGCCGATATTGTGCGAACTGGGCCCCAGTTATCAGGGGGATTTCGCGACGGCGATGAATACGTCTATCGCGCTGTTTGTCGCCATCGGCTATGCCGCGTTTGGTATGCGCCTGCTGCAAACCGTGCAGGCCGATGCCGCTGTCCATCGTCTGCTGACGCTGTGCCGTCGCGATATCCGCCGCGCCGCGCGGGGCCGACTGGCGCAGAATGCCCACCGCTGGACCAATCTTATGATCGACCGGACCGCTTTACTGCTGCCGCGGCTACCGCAGAGCGGGCCTGCCGCAGGTCAGCTACTGGACAAGATGCTGCACGATATTCGTACCGGCCTGGCGGTGATCCACCTGCGCCGTAGCTATCAGCCGGTGGATCGAGAAGCGGCTACCGCTGTGCAGACGCTGCTTGACGCCCTTAAACAGGAGCCGGGCATAGAGGCCCTCGCGCAGCCTGTTGACGCGCTGTTGGCCCACGGTTTACCGGCTGATGCCGCCTCACATGAGCGCGCGGAAGCGCTCATTTCCCTGTATTGCGCCTTACACCGGCCTGAGGAGAGCCAAAACCATGCGTGATCTCGCGGTGGGCGGGGTATTTTTCCCCGGCCTGCTGGTTGTCGGCCTTGTCGCCCTGCTCGCGACGCTGCTGCTGCAACCGCTTATTTTCTCCGTCCGGGGCCTGGGCCGCTTGCCCTGCCGCCCGCTGTGGGGGCTTTCCCTCTATATCGCACTCTTTTTCCTGCTCCTGCAGGAGGTTAACACGCTGGGGTTTGCCGTATGACAGTCTATCTCACTCTTCTGGGCCGCTACGCCCTGACCTTAGGCGCCGTTGCCGCCGCCGCGCTACTGGCTTTCATTCTCTGGAAACAGGAGGCGCAAACGCCCTGGACCCGCGATGGTCGGGTACGGGCCGACGTGGTGCAGATCGCTCCCGATGTCTCGGGACCGGTGGCCAGCGTGGCGGTAAAAGACAACCAGTGGGTCAATCGGGGAGATGTGCTCTATTCCATCGATCCGCGCTGGCTGAAGCTGGCGGTCAGTAGCGCCCAGGCGGAGGTGGAAGCCCGACGCCAGGAGATGGCGATGCGCCAGGATGCCGCCAGACGACGGGCGCAGATCCAGGGCGTCATCTCCAGCGAAGATCTGAAACAGACCAATAGTGCGGCCAGCGTCGCGGCCGCTAACTACCAGGGCGCGCTGGCGGCACTGGCGCTGGCGCAACTGAATTTAGCGCATGCCACCGTGCGGACGCCGGTGGCCGGGTACGTCACCCATCTGCGGCTACGCCCGGGCGACTATGCCACCGCCGGAGTGACGAAAGTGGCCATTATCGATGGCCAGCGTTTCTGGGTGGTGGGGTATTTTGAAGAGACCCGTCTGCGCCACATCCACGTTGGCGATACCGCACATATCACGCTGATGGGGTATGATCCGGTCATTACCGGCCATGTCGAGAGTATCGGACACGGGATCGGCGATACCAATGATGAGACCGGTGCCCTGGGCCTGCCGGAGGTCGAGCCGACCTTCAGCTGGGTGCGGCTGGCGCAGCGTGTGCCGGTACGCATCCATATCGATACCCTGCCCGAGGGGGTGGAACGGGTCGCCGGCTTGTCCGCGACTGTCTCGGTCATTCCCGCGCGGTTGGCGCGACGCGCCGGCAAATCCTCACCTGCCGGCGCGAATCAGGCTCAGTGATAGCCCTCGCTGCCGGAGACTTTGCCGCGAAAGACGTAATAGCTCCAGGCGGTATACATCAGGATCACCGGGATAATGAGCAGCGCCCCCGGCAGCATAAACACCTGGCTGGAGGGCGGCGCGGCGGCATCCCACAGGGAGATATTCGGTGGGATAATGTTCGGCCAGACGCTGATCCCCAACCCGCTGAAGCCGAGGAAAATCAGGCCCAGCGTCAGGATAAATGGGCGGGCGTGGCTGGCGGGGCGCGCGCTCAGGCGCCAGATCCACAGGCTCAGCGCCAACACCAGAATCGGCACCGGCAGGAACCAGAAGAAATTGGGTAGCGTAAACCAGCGCTCCGCCACATAGCGCCAGCCCAACGGCGTCCAGACGCTGACCACCGCGATCACCACCATCAGCGCCAGCAGCACCTTGCGGGTCAGCTCGCGCATCCGCTGCTGCAGCGCGCCTTCGCTTTTCATGATCAGCCACGTGGTGCCGAGCAGCAGATAGGCCACCACCAGCCCCAGACCGCAGAACAGGTTAAAGGGGGTAAGCCAGTCCAGCGTTGAACCGGCGAAGCGGCGGTCAGCCACCGCAAAGCCGTTGATAAACGCGCCGACGACAATCCCCTGGCTGAAGGTCGCCAGCAGCGAGCCGCCGGCGAAGGCATAGTCCCAGAAGGTACGATGCGAGGGAACCGCTTTAAAACGAAACTCAAACGCCACGCCGCGAAAAATCAGGCCGATGAGCATCGCCGTCAGCGGGATGACCAGCGCATCGGTGATCACCGCATAGGCCAGCGGAAAGGCGCCGAACAGCCCAGCCCCGCCGAGTACCAGCCAGGTTTCATTTCCATCCCAGACGGGCGCCACGCTGTTGACCATCACATCGCGCTCTTCGCCATCATGCACCACGCTGAACAGCATCCCAATACCTAAATCGAAACCATCCATCACGATATACATCAGCGTGGCGAAGACGATGATGACAAACCAAATCACCGAGATATCGATGCTCATGATGCGTTCTCCTCATCACGCACCGGCTCTGCCGCCGAGAGCGGACGCGCCGGGGTGCCTGCGGTTTGCGAGGTCAGCTCCGTCACCGGTTGCGGCCCTTTTTTAATCAGCCGGAAAATATAGTAATACCCCACGCCAAATACCGCGCAGTAGACCACGATAAACACCAGCAGGCTGATGGCCATCTGCAGCGTGCTGTGCAACGACACCGCATCCCGGGTGCGCAGCAAGCCGTAGATCACCCACGGCTGGCGGCCCATCTCGGTAGTCACCCACCCGGCGACCAGGGCAATAAGGCCGGCAGGCCCCATGCAGAGCGCAAACCACTGAAAGGGACGCGAGTGATACAGTCGCCGCCGATAGCGCAGCCAGGCGCTGCAGATCCCTAAGGCGATCATCAACACGCCCATCCCAACCATGATGCGAAACGACCAGAAAACGGCGGGCGAATAGGGTCGGTCCTCTTTCGGGAAGTCTTTCAGCGCCGGCACCTGCTTATGCAGACTGTGGGTGAGGATCAGGCTGCCGAGAGCGGGGATCTCGAGGCCATAGCGGGTGCGCTCCTGTTCCATATCCGGCAGGCCAAACAGCAGCAGCGGCGTGGCCTCGCCGGGTCGGTTTTCCCAGTGCCCCTCGATGGCGGCGATCTTCGCTGGCTGATGCTCAAGGGTGTTAAGACCATGCATATCCCCCACCACCGCCTGGATTGGCGCTACCAGCAGCGCCATCCACATCGCCATCGACAGCATTTTGCGGATGGCCGGCGAGTCGTTGCCGCGCAGAAGATGCCACGCGGCAGAGGCCCCGACGAACATGGCGCTGCTGAGAAACGCGGCTATCGCCATATGAAACAAACGATACGGGAACGAGGGGTTAAAGATAATCGCCAGCCAGTCCTGCGGAATGAGATGGCCATTTTCGATGGTAAAACCCTGCGGCGTCTGCATCCAGCTGTTGGAGGCGAGGATCCAGAAAGTGGAGACCAGGGTGCCAAGCGCCACCATGCAGGTAGTAAAAAAATGCAGCGCCGGCGGCACCTTATTCCAGCCAAATAGCATCACCCCGAGGAATCCCGCTTCGAGGAAAAAGGCAGTCAGCACTTCGTACAGCAGCAGCGGGCCGGTTATGCTGCCAGCAAACTGGGAAAATCCGCTCCAGTTGGTGCCGAACTGATAGGACATCACTAATCCGGAGACCACACCCATCCCAAAATTGACGGCGAAAATTTTCAGCCAGAAATTGTAGAGTGAGCGCCAGACGTTATCCCGGGTTCGCAGCCACATCCCCTCAAGCACCACAAGGTAGCTGGCAAGGCCGATGGTGATGGCCGGAAAGAGGATATGGAAGGAAACGGTAAAGGCGAATTGCAATCGGGCCAGATGAAACGCGTCGAATTCAAACATATTCCACACCCATCATTGTGAATCGCCCCGGCCGCAGCCGGGGCTCATGCGAACATCACTTAGCCGATGAGGAAGTGTTTTGCTTACCGGCGCCGAGTTCGGCGCCGGTCAAAGGATCGCCCTGCGGGTCAGACTGCGTTCGCTTCAGCATCGCTTTGCACAGCGCTTCCTGCTCTGGCGTCAGGCCGACAGTAGCGCTGCCATCTCCGCCATCCACGGCCGGCTGCGGATCCTTGACATAATCGAAGTGTTTGTCACTGTTCCAGCTGCCGCGTACTTCTCCACCTTCAGACATATTGTAGTAGGTGTTAGCGTACTCGCTAATGGGCGGCAGTTTGCCCGGTGGATAGTTGTTGCGAATCGACTGCAGCGCCTTCTCAAAAGAGAGCTGATGCGCCGCTTCGCGGGTCATCAGGAACGCCAGCGCGTCTTTCACTCCGGGATCGTCGGTCACGTTGATCAGGCGTTCATAGACGATCTTCGCCCTCGCCTCCGCGGCGACATTCGACCGCAGGTCGGCGGTGGGTTCGCCGATAGTATCAATATAGGCCGCCGTCCACGGCACGCCCGCCGAGTTGGTCAGCGGGGGACCGCCGCCGTACAGCAGCGAGGTAATATGGCTGTCATTACCGTTGGCGGTGAGCGAACGATAGAGTTCCGCCTCGCTCTCGGTGCCCTCCGCCAGAGCTCCTTTGGCCCCTTTATTCAGCATGCCGACCAGGGTGCCAATGATCTCCAGATGGCTCAGCTCCTCTGTCGCGATATCCATTAGCATATCTTTGCGGCCGGGATCGTCATCGCTTAATCCCTGGGTGAAATAACGACACGCGGCGGCCAGCTCGCCCTGAGGACCGCCAAACTGTTCGAGCAGTAAATTCGCGAGCCCCGGATTGGGTTCAGCAACGCGCACGGTATACTGCAGTTGTTTCACATGACGAAACATAGGCCTGCCTCCTGGGTTATTTTTTCGCTTCTACGCCGTCAGCATCTGAACGCAGGAGAAACTGCTCCGTGGTCTGAGGAATATGTTTGATCAGCCAGTCGGCCATTTCCCGCTCTTCCGCCAGGATAGCCTCAATAGCCGGGATGGAGGCGGTGTCGCCCGCTTTTTCAGCCGCCGCCAGCAGAGAGGTGTAGCAGGCGATCTCAAATTGCTCGAAGACGTACCCGCTGATCGAGCCTTTGACGATTTCATCGGAAGGAAACATTCCGCCGATGGACTGGCCGAGAGCCGCCATTTTACTCATCGAATCTTTAATCACCGAGCGCGAAATGTCGTTGCGGTCGAGGATCTCTTCCAGCACGGTAATTTGCCGTTTGGTCTCATTAATATGCTGTTCAATTCTGGCACGGAGATCCGGATAATTATCGATACGGCCAGCCATCGATTCCAGCATGGATTCTGCCTGCTTTTCCATGGCATGCGCATCGCGTAGCCAGTCATGATAATGTTCAACGTGATTCATCGTGATTTCCTCGTGTCAGGGAGCGTTTATTTTTCCGCTTTTTTATTAATGTTACCTACCGCCAAATCGGTTAATTTAACGTCGGTTTGCTTTTCTTCTTCCAGCGTTTCGGCCAGCAATTTGACCGCTTTTTTATAGCCCAGCTGTTCTGCCAGGGTGACCAGGGTGCCGTAACTGGCAATTTCGTAATGCTCGACCTTTTGCGCAGCGGCAATTAGCGCAGCATCTCGTACCTCATTTTTTTCCGTGCTCTCAACGACTTCATTGGCCTCTTCGATTAATCCTTCCATGGCCACGCATTTCATGCGTTTGATTTTCAGGCCGGATTCCTGCTCAATAATCTGGTCAATACGTTCAATCTGGCCCTGGGTTTCTTCGAGATGAGCATTGAACGCCGCGCTGAGTTTTTCACTGGACGCCGCTCTGGCCAGTTTAGCCAGCCCGCGGGTTAATTGTTTCTCTGCGCTGTAGGTATCTGAGAGCAGGTGGATAAATACATCTTCAATGCTTTTCATATTCATAGAAATACCTTCTGGAGTCAGAAAATAACTGCGAGTCTATACAGACTCGCAGGAGATACTTTCACTTCAGGGTGCAAGGAAAAGGATAATCAGGAATTATCGGACTTGCGGCCACCGCCGTGGCTGTTTTGTCCGCCTTTTTTACCCGCTTCGGACGCACGCTGCGGATCATTTTTAAAGTTCCCGCCGCTGTGCTGACCACCTTTACGACCTGCTTCAGAAGCTTTTTCACGGTCTTCAGCAAAATTACCGGAACCACCACGATGCTCTGCCATATTTCACCTCATGTATATCGGTTATGTCAGTACGATACGAAAATATTCCGTATCACTCGTCGTTCGATATTTAACTCTAGCGGGTAATGCTGGTTAGTCAAATTATTATTCCGTTTTCCCGACGTCTTTCAGCAGTAATTCGGAATAATTCTACAACACACATTAAAAATAACCAGACGGCACATCACCGCTAACTTACTGTGTGCAGGGAAATAATACCTGCAGCCCTCGCATTATCGATACAACCGGAGTACTCCTGTTGAGGTATATAACGAAGCGGCGCGGCGAGGCTTCGTCGGCATGAAATTCAGAACTTTTCTAAAGATAACCAATAAAAAAAGCCGCTGGGGGAGCGGCTATCAAATAAAAAATAGAGCGAATATCATGCCTAATTAAGGCTAGCCTTCTTCATCCGAATATGCAAATAACCCAACAAATCAAACGTGAAATAAGCGAAACGTAAAACACACCCAACAACTGAAATATCACGCAGTTCCATTACTTGTACTCTACGCTTTATTTTTACGGTGGTTTATCGGTGGCCATCGCGTCAGGTCAATATGCCTTTGCGCCTGATGCGGTCAGCCGTTCTCTCCAGGAGAATATGCAATGAAAGCACTCACTTATCATGGTCCCCATCATGTCAGCGTCGACACCATGCCCGACCCGGCCCTTGAAGCGCCGGACGATATTATACTGCGCGTCACCGCGACGGCGATTTGCGGTTCCGATCTCCATCTTTACCGCGGAAAGATCCCCGGCACGCACCACGGCGATATTTTCGGCCATGAATTTATGGGGGAAGTGGTGGAAGCGGGTTCCGAGGTCACCGCGGTCCGCAAAGGCGACCGGGTGGTTATCCCGTTTGTGATCGCCTGCGGAGACTGCTTCTTTTGTCGCCTGCAGCAGTATGCCGCCTGCGAAAGCACCAATAGCGGCCAGGGGGCGACACTCAACCGAAAAGGCATTTCGCCACCGGCGGCCCTGTTTGGCTATAGCGATTTGTACGGCGGCATCCCGGGCGGCCAGGCAGAATATGTACGGGTCCCCAAAGCCAATACCGGTCCATTTAAAGTGCCTGACACCTTACCCGATGAAAAGGTGCTGTTTCTGTCAGATATTCTGCCCACCGCCTGGCAGGCAGTAAAAAACGCCGAGGTCAAACCCGGCAGCAGCGTGGCTATTTTTGGCGCCGGCCCGGTAGGGCTGCTGTGCGCCTCCTGCGCCAGGCTCAATGGCGCAGAGCAGATATTTATCATCGATCATAACGATTACCGACTCGATTTCGCGCAGCAACGCTATGGCGCGATCCCGATAAACTTCGACACCCATGACGACCCGGCGCAGTGGATTATCGATAACACGCCGGGACATCGCGGCGTCGACGCGGTGATTGACGCCGTGGGCTTCGAGGCGAAAGGCAGCCTCACGGAAACCGTCCTCAGCAACCTGAAAATCGAGGGCAGCAGCGGAAAAGCCCTGCGCCAGTGCATCGCCGCCGTGCGCCGCGGCGGTATCGTCAGCGTGCCCGGGGTTTACGCCGGTTTCATTCATGGGTTTATGTTTGGTGATGCCTTTGATAAGGGGCTGACCTTCAGGATGGGGCAAACCCACGTCCATGCCTGGCTGCCGGACCTGCTGGCGCTGATTGAGCAAGGGCTGCTCACCCCTGAGGAGATCGTCACTCACCATATGCCGCTGGAGGAGGCCGCGCGCGGCTATCAGATCTTTGAGAAACGCGAAGAGGCATGCCGCAAAGTCATCCTTGTGCCGGGGATGCAGCCCGGGAAGGCAACGCTTTGAGGCGGAAGTTAATCCGCCCTCGCTGATACAGCCGTTAACCACAGGAGAAGTTAATGCTCGAGTTACGCCCGAATTGCGAATGCTGTGATAAAGATCTGCCGCCAGACTCACCCGAGGCGTTTATCTGCTCGTTCGAGTGTACTTTTTGCCGGGACTGCATGACGGCGCGGCTGCACGGTCGTTGCCCAAACTGCGGCGGCACCCCGCCTCCACCCTGCGCCGCCATGCACAGTAAAACCGGATGAACTGGCGTGGCAAACGGGAGCCATCGAGCTCCCTTTCTTCATCCTTATTTCTCTGCAGAAAAGTGCCACTCTGCGGCGGTCGATAGCGTCACAAATGGCCCGGCAAGCGTGATATTGTGATGGCCGATAATGTCAGGCGCTGACAACCGTTCGTTATCCATGGTTGAGTGCGCATCCGAGATCAGCACCGTCCGCCATCCCAGCGCCGATGCCGCACGGCAGGTCGTGTCCACGCAGAATTCGGTTTTCATCCCGGCAATAACCAGCTGTTTTACGCCGGCCTGGGCGAGCCGATGCGCAAGGTCAGTGTGCTGGAAACAGGAGGGGTACCTTTTAATAAAGACGATATCCCGCTCGCCGTTAACACCCATCTCAGGCAGCAGTTGGGTTAATGGACTTTGTGCTGAGAACGGAGAATCGTCCGGCCCGGTATGGCGGGCAAAGAAGACGGGCACCTCAGCCTGTCTCGCTTTTTCAATCAGCAGGCAAACGTTCGCCAGAAGCGCATCGGCCTGATACGGAGAAACCGGGCCATGGAAAAGCCCCTGCTGCATATCGATAATTAAAAGGGCATGCTCAGATGAAATCATGATGGGTCTCCATTCAGTGTGTCACGAACGGAGAGGTCTCTCCCCGTCCACATTGGCGGGGAGTGAGGATCTGTTTGTCAGGAGCCGGTCACAGATACGCCCACACCACCGCAGGTTACGGTCGTGGTGGTGGTGACGGTGGTGGTTGGCTGCACTGACGTAATCATTATCTGACCTTCACTGATTCCTTACCGATAAAAGATAAGCACGATTAAAACGGCTCTTTTCTTATAGCATTGAGCAGATACGGATGGCAATTTATGCGCGATCAACGCAGCCGCCAGCACATAAATCCCCCCCTCCACAGAGAAAAGGCAAATCTATGCAACATGCTTATACCAGCCATATCACATGGACCGGCAATCAGGGCACGGGTACTTCGGGTTACAAGGCTTATGCCCGGACCTGGGATATCGCGGTAAAGGGAAAAGAACCCATTCATTGTTCAAATGATCCATTACTTGGCGGCGATCCCGGCAAAATGAACCCGGAAGATCTCCTGCTCTCTTCTCTCTCAGCCTGTCACATGCTGTGGTACTTACATCTGGCCTCCGATGCCGGCATTACGGTCATGGAATATCAGGACTCGCCGGTGGCAACGGGTGAAGTGTTAAAAGGGGGCGCGGGTCGCTTTATTTCTGCCACCCTCAGGCCGAAAATCACCGTACTATCAGGTACCGATCTCGACGCCGCCACGGCCATTCATCAGCAGATCCATCACGTCTGTTTTATCGCCCGTTCGGTCAATTTCCCGGTCAGTTACCAGCCTGAATTTATTATTTTTAACGCAGAGTAACGCGTTTCTGGGACGGTAATTCGGTGCACAGGGACGGCGGCTGAGGGTATCCCCCCTCAGCCATACTTCGCTGCAGACCGAAGCATTCTGCTCGGGCCGTCAGTAGACTGCAGGGACATTCACCACGGAGCAGACTGATGATTGCAGTACTTTTTGAGGCCGACGCCTTACCAGAAGCACAGGAAAGATATTTACAGCTTGCGGCCGGGCTGACGCCTTTGCTTTCAGACACGCCGGGGTTTATTGCCATTGAGCGCTTTCAGAGCCTGAGTACGCCCGGCAAAATCCTCTCGCTATCCTGGTGGGAAGATGAAGCATCGGTGGCCAACTGGCAGCAAAATGAGCGGCATCTGGCTGCCCAGCGCGAAGGTAAAGCATCGATTTTTTCATACTACAGAATACGCGTTGCCCGCGTGTTCCGGGATTACGCATCGGATCGGGGAGCGCAGCCAGATGTATGACATCCACGTGATTCTCAGCAACACGCCGGGCTCGCTTGGCGCAATGGGTATGGCGCTGGGTAACAACGGCGTGGGGCTCGAAGGCGGCGGCGTATTCACCACGCCTGAGGCCGGACATGCGCATTTTCTGGTGGAAGACGGTGAGAAAGCCCGCAGGGTACTGACCGAGGCCGGCTTTGCCGTCAGCAGTGTATGCCGTCCTCTGATCAGAAAGTTACCTCAGGAACGACCAGGGGAACTGGGCGACATCGCAGACACCCTTGCCCGCAATGGCATTAATATTCTGGTACAGTACAGCGACCACCGTAACCGGCTCATTCTCATTACCGATGATGACACCCGGGCTGCGGAAGTGACCAAAAAATGGGCCATACTTTCTGAATGAATCTCCTGAAAACGCAGCAAGACAGTGAGCCAGAGGAGGCGCTGGAAACCGCTATGGCGATGGTGGCCTCCGCCCTCTCTGACCCGTCAAGGGTCAGTATTCTATGCGCGCTAATGGATGGGCGCGCATGGACGGCAACCGAACTCAGTACGGTTGCCGAGGTGTCTGCCTCCACCACCAGCGGACATCTTGCCCGACTGCTCAGCAACGGGCTGGTGGTGTGTCTCGCGCAGGGGCGTCACCGCTATTACCGCCTGGCGGGCGCGCATATCGCCGCGCTGCTGGAAAACCTGATGGGCGTCTCTATGCAGGCGCATAAGACGCTTCTCCCCAGCACGCCGGTTAACCTTCGTTACGCACGCACCTGCTACGACCATTTGGCGGGCGAGCTGGCGGTGAACATTTATGAGTTTATGCTGCGGGAAAAATGGCTGGCGGCCGATGGCCTGGCCCTGACATCAGCCGGTAAAGCCCAGCTTGAACGCCTTGGCGCAGTACTGAACACCCGCCCGCGACGTAAGCCTTGCTGTCCCTGTCTTGACTGGAGTGAAAGACGTTTTCATCTGGGCGGTGACGCCGGATCGGCGCTGATGGCACTGTTTGAGCAGAAAGGATGGATAACCCGCACGCCGGGATATCGGGAAGTGCAAGTGACGGATAGCGGCAGAGCGGCGTTGTCCCGGCTGTTTAATCTGAAAGTGAGCGGATAGCGTATTGCTTTTCAGTCACCCATTTGGCGCCTTAACGTTCGGCGCGGTTTTAACCTGCATTTTCTCCCCGAACTCCCCCTCTAACTTTGGTGCATCTGTTTGCATGTCCGCATAAATTCCGCACCTCTATGTCGGGGAACGTGTGACGGGGGATTAAGGGCACCATGTGAGGATAAGCTAATCTGTGCTCATTCCTAACCAGAAACAAATAATATGTTTCACTACCTCTTCTATAATAAATTTAAAATCAATAAGTTAAACCTGTTCAGTAAGATTAATTTTTTATATTTCAATCTAAAAACAATAACTTGCCAAATCCCGACTCTTGTCGAAACTGTCAGCGATGATAGGTTTCCCATTCCCGGTAAACCGATATAATTGACTGATATTTAGATGTGTCAGCAGGACTGAAGAAAAACTGCAACTCCTTATCTTCGTACAACTCTCTGATTGGAACGTGATAAGTTTTCTTAAACGTTTCCTTGTTTAGTTTTCCTTCACGATAACTCATACAGGCTTGATCATATGCATTGAGCCAAGTTTCTTGTGCTGAATTATAATTTTTGCTGATGATTGGATAGTTGACAGCAGAGCTATCAGCTTCTGCGTATTTCATCAATGCCTCGCGCAGCTGTACTGTTGCAGTAGCAATACTATTTGTAATCTGACTTTCGAGAGCAGCTTCCTGTAACTTCAGCGCTCTTTTGGAAATAACGTTTGCATTGCGATATTGAAGTGCTGAATAGATAGAAGCCACCAAAGCTATACATGACAGCGTAAGCGTTACAATATTTAATTGTTCTTGATTCATGGTTTCGGTCCTTTTGCTACCATTCTCATCATTGCTAGTATTTCATCATTGCTAATGGATGAGCCTGATTTAGCTAACGCCTCATAATCCTCCCTACCACTGTAGTGTTCAAGGGCGATAACATCATCGTCATACCCCAGGTCCGTCAGGGCCTTTTTTAGCTCTTCGAGCATACGAACCCGTTGATGCTCAGTAAGAGGGTTTCCATCTACTGTTAAAGTCTGAATTTCCATCCAGATTTTATTCAATTCTATCACTCGCATATCTCCATCTTTACATTTAGATATGCGAGCAGCATATATTTCTGCTAATTCCTTATAAGTTTGGACTGCCATAGTATCTCTCCTTGATGTATGAATTAGAGTTTGTATAGATAAAGTAAGACTTCTTCATTGTATTGAAGAAAATTAGAAGAACAAGATTTTTAGGGAATTTTACCTATACAACGCATTCTTTTTCGCTATCAATCTCTTTTTAAAGAAAAAGAGATTCTATATATACACTTCTGGCAATGGCAAACTGCCAAGATATTTCCTAACCTGATATCTTTCTGAGTTCATAACCCGGTCATGGCAAATACTTAAGTTAGAAAGGCAGCATTGAACTGGTTGATGTCGTGCAGCAGGATATCTGTCACTACACGATCCGATGAGCACCTGGGGGAATCATTGACTGAAAATCAAAAAAAACGGGAGCCCATCGACTCCCGCTTTTACTTAATCCACCAACGGGATTACATGTTCGCGATGATAGCGTCGCCAAACTCTGAACATTTCAGCAGCTTAGCGCCTTCCATCAGACGTTCGAAGTCATAGGTCACGGTCTTGGCGGCGATAGCGCCTTCCATGCCTTTGACGATCAGGTCTGCGGCTTCGAACCACTGCATGTGGCGCAGCATCATCTCTGCGGACAGGATGATGGAGCCCGGGTTCACTTTGTCCTGGCCAGCATACTTCGGCGCAGTACCATGAGTCGCTTCGAACAGCGCGCACTCGTCACCGATGTTGGCGCCCGGGGCGATACCGATACCGCCAACCTGTGCCGCCAGCGCGTCAGAGATGTAGTCGCCGTTCAGGTTCATACAGGCGATAACGTCGTATTCCGCCGGACGCAGCAGGATCTGCTGCAGGAACGCATCGGCGATCACGTCTTTCACCACGATCTCTTTGCCGGTGTTCGGGTTCTTGATTTTCACCCACGGGCCGCCGTCGATCAGCTCGCCGCCGAACTCTTCGCGAGCCAGCTGGTAGCCCCAGTCTTTGAACGCGCCTTCGGTGAACTTCATGATGTTGCCTTTGTGCACCAGGGTGAGGGAATCACGATCGTTGGTGATCGCGTATTCAATCGCGGCGCGAACCAGGCGTTTGGTGCCTTCTTCAGAGCACGGCTTGATGCCGATACCGCAATGTTCCGGGAAGCGAATTTTCTTCACGCCCATCTCATCGCGCAGGAATTTGATGACTTTGTCTGCTTCAGCAGAGTCGGCTTTCCACTCGATACCGGCATAGATATCTTCTGAGTTTTCACGGAAGATAACCATATCGGTCAGTTCAGGGTGCTTAACCGGGCTCGGGGTGCCCTGGTAGTAACGTACCGGACGCAGGCAGACGTAGAGGTCCAGCTCCTGGCGCAGCGCCACGTTCAGAGAACGGATGCCGCCGCCGACTGGGGTGGTCAGAGGACCTTTGATAGCAACGCGGTAGTCACGAATCAGATCGAGGGTTTCAGCTGGCAGCCAGACATCCTGGCCATAGACTTGGGTCGATTTTTCACCGGTGTAAACTTCCATCCAGGAAATTTTACGCTCGCCCTTATAGGCTTTCTCAACGGCGGCATCAACCACTTTCAGCATCGCTGGGGTAACGTCAACGCCGATACCGTCGCCTTCAATGAACGGGATAATCGGATTGTGAGGGACGTTCAGTTTGCCGTTTTGCAGGGTGATTTTTTGACCTTCCGCCGGAACTACTACTTTGCTTTCCATTAACCTCTCCTTCGAGCGCTTCTGGTTCTGCTCTTCCCTCTTCACGCGAGCCTGGTGTTGGCTGAGTCGGCCAGCTCCAGCGTACCGGGTTTTCCCGCTAAGCGGAGCTATCGCGTCCGTGTCGCCTTCCTGCCTGTAGTGCGAATCGGTTTGAGCAATTTTTTGTTAATAATTTGTAATGAGCATGTCAATACTACCTGAATGTTTGCGTCCATGAAAGGCATTCGTAATTAGGCTATAATGCGGCAATTGATAGAGCCTGAAAATACCATGCAGAAAACTTCATTTAGAAAACATCGCGTTGAGCGATTCAGCACACAACAAGTCACCAGACAACGTAAAGAACACCAGCCAAAAACTGTGATCTTGTTCAATAAACCCTATGATGTGTTGCCGCAATTTACCGACGAGGCCGGGCGCAGCACGCTGAAAGATTTTATCCCCGTGGCGGGCGTCTACGCCGCCGGTCGTCTTGACCGCGACAGCGAAGGCCTGCTGGTGCTGACCAACGATGGCGCGCTGCAGGCGAAGCTAACCCAGCCGGGTAAACGCACCGGCAAGATTTACTACGTCCAGGTGGAAGGCGAACCCACCGCCGAGGCGCTGGCCGCGCTACGCAACGGCGTCACGCTCAACGATGGCCCCACCCTGCCTGCTGGCGTGGAAGTGGTGGAGGAGCCCGCGTGGCTGTGGCCGCGCAACCCGCCTATTCGCGAGCGCAAATCGATCCCCACCTGCTGGCTGAAAATCACCCTCTACGAGGGACGTAACCGCCAGGTGCGCCGGATGACCGCCCACGTCGGCTTCCCCACCCTGCGCCTGATCCGCTACGCCATGGGCGGCTATACGCTTGACGGACTGGCGAATGGCGAATGGCGTAGAGCCGAATAACCGAAAAGGAAAAGCGATGTTTAAACCTCATGTTACTGTAGCCTGCGTGGTTCACGCCGAGGATAAATTCCTCATCGTCGAAGAGACCATTAACGGCAAAGCGCTGTGGAACCAGCCGGCGGGCCACCTGGAGGCCAATGAGACGCTGCTGCAGGCCGCCGAACGCGAACTGTGGGAAGAGACCGGCATTCGCGCCACGCCGCAGCACTTCATCCGCATGCACCAGTGGGTCGCTCCCGATAACACGCCGTTTCTGCGCTTCCTGTTCGCCATCGAACTTAGCGATCTGTGCGCCACCGAACCGCATGACAGCGATATCGATCGCTGCCTGTGGCTCAGTGCTGAGGAAATTCTTAACGCGCCGAACCTGCGCTCGCCGCTGGTTGCCGAAAGCATTCGCTGCTACCTGCAGGACCCGCGCCAGCCGCTGTCGCTGATTGGCGCATTTAACTGGCCGTTCACAGGGGGTGAATGAACGGTGAGCGCGTGCTAGAATACGCCGCCTCGAAGTTCAATGTAGCGAGTATTTCCATGTCAGAAAGCCAGAAAAAAGTGATCGTCGGCATGTCCGGCGGCGTCGACTCCTCGGTCTCCGCGTACCTGCTGCTGCAGCAAGGGTATAAGGTGGAAGGCCTGTTCATGAAGAACTGGGAGGAAGACGACGGCGAGGAATACTGCACCGCCGCCGCCGACCTTGCCGATGCGCAAGCGGTCTGCGATAAGCTGGGCATTGAACTGCACACCGTTAACTTTGCCGCCGAATATTGGGACAACGTCTTTGAGCTCTTCCTGGAAGAGTACAAAGCCGGCCGCACGCCGAACCCGGATATTCTGTGCAATAAAGAGATCAAGTTTAAAGCCTTCCTCGAGTTTGCCGCCGAAGACCTCGGCGCCGACTACATCGCCACCGGGCACTATGTGCGCCGCGCCGATGTCGACGGCAAAAGCCAGCTGCTGCGCGGCCTCGACGGTAACAAAGATCAGAGCTACTTCCTCTATACCCTTAGCCACGAGCAGATTGCCCAGAGCCTGTTCCCGGTGGGTGAGCTGGAAAAACCGCAGGTGCGTAAGATCGCCGAAGAGCTGGATCTGATCACCGCGAAGAAAAAAGATTCCACCGGCATCTGCTTTATCGGCGAACGTAAATTCCGCGATTTCCTTGGCCGCTATCTGCCGGCGCAGCCGGGCAAAATTCTCACCGTCGACGGCGAGGAGATCGGTACCCATCAGGGGCTGATGTACCATACGCTGGGCCAGCGTAAAGGGCTGGGCATCGGCGGCACCAAAGAGGGTAGCGAAGATCCGTGGTACGTGGTCGATAAAGACGTTGAGAATAATATTCTTATCGTCGCCCAGGGCCATGACCACCCGCGCCTGATGTCCGTCGGCCTGATTGCCCAACAGCTGCACTGGGTTGACCGTGAACCGCTGCAGGGCACCCTGCGCTGCACGGTGAAAACCCGCTATCGCCAGACCGATATCCCCTGCACCGTCACCGCGCTGGATGAAGACCGTATCGAAGTTCGCTTTGATGAGCCGGTCGCGGCGGTCACCCCGGGCCAGTCCGCAGTGTTCTATCTGGGTGAAGTGTGCCTCGGCGGCGGAATTATTGAACAACGACTGCCTCTGCAGTCCTGAACGCGCGTTATTTCCGTCGGGACGAACCGCCCCGACGGCTGACAAGGAGTATGTGTGGCGAAGAATTACTATGACATCACGCTGGCGCTGGCTGGCGTTTGCCAGGCGGCACGACTGGTTCAGCAACTGGCGCATCAGGGACATTGCGACAGCGATGCCCTGCATGTGTCGCTGAACAGCATCATCGACCTCGATCCCGAGTCGACGCTGGCGGTGTTCGGTGGCAGTGAAGCCAATCTTCGCCTCGGCCTTGAAACGCTGCTCGGGGTGCTCAATACCAGCAGCCGTCAGGGCCTCAATGCTGAACTGACGCGCTATACCCTGAGCCTGATGGTGCTGGAGCGCAAGCTCGCCGCCAGTAAAGGGGCGATGGATACGCTCGGCAACCGCATCGCCGGCCTGCACCGTCAACTGGAACACTTTGACCTGCAGTCTGAAACGCTGCTCAGCGCCATGGCAGGCATCTATGTTGACGTGATAAGCCCGCTGGGGCCGCGTATTCAGGTGACCGGCTCCCCTGCCGTGCTGCAAAGCCCGCAGGTGCAGGCGAAAGTTCGTTCAGCGCTGCTGGCGGGTATTCGCGCCGCGGTGCTCTGGCATCAGGTGGGCGGCGGACGTCTGCAGCTTATGTTTTCCCGTAATCGTCTGGTTAACCAGGCAAAGCAAATTCTTGCTCATTTAACCCCGGAGTTGTGATCTATGGAATTATCCTCACTGACCGCCGTTTCCCCTGTAGACGGCCGCTACGGCGATAAAGTCAGCGCGCTGCGCGGTATCTTCAGCGAATTCGGTTTGCTGAAATTCCGCGTTCAGGTGGAAGTACGTTGGCTGCAAAAACTGGCCGCCCACGCAGCGATCAAGGAAGTTCCTGCTTTTGCTGCCGACGCAAACGGTTTCCTTGACAAAATCGTCGCCGATTTCAGCGTCGAAGACGCGGAGCGCATCAAAACCATCGAGCGCACCACTAACCACGACGTGAAAGCGGTAGAGTATTTTCTGAAAGAGAAAGTCGCTGACGTCGCCGAGCTGCACGCGGTATCAGAGTTTATTCACTTCGCCTGTACGTCTGAAGACATCAATAACCTCTCCCACGCGCTGATGCTGAAAACCGCCCGCGACGAAGTGGTTCTGCCTTACTGGCGCAAGCTGATTGACGCGGTAAAAGATCTGGCAACCCAGTACCGCGATGTGCCGCTGCTCTCCCGTACCCACGGTCAGCCGGCAACGCCGTCCACCATGGGTAAAGAGATGGCGAACGTCGCCTACCGTATGGAGCGCCAGTACCGTCAGCTGAACCAGGTGGAAATCCTCGGTAAAATCAACGGCGCGGTGGGTAACTACAACGCCCACATCGCGGCCTACCCGGAAGTCGACTGGCATCAGTTCAGCGAAGAGTTCGTCACCTCGCTGGGCATTCAGTGGAACCCGTACACCACCCAGATCGAGCCGCATGACTACATCGCTGAGCTGTTTGACTGCATCGCGCGCTTCAACACCATTCTGATCGATTTCGATCGCGATGTGTGGGGCTACATCGCGCTCAACCACTTCAAACAGAAGACCATCGCCGGGGAAATCGGCTCCTCCACCATGCCGCACAAGGTGAACCCGATTGACTTCGAAAACTCCGAAGGCAACCTCGGCCTGGCCAATGCGGTCATGCAGCACCTGGCCAGCAAACTGCCGGTTTCCCGCTGGCAGCGCGACCTGACCGACTCCACCGTCCTGCGTAACCTCGGCGTGGGAATCGGCTATGCGCTGATCGCCTATCAGTCCACCCTCAAAGGGATCAGCAAGCTGGAGCTGAACCAGGATCGCCTGCTGGACGAACTGGATCACAACTGGGAAGTACTGGCTGAGCCGATCCAGACCGTGATGCGCCGTTACGGTATCGAAAAACCGTACGAGAAGCTGAAAGAGCTGACCCGCGGCAAACGCGTTGACGCGGAAGGGATGAAGCAGTTTATTGACAGCCTCGCCCTGCCGGAAGACGAAAAAGTGCGCCTCAAAGCGATGACCCCGGCCAACTATATTGGTCGGGCAACCACCATGGTTGACGAACTGAAGTAATCGCCCTGCCCCTCTTTCCGCCGGAAAGAGGGGCGTTGTGTCGCCGGAAAGCCATCAGATCCAGACGTCGTTCACCGCCGTCCGCTCGCCGCCCTCATGGCCGGTATTCAGTACGCCGCGCGGCTCAATCAGCATGAGCTTCGCTTCCGTCTCCGCCGAAGTCTTATGTTCCACACCTCGCGGCACGACGATCATCTCCCCGGCCTTCACCAGCACATGTCCGTCGCGGAAGTCCACGCGTAATACCCCCTCCACCACCATCAATGTCTCATCGGTTTCCGGGTGGCTGTGCCAGATAAAATCGCCGGCGATGCGCACGATCTTGAACTGATAGTCGTTCATCTCAGCCACCACTTTGGGCTGCCATTGTTCGCTGAACAGGGAAAATTTCTGAGCAAGATTAACGAGTTGATACATGGGCTGTCTCCTTGTGATAAAGGCAGTCAGCATAGTTCGCCTCGCCGCGGTCACGCTTGAACGATTGTGCAACCTGAGCCGCGCTAGCCGCGGATCGCCCGCAGCCAGCGGCCCGGAGAGAGACCAAAGCGGCTGATAAACTGGCGCGTCATGTGGCTCTGATCGGCAAACCCCGCGTCGGCGGCAATATCCACCAGACGTTCCCCGGCGCGCATCCGCTGGCGGCAAAAATCAAGCCGGCGCATCATGACGTAACGCCACGGGCTGGTGCCGTACAGCGTTCTGAAATCCCGGCTCAGGCTCCAGCGGTCCCGGCCGCTGACCTGCGATAAGGTGTCGAGGGTCATATCCTGCATAAAACAGGCATGGATATACTCCCGGGCCCTCTCCGCCGCCTGATAGTCAAATGCCTGGCGACGGGAACGCTGCCCGCCGACCACAGCCAGGGTCTGCGCCAGGTCGTACAGAGCATCCTCTTCCTCCAGCGGCTCGAAGGTGTCCGTGACCGCTTTTAACAACGGCTGCGCGGCGCAACGCAGGCGCGGATCCGCCGACAGGCCGCCGAAGAAGGCTTCGATGCGTTCCGTCTGACTGGGCGACTGCGCCAGCCTGACCCAGTCCGCACTTTTCTGCTGAGACATAATGGATAACCTGCGGCGTCATTGAGAGGTGATCCCAGCACTATTACACAAAAAATTAACATCACCAACCCGCGCACTGCCCGCGCTCTGCCGCTGGGCGTTTGCTGAAATTACGCATAGAATGAAGGAGTTCCATGCACTATGCGCAAAGGGCATCGCCGAAGGCTGGCCTGCCTGGCGGTGTTATGCGCCGTTGGTATAAAAAGCTTTATTTAACAGCTGTTTATATTTTGCGTATATAATGAGCGTCAGATTACTATCAACACAGGAAGGGAGAACAGTCATGCGCGTACTCGTGGTTGAGGATAACGCCCTGCTGCGTCACCACCTCAAAGTTCAGCTGCAGGAGCTGGGCCATCAGGTCGATGCGGCGGAAGATGCCAGGGAAGCGGACTACTATCTGGGCGAACATCTCCCGGATATCGCCATCGTCGACCTCGGCCTGCCGGATGAAGACGGACTATCGCTGATCCGCCGCTGGCGCAGCCACGATGTGTCGCTGCCGGTGCTGGTGCTGACCGCCCGCGAAGGATGGCAGGATAAAGTGGAAGTGCTGAGCGCCGGGGCGGATGATTACGTCACCAAGCCTTTCCATATTGAAGAGGTTGCCGCCCGCATGCAGGCGCTGCTGCGCCGCAACAGCGGCCTGGCCTCACAGGTGATCTCCCTGCCGCCGTTCCAGGTCGACCTCTCCCGGCGCGAGCTGTCAGTCAACGATCAGCCGATCAAGCTGACGGCCTTTGAGTACACCATTATGGAAACCCTGATCCGCAACCGCGGCAAAGTGGTCAGCAAAGATTCCCTGATGCTCCAGCTTTACCCGGATGCCGAACTGCGTGAGAGCCATACCATCGACGTACTGATGGGCCGGCTGCGCAAGAAAATTCAGGCTGAATACCCGCAGGACGTCATCACCACGGTGCGCGGCCAGGGCTATCTGTTCGAACTGCGCTGATGAAGGGACTGTTGCGGCATATCTTCCCCCTGTCATTACGGGTTCGCTTCCTGCTTGCGACCGCCGGGGTCGTACTGGTGCTCTCCCTGGCCTATGGCATGGTGGCGCTGGTGGGCTACAGTGTCAGCTTCGATAAAACCACCTTCCGCCTGCTGCGCGGCGAGAGCAATCTCTTTTATATGCTGGCGAAATGGGAGAACGGCGCTATTGACGTCGATATCCCGGAAAACCTGAATATGGAAAGCCCGACGGTGACCCTTATCTACGATGAGAGGGGTAAACTGCTGTGGGCGCAGCGCGATGTCCCCTGGCTGGCGAAACGCATTCAACCGGAATGGCTGAAGCGCAATGGTTTCCATGAGATCGAAGCCGATGTCGACAGCAGCAGCATGCTGCTGCGCAACAACCACGAGATTCAGGAACAGCTGGACGCCATCCGCGAGCAGGGCGACGATTCGGAGATGACCCACTCGGTGGCGATCAACCTCTATCCGGCCACCAGCAAAATGCCCCAGCTCAGCATTGTGGTGGTAGATACCATTCCGGTGGAGCTCAAGCGCAGCTATATGGTGTGGAGCTGGTTTATCTACGTGCTGGCCGCCAACCTGCTGCTGGTGATCCCCCTGCTGTGGGTCGCCGCATGGTGGAGCCTGCGGCCTATCGAGTCGCTGGCGAAAGAGGTACGTGAGCTGGAGGAGCACCACCGCGAAAAGCTCAATCCCAACACCACCCGCGAGCTGACCCGGCTGGTCAGCAACCTTAACCGGCTGGTTCGCAGCGAGCGTGAACGCTATGACAAATACCGCACCACCCTCACCGATCTCACCCACAGCCTGAAAACGCCGCTGGCGGTGATGCAGAGCACCCTGCGCTCGCTGCGCGGCGAGAAGATCAGCGTCGACGAGGCGGAGCCGGTGATGCTGGAGCAGATAAGCCGCATCTCGCAGCAGATTGGTTACTATCTGCATCGCGCCAGCATGCGCAGCGGCGGCACCCTGTTGAGCCGGGAGCTGCATCCGATCGCCCCGCTGCTTGATAGCCTGACCTCCGCTCTCAACAAGGTCTATCAGCGCAAAGGGGTCAATATCTCGCTCGACATCTCGCCGGAGATCACTTTTGTCGGCGAGCAGAATGATTTTATGGAAGTGATGGGTAACGTTCTCGATAACGCCTGTAAGTACTGTCTGGAGTTTGTGGAAGTTTCCGTGCGCCAGACCACCGACAGCCATCTGCATATTCTGGTGGAAGACGATGGCCCGGGGATCCCGCAGAGCCAGCGCCGCGCCGTCTTCGACCGCGGCCAGCGGGCAGATACGCTGCGCCCCGGCCAGGGTGTGGGGCTCTCCGTCGCCCGCGAAATCGTCGAGCAATATGACGGGGAGATTATCGCCAGCGAAAGCCTGCTCGGCGGCGCCTGCATGGAGGTGGTGTTTGGCCGCCAGCTGATGGAAGATAAACAGGGTTAATCATTGAGTTTTTTAACGGCGCCTGCATCGCCGGGGCGCCGCATCCGTTATAATCCCTGTCAGACACCTGCAGTGGAATATCAATATGGATTATCAATTAACGCTTAACTGGCCCGACTTTATCGAACGCTACTGGCAAAAACGGCCGGTGGTACTGAAGCGCGGCTTCGCCAATTTTATCGACCCCCTAAGCCCGGACGAACTGGCTGGACTGGCCATGGAGAGCGAGGTCGATAGCCGCCTTGTCAGCCATCAGGATGGAAAATGGCAGGTCAGTCACGGTCCCTTCGAAAGCTACGATCACCTGAGTGAAAACAACTGGTCCCTGCTGGTGCAGGCGGTTAACCACTGGCATGAACCCTCAGCGGCGCTGATGCATCCGTTCCGCGCTCTGCCGGACTGGCGTATCGACGATCTGATGATCTCCTTCTCGGTACCCGGGGGCGGCGTCGGTCCGCATCTGGATCAGTATGATGTGTTTATCATTCAGGGCACCGGCCGTCGGCGCTGGCGCGTCGGGGAAAAGGTGCCGATGAAACAGCACTGCCCGCATCCGGACCTGCTGCAGGTTGACCCCTTCGAGGCGATCATCGATGAAGAGATGGAGCCGGGCGATATTCTCTATATTCCGCCAGGATTCCCGCATGAGGGGTACTCGCTGGAAAATTCGCTAAACTATTCGGTCGGCTATCGCGCGCCGAATGCCCGCGAGCTGTTCAGCGGCTTTGCCGACTACGTTCTCCAGCGCGAACTGGGCAGCCAGCGCTACGCCGATCCGGACGTGCCGTCGCGCGACCATCCGGCGGATATTTTACCCGTCGAACTCGACCGCCTGCGCGAGATGATGCTGGGTCTGATTAACCAACCGGAGCACTTTAAGCAGTGGTTCGGCGAGTTTATCACCCAGTCACGTCATGAGCTCGACGTCGCACCGCCGGAGCCGCCGTATCAGCCAGATGAGATTTACGATGCCCTGCAGCAGGGCGATACCCTGGAACGCCTGGGTGGCCTGCGGGTGCTGCGCATTGACGGCGAGGTGTTCGTCAATGGCGAGAAGATCAACTCCCCGCACCGCCCGGCGCTGGACGCCTTAGCCACCCATCTGACGCTGCGCGCCGACCATTTTGGCGATGCGCTGGAAGATCCGTCATTCCTCGCCATGCTGGCAGCGCTGGTCAACAGCGGCTACTGGTTCTTTGGCGACTGAGCCATCATCCTGCCCGGCGGCGCTGCGCTTGCCGGGCCTACAAACAGCACGATTTCCGTAGCTCCTGTATCGGTTTGCAACGGTTTCGACCCGGGAAAAACGTTTGTTCTGTGTTATTTCCGAGCAGATTGCGCTCCCAATATGTATTCTGCGTTATGTTACTCATGAAGTAGGGAGCGCACAGGGGGCGGCCAGTCGCCGCCGCCCCCTGTACCCCCGGGCTCCGGCCAGCAAAATCGCCACTTCGTGGTGCCTTCGACTTATCCCTGCAGGCTTCGGGTCGGGCCGAGGCAGCGTCCGTGCAAAACACGGCCCTCAGCCCGCATCCATGCGGGCTGCCCCTGCCTTCCGGGAACGTCTCAGCGATTTTGAGGCCGCCAACACCGGCAGTTTCAGTCGCGCAAGTGGGTAAATTAGCATCAGATCGCACGAGTCGTAGGCCGGATAGGGCGAAGCCGCCATCCGGCATCTTGTGCGACAAGCAGAATGACCGGCCTGGTTGCGAAGGCTATTTCCCTTTTCGTGTTGCCGTCAGCTCGGCGATACGCACGATCACCTGCACCGCCTTCTCCATCCCTTCCAGGGTGACAAACTCATGTTTGCCGTGATAGTTGTAGCCGCCGGTAAACAGGTTCGGGCACGGCAGTCCCATAAACGAGAGCTGCGCGCCGTCGGTGCCGCCGCGGATCGGCTTCATCTGCGGTTCAATATCGCAGTCCACCATCGCCTGGCGGGCAATATCGACCACGTGTGGATGGGCGATAACCTGCTCATGCATGTTGTAATAACTGTCCTCAATCACCAGCTCGATATAGCAGTCCGGGTGCAGCCCCTTGCCGACCTTTTTGGCGATCTCCATCATCTTGCGTTTACGCGCCTCAAAGTGCTTGCGGTCAAAATCGCGGATGATGTAGTGCATCTCGGCCCGATCCACGCTGCCTTTGATGCTGGTGAGGTGATAAAAGCCTTCATAACCTTCGGTGGTCTCCGGCGCCTCGTCGGCCGGCACTTCGGCATGAATGCGCGCGGCCAGCGACAGCGCATTGACCATCACCCCTTTTGCGGTGCCGGGATGCACGTTATTGCCGACAATCTTGATGGTCACCGAGGCGGCGTTGAAGTTTTCAAACTCCAGTTCTCCCACGCCACCACCGTCGACGGTATAGGCCCAGCGGGCGTCAAAGGCCTCGACATCGAAATGCTTCGCCCCTTTTCCGACCTCTTCATCGGGGGTGAAGGCCACGCGGATATCGCCATGAGGGATGTTTTTCGCCTGCAGGGTCGCCAGCGCGGTCATGATCTCGGCGATGCCGGCCTTGTCGTCCGCCCCCAGCAGCGTTTTCCCGTCGGTGGTGATCAGCGTCTGCCCCAAAAGCTGATGCAGAACCGGGAACATCACCGGGGAGAGCACCTCATCGCCGATACCCAGCGCGATATCGCCGCCGCGATAGTTTTCGACAATCTGCGGATTAACGTTTTTACCGCTGAAATCCGGGGAAGTATCGACGTGAGAGATAAAGCCGATGGCCGGGATATCGCCCTCCACGTTGGCGGGCAGGGTTCCCATTACCGTCCCTTTTTCACTCAGCGTTACCTTGACCAGTCCCATTTCTTCCAGCTGCGCCTGCAACAGGCGTAACAGCTTCCACTGCCCTTCCGTGCTGGGGACCTGACGAACGCCAGGCTTCGACTGCGTGTCCAAAGAAACGTACTGCAAAAAACGCTCAAGCAATTTATCCATGTAGCCACCCTCTTCTTTTGTGACAACATTATTCATAAGCCAGAAAAGACAAATATTGCGTCAGGTCATTCTTAGCCCGTAAAGCGAAATTTAATAACGGAACCGACGTTATGGTGTAAAGGTAGACTATGCAGGCGTATCAAGGATTGGCGATTACCCTTGTTTGCCGTAGAATGCTGGCCCTTATTAAAAAAGTGCAACCCCAAAGGTGGTTAATCACAAACCCCGCAGCGGTCGGAAGTTTCCGTTGCGTCTACATGGGACAGAGTCAAAAATTGAATATACAACCGCGTTCGCGTTCGCCGCTGGTGCAACTGGCGGGAATTCGCAAGAGCTTTGATGGTAAAACGGTCATCGATAACCTTAACCTGACCATCAACAATGGTGAGTTTCTCACCCTGCTTGGCCCCTCTGGCTGCGGTAAAACCACCGTTCTGCGCCTTATCGCCGGCCTGGAAAACGTCGACAGCGGACGGATCCATCTCGAAGATCACGATATCACCCATGTCCCGGCGGAAAACCGCCACGTCAATACCGTCTTTCAAAGCTACGCCCTGTTTCCGCATATGACGGTATTCGAGAACGTCGCCTTTGGCCTGCGGATGCAGAAAACCCCGGCGGCGGAAATCACCCCGCGGGTTCTGGATGCCTTAAAGATGGTGCAGCTGGAAGACTTTGCCCAGCGCAAACCGCACCAGCTCTCCGGCGGCCAGCAGCAGCGCGTGGCCATCGCCCGCGCGGTGGTTAACAAACCGCGCCTGCTGCTGCTCGATGAATCCCTTTCGGCGCTGGATTACAAGTTGCGCAAGCAGATGCAGAACGAACTGAAAGCGCTGCAGCGTAAGCTCGGGATCACCTTCGTCTTCGTGACCCACGATCAGGAAGAGGCCCTGACCATGTCCGATCGCATCGTGGTCATGCGCGATGGAAAAATCGAACAGGACGGCACCCCGCGAGAGATCTACGAAGAGCCGAAAAACCTGTTCGTCGCCAGCTTTATCGGCGAGATCAATATCTTCGACGCCACCGTGATCGAGCGCCTCGACGAGCAGCGCGTGCGCGCCAACGTCGAAGGACGGGAGTGCAATATCACCGTCAATTTTGCCGTGGAGGCCGGCCAGCGTCTGCACGTCCTGCTGCGCCCGGAAGATCTGCGCGTCGATGAGATCCACCACAACAGCGACGCCGACGGCCTGATCGGCTATGTGCGAGAGCGTAACTATAAGGGGATGACCCTTGAGTCGGTGGTCGAGCTGGAAAACGGCAAAATGGTGATGGTCAGCGAGTTCTTTAACGAAGACGACCCGGATTTCGACCACTCTCTTGACCAGAAAATGTCTATCAATTGGGTGGAGAGCTGGGAGGTGGTGCTGGCCGATGAAGAACTCCAGTAAATTCCAGAATGTGGTGATCGCCACCATCGTCGGTTGGCTGGTGCTGTTTGTCTTCCTGCCCAACCTGATGATCATCGCCACCAGCTTTCTGACCCGCGACGACGCCAACTTCGTCAAGCTGGTCTTCACGCTGGACAACTACTCGCGGCTGCTGGATCCGCTCTACTACGACGTGCTACTGCATTCGCTGAACATGGCGCTGCTGGCGACCCTCGCCTGCCTGGCGCTGGGCTACCCGTTTGCGTGGTTCCTCGCCCGGCTGCCGCAGAAGGTGCGCCCCCTGCTGCTGTTCCTGCTGATCGTTCCCTTCTGGACCAACTCGTTGATCCGTATTTACGGGCTGAAGATTTTCCTCAGTACCAAAGGCTATCTGAACGAATTCCTGCTGTGGTTAGGGGTGATCGACACGCCGATACGCATTATGTTCACCCCCTCGGCGGTGATTATCGGCCTGGTATATATCCTGCTGCCGTTTATGGTGATGCCGCTCTACTCCAGCATTGAGAAACTGGATCGCCCGCTGCTGGAAGCGGCGAAAGATCTCGGCGCCAGCAAGCTGCAGACCTTTATCCGCATTATCATCCCGCTGACCATGCCGGGGATCATCGCCGGCTGTCTGCTGGTGATGTTGCCGGCGATGGGGCTGTTCTACGTTTCCGACCTGATGGGCGGCGCCAAGAACCTGCTGATCGGCAACGTGATCAAGAGTCAGTTCCTGAATATTCGCGACTGGCCGTTCGGCGCGGCAACCAGCATTACCTTAACCCTGGTGATGGGCCTGATGCTGTTGATTTACTGGCGCGCGGCGCGCCTGCTGAATAAAAAGGTGGAGCTGGAATGATCGGTCGACTGCTGCGCGGCGGCTTTATGACCGCCATCTACGCGTATCTCTACATCCCTATTATTATTCTGATCGTTAACTCGTTTAACCGGTCGCGCTTTGGTATCAACTGGCAGGGGTTCACCACCGACTGGTATAGCCTGCTGATGAACAACGATAGCCTGCTGCAGGCCGCCCAGCATTCCCTGACCATGGCGGTGCTGTCGGCAACCTTCGCCACCCTTATCGGCTCGCTGACCGCCGTGGCGCTGTACCGCTACCGCTTTCGCGGCAAGCCGTTCGTTAGCGGCATGCTGTTTGTGGTGATGATGTCGCCCGATATTGTCATGGCCATCTCCCTGCTGGTGCTGTTTATGCTGATCGGTATTCAGCTTGGTTTCTGGTCGCTGCTGTTTTCGCATATCACCTTTTGCCTGCCGTTTGTGGTGGTCACCGTTTACTCCCGGCTGAAAGGCTTTGATGTGCGGATGCTGGAGGCAGCGAAAGATCTGGGCGCCAGCGAGATGACCATCCTGCGCAAAATCATCCTGCCGCTGGCCCTGCCGGCGGTCGCCGCCGGGTGGTTGCTGAGCTTCACGTTGTCGATGGATGACGTGGTGGTCTCTTCGTTCGTGACCGGTCCGGGATATGAAATTCTGCCGCTGAAGATCTATTCGATGGTCAAGGTTGGCGTTTCGCCTGAGGTGAAC
Source organism: Klebsiella sp. w6 (assembly GCF_033100215.1). NCBI lineage: Bacteria > Pseudomonadati > Pseudomonadota > Gammaproteobacteria > Enterobacterales > Enterobacteriaceae > Klebsiella > Klebsiella sp. w6. The sequence continues at coordinate 3,499,144 of NZ_CP136907.1, forward strand.
GCCCTGGCCACGATTCTGTTGGTTCTGTCGCTGGTGATGGTCATCGCCAGTCAGTTAATTGCACGTGATAAAACTCAGGGGACGTTAAAATGAAAAAATGGTCACGCCACCTGCTCGCAGCCGGCGCTCTGGCAATCGGCATGAGCGCCGCGCACGCGGACGATAGCAAAACGCTCTATTTTTATAACTGGACCGAATACGTACCGCCGGGCCTGCTGGAGCAGTTCACCAAAGAGACCGGCATCAAGGTCATCTATTCGACCTACGAGTCGAACGAAACCATGTATGCCAAGCTCAAGACCTATAAAGACGGCGCGTACGACCTGGTCGTCCCGTCGACCTACTTCGTCGACAAGATGCGTAAAGAAGGGATGCTGCAGAAGATCGATAAGAGTAAGCTGACTAACTTCAGCAACCTCGATCCGCAGATGCTGAACAAACCGTTCGATCCGAATAACGACTACTCCATTCCCTATATCTGGGGGGCGACGGCTATCGGCGTCAACAGCGATGCGATTGATCCGAAAACCATCACCAGCTGGGCCGACCTGTGGAAGCCGGAATACAAAAGCAGCCTGCTGCTGACCGACGACGCGCGCGAAGTGTTCCAGATGGCGCTGCGTAAGCTAGGCTATTCCGGCAACACCACCGACCCGAAAGAGATTGAAGCCGCCTATAACGAGCTGAAAAAGCTGATGCCTAACGTCGCGGCGTTTAACTCCGATAACCCGGCGAACCCGTATATGGAAGGCGAAGTGAACCTCGGGATGGTATGGAACGGCTCGGCTTACGTCGCACGCCAGGCCGGTACCCCGCTGGAGGTGATCTGGCCGAAAGAAGGCGGCATCTTCTGGATGGACAGCCTGTCGATCCCGGCGAATGCCAAAAACGTCGACGGCGCGCTGAAGCTGATTAACTTCCTGCTGCGCCCGGATGTCGCCAAACAGGTCGCGGAAACCATCGGCTACCCCACGCCAAACCTGGCGGCACGCAAAATGCTCAGCCCGGCAGTGGCCAACGATAAATCGCTCTATCCGGACGCTGCGACCATTGAGAAAGGCGAATGGCAGAATGACGTCGGCAGCGCCAGCGCCATTTATGAAGAGTATTACCAGAAGCTGAAAGCGGGCCGCTAATCCCGCAGGGCGGAACCGCGGTTCCGCCTTTTTTTTGCTCTCACCTTAGCCCCTCAGCGCGCGCCAGAGGATCGCCGGCAGCTTGCGCCAGCGCGGCCGATGATAAAAATCCACCAGCTTCTGCGCCACCGCTTCCTGCCCCCGGTGGGTAATAAACCAGGGCGGCAGGGGCATCAGCGTCAGTTCGCCATGCCACAGACTGCGCGGAAACGGCCGAAACGGCGCCTCAATCACCGTGCGCTCGGTTTTCTCCAGCATAAAGCTGTTATGCACCTTGCCCCGCCCGCTCTGAATATCGTCGAGCGTGTGGCCGGGAAACGCGCCCCACGGGCAAGGGGCCAACAGGAAAGCCACCCCGCTCCAGCAGTTGATCGCCACCGTGCCGTAGCGCAGCTCAGCGATTAACGCGTTAAAACGCTTACGTCCAATCGCTTTGCGGGTGCGCGGATGGATCACAATATTGGCCCCCAGCGTGCCCTGCAGCCGCTGATTCGCATAGCCGATCGCCTGGCGCAGAAAACTTTCCGCACTGTCGGCCTCAAGACGAGTGACCGACAGCCCCGGGCCAAAGACCTCCTGCTGACAGAGCGCCGGGTCATCGTCGGTGTTCGCCACAATCAACGGCAGCGCGTCGCCACGCGCTATCTCCAGCGGCTGGCGGGCGCGCAGGCGAAAGTCGGTCAGCCTTTTTTCAGCGCCGGGGTAGTAGTCCGGGCGGGTATTCGCGGCGATCAGCCGGTACAGCTGATTCAGCAAGCCCGTCGCTGGCTCCCAGCCCTGCTGCAGGATCAGCACCTGGCTGGCCACGCAGTTAAACCCGCCGTTGTTCATCTTCTGCGTCGCCAGCTGCTGCGCCTGAAAAGCGATATCCGCCTCGCTCCACGGCCCGGGTACGATAATGGTAGGGCTGACGCCGCCCAGCTCCGAAGTCACCCGACGCGGGTTCAGCGGCGTCCCGGCGGCCCGACGCTGGCGAGCCGCTTCACCGTCGCCCCAGACGATGACGTCATGGGTCTCGCGAGAGCCGGTGATATGGATCTCATCGACAGCGGGATGGCTGGTCAGCCATGCTCCCGCCTGGGCGTCGCCGGTGACGATGCGGAGCGCATCCATGGCAATCAGCGGTGCCAGGGCCTGGGCCAGCAGATCGTGCAGATAATCATTCACCGGGTTGAGCTTCAGCAGGCAGACCTGATTTTCAATAAACAGCTTGTGTAGCACATCCAGTGGCGCAATCGAGGCCACATTGCCGGCGCCAAGCACCAGCGCCAGCTTGCCCTGCCGCGCGGCCGGCGGGATGTCGTATGCCCGCGCCGCATAGCGGTCGAGATGGGCCCGGGTGACGCCTGGCTGCATCCATATCTCAGCGCGAACTCCAGACAGCAACAGTCGATCCCAGAGCGTGCCGGGCACCACCCGCAGCGCCAGGCGGCCGTCCGCCAGCGTCCGCAGCGGGATCCGCCGCAGAAAGGTCTTCTCTTCCAGCTGCTCCAGGGTGGCGATGAGCCCGTTGCAGCCGACCATTAGCGCGCAGGGGCCCGCCAGCCACTCCTCCCCCGCCAGCGGATCGCCCGCCGGCAGCCCTTTGGCCGCCGCCGCCGCGGCCACCCACGCCGGGGCAATACCAGCCAGGGCATCCTTGATCTGGCGCAGCAGCGCCAGACGACGGTTCACTGAGGTTTCCGCCCAACGCTGGCGCGCCGCCGACAAGGCGTACAGGGCAGCATCATACTGAGAGCAGGTCGTCAGACCGGGTCGCGCATGGCTCATTTTCCCTCACTCATTAAAATCTCTCCGTAGGCCTGGCGCAGTTGATTTTTGAGCACCTTACCCGTGGCGCTGACCGGTAGCGCGTCGACAAATATCACCCGGTCCGGGATCTGCCACTTTGGTACCCGCGTCTCAAACCAGGTCAGCAGATCGGTCTCTTCCACTTCGCCCCCTTCCGCGCGAACGCACAGCAGCACCGGCCGCTCGTCCCAGCGCGGATGACGGGCGGCGATGGCCGCCGCGCTGCGCACCGCCGGATGCGCGATGGCGATATTCTCCAGCTCAACGGTGGAGATCCACTCGCCACCGGACTTGATAATATCCTTTGCCCGATCGCAGATCACCAGATAACCATTGGCGTCGAGCGTACCGATATCGCCGGTATCAAACCAGCCTCCCGCGGTCAGGGCGCTCGCGTCCTGACCATAGTACTGCTCCACCACCCAGTGCCCTCTGACCTGCAGATACCCCTGACTTTGACCATCCCGGGGCAACGGTTCGCCATCCACGTCCACTACCTGCAGTTCGATGCCGAATATGGGCCGCCCCTGACCGGCGCGCTGCTTTTGCCGCTCCTGTGCCGGGAGCGCGTCATGTTTGCTCAACGGCGTGTTGATGGTGCCGATAGGCGATGTTTCGGTCATTCCCCAGGCGTGGGTCAGTTCAATGCCGTAATCACGCTGAAAGGCCTCGGCTATCGACGGCGGCAGCGCGGAGCCGCCAACCAGTGCACGTTTAAATTCAGGCAGCCGGACCTCTGTCCGGCGCATCGCCGCCAGCAAGCCGGCCCAGATCACCGGCACGCCAAACCCCACCGTTACCTTCTCGGCGGCCAGCAGCTGCAGCAGGCTGTCGCCATCGAGGTGCGGCCCCGGCAGCACCAGCCGCGCGCCGACCATAGCGGCGATAAACGGCGTCCCCCACGCGTTGACATGGAACATCGGCACCACCGGCAACAGGCTGTCCTTCGCCGATATGCCGGCGGCGTCCGGCTGGTTGCCGCTCAGGGCGTGCAGGACCAGCGAACGATGGGTATTCAACACCCCTTTCGGCCGGCCGGTAGTTCCCGAGGTGTAGCAGAGCGAAGCTGGGGTCAGTTCATTGAGCTGCGGCCAGCGATAGTCTACTGTCCCCTGCTGCAACAGATCGTCAAAAAACAGCAATGAGGGCAACTGGCTGAGCGCCGCTTCGCTGCGGGGTTCCATCAGCACGATGTGTTTCACCGTCGGGAGCTGCGGCAGCAGCTGCGCCACCAGTGGCAGAAAGGTCTGGTCAAAAAACAGCACTTCGTCGGCAGCGTCGTTGAGGATATACCGCAGATGGTCAACCGACAGCCGCGGGTTGACAGTGTGTGTCACCCAGCCGCCGGAGGCGACGGCAAAATAGATCTCCAGGTGGCGGCGATTGTTCCATGCCAGGGTAGCGCAGCGGGCGCCTGGCGGCAGCCCCAGCGACGCCAGCGCCGACGCCAGCCGCTGAGCGCGGCTGGCCACCTCCCCCCAGCTGCTGCGCTCCTGCTCACCGCCAGTACTCACCGAGACAATCTCGGTCTCGCTGTGATATTGCGCCGCATGGCCGAGCAGCGCGGCAGTGGTGAGATCCTGATAAATCATCGGTGACGGCATTACGGGGTCTCCTTTACAGACTTCCGGCAGGGAACAGGGTCGCGGCGCGATCGTGCGGGCGCCTATTGAATCTGGTCTACATTTGCCGGTCTGCACAAAAAAACGTACAGAAATCAGCGGTCACGCACAAAATAGAGTAAGAAATGATTCAGGAGGAAAAAGACGAAATCATAACAGGCAGGTCATTGCTTAGGGCGGCTATCGCCCGGCAGCGGGCCGGGCGATAGCAGTGGGGATTTACAGCAGCGCTTTCGCTTTAGCGAGCACGTTGTCGACGGTGAAGCCGAACTCTTCGAACAGCTGCTCAGCCGGCGCAGACTCACCGAAGGTGGTCATGCCAACGATAGCGCCGTTCAGGCCAACGTATTTGAACCAGTAGTCCGCGATACCGGCTTCTACCGCGACGCGGGCAGAAACGGCTTTCGGCAGTACGGATTCACGATAAGCGGCATCCTGCTTGTCGAACGCGTCGGTGGACGGCATGGAGACCACGCGCGCCTTCACGCCTTCGGCAGTCAGTTTGTCCCACGCGGCAACCGCCAGCTCTACTTCGGAACCGGTGGCGATGAAGATCAGCTCCGGCTGGCCGGCACAATCTTTCAGCACGTAACCGCCGCGAGCGACGTTTGCCAGCTGCTCTGCGGTACGCTCCTGCTGCGCCAGGTTCTGACGGGAGAGGATCAGCGCGGTCGGGCCGTCCTGACGCTCTACGCCATATTTCCACGCAATCGCGGATTCAACCTGGTCACACGGACGCCAGGTGGACATGTTCGGCGTCACGCGCAGGGAAGCCACCTGCTCTACCGGCTGGTGAGTCGGGCCGTCTTCACCCAGACCGATGGAGTCGTGGGTGTAGACCATCACCTGACGCTGTTTCATCAGCGCGGCCATACGTACCGCATTACGCGCGTATTCCACGAACATCAGGAAGGTGGAGGTGTACGGCAGGAAACCGCCGTGCAGCGCGATACCGTTGGCGATAGCGGTCATACCAAATTCACGCACGCCGTAATGAATGTAGTTACCCGCGGTGTCTTCGTTGATCGGCTTAGAACCAGACCACAGGGTCAGGTTGGACGGCGCCAGGTCAGCGGAGCCGCCGAGGAATTCCGGCAGCAGCGGGCCGAAGGCTTCGATAGCATTCTGCGACGCTTTACGGCTGGCGATTTTCGCCGGGTTAGCCTGCAGCTTCGCGATGAACTCGTTAGCTTTGGCGTCGAAGTCAGACGGCATTTCACCTTTCATACGACGGGTGAATTCGGCCGCTTCCTGCGGGAAGGCTTTCGCGTAGGCAGCAAACTTCTCATTCCACGCCGCTTCTTTCGCCTGGCCGGCTTCTTTGGCATCCCACTGGGCATAGATGTCAGACGGGATGTCAAACGGCGCGTGTTTCCAGCCCAGCGCTTCGCGGGTCAGCGCGATTTCTGCGTCGCCCAGCGGTGCGCCGTGGGAGTCGTGGGTACCGGCTTTGTTCGGCGAACCAAAACCAATGATGGTTTTGCACATCAGCAGGGACGGTTTGTCGGTGACCGCACGCGCTTCTTCTACTGCGCGTTTGATGGCGTCAGCGTCGTGACCGTCCACGCCGCGCACCACGTGCCAGCCGTAGGCTTCAAAGCGTTTCGCGGTATCGTCGGTGAACCAGCCTTCAACGTGGCCGTCGATGGAGATGCCGTTGTCATCATAGAAGGCCACCAGTTTGCCCAGCTTCAGGGTCCCGGCCAGGGAGCACACTTCGTGAGAAATGCCTTCCATCATGCAGCCGTCGCCCATGAAGGCGTAGGTGTAGTGGTCGACGATATCGTGGCCCGGACGGTTGAACTGCGCCGCCAGAGTTTTCTCGGCAATAGCCATCCCGACCGCGTTAGCGATACCCTGGCCCAGCGGACCGGTGGTGGTTTCCACGCCCGCGGTGTAGCCGACTTCCGGGTGACCCGGGGTTTTGGAGTGCAGCTGGCGGAAGTTTTTCAGCTCTTCAATCGGCAGATCGTAGCCAGTGAGGTGCAGCAGGCTGTAAATCAGCATCGAACCATGGCCATTTGACAACACAAAACGGTCACGGTCAGCCCAGGCCGGATTGTTCGGGTTATGGTTCAGGAAATCACGCCACAGCACTTCGGCAATGTCAGCCATACCCATCGGGGCCCCCGGGTGGCCGGATTTGGCTTTCTGTACAGCGTCCATGCTCAGGGCGCGCAGCGCGTTGGCGCATTGGCAGCGAATGGTTTTTGTCGTCTTCATCAGTCTTTATCCCTGCGGCTTACAGCATCTGCTGAATCTGTTGTTCCAGTTTCACCTGATCGACAGCAAACAGTCGGATCCCTTCCGCTAGTTTTTCCACTGCCATGGGATCCTGATGATGCTGCCAGAGAAACTCCGCCTGCGTCATCGGGCTGGGACGAGTTTCCGTCACGCAGCCGGGGGTCAACTGACGGGTCAACACTCCTTCGCTGGCCGCCAGCTCGTCCAGCAGTGCCGGAGAGATAGTCAGGCGATCGCAGCCCGCCAGCGCCTGGATCTGCTCAATACGACGGAAGCTGGCGCCCATTACCACCGTGTCATAGCCATGGGATTTGTAATACTGATAAATCTGGCGCACAGAGACCACGCCCGGATCGCTGTCCACCTGATAGGCTGACTGCGGCTGGTGCTTCTGATACCAGTCGTAGATGCGGCCCACAAAGGGCGAGATGAGAAAGACGCCCGCTTCGGCGCATGCCCGGGCCTGAGCGAAAGAGAACAGCAGCGTCAGGTTGCAGTTTATACCGCTCTGCTCCAGCTCTTCGGCAGCGCGAATGCCCTCCCAGGTGGCGGCGAGCTTAATTAGAATCCGCTCGGGACCAATGCCATTTTTTTCATATAACTGGATGAGCTTGCGCGCCTTCGCGACGCACATCCCGCGATCCCAGGCAAAGCGGGCATCCACTTCGGTGGAGATACGCCCGGGCACATGGCGCAGCACCTCGCTGCCGATATCCACTGCCACCTGATCGCAGGCGTTAATCAATTGTGTTTCTGCGCTGCCTCCCTGGCGGCGTGCCTTGCCAATCGCATCGGCAATCAGCGGCTGATACTGCGGCAGCTGCGCGGCCTTCAGCACCAGCGAGGGGTTGGTGGTCGCATCCTGGGGTGCAAACTTTTTAATCGATTCAATATCGCCGGTATCAGCAACAACCGTGGTGTATTTTTTCAGTTCGTCTAACTGGCTCATCATCTGTTCCTTATCTTACGACTGCGGAGATTAATCTCTGGCATGCTGGTGTTCGTAATAATCAATACGTTCCACTTTGGGCGCGGAGCCGCCGCCTTCATATTCGGACTCAAGCCACGCCTGAATAATTTTTTTTCCCAGCTCAGTGCCAATCACCCGCGCGCCGAGGGTAATAATCTGCGCGTTGTTACTTTTACGCGCTCGCTCAGCGGAGAAGGTATCGTGACACTGGGCGGCACGGACCCCGGGGACTTTATTGGCCACAATACTCATCCCAATGCCGGTACCGCAGATCAGAATGCCGCGCTCGTGTTCGCCCTGTTTAATCGACATCGCCACCGCATGGGCAACATCCGGATAAACGGTACTCCCCTGGCGCTTATCGCTGCTGTAATCCGCGACGTTTATTCCCAGCCCATTCAAATAAGCGACGATAGTATCGCGAAAAGCATAGGCGGCATCATCCGCACCAATAGCGATTGTTTTCATGGTTATTTCCTTAATTTAACAGTACGTCTTAATGACAATTCGGGTAAAACGAAATTTGGTCGCCGGGCTGAATAATTTGTGGTGGTTCGCCGTAAAGGTGTACCGTCCCGGGTAATTCAGCGATATCTGCGCCATCAAAATTTAGCGTGATATGGCCAAGCTGTCGTAAATTTGCCGTTGCCACACTGCCTACCGCGGTCACCCGATAATTTTTATCATTTAATTTCATTCGCTGACCGGGCGATAACTCGGCGGTCAGTTCGCTGGCCTGGTGTACGGCGCAATAACTCGCAATATCGTCGGGAACGGCATCGGAGAATAAAATAAGCCGCTGCTCCCGCAAAGAGCACTCAACATATTCCCCGACGGCGGTAATTCGTAATGAATACAACGGCACGCTCATACTATTTGTGTCCTTTGGCGGCAGGGGAAGATAATGTCACGCTCTCTTCACTTTTCGCGTCTTTCAAAGGTTCAGCGGCTGGCGCCCGCTTTTTCAGCCGTTTATCAAACCAGGCGACCAGTATCGGCGCGGTGATCATGGTGATAATGCTCGCCGTCGCCAGCTGCGCGGTGGCGGCATCCACGTACATCGCCAGCGAAGGATCCGCCTGGGCAACCATCGCCGGCGTCAGCGCTGAGCTGGCGGCGGTGGTTCCCAGCGCGGCGCCCAGCGCGCTTTTCTTCTTCAAAAACAGGTTGTAGATAAAGTAGAACACAATCCCGGTGAGCGCGGAGATAATCCCCAACAGGATCCCGGACAGGCCGGCGGTAAACACCGTATTGATGCTGGAGTTGGCGCCGATGGCGAACGACATAATAATGATCACCAGCGGCTGCGCCGCGGCGCATAACTGTTTAAAACGTTCGTCCAGATTGCCCCACAGCATGCCAATCAGCAGCGGGATAAGCATCGACAGCAGCGCGGCGAAGGGAATATTGGCCAGGCCGCTGACGCCCAGCACCATCATGGTGACAAACGGACCATCCTTGATGCAGAACACGGAGATCGCCCCGGCATCACTGGCATCGCCATAGTTGCTGCACAATGCGATATAGAGGGAGCTGTTCGAGCTGGTCAGGCAGGCAATCAGCGCCAGGGTCGATATCCCGAGAAATCCGCTCGGGCCAAACAACGTTCCCGCGGCCCATACCGCCAGGGCCCCGGCCAGACATTTGAGAAACAGCAGCACGGCGCCTTTATAGAGCGGCAAACCGGCCTGACGGATATTGATTGAGGTTCCGCAAATGAGCAAAAATATGCCCATCATGGCGCTGGAACCGACTTTAAATAAAGCGGTGGTCGGGCCGCCAATACTGAGCACCTGGGGAGCAAAGGTATTAATCAATATTGCCACCAGCAGTGGAATAATGATTAGCCCACCGGGCACCTTATTCATTTTCTCAAGTATATTAATATTCATAGGGTGACTCTTAAATTAAGATTTAACAGAGATAACGACGCAATACTACCCTGACGACCATTACGTCGTTTATTTTTTATTAGATGACTGGGTTATTGCTGTGCTTCTTGATAAATTCGGTCAACAATGATGCCAATAATATCTTCCGGTCCGGTTAACCCTCCTTTTCCGACACAAATTAAGCCGGCATAATCACCACCAATAATCCGCACCATATCGGTTTGCGGGATGACATAGTCAATCATTTCTATTCCGGTCGCGCCCAGCTCTTTTAGGACATTGACCATGGTGTCACCGCCGGTCATATACAATCCTTTAATTTCACCCGACGCACAGTTAAGCACCTCGCGTACAATACTGCCCAATCCGCGGTTAATATTTTGCGCAGCCTCACCGTGGGCCAGACCAAATCTCTGCTCCTCTTCCTGAAGGTTTAGCAACCGCCCGGTCAAGGCGGATTCAAAAACAAAGAGCGCGTTGTGCTGCGCCGGAACGCACTGTCGGGCATGCTGTACCACGCGATTGACTTCAATCTCAGCGGCGTTTTTCCTGTCAACCAACAGCTCGGCATCAACCGGGATATGGCAGACCCGGTCATCCCTGGCGATCAAATACTGGAGCTGTTTTTTGGTTACTGGCGTTGCGCTGCCGGCAACGATCAAAATCGAGCCGCGCTGGCCGTCCGCTGTCAGGCTCGCGGGCGCGCTGCTCCGCGCTTCGCGCATCAGGCCGCGACGAACCGCCAGCCGTTCGGTAAAGGGCCCCGGATCGACGGCCAGCACGTTCCAGTTCAGGGCCACTACCGCCCCGGCGATGGCATCGACATCGTCGACGGTTATCGCATCGACCACTATCACCCGCACGCCGCGTTGCTGTTGCTCCTGCAAATCCTGCTGGATTTGCCCTTCGCCTTTCATCACCGACGTCAGCGCGATATGCCCGACCTGATGATGGGTCTGCGCCGCCAACAGTCCCGGCACCCACGACTCGGTGACCGGGGTACGTACATCGCGAGCCACATCGGTCCGCGACAGGGCTACCGAATCAATCACCGAATAACCGCCGACGAGAATACGCCGTGACTGCGGCATCGCCGGCACCACAACCGCCACCGTCTCCTGCGGCAGTTGTTCCAGCATGGCATCGATTTCAAATCCGATGCCGCCGCGCAGCGTGGTATCAATCCGCTTGGTGAAGTAGTGCGCGCCGCGAGCCTGCAGCTGTTTCACCGCAGCGCTCACTTTGTGCTGGGCCTCCGCTTTCGGCAATGGGCGGCTGTCGCTGCTGACGACCATCGCCGGATACTCGACCTCATTGCGGGAGAAGGATTCGGTATCGAAAAACGCGGCGGTTTTTAAACCGCTACGTGCCAGCAGCACCCCGACGGTGGTCGCCCCGGTCAAATCGTCAGCCACGATCCCAAGCTTTCCGCCTTCCCCTTGTGGCCAGACCATCTCAATGCAGGCAGGCGTCACCCCGGAGACGTAGATCCCTTCGTGTATAAATTCCGCCAGCGGGCCGCTTTTGCCGGTGGGATGCAGGTTAATGGTGGGAATTCCCCGCTTCGGATAGAGTCCGCAGCGCAGCGTGCCGCCGCAGTCGATGACCATTAAACCAATCTCTTCTGCCGGCGGTTCGCCATTTTTGAATACATCAATGGAGGGCCAGCCGGTCAGTTCGCTCAGGCGGTCCACGACCGGGGGACGGATCCCCCCGGTAATGTACGCAATCTTTTTTCCCTGACCCAGCGTGATAGTCAGAGGCCCACCCCAGCCCTTACAGCCCTTGCTAATCAACAGATGTTTTTCCATTTCTCTGTCCTCGTGATTCGCATGAACCTCAGCGATTATTGATGCTTCATTTTCCAGTAACGGGCCGCCACCAGCGTCGACTCCAGCATACTGACAGTACCCGCCTTACCGGTACCGGCGATATCAAACGCCGTCCCATGGTCAACGGAGCTGCGCATAAACGGCAGGCCGAAGGTAATGGTGATTGAACGTTCAAAGTCGAGGGTTTTACAGGCGATATGCCCCTGATCGTGATACAGCGAGAGAATGGCGTCGTAGCGCCCCTGTTTGCCGAGATGGAACACGGAATCGGCCGGTACCGGCCCGATAGCGTTGATCCCCATCTCCTGGGCCGCTTTCACCGCCGGGATCAGATTGTCTGCCTCTTCGTGACCAAAAAGACCGTTGTCGGAACCATGCGGGTTCAGGGCGGCCACGGCAATACGCGGATTGTTGATGTTCAGGGCAGTAAATTCATGATGGATCTGCTGAACGCAGGCCAGCACCCGCGCTTTATTGGCATAGTCACAGGCAGCTTTTAGCGCCATATGGCGGCTCACGAAGAAGACGCGCAGGTTGTGGACGTGGAACATAGTCAAGCCATAATCAGATTGGGTTTCCACCTGATAGATTTCGGTATGGCCCGGGAGCTTACATCCCGCCAGCTTGATGGCTTCCTTATGAATAGGTGCAGTAGAGACCACGTCGATCAGCCCCGCTTTGCCCAGTTCGATCGACTTCATCACATAGTCCAGCGACATTTGCCCCGCCAGCTTCTGCACCTTGCCCCATTCGATGCTGTCGCAGTCGTAGTCGCCGGTTTCCAGGACATCCAGCGTCCCCCAGCTGAAACGGGCCTCCTGAGGATGAGCAATTTTATGGATAGCAAAATCGCAGCCCATGATTTTCATCGCCCGGCTGATAATCGGTACCGAGCCGATCAGGAACGGTTTGCACTCGTCATACACGCTTTTGTCCATCATGGTGGCCACTGTGATCTCTGGGCCGATCCCTGCCGGATCGCCGATGGTAATCGCCACAACGGGTTTTTTCTCTGCTGACATCATGCGCCTCTCTTGTCTCAGTTGATTGTTCATATGTTCATATGTTCATAGTCAAATCATATGCTCAAAACATTACCTGATGAATGAGCCGCCATTAGTGATGAGGATCACATAAAAAAATTCATAGATTTTTTTCATCGAAAAATGTGATCTAACATATGTTCATGCACTGATAAAAAGTTCAACCTCAATACAGGGTATGACACCCACATTTTGCAAGCGTTTGATTTTATTAACAGGAGAAGCAAAGATGACCCCGATATGGTTAGGAACCAGCTGGAAAATGAATAAGCCGCTGTCGCAGGCCATGGCCTGGTGCGAAACGCTGGCAGCGCGGATGCCAGAGGGCTGTCACCCTGCTATTCAGCCCTTCGTCATTCCCCCCTTCACCGCGATCCAACCCGTCAGCCATTTTCTGCAAATGCATCAGTTACCACTTTTGACCGGCGCGCAGAATATGCATGAAGCGGATCAGGGCGCCTGGACCGGGGAAATCTCGGCGGCCATGTTGGCAGAAACCGGCGCCACGCTTGTTGAGCTGGGACATTCAGAACGACGCGCCGCCTTTAATGAAAGCGATGCCGCGATTAATCGAAAAGTACATAGCGCCTTAGGTCATGGCCTGCGCCCACTGATCTGTATTGGCGATAGCGCCGAGGAGAAACGCTGGCAGGTGTCGCGTGAAAGCGTGGTGCGGCAGATGAAGATCGCCCTGTATGGCCTGAGCCACCAGCAAGCGCTGCAGATCCTGATTGCGTATGAACCGGTGTGGGCCATTGGCGAACATGGTACGCCCGCCTCACCGCAGGAGGCGGGCGTCATTCATCAGGCGTTGCGTGAGGCGCTTTGCGAGCGGTTTGGTCATGAGACAGGAATCCGTATCCCACTGCTCTATGGCGGCAGCGTTACACTGCAAAACGCGGTGGAACTGCTGCGCCAGCCGGAGATCAATGGCTTGTTTATCGGCCGCGCGGCCTGGGACGCACAAGGCTATTGCGACATTGTTCAACGCGTTACACAGGAATTTATTTTGCAGGCGCAGTAATATAAGAGGGACACCAGAGATGGAAATTCCAGGCCATGATTGAACAAGACTCAGATTACGCCCTGCTCACTGAAATTGCGGTGGCTTATTACGATCAGGAACAAACGCAGGAAGAGATCGCCAAACGATTCGGCATTTCGCGTATCAAAGTCGGGCGCCTGCTGAAAAAAGCGCGCCAGGAAGGGATTGTTGAGATCAGCGTCAAATACCATCCGGTCTTCAGCTCCCAGATTGAGCAGCAGTTTATTTCGCACTTTGGCATTAAGCGCGCGCTGATTGCCCTGGATCACCATGATGAAGATGAACAGCGCCAGCAGGTGGCGGCCCTGGTCAGTAACTACCTGGCTGGGGTGTTAAAAAACGATATGACCGTCACCGTTGGTCAGGGGCGCAATGTGGCCGCGGTGGCGAATCACGTCGGTGTGTTTCCTGAGCGCCACTGCCGCTTTATCTGCGGCATCGGCGGAACCAAGCGCGACAATCAGCTGATCGACGCCGACCACATCAGCCGGAATCTGGCGCGCAAATTTAACGGCTTCAGCGAAACGCTTTACGCCCCGGCCTATGTGGAAACCCCGGAGCTGCGCGCCGCCTTTATGCAAAACCGCCTGATTAAGGCCACGCTCGAACAGGCCAGCAAAGCTGACGTGGCGATCATTGGCCTCGGCGATATGAATGAAAACAGCTTTATGGTCCAGCTCGGCTGGTTTACGCCGCAGGAAATTGCCACCGCGCGTCAGGAACAGGGGGTGGTGGGCGATCTGGCGGGGTACAGCTTTTTCAATATTCAGGGCAAACCCGTCGATACGGTGATGAATGACCGGGTCATTGGCTTAAGTCTCGAACAGCTGCGGGCCATTCCCTGCGTCATCGCTATCGCCTCCGAAAGTACGAAAGCGACGGCGATCCTGGGGGCATTACGCACCGGGGTTATAGATGTGCTGGCTACCAGCGCCTCGAACGCCCGTTCGGTCATTAATATGCAAAAGGCGCTATAAATAAGCCACGGCGCAGGCGGCGGATCAGCGTCGTCCACCGTCGCGCTGGCCTTTGCCCTTCCCTTTTTCGGCTCGCTGTATCAAAAAATCATCAATGATGCCGACAACCCAGTTGAGAGGTTTCCACAGTACCAGCAGCAGCAGCATGGGGCCGTATATCCGCACACCCCCTGTCGCGATCTGACCGATGCACAGCAGGGCTAAGATATCCAGCAGCAGGCACAATGCGCTGCCAGTGCCGACGAACAGACACAGCAGGAAGAGGATCGGCCGGCTATCGGCGTGTAGCGGTAAAGCGCGCTGGCTCCAGACGCCAACGATAATGGCCGCGATCAACATGATCGCTTCGATAACCAGCGGATTATGCATGGTCTGACTCCTGTCATGACGTTTCATCCTTGTCAGCAGCGCTGCCGGAAGCAGTGGCCAGGGCCCTGGCTACCGGCAGGCGGCTTCAGTTTATAGCGGGTTTTCCTGCAGCAGCTTATCGATAAAGGCAGGCACCACTTCGCTTGCCAGCCCGTAGTGCTTCTCGGCAAACTCGCTGCCCACCTGGCTGGGTTCCAGGTTCAGTTCAACGGTATGGGCGCCGTGCAGCCTCGCCTCGTGCACAAAGCCAGCCGCCGGATAGACATGGCCGGAGGTACCGATGGCGATAAAAATATCCGCGTCGGCCAGCGCGCTGTAGATCTCATCCATCCCCAGCGGCATCTCGCCAAACCAGACTACGTGCGGACGCAGCGCCGCCGGGAACTGGCAACAGTGGCATTTGTCCTCAGCGGTGACGTCGCCGGTCCACTCCAGCACCTGGCCGCTCCACGAACAGCGCACCTTTAGCAGCTCGCCGTGCATATGGATCACCCGGCGGTTGCCGGCGCGCTCGTGCAGATTATCAATATTCTGGGTGACCAGCAGGAAATGGTCGCCCAGTAGATCTTCCAGACGCGCCAGCGCCAGATGCGCCGCGTTCGGCGCGATCTCCGGGCTCTGCAGCTGGCGACGACGGGCGTTGTAGAACGCCTGCACCAGCGCCGGATCGCGGGCGAAGCCTTCCGGCGTCGCCACATCTTCCACCCGATGCTCTTCCCACAGGCCATCCGCCGCGCGGAAGGTTTTGATCCCCGACTCTGCCGAGATGCCCGCGCCGGTTAACACCACCACTCTCGGTTTTGCCATCGCTTCAGGTTTCATCCTGTCCTCCCTAAAGAAAATCCGCTGACGCAGACGGTCACGCAACCGACGTTTATTGCGACGAAAACGGCTCAATCGATGTAAACGGCGCGACTGCATAGCTACCTCTGTGATTAATGGGTCAGGTGAAGGAAGGCCGCACCGCGCATTCCCCCGGCATCGCCGTGGCGTGCGCGCTCAATGCGCGGAACCCTGGCGACCGGCAGAAGATGGCGCGGCAATCGTTGCGCCAGCCCTTCGCTAATGGCCGTAAAGTTAGATAATCCACCGCCGAGCACCAGTAAATCTGGGTCGACAATGGTCAGTATATTCCCCAGACACACCGCCAGCAGATCGAGATAGCGCTCAACGTGCGCCTGGGCGCGCGGATCGTGCTGCTGCCACTGCGCCACTATCTCCGGCGAGGAGAGCGGTTGCTGGTAAAAATGTTCGTACAGCCAGGCGAAACCACGGCCGGAGAGATAATTTTCAATGCAGCCCAGCTGGCCGCAGCCGCAGCGCAGCAGCGGAAAATCGCGCCCGACCACCTCCAGGGCATCCACCGGCAGGCGAATATGGCCGAACTCGCCGGTGATATAGCTATGTCCGGTAATCGATTTACCGTTCAACACCAGGCCGCCGCCCACGCCGGTGCCGAGGATCAGCCCCATCACCAGCGGGTATTGCGTAAACTCATCGTCCCACGCTTCAGACAGCGCGAAACAGTTGGCGTCATTATCGAGGCGCACATCGCGCCCCAGCCGCGCGCTGAGGTCGGTGCGCAGCGGCCGGCCGCTGGCGGCTGGCACGTTAGCGGCATACAGCGTGCCGTCTGCCGTTTCCGGCATCCCCGGAATACCGATCCCGACCGACCCCTGCTGGTCGAAGCGCTCATCGGCCTCGCGGACCAGCGCCTCCACCGCCTGGAGAAAATCCTCATAACTGCTTTTCGGCGTGGCGACGCGTTTTTCCCACTGCAGTCGCCGCTCCTGATTAAATACGCCCAGCGCTATCTTGCTGCCGCCAATGTCAAATCCATAATACATTTCAGCAATTCCTCTTGTGTCGTCAGCAAAGCCGACGATGACGATAAATTACTGGCCACTCAGCACCCTCGCCGGGTCGATGCGGCTGGCGCGGCGGGCGGGATACCAGCTGGCCAGCAAACTCAGCAACAGTGCTGTCACCAGCACATAAAAGACGTCCAGCCAGTGCAGTTCTGACGGCAGGAAGTCAATAAAATAGATGTCGCCGGAGAGGAATTTATGCCCAATCAGGTATTCGATACCGTTGATGATTGACGTCAGGTTCAACGCGCAGATCACGCCGATCACTACCCCGAACAGGCTGCCTACCGATCCGGCTAATAAACCATACCACACGAAAATCGCGCGAATTAAGCCGTCTTTTGCGCCAAGCGTGCGCAGCACCGCAATATCGCCGCTTTTGTCTTTGACCGCCATCACCAGCGTCGAGACGATGTTAAAGCAGGCCACGCCGATCACCAGCACCATCGCCAGGTACATAATGGCGCGGATCATCTGGATATCGCGATACATATAGCCATAGGTGCCGATCCAGCTCTTGATGTAGACGTAGCTGTTGGTCACCTCGCCGGCGTCGCGCACCAGCTTGTTCGCGTGGAAAACGTCGGTGACCTTGATGGCGATGCCGGTCACGCTGCCGCCCATCTCCAGGTACTGCTGCGCATCCTGCATCGGGATCATGGCAAAACTATGATCGAGCTGGCCGCTCAGCTGTAAAATTCCGGTCACATGCAGCCTGACGCGTTTTGGCTGCAGCAGTTGATGGTCGGCGTCGGCGTTAGGGATCATGATCGACACCCAGTCCCCCTGCTTCACGTGCAGCGCATCGGCGACCCCTTTCCCCAGAATCACCTGCTGTTCGCCGGCCTTGAATCCGGCCCACGCGTTATTCTGCACAAAGGTGGGCAGCGCGCTGAGCCGGGTTTCCTGCTGCGGGTCGACCCCTTTCACCTGGATGGCGCGCATATTGCTGCCGCTCTCCACCAGGCCGGTGAAGTTAATATAGGGCGCTGCCGCGACAATCCCCTTCACCTTCTGCACCTTCGCCAGCGCCTCCTGCCAGTTATTCCACGGCTGGTTCACGGGTTCGATTTCGCCGTGCGGCACCACCGCCAGCACGCGGTTGTTCAGCTCGCGTTCAAAACCGTTCATCGCGCTGAGGCCGACGATCAGCACCGCCACCCCCAGCGCAATGCCGATGGTGGAGATCACCGAGATCAGCGACACCATGCCGCCGCGCCGCCGTCCGCGGCTGAAACGTAATGCAATCAGTAACGATAACGGAGACGCCATTACTCGGCCCCCATCAGGGTCAGGTCGGCGGTCAGACGGCCATCACGCATCTCCAGCTGGCGGCTCATGCGTTTCGCCAGCTGCAGGTCGTGGGTCACCACCAGAAACGCGGTGCGCTGCGCGACGTTCAGTTCGCCCAGCAGCTGGAAGATGCTGTCGGCGTTGCGAGCATCAAGGTTACCGGTCGGTTCATCCGCCAGCACCAGCCGCGGTTTATTCACCAGCGCGCGGGCAATCGCCACCCGCTGGCGTTCACCGCCGGAGAGCTCCGACGGACGGTGATGGCTGCGGTGTTCAAGCCCGACCGCCTGCAGCATCGCTTTCGCCTGGCGTTCAATATCCGCTGGCTTCTTTTTGCCAATCAGCAGCGGCATCGCCACGTTTTCCAGCGCGCTAAAGTCCGGCAGCAGATGGTGGAACTGATAGATAAAGCCCAGCTCGCGGTTACGCAGGTCGGCGCGCGCGGCGGTGGAGAGTTTACTCATCGGCTGGCCGGAGAAAATCACGTCGCCAGAGGTGGGCGTATCCAGGCCGCCGAGCAGATGCAGCAGCGTACTTTTGCCAGAGCCGGAGGTGCCGACAATGGCCATCATCTCGCCTTCACCAATGCTGAAGCTGACATTGTGCAGGACATCGGTTTGCACATTGCCTTCCTGATAGCGTTTGCACAGGTTGTCGCATTGCAGCAGGATCTTATTCATAACGTAAAGCCTCAGCGGGTTGGGTGGCGGCAGCGCGCCAGGAAGGGTACAACGTAGACAACAAGGCCAGCACCATCGCCACCAGGGCGATAACAATAACCTGCAGCGGCTCAATCGCCACCGGCAGCGCCGCGCCGTCAAGGAAGGCGCCGATGATCGGCATTAAATTATTCAACTGGCTGGCGAGCAGCGCGCCAAGCACGGCTCCCAACAGCGCGCCGACGATCCCGGCGCTGGCGCCCTGCACCATAAAGACGGCCATGATCTGCCGCGGCGTCAGCCCTTGAGTTTGCAGGATAGCCACTTCGCCCTGCTTCTCCATCACCATCATCCCCAGCGAGGTAATAATGTTGAAGGCCGCGACGGCGACGATCAGGCTCAGCAGCAGGCCCATCATGTTTTTCTCCATGCGCACCGCCTGGAACAGTTCGCCCTTGCGCTCGCGCCAGTCCTGCCACTGGGTACCTGGCGGCAGCGTCTGCTGACTCAGGGTATCCACTTGCAGCGGTTTATCCAGCCACAGGCGCCAGCCGGTGATATTCCCCAGCGGATAACGCATTAAACGAGAGGCGTCGTCGATGTTGGTCAGCATCTGATAACCATCGACTTCGCTGTTGGCGGCGAAGGTGCCGATAACCGTGAACAGACGCTGGCTCGGCACGCGGCCCATTGGCGTAAACTGACTGGCGGAAGGAACCATTACACGAATTTGATCGCCACGATTAACCCCCAGCTGGCCCGCAAGCTGTTCGCCAAGAATGACGTTATATTTGCCCGCCTGCAGATCGCTCTGTTTGACGTTCACCAGGTACGGAGTCAGGGGATCGTTCTGCGCCGGATCAATGCCCAGCATGACCCCGACCGCCACGCTGCGCGCACTCTGCAGGACGACGTCACCGGTGGTGATCGGCGCCACGCGGGTCACCCCCTGGAGTTTCGCCTCGCGCTCCGGCAGTTGCTGTGGATTCACCGAACCCTGTTTGGCGCTAAGAATGGCCTGCGGCATCAGCCCCAGGATGTTGTTTTGCAGCTCGCGTTCAAAGCCGTTCATCACCGACAGGACCGTCACCAGCGCCATTACGCCAAGCGTAATGCCGATGGTTGAGAGCCAGGAGACGAATCGACCGAAGCGGTCGGCTGCGCGCCCGCGCATATAGCGCAGGCCGATAAAGAGTGCGGCAGGTTGGTACATGTCATCCATCTGGTTGCTGATAGCCGATGCCCGAGTATATAAGCGAATACGAGCAGCGTAAATGACTGATACCTGACGACTTTATTAGCAATAATCCTAAAAACCAAGCAAATACAATCGGATAGATAAGACCTTGCTGATATATCTTTACGCTTATCCGCAACCCGGATGTTTGTTGAACCAACACCTGATGGCAATTCGGGTTGGCGAATCCAGACCAATCGCGGATAATCTCACTATTGAATATCAGCGAGTTGCCCTCCATATCGGCAGAGCGAATCCCCAAGAGACCATGAAACCGTCTATGCCTGAACAATATCGATACTCATTGCCGGCCAAAGCTGGTGATCTGCGCCAGCTTGGCGAGTTGACCGGCGCGGCCTGCGCTACCCTGGTGGCAGAGATGGCCGAACGCCACAAAGGCCCGGTGGTGCTGGTGGCACCTGACATGCAAAACGCGCTGCGTCTGAACGACGAGATCAGGCAGTTCACCGACAGCATGGTGATGGGGCTGGCTGACTGGGAAACGCTCCCCTACGACAGCTTCTCGCCGCACCAGGATATCATCTCCTCCCGTCTTGCCACCCTTTACCAGTTACCCACCATGCAGCGCGGCGTACTGATCGTCCCGGTCAGCACCCTGATGCAGCGCGTTTGCCCGCACAGCTTCCTTCACGGGCACGCGCTGGTGATGAAAAAGGGCCAGCGCCTGTCGCGCGATGCGCTGCGCGATCAGCTGGAGGGCGCCGGCTATCGCCATGTCGATCAGGTGATGGAGCACGGCGAATATGCCACCCGCGGCGCGCTGCTCGACCTGTTCCCGATGGGCAGCGACCAGCCCTACCGCCTCGATTTCTTTGACGATGAAATCGACAGCCTGCGTCTGTTCGACGTCGACAGCCAGCGCACGCTGGAGGAAGTGGCGGCCATTAACCTGCTGCCGGCGCACGAGTTTCCCACCGACCAGACCGCCATCGAGCTGTTCCGCAGCCAGTGGCGCGACCGTTTTGAGGTGAAGCGCGATGCCGAGCATATCTATCAGCAGGTCAGTAAAGGGACACTGCCTGCCGGTATCGAATACTGGCAGCCGCTGTTCTTCAGCGAGCCGCTGCCGCCGTTATTTAGCTATTTTCCGGCCAGCACCCTGATCGTCAACACCGGCGATCTCGAGGCCAGCGCGGAGCGTTTCCAGAATGAAGCCCGCGCCCGCTTTGAAAACCGCGGTGTCGATCCGATGCGCCCGCTCCTGCCGCCGGAACTGCTGTGGCTGCGCAGCGATGAGCTGTTCGGCGAACTGAAAAAATGGCCGCGCGTACAGCTGAAAACCGAGCGCCTGGCGGACAAAGCGGCGAATACCAATCTGGGCTACCAGACGCTGCCGGACCTCGCGGTGCAGGCGCAAAACAAAGCGCCGCTGGATAATCTGCGCCGCTTCCTCGAGTCCTTTACCGGCCCGGTGATCTTCTCCGTGGAAAGCGAGGGTCGCCGTGAAGCGCTGAGCGAAATGCTGGCGCGGATTAAAATTGCGCCAAAACACGTGCTGCGTCTGGAAGAAGCCACCGGCAATGGCCGCTATCTGATGATTGGCGCCGCCGAACACGGGTTTATTGACAGTCAGCGCGGCCTGGCGCTGATTTGCGAAAGCGACCTGCTCGGCGAGCGCGTGGCGCGCCGCCGGCAGGATTCACGTCGCACAATCAACCCTGACATCCTCATTCGCAACCTTGCCGAACTGCATATCGGCCAGCCGGTTGTCCATCTGGAGCACGGCGTGGGCCGCTATGCGGGAATGACCACCCTGGAAGCCGGCGGCATCACCGGCGAATACCTGATGCTGACTTACGCCAACGATGCCAAGCTATACGTTCCGGTATCCTCCCTGCATCTTATCAGCCGTTACGCCGGCGGGGCGGAAGAGAACGCGCCCCTGCACAAGCTGGGCGGCGATGCCTGGACCCGGGCGCGACAAAAAGCGGCTGAGAAAGTACGCGACGTGGCGGCAGAGCTGCTGGATATCTACGCCCAGCGCGCGGCGAAGGCGGGCTTTGCCTTTAAACACGACCGCGAACAGTATCAGCTGTTCTGCGACGGCTTCCCGTTTGAAACCACGCCGGATCAGGCGCAGGCGATTAACGCCGTCCTCAGCGATATGTGCCAGCCGCTGGCCATGGACCGCCTGGTGTGCGGCGATGTGGGCTTCGGTAAGACCGAAGTGGCTATGCGCGCCGCCTTCCTCGCCGTGGAGAACCACAAGCAGGTGGCGGTGCTGGTGCCGACCACCCTGCTGGCTCAGCAACACTATGACAACTTCCGCGATCGTTTCGCCAACTGGCCGGTACGCATCGAAATGCTCTCCCGCTTCCGCAGCGCTAAAGAGCAGGCGCAGATCCTCGAGCAGGCCGCGGAAGGCAAAATCGATATCTTGATCGGCACCCACAAGCTGCTGCAGAGCGAGGTGAAGCTGCGCGATCTGGGGCTGCTGATCGTCGACGAAGAGCACCGGTTTGGCGTGCGGCATAAAGAGCGCATCAAAGCAATGCGCGCCGATGTCGATATTCTGACCCTCACCGCCACGCCGATCCCGCGGACGCTGAACATGGCGATGAGCGGGATGCGGGACCTGTCGATCATCGCCACGCCGCCGGCGCGCCGTCTGGCGGTGAAGACCTTCGTTCGCGAATACGACGCCCTGGTGGTGCGCGAGGCGATCCTGCGCGAAACGCTGCGCGGCGGCCAGGTCTACTATCTATTTAATGACGTCGAAAACATCCAGAAAGCCGCCGACAAGCTGGCGGAGCTGGTGCCGGAGGCGCGGATAGCCATCGGCCACGGCCAGATGCGGGAGCGCGAACTGGAGAGGGTGATGAATGACTTCCATCACCAGCGCTTCAATGTGCTGGTGTGCACCACCATCATCGAAACCGGGATCGACATTCCCACCGCCAACACCATCATCATCGAACGCGCCGACCATTTTGGCCTCGCCCAGCTGCACCAGCTGCGCGGCCGCGTTGGCCGTTCGCATCACCAGGCCTATGCCTGGCTGCTGACGCCGCATCCGAAAGCGATGACCACCGATGCGCAAAAGCGCCTTGAAGCCATTGCGTCGCTGGAAGATCTCGGCGCCGGCTTTGCGCTGGCGACCCACGATCTGGAGATTCGCGGGGCCGGGGAACTGCTCGGCGAAGATCAGAGCGGTCAGATGGAAACCATCGGTTTCTCTCTGTATATGGAGCTGCTGGAGAACGCAGTCGATGCGCTGAAAGCCGGACGCGAACCCTCGCTGGAAGATCTCACCAGCCAGCAGACGGAGGTCGAACTGCGCATGCCTTCCCTGCTGCCTGACGATTTCATCCCTGACGTCAATACGCGGCTGTCATTCTATAAGCGCATTGCCAGCGCCAAAAACGAACTCGATCTGGAGGAGATCAAAGTCGAGCTGATCGATCGTTTTGGCCGCCTGCCCGATGCCGCCCGCAACCTGCTGGATATTGCCCGTCTGCGTCAGCAGGCGCAGAAACTGGGGATCCGCAAACTGGAAAGCAACGAAAAAGGCGGCGTGATTGAATTTAACGAGAAAAACAACGTCAATCCGGTGTGGTTGATCGGCCTGCTGCAGAAGCAGCCCCAGCACTTCCGGCTGGACGGGCCGACGCGCCTGAAATTCATGCAGGATCTGGAAGAGCGTAAAACGCGGATGGACTGGGTTCGCCAGTTTATGCGTCAGCTGGAAGAGAACGCCGTCGCCTGACTGGCAGGAGATACGGCCCCCTGGCCGTATCTCCCTTCTTACATACCTGGCAATCTTTACAAACATTTTGCAATCCGCCTGGATTTCCCCACACAGACTCACGCCATAATCTCATCTGCTTTTCATATAAAAATAACCACTTATATATTTTGGAGTTATGGTAATGAGAAACCGTTTCCCCGTTACGCTCTGGCTGGCGCTGGTCGCGCTGGTCGCCGCGCTGGCTCTGCCCGCGCGCGCCAACACCTGGCCCCTTCCCCCGCCGGGCAGCCGGCTGGTAGGTCAGAATACGTTCCACGTGGTGCAGGATAACGGCGGTTCGCTGGAGGCGATTGCCAAAAAGTACAATGTCGGTTTTCTGGCCCTGCTGCAGGCCAATCCCGGGGTTGACCCCTATGTTCCCCGCGCCGGCAGCGTGCTGACCATCCCCCTGCAGACGCTGCTGCCCGATGCGCCGCGCGAAGGGCTGGTGATTAACCTTGCCGAGCTGCGCCTCTACTATTACCCGCCGGGTAAAAATGAAGTGACCGTCTACCCGATCGGCATCGGCCAGCTGGGCGGAACCACCATCACGCCGACGATGGTCACGACCGTGTCTGACAAGCGGGCCAATCCGACCTGGACGCCCACCGCTAACATTCGCGCCCGCTACAAGGCAATGGGGATTGAGCTGCCGGCGGTGGTGCCAGCCGGTCCTGACAACCCGATGGGCCATCACGCCATCCGCCTTGCCGCCTATGGCGGAGTCTATCTCCTGCACGGCACCAATGCCGATTTCGGCATCGGCATGCGCGTCAGCTCCGGCTGTATTCGTCTGCGCGACAACGATATCAAGGCGCTGTACAACGCCATTTCGCCAGGCACTAAGGTGAATATCATTAACACGCCGATCAAGGTATCGGTAGAGCCGGATGGCCGCCGTCTGGTTGAAGTCCATCAGCCGCTGTCTGAGCATATCGATGACGACCCGCAGACCTTGCCCATTACGCTTAACGCGACCATGACGGAGTTCAAACAGGCACCGCAAACCGACGGGACGGTGATGGAGCGCGCGATGAATTACCGCTCGGGCATGCCCATTGACGTCACGCGTCATGCAGCCCCTGGACCGCAGTCGTTGTAGTCTTACGCTGCACAAAACAAAAAACCCGCCTGATGGCGGGTTTTTTGTTGGCAAGGGTCAAACAGGGGTACAACAGGGTCTTACTCATCGCTGTCCGGTGAAGGGGGCCGGGCAACGACGCATCGGGCTTACTTGTAGATAACAGCGGTGCCGTGAAGGGTATTCGGACCGGTTACCGAAGTAATACGGTATGAAGTGGCGCCCATCTCATCCGCTTTCTGCGCCAGCTGGTCTTCCAGCGAGCCCAGGTTAGTCCCGGCAGAAGCAGAGATGGTGCCTACTTTATGCTGTCCTGCAGGGGTGGATTGCACCTCTACAGCGGCAAAGCTGGCGAAAGAGAGTGAGCTAAGAACGGCGGCAATAGCCAGAGTATTAACGGTTTTCATGATTATTATACCTGTGCAGATGAATTTTTTAGTAGGGTCGTAAGTATTAACTTAACGATCGATAGGTAAATAGTAATGTGATCTACATCACACGTCAACGCATTTTTATAACGATCGTTTAACTATTTATAAAATGCTTAAATTTCATACGCATATGATTTATTTATTTTTAAACCAACAGCACTGGCCCCGGCGATCGTTTATTTTTATAATGGCCTTTCACCAAACCAACATAGGTACAACGGCACCATGACAACTGACGTTCAAAGTTGCGCCAAAAAAAGCCGTGGCCGACCGAAGGTGTTCGACAGGGATGCGGCGCTGGACAAAGCCATGACACTCTTCTGGCAGCACGGCTATGAGGCGACCTCGCTCGCCGATCTGGTCGAGGCGACAGGAGCAAAAGCCCCCACCCTGTATGCGGAATTTGTGAATAAAGAAGGCCTGTTCCGCGCAGTGTTGGATCGTTACATTTCGCGCTTTGCCGCGAAGCACGAAGCCGTGCTGTTGGCCGAAGGGAAATCCGTCGATCAGGCGTTGCGCGACTACTTCACGGCGGTCGCCACCTGCTTTACCAGCAAAGAGACGCCGGCCGGCTGCTTTATTATCAATACCTCCGCCGCGCTGGCCGCCTCCTCGACGGATATCGCCAATACCATCAAATCCCGCCATGCGATGCAGGAGCAGGCGCTCACTCAGTTTCTGCAGCAACGGCAAGCGCAGGGCGAACTCCCCGCGGGCCGCGACGTCGCGCCGCTGGCGCAGTTTCTCAACTGTGTCCTGCAGGGGATGTCGATTAGCGCGCGGGAAGGCGCGGATTTCGACAAGCTGATGCAAATCACCGACACCACTCTCCGTCTCTGGCCGCAGATCCTCGAGTCCTGATGAGCCCTGCCTCCGGCGGTATTCTGCCGCCGGATCCACTCTCCTGTTGGTTTTATCCCCACAAAATAGATTGATTTTTATTACCTTTTCTCGCGCAAGATAAACGCAAATGATATTGATTGCGATATTCATTATGTGCAAAATCCTTTTTTGAGTTTTTCCAGATGTTTCGCATTGTAACTAATGCCGACCCGGCGTCGGCCTATAACAACGACAAAGCAACTTGCTCATAAAAGGAATGGATATGAAAAAGCGCCTCTGGGTGCTCCACCCCCTGCTGCTGGTCAGCTCGCTGCCTGCGCTGGCGGCTCAGTCTGATGAAGACAGCATCATCGTTAGTGCAAACCGCACCCATCGCACCGTGGCCGAAATGGCCCAAACCACCTGGGTCATTGAGGGCCAGGAGATTGAGCAGCAGGTCCAGGGCGGGAAAGAGTTCAAAGACGTGCTGGCGCAGCTGATCCCGGGCATCGATGTCAGCAGCCAGGGGCGCACCAATTACGGGATGAACATGCGCGGGCGCGCCATCGTCGTGCTGATCGACGGCGTCCGGCTCAATTCCTCACGCACCGACAGTCGCCAGCTCGACGCCATCGACCCGTTTAACATCGAACATATCGAAGTGATCTCCGGGGCGACCTCGCTGTACGGCGGAGGCAGTACCGGCGGGCTTATCAACATCGTCACCAAGAAAGGGCAGCAGGATCGCCAGGTCGATCTCGAGGTGGGCAGCAAGAGCGGGTTTGCGAACAGTAACGATCACGATGAGCGCATCGCGGCGGCCGTCAGCGGCGGGACAGACCATGCATCCGGGCGCTTATCGGTAGCCTATCAGCGTTTCGGCGGCTGGTACGATGGCAATAACGATGCGCTGATCCTCGATAACACGCAAACGGGGCTCCAGCACTCTGACCGCCTCGACGTGATGGGGACGGGGACGATTGAGATCGATGACAACCGCCAGCTGCAGCTTGTCACCCAGTATTATAAAAGCCAGGGCGATGATGACTACGGCCTGTGGCTCGGGAAGAACATGTCCGCTGTCACCAGCGGCGGCAAAGCGTACACCACCGACGGGCTCAATTCCGATCGCATCCCCGGTACAGAGCGGCACTTAATCAGCCTCCAGTACTCCGATGCCGACTTCTTCGGCCAGAATCTGGTGAGCCAGGTATACTATCGCGATGAGTCCCTCACCTTCTATCCGTTCCCGACGCTCACGAAAGGCCAGGTCAGTAGCTTCTCCTCGTCGCAGCAGGATACCGATCAGTATGGGGCAAAGCTGACCCTTAACAGCCAGCCGCTGGCGGGATGGGACCTCACCTGGGGTCTCGACGCCGATCATGAGACCTTCAATGCCAACCAGATGTTCTTCGATCTGCAGCAATCGCTGGCGTCGGGCGGGCTGCACAACGAATCGATCTACACCACCGGCCGCTATCCGGGATACAGCATCTCCAACGTCGCGCCGTTCCTGCAGTCCAGCTACGATCTGAACGAGATCTTTACCCTCAGCGGCGGGGTTCGCTACCAGTGGACCGAAAATCGGGTTGACGACTTTGTCGGCTACGCCCAGCAACAGGATATCGCCAACGGCAAAGCGCGCTCCGCCGACGCCATCAAAGGCGGCAAAACCGATTACGATAACTTCCTGTTTAACGCCGGGATCGTGGCGCATCTGACCGAGCGTCAGCAGACCTGGTTTAACTTCTCGCAGGGCGTCGAGCTGCCGGACCCCGGTAAATACTACGGCATCGGTAAATACGGCGCGGCGGTCAATGGCCATCTGCCGCTGATCTCCAGCGTCAACGTCGATGACTCGCCGCTGCAGGGGATCAAAGTTAACTCGTATGAGCTGGGCTGGCGCTACACCGGCGATAACCTGCGCACCCAGCTGGCGGCGTATTACTCGACTTCGGATAAGACCATCGTCGTCAACCGCACCGACATGACCATCGACGTTCAGTCCGACAAACGGCGTATTTACGGCGTTGAGGGAGCGGTCGATTACTTTATTCCGGACAGCGACTGGAGCGTCGGCGGTAACTTCAACGTGCTGAAATCACAGGTGCAGACCGACGGCCGCTGGCAAAAATGGGATGTCACCCTCGCCTCACCGTCCAAAGCCACCGCCTGGGTGGGTTGGGCGCCGGATCCGTGGAGCCTGCGCGTGCAGAGCCAGCAGGTGTTTGACCTCAGCGACGCCGCCGGTAACAAGCTGGAAGGCTATAACACCGTTGATTTTATTGGCAGTTACGCGCTGCCGGTGGGGAAACTGACCTTCAGTATCGAAAACCTGCTTAACGAAGACTATGTCACCATCTGGGGCCAGCGGGCGCCGCTGCTCTACAGCCCGACCTACGGCAGTTCATCGCTGTACGAATACAAAGGCCGTGGCCGTACCTTCGGTCTGAATTACGCGTTAACCTTCTGATAAAAAAAGCCCCTCAGCCTGAGCGATTGAGGGGCTAATCAATACATAAATCTGTTTTTAGATTTTGTTGTTCAGGACCAGCTGGCCGTTGTTGTCCAGCGGGATCTGGCTGCCAGGATTGTGATCCATACGGATTTTCCCCTGCTGATCGCCTATTTTATAGGTCACATCGTAGCCCAGCATTTTATCGGATTTGTCATATACCGTTTTACAACGCTGCTGGGTGGTAGTGTAGGTATCGTTGTCCTGCATCGCCCCCTGCAGCTGGTTGCCGGCATAGCCGCCGCCCAGCGCACCTACCACTGTCGCTACACTACGTCCGCGACCGCCGCCAAACTGGTGGCCAATCACCCCACCGGCCACCGCGCCGAGTACCGAACCGGCGATACGGTTTTCATCCTGGACCGGACGACGATGGGTCACCGTGACATTGCGGCATTCCTGACGCGGCGTTTTCACGGTTTCTTTAATCGGTGTACTGGAGACCACTTGCGCATACTGCGGGCCGCGATCTAACACGTTGAGACCAGCGACAGCTGCAACGCCCAGCGCGGCAGCCACGCCTATCCCTATACCCGCCAACATAGATTTATTCACGGGAGATCCTCCTTTGTTGCTGTTGATACAATTTTGCAACCGGAGCCGGGAGGGCGCAAATCAGATAGCGGATGAAAAGTGCGAGAATTCGCAGCAAATCAAGGGGATTCAGAGGATTCCGAGCGGGATCGCCGCGGTTTCAGCAGAAGAGCCCGGAGCGCCGTCAGGGCGGCTCCGGGTAAAGACAGCGTATTAGTGCAGCTTAAGACGCGGGCGAATGATGCGGTTGATGCGCCCGACCAGCATCATCAGGCCGGTTTTGAAATAGCCGTGCAGGGCGATCTGGTGCATACGGTACAGGGAGATGTACACGAAGCGCGCAATACGCCCTTCCACCATCATCGAGCCGCGCATCAGGTTACCCATCAGGCTGCCGACGGTGGAGTAATTGGACAGCGACACCAGCGAGCCATGGTCTTTATAGGTATACGCCTTCAGCGGTTTGCCTTTCATCTGCGCCAGGATGTTGTTCAGCGCGCAGGTAGCCATCTGGTGCGCCGCCTGGGCCCGCGGAGGGACAAAGCCGCCTTCCGGACGCGCACAGGAGGCGCAGTCGCCGATGGCGAAAATATCCGCATCGCGGGTGGTCTGCAGCGTCGGCTCGACCACCAGCTGATTGATACGGTTGGTTTCGAGGCCGCCGATCTCTTTCATGAAATCTGGCGCTTTGATCCCGGCCGCCCAGACCATCAGATCCGCTTCAATATATTCGCCATCTTTGGTGTGCAGACCGCCTGCATCCGCGCTGGTGACCATGGTCTGCGTCAGCACCCGTACGCCCAGCTTGGTCAGCTCATTATGCGCCGCCCCGGAAATGCGCGGCGGCAGTGCGGGCAGAATACGCTCGCCCGCCTCGACCAGCGTGACGTTCAGCGCTTCGTTAGTCAGCCCTTTGTAGCCGTAGCTGTGCAGTTGTTTCACCGCATTATGCAGTTCAGCGGAGAGTTCCACGCCGGTGGCGCCGCCGCCGACAATGGCGATGTTCACTTTACCGTTGGCACCCAGGTTGGCGGAGTATTTGAGGAACAGGTTGAGCATTTCCTGATGGAAACGACGCGCCTGATGCGGGTTGTCGAGGAAAATGCAGTTCTCTTTCACGCCAGGGGTGTTGAAGTCATTCGAGGTACTGCCCAACGCCATCACCAGCGTGTCGTACGGCAGTTTACGCTCAGCCACCAGCAGCTCGCCTTTTTCATTACGCAGCTCGCCGAGGGTGATGGTCTTCCCTTCGCGGTTGATATCCACCACCGAACCCAGCTGGAACTGGAAACCGTGGTTGCGGGCATGGGCCAGATAGCTCAGCGCATCGACACCTTCATCCAGAGAACCGGTGGCCACTTCATGCAGCAGCGGCTTCCACAGATGGCTGTGGTTACGGTCCACCAGGGTGATTTTCGCTTTTTTATGGCGCCCTAACTTTTTCCCCAGCTGAGTTGCCAGTTCCAGTCCGCCAGCGCCGCCACCCACAATTACGATTTTTTTCAATGGCGTAGTCATGTGTACCCCTAAAATTATTAACCAATTGTTAAATAAAAGTTATGATAATAGCCTTTATTTAACAACAAGTTACGTCAATGAAACCATTCAGCACCGTCGAGAATACCATGAACGGTGCATTGGTCATACCAAAATTGATATGCATCAAGTTTTGTCGCGTATTTTTTCAGCGAAACCAATAAGTGTAGGCATAAAAAAACCCGCGCGGTGAACACGGCGCGGGTTTGGCGACAGGGGAAAAGGCTTAACCGAGGGTTTTAAACGCTTTCAGTCGCTGCAGGTGCGGCGAGATGTTTTTAAATTTATGGGTCTGCTCTTCATCCCAGATAATTTCATAATAGTGGTGCAGGAGATCGGCGGAACGCTGGCTGTCCAGCGCTTCGTCCTGCCGGGAGAGCACCACCAGGCAGCGATCGCGATTCTTCTCACGGAAGTTGGTCACACACTTGGTGGCGATGTCAGCATACTCTTCCGGGCGGTCGATTTTGCCTTCCATGTTTTCATGCGGAAACAGGTTTGGATTGAACACCGCCTGGCGGATATCGCACAGAAAACCAATCCGCTCCGCCCAGTAGCCGCCAAGGCCGACGCCACAGATCAGCGGCCGGTCATCAGCGGTAAGCTGCAGCATTTTATCGACCTCTTTCAGCAGATGCTGCATGTCGTGCTTGGGGTGGCGCGTGCTGTAGCTAATCAACCGCACGTCCGGGTCGATAAACTGCAGCTGCATCACCTTCTCATGGTTACCGGGGCTGTTCGAGTCAAAACCGTGTAAATAGATAATCATCGCATCCTCACCAGACAACAACGCCCCACAGAGCGTTACGCGGACTTCGCCTCTTGCCAGCGCGCATGAAGCTGCTCCAGCTGGGCACTCACCGTTTTCCAACGGGCTGAATCCCTTAACTCCTGACGGGAAAAGGAACCTTTATGATACAATTTCGTAACACGCTCTGCTTTGATCGGCGACAGGTTATCCAGCACACTGACCGCGCCTTTACGATTATTGCAGACCAGTATCATATCGCAACCGGCGTCAAGCGACGCCTGACCGCGTTCGGCATAGCTGCCCATGATCGCCGCCCCTTCCATCGACAGATCGTCGGAGAAAATCACCCCGTCGAAGCCCAGCTCACCGCGCAGCACCGTTTTTAACCAGTACGCTGAGCCGCTGGCCGGGCGCGGGTCGAGCTCCGGGTAAATCACATGCGCGGGCATAATGGCATCCAGACGCTGTTCGGCGATGAGGCTTTTGAACACCGCCATATCGTGGTCGCGAATCACCGATGCCGGCCGCGGATCGAACGGAGTCTCTTTGTGCGAATCGGCGGTCACCGCCCCGTGTCCCGGAAAGTGTTTGCCGGTGGTTTTCATGCCCGCGGCGTGCATCCCGTCAATAAAGTGACGCGCCATCGTCAGCGCTTTCTGCGGATCTTCATGATAAGAACGTTCGCCGATCGCGGCGCTGATGTGGCCGACGTCCAGCACCGGCGCAAAGCTAATATCGATGTCCATGGCGATCATTTCGCTGGCCATCAGCCAGCCGGCCTCGGCGGCCAGTTTACCCCCCTCTTCCATCCCCAGCAGCGCGGCGAAAGACTGGGCCGCCGGTAAACGGGTAAAGCCTTCGCGGAAACGCTGAACGCGTCCCCCTTCCTGATCGACCGCCACCACCAGATGGTTCCGGGAGGCATCGCGGATCTGGCGCACCAGCTCCCGCAGCTGCGCCGGATCGTGATAATTACGGGTAAAGAGGATCAACCCTCCTACCAGCGGATGCGCCAGAATCTCTCGCTCTTCCGCATCCAGTTCATACCCTTCGACATCCAACATGACTGGGCCCACACTGACCTCTCTTATCCTTTACGTTCGTTGTCTAACTGACACCATATTTCATCTGCCAGCGTGATAAATTGCCGATCGCCGCTCTGCTGCCAGCGCATTTCATACCATCCCGCCATCAGCAGCAATACCCACGGGCGCCAAAGTACAACCTGCCGCCAAAGCTGCTGCGCGTCGATGGCCGCCCGCCGGGCATACGCCGCCACCAGCTGGCGGCGCTGGTGAGGGGAAATCCACACCGCGGCCAGCTCCAGCGCGATATCGCCATCGCCGGCATATTCCCAGTCGATCAGCCTCAGGCCGGACTCGCTGTGGATAATATTGCCGGCATGGACGTCCATATGCAGCGGCGCCAGCCGCAGAGGACGGGGCTCGCCCCGGCGGCGCAGCCGCTGATGCCAGCGCAGCCAGCGCGGCGTGCGCCGTGCCGGATCGCACGTCTGCCAGTACTGGGCCAGCAGCGGTGCGAGGGTAACACGCCAGCCGAATCGCGGTTGCTGATGCACGTCATACAATAAGTCTGACAGCATAGGGCAGGCCGGTAACTCGCTTTTCACCTCCCCTGCGCAATATTCCACCACCATCCAGCAGGGTGAGTAAAACAGCGGGGCTGGCGCCAGCCTGGCAGGCAGTTGGCGGAGCGCGCGATACTGACGGCGGAAATAACAGGAAGCGGCTGATGGGTCGTGCGGCTGACGTAGCACGTGCCGCTGGTCGCCGTCGCTGATAATCACACTGCCGCCGCTGAGGCCATTCTGGCTCAGCGAGGCGACAGGATGATAGCGGGGGAAGAAGCGCGACAAGAGCTCATCGCGCGTCAGCTTATTGTTGCTGAACAGCACCTTTACCTGACCAGATAATCTCGCCGGTTTGCACCAGCATCAACTGCATCTTCAGTTCAGGCGCGTTGACGTTGCCGGTGGCATTGGAGTAAAGCACATACTGCGCGCCCACGTTGCGGGCGATACCCATGGCTTTGCTGCGGCTGCCGAGGCTGTCCTGCGGCGACAGGCCCAGCTGCTGTTTGGCGACCCCCAGCTGCTGCGCCGAGACCAGCGTAAACTTGCCGTTGCCGGCCAGCGCATTACGCAGCGCGGTAGTGGCTTCTCCCGCATTCAGCGTACCATTGGTGCGGTTGTTCACGCTGTCAACCAGCAGAATACTGCCCGCATTGACGCCGCTGGCCTGCAGCATCTGCCCCACCAGCGGCTGGACCGCGCCGTTCCAGTCATAATGACGCACGCGCGGCGCCGGCTGACCAGACTGCTGATCCTGATGCTCAATGGGCCCCGGCTGCGACGGTACGGCAGGAACCGCCGGTACCGTCGGCACCGTGGGCTGCGGCTGCGCAGGCTGCTGCGGCTGCGGTTTGGCCTCTTCGACCGGCGCAGGCTGCTCACGTAACCCCGCACAGCCTGCGAGGAATATCGCCAGTGCTGTGATTAACGCATAGCGACACATTTTCATCATTATAATTACCCCTTACAGATAAAGATAAAGGCGGGCCTTATGCGCCCCCAGGATATTGGCGCTACCATACAATGTCACCGAAGAGCGTGCCGGAACCACGATGGTGCGCGGCGCGTCCAGCGGATGCATCTCCAGCCCTCGGGCGTCATACCAGAAAAAACGATAGTGCACGGTGACCGGCTGCTGGCGCTCGTTATACAGCGTTGAGGAGGCGGTAGCCTGAATCTCCGTCGCCACCACGGCAGGCTCGCTGGCGCTGATCCCGGCCGCCAGCACGCTCGACTCCATCACCAGCGCCTGCTGGTCAGAAACCGGGATCTCCGGATGTGAACTACACCCGGCCAGCAGTCCCGCCGCCAGGCAAGCGCCCAAAAGGGTCCTGAGCATGGCGTTAGCCTTTATGCGCCAGCATCGGGCCCAGCGGACGACCGCCCAGCAGATGCATGTGGATATGGTAAACTTCCTGGCCGCCGTGGCGGTTGCAATTAACGATCAAACGGTAGCCATCGTCGGCAAGACCTTCATCGCGGGCGATCTTCGCCGCGACGGTCATCATCCGGCCCAGCGCCAGCTCATGTTCGGTGGTGACGTCATTCACGGTAGGAATCAGAACATTCGGGACAATCAGAATGTGGGTGGGTGCCTGCGGGGAGATGTCGCGAAAAGCGGTCACAAGCTCATCCTGATAGACAATATCCGACGGGATCTCCCGGCGAATGATTTTGCTGAAAATCGTTTCTTCTGCCATGACTGATTCCTTATTAGTTTTATCCCATACGCTGGCCTGCTTCTGCAGATAAACGCGGACGCACAGGTTCAGATAAGAGTATGAGCGACATCCTCCCTCTCTTTCAACCTGAAAGCAGTTTTTCTTATTCAACTATAGACTTAGCTGCTGAGGGATTAAGCATTTGCCGGATACTCTTCAGGGTTATCGCCTCAGAAAACCTCACCTCGTAACGTAAAAAAGGCAGCCAATAGGCTGCCTTAGTCTCCCCGATACTACGTCTTAACTGTTACGGATGTACTCATCCATTTCAGTTTTCAGGTTATCGGACTTGGTACCGAAGATGGCCTGTACGCCAGAACCTGCCACTACCACGCCAGCGGCGCCCAGTTTTTTCAGGCCAGCCTGGTCAACTTTCGCTACATCCGCCACGCTAACACGCAGACGAGTAATACATGCGTCGAGGTTGGTGATGTTCTCTTTACCGCCGAAAGCGGCGATCAGAGCCGGAGCCATCTCGCTGGTTGCGCCAGCTTTGCTCTCTTCGGTGGTATCTTCACGACCCGGTGTTTTCAGATCCAGGGCTTTAATCAGCACGCGGAAAATGACGTAGTACACGATCGCATAGCAGATACCGACAATCGGGAACAGCCACAGCTTGCTGCTGTTACCGGACAGGACGATAAAGTCGATCAGGCCGTGAGAGAACGAGGTACCGTCACGCATACCCAGCAGGATACAGATCGGGAACGCCAGACCCGCCAGAATGGCATGGATAACGTACAGGATCGGCGCCACGAACATGAAGGAGAACTCGATCGGCTCGGTGATACCGGTCAGGAACGAGGTCAGCGCGGCGGAGATCATGATACCGCCCACTTTGGCGCGGTTTTCCGGTTTAGCAGAGTGCCAAATCGCGATTGCCGCTGCCGGCAGACCGTACATTTTGAACAGGAAGCCGCCAGACAGTTTGCCCGCGGTCGGGTCGCCTGCCATGTAGCGCGGGATATCGCCGTGGAACACCTGACCAGCCGCGTTGGTGTATTCGCCGATCTGCATCTGGAAAGGAACGTTCCAGATGTGGTGCAGACCAAACGGCACCAGGCAACGCTCGATGAAACCGTAGATACCAAACGCTACCACCGGGTTCTGATAAGCAGCCCACTGGGAGAAGGTCTGGATCGCGGAACCGATCGGCGGCCAAATGAAGGAGAGGATCACGCCGGTGAAGATAGCGGCCAGACCAGAGATAATCGGTACAAAGCGCTTGCCCGCAAAGAAGCCCAGGTATTCTGGCAGCTTGATGCGATAGAAGCGGTTGAACATGTACGCGGCGATAGCACCGGAGATAATACCGCCAAGCACGCCGGTATCAGCCAGGTGTTTTGCCGCAATCTCTTCAGCAGGTAAATGCAGCACCAGCGGCGCAACCACCGCCATGGTTTTCACCATGATGCCGTAAGCCACGACTGCAGCCAGTGCGGATACACCGTCGTTATTGGTGAAGCCGAGGGCCACACCGATAGCGAAGATCAGCGGCATGTTGGCGAAAACTGAACCGCCTGCTTCTGCCATAACGTGGGAGACCACGGCTGGCAGCCAGCTGAAGTTTGCGGAACCG
This sequence comes from Klebsiella sp. w6, assembly GCF_033100215.1. Taxonomy (NCBI): domain Bacteria; kingdom Pseudomonadati; phylum Pseudomonadota; class Gammaproteobacteria; order Enterobacterales; family Enterobacteriaceae; genus Klebsiella; species Klebsiella sp. w6. Next base: position 3,535,431 of record NZ_CP136907.1, read on the forward strand.
ACGCCCAGCAGGATACCTGCGATAGGCAGTACGGATACCGGCAGCATCAGCGATTTACCGACCTTCTGCAGGTTAGCAAATGCATTCTTAAACATAATTGAGAGTGCTCCTGAGTATTTGGTACTTTTTTACGTTTTCACGCATTGGCCCGGGGGGAGAACCGTGCCGTGGACAGGACATCTAAGCGCCCTTTATTTATTACACAGAGTAAAATAATTAACGGGATGATTGTTTGACGGCTATCACGTTTCAATCAGCCTTCCGGTAAAAATTTACATCAGCTTACATAAGTTGTATCCAGATGTTGCCAAAAAACCTTCACCGCCACTTTTGTGGCGGTGAACTTTACTCGCTTTGGTTATTAATTACGAGCCTTAAAATAATAAGCAGATCAAGCAGGTTGCAAGCGGGCGGGGTCAATATGGAACAGAGTGGCAAAATTATCGGTGGTCTGCTGGGCCAGTTGCTCCAGCGACACGCCTTTCAGTACCGCCATGTATTCCGCAACGTCACGGACCAGCGCCGGCTGGTTCTCTTTGCCGCGATGGGGGACTGGCGCCAGGTACGGCGAATCGGTCTCCACCAGCAGGCGATCCAGCGGAACATAGCGCGCCGCATCGCGCAGCTGCTCGGCGTTACGAAAAGTGACGATACCGGAAAACGAGATATAGAACCCCATGTCGAGCAATTTACCCGCTGTCTCCCTGTCCTCAGTGAAACAGTGTAGTACGCCACCGCAATCCGTCACCTTTTCTTCGCGTAAAATGGCCAGGGTATCGGCGCGCGCGTCGCGGGTGTGGACGATCACCGGCTTATTCAGCTCGCGGCCAATGCGTATGTGGTCGCGAAACGAGGTTTGCTGCTGGGCTTTGGTTTCCGGGGTATAAAAATAATCCAGACCGGTCTCCCCCATCGCCACAACGCCCTCTTCCGCCGCCAGCGTGCGCAGGGTCTCCACCTCGTAGGCTTCGTCCTGGTTTAACGGATGCACGCCGCAGGAGAAGACGACGTTGTCACGCGTCCCCACCAGCTCACGCATACTGCGGTAGCCGGGCAAGGTCGTGGCGACCGCCAGGCAGAATTTCACATCGCGCGCGGCCGCTTTTGCCAGCACGTCGTCGACGTTTTTGTGCAGAGTTTGATAATCCAGACCATCAAGATGGCAGTGGGAGTCGACTAAAAACATAATGTCTCACTCAGAGGTGGGATACGGGTAAAACCGTCCCGGGTTGCAGGTAATGTTCCCAGCGCAGCAGGCGCTCGGTGAGCAGCAGTTCGCGGTTGACGCCGACGACGTTCAGCAATTGCTCACGGCAGGTACAGACGTCATGGGCGATCGCCTGCAGCCGGGCGGCGGGCAGGCTGTGCGCCAGCTGCTCCAGCAGCGGCCAGACGTCCGGGTTACTCACCAGGGCAATCCCCTGCTGTCGTTTTTGCGCATCGACCAGCAGCGATGCCAGCCAGTGCAGGCGAACCGCCGCCTGTTCATGATTGAGTATCGGCAGCAACGCCAGCCAGTCACCGCTCGCCAGAGTGGCCGCCAGGGCCTGACACAGCTGCTGCCGCGCCGTCCACTGCGGTTCCTGTAATAGTTCGAGCGCCGCGGCCGGCGCGCTGGCGCACAGACGCAACGCGGTCAACAGTGACTCCTGCGGCAGGTTCACCTCTCGCTCCAGCCAGGCCAGGGCATAAGACTCCGACGGCGGCGCCAGGTGGTGCAGGCGACAACGGCTGCGCAGAGTCGTCAGCAGACGCGCCGGCTCCTGGCAGGCGAGGAAGAACCAGGTATTCTCCGGCGGCTCCTCCAGCGTTTTCAGCAACGCGTTGGCGGCGGCATCGGTCAGCAAAGCGGCATCGCTAATCCATACCACTTTCGCCCCGCCAAGGCGCGCGCGCTCATAGAGCTTTTCGTTGACATCGCGCACCGCATCAATGCCCAGCGCACTCTTGCCCTTTTCAGGGGCCAGCGGATAGTAATCAGGATGCGTGCCGGCCTGCATTAGCTGGCAGCTGTGGCAGTGGCCGCAGCTTTTATGTCCTTCGGGCTGGCGGCACATCAGGAAGCGGCACAGCGCGTAAATCAACGCCTCACCGCCCATCCCGCTCAGAGACTGTAACAGCAAGGCGTGGTGGCCTCGTCCGGCCTGATAGCTTCCGACCAGTTGCTCGAACGACGGGCGCAGCCACGGATACCATTTCATGCCGGTTGCTCCGCCATCCACTGGGCGATTGTGGCGCGTATGTCGCGAGCGACGGCGTCGAGCGGCTGGGTCGCGTCAACCGTACGGATCGACGGGTCTGCAGCGGCCAGCTCAAGGTAGCGCGCGCGGGTGCGATTGAAGAAGTTCATGGACTCCTGCTCAATGCGATCCAGTTCGCCGCGGGCCCGGGCGCGCTGCAGCCCCACTTCCGGCGTGACGTCGAGGTACAGCGTCAGATTGGGGCGGAAATCGCCGAGTACCGCGTCGCGCAGCGTCGCCAGCATCGTACGGTCGATTCCCCGGCCGCCGCCCTGATAAGCCTGAGTCGACAGATCGTGACGATCGCCGATCACCCACTGGCCGCGGGCCAGCGCGGGCTTAATCACGGTCTCCACCAGCTGGACGCGCGCCGCGTAAAACATCAGCACTTCCGCTTTATCATTAATGACCTCATCACCCGTGGACTGGATATCCAGCACCAGGCTACGCAGTTTTTCGGCAAGGACAGTGCCCCCCGGCTCGCGGGTAAACACCATATCGTGAATACCTGCCGACTGCAGCGTCTCCACCACCAGCTGACGTGCGGTGGTCTTCCCGGCGCCCTCCAGCCCCTCGATGACGATATAGTTACTGCGCATTTTTTTCCTTAAGTACTTTCAGATAGTCCTGCACCGCACGGTTATGACTGACCAGGTTTGTGGTAAACGTATGGCCCCCTTTCCCGTCGGCGACAAAATAGAGGTATGACGTTTTCGCCGGATGGGCGGCCGCCTTCAGCGACGCCTCGCCCGGCACTGCGATAGGACCAGGCGGCAGGCCGCTGATGGTATAAGTGTTGTATGCGGTCGGCGTCTCGAGATCCTTACGCGTTAACTTACCAGTATACCCCTCGCCCATCCCGTAGATCACGGTCGGATCGGTCTGTAAGCGCATACCAATGCGCAGGCGATTGATAAATACCGACGCGACGCGGTCGCGCTCTTCCGCCACCGCGGTCTCTTTCTCAATAATCGAGGCCATGGTCAACAGCTGGTTCTGGTCGGCATAGGGCAGATTGTCCATCCGTCCTTCCCAGATCTTCGCCACTTCGGCGACCATTTTCTGATGCGCGCGCTTGAGGATGGCGATATCGCTGGTATTGGCGGTGTACATCCAGGTATCCGGCCAGAACCAGCCCTCCACCCAGTCGGCATGCTCAAGACCTAACGCCTTAGCCACCGTCGCGTAGCTATCATCCTCGAGAGCGTGCTTCACGTACGGGGCATCGCGCAGCTGGCGCAGGTAGTCGCTGACGCGCATACCTTCGACAAAGCGCAGCGGAAACTGCGCCTCTTTACCGCTGGCCAGCAGCTGCAGCATCTCGCGCACCGTCATCTGCGGCGTGAAGCGATAGGTCCCGGCTTTGAAGTGAGACAGCTCAGGTTCCACCCGCAGCAGCCACTGGAAAACGCGCGGGCGGTTGATCACCTTCTCGCGATAAAGATCCTGGCCCAGCGCCAGACGGCCGGTACCGGGCTCCAGGGTGAAGATGGTCTCTTCTTTAATCAGCAGCTTGCTGTCCGCCAGCTGGCGTACTTTCCACATGCCTGCCGCCGCGGCGATGCCCAGCACCACCACTAACAGCAGAATAAAACGTAACATTTTCTTCATACTAACCAGACAGCTCACACAAAGGGGCTAAAAAATGGTAAAGCTCGCGCGAGGACCAGACGGTCTCCTCCCAGCGACGAACCGGCACCAGCGGCATCAGCGCATTGCAGATCAGCACTTCATCGGCTTCACGCAATACCTCAGGACGCGCTGTCACTTCGACAACGCGAAACGCCGATGGTGCCAGCTGTGCGATACAGCGCTGCCGCATAATGCCGTTGACCCCGGCGTAATCGAGCCGCGGAGTAAATACATCCCGTCCCTGACGCCAGAATAAATTCGCGGCACAGCATTCCGTAAGCCACCCGTCACTGTCAAGGACCAGCGCCTCATCGGCGTCCGTCTGCTCAAGATGAGAGCGGATCAGTACCTGCTCAAGGCGATTAAGATGCTTCAGTCCGGAAAGCCACGGGTTGCGCCCCAGGGGCACCGGGCTCTGGGTCAGGGTAATGCCCTCCTCCCGCCAGCGCGCATAATGCGCCGGGAATGGAGAGACACTGAGAATGCGGGTGGGCGACACGCAGCCCGCCGTACTGTATCCCCTTCCCCCAACGCCGCGGGTGAGGATCACCTTCAACACGCCCTGCGCGTGCGGCCGCGCCAGACGCTGCATCTCTTCGCTCAGCGTCAGCCAGTCGTGAAATGGTATTTGTAATTTTTCACAGGTTGTCTGCAAACGCTGCAGATGGGCGTCCAGTAGCGCAACCTGCCCCTGCTGGATGCGGGCGGTGGTAAAACAGCCGTCGCCAAACTGGGCGGCGCGATCGTTCGCCGCCAGCGTGTCCTGTTCAACGCCATTTATCAAGAACATAAAGGACTCCTTTTCACTGGTCGGTGAGTGTCTCAGGACACGGAGCAGAGGACAAGCGGAGAAAGCCGAATAAAAAAGGCCCGACGAACGGGCCTTTTGTTAAAGCAGTACCGGGGCAAGCCCTGTCACACTTTTTTGAAGATCAGCGAACCGTTAGTGCCGCCAAAACCGAAGGAGTTGCACAGGGTGTACTCCATACCGGAAACCTGACGCGCTTCGTGTGGCACGAAATCGAGGTCGCAGCCCTCATCCGGGTTGTCGAGGTTGATCGTCGGCGGAACCGCCTGGTCGCGCAGCGCCAGGATAGAGTAGATCGACTCTACGGCCCCTGCCGCGCCCAGCAGGTGCCCGGTCATGGATTTGGTGGAGCTCACCATGACGCGGCTCGCCGCATCACCGAAGACTGACTTAACGGCCTGCGCTTCTGCTTTATCGCCCGCCGGCGTCGAGGTGCCGTGGGCGTTGACGTAGCCAATCTGGCCCGGTTCGATACCCGCATCGCGAATGGCATTCACCATCGCCAGCGCGGCGCCCGCACCATCTTCCGGCGGTGACGTCATGTGGTAAGCATCGCTGCTCATGCCGAAGCCAACGATCTCGGCGTAGATTTTGGCACCGCGTTTTTTAGCATGCTCGTACTCTTCCAGCACCACCATACCCGCGCCGTCGCCCAGCACGAAGCCGTCGCGATCTTTATCCCACGGACGGCTTGCCGCCTGCGGGTTGTCATTGCGCGTGGAGAGCGCACGCGCCGCGCCGAAGCCGCCCACGCCAAGCGGGGTACTGGCTTTTTCCGCACCGCCTGCCACCATCGCATCGGCATCGCCATAGGCGATGATGCGCGCGGCCTGGCCGATGTTGTGCACGCCTGAAGTACACGCGGTCGCGATAGAGATACTTGGCCCACGCAGACCAAACATGATGGTCAGATGCCCGGCCACCATGTTAACAATTGTGGAAGGAACGAAGAATGGGCTGATCTTACGCGGTCCGCCGTTAACCAGCGAACTGTGGTTTTCTTCGATCAAGCCGAGACCGCCAATACCGGAGCCGATAGCGGCGCCAATACGGGTTGCATTCTCTTCCGTCACTTCAAGGCCAGAATCCTGCATGGCCTGAACGCCAGCGACAATTCCATATTGAATGAAGGCATCCATCTTGCGCTGTTCTTTGCGCGAGATAATGTCATCACAGTTAAAATCCTTTACTAAGCCAGCAAATTTCGTTGCATAGGCGCTAGTATCGAAATGGTCGATCAGGCTGATGCCACTCTGACCGGCAAGGAGAGCTTTCCAGGTAGACTCTACGGTATTGCCGACAGGAGACAACATGCCCAGTCCGGTCACAACTACACGACGCTTAGACACGTTTGTCCTCCAGGGAGGGAAAATAGATTCTTGTGGGACAATAAAAAGATAAAACTCAGGCGGTCGAATGACCGCCTGGAGATGTTCACTTACGCCTGGTGGCCGTTGATGTAATCAATGGCAGCCTGAACGGTGGTGATTTTCTCAGCTTCTTCGTCCGGAATCTCAGTATCAAACTCTTCTTCCAGAGCCATTACCAGCTCAACGGTGTCAAGAGAATCAGCGCCCAGGTCTTCAACGAAGGAAGCATTGTTGGTAACTTCTTCCTGCTTAACGCCCAGCTGCTCGCCGATAATTTTCTTAACGCGTTCTTCGATAGTGCTCATACTCTTAAATTTCCTATCAAAACTCGCTTTCGCGATGGTTTTCGTAGTGTATAAAATGTTGAAAAATTTGCAACTAAATCCCGGCAGGTCTTACCACGATTTTGCGCTATTTTGAGGCCGTTTGCCCTAAGAACGCAAATCTTTTCGCACAAAACCGCACAGGGAACCGTGCGAAGTGCGCGGTTCCTGAACGTTTTGCACAAATCTCGGTCAGACCATGTACATTCCGCCGTTGACGTGCAGCGTTTCACCAGTGATGTAACTTGCTTCGTCAGAGGCTAAAAATGCAACCGCGCTGGCGATTTCATTTGGGGTGCCAAGGCGCCCCGCAGGAACTGCCGCCAGCGTACCCGCACGCTGCTCATCGGTCAGCGCACGCGTCATGTCCGTTTCAATAAAGCCCGGAGCAACAACGTTTACAGTAATACCGCGGGACGCAACTTCACGCGCCAGTGATTTACTGAAGCCGATCAGACCCGCTTTCGCCGCAGCGTAGTTGGCCTGACCCGCATTTCCCATGGTACCAACCACAGAACCGATAGTGATAATACGTCCATGACGCTTTTTCATCATAGCGCGCATTACCGCTTTTGACAGACGGAAAACCGATGACAGGTTGGTTTCGATAATATCGTTCCACTCGTCATCTTTCATGCGCATCAACAGATTGTCGCGAGTGATCCCGGCATTATTCACCAGGATATCCACTTCGCCAAACTCTGCGCGCACATTTTCCAGAACAGATTCAATAGATGCCGGGTCGGTCACATTCAACATCAGACCTTTACCGTTGGCGCCTAAATAGTCGCTGATGGCCTGCGCGCCGCTTTCGCTGGTCGCAGTACCGATAACTTTCGCGCCACGAGCGACGAGCGTTTCAGCGATTGCACGGCCAATACCGCGGCTTGCACCGGTAACCAGCGCGATTTTTCCTTCAAAACTCATGGTTTTCCTCTTTTATTGCTCAAGCGCCGCAGACATCGCCGCCGGCTCGTTAAGCGCGGAAGCGGTCAGGGTGTCAACAATACGTTTGGTCAGGCCGGTGAGGACTTTACCCGGGCCAACTTCATACAGATGCGTTACGCCCTGCGCCGCCATAAACTCAACGGTTTTGGTCCACTGGACCGGGCTGTACAGCTGGCGTACCAGCGCGTCGCGAATGGCGTCCGGCGTGGTTTCGCATTTCACGTCGACGTTATTCACTACCGGAATCGTCGGCGCGTTGAAGGTGATTTTCTGCAACTCCAGCGCCAGTTTTTCTGCAGCTGGCTTCATCAGCGCGCAGTGGGACGGCACGCTCACCGGCAGCGGCAGCGCGCGTTTGGCGCCAGCGGCTTTACAAGCGGCGCCAGCGCGTTCAACGGCCTCTTTATGCCCGGCGATAACCACCTGGCCCGGGGAATTGTAGTTCACCGGAGAGACAACCTGCCCTTCGGCCGATTCTTCACAGGCTTTGGCGATAGAAGCGTCATCCAGGCCGATAATCGCGGACATGGCGCCGGTACCTTCCGGTACGGCTTCCTGCATGAATTTCCCGCGCAGTTCAACCAGACGAACGGCATCAGCGAAACCGATAACCCCTGCGCAAACCAGCGCGGAGTATTCGCCGAGGCTGTGGCCCGCCAGCAGGGTCGGCGCTTTGCCGCCCTGCTGCTGCCAGACGCGGTATAGCGCCACGGAGGCGGTCAGCAGCGCCGGCTGAGTCTGCCAGGTTTTATTCAGTTCTTCTGCCGGGCCCTGTTGAGCCAGCGCCCACAGATCGTAACCCAACGCTGCGGACGCTTCACCGAAGGTCTCTTCAATCACCGGCCAGGTGGCAGCCATATCGGCCAGCATGCCTACGGCCTGGGAACCTTGTCCCGGGAACACAAAAGCAAATTGCGTCATGTTTAAATCCTTATACTAAAAACGAACCAGCGCGGAACCCCAGGTGAAACCGCCACCAAAGGCTTCCAGCAGAATCAACTGACCGCGTTGGATACGGCCATCGCGAACGGCTTCATCCAGCGCGCAAGGGACTGACGCCGCGGAGGTGTTGCCATGGCGGTCGAGGGTCACAACGACGTTATCCATCGACATGCCCAGTTTCTTCGCCGTCGCGCTGATAATACGCAGGTTTGCCTGGTGCGGCACCAGCCAGTCCAGCGCTGAACGTTCAAGATTATTCGCTGCCAGCGTCTCATCAACGATGTGCGCCAGCTCGGTGACCGCCACTTTGAAGACTTCATTGCCAGCCATCGTCAGATAGATCGGGTTTTCCGGATCGACGCGATCGGCGTTCGGCAGGGTCAGCAGTTCGCCATAGCTGCCGTCAGCATGCAGATGCGTCGAGATAATGCCTGGCTCTTCAGACGCGCCAAGCACTACCGCGCCCGCGCCGTCACCGAAAATAATAATCGTGCCGCGATCCGCCGGATCGCAGGTACGCGCCAGCACATCGGCGCCAATCACCAGCGCATAATCCACCGCGCCGTTCTTCACGTACTGATCGGCGACGCTCAGCGCATAGGTGAAACCGGCGCAGGCGGCGGCGACATCAAACGCCGGGCAACCCTTAACGCCCAGCATAGACTGGATCTGGCATGCCGAACTCGGAAACGCGTGCGTGCCGGAGGTGGTCGCAACGATAATCAGACCAATCTGCTCCGCGGACACGCCCGCCATCGCCAGCGCCTGCTTTGCGGCTTCAAAGCCCATCGTAGCAACTGTTTCATGCGCTGCGGCAATACGACGCTCACGGATACCTGTGCGGGTGACAATCCACTCGTCAGAGGTCTCTACCATTTTTTCCAGGTCGGCGTTTGTACGCACTTGCTCGGGCAGATAGCTGCCGGTACCAATAATCTTCGTATACATGTACGCTCAGTCACTCTTGGGTAATATACCCGCCTCTTTCAACCTGCCGCGGCGTCAATCGTGGCCATTCGTCCCGCTTTGCTGTCGGGAGTTCACGTCACTGTCGCTTTCCGGCAGCGCGAAACCAGCTGGGTATAAAGATTCCAGGCGCGCGGCGATCCGTTGAGGAATTTGCCGCTGCACCGCCTGCACTGCCTGCTCTATCGCGACGCTAAAGGCGCGTTGATTGGCAGCACCATGACTCTTGATCACAGAACCGCGCAATCCTAACAGACAGGCGCCATTATACTGGTCGGGGTTGAGGTGACTGAATCGCCTCGCCAGGCTTTTTTGTAACCAACGTTTTAATAACAGCAGCCACCACGACCGTTTTTTGCCCTCTCCCTGAGATTTCAGCAGTGAAAGGAACATTCTGACAACACCTTCCATGGTTTTTAATGTGACGTTGCCCGTGAATCCATCACAAACCAGCACATCGGTTTTTCCGGTCAACAGTTCATTGGCTTCAAGATAGCCGATGTAGTTGAGGGAAGGCAGCGTTTTCAGCACTGCGGCAGCATCGCGAATGCTGCTGAGGCCTTTCATCTCTTCTTCGCCGATATTCAGCAAGGCGACGCGCGGGTTGGTCATGCCAACCACTTCCTCCGCCAGCACCGCGCCCATGACGGCGAACTGCACCAGCATCGTGCTGTCGCAATCGACGTTGGCGCCGAGATCCAGCACCACGGTTTTGCCCTTCTGCTGGTGCGGCAGAACCGTCACCAGCGCCGGCCGCTCAATACCTTCGATCGGTTTGAGCAACAGTTTCGCCAGTCCCATCAGCGCGCCGGTGTTGCCGGCGCTGACGCAGGCTTCCGCCCGCCCTTCTTTCACAAGCTCCAGCGCCACGCGCATTGAGCTTCCGCGACTGCTGCGGATAGCCTGTGCGGGTCGCGCATCACTGGCAATAACTGACTGCGCAGGAATAATCTGCAGACGCGAACGTTGTTCGAAGTCAGCTTTGGCAAGTAATGGCGTGATGGCGTCGGGGTCGCCGACTAAAAGAAGTGTGAGTTGCGAATTAGAGTTCAGTGCCTGCAGTGCTGCAGGCACCGTCACGGATGGGCCAAAATCGCCCCCCATGACATCTAACGCCAGGGTTAGACGTGTCAAGGTATCGTCGCTGCCCGGTTCGGTGATTCCCCAGTTGCCCGGGGAGTCCTCACTAAGCTTCATCACGCTGGCACTCGCGAATGTTCACGCTGCAGACGCAACAATTCGGGCATTGATGCCCCTGGTGATCGGGTTAACCGAATGTCCAGGGACGCACACGCCCGCCATGGCCTGCAACGGGAAATCCTGCGAGTATCGCGTGATTACTTAGCGATAACCTTGCGACCGCGGTAGAAACCGTCGGCAGTGATGTGGTGACGCAGGTGTTTCTCACCAGAAGTTTTGTCTACAGACAGGCTGGTGACTGCGGTCAGCGCGTCATGGGAACGACGCATGCCACGTTTGGAACGGGTTGGTTTATTCTGTTGTACGGCCATGGACCTTACTCCTCAATTACTTACGCTTTAAGCTGGCTAATACGGCAAATGGGTTTGGTTTTTGTGCCTCTTCAGGCAGTTCGCCAAAGACCATGTCCGCGTCGGACACTTCACAGTGTTCAGAATCATGCACCGGAACTACGGGCAGGGAGAGGATAATTTCATCCTCGACCATTGCCTGCAGGTCGATTTCACCGAATTCGTTAACCTCAATCGGCTCATACGCTTCCGGTAGTGCTTCGGCCTGTTCGTCATTTCTGACGGGGCTAAAACAATACGTGGTGTGGACGTGATGAGGGAACGGTTTCCCGCAACGCTGGCATTCGAGGGTTACCGTTACCTTTGCATCGCCAGTAATGACGGCGAGACGCTGGTTATCGATAGCGAACGACATGCTGCATTCCACATCGCTGTCCACGCTGACTACAGAATCGGCTACACGTTCAACCTGATCGCGGGCATAGATGCCTTCGTAATCAAGGCGTTTTTGAGCCGTGCGGACCGGATCAAGAGTCAGGGGTAATTTTACCTTTTGCATAGGGCGCGCATATTAACTTTGTAATGTCATAGAGTCAAAGAAAAAGGCAGCCTCAGGTTGCCTTTTGCCATTTATTCGCACACATTGCGGCGCATAGTTTAAGATGATGCTCTGCGAAGCGCTATATGTGGATGAAAAAATATGTCTGAACTTATCCTCGCGTCAACCTCTCCCTGGCGGCGCATGCTGCTGGAAAAACTGGGGTTACCGTTTGAATGTGCCGCGCCTGACGTTGACGAAACGCCGCTGCCGGAAGAATCCGCGCGTCAGCTTGTCGCCCGACTGGCGCAAGCCAAAGCGCAAAGCCTGGCCTCCCGCTATCCGCACCACCTTATTATAGGCTCCGATCAGGTTTGCGTATTAGACGGTGAAATCACCGGCAAACCGCACACCGAAGAAAATGCCCGCCGGCAGTTGCGAAAGGCCAGCGGGACCATCGTCACCTTTTATACCGGTCTGGCGCTATACAACTCCGCCACCGGCCATCTGCAAACCGAATGCGAGCCCTTTGACGTTCACTTTCGCCATCTCAGCGATAAAGAGATTGAAGGCTACGTCCGCAAAGAGAACCCGCTGCAATGCGCCGGGAGTTTCAAGAGCGAGGGGTTAGGGATTACGCTATTTGAACGACTGGAAGGCCGCGACCCGAACACTCTGGTCGGTTTACCCTTAATCGCGCTCTGTCAGATGCTGCGCCGCGAGAATAACAATCCGCTGTTAGGTTAAAGCAAAAAAAACGGCGGAACTGATTCCGCCGTTGCGCTTATTTGCTCTTACGTAGCACCTGTAAACAGTGCTTCAGCTGGTTATCCAGCGGCGCCTCAACGCGCATCACCTCCCCGCTCCCCGGGTGGGTAAACTTCAGCGCCGCCGCGTGCAGGAACAGGCGGTTTAAGCCGGTACCGGACAGCTGCTTGTCGAACTCGCGGTCGCCATAGCGATCGTCAAAAGCGATAGGATGCCCGGCATACTGGGTATGAACGCGGATCTGATGCGTGCGGCCGGTGACCGGGCTGCAGCGCACCAGCGTGGCGAATTCGTAACGCTCTTCCACTTTAAAGCGCGTCTCCGACGGCTTGCCTTCCTGACTCACGCGAACGATACGCTCCCCACTCTGCAGAATATTCTTCAACAGCGGGGCCTGGACCACTTTGGTATGCGACTGCCACTGGCCGCGCACCAGCGCCAGGTAGTCTTTCTGCATGCCTTTATCGCGCAGCTGCTCGTGCAGCGAACGCAGCGCTGAGCGCTTTTTCGCCACCAGCAGCACGCCGGAGGTATCGCGGTCGAGACGATGCACCAGCTCAAGGAAACGTGCCTCCGGGCGCAGGGCGCGCAGCCCTTCAATCACGCCAAAGCTCAGTCCGCTGCCGCCGTGTACCGCAGTACCGGAAGGTTTGTTGAGTACCAGAATATGATCGTCTTCATAGAGGATCACCTCAGAGAGCGCGGCCACTTTCTGCAGATGCGGCGATACCGCCTCTTCTTCACGCTCCGCCACGCGCACCGGCGGGATACGGACTTCATCACCCGCTTCCAGCTTATACTCCGGCTTCACGCGCTTTTTGTTTACCCGCACCTCGCCTTTACGCAGGATGCGATAAATCATGCTCTTCGGTACACCTTTCAATTGGGTACGCAAAAAGTTGTCGATACGTTGCCCCGCTTCATCAGCAGCAATGGCAACCATTTTTACGGTTGGGGTCTCAGTTTTCATGGTGCGCGATTCTAAATAGCCGGACGCATTAGCGCCACTCATTTTTATATGCTTATATTTATCATTATCCTGTTTTCACGGTTTACCTGACCGCCATTTTGTTTGTTATTAGAACAATCTGTATGGGCAGGTGATAAAACTGTGAGTAACCGGGTGATAAAAGGTGAAAGTCAACTTGCTATAACAAGGTTAGCAATGGAATAATGAGACCGTTTTCCGTATTGCATCTTGTTAGAACAAGACATTAGCGGAATGACCAATTTTGTCTGACCGATCGCCCACGCAGCAATGGCGTAAGACGTTGTGATCTTTCAGACAGTTAGCGGGCTGCGGGTTGCAGTCCTTACCGGTACAGGCTCTATGGATTTCAAGTCGCAGGAAGGCGTCAACTCCGGGACTCCCGGGAGCTCATCTGGATCCTTTGATCGAGGTGAGCAGGTTAAGCCACCATGCCTGCAACGCGAAAGACGACGAGTATAAATGGAATATTCTCTGGTGATACATCCCAGGCTGTTCCCCTGAATAATTGCGCTGTGTTTCCGTTTGAAACACAGGCGACCGACACTCTGCGCCTCTTAAGCGCGCGACAACCGTGAGGTTGGCGACGTGAACCAGACACGAGGCCATCGGTTTTCCCCCGGAAAGGCATTACTCTGCCCGCAGCTTAGTCGTCAATGTAAGAATAATGAGTAAGTTACGATGAAAAGAATGTTAATCAACGCAACTCAGCAGGAAGAGTTGCGCGTCGCCCTTGTTGATGGGCAGCGCCTGTACGACCTGGATATCGAAAGCCCCGGGCACGAACAGAAAAAAGCGAACATCTACAAAGGCAAAATCACCCGCATTGAACCTAGCCTTGAAGCCGCGTTTGTCGATTACGGCGCCGAGCGTCATGGTTTCCTCCCCCTCAAAGAAATCGCCCGCGAATACTTCCCCGCTAACTACAATGCGCACGGTCGTCCTAATATCAAAGACGTGCTGCGTGAAGGTCAGGAAGTTATCGTGCAGATTGATAAAGAAGAACGCGGCAACAAAGGCGCTGCGCTCACCACCTTTATCAGCCTGGCAGGCAGCTATCTGGTCCTGATGCCGAACAACCCGCGCGCGGGGGGAATTTCCCGCCGTATCGAGGGCGACGACCGCACTGAACTGAAAGAAGCGCTGGCGAGCCTGGAGCTTCCGGACGGCATGGGTCTTATCGTTCGCACCGCTGGCGTCGGCAAATCTGCCGAAGCCCTGCAGTGGGACCTGAGCTTCCGCCTGAAGCACTGGGAAGCGATTCAGAAAGCCGCGGAAAGCCGTCCGGCGCCGTTCCTGATCCACCAGGAAAGCAACGTGATTGTCCGCGCATTCCGCGATTATCTGCGCCAGGACATCGGCGAAATCCTGATCGATAACCCGAAAGTGCTCGAGCTGGCGCGCCAGCATATCGCCGCACTGGGTCGTCCGGATTTCAGCAGCAAAATCAAACTGTACACCGGTGAAATCCCGCTGTTCAGCCATTATCAGATTGAATCGCAAATTGAGTCCGCCTTCCAGCGTGAAGTGCGCCTGCCTTCCGGCGGGTCTATCGTTATCGACAGCACCGAAGCGCTGACCGCGATCGATATCAACTCCGCCCGCGCCACCCGCGGCGGCGATATCGAAGAGACAGCCTTCAATACCAACCTTGAAGCGGCTGACGAGATTGCCCGCCAGCTGCGTCTGCGCGACCTCGGCGGCTTGATCGTTATCGACTTCATCGATATGACCCCGGTTCGCCACCAGCGTGCGGTGGAAAACCGTCTGCGTGAAGCCGTTCGTCAGGACCGCGCGCGCATTCAGATTAGTCATATTTCGCGCTTCGGCCTGCTGGAGATGTCTCGCCAGCGCCTGAGCCCGTCGCTGGGCGAATCCAGCCATCACGTCTGCCCGCGCTGCTCCGGCACCGGTACCGTGCGTGATAACGAATCGCTGTCGCTCTCTATTCTGCGTCTGATTGAAGAAGAGGCGCTGAAAGAGAACACCAAAGAAGTCCACGCCATCGTTCCGGTACCGATCGCCTCTTATCTGCTGAACGAAAAACGTGCCGCAGTGAGCGCAATCGAATCCCGTCAGGGCGATGTCCGCGTCATTATCGTGCCAAACGACGAGATGCAGACGCCGCACTACTCCGTCCTGCGCGTGCGCAAAGGTGAAGAGACCTCAACGCTGAGCTATCTGCTGCCGAAGCTGCATGAAGAAGAGATGGCGCTGCCTGGTGACGAGGAGCCAGCAGAACGTAAACGTCCGGAGCAGCCTGCGCTGGCCGCCTTTGTGATGCCTGACGCCCCACCGGCACCGATGCTGGAAGAGCCTGTGGCTGCCCCTGCGGTCGCCGCTGCCCCGGTCGCGGCCGCCGCGCCGGCCCGGCCGGGACTGCTCTCACGCTTCTTCAGCGCGCTGAAAAATATCTTCTCTGGCACTGAAGAAGCCAAGCCGGTTGAAGTTCCGGTCGAGAAGAAAGCGGAAGAAAAACCGGAGCGTCAGCAGGAGCGCCGTAAACCGCGGAGCAACAACCGCCGCGATCGCAACGACCGCAACGACCGCAACGATCGCCGTGATAACCGCGACAATCGTGACAACCGCGATAACCGTGACAATCGCGACACCCGTGCGGACAATGCCGAGGGTCGTGAGCCGCGCGAATCGCGTGAAGAAAACCGTCGCAATCGTCGCGAAAA
This sequence comes from Klebsiella sp. w6, assembly GCF_033100215.1. NCBI lineage: Bacteria > Pseudomonadati > Pseudomonadota > Gammaproteobacteria > Enterobacterales > Enterobacteriaceae > Klebsiella > Klebsiella sp. w6. The sequence continues at coordinate 3,551,128 of NZ_CP136907.1, forward strand.
GCAGCCGCAAAACGTAGAAGCGCGTGACGCTCGCCAGACCGTCGGCGATGACGCGGACAAAGCCAAATCCCGCGACGAGCAGCAGCCGCGCCGCGAACGCTCCCGCCGCCGCAATGACGATAAACGTCAGGCGCAGCAGGAAGCCAAGGTGCAGACGCGTGAAGAGCCGGAAGTACAGGAGACTGAGCAGGAAGAGCGTGTGCAGACTCTGCCGCGTCGTAAACCGCGTCAGCTCTCCCAGAAAGTACGCATTGAGTCAGCCGTTGCCGAGCAGACTGCCGAGATCGCGCCTGAGACCGTTGTGGCTGAAGTCGCCACCCCGCGCAGCGAGCCGGTGAAAGCCGAGCTGCCGGCGGTAGTGGAAAACGTAGTGGAACACGATGAAAACGGCGAATCCCGTGAAGCGAACGGTATGCCGCGCCGCTCTCGTCGTTCCCCGCGTCATCTGCGCGTGAGCGGTCAGCGCCGTCGTCGCTATCGTGACGAACGCTATCCGACCCAGTCGCCGATGCCGCTGACCGTCGCCTGCGCCTCGCCGGAGATGGCTTCCGGTAAAGTCTGGATCCGCTACCCGGTCGTTCGTCCGCAGGACCAGCAGCCGGAAGAGGTTCCGGTTCAGGACACCAGCGCCATTGAAGCCATCGAGGCTGTTGCGATACCGGTTGCCGTGGTTGAAACCGTCACTGCCGCGCCAGTTACCGTCGAGCCGGCGACCATGGAGCCCGTTACCGCTGAGCCGGTGGTCGTCGAACCTGTCGTAGCCGCCGAGCCGGTTATCGTTGATACTCCGGAAATTGTCGAGCCAGCCGCTGTCGAGCCAGCCGCTGTCGAGCCAGCGCCGGTCGAAGCGCCAGCTGTCGAAGCGCCTCAGGCTATTGCGCCAGTGACGATCGACGCCGAGCCGGTCACGGTTGAACCTGAAGTGGTGGAAACGGCGCCTGTCGTTGAAGCGCCAGTGGAAACCATCGTTCCGGCCACGGAAACCGTGGTGGAAGCACCGGTGACCGAAGCCGCCCCAACAGCCCCTGCCGAACCGGTCAAAGCTGAAACGCCGGTAAGCAAACCCGTGGTTGTGGCTGGCGATCGCCATGCTACCGCGCCGATGACCCGGGCGCCTGCTCCGGACTATGTCCCGGAAGCGCCGCGCCACAGCACCTGGGTGCGCCCGCCGTTCGCTTTTGAAGGTAAAGGCGCCGCCGGTGGTCATAGTGCGACGCGTAAAGCCACCGCAGAACCGACCCGCCCACAGCCCGTCGAATAAGCGTGCTTAATAAAAAAACCGGCCTCTGGCCGGTTTTTTTATGCGCTTTGCGGACGCTGCATCCCGGCCAGATCCGGCATGATCTCCCGCATCAGGTCAAGGAACTTACGCAGGCGTGTCGGATAATAGCGCGCCCAGGGATAAACCAGATGAACCGGTAGCGAGGCGGGACGCCACTGCGGGAACAGCTCAATCAGCCGTCCGGCGGCAATATCCTCCACGACTGTCCAGCTGGACACCATCGCCACCCCCAGCCCCGCCAGCGCGGTATTTCGCGCGACGTACAGGCTGTCAGTGCTCAGGCAGGGGGTGATGGCCGTCGAGACGATTTGCCCACTTTCCAGATGCCGGAGCCGTACCTCATGCTGATAAAAGGTATTAATGGCGATCCACGGCAGGCCGGATAGCGCCTCCAGCGAGGTTAACGGCGGGTACTTCGCCAGGAGTTCAGGGGAAGCCACCACGCAGCGCGGCACTTCCGCCAGCAGCACGGATACCGTGGCCGGATCCACCTCCGCGCCAACGCGGATGGCGCAGTCGATATTATCGCTGAGAAAGTCGACGGTATTATCATTCAGCATCCACTCGACCGACAGTTGCGGATGACGCTGCAGAAATGCGACCAGCGGCGCCAGCAGCTGTTGCTGGCCAAAAGCATGGGGAGCCCGTACCCGCAGCACCCCCACGGGCTGATCGTCGGCAATACGCAGATCATCCTCCAGCGCCAGCCAGGCGTCCACGACCTGACGGGCATGGCGATAACAGCGTTCGCCATCGTCAGTGAGCTTCATCGCATGAGTGGTGCGCAGGATCAACTTCACCCCCAGCAGTCCTTCCAGGGACTGCAGGCGGCGGCTGACGGTTGCCTGGGTGGTATCCATCTGCCCCGCGGCGGCGGAGAGTGAGCCGGCCTCTATAATACGAATATAGGTGCGCATCAGCTCAATGCGGTCTATACGCTCCTGTCTTTTCATTTTTCTTTTGCCTATACGTACTACGTATAACCGTTTTACCACCAGCCCGGCTACCGCGCCAGCTGCATTCAGGGAAAAATAGCGCCATCGCATCTATGAGGTACTGATCATGACACCGACTTCCCTTTCCACCCGCGACGCAGGCTGGATTATCTTCATTCTCGCACTCGGCGCCGGCTTTAGCGTCGCCTCTATCTATTATGCGCAGCCGCTACTGCCGCTGATGGGCGCCAATCTCCATCTGTCGGTAGAAGGGATGGGGCTGGTTCCTACCCTGACGCAGGCTGGCTACGCGCTCGGCATTCTCTTCCTGCTCCCGCTCGGCGACCGTCACGATCGCCGCCGGCTGATCCTGCTGAAGAGCGCAATGCTGGCGATCCTGCTGTTCCTGTGCAGCCTTACCGGCCAGCTCACCTCACTGCTGGTGGTCAGTCTGCTGATCGGTATGGCGGCCACCATGGCGCAGGATATCGTCCCGGCGGCGGCGATCCTCGCTCCGGCAGGCAAGCAGGGAAAAATGGTGGGCACGGTGATGACCGGGCTGCTGCTGGGGATCCTGCTTTCCAGGACGGTCAGCGGCGTAGTGGGCGCCGTATTCGGCTGGCGGGTGATGTATCAGGCGGCTGCAGTCAGCGTGGCGCTGATTGGCCTGGTGATGTGGCGGGTCCTGCCGCGCTTCGCCATTCACTCGACGCTGAGCTATCCGCAGCTGATGGCCTCAATGGCGCATCTGTGGCTGCGTTATCCGGCGTTACGCCGCGCTGCGCTGGCTCAAGGGGCGCTCTCTGTCGCCTTTAGCGCTTTCTGGTCGACGCTGGCGGTGATGCTCTCAGAACACTATCACATGGGGAGCGCAGTAGCGGGTGGCTTTGGTATCGCCGGTGCCGCCGGGGCGCTGGCGGCACCGCTGGCCGGCGGACTGGCCGATAAGTTTGGCACCGGTAAAGTGACTCAGATGGGCGCGGCGCTGGTCACCCTCTCCTTCGCCCTGATGTTTATGCTGCCGCTGCTCCCTCTGCATGGCCAACTGGCGCTGATTGCTCTCTCGGCTATTGGCTTCGATCTCGGCCTGCAGTCAAGCCTGGTGGCACATCAGAACCTGGTTTACAGCCTGGAGCCGCAGGCCCGTGGCCGCCTGAACGCTCTGCTGTTCACCGTGGTCTTTATCGGGATGTCGCTGGGGTCGGTGCTGGGCAGCAAGCTGTACGTGCTGGCCGGCTGGAACGGAGTGGTCACCCTCGCCGTCGTCAGCGGGGCAATTGCCCTGGCGATCCGCCTGCTGGAGAGTGCGCGCCTCATCGCAGCCGAACGCCGCACATCATAAAAAAAACCCGCTTCGCCTGAGCGAAGCGGGTTTCCTCTTTCCGTCGCAATGGCTTACGCTGTGCGACGGGCAAACTCTTTTACGCGGAAGCCCAACACCAGCAGCGTAGCGAAATAAGCCACTACTCCGGCGACCACCACCACCAGCAGGCGCATCAGGCGGAACGGCATCGTCCCCTGAGACCACTCCGGCATGAGATGCATGACGCCCAGCAGCGCCGCGGCCATCACCACCACCGCCGCGACCAGACGCAGCAGGAAAGTCAGCCAGCCGGGCTGTGGGGTGAAAATTTTCTGTTTACGCAGTTGCCAGTAGAGCAGCGCGGCGTTCAGGCAGGCCGCCAGCCCTATGGACAGTGACAGGCCCGCGTGCTTGAGCGGGCCGATAAACGCCAGGTTCATCACCTGGGTCATAATCAGGGTGACAATGGCAATCTTCACCGGCGTTTTGATGTCCTGACGGGAATAGAAGCCCGGCGCCAGCACTTTCACCACGATAAGCCCCATCAGCCCCACGGAATAGGCCACCAGCGCGCGCTGGGTCATCGCCGCGTCAAAGGCGCTGAATTTACCGTACTGGAACAGGGCCACGGTCAGCGGTTTAGCGAGGATCCCCAGCGCCACCGCGCTCGGCAGCGCCAGCAGGAAGCAGAGTCGCAGGCCCCAGTCCATCAGGCGGCAATACTCGTCATGGTTACCACTGGCGAAGCTTTTCGACAACGACGGCAGCAGGATGGTGCCAAGGGCCACGCCCAGGACACCTGACGGAAACTCCATCAGACGGTCGGCATAGTACATCCATGACACCGATCCCGACACGAGAAACGAGGCGAAGATGGTATTGATGATGAGGGAGATCTGGCTTACCGACACGCCAAGGATCGCCGGCCCCATCTGCTTCACTACCCGCATCGCGCCAGCATCTTTCAGATTAATTCTGGGCAGAACCAGCATGCCAATCTTCTTCAGGTGCGGCAACTGGTAGGCCAGCTGCAGCACGCCGCCGACCGTCACCGCCCAGGCCAGCGCCAGCACCGGCGGATGGAAGTACGGCGCGGCAAACAGCGCAAAGCTAATCATGCTGACGTTGAGGAACGTCGGGGCAAAGGCCGGCACCGAGAAACGGTTCCAGGTATTGAGGATCGCCCCCACCAGCGAGGCCAGGGAGATCAGCAAAATATAGGGGAAGGTAATGCGCAGCAATTGGGTGGTCAGCGCAAATTTATCGGCGGTATCAGCAAACCCGGGGGCGGTGATGGTGATCACCCACGGCGCCGCCAGCATCCCGATAACGGTGACGATCGCCAGGGCCAGGGTCAGTAATCCGGAGACATACGAGACAAACACCCGGGTGGCATCTTCGCCCTGCTTGCTTTTATATTCGGCAAGGATCGGCACAAACGCCTGCGAGAAGGCGCCTTCGGCAAAAATACGCCGCAGCAGATTAGGCAGTTTGAAGGCGACAAAAAAGGCATCGGTCGCCATCCCGGCACCAAAAATGCGCGCCACAATCGCATCGCGGGCAAAGCCCAGCACGCGCGAAAACATGGTCATCGAACTGACGGCCGCCAGTGATTTTAAAAGATTCATTACGCTGTTATTCCAAACCCTGGAGTAAAACGCCCGCAAATGCGGGCGCTGGAAAGTGGCGATAGTCTACCGGGTTCAATATGAATTACTACTGTCAGTTGTTACAACGGATTATTCGCTGATGGCGTCACGCCAGAGTTTGTCAACCACCCGCTGAGCCAGCAGCGCCTGTTCGCCAGCGGTTTCCGGAACCGTCTGATTTTGCACGCATTCGATGAAATGTCGCGCGCAGCCGACAAAACCGCGCTGCTCGAGGGTGGTTTGCCAGCCCGCCACCGGGCGCTGGACCACGCCAAGACCACACTCCTCCTGCCATTCGCGCATCTCACTCACCGCATATAACCCGCCATCGGTGACCGCCTGCACCCACTCACGCTGGCTTCCGGCACGGCGGTGCATGCTGGTGGTAACCTGCAGCCGGGGCGAACTGAACTGGTGTTCGGCATAGAGCATTTCACCCTGAGGAGTGATCTGCAACGTGCCGCCGCGCAGGCGCGCCTGACCATCAGCCAGCCACAACGCAGTATCCACCACGTGCAGATAGTCATCGAGAAGGGTAAAGCGCAGATCGTTGCCTACGCTGTCGCTACGATGCTTATCCATCCGCAGCGAGGCCGCCTCGCCCAGCCGCCCCTTCAGTTCACGATAGAGTGGCGCAAAGCGGCGATTGAAACCGACCATCAGCGTCAGATGACGCCGGGCAGCCAGCTCGACCAGCGCTTCCGCCTCGCTCAGCTTGTCCGCCAGCGGTTTATCCACACAAACATGAACCCCGGCATTCAACAAGTGATTCACGACTTCATAATGTGAAGCCGTCGACGTATGGACAAAGACCGCATCGCACTGCGCCGCCAGGGCATCCAGCGAATCAGCATACGGGATCCGCCAGGTTTCGCAGATGCGCAACGCCTTCTCTTTTCCCGGCGACCAGGCTGCCTGCAGCGTCCAGCTTTCCGCAGCGCCTAACACCGGCAGCCACGCTTTCTGCGCGATGCCCCCTAAGCCAACCACCCCAATGCGCAGTCTTGTCCCCACGTTTAGTCCCCCAGATGGTGTAACAGCGAGTCAAGGCGCGCTTTCAATTCCGCCACCTCGCCTTCCAGTGCTTCAACCCGGGCACGCAGATCGTCATCGTCTTCCAGCGGCGAGAGTGCTTCCACCGTGGTGATCAGCGTGTCCATGTCATCGCAAAACAGATGCATATAGCGGCTTTCCCGTTTCCCCGGTTCCCGTGGCAGGCGGGCAACAAAAGGACCATCCTCGCGCGTCGCTAACCCTTCCAGCACGCTTTCCACTTCCGCCATATCGCTGAACTCATGCATCCGCTGCGCGCGGCTACGGAGTTCACCCGACGTCTGGGCGCCGCGCAGCAGCAGCGTCGTCACCACCGCTACTTCGCCGGCGCTGAGTTTCAGATCGCCAAATTCAGAGTTGCAAAAGCGCTGCTCATACTTGGTCACTCGATTGCCGAATCCGCTGACCGTGCGTAAATAGTGGCGCTTCACCAGGGTATCCAGCAGCGTCTGGACCTCGCCTTCGCTCAGCGACATCACCGGTTCGCGGTTGGTTTTCTGATTGCAGGCGGTCACCACGGCGTTCACCGACAGCGGGTACTGCTCGGGCGTGGTAACCTGCTTTTCCAGCACACAGCCAATGACGCGCGCTTCGTGCGCGGTTAACTGATATTTCATCCTCTCTCCTTAGCGCCCTGCTGACCAGTCCGGCGTCGTTAGCGCCGTCAGTACATGGTCACGCCACTGCCCGTCAATCAGCAGATAATCTTTGGCGTAACCCTCTTTTTCGAACCCCAACCGCGCCAGCAGCGCGCCGCTGCGCTGATTATGCGGCATATAGTTGGCCATAATGCGATGGATATGCTGCGTGCGCTGCATATAGCGAATCGCGGCGGTCAACGCTTCAAACATCAGCCCCTGCCCTTGCCACTTCTCGCCAATGGAGTAGCCGAGATAACAGGCATGGAATGATCCGCGAACTACGTTGGAGAAATTCGCCACGCCAACGATCTCTTTTTCCTCCGCATCGAGCAGCGCGAAATAAAATGCAGACCCCTGCTTATGAAACTCGCCGATCATTGACAGACGCGCCTGCCACCCGGAGGGATAGCAGTGGCTGTCGTCACGTACCGGCTCCCAGGGTTTTAAGAACACTTTATTCTCGGCGTAATAATCGGCCAGACGCCAGGCGTCACGATCGTGGACCAGGCGCACCACCAGCCGGTCCGTCGTCAAACGCACCTTCGGCACGTTACTGCGATAGCCAAACATTTCCTTTTCAGTCCCCCTGACTTCAATCTTGCTCTCATCACTATACCTGTCCTGCACGATAGTGTGAAAACAGCAACATGCCATTTTCTGCGCCATCTCCTCTTTTCGATGAATAGGCTCAATCGAACTTGCTTTTTGATAAAAAAATATTGTCGCAAGGGTGCTGGGAAAAGCAGCAGATTGCCCGCAGAATATCCTCGCTTATCTCTATTTTTCCCTGGAGGGGAAATGTCCCGCGTCTCGCAGGCAAGGAGCCTGGGTAAATATTTCCTGTTAGTCGATAACATGCTGGTCGTGCTGGGCTTTTTTGTCGTTTTTCCGCTGATTTCCATCCGCTTTGTCGATCAGATGGGTTGGGCAGCGCTGATGGTCGGCATTGCGCTCGGCCTGCGCCAGCTGGTGCAGCAGGGATTAGGCATTTTTGGCGGCGCCATTGCCGACCGCTTCGGCGCGAAACCCATGATTGTCACCGGCATGCTGATGCGCGCCGGCGGCTTCGCGGCGATGGCCGTCGCCCATGAGCCCTGGGTGCTCTGGCTCTCCTGTATCTTGTCCGGGTTGGGCGGCACGTTGTTCGATCCGCCACGAGCCGCGCTGGTGGTCAAACTGGTGCGCCCGCATCAGCGCGGCCGCTTTTTCTCCCTCCTGATGATGCAAGACAGCGCCGGCGCGGTGATTGGCGCCCTGCTGGGCAGTTGGCTGCTACAGTATGACTTCCGTCTGGTGTGCAGCGCCGGCGCCGCGCTGTTTATCGCTTGCGCCGCGTTTAACGCCTGGTATCTGCCAGCATGGAAACTGTCCACGGTGAAAACGCCAGTCCGCGAGGGGCTGGGACGGGTGCTGCGGGATAAGCGCTTCGTCACCTATGTCCTGACGTTAACAGGCTATTACATGCTGGCGGTGCAGGTGATGCTGATGCTGCCGATCATGGTGAACGACATCGCCGGTTCGCCGGCCGCCGTGAAGTGGATGTACGCCATCGAAGCCACCATTTCACTGACCCTGCTCTATCCCATTGCCCGCTGGAGCGAGAAACGCTACCGCCTTGAGCACCGGCTGATGGCCGGTCTGCTGGTGATGACGCTGGCGATGCTGCCGATTGGCATGACCAGCAGTTTGCAGCAGTTATTTACCCTGATCTGCCTGTTTTACATCGGTTCGATCATCGCGGAACCCGCCAGGGAGACGCTGGGCGCCTCGCTGGCGGATGCCCGGGCGCGCGGCAGCTATATGGGGTTCAGCCGCCTGGGTCTCGCCTTCGGCGGCGCGCTGGGTTACGCGGGCGGCGGCTGGCTGTTTGATGCCGGCAAAGCCGTGGGCCAGCCCGAACTGCCGTGGCTGATGCTCGGCGCCATTGGGTTTATCACTTTCCTTGCCCTGTGGTGGCAATTCAGTCCAAAACGCTCCGCCTCCGGTATGCTGGAGCCGCGCACCTAAGAGCGTAGGTCCGCGGTTTCTCCTGCCTTTCAGCCTATTCTGCTGGCATGAAGAATGCTGACAGGTCATGATGCTTTGTGTCAGGATGAATGATGGTACGAGCTTGAGGAACCCCATGAAAAAAATATTGATCGCCGCGGCGCTGATTGTCAGCGGTCTGCTGAGCGGCTGTAACCAGTTGACCCAATACACGGTAAGCGAGCAGGAGATAAACCAGGCGCTGCAGAAGCGTAACCATTTCGCCAAAGATATCGGTCTGAAAGGCGTTGCCGATGCCCATATTGAGCTGCAGAACCTGACCAGCGCTATTGGCCGTGAAGAGCCGGGTAAAGTCACGCTGACCGGGGTCGCCAACGTCGATCTGAACTCCCTGTTCGGCACCCAGAAAGCGACGATCGATCTGAAGCTCAAAGCGCTGCCAACCTTTGACAGAGAGAAAGGCGCTATCTTCCTGCAGGAAATGGAGGTGGTCGATGCTAAAGTGGCGCCCGAGAAGCTGCAGTCGGTGATTCAGGCCCTGCTCCCCTATCTGAATCAGTCGCTGCGCAGCTACTTCAGCCAGCAACCGGCCTATGTCCTGCGTGAAGACGCCAGCACCGGCGAAGCGCTGGCGAAGAAATATGCCAAGGGCATAGAGGTGAAACCGGGCGAAATTGTCATCCCCTTTACCAATTAATCTCCAGGGCGCTACGGCGCCCTGAATTTTTTACGGAAATGAGTGCAAAGGAAAACGTTTACGCTTATCCTTAGTGCCCGGCAAAAAACAGCCCTGATGACTGAACCTATTAGCCGGAGCCTTCCATGACAGCACAACACCAGGTATTGAAAATCCGCCGCCCAGACGACTGGCATATCCATCTGCGTGATGACGATATGCTGAAAACCGTCGTGCCTTACACCAGTGAGTTTTATGGCCGGGCGATCGTGATGCCGAATCTGGTGCCGCCTGTCACCACCGTCGCGGCGGCTATCGCCTATCGCCAGCGCATTATGGACGCCGTCCCGGCCGGGCACGATTTTACCCCGTTGATGACCTGCTATCTGACAGATTCCCTCGACCCGGCGGAGCTGGAGCGCGGCTTTAACGAAGGTGTGTTCACCGCCGCCAAGCTCTACCCGGCCAACGCCACGACCAACTCCAGCCACGGTGTCACCAGCACCGACGCCATTATGCCGGTGCTGGAGCGGATGGAAAAACTGGGCATGCCGCTGCTGGTACATGGGGAAGTCACCCACGCCGAGATTGATATTTTCGATCGTGAAGCGCGCTTTATTGACACGGTGATGGAGCCCCTGCGCCAGCGCCTGCCCGGTCTGAAGGTGGTCTTTGAGCATATTACTACCAAAGATGCCGCCGAATATGTGCGTGACGGTAATGAACTGCTGGCGGCCACTATTACCCCGCAGCACCTGATGTTCAACCGCAACCATATGCTGGTCGGCGGTATTCGTCCTCACCTGTACTGCCTGCCGGTACTCAAACGCAATATTCATCAGCAGGCGCTGCGCGAACTGGTCGCCAGCGGCTTTAGCCGCGCCTTCCTTGGCACCGACTCCGCGCCGCACGCCCGCCATCGTAAGGAAGCCAGCTGCGGCTGCGCCGGCTGCTTCAACGCCCCGACCGCCCTCGGCAGCTACGCCACCGTGTTTGAAGAAATGAACGCTCTGCAGCACTTTGAAGCCTTCTGCTCGCTGAACGGCCCGCGCTTCTACGGTCTGCCGGTCAATGAAAGCTATGTTGAGCTGGTGCGTGAAGAGACCACGGTCGTTGACAGCATTGCGCTGCCCAATGATAGCCTGGTCCCGTTCCTGGCGGGTGAAACCGTTCGCTGGACGATGAAGCGATAAAAAACGTAGCCCCCTGTTGTCAACGCCCACCGGATACTGTATAAATAACCAGTATCAAACACAGGGGGCAATTATGCGCATCGAAGTGTCTATCGCCAAAACGACCGCCTTACCCAACGGCGCGCTGGAAGCGCTGAATAACGAACTCTCCCGGCGTATCGCCGAGCAATTCCCGGCCATCGACAGTCAGGTGAGCGTGCGCTACGCCACCGGCAACCAGCTCTCGGTGTTCGGCGCCCTGAAAGAAGACAAAGACCGGATAAGCGAAATCCTGCAGGAAACCTGGGAAAGCGCGGACGACTGGTTTGTCCACGATCTCTCCTGAAGCATGGCGGGATCCAGTTACTCTGGTTTGCTCCCTCATTGTGCTTTTCTTTGCCGGGTCGCCCCGGCTTTTTTCTCCCCGCCTCTTGTTCAGAATATTCCTGATTATTCTGCTTAATATCGGCTAAAATGGCCATTTCCCGCGCTTATCTTGCGTAAAAAAGCGGCGAAAACAAGAAAATCATGCTGCCTTTCATTTAATTTCTCGAGTTTATTCTTGATCCCTGATATAATTAACTTGCTTCAAAAAACATGCATTAAACCTCGAGAATTGTTGTCTTTTAACATATGAATAAGGGGTTATGATGGAAAAAAATAATGAAGTCATTCAGACCCATCCCCTCGTTGGATGGGACATCAGCACCGTTGATAGCTACGATGCGCTGATGTTGCGCCTGCACTACCAGAACCCCACTCAAGAAAACAGTCATGATGCTGAAATTGGCCAGACGCTATGGCTAACGACGGACGTCGCACGTCAATTTATTTCAATCCTGGAAGCAGGCATTGCGAAGATTGAATCTGGCGAATACCAGGAAAACGAGTACCGCCGACATTAACGCGATACGGGGAATGACTAAACAATAGTCTTAACAGGCACCTGCGGGTGCCTGAATTATTTTCGGGCTTGTATAAGCGCAGGGAGTTAATTACCCTGCTAATAAGGCAATTACCCGGAACTCACCATGCAATACGATCTTATCATTATCGGCAGCGGATCGGTCGGCGCTGCCGCTGGCTATTATGCGCGTCGTGCCGGACTCAATGTTCTGATGACCGATGCCCACCAACCTCCCCATCAGGAGGGCAGCCATCATGGCAGTAGCCGTCTTATCCGTCACGCTTATGGCGAAGGTGAAAAGTATGTTCCGCTGGTGCTGCGCGCCCAGCAGCTGTGGGATGAACTGGCTGAAATCAGCGGCGAAGCCGTTTTTGAACGCACCGGCGTCATTAACCTCGGCCCCGCCAGCTCTCCTTTCCTGGCCAACGTCGCCGCCAGCGCCAGGGCGTTCGATCTTGAGGTTGAAGAGTTAGATGCTCAGGCCGTCATGCAGCGCTGGCCGGAGATACGCCTTCCCGACGACTATCGGGCGATTTTCGAACCGGCTTCCGGCGTACTGCGTAGTGAGCTGGCTGTCGAGACCTGGATACGTCTGGCACGGGAAGCTGGCTGCGCGCAGCTATTCAACTGCCCGGTCTCAGCCATTCATCACCATGCAGACGGGGTCACCATTGATACCCTTGACGGTGAATATCACGGCAAGAAATTGCTGATCAGCGCCGGTACCTGGGTCACCCGCCTGCTTCCGGACCTCCCCATCCAGCCGGTACGTAAGGTTTTCGCCTGGTTCCAGGCCGATGGCCGTTACAGCAGCAAGAATCATTTCCCGGCGTTCACCGGCGAGCTACCCAACGGCGATCAATACTACGGTTTCCCGGCGGAAGATAACGAGCTGAAGATCGGCAAGCATAACGGCGGTCAGCCTGTCTCCACGCCGCAGGAGCGATCGGCGTTTGGCGCTGTCGCCAGCGATGGTTCCGAATCCTTTCCGTTTTTACGTAACGTCCTGCCCGGGATCGGCGGCTGTCTGCACGGCGCCTCCTGCACCTATGACAACACGGTCGATGAAGATTTTATTATTGATACGCTCCCTGGCAGACCAGACACGCTGCTGATCACCGGTCTGAGCGGCCATGGCTTTAAGTTTGCGCCGGTGCTGGGAGAAATTGCCAGTCAGTTTGCCCAGGGACAGACGTCGACCTTTAACCTGACGCCTTTCTCGCTGGCGCGCTTTAGCTCATAACGGAATGCGGCACGCTTGCCGCCGGAAAAAAAACGGCCTCTGTGTCGAGGCCGTTAGTCATTGAGAACGGTTATGCGTCGCCTGTTTAATATGCTGGTTAACAACGTGCGCGAGCACTTTATGATCTACCTTGCGCTGTGGTTGCTGCTGGCGATCATCGATCTCGTCTGGTTATGGTTTTTCTGACGACTCCGGCTCGGGGATCCCGAGTTTGGTGTTCAGTCGGCCACGCGATTTGTTAAAGATTTTATTGCCGTTTTCGCGTCCGGCGCGCAGTTTGCGCTGCTCCTCTTCCGGCAGCTTATGCTCTTCCATGCACGCTTCGCTACAGCAACCGGCAAACTTCTCAGCGCAGCTCGGGCACTGTATAAACAGCAGATGACAGCCATCATTCAGGCAATTGGTATGGGTATCGCACGGCGCGCCACACTGATGACAGTGCGCGATGACGTCATCGGAGATACGCTCGCCCATCCGCTCATCAAAGACAAAGTTTTTGCCAATAAAACGGACCGGCAGCCCCTGCTCACGTGCGCGGCGGGCGTACTCAATAATCCCGCCCTCGATATGCCAGACCTTATTGAAACCGTTATGCTTCATCCAGGCGCTGGCTTTTTCACAGCGAATACCGCCGGTGCAATACATAACAATTTTCTTGTCTTTGTGGTCCTGCATCATTTCCACGGCTTTCGGCAGCTGGTCGCGGAAGGTATCCGCCGGGATCTCCAGTGCGTTTTCGAAATGACCCACCTCATATTCATAGTGGTTACGCATATCGATAAATACCGCATCCGGATCGTCAAGCATGGCATTGACGTCCGCCGCCTTGAGATAATCCCCAACATTGGAGGCATCGAAAGAGGGATCGTCGATGCCATCGGCGACAATACGGTCACGCACTTTCAGGCGCAGCACCCAGAAAGATTTCCCATCGTCCTCGAGGGCGATATTGAAACGCAGCCCCGCCAGCGCCGGATCGAAGCCATAGAGAAACTCACGCAGGGCTTCAACGTTGCTTTCCGGCACGCTGATTTGCGCGTTGATCCCTTCCCGGGCCAGATAAATACGGCCAAAGACCTTCAGCTGGGTTAAGGCAACCCATAACGCATCGCGAGTGGCTTGTGGGTCGACAATGGTGAAATATTTATAGAATGAGATCGTCGTGCGCGGCTCGGTCTCAGCCAGCATTTGCGCCTTTAACGTCTCATTTGAAATGCGGTTGTGTAACACTGGCATGGTGTACCTGCTCGACATAGAAATGAGGAAATAAACGGCGGGCATGATATAGCAAAGCTAATTAATTTACATCCCTACATTTTACGCTACATTTCTCTCACCCGGTCGCGCCCCGCTTAACAAAACGAGCTGACTGTCGCCGCCTTTGGCTGGCCGGTAAAAAAATGCGATAATATAAGACGTTGCTCACTGATACGGGTATGAAATGACTCATTTGCCTAAATTTTCTCCGGCGCTGTTGCATCCGCGCTATTGGCTGCTGTGGCTGGGTATCGGCCTGCTGTGGCTGGTTGTCCAACTGCCCTATCCGCTGATTTACCGCCTGGGAAATGCCATCGGCCGGCTGGCCATGCGCTTTATGAAGCGTCGGGCGAAGATCGCCTATCGCAACCTTGAGCTCTGCTTCCCCGACAAAAGCGAGCAGGAACGTCACCGAATGGTGGTGATGAACTTTGAATCGGTGGGTATGGGACTGATGGAGACGGGGATGGCCTGGTTCTGGCCGGTTCGTCGTATCGCCCGCTGGACCGACACCATCGGCTTTGAGCATATCCGCGATGTGCAGGCGCAGCAGCGCGGCATTCTGCTAATCGGTATTCACTTCCTGACTCTCGAGATGGGCGCGCGGATGTTCGGCATGAACGAGCCGGGGATTGGCGTCTATCGCCCCAACGACAACCCGGTGATCGACTGGCTGCAGACCTGGGGTCGGCTACGATCCAATAAGGACATGATTGACCGTAAGGATCTGAAAGGGATGATCCGGGCGCTGAAAAAAGGCGACGTGGTCTGGTATGCCCCCGATCACGATTACGGTCCGACCGCCAGCGTCTTCGCCCCACTGTTCGCTGTCGACCAGGCGGCGACCACCTCCGGCACCTGGATGCTGGCGAAAATGTCCAAAGCCTGTATCGTCCCCTTCGTCCCGCGTCGCAAACCGGATGGTAAAGGTTATGAACTGATTATCCTGCCGCCAGAGTGTTCCCCGCCGCTGGACGACGCGGAAACCACGGCCGCCTGGATGAACAAGATTGTTGAGCAGTGCATCATGATGGCCCCGGAACAATATATGTGGCTCCACCGCCGCTTCAAAACCCGCCCCGAGGGCATGCCCTCCCGCTACTGATCCCTTTTCCCGGCCGCGCATGTGGCCGGGAATGCGCTTCTCGCTCATGCTTTAGGCTCTGCTTTAGCTTTAAAAGCTCTCCTCCATTGCGGCATTTATTTCCCAGGCGCATAATTAGCAGGCTCATATTTTCTCTTAATTTGACCTGCCGCGCAGGCCAGTGGAACCCTATGTCCTCTGCTGATACCCCTATTAACTGGAAACAAAATCTGACCGTGACCTGGCTCGGCTGCTTTTTAACGGGCGCCGCCTTCAGTCTGGTTATGCCCTTTCTGCCACTCTATGTCGAACAGCTCGGGGTCACCGGGCATAGCGCGCTGAACATGTGGTCCGGGCTGGTCTTTAGTATCACCTTCCTCTTCTCCGCCATTGCCTCACCGTTCTGGGGCGGTCTTGCTGACCGCAAAGGACGAAAAATTATGCTGCTGCGTTCCGCCCTCGGAATGTCCGTAGTGATGATGCTGATGGGGATGGCACAGAATATCTGGCAGTTTCTGCTGCTACGCGCACTGCTCGGCCTGCTGGGCGGCTTTATTCCCAACGCCAACGCCCTGATTGCCACCCAGATCCCGCGCCACAAAAGCGGCTGGGCGCTGGGCACGCTGTCAACCGGCGCGGTGAGCGGCGCCCTGCTCGGCCCGCTGGCGGGTGGCTTCCTGGCCGACCACTGGGGCCTGCGCACCGTCTTCTTTATGACCGCGGCGGTGCTGTTTATCTGCTTCCTGTTTACCCTGTTTTTAATCCGTGAAAATTTTGTGCCGATCGCCAAAAAAGAGATGCTCAGCGCCAGAGAGGTTTTCTCCTCGCTACAGAATCCCAAGCTGGTGCTCAGCCTGTTTGTGACCTCGCTGATCATCCAGGTGGCCACCGGCTCCATTGCGCCGATTCTGACGCTTTACGTGCGCGATCTCGCGGGCAACGTCAGTAACATCGCCTTTATTAGCGGGATGATCGCCTCGGTGCCGGGAATAGCCGCGCTGATGAGCGCCCCGCGGCTGGGCAGGCTCGGGGATCGTATCGGGCCGGAAAAGATCCTCATCGTCGCGCTAATTATCTCTGTGCTATTGCTGATCCCGATGTCGTTCGTTCAGACCCCACTGCAGCTGGGTATCCTGCGTTTCCTGCTCGGCGCGGCAGACGGGGCACTGCTGCCGGCAGTGCAAACCCTGCTGGTGTATAATTCCACCAGCCAGATCTCCGGGCGTATCTTTAGCTATAACCAGTCGTTCCGCGATATTGGCAACGTCACCGGCCCCCTGATAGGCGCCTCGGTGTCCGCCAACTACGGTTTCCGCGCGGTATTCCTGGTCACCGCGGGCGTGGTGCTCTTTAACACCATTTATTCTACCCTCAGCCTGCGCCGACCTGCCGCGGAAGCCTCGCAGCCTGACCGCCATTCAGTAAATTAATGTCCAGAGGGGCCCAGCCCCTTGACGCTTTGGCTACCGCCTTCTATAGATTGAATCGTGTTCAATTCATATTCTTCTCAGGAGATTCGCTATGCCAAAGGATTCGATGTTCTATGCCACGCTCGAAGAAGCTATTGATGCAGCACGCGAAGAATTTCTCGCCAATAATCCTGACAGCGATGAAGAGAGCGCTAACGTTGAGCAGCTTAATATTCAAAAGTATGTGCTGCAGGATGGCGATATCGCCTGGCAGGCCGAATTTTTTGCTGACGAAGACGAACAAGGCGAATGTTTACCGATGCTCAGCGGCGAAGCTGCGCAGAGCGTTTTCGACGGGGATTATGATGAGATAGAGCTGCGCCAGGAGTGGCTGGAGGAAAATACCCTCCATGAGTGGGATGAAGGCGAATTCCAGCTCGAGCCCTCGCTGGACACCGAAGAGGGACAGACGGCGGCCGACGAGTGGGACGAGCGCTAATCAGTTATAGGGCCCGTGGCTGGCATCCAGCGGCAGCAGCAGCGTATCGAACACCAGCGAGAACGGAAGGTCCAGAACGGTGAGATAGCGCCATGCCGAGTCGCGAACGTCCCACTGCACGCCCGGGTAATATTGATTGCCATGCCCCTGCCCGGGCACCGTCCGGCTGATAATGCTGCCGCAGCCGCTCAGCAGCAGCGCCATGGCAATGATCGATAATATTCGCATTCACAACCTCGTGTTTCAGATAAAAAAATACCGGCATCGCTGCCGGTATTTTCCTTTACGTACGGCTTATTTCGTTTTCAGCGCCAGCGGGTTAAGCGCTAACTGCTGATAGGCGTTGACCCACGATGAATATTTCTCCGGCGCGGCCCAGACGCGATAGTGCAGACGCGACATGGTCACCGGGTCGCTCAACAGCACCAGTCGACGATCGCGGTTCAGCTTATCCGGCGTTTCGTTCAGCGCTTGCTCAACGTGGCGCTCGCGAGCGATCTCAAGGATATGACCATGACGGTGGCGCGCGGTGGCCATCGCCGTGGCGAGGGCGTTAAACGAGGGATTGAATACCGCGTGCATAAAGCCATCGTCCAGTGAACGCTGACGGTTCAGCGTCAGGTACGCGTCGGTATCCTTGAGCACCTGCGGCGGCGAATACTCTTCCGGGATCAGGAACAGCTTCCAGCGCTTGGTGCGCAGGCCCACGGTCGCCCGGCTGGAGATCGCCGACACGAACGGCGACAGGATCAGCGAGACGACGATCGGCGCCAGCCAGAACAGGAAGCGCAGATCCAGCCATGCCATTCCGACTGCCCATACCAACCCCAGCAGCAGCTGCGAGCCGTGACGCATAAAGGCTTCTCCCCACGGCGTGGAGTCATCATCACGCTGCGGCGAATTCCACACCACTTCCCAGCCGAGGAAGGCGCTGACCACGAAGACAGTGTGGAACAGCATGCGAACCGGCGCCAGCAGGACCGAGAACAGGACCTCCAGCAGCAGAGAAAGCGTGACGCGGATAAATCCGCCATACTCTTTCGGCCCTTTACACCACACCAGAATAATACTCAGCAGCTTCGGCAGGAACAGCAGCACCATGGTCGAAGCGAACAGCGCGATGGCCAGCTCCGGACGCCACTGCGGCCACACCGGGAACAGCTGACGCGGCTGCAGGAAGTACTGCGGCTCGGTCAGGGCATGCACCACCTGCAACGCCGTCGACAGGGCAAGGAACATAAACCACAGCGGCGCCGACAGGTACGACATCACGCCGGTGAGGAACACCGCCCGGTGAACCGGGTGCATCCCTCTGACGAGGAACAGGCGGAAGTTCATCAGGTTGCCCTGACACCAGCGACGGTCGCGTTTCAGCTCGTCCAGCAGGTTCGGCGGCAGCTCCTCATAGGAGCCCGGCAGATCGTAGGCAATCCACACCCCCCAGCCGGCACGGCGCATTAGCGCGGCTTCGACGAAGTCGTGCGACAGAATCGACCCGGCAAAGTTACCCTCGCCCGGCAGCGGCGCCAGCGCGCAGTGCTCAATGAACGGCTTCACGCGGATAATGGCGTTGTGTCCCCAGTAGTGGGACTCCCCCAGCTGCCAGAAGTGCAGACCGGCCGTAAACAGCGGACCGTACACCCGGGTGGCAAACTGCTGGCAACGCGCATACAGCGTGTCCATGCCCGAGGCGCGCGGGGATGACTGGATGATCCCGGCGTTCGGGTTCGCTTCCATCAGGCGCACCAGGCTGCTCAGACACTCGCCGGTCATCACCGAGTCTGCGTCCAGCACCACCATATAGCTGTACTGGCTGCCCCAGCGGCGGCAGAAATCATCGATGTTGCCGCTCTTACGCTTCACGCGACGACGGCGACGACGATAGAAAATCTGCCCTTCGCCCTGCACTTCGGCAATCAGCTCCATCCACGCCTTTTGCTCAGCCACACAGATATCGGGGTTATAGCTGTCGCTGAGAATATAGACGTCGAAATGAGCGGCGTTACCGGTCGCTTTCACCGACTCCCAGGTCGCCCGCAACCCGGCGAAAACGCGGTCAACGTCTTCGTTACAGATCGGCATAATAAGCGCCGTACGGTGCGCCGGGTTCAACGGTTCGTCACCAACCGTCGAGGCGGAAATACTGTACTTGTCGCGGCCAATCAACAGCTGCAGAAAGCCCATTAACGCAGTCCAGAAGCCGGCGGAAACCCAGCAGAACAGCACCGCGAAGAGGATCAGAATGCCGCTCTGCAACACGTACGGCAGCAGCTGCATGAACGAGATCCACAGGTTCTGCCCCACCATGTCGGCCGGGTTGATCAGCGCCCAGCCCTGATAAGGCAGAATGGTTTTCATATACCAGGTGGCCACCACGGTCTGCGACAGCGTCAGCAGCAGCAGGATGTAGCGACGAATGGTGCCGACGGTACGCCATTTTTGCTCACTCTCGCGCTCTTCTTGCGTCAGGCGGGAGAGATAGCGCGGCGTGACATCGCGGCCGCGCAGACGATCCCAGAAGCGGCCGACCGGGTTAGTCCGCCACGGGTCCGGGATCATCGAGGAACGCCTGGCTTTCGGCATAGCATGCAGCTGGGTACGACCTTCGTCATCCTTCACCAGTTGATCGCCAGAAAGCGAATCCGGCCAGCTGTGCGCCAGACGCGCCTTCACCGACCCCAGCGGAGAGTCGTCTTCGCGAGCGAAGGTCTGATGTTCGTCATCCAGGGCCTGATGAACGGCCTGCAGGCTGGTGTCCGGCAGCGCCGATTTTTCGGCGTCCGACAGCGGCAATGCGTCAATGTACTTCGTTATCTTATTCATTGGCAGGCAGCTGATAGCTCCAGGTTTCGCTCAACGTGTCATCACCGTTAACCAGTGCGGCACGCATTTCCGTCGTTTTCTTCGGATCTTTGACCTTCAAACGCAGGATCATCCGCCAGCCTTTGGTCACTGGATTGTAACGCACGGTATTTTCAACGATTTCCGCGTTATCGCCGGTGCTCGCCTGAGCAGCGACCGGGGTATCCGCTGGCAGTTTCTTCATATCGGCGCCGGTGAAGTCGACAATGAAGGCAACCGTACCGTCCGGCTGACGGATCAGGTTCGACTGCTTCACGTCGCCGGTAGAGCGGCGGGTCTGCATAACGTAAGCGTTATCTGGCGCATGCAGCTTGTCTTCATCGCGGCTGAAGGTGATGGTGTATTTGAAGTTCATCTCCTTGCCCGGCTCCGGCAGCTGATCCGGCGTCCAGTAAGTCACGATGTTATCGTTCGTTTCATCGTTGGTCGGAATTTCAACCAGCTCGATTTTCCCTTTGCCCCAGTCCCCTTTCGGGGTGATCCAGGCGCTTGGACGCAGGTCATAACGATCGTCGAGATCCTCGAAGCGCGAGAACTGACGGCCGCGCTGCAGCAGGCCGAACCCTTGCGGGTTTTCCATCGCATAGCTGCTGACAGCCAGGTGTTTCGGATTGTTCAGCGGACGCCAGATCCACTCGCCGTTACCGGCCAGGATAGACAGACCATTGGAGTCGTGCAGCGCCGGACGATAGTTGAGCGTCGGAGAAGGCTGGTTGGAACCGAACAGGAACATGCTGGTCAGCGGCGCCACACCCAGTTTGCCGACTTTGTCACGCAGGTAAACTTTGGACTGGACGTCCACGACGGTGTCGCGTCCCGGCATGATGACAAAGCGATAGGCGCCGGTTGCCCGTGGGGAATCCAGCAGCGCATAGATAGTCAGACGCTTGTCAGTGGCTTTTGGACGTTCGATCCAGAACTCACGAAAACGCGGGAACTCTTCGCCGGACGGCAGCGCGGTATCGATAGCCAGACCACGCGCGGACAGACCGTAAACCTGACCCTGACCCAGCACGCGGAAGTAGCTGGCACCGAGCATGCTGACGATTTCATCGTTCTTATCTTTGCTGTTGATCGGATACAGTACTTTGAAGCCGGCGAAACCGAGGTCTTTCACCGTGTCTTTATCGTGCTGGACGTTACCAAAGTTGAAATAGTCCGGACTATATTTAATTTTGCGCACGCTGGTCGCCGTCACTTCATTGATGGTGACCGGCGTGTCGAAGTACATCCCCTGATGGTAAAATTCAAGCTTGAATGGGGTTTTCTGGTTATTCCAGTAAGCTTTATCGTGATTAAACTGAATTTGCTGGTAGTCCGCGTATTTCATGTCGCGGAAAGCGGAGGGCAGGTTACTCTTCGGCGCTTCATAGCCTTTCCCGGCTAACGTTTTGGCCTCTTTTGCAACGTCATCAATGCTAAACGCCCATGCAGATGAAGTACACAGGGACAACATTACGGCTGCGCTTAACCAACGCATTTTCATCATCTGTGGTTTATGTTTCATATAAGTAAGCACTTCCCCCTTTGTGTGCTTAAATCGATCCGATCTATTTTAATGGAAACTCAGGCAATCCGACAACATAATCCCTGCTTTGTTCAGCCTGGCGGCACAGGGAATAAACAGTTCGCTGTCCCGTTTGCACTTTGAGTGCTTATCCTGGAGACAGATACCCCGAGTTCATGTAGGGTTGCTGATAATGTAAGCGTTATCACCTTGAGTGATAAGACGAATTATCTGAGATTGTCGTGAATCGTATGAATAATACTCCGGTACAGCGTGAATATTTCTTCGACAGCATCCGCGCCTGGTTGATGCTGCTGGGGATCCCTTTCCACATTTCGCTGATTTATTCCAGCCACAGCTGGCATGTCAACAGCGCCGAACCCTCGTGGTGGTTGACGCTGTTTAATGACTTCATCCATGCCTTTCGCATGCAGGTCTTTTTCGTCATCTCCGGCTATTTCTCCTACATGCTGTTCCTGCGCTACCCGCTGAAAAAATGGTGGAAAGTGCGCGTTGAACGGGTCGGTATTCCGATGCTGACCGCCATCCCACTGCTGACGCTGCCGCAATTTATTATGCTGCAATACGTCAACGGCAAGGCGGAAAACTGGCATACCCTTTCGATGTACGACAAATTTAATACCCTGGCCTGGGAGCTCATTTCCCACCTGTGGTTTTTACTGGTTCTGGTGGTGCTGACCTCGCTGGGGGTGGTGCTGTTTAAATGGCTGACGCGCCGTCCGGCTGGCCACGGCCTCGCCTTCAGTGACACTGTCACCATGGGCCAGCTGACGATGATTTTCCTCGCGCTGGGGGTCTTTTATGCGCTGATCCGCCGGTCCTTGTTCCTGCTCTATCCGCCCCTGCTGAGCAATGGTCTGTTTAACTTTGTGGTGATGCAGACGCTGTTCTATCTGCCCTTCTTTGTGCTGGGCGCGCAGACCTTTATTAACCCACGCTTAAAGACCATGTTCACCACTCCATCGCCGTGGTGCTGCGCCGCAGCGCTGCTCGGGTTTATCGCCTATCGACTGAATCAGCAGTATGGGTCCGGCGACGGCTGGATGTATGAAACCGAATCGGTGATTACTATGGTGTTGGGGCTGTGGATGGTCAATGTGGTCTTTTCGCTCGGCCATCGACTGCTGAACTTCCAGTCAGCGCGCGTGACCTATTTCGTCAATGCCTCGCTGTTTATTTACCTGGTGCACCACCCGCTGACGCTACTGTACGGGGCGTGGATCACCCCGGCCATCAAGTCCAATACCTTAGGCTTTATTGTCGGGCTGGTTTTTGTGGTGGGTATCGCGCTGATCCTGTATGAAATTCATCTGCGCATTCCGCTGCTGCGTTTCCTGTTCTCCGGTAAACCGATGAACAAACCGGCCAAAACCCCGGCTTCGGCCAGCTAATTTGCCGCGGGTGCGGCACGCCAGGCGTGTCGCATTACGCCTGCTCGTCAAAAAGCCGGTCGAAAATCATATTATACAGAGCTTCTAAATCTGCCTTATCGACCGGGGTCGAGGCGCAGAGCTCACAGCGATAGGCGGCCCCCTCGGTCAGAACGGCGATGAGCTCTGATGCGGCATTGCGTCGCGCATCGCTGAGCCCGGGATGGTAGCGCTGCGACAGACGCCCTCCTTCCTCTTTCAAACGCCGATCGGCCTGCACCAGGATCTCGCGCAAGCGTGGGTTACGCGAGGCTTCGGCGTTGATCTCCATCAGCAGATAATTGTCGCTTTTGGTGGCTGCCGACGTCGGGATCCTGCCGGCCAGCACCGCCGCTTTGCGCGCCAGATTGTGGTTCTCATCGATCATCTCCCCGACCCTGGCGTGGACGATTTCGCTGACAATCGCTTCGATGATCGCCTCTTTGCTGGCAAAAATACGATACAGCTGACCAACGCTCAGGCCCGCCTCGCGGGCAATATCGGCAACGGAAGCGCCATGCAGCCCCTTTTCAGCAAAACACCTTTGCGCAGCGGCAACGATCTCTGCGCGGCGCGCCTGCTGCTTCTGCTGTACTTTTCCTTCTGACACCCTGCTCCCTCCTGCTATCCATCTTTCCCGTCAATACCGGCGGTTATCATAGCCTATTCTGCTGGATCAGGGGTATGACGCCAGCAGGCGGCGATAGATAGCCGCCGTTTCCTCATCAAAACAGACGAACAGGACGCGCTCAAGGGGGTTATAGCGAGTGAGAAACGCGGTGACGGTGCGCACGGCGATCTCCGCCGCTTCCTCTTTTGGATAGCCATACACGCCGGTGCTGATCGCCGGAAACGCAATGGAGCGATAGTTGTTTGCCGCGGCCAGCTGCAGACTGTTTTTGTAAGCATCCGCCAGGGTTTGCGCTTCCATGCGGTCGCCGCCGTGCCAGACCGGGCCCACGGTGTGGATCACCGCGCTGGCGGGAAGATCGCCCGCAATAGTGATCACTGCGTGACCGGGAGGACATTCGCCCTGCTGCTGCAATACCTGTTTGCAAGCCGCCAGCAGCGCCGGGCCGGCCGCCCGGTGGATCGCGCCATCTACCCCGCCGCCGCCCAGCAGCGAGGGGTTTGCCGCATTAACAATCACATCGACTTCAAGCGTCGTAATATCGCCGAGAATTACCTCAGGTTGAACAGCCATTTCTCCTCCTGTCGGCATAGCGCGTGGATACGGCTTTCTGCCGATACTAGGGCATTCCCGCCCCCGGGAGCAAGATTATCCCTCAGCCCTGGCGACGGGAAGCTAAAAAAAACAGGACCCTAAGGGTCCTGTTGAGTCTGCTGTTTCGCCAGTCAGGCGTTGTCATTAGCGAACGATTTATGTTTGCCCGCGCGGGCCGCCAGCCACAGGCCACTATTCTTCATGGCATAGCCAAAAACCAGACCCAACGCCAGGGAGGGCACCACCAGGCGCCAGTCGCCGTCTGCCGCAAAAGTCGCGCAGGCGCCGATAAAGGTGCCCGGTACAAACGACAGCAATGTCTGTCGCGCCTGAATGCACATCAGGAAGGCGACGATACCGGTCATCATATAGCTGAGGATCTGCAGCTGCGGGGCCAGTGCGCTACCGTGGATAATCACTAATGCCCAGACCACGCCGCTCATTACCGTGCACGAGGAGATGGCCAGACCTTTCAGACCGCCCTGCGGGCAGGCGAAATAGGCCGTACAGCCGAGGAAACCGGCCCAGCTCAGCAGGCCGAGAGCGACCGCCACCCATCCCCAAATTCCGGAGAGAATGCCCGTCGTTAATGCGATTGCGAAGAGTATGTTCATGGCGCGTATCCTAGCAGATACGCGCCGGAAGAATGAGATCTAAAACACAGTATATGAATGAGCCTAATTTCAGTTGCATTCAAATAGTGATTCACATCACATATTATTGCTCATCTTCTTCCTGAAGCTCGTCCCACATCGCGGCGATGGCGTCGCGGGTCAATGGCGCCATGGTGCGCCAGAACGGCGTGTGCGCATGGGCTTCGACTTTGCCCAGCATCGTCCCGCACCATGGCAGGATATAGTCAGCAAAGAGGAGCTCCAGCGTCTCGCTCTGGTCTTCTGTGGCATGATCCTCAAGCCAGGAGGCGGCCAGCAGCAGCGATCCGAGATGATCCGCCGGACCTTCCCCTGTCGGGATACCGTGTTCGCTCATAAAAGCCCGTACTTCTGCTTCCGAGGAACCCTCCACCCACGCGCTACGGTACGGCGGCACGCTGCAGGCTTCACCGACGAACAGCGCATTATAGTCCGTCGCCAGGGACTGCATCTCACAGCTTTTCTGCAGACGCGCCAGCAGTTCATCCTGCTCAAGCGGCCAGCTGGCAGCCAGTTTGCCCTCACGGATCAGGGTAAACAGCGGCACCAGCAGCGGGTCCTGCGGTTGACGGTAATACAGCGAACCCAGCACGCGGCAGAGGATTGAAAACTCGTTCATTCAGTTATTCCAGTTATACAAATTAAAGGTCAGCAAATTCCGGGATCGCCGGCATGCCCCGCGACTCGAGGAAGTTGAGCAGGCGACGCGGAGAAACGTTGAGGATCCTCTCCTCCGGGAAATCGACCGCATCAAGGATCTTGCGGCATTCGGTAAATTCCCCGAGGGTAAAGGCAGTGTGAGAGTCCGAGCCCAGCGCCACCCATCCCCCGGCATCACGCACCGCCGCAGCGATAGCTCGACAGTTATCTTCACTGCCCACGCGCGATGAAATAAAAGAGGAGTTATTAATCTCCAGCGCCACCTGATAGCGGGCCGCCGCTTCGGCAATAGCCGGGATATCCACCGGGAATTTCGGATTACCCGGATGGCTAATCATATGCACCTTACCGCTGGCCATCGCGGCAATCATCGCCTGCGTATGGGTGTCTCGATCCTGCGGCGGGAACACCGGCTCATGGAATCCGGCAATGATCAGATCAAGCGAGGTTAACATCGGCCCGGAGCAGTCGATCTCACCTTCGATATTTTTAATATTCGACTCAATACCGCGCAGGATCCCCACCCCGTCTACCAGACGGGGCCAGATGCGCATATTAACGAAGTGCCAGTAGTGCGGGGCATCCGCCATATCCGGGCCATGGTCGGTGATGGCGAAGAGTTTGATCCCTTTACGCTTTGCTTCCGCAATATAATCGTGCAGGGTGCTGTAGGCGTGGGTGCTGGCGACGGTATGCATGTGCAGGTCAACGGGATACATCACATTCTCCTCTTCTGTTTGCCGCAAGAATAGCAGGAAACCGGGCTATTGATTAGCAAAAACCCCGCCGTGGCGGGGTTCTCTCGTCTTAATAACCGCGCTGGCGGTCAACCTGACCGCTTACCGGTTCCCCTCGCTCAAGCCGGCTAATGGTCTCCGCAATGTAGGTGATAGCTTCCATTGGACGGGTCACTGCCGCCACATGGGGGGTCATGGCCACCCGCGGATGTGCCCATAGCGGGCTCTCCTGCGGCAGAGGTTCGCGACTGAAGACATCGAGCATCGCCCCTTTGAGCTTACCGCTGTTCAGCGCCGCCAGCAGATCCTCTTCAACGACATGCACGCCGCGAGCAAGGTTGAGGACATAGCTCTCATCCGGCAACTGCGCCAGCAGCGTTTGGTTAATAATACCGGCGGTTTCGGCGGTATTCGGCAGCAGGTTGATCAGCACGCGAGTGCCCTGCAGGAATTCGCCCAGTTCGGCCTGACCGGCGAAGCTCTGTACCTGTGGCCAGGATTTGCGGCTACGGCTCCAGACGCGAAGCGGGAACCCCCAGGGTTGCAGACTTTCCGCAACCTTCGCCCCCAACACGCCGGCTCCCATAATCCCGACAGTGAATTCGTCGGCGCGATACTCGGGCAGCGGCTGCCAGCGGGAAGCCAGCTTCAGCGCCTGATAGTCATCAAAGCGGCGGAACCAGTGCAGCACCTGGCTCACGGCATACTCCTGCATCTGTCGTCCCATACCGGTATCTTCGAGGCGAAACAGCGGGATCGACAGCGGCAGCATATCCGGATGGTCACGCAGCTTGCTGAGAATAGAATCTACCCCCGCCCCGAGGGCAAACACGGCCTTCAGCGCCCGGCCCTGCAGCATCTCTACCGGCGGATGCCAGACCAGGGCATAGTCCGCCGGCTGGTTGTCACCCGCTTTCCACTCGCGCACCCGCGCCCCGGGTAACTGTTTTTCCAGCTCACGGATCCAGAATGGGGTATCAAAGGTCTGATGGTAAAAAATAATCTCCATAGGGGCTCCTGATAGCAGACGCCTTTGGCCGATTGACGCTGGCGTCTTATTTTACTCATTGTTTTCTATTGGTTTGCCAGCATAACAAATTTCCCCCGAGCGAAAAGGGAAAAGGCACTGGCGACAAAAAAAACGGATTTCGCACGTTTAAGGAGCAAGTTGCTCGAAGTTTGTCTAAACGCGCTTTTTTTGCAAAAAGTTGATTGACGGGCGATACGTATTTCCCTACATTAGCGCCCGTTCCCGACAACAACGGGAAAGACAATATGGTGAGGTGTCCGAGTGGCTGAAGGAGCACGCCTGGAAAGTGTGTATACGGCAACGTATCGGGGGTTCGAATCCCCCCCTCACCGCCATATTCGAGATGAGAGCCTGTACGCAAGTACGGGCTTTTTTCTTTTATATTCTCCGCTGGGGGGGATGAGAACCCCCGACCGGGGTTCGACAACTGGCAACGCCAGTTGGACAGACCGCGCACGCAGTAAGCGGGCTGCCCCGCAGGGGCGAGCGAAGCGAGTCAATCCCCCCCTCACCGCCATATTCGAGATGAGAGCCTGTACGCAAGTACGGGCTCTTTTCTTTTATATTCTCCGCCGGGGGGGATGAGAACCCCCGACCGGGGTTCGACAACTGGCAACGCCAGTTGGACAGACCGCGCACACAGTAAGCGGGCTGCCCCGCAGGGGCGAGCGAAGCGAGTCAATCCCCCCCTCACCGCCATATTCGAGATGAGAGCCTGTACGCAAGTACGGGCTCTTTTCTTTTATATTCTCCGCCGGGGGGGATGAGAACCCCCGACCGGGGTTCGACAACTGGCAACGCCAGTTGGACAGACCGCGCACACAGTAAGCGGGCTGCCCCGCAGGGGCGAGCGAAGCGAGTCAATCCCCCCCTCACCGCCATATTTTAAGAAGAGCTCGTACGCAAGTACGGGCTTTTTTTTCGCATGTGGCACTCACCAGGGGGATGAGAACCCCCGACCGGGGTTCGACAACTGGCGCAGCCAGTTGGACAGACCGCGAGCCCGCGAGCGGGCTGCCCCGCAGGGGCGAGCAAAGCGAGTCAATCCCCCCCTCACCGCCATATTCGAGATGAGAGCCTGTACGCAAGTACGGGCTTTTTTCTTTTATATTCTCCGCTGGGGGGATGAGAACCCCCGACCGGGTTCGACAACTGGCGCAGCCAGTTGGACAGACCGCGAGCCTGCGAGCGGGCTGCCCCGCAGGGGCGAGCGAAGCGAGTCAATCCCCCCCTCACCGCCATATTCGAGATGAGAGCCTGTACGCAAGTACGGGCTTTTTTCTTTTATATTCTCCGCTGGGGGGGGATGAGAACCCCCGACCGGGGTTCGACAACTGGCAACAGACATTACGCAGTATTGTCAAAGCCAGACTCTGCTTCACACGATTAACAGCGCAGCGAAGATGTTCGCCAACACTATCCCCTCTTCCGCTTTGAGCCACCCGGCATAACGAAAATCATATCGCTCCGGATGGTGTACGTTATGCATTAACGAAAAGTGCTTTGTTACTTGCGTATCGACCGTAATACAATGTAAAAGTGAATGAACGTTCATTCACTTTAGCGCATGACAACACAGAAGGTACCAATGACTAGCAAAACACTGCGACTTATATTTCCTCAATGGCAAGGCGGTAACAATCCTCCCTACTATCTTGGCTCGCAGCTCCTCTCGTTTCTCTCTCCTGAAGCAAAAGGGCCCGTTGAGATCGTTCCTGTTGAGTTACCAACAACAGAGCCATTGCCAGGGATTAATGGCATCACGGCTAAGCCATCCCTCATCAGGCAACTCAATAATGCTGCCGCACTGATTGAAAAACATGATCCCAATAGCATTGTCATTTTAGGCGGAGACTGCCTGGTTTCGCTGGCGCCTTTCGCCCACCTGCTCGATAAGTTCGGAGACAAACTCGGTGTGCTCTGGATTGACTCGCATCCTGACGTGCAGACGGCTGAACAATATCCAAACGCGCATGCCCATGTGCTTGGTGCGCTAATGGGTACGGGTGATAACGATTTAGTTGCCCATGTAAAAACCAAACTTAATCCGTCAAAAATAATGATTGCCGGTATCCACGCGCCACTTCCTTATGAAGCTGAATACCTCACTCGCCATAACATTACGACGCTAGCACCTGAACAGGTTAAAAGCGGTGCAGATGAAGTCCTGGAGTGGATAGCGAAAGAAAAGATTGCGTATCTGGCGATCCATATCGATCTGGACGTACTCGACCCATCTCTGTTCCGCTCCATTCTTTTTGCAAAACCGGGGCGCGGAAAACACGATTTTGGCGACGTTGCTGAAGGCAAACTGACGATTGAGGATGTACTCAATCTGATAGCGGCAGCGACGACAAAAGCAGTCCCCGTTGGCCTGACAATCGCTGAACATTTGCCCTGGGACATGCTGAATCTCAAGAACATGCTCAGTGAATTACCCCTTCTAAAGTAAGACGAAATCCAGGAGCCAGACGACAGAGTTTAGCTCTGGCTCCTTGCATAAAAGCGCGTTAAAGTCTGGACACCGAATTTACCAAGATGCCGATATGTTAAAAAAAACCGAAACCTACCATAAGTTGATTACGGCTGCTGCTGCCTGCTTTGCGGAAAAAGGCTTTAGTGCGACAAGCGTACGTGAAATCTCTACCCGGGCAGGAATTAGTCAAGGAGCAATGTATACGTATTTCAAAAGTAAGGATGAGCTTGTTAAGGCTATTGTACTGGAAGAACAGAACTCCGCGCTGACTGCCCATAATGCGACCTATGCAGGCTCTTATTTTGATCGCCTTTGTGCACAAGTCACGTCCTGTATTAGCGAGATCGGTTACCCTATCACGCATCAACTTTGGGTTGAAATCATGGCTGAGTCTGCGCGTAATCCAGAACTGCGAAAAACGTATATCTCCAGTGATGACATCATGCGGAAAAGCTTCGCGCGGCTCATCCAGGAGGGTATCGCTGCCGGAGAGTTTCGCCGTGATATTAACCTTGAAGAAATCACGATCATTATTTTTGCCCTTATTGACGGTTTAATCACTCGTCAGGCAATAAACACGACCTTCTCATTCAAGGATGATCTGCCAATGTTTTTTGACGTTATGGCAAAATTGCTTAAATAATACCAGACGGTCATAGTAAAACGATGTATCGAAAAAACCAGAGGTTGCTTATAACAGCCAACGCTCTCAAGCGGCAAACGACTCACACAGTGAGCAATCTTTCACGAGCCTACGCGATTGCGAAGAGTGCGTGAAAAAGTACGGACGCTTTTCACATATGAGTTCCGGCAAAAAACCTCTGCCTACCCATCAATCTTCCTCCATCCGCTGATACTCTTCGCTGAGGTAGTCCACCAGCGCCCTGACGGAGGGCAGCAGCCCGCGCCGTGAAGCAAACACTGCATGGATCACTTCCCGCCGCGGCTGCCACTCATCCAGTACCACCTCTAATTCCCCTGACGCCAGCTGATCGCGCACCATTAATAAAGGAAGCTGCACCACGCCGACGCCGGCCATCGCCGCCTCGCGCAGCGCCAGCATATCGGTGGTCACCATTCGCGGCGTGAAATACACCTCCGCCCTTGCCCCCCCGGGCCCGGTAAGCTGCCATTTATGCTGATGCTTGTTCGCTCCCAGGCTGAGTCCCGGCCAGGCGCTCAGCTCGGACGGCGCCTGCGGGCGTCCGAGCCGGGAAATGAGATCAGGACTGGCCACCAGCCGGTGCCCGCGGTCCGCCAGCACGCGCATCACCAGATCGCTATCCTCGATGGGCCGGGGACGGACGCGGATCGCCACATCAATCCCCTCCCCGACCACATCCACCCGGCGGTTGGTCGCCTCAAGGTGCAGCGTTACCCCGGGATAGCGCGCCATAAATCGCGCCAGCATCGGTCCAATATGGACATGCAGCAAGGTGACCGGACAGGTGATCCTGACGCTACCGCGCGGCTCGGCGCGCAGCGTCTCGACCGCCTGCTGCGCCGCCTCGGCCTCTATCAGCATCGCTTTGCAATGCTGATAAAAGGTCTGCCCGACCTCGGTGACCGCGAACTGACGGGTGGTTCGCTGGATCAAACGCACGCCCAGCCGCTCCTCGAGTTGCGCAATGCGGCGGCTGAGCTTGGATTTCGGCTGGTCAAGCGCTCGCCCCGCCGCGGCGAAACCGCCATGGTCTACCACCTGGACAAACCAGGCGAAGTCATTGAGATCCTGCATCCTTCCTCCATTGTTCCATTTTTGGAACAGTATAGGTCATTTTTGCTCACTACCGCATACGTCGTCCCGGATATAAGCTTATTCACATCAGATACCGATACACAGGAGAAAGCCATGAAACAGATTACAGGAGTCTACACCGCGCCTGCGCAGCATTGGGTAGGCGACGGCTTCCCGGTTCGTTCGATGTTTTCTTATCAGACGCACGGCCAGCAGCTGAGCCCCTTCTTACTGCTCGACTATGCCGGGCCGTACACCTTCCCGGCGGGCAGCGATAAACGCGGCGTCGGTGAGCATCCGCATCGCGGATTCGAAACCGTCACCATCGTCTACGCCGGTGAAGTAGAGCATCGTGACTCCACCGGACGCGGCGGGGTGATTGGCCCGGGCGACGTGCAGTGGATGACGGCGGGCGCCGGGATCCTGCACGAAGAGTTCCACTCGGAGGCCTTCACCCGCAGCGGCGGCGAGCTGAAGATGATCCAGCTGTGGGTCAACCTGCCCGCCAAAGACAAAATGACGGCCCCCGGCTATCAGAGCATTACCGCCGGGACGATCCCCACCGTCGCGCTGGCGAATGGCGCCGGACAGGTTCGGGTTATTGCCGGCCAGTATGACGACGTCAGCGGCCCGGCCCATACCTTCTCACCGCTTAACGTGTGGGATCTGCAGCTGAATCAGGGGCGCGACCTCACGCTGCGCCAGCCGGAAGGCTGGAGTACCGCGCTGGTGGTGCTGGAAGGGGAAGTGATCATCAACGGTTCCGAGTCCGCCCGCGAAGGTCAGCTCGCCGTCCTGAGCCAGACAGGAGACGCCCTGCATCTGGAGGCGACCGCCCAGGCAAAAGTTCTGCTGATGGCCGGCGAACCGCTGCAGGAGCCGATTGTGGGCTATGGCCCCTTTGTCATGAATAACAAAACGCAGATCGCAGAAGCCGTTCGCGATTTTAACAGCGGCCGTTTTGGCCAAATCTAACTGATTGAGGTGAATACTATGTCTACTCCCGCTAACTTTAACGGTGCTCGTCCGGTGATTGATGTTAACGATACCGCCATGCTGTTGATTGACCACCAGAGCGGCCTGTTCCAGACCGTCGGCGATATGCCGATGCCAGAGCTGCGCGCTCGCGCCGCCGCGCTGGCCAAGATGGCGTCGCTTGCCGGGATCCCGGTGATCACCACCGCCTCCGTGCCACAGGGGCCGAACGGTCCGCTGATCTCGGAGATTCATGAAAACGCGCCGCATGCGAAATACATCGCCCGTAAAGGCGAGATTAACGCCTGGGATAACCCGGAATTCGTCGCCGCGGTGAAAGCGACCGGTCGTAAGACGCTGATTATCGCCGGGACTATCACCAGTGTCTGCATGGCCTTCCCGGCGATTGCCGCTGTCGCCGATGGGTATAAAGTGTTTGCCGTGATTGACGCTTCCGGCACCTACAGCAAAATGGCGCAGGAAATTACCCTGGCTCGCGTGGTACAGGCTGGCGTAGTGCCGATGGATACCGCCGCCGTCGCCTCTGAGCTGCAGCGCACCTGGAATCGCCCGGACGCCGCAGAATGGGCGGAGGTGTACACCAAAGTCTTCCCGGCCTACCAGCTGCTGATCGAAAGCTACAGCAAAGCGCAGGACGTGGTGAAGAATAACGAACAGCTGGATTCTCAGCGCTAAAACCCCGCCCCGCTGTACCGCAGCGGGGTGTTGTTCATTGCGTGAGCGAACGGTAGAGAAAGAAGAAAATATGCTTGACCGTTTTAACGCAACTCCCTATAGTAGCGCCCCGTTGCCCACCCAAGGTGAGCAGCAAGACAATATGGTGAGGTGTCCGAGTGGCTGAAGGAGCACGCCTGGAAAGTGTGTATACGGCAACGTATCGGGGGTTCGAATCCCCCCCTCACCGCCATATTTTAAGAAGAGCTCGTACGCAAGTACGGGCTTTTTTTTCGCATGTAGCACCTGCCGGGGGGGATGAGAACCCCCGACCGGGGTTCGACAACTGGCAACGCCAGTT
Organism: Klebsiella sp. w6; assembly: GCF_033100215.1. Taxonomy (NCBI): domain Bacteria; kingdom Pseudomonadati; phylum Pseudomonadota; class Gammaproteobacteria; order Enterobacterales; family Enterobacteriaceae; genus Klebsiella; species Klebsiella sp. w6. The sequence continues at coordinate 3,584,553 of NZ_CP136907.1, forward strand.
GGACAGACCGCGAGCCTGCGAGCGGGCTGCCCCGACAAAAACGCCGGGAGCGTTTTTGAACAACGCCTGCGTTGGCCCCGCAGGGGCGAGGCCCATGGATGGGCCGAGTAACGGCGAGCGAAGCGAGTCAATCCCCCCCTCACCGCCATATTTTAAGAAGAGCTCGTACGAAAGTACGGGCTTTTTTTCGCTTGTGGCACCGCAGACATCCCCGGGGTCGGCAGCAATGCCTCTCCCGGGCTACCAGACCCTACCCGCCAGGTAGCCCGGCTAAGCGCAGCGCCGCCGGGAGGATGCCCAAAAACAACAAGGCCCGGGCTAGCCCGGGCCTTGCTCACAGTATGACGATTAATAATAGGCTTTCAGCGTCCGCTGGCAGAGAGCCGAGCGCACGCAGTCATCGGTGGTGAAACGCACGATGCCGATCATCTCGTCTTCCTCAAAACGCGCCAGCGCATCACTCAGGCCAGATCTCACACCAGAGGGCAAATCGCACTGGGTGATATCGCCATTGACGATGACCGTCACGTTCTCCCCGAGGCGGGTTAAAAACATCTTCATTTGCGCTGCGGTCACGTTCTGGGCCTCGTCCAGAATCACCACCGCATTTTCAAAGGTACGTCCGCGCATATAGGCGAACGGCGCGATTTCCACCTTGCCGATTTCCGGACGCAGGCAGTACTGCATAAAGGAAGCCCCCAACCTTTTCACCAGCACATCGTAAACCGGTCGGAAATAGGGCGCGAACTTCTCGGCGATATCTCCCGGTAAGAAGCCAAGATCTTCATCGGCCTGCAGAACGGGACGGGTAACAATAATTCTGTCCACATCCTTATGGATCAGCGCTTCAGCTGCCTTCGCCGCACTGATCCAGGTCTTGCCGCATCCGGCTTCGCCGGTGGCGAAAATCAGCTGTTTATTGTCGATGGCATTCAGATAATGCGCCTGAGCTTCATTGCGCGCCTCAATTGGGGAAGTATCACGGCTGTCCCGCGCCATGCCAATTGCTTCTACGCCACTCATTTGCACAAGCGATGTGACCGATTCTTCTTCACGCTGTTTATGGCTACGTGAATCCCGTCTCAGCACACGTTTTGCTTCACGACGAGCTTTGATCACTGCTTTTTGTCTTCCCATGGATAGCACCTTGCGTTGTAGGTTTACATCACACGCGTCAACATCGACGCGACTATGCGCACGAACGATTGAGGTTTGGCTTCCTTGTAAGCCATTGCTTGCCGGTAGAACTGACAACGAGTCGCGGCTACGCGCACCGCGTACCCTGCCAAGGTGGTAATAATTCGAAGCGGAGGGAGAAAGAGTAAGAAAATCGCTGCCGGAAGCGGGGCTTCCGTGCTGAAGAGTACGGTCTGTGGTTTTACGTTGTCCGGTACGGGACCTTACCATTCGCGATCTCCATAGTGAAACGTCACACTGCCGGGAACTACCGCGTATGTAATAAGTACATCAAAAAAGATTCTTAATGCAACTTATTTTTCACAATGACGCAACAAATAGTTCTTAAGCAAGTGTAGGAGACTATCGGTCATTTGTATTACAGAAATATAACACATGGCAGGAAATATAATAAAAAAGAGAAAAACAGCAGAAAACGCCCTGCCCTCACGGACAGGGTCGGTATCAGGCCTGCAGCAGCGACTCTCCCAGATAGTGTTTTTCATCCACTACGCCGGGTAAAACAAAGAAGTAGCCCCCGCCGATGGGTTTGACGTACTCCTCCAGCGCCTCGCCGTTAAGCCGTTTCTGCACCGTCAGAAAACCCTTTTCCAGATCGTGCTGATAGCAAACGAATAACAGCCCCATATCCAGTTGTCCGGCGTTAGTGACGCCCAGCGAATAGCTGTAGCCGCGGCGCATCATCAGGCTGGACTGGGTTTCCGGCGTGCGAGGATTGGCCAGACGAATATGGCTATCCAGCGCAATGACTTCGCCGCCAGGATCTTTACTGTAATCCGGGGTATCGTGTTCGTTTTTCATCCCCAGCGGCGCACCGCTGTGCTTGTCGCGGCCAAAGATCGTCTGCTGCTCCTTGAGCGGCGTCCGATCCCAGAACTCCACGTGAAACTGGATAATTCGCGCCGCCTGATAGCTGCCGCCCACGGTCCAGGCCGGCTCGTCCTGATCGGCTGTCACCCACACGACTTTATCCATCAGCGCGCTGTCGTGGCTCGGCGGGTTAGCGGTGCCGTCCTTGAATCCCAGCAGGTTGATCGGGGTCTCTTTGCCTTTACTGCGCGCCGCGCTGTCGGAGATAAACCCTTCCCGCTTCCAGCGCACGCTCAGCAGATCCGGCGTATGTTTGATGACATCGCGCAGGGCGTGGATCACCGTATCCTGAGTATTGGCGCAGATCTGCAGCAGCAGGTCGCCATGGCACAGGGCGGCATCCAGTGAATCGTTGGGGAAGCGGGTCATCGGCTGCAGTTTTTTCGGCGCTTTATCCGCCAGGCCAAAACGCTCATCAAACAGTGAATGGCCAACCGAGACGGTCATGGTCAGGTTATCCGGTGCAATCCACGCCCCTAAGATGCCGGAATCCATCGGCGGCAGCCGGGGATTCGGCGTATCCGGCGCCGGGCCGCCCTGGGTTAAAAAGGCGATACGCTGGGTCAGCAGCCGAAACAGCCGCTCGAGGTCGGCTTTATCGGCCGCCAGCACATCGAACGCCACCAGCATCATCGAGGCCTGCTGCGGCGTCAGGATGCCCGCCTGATGCGGGCCGTAGAAGGGCTGTTTTTCCTGACGGGCGTCGGGTGTGAGCGTCCCCGGGGAACTTTCTGCTTTTGCCGCATGCGCCACCGGACAGCCGCCGGTGATGGCCAGCGCGCCGCCAAGCGCGCCGATCCCTTTCAGTAAGCGACGACGTGACGGCTCGTTCACGTCGTGTGGTTTCTGTTGTGCCATCGACTTAGTCCAGACCCAGGATCCCGCGCAGCTGAGCCAGATCTTCCGCCAGGGTGGTGATCGGCCCTTTCAGCGCATTACGGTCAGCGGTGGTCAGCTTATCGTAGGTCTCGAAACCGTCTTTGGTGCGATATTTGCTGAGGATGCTGTCCACTTTCTTAAAGTTGGCGTCCACTTTCGCCAGCAGCGCGCTGTTCTCTTTTTGTAGCTGCGGACGCAGCAGGTCGACGATTTTCTGTGCGCCGTCAATGTTGGCCTGGAAGTCCCACAGGTCGGTGTGGCTGTAACGATCTTCTTCGCCGCTGATCTTGCTGGCTGCGACTTCCTCAATTAATCCTGCCGCCCCGCCCACCACTTTTGACGGCGGGAACGCCAGCTCGCTGATGCGTTTTTGCAGCTCCAGCACATCGCTGTTCAGCTGATCGGCATATTTTTCCATGCCCTTGACGCTGTTATCACCAAACAGCGCTTTTTCCAGACGGTGGAAACCGGTGAATTTCGGATCTTCCGCTTTTTTCTCGAAGTCGTCTTCGCGGGCGTCGATGCTGCCGTCAAGGTCAGAGAACAGCTCGGCAATCGGCTCAATGCGCTCGTAATGCTGGCGCGTCGGGGCGTACAGCGCTTTCGCTTTTTCGATATCGCCCGCTTTCACCGCGTCGGTAAAGGCTTTGGTGCCGCTGACCAGCTGCGCGGTTTCCGCCGTCACATAGGCCTTATAAGCGGTGATCGCGTCGCCGAGGCTCAACACCGCATCCGCTTTCGCCGCGTCTTTGGTTGCTTCGCCGGTGACAATCAGTTTCCCTTTCGGGTTGGTGAGCAGGCCGCAGGTCATATCATATTCGCCTGGCTGCAGGTTAGCGGTGAGCTTTTGGGTAAAGCCCGGCGCGATGTTCTCACGCTCTTCCACCACCATGACCCCTTTCAGAATTTCCCACTCCAGCGCTTTCTGGCTATGGTTCTGAATAATAAACTGGGTTTTACCCGCTTTAACGGTCACCTGCATCGGCTCGCACTGCTTGTCGTTGACGGTGACTTTGACCTGCGGGATATCCGCAGCCTGAGCACCCAATGCAGAGCTGAGCAGCGCGGCCACGGTCGCCCGCAGCGCATTACGGCGAAAATGAATCATCATGATCATCCCTTTCGGTAAGTAGAGTGTCGCTTATAAGCTCGCAGCGCCCGGTCAGGCAGCCCGCGAGGCAGTGGTATTATTCCGCGGCGGCAGGGCAAACAGCACCAGCGCCGGGATCAGATAAAGCAGATAGACCGCCACTTCGCTAACGCTCGGGGTCTCCTGGTAGCCGAAGATCCCTTCAAGCAGTGTGCCGAACAGCGTATGCGTCGACAGCACGTTGCTCAGATCGAAGGCCGTATCCTGGAACAGGTTCCACAGGCCAGCCTCGTGGAAGGCGCGGATCGCCCCCGCGGCCAGGCCAGCGGCCACCAGCAGAATAAACAGGCTGGTCCATTTGAAGAACACGCCGAGGTTAAGGCGGATACCGCCCCAGTAGAGCAGGAAGCCCAGCACGATTGCCGTGGCCAGGCCCAGCAGCGCCCCCAGCGGCGGCCAGATGCCGACATCCTGCTGGAATGCCGCCAGCAGAAAGAAGACCGACTCCAGCCCCTCACGAGCAACGGCGAAAAAGACCATCATCACCAGCGCCCAGCCATGGTGATTACCGCGCTGCAGCGCCTTGTCCACGGCCTGCTCCAGTTGCTGTTTAACGTTGCGCGAGACATTGCGCATCCAGAAGACCATCCACGTCAGGATCACTACCGCGATGACCGCGACGATCCCCTCGAACAACTCCTGTTCGCGCTGAGGAAATTCCCCGGTGGTTTCGTTGATAAAAATGCCTAAGCCAAGACACAGCGCCGCCGCGAGGATCACGCCAATCCACATCACGCCAATCCAGTTGCCGCGCTGGGTGCGTTTCAGATAGCTGGCGATCAGGCTGACAATCAGCGCCGCCTCAAGGCCTTCGCGTAACATAATGAGAAATGGGACAAACATGCCAATACCCTTAAATGTAAAGCACCGTCAACGAATGCAAAAACAGGTAATATTTATGATAGTGATTATCATTACAATACTCAGAAACACAAGCGAAATATTTAGAGAATGATGACTATCTGTAAATAAATCGCTGGCAAATAATGACTTACGAAAATATTCGCCTGTTATGAGGGAAAAGAATAAGCAAAGGATTTTTTACGCCAGATATTTACCCGTGGCGGCGGCTATGGCTAAATGGCGGCCTTATTGACCTGCGAAAAGAACAACATGACTGCATTTTTTCATTTCCTGCTGGCGCTGGTGGTGATCCTCGCCCTGGCCTGGCTTGTCAGCTACGACAGACAAAATATTCGTATTCGTTACATTCTCCAGTTGATTATTATCGAAATAGCGCTCGCCTTCTTTTTCCTGCACGCAGAAAGCGGCCTGTGGCTGGTGAAAAATATCTCCGGCTTTTTTGCTTCACTGTTAGGCTTTGCCGCCGAAGGGACCAATTTCGTCTTTGGCGGCATGAGCGAAAAAGGGTTAGCCTTTATTTTCCTGGGCGTCCTGTGTCCGATTGTGTTTATTTCCGCGCTGATTGGTATTCTTCAGCACTGGCGGATCCTGCCGATTTTCATTCGTGTCATCGGTACCCTGCTGTCGAAGGTAAACGGCATGGGTAAGCTGGAATCTTTCAACGCCGTCAGTTCGCTGATCCTCGGCCAGTCGGAAAACTTCATCGCCTACAAAGGCGTGCTGGGCGACCTCTCCTCACGGCGTCTGTTCACCATGGCGGCGACGGCCATGTCGACCGTATCGCTGTCGATTGTCGGCGCCTATATGACCATGCTGGATGCCAAATATGTCGTCGCGGCGCTGATCCTGAATATGTTCAGCACCTTTATCGTGCTGTCGGTGATTAACCCGACGCGGCCGGACAGCGAGCAGGAAATAAAACTCGAGAAGCTGCACGAATCGCAGAGTTTCTTTGAAATGCTCGGGGAATATATTCTGGCCGGCTTTAAAGTGGCGATGATTATTCTGGCGATGCTGATCGGCTTTATCGCCCTGATCAGCGCCATTAACGCGCTGTTCGCTACCCTGTTTGGTCTCAGCTTCCAGCAGATCCTCGGCTACGTCTTCTATCCGCTGGCCTGGCTTATCGGTATCCCGCTGAGCGATGCGCTGAACGCCGGCAGCATCATGGCCACCAAACTGGTCGCTAACGAATTTGTGGCGATGATTGAGCTGCAAAAGATTGCCGCCAGCATGACGCCGCGCGGGCTCGGCATTCTCTCGGTCTTCCTGGTGTCGTTTGCCAACTTTGCCTCGATCGGCATTATCGCCGGGGCGATTAAAGGCCTGAATGAACCGCAGGGCAATATTGTCTCCCGCTTCGGCCTGCGGCTGGTGTATAGCGCCACGCTGGTGAGCCTGCTTTCCGCCAGCTTCGCCGGGCTGGTGCTGTAAGACAAACGGCGGGGCTGCCCCCGCCGTTTACTCAGAACTGCACGCAGACCGGCTGGTCGACACGCATCACCGACTCCTGCGCGAAGCGTGATTTATAGCCCTGGCGCAGGGCTTCAATACCGGCCTCGCTCTGCGCATCGTTGCCATGGATCACCATCAGCGCCTTACTCTGCTCCCGCACCACCTGACCATTCTGGCCAAGCCACTGGCCGCGGGCATCAAACACCGTCAGCCCATCGCGAAAGCGCGGCGTGACGTCGCGGTCGACAAACTGTTGCCACTCTTCAGCAGTGATGTCTTTCCCCGCCGGGCGGCTCAGGCCGAAATAAAGCGTGGTTTGCACCATGGACCGATCCGCCGGGCAGGCGCCGGGCTTCGGCGCGCGGGTCGACGAACTTCCACCCGCCACGCAGCCGCTGAGTAACCCTGCCAGCACCAGCGCCATTGCACCCTGTCTGAACGTCATCTTTGCTATCCTCATTGTTATTAGTCAGGAAATATCAGCGGATTTTCAAATAATTAGCAAGGGTTATAATATTCCGGCCCGGCAACAGGCAAAAAAAAGCCCGCCAACGGCGGGCTCGTGAGCGTCAGATGACCTTACTCAGCCGTGGCGCGTACCGGCGGCGGCGTATGATAATGGGCATCCGCTTCGGCGAAGCGCTGCTGCATGCTGGCCGACGGCGCTTTATCCAGCAGGCTAAAGACCACAATCCCCAGGCTACCGAAGATAAAGCCCGGAATAATTTCATACAGGCCCAGCCAGCCAAACTGCTTCCAGACGATCACGGTCAGGGCGCCAATCACCATCCCGGCCAGCGCGCCGTTACGGGTCATGCGCGACCACATCACCGAGAACAGCACCACCGGACCAAAGGCGGCGCCGAAGCCAGCCCAGGCGTAGCTCACCAGTCCCAGCACGCGGTTTTCCGGATTGGCCGCCAGGGCAATCGCCACCAGGGCAACCACCAGCACCATCATACGGCCCACCCACACCAGCTCTTTCTGGCCGGCGTTTTTACGCAGGAAGGCTTTATACAAATCTTCGGTGATTGCGCTGGAGCAGACCAGCAACTGACAGCTCAGGGTGGACATCACCGCCGCCAGAATCGCCGACAACAGGATCCCGGCAATCCACGGGTTAAACAGGATTTGCGCCAGTTCGATAAACACGCGCTCGGCATTCTGATTAACCGCGCCCGCCAGGCTCGGGTTGTTATTGAAGTAGGCGATACCAAAGAAGCCGACCGCCACCGCGCCCGCCAGGCACAAGATCATCCAGGTCATACTGATGCGACGCGCGTGGACGATGCTGTGGTGCGAATCCGCCGCCATAAAGCGCGCCAGAATATGCGGCTGACCGAAATAGCCCAGCCCCCAGCCCATCAGCGAAATAATTGCCACGAAGTTCAGCCCCTTGAGCATGTCGATATTTTCGATGCTCTTTTGCTTAATGACTTCCAGCGAATCCCCAAAGCCGCCGACGGAAATAATCACGATCACCGGGGTGAGGATCAGGGCAAAAATCATCAGGCTGGCCTGCACGGTGTCGGTCCAGCTGACGGCGAGGAAACCGCCGACGAAGGTATAGATAATCGTCGCCGCCGCCCCGGCCCACAGTGCGGTTTCATAACTCATGCCGAAGGTGCTTTCAAACAGACGCGCCCCCGCCACAATTCCCGATGCACAATAGATGGTAAAGAACAGCAGAATAACCAGCGCTGAAATAATTCTCAGCACCCGGCTTTTATCTTCAAAACGGCCGGTAAAATAATCGGGCAGCGTCAGGGCGTTATTATTCACCTCGGTATGCACGCGCAGGCGCCCGGCTACCAGCTTCCAGTTAATCCACGCCCCCAGCGTTAAGCCAATGGCAATCCAGCTTTCGGAAATCCCGGAGAGAAAAATGGCGCCCGGCAGGCCCATCAGCAGCCAGCCGCTCATATCCGAGGCGCCGGCGGAAAGCGCGGTCACAAATGGCCCCAGACTCCGCCCCCCGAGAATATAATCATCAAAGTTTTTGGTCGAACGCCAGGCTATAAACCCTATTAAAACCATACCAAAAATATAAACAATAAATGTCACCAGCATCGGTGTGCTAATAGCCATGCAAAGTCTCCAGAATTTTTATCGACAGCATCCCGCTTCGTCGTTTTTTTCCACTACCGGAACGGGGTAATGGTGCGTTGTTTAATTGGGCGACCGTATCCTGACGGAAGCTTCGGTTTTTCACAAATGATTTAACACAGCATTTACACGAAAACCCGACAGCGCAAAACGTCATTTTTTTAGAGGTTGCACTCTCTCACGTTTTTAAAGGTTGCACCAAACAAAAGTGTTAACTCACGCATACAAATACCCTATGAGCACGGGGTTAAAATTCTGCTATTTTAGGCATTATTTTTAACAAATCCGCCATTTCACGGCTTGCGTCACAAGCCATAATTAACAAGGTTGCACAAAGTTGCAACATAGTGGATATTTCCATGCAACCGCATAAGCCTAACGATAAATGACAGGAGTTTTGAGCATGGGCACCACCACCATGGGTGTTAAGCTTGACGACGCAACTCGCGAGCGCATTAAGTCCGCCGCGAGCCGTATTGACCGCACGCCGCACTGGCTGATTAAACAGGCCATCTTCAATTATCTGGAAAAGCTGGAAAACGATGAGACGCTGCCTGAGCTGCCGGCGCTTCTGAACGGCGCCGCCAATGAAAGCGATGAAGCGGGTTCACCGGCGGAAGAGCCGTATCAACCGTTCCTCGAATTTGCCGAGCAGATCCTGCCGCAGTCGGTGAGCCGCGCAGCGATCACCGCCGCCTGGCGTCGCCCGGAAACCGACGCGGTACCGATGCTGCTGGAGCAGGCCCGACTGCCGCAGTCGCTGGGCGAACAGGCGCACAAGCTGGCGTATCAGCTGGCGGAAAAACTGCGCAACCAGAAGACCGCCAGCGGCCGCGCCGGCATGGTGCAGAGTCTGCTGCAGGAGTTCTCCCTCTCCTCACAGGAAGGGGTGGCGCTGATGTGCCTGGCGGAAGCCCTGCTGCGTATTCCGGATAAAGCCACCCGCGATGCGCTGATCCGCGACAAAATCAGCAACGGCAACTGGCAGTCGCACATCGGCCGCAGCCCGTCGTTGTTCGTCAACGCCGCCACCTGGGGGCTGCTGTTTACCGGGAAACTGGTGTCGACCCATAACGAGACCAGCCTCTCCCGCTCCCTGAACCGCATCATCGGTAAGAGCGGCGAACCGCTGATCCGCAAGGGCGTGGATATGGCGATGCGCCTGATGGGCGAGCAGTTCGTCACCGGCGAAACCATCGCCGAAGCGCTGGCTAACGCCCGCAAGCTGGAAGAAAAAGGGTTCCGCTACTCCTACGATATGCTCGGCGAAGCGGCGCTGACCGCCGCCGACGCTCAGGCCTATATGGTCTCTTATCAGCAGGCGATCCACGCCATCGGCAAAGCCTCCAACGGCCGCGGCATTTATGAAGGGCCGGGCATCTCCATTAAGCTCTCCGCTCTGCACCCGCGCTACAGTCGCGCGCAGTATGACCGGGTGATGGAAGAGCTTTACCCGCGTCTGAAATCGCTGACCCTGCTGGCGCGCCAGTACGATATCGGCATCAACATCGACGCCGAAGAGGCCGATCGCCTGGAGATCTCCCTCGATCTGCTGGAAAAACTGTGCTTCGAGCCAGAGCTGGCCGGCTGGAACGGCATCGGTTTTGTTATTCAGGCCTACCAGAAGCGCTGTCCGTTTGTTATTGATTACCTGATTGACCTCGCCACCCGCAGCCGCCGTCGCCTGATGATCCGTCTGGTGAAAGGCGCCTACTGGGATAGCGAAATCAAACGCGCGCAGATGGAAGGCCTCGAAGGCTATCCGGTCTATACCCGCAAGGTTTACACCGACGTCTCCTACCTCGCCTGCGCGAAGAAGCTACTGGCGGTGCCGAACCTGATTTACCCGCAGTTCGCTACCCACAACGCCCATACCCTGGCGGCTATCTACCAGCTGGCGGGCCAGAACTACTACCCGGGCCAGTATGAGTTCCAGTGCCTGCACGGCATGGGCGAACCGCTGTACGAGCAGGTGGTGGGCAAAGTCGCCGACGGCAAACTGAACCGGCCGTGCCGGATCTACGCCCCGGTGGGCACCCACGAAACGCTGCTGGCGTATCTGGTGCGCCGTCTGCTGGAAAACGGCGCCAATACCTCTTTCGTCAACCGTATCGCGGACAATACCCTGCCGCTGGACGAGCTGGTGGCCGACCCGGTCAGCGCAGTAGAAAAACTGGCGCAGCAGGAAGGCCAGGCCGGCCTGCCGCATCCGAAAATCCCGCTGCCGCGCGATCTCTACGGCAGCGGCCGCAGCAATTCCGCCGGTCTCGATCTGGCGAACGAGCACCGTCTGGCCTCCCTCTCCTCTTCCCTGCTCAACAGCGCCCTGCATAAATGGCAGGCATTGCCGATACTGGAGCAGCCAGTGGCCGAAGGCGAAATGCAGCCGGTGGTTAACCCGGCAGAGCCGAAAGATATCGTCGGCTACGTCCGCGAAGCCAGCGACGCCGAAGTGCAGCAGGCGCTGACCAGCGCTATCAACAATGCGCCGATCTGGTTCGCCACCCCGCCGCAGGAGCGCGCCGCCATTCTTGAGCGCGCCGCGGTGCTGATGGAAAGCCAGATGCCGACCCTGATGGGGATCCTGGTGCGCGAGGCGGGTAAAACCTTCAGCAACGCCATCGCCGAAGTACGCGAAGCCGTCGACTTCCTGCACTATTATGCCGGCCAGGTGCGCGACGATTTCGATAATGAAACCCACCGCCCGCTGGGCCCGGTGGTCTGTATCAGCCCGTGGAACTTCCCGCTGGCGATCTTCACCGGCCAGATTGCCGCCGCGCTGGCCGCCGGCAATAGCGTGCTGTCGAAACCAGCCGAGCAGACGCCGCTGATCGCCGCCCAGGGCGTGGCGATTCTGCTGGAGGCCGGCGTGCCGCCGGGCGTTATTCAACTGTTGCCGGGCCGCGGGGAAACCGTGGGCGCCGCGCTAACCTCCGATGAGCGCGTACGCGGCGTGATGTTCACCGGCTCCACCGAAGTGGCGACGCTGCTGCAGCGCAATATTGCCAGCCGCCTCGACCCCCAGGGTCGCCCGACGCCGCTGATCGCTGAAACCGGTGGGATGAACGCGATGATCGTCGACTCGTCGGCGCTGACCGAGCAGGTGGTGATCGACGTCCTGGCTTCCGCGTTCGACAGCGCCGGCCAGCGCTGCTCCGCCCTGCGCGTCCTCTGCCTGCAGGAAGAGGTCGCCGACCATACGTTAACCATGCTGCGCGGCGCCATGAGCGAGTGCCGGATGGGCAATCCGGGCCGGCTGACCACCGATATCGGCCCGGTTATCGACACGGAAGCGAAAGAGAATATTGAACGCCATATTCAGGCGATGCGCGCCAAAGGCCGCACCGTCTACCAGGCTGTGCGCGAGAATAGCGAAGACGCCCGCGAATGGCGCCACGGAACCTTCGTGCCGCCGACGCTTATCGAACTCGATAGCTTCGACGAGCTGAAAAAAGAGGTCTTCGGCCCGGTGCTGCACGTGGTGCGCTATAACCGTAACGAGCTGGACAAACTGGTGGAGCAGATTAACGCCTCTGGCTACGGCCTGACGCTCGGCGTGCATACCCGCATCGACGAGACCATCGCCCAGGTCACCGGCAGCGCGAAGGTGGGCAACCTGTACGTCAACCGCAATATGGTTGGCGCGGTGGTCGGCGTGCAGCCGTTCGGCGGCGAAGGGTTGTCCGGTACCGGTCCGAAAGCCGGCGGTCCGTTGTATCTGTACCGTCTACTCTCCAGCCGTCCGCAGGACGCGGTTGGCGTGACCTTCGCCCGCCAGGATGCGGAGCGCCCGCTGGACGCCCAGCTGAAAACGCTGCTGGAAAAACCGCTGCAGGCGCTGCAGCAGTGGGCGGCGGGCCGTCCTGAGCTGCAGGCGCTGTGCCAGCAGTACAGCGAGCAGGCGCAAAGCGGCACCCAACGCCTGCTGCCGGGGCCAACCGGCGAGCGCAATACCCTGACGCTGATGCCGCGCGAGCGCGTGCTGTGCGTCGCGGATAACGAACAGGATGCGCTGATCCAGCTGGCGGCTGTGCTGGCGGTGGGTTGTGAAGTATTGTGGCCGGACAGCGCCCTGCAGCGCGATCTGGCGAAGAAGCTGCCTCGGGAGGTCAGCGAGCGCATTCGCTTTGCCAAAGCGGAGCAGTTACCTGGCCAGGCCTTCGACGCGGTTATCTACCACGGCGATTCCGACCAGCTGCGCGAGCTGTGCGAGCAGGTGGCGGCGCGCGACGGGGCGATTGTCTCGGTGCAGGGCTTCGCCCGCGGCGAAACCAACCTGCTGCTGGAGCGGCTGTATATTGAGCGCTCGCTGAGCGTTAACACCGCGGCGGCAGGCGGTAACGCCAGCCTGATGACCATCGGCTAAAACAGGCGCCCCCGGTGGCGCTGCGCTTACCGGGGCTACATAACACCGCCAAAGGCACGGGGGACGGCCTGTATTGTAGGTCGGGTAAGCGTAGCGCCACCCGACAACATAACAATACAACGAGGTAGCCCGGATAAGGCGCTGTGCGCCTCCATCCGGAAAATCGGCGCTGTGATCAGCTAATGACAGCCGACGTCAGCTGTGTTTAATTAAGGCTCCCGGACGGGAGCCTTTTTTATGGGAGCAGAACAATGAAACGCACGTTATTTGCCGTGATGGCCCTGCTGGCCAGCGGCGCGGCGCTGGCGGACGAGTGCAGCAACGCCAATACCCAAACCGAAATGAATCAGTGCGCGGCCGCGCAGTATCAGGCGGCCGACAAAAAACTGAATGACACCTGGCAGCAGGCCCTGCAGCGGGCGGTGGGTAAACAACAAACATTACTGAAGCAGGCGCAGCAGGCATGGATCGCCCTGCGCGACGCCGATTGCGCCTTTCTCGCGTCCGGCGCCGAAGGCGGCAGCATGCAGCCGATGCTGATAAGCCAGTGCATGACCGATAAGAGCGTGGAGCGGGAGTCTTTCCTCGCCTCGCTGCTGCAGTGCGAGGATGGCGATCAAAGCTGCCCGCTGCCGCCGGCCAATTAACGGACGCGAATGCCTTCGATAATCATCCGCTGGACATTATCGACCGTTTGTTCAAAAAAGGCCGCATCCTGCAGCGTGGCGCCGGTGACCGCCTCCACCTGGGTGGCGAAGTCGGCGTAATGCTGGGTGGTGGCCCAGATCATAAAGATTAAATGCTGCGGATCGACCGGCGCCAGCTTGCCGCGGTCGATCCAGCCGGAGACAATCGCCGATTTCTCATCAACCAGCGCTTTCAGGTCCCCGGTCAGTTCGCCCATCAGCAGCGGCGCCCCCTGCAGCATCTCGAGGCAGAAAAGCTTCGAGGCCTGGGGGTGATCGCGGGACACCTCCAGCTTCAGGCGAATATATTCGCGGATCGCCACCAGCGGGCTGATATCCTCGCGAAACGCCTTCAGCGGCGCCAGCCAGATGGCGAGGATCTGCTGCAGGACAGCCACATACAGCGCCTCTTTCGAAGGGTAGTAATAGAGCAGATTGGTTTTCGATACCCCGGCGCGCTCAGCCACCTGCTCCAGTCGCGTACCGTGAATACCAAATTGCGAAAATGCCTCCAGCGCGGCGGCCAGGATGGCCTCCTTTTTGGCGCTGACCGCTTGTGAACGTTTGCCGTTTTTCTTCACCGCGCCCTGTGCCATACATCCTCTCCTTCAGTTGACGCCACCAGCATAGCAAAAGCCCCGCGCCGACACGACCCCGTGCACCCTGATTGCGCATGACTGCCGTTTTTTCGTGCACTGATTTTGACCATCCAGTCCACTTTTTTATCGTCCTTTTTAGCAACTCAAAAGTAACACATTAATAACATTAGCATTTATAAAACTGGCATCGCGTTTGCTTTAGCTCTTCTGCGAGGTGGTCCAGGGAGAGGCAGGATGCCGCACCACCGCAACTCCATCTTCCATGACTGCAGAGAGGTAGGTATGAAAATTGGTGTTTTCGTTCCCATTGGCAACAACGGCTGGCTGATCTCTACTCATGCCCCGCAGTATATGCCGACCTTCGAACTGAATAAGGCTATCGTGCAGAAGGCCGAGCACTACCATTTCGACTTCGCGCTCTCCATGATCAAGCTGCGCGGCTTCGGCGGGAAAACTGAATTCTGGGATCACAACCTGGAGTCCTTCACCCTGATGGCCGGCCTGGCCGCGGTGACCTCGAAGATCCAGATCTACGCCACCGCCGCCACCCTGACGCTGCCGCCGGCGATTGTCGCCCGAATGGCCTCCACTATCGACTCCATCTCCGGCGGCCGGTTTGGCGTCAATCTGGTGACCGGCTGGCAAAAACCGGAATATGACCAGATGGGCATGTGGCCGGGAGATGACTATTTCGCCAGCCGCTATGACTATCTCACCGAATACGTTCAGGTGCTCCGTGACCTGTGGGGCACCGGGCGCAGCGATTTCAAAGGTGATTACTTCACCATGAACGACTGCCGGGTCAGCCCGCGCCCTTCGCAGCCGATGAAGGTGATCTGCGCCGGGCAGAGCGATGCCGGTATGGCCTTCTCCGCCCAGCACGCGGACTACAACTTCTGCTTTGGCAAAGGAGTCAACACGCCAACGGCCTTTGCCCCAACCGCCGCACGCATGATGCAGGCGGCGGAAAAAACCGGCCGCGACGTGGGGTCCTATGTGCTGTTTATGGTGATCGCCGACGAAACCGACGAGGCGGCGCGCGCCAAATGGGAACATTACAAAGCGGGCGCCGATGAAGAGGCGCTGGCGTGGCTCACCGAGCAGAGTCAGAAAGACACCCGCTCCGGCAGCGATACCAACGTGCGCCAGATGGCCGACCCCACCTCGGCGGTCAACATTAACATGGGCACCCTTGTCGGATCGTATGCCAGCGTCGCGCGGATGCTCGATGAAGTGGCGAGCGTGCCCGGCACCGACGGCGTGCTGCTGACCTTTGATGATTTTCTTGCCGGCATCGACGCCTTTGGCGAACGCATTCAGCCGCTGATGCGCTGCCGGGACCACATTGCTCCTGTTACCCGTGAGGTGGCCTGATGATTACCCTTCCCGCTCGCCCGGAATCCCTGACCTTCGCGCCGCAGCAGAGCGCGCTGATTGTGGTCGATATGCAGAATGCCTACGCCAGTCAGGGCGGTTATCTGGATCTCGCCGGCTTTGACGTCTCCGCCACCCGGCCGGTTATCGACAATATTAATACCGCCGTCGCCGCCGCCCGCGCCGCGGGCATGCTGATTATCTGGTTCCAGAATGGCTGGGATGACCAGTATGTTGAAGCTGGCGGCCCGGGCTCGCCGAACTATCACAAATCCAACGCGCTGAAAACGATGCGTCAGCGTCCGGAGCTGCAGGGCAAGCTGCTGGCGAAAGGCGGCTGGGATTATCAGCTGGTGGATGAGCTGACGCCGCAGGAAGGCGATATCGTGTTGCCGAAACCGCGTTACAGCGGCTTCTTTAACACCCCGCTCGACAGCATTTTACGCAGCCGCGGCATACGCCACCTGGTGTTCACCGGGATCGCTACCAACGTCTGCGTCGAATCGACGCTGCGCGATGGCTTCTTTCTCGAATACTTCGGCATCGTGCTGGAGGATGCCACCCATCAGGCCGGCCCGGCCTTCGCCCAGCAGGCGGCGCTGTTCAATATTGAAACCTTTTTCGGCTGGGTCAGCGACGTCGAGAGCTTCTGCCACGCGCTGTCCCCCGCCACCCCGCTGTCTTTAGCCAAGGAGAAACGTTATGCCTAAACAGGTGATTATTCCGCCAGGCACCACCACGCCGATTGCCCCCTTTGTTCCGGGAACGCTCGCCGACGGGGTGGTCTACGTCTCGGGCACCCTGCCGTTTGATAAGCAAAACAATGTGGTGCACATCGGCGACCCAAAGGCGCAAACCCGCCACGTGCTGGAGACCATCAAGAGCGTTATCGAAACGGCGGGCGGGAGTATGGCGGATGTGACTTTCAACAGCATCTTTATCACCGACTGGACAAATTACGCCGCGATTAACGAGGTCTACGCCGAGTTCTTCCCCGGCGATAAACCGGCCCGCTTCTGCATTCAGTGCGGACTGGTGAAGCCTGATGCGCTGGTGGAAATCGCCAGCGTCGCCCATATCGGCACCCCGACATGATGAGGCTCAATATTGCTCCAGCCCCATGGCCCGGCGCGCCGGTGGTGGTCCTCAGCGCCGGTCTGGGCGGCGGCGGCGGCTACTGGCTGGCGCAGCGCGCGGCGCTGGAGGCACAGTATCAGCTGGTGAGTTATGACCATAACGGGACCGGGGAAAACGCCGGCCCGCTGCCCGCCGACTACAGCATGGCGACGATGGCCCAGGAGCTGCTCAGCGCCCTGCAGGCGGCGGGGATCACCCGCTTTGCGCTGGTGGGCCACGCCCTGGGGGCGCTGATTGGCCTGCAGCTGGCGCTCGATCGCCCCGAGGCGGTGAGCGCCCTGGTGCTGGTCAACGGCTGGCTGACGCTGTCGCCACACACCCGCCGCTGCTTCCTGGTGCGCGAGCGTCTACTGCATGCCGGCGGCGCGCAGGCGTGGGTTGAAGCGCAACCGCTGTTTCTCTACCCGGCGGAATGGATGGCCGCGCGCCTGCCGCGCCTCGAAGCGGAAGATGCGCTTGCCATCAGCCATTTTCAGGGCAAAGAGAATCTGCTGAAGCGGCTGCAGGCTCTGAAGCAGGCTGATTTTTCACGCCGTGCGGCGGCCATCGCCTGCCCGACGCTGATTGTCAGCGCCGCTGACGACCTGCTGGTCCCGGCCTCCTGCTCCCGCGTGCTGCAGGCGGCGATCCCCGGCAGCCAGCGTGTGGAGATGCCGTGGGGCGGCCATGCCTGTAACGTCACCGACGCCGATACCTTTAATACCATTTTATGCGACGGGCTGGCCGCTATGCTGCCGGTCGCCAGGGAGATCTAATGAACGATGCGATAAACCACACGGCCTGCGAGACGCTGTTTACCCAGGCCCGGACCCACAACGGCTGGCTCGATAAACCGGTGAGCGACGCGCAACTGCAGGCCATCTGGGACCTGATGAAAATGGGGCCCACCTCCGCCAACTGTTCGCCAGCGCGCATCGTGTTCGTCCGCAGCGCGGAAGGCAAAGAGAAGCTCCGCCCAACGCTCTCCAGCGGCAATCTGCAGAAAACCATGCAGGCGCCGGTGACCGCCATCGTGGCATGGGATAGCGCCTTCTACGACCGGCTGCCGACCCTGTTTCCCCACGGTGACGCCCGCAGCTGGTTTACCTCCAGCCCGCAGCTGGCGGAAGAGACCGCGTTTCGCAACAGCTCGCTGCAGGCGGCGTACCTGATTTTCGCCTGCCGCGCGCTGGGCCTCGACACCGGGCCGATGTCCGGTTTTGACCGGGAAAAAGTCGACGCGGCGTTTTTTGCCGACAACGGCTGGAAAAGCAACCTGCTGGTGAACATCGGCTATGGCGACCCCGGCAAGCTGTATGGTCGCCTGCCGCGTCTGTCCTTTGATGAAGCCTGCCTGCTGGCATAAGGAGTTGGCGATGGAGTTAGCGGACAAAGCGAGTTTTCGTGACGCCATGGCCCACGTCGGCGCCGCGGTTAACATTATTACCACCGATGGCCCGGCGGGCCGGGCGGGGTTCACCGCCAGCGCGGTCTGCAGCGTTACCGACACGCCGCCAACCCTGCTGGTCTGCCTGAACCGCTCGGCCTCGGTGTGGCCGGTGTTCAGCGAACACCACACGCTGTGCGTCAATACCCTGGCGGCCGGACAGGAGGCCCTGTCGACGCTGTTTGGCGGTAAAACGGCAATGGACGAGCGCTTTGCCGCCGCCGACTGGCAGACCGGCGCCACCGGCTGTCCGCGGCTGGAGGCGGCGCTGGTCAGCTTTGACTGCCGCATCGACCAGCGCGTCAGCGTCGGGACGCACGACATTCTGTTTTGTCACGTCGTGGCCATTACCCGTCACCCGGAGCCCCGGGGACTGATGTGGTTTGACCGCGGTTATCACACGCTTATGCGACCCGCTTGTTAACCTTTAACCCGGGATATCATCATGGCACTCTTCGATTTTCCTCGCTGGAAGTTGACCTCCCCCGCCGCTGAGTCCGGCGTTGTCGCCCCCGATGAACGCTTATCGGCCGGACAAACGCTGGTGATGGGCGTGCAGCACGCCGTTGCGATGTTCGGTGCGACGGTGCTGATGCCGTTGTTGATGGGGCTCGACCCCAACCTGTCGATTCTGATGTCGGGCGTCGGCACTCTGCTGTTCTTTGTCGTCACCGGCGGACGGGTGCCGAGCTATCTCGGCTCCAGCGCCGCTTTTGTCGGGGTGGTGATCGCCATTACCGGCTTTAACGGCCAG
Organism: Klebsiella sp. w6; assembly: GCF_033100215.1. Taxonomy (NCBI): domain Bacteria; kingdom Pseudomonadati; phylum Pseudomonadota; class Gammaproteobacteria; order Enterobacterales; family Enterobacteriaceae; genus Klebsiella; species Klebsiella sp. w6. The sequence continues at coordinate 3,603,416 of NZ_CP136907.1, forward strand.
GGGCTGAACCCTCATCTGAGCGTCGCCCTTGGCGGGATCATCGCCTGCGGGCTGGTTTACACCCTGATTGGTCTGGTGGTGATGAAGATCGGCACCCGCTGGATCGAGCGCCTGATGCCGCCGGTGGTGACCGGCGCGGTGGTGATGGCAATCGGCCTGAACCTGGCGCCGATTGCCGTGCGCAGCGTCTCCGCCAGCGCCTTCGACAGCTGGATGGCGGTGTTGACCGTGCTCTGCATCGGCATAGTCGCGGTATTTACCCGCGGGATGCTGCAGCGTCTGCTGATCCTGGTCGGCCTGATCGTTGCCTGCGCACTGTACGCCCTGCTGGCTAACGGCTTTGGCCTTGGCAAACCGCTGGACTTCTCCCCCCTCGCCCAGGCGGCGTGGTTCGGGCTGCCGCACTTTACCACCCCATCCTTTAACGGTCAGGCGATGATGTTGATTGCGCCGGTCGCGGTGATCCTGGTGGCCGAGAACCTCGGGCACCTGAAGGCCGTCGCCGGGATGACCGGGCGCAATATGGACCCGTACATGGGGCGCGCCTTCGTCGGCGACGGGCTGGCGACCATGCTCTCCGGCTCGGTGGGCGGCAGCGGGGTCACGACCTATGCGGAGAACATTGGCGTCATGGCGGTGACCAAGGTTTATTCGACGCTGGTCTTTGTCGCCGCGGCGCTGATCGCGATGCTGCTCGGCTTCTCGCCGAAGTTTGGCGCATTAATCCACACCATTCCCGGGCCGGTGATCGGCGGCGCCTCGATCGTGGTCTTTGGCCTGATCGCGGTCGCCGGGGCGCGGATCTGGGTGCAAAACCGCGTCGACCTCAGCCAGAACAGCAATTTGATCATGGTGTCGGTGACCCTGGTGCTGGGCGCCGGCGATTTCGCGCTGTCGCTGGGCGGCTTTACGCTGGGCGGAATTGGTACGGCCACCTTCGGGGCGATCCTGCTGCACGCGCTGCTTCATCGCGGGACGCGCGAGGCGAAGGAGGCCAGGGTAACGCCGGTGTAAGCCACATTAGCGCGGTGTTGGCGCGTGGGCCTGGGTGGTGTGAGCCTGTAGGCCGGATAAGGCATTTATGCCGCCATCCGGCACCGCCGCAGGTACGGAGCCTGACCGCCCGGCGGCGCTGCGCTGGCGTGGGCCGACTGACCGTCAGGGCTGGATAATTTGATACGGTTATCGGTTTGCAACGGTTTCGCCCCGGAGAAACGGTTGTTCTGTGTTATTTCCGGGCAGATGGCGCTCCCGATAGGTCTTCTGCGTTATGTCTCTTATGGCGCAGGGAGCGCACAGGGGGCGGCCAGTCGCCGCCGCCCCCTGTACCCCCGGGCTCCGGCCAGCAAAATCGCCACTGCGTGGTGCCTTCGACTTATCCCTGCAGGCTTCGGGTCGGGCCGAGGCAGCGTCCGTGCAAAACACGGCCCTCAGCCCGCATCCATGCGGGCTGCCCCGGCCTTCCGGGAACGTCTCAGCGATTTTGAGGCCGCCAACAACGGCAGTTTCAGCAGCCCCTACGCCAGCGGTGAGTTGGGGTTGTAGGCCGGGTAAGGCGCAGCCGCCACCCGGCATAAAAGCGACGCCGTGCCTGATGCCATCGCCCGGCGGCGCTACGCTGGCGCGGGCCTGGAGACAATCAGAGCCGGACGAGTAGGCCAGCCAGGATAAGCGCCGCTGTAGGATCAGAAGCGTAAAATTATGGCTCGCGGCGATCGGCCAGGTCCGTGAGCGGCTGCGCATCGTCGTTTGTGGAAACCTGCGGCGGCGACTTGCGCTTCCACTTCAGCTCGCTCACCAGCACCCCTGCGAGGATCAAGACGCAGCCGAGCAGAGCCAGCAGCGGCAGACGCTCACCGGCCAGCCGGCCAAAAATACCGGCCCATACCGGTTCACCAGTATAGATAAGGGTGGCCCGCGTCGGCGAGACGCTGCGCTGCGCCCAGTTCATGGTAACCTGAATGATCGCGCTGAAAATCCCCAGCCCCAGCGCGACGCCGAGCAGGGCCGGCGTCAACGGCGGAACCGCCTCACCGGCCGGCTTCATGGCGGCGAAAGCCACCAGCGACGCGGTCGCCAGCTGCACGACCGTCACCCGGCGGACATCGACTTTCCCGGCCCAGGCGCTGATAAGGATAATCTCCGCCGCGATCGCCAGCGCGCTCGCCAGAGTAATCATCTCCCCCACGCCAAGCGCCAGCAGATTATTTTCCGGCCCGGCCAGCAGGATCAAACCGATAAACGCCAGCACAATCCCCACGCAGGACATCACCCCCGGCATACGGCCCAGGCACAGCCACTGCAGCAGCGGTACCAGCGGCACATACATCGCCGTGATAAACGCAGACTTACTGCTGGAGATCGACTGCAGTCCCCAGGTCTGCAGGCCATACCCCAGCGCAATCGCCACGCCAATCGCCACCCCCGCCTTCACCTCCAGCCACGTCAGCCCCCGCAGGGTGCGCAGCGAGAGCAGGCCCACCGCCAGCGCGGCGGTCGCGAAACGCAGACCGACAAAAAACAGCGGCCCGCTGAGGCTCACCGCATACTGCACGGCAAGGAACGTCCCTCCCCAGAACATGGTGATCATGATGAGGAGCGCTTCCTGGCGGGTAATGGAGAATTTTAACGAAGACATAAGACAGCCATGACGATTAACGGGCGACCAGTGTGCAATCCGCCCGGCGGGAGCGCAACCACCGACAGATAAAAAAACCGCCGGCAGATGCCGGCGGCGAGGGCGATGCGGTTGGGTCGGGGAGATTAACACCGCATCAAAGAGAACAGTGCGAGTCGCGCGTTAACTTTCACGACTACCGTGACTGTTTTTACCCCCTTTTTTGCCAGCCTCTGAGGCGCGCTGAGGGTCATTTTTAAAATTCCCCCCGCTATGCTGGCCACCTTTACGTCCTGCTTCTGATGCTCTTTCACGGTCTTCAGCAAAGTTGCCAGAACCGCCACGATGGTTTGCCATTACTGACCTCCATTAGGTTAGACATCATAGTGCATTACGCGGGAGCGGCGACGCCGCTGTCTTACCGCGTATCTATAAGGTTAGTGAATGACTGCCGCTGACGGCGGCAAATGAAATATCCAGAAACAAACCCGGGCGAAAAAAGCCCCCTCGCGGCGCGTACGGGTTCTAACCTGCTCTGCTGGCGGAGAAAAAATAGTCGGCAAAAATGTATCCTGATGCTACACCCTTGCCACACCGGCCAAAATAGCAGGCACAACGCTTCCTCCTTCTCTCCCTTTCAGGCCGCGCGGTGCAAGGAAAAGTAAATAATGCTTTGTCATTTTGTTATAAATCAAATAAATGCCCGTTGGATTTGCACTCTCCGGCGGAGGCTTTATCTTTAAAGGTAACCAGCCATTTGGCTGGCTTATAACGCAACCGAGGAGTGATGGAAATGGCTAAAATTCTGGTGCTTTATTATTCCATGTATGGACACATTGAAACCATGGCTCACGCCGTCGCCGATGGGGCAAACCGGGTGGATGGCGTTGAGGTGGTTGTGAAGCGCGTGCCGGAAACCATGCAGGCTGAAGCATTTGCCAAAGCAGGCGGGAAAACGCAAAACGCGCCCGTCGCCACGCCGCAGGAGCTGGCAGAGTATGACGCCATCATCTTTGGTACCCCAACTCGTTTCGGCAACATGTCCGGTCAGATGCGCACCTTCCTCGATCAAACCGGCGGTCTGTGGGCGTCCGGCGCCCTGTACGGCAAGATCGCCAGCGTATTCAGCTCAACCGGCACCGGCGGCGGACAGGAACAAACCATTACCTCGACCTGGACGACGCTGGCCCACCACGGCATGATCATCGTCCCGATCGGCTACGGCGCCCAGGAGCTGTTTGATATTTCCCAGGTCCGCGGCGGTACCCCTTATGGCGCGACCACCATCGCCGGCGGAGACGGCTCGCGTCAGCCGAGCGAGGAAGAGTTAGCCATCGCCCGCTATCAGGGCGAACATGTCGCCAAACTGGCCGTTAAAGTCCACGGCTAATCTTCTGCAGGAGGAGTAACATGCCAACTCAAGAAGCAAAAGCACATCGCGTCGGCGAATGGGCAAGTTTACGTAACACCTCGCCGGAGATCGCCGAGGCGATTTTCGAAGTCGCCCACTACGATGAAAAACTGGCGGAGCAAATCTGGGAGGAAGGCAGCGACGAAGTGCTGGCGCTGGCCTTTGCCAAAACCGATAAAGATGCGCTGTTCTGGGGTGAACAGACCATTGAGCGTAAAAACGTCTAGGACGTTTATTTCCGCCAGGTCTCGCCCTAACCTGCTAAAAAACCCGGATTGCTCCGGGTTTTTTACATTATTTCGCCGCCTCGTTGATCACCTTTTTAAAGGTCTCCAGCGGACAGAATCCCTGATCGTCAACCGGGCAGCCGTTAAGCGCCAGGGTGACCCGCTGCGGCGGGGCCTGCAGGGTTAACGCGTCGGCGTTACGCAGCTGTTCAGTACTTTGATAGACATACTCAATCTTCATCAGATCGCGATTACCGGCGCTGTCATGCCAGCGCTGAAACAGCAGTTTGCCGCCAATGGGCGTGCGCTCGTACTGGCCAGGTAGTTGATAAGGCTTAAAGTCCAGGGCCGTCAGCAGCGAGGCGATATTCGAGTCGTGCCCCACCAGCAGCGTGACTTTCGCCTTGTTGGCCTCCTCGCCCACCAGCGCGTTATCGATATATTTAACCAGCGGTTTGGCGACGTTTTGTGCCACCGCTACCGAGGTAAACAGACTATCCTGGTAGCCGTTCTTCAGCTTCGACAGCACCTGCCATTGCTTATCGCTGGTGATTTCCCCCCACGCCACCTGGTCTTTCGGGAAACCTTCATAATATTGCAGGGTGAAGGCGTCCACCAGCGAGTTGCCCACCTTCAGCGGACCGGAAACCCCCGGCTCCTGTTGATAACCGGCGCTAAAGGTATCTTTACCCTCGCTCAGCGAGCAGACCTGCTTCTCTTTGCAGGAGGGCGAGTTGCGGTAATCGATCATCGTCTCCAGCAGCTTATAGCTCTCGGTCAGTTGCATCCCCTGACGCTCTTTTTCCATCGCCTGCAGCGCTTTCTCGCGAAACGCGGGGGAGTCGTCGGTAATAACCGGGTTGAAGGTCGGGTCCATGGTGCCCATCTGCGGCTGATGGTGCACCGTGATACCGCAGCCCGGGAACGCGCCGGTGATAAAGAACTGCGCGGTGGCGACGGTGCGCTGCAGGCTGTTGGCATAGGCGTAAACCGCGTTTTCCGGCGGGCACTCACCGCCGGTCACCAGCTTCTGCTGCGCCAGCCATTCGCGCATATAGTGGCCCATATACACCTCCAGCACGCCGCCTTTGGTGGTCAGCTGGCCGCCCGGCACATCCCACTGCGGCCAGGCCTTGGCGGTGGACTGCTCGAGCACGCTGCCGTTATTGGCCAGCGGCGCACGCAGGTTGTGACGGCTCATGATCAGCACCTGCTGCAGCTGATACCCCTCCGGGGCGGCCGAGTCCTGCGCCTGAGCGCCAGCGGATAACATCACCGCGCCGGCAACGGCGGCGGCAAGTAGACGTTTTTTCATCCCTTCATCCTTAGTCGTTTATTATCATCGCGTTAATTGTGACGGATTTATGACATTTTTCCTGGTAATCGCTCGCAAACTTAGACCGTAGCCGAAAATTTCCCCTGCCGGGCAAAGAGTTTTATAATGAAACAATTAACCTGGAGGCTTTCGTGAAACGTACCCGTCTGGAAAACAGCTGTTGCCCTATCGCCCGCTCCCTCGATGTTATCGGCGACTGGTGGTCGCTGCTGATCGTCCGCGATGCTCTACGCGGGGTGCGCCGGTTTAGCGAATTCCAGAAAAACCTCGGTATTGCCAAAAACATGCTCGCCGGGCGGCTGAAAATGCTGGTGGATGAAGGCATCCTGCGCCTGCAGCCGGCCTCCGATGGCAGCGCCTGGCAGGAGTATGTCCTGACCGACAAGGGCCGTGCCCTGCAGACGGTGCTGGTCGCCCTCTCCCAGTGGGCAGACGACTATCTGTTCGAGCCCGACGAACCGGCGACCCGGCTCATTGACCGTCAGCAGCGCCAGCCCCTGCGTAAGCTGGTCCTGCAGGCGGCGGATGGCCGTGAGCTGGCCCCGGCAGACATCACCATCGCTATTCCGCTGAACGACTAAACGCTGCCCGCGGCAGGCAAAAATGAAAAAGTCCGGACAAAATGGTTGCATTATTAAACCTAATATCTCATGCTGAATTTGGTTTAATAATGCAACCTTTTACGAGGCAATTCTCATGACCCAACCATCGCACACTGCTTTTATCACTGGCGCGTCCTCAGGTATCGGCGCGATCTATGCCGAACGACTCGCCGCCCGCGGCTACAACCTGATCCTCGCCGCCCGTCGTGAAGACCGGCTGCTGGCGCTCGCCGACCAGCTGCAGGCGCGCTACGCCATCCAGGCCAGCATCCTCAAAGCCGATCTTAGCGAAGAGCACGGGATTGCCGCCGTAGAGCAGCGTCTGCAGCAGGATCCCGCCATCGACCTGTTCATTAACAACGCCGGCACCGCGAAAATGGCGGGTTTTCTCGCCAGTACGCCGCGGGAGCACCAGGCGATTCATACGCTCAATACCACGGCGCTGCTGCGCCTGAGCTATGCCGCGCTGGCCGCTTTCATCCCACGACGCCGGGGAACGCTCATTAATATTGCCTCCATCCTCGCGCTACATACGCTGCCAGGTAGCGCGGTCTACAGCGCCAGTAAAGCCTGGGTGTTGAGCTTCACCCGCGGTCTGCAGGATGAGTTTGCCGACAGCGGCGTGCGTATTCAGGCGGTATTGCCGGCGGCGACCGCCACCGATCTCTGGCCGACCTCCGGCGTGGCGTTGAACGCCCTGCCCACCGGCACGGTGATGACCACAGAGGATCTGGTGGACGCCGCTCTCAGGGGGCTGGAGATGGGGGAACAGGTCACCTTACCACCGGTTCATGACCTGGGACTATGGGAGGCTTTTGAGCAGTCCAGACTGGCGCTGTTTACCAGCGCACGAACCGGACAGCCTGCGCCGCGGTATCGCTAAGCGGCACCTTGCGGCGGGCATTACTCCGGTAGCGGAACCGCCGTCAGGGTACAAATGGCCTCGTGCTCGCCGCCGCGGCGATCGATGATCACCACCTTATCGCCCGCTTTTTTGCCTTCACACGGCTTGAGGACCTGCTCCACGATCTGCTCGCGGCTCGCCTGACGTTCACTTTCAGCCTGGCTGGCAAAGGCAGACAGCGCCAGCACCACGCCCAGCAGGCTGAGGGATTTCTTATACATGACTGACTCTCAGATCGTTCTTATTCGCGGTCAGCGTAACCCGCTGTACGCCGCACTTCTGTAAAATCACTTAACGGAGTGTTACATCCTTTCAGGTGAAACCCGGGCGGTCACATTCCTGCGGGAAATATTTTATCACAACCCCGCCGCCGGATATTCTCGCGATGAGGCGTCATCTTTCAGACATATCCCGATGTTATCTTCAAACAGAGCCCTGTATCTTTTTCCCTTTCTAAACAGAATATTAGGTTGGTCTATGTCGGGTCTTATTCTCTTTATCGTCGCGGTGGCGCTGCTGGGCGTCGCCATCTACAGCCTGGTGTCGTACCTCAAAGAGCGGCGCGCCAGTCAGTTACCTGTCCATAAAAAGAAGAAATAATACCTTCCGTTCCCCGCCGTTTTCTGCTGATTTCTTTACCGTCCTGTACTGTCCCTTACCGAACCAAAAACCAAGGCAGGCCTGTGGGCCTGCCTTGGTTCAATCGCAGCATCAAACGTTTATGACTCCCAGGCCTGCTCCGCTTTGGTGGCATCGAACTGCGGCGGCGGTTTACGGAAGCGTCGGGTCAGGTAAGCCAGGTACAGCAGGCCAAGCGCCGCCCACACCAGGCCGAGCGTTAGCGAGGTGGCCTCGAGGTTGATCCACAGCACGCCCACCGTCAACGCGCCGACCATCGGCAACAGCAGATAGTGCAGCCGATCCTTCCAGGTTTTGTTATACCCCTTGCGCCGCCAGAAGTGGTTGAACACCGACAGATTTACGAAGGTGAACGCCACCAGCGCGCCGAAGTTGATCAACGCCGTGGCGGTCACCAGGTCGAAGAACAGCGCCGACAGCGCGACAATACCCACCATAATCACGTTCAGCGCCGGGGTACGCCATTTCGGATGCACATAGCCAAAAATGCGCTCCGGGAAGACGTTGTCGCGGCCCATCACGTACAGCAGACGGGAGACGCTGGCATGCGAGGCCAGGCCCGATGCCAGGGTGTTAACAAAGGTGGTGCAGAGGAAAATCGACTGGAACAGCTTGCCGCCCACGTACAGCGCAATCTCCGGCAGCGCGGCATCGGGGTCTTTAAAGCGATGAATATCCGGGAAGAACAGCTGCATAAAGAACGACGCGACGATGAAAATAATGCCGCCGTACATCGCAGTAAGAAAAATCGCTTTCGGGATCACCCGTGCGGCGTCAGGGGTCTCTTCCGACAGCGTGGTCACCGCGTCGAAGCCGAGAAACGAGAAGCAGACAATCGTCGCGCCGGTAATAATCGGGATCAGATGCGCATTCTGGCTGATAAACGGCTGCAGCGACCAGACGGTCCCCACCCCCTCGCCTTTGTGCAGCCCCTGCACCACCAGAATGACAAACACCACCATGATCGAAATCTGCACGAGCACGAACAGGGTGTTGAAGTTGGCCACCAGGTTAACGCTTTTCAGGTTCGCGGCGGTCAGAATGGCGACAAAGGTGACCACCCACACCCATGGCGGCACCTCCGGGAACAGCGCCGAGAGATAGATCTTCGCCAGCAGGACGTTGATCATCGGCAGAAACAGATAATCGAGCAGCGACGACCAGCCGACCATAAAACCGACGTGCGGACTGATGGATTTTTGCGCGTAGGTATAGGCGGAACCGGCTTCCGGGAACTGACGCACCAGTTTGCCGTAGCTGATGGCGGTGAACAGCACCCCGGCCAGCGCCAACAGATAAGACGCCGGTACGTGGCCATTGCTGATGCCGGAGACGATGCCGAAGGTATCAAACACCGTCATCGGCGTCAGATAGGCCAGCCCCATCATCACCACTTGCCAGAGTTTGAGGGATTTACGCAGGCGTGGTCTGCCCGCCTGAGCGGCGTTATGCGCAGGAAGATTAATAGCCATCGCCCATTCCCCCCTTGCTGTTAACAGTTTGCGGGCCCAACGTCCGCGTGACAAACCTGCTTAGCAAAGGGGTAAGGCATAGATAAAAGGGTAAGACGGACCGGTAAGCGGTAGCTGGCTGGCATTCCATGCGGCCTGAGCGGCCTCCCTCTCCCTGCGGATATTTGAACATCTGCATCATCTCATTTCCTCGTCACACACTGTGTCGTTAACTGAAGCCCCGTTGCCGCCTGCGCTCCTTAACGCGACATCCGGGAAATGGCTGGGCTCCCAGCAAAAAGGACGACCAGGCTCCGCTCAGGCCGTATGATGCTACTGATTACCAAACTCATGGGCCCCTCGCGGGGCGACCATCAGGCGTTTTTCAACATCCACTCAATTTCGGTTTCTGTGATAAGACGCTCAAACTGCAGTAATTCATCATGCTTACAGGCATGGAAAACGTGGCAGAAACGCTCACCGAGGCGCTCGCGCAGATGATCGTTCTGCATAAACTCCCACAGCGCATCGCTCTGGCGGATCGGGAACGGCAGGCCCTCTTGTTCCAGACCGTTACCTTCCACCTCTTCCTGCAAAGGCAGCTGGGGGTTATCCAGCCCGTGCAGAATGCCGGCAAAAATCGCCGCCATCACCAGATACGGGTTGGCGTCCGCCCCCGCCACGCGATACTCCACGCGGTGGTTCTGCCGCTCGCCGCACGGAATACGCAAGGCCACGGTGCGGTTGTTATGCCCCCACGAAGCCTGCGTCGGGACGTACATCCCCGGCTGGAAGCGGCGATACGAGTTCACGTTCGGCGCCAGCAGCGCCATCGAGGCCGGCATCAGATCGATCATCCCGGCCAGCGCGCGTTTGAGCAGCACAGAGTCTTCCCCGTCGCCGTCCACCAGCACGTTTTCCCCTTTATTGTTCAGCATGCTGATGTGGATGTGCATCCCGCTGCCCGCATGCTCTTCATAAGGCTTCGCCATAAAAGTGGCGTGCATCTTATGCTTCTCCGCCATTAAACGCACGAGACGTTTTAACGCCAGCGCATCATCGCAGGCATCCAGCACGTTATCGGTATGGTGAAGGTTGATTTCAAACTGGCCCGGCGAGGCTTCCGCCACCGCGCCGTCGGCGGGGATCAGCTGCAGTTTGGCCAGCTCGTCGATGTCATAAAGCACGTCGGCAAAGTGGTTCAGGTTATCGACGGAGTAGACCTGGCTTTGGGTGTTGCGATCGTCGGTGCCCGGCGCGCACGGCGGCTGGAGGTAGCCTTCGGCGTCGCGTTTGCGGTCCAGTAAATAGAACTCCAGCTCTACCGCTACCACGGGGAACAGCCCGCGCTGGCGCAACTGCTGCCAGAGGCGGTTGAGTACGTTCCGCGGCTCAACGTCAAAGGGAGCGCCATCTTCATCAACCATGGTCAGCTGTACCTGGGCTATCGATTGTGGGTCAGCCGCCGAAGGCGTTAAGGTGCCGGGTACCGGAATGCAGCTGCGATCCGGTTCGCCCATATCCTGACCCAGGCCGGCCTCTTCCACCACATTGCCAAGAATATCCATTGCAAACACCGAGGCCGGGAAATAACAGCCTTTCTCCAGTTTGCTCAGGCCGGCAACCGGAATGCGCTTGCCGCGGAAGCAGCCGTTCAGGTCGGTAAGGAGGACATCGACATACTGGGTATCGGGGTAGGTTTCGAGGTAGCGCTTCACTTCTTTCGCGAACGCGCTGACCCGTCTCTCTTCCGTCTGCTGAACAAAGTTCTCAACTTCTACGATATTGGTTTCCATGATTCACCGCCGTTGGTTGGGTTTCGGTCCTGTGCTCAGACCGTTAAATATAATGTCCACCCCATCGACTGTGTATGCAAATAAATTGTTTGTCAAATGTTAAATTAAGTTTGCAAAGGGCTATTTCCACTGCTAGATTGAGAAAATATTGAACGATATGGCCGTTAAACCCGCTATAGCGGTCATAATTTAGTCCACTTTGTGAGGGCGATCATGGAAAATATAATGTACAAGCCAGTTATTGGCGTCGTGATGTGTAGAAACAGGCTTAAGGGTCACCAGACCCAGACTCTGCAAGAAAAGTACCTGAATGCCATTGTTAACCACGGCGGACTGCCGATCGCCCTGCCGCATGCGCTGGCGGAGCCGGAGCTGCTGAACGCGTTAGTCGATAAACTGGACGGGATTTACCTGCCAGGCAGCCCCAGTAATGTGCAGCCGCACCTTTATGGTGAAAACGGCGATGAGCCTGACGCCGACCCCGGGCGTGATCTTCTGAGCATGGCGCTGATTAACGCCGCGCTCGAAAGGCGCATCCCCATTTTCGCCATCTGTCGTGGACTGCAGGAACTGGTTGTCGCCACCGGCGGGACTCTGTATCGTCGTCTGTTCGAGCAGCCTGAGCTCCTTGAACATCGTGAAGATCCTGAACTGCCCGTCGAGCAGCAGTATGCGCCGTCCCATCAGGTTGAGGTTCAGGAAGGAGGATTGCTGTCGCAATTGATACCGGGCTGCAACACGTTTTGGGTAAACTCGCTACATGGGCAAGGGGCAAAAACCCTGAGTCCGCAGCTGCGCGTGGAGGCGCGAGCGCCGGATGGACTGGTGGAAGCGGTCAGCGTGAACGATCATCCTTTCGCGTTGGGCGTACAGTGGCATCCTGAATGGAACAGTAGCGAATACGCCCTGTCGCGTATGTTGTTTGATGGTTTTATCACCGCCTGTCAGGGCCATCATGCTGAAAAGCGGCGGCGCTGACCACTACCGTTAAGGAAATGCAAATATGAGCGATGACGGACTGGCGCCAGGGAAACGTCTGTCAGAGATCCGCCAACAGCTGGGTCTCTCACAGCGTCGTGCCGCCGAACTGTCTGGGTTGACACATAGTGCCATCAGCACCATAGAGCAGGACAAAGTCAGTCCTGCCATCAGTACGCTGCAAAAGCTGCTGAAAGTCTATGGGCTGTCGCTCTCGGAATTCTTTTCTGAACCCGAAAAGCCGGACGAACCCCAGGTGGTCATTAATCAGGATGACCTGATTGAGATGGGAAGTCAGGGCGTTTCCATGAAGCTGGTTCATAACGGAAATCCGAACCGTACGCTGGCGATGATTTTTGAAACTTACCAGCCTGGAACCACGACCGGGGAGAGAATTAAGCATCAGGGTGAGGAGATAGGCACCATACTGGAAGGTGAGATCGTGCTGACCATTAACGGTCAGTCGTATCACCTGGTGGCTGGACAGAGCTATGCCATTAATACCGGCATCCCGCACAGCTTCAGCAACACCTCGGCAGGCATCTGCCGCATCATCAGTGCCCACACCCCCACCACATTCTGATTATTTAGCCTGAACGAGGTTCAGGCTTTCTTCAGGCCTGTCGCGGCGGAAAATCTATTTTCGTCGCGGCGAAGAAATCGTAGTAATTACGCCTGCGCCGTACGGAATATTATTTCCTGTTGGCCCCGAAATAATTAACGCCAGTGAATGGCGACTCGCTCCTGAATAATTCGGGTTGTAAACAACCTGTCGCCATTCAGGGGAATAAAACGGTATTCAACTCCGGGGATACATTATGCCCTGCGCCCGGCGCAGTGCCCCCGTGCAGCCTGAAAACGCCGAACTGATTAATGTGCCGATAATGTTTTTAAGGAGTCATGATGAATTTTCAGCACCTGGCTTACTGGCAGGAAAAAGCGAAAAACCTGGCCATTGAAACGCGCTTATTTATTAACGGCGAATATTGCGCCGCGGCCGATAATACCACCTTTGAAACTATCGACCCTGCCGCGCAGCAGACATTAGCGCAGGTCGCCCGCGGTAAAAAAGCCGACGTCGAACGGGCGGTGAAGGCCGCGCGCCAGGCTTTTGATAACGGCGACTGGTCGCAGGCCTCTCCGGCCCGGCGTAAAGCGGTTCTCACTCGCTTTGCTGACCTGATGGAAACCCATTGTGAAGAGCTGGCGCTGTTGGAAACGCTGGATACCGGCAAACCGATCCGCCACAGCCTGCGCGATGATATTCCCGGCGCCGCCCGCGCCATTCGCTGGTACGCCGAGGCGCTGGATAAAGTCTATGGCGAAGTCGCGCCCACTGGCGGCAACGAGCTGGCGATGATCGTTCGTGAACCAATTGGCGTGATTGCCGCGGTGGTGCCGTGGAACTTCCCGCTACTGCTGGCCTGCTGGAAACTCGGTCCAGCGCTGGCGGCGGGCAACAGCGTGATCCTCAAACCCTCAGAAAAATCGCCGCTCACCGCCCTGCGTCTGGCCGGGCTGGCGAAAGAGGCCGGCCTGCCGGACGGCGTGTTGAACGTGGTCAGCGGCTTTGGTCACGAGGCCGGGCAGGCGCTGGCCCTGCATCCTGATGTTGAAGTCATTACCTTTACCGGCTCCACCCGCACCGGCAAGCAGCTGCTGAAAGACGCCGGCGACAGCAATATGAAGCGCGTATGGCTGGAAGCGGGCGGCAAGAGCGCCAACATCGTTTTCGCCGACTGCCCGGATCTGCAAAAAGCGGTCAACGCCACCGCCGGCGGCATCTTCTATAACCAGGGCCAGGTGTGTATCGCAGGCACCCGCCTGCTGCTGGAGGAGAGCATCGCCGACGAATTTCTGACATTGCTGAAAGCGCAGGCGCAACACTGGCAGCCGGGTAACCCGCTCGATCCGGACACCACCATGGGCATGTTGATTGATAACGCCCATGCCGACAACGTGCACAGTTTTATCCGCGGTGGCGAAGCCAAAAGCACGCTGTTCCTCGACGGACGGAAAAATCCGTGGCCTGCCGCCGTCGGCCCGACCATTTTCGTTGACGTCGACCCGGCATCGACCCTCAGCCGGGAAGAGATCTTCGGCCCGGTACTGGTGGTCACGCGCTTCAAAAGCGAAGAAGAGGCGCTGCAGCTTGCCAATGACAGTGACTACGGTCTCGGCGCCGCCGTGTGGACCCGCGATCTGTCACGCGCCCACCGCATGAGCCGTCGCCTGAAGGCTGGCTCGGTCTTCGTCAACAACTATAACGATGGTGATATGACCGTTCCGTTCGGCGGCTACAAGCAGAGCGGCAACGGGCGCGATAAATCGCTGCACGCGCTGGAAAAATTCACCGAACTGAAAACCATCTGGATTGCCCTGGAGTCTTGATCATGACTGAACATACCACTAGCTACTACGCCGCCAGCGCCAATAAGTATGAACCGTTCCCGACGCTGGAGGGATCCATCAACTGTGACGTCTGCGTCGTCGGCGGCGGCTACACCGGCCTCTCCTCAGCTCTGCATCTGGCCGAAATGGGCTACGACGTGGTGGTGCTGGAAGGGGCGCGCATCGGCTTCGGCGCCAGCGGCCGTAACGGCGGTCAGCTGGTCAACTCCTATAGCCGCGATATCGACGTCATTGAAAAGAACTACGGCCCGGATGCGGCCAAAATGCTCGGCAGCATGATGTTCGAAGGCGGCGATATTATTCGCGAGCGCATCCAGCGCTACCAGATCCAGTGCGATTACCGCCCGGGCGGCCTGTTCGTGGCGATGAACCATAAACAGCTGGAAACCCTGGAAGAGCAGAAAGCCAACTGGGAGCGCTACGGCAACACCCAACTGGAGCTGCTGGACAGAGAGGCCATTCGTCGCGAAGTGGACAGCGACCGCTACGTCGGCGCCCTGCTTGACCACAGCGGCGGCCATATTCACCCGCTGAACCTCGCCATCGGTGAAGCGGACGCCATTCGCCTGAACGGCGGCCGGGTGTATGAGCAGTCGCCGGTCACCCGCATCCAGCACAGCAGCCCGGCGGTGGTCAGCACCGCGCGCGGCCAGGTCACCGCGCGCTACGTGATCGTCGCCGGTAACGCCTATCTCGGCGACAAGCTTGAGCCGGAGCTGGCGAAACGCAGCATGCCGTGTGGCACCCAGGTGGTCACTACCGCTCCGCTGTCGGAAGAGGTCGCCCGCTCGCTGATCCCGAAAAACTACTGTGTGGAAGATTGTAACTACCTGCTGGACTACTACCGTCTGACCGGCGACAACCGTCTGCTGTACGGCGGCGGCGTGGTCTACGGCGCGCGCGATCCGGACGACGTGGAGCGGCTGATTATGCCGAAGCTGCTGAAAACCTTCCCGCAGCTGCAGGGGGTGAAAATTGACTACCGCTGGACCGGCAACTTCCTGCTGACCCTGTCGCGGATGCCGCAGTTCGGGCGTCTCGATAACAATATTTACTACATGCAGGGCTACAGCGGCCACGGCGTGACCTGTACCCACCTTGCCGGACGCTTGATTTCAGAGCTGCTGCGCGGCGACGCCGAGCGTTTCGACGCCTTCGCCAGACTGCCGCACTACCCGTTCCCGGGCGGCCGCAGCCTGCGCATTCCTTTTACCGCCATGGGCGCCGCCTACTACAGCCTGCGCGACCGCCTTGGGGTTTAATCGCCTCTGCCGACGGCGCTGGCCGTCGGCTCATGCTGCGGATAGTGCTGCTGAAAGTAGTGGCGCAGAAACTCCACGGTGGTGCGAATTTTAGCCGACGTCGCCAGCCGGGAGACATAGACTGCCCAGACGTTGGCAGGCTGAAAGAATTCCGGCAGCACATGCACCAGATGGCCGCTGGCGATATTCTCCCGGACGTCCCACCATGAACGTAACGCAATCCCCTGCCCGTCCAGACACCACTGATGCACAATTTCACCATGGTTGGACGACAGCGGCCCGGTCACCTTGATCGCATGCTGGCCCTCTTTGCTGTGCAACTGCCAGATGCCAAACGGATGATCGCGTTCTTTAATCACCAGGCAGGGTAAGGCGGCCAGATCGCTCAGCTGTTTCGGCGGTGGATGGCGGGCAAGGAATTGCGGCGAGGCGCAGAGCACGCGGTGGTTGGCCGCCAGCTGGCGGGCAATCAGATTCGGCGCGATATCATCGCCCACGCGAATATCGAGATCCACCCCTTCATTGACTAAATCCACCAGCCGGTCCTGGACATCGAAACGCAGTTCCAGCTGCGGGTACTGAAGGGCCAGCGCCGACAGCGCCGGGGCCACCACCCGGCGACCAAAGCCGAAGCTACTGATAATACGCAGCGTTCCCTGCGGCACCTGGCGTACGTCGGAAAGCTCGTCCATCATCTCATCGACATCCTGCAAAATGCGCTGCGCCCATTCGTAGATCCGCTCCCCCTCCTCGGTAATGGTGACCCGGCGGGTGGTCCGGTGCAGCAACACCACATTCAGGGTTTGCTCCAGCAGCGAAACCCGCTTGCTGACGAACGCCGGTGATACGCCAAGCTCTTCGGCGGCGGCGGCGAACCCGGCCCGGCGAGCGACCAGCATAAAGACGCGTAAATCATTTAGCAGCGGCAGATTATTCATGATCTGTGTTTTATGTTTCACCAGTTAGCGTGATTAATTATGAACCAGTCAATTATAGGATAGGCAGGTGGTCAAACATCATCGCTAAAAAGTGAGAACCGGAATGAAAAAAACCTATCGTATTGCCGCCATCCCGGGTGACGGAATTGGCAAAGAAGTTCTGCCTGAAGGGATTCGTGTGCTGCAAGCCGCCGCACAGCGTTGGGATCTGTCATTGAGCTTCGAGCAGATGGAGTGGGCAAGCTGCGAATATTATGCCCATCACGGCAAGATGATGCCGGACGACTGGCGCGAGCAGCTGCAGGGCTTCGATGCCATCTACTTCGGCGCCGTCGGCTGGCCGGATACCGTTCCCGACCACATTTCGCTGTGGGGGTCGCTGCTGAAGTTCCGCCGTGAGTTTGACCAATACGTCAACCTGCGTCCGGTGCGTCTGTTCCCCGGCGTCCCCTGCCCGCTGGCGGGTAAAAAGGCCGGCGATATCGATTTTTACGTGGTGCGCGAAAATACCGAAGGCGAATATTCCGCCCTCGGCGGGCGCGCCAATGAAGGCACCGAGCATGAAGTGGTGATTCAGGAGTCGGTCTTTACCCGCCGCGGCGTGGACCGGATCCTGCGCTACGCCTTCGAACTGGCGCAAAGCCGCCCACGCAAAACGCTAACCTCCGCAACCAAATCCAACGGTCTGGCGATCAGCATGCCCTACTGGGATGAGCGGGTGGAAGAGATGGCCAAAAACTATCCGGATATTCGCTGGGACAAGCAGCATATCGATATCCTGTGCGCCCGCTTCGTGCTGCAGCCGGAGCGTTTTGACGTGGTGGTCGGCTCCAACCTGTTCGGCGATATTCTCTCCGATCTCGGCCCGGCCTGTACCGGCACTATCGGTATTGCACCGTCGGCCAATCTCAATCCGGAGCGCACCTTCCCGTCGCTGTTCGAGCCGGTTCACGGCTCCGCGCCGGATATCTACGGTAAAAATATCGCCAACCCGATCGCCACCATATGGGCCGGGGCGATGATGCTCGATTTCCTCGGCAACGGCGATGAGCGCTATCACGCCGCGCACAACGGCATCCTGGCGGCGATTGAGCAGGTGATTGCCAGCGGGCCGAAAACCCCGGATATGAAAGGCAGCGCGTCAACGCAACAGGTCAGCGACGCTATCTGCAAAGCCATTTTGGCGTAATTACCCCGCCGCTCCCCGGTGGCGCTGCGCTTACCGGGGCTACAAAAGGCACGATAATGTAAAAACACGGCCCTCAGCCCGCATCCCTGCGGGCTGCCCCGACCTGCCGGGAACGTCTCAGCGATGTTGAGGCCGCCAACACTGGCAGTTTCAGCAACAATGCTGAATACATTAAAGGCAGGCCGCACGGACCGTAGCCCGGGTAAGGCGCAGCCGCTACCCGGGAAAACCCGCGCGCCTGGTCCTCCAACTTCCCTCTCTTTTCGCTATGCAGAATCCCCCACGATTGACAAGTGGACCGCATCACAGCGGTGAACTTTATTAATTCCTGAAAGGACAGAACCTGCGCCAATTCACCTTTTATTATTTCCGTTCCGTGTTTTATTGCTTCACGAAACGGCCAATTGTTTAATTCATGTAACGAAGAAATAATCCGATTGTTAATAGCTTTTGCTACGAACCTTGACCCTACAGCGTGATAACAACGACAGGCTAAAGCCACCGACGGGCAATCATGCCCAGGAGATCACCCATGTTGAGCAACGTAAAGAAAAAAGATGTGCCGCTGATTGCCATCAGCCTGGCGGCCATTGTTTTCATCGCCGCTACATTAAGTCTCTTCCCCCACCAAACCGTGCAGGCGGCTGATTCGATTTTTAACGGCGTGACCCGGCTGCTGGGTTCCACGGTACAGGTACTGGTGCTGCTGGCGCTGGGACTGGTGCTCTATCTGGCCACCAGCAAATACGGCAATATCCGTCTCGGCGAAGGCAAAGTCGAATACAGTACCCTCTCATGGCTGTTTATGTTTATCTGCGCCGGGCTCGGCTCCTCCACGCTGTACTGGGGCGTTGCCGAATGGGCTTATTATTACCAGACCCCGGGCCTGAACATTGCTCCGCACTCGCCGAAAGCGCTGGAATACAGCATCCCTTATTCTTTCTTCCACTGGGGGGTTAGCGCCTGGGCGACCTACACTCTCGCTTCGCTGATCATGGCCTATCACTTCCACGTGCGGAAAAATAAAGGCCTCAGCCTCTCCGGGATCATTTCAGCGATCACCGGAGTGAGTCCGCAGGGCTTCTGGGGCCGTCTGGTCGACCTGATGTTCCTGATCGCTACCGTCGGCGCGTTAACCATTTCGCTGGTGGTCACTGCCGCCACCTTCACCCGCGGCCTGTCAGCGCTGACCGGGCTGCCGGATAACTTCACCGTGCAGGCGTTTGTGATCCTGCTCTCCGGCGGTATTTTCTGCATGAGTTCGTGGATTGGCATCAACAACGGCCTGCAGCGCCTGAGCAAAATGGTCGGCTGGGGGGCGTTTCTGCTGCCGTTGGTGGTATTACTGGTTGGTCCGACCGAATTCATCACCAATAACATCATTAACGCCGTCGGCCTGACGACTCAGAACTTCCTGCAGATGAGTCTGTTTACCGATCCCCTCGGCGACGGCGCCTTTACCCGCAACTGGACCGTCTTCTACTGGCTGTGGTGGATCTCCTATACTCCGGGCGTGGCGATGTTCGTCACCCGCGTCTCCCGCGGGCGCAAAATCAAAGAGGTGATATGGGGACTGCTCCTTGGTAGCACCGCCGGCTGCTGGTTCTTCTTTGGGGTGATGGAAAGCTACGCCATGCACCAGTTCGTTAACGGCGTGATTAACGTACCGCAGGTGATGCAGACTCTCGGCGGCGAAACCGCCGTCCAGCAGGTCCTGATGTCGCTGCCGGCAGGTAAGCTGTTCCTCGCCGCCTATCTGTTTGTGATGATTGTTTTCCTCGCCTCGCACATGGATGCGGTGGCCTACACCATGGCAGCGACCAGCACCCGCAACCTGCGCGAAGGCGACGATCCGGATCGCGGCATGCGCCTGTTCTGGTGCGTGGTGATCACCCTCATCCCGCTATCGATTCTGTTTACCGGCGCTTCGCTTGAGACCATGAAAACCACCGTGGTGCTGACCGCCCTACCATTCCTGGCCATTTTACTGATTAAAACCGGCGGCTTCGTGCGCTGGCTAAAACAGGACTACGCCCACGTGCCGGTCAATCAGATAGAAACCCATACGCCCGAGCCAATGATTAAAGCCGAGACGCTACCGGTTGGCACGGTACTCAAAGGCGACGGCCAGTCGCTGTAAAACCTCTTACTGACAATAATCACAAGGTGACCTTACATGAGCAATTTGAGCCCTGACTTTACTCTGCCGATTAACTTTTGCGCCAATCCGCAGGATGCCTGGACCATTCCGGCCCGTTTTTATACCGACAGCCAGGCGTTTGAGCACGAGAAAGAGCGCATCTTCGCCAATAGCTGGATTTGCGTCGCCCACGGCAGCGAGGTCGCCCGGCCGAACGACTACATCACCCGGGAGATCATTGGCGAAAATATCGTTATCGTCCGCGGCCGCGACAACATTCTGCGCGCTTTCTATAACGTCTGCCCGCACCGCGGCCACCAGCTGCTGAGCGGTGAAGGTAAAGCCAAAAACGTGATTACCTGCCCCTATCACGCCTGGGCCTTCAAGCTTGACGGCAATCTCGCCCACGCCCGCAACTGCGAAAACGTGGCGAATTTCGATAGCGAAAAGGCAACGCTGGTGCCGGTTCGCCTGGAAGAGTATGCCGGCTTTGTGTTTATCAATATGAACCCGCAAGCGGAGAGCGTGGAAACGCAGCTGCCGGGCCTGCAGGACAAAGTGCTGGAAGCCTGCCCGGACGTGCATGATCTGAAACTGGCGGCGCGCTTTACCACTCTCACCCCGGCGAACTGGAAAAATATCGTCGATAACTATCTGGAATGTTACCACTGCGGCCCGGCGCACCCGGGCTTCTCGGATTCCGTACAGGTTGACCGTTACTGGCACACCATGCACGGCAAATGGACGCTGCAGTATGGCTTCGCCAAGCCGTCCGAGCAGTCGTTTAAATTCGAAGAAGGTACCGACGCCGCGTTCCACGGTTTCTGGCTGTGGCCGTGCACCATGTTCAACGTGACGCCGATCAAGGGCATGATGACCGTGATCTATGAATTCCCGGTGGATGAAGAGACCACTCTGCAGAATTACGACATCTATTTCACCAACGAAGAGCTGACTGACGATCAGAAAGCGCTGATTGAGTGGTATCGCGACGTGTTCCGCCCGGAAGATTTACGCCTGGTGGAAAGCGTGCAGAAGGGGCTGAAGTCCCGCGGCTATCGCGGCCAGGGGCGCATTATGGCGGATAACAGCGGCAGCGGTATCTCCGAGCACGGTATCGCCCATTTCCACAATCTGGTGGCCCAGGTGTTCCAGCCGTAATCGTTGAAGGAGTTTGCTATGTCCGTGTTTCACTCAGATCTGTTTCGCCAGCAGGCGCTGATTGCCGGAAGCTGGCGCGACGCCGCCGACGGCACGACGCTTGCCGTCAGCAATCCTTCCACCGGCGCGGCGCTCGGCCAGATCCCTAATATGGGTCGGGCGGAAGCGCAGCAGGCCGTGGATGCCGCCGCGGCCGCGCTGCCGGCCTGGCGCGCATTAACCGCCGCTCAGCGCGCCACGCTATTGAAAAACTGGCACCGCCTGATCCTCGAAAACAAAACCGCGCTGGCGCAGATCATGACCGCCGAGCAGGGCAAGCCGCTGGCGGAGGCCGAAGGCGAAATCGCCTATGCCGCCTCGTTTATCGAGTGGTTTGCCGAACAGGGCAAACGCACCAACGGCGAAATAATCCCCTCCCCTGGCGCCGATAAACGCCTGATGGTGATCCGCCAGGGCGTGGGCGTCTGCGCGGCGATCACCCCGTGGAACTTCCCGGCGGCGATGATCACCCGTAAGGCCGGCCCGGCGCTGGCCGCTGGCTGCACGATGGTGATTAAGCCGGCTAACGAAACGCCGTTTACCGCGCTGGCGATGGCGGAACTGGCGAATCAGGCCGGGATCCCGCAGGGCGTCATTAACGTCGTTACCGGCCAGTCGCGCGAAATTGGCGCGGTGTTCACCGGCGATGAGCGGGTGCGTAAACTCTCCTTTACCGGCTCGACCGAAGTTGGCCGCGTACTGATGCGCCAGTGCGCGGAATCCATCAAAAAGCTCTCTTTAGAGCTCGGCGGTAACGCGCCGTTTATCGTCTTTGACGATGCCGATATCGATAAAGCGGTCGAGGGAGCGCTGATCGCCAAGTTCCGCAACGCCGGGCAAACCTGCGTCTGCGTCAACCGCTTCTATGTTCATCGCGCCATCTACGACCAATTCTGCGATAAGTTCGTGGCCCGCGTCGCCGCCCTGAAAGTTGGCGATGGCAGCGAGTCCGATGTACAGATTGGCCCGCTGATCAACGCCGACGCCGGGCGCAAAGTCCAGTCCCTGCTCGACGACGCCCTGACCCGCGGCGCAACGTTGTTAACCGGCGGTAAAGCGCACCCACTGGGCGGTAATTTCTTCACCCCTACGGTGATCGGCGACGTACAGCCGGGGTCACTGCTGCTGCAGGAAGAGATTTTCGGCCCGGTGGCCGCACTGGTGAAATTTGACGATGAGCAGCAGGTCATCGAACAGGCAAATGACACTATCTACGGCCTCGCCTCCTATTTTTACAGCAACGATGCCGCCCGTATCTGGCGCGTCTCCGAGCAGCTGGAATACGGGATGGTCGGCATCAATACCGGGCTGATTTCCAACGAAGTCGCGCCATTTGGCGGAGTGAAGCAGTCCGGCCTTGGCCGCGAAGGGTCGGAACACGGAATCGAAGATTACCTGGAGATGAAGTATCTCTGCCAGGGGTTGTAAATGTCCTCTCCCGGCGGCGGCGCTGGCCACGCCGGGATTTTTGATGGAGTTCAGCGATGTCTGATTATCAAATGTTTGAGGCGATCGTTCGCGATGTTGAACAGATCACCGCCCAGGTGAAGCGTTTTACGCTAGTGTCGCCGACCGGCGCCCCGCTGCCGGGATTCAGCGGCGGCAGCCATATTATCGTCCAGATGCAGGATGGCGAGCAGCGCTACAGTAACGCCTATTCGCTGATGAGCTCGCCGCTGGATACCACCAGCTGGCAGATTGCGGTGCGTCTTGAGTCGCCTTCCAAAGGCGGCTCGCGCTTTATGCACCAGCAGGTGCGCCCGGGCGATACCCTGACGGTGTCAACGCCCAACAACCTGTTCGCCATCGAACCACAGGCGCGAAAACATCTGCTGATCGCCGGCGGTATCGGCATTACGCCATTCTTGTCGCATATTCCGGAACTGGAACAACAGCAGGCCGACTGGCAGCTGCACTACTGTTTCCACGACGCCGACAATAATGCTTTCGTCGATGCGCTCAGCGCCGCGCCGTGGCGAGATCGGGTCAATGTTCATGTATCAGCGCTCGGCAGCCGTCTCGACCTGCCGCGCCTGTTCGCCGACCTCGAGCCCGGAACCCACGTGTATACCTGCGGCCCGGCGGCGCTTAACGAGGCGGTGAAAGCCGCCGCCGAACGCCATCAGGTGCCCGCCAGTCAGCTGCACTTTGAGCAGTTTATCGTTGAGGATAAAGGCGGAGAGGCGTTTACCCTGGTGCTGGCGCGTTCCGGACGCGAATTTACCGTACCGCAGGACATGACCATTTTGCAGGTTATTGAGAATAACAAAGCGGCGAAGGTGGAATGCCTGTGCCGCGAAGGGGTGTGCGGCACCTGCGAAACGATGATTCTGGAAGGGGAAGCGGACCACCGCGATCAGTATTACAGCGAGGAAGAGAAAGCCAGCCAGCAGAGTATGCTGATCTGCTGCTCGCGCGCCAAAGGCGGCCGCCTGGTGCTGGATTTGTAAAGCGCACACCGGCCAGCGGTGCTGGCCGGTGTGCAGATCACAGTTCCAGCTCGCGGCGCAGCAGGTCGGCAATATCCTCGCTGCTCTCCGCGGAGACCAGAGATTGACGGAACTCCGCGTGCATAATGCGCCGCGCCAGCCGCGAGAAGATTCGCATATGCTGATCGCCCGCCGAGTGCTTGTTCAGCGTCAGCATAATCACAAACTGCGCCTCTTCATCGCCCCATATCACCGGCTGCGCCAGCCGCGCGACGCTGATGGTCGACTGCTCGATATGCTCGGATTTACTGTGCGGAATGGCGAAGCTAAAGCCCAGACCGGTGGAGAACACCGCCTCGCGGGCCCACAGGTCAGCCTCCAGCTTTCGCGGATAGCGGCAGCGTCCGGCCAGCAGCAGGTTATCCGTCATCCCTTTCAGCACCTCCTCCTTGCTGCGCCAGTCGCTATTGAGCGTAATGCACTCGGCGCTCACCAGCGGCACATCCTGCTGACGCATGCGGAACTGGGCCAGCAGATGCTCCACTTCCAGTGAGGTACGGCACTGCATGGCCTGATTCAGCAGCTGGCGGCAGGCGCGGCTGTCCAGCTGGGCCAGGCGCGATTTGGTCGCCGGGATCGCCGGCGCGCTCATGCTCAATTCATCTAAACCGAGGCCTACCAGCAGCGGAAGCACCGATCCTTTGGCCCCCAGTTCGCCGCACAGACCAATCCATTTCCCCTGCCGATGCACCGCCTGTACCGCATAGTCCAGCGCGCGCAGGAAGGCGGGATTCAGGCTGTTATAATGGCGTGTCACTTTCGCATTATCACGATCGACCGCCAGCAGATACTGCGTTAAGTCGTTGCTGCCGATGCTAAAGAAATCCACCTCTTCACAACACTGATCGATGATAAACATCACCGACGGCACTTCCAGCATGATGCCGAGCGGGATCTTTTCATCAAACGGGATCTGCTCGGCGCGCAGCGACTGTTTGGCCTCCGCCAGTCGCTCTTTCACCCACAGGATCTCTTCCATTGATGAAATCATCGGGATCATAATCTTCAGCGAGCCGTGCGCCGAGGCGCGTAAAATCGCCCGTAGCTGAGTGTGAAACAGCGCCTGATACTCTTCATAGATGCGCACCGCGCGGTAGCCGAGGAACGGATTGTTTTCCGCAGGGATGTTGAGATAGGCCACCGGCTTATCACCGCCGATATCCATAGTCCGCACGATAATGCTGCGCCCGGCAGCGGGTTCCAGCGCCTGGCAGAAGATGTTGTAGAGCTCATCTTCCGACGGCGCGCTCGGGCGATCCATATACAGCATTTCAGTGCGGAACAACCCTACCGACTGCGCGCCCTGGTTGAATGCCGCCACCGCTTCCACCGAATGGGCGATATTGGCGGCGATCTCCACGCGGATACCGTCTTGCGTCTGCCCGGCTTTATCCAGCCATACCTGCTGCTGTTGCCGGATTTGCGCCTGTAGCCAGGCCTCCTGCTGATAGTAGCGCGCTACCGCCGGACTCGGATCCACCACCAGCAGCCCGGCGTTGCCGTCAATCTGCACCTGCGTATCCACCCACGGCAGCAGCGCGGCTAAATCCACGCCTACCAGAGTAGGGATATTGAATGAGCGTGCCAGAATCACGGTATGCGAGGTGGTGCCGCCGCTGCGCAGCAGCAGCCCTTTGAGATGCGTTTTATCCAGTTCCAGAAACTGGCTGGGGGTCAGCTCGTCGGCAAGACAAATGGCCGCTTCCCGCAACTGGCCCGGCGCCGGGAAACGGGCTTCGCCGTAGATATGCTGTAACAGCTGGAAGCAAACGTCGCGTACATCCAGTACCCGCTCCTGCAGATAGCTGTTGCCGGAGTCGCGGAACTGGGCGCAGAAGTGGTCGCCGGTGGCGACAATCGCCTGGGCGCAGCTCAACCCGGTGAGAATACCGCCAAGCAGGTGCTGGCGCAGCGAGGCATCCGTCGCCAGCGAACGGTGAGCTTCCAGGATCGCGCTGGCGGTGCCGTCATTGTCCAGCAGCCGCAGCTCGATATCTTTCACCAGCAGGCGCAGGCCATTATCCAGCGCCGCCTGCTCCTGTTCGGGACTGGCGGCGACGGGCAGTTCACCCAGCTCGTGCAGATCGCGTGATTTGAGATGAACCAGCGTCCCTCCCGCGCTGCCGGCGCACACCGGGTGGGCATGAAACAGCGTCGGGTTCAGCCGCGAAAGCGACTCTGGCACCGGCTGGACATCCAGCGTTGGCGCTGCGGGCAGCGGCGCGTCACAGTGGGGAAATTCATCGCGCATAAAAGCCGTTAACGCGGCGAATGCTTCAGCTTCATCTTCGCCGCTGATAAGCAGCTGGCAGGCGTCGCCCTTCAGGGTATTGCTGCCGATAATCGCCAGCGCGCTCTTGGCATTTCCGCCGGTCTCGCGGCGCAAGTTCCGCCACTCAACCGCTGATGAAAAACGGTTACACAGCGTTTCGACCAGACTGGCCGGACGCGCATGCACGCCGTTGGGCAAATCACATGTAAATTCAATGACCAGAGCCATCGCCTTCCTCCAGAGCAATCCATTATTTCCTCAAAAAGTAATAAAAGACGGCCCCAGGGACTAGGTGATAAAACTGGCAATTACTGGACTATTGTACACACAATATTTTTTTATGCCCGCCATCACAATTCCACCCTGTTAGCGCTCATCTCTCCTGTCATCACTAAGATTTGAGGTGGATCGCAATTCTTTTCTCACCTTACAAATATCCAGTAAATGCACTTTTTCTCTACTGTTTTATGCGACGCCCTTTTTCTAATGTTGAGCCATCCATAACTGTCACGGGCCCTACAGCGCTCAGGAGCAAGCAATGAACGAACTGGTGCAAATACTAAAAAATACCCGCCAGCATCTGATGACCGGCGTGTCACATATGATCCCCTTCGTGGTCTCCGGCGGGATCCTGCTGGCGGTCTCCTTCATGTTGTATGGCAAAGGCGCGGTACCCGATGCCGCCACCGACCCTAATCTGAAGAAACTTTTTGATATCGGCGTCGCCGGGCTGACGCTGATGGTGCCCTTTCTCGCCGCCTACATCGGCTACTCCATTTCTGACCGCGCCGCGCTGGCCCCCTGCGCCATCGGCGCCTGGGTGGGCAACAGCTTTGGCGCCGGTTTCTTCGGCGCGCTGATCGCCGGCATGATTGGCGGCCTGGTGGTCTATTACCTGAAAAAAATCCCCGTACATAAAGTTCTGCGCTCGGTGATGCCGATTTTCATCATTCCCATCGTCGGCACCTTTATCACCGCCGGGATCATGATGTGGGGGCTTGGCGAGCCGGTTGGCGCGCTGACCGCTAACCTGACCGGCTGGCTGCAGGGGATACGCGAGGGCAGCATCGTGGTGCTGGCCATCATTATGGGTCTGATGCTGGCCTTTGATATGGGCGGCCCGGTGAACAAAGTAGCCTACGCCTTCATGCTGATTTGCGTTTCGCAGGGCGTCTACAGCGTGGTGGCTATCGCTGCCGTCGGTATCGCCGTACCGCCGCTGGGCATGGGGCTGGCGACGCTGATTGGCCGCAAATATTTCACCGCCGAAGAGCGGGAAACCGGCAAAGCCGCGCTGGTGATGGGCTGTGTCGGCGTGACCGAAGGGGCGATTCCCTTTGCCGCCGCGGATCCGCTGCGCGTCATTCCGGCCAATATGATTGGCGCCGCCAGCGGCTGCGTCACCGCCGCGCTGATGGGCGCCCAGTGTTACGCCGGCTGGGGCGGGCTCATCGTGCTGCCGGTGGTCCAGGGCAAGCTCGGCTTTGTTGCCGCGCTGCTGGTCGGCGCCTGCGTCAGCGCTGCCTGCGTCATCCTGCTGAAAGCCTTCGCCAAAAAGAAACCCACTGACGTCGCCGCTGACGATGAACTAGACCTTGATTTCGAAATTAACTAACAGACTGGAAGGAACAGATTATGACCCACATTATCGCTGTCACCGCATGCCCGTCGGGCGTGGCTCACACCTACATGGCCGCTGAATCGCTGGAAAGCGCCGCCAAAGCCAAAGGCTGGCAGGTCAAGGTTGAAACGCAGGGTTCCATTGGCATTGAAAACGAACTGACGGCGGAGGAGATTGCCGCCGCCGATATGGTCATTCTGACCAAAGATATCGGCATCAAATTCGAAGAGCGTTTTGCCGGGAAAACTATCGTGCGCGTCAATATCAGCGATGCGGTCAAGCGCGCCGACGCCATCATGAACAAGATAGACAGCCACCTTTCCCAGAGCGCCTGAAGCCTTAAAAGGGCGCCTTCGCGCCCTTCGCCACAACATGGAGTTTATCATGACGAATCGTACCCAACGCCTGAAAGCCAGCCTGTTCGCCCAGCCGCGCGAAATCTCCCTTGAGCGCGCATTACTCTACACTGCCAGCCATCGGCAGACGGAGGGCGAGCCGGTGATTATCCGCCGGGCGAAAGCCACCGCGTGGATCCTCGATAAGGTGATGATTTCGATTCGTGAGGATGAACTGATCGCCGGCAACCGCACCGTCAAACCGCGGGCAGGGATTATGTCGCCCGAGATGGACCCCTACTGGCTGCTCAACGAGCTCGACGCCTTTCCGACCCGCCCACAGGACCGCTTCGCAATAAGCGAAGAAGATAAGCAAATCTACCGCGAAACGCTGTACCCCTACTGGGAAAAGCGTTCAATGAAAGATTTCATCAACGGCCAGATGACCGAAGAGGTCAAGGCCGCCGTCAACACCCAGATATTCAGCGTGAACCAGACCGATAAAGGCCAGGGCCATATCATCATCGACTATCCACGGCTGCTGAATCATGGCCTTGGCGCCCTGGTCGCCGAACTCAAAACGCACTGCGCCCGGCAACCGGAGAACCCCTTTTATCAGGCGGTACTGATCCTGCTGGAAGCTTCCCAGCGCCATATTCTGCGCTACGCCGCGCTGGCCGAGGAGATGGCTGGGCACTGTCAGGACCCGCAGCGTCAGCAGGAGCTGTTAACTATCGCCGCTATTTCGCGCCACAACGCGCAGCACCGGCCAACGGACTTCCCCCAGGCCTGCCAGCTGTTCTGGTATATGAATATCATTCTGCAGTACGAATCCAATGCCAGCTCGATTTCGCTGGGGCGTTTTGACCAGTATATGCTGCCGTTTTATCAGGCATCGCTGAATCAGGGTCAGGATCCCGCGTATCTCAAGGAGTTGCTGGAGTCGCTGTGGGTGAAATGCAACGATATCGTCCTGCTACGCTCCTCCAGCAGCGCGCGCTATTTCGCGGGTTTTCCCACCGGCTATACCGCCCTGCTCGGCGGGCTGACGGACACCGGGCGCAGCGCGGTCAACGTGCTGTCATTTTTATGCCTCGACGCCTATCAAAACGTTCAGCTGCCGCAGCCGAATCTGGGCGTGCGGGTCAACGAGCTGATTGATCGCCCGTTCCTGCGTAAAACCGCTGAGACCATTCGCCTGGGTACCGGGATCCCGCAGATTTTCAACGATGAGGTGGTCGTGCCGGCCTTCCTTAACCGCGGCGTGTCGCTGGAAGATGCCCGCGATTACGCGGTGGTCGGCTGCGTGGAGCTCTCTATTCCAGGGCGCACCTACGGCCTGCATGATATCGCCATGTTTAATCTGCTGAAGGTGATGGAAATTGTGCTGCAGGAAAATGAACATCAGCCTGACGTCAGCTGGGACGGCCTTATCTGCCAGATCCGCGACAAAATTCGCCATTACATCAAGCTGATGGTCGAGGGCAGCAACATTTGCGATATCGGCCACCGCGACTGGGCGCCGGTCCCGCTGCTCTCCTCGTTCATTGAAGATTGCGTGCAGCACGGCAAAGATATCACCGCTGGCGGCGCGCGCTATAACTTCTCCGGCGTTCAGGGTATCGGAATCGCTAACCTGAGCGATTCGCTGTACGCCCTGAAGGGTATGGTCTTCGACCAGCAGCGTCTCAGCTTTGACCAACTGATGGCCGTGCTGAAAGCCAATTTCCAGACGCCAGAAGGGGAAAAAATCCGCGCCCGGCTGATTAACCATTTTGACAAATACGGCAACGATATCGACGATGTCGACAATATTAGCGCCGATCTGCTGCGTTTTTACTGCAAAGAAGTCGAGCAGTATCTGAACCCGCGCGGCGGCCATTTTACCCCCGGCTCCTACACCGTCTCCGCGCACGTGCCGCTGGGTTCGGTGGTGGGCGCCACCCCGGACGGGCGACTGGCCGGCGAACAGCTGGCGGACGGCGGCCTGTCGCCGATGGTCGGTCAGGATTCCCAGGGGCCGACGGCAGTGCTGAAATCGGTCAGCAAGCTGGATAACTATCTGCTGTCGAACGGTACGCTGCTGAACGTCAAATTCACTCCGGCAACGCTGGCCGGCGACGGCGGCCTGAACAAACTGGCCGATTTTTTACAGGCCTTCTGCAAGCTCAAGCTGCAGCATATTCAGTTCAACGTGGTCAATGCCGACACCCTGCGTGAAGCGCAGCAGCGGCCGCAGGACTTTGCCGGTCTGGTGGTACGGGTCGCGGGCTACAGCGCCTTCTTTGTTGAGCTGTCGAAGGAGATTCAGGATGACATTATCCGCCGCACCGCGCATCAGCTGTGAGGTCATCGACACGCGCGCCGACCGGGCGCGTATTTTTAACCTCCAGCGCTACTCGCTCAACGATGGCCAGGGGATCCGCACGGTGGTCTTTTTTAAAGGCTGCCCTCATACCTGCCCGTGGTGCGCCAATCCCGAATCAATTTCACCCAGGATTCAGACCCTGCGCCGGGAGAGCAAATGCCTGCGCTGCACCCGCTGCCAGCAGGACGTCGCCGAATGTCCGTCCGGTGCGTGGGAACAGATTGGCCGCGATGTGACGCTGGATAACCTGTTGCAGGAGGTGCTGAAGGATGAGGTCTTCTTTCGCGCCTCCGGCGGCGGCGTCACCCTCTCCGGGGGCGAAGTGCTCATGCAGGCCGGGTTTGCCGCCCGCTTTCTCCAGCGCCTGCGCCAGTGGGGGATCCGCACCGCCATCGAAACCGCGGGCGACGGCGCTTTTGACCGCTTCCTGCCGGTGGCCGAAGCCTGCAATGAAGTGCTGTTTGATTTTAAAATCATGGAACCTGAGCGGGCGCGGTCGCTGCTGCGAATGAATCAGCCACGGGTGCTGGACAATTTTCGCCAGCTGGCGGCGAGAAAAATCAACCTGATCCCGCGGGTGCCGCTGATCCCGGGCTACACACTGAATACCGATAATTTTCGCCAGATTCTGGCGTTCCTCGCCCCTTTCGCGCTAAAAGAAATGCACCTGTTGCCGTTTCATCAATATGGCGAGCCCAAATACCGTCTGCTGGGCAAACCCTGGACGCTGGCCAGCGTGAAAGCGCCTGACGAAGCGGAAATTCAACCATATCGGGTGATGGCCGAAGCGGCCGGTTTCCACGTCACTATCGGCGGTTAACGCCAGGAGGATGTTATGGACTTCAATATTGTCGCCGTCACCGCCTGCGTCAGCGGGGTGGCGCATACCTACATGGCCGCCGAACGACTGGAAAAGGTCGGTCATCATGAAAAATGGCACCTGAAGGTGGAAACCCAGGGGGCGCTCGGCGTAGAAAATCGGATCACCGCGGAAGATATCGCCCGCGCCGAAGTGGTGCTGCTGGTGACGGATATCGAAATCGACGACCCTCATCGCTTTCGCGGCCTGCGGACGATTAAAACCAGCATCAAGAGCTTCCTGCTGCAGCCGCAGCAGATCGTCGAGGCCGTGAAAAGCATCATGAAAAAGCCGGTCGTCTATGTAGAACTTCCCTGACCGGCGACAGACCTTATTCTACATCCAGCAGCCACTTTTGCGCCGGCGTCAGGCGGCTTGCCGTCTCCGGCGTGAGCCAACGCCGCTGGTCCTGCTGCGGCGTATCCGCACGATCGATATATAACCCATGCAGTACGCGTCGTCTGCTGCCTTCACGATTACGGGTGCCGCCGTGCCAGGCGTGGGCGTTGTAGATCATCACGCTGCCAGCCGGCGCGGCAAACACAATCTCATCGGGATGGGCCTGTTCCGGGTCGGCCAGCACCTCCTCTGGTAACTCGGGGCGGAGGTGGGTACCAGGAATGATCCGCGGCGCGCCGTTGGCGGCGCTCAAATCGTCTATCGCCCAGATGGTATTCACCAGGTGGACTTTGGGAAAATCCGGGCGCGGCTTTTTCCAGTCGGCGTGCAGCGGCTGGTGGCCGCCGTTATACAGCGCCTCGCGGGCGTTCAGGCTGGAGACTTTAAAATCCCCGTTGAAGATATAGCGACAAGCGGAGAGGATCAGCGGGTGTGACCAGACTTTCTCCCAGATAACCCCCTTATTAATCAGGTTAGCGATCCGCGTCGCCGTCGCCTCCTGATGGTGCTCCATCGCCAGATTATCGCCTTCGCGTTCAACCAGGGTGTCAATGAGCAGGCGCATTTCGCTCAGCCACTGGGCGTCAACGACGTTATGCACGACGGTGTAGCCGAGGGTGTCGAGCTCGTGTTTCATTTGCGCGCTGAGCGTCTGGCTGGCGCCTAACGCATCGAGAAAGTTAGCCGATGATGAGTTCATTTTACGTTCCTTTTTAACGTTCCGATAACACAAACAAACTCTACTGGTCCCTCCGCGGCATGACACGAGGCGAGCGCTACAAAAAACTGGACATACGTACGCGAGCCCACAAAGTGTGATGGACATCAATAATCTCTTTTCCGGCGATGCATGCGCTACAGCTGGCCGGCAATCCGCTGCGCAAAATGGCTAAACTAACGCTGCCGGGAAGGAAAAAATAGATTACCATCAACAGGATAATGCGCATGCTGAGGGCAAAGAATGATTGAAGATCTGCCGGATATACTGCATCGGTTAATCGGTCAAAAAGATCACTTACAGGTGAGATTTCCTGAGCCGGATATCTCCGTGCCTGCCCTCGCCTTCAACGTGCCGTTTCCGCGTCTGGAAATTGTGCTGGAGGGCCAACTGAATGAACAGGGACTGCCGCTGGCGGCCTCGACGTTAACCACGCTGCAGGTACTGTACGTGCAGGCGGGGAAGTGGACGCTGCCGCAGTGGACCGGTCCGGCCACTACCCTGAGCATTCTGTTTGGTCGGCAGAAACTGGGATTCAGTATTCAGCGCTGGGACGGAAAAAGCCTGTACACGGAAAAACAGAGCGTTTCCCGGCTTGGGCCGCGCGTGGGTTCCTACCTGTTGCTGAGCCTGAATGAAGTCAGCCTGCAGCCCGATCCGCTGACCGCGCGACTGGTGATCGCCGCGCTGCTGAGTCATTGTCGTGAACAGCTGGTCGGGCTGGAGATGCGCGTCAGCCGCAGCCGGGATCTGTTTCTCGCCGTCCAGGACTACCTCGAGGAAAATCTCAGTCTACCGCTGACGCGGGAATCGGTAGCCAAACGTTTTCACATCACGCCCAACTATCTTTCGCATATTTTTCAGAAATCAGGCTCGGTGGGATTTAATGAATATCTGACCCGTGTCCGTCTGGAAAAGGCGAAGCAGCTATTGCGCGGCTATGACCTGAAGGTGAAAGAGATTGCGCACAATTGCGGCTTTGTCGACAGCAACTATTTTTGCCGGGTTTTTAAACGCTACACAGAACGCTCGCCATCGGAGTATCGGCGACACTGCCGTAGCGCGCAGCAGGCCTAACCTGCCGCACCGGCAGATGGCGCCCACTCCACGCGGCCGCGGCCGTTATGCTTGGCCTTGTACAGCGCCTCGTCGACTTTACGGATAAACGTCTCCTGCGCTTCGCCTGGCCGCCAGGTTCCGACGCCAATGCTGATCGACAGCGGCGTCTGATGATTGATCAGGATGGTGCGAGCGTTAGCAAGGATCGACTGCGCCAGAGCGTGCAGCTCGGGCTCCGACAGGCCATCGACGATAATGGCGAACTCTTCCCCACCGATCCGCGCCGGCTGGACCTGCTCGCTGGTTAGTTTCGCCAGCTGTTTCCCCAGCGAAAATAACACTTCATCCCCCACCAGGTGGCCCCAGCTATCGTTGATTTTCTTAAAAAAATCGATATCCAGAATCATGAGTCCCAGCGCATGCCCGGACTTCTCGCGAATGGTATCAATGAAAAAACGCCGGTTGGGTAACTGGGTCAGTTCATCCTTCAGGGATTGCGAGCGCGCATCGACGTACAGCAAATTGATTCGCTCAATAATTTTGTAGACCCCCACCACGGTCAGCAGCATCCCGGAGAGGCGCAGCAGATCTTCGCAGTAGTAGCCCATCCAGCGCGGCTGAACCACGATCTCATCCATCACATCAAAGGTGCCGCCGGCAATCCACAACAGCAGCCCATAGCGTACCCAGTTGACGGCAATGTGGCTCATCCGCACCTTCGCCGAGCTCCACAGCATAAACACCAGAAACAACAACGCCAGCAGATCGATATAGAGGCCGGGGTTAGTCAGGATCTCGTGTCGTGTACCGACCGGAGGCGACACCAGGGCGCAGCCGACAGCAACAGCGACGATAACCAGCAGCGCAGGCAGGAGCGTCACCCGGGCCACAGCGGCCGGGCCGGGGCGATTCGCAGGAGTATGGAGTTCAGGCATAGCGGTGTCTCATGGTAACAACAGGGCCGATCGCGAGACAGGATAACAGTTAAGCGTAGCGGGACGAATGAAAAAGCGACGGTTCGGTAAAATGGCGGGAACTGGACTGACCCCGCGGAATTGTTCCAACGTACTACCACTCCATGGCGACGAGGTCAGTGGCGCGGATACTAGCGGCTTCATCCGCCATCTAATTAGCTTTCCGTGCGGCGCCGTCGATAGCCGGCGCCGCCTGCTCAGGGATTAGCCGCTAAACACTCGCGCCTTGCCGCTGACCGTCAGTCTCACCATCGCGCCGGGCTGCCACGCCGGCTGGCTCACGGTTCGCAGGACAATCGGCCGCTCGTGCCCAGCCATCGACAGCGTCAACGTGGAAAGCTGGCCTGAGAAATCGACATCGCGGATAATGGCGGTACTTTCCTGCGGCCCGCTCACACTGACGCTCAGCTGTTCCGGACGCAGCATCACCCTACCTTCGCCAGCAGGATGCAGTGCGTCCGTCGCCAGGTCCCCCAGCGCGCAGCTTGCCCGGCCGGGGCTAAGGCGTGCGGGGAGGATCAGGGCATCGCCAAGAAATAACGCCGTCTCTTCATCCACCGGCTGCGAGTAAACCGTCAGCGGGGTTCCAACCTGGGCGAAGCGCCCCTGACGCATTACCGCCACCTGCGTAGCGAACGACAGCGCCTCGTTCTGGTCATGAGTCACCAGAATCGAGGCGATCCCCGTCTCGGCCAGCAGGTCCGCCGTCGCTTTGCGTGTGCTGGCGCGCAGCCCGGTATCCAGTGCAGAAAACGGCTCATCCAGCAGCATCAGCGCCGGCTGCTGAGCCAGCGCGCGGGCCAGGGCAACACGCTGCTGCTGGCCACCGGAAATTTCGTGTGGCCAGTGACTCGCCAGACCAGCGTCGAGGGCGACCATCTCCATTAGCGCCCCCACGCGGCGACGCTTCTCCTCACGGCTGGCGTCGAGTCCCCAGGCGATATTGTCCGCAACATTAAGATGAGGAAACAGCGCCCCTTCCTGCGGAACATAGCCGATCCGTCGCTGGTGGGCGGGGACAAACACACCGTCGGCAAACAGAGACTTACCGTGCATGACGATCCGCCCGCGATCGGGCGTTTCAAAACCGGCGAGAATGCGCAGCAACGTGGTCTTCCCCGAGCCGGACGGACCAACAATGGCCGTCCGGCTCCCCGGCGCTACGGTCAGATTGAGATTATCGAGGACCAGCGCATCAGCGAAGGATTTCGAAATAGAAGACAATTCCAGCATGTTACAACCCTGCCATTTTTTTCGACTGCATATAAAGAACCGCGGTCAGCGGCAGCGAAATGACGATCATCAATAGCGCGTACGGTGCCGCCGCTACGTAGTCGATCTCACTGGTTAACGCCCAGAAACCGGTCGACAAGGTGCGGGTGCCTAACGGCGAAAGCAGTAGTGTGGCGGTGAGCTCATTGCTGACGCCAAGGAACACCAGCGCGGCACCTGCGGCCGCGCCCGGCGCGGCAAGCCGCATAGTGATACTCCACAGGGCGCGGGCCGGACTGCGTCCGAGACTACGGGCAACGTTTTCCAGCTCCACCGGCGCCTGCGCGATACCGGCGCGCAGGTTAATCAGCGCACGCGGCATAAACATCAACAGATAGGCCAGAAACAGCGTCACTTCGGTCTGGTACACCGGACGGGCGTAGTGGATGGTGACCGTCACCAGCGCCAGCGCGGTGACGATGCCGGGCAGCGAGCTGGTGATGTAATTACACCCCTCCAGCAGGCGGAACAGCGGGCGCGGATAGCGCACGCCGAGCCACGCAATGGGGATCGCGCAAACCGTTGTCAGCAGCGCCCCGCCCGCCCCCAGGAGCAGGGTCTGGCGCAGAGAATGCCAGAGATCGGCATGCAGCCAGTTGTCGATGCCGCCCAGCCATAGCCAGCGGCACAGGACCAGTAAGGGAACCCCCATCGCCAGCATCACCAGCAGCAGAAGCAGTAGCTGCGCGCCAAAAGCGGCCCCTTTACCCAGCACAAGCCGCTTCTGCTCGCGGGCCGCCCCGGCGCCGATACGCGCGTAACGCGCTTTACCGCGTGAGGCGCTCTCAAGCAGCAGGATCGCCAGGCAGCACAAGGCCAGCACGCCTGCCAGCATATTGGCGGCCGGACCGCTGAAGGTCGACTGGAACTGATCGTAAATAGCGGTCGTGAAGGTATCGAAGCGGATCATCACATACAGGCCATATTCCGCCAGCAGATGCAGGGCCACCAGCAGCGCACCGCCGCAGATTGCCAGACGCAGCTGCGGGAGCACCACCCGGAAGAACACTTTCCACGGCGGCGTGCCCAGCGACGCGGCGACATCTTCAAGGGTGGGATCGAGGCGGCGCAGCACGGCCGCCACCGGCATATAAATAAACGGATAGTAGGCGAGCACCGAGAGAAACACCCCGGCGGAGAGGCCATGCAGCGAAGGCACGGCACTGACCCAGGCGTAGCTCTGGACAAAGGCCGGGATCGCCAGCGGGGCTACCGCCAGCGCCGACCACAGCTGCCGACCGGCAAGGGCAGTACGTTCCGTCAGCCAGGCCAGCGTCACGCCGAGCACAATGCTGATGGGGACCGCCAGCACCGTCAGCCACAGGGTATTGCTGAGCAGCTCCCCTACCCGCGGACGAAAGACCAGCGCTTTAATGGTCGGCCAGCCGGTGTCGAACCCAACCGCCACCACAAACCCTAACGGCAACAGCGCCAGCAATGAAAACAGCAGCGCTAACGCCACCATCGGAAATGCAGGACGCCTGCGCTCGGGCAGGCGTCCTGTTTTCTTTCCGAGCGACAAACTCAGAACAGACATAGCAACATCACTTCCTCAGGATCAGAGCAGGCCAGCCTGCGTCATCAGCTCAATGACCTTTTTACTGTTCAGCGAGGAAGGTTCTACCTTCGGTGCATCCAGGTCTTTCAGCGGGGTCAGTTTCGGGTTAGAGGCCGCATCTACCCCCACGGCATATTCGAAGGCGTTATTGGTGCGCAGTGCATCCTGCCCCTGCTTGCCGGTGATCCATTTAATAAAGGCCTGCGCCTGCGCCTTATGTTTGCTGGAAGCCAGCACACCGCCTCCGGAAATGCTGACGAAGGCGCCCGGATCCTGGTGTTTGAAGTAATACAGTTGGGTGTTTTTACTGTTTTCGCCGGTTTTTGACTGATCGACGAAGCGGTAGTAGTGGTAGATCACCCCGCCGTCGATCTGTCCGGCGTTGACCGCTTTCATCACCGTGCTGTTGCCTTTATAGGCGACAAAGTTGGTTTTCATCGCCTTCAGCCAGTCGAGAGTCGCCTGCTCACCCTTCAGCGCCAGCATCGCGCTGACGATAGCCTGGAAATCAGCCCCCGATGGCGAAGCCGCCCAGCGCCCTTTCCACTCCGGTTTTGCCAGATCCATCAGGGAATGCGGCAGCTGCGCCTCGCTGATTTTCGCCGGGTTGTAGACAAAAACGGTGCTGCGCGCGGCAATGCCGATCCAGCGCCCATGCTGCGGACGGTACTGCGCCGGAACCTGCTGCAGGGTGGCGGCATCCAGCGGGGCGAAAAGTTTGGCATTATCGACCAGCACCATCGACGGCGAGTTCTCGGTCAGAAACACATCGGCCGGCGACGCGGAGCCTTCCTGAACCAGCTGATTACCCAGTTCACTGTCATCGCCATTGCGCAGCGTGACCTTAATACCGGTCTCTTTGGTGAATCCATCCACCCACGACTTCACCAGATTTTCGTGCTGGGCGTTGTAAACCACAATCCCGTTCTGAGCGTCAGCCGCCATCCCCTGCGGCGCCAGAAACAGAGAAGCGGCAACCAGCGCTGCCGTACGGAGGGGCGATAAGCGAAATTTCATGAACGCATCCTTAATGAAATAGGGCAATAAACGGTAAATAGCCTGAGCGGAGAGGATTAAATCACAGCAAAAAAAGAATGATAATGAAAACAATTATCATAAACTTAAAAAAGCAAAAAATAGCGCCGGTCGGTTATTAGGGATTAGAAAATGCTTAAAACCATCCACTCCCGAAATTTAGATTAAGAAAACATTAAGCTGCGATTTTTTTATTACCTTCGTGACAGAACAGCCGCCTCTGCACGTTATCTGCGGTCTTTGCTGGCGGGTATTGTGATACTGATCATGTTTTTAATATGCGCCGTCATCACGAAAGATATCCCCCTTCTACGATCATTAAAAAGCCTTTACCGTCAGAGGGATGATTAACTTTATGCACACTCACCCTGGCACGCACGATAAATGAAAGAGATAAAGCGGCGAAACGCATGGATTGCCTTTTCCCTGGCGCTGGTGGTGTTTCTTGCTGGCGTGTTCGTCATTAACTGGCAACTGTGGCATTCGGACCAGGCGACTCATGTCGCGGCCGCCCGTCAGGCGGCGAAAAAGATCGCAGCCATTCTGGATGAGGCCCATGCGGCGACGGCCACGGCGCTGAACGTTAGCCGCAGCGGTTGCTCTGGTCAGGGTCAATTTCAGCTCGGAACGGAGGCCGCCCTGCAGCCTCATCTGCGCACTATTCTGCTGATAAAAGATGGCCAGGTGTGGTGCTCATCACTCCCCGGCAACCGAGTCCTGACGCTCCATCCGGAATCCTTGCCTGATGAGAAGCTGCAGCTGCTGCCCGCCAGGATGATGGTTAACAAGCGGCCGGTGCTGATCTATCATACGCGTTCAGCGCAGGTGAGAGTCATTGTCAGTATCAGCGACATCCATTTGCGCGATGCCTTGTATAGCGATGAGGATAACGCCGGACTGGCGCTCTCGGTCAACCATCAGATGATCGCCAGATATGGCGATGTGGGGCCGCTGAAAGCCAGCCCGCATCAGGATATATTTAGCTCACCGGACTACCCGTTTCGCATTATCTATCCCGAGTCGCCTTTTTTTAGCCCCAGTCGCTTATTTCAAAATGGCTTCGGTCTGCTGATTTTCATTTTCTCTGTCTCGCTATTATTTTATTTCCTGCTGCGCAAATACCTGAATGTCTATACCTCTGAAGAAGAAAACCTGCGCTACGCCATCGCCCAGGGGTATATCGTTCCCTTCTACCAGCCCGTCGTGAATGGGAAAACGGGGGAGATATACGGTGTGGAAATTCTCGCCCGCTGGAAAAATGCTACCACACAGCGGCGTTCGCCCGCGGAATTTATTCCACTGGCCGAACGTACCGGCTTAATTATCCCGCTGACCCGCAGCCTGATGGCGCAGGTCGCCGCCCAGATGAATCCCATCTTCAGTAAGCTGCCGGATGGGTTTCATATTGGCCTGAATATCAGCGTGTCACACATTAACGCCCCGTCGTTTATCGATGACTGCCTGCACTATCAGCGCGGCTTTGAGGGGAAAGCGGTGAAGCTGATGCTGGAGATCACGGAGCAGGAGCCGCTGTTGCTCAACGACGCGGTCGTGGACAAGCTCAATACGTTACACTCCCGCGGGTTTTCCATCGCGCTGGACGACTTTGGCACCGGCTATTCCGGGCTTTCCTGTCTCCACGAGCTGGTTTTCGACTATATCAAAATCGATCAGAGTTTTGTCGGCCGGGTAACCGGGGAGGCGCCGTCAAGCAAGCTGCTGGACTGCGTGATAGAGATGGCCCGGACGCTGTCACTGCGCATCATTGCCGAGGGTGTCGAAACCCAGGTCCAGCTGGAGTATCTCAATCGCCAGAATATTCATCTGCTGCAGGGCTACTATTTCTGGAAGCCGATGCCCTACGTCGCGCTGGTGATGCTCCTGCTGAGCAAACCGAAGGCGCGGATTGTCGAAGAATAAGCGAGCGACCCATCACCCGCGGGTCTGCACCAACGTCATCACTGAGTGAACGTGTTCAGCGCATCCTGTCGAGTCTCCTTAATAGAAAAGATGCGATCCATACGGGTGAGCTTAAACAGGTTTTTAATCGTGTCATTGAGCGAACACAGCACCAGCTCGCCCTGACCGTTGACGCTTTTCAGAATGGATACCAGCGCGCCAAGACAGCTACTGTCGATGAAATCGACGTGGCTCAGATCCAGCAGCACGTTTTTGGTATCCGGGTCGATAGCCTCCAGAACCTGCTGCTTAAACGCCTGCACGACGGAAGCATCCAGTCGGCGCACAAGAGGTACAATAATTTTTACGCCCTGCTCGGTATGTAATTCAACGTTCATGCTCATCCTCAATAGTGACTGATATCCGTCGACGAGTCCCTTTTTCGGCCGGCGTTTTCTCTCTTTAGCAGGTGATACCCCAAATATCCCGGGCGTAGCCACGTATGGTTCTGTCGCTGGAAAATTCTCCCATCCGACAAATATTGAGTAAGGCCCGACGGTGCCATTGTTCCGGCAGTTCAAAATCGGCCATCGCCTGCCGCTGGACCTGACAATAACTGTCGAAATCCAGTAAATGACAGTAATGATCGCCCTCAGTCAACATGTGGTGAAGTGGTGCAAACAGCTCACGATCGCTGGTGAACAACCCAGACACGAGGGTATCGACAACACGCGCCATAGCCGGGTTCTGATGATAGAAATCATGGTGATGCCCAAGGCGCCGGCTCTCTTCAATCTCTTCCGCCACGGCGCCAAACAGATAAAAATTATCGATCCCCACGGCCTCGCGGATTTCGATATTCGCCCCATCATAGGTGCCGATGGTTAACGCGCCGTTCATGGCAAACTTCATATTGCTGGTGCCGGACGCCTCGGTCCCGGCGGTGGAAATTTGCTCGGAGAGATCTGTGGCCGGAATGATTTTTTCCGCCAGCGAAACTTTATAATCTTCGAGGAAAACTACTTTAAGCTGCCCGGCAACCTGCGGGTCGCGGTTAATTTTTCGGGCGACGGTATTAATCAACTGAATAATCAGCTTCGCCATCCGATAGCCCGGCGCCGCTTTACCCGCAAACAAATGCACCTTAGGCGCGATAGTTTTCCCTGTCTCTTTGATATCCAGATAAAGCGCGATCACGTGAAGAATATTGAGTAACTGACGCTTATATTCATGAATACGTTTGACCTGACAATCATACATCGCCAGCGGATCGAGGACGATGCCATAGCGTTGAGCGACCAGCTGGCTGAGCGCGGTTTTGTTGGCAAATTTAATGGCCCGGATATTATCAATAACAGCAGTATCATCGGCCAGTCTTTCCAGACTGGACAGCAAGGGTAAATCGGTTGGCCACCCTTCCCCCAGCTGTTGGTGCAAAAAAGCGGCCAGGCCGGGGTTAGCCTGCTGCACCCAGCGTCGCGGCGTGACGCCGTTGGTTTGATTTATAAATTTCTCCGGGGTCATAAAATAGAAGTCAGGCACCAGTTGTTTCTTGACCAGTTCCGAATGCAGCCATGCTACCCCGTTCACGCGATGGCTACCGACAATCGCCAGATTGGCCATACGGATTTGCTTATCGTGATGTTCGTCGATTAAAGACAGCGAAGATAACAGATGATTTTTATCCGGCCAGCGCCGGGCTACCTCTTCAAGGAAGCGATGGTTGATCTCAAATATAATTTGCAAATGACGCGGCAGCAGTTTTTCAAACAGCGTCACCGGCCAGGTCTCCAGCGCTTCCGGCATCAACGTATGATTCGTGTAGGCACAGGTGTTTTGCGTTATCTCCCACGCCTGCTCCCAGGGCAGCCGGTATTCATCGACGAGGATACGCATCAGCTCCACCACCGCTAATGCCGGATGGGTGTCATTCAGCTGAATCGCCACATGCTGCGGCAGGAAAGTAATATCGTCATTAACCTCGGCATAGTCGCGAAATATATCCCGCAGCGTACAGGCCACCAGAAAATACTCTTGCGTCAGCCGCAGCTCTTTTCCGGTCAGCACCTCATCGGATGGATAGAGTATTTTTGAAATATTCTCCGACGCGATTTTATCACTCACCGCCTTGATATAATCACCGCGATTGAAAATATGGATATTAAAGGAGTCAGAGGCCACCGCGCTATAAAGCCGCAGCTTGTTGGTCGTCGTATCCCGGTAACCGGAAACGAAATAGTCATGGGGTATACCGACGATGGTTTTCCAACCCAGCCACATTGGATTGTAATTGCCATCAATATCTTCGCTGTGTTCAATATAGCCCCCCAGCGGGATCAGGATTTGCTGAGCATGGTGTTCGACCAGCCACGGGGAGTGCATGGAATGCCAGTCATCCGGATGCTCGATCTGCTGGTCATTTTGAAAGGATTGGCGAAAAAGGCCATATTCGTATTTGATGCCATGCCCGGATGCGGCAATATCAAGGGTAGCCATCGAATCGATAAAACAGGCGGCTAAGCGCCCTAACCCTCCGTTACCCAGCGCGGCGTCGGGCTCTTCGTCAAGAAGGTGGTCAAGATCAAACCCCAGGTCATTCACCACATGGTGCATCTCCGCCAGTAAATTCATATTCAAAAGGTTATTACGCAGCGACTGTCCCAGTAAAAATTCCATCGACAGATAGTAAACACGCTTTTTACGCTCTTCACGTTGCCGCGTCTGGCTCAACAAAAAATGATCCTGTTGAAAATGACGAATGGCCAGCGCCACCGCGTTAAAAATATCGCCATGCGTAGCTTTATTTAAGCTAACACACAATGTGTACTGTAATTGCTGTTCAACCAACGCCCGTAATTCTTTGATATTTTGCGGGTTAATGTCAGGCATGCTGACCTCTCTGGTCTCTGTATCTGCGTAAAAACCATGGCAGGTAAATCATCATTTTTCCAAGTATAGACGAAGATATTTTGCCGAATGGTTTTTATTCCTCAGCACCATTGCCGTTTATAACGAGAGGCTGAATAATTAAAATAACAACCATTTGCAATGGATTGATCGTCACCTTTTCGCCAGCGATAACGCTACAGACATGGCGGGTTTGCGGAGTCGGGAGGTGAAGGTGAAGTGCAGTCAGGACGGCTACAGGTAAAAGCAAGAAGGGGTTACCTTTCGGTAACCCCTTCTTTTATATGGCGGAAGCGCAGAGATTCGAACTCTGGAACCCTTTCGGGTCGCCGGTTTTCAAGACCGGTGCCTTCAACCGCTCGGCCACACTTCCGGTGTGAGGCGCACTATAAACACCTCGGCGGATGCTGTAAAGCACCATTTTGTTCAACTGCCTTAAAAACAAACAATTTTGTGTTATTCGTCTGAATTTCAGGCAGTTCGCACAGAAAATCAGCGCCCATGACCGCTATCCAGAGGGCTATTTTTTAATGTACATGTCTTTGGTGTAGTAATACCCCAGCTTATCCGGCGTGAAACCGCCCACCCTGGGTTTCACTAAATGGGTACGCACATAGTGATAGACCGGAATGGCGGGAACATCCTGCGCCAGCAGATCTTCCGCCTGCTGATAGTATTTGCCCCGGGTCGCTACGTCGGAGGCTTTCGCCGCATTGCGCAGGGCCTCATCGTAAGCCGGGTTGCTGTACTGACTGGTGTTCTCGCTATCACCGGTACGGAACGTATTGAGGAAAGTGGCGGCATCGTCGTAATCGGCGATCCAGGCATAGCGGACGGCGTCAAAGTTATGCGTATGCATGGTATCCAGCATCGTCTTCCACTCCTGGTTCTGCAGCTTCACCTCGACACCGAGGTTTTTCTTCCACATAGAGCTGGCGGCGATGGCGATACGCTGGTGCGACTCATAGGTGTTATACAGCAGGGTAAAGACCAATGGGTGACTGTCATCATACCCCGCCTGCACCAGCAGTTTTTTCGCCTCAGCAATCCGCTTCTCGCGCGGCCAGCTGGCGTAGTCCGGGTTGCGCAGCGTCACGCCACCGAT
The DNA here is from genome assembly GCF_033100215.1 of Klebsiella sp. w6. Taxonomy (NCBI): domain Bacteria; kingdom Pseudomonadati; phylum Pseudomonadota; class Gammaproteobacteria; order Enterobacterales; family Enterobacteriaceae; genus Klebsiella; species Klebsiella sp. w6. Next base: position 3,647,388 of record NZ_CP136907.1, read on the forward strand.
ATCCGGCTGGCTGATCACCCAGGCCGGTCGCTGCCCCTGGCCAAGCACTTTTCCGGCAATGATATCTTTATCAAGCGCCATATTCAGCGCGCGCCGCACGCGAGCGTCGTTAAACGGCGGCCGGGTAGTATTGAATTCGTAGTAATAGGTAGCCAGCTGCGGCGAAACGTCCAGCTGATCGCCCATGGTTTTCTGCAACTGCGCAAACTGATTGATCGGCACCGTATAAACAATATCGATCTCCCCCGCTTTGTAGCGGTTGACATCGGCAGCCTCCGAAGAGATGGGCAGGTAAGTCACTTTATTAATAACGGTGTGCGCATTATCCCAGTACTTCGCATTACGTTCAGCCACCAGCCGCTCATTCACCACCCATTGGGTCAGCTTATACGGGCCGCTGGTGACGATATGCTCTGGTCGGGTCCATTTATCGGCAAAACGCTCCACCAGCACTTTGTCGATCGGTACCAGCGAAGGGTGCGCCAGCATCGCCAGGAAAGCGGCATTCGGCTGGTTCAGAGTGACCTGCAGCGTGGAGTCGTTCAGCGCTTTCACCCCCAGCGTCTCGGGTCCCTGTTGCCCCAGGGCAATTTCGCGGGCGTTGGCGATATGCATATTGCCGGGATAGCTCGCATAGGGGGAAGCGGTGGCCGGCGAGACCAGCCGTTGCCAGCTCCAGACGATATCCTGCGCCGTGATGGCCGTGCCGTCGGACCAGGTCAGACCGGGGCGTAAATGGAAGGTCCATAACAGGTTGTCCTTGTTTTCCCAGCGCTCCGCCAGCCGGGGCTGGATCGCCCCCGCAGGCGTCACGCTGACCAGCCCTTCAAAGAGATCGCTAATGATGTTGAATTCAATGTCGCTCTCGACTTTATGCGGATCGAGTGAGGCAGGTTCACTGCCGTTATTTCTGACCAGCTCCTGCTTTTCCGCCAGCTGGGTGCCCGGCGGCACCTGTGCCGCCAGCGCCCCGCCGGTTATGACCATCAGACTCATTGCCAGGAACGTTCGCGTGATGTGATTGTTTTTGTGTAATGTCATTTCCCTTTGCCTTTAACGTACGGAGTTATTCCCCCTTCCACACTTAGTCGCAGAATTTCAATAAAGCAATATATTTCAGCAACCTATAAGATTTCGATCGGCTCACCGAAGCGAAACGCGAAAACATATCGCTTTTCCCAATCCATGTAGAATTTTATGCTGGACAAAAGCGGCAAAAGCTAAGTAAAGATGGGTAAAAGCATTAGGGCTTCACGCTTGTTTTTCTTATTCTTTATCCCTAATTACATCTGTCATAAGAGAGTGACTCATGGATCGCATAATTACATCATCGCGTGACCGTTCCTCGCTGCTCAGCACGCACAAGGTTCTGCGTAACACCTACTTCCTGCTCAGCCTGACGCTGGCGTTTTCCGCTATCACCGCCACCGCCAGCACGGTGCTGATGCTCCCTTCCCCGGGGCTGATTTTAACCCTCGTGGGGATGTACGGTCTGATGTTCCTGACCTACAAAACGGCGAATAAACCCACCGGGATTATTTCCGCCTTCGCTTTCACTGGGTTCCTCGGCTATATCCTTGGGCCGATGCTGAACGCGTACCTTTCTGCCGGCATGGGCGATTTGATCGGCCTGGCGCTGGGCGGCACCGCACTGGTCTTCTTCTGCTGCTCGGCCTACGTGCTGACGACGCGCAAAGATATGTCCTTCCTCGGCGGAATGCTGATGGCGGGCGTGGTGGTCGTCCTGATTGGTATGGTCGCTAACCTGTTCCTGCAGCTGCCGGCGCTTCATCTGGCGATTAGCGCGGTGTTCATCCTGATCTCTTCGGGTGCCATCCTGTTCGAGACCAGCAACATCATCCGCGGCGGTGAAACCAACTACATCCGCGCCACGGTCAGCCTGTATGTCTCGCTGTACAACATCTTTGTCAGCCTGCTGAGCATCCTGGGCTTCGCCAGCCGGGACTAACCGCTCCCCTGCTTCACCGAGGCCTCGCTTATGCGGGGCCTTTTTTTTTGCTACACTGCGGCCAGTTTCAGGCGGTATGTGAAAAATCATGTTTATTTTTGAAGGCAACGAAATTGAAACGGATAGCGAAGGCTATCTGAAAGATACCACCCAGTGGAGCGAGGCGATGGCGGAAGTCATTGCCGCGCAGGAAGGGATAACGCTCGCCGTTGAACACTGGGAAGTGGTGCGCTTTGTGCGCGAGTTTTACCTTGAGTTCAACACCTCTCCGGCGATCCGCATGCTGGTGAAGGCGATGGCCAACAAGTTTGGCGAAGAGAAAGGCAACAGCCGCTATCTCTATCGCCTGTTCCCGAAAGGCCCCGCCAAACAGGCGACCAAAATCGCCGGGCTGCCGAAGCCGGTGAAGTGCATCTAATAGAGAATCGCGAATTTTTCCCAGCTGCGGGTGGGTTGATGGGGTTCGGTTAACACCCGGTCAACCCGCGCGCTGCGCGGCCCCCCGGCTTTCAGCCAGGCGATGAGTTTCTCCACCTGCTCTGCCTCGCCGCAGGCAAGCACTTCCACCCCGCCGTCGTCCAGATTACGGGCATAGCCGGTCAACCCCAGTTGCAGCGCTTCCCGCTGTGTTGAATAGCGAAATCCCACGCCCTGAACCGAACCGTAAACCCATGCCATCGTGCAGATACTGGCCATTATCATCTCCTTTTCGCTCACACTTTACGCTGAGGATAGCAAATTCGCTCAGCGTACGTGCTTCGGCAGTAAACCATAATGCTGACGGAAGCGCGCGGTAAAGCGCGATCCCGACTGATATCCGCTGTTCTGCGCGATTTCGCCTATTGGCCGCGAGGTGGTCTGCAGCTGCCCCAGGGCGTGAGCCATCCGCACCTCCTCGACGATCTGGCGAAAACTCTGCGATTCCTGCTGCAGCCGACGGCGCAGCGTGGACTCGCCGAGAAAGAGCATTTTCGCCACCCGCGACACGCTCCATGCCTGCGCCGGCGACAGCATGACCAGTTGTCGAACCTGCGCCGACAGATCCTGCTGCCGCTCGACGAGCAGCGGGCCCGCATAGCCCGCCTCGTGCAGGGCCAGCAGCAGGCCCATAGTCTGGTGGAGCTGTAGAGAGGTGGATAATCCCTCCCGCACCGCCTGCAGAACGCTTTGCCACATAAACGCCAGCGCTGTCGTCACCGGGGCGCAGAGCGAGGTCAGACGCCCTGGGGGTGGTTCGCTGAGATAACGGGTCTTAAACGTCGTCAGCAGCTCGGGGGTCAGCGACAGCAGATCGGAGCAAAACAGGCCGTTCTCCGGCTGGTTAATCACCTCCAGCTCAACGTCAGCCGGCAACACAATCAGCTGTTGCGGCGTCGCCAGCACCCGGCTCTCCCCTTGCACAATCACTTTGCTGCCGCGTTTCACCCGACAGAGCGCCGGGGAGAATAGCCGCACCCGATGCAGTCTGCACAGCCGTCGGGTGGTGACCTCTGCCGCGGTTAAGGCGTTATGCTGAAAGTGGATACTCTCCATCGGATCGACCCTTTATTTTAGCGCCCGGCCATCGCCGTCAACTGTACGCTGGCGAGAGCATGGCTGTGTAACAGATAGCCGACCAGCGCCCCGCTGGCCCCGGCATCCACCGGCAGCGTAGGGACATCCAGCGCCCATACCGTAAAGCGGTAGCGATGCGGTTTATCTCCCGCCGGCGGACAGGCGCCGCCGAAACCGGCATAGCCAAAATCGTTGCGGCCCTGTACCGCTCCGCCCGGCAGTGTAGCGCTGTTTTTATCTCCCGCGCCAGCGGGCAGCGAAAAGACGCTGCTGGCGATATTGACCACCGTCCAGTGCCACCAGCCGCTGCCGGTAGGCGCATCGGGATCTCTGACAGTGACCGCGAAGCTTCGCGTCCCCGCCGGGGCATTTTTCCATGCCAGCTGCGGAGAGACATTGCCTCCGGTACAGCCGAAACCGGCAAACCAGTGCTTCCGGGCCAGCGCCTGCCCGTCATGCATATCATCGCTGCTCACGCTAAACGGCGCAGCCATCGCGCCACTACTCACTGCCGCGACCATCGCCACGGCCATGCGGATACCTGTTTTCATCGTCTGCTCCTCGTTGGGGTGAGAAAACAGGGTATGAGAGTCCGCACAAACTGAATGTGCCGAAGCGCCTGCATTTTGTGCCGAAACGCTCACCTGTGCCTGCCGGGCGAAAGATGCTTGCGTGCGCCAGGTGTGCTACTCTACGCGCCATTTTTCGGTGCCGACATTCCCGTTGCTTAAAGGTAGCTCCATGACAGATTCCCTATTCCCCCGCTTAGTGTTAGCCAAAGGACGCGAGAAATCCCTGCTGCGTCGCCATCCGTGGATTTTCTCCGGCGGCGTCGCCCGCATGGAGGGTAAAGCCCGCAGCGGTGAAACCATCGATATTGTTGACCATCAGGGAAAATGGCTGGCCCGCGGCGCTTACTCGCCGTCGTCGCAGATCCGCGCCCGCGTGTGGACCTTCGACCGCAATGAAGCCATCGATAGCACCTTCTTTGAACGCCGCCTGCAGCAAGCGCAAACCTGGCGGGCATGGCTGGCCGAGCGCGATGGTCTCGACAGCTACCGTCTGATCGCCGGCGAGTCCGATGGGCTGCCGGGCGTCACTATCGACCGCTTTGGCAACTTTTTCGTGCTGCAGTTGCTCAGCGCAGGCGCCGAATACCAGCGGGCCGCCATCATCAGCGCCCTGCAGAACCTGTTCCCGGACTGCGCCATTTACGATCGCAGCGATGTCGCCGTGCGTAAAAAAGAGGGACTGGAGCTGGCCCAGGGGCCGGTGGTGGGCGAGCTGCCCCCGGCGCTGCTGCCGATCACCGAGCACGGCATGAAACTATTGGTTGATATCCAGGGCGGGCACAAAACCGGCTACTACCTCGACCAGCGCGACAGTCGCCTGGCCACTCGCCGCTATGTCGCGGATAAGCGGGTGCTGAACTGCTTCTCTTATACTGGCGGCTTTGCGGTGTCAGCGCTGATGGGCGGCTGCCGCCAGGTCACCAGCGTGGATACCTCTCAGGAAGCGCTGGACGTCGCCCGACAGAACGTCGAGCTCAACAGACTGGATCTGTCCAAAGCGGAATTTGTGCGCGACGACGTGTTCAAACTGCTGCGTAAATACCGCGATCTGGGAGAGAAATTCGACGTGATCGTGATGGATCCGCCGAAATTCGTGGAAAACAAAAGCCAGCTGATGGGCGCCTGCCGCGGTTATAAAGATATCAATATGCTGGCGATCCAGCTGCTGAACCCCGGCGGCGTGCTGCTGACTTTCTCCTGCTCCGGCCTGATGACCACCGATTTATTTCAGAAAATCATCGCCGATGCCGCAATTGATGCCGGGCGTGATGTACAATTTATAGAACAGTTCCGTCAGGCTGCCGACCACCCGCTGATCGCAACCTACCCGGAAGGGCTGTATCTGAAGGGGTTTGCCTGTCGCGTCATGTAACTTGAAAAACGAAACATGAGCCTCATATAGGGAGTATTCATGTTTCCCAGGAGGTGCCTATGATAGCCAGCAAATTCGGTATCGGCCAACAGGTCCGCCATACGCTCTTGGGCTACCTGGGTGTCATCGTCGATGTCGATCCCGAGTATTCACTCGCGGAACCGGAAGAGGATGAGATTGCCGCCAATGACGAACTGCGTGCGGCGCCCTGGTACCATGTGGTGATGGAAGATGATGATGGTCAGCCGATCCACACCTATCTGGCAGAAGCGCAGCTGAGCAGCGAAACCCGCGACGAACACCCGGAACAGCCGTCCCTCGATGAACTGGCCAAAACGATTCGTCAGCAGCTGCAGGCTCCGCGCCTTCGCAACTAAAACAAAACCCCGCCAGGCGGGGTTTTTTGTTATTTTGCTAATCCCAGTCGCGGTAGCTCAATGGCCGGGCAACGATCCATCACCACGTTTAACCCGGCTTCTCTGGCCAGCACTGCGGCCTGCTCATTGATCACCCCCAGCTGCAGCCACAGCGTTTTCGCGCCGATGGCTATCGCCTCCTGCGCCACGCCCCACGCCGCTTCTGAATTACGGAAGACATCAACCATGTCGACCTTTTCCGGAACGTCGGCGAGCGTCGCATACCCTTGCTGTCCCAGCAGCGTCTTGCCCGCCACCTTCGGCGAAACCGGGATAACGTGATACCCCTGATCCAACAGATACTTCATGACCCGGTAGCTCGGGCGGTCAGGTTTATCGCTGGCGCCAACCAGCGCAATCGTCCGTGTCGACGTCAGGATGCCGGCAATATCGTTCTCTTTCATGGGTTCCTCCTGCTATTTCACCTAAGTGTATGCTAATCCGCAGCAGGCGGCCATCCAGGCTAACCCACAGATTCGACAAAATTTTCACCCCGATGCTTGCAGCGGCAGCCACATTCAGTAATCTGTCTGCAGGTCAAAATGTGGAATGAAAATATGGAACTGACAACTCGTACCCTGTCCGCGCAAAAACATATCGCGCTGGTGGCTCACGATCACTGTAAAGATATGCTGATGAAATGGGTCGCTCGCCATCAGGCGTTGCTGGCGCAACACGTCTTGTATGCCACCGGCACCACCGGTAACCTGGTCTCGCGGGCTACCGGACTGGAGGTCAATGCCATGCTGAGCGGCCCGATGGGCGGTGACCAGCAGGTTGGCGCGCTTATTTCAGAAGGCAAAATCGACGTGCTGATCTTCTTCTGGGATCCGCTGAACGCCGTGCCTCACGACCCGGACGTCAAAGCGTTGCTGCGCCTGGCCACCGTCTGGAACATTCCGGTCGCCACTAACGTCTCCACCGCTGACTTTATCATCCAGTCACCGCACTTTAATCAGCCGCTCGATATTCTGATCCCGGATTATCCGCGTTATCTTGCCGAGCGCCTGAAATAACCCACACGTGATTAGGGTTTCCTGGCCACCGGCACATCCAGGGCCTGCAGGATGTCGACAAACGGCGAAGGTTGCGCTTTGTTAAACAACAACCACACCCGATGACGTGCGCGGGTTATCGCCACGTACAGTAGTCGACGCTCCTCCGCATCAGGAAAATCTTCCGGCTGCGGCAGGAGCGCCTGCTCCATGATCGACTCGCGCGCCGGCGCGGGAAACGCATCCTCTCCCTCCTGCAGTCCCAGCACAATCACATAGTCCGCCTGCTGGCCCTTGCTGGCATGAATAGTCATAAAATCAAGCTGCAGATGCGGCCAGCGCGTCGCCGCCTTGTTGAGCGCGTCGGGCTTCAGATGATGGTAACGGGCAAGCAGTAGGATCCGCTGCTCGGGCTTAACGTAGCCGCTCAGTTTATCCAGTAAATCATCCAGCTTATCGTCGGCTAACAGCGTGACGGCCTTTTTATCGCCCGCCGTCAGGCTGTTCAGCGGCTTACTTAACTGATGCGGATTCTGCTGGATAAAGCCATTGGCGATTTCGCCAATGCGGCCGTTAAAGCGATAGGTGGTATCCAGCGCGCAGCTATCCCCTTCGCCAAAGTAATGATTAAACGCGGTGGTCAGGGAAAGCTGGGCCCCGCTGAACCGGTAAATCGCCTGCCAGTCATCCCCGACGGCAAAGAGCGTGGTTTGGCTGTTCTGCCGGCGTAATGCAGCCAACAGCGAGGCCCGCTGCGGCGAGATATCCTGAAATTCATCCACCAGAATGTGTTTCCAGGGGCTGACGAAGCGGCCTTTATCGAGAATATTGACCGCCTGATGGATCAGGCCGGAAAAATCGACCGCATTCTCGGCCTTCAGCGCCGCCTTCCACTCTTTCATCAGAGGCGACATCAGTTTCACCCGTTTACTGAACTGATCGCGTACCGCCTCCGGCGCCCCGGCAATCATCTCTGCCTGGGAGCCGCCGTGCATACGCATCAGGCTGACCCAGCGGTCGAGCCGGCTGGCCATACGCCGCTGCACCTTCTTGTCCTGCCAGAAATCGCCTTCCGGCAGTTGCCAGCCCATCTCCTCTTCCAGCCACAGGCGCCAGCCTTTCGCCTGCGCTTTTTTCTCCTGACACTGCTGCTGCCAGCTTTTCACGAGCAGCGCCTGACGAGCTGCGCTATCGCTTTCCAGTTTACTGATGGTGGGGACTTTTTTGCTGCCCTGCTGAATAATATGTAGCGCCAGCGAGTGGAAGGTACGCGCGGTGATATCGTCGGATGCAAGACGCTCGCGGATCCGCGCATCCATCTCTTGCGCCGCCTGGCGGCCGAATGCCAGTAACAAAATTTGCTCTGCTGCCGCTTCTCCCCGCGCCAGCAGCCAGCCTGCCCGCGCCACCAGCACCGAGGTTTTGCCGCTGCCCGCGCCCGCCAGCACCAGCAGGGAACGCTCGCCGTTCACCACCGCCCGTGCCTGTGAGGCATTAAGAGGGGACGACTCAACGCCGTCAAAAAAGCCGCGATACTGCTCAAGCATCGCCTCGGTGAAGGCCTGGTTATGGGCCAGGCGTGTCGCTTCAATATCCCCTAACCAGCGCTGACACTCCCGCCACAGCTCCCGACAGTTGTCAAAGGCCTCAAGCCGGCTGGAGGGCATCGGCAAACCAGTCAACGCCTGGCGAATGTTATCCTGCACATCCGCCACCTGCTGACGCGTCAACCATTTGCCTTCCGCACGGGTGCGCTCGATCGTCGCCAGCTGCCGCTTCAGTACGCCAGCGGCGATGTCGCTCATTTCCGCGCTCCACTGCTCCCAGAGCGTTTGTAAATGGTGATAGAAGCGCTGCGTTTCGCTCCACTCGGTACCGTGCAAACGCACGACTTTGCTGTCAGGCAACACAAACTCCAGTTCGCCCCAGACCAGACCGCGCTTACAATGCACTGACAATAACTGATTGAAAGGGATAAGATACTCGTGACGGTCGCCGGAAACCTTTACGCCGGCGTTCAGTAACTGCACCCGATCATAAGGGTGCTGAGCCATGCGTTTGCCCAATGTTGTCGCTTTAAGTTCCATATAATGTCGATTTTCAATCAGGGTGGATTGTTTTTCAGTTTAACCGCCCGGGACCAGGTGCTCCAGCGCAAAAAAACGTTACAATTGTCAGGTCTTATTATCCACAGGGCAAAACCGAGGCTTTATGCGTACCATTCTGAATATTTTGAACTTTATCCTTGGCGGTTTCGCCACCACTCTAGGCTGGCTGCTCGCCACGCTGGTTAGCATCGTTCTGGTCGTCACGCTGCCGCTGACCCGCTCCTGCTGGGAAATCACCCGACTCTCCTTATTTCCATACGGTAACGAGGCGATTCATGTGGATGAGCTGGAGCCGGGCCGTAAAAATGGCCTCCTCAACGCCGGCGGCACCGTGCTGAATATTCTGTGGTTCATTTTTTTCGGCTGGTGGTTGTGCCTGATGCATATTTTCAGCGGCATAGCTCAATGTCTGACCATTATTGGCATCCCGGTGGGGATCGCGAACTTTAAAATTGCTGCCATTGCCCTTTGGCCGGTAGGACGTCGGGTCGTCTCTGTGGAAACCGCGCGTGCCGCACGTGAAGCCAATGCGCGTCGTCGCTTTCAGTAACCGAACGGAACACGGACATGATTAGCCCCCTGCTACGCCGCTATACCTGGAACAGTGCCTGGCTTTATAACGTACGGATCTTTATCGCGCTCTGCGGCACAACGCTGTTTCCCTGGTGGATCGGCGAAGTCAAACTGACCATCCCTCTCACCCTTGGCGTTGTTGCCGCGGCCCTGACCGACCTCGACGACCGGCTGACCGGTCGTCTGCGCAACCTCGCCATTACCCTGGTCTGTTTTTTTATCGCCTCCGCCTCCGTGGAACTGCTGTTTCCGTGGCCGCCGCTGTTTGCCCTCGGCCTGACCGTGTCTACCATCGGCTTTATTTTGCTCGGCGGCCTCGGCCAGCGCTATGCCACCATCGCCTTCGGCGCCCTGCTCATCGCCATCTACACCATGCTCGGCGTCACACTGTACGATCACTGGTATCTACAGCCGTTGTTCCTGCTGGCGGGGGCTGTGTGGTACAACCTGCTGACGCTGTCCGGGCACCTGATTTTTCCGATTCGGCCATTGCAGGACAACCTGGCGCGTAGCTATGAGCAACTGGCTCGCTATCTGGAGCTCAAATCCCGGCTGTTTGATCCTGACCTGGAGGATGAGAGCCAGGCGCCGCTGTACGATCTGGCCCTCGCCAACGGCCAGCTGGTGGCCACGCTCAATCAAACCAAAGTCTCACTGTTGACCCGGCTGCGAGGCGACCGGGGTCAGCGCGGCACCCGCCGCACCCTGCAGTACTACTTTGTGGCCCAGGATATTCATGAACGCGCCAGCTCATCGCATATTCAGTATCAGACTCTGCGCGATCAATTCCGCTACAGCGACGTGATGTTCCGTTTCCAGCGCATGCTCTCGATGCAGGCCCAGGCCTGCCAGAAGCTCTCGCGGGCGATTTTACTGCGCGAACCCTACCAACATGACGCCCATTTTGAACGCGCGTTTATGCATCTCGACGCGGCGCTTGACCGTGTGCGCGCCAGCGGCGCGTCCGACGAGCAGATCAATGCCCTTGGGTTTTTACTCAATAACCTGCGCGCTATCGATGCGCAGCTGGCCACGATTGAATCGGTGCAAACGACCGCGCCTGCCGGGAGCAACACCGAGACGCTGTTGGCCGACGACAGACTCGGCGGGCTGAACGACATCTGGCTGCGTCTGCGGCGCAACATGTCGCCGGAGTCCGCTCTCTTTCGCCACGCGGTACGTATGTCGCTGGTGCTCTGCGCCGGCTATGCCTTTATCCAGTTTACCGGGCTCCAGCATGGCTACTGGATCCTGCTGACCAGCCTGTTTGTCTGTCAGCCGAACTATAACGCCACCCGCCACCGACTGGCGCTGAGGATCATCGGCACGCTGGTGGGGGTGGCGATCGGCCTGCCCGTCCTGCTGCTGGTGCCTTCGATTGAAGGGCAACTGGTGTTGATCGTGCTCACCGGCGTGCTGTTCTTTGCCTTTCGTAACGTGCAGTACGCCCATGCCACCATGTTTATTACGCTGCTGGTGCTGCTGTGCTTTAACCTGCTTGGCGAAGGTTTTGAGGTCGCGCTACCGCGCATTATTGATACCCTGATCGGCTGCGCCATCGCCTGGGCGGCGGTCAGCTTCATCTGGCCGGACTGGAAATTTCGCAATCTGCCGCGCGTCCTGGACCGGGCGATGAACGCAAACTGCCGTTATCTGGATGCCATTCTGGAGCAGTATCACCAGGGCCGCGACAACCGTCTGGCCTATCGTGTCGCCCGCCGTGATGCCTACAACCGTGATGCCGAACTGGCCTCCGTGGTCTCGAATTTGTCGACTGAACCGCGCGCGGATGGCGCCCAGCGCGAGACCGCTTTTCGCTTGCTGTGTCTCAACCATACCTTCACCAGCTACATCTCCGCTCTCGGTGCGCATCGGGAAAAACTGTCCACCCCCGATATTCTTGCCCTGCTGGATGATGCTGTTTGTTATGTTGATGACGCCCTGCACCATACCCCCGCCGATGAACATCGGGTGCAGAAGTCTTTGACCAGCCTGCAAAGCCGGATCCAGCATCTGGAACCGCGCGCGGACAGTAAAGAGCCGCTGGTATTACAGCAGATTGGCTTGTTGCTCGCGCTGCTGCCTGAAATTTGCCGCCTGCAACAACGCGTTCACGCTCAGACAGAATAACGGCGGCTGTCCGCTAGCGGGCTCCAGCCCATTCGAGCAGCTCCTGACGCCGCAGCGTCGGGAGCGCGGCGGCGTGAACGCCGACAATCGCCCCCTCCAGCGCCAGCAAGACGTTGAGCGACAGAGAGGCGTTGTTTTCTCGTAGCCGTTGCCAGGCCTGCTGAGCGCCTACCTCCCGAAGCGTCCTGACATCCGGTATGCCCGCGTGGATCAGCTGCAATTCCATATGAAAGCTGATATTGGGTAAATCCTTCAGACGGCCCGACGCCCGTCGGTGGTTCTTTTCACGCTGCGCACTCTGCCACGACAACAACGACAGCCGAAAAAGCTGAGTCTCATCGCGCCACAATGCGTCGTCAATTTGATAATACTTCATCGGCACGATGCGCCCATGTCGGCGCAGCGTTAATAAAGGATTGCGATGTTCAACCCGATACGCGGCGCTCTGCTCGCAGGCCCTCAGGTAAATATCGCCCTCTGCCACCATCGCAAACACCGTATCATCAATGGCCAGGCTATAGCCGCCAAAAAGCGGACGAGAATGTAACTGACCCAGCGGCGAGACGCAGGCCTGAAATTGCGGGAACCGCGGACATACTAGTTTTCTCATGATCATTCCTTTGTTAATCATGTAATTAAACTTAAGTTGTTAACGGATCCGCTAAGAGAAAACATAAGGGACTTCCCGAACAGCAGCAAGATGATTTTCGCCGACTTTTCCACCAGAATGCGGTTTTGCGAGACGCTTTCAGAAAATCACTGACGTTGCTGCAATCAACAGGGTGGAAAGAAATCATTAGCCGGCATTAAGGATATCGTTGAGGAGAGGTGCGCATCGCTATAAATCAGACGCGGCGGGAAATGATTAAATTTCAGCCAGCAAAATGGCAAATTGCGGTTGATCTTTTCCCCAGGTAGATATACTGTATATGCATACAGTAACTACAGGCGGGATAGACTATGTTTACTTCAGCTCACGCAAATCGTTCAGCACAGGCTTCTGCTTCTGCAGGCCACTACGCTCATCGTTCTGGCGAACAGACCGCCAATGGGCTGATCAGTGAAATTGTCTATCGTGAAGATCAACCCATGATGACACAGTTACTGCTGCTACCTTTATTACAGCAGCTGGGTCAACAGTCTCGCTGGCAGCTGTGGCTCACGCCGCAACAAAAGCTTAGCCGCGAGTGGGTCCAGTCTGCCGGTCTACCGCTGTCTAAAGTCATGCAAATTAGCCAGCTGTCACCCTGCCATACCGTAGACTCAATGATCCGCGCGCTGCGCACCGGTAATTATAGTGTGGTTATCTGCTGGCTAACGGAGGAGCTAACCGCGGAAGAGCATGAGCGTCTGGTCAATGCCGCCCAGGAAGGTTGCGCGATGGGATTCATCATGCGCCCGGTGAGAAATCAAGGCACGCTCGGCAGACAACTCAGCGGGCTAAAAATTCACTCAAATTTGTATCATTGAGTGAAATTAGGATTATTCCTGGAATTTTTTTTACCGATGGTAAAGACACAGCGTTTTTCAGGGACTTTTTCGCGCAATGCCTGTCACACGGGGATTTCTGCCTTTTTTCTGCGTACGAAAATCAACCATATTTGTTAAATATTGTGTACACAACCCTTTTTTTTCATATGCCTGACAGAGTTCACACTTGTAAGTTTCGAACTAAGTTGTAGACTTTACATCGCCAGGGGTGATCGGCTTACGCTGCATGTATCAGCATAGTTAACAACAAGTCACGCCCCGGGTGAAGGATTTAACCGTGAGGTCTTTTGTAACTTCATGGCGAATTTTGGATGATAATGAGGCGCAAAAAATGAAAAAGACAGCTATCGCGATTGCAGTGGCACTGGCTGGCTTCGCTACCGTAGCGCAGGCCGCTCCGAAAGATAACACCTGGTATGCAGGTGGTAAACTGGGTTGGTCCCAGTTCCATGACACTGGCTGGTACAACAGCTCTCTGAACAACAATGGTCCAACCCACGAAAGCCAGCTGGGCGCTGGTGCGTTCGGTGGTTACCAGGTTAACCCGTACCTCGGTTTCGAAATGGGTTACGACTGGCTGGGCCGTATGCCGTACAAAGGCGACCAGGTTAATGGCGCATTCAAAGCTCAGGGCGTTCAGCTGACCGCTAAACTGGGTTACCCGATCACTGACGATCTGGACATCTACACCCGTCTGGGCGGCATGGTATGGCGCGCAGACTCCAGCAACAGCATCGCTGGCGACAACCACGACACTGGCGTATCTCCGGTATTTGCTGGCGGCGTAGAGTGGGCTGTGACTCGTGACATCGCTACCCGTCTGGAATACCAGTGGGTTAACAACATCGGCGACGCGGGCACCGTTGGCGTTCGTCCGGACAACGGCATGCTGAGCGTGGGTGTTTCCTACCGTTTCGGTCAGGAAGATGCTGCGCCGGTTGTAGCTCCGGCTCCGGCTCCGGCTCCGGAAGTGACTACCAAGCACTTCACCCTGAAGTCTGACGTTCTGTTCAACTTCAACAAAGCAACCCTGAAACCGGAAGGTCAGCAGGCTCTGGATCAGCTGTACACCCAGCTGAGCAACATGGATCCGAAAGACGGTTCTGCAGTTGTTATGGGCTTCACCGACCGTATCGGTTCCGAAGCTTACAACCAGCAGCTGTCTGAGAAACGTGCTCAGTCCGTTGTTGACTACCTGGTTGCTAAAGGCATCCCGGCTGGCAAAATCTCCGCACGCGGTATGGGTAAATCCAACCCGGTTACTGGCAACACCTGTGACAACGTGAAAGCTCGCGCTGCACTGATCGACTGCCTGGCCCCGGATCGTCGTGTAGAGATCGAAGTTAAAGGCTACAAAGAAGTTGTAACTCAGCCAGCGGCTTAAGTTATAACTGATGAAAAAACCCGCCTCGGCGGGTTTTTTTATGCCTTCTCTCCCGCTTTTGCGGTGGTGGGCCCCATATCAGAGTAGCCTCTGACAGGCCGCCGTAAAGACTACTCTTTGCCTAACAGTTCCTGCAGATCGTGTTTCAGGCTCGACATTTTGCTGGCGTACTTCTCTTTATGCTCAGCATCCTCAATCAGCTGCACGATGGTTTCGGACAAGGTTTTACCCCGCCGCTGCGCCAGGCCGGCAAGACGCTGCCAGACGACAAACTCTAGATCGATAGACTTCTTGCGCGTGTGCTGATGCTCCGCGTTAAAATGCCGTTTCCGTCGCGCGCGGATGGTCTGCTTCATGCGGTTCATCAGCGCCGGATTCATATGCTGCTCAATCCAGGCATGCACCAGCACAGGTTCATTCTCGAGCGTCAGCAAGTCATCTACCGCAGCTTGCGCAGCGCTGGCCTCAATGTAGCGGGTAATCAGCTCACCTTCCCGGTGCTTCTTTACCAGATATTTCCATTTCCAGCCGCTTTCAAGATTTTCCAGTTGTTGATATTTCATTGCGATCTCAATGTGACCGTGTAACTCATTTCAGGATATCAGTTTTTTCCTGATGTGCTGAATATAAATCATTATTCGTGATGTGTATGGCCGGGGAATCATCGGGGTAATCATAATCCTCCGTGTGCTCAGTCGCGGCATCAGGTATAATTGCGCGCTTTACATCTAACTAAAAAACAGCGACTTTGACCATTACGAAACTGACCCGAACCGACCTTGCGCCCGATATGGAACCTTATCAGGCGCTGTTTGCCCAAGCTGATCTCTCTCAACCGGCCCCCTCCCTCTCGGGCGATCTGCAGCCGCGTCTGTTCTACGCGCTTGAGCAATTGCTGTGCACGCCGGCAGTCTCCTCCTTCATGCTGGTGAAAGCCCCCGAAGAACCGGAGTATCTGCAATGGCTGACGGCAGAAACCCGTACGCTGCATGAACCTACCGCCCCGCTCTACGGGGTCCGCTATGACGTTGACGGCGCTCGCGTGACGCTCTCCCCGGCGCAACGGGCTGAGGATAATTTTGCCAGCACCGCCCCGGTCGTCGCGGCCGATTGGGTAGAGGCGGAACAGCTGTTTGGCTGCGTACGCCAGTTTAACGGCGACATCACCCTCCAGCCAGGCCTGGTTCATCAGGCCAATGGTGGCGTGCTGGTAATCTCGCTTCGCACACTGCTGGCGCAGCCGCTTCTGTGGGTGCGCCTGAAAAATATGGTGACCCGTCAGCGGTTTGACTGGCTCTCCATCGATGAGTCGCGCCCGCTGCCGGTCAGCATTCCCTCCATGCCGCTGAGCCTGAAAGTCATGCTGGTCGGCGAACGCGAATCGCTGGCGGATTTCCAGGAAATGGAACCAGAGCTTTGCGCTCAGGCGATCTACAGTGAGTATGAAGACACTTTGCAGTTTGCTGACGCCGAGACGCTGAAAGCCTGGTGCCAGTGGGTATGGCAAAATGCCCAGCAGCTGACGCTGCCAGGTCCGGCGGCCGACGCCTGGCCACTGCTGATCGATGAGGGGACGCGCTACACCGGCGATCAGGAGACCCTGCCACTCAGTCCGCTATGGATAGCCCGCCAGCTGCGAGAGGCCGCCGCGTTCTGCGAAGGCGAGGAGATTACTGGCGAAGAAATGCAGACGATGCTGGCACGCCGGGAGTGGCGTGAAGGCTACCTCGCAGAACGAATGCAGGATGAAATCCTGCAGGAACAGATCCTGATTGAAACCGAAGGCGAATGCGTCGGGCAGATCAACGCCCTGTCGGTGATTGAATTCCCCGGCCATCCGCGCGCATTCGGTGAACCTTCGCGCATCAGCTGCGTCGTGCACATTGGTGATGGCGAGTTTATTGATGTCGAACGCAAAGCCGAGCTCGGCGGCAATATTCATGCGAAAGGCATGATGATCATGCAGGCTTTTCTGATGTCCGAGCTGGAGCTGGAGCAGCAGCTTCCGTTCTCCGCTTCGCTGACCTTCGAACAGTCCTACAGTGAAGTGGACGGCGACAGCGCCTCCATGGCTGAACTCTGCGCCTTAATCAGCGCGCTGGCCAATGTGCCGATTAATCAGAGCATTGCGATTACCGGTTCTGTTGACCAGTTTGGTCGCGTGCAGCCGGTCGGCGGTCTGAACGAAAAAATTGAAGGTTTCTTCACTATCTGTCAACAGCGCGGGCTAACCGGTAAACAGGGCGTCATTATCCCTGCGGCCAACGTTCGTCATCTCAGTCTTAGCCATGAGCTCCGTCAGGCCGTTGCCGAAAACCAGTTTGCCATCTGGGCCATTGACGATATTACCGAAGCGCTGCCGATGCTGACCCAACTGATGTGGGACGGTGAAGGGCAGACGCTGCGACAAACCATTCAGGAGCGGATAGCGCAGGCGACCCAGCAAGAGACTCGCCATCGTTTTCCGTGGCCGCTACGCTGGTTAGGTGGGACAAGTTCTAACTGATCGGACTTGTTCAGCTTACACGTGTTAGCTATCCTGCGTCCCGAACTTAAAATAAGGCTTACTGAAAACATGGTAGATAAACGCGAATCCTATACAAAAGAAGATCTTCTTGCCTCTGGTCGTGGTGAACTGTTCGGCGCGAAAGGCCCGCAGTTGCCAGCGCCAAACATGCTGATGATGGACCGCGTCATCAAAATGAGCGAAACCGGTGGTAACTATGACAAAGGTTATGTTGAGGCGGAACTCGACATCAACCCGGACCTGTGGTTCTTCGGTTGCCACTTCATCGGCGATCCGGTGATGCCGGGCTGCCTGGGCCTGGATGCGATGTGGCAGCTGGTCGGGTTCTATCTTGGCTGGCTCGGCGGCGAAGGCAAAGGCCGTGCGCTGGGCGTTGGCGAAGTGAAATTCACCGGTCAGGTTCTGCCGACCGCGAAAAAAGTCACCTACCGCATCCACTTCAAGCGCATTGTTAACCGTCGTCTGATTATGGGCCTGGCGGATGGCGAAGTGCTGGTTGACGATCGTCTGATCTATACCGCGAACGATCTGAAAGTCGGCCTGTTCCAGGATACTTCCGCTTTCTGATAATTATCGGCAGCGATTAAAAGGCGAAGCCCCCGCTATGCGGAGGCTTCTTTTTTAAAGAGACAGTGTCAGGCCGTTAGTACCCTGTCCTCCATGGCTTCTCGCCAGCCTCCCAGCCACCATGAGCGTTGATTCAAGCTCTGGTATGGACACATTTCTTTCGATCTCCCCGCGATACCCGCTTGATATCCACGTTGATGTGCCCGTTCCAGGCGATCTCGTTTTTGTCTCTTCATGCCTCGTTTCCCTCATTCTTTGATCTGGTGGAAAAGAAAACAGTGGTCGCAAATTGTGCAGCCACGGGTTACGAATACCGCGAAATGAAGACAACGTCAATGCGCAAAATTCACGCCAGTGTCATATTTGTGACCTATATAAGAGTTCATTTTTTGTTCATTCGGCGCAACGCTCGGTAACGAACTGACCTGGCAAAAAAAATGCCGCGCGGCTCAGATGAACCGCGCGGCATATCACTTTTATGAAATTTACTTATGGCAGACGGTTAAGCTCGCCGGCAATGGCCACCGCCTCCTGGCTCCACGCCTGGGCCAGGGTCTTCACCATCGCGTCATAGCCATCCTGCTGCTGCTTGAGCACGATGTTAAACGGGCGCTTAATCAACTGTCCCTGATGCTTCAATAGCCACTCGCCGCTGACGATAACCCGCCCGTCGTAGCGCCCGTGAAAGCCATTTACCGCCACATTGAGCGTATCCTGCTCGCTGCCCAAGGGTTGGGACGACACTACCCAGCCCGGCAACTGCTGGCTGAGGTTTGCCACCAGCGTAGTACGCAGCTGCTGGTCCAGCGGGCTGGCCCACAGATTATTATTGGCGATTACATACTGCACATCGGTGGTTTGATAGACCACTCCATTGCCCGCCAGATAATCCGGGATGCTGACCTGCTCAACCCACAGCAGACGTGCCCCCTGGCTGGCGGCGCTCTGCGCGCCGCCCTGCACCACCGGCAACTGGTAATATGTTTTGCTCTCACCGCCGCTACTGCACGCCGTCATCACGCAAACGGCTGCCACCAGTAACCATTTTTTCATTATTTCGCTCCCTTCGGCTGTGGGTCTTTTTTATCCTTCGCCTCAAATACCAGCGCATTGCTCTTATCATTGAGCGTTTTCAGGACCGGCTGCAGCTCACGCAGCACCTGATCCAGACGCTGCATATCGGCCACCATCTTATTGTAGGCCGCGGAGCCCGGCTGGAAGCCCTGCATGCTGCGGTTCAGCTCGCGCAGCGTCGTCTGCATATCGGCAGGTAGCTGCTGCATCGACTGACTGGAGGTGATCTTATTCAGACTATCCAGCGTGGTCTGTACATGCTGCATGGTCTTCTCGCTTTGCGCCAGCGTACTGGTTGCCTGTTCCAGTAGCGGATTGAGCGGCAGGTTATTGATTTTATCCAGCGCATCCATCAGACGCTGCTGGATCTGCGCCAGTCCACCGCTAATGGTCGGGATAATCGGATAGCCGTTAAACTCCTGAATTTTCCCACGCGGCGGCGCTTTCGGATAGAAGTCGAGATCGATATACAGCGCGCCGGTCACCAGGTTACCGGTTTTCAGCGAGCCGCGCAGTCCGCGGTTGATCAGATCGTCAATGTGAGCGCGAATATTCGGATCGCCGCCGAGCTGGTTGACCAGACGCTGCGGTTCAACCCGCACTTCCACCGGAATGCGATAGTCATCGTTCAAACGCTGCTTCAGCCCAGGAATAAAGAACGGCACTTTGCCGACGGTTCCCAGACGGATGCCGCGGAACTCCACCGGCGCGCCGGGCTGCAGGCCACGAACCGAGTCTTTGAAGAACATCACGTAATCGATATGCTCGGTAAAGACCGAATCCTGGATGCTCTTCTGATCGTCAAACAGGTGATATTCCGTTTTGTTCGCCACCGGCTCGCCGAGGTCCAGTCCTTCCGGAATATCGAAGCTCACCCCGCCGCCAAACAGCGTCGACAACGAGCCCATCTCGACGCGCATCCCCGCCGCGGTCAAATCAACGGCGATCCCGCTGTCCTTCCAGAAGCGAACGTTAGTGGTCACCAGGCGGTCATTAGGCGCGTTGATGAACAGCTGATAAGTGATATGACGTTTCTGCGCATCAAAGGTGCTGGTTTCCACCGACCCCACGCGATAACCGCGGAACAGCACCGGGTCGCCTGGCGACAGCTGGCCTGCCTTGCTGCTTTCCAGCAAAATCCGGATCCCCTTGGCATCCGGCGAGGCCAGCGGCGGAGAATCCAGCAGCGGATACTGCGCCGGCACCGAACCTTTCGACCCCGGCTGCAGTTCAATATAGGCCCCGGACAATAATGTCCCGAGACCACTGATCCCCTCGCGCCCTACCTGCGGTTTCACCACCCAGAAGACGGAATCGTTATGCAGTAATTTCTGCATGCCGGAATTGAGGCGAGCTTTGATTTCCACGTGGGTTAAATCGTCGGTCAGCGTCGCGCTCTCTACCACCCCAACATCCACGCTGCGGCTCTTGATCCGGGTTTTTCCCCCTTCAATGCCTTCCGCGTTAGTGGTGATCAGCGTGACCTCTGGTCCCTGATGGCTGTAATGATAAAACAGGATCCACGCTCCGATCAGCGCAGTGACGATAGGGAAGATCCACACCGGTGACCAGTTCTTCACCTTCTGCACTTTCGCTTCTCCGCTCTTATTTTCCATGTTGTTGTATTTCCTCATGGCTTGAATCTGGCTCACGATCCCACAGTAAACGGGGATCAAACGTCATCGCTGAAAACATGGTCATCACCACCACCAGCGCAAACATGACCGCGCCGATGGCGGGATAGATATTCATCAACCCTCCCATGCGCACCAGCGCAGAGAGCACGGCGATGACAAAAACGTCAATCATTGACCAGCGGCCAACAAATTCCACCACTTCATAAATCAGATGCATGCGTTCCGAATCGCGCGCGCCGTTGCCGTTAGCATTCCAGCACAGCCAGGCGATAGCGATCATCTTCAGCGTCGGCACCATAATACTGGCGATAAAGATCACCAGCGCCACCGGATAGGAGCCCTCGCTCCACAGTAACACCACCCCGGCCATAATGGTCGACGGCATTTTATCGCCCAGCAGATCGGTGATCATGATCGGCATAATATTGGCGGGAAGATAGAGAATAAATGAGGTCACCAGCAGCGCCAGCGTCCACTGCAGGCTATTTTTACGCCGCGCCGTCCCTTTGCTGTGACAGCGCGGGCAGACGGTCTGGTCGGCCGGTAACACCGCCGTGCAGCAGCCGCAGGAGCGCAGCCCCTGGCGGATCCCGGCTACCCCGACCTTCAGCGGCTGGGTAATCGCCGGCATAGGGGCAATATCATCCCATAGCCAGCGGCGGTCGACGCACTGGAAGGTGCGTAACTGCAGCAGGCAAAACATGCACCAGGGAATAAAGCTCAGGCCGATGCCGATATCGCCGTAGGCCATCAGTTTGACGAAGCTCACCAGCACGCCGGCAAGAAAGATCTCCGCCATGCCCCAGGTCTTGAGGTGAAACAAAATGCGCGCCAGAAACGCCTTAAGCCCAGCGGGCATCCTGACCCGATTGACCAGCAGCAAAATGGTGACCAGACAAAAGGCCGGTACCAGTTGCACAAAGAGTAAAAAGAAGGTGCCGAGGCTGGCGTAATCCTCGGTAAACAGCACGTTGGGAATTTCCAGCAGCGCTATTTCGCTGCTGATGCCACCCACTTTCATATAGATAAAAGGAAAGAGGTTGGCCAGCAGCAGCATAAACAGCGCGACCAGCGCGTAAGCCGTGGGACGCTGGCGAGGCGCGTCCCACGTGGTGGTTAACGTTGTACCGCAGCGCGGGCAGGCGGCTTTCTGGCGATGCTCAAGCTGCGGCAAAGCCACCAGCAAATCACATTGGGGACATAAAATATGTCGCGCAGCATGATGGTGATCGCACATGACAACTCCTCGGCTCAGGCGCCGTTCTTTAATCCTTCGAGATATTCCCAGCGTTCAAAGGCGGCTTCCAGCGCCTGCTCCGCTTCGGCCAGCTGCGCCAGCACTTGCTGCGTACGATCGTGCGATTGGCCAAAGAAGTCAGGATCGGCTACCTGCTCCTGCAGCGTTTGCAGTTCGGCCTCAAGCGTTTCCAGCTTCTGCGGCAGTTGCTCCAGCTCGCGCTGCAGGTTATAGCTTAGTTTGTTCCCGCCGCGTTTGACAGTTTCTGCTTTTGGCTGAGCGACTTCCGTCGTTTTTTTAACGATCGTCTGCTTTTGCGCCAAAGACTGGGCCTGCTGACCGCGGGCGTCGTGATAACCGCCGACGTACTGACCAATATGGCCGCCGCCTTCGAAGATCCAGCACTCGGTCACGGTATTGTCGACAAACTGACGATCGTGGCTAACCAGCATCACGGTGCCCTGATAGCCATCGATCAGCTCTTCCAGCAGCTCCAGCGTTTCGACATCAAGGTCGTTTGTCGGTTCATCGAGAATCAATAAGTTACTGGGTTTCAGGAACAGTCGCGCCAGCAGCAGACGGTTACGCTCCCCGCCGGACAGCGCGCGTACTGGCGTCATCGCCCGTTTCGGATGGAACAGGAAGTCCTGCAGATAGCCCAGCACGTGCCGCGGCTTACCGTTAACCATCACCTCTTGCTTACCTTCGGCGAGGTTATCCATCACCGTCCGGTCCGGATCCAGCTCTGCACGGTGCTGGTCGAAGTAGGCGACTTCCAGCTTGGTGCCAACGTGGATCCGCCCGCTGTCGGCCTGCAACTGGCCAAGCATCAGCTTCAGCAGCGTGGTTTTCCCGCAGCCATTGGGGCCGATCAGGGCAATCTTATCGCCGCGCTGGATTTGCGCGGAGAAATCTTTCACCAGCACTTTGCCGTCAACCTGATAGTTGACGTTCTCCATTTCGAAAACGATTTTGCCGGAGCGCGAAGCCTCTTCCACCTGCATCTTCGCACTGCCCATCACTTCCCGGCGCTCGCCGCGCTCGCGACGCATCGCTTTCAGGGCGCGAACGCGGCCTTCGTTGCGAGTACGACGCGCTTTAATCCCCTGGCGGATCCACACCTCTTCCTGGGCCAGCTTGCGGTCGAATTCAGCATTCTGCAGCTCTTCAACCCGCAGCGCTTCTTCTTTATCCAACAGATACTGATCGTAATTGCCCGGATAAGTCACCAGCTTGCCGCGATCGAGATCGACGATGCGCGTCGCCATGTTGCGGATGAAGGAGCGGTCGTGCGAAATAAAGATAATGGTGCCTTTAAAGCTTTTCAGGAACCCTTCCAGCCAGTCGATAGTTTCGATATCGAGGTGGTTCGTCGGTTCATCCAGCAACAGCACGCGCGGCCCGCTGACCAGGGCACGGCCCAGCGCCGCTTTACGCAACCAGCCGCCGGAAAGCGAAGCCAGCTGCGCGTCGGCGTTAAGACCAAGCTGCTCGATCACTTCATTGATGCGGCTATCCAGCTGCCACAGGCCCAGGTTATCCAGCTGTTCCTGCAGACGGGCCAGTTCATTTAAATTTTTGTCGCTCGGGTCGGTCATCACCTGATGCGAAACATCATGGTAGGCCTTCAGGTAAGCGGCCTGTTCGGCGATCCCTTCGGCGACGAAATCGTACACCGTACCGGCAACGTTGCGCGGCGGATCCTGCTGCAGACGCGCGACGATCAGATCCTGTTCATAAATAATACGCCCGTCATCCAGCCCCTGTTCACGGTTAAGGATCTTCATCAGGGTCGATTTACCGGCGCCGTTGCGCCCAACCAGACAGACGCGTTCGTTATCTTCGATATGCAGTTCAGCATTATCCAGCAGCGGCGCATCGCTGAATGAAAGCCAGGCGCCGTGCATACTAATCAGTGACATTCTTTATTCCTTTCAGGCTGCAGTAATCAGCCAGCAGTTGTGGATCTGACGGTTGCGGGCAAAATCCTGCGACAGCGTTTTTTGCGAAATCTCTTGCGCCTTCAGGCCAAGCGCCGCCAGCCCGTCATGATCCATACGGAAACCGCGTTTGTTGTTCGAGAACATAATGGTGCCGCCTTTACGCAGCAGACGTTTTAGATCGGTCATCAGGCGAATATGATCGCGCTGCACGTCGAAAGCATCTTCCATCCGTTTGGAGTTAGAGAAAGTCGGCGGATCGATAAAGATCAGATCGAACTGCTCGGTGCTTTCCCGCAGCCAGCCCAGCACGTCAGCCTGCATCAGGCGATGCGCACGACCGGTCAGGCCATTGAGACGCAGGTTGCGCTCCGCCCACTCCAGATAGGTACGCGACATATCCACCGTGGTCGTAGAGCGCGCGCCACCCAGACCGGCGTGGACGCTGGCGCTGCCGGTATAGGAGAACAGGTTAAGGAAGTCCTTACCTTTGCTCATCTGGCCCAGCATGCGACGGGCGATACGGTGGTCGAGGAACAGACCGGTATCGAGGTAGTCGGTGAGGTTAACCCACAGGCGCGCGTTGTACTCCTGCACCTCGATAAAGTCGCCCTTCTCCGCCATCTTCTGATACTGGTTTTTGCCCTTTTGCCGCTCGCGGGTCTTCAGCACCAGCTTGTTGGGGGCGATTTCCAGCACGGCGATGGTCGCCGCGATAATATCAAACAGACGCTGGCGCGCTTTGTGCGCATCGACGGTTTTCGGCGGCGCATACTCCTGGACCACCACCCAGTCACCGTAGCGATCGATCGCCACGTTATATTCCGGCAGATCGGCATCGTACAGGCGATAGCATTCAATGCCTTCCTGACGGGCCCACTTTTCAAATTTCTTCAGATTCTTACGCAGACGGTTGGCAAAATCTTCCGCCAGCATCGCCGGCTTGCCGCCTTCGCTTTCCGCCAGGTGATAGTTTTTCTGTATGCAGTCCAGCGGGCCGTTCTTCGCTTTGAACTGTTTATCGGCACGCAGCTGCAGGCAGCTCAGCAGTTCCGGCGAGGCGCTGAACACCGACAGGTTCCAGCCGCCAAACTGACTTTTCATGATCCGGCCCAGCAGGCTGTGCAGGGCAATCAGCGCCGGTTCGCTTTCCAGGCGCTCGCCGTACGGCGGGTTGCTGATCACGGTGCCGTACGGGCCTTTCGGCAGCGGGTTATTCAGCTGGGCGACGTCTTTGACTGCAAAATCGATCAGCTCGCCGATGCCGGCGCGACGGGCGTTGCGGCGCGCGCGCTCAATGACGCGCTCGTCGACGTCAGAGCCATAGAAGCGCGACCCATAGGCCGCCAGCCCCTGGCGGGCGCGGGTTTGCGCTTCCGCCTTCACCTCTTTCCAGATAGTGTCATCGTGCTGCGCCCAACCGCCAAAGCCCCAGTGGCCGCGGTGCAGACCCGGCGCACGATCGGTCGCCAGCATCGCCGCTTCAATCAGCAGGGTACCGGAGCCGCACATCGGATCGAGCAGTGGCGTACCCGGTACCCAACCAGAGCGCATGACGATCGCCGCCGCGAGGTTTTCTTTGATCGGCGCCATACCGGTACCATCGCGGTAGCCGCGCAGATGCAACCCTTCCCCGCTCAGATCCAGGGAGATATGCGCCGTCTCTTTGTTCAGCCAGACGTTGA
Organism: Klebsiella sp. w6; assembly: GCF_033100215.1. Lineage (NCBI taxonomy): Bacteria > Pseudomonadati > Pseudomonadota > Gammaproteobacteria > Enterobacterales > Enterobacteriaceae > Klebsiella > Klebsiella sp. w6. The sequence continues at coordinate 3,672,619 of NZ_CP136907.1, forward strand.
TCCGCAGATCGGGCGACTCACGATCGACATTCGGGCGCGGCAGGTTTTTACGCGTGAAGCTGTCGACGATGGCGTCTTTAACTTTTAATGCGCCATACTGGCTGTTGCGGATCTCGTCATTGAGGCCGCTAAAATGTACCGCGAAGGTGGCGCCAGGGTTAAACATCTCCGTCCACGGAATGGCCTGTACGCCGAGGTACAGATCCAGATCGCTGTATACGCGACACTCGCCCAGCGGCAGCATGATGCGCGAAGCCAGCCGGCTCCACATCAGGCTTTGATACAGCAGGCGCGTATCCCCCTGAAAATGGACCCCGCCCTGGACGACCTGGCAGTCCGTCGCGCCAAGTCCTTCCAGTTCAGTTTTTAACAGCTCTTCCAGCCCACGAGCCGTACTGGCAAACAGAGAATTCATATCGTCACTTTTACTTAAAGAAAATTGGTGCGCATTATAGCCAATATGTGCCCTATGTCATAAAGTTATAGGCTTATTTTTGGAACCCGGAGGCAGCGTATGGTAACGCTCTCGCGACTTTTTATTCATCCCGTTAAATCCATGCGCGGCATGGGCCTGACCCACGCCTTTGCTGATATCAGCGGCCTGGCCTTCGATCGCCTGTTTATGGTCACCGAAACCGACGGGACCTTTATTACCGCCCGCCAGTTTCCGCAAATGGTAAAATTTATTCCGGCGCCGCTGCATGATGGCCTTCACCTGACCGCGCCGGACGGCAGCAGCGCCGTGGTGCGTTTTAGCGATTTCGCCCTGCAGGCCGAGCCCACCGAAGTCTGGGGCAACCATTTCACCGCCCTTATCGCGCCCGCCGCCGTTAACCAGTGGCTCAGCGGCTTTTTCAAGCGCGATGTCCAGCTGCGCTGGCTGGGGCCGCAGTCAACCCGCCGGGTGAAGCGCCACGATGCGGTACCGCTCTCCTTCGCCGACGGCTACCCGTACCTGCTGGCTAACGAGGCCTCGCTGCGCGATCTGCAGCAACGCTGCCCGGCCAGCGTAAGCATAGAACAGTTTCGTCCTAACCTCGTGGTCACCGGCGCGGCCGCCTGGGATGAAGATAGCTGGAAAGTGATCCGCGTCGGCGAAGTGGTGTTTGACGTCGCTAAGCCATGCAGCCGCTGCATTTTTACCACCGTCAGTCCAGAGCGCGGGCAGAAGCATCCCACCGGGGAGCCGCTGGAAACCTTAAAGCGTTTTCGTACTGCGCTGGACAATGGCGATGTCGATTTTGGCCAGAACCTGATTGCCCGCAACAGCGGGGTGATCCGGGTGGGTGATGAAGTCGAAATCCTCGCCCGCGGCCCGGCGAAAGCCTACGGCGCCGGCGAGAGCGACGATACTCCGGCCCCGGAAGCGCAGCAGCAAGCTACGGTTGCCATCGAATGGCAGGGTCAACAGTTTAGCGGGAATAACCAGCAGGTGCTGCTGGAGCAACTGGAGCAACAGGGCATTCGCGTACCCTATTCGTGTCGGGCAGGGATCTGCGGCAGCTGCCGCATTCGGCTGGAAGAGGGCGAAGTCAGCGCGTTAAAGAAAAATGCGGTCGCCGGGGACGGCACCATTCTCGCCTGCAGCTGCGTACCGAAAACGGCGCTGCGCCTGGCGCCTTAAACCGCCTGTCCCAGGCTGTAGCTGACCGCGCTCTGCGCCGGCTGCAGCCTGTCGTTCATGATTTTAATAACGTCGCCTAACTGCATCACGCGCCCGGCAAGGGTGAGACCCGGCTGGGCCAGCAGACAAAGCGCGGCGTTATCTCCCGGCTCCACCACCAGCAAATTCACCTGCTCCCCGGTATCGCTCAGCCAGACGCAGGCGGCGTCGCCGCCGCTCGGCTGCCACTGGTGGGGATGAGCGATAAAGTGCCAGCTTTTCGGCATCTGCGGTTTGAGAAAACGGATCGCGGTTAACGCATTGAGGACTAATTCCGCTCGCTGTTCTTTCGACAGTTCGAGATCGCGACATTTTTCTTCAAAGGAGAAATAGAGCGCGGCGTCATCGACGCAGAATCCCGACGGCGCAAAGGCATCCGGGGTCAGCATTCGCCGGGCGAAGCGCGAGCGAAATAACATGCCATTGGCCAAATCGAGCATCATGCGGTCATGCTCTTCATCGTAATACCAACGCCAGTTATCGTCAGGTTTAATGCGCATTTTTCCCCCTGTCCCCTTTCATACGCCTCTGCAAAGTTGTTGCGACTTGCCGCAGAATATTTTCTAAAATTAAGAAAAGTCTAAAATGTTTAAATAAGCAACAGTGAGGGAATATAAAACAACCAGGGCCGGAAATAAAGCCCTGGGTGGGTTTCAGCGGAGGAAAAGATTAGATGTGGGTAACAATTTCTTTAATCAGCGGCGGACCTTTAAAAATAAATCCGGAATAGATCTGCACCAACGATGCTCCGGCGGCTATCTTTTCTCGCGCAGCAATCACCGAATCAATACCGCCCACGCCGATGATAGGCAAACGACCATTCAGCTCAGCGGAGAGCATACGGATAATTTCAGTGCTCTTTAATTGTAATGGACGACCGCTAAGCCCACCGGTCTCATCACAATGTTTCATTCCCTGAACCAGAGAACGATCGAGGGTGGTATTGGTTGCAATTACCCCATCAATATTATGACGCACGAGGCTATCGGCAACCTGGATCAATTCCTCTGGTAAAAGATCCGGCGCGATCTTCACGGCGACCGGAACATATTTCTGATGCTTTTGCTGCAGCTCAAGCTGCTTATTTTTAATACCGGAGAGTAAATCATCGAGCGCTTCACCGTATTGCAGCGTACGCAGCCCCGGGGTATTCGGTGAGGAGATATTAATGGCGATATACCCGGCGTAAGGATAGACTTTTTCCATACAAATCAGGTAATCATCTTTACCGTGCTCCACCGGCGTATCTTTATTTTTGCCGATATTGATGCCCAGCACGCCGTCAAAATGCGCCTTTTTCACGTTCTCAACCAGGTTATCAACGCCATGGTTATTAAAGCCCATGCGGTTGATCAACCCCTCGGCATCCACCAGACGGAAGATCCTCGGTTTATCGTTGCCCGGCTGCGGACGCGGGGTGACGGTGCCGATCTCAATCGAACCAAAACCCATCGCGCCCAGCGCGTCAATGCATTCCCCATTTTTATCCAGCCCGGCCGCCAGACCCAGCGGATTTTTAAAGGTCAGCCCCATGCAGGTAACGGGCCTGGCCGGTACCTTCTGGCGAACCAGCATTTCCAGCGGCGTCCCGGTGACACGGCGTAATTGTTGAAAGGTAACTTCATGAGCGCGCTCAGGATCGAGCTGAAAAAGGGCTTTACGAACGAAGGGGTAGTACATGAACTCTCCTGGATTCCCGGTGTGCAAACCGGGGGCGTATTATGTGCGATCCGCAGCTGAAAGGGAATTGACCTGCGACAAAAAATCACCCATCAGCGCAAACGATTACCTCTCCCCGCGCCGTTATGCGCTTTTCGGCTATCTAACGGTGGATAAATCATTTAGGGAAATAATGGTGCTCTGTCACACTCACTGCAAATGTTATCAATTATAGATAAATGCAAACATTTAGTTATAAGGAGAGAGAGATGCGCGTCATTACGCTTGCGGGCAGCCCGCGTTACCCTTCCCGTTCCAGCGCCCTGCTGGAATATGCCAGAGAGACGCTCACCGCCGCCGATATCGAAGTCTGCCACTGGCATCTGCAGAACTTTGCCCCGGAAGACCTCCTGTACGCTCGCTTTGACAACCCGGCGCTACAAACGCTCAATGAGCAACTGGCCGGGGCCGACGGTCTGATTATCGCCACGCCGGTGTATAAAGCCTCGTTTTCCGGCGCCCTGAAAACCCTGCTCGATCTGCTTCCTGAGCGCGCGCTGGAGGGCAAAATCGTGCTACCGCTGGCCACTGGCGGCACCATCGCCCACATGCTGGCGGTGGACTACGCTCTGAAACCCGTCCTGAATGCCCTGAAGGCCCAGGAGATCCTCCATGGCGTCTTCGCCGATGACAGCCAGGTCACGGATTACCAGCATAAGCCGCAGTTCACCCCTAACCTGCAGCGGCGCCTGGATGAGTCCCTGGAGACCTTCTGGCAGGCGCTGCATCGTCCCAGCAGCCGCGCCCCGTCGTTAACGTCTCTGCGTGGGGTGGAACATGTTTAATCCTCTCCGCGCGCTGACCCTCGGCGGACTGCTGTTGTTCTCCGCGCTGGGCCACGCCGCCCCGGCGGCGCCCGATGCCCTGCGCATTGGTTATCAGAAAGGCAGCGTCAGCATGGTGCTGGCGAAGAGCCATCAGCTGCTGGAGCAGCGCTATCCGGGCACCCATATCTCGTGGATTGAATTCCCGGCCGGTCCGCAGATGCTGGAGGCGCTGAACGTCGGCAGCATTGACATCGGCAGTACTGGCGACATTCCGCCTATCTTTGCTCAGGCGGCGGGCGCCGATCTGGTCTATATCGGTTCGGAGCCGCCCAAGCCGAAAGCGGAAGTCATCCTGGTGGCGCAAGGCAGTCCTATTCACAACGTTGCCGAATTAAAAGGGAAAAAGGTCGCTTTCCAGAAAGGTTCCAGCTCCCACAATCTGCTGCTGCGCGCCCTGCAGCTGGCGGGCCTGAAATTTAGCGATATTCAGCCGGTTTACCTTGCCCCCGCCGATGCGCGCGCCGCCTTCCAGCAGGGTAATGTCGACGCCTGGGCCATCTGGGATCCGTACTACTCCGCCGCGCTGCTGCAGGGCGGCGCCCGGGTACTCACTGACGGAACCGATCTGAAACAGACGGGATCGTTCTATCTTGCTTCCCGCCCCTACGCTGAACGCAATGGCGCTTTCATTGAAGGCGTACTCGATACCTTTACTCAGGCCGATGCCCTGACCCATAGCCAGCGCGCGCAAAGCATTACGCTGCTGGCGAAAACGATGGGATTACCGGAAGCGGTGATCGCCAGCTATCTGGACCATCGTCCCCCCACCTCAGTAACCCCGGTGAGTGCCGAAACCGCCGCTCGCCAGCAGCAGACGGCCGACCTGTTCTATGAGAACAAGCTGGTGCCGAAAAAAGTTGATATCCGGGCCCGTATCTGGCAGCCCGTTGCCGCACAAGGAGCGAAATCATGAGTCTGAATATGTTCTGGTTTTTACCGACCCATGGTGATGGTCGTTATCTGGGCACCGAAGAGGGCGCCCGTCCGGTCGATTACGGCTATCTGCAGCAAATCGCGCAGACGGCGGATCGGCTGGGGTTCACCGGCGTGCTGATCCCGACCGGACGCTCATGTGAAGATGCCTGGCTGGTTGCGGCCTCGATGATCCCGGTGACGCAGCGGCTGAAATTTCTTGTCGCCCTCAGGCCTAGCGTGGTGTCGCCGACGGTAGCCGCCCGCCAGGCGGCGACACTGGACCGACTGTCAAACGGCCGGGCGCTGTTCAATCTGGTCACCGGCAGCGATCCCGCCGAGCTGGCCGGCGACGGCGTCTTCCTCGACCACACCGAGCGCTATGAGGCCTCAGCTGAATTTACCCACATCTGGCGCAAGCTGATGGAGGGAGAAACCGTCACCTTTAACGGCAAGCATCAGCGCGTTCGCGACGCTAAGCTGCTGTTCCCGCCGCTCCAGCAGCCCCGTCCACCGCTCTATTTCGGCGGATCGTCTGACGTCGCGCAGGATCTGGCCGCCGAGCAGGTCGATCTCTATCTCACCTGGGGTGAACCGCCGAAGCAGGTGGCAGAGAAGATTGCTCAGGTCCGGGAGAAAGCGGCCCGGCATGGGCGCCGGGTGCGTTTTGGCATCCGTCTGCACGTGATCGTGCGGGAAACCAACGAGGAAGCCTGGCAGGCGGCGGACAGCCTTATCTCCCACCTTGATGATGAAACGATCGCCCGCGCCCAGGCGGCCTTCGCCAGAACCGACTCCGTCGGTCAAAAGCGAATGGCGGCGCTGCACAACGGTCGACGCGATCAGCTCGAGATCAGCCCCAACCTGTGGGCCGGCGTCGGCTTAGCGCGCGGCGGCGCCGGTACTGCGCTGGTGGGCGATGCCGCCACCGTTGCCGAACGAATCAATGAATACGCTGCGCTGGGTATTGATAGCTTTATCTTCTCCGGCTATCCGCATCTGGAAGAGGCGTATCGGGTCGGCGAGCTGTTGTTCCCCCTGCTCGACGTCGCCGTGCCGTCTATCCCGCAGCCGCAAAACCTGCGCCTGCAGGGGGAAGCGGTCGCCAACGAGTTTATCCCGCGTAAAGTGGCGCAAAGCTGAGGAGACACTGATGGCAAAATCAACCCATCCCCTGTTGTTACGCCTCGCCCCCTGGCTGCTGCCGGTGGGGACGGTCATTGTCTGGCAGCTGGCCTCGTCCGTCGGCTGGCTCTCGACGCGGGTGCTTCCCTCGCCGGAGGGGGTATTGAAAGCGTTCTGGACGCTCTCGGCCAGCGGTGAGCTGTGGCAGCATCTGGCCATCAGCTCGTGGCGGGCGCTGGTCGGCTTCGCCATCGGCGGCTCCATCGGGCTGGTGCTCGGCCTGATCAGCGGCCTGTCACGCTGGGGCGAGCGTCTGCTGGACACCTCGATCCAGATGCTGCGCAATGTCCCGCATCTGGCGCTGATCCCGCTGGTAATTCTGTGGTTCGGCATCGACGAGACCGCCAAGATCTTCCTTGTGTCGCTGGGCACCCTGTTCCCGATCTATATCAACACCTGGCATGGGATCCGTAATATCGACCGTGGGCTGGTAGAGATGGCGCGCAGCTATGGTTTATCCGGCTTCGCGCTGTTCCGTCACGTGATTTTACCCGGCGCCCTGCCCTCAATTATGGTCGGCGTGCGTTTCGCTCTTGGCCTGATGTGGCTGACGCTTATTGTCGCTGAAACCATCTCGGCGAATGCCGGTATCGGTTATCTGGCGATGAATGCGCGTGAATTTCTACAAACCGACGTGGTGGTGGTCGCCATCATTCTTTACGCCATCCTTGGCAAACTGGCCGATGTCTGCGCCCAGCTGCTGGAACGGCTCTGGCTGCGCTGGAACCCGGCGTATCATCTTCAGGAGGCTAACGCATGAACACTGCCCGTCTGACCCCAGGTATCCCGCTGCTGCTGAACGGGGTGACGAAACGCTATGGCGATAACACTATTCTTAACGAGCTGGATCTGCATATTCCCAGCGGCCAGTTTGTGGCGGTGGTGGGCCGCAGCGGCGGCGGCAAGAGTACCCTGCTGCGCCTGCTAGCGGGTCTGGAAAAACCGAACGCTGGCGAGCTGCTGGCGGGCGCGACACCCCTGGCGGCGATCCAGGACGACACCCGGATGATGTTTCAGGATGCGCGCCTGCTGCCGTGGAAAACGGTGATTGATAACGTCGGGCTGGGGTTAAAAGGCGCCTGGCGCGACGCCGCCCTACAGGCATTGGCCAGCGTCGGACTCGAGAGCCGTGCGCAGGAGTGGCCGGCGGCGCTGTCAGGTGGGCAAAAGCAGCGCGTTGCGCTGGCCCGCGCGCTGATCCATCGCCCGCGCCTGCTGCTGCTGGACGAGCCGCTGGGAGCGCTGGACGCCCTCACCCGTCTGGAGATGCAGGAGCTGATCGTCTCTCTGTGGCAGGAGCATGGTTTTACGGTCCTGCTGGTGACGCACGACGTCAGTGAAGCGGTGGCCATGGCCGACCGGGTGCTGTTAATTGAAGAGAAGAAAATTGGCCTCGATTTGAACGTGGATATTCCGCGACCGCGGCGCACCGGGTCGGCGAAGCTGGCCGAGCTGGAGGCAGAGGTGCTGGATCGGGTGATGAAACGCGGCGACAGCGAGCGTGCGCCGCGTTTGTTTAGTCATGGCTAACTAACGTCCCCGGCCCGCGCTTCGCTCGGCCGGGCTACCAAATCGCACAGCGCTGTAGCCCCGGTAAGCGAGAGCGCAACCGGGGGTTTTGCCACCGTTACGCCAGCGCCTTACTGATTTTCTCGAACAGATCGCCGGAGAGATTCTCCAGCCCCTTCAACTGCTCCAGCGCAGCGCGCATCAGCGCCTGTCGCTTCTCATCATAACGCTTCAGACGAATCAACGGCTCAATCAGTCGCGACGCCACCTGCGGGTTGCGCTGGTTAAGTTCGGTCAGCATCTCCACCAGGAACTGGTAGCCGCTGCCGTCTTCAGCATGGAACGCCGCCGGGTTGCTGCTGGCGAAAGCACCGATTAACGACCGCACACGGTTCGGGTTGCTCATGCTGAATGAACGGTGATTCAGCAGACCACGCACTGTTTCCACCACATTGGCCGCCGGGCTGGTGGACTGCAGGATAAACCACTTATCCATCACCAGACCGTCCTGATGCCATTTATCGTCATACTCCTGCATCAGCGCATCGCGGCTCGGCAGCTCGGCGGCAACCGCTGCCGACAGGGCGGCCAGCGCGTCGGTCATGTTATCCGCCTGGTGATACTGCGCCGACACCAGCTTATCGCCCAGCGTTGGCTCCGCAAACGCCAGATAGCGCAGGCTGGTATTGCGCAGGGCACGCTTACCAATATCGGCGTGCTCCACACGGTAGCTGTCGAGTTTATTGGCGTGATAAACCGCGAGGAATTCGTCCGCCAGTTCGTTCGCCAGAGTGCGGGTGAGCGCTTCGCGCACGGTGGCGATGGCGATCGGATCGATAATGGCGAACATCTCGGCGATTTCGTTGGCCGACGGCAGGGTTAAGATCTCGGCGGCCAGCGCCGGGTCAATCTTCTCGTCCAGCAGGATGGCGCGGAAGGCGTCCGCCACATGCACCGGCAGCGACAGCGGCTGTCCCTGCTGATGACGGTTGACGTTCAGCTTGATGTAGGTCGCGAGCAGGCTCTGCGCCGCATCCCAGCGCGAGAAATCATTCCGCGCATGGCGCATCAGGAAGGTGAGCTGCTGATCGCTCCACTTATATTCCAGTTTCACTGGTGCTGAAAATTCGCACAGCAGCGCCGGCACCGGCTGGAAATAGACGTTATCGAAGACGAAAGTCTGCTCGGCCTGAGTTACATTGAGCACGGGGTGCAGCGGATGGCCGCCCTTCTGCAGGGGGATCACCTTGCCTTCGTTATCGTACAGCTCAATGGCAAACGGGATATGCAACGGCTGTTTCTCGGCCTGCTCAGCGGTCGGCGGCGTACGCTGGCTGATGGTCAGCGTGTACTGCTCGGTTTCCGGGTTGTAGTCGTCATGCACGGTGACGATTGGCGTACCGGACTGGCTGTACCAGCGGCGGAAGTGTGACAGATCGACGTTAGAGGCATCCTCCATCGCCTGGACGAAATCATCGCAGGTCGCGGCGCTGCCGTCATGGCGTTCAAAGTACAGCTGCATCCCTTTCTGGAAGTTTTCTTCACCCAGCAGGGTGTGCAGCATGCGGATCACTTCGGCACCCTTTTCATAAACCGTCAGGGTGTAGAAGTTGTTCATTTCGATAACCATATCCGGGCGGATCGGGTGCGCCATCGGGCTGGCGTCTTCGGCAAACTGCAACCCGCGCATGGTGCGCACATTGTTGATGCGGTTAACCGCCCGTGAGCCGAGGTCGGAGCTGAACTCCTGATCGCGGAACACGGTCAGCCCTTCTTTCAGGCTGAGCTGGAACCAGTCGCGGCAGGTGACGCGGTTGCCGGTCCAGTTATGGAAATACTCATGACCAATCACCCGCTCGATATCAAGATAGTCTTTATCGGTGGCGGTATCGGTACGGGCCAGGACATATTTGGAGTTAAAGACGTTGAGTCCTTTGTTCTCCATCGCGCCCATATTAAAGAAGTCGACGGCGACAATCATATAGATGTCGAGGTCGTACTCGAGCCCAAAGCGCTCCTCATCCCATTTCATGGAATTTTTCAGCGAGGTCATTGCCCACGGCGCGCGGTCGAGATTGCCGCGATCGACGTACAGCTCCAGCGCCACTTCACGACCGGAGCGAGTGGTAAAGGTGTCACGCAGGACGTCAAAATCACCGGCCACCAGCGCAAACAGGTAGCACGGTTTCGGGAACGGATCCTGCCACTGTACCCAGTGACGGCCATTCTCCAGCTCTCCCTGCGCCATGCGGTTGCCGTTGGAGAGCAGGAACGGGTATTTCGCTTTGTCGGCGATGATTTTGGTGGTAAACCGCGCCAGCACGTCCGGGCGGTCCAGGTACCAGGTAATATGGCGGAAACCTTCCGCTTCGCACTGAGTACACAGCGCTTCGCCTGACTGATACAGGCCTTCCAGCGCGGTGTTCGCCGCCGGGCTGATCTCATTGACGATGGTCAGGGTGAAATGCTCCGGCAGGCTGCCGATCACCAGCTGATTGTTTTCTTCTTTATAGTCACTCCACGGCTGGCCGTTCACTTGCAGCGCGATCAGGGTCAGATCTTCGCCGTCGAGGCGCAATGGCACATCAGACGCAGCCGCGTGGCGGGAGACCTTGCTCTCGGCCGTAACGACGGTTTTTGCGGCATCCAGGTCAAAGGTCAAATCGATATCGCTAATCAGATACTCCGGCGCACGATAGTCGTGGCGGTATTTGGCTTGGGGCTGTTGTGTCATAAAAAACCTTTCGCATCTTGGGTAAAGTGTCGTCCCAGTCTATTCCCGTTGTGTCAATCGCGCTATGCAGAATCTTCATCTTTTCAATGTGAAACACGAAAACCGCTACATTTTGTTAACACGCGCGGCACGAAATGCCCTCGACCCGACGCAAAGCTTGTGGTGTGATCCATGTTCAATATATTAAACTAGGCCTCGCAAATGACCGTCAGCGTCGCCATCGCTCGCCATCGCGGGACAGAGCCGGGTAATAAAGGTATACTCCGCCTCCTTTTTTCGCGTTGGTTTGGATGGAACGCTCCAGTGAGAGGATGCTACTGCGCACCATGACACAATTCACTTCTCCTGTACTGCACTCGCTGCTTGATACGGATGCCTACAAGCTGCACATGCAGCAGGCTGTCTTCCACCGCTACGGCGATGTGCATGTGGCGGCGGAGTTTCGCTGCCGCGGAGACGACCTGCTCGGCATTTATGCCGACGCGATCCGCGAGCAGGTGGAGTCCATGCGCGACCTGAGACTGCGGGATGATGAATATCACTGGTTGTCCACCCTTCCCTTTTTCCGCCAGGATTATCTCGACTGGCTGCGCGATTTTCGCTATGACCCGCGCCAGGTCACGGTCAGCAATGACAATGGTAAGCTGAACATTCGCCTTACCGGCCCATGGCGGGAAGCCATCATGTGGGAAGTCCCGCTGCTGGCGGTGATAAGCGAGTTGGTCCATCGCTATCGTTCACCAGAGATGGGCGTCGATCAGGCGCTCAACACGCTGGAACATAAGCTAGGCGACTTCGCCACCATGACCGCTGACCTCGACATGAGCGCCTTCCGTCTGATGGACTTCGGCACCCGCCGTCGTTTTTCACGCGAGGTGCAGGAAGGTATTGTGCGGCGTCTGCAGCAGGAACCATGGTTTGTCGGCACCAGCAATTACGATCTGGCGCGCCGTCTGAATTTAACCCCGATGGGTACCCAGGCCCATGAGTGGTTCCAGGCCCACCAGCAGATCAGCCCCAGCCTTGCCAGCAGCCAGCGGGCGGCCCTTGCCGCCTGGCTGGAAGAGTATCCCGACCAGCTGGGCATCGCGCTGACCGACTGCATCACCATGGATGCGTTCCTGCGCGATTTTGGTCCGGAATTCGCTACCCGCTATCAGGGTTTGCGCCATGACTCCGGCGACCCGGTGGAATGGGGTGAAAAAGCCATCGCCCATTATCAGAAGCTGGGCATCGATCCGCTGAGCAAAGTGCTGGTCTTCTCCGATAATCTCGATCTCGCCAAAGCGGTCGATTTGTATCGCCACTTCGCCTCGCGGGTGAAATTGAGCTTTGGTATCGGCACCCGTTTAACCTGCGATCTGCCGCAGGTTAAACCGCTCAATATCGTGATTAAGCTGGTGGAATGTAACGGCAAACCGGTGGCGAAACTCTCCGACAGCCCGGGGAAAACCATCTGCCACGATAAGGCCTTCGTCCGCGCCCTGCGCGAGGCGTTCGACCTGCCGCCGATTAAAAAGGCGAGCTAAAAAACATGGCCCGACGGCATTCTGCTATCGGGCCAATCAATATCACTCCTGCGGCAGACGGGTTCTGACGACCTCGGCAAAATACTCCGCGCCAGTTAGCAATATCTCATCATTAAAGTCGTAGCAGGCATTATGCAACGGTGTATTGCCCTGAGCATCTGAACTATCGCCGTTGCCTAAAAAGATGAAACAGCCGGGGATTTTTTGCAGAAAAGCGCCAAAATCCTCCGAAATCATCATCTGTGCGACGTTGCCGTCCACCTTCTCAGCCCCTACCACGTTAATCGCAGCGGTGACCGCCACATCAACGCATTGCTGCCAGTTCACCGTTGGCGCAAATTCATGGGTATAGCTGAACTGGCACGTCGCACCGTGCATCGCGCAAATCGCTTCGCTAATGGTACGCATTCGTTCTTCGAGCAGCATCTGCACCTCCGGTGCAAAGCTGCGCGTATCCCCTTTGATTTCGACGTGCGTCGGAATCGCATTGCGGATGCCATCGGTGTGCAGTTCAGTACAGGAAATCACCGCTGGCACGTTCGGATCAACATTTCGCGAAACAATTGTCTGCAAAGCCAGGATGATTTCCGCCGCAATGACCAGCGGATCTTTCGCCATATGCGGCCGCGCCGCATGCGCTCCCTGCCCTTTAATACGAATAATAAAGTTATCTTCACTGGCCATAATGCCACCGACTCGCGTGGCGATAGTCCCGGCTTTCATACCCGGCATATTATGCAGACCGTAGATTTCCTCTATGCCAAAGCGTTCAATAACGCCATCGTCCATCATCGCTCTGGCGCCATAGCCAGGTTCCTCAGCAGGCTGAAAAACAAAGCAGACCGTGCCGTTAAAATTCTGCCGCTGCAATAGCAACTGCGCCGCGCCCAGCGCAATGCAGGTATGACCATCATGTCCGCAGCCGTGCATCCGCTCGGCGGTCATGGAGCGGTAAGACCAGTCTCCCTGTTCGGTCAATTGAATGGCATCGATATCGGCACGAATAGCAATAACGCCCTTCCCGTCGCCGCATTTCAATCTCCCCACCACCCCGGTTTTGCCAATATCGCGGTGCACCTCAATGCCCATAGCCTCGAGCTTTTCGGCAATAAACCGTGAAGTATTCTGCTCCTCGAAGGCGCTTTCCGGATGGGCATGCAAATAGTGACGCCAGGCGATAAGCTGCTGCTTTAGCTGTTGCTGATTCATTCTCTGCTCCTGTAAACATTAGTCCATACGCTGGGCGCGCTGTAAAACCACCTGCAGCAGCACATTGGCGCCAGCAATCAGATCTTTGGCTGCGCTATGTTCTTTGACGTTATGGCTAATGCCATCGACGCAGGGGACAAAAATCATCCCGGCGGGACATACCGACGCCATAAATTGTGCATCGTGTCCGGCGCCGCTTGGCAAACGTCGGTAACTGAGCGCCTGACGCTCCGCCTCGGCTTCCACCGCATTGACGATCTCATCGGCAAAAATGACCGGATTAAAGCGCACCAGTGAGCGGCTGGTTATCTCCACGCCCTCTTCCTGCGACGTTTTCGCGACAAATTCGGCCAATTGCTGCTCCGCCAGACATAAGATCGCATTATCGGTATTGCGGAGATCCACTGACATGACGACATGGTTGGGAATGACGTTGATTAGATTAGGCTTCACGCTGAAATGTCCAACGGTAGCTACCTGATCACCACCAAGGCTTAGCGCCAGCTCACGGGCAAAAACAGCGATTTTCGCAGCCGCCAGCCCGGCATCACGTCTCATGGACATTGGGGTAGTACCCGCATGATTCGATACGCCTCTCAGGGTAAATTCCTGCCACGAAATACCCTGCACGCCGGTAACCACGCCAATATCAATCTGCTCTTTATCAAGAATTGGTCCCTGTTCGATATGCAGCTCAACGTAGCTATCTACCGCCATATCTCCCGGCTGACGTTCGCCTTTATAACCAATGTTACGCAGCGCTTCATCGAGCGTGATACCGTCGAGATCTTTTGCCGCGAGCGCCTGCGCCAACGGATACTCGCCGGCAAACACCACGCTGCCCATCATATCGGGCTGAAATCGCACCCCCTCCTCGTTAGTAAAGAAGGTTACCGCCAACGGTCGTCGGGTGCGGATCCCGGCATCCTGGAGGGTGGCAATCACCTCAAGGCCGGCCATAACGCCGTAGTTGCCATCGTATAACCCACCGGTGGCGACGGTATCGATATGTGACCCCATCATCACCATCGGCAACGTCTCCTCGCCGTGATAAACGCCGGTGACATTACCGATAGCATCAATTGACACGCTCAGGCCCAGCGCCTTCATGCGGGCTACAACAAAGTCCCTGCCGGCTTTATCTTCGGCAGTCGCTGCCAGGCGGCATACGCCGCCGCCTGGCAGCGCACCATGTTCGCCAAGTGCATACAGGGAATCGATAAGCCGTTGGCCGTTAATCTGCAGATAATGACTCATAAAACATCTCGCTAATAATGGTGGTTATTGGAACATGCCGTAAAAAATGGCAGATACGGTGATAAGCCCAATCAGGGTGACGAAAACGTTGCTCGCTTTACCGCGCCAGGGGGCAAGCACCGGTAATTTATGAATGGCGTACATAGGCAACAGCAGCAGAATTGCCGCCCCGGTGGGACCGCTGATGCATTCGATAATACCGAGGATACTGGGGTTCTTGTACGCGGCGAACCAGCAGGTAAGCACCATAAACACCAGGATGACCGCGTCGACGAGGCGAATACCAGGTTTTTTACCGCGTGCCGCGGCGGCCTCCAGAATCAGGTCGCGCAGCGATTCATAGGCGCCGATGTAGTGGCCAAGAAATGATTTAGTAATAGCGACAAAGGCGATAATCGGCGATAGCCAGGCAATAATCGGTGTATCGTACTGATTGGCCAGATAGGACAAAATCGACAGATTCTGGGCTTTGGCTTCCGCCAGTTGCTGCGGCGACAGGCTTAACACGCAGCTGAGAACAAAAAACAGCACCACCACCGTCATGAGCAGGATACCGTAGCGCTGGATCTGCGCACATTTACCCTCAGCGAGCGCCAGACCGTAACGCTGCTTCTGGCGCACCACCATCGGCGAAATGATGGGATAGTGGTTAAACGACATCACCAGTACCGGGAAGGTCATCCAGAGGGATAACATGATCCCCTGCCCATCGCCCGTGGCGCTGAAGTTTACGGTTTGCAAAATTGCGCCGTTCCAGTGCGGAATGAGAAAAAGTGCCATAAAAATAAGCGAGATGATGAAGGGATAAACCAGGGTGCTCATCACCCGCATTATCAAACGCTGTCCGAAACGGACGATAAACATCAGCCCGAGGATCAGAACGATGGCCACCAGCGACCGGGGAGGCTCGGCCATTGCCAACTGGTGGGTGATAAAGCTCTGCGCGGTGTTGGTGATAGCCACCGCATACATAATCAGAATGGTATAGACGGCGAAGAAATAGATGACGGTAAATACTTTTCCCGCCAGCGCGCCAAAATGCTCGCCAATAACATCGGTAATACTGCTTTCCGGCGTATTGGAAGAGTAAATGAATCTCGCCAGACCGCGGTGAGCCAGATAAGTAATAGGAAAAGCGAGGACAAAAACAATCAGCAGCGGCCAGAAGCCGCCAATTCCGGCATTAATCGGCAGAAACAGCACCCCGGCGCCAATGGCGGTACCGAACAGGCCAAGGACCCAAACGGTATCTTCGCTATGCCACTTTGCGGGATCGGAATATCCTTTATTGATAATTATATTTTCAGTATTCATCGGTCAGGTTCTCTCTATGCATGACGCGAAAGCGCGTATGTTTTCGTTATGAGTCAGAACGCTTGTCATACCGAGGGCTTGTAGGGTAGGTAAGATGGCCCCCTTGTTATTGTCGATAGCGCTCAACCATTACGGCCAAACCAGACGATGTCTTCATAGACATCGGGTGATGTATCTCCTTCCGTGCTGATTAACAGAACCTGTGCATCGGCATTCAGGCGCAGCGATTCGGCAAGCTCGCGATACGCCGGTTGAGTCATCAGCGCATAAAGCACTCCTGTGCCAATAGCGCCGGATTCCCCGGAGACAAAAGGTTCGTCAGTACCTGGTCGCGGAGCGGCCAACAGGCGCATGCCATTGGCGGCCAGACAATCGTCGGCGGAAATAAAACAGGTGGCATGGTCGCGGAGCATTGGCCAGCTGGTGATGTTAGGTTCACCACAGGCAAGCCCGGCCATCAGAGTTGACATATCCCCGCCGACGCTGTGCGGCAGTCCGTCATTAATGGTTGCCGAGCGATACAGGCAGTTCGCCTTGTGCGGCTCAACGATGATGATGGTGGGAGCCTGCTGCTGCATCTTTTCGATGAAATATCCCATGATGCTACCGGCAAACGACCCGACCCCGGCTTGTAAAAACAGATGCGTCGGCATCGGCGCTCCGCTTTCTGCCAGTTGCTGCCAGATTTCAACAGCGAGGGTCGTATAGCCTTGCATGATCCATGTGGGGATCTGCTCGTAGCCCTGCCAGGCGGTATCCTGGAGTAGAACCCATCCCTGCTCGCGCGCGGTTTTGGCCGCCAGCCGAACTGTGTCGTCGTAGTTCAGTTCAGTAATCGTGCATTCGGCGCCATGCCGGCGAATATTCTGCGCGCGTACCGGCGACGAGCCCTTTGGCATATACACCACCGCACGCAGCCCAAGCTGCTCAGCCGCCCACGCCACGCCACGTCCGTGGTTACCGTCGGTAGCAGTCACAAATACGATGTCCTTGATACGCGCCTTAATCACTGGTGAATTAAGCTCGGCAAAGCTCAACGTATTAATATCTCGCTCAAGCAGAGCGGCGAGATATTTCCCCATCGCATAGGACCCGCCTAGTCCTTTAAACGCATTCAAACCGAATCGCTGCGCTTCATCTTTTATATGGATCGATCCCAGCCCTAGCCGCTGGCTTAAAAATTCCAGCTTACGCAGCGGCGTGACCCGGTAATCAGGAAATTTTTGATGGAATGCCAGCACTTCGTTCCCCACGCTTTCATTCAGCAGACTCAAGTCTGCTCCATGGCCATAGGGCTGCCGCCGGGCGTTAAGTTGATATTTAATTGTGTCCACTATTCAGGCACCTCTATTTTCATATCGTCCTGCGACGATAACGTTATTTGCGACCATTCCGCCTAAACGACGGGTGCACGGATCCGTGCGGCCTGAGACAGGACGGTCGCTTTAAATTGGTTAAGTCAGAATGTGAGAGGCTTTTTGTCGCGATATACCGCTTTCCCACTGCCTGTGATGGTACACTGCGCCCGGCGGTTAATTGGCGCAAAGTTGCCCATCGCGCCGCAATTTTCACTCTGTTTTATCATTCTCACGCAACAACGTTGCATTAGTGAGGTTGATCACAGGCTTGCAGGACGAGATATATGATGAAACTTGACGCATGGGATAAAAAAATTCTTACGCTCTTGCAGCGTAATAATCGCTTGTCGCAACGGGAGATCGCCGATCGGATCAGCCTGTCTCCTTCGGCAGTCAATCGGCGTATCGCTGCACTGGAGGATGCAGGAGTGATTAAAGGCAGTGTTAGCTTAGTGGACGCCAGTAAAGTGGGAAGACCGATTACCATTATGGTGCAGGTGACCATTGAGAATGAACGTCTCGATCTGCTTGAGGAGGATAAACAGCGTTTCGTAACCTGTCCGCAAGTGCAGCAGGTATACTATGTCACTGGCGACTTCGATTTTCTGCTCGTGATCAACGTCCGTGATATGGCGGAATACGAAGCGCTAACCCGTGAACTCTTTTTTGCCTCGGGAAATATCAAGTCTTTCCGGACCATCGTGTCGATGCAAAATGCGAAGCAGGAAATGACGGTCATTATCGAGTAAGTCGTGTAAAAGTCGACATGGGGAGCCAAAGAACGCCCCGGAGGTGTATTTATTTCCGAAATCCACCCTTCCCTGTGCGAAATCTACTTGTCTGATGGAAGATGACAGGTAACATAGATATCCCCCCGCTGTAGGGGGAAGAGACTTTTTTATTGGACTACATAGAGAGATTATTATGAGCGTTGTGCCTGTAGCCGACGTACTCCAGGGCCGCGTTGCCGTTGACAGCGAAGTCACGGTCCGCGGATGGGTGCGTACCCGCCGAGATTCTAAAGCTGGCTTTTCATTCCTCGCCGTCTATGACGGTTCCTGCTTTGATCCTGTACAGGCCGTTATTAATAATTCTCTGCCCAATTACAATCAGGAAGTGCTGCGTCTGACCACCGGTTGCTCGGTGATTGTCACCGGTAAAGTCGTGGCTTCCCAGGGCCAGGGTCAAAGCTTTGAGATCCAGGCGACCAGCGTGGAAGTCACCGGCTGGGTGGAAGACCCGGACACCTACCCGATGGCGGCCAAGCGCCACAGCATCGAGTATCTGCGTGAAGTAGCGCACCTGCGTCCGCGCACCAACCTGATTGGCGCGGTAGCTCGCGTGCGTCATACCCTGGCGCAGGCGCTGCACCGATTCTTCGACGAACAGGGCTTCTTCTGGGTTTCCACCCCGCTGATCACCGCTTCCGATACCGAAGGCGCCGGCGAAATGTTCCGCGTGTCGACGCTGGATCTGGAAAACCTGCCGCGTAACGATCAGGGCAAAGTCG
The DNA here is from genome assembly GCF_033100215.1 of Klebsiella sp. w6. Lineage (NCBI taxonomy): Bacteria > Pseudomonadati > Pseudomonadota > Gammaproteobacteria > Enterobacterales > Enterobacteriaceae > Klebsiella > Klebsiella sp. w6. Next base: position 3,691,345 of record NZ_CP136907.1, read on the forward strand.
ACTTCGATAAAGACTTCTTTGGTAAAGAGTCGTTCCTGACCGTATCCGGCCAGCTGAACGGCGAGACCTATGCCTGCGCACTGTCGAAAATCTACACCTTCGGCCCAACCTTCCGCGCCGAAAACTCCAACACCAGCCGCCACCTGGCGGAGTTCTGGATGCTGGAGCCGGAAGTCGCCTTCGCGAGCCTGAACGATGTTGCTGGTCTGGCGGAAGCGATGCTCAAGTACGTCTTTAAGGCGGTACTGGAAGAGCGTGCGGATGACATGCAGTTCTTCGCCGAGCGCGTAGACAAAGACGCTATCGACCGTCTGCAGCGTTTCGTCTCCGCTGATTTTGCTCAGGTGGATTACACCGATGCCGTCACTATCCTGGAAAACTGCGGCAAGCAGTTTGAGAACCCGGTTTACTGGGGCGTGGATCTCTCCTCCGAGCACGAGCGTTATCTGGCTGAAGAACACTTCAAAGCGCCGGTCGTGGTGAAAAACTATCCGAAAGACATTAAGGCCTTCTACATGCGCCTTAACGAAGACGGTAAAACCGTCGCGGCAATGGACGTGCTGGCGCCGGGCATCGGCGAGATCATCGGTGGTTCCCAGCGTGAGGAGCGTCTCGACGTGCTGGACGCGCGTATGGCAGAGATGGGGCTCAACAAAGAAGACTACTGGTGGTATCGCGACCTGCGCCGCTACGGCACCGTACCGCACTCCGGCTTCGGTCTGGGCTTCGAACGTCTGATCGCTTACGTCACCGGCGTGCAGAACGTCCGCGATGTCATTCCGTTCCCGCGTACCCCGCGCAACGCGACATTCTAAATTTTTCTGACATAAACCTGAAAGGCCAGCGCAAGCTGGCCTTTTTTTATGTCAATTACTGTTAGCAAAATTCAACAAACTTAAACATCAAGGCCTGGAAATCACATTTATGTTACGCACTGTTTCGGTGCACACCGGTGATGAAGATCGCACTTTATGTTCATATCAGAGCAAAACCCCTGATAAATTTGCTCATTTTTTAACCACACGCCGCACGTCTTGCCAAGACAGAGGCTGAATAAAAAGAAGACGAATTCAACACATAAAATGAACGAATTGCCGCTTATCCAAATTAATCATAAATAATTCATATAGATAGATAAGCGATGACGTTTTACCTCATCAGGTGGAACGGAATTTTGATTAAGTTCACAAAGTTCCCAAAAATACACATTTAGTTACATGATTTTTCGTTTTGTTACTCACATGAGATATTCGTAGCATTTTCCGGCTAGCGAAACGTTGTCGCGGATGGAAAGATGCCTTCAGACACCAAACTCTCATCAATGGTTCTGTAAGTTTTTATTGACAGAACTTATTGACGGCAGTGGCACGTGTTCATATAAAAAATATTAATGAGGGTAATAAATAATGATGAAGCGCAATATTCTGGCAGTGGTGATCCCTGCCCTGCTGGTAGCCGGTGCAGCCAACGCTGCAGAAATCTATAACAAAAACGGCAACAAACTGGACTTCTATGGGAAAATGGTCGGCGAGCACGTCTGGACCACCAATGGCGACACCAGCAGCGACGATACCACCTATGCCCGTATCGGCCTGAAAGGCGAAACTCAGATCAACGATCAGCTGACCGGTTACGGCCAGTGGGAATACAACATGGATGCGTCCAATGTTGAAGGTTCCCAGCCGACGAAAACCCGTCTGGCGTTCGCGGGTCTGAAAGCGGGCGAATACGGTTCATTCGACTACGGCCGTAACTACGGCGCGATCTACGACGTCGAAGCAGCAACCGATATGCTGGTTGAATGGGGCGGCGACGGCTGGAACTACACCGACAACTACATGACCGGCCGTACCAACGGCGTGGCAACCTACCGTAACTCTGACTTCTTTGGTCTGGTTGACGGCCTGAGCTTCGCGCTGCAGTACCAGGGTAAAAACGACCACGACCGTGCGGTTCGCAAGCAGAATGGCGACGGCTTCAGCACCGCAGCCACTTACGCGTTCGACAACGGTATCGCACTGTCTGCAGGCTACTCCGGCTCCAACCGTAGCGTCGATCAGAAAGCTGACGGCAATGGCGACAAAGCCGAAGCCTGGGCAACCTCTGCAAAATATGACGCCAACAACGTCTATGCAGCGGTCATGTACTCTCAGACCTACAACATGACTCCGGAAGAAGATAACCACTTCGCGGGCAAAACCCAGAACTTTGAAGCTGTCGTACAGTATCAGTTCGACTTCGGCCTGCGTCCGTCCATCGGTTACGTGCAGACCAAAGGTAAAGACCTGCAGTCACGTGCTGGCTTCTCCGGCGGCGATGCGGATCTGGTTAAATACATCGAAGTGGGTACCTGGTACTACTTCAACAAGAACATGAACGTCTACGCTGCGTATAAATTCAACCAGCTGGACGACAACGATTACACCAAAGCGGCTGGCGTAGCCACCGACGACCAGGCGGCCGTGGGTATCGTTTACCAGTTCTAATCTGCAGTACACCCCTTCGTGATATGCCTTCAAAGCAGGACTTCGGTCCTGCTTTTCTGTATTCGTGAGGCAAAGATCGTATCTTTCGAAAACCTTCTCGCTTTTTGTCGCAAACGGTTGGCAATTCGTTATTCTCCCGTTAACCTGATAGCGGATTTCCCTTCAGTAATCACAATGGAACCTCGTCATGTTTGAGAACATTACCGCCGCCCCAGCCGACCCGATTTTAGGTCTGGCCGATCTGTTTCGTGCCGATGACCGCCCTGAAAAAATTAACCTCGGAATTGGTGTTTACAAGGATGAAACCGGTAAAACACCCGTTCTGACCAGCGTCAAGAAAGCAGAGCAGTACCTGCTGGAAAATGAAACGACTAAAAACTATCTGGGCATCGATGGTATTCCTGAATTTGGTCGCTGCACTCAGGAGCTGCTGTTCGGTAAAGGCAATGCGATTATCGCTGATAAACGCGCCCGCACTGCGCAGACCCCTGGCGGTACTGGCGCTCTGCGTGTCGCAGCTGACTTCCTCGCCAAAAACACCGACGTGAAACGCGTGTGGGTGAGCAACCCAAGCTGGCCGAACCACAAGAGCGTGTTTACCTCTGCCGGGCTGGAAGTGCGCGAATATACCTACTACGACGCCGCTAACCATGCGCTGGACTTTGATGGTCTGCTGGCCAGCCTGAACGAAGCCCAGCCCGGCGACGTGGTGCTGTTCCACGGCTGCTGCCACAACCCGACCGGTATCGATCCGACGCTCGACCAGTGGCAGCAGCTGGCTCAGCTGTCAGTGGAAAAAGGCTGGCTCCCGCTGTTTGATTTCGCCTACCAGGGCTTCGCCCGCGGTCTGGAAGAAGATGCTGAAGGTCTGCGCGCCTTTGCTGCGCTGCACAAAGAGCTGCTGGTCGCCAGCTCCTACTCGAAAAACTTTGGCCTGTACAATGAGCGCGTCGGCGCCTGCACGCTGGTCGCCGCCGATCAGGAGGCCGTGGACCGCGCATTCAGTCAGATGAAATCGGTGATCCGCGCCAACTACTCCAACCCGCCTGCGCATGGCGCCTCCGTGGTCGCCACCATTCTGAGCAACGATGCGCTGCGTGCGATCTGGGAGCAGGAGCTGACCGATATGCGCCAGCGCATCCAGCGTATGCGCCTGCTGTTCGTCAACACCCTGCAGGAGAAAGGCGCGAGCCGCGACTTCAGCTTTATCAGCCAGCAGAACGGCATGTTCTCATTCAGCGGCCTGACTAAAGAGCAGGTGCTGCGCCTGCGTGAAGAGTTCGCCATCTATGCGGTTGCTTCCGGACGTATCAACGTGGCCGGGATGACGCCTGACAATATGGCGCCGCTGTGCGAAGCCATCGTCGCAGTACTGTAAGCGACAGCGTGCTCTAAGCGAGATAAAAGAAAAAGGCCGCGAATGCGGCCTTTTTTATGTGTTCGCGTCATGTCTGTTACCAGACCGGCATCTCATCCTGCAGGAACGGGTTGTTACGACGTTCCTCACCCAGCGTCGACAGCGGACCATGGCCGGGAATAAAGGTCACGTCATCGCCCAGCGGCAACAGCTTATCCTTAATGGCCGCAATCAACTGTCCATGGTCGCCGCGTGGAAAATCGCTGCGCCCCACCCCGCCTTTAAAAATCACGTCTCCGGAAATGAGCAATCGGGAAGCGTCATCAAAGAAGACCACGTGACCCGGCGTATGGCCCGGACAGTGCAGTACCTGCAGCGCCACATTCCCTACATTGACCACATCGCCTTCATTGAGCCAGCGATCCGGACGCAGCGGCTGGCAATCCTCCAGGCCGAACATCCGGCTTTGCGCCGGCAATCCTTCCAGCCAGAACTCATCTTCTTTTTCCGGACCAATAACCGGTACGCCATAATGCTGCGCCAGTTCCGCAGCGGCGCCGACGTGATCGAGATGGCCATGCGTCAGCAGGATCTGCATCAGCGTGACGCCCGCCTCCGCCACCACCGCTTTGATACGTTCAGCATCGCCGCCAGGATCGACCAGCGCCGCCAGGCGGGTTTGTTCGCACCAGATGAGAGAACAGTTCTGCGCGAACGCGGTAACCGGAATAATACGATAGTTCATGACGCTCCTTTCGTTACCAGTGCCTTACGGGACCGGTATCAATATGCACAAAGTTACTACGTGGGTAATATCCTACACCACCTGCGCGCATAGATAACGCCGCTTTGCGAATATTGCTTAACGAAATACCTTCAATATGGAAATCCATTGCCTGCCCCTTGGTGTGATAGCTGTGTTTTGCCACACCACGGCTTCGTGCGCGAAGCTCATCATTGGTATCGAGGGAACGATAACCAGAAATAAGCTGGACAGGTTTGTTGGTGCCAAGCAATCCCTGCAACCGATAAAGATGATCGAACAGATTTGGATCGATGGACTTAATTTTATTCGCGCGGTAATCACGGAAAAAATGATTAAGTCTTGCTAATTCATCCTGAATATAGCCTCTGCCATCGAAAAACTCCGCCTTGAGCGATTCACCGGTATGCAGGTTATTCAGCGTCAAAATACGCGGACGGGGGGTCGAGAGGGTGGCAAATGCCGGCGCAGGGAGAATGGCGGCAGCACCCAGCGCAACACCACCCAACGCCAGCAATCTGCGGCGATTAGCGTCAAATTTGTCCATGATAATCAGGTCTACAGTCAATGAATCGTTATATACTTTTTCCGCATCGCGCGAGGCTAACCGCCAGCTCGCCATCGCTCGCCACAGCCGTGATGCTGTCCGGCAAAGGAGAGCGTTCGCGCTGACCGCGCTACGCATTGAGCGGAATGATATGTATATGCACTTCTGGCGCACGAAAGGCACCTTACCGGGCATTATTGCCAACGTCAAGGCAGCCTCACCCCAGGAAAATCGGGCGCTGCAGAGGAGCAGCGCCCTTTTTTACCCAGTGCTAGGACAACAAAATTCATTGAACTACTTCATTTACCTGATTAATTGTTCAGCTTTCGTCAGAATTTGTGCACTGGATCGCGCGGTGAGATCGTAATTGTAAATATCTGTTCGATATTGTGTACGTCCATCAGCGTCCACAAAAGCCGTTAAGTAATATAAATTCACCGGTATATTTTGCCGAATATTGACATAGCGCGTGTCCCCTTGCTTCAGGGCATCGGAAATACGCGTGTCGTTCCAGCCCGCGTCCTGCAGCAACATATTGGCCAGCTCCGAGGCCTTATTGACGCGTACGCAGCCGGAGCTGAGCGCGCGAACATCTTTCTGGAACAGATTATGGTTCGGCGTATCGTGCAGATAAATAGCATCTGAACTCGGCATATTAAACTTGTAGCGGCCCAGTGAGTTACGCGCTCCAGGCGCCTGCTGAAAACGGAACGGTAAATTATTCTCGGTGATGGTCGACCAGTCGACCCGATAAGGATCGATAGTCTCTTTACTGTTCCAGCCGCGCATCACGGTGTAGCCATGCTGCTCCAGATAGCCTGGATTGTTACGCACCTTCGGCAGGATATCTTTGCGCGCCAGCGTCGGCGGCACGTTCCACGGTGGATTGACCACCACGTTGTTCAGCGCGCTGCTCATCATTGGCGTTTTGCGGTCCGGACGCCCGACGATCACCCGCGAGGCCAGCACCTGGCTGCCATCCTGGTAATAGACCAGCGAGAAAGCGGGAATATTCACCATAATGCCGGTCGACAGTTTGCCCGGTAGCAGGCGTAAACGCTGAATATTCAAGGCCAGCACCCCCGCACGCTGCGCGGAAGAGACGTTGAGCCAGTCGCGGGTGGACTGGCCAATGACGCCATCCGCACCCAGCCCCTGCATGGCCTGAAAGCGCTTAACCCCCTCCACCAGCTGGCGATCGTACACGCCGCGCGCCGCGGGTTTGCTCTTTTTCTTCGCCGACGGGCTCACCACATCGCCGGGCAGAACGATATTGGCGGTATTGTCCAGCATCCCGGTACGCTGGAGGATCTCGCGCAGGGCACCGATATCATTGCTCCATTCGCCGGGGCGCAGCGAGCCGCTACCGGTCATCTGCGGCCACGGGCGAGAATCAGCCACCAGCGCCAACAACGACTGGTGCATGGCCTCATACTGCGGATGATGCGGCGCCAGGCCAGCGATAAACGCTGGCAGGGAGCCATTGTCCAGCGCCAGCTGCCACTGGTTAATCACCGATAGCGGCGGGGTCGCCATCTTGTACGGCGTCGAGCTATATAGCCAGCGGGTCCCCTGGGTGGGGATGCCGCTGATAAAGTGCAAATAGCCCATCATGGCATCCGACAACACCACATCGCGCGCCATGCCGCTGACGGCGGGATCGGTCAGCAGGCTGACCCAGGTGGTAAACTGCGGCTGAAAACCGGCGATGGCGATCTCCGCCAGCTGCTGCTGGAACGCCTGCACCGCCTCGCGGTTCTCCCACATCGGTTTCATATCCCTGGCGGCGTACAGCGACACCAGCGGATTGATAAAGACAGGTTTGTACCCTGCCGGCAACAGCGCCTCGATCTGGGCGCGACTGTTTGCGGCCGCCTCCATCGACAGCGGCTGCTCACCGGCCAGCTTCGCGACCGCCGGCGATTGCCCATCGCTTTGCGTCAGCGCGACGGAAAGCTCTCCAGGCGTAGCGGAGCTATCACCGGGTACGACTTCAGGCTCTGCGGCCTGGACATTGAACAGCGGAGCAAATGCCAGTGCCAGGCTCAGGCTGAGCGCTGACAATGGACGACCATACCGTTTCTTTAGCAACATCCCTTGCCCCCTGTTGTCACACATTGCCGCCCACAAATTAGTGGGCTTTATCACAGTATATAAAGACGAAAAGGCTTTTGCCTTACCTAATGTAAAGAAGCTTAAAGATTATACCACCCAGACATACCAGGCTGGATAGCAAAAAGGGCAACTTAACGTTGCCCTTTTCAGCGCTTAGCCGCCAGAATTTAGCCGCAGCCTCAGGAGGCGTCGGCCGTTCCCGGCAGTGCTTCCGGTACCGGTGCGGCAAAACCGCGCAGGCCGACAACGTGTACGTGTTCGTGATTATTAAACACTTTACGCACCAGTTTATAGGTCGTGCCTTTTTCCGGGCTGATATTTTCCGGCGCCGCGATAATCAGCTGCATCTCCAGACGTTCGCACAGCTCGAACAACGTGGCGATGGAGCGGGCGTCGAGACGCGCCGCTTCATCGAGGAACAGCAGACGGCAAGGCGAGATATCCTTGCCGCGCAGGCGACGAGACTCATCTTCCCAGCTCTGCACCACCATTACCAGAATCGACATCCCGGTACCGATCGCTTCCCCGGTCGACAGCGCGCCGGACTCCGCGCGCAGCCAGCCGTCGGAGCCGCGGTTAACTTCCACTTCCATCTCCAGATAGTTGCGGTAGTCGAGTAGCTCTTCGCCGATGGTTTGCGGCGTGCGCTGCCCCATGTCGATCTGCGGGTTGAGGCGCTGATACAGCTTGGCCAGCGCTTCCGAGAAGGTCAGGCGATTGCTGTTAAACAGATCCTGATGTTGCTCATGCTGTTCAGACAGGACATCCAGCAGCGTCGAGTGGGTCTCGCGCACGTTGACGTTCAGACGCACGCTGTTGACCTGGCCGAACGACACGCTCTGCAGCCCCTGGTTGAGCATCCGGATACGGTTCTGCTCACGCTGAATGGTTTTGCGAATAATGTTCGCCACGCTGCGGGAACTGATCGCCAGCTTCTGTTCGCGGTTGGTCAGCTCTTCGGTCAGACGACTGAGCTCGATCTCCATCTGCTCGATCGCTTCCACCGGGTCATCGGTACGAATAATATCCTGACGGATACGCTCGCGCAGATGCTGATAGACGGCGACGAAGAACTGGATTTTGCGCTCCGGACGTTTCGGATCTTCCGAAATACGCAGCACGTCGCGCAGATGTTCGTTATCGGCGACCGCCAGACGCAGCGCACCGAGCGCCTTATCCGACATCGAACGCAGTTCGTCGGCAGAGAGATAGGCCAGTTCGCGGCGATGCAGACGACGTTCGACGCCATTGTCTTTCACCAGACGCATCACCGCGCACCAGCCCGCCTTGGCGCTGACAACCTGCTCACGCATTTCGCAGTAATCGCGTTCCAGCTTGCGCAGTTTACGGGTCAGGTTGTCCATTTCCGCTTCGCAGAAGGTCAACGCTTTTTCCAGCTGATTGCGACGGGAGCGGTTGTTGCTCAGCTGCGTGTGCAGCTCGTCACGACGCTGACGCGCGCGCTCTTCCGCCCCGGCATCGGCACGCACGCCGATATCCTGCAGCTCTTTATACAGATCGTTGAGCAGCTCTTTTTTGGTGTCATACGAGCTCTTCAGCGACGCCAGCACCTGGTTGTACTGGTTCAACTGCGCAACGTGGCTACGCATCGCTTCGCGCGCGCGGCTACGCTCAGATTCCGCTTGTTGCAGACGCTGGCGCAGCTTCTCGTTGAGATCGCTGTTGCCACTGAGCATCTCCGCCGAATCGGAGTAGCTGAAGTGGGCCCGGCGCTGCACGACTTCCGCCAGCGCAAAGGCCTGCTGACGCGCATCGCGCTGGGTTTGCTGCGCATAGGCGTAATCTTCTTTCAGCTGCTCAAACTGCTCCGGATCGCTCTGCAATACCGAGACGATCGGCTCCAGCTTCGCCAGCTGATTGCCATGCTGCTGAATAAAGCGCACTGCCTCCTGCGCTTCGTCCAGACGTTCCTGGATCTCGTCCACGCGGTCAGCCAGCGTATCATCCGCCAGCAGGTTCAGGCGCGGCAGCAGGCGGTTGAGCGCCGACACGCCCTCTTTCGCCTGCTCATACTGCACGCGGTTCTGTTGGTTATCGCTCTCATGGGCGTTCAGCGCACGCTCCAGCTCGCCGCGGCGGCTGTTAAGCTTGCGGATCTCTTCTTCCGGATCGTCCTCGAAAGCCACCGCCAGATGGCTGCCAATGAAGCGGCTGAAAGCCTGGTGAAGACGCTGGGTTTTCTGCACGTCGAACGACAGGGTCGCGAAACGCTCGGAGAGACTCTCACGCTCAGCATGCAGTGTTTCGATGCGATTTTCGCGCGCCGCGCGACCAAACAGCGGCAGCGTTGGGAAACGTGAATAACGCCACTGGCGGTCGGCAATCTTCACCACCACCGCTTTTTCCAGCTCGTCAACGCTGAACACGCTGTCGTCGAAGGACTGCGGATCGCCTTCGATCAGATACAGGTCTTCCGGACAATCTTCCAGCCCTTCGAGCTGCTCCGCCACCTGCGACAGATCCGGCACCACGATCGCATGGCGCGATGGGCCATACAGCGCGGAGAAGTACGGCGCATCTTCGAGGCTAACGTCGTCATAAATTTCCGACAACAGGACGCCGCCAAAGCGCTCCGCCAGCGCGTTCAGACGCGGGTCTTCAGAGCCGCCCGGCTGACTGAGTCGCTCGATCTCTTCGTCGATGGCACGCTTGCGGGCGCCGACCTCGTCACGTTCAACGATAGCCTCACGCTCACGCTCCAGCAGCTGCTGCAGGTATTCGGTGACCTCCTGGCCGGACTCAAACTGTTCGCCGCTCTGCTCGCACAGCTGGTTGAGACTGTTCTGCGCCGCCAGCCAGATCGGCGCCCGGCGCATCAGCGTCTGGGTGCGCGACTGCAGTTGCTCCAGCTCCTGACGCAGGGTCATGCGCTGTTCCTGAGCGTTAGAGACGCTGTCGGCCAGCGACGCGATGCGCGCTTCCAGCTCCTGATGCAGCGTTTCCAGATCGTCGATATCGTAGCGTTTGCCCTGGCGTTTGCAGAACTCAGCCAGCTGACGCTCGGCGTCCTGCTGCTCGCGCAGACGCTGTTCCAGCTCGTTGAGACGGCTGCGCAGCCCCTGCGCCTGCTCGGCCTGATGGCGTTGGTTAACGCCGTCGCGCAGCAATTCGCGCGCCACGTCCCAGGCTTCATTACGCGCCAGCGGGCCGTTAATCGCCGCCACCAGCTGGTACGCCTGTTCGAACTGGCTGTGCGCGGTTTGCGCCACGCTCATTTTCTGTTCCAGCGACAGCATTTTCTCCGTCGCTTCCTGCTCTTTCGCCTGGAAGGTTTCCAGCCACTCGTCGGCGCTCTCTGGCGTCAGATCCGGCAGATGGCACAGCGCCTTCGCGCGCTCCAGCGCCTGCAGCGCCTGGTTATACTGAATGGCGCGGGTCTGCTGGACGTCGAGCGCCTGCTGATAGTCGGCGAGCTGGTTTTTCAGCTCATCCACTTCCAGTTCGGCGGCTTCGGCGCGGGCTTCGTTCTCTTCCTGCTGGTCGGTGGCTTCCGCCACCACTTCATTCTGCTCTTCCAGACGGATCTGCAGCTCATCGAGATCCGCTTCGTAGCGCTCAATTTTTTCCTGCTGACGCAGGGCGGTCTGCACCAGGTTCAGGTGATCGCTGGCGGCCTGGTAATCGGCTTCCAGATCGCCCTCCGCGCCGTTGTGCTCCTGCAGCTCGCGCGCCATCTCGACGTGCTTATACTGCTCGGCCGCCAACTGCGAACGCGAGGTAAAGAGATCGCGACGATACTCCAGCGCCTTATCCAGGTGAATGCGCCGCTCGTTGGCGTGACGCATATAGTCCGCCGCCACGTAGTTGGTGGCTTCGCTGATCAGGTGTTTAAACAGATCGCGGTCAGACTGGGTTACGCGAATGGCTTCCAGCGTCATGCGGTTTTCCCGCAGCGCCGCTTCCATATCCTGGAACGCTTTACGCACGCCGCTGTTTTCCGGCAGCAGGTAGTCGCGCAGCGAGCGGGTAATGGTGCTGGAGATCCCGCCGTACAGCGAGGCCTCAATCAGGCGGTAGTATTTGCTACGATCGGAGGCGGAACGCAGACGACGCGCCACCACGCCCAGATCGAACATTAGCGAGTGATATTCGGTGATCGAGTTGAACTGTTTAAACTGGACGCCTTCCATCGCCTCGAGTTTGTCTTTCAGCTCATTGAGACTGACCACGCGCGCCTGACGATCGTTCAGCGTTTCGGTCAACAGCTGGGTCGGCAGGATAGAGGTCGGCAGTCCCTGAATGGCGAACGGCTTAATATCGACTTTACGATCGCGTCCGGCGACCTGTTGTAGGCGCACGCCGACCACCACGCGCTGGTGGCGGGAGTTGATCACATCGAGTACCGAGTAACACACCCCGGCGCGCAGCTTACCATGCAGGCCTTTATCGCGTGAGCCGCTGGTGGCCCCCGCTTCAGTGGTGTTACGGAAGTGCAGCAGGGTTAAATCCGGGATCAGCGCCGTGACGAAAGCCGCCATGGTCGTGGACTTACCCGCGCCGTTCCCCCCGGAGAGGGTGGTCACCAGTTCATCAAGATCAAAGGTCCGGGCAAAGAAACCGTTCCAGTTAACCAGCGTTAGCGAGCGAAACTTACCGCGTTCAATCATTACTCTTCCTCCCCGCTATCCGGCTGGTTTTCTTCATTCTCATCATTGAGCTGCAGGTGATTTTCCAGAGCCATTGCTTCCCCGTCGCGGATCAGGCGGCGCTGCGCCTCGCGCGGGTCGTCGCCGGCGCGCACATCGGCGCCAAAGCGGAATACCGATTCGGTAATGCGAAACTTGCTGCTGTCATGGCCCATAAACCACACCATCCCCAGACGGCGCAGGCGGTTTAGCGACGCGCGCATTTTTTCCTGCAGCTTCTGGCGGTCCAGATCCGAACCGGTGGAACGATTGTTCACCAGCTTCAGCAGCCTGGATTCATCCGCCAGGGTCAGCAGTTCGTCATAGAGCTCCTGCTGGGTGAAAATCCCTTCGTTTGCCAGGCGCTCCGGGCTGAGATAGAGATAGCAAAGAATTTTGCCCACCATCATATCCAGCTCCGACAGCACCGAGCGCGAAATCAGCGTGGTGGAGCGCGGGCGCAGATAGAAGAACCCTTCCGGTGCGCGGATCAACTCGACGTTATAGCGAGCGTAAAATTCTTCCAGGTAATCCTGGAAATCCATCAAAAATGCGTGATTATCCAGCTCGTCGAGACCGATATGACGGCCCGCGCGCAGGGCGCTGTCCAGCGCCGGAAATAACGGATTGGCCAACGCCTGCGCCAGCTTAACCGGCATCACTTGTTCAATATTTGTCAATGACATGCGCCTGTACCTTGGCTCCGTAATCATTAATCGGCTGCCATTTTGCCGGCAGTCCGGTGAAATCTGCCTGGGCGACGCCCAGCTGTACCGCCTGATCCACGACGATCCGCGCCACGTCGAAGTGACGTCCGCGCGGATACTGCGCCAGGAACTCCCGCGCCACCAGGCCGAGGTCCAGCGGTATTCCCTTCTCTTTATAGACCGCCAGCTGCGCTTCGATCAGCGCCGCCAGCTGCTCGCGAATTTCGTTAAACTCTTCAAATTCGAGATCCGCCGGCAGTTCGCCGGTGACCTCTTCATCGCGCAGCGCCATCTCTTCATCGCGCATATCCAGCAGACGGTCGGCGTTGGCGTAAGTCAGCGCCCACGGTTCATCAAAATAGGTCTGTACCGACTGGCGCAGACGCTGGGCGAAGACGCGGTTCTTATCCATATCGATAGCGGTACGGATAAACTTGTGCACATGGCGGTCGTAGCCGATCCACAGGTCAATCGCCTGCTGACCCCAGCTGACGATGCGGTCGAGTTTGCTTTGCAGGTCGAATACCAACCGGTCGACAAAATGCAAATCGTCGCGCGCCATGGTCGAATCCTGAATGCGCAGCAGATTCGCCTGCAGTTTATCCCCCGCCGCATCCAGCGTATCCTGCAGTTCGCGCAGGGTGCCGGAAGTTTCCGACAGCAACAGTTCACAGCTGGAAATCGCCGCGCGCCAGTCTTTATTTAACAACTGTGCGATATCGTCTTTCACCAGCTGCTGCTGCTCATCCATAATGCGCTGCGTCAGGTCGATGCTGTCGAAAATTTCCGCCACGGAATATTTCAGCGGAGCGAAAACATTGCGATGCCAGTGGAACTCATCCCCGCCCTCTTCTGCCGCATCCGCCGCACGCTTCAGCTCGCCGGCGACGATCGACAGCTGCATCGAGAGACGCAGCGTCGAGAATTCACGCTGACGGATATAGTAATCGGTGATCCCGATCCCCAACGGCGTCAGGCGATAGATCGCATTGCCTTCGGTAATTTCGCTGGTAAAGCGGTTCAGCAGACGCTGGCGCACCAAATCGTTGATCGCATTATTGGCGCGCTGGCTGATGGTTTCGCTGGTCTGCTCAAACGCATCACTGACGTGGCGGAACGCATCCACCAGTTCTCCCTCGCTCATTTCCCCTTCCAGCCGTTCGCCGTTCAGCGTGGCGACCGCCAGCAGAAAAGAGAGTCTGTCGACCGGCAGCGAGATAGAAAAATCATTTTTCCTGGCCCAGGCAACCAGTTCGGGGACTGTCTGGGAAAATTCACTCATACTTTATCCTTGCATCTGCGGCTATGAGCCTGGCTCTTAAGCGCGGTGACATGAATATAACGGCCCAGGCTGAGATACGGCTCCTGACGACAGTAGCGCGTTTCCAGCTCCAGCAGCGCCGCATAGCTGTCATGCTGTTGGCGTTTTTCACGCAGATAATCATGAAACACCCGCACGCCGGTTTTGCTGACAATCTGCCAGCCAATCTCTTCCAGCCAGTGATAAACCTGCTGCGGCTCACGCGGATAATCCGGCGACAGCGTGCGTTTTTTCTTTTTTGGCATGCCCAATTGTACGTAATCGAAATTACCGGCCACCATATTGTGCATCAGCAGGCCGTTAGCATTGTAGAACATCAACGACAGCCCACCGCCAGGACGCAGTGTCGACCACAGCGTACGCAGCACCTCCTGGGGCTCCGCCACCCACTCCAGCACCGCATGAAACAGTACCAGATCAACCGGGCTTTCCAAATGCTGCGCAATATCCTGAGCCGCGCATTGTACAAAATGCATGTTGTCGATCACACCTTTATCGACGGCCGCCTGGCGGGCGCGCGCCACCATTTCAGCGGAGAGATCGCACAGCGTCACGTGATGGCCCAGTTGCGCCACTTTAATGGCTGTTTGCCCTTCGCCGCCGCCGGCATCCAGCACCCTCAGCGGTCCCGGCCCCAGCTGCGCCAGCAGCGGTTCCAGATCCTGCCAGAGGATCGCCTGGCGCAGCTGACCTTTTGTGGTGCCGTAAATATTGCGCGAAAACTTTTCAGCAATGTCATCGAAATTGCGATCCTGCACGGGCGACTCCACAAGCCAACACAAAACCGCTATTTTGTCATACCCACGCCGAGAATGAAGCGATCTGTTATAAGATCCGAACATAACTTTGGTTATATGGTTAAAAAAGGAACCATCTGGCATGCTTTTCACGCTAAAAAAGATCGTCGGCGGTCTGCTGTTGCCGCTTCCCGCCCTGCTGTTGCTGATCGGGATCGGGATCGCGCTGTTATGGTTCAGCCGCTTTCAACGTACCGGCAAGCTATGCGTGAGCCTCGGCTGGCTGCTGCTGGCGCTGCTGAGCCTGCAACCGGTGGCCGACAGCCTGTTGAAACCGATTGAAGATAGCTACCCCACCTGGCGCGGCGAGCAGCCGGTGAGCTACGTGGTGGTGTTGGGCGGCGGCTATACCTGGAATCCGGAGTGGGCGCCAAGCTCTAATCTTATCAATAACAGCCTGCCGCGCCTGACGGAGGGCATTCGCCTGTGGCAGGCGAACCCCGGATCGAAAATGATCTTTACCGGCGCGGCGGCAAAAACCAACCCCGTCAGCACGGCGGAGGCCGGGGCGAGAGTCGCGGAGAGCCTCGGCGTACCACGCAGCGATATCATCGTGCTCGATCGGCCGAAAGATACAGAAGAGGAAGCGCAGGCGGTGAAGCGCGCCATCGGCGATGCGCCCTTCCTGCTGGTCACTTCGGCGTCCCACCTGCCACGGGCGATGATTTTCTTTCGTCATGCCGGTCTGGATCCCCTGCCCGCGCCGGCAAATCAGTTAGCGGTGACCTCGCCGCTTAATCCGTGGGAACGAGCCATCCCCTCCCCGGTATGGCTGATGCACAGCGACCGGGTCGGCTATGAAACCCTCGGTCGTGTCTGGCAATGGCTGAAAGGTGGCTCAGGCGAGCCAGGGCAGGAGTGATTTTGTCGCGAGGTCGAAACGGGCGCGGTCAAAGCGCCCGGTATTGACCAGATTATCCACCTCATCCCACAGCAGATAGAGCCAGCGCCGCCAGACAAAGGCCTCGGAAACTGGCGCCTGCTGCAGGTAGCGCCACAGCAACTGTTCCGCCTGGCCGCCTTCTGCAAGGCGGAACAGTTCATACTCGCGTGGCGCCCACAGCATCATCCCCGGGCCCACCATCGCCAGCAGCTGATCGCTGCGTGGGTCTTTCAGCATACTGCGCAAGGTGAAATTACCGTGTACCAGCACGGCATTGTCATTAAAATCGCGAAACAGCTCCGGAAGGCACTCGCGGGAGCGGAACAAAATACGCTTATCCTGCATCGTCAGGCCGGTATCCTGATACAGGTTCAGGGTGCTCCACAGCATCTCTACCCGCTGGCGGTACCAGTTCGACCACAGATTGTCCTGGGTATTATCGACCATTCCTACGCAGCCGCCGCTGTCCTGACGATGCCAGGCGAGCAGCGCCTCGACGATTTGCTCCTGCAGTTGCTCCCAACGCGCTGGTGTGCGCGTGGGGGCCTCCACCGGAACGCCGCGCAAGCGCTCAAGCAGCAGCACATCCGGCCCGGGATGCTCTTCATGCGTCATCACGCCGTAAACCACCGGCATGCGCACTGTACCACTGCGCGCGAGGGTGGAGATCTTCCATGCCAGTTGCCGCGCCACACCGGGCGTGGTGAAACTGCGCGCCAGCAGCGGCATCGGGTTTCCCTGCGCGTCGTACAGGGACCACAGCGCCGTAGCGGGTTTTTCACTGACACACTCCACCCGGCTCAGCTTTTCGCCAAGCAGGTGACTGAGTTCGGTTCGCAACTGTTCCATTGTCGATTACCCCTATGAACACTACTGGTTTCATAATGAGCGCCCGCACCTGGGTTGTCATCGAATAAGATCAAAAAGGGACAAAAAAAGCGAAAAACCGGCGGGGATATCCCCCCCTGCAAGGAGGGGACAGGGGATTAACGCAGTTCAGCGCGGACGCGCTCCAGATCTTCCGGGGTATCCACACCGGTGCCGGGCACTTCTGCCGCCACGGCAACATGGATTTTCTCGCCATACCACAGCACCCGCAGCTGCTCGAGCATTTCAATCTGCTCCAGCGGGCTCGGCGCCCAGCTAACATAGCGGCGAATAAAGCCAGCGCGGTAGCCATAAATGCCGATGTGACGCAGCAGGGAATCACCGATGGTCTCGCGGGAGTGAGCAAAGCGATCGCGATCCCAGGGTATGGTGGCACGGGAGAAATAAAGCGCATAACCTTGCGCATCCATCACCACTTTCACCGCATTTGGATTAAACGCCTCTTCCGCATCGTGGATCGGTACCGCCAGCGTCGCCATTCCACTGCTGCTGGACGCCAGATTCTCCGCCACCTGGCGGACGATCGCCGGGGGGATCATCGGCTCATCGCCCTGAATATTAACGATAATAGTGTCATCGCTGAACGCGCACTTCTCCACCACTTCCGCCAGCCGTTCGGTGCCGGACTGGTGATCGGCGCGGGTCATGCACACTTCACCACCCGCCGCTTCAACGGCGCTGGCCACGTCCGGATGATCGGTGGCGACAATAATGCGATCCGCGCCGGATTCGCGCGCGCGCTCCAGCACGTGGACAATCATCGGTTTGCCGTTAATGTCCTGCAGTGGTTTTCCCGGCAGGCGCGTAGAGGCGAAACGCGCAGGAATAATAACCACGAAACTCATGAGTGACTCTCTTCAACCGTCAGCGCTCGGGCCTCTGTCTCCAGCAGCACAGGAATACCATCGCGCAGCGGAAACGCCAGACTATCAAGTTTGCAAATAAGTTCTTGCTTATCCTGACTGTAATACAGCTTACCGTTACAGACCGGGCAGGCGATGATTTCAAGTAAACGGTGATCCATGTTTCCTCCTGATGGACCGGATAGATTTCACAGCAGCATATCACAGGAAGGTCGGCGCCGGGATCAATCGGCGTTGATTTCCCACCCCTGCTCCTGGCCGACAAACAGCCCTTCCGGCAAGCGTCGGCACAGGATCCGCTCCGCCGATTGCCATCGCGCGAAGTCGTTAATCGCCCGGCGCAGCCCCTGCTCAAGGCCACGGGTGATCTTCACACCCTCCTCCAGCCACAGGGAGAAGATCTCCAGCTCCTGGCTTTTGCGATGTATTTTACTGTCCATCCGCCCAACCAGTTTTCCCTGGTGCAGCAGGGGCAGTACGAAGTAGCCATACTGCCGCTTCGGCGCTGGGGTATAGCACTCCAGGCGATAGCTGAAGTTGAAGAGTTGCTCCGCGCGTTTCCGATCCCAGACCACCGGGTCAAAAGGAGAGAGCACGGCGCTATGGCTGGCGATCAGCTTACCGCCAGGCGCTGACTCAAGCTGCGCCAGCGCGTCGCGATGCAACCACATCTCGCCGAGTGCTTCCACGTTAACCGGCACCACCAGGCCCTCTTCCTGCCAGGCAGCCAGCAGACCCGGTAGCGACGGCTGGCGCAAGCGATAGTAATCGGCCAGCCACTGGGGACGAAAGATACCGAGGCTGCGGGCGCTGTTGCGCAGCATGATGGCCTCTGCGTCTTCGCGGGACAGCGCGTCGCGTTCGTCATCCCAGTCCGGCATCACCCGCTGGGTTAAATCATACACGCGGTGAAAATTGCGTCGTTCCACCACCATCACTTCGCCGGCGGTAAACAGCCCTTCCAGATGGCGCTTATGCGGTTTCCACTCCCACCAGCCGCTGGCGCCTTTGCGCGGGTGGATAAAATCCGCCGAGCGAACCGGGCCGTTTTGCCCGATATGCGCCAGCAGCTCTGCAATACTCCCGGCATGCTCCTCCATCCACGCGCGATGGTATTTCCAGCCCATATTGTCGGGATTCAACATGCGATGGCGCACCAGGGCGAAATCGCTGCGCGGTAGAAAGCAGGCTTCATGCGCCCAGTATTCCATTAGCTCGCCGCTGCGCAACGACTCATCCAGCCAGTGCTGCGGATAGCTGCCGAGGCGGCTGAACAGCACCAGATAGGGGCTGCGGGCCACCACGTTGATGGTATCGATTTGCAGCAGCGACATCTGCTGGATGGTGGAAAGAATGTCTTTCGGGCGAGCGCGACGTCGGGGCTTCTTTAACAACCCCTGCGCCGCGAGATGGAGGTGGCGCGCCTCGTTAAGCGATAATTGCAATACCGACATGCAGGTTCTCCGTCAGGAATTCCAGCACAGCGGCGAGCAAAGCCGGCGCGTCAGTTAACGTTGCGCCAACGTCGCTAAGTCCGCAAGCAACCGCTGTGCGCGTTCATCGGCCATTATGGCGTCGACCGGTAAATACCACCAGTTTGCGGCGGCGAAATCGCGACATTTCACCGCGTCTTTCTCGGTCATTAGCAGCGTCTGCCCGGTGGTTACCAGGGCGGCGACATCGGCCTGGCTCAGCGCCTGATGGTCTGCCAGCGCCACGGTTTTGACCGGCTGGACGCCACAGCTTTCAAGGGTGGCGAAAAAGCGCGGCGGATGGCCGATGCCGGCCATCGCCACTACGTTCGTGAAAGTCGAGACATCGCGACGTTCGCCGGTAAGCAGGTTAACCGCCATCCCTGGACGCAGTTGCATCGGGATCTCCCCCGGACGCGCCACGCCGCCGTTAACGATAACCGCATCAACGCTTTGCAAGCGCGACGCCCGCTCGCGCATCGGCCCGGCAGGCAGCCACCAGCCGTTGCCAAAGCGGCGCACGCCGTCGATAACGACAATTTCTCTGTCCCGCGCCAGCTTATAGTGCTGCAACCCGTCGTCGGTCACGATAATCTGCAGATCGTGCGCGCTGAGCAGCGCTTTCACCGCGTCGCTGCGCAGCGGAGAAACCGCCACCGGCGCGCCGGTACGCTGATGAATTAACACCGGCTCATCACCCGCCTGCGCCGTACTGGTCCGGTCAGTTAATACCAGTGGGTAGCGGTCGGCTTTACCGCCGTAGCCGCGAGAGACCACCCCCACGCGAATACCGCGCTGCTGCAGCTGCTCCACCAGCCAGATCACCACCGGCGTTTTACCATTGCCGCCGGCGGTCAGGTTACCGACCACCACCACCGGCACCGGCGCGCGCCAGGCTTTTTGCCACCCCAGCTGATAGCTGAGGCGAATCACCGCGCTCACCAGGCCATACAGCCAGGAGAGCGGCAGCAGCAGGCGCCACAGCGGCGATTCCCCGGACCAAATGCGCGCGATCATTCGCCGAATTGCATCTTATGCAGCTGGGCGTACACGCCCTTATGCTCCAGCAGATCGTGGTGCGTTCCGCGTTCCACGATCCGCCCATCTTCAACCACCACAATTTCATCAGCCTGCTCAATGGTCGACAGACGGTGGGCGATAACCAGCGAGGTGCGGTTTTTCTGCAGCTCATCCAGCGCTGCCTGAATGGCTCGCTCGGACTCGGTATCCAGCGCCGAGGTGGCTTCATCAAGGATCAGGATCGGGCTGTTACGCAGCAGCGCACGGGCGATAGCAATACGCTGGCGCTGGCCACCGGACAGCATCACGCCATTTTCGCCGATGATCGTATCCAGACCATTGTCCATCTTGTTGATGAAGTCCATGGCATAGGCCATCCGCGCGGCCTCTTCAATCTGCTCGCGGCTGTACTCTTCGGTACGGGCATAGGCGATGTTGTTGGCGACAGTATCGTTGAACAGATGCACGTTCTGTGAAACGAGTGCCACCTGGTCGCGCAGCGAGCTCAGCTTGTACTCGCGCAGGTCGTGACCATCCAGCAGGATCTGCCCGTCGTCAACATCGTAGAAGCGGGTGATCAGGCTGGCAATGGTCGATTTACCCGACCCTGAGCGCCCCACCAGCGCGACGGTTTTCCCTTCCGGGATATCGAGATTGATATTGCGCAGCGCGGCCACTTCGCGCCCCGGATAGGTGAACGTGACGTTCTCAAACTTGAGATTGCCTTTGGCCCGCTCAATGACCCGCGTACCTTCGTCTTTTTCCTGCTCGGAATCGAGGATCGCAAACAGCGTCTGGCACGCCGCCATCCCACGCTGGAACTGGGCATTGACGTTGGTCAGCGACTTCAGCGGGCGCATCAGCGCAATCATTGAGGAGAAGACCACGGTAATGGTCCCGGCGGTCAGGGTGTCCATTACGCTCGGGAAGCTGGCGGCATACAGGACAAAGGCCAGCGCCAGCGACGCGATAAGCTGAATGATCGGGTCGGAGATAGACGAGGCAGAAACCATCTTCATCCCCTGCAGACGCATTTTATTGCTGACCTTATCAAAACGTTTGGTTTCCACCTCCTGGCCACCAAACATCAGCACCTCTTTGTGCCCTTTCAGCATCTGCTCAGCGCTGGTGGTGACCTGCCCCATCGTGTTCTGCATATTCTTACTGATATTACGAAAACGCTTGGAGACCACGCGGATTGCTACCGACACGATCGGCGCCAGTACGATCAGGATCAGCGACAGCTGCCAGCTGTAATAGAACATCATCACGAACAGGCCGATAATCGATGCCCCTTCGCGGACCACGGTGATCAGCGCGCTGGAGGAAGATGAGGCGACCTGCTCAGAATCATAGGTAATGCGTGACAGCAGCGTCCCGGTAGACTGCTTGTCAAAGAAGGCCACCGGCATGCCCATCATGTGGCCGAACAGGCGACGACGCATGGTCATCACGACTTTGCCGGAAACCCAGGAGATACAATAGCTCGAGATGTAGCTGGTGATCCCACGCAGCACCATCAGCCCGATAACCACCAGCGGCATCCATAGCAGCACTGAGCGATCCGTTTTACCAAAACCATCATCCAATAACGGTTTAAGAAGCGATAACATGAAGGTGTCACTACCCGCGTTAAGCACTAACGCCACCGCCGCGACGATTAGCCCGGCTTTAAACGGTGCAATAATCGGCCAAAGTCGGCGGAAGGTCTGCCACGTGGAGAGATCTTTATCGTTCTGCATTCAATAAACCAGCTTGTGTTGAAATAGCCGCATATTCTACCCGTTATCGGCGGGCGCGCCAAACCACTGATGATACCAACGTGGTAAAACTTGATCCCGTAAGCTATGGATTTGCCACCCTTCTGCGGAAAAAACCACCGTTATCTGTCCCTGCTGCGGCGTGGCGAACCAGCGATACCCCCGCTGGCGATAGCGCTGAACCACCTTGTACGAGGGCATCCGCCACGCATTGTAGCGCGAAGCGGATGCCAGCGCGGCCTCACCCTCTACCCGGTGGACCAGCAATTCGCTGGAGGAGGTGTTGCTACCGTGGTGGGGAACCTGGATAAGTGTAGACGTCAGATGCTGCCAGTAACGGCTGATCATCGCCTGCTCCGCCTGACGTTCTATATCGCCGGTGAGCAGGATGCTGGAGCGACCATCATCGATGCGCACCACGCAGGAGTGATTATTACCCTTTGCCGTGCTGCCCGGCAGCGGCCACAGGGCCTGGAAGTTGAGTCCCTGCCATTGCCAGCGCTCGCCGCGATGACACGGCAGATGACGCGCCCAGCCTAAAGGGCTGCGCACCCACGCCTGCGGCCATGCCTGTAGCACTGAATTAAGGCCGCCGCGATGATCCAGATGCTCGTGGCTTAGCACAATGCCCTGCAGCTGCAGATGATGCCAGCGCAGCCACGGGATAATCACCTGCTGACCGCTGTCGCCCTGCGGCCATGCTGGCCCGGTATCATAGAGGAGCGCCTTGCCGTGACGTTCGATAACCATCGCCAGCCCCTGCCCGACATCCAGCATCGTCACCCGCCATTCGTCTGCGGGAATTTGCCTCCAGAAGGGCCGCATCAGCAAAAGCAGTACACTCAGACACAGGGCCGGGCAATGCCGCCAGCTCTGAAAACGCCAGCCCATCACCAGCAGCCACGGCAGGCTACTGATCCAGAGCCAGCGGGCGTCAAGAGGCAGCCAGCCGTCTGGTAAATGTCGTAATCCCCAGAACAGTAGCGCCAGCACGCGATCGGCCGCCAGCCAGAGCAGCGACTCCACCATCCCCGGTCCCGTGAGATGCAGCAGCATCGCGCCGAGAATAAGCGGCACCGCCAGCAGGGTCACTAAGGGTACCGCCAGCAAATTGGCGGCCATGGACGTCAGGCTGACTCCATGGAAGAGCAGGAGCTGGAGCGGCATCAGCAACAGCGTCACGCCAGCCTGCAAATGAACGAGGGCGAACAGTGCCTTCCATGGCCAGCGCCAGCGACCGGCAGGCAGCGGTACCCACTGAAACCAGAAGATCAGCCCCGCCACGGCGAAAGCGGATAGCCACAGGCTTTGCGACAGCACCGCCAGCGGGTCGGTAACGAGTATCGCCCCCAGACAGCAGAGCCACACCTGCCACGCCGTCCAGCGTTGGCCCGACAAGCGTAAGGCGCAGCACACGCCCAACCCTACGCAGGTGCGCAGCGCCGGCGGCTGCATGCCGGTCAGCCAGGCATAGCCGACGGCGCCGGCCAGCCCGGCCAGCAGCGGCAACCGCCAGCCGATCCAGCGGCCCGGGAGAATATACTGCACGCCGCGCAGCAGGAGCACGATAAGGGAAGCCGCGAGGGCGATATGGAGACCAGAGATGGCCATCAGATGGGAGGTGCCCGTGTTCTGCATCAGGACCTTAATCGCCGTCGGCAGGGTCAGTCGCTCCCCCATCCCTAATCCCAGCATCACCGCACGCCAGGGATAAGGCTCCAGACGCCGGGTCAACGACGCCAGGTAGCGGGCGCGCAGGCTGCAGCGGGGATCCAGCGCGGAAGCTGCAACAATCCCCCCGCTCAGCGGCCGGTGCTGCGCCAGCGCATAACGCTGGCTGTCGAAGCCCCCGTGGTTGAGCTGCCCGTGCACCGGGCGCAGGCGCAGCGTCATCAACCAGTGCTGACCCGCACAGGCGGGCGCAGGTGTAAGTTCCCCGTACAGCGTCACGCCCACCGGGGGAAACAGGTAGCGGCCCGCCAGGCGCACAATCTGACCACGGTGCAGGGCCTGGCCATCCGTCTCGCTGAGGATCACTTCCGCCTGCCGGATGGCGCCGGTAAGGTGCCGCGTCGGCCACAGCGCCTGATGCGCGCTCAATACTCCCCAGATCATCAGCAGAAGCGTCATCGTCACACAAGCCATGGCCGTTCCGCGCAGGCGGGTCAGCAACAGCGCCGCAAGGCACGCGCTCGCCAGAACGTGCGGGCCCGGCAAGACGGGTAGCCAGAGTAGCGGCAGCATCGCGATGCTGCCGCATCCGGCAAGCCATGGTAGACGCATAAACACCTCCCTGTGAGCAGGCAGTGTTACGCAAAGCGACGGTGGCGTCCCGCCGCTGAATTCAGGCGTGCGTAGCGCCTTCCAGACAATCGTATCTGTTGCAGTCAGGCACGGTTTTTTTGCGAAGCTGGAGGTAAATCGCGGACACAAAAAAAGCACCCGCAGGTGCTTTTTTTATCATCAGGCAGGTTGCACGTCGTGCAACTTACTCTTCATAAATATTGGCGCGGTCACGTAATTCTTTCCCGGGCTTAAAGTGCGGAACGTACTTACCTTCCAGTTCGACTTTATCACCAGTTTTCGGGTTACGTCCGGTGCGAGGTGCTCGATAGTGCAGAGAGAAGCTGCCGAAACCGCGGATTTCAATGCGCTCACCTTGAGCAAGCGTTGAGGCCATATGTTCCAGCATTTCTTTAACAGCATCTTCTACCGCTTTCGCCGGAATGTGAGATTGCTGGCTGGCAAGTCTTTCAATCAATTCTGACTTGGTCATTATTCCTCCGGTTTCCTTCAAGGCAAAAATTAGCTAACAGCTTAAACAAGGGCGGCCGTAGCCGCCCTTTGTGCTTGATTACAGGACGAATCCTGCAATCTGTCAAGTAAACTCGTCACTATTCAGGTTGTTATTACCTGAATGACAAAGATTACTCGCCTTTCGCTGCTTTGAACGCTTCAGCCATAGCGTTGTTGGAGAAGTTCGCGTCTTCCTGCTTGTTCACGGTAGCGATAGCGTCTTTTTCTTCCGCTTCGTCTTTCGCACGTACAGACAGGCTCACTACGCGGTTCTTACGATCCACGCCGGTGAATTTCGCTTCAACTTCGTCGCCAACGCTCAGAACCAGAGTTGCGTCTTCAACGCGGTCACGGGATGCTTCAGAAGCACGCAGGTAACCTTCTACGCCGTCAGCCAGTTCTACGGTTGCGCCTTTAGCGTCAACTGCAGTGACTTTACCAACAACGATAGCGCCTTTCTTGTTCAGAGCAACGTAGTTGTTGAACGGATCTTCCGCGAGCTGTTTAACGCCCAGGGAGATACGCTCACGCTCTGCGTCAACCTGCAGAACAACTGCTGCGATTTCGTCGCCTTTTTTGTATTCACGAACTGCTTCTTCGCCTGCAACGTTCCAGGAGATGTCAGACAGGTGAACCAGGCCGTCGATGCCGCCGTCCAGGCCGATGAAGATACCGAAGTCAGTGATAGACTTGATTTTACCTTCAACACGGTCGCCCTTGTTGTGGGTTTCCGCGAACTGCTGCCATGGGTTAGATTTGCACTGCTTCAGACCCAGGGAGATACGACGACGCTCTTCGTCGATATCCAGAACCATCACTTCCACAACGTCGCCAACGTTAACAACTTTGGACGGGTGGATGTTTTTGTTGGTCCAATCCATTTCGGAAACGTGAACCAGGCCTTCAACGCCTTCTTCGATTTCAACGAAGCAGCCGTAGTCGGTCAGGTTGGTCACGCGACCGGTCAGTTTGGTACCTTCCGGATAACGTTTAGCGATAGCTACCCACGGATCTTCGCCCAGCTGTTTCAGGCCCAGGGATACACGGGTACGCTCGCGGTCGAACTTCAGCACTTTAACAGTGATTTCGTCGCCAACGTTTACGATTTCGCTCGGATGCTTAACGCGTTTCCAGGCCATATCGGTGATGTGCAGCAGGCCGTCAACGCCGCCCAGATCAACGAATGCACCGTAGTCAGTGAGGTTCTTAACGATACCTTTGACTTCCATGCCTTCCTGCAGGTTTTCCAGCAGCTGATCGCGCTCTGCGCTGTTTTCGGATTCGATAACGGCACGACGAGAAACAACAACGTTGTTACGCTTCTGGTCCAGCTTGATGACTTTGAACTCAAGCTCTTTGCCTTCCAGGTGCAGCGTGTCGCGCACCGGACGAACGTCTACCAGGGAACCCGGCAGGAACGCACGAATACCGTTCAGCTCAACAGTGAAGCCACCTTTAACTTTGCCGTTGATAACACCGGTAACAGTTTCAGCGTCTTCGTAAGCTTTTTCCAGCGTGATCCAAGCTTCGTGACGTTTAGCTTTCTCACGGGACAGCAGAGTTTCACCGAAGCCGTCTTCTACTGCATCCAGAGCAACGTCAACTTCGTCACCAACCTGGATTTCCAGCTCGCCCTGGGCGTTTTTGAACTGCTCAGCCGGGATGGCGGACTCAGATTTCAGACCGGCGTCAACCAGTACTACGTCTTTGTCGATAGCAACAACAACACCACGAACGATGGAACCCGGGCGGGTTTCGATTTCTTTTAAGGATTCTTCAAACAGTTGAGCAAAAGATTCAGTCATGTTTAATCTTCAGGTTAATATTAACGTCCACCTGGCTCCGTGCCGGATGGGGTTGTTTCACATACCCGCTGACCATCCATTGCCGCGGGGTACTGCTATAATTCGGAGGCTTCGGCGCGCTACCGGTTAAGGCTCACGCAACGGCCAATTTTTCGCGCGCATATTGTAGCGCTTTTTCAATCACTTGCTCAATGTTTAGTTCTGTTGAATCGAGAACTAATGCATCGGCAGCCGGGACAAGCGGCGCCACGGCGCGATTTCGGTCGCGATCGTCACGCTCTTTTATCTCGGACAAAAGACGTTCAAAGTTAACATCAAAGCCCTTTTCCTGCAACTGCCGCATGCGGCGATGCGCCCGCTCATCGGCCGAGGCATCAAGGAAAATTTTCACCGGCGCGTCCGGGAAAACCACCGTGCCCATATCGCGCCCGTCGGCGATGAGCCCCGGCAGTTCACGGAAAGCACGCTGGCGGCGCAGCAGCGCTTCGCGAACGCGGGGGAAAGCGGCCACTTTCGAGGCGGCATTGGCGACCTCCTGAGTGCGAATTTCGCCGCTGACATCTTCCCCTTCCAGCACCACTTCCAGGGTGCCGTCAGTAGAAATAAAGCGCACGTCAAGATGGGCCGCCAGGGGCACCAGCGCCTCTTCGGACTCTACGTCAACATGATGATGCAGCGCCGCCAGCGCCAGAACGCGGTAGATCGCGCCTGAATCTAACAGATGCCAGCCCAGCGCTTCCGCCATTGCCTTGCACAACGTACCTTTACCCGCACCGCCAGGCCCATCAATGGTGATTACCGGAATATTCGCCGTCATCTTTTTCTCCTTCAGCAAGGCGCATGGAATATAAACGCCGCGCATTATACGCATCAATACGCCGGAAAGTGAGCATTGCTTGTAAATTACGGACTACAGGAAATGAAAAGCAGAAGTTTTGCGCAATTATAGCGGGCTGACAGGACATCAGCCCGCGGGATGACAAAGTTTTACTCAGGCGAGGGTACTGATCCGCGCCAGTTGCTCAAAATAGTCCGGGAACGTTTTGGCCGTACATTTGGGATCAAGGATGGTCACCGGCGTATCAGACAGCGCCACCAGCGAGAAGCACATCGCCATCCGGTGGTCGTTATAGGTGCCAATTTCAGCATATTTCAACTTTGCCGGCGGGGTGATGCGAATATAATCTTCACCCTCTTCCACCTCGGCGCCTACTTTACGCAACTCGGTCGCCATGGCGAACAGACGGTCCGTCTCTTTGACCCGCCAGTTGTAGATATTGCGCAGCGTAGTGGTCCCTTGCGCGAACAGCGCGGCGGTGGCGATGGTCATCGCCGCGTCCGGGATATGGTTCATATCCATATCGATAGCCTTGAGCTCGCCGCGGGTGCAGGCGATAAAATCGTCGCCCCAGGTCACGGTAGCGCCCATTTTCTCCAGGACGTCGGCGAAACGGATATCGCCCTGCACACTGCCGCGGCCGATACCGGTGACTTTTACCGTGCCGCCCTTAATGGCGCCAGCGGCGAGGAAATACGAGGCCGAGGAAGCATCGCCTTCCACCAGGTAATCCCCTGGCGACTGATACTGCTGCTTGCCGCGCACCACAAAACGCTGATAAGACTGATTGTCCACCTCAACGCCGAAGGTTTTCATCAGGTGCAGCGTAATGTCGATATAGGGTTTCGACACCAGATCGCCCTTAATGGCGATCACGGTATCCTGCGGCGCCAGCGGCGCGGTCATCAGCAGCGCGGTCAGGAACTGACTGGAGACGCTGCCGTCAACCTCGACGTTCCCGCCCTGAAAACCGCCGCGCAGGCGCAGCGGTGGATAATTTTCCTGCTCAAGATAGTCGATCTGAGCGCCGCCCTGACGCAGGGCATCCACCAGATGGCCGATCGGGCGCTCTTTCATCCGCGGTTCGCCGGTCAGCACAATATCGTTGCTGCCAAGGCACAGGGCCGCCGCCAGCGGACGCATCGCGGTTCCGGCGTTGCCGAGGAACAGCTCCAGCGCCGCAGCAGCGCGCAGCGGGCCGCCGTTGCCGGTCACTTCGCAGCGGGTGCGGTCGGCAGATAGGGTATATTGAACCCCCAGCGCACTCAGGGCATTCAGCATATGGCGCACATCGTCGCTGTCCAGCAGGTTGGTCAGCACCGTCGTGCCGCGGGCCAGAGCGGCCAGCAGCAGCGCGCGGTTGGAGACGCTTTTCGAACCTGGCAGGTTCACGGTGCCCTCTACGCGTGCGATGGGTTGTAACGTCAGGGATTCCATCAAACTTCACTCTCAAACAAACAGAATAAAAACCCCGCAGACAGGCCGCGGGGAGGAAGAAAGAAACAGGCGATTAACCGTGGCGGCGTTCGAAGTCCAGCATAAAGTCGGTTAACGCCTTCACGCCGTCCAGCGGCATCGCATTGTAGATGGAGGCGCGCATGCCGCCCACCACGCGGTGGCCCTTCAGCGCGTGCAGCCCGGCGGCAAACGACTCTTCGAGGAACAGTTTGTCCAGTGCGCTGTCCGCCAGCTGGAACGGCACGTTCATGCGTGAGCGGTTGGCTTGCGCCACATCGTTACGGTAGAACCCGCTGTTATCGATAACGCCATAAAGCAGTTCGGCTTTCTGCTGGTTGATTTTATCCATCGCAGCGACGCCGCCCTGCTGTTTCAGCCACTTAAACACCAGACCAGCCAGATACCAGGCGAATGTCGGCGGCGTGTTAAACATCGAGTCGTTCTCGCTTAACACGGTATAGTCGAGGATCGACGGACAGGCCACGCTGGCTTTGCCCAGCAGATCTTCACGCACGATGACCAGCGTCAGCCCTGCCGGGCCAATATTTTTCTGCGCGCCGGCGTAGATTACACCGAAGCGGTTGACGTCAATTTCGCGGGACAGAATGGTGGAGGAGAAATCAGCAGCGACGATGACGTCGTCGCCGAAATTCGGCGTATCATCAATCGCGATACCGTCAATGGTTTCGTTCGGGCAGTAATGCAGATAGGCCGCGCCCGGCGTCAGCTGCCACTCGCTCATCGGCGTAACAGCTCGCTTGCCATCGACAGTGATTTTCGCGTCGATGACGTTAGGCGCGCAGTATTTCTTCGCCTCTTTGACCGCGCTGGCGGCCCAGTAGCCGGCGTCCACATAGTCAGCGACGTTTTTATCGCCGAGGATGTTCAGCGGGATCCCCGCGAACTGGCCGCGGCCGCCGCCGTGGCAGAACAAAACTTTATAGTTGGAAGGGATATTCAGCAGAGAGCGGAAGTCCTGTTCTGCCTCTTCTGCCACCTGGATAAACTCCTTACCACGGTGACTGATCTCCATGACCGACGTACCCAGACCGTGCCAGTCGCACAGTTCTTGCTGAGCCAGTTTGAGTACTTCCGCCGGCAGCATTGCCGGGCCCGAACTGAAGTTATAGACCTGAGCCATTTCCCCTCACCACGTTGCTATGTTGTTTTGCCCGCGAACCGCCGCGGGCATAAGTTATTCCTGTGGCTATCGGTTTTATCATTCAGTGACACGGTCCGCAATGGCTAAAACTCGCCGACGGTAAAACGCGGCCACCGTCACACAACAGAATCTATCGGCTTGACGTAATAAAACCGACATATTTGCTGTCAGGTGAGTCGTTTCGCCCGGCTGGCCTTCGACCATTCTGCATTTGCGCAGCGGGAACATATTCGCTTTTCTCCCGCCTGCATCGCCATCACGATGCTGCAGCGTACGCAGGCATAGATCCCCTCCTGCGGAATCGTGGTGTAACGCGCGGCACAGTGGGTAGGCAGGATAGACAACCCCGCCCTGACCTCTTCATCCGGATAATAAAACACGCTGATCTGCCCGTTGGTTTCAAGGATCGCCAGCCGGACCTGGCCAAGCTGCTCGACGCTGTTGACCCGCAGCTCCATAAAGAATTCGAATTCGGTCATGTTTTCCGCATGCAGCTTCTCCCACGCCAACTGCCCCTCCTCGACCACCACGATAGGTTTACCTTCCAGGAGATCCTCCAGCTTTTCGCTGTGCCCCATCAGCCACATGATGCCGCGATACAGCAGCGCCAGCGTGATGAAGACCACCAGCACCGGCAGTAGCGGTACATCGTCATAAAACGCCACGTCCCCTGCCGCCGAACCGAGGGTCAGAATAATCAACACCTCGAACAGCGACATCTGCCGCACGCCGCGCCGTCCGGTAATCTTGAGGAAAATAAAGACCAGAACGAAGGTATAGAGGCTGCGCAACGCCACCTCGGCAAGAAACTCCACCGGCACTTTATCGAGCGCCATCCGCTGCCAGTCAAAGGCTTTCATCTATCATCTCCCTGTGGGTCATAAGTTGCCTCTAAGCATAGCCAGATGATGGAGATAGCACCTGTCAGATAAAAGCCGTATCATTGCGCGCTTTCCGTACGACAAAAGTGATCGCCATGACCCAAACGTTTATTCCCGGCAAAGATGCCGCCCTGGAAGATTCCATCGCTCGCTTCCAGCAAAAATTGCTCGACCTCGGATTTGATATCGAAGAGGCCTCGTGGCTGAACCCGGTGCCGCACGTGTGGTCCGTTCACATTCGCGATAAAGAATGCGCGCTGTGCTTTACCAATGGTAAAGGCGCCACCAAAAAGGCAGCCCTGGCCTCCGCGCTGGGCGAATATTTCGAGCGCCTGTCCACCAACTATTTCTTCGCCGACTTCTGGTTAGGCGACACTATCGCTAATGGCCCGTTTGTTCACTACCCGAACGAAAAGTGGTTCCCGCTGACCGAAAACGACGATGTCCCGGAAGGTCTGCTGGATGCCCGTCTGCTCGCGTTCTACGATCCGGACGATCAGCTGACCGCCAGCATGCTGGTGGATCTGCAGTCGGGGAACGATGAGCGCGGCGTATGCGGCCTGCCCTTTACCCGCCAGTCCGACGGCGAAACCGTCTATATTCCGATGAATATCGTTGGCAACTTGTACGTATCCAACGGTATGTCTGCAGGGAATACCCCGAATGAAGCACGTGTGCAGGGCCTGTCAGAGGTCTTTGAACGTCACATAAAAAACCGCATCATCGCAGAGAGCATCAGCCTGCCGGAGATCCCGGCGGAAGTCATGGCGCGCTATCCTGGCGTCGTGGAGTCGATCGCAAAACTTGAAGCCGAAGGCTTCCCGATTTTCGCCTACGATGGTTCGCTGGGCGGCAAATACCCGGTTATCTGCGTCGTGCTGTTTAACCCGACTAACGGCACCTGCTTCGCTTCCTTTGGCGCCCACCCGGACTTCGGCGTGGCGCTGGAGCGTACGGTCACAGAACTGCTGCAGGGTCGCAGCCTGAAAGACCTCGATGTCTTTACGCCGCCGACCTTTGATGACGAAGAAGTCGCCGAGCACGCGAACCTCGAAACCCACTTCATCGATTCCAGCGGCCTGATCTCCTGGGATATGTTCAAGCAGGATGCCGACTATCCGTTCGTTGACTGGAGTTTCTCCGGCACCACCGAAGAAGAGTTCGCCACCCTGATGGCCATCTTCAAGGCCGAAGATAAAGAAGTTTACATTGCCGATTACGAGCATCTGGGCGTCTACGCCTGCCGTATCATCGTTCCGGGCATGTCGGATATTTATCCGGCAGAAGACCTGTGGCTGGCAAACAACAGCATGGGCGCCCATCTGCGGGACACCATTCTGTCGCTGCCGGGCAGCGAGTGGGAAAAAGAAGATTATCTGGCGCTCATCGAACAAATGGATGACGAAGGCCTGGATGATTTCACCCGCGTTCGCGAACTGCTGGGCCTTGCCACCGGGAAAGACAACGGCTGGTATACCCTGCGCATCGGCGAGCTGAAAGCGATGCTGGCCCTGGCTGGCGGCGATCTGGAACAGGCGCTGATCTGGACCGAATGGACCATGGAATTCAATGCCTCTGTCTTCAGCCCTGAGCGCGCAAACTACTATCGCTGCCTGCAGACCCTGCTGCTGCTGAGCCAGGAAGAGGAGCGTCAGCCGCTGCAGTATCTGAACGCCTTCATCCGTATGTATGGCGCCGATGCGGTCGAAGCCGCCAGCGCTGCGCTGAGCGGCGAAGCCCCGTTCTATGGCCTTCAGGCTGTCGACAGCGATCTGCAAGCCTTCCCGGCTCATCAGTCGCTGCTGAAAGCGTATGAAAAGCTGCAGCGGGCGAAAGCGGCGTTCTGGGCAAAATAAGCCCCCATACGCCAACATGCTTGCCAACAACGGAGCCCGATGCGGCTCCGTTATTTTAACCTGGCGAGGGAGCCACTATAGTTTGTAGTTGTAAAGTTAATTAATAGTAAATATCGCACTTATATCATTTACCAATTGTTAATTTAAAATAAAATACTCCATTTTAATTAACTCAAATACTGGGGCAAAAACGAAAAAATTCAACATAACTTATAAATTTTAAAATTTATTTTCCATAAAAAATTCAAATAGTTAAGCATCAAACAAGCAAAAACCACACACTAAAAAGGCATATAGTTCCGGTGAGATATGATCTATATCAATTTCCCTTCTATAATGCTTTGTTAGTATCTCACCGCCAACTTATATAAAGAGAGAGTTAGTGTGAAAGCTGACAACCCTTTTGATCTTTTGCTCCCTGCCGCGATGGCGAAAGTCGCCGAAGAAGCAGGTGTCTATAAAGCAACGAAGCATCCGATGAAGACCTTTTATCTGGCGATCACCGCTGGCGTTTTCATCTCCATCGCTTTCGTATTCTATATCACCGCGACCACCGGCACTGCCGCGATGCCTTTTGGGATTGCCAAGCTTATCGGTGGGGTCTGTTTTTCCCTGGGTCTGATTCTGTGCGTTATCTGCGGCGCTGACCTCTTTACCTCTACTGTGCTGATCGTGGTGGCGAAAGCCAGCGGTCGAATCACCTGGGGGCAACTGGCAAAAAACTGGCTCAACGTCTATTTTGGTAACCTGGTGGGCGCACTGCTGTTTGTGCTGCTGATGTGGTTATCAGGCGAATATATGACTGCCAACGGCGGTTGGGGGCTAAACGTCCTGCAGACCGCTGACCACAAATTGCACCATACTTTTGTGGAGGCCGTGAGCCTGGGTATCCTCGCTAACCTGATGGTTTGTCTCGCCGTATGGATGAGCTATTCCGGTCGTAGCCTGATGGATAAAGCGATGATCATGGTCCTGCCGGTAGCGATGTTTGTTGCCAGCGGCTTTGAGCACAGCATCGCCAACATGTTTATGATCCCGATGGGTATCGTAATCCGCAATTTTGCGAGCCCGGAATTCTGGACCGCTATCGGTTCAACTCCGGAAAGTTTCTCACACTTGACCGTTATGAACTTCATCACTGATAACCTGATTCCGGTGACTATCGGGAACATTATCGGCGGAGGTTTGCTGGTCGGGTTGACATACTGGGTCATTTACCTGCGTGGCAACGACCATCACTAAGGGTTGTTTCAGGCAGTAAATAAAAAATCCACTTAAGAAGGTAGGTGTTACATGTCCGAGCTTAATGAAAAGTTAGCCACAGCCTGGGAAGGTTTTGCGAAAGGTGACTGGCAGAATGAAGTCAACGTCCGTGACTTTATTCAGAAAAACTACACCCCATATGAAGGCGACGAATCCTTCCTGGCTGGCGCAACTGAAGCGACCACCAAGCTGTGGGACACCGTAATGGAAGGTGTAAAACAGGAAAACCGCACTCACGCGCCTGTTGATTTTGACACTGCCCTGGCTTCCACCATCACCTCTCACGACGCTGGCTATATCGAGAAAGGTCTGGAAAAAATCGTTGGTCTGCAGACCGAAGCGCCGCTGAAACGTGCGATCATCCCGTTCGGTGGTATTAAAATGGTTGAAGGTTCCTGCAAAGCGTACAATCGCGAGCTGGATCCGATGCTGAAAAAAATCTTTACCGAGTACCGTAAAACCCACAACCAGGGCGTATTTGATGTTTACACCAAAGACATCCTGAACTGCCGTAAATCCGGCGTGCTGACCGGTCTGCCGGATGCTTACGGCCGCGGTCGTATCATCGGTGACTACCGTCGCGTTGCGCTGTACGGTATCGACTTCCTGATGAAAGACAAATACGCTCAGTTCCAGTCTCTGCAAGAAAAACTGGAAAGCGGCGAAGATCTGGAAGCGACCATCCGTCTGCGTGAAGAGATCTCTGAACAACACCGTGCACTGGGTCAGATCAAAGAGATGGCGGCTAAATATGGCTACGACATCTCCGGTCCGGCAACGACTGCTCAGGAAGCTATCCAGTGGACCTACTTCGGTTACCTGGCTGCCGTGAAATCTCAGAACGGCGCAGCAATGTCCTTCGGTCGTACCTCCAGCTTCCTGGATATCTACATCGAACGTGACCTGCAGGCCGGTAAAATCACCGAGCAAGACGCGCAGGAAATGGTTGACCACCTGGTCATGAAACTGCGTATGGTTCGCTTCCTGCGTACCCCGGAATATGATGAACTGTTCTCCGGCGACCCGATTTGGGCAACAGAATCCATCGGCGGTATGGGTGTTGACGGCCGTACTCTGGTCACCAAAAACAGCTTCCGCTTCCTGAACACCCTGTACACCATGGGGCCGTCTCCGGAGCCGAACATTACTATCCTGTGGTCTGAAAAACTGCCACTGAGCTTCAAGAAATTCGCGGCTAAAGTGTCCATCGATACCTCTTCTCTGCAGTATGAGAACGATGACCTGATGCGTCCGGACTTCAACAACGACGACTACGCTATCGCATGCTGCGTAAGCCCGATGGTTGTTGGTAAGCAAATGCAGTTCTTCGGTGCTCGTGCTAACCTCGCGAAAACCATGCTGTACGCTATCAACGGCGGCGTGGATGAAAAACTGAAAATGCAGGTAGGTCCGAAATCTGAACCGATCAAAGGCGACGTCCTGAACTTCGACGAAGTCATGGATCGCATGGATCACTTCATGGACTGGCTGGCGAAACAGTATGTCACCGCGCTGAACATCATCCACTACATGCACGACAAGTACAGCTACGAAGCCTCTCTGATGGCGCTGCACGACCGTGACGTTATCCGCACCATGGCGTGTGGTATCGCTGGTCTGTCCGTTGCTGCTGACTCCCTGTCTGCTATCAAATATGCGAAAGTTAAACCGATTCGTGACGAAGACGGTCTGGCTATCGACTTCGAAATCGAAGGCGAATACCCGCAGTTTGGTAACAACGATGCTCGCGTCGATGACATGGCCGTTGACCTGGTTGAACGTTTCATGAAGAAAATTCAGAAACTGCACACCTACCGCAACGCTATCCCGACTCAGTCTGTTCTGACCATCACCTCTAACGTGGTATATGGTAAGAAAACCGGTAACACCCCAGACGGTCGTCGCGCTGGCGCGCCGTTCGGACCAGGTGCTAACCCGATGCACGGTCGTGACCAGAAAGGTGCTGTTGCCTCACTGACTTCCGTTGCTAAACTGCCGTTTGCTTACGCGAAAGATGGTATCTCTTACACCTTCTCTATCGTGCCGAACGCGCTGGGTAAAGATGACGAAGTTCGTAAGACCAACCTGGCCGGTCTGATGGATGGTTACTTCCACCACGAAGCGTCCATCGAAGGTGGCCAGCACCTGAACGTGAACGTCATGAACCGCGAAATGCTGCTCGACGCGATGGAAAACCCGGAAAAATATCCGCAGCTGACCATCCGCGTATCTGGCTACGCCGTACGTTTTAACTCCCTGACCAAAGAACAGCAGCAGGACGTTATTACCCGTACCTTCACTCAGACCATGTAATTCCCAGTCTGACTGAAAAAGCGTACAATAAAGGCCCCACATCAGTGGGGCCTTTTTAACAAGTGATCCCCGCCCCAGCCTGCTTTGCCAGTTATCTATACTTTGGGTACCTGTCAAAACAGACTCGACGCAGCCGCTGAGCTGTGCACCAACACGGCCCCGGATGGGCCACATCTGGAGAAAACACCGCAATGTCAGTTATTGGTCGCATTCACTCCTTTGAATCCTGTGGCACCGTCGATGGCCCGGGCATCCGCTTTATTACCTTTTTCCAGGGCTGCCTGATGCGCTGCCTGTACTGCCATAACCGTGACACCTGGGATACCCACGGCGGCAAAGAAATCACCGTTGAAGAGTTAATGAAAGAGGTAGTGACCTATCGTCACTTTATGAATGCCTCCGGCGGCGGCGTCACGGCATCAGGCGGCGAAGCGATCCTGCAGGCGGAGTTTGTTCGCGACTGGTTCCGCGCCTGTAAAAAGGAAGGTATTCATACCTGTCTCGATACCAACGGCTTTGTCCGTCGCTACGATCCGGTTATCGACGAACTGCTGGAGGTGACTGACCTGGTCATGCTGGATCTTAAGCAGATGAACGATGAGATCCACCAGAACCTGGTCGGCGTTTCCAACCACCGCACCCTCGAGTTTGCCCAGTATCTGGCGAAAAAGAATATCAATGTCTGGATCCGCTACGTCGTGGTTCCGGGCTGGTCAGACGATGATGACTCCGCGCACCGCCTGGGCGAATTTACCCGCGATATGGGCAACGTCGAGAAAATTGAACTGCTGCCCTACCATGAGCTGGGCAAACACAAATGGGTAGCGATGGGCGAAGAGTACAAGCTGGACGGCGTTCATCCGCCGAAGAAAGAGACCATGGAGCGGGTAAAAGGCATCCTTGAGCAATATGGTCATAAAGTGATGTACTAACGGCTCTATATCATAATAACGGTTGCCGTTAAGCAGCCGTTATTATTTACTCAAGTAACCATGCATTAGAAAGGAATCTATGCGCTTACTTATCTTCGCTCTTTCCCTGCTATCAGCCCAATGCGTCTTTGCTGCTAGTGGGTGTGATCTCAATGCCATCGTCAAAAAGGCCTGGCCAGAAGGCGTGCCGCAAGGTAAATCAATAATTATTCGCGGTGAAAGCGATAGTTATTCACCACAGAGCGCAATTTGCCGCGTCTGGCCGGCTCATCCTGAGCTCACGCTGGCGGCCATTCCGCTGATGTCTCACGAACAAACTGACTACGAACATACTGGCGATCTTGAACTTCTGATCCTCAACTCTGCCACTCTCGAAGTGAAACAGCGGTTACGCCTCGTCGACCGTATGAATGATGATTCTATCAGTATTGATAATATTGCTCTTGATACCGCCCGTTGGAAAATCACGCCTACGCAAACCGCTTTTGGTTTACGCATCACTCAGAGGAATCCCTCCAGAGTTGCTCCTTTTAGAGAAGAGGTTTTGTGGCTGTACTCATATGATAACAATCAGATTCATACAGTACTTAATGGTCTTGTGGTTAACAGAACACATGGTGAATGGGATGGCATGTGCGCAGGTGAATTCGATCATATTGAGCGAACTCTGGTCATGGTTCCCTCATCCGGCAATGGCGGCTATGCCAATATCCGGGTGAGTGAAAAAAACGTACATACCACCAGAACCATTTCTAAAGAGAACGATTGCGAAGATATGGAAAAAATCGGCAAAGAGACATGGTTATTGCACTTTGATGGCAAACACTACCCTATTCCGAAAAAGCTCGCCCCTCTACTTGATTAACGTCGCCCAAATGAGCTGACGTTTTTCTTAGTTCGTCATGGAAGCATTGAAAATGGACATCCGGAAGATGACTATACGTCTGTTAGTTTCAACAACATTATTACTGGCATCGCAGTGCATTTTTGCCGCCAGCAGCTGTGATATCAGCGCCATCATTAAAAAGGCCTGGCCTGATGCTCAGCCGACTGAGCAGGGGGTCATCACACCGGCAGAGCAATTTATCAAAACACAAAATGACTCGCCTTTTAGCGCTATTTGTCGCATCTGGCCTGCTCATCCCGAGCTCACGCTGGCCGCCGTTCCGCTAATGGAGCCAGAACAACGCGACCATGACCATAATGCCGATCTCGAGCTGCTGGTACTTGATACTGCAACTCTTGAAGTTAAGCAACGTTTACATCTTCCCGAACGTATGAACGATGACGCGATCTATATTAGTAATCTTGCTATTGATACCGCGCGCTGGAAGATAGCGCCAGAGCAAACTGCGTTTGGATTGCGCATACAGAAAACCGGAAGTTCTCGCGTTAATCCCATTAGTGAAGAGGCGCTATGGCTTTATACACTCGATCGCGGCCAGCTTCGCGTAGTGCTGGATGGCATGGTGCTAAAATATAGCGTCGGGGAATTGGATGGCAACTGCGCCGAGGAATTTACGAATATCATACGCACGCTGGCAATGGGCACCACAAAACATCACGGCTTTAGCGATATAAAAGTCAGCGAAAAGAATGTCGCCTCAACGGCCTGGCTGGACGAAAATAACGAGTGCAGGTCGAAAGATATTCCGACGCAAAAAACATGGACGCTGCAATACGATGGTAAGCAATATCGCGTTCCGGCTAAGTTACACCCAATGCAGTAGCCATATTGTTATATTCACGATTGCACGCATCGATGGGGTCCTCCCATCGATGCCCTGAGGGTATCAGGCGTGTGCCACCGGCGTCGGGTGATGTCCGGCTTTGCGCAGCAGCGTCAGCAGGTAGATAAACGATACGCTGGCGATCATGATAAACAGCAGGTTATCAGAAAAGTTCTGCATCAGCATTGCCGTCAGGGTCGGTCCCAGCAGGCTGCCAATGGTATAACTCATCAGCAGCGCCTGATTCATCGCCACCAGTTGGTGATGTTCGACTTTTTCGCAGGCCCAGGCCATCGCCACCGGATACAGCGTGAAACCGGATGCCCCAAGCACAAACAGCGCCGGGGCCATTGCCGCCTGACTCAGCATCGCCATACAGCCCAGAATGACCACAAAGACCTGCACCCGCAGCACCAGCAGACGGCCATAGCGGTCAGCCAGGCGCCCTACCGGCCACTGGCCGAGGATCCCCGCACTCACCATCACCGCCATCCAGAAGCCAATGCCGGCGTCGCTCACACCCTGATGGTTCAGCCACAGCGGCATCAGGCCATACAGCGAACCGAGGACAATCCCCGAGATAATACAGCCATTGACCCCGTGGCGCGCCTGGCGCAGCTTCAGCATCGGCCAGATACGTACCGTTTCGTGCGGCTCTTCAGCCTGTCCCATAATACGGGTGAACAGCAGCGGCAGGATCGCCGCCAGCGCCAGGCCAGTCACCCACGGCAGGACGCTCATTAAATCGGTAGGTAACTTACTGACCATCAGCTGGCCCAGTACGGTACCGACATAATAGACCATCATGTACGCCGCCAGCAGACGGCCGCGGCTGCGGGAAGTCCCGCTGCAGACCAGCGCGCTTTCCACCACCACCCAAATCATCGCGCAGCCTACGCCGGCGATAAACCGCCAGCTCAGCCACGTCCAGAAGCCAACGGTGATCCCCAGCCCTACGCAGCCGACGGCGAAAATTAACGACGCGAGATAATAGCTGCGGTTAAACCCAAGGCGCTTAATCACCCAACCAGCCAGCAACGTACCGGCCAGGTTGCCGGTAAAATAGGATGACCCCACCATGCCGACCTGCCAGGTTGGCATATTTTCATGGGCGAGCCAGAGCGGGACGAGCGTATTCAGCACCGCTATCGCCAGGGTCAATAAAAGCAGGCCACAGAGCAGCATTTGCACTGGCCGGGTGTAGATGGTCATGGGTAAAAAACCGTGAGGAATGTTCAGATCGCGAGCGCATCATGCCACCGCTAAAAACATTGTCAATCCACCTGAAATCAGGCGTGATGCGGTTTTGAAGGCTACGATAGAAGTTTTTTATCCACAGAATGGGTAAAGGTGAGGCAACAGATAATACACTGTTGTTTTTCTTAATTTATTAATAAATGTCGACGTTGATTTCAGTTGAAAAATTTCATCTATCGACAGCACGTTTTCATCATGCCGGCGTATGACCGCCGGCATGATGACGCCGATTAACTGGCGATAGCCATCCCCACGGTCATATGCAGACCATAGAATACGCCGCGGCCAATCATCTCTCCCGCCAGCACCAGAACAAACGCCAGGCTAAGCAGCGAGACCGCCGGCTTGCGGCCGCGGATCTGCGGCACGCACCAGCAGGCCAGGGCCAGCGCCAGCAGCACCATACGCCAGGCCATAAGCAACCCGTAATCCGGCACCAGAGCGGAGGCCTGCTGGATTGAACTGTGAATAGTAGCGAGTTCACTCCCCTGCATCAGGACCACGACAATACTCGCCAGCAGCGCCAACAAAGTGACCACCGGCAGCAAGCGCAGCGCCCAGCCGTCAACGCCTGCCACGCGCAGCAGCAGGTAGCCCAGCAGCGGACCGCCGATAAACAGCGTCAGGAAGAAGCTCAGCGGCGTCCAGACGGTGTACCAGGTCGGCACCGTGTCGATGGTGTTGTATACCCGCACCATCATCCAGACGAAGATCACGCCCAGCACCATGGTGACTATCAGCCACAGGCTACGCAGGCCGGCAGGCAGTTTTTTACACACGGCCAGTAGCCAGCCAATCCCGCCGACGGCGAAGAAGATCGCCCCGCTGGCTATCTCATTACTCAGCGACGAGGCTCCCACGCGATTCAGCGAG
This sequence comes from Klebsiella sp. w6, assembly GCF_033100215.1. Classification (NCBI taxonomy): domain Bacteria; kingdom Pseudomonadati; phylum Pseudomonadota; class Gammaproteobacteria; order Enterobacterales; family Enterobacteriaceae; genus Klebsiella; species Klebsiella sp. w6. The sequence continues at coordinate 3,732,134 of NZ_CP136907.1, forward strand.
TTAAAGGCCCGTAGCGGCGAACCGAGGTGCATTGTCGAGGCGATAAACCCGATCCCCATCAATACCCACAGGCCAAACATACTCCCAACCACGCGCTGCTCCTGCTCGCGAGAAAGATTGCCCGTCATCAGCGCCAGGGCCATGACGATAAACCCGCCCGCGACGCACTGGCCGAAGACAGTAAAGATCATCAGCGGCCATTCATGCCATCCGTTTCCCATCTCACACCTCCTTCGGATTCGCCAGGTAACCGGTGGTATCGCCACACGGCCGGGCATTGGCGTTAGGTTTAATAACGATACTCGGCCTGGTAAAGTGCGCCGACGGCAGCGGGGCTACCGCGGCCAGCTGGCCATGCTTAGCGCGCAGCTCGGCAATCGGCCCGAAATCAAGCGCCCGCAGCGGGCAGGACTCGACGCAGATCGGCTTTTTCCCCTCGGCGACGCGCTCATGGCAACCGTCGCACTTGGTCATGTGGCCCTTGTCGGCGTTGTACTGCGGGGCGCCGTACGGGCAGGCCATATGGCAGTAACGGCAGCCAATGCACACCTCTTCGTTGACCACGACAAAACCATCTTCACGCTTGTGCATTGCCCCGCTCGGACAGACCTTGGTGCAGGCCGGATCTTCGCAGTGGTTACAGGCGATGGAGAGGTAATAAGCAAAAACGTTCTGATTCCAGACACCGTTATCCTCCTGCCAGTCGCCACCGGCATACTCATAGATGCGGCGGAAGCTGACCTCCGGGGTCAGGTTCTTGTAATCCTTACAGGCCAGTTCGCAGGTCTTGCAACCGGTGCAACGGGCGGAATCAATAAAAAATCCATACTGAGTTGTCATCGGTTACTCCTTACAGCTTCTCAACCTGGACGAGGTTGGTATGCGACGGGTTCCCCTTCGCCAGCGGCGACGGACGCTGGGTGGTCAGCACGTTAATGCTGCCCGCCTGATCCACCCGTGAAGCGTCCGGGTTATACCAGGCCCCTTCCCCCAGCGCGACAACGCCCGGCATCATGCGCGGCGTCACCTTCGCTTCAATATGCACTTCTCCGCGGTCGTTGAAGATGCGAATGCGATCGCCGTTGGCAATGCCGCGTTGCTTCGCGTCGATCGGGTTAATCCACATCTCCTGCCGACAGGCGGCCTTCAGTACATCGACGTTGCCGTAAGTTGAGTGAACGCGCGATTTATAGTGGAAGCCGGTCAGCTGTAGCGGGTATTTCGCCGTCAATGGATCGTTGTAGTTTTCGAAGCCCGGGGTGTAGATCGGCAGTGGATCGATAACATCCCCTTCCGGGAGTTCCCAGGTAGCCGCGATTTTCGCCAGCGCCTGCGAGTAGATTTCGATCTTGCCCGACGGCGTGGTCAGCGGATTGGCCTGCGGATCCTCGCGGAAGGCTTTGTAGGCCACATGGTGTCCTTGCGGATCGCGCTGCTTATAAATGCCCTGCTGGCGGAAGGTGTCGAAATCTGGCAGATCGGGAATCGCTTTCTGCGACTGCTCATACAGATGGCGCATCCAGCCTTCCTGGGTACGGCCTTCGGTAAACTGCTGCTCCACACCGAGGCGTTTTGCCAGCTCGGTGGTCATCTCATAGATAGTTTTGCATTCGAAACGCGGCTTGATGGCCTGATCGGCAAAGATGACGTAGGACATGTTGCCGCAGGAGGCATCCAGCGCGAAATCCATCTGCTCGGAGGCGGTGCAGTCCGGCAGCAGAATATCGGCGTATTTCGCGGACGAGGTCATATGGCAATCGATGACTACGATCATCTCGCACTTCTTGTCGTCCTGCAGGATCTCGTGGGTACGGTTGATCTCTGAGTGCTGGTTAATCAGGCAATTGCCCGCATAGTTCCAGATCATTTTGATCGGCACGTCGAGCTTATCTTTGCCACGAACGCCGTCGCGCAGCGCGGTCATTTCCGGACCACGCTCGATAGCGTCGGTCCACATAAACATCGAGATACTGGTCTGAACCGGATTCTCCAGCGTCGGCATGCGCTCAAAGGGCAGGCTGTAAGAGCCCTCGCGCGCGCCGCTGTTGCCGCCGTTGATCCCGACGTTACCCGTCAGGATAGCGAGCATCGAGATAGCCCGGGTGGCGATTTCGCCGTTGGCGTGACGCTGCGGCCCCCAACCCTGGCTGATATAGGCCGGTTTGGCGGTGGCAATTTCGCGCGCCAGTTTAACAATGCGTTCGCGCGGAATACCGGTAACCGTCGAGGCCCACTCCGGCGTTTTGGCGATACCGTCCGTGCCCTGGCCAAGAATGTAAGCTTTGTAGTGACCATTGGCTGGCGCATCGGCGGGCAGCGTTTTCTCGTCGTATCCCACGCAGTATTTATCGAGGAACGGCTGATCGACCAGATTCTCGGTGATCATCACCCACGCCAGACCCGATACCAGCGCCGCATCGGTGCCGGGGCGAATCGGGATCCATTCATCTTCGCGTCCGGCGCCGGTGTCGGTATAACGTGGATCGATAATGATCATCCGGGCATTGGATTTCTGCCGCGCCTGCTCAAGGTAGTACGTCACCCCGCCGCCGCTCATCCGCGTTTCGCCGGGGTTATTGCCGAACAGCACCACCAGCTGGCTGTTTTCAATATCCGATGGACTATTGCCGTCGGCCCAGCCGCCGTAGGTATAATTGAGGCCCTCGGCAATCTGCGCCGAAGAGTAATCGCCATAGTGGTTCAGATAACCGCCGCAGCAGTTCATCAGACGGGCAATCAGCGTTTTTCCTGGCGGCCAGGAACGAGTCAGCGTGCCGCCGAGCGTACCGGTGCCGTAGTTCAGATAGATGGATTCGTTGCCGTATTCTTTAATCAGCCGCTGCATATTGCTGGCGATAGTATCGAACGCCTCTTCCCAGCTGATTTGCTCGAATTTCCCTTCCCCGCGTTTGCCAACGCGCTTCATCGGGTACTTCAGGCGATCCGGGTTATAGACGCGGCGGCGCATCGAACGCCCGCGCAGGCAGGCGCGGACCTGGTGCAAACCGTCATAGTTATCGTCACCGGTATTATCGGTTTCGACGTATTTAATCGCGCCGTCCACCACGTGCATGCGCAGCGGGCAGCGGCTGCCGCAGTTGACGGTACAGGCACTCCAGACCACCTTCTCGTTGGCGGGTGCCGGCGTATCGGCGGCATGCGCCAGTCGGGTAAAGGGTAATGTTAGTGCGTTGCTGGCCAGCGCCAGGCCGCCTATTGCCGTGGTTTTCATCAGACCACGGCGGCTTACCTCAGCAGCCAGTAAAGCATCGGGGGCTTTAATTTTCATGGATACTCGCTTTGGTTGCTCACAATAAACTGAAAAGCGCTATATAGTCATATATATATTGCTTTGAAATATTATTGGTTTTTTATGCTGATTTAATCCAAAGGGAGTATCACTGCATTCGTAGAATGGATTATTGCCCGGTATCAATAAGGGCGTAAAAAAAGCGCCCGCAGGCGCTTTTAAAAGAGAGGAAGAAAAAATTACCCGATATATTCGAGGCCACGCATATACGGGCGCAGAATTTCCGGGATCTCAATACGGCCATCGGCCTGCTGATAGTTTTCCATCAGCGCCACCAGGGTACGACCTACCGCCAGACCAGAACCATTCAGAGTATGAACGAGGCGAGTCTTCTTGTCGGACTTGCTGCGGCAGCGGGCCTGCATACGACGCGCCTGGAAATCCCAGACGTTAGAGCAGGAAGAGATTTCACGGTAGGTGTTCTGCGCCGGAACCCACACTTCCAGGTCGTAGGTTTTGCAGGCGCTGAAGCCCATATCGCCGGTGCACAGCGCGACCTTACGGTACGGCAGAGCCAGCAGCTGCAGCACTTTCTCGGCGTGACCGGTCATCTCTTCCAGCGCGGCCATGGAGTCTTCCGGACGCACGATCTGCACCATTTCAACTTTGTCGAACTGGTGCATGCGGATCAGACCGCGGGTGTCGCGACCATAGGAACCGGCTTCAGAGCGGAAGCACGGCGTATGGGCGGTCATTTTGATCGGCAGGTCGTCTTCGTCGATGATTTCATCGCGTACCAGGTTGGTCAGCGGCACTTCCGCCGTCGGGATCAGCGCGTAGTTGCTGCTGTCGGCTTCTTCTTCCAGCGGACGAGTATGGAACAGGTCGCCAGCGAATTTCGGCAACTGGCCGGTGCCATACAGCGTGTCCTGGTTCACCAGGTACGGGACATAGTTTTCGCTATAGCCATGCTGTTCGGTGTGCAGATCCAGCATGAACTGCGCCAGGGCGCGGTGCAGACGGGCCAGCTGGCCTTTCATCACCACAAAACGCGAACCAGTCAGCTTAACGGCGGCGGCAAAATCCAGCCCCCCGTGCATTTCCCCCAGCGTCACGTGATCGCGCACTTCAAAATCGAACTGGCGCGGCGTGCCCCAGCGGCTGACTTCAACGTTGTCGTTTTCGTCACGGCCAACCGGCACATCATCATGAGGAATATTCGGGATCGCCAGCGCGATATCGCGAATTTCCGCCAGCAGCGTTTCCAGCTCGGACTTTGCAGCATCCAACTGTTCGCCGAGTTTGTTCACTTCCAGGCGTAATGGCTCGATGTCTTCCCCGCGCGCTTTCGCCTGGCCAATGGATTTCGATCGGGAGTTACGCTCCGCCTGCAGGTTTTCCGTTTGCACCTGCAGAACTTTACGACGCTCTTCAAGCGCGCGAAGTTTATCTACATCCAGCTTAAAGCCCCGGCGTGCCAGTTTTTCTGCGACTGCGTCTGGCTCGGTACGCAGCAGATTGGGATCGAGCATGCTTATCCTGTGCTTATCGAATTAAATAAAGAAAAGTGGCCGCAGACTACGACCACGGAAATAGAGTAATAACCTTACCGCAACGCCTCAATTAGCGGTAGCGTTTTATCGGGCTATTTTGATCCTGTTCAGCGAGCCAGGCGAGCTTTTCGCCAATTTTGCCCTCAAGCCCCCGGTTTGTCGGGTGATAATAGCGCGTTTGCGCCATTTCCTGCGGGAAGTACTGCTCGCCGGCGGCGTAGGCGTTGGGTTCGTCATGAGCGTAACGATACTCCTGTCCGTAACCCATCTCTTTCATCAGCTTCGTCGGCGCATTGCGCAGATGCACCGGAACGTCGTAGTCAGGACGATCCCGCGCGTCGGACAGCGCCGCTTTAAAGGCGGTGTAGACGGCGTTACTTTTCGGCGCGCAGGCCAGATAGACAATGGCCTGGGCAATCGCCCGTTCGCCTTCCGCCGGCCCGACGCGGGTAAAGCAATCCCACGCCGAAATGGCGACCTGCATCGCCCGTGGGTCGGCGTTGCCGACATCTTCCGAGGCTATCGCCAGACAGCGGCGGGCAACGTACAGCGGATCGCCGCCGGCGGTGATGATCCGCGCATACCAGTAAAGTGCCGCATCCGGCGCGCTACCGCGCACCGACTTATGCAGAGCAGAAATCAAATCGTAGAACCGGTCGCCTTTGTTATCAAAGCGCGCGCTGCGCTCGCCAGCGATCTCGGTCAGCAGTTCCGCCTTCAGCACCCGCTTGCCCGAGTCATCGCTCTCGGCCATATCAGCCATCATTTCCAGGGTATTCAGCGCCCGCCTCGCGTCGCCGTTCACCAGTTCGGCGATGGCCTTGCGGGTCTCTTCCGGCAGAATAATATCCTGCCCCCCGTAGCCGCGGGACTTATCGTTCATCGCCTGGTCAAGCACCCGCTCGATATCGTCGGTGGTCAGCGATTTCAGTAAGTAGACGCGGGCGCGGGAGAGCAGCGCTGAATTAAGCTCAAAGGAGGGGTTTTCGGTGGTCGCGCCAATAAAAGTGATGGTGCCGTCTTCAATATGGGGCAGAAAGGCATCCTGCTGGCTTTTATTAAAGCGATGCACTTCGTCAACAAACAGGATGGTCCGCCGGCCGGCGTTGCGATTTTGCCTCGCGCGCTCAATAGCCTCGCGAATCTCTTTCACCCCTGAGGTCACCGCCGAGATCCGTTCGACATCGGCGCTGGCGTAGCGGGCAATCACTTCCGCGAGGGTGGTCTTGCCGGTGCCCGGCGGCCCCCAGAGGATCATTGAATGCAGATGCCCGGCTTCAATCGCCCGCGGCAGGGGTTTACCCGGCGCCAGCAGATGCTGCTGGCCAATATACTGCGCTAAATTTTCTGGCCGCATGCGAGCGGCCAGAGGTTGAAACGCGTTGTCGGAAAAATCGAGCGACAGATTGCTCACTTTCGCCTCTACTTACGTTGATCGTCCACCGTCACCCCTTTCGGCGGCGTAAAGGTGAACTTAGATGCGTCGACGGCGCCGTTCTGCTGCGACTTCAGCTGATAGCTGCTGCGCTGGTCATCCTGCTCGACGGCGCTGAACTGATGGATGGTGCCGTCCCGACCGACGTTGATCGTGAACTGCTTCAGGTTACCGCTGCCGCTTTTCGGCGTCAGCACAAAATCATCGCCGTTTTGTTTGATATTGTACTGCTGCCAGTCACTGGACTGGTTGCGGGCAATCAGCATAAACGGCGTGTTGCTGGTAGCATCTTTCAGCCAGGTCGCCGTAGCCTGCTCAACGAACGGGTTGTAGAACCACAGCGTTTTGCCATCCGAGACAAGAACGCTTTCATCTGGCTGGGTCATATGCCAGTTAAACAGGTTCGGACGTTTTACCCACAGGTCGCCCTGTCCGTCCTGGACGGCGTTACCGCTGCCGTCGGTGACTTTCTGCGTGAAGCTGGCATGGAAGCTGCTCACTTTATCAAGACGGCTTTTTAAGTCACTGGCCGCATCTGCCCAGACCTGGCTGACGACCATACCAGACAGTAATGCACAGGTGATTGCGAGTTTTTTCATTGTTATTCCTTAATGTGCGTCACTCCCGACGCGGGAGCCTCTTCTGTCCCTAATGTAGGACCGCCGACGGCGGCTGAACAGAAGAATTGGCTGATTTTGCGCTTATTTACCCAACTTTGCACTCATTCAAAGGGCGGCGGCGCCAGCACTTCGCGGTTACCGTTATGGCCCTGTTCGCTGACGATCCCCTGCGCTTCCATCTGTTCGATAATGCGTGCTGCACGGTTATAGCCAATGCGGAACTGACGCTGGACCCCGGAAATCGACGCTTTGCGCTTCTCAGTCACAAAACTGACCGCTTGATCGAACAGCGGGTCCAGCTCTTCACCACCGTCGAAACCACCGCCGCCGCCTTCGCTTTCGCTGTCGGAGGTAATGCCATCGACGTACTGCGGACGGCCGCGGGCTTTCCAGTCCTGAACCACAGCGTGGACTTCCTGGTCGCGTACAAATGCCCCGTGGACGCGCACCGGCGTGGTAGAGTTCGGTCCGGAGTAAAGCATATCCCCCATACCCAGCAGCGATTCCGCGCCGCCCTGATCGAGAATGGTACGCGAGTCAATTTTACTCGACACGGTAAAGGCGATGCGCGTCGGAATGTTGGCCTTAATCAGGCCGGTAATAACATCTACCGACGGACGCTGCGTCGCCAGCACCAGGTGGATCCCCGCCGCACGCGCTTTTTGCGCCAGACGGGCAATCAGCTCTTCCACCTTCTTGCCGACGGTCATCATCAGGTCGGCGAACTCGTCCACCAGCACCACGATATACGGCAGTTTTTCCAGCACCGGATGTACGGCATCCATGCTGTCGCCCGGCTTCCAGTACGGATCCGGAATCGGACGCCCCATGCGCGCGGCCTCGGCGATCTTCTCGTTATAGCCCGCCAGGTTACGCACGCCCAGCGCTGACATCAGCTTGTAGCGGCGCTCCATCTCGTTGACGCTCCAGCGCAGCGCATTGGCGGCGTCTTTCATGTCGGTGACCACTTCCGTCAGCAGATGCGGAATACCTTCGTAGACCGACAGCTCGAGCATTTTCGGGTCGATCATGATGAAACGCACATCTTCCGGCTGCGCTTTGTAGAGCATGCTGAGGATCATGGCGTTCACACCGACTGACTTACCGGAACCGGTAGTACCGGCAACCAGCAGGTGCGGCATTTTCGCCAGGTCAGCTACCACCGGGTCGCCAGCGATATCTTTACCCAGCACCACGGTCAGCGGCGATGGGTTATCGCGGAACTTGGCGTTGTCGAGCACTTCACGCAGATAGACGGTCTGACGCTTTTTATTCGGCAGCTCAAGACCGACATACGGTTTACCCGGGATCACTTCCACCACGCGCACGGCAACCGTCGACAGCGAACGCGCCAGATCGCGTGACAGGTTAGAGATTCGAGCCGCTTTGACGCCAGGCGCCAGATTCAGTTCGAAGCGGGTGATCACCGGCCCCGGCGAGTAGTTCACCACATCCGCTTTAATGCGGAAATCGGCCAGACGTGCTTCCACCAGTCGCGCCATCTGCTCGAGAGCAAAGGTATCCACCGGCTCGACTTCACTGGGTGGTGGGGTTAACAGATCCAGCGACGGCAACGGCGTGGTCGGTCTTTGCAGCGGACGGCTATCGCCATTGCGCATCAGCAGCGGGTGGATCAGGCTCTCCTGCGGCGCGGGCGCGGCAGGCTGATGCCCCTGCGGGACAACCGGCTGTTGCTGCTGCACGGGCTGCGGTGCAGTCTGGTAAGGCTGCGGCGGCACTGGCTGAGGGTGTACCGGCTGGTGCTGCGCAGGTTGATAACCCTGTTGCGGAGCGGCGGCCGGTTGTTGATAGTGCGGGGCCGGTTGTTGCGGCTGGACTTCCGGCGTCGGCGTAAACAGCGGCTCGCTCGGACCCTCATTGACCAGCGTTTTCATCGGCGAGAATTCATAATCCGCCGGCGAGAACGGATTAGCGCCCGGCGGCTGCTCAGCGGCGTAGCGCTGCTGCTGGGTGGCGGCAAACTGGCGCGCCAGCTCCGCTTCCGCCGCGGTGTCGGCGTCATCGTCATCAGTCGCGTTATCGTCTTCCCAGCGATGGCCATAGCGCTGCTGCTGGGTGGCGGCGAACTGGCGAGCCAGTTCATCCTGCTCCATAGCATCCGCTTCCTCATCCGAGAGCAGCTCATCGTCATAATGGGGGTCGCGCTCCGCCTGCCGCGCACGCTGTTCCGCCTCCCGTTGCGACGGTAGCTTGATGCCGTAAGAGGCCAGCTCCCGACGCGTCGGGACACGAACGCGGTTTGGTCGCGGTAGTTTTGGACCAATACCTTCTTTCACCTGGACCCGCGGTCCGCTGGATGCCGGGCTGAACAATGGCGCAGCCGCAGCGGATGCGGCCGTCGCCGAGGTTGCCGCCGCCGCGCCGCCGCTGGCGGCCGTTGCCTGATGCACCCCTGCCGCGACCGCAGAGACCACGGTTGTCTCCACTGGCGGTTTGGACGAGGAGGCTGGCGGCGTCAGCGGTTTAGTGGCAATCGGACTTTCCGGCTCCGGAATTGGCTGATACCAGGAGGCCAGCAGCTCGCGTTCACGTGCCCGCTTCTCTTCGACTTCTTCGAAGTAATAGAGCGGTGGACGTTTCACCTCTTCCGGCGCAACCTCTGGTTCTGGCTCCGGTGACGGCACTGGCGCGCTTTGCGGCTGATACGCCTGCGGCGCAGGCTGAGCGGCATGCGGATCGTAAGTCGGCTGCTGATACGGCGCCGGCTCTGGCTGATACGCTTGCGGCGCAGGCTGAGCGGCATACGGATCGTAAGTCGGCTGCTGATACGGCGCCGGCTCTGGCTGATACCCTTGCGGCGCAGGCTGAGCGGCATACGGATCGTAAGTCGGCTGCTGATACGGCGCCGGCTCTGGCTGATACCCTTGCGGCACAGGCTGAGCGGCATACGGATCGTAAGTCGGCTGCTGATACGGCGCCGGCTCTGGCTGATACGCCTGCGGCGCCGGCTGACCGGCATGCGGAGCATAAGCCGGCTGCTGATACGGCGCCGACTCTGGCTGGTACGCCTGCGGCGCAGGCTGAGCGGCATACGGATCGTAAGTCGGCTGCTGATACGGCGCCGGCTCTGGCTGATACGCCTGCGGCGCAGGCTGAGCAGCATGCGAAGCATAAGCCGGCTGCTGATACGGCGCCGGCTGACCAGCATGCGGATCGTAAACCGGCTGCTGATACGGCGCCGGCTCTGGCTGGTACGCCTGCGGCGGGTAACCCGCTTCCGGCTGATAAGCAGGCGCAGCGCCCTGATGGCCAGCCGCGGATTCAGCCCACGCCTGTGGCGCGGCAGTGGCCGCCGCCGCTGCGCCCACGGGCTCAGCGATACTATGACCATTCAGCAACGGATCGTAAGGGTCGAAATCTCCAGGGCGCGCGGCGCTGGCGCCGGAGAACAGCACATCATCCTCTGTGGGACGTGCCGCGCTGGCGCCGGAAAACAGGACATCGTCGGCGGCGACAGGCGCACCGCTGGCGCTGTATTGCACCGCCTCTTCACCGTCATCCATCCGTTTGCCGGAGAAAAGCGCCGCGTCGGTTTTACGCCCCATGGGGTTGGTAAACTTCTCGGCCAGACGCTTACGTCGCGCCAGCGCGCTGCGTAAAATACGGGCACGACGCGACTCCTGAGGGGTTGCCGCCTCTTCGTCGTCGTACTCTTCATCGTCGTCTTCGTATTCGCCTTCATCGACCCAGGTATCATCGCGACGGGTACGGTTGCTGGCAAAGGTGAGTACCGACAGGATCCCGCCGCCCAGTTTTTCCGCAATGCTGACCCACGACCAACCGGTGAACAGCGTCAGGCCAGCCGCCCAGATGCATAACAGGGCGATGGTGCCGCCGCTGCTGTGCAGCAGCGGTTGCAGCGTGGTGCTCAGCAGGCTGCCGATCACTCCGCCCGAGGCAAAGTACCAGATATCATCGGCGTTAATGGCTGCCAGACCGCAGGAGGTCAGGATCAGGGCTAACGCGCCAATGAGACGCAGGGAAACGGCGAAATAATCAATGTATTCGTCGTTTTCCTGATGCCGCCAGGCAAACCAGCATCCGCCAATAATGATGACCGGGATGGTGTAGGCCATGACGCCAAAAATGAAAAAGAGGGTATCGGCAAGCCACGCACCGGGGGCGCCGCCTAAATTATGAATAGGCTCATGCCACGCCGTCTGCGACCAGCTTGGATCCGAGGGGTTAAAGCTCAGTAGTGCCGCCATCAGCCAGATGGCGAAGAGGGAGCAAAGGATGAGCATCGCCTCAAGGAGTCGGCGCCCGCTGCTGAGTTTGGTTAGTTTGACTTCTTTGTCTTCGGTGTATTCCTGGCTCAAGAAAGGCTCTCCAGGTATCAGGCTGTTTCCTGCCTGCTGCTAAAACGGACAACAGCGCCGGGTCTCCCCGGCACTGTTGCTGTATGGATTAACAGGAGTGTAATCAAACTACGTCGATTTTGCACCTGTTCCGTGTTAGCGCGTCTTAATAACCAGACGATTACTTTGCTTGACTTCTTCCATCACCACGTAGGTACGGGTGTCGTTTACGCCCGGCAGGCGCAGCAAGGTCTCGCCCAGTAATTTACGATACGCTGACATATCCGGTACGCGGGTTTTCAACAGGTAGTCGAAATCACCGGAAACCAGATGACACTCTTGAATTTCTTCAAGTTTTTGCACTGCGGCGTTAAATTGCTCAAACACATCCGGTGCGCCACGATTCAGAGTAATCTCAACAAATACCAGAAGTGATGCATCCAGATAATGCGGGTTGAGCAGCGCCGTATAGCCCTGAATAAAACCCTGTCTTTCAAGACGACGCACGCGCTCAAGGCAAGGCGTCGGAGAAAGTCCCACCCGTTTAGAAAGCTCGACGTTAGAAATTCGCCCATCTTTTTGCAATTCATTCAGGATGTTACGATCAATGCGGTCGAGATCTTTGCCAGGGCGCTTCTTGCTATCTACCATTATTATTGTCTCTCTGTATTCCTTCCCTACTCCTGTTCCGGCTCTGTGCCTTCACTGCCAGAGCCCATCCTGTTATTACCCGTACGACAATGGGTAACCCAGGGGTACGTGAGAAGCCCGTTGCCTGACGGCAGTCACCGACATCACGCATGGCGTCTGTCCACACCATGCGTAGATTTCGTTAACCCGGATAAAAATGGCATTTGCGTGCATGAAAATTCGCCGCACGCTAAATACTGCTTTTCTTCTTCCATGAATGTTTTCGCAAAAGCACAGGGGATTGTCAAAGCAAAACATCGATTTTTAGTACAAGATGCCAGATATTCATCATCCCCCCTGGTTGATTCTCATTTTTTCGTCTTATAATTGTCCCGCTGACAGTAGAAATAGTTATATTCTTTGCCGGTAAAATCGCCAATTCATCGGTCGCTTCTATTGCACACATCGTTAACAAAATCGCTGCGCTCTTTTTTTACGACAACAAATTCCCTACAATCTCTGCCCAATGTATGCCAATTATTATGGGGATCTCATGGGCACAGCCAAACACAGTAAACTGCTTATCCTTGGTTCTGGACCTGCGGGATACACCGCGGCGGTCTATGCCGCACGCGCCAACCTGCAGCCGGTGCTGATCACCGGGATGGAAAAAGGCGGTCAGCTGACCACCACGACGGAAGTGGAAAACTGGCCGGGCGATCCTAACGATCTCACCGGCCCGCTGCTGATGGAGCGCATGCACGAACATGCCACGAAATTTGAAACGGAAATTATTTTCGACCACATCAGCCGCGTCGATCTGCAAAACCGTCCGTTCCGTCTGACAGGCGATAGCGGTGAGTACACCTGTGATGCGCTGATCATTGCCACCGGCGCATCGGCGCGCTACCTCGGTCTGCCATCGGAAGAGGCGTTTAAAGGCCGTGGCGTTTCAGCTTGCGCCACCTGTGACGGATTCTTCTATCGCAATCAGAAAGTGGCGGTGATCGGCGGCGGTAACACCGCGGTTGAAGAGGCTCTGTATCTGTCCAATATTGCCTCTGAGGTGCATCTGATCCACCGTCGCGACGCCTTCCGCGCGGAAAAAATCCTCATCAAACGTCTGATGGATAAAGTGGCGAGCGGCAACATCGTGCTGCATACCGACCGCACCCTCGAAGAGGTGACCGGCGACCAGATGGGCGTCAGCGGCCTGCGCCTGCGCGATACCAAAAACAGCGACAACGTCGAGTCTCTGGAAGTGGCAGGCTTGTTCGTTGCCATTGGCCACAGCCCGAACACCGCCATCTTTGAAGGTCAGCTGGAACTGGAAAACGGCTATATCAAAGTGCAGTCCGGGATCCACGGCAACGCCACGCAAACCAGTATCCCGGGCGTATTTGCCGCTGGCGATGTCATGGACCATATCTATCGTCAGGCGATCACCTCCGCTGGCACCGGCTGCATGGCGGCGCTGGACGCCGAGCGTTACCTGGACGGTTTGGCCGACGCTTGCAAATAATCTTTACAAGTCAGTAACAAAGGTAAAGAAGGCGACGAAAAGTCGCCTTTATTTTTGCCGCGATGTAACATTGCCGTGCCCAATATTCCCATAACGATACCTGCAAAGCGCGCAATGAATAAAACCCGTCAACAAGAGTTAACCCGCTGGTTAAAACAGCAAAGTATTATCTCCCGTCGCTGGTTGATGATTTCCCGCCTGCTTGGCGTGGCAAGCGGTCTGCTGATCGTCGCGCAGGCCTGGTTCCTGGCGCGGATCCTGCACCGGATGGTGATGGAAAATATTCCGGCAACCGCCCTGCTGCTGCCGCTGACGCTGCTGGTACTGGTCTTTGTGCTGCGCGCCTGGGTGGTCTGGCTGCGTGAGCGGGTCGGTTTTCAGGCCGGACAGCATATCCGCTATGAAATTCGCCGTCAGGTTCTCGACCGCCTCCAGCAGGCGGGCCCCGCCTGGATCCAGGGCAAACCGGCCGGCAGTTGGGCAACGCTTATCCTTGAGCAGATCGATGATATGCACGATTATTATGCGCGCTACCTGCCCCAGATGACGCTGGCGACCTGCGTGCCGCTGCTGATCGTTATCACTATTTTCCCGATTAACTGGGCCGCCGCATTGATCCTCCTCGGCACCGCCCCGCTGATCCCGCTTTTCATGGCGCTGGTCGGGATGGGCGCCGCCGATGCCAACCGGCGTAACTTCCAGGCGCTGGCCCGCCTGAGCGGCCATTTCCTTGACCGCCTGCGCGGCATGGAAACCCTGCGTATTTTTCACCGCGGTCAGGCAGAAATCGATAATATTCGCGACGCCTCGCAGGATTTTCGCCAACGCACCATGGAAGTCCTGCGTCTGGCCTTCCTCTCCTCCGGGGTGCTGGAGTTTTTCACCTCCCTCTCCATTGCGCTGGTGGCGGTCTATTTTGGCTTCTCTTACCTTGGTGAGCTGAACTTCGGCCACTATGGCGCGGGCGTCACGCTGATGGCAGGCTTCCTGACGCTGATCCTCGCGCCGGAATTTTTCCAGCCGTTACGTGACCTGGGCACTTTCTACCATGCCAAAGCCCAGGCCGTGGGCGCCGCAGACAGCCTGAAAACGTTTATGGAAACCCCATTGACCCAGCTGAAGCGCGGCGAAAAAACCTTAAATGATAACGATCTGATTGGCGTGGAAGCGCGCGATCTGGTGATCACCTCTCCGGAAGGTAAAGTCCTGGCCGGGCCGCTTAACTTTTCACTGCCTGCTGGCGCACGCGTTGTGCTGGTCGGTCAGAGCGGCTCCGGGAAAAGTTCACTGCTGAACACACTGCTTGGCTTCTTGCCCTACGAGGGCTCGCTGAAGGTGAACGGCGCGGAGCTGCGCGAACTGGACGCCGATCGCTGGCGCCGCCTGTTAAGCTGGGTGGGACAGAATCCTCAACTACCTGCCGCCACGCTGCGGGAAAATGTGCTGCTGGCATGGCCCGAAGCCAGCGATGCCCAGCTTCGACTGGCGCTGGACAAGGCCTGGGTCAGTGAGTTTATCGCCCTGTTGCCGGACGGGATCCATACCGCCGTGGGCGATCAGGCGGGTCGTCTGTCGGTAGGTCAGGCGCAGCGTATCGCGGTTGCTCGCGCGCTGTTGGTGCCCTGCCGCCTGCTGTTGCTGGATGAACCCGCCGCCAGCCTCGACGCCCATAGCGAACAGCGGGTGATGCAGGCCCTGACCCATGCCTCCACCGAGCAAACCACGCTGCTGGTCACCCACCAGCTCGAGGGACTGGCTGACTGGGATGCCGTCTGGGTCATGCAGGACGGACAGATTATCGAACAAGGCGACTACGCCACGCTGGCCCGTGCCGGTGGGGTCTTCTCGGCGCTGCTGGCCCATCGTCAGGAGGAGATTTAAATGCGCGCACTTTTACCCTATCTGGCGCTCTATAAACGCCATAAATGGATGCTGCTGCTCGGCGTCGTGCTGGCCATCGTGACTCTGCTGGCCAGCATCGGCCTGCTGACGCTCTCCGGCTGGTTCCTCTCCGCCTCAGCGGTGGTGGGTGTCGCCGGGATCTACAGTTTTAACTATATGCTGCCTGCCGCGGGCGTCCGCGGCGCGGCGATTATCCGTACCGCCGGGCGCTACTTCGAGCGTCTGGTCAGTCATGACGCGACCTTCCGCGTGCTGCAGCACCTGCGCGTCTTCACCTTCAGCAAACTACTCCCCCTCTCTCCCGCGGGGCTGGCGCGCTTTCGCCAGGGTGAACTGCTCAACCGGGTGGTGGCCGATGTCGATACCCTGGATCATCTCTACCTGCGGGTGATTTCACCGCTGGTCGGCGCGCTGGTGGTGATTGTAGTGGTCACCTGCGGATTAAGCCTGCTCGACGTTACCCTTGCGCTGACGCTCGGCGGCATCATGCTGGTCACCCTGCTGGTTATGCCGCCGCTGTTCTATCGCGCAGGTAAACCAGCCGGCGAAAGTATGACGCAGTTGCGCGGCCAGTATCGCCAACAGCTCACTGCCTGGCTGCAGGGCCAGGCAGAGCTGATGGTGTTTAACGCCAGCGACCGCTACCGCGCGCAAATGGAAAAGACCGAGCTCAGCTGGCAGGACGCACAGCGCCGTCAGGCCGAGCTGACCGCGCTTTCGCAGGCAGTAATGCTATTAATCGGCGGCATCGCCGTGGTGGCCATGCTCTGGCTGGCGTCCGCCGGCATCGGGGGTAACAGCCAGCCAGGGGCGCTGATCGCGCTGTTTGTTTTCTGCGCCCTGGCGGCCTTCGAAGCCCTGGCGCCAGTCACTGGCGCTTTCCAGCATTTAGGTCAGGTGATCGCCTCCGCACGGCGGATCTCGCAGATCACCGACCAGCAGCCGGAGGTCACTTTCGTCGAGGGTGAAGCCAGCGTGCCTGCGCAGGTGGCCTTAACCTTCAGGCAGGTTACCTTCCGCTACCCGCACCAACCCTCCCCCGCCCTGGAGAATATCTCCCTGCAGATTGCCGCCGGAGAGCACATCGCCATTCTTGGCCGGACCGGCTGCGGAAAGTCGACGCTGTTGCAACTCCTCACCCGGGCCTGGGATCCAACGCAGGGAGAGATTTTGCTCAACGACCAGCCGCTGTCCCAGCTCAGCGAAGCCACCCTGCGTCAGGCGATGAGCGTGGTGCCGCAGCGCGTGCACCTGTTCAGCGCTACGCTGCGCGACAACCTGCTGCTGGCGGCGCCAGACGCTGACGATACCGCGCTCTGCGCGACCCTCGAGAAAGTGGGGCTGGAAAAACTGCTGGAAGATGGCGGACTGAACAGCTGGCTGGGGGAAGGCGGGCGCCAGCTATCCGGCGGCGAACTGCGCCGGCTGGCGATTGCCCGCGCACTGCTCCACGATGCGCCGCTGATGCTGCTCGATGAGCCGACAGAAGGCCTGGATGCGGCCACCGAAAGCCAGATCCTGCATCTTCTGGCGGAAGTGATGCGCGAGAAAACCGTGCTGATGGTGACTCACCGCCTGCGGGGCCTGGCGCGTTTTAATCAGATAATAGTCATGGACAACGGCCAGATAATTGAGCAAGGTAGTCACGCGGATCTGCTCGCTAAACAGGGCCGGTACTTCCAGTTTAAACAGCGTCTGTAGGCTATTATCTAATTTTTGCTGATGCGTATTGAGGTTAAAATGCGTCTGGTTCAGCTCTCCCGGCATTCTATCGCCTTCCCTTCCCCGGAAGGCGCCCTGCGTGAACCTAACGGCCTGCTGGCGCTCGGCGGCGATCTGAGCCCGGCACGTCTGCTGATGGCCTATCAGCGCGGTATCTTTCCATGGTTTTCTCCGGGCGACCCGATCCTCTGGTGGTCGCCCGATCCCCGGGCGGTGCTCTGGCCGGAACAGTTTCATCTCAGCCGCAGCATGAAGCGTTTTCATCAGCGTTCGCCTTATCGCGTCACGCTGAATCATGCCTTTGGTGAGGTCATTGAAGGCTGCGCCAGCGATCGTGACGAAGGCACCTGGATAACCAGCAGTATCGTTCGCGCCTATCACCAACTCCATGAGCTGGGCCATGCCCATTCCATTGAAGTCTGGCAAGAGAATACGCTGGTAGGTGGAATGTACGGCGTGGCGCAGGGGGCGCTGTTTTGCGGCGAATCGATGTTCAGCCGGGCAGAAAATGCCTCCAAAACCGCGCTGCTGGTATTCTGTCAGGCTTTTACGCAGAGTGGTGGTAAATTAATCGACTGCCAGGTACTGAACAACCATACCGCCTCATTAGGCGCGGTGGATATTCCCCGCCGCGATTATCTTGACTACCTGTCAGTATTACGCGGCTACCGCCTGCCCGAGCTATTTTGGGTGCCGCGGGTGCTATTTCCGGGCGCGCAATAAAAATGTTTTCAGCACATTTTGCGTCAGGATGGTATAATTGCGCGGTAGAGTAGCTTCTGCCTGTTGCCCCGCCGCCGTTTGGGAATAATAAGAGTCAGATAACGCCCATCGTTCTGTCACTCCCCTTTACGTTTGCGCCTGTCACGCGGCATAGCCGTGTGTGTTCCGGGCAATGCGCCAAAACTACTTCGGCGATTCATACCCGTCATATATCCGTTGCCGGTGTGCTGACTGCGCACCTTGCGGCAAGGCGAATGATTCAGGGTAGATACGTAAAACTTTACTTACATGATGAACTTCGGCATTATCTTGCCGGTTCAAAACTACGGTAGTGATACCCCAGAGGACTAGATGGCCAAAGAAGACAATATTGAAATGCAGGGCACCGTACTTGAAACGTTGCCTAACACTATGTTCCGCGTAGAACTGGAAAACGGTCACGTGGTAACTGCGCATATTTCCGGTAAAATGCGTAAAAACTACATCCGCATTCTGACGGGCGACAAAGTGACTGTTGAGCTGACCCCGTACGACCTGAGCAAAGGCCGCATTGTCTTCCGTAGTCGCTGATTGTTTTCGCCCTTAAGGCGTCAGATGCTGAAGGCCGGGATAATTCCCGGTCTTTTCATATCTGCCGCCGGCAAAAAAAAACCGGCCCAGGGCCGGTTTTTACGTTGAAGACATCGCTTTAGTGGGCGGCTTCCGGTTTGTGCTTCTGCGCGCTCTGGAAATCGTAGGTCAGCGCATTCTTCGCGCTGTCCAGAGACACTGTCACCTGGCCACCATCGACCAGCGAGCCGAACAGCAGCTCGTTCGCCAGCGGCTTTTTCAGGTTGTCCTGAATGACGCGTCCCATTGGACGTGCACCCATCGCCCGGTCGTAACCTTTCTCCGCCAGCCAGTCGCGCGCTTCCTGACTGACTTCCAGGGAGACGCCTTTCTGGTCCAGCTGGACCTGCAGCTCGACGATAAACTTGTCGACAACCTGATGGATCACCGTGGTAGAGAGATGATCGAACCAGATAATGTTGTCGAGGCGGTTACGGAACTCCGGCGTAAAGATCTTCTTGATCTCATCCATTGCATCCGGACTGTTGTCCTGCTGAATAAGGCCAATCGATTTACGCTCAGTTTCCCGCACCCCGGCGTTAGTGGTCATCACCAGCACCACGTTGCGGAAGTCCGCTTTACGCCCGTTGTTATCGGTCAGCGTACCGTTATCCATCACCTGCAGCAGCAGGTTGAACACATCCGGATGCGCTTTTTCGATCTCATCAAGCAGCAGCACCGCGTGCGGATGTTTAATCACCGCATCGGTCAGCAGCCCGCCCTGATCGAAGCCAACGTAGCCCGGAGGCGCCCCGATTAAACGGCTGACGGTATGACGTTCCATATATTCGGACATGTCAAAACGCAGCAGCTCAATACCCAGCGCCTTCGCCAGCTGCACGGTCACTTCGGTTTTCCCGACCCCGGTAGGCCCGGCGAACAGGAATGACCCAACCGGCTTGTGCTCATGGCCCAGCCCGGCGCGCGCCATTTTGATGGCTTCGGTCAGCGCCTCAATGGCTTTATCCTGACCGAAGACCAGCATTTTCAGACGGTCGCCAAGGTTTTTCAGCGTATCGCGATCGCTCTGGGAGACGCTCTTCTCAGGGATCCGCGCAATCCGCGCCACCACTGACTCGATATCCGCCACATTGACCGTTTTCTTACGCTTGCTGACCGGCATTAAGCGCGCCCGCGCGCCCGCTTCGTCAATGACGTCAATTGCCTTATCCGGCAGATGACGATCGTTAATGTATTTTACCGCCAGCTCAACCGCCGCACGCACCGCCTTAGCGGTATAACGCACGTCATGGTGCGCTTCGTACTTCGGCTTCAGGCCGTTGATAATCTGCACCGTCTCTTCCACCGACGGTTCGGTGATATCGATCTTCTGGAAACGACGGGCCAGCGCACGATCTTTCTCAAAGATGTTGCTGAACTCCTGGTAGGTGGTGGAGCCGATCACCCGGATCTTGCCGCTGGAAAGCAGCGGTTTAATCAGGTTAGCCGCATCGACCTGGCCGCCAGAAGCCGCCCCCGCACCGATAATGGTGTGGATTTCATCAATAAACAGGATGCTGTTGGTATCCTGCTCCAGCTGTTTGAGCAACGCTTTGAAGCGTTTTTCAAAATCGCCACGATATTTGGTCCCTGCCAGCAAAGAGCCAATGTCGAGCGAGTAGATGGTGCAGTCGGCCATCACTTCCGGCACATCGCCCTGCACAATGCGCCAGGCAAGGCCTTCGGCGATCGCAGTTTTACCGACGCCGGATTCACCCACCAGCAATGGGTTATTTTTACGGCGACGGCACAGGACCTGAATCGCACGCTCCAGCTCTTTTTCACGGCCGATCAGGGGATCAATGCCGCCGACGCGAGCAAGCTGATTGAGGTTGGTGGTGAAGTTTTCCATACGTTCCTCCCCGCCGGCTTGCTCTTCATTGCCAGGCTGGCTTCCGCTGTTATCGGAAGACTGGCTCGGCTCGTCTTTGCGTGTACCATGAGAAATGAAGTTCACCACATCGAGTCGGCTGACTTCATGTTTACGCAGCAGGTAAGCGGCCTGCGACTCCTGCTCGCTGAAAATGGCCACCAGTACGTTGGCGCCGGTCACTTCGCTGCGGCCAGAAGATTGCACGTGGAAGACGGCGCGCTGCAGCACACGCTGGAAGCTCAGCGTCGGCTGGGTGTCGCGCTCTTCTTCCGTGGCTGGCAGGACGGGTGTGGTTTGTTCGATGAAGGCTTCAAGTTCCTGACGCAATGCCACCAGGTCCACTGAACACGCTTCCAGGGCCTCACGGGCCGAGGGGTTGCTTAGCAGAGCCAGCAGCAAGTGCTCGACGGTCATAAACTCATGACGGTGCTCGCGCGCTCTGGCGAAAGCCATATTTAAACTGAGTTCCAGTTCTTGATTGAGCATAGGCACCTCCCCCAATTTTCATGCCTGTATTCAGGCTTTTTCCAGCGTACACAGCAATGGATGCTCGTTCTCCCTCGCGTACTGATTCACCATAGCGACTTTGGTCTCCGCCACTTCCGCGGTAAACACGCCACAAATCGCCTTACCTTCATAGTGAACCGTGAGCATCAGTTGCGTTGCACGTTCAACATCATAAGAAAAGAATTTTTGTAACACGTCAATAACAAACTCCATTGGAGTGTAGTCATCATTGACTAATATCACTTTATACATAGATGGCGGTTTAATCGCATCACGAACTTCGTCGTCAACCAGGTGCTCGAAGTCCAGCCAATCTCTCTTACTCATCGTCAGTGTTCATCATCGGTTGCTGTTGCCAACAGGCGGAGGCCTGTCGATGACCAGAGGTTATGCTCATCACAAATCTACAACAGATCATAGATAACTATCATCTATCGCTTCTATCCGCGACGGCTGTCACATTCCCCGGCAATAGCGTTAACTGCTTCAAATTTTGACGCATTTTTCGCCGTTCCCCCTCCTCAATCGCTTGACGCGTTTTCGTATTTCTCTAAATTGTAGTGGCGAGAGTTGGCGAGCAATTGAACAACTCGTCACTCCACCACCGGTTCATTCCATCTTACTTATAAAGATTTACGAAGGATGTCGAAGTATGGAAATGGGTACTGTTAAGTGGTTCAACAATGCCAAAGGGTTCGGTTTTATCTGCCCTGAGGGCGGCGGCGAAGACATTTTCGCCCATTACTCCACCATCCAGATGGATGGTTACAGAACGCTAAAAGCCGGACAAGCCGTTCGGTTTGATGTTCACCAGGGGCCAAAAGGCAACCACGCCAGCGTGATCGTCCCTGTGGAAGCGGAAACGGCTGCATAACTCTTTTGCTTCATTGTGTACATCCTGCTAATAAAATGCCAGTCCTTCTGACTGGCATTTTTATTTCTATTCGCGTGCCAGCGCATCCACCGGATCGAGCCGTGCCGCGTTGCGCGCTGGCAGCCAACCAAACAGCACCCCGGTCAACGTCGAACAGAGAAAAGCCGTTAGCAGAGCCAGCGGGGAAAAACCGATCTCCCAGCCGGGCAGAAACAGCTGCAGAATAAATGCGATCATCAGCGATAACGTGACCCCCAGCGCGCCACCGACCAGGCAAACCAGCACCGCTTCGATGAGAAACTGCTGCAGTACATCGCTGGCCCGCGCGCCAACCGCCATGCGGATGCCGATTTCGCGCGTCCGTTCGGTCACCGACACCAGCATAATATTCATTACACCAATACCGCCAACCACCAGGGCAATCACCGCCACCAATGTCAGGAACAGCTGTAAGGTATGTGTGGTCCTTTCTGCGGTTTTCAAGATGCTGTCCATATTCCAGGTGAATACATCTTTTTTACCATGCCGCAGCTCCAGTAGACGCAGCAGCTGTTTCTCCGCGGTTTCACTGTCATAACCTTCATGAACGCGTACCGTAATGGAGTTCAGCCACGACTGGCCCATCACTCTTCCCGCCATGGTGGTGTAAGGCAACCAGACGCGGAGAATTTTACTGCTGCCAAACATTGACTGTTTTTCATCCGCGACGCCGATCACCGTGGCCGGCATATTGCCCACCAGAATCACCTCGCCCACCACTTTCGCTTTATTGGGAAACAGCTGGCGACGGGTATTGCTGTCGAGCACTACCACCTGCGCCCGACTGTTGAGCTGCAGTTCATTAAAGGTATTGCCTTCGCTGAAGGTCATGCCGTAAACATTAAAGTACTGCGGCCCGACCCCCTCCGCGCTGGCGGCAACGTCAATATTGTTGGCGCGCAGGCGCAGGCTTTTCGATACCGCCGGCGTGGCGGAACGCACCCATGGCTGTTTCTGGATCGCCAGCAAATCGTCATACTTCAGCGCCTGCTGATAACGCGGGTCGTCATCGCCAAAATCCTTTCCGGGATAGACATCGATGGTATTGGTGCCGATGGCGCGAATATCCGCCAGCACCATCTGTTTGGCGGCATCACCGACCACCACGATCGATACCACCGACGCAATGCCGATAATAATGCCGAGCATGGTCAGCAGGGTACGCATTTTATTCGCCGCCATCGCCCGCCACGCCATAACCAGCGCTTCGCGAAAGCCACTGGTAAACTGACGCCACGCCGAGGGTTCCGGCTGCTGACGGGCGCGCAGCCCACCGCCCTGGCGGCTGCCGGGCGGATTGCGGACGATCTCGCCATCGCGGATCTCAATGATCCGTTCCGCCTGGGCCGCGACCTGCGGATCGTGGGTGACAATGATGACCGTATGGCCCTGAGCTTTGAGCTGATGCAGGATCGCCATCACCTCTTCGCCGGAATGGCTGTCCAGCGCGCCGGTCGGTTCATCCGCCAGAATCACTTCCCCGCCGTTCATCAGCGCACGGGCGATACTCACCCGCTGCTGCTGGCCGCCGGACAGTTGCGACGGCTGATAGTCAGCCCGATCGCCAAGCCCCAGACGCACCAGCAGATCATGGGCGCGCGCCAGGCGTGCCCGTCGCTCGCTGCCGGCATACACCGCAGGCACTTCAACGTTCTGCGCGGCGGTAAGATGTGACAGCAAGTGGTAGCGTTGAAAGATAAAACCAAAGTGTTCCCGCCGCAGCCGAGCCAGCGCATCGCCATTCAACTGCGCGATATCGGTTCCCGCCACCCGGTAGGTGCCGCTGGTCGGTTTGTCGAGACAGCCGAGAATATTCATCAGCGTCGATTTGCCCGAGCCGGAGGCACCCACGATCGCCACCATCTCCCCCGCATTGATGCTGAGGGTGATCCCCTTCAGTACCTCAACGCTGCCGTCGCCGGAAGGGTAGCTGCGACGAATATCACGCAGCTCAAGCAGCGCCGTCATTTTGCCGCCCCGCTCGCGCTCTCGCCGACGATCACTTCATCTCCCTCATCCAGCCCCTGCACCACCGCGACGTCGGTATCGTTGCGGGCGCCAATGGCAACCTCACGCTCTTTTACCTCGCCGGTGCGCAACAACCGGACGTGATAGCGGTTATCACCCACCGCGTCACCCAGGGCGCTCAGCGGGATGGTAATCACGTTTTTCACCTCGGCCAGCTGGATATGCACCTGCGCGGTCATGTCGAGACGCAGGATGCCCTGCGGATTCGGCACCTCGAAGCGGGCATAGTAGAAGATGGCGTCATTGACTTTTTCCGGCGTCGGCAAAATGTCTTTCAGCGTGCCTTCATAGCGAGTCAGCGGATCCCCCAGCACGGTAAACCACGCCTTTTGCCCCGGTCTGAGGTGGATGACATCCGCTTCAGAGACCTGCGCTTTGACCAGCATAGTGCTGAGATCCGCCAGCGTCAGAATGTTCGGCGCCTGCTGGGCGGCGATCACCGTCTGTCCCTGCAGGGTGGTAATTTGCGTCACTTCGCCAGCCATCGGCGCCAGGATCCGCGTGTAGTCGAGGTTGGTCTTCGCGGTGTCGAGCGTCGCCTGGTTACGCTTAATTTGCGCTTCAATAGTGCCGATCTGCGCTTGTTTCACCGCCAGATCGGTGGCCGCGGTATCAAGGTCCTGTCGCGAGACCAGCTGGCGCTGCGCCAGCTGCTGCTGACGGGCCAGAGTCACCTGCGCCAGTTTGCTCTCCGCGCGCGCCTGATTGAGCTGGGCACGCAGTTCCATCAGCGTCGCTTCAACCTCTTTAATTTGGTTTTGCGCCTGCTCCGGATCGATAACCCCCAGCAACTGGTCCTTTTTGACCTTATCGCCGATATTGACGTGCAGCGTTTTCAGCTGTCCGCTGACCTGGGCGCCGACGTCAACTTTCCGCAGGGCATCCAGCTTACCGGTGGCCAGCACGCTCTGCTGGAGGTCACCTTTGCGCACCACCAGCGTCTGGTAGTTCGGCAGCGGCGCATTCAGGATCCGCCATCCCCAGACGGCCAGACCCAGCACAACGATCGCTAACAACCACCAGATTGTCCTGCGTTTTCCCTTCACTTTCATTATCCGATTCCTGCTGTTTCCCTGCCGCTCCAGACGGTGATTCTATCCAAACCCGTCGACAACAGAACACCCATTTTTAACGTTGCTTACGTTTTGTTTAGCTACCGGAGAGCTTTGCGCCAGCCCTACGGCGCAGGTTAATCTGCACGACCACGAGCCAGCCACAGTACCCGCGAGAACATTTTCTTTAACAGCGTCGGCACCGCGTCCACCCCGCGTCGGCCGGCCTCCATCGCCACCTCAATCGCCAGGTCGGGCTTGGATGAACGATGGATGGCCTTGGTGATCACCCGCCGCATATTCATAGGGACATTATCCGGGATCTGCGCCACCCGGTGATAAACGTCATCAAATCCCTGGCGATACATAAAGTGCTCCATATCCATCGCGGGCAGGCTCGTCAAATGGTCACGCTCCAGCTCGCGATCGTTATTCAGCAGGCCGAGCACGGTGGCGGCATATTTTTTCCCCGCCTCATCGCCATCCACCAGCACGTGCCACTGGATCCCCATCCGGCGGGCAAATTTGATCAGTGGTTTAAGGCCTGACTGGGCGAACTCGATCACCTTCACGCCCTCGGCATCAAAATGATGGCCACACTGGCGGGCCAGTTCGTTGATAACCCAGGTCTCCGTCTCCCCTTCCACCAGCAGCCAACAGCGGGCGAAGAGCGATGAGGCGCGATTGAAGCGAATATGGAAGGCGATACGCCGGCTGTCTTCGGCATTCATTCCGCCGGGTCCCAGCCGCCATGCCGACACCCTCGACGACTCACGAACCAGTCGACAGACCTGCTCCACCGGCGTCAGGGACAACAGCTCCCCGGAGTTGGTGGTGGTCACGCGCTGCAGCGGCAATAAATTCAGCAGGTGCCAGGCGACAGAGAGCATAATCGGATGCAAACGCGTCTCCGGATCCTCAATCAGCAACAGCGGCCGCGCGTCGCGATCGAGGCGCACCGTCCCTTTTGCCTGCAGGAGGGTGGAAAACAGCCCCAGCAGAATCACCCGATGGCTGCGCCCGCCGGGTTTATCGATCATCCGGTTGATAATATCCAGATAGCGCCAGCTGCGCTGCTCATCATGGGAGCGCCGCCGCATCAGACGATGCCGCGTCTGGGCGCTGCTTTGCTCGGCAAAGTAATGCTCCAGCAGCTGCACCATGGCCGACAACCCCTCGCGGATCTGACCGTCCGATAAATTTTGCGGATGGCTGACCAGCTCCCGGGAGAGAAAATCGAGCTGGCGGGCGGTGATCTCTATCTGCGGCGAATGCGGTACCGTCCCGTTATGGATACGCCGCATAAAGCGCGCGTCGCGCAGGCGCAGCACCGGCATCAGACGCACCAGGTGTCTGGCCAGATCATCAATATCCTCAACCGCCAGCGCTTCGCCTTCGCCATCGATAAAGCTCCGCAGGGTCATCACGCTGTCGTCATCGGCGAGCTCGCCTTCCAGACGATAGAACACCCGATGATAACCATCGTCACAAGGTACCCAGCAGCGCTGAAGCGGACGAAAACGCCGGACCCGATGGCGCCCAGGTTCGGTTTCACGGAAGGTCAGGATAATATGCAAATGGTGCTCGCGCCCCTGGATGTCGCCCGGGGGAAACCAGAAGTCATCGCGTACAAAGTGATAAAGATCGAACTCAGGGGACAAAAGCAGGGTCAGCGCATCAAGCAGACTGGACTTCCCCCACGCGTTCTCCCCGATCAGGACGTTATTTTGCTCCAGCATCAACGACAAACGATTGATACCGCGAAAACCGACGATTTCTACGCGCTCAAGAAGCATATCCCCTCCGCTAAACCACCACTCTCCTTCAGTAATCAACAGTATAGCGAGGGCGACGGCAAGATGACACTCTGCTTAATCGCATCCGTGGCTCATATTCAGCGGATTAAATATATTCATAAAATTACTCACTTATCGCCTATTACCGGCTGTTGATTATTCATCAAACAAAATAGTTTTATTTCAGGCGTTATGATCTACACTATTGATAATCTTCCACGGATAAAGGAAAGACTACACTGGCAAACGGAATCCCTTCACCTTGCCCTAAATCAAATAATATCAATATATTTAACTGGCTCTGGGATGGCGATTATCTCTAGAATAACGCCGCTTTATTTTTATCGTCATCCCTTATCACGATAAATAAAGACCGGCACGGTCCGCTCGTGCGCGTATACAATTTAATTGAGGTGGTTATGTTCAGAAAATTAGCAGCAGAATGCTTCGGCACTTTCTGGCTTGTATTTGGTGGCTGCGGTAGCGCCGTGCTTGCCGCAGCCTTCCCTGAGCTCGGTATTGGTTTTGCCGGCGTCGCGCTGGCATTTGGCTTAACGGTATTAACCATGGCATTTGCGGTCGGCCATATTTCCGGGGGGCATTTCAACCCGGCGGTGACCCTGGGCCTGTGGGCCGGCGGCCGTTTCCCGGCGAAAGAAGTCATTGGCTATATTATCGCTCAGGTGGTCGGCGGCATTATTGCCGCGGCGGTGCTTTACGTGGTGGCCAGCGGTAAAGCCGGCTTTGATGCCGCCGCCAGCGGATTTGCCTCCAATGGCTATGGCGAACACTCCCCGGGCGGCTTCTCCATGCTGTCGGCTATCGTCATTGAAATTGTCCTGACCTGTGGCTTCCTGCTGGTTATCCATGGCGCGACCGATAAACATGCCCCGGCGGGCTTTGCCCCCATCGCTATCGGCCTGGCGCTGACCCTCATCCATTTGATCAGCATTCCGGTTACCAACACCTCGGTCAACCCGGCGCGCAGCACCGCGGTAGCGATTTTCCAGGGCGGCTGGGCTCTGCAGCAGCTGTGGCTGTTCTGGGTCATGCCGATCGTCGGCGGGATCCTCGGCGGCGTGCTGTATCGCACCCTGCTGGAAAAACGTGATTAATCCTTTGTAAAGCCCGGGTTTCCGGGCTTTTTCTTTCTGGTGGCAGCTTTACTCGGCCCGGTGATTTGGGTAGTGTCATGGGCGCTATTCTCATTATGCAAGGGCTGCATCGTTCATGTTATCGGGACTCTTCATCATTCTGTTGCCGCTGGTTGTCGGCTATCTGGTGCCACTTCGTCAACCCTCCGCGCTAAAACTGATTAACCGGATGCTCAGCTGGATTGTCTATGTCATCCTTTTCTTTATGGGGATCAGCCTGGCATTCCTCGACAATCTGGCAAGCAACCTGCTGGCCATATTGCATTACGCTGCAGTGAGCGTGGTCATCATTTTACTGTGTAATATTGCCGCCCTGTTGTGGCTGGAAAGTAAAATGCCATGGCGCAGTCAGCATCGGCAGGAGAAATTACCTTCGCGCCTGGCCATGGCCCTGGAATCGCTGCAGCTGTGCGGCGTGGTCGTGCTCGGTTTTCTGCTCGGCCTGACCGGCCTGTCTTTTTTACAGCACGCGACCGAAGCCAGCGAATATACGCTGATCTTTCTCCTGTTCCTCGTCGGTATTCAATTACGCAATAATGGAATGAGTCTGCGACAAATAGTCCTTAACCGTCGGGGAATGATCGTCGCCATGGTGGTTATGGCCAGTTCATTACTTGGCGGGATACTTAACGCCTTTATTCTCGGTCTGCCGTTAAAGACCGGTCTGGCGATGGCGAGCGGTTTCGGCTGGTATTCGCTCTCCGGTATTTTACTCACTGAATCCTTTGGCCCGGTGATCGGCAGTGCGGCGTTCTTTAACGATCTGTGTCGCGAGCTGCTGGCTATCATGTTAATTCCGGGCCTTGTTCGCCGCAGCCGCTCCACAGCGCTGGGGCTGTGCGGCGCCACTTCGATGGACTTCACCTTACCGGTACTCCAGCGTTCCGGCGGCGTCGAGATTGTTCCTGCCGCCATCGTGCACGGTTTTCTGCTTAGCCTGCTGGTCCCGATCCTGATCGCCTTTTTTACCGCCTGAATACCCGCTGGCGGCAGACTCCCTGCCGCCAAATTTGCGCTAAATCAATCTCCCTTTAAGTTGTATCAGAAATGCCTTTTCACCTTGTGCCATGCGGCATAACCTTAAACATGTATATTAAATATAACTTTAAAGGTGTGACCATGTTTTGTGTGCAATGTGAACAAACCATTCGTACCCCAGCCGGCAACGGCTGCTCTTACGCGCAGGGGATGTGCGGTAAAACAGCGGAAACCTCCGATCTGCAGGATCTGCTGATTGCGTCACTGCAAGGCCTGTCCGCCTGGGCGCTCAAGGCCCGCGAATATGGCATTATCGATCATGAGGTCGACAGTTTCGCCCCCCGCGCCTTCTTCTCCACCCTGACCAACGTCAACTTCGATTCTCCGCGTATCGTCGGCTACGCCCGCCAGGCGATTGCCCTGCGTGAGGCGCTGAAAGCGCAGTGCCAGAACCTCGACGCCAGCGCCGCGGTTGATAACCCGGTAGCCGATTTACACCTGGTCAGCGACGATCTGGGTGACCTGCAGCGTCAGGCGGCAGACTATGCCCCAAATAAAGATAAAGCCGCCATCGGCGAGAATATTCTCGGTCTGCGTCTGCTGTGCCTGTACGGCCTGAAAGGCGCGGCGGCCTATATGGAGCACGCCCACGAACTCGGCCAGTACGACAACGCGATTTATGCCCAGTACCATAAAATCATGGCATGGCTGGGGACCTGGCCGGCGGATATGAACGCGCTGCTGGAATGTTCGATGGAAATCGGCCAGATGAACTTCCAGGTGATGAGCATCCTTGACGCCGGTGAAACCACTAAATATGGCCACCCGACGCCGACTCAGGTGAACGTTAAAGCCACCGAAGGGAAGTGCATCCTGATCTCCGGCCATGATCTGAAAGATCTGTATAACCTGCTTGAGCAGACGGAAGGCACCGGCGTTAACGTCTATACCCACGGCGAAATGCTGCCGGCGCACGGCTATCCGGAGCTGCGTAAATTCAAACATCTGATCGGCAACTACGGCAGCGGCTGGCAAAACCAGCAAGTGGAATTCGCCCGCTTCCCGGGCCCTATCGTGATGACCTCGAACTGCATCATCGACCCCACCGTCGGCGCCTACGACGACCGCATCTGGACCCGCAGCATCGTCGGCTGGCCGGGCGTGAACCATCTGGAAGGTGAAGACTTCGCCCCGGTTATCACCCAGGCGCAGCAGATGGCGGGCTTCCCGTACAGCGAAATCCCGCATCTGATCACCGTCGGCTTTGGCCGTCAGACCCTGCTTGGCGCGGCGGATACGCTGATCGATCTGGTCAGCCGTGAAAAACTGCGCCATATCTTCCTCGTCGGCGGCTGCGACGGCGCCCGCGGGGAGCGTAACTACTTCACCGATTTCGCCACCAGCGTGCCGGATGACTGTCTGATCCTGACCCTGGCCTGCGGTAAATACCGCTTCAACAAGCTAGACTTCGGCGATATCGAAGGTCTGCCGCGTCTGGTCGACGCCGGGCAGTGCAACGATGCCTACTCGGCAATTATTCTCGCGGTTACGCTGGCGGAAAAACTGGGCTGCGGTGTTAACGACCTACCGCTGTCGCTGGTGCTCTCCTGGTTCGAACAGAAAGCGATCGTCATTCTGCTGACGCTGCTGTCGCTGGGGGTGAAAAACATCGTCACCGGCCCGACGGCGCCTGGCTTCTTCACCCCGGATCTGCTGGCGGTCCTCAATGAGAAGTTTGGTCTGCGGTCCGTGACCACCGTGGAACAAGATATGCAGCAGCTGCTGAGCGCTTAAGGAGTCCCTGATGACCATGCCAACCTCCCAGTGCCCGTGGCGGATGCAGGTTCACCACATTCACCAGGAAACCCCGGACGTGTGGACCCTTTCGCTGCTGTGCCACGATTACTATCCGTACCGCGCCGGCCAGTATGCCCTGGTCAGCGTGCGTCACTCGGCGGAAACGCTGCGCGCCTATACCCTTTCCTCCACGCCGGGGGTCAGCGAGTACATTACGCTGACCGTTCGCCGTATTGACGAGGGCGCGGGTTCGCAGTGGTTGACCCGCGAGGTCAAACGCGGCGATTACCTTTGGCTGTCCGATGCGATGGGCGAGTTTACCTGCGACGATAAAGCGGAAGATAAATTCCTGCTGCTGGCCGCCGGCTGCGGCGTAACGCCGATAATGTCGATGCGTCGCTGGCTGGCGAAGTATCGACCGCAGGCCGACGTGCAGGTGATCTATAGCGTGCGTTCGCCGGAGGATGTGATCTTTGCCGAGGAGTGGCGCCAGTATCCGGTCACCCTGGTGGCAGAGCACCATGCCACTCATGGCTTTGTCGCCGGCCGTCTGACCCGGGAGCTGCTGCAGAGCGTGCCGGATTTAGCCAGCCGCACCGTGATGACCTGCGGCCCGGCGCCTTATATGGAGAAGGTCGAGCAGGATGTTGCCGCCCTGGGCGTCACCCGCTTCTTTAAGGAGAAGTTCTTCACCCCGGTGGCGGAAGCCGCGACCAGTGGACTGAAATTTACCAAACTGCAGCCGGCGCGCGAGTTTTACGCGCCGGTGGGCACCACACTGCTTGATGCGCTAGAGAGCAATAAAGTGCCGGTGACCGTCGCCTGCCGCGCCGGCGTCTGCGGCTGCTGTAAAACCAAAGTGGTTTCCGGGAAGTACAGCGTCACCAGCACCATGACGTTAACCGACGCCGAAATCGCCGACGGCTATGTGCTGGCCTGCTCCTGCCATCCGCAGAGCGATCTGGTTCTCGCCTGAGGTCAAAATCCCCGGTGGCGCTACCGCTTACCGGGGCTGCAGCGCTGTGCGATTGGGTAGCCCGGAGAAGGCGCAATGCGCCGACTCCGGGAAAATCCCGGGCGACAATAAACGCTCAGGCGACATGAGATAAACATTTTCTCAGACTGAAAAAGTTGCAAACCGGCAACAGTATCGACTTTACGCCCCAGGACGAATGAGGCATTTTTACCGCCAGGCCGACTGACCGGCCAGCGAATAACGCCCTGCGCCGAGTAGCGCAATCGCCAGTGCGCCAACAAAGAAATAGACCAGGTTCTCGATCGCCCACGCCCCCACCGCATCAAGCGCAAACGTCTTGCCGAGACCGACCATCAGCCACGCCACCACCATGGTGAACGCCAGCACCAGCGCCGCCGGACGTGTCAGGACGCCGAGAATTAACAAGCAGGGAGCGACCACTTCCCCCACCAGCACACCGTAGGCGATAAACCCCGGCAACCCCTTCGCCACCAGCATGCCGCTGATCCCGCCCACGCCGTCCAACAGCTTGTGCAGACCGTGAAACAGCATTAACCCGCCGACGGCGAGTCGTAACAAGAGTTTACCGGCGTCGTCATGCGACAGCGTTTTATTTACTGCGTTTAACATTCCCTTAACCATCTGATGTGCTTCCTGTTTTACACCCTGTGAGATCCCTGAGTATGCACAATTTTTCAGCAATAAAACCAGCAAAAAATAAGGGACAATCAGCAACGTAACCTGCAGTTTCATCTAAGCTTGAAGGCGTTATCACAAAAAGGAGATGGAGATCATGAAACAAACCGTGGCCGCATACATTGCCAAAACGCTGGAACAGGCCGGCGTGAAACGTATCTGGGGCGTCACCGGAGATTCCCTCAATGGATTGAGCGATAGTCTGAACCGCATGGGCACCATCGACTGGATGCCCACCCGGCACGAAGAGGTGGCTGCTTTCGCCGCTGGCGCCGAGGCGCAGCTGACCGGCGAACTGGCGGTCTGCGCCGGCTCCTGCGGGCCGGGCAACCTGCATCTGATTAACGGTCTGTTTGACTGTCATCGTAACCATGTGCCGGTGCTGGCCATTGCCGCCCACATCCCCTCCAGCGAAATCGGCAGCGGCTATTTTCAGGAGACCCATCCCCAGGAGCTGTTCCGCGAATGCAGCCACTACTGCGAGCTGGTCTCCACCCCGGAACAGATTCCGCAGGTGCTGGCCATCGCCATGCGTAAAGCGGTGATTAACCGCGGCGTCTCGGTGGTGGTGCTGCCCGGCGACGTGGCGCTGAAGGCTGCCCCGGAGAGCGCCAGCAGCCACTGGTATCATGCGCCGTTGCCGACGGTCACTCCGGCGGAAGAAGAACTGCGCAAGCTGGCGCAGCTTATTCGCTACTCCAGCAATATCGCGCTCATGTGCGGCAGCGGCTGCGCCGGCGCTCATCAGGAGCTGGTGGAGTTCGCGGCCAAAATTAAAGCCCCCATCGTCCACGCCCTGCGCGGCAAAGAGCACGTGGAGTACGACAATCCGTACGATGTCGGCATGACCGGGCTGATTGGCTTCTCCTCTGGCTTCCACACCATGATGAACGCCGATACCCTGATCCTGCTGGGCACCCAGTTCCCCTATCGCGCCTTCTATCCAACCGACGCCAAAATTATTCAGATCGACATTAACCCCGGCAGCATCGGCGCCCACAGTAAGGTCGATATGGCGCTGGTGGGCGATATTAAATCGACGCTAAAAGCGCTACTGCCGCTGCTGGAAGAGAAAACCGATCGCCACTTCCTGGATAAAGCGCTGGAGCACTATCGCGACGCGCGAAAAGGACTCGACGACCTGGCGAAGCCCAGCGATAAAGCCATTCACCCGCAGTATCTGGCGCAGCAGATTAGTCATTTTGCCGATGAAGACGCCATTTTCACCTGCGATGTCGGCACCCCCACCGTCTGGGCGGCACGCTATCTCAAAATGAACGGCAAACGCCGCCTGCTGGGCTCGTTCAACCACGGCTCAATGGCCAACGCCATGCCGCAGGCCATCGGCGCCCAGGCCACCGCTCCGGAGCGGCAGGTGGTGGCCATGTGCGGCGACGGCGGGTTCAGCATGCTGATGGGCGATTTTCTGTCGCTGGCGCAGATGAAGCTGCCGGTGAAAATTGTCATCTTTAACAACAGCGTGCTGGGCTTCGTGGCGATGGAGATGAAGGCCGGGGGCTATCTCACCGACGGTACGGAGCTCCACGATACCAACTTCGCCCGCATCGCCGAGGCCTGCGGTATCAAAGGTATTCGCGTTGAAAAAGCCTCCGAGGTGGATGAAGCGCTGCAGACCGCCTTCCGCACCGACGGTCCGGTGCTGGTCGACGTCGTCGTCGCCAAAGAGGAGCTGGCTATCCCGCCGCAGATCAAGCTGGAGCAGGCGAAAGGCTTTAGCCTGTATATGCTGCGGGCGATCATCAGCGGGCGCGGCGATGAGGTCATCGAACTGGCGAAAACCAACTGGCTCAGGTAAAACAGAAGCAATACGTTGAACCAGACCAAGGAAAAGCCGTGATCGATTTACGCAGTGATACCGTTACCCGTCCCGGGCGCGCCATGCTGGAGGCCATGATGGCCGCCCCGGTCGGGGACGATGTGTATGGCGACGACCCTACCGTCAATGAACTGCAGCGCTATGCCGCCGACCTCGCCGGCAAAGAGGCGGCGCTTTTTCTGCCCACCGGCACCCAGGCCAACCTCGTTGGCCTGCTCAGCCACTGCCAGCGCGGCGAAGAGTATATCGTCGGCCAGGGGGCGCATAACTATCTGTACGAAGCCGGCGGTGCGGCAGTACTCGGCAGTATTCAGCCACAGCCGATTGACGCCGCGGCGGATGGTTCGCTGCCGCTGGATAAAGTGGCGGCGAAAATCAAACCCGACGATATCCATTTTGCCCCCACTCGCCTGCTGAGCCTGGAAAACACCCACAACGGTAAGGTGCTGCCGCGCGACTATCTGCAGGAAGCCTGGGCGTTTACCCGCCAGCGCGACCTGGCGCTGCACGTCGACGGCGCGCGTATCTTTAACGCCGTAGTGGCCTACGGCTGCGAACTGCGTGATATCGCTCAGTACTGCGACTCCTTCACCATCTGCCTGTCAAAGGGGCTTGGCACCCCGGTAGGCTCGCTATTGCTGGGCAGCGAGGCATACATTCGCCGTGCTATCCGCTGGCGGAAAATGGTCGGCGGCGGCATGCGCCAGGCGGGCATACTGGCCGCTGCCGGGCTGTACGCGCTGAAAAATAACGTACAGCGCCTGCAGGAGGATCATGACAACGCCGCGTGGATGGCGGAGCAGCTTCGCGCCATCGGCGCCGACGTCACCCGCCATGATACCAACATGCTGTTTGTGCGCGTTGGCGAAGCGCAGGCCCCGGCGCTCGGCGAGTTTATGCAGGCGCGCGGCGTGTTGATTAACGCCTCGCCTGTTGTCCGTCTGGTCACTCACCTGGATGTCAACCGTCAGCAGCTGAGCGAGGTGGTCGCTCACTGGCAGGCTTTTTTACAGCGCTAAGGAGTCAGGCGTGTCGCAATCGGTTCTGGTGCTCGGCGCCAGCGGCTATATTGGCCAGCATTTGGTGCGCGAGTTAAGCGCGCGGGGTTATCCTGTGCTGGCGGCGGCACGCCACATCGACCGACTGCAAAAACTCGATTTGCCCGGCGTCACCTGTCGGTCAGTCGATCTTAATCAGCCGCAGGCTCTGCCTGCACTGCTCGCCGGCATCGATACCCTTTATTATCTGGTACACGGTATGGGCGAAGGCGGCGATTTTATCGCCCATGAACGCCGGGTGGCCACGCATGTGCGCGATGCCCTGCGTCAGTCGTCAGTGCGCCAGGTGATATTTCTCAGTTCGCTGCAGGCCCCGGCGCAGGAACAATCTGACCATCTGCGCGCCCGCCAGGTGACCGGTGAGGTCCTGCGTGAGTCGGGCGTGCCGGTGACCGAACTGCGGGCCGGGATTATCGTCGGCGCCGGCTCTGCCGCCTTCGAGGTGATGCGCGATATGGTTTATAACCTGCCAGTGCTCACTCCCCCGCGCTGGGTACGCTCGCGTACCACCCCTGTCGCCCTGGAAAATCTGCTCTTTGACCTGGTTGAGCTGCTGAATCATCCGTCCAACGCGCATCGCGTCTTCGAAGCCGCCGGTCCGGAGGTGTTAAGCTATCAGCAGCAGTTTATCCACTTTATGGCCGTCAGCGGTAAACATCGCCCGCTCATTCCCATTCCCCTGCCGACGCGCTGGATCTCAGTGTGGTTTCTTAACGTTATCACCTCGGTGCCGCCTACCATCGCCAGGGCGCTGATTCAGGGGCTGAAGCACGATCTGATCGCCGACGACCGGGCGCTGCGAGCGCTGATCCCGCAAACGCTGATCCCCTTCGATCAGGCGGTTCGCCGCACGCTGAAAGAAGAAGAGCAGCTGGTAAACTCCAGCGACTGGGGCTACGACGCCCAGGCTTTCGCCCGCTGGCGACCGGAGTACGGCTACTTTCCGAAACAGGCTGGCTGCACCGTCACCACCCAGGCGAACCGCCAGGCCCTGTGGCAGGTCGTTAACCAAATCGGTGGTAAAGAGGGGTATTTTTTCGGCAATCTGCTGTGGAAAACCCGTGGTGCGATGGACCTGCTGGTCGGCCATCGGTTAGCCAAAGGACGGCCGCAGCGCGACTATCTGCAAACCGGCGATACGGTCGACAGCTGGAAGGTAATTATCGTGGAGGAAGAAAAACAGCTCACCCTGCTGTTCGGTATGAAAGCGCCGGGGCTGGGCCGGTTAAGCTTTACGATAAACGATAAAGGCGACCATCGCGAACTGGACGTGCGCGCCTGGTGGCACCCGCACGGTATGCCCGGACTGATCTACTGGCTGCTGATGATCCCGGCGCACCTGTTTATTTTCCGCGGTATGGCGCAACGCATCGCCCGGCTGGCCGAACAAATCTCAGGCAGAGACCAAGGATAAGCATTATTCTTTCATGATTCTCATTGCATAGTCGGGAGAATCACGGAAAAATGCGCACGAAATTCTTTTCTGGGACAGTAGAGTGATATGAAGGTACTGGTTACCGGTGCGACCAGCGGATTAGGCCGCAACGCAGTGGAATATCTGCGCAATAAGGGCATCAGCGTGAGAGCCACCGGGCGCAACGAAGCGATGGGTAAGCTTCTGAGCAAAATGGGGGCAGAATTCATCCCGGCCGATTTAACCGAGCTGGTCTCTTCGCAGGCTAAAGTGATGCTCGCCGGTATCGATACCCTGTGGCACTGTTCGAGTTTTACCTCGCCCTGGGGCACCCAGCAGGCTTTCGATCTCGCTAACGTCCGCGCCACCCGCCGTCTGGGCGAATGGTCTGTGGCATGGGGGGTGCGCAATTTCGTCCATATCTCTTCGCCATCGCTCTATTTCGATTATCACCACCATCGCGATATCCAGGAAGATTTCCGCCCGCATCGCTTCGCCAACGAGTTTGCCCGCAGCAAGGCGGCCAGCGAGGAGGTGATCAACCTGCTGGCGCAGGCCAACCCGCACACCCGTTTTACCATTCTGCGTCCGCAGAGCTTGTTCGGGCCGCACGATAAAGTCTTTATTCCCCGGCTGGCGCAAATGATGCAGCATTATGGCAGCGTCCTGTTGCCGCGGGGCGGCAGCGCGCTGGTCGACATGACCTATTATGAAAACGCCGTGCATGCGATGTGGCTGGCGAGCCAGTCGGCCTGCGATCATCTTCCTTCCGCCCGCGCGTGGAATATCAGCAACGGCGAACCGCGCACCTTGCGAAGCATCGTGCAGAAACTGATCGACGAGCTGGGCATCAAGTGCCGGATCCGCTCAGTTCCCTACCCGATGCTGGATATTATTGCCCGCAGCATGGAACGTTTTGGCGATAAAACAGCCAAAGAGCCCGCCTTTACCCACTACGGCGTTTCCAAACTTAACTTTGATTTTACGCTCGATATCACCCGCGCGCAGGATGAACTGGGCTATCAGCCGGTGGTGACGCTTGACGACGGCATTGTGCGTACCGCCGCCTGGCTACGCGACCACGGCAAACTTCACCGCTAACCCTGGCCATATTTTTCTAACAGCGCCTCGGCTATCGCTTCAGTTTGCGCATCCGCTACGCCATCCCAGCGCTGCGGACGGAAGTGCATCTGGAAGGCGATAATCACCCGCTTCTTCTGCGCGGGGGTCATCTCCGGCGTCACCTGATAGCCGTAGCGCGCCAGTAAATCCAGCACCACCTCTGGGTCAACGGGATCGCTGGCCGGCCGTCCGTTCAGATAAAAGGCCACTCGCTGCTCGTCAGGCCAGGCGCCAATCCCCTGCTGCGCCAGCTGTTGCCAGGGAAACAGCGGCCCCGGATCGTCTTTACGCTGCGGCGCGATATCGGCATGGGCCACCACGTTCTGCGGTGCGATGTGGTAGCGGGTGATAATATCGCGCGCCAGCGGGATCAGGGCCGCTATCTGTTCCGGGTGGAAGGGGGTAAAGCTTTTGACGCCCGCCGTCTTCTGCCAGCCGCGGTTCTCCAGCTCAATGCCGATGGACGTATCATTGATACGCGTACTGCCGCGCCAGTAGCTCACCCCGGCGTGCCAGGCTAAATCCTCTTCCGGCACCAGCTGCCAGATCCGCGGTTTATGCTGATAACGCGGCGGCTGCTCGGGGATTAAATAGTGGGAGCTGACCTCTTTATCGGTCAACGTCGCCAGAGAAACATCAAAATTGTCTGCCGTATAGTGGATCACCAGCACTTTTATTCGCGGATAGGCCGCCTGCGCCGGATGGCGAGTGTCCAGCTGGTATCCATCGCGATCGATAATTCCCTTTTCCCCGGCACAGCCGGTTAACAGCAGCGCCAGCAGGGCGACCTGCGCAATCCGTTTCATCCCCTTTCCCTCGCCCGGCAGTGGAGCCGGGTTAATAAGACCATTGATTACGTCCTTTATTTTTAGCCTGATACAACGCACTGTCCGCCCGGGCGATCAGCGTCTCCATCGGGACCGTGCCGTCGGAAGCCACCACGCCCATGCTGACGGTCACTACCGCCGCCACCGCAGAGGCTTCATGCGGCAAGGCCGCGTCGTGGATTTTCTGCTGAATGCGCTCGGCAATGACGGTGGCGTGCGCTAAGGAAACCCCCGGCAGCGCCACGACAAACTCCTCGCCGCCGTAGCGGGCCACCAAATCGTCCTCAGCCCGCACCGCCATTTTAAGCACCTGCGCGACAGACGATAAGCAGTCATCGCCGGCCTGATGGCCGTAATGGTCGTTATAACGCTTAAAGTAATCGACATCGATCATGATCAGCGCTAACGGCGCTTTTTGCTCCCAGAGCTGCGCCAGAAAAGCATTCAGTGCCCGGCGATTGGCCGTTCCGGTTAAGGCATCCCGGTTAGCGATACTTTCCAGCCGCTGGATAAGCTGCATATTTTCCTGATGCGTATCCCAGGCTTCATCATACCAGCGCTGCAGAATACGCCGTCCATAAAGCAAAATCGCGGTGAAAATAGCCCATAAGGTCAAAAAACGAAATTCACCGTCATAGTGAATCTGCACCCCTGCCAGCAAGGCGGTCACCCACATTGGGAGCATAAAGGCGATAATGCCGGGCCAGTGGTGATAGAGCGCGGTGAGGCCGGTGGTCATTAAAATCACCAGCAGCGGCCAGGCGAAGGGCAAGGTCCAGAAAAAGATAAAACAGTAATTACTCAGGGACCAGCACAGGCTGAGCGCCAGCAGCAGCCCGGTGATGATATTCAGCGTATATCGCCCCTGCGCCAGCCGCGGCGTGACGGCAATAATCACTAAAATGGCCGAAATAATAATAACCGCGATCAGCGCCACTTCGATATAAGGAATAACCGCCCGGTGCGTCAGTAACTTCTTATCAAAATAGGTAAAGATAAAATTGCGGAAGAAAATCATTAACGCAAAAGCGATATTGACAAAGGCCAGCCAGGGCATACTCATGGACAGCGCATGGCGCTGAACATTATCTTTGGTGGCCCACAACGCGGCTCGCTGCTGCCGGGCCCGCTCTCGCTTATTTGTTAACATCTTATCTCCCTGGTGACCTGCATGACCATGGGTGCAGCCCCTGCTGTTCTATATGATAAACCATGTTACCGGGAATGTCTTTCAGCGTCCCGGCCCCTTCTCCTGCGTGCGCCTCAGCTAATTTTCAGCTAACCACAGTAAAAAAAGGTCTTGCGTCGCCTTAATGTTCATTCCGCAAAAAAAAGCAAGCATTATCAATGAGAACCTCGTCATCTTTTCTTTAAAAAAGCGTTAACTAATCGTCATAAAATTGCAGTATTTTGCTTGAAAAAAAAGCGGCGTTAGTACAATCTGAAATCGCTCATTGGTGAGTTAAAACAAGAGCATGATGATAGCAAAATAAACAATGGAGTCTAAAAATATGAAATATGCAGCTTTAGTGGCAGGTGCAGCATTGTTTTTAACGGCGAACGCCTTCTCCGCTGAGATTTTAACGAAAGAAGCCTTTAATAAGGTCCATACGCAATATACCAAAATCGGCACCATTTCCTCTACCGGCCAGACTGCGCCGAGCGATGCCCGTGAAGAGCTGATTAAAAAGGCCGATGAAAAAGGCGCGGACGTTATCGTGCTCTCTTCCGGTAATACCGATAAAAAACTGCACGTCTCCGCTAACATCTATAAGAAGAAGTAATTAATCTTATATCTCAAGAAACATTATCCTATTGTCCGGGTAATGTTTCTTGTTTGCCCAAAAAGTCTGTTTATTTTTAAACGGCGCCTGGTTTTTCCTGCCTGAATATCATTCGGTGATGCTCATTGTCGATTTCCTGCCCTAAGGCCGTTGTCACATCAAGGTCTTAGCTCTTTGCGTCAAGTACAATCCGCACGCTATACGCTATGCTTTAACGGAAACTGAAAACGTAGTTCGCTTATAAGGAAATCATCATGCGCTACAAACTTCTTGCTGTACTTCTCCCTTGCGCGCTGGCGCTCAGCGCCTGTACGACCGTCACCCCGGCCTATAAAGATAATGGTACCCGCAGCGGCCCCTGTGTCGAAGGCGGCCCTGACGACGTAGCGCAAAAATTCTATGACACTCAGATCCAGAACCGCACTCAGGATCCGGCGGCGCTGCGCCCCTATCTGAGCGACGGACTGGCGCAGTTACTCAATGACGCCCGCCAGGATCCGGCCAACAGCAAACTGCTGCAGGCTAACCCGTTCTCCAGCAGCAGCACCCCAGCAGACAGCGCCGTGGTCGCCAGCGCCTCCACCATCCCGAACCGTGATGCGCGCAATATTCCGCTGCGCGTCGAACTGAAACAGGGCACCCAGAGCTGGAAAGATGAAGTGCTGATGATCCAGGAAGGCCAGTGCTGGGCTGTCGATGACGTCCGCTATCTCGGCAACAACAGCCATGCGCCAGCCGGGACGCTGCGACAGAGTCTGGAGAAACGCTGATTCCGGAGTTGAAGCCACCCCGCTGAAACGATAACCCCGGTAAAATGTCGGTATTCGCCCCAGGAATGCCGACATTTGCGCCCCCCTCACCCACCAGGCCATATTTTGTGCTAACTTTAAAGCTAAACGTGGTTTAGATTTAACTTTTAACGCATAAATATTGCATAACTATTCTGCCAAAGGTAGTATTTGCGGCCTCAATAGCTATTCGTATCAGACTGCCCAGATGAGTATTAAACTAAACGGCATTAATTGCTTCTACGGCGCACACCAGGCGCTGTTCGACATCACGCTGGATTGCCCGCAGGGGGAAACGCTGGTGCTGCTCGGCCCCAGCGGTGCCGGGAAGAGCTCGCTGCTGCGCGTACTCAACCTGCTGGAGATGCCGCGGTCCGGTTCGTTATCCATCGCCGGCAACCAATTCGACTTCACCAAAGCGCCGTCCGATAAAGCGATTCGCGAGCTGCGTCAGAACGTCGGCATGGTCTTCCAGCAATACAACCTGTGGCCGCACCTGACGGTACAGCAGAACCTGATCGAAGCCCCCTGCCGCGTACTGGGGTTAAGCAAGGATCAGGCGCTGGCTCGCGCAGAGAAACTGCTGGAGCGTCTGCGTCTGAAGCCTTACAGCGATCGCTACCCGCTGCATTTATCCGGCGGCCAGCAGCAGCGTGTGGCTATCGCCCGCGCGCTGATGATGGAGCCCCAGGTCCTGCTGTTCGATGAGCCTACCGCGGCGCTTGACCCGGAAATCACGGCTCAGATCGTCAGCATCATTCGCGAGCTGGCTGAAACCGGCATCACCCAGGTTATCGTCACCCACGAAGTTGAAGTGGCGCGCAAGACGGCCAGCCGGGTGGTGTATATGGAAAATGGCCATATCGTCGAGCAAGGGGATGCCTCCTGCTTCACGCATCCGCAAACTGACGCGTTTAAAAACTATCTTTCACATTGATGTTTTTCGGGGAAATGACGATGAAAAAAGTACTGATTGCCGCCCTGCTCGCAGGCATGAGCCTCTCCGCTTCCGCCGCGCAGACCATTCGTTTCGCCACCGAGGCCTCCTACCCTCCGTTTGAGCTGGTGGACGCCAACAACCAGATCGTCGGTTTCGATGTCGATCTGGCGAATGCGCTGTGTAAAGAGATTGACGCCACCTGTACCTTCACCAACCAGGCCTTTGACAGCCTGATCCCGGGACTGAAATTCCGCCGTTTCGACGCGGTCATGGCCGGGATGGACATCACGCCGGAGCGTGAAAAGCAGGTGCTGTTCTCTACCCCGTATTATGACAACTCGGCGCTGTTCGTCGGTCAGCAGGGTAAGTTCACCAGCATTGACCAGCTGAAGGGCAAAAAAGTGGGCGTGCAGAACGGCACCACCCACCAGAAATTCATCACCGATAAACATCCGGAAATTACTACCGTTCCTTACGACAGCTACCAGAATGCGAAGCTCGATCTGCAGAATGGTCGTATTGACGCGGTCTTTGGCGATACCGCCGTGGTGACCGAATGGCTGAAGAGCAATCCGAAGCTGGCGGCCGTGGGCGATAAAGTGACCGACAAAGCCTATTTCGGCACCGGGCTGGGCATTGCCGTACGTCAGGGCAACACCGACCTGCAGCAGAAATTTAACGCTGCGCTGGAAAAAGTGAAGAAAGACGGCACTTACCAGACCATCTATAACAAATGGTTCCAGAAGTAAGACTGAATGAACGAAATTTTCCCATTAGCAAGCGCCGCCGGGATGACCGTCGGCCTTGCCGTTTGCGCGCTCGTCATCGGCCTGGTCCTGGCGATGCTCTTTGCGGTACTGGAGTCAGTGAAATGGCGCCCGGTAGCCTGGCTTGCAACCGGCATTGTGACCATCCTGCGCGGACTACCGGAAATTCTGGTGGTGCTGTTTATCTATTTCGGCTCTTCCCAGCTGCTGCTGACGCTCTCTGACGGTTTTACCATCCCGCTCGGGTTCACGCAGATCCCGGTGCAGATGCAGATTGAGAACTTTGACGTCAGTCCGTTCCTCTGCGGGGCGATCGCCCTGTCGCTGCTGTATGCCGCCTACGCCTCGCAAACGCTGCGCGGCGCGCTGAAAGCCGTTCCGCAGGGTCAGTGGGAGTCCGGCCAGGCGCTGGGGCTGTCG
The DNA here is from genome assembly GCF_033100215.1 of Klebsiella sp. w6. Classification (NCBI taxonomy): domain Bacteria; kingdom Pseudomonadati; phylum Pseudomonadota; class Gammaproteobacteria; order Enterobacterales; family Enterobacteriaceae; genus Klebsiella; species Klebsiella sp. w6. The sequence goes on from NZ_CP136907.1 coordinate 3,775,146, forward strand.
AAAGCGGCTATATTCTTCCGTCTGGTGATGCCGCAGATGTGGCGCCATGCTCTGCCTGGCCTCGGTAACCAGTGGCTGGTGCTGCTGAAGGACACCGCGCTGGTGAGCCTGATCAGCGTCAACGATCTGATGCTGCAGACCAAAAGCATCGCCACCCGCACTCAGGAACCCTTTAACTGGTATATCATTGCGGCGGCAATCTATCTCGTCATCACCCTGTTGAGTCAATACATCCTTAAGCGGATTGACCAGCGTGCGACGCGCTTCGAACGGAGACCAGGCTGATGCTCGACTACTTACCCGAACTGCTGAAAGGGCTTCATACCAGCCTGACGCTGACCGTGGCGTCGATTATCGTGGCGCTGATCCTGTCGCTGATTTTTACCATTATCCTGACGCTGAAGACGCCGGGGCTGGTGTGGATAGTCCGCGGCTATATCACCCTGTTTACCGGTACGCCGCTGCTGGTGCAGATCTTCCTGATTTACTACGGCCCCGGACAGTTTCCTTCGCTGCAGGATTATCCGTGGCTGTGGCATCTTATCTCTGAACCGTGGCTGTGCGCGCTGATCGCCCTGTCGCTCAACAGCGCCGCCTACACCACTCAGTTGTTTTATGGCGCCATCCGGGCGATCCCCGACGGGCAATGGCAGTCGTGCAGCGCGCTGGGGATGAGTAAAAAGGATACCCTGGCGATCCTGCTGCCGTATGCCTTTAAGCGTGCGCTGTCGTCCTATTCCAACGAAGTGGTGCTGGTTTTCAAGAGTACCTCTCTGGCCTACACCATCACCCTGATGGAAGTAATGGGCCACGGCCAGCTGCTGTACGGACGCACCTACGACGTGATGGTGTTCGGCGCCGCCGGGATTATCTATCTCATCGTCAACGGACTGCTGACGCTGCTGATGCGCCTGGTGGAACGTAAAGCGCTGGCCTTCGAGCGACGTAACTAGCGCCTGAGCCTTATTGCATAAAAAGCAGACAACAAGACGGACAAGTCTAACACCTGTCCGTCTTTTTTTATGCTATTAAAAATATTTAATCATATTTATTGCATATAAATTCATTTAATGGCATTGTCACTCTATGCCGCAGACACGGCGAATAATCATAAGATTGACAGACGGGAGTTCCACGATGAAAAAGTTAGTTCTGGCTGCACTGCTCACCACGTTCACCTTCGGCGCTGCCGCCGCAGAGAAAATCAGCTTCGGCGTGTCCGCAACCTATCCGCCGTTTGAATCGATGGATGCCAATAATCAGATTGTTGGTTTCGATCTCGACCTGGCCAAAGCGCTGTGCAAACAAATGCAGGCAGAATGTACCTTTACCAACCACGCTTTTGACAGCCTGATCCCGGCACTGAAGTTCAAGAAATATGATGCGGTGATTTCCGGAATGGATATTACGCCGGAACGCAGCAAGCAAGTGGCCTTCACCGACCCGTACTACGCCAACTCGGCGCTGGTGATCGCCAAAAAAGACGCGTTCCATTCCTTCGATGACCTGAAAGGCAAACGGATCGGCATGGAAAACGGCACCACCCACCAGAAATATCTGCAGGATAAACATCCTGAGGTGAAGACCGTCGCCTATGACAGCTACCAGAATGCGATTATCGATCTGAAAAATGGCCGTATCGACGGCGTGTTCGGCGATACCGCAGTGGTCAACGAGTGGCTGAAAACCAACCCGCAGTTGGGCGCAGCCACGCCGAAAGTGACGGATCCGCAATACTTCGGCACCGGACTCGGCATTGCCGTGCGCCCGGATAACAAGGCGCTGCTGGAGAAACTGAACGCCGCGCTGAAAGCGATTAAGGCCGACGGTACCTACCAGAAAATCAGCAACCAATGGTTCCCGGAGTAAATTTTTTGCCGGGTGGCACTGCGCTTACCCGGCCTACTCTTCCCCCGTAGCCGGGTAAGGCGTATCCGCCATCCGGCAATGTCTTAAAGTGGCACGAAGAACCTGAACCGCGCCCCGCTTACCGACTCCACCAGTCTGATACCGCCCCCGTGCAACTCCAGCATTCGTTTCACAATCAGTAGCCCTAACCCGCCGCGCTCCTCCCGCGATGCCTGGGTAGACAACGCCGACGGCCGCTGGAACAGATCGTCGCGCAGCGCGGCATCGACGCCCGTTCCGTTGTCGGCCACTTCCACCTGGAGCTGTTGATCCTCCTGCCAGACCGCCAGACGGATCTCCCCGCCGACGGGCGTATGCCGCATCGCGTTATCGAGCAGGTTGGTCACCACCCTCTCAATCATCGACACATCGGCGTTAATCAGCGGCAGCGGTCCCGGCACATCAATACGCAGGTTCACCTCGCGCGTGCGGGCAGTTAATTCAAACTTCTGCGCGACATCGGAGATCAGCTCCCCCATCGCAAAACGCTCGCGCTGCGGCTTAATGCTCCCGTGCTCCAGTCGCGCCAGCTCAAACAGCTGCTGCGAGAGATGGCGCACTTTGTTGCCCTGACGCAGGGCGATGGTGAGATATTGCCTGCGCTCCTCGGCGGTCAGCCGTTCATCCTTCAGCGTCAGCGTTTCCAGATACCCCAGCAGCGAGGTGAGCGGCGTACGCAAATCATGGGAGATATTGGCCACAAATTCGCGGCGCTGGCGGTCGCTGTCGGCCAGCCGATCCCACTGGCCGGCTATCTGCTGCGCAAGGTCAATAAAGCGATTCTCGAGCACCGCCACCTCGTTACCAGGCAGGGGCTCCGGCGTGCGGGCCGCCAGGGTTTTGATGGCGCTGATGCTGTCCTGGCCGCTCGCCGCGACCTGGGCGGTGAGCTGGCGGACCGGCCGGGTGACCCAGAACCATGCCAGCCCCCCTGTCAGAAGGCCAAACAGGGCCACCAGCAGCAGCGTCCACAGAACAATGCTCCACAGCGTTTTTTGCCAGGCGTCGGCCGCCAGCTGATTAAAGGTCTCTCCCTGCAAAATGATATACAGGTAGCCGCGCAGCTGCCCGTCGACGCGCAGCGGAGCGGCGCTGAAGACTTTTCGTCCGTCGAGACTACGTGGATCGTCGCCATACACCGGCGACGCACTGCCGGTGAGAAAAGCCTGCACTGGCGCCATATCGATACGCTGGCGCTGGATATGTCCCGGCGGCGCCGCATCGGCCAGCAGGTCGCCATCCGGCGACAACAGATAGAGCTCCACGCTGGGATTAAAGGTCATCAGGCGGTCAAACAACGACTTCAGGGTTTGTCGGTTGACCTCGCCGTGGGCGTCCAGCAGCGGCTCGCGGGCGACAATCTGCTGAGCCAGCCCGGCGGAGAGGCGCTGCACCATGGCGTTGCCATACTGCGCGCTGCTGTGTAACTGAACGGCGCATACTGCCGCCGCGCACAGCATCAGCAGGGAGACCACCACCAGCGCCAACCGCTGGCTGAGGCTCAGGCGGCGGATCACGGGGCGACCTCTTGCGACATCGGGGCGAATTTATAGCCTTTACCCCAGACGGTAAGAATGATGTCCGGCTCCGCCGGGTCACGTTCGATTTTGCTGCGCAGGCGGTTGATATGGGTATTAACCGTGTGCTCATAGCCCTCGTGCTGATATCCCCAGACCTGCTCCAGCAGCGCCAGCCGCGAAAACACCTCACCGGGATGGCGGGCGAAGTAATAGAGCAGATCGAATTCGCGCGGCGTCAGGTCCACCACCTCGCCGCGCAGCTTCACTTCGCGCGACAGCGGATCGATGCTCAGGCCATGGCAGGACAGGCGCCCGGCGTCCATCAGCAGGTTCTGCCCCATCGCCTCCTGGCGACGAAACAGCGCTTTGACGCGGGCGATAAGCTCCAGCAGTGAAAAGGGCTTCGCCAGATAATCATCGGCGCCCATCTCCAGGCCCAGCACGCGGTGCATTTCGCTGGTGCGAGCGCTGATGATAATTACTGGCAGGTAACGGGTCATCTGACGGATACGCCGGCAGATCTCCAGGCCATCGACGCCAGGCAGCATCAAATCAAGGATCACCGCATCCCAGACCTGCTTTTCCAGCTGGACAAGGGCCTGGTCGCCGTCGGCTTCATGCACAATCTGATAGCCCTCATCCTGAAGATTGAGCCGCAGCAGCGTGGCAATATCCTCGTCATCTTCCACCAGCAGAATGGTTTTGGCCATTAGATTCCCCCCACCAATAACAAAACATGCAGCGCCAAGCTTACCTGATTTCAGCGGCGCAAAGCCTTCACATTTTGTTTAAACTTCGCGGACCAGCAGGGTCAGCACTTCGTAGTGCGCGGTGTGAGGGAACATATCAAACAGCTGGACCCGCTCGACGCGATAGCCGCGAAGACGGGCAATATCGGTCGCCATGGTGCGAGCGTTACAGCTGGAATAGATGATATAGGGCGGTGCCATGCGGCTTAAATAGTCGCACAGTTCGGCGCCAATGCCGCGGCGCGGCGGGTTGACCAACACCAGCTGCGGGATATCCGCTTCATGAGTGGCGAACTGCGTCGAGTCCAGCGCCTGAAAATGCAGATTGCTGAGCCCCAGCTGCGCGGCTGACTGTCTGGCGCAGGCGATCGCTTCCGGAGCGATCTCGATACCGGTCAGGCGCATCGCCGGCGTCGCGCAGTGCAGGCCAAATCCCCCGACGCCGCAAAACAGATCCCACATATGCTGGACCGGCAGCGCGCGCACCCAGTCGCGGGCGGTGGCATACAGCCGACTGGCTACCGCCGGGTTGGTCTGAAAGAAACTTTGCGGGCGGATCCACAGCGGCACCTCATTAAAGACCTCCCCCAGCGCCTGCTGTTCGGTGAAGAAGATCTCCTGCTCGCCTTCCATGATTGCCATATGCACCGGCTGGATATTCGCCGTGATCACCTTGAGCTGCGGGAGCTGCGCCTGCAGCCACGGCAGCGCGGCGCGCAGCTGGGCCACCTTGGCCTCTGAGCGCAGCACGAAGCGCAGCATCATCTCCCCCTGCTGGCTGGCGGTTAGCAGCAGATATTTCAGCTCCCCGCGCTTGCGCGCGACGTTATAGGGGGTTAACCCGGCGCGGGCGATAAAGGGCTTCAGGACGGCAAACACCGGCGCAAACTCGGCGGGATAGAGCGGGCAGTCGGTGAGATCCACCGGGGTGCCATCGCGATGCAGCATCCCCAGCAGCGGACGCTCAACGCTGCCGCTGACCACCATCTTGGCCTTGTTACGAAAGGCCGTCTCTGGCCCGCTGACCGGCTCGCCCCAGGCAGCGACCGGGATCGCCGCCAGCAGTGTGCGCAGATCGGCCATTTTATCGGCGAGCTGTTGCGGGACCGGCCGCTCCAGCCATTGACAGGAGCGGCAGCGGCCGGCGTCGTAGAGTGCGCAATGCATAATTGACCTTCAAAAATCCAGGGGCGGGGATTGTATCACCGTTATTGCAGGCGGAAAAACCGACGGCAGTTCGCCGGCACAAACAGCAGCGTCAGAACCAGCAGATCCGGCAGTTTTTGCATCACCAGCGAGTGGAAGATCTCCCGTTTGGATTCGCCGGGAATGCTGAACAGTTCCGGATACCCATAGCCCAGCGACGCCGCCCACAGGTAGCCGGCGGCGATAATCTGCGTCAGCAGATAGACCCAGCGCGCCCAGTTGCGCCCTTTCACCAGCGAGAAGGCACACCAGATTTCGACAAATACCAGCGCCAGGCTGCCGAGGAAGACCAGCGTCAGGTTCCAGGTCTGGACGCTGCGGTGTATGAATTCGTTCAGCCCCTGCAGACCCAACAGATTGAGGATCATCAGCAGGTCCAGAGCGCGGATCAAAATAATAGCAAAGGCCGCCACCTGCACCAGCGCAGGGACGTTAAGGCGGGCATGCGATGAGCGAGTTTTCGTAAACAATCCCAACGTAATGTCTTCCATGAAAACGGCGCCACAGGGTGGCGCCGACCGGAGGCTGCTGTACCGATTTTAGGTGGTTCAGCCTTGTCTTGCACGCTGGATATCGCGCACTCGCTGCTTTTCTGCGCGGGCCATCAAATACCAGGCGATAAAACCAACAATACCGACCACGCCAAGGATGAGCGTCGCCAGGGCGTTAATCTCCGGGTTGACCCCCATGCGCACGCTGGAGAAGACCAGCATCGGCAAGGTCGTGGCCCCGGGGCCGGAAACAAAGCTGGCGATCACCAGGTCATCCAGCGACAGCGTGAACGCCAGCAGCCAGCCGGAGATCACCGCTGGCATAATCATCGGCAGCGTGATGACGAAAAAGACCTTCAGCGGCGCGGCGCCCAGATCCATCGCCGCCTCTTCGATCGAGTGGTCCAGTTCACGCAGCCGCGAGGAGATCACCACCGCCACATAGGCGGTACAGAAGGTGACGTGCGCCAGCCAGATGGTCAACATCCCGCGATCCGACGGCCAGCCAATGGCATGTCCCAGCGCCACGAACAGCAGCAGCAGCGAGAGACCGGTGATCACGTCCGGCATAACCAGCGGCGCGGTGATCATAAATGCGAAGCCATTAGACCCGCGAAAGCGTCCAAAACGCACCATCACCACCGCGGCGATGGTACCGAGGATCGCCGCCGCCGTCGCCGCGCAGGCGGCGATGGTCAGGCTCAACCCTACCGCGCTCATCATCGCATCATCGTGGAACAGTTCGCTATACCAGCGCGTCGACCACCCGGCCCAGACCGTTACCAGCTTCGAGCTGTTGAACGAGTAGATCACCAGCATCAGCATCGGGGCATAGAGGAAGGTGAACCCAAGCACGAGGATCAGAATGCGCCACGGCGAGCGTACTACCGGCAAGTCGTTCATCCCTGCTCTCCCATCTGTTTTTGCTGGTGCTTGTGGAACCACATGATCGGCACGATCAGCAGCAGCAGCATGACAATCGCCACCGCCGAGGCGACCGGCCAGTCGCGGTTGTTAAAGAACTCCTGCCACAGCACGCGGCCAATCATAATGCTGTCCGGCCCGCCCAGCAGTTCCGGGATCACGAACTCCCCCACCGCCGGGATAAACACCAGCATGGAGCCGGCAATAATGCCGCCTTTGGTGAGCGGGACGATCACCTGGAAGAAGGTCTTCAGCGGCCGGGCACCGAGATCCAGCGAGGCCTCCACCAGCGAATAGTCGATGCGGGTCAGCGCGGTGTAGATCGGCAGCACCATAAACGGCAGATAGGCATACACAATACCGATATACACCGCCAGGTTGGTGTGCAGGATCTCCAGCGGCTGATCGATAACCCCTAACCACAGCAGGAAGTTATTCAACACGCCGTTGCTTTTCAGCAGCCCCATCCAGGCATAGACGCGGATTAAGAATGACGTCCACGACGGCAGGATCACCAGCAGCAGCAGAATATTGCGCGTCGACGGCTTGCTGTGCGCCACCGCCCAGGCCAGCGGATAGCCCAGCAGCAGGCAGCAGATCGTCGATATGCCCGCCACCTGCAGCGACTGGAGATAAGCTTCGAAATAGAGCGGATCGTCAGTCAACTGCAGGAAGTTGGCAAAGTTGAGGGTCAGCGTCAGCTGGCCATCCGCCCACTCCATCAGCTCGGTGTAGGGAGGGATCGCCCGCGCCATCTCGGCAAGACTTATCTTGAACACGATCAGGAACGGCAGCATGAACAACAGGATCAGCCACAGATAGGGCAGCGCAATCACCAGCTTGCGGCCATGCGCCATCTGCAGGCGCGCCGCCCACAGCCCGAAGCCGCCCGGTTTTTTCGCCCCTGACGGGGATTCAACGGTACTCATCGCCCTCTCCTTACACCGTCAGCACTACGCAGCTATCCGCATCCCAGCATAAACGCACCTCGTCACCCCAGGTGGGCGTTCCTTTCCGATGGCGGTGTTCATTCTGCAACTGGGCGCTGATCATCTGCCCGCTTTGCAGGCGCACATGATAGATAGAGAGATCCCCGAGATAGGCGATATGAATCACCTCGCCGACGGCAAAATTGTAGCCGTCCGCCGGTGGTTCATCGCACAGCATGATCTTCTCCGGGCGCAGCGCCACCCAGACCGGCACGTTATCCACCACCGACGCGTCGGGGTCGACCTTCAGCGGGTGCACCAGTCCTGGCGAACTCAACACCAGACCATCCTCCAGACGCTCCTTCACCAGCCCTTCAAAGACGTTCACCGAGCCGATGAACTCGGCGCTATAGCGGGTGGTCGGGTGCTCGTAAATCTCTTCCGGTTCGCCAATCTGCACAAACTTGCCGCGGTTCATGATGGCGATACGGCCCGCCATCGTCATCGCCTCTTCCTGGTCGTGAGTCACCATCACGCAGGTCACGCCAACGCGTTCGAGAATATCCACTACCTCCAGCTGCATGCGATCGCGCAGCTTTTTGTCCAGCGCGCCCATCGGCTCATCGAGTAGCAGCAGCTTCGGCCGTTTCGCCAGGCTACGCGCCAGCGCGACGCGCTGGCGCTGGCCGCCAGAGAGCTGGTGCGGCTTGCGTTTGGCATATTCCTGCATATGCACCAGAGCCAGCATCTCCTGCACCCGGGCGGTGATTTCCGCCTTAGGCAGACGATCCTGCTTCAGACCGAAGGCGATATTCTGCTCAACGGTCATATGGGGAAACAGGGCGTAGGACTGGAACATCATATTGATAGGCCGCTGATAGGGCGGCACGCGCGCCAGATCCACGCCGTCGAGCATAATCTGCCCGGCGGTCGGTTGTTCAAAGCCCGCCAGCATACGCAGCAGGGTCGATTTCCCGCAGCCTGATGCGCCCAGCAGAGCAAAAATTTCGCCTTTATAGATAGTGAGACTGACGTCGTCGACCGCGTGCTGGCCATCAAACGACTTGGTTAAGTTACGGATTTCCAGTAGCGGGGTCAGCGCTTTGGGGGCTTTCGCCTGTGGGCGGGGCATTACGTCGTTCAATCGGGTGCTCTCCGGCAAAAAAACGATCACCATATGGTCCGGTGCCATACTTCGTGCTTAACAGTGCAATTGCACCATCCTGGTGCTTCTGCTCGCCGGGCGCGCTGCCATTTCCCGGCGAGTGCAGATCTGATTCGGCCCGTGTTCGACGGGCCGTCAGAGATTATTTGCCGCTCTTCACTTTGGTCCACGCGCGAGTGCGCACGCGGTCAATCTTCGGATCCTGCACCTTCAGCGTGAACAGTTTGGCGAACACATCCGCTGGCGGATAAATCGCCGGGTTGTTACGGATTGTCTCGCTGACCAGCGGTGTGGAGGCCTTGTTGCCGTTGGCGTAGAACACCTGGTCGCTGATTTTAGCGATCACATCCGGGCGCATCAGATAGTTAAGGAACTGATAGGCTTCATCTTTATTCTTGGCGTCGGCCGGCATGGCAAAGACATCAAAGAACGCCAGCGCGCCTTCTTTCGGAATAAAGTAGGAGACGTTGACGCCGTTCTTCGCCTCTTTCGCGCGGTTGGCCGCCTGCCAGACATCCCCTGCCCAGCCGATCGCCACGCAGATGTCGCCGTTGGCAAGGTCATTAATATATTGCGAAGAGTGGAAGTAGCGAATGTTCGGCCGCAGCTTCAGCAGCAGATCGGTCGCCGGGCCGGTGTAATCATCCGCTTTGCTGCTGTTCGGATCCTTGCCGAGGTAGTTCAGCACGGTGGCGAAAATCTCTTCCGGCGCGTCGAGGAAGGAGACGCCGCAGCTTTTCAGTTTTTCAAGGTTCTCCGGCTTCAGCACCAGATCCCAGCTGTCCACCGGCGCATCTTTACCGAGGACGGCTTTCACCTTATCCACGTTGTAGCCAATGCCCGTCGTCGCCCACAGGTAAGGCATGGCGTATTTATTCTCAGGGTCATGCTTGGCGACCAGCTTCAACACTTCGGGATCAAGGTTCTTCCAGTTGGGCAGCTTGCTCTTGTCCAGCGGCTGGAACACGCCCGCCGCCAGCTGGCGTTCAAGGAAGCTTGCCGACGGTACCACCAGGTCGAAACCGGTGCTGCCGGCCATTAATTTGCCTTCCAGTACTTCGTTGGAATCAAAAACGTCATACACGACTTTAATCCCGGTCTCTTTTTCAAAATTCGCTACCGTGTCCGGCGCAATATAATCAGACCAGTTATAAACATGCAGGGTTTTTTGTTCGGCGGCGAGCGAACCGGCAGAGACGGCCATCAGCGCACCCGTAACCAGACCTGTTAACCATTTTTTACCAAAGGCGGTCATATCTCTTATCCTTCTCAACGCCCGTTAATTTACGGGCTCAAATATACGCATTTCAACGCATGCAAGAATCATGCATATTTTTTCATTGCCTGAGAAAAGGAGAGCGGATCTCTCCCGGAGTGGTTGCTCGCAACTGGAAGCATCGCCAGAATAACTGTAGCCAGAATAAGAGGCTATAGCCCAGGTAAAAAAACGCCTTTTATCAAATTTTTATGCAATAACGGTCTACGTGATAAGCCAAAACGGCCTGAATGGCGGTGAATAATGCTTTAAGAGAAGGATAAACGCAGAATAAAAGCGGGTAATACGCAGCCGCTGCGGTAGTGGCTGCGCTAATTTTAGGCAGGTTTAGTGAAGAAAATGGTATTGCACGTTTTCCGCCGCGGGCTCTTCTTCTTCGCCTTTGTACAGCAGCTGGTTGGCGCCGGCTTCGAGGATCACCATTGAGATCTGCTCTTCGCTTTGGCGGAAGAACCAGGCGAACTGCTCCATGGTCACCCCCGGGCCGATAGACAACGACTGACAGACCACCAGCTTGGGCAAGTTATCGTCCTGAATATCGATAAACGCCTTCACAGTTAACGAACTGGCGTTGATAGCCGAGAGATCCGCCGACAGCGCCAGCAGAGCGGACGGCTTCACCTCCGCGAGGGCGGAAAAGAGCACCACGTTGTCTACCAGGTCAATTTTGGCATCAAAAATACCGTCGAAATTCTGCATATGCGGCAGATGCAATGCCTGGCAGGAATCGCACTCAAAAAAGCTGATGCCGATCTCATCCAGCCAGCGGCGTAGCGTATCCAGACCTGGAACGACCAGTGAATCCATAGTGCCTGTGACCCCTTACAATGAAAAAACGACGCCATAGCTTACGCAAAAAAAGCGCCGCATACCATGACAGACTTGCATCCAGCGGCTAGCCGCCTATTTTCAAACAGAATTCCGGCGTCGCCTGGCGCTCGATCCAGGCGATCATCCGGCTGGCGATGTCCACGCCGGTGGTGGTTTCCACCCCTTCCAGCCCCGGCGAGGCATTCACCTCCATCACCAGCGGCCCGCGGGTGGCGCGTAAAATATCAACACCGGCGACATCGAGCCCAAGGGTTTGCGTCGCCTTGATGGCAATCGCCCGCTCCTCGTCGCTAATCTGCGCCACCGTGGCCATGCCGCCGCGGTGCAGGTTAGAACGAAAGTCGCCCTCTTTAGCCCGCCGTTCGATCGCCGCCACCACCTCATTGCCGACCACCAGGCAGCGAATATCGCAGCCTTTCGCCTCGGCAATATATTCCTGCACCAGAATATGCGCATTCAGCCCGCGAAAGGCGTCGATCACGCTCTCCGCCGCCTGACGGGTCTCCGCCAGCACCACGCCGATCCCCTGGGTGCCTTCCACCAGCTTCACCACCAGCGGTGCCCCGCCCACCATGGCGATCAGGTCGCTGGTGTCATCGGGGGAGTGAGCGATGCCGGTCAGCGGCAAATCGATGCCCTGGCGCGCCAGCAGCTGCAGCGAGCGCAGCTTATCGCGAGCGCGGGTGATGGCGACCGACTCATTCAGCGGATAGCTTCCCAATAGTTCAAACTGACGCAAAGCCGCGGTGCCATAGTAGGTGATCGCCGAGCCAATCCGCGGGATCACCGCATCAAAATGCGGTAGCTGACGCCCTTTGTAGTGGATGGACGATGCCACCGGACTGACATTCATATAACAGGAAAGCGGATCGAGGATCTCGACCTGATGCCCGCGCTGTTGCGCCGCTTCGCGCAGGCGTCGACATGAATAAAGCGTTCCATCCCGGGATAATATGGCAATTTTCATCCTGCACCTCTGCAAAAAGACCCGCTCTGGCGGGCCTCAGCTATCGAACACACTTTCACCTTTCCTGCGGCCGGCGGCGGAGATCACCTGGCCGGAGCAGCAGTGTACACGTAATCAGCGTGTTGCCCACCCCTGCTTATGCAGATAGTCGAGAATAAACGGACGACTCTCTTTCACGATAGTGCGACGGATATGATCGCTCCAGGTATCGCGGCGGGCGTTGCTGCCGCGCGACAGATAATAGTGCGCCAGCTGGTCGTCATAGTCCGCCAGCAGCGCGTTATCCAGCGGCTGATAGTGGTTCTCATGCACCAGCATGGCGGCCGGCATCCGCGGCTTGATGTCCGGGTTATCCGCCGGCCAGCCAAGGCAAAGACCGAACAGCGGCAGGACGTGCTGCGGCAGCGCCAGCAGCTCGGTCACCGCCTCGATGCTATTACGCAACCCGCCGATATAGACGCCGCCCAGCCCGAGGGACTCGGCGGCAATCAGCGCGTTTTGCGCCAGCAGCGCCGTATCGACGACGCCGATCAGCAGCTGTTCAGCCAGCCCCAGCTGCGCCTGTGGGCAAATCTGCAGGTGGCGGTTAAAGTCGGCGCAGAAAACCCAAAACTCCGCCGCCTGGGCGACGTGCTGCTGGCCGCCGGTCAGCGGGACCAGTTGCTCACGCAGCGCGGGGTCGGTAATACGGATGATGGAGGTGCACTGTAAAAAACTCGAGGTAGATGCCGCTTGCGCGCTGGCGATAATCTCTGCGCGCTGTTCGTCGCTCACGGGGGCATCGGTGAAGTGGCGGATGGAACGATGGCTGCGCAGCAGCTCAATGGTCGGCGTCATTACGTTTTTCTCTGTCAGACAAGGATTCAGGCTTTGGAGAGTGCGTTAACTGCGGGGCCACGATCTGCGCCATCCGCCACATAACGACGATGGCGGCGGGGATCATCAGCACGATCCCGGCAAAGAGCATCACCAGCGCCGCGGTCGGGCTGGCAATGGGCGCAGGCAGCTGGACATACTGGTTAAGCGAGAGCCAGGCGAGGGTTAACAGCCCCATCCCGAGGATCTCAACCAGCAGAATGCTTTTCGGCAACGGGGCAAATTTTCGCATCACGCCTCTCCGGTTGATAAGCGCGGCGCATCAGACAATCTCACTACGCCGCCGGGTCAGTATACGGGTTTTGATAGTACGACATTTATCAAACATAGCCGTAAACCATCGAAGCAAAAGGCAGAACCTTCTTTCCCTCACCGGTCAATGCAGGCATCATAAGCGCCATTCGCCATCCGGCTGAGGTTTAAGGAGAGAAGCAATGTTTACCGTTATTTTTGGTCGTCCAGGCTGCCCTTACTGCGTTCGCGCCAAAGAGCTGGCAGAAAAACTGACCAACGAGCGTGATGATTTTAACTACCGTTACGTGGATATTCACGCCGAAGGCATCAGCAAAGCTGACCTGGAAAAGACCGTCGGCAAACCGGTTGAAACCGTGCCGCAGATCTTCGTCGACCAGAAACACATCGGCGGTTGCACCGATTTCGAAGCCTGGGCGAAAGAGAACCTTGGCCTGTTTGCCTGAGTCAATTTATTTGCTCGATGAGTGACTGCGCCAGGTATCAAGCCAGGCGCAGATAAACAAAAAGCACAACGCCCCGAGTGCGCACCAGAACACCGCGCTCAGTACCCACGCCATCTCCTGCCAGAACGTTCTGTGCGTCACGAAGAACAGCCGCATCGTCACCATACAGACCGGCGCCGCCAGCATCGCACCCAGCAAAGGACGCAGTACCCGCTGTCCGGGAGAGAGGCAGCTCGCCGCCGCCCCTGGCAACAAAAAGAAGAGCAGGCCCAGCTCCGGGTTGCCGCTGGCGCGAAAGGCCCCTTTCATATGTAATAGCAGCGATAAGCACACCACAATGAACAGAACGAAGCCGCAGATAATACCGGCCCAACTACGCTCAGACTTCACCGTATCCTCCTGATGTTGCCTCTAACTCACGTCCACGTCGCCCAGTCAGATAAAGCATTTCGGCAATCCATGCCAATAACTCCCCAACCAGCCTAAAAACGATTGTCACTAGCCGCCGCATCCAGGAAGGATTAAACTAGCGGGTATATTTTTGCTGGTTATAACAGGGTGCCAGAATAGGTTCGCCACAACGCGAACGCCTGAGCAACCTTAGACCAAATAACCATTTCCTTCAACAACTTACTAGTAAATGAGAAGTTGGCTTTCGTGAATATAAACGTCGCAGATTTGTTAAACGGGAATTACATCCTGTTATTATTCGTTGTACTTGCATTAGGACTATGCCTGGGAAAACTGCGTCTCGGCTCAGTACAACTTGGTAATTCCATTGGCGTTTTAGTCGTTTCTCTCTTATTAGGTCAACAGCATTTCGCGATTAACACTGATGCCCTTAATCTCGGCTTTATGCTGTTTATTTTTTGCGTCGGCGTGGAAGCCGGGCCCAACTTTTTTTCCATTTTTTTCCGCGACGGCAAAAACTACCTGATGCTGGCGCTGGTGATGGTCGGCAGCGCGATGCTGATCGCCACCGTGCTGGGCAAAGTGTTCGGCTGGGATATTGGTCTTACCGCCGGTATGCTGGCGGGCGCCATGACCTCCACCCCGGTGCTGGTGGGCGCGGGCGACACCCTGCGCCATTTCGGCCTGCCCAGCGATCAGCTGGCGCAGTCGCTTGACCATCTGAGCCTCGGCTATGCCCTGACCTACCTGGTCGGCCTGGTGAGTCTGATCGTCGGCGCCCGCTATATGCCCAAGCTGCAGCATCAGGATCTGCAGACCAGCGCCCAACAAATCGCCCGCGAGCGCGGCCTCGATACCGATTCAAAACGTAAAGTGTACCTGCCGGTGATCCGCGCCTACCGCGTTGGCCCGGAGCTGGTGGCCTGGGCGGATGGCAAAAATCTGCGCGAACTGGGGATTTATCGCCAGACCGGCTGCTATATCGAACGCATCCGCCGCAACGGCATTCTGGCCAACCCGGACGGCGACGCGGTGCTGCAGATGGGCGACGATATTGCGCTGGTGGGCTATCCGGACGCGCACGCCCGCCTCGACCCGAGCTTCCGTAACGGCAAAGAGGTATTCGACCGCGATCTGCTCGACATGCGCATCGTCACCGAAGAGATTGTGGTCAAAAATCACAACGCCGTCGGCCGCCGCCTGGCGCAGCTGAAACTCACCGACCACGGCTGCTTCTTAAACCGGGTGATCCGCAGCCAGATTGAAATGCCTATCGACGATAACGTGGTGCTGAACAAAGGCGACGTGCTGCAGGTCAGCGGCGACGCCCGCCGCGTAAAAACCGTGGCCGACCGCATCGGCTTCATCTCCATTCACAGCCAGGTGACCGACCTGCTGGCCTTCTGCGCCTTCTTTATCGTCGGCCTGATGATCGGCATGATCACCTTCCAGTTCAGCTCTTTTAGCTTCGGCATCGGCAACGCCGCCGGCCTGCTGTTCGCCGGCATTATGCTTGGCTTCCTGCGCGCCAACCACCCAACCTTCGGCTATATCCCGCAGGGAGCGCTGAACATGGTGAAAGAGTTTGGCCTGATGGTGTTTATGGCCGGGGTCGGACTCAGCGCCGGGGCCGGGATCAATAACGGTCTGGGCGCCGTCGGCGGTCAGATGCTGGCGGCAGGGCTTATTGTCAGCCTGTTGCCGGTGGTGATCTGCTTCCTGTTCGGCGCCTATGTGCTGCGCATGAACCGGGCGATGCTGTTTGGCGCCATGATGGGCGCCCGCACCTGCGCCCCGGCAATGGAGATCATCAGCGATACCGCGCGCAGCAACATTCCGGCGCTCGGCTACGCAGGCACCTACGCCATCGCCAACGTGCTGCTTACCCTTGCCGGGACGCTCATCGTGATCATCTGGCCAGGGCTACAATAAATTTTTGAGAAAAAAGCCGTCACAGGCAGAACTTTTTCTCAGGGCATCAGTCATAAGTAATGCCACTGCTTTTCTTTGATGTCCCCATTTTGTGGAGCCCATCAACCCCGCCACTTCGGTTCAAGGTTGATGGGTTTTTTGTTGCCTGCATTTAGCCCTTACGCATGTCTCGCACCGCCTCAGCGCCCCTCTTCCTGCGCCCTCTCCCCCGCCAGCTGCCCAACCAGCAGCCGGATTGCCGCCTTCGACAGCGGCGCGCGGTCGGTGACAAAGTGCAAGGTCATTCCTTCAATAAAGGCGTCGAGGCCGCGGGCGGTATCGGGGGCGAACCATTGCTCCAGCGTCTGCTGGCTGCGCCGCATCCAGTTCTGCATCACCCCCTTTAGCGCCGGCTGACTGCTGCAGAACGCGTACAGCTGATACATCAGCTCCATATTGCGCGCCGTGGTCACCTGGGCGCTGAAGATCAGCTCCGCGATGGCATCGCAGGCTTGTTCCCGGTTCGTTACCCCGGCAAAGCATTGCTGATACTGCGCCGACATCTCGGCGGTAAACAGGCTGAACGCCTCCTCAACCAGCGCCTCGATGCCGCTGAAATAATAGGTCAACGACCCCAGCGGCACATTCGCGCAGAGGGCGATTTTGCGGTGCGTCACCGCCTGGACGCCGTGCGCCGCGATGGTGTCCAGCGTCGCCTGCAGGATGCGCTCGCGGCGCTGCGGATCGTTCGGTCTACGGGCCATAATTTTCCTCTTCCGGTTTATGTACAAATGTACACATGCTTGCTACTGTTGTCTTCACTCTTCTCCTTTAAGGCGTTTACGGATGACGACGCAAACCTCGCGCAGAGCGCTCCAGCTTCGGCTGTGGGCGCTGTTTATGTTCTTTTTCATCCCCGGCTTATTAATGGCCTCCTGGGCCACCCGCACGCCGGCGATCCGCGATCAGTTGATGCTTTCTACGGCAGAAATGGGCGTGGTGCTGTTTGGTCTGTCGGTGGGGTCGATGAGCGGTATTCTCTGCTCAGCGTGGCTGGTGAAGCGCTTTGGTACCCGCAAGGTCATCCGCACCACCATGTCCTTCGCCGTACTCGGCATGCTGGTGCTCAGCCTGGCGCTGTGGGTCTCTTCCGCCCCGCTGTTCGCCTTCGGCCTGGCCATCTTTGGCGCCAGCTTTGGCTCTGCAGAAGTCGCTATTAACGTCGAAGGCGCGGCCATCGAGCGAGAGATGAATAAAACGGTGCTGCCGATGATGCATGGCTTTTACAGTTTCGGCACCCTGTTCGGCGCCGGGGTGGGCATGGCAGTGACCGGATTCGGCCTGCCTGCCGCCCCGCATATCCTGGCGGCCGCGCTGGTGGCTATTCTGCCCATCGCCATTGCCATCCGCGCCATTCCCGATGGCACCGGTAAAAATGCCGCCGAAGCCGCCCACGGAGAGGCGAAAGGTCTGCCGGTATGGCGCGACGCGCAGTTGCTGCTGATCGGGGTCATCGTCCTGGCGATGGCCTTTGCCGAAGGCTCGGCCAACGACTGGCTGCCGCTGCTGATGGTGGACGGCCACGGCTTTAGCCCCACCTCCGGCTCGCTGATCTATGCCGGCTTCACCCTCGGCATGACGCTGGGCCGCTTTACCGGCGGCTGGTTTATCGATCGCTACAGCCGGGTGACGGTGGTCCGCGGCAGCGCGGTGATGGGCGCCCTGGGTATTGGCCTGATCATCTTCGTCGATAACCCCTGGGTGGCGGGCATCTCGGTACTGCTGTGGGGCATTGGCGCCTCGCTCGGCTTCCCGCTGACCATCTCCGCCGCCAGCGATACCGGGCCGGACGCGCCCAAGCGTGTCAGCGTGGTGGCGATCACCGGTTATCTTGCTTTCCTCGTCGGGCCGCCGCTGCTGGGCTTCCTCGGCGAACACTTCGGCCTGCGCAGCGCCATGATGGTGGTGCTGGGTCTGGTCATGGTGGCGGCACTGGTCGCCCGCGCGGTGGCTAAGCCACAATCTGAACCCGTTATGGAGAACAGCTAATGAGCATCAAACTGATTGCGGTGGATATGGACGGCACCTTTTTAAGCGATGCCAAAACTTACAACCGGCCGCGCTTCCTCGCCCAGTACCAGCGAATGCGTGAACAGAATATTCGCTTCGTGGTCGCCAGCGGCAACCAGTATTATCAGCTGATCTCCTTTTTCCCGGAGATCGCCCATCAGATCGCCTTTGTGGCGGAAAACGGCGGCTGGGTGGTGAGCGGCAATGAAGACGTCTTCAACTGCCAGCTGCCGCTCCACCATTTCAACGCCGTGGTCGATCATCTGCAGACCCTGCCGAATATCGAAATCATCGCCTGCGGGAAGCGCAGCGCCTACACTCTCAACCGCTATAACGACGCGCTGAAGAATGTGGCGGCGAAGTATTATCACCGCCTCGAACTGGTAGATGATTTTAACCACCTTGATGACGCGATCCTCAAATTTGGTCTCAACGTACCGGACAGCCTGATCCCGGAAATTCAGCCGAAGCTGCACGCGGCGCTGGGGGATATGGTCACCGCGGTGGCCACCGGCTACGGCAGTATTGACTTAATTATGCCTGGGGTGCACAAAGCCAACGGCTTGCGCATTTTGCAGCAGCGCTGGGGCATTGAGGATCATGAGGTGGTGGCGTTCGGCGATAGCGGCAATGATATCGAGATGCTGCAGCACGCCGGATTTGGCTTTGCCATGGCCAACGCCCGGGAAGACGTCAAAGCCGTCGCCAGCCATCACGCGCCGCACAACAACGAAGAAGGCGTGCTGCAGATTATTGATAAGGTGTTAAATCGCGAAGCGCCGTTCGCCTGATTAGCCCCCCGGATGCTTTTGTGCATCCGGGTTTGCCACCGGTTACGCCTGCTGCGAATTGCCGACGCTTTTATCTTTCAGGAAGTAGATCATCAGCCCCAGCCACAGTACTCCGCCCAGCAGGTTAAACAGGCTGAACAAGCCGTTGCCCCCCAGCTCATAAGCATGTTTGCTGAGCTCAATGCCGACGGTGAAGATCAGCATCTGCAGCATTCCCATCGCCGCCGAGACCGTGCCTTTGCTCATCTCGCTGGCGAACAGCGTTAAGCGCACGAGCCCGGCATTCGCGAGGCCAATTCCGAAGGCGTAAAAGCTCAGGCCGGCGGTCATCCACAGATAAGCGTGGGAAGAGACCACGGTCGCCGCCGCGGAGAGGATCAGACCAAACATGATCGGCCAGCCGCCCATGATAATCAGCGAGCGCACGGTACGGCGCGAAGTCAGGCGCGCCAGCACCAGGTTACCGGCAATCAGCGCGCCGAAAATCGGCACCTGCAGCATGCCATACTCATAGCTGGTGGCCTGTTCGCCGCTGATAATAATCACCGGCGACTGGGCAATCCACGCCAACAGCGGCAGGCTGACAAAGCCCGTCGCCAGCGCGCCGGCGACGAAGCGCAGGTTTTTCAGCACCAGGCGATAGTCACGACCCAGCTCTTTGACCGACAGCTTTTCGCCCAACCGCGTCGCGGTTTCCGGCATCGCCCGCAGCAGCCCGACGAACGAGATGGCCGCCAGCACGGCGAACAGGACGAACATCATCTCCCATGGCAGCACGTGCACCCAGGCGGCGCCCACCAGCGGCCCCAGCAGCGGAGCAATCAGCGCCACGTTGGCCATCAGGGCGGTGATTTTGATACACACCGCCTCCTCAAAAGACTCCTGGATCGCCGCATAGCCTACCGCGCCGATAAAGCACAGGCTGATCCCCTGCAGGAAGCGCAGCAGGGTAAACTGCTCAATGGTCTGCGCCAGCAGCGTCGCCAGGCAGGTGACGATAAACCACACCACCCCGGTCAACATCACCGGGCGGCGGCCAATACGGTCCGACAGCGGCCCCAGCAGCCACTGTAAAAACATGCCGCCGGCCAGATAGGCGGTCATCGAGGTAGGTACCCATTCGTTGCCCACCTGAAACTCCTGAACCACGGCCAGCATACCCGGCTGGATCATATCGTTGCCGATATAGGTGGAAAACTCGTACAGCACCAGACATAGCGGGAACAGCAACGCCTGCCTTCCGAGGCGGCGGCCTGAAAGCGAATAATTTTGCATGAAATCTCTTATCTATCAAAAATCGCGCAAAGTGTAATGAAACTCCCGGCGCGGAGATAGTGAATTGTGGGTGACACCGCACAATATTGCGAATTGCGCGCCCCCCTCCAGACTCACCCCCTGCTATTCAGCCTGCGTATATATTCCGTTTATGTTTCAGCAATGTGACAAACGATATACTGGCGCTTTTCAGGCGGTTAGCATTGAAATCCATTTGCAAGATTTCTTAACAACCTGATCTTTAAGACAATGCTGCTTTATCTCCACACCGCTTTTTTTTAGGGTAGGCGGCTTATTTGCTATCGGACCAACGAGCCTGGAAGTCTATGCTGGAAAATATTAACTACGCGCTGTTCGCCCTGATCAACGCGACGCCGACCTCGCCGCAGTGGGCCATTGAGGTGGCGATCCTGATCGCCAAAGATCTGATTCTGATCGTGCCCTTGCTGGTAGTGACATTATGGCTGTGGGGGCCTGCCCAGCGGCAGATGGTGTTTAAGCTGATGCTGGCGCTGATGATTAGCCTGACCGTGTCGTGGGCGATCGGCCACCTCTATCCGCACGATCGGCCGTTTGTCGCCGGCGTAGGCTATAACTTCCTGCATCACGCGGCGGACGACTCCTTCCCCAGCGATCATGGCACCGTCAGCTTTACCTTTGCCCTGGCTTTTCTGTTCTGGCACCGCCTGTGGTCCGGCGCGCTGCTGATGGTCATTGCCGCCGCCATCGCCTGGTCCCGCGTCTATCTCGGCGTGCACTGGCCGCTGGATATGGTCGGCGGTCTGCTGGCCGGAATGTGCGGCTGCCTTGGCGCGGCGCTGATCTGGCATACGTTCGGCCCGGCGCTGTATCGCCAGCTGCAGCGACTGTATCGTCTCTGCTTCTCCTTGCCGATCCGCAAAGGCTGGGTACGCGGCTAAACGCCAGCCGTCGCTGCGGCCACCGCGTGACTAACCCGTAAGCGACAGGTAAAATCCCGCTAACGTCCTGCCCCCGCAGGGCGATTTTAGCGCAGAGGGAATATGGAAACTCGCCGTGACGAACGTATCAGTCAGCTCATTCAGGCACTCAAACGCAGCGATAAGCTACATCTGAAAGAAGCCGCCTCCCTGCTTGGGGTGTCGGAAATGACCATTCGTCGCGACCTCAATGGCCACAGCGGCCCGGTTGTGCTGCTCGGCGGATACATTGTGCTGGAGCCGCGCAGCGCCACCCATTACCTGCTAAGCGATCAAAAAACCCGGCTGGTCGAGGAAAAGCGCCGCGCCGCTCGCCATGCGGCCGCGCTGCTGGAGGCCCATCAGATGGCTTTCTTCGACTGCGGGACCACCACGCCATGGATCATTGACGCCATCGATGATGCCCTGCCCTTCACCGGCGTCTGTTACTCCCTGAATACCTTCCTGGCCCTGCAGGAGAAACCACAGTGCCGGGCGGTCCTGTGCGGTGGGGAATTTCACGCCAGCAACGCGATTTTTATGCCGCTGAGCCTTGAGGATACCCTCAGCCATCTGAGCCCTGACATCGCCTTTTACTCGGCGGCAGGCATTGACTGCGAGCAGGGGGCGACCTGCTATAACCTGGAGGAGCTGCCGGTCAAGCACTGGGCGATGCGTCACGCGCGCTACCACGTGCTGGTGGTCGACCACAGCAAGTTTGGCAAAGTGCGTCCGGCGCGCATGGGGGCGTTAGCGAAATTTGACGTGATCGCCAGCGATATCTGCCCGGATGATGAGCTGGTCGCGCTGGCGAAGGCGCAGCAGATCTCCCTGCTGTATTGAGGCGTCACTGACCGCGCCCCGCCGGGCGCGGTCATGGCATCAGGAGAACCAGCTGCCGAACCAGCCGTGGAGTTTCATCAGTACGAAGTCGATCATCCGGCTGAAGAAACCGCCCTCTTTCACCGGCTCCATGACGATCAGCGGGCGCTGCTCGATGGTTTTATCATTCAGCTTAAAGTCGATAGTCCCGACCACCTGCCCCTTCTCCAGCGGCGCGGTAAGCTGCGGCTGATTTAAGGTGTAGCTGGCTTTCAGGTTTTTCAGCTGGCCCTTCGGCAGGGTGATAGAGCCCGCCTCGCCGGCTCCCAGTTTCGCTTCGCTGCTGTCGCCAAACCACACGCGCTGGGTAACGAAGGTGGCATCCGGTTTAATCGGCGTCACGGTTTCATAGAAGCGGAAGCCCCAGGTCAGCAGTTTTTCTGACTCGTTAAAGCGAATGCGGTCAGTTTTGGTCCCCAGTACCACGGCGATCAGACGCATATCACCCTGGGTGGCTGAGGAGACCAGGTTATAGCCGGCCCCGGCGGTGGTCCCGGTTTTCACACCATCGGCGTTGAGGTTGGTGCTCCACAGCAGACGGTTGCGGTTCGGCTGGCGAATTTTATTGAAGGTGAACTCTTTCTCTTTATGTACCGCGTACTCTTCCGGCACATCGTGGATCATCGCTTTGGTCAGCAGCGCCATATCGCGGGCGGTACTGAACTGACCCGGCGCATCAAGGCCGTGGACGGTCATAAAGGTGGTGTTGGTCAGCCCCATTTTTTTGGCATAGCCGTTCATCAGGCTGACGAATGCGTCCTGGCTGCCCGCCACGTAGTCGGCAATGGCAATGCTGGCGTCGTTACCGGACTGAATAATGACCCCTTTATTCAGATCTTCCACCGAGACCTGCATGCCGGGCTTGAGGAACATCACCGATGAGCCGCGCAGCGCCGGGTTGCCGGTCGCCCAGGCATCACGTCCGACGGTCACCATATCGGTGAGCTTGATTTTTCCCGCTTTTATCGCCTGCCCCACCACGTAGCTGGTCATGATCTTCGTCAGACTGGCCGGGTCGAGTTTTTCATCGGCATTGCCTTCGCTGAGCACCTTCCCGCTGGCGTAGTCCATCAGGATCCAGGCGCGAGCGTCAATCGAAGGGGCGTCGGGGAGTTGTTCTGCAGCCTGCACCGCAGGTGCGACAAGAAATAACAGCGCGCAACCTGCAGCGAGGCCGCGAAGGGAAAAAGCGTCATGCATCATAAGAGCCACCCAAGTATCCTTTCCAAACAAAATATGCCGCACCACTCTGACCGCGCCGCAGCAACCGGTGAGTAAAGCGTACAAATGACCTTAAAGAAACAGCGAGTTGGTAAAGTTTTTAAAGTTTACGCAATAACGTGCCGCTGTGCTTTAATCAGAACAACTTTTTTGATCGTGATTGCCTAAATATTAACTTTATCCCAACATGATCGCCGATCGCGCTGCAACGGCAGTGAAACAAACTCAGGAGCGAAAATGATTACACTGTGGGGACGTAATAACTCGACCAACGTGAAGAGAGTACGCTGGGTGCTGGAGGAGTTGGATCTTCCTTATGAGCAGATCCTCGCCGGGCTGGAGTTTGGTCTCAATCATGACCCGGAATATCTGGCGATGAACCCGAACGGGCTGGTGCCGCTGTTAAAAGACGATGCTACCGGGGTGGTGTTGTGGGAATCAAATACCATTATTCGCTACCTTGCCGCCCAGTACGGCGTCGATCGCCTGTGGCTGGCCGCACCGGCGCAGCGCGCGCAAGGGGAAAAGTGGATGGACTGGTCCAACGGCACGCTCTCTCCCGCCCATCGCCCGGTGTTAATGGGCCTGGTCAGGACGCCGCCGGAGCAGCGCGATCCGGCGGTCATCGCCGCGGGGATCGGCGCCTGTGAATCGCTGTTTGCCATGCTTGATGACGAACTGGCGAAAACGCCATGGCTCTCTGGCGAGCACTTCGGCCTTGGCGATATTGCCGTTGCCCCCTTCGTCTACAATCTGCTGACGATCCTCGATACCTGGCAACCGCGACCCCATCTGCAGCGCTGGTATCAGCAGATTAGCCAGCGCCCCGCCTGGCACGCGGTCGTGAAGATCCCGGTCACCTGAGGTTAACCCTCCGGACTCAAGCGCAACAGTTCGCCGTTAGACTCGTCGGTTAATACGTACAGATAGCCGTCGGGTCCCACGCGGACGTCGCGGATACGCTTCCCGCGCGCCTCCAGTAACCTCCCCTCCTCGCGGACCTGATTACCGTCCACCGATAAGACGATAAGCGACGTCTCCTTCAGCGCGCCGATAAACAGCTTATGCTGCCACTGGGGAAAAGTCTGCGCCGCGTAAAAGGCCATCCCGCTCACCCCTGGGGAGACCGGCCAGACATACAGGGGAGGCTCGGTACCCGGGGCCGTCTTGCCCTTGGCCTCCGGGATCGGCAGGCCGCTGTAGTTAATGCCATGCGTCGCCAGCGGCCAGCCGTAGTTTTTCCCCGCCTGCGGGATGTTAATTTCATCCCCGCCGCGCGGGCCGTGCTCATTGAGCCACAGCGCGTCGCTCCATGGGTTCATCGCCATGCCCTGCGGATTGCGAATACCGTAGGCCCAGATCTCTGGCCTGGCGTCAGCCCGGCCGACAAAGGGATTATCCGGTGGAACGTCCCCGCTCTCCGTCAGGCGGACCACTTTCCCCTGCAGCTTGCTGAGCTCCTGGGCGGTGGCGCGCTGATTGTTCTCTCCCAGACCGATAAACAGATACCCTTTGCCGTCGAACACCAGCCGGCCACCGAAATGATTGCCCACGGAGAGCTTCGGCTGCTGGCGAAACACCACGGTAAAGTTCGACAGCTGCGTGGCATCCTCACTTAACCGCCCGTAGCCTACCGCAGTGCCCGCTTTGCCGCTGGTGTCGCTTTCCGCATAGCTCAGCCATACCCGTCGCGACTGCGCAAAATCCGGCGCCAGCGCTACATCCAGTAAGCCGCCCTGACCGTTGGCCCACACCTGCGGCACGCCGGATATCGGCGCCGACAGGCCTTTACCTGGCTGCCAGCGCTTGAGCTCGCCGCCGCGCAGGGTAATCAACATGCCCTGATCGTCGGGGAGAAACGCCAGACCCCACGGATGAGCCAGCCGGTTTTGCAATACCTCCACCCGCACCGCGGCCTGGCTCAGGGCTGGCAGCGCTAAGGCGCTCAATATCAACAGCAGCGGGATTGGACGCATGGCATTCTCCTTTAGTCAGCTCTGCGCTAAAGGGTAGCCAGCGGGGAAATTTGCGCGGGGATTTTTACATAACCTTTAACAGGGGAAGCGTCCACTTCCCCTGAGTTTCAGCCGATCAGGCATGAGTGATTGGCGACAATTTATTCAATTTATGAATATTTGAAGTCAATCCTGTCAGACAGCGTTCTAGCTTCTCTACGTTAACAGCGATGTACAGCGGACAATCATGATGCCCGCTCATCAGGCATACTGCAGCGGCGGCGAGGGACTCGCCCGCCAGGCGAAGGGCCTCCTTCTCCTCCGGTGAAACGACATTCTGCAGGCGCGGGGCCTGCGCACGCATTTCACGGCAAAGCTCAAACAAGTTATCACGCAGATGGTCATTTTCGCTGACTGACATGTAGCCTTTAGCCTTTCGCAACTGCAGATAGGCATCAATATCGATATTGGCATTGATGAGCTTCTGCAAAAGGTGGCGATATTGTCTGTCAACGGTCATCACAGTTCCTCCTCTGTCGTCCTTTACCCTTCTCATGATACGGTTATTTTTTGTGCAAAATGATGCGCCAGGTCAATTATTCCCAAGCCTGTAACACCCTTTACAATGTGACAACCTTACCGCTTTGTAGGATATATACCAAAGATAATGGTATTCGATCACAATTAATTTCAAAAAGAAATCAACTCGCGATTATTACCATTAAAAAGCGGAAATAGTGCTGATAAGATCACACTACACCACAAATGCTATTGCGCGATCGCCAGCCAGAATGCCATAACAAATCATTAATGTAATACGTATAACATTTCATAAAAACAGCGAACGCGGCCCGCGGATCGCTGATAATCTCTCTGCCCGTTTGCAAGGAACTGAAACATGACGCCCGGTAAAAGAAACTACCTCCTGTTGAGTCTTTTCGATTTCCTCTACCTGTTCGCCTGGTCGTCGACCATGGCTTTCTTCGTCATCTGGACCACCCAGCATCTTGGCATCAGCGCCACGAAGACTGGCCTGCTGTACTCGGTCAACGCTTTTATCGCCCTGCTGATGCAACCTTTCTTCGGCTTTATCTCCGACAAGTTCGGCCTGAAAAAACGGCTTATCTGGCTGCTGGTCGCCCTGCTCCTGCCGGTGGGCCCCTTCTTTATCTATGTTTACGCGCCGCTGCTGGTGCACAATTTCTGGTTCGGCGCGCTGCTGGGGGGGATCTATCTGGGGATCATCTTTAACTCCGGCTGCGGGGTGATCGACTCTTACATCGATAAGATTTCCCGTCGCTACCAGTTCGAATACGGTCGGGTGCGGATGTGGGGCTCGTTAGGCTGGGCAGCGGCGGCCTGGATTGTGGGTAAATATATCGACAGCAATCCTAATCTGGCTTTCTGGCTCGCCAGCCTCGCCATCGTCATCGCCGCCATCTGCTTTATGCTGACCAAAATTGAATTAACCGACGCTGATGTGGCGCGAAGCGAATCGCTGAAGGTCTCCCATGCCCTCGAGCTGGCTAAGAATGGTCAGTTCTGGATGCTGCTGCTCTTTACCCTGTTCGTCACGCAAATTTATGACACCTACGATCAGCAGTTTGCCCAGTATTTCTCGCTGCAGTTCCCGACGCCGGAGGAAGGCAACCGCTGGTATGGGATCCTCGCCTCCATTCAGGTGTGCGGCGAAACGCTGTTCTTATGCCTGATGCCGTGGTTTGTTAACCGGACCGGCGCCAAATGGGCGCTGATCATCGCCGGGTTGATCATGTCGGTACGTATTGTCGGGTCAGCCGTGCCCCTCGGTCCGGTGTGGATTGGCGCGGTG
Organism: Klebsiella sp. w6; assembly: GCF_033100215.1. NCBI lineage: Bacteria > Pseudomonadati > Pseudomonadota > Gammaproteobacteria > Enterobacterales > Enterobacteriaceae > Klebsiella > Klebsiella sp. w6. Next base: position 3,801,971 of record NZ_CP136907.1, read on the forward strand.
AAAATGATGCATGCCCTGGAGAAACCGTTAATTCTGGTATCGGTCTTTAAATTCATCGCTGCCAACTTCGACCACAAGCTCTCTTCGACGGTCTATTTGCTGGTGCTGTTTGTCGCCTCGATCGCCACCGCCATCTACTCTCCGCTGGCAGGCTATCTGTACGATACCATTGGCTTCGCCGATACCTATCTGATCCTCGGCGGTATCGCCGGGCTCTTTACGCTGATCTCCATTTTCACCCTGAAGGATAAGCGCGAGCCGAAAAAGCCCAGCGCCAGGCCTTCCGGGGCCGTTACGCCGGCGCAATAATCCTCTGCCCGGTAGCCACGCCGGGCGCTACACGTTGCGCGCGACTAACGGCTTTTGCAGGAGCGTTTCCAGCACCCGCAGCGGCGAGAGCTGCGGGTGACTCATCGCTTTCACCGGCAACAGAAAGGTCTGCTCAAGCAGATACTGGCCGCGCATCGCGGCGTGCGGGGTCTGATCGGAAAAGCAGATCCAGGTACTGCCGGCGGCAAAGTCGATCTCCTGCTGCACCCCCTGTCGCTGGTACTCAGGGGTGCTTTTCATCGCATCGTGCAGGGCCAGCATCAGATGATCGTAATGGCTACGCCGACTTTTGGTGATCCCCAGCGCTGCCAGCAGCCAGGCGCCTGACGGCGACCAGGGTTTCAGCCGCGGCAGAAAGCGTGCCGCGAGGGTATCGAAATGCTCCCCTGTCCGCCAGGTTCGCGGTTCGCCGCGGGGATGAATATTGCAAAAGATGCGCAGAATACGATCACCCTTGACCGGGCGCGACGGGAATGCGTCCACATGCAAGCGCGAATCGTCTTTGCGCCAGGAGGTCGTTTCACGCCAGGCGGTAATGGGATGCAGACGCAGACTGGTTTGCGGATGGTGCAGCGACTCGCCATAGCCTGGCAATAACGCGTCGATCAGCTGCAGCGTCATCTGGTGGTAACGCGCCATCAGCCGGGCGATGGCAGCCGTTTTCTGCTTATCCGCCACGCCTCTGAGTATGCGGGTGTCGGGTTGATAGCTGATATTCTTGCGCCGCGGCGCGACCAGCTCAGGGGTCAGCAATGCCTGCTCCGTGGCGGTTAATGAAAACGCCAGCTGCGGCAGATAGAGCACATTTCCCTGCTCAAGGGAGTGTTGGATCTGCGGCGGTTGCGGGGGGATCTCCAGATTACTGAATGGCAGGGTGGCTATCGCCACCGGGGAGCCTGTTGGTGTCATTTCCTTGCCTCTTCTCCTCGCGGTCATCGAGGTATTTAGTAAAGAAATTGTTATCATTTTGTAGATTACAACGTAAATGACGGGCGTTTTTATCAGGAATGGCGGTTTTGACCCGGTGCTGAAGCCCACGCGCTCCTCACCCGAGCGCTTTTTCACCATTAACCGCGACGGAGCTATACTCTTTTTCGCAAAGATCTGTAGAATTCCTGCCCTGACCATTCCAATAATTGAACACTTTTTAAGCTATGAGCAATGTCACGCACCAGCCGAAAATCGGCTTCGTCTCCCTGGGCTGCCCGAAAAATCTCGTGGACTCAGAGCGTATCCTGACCGAACTGCGCACCGAAGGTTATGACGTCGTCCCCACCTACGACAACGCCGATATGGTCATCGTTAACACCTGCGGCTTTATCGATAGCGCTGTGCAGGAATCGCTGGAAGCGATCGGCGAAGCGTTAAAAGAGAACGGCAAGGTGATCGTCACCGGCTGCCTCGGCGCGAAAGAGGATCAGATCCGCGAAGTTCACCCGAAGGTGCTGGAGATCACCGGTCCGCACAGCTATGAGCAGGTGCTGGAGCACGTCCACCACTACTCGCCGAAGCCGAAGCACAACCCGTTCCTCAGCCTGGTGCCGGAACAGGGCGTTAAGCTGACGCCGCGTCACTACGCCTACTTAAAAATTTCTGAAGGCTGCAACCATCGCTGCACCTTCTGCATCATCCCGTCCATGCGTGGCGATCTGGTGAGCCGTCCGATTGGCGAAGTGCTGGCGGAAGCCAAACGCCTCGCTGACGCCGGCGTGAAAGAGCTGCTGGTGATTTCTCAGGACACCTCCGCCTACGGCGTCGATGTCAAGCACCGTACCGGTTTCCACAACGGCATGCCGGTGAAGACCAGCATGGTCAGCCTGTGCGAAGAGCTGGCGAAGCTCGGCATCTGGGTGCGCCTGCATTATGTTTACCCGTATCCGCACGTCGACGATGTGATCCCGCTGATGGCGGAAGGCAAAATTCTGCCGTACCTCGATATTCCGCTGCAGCACGCCAGCCCGCGTATTCTGAAGCTGATGAAGCGTCCTGGCTCTGCAGACCGCCAGCTGGCGCGCATTAAGCAGTGGCGTGAAATTTGCCCGGATCTGACCCTGCGCTCTACCTTTATCGTGGGCTTCCCGGGCGAAACGGAAGAAGATTTCCAGATGCTGCTCGACTTCCTGAAAGAGGCGCGTCTCGACCGCGTCGGCTGCTTCAAGTACAGCCCGGTTGAAGGCGCCACCGCCAACGAACTGGCGGATCAGGTGCCGGAAGAGGTGAAAGAGGAGCGCTGGAACCGCTTTATGCAGCTGCAGCAGCAGATCTCTGCCGAGCGTCTGCAGGAGAAAGTGGGCCGCGAAATCCTGGTGCTGGTGGATGAAGTTGACGAAGAAGGCGCCATTGGCCGCAGCATGGCCGACGCCCCGGAAATCGACGGCGCGGTCTACCTGAACGGCGAAACCCGCGTTAAGCCGGGCGACGTGGTGCGGGTGAAAGTCGAGCATGCCGACGAATACGACCTGTGGGGTACCCGGGTCTAGTCCAGCTTCCCGGATAGCGGCTTATCGCATTCCCCAGCCTACGGGGTCCTCCCGTAGGCTCCCCCCCCAGGTCCGCGCAAGCGCAGCGCCGCCGGGCAAGCATTGATTATCTTCCAGGCAGCCCTGTTGCGAGGTTATTTTGCCGGGTGGCGCTACGCTTACCCGGCCTACGGGATCCAGTCCCAATATGTGAATCGCCGCCGGACATGGGGCCGCTGAAACTGCCGGTGCTGGCGGCCTCAACATCGCTGAGACGTTCCCGGAAGGCCGGGGCAGCCCGCAGGGATGCGGGCTGAGGGCCGTGTTTTGCACGGACGCTGCCTCGGCCCGACCCGAAGCCTGCAGGGATAAGTCGAAGGCACCACGCAGTGGCGATGTTGCTGGCCGGAGCCCGGGGGTACAGGGGGCGGCGGCGACTGGCCGCCCCCTGTGCGCTCCCTGCGCCATGCCAGGCATAACGCAGAAGATTAACCGGGAGCGCAATGTGCGCTGAAGCCACAAATAATATAAAGCACCGCACGGCGAAGCTTTCCCTCACCCTAACCCTCTCCCGGAGGGCGAGGGAACCGTCCGGCAGTCGTTTCGCCCCACACCGCTCCCTGCGCTATGAGAGACATAACCCAGAAGATTAACCGGGAGCGCAATGTGCACTGAAGCCACAAATAATATAAAGCACCGCACGGCGAAGCTTTCCCTCACCCTAACCCTCTCCCGGAGGGAGAGGGAACCGTCCGGCAGTCGTTTCGCCCCACACCGCTCCCTGCGCTATGAGAGACATAACGCAGAAGACTAACCGGGAGCGCAATGTGCGCTGAAGCCGCAAATAATATAAAGCACCGCACGGCGGTGCTTTCCCTCACCCTACCCCTTTAACTTCGGATCCAGCGCATCGCGCAGGCCATCTCCCAGCAGATTAAACGCCAGCACGGTCACGAAAATCGCCACCGCCGGAAACAGCGCTACGTGCGGGGACATCACCATATCCGCCCGCGCCTCGTTGAGCATCGCGCCCCACTCCGGGGTGGGCGGCTGCGCGCCGAGGCCGAGAAACGACAGACTGGCCGCCGAAATAATCGACACCCCAATACGCATCGTGAAGTAAACCACGATCGATGACACCGTCCCCGGCAGGATGTGGTTGAACAGAATGGTGGCGTCGCTGGCGCCGATGCTGCGCGCCGATTCAATAAAGGTCTGCTGCTTTGACACCAGCGTATTGCCGCGCACCAGACGAGCAAACGCCGGGATCGAGAAGATCGCCACGGCGATGATCACGTTGGCCATCCCGCTGCCCATGACAGCGACCACCGCGATCGCCAGCAGGATCCCCGGAAAGGCGAACAGCACGTCGCAAAGTCGCATAATGAGCCGGTCCCACCAACCCTCATAGTAGCCGGCCAGCAGCCCAAGCACCGTGCCGATAGCCGCGCCAATCAGCACCGCAAGTACCCCGGCAGCCAGCGAGATCTGCGCCCCGACCAGCACCCGGCTGAAAATATCGCGCCCCAGCGAGTCGACACCGAACCAGTGCACCAGCGAGGGCCCCTCGTTAAGCCGGTCATAATCGAAATAATTTTCCGCATCGTACGGCGCTATCCATGGCGCAACGATGGCTACCGCAATCAGCAACAGCACGAAAATACCAGCGCCCATCGCCACCGGCTGGCGACGAAAGCGCCGCCAGAACTCATGCCATGGGGTATGGATCTCGCCGGGTCTGATACCCGGCATGGCGTTCAGCGCCGCCTGCCTTCTCCAGTTGAGCAATCGCACCTTACTTATACCTGATAGCCGGGTTAATGGCCGCGTACAGCACATCCACCACTAAATTGATAAGAATAAACTCCAGCGAAAAGAGCAGGACTTCCGCCTGAATCACCGGGTAATCGCGCATCTCTACCGAATCGACCAACAGGCGCCCAAGTCCCGGCCAGTTAAACACCTTTTCCACGACGATCGACCCACCGAGCAGAAAGCCGAACTGTAGCCCCATCATGGTCACCACCGGGATCATCGCATTGCGCAGGCCATGCTTGAGCACCACCCACGTTTCGCTCACCCCTTTCGCCCGCGCGGTACGCATATAGTCTTCATGCAACACATCAACGAACGACGCGCGGGTAAAGCGCGCCATGACCGCCGCTACCGCCGCGCCAAGGGTCAACGACGGCAAAATATAGTGCCGCCAGCTGTCGGCCCCCACCGTCGGCAGCCAGCCCAGCTCAACCGAAAACACCTGCATCAGCAGCATGCCGAGAGCAAAAGCCGGAAACGAAATGCCGCTCACCGCCAGCGCCATTCCCAGACGGTCGGGCCAGCGATTGCGCCACACCGCGGCCGCGATCCCCGCCGCCATCCCGAACAGTACCGCCCAGCTCATGCTGGCCAGCGTCAGCCACAGCGTGGGCATAAAGCGGCTGGCTATTTCACTGGAAACGGGACGCCGCGAGGCCATGGAAATGCCAAAATCGCCGCGCAGCACGTTGGTGATGTAGTGCCAGAACTGGACATGCAGCGGCTGGTCAAGCCCCAGTTGCTGGCGCACCATCGCCACCACCTGGGCATCGGCCTCCGGTCCGGCAATCAGCCGCGCCGGGTCACCGGGCAGCATATGGACGAACAGAAACACCAGTACTGCGACGATAAGCAGGGTGGGGATCAGCCCCAGCAGGCGCTTAATCACATAGTTGAGCATCATACCTCCGCAACCCGCCCCGCGGAAAAACCGCCCCCCGCGCGCTGGCGCCGGAGGGCATCATCCCATCCTTCACGGTGTTAAATCTGCCTGTTCAAAACTAAAGCCAGTATCCGGCTGGATATAGAAACCGGTGAGGTTCTTGCTGTGGGCGGAGACCAGTTTCTCGACCACCAGCGGTACCCACGGCGACTCTTTCCAGATAATATCCTGCGCCTCTTTATAGAGTTTGGTTTTCTCTTGCGGGTCGGTGGTTTTCAGCGCCTCGCTCAGCGCGTTATCCACCTGCGGGTTGCTGTAAAACGCGGTATTAAACAGCGTCGGCGGCCAGTTTTGCGAGGCGAACAGCGGCGACAGCGCCCAGTCGGCTTCACCGGTGGAGGCGGACCAGCCGGTATAGAACATCCGTACCCCGCTCTCTTTCTGCCCTTTACCTTCCACTTCCGCCGCCCGCTGACCAGCGTCCATCGCCGTCACCTGCGCCTTAATCCCCACCTGCGCCAGCTGCTGCTGGGTGAACTGCAGTACTTTCTGCGCGGTGCTGTGATTATGTGATGACCACAGCGTGGTGCTGAAACCGTTAGGGTAGCCAGCCTCTTTCAGCAACTGGCGAGCTTTCGCCGGATCGTAGGGCCAGGCGGTGTAAGTCTGGGCGTAGGCAATCGACGGCGGCACCACCCCGGTCGCCGGGGTGGCGTATCCGGCAAACGCCACCTTGACCAGCGCCTGACGGTTAATCGCATAGTTGATGGCTTCACGCACCTTCGGATTATCGAACGGCTTCTGCGTCACGTTCATGCTGATGTAGCGCTGCATGATCGACGGGCTGGCCACCAGCTCCAGTTTGCTGTTTTTTGCCAGCAGCGGCGCCTGTTCGTAAGGGATCGGGAAAGCAAACTGCGCTTCGCCGGTCTGCAGCATCGCCGCCCGGGTGTTGTTATCCACCACCGGACGCCAGGTGATGGAGTCCAGCTTCGGCAGGCCTGGCTGCCAGTAACCATCGAACTTGCTGACCTTCACGAAATCGGTCTGGTTCCAGGTGTCGAGCTTATACGGCCCGGTACCCACCGGATGGAAGCCAATATCCTTGCCATATTTTTTCAGCGCCGCCGGCGAAATCATCGCCGTCGCCGGATGGGCGAGAATGTTAATAAATGCCGAGAAGGGCTGCTTCAGGGTAATTTTGACCGTGGTCGGATCGACCGCCTCGGTGCTGGCGATATTTTTATACAGGTTATAGCGCTTGAGATGGTTATCCGGGTTACTCGCGCGGTCGAGGTTAGCCTTGACCGCCTCGGCGTTAAAGTCGGTGCCATCCTGGAATTTCACCCCGCTGTGCAGCTTGATGGTGTACACCAGGCCGTCCGGTGACACGGTATAGCTCTCGGCAAGAACATTTTGTAGCTTCATCTCTTTATCAAGGCCGAACAGGCCTTGATAAAAGGACTTCGCCACCGCCTGCGACAGGGTATCGTTGGCATCATAGGGATCGAGCGTCGTAAAGTTAGACCCGACCGCCACGACCACATCTTTGGCGGCAAAGGCAGGGGCGCTCGCCAGGGCCGCCGCGATACTCAGCGCCAGCCACCATTTGCGTGAAACAGGTTGTGTCATCGTATTCTCCTGAAAAGGTGCGTTATGTGTTGTTATGCTCTGCCCAGCACATCGGCGGATTCGCGGGCGACAAAGTGGTCCGGCCCAACCTGCTGCAATGGCACGCTGGCCATCTCCTCGCCCCGCTTATAGATATTGCCCGGGACGTCATCAGACAGCAGGACTCGCTGCGGATGACGGTAGGCCGGGTCGGCCACCGGTACGGCGGCCATTAGCTTACGGGTATAGGGGTGCTGCGGGTTTTCAAACACCGCACGGCGCGGGCCTATTTCGACAATGCGACCGCGATACATCACCGCCACGCGGTGGCTGATGCGCTCCACCACCGCCATATCATGGGAAATAAACAGAAACGCGATACCCATCTCGCGCTGCAGGTCGAGCATCAGATTGATAATCTGCGCCCGAATGGAGACATCCAGGGCCGACACCGACTCATCGGCTATCACCACCTTAGGATTCAGCGCCAGCGCGCGGGCAATGCAGATCCGCTGCCGCTGGCCGCCGGAAAAGGCATGGGGGTAACGCCAGGCATGCTCCGGCTGAAGCCCCACGCGCTTCAGTAGCCAGGAAACCCGCTCACGCGCGGCTTCACCATGCAGCAGGCCATGCACCCGCAGCGGCTCCATGATCGAGTCACCGACCGTCTGACGCGGGTCAAGCGAAGCGTAAGGATCCTGAAAAATAAACTGAATATTACGGCGCAGGGATTGCAGCTTGCTGCCGGAGAGCGTATCAATCCGTTGGCCGTCGAAGGTAATGGTGCCACCCTGGGTTTCGACCAGTCTCAGCAGCGCCCGGCCGGTGGTCGACTTGCCGCAGCCGGACTCTCCCACCAGCGACAGGGTCTCTCCCGGCCAGAGATCAAAACTGATCTTCTCCACCGCATGCACTTCGCGCGTCACGCGATTGAGCAGCCCACCGCGCACCGGAAAACGGGCCACCAGGTCGCGCACCTGCAGGATAGGCTCCCCCGCCGCCACCGTGTCTGGCGTTTCGGTCTCCGCCTGCGGCTGACCGGGAAGCGAAAAACGGCGCGGCAGATCCTGACCCCGCATCTCCCCCAGCCTCGGAACCGCCGCCAGCAGCGACTGAGTATAAGGGTGCTGCGGCGAACGAAAGATCTCCTCAACGCTGCCGGTCTCTACCGCCTCACCGCGATACATTACCAGCACCCGATCGGCGATATCGGCCACGACGCCCATATCGTGGGTAATAAAGATCACCCCCATCGCCATCTCCTTTTGCAGGACGGCAATGAGTTGCAAAATTTGCGCCTGGATGGTGACATCCAGGGCCGTGGTCGGCTCATCGGCTATCAACACCGCCGGCCGGCAGGAGAGCGCCATGGCGATCATCACCCGCTGGCGCATGCCGCCGGAGAGCTGGTGCGGATAGCGTGAGAGCATCTCTTCCGCCTGGGGAATACGCACCTGGTCGAGCATCTTTTTCGCCGCGCGCAGCGCCTCTTCGCGCCCCAGCCCCTGGTGCAGGCGCAGGGATTCGGCGATTTGTTCGCCGATGGTAAAAACCGGATTCAGCGAGGTCATCGGCTCCTGAAAAATCATGGCCAGATCCGCGCCGCGCACCCGGCGCATCTCGGCGTCCGTTTGCTCATTGAGCGCAATCACCTGCCGGTTACGCCGCCGCAGCCACAGCCCCTCGCTGCTCACTTCGCTGCTGGCGGCGTCGAGCAGGCGCATCAGCGCCAGGGCGGTCACCGATTTTCCCGAACCGGACTCGCCCACTATCGCCAGCGTCTCGCCGCGGCGCAGGCTGAAGGAAAGCTGACGCACAGCCTGCACCTCAGGCGCATCCTGTTGGCGGAACGCGACGTTCAGGTTGCGCACCACCAGTACCTCGCAGGTATCCGTTTCGTGAGTTTGCGGCACTCTCCCTCTCCCTTGTTCTATTCGCGATAAATGCCAATGGTCGGCGTATCGCCGGCATAGCACCAGGCGCGGTACATGCCTTCACTGTTAAACGGTAAAACGACGTTGCCTTCGCGATCGACGGCAATCAGCCCGCCGCTACCGCCGAGAGCCGGCAGTTTCTCCATTACCACTCGTTCACAGGCGGTGTAAAGACTCAGCTGACCATACTCCATCAGGGCGGCAATGTCGTAGGCCGCCAGGGTACGCATAAAGACTTCGCCGGTGCCGGTGCAGGAGACCGCCACGCTGGCATTGTTGGCATAGCACCCCGCGCCCGGCAGCGGGCTGTCGCCGACGCGCCCGGGCAGCTTGTTGGTCATACCGCCGGTGGAGGTCGCCGCCGCCAGGTTACCCGCCAGGTCGAGCGCCACCGCGCCGACGGTGCCCATCTTTTGACGTTCGTCAAGCGGAGCGGCGTGGTGGTCGAGGATAATCTCCCCGCCCGCTTTCGCCTCCTGCAGCTGCAGCAGCCGCTCGGGGGTGGAAAAGAGATCGTTATCGACGCGCGCCATCCCGCGGGAGAAGGCAAAATTTTCCGCGCCCTCGCCAATCAGCAGCACGTGCGGGCTCTCCTCGAGTACCAGACGCGCCGCCAGCACCGGATTACGCAAATGTTTGACCCCGGCTACCGCCCCCGCCTGCAGGCTATAGCCGTCCATCACGCAGGCGTCCAGTTCGTGGGTTTGATCGCGGGTAAATACCGCGCCCATCCCGGCGTTAAACAGCGGGCACTCTTCCAGCAGCCGAACGGCCTCGGTTACGGTATCCAGCGCACTGGCGCCCGCAGCCAACATCTTCTGCCCGCTTTCGACGATAGTCGACAGCGCCGCCACATACTCTCGCTCCCGCTCCGGCGTCATCTGCGCGCGAGAAATCGCCCCTGCGCCGCCGTGAATTGCTATAACCGCCTTGCCCATTTCGCCAGTCCTTAACGATGAAGTGGATCGCCCCTGCCCCGTCGTACCGCGGCGCGGCGCCGGTCACGTCAGGAATAAGGGTATTGATATCATTATATTGCTGAATGTCTTATACAATTTTTGAATATAGAAAGAGCGGCGGGCGATGTAAAGCCTCGTACCCAAGTGGCATACAGCCCGCGCCGCTTTTCTGCCATAATAGGCGTTTTCGCTGTTTTGCCCGCAGGAGTGACCCATGGATTTTACCGCCGGACTGATGCCGCTCGACACAGCCCTCGCCCAGATGCTCGATCGTATTACGCCGCTGAACGCGACGGAAACTGTACCGCTGTTGCAGGCCTTCTCGCGTGTGACTGCCCATGACATCGTCTCCCCGCTGGATGTGCCCGGCTTTGATAACGCCGCGATGGATGGCTATGCCGTCCGGCTGAACGACCTTCGCGACGGCGCGGCGCTGCCGGTCGCCGGTAAGGCCTTTGCCGGCCAGCCTTTCAACGACGCCTGGCCCACCGGCACCTGTATTCGCATCATGACCGGCGCGCCGGTGCCTGCGGGCTGCGACGCGGTGGTCATGCAGGAAGAGACCGAACAGACCGACGCCGGCGTGCACTTTACCGCGCCGGTGAAAGCCGGGCAGCACATTCGCCGTCGCGGAGAAGATATCGCCCACGGCGCGGTGGTCTTCCCGGCGGGGACGCCCCTGACGGTGGCCGAGCTGCCGGTGCTGGCCTCGCTGGGCATTGCCGAGGTCGAGGTGGTGCGCAAGGTCCGCGTCGCGGTCTTCTCAACCGGCGATGAGCTGCAGCTGCCGGGTCAACCGCTCGGCGACGGCCAGATTTACGATACCAACCGCCTGGCGGTGCACCTGATGCTGCAGCAGCTGGGCTACGAGGTCATTAACCTCGGCATTATTCCTGACGACCCGGCGAAGCTGCGTGACGCGTTTATCGCCGCCGACCAGCAGGCCGACGTGGTCATCAGCTCCGGTGGCGTCTCGGTGGGCGAAGCCGACTACACCAAAACCATTCTTGAAGAGCTGGGGGAGATCGGCTTCTGGAAACTGGCGATCAAGCCGGGGAAACCCTTCGCCTTCGGCAAACTCAGTAGCAGCTGGTTCTGCGGCCTGCCGGGTAACCCGGTTTCCGCCACCGTCACCTTCTGTCAGTTGGTGCAGCCGCTGCTGGCGAAACTCTCGGGCAAGCACGGCCCGCTTCAGGCAACCTGCCTGCGGGTACGCGCCGCCACGCGACTGAAGAAGTCGCCGGGCCGTCTCGACTTCCAGCGCGGTATTCTGCAGCGCAACCCCGACGGCGAGCTGGTGGTGACCACCACCGGCCATCAGGGCTCGCACATTTTCAGCTCATTCAGCCTCGGTAACTGCTTTATCGTACTGGAGCGCGAACGCGGCCACGTCGAAGCGGGCGAATGGGTCGAAGTCGAGCCCTTTAATCATCTGTTTGGGGGGCTGTAATGGCCGTTGAGCTGAGCGACGAGGAGATGCTGCGCTATAACCGGCAGATCATCTTGCGCGGTTTTGATTTCGACGGTCAGGAGCGGCTAAAAGCCGCTCGCGTACTGGTGGTCGGCCTCGGCGGGCTCGGCTGCGCCGCCGCTCAATATCTGGCGGCGGCCGGCGTGGGTCAGCTCACCCTGCTCGATTTCGACACCGTCTCGCTGTCCAACCTCCAGCGCCAGACGCTGCACAGCGACGCGACCATCGGCCAACCGAAGGTGGATTCTGCCCGCGAGGCGCTGGCGCGCATTAACCCGCACATCCGGCTGGTCCCGCTCAATGCCTTGCTGGATGAGACCGCGCTGGCGGGGCAGATTGCCGATCACGATCTGGTGCTGGACTGCACCGACAACGTCGCCATTCGTAACCAGCTCAACGCCGGCTGTTTCCAGCACACCACCCCGCTGGTCTCCGGGGCGGCGATCCGCATGGAGGGGCAAATCAGCGTCTTCACGTATCAGGATGGCGAACCCTGCTACCGCTGCCTGAGCCGTCTGTTCGGCGAAAATGCCCTCACCTGCGTCGAAGCCGGGGTAATGGCCCCGCTGGTGGGCACCATCGGTTCGCTGCAGGCGATGGAGGCCATTAAACTGCTGACCGGCTACGGCACCCCTGCCAGCGGAAAAATCGTGATGTACGACGCCATGACCTGCCAGTTTCGTGAAATGAAGCTGATGCGTCATCCGCAGTGCGAGGTATGCGGCTCGCACTAACCCCCACACCGGCGACGAGGGTCGTCGGTGGTTTTGTGACCTCTCTCGTTTTTTTATCCCCAGGAGCTTAGCCCCATCCCGCTTGTTGATTTGCGTCAATATAACTTTCATTCGAAAGTGTTTTTATATTCATACGCAAACAAGAGGATAAGCCATGATCTTCAACATCCAGCGCTACTCCACCCATGACGGCCCAGGGATCCGTACCGTCGTCTTCCTGAAAGGCTGCTCGCTGGGCTGCCGCTGGTGCCAGAACCCGGAAAGCCGCGCCCGCAGCGAAGATCTGCTGTATGACTCGCGGCTGTGCCTGGCCGGCTGCGATCTGTGCCAGCAGGCGGCGCCGGAGGTTATCACCCGTACCCTCGATGGTTTGATCATTGATCGGCAAAACGTTAACGACAAGCATATTACTGCGCTGCGTGACTGCTGCCCCACCACCGCGCTAACGGTCTGCGGCGAGGAGAAAAACGTCGAAGCGATCATGGCGACGGTGCTGCGTGATAAACCGTTCTACGATCGCAGCGGCGGCGGCATCACCCTTTCCGGCGGCGAACCCTTTATGAACCCGACGCTGGCGCAGGCGCTTTTCGAAGCCAGCCATCAGGCAGGTATTCACACCGCCGTGGAAACCTGCCTGCACGTGCCGTGGAAATACATTGAACCGGCTTTACCCTTTGTCGACCTGTTTCTCGCCGACCTGAAACACGTCGACGAGGCCGTTTTCCAGCAGTGGACCGACGGCAGCGCCCGCCGGGTGCTGGATAACCTGCAGCGACTGGCGCAGGCAGGGAAAAAAATGATTATTCGCGTGCCGCTGATCCAGGGATTCAACGCCAGTGAAGCCGACATTGCCGCGATCACCGATTTTGCCGCCGACCGCCTGCAGGTCAGCGAGATCCATTTCCTGCCGTACCACACGCTGGGAATGAACAAATACCAGTTACTCAGTCAGCCCTACACCGCACCGGACAAACCGCTGGATGCTCCTGAGCTGCTCGCCTTCGCGCAAGATTATGCGCGGAGCAAGGGGCTAACGGCGATCTTACGAGGATAACCTTATGACAACTCTCAAACTCAATACCCTCAGCGCCCGCATCCAGGCCCATAAAATGGCACTGGTGCATATTGTCAAACCGCCGGTCTGTACCGAACGCGCCCGCCACTACACCGAGATGTATCAGCAGCATCTTGATAAGCCAATCCCGGTGCGTCGCGCCCTGGCGCTGGCGCATCACCTTGCCGAGCGCACCATCTGGATCAAGCACGACGAACTGATCGTCGGCAACCAGGCCAGCGAAGTGCGCGCTGCGCCGATTTTCCCGGAATACACCGTCAGCTGGATTGAGAAAGAGATCGACGATCTTGCCGACCGCCCCGGCGCCGGCTTCTCGGTCAGCGAAGAGAACAAACGCGTGCTGCATGAAGTGTGCCCATGGTGGCGCGGGCAGACCGTACAGGACCGCTGCTACGGTATGTTTACCGATGAGCAGAAGGCGCTCCTCGCCACCGGTATTATCAAGGCGGAAGGCAACATGACTTCCGGTGACGCCCACCTGGCGGTCAACTTCCCGTTACTGCTGGAGAAAGGCCTCGACGGCATGCGCGCCAAGGTTGCTGAACGCCGGTCGCGCATTAACCTGACGGTACTGGAAGACCTGCACGGCGAGCAGTTCCTGAAAGCGATTGATATCGTTCTGGAAGCGGTCAGCGACCACAGCAAACGCTTCGCCGCGCTGGCGCGCGAGATGGCGACAGCAGAATCCCGTGAATCACGCCGCCACGAACTGCTGACGATAGCCGAAAACTGCGACATCATCGCCCATGAGCCGCCGAAAACCTTCTGGCAGGCGCTGCAGTTGTGCTACTTCATTCAGCTTATCCTGCAGATTGAATCCAATGGCCACTCGGTCTCCTTTGGCCGTATGGACCAGTACCTCTATCCGTACTACCGTCGCGACGTTGAACTGCAGCAGTCGCTGGATCGCGAACAGGCCATTGAGCTGCTGCACAGCTGCTGGCTGAAGCTGCTGGAGGTCAACAAAATTCGCTCCGGCTCGCACTCCAAGGCCTCTGCCGGCAGCCCGCTGTACCAGAACGTCACCATTGGCGGCCAGAACCTGGTCGACGGCCAGCCGCAGGACGCCGTCAACCCGCTGTCGTATGCCATCCTGGAATCCTGTGGTCGTCTGCGCTCTACCCAGCCGAACCTCAGCGTGCGTTACCATGCCGGGATGAGCAACGACTTCCTCGACGCCTGCGTCCAGGTGATCCGCTGCGGCTTCGGCATGCCGGCGTTTAATAACGACGAAATCGTCATCCCGGAATTTATCAAACTCGGCATCGAGCCGCAGGACGCCTACGATTACGCCGCCATCGGCTGCATCGAAACCGCGGTTGGCGGCAAATGGGGCTACCGCTGCACCGGCATGAGCTTTATCAACTTCGCGCGGGTGATGCTGGCGACGCTGGAAGGTGGCCGCGATGCCACCAGCGGTCAGGTATTCCTGCCCCAGGAGCATGCCCTGTCGAAAGGCAACTTCGCTAATTTCGACCAGGTGCTGGCAGACTGGGATAACCAGATCCGCTACTACACCCGTAAATCCATTGAGATTGAGTACGTGGTCGATACCATGCTGGAGGAAAACGTCCACGATATTCTCTGTTCGGCGCTGGTGGATGACTGTATCGAACGGGCGAAAAGCATCAAGCAAGGCGGCGCGAAATATGACTGGGTTTCCGGCCTGCAGGTGGGTATCGCCAACCTCGGCAACAGCCTGGCGGCGGTGAAAAAACTGGTCTTCGATCAGGGCGCCATCGGCCAGCAGGAACTGGCGAAGGCGCTGGCGGAAGATTTCGACGGTCTGACCCACGAGCAACTGCGCCAGCGGTTGATCAACGGCGCGCCGAAGTACGGTAACGATGATGACAGCGTCGACGAGTTGCTGGCGCGGGCCTACCAGACCTATATCGACGAGCTGAAGCAGTATCACAACCCGCGCTATGGCCGCGGCCCAATCGGCGGCAACTATTACGCCGGCACGTCGTCTATCTCCGCCAACGTTCCGTTCGGCGCCCAGACGATGGCGACACCGGATGGCCGTAAAGCGCACACCCCGCTGGCGGAAGGGGCCAGCCCGGCCTCCGGTACCGACCATCTGGGGCCGACAGCGGTCATCAGTTCGGTGGGCAAACTCCCCACCGGCGCGATCCTCGGCGGCGTGCTGCTTAACCAGAAGCTGAATCCGTCCACGCTGGAGAATGAGTCCGACAAGCAGAAGCTGATGGTGCTGCTGCGCACCTTCTTCGAGGTGCACAAAGGCTGGCATATTCAGTACAACATCGTATCCCGCGACACGCTGCTGGAGGCGAAGAAACACCCTGACCAGTACCGCGATTTAGTGGTCCGCGTCGCCGGATACTCGGCGTTCTTCACCGCCCTGTCGCCGGATACCCAGGACGATATCATCGCCCGAACCGAACATACGCTGTAACCCTTCGTGCCCGCTGGCGCTATGCTTAGCGGGCCTACCCTGTTCTGCAGGCCGGGTAAGGCAACGTTGCCACCCGGCATTTTCTGCGCTGAGTGAACTTTCATTCGAAATAAATTTGTGCTCCCCATCACATTGTAATTAGAATGTTACTGGTCGAAGTTAAGCCAGGAGCATCCCCTTATGACCGTTAAAGTTATCGTCACCGATATGGACGGAACTTTTCTCAATGACGCCAAAACCTACGATCGCTCACGGTTTCTGGCGCAATTCGCCCAGCTGCAGCAGCGCGGCATTGAATTTGTTGTCGCCAGCGGCAACCAGTACTATCAGTTGATCTCCTTCTTCCCGGAGATCCGCGAGCAGATTTCGTTCGTCGCCGAAAACGGCGCGCTGGTCTTTGAGCATGGTAAGCAGCTGTTCCACGGCGAACTGACCCGCCACGAATCGCAGGTGGTGATCGGCGAATTACTTAACGATCCGCAGCTGAACTTCGTCGCCTGCGGCCTGCAGAGCGCGTATGTGAGCGATAAAGCTCCGGACGCCTTCGTCGACCTGATGTCAAAGCACTACCACCGTCTGCAGCGGGTAAGCAATTACCATCGCATCGACGACACGCTGTTCAAATTCTCCCTCAACCTGCCGGACAGCGAGATCCCACAGCTGATCGATAAACTGCACGTGTCGCTCGACGGGATCATGAAGCCGGTCACCAGCGGCTTTGGCTTTGTCGATTTGATTATCCCCGGCCTGCATAAAGCCAACGGCATCAGCCGCCTGCTCAAACGCTGGAACCTTTCGCCGCAGCAGTGCGTGGCCATCGGCGACAGCGGCAACGACGCCGAAATGCTGAAGCTGGTGAAATACGCTGTCGCCATGGGTAACGCCGCCGACACCATCAAGGCTATCGCCGGCTACGCCACTGACGATAATAACCATGACGGCGCGCTGAACGTCATTCAGGCCGTCCTCGATAATACCGCTCCCTTCAACGCGTGACCCTTCGCCGGGGCATCGCGCCCCGGTTTTTCCATTTTGTGCGCCGTAGCAAGATTTTAAACTTGCATTAACTCCATTTTAACTTAAATTAACGTTTGTAAGATTTAACACTTTCGAATGAAAGATACAGCGAGGTTATTATGGCTGCTCTCCCGACCCACGAAACATTACCTGCCGACCACAAAGCGGCAATTCGCCAGATGAAACAGGCCTTACGGGCACAAATTGGCGATGTCCAGGCAGTGTTCGATAAACTCTCGGCGCGTATCAGCGAGCGCCTGGACGAGATTAATGCCCTGAAAGCCACAGGCCAGGAGGTCTGGCCGACGATCCCGTTCAGCGATATCGCCGAAGGAAAAGTGAGCGATGAGCAGCGCGCGGCGATTAAGCGCCGGGGCTGCGCAGTGATCAAAGGACACTACCCGCGCGAACAGGCGCTGGCCTGGGACAACGCGATGCTGGAATACCTCGATCTGAACCACTTCGATGATGTTTACAAAGGACCTGGCGACAGCTTCTTCGGTTCGCTGGAGGCTTCGCGTCCGGAAATCTATCCGATCTACTGGTCCCCCTCGCAAATGCAGGCGCGACAGAGTGATGAAATGGCGGCGGTGCAATCCTTCCTCAATCGCCTGTGGCGCTTTGAACAGAATGGCAAGCGCTGGTTCGATCCGGATGTCAGCGTGATTTACCCTGACCGTATCCGCCGCCGCCCGCCGGGAACCACGTCAAAGGGGCTGGGGGCGCATACCGATTCTGGCGCGCTGGAGCGCTGGCTGCTTCCCGCCTATCAGCAGGTTTTCGCCAACGTCTTTAATGGCAATATCGACGCCTACGATCCGTGGGACGCCGCGCACCGTACCGAAGTGGAAGAGTACACCGTCGACAACACCACCAAATGCTCGGTGTTCCGCACCTTCCAGGGCTGGACCGCGCTGTCGGACATGATCCCGGGTCAGGGGCTGCTACACGTGGTGCCGATCCCGGAGGCGATGGCTTATGTGCTGCTGCGCCCCCTGCTCGACGATGTGCCGGAAGATGAGCTGTGCGGCGTCGCGCCGGGCAGAGTGCTGCCGATCTCTGAGCAATGGCACCCACTCTTAATTAAAGCGTTAAGCTCGATTCCGGCGCTGAACGCTGGCGATTCCGTCTGGTGGCACTGCGATGTTATTCACTCAGTGGCGCCGGTGGAAAATCAACAGGGCTGGGGCAACGTGATGTACATCCCGGCCGCGCCGATGTGCGAAAAGAACCTCGCCTACGCGCAGAAAGTGAAAATTGCTCTGGAAAAAGGGGCCTCGCCGGGGGATTTCCCGCGCGAGGACTATGAGGCCAGCTGGCAGGGGCGCTTCACCCTGGAAGATCTGAATATTCACGGGAAACGGGCGCTGGGTATCCCGGTTTAATCGTCATACAGCCCCTGCGGCTCCACGGCGGTATGGCCTTTGCCCGGCCGGATCCGCCGTACCGAATCACGTACCACCAGCGTGCCGTGCAACAGTAGCGAGCCGTGCGGCGCCTCCGGGCGCAGCAGGCGCTGCTGCAGGAGATGCACCGCCTCGCTGCCCAGCTCATCTCGCGGCACATGCACCGCGGTCAGCGGCACCTCCTGAATCGCCGCCAGATTAAACCCGTCGATACTCATTACCGAAACATCCTGCGGCACCCGCAGGCCTCGTTTTTGCAGGGCGCTGACGGTGCCGGCGGCCATAAAATCGCCGCCCACCAGGAAGGCGGTGGGCATCGGGCGCCCCTGTAAAGCGTCAAGCCAGGCCCCTACCTGCTCTTCCGTCTCTCTGGCGCTAAAGTTGGCGACGCTGATGAGATCCCGGCTGGCGGTAAAGCGCAGATTGCGCGCGCGCCATGCTTCCTGGATCCCGCCCAGCCGCAGCTCCATGGTATAGCGGCGCAGGCACATCACGTTCATCACCGCCCGATGGCCCATATCAAACAGATAGCGGGCGGCGCACTGGCCAATCAGACGATGGTCGGGGGCAATGGACGGCAGCCGCATCCCTTCATCCCGACAGTTGATCAATACGCAGGGTTTGCCCAGATCCGCCGCCAGGCCATGAATATGCGGATCGTCGATCCCCAGCAGCACCGCGGCCTGGGTCTCCGCTTCGTTCATGCGGGCAAGAAACAGATTGGCGTCGCTGTCGTTCTCGTCCAGTGCGCAGTAGCGCAGGCGCACTTCATGCGCCGCCAGCGCGTTATTGATGCTCTGGATCACCCGGTAGTAGAAGATATCCGATCGCTCATCGAAGGCGCGCTGCGGAGCAAACACCAGCAGATTATTGAGCAGCAGACGCCCGGCGGCCAGTCCCTGCATGACCCCCAGCTCGCGGGCGCACTCCAGCACCGCCCGGCGCGCCTTATCGCTGGTATTCGCCTTTCCGGCCAGGACGCGCGAAACGGTGCTGGCCGACAGCCCGGTGCGGGCGGCGATTTCGGCGACGCGCAGCTTTTTATCCATTTTGTGATCCAGCTCCGATTGGAAAATGAAAGAATTTTCATAATCGCCAAAGCGCTTCCTGTAAGCAAATGACAGAGCGAAATTTGAGATCTCGGTCATTTCATGAAAAAAGTTGCATAAATAGCACTTTGCCCGACGTTTTTTCTCCCTTAGCCTGAATTGGTCCAACATCTCCCATACTAGTTATACCAATGATGTTGAGATAAAAAATAGACTATTCAAATAGTTAAAAAAACTATGTGACCACTCAGGGAAAGAGGCCGTCACTTTCCCCCTACAACGTCTTGTGGAGTGTGCTATGAGTCAAGGCCTCAACAATGATATCGCGGTCAGTAAAACGCGCCGGGTGGTAAAAAACCTGCGCTGGTGGGTGCTGGTCCTGTTTTTACTCGGCGTCACCGTCAACTACATCACACGTAACTCGCTGGGGATTATCGCCCCGGAACTGAAAGCGACGCTCGGTATTACCACCGAACAATATTCCTGGATCGTCGGCGCGTTTCAGCTGGCTTACACGATTTTCCAGCCGCTCTGTGGCTGGCTTATCGACGTCATCGGCCTGAAGCTCGGGTTTATGATCTGCGCTACCCTGTGGGCGCTGGCCTGTATCGCCCACGCCGGGGCTGGCAGCTGGCTGCACCTGGCTATGTTGCGCTTCTTTATGGGCGGCGCCGAGGCGGCCGCCACGCCGGCGAACGCCAAAACCATCGGCGAGTGGTTCCCGAAATCTGAACGGCCAATCGCCGCCGGCTGGGCTGGCGTCGGCTTCTCTATCGGCGCAATGCTGGCCCCGCCGATTATCTACTTCGCCCACGCCTCCTTCGGCTGGCAGGGGGCGTTTATGTTTACCGGCGCGCTGGCGCTGCTGTGGGTGGTGCTGTGGTGGGCTTTCTATCAGAACCCGGAAAAGCACCCGAACCTCAGCAAAAGCGAGCTGGAGTACATCAAGCAGGATAACGAAGCCCCGCCGGTGAAACAGCCCTTCTTTACCGCGCTCAAAACCGTCTCGAAGAATAAACGTTTCTACGGTATCGCCATCCCCGCCTTTATGGCCGAGCCTGCCTGGGCGGTACTGAGCTTCTGGGTGCCGCTGTACCTGGCGAAAGAGCACGGCATGGATCTGAAGCAGATCGCGATGTTCGCCTGGCTGCCGTTCCTCGCCGCCGATCTTGGCAGCGTGGTCAGCGGCTATCTCACCCGCCTGTACGTTCGCTGGTTCGGCTGCACGCGAGTCAACTCGGTTATCGCCAGCTCGGTAACCGGCGCGTTTCTGATGATCTCGCTGGCCCTGGTCGCCATTACTCGCGATCCCTATATCACCATCATCCTGATCTCCATTGGTGGTTTCGGCCATCAGATCATCTCCTGCATGCTCAGCGCGCTGGTGGTGGAGTCTTTCGACAAGGGACAAATGGCGACGGTCAACGGTATGCGCGGTTCCGCGGCGTGGATCGCCAGCTTCCTGTTCTCATTATTAATCGGGGTGACCGCCGACAAAATTGGCTTCAACCCGCTGTTTATCGCCATGGGTTTCTTTGACCTGATTGGCGCCGTTTTCCTGGTGGCATTTATTGCTGAACGTCGCGCCAAGCGCGCCTGAGAGTGGATGTAAAATATGAAGACGTTGAAACACTGGAGTTTGCACCAACAGCTGGAGCATCACGTTGAACTGACCGTTGATGGTCAGCACACTTTGTGTCTGTATGTGCTGGAAGAGAATTTATTCCGCGTCTTGCTGAAGCGCCAGGGCCAACTGGCGCTGGATCGCACCTGGAGTATCGCCCCGCAGCAGGATGTGCCGTGGGAAGGCCGCGCGCGGGATGACCTCAGCGGTTTTAGCCTCCCGGCCTGGCAGATGACCAAAGAAGATGACGCGCTGACCATCGCCACCCGCCAGCTGCGCGTCACCGTTCACCAGCCGCTATGGCTGGAGTGGTGCTATCGCGACGACGCCGGCGAGTGGCAGACGCTCGCCAGTGACCGCCCCACCAGCGCCTATCTGGCAAACGCTCACGGCGACGGCGTCGCCCATTATCTGAGCCGCCGCAAAGATGAGCGTTTCTACGGCCTGGGTGAAAAAGCCGGCGACCTGCAGCGTAACGGCAAACGCTACGAAATGCGTAACCTCGATGCCATGGGCTACAACGCCGTCAGTACCGACCCGCTGTATAAACATATTCCGTTTACCATCACCCAGCGCAGCGATATCAGCTACGGCCTGTTCTATGACAACCTGAGCAGCTGCTGGCTGGATCTGGGCAATGAAATCGACAACTACCACACCGCCTATCGCCGCTGGCAGGCGGAGGCCGGCGATATCGATTATTACCTGTTTACCGGTAAACAGGTGCTGGATGTGACCAAAGCCTTCGTCCGCCTGACCGGTAAAACCTTGTTCGGGCCAAAATGGAGCCTCGGCTACAGCGGCTCCACGATGCACTATACCGACGCGCCGGATGCGCAAAATCAGCTGATGAACTTCATCCGCCTGTGCGAGCAGCACGCGATCCCTTGCGACTCGTTCCAGCTCTCTTCCGGCTATACCTCGATCAACGGCAAGCGCTACGTCTTTAACTGGAACTACGACAAGGTGCCGCAGCCAAAAGTGATGAGCCAGTCGTTCCATGATGCCGGGCTGAAGCTGGCCGCCAATATCAAACCCTGCCTGCTGCAGGATCATCCGCGCTATGGCGAAGTGGCGGAGCGCGGTCTTTTTATTCGCGATTCGCAAACCGACGCGCCGGAGCGCTCCAGCTTCTGGGATGATGAAGGGTCGCATCTCGACTTCACCAACCCGCACACCGTGGCCTGGTGGCAGGAAGGCGTGACCACCCAGCTACTGGAGATGGGTATCGATTCGACCTGGAACGATAATAACGAGTATGAGGTGTGGGACGGCGAGGCGCGCTGCTACGGCTTTGGCCGCGAAATCGCCATTAAACATATTCGCCCGGTGATGCCGTTGCTGATGATGCGCGCCTCCATGGAAGCCCAGCAGCGCTTTGCGCCGCAAAAGCGCCCGTATCTGATCTCCCGCTCCGGCTGCGCCGGGATGCAGCGCTACGTCCAGACCTGGAGCGGCGACAACCGCACCAACTGGGATACGCTGCGCTATAACATCCGCATGGGGCTGGGCATGAGCCTTTCCGGGCTGTTTAACGTCGGCCACGACGTCGGCGGTTTCTCCGGCGATAAACCCGAGCCGGAGCTGTTCGTGCGCTGGGTACAAAACGGCGTGATGCATCCGCGCTTTACCATTCATTCGTGGAATGACGACCAGACGGTCAATGAAGCCTGGATGTACCCGGAAATCACCCCGGCGATCCGCTCAGCCATCGAGCTGCGCTACCGTCTGCTGCCCTATTTGTACACCCTGTTATGGCAGGCGCATGCCGATGACGAACCGATGCTGCGCCCGACCTTCCTCGATCACCAGCACGATACCCAGACCTTCGCCGAGTGCGATGACTTCCTGCTGGGTCGCGATCTGCTGGTGGCCAGCGTGGTCGAGCCCGGCGCCCGTCAACGCCAGCTGTGGCTGCCCGATAATCAGGACGGCTGGTACGATTTTTACAGCCACCAGTGGTTCGCCGGCGGCCAGTGGGTGACGCTGGACGCGCCGCTGGAAAAACTGCCGCTGCTGGTCCGCGCCGGCGCCGGTCTGCCGCTTAGTGAACGTATCAGCCACGTCGATGCGCAAAAAGACGATCGTCGCGAACTGCAGTTGTTCCCGCTGAAAGGTACCGGCTCAACCCGCGGTCTGCTGTTTGAAGACGACGGCGAAAGCTGGGGCTATAAAGAGGGGGATGCGCTATGGCTGGAGTGGGAAATGATCTGCAGCGCCAACAGCATAAACCTGAATATCAACGCTCGCGGCAGCTACCGTCCGGCGTGGAAAGCGCTGAAGCTGTCATTACCGGCGGGAGAAAAGCGCAAGCTGCTGGTGAATGGCGTTGAAGGGACCGAGTGGAGGCGCTAAGCGATATGCCGGGCGGCGGCTTACGCCTTGCCCGGCCTGGATTTTATGATGTTCCCGGATTGCGCTACGCTAATCCGGGCTACAAACGGGTGGCCTCAAAATCCCCGGTGGCGCTACCGCTTACCGGGGCTACAGCACTGTGCGGTTTGGTAGCCCGGGTAACGGACAGTTTCAGTAACCATGGGTACAAGATAGAGCTCTTAAGCTCACAATGGCACGGACCGTAGGCCGGATAAGGCGCAGCCGCCATCCGGCGCGAAAG
Organism: Klebsiella sp. w6; assembly: GCF_033100215.1. Lineage (NCBI taxonomy): Bacteria > Pseudomonadati > Pseudomonadota > Gammaproteobacteria > Enterobacterales > Enterobacteriaceae > Klebsiella > Klebsiella sp. w6. The sequence goes on from NZ_CP136907.1 coordinate 3,825,371, forward strand.
TGGCTCTTTACCCGCAGTTATTGCCCGGCGGCGCTACGCTTGCGCGGGCCTACAGATCACATGCCAGGCGTAGCCCGGGTAAGGCGTAGCCGCTACCCGGGTAACGGACATGGATTACTCGATACCTTTGCTGCGCAGGTAGTCTTCGTAGTTACCGCTGAAATCGATCACGCGTTCTGGGGTGATCTCCAGGACGCGGGTCGCCAGCGAGCTGACGAACTCGCGGTCGTGAGAAACGAAGATCAGGGTGCCCTGATACATCTCCAGCGCCATGTTCAGCGATTCGATCGATTCCATATCCAGGTGGTTGGTCGGTTCGTCCATGATCAGGATGTTTGGCTTCTGCATCATCAGCTTACCGAACAGCATGCGCCCTTTCTCACCACCAGAAAGGACTTTCGCCGGCTTTTTGATATCGTCCTGGCTAAACAACAGACGGCCGAGGATACTGCGTACCGCCTGCTCGTCGTCGCTTTCCTGCTTCCACTGGCTCATCCACTCGAAGACCGTCAGGTCGTTTTCGAACTCGTACTCATGATCCTGCGCGTAGTAACCAATTTGCGCGTTTTCAGACCATTTCACGGTGCCGTTGTCCGGCTGCAGTTCGCCTACCAGAGTTTTCAGCATGGTGGATTTACCCACGCCGTTGGCGCCCAGAATGGCAATCTTCTCGCCCACTTCCAGCAACAGGTTGACCTTTTTGAACAGCGGACCTTCATCAAAGCCTTTGGTAAGGGCTTCCACTTCCAGCGCGTTACGGAACAGTTTCTTGTCCTGTTCGAAGCGGATAAACGGGTTCTGACGGCTGGAGGCTTTAACCTCTTCCAGCTTGATTTTGTCAATCTGGCGCGCGCGCGAGGTGGCCTGACGTGATTTAGAAGCGTTGGCGCTAAAGCGGCTAACGAAGGACTGCAGGTCCGCAATCTGCGCTTTTTTCTTGGCGTTGTCCGCCAGCAGACGCTCACGCGCCTGGGTGGCCGCGGTCATGTATTCGTCGTAGTTGCCCGGATAGACGCGCAGCTCGCCGTAGTCGAGGTCCGCCATGTGGGTGCAGACCATGTTCAGGAAGTGACGGTCGTGCGAGATGATGATCATGGTGCTGTCGCGATCGTTCAGCGTCTGCTCCAGCCAGCGGATGGTGTCGATGTCCAGGTTGTTCGTCGGTTCGTCGAGCAGCAGGATATCCGGATTGGAGAACAGCGCCTGCGCCAGCAGGACGCGCAGTTTCCAGCCCGGCGCGACTTCGCTCATCGGGCCGTAATGCTGTTCAACCGGAATGCCGACGCCGAGCAGCAGTTCGCCGGCGCGCGCTTCGGCGGAGTAACCGTCCATCTCGCCGTATTTGACTTCCAGGTCGGCCACTTTATAGCCGTCTTCCTCGCTCATTTCGGGCAGCGCGTAGATGCGATCGCGCTCTTGCTTCACTTCCCACAGCTCGCCGTGGCCCATGATAACCGTATCCAGCACGGTGAATGCTTCGAAGGCGAACTGATCCTGGCGCAGCTTACCGATACGCTCGTTCGGGTCGAGAGAAACGTTGCCCAGCGTCGGCTCGAGATCGCCGCCGAGGATCTTCATAAAGGTCGATTTACCGCTGCCGTTGGCGCCGATCAGACCATAACGGTTGCCGCCGCCAAATTTAACGGAGATATTTTCGAACAGCGGCTTACTGCCAAACTGCATGGTAACGTTGCTGGATACTAGCACGGGGATATCCTGAAAAAAGAGAATGAGGGGTGTGACACAACAGACATTATGCCAGCAAATGACACACTTTTCACGGCCTGCGGTAAATTCCGCCGCGGCGCTTGTGCTAAGGTCTTTGTCAGATGAGCCGCAGACCAGGGCTCAAACGGTTATTCTGTACGTCATTATGAGGAACCCCATGACCACCAGCCTACCGCGACACCCGGCTTTTTTATCCCTGCAGGGCGGTATCAATTTTCGCGACCTCGGCGGCCAGCGCGCCGCCGACGGACGCACGGTACGCAGCGGCAAGCTGCTACGCTCCGGTGCGCTAAATCGGTTGACGGCGGACGATCTCAACCATCTGGCGACGCTGCCGCTCAGTCGGGTGCTCGACTATCGCGACCCCGGCGAAGTGCAGCGCACCCCTGACAAGCTTAGCCCGCTCACTCACTATTTAAACGCGCCCGCTAATCCGCCGCTCGGCGATGTGAATGCGAAAGTCACCGAGCTGAATGCTGCCACCCTTAACGCGCTGAACGGGGAGCAGTTTATGCTGCAACTGTATCGCCAGTTGCCCTTTAATAACCCGGCCTATCGCCAGCTCGCCGCCTGGCTGACCACGCCTTTTGAAGGCGCTTTACTGCAACACTGCGCCGTCGGCAAAGATCGCACCGGCGTCGGCTGCGCGTTAACCCTGTTTGCCGTCGGATGCGACAGCGAGACGGTCATGGAGGAGTATCTGCTCACCCACGGCATGCTGACACAAGTGGAAGCCTGGATGCTGGAGATGCTGGGCAACGACCTGACGCCCCAGGGACGCCAGAGTCTGGCGGATATCCTGACGGTGAAAGAGTCCTATCTCGCCGCCGCGCTGTCAGCCATCCACCAGCGCTATGGCACGGTCGACGCTTGGCTGGCAGAAGAGTACCAGCTCACCGCCCCGGCACGCGCTTCGCTACAGGACCGGTTACTGGAAGGATAACCTCCCTGTCACCCGCGTGAGAGGCGGCGATTGCATCATCCGCCAGCCCCGTCAGCCGAGGCGACAGGGAAAAAAATGTGATTTCGTACACATCTGATTTACCTGTTTAGCGGAATGCACATATAATGCGCTCCCATCTACTGTCTCAATCATTAACAAAGGCCTGTGTGGCGTTGATTTCGCACACGACATTAAAGACTATGAAATTATCTACACTCTTAGCGGCAGCCTTCGCCCTCGTAGGCTTTTGCAATACAGCGTCTGCTGTCACCTATCCTTTGCCGACCGACGGCAGCCGTTTGGTTGGTCAGAATCAGGTCATCACCATTCCGGATGATAACAAGCAGCCGCTGGAATACTTTGCGGCGAAATATCAGATGGGGCTGTCCAACATGCTGGAAGCCAACCCGGGGGTGGACACCTATCTGCCAAAAGGCGGTAGCGTCCTGAACATCCCGCAGCAGCTGATCCTGCCGGACACCGTCCACGAAGGCATCGTCATCAACAGCGCCGAGATGCGTCTGTATTACTATCCGAAAGGCACCAACACCGTGATCGTTCTGCCGATCGGTATCGGCCAGTTAGGTAAAGATACGCCGATTAACTGGACCACCAAAGTCGAACGCAAGAAGGCCGGCCCGACCTGGACGCCGACCGCCAAGATGCACGCTGAATACGCCGCTGCCGGCAACCCGCTGCCAGCCGTCGTACCGGCCGGTCCGGATAACCCGATGGGTCTGTACGCGTTATATATTGGCCGTCTGTACGCCATCCACGGCACCAACGCTAACTTTGGTATTGGCCTGCGCGTGAGCCACGGCTGCGTGCGTCTGCGCAACGATGACATCAAATTCCTGTTTGAGAATGTGCCGGTCGGCACCCGCGTGCAGTTTATCGATGAGCCGGTAAAAGCGACCACCGAGCCGGACGGCAGCCGTTACATTGAGGTTCACAACCCGCTGTCGACCACCGAAGCGCAGTTCCAGGGCGGCGAAATCGTGCCGATCACCCTGACTCAGCCGGTACAGGCGATCACCAGCCAGTCTGATGTCGATCAGAACGTGGTTGAGCAGGCTATCCAGAACCGCTCCGGTATGCCGGTGCGTCTGAACTAAGTTCTGCATGACAAGAAAAACGGCGGGCCTGATGCCCGCCGTTTTTTTATCTGCATTTCCCCGGGCTGCGGCTGACGCCTTGCCTGGGTTACCAAACCTGACAACACCCTGGGCCTGCTAAGCGCTGCGCAAACAGGGGTCCCCGGTCTAGCCGTTATTCACCAGAATAATCCCGCCGTGATCGTAGCGATAGTGACAGTGGGCATACTCCAGCGGCGTACCGTCTTCGAGGTAGATCACCTGTTCAACCTCCAGCACCGGGTCGGTGAGGTCGCAGTGAAGATGTAATTTATCCAGTTCATCCGGCTTCATCGCCCGCACCACGCGGTAAGATCCCATCAGCTTCAGCCCCAGCGTCTCCTGGATATAGCGAAACACCGAGCTTTCCAGATGGCTTTTATTGAGCCCCGGCACTAGCCCCACCGGCATGACCGTCAGATCCAGCGACACCGGTTCCCCGTTGAGCAACCGCAGGCGAACGAAGTCATACACCGGCGCATCGGCGTCAATCAGCAGCGAACTCTGCTCTTTGTCGCTGGGAAAACGCACCTCAAAGCGCACCACTTCGCTTTGTACCTCGCCAAGATGCTCCCAGGTTTTGGTGGCGCCAAAATAGTCGCTGCCGGGCAACTCCCACTGCGACAGCTGGAGAAAATTTTTCCGCACAAAGGTACCCAGTCCTTTGCGGGTATAGATAAGCCCTTCGACGATTAACTGACGCATCGCCTGCTGGATCGTCATCCGGCTGGTGTTGAACTCCGCCGCCAGCGCAAACTGGTCGGGTAGCGGCGCGCTGGCAGGATACTGCTGGCTGATGATGCGTTTTTTTATTTCCCGCGCGATTTGCAGATACTTCGCCGTCATTCCCGGTCCTTTTACATTCTGTGTGTGGCTGGCGGACAGCATACTTGACCTGACCGCCAGGACACTGTTACATCGCTTCGCCGTTGCTGTGGATCACCTGCTTTAGCCACGCATAGCTCTTCTTCGGCACCCGCCGCAGATCCTTGAGGTCATGGTTCTCACGATTGACGTACACCACGCCGTAGCGCTTACGCATATCGCCCTGAGAGCTGAGGATATCGATTAATCCCCAGCCGAGATAGCCAATCACCTGCGCGCCGTCCTCAAATATCGCCGCTTTCATGGCGTTAATATGGTCGCGATGGTAGGCGATGCGGTAATCATCGGCAATGGGATGTTCGCCATCCCAGGATTCGATCACCCCGATGCCATTTTCAATCGGGAACACCGGTAGCCGCCAGTCATTGTAATAGCGGGTGATGATCATGCGAAATCCCAGCGGATCGATCTGCCAGTTCCATTCCGTCGCTTTCAGGTACGGGTTATCCTGATTACCGAATAGCATGTAATTGTTGACCGCCGTTCCCGGCGGGATCGCGTCGCTATTGAGCGCACGGCTGGCGTAATAGCTGAACGCCAGATAATCGACCTTCACCGTCGCCATCAGCGCGATATCTTCAGGGCGATAAATATCGTCAAAGCCTTGGCGAGCGACAAAATGCATCACTTCCGGGCTATAACCCTCGCCGGCGTAGGCGCGCAGCAGGTTCTGGTTTAAAAACTCGTCCAGTTGCTGGGCGCAGAGAATATCGCGTGGTTTGCAGGTAGCCGGATAGACCAGCGCATGGGCCAGCATTCCGCCCATCAGGCACTGCGGCTTCGTCTGATGCAGATAGTGGGTCAGATGGACATGCGCCATCATCACGTGGTGCTGGATCTGGTAGAGTTCGCGCAGCGTTTTATCGCCACGCAAATAGCCGGTGATCAGGAAGGCTTCCGGCGAATGGTAGAGGTTCTGTTCATTGAAGGTCAGCCAGTACTTCACCTTATCGCCGTAACAGTCGATCATCTTCTGGCCATAGCGGATAAAGGCGTCCATGACCCGGCGGTCGGTAAAACCGTTGTAACGCTCCGCCAGCGACAGCGGCATATCAAAGTGATACAGGCAGATCATCGGTTCAATACCGCGGGCAATGAGTTCATCGATAAACTGATGGTAGAACGCGATCCCCTCTTCATTGAATTCGCCGTCCCCTTCCGGGCACACCCGGCTCCAGGCGATCTGGAAGCGGTAGCAGTTCATGCCCAGATCCTGCATCAGATCGAAATCTTCGCGAAAGCGATGATAGGAGTCGGTCGCGACCTTCCAGTCCGAGGCGAATTCCGCCGGTTGACGAATATCGTACACCGACATCCCCTTGCCCCCCTCGTTCCACGCCCCCTCCGTCTGCATGCTGGAGACGGAATTACCCCATAAAAAATCTGCCGGTAGTGTGTTCTTCATGCTGCGCCTCGGTATATGACTAGTCATTTAACTGTAATGACTAGTCATATACAAAAGATCCGCCACCGAAGCAAAAGTCGGATCGTTTTCTGTGAGCCAGGCAAACAAAAAAGATCGCCGCAAGCGGCGATCTTTATAGGCACGGAAAAAACGGCGTTACTGCGCGTCAAGCTGATGACGACGATATTCCCCCTGTCGCTCCAGCATCCAGCCCGGATATTCGCGCGGCAGGGCGCTGACCGCGTCAAGCTGGCGCAACTCATCATCGCTCAGGCGGATAGCGGTCGCAGCGATGTTATCCTGCAACTGCTCGGCCCGTTTGGCGCCAATAATGACGCTGGTCACCGCCGGCTGATGCAGCAGCCACGCCAGGGCAATCTGCGCCACCGATACCCCTTTTGCTTCAGCTATCACCCGCATGACGTCGATGCAATCAAATGCGCGCGCTTTATCCACGGGCGGAAAGTCGAACGCCAGGCGACGACCACCCGCTTCCGCCTCGCCGTCGCGGCGGTATTTCCCGCTCAGCAGGCCGCCCGCCAGCGGGCTCCAGACCATCAGGCCGAGTCCTTCGCTTTGCAGCATCGGCACCAGCTCACGTTCCAGGTCACGCCCGGCAATCGTGTAGTAGGCCTGCAGAGAAGCAAAGCGCGAGAGTCCAAGGCGTTCCGCGATGCCCAGCGCTTTGGCGATTTGCCAGGCCGCCCAGTTTGAAACACCGATGTAGCGCACATGCCCCTGCTGTACCAGCGTATCCAGGGCCGACAATGTCTCTTCGATCGGCGTCGCCGGATCGAAGCCGTGCAATTGATAGAGATCGATATGATCGAGCTGCAGGCGGCGCAGGCTCTCTTTCACGCTGCCCATGATGTGGTACCGTGAGCTGCCGCGCGAGTTCACGCCGGCGGTGCCGGTTTCGCCAAACACTTTGGTCGCCACCACCACGTTTTCACGCGGGATTTTCAGGTTTTTCAGCGCCTGACCGGTAATCTCTTCAGAGCGCCCTTCCGAGTAGACGTTGGCGGTATCGATAAAGTTGATCCCGGCGTCCAGCGCGCTGCCGACCAGCTGTTCGGCTTCAGCCTGGCGCAGCTGGCCGATTTTGCCCCACATCCCTTCTTCGCCGCCGAAGGTCATGGTGCCCAGGCACAGCTCAGAGACAAACAGACCGGTATTGCCCAGTTTTTGATATCGCATAGCACTCTCCTCAACAGGATGGTTAACGTCAGCGGTATAGTTATACCGCTGTGTCGAGGCGTGCGAATGGGGTGTTTCTGTCAGTTTCTTGCCCAATTCTGCAGAAATCAGGCGCAGAGTTTAAAGAGCCAATAGCCGCTGATGGCCGCCCATAGCAGCATAGGAATGGAGTAAAGATGGAAGCGCCACCAGATCCGCCGATCGCTGGCCATGCGCAGGGCGATGATATTGGCCAGCGATCCTGGCAGCAGACCAAAGCCGCCCACGTTAACCGCCCAGGCAAGCAGTATCGACGGCGGGACATAGTTGAGCAGCAGAATGGTCGAGGGCACATTACTGATCACCTGAGACAGGCCGATGGCGGTCAGCCACAGTCCGCCGCCGGAAAGCGTCCCGACGCCGCTCAGCACATGATGCAGCGCCGGAAGCTGGGTCAGCAGGTGGACGTCGATAAACATCACCATAAACACCAGCAGCAGCGACCAGTCCACATGGACGATCACCGCCCGGGCCAGAATCAGGAAGCCCAGCAGCACCAGCGCCAGCCCCCACAGCGCCTGATTCATCTCCAGCGCGGTCAGGAACACCAGATACAATCCCAGACAGCTCCAGACCAGCTTAGGCTGCCACGATGGCGCCTTATCGCTACTCTGGTAGCTAAGCCGGTTTGCCGGGAAACAGAACCAGCACAGCACCAGCAGGGTCAACATCATTGCCGCCGCCAGGGGTAACATCTCGCCGATAAACCCGACGAAAGAGAGGCCGGACCGTCCCCACAGCAAAATGTTCTGCGGGTTGCCGATCGGCGTCAGCAGCGACCCGGCGTTAACCGCCAGCGCTTCGAAGATAATCAGACGGTTAACCGGGATCGCACACCACTTTTTCAGCGTCAGCGTCAGCGGCACCACAATAAACAGGGCCACATCGTTGGTCAGGAAGGTGGACAGGAGCGCTGCCGCCAGCACCATAAAGATGGCCAGCTGGCGCTCAGTCACGAAGCGGCGGGCCATTTTCCTCCCCAGCACGTCAAAGTAGCCGCTCAGTTCAATGCCCTTGGTCAACAGCATCAGGCCGCTGAGCGTGATGATGGTATGCCAGTCAATGGCCGCCGGCCAGCTTGCCGGGACAAACGGCACGATGGCGCTGAGCACACAGGCGATAATCAGCAGCAGGTGTAAAAAACGGTCGCGCAGCAGCGACTGAACAAAGGGAAGAGTCATGCTTCCTGGGATCCCTGTTTCTGGGTAAATTTCAGGAACATCGCCAGCGTCTCTTCACTCACGTGATGCTCCATTCCCTCCGCATCGCGGCGGGCGATTTCCGGACTGACGCCAATGGCCAGCAGAAAGTTTTCCACAATCTGGTGGCGTTCGCGACTTTCCTGGGCCAGCTTTTCCCCTTCCGGGGTTAAGAAGATCCCGCGCCAGGGGATCTGTTCGATCAGACCCACGCTGGCCAGGCGTTTGAGCATTTTGGCGACCGTGGGCTGCGAAACGCCAAGACGCGCCGCCATATCCACCTGGCGCGCCTCCCCCACTTCGTTGATCAGATCGGAGATCAGCTCCACATAGTCATCGATCAGTTCGCGGCGATGCGCTTCCCGCACCTGACGGAACCCCTCAACGTGCTCTTCAACATTTACTAACTGCGTCACTTTTTTTGTTATTGGCTTACCTGCGCGACGGTTCATTGTGCTTCCTCATTCGTGTGACGCGTCAAGCATCATATAAAAAGATCCACATTGTAATGGATTGCGCCAAGAGCACAAAAAATTAACGTTTTAGCCATAGCTATAAAATATAGCCTGTGCTATATCTGTATGTAATGCAAACAGCCATCATGGATTGACGGCGTGAACAGGCAGGAGGAGAGCAGATGAACGAATTCAAGAGGTGCTTAAACGTGTTTAGCCATTCCCCCTTTAAAGTACGATTAATGCTGATCGGTATGCTGTGCGAGATGATCAACGGTAAACCACAGCAGGACAAACCCCATTCCTAAGGCGGCGTCGCGGTATGCCGCTTCATTTTTCTGTCATCTTCTGCCGGCAAAATGACCGGTTTCCCCCGTTTCCCTGACCTTTTTTCAAGTTTTGTAAGCGCCCTCGCAAAACAATCTGTTATGTCTGGTTGACCTTACCATTTACAAGCCCTATCTTTGCACAGCCCTGCCACATTCGCGGCTCGCAGAGACCCTCTTCACGCACTGTCCAGCAGGTTTTACCCCTTGTCGCCAGGGGATGCGCATGGCCTCTTTTTGATTGTTTACTATGAATGTCACCACCCTGAAAGATACGCTGGTCGCCCGCCGACTGGCACTGAACCCATGGACAGGATTCTACTTTTTACAATCGCTGTTGATTAACCTGGCGCTGGGCTATGAATTTAGCCTGCTCTATACCGTGGCATTTACCTGCGTGTTACATCTTCTGTGGCGCGCTTTTCCGCGCGTCCAGAAAGGGGTAGTCGGCGCCTATTCGCTGCTGGCGGCCCTGTATTACCCCTTTGGCCAGGCTTACGGCGCCCCCAATTTCAACACCTTGCTGGCGCTGCACGCGACCAACGTGGAAGAATCTACGGAAATTCTGACCATCTTCCCGTGGTACAACTATCTGCTGGCGGTCTTCATTTTCGCACTGGGGATCATTGCGGTCCGCCGCAGGATCGTTGAGCCCTCCCGCTGGGGAAAAATGGAGACCCTGGGCCTGCTGTTCAGCGTCGGGATCTTCTTTCTGCAGCCGGTGCAAAACCTCGCCTGGGGCGGCGTGTTCAAGGTGATTGACACCGGTTATCCGGCCTTTCGTTTTGTGAAAGACGTGGTGGTGAATAATAACGAGGTGCTGGACGAGCAGGCGCGAATGGCGCAGCTGGCCGGCATGAAAGACAGCTGGCACGTGCTGGCGGTGAAGCCAAAGTACCATCTCTATGTGGTGGTGATTGGCGAGAGCGCCCGTCGCGACGCCCTCGGCGCCTTCGGCGGCCACTGGGATAACACGCCGTTTGCCAGCTCAGTAAACGGTTATCTGTTTAACAACTATGTCGCCGCCAGCGGCTCGACGCAGAAATCGCTCGGCCTGACGCTTAACCGGGTGGTCGACGGCAAACCGCAGTTTCAGGATAACTTTGTCACCCTCGCCAACCGCGCGGGTTTCCAGACCTGGTGGTTCTCCAACCAGGGGCAGATTGGCGAGTACGACACCGCTATCGCCAGCATCGCCAAACGTGCGGATGAAGTCCAGTTCCTGAAAAACGGCGATTTCGAGGCCAATAAAAATACTCAGGACGAGCAGTTATTAAAGCTGACCGAGCAGGTACTCTCTACGCAGCGCACCCAGCCGCAGCTGATTGTCCTGCATCTGATGGGCTCTCACCCGCAGGCCTGCGATCGGACCAAAGGCAAGTACACGGTTTTCGTCCAGTCGAAAGAGACCTCCTGTTATCTCTACAGCATGACGCAGACCGATTCGCTGCTGGCTAAGCTATACAGTCAGTTGCAAAACTCCGGCGATACCTTTTCACTGACCTACTTTTCCGATCATGGTCTGGCGTTCAAGGAGCGGGGAAAAGAGGTGCAGTATCTGGCGCATGACGATAAGTTCCAGCAGAACTTCCAGGTGCCGTTTATGGTGCTGTCCAGCGATGACAAAGCGCATAAAGTGATTAAAGCGCAGCGCTCAGCGAATGATTTCCTCAGTTTCTTCTCCCAGTGGACCGGGATCAAGGCGGCGGAAATCGTCCCGCGCTATCGTTTTATCTCTGAGCAAAAGGCCGGTCCGGTGTACATCACCAACTTCCAGCTGCAGAAGGTGGACTACGCTCACCTCGGTACCGATGAGTTCACCGTCAATTAATCGTGCAGGCCCGGCCAGTCGCTCAGGCTGGCCGGCAACAGGCAAAAAAAATCCGCCCCGAAAGGCGGATTTTTTATATCACCGGAGTGATTAGAAGCGGTAACCCACGCCAGCAATCCAGGTACCGACGTCAACGTTACGAATACGAGACTGCTCGTAGGAGAAGTCCAGAGCAACGTTTTCGATCGGGTTGAACTGCAGACCAGCACCGTAGGAGAAACCGTAGTCGCTCATATCGGATTTCTGGTTCGGGAAGTTGTTGTTCTGGAATTTACCGTAACCAACACCCACTACACCGTAGATGCTTGCCCAGTCGTTCAGACGGTAAGCCGGACCTGCGGTGATGCCGTAGTACTGACCTTTGTTGTAAGTACCGTTGCTGGTGTTATCCTTTTCGGTGTAGGTGAAGGAACCGATAACGCCCAGCGGGTTGTTATCTTGCTCGTAACGGTATTTCAGGTTGAAACCGCCAGCTTTGTTCGCTTTACCCTGCATGTCGCTCTGCGCGTAACCGCCGGTTACGGTAGAAGTTGCAGCAAATGCAGTGGTACCTACGGATGCAGCCAGAACAACGGCCAGTGCTGAAAGACGTGCAATTTTATTCATAACCACCTCAAATGTGTTTCTAATAAGTCCTAAGCCTTAAATATATCAAAAACTTTTGGGAAACTCTTTGGAGTTTACATTGTCTAACATACTTTTTCATGTAACCAAAAGTTTCCATATTTCTATAACAATATGGAAAACAACAATTTTTGGCGTTAACGTACATCTTAACGCTCATTAAGAAATTCGCAAGCATCCAGATTAATCTTAATCACCTGGCGAATTTCTCAGCAACGTGCGCCATTCTACTGTTTTTGCCTCTGTTTTTTTCAACATTAGCTCAACCGTCAGCAGGTTATTCCAGTACACTGGCACTTTTACGACTTTTGACAAAACCTGACAGGAGAAAGGATGCCCGGTCCATCCCGAAAAGCGGCGGCATGGTTGCCGATTCTGGTGATTTTAATCGCCATGACCTCGATTCAGAGCGGCGCATCGCTCGCCAAATCGCTGTTCCCGTTGGTCGGCGCCCCGGGGGTCACCGCCCTGCGCCTGGCGCTCGGGACGCTGATTTTGGTGGTCGTGTTCAAGCCATGGCGGTTACGTTTCTCCCCGGCGCAGCGCGTGCCGCTGCTACTGTACGGCCTGGCGCTCGGCGCGATGAACTATCTCTTTTATTTATCCCTGCAGCGTATTCCGCTCGGCGTGGCGGTAGCCCTGGAGTTTACCGGCCCGCTGGCGGTGGCGCTGTTTGGTTCGCGCCGACCGCTGTATTTTGTCTGGGTGGCGCTGGCGATCCTCGGACTGTGGTATCTCCTGCCGCTGGGGCAGAACGTGGCGCAGGTCGATTTAACCGGCGCGCTCTTTGCCCTGGGCGCCGGCGCCTGCTGGGCGGTCTATATTCTGACCGGGCAGCGCGCCGGTGAAGAGCATGGGCCAGCCACGGTGGCGATGGGGTCGCTCATCGCCTCGCTGGTGTTTGTTCCGTTAGGCATGGCGCAGGCTACGGATACGCTGTGGCAATGGTCGCTGCTGCCGATGGGGCTGGGGATTGCTATTCTCTCAACCGCGCTGCCCTACTCTCTCGAAATGATGGCCTTGACGCGCCTGCCGACGCGCACCTTCGGCACGCTGATGAGCCTTGAACCAGCATTAGCCGCCCTTTCCGGTATGGTCTTCCTCGGCGAAACGTTGAAGCTCTCCCAGACCCTGGCGCTGGGCGCGATCATTATCGCCTCGATGGGCGCCACGCTGACCATGCAGCGACAAAGTAAAATCGAGCAAGTCGATATCAATTAACATTCTGTTACGCCGCCGGCCCGTGAGAAATCCGGGCCGTTCAGCTAAATATAACCCTATGATATTTAGCGACTTTCAAAATAACCAACCACTTTGCGCTATCGAAGTGATATGGCCTGCCGATGCCTCACTCTTTGAAACCCTTGCTATACTTAGTCCCGAAGTTACCTGGGACAACGCTCCACATCATTCAGATTTGAAGTGTGACGAGCATCAATATCAAGAGGATATGAAACGATGAGTACCGCAAAACTGGTTAAATCAAAAGCATCTAATCTGGTCTATACCCGCAACGATGTCGCTGACAGCGAAAAGAAAGCGACCATTGAGCTGTTGAATCGCCAGGTGATCCAGTTCATTGACCTGTCACTTATCACCAAGCAGGCACACTGGAATATGCGCGGTGCGAACTTTATCGCCGTGCACGAAATGCTGGATGGCTTCCGTACCGCGCTAACCGAGCACCTGGACACCATGGCGGAGCGCGCCGTGCAGCTGGGCGGCGTCGCACTGGGCACCACTCAGGTCATTAACAGCAAAACGCCGCTGCAGAGCTACCCGCTCGATATCCATCACGTTCAGGATCACCTGAAAGCGCTGGCTGACCGCTATGCCGTCGTCGCTAACGATGTGCGCAAGGCGATCGATGAAGCCAAAGACGAGGATACTGCGGATATTTTCACCGCGGCCTCCCGCGATCTGGATAAATTCCTGTGGTTCATTGAAGCGAATATCGAGTAAGGCTTTGCCGCCGGCCGCAGCGCGGTCGGCGGCGCCTTTACTTTTCTCGCCCACCTTTCTGTTTTCCGTTCTATCCGTTTCCCCTTCTATGCTTTTCGTCCCCCTGCTGGCCATGCACTGTTTTAGGGCGCCAAATTGATGAAAATGCGCGCAAAAGTAAAACAATTGTAATAATCACCTCACACAATCGTTACGTTGAGATTGTTTTCCCATCAGGGTTTGCGCTAAAAATGTGCTCGTTATTCAGCAACTCTATAACGCACCAAAGTGACGCCCCATCCTGGTGCAGTAAGTGCCTGTCATGATCGAAATTGTGCAACCGCTCGCGCTTCGTTTGTTGAAAAACAACAGCTTGTAAAAGTGGCACGATTTTTTCATTAGGCTAGTCGTTCTCGCAGGGGATCGTCCCGTGGATATAAAAGGAAATGCTATGAAGTCTGTATTTAAAGTTTCACTGGCTGCACTGACCCTGGCTTTTGCGGTTTCTTCCCATGCCGCCAATAAGACCCTGGTTGTCGCCACCGATACGGCGTTCGTCCCGTTCGAATTTAAGCAAGGCGATAAATATGTCGGGTTTGACGTTGACCTGTGGGCGGCTATCGCCAAAGAGCTGAAGCTCGACTACACCCTGAAGCCAATGGACTTCAGCGGCATTATCCCGGCGCTGCAAACTAAAAATATCGATCTGGCGCTGGCCGGGATCACCATCACCGACGAACGTAAAAAAGCGATCGACTTCTCCGACGGCTACTACAAAAGCGGCCTGCTGGTGATGGTCAACGCCAATAATAACGACATCAAAGATGTGAAAGATCTGAACGGTAAAGTGGTCGCGGTGAAGAGCGGTACCGGCTCCGTTGATTACGCGAAAGCCAATATCAAAACCAAAGATCTGCGTCAGTTCCCGAACATCGATAACGCCTATATGGAACTGGGTACCGGCCGCGCTGATGCCGTGCTGCACGATACGCCAAATATTCTGTACTTCATCAAAACCGCAGGCAACGGCAAGTTCAAAGCGGTAGGCGAATCACTGGAAGCGCAAAACTACGGTATCGCTTTCCCGAAAGGCAGCGACGAGCTGCGTGAGAAAGTGAACGGTGCGCTGAAAACGCTGCGCGAGAATGGTACCTACAACGAAATTTATAAAAAATGGTTCGGCACTGAACCAAAATAATAAGAACACACTTCGCCAGACGCAGCTCCGGCGACATCACAACGGTCTTCCGGCACAGACTCGGCGGGAGACCGTATTTTGGCGGAGGATTTCCTCTGCTCTCGACACGGTAACAGGAACGTATTATGCAGTTTGACTGGAGTGCCATCTGGCCTGCCATTCCGATTTTGCTGGAAGGCGCCAAAATGACGCTGTGGATTTCCGTCCTCGGCCTGGCCGGCGGCCTGATAATCGGTCTGGTGGCCGGTTTCGCCCGCTGCTTCGGCGGCTGGATCGCCAACCACATCGCACTGGTGTTTATTGAAATCATTCGCGGCACCCCGATTGTGGTGCAGGTCATGTTCATCTACTTTGCGCTGCCGATGGCCTTTAGCGACCTGCGCATCGACCCCTTCTCCGCAGCGGTAGTGACCATCATGATTAACTCGGGCGCCTATATCGCGGAAATTACCCGCGGCGCGGTGCTGTCCATTCATAAAGGCTTCCGCGAAGCGGGCCTGGCGCTGGGCCTGTCGCGTCGCGAAACCATTCGCCACGTGATCCTGCCGCTGGCGCTACGCCGCATGCTGCCGCCGCTGGGCAACCAGTGGATTATCAGCATCAAGGATACCTCGCTGTTCATCGTCATCGGCGTCGCCGAACTGACCCGTCAGGGACAGGAGATCATCGCGGGCAACTTCCGCGCCCTGGAAATCTGGAGCGCCGTTGCTGTTATCTACCTGATTATCACCCTGGTCCTGAGCTTTATTCTGCGTCGTCTTGAAAGAAGGATGAAAATCCTGTGATTGAATTTAAAAACGTCTCCAAGCACTTTGGCCCGACCCAGGTGCTGCACGATATCTCCCTGAAAATTAATCAGGGTGAAGTGGTGGTCATTATCGGCCCGTCCGGCTCCGGTAAATCAACGATGCTGCGCTGCATCAATAAACTGGAAGAGATCACCAGCGGCGATCTGATTGTCGATGGCCTGAAGGTCAACGACCCGAAGGTGGACGAACGTCTGATTCGTCAGGAAGCCGGGATGGTATTTCAGCAGTTTTATCTGTTCCCGCACCTCACGGCGCTGGAGAACGTCATGTTTGGTCCGCTGCGGGTGCGCGGCGCCAGCAAGCAGGCGGCAGAGAAGCAGGCGAAAGATCTGCTGGCGAAAGTCGGCCTGGCCGAGCGCGCGCATCACTATCCGTCTGAACTCTCCGGCGGCCAGCAGCAGCGTGTGGCCATTGCCCGCGCGCTGGCGGTGAAGCCAAAGATGATGCTGTTTGATGAACCGACCTCCGCGCTCGACCCGGAACTGCGCCATGAAGTGCTCAAGGTGATGCAGGATCTGGCTGAAGAGGGGATGACGATGGTGATCGTAACCCACGAAATCGGCTTTGCCGAAAAAGTGGCTTCGCGATTGATCTTTATCGACAAAGGACGCATTGCTGAAGACGGCAACCCGCAGGAGCTGGTGAAGAACCCGCCAAGCCCGCGCCTGCGCGAATTCCTGCAGCACGTCGCCTGACCCGCAACGGCTCTCTTCCTCCGCGGAGAGAGCCGCTTTTCCAGATTCCTCTTCCCTCCCCTTCCGCCATCGGCTTCTATACTTACCCGTTTACGTTGCAACGGAGGTGCCCATGCCGTGGATCCTGCTTTTGCTCGCTGCACTGTTTACTGCCCCGCTTTCCGCCGCAGCCCTGCCCGGCGTGCCGACAGCTAACGCCGATAAAACCAGCGCCAGCGAACCCGATGCGGAACAGAAAAGAGCGGCCTACGCCGCGCTGGCTGACGTGCTGGCTAACGACAGCGCCCGTCAGGAGCTCATTGACCAGCTGCGTAAAGCAGCCGCCACGCCGCCGCCAGACAGCACCCCGACGCTGACGCCGCCGGCGGTGAAAGAAGAGACCACGGTGCTGGAGAACGTCACGCAGATCAGCCGGGAATACGGCGAGCAGCTCTCGTCTCGCTTCTCTCAACTGTGGCGCAATATCACCGGCTCACCGCATAAACCTTTTAATTCGCAAACCTTCACCAGCGCGGCCTGGCATTTTTTACTGCTGGCCGGCCTGGTCTTTGCCTTCTGGTGGCTGGTGCGTCTTGCGGCGCTGCCGCTGTATCGCAAAATGGGTGAATGGGGGCGGCATAAAAACCGCGATCGCGGAAACTGGCTCCAGCTGCCCCTGACCATCGCCGGGGCGTTTGTTATCGACCTGCTGCTGCTGGCGCTGACCCTGTTTGTCGGCCAGTTGTTAAGCGATCGCCTGAATGGTAATAACCCCACCATCGCCTTCCAGCAGAGTCTTTTCCTCAACGCCTTCGCGTTGATCGAGTTTTTTAAAGCCATTCTGCGGCTCATTTTCTGCCCGCGCATCCCGGCGCTCCGGCCTTTTAACCTCAGCGACGAAGCCGCGTCATACTGGAGCCTGCGCCTGAGCGCGCTCAGCAGCCTGATTGGCTATGGCCTGATCGTCGCGGTGCCGATTATCTCCAATCAGGTGAATGTTCAGGTTGGCGCGCTGGCTAACGTCGTCATCATGCTGTGCATTACGCTGTGGGCGCTGTACCTGATTTTTCATAACAAGACCTTGATTACGCAGGGTCTAATCCATCTGGCCGACCGTTCGCTCTCCTTCTTTAGCCTGTTTATCCGCGCCTTCGCGCTGGTCTGGCACTGGCTGGCCTGCGCCTACTTTGTGGTGCTCTTTTTCTTCTCCCTGTTCGACCCGGGCAATAGCCTGAAATTCATGATGGGCGCCACCCTGCGCAGCCTGGCCATTATCGGCGGCGCGGCGCTGGTGTCCGGCATCCTGTCGCGCTGGATAGCCAAAACCATCACCCTGTCACCCGCCACCCAGCGCAATTATCCTGAGCTGCAAAAGCGGCTGAATGGCTGGATCTCCGCCTCGCTGAAGGCCGCGCGCATTCTCACCGTCTGCGTCGCCGTCATGCTGCTGCTGAGCGCCTGGGGCCTGTTTGACTTCCGCGAATGGCTGCATAACGATGCCGGGCAAAAAACGGTGGATGTGCTGATCCGCATCGCCCTCATCCTCTTCTTCTCTGCCATCGGCTGGACGGTGCTGGCCAGCCTGATCGAAAACCGGCTGGCCTCGGATATCCATGGCCGCCCGCTGCCCAGCGCGCGGGCCCGGACGCTGCTGACCCTGTTTCGCAACGCGCTGGCGGTGGTGATCAGCACCATCACGGTGATGATCCTGCTTTCGGAGATTGGGGTTAACATTGCGCCGCTGCTGGCGGGCGCCGGGGCGTTAGGGCTGGCGATTTCGTTTGGCGCGCAAACGCTGGTTAAAGATATTATCACCGGCATATTTATCCAGTTTGAGAACGGGATGAATACCGGCGACCTGGTCACCATCGGCCCTTTGACCGGCACCGTGGAACGAATGTCGATTCGCTCCGTGGGGGTACGGCAGGATACCGGCGCCTATCACATTATTCCCTGGTCCTCGATCACCACTTTTGCCAACTTCGTGCGCGGCATTGGCTCGGTAGTCGCCAACTATGATGTCGACCGTCATGAGGATCTGGATAAAGCCAGCCAGGCGCTGAAGGCGGCGGTGGACGATCTGCTGGCCCAGGAGGAGATCCGCGGCCTGATCATTGGCGAACCGTCGTTCGCCGGGCTGGTGGGGCTGAGCAATACCGCCTTTACGCTACGCGTCAGCTTCACCACCCTGCCGCTGAAGCAGTGGACGGTGCGCTTTGCCCTCGACACTCAGGTGAAAAAGCACTTCGATCGCGCCGGGGTTCGCGCCCCGGTACAGACCTGGCAACAGCTGCCGATGCCGGGCTCAGACAGCCCGGCCGCCGAGTAGTTAGAACGGACGGCGGCGTTTGGCGTCGTCCATAAAGCTCCAGGCGATAAAGCGGCTCTGCTTTTGACCCTGGGCCATCTCTTTTTTCACCACTTTCACGGCCCCAACCTCGGTCAGCAGGCGGTAGAGCGGCGGCAGATTGTCGCCGCGCGACACCAGCGAGGTAAACCATTTCACCTGGCGGGCGAAGGCCTGACTTTCGCGGATCATCTGCGAGATAAAGGCCACTTCGCCTCCTTCGCACCACAGCTCCTGCTGCTGACCGCCAAAGTTAAGCGCGCTGTCGGCGCCGAGTCCGAGATTGCGGCGCTTGCGCTCACCGCCCGCCCGGGCGCTCTCTGCGGAGTCATGGAACGGCGGATTACACAGCGTGGCGTCATAGGTCTCGTTTTTGTGGATGACGCCGTGGAAGATGGCCTGGCTCTCTTTTTGCCGACGCAGACGGATCTGCCGGGTCAATCCGGGGTTGCCATTGACAATCGCCTGCGCGCTGGCGAAGGCTTCCGGGCTGATTTCGCTGCCGGTAAAGCGCCAGCCGTACTCGTGAACGCCGATCAGGGGATAGATGAGGTTGGCGCCGGTACCAATATCAAGGATCGTGGCTTGCTTCGGCACCTCGCCACTATCCTGCGCCAGCAGATCCGCCAGATGATGAATATAATCGGCACGCCCGGGCACCGGCGGACAGAGAAAACCGTCAGGAATGTCCCAGTGTTTGACCGCGTAGAAATGCGCCAGCAGCGCTTTATTCAACGCCTTTACTGCCTGCGGATTGGCAAAATCAATGGTCTGCTCACCCAGCGGATTGAGCGTAATGTATCCCTGCAGGTCAGGATGCGCCTGGCAGAGCGCAGGCAGGTCGTAGCGTTGATGGTGGCGGTTACGCGGGTGTAACCCCGGTTTCTGGGCTTTCATGACAATCTCCTTTGAACAGCCGCGTAAGATACCCGTTGACGGCGGCGCGGTAAATAAGGGAGTCTGGATATCTCCTTTATCCGTGACAGGTGCAGCATGTACTTTTATCAACCTTCGCAGGGCCACGGCCTGCCGCACGACCCGCTGAACGCGATAATCGGGCCTCGCCCGATAGGCTGGATCGCCTCGCAGGACGCCGAGGGCCAGCGAAATCTGGCGCCATACAGCTTTTTTAACTGCTTTAACTATCGCCCGCCGATCATTGGTTTCGCCAGCAGCGGCTGGAAAGACAGCGTGCGAAATATCGTCGAAACAAAGGAGTTCGTCTGGAACCTGGCGACGCGACCGCTGGCCGTGGCGATGAATGAAACGTCTGCCTCGATCCCGCACCATGAGGACGAGTTCGTGCGCGCCGGTCTCACCGCCGCCGCCAGCCGCCTGGTCAGCGCCCCCCGAGTCGCGGAGAGTCCGGTGAACTTTGAGTGCCGTCTGTCGCAATGTATTCAACTCACCACCGCCGACGGTAACCCTGTTGATACGTGGCTGGTGCTCGGCGAAGTGGTCGCCGTGCATATTGATGAATCACTGCTGGACAACGGCATCTATCAAACCGCCCGCGCCCAGCCGATCCTGCGCGCCGGAGGTCCGAGCGCCTATTACAGTATTGATGATAGTCTGCGTTTTGACATGATCCGCCCTGACGCCCGCTAAATAATCTACCGGCCAGAGTACCGCTGCCCTGCGCCGGTAGCCTACTAAACGCCTTGTTTTGCATTAAAAATTCCCTATCGCACGGTCGGGAAAGACCTACACTTAAGCTATGTCCCATGCTGTTTATGAGGATATGCTGATGAAAATCACCTCGCTGCTATTCGCCGCTGCGCTCACCGCTCATGCCACCGCGGCCTCTCCCCTGCCACCGACACCCGTACTGCCCTATGCCGGGCCGCTCCGCCCTGTCGGCACCGTCTCCGCCTCCGGTGCCAGCACCCTTGATGATCTGGTGGCCGCCCTCGCGGATAAGGCCCACCGCCAGGGGGCGATAGCCTGGCGGGTCAATGCCGCCAGTAGCGGTAACCGACTGCACGGTTCAGCTATAATTTATCAATAACCTTTCACAGGAGGCAGACGATGGCATCAGGTTGGGCAGGCGATGGGGCCGTTCAGGATCAGATCGACAGCACCATTGACGATGCGGTGGCTCGCGCGCGCCGCGAGCTTCCGCGCGGCGAAAGCAACAAATTTTGTGATGAATGTGGGGAGCCGATTCCGGAGGCCCGTCGACAGGCCATCCCAGGGGTCAGATATTGCGTGAAGTGCCAGCAGGAGAAAGATTTACATAACAATACATTTTCAGGATATAATCGCCGCGGATCCAAGGATAGCCAGCTACGCTGACTTTCCTTTACCGTTCATGACAGCCTTTCGCATTATCTTTTCGCGCACATTTTTTGGCGGAAAAAGTCGCAATATGTGCCCTTAAACGCGTCGGTCTTCCTCGCTACGCTTCGTGACGAAAAGAATGAGAAATAATTTATTAATAATCAGTAAATTATTAATCATTCAAAAAATTCGATGAAGACTGTGAATTTCCTTCGATTTTATCTCCCGCAAAAAAGCGTGATACTTATCACATCGACGGAACATCGTCCCCTGAACAGAACAACCTGCGAGAGATTAACTATGAAAAACATCAAATATGCTGCCGCTGCCATCGCTCTGACCGCCCTTTCCTTCGGCGCCTTTGCCGCCGAACCGGTCACCCCCGCTCAGGCAGAAAGCATGAATAAAATCGGTGTGGTGTCTGCGCAAGGCGCAACCACTTTAGATGGTCTGGAAGCAAAACTGGCTGCTAAAGCCGAAGCCGCTGGCGCGACCGGCTACAGCATTACTTCCGCTAACACCAACAACAAACTGAGCGGTACTGCGGTTATCTATAAATAATCGCTGTTCCCTCTGTAAGCCACTGAATTAACCCTGAAAAGACCTTTAATACCCTTGCCTTGCCCGTCCGAGCCACCGGACGGGCTTTTTTTATCCTGCAGATCCGATCACCAGCAGTCGTTGACGCGGCTGAGGCCCTGCTCCAGGGTGGTGACTTCCCCGCTGGCCAGCAGACAACAGGCAAGCTGAATTTTCAACGAGTGGGGCACCGGTTCGACGCCGGCGACGCAGCGCTCGATCCAGCGCGCCGTGACCTCGGGATCTTTCGAGGCCGGCAGGACCACCGCCTCCGCTGCCGTCTCAGTCTGGCGTTCGTACAGCACCCGCACGCCCTGCTCATCGATCAGGCTGATCTGCGGGCAGCGCTGCGGGTTGGCATACACTTCGCCCTCGGTACCGTGCATCAACAGCGCGCGGCCACCGGTCTCACGAAAGAAGTTCGCCACCCGCGGAACATATTCCGGATGCGACACGCTGGAGAGACGCAATGCCTCCGCTTCGCCAAACGGTGTAGCCAGCTTGGCCAGGGTATGGGCGCTGTTGCGCACGCCCATCCGCCAGCGCATCGCCAGCTGTTTCTCCAGCGGCGGACAGAAAGCCCCCACCGGGATATACACCGGTTCATGGCCCTCCAGCTGCGCCTGAGCCTGTCCGGCGTGCCGGGTGGCCGGAATATCCAGCAGGGTAAAAATGGTCTCGGTCAGCACCCGGGTGGGATCGTGACTGACACCGTGAACCACCACCGGAAACCCCAGCTTGTGCAGAAGCATCGCCAGCAGCGGCGTCAGGTTCGCCTGCTTGCGCGCGCCGTTGTAGCTGGGGATGACAATCGGCATCGGCTTGCCGGCCGGCGGGGTCAGGCGCAGCGTATGCTGCTGCATCGCCGCGTAAAACCCTTTCATCTCCGCTTCGCCTTCGCCTTTGATGCGCAGGGCGATTAATATTCCCCCCAGCTCCAGCTCCGGCACCTCGCCGTCCAGCATCCGCGCATAGAGCGCACGGGCGGTCTCTTCATCGAGGTCGCGGGCATGATTCTTACCGCGACCCACCTCTTTTATAATTTTGCTGTACTCCATGGCTCCCCCTGGTGCATCACGCGCCGGCGTCAGCGACGTTTGCGGCCTGACTGTTTTGCTGTCTGTTTTGCTTTCCGTTTTACTATAACCTCCGGGACGCCCGGCTGCTCTATGGGAAAAACAGGTAACGCGTTCAGTAGACGCGCGCCATAGTTTTTGGTCAACAGACGCTTATCGTAAATCACCACCTCTCCCCAGCAGTGATGGCTGCGGATCAGACGCCCCACCTGCTGAATAAGATTAAAGGAGGCGCTGGGCAAACTCTGTACCTCGAAAGGGTAACGATTAAGGCTTTTCAGCCATTCGCCTTCGGTGATCACTACCGGGCTGTCGATGGGCGGAAAGGCGATTTTATGGATATGTACCTGGCTTAGCAGATCGCCCTTTAAATCCAGCCCTTCGGCAAAGGACTGCAGACCCACCAGCACGCTGCGCTCGCCGCTTTCCACCCGTTTGCGATGCAGCTCCACCAGCCGATAGCGCGGCTGGTCGCCCTGCACCAGCAGTATCAGGCGCAGATCGGTCACATGCTCCAGGAAGCGGTTCATCGCCCGCCCGCTGGCAAACAGCACCAGCATCCCGAGATGTTTCTTGCTCTCTACCTGCTGGCGAAAATAGGCCGCCATCTCGGCAATGTGCTGCTCTTCGTTATCCATCAGCGGTTCATAGCGCATTTGAGGAATAATAATTTTCCCCTGCTCCACGTGGTTGAACGGCGAATCCAGCGCCACGAAGCGGTCACCCGCTTTCTCCTTCAGACCACTCATCTCCTGCAGGCGCGAGAAGCTGTTTAGCGAGCGCAGCGTCGCTGACGTCACGACGATATGCGGCACGCTGCGCCACAGCAGCCGTTCCAGCTGATCGCTGACGCGGATGCCGACACAGTGGAACCAGACATGGATCTGGCCGTCGCGCACCACTCGCGTCGCCCATTTGGTTACCGGCGCGCCTGAGGATTGCGCCAGCGACGCCAGGCGCCATAGCTTGCTTTGGCTTTCAAACATGCCGAGCGCGCGGTTCATCTGCAGCAGCACCCGATGCAGGCGCACCACGTCATGGCTGCCGGTCTTTTCGCTGAGATCGTTAAGAAACAGCTCCGCCAGCCCGCGCAGCATCTCGGTGAGCTTCGCCAGCCGCTGGCAGATCTCCATCACCTCCTGCGGCAGTTCGCCCATCGGGAAGCGATGCTCCGCTTCCTGACCGGCGGGCATGTAGAGATTGAGAATATTATTCAACGACGCAATCAGCTCGAACAGCTCCTCGCAATGGCCGGTGAGCCGCTCCGGATTGGCCAGCGGCGGCGTGGTTTTCGGACGAAACTGCTCCATGCAGGTGGCGACCAGCTTGCAGAACAGATCCAGCTGCAGGCGAAACCAGGGGGCGGTGATCTCGGCGCTCATCTCCAGCGCGTCGCGGGCGACGTCCGGCAGATGATGGCCTTCATCGAGGACCAACAGCAGGTTTTTCGGCTCCGGCAGCACTGCCTCGCTCTCCATCGCCGCCATCACCAGCGCATGGTTGGCCACCACCACTTCCGCCTCCTGAATTTCCCGCCGCGCCACGAAGAACGGGCACTCGCGATAGTAGTGGCAGTTGCGGTTCAGGCAGCTGGCCTTATCGGTGCTCAGCCGGCTCCACAGCGCGTCATCGATGGCTTTATCGGTATGATCGCGCAGGCCGTCCCAGCGGTAGCTGTCGAGGTCCTGCTTCAGGGTCGCACACAGCTTCTGCTCGGCCTGGTTGTTCGGGGTGAGATCGTCATCGAGGAAGGCCAGCAGATCCTGCTGTGACGGCTCGGTGCTGGCCAGTGCCGTCAGGTTACGCGGACAGACGTAGCGCCCACGACCGAAGGCGGCGGTAAAGCGCAGGTCGGGAATAATTTTACGCAGCAGCGGCAGGTCTTTACTGTAGATTTGATCCTGCAGGGCGACGTTGGCGGTGCTAACCACCAGCGTTTTTTGTTCCTCCCGGGCGATGGCGATGCCCGGGATCAGGTATGACAGCGTTTTACCTACGCCGGTCGGCGCTTCGATAGCCAGATGCCTGCCCTCTTCCCCGGCGAGAGTTTTCGCCACATCGGCGATCATCTGCCGCTGCGGGGGGCGGGGAATAAAGTCCGGGATCTGTTCCTGAAGCGCCTTATACCAGGCGGCGATTTGCGCTTTCAGCGCAGCGGTCAAAGCCATGAGAAAACCTGAATACTGTATAAACAGCCACTATTGTGCCATTTTTGCCCGCCTGGAGGTATTGCTTTCTGCTGAGTGTGGAAGCGTGCTCGACAAATAGTGTAATGGAAAGAAAAAGGCCCGCCGCCGCGTAGCGGACAGACGGGCCTGAGCCGGGCCGCGTTATCGCGGCCGAGGCATCAGCGTGTTATTCGCCAGCCGGTTTACGCGGACGACGGCGGCGCGGCGGTTTGCCGTCCTGCGTACGCGCTTTCGGCGCCTCGCCGTCCTGACGGCGCGGGGCGCTGTTCTGGCTGCGCGGCTGTCCGCTGCGTCCCTGACCCTGGCCACCGCGTCCCTGACCTTGCC
The DNA here is from genome assembly GCF_033100215.1 of Klebsiella sp. w6. Taxonomy (NCBI): domain Bacteria; kingdom Pseudomonadati; phylum Pseudomonadota; class Gammaproteobacteria; order Enterobacterales; family Enterobacteriaceae; genus Klebsiella; species Klebsiella sp. w6. The sequence continues at coordinate 3,850,556 of NZ_CP136907.1, forward strand.
CACGACCGCCGCCGCGCTGCTGGCGACCGTTCTGGATAGGTTCGGCTTTAATGGACGGATCCGGCTCATAGCCGGCAATCGCGATGCGCGGGATCTCTTTTTTCAGCAGGCGCTCGATATCGCGCAGCAGCTTATGCTCATCCACACACACCAGCGACAAGGCTTCACCAGTGGCCGCCGCGCGACCGGTACGGCCGATACGGTGGACGTAATCTTCCGGTACGTTCGGCAGCTCGTAGTTCACCACGTGCGGCAGCTCTTCGATATCCAGACCACGGGCGGCGATATCGGTCGCCACCAGCACGCGAATGCCGCCGGATTTAAAGTCGGCCAGCGCGCGGGTACGCGCTCCTTGGCTCTTGTTGCCATGGATCGCCGCGCTGCGGATGCCGTCTTTATTAAGCTGCTCCGCGAGGTGGTTGGCGCCATGCTTGGTGCGGGTAAACACCAGCACCTGCTGCCAGTTGCCTTCGCCGATCAGCTGCGACAACAGTTCGCGCTTGCGGTTCTTATCAACGAAATGGACGTGCTGGGTGATCTGCTCGGACGCGGTGTTGCGACGCGCCACTTCCACTTCCAGCGGGTTGTGCAGCAGTTTCTCGGCCAGGCCCTTGATCTCGTCGGAGAAGGTGGCCGAGAACAGCAGGTTCTGTCGACGCGCCGGCAGTTTAGCCAGTACGCGACGGATGTCATGGATAAAGCCCATATCCAGCATGCGGTCCGCTTCGTCCAGCACAAGGATTTCCACGCTATCAAGGCTGACCGCGTTCTGATGTTCGAGGTCCAGCAGACGGCCCGGGGTGGCAACGAGGATGTCGACGCCACCGCGCAGCTTCATCATCTGCGGGTTGATGCTCACGCCGCCGAATACCACCAGCGAGCGAATATTCAGGTACTTGCTGTAATCGCGGACGTTCTCGCCCACCTGCGCCGCCAGCTCACGGGTCGGGGTCAGGATCAGCGCGCGTACCGGACGGCGACCCTTTGCGTGCGGCTCTTTGTCAATCAGGCGCTGCAGCAGCGGCAGGGTAAAGCCCGCCGTCTTACCGGTACCGGTCTGGGCGCTGGCCATCAGGTCGCGCCCCTGCATTACTGCCGGGATCGCCTGCTGTTGGATAGGGGTCGGCTCAACGTAGCCCTGCTCAGCGACAGCGCGCAGGATATCGGGATTCAGGCCAAGGGAATCAAAAGACATAACAACTCCGAACCGCCCCGGCCCGGTGAAGGGCGTAGTTTTCAGGGAGATTATTGCGATAAGAGATGGCAAAAACCACAATGCCATGAAGGGGCGCAGTCTAGCAGATTTTGTGACAGGCCGCATAAAATCTGCAAAAGAATACCGCGCCTGGCTGGCGGGCATGAGAAGGCCGCTGAGCGAGCTCAGCGGCCTGGTGCGTCATGGCAAAGCGATTAACGCAGACGATACTTAAGTTTTTCAACGATCTTCGCGGTGGAGATGCCGTAGCGATCGTGAAGGGTCGGCAGCGCGCCGGCTAACAGGAACGCGTCGGGCAGCCCCACAGTATCCAGCTCACAGCGCACACCCTTACGCATCAACAGCGCGGCCACCGCCTCCCCCAGGCCGCCGACCGCGGTGTGGTTTTCCGCAGTCACCACCAGACGACCTGGCTTCGACGCCTGTTCAATAATCGCTTTTTCATCCAGCGGTTTGATGGTCGGCACGTGCAGGACCGCCACGCTGATGTTATCGGCCCGCAGCTTTTCAACCGCCTCCAGCGCGCGCATGGTCATCAGCCCGGAGGAGATGATCAGCACATCGTTGCCGTCCTCCAGCAGCTTTGCTTTACCCAGTTCGAACTGATAGTCGTATTTATCCAGCACCAGCGGCACCTTACCGCGCAGCAGGCGCATATACACCGGCCCCTGGTGATCGGCAATGGCCGGCACCGCCTGCTCTATCTCCAGCGCATCGCAAGGATCGACGATGACCATGCCGGGGATACCGCGCATAATCGCCAGATCTTCAGTGGCCTGATGGCTGGGGCCATAACCGGTCGTCAGGCCCGGCAGCGCCGCGCAGATCTTCACGTTCAGATGCTCTTCAGCGATGACCTGATGAATAAAATCATAGGCGCGACGGGTTGCAAAGGCGGCATAGGTGGTGGCGAAAGGAATAAATCCCTCCTTCGCCATTCCCCCCGCCGCCGCCATCAGCAGCTGCTCGGCCATGCCCATCTGGAAGAAACGATCCGGGAAGGCCTGGGCGAAAATATGCAGATCGGTATATTTTGACAGGTCCGCGGTCATGCCGACGATTTCCGGACGCTGCGCCGCCAGTTTTGACAGCGCGACGCCGAAGGGCGCAGAGATGGTCGCCTGGCCCTCATCGGCAATCGAGGCGATCATCGCCGACGTTTTTAAACGGGGTTGACTCTGGCTCATTACAGCACTCCTTCTGGTTTGTTAGCATCCAGCACCGCAATCGCTTTTTGCCATTCGTCGGCATCGACGCGAATAAAATGGTTTTTATCGCGGGTTTCGAGGAACGGCACCCCTTTGCCCATCAGCGTGTCGCATAAAATGACCCGCGGCTGGTTGCCGGAATAACTTTTCGCGTTGTCAAAGGCGGCCATCACCGCCGGCAGATCGTTACCGTCCACGCGCTGTACGTACCAGCCGAAGGCGGCCCATTTTTCATGCAGCGGCTCAAAGCCGAGGATTTTGCGTGAATCGCCGTCGGCCTGCTGTTTGTTGACGTCGACAAGGTTAATCAGGTTGCTCAGGCCATAGTGAGCCGCCGACATCGCCGCTTCCCAGGTCGACCCTTCGTCCAGCTCCCCATCGGACATGGAGTTGTAGACCCAGGCCGTGCTCTGTTTCTGCCGCAGCCCAAGCGCCATGCCGACGGCAATGGACAGCCCCTGTCCCAGCGAACCGCCGGACATCTCCATGCCTGGGGTGTAGGTCGCCATGCCGGACATCGGCAGGCGGCTGTCGTCGGAGCCGTAAGTTTCCAGCTCGGCTTCCGGGATAATGCCCGCCTCCAGCAGCGCGGCATAATAAGCGATAGCGTAATGGCCATGAGAGAGCAGGAAGCGATCGCGCCCCTCCCACTCGGGATCTTCCGGACGATAGGTCATGGCGTGGCTGAAGGCGGTGGCCAGCACATCGGCATAGCCCAGCGCCTGGCCGATATAGCCCTGCCCCTGCACTTCCCCCATTTGCAGGGCGTAACGGCGAATACGCCACGCCGCCGCGGCGACTTTTTGTGATTCGGTCATCTTCATCTGTTTGCCTCGCTTAGTGAATTAACATGCCGCCGTTAACGTCCAGGGTGATACCGGTGGAGTAGGAAGAGAGGTCGCTGCCGAGGAACAGCGCAGCGCGCGCGATGTCTACCGCATCGCCGAGGCGGTTCATCGGGATCCCGGCAAGAATGTTGGCCGTCATGTCGTCGGTCAGCTTGCCGGCGGTAATGTCGGTCTGAATCAGCCCCGGGGTGATGCAGTTAACGCGGACGTTATCCGGGCCAAGCTCGCGCGCCATCGCCCGCGCCAGACCCAGCACCCCGGCTTTTGCCGCGCTGTAGTGCGGGCCGCCGAAGATACCGCCGCCGCGCTGGGCGGAAACGGACGAGATGCAGACAATGCTGCCGGATTTTTGCGCCCGCATGGTGGGAATAACCGCCTGCGACATCAGCAGCGTACCGCGCAGGCTGACATCAAGTACCGCGTCATAGTTGGCGCGCTTGATCTCCATCAGCTTCAGCGGCTGGGTAATCCCGGCGTTATTCACCAGCACATCAACCCGGCCATATTTCGCCAGAATTTGTTCGATGGCCGCCTGTACCTGCACTTCGTCGGCGACGTTCGCCGCCAGGCCGAGATGGCCTTCGCCTAATGCCGCCGCCGCGGTTTTGCTGGCTTCACCATTGAGGTCGATAATGACCACTTTCGCGCCGTTGTCGGCGAATAATTTCGCGGTGGCAAAGCCCAAGCCGCGTGCTGAGGCCGCGCCAGTAATAATGGCGACTTTATCTTTTAATAACATAGTTTCACTCCATGACATTACGTCATATTAATTAACAGGATATATTTCCGTTATTGTGGTTCATCGAGGAAAAGAATCACCACCAAACCAATGGCGGCGCAGATACCAAAATAGGTAAATACAGAATTAAAACTCCCGGTTTTATCAAGTAAGAAACCGGCTGCCATCGGCGCGACAAATCCACCGAGGTTGCCGCCGCTATTAATTATGGAAGAGGCGATTGGATAGGTTTTGCTGTCCGAAACGGCCATACCGTAGGCGGTAAAAGCCGGCCAGCCGATATTCAAACAAAAACCGACAAAAAATAATCCAATACAGACCGCCAGGGTGCTTGCCGGGATATTCAGCATAATTAACATCATGACCACCGTTGACACGGCAGTAAACATCATGGTGGGTTTACGTCGGCGGCCCAGGACTTTATCTGAAATCCACCCGCCGCCAATCGCGCCAATAAAGCCGCCGATGCACGGCATACTGGCCACGAAACCCATACTCATTACATCAAAGCCACGCTCTTTGACTAAGTACAGCGGGATCCAGGTTAATAATCCGTACAGCACGCTAACCATCATAAAATACGCTAGGCAGTCACCGAGAATATTTTTTGAGGTGAATAAGCCTTTCGCCGTATCAATTGGCGCCATCTTCTTTACCCGAATGATTTTATCCAGCCAGGTGAATCGATCGGCAATTAATATATTTTCGCGTACGCTATTATTATGACTTTCACGCCCGGCATTAATCTCTGCCAGTTCACTTTGTGAAACAAATCCGCTTTCTGATGGCTTTGACTTCACCAATAGATACCAGGCTATCGCTGCCACAATCCCGGGTATCGCGAAGGAGAAAAAGACCCACCGCCAGCCCCAGGTCACCGCAATCCACACCGCCAGCGGCGGGACAATAATCGGCGCAAACATGGTCGCCGCGATGTAAACGCCGGTTGCCGTGGCTTTCTCTTTTGGTGGAAACCAGTTATTTATGGTGGAAGCCAGCCCCACCGGGCAAGGCCCTTCGCTTAGCCCCAGTCCCAGACGCACCAGCTTCAGGCCAAACACGGAGCTCACCGTGCCCATCAGCCAGGTAAAGGCGGAGAAGCCGAAAATGGACAGCGAAACCAGCCCCCGGGTACCGCGTTTGGCGATGAAAAAACCGGCCGGGATCTGGCTTACCGCATAGCCGAGGAAAAACATACTGGCGATGGCCCCGGCTTCAAAATTATTGATATGAAACTCATCAATGATAAACGGCAGAACCGCGCCAATATTGGTTCTGTCGGCGTAATTGATGGCATACACCAGGAAAATCATCGTCAAAACCACGAAACGATATTTCGTTTTCCTGGCGTCAGTACAGACTAGTGTATCTATACGTGACATAGGGTTTCCTCATCTTATACCTCATCCACTTCGCTGCCCGTTGCCGCTTCGGATCACCGCGTTTTCACTTTCCATACAGCAGCAAAAGATAAATATCTTTTCGCTCAGCTAAACAGGTGGTTAGGTGTTTTATAATGGCGATCTCAACGCATCGCCGTTTGTGATCAGGCCTGTGAGAGGAATATAACAACCCCAAAATGAAACGGTATTCAAAAAACCTCAATTATGATTGAGAAAAATTGAGTTAGTGACTTCCCGCAAATTTTTAGTCTTTACTGACACGCGCGCTTTTAACGAGATAAATTGTTAAGCCCATCACAAATTAAAATCATTTTTTTCCTTTTCCCTATGCTGGCTATCACGACTGCGCCACGCTATTCGCTATTTTCTTTTAGAAACGCCCTGCCCAGGATGCTGCCATGAGTCAACCGCTGCCCAATAAAAATTTGCCGATGCCCTCTTTACGCAATATCCAGGCCTTTATTGAAGTCGCCGCTACCGGCAGCCTCAACCTGGCCGCAGAGAATCTCAATATTACCGCCTCGGCGGTCAGCCATCAGATAGCCAGCCTGGAGCACTTTCTGGGGAAAAAACTGTTCTCCCGCAGCAGTAAAGGCGTCATGTTAACGGCGGTGGGAGAAAAATATCTCAAAGAGGTCTCCGGGGCGCTGAATATGATTGGCCAGGCCACCAGCCAGGTGATCAATGATATCCATCAGGATTATTTACGTATTCACTCGGCGCCGAGCTTCGGCCTGCTGTGGTTGATGCCTCGCCTGGATAAATTTCGCCAGGCGTGGCCGGAGTTAAAAATCAGCCTGACCTGTTCCTACGAAAGCATCCAGTTCTCCCGGGATAATATTGATATCGATATTCGTCACGGGCTATCACAGTGGCCAACGCTGTTGGTCAGAACCATTAAAAATGAGTGCGTCCTGCCCTACAGCGCAGCGTCTTATTTAGCCAGCCATCCTGTGCATGCGGTGGAAGATCTGCTGGCCTGCGATCTGATCCACTCCGACAGCACCTTAATTAACTGGAGCAGTTGGCTGTCGTGGCACAAGGTCCGCGGCTGGCATAAAAACTTCATTTTTAATTTCGACCGGTCGTACATGAGCATCGAGGCGGCCAGAATGGGGATGGGCGTGATCCTCGAAAGCAATCTGCTGGCCGGCGGGCACGTGCGTCAGGGGCAGCTGACGCCGGTATTTGACGACGAGCGGAGTATGCCGGTCGGCGCGCACCACTTCGTTCTTCCCCATGCCAATGAACAGAAGGAGAAGGTCCAGCGTTTCTTCGCCTGGGTCGCCGGGGAGCTGAAAGAGGAAGGGTTCCATATTTGATCCCGGCTGGTGGACAAACCGCCGATCGAGGCCTAAAGTTAATCAATCGATTGATTAACTTTTACCGAGCGCGATGACCAGTAAAGGCGAACAGGCAAAAAATCAGCTTATCGCGGCCGCTATCGCCCAGTTTGGCGAGTATGGTCAGCATGCCACCACCCGCGATATCGCCGCCCAGGCCGGGCAGAATATCGCCGCTATCACCTATTATTTTGGCTCGAAAGACGACTTATATCTCGCCTGTGCCCAATGGATCGCCGATTTTATCGGCGACAATTTTCGCCCACAGGCCGAAGCGGCGGAGGCCCTGCTCGCCGGGAAGTCGCCGGATCGCCAGGCAATACGCGCCCTCATTCTCAACGCCTGCCATAACATGATCCTGCTGCTGACCCAGGATGATACGGTCAACTTAAGCAAATTCATTTCCCGTGAGCAGCTGGCGCCGACCGCCGCCTACCATCTGATCCACCAGCAGGTGATCGCCCCCCTGCACCACTATCTCACCCGGCTGATTGCCGCCTGGACAGGCCGCGATGCCGGTGATACGCAAATGATCCTCCACACCCACGCCCTGCTGGGCGAGGTGCTGGCTTTCCGTCTTGGGCGTGAAACCATCCTGCTACGCACCGGCTGGACGCAGTTTGACGCGCAAAAGACCGAACAGATTTTCGAGGTCATTACCTGTCATATCGATTTCATTCTGCATGGGTTATCGCAAAGGAGTTTGGGCTGATGAAAAAACCCGTCGTCGTCATTCTGCTGATCGTGATTCTTCTCGCCGCGCTGGGCGGCGGCTGGTGGTGGTACCAGAGCAGCCGGCAGCAGCCGCTGACCCTGTATGGCAATGTCGATATCCGCACCGTCAACATGAGCTTCCGCGTCGGCGGCAGACTGGCTTCGCTGACCGTCGACGAAGGCGACAGCATCCGCGCCGGGCAAACTCTCGGCGAGCTTGATCGCGCGCCGTATGAAAATGCCCTGCTGCAGGCCCAGGCCAACGTCTCCACCGCCCAGGCGCAGTATGACCTGATGATGGCCGGCTACCGCGCGGAAGAGATTGCCCAGGCCGCGGCGGCGGTGAAACAGGCGCAGGCCGCTTACGACTATGCGCAAAACTTTTATCAGCGCCAGCTCGGGCTGCGCGCCAGCAGCGCGATTTCCGCCAACGATCTGGAGAACGCCCGCTCCTCACGCGACCAGGCGCAGGCAACGCTCAAATCGGCGCAGGATAAACTGCGTCAGTATCGCGCCGGTAACCGCCCGCAGGAGATTGCCCAGGCCAAAGCCAGTCTGGAACAGGCGCAGGCGGCGCTGGCCCAGGCTAAACTGGACCTGCACGATACCGTGCTCACCGCCCCTTCCGACGGTACGCTGATGACCCGCGCCGTCGAGCCCGGCACCATGCTCAACGCCGGCGGCACCGTACTGACGCTGTCGTTAACCCATCCGGTATGGGTCCGCGCCTATGTTGACGAAAAAAACCTTGGTCAGGCGCAGCCGGGACGTGAAGTGCTGCTGTATACCGACAGCCGGCCGGATAAGCCCTATCACGGCAAAATCGGCTTTGTCTCGCCAAGCGCTGAATTCACGCCGAAGACCGTTGAAACGCCGGATCTGCGTACCGACCTCGTTTATCGTCTGCGTATTGTGGTGAACGATGCCGACGGCGCCCTGCGCCAGGGGATGCCGGTGACCGTCTCCTTTAACCACGGGAACGGACATGAGTGAGGCCATCATTGCCTTAAACGGTCTGAGCCGCCGTTTTCCCGGAATGGACAGGCCAGCGGTGGCGCCGCTCACCTGCACGATCCACGCCGGCTACGTCACCGGGCTGGTGGGGCCCGACGGCGCGGGGAAAACCACCCTGATGCGAATGCTGGCCGGTTTGCTCAAGCCTGATGAGGGCCGCGCCAGCGTGATCGGCTTCGACCCGCTAAAAGACGACAGCGCCCTGCACGCGGTGCTCGGCTATATGCCGCAGAAGTTCGGCCTGTATGAAGATCTGACGGTGATGGAAAACCTGACCCTGTACGCCGACCTGCGCAGCGTCACCGGCGAGGCGCGGAAGAAAATTTTCGACCGTCTGCTGGAGTTCACCTCCCTTGGCCCGTTCACCGAACGGCTGGCAGGCAAGCTTTCCGGCGGCATGAAGCAAAAGCTGGGGCTCGCCTGTACCCTGGTGGGCGACCCGAAAGTACTGCTGCTGGATGAGCCCGGCGTCGGCGTCGACCCTATCTCGCGCCGCGAGCTGTGGCAGATGGTGCACGAGCTGGCCGGCGACGGCATGCTGATCCTGTGGAGCACCTCCTATCTCGATGAAGCGGAACAATGCCGCGACGTGCTGCTGATGAACGAAGGCAAACTGCTCTACCAGGGTGAGCCGACGGCGCTGACGCAAACCATGGCCGGGCGCAGTTTCCTCGTCTCCAGCCCACAGGAAAACAACCGCCGTCTGCTGCAGCGGGCGCTGAAGCTGCCGCAGGTCAGCGATGGCGTGATCCAGGGCAAATCGGTGCGCCTGATCCTGAAAAAGGACGCCCGCATTGAGGAAGTCCAGCAGCATGGCGACATGCCGCCGCTGCAGGTGGCCGACACCGCGCCGCGCTTTGAAGATGCGTTTATCGATCTGCTCGGCGGAGCGGGAACCGCCGAATCGCCGTTGGGAGCGATTATCCATCGTGTTGACGGCAGCAAAGACGAAACGGTCATTGAAGCCCAGTCGTTAACGAAAAAGTTTGGTGATTTCGCCGCTACCGACCACGTCGATTTCCAGGTTAAGCGCGGTGAAATTTTCGGCCTGCTCGGCCCCAACGGCGCCGGGAAATCCACCACCTTCAAAATGATGTGCGGCCTGCTGGTGCCCACCTCCGGCAAAGCGCTGGTGCTGGGGATGGATCTTAAGGTCAGCTCTGGCAAGGCGCGCCAGCATCTGGGCTATATGGCGCAAAAATTTTCGCTGTACGGCAACCTCAGCGTCGAGCAGAACCTGCGCTTTTTCTCCGGCGTCTATGGCCTGCGCGGCCGGGCGCAAAATGAAAAAATCGCCCGAATGAGCGATGCCTTTGGCCTGAAAAGTATCGCCCGTCACGCCGCCGACGAGCTGCCGCTCGGCTACAAGCAGCGGCTGGCGCTGGCCTGCTCGCTGATGCATGAGCCCGATATTCTGTTTCTCGATGAACCGACCTCCGGCGTCGACCCCCTCACCCGCCGCGAGTTCTGGCTGCATATCAACAGCATGGTCGATAAAGGGGTGACGGTGATGGTGACCACCCACTTTATGGATGAGGCGGAATACTGCGACCGTATCGGGCTGGTTTACCACGGTAAACTTATCGCCAGCGGCACCCCGGACGCGCTGAAGGCCCAGGCAGCGGATGACAGCCAGACGGACCCGACCATGGAGCAGGCGTTCATTACCCTGATTAACCGCTGGGATAAGGAGAATAGCCATGAGCAATAGCATTCTCTCCTGGCGGCGGGTCCGCGCCCTGTGCGTGAAAGAGACCCGGCAGATCGTCCGCGATCCCAGCAGCTGGCTGATCGCGGTGGTGATCCCGCTACTCCTGCTGTTTATCTTCGGCTATGGCATTAACCTCGACTCCAGCAAACTGCGGGTCGGCGTATTGCTGGAGCAACAGAGCGAAGAGGCGCTGGATTTCGTCCATACCATGACCGGCTCGCCCTATATCGACGCCACGGTCAGCGATAATCGCCAGCAACTGATTCAAATGATGCAGGCCGGGCGCATCCGCGCCATGGTGGTCATTCCGGTGGACTTCGACCGCCAGATGGCCCGCGCCGGCGCCGACGCACCGCTGCAGCTCATCACCGACGGCAGCGAGCCCAATACCGCCAACTTCGCTCAGGGCTACGTGGAAGGTATCTGGCAGATCTGGCAGCAGCAGCGGGCGGAAGACCGCGGCGAAACCTTTGAACCGCTGATCGACGTGCAGATGCGCTACTGGTTTAACCCGGCGGCTATTAGCCAGCACTTTATTATCCCCGGCGCAATTACCATCATCATGACCGTGGTCGGCGCGATCCTGACCTCGCTGGTGGTGGCGCGCGAATGGGAGCGCGGCACCATGGAGGCGCTGCTGTCGACGGAGATCACCCGCGCCGAACTGCTGCTGTGCAAGCTCATTCCCTACTATTTCCTCGGCATGCTGGCGATGTTGCTCTGTATGCTGGTGTCGGTATTTATTCTCGGCGTGCCCTATCGCGGCTCGCTGCCGATCCTGTTTGTCATCACCAGTCTGTTTTTGCTCAGCACCCTGGGGATGGGGCTGCTGATCTCAACCATTACCCGCAACCAGTTTAACGCCGCGCAGGTGGCGCTGAATGCCGCGTTTTTACCGTCGATTATGCTGTCCGGGTTTATTTTCCAGATAGACAGTATGCCGGCGGTGATCCGCGCGGTGACCTACGTGATCCCGGCGCGCTATTTCGTCAACACCCTGCAAAGCCTGTTTCTGGCGGGCAATATTCCGGTGGTGCTGCTGGTGAATGTGCTGTTTTTGATTGCGTCGGCGGTGATGTTTATCGGCCTGACGTGGTTAAAAACCAAGCGGCGTCTGGATTAGGTTTTGCCCGGTGGCGCTGCGCTGACCGGGCCTACGGTTTAACCAACATCGATTATACGGTTCGCCGATCCCCCAGGCCGGGCAAACGCAGTGCCGCCCGGCGTGGTTGAATGGGCCAAAGGAGCAATTATGTTTCACCGTTTATGGACATTGATCCGCAAAGAGCTGCAGTCGCTGCTGCGCGAGCCGCAAACGCGGGCAATTTTAATCATGCCGGTGCTGATTCAGGTATTGTTGTTTCCCTTTGCCGCGACGCTGGAGGTGACCAACGCCACCATCGCCATCTACAACGAAGACAGCGGCCGCCACGCGGTGGAACTCACTCAGCGCTTCGCCCGCGCCAAAGCCTTTACCCACGTCCTGTTGCTGAAAAGCCCGCAAGCGATCCAGCCGACCATCGATGAACAAAAAGCCCTGCTGGTGGTACGCTTCCCGGCGGATTTCTCGCGTAATCTCGACAACTATCAAACCGCCCCGCTGCAGCTCCTGCTCGACGGGCGCAACTCCAACAGCGCGCAAATCGCCGCCAACTACCTGCAGCAGATCGTAAAAAACTATCAGCAGGAGCTGCTGGAGGGGAAAGCGAAGCCGAACAACAGCGAACTGGTGGTGCGCAACTGGTACAACCCGAATCTCGACTATAAGTGGTTCGTGGTGCCGTCGCTTATCGCCATGATCACCACCATCGGAGTGATGATCGTGACGTCGTTGTCGGTGGCCCGTGAGCGCGAACAGGGTACCCTCGATCAGCTGCTGGTCTCGCCCCTCGCCACCTGGCAAATCTTCGTTGGCAAAGCAGTGCCGGCGCTGATCGTCGCCACCCTGCAGGCGACTATCGTGCTGGCGATTGGTATCTGGGCCTATCAGATCCCGTTTGCCGGCTCGCTGCTGCTGTTCTATTTCACGATGGTGATTTATGGCTTATCGCTGGTGGGCTTCGGTTTATTGATTTCATCGCTGTGCGCCACCCAGCAGCAGGCGTTTATCGGCGTGTTCGTCTTTATGATGCCGGCGATCCTGCTTTCGGGCTACGTTTCACCGGTGGAAAATATGCCGCAGTGGCTGCAGGATCTGACCTGGATAAACCCGATCCGCCATTTTACCGATATCACCAAGCAAATTTATCTGAAGGATGCGAGTCTGAAGATTGTGTGGGGAAGTTTGTGGCCGCTACTGGTCATAGCGGCCACCACCGGCTCAGCGGCGTATGCGATGTTCCGAAGAAAGATTGCGTAGTTTTTTATCTTTCGCCAGCAGCGAGACCACCGCCGGGCCTGCCAGTATCACCAGCCCGGCGAGGGCCAGCAGCAGGTTGTTGTGCAGCACGCGCGACAGCAGCCACAGCGCTATCATGGCCGCGCCAAAGTACCAGGTGGTGGTGAGCTCCTCAAGGAAGTCTCCCACATCGCGCCAGCGCGCCTCGTGGTGACGCTGCAAAAACAGCATCGCCAGCAGCGTGACGCTATAGAGGACGCACAGCCCCAATCCGACGCGCACCAGCGCGCCGCTCATCCATCCCATCACCAGCACTGCCACGACCAGTAGATGCAACATAATCTGCCAGCAACTAAGACCTGTTGCGACGCGTACACGTTGTTGCCACTTCATGGCTTCTCTCCTGAAGGATTTTTCTCTGCTACTCAGAGTACCGCACTTTACGGAAAATTCCGTAACACCGCATCTTTTTGTGACGTCTACTACACTATTTTATTCAGGAAAGTGACATTTACTGGAGAATTATGGCTGAGCCAACGTCGGGATTTTCGTTGAACGTGCTGACAATTAACACCCATAAAGGCTTTACGGCGTTTAATCGGCGTTTTATTTTGCCCGAGTTGCGCGACGCCGTGCGCAGCGTCAGCGCGGATATTGTTTGCCTGCAGGAAGTGATGGGTGCTCACGAGGTTCACCCGCTGCACATCGAGAACTGGCCAGATACCACCCATTATGAATTTCTCGCCGACACCATGTGGAGCGATTACGCCTACGGGCGCAACGCAGTCTATCCGGAAGGCCACCACGGCAATGCCGTACTGTCGCGCTTTCCCATTGAATACTATGAAAATCGGGATATTTCAGTCGGCAACGGCGAGAAACGCGGTCTGCTTTACTGCCGCATCGTGCCGCCAGAGAGCGGCGTGACGATCCATGTGATCTGCGTTCACCTGGGTTTACGCGCCGACCAACGGCAGGCGCAGTTGACCATGCTGGCAGAATGGGTCAATACCCTCCCCGCCGGTGAGCCGGTGGTGGTGGCCGGGGATTTTAACGACTGGCGTCAGCAGGCGAATCAGCCGTTAAAAGCGCAAGCCGGGCTGGAAGAGATCTTTACCCGCGCCCGCGGACGGCCGGCGCGTACGTTTCCGGTCAGTTTTCCGCTGCTGCGCCTCGATCGTATTTATGTCAAAAACGCCCACGCCAGCCACCCGAAGGCGCTGGCCCTCAAACAATGGCGGCATCTGTCCGATCATGCGCCCCTTAGCGTGGAGATACACTTGTGAAATGTCGTTGGCAGGAAGGCAACCGCATTACGCTACTGGAGAACGGCGACCAGTACTATCCGGCGCTGTTTGCGGCTATTGGTCGCGCCAGCCGGCGGGTGATCCTCGAATCCTTTATCTGGTTTGAAGATGAGGTGGGCTGGCGGCTGCACGCGGTGCTGCTGAAAGCCGCCCGCCGCGGTATTCAGGTGGAGGTGCTGCTTGACGGCTACGGCTCGCCGGATCTCAGCGATGAGTTTGTCGGCGAACTGACCGCCGCCGGGGTGATTTTTCGCTACTACGATCCGCGCCCTAAGCTGATGGGGATGCGCACCAACCTGTTCCGTCGGATGCACCGTAAAATCGTGGTGATTGACGACACCACCGCCTTTGTCGGCGGCATCAACTACTCCGCCGAGCATATGAGCGACTACGGCCCGGAGGCGAAACAGGATTATGCGGTGCAGGTCGAGGGGCCGGTGGTGCTTGATATTCTCCAGTTCGAGCTGGAGAACCTGCCCAACAGCGAAACCGCCCGCCGCTGGTGGCGCCGCCGTCGCCACCAGCCAGAGATCAACCAGACTCCCGGCGAGGCGCAGGCGCTGTTCATCTGGCGCGACAACCAGGATCACCGCGACGATATCGAACGCCACTACCTGAAGATGCTCACCAGCGCCCGCCGGGAGGTGATCATTGCCAACGCCTATTTCTTTCCCGGCTACCGCCTGCTGCATGCGATGCGCAACGCTGCGCGACGCGGCGTGCGGGTCAAGCTGATCGTCCAGGGCGAGCCGGATATTCCGATTGTGAAGTTTGGCGCCCACCTGCTCTATCACTATCTCGTTAAGGGCGGGGTGCAGATCTACGAATATCGCCGCCGTCCGCTGCATGGCAAGGTCGCCCTGGCGGATGACCACTGGGCCACCGTCGGGTCGAGCAACCTGGATCCATTGAGCCTGTCGCTGAATCTGGAAGCCAATCTGATTATCCACGACCGGGTGTTTAACCAGACGCTGCGCGATAACCTTAACGGGCTTATCGCCAGGGATTGCCAGCGGATCGATAAAACGATGCTGCCGAAACGCAACTGGTGGCGGCTGGGCGTCAGCGTGATGGCCTTCCACTTTCTGCGCCACTTCCCGGCGTGGGTCGGCTGGCTACCAGCCCATACGCCGCGGCTGGCCAGGGTCAGCCCGCCGGTGCAGCCGGAGATTGAAACCCAGGATCGTGTCGACTCACAAACCAGGGATAATCCGCTATGAGCAAATCGCATCCCCGCTGGCGGATGGCGAAAAGAGTACTTACCGTGCTCTTTTTTATCGCGGTGATCGTCCTGCTGGTGATTTACGCGCAAAAAGTCGACTGGCAGGACGTGTGGAAGGTGATCCGCGGCTACGATCGGCTGGCCTTGTTTAGCGCCATTGCGCTGGTCATCGTCAGCTATCTGATCTACGGCTGCTACGATCTGCTTGGCCGGGCCTATTGTGGGCATAAGCTGGCGAAACGCCAGGTGATGCTGGTGTCGTTTATCTGCTATGCCTTTAACCTGACGCTCAGCACCTGGGTCGGCGGGATCGGCATGCGCTACCGGCTGTACTCGCGGCTGGGGCTCAACGGCGGCACCATCACCCGTATTTTTTCATTAAGCATTACCACCAACTGGCTGGGCTATATCCTGCTCGGTGGGGTGATATTTACGGCGGATCTGGTGAAGCTGCCGCCGCACTGGTACATCAGCCAGACCACTCTGCGCATTATCGGCGGGGTGATGCTGCTCCTTACGCTTTGCTATCTGTTCGGTTGCGCGTTTGCCAAACGCCGTCACCTGACGATTAAAGGCCAGCGGCTGGTGCTGCCCTCCTGGCGCTTCGCGTTGCTGCAGATGGGGATTTCGGCGGCGAACTGGATGGCGATGGGGGCGATAATCTGGCTGCTGTTGGGCAGCGAAATTAACTATTTCCTGGTATTAGGGGTGCTGCTGGTGAGCAGTATCGCCGGGGTGATCGTTCATATTCCGGCCGGTATCGGCGTGCTGGAGGCGGTGTTTATCGCCATGCTCTCCGGAGAGGAGATTTCGAAGGGCGCGATTATCGCCGCCCTGCTCGCCTGGCGCGCGCTCTATTATTTCCTGCCGCTGCTGCTGGCGACGGTGGCTTATCTGCTGCTGGAGAGTCGAGCGAAAAAGCTGCGGCAAAAGAACCAGCGTAAGCTGGCCCGCGAATGACACGGCCAGGTCGCGCTGCGCTTGCCGGGCCTGCGGGGTGTGAGCCTATGAGAGGATCCTGTAGTCCGGGTAAGGCGCCAGCCGCCACCCGGCAATACCAGGGGTACCGTGCCTGATATCTTGCCCGGCGGCGCTGCGCTTGGCAGGTCTAAACGCCAGCCGGACGGTTCCCTCTCCCTCCGGGAGAGGGACAGGGTGAGGGGAAGCACTGCGGTGTGGTTGTTTATATTATCTGTGGCTTCAGCGTAGTTTGCGCTCCCGGTTAGTCTTCTGCGTTATGTCATTCATGGCGCAGGGAGCGCACAGGGGGCGGCCAGTCGCCGCCGCCCCCTGTACCCCCGGGCTCCGGCCAGCAAAATCGCCACTTCGTGGTGCCTTCGACTTATCCCTGCAGGCTTCGGGTCGGGCCGAGGCAGCGTCCCTGCAAAACACGGCCCTCAGCCCGCATCCATGCGGGCTGCCCCGGCCTTCCGGGAACGTCTCAGCGATTTTGAGGCCGTCAGCACCGGCAGTTTCAGCAAGAAAGGTGAATAAATTAACGACAGGTCGCACGCACCGTAGGCCGGATAAGGCGCCAGCCGCCACCCGGCAGCACCACGGGTACCGTGCCTGATGCCATCGCCCGGCGGCGCTGCGCTTGCCGGGCGTTAGGAGATGCAACCCTCTGATATTAAGAGGTTAGCGGCGATTGCCCATAATACGCAGCAGCATCAGGAACAGGTTGATAAAGTCCAGGTACAGCGTTAAGGCCCCGAGGATCGAGTATTTACGCAGCGTGGCGCTGTCGCGGGTGTCAATCTGCTCGCCGATGTTTTTCAGCTTCTGGGTGTCATACGCCGTCAGGCCGACAAACAGCACCACCCCAATGTAGGTCACCGCCCACATCAGCGCCTCGCTCTTCAGCCACAAGTTGACCAGCGATGCCAGCACGATGCCAATCAGCCCCATAAACAGCATGCTGCCGAAGCCGCTCAGATCGCGCTTCGTGGTGTAACCATACAAGCTCATCGCCCCGAACATCCCGCCGGTGACCACAAAGGTGCTGGCGATCGATGAGTAGGTATAGGCGATAAAAATGCTCGACAGCGTCAGCCCGGTCAGCGCCGAGTAGAGCATAAACAGCGTGGTGGCCATCCCGGCGCTCAGCCGCTGCACCATCCCCGACAGCACAAACACCAGCGCCAGCTGGGCAATAATCAGCCCGAAGAAAGTGATTTTGCTCGAAAAGACGAACATCATCACCGCCGGGGTATTCGCCGCAAACCACGCGATAAACGCCGTCAGCAGCAGGCCGACCGTCATCCAGCCGTATACCTGCGCCATGTAAGTCTGCAGGCCGGTACGGCCCTGCACGATTGAATCGGAACGCGGATATCTGTCCATGACTCTCTCCTGATTAACAAAGTTTCACCCTGTAAGCGTATCACACTACCAGCGCTCTGCCGCCTGACGATCGCTGTCGCGGGCGTCGACCCAGCGTTCGCCTTCCGGCGTCGCCTCACGCTTCCAGAACGGCGCGCGGGTTTTCAGGTAGTCCATAATAAACTCGCCGGCGGCGAAGGCGCTGCCGCGGTGGGCGCTGGTGACGCCGACAAACACAATCTCTTCCCCCGGCCACATTTCGCCGATGCGGTGGATAACCGTCACCCGGCCCAGCGGCCAGCGCTCGCGCGCCAGGTTGACAATTTCCGCCAGTGATTTCTCGGTCATCCCCGGATAGTGCTCGAGGGTCAGCGCTTTTACGCTGTCGCCAAGATTGTGATTGCGCACTTTACCGGTGAAGGTAACCACCGCACCGTCTTCATCGCGCTCGGCCAGCCACGGATACTCATCGCCGACGCTAAAGCGTGCCGGGCTAACCACGATACGAGTTTGCGTCATCTTAGCCTCCGGTCACCGGCGGGAAGAACGCCACTTCGTCGCCGCTGGCGACCGGATGGTCAAACGCGGTCAGCGTCTGGTTGACTGCCGCCAGCAGCTTGCCCTCTTCCAGGGCCAGCGCCCAGCGGTCGCCGCGCGCGGCAAGCTGCTGGCGCACGGCCTCGACGGTTGCCAGGTCGCTGGCGTCGAGTGTCAGGGCATCGGTGCCGACCAGTTCGCGCACCTGGGCGAAAAACAGAACCTTAATCATGGCGTTCGTCCACCTTAAAATCGCCGGACTTGCCGCCGCTTTTCGCCAGCAGGCGCAGCGGGCCAATGACCATATCTTTTTGCACCGCCTTGCACATGTCGTAGATGGTCAGCGCGGCAACGGAGGCGGCGGTCAATGCTTCCATCTCAACGCCGGTTTTACCGGTCAGACGGCAAAGTGACTCAATGCGCACCCGGTTATGCTCCGGCTGCGCCTGCAGATTGACTTCCACTTTGCTCAGCATCAGCGGATGACACAGCGGGATCAGCTCCCAGGTACGTTTTGCCGCCTGGATCCCGGCGATACGCGCGGTGGCGAACACATCGCCTTTATGGTGGCTGCCGTCGATAATCATCGCCAGCGTCGCCGCCTGCATTTCGACATAAGCCTCGGCGCGCGCTTCGCGCACCGTTTCCGCTTTGCCGGAGACATCCACCATATGGGCTTCGCCCGCGGCGTTAATATGGGTCAGTTGTGACATAGATTATTTCTTCAGGTGAGGAATGAAGTTACACGGACGGGTGCGAGCATCCAGCTGCGGGGCAATGATGTTGTCCCACGCCGTGCGGCAGGCTTTGGTCGAGCCCGGCATGGCAAAAATCAGCGTGCGGTTGGCGACGCCGGCCACGGCCCGGGACTGCAGCGTCGAGGTGCCGATCTCTTCGAACGACAGCATGCGGAACACTTCGCCAAAGCCTTCGACCTCACGGTCAAACAGCGGCAGCAGCGCTTCCGGCGCCTGGTCACCCTCGGTGAACCCGGTCCCGCCGGTGATCAGCACCACCTGCACGTCATCGCTGGCGATCCACGCCGACACCTGGGCGCGGATGGCGTAGCGGTTTTCTTTCACAATCGCCTTATCGACGACATGGTGTCCCGCCTCCTGCGCCGCCTCGCGCAGCCAGTGGCCGGAGGTATCATCCTCTTCGCCACGGCGGCTGGAAACAGTAAGAATAGCAATACGGGTCGGAATAAACTCAGCGCTAGCCTGGCTCATCTGAATGCTCCTTTCGAAAACGATTAACCGCCAATATAGGACAGGTTCTGCGTAATACCGGTGTTGCCCTGATGCAGGAAATGGGTCTGCTTTTTATGGGTCAAGGCTTCGGCTATCCGCGCTTCCAGCTCGGCCTGTTGCTCGTCCTCAGCCATCAGGTCGCGCAGGTCGACGCCGCCTTCGCCAAACAGACACAGGTGCAGTTTGCCAACGGATGAGACGCGCAGGCGGTTGCAGGTGGCGCAGAAATCTTTTTCATACGGCATGATGAGGCCGATTTCACCGGCGTAATCCGGGTGACAAAAGACCTGCGCCGGGCCATCGCTGCGCTGGCGGATCTGGTGGATCCAGCCGCGGCGCAGCAGCTCGTCGCGCAGCACCATGCCGGAAAGATGGTGACGGCGGAACAGATCGCTGCCCTCTCCGGTTTCCATCAGCTCAATAAAACGCAGCTGAATACGACGGGGTTGGATCCACGCGAGAAAGGTATCGAGCTGGTGATGATTAACATCACGCATCAGCACGGTATTGACCTTCACCTTGTCAAAGCCCGCGGCGAAAGCAGCATCAATGCCGTCCATCACCTGGTGGAACTTGTCCTGGCCGGTGATGGCCTGAAATTGACGGGCGTCGAGGCTATCAACGCTGACGTTAATCGCCGTCAGCCCGGCATCGCGCCAGCGTTCGACATCGCGCGCCAGGCGGTAACCGTTGGTGGTAACCGCAATCTGACGGATCGCCGGGTTTTCACGCACCGCGGCAATGATTTCGGTGAAGTCGCGACGCAGAGAGGGTTCCCCACCGGTGAGGCGAACTTTTTCGGTGCCCAGCGCGGAGAAAGCGCGCGTGACGCGGCGCACTTCGTCTACGCTGAGAAAGCCGTTGTTATTGACGGCGCCGGGTTTGTAGCCGTCCGGCAGGCAGTAGGTGCAACGGAAGTTGCACACATCGGTAATCGACAGACGCAGGTAAAAAAACTTACGCGCGAATGCATCGGTAAGCTGTGAGGCCATATACACCTTTCCAAATACGGGAGGCGCGGTCATTTCTTCCCACGCCCTGGCGACACCCGGAGGGGTCGCGGCCAAACCGCCATATCTTTTGACACAGGCGAAGAGGCTAGAGTGTTAACAGGTTATGCCGATAGTAGCGCGTTACGGACGGTTTCGCCATTTGCGATTTCGTTATATAACATTGTATATATCGCTACCTTCGTGCATTTTCGCTACAGAATAGCCATAAATCATTTTTTTGCCTTGATGTCGGTCAGTTTGTCGGGCTCCTCCCATCGTCTTTTAGGGGTAGATCGGGTAGTGTGTGGCCGTTTATGTGAAATAAGGAATTTCTATGCGCAATCGTACATTCGCTGACCTCGATCGGGTGGTCGCGCTCGGCGGCGGGCATGGTCTGGGCCGGGTGATGTCCTCCCTCTCCTCGCTCGGCTCGCGGCTGACCGGCATTGTCACCACCACCGACAACGGGGGCTCCACCGGGCGGATCCGCCGCTCGGAAGGCGGCATTGCCTGGGGCGATATGCGCAACTGCATCAATCAGTTAATTGCCGAGCCCAGCGTGGCGTCGGCGATGTTCGAGTATCGTTTTAGCGGTAATGGCGAACTTTCCGGGCATAACCTCGGAAATCTGATGTTAAAGGCGCTGGACCACCTGAGCGTGCGGCCTTTAGAAGCTATCAATTTAATCAGAAACCTGCTCAAAGTAGACGCGTTTCTTATCCCGATGTCGGAACAACCGGTGGATTTGATGGCGCTCGATCATGAAGGCCATGAAGTTTACGGCGAAGTGAATATCGATCAGCTCGACAACCTACCGCAGGAGCTGATGCTTACCCCACCGGTACCCGCCACTCGCGAGGCGGTGGAAGCGATCGCCGAAGCCGATCTGATCCTCATCGGCCCGGGCAGCTTTTACACCAGCCTGCTGCCGATCCTGCTGCTCGACGAGATGGCCCAGGCGCTGCGCCGCACCCCGGCGCCGATGGTGTTTATCGATAATCTGGGTAAAGAGCACAGCCCGGCGGCGAGGCTGTCGCTGGCGGAGCGCATTGCGATTATGGAGCGCTATGTGGGTAAGCGGGTGGTGGATGCGGTGATCGCCGGGCCAAAAGCCGATATCCGCGGCATCAACGACCGGCTGGTGATCCAGACGCCGCTGGAGGCCAGTGACGTGCCCTATCGCCATGATCGGGCGCTGCTTCGCGGCGCGCTGGAAAAGGCAATTCAGCTTCCTGGCTGACGCTGCGCGCCGGAGGGCCAACCTTCGGTGCACCTTAAAATCTTAAGGTTGTCTTAAAATAGGGCTGGCACTATACGCTTATCTCTTTCTGTGGGTAGGTATTATGTCGTTATTGCCTCTGCGTCGGCCGCTCTTCAGCCGCACGACTTATTTGATTCTCTTTGCTTGCTATATCGGTATCTTTCTCAACCTGGCTTTTTATCGCCAGGTTTTCCCGTTACTGCCGGTAAACAGCCTGCATAACTGGCTGGTATTCCTCAGTATGCCGATCGTGGCCATTAGCGTGATGAATATCATCACCACCCTCGCCTCGTTCCTGAAGCTCGATCGGGTGGTCATCAGCCTGTTTATTCTGCTCAGCGCGTCGGCGCAGTACTTTATCTGGAACTTCGGGGTAGTGATCGACCGCAGCATGATCACCAATATCCTCGACACCACTCCGGCGGAGAGCTTTGCTCTGCTCTCCGGCGAAATGATCGCCGTCCTCGGCCTCTCGGGGGTTTTAGCGGTATTCGTCGCCTGGTGGGTGAAAATCCGTAAGCCCGCCACGCGGTGGCGCGGCGCGGCGATGCGCCTGCTCAATATCGCCGTTTCGGCGCTGCTGATTATTCTGGTGGCCGCGCTGTTCTACAAAGATTACGCCTCGGTGTTCCGTAACAACAAAGAGCTGGTGAAATCCCTGAGTCCCTCCAACAGCATTGTGGCGCTGAACTCGTGGTATGCGCACAACCGCATGGACAATCTGCCGCTGGTGAAGATTGGCGAAGATGCCAGGCAGAAACCAGTGATGCATAGCGGCCCCCGCAAAAACCTGACGATTGTGGTGCTGGGCGAAACCTCGCGCGCCGGGAACTTCTCGCTGGGCGGCTACGATCGGGAGACTAACCCACGCCTGCAACAGGACGACGTGGTGTACTTCCCGAAAACCACCTCCTGCGGCACGGCAACTGCGGTTTCCGTCCCCTGTATGTTCTCCAATATGCCGCGCGCGCATTACGATGAAGAACTGGCGCACCATCAGGAAGGCGTCCTGGATATTCTGCAGCGCGCCGGTGTTCAGGTGCTGTGGAACGACAATGACGGTGGCTGTAAGGGCGCCTGTGACCGCGTACCGCACCAGAACGTCACCGAACTGCACCTCAGCGGTCAGTGCATCGACGGCGAGTGCTACGATGAGGTCCTGTTCCATAATCTGGACAGTTACATCGACAACCTGAAACAGGATGGCATTATCGTACTGCATACTATCGGCAGCCACGGCCCGACCTATTACAACCGCTATCCGGCTGAATTCAAAAAATTCACCCCGACCTGCGATACCAATGAAATCCAAAGTTGTACGCAACAACAGTTGACCAATACCTACGACAACACCATTCTGTATGTCGACTATGTTGTTGATAAAGCGATAAAATTACTACAATCCAAACAGGATAAATTTACCACTAGCCTGGTTTATTTGTCCGATCACGGCGAATCGCTGGGTGAAGATGGCGTCTATTTGCATGGTCTGCCGTACTCAATTGCGCCGGATACGCAAAAACACGTGCCCATGCTGCTGTGGCTGTCGCCGGATTACCAGCAACGTTACGGTGTCTCCAGCCAGTGTTTGCAACAACAGGCCAAGACGAAGGATTATTCACAAGATAATCTGTTCTCCACCCTGCTCGGCCTGCTCGGCGTCAGCACCCACGAGTACCAGGCAGCAGATGATATTTTAACGCCATGTAGAGAGGCTGGTTGATGAAAATCTTAGTCATTGAAGACGATGCGCTGCTGTTGCAGGGGTTGATTCTGGCGATGCAAAGTGAAGGATACGTATGCGACGGCGTCTCCACAGCGCACGAAGCGGCGCTATCGTTGGCCAGCAATCACTACAGCCTGATCGTACTCGACCTCGGCCTGCCGGATGAAGACGGTCTGCATTTTCTCACCCGCATGCGGCGGGAGAAGATGACCCAGCCGGTGCTGATCCTCACCGCCCGTGATACGCTTGAGGATCGCATTAGCGGTCTCGATACCGGCGCGGATGACTATCTGGTGAAACCCTTTGCCCTGGAAGAGCTGAATGCGCGCATTCGCGCCCTGCTCCGCCGGCATAATAACCAGGGCGATAACGAAATCAGCGTCGGCGATCTGCGCCTCAACGTCACCCGCCGCCTGGTATGGCTGGGTGAGACGGCGCTGGAATTGACGCCAAAAGAGTATGCCCTGCTGTCGCGGCTGATGATGAAAGCCGGTAGCCCGGTGCATCGTGAAATCCTCTACAACGACATCTACAGCTGGGACAACGAGCCGGCGACCAATACCCTTGAGGTGCATATTCATAACCTGCGCGAAAAGATTGGCAAATCGCGGATCCGCACCGTCAGGGGTTTTGGCTATATGCTGGCTAACCACATCGACACGGAATAGACCATGGCTCTGTTTGCAACCGAAACCTGGACCATGCGCAACCGGCTGCTGCTGACCATTGGCGCCATCCTGGTGGTCTGCCAGCTGATCAGCGTCTTCTGGCTATGGCATGAGAGCAAAGAGCAGATCCAGCTGCTGGTGGCCAGCGCCATCGAAGGCCACAATAACCAGAAACATGTGGAGCATGAGGTACGGGAAGCGGTCGCCAGCCTGCTGGTGCCGAGCCTGTTGATCGTTGGCCTGGCGCTGTATATCAGCATGCTGGCGGTGCGCAAGATCACCCGCCCGCTCTCCCGACTGCAAAGCGAGCTGGAGAGCCGCACGCCGGATAACCTCACCCCCATCGTGCTCAGCGAATCGGTGCCCGAAGTCACGGCGGTGACCACCGCCCTGAATCAGCTGGTTTCCCGCCTCAATCTGACCCTCGACCGTGAGCGGCTGTTTACCGCTGATGTGGCGCATGAGCTACGTACCCCGCTGGCCGGCCTGCGGTTGCACCTCGAACTACTGGCGAAAGTGCACGGCGTGGGCGTCGACCCGCTGATCCAGCGCCTCGACCAGATGACCACCAGCATTTCGCAGCTGCTGCAGCTGGCGCGCGTCGGACAGTCTTTTTCCGCCGGCAGCTATCAGCAGGTGCTGCTGCTGGATGACGTGGTCAAACCGCTGCAGGATGAGCTGGAGACCATGCTGGCGCAGCGTCAGCAGCGGCTGCTGCTGACGGATGTCGAAAGCGAGGCCATCGTCTCTGGCGACGCGACGTTAATCCGTGTGATCCTGCGCAATCTGGTGGAGAATGCTCACCGCTACAGCCCGGAAGGGTCAACTATCCGCGTGTCGGTGAAAGCGGGCCTGATGCCGGTGATGGCGGTGGAAGATGAAGGCCCAGGGATTGATGAGGCGAAAAGCGGCGAACTCAGTAAAGCGTTTGTGCGCATGGACAGTCGCTACGGCGGCATAGGCCTCGGACTGAGCATCGTCACGCGCATTGCTCAGCTGCATGACGCCCAGTTCTTCCTGCACAACCGCCAGCCGGGGCCCGGCGTCCGCGCGTGGGTGTTATTCCCGCGGCGCGCGGGTCAGAACGTCAGTACCCACTGATGGAAAAAGGCAACAATAATAACCAGGGCGGTGGCGACCGCCAGATATTCACGGAAGTTGATTTTTTGCATGGGCGCTATCCTCATCATGGGGAGGTTAGTGTCGCCTGGCGAGATTAAGCAAACATTAAGAAGGCCGCAATGCGGCCTTTTTTCTTCTCAAAGGTTTGCTATCTGGTAGCGGGACAATGAGAGAAGCGTCCCGCCTTCACTACGCCCCACACGCCCACTCCGGCAGTATGCGCCGGGACTCAGGAGGCGGCGATAAACAGCTCGCGCAGCTGATGCAACTGGTCGCGAATTTGCGCCGCCTCTTCGAACTCGAGGTTCTGGGCGTGCTGCATCATCTGCCCTTCCAGCTCGTGGATCTTCTGCTGCAGCGCTTTTGGCGTCATCTCCACGGCGCTAAGCCCGGCAGGCTCAACGGCCTTCGCTTTACCGCGCCCTTTGGCTTTAGTTTTCGCCAGGCCCTGGCCCAACTGCAGGATATCCACCACTTTCTTGTTGAGGCCCTGCGGTACGATGCCATGCTCTTCGTTATAACGCTGCTGTTTCTCCCGTCGACGCTCGGTCTCGCCAATGGCTTTGGCCATGGAAGGGGTGATCTTATCGCCGTAAAGGATGGCCTTGCCGTTGATGTTTCGCGCCGCGCGGCCGATGGTCTGGATAAGCGAGCGTTCGGAGCGCAGGAAGCCCTCTTTATCGGCATCCAGGATCGCCACCAGCGACACCTCCGGCATATCCAGCCCCTCACGCAGCAGGTTGATCCCTACCAGCACGTCAAACTCGCCAAGGCGCAGGTCGCGGATAATCTCCATGCGCTCGACGGTGTCGATATCCGAGTGCAGATAGCGCACCCGCTCGCCGTGCTCCTCAAGATACTCGGTTAAATCCTCCGCCATCCGCTTAGTGAGGGTGGTCACCAGCACGCGCTCGTTGATGGCCGTGCGCAGGCGGATCTCTGACAACAGATCGTCTACCTGGGTGGCTACCGGCCGCACTTCGATGATCGGGTCAAGCAGACCGGTCGGCCGCACCACCTGATCCACCACTTCGCCGCCGGATTTATCCAGCTCATAGGCGCCGGGGGTTGCCGAGACGTAGATGGTTTGCGGGGCCAGCGCTTCAAATTCTTCAAACTTCATCGGCCGGTTATCCAGCGCCGACGGCAGGCGGAAACCGTACTCCACCAGCGTCTCTTTGCGCGCCCGGTCGCCCCGGTACATACCGCCGATCTGCGGCACCGTAACGTGGGATTCGTCTATCACCAGCAGACCGTCTGCCGGCAGATAGTCAAACAGAGTGGGCGGCGGCTCGCCGGGCCCGCGACCGGAAAGGAAGCGCGAGTAGTTTTCAATGCCCGAGCAGTAGCCCAGCTCGTTCATCATTTCGAGGTCGAACTGGGTACGCTGGGTTAAGCGCTGCTCTTCCAGAAGCTTGTTGTTGGCCAGCAGAACCTTGCGCCGCTCCGCCAGCTCCAGCTTGATCTCTTCCATCGCCTGGACGATGCGTTCCCGCGGCGTCACGTAGTGGGTCTTGGGATAAATGGTGTAGCGCGGCACCGTCGATTCCACGTGGCCGGTGAGCGGGTCGAACAGCGACAGGCGCTCGACCTCTTCATCAAACAGCTCAATGCGCAGCGCGATATCGTCGGATTCCGCCGGGAAGACGTCGATCACCTCGCCGCGCACGCGAAAGGTGCCGCGCTGGAAGGCCTGATCGTTGCGGGTATACTGCAGTTCGGCCAGACGGCGCAGGATAGCGCGCTGGTCAATCAGCATCCCGACCGTCAGGTGCAGCATCATCTTCAGGTACAGGTCCGGGTCGCCGAGGCCGTAGATAGCCGAGACTGACGCCACCACCACCACGTCGCGCCGCTCGAGCAGCGCTTTGGTCGCCGACAAGCGCATCTGCTCGATATGTTCGTTTACCGAGGCGTCCTTCTCAATGAAGGTATCTGAGCTGGGGACGTAGGCTTCCGGCTGATAGTAATCGTAGTAGGAGACGAAATACTCGACGGCATTCTCCGGGAAAAACTCTTTCATCTCGCCGTAGAGCTGGGCCGCCAGGGTTTTGTTTGGCGCCAGCACCATCGTCGGCCGCTGCAGGTCGGCAATTACGTTGGCGATGGTGAAGGTTTTACCGGAGCCGGTGACCCCCAGCAGCGTTTGATGCGCGAGCCCATCCTCCAGCCCCTCTTCCAGGCGGCGGATGGCTTCCGGTTGGTCTCCGGAGGGGCGAAAGGCGGAATGCAGAACAAACGATTTACTCATTGATCAAAACCTGAAGATGGATTTAGCGGCCGGTGTTTAATTCTACCCTCCGGGCCATTTTTTGCCAACAAATTATACTGGATATTTAAACAGTGCATCACTATGATAGCGTCAGCAAACGGCTTATTTCGCCGCCATGGTGCGCATAAAACGCGCGCCGGGTGGAATAATCCTCCGGCCGGCAGGGTTATCCCCAGAAATTTTTACCTTTTAACATTTGTCAAGCGGACGGGTGAAAGTTTTATGGCAGTAGATGACGCTTTTCTTACACCCATTGATTTTATCTAACAAACTGATATTTAATGAATTTAAAGAAAAGACGCCTTTCGCGCCAATTCAGCCGCAGGCCGCGTACGCTCTAGCTTACCGCAGGTTTTCTAACTCTAATACACAAGGTTATCCACAGGAATAGTGGATAACTGTCTGCAGCCCAAGACCGCCGCCGCCCGGCGCAAATCGACTTTCGCCGTAAACCGTGCGGCGAAAAATTTTTATCGAACTATTTTTGATAACTATCCGTTTAAAGCCGCTCGATTTTTGCTGCTTTTTGCACCACCCTTTAGCGTCGGGCACCGGAAAAGTGCAGCGCCCGCGCTGACTATGCCCGATGGTGTCGGCGTTTCGCGGTTTTTTCCGAGCGTTCTTTTTCCTGGCAAGAGTTTTGCAGCATCTTTCTGTCGCCCTGACGCCAGGATAAGGAGAAAACGTCCATGTTGAATTTACAGGCAGTAAATCATTTTTACGGTAATCAGCACTCGCTGTGGAATGTCGATCTTGAACTACGCCCGGGAGAGTGCATTGGCGTACTGGGACGCGAGGGAATGGGAAAAACCACCCTGGTCAACTGCATTGCCGGCCATCTGCCGGTGGCCAGCGGTCGGATGACCTGGCATGACATTGGCGCCCCGCCGTGCGATCTCACCCCCCTGTCCGCACAGTCGCGCAGCGCCATCGGCATCGGCTACGTGCCGCAGGATAAACGCATCTTTTCCCAGCTCAGCGTGGAAGAGAACCTGCATATTGCCCTGGCGGCCGGGAAACCCGGGGCTAACGCCAGCGGCGGCGAAATTTATGACCATTTTCCCGAACTCTATGCGCTACGGCAGCGCAAAGGCGCTTCGCTAAGCGCCGACGATCAGTACCAGCTGGCGCTGGCCAGGGCGCTGATCGTCCAGCCACGACTGCTGATCCTTGACGAACCCTCACGCGGCGCAGGGCCGCGCTGCCTGCAAAAGCTGGCGGAATTGCTGCTGCGGTTAAATCGCGATATCGGTCTGACGGTGCTGCTCGCCGAGCAGCACCTGCCCTTTATCCGCCGGGTGGCGGATCGGTTCTGTGTCCTTCACCGGGGGCGTAATGTCGCCGAGGGCGATATTATGGCGCTGGATGAACCGCTGCTGGCGCAGTGGATGACGCCAGATCCAGCGCGCTGAGATCCAGATACTGGCCGAGATCGTCGCGCTGCGCGATATCGACAAGCCACGGTATTTCACCAAGAAACGGCGCGGCCAACCGGTTTTTCAGCGTCGCCAGATATTCGCCATGGCGCTTGCCCGGCGGCTGCACGTCATTGGCGATCCAGCCCGCCAGCGGCAGCCCCGCCTGGCGCACCGCCTGGGCGGTAAGCATCGCATGGTTGATACAGCCGAGCTTGACCCCCACCACCAGAATCACCGGCAGCTGCTCCTGCTGCGCCCAGTCGGCGAAGGTCAGGGTGTCCGAGAGCGGCGTAAACCAGCCGCCGGCCCCTTCCACCAGTACCCAGTCTGCCAGGCGCTCCAGTTCGCGTAAGCCACTGGAAAGCGCCGCCGCGGCAATCGGTCGCCCTTCATCGGCGCTAATAATATGCGGCGAGGTCGGTTCGGCAAAAGTATAAGGGTTGACCTGTTCATAGCTCAGCGCCACCCGGCTATTACGCTGCAGAGCCAGCGCATCTTCATTGCGTAACCCTTGTGCGGTCAGGTCGCTACCGGAAGCCACCGGTTTATAGCCGGCGGTGTTAAAACCCAACTGGTTCGCCGCCTGCAGCAGTGCGCTGCTGGCGACCGTTTTCCCGACTTCAGTATCGGTTCCGGTGACGAAAAAACGTTTAGTCACGTTCAATGACTCCTGTAAAAAGATAATACGTCAGCGGGCAGATACCCTGCTGTTGCGGCCAGGCCAGCTGCAGTTCGCGCAGTTTGCCGCGGCCAAGCGGGGCGGATGCCCTCCCCTGGTGCAAATGGGTAGCGCCGATGCCCTTCAGGGAGCGCATAGCGCTCAGCGCATCGGCGAACGGCAGGCTAATCTGATGAACGATGCCTTCGGCGCGCAGGCCGCTCAGCGCCGCCCTTACCGCCGGTTCGCTGAGAAAACGGTTGGCATGCGGACGGTCGTCAATAGCCTGCCACGCCTGATTAAGCTCCGGCAGCGATCCGGCCAGCAGCGTGGTAAACGCCACCCGCCCGCCGGGTCGCACCACCCGGCACAGCTCGCCGATCGCCGCGCGCAGATCGTCGCACCACTGCACCGCCAGGTTGCTCCATGCCAGATCGACGCAGCCATCCGGCAGCGGCAGCGCTTCGATATCGCCCTGCAGATAATGCTGCGCGGCGTCGTGGCGCTGCGCCTGGGCCAGCATGCCGGCGGAGAGATCCAGCGCGGTCACCACGCTGCCCGCCTCACGCCAGTAGCGGCTCATGCTGCCGGGGCCGCAGCCAGCATCCAGCACCTGAGCAAAATCGCGGCGCGCCAGCTGGCGCAGCAGCAGATCGGCGCTGCGCCGCTGCAGTTCATCATGTTGCGTATAGCCGCTGGCCGCCCGGCCAAACGCCGCGGCCACCGCCTGCTTATTCACCGTGACCATGCAGCGCCTCCAGTAAACGGTTAATGTCCTCAGCCTGATGAGCGGCGGTCAGGGTCAGACGCAGGCGAGCGCTGCCGACCGGCACCGTCGGTGGTCGGATCGCCGTCGCCCAGCAGCCGGCCCCGCGCAGACGGCAGGCCAGGCTCAGCGCTCGCGCGTTATCGCCGACGATCAGCGGCTGGATCGCGCTGACGGAATCGGTCAGCCCCAGCGACACATCGCCCATCCCTGCACGGAACTGACGGATGCGGGCGGCCAGGGTTTCCCGCCGCTGCTGGCCCTCATCGCTACGAATGACCCGCAGCGCCGCGCTCAGCGCCACCGCCTGGGCGGGCGGCATGGCGGTGCTGTAGATCAGATGACGGGCAAACTGCAGCAGATAATCGGCCATCGATTCGCTGCACAGTACCGCCGCGCCGCTCACCCCAAACGCCTTACCGAAGGTGACCACCAGCAGCTCCGGGCGCACCCCCTGCTCGGCGCAGCTTCCACGCCCTTCCTCACCAACCACGCCGATGCCGTGGGCGTCATCCGCCAGCAATACCGCCCCGGCGGTCTGCGCTGCGGCATGAATGGCCGCCAGCGGCGCGCTGTCGCCGTCCATACTGAAAATGCCTTCAGTCACCACTAACTGCAGACCGTCCAGCGGTTTCGCCAGCAGTTGCGCGAGCTGCTGCGGATCGTTGTGGGCAAAGCGCCGCAGCTGGGCCGGGCTGAGGCTCGCCGCTTCCAGCAGGGAGGCGTGGCTCAGGCGGTCGGCGACAATCCGATCCTCTTTTTCCGCCAGCGCGGCAACCAGCGCCTGATTGGCGGCAAAGCCGGAGATAAACAGTAGCGCGCGCGGGTAACCGAGCCAGTCGGCAAGTTCCTCTTCCAGCGCGCGGTGGGCCTCACTATAGCCGCTCACGTGGCCCGATCCGCCGGAGCCGACGCCATAACGTTCCGCCCCCTGCTGCCAGGCGGCGATAATGCCGGCATGCTGGCTCAGGCCCAGGTAATCATTGCTGGAGAAGTTGAGCCAGCGCTCCCCTTCGCGCTCCAGCCAGCGTCCGGCGCCGTGGCTTACCGGCAGGCGGCGGCGAAACGCATCCGTCTGCCGCCGCTCGTCCAGCGCCCGCTCGATTCGTTGCTGCCAGGTCATAGCGCCGCCGCGTTGTAATATTCCTCAGTGTCGGGGGTGAGTAAGGCCTGCTCCAGGCGCTGCTGCTGCTCATTATCGCCCTCCAGTACAGCCGTCTGCTGCGGGTTGATCCCCAGCTTGCGGAACAGCTGCAGGTCTTTGTCCTCTTCCGGGTTCGGCGTGGTGAGCAGCTTGCAGCCGTAAAAAATCGAGTTCGCCCCGGCCATAAAGCACATCGCCTGGGTCTGCTCGTTCATCTGTTCGCGGCCGGCGGAGAGACGCACGTAAGAGGTGGGCATCATGATGCGTGCGATGGCGATGGTGCGGATGAAATCGAAAGCGTCGACATCGTCGTTATCCGCCAGCGGCGTGCCTTTAACTTTCACCAGCATGTTGATCGGCACACTCTCCGGCGGCGTCGGCAGATTAGCCAGCTGCAGCAGCAGCCCGGCGCGATCTTTTACGGTCTCTCCCAGCCCGACGATGCCGCCGGAGCAGACTTTGATCCCGGCATCGCGCACTTTATCCAGCGTATCCAGACGCTCCTGATAGGTACGGGTGGTGATGATGTTGCCGTAAAATTCCGGCGAGGTGTCGAGGTTATGGTTGTAGTAATCAAGCCCCGCACCGGCCAGGCGCTGCGCCTGGCTATCGGTAAGGGTACCGAGCGTCATACAGGACTCCAGACCCAGCGCCTTGACGCCTTTCACCATCTGCTCCAGATAGGGCATATCGCGGTCATTGGGGTTCTTCCACGCCGCGCCCATGCAGAAGCGAGTGGAGCCGGCGTTTTTCGCCTGACGTGCCGACTCCAGCACCTGCTCGACTTCCATCAGGCGCTCGGATTCAAGACCGGTTTTGTAGCGTGCGCTTTGCGGGCAATATTTACAGTCTTCCGGACAAGCGCCGGTTTTAATCGACAGCAACGTACTGACCTGCACCTGACGCGGGTCAAAATGCTGGCGGTGGATTTGCTGCGCTTCGAATAACAGATCGATGAGTGGTTTATTAAATAACTCAGTAACTTGCGACATTGTCCAGCGTGCGTGGTGAGCCATTAGCCTCTCCAAAAGGTTTTGTTAATTTGCGGTTCGGTTTATACTCGTAAACCTAAATGTTTTCAAAATGGTTTACAAGTCGCTTATGACACTGGACGATCTCGCCTTCGATCGGCGCCACATCTGGCACCCCTACACCTCTATGACTTCCCCCCTGCCGGTCTACCCGGTGGTTTCCGCCCACGGGTGCGAGCTGTCCCTCGCCGGCGGTGAACAACTGGTTGACGGCATGTCCTCCTGGTGGGCGGCGATCCACGGCTACAATCACCCGCGCCTCAATGCGGCGATGAAAGCGCAGATCGATCAGATGTCGCACGTGATGTTTGGCGGGATCACCCATCCGTCGGCGGTGGCGCTGTGCCGCCAACTGGTGGCGATGACCCCGGAATCGCTGGAGTGCGTTTTCCTCGCCGATTCCGGTTCGGTGGCGGTAGAGGTGGCGATGAAAATGGCGCTGCAGTACTGGCAGGCCAAAGGCCAGCCGCGTCGTCGTTTCCTGACCTTCCGCAACGGCTATCATGGCGACACGTTCGGCGCGATGTCGGTCTGCGATCCGCAGAATTCAATGCACAGCCTGTGGCAGGGCTATCTGCCGGATAACCTGTTTGCCCCCGCGCCGCAAAGCCGCTTCGACGGCGAGTGGGATGAGCTGGATATGGTGCCGTTTGCCCGCCTGATGGCCGCGCATCGCCACGACATCGCCGCGGTGATCCTCGAACCGATCGTCCAGGGCGCCGGCGGAATGCGGATGTACCATCCGGAGTGGCTGAGGCGGGTGCGTAAAATGTGCGACCGGGAAGGGATTTTGCTGATCGCCGATGAGATTGCTACCGGCTTTGGCCGCACCGGCAAACTGTTCGCCTGCGAACACGCTGGTATCGCCGCCGATATTCTGTGTCTGGGTAAAGCGCTGACCGGCGGCACCATGACTCTTTCCGCCGCACTGACCACCCGCGAGATCGCGGAAACCATCAGCAATGGCGAAGCCGGCTGCTTTATGCACGGCCCCACCTTTATGGGCAATCCGCTGGCCTGCGCGGTGGCAAGCGAAAGCCTGCGCCTGCTGGAGAGCGGCGAGTGGCAACAGCAGGTGGCGGCGATTGAAGCCCAACTACAGGCCGAGCTGGCTTCGGCGCGGGGATCTGCGCTGGTCGCCGATGTGCGCGTGCTGGGCGCGATTGGCGTGGTTGAAACCCGGCGTCCGGTAAATATGGCCGCCCTGCAGCGCTTTTTCGTCGAACAAGGGGTGTGGATCCGCCCGTTTGGCCGTCTGATTTATCTGATGCCCCCGTACATCATCACGCCCAAACAGCTGACCCGCCTGACCCGTGCGGTCAACCTGGCCGTGCAGGACGAAACATTTTTTAGCGAATAAACAGCGGATTCGCGCCGCCGGGAAGGCTACACTTCTTTGTTAATCTGCACATTATCAATGAGGATGAAGCATGAAATTGATCAGTCACGATCTCCAGGACGGCGGCAAGCTGCCTAATCGTCACGTCTTCAACGGCATGGGCTATGATGGCGACAATATTTCGCCGCACCTGATGTGGGATGATGTGCCCGCGGGCACCAAAAGCTTTGTCGTCACCTGCTACGACCCGGATGCACCGACCGGCTCCGGCTGGTGGCACTGGGTGGTAGTCAACCTGCCTGCCGATACTCGGGTGCTACCGCAGGGTGCCGGCTCCGGTCAGGCGGAGCTACCGGAAGAGGCCGTTCAGACCCGCACCGATTTTGGTAAGGCAGGCTACGGCGGCGCGGCACCGCCGAAGGGCGAAACCCACCGCTACATTTTTACCGTCCACGCCCTGGATATCGATAAGATTGATGTCGATGCCGAGGCGAGCGGCGCGATGGTCGGCTTTAACGTCCATTTCCATTCCCTCGCCAGCGCTTCCATCACCGCCCTGTTCAGTTAATTATCCCCCCGGATAGCGGCTTACGCCTTATCCGGGCTACTCGCTACAGTCAGTGCCATTTGTAGCCCCGGTAAGCGCAGCGCCACCGGGGAGATTGACCTTACTGTTCCGTGGCCACCTGCAGCGCGGTTTTACGCACGCGTGCATACCACACCACCGTCAGCAGCCCCAACCAGACCAACCCGGCTAACAGCGCCACGCGCGTCTCTTCCACCATTCCCAGCACGGCGATCACCAGCCCCATAAACAGTAGCGTCAACAGCGGGCCAACCGGCCAGAAGGGGATCGGGAATTCGATCTTACTGCGCTCTTCGGCCGACAAACCGCGGCGCATCGAGAAATGAGAGAGCAGGATCATCAGCCACACCCAGACGGTGGCGAACGCCGCCAGCGAGGCAATCAGGACAAAGACCTGTTCCGGCATCAGATAGTTAAGCACCACCGCCACCAGCAGCGCCACGCCCATCACCACCACCGTCATCCAGGGTACGCCGTTGCTGGCAATCCGCTGGAAGCACTTCGGCGCAAGCCCCTCTTTCGACATGCCGTACATCATGCGCCCGGCGCCAAAAATATCGCTGTTAATCGCCGAGATACTGGCGCTAATCACGATGATATTCAGCACGGTCGCCGCCGCCGGGATCCCGAGGCCATCGAAGATCAGCACAAACGGACTGCCCTGCTCGCCAAAACTATTCCACGGGAAGATCGCCATCAGCACCGCCAGGGTGCAGACGTAAAACAGAATAATACGCAGCGGAATGGTGTTGATGGCCTGCGGGATGACCTTCTTCGGGTTCTGCGCTTCCGCCGCGGTGACGCCGATAATTTCCACGCCGCCGAAAGCGAACATCACGATGCCAAGCGAGGCGATGATCCCCTGCCAGCCATGTGGCGCAAAGCCGCCGTGGCTCCACAAATTTTCCAGGCCGGTAGCCGGGAAACTATGGCCAAAGCCAAAGAAGATGATCCCCGCGCCCGCCGCCATCATGGCGATAATCGCCACCACTTTAATCAGCGACAGCCAGAACTCCATCTCACCGAACACCCGCACGTTGCACAGGTTCATCGCGCCAATAAAGAAGATGATGCTGAGGATCCAGATCCAGCGCGGCACATCGGGATACCACAGTCCCATATAGATACCGAACGCGGTGACGTCGGCCAGCGCCACGATCACCATTTCAAAGGTGTAGGTCCAGCCGGTAATAAACCCGGCGAGCGGCCCGAGATACTGGCGCGCATAGCTGCCAAAGGAGCCGGAAACCGGATTGCGCACCGCCATTTCACCCAGCGCGCGCATGACCATAAAGACCGCCGCGCCGCCAATCAGGTAGGCCAGCAGCACCGCCGGGCCCGCCGCCTTAATGGCGGAGGCCGAACCGTAGAACAGCCCGGTGCCGATAGCGGAACCGAGCGCAATAAAACGAATGTGTCGGGCATTCAGCCCGCGCAGCAGATGCGGTTTGTGTTGTTGTTGCATATACAGGTGTCCTGATTTTTTTATATGACGACAAATATGCGATGTAGGTCGGCCGGGGGAATGACTTCCCCCGACGCGGGTACAGAGAACAACGGTGATTAATGCAGTACGGCAGGCAGCAGACGCGTCAGGTGACGTGCAGCCAAAAGTGCAATGGCATTTTCAATATCAGGGGCGAAGAAGCGATCCTGCGTATAGTGCGGCACGCGTTCGCGCAGCAGATGACGCGCCTCTTCCAGCAGCGGACTGGTAGTCAGCCCTTCGCGCATATCCAGGCCCTGCGCCGCCGCCAGCCACTCAACGGCCAGCACCCCGCGGGTGTTTTCCGCCATCGCCCACAGGCGACGACCGGCAGCCGGCGCCATCGAGACGTGGTCTTCCTGGTTGGCGGACGTCGGCAGGCTGTCAACGCTATGCGGGTGTGACAGCGCTTTGTTTTCACTGGCCAAAGCCGCCGCTGTGACCTGGGCAATCATAAACCCGGAGTTGACGCCGCCATTTTTCACGAGGAACGGCGGCAGCTGCGACATATGGCTGTCCATCATCAGCGCGATACGACGCTCGGAGAGCGAGCCGATTTCGGCGATCGCCAGCGCGATATTATCCGCCGCCATCGCCACCGGTTCGGCGTGGAAGTTACCGCCGGAGATGACGTCATTTTCGGCGGCAAAGACCAGCGGGTTATCGGAGACCGCATTCGCTTCGGCTAACAGTACTTCCGCCGCCTGGCGGATCTGCGTCAGGCAGGCGCCCATCACTTGCGGCTGGCAGCGCAGTGAGTACGGATCCTGAACCTTGGTGCAATTATGATGCGACCGCGAGATCGCGCTGTCATCGGTCAACAGGTGGCGATACAGTGCCGCCGCATCAATCTGCCCGCGCTGGCCGCGCACCTCGTGAATACGCGCATCGAACGGACGACGCGAACCCAGCGCCGCTTCGGTGGTTAACGCCCCGCAGACGACCGCGGAGGCGAACAGATCTTCGGCTTCGAACAGACCGCGCAGCGCAAAAGCCGTCGAGGCCTGGGTGCCGTTCAGCAGCGCCAATCCCTCTTTCGCCGCCAGGGTAATCGGTTCCAGCCCCGCCTGACGCAGCGCGTCGGTGGCCGGCAGCCATTCGCCGCCGCGTACCCGCGCTTTGCCTTCGCCCAGCAGGGTCAGCGACATATGCGCCAGCGGTGCGAGGTCACCGGAGGCGCCGACGGAACCTTTCGCCGGGATCCACGGCGTCACGCCGGCATTCACCAGGCCAATCAGCGCCTGGATCACGCTCAGGCGGATCCCGGAGAAACCGCGAGACAGGCTGTTAATCTTCAGCACCATAATCAGGCGCGCCAGGTCGTCGTCCAGCGGCTCGCCAACGCCCGCCGCATGGGACAGCACCAGCGAACGCTGCAGGTTCTCCAGATCGTCCGTCGAGATACGGGTCTGCGCCAGCAGGCCAAAGCCGGTGTTGATGCCGTAGGCGGTACGCCCTTCGGCAAGGATGGCGTTGACGCAGGCCACGCTCTCATCAATGGCGGCAAACGCGCTGCTGTCGAGGGTAATGTTCAGCGGGTGGCTGTAAACCTCGCGGAGCTGCGACAGGCTCAGTTTCCCCGGAATGAGCGTTAACGATTTCATTTAGCGTTCCCCTGCGTTGCTGCCACCATCGGAAGATTCAGACCCTGTTCTGCTGCGCATTCAATAGCAATATCGTAACCCGCATCGGCATGACGCATCACGCCGGTCGCCGGGTCGTTGCGCAGGACGCGAGCGATACGCGCCGCCGCTTCATCGGTACCGTCACAGACGATAACCATCCCGGAGTGCTGCGAGAAGCCCATACCTACGCCGCCGCCGTGGTGCAGCGACACCCAGGTCGCGCCGCTGGCGGTGTTAAGCAAGGCGTTCAGCAGCGGCCAGTCGGATACCGCATCTGAGCCGTCGCGCATGGCTTCGGTTTCGCGGTTCGGGCTGGCGACGGAGCCGGAATCAAGGTGATCGCGGCCAATCACGATCGGCGCGGAGACTTCGCCGCTGCGCACCATTTCGTTAAACGCCAGACCGAGCTTCTGACGCCACTCCAGACCTACCCAGCAGATACGCGCCGGCAGTCCCTGGAAGCTGATGCGCTCGCGCGCCATATCCAGCCAGTGGTGCAGGTGCTGATCATCTTTAATGATCTCTTTCACTTTCGCGTCGGTTTTGTAGATATCCTGCGGATCGCCGGACAGCGCTACCCAACGGAACGGGCCGATACCCCGGCAGAACAGCGGGCGGATATACGCCGGCACGAAGCCCGGGAAATCGAAGGCATTGCTGACGCCCACTTCCTGCGCCATCTGACGGATGTTGTTGCCGTAGTCGAAGGTCGGCACCCCCATCTCGTGGAAGGCCAGCATCGCCTGCACGTGGTCGGCCATTGAGCGTTTCGCCGCCAGAATGGTGCCCTGCGGATCGGATTCAGCTTTCTGCTGATACTCCTCCCAGCTCCAGCCTTTCGGCAGATAGCCATGCAGCGGATCGTGGGCGCTGGTCTGATCGGTAACCATATCCGGGCGCACGCCGCGTTTCACCAGCTCTGGCACGATATCCGCAGCGTTGCCGCACAGCGCGATGGAGATGGCGCGGCCTTCGGCGGTGTATTTTTTGATGCGCGCCAGGGCGTCATCCAGAGAAGTGGCCTGTTCATCCACGTAGCGGGTACGCAGACGGAAATCGATGCGGCTCTGCTGACATTCGATGTTCAGCGAGCAGGCGCCTGCCAGCGTCGCGGCCAGCGGCTGCGCGCCACCCATGCCGCCCAGACCGGCGGTTAATACCCAACGGCCTTTCAGGCTGCCCTGATAGTGCTGGCGACCGGCTTCGACGAAGGTTTCGTAGGTGCCCTGCACGATGCCCTGGCTACCGATGTAGATCCAGCTGCCGGCGGTCATCTGGCCGTACATCGCCAGCCCTTTGGCATCCAGTTCGTTGAAGTGTTCCCAGGTGGCCCAGTGCGGAACCAGGTTGGAGTTAGCGATCAGCACGCGCGGCGAGTTTTCATGCGTTTTAAAGACGCCGACCGGTTTGCCGGACTGCACCAGCAGAGTCTCGTCGCTTTCCAGGTTTTTCAGCGCCTTCACGATAGCGTCATAGCATTCCCAGTTGCGCGCAGCGCGACCAATACCGCCATAGACCACCAGCTCATGCGGGTTTTCAGCGACATCGGGATCGAGGTTGTTCATTAACATACGCAGCGGCGCTTCGGTCAACCAGCTCCTGGCGGTCAGCGTCGTGCCTCTCGGGGCACGGACGTCCAGCTGGCGATATTTGCTTTGCGACATCGGGGTTTCTCCTGACAATTAACGTTGTGTACGTAGATACATATACTTGTCTATACAACTCTGCGCAAGCCAGGATTTAACAGAAATGATACAATTTTGTTATATTGCGTCAGCAATCACGTTTTGCTGACGCCAGGGAAAATTACGAGCTGAAATGGCCCTGCAGACGGTAGCGCGCGCCGGGGAACAGCAGGCGAGCGTGTGAGACGATATGCGTCTTCGACCAGGTGCGACGGCGAATGAGCAGGCAGGGATCGTGCGGCAGAATGCGCAGCAGCGCGCACTCCTCTGACGTCGCCTGCACCGCCTCGACAATATGTTCGCCTTCGGTTAATGGCGCGATCAGCGACAGATAATCATGCGGCGTGGTAGTGGTGTAATCCTGTAACAAGTAATCCGGCACCACCGCAGCATTCACGCAGCGATCTTCGATTTGTACCGGAACCTCGTTTTCGAAATGCACCATCCGTGAATGAAAGATACGCGTGCCTTCGGCGACGGTGAGCGCCTCCGCCTGAATGAGATCGGCTTCGGTCTCCTCCAGCAGCAGCACTTCACAGCGGTGCTGATGGCGACGAGAGACAATTTCATCGGCAATGCTGCGCACTTCAAACAGCGCCGACTGCCCTTTCGGCTCGGCGACAAAGGTCCCGACCCCCTGCAGCCTGACCAGCAGGCCTTCATCCGTCAGCTCGCGCAGCGCGCGGTTGATGGTCATCCGGCTGAAGCCGAACTGGGCAACCAGTTCAGCCTCCGAGGGAATTCGGTCGTGCGGACGCCACTCGCCGCGGTAGATTTTTTCGCTGATCGCCTGCTTCACCTTTTCATAGAAAGGCGCGGGCGCGGAACGAGGTTGTTGTGCAAACATGGCCTGGCTTTCCTTATGCATAATAAGCGGAGCGGCGAAGCGAAAATAATAGCGCGGATCGCTAGCGCCACCAATGGGCGATTTGCCATGCCAGACGGGCCGCCGCGCGGGCGCCCTGTCCATCGATGTCAAATTGCGGATTAAACTCGACCAAATCCACCGCCTGCAGCTTTCCGCTGCGGCACAACGGCTCAACGATGCGCAGCAGGATTGCCAGCGGCACGCCCAGCGCCGCCGGCGCGGAAACCGCCGGCATTTCGCGCGCCGGCAGCACGTCGAGATCGATGGTCAGATACAGACGATCATACTGCGCGATATTGCGCTCCAGCTCCGGCAACACGTGAGTGTCGAAGGCCGCCAGCACCGCCAGATCCTCAACGACAGCCACCTGGCGGCGCGCTGCTTCATCCCATAGCGCCTGGGTGTTCGCCGCCCGGCTGACGCCGATGCAGGTATAGTGAAAACCGCGCTGCTGGGCGTCACACTCCAGCGCCAGCTGGCGGAACGGCGTCCCGGAGCTGGCGCATTCGGCAAAGCGTAAATCCAGATGCGCATCGAGATTAATAATGCCCACTTTTTCGCCCGGAAAGGCATCCAGAACCCCAGCGCCATGGCCGAAGGCCGTCTCATGACCGCCGCCCAGGACCAGCGTACGTTTACCGGCACGCTGGCAGGCGGCCACCGCCTCGCGCAGCGCCTGATGCGCGGCTTCTAACTGTTCGCCGTCGACGCTGATGGTGCCCATATCCACGCAGCGGTCGTGGCCCTGATGGCTGGCCATATTGGCCAGCGCCCGGCGCAGCGCTTCCGGACCATGCCCGGCGCCGGTACGCCCTTTGTTACGCCGGACGCCTTCGTCACAGGCGAAGCCGAGCAGCGCGATATCACCGGGCATCTCCTGCGGCGCGAAGCGTTCCGCGCGGGCGATAGTCTGGAACAGGCGCAGCGCATTGGGCGCTTCCGCGCTATCATCGCGTCCCTGCCAGAGACTGGCGGGCGTAGCTTGCCACAGCATCATTGCCGTTCTCCTCGTACCACGCGTCCCCAGAGCGGCGCGCGCCCCGGCTCATACACCATCTCGACCGGATGCTCGGCATCCCAGATGGCAAAGTTAGCCACAAAGCCCGCCGCCAGCTGACCGTGGCTGTCCTGCCGCCCCAGCGCCCGCGCGGCATGGCGCGTTACCCCGGCCCAGGCCTCTTCCGGCGTTAAACCAAACTTGACGCAGGCCATGTTCATCGCCAGATGCAGGCTGGCGAAGGGGCTGGTGCCGGGGTTGAAATCGGTCGCCACCGCCATCGGCACCTGGTATTTGCGCAGCAGTTCCACCGGCGGTTTGCGGGTTTCATTAAGGAAGTAGAACGCGCCGGGGAGCAGAGCTGCCACGGTGCCGCTTTCGCGCATCGCCGCCACGCCCTCTTCCGTCAGATACTCGATATGGTCGGCGGACAGTCCGTGATAGCGGCTCACCAGCTGCGCACCGCCCAGCGACGAGAGCTGCTCAACGTGGCCTTTTACCAGAATGCCCAGCGCCTGCGCCGCCTGAAAGACGCGCTCGGTTTGCTGCGGGCTGAAGCCAACGTTTTCACAGAAGACGTCAACGCTTTCAAACAGTCCCTCCTGCCACAGCGTCGGCAGTATGGTCTCGCAGACCAGCGAGATATAGCCATCGGCGTCGCCATGATATTCCGGCGGCGTGGCGTGGGCGGAGAGCAACGTCGCCGACAGTTCCACGCCATTGTCGTCGGCCAGCTGGCGGGCGACCCGCAGCATTTTGCGTTCGTTTTGCAGATCGAGACCGTAGCCTGATTTAATCTCCAGGGTGGTCACCCCTTCACGCAGCAGGCGTGCCAGACGCGGCTGCGCCAGCGCCAGTAGTTCAGCTTCGCTGCTGTCGCGCGTGGCGTGCACGGTGGAATTAATCCCACCGCCGTTAGCGCTGATGGTTTGATAGGAGACGCCGTTCAGCCGCTGCTCCCACTCCTGCGCCCGGCTGCCGCCAAAGATCAGGTGGGTATGGCAGTCGATTAAACCCGGCGTAACCAGCCGGCCTTCGAGATCGATACTGCGCCCGCCGGGGGCGTCAGCGTCGGCGACAATTGCCTCAATGCGGCCATTGCGCACCAGCAGCGCATGGCGCTCCAGCAGACCGTAGGGTTGAGAGTAATCAGGGTTCAGGGTGGCGAGACGCGCGTTTCGCCAGATAACGCGTTCAGAGGTGGCTTGAGTCATAGCGCTTAACTTGTCATGGGTTGTATAGACATTTATTTTCATAACGCCGATAAAGTCAACAATAGCGCGGGGAAATGTTATTTTTTTGTGACTAAAGACCATCCAGCAGGACTGAACGTTGCGTAAAGACGGTAAGTTTTTCCGCCCATGTCTTCCCGTTTCGTTCAAGTTAGTATAAAACAGCAGGTTTTAAAGGACTTATACCCTGGCGTCTCAGCCGGGGTATTTCACTACGCTTAATTTTGCCCGGAGCAACATGAACACATATTCCGTTTCCCGTCTGGCGCTGGCGCTGGCCTTCGGCGTGACGCTGTCCGCCTGTAGCTCGACGCCTGCCGATCAACAGCCCTCTACGCAGACTGCACCGGGCACCACCGCGCGTCCCATTCTGAACGCCGATGAAGCGAAAAACTTTACCCCGGCAGCCTATTTCCAGTCGCTGACTCCCAATGCCGCGGCCTGGACGCCATCTGCCATCAGCCTGCCGGCGCAGCCTGACTTTATCGTTGGCCCGGCGGGAACCCAGGGCGTGACCCATACCACCGTCCAAGCGGCGGTCGATGCGGCGATTGCCCGTCATTCAAATCGCCGTCTGTTTATTGCCATCATGCCTGGCGAGTACCCGGGAACGGTTTACGTACCGGCGGCGCCTGGCGCCCTGACCCTGTATGGTACCGGCGATAAACCGATTGACGTGAAAATCAGCGAAGCCATTGATTCTGAAATGGATCGCAACACCTGGCGCCGTCTGGTCAATCCGGGCGGTAAATATATGCCGGGCAAACCGGCATGGTATATGTTCGATAGCTGCCAGAATAAATCCGCGGCCACCGTCGGCGTGATGTGCTCTGCGGTCTTCTGGTCGCAGAATAACGGCCTGCAGCTGCAGAACCTGACCATCGCCAACAACCTTGGCGACAGCGTCGACGCCGGTACTCACCAGGCCATCGCCCTGCGCACCGATGGCGATCAGGTGCAGATCAACAAGGTCAATATTCTTGGCCGTCAGAACACCTTCTTTGTGACCAACAGCGGCGTGCAGAACCGTCTGCAGGATAACCGCCAGACCCGCACCCTGGTGACCAACAGCTACATTGAAGGCGATGTGGATATCGTGTCCGGTCGCGGCGCGGTGGTATTTGATAACACCGATTTCCGCGTGGTGAACTCGCGTACCCAGAAAGAAGCCTATGTTTTCGCGCCGGCTACCCTGAAGAGCGTGACCTACGGCTTCCTGGCGACCAACAGCCGCTTTACCGCGTCCGGCGATAACGTCGCGCAGCTGGGCCGCGCGCTGGACGTTGACGGCAACAGCAATGGCCAGGTCGTGATCCGCGACAGCGTCATCAATGAAGGCTTTAACATCGCCCAGCCGTGGGCGGCAGCGGTCGGTTCAAACCGTGCCTTTAGCGGTAACGTTGGCGCAGTAGATGCCAAAGGCAATCTGCAGCGCAACCTCAACGACAATAGCGTCAATCGCATGTGGGAATATAACAACCGCGGCGTGGGAAGCACTGTGGTCGCCGAGCCGAAACAGTAACGCGCAACAAGCGTGAACCATAATAAAAGAGAGGGCGATGCCCTCTCTCAGACTGCTGACAACGTGCAATCTTCAGGGATTGCCCGGCGGCGCTGCGCTTGCGCGGGCCTACTGCTAACTGCATAACAGTTTGATATTGAAGTCTTTCGTAGGCCGGGTAAGGCGAATGCCGCCACCCGGCAGAAATGCGAGCACAATGACGAAACAGGTTTGTCGTCAGCCAGAGAGGGGGCGATGCCCCCTCTTCTCTTTTGCGTACTGCACGTCACGCCGTCAGGCGGTTCGCCATTTGCGGGTCAGCGGTTTTTCCAGTTCAACGATCAGGAACATCGCGAAGCCGATGATGAAGGTGATCACCCAGTAGCGGAACGGCAGCCCGGTGGTACCGAACAGCATCTGCATAAACGGCGCATAGATAATCAGCAGCTGCAGCACCAGCAGCACGCCGCTGACAATCCAGATCCCTTTGTTAGCCAGCAGACTTTTCGTCAACGAGAAACCATCCGACACGCGGCAGTTCAGCATATAGAACCATTGGGCGGTGACCAGGGTCTGCAACAGCACGGTACGGATAAACTCCGGCGAATAGCCGCGCGGCTGCAGCCAGGCTTCGAGAATAAATGCGCTGACCGCAATCATCGACCCCACAAACGCCACGCGCCAGATGGCAAAGCCGTCCATGACGTGAATTTTCGGATCACGCGGCGGCCGCCGCATAATATTTTTCTC
The DNA here is from genome assembly GCF_033100215.1 of Klebsiella sp. w6. Taxonomy (NCBI): domain Bacteria; kingdom Pseudomonadati; phylum Pseudomonadota; class Gammaproteobacteria; order Enterobacterales; family Enterobacteriaceae; genus Klebsiella; species Klebsiella sp. w6. The sequence continues at coordinate 3,894,855 of NZ_CP136907.1, forward strand.
ACCGGCTTCAAACGCCAGACCAAACGACAGCGTGGCGGAAGTGGCCATGTTCATCCACAGGATCAGCACCGGCGTCAGCGGCAGTACGTTGCCCGCCAGCAGCGCGATCACGATCAGTAACCCCTGCGCAAGGTTGGTCGGCATGACGAAGAGAATGGTTTTCTTCAGGTTGTCATACACCCGACGCCCCTCGCGGACCGCGCTGGCGATGGTGGCGAAGTTATCATCGGTCAGCACCATATCGGCGGCTTCCTTGGTCACCTCGGTCCCCTTGATCCCCATCGCCACGCCGACGTCAGCCTGCTTCAGCGCCGGAGCATCGTTCACCCCGTCGCCGGTCATCCCGACAATCTCTTTCTTGCTCTGCAGGGCCTGCACCAGGCGGAACTTATCTTCCGGGCTGGTTCGGGCAAAGATATCATACTGCTGCGCGGCCACGCTCAGCTGCGCGTCGTCCATCACCTCCAGTTCGCGCCCGGTAATGGCATTCCCCGCATTGCCAATCCCCAGCATCTTGCCGATACTCATCGCCGTTTGCGGGTGGTCGCCGGTGATCATCTTCACGCGGATCCCGGCCTGCAGGCAGTCGGCAATCGCCGTGATGGCCTCCGGACGCGGCGGATCCATCATCCCGGCAACCCCTAACAAAATCACCCCCTGCTGCAGATCCTGATGGGTTAGTTCCGTCTGGCCTGCGGAAGCCGGCTTCCAGGCCGCGGCCACCATCCGTAGCCCTTCCCGGGCGTACTCTTCAATTTTGCCTTCCCAGTACGGTAGATCCAGCGGCTGCAATCCGCTGTCGCTCTGTTGATATTGACACAAGCGGAACAGGACATCCGGCGCGCCAGTGACCAGCACCACCTCCTCTTCACCCAGCCGGTAGAGGGTCGACATGTATTTATATTGCGAATCAAAAGGAATTTTACTGCGCAGCTCGCTGGTCAGCGGCGGCAGAGTAACCTTCGCCGCCAGTACCTTCAGCGCCCCCTCGGTCGGGCCACCGGTGATTTTCCACAACCCGCTCTCATCTTTAATAAGCTGACTGTCGTTACACAGATCGATGGTACGCAGATAGCGTTCGAACAGCGTGCCAGGCGCGACCGCGACCGGCGTCGGGTCATCAATGGCGTGGATCTTACCGACCGGCTCATAGCTATCCCCTTCCACCCGATAGACGCTGTCCGCGGTGATCACCGCCTTCACCGTCATTTCGTTCATGGTGAGGGTCCCGGTTTTATCCGAACAGATAACCGTCATCGCGCCGAGGGTTTCCACCGTCGGCAGCTTGCGGATAATCGCTTTCTGGCGCGCCATCGCCTGCACACCGAGCGACAGAATAATCGAGATAATCGCCGGCAAGCCTTCCGGGACTGACGCCACCGCGAGGCTAATCAGCGACAGCATCAGTTCGGAGACCGGCATATCGCGGAACAGCAGGCTAAAGACGAACAGCGCCGCCATCATCACCAGAATGAGGATAAAGATGGCTTTGCCCAGCTTGTCCATTTGCACCAGCAGCGGCGTACGGTGTTTTTCAATGCCCGCCATCATCTGGTTGATGTGACCCAGCTCGGTATCGCCGCCGGTCGCCACCACGATCCCTTTGCCCGCCCCTGAGCTGACGGTGGTACCGGAAAACAACAGGTTGCTGCGATCGCCGAGCGGTAAATCGCCGCTCAGCGGCTCGGTGGTTTTTTCCACCACCGTTGACTCCCCGGTGAGGATGGCCTCTTCCACCCGCAGGTTGTGCGCCTCAATCACCCGTAAATCAGCGGGGATACGGTCGCCGGCGCGGATCACCACGATATCGCCGGGTACCAGCGAGGTGGTGGGGATGGTTTCATGGTTACCCTGGCGGATCACTACCGCTTCGCTGGACAGCATATTGCGGATACTCTGCAGCGATTTCTCCGCATTACTTTCCTGGATGAAGCCAATCAGCGCATTGACGACCGCCACCGCGAGGATCACCGCCATGTCGATCCAATGGCCCATCACCGCCTTCAGCAGCGCCGCCGCCAGCAGCACGTAGATCAGTACATCGTTAAAATGCACGATAAAACGCAGCCAGGCTGGCTTACCCGGCTTCTGCGGCAGGGCGTTTTCGCCATACTGCTGCAGGCGTGTGGTCGCTTCTGTCCCGCTAATGCCCTCCGGCGTACTTTGCACGCTGGCGAGCGTCTCCTCGACGGAACGCTGATAGAAGGGCGCCCCCGGTTTATCTGTATTCATACTCTCTCCCTCGATTTCTGAAGCGGAAGTCAGGACGACATCCCGCCGTCATCAGCGCACAACGAAAACCGGTACATGGGCGTAGCGCACGATGTTTGCCGCTTCAGAGCCCAGAAGATGGGTCTGGATCCCCGGATTGCGCGAACCGACAATCACCACGTCCGCTTTCAGCTCATCGGCCAGGTCAATCACTTGATCGCGAATATTGCCACTGCGCACATAAAGATGGCTGGTCTCTTCCGCCAGAGAATTTTTCTTTACCAGATCGCTGAGTTTTTCCTTAGCGGTAGAAATCAAATGCTCTTCCATCTTTCGCGCATCAGAGATAAATCCACGCGTTAATACCGGTGAAAATGCCGGAATAACATGCACAAGATGAATTTGCCCGGCAGAGTGCTGGGCGAGGAACTTCGCATGAGAGAGGGCTTTGTCGGCCAGGCCTGCATCAAACACGTCAACGGGAACAACGATATTTTTATACATGAGATAATCCTTTTATTACCAATACAATGCGTAGTGATGAATAGCCCCATACTTGGGGAGGAAGCAAATCTCAACAACAGAAGCGGCAAGCGGAATCGATGTTATTAAACGTAGCACAGGAAAATTAACATTAGAAAATGAGCCATTAATAGACTGAAAAATATTATAAAAGCCCGCGAAAGCCCGCAGATCTCCTGCCCTTAACCCCTTGACGCCAACAGCGACGCGGTATTCTCTTTTTTAACACTTCATGTTTTCTCCGACTATGCTGATTACAAGCAGGAGTGCCGCACCGAATGTCCGACGGTCACACATTGTGCCGGGCGAAATGACATTCGCGGTTCGGGTGGGAGTTAAGGGAGAAAATCATGTTTGGTTATAGCCTGTTACGTCTGGGATTGTTTGTCGCGCTGGCCATTGTCGCCTGTACACTGGTAGGACTATTCACCTATCTGGTTGTCGCCGCCCTCGCAGAATAAGCGTGCGCCGCCTAATAAAAACGTAAAATAAATCATGAGTCTGAGGGGAATACTGTGAACCGTTATTTTTCTCTCATCCCGGTTGTTATTTTATTAACAACCGCTTGCGATCAGAAAGCTCCGTCCGTCGAAGCCGCTCCCCGGATGGTCAAGGTGGCGCAAGTCACCGCCGTGGGTAACACCCAGCAGCGGACGTTTCCAGCCCGCATCGAGTCTGGCGACTCCACCGAACTGTCGTTTAAACGGGGTGGTCAGGTGGAGTCACTGGATATTCGCCAGGGTGCAACCCTAACTCAGGGACAAACGCTGGCGCGTCTGAATGCCCGCGAAGCCCAGCAGCGGGTCAATGAGCGACAAACGGCGGCAACCCTCGCCCAGCGTCAGTTTGATCGTTTCCAGACCCTGGCAGGACGTCAGGCGATTTCCCAGGCGGAGATGGACGTGCAGCGCGCCAATCGCGATGCCGCCAACGCGGCCTTGAAAATTGCCCGTGAAGAGCTGGCGCAAATGAGTCTCACCGCCCCCTTCGGCGGGATTGCCGCCGGCGTGCATATCCGTAATCATCAGGTGGTCGCCGCTGGCCAGCCGGTGATTACCCTGACGCGTACCGACCTGCTCGATGTGGTCTTCAGCATTCCGGAAAATCTGTTCACCTCGCTCGATATCCGCAATACCGCCTACCGCCCCGTCGTCAGGATCAATACTCTGCCGGGCCGCGAGTTTACCGCGGAATACAAAGAGCATACCGGCAGCAGCGACAACAGCACCCTCACCTGGCAGATCATTTTAACCATGCCGCGACCAGATGATTTTCCCACCGTCGGCGGGGTTAGCGGCACCGTGACGGTCAATCTCGGCAATTTGCCGGCCAGCGCCGGACGGGAAACCCTCGTAGTGCCCGTGGAAGCAGTGTTTAACCCCGATAACCGACCGAAGAATGAACCGGTCGTCTGGGTGGTAAAAGGCGAAAACGCCCATCTGTATCTTGAGGAGCGCAGAGTCACGGTCGGGGAAGTGACCTCGCAGGGAGTGATGATCACCGAAGGGCTCCGTGCGGGCGAACAGGTGGTTGCAGCGGGGGTAAGCGAACTCCACGACCGGCAGCCGGTGCGGATCTGGACGCGTGAACGAGGATTATAAATGGACATTTCCCGTCAGTTTATTAACAACCCGACCCGCGTCTGGTTAGCCATTTTGCTGTTGGGGGTGGGTGGCCTGTTCGCCCTGCTCAATATTGGCCGCCTGGAAGATCCCGCCTTCACCATCAAAACGGCGGTGATCGTCACCCACTACCCTGGCGCGTCCGCTCAGCAGGTGGAGGAGGAGGTGACCCTGCCGCTGGAAAACGCGATTCAGCAGCTTCCCTCGCTGGATAACGTCAGCTCCATCTCCTCGAATGGCTTATCGCAAATTACAGTGAATATTGCTTCGCAGTACCATTCCAGCGAACTGCCGCAAATCTGGGATGAGCTGCGTCGCCGCGTCGGTGACGCCAGCCGGCTTTTTCCCCCGGGGGTAGTCCCCTCCTTCGTCAATGATGACTTTGGCGATGTGTTTGGCTTTTTCTTCGCCATTTCGGGCGACAGTTTTACCAATCCTGAGCTGGTGCGCTATGCCGAGCAGTTGCGCCGTGAGCTGGTGCTGGTGCCGGGCGTCGGCAAAGTCGCCATTGGCGGCGCGATTCCACAGCAGATCAATGTTGATATCTCGCTGGCGAAAATGGCGGCGCGCGGTATTACGCTTAACCAGCTTGCCGCTATCCTGACCCGGCTCAACGTGGTATCCAGCGCCGGGGAGATCCGCGCCGGCAGCGAATCGATCCGCCTTCACCCCACCGGGGAGTTTCAGAATATCGATGAACTGGGGGATCTTCTGGTCAGCCCTCATGGCGCCAGCGCCACCACCCGACTACGGGATATTGCCACGTTGTCGCGCGGGCTGACCGACTCTCCCTCCAGTATCTATCATGCCAACGGCCGCCAGGCGGTGACCATGGGGGTCTCCTTTATCCCTGGCGTTAACGTCATTGACGTGGGGCATGCCCTCGAAGCCCGACTTCAGCAGATGGCCGCCGATAAACCGGCGGGTATCGACATCGCCATTTTTTACGATCAGGCGGCAGAGGTCGCCCACTCGGTCAATGGTTTTATTACCAACTTCCTGATGGCCCTGGCGATCGTCGTCGGCGTGCTGCTGGTGTTCATGGGGGTGCGCAGCGGGATCATTATTGCTTTGTCGCTGGCGCTCAACGTTCTCGGCACTCTGCTTATTATGTATATCTGGGGGATCGAGTTACAGCGAATCTCCCTCGGGGCGCTGATCATCGCCCTGAGTATGTTGGTGGACAATGCCATTGTCATTGTCGAAGGGGTGCTGATCGCCCGCCAGCAAGGAGCTCCGCTGCTGGGCGCAATTAACTATGTGATCCGCCGCTCCGCCCTGCCGCTGCTCGGCGCCACGGTCATCGCCATCCTCGCCTTCGCGCCAATTGGCCTTTCCCAGGACTCCACCGGGGAGTATTGCAAATCCCTGTTCCAGGTGCTGCTGATCTCCCTGATGCTCAGCTGGTTTTCCGCCCTGACCATCACGCCGGTACTCATCAAGTGGTGGTTGTTTAAAAACGCCCCGTCGGCCGAGGCGCCGAAGGAAAAAGCCGATCCCTACCGCGGCCGCTTCTATCGTGGCTATCAGCAGACGCTGCGAATACTGCTGCAGCAAAAGACCCTGACGCTGGTGCTGATGGGCGCGCTGTTAGCCGGGGCGATCTGGGGCTTCACCTTCGTCCGGCAGAATTTCTTTCCGTCATCGAATACGCCCATTTTCTTTGTCGACCTGTGGTTGCCCTACGGTACCGATATTAACGCCACCGAGCAGATGACCCGCGATATTGAGCGGTCGATCGCCAGCCAGCCGGGGGTGGCTACCACCGTCTCCACCATTGGCCAGGGCAGTATGCGATTTATTCTCACCTACAGCGGGCAGCGCCAGTACAGCAACTACGCGCAGATTATGGTGCGGATGGACGACCAGCGCAGTATCGCCCCCGTCACCCGCCACGTCGAGGCCTGGATTGCCAGAAACTACCCGCAGGTGAACGCCAGCACCAAACGCATTATGTTCGGCCCGTCCGGCGATAGCGCGATTGAAGTGCGCATTAAGGGCCCTGATCCGGATACTCTGCGCGCGCTGGCCAGTCAGGTGGGCGACATTCTCGCCGCGGATCCGGCGACCGACAGCGTACGTAACGACTGGCAGAACCGCAGCAAGGTGATCCGCCCGCAATACTCTCTGGCGTTGGGACGTGAGCTGGGGGTGGATAAACAGGATATTGATAGCGCGCTGGAGATGAATTTCTCCGGCAGTCGAGCCGGGTTATATCGCGAGGGCGCCGACCTGCTGCCGGTTATCGTCCGTCCGCCGGAAGCGGAGCGACAGGATGCCAATCACCTGAATAACGTGCTGGTCTGGAGCCAGAGCCGGCAGCAGTATATTCCGTTGAGTAACGTCATCCATGGCTTCTCGCTGGAGTGGGAAGATCCATTGATTCTCCGTCGCGATCGCACCCGCGTGCTTACCGTTCAGACCGACCCCAGCCCGCAAAGCGGCCAAACGTCGGGCGATATCCTTGCCAGAGTGAAACCACGCATTGACGCGCTGACGCTGCCGCATGGCTACCGCATCGAATGGGGCGGCGATGCGGAGAACTCCAGTGAAGCGCAGCAAGGGCTGTTCACGACCCTGCCGCTTGGCTATCTGGTGATGTTTATCATTACGGTGCTGATGTTCAGTTCGCTGAAAAACGCTGTTGCCATCTGGCTGACCGTCCCGCTGGCGCTGATCGGCGTCACGCCCGGTTTTTTGCTGACCGGCATCCCTTTCGGCTTTATGGCCTTAATCGGCCTGCTTAGCCTCAGCGGTATGCTGATCCGCAACGGCATTGTGCTGGTGGAAGAGATAGAGCAACAAAAACAGGAGAAAGATCAAAGACAAGCAATCATTGATGCGGCAACCTCTCGTCTGCGGCCGATCCTGCTGACCGCCTTTACCACTGTGCTTGGCCTTGCCCCGCTGCTGCGCGATGTCTTTTTCCAGAGTATGGCGGTGGTGATCATGTTCGGCCTCGCCTTTGCCACCGTACTGACGCTACTGGTTCTGCCGGTAATTTACGCTTGCTTCCACCATAAGGATATGACGCCTCAACGATGAACAGTACCGGTCTCAGCATTATCAAGACATTAGGCTGTATGACAGCGGTGACCTTTTTCACTATCTATAACACCTGGGATCACTATGATTATGACTATCACTGGATCCTCGGGCTGCTGACCTTTATCTCGACCATCGCGACGCCGTTGTTTTTTGTGGTGGCTGGTTATCTTGATGCACAGACGCGTCACGATGCCAACTGGCAAATCGGCAAAATTAAAAGCGTGGTCATCGTCTTTCTGTTCTGGGTAACGGTCTATTATGTCTGGGAGCCTTATCAGCGCGGCTACCTGATCCAGCCCTGGTTTATTTTCGCCCTGATCGTGATCTATACCTTCCATCCCTTTATCGCCTGGCTCAGCCAGCGGCGGGGCCTGTTTTTCACCGTGGTTCTGACGCTGCTGTGCTGCGCTTATGGTTACGACCTGCTCTCGGTGCTCTACCCGGACAAACATCTCTTCAGCCTGCCGCCGCAGTATCGTCTGTGGACATGGCTACTTTTTTATTTAACCGGGCAGTTGTTTAACGATCCGCGAGTCACGGAGTGGATACGCGACCCGCGGGTGATTAAAGCCTCCATTATCGCCCTGCCCTTTGTCTATTTATTTACCTGGTTTTATGAACGCCATTTTTTCTTCGCGCTGTTTAAAGCCGATCGCAATGCGTTCATTCTGACGGGATCGCAAATTTATATTCTGATCGTCCTGCTGGTGATCGCCGCTAACGCCGTGCAGTTTAAAAAGAACCGCGAACTGAAGGAGGCGGTGCTGGCGACGGTTAGCAAAGCGATGACCGGGGTCTATATTCTGCACTACTCCGTTTTCCACCTGCTGGTGATGCTGATCCCTATTCACTCGTTAGCCACCAAGCTGGGCGTGATTGCGCTAACGTTTATCCTGTCGGTGCTCATTTCTCTCGCTGTGCTCTCCAGCACGCTGCTCAAGAAGGTGATAACCCTGTGACAAACGACGCGGCAACTTAGCGGAAACTCCACTGGATGCTAATCACAAACACGCTGGGAATAATGATGCCGCTCTCAAGGGCGAAATAGTCGGTAAAGTTGTACTGAATGGCATGGTAGATATAGGGGGAAAAGCCGATCCCGGTGGCGTCCTTAAAATCTTTGTAGGAGCCATGATCGCCGCAATGCTCAAAGGCGTCGAAGAAGAATTCGCCGGTGTAGCCGTAGACCCCTTTAAAGGTCCATCCACTGCCGTTGTGGTACCAGTCTCTTCTCACCCCCAGCGCCAGGCAACGATCGTCGAAACTATTGTTCATCGTGCCAATCAGCAGACTATATTTCGAATCTTCCGAGAATTTCCGCTCTACCGAGAAAAAGTGGTTTTCAAAATTCTCAGTATATTGTCCGTGGTTATTGGTCAGATGGTAAACATAGGAACCAGTATTTACCGAATAGAGATTAATTTCTTTCGCCTGCGCGAAAGCGGCTAACCCGGCCAGGAGCATCACGCTTTTACCACGCATCATCCCTCCTCAGTCCTCTATGCCTGTCCATGAACAGAATGCTTTTGCCGTATTTACCGGTCGTTATGCTGGTGCGACACCCGACAGGAAAATGGGGGAAGATAACCGTGCCGAAATGAAAATGGAGTTCCAGAAAAGCGTAGCACACGCCTAATCCGCCAACAAACCGACCATGGCGATAGCGGAGTGGTTGATATTTCTCTCTTTACTATATTGTGCAAAAAACAGACAAAACCTCACCTGTTTTCCGCTATGCTCAGGGTCCGACGCGGAAGTTAGCCACCTGTCGACGACAGAGTTGCTGTGTACCCCTTCCTGCGTCGGCGCTCTTTCTGCTCAAGTGACGTAAACCGACAGAGCCCGTATTCCGATCGGGTCTGCGTCATTATCCCCTGTCTGATTGCCCTGTATCCGCATCCTGCACAGAACCGCTTTTTTGTACAAGTTAATAAAATTAAAAATACCTTTAAAATCAACAAATAAAATTAAAACGAAAAAATAAATCGTCTCGCTGTACATATCGTTATGAAAAAAGTTGTACATCCTAAAATCACCGACTATAGTTTTTGAGTGTTAACTGCTTGTTGCGCAACAAAGCGGGAACGCTAAACGGTTGCGTGGCGAGTCTGGCGGTGGTTCCTGGTTTTGCATTTCCTGTTAGTGACTTTTCGCGTACCACCGGTACGCTGCGACTTTTATGGTCAGTTTGCTTTATACGTGGGAGAGTTCGAGCTATGCATATTAAAAATACCATTCCAGCAGAATTTGTCTTCAATTCAGCCCTGATGAAGAATATTGAAAACACGCTCATGAAGCAGCACAGCACGATCAATAATGAGCGGATGATTACGGAAATCCAGCACCGCCTGCAAACGGAAAGTAATGAAATACTTTCCGACCTCTATCTGCAGGCGTTGGATATGCTGTACAGCAAAAAACATCATCATTAAGTGATCCCACCGCGCCGACAGCAGGGACAGCCCTGCTGTGCCGGCACGCCTGGGTTTTCATCTGCTAACTGGGGCTCAAAAAATGTCACACCATAATACTTGCTATCGTTCTGAGCATTACGATCTGTGGTTTGATAATCGTTTTCTTCTCTACGGGATGTCGCTGATCCTGAATACCTTGCCGGCATCTTATTTTCGTAAAAAACATGTTTTTTTTACCAGCGACAATTATTTCGCGGTGCTTGAGCATAACTATAATCGGCGGGATACGTTATTTATTCTGTTAACTGAGGGAAACGATCTTAATTTTCTCAGTGAACTGCCTATGTTGCGCTTACCGGCAAATTCGACGCCGGAAGAATTAAAAATCTTCCTGCATCAGCCCACCCGCTATTACAAAACGCACCCGGCGCCGGGCGCCTCGGTGCAGTTTACCGAACGGGAAAAGAAAGTTATTCAGCTTATCAGCAATGGCGAAGCGGTTGCCAGCATTGGTCGTTCGCTAAATCTGCACATCAAAACCATTTATCAGATCCGGCTGAATCTGATTAAAAAGCTCGGCTGTAGCGGTAGGACCGATTTTTTTAATATCAGTCGTAGTGAAACCTTTAAATCCTGGAGTCAGATTCACCTGTAGTCAGGTGCAATAGCCCCGGCCTGTCCCCCCAGACGGGGCTATTGCGTACCGTGAAAATGAATGCTGAAGCCCTGCTCCTGCCAGTGGCTGAGCAGTTCCTCCTGCAGTGGCGTGGCGGCGCGTCCGGTCCAGACAAAGATATGCTGCCCGGGGAAGAGCTCGGGCCGCGGCGACTCCAGCGGTTCAGCGAGAACGTTGACATGCCAACCGCGCTGCGAAAGACGCCATGCCTCCAGCCACAGACGAGTCCGGTCTTCATTACTCCAGCCCACCAGCAGTGTCTCTTTACCATTTTTTTTACGCGCTTCGGCGAGAAACAGCGCCACGCAGTCAATGAGCAAGCCATCCAGCAGGCTGCTAATCACCAACGAGGTATTCTGATCGAGCTTGAGACGCTGTCGTACCGGCACTAACAGGCTATCGATAAGGGTATCAACGGGGTGTTGATGGCTCAGCGCCATTAATTTGGCGCGGATTCTGGCGGGCTGCATATAACGCAGAATGGACATCATCTCTTCCTGAAGATGCGCGGATTCGTCGCGCGCCGCCGGCAGATTATCCTCCAGCAGCGCTTTGACTTTCCCTACGGATACACCGCGCTCTATCCAGCGCTTGATCTCTTCTATGCGCAGGATATCTTCTTCATCAAACTGTCGATGCCCGCCTTCGCTGCGCTGCGGTTTCAGTAGACCGTAACGCCGCTGCCAGGCGCGCAATGTAACCGGATTGATTCCGCAACGTTCGGCGACTTCACCGATACTGTAAAACGCCATAGCAGCCTCACATCAACCTGATACTTTTTACCTAAACTAACGAATTCAGGCATCCTGTACAACTCTATTTTCTTGTACAGATAAAGATATCAGGTTGTGGCTCACAGCGCGCGGGGAAAAAGATGAAAAAATAGTAAGCTGATTTCGCGGTGGATTATTTCTTCTCCGGCCAGGCAACGGCGGGCAGGCCCCCCAGGCGGGCACCCGCGAATAAATTGCCCTGAAACTGCGAAATCCCGGCTGATTCAAGCCACATCCACTCTTCAGCACGCTCAACGCCGACGGCTGAGACCGCAATCTCCAGAGAAGTACAGCATTTGATAATCGCCTGTACAATCGACTGGCGCGGCCCGTCCTGGTGGATATTGCGGATCAGCTCATGGTCGATTTTAATTCTGTCGGGTTGGTATTGCGCCAGCAGCGACAGCCCGGCAAACCCGGCGCCGAAGTGATCGATGGCAAGATTAATCCCCGCGCCCTTCAGTTTGCGCACCGCATCGGTAAAATCGGCCATCCGCGAAATCACTTCCCGCTCAGTGAACTCGACAATAATCTGCTCCGGGATCAGGTCATTGCGACTAATTTCGTCGAGCAGGAAAGCCACCGCATTCGGCGCTTTGACCAGCGTCATCGGCAGCAAATTAATGCTTAACGCCTTATTACGTAAACCTAATTTACCCGCCAGAGACAGCGCGACGCGCTTACTGTGCAGGTCGGCGAGATAAATATCATCCCCTGCCAGCCCGGCAAAATAGGCGCCAGGAGACTGGCCGTCCGGTGTACGCAGCAGCGCTTCCCACGAGATAATTTCGCAGGCGAAAGGATCGACGATCGGCTGAAAGGCAAAAGACCAGTTTTCCGTATTATCGATAATGGGGGTGTCCGGATAAAAAGTGTCCTTATCGGGAATAAAAACCCAACTGTCCGCCGAAGGGATCTCAAAATAGTTCGCTTTTTCCGTGGATTCGACAAAAGTACGGAAAAATTGCAGCGCCCGGTCGTCATAGGTGAGCTGATATTTTGTCGTGCCCCGGTCCATTACTGTCTGTAGTACTTCCTCACGATCATGTTCCCGTAAATCAAACAGTTCCATACCGACCTTACCAAATCGACGGGACGGTGCATAATCGCAAAACAACTCCACCAGATTATAATGACGAGGATCGAGGACAATTGTTTGATAAATATCCCTTACCTTTTCTTCCGGTCCTTCAATAAGTTGAAAAAAATGCGTCCCGTTAAACAGTAATATACCGGTGACATCCGCCTGCCCATTTCTCTCGTTTGCCCTGGCAACCATGGCCTCGATCGATTTGAATGAGACATTGTCGCAAATATGGCTGCGATAAATGATGGTGGTAAGCATAGTGATTCCAGATGGGAGGGATAAGCATTCACAGTAGCAGTTATCAGGCTAATCGTCTTGCAAAACTACGTTTTATCTTAACAAAAAAGATACACTAAAAATCCACTCTTTGTGCAAGGTTTTTTCTTTTTTTTCTTTTCTTGTACAACATGCAACGCTACCCCCTACCTTTACAAGCCAGGATCTCCGCAAACAAAAACAAATATTACATTAAAAATCATCATGATAGCAACGATCGCTGCAATATTACGCAATTTTCTATGTACAACTTATTAATTATTGTATAAGTTTATTTGCAGTTAACAGATGAATGAAATGAAAGGAGCACATATGCAGCAGAATGGTTACATTCCAGATACAGCGAACGCAATTGCCCAGTATTTCAACAAAGCATCGTTACCTTCCCAGCAGGAAACGCTGGGTCAGATCGTGATGGATATTCTCAACGAAGGGCGCCATCTCAACCGCAAGGCCCTGTGCACCAAACTGTTGAGCCGCCTTGACAGCGCCCGTGCGCCTGAGGAAGAGAGCCACTATCAAACCTTAATTGGTTTGTTGTTTGCCGGTCAGGAATAACGTCATCGATCGTCGCCTGTTGCAACCGCAGTAGCAGATGAGGGGCGATCGCTTCCATAAACCTGCTGCTGACCTGAATGCCCGTTATCAGATTCAGGAAGAGTGTGGCATGCAGAGAGACGGTTATGAATAGCAGTGATACTGAGGAAATAACCGATGAGATCATCGGCGAGGCGGTGCTCGCGCTTCTGAAAACGAATCGCCCGATTACCACCCCGACCCTGCTGGTTCGGCTTCGGTTGATGCAGGCCACAGAGTCAGATCGCCAGCGAAGGAAAATCATCGCTGCCGTTATTGAAGAAATTTGCGCGAAGCTCGCCCTCCAGCGGAAGCACGCGCCTTTGCAGGTTAAGAAAATCAATGGCCGTTGGGAAAGCAGAGGAACGCTGGCGCAGAGCAGCATGGCGCCGGAAGCTAAAAAAATCCACTGATTGTCCCAACCATGGTGAATAAAACAGAGTGAGAATGTGATGAGACAGACTATGCATCAGCAACCCGATATTTACGCAGGACTGCAGGACACCGCGCTCTCAGATTATTTCCGTACCGCCGGTGATAAACTGGTTGATGAGTCCGCCGTCATGTCGCTCGCCATCAACAGTATTCTTCAGTCCGAGGGGCACCTGAACAATAAGGCCATTATATTATGGCTGATTCAGGCGCTGGAAAGCACCGATGATGTGGTGACCGCCGACGTGATCCGTAAAACGCTGGAGATTGTCGTCGGCTACACCATGGACGATATCTAAAGCCATCACGCTTCAGGCCCGCCAGGGCAACAGCTTCTCTACAGAGCCTGTCCGCTCTGATCAAAAAACCTCGCTGACGCGAGGTTTTTCTTTTACCGCCTGACCCTTCAGTGGGCGTTGACCACCACCCACATCGGCCCCTGCCCAACCGCATAGCGGCCTTTCTCATGCAGCAGCCCCTGCTCACCCTCAATTTCATACACTGCGATATGGTGCGATTTCTGCCCTGCGGCAATCAGATACTTACCGCTGTGATCGAGGTTAAAGCCGCGTGGCTGAGTTTCCGTCGGCTGATAGCCTTCCACTGCCAGCACGCTGCCATCTTCCGAGACGCTGAACACCGTAATGATGCTGGCGGTACGATCGCAGGCGTACAGATGACGACCGTCAGGGGTGATGTGAATATCCGCCGCCCAGCGCACGCCGGTGAAATCCTGCGGCATCATATCCAGGGTTTGTACACATTCGATGTTGCCATTCGGGTCTTTCAGTTCCCAGACGTCAACGGAACTGTTGAGTTCATTGACGCAATAACCATACTGCTGGTTCGGATGGAACACCATGTGGCGCGGACCGGCGCCCTCGACGGTGGTCACTTCCGCCGGCTCCTGAGCGGAGAGAAAACCATCCTCGCTGAGGGTAAACAGGCAAATACGATCCTGCTTCAGAGCCGGCACCCACAGGGTGCGGTTGTCCGGGGAGATATTGGCCGAGTGGCAACCTTCCAGCCCTTCCACCACGGTGACGGTTTCGCCCGGCAGGCCGTCCTGCAGCGGCGTCACGCTGACGCAACCCTGATTGTAGGAGGCGCTGAAGACAAAGCGGCCATGATGATCGGTAGAAATGTGGGTCGGGCTGCCCGGCAGCGCCGCTTCTCCCGCAAAGGTCAACGCTCCGTTATCCGGCGTGATGCGATACGCTAACACGCGAAACTCCGGACGAACGCCAACGTACAGATACTCCTTATTGGGACTGACCACCATCGGCTGTACCTGCCCCGGGGCATCAACCACCTGCACCAGCGTCAGTTTGCCGTCCGCTTCAAGACTCCAGACGTGGATTTGTTGGCTTTCCGGGCTGGCGGTATAAACGGTTTGTTTCATGACTACTCCTTCCCTCACTGCACGTGGAATTTTCATTTTCAGGATAACAGCACCCTGAAAATTATAAGACATCCGCCCATGATACTCGCAAAGTCCGCTGAATTTCCGACGGACGGCGGCACAAAGGGCATACAGGCATTCACGGCAGATGTGGAAAAATTGGTCCTGACGCCACGGCGGTGTACCATCATGGCCAGGTCACTTTTCAACATCAACCGGAAATAACACATGACAACACGCGTGATTGCCCTGGATTTAGACGGCACCCTGCTCACCAGCAAAAAAACCATCCTGCCCGCTTCGCTGGAGGCACTGGCCCGTGCCAGAGAGGCGGGCTACCAGGTTATCGTCGTTACCGGACGTCATCACGTCGCTATCCATCCTTTTTATCAGGCACTGGCTCTCGATACACCTGCAATTTGTTGTAATGGCACTTATTTGTATGATTATCACGCAAAAGAGGTTTTGGCAGCCGATCCTATGCCGGTAGCGCAAGCGGTAAGCCTGACGGCCATGCTCGCCGAACAGCAGATCCATGGCCTGGCGTATGTGGATGATGCGATGCTTTATGAACAGCCCACCGGGCATGTGATCCGCACCCGCAACTGGGCGCAGGCGCTGCCGGAGGATCAGCGCCCGGTATTCCGCCAGGTCGACTCGCTGGCGCAGGCGGTCCGCGAGGTCAACGCGGTATGGAAATTCGCCCTCACCGATGAAGACATTCCCCGTCTGCAGCGCTTTGCCCGCGAGGTCGGCGAGACGCTGGGCCTGGAGTGCGAATGGTCGTGGCACGATCAGGTGGATATCGCGCGCGCCGGCAACAGCAAAGGCAAACGCCTGGCGCAATGGGTGGCCAGCCAGGGGCTGTCGATGCAGGATGTGGTGGCCTTCGGCGATAACTACAACGATCTTAGCATGCTGGAAGCGGCGGGCACTGGGGTGGCGATGGGCAATGCGGTGGACGAGGTGAAAGCTCGCGCCAGGGTGGTCATCGGCGACAATGAGTCCACCAGCATCGCCGAGTTTATCTACCGCCAGCTGCTGTAATCAGGCGGCGATCGACACGCTTTTGATCTGAGCAAACACCTGCTGACCTGGCGCTATCGCCAGGTCGTCCCGCGCCCATGGGCTAATCCTGGCCCATAGCAGACGGCCACTCACTCTGAGCTGCACTTCAATCTGTCCGTTGACCTCCAGACACTGAGCCACCTCGGCGCGCAAGATATTGCGGATGCTGGTCCCGGACGGCTGGGCCAGTGTCAGCGAAACGTCCGACGCCTGAATGCGGATCCGTGCGGTGTCGCCTGCGGGACGTTCGAGCCGGTTGACCCACAGCAGCTGGTCACCCAGCGTCAGAGCCGTCATCGCGTACTGCGGATGCTGCGCGGCGACGGTGGCGCTGAGGATCGTACTCTGCTGTTCCGCCGGCAGCCAGGGGTGCATCACGCTGCTGCTCCAGACCTCCTCCAGCGGACCAAAAGCCTTCACCTTACCGGCCTCCAGCACCAGCACGCGATCGGCCAGATGCTGGATCTCATCCAGCGAGTGGCTGACGTAGAGCATCGGAATATGGATCTCCTGCGCCAGCCGCTGCAGGTAGGGCAACAGTTCGCGTTTGCGCGGAATATCCAGCGAGGCCAGCGGCTCATCCAGCAGCAGTAGCTCCGGAGCGGTCAGCAGGGCGCGGCCGATGGCCACTCGCTGCTTTTCGCCGCCGGATAACCGGCCCGGCAGGCGATCCAGCAAGGGCGCGATCCCCAGCAATTCCACCAGCTTATCGAACTGGCTGACCATGGATTTCGCCATCCCGTAGCGCAGATTACCGCGCACTTTATAGTGGGGAAACAGGCGCGCGTCCTGAAACACATAGCCGATACGGCGCTGCTCCGGCGCCAGACAGATACGCTGGGCGGTGTTGTTCAGCACCCGGCCGTTGAGCACGATGCGCCCCGTTTGCGGCCGGGTCAGGCCGCTAATGGCGTTAATCAACGAGGTTTTGCCAGCGCCGGAGACGCCAAAGATGGCGGTGATCCCGCTGGCGGGCAGGGTTTCACGGATCTGCAGGCAGTGACTGCCGAGGGTCTGGGTAAAGTCCAGCTCCAGCATCATTATCCTCCCATGCGCTGGCGGCTCACGCGGGCCAGCCATTCCGAAATCAGCAGCGAAACCAGCGCCAGTCCGATGGCGATGAGGCAGAGGCGAGCCGCCGCCCCCTCCCCGCCCGGGGTCTGGATCAAGGTGTACATCGCCGAAGGCAGGGTGCGCGTTTCGCCGGGAATATTGGAGACGAACGTGATGGTCGCGCCAAACTCCCCTAACGAGCGGGCGAAGGCCAGCACTGTGCCGACAATAATCCCCGGCAGAGTCAGCGGTAGCGTAATCGTCATAAACACTCGCCAGCGGCTGGCCCCGAGGGTTCTCGCCGCTTGCTCCAGTTTGACATCCACCCCTTCCAGCGCCAGGCGAATGGCGCGCACCATCAGCGGGAAAGACATCACCGCCGCCGCCAGCACCGCCCCGCGCCAACTGAAGGCAAAGCTGATGCCGAACCAGTCATACAGCCAACTGCCAATAAACCCGCGCCGCCCCATGGCCACCAGCAGCAGATACCCCACCACCACCGGCGGCAGCACCAGCGGTAAATGGAGAATACTGTCGAGCAGCGCCTTGCCGGGAAAGGTGCGCCGAACCAGCAGCCAGGAAAAAAAGATGCCAAAAGGCAAGCTCAAGGCCACCGCCAGGGAGGAGACTTTCAGGCTCAGCAGCACCGCCTGCCATTCGGGTTCGCTCAGAAACATCAGCGGGTGGTAAATCCGTAACGTTTAAAAATCGCGGACGCTTCCGGCCCTTTCAGGTAGTCATAGAAAGCGCTCACGGCCGCATTGCGATGACCATCGACAATCGCCAGCGGGTACTCGACTTTCTGATGCGAGGCCTCCGGGAAGGTGCCGACCACTTTAACCCCTTTGCTGGCCACGGCATCGGAGCCATAGACAATCCCCAGCGGCGCTTCGTTGCGCTCCACCAGGGCCAGCGCGCCGCGCACGTCTTCCGCCGGGGCAAGTTTCGGCGACAAGGTCTCCCAGGCGCCGAGTTTCTGCAGCGCCTCTTTAGCGTAGATGCCTGCCGGAACGTGCTGCGGATCGCCCACCGCCAGACGGCCTCCTTTCAGCAGGCTGGTCCAGTCGGTTTTCTCATCAATGGTAATCGCCTCCTGCGCGCTGGCTTTCGGCGCGACCACCACCAGGCTGTTGCCAAGCAGGGTGGCTCGGGTTGCCGGGTCGATGGCCTTTTTGTCTGCGGCGTAATCCATCCATTTCTGATCGGCGGAGATAAACAGATCGGCTGGTGCGCCCGCTTCAATTTGCCGCGCCAGCGTCGACGACGAGGCAAACGACGACACGACATCGACGTTTTTCTCTTTCTTATACGCCTGGGCAATATCCTGCATCGCGTTGGTTAACGATGCGGCGGCGAAAACGGTCACTTTCCCCTCTGCCGCCAGCGCCTGACCCGCGACGCACAGCGTGAGTGATACCCCGATAACCCCGCGTAACCAAGAACCTGCCATCTGAATCTCCTGTCAATGCGTTATGTATTCGACAATATAACGATATGCAGAGCATTTTTATAGTGACACAGGACAATAAAACGAAGGGAAATGATACAGGAGGGAAATAGCACAGCGCCCGGTTAAACCGGGCGCCGGGAAATCAATGATTTTGCTGGCTGCGATCTTTGTGGCCTACGCCGGAGAAGAGGTTGAACACTTCGCCAAGACCGTAAATCAGTCCCAGGATGACCGCCATCACCACCGGTACCATGATGACCGCAAAAACCAGACTTTTCAAAAGCTCTAACATGGTTCACTCCAGATAGTATGATTTGCTGATTGTAACGGTTTCAGCCGAAAAAACACGCCCCATTTGTGCGGTGGGTAATGACAAAACCGCGCACAGAGGTTTTGCAAGCGGGTGACTATCGGTCACAATACCCTTTTTTGTCAGGAAACGATTATGCAGGCCGAAATTCTTCTTACCCTTAAGCTACAGCAGCGCCTGTTTGCCGATCCGCGGCGGATCGCCCTGCTCAAACAGATTGACCAGACCGGTTCGATAAGCCAGGGGGCCAAGCACGCGGGTATCAGCTATAAAAGCGCGTGGGATGCTATCAACGAGATGAACCAGCTCAGCGAACAACCGCTGGTGGATCGTGCCACCGGCGGTAAAGGCGGCGGCGGCGCGGTGCTGACCCGCTATGGGCAGCGGCTGATCCAACTGTACGATCTGCTGGCGCAGATCCAGCAGAAAGCGTTTGATGTGCTCAGCGATGACGATGCCCTGCCGCTGGACAGCCTGCTGGCGGCCATCTCACGCTTTTCCCTGCAGACCAGCGCCCGCAACCAGTGGTTCGGCACCATTACCGGCCGCGATCGCCAGCAGGTGCAGCAGCACGTCGAGGTACTGCTGGCCGACGGGCAGACGCGCCTGACCGTCGCCATCACCGCACAAAGCGCTGAGAAACTGGGGCTCGATGAGGGCCAGGAGGTGCTGGTCCTGCTGAAGGCGCCCTGGGTCGGCATCACCCTCGACCCCGCCGTGGCCCGCCAGGCCGATAACCAGTTGTCGGGTCGTATCAGCCATATCGAATGCGGGTCCGGGCAGTGCGAAGTACTGATGACGCTGGCCGACGGTCAGACCCTGTGCGCCACTCTGCCACAGGCGCAGACGTCTGGCCTGGCGGAAGGGACGGAGGCGATCGCTTACTGCAATGCCGATCGCATCATTCTCGCGACGTTATGCTGACCCCATTGACATTACGCGCCCGAAGTCGTATCCCTGATGCACATCGCTGCAAAAAATGGGATACATCATGTCATCATTGCAAATTTCGCAAGGCACGTTTCGCCTGAGCGATACAAAAACCTTAAAAATAGACCAGCTGAACCTGAGAGCGGGTCAAAGCTGGGCGTTTGTCGGTAGCAACGGCAGCGGCAAATCCGCCCTCGCGCGGGCTCTGGCTGGCGACCTGACCCTGCTCAGCGGCCAGCACGAAAGCCACTTCTCCCGCGTAACCCGCCTCTCCTTCGAGCAGTTGCAGAAGCTGGTCAGCGACGAGTGGCAGCGCAATAACACCGACCTGCTCAGCCCCGGCGAAGAAGACACCGGCCGCACCACCGCAGAGATTATCCAGGATGAGGTAAAAGATCCTGCCCGCTGCGCGCGCCTGGCCGAACAGTTTGGCATCAGCGCCCTGCTGGACCGCCGGTTTAAGTACCTGTCGACCGGGGAAACGCGTAAGACCCTGCTGTGTCAGGCCCTGATGACCGATCCGCAACTGCTGATCCTCGACGAACCTTTCGACGGCCTCGACGTCAACTCCCGCCAGCAGCTGGCTGCCCTGCTGGCCGACCTGCACCGCGCCGGCATCACCCTGGTGCTGGTCCTCAACCGCTTCGATGAGATCCCGGAGTTTGTACAATTCGCCGGCGTGCTGGCTGACTGCACCCTCAGCGAGACCGGCGAGAAGTCTTCCCTGCTGCAGCAGGCGCTGGTCGCCCAGCTGGCGCACAGTGAAAAACTGGACGGCATCACCCTGCCGGAGCCGGATGTCCCACCAGCCCGTCATGCGCTGGCAGACTCGGCGCCGCGTATCGTGCTCAATGACGGTGTGGTCTCCTACAACGATCGCCCGGTCATCAATCACCTCTCATGGACCGTGAACCCGGGCGAACACTGGCAGATCGTCGGCCCCAACGGCGCCGGTAAATCCACGCTGCTGAGCCTTATCACCGGCGATCATCCGCAGGGTTACAGCAACGATCTGACGCTCTTTGGCCGCCGTCGCGGCAGCGGTGAGACCATCTGGGATATTAAAAAGCATATCGGCTACGTCAGCAGCAGCCTGCATCTGGACTACCGGGTCAGCACCAACGTCCGCAACGTCATCCTGTCGGGCTATTTTGACTCTATCGGCATTTATCAGGCGGTCTCGGACAAGCAACACAAGCTGGTGCAACAGTGGCTGGATATTCTCGGCATTGATAAACGCACTGCCGACGCGCCGTTTCATAGCCTGTCGTGGGGCCAGCAGCGGCTGGCGCTTATCGTTCGCGCGCTGGTGAAGCATCCGACCCTGCTGATCCTCGATGAACCGCTGCAGGGGCTGGATCCCCTCAATCGCCAGCTGGTGCGTCGCTTTGTCGACGTGTTGATTGGCGAAGGGGCCACACAGCTGCTGTTTGTCTCGCACCATGCGGAAGATGCCCCGGACTGTATTACCCATCGCCTGGCGTTCGTTCCCAGTGGAGACGGTTACACTTATCAGCTCGGTCCTGTGGCCTGATGCCCCCTGCCGGGGGTCGAAAGATCCCTGGTATTTTTCAGAAAAATAGCGGCAAAACCACCTAACCATCTGTATTAAAGATAAAAAATTTTAATTTATGTCGTTTCACCATCAAGTGTAAACGATTCCACTAACTTGCCCTGTGTCACACTTTTCACTTCTTTGATATGCTATCTTCCTCATACACGATAAGCCGAATGGAGCGAATCATGAAAGTTCTGGTTACAGGTGGTAGCGGTTACATTGGAAGTCATACCTGCGTTCAACTGCTGCAGCAGGGACATGAGGTGGTGATCCTCGACAATCTCTGCAACAGCAAGCGCAGCGTACTGCCGGTGATTGAGCGTCTCGGCGGCAAAGAAGCCACCTTTATTGAAGGCGATATTCGTAACGAAGCGCTGATGACGGAGATCCTCCACGATCACGCCATTGAGGCGGTGATCCACTTCGCCGGGCTGAAAGCCGTCGGGGAGTCCGTCGCCAAGCCGCTGGAATATTACGATAATAACGTCACCGGCACACTGAAATTAGTTTCTGCCATGCGCGCCGCGGGCGTGAAGAACTTCATCTTTAGCTCCTCAGCTACCGTCTACGGCGACCAGCCGAAAATCCCATATGTAGAAAGCTTCCCGACCGGCACCCCGCAAAGCCCTTACGGCAAAAGCAAGCTGATGGTGGAGCAGATCCTGACCGACCTGCAGAAAGCCCAGCCAGAGTGGAGCATTGCCCTGCTGCGTTACTTCAACCCGGTTGGCGCCCATCCGTCGGGCGACATGGGGGAAGACCCGCAGGGGATCCCTAACAACCTGATGCCGTACATCGCCCAGGTCGCCGTTGGCCGTCGCGACTCGCTGGCCGTCTTTGGTAACGACTACCCGACTGAAGATGGCACCGGCGTACGCGATTATATCCACGTGATGGACCTCGCCGATGGCCACGTCGCGGCCATGGAAAAACTGGCTGACAAAGCCGGGGTCCATATCTACAACCTTGGCGCCGGCGTCGGCAGCAGCGTGCTCGACGTGGTCAATGCTTTCAGCAAGGCCTGCGGCAAACCGATTAACTACCATTTCGCGCCGCGCCGCGATGGCGACCTCCCGGCCTACTGGGCGGATGCCGCCAAGGCCGACCGCGAGCTGAACTGGCGCGTGACGCGCAACCTGGACGAAATGGCGCAGGACACCTGGCACTGGCAGTCCCGCCATCCGCAGGGTTATCCAGACTAAGGAACCTTCATGAGCGTATTTAACCCCGTTGACCATCCACATCGTCGTTATAACCCGTTAACCGGGCAGTGGATTCTGGTTTCTCCGCATCGCGCCAAGCGCCCCTGGCAGGGGGCGCAGGAAACGCCGGCAAAACAGACCTTGCCAGCCCACGATCCGGACTGTTTCCTGTGCCCAGGTAATACCCGGGTCACCGGCGACACCAACCCGAATTACACCGGTACCTACGTGTTTACCAACGACTTTGCGGCCCTGATGACCGACACTCCGGACGCACCGGAGAGTGACGATCCGCTGATGCGCTGTCAGAGCGCGCGCGGCACCAGTCGGGTGATCTGCTTCTCGCCAGACCACAGCAAAACGCTGCCGGAACTGAGCCTTGAAGCGCTGGAAGGCGTGGTTAAAGCGTGGCAGGAACAGACCGCGGACCTCGGGAAAAGCTACCCGTGGGTCCAGGTCTTTGAAAACAAAGGGGCAGCGATGGGCTGCTCCAACCCTCACCCGCATGGTCAGGTGTGGGCCAATAGCTTCCTGCCTAATGAAGCGGAACGGGAAGACCGTCTGCAGAAAGAGTATTACGCCGGACAAGGTCAGCCGATGCTGCTGGACTATGTTCAGCGCGAACTGGCCGACGGCAGCCGCACGGTGGTGGACACCGAGCACTGGCTGGCGGTCGTGCCCTACTGGGCCGCCTGGCCATTCGAAACGCTGCTGTTGCCGAAAGCGCACGTGCAGCGTATTACCGATCTCACCGACGCCCAGCGCAGCGATCTGGCGCTGGCGTTGAAAAAGCTGACCAGCCGTTACGACAACCTGTTCCAGTGCTCATTCCCCTACTCCATGGGCTGGCACGGCGCGCCGTTTAACGACGAAGACCATCACCACTGGCAGCTTCATGCCCACTTTTATCCGCCGCTGCTGCGCTCCGCGACGGTCCGCAAGTTTATGGTTGGCTATGAAATGCTGGCCGAAACCCAGCGCGATCTGACCGCCGAGCAAGCTGCCGAACGACTGCGCGCCGTCAGCGACGTCCATTTTCGTGAATCCGGAGTGTAATGATGAGTCTGAAAGAGAAAACCCAAACCCTGTTTGCTGACGCCTTCGGTTATCCGGCCAGCCATGTCATTCAGGCGCCAGGCCGCGTCAACCTGATCGGCGAGCATACCGATTACAACGACGGTTTTGTGCTGCCCTGCGCCATCGACTACCAGACGGTGATCAGCTGTGCGCCGCGCGACGATCGTACGGTGCGGGTGATTGCCGCCGATTACGACAATCAGACCGATGAGTTCTCTCTCGACGCGCCGATTATCAGCCACGATACCCAGCAGTGGTCGAACTATGTCCGCGGCGTGGTAAAGCATCTGCAGCAGCGGAACAACCACTTTGGCGGCGCGGATCTGGTGATCAGCGGCAATGTACCGCAGGGTGCGGGGTTAAGCTCCTCAGCCTCGCTGGAAGTCGCCGTCGGCACCGTGTTCCAGCAGCTCTATCATCTGCCGCTGGATGGCGCGCAAATCGCCCTCAACGGCCAGGAGGCGGAAAACCAGTTCGTCGGCTGCAACTGCGGCATCATGGATCAGCTGATTTCGGCGCTGGGCAAAAAAGACCACGCGCTGCTGATCGACTGCCGTTCGCTGGGCACCAAAGCCGTCTCGATGCCGAAAGGCGTGGCGGTGGTGATCATCAACAGCAACTTTAAGCGCACCCTCGTCGGCAGCGAGTACAACACCCGTCGTGAACAGTGCGAAACCGGCGCGCGCTTCTTCCAGCAGCCCGCCCTGCGCGATGTTACCCTCGAGCAATTTAACGCCGTCGCCCATGAGCTGGATCCGGTCGTCGCGAAGCGCGTACGCCATGTGCTAACGGAGAACGCCCGCACCGTGGAAGCCGCCAGCGCCCTCGAAAAAGGCGACCTGAAGCGGATGGGTGAGCTGATGGCCGAATCCCATGCCTCGATGCGCGATGATTTCGAGATCACCGTCCCGCAGATCGACACTCTGGTGGAGATCGTTAAGGCCGCGATCGGTGATAAAGGCGGCGTACGCATGACCGGCGGCGGCTTTGGCGGCTGCGTGGTAGCGCTGGTCCCGGAAGATCTGGTCGATACCGTTCAGCAGGCCGTTGCTAAAACGTATGAAGCGAAAACCGGTATTAAAGAGACATTCTATGTCTGCAAACCGTCACAGGGGGCAGGCCAATGGTAACGCAAACCACCGCGCTGGCGCCGGACGGCCAGCCCTGGCAGCAGGTGACCCTGCGCAATAAGGCGGGGATGACCGTTACCGTGGCGGATTGGGGCGCGACGCTGCTCAGCGCCGAGGTGCCGCTGGCTGATGGCAGCCTGCGTCATCCGCTGCTGGGCTGTGCGAAGCTGGAGGACTATGCCCGCCAGGCCGCGTTTCTTGGCGCCTCGGTAGGCCGCTACGCCAACCGTATCGGCAATAGCCGCTTCCCGCTTGACGGCCAGCTCGTCAACGTCACGCCATCAAACGACGCGGGCCACCAGCTCCACGGCGGCCCGGAAGGGTTTGATAAGCGCCGCTGGCGCATTGTCCGCGCCGACGAGCAGGAAGTGCTGTTCGCTCTGACCTCGCCCGATGGCGATCAAGGCTTCCCCGGCACTCTGCAGGCCACCGCGCACTATCGTCTGACCGACGATAACCGCATCGCGATTACCTATCGCGCCACCGTGGACCAACCCTGCCCGGTGAACATGACCAATCACGTCTATTTCAACCTCGACGGTGACCAGCGCGACGTGCGCCAGCACCAGTTGCAGATCCTCGCCCAGAGGTATCTGCCGGTGGAAAGCGACGGTATCCCGGGTGGTGAACTCAAAGATGTTGCTAACACCAGCTTTGATTTCCGCCAGCCGAAAACCATCGCCGCCGACTTCCTCGCCGACGCCGATCAGCAAAAGGTGAAGGGATACGATCATGCCTTCCTGCTGGATGCCAAAGGCGACGCCAGCCAGCCTGCGGCGCAGGTCTGGTCGCAGGACGGCAAGCTGCAGATGACGGTCTATACCTCCGCTCCGGCGCTGCAGTTTTACTCCGGCAACTATCTCGGCGGCACCCCGTCGCAGACGACGGAGCCCTACGCCGACTGGCAGGGGCTGGCGCTGGAGAGCGAATTCCTGCCGGATTCGCCGAATCATCCGGAATGGCCGCAGCCGGACTGTGTGTTACGTCCGGGCCAGGAGTACGTCAGCCTGACGGAATATCAGTTTATCGCCTGTTAATCGCCAGCGCCCTCCGCCGGGGGCGCTGTTTTTCGTCCCCGCCCTCCTCTCTGCCGCCTCTTTTTTCAGCAACCTGCTCTATTTTCCGTCACCAAAGGACAAAAAAATAACCTGTGTTTTACAAGCACCTTACACTGAGCCACTATTTTCGCTATGGTTAGGGATAAGCATTGCCGTGAGCCAAATCACGGCAATATAATGAGAATAGTTATCAATCAATAACACATACACCAACATATTCAGCGCACCGTTCGCGGCGCGAGGGATGGCGTGTAGAGAGGAGTAAGAGAATGGCTGTAACTAAGCTGGTACTGGTTCGTCATGGCGAAAGCCAGTGGAACAACGAAAACCGCTTCACCGGTTGGTACGACGTTGATCTGTCCGAGAAAGGCGTTAGCGAAGCGAAAGCGGCAGGTAAACTGCTGAAGGCTGAAGGCTTCAGCTTTGATTTTGCTTATACCTCCGTGCTGAAACGTGCCATCCACACCCTGTGGAACGTGCTGGACGAACTGGATCAGGCCTGGCTGCCGGTTGAGAAATCCTGGAAGCTGAACGAGCGTCATTACGGCGCGCTGCAGGGCCTGAACAAAGCGGAAACCGCTGAGAAATACGGTGACGAGCAGGTTAAACAGTGGCGTCGCGGCTTCGCTGTCACTCCGCCGGAGCTGACCAAAGACGACGAGCGCTACCCGGGCCACGATCCGCGCTATGCAAAACTGACCGACGCCGAACTGCCGACCACTGAAAGCCTGGCGCTGACCATCGACCGCGTCGTGCCTTACTGGAACGAAACCATTCTGCCGCGCCTGAAAAGCGGTGAGCGCGTGATCATCGCCGCTCACGGTAACTCCCTGCGCGCGCTGGTGAAATACCTCGACAACATGGGCGAAGACGAGATCCTCGAACTGAACATCCCGACCGGCGTACCGCTGGTGTATGAGTTCGATGAAAACTTCAAGCCGATCAAACATTACTATCTGGGCAATGCGGAAGAGATCGCGGCGAAAGCGGCTGCCGTCGCCAACCAGGGTAAAGCGAAGTAATTCCTCCCGGTAAAAACAAAAAAGCGTGGAAATCTCCACGCTTTTTTCATTGCCTGCGCCAGCGCAGATTCGCTTAGCCGCGGCGGGTTTTCACCGCTTCCGCCAGCTGACGCAGGATCGTTTCGGTATCCTCCCAGCCGATGCAGGCGTCGGTGACGCTCTTGCCGTAGGTCAGCGGTTCACCGCTCTCGAGGCTCTGGTTGCCTTCCACCAGATGGCTTTCAATCATCACGCCCATGATCGCCCGCTCACCGCCGGCAATCTGCTGGCATACGTCCGCGCCCACTTCCATCTGCTTCTTGAACTGCTTGCTGGAGTTGGCATGGCTGAAGTCGATCATCACCTGAGCCGGCAGGCCCGCTTTCGCCAGGCCGATCTTCACGTCCGCCACGTGCTTCGCGCTGTAGTTCGGCTCTTTGCCGCCGCGCAGAATAATATGGCAGTCGCCGTTACCGCTGGTATTAACGATAGCGGAGTGGCCCCACTTAGTGACCGACAGGAAACAGTGCGGTGCGCCAGCGGCGTTAATCGCGTCGATAGCCACCTTGATGGTGCCATCGGTACCATTCTTAAAGCCCACCGGGCAGGAGAGTCCGGAGGCGAGCTCACGGTGAACCTGGGATTCGGTGGTACGCGCCCCAATGGCGCCCCAGCTCATCAGATCGGCGACATACTGCGGGGTGATCATATCGAGGAATTCCCCCGCCGCCGGCAGGCCGCTGTCGTTAATGTCCAGCAGCAGTTTGCGCGCGATGCGCAACCCGTCGTTGATGCGGAAGCTGTTATCCATATGGGGATCGTTGATAAGCCCTTTCCAGCCGACGGTGGTGCGTGGTTTTTCAAAATAGACCCGCATGACGATCTCGAGCTCGCCCTTCAATGCCTCGCGCAGGGGCAGCAGACGGGAAGCGTACTCTTTCGCCGCTGCCGGATCGTGAATCGAACAGGGCCCAATCACTACCAGCAGACGATCATCGTCGCCCTTGAGGATCTGATGGATCGCTTTGCGAGCATGCGCAACGGTATTTGCAGCATTTTCGGTAGCAGGGAATTTTTCCAGGAGCGCAACGGGAGGTAATAATTCGTTGATCTCTTTAATGCGTAAATCGTCGTTCTGATAATTCATCTTCTTTCCAGCGTTGCCATACTTATTCAATGAAATGCAATCCCTCCAATCTATCTCTTCGTCGAAAAAGTGTAAACGTGATTTTACAGTAGTGATGGAATAATCCTGGAAATAGGCAAAAATACGCCATAAAGTAGCGAAACCAGGCTCATGCACTACAATAATTAACTGTTAGAGCTAATTAAGTCTTACGTTTCAGGATTATATAGTGACACTGCGATCGTCTGCGGAGTCTTTAACCATAGCGAGTCAGATCCCTGGCACACTCACCGCGGGAAGCGCATTTCCCTTCCCGGCTTAACAGGAGTATCCGATGAATATGAAAAAACTGACGACCCTTTTGCTCACCGCCACCTTAGGTCTTGCCAGCGGCGCGGCCCTGGCGGCAGACACTGGCGCCCAGTCCAATAATGGCCAGGCCAACTCTTCAGCGGATGCCGGTCAGGTGGCGCCGGATGCCCGTGAGAACGTGGCGCCAAACAATGTGGACAATAACCAGATCAATTCCGGCTCTGGCGGCACCATGCTCCATCCTGACGGTTCGACGATGAGCCAGGATAATATGTCGAGCGATGAAGTGCATAAAAACTCGATGTGTAAAGATGGCCGCTGTCCAGACACCGGTAAGAAACTGGACAATGGCGGCAGCATGAACCACGACAACAGCAAAACCGACGGTACCACCCAGTAAGTGATGCGGTGGGAACAAACGAAGAAAAGGCGAGCCGGGCTCGCCTTTTCTTCGTTTGTTATCGCTCTCTGTTTATGATGTCATAGCGTAATAATGATAACTATTAAGGGACGACACGATGGCCCACCCGCATTCGCACCCCCCTGCTCAGGCTCCGGACAGCAGTAACGCTCGCCGGCTGCGATGGGCGTTTATCGTCACCGCCGGTTTTATGCTGGTTGAAGCCGTCGGCGGCGCGATCTCCGGTTCGCTGGCCCTGCTGGCGGATGCCGGCCATATGCTCACCGATTCCGCCGCCCTGCTGTTTGCGCTGCTGGCGGTTCGCTTCGCCAGCCGCCCACCGAATACCCGCCATACCTTTGGCTGGTTGCGTTTGACCACCCTGGCGGCGTTTCTCAATGCCATTGCCCTGGTGGTGATTACCATTTTGATTGTCTGGGAGGCGATTCAGCGCTTCCAGCATCCGCAGCCGGTGGCCGGCGTGACGATGATGGTGATTGCGGTCGCCGGCCTGCTGGCTAACGTGCTGGCCTTCTGGATCCTGCATCGGGGGAGTGAAGAGCAGAATCTCAACGTGCGCGCTGCGGCGCTACACGTGCTGGGCGACCTGCTGGGCTCGGTCGGCGCAATCGTGGCAGCTGTGGTGATCCTCACCACCGGCTGGACGCCTGTCGACCCGATTCTTTCCGTGCTGGTTTCCTGCCTGGTATTACGTAGCGCCTGGCGATTACTGAAGGAGAGTCTGAATGAACTGCTGGAAGGCGCGCCGCGTTCGCTGGATGTGGCGGCCCTGCAGCGGGATATCCGTCGCTCTATCCCGGAGGTACGCGATGTTCACCACGTCCACGTCTGGCTGGTGGGGGAAAAACCGGTGATGACGCTCCATGTTCAGGTGGTCCCGCCGCACGATCATGATGCGTTACTCAACCGTATCCTGCATTTCCTGGAACATAAATATGAAATTGAGCATGCCACGGTGCAGATGGAGTACCAGCCCTGCAGCGGCCCGGAGTGCCATCTCAACACGATGCACGCCGGGCACGATCATCACCACCACCATTAGCCAGAAAACGCGTGAGAACCTCGCTCACGCGCGCTGTTTATCCACATCCGGCTGCCGTTCAGCGCAATGAACGTCAGCAAGAGGTATTCCAGCGACATGGCATAGACGCCCTGGCGGGCAAAAATCACCACGCTTATCACGTTGACAATCACCCACAGCAGCCAGTTTTCAACATACTTGCGGGTCATTAAGATCATCGCCACCACCGACAGCACCGTCATGCAGGAGTCCCAGAACGGGAAGGCATCCGGCTGCAGCACCGGCATGGAGACCTGCAGACCCAGCGCTTGCATCAGGCTGACCGCGATCCGCGTAAGGAAAGCAAAAAACGGGTTGATAAACAGGGTCAGCAAGCCGATCGCCACCACGCAGGCCGCCAGCCAGCCCAGCGCTTTGCTGCGCGGCAGCCAGCGGATCTGCAGCTCAGCCTCATGGTTGCTGCTTTGTCGCGACCAGGCATACCAGCCGTAAACGTTAGCGGCAAAGAAGAACAGCTGCAGCAGCAGGCTGGCATACAGCTGGATCTGAAAGAAGATGATGGCGAACAGCGTGACGTTGACCAGCCCGAAAGCATAGTTACTGATCTTCTCCAGGCTCGCCAGCCAGATGCACAGCAGCCCGGCGATGGTCCCCACGGCCTCTATCCAGGAGAGATCGTACCCCCCGGCGCCGATGGGTATATGTACTAAGATATTCTGCGTGCTAAAAAAATCCATTTCATCCCCTCAGCGTCTTGCGACGCGACAATACGTTATCCCCGTAGTGTAGCCGCAAAATCCAGCATCCGGTTAAGCGGAATCAATGCCCCGGTGCGCAGCGCTTCGTCGACGTGGATTTCGTGTTCAGCGCCGCCCTGTTCGAGTCCCTCGGCAATGGCTTTCAGGCCGTTCATCGCCATCCACGGGCAGTGCGCGCAGCTGCGGCAGGTCGCCCCTTCGCCGGCAGTGGGCGCTTCCAGCAGCGTTTTCTCCGGTACCGCCTGCTGCATTTTATAGAAGATACCGCGATCGGTGGCCACGATCAGCTGGCGCTGGGGCAAGCTTTTCGCCGCCGCAATCAGCTGGCTGGTGGATCCCACGGCATCCGCCATCTCGACGATCGCCTGCGGCGATTCAGGATGGACCAGTACAGCAGCTTCAGGATAGAGGGCCTTCATACGCGTCAGTGCCTGGGTTTTAAACTCATCGTGCACGATGCACGCTCCCTGCCAGCACAGCACGTCTGCGCCGGTCTGACGCTGGACATAGCGGCCAAGGTGGCGGTCCGGCGCCCAGAGGATCTTTTGACCCAGGCTGTCCAGATGATCAATGAGTTCCACGGCGATACTGGAGGTAACCACCCAGTCAGCGCGGGCCTTCACCGCGGCGGACGTATTGGCATAAACCACCACGGTGCGATCGGGATGGGCATCGCAGAAGGCGTTGAATTCCTCAATCGGACAGCCCAGATCCAGCGAACACTCCGCGTTCAGGGTCGGCATCAGAATGGTCTTTTCCGGGCTGAGGATTTTGGCGGTTTCCCCCATAAAACGCACCCCGGCGACCAGCAGCGTGGAGGCCGAATGACGGGCGCCAAAACGCGCCATCTCCAGCGAGTCGGCGATACAGCCGCCGGTTTCTTCCGCCAGTTGTTGAATTTCAGGATCGGTGTAGTAATGCGCCACCATCACGGCGTCGCGCTCGCGCAACAGGCGCTTGATTTTTTCGCGATAAAACTGCTTTTCGTCGACGGTCAGCGGTTGTGGTTTCGCTGGAAAAGGATAAATCGCCGTTTCAGGATCAAACATTACGCTCATCATGCAATCTCGTTTTACTGGCTTAACTCTAAGACCGTCACTATGGCCTGTCTGCGCCTTAACACGGTCATGGTGTTTTATATGCTAAACAAGATAGCGGATTACGAGCAAAAAGTCGTGATGAATTTTGTACATCAGCCCGTATGCCGCGGACGATGCTACACATCTGCCCAAACGACCGGTTCGTACCCTGTGTAGCCACGGTAAGCGCAGCGTGACCGTGGAGTCATGCTGAAGTCGAATTTTGGAGTATGGCGGATAGCAAAAAGGCGCCTTTAGGGCGCCTTTTTACATTGGTGGGTCGTGCAGGATTCGAACCTGCGACCAATTGATTAAAAGTCAACTGCTCTACCAACTGAGCTAACGACCCCTTGCGGGATTTTGCTACTGTAATCATTCAGGATGGTGGGTCGTGCAGGATTCGAACCTGCGACCAATTGATTAAAAGTCAACTGCTCTACCAACTGAGCTAACGACCCGCTCTGGTACTACCTGAATAATTTCACTCGACACCAATATTGAAATTGGTGGGTCGTGCAGGATGACTCGGCTTCGCCTCGCCCTTCGGGCCATTGCTGACGCAACGTTATCCTTCACGTTCAACATTTGAGTTAAATGCTGAAATTGGTGGGTCGTGCAGGATTCGAACCTGCGACCAATTGATTAAAAGTCAACTGCTCTACCAACTGAGCTAACGACCCGAGTGGTGGGTGATGACGGGATCGAACCGCCGACCCCCTCCTTGTAAGGGAGGTGCTCTCCCAGCTGAGCTAATCACCCGAAACTGCGCTGGATACTACCGATACTGCGTCCACCGGTCCCATCATTAAAATGGTGGGTCGTGCAGGATGACTCGCTTCGCTCGCCCTGAGGCGCCGTTGCTGAAGCAACGTTATCCTTCACGTTTAACACCGACGTTCGATGTTAAAGATGGTGGGTCGTGCAGGATTCGAACCTGCGACCAATTGATTAAAAGTCAACTGCTCTACCAACTGAGCTAACGACCCGGTGGTGGGTGATGACGGGATCGAACCGCCGACCCCCTCCTTGTAAGGGAGGTGCTCTCCCAGCTGAGCTAATCACCCGATACTGCGCTGGATACTGCTAAGTGGTGGGTCGTGCAGGATGACTCGGCTTCGCCTCGCCCTATGGGCCGTTGCTGTCGCAACGTTATCCTTCACGTTTTACTATCGCGTTCCACCAGAACGATTGGTGGGTCGTGCAGGATTCGAACCTGCGACCAATTGATTAAAAGTCAACTGCTCTACCAACTGAGCTAACGACCCACTCTGGCATCGCTTTGGGCTTGTTTGATATCCCTTGGCAACGGCGGCATATATTACTGATTTCAGAATTCAGCGCAACTAAAATTTCGATAAAGATCACTTAACTGCTGGTGATTCAGGCGACAAGACCAGAAATAACGCGATTTCTGGTCATGCCGTAATCAACCAAGAGCATTAAGACGTTTTTGCGCTTGTTTCGCACCGTCGGTGCCGGGGAATTTACTGATCACCTGCTGGTAAACCGCTTTCGCTTTCGCGGTATCACCCTTGTCCTGCATGATCACGCCGACCTTAAACATGGCGTCAGGCGCTTTTGGCGATTTCGGGTAGTTCTTCACCACCGAGGCGAAGTAAAACGCCGCATCGTCTTTTTTCCCCTTATTGTAATTCAACTGTCCGAGCCAATAGTTGGCGTTCGGCTGATAAGTTGAATCCGGGTACTTTTTAACGAAGTTCTGAAACGCCACCATTGCGTCATCCTGGCGTGAAGCATCCTTCACCAGGGCAATGGCCGCATTGTAATCGGTGTTCGCATCGCCGGTCATCGCCGGGGCGCCTGACGAGGCCGCTGGCGCTGTGCTGGTGGCAGCCGCGCTCTGATCGCCGGAAGACGATGGAGCCTGCGTACCTGATGCTGCCGCTGCGCCGCCACCGCTGCTCAGACTATCTATCTGCAGCAGAATCTGCTTCTGGCGCTCAACGATCTGATTCAGCTGATATTGGTTCTCCTGGATCTGGCCACGGAGAGAATCAATGTCAGTCTGGTTATCAGAGAGTTGTTGCTGGAGTTGGGTTAAAAGCTGGCTGTGAGCATTGGAAATACGCTCGAGTTGAGTGACGCGGTCTTCGACCGAGCCTGAGCCGACACTACTGATTGGCGCCTGAGCAAAAGCGGCCCAGGGGGCCGCTATGCCAACCAGTAACGACAGACTCAATAAATGATGTCTGAAGTTACTGCTCATGCAATTCTCTTAGTAAACCAGTACGGCGCGACGGTTTTTGGCATATGCCGCTTCGTCATGACCCAGTACTGCTGGTTTTTCTTTACCGTAAGAAACGATGGAGATCTGATCGGCAGAAACACCTTTGCCCTGCAGATACATCTTAACGGCGTTAGCACGACGCTCACCCAGAGCGATGTTGTATTCCGGCGTACCGCGCTCATCCGCGTGACCTTCTACAGTCACTTTGTAGGACGGGTTGCTGCGCAGGAAGTTCGCATGCGCGTCCAGCATGGCAGCGAAGTCAGAACGGATATCGTACTTGTCCAGATCGAAGTAAACGATGTTGTTCTGTTGCAGCTGCTGCATCTGCAGACGAGCTTGCTCTTCAGAAGACATGTTGCCGCCGTTACCGTTAGCGTCCATACCAGTGCCGGCACCCAGCATGCCTTCACCGCTCTGGTCGTTGCTGGCGTTCTTGTTAGAAGAACATGCCGCGATTGCCATAACCGGCAGAGCGATCATCAGCCCTTTCAGCACTTTGTTCAGTTGCATTTCTTTGATTCCTTTAATAATCAATTATTTATTATCACAGATACGGCGACCAGGCAGGCGATTTTACCTGTCCATCAGTTGCCGGAAGACGCGCTTTGAAACGCCCATCTGTAGAAACCAGATTCAGCACGGATCCCATCCCCTGAGAAGAGCTGTAGATTACCATAGTGCCGTTAGGTGCCAGACTTGGCGTTTCGTCTAAAAACGTTGATGACAGAACCTGTACACCACCCGCTTCCAGATCTTGTTTGGCAATGTGCTGCTGACCGCCGGCCGAGCTGACCATTACCATGGTTTTACCATCCGCGCTCACGTCGGCGTCCTGGTTCTGTGAACCTTCCCAGGTGATACGCTGCGGCGTGCCGCCATTGATGTTGACTTTATACACCTGCGGACGACCGGCCTGGTCAGAGGTGAAGGCCAGGTTCTGGCTGTCCGGGAACCAGCTTGGTTCGGTGTTGTTGCTGCGACCGTTAGTCACCTGACGAATCTGACCGGAGCCCAGATCCATCACGTACAGGTTCAGGCTACCGGTTTTCGACAGCGCGAAGGCCAACTTAGAGCCATCCGGAGAGAACGCCGGCGCGCCATTGTGCTGCGGGAAGGAGGCGATCTGACGCACAGCGCCGTTCGCCAGGGTCTGAACCACCAGCGCAGAACGACCACTTTCAAAGGTCACGTAAGCCAGTTTAGAACCGTCCGGAGACCAGGCCGGGGACATCAGCGGCTGGGAGGAACGGTGAACAAGGAACTGGTTGTAACCATCGTAGTCGGACACGCGCAGTTCGTAAGGGAACTGGCCGCCGTTTTTCTGCACCACGTAGGCGATACGGGTACGGAAGGCGCCCTTGATGCCGGTCAGCTTCTCAAATACCGCGTCGCTGGCAGCATGCGCTGCGTAGCGCAGGTACTGTTTAGTGACTTTAAAAGAGCCTTGCGCCAGCGTTGTACCCGGCGCACCGCCGGTATCCACCAGCTGATATGCTACCTGATAAGAACCATCCGGGTTTGACGTGACCTGACCGACGACCACGGCGTCGATACCCAGCGCAGACCAGGCAGCAGGCTGCACTTCCTGGGCACTGGTCGGCTGCTGCGGCAGACGCGAGCGATCCAGCGGGTTGAATTTACCACTGTTGCGCAGGTCAGCTGCCACGATACCGCCAACATCTTCAGGCGCAGCGCCCTGGCCGGCCCACTGGAACGGTACCACGCCGATAGGGCGTGCCGAGTCCACCCCCTGGGTGATCTCGATACGTACTTCTGCGTGCAGCACCGCCGCCCACAGCATTAAAAAACCAAATGCTACTCGTAATGCCTGCTTCATCATATCTCCCTTATCCGGGCGGAAAGCCCACGATAATTTAGCAGAATGTTAACAAACTGAAATACACAAAACTACCAAAACCCCATGACCGCCCGATATTCTTTTCCCCCACTGACGCGGGGGAAAAAGCGCTTAAGGTTTGAAGTCCAATGGCGCATTTTTGAACGTTTCATAAACTGCCTGCGAAGGCGGTTTAGGGAATTTGCTCATCCGACTGGTTGCCGCCAGCATCTGCTGACAGAAAGCCGGATCGCCGCCTTCCGATTTCACACTCAACAACGTTCCATCCTGAGCCAGGTTTACGCGCAACGTACATACTTTACCCTTGTACGTATCCCAGTCATAGAGATGTCCTTTAATCGCGGCCTGCACTTGCGAAATATAGCTGGCAATCTCCGCCTGAGACGCACCGCCCTGCCCTGGTTTACTTCCTTTAGCAGGTGAAGAGCCGCCTGCGCTACCGCTGGTGCTACCTTTCGGCGCATTCTTACCCGAACTCAGATCGCCAAGCAGGTTGTCAACGCCGTCCGCTTCTTTCGCGGCAGCCGCTTTCTTCGCTGCCGCCGCTTTTGCTGCTGCCGCTTTGGCCGCTTTATCGGCCGCTGCCTTCTCAGCCGCAGCCGCTTTGGCTGCCGCCGCTTTTTCAGCTGCGGCGGCTTTCTCGGCGGCGGCCTTCTCTGCGGCCGCTTTTTGGGCGGCAGCTTTCTCAGCGGCTTTTTCGGCGGCTTTTTCTGCTGCCGCTTTTTCAGCCGCAGCTTGCTTAGCCGCTTCCTGCTGGGCCTTCTTCTCTGCTTCCTGCTGCGCTTTTTTCGCCGCTGCCGCTTCCGCTTTCTTCTGCGCTTCTGCTGCGGCTTTCGCCGCTTCGGCTTCCGCCTGTTTCTTCGCATCGGCTGCCGCTTTCGCGGCGGCGGCATCGGCCTGTTTCTTCGCGTCAGCGGCGGCTTTAGCCGCTGCCAGCTCAGCCGCTTTTGCCTGGGCATCCGCCTTCGCTTTTGCGTCGGCAGCCGCTTTGGCAGCCGCTTCCTGCGCTTCTTTAGCCTGCGCATCCGCTTTGGCTTTCGCCGCCGCGGCAGCCTTGGCAGCCGCTTCCTCAGCCTGCTTCTGCTGTTCCTTCGCTTCTTTCGCCGCTTCCTGCGCCTGCAGCCGTTCCTGTTCGAGCTGTTTCAGCCGTTCCTGTTCCGCTGCCTGTTTCTCACGTAACTCTTCCGCCTGCTGCTGTGCCTGTTTTTCACGCTGCTCAGCGGCGCGACGTGCGCTGGCCTGCTGCTGTTGCTGACGGTTATAGTTATTTACCACCGCCCCCGGATCGACCATGACGGCATCAATGGACGATCCCCCGCCGCCGCCGGCAGAGGCATCCAGATGCTCGTCAAACGAACTCCAGATCAGCAGCGCGATCAGAATGATGTGCAGCGCGACTGAAATGATGATCGCTCGTTTAAGCTTGTCGTTTTGTTCGGTTGCCTTTGACACTATCGGTTCCCAAAAACTGTTCGCCTGTACCCGCGATGCACGCCGACGGCGAGCGATACTCACCATCGGACGCCACGCGGACGCACATACCTGAAGCGATTAAATAGGTTTGGTCATCAAGCCGACCGATTTAACCCCTGCACTATGCAACAGGTTCAGCGCTTTAATAATTTCATCGTAAGGGACGTCTTTCGCACCGCCGATCAGGAATACCGTTTTCTCATTGGCTTCAAGACGACGCTTCGCTTCGGCAATCACCTGCTCCGGCGGCAGCTGGGACAGCGTCTCCTGCCCCACTTTCACGCTGTACTGCCCTACCCCGGAGACTTCCACAATCACCGGCGGATCGTCATTGCTTTTCACCGCTTGCGATTCCGTGGCGTCCGGCAGATCGACTTCCACGCTCTGCGTAATGATGGGCGCCGTTGCCATAAAGATCAGCAGCAGTACCAGCAGGACATCCAGCAGCGGAACGATGTTGATCTCGGACTTCAGTTCGCGACGTCCGCGTCCACGTGCTCTGGCCATGGCTTACCCCTTATTGCTTTCGCTGGTGGTAAAGGCCTGACGGTGCAGAATAGCGGTGAACTCTTCCATAAAGTTGTCGTAGTTCAGTTCAAGCTTGTTCACGCGCTGGTTCAGGCGGTTGTACGCCATGACCGCCGGGATCGCGGCGAACAGACCGATCGCGGTGGCGATCAGCGCTTCGGCGATACCTGGCGCCACCATCTGCAGGGTGGCCTGCTTCACCGCGCCAAGGGCGATAAAGGCATGCATAATCCCCCAGACAGTACCGAACAGACCGATATACGGGCTGATGGAGCCTACGGTGCCGAGGAACGGGATATGGGTTTCCAGCGTTTCCAGCTCGCGGTTCATCGAAATACGCATCGCGCGCGATGCCCCTTCGACAATCGCTTCCGGCGCATGGCTGTTGGCCCGATGCAGGCGTGCAAATTCTTTGAAACCGCTGTAGAAGATTTGTTCCGAACCGGTCAGGTTATCGCGACGCCCCTGGCTCTCCTGGTACAAACGGGACAGCTCGATCCCGGACCAGAATTTGTCCTCGAACGCTTCAGCTTCACGCGCGGCCGAGTTAAGGATACGCGTTCTCTGAATAATGATAGCCCAGGAAGCGATAGAAAAACCAATCAAAATCAACATGATAAGTTTAACCAGAAGGCTCGCCTTCAGGAACAAATCAAGGATATTCATGTCAGTCACTGCTTAAACTCCGCGACAATAGACTTGGGAAGCGCACGTGGCTTCATTAAGAGTGGATCAACGCACACAATGAGAACCTCAGCTTCGTTTAACACTGTATTCTCGGCGTTGACGATTCGCTGCGTGAAAACCAAAGAGGTGCCGCGCATCGAGGTAATTTCCGTCTGGACTTCGAGCATGTCGTCGAGTCTGGCGGGGGCAAAATACTCCAGCGTCATTTTGCGAACCACGAAGGCAACGCGTTCAGCCAACAGCACCTGTTGACTAAAGTGATGGTGGCGCAGCATCTCTGTGCGTGCTCTTTCATAAAAAGCGACGTAACTGGCGTGGTAAACCACACCACCGGCGTCGGTATCTTCGTAGTAGACCCGAACCGGCCATCGAAACAGCGTTGTATTCACTTTACATCCCGGTAATGCAAAAAAAGGTTAGAGCTTTCAAACTTCGCTACTATACGCGCGGGAAAGGTGGTTTGGAATGGGGGAAAGTAAACGGGGCGTAAATTTTTATGGGCTTATGCAAGCCCATACCATTAACAGAGATCTCTTATTCAAAAGAAGAAAAAGAAGAGACCCAAAGCGAGCACGATATCAGCGATAAGCGGACAAAAAATCCCCTGCCAGTGAACGGCACGCGGACGGAAGCCCACGCCGTGAATAACGCCGCTGCAAACCGCCCACATCAGCAAGAAACCATGCCAGATTTCCAGCTCGCTGGTCTTCGCCGCAAAGCGCGACGGATCCCAGAAGATGCAGCCTGCCAGCAGCAGCGCCATCAGTAAGGAAAGCGCCCTTAACGGGCGCTTGTCCATTATCGCATACATATACTTTATCATTCACGTCGCCTCTTTGTTGGCTACGTCTGCTTACCCCAGTCACTTACTGGTGTAAGCTCCTGGGGATTCACAGACTTGCCGCCTCGATGCAACCCGAATGATTTCGTATATCGCATCACGATAATACTCATCAGTGTTCTTCTTTACCTGCTTTGGTGGCTTCCACGTGCTCAAGCGCCAGCGCGGTAATCACCCCAAAGGCACAGGCAAGAAGCGTTCCCAAAATCCATGCGAAGTACCACATATATAGCTCCTTACCTTAGTACAGCGAGTGGGTGTTCTTTTCGATGTCTTCGCGCGTAATGCGGCCGAACATCTTCCAGTAACACCAGCTGGTGTAGGCCAGAATGATCGGCACGAAGACAATCGCCACGTAGGTCATCAGGTTCAGCGTCCGCTGACTGGAGGTCGCGTCCCACATCGTCAGGCTGGCGTTCAGCATGGTGCTGGACGGCATGATGAACGGGAACATCGCAATACCGGCGGTCAGAATGATGCAGGCCAGGGTCAGCGAGGAGAACAGGAATGCCCACGCGCCTTTATCCGCTTTAGTCGAGACGACGGTCAGCAGCGGCAGCACCACGCCCAGGGCAGGAACGGCCCACAGCGCTGGCATGTTATTAAAGTTCACCATCCATGCACCGGCCTCACGCACAACTTCTTTAGTCAGCGGGTTAGACGGGCCGCTATGATCCATTACTGATTTCACCACATAGCCGTCGATGCCGTAGTAGACCCACACACCGGCCAGCGCGAAGCAGACCAGCGTCACCAGCGCCGCCACCGTGGAAACGGTGCGGGTACGCAGGTGCAGTTCGCCTACGGTACGCATCTGCAGGTAGGTGGCACCCTGAGTCAGGATCATCGCCACGCTGACGATACCGGCCAGCAGACCAAACGGGTTCAGCAGCTGGAAGAAGTTTCCGGTATAGAACAGACGCAGGTATTCATCGACGTGGAACGGCACGCCCTGCAACAGGTTGCCGAAGGCCACACCAATCACCAGCGGCGGCACGAAGCTACCGATGAAGATGCCCCAGTCCCACATGTTGCGCCAGCGGGTGTCCTCGATCTTGGAACGGTAGTCAAAACCGACCGGACGGAAGAACAGCGAAGCCAGCACCAGAATCATCGCCACATAGAAGCCAGAGAACGCTGCGGCGTAAACCATCGGCCAGGCCGCGAACAGCGCGCCGCCGGCGGTGATCAGCCACACTTGGTTACCGTCCCAGTGCGGAGCGATGGCGTTGATCATAATCCGACGCTCGGTGTCGTTACGGCCGAGGAAACGGGTGAGCATGCCCACCCCCATGTCGAACCCGTCGGCGACAGCGAAGCCAATCAGCAGAATGCCAATCAGCAGCCACCAGATAAAACGCAATACTTCATAATCGATCATTTGACGACTCCTGTCTTAGCGTGCCGACTGAATAGCCGCAGAGGACTGTTCAAAGTGATAGCGGCCGGTTTTCAGGCTGCTAGGTCCTTTGCGGGCAAACTTGAACATCAGGAACAGTTCAGCCACCAGGAACAGCGTGTACAGACCGCAGATCAGCAACATTGAGAAGATCAGATCGCCTGCGGTCAGCGACGAGTTGGCCACCGCGGTCGGCAGGACCTCACCAATCGCCCACGGCTGACGGCCATACTCGGCAACAAACCAGCCCGACTCCACAGCAATCCACGGCAGCGGCAGGCCAAAGAACGCGGCGCGCAGCAGCCATTTTTTCTCGCCAATGCGGTTACGAATCACGCTCCAGAAGGAGGCGCCGATAATCAACAGCATCAGGATGCCGCACGCCACCATGATACGGAAGGCGAAGTACAGCGGGGCGACGCTTGGAATAGAGTCTTTGGTCGCTTTGGCGATCTGCTCTTCCGTGGCGTCAGCGACGTTCGGGGTATAGCGCTTCAGCAACAGGCCATAGCCGAGGTCTTTCTTCACGCTATTGAACTGGTCACGCACGGCCTGGTCGGTCGAACCGGCGCGCAGCTGCTCCAGTAGCGCGTACGCTTTCATCCCGTTACGGATACGCTCTTCGTGCTGAACCATCAGATCTTTCAGGCCGATAACCGGCTTATCCACCGAGCGGGTGGCGATGATGCCCAGCGCGTAAGGGATCTGGATCGCGAAGTGGTTGGTCTGCGCATTCTGATCGGGAATACCAAACAGAGTAAAGGCAGCCGGCGCCGGCTGGGTTTCCCACTCAGCTTCGATAGCCGCCAGTTTGGTTTTCTGCACGTCACCCATTTCGTAACCGGATTCGTCACCCAGCACAATAACGGAGAGGATCGCCGCCATACCGAAGCTGGCTGCGATGGCAAAGGAGCGCTTAGCAAAGGCAAAGTCGCGGCCTTTCAGCATATACCAGGAGCTGATAGCCAGGATGAACATCGCGCCAGTCACATAGCCGGAGGCCACGGTGTGGACGAATTTAACCTGAGCAACCGGGTTCAGGACTAGTTCGGAGAAGCTGACCATCTCCATACGCATGGTTTCGAAGTTGAAGTCCGATGCGATAGGGTTCTGCATCCAGCCGTTGGCGACGAGGATCCACAGCGCGGAGAGGTTGGAGCCCAGCGCAACCAGCCAGGTGACCGCCATGTGCTGAACTTTACCCAGACGATCCCAACCGAAGAAGAACAGACCTACAAAGGTGGATTCGAGGAAGAAGGCCATCAGACCTTCAATGGCCAGCGGCGCACCGAAGATATCGCCCACGTAGTGTGAGTAATACGACCAGTTAGTCCCGAACTGGAACTCCATGGTCAGACCGGTCGCCACACCCAGCGCGAAGTTGATACCAAACAACTTGCCCCAGAATTTGGTCATATCTTTATAAATCTGTTTGCCGGAAAGGACGTAAACCGTTTCCATGATGGCCAGCAGGAACGCCATACCGAGCGTTAGCGGCACAAAAAGGAAGTGGTACATCGCGGTCAAGGCAAACTGTAAGCGCGACAGTTCGACTATATCTAACATCATGACTCCTTGCTCATCGCATGAAGACTCCGAAAATGAACCGAGAAGCTCTGGCTCATACGCATGCCCCAATACAAAAGTTATTTGTTGGCCCGTCCGCAGCGCGTTTCACCTGAAAGTGAAGCCACGCCACGTCAAGGTTACAAATACGTTAACGAAAACCCAATTGATTCCCCAATATATTACGCCGCAATAACCTTACAATAAATATGTTTTTATTGTTCCAGTTTTACATTTTTCGACGGTGATCAATATATAGCGAAGATAGCCTGTTTAGGCCAATTTGACTTGCGACAATTTAACGTTTTTTGAAGAATTTTTCCAAGCATTAAGCATTGATATAAATCAATTTTTACTCTACGTGTTAATTATGTAGCTCAATAAAGAATATTGGTGAACTTAATGTTAATGTTGTGTTTAAAGTATGGCTTGCTTGGTTACTGAAAAGAGAGATATGAGAATCATAGGTAATATTATTTAACGCCGCGGGGAAAAATGAAAAAAATGCGCCGATCCTAATAATGCTAGACTGCTCACAGTATTTTTCCTGTTTTCTTATGCCCTTCTCTTCTGTTTTTTCACTATCTAAAACCCTTGCCTGTCGCGAATTGCGGAAATATTTCCTTCAGCAACCACGCTGCCGGGATTATATTCATGAAATAATTCATAAAATCAATATGATAGATAAGGTTTTTCACGGAGCAGGCATTCCGCCGGTTCAGCGGATGTTCTGGCGAGATGGATAACGCCCATAAAAAAGGCCACCTGACGGTGGCCAACCATGTCGAAATCGGACAGATTTCTGCTTCGGAGAAGCAGAGAGGGTTTACTTGATGATAGCTTTCAGCGCTTCGCCGATATCGGCCAGGCTGCGAACGGTTTTCACACCAGCGGCTTCCAGGGCGGCGAATTTCTCATCAGCAGTACCTTTACCGCCAGCGATGATGGCGCCCGCGTGGCCCATACGCTTGCCTTTCGGCGCGGTCACGCCCGCGATGTAGCCGACAACCGGCTTGGTCACGTGCTCTTTGATGTAGGCTGCCGCTTCTTCTTCCGCGCTGCCGCCGATCTCACCGATCATCACGATCGCTTCGGTCTGCGGATCTTCCTGGAACAGCTTCAGGATATCGATGAAGTTGGAGCCCGGGATCGGGTCGCCGCCGATACCGACGCAGGTAGACTGGCCGAAGCCGTAGTCGGTGGTCTGCTTAACCGCTTCATAGGTCAGGGTACCGGAACGGGAAACGATGCCCACTTTACCCGGCTTGTGAATGTGACCCGGCATGATGCCGATTTTGCATTCGCCCGGGGTGATAACGCCTGGGCAGTTCGGGCCAATCATGCGCACGCCCGCTTCGTCCAGCTTCACTTTCACGGTCAGCATATCCAGCGTCGGGATACCTTCGGTGATGGTGATAATCAGCTTAATGCCCGCGTCGATTGCTTCCAGAATGGAGTCTTTGCAGAACGGCGCCGGAACGTAGATAA
The DNA here is from genome assembly GCF_033100215.1 of Klebsiella sp. w6. Classification (NCBI taxonomy): domain Bacteria; kingdom Pseudomonadati; phylum Pseudomonadota; class Gammaproteobacteria; order Enterobacterales; family Enterobacteriaceae; genus Klebsiella; species Klebsiella sp. w6. The sequence continues at coordinate 3,938,539 of NZ_CP136907.1, forward strand.
CGGTCGCGGTCGCGCCGGTCGCTTCAACAGCTTCGCGCACGGTATTAAATACCGGCAGGCCCAGGTGGGTGGTGCCGCCTTTGCCTGGCGTCACGCCGCCAACCATTTGCGTACCGTAAGCGATCGCTTGTTCAGAGTGGAAGGTCCCCTGGCTACCGGTGAAGCCCTGGCAGATAACCTTGGTATCTTTATTAATTAAAACTGACATTATTTCCCCTCCACTGCGGCAACAACCTGCTGTGCTGCGTCCGTCAGACTTTTCGCTGCAATAATATTCAGGCCGCTGTCAGCCAGTTTTTTCGCGCCCAGTTCGGCGTTGTTACCTTCCAGACGAACCACGACCGGAACGTTAACCCCAACTTCCGCTACCGCGCCGATGATGCCGTCAGCGATCAGGTCGCAACGTACGATACCGCCGAAGATGTTAACCAGAACCGCTTTAACGTTGTCGTCAGAGAGGATGATTTTGAACGCTTCGGTCACGCGCTCTTTGGTGGCGCCGCCGCCAACGTCGAGGAAGTTAGCCGGTTCGCCGCCGTGCAGCTTAACGATGTCCATGGTGCCCATCGCCAGGCCTGCGCCGTTGACCATGCAGCCGATGTTGCCGTCGAGCGCAACGTAGTTCAGTTCCCACTGCGCCGCCTGCGCTTCGCGCGGATCTTCCTGAGACTGGTCGCGCATTTCGCGCAGATCCGGCTGGCGGAACAGCGCGTTGCCGTCAGCGCCCAGTTTGCCGTCGAGGCAGATCAGGTCGCCCTGCTTAGTGATAACCAGCGGGTTGATTTCGATCAGCGCCAGGTCGCGCTCAAGGAAAATGGTCGCCAGACCCATGAAAATCTTGGTGAACTGCTGAACCTGCTTACCTTCCAGACCCAGTTTGAACGCCAGTTCACGCCCCTGGTAAGGCATCGGGCCCGCCAGCGGATCGATGGCGATCTTGTGGATCAGGTGCGGGGTTTCTTCCGCGACTTTTTCGATTTCTACGCCGCCTTCAGTCGACGCCATGAACACCACGCGACGAGAGCTACGATCAACGACCGCGCCCAGATACAGCTCTTTATCGATATCGGTCGCCGCTTCCACCAGAATCTGGTTGACCGGCTGGCCGTTGGCATCGGTTTGGTAGGTCACCAGGCGTTTGCCCAGCCAATGCTCAGCAAAAGCGCGGATCTCTTCTTTGCTCTTAACTACTTTCACACCGCCCGCTTTACCGCGGCCACCAGCGTGAACCTGACATTTCACTACCCACGGACCCGCGCCGATTTTTGAAGCGGCTTCTTCTGCTTCACGCGGAGTAGTACAGGCATAACCCACCGGCGCCGGTAAGCCATAGCGGGCAAAAAGTTGTTTTGCCTGATATTCATGTAAGTTCATGTGTTCAGTCCATCCTTCAGGGTGTAATTATCTTTAAACCTGTAGGCCTGATAAGACGCGCTAGCGTCGCCATCAGGCATCTCATCAACGCCGGATGGCGGCAAAAATGCCTTATCCGGCCTACGGTAAGTCATACTCTTACTGACTACACGTCCAGCAGCAGACGAGTCGGATCTTCCAGCAGCTCTTTAATCGCCACCAGGAAGCCAACCGATTCACGCCCATCGATCAGACGGTGGTCATAGGAGAGCGCCAGGTACATCATCGGCAGGATCTCTACCTTGCCATTCACCGCCATCGGACGGTCTTTAATGGCATGCATACCCAGGATGGCGCTCTGCGGTGGGTTGATGATCGGCGTGGACATCAGGGAACCGAAGACGCCGCCGTTGGTAATGGTGAAGTTACCGCCGGTCAGGTCATCTACAGTCAGCTTGCCGTCACGGCCTTTCACCGCCAGCTCTTTGATATTCTTTTCGATGTCCGCCATGCCCAGCAGGTCAACGTCACGCAGAACCGGGGTTACCAGGCCGCGCGGAGTGGACACTGCCATGCTGACGTCAAAGTAGTTGTGGTAAACCACGTCGTCGCCATCGATGGAAGCGTTCACTTCCGGATAGCGTTTCAGCGCTTCAACCACCGCTTTCACGTAGAAGGACATGAAGCCCAGACGGATACCGTGACGTTTTTCGAAGGCATCGCCGTACTGCTTACGCAGATCCATAATCGGCTTCATGTTGACTTCGTTAAAGGTCGTCAGCATGGCGGTGGAATTTTTCGCTTCCAGCAGACGCTCGGCCACGCGTTTACGCAGACGGGTCATCGGGACGCGTTTTTCTGAACGGTGACCCAGCTGCGGCGCTGGTGTCGCTGCCGCGGTAGCCGCTGGCGCTTTGGCTTCAGCCGCCGCCGGGGCTTTCGCCAGATGTTTCTCAACGTCTTCACGCGTCAGACGGCCACCCACGCCGGTACCTTTGATGGCAGCGGCGTCGAGGTTGTGCTCCGCCAGCAGACGACGGATCGCCGGGCTGAGCGCATCGTTGTTCTGCTCTTCCAGAGAAGCCTGCTGGCGCTGCGCCGGGGTGGACGCTTTCGCATCCGCTTTTTCGCTGGTTTCTTTACCTGCGCTGTTGCCTTCACGCAGGCGGCCAAGGATCTGGCGAGACAGGACGGTAGCGCCCTCGTCTTCCAGCACTGCATCCAGAATGCCGTCCGCTGATGCCGGTACTTCCAGTACCACTTTGTCAGTTTCGATTTCGACCAGAACTTCGTCACGGACGACCGCGTCGCCCGGTTTTTTATGCCAGGTGGCGACGGTTGCGTCAGCTACGGACTCAGGCAGGTCGGGAACCAGAATATCTACGCTACTCATTGTGTATCCTTTAATTAATCGACGTTCAGCGCGTCATTGACCAGATCTTGTTGCTGTTTCTGGTGAACGGACATGTACCCTACCGCCGGAGAGGCGGAGGCCGGGCGGCCTGCATAACGCAGAGAGGCCCCAAATGGAACTACTTCACGAAGGTGGTGCTGGCTGCAGTACCATGCGCCCTGGTTGAGCGGCTCTTCCTGGCACCAGACAAAATCATGTACGTGCGAGTAAGCTTTCAGCGCTTCCTGCACCGCCTGATGCGGGAACGGGTAGAGCTGTTCGATACGCACGATGGCGACATCTTTTTGCTCGTTTTTGCGGCGCTGTTCCAGCAGGTCGTAGTAAACCTTACCAGAGCACAGTACGACGCGCTTCACGGCTTGCGGATCGAGTTCGTCGATTTCGCCGATGGCCGGCATAAAGGTGCCGTTCGCCAGTTCGTCCATGCTGGAGACCGCCAGCGGGTGGCGCAGCAGAGACTTCGGCGACATCACCACCAGCGGACGGCGCATACCGCGCAGCGCCTGACGACGCAGCATATGGTAAACCTGTGCCGGGGTGGACGGTACGCAAACCTGCATGTTCTGCTCAGCGCACAGCTGCAGATAGCGTTCCAGACGCGCGGAGGAGTGCTCCGGGCCCTGCCCTTCGTAGCCGTGCGGCAGCAACATCACCAGACCGCACATCCGGCCCCATTTCTGTTCGCCAGAGGAGATGAACTGATCAATCACCACCTGCGCGCCGTTGGCGAAGTCGCCGAACTGCGCTTCCCAGATGGTCAGCGTACGCGGCTCTGCGGTGGCGTAACCGTATTCGAACGCCAGCACGGCTTCTTCAGACAGCACCGAGTCCCAGACGCGGAACTGGCCCTGGCCGTTGTGCACATGCTGCAGCGGGGTATAGGTAGAACCGTTGCTCTGGTTATGGATAACCGCGTGACGGTGGAAGAAGGTGCCGCGACCGGAGTCTTCACCGGACAGGCGCACCGGAATGCCTTCGTCAACCAGGGTGGCATAAGCCAGGTTTTCAGCGCCGCCCCAATCGAACAGCTTCTCGCCGGCGGCCATCAGTTGGCGATCGCCGTAGATTTTCGCTACACGGGACTGCATTTCGATACCTTCCGGCACCGTACTGATGCGTTTAGCCAGCTCTTGCAGACGTTTCGGATCCACTTTATCCGGATAGCTCTCGTCCCACTCGTGGTTGAGGTAGGGAGACCAGGTAAAGGAGTGCATATTCATCGGACGCCACTCCTCTACCACGCATTCGCCGGCATCCAGCGCATCGCGGTAAAGGTTAACCTGCTCAGTCGCGTCTTCCAGCGTCGCAACTTTCTCCTGCTCCAGCTTGTCAGCATAGATTTTGCGCGGGGTCGGATGCTTTTTGATTTTCTGGTACATCAGCGGCTGGGTTGCGCTCGGCTCGTCGGCTTCGTTATGGCCGTGACGGCGGTAGCACACCAGGTCGATAAAGACATCGCGTTTGAAGGTATTACGGAAATCCAGCGCCAGACGGGTAACGAAAGCAACGGCTTCCGGGTCATCCGCGTTAACGTGGAAAATCGGCGCCTGAACCATCTTACCGATATCGGTACAGTATGGCGTAGAACGCGCATCCAGCGGGTTGGAGGTGGTAAAGCCAACCTGGTTGTTGATAACGATACGCACGGTACCGCCGACTTCGTAACCGCGGGCTTTCGACATGTTCAGGGTTTCCTGAACCACGCCCTGGCCGGTAACGGCGGCGTCGCCGTGGATGGTAATAGGCAGAACTTTGTTGCTGCTTGGCTCGTCCAGACGATCCAGACGGGCGCGTACGGAACCGATAACCACCGGGCTGACGATCTCCAGGTGCGACGGGTTAAACGCCAGCGCCAGGTGGACCAGACCGCCTTCGGTTTCCATATCGGAAGAGAAGCCCATGTGGTACTTCACGTCGCCGGTGCCGAGGTGTTCTTTATGTTTGCCCGCGAACTCGTCGAACAGGTCCTGCGGTTTTTTACCCAGCACGTTGACCAGCACGTTCAGACGGCCACGGTGCGCCATGCCCAGCACCACTTCGCGGGTGCCGCTTTTGCCTGCATGGCGGATCATCTCTTTGAGCATCGGGATCAGGGCATCACCCCCTTCCAGCGAGAAGCGTTTCGCCCCCGGGAATTTGGCGCCGAGGTAGCGTTCCAGCCCTTCTGCAGCGGTCAGTTCACTGAGGAAGCGCTTTTTCTCTGCCGCGGTGAAGCTCGCTTTACCGGCTACCGATTCAATACGCTGCTGGATCCAGCGTTTTTCCTCAGTAGAGGTGATATGCATGTATTCCGCGCCGATGGAGCCGCAGTAGGTTTGCTTGAGGGCGGCAATCAGGTCGCCCAGCTTCATCGTGTCTTTACCGATGGCGAATGAACCTACGTTATAGCTATCCTGGAAATCGGCCTCGGTCAGATCGTGGTAGGCCGGATCAAGATCCGCCACTCTCTCTTGCTTCCACAGTCCCAGCGGATCGAGATTCGCATGCTGGTGGCCACGGAAACGGTATGCGTTGATGAGCTGCAGGACTTTAACCTGCTTCACATTGGTGTCAGGGTCGGAAATCGAAGAAGTGTAACGTGAGGCATCCTTCGCCAGTCGACGGAAATAATCACGTGTTTTGGAATGGAATTGATCCGGTTTAACTCCGGTGCCAGGTAACTGCTGGAACATCGAACGCCAGTTGGCGTCAACAGAGTCAGGATCGGTTAAGAAGTCTTCATAGAGCTGTTCTATCCAGCTCTGGTTCGAACCAGAGAGGAAAGAAGAGTCCAGCCAGGCTTTCATTGCGCCGTTCTGCATCGTGATCCCTTAAGCACTTTTATGCTTATTTCGCCGTAGAAACTACCACGCACACCGAGTGCACGTGCCGGGGTTCACTTGTTGCGGACGAGTTGTGGTTTCGATCCGCTAAGGAACCTTTAAAAACTGCCATTAATCTTCAGCGTTCAGGCTGCGGTTGCGTTGGCTGCCTTCGCTTACCCCGGTCACATAGTTCACTATGCTCCCGGGGATGCGCTCAGTTGCCGCCTTACCTCGCACTGAACGCCTCGATTACTGGTACATCTTGTGGCGGTTTTTAAAGATTTCCTGCTATCTGTCCCCCGGCAGCGCTAACGCTTGCCGGGGCTACTGCTTTGGTAGCCCGGATAAGCGCAAGCGCCATCCGGGACAGACCGTGTTGCTTACGCGCTGCGCTGCAGCAGCATCGACTTAATATGGCCGATGGCGCGCGTCGGGTTAAGCCCTTTAGGACACACGCTGACGCAGTTCATAATGCTGTGACAGCGGAATACGCTGAAAGCATCGCTCAGGCCTTCCAGGCGCTCGCTGGTTTCGGTATCGCGACTGTCGATCAGGAAGCGATACGCGGCCAGCAGGCCAGCCGGGCCGATGAACTTGTCCGGGTTCCACCAGAACGACGGGCACGAGGTTGAACAACATGCGCACAGAATACACTCGTACAGACCATCGAGTTTCTCACGCTGCTCAGGCATCTGCAGATGCTCGCGAGCCGGAGGATTTTGCCCATTATTCAACAAGTAAGGCTTAATCTTCTCATATTGTGCATAGAATTGCCCCATGTCCACCACCAAATCACGGATAACCGGTAATCCTGGCAGCGGACGGATAACAATCTTCTTGCCCGGCTGATTCAGCGCGGAGATTGGCGTGATGCACGCCAGACCGTTTTTCCCGTTCATGTTCAGACCATCGGAACCGCAAACCCCTTCACGGCAGGAGCGGCGGAACGACAGCGACGGATCTTTTTCTTTCAGCTGGATCAGCGCATCCAGCAGCATCATGTCACGACCTTCTTCCGCTTCGAGGGTGTAATCCTGCATATGCGGAGCGTCGTCAACATCCGGGTTATAGCGATAAATTGAAAACTCGAGTTTCATTTTCCTGTCTCCGCATTAGTAAGTACGAATCTTCGGCGGGAATGCCGGACGCAGTTTCGGTTCCATGTTGACGCTACGACGCGTCATGGATTCCGACTCTGGCAGATACAGGGAATGGCACAGCCAGTTTTCATCATCACGATCCGGGAAGTCGAAGCGGCTATGGGCGCCACGGCTTTCAGTACGGAAGTTAGCGGACACGGCGGTCGCAAACGCGGTCTCCATCAGGTTGTCCAACTCCAGGCACTCGACGCGCTGGGTGTTGAACTCGCTGGAAGTATCGTCGAGACGCGCGTTTTTCAGGCGCTCGCGGATCACTTTCAGTTGCTCCAGACCTTTGTGCATCGCATCGCCTTCGCGGAACACCGAGAAGTTGTGCTGCATACATTCCTGCAGTGCTTTGCGGATTTCCACCGGGTCTTCGCCGGAGCGGGTATTGTTCCAGCGATTGAGGCGGTCCAGCGAGCCTTCGACATCCGATTCGCTGGCGTCGCGCAGCGTGCCCTGCTCGGCGATGGACTCCTGCAGATGCAGGCCCGCCGCGCGGCCGAAGACCACCAGGTCGAGCAGCGAGTTGCCGCCCAGACGGTTGGCGCCGTGGACCGATACGCAGGCAATTTCGCCTACCGCGAACAGGCCCGGGATCACCACGTCTTCGCCCTTCTCATTCACGGTCAGCGCCTGACCGGTGACTTTGGTCGGGATACCGCCCATCATGTAGTGGCAGGTTGGGATAACCGGGATTGGCTCTTTCACCGGATCGACGTGAGCAAAGGTACGGGACAGCTCAAGGATACCTGGCAGACGAGATTCCAGAACCTCTTTACCCAGGTGATCCAGTTTCAGTTTCGCATGCGGGCCCCACGGACCATCGCAGCCGCGGCCTTCGCGAATTTCGATCATGATGGAACGCGCCACCACGTCACGACCCGCCAGGTCTTTGGCGTTCGGGGCATAACGCTCCATAAAGCGCTCGCCGTGTTTGTTCAGCAGGTAACCGCCTTCGCCGCGGCAACCTTCGGTGACCAGCACCCCTGCCCCGGCGATGCCGGTCGGGTGGAACTGCCACATTTCCATATCCTGCACCGGAACGCCGGCGCGGATGGCCATCCCGACGCCGTCACCGGTGTTGATGTGGGCGTTGGTGGTGGACTGATAAATACGGCCTGCGCCGCCGGTCGCCAGCACTGTGGCGCGGGCTTTAAAGTAGACCACTTCGCCGGTCTCGATGCACAGGGCGGTACAACCGACCACCGCGCCGTCCTGGTTTTTCACCAGATCGAGGGCATACCATTCGGAGAAGATAGTGGTGTGGTTTTTCAGGTTCTGTTGATACAGGGTGTGCAACAGCGCGTGGCCGGTACGGTCAGCCGCCGCCGCGGTGCGTGCCGCTTGCTCGCCGCCGAAGTTTTTCGACTGGCCGCCGAACGGGCGCTGATAAATACGGCCGTCGTCAAGACGGGAGAACGGCAGGCCCATATGTTCCAGCTCAAGAATCGCTTCCGGGCCGGTCTTACACATATATTCGATGGCGTCCTGGTCGCCAATATAGTCCGACCCTTTTACGGTGTCGTACATATGCCATTCCCAGTTATCTTCATGGGAGTTACCGAGCGCGACGGTGATACCACCCTGCGCGGATACGGTATGGGAACGGGTAGGGAACACTTTGGAGAGCAGTGCACAGGTCTGTCCGCTCTGGGAAATTTGCAGCGCCGCGCGCATACCTGCGCCGCCGGCACCGATAACAACAGCATCAAACTCTCTGACTGGCAATTTCATTACACACCCCACACCACAACAAATCCATAAAGAACGTAAGCCACCAGCGCCACAACGATAGCCAGTTGCAGAACCAGGCGCAGAGCCAGTGGTTTAACGTAGTCCGTTAACACCTGCCACATCCCGATCCAGGCATGGATGAGAATGGAGACGAGAGCCAGCAGAGTGAAGACTTTAGTGAAGCCGGAGGCAAAGAATCCGGTCCACACTTCCCATGAGATTTCACCGGTGGTGGCGAAGAAGCCAACCATGTAGATGATGTAGAGGGTCAGAACGATGGCGGTAGCACGGACCAGAATAAAGTCATGTACGCCGTTGCGTCCCAGTGCTGAGGCGTTGCTTACCATACGAGGACTCCTGCGAGAAGTGAAAGCACGACAGTAATAACAAAAGAGATTTTGGCGGAACGTTTCCCTGCTTCGAGGGTTTCGTCCAGGTAGCCAAAGTCCATCATCAGATGGCGGATACCGACAACGACATGATAGGCCAGTGCGGTGAGAATGCCCCACATGATGAACTTCACAAAGAAGCTATCCATGATCGAGGCCGCCGTCAGAAAACCTTCAGGGGAGGAAAGGCTGGTGCCCAGCAACCAAAGCAGAATTCCGACCGCCACGAAGGTGATGACACCGGAAACGCGATGGAGAATGGACGCTATCGCCGTGATTGGGAACCGTATCGTTTGTAGATCCAGATTGACAGGTCTTTGTTTTTTCACATTTCTTACCATGAATAACGCCCACATGCTGTTCTTATTGTTTCCTTCCTCCGGTCTGCTTGCGGGTCAGACAGCGTCCTTTCTATAACCAGAAGTCATGTTAAAACGTCTTTTCAGGCATTAAAACATCACTAAACAACGCTGGGTGGCTCGGGATTGCAGGGTGTTCCGGAGACCTGGCCGCAGTATAGGCCGTTCACAAAATCATTACAATTAACCTACATATAGTTTGTTGGGTTTTCTCCGGAACAGTGATCAAGGTCACGATAACAACATTTTTTTAATTTTTAATCACCTGATTTGACAAATATTAAACATTCTTGTTACAACCATTACCAGTTAAATGCAATAATGCTCAAAAGTTATGGGGTCACTCTTTCACCTGAGAATAAGTTATGTAACAGTGTGTCAGTATTGACCGATGTAATCAGGACAGTTATTAGTGGTATACAGGTTTTAATATTCGGACTGCTAAAACGCTGATTTGCTGTTGTTTCACCGCAGCCCTGAAGGACGTACCATCAAGCGCCGTTGCTCTGTACCCTGCCCTTTTCGCTGACGCAGAGCTGTGTGCAACATAACAAACTGGTAACGTATGCAGGCGCGGGCCGAAAGCAAATCCACCACCCGGCAGTCTTAAGCAATAAAGGCGCTAAGGAGACCATAAATGTCTGATGCTAAAGCAAAAATCACCCTGGGTGGTGACACTGCTATTGAACTGGATGTGCTAAAAGGCACGCTCGGTCAGGATGTTATTGATATTCGTAGTCTTGGTTCAAAAGGCGTATTTACTTTTGACCCAGGTTTCACATCCACCGCTTCTTGTGAATCTAAAATTACGTTTATCGATGGTGACGAGGGGATCCTGCTGCACCGCGGCTTCCCGATCGACCAGTTAGCGACCGAATCTAACTATCTCGAAGTATGTTATATTCTGCTGTACGGTGAAAAACCGACTCAGGCCGAATATGACGAATTCAAAACCACCGTCACCCGCCACACCATGATTCATGAGCAGATCACGCGTCTGTTCCATGCATTCCGTCGCGATTCCCACCCGATGGCCGTGATGTGCGGGATCACCGGCGCCCTGGCGGCGTTCTATCATGACTCCCTCGACGTGAATAACCCACGTCACCGCGAGATTGCTGCCTACCGTCTGCTGTCCAAAATGCCAACCATGGCAGCCATGTGTTACAAGTATTCTATCGGCCAGCCGTTTGTTTATCCGCGCAACGACCTCTCCTACGCCGGCAACTTCCTGCGCATGATGTTCGCGACACCGTGCGAAGAGTATGAAGTCAATCCGGTGCTTGAACGCGCGATGGATCGTATTCTGATCCTGCACGCCGATCACGAGCAGAACGCGTCGACCTCGACGGTACGTACCGCCGGCTCCTCCGGCGCTAACCCGTTCGCCTGTATCGCTGCTGGCATCGCCTCCCTGTGGGGACCGGCGCACGGCGGCGCCAACGAAGCGGCGCTGAAGATGCTGGAAGAGATCAGCTCCGTTGAGCACATTCCGGAATTTGTTCGTCGTGCGAAAGACAAGAATGACTCTTTCCGCCTGATGGGCTTCGGCCATCGTGTTTACAAAAACTACGACCCGCGGGCCACCGTGATGCGTGAAACCTGCCATGAAGTGCTGAAAGAGCTGGGCACCAAAGACGATCTGCTGCAGGTAGCCATGGAGCTGGAGCATATCGCGCTGAACGACCCGTACTTCATCGAGAAGAAACTCTACCCGAACGTCGACTTCTACTCCGGTATCATCCTGAAAGCGATGGGTATTCCGTCCTCCATGTTTACCGTTATCTTCGCCATGGCGCGTACCGTGGGCTGGATTGCGCACTGGAACGAAATGCACAGCGATGGCATGAAGATCGCCCGTCCGCGTCAGCTGTACACTGGCTACACCAAACGCGATTACCAGTCCGACATTAAGCGCTAATCTTGCCGTCCGGATGAAAAAAAACGCGCCACCTGGCGCGTTTTTTTATCTGCCTGACTGCCGGGCTTAATGCTGGCATCCGGGACACCAGTAAAACGGCCGCGAGGAGAGTGTCGTCTTCTCAATCACGCCCCCACAGCGCTCGCACCTTTCCCCGTCGCGATGGAAGACCTTAAAGCGAAACAGCGCGCCGTGATGCTTGTTGTCATCGGCCTGGCCGCGGGTGTGATACGACAACCGCGGAATAGCCAGCAGCGCGTGCGCCAGCGCATCCAGCTGACTATCGCTCAGTTCAGCGGCTTTACGCTTTCCGCTTAATCCCACCTGCCAGAGGATCTCCACCCGCAGATAGTTACCGAGCCCGGCCAGAAAAGCCTGATCCAGCAGCAGGCCGGAAAACTGACGATGGCGGAATTTGGCCGACAGCAGCCGCGCTTTCACCTCCTCCACGGTTAACGTCATATCCAGCACATCTGGCCCCACGCGCAGTAAAAACGGGTGATGGGCAACCTGCTCCGCCGTGAGCATCTCGATGTCCGAGGCGCTATAGAGCAAAATCGCCTTGCGGGCGGTCTGCAGCCTGACGCGCAGCACCCGGTTAGAGGCGGGCTGTTCCCCGGCGTCAACCACGCGCCAGACACCGTACAGCTGATTATGGCTGTACAGGGTCAGCCCGCCGGAGAAGTGTGTTAACAGGGCCTTGCCGCGGGTGGCGATATGGGTCACCCGCTGGCCAATCAACAGGCTTTGATAGGGTTGCAACTGCGGAAAGGCGAACCAGGCATCGGTTAAGGGTTCGCCTTTGATTGCCGCCTCCAGTTTATCCGCCGCGCGGCGGATCTCCGGACCTTCCGGCATACTGTCATCCTTCTGTTAATGGGTGGCGCCGCCGCCCAGTTTACTATCCACCGACTGGCGCAGCGCCACGGCAATGGCCGTTTCCAGCGCTTCCCGCACGGTGACGGTCGCCATACTCGGCTCGCCGGGATGGGCCGCCGCCTGCGCCGGTAGCCATGGAATATGGATAAAGCCGCCCCTGACGCCAGCCTGCTCCTGCAGCTTATGTAGCAAACCATACATCACGTGATTGCAGACGAAGGTGCCGGCGGTTTGGGAGACCGAAGCCGGGATCTCGCGATCGCGCAACGCGCTGACGATCGCTTTGATCGGTAAGGTACTGAACCACGCCGCCGGCCCCCCGTCGACGATCGGCGTGTCGACAGGCTGCTGGCCTTTGTTATCGGGAATGCGCGCATCATCGACGTTGATAGCCACACGTTCAACGCTGATATCGACGCGACCACCAGCCTGCCCAACGGCAATGACCAGCCTCGGCTGCAGGTCTTCTATCGCCGCGTAAAGCACCGACAGCGCCTCGCCAAACACACAGGGGAGCTGGCGGGCGATCACCGGCTGCCCGGCAATCATCGTCCCGTCCAGCTGCTTCACCACTTCCCATGAAGGGTTAACCGTTTCGCCATCAAAGGGTTCAAAACCGGTGAGCAATACTCCCGCCATCATCCTCTCCTTCGCGGTCATTCAGGTTGTCACGCTTCAGCGTCCAGTTGCGCGCTGACCAGAATATGGCGCCCGGCAAAGGCCGCCCGCAGACGGCGGGCAAAATCCAGCGCGTGCGGGCCATCGCCGTGCAGACACACCGTCTGCGCCACCACGTTCGCCCACTCGCCGCTGATGCTGCGCACCCGGTGGTGCTGCACCATCTCGAGGGTTTGCGCCAGAGCCTGCTCTTCGCTGTCGATCAGCGCGCCGGGCTGGCTGCGCGGCACCAGGCTACCGTCGGCCAGGTAGCCGCGGTCGGCAAACACCTCCTGGCGCGTCGTCAGACCATAGTGCTGCCCGGCGCGGATCAGTTCGCTGCCCGCCAGCCCCACCAGCACCAGCTTCGGGTTAACATCACGGATCGCGCGGGCGATCGCGTCCGCCAGCGGCGGCGACTTGGCCGCCTGGTTATAAAGCATGCCGTGCGGCTTCACATGCTGTAGCTCGCCGCCCTGCGCCTGAACGATCGCCGCCAGGGCGCCAATCTGATACAGCATCTGGGCATAGACCGTTTCCGGCGGCAGATCCATCGCCGTACGGCCAAAATTTTCCCGGTCGGGGTATCCCGGATGGGCGCCCACCGCCACGCCGTACTTCAGCGCCTCGCGTACGCTCTGCACCATCAGTCCGGCGTCGCCGGCATGAAAGCCGCAGGCGATATTCGCCGACGAGACCAGCTGGAGCAGCGCGCTATCGTTCGCGCCCCCTTCCCCGAGATCGGCATTGAGATCAATCATCATCGTGGAGTCTCCAGGCCAGTTGTTCAAGATAACGCTGGCGATCGGCCCGTGCTTTTAAGGCATCCTCCAGCGAGCAGGCGACAAAGTGGATCGGCTGCCCCAGCGGGATCTGCGCCAGCTGGTACATATCAGCCTCAATAATGCAGGCGATGCGCGGATAGCCGCCGGTGGTTTGCGCATCGTTCATCAGGACGATGGGCTGGCCGTTATGCGGCACCTGCACTACGCCCGGCAGCAGACCGTGCGACAGCATCTCGCGATCGGTGATCCGTTTCAACGGCTGCCCCTGCAGGCGGTAGCCCATGCGATTGCTCTGCGGACTGAGCTGCCAGGGGGAGCGCCAGAACGACGCCTGCGAGGCCGCATCAAACTCATGATACTCCGGGCCCGGCAGCGCGCGAATGCGGTTGCCCAGCGGCAGCTGCTTGACACCGCGCGAGGTGGTAAAGCGCCGAGCGGCTTTCCCGAGCTTCAGCTGATCGCCATCCTGCAGGCGGCGTCCTTCCAGACCGCCAATCCCCGCCTTAAGATCCGTGCTGCGCGAGCCAAGCACCACCGGGACCGCGACCCCGCCCGCCACCGCCAGATAGCTGCGGATGCCATGCTGCGGCGTTTTCAGCACCAACCGTTGCCCGGCCCGGTAGGCGGTGCGCCAGCCCACCCAGACCGCTTTGCCGTCCAGCGTCGCTTCGCAGGCGGCGCCGGTCAGCGCGAACCAGCCGCTGCGGGCAAATTCGATCTCCACCTGACCGAGGGTAATCTCCAGCCCGGCGGCGTTCGCCTCGTTGCCAACCAGCAGATTGGCAATCACCAGCGAGGGATAATCCAGAGCGCCGCAGCGGCTGATGCCAGACTGGCGCAGGCCTTCTCGTCCACCGTCCTGTACCGAGGTGTACAGACCGGCGCGGATCAGGGTTAACATACCCCCTCCTTTTGCGGCACAAAGCGAATTTTATCGCCCACGCGCAACAGCGCAGGCTCCTTACGCGCCGGGTCAAACAGCGTCAACGCGGTCCGCCCCAGCAGCTGCCAGCCGCCGGGCGTCGCCAGCGGATAGATGCCGGTTTGCGCGCCGCCAATGCCCACCGATCCGGCCGGGACCCGCACGCGCGGTTCGGCGCGACGCGGGGTCGCCAGCGCCAGCGGCAGCCCGCCCAGGTAGGGGAATCCCGGCTGAAAACCAATAAACCAGACCAGGTATTCCACCGAGGCATGCAGCTCCACAACCTGTTTTTCACTCAGGCCGCTGTGTTGCGCCACCACCCCGAGATCCGGCCCGGCCTCGCCGCCGTACACGACCGGGATGGTTAATGACCTCGACTCCGGCTCCAGCGCAAGACTCTCCTCCCACCAGCGCTGCAGACGGTCTATCGCCTCCCACGCCATCTCCTGCGGGCGGCGGAGCACCACGGTGATATTGTTCATGCCGGGAATGGCGTCAACCACCTCTTCATGGTGAGACAGACGCTGGGCCAATCCCCAGATCCGTTGCTGGCTCTCGAGCGTGACCGGCGGCTCCAGCTCCAGCACGACGGCCGTTTCTCCTAACAGATAACAACGCGCTCGCTGCACTTTTCTCTCTCCCGTCAGGCAGGGTTAGGAATATCAATAAAGGTGACATCCAGGTCGGTCGTTTCCGTCAGCCATTCACTGAGGGCGCGAATGCCGCCCCGCTCGGTGGCGTGGTGGCCGGCGGCATAAAAATGCAGCCCCTGTTCGCGGGCAGAGTGAATAGTTTGTTCCGACACCTCGCCGGTAATAAACGCATCCACCCCAAAGCGCGCCGCGGCGTCGATAAAGCTCTGGCCGCCGCCGGTACACCAGGCGACGCGGCTGACGGTGTCCGGCCCGGTATCGCCGCACCATAACGGCTTGCGCCCCAGCCGCGCTTCGATCCACGAGGCCAGTTCGAGGCCGGAAACCGGCATCGACAGTTCGCCCCAAGGCACCAGCGGTTCGATTTCACCCAGCACGTTAATCCCCAGCAGATGCGCCAGTTGCGCGTTGTTGCCCAGCTCCGGGTGGGCATCCAGCGGCAGGTGCCAGCCGTAGAGATTGATATCGTTGGCCAGCAGAGTCTTCAGGCGGCGGCGCTTCATGCCGCGGATCACTGGCGACTCGTTTTTCCAGAAATAGCCATGATGGACGATCACCGCATCCGCCTGCAGCCGAACGGCTTCATCCAGCAGCGCCTGGCTGGCCGTCACCCCGGTGACGATCGTTTGCACCGTATCACGTCCTTCCACCTGCAGACCGTTAGGGGCGAAATCACTGATGGCCGCACTATTGAGCTTGTCGTTTATCAGTTGTTCCAGTTCGCTATTTTTCATCGCCACTCCAGCAGATAATCAGGGTATACAAAGGCATAACATAACCAGATCCATTCGGGCCGTCGATAGTCCACAACCGGCACCGACCATGACTTTTTTGTTAATCCCGCATTTTGTCTACCCACCCCATCGCGCATTCGTGTATATTTATGCATTAATAAAGCATATTAAATAAACAGAAAGCCCCTCAAGCCATGAATATGACTAATAAAGCGCTATTCATGCAGAACGATCGACTTTCGCTTTACGCCAGGAAACCACACTTCTCATGAAGACAACATCATCGCAACCGCGGGCGATTTACTACGTCGTGGCGCTGCAAATCTGGGAATATTTTAGCTTCTACGGCATGCGCGCCCTGCTGATCCTCTATCTCACCAATCAGCTCAAATATGACGATAACCACGCCTATGCCCTGTTCAGCGCCTACTGTTCGCTGGTCTATGTCACGCCGATCCTCGGCGGCTATCTGGCCGATAAGCTGTTAGGCAACCGGATGGCGGTCATGCTCGGCGCGCTGCTGATGGCCATTGGCCATCTGGTGCTCGGAGCCAGCGAAACCGCCCCAGTCTTCCTCTACCTGTCGCTGGCGATCATCGTCTGCGGCTACGGGTTGTTTAAATCCAACGTCAGCTGTCTGCTGGGCGAACTCTACGAACCTGCCGATCCGCGTCGCGACGGCGGCTTCTCGCTGATGTATGCCGCGGGCAATATCGGCTCGATTATCGCGCCGATCGCCTGCGGCTACGTACAGGAGGAGTATAGCTGGGCGATGGGCTTTGCCCTGGCGGCCATCGGCATGGTGGCGGGACTGGTGATTTTTCTCTGCGGCAACCGTCACTTCCAGCATACTGCCGGCGTCAACCGCCAGGCGCTGTGCGCGCGCCGCTTCCTGCTGCCGAACTGGGGCTGGCTGCTGGTGCTGCTGGTTACCGCCCCGCTGCTGATCGCCGTGCTGTTCTGGCAGGAGTGGTCGGTGTATGCCCTGATCGTGGCCACCGTTATCGGCCTGGCGGTGCTGGCGCGGATCTACCTGCGCGCTGAAACCGATAAACAGCGTAAGGATCTGCGCCTGATCGTCGTCCTCACCGCGTTTAGCCTGCTGTTCTGGGCCTTCGCCCAGCAGGGCGGGAGCTCCATCAGCCTGTATATTGACCGCTTCGTTAATCGCCATATCATGAGCTACGAAGTCCCTACCGCCATGTTCCAGTCGGTCAACGCCTTCGCGGTGATGCTCTGCGGGATGGTGCTGGCGTGGCTGGTGAAAGAGAGCGTCGGTGGCAATCGCACCGTGCGCATCTGGGGGAAATTTGCCCTCGGTCTGGGCCTGATGAGCGCCGGGTTCTGCATCCTGACCCTCAGCGCCCGCTGGTCCGCGGCCTATGGCCAGTCGTCCATGCCGCTGATGGTGCTGGGGCTGGCGGTGATGGGTTTTGCCGAACTGTTTATCGACCCGGTCGCCATGTCGCAAATCACCCGCATTGAGATCCCGGGGGTCACCGGGGTGCTGACCGGTATCTATATGCTGCTCTCCGGGGCCATCGCCAACTATCTGGCCGGCGTCATCGCCGACCAGACCTCGCAGGCGTCCTTCGACGCCGCCGGGGCAGTGAACTACTCCATTGACGCCTACATCAAGGTCTTCAGCCAGATCACCTGGGGCGCGCTGGCCTGTGTCGGCGTGGTGCTGGTCATCTGGCTGTATCACTCGCTGAAGGTCAGGACCCGCCGTCTGGCGGTGGAGTAATTCCTTTTCTGGCGGCCTCCCAGGCCGCCAGCGTCTCCTGCCGCGCCTGTTTGTGATCGACTATCGGGCGCGGATAATCCAGTTTGATCCCCTGTTTATCCGCCCACGCCCACGGCTGATGCAGCGCCTTCTCCGGCACCTTTGCCAGCTCAGGCAGCCAGCGACGCATAAACACCCCCTGCTTATCAAACTTCTCGCCCTGGGTGGTGGGGTTAAATATGCGGAAATAGGGCGCGGCGTCGGTGCCTGTCGAGGCCGCCCACTGCCAGCCGCCGTTGTTCGCCGCCAGGTCGCCATCAATCAGTTGACTCATGAAGTAGCGCTCCCCTGCCCGCCAGTCGAGGCGCAGATCTTTCGTCAGGAAGCTGGCGACAATCATGCGCAACCGGTTATGCATCCAGCCGGTGGCGTTAAGCTGGCGCATCGCGGCATCGACTATCGGAAAGCCGGTCTCCCCGCGCTGCCAGGCCTGCAGGGCGGCGTCATCTTCACGCCAGGCGACCTTATCAGTCCATGCGATAAACGGGCGTCCTTTACAGAGTTTCGGATAGTAGACCATCAGATGGCGGTAAAACTCGCGCCAGATCAGCTCATTAAGCCAGGTGGCGCCTGCCCCGCCGTCCAGCGCGGCGGGGTGTTCCGTCAGCAGACGATGCAGGCACTGGCGCGGTGACAACACCCCGGTGGCCAGGCAGGGCGACAGGCGACTGGTCCCTTCCACGGCGGGGAAGTCACGCTGCCCCTCATACTCCGCCGCCGGTTGCTGACAAAACGCGCGCAGCCGCGCCAGCGCCGTTTTTTCATCCGCGGCAAACAGCAGCCCATCGAACGGCGTTTGCGGGTAGTTGAGCTCAGGCAGCGGCGGCGCCTGGCGGGCAGGCGCCTGGCGCGGCTTCGGCGCCGCCACGCACGCCGGGAGCCCGTCCCGCAGACGGCGAATAAACGCATTCTTAAACGGCGTGAAAACTTTATACATTTCGCCGCTGCCGGTCATGACGCTGCCGGGCGGCAACAGGACGCTGTCGTCAAAGCCCTGGCAAATGACATCGCGCAAGGTGTTCTCAACGGCGGCATCGCGCTGACGTTCATTGAATTCGTACTGATAGTTGTAGAACAGGTGACTGACCTGGTGCTGCTGGCAGAAATGGACCAGCCGTTCGACGCTGGCGGTAAAATCATCCGCCTCTTCGACCCACAGCGGTATGCCCCGTTCCGCCAGCGCGGTGTGCAGACTGTGCAAATGGCTGACGATAAACGCGGCCTGCCGCGGCGCCAGGTGATGCTCACGCCACTGCCCCGGGGTGGCGATATACAGCGCCAGCACCTGCGCCTGCGGATCCCGGCAGGCGGCGGCCAGCGCCAGGTTATCGTGAATGCGTAAATCCGTGCGTAACCAGACCAGATGGGTGGCCATATAACTCCTCAATATCCGTCAGCAAAACTCATCTCATGATATAAGCCGGAAAAAATAGCGCGCTCCGGCAAAATAAGCACCTGCCAATTCCACTGCGGTGCATGAAAACGAGTGTAGACAAGCGACGAAAAAAAACCGCCGGGGGCAACCGGCGGTTTTCTTGTCTTCGTCGCAGCAGGACGGATTAATAGAAATCGTGAGCGGCTTTTTCCGCCTGCGCCATCCACACCGGCTGCTCGCTGGTTTTCGACCACACCCGGTGCAGCCAGCTGTAATAGCGGGCGCGATCTTTCCAGAACAGCATCACCGGCAGCGCCGCGACGCCAGCCACGACGGCGAAAGCACGACGCAGTAAAATAATATGAGCAGGATAAGCTTTGTACAACGCCATCATTTCTCTCCCCTTTGTCAGGCCGGCAAGCAGCGCCGGTAAAATTAATCATGTTTGTCTGAGCAAAATAATACCGCTCTGGTTGTAATTTTACTACTCATCCGACCACTAAAAAGCACGTATTTATACTTAATTTACATTCACCACGTAAATTAGTTACAAAAAAGTTAAATTAATACTAACCATCAGTTAAATTGTGCCTTTGTCATTTTTATACTTTTTTTACACCGCGCCCGCCGATTTTTGCGAAATCTTTGCGCCGTAATTTCTATTCTCCCGGTAAATCAAAAAAGACACCCGGAGGTGGATTGTGACTGCAGGCGTACTCACTGGCGTTGGGCTGGTGTTCCTGTTACTGGCTTATCTGGTTTATGCCTTGATACACGCGGAGGCATTCTGATGGCTGCCCAGGGATTTTTATTATTAGCCAGCTACCTGCTGGTGTTGCTGGTGCTGGCGCGCCCGCTGGGGACGTGTCTGGCGAGGATGGTGAACGATATCCCGCTTCCCGGCCTGGCCGGCGTCGAGCGCGTCCTGTGGCGCGTGGCCGGGATCCGCGCCGAGGAGATGGGCTGGCTGCAGTATTTGCTGGCGATCCTGCTGTTTAACGCCCTCGGCGGCCTGGCCCTGTTTGCCCTGCTGATGCTCCAGGGCGTGTTGCCGTTTAACCCGCAGCATCTGCCGGGATTGTCATGGGATCTGGCGCTCAACACGGCGGTCAGCTTTGTCAGCAATACCAACTGGCAGGCTTACGCCGGCGAAAGCACCATGAGCTATCTCAGCCAGATGGTCGGCCTGACGGTGCAGAATTTCCTCTCTGCCGCCACCGGGATCGCCGTGGTATTCGCCCTGACCCGCGCCTTCGCCCGGCAAAAAATGTCCACCCTTGGCAATGCCTGGGTCGACCTGACGCGCATTACCCTGTGGCTGCTGCTGCCGCTCTCCCTGCTGGTGGCCCTGTTCTTTATTCAGCAGGGTGTGCCGCAGAATCTGCTGGCCTACCAGCCCTTTACCACCCTCGAAGGGGCGCACCAGCTGTTGCCGATGGGGCCTGTCGCCTCGCAGGAAGCGATTAAGCTGCTGGGCACCAACGGCGGCGGTTTCTTTAACGCCAACTCCGCTCACCCGTTTGAAAACCCGACCGCGCTGACCAATCTCGTGCAGATGCTGGCAATCTTCCTGATCCCGGCGGCACTGTGCTTCGCCTTCGGCGAGGTGGTGAGCGATCGACGTCAGGGACGCGCCATCCTGTGGGCAATGACGTTGATCTTTATCCTCTGCGTCGCCGTGGTGATGTGGGCGGAAACTCGCGGCAACCCCCACCTGCTGACGCTGGGCGCTGACAGTAGCCTGAATATGGAAGGTAAAGAGAGTCGCTTCGGTATTCTCGCCAGCAGTCTGTTCGCGGTGATCACCACTGCCGCCTCCTGCGGCGCGGTCAATGCCATGCATGACTCCTTCACCGCGCTGGGCGGCATGGTGCCGATGTGGCTGATGCAGATTGGCGAAGTGGTGTTCGGCGGCGTCGGTTCGGGCCTGTACGGCATGCTGCTGTTCGTCATGCTGGCGGTGTTTATCGCCGGGCTGATGGTCGGCCGCACCCCGGAGTACCTCGGGAAGAAAATCGATGTCCGGGAAATGAAAATGATCGCCCTCGCCATTCTGGTCACCCCGACGCTGGTGCTGCTTGGCACGGCGCTGGCGATGATGACCGACGCCGGCCGCGCCGGGATGTTCAACCCTGGACCGCACGGCTTTAGCGAAGTGCTGTACGCCGTCACCTCGGCGGCCAATAACAACGGCAGCGCCTTCGCTGGCCTGGGTGCGGCGACGCCGTTCTGGAACCTGCTGCTGGCGTTCTGCATGCTGGTCGGCCGCTTCGCCGTCATCATTCCGGTGATGGCCATCGCCGGCTCGCTGGTGGCGAAGAAAATTCAACCGGCCAGCCCCGGCACCCTGGCCACCCACGACGCCCTGTTTATCGGTTTACTGATCGGCACCGTGCTGCTGGTGGGCGCCCTGACCTTTATTCCTGCGCTGGCGCTTGGCCCGCTGGCTGAACACTTTTCCTTACTTTGAGCGATGCGGAGCACCCTGTTATGAGTCGCAAACAATTAGCCCTGCTGGAGCCGACGCTGGTGCGCCAGGCGCTGCTGGATGCCGTGAAAAAACTCAGCCCGATGGTGCAATGGCGCAATCCGGTGATGTTTATCGTCTGGGTGGGCAGTCTGTTAACCACCCTGCTGGCGATCGCCATGGCTGGCGGCGCCCTGACCGGTAGCGCCACCTT
The DNA here is from genome assembly GCF_033100215.1 of Klebsiella sp. w6. Lineage (NCBI taxonomy): Bacteria > Pseudomonadati > Pseudomonadota > Gammaproteobacteria > Enterobacterales > Enterobacteriaceae > Klebsiella > Klebsiella sp. w6. The sequence goes on from NZ_CP136907.1 coordinate 3,960,130, forward strand.
TACCGCCGCCGTCAGCATCTGGCTGTGGTTTACCGTGCTGTTCGCTAACTTTGCCGAAGCGATGGCGGAAGGCCGCAGCAAAGCCCAGGCCAACAGCCTGAAAGGGGTGAAAAAAACGGCCTTCGCCCGCAAACTGCGCGCCCCGCAGCATGACGCGACGGTCGACCACGTGCCAGCGGAAGACCTGCGCAAAGGCGACGTGGTGCTGGTGGAAGCCGGGGATATTATCCCCTGCGATGGCGAAGTCATCGAAGGCGGCGCCTCGGTGGACGAAAGCGCCATTACCGGCGAGTCTGCCCCGGTGATCCGTGAATCCGGTGGCGATTTTGCCTCGGTGACCGGCGGGACACGCATTCTCTCCGACTGGCTGGTGATCCGCTGCAGCGTGAACCCGGGAGAAACCTTCCTCGACCGGATGATCGCCATGGTGGAAGGCGCCCAGCGCCGTAAAACGCCGAACGAGATCGCCCTGACGATCCTGCTGATCGCCCTGACGCTGGTGTTCCTGCTGGCCACCGCCACCATCTGGCCGTTTTCGGCGTGGAGCGGCAATGCGGTCAGCGTTACCGTGCTGGTCGCCCTGCTGGTGTGCCTGATCCCGACCACCATCGGCGGGCTGCTGTCGGCCATCGGCGTCGCCGGGATGAGTCGTATGCTCGGCGCCAACGTCATCGCCACCAGTGGCCGCGCGGTGGAGGCCGCTGGCGACGTCGATGTCCTGCTGCTGGATAAAACCGGGACCATTACCCTCGGCAACCGTCAGGCTTCCGCCTTCCTGCCGGCGCGCGGCGTGGAAGAGCGAACCCTCGCCGACGCCGCCCAGCTCTCCTCGCTGGCGGATGAAACCCCTGAGGGGCGCAGCATCGTGGTGCTGGCGAAACAGCGCTTTAACCTGCGCGAACGCGATCTGCAGTCGCTGCACGCCACCTTTGTCCCCTTTACCGCGCAAACGCGGATGAGCGGCATCAATATTGATCAACGCATGATCCGCAAAGGGTCGGTGGACGCCATTCGCCGCCACGTGGAGGCCAACGGCGGCCACTTCCCTGCCGATGTCGATAAGCAGGTGGAAGAGGTCGCCCGCCAGGGGGCCACGCCGCTGGTGGTCGCCGAAGGGGAAAAGGTGCTGGGGATTATTTCGCTCAAAGATATCGTTAAAGGCGGTATCAAAGAACGTTTCGCCCAGCTGCGCAAAATGGGCATTAAAACGGTGATGATCACCGGCGATAACCGCCTGACCGCCGCGGCGATCGCCGCCGAGGCCGGGGTCGATGATTTCCTCGCCGAAGCGACGCCGGAAGCCAAACTGGCGTTGATCCGCCAGTATCAGTCGGAAGGTCGGCTGGTGGCGATGACCGGCGACGGCACCAACGATGCGCCCGCGCTGGCTCAGGCCGACGTGGCGGTGGCCATGAACTCCGGCACCCAGGCGGCGAAGGAAGCGGGCAACATGGTCGACCTGGATTCCAACCCCACCAAGCTGATTGAGGTGGTCCATATCGGTAAACAGATGTTAATGACGCGCGGCTCGCTGACTACCTTCAGTATTGCCAACGACGTGGCGAAATATTTCGCCATTATTCCGGCGGCATTTGCCGCGGTCTATCCCCAGCTGGCCATGCTGAACGTGATGGGCCTGCATTCGCCGTCATCAGCGATCCTTAGCGCCGTTATCTTTAACGCGCTGATCATCGTCTTCCTGATCCCGCTGGCCCTGAAAGGCGTGAGCTATCGCCCACTCTCCGCCTCGGCGATGCTGCGCCGCAACCTGTGGATCTACGGCCTCGGCGGTCTGCTGGTGCCCTTTATCGGTATTAAAGTCATCGACCTGCTGCTGACCCTGAGCGGTCTGGTGTGAGGAAAAAACTATGTCATTGATTCGTCCAGCACTTGTGCTATTTATTCTGTTAACGCTGCTCACCGGCGGCGTCTATCCTCTGCTGACCACCAGCCTGGGACAATGGTGGTTTCACTCACAGGCCAACGGCTCGCTGATCCGCCTGAACGGTGAGGTGCGCGGCTCCGGACTGCTTGGCCAGAACTTTACTGCCGCAGGCTATTTCCAGGGCCGCCCGTCGGCCACCGCTGAGACGGCGGATAATCCCATGGCGTCAGGCGGCAGCAACCTTGCCGCCAGCAACCCGGCGCTGGATAAAGCGGTGAGCGAGCGCGTACAGGCCCTGCGCGCCGCGAACCCGGACGCCGACCCGCGGGTGCCGGTCGAGCTGGTCACCACCTCGGCGAGCGGTCTCGATAACAACCTGACCCCGGCCGCCGCGCTGTGGCAGGTCCCCCGGGTGGCTAAAGCGCGTCAGCTGAGCGTTGAGCAGGTAAGCCAGCTGGTGAACCAGGCCACACAAACCCCGCTGCTGAGCTTCCTTGGTCAGCCGGAGGTCAATATACTGCAACTCAATATGGCGCTGGATGCCCTGAAGGATAAGTAAATGAGTGACGAGCCGCTGCGCCCGGACCCTGACCGCCTGCTGCAGCACACCGCCGCCCCGCATCGCGGCAAACTGAAAGTGTTCTTCGGCGCCTGCGCCGGGGTGGGGAAAACCTGGGCGATGCTGGCGGAAGCGCAGCGGCTGCGCGCCCAGGGGCTGGATATTCTGATTGGCGTGGCGGAGACCCACGGCCGAAAAGAGACCGCTGCGATGCTGGAGGGCCTGAGCACCCTGCCGCCGCGGCGGCTCGCTCATCGCGGGCGGTACGTGTATGAGTTCGATCTCGACGCCGCCCTCGCCCGCCGTCCGGCACTGATTCTGGTGGATGAGCTGGCGCACAGCAATGCGCCCGGCTCCCGCCATCCGAAGCGCTGGCAGGATGTGGATGAACTGCTGGAGGCCGGAATTGATGTCTTTACCACCGTCAACGTCCAGCATCTGGAAAGCCTGAACGACGTCGTCAGCGGGATCACCGGCGTGCAGGTGCGGGAGACCGTTCCCGACCCCTTCTTTGACGCCGCGGACGACGTGGTGCTGGTGGACCTCCCCCCTGACGATCTGCGCCAGCGGCTCAATGAGGGCAAAGTCTATATCGGCGGCCAGGCCGAGCGCGCCATCGAAAACTTTTTCCGCAAGGGAAACCTGATTGCGCTGCGTGAACTGGCTCTGCGCCGCACCGCTGACCGCGTCGATGAGCAGATGCGCGCCTGGCGCGACCGCCAGGGCCAGGAGAAAGTCTGGCACACCCGCGATGCGATCCTGCTCTGTATCGGGCACAACACCGGCAGCGAAAAGCTGGTACGCGCCGCCGCCCGGCTCGCCGCCCGCCTGGGCAGCGTCTGGCATGCAGTGTATGTCGAGACCCCTTCCCTGCACCGGCTGCCGGAAGCCCGGCGGCGGGCTATTCTCGCCGCGCTGCGTCTGGCCCAGGAGCTGGGCGCCGAAACCGCCACCCTCTCCGACCCGTCGGAAGAGAAAGCGGTCCTCCATTACGCCCGCGAGCATAACCTCGGCAAAATCGTCATCGGCCGCCAGCGCAAACGCCGCTGGTGGGATCGCAGCGGCTTCGCCGACCGTCTGGCTCGCCATGCGCCGGACCTCGATCTGGTGGTGATCGCCCTCGATGAAAAACCGTCCCCTCTCCCTGCGCGGGCCAACGACAGCCGTACGGCGCTGGAAAAGTGGCGCCTGCAGCTGCAGGGCTGCGCGGTGGCGGTGGCGCTATGCGCCATCATCACCCTGGTGGCCATGCAGTGGTTGATGGCCTTCGAAGCCGCCAACCTGGTGATGCTCTATCTGCTGGGGGTGGTGATCATCGCCCTGGTCTATGGCCGCTGGCCGTCGGTGCTGGCGACGGTGATCAACGTTATCAGCTTCGATCTGTTTTTTGTCGCCCCGCGCGGGACGCTGGCGGTGTCAGATGTCCAGTATCTGCTCACCTTCGGCGTGATGCTCACTGTGGGCCTGCTTATCGGTAACCTCACCGCTGGCGTACGCTACCAGGCGCGGGTGGCGCGCTACCGTGAACGCCGTACCCGCCACCTGTATGAGATGTCTAAAGCACTGGCGGTGGGTCGTAGCCAGCAGGATATCGCCACCACCAGCGAGCGCTTCATCGCCTCCACCTTTCAGGCCCGCAGCCAGTTGCTGCTGCCGGACGCCCAGGGAAAACTGCTGCCCTTAACCCACCAGCCAGGGCTGACCCCATGGGATGACGCCATCGCCCGCTGGAGCTTTGATAAGGGGCAGCCTGCCGGCGCCGGCACCGATACCCTGCCCGGCGTGCCGTACCAAATTTTACCGCTGAAGAGCGCCGCCCGCACCTGGGGGCTATTGGTGGTGGAGCCGGAGAATCTGCGCCAGCTGATGATCCCGGAGCAGCAGCGGTTGCTGGAGACCTTTACCCTGCTGGTGGCCAGCGCCCTGGAGCGCCTCACCCTGACCGCCAGCGAAGAGCAGGCCCGGCTGACCAGCGAGCGGGAAAGCCTGCGTAACTCGCTGCTCGCCGCCCTGTCGCACGATCTGCGTACTCCGCTGACCGTGCTGTTTGGCCAGGCGGAAATTCTGACCCTCGATCTGGCCAGCGAAGGTTCAAAGCATGCTCCGCAGGCCAACGAAATTCGCCAGCATGTACTCAACACCACCCGACTGGTGAACAACCTGCTGGATATGGCGCGGATCCAGTCCGGCGGCTTTAATCTGCATAAGGAGTGGCTGACGCTGGAGGAAGTGGTCGGCAGCGCGCTGCGCATGCTCGAACCGAGCCTCGGCGGCCAGCACATTCAGTTGGATCTCCCCGATCCCCTCCAGCTGGTGCATGTCGACGGGCCGCTGTTCGAGCGGGTGCTGATCAACCTGCTGGAAAATGCCCATAAGTATGCCGGCGCCCGGGCGAACATCGGCATCCGCGCCGAAGCGGACGCCCGGCAGCTGTCGCTGGAGGTATGGGATAACGGTCCGGGGATCCCGGCAGGCCAGGAACAGGCTATCTTTGATAAATTCGCCCGCGGCAACAAAGAGTCGGCGATCCCTGGCGTCGGGCTGGGCCTTGCCATCTGTCAGGCCATCGTCGACGTTCACGGCGGGACCATCTCCGCCAGCAACCGGCCCGAGGGCGGTGCCTCATTCCGTGTTACACTGCCGGGAGAAACGCCCCCTGAACTGGAAGAGCTACCTGAGGAATTGTGATTAACGTTCTGATTATCGAAGACGAACACGCTATCCGACGCTTTCTGCGCACCGCGCTGGAAGCCGACGGCATGCGCGTATTTGAAGCGGAAACCCTGCAGCGTGGGCTGATTGAAGCCGCTACCCGTAAGCCCGACCTCGCGATCCTCGATCTGGGCCTGCCGGATGGTGACGGCATTGATTTTATTCGCGACCTGCGTCAGTGGAGCCAGATGCCGATTATCGTCCTGTCAGCGCGTAGCGAAGAGCATGACAAAATTGCCGCCCTGGATGCCGGCGCCGATGACTACTTAAGTAAACCCTTTGGCATCGGCGAGCTACAGGCTCGCCTGCGCGTCGCGCTGCGTCGCCACGGCGCGGCGCAGGCCGATGAGCCAGTGGTGCGCTTCGCTGACCTGGAGGTCAATATCCCCGCCCGCCGCATCCTGCGCGGCAGCGAAGAGATCCACCTGACGCCCATCGAGTTTCGCCTGCTGGCGGCGCTGTTGAATAATCCCGGCAAAGTGCTTACCCAGCGCCAGTTGCTGAATCAGGTGTGGGGGCCTAACGCCGTGGAGCACAGCCACTATCTGCGGATCTATATGGGTCATTTGCGACAAAAGCTGGAGGCCGATCCGGCACGGCCGCAGCATTTGCTGACTGAAACCGGCATTGGCTATCGCTTTATGCCCTGAGCCCCGCCTCTGCAGTACCAGAGGCTGGCGATTTTCAGCCCTTCAGAGAGCAGCAGAAAACCGGCCAGGATCGCTACATGCATGACGCCGGCAGCCTGAATCAGCCACAGACCCAGCGACAGCGAAGGCTGCATAAACACCAGTCTGAGCGGCGCCTGCCCCCAGGCCAGCCACAGCGCATAGCGGCTCTGACGGAAAAAGAGGATCATCGATAGCGGGATGCTGATAATCAGCAGAACATTCAGCGGATACAGCCAGACCGCCCCAAAGCCGTAAGTATGCAGCAGCTGGAGATAAGCCAGCAGGTCGTCGTAAAAAGGGAGGCGGCGGTGGGCAATATTCCACCATAAGAATTGCAGGACGAAAAAGAGATCCATCCACGCCCAGAATAAAAACAGGGACTTCCGTTGTATTTTCATCGCTATCCTTGCGAAAAAAATCAGGCCCACAAGGGGCCTGATGTTTGGCTGCGGTTACGCGTTCTTCAGCACTTCGCTGACAATCTCTACCGCTTCTTTTTCAATCAGCTTGCGATGCTCTTCGCCGAGGAAGCTTTCGCAGTAGATCTTGTAGGCGTCTTCGGTGCCTGACGGACGCGCCGCGAACCAGCCGTTGTCGGTCATCACCTTCAGGCCGCCAATCGCCGCCCCGTTGCCCGGCGCCGCGGTCAGACGAGCAGTGATCGGATCGCCCGCCAGGGTGTCGGCGCTGACCATTTCCGGAGAGAGCTTGGACAGCGCCGCTTTTTGCGCGGAGGTTGCGGAAGCCTGCAGACGGTTGTAGCTCGGCGCACCGAAGCGTTCGGCCAGTTCGTTATAATGCTCCTGCGGGTTTTTCCCGGTCACCGCGGTGATTTCCGCCGCCAGCAGGCACATGATGATGCCGTCTTTATCGGTGGACCATGGCGTGCCGTCAAAGCGCAGGAAGGAGGCCCCGGCGCTCTCTTCGCCGCCGAAGCCGAAGCTGCCGTCGAACAGGCCGTCGACAAACCATTTAAAGCCCACCGGCACTTCCACCAGCTTGCGGCCCAGATCGTTCACCACGCGGTCAATCATCGCGGAGGAGACCAGCGTTTTACCCACCGCCACCTCTTTGCCCCACTGCGGACGATGCTGGAACAGGTAGTTGATCGCTACCGCCAGGTAATGGTTCGGGTTCATCAACCCGGCTGGGGTGACAATCCCGTGGCGGTCGTAATCCGGATCGTTAGCAAACGCCAGATCGAACTTATCGCGCAGCGCCAGCAGGCCCGCCATCGCACACTCTGAGGAGCAGTCCATACGGATGGCGCCGTCTTTATCGAGGTGCATAAAGCGGAAGGTCTGGTCAACCTGATCGTTCACAATGGTCAGATTGAGCTTGTAGTGTTCGCCAATGCGTTTCCAGTATTCGATACCGGACCCGCCCAGCGGATCGACGCCCAGCGTCAGGCCCGCTTTCTGGATCGCCGCCATGTCGACGATGTCCGCCAGCCCTTCAATGAACGGCTGCACCAGATCCTGTTCTTTAACGTGACCAGAAGCCAGCGCCGCGTCCAGAGAAATGCGTTTCACGCCCTGCAGGCCCGCGGCCAGCAGTTCGTTGGCGCGGTTCTCCACCACTTTGGTGACGTTGGTATCAGCCGGGCCGCCGTTTGGCGGATTGTACTTGATACCACCATCTTCCGGCGGGTTGTGTGACGGGGTGATCACAATGCCGTCCGCCAGCGGACCGCCTTTTTTGTTATGCACCAGAATCGCGTTGGAGACTGCCGGCGTCGGAGTGAAGCCGTTGTTTTCCTGCACGATCACGTCAACGCCGTTGGCGGTTAACACTTCCAGCACCGAAATAAACGCCGGCTCGGAGAGAGCGTGGGTATCTTTGCCGACATAGCACGGACCGGTGATCCCGTTCTTCGCACGATCTTCCGCAATGGCCTGGGCGATGGCCAGGATATGCGGTTCGTTGAAGTTGTGGCGCGCCGCGCTACCGCGATGGCCAGAGGTGCCGAATTTTACCGCATGCTCCGCATTACCGACTTCAGGCTTCAGCACGTAGTACTGAGCAGTCAGTTGGGCGACGTTAATCAAATCACTCTGTTGCGCAGGCTGCCCCGCACGTTTATCGATTGCCATTGCCTGATCCTTCTGGTGCAAATGTTAAAAAGCTAGATCGTGCCGCAAACCTTTTCAATCAGCTCCGCAGGGAACTGCATCGACTGCATGATGTGCTCAATCATGCTGCATTTACGGCCGGTATTGGTATTAGTGATAACCCACCACGGTGTACCAGGAACCTGTTTTGGTTTGGTCTGATTACCGCTTTTCAGCAGCGTACGCGCATCTTCTGCAAAGTAGACGCGCGTGCGGCCATGCAGAGACTCAGTCGCCTCGGCAAATGCTTTATTGTCCAGAGAATAGAGGGTCGTCAACACCAGCATGAAACGGTTCACCGCACGCTTCTGCTCGGCGTATTCATCAGATAACAACAGCTCGCGCATGGCGCGGACTTTATCTTTCGCCGGGTTAGCGGGTTTCACCTCCACGGCAGGCGCTGGCGCCAGTGCCGGCGCGGCTTTGCTGACCGGTGTAGCCGGTTGGGAAACGGCGGAAAATTTCAGCATGCGCCGTAAAATGTCGGATGCGCTCTCGCCGATATGCAGAGTGTGGCTGGCAATATAGCGATAGAGTTCATCATCAACTTCAATTGTTTTCATCTTAATCCAGTGCGATATCTTTTCTGAATACAAATCGTTGGGATTATAAGTACAAATCCCAACCGCGGATAGCGTCAAACCAGGATGGCGGTAAAACTCAGAAAACTTCTGGGTCTTGCAGCCGGATGGCAGAATGTCCAACATAATACCCTAACCCGACGGAGCGAAAAAAAGAACTTTGCCATGAAATTAAATAGCCGAGCGCAATCTGCACAGAATCCGCACAACCACTCCCCGATCGTGCTGGTCCACGGTCTGTTTGGCAGCCTGGACAACCTGGGCATCCTCGCCCGCGACCTGATCGCCGACCACGATATTGTGCAGGTCGATATGCGCAACCACGGTTTGTCGCCGCGATCGCCAGAGATGACCTACCCCGCCATGGCGCAGGATCTGCTTGATACGCTTGACGCGCACCAGATCGAGCGCGCCACCTTTATCGGCCATTCGATGGGCGGGAAAGCGGTGATGGCGTTGACCGCCCTGGCGCCGGAACGCATCAGCGGGCTGGTGGCGATCGATATCGCGCCGGTGGATTATCATGTGCGCCGCCATGATGAGATCTTCGCCGCTATCCGCGCCGTCAGCGAATCCTCCGCCAGCAGTCGCCAGCAGGCGGCGCAGGTGATGCGTGAGCATCTGCGGGAAGAGGGCGTGATTCAGTTCCTGCTGAAATCTTTTGTCGACGGCGAATGGCGCTTTAACGTGCCGGTGCTGTGGGACCAGTACCCGCATATCGTCGGCTGGGAAACCATTCCGGCCTGGCCGCACCCGACGCAGTTTATTCCCGGCGGCAACTCGCCCTATGTGACCGACGCCTACCGCGACGCGCTGCTGGCGCAGTTCCCGCAGGCCCGGGCGCACGTCATCGCCGGCGCCGGACACTGGGTGCATGCCGAGAAACCCGAGGCGGTGTTACGCGCCATCCGCCGCTATCTGACGAGCATCGCCGCCTGATTGGCTAAAATATGCCCGACCGCGCCGCAGAATGCCCGCGGTCGTTGGCGCAGCCGTTCGCCTGATGTATGATGGCGCGCTATCTGCGCCGGCTAGAGCCCGGCAGCTTGTTTCCCCGAAGTCACTCAGAATCATGGCAAAAGAACAAACGGACCGTACGACATTAGATTTGTTCGCAAACGAGCGTCGCCCGGGAAGACCGAAAACCAATCCGCTGTCGCGCGATGAACAACTGCGCATCAACAAACGTAACCAGCTGAAACGCGATAAGGTTCGCGGGCTGAAGCGCGTCGAGTTAAAACTCAACGCCGACGCGGTCGATGCGCTCAATGAACTGGCGGAAGCGCGTAATATGAGCCGCAGCGATCTCATTGAAGAGATGCTGATGACCCAATTGCGCGCCCTGCACAGCCAGGGAAAAGTCTAACTTTCCGCGAAAAATCCGCATTCGTGTAGCAGAGTGTGCAGTCGGGCGTGATTGCTGTTTCCGCGCCCTTGCCTGTTCTGCTATGATTGCCGTTATCTATGGGCATCGCGTCCCTACCACATCATTTAAGTTTCAAGAGGTTATTTTACTCATGGCAATCATCGGCATCTTTTTTGGCAGCGACACCGGCAACACCGAAAATATTGCAAAAATGATTCAAAAGCAGCTTGGTAAAGATGTTGCTGATGTTCACGACATTGCCAAAAGCAGCAAAGAAGACCTGGAAGCCCACGACATTCTGCTGCTCGGTATCCCGACCTGGTACTACGGCGAAGCGCAGTGTGACTGGGACGACTTCTTCCCGACGCTGGAAGAGATCGACTTCAATGGTAAACTGGTGGCGCTGTTCGGCTGTGGCGACCAGGAAGACTACGCAGAATACTTCTGTGACGCGCTGGGCACCATCCGCGACATCATTGAGCCGCGCGGCGCGACCATCGTCGGTCACTGGCCGACAGCCGGGTATCATTTTGAGGCCTCCAAAGGCCTGGCGGATGACGACCACTTCGTCGGCCTCGCCATTGATGAAGACCGCCAGCCGGAGCTGACCAACGAGCGCGTTGAGAAATGGGTGAAGCAGGTTGCCGAAGAGCTGCACCTCGAAGAAATCAAAAACGCCTGATGATTAAGCGGCGCAATCATTGAGTTGCGTCGCATTAATAGACAAAAGCAATCAAACTAATAGCTACAAGTTTTTAACTTTTAATCACATATCTGTACAATGTCCTCTGATTCTACGAGGCACGTGACGCAGTTTGTAGCTGGTGCCTCGTTTTTGACAGCAAACCAGGCCTGATGCTTGCAGTTTTCATTTACCAGTGGCAGTTCTATAATGAGACGCATTACGTCGGGTTAATTTCTGTATGACTTCCGTTGAAGGAAGTAGATCGTTTAGCAACAGGACAGATTCCGCATGACTGACAACAATACCGCATTAAAGAAGGCTGGCCTGAAAGTCACACTTCCTCGACTGAAAATCCTTGAAGTGCTGCAGGAACCGGATAACCATCATGTCAGTGCGGAAGACTTATATAAACGCCTGATCGACATGGGCGAAGAGATCGGTCTGGCGACCGTTTACCGCGTACTCAACCAGTTTGATGATGCCGGTATCGTGACTCGTCATAATTTTGAAGGCGGTAAATCCGTTTTCGAACTGACCCAGCAGCATCACCACGATCACCTGATTTGCCTCGACTGCGGCAAAGTGATCGAATTCAGCGATGACTCGATCGAATTACGCCAGCGTGAAATTGCCTCCCGCCACGGCATCCGCCTGACCAACCACAGTCTGTATCTGTACGGTCATTGTGCGGAAGGTGATTGCCGCGAGGACGAACACGCCCACGACGCGGTGGAAAAATAATTCCCCGCTTCGCTGAGACTGAAAAGCCAACCTGCCGGTTGGCTTTTTTATGGGCGCCTCTGCTGCCCTTACCGCTCTCGTCCCACAGGTGACCTTCCCGCGTCCCCGTTTTGTCCGGAGAGTTGATATGGAACTTCGCCAGCTACGCTATTTTGTGCGCATTGTTGAAACCGGCAGCATGGGGCGCGCCGCGCTTGATCTTAATATCGGCGTCTCGGCGCTCAGCCAGCAGATCGCACGCCTGGAAAACGAACTGGCCATTCGCCTGCTGCAGCGGACCTCCCGCGGGGTCACGCCCACCAGCGCGGGTCTCGCTTTCTACTCGCAGGCACAGCTGGCGCTGCGCCATGCCGATGATGCCATCCTCGCCGCCCGCGAGGCGCGCCTGTCAGGCCACGTTAGCGTCGGCATGGCCCCCAGCACCGCCTCCGTTCTCGGCGTCCCGTTCATCAATGCGATGCGCGAAAGCTATCCCGACGTGCGCCTGCATTTGGTGGAAAGCCTCTCCGGTAATCTGGAGCGGATGATCAACACCCGCCAGCTCGATTTAGCTATCGTTTTCCAGCAGGAAAAGATCCTGCGCTGGAGCGCCAGACCGGTGCTGGAAGAACGCCTGTTCCTGATTGGCACCCATGCGCTGTTGGCCCCCCTGCAGGAGGACCACATCTCCCCTGACCAGCTCACCTCCCTGCCGTTGATTATGCCAAGCCAGGGCCATGGCCTGCGCGGCAGGCTGGAGGCAGTTTGCCAGCAGCATCATCTCAGCGTTGAGGTGGTGGCGGACATTGACGGTCTGGCCCTGCTGATGCAGGCCGTGCGCAGCGGACTGGGGGCCACCCTGCAGCCCGGGGCCGCCATCTCCCACCTCGACCATCAGGCGCTGAGGGTGATCGACGTCGTCAACCCGATACTCAGTCGCCCCAACTTTCTGGTCAGTCTGTCTGATGATGAACTCACTCCGGCAGGCCTTGCGGCTCGAGTGATACTCAGCAAAGTCATGCGCCAGCTGGTGGAGTCTGACCGCTGGCCGGGTGCTACCCTTTACGCTCACTAAACCCCTCTTTAGCATTACACCATAGCGCCTCACCGCTGTTACCACCTACATTCCCATTACAAATTTAACAATTAATTAAATTGTAAGGGAGCCGATAATGGTGGATGTACTGGTGATTGGCGGCGGCAATGCCGCGCTATGCGCCGCCTTAACCGCCCGGGAAGCTGGCGCCTCGGTGCTGCTGCTGGAGGCGGCGCCGCGGGAGTGGCGCGGCGGCAACTCGCAGCACACGCGTAACCTGCGCTGTATGCACGATGCGCCGCAGGACGTGCTGGTCGACAGCTACCCGGAAGAAGAGTACTGGCAGGATCTGCTGCGCGTCACCGAGGGGAATACCAACGAAGCGCTGGCCCGAATGGTGATCCGCACCTCGTCACAATGCCGGGACTGGATGCGCCAGCACGGCGTGAACTTTCAGCCACCGCTCTCCGGCGCCCTGCACGTGGCCCGCACCAACGCCTTTTTTATGGGCGGCGGCAAAGCGCTGGTCAATGCCTATTACCGCAGCGCGGAGCAAATGGGGGTGCAGATCCGCTACAACACACCGGTGCAGGCTCTCGAGCTGCGCAACGGCGAATTTGTCGCCGCGCTGGCGGGCGAGGAACGGATTGTTGCAAAAAGCTGCGTCCTCGCCGCCGGCGGATTTGAATCCAACCGCGAATGGCTGCGCGAGGCCTGGGGGCAAAATGACCGCGGTGAATGGCCCGCCGATAACTTTCTCATCCGCGGCACCCGCTTCAACCAGGGAGTGCTGCTTAAGTTTATGATCGACGCCGGGGCCGATATTATCGGCGATCCCTCGCAGTCCCACTGCGTCGCCATTGACGCCCGGGCGCCGCTCTACGATGGCGGGATCTGTACCCGCGTCGACTGCGTGTCGCTGGGGGTAGTGGTCAACCGCGATGCCGACCGTTTTTACGATGAAGGAGAAGATTTCTGGCCCAAACGCTATGCCATCTGGGGCCGGCTGGTCGCCCACCAGCCCGGGCAAATCGGCTACTCGATCATCGACAGCAAAGCCATCGGCCACTTTATGCCGCCCGTCTTTCCCGGCGCTCAGGCCAACACCCTTCCCGAGCTGGCCCGCCAGCTCGGCCTGGACAGCGAACGCTTTACGCAAACCATCGCCGACTATAATGCCGCCTGCGCGCCAGGCCAGTTCGATCATACCCGCCTGGATAACTGCGCCACCGCCGGCCTGACGCCGCCAAAGACCCACTGGGCGCGGCCTATCGATACGCCGCCTTACTACGGCTATGCCTTACGTCCGGGGATCACCTTCACCTACCTCGGGCTCTACGTCGACGACACCGCCGCCGTCCACTTCGCCGGTAAACCCAGCCGCAACCTGTTTGTCGCCGGGGAAATGATGGCTGGCAACGTGCTGGGCAAAGGCTATACCGCCGGCGTCGGGATGTCGATCGGCACCACCTTCGGCCGCATTGCCGGCCAGCAAGCCGCCCGGGCGGCACAGCAGGAGAAACACCATGAAGTCGCTTGAGAAGCTGATCATTGAGGCGCAGATCATCACCGAGCCGGAGGCGGAAGTGGAAAGGGTGATGCAGGTATGTAACGCCTGCCGCTACTGCGAAGGGTTTTGCGCCGTATTCCCGGCGATGACCCAGCGCCTGGCCTTTGGCAAAGCAGATATTAACTATCTGGCTAACCTGTGTCATAACTGCGGCGCCTGCCTGCACGCCTGTCAGTACGCGCCGCCGCACGAATTCGCGATTAACGTGCCGAAGGCGATGGCCGAAGTTCGGCTGGAAACTTATCAGCATTACGCCCAGCCCGCCGCCTTTGGCAGCCTGTACCGCCGGGCTGGCGTGACCACCGTACTGGCGCTGGTCGGCGGACTGATTTTCTTTCTGCTGCTGGCGATGGGGCTCAAAGGCTCGCTGCTTCATCCGCCGCTGGCGGGCGATTTCTATCAGATATTCCCGCATAACCTGCTGGCGTGGATGTTTGGCTCGGTCTTCGTGCTGGCCTTTGGCTTGCTGATGACCGGGGTGATCCGCTTCTGGCGCGAGATCTCCCCGGGCCAGCCGCACGCGGTTGATATCGCCAAGGCCTCACAGGATGCGTTGACGCTGAAATATCTCGATGGCGGGCATGGCAAAGGCTGCAACGAAGCCGATGACGCCTTCACGCTGATGCGCCGCCGTTTCCACCACTTCACCTTCTACGGCTTTATGCTCTGCTTCGCCGCCACCGTGGTGGCCACGGGCTATCACTATTTCGCCGACCGGGAAGCTCCCTACCCGTTCTTCAGCGTCCCGGTGCTGCTGGGGACCCTTGGCGGCATCGGCCTGCTGGTGGGGCCGGCTGGCCTGCTGTGGCTAAACCTGCGCCGGTCGCCGTTGCACGGCGATGCACGACAAAAACCGATGGACCGCGGCTTTATCCTGCTACTGCTGCTGACCAGCTTCACCGGCCTGGCGCTGCTGGCGGGACGGGATACCTCATGGATGGGTATTTTGCTCGCTGTTCACCTCGGGGTGGTAATGGCCCTGTTCTTAACCCTTCCCTACGGAAAATTTGCCCACGGATTTTATCGCTGTGCGGCGCTACTCAAGTGGGCAATTGAGAAGCGGCGCGGAAAACAGGCGGCAGTCGCAGGCGACTAACCCGCTCCCTCTTACCTCTATAAAAACAAGATAAAGACAATGGAGAGCACACCCTATGACGCAACAATCCACGCGCGCCGGCACCGTCGGCGCTATCCTCCGCGTGACCAGCGGTAATTTTCTCGAACAGTTCGACTTTTTCCTGTTTGGCTTTTATGCCACCTATATCGCCCGCACCTTCTTTCCGGCGGAGAGCGAGTTCGCAGCGCTGATGCTGACCTTTGCGGTGTTTGGTTCGGGCTTCCTGATGCGCCCCATCGGCGCGGTGGTCCTCGGCGCCTATATCGACAGAATCGGGCGCCGCAAAGGGCTGATGGTCACCCTGGCGATCATGGGCTGCGGGACGCTACTCATCGCCCTGGTACCTGGCTATCAGACCATCGGCGTGCTGGCGCCGATCCTCGTGTTAGTGGGCCGCTTGCTGCAGGGGTTTTCCGCGGGCGTCGAGCTTGGCGGGGTGTCGGTCTATCTGTCGGAAATCGCCACGCCGGGCAATAAAGGCTTCTATACCAGTTGGCAGTCCGCCAGCCAGCAGGTGGCTATCGTCATGGCGGCGTTGATTGGCTATGCGCTGAACGCCACGCTTGAGCATGAGGAGATCGCCGACTGGGGCTGGCGCATCCCTTTCTTCATTGGCTGTCTGATTATTCCGCTGATTTTCGTGCTGCGCCGCTCGCTGCAGGAAACAGAGGAATTCCTGCAGCGTAAACACCGCCCGGATACCAAGGAGATCCTGACCACCATCGTCAGGAACTGGCGCATTATTAGCGCGGGGACATTACTGGTGGCGATGACCACCACCACCTTTTATTTTATCACCGTCTATACGCCGACCTACGGCAGAGCGGTGCTACACCTCAGCGCTCGCGACAGCCTGCTGGTGACCATGCTGGTGGGCATCTCCAACTTTATCTGGTTACCGATTGGCGGGGCGATCTCTGACCGGATCGGTCGTCGCCCGGTGCTGATGGGCATTACCGTGCTGGCGCTGCTCACCACCTGGCCGGTGATGCACTGGCTCACCGCCGCGCCCGATTTTACGCGTATGACGCTGGTCCTGCTGTGGTTCTCGTTCTTTTTTGGCATGTATAACGGCGCGATGGTGGCGGCGCTCACCGAAGTGATGCCGGTGTACGTCCGCACTGTGGGATTCTCTCTGGCCTTTAGTCTCGCTACTGCCATTTTCGGCGGCCTGACGCCGGCTATCTCTACCGCCCTGGTCGAGCTCACCGGCGATAAAAGCGCGCCGGGCTGGTGGCTAATGTGCGCCGCGCTGTGCGGGTTCATTGCCACCGCGCTGCTGTTCGTGCGGCTGAGCCGAGGCTATCAGCCGGCGGAGAGTCAGCGCTAAAAAAACAAACGGGCGGAGGTATGCTCCGCCCGTTTGCCGCTAACGTCTGATTTAATGGGTCGTATTATTGCTGCGGATCTCCTTCCAGATCTGGTCGCAGCGCGCTTTCACCGCCTGATCGTTGCCGGTGCGGGTGGCCTGAATACACTGTTGGTAATCCAGGACGCGAACGCTCTCCTGATTGGCAAATTGCTGGTGCTGTTTATCCTCTTTCAGTACATTCAGTACGCTCTGACAGGCTTCAATCTTGTCCGGATTCCCCTCCGCCGTATTAATACAGGCGCTATAGGCATCTTTGAGTTTGGTGTCTTCTTTCGGTGCCGGCGACGTGGCGCAGGCCACCAGACCCGAGGCCATCATGGCAATAAGCAGCATTTTTTTCATTGTCGTTCTCACAGAGGTGCGGCAGGCTCACGCCCGCCGCGCAGGCATCAGAAAATAGTGAACGGGGCGATAACCATGAACTTCACGTCGCGCTCATCCTGGAAGATGTTGCCGTAGCCGCCGCTCCAGCTCGGAATATCGGAATGGTTGTCGTACTGGGTAAAGTGCAGTTTGAACAGGGTGCCCTTCGCCCGACCTTCCTGCACGGTATACAACGCATCCAGGCTGTAAGCCGATTCTTTCAGGCGATAGTCAGGGTCATAGTACGCATCCGGAGAGGACATTCTTCCCGGCTTCGCATCCCAGGCGTAGACATAAGACGCGCCAAACGCCCAGCCAGGCATATCCCAGTTTTTCATGTCATACATCGCGCCGAAGAAGACCGCTTTTTCGCCGTTGGCGTTAAAGTCGGAGCGGTTATCCCACCAGATATCGAGCCGACCGTTGGAAGAGGCATAGGTCGGCGTCATACGCTGCAGGAAGTAGCCCTGCTGGCCATCGGCCTTCACCCAGGTGCCTTCCAGACGCAGATCCAGCACATCCGCCACTTTATAGCCGAAGGTTAACGCCTGCAGCCATGCGGTGCCGTCATAGATGTCATTGACCCCGCCGTTGCTGACCTTATCGCGGGTGCCGTAGAACTGGTAGCTGGTGCTCAGCGGCGCGCCGGCGACGTCAAATTTGTAGCTGGCTTTAGCAAAGTACTGATCGATATAGCCCTGAGCCTGACCAAATGCCGCCTCCAGCACCAGGTCGTTTTTGAAATCATATTTGGCGCCGACGGAGTGGAGATAATCAACTTTGGTTTTCTTGTCGTTCTGATAGAAATCGTCCATCTCGATATGCCATGGCGCTTTATACTCGTTCGTCCACATATAGGAAAAACTTAACGCGCCCGCCGTGCCATAGTCGAAGTTAGCCCCGGCCTCCGCCCCCTGATAGGTACCTGGCATAAAGCTCCAGTGCGGGGCCAGCAGAGTCTGGCCGGTTGGCTGGATATAGCCCGCACGTGCCCACGCCGGACCGTATTTGAATTTCGCGGCGGCTTTATACAGGCTGATACCGCTCTTATCGCCGGAGTAGTCTTCGTCATAGGCTTTGTTGCGCGATGAGAAGGCAATTTCGTTCGGGTGGCCGCTATCGCCGTTCTCGGCCATTTCAATCGCGGTAAATGCAGCAATATCAAGGCCAAACATATCGGCAGCATAGCCGGACTGGAAGTCCAGGTTAGCGTTCCAGGTGGAGTGGGAAAGGTTGGTTTTATATTTGTCGCCGTCGGTGACATCTTTACGGTCACGCTCACGCTGCCAGTAATAGATACCGCCGGTTAAGGTTGAATCATCGATAAAGCCTGCTGCGCTGGCCTGCGGAACCACAACCCAGCCCGACATCGCGGTGACGGCGGCAATAGCCAGCGCCAGCGTACTACGTTTGCCACTAAACGTACGCATGTGCATATCCTCTTTGACGTTTTAAAAGGCGAAGACCAACGGTCATTCGCTAAAAAAATAAATAAAACTGCAAAATGTGGGGCGGTGAAAAAGGCCGCGAAACCACTGTAGATAGACTATTTTTCGTGACGCGAATTATCAATGTTTTTCGTGAGGCAAAGCTTAAGATTATGACAAAGCGCACATAATTTATGTCTTTTTGTTACAGTCTTATCCCTGATAATTTTGTCATGGAAGTCATTGCAAAATCAGGGAAAAATAGAAGAACTGAAAGCGATTACATTGGTTTTTTGTATATGACAGGAAACATCAGAAGCGCTATTTATTACCGCGCAGTAACAGGATTAATTCGCATCGCGAAAATGAAAAGTTTAATTGGCTGATTCTGAAACAAAAAAAAGCGCCGCAAGGTGCGACGCTTTTACGAGAGGGAAATTTATTCGCCGACTTTCGCCCAGGTATCACGCAGCCCGACAGTGCGGTTGAACACCAGACTGGAGGCGTTTGCATAGCGACTGTCGAGGCAGAAGTAACCTTCACGCTCAAACTGGTAAGCTTTGCCTGCTTCGGCCTGCGCCAGGCTCGGCTCCGCATATCCCTGCTTAATCACCAGCGAATCCGGGTTGATTACCGCGAGGAAATCTTCCTCCGCCCCCGGGTTTGGTACGCTGAACAGGCGATCGTAGAGACGGATCTCCACCGGCAGCGCATGCGCCGCACTCACCCAGTGGATCACGCCTTTGACCTTGCGACCGTCGGCCGGATCTTTACTCAGGGTATCGGCATCGTAGGTGCAGAAAATAGTGGTGATATTGCCTTCGGCATCTTTCTCCACGCGTTCCGCTTTGATCACGTAGGCATTGCGCAGACGCACTTCTTTACCCAGCACCAGACGCTTGTACTGTTTGTTGGCTTCTTCACGGAAGTCAGCGCGATCGATCCAGATTTCGGCGCTGAACGGCACTTCACGACTGCCCATTTCCGGCTTGTTCGGATGGTTCGGCATCGCCACCATTTCGCTTTCGCCCTGCGGATAGTTCTCGATAACCAGTTTCACCGGATCGATCACCGCCATCGCGCGCGGGGCGTTTTCATTCAGATCTTCACGAATGCAGGACTCCAGCGATGCCATCTCGATGGTGTTGTCCTGCTTGGTCACGCCGATGCGCTTGCAGAACTCGCGGATGGATTCAGCGGTGTAGCCACGGCGACGCAGACCAGAGATGGTCGGCATACGCGGGTCATCCCAGCCTTCCACGTGCTTCTCGGTCACCAGCTGGTTCAGCTTACGCTTGGACATCACGGTGTATTCGAGATTCAGGCGCGAGAATTCGTACTGACGCGGGTGAACCGGAATGCTGATGTTGTCGAGCACCCAGTCGTACAGGCGGCGGTTGTCCTGGAACTCCAGGGTACACAGCGAGTGGGTGATGCCTTCCAGCGCATCGCTGATGCAGTGGGTGAAGTCATACATCGGGTAGATGCACCACTTGTTGCCGGTCTGATGATGCTCAGCGAACTTAATGCGGTACAGCACCGGATCGCGCATCACGATGAACGGCGATGCCATATCGATCTTCGCGCGCAGGCAGGCTTTACCCTCTTCGAAGCCGCCGCTGCGCATTTTTTCAAACAGCGCCAGGTTTTCTTCCACGCTGCGGTCGCGATACGGGCTGTTTTTACCCGGCGCTTTCAGGGTGCCGCGGTATTCGCGAATTTCATCAGGAGAGAGTTCATCAACATAGGCCAGACCTTTGTTGATCAGCTCAACCGCATACTGATGCAGCTGATCAAAGTAATCAGACGAGTAGCAAACGTCCCCGGACCAGTGGAAACCTAACCACTGCACGTCGTTTTTAATCGACTCCACGTATTCGATATCTTCTTTCACCGGGTTGGTGTCATCGAAACGCAGGTTGCATTGACCCTGATAATCCTGCGCGATGCCGAAGTTCAGGCAGATGGATTTCGCATGGCCAATGTGCAGATAACCGTTCGGCTCCGGCGGGAAGCGAGTGTGAACGGTGGTATGTTTACCGGTAGCCAGATCTTCATCAATGATCTGACGGATAAAGTTAGTCGGGCGGGCTTCTGCCTCACTCATCACGGGTTCCTCAAAGCGTAAACAACGTATAACGGCACATGATCTTACAAGCAGGACGTAGTGACAACTATTAGTTACGTAAAATAGGTATCAGAAGAGGATTATGGGGCCGATTGCTGGAAAAAAAAGCGGCGAAGGTTTCCCTTCGCCGCTGAGGCATAAACTCGACTCAGGAGCCTTACTTGCCTTTAATCTCATACAGCGGCGTCTGGCCGGCAACGACCTTACCGCTCGCCAGTATCACCAGCGCGCTGTAGTCATCGCTATTGCTGCAGACGACCGGGCTAATCATTGAGCGCGCGTTGGCGTTGAGGAAGTCCAGATCCATTTCCAGGATCGGCTCACCGGCCTTCACGTCCGTGCCCTCTTCAACCAAACGTTTGAAGCCCTTGCCTTCCAGCGCCACGGTGTCGATCCCCATGTGGACGACGATTTCCGCGCCGTTGTTGGTTTCGAGGCAGAACGCGTGGTTAGTGTTGAAAATTTTCACCACAGTACCCGCCGCTGGCGCGACAACGATGTTGCTGGTCGGTTTCACCGCGATACCGTCGCCGACGGCTTTGCTGGCGAAGGCTTCGTCCGGCACCTGTTCGAGCGCCACCACGTCACCGGTAATCGGCGAAACCAGCGACTCAACGGTCTTCGCATTCGCTACCGCCTGCGGTTTAGCCGCTGGCGCTGCGGTGGCGACTTTGCCAGCCGGTGCGGCTGCTGCTGCCGCTACCGGGCCGCGGGTAACCACTTTTTTCATCTCATCGCCGATAGATTCTGCTTTCGCACCGACGATAACCTGGATGGTTTGCTTATTCAGTTTCACCACCCCGGACGCGCCGAGACGTTTACAGGCCGCGTCGTTCACTTTCGCCGAATCGCCCACGGTCAGACGCAGACGGGTGATACAGGCGTCAATGGCTTTCAGGTTGTCGGTTCCGCCCACCGCGGCGATATAGCTGGTCGCCAGCTGGGTCAGGCCCTCTTCAGTGTTGCTGTTGGCTTCTTCCGTTACCACGTCAGCGGCTTTGTCTTCACGACCCGGCGTTTTCAGGTTGAACATGCGGATCACCGCGCTGAACAGCAGGAAGTAGACGAAGAAGAACACCACGCCCATCACCAGCAGCATCCAGACGTTTTTGCTGGCCGCAGGCAGGCTGTACATCAGCACATAGTCAATTGCACCTGCGGAGAAGGAGAAGCCCGCGTGGATCCCCAGCGCTGTTGCGATGAACAGGCTGATACCGGTCAGCACCGCGTGCAGGAGGTACAGCAGCGGAGCCAGGAACATGAACAGGAATTCCAGCGGCTCGGTTACCCCGGTCAGGAACGCGGTGATGGCTACGGACAGCAGCATACCGCCGACCATCGGACGACGCGCTTTCGGCGCCGCCAGATACATCGCCAGCGCCGCACCCGGCAGACCAAACATCATGATCGGGTAGAAGCCGGACATGAACATCCCCGCGGTGCCGTCGCCGGCGTAGAAGCGGTTGATGTCGCCGTGGAACACAGCGCCAGCGGCGTTAGTGAACTCACCAATCTGGAACCAGGCGATGGTGTTCAGCACCTGATGCAGACCGGTTGGGATCAGCAGACGGTTGATGAAACCAAAGATACCGGAACCGAGCGCCCCTGCGGAGACGATCCATTCGCCACCAGAGTGGATAGCGTGTTGCACCGGCGGCCAGACGTAGCCGAAGATCGCGGCGAGGATCAGACAGAAGAAGCCGGTGGCGATCGGCACGAAGCGTTTGCCGCCGAAGAAACTCAGGAAGTCCGGCAGCTTGATGCCGGCCCAGCGGTTGTACACCGCCCCTGCCACCAGACCGGTAATGATACCGGCCAGCACGCCCATGTTAATTTCCGGGTTGATGGTGACCATCGCTTTGGTCATCACGAAATACCCTACTGCGCCGGCCAGCGCCGCAGAACCCGCGTTATCCTTGGACCAGCTTGATGCCACACCAATTGCGAAGATCAGCGCCAGATTATCGAAGATCGCCCCACCCGCTTGCGCGATGAAGGGTACATTCAACAGGTCTGGTTGCCCGAAACGCAGCAGCAATGCCGCGACCGGCAGCACTGCGATAGGGAGCTGCAACGCCCTACCCAGTCGCTGAAAGAAACCTAAAATATTCATCTTATTCCCCCTATGAGACCCCGATGAGGCTCATTTTCAAAGCCACTTTTTTATTGTGTAACAAGGTCGGTTTTATCACTTACCGGCAAAGTGTGTGAAAAATTAATTCGTATCGCAAATTAAACGGGTATTTTTTGTGATAATTATCACCAAATATCGTATTCCCCCCTCCCTTTCACTGGCTAACATCGAAAACTTATTTTATCATTCAAAAAATCAACACGGATTGACCCCGGTCGGCGCAGTTGCTGCAATACTCTCCTCAGAGTGCTGGCGCCAATCCGCCAGAATCTACTTTAACTATAGAGGTGAAGAATGAGACTGATCCCCCTGGTAACCGCTGAGCAGGTCGGTAAATGGGCTGCCCGCCACATCGTTAACCGTATTAATGCATTCAAACCGACCGCGGACCGCCCGTTCGTGCTGGGTCTGCCTACCGGTGGCACTCCGCTGACCGCCTACAAAGCGCTGGTTGAAATGCATAAAGCAGGCCAGGTTAGCTTCAAACACGTCGTCACCTTTAATATGGATGAATATGTCGGCCTGCCAAAAGAGCATCCGGAAAGCTATCATAGCTTCATGCACCGTAATTTCTTTGACCACGTTGATATTCCGGCAGAAAATATCAACCTGCTGAATGGTAACGCGCCGGACATCGATGCGGAATGCCGTCGCTATGAAGAAAAAATTCGTTCCTACGGTAAAATCCACCTGTTCATGGGCGGTGTAGGCAACGATGGTCACATCGCGTTCAACGAACCGGCCTCTTCTCTGGCGTCCCGCACCCGTATTAAGACCCTGACCCATGACACCCGTGTGGCGAACTCCCGCTTCTTCGATGGTGATGTGGATCTGGTGCCGAAATACGCGTTGACCGTGGGCGTAGGCACCCTGCTGGATGCAGAAGAAGTGATGATTCTGGTGCTGGGTCATCAGAAAGCGCTGGCGCTGCAGGCGGCGGTAGAAGGTAACGTCAACCATATGTGGACCATTACCTGCCTGCAGCTGCATCCGAAGGCGGTGATTGTCTGCGACGAGCCGTCCACCATGGAGCTGAAAGTGAAAACCCTGAAATATTTCAACGAATTAGAAGCTGAAAATATTAAAGGTCTGTAATGTAGTCGTGTCCCGCCACTTGCGCGGGACCCTCTTTTTCTTTGTATGCATCATCATGCCGGCGGCAAATGAACGATCGCTGACCTGATGGGGCGTATATACCGGGGGTCGTAATGTATGCATTAACCCAGGGCCGGGTTTATACCGGTCATGAAATTCTCGATGACCATGCGGTTGTTATCGCCGATGGCCTAATCGAACGTCTCTGTCCGCTGGCGGATTTGCCGTCTGACATGGAGCAGCGCTCGGTCAACGGCGCAATAATTGCCCCCGGTTTTATCGACGTTCAGCTCAATGGCTGCGGCGGCGTGCAGTTTAACGACAGCCCAGAGGCGGTCACCGTTGAAACGCTGGAGATCATGCAGAAGGCGAACGAACGTTCAGGCTGCACCAGCTTCCTGCCGACGCTGATTACCTCCAGTGACGATCTGATGAAGCAAGGTATCCGCGTCATGCGCGAATACCTGCAAAAACACCCGAATCAGGCGCTGGGTCTGCATCTTGAAGGGCCGTGGCTGAATATCGTCAAGAAAGGCACCCACAACCCGGACTACGTGCGTAAACCGGACGCCGCGCTGGTCGATTTCCTCTGCGATAACGCCGATGTGATCACCAAGGTGACCCTCGCCCCTGAGCGCGTTGAGCCGGAAGTGATCCGCAAGCTGGTTGCCGCCGGGATCGTCGTCTCCGCCGGCCACTCCAACGCCACGCTGAAAGAGGCGAAAGTCGGCTTCCGCGCCGGCATTACCTTCGCCACTCACCTGTATAACGCGATGCCGTATATTACCGGACGCGAACCGGGTCTGGCCGGGGCGATTTTTGACGAGCCGGATGTCTACTGCGGTATTATTGTCGACGGGATGCATGTCGATTATGCCAACGTACGTAACGCCAAGCGCCTGAAAGGCGACAAACTGTGTCTGGTCACCGACGCCACCGCGCCGGCGGGGGCGAATATTGACCAGTTCATTTTTGCCGGGAAAACAATATACTACCGCAATGGACTGTGCGTAGATGAAAACGGCACGCTCAGCGGCTCCTCCCTGACCATGATTGAAGGGGTGCGTAATCTGGTGGAGCATTGCGGCGTGGCACTGGACGAAGTATTGCGGATGGCGACGCTCTATCCCGCGCGCGCTATCGGTGTGGACAAGCAGCTCGGCAGCATTGCGCCGGGCATGGTCGCTAACCTGACCGCCTTTACACGCGATTATAAAATCACCAAGACCATCGTTAATGGTAACGAGGTCGTCACTGAGTAAGTAAAAGTATGACAGCAGGCGGACAAGCTCAAATTGGTAACGTTGACCTCGTAAAACAACTGAACAGCGCGGCCGTGTACCGCCTGATTGACCAGCATGGGCCTATCTCGCGCATTCAGATAGCCGAACAAAGCCAGCTTGCCCCTGCCAGCGTGACCAAAATCACGCGTCAGCTTATTGAGCGCGGCCTGATCAAAGAAGTCGATCAGCAGGCCTCCACCGGAGGCCGCCGCGCTATCTCTATCATCGCTGAAACCCGCAACTTCAACGCCATCGGCGTGCGGCTTGGCCGCTATGACGCCACTCTGACCCTGTATGATTTAAGCAGCAAGACCCTGGAAGAGGAACATTTTCCCCTGCCCGAGCGCACCCAGGAAACGCTGGAACACGCCCTGCTGAATATCATCGCCACCTTTATCGAAAACTGTCAGCGCAAAATTCGCGAGCTGATCGCCATCTCGGTGATCCTGCCAGGCCTCGTCGACCCGGAAAGCGGCGTGATCCGCTATATGCCGCATATTGCGGTGGAAAACTGGGGCCTGGTCGGGGCGCTGGAAAAACGCTTCAACGTCACCTGCTATGTCGGGCACGACATCCGCAGCCTGGCGCTGGCCGAGCACTATTTCGGTGCAAGTCAGGACTGCGAAGACTCCATCCTGGTGCGCGTGCACCGCGGTACCGGCGCGGGCATCATCTCTAACGGGCGCATTTTTATTGGCCGGAACGGCAACGTCGGCGAAATTGGCCACATTCAGGTCGATCCGCTGGGCGAGCGCTGCCACTGCGGCAACTTCGGCTGTCTGGAGACCGTCGCGGCCAATGCCGCCATCGAACAGCGGGTTCGCCACCTGCTTGAGCAGGGCTACCAGAGCCGTCTGACGCCGGATGACTGCACGATCAAAACTATCTGCAAAGCGGCCAACAAGGGCGATGCCCTGGCCTGCGAGGTGATTGAGTACGTGGGGCGTCACCTCGGGAAAACGATCGCCATCGCGATTAACCTGTTCAACCCACAAAAAATCGTTGTCGCCGGCGAAATAGTGGAAGCTGAAAAGGTCCTTCTTCCGGCCATCGAAGGCTGCATTAACGCCCAGGCGCTGAAAGCGTTTCGCAAGAACCTGCCGGTGGTGCGTTCTACCCTCGACCATCGCTCAGCGATTGGCGCCTTCGCGCTAGTCAAACGCGCTATGCTCAATGGCACGCTGCTGCAGCGCTTGCTTGAGAGCTAATCGCCTCTTTATTGATAGCGCGAAACGATCCGCATCACCCTGTCGCTGGTGGGTATGGTCCACCAGCGATGTGAAACCTCATCGATGACGAGTATAGTTTCGTCTTTGTTAATGATTCTGGACCCACCATGACCATTCAAAACATAATTTGTGATATTGACGGCGTGCTGATGCACGATAACGTCGCCGTTCCCGGCGCTGCCGAGTTTATCAAACGCATCCTCGATAAAGGCATGCCGCTGGTAATGCTGACCAACTACCCGTCGCAAACCGGCCAGGATTTGGCCAACCGTTTCGCCACCGCCGGCATCGACGTGCCGGATACCGCGTTTTACACCTCGGCGATGGCCACCGCCGATTTCCTGCGCCGCCAGGAAGGCAAGAAAGCCTATGTGGTGGGTGAAGGGGCGCTGATCCACGAACTGTACAAAGCCGGCTTTACCATCACCGATGTGAACCCGGATTTTGTCATCGTCGGGGAAACCCGTTCATTCAACTGGGAGATGATGCATAAGGCCGCCTTCTTCGTTGCCAACGGCGCCCGCTTCATTGCTACCAACCCGGATACGCACGGTCGCGGCTTCTACCCGGCCTGTGGCGCGCTGTGCGCCGGGATCGAGAAGATCTCCGGCCGTAAGCCGTTTTACGTAGGTAAACCCAGCCCGTGGATCATCCGTTCAGCGCTGAACAAAATGCAGGCTCACTCCGAGCAGACAGTGATCGTCGGCGATAACCTGCGCACTGACATTCTGGCCGGCTTCCAGGCGGGGCTGGAGACTATTCTGGTGCTCTCCGGCGTCTCCACCCTCGATGACATCGACAGCATGCCGTTTCGCCCGTCGTGGATTTACCCTTCCGTCGCGGAAATCGATATTTTCTGATGCCAACCACGTCGCAGGACGTGGTTTTTCATTTATAGCGCCTGCCAAAAGTCATCCATCTAATAAAAACGGCCTATAAATGCGTATTCCTCAATAAAGTCGCTCAAAAGATACTCTTTTTTTACTGTTCAATAATCACAGTTGCGTTTTTTCTTTTTCAGGCCGCAAAACCCTTGCGCCAGCGCCCCCTTTACGGCATTTTCTTAAGCACGCACTCAGGCTTCGCCACGAGACGAAGCCAGCACAACATCAAACACGACAGGGTAATGGAGAAGGCTATGTGTTCTATTTTTGGCGTACTGGATATTAAAACTGACGCAGGCGAGCTGCGTAAAAAGGCGCTGGAGCTTTCCCGCCTGATGCGCCATCGCGGTCCGGACTGGTCTGGCGTGTATGCCAGCGACAAAGCGATTCTGGCGCACGAGCGCCTGTCTATTGTCGACGTCAACGCCGGTGCCCAGCCGCTGTACAACGCCGAAAAAACCCATGCGCTGGCCGTTAACGGCGAGATCTACAACCATCAGGCGCTGCGCGCGGAGTATGGCGATCGCTATCAGTTCCAGACCGGCTCTGACTGCGAAGTGATCCTCGCGCTGTATCAGGAAAAAGGCCCTGAGTTCCTCGACGACCTGCAGGGGATGTTCGCCTTCGCCCTGTACGACAGCGAGAAAGACGCGTACTTAATTGGTCGCGACCATATCGGTATTATTCCGCTGTATATGGGCCATGACGAACACGGCAACTTCTATGTCGCCTCCGAAATGAAAGCGCTGGTGCCGGTATGCCGCACCATTAAAGAGTTCCCGGCGGGCAGCTACCTGTGGAGCAAAGACGGCGAAATTCGCCAGTACTATCAGCGTGACTGGTTCGATTACGACGCGGTGAAAGACAACGTTACCGATAAGAACGAGCTGCGCCAGGCGCTGGAAGAGTCGGTGAAAAGCCACCTGATGTCCGACGTGCCTTACGGCGTGCTGCTCTCCGGCGGTCTTGATTCATCGGTCATCTCGGCTATCACCAAGAAATTCGCCGCCCGTCGCGTCGAAGATCAGGAGCGTAGCGAAGCCTGGTGGCCGCAGTTGCACTCTTTCGCGGTCGGTCTGGAAGGCTCTCCTGACCTGAAAGCGGCGCAGGAAGTGGCCAACCACCTCGGCACCGTACACCACGAAATTCACTTTACGGTCCAGGAAGGGCTGGATGCGATCCGCGACGTTATCTATCACATCGAAACGTATGACGTGACCACCATTCGCGCCTCGACGCCGATGTACCTGATGTCGCGTAAAATTAAAGCCATGGGCATCAAAATGGTGCTTTCCGGCGAAGGTTCGGACGAAGTGTTCGGCGGCTACCTCTATTTCCATAAGGCGCCGAATGCCAAAGAACTGCACGAAGAGACGGTGCGCAAGCTGCAGGCGCTGCATATGTTTGACTGCGCCCGCGCCAACAAAGCGATGTCCGCCTGGGGCGTGGAAGCCCGCGTGCCGTTCCTCGACAAGAAGTTCCTCGACGTGGCGATGCGCATCAACCCGCAGGATAAGATGTGCGGCAACGGCAAAATGGAAAAACACGTGCTGCGTGAATGCTTTGAATCCTACCTGCCGGCCAGCGTTGCCTGGCGGCAGAAAGAGCAGTTCTCTGACGGCGTCGGCTACAGCTGGATCGATACGCTGAAAGAAGTGGCCGCGAAGCAGATCAGCGATCAGCAGCTGGAAACGGCGAGCTTCCGTTTCCCGTACAACACGCCGACCTCCAAAGAAGGCTATCTGTACCGCGAGATCTTCGAAGAGCTGTTCCCGCTGCCGAGCGCGGCGGAGTGTGTCCCTGGCGGTCCGTCGGTGGCCTGCTCTTCAGCGAAAGCCATTGAGTGGGATGAAGCGTTCAAGACCATGAACGATCCATCAGGCCGTGCGGTGGGCGTCCACCAGTCTGCCTACAAATAAGCCCTGACGGGCGGTGAAACGCGAAACGGACCCTCCGGGGTCCGTTTTCTTTTTGCAGGATTTATGCCGCTGAAAAACGATAAATAACCAATAATTGCCGAATATTGCAGCGAGCTGTTCGCAACCTAACCAAACAGTCACATTACAACGATTTTCCTTGAAAAAGAGGTTGACGCTCGCAGGCCCAATACGCATAATGCGCCCCGCAACGCCGATAAGGTTACGCGAAAAAAAGATGGCTACGTAGCTCAGCTGGTTAGAGCACATCACTCATAATGATGGGGTCACAGGTTCGAATCCCGTCGTAGCCACCATCTTTTTTGCGGGAGTGGCGAAATTGGTAGACGCACCAGATTTAGGTTCTGGCGCCGCAAGGTGTGCGAGTTCAAGTCTCGCCTCCCGCACCATTCACCAGTTAGCGTTGTACGGATGGGGTATCGCCAAGCGGTAAGGCACCGGTTTTTGATACCGGCATTCCCTGGTTCGAATCCAGGTACCCCAGCCATATTTCTTCGATATTTGCGGTTCACCGCGACGGTATTGGGGTATCGCCAAGCGGTAAGGCACCGGTTTTTGATACCGGCATTCCCTGGTTCGAATCCAGGTACCCCAGCCATCGAAGAAACAGTAAGACAATTTGGCTACGTAGCTCAGCTGGTTAGAGCACATCACTCATAATGATGGGGTCACAGGTTCGAATCCCGTCGTAGCCACCATATTCAGGACGTATCGATACGCATCGATA
Organism: Klebsiella sp. w6; assembly: GCF_033100215.1. Taxonomy (NCBI): domain Bacteria; kingdom Pseudomonadati; phylum Pseudomonadota; class Gammaproteobacteria; order Enterobacterales; family Enterobacteriaceae; genus Klebsiella; species Klebsiella sp. w6. The sequence continues at coordinate 3,989,722 of NZ_CP136907.1, forward strand.
ATTCCGAAACAATTTGTTGGGGTATCGCCAAGCGGTAAGGCACCGGATTCTGATTCCGGCATTCCGAGGTTCGAATCCTCGTACCCCAGCCAAATTAAAAAGTCGTTCAGCAGTGAACGCACTGTTGCCCTCAACCGGGGTAGTTACGGTAAAGCGCAACAGACAATTGGGGTATCGCCAAGCGGTAAGGCACCGGATTCTGATTCCGGCATTCCGAGGTTCGAATCCTCGTACCCCAGCCACTTAAATGCAAAAAAGCTCACTTCGGTGAGCTTTTTTGCTATTGGCGTCCTGACACGCTTACGCAGTACTGACTGCCGGGCAGGCGCTCTCCACTACGCCCCTGCCCGGGAAGCCGGTTTTACAAGCCTAAGGCATACTTCAGCGCCTGACGCTTCAACACCCCGGCGCGTTCAGCCGCCATCAGGCCAATATTACGCAGCATCCGCACCGGCGCCAGGTCATTGCTGAAACCGGCATAAAACAAATCCATCCCCGACTGCATGATAAAATTATCCGCTCGCCGCCGCGCCTGGTAGCGCTTCAGCACCAGCAGGCTGGCCCAGTCTTCGCCTCGACCGCGCGCTTCCGCCAGGATCTCCAGCAGGGCATCCACATCGCGGTAGCCAAGGTTAACCCCCTGCCCCGCCAGCGGATGAATGGTATGCGCCGCATCGCCCACCAGCGCCAGGCCGGGCTGGACATACTGCAGCGCATGACGCCGGGTGAGCGGAAAAGCGCCGGCCGCCTGCGGCGTCACACGACCCAGCCGCGCCGGAAAGTGACTGGCGATCTCCTGCTGGAGTTGCGCCATGGTCATGCCCTGCAGCTGACGGATCCGCGCAGGCGTGTCGTACCAGACCAGCGAGGCCCAGTGGTCGAACAGCGGCAGGAAGGCGCGCGGCCCGCTGGGGGTAAACTGCTGCCAGGTGCTGTCGCCGGGATCGTCGGCGCATTCGACGCTGATCAGCATACAAGACTGCTGATACTGCCAGGCGTGTACGCCGATGCCGGCCATCTCCCGCACCTGAGAATTGGCGCCGTCGGCGCCGATCACCAGCCGGGCGTGGATCGCCTCTCCCTCGCGTAAATGCAGCACGGTATGCGCCTCGCCGCGCTGCATCGCCTCCAGTTCGCTACCAACGCGCAGGGTGACCCCTTCATGCGCCGCCAGCGCTTGCCAGAGGCCCCATTGCAGGACCTTGTTCTCGACCATGTAGCCCAGCTCCGGCAGTTTGAGCTCAGCGGCGTCAAAGGCGACGTGCGCGCTCTCCCACTCCCAGGTCTCCAGACGACGATAAGCGTGGACGCGCATCGCCCGTACGGCATCCCAGACGCCGAGGCTCTTCAGCAGGCCGACCGAAGCTGCGCTGATAGCCGAGATCCGCACATCCGGGGCGGATGCCGGATCGAAAGCCGGAGGCGCCGTTTTCTCAAGCACCGTCACGGTAAATCCCTGTTGCGCCAGCCCCAACGCCAGGGCGCCGCCGACCATGCCGCCGCCCACGATGGCGACATCTGTTGCGTGAATTGTCATGGCTATTATCCTTAAAGCAGAATCCGTTAAGTTTACCGGATTTTTTGTTCCCTTGCGGTGATAACGCTCGCACTGGTCAGGGGGCGACCAAAGCATTACAATACGCGCCCTGGAAAGCGAAATTCACCCTGTATATATCCCCGCGTTTTGGATATCTATTACTGAGCATGAGCAAGTCAATGACAAAAAAACTCCATATTAAAACCTGGGGCTGTCAGATGAACGAGTATGATTCATCAAAGATGGCCGATCTGCTGGATGCGACACATGGGTATCAACTGACCGAAGTGGCGGAAGAAGCAGATGTGCTGTTGCTCAATACCTGCTCAATTCGTGAGAAGGCCCAGGAAAAAGTTTTCCATCAGCTCGGACGCTGGAAGCTGCTGAAAGAGAAAAACCCGGACCTGATTATTGGCGTTGGCGGCTGCGTGGCCTCCCAGGAAGGCGACCATATTCGTCAGCGCGCACACTATGTCGATATTATTTTCGGGCCGCAAACCCTGCACCGCCTGCCGGAGATGATTAACGCCGTGCGCGGCAACCGCAGCCCGGTGGTGGATATCAGCTTCCCGGAAATTGAAAAGTTCGATCGCCTGCCAGAGCCGCGCGCCGACGGCCCGACCGCCTTTGTTTCGATTATGGAAGGCTGCAACAAATACTGTACCTACTGCGTGGTGCCGTACACCCGCGGAGAAGAGGTCAGCCGTCCGTGCGACGATATCCTGTTTGAAATCGCCCAGCTGGCGGCGCAGGGCGTGCGTGAGGTTAATCTGCTGGGCCAGAACGTTAACGCCTGGCGCGGTGAGAATTACGACGGCACCACCGGCAGCTTTGCCGATCTGCTGCGTCTGGTCGCCGCTATCGACGGCATCGACCGTATTCGCTTCACCACCAGCCACCCGATCGAATTTACCGACGATATCATCGAGGTCTATCGCGATACGCCGGAACTGGTGAGCTTCCTGCACCTGCCGGTGCAGAGCGGTTCTGACCGGGTTCTGAATCTGATGGGACGCACCCATACCGCGCTGGAGTACAAAGCGATTATTCGCAAGCTGCGTGAGGCGCGCCCGGATATTCAGATAAGCTCTGACTTTATTGTCGGCTTCCCTGGCGAAACTACAGACGATTTCGAAAAGACGATGAAGCTAATCGCCGACGTCAATTTCGATATGAGCTACAGCTTTATCTTCTCCGCTCGTCCGGGCACCCCGGCGGCCGATATGGTCGATGACGTGCCGGAGGAGGATAAAAAGCAGCGTCTGTATATTCTGCAGGAGCGGATCAACCAGCAGGCGATGGCCTGGAGCCGTCGCATGCTCGGCACGGTACAGCGCATTCTGGTGGAAGGCACGTCGCGTAAGAGCCTGATGGAGCTTTCCGGGCGCACCGAGAACAACCGCGTGGTCAACTTCGAAGGTACGCCGGATATGGTCGGTAAATTCGTCGATGTTGAAATCGTCGATGTTTACACCAACTCGCTGCGCGGCAAAATCGTGCGTACCGAGGCGGAGATGGGTCTGCGTATCGCTGAATCACCTGAATCAGTGATTGCCCGCACCCGTAAAGAGAACGATCTTGGCGTGGGTATCTATCAGCCGTGATCCCTTCAGGCCTGTCGGTTCCGGCAGGCCTTGTAATTCCTCTCTCCGTCCCTATATCTACAGCAATGCTTGCGCCATTTTCCTGTGACGTAAATAATTTCCTGATTAGCCGGCCACGCGCCGCGTCCGGCCACCTGCGTAAAGAGGAACAGTTTGAACATAGACACTCGTGAAATTACCCTGGAGCCAGCGGATAACGCACGCCTGTTAGCCTTGTGCGGCCCGTTTGACGACAATATCAAACAGCTGGAGCGTCGGTTAGGCATTGAGATCAACCGCCGTGACAATCACTTTAAACTGACCGGACGCGCTATTTGCGTACACGCCGCCGCCGATATTCTGCGCAGCCTGTATGTCGATACGGCGCCGATGCGCGGTCAGATTCAGGATATTGAGCCGGAGCAGATCCATCTGGCGATCAAAGAGGCGCGCGTGCTGGAGCAGAGCGCCGAGAGCGTGCCGGAGTACGGGAAAGCCGTCAATATCAAGACCAAGCGCGGGGTGATCAAACCGCGTACGCCGAACCAGGCGCAGTACATCGCCAATATCCTCGATCATGACATCACTTTCGGCGTGGGTCCGGCGGGGACGGGTAAAACCTATCTGGCGGTGGCGGCGGCGGTCGATGCGCTGGAGCGTCAGGAGATCCGCCGTATTCTGCTGACCCGTCCGGCCGTCGAGGCTGGCGAAAAGCTCGGCTTCCTGCCCGGCGATCTGAGCCAGAAAGTCGACCCATATCTGCGCCCGCTGTATGACGCGCTGTTTGAGATGCTCGGCTTTGAGAAAGTAGAGAAGCTGATTGAGCGTAACGTCATCGAAGTGGCCCCGCTGGCCTATATGCGCGGACGAACGCTGAATGACGCCTTTATCATTCTTGATGAAAGCCAGAACACCACCATTGAACAGATGAAGATGTTCCTGACCCGCATCGGCTTTAACTCCAAGGCGGTGATCACCGGCGATATCACGCAGATTGACCTGCCGCGCAGCACCAAATCCGGTCTGCGCCACGCCATCGAAGTGCTGGCCGAAGTCGATGAGATCAGCTTCAACTTCTTCCATAGCGAAGACGTGGTGCGCCATCCGGTGGTTGCCCGCATCGTGAACGCCTATGAGGCGTGGGAAGCCGCAGACCAGAAACGTAAAGCAGAACTGGCCGCCGAGCGAAAACGCGAAGCCCAGGAACAGGAGCAAAAATGAGTCAGGTGATCCTCGATTTACAGCTGGCCTGCGAAGAGACCAGCGGCCTGCCGGACGAAGCCCTTTTTCAGCGCTGGGTTGATGCCGTCATTCCGCCATTTCAGGAGGAGTCAGAGTTAACGATTCGTCTGGTCGATGTTGCAGAAAGCCACGAGCTGAACCTGACCTACCGCGGCAAGGATAAGCCGACCAACGTCCTCTCCTTCCCGTTTGAAGCGCCGCCGGGGATTGAAATGCCGCTGCTCGGCGATCTGATCATCTGCCGTCAGGTGGTGGAGCAGGAAGCCAGCGAGCAAGGTAAACCGCTGGAGGCGCACTGGGCGCATATGGTGGTGCACGGCAGCCTGCATCTGCTGGGCTACGATCATATCGAAGACGACGAAGCGGAAGAGATGGAAGGCCTTGAAACAGAGATAATGCTTGCTCTGGGCTATGAGGACCCGTACATTTCCGAGAAGATTGCTGAATAGCCCCCTGCCGGATGGCGGCGCTTGCGCCGCATCCGGCCGCTGTTCCTGCATTTTGCCAGCCTGAACGTCAGGCAACCCATGCCGTCCGGCGCTGAGTTTACGCGCGACGAGCGACAGTTAAATCAACATGAGAACCCAAACGACGCCATGAGCGACGACAATTCACACAGTAGTGACACAGTAAACAGCAAAAAGGGATTTTTCTCCCTGTTACTCAGCCAGCTTTTTCACGGGGAACCGAAAAACCGTGATGAACTGCTGGCGCTGATCCGTGATTCCGGGCAGAACGATCTTATCGATGAAGATACGCGTGACATGCTCGAAGGGGTAATGGATATCGCCGACCAGCGGGTCCGCGACATTATGATCCCCCGTTCACAAATGATAACCCTGAAACGTAACCAGACGCTGGACGAGTGCCTGGATGTCATTATCGAATCCGCCCACTCGCGTTTCCCGGTCATCAGTGAAGATAAAGATCACATCGAAGGGATTCTGATGGCCAAGGATCTGCTGCCGTTTATGCGCAGCGACGCCGAAGCCTTCAGCATGGAAAAAGTGTTACGGCCGGCGGTTGTCGTCCCGGAAAGCAAGCGGGTCGACCGCATGCTGAAAGAGTTTCGCTCACAGCGCTACCATATGGCGATCGTTATTGACGAATTCGGCGGCGTCTCCGGCCTGGTGACCATCGAGGATATCCTTGAGCTCATCGTCGGGGAAATTGAAGACGAATACGACGAAGAAGAAGATATCGATTTCCGCCAGCTGAGCCGCCACACCTGGACGGTGCGCGCTCTGGCCTCCATCGAAGACTTCAACGACGCCTTCGACACGCACTTCAGCGATGAAGAAGTGGATACCATTGGCGGGCTGGTGATGCAGGCCTTCGGCCATCTGCCGGCCCGCGGCGAATCTATCGACATTGATGGTTACCAATTCAAGGTGGCAATGGCAGATAGCCGTCGTATCATTCAGGTGCATGTAAAGCTGCCCGATGACGCTCCCCAGCCGAAGCTGGAAGAGTAAGCCGCGGCGCTGAAGGTCACGGCCAGCCGGGAGACAGACCGTGGGCGATCCCCGGCTGTCCCCTCCCCCTGCTGGCAAACAGCATAGCCTGTGGCAACAGGCGTTAATTTACGGGACGATTAGCCTAAATGGTATTTGCCTCTCTTCTTGAACGCCAGCGCGTACGTCTGCTGCTGGCGCTGCTATTCGGAGCCAGCGGAACGCTGGCTTTTTCACCTTATGACTTCTGGCCGGCAGCTATCGTTTCGCTGATCGGTCTGCAGGCGTTAACCCTCAACCGACGCCCGCTGCAAAGCGCCGGGATCGGCTATTTCTGGGGATTCGGGCTGTTTGGCACCGGTATCAACTGGGTCTATGTCAGCATCGCGCAATTCGGCGGTATGCCAGGTCCGGTTAACGTCTTTCTCGTCGTTCTGCTGGCGGCCTATCTCTCGCTCTATACCGGCCTGTTTGCCGGCCTGCTCTCCCGGCTGTGGCCCAAAACCAGCTGGCTGCGGGTGGCTATCGCCGCCCCCGTCGTCTGGCAAATCACCGAGTTCCTGCGCGGCTGGGTGCTGACCGGCTTCCCATGGCTGCAGTTCGGCTACAGCCAGATCGACGGCCCGCTGAAAGGTCTCGCGCCGGTGATGGGCGTCGAGGCGATCAACTTCCTGCTGATGATGGTTAGCGGCCTGCTGGCCCTGGCCCTCGTCCAGCGTAACTGGAAGCCGCTGGCTATTGCCGCGCTGCTGCTCGCCCTGCCGTTCCCGCTGCGCTATATCCAGTGGTATCAGCTGCTGCCGGAGCGCGCGACCCAGGTCTCGCTGGTGCAAGGCGATATCCCACAGGCCATGAAGTGGGACGAGAAGCAGCTGGTCAACACCCTGAAAACCTACCTGGCGCTGACCCAGCCGCATATCGGCCACTCGCAGCTGATTATCTGGCCCGAGTCGGCGATCCCGGATCTGGAGATCAACCAGCAGCAGTTCCTCAGCATGATGGACGATCTGCTGCGCGCCAAAGACAGTTCGCTGATCACCGGCATTGTCGATGCGCGTCTCAATAAGCAGAACCGCTACGATACCTACAACACCATCATTACCCTCGGTAAAGATAACCCGTACCGCTACGACTCGACCAACCGTTACAACAAGAACCATCTGGTGCCGTTCGGTGAGTTTGTGCCGCTGGAATCGATTCTGCGTCCGCTGGCGCCGTTCTTTGACCTGCCGATGTCCTCCTTCAGCCGCGGCCCCTACGTGCAGCCGCAGCTGATGGCACATAACCTGAAGCTGACCGCCGCCATCTGCTACGAGATCATCCTCGGGGAACAGGTACGCGATAACTTCCGGCCGGATACCGACTTCCTGCTGACCATCTCCAACGACGCCTGGTTCGGTAAGTCCATCGGTCCATGGCAACACTTCCAGATGGCGCGGATGCGCGCGCTGGAGCTGGCCCGCCCACTCCTGCGCAGCACCAACAACGGCATTACTGCGGTGATCGGCCCGCGCGGCGAGATCCAGAAGATGATCCCGCAGTTTACCCGCGAGGTGTTGACCACCACCGTGACGCCCACCAGCGGCTTAACCCCTTACGCCCGCACCGGCAACTGGCCGCTATGGGCGCTGACGGCGCTGTTAGGCTTCGCTGCGCTACTGATGAGCCTGCGTCAGCGTCGCCGATAAGTTTCTCCGCCGGCGACGCCCGTCGCCGGCATTTTTTCTCCCCGCGCCAGCCATCCTGGCACAGTCATTGCTTTATTCTCCCTGGTAGCGCCATCGTCCGACCCAGTGCAACCGGGTTGCACCATAAACGTTCGGCGGTCGCGCTATTTTGGTGCAATGGAAGATCTTTGCCTCCCATTGGTGCGGAGCACTTCGCAAAAATAAACAATAAAACAGCAAAATCTTTACATTAAGCCAAACTAAATGCTAACAAACACATACAAATGCGGCACGTGGACGCGTGCCTCGAATAACAACACACACAATCACAATGGGTATCAATAGCGCCGCTGACGCTACGGATAAGGAGTTGGATATGCAATTACGTAAACTGGCCGCCGCAATGCTGGTCATGGGTGTGACCGCCGGTCTGGCACACGCAGAAGATGCCGCCCCGGCGGCAGGCCAGAGCACCCTGGATAAGATCGCCAAAAATGGGGTTATCGTTGTCGGCCATCGTGAATCTTCAGTCCCGTTCTCTTACTACGATAACCAGCAGAAGGTTGTGGGCTACTCTCAGGACTACTCCAACGCCATCGTTGATGCCATCAAGAAAAAGCTGAACAAGCCGGACCTGCAGGTCAAACTGATCCCGGTCACCTCGCAGAACCGTATCCCGCTGCTGCAGAATGGCACCTTTGATTTCGAGTGCGGCTCAACCACCAACAACCTTGAGCGCCAGAAACAGGCGGCCTTCTCCGATACCATCTTCGTGGTCGGCACCCGTCTGCTGGTGAAGAAAGGCGGTCCGATCAAAGATTTCCCGGACCTGAAGGATAAAGCGGTCGTTGTCACCTCCGGAACCACCTCAGAGATCCTGCTGCATAAGCTGAACGATGAGAAAAAAATGAATATGCGCATTATCAGCGCCAAAGATCATGGCGACTCTTTCCGCACCCTGGAAAGCGGACGCGCCGTGGCCTTTATGATGGATGACGCTCTGCTGGCCGGCGAACGCGCCAAGGCGAAGAAACCGGATAACTGGGAAATCGTCGGCACCGCACAGTCGAAAGAAGCCTATGGCTGCATGCTGCGTAAAGACGATCCGTCGTTCAAAGCGCTGGTCGATGAAACCGTTGCTCAGGCCCAGACCTCTGGCGAAGCGGCGAAATGGTTTGATAAATGGTTCAAAAATCCAATTCCGCCGAAAAACCTTAACCTGAACTTCGAACTGTCTGACGACATGAAAGCGCTGTTCAAATCACCTAATGACAAAGCACTGAACTAATTATAACAACCAGGGGCGGGATATCCTGCCCTCCCGATGATTGTCACAGCACGGACAGACTATACGGTGGCTGGTCGTTCCCCAGCCGCCGCGAATACCGAAACAAGCTGGACAACCGTCTTCGAGGGTAGCAATGGCTACCCTTTTTTTTCCAGGAGTCATGTATGTCAATAGACTGGAACTGGGGGATATTCCTGCAACAGGCCCCCTTCGGCAACACTACCTACCTGGGCTGGCTGTGGAGCGGTTTTCAGATAACCGTCGCCCTCTCCATCTCGGCCTGGATCATCGCTTTTCTCGTCGGCTCACTGTTTGGCATTTTACGCACGGTCCCCAATCGCTTCCTCTCGGGCATTGGCACCTGCTATGTCGAACTGTTTCGCAACGTGCCGCTGATCGTGCAGTTCTTTACCTGGTACCTGGTGGTGCCGGAATTCCTGCCGGAAAATATCGGCATGTGGTTTAAATCGGAGCTGGACCCAAACATTCAGTTCTTTGTCTCCTCCATGCTGTGCCTGGGGCTGTTTACCGCCGCCCGCGTCTGCGAGCAGGTACGCGCCGCCATTCAGTCGCTGCCGCGCGGGCAGAAGAACGCCGGTCTGGCGATGGGCCTGACCCTGCCGCAAACCTACCGCTACGTGCTGCTGCCGAACGCCTACCGCGTTATCGTGCCGCCGATGACCTCGGAAATGATGAACCTGGTGAAAAACTCGGCCATCGCCTCCACCATCGGTCTTGCCGATATGGCCGCGCAGGCGGGCAAACTGCTGGACTACTCCGCTCATGCCTGGGAGTCTTTTACGGCCATCACCCTGGCCTACGTCTTCATCAACGCGGTGATTATGCTGATTATGTATGTGGTCGAGCGTAAGGTTCGCCTGCCTGGCAATATGGGAGGCAAATAATGTACGATTTTGACTGGAGTTCGATCGTTCCGTCTATGCCCTATCTGCTGGCAGGGCTGGTGATCACCCTGAAGATTACGGTGATCGCCATCGTGGTCGGTATCGTCTGGGGCACCCTGCTGGCGGTGATGCGCCTGTCCAGTTTTCTGCCGCTGGCCTGGTTTGCTAAAACCTACGTTAACGTATTCCGTTCTATCCCGCTGGTGATGGTCCTGCTGTGGTTCTACCTGATTGTCCCGGGCTTCCTGCAGAACGTGCTGGGGCTGTCGCCGAAAACGGATATTCGCCTGATCTCGGCGATGGTGGCCTTTTCGATGTTCGAAGCCGCCTACTACTCAGAGATTATCCGCGCTGGCATCCAGAGCATCTCCCGCGGCCAGTCCGGCGCCGCGTTGGCGCTGGGGATGACCCACTGGCAGTCAATGCGGCTGGTGATCCTGCCGCAGGCCTTCCGCGCCATGGTACCGCTGCTGCTTACCCAGGGGATCGTCCTGTTCCAGGATACCTCGCTGGTGTATGTATTGAGCCTCGCCGACTTCTTCCGTACCGCCTCCACCATTGGCGAGCGTGACGGAACCCAGGTCGAAATGATCCTGTTCGCGGGCGGCGTCTATTTTGTGATTAGCCTAAGCGCCTCGCTGTTGGTCAGCTGGTTGAAGAAAAGGACTGTGTAATGATTACCCTGAAAAACGTTTCAAAATGGTATGGTCACTTTCAGGTGCTGACCGATTGCTCCACGGAAGTGAAAAAAGGTGAAGTCGTGGTGGTCTGCGGGCCGTCAGGCTCCGGTAAATCCACGCTGATTAAAACCGTAAACGGCCTTGAGCCTGTGCAACAGGGGCAGATTATCGTCGACGGCACCGTGGTTAACGATAAAAAGACCAACCTGGCTAAACTGCGCTCGCACGTCGGAATGGTCTTTCAGCATTTTGAACTGTTCCCTCATCTGTCGATTATCGACAACCTGACGCTGGCGCAGGTCAAAGTGCTTAACCGCGATAAAGCATCAGCGCGCAAGAAAGGCCTCAAATTGCTGGAGCGCGTTGGCCTGGCGGCGCATGCGGAAAAATATCCGGCGCAGCTCTCCGGTGGCCAGCAGCAGCGCGTGGCCATTGCCCGAGCCCTGTGCATGGACCCGATCGCTATGCTGTTTGATGAGCCCACCTCAGCGCTTGACCCGGAGATGATTAACGAGGTGCTGGACGTCATGGTCGAACTGGCCAACGAGGGGATGACCATGATGGTCGTGACCCATGAAATGGGTTTTGCCCGCAAGGTGGCGAACCGGGTGATCTTTATGGATGAAGGAAAGATTGTCGAAGATGCCGATAAAGAAGCCTTCTTTGCCAATCCGCAATCCGATCGCGCCAAAGATTTCCTCGCCAAAATTCTGCATTAATCGTTATTCGCTGCGCATACCGCCCGGTATGCGCAGCTTATCTTTCCCGCCATATTATTCTTCAATATTATTTATGCGGCCGGTTATCGCTACTATCATTTACGTACCAAATAAACCTTAGCGATAAAAGCTGAACTTATTTATTAAATCGATCAATTCATAAAGAATTCACTAATGAATTCGTGGATCTGCTTCACTACCGCCGCTAGCATATAACGCCTCGTAACAGGTTCGTCGCACGATTATTTTATTAATTGAATATAATATTCTTGCCTGACCTCGCCTGCGCGAAATAAAGGCCATCAATATTCTCTGCCGCACGCAGAATAACGGATGCGCCACCGAACCAATGAAACAAATGGATATTGCTTCATGTTAATTCGATCTCGCACGCTCACCGGGCTACTGTTTATCACGCTGGCGGGCACCTCAGCCGCCGGAGCCGCGCAGTTGACCACCTCAGCTCACCAGACGGAGCAGGATAAAGCCCGCCAGGAGGCGCTGGCGCCGCAGCAACAGGACTTTCAGTCTTCACAACAGCGCGTGGCGCCGCAGGGTATCCCTTTCCCTGAGGAAACGCATTGTAAATTGATCAACCGGGTCGATATCGACTCCGATAACCAGGCGCTCACCCGGAAATTACTGGCGAAAACCGCGCAGCAGGCGCAGGGCCGCTGCCTCGGCAGCGAAGGTATTCGCCTGCTGGCCTATACCTTGCAAAACGAGCTGATTGCGCAAGGCTACATCACCTCCCTGATTGATGTGCCCTCCCAGTCGCTGGAGCAGGGCATGCTCAGGCTGACGCTGCACTATGGCAAAGTGGGCGCTATCGACTATGCCGACGGCTCAGACACCACCCGCCTGTGGAATTCACTGCCAACCTCTTCCGGCACGATCCTGCGCTTAAGCGACCTCGAGCAGGGGATGGTCAATCTGCAGCGCCTGCCCGGCGCCACCGCGCACATGAAACTGCTGCCGGGGCAGCACGAGGGGGAAAGCGATATCCAGATTGCCCGCAGCCTGGCGAAAAAATGGCAGCTTGGCGCCTGGCTTGACGACGCCGGCAGCAAAGCCAGCGGCCGCTACCAGGCCGGCGGCGCCCTCTATCTCTATGACCTGACCACCCTCAACGATATCCTGTACCTTTCCGGCGGGGGCGATATTGAATTCAATCAGCATAACGACGGCAACCACAACGGCAGCCTGTATTACTCCATCCCCTTCGGCTACTGGACACTCAGCGCCTACGGGGCATACAGCCAGTATCGCCAGCAGTTTAACGGCAACTGGTCGACGATGGATTATAAGAGTAAAAATCGCTACTACAGCGCCACGCTGAGTCGTCTGCTCTCCCACACCCGGCAGCAAAAAACCACCGCCGACCTGCGGATCGCCAAGAGTACCTCGCATTATTACTTTGGCGGCAGTGAGCTACTGGTGATGCGCAAGCAGAACCCCTCATGGGAATTCACCCTCAACCACCAGCACTACTTTAACAAAAAGATTGTTGATGCCAGCATCGGCATCCAGCGCAGCCTGCCGTGGCTCAGCTCAACGCCAACGCCGGAGGAAAAGGCCGGGTTATACAGCCCGCTGTCGAGGATCGTGCATGGAAATCTGCAGGCGCTAATGAAATTTGACGCCACCGGCGACAAATTTACCTGGGCTCCCCGCTTGAGCGCCCAGTTCAGCCCGGACAAACTCGCTTCCGATAATAAATTCAATATTGGTAGTCGCTGGAGCGTGCGCGGTTTTGACGGTGAAAACAGCCTGTCCGGCAATCAGGGATGGTACTGGCGCAACGATTTTATCTGGGATCTGCCCACCCACGAGCGGCAATTCTATCTGGGCGCGGATGTGGGTCGCCTTATTGGCGCCGATCTGTATCAAAAAGGCAAAGTCCTTTCCGGCGCCGTCAGCGGCCTGCGCGGACAATTATGGTCAACGCAATACGATCTGTTTATTAGCACCCCGCTCAGTAAACCGGATACGTTTCATAGCGACGCCCTGAATATGGGCTTTTCATTACAGTGGAGGTATTAATTCAATCATTATCGACCCTTTCAGCTACGTTGTTTATTAATCTTAATTTAAAGGAATAAATAAAATGTTTAAGTTTAAAGCTTCTTATGTCGCGCTGGCGACAGTATTAACCTCGTCGGTGGTTTATGCCGACCCGACCAGCTATACGCATTCGTCCGGCGCCACGGTTATTGATATTGAAAAGCCGAACGCCGCCGGCGTCTCCCATAACCTGTACCGCGACTTCAACGTCGGTACTAATGGCACCGTCCTTAATAACAGCGGCGAGGATGTCAGCCACGGTACGTTGGGCAATATTGCCCGCAACAACAACCTGACCGCCGGCAGCGCCTCGGTGATTTTGAACGAGGTGACCTCCAAAAACGCCAGTAGCCTGAAGGGCTTTATCGAAGTTAACGGTCAGAAAGCGGACGTGGTGATCGCCAACCCGAACGGCATCACCTGCTCCGGCTGTAGCTTTGTCAATACCAACAAGGCCATCCTGACCACCGGTAAAGTCAACATGACCAGCGACGGCGCCATCGGCAGCTATACCGTAACGGGCGGCACCCTCACCATCGGCGAAAATGGCATGAACGCCGCTAACGGCTACGCGGTTCTGCTCGCCGACGCGATTAAGATTAACGGTAAAGTACAGGCCAATAATGCCCTGGTCAGCGCAGGTCGCTTCACCATGGATAACAGCTCTGGCGCGATAACCTCTGCAGGTAAACAAGCGACGCTTATCGAAATGACGATCAACCCGCAGTACAGCATCGACGTCAGCAGCCTTGGCGGCATCACCGCCAACAGCATCAGCATGGTCGGCAATAACATCGGCTTTGGCGTACGTAACCAGGGCTCCATTGTCGCTAACAGCACGCTGCAGCTCACCAGCAACGGTAACCTGCTAAACAAAGGGACAATAACGGGCAAAGGTTTGCTGAGCCAGGTTTCCACCGCCACGGGTATCACCAATAACGGCAGCATCGCTGGCGCCTATTATTTAATGCTTTCCAGCGGCGACTATATCGTCAACGTCGGCTCCCTCACCGGCGGCCAGCTGATTGCCTCCGCCAACGGCAATATCACTAACGGCGACTCAGGCACAATGACCGGCACCAGCGGACTTAGCCTGACCAGCGGCGGGAAAATCCGCAATGAGGCCAAAGCGTCCCTGCTGTCGAATAACCAGATTGCCGCCACGGCAATCGGTGATTTCCTCAATGAAGGCAAAATCAGCGCCAAAAACACCAGCCTGACGTTTGTTGGCAGCAGCTTTAAGAATACCGGCAACATTAATTCTACCGGCCAAACCACCGTTCAGTCCCTTAAGCAGGATGGCAGCACCAATACGGGCGAGATCTATAACCTCGGCAATATCACCGGCGAAAATATCAATCTGCAGACCAACGGCACGCTGGCGCAAAGCACCAGCGGTCGCATGGAGGCCACCAATGCCATTACCGCCCACAGCTACTGGCTGAATCAAAATGGTTATATGAAAGCGGCCGATATCACCACCCATCATGCTGTGGTGAATAACACCGGTACTATCACAGCGGGTAATATTGCCCTGACTTCCACTGGAAACATCGTTAATGAGGGCACCTTCTCCAGCACAGGCGACATGCTGCTGGATGCCCGAAATAATAGCACTATCAGCAATTACTCGTTGATTAAAGCGGGTGGTACGCTGACGATGAACGCGAAAAAGGTCATCAACAGCGGTCGCGGCTGCGGCTGGTTAGGGTTTAACACTTGTGACGTCGGCACCCTGAGCGCGAACAAGTTGATTCTCAACTCCTCGCACAGCTATGCCAGCAACATGGGTGGCTATCAGTATTTCAAGAGTACCGAAATCAACACCGTGAAATAAGACAAACCACGATGCGCGAAGCCTCGCGCATCTTTTTTCGCACCGCTTAGGGTTCGAAGGGCCGACGCTGGAACTGATCGTGGCCACACTTCGGACAGCGCGGCAGCACGTCCGGGGTATACACTGCCAGGTGATAGTGGCACTTCTCGCAGACCAGATTGCCCAGGCCGACCACCTCACCGCTATGGTACACGCCGTGGTGATTCAGATCCTGAAAGACTTCGCGCCACTCGAGCTGCGTTTTGTCGGTGATATCAGCCAGTTCCTGCCACAGGCTCTCTTTGATCACCCGCATAAACACGCTGTCGCTCTCGTCTTCATGACTCTCTTCGTAGCTGCGGGCAAACTCCTCGAGATCGCGTTTTACTGCCGCAATCACCGACTCGATCTCGCTCTGCGTGAGATCGCCGGCGCGGGCGATTTTTTCCCGCGCCTGTGTCACCAGCGCGTCGATATCGCGCTCTCCATGGCGGAGCCGTTCGCTGAGCGAGGAGACCAGTTCACGGTAATATTGAGCAACCTTGTTCATCATTTCGCCTCCGGTGTGGTTAACGTCTTCTGATAATAGACCTTATTCCTCTCCCGCTGTGTCTGACAAGCCACAGAGTCGCGAAATAATCAGCGCGGCTTTTGCCGATGTTAATGTGCGAAAGGCTGTTTTGACGGGGGCGTTTGGGCTATGCTATGCCGATCTGAAATAACACATCCATTGGCTACATTTTGTAGCTGTATTGAAAACAGGACCACTGGCTGCCATGCAAGAGCAATACCGCCCGGAAGAGATAGAATCGAAAGTCCAGCTTCACTGGGACGAAAATCGTACATTTGAAGTAACTGAAGACGAGAGCAAAGAGAAGTATTACTGCCTGTCGATGCTTCCTTATCCTTCTGGTCGACTACACATGGGTCACGTGCGTAACTACACCATCGGCGACGTGATTGCCCGCTACCAGCGTATGCTGGGCAAAAACGTCCTGCAGCCGATTGGCTGGGATGCGTTTGGTCTGCCGGCGGAAGGCGCGGCAGTGAAAAACAACACCGCGCCAGCACCGTGGACCTACGACAACATCGCCTACATGAAAAACCAGCTCAAAATGCTGGGTTTTGGCTATGACTGGAGCCGCGAGCTGGCGACCTGCACCCCGGAATACTACCGCTGGGAGCAGAAGTTCTTCACCGAGCTGTACAAAAAAGGGCTGGTATACAAGAAAACCTCCGCGGTGAACTGGTGCCCGAACGACCAGACCGTACTGGCCAACGAACAGGTTATCGACGGCTGCTGCTGGCGCTGCGATACCAAAGTCGAGCGTAAAGAGATCCCGCAGTGGTTTATTAAAATCACCGCCTACGCCGATGAACTGCTGAACGATCTGGATAAACTGGATCACTGGCCAGACACCGTAAAGACCATGCAGCGCAACTGGATCGGCCGTTCCGAAGGGGTGGAAATCTCCTTTGACGTCAACAACTACGCCGATAAGCTGACCGTCTACACCACCCGTCCGGACACCTTTATGGGCTGCACCTACCTGGCTGTCGCGGCGGGTCACCCGCTGGCGCAGCAGGCTGCAGCGAACAATCCGGCGCTGGCTGCCTTTATCGACGAATGCCGTAATACCAAAGTAGCCGAAGCCGACATGGCGACGATGGAGAAAAAAGGCGTCGATACCGGGTTTAAAGCCATTCACCCGCTGACCGGCGAAGAAATTCCTGTCTGGGCGGCAAACTTCGTGCTGATGGAATATGGCACCGGCGCGGTCATGGCCGTTCCGGGTCACGACCAGCGTGACTATGAGTTCGCCAGCAAGTACGGTCTGAACATCAAGCCGGTTATCCTCGCCGCTGACGGCAGCGAGCCGGATCTCTCCGCGCAGGCGCTGACCGAGAAAGGCGTCCTGTTTAACTCCGGCGAGTTCAGCGGCCTCGATTATGAAGCCGGCTTCAACGCCATTGCCGACAAACTGGCAGCCATGGGCGTAGGCGAGCGTAAAATTAACTACCGTCTGCGTGACTGGGGTGTGTCCCGTCAACGCTACTGGGGTGCGCCGATCCCGATGGTGACCCTGGAAGATGGCACCGTGCTGCCGACCCCGGAAGATCAACTGCCGGTGATCCTGCCGGAAGATGTGGTCATGGACGGCATCACCAGCCCGATCAAAGCCGATCCTGAATGGGCGAAGACCACCGTTAACGGTCAGCCGGCGCTGCGTGAAACCGACACCTTTGACACCTTTATGGAATCCTCCTGGTACTATGCGCGCTACACCTGCCCGCAGTATCAGGAAGGGATGCTGGATTCGAAAGCGGCCAACTACTGGCTGCCGGTAGATATCTACATCGGCGGTATCGAACACGCCATCATGCACCTGCTCTACTTCCGCTTCTTCCACAAGCTGATGCGCGACGCGGGCATGGTCAACTCCGATGAGCCGGCGAAGCAGCTGCTGTGCCAGGGCATGGTGCTGGCTGACGCCTTCTACTATGTAGGCGAAAACGGCGAACGTAACTGGGTTTCCCCGGTTGACGCCATCGTTGAGCGCGACGAAAAAGGCCGCATCGTGAAAGCGAAAGACGCGGCAGGCCATGAGCTGGTGTACACCGGCATGAGCAAGATGTCCAAGTCGAAAAACAACGGCATCGACCCGCAGGTGATGGTTGAGCGTTATGGCGCGGATACCGTGCGTCTGTTCATGATGTTTGCGTCCCCGGCGGATATGACCCTCGAGTGGCAGGAATCTGGCGTTGAAGGGGCTAACCGCTTCCTGAAACGCGTCTGGAAACTGGTCTACGAGCACACCACCAAAGGGGACGTTGCGGCACTGAACGTGGCGGCGCTGAGTGAAGATCAGAAAGCGCTGCGTCGCGATATTCACAAAACGATCGCCAAAGTGACCGATGACATCGGCCGTCGTCAGACCTTCAACACCGCCATCGCGGCGATCATGGAGCTGATGAACAAGCTGGCGAAAGCGCCGCAGGAAGACGAACAGGATCGTGCCCTGATGCAGGAAGCGCTGCTGGCGGTGGTGCGTATGCTGAACCCGTTCACCCCGCACGCCAGCTTCACCCTGTGGCGCGAGCTGAACGGCGAAGGCGATATCGACAACGCGCCGTGGCCGGTGGCGGATGAAAGCGCGATGGTGGAAGACAGCACCCTCGTCGTCGTCCAGGTCAATGGCAAAGTTCGTGGTAAAATTACCGTTGCGGTAGATGCAACTGAAGAGCAGGTCCGCGAGCGTGCCGGCCAGGAGCATCTGGTCGCGAAATATCTCGACGGTAAAACCGTGCGTAAAGTGATTTACGTTCCGGGTAAACTGCTCAATCTGGTCGTTGGCTAAGCGCGGGAGGAAGCGTGCGATATCTGGTAACAATGTTGTTATCCCTGGCGGTGCTTGTCACCGCCGGCTGTGGCTGGCATCTGCGTAGCACTACGAAGGTGCCCACCACCATGAAAACCATGATTCTTCAGTCGAGCGATCCGAACGGACCGTTAAGTCGCGCGGTACGTAATCAGCTGCGTCTTAATGGCGTGGACCTGATCGACGCCAGCACGCTGCGTAAAGATGTTCCTTCTCTGCGCCTCGATGGTTCGTCGATTCAGAAAGATACCGCCTCGGTGTTCCAGGATGGTCGTACCGCGGAATATCAGATGGTCATGACCGTTCATGCCAGCGTCCTGATCCCGGGTCACGATATCTATCCGATTACCACCAAGGTCTATCGTTCGTTCTTCGATAACCCGCAGGCGGCGTTAGCGAAAGACGCCGAGCAGGATATGATTATCCAGGAAATGTACGACAAAGCGGCGGAACAGCTGATTCGTAAGCTGCCGAGCGTGCAGGTTGCAGATGTTGAAGCAACCCAGCAGGAAGAGAAACCGGTCGCCGGCAGCACGGCACCGGCTTCCTCGGGTAACCGCGTCTCCACCACTCTGGGTCAATGATGATTCGGTTGTACCCGGAACAACTCCGCGCGCAGCTCACTGAAGGGCTGCGCGCGGCCTATCTGCTGCTTGGCAACGATCCCCTGCTGTTGCAGGAAAGCCAGGACGCCATTCGCGAAGCCGCTGCCGCCCAGGGCTTTACCGAGCACCACACCTTCACCATCGATAACAGCACCGACTGGCAGGCGATTTTCGCGTTAAGCCAGGCGTTGAGTCTGTTCTCCAGCCGGCAAACGCTGCTGCTAATCCTGCCGGAAAACGGCCCTAACGCGGCGATCAACGAACAGCTGGCGACCCTGATCGGCCTGCTGCACGACGACCTGCTGCTGATAGTTCGCGGGAATAAGCTGACCAAAGCCCAGGAGAATGCCGCGTGGCTTACCGCCCTGGCGCAGCGGGCCGTCCAGGTCAGTTGCCAGACGCCGGAATACGCACAGCTGCCGCGCTGGCTGGCCGCCCGGGCCAAACAGCATCAGCTGCAGCTCGACGACGCGGCCAGTCAGCTGCTGTGCTACTGTTACGAAGGTAATCTGCTGGCGCTGGCGCAGGCGCTGGAGCGTCTGGCGCTGCTCTGGCCGGACGGTAAGCTGACCCTGCCCCGGGTTGAGCAGGCGGTAAACGATGCCGCCCACTTTACCCCTTACCATTGGGTCGATGCGCTACTGGCAGGCAAAAGCAAGCGCGTGCTACATGTTCTGCAACAGCTCCGCCTTGAAGGCTGCGAGCCGGCGATCCTGCTGCGTACGCTACAGCGGGAGCTGCTGCTGCTGGTCACGCTCAAACGCCAGTCGACGCACACGCCGCTGCGCTCGCTGTTTGATAAACATCGGGTCTGGCAAAACCGCCGTCAGCTGCTCAGCGATGCCCTCGCCCGACTGAGCGGGGAACAGCTGCGCCAGGCGGTGACCCTCCTGACCCGCGCGGAACTGACCTTTAAACAGGATTACGGGCACGACGTCTGGCCCGAACTGGAAAGTCTTTCGTTGTTGCTCTGCCACAAAGCCCTGGCGGACGTTTTTATTGATGGTTGATATGACTCAGTTACAGGCAATCTATGGCGGCACCTTCGATCCGGTGCATTATGGTCACCTCAAGCCGGTCGAGATCCTGGCGAATCAGATTGGCCTGAGCAAGGTCATCATCATGCCTAACAACGTCCCGCCGCACCGTCCCCAGCCGGAAGCCACCAGCGCCCAGCGCGTGCACATGCTGAAGCTGGCGATTGCCGATAAGCCGCTGTTCACGCTCGACGAACGCGAACTGCAGCGTGACACCCCCTCCTGGACAGCAGACACGCTGCAGGCATGGCGCCAGGAGCAGGGGGCAGAAAAACCGCTGGCGTTTATCATCGGCCAGGATTCGCTGCTCACCTTCCCCACCTGGCACCGCTATGAAACCATCCTTGATAACGTTCATCTGATCGTCTGCCGCCGCCCGGGTTACCCGCTGACCATGGCGCACGACGCTGATCAGCAGTGGCTGGACCGTCACTTAACCCACGACGTAGAGCGCCTGCATAACCGCCCCGCCGGGGCCATCTACCTGGCGGAAACGCCGTGGTTCGATATCTCGGCGACGATTATCCGCCAGCGCCTCGAGCGCGGGGAATCCTGCGCCGAGATGCTGCCGGCCACCGTGCTGGACTACATCCGCGAGCAGGGACTCTATTGCTGACCCCGGACTGGGCCTGATGCTAAAAAAGCGCTATCGTAGCGCCACGTCTCCACCGCCTGTCTGAGCATCATCATGAAATTATGGTTAGTTCGCCACGGCGAAACCGAAGCCAACGTTGCCGGGTTATACAGCGGCCACGCCCCCACTCCTCTGACGCCGCGCGGCGTCGCCCAGGCGCGAGCGCTCGGCGAACGGCTGCGGGCAGTACCTTTCGACAAAGTCATCTGTAGCGAGCTGGCGAGAACCGGGACAACGGCCGATCTGCTGCTTGGCGATCGCCATATCCCGCGTGAGTGCCATGCCACGCTCAATGAAATGTTTTTCGGCGACTGGGAGATGCGTCATCATCGCGACCTTCAGCGAGAGGATGCGGAAAACTATGCCGCGTGGTGTGCTGACTGGCAGCACGCGGCCCCCACCAATGGCGAAAGCTTTCAGAATTTTGCCCGCCGCGTCAGCGAATTCACCACAACGCTGGCCGACTGCCGCCATCTTGACCACCTGCTGATTGTCGGCCATCAGGGCGTCCTGAGCCTGCTGACGGCCCTGCTGTTGCAGATGCCCGCGGCGGCGATGTGGCATTTCCCGATTGCCCATGGCGCCTGGAGCCTCCTCGATATGCGCGACGATTTCACCACCCTGCGCGTATTAAATAGCCAGGCCGTCTGGCAGCCGCAAGAAGAATTCCCGCCAGACCATTGACAGGCCAGAGCAGGCTGCTATTCTCCGCTGCCGGGCAGCATCCGCCACAGCATGTTTGCAGAAATTGTTTTACAAAAATGGCGATGCAATCCGCGGCGAGGGATGGGATGATACCCCGCCACGAACGCCTGCCGACAGACATTTCACCCGACTTTTTCATCAGTTCAGGTATACTGTCAGGCTCTTTATCATTATCAATCTTCATGCACCCAGGGGGAACACTTGCAGGGTAAAGCACTCCAGGATTTTGTTATCGACAAAATTGATGACCTGAAAGGTCAGGACATCGTCGCCATTGATGTACATGGCAAATCCAGCATCACCGATTGCATGATTATCTGCACCGGCACCTCTACCCGTCACGTGATGTCCATCGCCGACCACGTGGTTCAGGAATCCCGCGCCGCCGGCATGCTGCCGCTGGGCGTTGAAGGGGAAGCCGCCGCCGACTGGATCGTCGTCGACCTCGGCGACGTGATGGTTCACGTCATGCAGGAAGAGAGCCGTCGTCTGTACGAGCTGGAAAAACTCTGGAGTTAATGCGTGAAGTTGCAGCTGGTGGCCGTTGGCACCAAAATGCCGGACTGGGTACAGACCGGCTTTAGCGAGTATCTGCGCCGTTTTCCCAAAGATATGCCGTTTGAACTGGTGGAGATCCCCGCCGGTAAACGCGGCAAGAACGCCGATATCAAGCGCATCCTCGAAAAAGAGGGCGAGATGATGTTGGCCGCTGCCGGTAAGAACCGTATCGTGACCCTGGATATTCCGGGAAAACCATGGGATACGCCGCAGCTGGCGCGCGAACTGGAACGCTGGAAACAGGACGGGCGCGACGTCAGTTTGCTGGTAGGCGGCCCGGAAGGCCTCTCTCCAGCCTGTAAAGCAGCGGCGGAACAGAGTTGGTCGCTCTCCACCCTCACCTTACCTCACCCGCTGGTGCGCGTACTGGTGGCCGAGAGTCTGTATCGGGCGTGGAGCATTACCACCAACCACCCGTACCACCGTGAGTAATGATGATCAGGGTAGACTAAGCAGCGAATGAAATTACAGAATTCTTTCCGCGACTATACGGCTGAATCCTCGCTGTTCGTGCGCCGGGCGCTGGTCGCTTTTTTGGGGATTTTGCTGCTTACCGGCGTTCTGGTCGCCAACCTGTACAATGTGCAAATCGTTCGCTTCAATGATTATCAGACGCGTTCGAACGAAAACCGCATCAAGCTGGTACCGATCCCGCCGAGCCGCGGCATTATTTACGATCGCAACGGCACCCCGCTGGCGCTTAACCGCACCATTTATCAGCTGGAGATGATGCCGGAGAAAGTCGATAACGTGCAGCAGACGCTGGATGCGCTGCGTGACGTCGTCGATTTAACCGACGATGATATCGCCGGCTTCAAAAAGGAGCGCGCACGCTCCCATCGCTTTACCTCGATTCCGGTAAAGGTCAACCTCAGTGAAGTGCAGGTTGCCCGCTTTGCCGTCAACCAGTACCGCTTTCCCGGCGTGGAAGTCAAAGGCTACAAGCGTCGTTATTATCCCTATAACTCGGCGCTGACGCACGTCATTGGCTACGTCTCAAAAATTAACGATAAAGACGTCGACCGCCTCGACAAAGAAGGCAAGCTGGCTAACTACGCCTCGACCCACGACATCGGTAAGCTGGGTATTGAGCGTTATTATGAGGATGTCCTGCACGGTCAGACCGGCTACGAAGAGGTTGAAGTGAACAACCGCGGCCGCGTCATTCGACAACTGAAAGAGGTGCCGCCGCAGGCCGGACGCGATATCTACCTCACTCTCGATCTCAAGCTGCAGCAGTATATCGAAACCCTGCTGGCCGGTAGCCGTGCCGCCGTGGTGGTCACCGATCCGCGTACCGGCGCCGTTCTGGCGCTGGTATCTACGCCAAGCTATGACCCGAACCTGTTCGTCGACGGCATCTCCAGTAAAGATTACTCCGGCCTGCTCAACGATCCGAACACGCCGCTGGTCAACCGCGCGACGCAGGGGGTCTACCCGCCGGCGTCAACGGTAAAACCGTACGTCGCCGTCTCGGCGCTGAGCGCCGGGGTGATCACCCGCAATACCAGCCTGTTCGACCCAGGCTGGTGGCAGCTGCCTGGCTCCGATAAACGCTATCGTGACTGGAAAAAATGGGGCCACGGCCACCTGAACGTCACCAAAGCGCTGGAGGAGTCTGCGGATACCTATTTCTATCAGGTCGCCTATGACATGGGCATCGATCGCCTCTCTGAGTGGATGAGCAAGTTTGGCTACGGCCACTACACCGGTATCGACCTTTCTGAAGAGCGCTCGGGCAACATGCCAACTCGCGAATGGAAGCTCAAGCGCTTCAAGAAACCCTGGTACCAGGGGGACACCATTCCGGTGGGCATCGGTCAGGGGTACTGGACTGCCACCCCCATCCAGATGAACAAGGCGCTGATGATCCTGATTAACGACGGGGTGGTGAAAGTGCCGCACCTGCTGCAAAGCACCGTGGAAGACGGCAAGCCCGTTCCGTGGGTTCAGCCGCATGAGCCGCCGGTGGGCGACATCCATTCCGGCTACTGGGAAATCGCCAAAGACGGCATGTTCGGCGTGGCCAACCGCGGCAACGGCACCGCGCACAAATATTTCGCCAGCGCGCCGTATAAGATCGCGGCCAAGTCCGGTACCGCCCAGGTGTTCGGCCTGAAGGCCAACGAAACCTATAACGCGCACCGCATCTCTGAACGTCTGCGCGACCATAAACTGATGACGGCGTTTGCGCCTTATAACAACCCTCAGGTTGCCGTGGCGATGATCCTGGAAAACGGCGGCGCCGGCCCGGCGGTCGGCACCATTATGCGACAAATCCTTGATCACATTATGCTGGGCGATAACAACACCACGCTGCCAAGCGAAAACCCGGCGGTCACCGCAGGGGAGGATCAATAATGACGGATAATCCGAACAAAAAATCGCTGTGGGATAAAATCCATCTTGACCCCACCATGCTGCTGATCCTGCTGGCGCTACTGACCTACAGCGCGCTGGTTATCTGGAGCGCCAGCGGTCAGGACGTCGGCATGATGGAACGTAAAATCGGCCAGATCGCCATGGGCGTGGTGATCATGATCGTCATGGCGCAGATCCCACCGCGGGTCTATGAAGGCTGGGCGCCCTATCTTTATATTTTCTGTATTATTCTGCTGGTGGCCGTTGATGCTTTCGGCGCTATCTCCAAAGGGGCGCAGCGCTGGCTGGATCTCGGTATCGTCCGCTTTCAGCCGTCGGAGATAGCGAAAATCGCCGTGCCGCTGATGGTCGCGCGCTTTATTAACCGCGACGTCTGTCCGCCGTCGCTGAAGAACACCGCGATTGCGCTGGTGCTGATCTTCCTGCCGACCCTGCTGGTGGCAGCGCAGCCCGACCTCGGCACCTCGATTCTGATCGCCCTCTCCGGGCTGTTTGTGCTGTTCCTTTCCGGTCTAAGCTGGCGTCTTATCGGGATCGCCGTGGTGCTGGTCGCCGCCTTTATACCGATCCTGTGGTTCTTCCTGATGCATGACTATCAGCGCCAGCGCGTGATGATGCTCCTCGACCCGGAAACCGACCCGCTGGGCGCCGGCTATCACATTATTCAGTCTAAAATTGCCATTGGCTCCGGCGGTCTGCGCGGCAAAGGCTGGCTGCACGGCACGCAGTCGCAGCTGGAGTTCCTGCCGGAACGCCACACCGACTTTATCTTCGCCGTGCTGGCCGAAGAGCTGGGGCTGATTGGTGTGCTGATCCTGCTGGCGCTCTATATTCTGCTGATCATGCGCGGGCTGTGGATCGCCGCCCAGGCGCAAACCACCTTTGGCCGGGTCATGGCCGGTGGTTTAATGTTGATTTTATTCGTTTATGTCTTCGTAAATATTGGTATGGTGAGTGGTATTTTACCGGTGGTGGGCGTACCGTTGCCGCTGGTGAGCTACGGGGGCTCCGCCCTGATCGTATTGATGGCCGGGTTTGGTATCGTGATGTCGATCCATACCCACAGAAAAATGTTGTCGAAAAGCGTTTAAAGGGGTTTGCAATGCGTAAGCAATGGCTGGGGATCTGCATAGCAGCGGGGCTGCTGGCGGCATGTTCGAGTGATGACGTGCAACAAAAAACGGTCAGTACTCCACAGCCGGCCGTCTGTAATGGCCCGACGGTTGAGATCAGCGGCGCCGATCCGCAGTATGAAACGCCGAACGCCACGGCGAATCAGGATTATGAGCGCGACGGTAAAAGCTATAAAATCGTTCAGGATCCGGCCAACTTTACGCAGGCTGGTTTTGCGGCGATCTATGACGCGGAACCTAACAGTAACCTGACCGCCAGCGGCGAAACCTTCGATCCGACCCAGTTGACCGCGGCGCACCCCACGCTGCCAATCCCGAGCTATGCGCGGATCACCAACCTCGCTAACGGCCGCATGATCGTCGTGCGGATTAACGATCGCGGCCCGTATGGTAACGATCGCGTTATCTCGCTCTCCCGTGCGTCTGCTGACCGTCTGAACACCTCGAACAACACCAAGGTGCGTATCGACCCCATCATCGTTGCGCCTGACGGTTCGCTTTCCGGTCCGGGAATGGCCTGCACCACCGTCGCCAAACAGACGTACGCCCTGCCCGCCCGACCGAATCTGGACGGCGGTGACGCCACAGGTATGAACCAGCCTGCGCCTGCCGACGTTCGCCCGATCAGCAACAGCACGCTGAAGCCGGAAGACAGCGTCGGCGCGCCGGTGAACAGCGGCGGTTTCCTCGGCGCCCCGACGCCGCTGAACAGCGGCGTGCTGGAGAGTAGCGAGCCGGCAGCCACGACCGCCGCCACTGCGGCCCCTGCTGCTGCCGTCGCGACGCAAACGGCTCCCGTCACCGCGCCAGGCTCCATCCAGGGTAGCGTAGCGGCGACAGCGGCCACTGCCGCGACCGCCAGCGCCGTTGCCGCCTCCTCTACCGCCACCTCCAGCGCCAGCGGTAATTTTGTCGTCCAGGTTGGCGCAGTGAGCGACCAGGCGCGGGCGCAGCAGTATCAGCAGCGCCTGAGCCAGCAGTTCTCGGTGCCAGGCCGGGTCACGCAAAACGGCGCGGTATGGCGTATTCAGCTGGGCCCGTTTGCTGATAAGGCGCAGGCCAGCGCCGTTCAGCAGCGCCTGCAAAGCGAAGCGCAGCTGCAGTCCTTTATTACTCGCGCCAACTAAACGCCGCGGGCAGCCCGTTCACCTTGCGCATGTAAAAGTCATTAACAAACTCATGCGCAATGTCGGATGCTGGCCCGCAGAGCATTTGCTATAGTAAGGCACTTTTTTTAACTCCATCACGGATGCCGTTGTTCTGACCATGAAGACCTCTTTCACCGCTCGTTTACTCATCACGGCGCTCTCCGTTGCAGCGCTCTCCTCCGCTGCCCGCGCCGATGACCTGAATATCAAAACGATGATCCCAGGCGCCCCGCAGATTGACGCCGAATCCTGGGTGCTTATTGATTACAACTCCGGCAAAGTGCTGGCGGAAAATAACGCCGACTCCCGTCGCGACCCGGCCAGTCTGACCAAAATGATGACCAGCTATGTCATCGGTCAGGCGATGAAAGCGGGTAAATTCAAAGAGTCCGATCTGGTCACTGTCGGCAACGATGCCTGGGCCACCGGCAACCCGGTTTTCAAAGGCTCTTCTCTGATGTTCCTCAAGCCGGGGATGCAGGTTCCGGTTTCGCAGCTGATCCGGGGTATCAACCTGCAGTCGGGTAACGATGCCTGCGTGGCCATGGCCGACTATGTTGCCGGTAGCCAGGACGCCTTCGTCAGCCTGATGAACAACTATGTTAACGCCCTGGGCCTGAAAAACACCCATTTCCAGACCGTTCACGGCCTCGATGCTGACGGACAGTACAGTTCCGCGCGCGACATGGCGCTGATTGGCCAGGCGCTGATCCGCGATGTGCCGAACGAGTACTCTATCTATCGTGAGAAAGAGTTCACTTTCAACGGCATCCGCCAGCTGAACCGTAACGGCCTGCTGTGGGATAACAGCCTGAACGTCGACGGCATCAAAACGGGTCATACCGACAAAGCGGGCTACAACCTCGTCGCCTCTGCCACCGAAGGCCAGATGCGTCTTATCTCGGCGGTGATGGGCGGACGTACTTTCAAAGGTCGTGAGTCGGAAAGCAAAAAACTACTGACCTGGGGCTTCCGCTTCTTTGAAACCGTCAACCCGATCAAAGCCGGCAAAGAGTTTGCTTCCGAACCGGCCTGGTTCGGTGACAGCGATCGCGCCTCGCTGGGGGTGGATAAAGATGTCTACCTGACCATCCCGCGTGGCCGGATGAAAGATCTGAAAGCCAGCTATGTGCTGAATAACACTGAACTGCACGCCCCGCTGCAGAAAAACCAGGTGGTCGGCACCATCAACTTCCAGTTAGATGGTAAAACTATCGATCAGCGCCCGCTGGTGGTGCTGCAGGAAATCCCGGAAGGGAATTTCTTTGGCAAAATTATTGATTACATTAAGTTAATGTTCCACCACTGGTTTGGTTAAAAATCGAACACTTGAAAGTGTGATTTCCATCCCCATATACTATTTATCCAAGTAACCTGATAACTCCCGCCCTTGGTGGGAGTTATTATTTTGTCGTAACACCGGAGCTGACATGAAAACCAAACTTAACGAACTGCTGGAATTCCCTACCCCCTTTACGTACAAAGTAATGGGACAGGCGTTGCCGGAGCTGGTTGATCAGGTGGTGGAAGTGGTACAGCGCCATGCGCCTGGTGATTACTCGCCGTCAGTAAAACCGAGCAGCAAAGGTAACTACCACTCGGTTTCCATCACCATCAACGCCACCCACATTGAGCAAGTGGAAACGCTGTACGAAGAGTTAGGCAATATCGATATCGTACGGATGGTGCTGTAACCTTTTCCCCGACCCGGCCGCCGTGCCGGGTCCTTTCATCCCCTTCCGCTCTGCTGTGATATACTCCCCGCCCTGAGTCCTCTCTTCCCGGCGGAGATGTTGTTTTGCAGCACAATAAAATTCTTATCCGGCAGCTTGGCCTGCAACCATACGAACCCATCTCGCAGGCGATGCATGAATTCACCGACGCCCGCGATGAAGACACCCTCGACGAGATCTGGCTGGTGGAACATCACCCGGTCTTCACTCAGGGCCAGGCAGGCAAAGCGGAACACGTGCTGGTGCCCGGCGATATTCCGGTGATCCAGAGCGATCGCGGCGGCCAGGTGACCTATCACGGTCCAGGACAGCAGGTAATGTATGTTCTGTTGAACCTTAAACGCCGCAAGCTGGGTGTGCGCGAGCTGGTGACGCTGCTGGAGCAAACGGTCGTTAATACCCTGGCCGAGTATGGCATCGAATCGCATCCCCGCGCCGATGCCCCTGGGGTCTACGTCGGCGATCGCAAAATCTGCTCACTGGGACTGCGGATCCGCAAAGGGTGCTCTTTCCACGGTCTGGCGCTCAATATCGCGATGGATCTCGCGCCATTTCTGCGCATCAATCCCTGCGGCTATGCCGGCATGGAGATGACGCAAATGCGCCAGTGGCAGCCAGAGGTGACTCCAGAGACGGTCGCCCCGCGGCTGGTCGCCAATCTGCTGGCGCTGCTGAACCATCCCCCGCACGAATATCTCCCCCAGCAGTAAACGGTAGATCAGCGCCCCGCAGGCAGCGGGGCGCTAAACGATTAACACATTATTTTTGCAATCAATTGTCACGTACGGGAGGCGGTGGGCCGCTATACTTGCCCTATCATTCCCAACCGGACTCATCGCGTGCCAGAGAATACGTCTCCGTCAGAATCCCCTGAACGACAGGATGAACGTTATGACCGCCAGATGTTTCGCATCCTGCGCAATATTGACCTCAACCTGTTAACCATCTTCGAAGCCGTTTACGTCCATAAAGGCATCGTCAACGCCGCTAAGATACTGAATATCACGCCATCGGCTATTAGCCAGTCGATTAACAAACTGCGGGCGCTTTTTCCTGACCCGCTGTTTATCCGCAAGGGGCAAGGTGTGATGCCCACCGCGTATGCTACCCATCTTCATCAGTACATCAGCCGGGGTATGGAGGCTTTCCTCAGTGCGCTGGATATCGCTGGTAGCCCCCACCAGCAGCGGGTGATCACTATCGCCACCACGCCAGGCATGGGGGCGCTACTGATACCCATCGTGGCCAGTGCGCTAAAACCGGCCTTTCCGCAGATCCTGTTGCACAACATCGCCATCACCGACGCCGCGCGGCAGCTCGACCAGCGCCAGGTGGATCTGTTAATTGACACTCATCTGCACAGCGGCCAGGCGATAAGCCATCATGTGCTGTACCAGGATCGGGTACGGATGTACTGCCGTGCTGAGCACCCCGCGCTGCACGGCCCACAGGATGAAGCCCATCTCGCTCAGTATGAATTTGCGCTGCTGCTTCCGGAAGGCCAGCGCTACCCCACCCTTCACCGCCGCCTGCAGGAAGAGATGGGCGAACGACGCTGCGGATTCAGCACCTTTAACCTGCTGACCCAGGCAGCCATGATCGCCGAGAGCGACATGCTGGGGCTGACCACCGAGCGCCTGTTCGCCATGGTATCCCGGCTCTGGCCACTGCAAACCCTGGATTTTCACTCCCTGCAGGACGAAAAAATTAATGTTGCGCTGCACTACAATAAGCAAAGCGGGAAGGAGCCATTGCTGAAAGAAATTATCGAGACGGTAATCCAGGCGTTTAAGGCGTAGCGCACGGAAAGGAAAAGGATAAAACAACAACTATTTTACAATTTGCGAGGCAGGCAGGCTGCTTTCTGCCCCTTTTCAATGGTATACTGCCTGCTCTTGATTCAAAAATAGTTGATAATTGCAACATTTCATTGAATTAATTCGCTTTCCTTCGTGACTCGCAACTGGAACACGCACGCTATGAGTAAACCCATTGTGATGGAACGCGGTGTTAAGTACCGCGACGCCGATAAAATGGCCCTTATCCCGGTGAAAAACGTGGCAACTGAGCGTGAAGCTCTGCTCAGAAAACCGGAATGGATGAAAATCAAACTTCCGGCAGATTCGTCCCGTATCCAGGGTATCAAAGCAGCGATGCGTAAGAACGGCCTGCACTCCGTGTGTGAAGAAGCCTCCTGCCCGAACCTTGCAGAATGCTTCAACCACGGTACCGCGACCTTTATGATCCTCGGCGCGATCTGTACTCGTCGCTGCCCGTTCTGCGATGTCGCGCACGGGCGCCCGGTTGCACCAGATGCGAACGAACCACAGAAGCTGGCGCAAACCATCGCTGATATGGGTCTGCGCTACGTCGTGGTCACTTCAGTGGACCGTGACGACCTGCGTGATGGCGGCGCACAGCATTTTGCCGACTGCATCAGCGCCATTCGCGAGAAAAACCCGTCGATTAAGATCGAAACGCTGGTTCCGGATTTCCGCGGCCGCATGGATCGCGCGCTTGATATTCTGACGGTAACCCCGCCGGATGTCTTCAACCATAACCTCGAAAACGTACCTCGTCTCTATCGTCAGGTGCGTCCGGGCGCGGATTACAACTGGTCGCTGAAGCTGCTGGAGCGTTTTAAAGAAGCGCATCCGGAGATCCCGACGAAATCTGGCCTGATGGTCGGTCTGGGCGAAACCAACGACGAGATCATTGAAGTGATGCGCGACCTGCGCCGCCATGGCGTCACCATGCTGACGTTAGGCCAGTATCTGCAGCCGAGCCGTCACCACCTGCCAGTACAGCGCTACGTCAGCCCGGAAGAGTTCGAAGAGATGAAAGCGGAAGCGATGGCGATGGGCTTCACCCACGCCGCCTGCGGTCCCTTCGTTCGCTCTTCCTATCATGCCGACCTGCAGGCTAAAGGAATGGAAGTGAAGTAACTGCCGCTTCTGCCGCTGCGCGCCTTTTCGCCGCAGCGGCCCCTCTCCGCTTCCTCTGCTTCCTCTGCTTCGCGTTTTCGTAACAGTTCGTTGCATCTTTTCTGCGCGGCATCGCCAAAAACGACAAAGGCCGCAACGATATTCGTCGCGGCCTCTTCGCCGTTCCGCCAGCATCCCTCCGGGGGGACGCATCGGATCAATTACTCTTTATGAGAGATCTTCTGCGCCGGCGCTTCTTCTTCCACGGTGGCTTTCTTCGCGCTATCGTCATCCTCGTTCATGGCCTTTTTAAAGCCCTTGATAGCCGAACCCAGGTCGCCGCCCAGCGTACGTAATTTCTTGGTACCAAACACTAAGATAATCAGTGCTGCGACTACCAGCAGTTTGGTAATACTAATCTCACCCATAGCTAACCTTCTTCTCTATACAAGCTGCGAATACGCCATCATACACGCATTTATCCGTCATATTGTAATCCACCTGTGCGTGGGCTGCGTGATTCGGCCCAGAGCCTTCCCCCTGAAGGAGTTAGCGCAGGGGTGTCCGTCCTGACGTGCACAGCGAATTATTAGGATAAACAATACGGGTATTTGACGCGCGGACACAATAGCAATCTGTAACAAGGTGAATCAAGCCCTGTTTAAAAAAACATCACAATAATTGCGGTGGCGCAAATCGTCGGTTCTGCAGTACCGGCAAACGCTCGCGAACCCGCGCAAGGTGCTCTGCGGAGACATCGGCAAAGATCAGCTGCGGTTCGCTCCCGGCCCCCGCCAGCGTCGTTCCCAGCGGGTCTACAATGCGGCTCTGACCAATATTCCGCGTCCCGCATTCGCCTGCCGCCACGATATAGCAGGTCGTATCGAGCGCGCGCGCCGCCAACAGCGTCGCCCAGTGGTGCTCTTTCTGTGGCCCTCTCACCCATGCGGTGGGCAGTACCAGCAGCTCAGCTCCGTTCAGCGCCAGCGATAGGGCCAGTTCCGGAAAGCGAAGATCGTAGCAGGTCATCAGGCCAACGCGTAACCCCGCCACTTCAATTACCGGCGGGATCTGCTGGCCAGGATCCACCCGCCGCGACTCCTGCATTGCGAAGGCGTCGTATAAATGCAGTTTGTGATAATGGGCTATTACTTCGCCATCCCGCAAGACCACCAGCGTATTGGTCGCACGGCCTTCTGCCGACGGCACATGCAGCGTCAGGACCGTGGTCAAACGGTTACGCCCGCTCTCAGCCAGCAGCAGCTGCAAAAACGCCCCATCCAGCGGCTGAGCCGATTTCACTGACATATCCGGGTCGTTGTCATCTCGCGCCAGTAACGCCTCTGGCAGCACCAGCAGCGCCGCCCCTTCACGCGCAGCCTGTTGCATCATCGTCACACAGGTCTGCGCATTCGTCCGCCATACTGGCGTGACGGCAAATTGTCCTGCCGCTACCCGCATGTTTTTCTCCGGTCAGGTTATGAATAGCCAATCGCGCCCGTCGCGCGCTACACTTGAGGTTCTCTTATATCAAATAGCAGGAAACAACCGTGTTTCAACTTCTTTGCGCCGTTTTTATTGGCGGTGGCACCGGCAGCGTATTGCGCTGGTGGCTCGGCATGAAGCTCAACCCTGTGCATCATGCTATCCCGATTGGGACATTGACGGCCAACCTGGTAGGCGCCTTTGTGATTGGTGCCGGGCTGGCGTGGTTTAACCGTCTGACGGATATTGACCCGATGTGGAAGCTCCTGATCACCACCGGGTTCTGCGGCGGGTTGACCACCTTCTCCACCTTCTCGGCGGAAGTGGTCTTTCTCCTGCAGCAGGGGCGGGTGAGCTGGGCACTCCTCAACGTGATGGTGAATTTGCTGGGTTCGTTTGCCATGACGGCCGTCGCCTTCTGGCTTTTCTCGCAGGCCGCCAGCCGTTAACGATCTGAAAATCAGGCAAAAAAAAACCCGCGTTAAGCGGGTTTTTATATTCTACTGACGTGTTGGTTAGATAGCCATTACGTTTGCAGCAGAAGGGCCTTTGGCACCGTTAGTGATTTCGAACTCTACACGCTGACCTTCAGCCAGAGTTTTGAAACCGTTGGACTGGATTGCAGAGAAGTGTACGAATACATCTTTGCTGCCATCTTCCGGAGTAATGAAACCGAATCCTTTGGACTCATTAAACCACTTAACGTTACCTTTAATCTTAGACATCAAAATTACCTTTATATGAAAAATCGACACTAATGCTGTGTCGAGTATCAGTACACCAATTGTGGTACCTTTTGTCCAGTGCAACTTTGCTAAAAAGTGATAAAAGTCGCTATCTTTTTTAGTGGGTAACGCTTTAGTCCTTGTTTTTCCACAAGACACACCGCTTATCTCATTTATTGCTAAGACTTAGCGAATTAAAACTGTATACGAGCCCAGGCGAAGTAAACGTTACCGTTATTGTAGGTGCCGGGAATATAGGTCATCTGGAAAGTCGCCGGACCGTAACCTATTGACGCCAATGGTAAGATCACCGGAATGGGGATGTAGTCCCAGTTATCGCGCGCCGTCACGCCAAGGGTATAGCCGAGTCCAAGGTGGAAGTTCTGGTCGGTCAGCGGGCGCCAGGTTTTCTCCCAGCCGTAGCCGCCGATAGGCTCCCATTTATTGAAAGAATCTTTAAACGCCATCAGGTACAGACCGTGCCAGTTTCCCTTCTCATCCCAGCGCGAGACGCCAAAACCCGCGCCCCAGGGGCGTTCGTTATACTTATCCGTCTTTTCCTTATCATAGGCAAACCGCGCGTGCCAGGTAATGGCTGGAACGTACAAGTCATAGTGCTCCGGCTCATTCCAGGTCTGCGCGACGTTATTACTTAAGGTCTGGTAACCTTCGCTGAGGGTCGATGAAAACGACGCGCTGGCGTTTACGGATACCAACAACCATCCAAAAAAACCAAGAGAAAACAGAGAAAAACGACGTAACATCAACACTTTTCCATTACCACTTTCATTTAAAAGCCGCCTAAAATAGCAAAGATAGTCTCAATACAGGTTGAACGAAATAAGGCAAACTCCTGATTTTTGCCCGGTGACCATCAGAACCTTTTAACTATCCATCTGGTGATTATATCCAGGCGAGACGGGTGACGCGTAGTTCTTATCGCTTTATTGATTTGCATCAGCGAGTTTTGTCCGTTTTTTCGGCACATTCGCACATTAAAATTTGGCATGACGCTTTTTATCTACATATTCTTTGGGCTTAGGGGTAATAAATGCTGACGTTTGTTGAGATCCTGATCGGGATTGTGGTCATTGTGGGCGTCGCCCGCTATATCATTAAGGGCTACTCGGCCACCGGGGTGCTGTTCGTCGGGGGCTTAATCTTATTGATCGTCAGCGCCCTGCTGGGGCATAAAGTCTTGCCGGGCAATACCGACAGCACCGGTTATTCTGCCACTGATATTATTGAATACATTAAGATTCTACTCATGAGCCGCGGTGGCGATCTGGGTATGATGATTATGATGCTGTGCGGCTTCGCCACCTACATGACCCATATTGGCGCCAATGATATGGTGGTGAAATTAGCATCAAAGCCGCTGCGCTATATTAATTCGCCCTATCTGCTGATGATTGCCGCCTACTTTGTCGCCTGCCTGATGTCGCTGGCGGTCTCCTCTGCGACCGGCCTTGGCGTGCTGCTGATGGCGACGCTGTTCCCGGTGATGGTGAACGTCGGTATCAGTCGCGGGGCGGCGGCAGCCATCTGCGCTTCACCGGCGGCCATTATCCTCTCGCCTACCTCTGGCGATGTTGTACTGGCGGCTAAAGCCGCAGAAATGCCGCTGATCGACTTTGCCTTCAAGACCACGCTGCCCATCTCCATCGCGGCCATTATCTGCATGGCAATCGCCCATTTCTTCTGGCAGCGTTACCTGGATAAAAAAGAGAACATTTCCCACGAAATGCTGGATGTCAACGACATCACCACCACCGCCCCGGCGCTGTACGCCATTCTGCCGTTTACCCCGATCATCGGCGTGCTGATCTTTGATGGTAAATGGGGACCGGAACTGCACATTATCACCATCCTCGTCGGCTGCATGCTGCTGGCGGCGATCCTTGAGTTCCTGCGCGGGTTTAACACCAAAAACGTCTTCAGCGGGCTGGAAGTCGCCTACCGCGGGATGGCTGACGCCTTCGCCGGCGTAGTGATGCTGCTGGTCGCCGCCGGCGTCTTCGCCCAGGGGCTAAGCACCATCGGCTTTATCAATGGGCTGATCTCCATCGCCACCTCCTTCGGCTCGGCCAGTATTATTCTGATGCTGGTGCTGGTGATCCTGACCATGCTGGCGGCAATGACCACCGGCTCCGGTAATGCCCCGTTCTACGCTTTTGTTGAGATGATCCCCAAGCTGGCGCACTCTTCCGGCATCAATCCGGCTTATCTGTCGATTCCGATGCTGCAGGCCTCTAACCTCGGCCGCACGATATCGCCGGTCTCCGGGGTGGTGGTCGCCGTTGCCGGGATGGCAAAAATTTCGCCGTTCGAAGTGGTCAAACGTACCTCCGTGCCGGTGATGGTTGGCCTGCTGGTGGTGATTATCGCCACTGAGATTCTGGTGCCCGGCAGCGCAGTCCACTAATGGTCTAACCACGCGAAAAGGCGCCAGCGGGCGCCTTTTTTATGCTTTAATAACTCCCCGTTATCTTTTGCCATCCACAATCAGGAATAAACATGTTCAGGAAGGATTTCGCCGCGCTTGCCCTTGTGCTCACCGCCACTCAGGCCGGCGCTGAACCGCTCACCGCGACGCGATACGCTGATTTTGACCGCTACGTTCTTGCCCTCTCCTGGCAAACCGGATTCTGTCAGAGCATGCTTGACCGCAACCGTAGCGAACCGGAAGAGTGTCGCCTGCAGCAGGACACCGCGAACAAAGCCGACTTTCTGACCGTGCACGGCCTGTGGCCCGGGCTGCCAAAGTCGATTGCCGCGCGCGGGGTGGATGAACGACGCTGGATGCGCTACGGCTGCGCCACGCGCCCGGTACCCAACATGCCGGAAGTGAAAGCGAACCGCAAATGCCAGGCGGCGGAAACCGGGCTGTCGCTGGAGATGGCCAATAAGCTCAATAACGTGATGCCGGGTTCGGGCGGCACCTCCTGCCTGGAGCGCTACGAATACGCCAAACATGGCGTCTGCTTCGGCTTTGATCCCGATAGCTATTTTGGCACCATGGTGCGCCTGAATGGGGAAATTAAGCATAGCCCGGTAGGCGATTTCCTCGCGAAGCATTATGGTCAAACCGTCAGCCGCGCCGACTTCGATGCCGCGGTGGCCCGCGCCTGGGGTCCGCAAAGCGTGAAGGCGTTTAAATTAACCTGTAACGGTAATCCGGCCTATCTGACCGAGATGCAAATCTCCCTCAACGCCGCCACCATCAACGCCCCGCTGACCACGTCCGCCTTTCTGCCGCAACCCCATCCGGGCAACTGTGGAACCCAGTTTATCCTGGACAAGGTCGGTCAGTAGCGCAAAGCGACATGCTGAGCAGAAAACGCCGCCCGCCGGGGGGCGTTGCACGCTGAATGTGCGTTTCATCACTTCAAACTACCGGCAACTCTCAGTATGATGGTAGGACCTTAACCCTTGCCCTTTTCGGCGAGGGTTTTCTTTTACGGACAGGTTCCTGGATAACATGGAGTATGCAATGACCAGACCCGCAATCATCATTAACGAACTGGATGCCGAACGTATCGACAGGCTGCTGGAGCAGCCGGCTTTCGCCAACTTACCGGTTGCCGATGCCCTGAATGACGAGCTCGACCGCGCGCAAATGCTGGCGCCGGAAGCGATGCCGCATGACGTCGTCACCATGAACAGTAAGGTAAAATTCCGCGATTTAACCAGCGGCGAAGAGCGCGTGCGGACGCTGGTGTTTCCGTCTCAGGTGACTGACAGCGCCAGCCAGCTCTCCGTCCTCGCGCCGGTGGGCGCCGCGCTGCTGGGGCTGAAAGTCGGCAGCACCATTCACTGGGAGCTGCCGGGCGGTGCATCGACACACCTGGAAGTGCTGGAGCTATTGTACCAGCCGGAAGCCGCTGGCGAATTCCACCGCTAATCCCTGCTGCCTGAGGCGTTTCGCGCTTTATTCAGAGGATGTCCATACATCCTCTTTCTGCTGTTTCTTCCCCCGCTAACCTTTTTTTACGCTTTGCACCTGCCTGACTGACAGTTTTGCGACCTGAATGACACTATATCCGCATATAATATGTTGATATAGACGCAAATGAACAAGGAGGATTGCATATGTATAAGACTATCATTATGCCCGTTGATGTCTTTGAGATGGCGCTGAGCGATAAAGCCGTCCGGCATGCGGAGTTTCTGGCCCAGCAGGACGGGGTGATCCATCTGCTCCACGTATTACCCGGCTCTGCGAGCTTCACCATGAGCCGCTTTACCGCCGATCTGCGGCGGTTTGAAGAACACCTGCAGCATGAGGCGGAAACTCGTCTGCAGACGATGGTCAGCCATTTCAGCATTGACCCCTCACGTATCAAGCTGCATGTCCGTTTCGGCAGCGTGCGCGATATGGTCAACGAGCTGGCCAGCGAAATTAACGCCGATGTCGTGGTGATTGGCTCGCGCAACCCGTCCATCAGTACCCACCTGCTCGGATCCAATGCCTCAAGCGTGATCCGCCATGCCCATATCCCGGTGATGGTCGTCAGGTAAATATGACGAAATAGAAAAAAAGAGGCTACCCCAGGGTAGCCTCTTTGTTATGCAGGTTTATTGTCTGACTTGTTATGCGGTTTTCGTACGGATCAGGTAGTCGAAGGCGCTCAGCGACGCTTTTGCCCCTTCCCCTGCCGCGATAATAATCTGCTTGTACGGCACGGTGGTGCAGTCGCCAGCGGCGAATACGCCTTTGACATTGGTTTCGCACTTCGCATCGATGATGATCTCACCCATGCGGTTGCGCTCAACGGCGCCTTCCAGCCAGGTGGTGTTAGGCAGCAGGCCAATCTGGACGAAGATCCCCGCCAGCGCGACATGATGCTCATCACCGCTCACCCGGTCACGATATTGCAGGCCGGTGACTTTGCTGCCATCGCCTTTCACTTCCGTGGTCTGCGCATTAAGAATGATGTCGACATTCTTCAGGCTGCGGACTTTATCCTGCAACACCTGGTCGGCTTTCATCTCTGGAGCAAACTCCAGCAGGGTCACATGCTCTACGACGCCCGCCAGGTCGATAGCGGCTTCTACCCCGGAGTTCCCGCCGCCAATTACCGCTACGCGTTTGCCCTTAAACAGCGGACCGTCGCAGTGCGGGCAGTAGGTCACGCCTTTGGTGCGATACTGATCTTCGCCCGGTACGTTCATATTGCGCCATTTCGCCCCGGTGGCAATGATGACGCTACGCGCCTTCAGCACCGCGCCAGAGGCGGTTTCAATCTGATGCAGGCCGCCCTCTGTCGCCGCTGGCGTCAGTTTGGTCGCGCTCTGGGAGTCGATCACATCGACGTTATAGTCGCTGACGTGCGCTTTCAGCGCGCCGGCCAGTTTCTGGCCTTCGGTTTTCGGCACCGAAATATAGTTTTCGATATCCACGGTATCCAGCACCTGACCGCCGAAGCGCTCGCCCATCAGGCCGGTACGAATACCTTTACGCGCAGAGTAGACCGCCGCGGCCGCACCGGACGGGCCGGAGCCGACAATCAGCACATCGTAAGCGTCACGTTGGTTCAGCTCTTCCGCTGCGCGTTTTTCCGCACCGGTATCCACTTTGGCGACAATTTCCGTCAGCGTCATCCGCCCCTGACCAAACTCCTGGCCATTCAGATACACCGCAGGAACGCCCATGACGTTGCGATCGGTAATTTCATTCTGGAAGGTCCCACCGTCAATCGCCGTGTGCTTGATGCGCGGGTTGAGCACCGACATCAGGTTCAGGGCCTGCACCACATCCGGGCAGTTATGACAGGAGAGTGAATAATAAGTCTCGAACTCGAAATCGCCATCAATATCGCGGATCTGCTCCAGCAGCGACTGGGCCTCTTTCGACGGATGACCGCCGGTCCACAGCAGCGCCAGCACCAGCGAGGTAAACTCGTGGCCCAGCGGAGAGCCTGCAAAGCGTGGGCCCTGGTCGGAACCTGGGTTAGTAATCAGGAATGATGGCTTACGTACCGCGAGCGTGTTGTCTTCTTTAAAGGTGACTTTGTCTGACAGTTCAGCGATTTCAGCCAACAGTTCCTTGATTTCTGCCGATTTAGCGCTGTCATCCAGCGTGGCAATCAGCTCAACAGGCTTGGTCAGCTTCTCAAGGTAGGCCTTGAGCTGGGTTTTCATGTTGGTGTCGAGCATTGTTATCTCCTGGGCTTAAAACATCATCATGCAAGCGGCCTCGTCCAGGCGGCCTGAATGCGCTTGCATCATGGTGTTGGAATAAAATGGGCGCGAAAGCGCCCATTGATTGCCGGGTGGCACGCCGTTTACCCGGCCTACAATCTTGTAGGCCCGTGCAAGCGTAGCGCCGCCGGGCACAAACAGACTTAAATCTTACCGACCAGGTCCAGAGACGGAGCCAGTGTCGCTTCGCCTTCTTTCCATTTAGCCGGGCAGACTTCGCCTGGGTGAGAAGCAACGTACTGCGCCGCTTTGATTTTACGCAGCAGGTCAGACGCATCACGGCCGATACCTTCAGCGGTAACTTCGATCGCCTGGATGATACCCTGCGGGTCAACCACGAAGGTGGCACGGTCAGCCAGACCTTCATCTTCACGCATGTTGTCGAAGTTACGGGTCAGGGCGCCAGTCGGGTCGCCGATCATCGCGTATTTGATTTTCGCGATGGTTTCAGAGCTGCTGTGCCACGCTTTGTGGGTGAAGTGGGTATCGGTAGACACAGAGTAAACGTCTACGCCCAGCTTCTGCAGTTCTTCGTAATGGTCAGCCACGTCGCCCAGTTCGGTCGGGCAGACGAAAGTGAAGTCAGCCGGATAGAAGAAGAAGACGCTCCAGCGGCCTTCGGTGTCTTTCTCGGTGACTTCGATGAATTCACCATTTTTGAATGCCTGGTTTTTGAACGGTTTGATTTTGGTGTTAATTAAGGACATCTATACTTCCTCCGTGTTTTCGTTGAGGTCTAAGTTAACGAATTTTTCCTGACCCGACCAATGCGTTTACATTATCGAATCAATAAGCGTTATCTAACAACCGGAACAAGACAACTCTGTGAACCTGTCGACGCGTTCAGCGCTGATCGCTGTTTTTCGCATCATTTGCCGCGACAAAAGTAAAAAGGCCACCCTTTCAGGCGGCCCCGTTACCTGAAATACCCGAAGGTAGGTTCAGCGCCAGTCAGACTGGCTATGTGTTGCGCTCTACATTACCTTAATGTAACAGCATCCAGGATTACATCACCCACGCCAGCAAAGGGCAATCCGTCATTCTGCTGATCTTGCCTATGACTGTGATAGGTTCGACAATCGTTTTGCCCTTTCCTGCTGATTTTACAAGGAATATTCATGTTAAAGCGTCTTCTCTTGCTCAGCCTTTTTCCGTTATGTAGCCAGGCGGAGGAGCTCCCCGCTCCGGTAAAAGCGATTGAAAAACAGGGCATTACCATTATAAAACCCTTTGAGGCGCCAGGGGGAATGAAAGGCTGGCTGGGCAAATACCAGGACATGGGGGTCGCCATCTACCTCACGCCGGACGGCAAACATGCCATTTCCGGCTATATGTATGACGAGAACGGCAACAACCTCAGCGAGCAGTTGTTTCAAAAAGAGCTCTACACGCCGGCAGGACAGGAGATGTGGAAGAAGATGGCCAGCGCCCACTGGCTGCAGGATGGCAATAAGGACGCCCCCATCGTGCTGTATGTCTTTGCCGATCCCTTCTGCCCCTACTGTAAACAGTTCTGGCAGCAGTCCCGCCCCTGGGTGGAAGCCGGTAAAGTGCAGATCCGCACCCTGCTGGTGGGGGTGATCAAGCCCGAAAGCCCGGCCACCGCCGCCGCGATTCTGGCCACCAAGGATCCGGCGAAGACCTGGCATGATTATGAGCAATCGAATGGGAAAATGGCCCTGACGATCCCGCAGGCTATTCCGCCGGAGAAAATGAAAGTGCTCAACGTTAATCAGCAACTGATGGACGAACTGGGGGCCAACGTCACGCCAGCCATTTACTATATGAATAAGGATAATATGCTGCAGCAGGTGGTCGGCCTGCCGGATAAAGAAAAACTGCAGATCATGATGGGCGAACAAGAATAATCCCATTGCATAATGGCGCCAGATAACAACGACCGCTGGCGCCCCTGTCGACGATAAGATATATTAAGCAGAACTTAACGTTATAGTCCGGTAATTAAATTCACACCGCAAATATTAAGCCAATCAACATTCTCACTAAGAATATTTCCACCCGCGCTGATAATACACAGGACTGCATTAATGGCAAATCTTTACGATCTGAAAAAGTTCGATTTGAATTTATTGGTTATTTTTGAATGTATCTATCAACATTTGAGCATTAGCAAAGCAGCCGCCATGTTATTTATCACCCCGTCAGCGGTGAGCCAGTCGTTGCAGCGTTTGCGCCAGCAGTTAAACGATCCGTTATTTGTTCGCGTTGGGAAAGGGATGACGCCCACTACCGCCTGTGTCAATCTTCATTATCATTTGCAACAAAATCTCGAACAGCTGGAAAAAACCATCAATCTCAATAATCGCTCCGAACTGCGTAAACGTATCGTGATATATGGCCCTCCGCTGTTCTGTTCAGTGAATAGCCATTTTATGATTAATGAGCTCTGTCATCAGGCCAATTTGCAGATTGAGCACCATAACCTGACCACCACGGAATCGGCTGAAGAGCTGCTGGCGTATCGCCAGGCGGACCTGGTGTTCACCCGAATGCCTATTACCAACCGCGCCACGATCTGTCAGCCCTATCAGACGGTGCAGACGCTGGCGGTTTGCCGGGCGGACCATCCGCGGCGAGATCAACTCACGTCGATTGAAGCGCTGGCGCAGGAATTTTTCACCCACTATATCACCAACGATCCTGTCATTCAGCGCGTCCAGCAAAGCAGCACGCCATGGTTAAATCCGGGTAATATTGCCTTTCGCAGCGACTCTTTTATGACCATTCTTAACATGATCAATAAAACCGACTTAATTGGCTTCATCCCCTCCTATTTATATGATTTTATTTCCCCGGCCATGCCACTTCACGCTCTCGATATAGAGGCACTTTTTCCAGAGATCACGATATACATTAACTACCATCAATCATCTACACAAAATCATTTTCTATCTGAATTAATCTCCATTCTAATGAATGACAGAGATATATCACGCCCACAACTTAATAATAGTGAGTAACTGCCCACCTGTTTTCACACTCTGTTTGAATGCAGATCGACCATTAATTTCGCAGCGCTCATCGTTTATACTGAACAAACGGGAAGCTCTACTATTAAAGGATTAATGGTCATGTCGTTTATTAAATATCCCTTACCGGAATCGGTGCTGCAGGCAACTGAGCAGCGCATCCAG
This sequence comes from Klebsiella sp. w6, assembly GCF_033100215.1. Lineage (NCBI taxonomy): Bacteria > Pseudomonadati > Pseudomonadota > Gammaproteobacteria > Enterobacterales > Enterobacteriaceae > Klebsiella > Klebsiella sp. w6. The sequence goes on from NZ_CP136907.1 coordinate 4,032,485, forward strand.
TGGGTGCTGGATAATTTTTCACGCGTTTGCGTCTCTTTCTCGGGTGGAAAAGACTCCACCGTCATGCTGCATTTAACCGCCCAGGCGGCGCGGTTACAGGGTAAAAAAATCAGTGTGTTGTTTATTGACTGGGAAGCGCAGTTCTCCTGCACCATCGCCCACTGCGAAAAACTGCGTGCGCTGTATGCGGATGTTGTCGAAACCTTTTACTGGGTCGCCCTGCCGCTCACCACCCAAAACGCGCTGACGCAGTATAAACCGCAATGGCAATGCTGGGAGCCCGGGGCCGACTGGGTCCGTCAGCCGCCGCCCTGGGCGATTACCCACCCGGGCTATTTTTCATTTTATCAACCGGGGATGAGCTTTGAGTCCTTTGTCAGCCACTTCGCCGAGTGGTTTTCACAGCGGCGCCCCGCCGCCGTGCTGGTGGGCATTCGCGCCGACGAGTCACTGAATCGCTTTATGGCCATCTCTTCGCAGCGTAAACAACGCTTCGCCGATGATAAACCCTGGACCACCTCGGCGCCGGGCGGCCACGCCTGGTACATCTACCCGCTCTATGACTGGAAAACGGCCGACATCTGGACCTGGTTTGCCAAAAGCCGGCAGTCTTATAACCCTCTGTACGATCTGATGTATCAGGCCGGGGTGCCGCTGCGCTATATGCGCATCTGCGAACCGTTCGGTCCGGAGCAGCGCCAGGGGCTGTGGCTCTACCATGTGCTGGAGCCTGAGCGCTGGGCCGCAATGTGTCAGCGGGTGAGCGGCGCACACAGCGGCGGGGTCTATGCCGGGCATGATAATCAATTTTACGGCCACCGAAAAATCGACAAGCCCGACCACCTGACATGGAAAAGCTATGCGCTGTTCCTGCTCGACAGCATGCCGGAAACCACTGCCGAGCACTACCGCAACAAAATCGCCGTCTACCTGCGTTGGTATCAGAAAAAAGGCATGGAAGATATTCCGGACACCCAGCCTGCGGACATTGGCACCAAAGATATCCCGTCCTGGCGGCGGGTCTGCAAAGTGCTGCTCAATAACGACTACTGGTGCCGTCAGCTTTCGTTTAGCCCGACCAAAAGCAGCCACTATCAGCGCTACCGTAAACGCATGGAAAAACATCGCCAACAATGGGGGATATTATGCAACAACAACTGACGCAGGCGCTGGACGCTTATCTGCAAACGCTGGATGACGAGGCGCGCATCGAGGCAATCAATGCGTTTCGTCAGGTGCTCCACCAGCGCAGTCCCTTCCGCTCCCAGCCCGTTGACTGCGTGCTGTGGGTAAAACAGGAGCAGGTCATCCCCAACGACTACAATCCGAATAACGTGGCGCCACCGGAAAAACGCCTGCTGCAAACGTCGCTGGAAGCCGACGGCTTTACCCAGCCGGTCGTCGTCATCCAGCAAAGCCCGCAGTCGTATACGATTGTCGACGGTTTTCACCGTCATGAGCTGGCCTGCAGCAAAGCGGTGCTGAAAAAAACGCTGAAAGGTTATCTGCCAGTGACCTGCCTGACGAGTGAAGCCGCCTCGCGTGACGGGCTGATGGCAGCGACCATACGCCATAACCGGGCGCGCGGGCGCCACCAAATCCACGCCATGTCAGAGATTGTCCGCGAACTGACCCAGCTTGGCTGGACGCCACAGAAAATCGGCAAAGAGCTGGGGATGGATGCCGATGAGGTATTGCGCCTGAAGCAAATTAGCGGCCTCACGGAGATGTTCGCTGGCCGCCAGTTCTCCCAGGCGTGGACGATTAAGTGACTACAGCTGGCACAAACGCGTCGCCGCAGCCAACAGAGTCGCCGGCTGTTTGGCAAAGCATAAGCGGATCAGCTTGTGCGGGAACGGATCGGCGCAGAAGACGGAGAGCGGGATCGCCGCCACCCCGACTTCGGTCGTCAGCCAGCGGCAGAAGCTGACGTCGTCAAGATCGGAAATGGCGCTGTAGTCCGCCAGCAGGAAATAGGTCCCTTCACAGGGCAGAAGTTCCAGCCGGCTTGGGCGCAGCGCTTCAATAAACAGATCGCGACGTTCCCGATAAAACGCCGGCAGCTCACGATAGTGCTCAGGCGCTTCGCGCAGCATGTCGGCGATCGCCAGCTGCGCCGGGGTATTCACCGAGAAGGTCAGATACTGATGCACCTTGCGCAGTTCGGCGCTGATGGCCGCCGGGGCTACGCAGTAGCCGACCTTCCAGCCGGTCATATGAAACGTTTTGCCAAACGAGGAGACCGCCACCGCCCGCTCGCGAAGCTGGGGATGCGCCAGCACGCTGGCGTGGCCGCCCTCGGCAAAGCAGATGTGCTCATAGACCTCATCGCTGAGGACATAGATCTCGCGTTCGGCAATCGCCTGCCACAGGGCAGCAAAATCTTCGCGCTGCCAGACGGTAGCTGATGGATTGTGCGGGGTATTGAGGATCACCAGACGGGTTTTATCGCTCAGCGCCGCAGCAAACTGCTGCCAGTCGACGCGAAAATGCGGCGGCTGCAGCGCAATACGGCGTAATTCGCCGCCGGCCAGCGCCACCGCGGGAGCATAGCTGTCATAGCTGGGATCGAAACAGATCACTTCGTCGCCGCGGCGCACCAGAGCGGTGATCGCCGCGTACAGGGCCTCCGTCGCGCCGGCGGTGACCGTGATATCGCTATTGACGTCGGGCAGGTAATCATACAGCTCCGCTGTCTTCCCGGCGATCGCCTCGCGCAGCGCCGGCACGCCGGTCATCGGGGCGTACTGATTCGCCCCCTGCGCCACATGGTAGGCCAGACGCTCCTGAAGATAGCGCGGGCCGTCGAAATCGGGAAAGCCCTGTGACAGGTTGATGGCCTGATGCTGCTGGGCCAGGGCGCTCATCTGGGTAAAAATCGTTGTGCCGAGCGCAGGAAGTTTACTCTCTGGAATCAAAGGGTTATTGCTCATTCTTTTTATACCGATTGTAATGCTGTTGTTGAAGCCACTATAACACGATGTTAATATTTGGCAATCAAGACGCTTAGACGTCTAAATGCTAATGTTATTCCGCGCCACGCCACTCTGGAGAAACCATGATCCGCGCCATCGTGACCGACATAGAAGGCACCACCAGCGATATCCGCTTCGTGCATAACGTGCTGTTCCCCTACGCCCGCGAACGACTGGCCGGCTTTGTGACCGCTCAGCAGTACGCTGAGCCCGTCAAAACCATTCTCGACAACCTGCGCCGCGAGACAGACGCCCCGGCCGCCAGCACCGCCGACCTTATCACTACCCTCTTCGCCTTTATGGACGAAGACCGTAAATCCACGGCGCTAAAGGCGCTGCAGGGGATCATCTGGCGTGACGGCTATCTCAACGGCGACTTTACCGGCCATCTCTATCCGGACGTACTGCCGGCGCTGGAGAAATGGAAAGCGCAGGGCATTGATCTGTATGTATATTCCTCAGGCTCCGTTGCCGCGCAGAAATTGTTATTTGGCTACAGCGATGAAGGTGATATTACTCATCTGTTCACGGGCTATTTCGATACCCTGGTAGGCGCCAAACGCGAGGTGCAGTCCTACCGTAACATTGCTGAACACCTGGGCCATGCCCCTGGCACCATCCTGTTCCTGTCGGATATCCATCAGGAGCTCGACGCCGCCGAGGCTGCAGGTTTGCGAACGATCCAGCTGGTACGCGGCGACCGCGACCCGGCGAGCCACCATCCTCAGGTTCAGCGTTTTGACGACATTCATCCGGAGCAGATCCCAGCATGAGCGCATTAACTCTTTTTTCCGTGACCGATCCGCAAACACCGCTCTGGCACAGCACCGACGCCAAAGCGATTCAGGATCAACTGAACGCCAAAGGCGTCCGCTTCGAGCGCTGGCAGGCCGACCGCGACCTCGGCGCAAATCCCAGCCCGGAAACGGTGATTGCCGCCTATCAGCATGCGATTGATAAACTGGTCGCCGAAAAGGGCTACCAGAGCTGGGACGTCATCAGCCTGCGCGCCGATAACCCGCAAAAAGAGGCGCTGCGGGAAAAATTCCTCAACGAGCACACCCATGGCGAAGACGAGGTGCGGTTTTTTGTCGAGGGCGCCGGCCTGTTCTGCCTGCATATTGGCGACGAGGTGTTCCAGGTACTGTGCGAAAAGAACGATCTGATTTCGGTTCCCGCCCACACCCCGCACTGGTTTGATATGGGTTCAGAACCGAACTTCACCGCCATTCGCATTTTTGATAACCCGGAAGGCTGGATCGCCCAGTTTACCGGTGACGATATCGCCAGCGCCTACCCGCGGCTGGCGTAACGTCAAACTGTCGTCAGTCTTAAACCGCCAGGCGCGGGCTTTGCCGGAGGCGGCGCATACCGCGCCTCCTCCGGACTACCCGCCCCGCCGCCGGCGAGCGCCAACGCCTAAACCTCAATAAACCTCGGCGGATCAAAGGCGGTGATCGGCGGCAGTGCCTCACGCCACGGGGCGATCTCCACCCAACAGCTCTGGGCGCTACAGCCCTGCCCCAGGCGCGAACTGCCGCGATCCTCGGTTAACACGTTGGGATTACCGTGCTTATCGAGCGTTCCTTTTTCATTGGGATCCAGCGGGTCATACCAGGCGCCGGTGGACATCTGTACCACGCCGGGCAAAATCTGCTCGCTCAGGTGCACGCCCGCCAGAATCGCCCCGCGGTCGTTATAGACCTTCACCACGCTGCCTTCGCGGATGTCTCTTGCCTGCGCATCGCTCGGATGCATCCACAGCGGCTCGCGTCCCTGAATTTTCGTCGCCCGGCTGACGCTGCCGTGGTCGTACTGACTGTGCAGGCGGGCACGCGGCTGGCTGGAGAGCAGATGAAGCGGCCACCGCGCCGCCTCCTGCCGCTGCCGGGCGGCCTCCTGTTCATCCCACCACGGATGGCCAGGGCATTCACGATAGCCAAACCCGGCGACGGTAGCGGAAAAGAGTTCAATCTTGCCGGAGGGCGTGGAGAGCGGATAGCGCTGCGGATCAGCGCGAAAATCGGCGAGAAAGATCTGCGGCCGCTCCGGCGCGCTGTACTCCAGCACCCCTTGCTGCCAGAAGTCCTCGAACGAGGGCAGCGCAATACCCTCCTCCTGCGCCCGCGGTCTTGACTCCTCATAGAGATGACGCAGCCACTGCCCGGCGTCCCGCCCCTCGCTGAACTGTTCTCCGAAGCCCAGCCGAGCGGCCAGATCGTGGAAAATGGCGTAATCGTCACGCGCTTCGCCCACCGGCGGGATCTGCGCGCTCATGGCGATCATAAACCCGTCGTGACCGCCGCTGCCGATATCCTCTCGCTCCAGCGAGGTGGTGGCTGGCAGGACAATATCGGAGAATTTAGCCTGCGCGGTCCAGTACTGCTCATGCACCACCACCGTCTCCGGACGGCGCCAGGCCTCGCACAGTCGGTTGATATCCTGATGATGATGAAACGCATTGCCTCCCGCCCAGTAAACCAGACGGATGTCGGGATAGCGCAGCTGCTGACCGTCGAACTCATAGGCTTCTCCCGGGTGCAGCAGCATATCGGACAGCCGCGCCACCGGGATAACGCTATCCACCGCATTCTCCCCGGCGGGTAAGCGTGGGCCGGAAAACGCTTTTCGCACCGCGCCTGCCAGGTTAGTGCAGGCGTAGCCAAATCCGAGGCCGCCGCCCGGCGTGCCGATCTGTCCCAGCAGCGCGGTCAGGGCCACCGTCGCCCAGTAGGCTTGCTCCCCCTGACGGGCGCGCTGGATAGACCAGGAGATATTCACCATCGTCCGGTGGCGGGCCATCTCCCGCGCCAGGTCGGCGATGCGCTGGGCATCCAGGCCGGTAATCGCCGCCGCCCACGCCGGGGTTTTCGCTACGCCGTCGTGCTCGCCCAACAGATAAGCGCGATAGGGGGCAAACCCGACGGTATGGCTGGCAACAAACGCCTGGTCGTAGAGAGACTCAGCGATCAGTACATAGCTCAGCGCCAGCAGCAGTGCGGTATCGGTGCCCGGCCGAATGGCCAGCCACTCGGCGTCGGGCACCGCGCTGAGGTCATTGCGCACCGGACTGATATTGATAAATCGGGTGCCGTTGGCCTGCATCTTATCCAGCCAGTACGGCAGCATATGGTCATTGGCGCCGCCGCCGTTGACCTGGGCATTGCGCAGCGGCAGACCGCCGATGGCGACAAACAGCTGACACTCCCGCGCCAGCTCGGAAAAATGGGTATGCTGACGGTGCAGCGGGCTCAACGGCCCGAGAATATGCGGCAGAATGCGCTCGCCCGCGGCGCTGCTATAGGTATTGGTGCTGGCGGTGTACCCGCCAAATCCCTTGAGAAACCGGTGCAGCTGGCTCTGCGCATGGTGAAAGCGTCCAGCGCTGGCCCAGCCGTAGGAGCCGCCGTAAATCGCCTCATTGCCGCAGCGCGCCTTGACCGAGCGCAGCTCGCGAGCCAGCAGGTCGAGCGCCACCTCCCAACTGACTTCGACAAAGGGCTCCTTGCCTCGCCCTTCTCGTGACGCTGGGCCCTGCTGAAGATAGCCGGCGCGCACCGCCGGACGGCGAATGCGCGTTTGGCTGGTCACCGCGTCGGGGAGCGACTGACCAATGCGTGACGGATTTTTATCCCAGGGCACCGGATTAACCGCCACGATATCGCCCTCGCGGCTCTCCACCTGCCACGTTCCCCAGTGCATCACCGTATAATTATGCTGTTTCTTCATAGCACTCGCGTTCTTCTCAGCCAAAAAACTCGTTAAAATAAATCGAGGAAATGACGGAAATATCCCCGTCCCAGCCAGACATTACTCTGCTAAAAAAAGTATTAGCCCGCGCAATCACCTGCATTTCCCTGCAAGGGCCGTATTTCTCCACGCCATCACAATAAACAGAAAGCCGTCTTTATCCGTTAAATAAACACGGAAAAAGTCAAAAATAAAACCACAAAATAAAAAGGTATATTTTGCATCATGAAATATTTTCAGGTTCCCGATGGCAAAATAACATTTTTCTCTGGCGTTTCTGCGATATAACATTCCCGGCATAACTTAGACTTATTTTGTATTTGAGGTGGCGAGGTGCTTCTTGTCATGCTACCGGTCCGCAACCACCTTCATCACAGGATCATAATAACAATGTCGCAGAAGAGAAAATTATTGCCTGCCGCGCTGGGACTGCTTTCCCTTGCCTCGCTGAGCGTCACTGCCGCAGACGCCCTCTCCTTACAGGGAAAAACCATTGGCGTTGCCGTTGTCGGCACTCAGCATTTCTGGGATCGCGAGGCCTTTAAAGGTGCGACAGAGGAAGTGGAGAAACTGGGGGGCAAAGTCATTGGCGTCGATGGCGGTCGCGATAATCAGGTTCATGCCAATAATCACGATATTTTACTGTCACGCAAGGTGGACGCGGTAATTAGTATTCTCGGCGACAGCGCCGTCGAACCAAAATTTAAAGCATTGCGTGATGCTGGTATCCCGGTATTTACCGTGGATCATGTTTCTCAATATTCGGTCAACAATACCACCTCCGATAACTACACCTTAGGCTCGACCATCGGCCGCTACATGGCGGATGAATTAGGCGGCAAAGGCAACGTCGCCGTATTTAACGCGTTCTCCAGCGCGCTGCGTATTTGCGGAATTCGCTACGATCAGTGGAAATATGTCCTTAAGGATTATCCGGATATTCATATTATCCAGCCTGAGCTCGCGGAACAGTTCGCCAACTCGCCGGAAGACGCGCGGAAGAAAACCCTCGAATTACTCAGCCAGTATCCGAAAGGCAAACTGGACGCCATCCATGTCGCCTGCTGGGATCAACCGGCCATCGGTATCGTCCAGGCACTGGAAGAGACCGGCCGTGATAAGGACGTGAAAGTGACGGCCATCGACGCCGGTCCGGAGACGCTGGAGATCATGGCAGAGCCCGGCAGTCCGTTTGTGGCTAACGTCGCGCAGCAGCCGCATCTGATTGGCCAGACCTCCGCCGACAACGTGGCCCGCTACTTTGCCGGTCAGAAACTGCCGGTGCAAACCTTTATCCCGGTGATACCGGTGAAAGGTCCGCAGGAGGCGAAAGCGGTGTATAAACAGTTGGGATACGGCGAACTGCAGTGATAAATCAACACCCTGGCGGGGAGCGCCCCGCCGCGGGTCTGGTCATGGACCAGATCGGCAAACGTTTTGCCAGCGTTACGGCGCTTAATTCAGTCACCCTGCGCCTCAATCCGGGGGAAATTCATGGCCTGATTGGCGAGAACGGCGCCGGTAAATCGACGCTGATTAAAATCCTCGCCGGCGTCTATCAGGCTGACAGCGGCAGCGCGACCCTCGACGGTCACCCGCTGCCCCTCGGCAATCCGGCAGCCATTGAAGCCGCCGGCATTCGCGTCATTCACCAGGAGCTTAACCTGATCCCGCACTTTACCGTCGCGGAATCGGTGTTTCTCGGCCAGGAGTATCGCACCCGCTGGGGGGCGCTGGATCGCCGACGGATGAAGGCCGCCACGGCGCAATTTTTCCAGCAAAACTGGCAGTTGGCGATCGACCCCGAACGGCTGGTGCGCGACCTGAGCCTGGCCGAGCGCAAGCTGGTGCAGATTGCCCGCGCGCTGATCGACGGCGCGGCGCGGCTGGTGGTGTTCGACGAGCCCACCGCCCCCCTGGAGGCGCAGGAGGCCAGTCTGGTCTCCTCCGCCATCCTTCGCCTGCGCGACCAGGGCATTGCCATTCTGTATATTTCCCACGACCTCAATGAGATAGCTACCCTCTGCGACCGCGGCACCGTGCTGCGTAACGGGGAAGTGGTCGGTTACCCGGACCGCGACCTGCTGCAGAATACCGAGGCGCTGATCGCCATGATGGTCGGCCGGGAAATCGACCAGCTGTATACCCCGCGCCAGCACCCGGCGGCAGACACCGGGGCGGCCCCGCTGCTCTCGGTGCGCCAGCTGAGCGACGGGCGGCAGCTGCAGGATCTCTCTTTTGATATTCAGCCGGGCGAAATCGTCGGCGTCGCCGGCCTGCTGGGCGCCGGACGCGATGTGCTGGTCGACTTACTCTACGGCTTACGCCCGGCAGAACGCGGTACGATCCACCTCGACGGCCAGCCGCGGCGCATTCGTACGCCGAAGCAGGCGATCCGCGCCGGCATGGCGCTGGTGCCACGCGACCGCCGCCATCAGGGGCTGATCCTGCCCTTCACCACCGCCGACAATATTAATCTCGCCTCACTGCCGGAGACCGCTACCTTTGGCTGGGAGCGGCGGGGTATCGCCGAGCAGAAAGCGCGCGACTGGATAGAACAGCTGGCGATCCGCCCGGGACGCCCGGCGCTGCCAGTACGCTACATGAGCGGCGGCAACCAGCAAAAAGCGATCCTCGCCCGCTGGCTCGGCACCGATGCCCGGCTGTTTATTCTCGATGAACCCACCCTTGGGGTCGATATCGGCGCCCGTCGCGATATTTATCAACGGACGCGCCAGCTGGCCGATAAAGGACGGGCGGTGCTGGTCTCCTCCAGCGACGCCCCCGAACTGCTCGGACTATGCGACCGGATCCTGGTCCTCTGGCGCGGCACGCTGGCGGCCAATCTGCCCACCCGCGGGCTAACGCTGGACGCCCTGCTGGTGGCGATCAACGGCGGACAGGAGCCTTCACTATGAGTACCGCTATCCAGCGTCGCGGCCGTCCGGGCCTGGCGACGCTGATTGAAAAATTTCCCCTGATCCTGTTTCTGGCGCTGCTGGTATGGCTGAGCGTACAGTCTCCCTACTTTCTCAGCTGGCAAAATATCAGCCTGATGCTGGTCCAGAGCGTTCCGCTGGCGATCCTCTGTTTCGGCCTGGTCTGCGTTATCGCCGTGGGCGGGGATGACGTGGTCTCCGGCGGCATCGACCTCTCCCTGCCGGCGACGGCGGTGCTCGGCGTCGCGCTGCTCAGCCTCGGTCTGGCCGAATGGCACACGCCGTACCTCCTGCTGCTGGCGCTGCTGGCGGCGGTTTGCCTGCTCTGCGGGGCGATCAACGGCTTCCTGGTGCTGGCGGCCGGCCTGCCGCCGCTGCTAGCCACCCTCTCGACCTCCGTGGCGTTTACCGGCCTGACAGATCTGTTGACCGGCCAGCGGCGCATCGCGGTCAGCGATCCGCTGATGGTCGCCTTTCGCGATAACAGCGTGCTGGGCCTGCCCTGGCCGCTGATCTATCTGCTGGGGGTGTTTATCCTGTTCCAGTTCCTGCTCCACCACTCCCGCTTCGGCCAGCATGTGCAGGCGGTGGGCGGCAATCGCGATATGGCGCAGATGAGCGGCCTGAACGTGCGCCGCTTGACCCTGCTGGTCTGGCTGTTAGCGGGCATTGCCGCCGGGCTGGCTATTCTGCCGCTGCTCAGCCAGGGCTCCGGCAGTTCCAGCGGGACGGCCACGCCGCTGCTGCTGGAAACCGTGCTGGCGACCTTTATCGGCGCCGCCTTCTCGCGCCGTCGGGTGGTCACCATCTGGGGGGCGCTGCTGGGGGCAATTCTGGTCAACGCCCTCTCTAACGGGCTCGGCCTGCTGGGAGTCAATATCTTCTGGATGGGCGCCATTAAAGGCGGCCTGATCCTGGTGGTGCTGGCGGCATCGGCGGTCAGACACAAAGGAGGCGAGGCATGAGCCAAATCACCCTGAAAACCCCTGCCCCGACAGAACAGACGGCCAGCAGCCCGCTGGCCTGGCTATCGCGGGCCGGATTTGGCGTCATCACCCTGCTGGCCATCGCCCTGTTTGGCTGGGCGAATCCGGTATTTTTAACCGTGGATAACTGGGCCAACCTGCTGCAGGGCAGCGCGATCCTGCTGATTGTGGCGATGGCGATGACCCTGATCGTCAGCGCCGGGGCGATTGATCTGTCGGTGGGCGTTGCGCTCGATTTCGGCGCCGCCTTCGCCCTCGTCGCCCTGAAAACCTGGCATCTGCCGTGGCAGGCCGCGGTGGGCTGCGCCCTGCTTGGCGGCGTCCTGATTGGCCTGCTCAATGCCTTTCTGATCCTCATCTGCCGGATCCGCCCCTTCCTCGCCACGCTCGGCACCTGGTTTATCGCCAGCAGCGCCGAGCGCATCTATACCGACGGCGGCGGCGCGATAGCTTATCGGCGGATGGCGCCGGAATATCACGATCTGGCAGTGGGCAGCCTTGGTGGGATCCCCACGCCGGTGGTGATTGTGCTGGCGCTGTGGCTGGTGGCCTGGCTGGTCACCGAGCGCACGCTGTGGGGCAAATATGTCCGCGCCATCGGTCAGAACAGCGAAGCAGCGCGCATCGCCGGGATCCGCGATCGCCTGACCATGCTCGGCGTGCTGGTGGCCGCCTCGGCGCTCTGTGCCGTCGGCGGGGTGATCCTCTCCGCCAACCTGCGGCAGTTTACCCCGCTGGCCGGGCAGTCTTACCTGATGGACGCCATTGCGGCAGTATTTATCGGCACCGCCTTTAATCGTCTGGGCCGGGTCAGCATCCTTGGCACCCTCGGCGGCGTGCTGTTCCTTGCCATTATTGATAATGGCCTGAACCTGATGGGGCTCAATTATCTGGTGAAGGACGCGCTGGTCGGCGTGATTCTGGTGGTGGCCCTCGCCCTTTCCTTCTGGCAGGCGCGCCTGCGCCAAACGCATCGCTAAACGGGAGAACGATGGCAACCTTTGACGCCGTGTTTGTCGGCCTGACTATTCTGGATATCGCCGGGCGCCCGGTGGTGGCGATACCGCCGCGCGGCGGCGTCGCCTTTATTGAGCAAATTCGCCTCAACCCCGCCGGCACCGCCGCCGGGGCCAATATTAACGCCGCGAAGCTGGGGATCCGCACCGCAGCGGTGGCCTGCCTGGGTGAAGATGAAAAGGCCGACTTTATCCTCGCCAGCTATGCCCGGCTGGGCATCGACTGCTCGCTTATCCAGCGCACCGCGCTGAAAGAGACCTCGGCGACGATCCTGCCGATTCGCCCCAACGGCGAGCGTCCGGCCCTGCATTGCCGGGGCGCATCCGATGCCCTGTTCGTCAGTGAAACGGAATTTGACGCCGTCCTCGACTGTCGTTTCCTGCATCACGGCGGGACCGGACTGCTGGCGGCAATGGACCAGGGACAGAGCGCGCGGCTGTTGCAGGCGGCTAAAGCACGCGGAGTCACCACCAGCTTTGACCTTATCGCCCCGAATGAAGACACCCTCGAACTACTGCGGCCCCTGTTGCCGTCGGTGGATTATTTCATGCCTTCGCTGGAGGAAGCCGCCTTTCTCTCCGGCGAGACGCAGCCGGAGGCCATCGGCCGCTTCTTCCTGGCGCTCGGCGTGGGCACCTGCATTCTGAAAGACGGCGAGAACGGCTCCTGGCTTATCCGTCGCGATGGCGCGCTGGAGCATATTGCGCCGTGGCCGGTCGAGGCAGTGGATACCACCGGCTGCGGCGACAGCTACTGCGGCGGGTTTATTGCCGCGCTGGCGCGCGGACTCAGCGTGAAAGCAGCGTGTGACGTCGCCTCGGCGGTGGCCGCGCTGGTGGCGACCGGGATGGGATCGGATGCCGGGGTAGTGGACTGGGAACAGACCCAGGCTTTTATGGCGGCCCATCGCCCCTGACGCCGGGCCCGCGCCGCCGCAGCGGCGCAAGCGGCTTAACGCCACTGGTACAGCAGCGGCTCCCCGGCGACATAGCGCTGAAGATCGGCGGCAATCATCGCCGTGTGTTTGGCGATACTCTCCCGGGTGGCTCCGGCGATATGCGGCGTGATAATCACGTTATCGAACTCGGTGACAAAAGGATGATCGCGCCACAGCGGTTCGCGGTGATAGACATCCAGCGCCGCGCCGCCCAGCGGGCCGTGACGCAGGGCATCAATCAGCGCCGCCTCGTCGACCACCGCCGCGCGAGAGGTATTGATCAGCAGCGCGCCGGGCTTCATGCTGTTTAACAGCGCCGCATTCACCAGCCCGTCACTGTGCGGCCCGCTGCTCAGATGCAGGCTGACGATATCCGCCTCGCGGAACAGCGCCTCCAGGGTCGTTTTCTGTAGCCCTGGCTCATTGATATCCTCTGCGGCGACGAACGGATCCACCACCAACACCGCCATGCCGAACGCCCGGGCGATACGCGCCACCCGGCGGCCAATGTTGCCATACCCCACCAGCCCCAGCGTTTTATTGCGCAGTTCACTGCCTTTAAACACTTCATAGGGGCTTTCCGGGCTCACGTCCCAGACCACATCCCGCCGCAGACCCTGCTGGGTGGCGGCGGCGGCATTGTCAGCCTGCGTGAATTCCCCCCGCTTCAGCGCCGCATGGGATTGCGGAATATGGCGCGCCAGGCTGAGCATCAGGCCAAGCGTCAGCTCCGCAGCGGCATCGGCATTGCGCCCCGGGGTGTAGAGCACCCGGATGCCGCGCGCCTGGGCGGCCTGGGTATCAATATTCACCGGATTCGCGCGAGTACAGGCGATCACCTGCAGGCGCGGACAGGCGGCCATTACCGCGTCTGTCACCTCATCATAGCTGGTCACCAGCACCTCGGCGTCATGGGCTAGCTCAATCAGCTGACCGGCGCTAAGTTTCGGTTTGCCCAGCGCCCATCCCTCCACCAGCAGCTCGCCCAGCTGGTGGAAGGCGCTAAGGTCGCCAGCATGCTCGGCGGTAAAAACGATTTTCATGGTTGTCGGTCCTGAGAAAAAGATTGAAGGGCGGCCTGTCTGGCCTGCCATACCGGCAGCATCTGCTCACGCAGCAGGCGGTAAACGGGATACAGCGCCGCGTAGCGGGCATGCGCCTGAGGGCGCGGCTGATAGCGGGTCTGCGCCAGCGGAGGCGTCTCGGCCAGCGCCGCGACGCTGCGGGCCGCCAGAATCGCCGCGCCGCGCGCGCTCAGTTCGTTAAAGGCGCTGGAGACCACCGTACGCCCGGTACAGTCGGCGATAATCTGCAGCCAGGTCGCCGAGGCTGCGCCGCCGCCGGTCAGATACAGCTCGCCGCCCTGCGGATAACCCTGTAGCGCATCGACAATGGCGAAGGCCAGGCCTTCAAACACCGCGCGCTGCAGTTCGGCGCGGGTGGTGTGCGGGCTAATGCCGAAAAAGCCGGCCCGCGCGTCCGGGCTGTAAAACGGCGCACGTTCGCCATTGAGGTACGGCTGCCAGAAGACGCCGCCGCTGCCTGGCTCCACCTCCGCGATCGCCTGCTCCAGCCGATCCAGATCGGCGTCCAGCGAAATATGCTGCTGCAGCCAGTCAATGTTTGGCGTACCGGCCTGCATCGGAAACAGCGAGATCACCTGCCCGGCTTCGGTATGGGTGACAAAGCGCGTCGCCTCGTTCACCGTCTGCGGGCCGCGGCAGACGATCCCGGTGCAGCAGGTAGTGCCGAGGATCGTGTAGATATCCCCTTCGTTGACCGCGCCGCAGCCCAGCGCGGCGCTACAGACATCCAGCGCCCCGGCGGCCACCGGCGTCGCGGCGGGCAGCCCGGTCAGCGCCGCCACCGCATCGCTCAGCGTGCCGGCCGGAGCATCCGGGGCCAGCAGCGGGGGAAACAGCGGCAGCAGTTCGTTCAGCCCCATCTCGTTCATCACCACCGAGGACCAGCTGCCGGTCTGCTGATTGAGTAACGAGCTGCTGGCGTCCGTCAACTCCAGCGCCGCCACGCCGGTCAGGCGAAAGCGGATCCAGTCCTTGGCGAAAAACAGATAGCGCGCGGCCGCCAGCTGCGCCGGCTGATAGTGTTTCAGCCAGTACAGCTGCAGGCTGGTATTGCAGGGCTGCAGGTGGGTGCCGGTATCGGCGAAATAGCGGCGGTCGAAGCCGGGTCGGCGCAGCAGGTCGCTCATCAGCTCGTGGCTGCGGGTATCGCTCCACAGGATCCCCGGGCCCACCGGTTCACCCTGCTCATCGCTGAGCCAGACCCCCTCCCCTTGCCCGGCGAGGCCGATGGCCCGCAGCCGCCCCGCCTGCAGCGCCGGGTGGCGGGCAATCTGGCGCAGAATAGCCAGCACCGAATGCCACAGCTGGGTCATATCCTGTTCCGCGTAGCCATTGGCCGACAGACGGGGTGAGGTGTTTTCCGCGGCGCTGGCGCAGGCGGTGAAATGCTGATCAAACAGCACCGCTTTCACCCGCGAGGTGCCGATATCGATCCCAAGATAAAAATCCATACCTGCTCCGGCTCAGGGCTCGTAGCGGCGGCGCATCAGCTCGCACTCGAACAGGAACTCCAGCCCCTCCAGTTGACGGCGGGCCTCCTGAATATCTTTCCCCCAGCAGGTCAGGCCGTGGCCGCGCAGCAGAAAGCCGTAGCGCAGCGGGCGCGTTTGCGCATAATCGGCAATCCGCGCCGCCAGGGCGTCAATATCCTGGTCATTATCAAAGATGGCGACCGGAACAGTATCGAGATGGCTGTGCTGCCCGCTAAGGGTTTTCTGCATTTCATACCCCTGCAGCGCCAGCGTGTCGCTTTTTTCGATGCGCGACAGCACGGTGGCGTTGACGGTATGCACATGCAGCACCACATTGGCTTCCGGGAACAGGCGATACACCAGGGTGTGCAGGCCGGTCTCGGCCGACGGCTTCCGTCCGGAAGGCGCCTGGTTGGTGGCGATCTCAACCTGCAGAAAATCCTCGGTCGTCAGGCTGCCTTTGTCGCGGCCCGACTCGCTTAGCCAGCACCAGGTGTCATCCTGACGCACCGACATATTGCCGCCGGTCGCCGGCGCCCAGCCTTTCGCGCCGATCCAATGACAGGTGGTGACCAGTTGCGCGAGTCTTTCTTGCCACATAGCAGTTCCTTAGGTTAGCGATGATTTATTTAGCCGTCTAAATGGCTATTTATCCGATACTAACACCGCTAACCGGAGGGGACAATATTTCAGGAAACACACACAAGACAAATGGTTATACCATAAATGCATATTAAATAACCTTTATTCACAGTGATTTAACCAACCGTTTTCAGTACACCGCTATTCTCCACTACTCGCTGGCCAAAAACTGGCGGATCGCCCTGGCTGAAATTCTCCTCCTGCGCCAGGGATGCGCTCGCCGCCCTCTTCTGCCCTGGACTGGTGCAAAACATGGCAGGATGCCCACTAAAATGGCATCTCCTCCTCTTTACCTCCTCATTACTGTGCACTGTGCACATCCTGTGATATTCCCCGTGCCCGGTTTTTCCTGGCACATCTTTTGCTACTTCCGGCTATCACCGCCCATCTACCAGCCAGAGGTTCCAGGATGTCAAACAGCAATGATTTTCCCCTCGTCGAAGCGCCCGCCGCCGGACGCAAAGGCGTATTTTCCATCGCCATGGTGTTGTTCAGCTTTACCTTTTTCACCGGCACGATGTTTGCCGGCGGCAAACTCGGCGTCTCCTTTTCCATCGTCAATCTGCTGTGGATAGCCGTCATCGGCAACGCCTTGCTGGCCCTCTATGCCGCGTCGCTGGGCTGGATCGCCGCGCGCAGCGGCCTGAATACGGTGCTGATGGGCCGGTTCTGCTTCGGGGAGATCGGCAGCAAGCTGGCCGACTTTATTCTTGGCTTTGCCGAACTGGGCTGGTACGCCTGGGGCACCGCCACGGTCGCTATCTCGCTGGTGAAGATCCTCGCCCTGCCCGAGGCGCTGACCCAGCCGTTGATGGTGCTGTTTGGTATTTTGTTCTGCGTCACCGCGCTGGTTGGCTACAAGGGACTGGACGCGCTGTCGCGCCTGTCGGTGCCATTGATGTTTGTGCTGCTGATGGTCTCCATGTATCTGGCGCTGCACCACGCCGGCGGTTGGCAGGCGATGACCCATATTGCCCCGAGCGACACCATGACCTGGTCGGCGGCCATCACCATGGTCTTCGGGACCTTCGCCAGCGGCGCCACCCAGGCGACGAACTGGACCCGGCTGGCTAACTCCAGCCGGACCGCCATTCTCGCCAGCATGGGCAGCTTCCTCATCGGCAACGGGCTGATGATCGTCGCCGGCGCCTGGTGCGCCATCGTTTATCAACAGGCCGATATTGTGGAAGTCCTGATCCTGCAGGGGCTGTCGGTCGCCGCGGTGATCATGCTGTGTCTCAACCTGCTGACCATTCAGGGACCCACCATCTATAACGTCTCCGCCGCCGCCTGCCATCTGCTGCGCAGCGAACGTCGCCGGACGCTAACCATCGCCGCCGCCGGGGTGGGCATTGTGCTCGCTATTGGCGGTATGTATGAAATGCTGATCCCCTTCCTTGTGCTGCTGGGCAGTATTATTCCGCCCATTGGCGGGGTGATCCTCGCCGACTACTGGTTCGCCCGCGGCGGGCGCTATCCCCTGCTGCAGAACGCCCGCCTGCCGCGTTTTAACTGGCTGGGACTCGGCGCCTACGCCGCCGGCGCGGTGGTGGCCTATCTGTCACCGTGGATCGCGCCGCTGGTGGGGATCACCGTCTCCGCGCTGGTCTATATCGTCCTGAGCCTGCTAAGCAAACGCCAGCCTGCCGCCGTCGCGGAGCAGGAGCCATGAGCCTGACGGTCAGCGAACTGCTGGCCCTTGAGGGACTCTCCGCCCTGCGTCTGCGGGCGGGAAAGCAAGGGCTGCAGCGGGCCGTACGCTGGTACTACGTGGCGGAAAATGAACATATCGCCGAGTGGATCATGGGCGGCGAGCTGGTCTTTATTACCGGCATCAACCATCCCCGTGATGAAGCCAACCTGATCCAGTTGCTGATGGAGGGAAAACAGCGCGGCATCGCCGGGATGGTGATCCTCACCGGCGAGGCCTATATCCACGCCATTCCCGCCACGCTGATCGCCCTTGCCGACGAGCTGGGCATTCCGCTGATTGAGCAGCCCTACCTGCTGAAGATGGTAATTGTCACCGAGCGCATCGGCACCGCGCTGGTCCGCAGTGAAAACGCCCTGCAGTCACAGCGCGACATTCTGATGCAGCTGGTCACCGGCGACTATCCGGATCTGCAGATGCTCCATCAGCGCGCCCTCCATCAGCAGCTCGATTTTACCCGTCCGCTGCGGCTGGCGGCGCTGCGTCTGGAGGGGCTGTCCCGCCTGTTTCGCCAGTTCCCGCCCGAGCAGGCCGAAGCCTGGCTGCTGCAGGCCCACCGCAGCGTGCGTCAGCAGCTGCAGCAGCAGCTCAACCAGCAGGGCAACCCCTTCCCGCTGCTGGAGCGCAGCAATATGTTTCTTTTCCTGCTGCCGGATGAGGAGGGGGAAGGCTTTCAGCAGAAAAAATGGCTGCAGCAGTGGCTGCAGGCGCTGGCGGACGGAGAGGAGGGTTTGTCGCTGCTCTGCGGCCTCTCCGCACCGGTCAGGCAGCTGCAGGGTTACCCGCGGGCGCTGTCGCAGGCGCGCCAGGCGCTGGATCTGTGCGATACCCTGCGGCCGACCCAGCGTATCAGCGACTATCAGCAGTTGGGGTTTATCAAATTGCTGTCCGCGGTCAGCGACCCGGCGCTGCTCAACGATTTTATGCACGACACCCTGGGCTGCCTGATCGAGCCGGGCCGCAAAGCGCCATGGCTGCTGCTGGAGACCCTCGAGACGCTGCTGCAGGAGAACGGCAACGTGGTGCGGGCCGCCGACCGGCTGGGCCTGCATCGCAACACATTGCATCAGCGCATCCAGCGTATTGAAAAACTGACCGGCTACCCGGTCAGCCACCCCCAGTTTCATCTCAACGCCTCGGTCGCGCTGGTGATCTGGCGTTTATCGCAAAACCATTTACAGGACCCACCATGAAAATTATTAACGCTCGCCTGCGCCGCCAGGAGGCGCTGTTTACTCTTGACCTGCAGGACGGGATGATTCACCGCATCTCCGCCCAGGCCGCGATGCAGAGTGCCGACGCCGGGGATATCGACGCCCAGGGCCGGCTGGCGATCCCGCCCTTCGTCGAGCCGCATATCCATCTTGACGCCACCCTCACCGCGGGCGAGCCGGAGTGGAACCGCAGCGGCACCCTGTTTGAAGGCATCACCCGCTGGAGCCAGCGCAAAGCGAGTATTACCCCGGAGGACACCCGCCAGCGGGCGCTGAAAACCATCGGCATGCTGCGCGACTTCGGCGTCCAGCACGTCCGGACCCATGTGGATGTCACCGATCCGTCGCTGGCGGCCCTGAAGGCGCTGCTGGCGGTGAAACAAGAGGCCGCCGATCTTATCGATCTGCAGATTGTCGCCTTCCCGCAGGAGGGAATCGAATCGTACCCCGACGGCCGCGGACTCATGACCCGCGCCATCGAGATGGGCGCCGACGTGGTGGGCGGCATTCCGCACTATGAGAACACCCGCGACAAAGGGGTCAGCTCGGTGATGTTTTTGATGGACCTCGCCCAGCGTTACGGCCGCCTGGTGGATGTCCACTGCGATGAAATCGACGATCCGCAATCGCGTTTCCTTGAAGTACTGGCGGAGGAGGCGCGGGTGCGCGGCATGGGGGCGCAGGTCACCGCCAGCCACACCTGCGCGATGGGCTCTTATGATAACGCCTACTGCTCAAAGCTGTTTCGCCTGCTGAAAGCCTCGGGCATCAACTTCATCTCCTGCCCGACCGAAAGCATTCATCTGCAGGGCCGGTTTGACAACTGGCCGAAACGGCGCGGCGTCACCCGGGTGGCGGAGCTGGATCGCGCCGGCATCAACGTCTGCTTTGCCCAGGACTCGATTCAGGATCCGTGGTACCCGCTGGGGAACGGCAATATCCTGCGCATTCTGGATGCCGGGCTGCACATCTGCCATATGCTCGGCTATGACGATCTGCAGCGCTGCCTCGACTTCGTCACCGACAACAGCGCCCGGGCGCTGTGTCTGGGCGATAACTACGGCCTCGCCGAAGGCCGCCCGGCGAACCTGCTGATCCTCGATGCGGAAAACGACTACGAGGCCGTCCGTCGTCAGGCACGGGTGCTGACCTCCATTCGCCACGGCAAGGTGATTTTGCAGCGTGAGGTGGAGCACATCCGCTACCCGGCATAAGGCGCAAGGCGCTGCGCGTCGGCGCCTTTCTGTGATACCTTTTCAGGCAGTGTGCGTGACCGACGCCCGCCCGGGCGTCGGCTTCCTGGAAAACAGACGGCGCGAAACGACGATGAGCGATAAAAAATGGATTAAGGCCGAGGACGTGGCCAGACTGGCCGGCGTCTCGCGCTCGGCGGTCTCCCGCACCTTCACCCCCGGCGCCTCGGTGTCGGAGAAGACCCGGCAGAAGGTGCTGAGCGCCGCGGAAGCCCTGGGCTATCAGGTGAATATCATCGCCCGGACGATGATCACTGGCAGCAGTAATTTTATCGGCATCGTCACCGCCGGTTTCGACAACCCGTTTCGCAGCAAACTGCTGGCGCCGCTGGTCCATCAGCTGGCGCTCAATGGCTTTATGCCGCTGCTGATGAACGCTGACGATCCGCAGCAGCTCGCCCCCTCGCTTAAACAACTGCTGAGCTATCACGTCGCCGGGGTGATCATCACCTCCGGCGCGCCGCCGCTGTCGCTGGCGGAAGAGTATCTGGCGCGCAAGATCCCCGTCACCCTGATCAACCGCCATGCGGACCTCGCCGGCTGCGACCGGGTGTGCAGCGATAATGCCCAGGGGGCGAAGCTGGTGGCGGATCTGTTCAGTCGTCGAGGCTGGCAGCAGGTTGGCTTTATTGGCGAAAATCGCGAGAACTTCAGCACCCGCCAGCGCTATGAGGCTTTCATCGCCCGGACGTCGGGTATGGCGGTGAGCAGCCGCTTCTGCGACGGCGGCGGCTATCAGGCCGGCTACCAGGCCGCCAGAGAATTGGTTGCTGAAAACCCAGGAGTGCAGGCGCTGTTCTGCGCCACCGATATGCTGGCGCTGGGCGCCCTGGATGGCCTGCGGGACGCCCCCGCCCCGCTGCCGGCCATCGTCGGTTTTGACGATATCCCGCAGGCGGACTGGCAGCCCTATCAGCTCACCACCGTCCAGCAGAATACCGCCCTGCTGGCGCACCACGCGGTGGATCTGTTGATGACGCGGATCGCCCGCTTCAGCCTGCCCTCACGCCATCGCGAAGTGCCGGTGAAACTAATTATTCGTCATAGTGCGAAATGAAAAAATCATTTTATGCTGGAGCGATCACAGAATCTTCTGCGAAACCCGGCCACACTCATTCGGCCCTTCGGGGCTGTTTTTTTCACGCAAAATGCACACGTGTGCAAAATAGGGAGTCACTATGCAATCTCAGGAATCAGAAGCGCTACAGGCCCGCTACCGTCTGGCCTGCGAGCTGGCGAAAGCGGGGGCTGAGCTGGCGTTTGAATATTATCAACAGCGCGAGGCGCTGACCGTCGACCATAAAGGCGATGACCTGCAGGATGTGGTCAGCGTGGCCGACAAACGGGTGGAGGCCTTTGTCAAACAGCGCATTCAGAGCGCGTTTCCGCAAGATGGCTTTCTCGGCGAAGAGAGCGGTACCCGCCTGCCCGACGCCCGGATCCTGTGGGTGGTCGACCCCATCGATGGCACCAGCTGTTTCCTCAACGGCCTGCACACCTGGTGCCTGTCGCTGGCGATCGTCGCCGACGGCGAACCGGTCATCGGCGTGGTCTACGACCCCAACCATCGCGAGCTGTTTCACGCCCTGCGGGGCCATGGCGCCTGGCTCAACGACGCCCCGATCCGTCCACACCCCGCGACGACGGTCAAAGAGGGCGTGATGGGCGTCGGCACCTCGCATCGCGTCACCCCGGCGGACTTTCTGCCGTTTCTGCAGGCGCTGCTCAGCGACGGCGGCATGTTTATCCGCAACGGTTCCGGGGCGTTGATGAGCGCCTGGGCGGCGGCGGGCCGGTTGATTGGCTACTACGAGCCGCACATGAACCCGTGGGACGCTCTGCCGGGGCTGGTGCTGATGCGCGAAGCGGGCGGCGCCAGCAACGATTTTCTGGCGCAGGAGGGGATCCAGCGCGGCAACCCGCTACTGCTGGCCAGCCAGACGCTCTACCCGCAGCTGAAAAAGATGATCCCACAACCCTTACATTAACCCTTACGGGTCAGGCTATCTCTGATTATGTACTCTACACAGTAACGATAACTTCATTCACGGACGAACCACATCAATCAGTCAGGCCTCCGACCTGCGGAGAACCACCTATGTCTGGAATTATCGCTTTTTTCCGGGCGTCGCCGCCGAAAGCGGGCGCCGCGTTTGATGAACAGCGTTTTCGCCGGGTGCGCTGGCAAACCTTTATCGCCATGACCCTGGCCTACGTCACCTTTTACGTCTGCCGGTTATCCTTCACCGTCGCCAAAAGCGCGCTGGTGGATCTGGGGATCACCCCGACGGAGCTGGGCATGATCGGCTCAACCCTGTTCTTCAGCTACGCCATCGGCAAGCTGGTCAACGGCTTTATCGCCGATCACGCCAACGTGGTGCGCTATATGAGCCTCGGTTTATTGCTCAGCGCCGGGATGAACCTGATGATGGGGATGACCACCAACGCCCTGCTGCTGGCCATCTTCTGGGGGATCAACGGCTGGGCCCAGTCGATGGGCGTCGGCCCCTGCGCGGTCTCGCTGGCGCGCTGGTACGGCGTTAAGGAGCGCGGCACCTTCTATGGTATCTGGTCGACGGCGCATAATATCGGCGAGGCGGTGACCTATATGGTGATCGCCGCAGTGATCGCCGGATTTGGCTGGCAGATGGGCTACCTGTCCACCGCCGCGCTCGGCGCCGCCGGGGTGGTGCTGCTGGTGCTGTTCATGCACGATTCGCCGCAGAGCAGTGGCTTCCCGTCCATCAACGTCATCCGCGATGAACCGCAGGAGGAGGCCGAAGCCCGCGGCTCAGTGTTTAAAAACCAGCTGCTGGCGCTGCGCAACCCGGCGCTGTGGACCCTCGCCCTCGCCTCCGCCTTTATGTACATCGACCGCTACGCCGTCAACTCGTGGGGGATCTTCTTTCTCGAGCAGGATAAAGCCTATTCCACGCTGGAGGCGTCCGGGATTATCGGCGTCAACGCCATCGCCGGCATCGCCGGGACCATCATCGCCGGCATGCTCTCCGACCGCTTTTTCCCACGCAACCGCAGCGTGATGGCCGGGTTTATCAGCCTGTTGAACACCGCCGGCTTCGCCCTGATGCTCTGGTCGCCGCACAATTATTACACTGATATTCTGGCGATGATTATCTTCGGGGCCACCATTGGCGCCCTGACCTGCTTCCTCGGCGGGCTGATCGCCGTCGATATCTCCTCGCGCAAAGCCGCCGGGGCCGCGCTCGGCACCATCGGCATCGCCAGCTACGCCGGCGCCGGCCTGGGCGAGTTTCTCACCGGGATCATTATTGATAAAACGGCTATCCTTGAGAACGGCAAAACGCTGTATGATTTCAGCACATTGGCGCTGTTCTGGGTGGGTACCGGTCTGGGTTCCGCGCTACTCTGTTTTACCACTGCCGCCATCGTCGCCCGGCGCCATGCCGTCGAACGGCAGACCTCGTTCTCCTCATAACCGATTAACGCATAAGGAAGAAGATATGATGCCTGCAAGACATCAGGGGCTGTTACGCCTGTTTATCGCCTGCGCGCTGCCGCTGCTGGCGCTGCAATCTGCCGCCGCCGCGGACTGGCAGCTGGAGAAAGTGGTCGAGCTCAGCCGCCACGGTATTCGTCCGCCGACGGCCGGCAACCGGGAAGCCATCGAGGCCGCCACCGGCCGACCGTGGACCGAGTGGACCACCCATGACGGCGAGCTCACCGGCCATGGCTATGCCGCCGTGGTTAACAAAGGACGTGAGGAAGGCCAGCACTATCGCCAGCTCGGCCTGCTGCAGGCGGGATGCCCGACGGCGGAGTCGATTTACGTGCGCGCCAGCCCGCTGCAGCGGACGCGGGCGACCGCCCAGGCGCTGGTGGATGGCGCCTTCCCCGGCTGCGGCGTCGCTATCCATTATGTCAGCGGGGATGCCGATCCCCTGTTTCAGACCGATAAGTTCGCCGCCACGCAAACCGACCCCGCCCGCCAGCTGGCGGCGGTGAAAGAGAAGGCCGGGGATCTGGCGCAGCGTCGGCAGGCGCTGGCGCCGGCCATCCAGCTATTGCAACAGGCGGTTTGTCAGGCCGATAAACCCTGCCCGATCTTCGACACCCCCTGGCAGGTGGAGCAGAGCAAAAGCGGGAAAACCACTATTAGCGGACTGAGCGTGATGGCCAATATGGTGGAGACGCTGCGTCTCGGCTGGAGTGAAAACCTGCCTCTCAGCCAGCTGGCGTGGGGCAAGATCACCCAGGCCAGGCAGATCACCGCCCTGCTGCCGCTGTTAACGGAAAACTACGATCTCAGTAACGACGTGCTGTATACCGCGCAAAAACGCGGGTCGGTGCTGCTCAACGCCATGCTCGACGGCGTCAAACCGGAGGCGAATCCGAACGTACGCTGGCTGCTGCTGGTGGCCCATGACACCAATATCGCCATGGTGCGCACGCTGATGAACTTTAGCTGGCAGCTGCCGGGCTACAGCCGGGGAAATATCCCGCCGGGCAGTAGCCTGGTGCTGGAGCGCTGGCGCAACGCGAAGAGCGGGGAACGCTATCTGCGGGTCTATTTCCAGGCGCAAGGCCTCGACGACCTGCGTCGTCTGCAGACGCCGGACGCGCAGCACCCGATGCTGCGTCAGGAGTGGCGTCAGCCGGGCTGCCGTCAGACCGACGTCGGTACGCTGTGTCCCTTCCAGGCGGCTATTACCGCCCTCGGTCAGCGTATCGACCGGTCATCCGCCCCGGCGGTAGCCATGGTCCTGCCGTAGCAATGCAGCGCTTGCCCGGGCCCGGGAAAGCCATTTTTTCCAGGCCCGGCACGGTGTCGGCTATCCATTGTCCGGCGCAAACGCCCCGGCGGCGACCTGCGCCGGGGTGACCACCCCGCTGTCCAGCACCCAGCCGCTCACCAGCCCAGCAGGCGTGACGTCGAACGCCGGATTGTAAACGGCAGCCCCCGTCGGCGCCCACTGTACCGCGCCGAAGCTGCCCGCCACCCCGGTCACTTCCGCCGCCGCGCGCTGCTCAATGGGGATCGCCGCGCCGTTCGGGCAATGGCGGTCGAGGGTGGTCTGCGGGGCAGCGACGTAAAACGGGATCTGGTGATAATGGGCCAAAACCGCCAGGGAATAGGTGCCGATTTTATTCGCCACGTCGCCGTTGGCAGCGATACGGTCGGCGCCGACCCACACCGCATCCACCTGCCCCTGCGCCATCAGGCTGGCGGCCATTGAATCGGTGATCAACTGATACGGCACGCCCAGTTCGCCCAGCTCCCAGGCGGTTAAACGTCCGCCCTGCAGCAGTGGCCGGGTTTCATCGACCCACACGCTGGCCACCTTTCCCTGCCGGTGCGCCAGCGCGATAACCCCCAGGGCGGTCCCTACCCCGGCGGTCGCCAGGCCACCGGTGTTGCAATGGGTCAGCAGTCGACTGCCGGGCTTCACCAGCGCACTGCCCGCCTCAGCGATGCGGTCGCACAACTGTTTATCTTCTTCGACCAGACGCAAAGCTTCCGCTTCCAGCGCCTGCGGGTAATCCTCCCGGGCCAGCGCCTGCTTCATGCGATCCAGATTATTCATCAGGTTGACCGCCGTCGGCCGCGCCGCGCGCAGCGTCTCCAGCGCCTGCTGGAGTGCATCCCGGTTCAGGCCGCGCTGGGCCAGCAGAGCCAGCAGCAGGCTGGCGGACAGGCCAATCAGCGGCGCGCCGCGCACCCGCAGGGCATGAATATGGTCCACCAGCAGCGCAACGTTATCCGCCGCCAGCCAGCGTTTTTCCTGCGGCAAGGCCTGCTGGTCGAGAATAAAAAGCTGATTTTCACTCACCCGCAGGCTGGTGGTCTGTAATGTCTGCATGTCGTTAAATCCCTGTTGCGTTGTTGTATCACATTGTGTCAGGATGGAATCCAGAAGTATAGACGTCTGAACGGCTTAATCAGAATTCGAGGATCGAGGCAATGTCGCAATACCATACCTTCACCGCCCACGATGCCGTGGCTTACGCGCAGCAGTTCGCCGGCATCGACAACCCATCGGAGCTGGTCAGCGCGCAGGAAGTGGGCGATGGCAACCTCAATCTGGTGTTTAAAGTGTTCGATCGCCAGGGCGTCAGCCGGGCGATCGTCAAACAGGCCCTGCCCTACGTGCGCTGTGTCGGCGAATCCTGGCCCCTGACCCTCGACCGCGCCCGTCTGGAAGCGCAGACCCTGGTCGCCCACTATCAGCACAGTCCGCAGCACACGGTAAAAATCCATCACTTTGATCCCGAGCTGGCGGTGATGGTGATGGAAGATCTTTCCGACCACCGCATCTGGCGCGGGGAGCTTATCGCTAACGTCTACTACCCGCAGGCGGCCCGCCAGCTTGGCGACTATCTGGCGCAGGTGCTGTTCCACACCAGCGATTTCTATCTCCATCCCCACGAGAAAAAAGCGCAGGTGGCGCAGTTTAGTAACCCGGCGATGTGCGAGATCACCGAGGATCTGTTCTTTAACGACCCGTATCAGATCCACGAGCGTAATAACTACCCGGCGGAGCTGGAGGCCGATGTTGCCGTCCTGCGCGACGACGCCCAGCTAAAGCTGGCGGTGGCGGCGCTGAAGCATCGTTTCTTTGCCCATGCGGAAGCGCTGCTGCACGGCGATATCCACAGCGGGTCGATCTTCGTTGCCGAAGGCAGCCTGAAGGCCATCGACGCCGAGTTCGGCTATTTCGGCCCCATTGGCTTCGATATCGGCACCGCCATCGGCAACTTGCTGCTTAACTACTGCGGCCTGCCGGGCCAGCTCGGCATTCGCGACGCCGCCGCCGCACGCGAGCAGCGACTGAACGATATCCACCAGCTGTGGACCACCTTCGCCGAACGCTTCCAGGCGCTGGCGGCGGAGAAAACCCGCGACGCGGCGCTGGCTTACCCCGGCTACGCTTCCGCCTTTCTGAAGAAAGTCTGGGCCGACGCGGTTGGCTTCTGCGGCAGCGAACTGATCCGCCGCAGCGTCGGACTGTCGCACGTCGCGGATATCGACACTATCCAGGACGACGCCATGCGCCATGAATGCCTGCGCCACGCCATTACCCTCGGCAAAGCGCTGATTGTGCTGGCCGAGCGTATCGACAGCGTCGACGAGCTGCTGGCGCGGGTACGCCAGTACAGCTGAGTGCGGCCTGTTTTCCCTCACCCCGGCCCTCTCCCATAGGGAGAGGGAGCACACCCTAAAAAAGGCCATTGTCATTGCCTTTTTGCGTTTACCTTGCCCTCACCCCAACCCTCTCCCACAGGGAGAGGGAGCAAACCCTAAAAAAGTGCAATCATCAGGGATTGCCCGGCGGCGCTGCGCTTGCGCGGGCCTACAGATAACCGCATGACGGTTTGATCTTGCAGTCTTTTGTAGGCCGGGTAAGGCGAAAGCAGCCACCCGGCAGACATGCGAGCACAATTTTGCGTTTACCTTGTCCTCATCCCAGATACTCAATCACCGACAGCCCGCCGTTGTAATCGGTGCTGTAGATAATGCCCTGCGCATCGACAAACACATCGCAGGACTGGATCACCTGCGGGCGGCCGGGACGGGTATCCATCATCGTCTTCGGCGCCGCCGGCACCAGCGCCCCGGTCTCCAGCGGACGATACGGGTTAGATATATCGTAAGCCCGCACGCCGGCATTCTGATAAGTGGCAAAAATCAGCGTTGAGCTGACAAAGCTGCCGGGACGATTCTCATGCAGGTTGTGCGGACCGAAATGCGCCCCTTTCGCCACATAGTCGATTTCATCCGGCTGTGGGAAAGTCGAGATGCTCACCGGGTTCGCCGGCTCGCGGATATCAAACAGCCAGATCAGCTTCTCACCGTCCTCCTGATTGTCGAGCACCGCTTCGTCAAGCACCACCAGCAGGTCACGATCCGGCAGCGGCAGCGCGGTATGCGTCCCGCCGCCGAACGGCGGGCTCCAGTTGCGATGGCTAATCAGCGTCGGCTGGGTACGGTCTTTGACATCCAGCAGCGTCAGGCCGCCGTCGCGCCAGCTGCCGTAGGCGGTATCCCCGGCAATAATGGCGTGATGCAGCGCATAGCGTTTGCCCTGCGGCCAGTCCGGTGTTTCACCGCCCGCCTGGTGCATCCCCGGCAGCCACCAGCGCCCGGCCACTTCGGGCTTACGCGGATCGGCCAGATCGATGGTCAGGAAGATGTAGTCAGTAAAACCGTCGATCAGCGCGGACACATACGCCCAGCGGCCGCCGACGTACCAGATGCGGTGAATACCGATGCCGTTAAGCGACAGGAAACTGATTTCCCGCGGCTGCGCGGGAGTGGAAATATCAAAGATACGCAGCCCGGCGCTCCAGCCCTTGTCCTGCACATCGCTGACCGTGTCGCCCACCGAGCGGGTGTAGTAGACCTTCTCATCAGCAAAACGGGCGTCGGCAAACAGATCCCGGGCGTTGATCACCAGCAGCAGATCGTCATGCGCCTGCAGATGCACGTTCCAGGTGCCCGGCGGCGCGGCAATATAGTTGACGGTGGTGGGCCGGGTCGGATCGCGAACATCGACCACGGAAAAGCCCTGCGACACCATATGGCCGATATAGGCGAATCCGCGGTGCACCATCAGCTGCACGCCGTCCGGACGACCGCCCTGATCGCTATGGCCAATCAGCCGCATATTGCGGCTGTATTCGGGGGAAGGTAATGCTGACATAGGGGATCCCTCTCGCCCGGTGGCATGGTTTTTCCCCCTCTCCCTGCGGAAGAGGGCCGGGGTGAGGGCACCAGGCCGCCGCCCACCGCCACCCGGCTTGATTTTATTTGTTTTTCGCTTCCAGCGTCGCGAACCACGGCGCGATAAAGTCTTCGGTCTGGCCCCAGCCAGGGATAATTTTCCCCAGCGACGCCACGTTCACCGCCCCCGGCTGGGCCGCCAGCAGCGCCTGCGGGATCGCCGCCGCCTTGAAGTCGTAGGTGGCTGGCGTCGGCTCGCCGGCGATCTTATTGGCGATCAGCCGCACGTTGGTCGCGCCGATAAGCTTCGGATCCACCGCCACGCTCACCTTCCATGGGCTGCCGGCTTCGCGCATCAGCTGCAGATCCTGGTTGGAAATATCAATGCTGTAGAGTTTGATCTCGGTGCGGCCATTCTCTTTCAGCGCTTTATAGGCCCCCTGGCTAAAGGCATCCCAGGTGCCCCAGATCGCGTCGATTTTCCCTTTCGGATACTTGGCGAGGATCGCCCCCACCTTGTTGGCAGTGTCGCCCTGCACATCGGATGACACGGCGCCGATCGACTCCAGCTCTTTAATCCCCGGATTTTGCTTCAGCAGCGTCTGGTAAGCCGCCTGACGGCGCTCCATCGGCGGGAAGCCCGCCACCCACAACTTGACGATGTTGGCCTTGCCGTTGAAGTCTTTCACCAACTGGCCAAAAGAGAGCTCGGTCAGCGACGCGTCATCCTGCTGACTGACCGTCACCCCGGGGATCTCACCGCTCACCGCGGTATCGAACACCGCCACTTTGATCCCGGCATCCACCGCCTTCTTCACCAGGGCGGTGGAATACGGGTCACGCCCCTGGGAGAGAATAATGCCATCGTATTTCTGGCTGATGGCCTGGTTGACGAAGTCCTGGAATTTGGCGTCATCGCCGTTGCTCAGGAAGGTGCTGATTTTGAAACCGAGCTTTTTGCCTTCCTGCAGCGCCCCGGAGACAAACTGGGTGGTGTTATCGTCAGACCCCAGGTTGCGGATCACCGCAATACGGATCGGGCCGCTGTGCTCGGCAATCGCCGCCGGCACCGGCGTCGGGGCAGTGGCCAGCGCCGCCGTCGACTGCAGCAGACCCAGCGTCATCAGAGAGAGTGCGATCTTTTTCATGCTGTTTACCCTGTAAAATGTTAAGTACGGCGCTGAAAATAGGTCAGTGCCAGCGCGCCAGCCAGGACCAACCCTTTAATAATGTCCATCGCGTAATACGGCACCGAGAGCATCACCAGCCCGTTGGAGAGCACGCCGAGGATCACCGCCCCCACCAGCGTCCCCAGGGCGTTCGGTTTACCGGAGCCCGCCAGCGAAAAGCCGATCCAGGCCGCCGCCACCGCGTCCATCAGATAGCCGCCGCCGGCGTTGACCTGCGAGGATCCGATACGCGAGGCCAGCAGAATGCCGCCCAGCCCGGCCAGCAGCGAGGCAATCACGTATGCTGCGACTTTGTAACGAGTGATCCGCAGGCCGGAGAGCCGCGCGGCCTCCGGGTTGCCACCGATGGCGTACATCCGCCGTCCGTGGGTGGTGAACGACAGTGCCAGCTGGGCGACCAGCGTCACCACCAGCATGATGATGACGATGGTCGGCACCTGCCCCAGCGCGCCAAAGGCCGCCGGGATAGTGCCTTCCGCCATCTCGCCGCTCGGCAGCACCATGTTTTCAGTAATCGAACCGCCGTAGCTGTAGGTCATCGCCACGCCCTGAATCACAAACAGGCTGGCCAGGGTGGCGAGCATGTCAGGAATGCGCAGCACCACGATCAGAAAGGCGTTAAACAGCCCCACCAGGGTGCAGAGCGCGAGGGTGATCAGAATCGCTTCGGTGGTCCCCAGGCCATGCCAGACAAACAGGGAAATCACCAGCGCGTTAGCCAGCGATGCCGTCGATCCCACTGACAGATCAAAGCCGCCAATGGTGAGAGAAATCGACACCCCGATGGCAATCACCGTGACAATCGCGATCGAGCGCAGAATGTTGATGATGTTGAACGGATCAAGGAAGTTGTCCGAGGCGAGGCCAAAGACCGCCACCAGCAGCACCACGGTCAGCAACATGCCCCACTTATAGAGAAAATCAAAAAATCGCTGACGGCCCGATACCGTCGCGTTTACTGCCAGGGCCTTGCTCACGCTGCCGCTCCTCCGGTTGAATAATAAAGCAACGTCTCTTCCCGGGCTTCCGCGCCGGGGATCTCCGCCACAATCCGTCCGTCCCATAGCACGCAGATGCGGTCGCATAAACCGACCAGCTCGGCGAATTCACCCGAGGCATAAATCACCCCTTTGCCTTCCCGCGCCAGACCATCGATCAGCATGAACAGATCGGTTTTAGCTTTCACATCGACCCCTTTGGTCGGTTCGTCAAAAATCAAAACATTGGCATGACTGCGCAGCCATTTGCCAATGGCCACCTTCTGCTGGTTGCCGCCGGAAAGACGGCGCAGCATCTGCCCCGGGCCAGTGGCGCGCACGCCGAGGCGGGCAATCACCTCCTCCGCCCAGCGCCAGGCCTGCCGATGGCCAAACAGGCTCCAGCGCGAAAAGCTGTTATCGGCGCTGACCGCCAGGTTCATCGCGATCGGCTCTTCGATGAAAATGCCCTCTTTGCGCCGCTCCTCCGGGACCAGCGCCAGGCCGCGCCCCACCGAGTCGGCAGGATCGCGCGGTCGCCACGGCTGGCCGTTCAGCTCGCCACGCTGCACCCGGCTTTTGCTGGCGCCGAACAGCGCTTTGCACAGCTCGGTTTTGCCCGCGCCGGCCAGCCCGGCGATACCCAGAATTTCCCCCTTCCGCAGACGCAGCGAAATATCCTGCAGCAGCGCCTCATCATGCAAACCGTCAACCTGCAGCAGCACCTCTTCGCCGTGCGGCGGGCGCGGCGGTGGGAAGATATCGCTCAGCTCGTGGCCCAGCATCTTTTCGACGATCTGTTCGCCGCTCAGCGGCGCCATCGGGCCGCTCTCAATTAGCCGCCCGTCGCGCAGCACCGTCAGGGTGTCGCAGATTGCCTTCAGTTCATGGATACGATGCGAAATAAACACCACCCCGATCCCCTGCTGCTGCAGACGGCGTACTACCGCAAACAGTCGCTCACTTTCATGCTGATCCAGCGGCGCGGTGGGCTCATCGAGGATCAAAAAGCGGCAATGGTGCGACAGAGCGCGAGCCAGCAGGATTTGCTGTTTTTCGGCGAGCGTGCAGCTGTCAATGGAGCGCCTGACGTCCAGCGCCACGTCCAGCTGCGCCAGCGCCTCGCGCGCCAGCTGCCGAACCCGCGACCAGCGAAACGCCATGCCCGGCTCCGCCAGCCTGTCCAGCATGATGTTTTCCGCAATGCTCAGGCCAGGTACCAGCGCCACATCTACCTCCTGCTGCACCAGGTGGATCCCCAACTGTTTAGCATCCCGCGGCGAACGAATGGTGACCGGCTGGTTGTTGATCGTCACCTCGCCTTCATAATGAGCGTGGGTGCCGCACAGCACCGCCATCAGCGTCGACTTACCCGCGCCGTTGGCCCCGGTCAGGGCATGCACCGACCCGCCATGAAGGGTAAAGTCCACCTTGTTCAGTGCCTGAAAGCCGGAGAAGGCCAGGCTAATGTTATGCATCTCAAGGCGGTTCGCGCTCATCACTGTTCCCGTGCGGTAATTAATCTTCTGATTTAACGAATTTTTCATAGCCGCCGCTGGCTGACAACTGCGTAAAAAGCATAAGATACAACGAAATAATATTAGCCATCTGGATGTCCAGACATAACATCAGTTTAGCCTAACACCTATAAGGACAGCTTCCATGAGCAACAGCGATATCCGCGTCGTACCCGGCCCGGCCAACTATTTCTCCCACCCTGGCAGCCTTGAGCGGCTGAGCGATTTTTTCAGCGCCGACCAGCTCTCGCGGGCGGTGTGGGTCTATGGCGAGCGCGCCCTGGCCGGCGCCGAACCTTTTCTGCCGGCGGCCTTCCACCTGCCGGAGGCAAAAAAGATCCGCTTTACCGGCCACTGCAGCGAACGCGACGTGGCGGAGCTGGTGCAGGGCTCCGGTGATGATCGGGCGGTAGTGATTGGCGTCGGCGGCGGCGCGCTGCTCGACAGCGCGAAAGTGCTGGCCCGCCGCCTGGGGGTACCGCTGGTGGCCATCCCGACTATCGCCGCTACCTGCGCGGCGTGGACGCCGCTGTCGGTGTGGTACAGCGACGCCGGACAGGCCCTGAATTTTGAGATCTTCGATGACGCCAACTTCCTGGTGCTGGTCGAGCCGCGCATCATTCTCAACGCCCCGGCGGAGTACCTGCTGGCGGGCATTGGCGACACCTTAGCCAAATGGTATGAGGCCGTGGTGCTGGCGCCGCAACCGGAGGCGCTGCCGCTCACCGTGCGGCTGGGGATTAACGGCGCGCTGGCGATCCGCGACGTGCTGCTGGCCAGCAGCGAAACGGCGCTGGCGGACCAGCGCCGCGGCGATCTGACCCAGGCGTTTCGCGATGTGGTAGAGGCGATTATCGCCGGCGGCGGGATGGTTGGCGGGCTGGGGGAACGTTACACCCGGGTCGCCGCCGCCCATGCGGTGCACAACGGACTGACGGTGCTGCCGCAGACGGATAAATTCCTCCACGGTACCAAAGTCGCCTACGGCATTCTGGTACAGAGCGCCCTGCTTGCTCAGGACGATGTACTGGCGCAGTTAGTGCAGGCGTATCAGCGCTTTAACCTGCCGACCACCCTGGCGGCACTGGAGGTCGATATCAATAACCGCACAGAACTGGACCGGGTCATTGCCCATACCCTGCGCCCGGGCGAGTCGATTCACTATTTACCAGTGACGTTAACCCCTGAGGTTCTGCGCGCGGCGTTTGAGAAGGTGGAATACTTCAGCCGTTAATCACCCCGACCGTCTATACCTAATGATGATGCTCACCACTCTCGCAACGAGGTCATCATGCAGATCGATTTAACAGGTAAAAAGGCGCTGGTTACCGGCGCCAGCCGTGGGTTGGGTCGCGCAATCGCGCTGTCGCTGGCACGCGCCGGTGCCGATGTGGTTATTACGTATGAAAAATCGGCCGATAAAGCCCAGGCGGTCGCCGATGAAATAAAGGCCCTGGGTCGGCACGGCGAGGCGGTGCAGGCCGACAGCGCCAGCGCGCAGGCTATTCAGGATGCCGTCACCCATGCGGCCCGGTCCCTCGGCGGGCTGGACATTCTGGTCAACAACGCCGGGATCGCCCGCGGCGGTCCACTGGAATCCATGACGCTGGCGGACATTGACGCGCTTATCAACGTCAATATTCGTGGGGTGGTCATCGCCACCCAGGAAGCGCTGGTGCATATGGCCGATGGCGGACGGATCATCAACATCGGCAGCTGTCTGGCTAATCGCGTGGCCATGCCGGGCATCGCGGTTTATGCCATGACCAAGTCCGCCCTCAACGCCCTGACCCGTGGCCTGGCGCGTGATTTAGGCCCTCGCGGGATCACCGTTAACCTTGTCCATCCAGGGCCGACCAACAGCGATATGAACCCGGAAGACGGAGAACAGGCGGAAGCCCAGCGCCAGATGATTGCGGTCGGTCACTACGGCCAGCCGGAAGACATCGCCGCGGCGGTCACCTTCCTCGCCAGCCCGGCCGCCGGGCAGATCTCCGGTACGGGGCTGGACGTGGATGGCGGATTGAACGCCTGATCGCACATTTTCTGCAAGCCTCTGTCGCCCGACAGAGGCCTTCCCGCGCCGCCTCGACGGGTTGCGTTTTGCCTCTTACCTGCGTTTTTTCTCCGCTCTACAGTACCCCATAAGAAATTCGGAATTTATCTAATAGTCTTATTATTTCCTTATATTTTGTGTGGGCGTACAGTGGAGGTACGGATGAAGATTGTCTGGTCAAAAACGGCAGATAAGCCATTTTCTAAAATCGATAATCGGTATAAGAGCCGCATTAAATCCAGGCTGGAGAAGATGGATGATAAAGCTTCACCTATCTCGGATATCAAAAAATTGTCCTCTCCCGAAAACCACTACCGGCTGCGATTAGGTGATTACAGAGTCATCTACACCTTTGGGGATCCGCCGGGCGATACCTGCTACGTCGTGGCGGTTAAACGCCGAACCACCACCACCTACCTTCATGAGGAAGATACCGAATATGACTATTCAGTACATCAAGGATGAAGAAGGAAAAGACCAGTATGTCGTCATTCCTTACAGCGATTACTTTCGTATGCGCCTGGCTCTGCTGGAGTACGACGACGAGGATGAAAGCGACTGGGAAGATATTCCTTATGAATCAGACATCTATGATAATGTCATGCTACCAGGCGAAGTATGCGACGTGATGCATAAAGAAAACGTCAGTCTGCAGGCCGCGTGGCGCATCCTGCGCGGGCTATCCCAGCAGGAGGTCGCGGCTAAACTCGGCATCAGCCAGTCCGCCGTATCACAGCTGGAAGCGCTGGACTCCCGTCCGCAGAAGCGCACCCGCGAGAAGCTGGCGGCGATTTACGGCTGTACCCAGGAGCAGATCAGCCTCTATCTGCCGAAAGAGGGTTAACAGCACTTCGCCCCGCCCTTGCCGCCGTAGCGCGCGTCCTGGCGCTCGCGAAAGAATTCTTCATAGGTCATCGGCGTCTGATCCGGGTGGGTTATTCGCATGTGCTCGACGTAGTTATCGTAATCCGGCACGCCGATCATCATCTTCGCCGCCTGGCCTAAATATTTTCCCGCTTTGGAGAGGGTGTCGAACATAAGTCATTTCTCTTTTGTTTCCCTCTCCCAAAGGGAGAAGGAGGATCAGAAATGTAGGCCGGGTAAGGCGAAGCCGCCACCCGGCACACCGGTTAATGCGCGCGCTTCGCCTGCGCGGTTATAGTTTGCGCATCGGCGGGCATCGCCTGGTACGGCGTCTCTTTCGCCGTCGGTTTATCCTCTTTCAGCGCCGCCAGCGCGGTTTTAATCGAGAACAGCGCCAGCACCACCACCACAATCATAAAGAAGATGGTCAGCCCGGCATCGAGACGGTTGTTAAACACCAGCTGCGCCAGCTGTGATTCGGTATATTGCGGCGGAATGTTGCCGCTGTCGATCATCGCCTGGAATTTATTAGCGATGGCCAGGAAACCCACTTTGGTGTCCGGGCTGAACGACTTCTGCCAGCCGGCGGTCAGGGTACAGATCAGCAGCCAGCTTGTCGGCAGCAGCGCCACCCACGCGTAGCGCTGGCGTTTCATCTTGAACAGGACCACCGCGCAGAGCATCAGCGCCATCCCCGCCAGCATCTGGTTGGCGATACCGAACAGCGGCCACAGGGTGTTAATCCCGCCCAGCGGATCCACTACCCCCTGATGCAGGAAGTAGCCCCACGCCAGGACGCACAGCGCGGTCGCCAGCAGGTTGGCCGGCAGCGAACTGGTTTTTTTCAGCCCCGGGCTAATCACGCCCAGCAGATCCTGCAGCATAAAGCGCGCCGCACGGGTGCCGGCATCAACCGCCGTCAGGATAAACAGCGCCTCAAACAGAATGGCGAAGTGGTACCAGAACGAGACATCCATCAGCCCGCCCAGCGAGCCGTGCAGGATGTAGGCCATCCCCACCGCCAGGGTTGGCGCGCCGCCGGCGCGGGAGATAATCGACTGTTCGCCGACCTCGCTGGCGATTTGATGCAGCGTATCAGGCGTAATGCTAAAGCCCCAGCCGCTGACCACCTGCGCCGCCGAGGCGACCACATCGGTGGTTCCCGCCGGCGCCAGCACCGCCATCGGGCTGTTCATCGCGAAGTAGACGCCCGGATCGATAATACAGGCCGCCACCAGCGCCATAATGGCGACGAAGGATTCCATCAACATGCCGCCGTAGCCGATAAAGCAGGCCTGGCCTTCGTTGGCCAACATTTTCGGCGTGGTGCCGGAGGAGATCAGCGCGTGGAAGCCGGAGACCGCGCCGCAGGCGATGGTGATAAACAGGAACGGGAACAGGTTGCCGCTCCACACCGGGCCGGTACCGTCGACGAACTTGGTCAGCGCCGGCATGGTCAGGGTCGGGCGCATAATCAGAATGCCAATCGCCAGCCCCACGATGGTGCCGATTTTCAGGAAGGTGGAGAGGTAGTCGCGCGGGGCCAGCAGCAGCCAGACCGGCAGTACCGCGGCGACAAAGCCGTAGCCCACCAGGATCCAGGTCAGCTGTACGCCGGTGTAATCAAACCACGGCGCCCAGGTCGGGCTTTCCGCCACCCAACCGCCGGAGATGATGGCGAACACCAGCATCACCAGGCCGATCACCGACACCTCGCCGATGCGCCCCGGGCGCAGGTAGCGAATATAGATACCCATAAAGATCGCCAGCGGGATGGTAAAGGCGACGGTGTATGTCCCCCACGGACTGTGGGTCAACGCTTTCACCACGATCATCGCCAGGACCGCGAGGATGATGACCATGATCATAAAGCAGGCCACCAGCGCCAGGACGCCAGCGGTTGGCCCCATCTCCTCTTTAACCAGTTCGCCAAGCGAGCGGCCATCGCGACGGGTCGAAACAAACAGCACCATAAAGTCCTGTACCGCCCCCGCCAGCACCACGCCGGCGAGGATCCAGATCATCCCCGGCAGGTAGCCCATCTGCGCGGCAAGCACCGGGCCCACCAGCGGCCCCGCGCCGGCAATGGCGGCAAAATGGTGACCGAACAGCACTTTTTTGTCGGTCGGAACATAATCGAGGCCGTCATTATGTCGTACCGCCGGCGTCATCCGCGTCGGGTCAACGCCGAGAACGGTTTTGGCGATATACAGACCGTAGAAACGATATGCGATCAGATAAACGCAGACCGCCGCGACGACAATCCACAGCGCATTTATCTGCTCACCCCGGTTTAAGGCGATATAGCCGAGGGCAAAGGCTCCGATCACGGAGAGCAGTGTCCAGATAAGGTATTTCCCTGAATTATTCATTGTTGTGGTCCACCGGTAGGGTAATCAGGATGTTACATTTTGTTTCTAGATCACAACGCAGAATTTAACAACATCGAAACAGCGCAGATGCCGTACACCCACAGAGATTTGTCTCACATTGCTAGCGAGATCACTTAAGGCAGGAAAATGAATGAAAGGATTACCGTGAACGGTGCCGTTTGTTTGTCGGGTGGCGGCTAACGCCTTACCCGACCTACAGATCCGTAGCCCGGCTAAGCGTAGCGCAAGCCGGGGAAACAGCGGCTTCCTGGTCCAGAAACCGTAGCCCTGCTAAGTACAGCGCGAGCAGGGAAATTCCCGGATGGCGGCGCGCTGCGCCTTATCCGGGCTACCCATTGCGCCGATACGTAGCCCGGCTAAGCGTCGCGCAAGCCGGGGAAACAGCGGCTTCCTGGTCCAGAAACCGTAGCCCTGCTAAGCGCAGCGCGAGCAGGGAAATTCCCGGATGGCGGCGCGCTGCGCCTTATCCGGGCTACCCATTGCGCCGATACGTAGCCCGGCTAAGCGTAGCGCAAGCCGGGGAAACAGCGGCTTCCTGGTCCAGAAACCGTAGCCCTGCTAAGCGCAGCGCGAGCAGGGAAATTCCCGGATGGCGGCGCGCTGCGCCTTATCCCGGCTACCCATTGCGCCGATACGTAGCCCGGCTAAGCGTAGCGCAAGCCGGGGAAATAGCAGCTTCCTGGTCCATAAACCGTAGCCCTGCTAAGCGCAGCGCGAGCAGGGAAATTCCCGGATGGCGGCGCGCTGCGCCTTATCCGGGCTACTCATTGCGCCGATACGTAGCCCGGCTAAGCGTAGCGCAAGCCGGGGAAATAGCGGCTTCTTAGCCCAGCACCGCGGTGCCCAGACGACAGGTGCAGCAGCGCCGCCCCTTCTCGTCATACACCACTATCTCCCAGCTCTGGCTCTGGCGGCCAAGATGCAGCGGTCGGCATTCGCCGCGCACTTTCCCGCTGGAGACCGGACGATGGTGGGTAGCGTTAAGCTCGGTGCCCACCACGCACTGCCCTTCTTCGGTCATCAGCCAACCGGCCATCGAGCCCAGCGTCTCCGCCAGCGCCGCGGAGGCGCCGCCGTGCAGCAGACCAAACGGCTGATGGGTGCGCGCATCCACCGGCATCTCCGCCTCCAGCAGCCCCGCTTCCAGTCGGGTGTAGATGATGCCAAGATGCGCCACCATGGTGTTTTCGCTGCTGGCGTTCAGCGCCGCCAGCGTGAGCTCTCGCTTCCAGGCCATTTACGCCCCCAGCGTCGAGCCGCCATCGACCACAATATCCTGCAGCGTAATATGGCTGGCGTGAGAAGAGGCGAGGAACAGAATGGTATTGGCGA
The DNA here is from genome assembly GCF_033100215.1 of Klebsiella sp. w6. Taxonomy (NCBI): domain Bacteria; kingdom Pseudomonadati; phylum Pseudomonadota; class Gammaproteobacteria; order Enterobacterales; family Enterobacteriaceae; genus Klebsiella; species Klebsiella sp. w6. Next base: position 4,071,496 of record NZ_CP136907.1, read on the forward strand.
TCTCCTGCGGGCGGGCGATTTTGCCCAGCGGGATGCCGAGCTTAAACTGCTCGCCGAAGCCGCGGATCCGCTGCTGCTCGGCATCGTCGCTGACCCACAGGGTGCGCTGCATATCGGTGTCGGTGGAGCCCGGCGACACGAGGTTGCAGCGCACGCCGCTGCCTGCCAGCTCAAGGCCAACGGTTAACGCCAGGCTTTTCAGCGCCGCTTTCGAGGCGCCATAGGCGCTCATGCCGATACGCGGCGTATGCGCGGCATCGGAGGCGACGGTGACGATCGCCCCGCCCCGCTGACGGCGGAACTGGGCCATCGTCTGCTGAAACAGATTAAACGCGCCGCCAACGTTGACCGCGAAGGTTTGCTGCCAGTCTTCCGCGCTCAGCTGGTCGGTGGCGCCCATGCGCAGGATCCCGGCGGCGTTCACCAGCACGTCCAGTCGTTCGATGTTGTTGAGCAGCCGCGCGCACACGTCGCGTACCTGACCGGCATCGGCGACGTCGAGCGTTTCGGTGGCAAACGGATAACCTTCGCCGTCAAAGGCAAGGTCGAAACCGGTGACGTTAGCCCCGGCCTCGACGAAAGCCAGCGCGGTGGCATAGCCAATCCCTTTACCTGCGCCGGTCACCCACACGGTCTGGCCGTGGAAATCCAGCGCCGCCATTATTTCACCTCACGGGAGAGCAGCGCCCACCAGGCGTCGATGGTCGGGTTCTTCGCCAGCATCACGAAGTCGATATCGCCGTGCACTTTGCGCCAGCGGGCGGCCAGGGCCATCATCCGCACCGAATCCAGACCGTAGTCGATCAGATTTTCATCATCCAGCGGTTCGTCGGATTCGTCGAGCAGCGGCAGGATCAGCGCGCGCAGCGCCGCTTTGGAGGCCGGCAGCGGCAGCAGCTCTTCGGTCATCACCACGCGGCCGGAGCGGCCGGCGACGTATTTCAGCGCCATCAGGTGCTCTTCACGGCTGAAGTCCGCCAGGGCGTCGGCGACAAAGAACGGTTTGATATCGCGCATGAAAGCATCGGTGGCGGTGGTCATGCAGCCGATATGAGCATAAACGCCGGTGATGATCAGCTGGTCGCGGCCGGCCTCTTTCAACATCTCCTCCAGCGGCGAGCGATGAAATGCGCTGTAACGCCATTTCACCAGCACGGTATCGTCTTCATCCGGCGCCAGCGCGGCAATCACCTGCTGCTGCTCCGGCGAGCGGGTCAGGCCCGGCCCCCACATATCATTCAGCAACGCCCGATCTTCATCACTCTGCTCTTTCGGCTGGGCGGTGTAGTACACCGGAATGCCGTTCTGTTTGCAGAAGTCGCGCAGGGCGGCGATATTGGCCACCACTTTCTCCATCATCGCGCTGTTTTCGCCCCAGAAGTTGAGGAAATACTCCTGCATATCGTGGATCAGCAGCGCGGCGCGCGACGGCTCAAAGGCCCAGTTGACTTTGTTCGCCGGGATATCGCTGGCTTCCGGCAGCGCATATGCCTGTAATTTAGGGATTGCCATTCTCTGTTCTCCTTCAGCCCAGCTTGCCTTCGGCCAGCCACTGACGTAATTGTTTTTTATCGACTTTGCCCACCGGCGTCAGCGGCAGCGCGGCAACGCACTCCACGCGATCCGGCAGTTTAAATTCAGCCACCCCCTGCTCGCGCAGGAAGCGGCGCACCGCGACGGCGCGCAGCGGCGAGGTCACCACCAGATAAGCGCAGCTTTTCTCGCCCAGCAGGTTGTCTTCGATGCTGACCAGCGCGGCGTGGATCACCGCCTCATGGCGCAGCAGCAGGTTTTCGATCTCTTCAGCGGCGATCTTCTCGCCGCCGCGGTTGATCTGATCTTTTTCCCGGCCCTGGACGGTGATATACCCGTCTTCATCGATCGAAATCAGATCGCCGGAGCAGTAAAACCCCTCGGCGTCAAAGGCTTCCGCGTTATGCTGCGGGCTGTTGTAGTAGCCGCGGAAGGTATACGGCCCGCGGGTCATCAGGCGGCCCACTTCGCCGCGCGGCAGCGGGTTGCCATCGGCATCCGCTACCCACACTTCATCGTCCGGGCACATCGGGCAGCCCTGGGTATGGATGATCCGCTCCGGGCTGTCGTTAAGGCGGGTGTAATTCACCAGCCCCTCCGCCATGCCGAACACCTGCTGCAGCTGGCAGCCGATTTCCGCCGGAATGCGCGCGGCGAGGGTCGCCGACAGGCGCGCGCCGCCGACCTGCAGCAGCTCCAGCGATTGCAGTTGCGCATTGCTGCCCCATTCATGGATCGCCTGCAGCCACAGGCTGACCGCCGGCGGCACCAGCGAGGCAACGTTGATCTGATGTTGTTCAATCAGCGGGAAACAGAGGGTGGCGCTCGGGTCGGCGGCGAGGATCACCCGCCCACCGGCGAGGAAGACGCCGAGCGAACCCGGGGAACTCATCGCATAGTTATGCGCCGCCGGCAGCGCGTTGAGGTAGCGCGTCTCAGCGTTGATCCCGCAGATCTCGTTGCTGCGGCGGATGCTGTAGTCGTAATCGTTATGGGTGCGCGGGATCAGCTTCGGCGTCCCGGTGCTGCCGCCGGAGAGCTGGAAAAAGGCCACTTCGTCGGCAGGGGTTGGATTGGCGACAAAGTTATCCGCCGGGCGGTTAATCTCCGTCGCCAGATCGCGCTCGCCGCCGTCGTTACGCAACAGTGCGACGCGCAGGGAAGGATGCTCAGCGATAAACGCATGGAGGAAGCTATCGTCAGCAAACAGCGCGTGCTCGCGATCGGCAATCAGCAGCGCCGGTTTAATCTGCGCGGCGTAGGCGTTAAGCTCGCTGCGCTGATGGCTGAACAGCGCGTTCACTGGCGCGACGCCGATGCGCAGCAGCGCAAAGAAGGTGATGTAAAACTCGGCGACGTTGCCCAACTGCACCAGCGCGGTTTCCCCGCGCTTCAGTCCCTGGCGCTGCAGCGAGCAGGCAAGGTTGTCCACCAGCTGATTAAACTGGCGGTAGCTAATCTGCCGTTCGCCATCGATAATCGCCACGGCGTCGTTTTCCGCGTGACGGGTGATCAGATTGGTTAACGGCAGATCCTGCCAGTAGCCTTTTTGACGATAGCGGGCCGCGAACGCATCCGGCCAACGGGTAAATGCAATCATCCTTGCCTCTTAATTCAAGCCAAATACGTTAAGCATGGTGGTCAGTTTGACGCCGGTTTCGCGCCATTCGCCCAGCGGCGAGGAGGCCGGAACGATTCCCGCGCCGGCAAACAGGCGCAGCGTACGCTGCTGCAGACGCGCGCAGCGGATGGTCACCACCCATTCGCCGTTGCCTTCATCGTCACACCAGCCGACGATGCCGCCGAACAGCTGACGGTCGAAGGGTTCCAGTTCGGCAATCAGGCGCTTCGCCACCTGGTGTGGGAAGCCGCTCAGCGCCGGGGTCGGGTGCAGCAGACAGGCCAGCGACATGGCGTTTTCTTGCGCCAGCGCGGTGCCTTCGATTGGTGTTGCCAGGTGCCAGAGCGTTGGGGTGGTAATCAACTGCGGCGATGCCGGCAGCGACAGCTGGCTGCTGCGCGGGCCCAGCACGCTCTTCATCGCCTGGGTCACCAGCTCGTGCTCGTGGCGATCTTTGCCGGATGCCAGCAGCCTGTTGCCCGCTTCCCGGTCCAGCACATCGTCCGGTTGACGACGGGCGGAGCCAGCCAGCGGCAATGAGCTGAAGCGCGGCCCGTCTTTACGCAGCAGCAGCTCCGGGCTGGCGCCCAGCAGCACGCCGCCGTCGGAGAGCGGCACGTGGAAGTTAAAGCTCGCCGGGTTCTGGGCGATCAGTCGCTCCATCAGCGCGCCGCTATCGACGCGGTCGCGGGTGGTAATATCGATAAGCCTTGAGAGCACCACCTTGTCCACTTCCGGGGTGGCGGTCAGCGCGGCAGCGCGTTCCACCATGGCTAAAAACGCGTCCTGCTCCGGGATCTCCCGGCGCTCCACCACTTCCATTGTCTCCAGCGGCGCGGCGTAGCGGGCGGAACGCTGTTTTTCCGGGCGAGAGAACGCTTCCCAGCGCTCGGGGATATAGAGCTCGGAAGGCTGACAGGTGTCGAACGGGATAGCCCCCACCATCACCGGCTTGCGGATCCCCGCCGCGCGGGCCTCGGCAAAAGCGGCGGCCATCTGCTGCTGGAACTCGCCGTTCAGCGCATCGCCGCCGACAGCGGGCTGTGAGAAGCGGCGGAAGCAGCCGGAGGTGCTAAAACTGCGGTACGGCGACATAAAGAAGAAGCTGTCCGGAGACAGGGTCTGGGTGTGTTTCTGTACATCCTCAGCCAGTGACGTTTCCATATCATCCTCCAAAAACGATAAATATATTACGAATAATTATCATTTGTATTTTGGTTGGCTAACCTAAAAGGTATTGCCCGCCATGTCAACCGCGTTACGTCATTGCGCGCCACTTTGGCTTGCATCCTGCTGACGCAAAGTTGAAAATGAGACGCATTTATTACCTTTCGAATCAGGATGCGATGACGTGAACTTCTTTTCTTTCTGCCGCCGCGGTGCGCTGACCGGCATGCTGTTGCTTTTAGGAATTACCTCAGCCCAGGCGGCGGACTGGCCGCGCCAGGTCACCGACAGCTACGGGACACACACCCTGCCAAGCCAGCCGCTGCGCATTGTCTCCACCAGCGTGACCCTCACCGGCTCGCTGTTGGCGATTGACGCTCCGGTGGTCGCCAGCGGCGCCACCACGCCGAACAACCGCGTCGCCGATAGTCAGGGCTTTCTGCGCCAGTGGAGCGAGGTCGCCAAAGCCCGCAAGCTGGCGCGGCTGTACATCGGCGAACCAAGCGCGGAAGCGGTGGCCGCCCAGATGCCGGATCTGATCCTGGTGAGCGCCACCGGCGGCGACTCTGCCCTGCCGCTGTACGATCAGCTCAAAACGATCGCTCCGACGCTGGTCATCAACTATGACGATAAAAGCTGGCAAATCTTGCTCACCCAACTGGGGCAGATCACCGGCCATGAGCAGCAGGCCAGCGCGCGCATAGCCGACTTCAATAAACAGCTCGTTTCGTTAAAAGAAAAAATGAAACTGCCGCCGCAGCCGGTGACCGCCCTGGTCTATACCGCCGCCGCGCACAGCGCCAATATCTGGACGCCGGCATCGGCCCAGGGGCAGATGCTCGAACAGCTGGGCTTTAGCCTGGCGACTCTGCCGGGCGGCCTGCCCGCCAGCCATAGCCAGGGTAAACGCCACGATATCGTGCAGCTGGGCGGGGAGAACCTCGCGGCCGGTCTGAACGGCCAGAGCCTGTTCCTGTTCGCCGGCGACCAGAAAGATGCGGATGCCATCTACGCCAACCCGCTGCTGGCGCATCTCCCGGCGGTCGCAGGCAAACGCGTCTACCCGCTGGGCACCGAGACCTTCCGTCTTGACTACTACAGCGCCCTGCTGGTGCTCCAGCGTCTCTCCAGCCTGTTCGGCTAAGGCGGGCCGTGCCATCAGGACGAGTACGCGGCCTGAACTCTTTTGCCGGGCGGCGCTGCGCTTGCCCGGCCTACAATGCCCGAGACCGTAGGCCCGGTAAGGCGTAGCCGCCACCGGGCATCAGGACGGGAACGTAACCTGAACTCTTTTGCCGGGCGGCGCTGCGCTTGCCCGGCCTACAATGCCAGAGTCCCCCAGGCCAGACCGTAGGCCCGGTAAGGCGCAGCCGCCACCGGGCATCAGGACGGGTACGCAACCTGAACTCTTTGCCGGGCGGCGCGGCGCTTGCACCGGCCTACAATGCCCGAGACTGTAGGCCCGGTAAGGCGTAGCCGCCACCGGGCAATCACACCCTACTTAACTTTCGTTGACGATTTCCGGGCGCTGGAAACGGCGCAGCTCGCGTAGCAGCCCCACCAACAGCACGCCGACGAGCGCCAGCGCCCAGCCGCTGGCGCTGGCGGATGCCGCCGGGGTCATCACCGCCCCTAATCCGCCGAGCAGCGCCGCGCCGATGGCGTCGCCGGTGACGTTTTGCGCGGTCCACAGACCATTAATCCGCCCAAGCATATTTTCCGGCGTCTGGGTCTGGATCAGGGTGTACTGCAGCAGCGAGCTAATAGCGCTCAGCCAGCCAAACAGCGCCAGGCACAGCGCGCCCAACGCCCAGTGCGGCATCAGGCTGAACAGCGCAATGGCGACAAACGATCCCACCGTGGTCGCCAGCATCAGCGCACCCGGCCGCACCGTCTGGGCCAGTTGGCCGCTGGTCAACGCCCCCAGCGCCGCACCGAGCGGAATAGCGGCATACAGCAGGCCAATCTGTCCGGCCGACATCTGCCAGCTCCCGGCCAGCGCCGGATAGAGCACCCGCACCGCGCTGGCCATGGTCAGCAGACCGCCAAGCAGCGCAATCCCGCCGATAAGCGGGCTCTGACAGAGGAAGGTCAGCCCCGCCAGCAGAGATCGCAGCGGATGCTCGCGCGGCTGCGGAGGCGGCGGCAGCTGCGGCAGACGCAGCAGGGTTAAGGTGGTGATAAAGGTCCCCGCCGCCGCCAGGCCGAAGTTCCAGGCCACGCCGCCGGTGGCCAGCAGCAGGCCGCCGATCATCGGCGAAATCACCGAGCCAAGGCGCACCGTCAACATGGTGATGGCCCCGGCCTGCATCAGGTTTTCCCGCCCCACCAGCGCCGGGGTCGCCGCCAGCAGCGCGGTCACCCCCAACGAGGCGAAGAACCCGTCCCAGATCCCCAGCAGGTAGATCGCCGCCAGCGACGGCTCCGGCAGCAGGGCGTTCAGACACAGACCGACAAAGCCCACGCCGCAGGTGCCGCGCGCCAGCAGGATCAGGCGTTTACGTTCATAGCGGTCAGCCAGCACGCCCCCCACCATCAAGCCAACAAACATCGACGCGCCGGTCAGCGTCACCGACAGCCCGACCTGCCAGGTCGAATGGGTCATCATCTGGATCTGGACCGGAATGGCCACGCCCAGCAGGCCAAGCGACAGAATAGAGATAAAGCGAGCGATAAAAACGGCGCGAAACGCCGGGTGAGTTTTCAGCAGGCTGAGATTGAGCAGCCAGGATTGTCGGTTCATTACAGCGCCTTGTCGTTATTTTTAATACCCTTTTTACTGTGGGTCATGCTACCATAGCTGAATAAAATCGATAACGATAATTACTATCATTATCATATCAGGGATGTCAGTTATGTCGTTTTCTACGACCGCGGTACGCTCTGTCGCCGTGCCCGGATTGTTGCTGTTACTCGCCTTAGCCGCCGCGCTTAGCCTGACCATCGGCGCCAAATCGTTGCCGATCGGCACGGTATTCACCGCCTTCAGCGGAACCTGTCAAAGCGCCGACTGCACCATCGTGCTGGACGCGCGCCTGCCGCGTACCCTGGCCGGTCTGCTGGCCGGCGTCGCCCTCGGTCTCGCCGGCGCGCTGATGCAGACGCTCACCCGCAACCCGCTGGCCGACCCCGGCCTGCTGGGGGTCAACTCCGGCGCCAGCTTCGCCATCGTCCTCGGCGCGGCGCTGTTCGGGATCACCTCCCCGCAGGAGCAACTGCTGCTGGCGTTTTGCGGCGCGCTCTGCGCCTCGCTGCTGGTGGCCTTTACCGGCAGTCAGGGCGGCGGCCAGCTGAGCCCGGTGCGCCTCACCCTCGCCGGGGTCGCCCTTGCGGCGGTGCTGGAGGGGCTGTCCAACGGCATCGCCCTGCTCAACCCGGACGTCTACGATCAGCTGCGCTTCTGGCAGGCCGGTTCGCTGGATATCCGCACCCTGCAGACGCTGAAAATTGTCCTGCTGCCGGTGGTGATAGCGGGGATCGCCGCCCTGCTGCTGAGCCGGGCGCTTAACAGCCTGAGCCTCGGCAACGATACCGCCACCGCCCTCGGCAGCCGCGTCGCCCGCACCCAGCTGATCGGCCTGATCGTCATCACCGTCCTGTGCGGCAGCGCCACCGCCGTCGTCGGCCCCATCGCCTTTATCGGCCTGATGATGCCGCATATGGCGCGCTGGCTGGTGGGGGCCGATCATCGCTGGTCGCTGCCGGTCACCCTGCTCGCCACCCCGGCCCTGCTGCTGTTTGCCGACGTGATTGGCCGCCTGCTGGTGCCCGGCGAACTGCGGGTATCGGTGGTGAGCGCCTTTCTCGGCGCGCCGGTGCTGATCTGGCTGGTGCGCCGCCAGCCGCGGGGAGGTGGCCTGTGATTGCCCCGTCCCGCCGCCTGATAGCCAGTTGCCTGGTGCTGATGGCCGCCAGCCTGCTGATTTCCCTGCTCGGGCTGGCGCAAGGCCCGGTGCCCCTGACGATTGACCAGGTGTTCTCGGCGCTGTTCGGCGATGCGCCGCGCAACGTCGCGATGGTGGTGAACGAATGGCGGCTGCCGCGGGTGTTAATGGCGCTGCTCATCGGCGCCGCGCTCGGCGTCAGCGGCGCCATTTTCCAGTCGCTGACCCGCAACCCGCTCGGCAGCCCGGACGTGATGGGCTTTAACACCGGCGCCTGGAGCGGCGTGCTGGTGGCGATGGTCCTCTTCGGCCAGAACCTGACGGCGATTGCCCTGGCGGCGATGGCCGGCGGGGTGTTGACCTCGCTGGTGGTCTGGCTGCTGGCCTGGCGCAACGGGATCGAGACCTTCCGCCTGATCATTATCGGCATCGGCGTGCGCGCCATGCTGGTGGCATTCAACACCTGGCTGCTGCTGCGCGCCTCGCTGGAGACCGCCCTTTCTGCGGGCCTGTGGAACGCCGGATCGCTTAACGGCCTGACCTGGGGTAAAACCTGGCCGTCGGCGCCGCTGATCCTGTTGATGCTGGTGGGCAGCGCCCTGCTGGTTCGCCGGATGCGACTGCTGGAGATGGGCGACGATACCGCCTGCGCGCTGGGTGTGCAGGTCGAGCGTTCGCGCCTGCTGCTGATGCTGGTGGCGGTGGTGCTCACCGCCGCCTCGACGGCGCTGGCCGGGCCGATCTCATTTATTGCGCTGGTGGCGCCGCATATCGCCCGCCGCCTGAGCGGCACGGCCCGCTGGGGACTGACCCAGTCGGCCCTGTGCGGCGCGCTGCTGCTGGCGCTGGCCGATTACGGCGCCCAGCGGCTGTTTATGCCGTGGCAGCTGCCGGTTGGCGTGTTAACCGTCAGCCTCGGCGGTATTTACCTTATTGCATTGTTGATTCAGGAGTCCCGCAAAAAATGAGTGCTGTCCCCTCCCGTTTGCGCGGCGAGCAGTTAACCCTGGCCTACGGTAACAAGACCATCGCCGAGTCGCTGAACGTGACCATCCCTGACGGCCACTTCACCGCCATTATCGGCCCCAACGGCTGCGGCAAGTCGACGCTGTTGCGCACCCTCAGTCGCCTGATGACGCCGGCCAGCGGCCACGTCTGGCTCGACGGCGCGCAGATCCAGCAGTACGCCAGTAAAGAGGTTGCCCGCCGTATCGGGCTGCTGGCGCAGAATGCCACCACTCCTGGCGATATCACGGTGCAGGAGCTGGTGGCCCGCGGGCGCTATCCGCACCAGCCGCTGTTTACCCGCTGGCGCAAAGAAGATGAAGAAGCGGTGAACAAGGCGATGCGGGCGACCGGGATCAGCGATCTGGCGCTGCAGAGCGTCGACACGCTTTCCGGCGGCCAGCGGCAGCGGGCGTGGATTGCGATGGTGCTGGCCCAGGAAACGGCGATTATGCTGCTGGATGAGCCAACCACCTGGCTGGACATCAGCCATCAGATCGACCTGCTGGAGCTATTGAGTGAGCTGAATCGCGAGAAGGGCTATACCCTGGCGGCGGTGCTGCACGATCTTAACCAGGCCTGCCGCTACGCCACCCACCTGATCGCCCTGCGCGACGGCAAGATCGTCGCCGAGGGGGCGCCGAAGGAGATCGTCACCGCCGATCTGATTGAACGGATTTACGGTCTGCGCTGCACGATCATTGAGGATCCGGTGGCGCATACGCCGCTGGTGGTCCCGCTGGGCCGCCGGTAATCTCCTCTTTCGCCGGCTTGCGCTACGCTGAGCCGGGCTACCTGCTGTAGCCCGAACTCAACCGTTACCCCAGAATCTCCCTGACCACCGGGCCGATGGCTTCAAAGGCCTGCGGGGAGATAATGTCGACGTGGGCGCAGTTCTGGCTGAACACCTCCAGTTCCGCCACCCACGGGCCCCATACGACCTGCGGATCCATCCCCGCCTGCCGCGTCTTCTCCGCCACGAAAAGCGTCGCCTTGCCGTCAAACTTCGCGCTGTGGGCGGTGGTTAACAGCCGCACCGCATCGGCATAGTTACCTTCGATAGCGCTGAACAGCTCGCCGGAGGCTTGCCCTTGCTGGGCGGCGAGGAACGCTTCGCGCTCGCGGTCGATCTCCGCCAGTACCTCGGGATCCAGCCCGTTGGCCTCTTTCTCTGCCCAGTTTTGCGTCTCCGGCGGCCAGGTATCCAGCAGGCCGAGGAAGGCCACCGCTTCGCCGCGCTGGCGCAAGCGGGCGGCAATCCCCTGGGCTAAGGTGCCGCCCAGCGAATACCCAAACAGGTAATAAGGGCCGTGCGGCTGCTGCGCCAGCAGCGTGCGCAGATGGTGCTCGCACACCTCGTCGAGGCTGGCGGCGCTGGCCATCGGCCCCTGCGGGCGCGGCGACTGAATACCGGTTATTGACCAGCGCGGGCTGAGATAGCGCGCCAGCACGCTGAACTGCCAGGCGAAGCCGGAGGCCGGATGGAAGCAGAACAGCGTCGGGCCGTCGCTCTCGCGCAGCGGCAGAAGCGTATCCAGCCCCAGGCGCCGGGCCTGCTCATCGCTGAGATCGGCAGCCAGCAGCGCGCTCAGTTTGCCCACCGTCGAGGCCACCATCACCTGCCCCGGGGTCACCTGCCGCGCCAGCTGGCGGCTGAGCTGTGCCGCCAGACGCATCGCCAGCAGAGAATGACCGCCGAGGGCGAAGAAATCGGCGTCGATATCGTTCACCTCGCAGCCCAGCAGCTGGCTGAAGGCCGTGGCGACAAGGGTTTCCATCCCGGGCTCCGGCGGCCGGCCGCTGCGCTCCCCGCCGAGGGTCGGCAGCGGCAGCGCTTTGCGGTCCAGTTTGCCGTTGGCGCTAAGCGGCAGCTCAGCGAGCTGCATCAGCACCACCGGCACCATATGCGGCGGCAGCTGTTCCGCCAGCCGCGCTTTCAGCGCCGCGGTATCCAGCGGCAGGCCGGAGTCAGAGACCAGATAGCCCACCAGCTGTCGGGCATCGCCGCCGGTCGCCGCCGCCTGGTTGAAGACGCAGGCGTGACTCACCGCCTGCGCCACGTCCGGCAGGCCCGACATCACCCGGTCAATCTCGCCAAGCTCGATGCGCTGCCCGCGGATCTTCAGCTGGTCGTCGCTGCGGCCAAGATACTCCACCGCGCCGTTCGTCAGCCAGCGCGCCACGTCGCCGGTGCGATACATCCGCTCACCGGGGGCAAACGGGTCGGCGATAAAGCGGCTGGCGGTGAGGTCCGGACGTCCCAGATAGCCCTGCGCCAGCTGGATGCCGGTGAGATAAAGATCCCCCGCCACCCCCGGCGGCACCGGGCGCATCGCGGCATCGAGAATGCGCAGCCCGGTGTTCCACACCGGCCAGCCAATCGGCACGCTGCTGCCGGTCACCGCCGCCAGCTCAGGCCCGCAGGCCGGATACCAGCTGACGTCCACCGCCGCCTCCGTCGGGCCGTACAGGTTATGCAGCGGCGCGCCGGTTAAGCGCTCCCACTCGCGGCACAATTCCGTCGGCAGCGCTTCGCCGCTGCAGAATACCCGCCGCAGCGTGCGGCAGGCAGCGACGCTGTCGGCATCCAGCGAGGCGACAAACGCCGCCAGCATCGACGGCACAAAGTGGGTGGTGGTCACGCCGTAGCGGGCGAAGAACTGCTGCATCGCCTGCGGGTCGCGGTGCGCCTCCGGCTCGGCCATCACCAGCTGCGCGCCGGCGATAAACGGCCACCAGAACTCCCACACCGACACGTCGAAACTGCACGGCGTTTTCTGCGCCACCACGTCCTGGGCAGATAACGGATAGCGATCCTGCATCCACAGCAGGCGGTTGACGATGGCGGTCTGGCCGACCATCACCCCTTTAGGCCGCCCGGTGGAGCCAGAGGTAAAGATGATGTAGGCGGTATGGTCCGGTTTTGACAGCGCCAGCGGCGCGTCATCCCCGGCGGCCAGCGGCTGCTGATAGCAGAGGCTTTCCAGCCCCGGAATATCGCTGAAGCGGGCCAGTTGATCCTCCGAGGTGATCAGCAGCGACGGCCGGGCGTCTTCCAGCATCATCCGCAGGCGGTCGTCCGGGTAGCCGGTGTCCAGCGGCAGCCAGGCGGCCCCCGCTTCGACAATGCCATGCAGCGCCAGGGTCAGGAACACCGAGCGCGGCAGGGCCACCGCCACGCTGTCGCCCGGCTTCACGCCGCGCTGACGCAGCAGTTGCGCGAGCGCCACCACCTGCTGACGCATCTCGCGATAGCTGAACTGCCAGCGGGCGTCCGCCAGCGCCGGGGCATCCGGGGTCTTCCGCGCCTGGTCGGCCACCAGCGCGCTGAGGGTGGTGGCAGGCAGCGGCACAACGGTATCGTTGACCGCCGCCAGCCGGGCCAGCTCATCGGCGGAGAGCATCTCTGCTTCGCCGCAGCGCAGCGCCGGATCGGCGGCGAACTGCGCCAGCAGCGCGGTCAGTCTCGCCACATGGCGACGGAGCTCGGCTTCGTCGTACCGGGCCTTGTTGGCGAGGATCTCCAGCGACAGCCCGCCGGTCTCATCCGGGAACAGCGCCAGCTCGAGATCGTTGACCGGGCCGGTGGCGAGGGTGTGGGTCACTGCCTGCACACCATCGATATCCAGCTGGTAATCAAAGACTTTGACGTTCAGCACCGGGCCGAACAGCGGTTCGTCCCCTGCCGCTTTACCGCTGTCGCGAACGATCTGTTCGGCGTCATAGCGCTGATGGCGGCGCATCTTTTTCAACTGAGCGGCGAGGCGCATCGCCAGGTCTGCCAGCGTCTCCTGGGCGTCAATATGCACCGCCAGAGGCAGGACATTGAGCACCGGCCCCGTCGAGGTCAGCGCGGCTGAACCCATCCGGCGCATAAAGATAAAGCCCGCCGCGTAGTCCATCCGGTTGCACAGGCGGCCCAGCCACAGCGTGGTGAGCGCCAGCGCCAGGTCAGCGGGCTGACACTGCGGCGCATGGCCAGCCAGACGGCGGAAGGCGTCGGCGTTCATCTCCAGCTTCATCCGCCAGATATCGCTCCCGGCGGCGCGTCCGCCCAGCGGCGCGGCAGAGAGTGAGGCTGGCGCCGGTAACGCCTGGCGCTGAGCCTGCCAGAAGGCTTTATCCCGCTGCCAGGCCTCGCTGCCGGCGTAGCGCTGGTACTCGTCCACCACCTCGGCGAAGGGGGTGAAAGGCGACTCAGGAGTGGCTTCCCCACGCTGCCAGGCGCGGTAAATGGCGGCGATCTGCCGGGTTATCGCCGGGAAGCTGAAGCCATCCACCAGCAAGTGGTGATATCGCTGATACCAGTACCAGCGGTCGTCGCCGACGCGCAGCAGCTGATGGCACACCAGCGGGTTGCCGCCGTCGACACGCAGATCCTGCGCCAGGTCCGCCTGCATCCGCTCCGTGGCGGCGCGATGCGGATCCGGCGCCGTACGCAGGTCAATGATCGACGGTTCGCCAAAGGTGCGGTCGGCCGCCACCCACTGCCAGACTTCCCCCTCCTCTTCCTCAAAGCGCAGGCTGAGGGTGTCCGCCTGCTGCAGACCGGCGACAATCGCCTTACCCAGCAGCGCCGGGTCGAGCGCGCCCCGCAGTTCAACATAGTGGGCCACGCTCCAGGCGCCTGGCAGAGTGGAGAGGCGCTCGGCCATCCAGATCCCCGGCTGCGCGGCAACCAGCGGTAAACGAGTGGTCATTGTCAGCTCCTTATGACGCATGATGGGCGGGGGTCAGGGTTGACCAGTTGGCCGCCAGCCAGGCGTTGCAGGCCTCGGCCGACTGCGGGGGGCACACCACCGCCCAGCCGGCAGGCAGGTCGCAGTGCGCCGGCCACAGGCTGTACTGCTGCTGATCATTGCGCAGAATGTAAAACTGCCCTTGCGGATTGTCGAAGGGGTTACTGAATTGCATATCAAACTCCTGTCGTAAAGCGCGGTGCTAAGGGTGCGACAGCAGAGGCTGCCAGAGCTGGATAAGCCCTGCCGTCAGCCCGCCGCGCCAGCAAAGCGCATCATGCCCGCCGTCAACCTGACGCCAGAAAATCGTCTGCTGTGTCGTAGTGAGTTGCGCCAACAGCGCCTGGTTGGCGCGAAAAATAATCGGTTCACGCTGGCCCGCTTCCAGCCAGATGCGCAGCCCGGCCGCGGACACCTCACCCTGGCGAAGCTGTTCGCCGATAAAGCCCGTCCCGCAGCCATCGCGATGCGGCCACCAGTACGAGCCTGACTGGCTGAGTACGCAGCCAAAGCGCTGCGGCCAGTTGAGGGCGGCGAACATCGCCGCCAGGCCGCCGAAGCTTTGCCCGGCCACCACTGTCCGCTCCGGGCGGTCGCTGAACGGGGCATGGCCGCGGATCAGCGGCAGGAGCTCCTCCTGCACCGCCAGCCAGAAATCGCGGTGACAGGGCAGCTCAACCCCGCGGCGCTGGTTGTCGATCGCATCGATCAGCAGGTAGACCGCCGGCGGCAGACTCCCCTCGTTGGTCAGCGCGGCCAGCGGCGACCACACCGGCATGCTCTCGGCCCAGAACTGGCCGTCGAGCAGGATCGCCAGGGGCCGCGTTTGCGGGTCGACGGCCTCGCCGGTGGTGTAGATCCAGACCCGGCGATGGTTGCCCAGACGCGCGCTGCGCCACTCAAGGCATCGGGCGGGAGGATGCGCCTCATTAAACTGGTCCCAGCCGGGCTGCACGGGCGCCTGCGGCATCTCCAGGGCCGACACGCCATGGCCGCGTCCGCCCTGCCAGCTGTGCGGGTTCAGCGGATCGGCTATCGCCCGCGGCAGCAGTTTGCGCCAGCCTTCGCGCAGCAGCGCGCGGTCGGGCGCGTCAGCGCTGAACACCTCAGGGGAAAAATCATCGTCACGGTCGGAGGGAATAAAACAGTAGCTACCGCGCCAGGTCGGCGACAGGGTGGTTCGCCAGGACCAGGCGTCGGTCCCGGGCAGACGCGTCAGCGATTGCGGCCGCGCATTCTGATGGTGGTCGGTCACCCCGGTGATATAGAGCCATACCCGACGGCGCGGAGAGTGCGTTTCATCCCCCGCCGGATCCCGCCACCAGAACGTCACCTCGATGGCGTCATCCACTGCGCGGCACTGCGGCCCCTGCAGGGTTTGCCACCACTCCTCGCTTCCTGTCCTTAACATTCTGTCATTAACCCTATGTATAGCGTGACTTTTTTAATTAATTGTAATTCTTTATTGATAATATTATTGATAACTATTTGCATTTGCAATAGCGTATTAGCGCGCCGTGGGAAGCGCGTCTTTCACAAAACATGTCGAAGAGAGCTTATTCAGTTAGCGACGGAGTGCCTTTGCCCTCTTCCGGCAACATTTATGCCGCCTCCCCTCCCGGTGGGAAGGGGCGTTTGGGGAACGTGGCGACTAAAGAGCAGGAATAACAATGAATAACAGGATCAAATCCCTGGCCTTGCTGGTCAATCTGGGAATTTACGGGGTTGCTTTTCCGTTAAGCGCAGCGGAAACCGCCACCGACGATAAAAACAGCGCTGCTGAAGAGACCATGGTGGTCACCGCCGCCGAGCAGAATCTGCAGGCGCCGGGCGTCTCCACCATCACCGCCGATGAGATCCGCAAACGCCCGCCGGCGCGCGACGTCTCGGAGATCATTCGCACCATGCCGGGGGTCAACCTGACCGGCAACTCCACCAGCGGCCAGCGCGGCAATAACCGCCAGATTGATATCCGCGGCATGGGTCCGGAAAACACCCTGATCCTGATCGATGGCAAGCCGGTCACCAGCCGCAATTCCGTGCGCCTTGGCTGGCGCGGCGAGCGCGACACCCGCGGCGACACCAGCTGGGTGCCGCCGGAGATGATCGAACGCATCGAAGTAATTCGCGGCCCGGCCGCCGCCCGCTACGGCAACGGCGCCGCCGGCGGGGTGGTGAATATCATCACCAAAAAAACCGGCGATGAGTGGCACGGCTCATGGAACACCTATATGAACGCCCCGGAGCACAAGGATGAAGGCTCCACCAAACGCACTAACTTCAGCCTCAGCGGCCCGCTGGGCGGCGATTTCAGCTTCCGTCTGTTCGGTAACCTCGACAAAACGCAGGCCGACGCCTGGGATATCAACCAGGGTCATCAGTCCGAACGTACCGGGATCTATGCCGATACCCTGCCTGCAGGGCGCGAAGGGGTACAAAATAAAAACATCGATGGTCTGGTGCGCTGGGAATTCGCCCCGATGCAGTCGCTGGAGTTTGAAGCCGGCTACAGCCGCCAGGGCAACCTCTACGCCGGCGACACCCAGAACACCAACTCCAACGACCTGGTGAAAGAGAACTACGGTAAAGAGACCAACCGTCTGTACCGCAACACCTACTCGGTCACCTGGAACGGCGCCTGGGACAACGGGGTGACCACCAGCAACTGGGCGCAGTACGAACGCACCCGCAACTCGCGCAAAGGCGAAGGCCTGGCCGGGGGCACCGAGGGGATCTTTAACAGCAACCAGTTCACGGATATCGATCTGGCGGATGTGATGCTGCACAGCGAAGTCAGCATCCCGTTCGACTATCTGGTTAATCAGAACCTGACGCTGGGCAGCGAGTGGAACCAGCAGCGGATGAAGGATAACGCCTCCAATACCCAGGCGCTGTCGGGCGGCACCATCCCGGGCTACGACAGCACTGGCCGCAGCCCGTACTCGCAGGCGGAAATCTTCTCGCTGTTCGCTGAGAACAACATGGAGCTGACCGACACCACCATGCTGACCCCGGCGCTGCGTTTCGATCACCACAGCATCGTCGGCAATAACTGGAGCCCATCCCTCAACCTGTCGCAGGGCCTGTGGGACGACTTTACGCTGAAGATGGGCATCGCCCGCGCCTATAAAGCGCCGAGCCTGTATCAGACCAACCCGAACTACATTCTCTACAGTAAAGGCCAGGGCTGCTACGCCAGTAAAGACGGCTGCTATCTGCAGGGGAATGAAGATTTAAAAGCCGAGACCAGCATCAACAAAGAGATTGGCCTCGAGTTTAAACGCGACGGCTGGCTGGCGGGCGTCACCTGGTTCCGCAACGACTACCGCAACAAAATTGAAGCGGGCTATGCCCCGGTCTATCAAAACAATAAAGGTACCGATCTCTACCAGTGGGAAAACGTGCCGAAAGCGGTGGTGGAAGGCCTGGAGGGGACGTTGAACGTGCCGGTGAGCGAGACCGTGAACTGGACCAACAACATCACCTATATGCTGCAGAGTAAGAACAAAGAGACCGGCGATCGTCTGTCGATTATCCCGGAATACACGCTGAACTCCACCCTGAGCTGGCAGGTTCGCGATGACGTTTCGCTGCAGTCGACCTTCACCTGGTACGGCAAGCAGGAGCCGAAGAAGTACAACTACAAGGGTCAACCGGTTACCGGCAGCGAGAAGAACGAGGTCAGCCCTTACAGCATCCTCGGCCTGAGCGCGACCTGGGACGTTACCAAATATGTCAGTCTGACCGGCGGCGTGGATAACGTCTTCGACAAGCGCCACTGGCGCGCGGGCAACGCCCAGACCACCGGGGGCGCCACCGGCACAATGTACGGTGCCGGCGCCGAGACCTATAACGAATCGGGCCGCACCTGGTATATGAGCGTCAACACCCACTTCTGATAGCGGCTTCTCCCTCCCCCGCCCTTGCTGGACAAAGGGCGGGGCCAACCGCGGTAACCTTACCCTATGCGCCACCATCACACCGCTTTGCCGCTGGCCGGCTATACCATCCAGCAGGTCGAATTCGACCCGGCGACTTTCCAGCCTGAAGATCTGTTCTGGCTGCCCTATCACGCCAGCCTGAGCGGCTGGGGCCGCAAGCGGCAGGCGGAGCACCTGGCCGGACGCATCGCCGCGGTGTACGCCCTGCGCGAGGTGGGGGAGAAACAGCCTCCCGCCATCGGCGACCAGCGCCAGCCGCTGTGGCCCACGCCCTGGTTCGGTAGCATCAGCCACTGCGCCCAGCGCGCGCTGGCGGTGATCGCCGATCGGCCGGTGGGCGTCGATATTGAGCGCCGGTTTACCCCCCAGATGGCGGCGGAGCTGGAGGACAGCATTATCAGTCCGACGGAAAAAACAGCGCTGCTGCGCAGCGAATTGCCCTACCCGCTGGCGCTGACGCTGGCGTTTTCGGCAAAAGAGAGTGGGTTTAAGGCGACGCCTGCGGCAAATCAGCGCGCGCTGGGGTTCGCCGATTTTCAGATCGTGGACATAACGGCAAGCACCTTAGCGCTTAAGTTTGCGGAGCAACGCTATCCCTTGCACTGGATAGCGTCGGAGGATCAGGTCATCACGCTTTGTGCATTGCAGCAGTAAACGCCCGCGCTTCACGCAACGGGCGTTCAGGCCATCAGTCTCTTTTTTGCACCAGGGCAACGATGGCGGCGGCATCAAACCCGTGGTACTGGCGCATCCAGCCGCGATCGGCGGCGGCGGCGTACTCCCCGTCCGGGATCCCCAACCGCTGCAGGGCAATGCCCACCCCCGCTTCCGCCAGCACCTCCGCCACCAGGCTGCCCAGCCCGCCGTTGACGTTATGCTCCTCGACGGTGATCACCGAGCCGCACGGCCGGAGCGCCGCCAGCAGCGCCGCGGTATCGCAGGGGCGGATCGACGGCACGCTGACCACTTTCGCCTGGATACCGAGGTCGGCAAGCTGCTGCGCCGCCTCCACCACTTCATGCACCGTCGAACCGGTGGCCACCAGCGCGACGTCCTCGCCTTCGCGCAGGGTCAACACAGCGCCGGGAACAAAGCGATACGACTCGTCAAGCAGCTCCGGCAGCGCCTTGCCATCGAGGCGAATATAGACCGGGCCCTGATAAGCAAGAGCATAGTCGATGATCTGCCGACATTCGCGCGGCGTGGAGGGGGCGAAGATCTGGATATTGCCAAAGCCGCGCATCACCGCCAGATCGTCAATGGCATGGTGGGTGCTGGCCAGCGGGCCGTAGCTGGCTCCAGCGTTAAGGCCGAACAGCTTGACGTTGGTGTTGTTGTAGCAGACATCCACTTTGATTTGCTCATTGGCCCGCGAGATAAGAAACGGCGCGGCGTTACAGGTCACCGCCACTTTGCCGCCCAGCGCCAGACCGGCGGCGGTGCCGACCATGCTCTGCTCAGCGATGCCGACGTTCACCAGCCGACCGGGAAACTGCTTAATAAAGGGGGCGATTTTAGCCGTCGACGTGGAGTCGGCCACCACCGGCACCAGATCGACGCCGTTTTCCACGGCGGCGATAAAGGCCTCGACCATGACGTTAGCCAGGTGTTCTGTATTACTCATCTTTCAGTTCCTCCAGCGCCAGAGCGATCTCTTCGCCTTTCGGCACCCGGTGGTGCCACTCCGGGCGCCCCTGGATAAAGGAGATCCCCGCGCCTTTCGTGGTGTTGGCAATAATAACGTTCGGTTTACCGTTCTGCTGTAGCCCCTCGATGGCCGCGACCACCGAGGCCATGTCGTTACCCTGGCATTCGCTGACTTCCATACCGAAGGCGCGCCATTTATCGGCCAGCGGATCGGTATTCATGATTTCGCGCGTCGGCCCGGCCAGCTGGAGGTTGTTCTTATCATTAATAATGACCAGGTTATCCAGACCGTAGTGCGCCGCCGCCAGGGCGGCTTCCCAGTTACTGCCTTCCGCCAGTTCGCCGTCGCCGGTGATCAAAAAAATGCGGCGGGTGCTGTTGCTTTTCTTCGCGGCCAGCGCCAGCCCCACCGCAACAGGCAAACCGTGACCCAGCGCGCCGGTGTTGAGCTCGATGCCCGGCGTTTTCTGCCGCACCGGGTGGCCAGGGAGATGGGAATTGGCATGCTGGTAGGTCTCCAGCCACTCAACCGGGAAGAAACCGGCTTCCGCCAGGACGCAGTAGTAGCACCCCACGGCGTGGCCTTTCGACTGGATGTAGATATCGCGCTGCGGGTCGTCGAGCCGGTCCGGCGCGACGTTAAGAACGCGGAAATAGAGCGCGGTTAACAGTTCGACCTGCGAAAGGTCAGCCCCGGTGTGGCCGCCGGCCGGACTATTGGCGTTTAAGCGCACAATATGGCGCCGCACCGCGCGGGCTTTACGCTCCAGCGTCTGAATATCATATCTGTAGGGATTCATTTCACACCTCTGAATTTATTTTCAGCATGGAATATTTATTCCAGCAAGGACTAAAAAAACCAGATATCCCCATGCCGGGTGGTAAGCCTTCTGCCACAGCGCCCTACTCAGGAACATTCTGCCTCCCGCTCCAGGCGAAGCCCGGATAAACACATTGACTCGAAATCGCCTTGAATATATATTCAATAATGATTCTTTATTCGATTATGGCCTGGCTGTTTTGTTTTTGTCCATAGTCGATTTTGAGGATTGGCAAAAGTTAGACGCCTGTCACACTTAAGTCTGATTTTTTTTCGCGTATGATAAAAGTCACTACGATAATGGCTGCAGCTAACCGCCTGAAGAAAGGCGATAAATGATTTTCGAGGATTAATATGGCTAAGCAGGATGAACAACGGCTATTGGTTAAGATTGCCACGCTTTACTATCTGGAAGGACGAAAGCAGTCTGATATCGCCCAACTTCTCTCGCTGTCTCAGTCATTTGTCTCCCGCGCCATTACCCGCTGCCAGAAAGAAGGCGTCGTCAAGATCAGCGTCGTTCAGCCGTCCAACATCTTTCTGAAGCTCGAAAAAGGGCTTGAGGATCGCTACGGCCTTAAGCAGGCGGTGGTGGTGGATACCGAGGAAGAGGCCAGCGATCATACCATCAAGCGGGCGATTGGCTCCGCTGCCGCCCACTATCTGGAAACCCGGCTGCGGCCAAAAGATCTGATTGGCGTCTCCTCGTGGAGCTCAACCATTCGCGCGATGGTCGATGAAGTTCATGCGCAAAACCTGAAAGCCAGCGGCGTGATCCAGCTGCTCGGCGGCGTCGGGCCAAACGGTAACGTGCAGGCGACGATTCTTACCCAGACCCTCGCCCAGCGCCTGAATTGCGACGCCTGGCTGCTGCCGTCACAGAGCATCGAGGGATCCATGGAGGAGCGCAACCGGCTGCTGGCCAGCAAAGACGTCGCTGACGTGGTGTCGCGCTTTGATGAAGTGGATATCGCCATCGTCGGCATCGGCATTCTCGAACCCTCTCAACTGCTGAAAACCTCCGGTAACTACTATCACGAAGATATGCTGCAGGTGCTGGCGGCGCGCGGCGCGGTGGGTGATATCTGCCTGCACTACTACGACAAAAACGGCCATCCGGTGTTACGCGATGATGAAGATCCGGTGATCGGTATGGCGCTGGAGAAGGTCAAAAAATGCCCGAACGTGGTCGCGCTGGCCGGCGGTACCGATAAAGTCGCGGCCATCAAAGGCGCCCTCACCGGCGGCTACATTGATGTTTTAATCACCGATTATCCTACCGCTCGCATGCTGGTTAGCGACTAACCTGCCGCGCTGCTTTTCCTCTCTGCCGCCCTGACGTGCTTTTTTAGCTTCAGGGCTGGCTCTGTTAATACATTTAAATTCAATCAGTTAATCAACCACTCCAGCCGCCAACTGCCGCTTTCGCCGATCGGCGAAATGTGATTGCCAGCACAATTGATGATTTTTCCGGTAGCCCGTCACCGGGTTTGTGGCTTAAGGTATCAAATAAATAATCACTATCGAATATATATTCAGTGATTAAAAAGATGATAACGAAATGTCACAACATGGCCTGCACAGACGCAGGAGACGGTGGGAGATATTCCTCGTCTTCGCGGTTCCAGGACACCGAGTGACCGAGGAGAGCACGATGCAGGCGACAGCAAAAGAGTTCATCATTGCCCTGGATGAAGGCACCACCAACGCCAAAGCGGTGGTGCTGGATAGCCGGGGCAAAGTTATCGTCAAATTCTCGCAGCCGCTGGCGATCCAAACGCCGCGCGACGGCTGGGTGGAGCAATCGGGCGAAGCGCTGGTTACCGCCTCGCTGGCGGTGATCGCCAGCGCGGTGGCCCACGTTGGCGCGGAAAACGTCGCCGCGCTGGCCATCAGCAACCAGCGGGAAACCGCCATCGGCTGGTATCGCGACAGCGGTGAACCGATTAACGCGGCGATCACCTGGCAATGCACCCGCAGCGCCGCGTTCTGCGATAAGCTGCGTCACGATCGTCAGGAACAGCACATTAAGCGTGCCACCGGCCTGCCAATCGCCCCGCTGTTCTCGGCCTCCAAAATGCGCTGGCTGCTGGATGCGACTGTCGATGGCCACCTGCGCGCCGAACGCGGTGAGATTTGCCTCGGCACCATCGACAGCTGGCTGCTGTGGAATCTGACCGCTGGAGAAGCCTTCTGCTGCGACTACTCCAATGCCGCCCGCACCCAGCTGCTGAACCTGCACCGCGGCGAGTGGGACGACGAGATGCTGACGCTGTTCGGCATTCCGCGCGCGGCGTTGCCGGACATTAAACCGTCGAGCGGCCTCTTCGGCCATACCAAAGGACTGGCCGCCATTCCGGACGGTATTCCGATCATGGCGATGATCGGCGACTCCCACGCGGCACTGTTCGGCCACGCGCTCGGCGAGGCAGGCTGCGTCAAAGCCACCTACGGCACCGGCTCTTCGGTCATGGCCCCGGTCAAATCGGCCCAGTGCGATATCGACGCGCTGGCGACCACTGTCGCCTGGCACGATGGCGACCAGCTGGTGTGGGGCCTGGAAGGGAATATTCCCCACACCGGCGATGCCGTCGCCTGGATGGCGGACAGCACCGGACTGAGCGAACTCTCTGCCGCCGAGCTGGCCCATGAGCTGAATACCCTCCCCGCCTCCGTCGACTCAACCCTCGGGGTCTACTTCGTGCCGGCGCTGACCGGTCTTGGCGCCCCCTGGTGGGACGACAGCGCCCGCGGCGTGATTTGCGGCCTGAGTCGCGGGGTGAAGCGCGCGCATCTGATCCGTGCGGCGCTGGAGTCCATCACCTATCAGATAGCCGACGTGGTGGTAGCGATGCGTCAGCATGAGGAGTTCACCCTGACGGCGTTGATGGTGGACGGCGGGCCGACCAACAATGACTGGCTGATGCAATACCAGGCCGATCTGCTCGGCTGCCCGGTGATGCGCAGCGACGTGCCGGAGCTGTCCGCCATCGGCGCGGCGTTGCTGGCACGCAAAGCGCTCCATCCGGGGTCGACCGCGGATCTGCAGGCCTTCTTAACCGAACACAGCACCTTTCAGCCCGACATGGCCCGCCACCAGCGTTTACAAACGCGCTGGCAGGAGTGGCGCCATGCGGTCGACCGAACATTATGGAAACCGGACTCGCCAGCCTGACCGCCAGACTGCGCGACGACACGCATTCACTTATCACAGGAGAAACCCGGCCCATAACGATATCGCTATCCCCGAATACATCAGGGGAAATTTCAGACCGTAAAAGCCTGCCCACTCAGGGGCTCATTTGTTCGAATATAAAAATACAGGAACAGAGTCATGAAATTACGTATAACCCTTTTAACCGCTGCTACCCTGACCGCCTTCTCCTTTGCCGCGCACGCCGCGGAGAAAGGCACCATTATGATCATGGTCAACTCGCTGGATAACCCGTATTACGCCTCGGAAGCCAAAGGCGCCAGCGAAAAAGCCCAGGCGCTCGGCTATAAAACCACCGTGCTGTCCCATGGCGAAGATGTCAAAAAGCAGAATGAGCTTATCGACACCGCGATTGGTAAAAAAGTGCAGGGCATTATTCTCGATAACGCTGATTCCACCGCCAGCGTCGCCGCCATTGAAAAAGCCAAAAAAGCCGGCATTCCGGTGGTCTTAATTAACCGTGAAATTCCGGTTGATGATGTGGCGCTGGAACAAATTACCCACAATAACTTCCAGGCCGGCTCTGAGGTCGCCAACGTCTTCGTGGAAAAAATGGCGGAGAAAGGCAAATACGCCGAGCTGACCTGCAACCTCGCCGATAATAACTGCGTCACCCGTTCTAAATCTTTCCATCAGGTCATTGACCAGTATCCGGATATGGTCAGCGTGGCGAAACAGGATGCCAAAGGCACCCTGATCGACGGCAAACGCATCATGGACAGCATCCTGCAGGCTCACCCCGACGTGAAAGGCGTCATCTGTGGCAACGGGCCGGTAGCCCTCGGCGCGATTGCGGCGCTGAAAGCAGCCAACCGTAGCGATGTGATCGTCGTCGGCATCGACGGCAGCAACGATGAGCGCGACGCCGTGAAAGCCGGCACCCTGCAGGCAACCGTGATGCTGCAGGCGCAGGCCATCGCCGCTCAGGGCGTCACCGATCTGGATAACTACCTGCAAAAAGGCGAGAAGCCGGCGAAGCAGCGCGTGATGTTCCGCGGCATTCTGATTACCCAGGATAACGCCGATAAAGTCCAGGATTTCAACATTAAGTCCTGAGTTCGGGTGGTTGCGCCCCCGCGGGGGCGCAGAGGAGAGCATTATGTTTAAGAAAACCTGTCTGACGCTGGCCGTACTGGCGCTAGGGGGCTGTCGCATCGTCTCGCAGCAGGAGCTGGCAGACCTGAAATCCCCGCCCAACCCGCATATGGCGAATATGGATAAAACCTGGCAGCAGAGCATCGTACCGCAGGTGGTGACGAAAGCGCGTCCGGCGGCGGAACTGATGAGCGCGCTCAAGGCGGCAAAAGACATTGATAGCGCCTGTAAAACCCTCGGCTACCGTGCGCAGGATGAAAACCCCTGCATCTTCTACGTCAAGGTTTCAGGCACCGTCAGCAAACTCGATACCGCCTCGCGCAGCGGCAAAATGACCCTGTCCGACGCCAGCGTCGGGAAGGTGACGGTGCAGATTGGCCCTACCCTGCGCGGCACCCAGCTGCGCGACGGCTACAGCGGCGCCAGCTATCAGGACTTTAATGACCAGGTGCTGTTCGGCGAGTACAGCAAGAATATCAACAGTCAGGCGGTCAAAATGATTCAGACAGCCAACGTCAAAACCGGCGATAGCGTGGAGGTGTACGGCGTCTTCTCTGCCTGGGATATTCCGCAAACTCTCCCGGAAATTACCCCGGCGAAAATCATTCATGCGGGGGGACAATAATATGGCGCCGCACGATCTCGTCGCTCCCCAGCCCGTTGAGTCCGAAGTGATTATCGAAACCCGCGGCCTGTCGCGCGTCTATCCCGGCGTAACCGCCCTGGATAATGTTAATTACCGGGTCTATCGAAATAAGGTCAACGTGCTGATCGGAGAAAATGGTGCGGGTAAATCCACCATGATGAAAATGCTTGCCGGTGTGGAAACGCCCTCTTCCGGGCAAATTATTCTCGATGGCGAAGCGGTTTCATTACATTCGACGCATCAGGCAGAAAAACTGGGCATCAGTATTATTTTTCAGGAACTGAATTTATTCCCCAATATGAATGTGATGGACAACATCTTCATGGCGAATGAATTCTTTCAGAAAGGACGCATTAACGAAAAATACCAGTACGCGCTGGCCAAATCGCTGCTGGAACGGCTGGAGCTGGATGTCGATCCTTATGCTCCGCTGGGTGAACTCGGTATCGGCCACCAGCAGTTAGTCGAGATTGCCCGCGCCCTGTCGAAAGACACCCGCGTGCTGATCATGGACGAACCCACCTCGGCGCTGAGCCAGTCTGAGGTCAAAGTGCTGTTCAAAGTGATCGCGCAGCTTAAACGCCGCGGCGTGACCATCATCTATATCTCGCATCGCCTCGAAGAGCTGATGGAGATTGGCGACAACATCACCATTTTCCGCGACGGTCGTTTTATCAGCGA
Organism: Klebsiella sp. w6; assembly: GCF_033100215.1. Taxonomy (NCBI): domain Bacteria; kingdom Pseudomonadati; phylum Pseudomonadota; class Gammaproteobacteria; order Enterobacterales; family Enterobacteriaceae; genus Klebsiella; species Klebsiella sp. w6. The sequence goes on from NZ_CP136907.1 coordinate 4,097,489, forward strand.
GCGTCACGTCAGCGACGCCAGCGTTCCGTGGATCATCGAGCAGATGGTCGGTGATAAGAAAAAACACTTTGATTATCAACCGGCGCCGAAAGGCGACGCAGTGCTTGACGTCAAAGGGCTGACCGCGCTGCATCCGAGCGGCGGCTACAAACTTAATGACGTCACCTTCACCCTCAGCAAAGGCGAAGTGATCGGTATTTACGGCCTGCTGGGCGCCGGGCGCACCGAGCTGTTTAAAGGTCTGGTGGGCTTGATGCCCTGCCAGCGCGGCGAGGTGCATCTTAACGGCGAAAGCATCGGCAAATCTCGCTTTCAACAGCGCCTGAAAAAGGGGCTGGCGCTGGTGCCGGAGGACCGTCAGGGCGAAGGCGTGGTGCAGATGATGTCGATTCAGGCCAACATGACGCTCTCTGATTTCAGCCTGCAGGGGTTCCGCCGCGCCTGGCGCTGGTTGAACCCGCAGAAAGAAGAGTCCTGCGTGAAAGAGATGATCCAGCAGCTGGCGATCAAGGTCAGCGACGCCACATTGCCCATCACCTCGCTGAGCGGCGGCAATCAACAAAAAGTGGTGCTGGGTAAAGCGCTGATGACCCAGCCGCAGGTGGTGTTCCTCGACGAACCGACGCGCGGCATCGACGTCGGCGCGAAAACCGACGTCTATCACCTGATCGGCAAAATGGCTCAGCAGGGGCTGGCGGTGATGTTCTCATCTTCGGAGCTGGATGAGGTGATGGCCCTTGCCGACCGCATCCTGGTGATGGCCGATGGCCGCATTACCGCCGATCTACCGCGTCACGCGGTGACCCGCGAACAGTTAATCGCGGCTTCAACACCTCAAGATTAATCAGGCTGGAATCCATCATGAACCAGAAATATATGATTTATATGTACCTGCTGAAGGCCCGCACCTTTATCGCCCTCCTGCTGGTGATCGCGTTCTTCAGCGTGATGGTACCCAACTTCCTGACCGCCTCTAACCTGCTGATCATGACCCAGCACGTGGCGATCACCGGCCTGCTGGCCATCGGCATGACGCTGGTCATTCTCACCGGCGGCATTGACCTGTCCGTCGGCGCGGTGGCGGGGATCTGCGGCATGGTGGCGGGCGCGCTGCTGACCAACGGCCTGCCGCTGTGGAACGGCGATGTTATTTTCTTTAACGTCCCGGAGGTGATCCTCTGCGTGGCGATCTTCGGCGTGCTGGTCGGTCTGGTCAACGGCGCGGTGATCACCCGCTTCGGCGTGGCGCCGTTTATCTGCACCTTAGGCATGATGTACGTCGCCCGCGGCTCCGCGCTGCTGTTTAACGACGGGAGCACCTACCCGAATCTCAACGGCATGGAAGCGCTGGGCAACACCGGTTTCGCCACCCTCGGCTCCGGCACCCTGCTCGGCGTCTATCTGCCGATCTGGCTGATGATCGGCTTCCTCGTGCTGGGCTACTGGCTGACCACCAAAACGCCGCTTGGCCGCTACATCTACGCCATCGGCGGCAACGAATCCGCCGCCCGCCTCGCCGGCGTGCCGATCGTGAAAGCGAAAATATTCGTCTATGCCTTCTCCGGCCTGTGCGCGGCGTTTGTCGGCCTGATCGTCGCATCACAGCTGCAAACCGCACACCCGATGACCGGCAACATGTTTGAGATGGACGCCATCGGCGCCACCGTGCTCGGCGGCACTGCGCTGGCCGGCGGCCGCGGCCGGGTAACCGGGTCAATTATCGGCGCCTTCGTCATCGTCTTCCTTGCCGACGGCATGGTGATGATGGGCGTTAGCGACTTCTGGCAGATGGTGATTAAAGGCGTGGTGATCGTCACCGCTGTGGTCGTCGACCAGTTCCAGCAGAAGCTGCAGAGCAAGGTCATCCTGATGCGCCGCCACGAGGAGAAACTGGCCGCCATCCCCCCCAACGGCGCCACCTCCAGCTAACCGGCAACGATTCACATCTTCCGCCGGGCCTGGTGCCCGGCTCAGCGAAAGGGAAAAAATATGCAACGAGATTTCCAGAACAAAACGGTGGTGATCACCGGCGCCTGCCGCGGCATCGGCGCAGGTATTGCGGAGCGCTTTGCCCGCGACGGCGCGAATCTGGTGATGGTCTCCAACGCCGAGCGCGTTCACGAGACCGCCGAAACCCTGCGTCAGCGCTATCAGGCGGATATTTTATCGCTGCAGGTCGATGTCACCGATGAAGCGCAGGTGCAGTCGCTGTATGAGCAGGCCGCCGCGCGCTTCGGCACAATTGACGTCTCCATTCAGAACGCCGGGGTGATCACCATCGATTACTACGACCGGATGCCAAAAGCCGATTTCGAAAAAGTGCTGGCGGTCAACACCACCGGCGTGTGGCTGTGCTGCCGCGAGGCGGCCAAATATATGGTGAAACAGAATCACGGCAGCCTGATCAATACCTCTTCCGGCCAGGGGCGACAGGGCTTTATCTACACGCCGCATTATGCCGCCAGCAAAATGGGCGTGATCGGCATTACCCAAAGCCTGGCTCACGAGCTGGCGCCGTGGAATATCACCGTCAACGCCTTCTGCCCGGGCATTATTGAAAGCGAAATGTGGGATTACAACGATCGCGTGTGGGGCGAAATTCTCAGCACCGAGCAGAAGCGCTACGGCAAGGGCGAACTGATGGCCGAGTGGGTCGAGGGCATTCCGATGAAACGCGCCGGTAAACCGGAAGACGTGGCCGGGCTGGTGGCCTTCCTCGCCTCCGACGACGCGCGCTATCTCACCGGGCAGACCATCAATATCGATGGCGGTTTGATTATGTCGTAATCCCCCGCGGGTTAGCGGGCCCCATCGCCCGAATAAGGCGTCCCGCATTGGCGCCACCACGCCGGGACGGCCCCCCGGTGGCGCTTCGCTTACCGGGGCTACGTAACACCGCCGAAAGGTTGCCCGGATAAGGCGCTACGCCCCGCCATTCGGGAAACAGGGCTCCCGACGTTCGACACTATATTGAAGAGAGTAAACATTATGATCGGTAAAGATTTTGCACAGCAGCTGTTTAACCTGCAGGGGCGCGTCGCCTTCGTCACCGGCGCCGGCAGCGGTATCGGCCAGACCATCGCCTGCAGCCTCGCCAGCGCGGGTGCGCGGGTAGTCTGTTTTGATCTTCGCGACGACGGCGGGCTGGCAGAAACGGTCAGCCATATTGAATCCATCGGCGGTCAGGCTTGTTCTTATACCGGCGATGTCCGCCAGATTGCCGACCTGCGCGCCGCCGTCGCGCTGGCCAAAAACCGCTTTGGCCGCCTCGACATCGCCGTCAACGCCGCCGGGATCGCCAACGCCAATCCGGCGCTGGAGATGGAGAGCGAGCAATGGCAGCGGGTGATCGATATCAATCTCACCGGCGTATGGAACTCCTGCAAAGCGGAAGCGGAACTGATGCTGGAGTCCGGCGGCGGGTCGATTATCAATATCGCCTCGATGTCGGGGATTATCGTTAACCGCGGCCTCGACCAGGCACATTACAACTGCTCTAAAGCCGGCGTGATCCATCTGTCGAAAAGCCTGGCGATGGAGTGGGTGGGCAAAGGGATCCGCGTCAATTCCATCAGCCCGGGATATACCGCCACGCCGATGAATACCCGTCCGGAGATGGTGCACCAGACCCGCGAGTTTGAAAGCCAGACGCCGATGCAGCGAATGGCGAAGGTGGAAGAGATGGCCGGCCCGGCGCTGTTCCTCGCCAGCGACGCCGCCTCGTTCTGCACCGGCGTAGACCTGGTGGTCGACGGCGGGTTTGTCTGCTGGTGATCCTCTCCTGCTTCAGGGCGCCACGCTGCGGCGCCCCTCTCCATCCCTGCCGTTAAACCAGCGGATACTGTTGAAATACCGGCAGCGCCTCCCCCTTCTCCGCCAGCGCGCGGATATGAGGAAACGCCGCTGCCGACACCACCGCCGGGATCATCAACTGGATAAAGGACCAGACCACCGTGCTGGTGACCAGCACCTGATCCGGCTGCGCGGCGGCGGCGCGGTCTGCCAGCCGGGCGTCCCATTCCCGACAGGCGGCGAGCAGTTGGCCGGTCACCCGGGCTATCCACGGCTGATGCTGCTTCTCTTCCGGCCGCAGACGGTGCTCATAAACATGCTGGACCGCTTTTTCACTGGCGGCGAGGATCACCCCCAGCAGGTGCAGATCGCGGGCCAGCGCCTCGGGATGCGCGGGAAGCAGCCGGCGCCCGGTGGGATTGGTCGTTTCGAAATAGTGGAGGATCAGGGTGGAGTCCATCAGTTGCGTCCCGTTATCGAGCACCACCGTCGGCGCCTTGACCACCGGATTAATACGGGAAAATTCGTCAAAGCCGCTAAAGACCGAGAGCGGCAGGCTCTCGAATTCCACGCCATAGAGCGCCAGAGAAACCGCCACGCGTCTTACATAAGGTGAATCCATCATACCAATGAGTTTCATCGTCACTCCTGCCTGCGATAAAGGGGTTGCGGCTTTACCTTACTGGAAAACCGAGGCCGCGAATATCACGGGATACTTACCGCAATGGTTAGTCAAACTAACAGATTGGCGATTCGCGGTAGCCCTCCAGTTCCCCTTGTGCTATACCGACTGAGGCAGCATTTGGCTCCTTTTCAGCCTGTTTGCAGCGGCTTTAAAAGCCGCTAACCCGGTAGTAACGTTAACGTATCGACTCACTGACAGAGAAACCACCATGGCAGATTTTCCCCCTGTCGCCAGCCTGCGCAGCTTTGAGGCGGTGGCGCGCCTCGGCAGCGTGACGCAGGCCGCCCACGAGTTGAGCGTGACCCATTCGGCGGTCAGCCAGCACATCAAACAGCTGGAAGCGCTGGTCGGCGTCACGCTCTTTATCCGCCACGGCCGCGGGGTGCGCATCACAGAAGAAGGCCGGCTCTATGCCCTGCAAATCCGCGAGGCGTTACAGCACATCGCCGACGCCACGCGCATGGTGCAGATCAAACCCCGCACCCTGGAAGTGACCCTGGCGACGCTCCCCTCCTTTGGCTGCCACTGGCTGCTGCCGCGGCTGGCGCGCTTTCAGGCGCGGCATCCGCAGATCGCGGTGCGCCTGCTGACCAGCCTGGCGGTGGTTAACCTGCAACAGGAGGGTATCGATCTGGCCATTCGCATGGGGCAAGGCGACTGGGAGGGGATGGAAAGCCGGCATCTGTTTGCCGATGAACAACTGGTGGTGGCCGCGCCGCACTATCGCAGCGGCGACCTGCCGACCACCCCGCAGGCGATCGCCGCCAGCGATATTATTTTTTCCATGGAGTCCTGGCATGCCTGGTGCAGCCAGGCGGGACTGGAAAAGCCGATCGTCCCCGCGGGCCTGCGTCTGAACGACTCCAATCTGGTGCTGGAGGCGGTCCGCCTGGGGGCCGGCGTAGCGCTGGAGCGGCGCTCGCTGGTGGCGGGGGCGATAGCCCGCGGCGAGCTGGTGCAGCTCACCGCCGTCACCGTCCCCTACCCCTGGCACTACTGGCTAACCGTCTCCCCGCAGGCGGAGAACCGGCCGGAAGTCGCCCGGTTCATCGCCTGGCTGGGGGAGGAGATCGCCCTCTGGCGCCAGCAAATCAGCGCTTAGCCTTCGGCCGAAGGCGGCAGGCCCGTCCGGGCGGCGTGCTCCTGGGAGAGACGCCAGAAATCGTGCCCGGCGGGATACTGATAAAGTCGCAGGGAAAACTGTCCGGCCACCGCGGTAATGTACTCAAATATCGCCGACTGGGTGTTTTCGTAGTCTTTCCACAGCGTCGAGGAGGTGAAGCAGTAAATCTCCAGCGGGATGCCCGACGGCGACGGTTTCAGCGTTCTCGCCACAATGTACATCTCCTTAATAATATCCGGTCGCTCGGCGAGATAGTGCATCAGATAGTGGCGAAACAGGGTCAGGTTGGTCAGCCCGTTATCGACAAACCAGCGGTCGGCCACGCCGCCGGGATCCCGGCCATCAAGTAGCGTGCCCAAAGGCTCACTCACCCCGCGGATGGTCAGCATCGAGGAGAGCATCTCCTGGTCGAGAAAACGCACCGAGTGCTGATCGATGGCGATACTGCGCATGATCCGCCGCGCCCCGGAGGAGAACATCGCCTGCCAGTTGGTATAGGTCTCGGTGAGGAAATTCTTCGTCGGGATGCGGGAGATGGTATTGTCCCAGTTGCGGATGGTAATGGTGTGCAGCGCGATATCCGTCACTTCACCGCTGAGGTTCTTGTCAGGCATTTCAATCCAGTCCCCCAACTGGAGCACGTCGTTAGACGACAGCTGAACGTTCGCCACCAGCGACAGCAGGGTATGCTGGAACACGATCATCAGCACCGCCGCCACGGCCCCCAGACTGGAGATAATAATGATCGGCGATTTGTTCGACATCACGGCGAGGATCATAATCGCCGCCAGGATGTGAACTAAGATTTTGCCTATCTGGATATAGCCCTTAATGGAATGATTTTTACGTTTGGTCTTTCGCAGATAAGAGCTGTTGACAATATCCAGCATCTCGTTGAAAAACACCGACATAAAAATAAAAAACAAGATCCCGCAGATGGTATTAATCGCCGTCACCAGCGATGCCGGCATCGCCGGCATAAACTGCAGGACGTAATAGACGATAATAACCGGAATGAAATTGGACAGTTTTTCGGCGATGCGTCGATCCTTCTCCAGCGGCACATCCTGTTTGTGGCTACTAAAGAAGACCTTACGCACCACTTTAATCAGCAAGAACTTGCATAAAAAATGGGCAAATATGCCGGAGACCAGCAGCAGAATAAGATTAAACCCCACCGCCAGCGCCGGATTACTCTCAATAAACGTCAGTAGATGATTCACATACGCCATGCTATATCGCCTGAATAACTATGCCATTTCGCTGACTGCTTTATCACAAGGGCATATATTTGGAAAATAAATCAATCCGCATCATGGCATATCGCTTAGCGTAACGTCCATGCGCGCACCGCTTCTAATCATTCACAGAAAATATGTCAGAGTTTGCATTAATCATTCCCTACGCTCACTATAAAGAGGCTTGTTATGAGGACGGAATAAGTCCAGGAGGAAACATGTTTAAAGCGCTTACCGCTATCATCACCTTAGCCGCCTCCGCCAGCGTCATGGCGCAAGGCGATGTCACGTTGAACAGTCTGGCCCACGATGCCGCCACCCGGGCGTCGTTTAACCAGATGGTCAAAGGCCATCAGCTGCCCGCCTGGGTAACCACCGGCGGCACCGGTTCACCGGCGCAGACGGTGAAACTGGGTAGCGAATCCTGGCAGGTGTTAAGCGCCTGCAAACCCCACGACTGCGGCCATGAACGTATCGCGGTGATCTGGTCGGAGAAAAGCAAACAGATGTCCGGCGTTTACTCGGTGGTCGATGAAAAAACCGACCAGGAGAAGCTGACCTGGCTTAACGTCAGCGATGCCCTGTCCATCGATGGCAAAACCGTGCTGTTTGCCGCCCTCAGCGGTAGCCTCGACAACCATCCGGACGCCTTTAACTACCCGTAACCGCCCGTCGCCCCCGTCAGCCTTTTCCCGACGGGGGCTTCCCTGATTAGCCATCCGGGAACATCACGCTGTTCCCCGGCGCTTCCCGATGCAGATGGATAAAGTTCAGGTGCCGTTCGTACTGGTCGAGAATATCGGTGATCACCTGCTCTTTGCTGTAGTCCATCAGGTCGTTACCCTGACTGCCCTCCAGCAGGAAGGTCTCCAGCCGGTAATAGGTGGATTTCCCGCTGCGCGCCCGATAGGTAAAGCCCGGCACCGAGTACTGCTGCGGCCAGATCTTGTAGATAAAGTTCTGCTCGTCGCCCATGTGCACCAGCAGATCGAGGTGGCCCAGGTTCTCGCCCTCTTCCGGCGGCAGGCTCTTCAGTTCCACTGCGGCGCCGCGCAGCCGCAGCTCCTGGGCTACCTCTTCCATCGCCGGGTAGCACACCGTCTCCATCATCTGTTTGGTATAGCGCGTGCCCGGGTAATTCATCAGCCGCGACAGGCGCTTCTTCCAGCTCAGACGATCCTGGAGGCCCATCGGACGCGGGGCGGTGTCGCGACTGGCGCTGACCCGGCGGTAATCTTCCACTTTCAGGGATTTATACAGTCCGGCCATCACGAAGAAAATCACAAAGCTGAACGGCAGACCCATGATCACCGTGGTGTTCTGCAGCGCCGAGATGCCGTTGGTCATCAGCATCCCGAGGGTCAACAGACCGATGGCCACCGACCAGAAGATGCGCAGCCAGTTCGGGGCGTCGCTGTTGATGTCCTTCAGCTTCGAGGTGAAGTTCCCCAGCACCAGCGCGCCGGAGTCGGCGGAGGTGACGTAGAATAGCAGACCGGTAATGGTCGCCACCGACGCGCTAAAGGTAAACGCCGGGTACTGCGCCAGCAGGCTGTAGAATCCGCGTTCCGGGTGGAGCATCGCCTCCTCGGCAAAGGCCGCGTCGCCGTGAATAATCTCATACAGCGCGCTGTTGCCGAACACCGATAGCCACAGCAGGGTAAAGGTGAACGGAATAATCAGGGTGCCCATCACAAACTGGCGGATGGTGCGTCCGCGCGAAATGCGCGCCAGGAACAGGCCCACAAACGGCGACCAGGCCACCCACCACGCCCAGAAAAAGAGCGTCCAGTTATTCATCCACTCCACAGGGCGGTCGAAGGCGAAGCTGTTCAGCGTCATCCCCATAAAGCGATTGACGTAGTCGCCGACGTTCAGCACTAACGCATTGAGCAGGAAGGAGGTATCGCCCATGAACAGCACGAACAGGATCAGCCCCAGCGCGAGGGCGACGTTCAGCTCGGAGAGCACGCGGATGCCCTTGTCCACCCCGGAGGTGACGGAGATGGTGGCGATGATCACCGACAGCGCAATCAGCGCCGCTTTCGCCGCCAGCGAGTCCGGAATATCGAACAGCACGCTCAGACCGTAGTTGAGCTGCACGACGCCGATACCGAGGGTGGTGGCGATGCCGAAGATGGTGCCGATCACCGCCGCAATATCGACGCTGTGGCCGATGGGCCCATTGATCCGCTTGCCAAAAATCGGGTACAGCGCCGAGCGGATGGTGAGCGGCAAATTATAACGATAGCTAAAGTATCCCAGCGCCATGCCCATCAGGGCATACATTGACCAACCGGTTAAGCCATAGTGAAACAGCGTCCAGACCATCGCCTGGCGCGCCGCCTCGATGGTCTGCCCCGCCCCTTCCGGCGGCTGCATATATTGCGTCACCGGCTCGGCGACCGAGAAGAACATCAGGTCGATACCGATCCCGGCGGCAAACAGCATCGCCGCCCAGCTCAGCAGGCTGAACTCGGGCTTTGACTGCTCCGGGCCGAGCTTCACCGAGCCGAAGCGCGAGCAGGCAATGCAGACGACGAAGACGATATACAGCGTCGCCGCCAGCAGATAGTACCAGCCGAAGGTTTTCGACACCCAGTCGAGGGTGCGCCCAATCCACTCGGCAGAAAAATCGCGAAAAAAGATCGTCATCAGGGAAAACAACAAAATCAGTCCGGCCGAGGTATAAAAAACCACCGGATTGATTTTGTCCTTTTCTCTGTTTTGCGAAAGATCTGTCATCCAGTATCCCCACTGTTTTTGTAACTATTAAAATTCAATAACGTAACAATTAAGACACATTTTATATTGAACGTCCAATCAAAAACCGCTTTAATAGTTAACCAACGCTGATGAATGGAGTGGCAAAAATGCCCAAACTGGGGATGCAGCCAATCCGGCGCAGGCAACTGATCGACGCCACGCTGGACGCTATAAATGAAGTCGGAATGCATGATGCGACCATCGCGCAGATCGCCCGACGGGCGGGCGTATCGACGGGGATCATCAGTCACTATTTCAAAGATAAAAATGGTCTGCTGGAGGCGACCATGCGCGACATCACCAGCCAGCTGCGCGACGCGGTGCTCAACCGTCTGCACGCCCTGCCGGACGGCAGCGCCAGCCAGCGCCTGCAGGCGATTGTCGGCGGCAACTTTGATGAGACGCAGATCAGCAGCGCGGCGATGAAGGCCTGGCTGGCCTTCTGGGCCAGCAGCATGCACCAGCCGATGCTTTATCGGTTACAGCAGGTCAGCAGCCGTCGGCTGCTGTCGAACCTGGTGTACGAATTCCGCCGCGAGCTGCCGCGCGAGCAGGCGCAGGAGGCCGGCTACGGGCTGGCGGCGCTGATAGACGGCCTGTGGCTGCGGGCGGCGCTCAGCGGCAAACCGCTGGATAAGACGCTGGCGCAGTCGCTGACCAGCCACTTTATTCGTCAGCATTTACCGAACCCATAACCGAGGAGGCGTTATGTCCCGAATGGCAGAACAGCAGCTTTATATTAATGGTGGTTATACATCGGCCACCAGCGGTCGCACCTTCGAGACCATCAACCCTGCCACTGGCGAGGTGCTGGCGACCGTTCAGGCTGCCGGACGCGAGGATGTCGACCGCGCCGTTGAAAGCGCGCAGCGTGGGCAAAAAATCTGGGCGGCGATGACCGCCATGGAACGCTCGCGCATCCTGCGTCGCGCCGTCGACCTTCTGCGCCAGCGCAACGATGAGCTGGCGCGGCTGGAGACGCTGGATACCGGTAAACCCCTCAGCGAAACCGCCGCCGTCGATATCGTCACCGGCGCCGACGTGCTGGAGTATTACGCTGGCTTGATCCCGGCGCTGGAAGGCAGCCAGATCCCGCTGCGCGACAGTTCCTTCGTCTATACCCGTCGCGAACCGCTGGGGGTGGTAGCCGGGATCGGCGCGTGGAACTACCCGATCCAGATCGCCCTGTGGAAATCGGCGCCAGCGCTGGCCGCTGGCAATGCGATGATTTTCAAACCGAGCGAGGTCACCCCGCTCACCGCCCTCAAGCTGGCGGAAATTTACAGCGAAGCGGGCCTGCCGGACGGGGTGTTTAACGTCCTGCCAGGGATCGGCGCGGAGACCGGCCAGTATCTGACTGAACATCCGGGTATCGCCAAAATCTCCTTCACCGGCGGCGTCGCCAGCGGCAAAAAAGTGATGGCCAACTCCGCGGCCTCGTCGCTGAAAGAGGTCACCATGGAGCTGGGCGGTAAATCGCCGCTGATTATCGCAGACGATGCCGACCTCGACCTCGCCGCCGATATCGCCATGATGGCCAACTTCTACAGCTCCGGTCAGGTGTGCACCAACGGCACCCGGGTGTTTGTCCCGGCGAAACAGAAGGCGGAATTCGAGCACAAGATCCTCGAACGCGTGGGCCGCATCCGCCCCGGCGATCTGTTTGCCGATGACACCAACTTCGGCCCGCTGGTCAGCTTCCCCCATCGCGACAACGTTCTGCGCTATATCGAGAGCGGCAAACGCGAAGGCGCGCGCCTGCTGTGCGGCGGCGAGGCGCTGAAAGGCGACGGTTTCGATAACGGCGCGTGGGTCGCCCCGACGGTGTTTACCGACTGTAACGACGAGATGACCATCGTGCGCGAAGAGATCTTCGGCCCGGTGATGTCGATCCTCAGCTATACCGACGAAGCAGAGGTCATTCGCCGCGCCAACGCCACCGAATACGGCCTCGCCGCCGGCGTGGTGACGCCCAACCTCAACCGTGCACACCGTCTTATCCACCAGCTGGAAGCCGGCATCTGCTGGATCAACAGCTGGGGTGAATCCCCGGCGGAGATGCCGGTTGGCGGCTATAAGCACTCCGGCATTGGCCGCGAGAATGGCGTCATGACGCTGCAGAGTTACACCCAGGTGAAGTCCATCCAGGTTGAGATGGGTAAATTCCAGTCCATATTTTAACCGGGAGGTTTTTTTGCAATTTGACTACATCATTATTGGCGCCGGCTCCGCCGGCAACGTTCTGGCAACACGACTGACTGAAGATCCAAACACCACCGTCCTGCTGCTGGAAGCCGGCGGCCCGGACTACCGGTTCGACTTCCGCACCCAGATGCCCGCCGCGCTGGCTTACCCGCTGCAGGGCAAACGCTACAACTGGGCCTACGAAACCGAACCTGAGCCGTACATGAACCATCGCCGCATGGAGTGCGGACGCGGCAAAGGACTGGGCGGCTCGTCGCTGATCAACGGCATGTGCTACATCCGCGGCAACGCGATGGATCTGGACAACTGGGCCAAAGAGCCGGGTCTGGAGCACTGGAGCTATCTCAACTGCCTGCCCTACTACCGGAAAGCGGAAACCCGCGATATCGGGCCTAACGACTATCACGGCGGCGATGGCCCGGTGAGCGTGACGACGCCGAAGCCGGGTAATAATCCCCTCTTCGAGGCGATGGTCACCGCCGGGGTGCAGGCGGGTTATCCGCGTACCGACGATCTCAACGGCTACCAGCAGGAAGGCTTTGGCCCGATGGACCGCACCGTGACGCCGCAGGGCCGTCGCGCCAGCACCGCCCGCGGCTATCTCGACCAGGCGCGCGGTCGCCCGAACCTGACCATCCGCACCCATGCGCTGACCGATCACATTATTTTTGCCGGCAAGCGCGCGGTGGGCGTCGAGTGGCTGGAGGGAGAAAGCACGATCCCGTCAAAAGCGACGGCCAACAAAGAGGTGCTGCTGTGCGCCGGGGCGATTGCCTCGCCGCAGATCCTGCAGCGCTCCGGCGTGGGTAACCCGGAGCTGCTCAGGCAGTTCGATATCCCGGTGGTGCACGATCTCCCCGGCGTGGGTGAGAACCTGCAGGACCATCTGGAGATGTATCTGCAATATGAATGCAAAGAGCCGGTGTCGCTCTACCCGGCGCTACAGTGGTGGAACCAGCCGAAGATCGGCGCCGAGTGGCTGTTCGGCGGCACCGGCATCGGCGCCAGCAACCAGTTCGAAGCGGGCGGTTTTATCCGCAGCCGCGCAGAGTTCGCCTGGCCGAACATTCAGTACCACTTCCTGCCGGTGGCGATTAACTACAATGGCTCCAACGCGGTGAAAGAGCACGGCTTCCAGTGCCACGTCGGTTCAATGCGTTCGCCCAGCCGCGGCCACGTGCGCCTGAAGTCGCGCGACCCGCACGCCCATCCGGCGATCCTGTTTAACTATATGTCCCATGAGCAGGACTGGCAGGAGTTCCGCGACGCCATCCGCATTACCCGCGAAATCATGAACCAGCCGGCGCTGGATAAGTATCGCGGCCGCGAAATCAGTCCGGGAACAGAATGCCAGAGCGATGCCGAGCTGGATGAGTTTGTGCGCAACCACGCCGAGACCGCGTTCCACCCGTGCGGGACCTGTAAGATGGGTTACGACGAGATGGCGGTGGTCGATGGCGAGGGCCGCGTCCACGGTCTGGAAGGCGTGCGGGTGGTCGATGCCTCGATTATGCCGCAGATCATCACCGGCAACCTCAACGCCACCACCATTATGATCGGCGAGAAGATGGCTGACGCCATTCGCGGCCGCCAGCCGCTGCCGCGCAGCACCGCGGCGTATTATGTCGCTGGCGACGCGCCGGTTCGCCGCTAATCGTCTATGCCGCACTTGTCCTTTCCCGTGCGGAAAGGACACTCCTCACCTTTCCAGCATCCCTTAGCGCTCAAGGCACGGCTGAATAACGCTATCAACAGCAGCATTCACCTGTTTTGCACCGGATATCAGGGTGATACTTATCGTCCTCGCCCCAGCCACCTGGTACATATCGATCTGGGCGACTCGTGTGCCGTACTGCGAAATATCAAAGAAGTTTGGCGCATTCTGCTCAGGGAAGATGCGCTCAACCTCATAGCCTTGCGGCTTCAGGGCGCTGCGTATGCAGTCATAGCGCCACTGCAGCCCCGGCCGATCGGATACTGAATAGGACTGATAGACGGTTTTGTCGCCGAAGGGGTGAATGACTCCGCAGGCCACCAGCAGAACGGCAATGGCCATCACGCCGTAAATTCTCATTATATTTCCATAACATAAAGACGCACCCGACATGAGCGCTGACGCTTTCTGCAGCAAAAGGTACGCTGTCTAAACTATAAATTCAACTTTTTGTTGATAATTAAACATTATGCGTATAATTTAATCCTGTCAGCGTATCTCCCATGGTAAAATGGCGCTCCGGGATCGCTTCCTGATCACGATGCAAGCAAAGGATCATCCATGACATCAGAGTACACACAGCAGGTTGCACAGATTGCCGGGCCGCTTGAAGCAGCCATGGACGCTATGGCGGGGACATTATCAGCGAATCAGGAGGTGGTGTTGCATAATCTCACTACCCCTGAACATTCCATTATCAAAATCATTAACGGACATGTTAGCGGTAGGGGTAATGGCGATCATTTGTTAGCCGGTCCGGAAAAAGATACCGGTTTTGCGCTGCTGCTGCAGAAGACGAATAACAACAAGCCGAGAACCATAAGCGATTATAAAACCGTCACCGCTTCGGGGAAAACGCTCAATAGCGCATCGACAATTTATTACAGCGAAGAGGGATATCCGCTTATCGCCTTCTGTATTAATGTCGACCCCTCGCCTTATGAGCAAATACGCAAAAGCCTTGACGCGCTGCTGCCATCGCCGTCAGAGGCCGCTGAGGCGGTCGATCTTAATTTGGGTGGGCTGATCGATCAGTCAATTCAGGAAATCATTGATAAATATTCAGTGCCGGGTAAAAAAATACAAAAAGCGCAGCGTTTAAAAATTGTCGCTGAAATGCATACGAAAGGTATTTTCAAGATGCGCGGGGGCGTGCAGCAGGCGGCTCAGGCCCTGGGGGTAACACGATATACGGTTTATAATGACCTTGAGGTGATGAATGAAAAATAATTCACAGCAGCGCATTCGCTTTTATCAGGTCGATGCTTTTTCGAAAGGCCCCTTTACCGGCAATCCCGCCGCGGTTTGTTTGCTGGAGACGTGGCCTGAAGATAGCGTGCTGCAGCACATTGCGACGGAAAACAACCTGTCGGAAACGGCCTTTGTTGTCAGGCAGCCTGACGGTTTCGGGTTACGCTGGTTTACCCCGGCCGTCGAGGTGGATCTCTGCGGTCATGCCACGCTGGCTGCGGCCAGCGTGCTGCTCAATCAACAAGCGCGCGAGCGGGTGCGTTTTTTCACTCGCAGCGGCGCGCTGGACGTCACGCTGCATGACGGAAAATATACCCTGGATTTTCCGCTGGTTGTTCCGTCCCCCATCGCCGCGCCGCAAGGGTTGTTCAAGGCCCTGGGGCTGGCTGAAGACGCAGGTGAAACCTGGCAAGCCTCCGATATTATTGTCGTCATTGATGATGAAGCGCTGCTGGACGCGCTTAAACCCGACTTTAACGCCTTGAATGCCTTCAACACTCGTGGCGTGGTGGTCACGGCCGCATCCCGGACCTTCGATTTTCGTTCTCGCTGGTTCGGTCCGCAGGTGGGAGTCAACGAAGATCCGGTCACCGGTTCGGCACATACTTTTCTGGCGCCGCTGTGGAGTGAAAAACTGGCGAAAAAAACCCTTCATGCCCAGCAAGGTGGCAACCGTAAGGGAGAACTCTTCTGCCACATAAAAGATAACGGACGTGTTGAACTATCAGGCGAAGCCTGTCTGGTTATTGAAGGTACCTTTATTCTGTAAATCGACGAACCTATAGCATCATATTAACTTAGCGGCGAACGCCTGTTCTCATCATATTAAATACGTCTGTTTAATATTTTGGTGAGGATCATGCAATAACGTCATCCGGGGTTTGCCGTTTCCAGCCCCGGAGCATTGATAATATCAGGTATTTTTATCCGTTACAGGCGAAAAAAATAATAAGCGTGCTGCCTGCGCAACAGAGTCTGCGGCAGGCATAGCCAGCTTCAGCCATAAAATGAGATTTTTAATGTTGTGTTAGCCAAAATGCCTGAACGGGTCTTTTAATGGTTATCACTGGAATCGTTACTTTAACTCTGGGTATTAAATAACAACTAGCAAGTCGTTCATCCCGACAATATTGCCGAGAACTCACCTCTGCCGGTGTCGGAATCGGGAGCACTGACAGGGCTAACAGAGAGAATATCATGTTAACAAAACCAGATGATGAATCTAAGAAAAAGGCCACGCCCCTTGAACGTCGTATTGTGGTTATTACGTTAGTCGCCATGTTAATACTTTATTCGGTGTTAATTATGACCCACTTTCGATAACTGGTTAGTCTGTCATATTCTGCGGCCCACCGTGGCTTTCTTACAACAGGTAGCACAATGAAAAAGTTCGTTGCAGTATTCGGTTTGGCATTATTAACGTTCACCGTTGCGGGGTGTTCCAGCAATTATGTATTAGAGAAAAAAAATGGTGAGATGATTATCACCCACGGTAAACCGGAGGTCGATAACGATAATGGGTTAATCACCTATGAGGACATCGCGGGAAATGAACATGCTATTAACCGGGATCAAATTATTCAGATGATCGAGAAATAGCCTTTGTATGGGCAGTTGGCATGATGCACTCTGCCCATTCACCATACAGGCCTAACGAAATGACTCAAGGCGTTTGATCTGCTGCCCGTCGGCAGTAAAGTTCTCCGCCGCCAGCCACGCCCGCAGCGCCGCATCGCGCGCAGGCCACTCGCCGTCTATGATGGACAGCATATCGCTGTCGCGCGTCCGCCCTTTGCGCACCAGCCTCTGCCGCAGACGTCCTTCCCAGCTAAAGCCCAGCCGCTCGGCGGCCCGGCGCGAGGCGACATTCATCGAATCGCATTTCCACTCCAGCCGACGATAGCCGTGGTCAAAGCCGTTCTTCAGCAACAACCAGACCGCTTCGGTACCCAGCGGGGTGTTTTTCATCCGTCGCGACCAGGTGACATGGCCGATCTCAACCGTGCCCATTTCCCGCTCGATCGCCATATAGCTGACGATGCCCACCGCCTGCTCACTACGCAGGTCAACCACCGCATACGGCACCAGAGCATCATCATTCACCTTGCCCGCGATCCAGTGGGCGGTCGCCGCCACGCTCTCCGGCCGCGTAGACGCCAGCCACGTCCAGTCGCTGTTGTCGCCGAGCGCATAGGCGGCAAACAGATCCGCCGCATGACGGTCAACGTCCAGCGGCTCCAGTCGACAAAAACGGCCATTTAACGCCGTCCGCCGCAGGACTTGCGCCCCCTGCCAGCCAGGAACAAGGTCGTTCACCTGCTGGCCAAACTCATTGATTTCCGGCACACCCACCTCCTTGCAATAGACAATTTGTTATAGCAAGAAGCCAGAAGCGGAGAAAGACGCTTCTGCGCGGCCGGCAATAACCTGTCGTTCTTGAATATGCATTTTTAGCATAAGGATATCCTTATTTTGACTTTACGCCTTTTGGCAAGCGGCCTAACGTAGCGAGGCATAAAAAATTAAAACAACCATTTTTCAGGGATTGCACATGACCAAAAAACTGTTGCCTTTACTGGTATTGACGGCGCTCACCGCCGCCGCGCATGCCGCTACACCGCCCAACACGCTGGTGGTCGCCCAGGGTCTCGACGATATCGTCAGCCTCGACCCGGCGGAAGCGAACGAACTCTCCAGCATTCAGACGGTCCCCAGCCTCTATCAGCGTCTGGTGCAGCCGGACCGCAACAACCCTGAAAAAATCGTACCGATCCTCGCCGAAAGCTGGCAGGCCGATCCGGCGGCGAAAACCCTGACCATCAAACTGAAGCCGGATGCTAAATTCGCCTCCGGTAATCCGCTGCGCCCGGAAGATGTGATTTTCTCTTACACCCGTGCGGTGACGCTGAATAAATCGCCGGCGTTTATTCTCAACGTGCTCGGCTGGCAGCCGGACAACATCGCCAGCCAGCTGAAAAAGATTGATGACCATACCCTGACGCTGCACTGGACCGCCGACGTCAGCCCGGCGGTGGCGCTGAATATTCTCTCCACCCCTATCGCCTCCATCGTTGATGAAAAACAGGTGGCGCCGAACGCGAAAAATAATGACTTCGGCAACGACTGGCTGAAGATGCACTCGGCGGGCAGCGGGGCCTATAAAATGCGCGTCTACCAGCCGCATCAGGCCATCGTGCTGGAAGCCAACGCCAGCTCCCCCACCGGCGCGCCGAAGATCAAGAGCATCATTATTAAAAACGTCCCCGACCCGGCTTCCCGCCGCCTGCTGATCCAGCAGGGGGATGCCGACGTGGCCCGCGATCTCGGCGCTGACCAGATTGCCGCCCTGCAGGATAAACCCGGCGTGAAGGTGCTGAGCATCCCGTCCGCCGAGCAGAACTATCTGGTGTTTAATACCGCCAACAGCGCCAACCCGCTGCTGAATAATCCGGCCTTCTGGGAGGCGGCGCGCTGGCTGGTCGATTATGAGGGCATCACCAAAAACCTGCTGAAAGGCCAGTACTTTATTCACCAAAGCTTCCTGCCGGCCGGCCTGCCGGGGGCGCTGGAGACCAATCCGTTCACCTTCGACCCGCAAAAAGCTAAGGCTATCCTCGATAAAGCGGGCATTAAGGATGCCCACTTCACCCTAGACGTGGAGAACAAACCGCCGTTTATCACCATCGCCCAGTCGCTGCAGGCCAGCTTTGCCCAGGGCGGGGTGAAAGTGGATCTGCTGCCGGCCGCCGGCAGCCAGGTCTATGCCCGGGTACGCGCGAAACAGCATCAGGCGGCGATCCGCCTGTGGATCCCGGACTACTTTGATGCGCATTCCAACGCCAGCGCTTTTGCCTGGAACGATGGTAAATCCAGCACCGTGGCCGGGCTCAACGGCTGGCAGATCCCTGAGCTGAATAAAGCCACCCTCGCCGCGGTGGCGGAGCCGGACCCGGCGAAGCGCCTCGACCTGTACAAAACGATGCAGGAATCCCTGCTGCAGCATTCGCCATACGTCTTTATTGACCAGGGGAAAACCCAGATCGTGGTGCGCGACAACGTGAAGGGCTATCAGCAGGGGCTAAACGCCGATATGGTCTGGTACGATAACGTCACCAAGTAAGCGGGTTATGTCACCGGGCACAGCGTCCTCGCCTGCCCGGATGACCGTTTCGCCACCCGGGCCCGGCGGGCGTCGCGCCGCCGGGAATCATGTTGATATACCAGGAATTTCCATTTTCCATGCCATCGTTTTCCACTCACCTTACCCGCCTGCTGCAGGGGCTGTTGACGCTGCTGCTCACGCTGTTCGGGCTGTTGCTGGTCACCTTCTCGCTCTCCGCGCTGTCGCCCGTCGACCGCGTACTGCAGATCGTCGGCGACCATGCCAGCCAGTCGACCTATGACCAGGTTCGCCATCAGCTGGGTCTCGACCAGCCGCTGCCGGTGCAGTTCTGGCACTACCTGGTCAACCTGGCTCATGGCGATCTTGGCATCGCCAGCGCCACCGGCCAGCCGGTGCTCCACGATCTGCTGGCGGTCTTCCCGGCGACCCTTGAGCTGGCGACCCTGGCGCTGATCGTCGGCGCGGTACTGGGCATCGTCGCCGGGGTGCTGTGCGCGCGTTACGCCGGTTCGCCGTGGGATCTTGCGGTGCGCACCTTTACCCTGTTGGGCAACTCGGTGCCGATATTCTGGCTCGGCCTGCTGATGCTGGCCCTGTTCTACGCCCGGCTGCAGTGGGCGCCGGGCCCGGGTCGACTCGACGATATTTATCAGTATACCGTCGAGCCGCGCAGCGGTTTTGCGCTGATCGACACCTGGCTCTCCGGCGATACCGCGGCGTTTAAAAATGCCATCGGCCATCTGGCGCTGCCGGTGCTGGTGCTGGCCTATTACTCGCTGGCGAGCATCACCCGCCTGACCCGCTCCGCCTGCCTGAGCGAGATGAACAAAGAGTACATTCTGCTGGCGCGGGCCAAAGGGGCCGGAGAGATGACGATTTTGCTGCGCCACGTCCTGCCCAATATCCGCGGCACTCTGCTGACGGTGACCGCTCTCGCCTGGACCTCCATGCTCGAAGGGGCGGTGCTCACCGAAACCGTCTTCTCGTGGCCGGGGATCGGCCGCTACCTCACCACCGCGCTGTTCGCCGGGGATACCACGGCGATCATGGGCGGCACGCTGCTGATTGGCGTGAGTTTTGTGCTGATCAATAACCTGACCGACCTGCTGGTGCGGTTAACCGATCCGAGGGTGCGCTGATGCCGACTTATCTGTTTTTACGCCGTCTGCGCCGCTCACCCGCCGCCTTCAGTGGCCTGACCCTGGTGATCCTGCTGGTACTGACGGCGCTGTTCGCCCCGTGGCTGGCGCCGCACGATCCCAACTGGCAGGATGCCGCCGCCCGCCTGCAGGGGCCGGGGGCGGGACACTGGCTCGGCACCGACAGCTACGGCCGCGACCTGCTGTCGCGCCTGCTCTACGGCACCCGCCCGGCGCTGGGTCTGGTGGCGCTGGTGACCGCCATTACCCTGCCCGTCGGGCTGCTGGTAGGTATCCTCTCCGGTTACTATGGCGGGTGGCTGGAGCGGATACTGATGCGGTTTACCGACGTGGTGATGTCGATGCCGCGGCTGATCCTCGCCTTCGCGTTCGTGGCGATGCTCGGCCCGGGGCTGGTCAACGGCGCGCTGGCGTTAGCCCTGACCACCTGGCCGGCCTACGCCCGTCAGGCGCGCAGCGAAATTCAGCGCCTGCGCCATAGCGATTACCTCGCCGCGGCGGAGATGCTGGGCATTCGCGGCTGGCGGCTGCTGATCGGCCATATTCTGCCGCTGTGTCTGCCGTCGGCGATTGTCCGGCTGGCGCTCGATCTGGCGGGCATTATCCTCGCCGCCGCCGGGCTCGGCTTTCTCGGCCTGGGCGCCCGCCCGCCGATGGCGGAGTGGGGAGCGATGATTGCCGACGGGATGCAGGTGATTTTCGACCAGTGGTGGATCGCTGCCATCCCCGGCGCGGCGATCCTGCTCGCCAGCCTGGCGTTTAACCTGCTGGGCGATGGCCTGCGCGATATTCTGGAGCCGCAACATGACTGACATCCGACTGACCGTCCAGGGACTCGCCGTCGACTACCCCACCGCCCGGGTGGTGGACAACGTCAGCTTCACCCTCGGCAACGAGCGGCTGGCGCTGGTGGGCGAATCCGGCTCCGGCAAATCGATGACCGCCCGGGCGCTGATGGGCCTGGTGCGCAAGCCCGGGGTGGTGAGCGCCGAACGGCTGGAGGTGCTGGGGCGCGATGTGCTAACCCTCAGCGCCCGCGGCTGGCGCGCGCTGCGCGGCAACGATATCGCTATGGTGCTGCAGGATCCGCGCTATGCGCTAAATCCTGTGCAGTCCATTCAGACGCAACTGGAAGAGGCGTTAACCCTGCATCAGCGTCTCAGCCGCCGTGGGCGCGCCGAGGCGGTTAAAGACGCCATCGCCGCCGTCGGTCTGGATCTGCCGGTCCTCAGCCGCTATCCCGGCGAGCTCTCCGGCGGGATGGGGCAGCGGGTGATGATCGCCCTCGCGCTGCTTAATAACCCGAAGGTGCTGATAGCCGACGAGCCAACTTCGGCCCTCGACGCCCGCCTGCGCAACCAGATCCTCGAGCTGCTGGTGGAGCAGTGCGCGCAGCGGCAGATGGCCATGCTACTGATCAGCCACGATCTGCCGCTGGTGGCCGCGCATTGCGATCGCGTGCTGGTGATGTACCGGGGGAGACAGGTCGATGAGATGCCGGCGCGGGCGCTACCGAGCGCGACGCACCCTTATACCCGCACCCTGTGGACCTGCCGGCCAAATGCGCACACCTACGGCCAGATGCTGCCGACCCTCGACAGAACCCAGGACTTTACGGAGACGGCCCATGGCGATCGTTAATCTTCAGGATTTGCAGGTAACATTCGGCGCGAAGACGGCGGTCTCTGCCGCCAGTTTCTGTGTCGACGCCGGGGAAACCTTCAGTCTGATCGGCGCCTCCGGCTGCGGTAAATCGACGATTTTGCGCGTGCTCGCCGGATTACAGCGCGAATGGCGCGGCAGCGTAGAACTGCTGGGCCAGGGCATCGCGCCGGGCGCCCGCTTTCAGGGCGCGCTGCGGCGCAACGTGCAGATGGTGTTTCAGGATCCGTACGCCTCGCTGCATCCCAACCATACTCTGTGGCGCACCCTGGCGGAGCCGCTGCAGATCCACGGCATCCGCGACGTTGCCCCCCGAGTGACCACCGCCCTTGAGCAGGTGGGTCTGGCCGCCGACGCCGTCCGCCGCTATCCACACCAGCTCTCCGGCGGGCAACGGCAGCGCGTAGCCATTGCCCGCGCCCTGCTGCTGCGCCCGCAGATCCTGCTGCTGGATGAGCCGACCTCGGCGCTGGATATGTCAGTGCAGGCGGAAATTCTCAATCTGCTTAACCGCCTGAAACAGGAGCACGGCATGACCTATCTGCTGGTGAGCCACGATGCCGACGTCATCGCCCATATGTCCGATCGGGCGGCGTTTATGGCGGAGGGTGTGATCCAGCGCTTTTTCGATCGCGAAGCGCTGGTCAACGGAGAACACCGGATGAGGTGAGGTCAGCGGATGCGCCGCTGTTTTGTCGGGTGGCGCTTCGCTTACCCGACCTGGGGTCCGTGCGACCTGTCGTTAATTTACCCACTTGCGGCGACTGAAACTGCCGGTTTCCCCCCTCTCCCTGTGTATGAAGAGCCGGAGTGAGGCTCGGTTTTCCCCCTCTCCCTGTGGGAGAGGGCCGGGGTGAGGGCAACAGAGCGCACCCTGTCCCCGCTGCCCGGCGCCTTAGCCCGATGCGCCGTTGTTTTGTCGGGTGGCGCTCCGCTTACCCGACCTGGGATTCGTGCGACCTGTCGTTAATTTATTCACCATTGTTGCTGAAACTGCCGGTGCTGGCGGCCTCAACATCGCTGAGACGTTCCCGGAAGGCCGGGGCAGCCCGCATGGATGCGGGCTGAGGGCCGTGTTTTGCAGGGACGCTGCCTCGGCCCGACCCGAAGCCTGCAGGGATAAGTCGAAGGCACCGCGCAGCGGCGATGTTGCTGGCCGGAGCCCGGGGGTACAGGGGGCGGCGGCGACTGGCCGCCCCCTGTGCGCTCCCTGCGCCATGAGTGACATAACGCAGACAATTAACCGGGAGCGCAAACTACGCTGAAGCCACCGATAACATAAACAACCACACTGCAGTGCTTCCCCTCACCCTGGCCCTCTCCCGAAGGGAGAGGGAACCGTCCGGCTGGCGCTTAGGCCCATGCAAGCGCAGCGCCGCCGGGCAAGATATCAGGCACGGTATCCTTGATTTCGCCGGGTGGCGGCGTACGCCTTACCCGGCCTACAAACCCAAATCACCGCGGGTCCTGGGGCTGCTGAAACTGCCGGTGCTGGCGGCCTCAACATCGCTGAGACGTTCCCGGCAGGCCGCATGGATGCGGGCTGAGGGCCGTGTTTTGCAGGGACGCTGCCTCGGCCCGACCCGAAGCCTGCAGGGATAAGTCGAAGGCACCGCGCAGCGGCGATGTTGCTGGCCGGAGCCCGGGGATACAGGGGGCGGCGGCGACTGGCCGCCCCCTGTGCGCTCCCTGCGCCATGAGTGACATAACGCAGACAATTAACCGGGAGCGCAAACTACGCTGAAGCCACCGATAACATAAACAACCACACTGCAGTGCTTCCCCTCACCCTGGCCCTCTCCCGGAGGGAGAGGGAACCGTCCGGCTGGCGTTTAGGCCCGGCAAGCGTACTGCCGGGTAACGTTATCCGATGCCACTCCCCTACTTCGCCAGGCTGGCAAAGCGAGCAAAGACCGCATCAAAAATCGCCAGTCCTTGCGCCACCTGCTCAGCAGTAATGGTGCACGGCGGAACCACGTGAATGCGGTTCTCCACCACAAAGGCCAACAGCCCGGCCTCGGTTAAGGCCCCTTTGATCGCGGCCATGTCGGCGGCAGTCAGCGGCGTTTTTTGTTCACGGCTGCTCACCAGCTCCAGCGCCTGGAACAGGCCGCGACCACGCACCTCGCCGATAATGGCGTGCTTCTCCGCCAGCGCCTCGAGACCGGGGCGCAGCACCTCGTTGCCGATATAGGCCGCGTTCTCAACCACCTTCTCCTCTTTCATCGCGTCGATGGTGGCGACAATCGCCGCCATCGCCAGCGGATGGCCGGAGTAGGTCAGCCCGCCGGCAAAAAAGTGGTCGTCAAAATAGCGGGCAATCGGCTCGCTAATCAGCACCCCGCCCGCCGGCACGTAGCCCGCGTTAACCCCTTTGGCAAAGGTCACCAGATCCGGCACCACGCCATCCTGCTCGAAGGCGAACCAGCTGCCGGTACGGCCAAAGCCGGCCATCACCTCATCGAGGATCAGCACGATGCCAAACTCGTCGGCCAGGGCGCGCACACCCTGCATATAGCCTGCCGGCGGCACGAGGATCCCGGCGGTGCCGGGGATGGACTCCAGCAGGATCGCCGCGATGGCCGTCGGCCCCTCGCATTCAATGATCCGCCGCAGATGCGCCAGCGCGCGCTGGCACTCCTCTTCCTCGGTCGCGGCGTTGAACTCGCTGCGGTAAAGGTAGGGGTTGAAGAAGTGCACATGGCCGCGGGAGAACTCATTCGGCACCCGGCGCCAGTCGCCGGTGGCGGCAATCGCGCTGCCGGTGTTGCCATGATAGGAACGATAGGCCGACAGCACCTTGTCGCGCCCGGTATAGAGCCGCGCCATGCGAATCGCGTTCTCATTGGCATCTGCCCCAGCGTTGGTGAAGAACACCTTGCTGAAGCCCGCCGGCGCCAGGTCGACGATGCGCTTCGCCGCTTCGCCGCGGGCAAGGTTGGCGGTGGCGGGCGCGATGGTGACCAGGGTCTCCAGCTGCGCCTTCATGGCCGCCAGTACCCGGGGGTGCTGATAGCCAATGTTGACGTTCACCAGCTGGCTGCTGAAATCGAGCCAGGTATTCCCCTCGTAATCCCATAGCTCGCAGCCTTGCGCCCCGGCAATCACCAGCGGATGGAGATTGCCCTGCATCGACCATGAATGAAACACATAAGCGCGATCCAGCTGCCGAACTTCATCATTGCTTACCGCGACCTCGTTCTGTAGTGCCAGCTTCATACCCTGCCCTCTCTCATGTCGTTGTGGTTGGCTTCATCATTGGCCGCGGCAACGCAAAACGGATAGAGCCAGTGCGCGAAAAACGATGTGACACGGTGTCACATCCGCGTCCGCCGTCTGGCCCTGTGCCTTGCCGTCCGGCGTTTTTATAGTGGAGGGACAACCGCACAGGAGAATGACATGGCAACGAGCAACGTAGTGTTTATCACCGGGGCGACCTCGGGTTTTGGCGAAGCGGCAGCGCAGGTGTTTGCCGACGCGGGCTGGTCGCTGGTGCTGAGCGGGCGCCGCTATCCGCGACTGAAGGCCTTGCAGGACAGACTCGCCGCCCAGGTGCCGGTGCATATTATTGAGCTTGACGTTCGTGACAGCGAGGCGGTGGCTGCCGCCGTGGCGTCGCTCCCCGCCCCCTTCGCCGATGTCACCACCCTGATCAACAACGCCGGGCTGGCGCTGTCGCCGCTGCCGGCGCAGGAGGTGGCGCTGGAGGACTGGAAAACGATGATCGACACCAACGTCACCGGTCTGGTGACGATGACCCACGCCCTGCTGCCGACGCTGATACGCCATGGCGCCGGGGCGAGTATTATCAATATCGGCTCGATCGCCGGGCAGTGGCCCTATCCCGGCAGCCATGTGTATGGCGCCAGCAAGGCGTTTGTGAAGCAGTTCAGCTATAACCTGCGCTGCGATCTGCTTGGCACCGGCGTGCGGGTCACCGATCTGGCGCCGGGGATTGCCGAGACCGAATTTACCCTGGTGCGTACCAAAGGCGACCAGGCGGCATCGGATAAGCTCTATCGCGGCACCACGCCACTGAGCGCGCGCGATATCGCCGAGCAGATGTTTTATATCGCCACGTTGCCGGCGCATATGAACATTAACCGGGTGGAGGTGATGCCGGTGCGCCAGGCGTGGCAGCCGTTCGCCATCGATCGGGATTAAGCGAAACCCGACGCATCCCTTGCCGGCGCTGTCGGCAAGGGATGCAAGCCGGACTAACGGCTGCTTTGCAGAAACTGCCTGACGCGTTCAGAGTCAGGCTGAGTGAAGAACTTCTCCGGCGGCGCCTTCTCAATCAGCAGCCCCTTCTCCAGAAACACCACCTCGTTGGACACCTGGCGGGCAAAATCCATCTCGTGCGTCACCACCACCATGGTGTAACCCTCGGCGGCGAGGGCTTTCATTACCCCCAACACCTCATTAACCAGCTCCGGATCCAGCGCCGACGTCGGTTCATCGAAGAGAATAACTTCGGGCGACATCGCCAGCGAACGGGCGATCGCCACCCGCTGCTTCTGCCCGCCGGAGAGGGTGATCGGGTAAACATCGGCTTTGTGCGCCATGCCCACTTTCTCCAGTTGCTGCATGGCAATGGCCTTCGCCTCGTCTCGTTTCATGCCCTTAACGTGCAGCAGCGCCTCGCTGACGTTTTGCTGAACGGTCAGATGCGGCCACAGGTTAAAACTCTGAAAGACCATCCCCACCCGCTCGCGAATTTTGGCCAGCTGGCGGTGCGACATCGCCCGGCCGCGCTGTTCATCAATCCCCAGTCGCTGACCGCCGATATGAATTTCACCGCGGTCCGGCTGTTCCAGCCAGTTCATACAGCGCAGCAGTGTGGATTTTCCCGACCCGGACGAGCCGAGAATACTCACCACGGTCCCCTTCTCCACCGTCAGGTTAATATCCCGCAGGACTTCCACATTATCGAACTGTTTGGAGACGTTTTTGACGCTTACGGCAATAGACTCAGGCATGGCTCATTCCTCTTTTGGCTCCCCAGGCGGTCAGGCGCTTAATCAGCAGCTCCAGCAGAATGCTGATCGCCCAGTAAAGCCCAATGGCGACGATAAAGGCGTTAAACGGAATAAAATAGGTCGCCTGGACGCTGTTGGCGGCGGCGGTGATCTCCTGAACGGTAATAATGCTCAGGAAAGCGGTGTCCTTCAGGCAAATAATCAGCTGATTGCCGATCAGCGGTAAGGCGGAAGAGATGATATTGGGTAAAATAATCCGCCGAAAAATGGCATAGCGCGAAAAGCCCTGAGCAATCGCCGCTTCAATATATCCGCCGGAAAATACCCGCCGCTGGCTGCGCAATATTTCAAAAAAATAGGCGCCATGATAAATAATTAGGGCCAGTAAACCGGCGGTCCACGGCTCCATGCTAATACCGAGCTGCGGCAGCCCGTAATACAGAAGATAAGCAAGGATCAAAAAAGGGATCGCACGCATCAGGCTGACGAAACCAATAATAATCCGGTTAATCACTTTCTTTTGATATTCGCTAAAATAACACAGCGCAATACCGATAATCAGCGCCGCCAGGGCGGCGGTAATAAACAGTTCGAGGGTCGCGAATAACCCGGCAATAAAGCTATCGCGAACCGACCAGATAACGCCCCACTGATTCATAATGCCTCCCGTTCCTAGCGCGCCAGACGCCTGGCTTTACGTTCCGCGATACCCTGCAGCTTCAACAAACAGCCGATGATCACCACATACAGCAGGCCGGCGGCGAGGATCGGCGACAGCGGCTCGTAGGTGACCGAGGAGATACGGTTGGTGACCCGGGTGAGATCCACCACGCCAATCACGGCGATGGCCGGGCTACCTTTGATCAAAAAGGACATCTCATTGACCAGCGCCGGCAGGCTCTCGATCCACATCTGCGGCAGCATGATGTAGCGGAAGTAGGTCCAGCGGCGCATTCCCACCGACTCCGCCGCCTCCCGCTGTTCGCGCGGAAAGGTGCGGAAGGCGTTGCGCCAGATCTCAGCGTTAAACGCCGAGGTGTTAAGCGTCAGCGCCACAATGGCGGCCACGTTCTTGTCGAGGTTAATGCCCATCGTCGGCAGGGAAAGGAACAGAAATAGCACCAGCGTCACCAGCGGCGTTGCGCGGGCCAGACTGATATAGACCACCAGCAGTTGGTCGATCACCGGCAGGCGCAGCATCCGTACCAGGGCGATCAGCAGGCCCGCCACCACCCCGAAGGCGATAGCGATGGCCGAAATCCAGAGGGTCGTCCATGCGCCTTCGATTAATAACTGCCAGGAAATTGCATCCATGAGGCCCTCCTTCTCAGCAACAGGCGGCGGTCGCCCGCCGCGGAATATTACA
Source organism: Klebsiella sp. w6 (assembly GCF_033100215.1). Lineage (NCBI taxonomy): Bacteria > Pseudomonadati > Pseudomonadota > Gammaproteobacteria > Enterobacterales > Enterobacteriaceae > Klebsiella > Klebsiella sp. w6. The sequence continues at coordinate 4,125,553 of NZ_CP136907.1, forward strand.
GTCCGGCGAGTTTGTGAAACTGTTCCGGGCTGGTGATCGCCTCGGTCGGCAGGTTGTCATAGGTTTCGCCAAACCATTTTTTCTGCAGCTCGGCGAGCTTGCCGGTCTCCTTCATGTGGTTCATAAACTTGGTCATATAGGCCAGCAGCTGCGGCGAGTTTTTCGGGATCGGCCACGCCATATACCCCGGTCCGGAGACAGCCAGCCCTTTGGCGAAGACCTTCGGTTTGGCTTTCGCCAGGTCGTTTACCGAGATCACCACGTTAATCACGTAATCCAGTCGCTTATTCGCCAGGTCGGCGTAGGCTTCCGGATAGGAGGGATACTCCACCACCGGTCCCAGCTTGCCGCCGGTCTTCTCCAGCATCGCCTTCAGCTCCGGCAAACGCGCCAGCAGCGCGCTCCCGGCCTGTAACCCCACTTTTTTGCCGCTGAGATCGGCAATCGTATTTAACGAAGTATCGCCAGCGCGTTTGACGAAATAGTGCTGCGCGGAGGCCCACGGTGGGGTGAAATCAAAAACCTTCAGCCGCTCATCGGTAATAACCGCCCCGGTTAAGGCCATATCGTATTGCCCGGTGGAGACGGCCGCTAATAATCCGGTCCACGGTAATATGCTCTGGTCGACATGGAATTTGGCATATTTACGTAATTCCTCAAGCATATCTTTGTTAAAGCCATCGGCCTGGCCATTATTCATAAAGTTAAACGGCGCATAATCATCTTCCGTCGCCACTTTCAAGGTGCCGGATTTTTCTATTTCCGGAAGATCGGCCGCGACGGCGTGATAAGAAAAAGCGACCGTTAATACAGCGCTCAGACACATTGATGCCAATGATTTTTTCATTATTTCACCCCTGATGGATTGGCCAGACGGGTTCATTCCAGAACGCGAAAAGGTTTCTGCAAAATAGTGGCCGGGGACGTTCCGGTCCACGGCGGCTGAATACGTTTTTAATGTGGGAGCGTTTTTCAATTCCGTATAGAGCCAGATGGGCCGCATCGCTGTGTCAGATGGCGGCAGGGTGGTATGGAATTTGCTGAGTGTAACGGGTGGTCGCAATGCGTTATTGCCAGAGGAGCCCCGTATGATCCGTCACCTGTTACACGTTGATTTTCAGCCTGGCCGCGGTTTGCAGGAACAGGTGCGAGAGACGCTGGTGAATGCCATTCTCAGCGGGATCTTCGCCGCCGACACCCCGCTGCCCTCCTGTCGCCAGTTGGCCAGCCAGCTTCGCGTCTCGCGCAACACCACCGCGCTGGTGTTTGAAAGTCTGGTCAACGAGGGCTACCTGATTAGCCGCCCACGAAGCGGTTACTACCTGCATCCCGACTATCATGAAGCTTCGCCTGCCGCCGTCGAGAGTGCACCGCAGCGCGAAGCCGCTGCACCACGCTGGGGCGACCGGCTGCAGATGACCCCCAGCCAGCAGGAGTCGATCCTCAAACCGGCGGGCTGGATGCACTACCGCTACCCGTTTATCTACGGCCAGCCCGATACCCGGCAGTTCCCGCTGGCCACCTGGCGCTCGGCGGCGAACTGGCTGCACGGCGGGGTGCGCGACCCGGCGTGGGTCATCGACCATATTGACCAGGATGTGCCGATGCTGATCGAGCAGATCCGCACCCGGGTGCTGCCCAAGCGCGGCATTGTCGCCGCGCCGGATGAAATTCTCATCACCCTTGGCTCGCAAAATGCGCTCTACCTGCTGACCCGACTGCTGCTCTCTTCCACCACCCGCATTGGCGTCGAAAACCCCTGCTTTCGCGAAGCCATCAACACCTTTCTGCTCGCCGACGCCGAGGTGGTGCCGCACCCGGTGGATGAAGAGGGGATCGTGCTTAATGAGCGTCCCTGCGATTACTACTATGTCACCCCCGGCCATCAGGTGCCCACCGGGGTGACCATGAGCAGTGCGCGGCGTCGCCAGCTGCTGGAGCATGCCGCCCGCCATGACGCAGTCATTATTGAAGATGATTATGACTCGGAGAGTAACTTTACCCTCAACCCACTGCCGGCGCTGAAGGCCAGCGATCGCAGCGGCCGGGTGGTGTATGTCAGCAGCCTGTCAAAAGCGCTGTCACCGGGGCTGCGGTTGGGGTTTATGGTCGCCGACCCGGACCTGATCGACGAGGCGCGCGCCCTGCGCCGGCTGGTCTATCGCCATCCGCCGACCAACATTCAGTACCAGATGGCCCACTTCCTTGCCCAGGGCCATTATGAAACCCATCTGCGGCGCTACCACTACGACTCCGCCCAGCGCTGGGAGCGCCTGCACGCCGCCCTGCAGCGCTATCTGCCGTCGTGTCGCGCGCTGGCGGGGAGCGAACATGCTAACGCCTTCTGGCTGCAGACCCCGGCGCAGATCAACACCCAGCAGCTCACCTGGCGCGCCGCCCACGCCGGCGTGCTGATTGAGCCCGGGGCGCGCCATTTTCTCAGCGCCGCGCCGCCGGATAACTACTTTCGCATGGGATTCCACGCCATTAACCCTGACGCCATCGCCCAGGGGGTGGAGGTCCTGCGCGGCCAGCTGGAGCAGATGGGTTAGCGGTATTGTTCATACTCAACGGCGTCGCGCACGCTGAGCAGCGCCTGGCGCAGACTGTCGAAAGGCACCGATCCGAGCGCAATGCGCAGCGCCTGCGGGATCGTGGCGGAGACGCAGAACGGCTCGGCGGTCGACACCGAAATACGGCGTTCCATCAGCGCATTCGCCAGTCGATCGGCCCGGCTCTCTTCACCCAGAGGCAGCCAGACAAAGTACGAATCGGGATGACTGACGACGGGAAGCCCACAAAGCACCTCGCGGGCCACCTGCTGCCGCTGTCGCGCATCCTGTCGTTTCTGCATTTCAAAGCGGGCCACCGTGCCATCTTCAATCCAGGCGCAGATCAGCGAACTTATCAGCGTCGGCGTATTCCACGTCGTGGCGCGGATGGCGCGCTCAATCTCCGGGCGATAGCGCGGCGGAGAGATCACCACCCCCACGCGCAGTCCGGTGGCGATATTTTTTGAAAAACCGGTGACATACACCGTTCTTTCCGGCGCATAGCTGATCACCGGCGGCGGCGGACGGCTCACCAGCCGGGCGTAGGCGGCATCTTCAATAATCAGCAGATCGTGCTGGCGCGCAAGATCGGCCAGCGCCTGCCGCTGCCCGGTGTTGAGCACCCAGCCCAGCGGATTGTGCAGCGTCGGCATGGTATACACCGCCCGCACCCGCCGCTGCTGGCACAGCGTATGAAGCGCCTGCAGGTCCGGCCCCTCCGGTCGACAGGGGATCGCCGCCAGCTCCAGATGATACAGCGCCGCCAGAACCTTGAAGCCCGAATAGGTCAGCGCATCCACCGCCACCACATCCCCCGGACGTAACAGCCCCATGACGGTCACTGCCAGCCCGTGCTGTGCGCCGTTGACGATCAGGACATTTTCCGCATCCGGCGTAAAGTGCTGGCAGGTCAAATGGCGGGCGATAATTTCGCGCTCGGCGAGCCGCCCGGCATGAGGCTGATAGCGCAGATGCGAGTCAATATCGCCCGCCATCGCCAGCTGCCTGAGCGCCTCGCGCAGCGCATCGCCCTGCTCCGGCAGCGAAGGGTAGTTGAAATTGAGATCCACGACATCGGCGGCCACCACCTGCTGATCGACCCCGTGCCCCGGCGGCAGCGAGAGGTCGCGCACGAAGGTGCCGCGGCCGGTTTCGCCGCTGACCAACCCCATCTCTTCCAGTTCACGGTAGACGCGCGTGGCGGTGGCCAGCGAGATGCGCTCCCCGGCGGCAAGGGTACGGTGCGTCGGCAGACGGCTGCCTGCGGGCAGCTGCCCGCTGCGGATCGCCTGGGCATATCGGTCGACAACGGCTTTATATCGGGCTTTCATCGTGAAATGTATCTATGACAATAATTTGATTGTATTAGATTGGGCACATTACCATCGCCGCAGACGATGCTCAAGCGGGCACAGCACATCTGATAACGCGAGGTTAACGTGGTAGATTCAACACTGGATAAATCGGTGCCCGGTCCCTGGTCCGGATGGCTTCATGGTTTACTGGGGGTGATTATTTTTAGCGGGTCGCTGCCCGCGACGCGACTGGCGGTGCAGGATATGGATCCGTTCTTATTGACCTTTCTGCGCGCCTCCATCGCCGGGCTGCTTGCCGTCGCGCTGCTGGTCGGCTTTCGCCAGAAACGCCCGCGCCTGGCGCAGCTTGTGCCCTTGATCATCGTCTCATCAGGGGTGGTGATCGGCTTTCCCCTGCTCACGGCGCTGGCCCTGCAGCACATCACCTCGGCGCATTCGATTGTGTTTATTGGCCTGCTGCCGCTGATGACCGCCCTCTTCGGCGTACTGCGCGGCGGCGAACGCCCGCGGCGGGCTTTCTGGATCTTTTCGCTGCTGGGCAGCCTGCTGGTGGTGGGATTCGCCCTGACGCAAAGTGCGGCGGCCTCACTCAGCGGCGATCTGCTGATGCTGGCGGCGGTTATCGCCTGCGGCCTCGGCTATGCGGAAGGGGCAAAGCTGACGCGGGAGCTCGGCGGCTGGCAGGTGATCTGCTGGGCGCTGGTGATAGCCCTGCCGTTGATGCTCCCCGCCTCGCTGATGGTTCAGCCCGCGTCCTGGCATGCCATATCAGCCTCCTCCTGGGCGGCGCTCGGCTATGTGTCGCTGTTCAGCATGCTGATCGGTTTCATCTTCTGGTACAAAGGGCTGGCCGCGGGCGGGATCGCCGCCGTCGGCCAGCTCCAGCTATTGCAGCCGTTCTTCGGGCTTGGCCTGTCGGCGGCGCTGTTGCACGAAACCGTCAGCCCCTTGATGCTGGCGGTTACGCTGGGCGTGGTGCTGTGCGTGGTGGGCTCGCGCAAATTTGGCCGCCAGCGGGTTAGCGCAGGGAGCGGGAGCCGTGATTGACCGCCCCGTCATCCGCCGTCCCGGGTCGCGGCGGTGTAACCGCCTTACCCGGGTGACAGCATGATAAACGGCTGGAGGACGCGCCGCCGGGGAGGACGACCGTCTACACCGGCCGCGCGTACTGAAGCATCACCTGCAGCAGCACGTTGGCCCCGGCGGCGACGTGCTCCGGCGAGGCATACTCAATTTCGTTATGGCTGATCCCGTCCTTGCAGGGGATAAAAATCATCCCGGTGGGCGCCAGGTAGCTCATATACACTGCGTCATGCCCGGCGCCGGAGACGATCGGCCGCGCCGGATAGCCCAGCCGCTGCGCGGCATCGGCAATGGCCTGCTGGCATTCAGCATCGAACGGCGCCGCCGGATAGTGGCTTACCTGCTTCAGGGCCACCTGCAGACCGCTCTCCCGCTCAACCTCCGCGATAAACGCCCGCAGCTGGCGATCCATCTCGTCCACCAGCGCATCGCTGAGATTGCGCATATCAATGGAGAAGGTGACCTCCCCGGGCACCACGTTGCGGCTGTTGGGCCACACCTGCACGCTGCCGACGGTGCCGCGTCCCTCTTCGCTGCGCCCGGCAATGGCCACCACTTCCTGCATAATGCGAGTCGCCACCTGCAGGGCATCCTGACGCAGGCGCATCGGCGTGGGTCCGGCGTGCGAGGCCTGGCCGGTGACCACGCAGTCGTACCAGCGGATCCCCAGCACGCCCTGCACGATACCGATGGTTTTCGCTTCATCTTCGAGAATCGGCCCCTGCTCAATGTGCGCCTCAAAATAGGCGCCGATGGGATGCTCCCCCGGGGTCTGCTCGCCGATATAGCCGATCTGCGCCAGCGCCTCGCCGACGCTGACACCCTCTTTATCCGTGACGGCCCAGGTCTCTTCCAGCGGGAAGACGCCGGCAAAGACCCCGGAGCCCATCATCACCGGTACAAAGCGCGACCCCTCTTCGTTGGTCCAGAACACCACCTCAATCGGCGCGTCGGTATCAATCTGCAGATCGTTGAGCGTGCGCACCACCTCCAGCGCCGCCAGCACGCCGTAGTTGCCGTCAAATTTGCCGCCGGTGGGCTGGGTGTCAATATGGCTGCCGGAGACGATGGGCGGCAGGCCGGGGTTGCGGCCTTCCCGGCGCATAAACACATTGCCGATTTTATCGATGGTGACGCTCATCCCGGCCTCCCGCGCCCAGCCTATTACCTTGTCCCGCCCCTGGCGGTCGAGGTCGGTGAGGGTCAGACGGCGGCAGCCGCCCTTCGGCGTGGCGCCGATCTGCGCGAGATCCATTAACGACGCCCACAGGCGGTCGCCATTGATGCGCCAGCCGGTGGTGTCGGTCGCGGGGGTAAAAAGTACATCACTGCTCATGGTAGTCTCCTGACATCAAGGTCGCCGCCAGCGTAACCGGCGGTGGGAATGCGCTATCAACGCCTGGTCTTCATCCTGTATGGTTTTTTGCCGCCGATCAGACGGCCAGGGCCTGGGCGTTAGCGTCAATCGCCAGCTCGCGCCAGCGGTGGCAACTCACCGCGTGGCGCTCCGCGACAGATTCCGTCGGCGGCAGACTCTGCTCACAGACCGGACGACGGTACGGGCAGCGCTCGGCAAATGCGCAGCCGGACGGCAAGCGCGCCAGATCCGGCGGCGCGCCGGGAATGCAGTGCAGGGCATCACCTTTCTTGAGCCCCTCTTTCGGCCGACTGCCTAGCAGCACCTGAGTATAAGGATGACGCGGGTGGCGCAGGATCTCGCTCATCGACGCTTCCTCGACGATCCGCCCGGCGTACATCACCGCCACCCGGTCGGCGATCTCCACCGCGGCGCCGATATCGTGGGTCACAAACACGATCGACAGCCCGCGCTGCTTTTGCTGCTCGCGCAGCAGGATCAGGATCTGGATTTGCACCGTGGCGTCGAGGGCGGTGGTCGGCTCATCCGCCAGCAGCAGCTGCGGGTTGCAGGAGAGCGCAAGGGCGATCATCGCCCGCTGGCGCATCCCGCCGGACATCTCGTGCGGGTAAGCATCCAGCCGCCGCTCGGGGCTGGGAATGCGCACCTGGCGCAGGGCCTCCAGCGCCCTGTCCCGGGCCGCCTGGCGCGACAGCCCTTCGTGGCGGCGCAGCCCTTCAATAATCTGCTGCCCGACGGTGTAGACAGGATCGAAGGCCAGCAGCGGCTCCTGAAAAATCATCGCGCAGCGTCCGCCGCGATAGCGCCGCAGCTGACTGGTGCTCATCGTCAGCACCTCGTCGTCCCCCACCTGCAGGGTGCCGGAGAGCTCACTGCTCCCTGGCGGGTGCAGGCGCATCAGCGCCCGCAGGGTCACGCTCTTGCCGGAACCCGACTCGCCAATCAGCGCCATCACCTCCCCCTTTTGTACGTCAAAGGAGACTCCATTGACCGCGTTGATGGTCTGTCCGTCGCGGCGAAAGACGACCCGCAGGTCGCGCACATGGACAAAGGCGTTATCCGACATGGCTGACCTCCTTAAGGGGGATGCTTTGATGCCAGGGCGAGGCCGGCTGCGCCATCAGGCAGGCGCTCTGGTGCCCCTCCCCGACCGCCTCCAGCCGCGGTTTCACCTCGGCGCAGACCGCCTTCGCATGCGGGCAGCGGGTGTGAAAACGGCAGCCGCTCGGCGGCGCGATGGGGCTGGGGGGATCGCCGCTCAGCGGCGAGGTCAGGGTGCGGTTTTCCGGGTCCATGGAGGGCATCGAGCTTAACAGCGCCCGGGTATAGGGGTGGGCGGAGGCGGTAAACAGCTGCTCCGCCGGGCCAATCTCCACCACTTCGCCAAGGTACATGACGAGGATCCGATCCGACAGCCAGCGAACCACGTGCAGATCGTGGCTGATGAACACGTAGGTCAGCTCAAGAGTCCGTTTCAGCTCCTGCAGCAGCTGCAGCACCTGGGCTTCCACCGATTTATCCAGCGCCGACACTGCCTCATCGAGGATCACCAGCCGCGGCTTCATCGCCAGCGCGCGGGCGATATTCACCCGCTGCCGCTGGCCGCCGGAGAGCGCATGCGGGTAGCGGTCGGCAAAGCGCGCCGGCTCAAGGCCAACGTGCGCCAGCAGATAGCGGGCATATTCGCTGGCCTCTCTGGCGCTGACGCCGTGGACACGCTGGCCGAAGGCGATGCTCTCCTCCATGGTCATGCGCGGATTGAGCGAAGCATAGCTATCCTGAAAGACCATCTGCACCTGGCGACGGTAGGCTTTCAGCGGCAGACGCGACGAGCCGACCCCCTGTCCGTCGAAGATCAGTTCGCCGCTGTCCTGGGTGAGCAACTGCATCAGCAGCCGGGCGGTGGTCGATTTGCCGCAGCCCGACTCGCCGACTACCCCCAGGGTTTCGCCTTTCATCACCGTGAAGCTGATATCGTCCACCGCCTGCACCACCTCCCGGCCTTTGCCGCCGCGAAAGTACTTCAGCAGGTGATTAACCTTCAGCAGAGGCTGCGCCGGCCCGCCAAGGTCGATATTGATAAAGGGTTGCATCGCTTACTCCTTAATCGCCATTGCCGCACGCAGGCGGTCCGCGAGGATATTGAACGAAATGGAGGTGATAAAAATCATCAGGCCCGGCAGGGCGGCCACCCACGGCTGGGTATAGATTGCCGTGCGCAGCGTATTGAGCATCAGCCCCCACTCGGGCTCCGGCGGCCGCACGCCGAGGCCGAGAAACGACAGGCCGGAGGCGAGGATCATGCACACCGAAATCAGCCCGGTGGAGAAGACGAAGATCGGCCCGAGCACGTTGCCCAACACCTGGACGCGGATAATGGTCAACGCGCTGGCGCCAGTGGCCCGGGCGGCGTCGATATAGTCCATATGTCGCACCTGGGCGGTCACGCTCTCGGCAATCCGCGCCACCTGCGGGACAAACACGAGGGTCAGCGACAGCAGCGCATTGCCGATGCCCGCCCCCAACGCTCCCGACAGCGCAATCGCCAGCAGGACGGAGGGAAAGGCATAGAACACATCCACGGTGCGCATAATCACGGTATTGGTTTTGCCGCCCGTATAGCCGGCGATAATCCCGATGGCCCCGCCGATAAAAAAGGCGAACACCACCGGGACAATTCCCATAAACAGCGACAGTCGGGTGCCAAGGATCAGCCGCGACAGCATGTCGCGTCCCAGCTCATCCGAGCCCAGCGGGAAGCCGTCGCTGCCAATGGGTTTCAGGCGCAGGAACATCGACGTTTGATAAGGATCTTTGACGATAAGCCACGGACCGAACAGCGCCAGGGCCAGCAGCAGGAGGATCACCACGCCCACCACCACCCCGCCGGGGTCGCGCAGTAAGCGGCGCAGCACGCCGCGCCAGTAACCTTGCCGGGAAGCGTGGGCCGCTGCGGCCGGGACCGCTTTCGTCGTTGCTGTATCCACCATGGTCAGCTCCTCTTAATACGCGGGTCGAGGGTGGTCTGCAGAATATCCACCAGCAGGTTGAGCAGCACGAAAAACAGCGCCAGCACCCAGATGGTGCCCTGCAGCAGGGGCAGGTCGCGCTGAAAAATGGCGGTATTGAGCAGCAATCCGGTTCCCGGCCAGGAGAAAACGGTCTCCACAAGGATCGAGCCGCCCATCAGATAGCCCACCTGCAGCCCCATCACCGCCAGCGCGGTGGGCGCGGCATTTTTCATGACGTGGACAAAGATGCGCGACTCGTTGAGCCCGCGAGCGCGCAGGCCAACGATAAACTCCTGGCTGAGGATATCGGCCACCTGCGAGCGCACGGTGCGGGCGATAATCCCGGTGGGGATCACCGACAAGGTGAGGGCTGGCAGCAGCATGAACTGCAGGTGCGCCCAGTCCCATTGCCAGCCCACCTCGCCTATCGGCCCGCCGCCGGTGGCCGGCAGCAGCGCGAACTTAACGCTGCAGAGGATCACCAGCAGCATCCCCAGCCAGTAGTGCGGCACGCTAACGCCAAATACCGACAACACCGAGGCCAGACGGTCAATGACGCTGTTGCGAAAATAGCCGGCGACAAAGCCGAACAGGCTGCCGAGGACGAAGCCGATCGCCGTCGCCAGCAGCGCCAGGCGCAGGGAGTACGCCACCGCGGTCATCACTTCGTCTATCACCGGGCGGCCGGTGGCGACCGACATACCAAGGTCGCCATGCAGCGCCCGCCACAGCCAGTGGATAAACTGCAGGGGCAGCGGCTTATCAAAGCCGTAAGCCTGCATTAATGTCTGACGCAGCGCCTCCGAGGCGTCCGGCGGCATCACCGACACCAACGGGTCGCCCGGAGCGATCTGCACCAGCATGAAACAGATCACCGCCACCCCAAGCATGGTGGGGATAGCCAGCAGAATGCGGTATAGCAGCGTATTGATCATCGGTCGCCCCTTTCACGATTACTCTTTTTTGCTCACCAGGCTGAGGTCGATAAACCAGCTCTGCGGTTGCACCACCCCGGTCACCGCAGGGGAAATCGCACGCGGCCCGACGTCGTGGGCGACAAACAGGAATGGCACCTGATCCACCAGCGCGGCGTGCAGCTCACCGGCCGCTTTGTTCATCTCCGCCGGGGTAAAGGCGTGCTTGACGGCGGCGGCCAGCTTCTCCGTCTCCGGAGTGGAGAAGTAACCCCAGTTGGTCGCCACCGGCGGAAACGCTTTGGCGGTCGAGAAGCGGATCAGGCCAAAGTACGGATCGTTAACCGCGGCGCTGACGTTGATCGCATCGATCCCTTTCGCCGACGGGTCCCGGGCGCCCAGGCGCCAGTTGGTAAACAGGGTGTTCCATTCCACCACTTTGATATCCACATTGAAGAAGCAGCTCTTCAGGCTCTGCTGGATATACTCGTTCATCGGCAAGGGCTGCATCTGCCCGGAGCCGGAGGCCGAGGTGGCCACCGTGACGTGCAGCGGTTTGCTGGCGCTGTATCCGGCCTCGGTCATTAGCTGGCGGGCGGTGTCCGGGTCATATTTGATCTGGAAGGTGGGTTTGCCATGCCACGGGCTGTCAGCCTCGTAGACCCCGGTGGCCTCGGTCATGTAGCCGCCGAGGTAGCTCTTCAGCTCGGCACGGTTCAGACACAGGTTGGCCGCTTTGCGCACGCGGATGTCCTGCCACGGCGATCCTTTTTCAAAGGAGAACTGCCAGGGCCACAGGTGCGGCTGGGTATTGGCGTAGAGGTGAAAACCCTGAGACTTGATCTGATCGATGGCGTCCGGCGCCGGGGCTTCAATCCAGTCCACCTGCTTCGACAGCAGCGCCGCGGTACGGGCGTTGGCCTCCGGCAAGGGGATCAGCACCACTTTATCCACCCGGGGAATGCGATCTTTGTTCCAGTAGTCGGGGTTTTTATCGAGGATCAGCTGCTGACGCGGCACCAGCTTCTCCAGTTTGAACGGGCCGCTACCCACCGCGTGGGCGGCGAAGGCGGTCCACGCCTGTTTGCTGCGCGCGGCGCTATCTCCCGCGCTGGCCGGCACCGCGTCATACTGTTTCTGCCACGCCGTCGGCGAGACGATAAACAGGTTGGTGATGTTGTACGGCAGCAGCGCGTCTGGTTCCGAGGTGGTCAGCGCCACAGTGTGGTCGTCAATTTTCTCTGCGCCGGTGAGGGTCGGCATGCGCGACAGGGTGTTGCCGATCTGCCCCGGGGCGTACTGCGGCGCTGCTTTATTCAGCACCTTATCCACGTTCCAGACGATGGCGTCGGCGTTCACCTCCGTCCCGTCATGGAACCTGACGCCCGGACGCAAGGTGAAAATCCAGCGGCTGGTGTTCTGCGGATCGATGTGCCACTCGGTCGCCAGCCCCGGCACCAGACCGCTGGGCTTTTCACCTTGCGACAGATCCCACTCCACCAGCGCGTCGTACAGCGGGATGCCGGTAAAGCGGTTGCCCTCATAGCCTTGATCCGGCTGGCCAAGGGTTAACGGAATATCCGCGGCGGTCATGGCGATCCGCAGCGTGGAGGCGTTGGCAGGTAAGGCGGCGCCCGCCAGGGCCAGTGCGCCGCTCACCGCCACGGCGAGACGACCGGCACGCGAAAATAACGTCTTTTTGTGCATCACATGATCCCTGTTAAATAAAGTGTCACGAATTAACAGGCAAAATGCGTACCAGCTCTTACGCGGACGATAATAGGCCAAAACCGACCGGTAAAATAAGAAGGGCTTATATTATCACCATGATAATTATGGGAAAATAATTGCGCCTTATTCCGCCGCACCGCCAGCGGGAAATATGTTGCAGAATTGCACCAGCCGCTATATGGCAAATTTCAAATAATCACTCTGCGTCACTTTTTATTCATCCCCCGTCCGCCGCCGCCGCGTATTCGCGTATTCTCCGTCGGGATCAATCCCTTCTATACTTCAGGGAACACATCGACCGGGAGAGACTATGCCTTTAGCCGATTTTCACCGCTCCGATCCTTTTACCCTCGGTATCGAACTGGAGCTGCAGGTGGTGAACCCGCCGGGTTACGACCTCAGCCAGGATGCCTCGACGCTGATTGCCGACGTCCAGCATCAGTTGACCGTGGGAGAAGCCAAACATGACATCACCGAGAGCATGCTGGAGATCGCCACCGGGGTGTGCCGCGACATCAGCCATGCCCAAACCCAGCTCAGCGCCATCCAGCAGGCGGTTCAGCGCGCGGCGCTGCGCCATCATCTGCAGATCTGCGGCGGCGGTTCGCACCCCTTTCATGCCTGGCAGCGCCAGCAAATCAGCGACAATCCGCGCTATGTCAAAACCGTCGAGCATTTTGGCTATCTGGCGCAGCAGGCCACGGTCTTTGGCCAGCATGTGCACGTCGGCTGCCAGAGCGGCGACGACGCCCTCTATCTGCTGCACGGCCTGTCGCGCTTTGTGCCGCACTTCATCGCCCTTAATGCCGCCTCGCCGTGGTTTGACAGTACCGACAGCCGTTTCGCCTGTTCACGCCTGAACCGCTTCTCCTCCTATCCCGACAACGGTCCGATGCCGTGGGTGGCAGACTGGCAGGGGTTTCGTCGCCTGTTCCGCCAGCTGAGCTACACCAGCATGATCGACAGCATGAAGGATCTGCACTGGGATATTCGCCCCAGCCCGCAGTTTGGTACCGTCGAGGTGCGGGTGATGGACACTCCCCTGACCCTCGCCCAGGCGATCCATATCGCCGGCTTTATACAGACCCTGGCCTGCTGGCTGTTGACGGAGCGCCCTTTTAAGCACCAGCCTGATGATTATCTGCTGTACCCCTTTAACCGCTATCAGGCGTGCCGCTATGGGCTGGACGGGACCCTCACCGACGTGCGCAGCGGAGAGCAGCGCAGCATCCGCCAGGAGATCCTGCAGCTCGCCGACCGGCTGGCTCCCTTCGCCCATCAGTTGAAGGCGACGGCGGCGCTGGAAGCGGTGGTCCGCCAGGCGAAATCGCCGCACAGCGAAGCGCAGCAGATGCGCGACTTTATCGCCAACGGCGGTTCGCTTTCCGGCCTGGTGCAAAAACACTGTGAGATTTGGGCGGCATAAGGCAGCGAGGCGGGTATACTCGGCGCAGACCATAGAAAGGACTGCCCATGTTATTACGTTGCCTGCTCCCCCTGGCGCTGCTGCCCCTGGCCGCCGTCGCCAGCGCCGCCTGTACCCTCACCGACCCGACGCTGACCCTGCAGAGCTATCGGGTGGATGCGCAGAAAGAGCGCATTGCGATGTACTGGCAGGATCGGCACGGCAAAGCCTGGGGTTCCCTGCGTTCGCTGCTGGCGGGTATTGATGGCGATGGCCGGGTGCAGATGGCGATGAACGGCGGCATTTACGATAAAGCCTACGCGCCGCTGGGGCTGTATATCGAAGACGGCAAACGGCTGACGCCGGTAAACCGTTCCGCCGGCGGCGGGAACTTCTTTATCCGCCCCGGCGGCGTGTTCCTGGTGGCGAACGGCCGGGCGAAAATCGTGCCGCTGCCGGCATACAAGCCCTCTCCCGCCATCCGCTATGCGGTGCAGTCCGGCCCGATGCTGATTGAGAATGGCGTCATCAACTGGCGGCTGAAGCCCTCCGCCAGTTCGCGCAAGCTGCGTAACGGGGTGGGTATCGATAAGCAGGGCCGGGTGGTGTTTATGCTCAGCGATCGCGAGACCAACTTCTATGATTTTGCCTGCTATGCGCAGTCAAAGCTCGGGGTGCGGCAGATGCTCTATCTCGATGGCACCCTGTCGAAGATGTACCGCAAAGGCGCCAGCGTGCCGTGGCAGTATCATCCGTTCGTGACCATGATAACGGTGGAGAGGAAGTAGCGGGCGCCCGGCACAAAAGCGGCGCCGTGCCCGCCGTCCTTACCCGTTCACCAGCGAAGGACTACCCTTTTCTGCCAAACGCAACGTGAACGGAAAATTCCCCCTCACCCTAACCCTCTCCCACAGGGAGAGGGGACCGCCCGGCAGTCGTTGCAGCCCCGGTATACACAGCGGGGCCACGGAGAAAGGCACATACAATTTTTAACGGATATATTCTGATCGCTATGGTTTGGCCTCTGAAAACTACGGGCGTGCAGCGGGGCCGATTCCCGCTGAAATCGGCGAACCGGAGGTCGGCAGACAAGGGCTGGCCGCCACGGAGGGCGGCCAGAGGCGATTCGAGACACGACGTCGAGTTGAGCCGACCGCAGGCGGACGACCGGGAGGTGAGCGTAGTGCGCAGCACCGATTTCTCTGCGGGACCGGGGGGATTGTAAAGGGGGAGACGGTTTTCTCCCCCTTTACCCGTTCACCAGCGAAGGACTACCCTTTTCTGCCAAACGCAACGTGAACGGAAAATTCCCCCTCACCCTAACCCTCTCCCACAGGGAGAGGGGACCGCCCGGCAGACGCTGTTGCTACGGCAGATAAGGCCAAACGCAACGTGAACGCAAAACCCACCCTCACCCTAACCCTCTCCCACAGGGAGAGGGGACCGCCCGGCAGACGCTGTTGCTCCGGCAGATAAGGCCAAACGCAACGTGAACGGAAAATTCCCCCTCACCCTAATCCTCTCCCACAGGGAGAGGGGATCGACAGGCAGACGCTGTTGCTCCGGCAGATAAGGCCAAACGCGACGTGAACGGAAAATCCCCCTCACCCTAACCCTCTCCCACAGGGAGAGGGGATCGACAGGCAGACGCTGTGGCGCAACGCTTACCCCCGCCGATGCGCCCACTCACGCATACGCTGAAACAGCACATACAGCGACGGGATAAACAGGATGCCAATCATCGTCGCCACCAGCATCCCGCTGAATACCGTGGTGCCAATGATCCGCCGGCTCTGCGCCCCGGCGCCGGTGGCGAGCATCATCGGCATGATGCCGATAATAAACGACACCGCGGTCATCATCACCGCGCGGAAGCGGCGGGTGGCCCCCTCGCGCGCGGCGTCAACTATCGACAGCCCCTCCTCGCGCCGGCTGCGGGCGAATTCAACAATCAGAATCGCATTCTTCGCTGCCAGGGCAATCAGCAGCACCAGCCCTATCTGAACATACACATCGTTGGCATAGCCCGCGGTCCACAGCCAGAGCAGCGCTCCGCCGATGGCGAACAGCACCGAGAGCATGACGCTCGCCGGCAGCGTCCAGCTCTCATACTGCGCCACCAGGAACAGCCACGCCATCGCCACCGCCGCCAGCACGATCCACACCGCCTGATTGCCGGTCTGCTGCTCCTGCCAGGAGATCCCGCTCCAGGCATAGTCATATCCCGGCGGCAGATGGGCCTGCAAAATCTGCTCCATGGCAGCCATCGCCGTGCGGCTGCTGACCCCCTCAGCCGCTGAACCGCTCACTGAAACGGACGGGAACTGATTGTACTGCTGAATAAACGGCGCCCCCACCGTCGGCGTAATGGTGACCAGATTGCTCAGCCGCACCCGCTCGCCGTCGCGGCTGCGGACGTACAGCTCGCTAATCTGCTCTGCCCGCTCGCGCCACTGCATCTCATTTTGCATCACCACATGATAGACACGATTGTTACGGCTGAAATCGCCGGCGCGCGTGCCGCCGAACGCCGTCTGCAGGCTGCTGAAAATCTGCGCCACCGGCACATCCAGCAGCGCCGCCCGATCGCGGTCGACCGTCAGGGTCAGCTGCGGCACGTTGCTGCTCCAGGTGGTAAACACCCGGCTCAGTTGAGGATGCTGGTTCGCCAGCTGGAGGATCTGCCGCGTCACCTGCTCCAGCTCCGCCGACGACTGACCGGCCTGCGCCAGGATGCGCAGATCAAACCCCGAGGCATTGCCAAGGCCCGGCAGGGTCGGCGGCGCGAAGGTCATGATCGTCGCCTCCGGTAGCGACAGCAGCTGGCGCTGAATATCTGCCATCACCGCATCCAGCGGCGGCCGCTGGTGCCAGTCCTTGAGCATTACCGAGATAAACCCGCCGTTAGAGGCGCTGGTGCCGTTGAGAATGTTGAAGCCGGACACCTGAATCACATCCTCCACCGCCGGGTTAGCCATCAGCAGATTGCGCGCCTGGGCCATCACCGCTTCGGTACGCTCCAGCGACGCCGCCTCCGGCAGTTGCACGCTGGCAAACAGGTAACCCTGATCTTCCTGCGGCAGGAAGCCTTTCGGCATCGAGGTGAAGCTGAACGCCACCAGCGCGCCTGCCGCCACCGTCGCCGCCAGCGCCAGCCAGGGACGGCGGTTCATCCAGCCCACCAGCCGGCCATAGCCGTCGCGGGTGCCGTCGAGAAGACGGTTAAACACCCGCCACACCGCCGCTGGCCGGGCAGGACGCGGGCGCAGCAGCAGTGCGCAGAGGGCCGGCGTCAGGGTTAGCGCCACCAGGCTCGACAGGGCCACCGCGGTGGAGAGCGTCACGGCAAACTGCCGGTACAGCTCGCCGACGATCCCCGGGAGCAGCGCCACCGGCACAAATACCGCCAGCAGCACCAGGGTCGTGGCGATCACCGGCCCGGCGATCTGCTGCAGCGCCTGGGCGGTGGCCTGCAGGCGATCCAGCCCTTCCGCCATTTTGGTTTCGACATTCTCTACCACCACAATGGCGTCATCCACCACCATCGTCAGGGCGAGAATGATCGCGAACAGGCTGAGGGTGTTGGCGCTGTAGCCCAGCAGATAGAGCACCGCAAAGGTGCCGATCAGTGACACCGGGATCGCCAGCACTACGATCAGCGTCGCTCGCCAGCTCTGCAGGAACAGCGACACCACCACGACCACTGCCAGCAGGGTCAGCGCCAGCGAGACGCCGATCTCTTTGATCGTCGCCGCCACAAAGCGGGTGGTATCGAACTTCACCTCCCAGGTGAGATCCGCCGGAAAGCGAGTGTGCAGGCGGTTAAGCTCCGCACGCACTGCGCTGGCGACCTGCAGGGCATTGGCGGTGGGCGTCGGGTAGATCCCCAGATAGGCCGACGCTTTACCGTTCAGCTGCGCGCCGGAGCTGTAGCTGCGGGCGCCCAGCTCAATGGTCGCCACGTCGGCGAGGCGAACCAGCTGCCCCTGCGCGCCGCGGCGGAGGATAATCTCGCCAAAGCTGGCCGCCTCGTTCAGACGCCCCAGCCCGTTGATGGTCAGCGTCTGCTGCTGGCCGTTGAATACTGGCGGGGTGCCCACCTGCCCCGCCGCGCCCTGCACATTCTGCTCGCGCAGCGCCTGGGCAACGTCATCCGTGGTGATGTTGAGCGCATTCATGCGGTCCGGACGCAGCCAGATGCGCATACTGTAATCCCGGGCGCCAAACATCTGCACCTCGCCGACGCCGGGCAGGCGGGCCAGCGCCTCGCGCACCTGGGTGCTGGCGTAGTTACTGACAAACAGCGGTGACAGCGTGCCCAGCGGCGAGTAGAGGCTCACCCCCATCAGCAGGTTGCTGGCGCGCTTGCGGACCTGGACGCCATTCTGCTGCACCTCCGCCGGGAGCTGCGCCAGCGCCTGCGCCACCCGGTTTTGCACGTCGATCGCCGCCAGGTCGGCATCGGTGCCCGCCGCGAAGGTAATGCTCAGGCGGTACGTTCCCTCATCCGAACTGGTGGACTCCATATACAGCATATGATCGACGCCGTTGAGCTGGGTCTCCAGCGGGGCGGCGATGGCTTCCGCCACATCTGACGCGCTGGCGCCCGGCCAGCTGGCGCTGACGTTCACCACCGGCGGGGTGATCGCCGGGTACTGCTCCACCGGGATCAGCTTCAGCGACACCGCGCCGACAAAGGTCAGCAGCAGCGCGATCACCATGGCAAATCGCGGACGACGGATAAAAAAGGTCAGCATCCCTTCTCCTTACTTAGTTCAGCACCTGTACCGCGGCGCCTTCGCGTAAACGCTGCGCGCCGTCGGTGATCACCTGCTCGCCCGCCTGCAGCCCTTTCTCAACCGCAAACTGCTGCCCCTGCTGCCCCGCGAGGGTCAGACGACGCTGCCCGGCGGTGTGGTCCGGCTTCAGCACCCAGCTGAAAAAGCCCTGCGGATCCTGCTGCACGGCGGCGGCCGGGATCATCACCCGTGACTGCAGCTCCTGCGGACGGAACAGGATTGTTACGCTGCCGCCCGGCAGCAGACGGTGCTGCGGATTGGCGAACTCCGCCCGCACCGCCACGCTGCCGGTGCGGGCGTCAATCCGGTTATCGATGGAGGTCAACACCCCATCGCGCCGTTTGCCATCCACCTCAATCTGCGCCAGCCACGCCTGCTTCAGGGCGTGGATGTCGGCATGCTGGCCGGATTTGCTGAAAAATGCGGCTTCGTCGAGAGCGAACGACACCCGCACCGGATCCAGCTGCACGATGTCCACCAGCACGCCGCTGGATGGGTTAATCAGCGTCCCGACGTGAAAGGCGCTGTGGCCCACGCGACCGGTCACCGGCGCCGCAATCCGGGTGTAGCTGAGCACAATCTGCTGGGCCTCGACGCGGGCTTTCGCCTGCTGCACGGCGGCGGCGGCGACGTCGC
Organism: Klebsiella sp. w6; assembly: GCF_033100215.1. Taxonomy (NCBI): domain Bacteria; kingdom Pseudomonadati; phylum Pseudomonadota; class Gammaproteobacteria; order Enterobacterales; family Enterobacteriaceae; genus Klebsiella; species Klebsiella sp. w6. The sequence continues at coordinate 4,144,378 of NZ_CP136907.1, forward strand.
GCTGCATCCGGGCCGTGTCGACGTCGTTGCGACTGATGGAGTGGTTGTTAATGAGCCGCTCGTAGCGAGTGAGCAGTTGCTGCGACTGACGTAATGAGGCTTCGGCGCTTTTCAGCTCGGCCTGCGCCAGGGCCAGGGCCGCGCGGGGCTGCGCGTCGTCGAGGGTAAACAGCAGGTCGCCCTCGGTAACATACTGGCCATCCTGGAAATGGCGCTTAACTATCACCCCTTCGGTGCGCGCGCGAATGTCGACGGCGCGGATCGCCTCGACCCGCCCGGGGATGGCGCGTTCTTCAGCATGAGGCGCCAGTTCAACCGTGGCGACGCGGACCGGCACCGCCGGCGCGGCGGTCGCCGTCAGGGCGCCGCTGGCCAGACCGCAGGCCAGCAGAGCAAAGCGGAAGGTTTTAATCATAGGGGGATCCTTGCGAAAGTAACGCGCGCCTGCAGCGAGGCGCGCGAGATCAATCAAGCCGTTTTGCGGAACCGGCGCGTCAGGCGCTTCTCAACTTCCACCACCAGGAACATGGCGACGCCGATGACCAGGGTGATAAACCAGTAGCGCAGCGGCAGCGCTTCCGTACCAAACATGCTCTGCATCAGCGGGACATAGATAATGACCAGCTGCATCAGCAGCAGGACACCGGTCACCAGCCAGATGCCTTTGTTGCGCAGCAGACCCATGCTCAGGGAGAAGCTGTCGCTGCTGCGGCAGTTGATCATGTAGACCCACTGCGCCGTCACCAGCATCTGCAGCAGCACGGTGCGGATAAACTCCGGACTGTGGCCGCGCGGCGCCAGCCAGGCCTCAAGGATAAAGGCGGCAATAGCAATCATAGACCCGACAAAAGCCACTCGCCACACGGCGAAGCCATCCATAACGTGCTGGCCGGTTTTACGCGGCGGGCGGTTCATCACGTTGCGCTCTGCGGCTTCAAAGGCCAGGCCGAAGGAGAGCGTCGCCGACGTCGCCATGTTCATCCACAGGATCAGCACCGGGGTCAGCGGAATAATGTTCCCCGCCAGCAGGGCGATGATGATCAGCAGCCCCTGCGCCAGGTTGGTCGGCATGATGAAGAGGATGGTCTTCTTCAGGTTGTCATAGACCCGACGGCCCTCTTTTACCGAGCTGGCGATGGTGGCGAAGTTATCATCGGTCAACACCATGTCAGCCGCCTCTTTGGTGACTTCGGTACCTTTGATACCCATGGCGATACCCACGTCGGCCTGGCGCAGCGCCGGCGCGTCGTTGACGCCGTCTCCGGTCATGCCGACCACTTCGCCGTTATCCTGCAGGGCTTTCACCAGGCGCAGCTTATGCTCCGGGCTGGTACGGGCAAAGATGTCGTACTCCACCGCCGCCTTCGCCAGCGCCGCATCGTCCATGTGCTCCAGCTGGTAGCCGGTCATGGCCTGGCTGCTGTTGGTGATCCCCAGCATCTGGCCGATGCTCATCGCCGTCTGCGGGTGGTCGCCAGTGATCATCTTCACGCGGATCCCGGCGGTCTGGCAGGCATGGATGGCGTCAATGGCTTCCGGACGCGGGGGATCCATCATCCCGGCGATGCCGAGGAAAATCAGCCCCTCCTGCAGGTCCTCATGGTTGAGGGTGGTGGCATCAAGGCTGACAGGCTTACAGGCCGCCGCCACCATGCGCAGTCCCTGACGGGCGAAGCGCGCCATCTCCTCTTCCCAGTACTGCGCCTCGAACGGCACCGCGCCGTGGCGGCTCATCTGCTCGCGGCACATGGCGAAGATAACGTCCGGCGCACCGGTGATCAGCACCCGGGCCTCGCCATCGATGTGCTGCAGGGTCGACATATATTTGTACTGTGAGTCAAAGGGGATCTTGGCCACCAGACGGGCCTCCACCGCCGGGAGCTGCGCTTTCGCCGCCAGCACCTTCAGCGCCCCTTCGGTCGGCCCGCCGGTGATCCCCCACAGACCGCGCTCATCCTGGGTAAGCTGGCTGTCGTTACACAGGTCGATGGTGCGCAGCCAGGTCTCCAGCACGGTGCCGGGCTGAACCTGCACGGGCTCGTCGCTCCCCTCAAGGAAGATCCGTCCCTGCGGCTCATAGCTGTCGCCTTCCACCCGGTAGCAGCAGTCTGCCGTGATGATCGCTTTGACGGTCATTTCGTTCATCGTCAGAGTACCGGTTTTATCCGAACAGACCACGGTCATGGCGCCGAGAGTTTCCACGGTCGGCAGCTTACGAATAATCGCCCGCTTGCGCGCCATCGTCTGCACGCCCAGCGACAGAATAATCGAGATGATCGCCGGCAGCCCCTCCGGTACCGCGGCCACCGCCAGGCTAATCAGCGACAGCAGCAGCTCGCCCATCGGGATATCCCGCAGCGCGAGGCTAAAGATAAACAGCGCCACCATCATGGCGAGGATAATGACAAAAATCGCTTTGCCGAGCTTATCCATCTGCACCAGCAGCGGGGTACGGTGCTTCTCAATGCCCGCCATCATCTGGTTGATATGGCCGAGTTCGGTCTCCGCGCCGGTGGCGGTCACCACGCCGATGCCGCCGCCAGCGCTGACGGTGGTGCCGGAGAAGACCATGTTCACCCGGTCGCCCAGCGGCAGGTCGCCCTCCAGCGCGTCGGTGATTTTATCCACCACCGTCGACTCGCCGGTGAGGATCGCCTCTTCCACCCGCAGGTTGTGGGTTTCAATCAGGCGCATATCCGCTGGTACGCGGTCGCCGGCGCGCAGGATAACGATGTCCCCTGGAACCAGGTCGCGCGTCGGGATAGTCTCATGTTTGCCGTTACGCTGGACGCGGGCATCGCTGGAGAGCATGTTGCGGATCCCCTGCAGGGATTTTTCGGCGTTGCTCTCCTGGATATGACCGATCAGGGCGTTAATCACCGTCACGCCGAGGATCACCAGGGTATCGACCCAGTGCCCCATAATGGCGGTCAGCGCCGCAGCCGCCAGCAGCACGTAAATCAGTACGTCGTTAAAGTGGGCGAGAAAGCGCAGCCAGCCCGGTTTACCCTTCTTTTCCGGCAGGGCATTCGGACCAAAGGTATTCAGGCGCTCGGCGGCGTCTGCGGAATTTAACCCAGCGGCCTGGCTTTTTGTCTGCGCCAGCACTGCGTCAACGGTCTGCTGCCAGACCTGCCGTGGCGCGGTGTCGCCCGAGGGCGTCGTAAACTTTGGGTTATTCATCTTGGTCAAATTACATTTTCCTTATAAATTCCGTGAATCGGAAAGCCTGAAATCATTCCTGGCCAATGAAGTAAAACGTGGCTAAAAAGCCGGTAAAAATGTGATCCAATATCCGCCTAAATTTTTCGCAAAATACAAAATGTGTGATAAGTTAATTCACAAGATAAATATTACAGAATATTAATAAACCAAAACTAAACGAGGTTAAATATGTTTGGAATCTACCGCGGACGCCGTCTGGTGCTGTACATCCTGCTGGCCATCATTGTTGCCACGCTGGTGGGATATAGCACTTATAGTTTTGTAAAAGCGCTGGCATAATAATGACGTTAATTTACACCCAGCTGCAATTAACTTAATTACAAATTATTTCAGATTAATTAACATGAGAGCGAAAGGCAGGCAATAATATTTAAAATAGCCGTATTATAGAGAGTAAAAAAACAAAGCATATTGCGTTAAGCATTATTTTACCGGACAATATGTTTTTTAACTGATGATTAACATGACATGAAACATCCGCTGGAAACGCTGCTCTCCGCCGCCGGGATCTTACTGCTGGCCCTGCTCTCCTGTCTGCTGTTGCCCGCGCCTTCGCTGGGCCTGACGCTGGCGCAAAAGCTGGTTGAGACATTCCATATGATGGATCTCAACCAGCTCTATACGGTGTTGTTTTGTCTGTGGTTCTTAGCGCTGGGCACCCTTGAATTTCTGGTGCTGCGCTGGGTGTGGCGTCGCTGGTTTTCCCTCGAACGGTAAACCAGGAGAGCGCGCCTCAGTGGGCGCGGCTGTGGTTTTCTTTGCGGTAGGCGCCCGGCGGCTGGTTGAAGGTCCGGGTGAAGACGCGGGTAAAGGTCTGTTGCGAATCGAAGCCATACTTCAGGCAGATATCGTAGACCCGCTGATCGGTGTCGCGCAGATCGCGGGCGGCCAGCAGCAGCTTCCTTTCACGAATATAGCGCCCAAGGCTCTCTCCCTTGTACTGTAAAAACAGCCGTTGCAGATGCCATTTCGAATACCCGGCATGGCGAGCGATATCATCAATACGCAGCGGTTGATGCAGGTTGTCATCAATCCACTCGACGATAGTGTCAATCACCTGAGCGGAAATCGTCATATGCTCTCTCCTCTGAAACTGCACTGGCGCTTAGCGCCACCAGGCGTTAAATGATTGCGTCTTATCGGCGACCCACAGCGGCTCGCCCTGCATAGGCGTCAGCAGACGCCAGGCCCTTCCTTCGCTGGCAGCCGCCAGCCGTTGATACGGTTCATCCCAGCTGTGTTTCGCCAGAACAAACCGTCCTGCATGCCCAGGCAGCACCGCGCGGGCGCGCAGGTCGTCGGCAGCCTGAGCCGTTTCATCCGGCATCATGTGAATATATTTCCAGTCCTGGTCATACTGCCCGTTCTCCATGATCGCCAGATCAACCGGACCAAATTCATCACCAATCGCTTTGAAGTGCGGCCCATAGCCGCTGTCGCCGCTGTAATAAATTTTTTGCTGCGGGGTGACGAACAGAAAACTGGCCCACAGCGTCTGGTTACGCTTCAGTCCGCGGCCGGAAAAGTGCCGCGCCGGCAGAACGTGAACGGTGAATTCATCGCTGACCGGGATCGCCTGCTGCCAGTCCGCTTCGGTAATCAGCGCCCCGTCCATCCCCCAGTAGCGCAGATGCGACCCGACGCCCAGCGGCGTAATGACCCGCTTAATTTTCGGCAGCAAGGCGCGGATGGTGGCGTAATCCAGATGGTCGTAGTGATCGTGGGAGATGATCAGCAGATCGATGTCTGGCATCCCTTCCGCCCGCCACGGATAGTCGCCGGGAAAGGCTTTATTGATAAAGGAGAACGGCGCCGCGTAATCGCTGAACACCGGATCGATCAGGATACGTTTTCCTGCCAGCTGCAGGTACCAGGAGGAGTGGCCGAGCCAGACCATCACATCCTGCCCCAGGGGCAGCGTCGCCAGGTCGGTCTTCACCAGCGGCAGCGGCTGAGCGGGACGGGCGTTTTCCCGTTTGGTCATCAGGAAATCCCACCACGCCGCCAGCATATTTTTCTGCCCGGTGAACCCTGGCGTGGGCAATTGGTTATGGAACTGGCCGTCCCGGTAGTGGGGAGACGCTTCCACCTGGCTAAGCTGTGCCCCCTGCGGCGCCTTACCAAAACCGGCATTGAGGACAAACGGCAATGTCGTTGCTGCTGCGAGTAACATGATGGCGACCACGCTAAAAGTGACACGGTTCATATCCTGACCAGACAAAAGCCCCCATCCCGGAGGCTTTGTGATATAACTTGATTATGAGTGAGTACGCACTCATTATTAGGAAAGTGATGAAAGTCGTCAAGACGATTTTCAATTTTTGCGTTCCGCCGTTGCAGCGACCTGGTCAGACGTGCAAAGATCGGCGGTTTGTTTAAACCTGCGTGAGGAAAAAAGTAGTGGCTCGTCCAAAGAGTGAAGATAAAAAGCAAGCGTTACTGGAAGCTGCCACCGCGGCTTTCGCCCAGTCCGGCATCGCCGCCTCGACGTCGGCCATCGCCCGCAGCGCTGGGGTGGCCGAGGGGACGCTGTTTCGCTATTTCGCCACCAAGGATGAGTTGCTCAACGAGCTGTACCTCGCGATTAAGCTGCGCCTGGTGCGCACAATGATCGCCGGGCTGGATCCGCACGAAAAGCGCCCGAAAGAGAACGCGCGCAATATCTGGAACAGCTATATCGACTGGGGGGTGCGCAACCCGATGGAGCACAAGGCGATCCGCCGGATGGCGCTTAGCGAGCGCATCACCGACGAAACCCGTCGCCAGGTAAAAGAGAGCTTCCCGGAGCTCAACGAAATGTGCCAGCTGTCGGTGAAAGAGATTTTTCTCAGCGAGGCGTACCGCGCCTTTGGCGATGCCCTGTTTCTGTCGCTGGCGGAGACCACCATCGAATTCGCCAGCCACGATCCGCAGCGCGCCCGGGAGATTATCGCCCTCGGCTTTGAAGCCATGTGGAACGCCCTGCATGAGGCGGACGCCTAATGACCCCCGAGATGCTGCATCCCTGCGCTCATCGTATCGCCCTGACCTACCCGTTTACCGAGCACTGCTGGCCTTTTGGGCCAGAGTACGACGTGTTTAAGGTCGATGGCCGTATCTTTATGATCACCATGACCATTCGCGGCCGGGCGCTGGTCAACCTGAAGGCTGAGCCGCAGAAGTCGCTGCTCAATCAGGAAATTTATCGCAGTATCGAACCGGGCTACCATATGAACAAGAAACACTGGATCACGGTGGTGCCGGGAGAGGATATCAGCGAGGATCTGCTGGCCGAGCTGATTGACGATTCGTGGCATCAGGTGGTGAACAAGCTGAGTAAAAAGGCCCAGCAGCGCCTGCGTCCGCGCTGATTTTCAGCCAAATGCGATAAGTGTTATCGCATTTTTCACCCTTATCATTTGGCGATCTTCGCTGTACTCTTCCTCTCCTTAACGCACCGGTAAGGTGCTGTAAACTGTGAGGAAGAGTTATGGATATCGTATCGGTCGCTTTAAAGCGCTATTCCACCAAGGCCTTTGACGCCACGAAAAAGCTGACTGCCAGCGAAGCCGAACAGCTGAAAACGCTGCTGCAGTACAGCCCGTCTAGCACCAACTCCCAGCCGTGGCACTTTATCGTCGCCAGCACCGATGAAGGGAAAGCTCGCGTAGCCAAAGCCGCCAGCGGCACCTACGTGTTCAACGAACGCAAAATTCTCGACGCCTCGCACGTGGTGGTGTTCTGCGCGAAAACCGCGATGGACGACGCCTGGCTGCAGCGTGTGGTGGATCAGGAAGAGGCCGATGGCCGTTTCGCCACCCCGGACGCAAAAGCCGCTAACCACAAGGGTCGTACCTTCTTTGCCGATATGCACCGCAAAGAGCTGAAAGATGACGATCAGTGGATGGCGAAGCAGGTGTATCTCAACGTCGGCAATTTCCTGCTGGGCGTGGCGGCGATGGGCCTCGACGCCGTGCCGATCGAAGGGATTGATTTTGCGATCCTCGATGAGGAATTTGACCTGAAAGCCCAGGGCTACACCAGCCTGGTGGTGGTCCCGGTTGGCCACCATAGCGTGGAAGATTTCAACGCCACCCTGCCGAAGTCGCGTCTGCCGCAGTCGACGACCATTACCGAGATTTAATCTCTCCACCAGGCGCCTTTCACCGGGCGCCTCTGGTGCTGCTTGTTATTGCCGGGTGGCGGCTACGCCTGACCCGGCCTACATAACAATGTATATCATATAGTTACCTCTCACCGTAGGCCCGCGCAAGCGCAGCGCCGCCGGGCAGCGGGTGCGGAGCGGCTTTTATGCCGGGCGGCGGCTCACGCCTTGCCCGGCCTGGGGTTCGTGCGACCTGTTGGTGATTTACCCATTTGCGCGACTGAAACTGCCGGTTTCTCCCTCTCCCTGTGGGAGAGGGCCGGGGTGAGGGCAGCAGAGCGCACCCATTCACTGTTCCCCGGAACCGTAGCCCGATGCGCCGTTGTTTTGTCGGGTGGCGCTTCGCTTACCCGACCTACGGTCCGTGCGGCCTGTCGTTAATTTGAGCCGGTAAGTGAATCGCCACCGAGGGCGTTAGTAAAGTAAAATTTGTGGGTGCTTTATTCCACAGGCTAACGCGTATCGCGTTAAGGTATCCAGACTGGCGCGGGTGATATTGGCTTCCATTCTGGAGACCGTCGGCGCACTCACCCCCATCCTCTGCGCCACCTGGGCTCGGGTCAGCCCCGCCTGCTCGCGCCATTGCGCCAGCATAGTACGTAATCGCTGTTGACGTTCTTGCGCATCGAATGCAGCCTGAACCTCAGGCTGGCTAAGCAGTTCTGTTTTTAACGTATCCCAGTCAATGATCTTTTTACTCATTGCGCATCTCCTCTAATCGCTTCAGCGCCAGGCGAATTTCCGATGACGGGGTTTTTTGCGTTTTCTTGACAAAAACCCGTAGCAGAAAGAGCGTCTTGCCTTGCTGAAAAACGTAGATCCCTCGCCCCTGTACCGAACCTAACGCACGAATTTCAAATAGCCCCTGCCCCAGCGGTTTACTGTCAGGTTCTCTCAGCGCGGTGGGATTTTGGCGTAACTTGTCTATTTGCCGGATCATCTTCGCCTGGACAATGGGCGGAAGCGCCTGCAATTCCTTTTTAACGTCCACATGCACAACCAATCTGAACATCAGACTCCCTTCTTCTGGAGGTTAGCATAGAAGACAAATTGCCTTAAAGGCTAATTTTTGAGATGCCCGGCAAGCCTATGCTCATTTGCAGCCAATCGCAGAAAAATGTGCTGAAACTGGAATCAGGGACGAAAAAAGGCCGCGACTGAGCGCGGCCTGAGGGGTTAGCGTTCTCAACGCGAGCTTATTTTTTCTCCACCTGCCCTTCGCCGGCGTGCCAGATGCGCTCGGCATAGCGGCCAATCACCGCCAGCGAGACGGCAAGGATCAGGAAAAACAGCACTTTGTGCATCCCGTTCCAGAAAAACTCAAAGAAACGGGTATAGAGATTGATCGCCAGGAAGGTTAGTCCGAAGCCGCGCAGCATTCCGTCATCGGTTTTCAGGCTGATAAAAATGCAGACGCCGGCCGCTACGGCAAACAGCAGCCCCCACGGCAAGAGTCGCGCCTGGCTCACCTGGTACCAGCTGTCTGCGTCGTAATTGCCGAAAATCGACAGGATCCACAGCGCAATAAACAGGTACGTGAGGCCCATCGCCTTGCTGACGGTAAACAGCTGCCGCTGGCGAAGCAGGGATTGCGCGCCGTAGCAGAGCGCCAGCAGCGCGCCGCCGAACAGGACGAAGCGAATCGGGTAGTTCATGCCCAGCCAGTAGGCGCCCCACCCCGAGACGTAGCCGGTTTCCGCGCCGAACCAGTTGCCCAGCGCCAGCAGAAAAAAGAGCCACACCAGCCCGGAGCGGGCAATATAGCCGATGGCGCCGTAAATCACGCATCCGGCCAGAAACAGCGGTGCGATATGGCCGCTGCCGTTATCCAGCCGTTCGCCAAGCTGCCATAGCGACACGGCGGTAAAGACGACGCCCAGAAACAAAATCGCCTCGGTGCTGTAGTGCCACTGCCTCTCCCGCCGCTGGCGGCGAAAACCCCAGCCGTAGCAGGCGACCGCCAGCAGCGCAGGCAGCAGGATCCGCGTCAGCGCCGAGTGGCTGAACAGGCTCAGCAGCCACGCCACCAGCTCGCTGTCGGCAAACAGGCTGCCCAGAGCAATCAGCACGCAGGCCAGCGCGGTCCAGAAGGCGTAGCGGCTCAGGCGCCGCCAGTCGAAGGGGGAGACGCGCAGCGTGTGCGCCAGCCGCTGACTGTCCGACGGGGTTAACTCCCCGCTGGCCTGCCAGGCGTTCAGCGCGCGCTGAATAATGCGCTGCTCTTTTCGGGTTACGTTCATAGGCATTCCTTGAGACTGATGACAAACCTGTTTTCGCTAATGTGCTCGCCTTTCTGCCGGGTGGCGGCGTACGCCTTACCCGGCCTACAAACCCAAATCACCGCGGGTCCTGGGGCTGCTGAAACTGCCGATGCTGGCGGCCTCAACATCGCTGAGACGTTCCCGGAAGGCCGGGGCAGCCCGCATGGATGCGGGCTGAGGGCCGTGTTTTGCACGGACGCTGCCTCGGCCCGACCCGAAGCCTGCAGGGATAAGTCGAAGGCACCACGCAGTGGCGATGTTGCTGGCCGGAGCCCGGGGGTACAGGGGGCGGCGGCGACTGGCCGCCCCCTGTGCGCTCCCTGCGCCATGAGTGACATAACGCAGAAGGCGTATCGGGAGCGCAATGTGTGCTGAAGTCGTAGATCACATACAGGACTTCCCGACAGTGCTTTCCCTACCCCTCTCCCGGAGGGTAAGGGAACCGTCCAGCAGCGCCGGCCGGGAATACCCGAAGATGGCACATTGCCAGCCATCTGATTCCCTGTGATTAATGTTGGTCCAGCCACGCCAGCGCCTGCTCGCCCGCCTCGTCCATCGGCAGATAGACCAGCAGGCGCGAACCGTTGCGCGGCGCCGAATACCAGTACATCTGCTGCAGACTGAATCGCCCGAGCTGCGGGTGGTTAAAATGTTTAATCTGGTTTTCCACACCGCGCACCTCGTAACGCTGATGCCACAGCGCTTCAAACTCCGACGAGGCGGCGAAAAAGCGCGCCAGCTTGTTTTCCCACGCCGGATCGCCACGGTGCTCGGCCATCGCGGCGCGGAAATAGGAGACGAAGGTCGGCAGCACATCGCGATTTTCGATCCGGCTGCGCCAGGTCTCATGGGTCAGATAGAGATAAATACAGTTGCGATCTTCTTCCGGGAGGGTGGCGAAATCGATGCCCATCAGGCGGCAGAAGCTGTCGTTCCAGGCCACAATATCAAAGTTCGGTTTCTGAATGCTGGCCGGCTGCGGCATCAGGCTGTCCAGCATCCGGCGGGTGCCGGGGCTGATGCCTTCGCACACCGTCACCTGGGTGGCTTCCGGCGGGGTCAGCCCGGCCAGTACGAACAGGTGCCGGGTCTCCAGCGGACTGCACTGCAGGGCATTCGCGACCCCCACCAGCACCGCCTCCGACGGATTCACCTCCCGCCCCTGCTCCAGCCAGGTGTACCAGGTGACGCCGACGTCGGCGAGCATCGCCACCTCTTCCCGACGCAGGCCCGGCGTGCGCCGGCGGCCCACGCGGGGCAACCCCAGGCGCTGCGGATCGAGGCTTTCGCGGCGGGCGCGCAAAAATGCCCCCAGCTGTTTGCGTCGATCGTCCGGCACGGCGATCGTCAACTCCCGTTGCGGCATCGTGGTCATCACCCCTCCAGCATAGTAGTGCCAGTACCAGTATAGACAGGAACTGGTACCCGTTTAATTTATCGGTAATGCTACGTCGGTCTGCTGAATGACGCAATGGAGAATCCCATGAATACGTCTGCTGTTTCACCCGGCCGCGCCGGTCTGTTGCTGCTGCTGGGCGGCCAGATGCTGCCGCTTATTGATACCTCGATCACCAATGTGGCGCTGGACGCCATCACCCACACCCTGGCGGCCAGCGCCACGCAGCTGGAGCTTATCGTCGCGCTCTACGGCGTCGCCTTTGCCGTCTGCCTGGCGATGGGCAGTAAGCTTGGCGATAACTATGGCCGCCGGCGCCTGTTTATGTGGGGCGTCGCCCTCTTTGGCATCGCTTCCCTGCTGTGCGGGATGGCGAACAGCATCAGCGCCCTGCTGGCGGCCCGCACCCTGCAGGGCGCCGGGGCGGCGCTGATTGTGCCGCAGATCCTCGCCACCCTGCACGTGACCCTCAAAGGCCCCGCCCACGCCCGGGCCATCAGCCTGTATGGCGGCATCGGCGGGATCGCCTTTATTGTCGGACAGATGGGCGGCGGCTGGCTGGTATCGGCGGACATCGCCGGGCTGGGCTGGCGCAACGCCTTTTTTATCAATGTGCCGATCTGCCTGCTGGTGTTGGCTCTGAGCCGCCGCTATGTGCCGGAAACCCGTCGCGAGACGCCGTCGCGTATTGACTGGCAGGGCACGCTGTACCTCGCGCTGATCCTCTGCTGCTTGCTGTTCCCGATGGCCCTCGGTCCGGAGCTGCACTGGCCGCTGTGGCTGCAGCTGATGCTGGTGGCGGTCCTGCCGCTGCTGTTCGCCATGCGTCAGAGCGCCCTGCGCCAGCAGCAGCGCGGCGACCATCCCCTGCTGCCGCCGCGTCTGCTGCAGTTGACCAGCATCCGCTTCGGGATGGCCATCGCCCTGCTATTTTTCAGCGCCTGGTCCGGCTTTATGTTCTGCATGGCGCTGACCATGCAGGAGGGGCTGGGGATGGCGCCGTGGCAGTCCGGCAATAGCTTTATCGCCCTCGGCGTGGCCTATTTTATTTCGGCGCTGTATGCCCCGCGGCTTATCGCCCGCCACAGCATGGGGCGGATCCTGTTGACTGGTCTGGCGGTGCAGATCGCCGGGCTACTGCTGCTGTGCGCCACCTTCTCCCGCTTCGGCATCGCCACCACCGCCCTGACGCTGGTCCCCGCCACGGCGCTGATCGGCTACGGTCAGGCGCTGATCGTCAACAGCTTTTACCGGATTGGCATGCGCGATATCAGCGCCAGCGACGCCGGGGCCGGGAGCGCCATCCTCAGCACCCTGCAGCAGGCGACCCTCGGTCTCGGACCGGCTATCCTTGGTTCGCTGTTCCTGGCGCTGGCCCGTCGCGGCGGCGGAAACTATCCGCAGGCGCTGATTGATTTTCTGCTGGTCGAGGTGGCCATGATGCTGTTGCTGGGGGCGATCGCGCTGTGGCTGCGCCATCATCTCAACCGACAGCCGGCGACGGTAGCGTCGTAATACCGGCGGCGGTGATTTGCATAATAGCTATCCAGCGGTCATCATACCCGCTGGATATTCAGGAGACGTTATGCAGGAATTAATATCGCAAATTGCCGCCTTAGGAATCGAAATAACCCCCACCCGCTCGCTGATGATTATCTTCGGCATTATCTTATTCACCGCCGTGGTCGTGCATCTGATATTGCACAAAGTGGTCCTGCGCGCTTTTGAAAAACGGGCGTTGGCCAGCAGCCATCTGTGGCTGCAAATCATCACGCAGAATAAACTCTTTCACCGACTGGCCTTTACCCTGCAGGGGATCATCGTCAACGTGCAGGCGGTGCTGTGGCTGCAAAAAGGCAGCGAGGCCGCGGAAATATTAACCACCGTGGCTCAGCTATGGGTGATGATATATGCCATGCTGTCCTTCTTCTCGCTGCTGGATGTGATCTTAAAGCTGGCGCAGAAATTTCCTGCCGCCTCTCAGCTGCCGCTGAAGGGGATATTCCAGGGGATTAAGCTGGTGACGGCGATTATTATCGGCATCCTGATTATTTCGCTGCTGATAGGCCAGTCACCGGCAATCCTGATTAGCGGGCTCGGCGCGATGGCCGCGGTGCTGATGCTGGTGTTTAAAGATCCGATCCTCGGTCTGGTGGCCGGTATCCAGCTCTCTGCCAACGATATGCTCAAGCTTGGCGACTGGCTGGAGATGCCGAAGTACGGCGCCGACGGCGCGGTGATCGATATCGGCCTCACCACGGTCAAGGTACGCAACTGGGACAACACCATCACCACCATTCCAACCTGGTCGCTGGTCTCCGACTCGTTTAAAAACTGGAGCGGCATGTCGGCCTCCGGCGGCCGCCGCATCAAACGCAGCCTCAACATCGACACCACCAGCATTCATTTTCTTGATGAACAGGAGCAGCAGCGCCTGATCCGGGCGAAGTTGCTTAAGCCCTATATGGATTCGCGCCACGAGGAGATTAGCGCCTGGAACCAGCAGTACGCCGGGGAACAGTCGGTTCTCAATGAGCGGCGAATGACCAATGTCGGCACCTTCCGCGCCTATCTGCAGGAGTATTTACGCCATCATCCACGCATCCGCCAGGATATGACCCTGATGGTGCGCCAGCTGGCGCCGGATGCCAACGGGTTGCCCATCGAGATCTACTGCTTCACCAACACCGTGGTGTGGGCGGAATATGAGGGGATCCAGGCGGATATTTTCGACCATGTCTTCGCCGTGGTGGAGGAGTTTGGCTTACGCATTCATCAAACGCCCACCGGCAACGACATTCGCGCGCTGGCGGGCGCCTTCTCCCGCTGATCCTCAGGCGCTGGCGCGGGCTATCACGCGCCAGTCCATCATCACCCGCTCGACGGCGGCGTCGGGATCGTCGATGCGTTTCATTAACAGATCCACCGCCGTGCGGCCGATCGCCCGGGAGGGCTGTTCGACGGTGGTCAGCTGCGGGGAGACCACTTCCGCCAGCTCGGTGCCGTCGAAGCCGATCACCGCGATATCCTCCGGCACCCGCAGTCCGGCCTGGTCAATCGCCCGCAGCGCCCCGGCAGCAAGTGAGTCCGAAACGGCAAACACCGCGTCGGGCTGCTCGTCTTGCGACAGCAGCTGCTCCATCGCCCGTTTACCGGCCGCCGCGCTAAGATCCTGCGCGTAAGTCACCTGCTGATACACCAGACCGTGCACGTGCAGCACGCTTTTATAGCCGCGCTCGCGCAGACGGGCATAGCGATAGCTCAGGTCGTGATTAATGAGCGCAATGCGGCGGCGGCCGCTATCGGCCAGTCGGGACACCGCCCCCTGAGCCGCCTCGACGTCGTTAATCCCGACGCAGGAGATGCTGCCGGTGTCGGCATACTCCGCGCACTGCACCCAGGGCGCATCGCCAATCATGGTGGTCAGTTCCGGCAGGCTGGAGAGCGCGTTCATGGTAATAATGCCGTCGACCATTTTGCCGGAGAGCAGCTGCAGGCCCGAGGTCGAGCGGGCCAGATCCGACCCGGAGTTACACAGCAGAATGCGGTAGCCATTCTTCTCCGCCTCTTCTTCTATCCCTTTCACCACCTCGGCGCAAAAGGGGTTAGCGATATTGGAGACCATCACCAGGATCATATTGCTGCGAGCGGTTCGCAGCTGACGCGCCAGCAGGTTCGGCTGATAGTTGCTCTCTTTGATCGCCTGCAGCACGCGCTCACGGTTTTTGGCTTTTACCGTATCGCTGTTGTTCAGCACCCGCGACACCGTGGCCACCGAGACGCCGGCCAGACGAGCAATTTTCTGAATAGACATAAACCCTGCACTTCCTGCGATAGAGGTGGATCCTGCAGGCTATCATAAATGACCTCTGGTCAGCCTGCCAGCCTGGCGCGAAAGCGCGGGAACGCACGAGAAAACTATTAAAAATCAGGGCTTCTCTCCCACGCCGTTAACGCGCATCCTTTTGCCGTTCCACCCGGTTCGCGCTCTGGCGACAGCCCCCCTGGCGCCCTATTTCTTCGTTTATGATTAAGGATGATATCTCCATGAGGCTCTCCACCGCGGTTCTCGCCCTCAGCTGTGCCCTGGCAACGATCACCGGCTGCACCTCGTCAAAATCGTCACCGGAACGCCACGCTTACGCGTTTGTCGCCCACCGCTCCGATTTTGTCGGCGGCAATTTCACCGTCAACCGCCAGGAAAATTACCGTTTAAACCTGCCGACCTTCACGGCAATGTACGCCCGCGGCCAGCAGGATAAAGCCGCTGGCATGAGTGAAAGCGACGCCCGCCGCACCGCTGAGGCCATCAAACAACAGGCGGCGCAGGGCACCCGCACCGAGCACGCCTTTACCGGCAACGCCAGCGACAAATGGGATAATGCGATGGAAAATAAAGATGCCGTCCTGTTCGGCAACGAGCTCTCCGGTGCCTATCTCGACGGCTATCTTGGGGTGAAATAATCCTGCGCCCCGCCTGCGCTCAGCGTTCGACGCTGACCCAGCGCTGCTGCTGATGGCTTTTGACGATCGCCTCGATGATGTACATCACATCGGCGCCGTCGTCGAAAGCGGCGAAGCGCCGGGCCCCGGCCTCCGGCATCTTCCCGGCGCGCACCGCCTGATAAAAATGCCCCATCATATTCTTGAAGGCATCCGGCCAGCCCTCAATATGGCCGCCGGGATAATGGGCGCTGGCGGCGGCCTCCGGCCGCAGCAGGCTCGGGTCGTCGCTGAGCAGGCGATCCGGCTGCTCGCGGTGGCCGATCCACAGTCGCTGGGGCACTTCCTGATCCCAGGCCAGAGAACAGAGGCTGCCGTTAATCTCCACCGCCAGACGGTTTTTCCGCCCGGCGCTCACCTGGGAGACCATCAAGCTGCCTTTGCTGCCATCGTCAAAACGCAACAGCACCGAGCCAAAGTCCTCAGTATCGACAGGCCGGGTTTCATATGCCTGCGCCTCGTGAACGGCGCTGAAGGTCGCTTTACCATTGACCGGCGCTTTACGCGTTGGCCAGACAATCGACAGATCCGCCATCACCTCGACAATCCGCCGACCGGTCATAAACTGTACGGTATCGCACCAGTGGGAGCCGATGTCGGCCACCGTCCGCGACGCGCCCCCCTGCGCCGAATCGACCCGCCAGTTGTAGTCGGTCTCCAGCAGCATCCAGTCCTGTAAATAGCTGCCGTGCGCCGCGAAGATCCTGCCGACCTCGCCATGGCGGATCATCGCCGCCGCCTGCTGGACCATGGCGAACTGGCGATAGACGAAGCTGACGCCATGCACCACGCCGGCCCGGGCGGCAAGCGCCACCAGCTCCCGCGCCTCCTCCGCCGTCATACACAGCGGCTTTTCCGAGAAGACGTGCAGCCCGGCGGCGAGGATCTGCCGGTTAATCTGGGCATGCAGATGGTTCGGCGTACAGTTATGCACCACCTGCAGCCCCGGATGGGCCAGCAGCGCCTCCACGCTGTCGTAGGCATGGGCAATGTTCAGCGCCTGCGCCTTGCGCTGCGCCGCCTCAAGGCGGCTGTCGCACAGCGCCACGACCTCGACATCTCCCAGCCGCCGCAGCGCCTCCAGATGCGCCGGGCCAATAAACCCTGCCCCGATTATCGCAACCTGAATCATGTTATTCCCTCCCGCCGGCGGCAAAGTCATCGAAGGCCCGTCCGGCAACGGGAATGATATGGCGGCGGATAAACTCGCTGCCCTCGCGCGCGCCGGTCTCGGCGTCCTTCAGGCAGCACTCCCACTCCAGCACCGCCCAGCCGTCAAAATCATATTCGGTCAGCTTACTGAACACCCCTTTGAAGTCGATCTGCCCGTCGCCAGGAGAGCGGAAACGCCCGGCCCGCTGCTGCCAGGGCTGGTATCCGCCATAGACGCCATTGCGCCCGTTGCGGCGAAATTCGGCGTCCTTGACGTGAAACGCTTTAATACGCGAGTGATAGATATCGATATAGGTCAGATAGTCCATCTGCTGCAGATGCAGGTGGCTCGGGTCATAGAGCATATTGCAGCGCGGATGGTTATCCACCAGCGCGAGAAAACGCTCAAAGGTCACGCCATCGTGCAGATCTTCGCCGGGGTGGATCTCATAGCAGACATCGACGCCCTGTTCGTCGAAGTGGTCCAGCAGCGGCCGCCAGCGCCGGGCCAGCTCGGCAAAGGCCTCATCCAGAAGCGGCTGATTGTGCGGCGGCCACGGATAAAAAAAGGGCCATGCCAGCGCCCCGGAAAAGGTCGCATGGGCCTTCAGCCCCAGACGGCCGGAGGCCACTGCCGCCTGGCGCACTTTCTCCACCGCCCAGCGCTGGCGCGCCTGCGGATCGCCATGTAACGCGGCTGGGGCAAAGGCGTCAAACGCCGCGTCATACGCCGGATGCACCGCCACCAGTTGCCCTTCAAGATGAGTGGACAGCTCGCTGATGACCAGCCCATGCTCCGCCAGGGTGCCGCGGACCTCGTCGCAGTAGGTCTGGCTCGCCGCCGCCCGCTCGACATCGAAAATCGCCGGGTGGTTGCAGGGGATCTGCAATGCCTTGTACCTCAGGCCGGCGGCCCACTGCGCCATCCCCGCCAGGGTGTTGAACGGCGCCTGCGGGCCGATAAACTGCGCCAGAAAAATGCCCGGTCCCTTAATCGTTTTCATACCCCCTCCTGAAAAATTAGTGCGGCTCTTTCTCGTTGTACTGGAAAGAGAAAAGGAAAATCAGCGCGATAACCGCGGCGGCCACCGCCGGGATCCACCAGAAGGTCACCCAGGCCTGCGGCACGCTCTGGCCGGCCACCAGATGGTTATACAGCGCGCCGGAGATCTGCGAGCCCAGCAGCATGCCGATCCCGTAGGTGAACATCACAATCATGCTCTGCGCCTGGCCTTTGACCTTCTCGCCCGCCACGCGGTCGGTGTAGATAAAACCGACGACAAAGAAAAAGTCATAGCACACGCCGTGCAGCAAAATGCCCAGATAGAGCAGGAAGCGCCCCTCTTCGCTGACCCCGAGGGCAAAAAAGGCGTAGCGGACAAACCACGCCACCATGCCGATGAGCAGCATATATTTCACCCCGAGGCGACGGAACAGCAGCGGGATCACCAGCATAAAGACGATCTCTGACATCTGGCCGAACGACATCGCGGTGCTGACATCCTTGACGCCGGCATCCGCCAGATACGACGCGGTATAGGCGTAATAGGTGCCTAACGGCACGGAAATTAAGGTGGCGCAGAGGGAGAAAATCAGGAAGTGACGGGTTTTCAGCAGCGCGAAGGCGTCCGCGCACAGCAGATCGCGAAACTGCACCGGCATGCCTTTGGCCGGCGCCGGGGTATGCGGCAGCGTCAGGCTGTAGATCGCCAGCGCCACCGAACAGAGCGCCGCCACGGTGAAGATGCCGGTGGTATCAGAGATGCCGGTCACCCCGATGCAGATCCCGGCGATAATCCAGCCGATGGTGCCGAACACGCGGACCACCGGGAAGGTTTTATCGATATTGGCCAGGCTGTGGAACGCAATATTGTTGGTCAGCGCCAGGGTCGGCATATAGCACAGCGTATAGCCGAACAGCAGGCCAATCAGCAGGGCGCCGTTCTGCGCCACCAGCGCCTGGGGGACAAACCACAGGATCGCCGCCCCGGCCAGGTGCATCACCGCCATCACCTTCTGCGAGGCGAAAAAGCGGTCCACCAGCATCCCCAGCACAAAGGGGGACAGAATGGAGGCGATCGGCCCGGCGGAGAACGCATCGCCGATCAGCAGTGACATCTCATAGCGGGTCATCACCAGCCCCAGGGTCACCGACCAGCTGCCCCAGATAAAGAACTGCATAAACATCATTAACGACAACCGCGGCACCAGAAAACGGTGGCTCACGCGGACACTTTCCCGACCTTCTGTTGTTGTGACCATGTTGCTCGCCCTCAGAAAAGTAATCGATTACAAAATAGCTCAACACAAAAGTAATCGATTACAAAAAGAAGATCGTCAGGCAAATTCCCCACCTGCGAAGAGGATCACAATAAAAAGGCAGGCAGCCCCGCCGGACGGCGGGACGTCTCGCTTACGCCGGGCGGCGCAGCAGTTTGAAGGCGATAAACAGGAACAGGATCCACACCGGCAGCAGGATTGCCGACAGGCGCATGCCGTCGATAGTGCACATCAGCACCAGAATCAACCCAAGGAAAGCAATGCAGAAGTAGTTGCTGGCGGGCGCCAGCAGCGCTTTGAACTTCGATTCACGCCCTTTGCGGCGCTGGGCGGCACGGAACTTCAGGTGCGCCATACAGATCATGATCCAGTTCAGGAGCAGCGTCGCCACCACCAGGGCCATCAGCAGCCCCAGCGCTTCATGCGGCAGCAGGTAGTTCAGCACCACCACCAGCGAGGTAATGACGCCTGACAGCAGCAGCGAATTCACCGGCACGCCGCGTTTGCTGACGCGGGCGAGGAACGTCGGCGCATTGCCCTGCACCGACAGGCCGAACAGCATCCGGCTGTTGGAGTACACACCGCTGTTATAGACCGACAGCGAGGCCACCAGAATGACGAAGTTCAGCGCGGAGGCCACCATGTTGCTGTCGAGATGATGGAAAATCATCACAAACGGACTGCTGTCGGATTTGATCTCCACCCACGGGTAGAGCGCCAGCAGCACCACCAGCGAACCGATATAGAACAGCAGGATACGATAAACCACCTGGTTCACCGCTTTCGGGATGCTCTTTTCCGGGTTTTGCGCTTCGGCGGCGGTGATGCCGATAAGTTCCAGCCCGCCGAAGGAGAACATAATCACCGCCAGCGACAGAATAAGACCGTGCCAGCCGGTGGCGAGGAAGCCGCCGTGTTTCCACAGGTTGTCGAACCCGGCTTTGCTGCCGCCGTGGCCGCCAAACAGCATCCACAGGCCAAAGGCAATCATGCCGATAATCGCCAGCACCTTAATCAGTGCGAACCAGAACTCCGCTTCGCCATACAGACGGACGTTGACCAGGTTGACGGCGTTAATAATGAGGAAGAAGGCCGCCGCCCAAACCCAGGTGGGCACGTCGGGGAGCCAGTACTGCATGTAGATCCCGGCGGCGGTCAGTTCCGCCATCCCTACCAGCACGAACATCACCCAGTAGTTCCAGCCGGACAGGAAACCAGCGAACGGGCCCCAGTATTTGTAGGCAAAGTGGGCAAAGGAGCCGGATACTGGCTCTTCCACCACCATCTCGCCCAGCTGGCGCATGATCAGAAAAGCGACAATCCCGGCCACGGCGTAGCCCAATAAGACCGCCGGGCCAGCCATTTGAATCGCAGGACCAATGCCAAGAAACAGGCCGGTACCAATCGCGCCGCCAAGGGCGATAAGTTGAATGTGTCGGTTCTGTAAACCGCGATGAAGCGTCGGGCCGCTCTCTTCTACGGCATCCGACGACGTTGACGCGTCTTTCACGTCGTTCCCCTGTGTGTTTTTGTGAAGGGGCACCTTTTATCACTTAGGGGGAATTGTCGCAAGTTGCGCGGGGCGAGCGTCAGCCGCCCGCCCCGCTTTTTTAGCGTCAGAAGTCGTAGCTCATTGAGACGCGCACGGTACGCGGATCGCCTTCGAACAGATAGGTACCGGTATCGTCAATGCCAGACCAGTACTTCTCGTTGGTCACGTTGGTCACCCCGACGCGCCAGGTCATTTCGTTCTGGTCGGCGTTCAGGCGCATACGATAGCGCAGGCCTAAATCCAGGGTGGTGTAGCTATCCAGCTTCTTGGTATTGGCCGCATCAGCATACTGCGACCCGCTATGATTGACGCGCGCAGTGGCGGTCAGGCCTTCCACCGGCTTGATATCATACTCGGCGCCGAGCACCGAGTAGAAGTTAGCCACCCCGATGGCATCTTTACCGTCGGTTGCGCCTTTAGCGGTTTTAGTCTGTTTGGCATCCAGCCACACCGTACTGGCGTTAAGACGCAGCCCCAGCATCGGCTCGCCGAAGACGTTCATCTCTACGCCGCGGTTACGCTGCTCGCCGTCGAGGCCGTAATTGCCAGCGGTATCGGAAATAGCGTTCGGTTTTTTGATTTCAAACAGCGCCAGCGATCCGCCGATCGTTCCGTAGTCGATCTTGACGCCCACTTCGTCCTGCTTCGAGTGCGCGATCCCGGTACTCTGCCCGGCATTGGCCGCCGTCGTCGGCGCCACAGAGCCCGGCTGCAGCGCTTCGGTATGGTTAGCATACAGCGACAGCTGCTCCCACGGCTTGTACACCAGGCCAAACGTCGGCATCCAGCGGCTTTGGGTATAACGCGAAGAAGTATCTTCCAGCCCGGTGGCGTTGCTGTAGTTGCGCACAACCACTTTCTGATGACGAGCGGCGGCGGTAAACAGCACTTTATCGTTAAAGAAGCCGAGGGTATCACTCAGCAGCCAGCCCTGCGTACGGCTGCGCGAGGTGACCAGCGGATCGTGGTAGTTGCCGCCAAAATAGGCGTTATCCGGCATCGCCACATCACGGTTGTCATAGATATTGGTGGTCGGATTCTTCGCCGACATCCGCCAGGCGGTAGCATCGGTATGCACCTGCGCCGCATAGCCGAGGTTCACCTTATGCGAAATCGCGCCGGTATTGAAATCGCCGCGTACCCCGCCCATGCCGCTGATCGCGTCAATAATGCGGTTAGTATCCAGGCGGCCCACCGTCGCATCGCCGTTTTTATTCAGAAGCTTCGGCGCGCTGTAGGTGCCAATTTCATGCGAATGCTGGCCGCCGAGGGCGCTGTATACCGTCCAGCTATCGGTCAGGTCATATTCTGCCTTCGCCATGCCGAATTCGCTTTCGATATCGCTATAGCCCCACTTCTGGCTGTAGTTTTTGCTGTTGTCCGGCAGCGCCGGAACGAAATCCACGCCGCTGATATTGACGCCCATCGTACCGCCGTGGAACGTTTTCTTCTGGTAGTCGAAATCGAGCGAGGAGCGGAAACGGTCGCCGCGGTAATCAAGCCCCAGCGAAGCCAGCGTAGTACGACGTTTATCATTATCGATAGCGCCTTCACCCTCGCGATGCACCAGGTTGACCCGGGCGCCGAACTGGTTGTTGTCGCCGAAACGGCGTCCCAGGTCGAGGGTGCCGCCCACCTGAGAATCAGAGGTATAGTCGACGCCAACGCGCGCGGTCGGCAGATCTTCCGCCCGTTTCGGCTCAAGGTTAATCATCCCGCCGACGCCGCTGCTGGCCGCACCGTTAAGCAGGCTGTTAGCTCCTTTGAAAATTTCAACGCGCTCCAGCATCTGGGTGTCCATCACCTGACGCGGCACCACGCCCGCCAGGCCGCCCATGGTCATGTCATCGCCATCGAGCTTAAACCCGCGGATTCGATAGGTCTCGGCGAAGTTGCCGTAGCCCTGTACGGCCTGCACGCCAGCGTCGTTACTGACGACATCGGCGATGGTTTTCGCCTGCTGATCCTGAATCAGCTTCGAGGTATAGCCGATAACGTTAAAAGGAACGTCCATCGCCTTTTGTTCGCCAAGCATCCCCAGACGGCCGCCGTGAGCGATCTGCCCGTCGAGGAATGCCGGAACCACCAGGTCGCCGCCGGATTTAAAATCGCTGGTTTCGTTAGCCTCGACGATGAGGGTCTCTTCGCCAGGTTGCTTCGCGGCGGCAGCGTCCGCGGCCATCGCCGTTTGACTGGCAGCGCCGATGGCTAAGGCCAGCAGCGTTTTACGCAGCGGGAAGGATGAATAGTGCGTGGTGTGCATAATTTGCCCCATGGATGAGGATAAATGAATCAAAGGGCCCGTCGCCGGACCCGTTATTTTTATTGCGCGTTCAGGTCAATGCGTACGACGCTGTCCGGGCCTTTTGTGGAGTGGTCTTTATTGAAGGGCTGTTTGACGGTGACAAATAGCGTCTGACCATCGGCGGAAAGCAGCAGGCTGTTGGGATTGGCCGGCAGCGCCCAGCTTTTCTTCAGCGTGTAGCGGCTGGCGTCAAGGCTGATAACCTTGCCGGATTCACGCTGCGAAATATAAATTTCGTGGCGTTTCTTATTGAACTGCACTGCCAGCGAATCGCCGACGTCGAGCTGTTTAAGCAGCTTGCCGCTGTGGATATCCAGCACCAGAGTGGTTTTCGCTTTCGAGTTATCAGTCACAAACAGGCGGCCGGTGTCGCTATCTTCGGCCATATTAAGCAGCAGCGCTGGCTTGTCGCCCAGCGGCTTCCAGCGCTGTTCAATGCGCTGGTTATGTGGGTTGATCACCAGAATTTCACCGCTGCCGTTAGCGGCGTACACGCGACCGGTTTGTGCGGAGTAGTGCAGGCCGGTCATCCATTTACCGGTATTTTTAATCCGTGTTTTCAGCTTCAGAGTGGTGGCGTCAACCACCCAGATTTGCGCCGGGTCGGCGACCGCACCAACGTAGAGAGTATTGTTCAGCAACAGCAGCTGACGGGCCCCATAAGGGCGACCTTTTTCATTGCGCTCGCTGAACAGCAGGCGGTTTTTTACCTTGCCGGTGGCGGTGTCGATAGCGCTGATGCCGCCGTCCAGCGAATTGCTGACATACAGCGTTTTACCCTCCGCAGAGAGCTGTAAAGCGAAGTTTTTCAGATCGGTGTGCGTCAGGCCGATGGTATTGAGGGTGTGCGGATCCAGTGTGTAGACCGCCCCGCCCTGCACATTTTTAAAGCCTTCGGCGCTGGCGACGTACAGCGCATCACCCTGCGGGCTTAACGCCATCTCGTACAGCCCTTCCGCTAGCTGGCGCTGCAGCGGTTGCGCCACGTTAGGGGCTGGCGAGTCGACAACCGGTTGGGAAACGGCAGAGGAATGAGGCGTCGCGCAGCCGCTTAACGCCGCGCTGATGGCCAGCGTCAACGTCGGAAGTGTGTATTTCATTGGATCAACCCTATAAAAAATCAATGACCCGATGGACGCGCAGCGACCGATATTGTCTGTTTCCAGCCTGCTGTCTTTACGTCACCCTACGCCTTCGCGACTCTTAGTGAACGACTCACTGGCGCAGCTCGAACCTTGCCAAAATTACGAATGAAAAAGAGAATGAGAACTATACTCATTATCTAATGTCAAACAAGTCCTGGCGGGCAAAAAAGATAATCTGCTGATTTTTTTTACGGCAATGGCGGATAACGAGGGGAAGAAAGGATCCGCGAAGGGAAAAAGAGTCCCGGAAGCGAGGCAGTGCCCCCTCCCGGTTTCAGGGCCAGAAGGCGCAGGATGTGTCGCCCATCTGGCGCAAAACGACACATGACAGCGCTATGTCGCTGAGCGGCGGTTAATAGCGCACCATCACCGACTTCAGCTCCGTATAATCATCGATAAACGCGCTGCCGAATTCGCGTCCGATGCCCGAGCCCTTCATGCCGCCGAACGGTACCGCCGGGTCGAGGAAGGTATGCATATTGACCCACACGATGCCGGCGTCAATCGCCTCCGAGTAGCGCAGCGCCTGGCGAATATTATCGGACCAGACGCTGGCCGCCAGGCCATATGGCGACGCATTGATCCGCGCCAGCGCCTCTTCTTCACTGCGATAGCCGATAAAGCTGCATACCGGACCGAAGGTCTCCTCGCGCATCAGGGTGCTCTCTTCGCTGCGGACTTTGACCGCAGTCGGCTGCAGGAAATACCCCTCTCCCGGCAGCGCTTCGCCGCCGCAGACGATGGTATCCCCCTCGTCGCGCGCGGTCTGGATCAGTTTGAGCACTTTCTCGTACTGCTGGCGGTTGGCCAGCGGCCCCATCAGCGTCTGTTCATCCAGCGGCGATCCCGGCGCGAAGGCGCTGAGCTTGTCTTTCAGCAGCGCCAGCACTGCATCCAGTTTGCCCTGCGGCAGATAAAAACGCTCCGCAGCGGCGCAAATCTGCCCCTGGTTCAGGTAGCCGGCTTCAATAATGCCGTTGACCATCGCCTCCGGCGTCAGGTCATCGAGGAACAGCGCGGCGTTTTTGCCCCCCAGTTCAAGGGTCACCCGTTTACCTGACGCGCAGGCCGACTGCTGGACTTTTTCACCGGTGGCCACCGAGCCGGTGAAGCTCACCTTGGCGCAGGCCGGATGCGTCATCAGCCGCTGGGCAATCTCGCCGCCGGTGCCGTTGACCACGTTAATCACCCCATCCGGGATACCCACCGCTTTCGCCAGCTCCGCCACGCGCAGCAGCGTCAGCGGCGTATACTCGCTCGGTTTGAGGACGATGGTGCAGCCGCAGACCAGGGCCGCCGCCAGCTTCCAGATGGCAATCATGATGGAGAAGTTCCACGGCACGATGCCGACCACCACCCCCAGCGGCTGGCGGCGGGTGAAGGCGGTATATTTCTCACCGTTCATGGAGGGGAGCGAGACATCCAGCGTTTCGCCGGTGACTTTCCCCGCCCAGCCGGCGAAGTAGCGCAAAAACGCCACCGATTGATCCAGCTCCAACATCCGCGCCAGCATGATGGTCTTGCCGGAGCAGAGACTTTCCAGCTGCGCCAGCGCTTCGCGATGCTCAGCCAGGGCATCCGCCAGCTTCAACAGCAGCGTACCGCGCGCCAGCGTCGGCATCTCACGCCACTGACTGAACGCCTGGCGGGCGCTCTCCATGACGCGATCCGCCTGATCCTCATCCGCTGCCGTCACCTCAGCAATTGCCTGACCGGTGGCCGGGTTAACCACCGCGAACGGCGCGCCGTGGCCCGCCTCACGTTGACCGGCAATAAACTGCCCGTGTGGCTGGCGTAAAAAGGCGGTCACTTCCGCCAGTAAGGTTATCTCGCTCATCGTCAGCACCCGTTTTTTTAGCAAAGTTGGCCTATCACAGCACGGTTGCTCTGCGCCGCCCATCGTTCTAAAGAACGTCATTCTTCCGGACGATATTCAACGCCCGCATGGCGTGCTGTGATGAGGACCTTGAGCCAGGCAAGACCACAGGGTAACGCGATGAACATTAAAATCGATGCGCTGAACTACTACGGCGCGACGAAGAAATACCACCTCCATTTCCCGGCGCTGCGGGAAGATATTGAAGCCGACGTGGTGATTATCGGCGGCGGCTTCTCGGGGATTAACACCGCCCTTGAGCTGGCGGAACAGGGTATCACCAACGTGGTGGTGCTGGAGGCGCGCCATCTTGGCTACGGCGGTACCGGGCGCAACGGCGGCCAGGTGATGGCCGGTATCGGTCACGACATCGAAGCGGTGAAAAAGCACGTCGGCAAAGAGGGGCTGGAGACGCTGTTTAAAATCGCCAACCTCGGCGCGGGCATCATTCGCGAACGCATCCGCAAATACCATATCGACGCCGATTTCGTCCCCGGCTACGGCTATCTCGCCTATAACCAGCGGCAGCTCAAAACGCTGCGCCAGTGGGAGAAGGAGTTTAAAGCCGCTACCCCGGATGAAGAAATCGAACTGTATACCGGCAAAGAGGTGCAGCAGGTGGTTGGCTCCGAGGTCTACTGCGGCGCGCTGAAACATATGGGCGGCGGGCAGATCCATTCGCTCAATATGCTGCTCGGTTCGGCGCAGGCCGCCCATTCGCTGGGGGTAAAGATCTTCGAATCCTCGCCAGTGGTGGAGGTGAATTACGGCAAACAGGTGCGGGTACGCACCGCGATGGGCAGCGTCAAAGCCGCCAAACTACTGTGGGCCTGCGACAGCTTCCTCAACAATATGGAGCCGGAGATCTACAACAAGACGCTGGTGACCTACTCCTATCAGGTGTCAACCGAGCCCCTTTCCGATGAACTGATCGAGCGCATCAGCCCACTGCGCGGCGCCTTCAGCGATATTCGCCCGGTGATTAACTACTACCGCGTCACCCGGGAAAATCGCCTGTTGTTCGGCAGCGCGACTCGCTTTGTGGAATATACGCCGAACGATTTCGCCGCCTGGAATCGCACCCTGCTGGCGGAGGTCTTCCCCTATCTGAAGGATGTGAAGATCGATTTCGCCTGGGGCGGGCCGATGGCCTGTAGCGCCAACCTGTTCCCGCAGATCGGCACCCTACGCGATCACAACAACGTCTTTTACGTCCAGGGGTACTCCGGCTTCGGCGTCACCCCGTCGCACATCGTGTGCAAAATCCTCGCCGAAGGGATCAACGGCGGTTCCGACCGCTATCGCCTGCTGAGCAGCATCCCCCACGCGACCATCCACGGCCGTGACAGCCTGCGCTTGCTATTAGTCACAGCCGGAAAATTGATGCATCAAACCACCGGTTTCTGGAAAGGCCGGAGTTAACCAGGAGAACGCTATGCACGCTTTTAAACTTAAACACCCGGTACCTGACCTGCAGCCGATAGGCAGCGTCAGCCTGCTCGGCGCGACGCCGACCGCGGGAGACCCGCAGGTGGCCGGGGCGATGATCTACGGCGAGCCGCAGGACGCCTTTACCTGCGGACTGTTTTCGTCCACTGAGGGGAGCTTTACCATGACCTATCCGTTTACCGAGCATGCCACCGTGCTGGAAGGCGAAGTGGAGCTGACCGTCGCCGGTGGCGAGCCGCAGCGCTTTGCGCCGGGCGACAGCTGGTTTGTTAAACAGGGCACCGAAGTGGAGTGGAAAATCCTGACGCCGCGCTTTGTGAAGCACTACCTGGCGAACGTCGAGACGCGCTAACACGCTGATAATGCCCGGCGGCGCAGGGAGCGCACAGGGGGACCCGGAGGCGGCGCATTGCGCCTTCTCCGGGCTACCAAATCGCACAGCGCTGTAGCCCCGGTAAGCAGCAGCGCCACCGGGGGTTTTGAGGCCGCCAACACCGGCGTTTCAGTCAGCATGGTGAATAAATTAAAGGCAGGCCGCACGGACCGTAGGCCGGATAAGGCGCAGCCGCCATCCGGCAGAAATACGCGCAACGTGGCAAGACGGATGGCCCCGGTTTTCGGGGTCATGTTGTTTATCCACCGCGACATTCATCGACTGCGTCACAGAATCATGCGCCGCCCTCCACCTTCCGGACGATATTCATTGAGCAGGATGCCCGCCTAAATTATGACTATCCGGGAGTGGCGCTGGCTATTCCCTGCCCTACCCCATTATTGTGCAGAGGTTGACTATGTTTAGTAACAGACTCGCCAGCCATCTTGAGCGCGGCGTCGTCGGCTTCCCGACCACCCTCGCCAGCTCCGTCGGGCTGATCATGGCCAGCCCGGTGATCCTGACGGTCACCAGCGGCTTCGGCATGGGCGGCGATACCTTCGCGCTGGCGGTGCTGCTGGCCTTTATTATGATGCAGGCGCAGGTCACCACCTTTGCCGAGGCGGCGACGCTCATTCCTACCACCGGTTCGGTGTACGACTATATCTCCTGCGGCATGGGCCGCTTCTTCGCCATCACCGGCGCGCTGTGCGCCTATCTGATCGTCCATATTTTCGCCGGGACGGCGGAGACGATCCTGGCGGGCATTATGGCGCTGGTGAACTTCGAATCGATCAACGCTCAGATGGCCGCCCACCAGAACACCTGGATGGTGGGTGTCGGCATGGTGGTGATTTTCGGCTTGCTCAACGCCATCGGCGTGGAAATCTTCGGCAAGGTCGAAGTGGTGCTGACCTTCGGCATGTGGACCACACTGACTATTTTCGGCCTGTGTGGCATTTTTATGGCGCCGGTGACTCATCTTTCCGGCTGGTTCGGCACGCCGCTGAACATCAGCGATATCAACGGTCTGTTCGGCTATATCGGCATGGCGATGTTTATGTTCGTCGGCTGCGAACTGGTGACGCCGATGGCGCCGGAGATTAAACAGGCCCACCGCACTATTCCGCGGGCGATGGCGCTGGGCCTGCTGGGAGTCGCCAGCTGCATGTTTATCTACGGCGCGGCGATCAACCGCCAGGTGGAGAATACCGTGCTCGACGCGGCCAACAACGTCCATCTGCTGGATACACCGATGGCGATCCCGGCCTTCGCCGAACGGGTGATGGGCCACGCCGGCCAGTACTGGTTGGGGGTCGGGCTGCTGCTGGCCGGCTGCGCCACCATCAATACGCTGATGGCCGCCGTGCCGCGTATTATCTACGGCATGGCACTGGACGGCGCGCTGCCCCGCTTCCTGACCTGGCTGCACCCGCGCTTTAAGACGCCGGTGATCGCCATTGCCATCGGGGTGGCGATCCCCTGCCTGCACGCCTGGTATCTGAACGGCGATCTGGACCGCATCGTGCCGCTGATCCTCGCCGCGGTCTGCGCCTGGGGCGTCGCCTATCTGCTGGTGACGCTGTCGGTGGTGATGCTGCGCATTCGCCGCCCGGACCTGCCGCGCGCCTACCGCTCGCCGTGGTTCCCGCTGCCGCAGATTATCTCCAGCGTCGGGATCATCATCGCTATCGTCAATATCACGCCGCCCGGGATGGACAGCCGCCAGGTGCTGGTACCGTTCGGCATAATGCTCGGCCTGACCGCCGCTTACGCCCTGTTCTGGACGGTGTGTGTGCAGCGCGTCAATCCGTTCAAGCCGCTGGTAGTGGAAGAGGTGGTGGAGCGCGCCATCAACAATTATGAAAAACAGATCCGCGGGGAGATGACGCCAGATGTCCTCCGTCCCCTGGTTTGAGACGCCGTTAATGAACGCGGTGCAGCGCGATCTGGCGGGCTGGCCGTGCGAAAAGCTGAGCGAACGCAGCGCATTGCTGCGATTGAACGACGCCACCGCCGTGACCTTCAGCGTGCGTCAGAAGCGGCTGTTTATGGCCAGCATTCACAGCTGCGAGTTTGTCGTCGAGGGGCCGGTGACCCGGCCCGCTCGCGGTAACATTCGCGCCCATCAATCCGGCTGGTGGAAACGCCAGCCGATCCGCTTTATCGGCGGCAAAGGCAGCGAGGAACTCGCCAGCTATCTCAACGGTTTTCCTAATCTCCAGCAGACCTTAAGCGAGCTGGATTACCGCCGCTTTTCGCTGACCTTTGATAGTAGCGGCTGGCGCTGCAGCATTGAACCCTGGGCCGCCAGCGAAGTGGTCTGTAAAATGCCCCCGCTGCGCCGTTATCTGCGGCTGGAAGCGCAGCAGCGGATGCTGCTGCTCAGCGTGCTGGCGATGATTAATCAGGCGGTAAGTCAGTGGATGCGCGGTGGAATCGCAGAAGGGAAAGCATTGACTTCCCCGCCATCACAGCGGGGAAGCTGAGGCGTTTTATAGCAGACCAAACCGTTGCGCCAGCCGATCGATAGCCTGCCTCTGGAACTGCGCGAACTCCGCCCGCGGCTGCTGCTGCTGAATAAATTCCCGCAGCGGATCCTGGACCTCGGTACGGATACCGCTCAGCGTTTCCATCACCGCCAGGCCGCAGAACGGCACGTAGGATTCGGCGTAGCCGCCCTCGTGCACCATCACCAGTTTCCCGCCGCACAGGCGATCCGCCGCCTGCTGGACCTGTTCGGTCATCGCCCGGAAGCTGTCGCTATGTAGCTGCATCCGCGCTAATGGATCCATGGCGTTGGCGTCATAGCCGCAGGCGATAATAATCAGCTCCGGCTCAAAACGCGCCAGCGCAGGAATGACGATAGTTTCCAGCGCATAGCGCCAGCTGTCATCCCCCGCCCCGGCCAGCAGCGGAATATTAATGTTGTAACCTTCGCCCGCGCCCACGCCGCGATCGTCCTCGCCGGCGTAGCCCGGCGGGAAGCAGCCGTCCTGATGCAAGGAGATAGTCAGTACGTCGTCGCGCTGCAGGTAGATATGCTGGGTGCCGTTGCCGTGGTGAACATCCCAGTCAATGATCGCCACCTTGCCCAGCCCCAGCTGCGCTTTCGCCCGCTCGACGGCAATGGGAATATTGGCGAGGAAACAAAATCCCATCGACTGGTCCGGCAGACAGTGGTGTCCGGGCGGGCGCGACAGCGAATAGGCATTATCCAGCTCCCCCTCCAGCACCGCTTCCACCGCCGCACAGGCCAGCCCGGCGGAAAGACAGGCGATTTCATAACTGCCCGGCCCCAGCGGCGCCTCTTTGCCGAGCATGCCGCCGCCGTTATCGCTGATCGCCTTGAAGCGCTCCAGATAGCTGTCGGGGTGGATCCGCCGCAGGTCCTCAAGGCTCGCCGGCGCCGCGCTGCGCAGCGCCAGCTGCGGCGTCAGCCCGGAGACGTCCATCAGGTTTTTCATCCGCCGTTTGGTCTCCGGCGATTCAGCATGGCCGCCACCGGCGGGCGGCTGCACCCACCCGCCCACCGGCAGCGTCACCGCGTGCAGGCCGGTACTGTGCCAGAAACAACGTTCATCAAAGAAGAAACCGGTTTTTCTTTTCACTCTATCCTCCCGTGGGCTAACTCTTCCCGGCGGCGGACGCCGCCGCAATCAAAATCAATGACAGCAGCGCGCAGACGCCTGCC
Source organism: Klebsiella sp. w6 (assembly GCF_033100215.1). Classification (NCBI taxonomy): domain Bacteria; kingdom Pseudomonadati; phylum Pseudomonadota; class Gammaproteobacteria; order Enterobacterales; family Enterobacteriaceae; genus Klebsiella; species Klebsiella sp. w6. Next base: position 4,175,733 of record NZ_CP136907.1, read on the forward strand.
GCCGCCAGCAGCGGGTCGGCGCTGGCAAAACGCTGCAGTAAGGCCCCGGCTAAGGCCGGACCGGCCGCCATGCCGCCGCCGATCACCAGATTGATGCTGTTCATCAGCCGGCCGTTGCTATCGAGCCCGGCCACACGGGCAAGAATAAAGGGCAGCACGAAGGTCCAGGTGAACTTAAACAGCAGCGCCGCGATGGCGTAGCGCACCAGCAGCGGCTGGCCGATCAGCAGCCCAACGCTGACGATCAGCAGGCCGTAGCCCAGCCACACCGGTAAACGATCGGCCCGCTGGGTACCCCGCAGCGCCGCGCCGCCGGCGCCGATAATGCCGCAAACCGTCGCCGCCGCCAGCACCAGACCGACCTGCGTCGGGGTTAGCCCCGCCGCGCTGCCGATGGTGCCGATAAAGGTCCACACTGCGCTGAGGCTGATATAGAAAGTGAGTACCGCCAGCACCGCCAGCGCCTGACGCCACAGCGCCGTCGACGGCTTCTGGTGGGAGGCAGAGAGCGGTTGAAAGCGCGGAGGGAAAGCGGACACCAGCGGCAAACAGCAGAGCATAATGGCGGCGAGGATCAGATAAACCACCTTCAGGCCAAAGGTCGCGAACAGGCCGGGCAGCACCAGCAGGCCAAGCATGCCTAACAGCAGTTGCCCGAGCACCCAAAAGGCGTAGACCCGCGACGGGTTCGGCGTCCCCGCCGCGCAGCTGATACACAAAATCATCAGCGTGCCGCCCGCCAGCGAGGCGAGAAAGTGCGCCGCCAGCAGCGTCTCGTACTGGGTGACCACCGCCGAGGCGAGGTTGGCGGTCAGAAACACCACCCCGGCCATCAGGGCGACCCGCCGCCAGTCGAGGCGGCTCATCCACCACCACGCCGGGAGCGTCGCCAGACTCATCGCCCCCAGCTCCGCCGAGAACAGCCAGCCGATCTGCCCAGGTTTAAGCTGCCATTCGCTGGCCAGCTGCGCCGCCACCGCCGGCGCGGTCATCAGAATACCCGGTGCAATAGCGGCAAAAATCACGATCGCCGCCAGCAAACGCAGGGAGACCACCAGCCCGGCGGGCCGGGAAAGCGCATTATCAGTGAGAGGGGTACTCGACATCGTAGGCGTGCTCCGGTCAAAAAAGCCTCCCCCCGGAGGATCCTCCAGGGAGTGATACCCACAGGCATCAGGAAAACGCCGTGCTGCCACGGCGCGCGCGGGATGCGAAAGTCAGATCACAGATGCAGCGTACGCTGAGCGGCCGGCATCCAGGTTCGGGAAACCAGTTCGGTACGATTGACCACTTCGGTCTTGGCGAAAATGTTGCGCAGGTGCGTTTTTACCGTCGAGAGCGAGATATCCAGCTGGCGGGCAATCAGCTTATTGCTGGCGCCTTCGCGCACCATGCCGACGATTTCCCGCTCTTTCGCCGTCAGGATGGCGGGCAGGTCATCGTCTTCCTGCAGACAGTCGCGAATGGCCAGCTCCACCAGCGGCAGCACCGCCTGAGCCCGCTGGCGCTCTTCGCTGGAGAAAGGCACGTCGCGCATCAGCGAGATACCGGCGATGATCCGCCGCTCGCGGCGAATAAAGATCTCGGTCATGTCGCGTACGTTATTCGGCAACATGAATTCATGATAGTAATGGCGGTTGCGGTCGCAGAGCCGCGGCGTCATCGCCGCCACGGTGGTGTTCTGGTGGCTAAAATGCGAGGGCAGAAGCGGATCCAGCGGCTGGAAGTTTTCCAGATATTGTTGGTGCGTATTATCGGAAATATTATGCAATATATAGCTTTCGGGTTTTAAACGATTATTTACTCGATAAAAGACCGCTGAAGTCAGTGGAATTAGCTGGGAAATAGTCTGTAAACAACGGGCTATTATCGCATCATTACGGCTGGCTTTTAACAAAGCAGACATGATAGGGCCTCCCCGTCGAGATGATGGTACATGACACATGGATGACTACTGATAATTGAAGCATACATTTCACATTTAAGTAACACAATCATTAACATATTAACAATGTGATAGCCGTTACATAATTTTCAACAAACCATTGTTATATAAAGCATTTAAAAAATACACCCGCCATGCTTTACGATAGCCGCGTTAAAATATAAACAAAAAAGATTAACACCCGGCGTACCTGCCCCTGGTGATAAAAAAAACCTATCCCCGACGCGTCATTCTCATCCTAAAGAACGATGGATTTCTGTTTTTTTTCACTTATACCCTTAACAGGATGCAATTAATTTTCGCCGCGGCGTAATCATGTGATGACGCCTGACCCGCTGTTGCCGAAATAATGAGAACGGCGCCCTGTGAGAGAGATCCATTAACCGCCACGGCTATCGTTCTTCCGGACGATAGCCGGGACCTGACGCGCTTTTTAAGGTAATCGAAGACCCTATAACAGGAGAGAGCGAATGGCGAGAGTCGTGGTGATCACCGGCGGTGGAACCGGAATTGGCGCCGCCTGCGCGCGGCTGATGTGCGCCGCGGGCGACCGGGTGTTTATTACCGGACGGCGCGAAGCGCCATTGCAGGCTGTCGCCGATGAGACCGGCGCGACAGCGCTGGTGGGCGATGCCGCCGACGGCGAGGTCTGGGGTCAGCGGCTGCTGCCGGCGATCCTCGACCAGGCTGGCGGTATTGATGTCCTCATCTGCAGCGCCGGCGGGATGGGCAACAGCCCCGCCGCCGAGACCAGCGACAGCCAGTGGCGCGAGGCGCTGGACGGCAATCTCACCAGCGCGTTCGCCAGCGTTCGCGCCTGTCTGCCCTCGCTCATTGCCCGCCGAGGCAATGTCCTGTTTGTCGCCTCCATCGCCTCACTCGCCGCCGGGCCGCAGGCCTGCGGCTACGTCACCGCCAAACACGCCTTAATTGGCCTGATGCGTTCCGTCGCCCGCGATTACGGCCCACAGGGGGTACGCGCCAACGCCATCTGTCCCGGCTGGGTCACGACGCCGATGGCGGATGAAGAGATGCGCCCGCTGATGCAGGCAGAAGGGCTATCGCTGACGGAGGCTTATCAGCGGGTCTGTCGCGATGTTCCGCTGCGCCGCCCCGCCAGCCCCGAGGAGATAGCCGAGGCCTGTCAGTTTCTCTGTTCGCCGCAGGCCGCCATCATCAGCGGCGCCACGCTGGTCGCCGACGGCGGCGCCAGTATCGTCGATGTTCCCACTCTGGCGTTTGCCTAACGCCCTACTCTGTTCAGGAGCCCCTATGACTTCAGAAGCCGTATTTATCCAGGTCGGCGCGCTGGCCGATGGTTTTGCGCCACACGGTAATTTACTCGCCACCACCAGCCTGCCCGCCGGCGAAACCTTTACTTTTTATGTCGCGGGCAGTAAGCCGCAGCAGTTGGTTATCGAAGATGACCAGACGCTCAGCTGGAACGGCAAGCGCGCGCCCTGGCGGGCAACCGCCCTGCGCCCGGACATTCTGTTTATCGACTTCCTTGACCCGGAGCGGGATAACGCCAGCATTAGCGCGGTATGCAACCTGACACAGCGCAACGCCACCCTGGTCTACGGCCAGCTGCCGGACGAAGCCGCCGCGCGGCTGGACGCCTTCAGCCGGGTGGAGCAAGGCCTGCCGCTGACCGCGGTAGAGGCACGGTTTGTTTTTGCCCGCCTGGATGAGCAGTCGGAGCCGCTGCCGGACTTTACCGATGCGCTTATTGGCATGCGCAATCAGTACACCTACAGCCCGACCGAGCGCTATGAGCACATCTATCTCAACGACAATTTTTACACCTGGCAGTGTCTGGACGGTGTGGAAAAGGGGCTGGCGGATGTCGATCGCTGCCACTATGTGCAGGTGGCTGAGGATCTCTATCTGTTCGTCTGGCGGGAGAAAATCATTCCCACGCTGGGGGTGATCCTGATCGATCTGCAGCAGATGCGCACCGACGGCAAGATCATGGGCTATCAGGGCAGCGATTTCGGTGCCCTCAGCAATTTCCCGGTCGGCGCCAGCGCGAAGATCCTCAACGTCACCCGCCATCAGGAATAAAGGGGCGCCGCCGGGCACGCTTTCAGGCACCACACCCGTCATTTCGCCGGGTGGCGGCTGCGCCTGACCCAGCCTACGGTCCGAGCAGCCAGTCATTAATTTACCCACTTGTGCGACTGAAACTGCCGGTGCTGACGGCCTCAAAATCGCTGAGACGTTCCCGGAAGGCCGGGGCAGCCCGCATGGATGCGGGCTGAGGGCCGTGTTTTGCACGGACGCTGCCTCGGCCCGACCCGAAGCCTGCAGGGAAAAGTCGAAGGTACCACGCAGTGGCGATGTTGCTGGCCGGAGCCCGGGGGTACAGGGGGCGGCGGCGACTGGCCGCCCCCTGTGCGCTCCCTGTGCCATGAGTGACATAACGCAGAAGAAATATCGGGAGCGCAATCAGCTCGGAAATAGCACTGGAGTGGTAGCCCTGCTAAGCGCAGCGCGAGCAGGGGCATTTCCGGTTGCGCCGTCATTTCGCCGGGTGGCGGCTGGCGCCTTAACCGGCCTACGGGTCCCTCTCACAGACTGGTACATCGTAGGCCCGGTAAGCGCAGCGCCACCGGGCGATGGCATCAGCTACGGACCCGCTTTAGTGCCGGGTGGCGGCTGGCGCCTAACCCGGCCTACGGTCCGCGTCATGTATAGCCCTTCTCCCTCTCCCCGCCGGAGAGAGGGAGTGACTCAGGCGCTGGCGCTGTCCAGTCGCGCCACTTGCTCCGCGCTCAGGCTCAGCGCCGCCGCGCGGGCAAAACTCTCCACCTGAGCCACGCTGGTGGCGCTGGCGATCGGCGCGGTCACGCCTTCGCGGCCGATCAGCCACGCCAGGGCCACCTCAGCCGGCTTCGCCCCCTGCTCGTCCGCGACCGCCACCAGGGTATCGATAATCCGCATCCCGCGCGGATTCAGGTACTTACCAATCCCCCCTCCGCGCTGGCTCTGGGCCAGATCCGACGGCTGGCGGTACTTACCGGTTAAGAACCCGGAGGCAAGGCTGTAGTAGGTCACCACCCCGATATCGCGGCTGACGCAGAGATCGCACAGCGCGCCTTCAAACGCGGAGCGGTGGTAGAGGTTATATTCCGGCTGCAGCACCTGCCAGGCAGGCAAGCCGCCTTTACGCGCTACCTCCAGCGCCCCCGCCAGCTGCATCGCATCCAGGTTAGAGGCCCCCATGGCGCGGATTTTTCCAGCCTGCTGCAGGCTGTGGAAAGCCTCCAGCGTTTCCTCCACCGGGGTTTGCGGATCCGGCCAGTGGGAGAAGTAGAGATCAATGTAGTCGGTATTCAGGCGGCGTAAGGAGTCATCTACCGCCTGTTGGATCCAGGCTTTGCTGAGCCCTTTATGGCCGGGTAGGCCTAAATCGGAGCCGACTTTGGTGAAGATTTTGACCTTATCGCGCATGCTGGGGCGCGCCTGCAGCCAACGACCGATGATGGTTTCGGATTCGCCGCCCTGGTTGCCTTCCGCCCAGCGGGAATAAACATCCGCCGTATCGATAGCGTCAAAACCGTGGTCAACAAAAGCATCAAGAAGAGCAAAACTGGTTTTTTCATCGATGGTCCAGCCAAAGACGTTGCCGCCAAAGACTAATGGGGCGATGGAAAATCCGGTTTTACCCAATGGACGTGTCATCATGCCGAGTACTCCTTAGCTTATATTCTGCTTCCCTCAGGTAACCGCAGGGGTCAGGAGAGGAGGTGATTGGATAATCAGAAAAGGAATCTTACGGCGGGCGCTCCACGCCCGCAGGTACACTCAGACATTATGTCCCGGAATAAACATCAAAGCTAAAATATTTGCCGGCTAATTTTTTATAGGTGCCGTCGGCAAGAATCTTCGCAATGGCACCGTTAATTTCCTGACGCAGTGCCTCATCGTCTTTACGCAAGCCGATCGCCGCCCCGGCGCCAAACAGCGTATCGTCCTGCAGATGGCCGCCGACAAAGGCGAATTCCTTACCCTGCGGCTGCTGCAGGAAGCTGTAGTCGGCCATCATCCCGGAGAGCACTGCGCCGTCGATGCGCCCGGACTCCAGGTCACGCACCACGCTATCGGCCCCCTGGTAGGCCACAATGTTAATCCCCTGCGGCCGCCAGTGCTGGTTAACATAAGTCTCCTGCGCCGAGCCCTGCTCCACGCCGATGGTTTTGCCCTTCAGCTGTTCCGGCGTATTGCCCTGCAGGGTATTTTTACGCGCCACGAGGAACACCGGCCCGTTATATAGCTTGTCGCTAAAGGCAATCTGCGCTTTGCGCTTCTCGGTCATGTACATCCCGGAAAGGATCGCGTCGAATTTACGCGCCTTCAGCGCCGGGATAATGCCGTCGAAATTGCTTTCCACCCACACGCATTTCGCCTGCAGCTGCTGGCAAATGGCGTTGCCTAAATCGATATCAAACCCCGCCAGCTTGCCCTGCGGATCTTTCCATTCAAACGGCGCGAAAGTCGGGTCGACGCCGAAGCGGATCTCCTTTCCCCCTTCGGCCAGCGCCGACGTCGACGCCATTAATGCCAGCCATAGCAACAGTGATTTTTTCATTCGCGTTCTTCTCCAGAGATTAGCGACAGTGCTTTTCCACCAGGCGGGCGAACAGCGTCGCGCCGGTGGTGATAATGTCATCGTTAAAGTCGTAGCCGGGGTTGTGCACCATGCAACCGCCCTTCTCCCCTTTCTCACCGTTGCCGAGCAGGAAGTAGCTCCCTGGGCGTTCGCGCAGCATAAAAGCGAAATCCTCGCTGGCGTTCATCGGCGAGACCGACTCCAGTACCCCTTCGCGGCCAAACACTTCCAGCGCCAGCGCCCGGGCGAAATCGGTCTCTTCAGGGCTGTTGGTTAATACCGGGTAGGAGTCGTACACCTCCACTACGCTGCTGGCGCCATAGCTTTTGGCGGTAAAGTCAGCGAGCTCGTGAATACGCTTGATCAGCAGATCGCGAATGTCCGGCTTCATCGCCCGCACGCTCAGCTCCATCACCACGCTCTCCGGAATGACGTTGGAGGCGATACCGGCCTGGAAGGTGCCGACGCTGACCACTGCCGTTTCCCCCGGCGGCACGTTGCGCGCCACGATGCTCTGCAGGGCCATCACCAGCGCCGCACCGGCGACGATCGGGTCGACGGTTCGCTCCGGATGGGCGCCGTGGCCGCCGTAGCCGGTAATCGTAATTTTGACGGTGTCCGCCGAGGCCATAAAGTTGCCGGCATAGAAGCCCAGCTTGCCCACTGGCAGCCCTGGCATGTTGTGCAAGCCAAAGATGCGTTCGCAGGGGAACTGCTCGAACAGCCCGTCTTTAATCATTAAATCGGCGCCGCCGATAGCCTCTTCCGCCGGCTGAAAAATCAGATGCACCGTGCCGTTAAACTGGCAGGCCGGCGAGGCGATGTATTTCGCCGCCGCCAGCAGAATGGTGGTATGGCCGTCATGGCCGCAGGCGTGCATTTTTCCGGGTACCGTACTGGCCCAGGGCAAATCAGTAGTTTCATGGATCGGCAGCGCGTCCATATCGGCGCGCAGGCCAATAGTACGCGGCGAGTCGCCCTTGCTCAGGCTGCCGACGACGCCGGTTTTACCGAGGCCGCGGGTGACCTGATAGCCCCACTCCGCCAGTTTGCCAGCCACCAGCTCACTGGTATTAAACTCTTCCAGACTTAATTCCGGATTGGCATGTAAATAATGACGGATAGAAATCATTTCATCTTCCGTCGCTTTAATTTCGGGGATTACATAATCACTCATGCCGTTCTCCGGGAAATAAATTAAGGACTTAACACGGTAACGTGGTGGAAACTTTATGCAAGCAGCATTTCTAATACCTGGAATGAACTCATCTTATTTAATAATCCGCACATTACAGAGTAATAAATAATAAAAATAGTGAAATTTAAAAATAAACGTTTATTTTATGGAGGATTTACCGTTATTTAACCTACCATTCCCGACCATATTCAGATTTAAATAAAATAAACGTGTATGAAATTACAGACGCTTTCCCTCGCCGCCATCGTCATGCTAGCGGGCTGCAGCGCGCAGGGCGATACCGCCAGCCAGCAGCGGGCCAGCATCCAGAAGATGCGCAGCGAAACCCTCAACAAGCTTTACGCCCTGCAGCCTGAGGCCCGCAGTGATATTCAGCATGCGAAGGGGTATGCGGTGTTTGCCAATAACAGCAGCAAGATCCTGCTGTTCGGGTTTGGCAGCGGTTACGGCGTGGTGCGGAATAAGGCCACCGGGAAGGATACCTATATGAAAATGGCCCAGGGCGGCGCCGGCCTGGGGATGGGGATTAAGCAGCAGCGCACGGTGCTGGTTTTCCATGATAAAGCGGCCCTGGAGACCTTTATTCGCCAGGGATACATGGTTGGCGCCGATGCGAATGCCGCCGCAAAATATGATGACAAAGGCATCGCGCCGATCGCCGCCTCCACCAGCGGCGTGGCGTCAGATACCGCCTCCCTGCCCTCGAAGGTCAACGTCTACGACCTGACCGAAAAAGGGCTGGCCGCCCAGGCAATGATCAATGGTTATAAATACTGGCCGGATGCTGCGCTGAACCCGTAGCTTTCCGCGAGTGCGCCATCGCCGGTTCAGGCTTTCCCTGACCCGGCGTCGCGGAGCAGCGCATTTAGTGGCCGAGGGCGCCGCTCACCAGAATCGAGGTGATGATCCCGGTCGCCGCAGCGATCAGCACATAGTTACCGTCGATATAGGACCAGTGATGGCCTTCCGGCGGGGGCGGCAGGCCGCGGTCGCTCCAGTCGCGGACGCGATATTCATCGCCACGGAACGGCGCCGGAGCCGGGTGTCCTTTGCGGAAATCGTTCCCGCGCCAGGCGAAATGGTCCTGCTCATGACGTGCCTGATCGCGTTTGCCATGACCGTCGCGATCCGGGCCACGCTGGTCATGGTCGCCCTGATGATGCGCGTCAGGTCCGCCCTGCGGCGCATGCCCATCATGGTCCGGACCGTTCTGCCACACCGTTGGCTGCCCCGGGCGATGGCCGTCGTTCGGGCCATCGGCAAAGGCCGGGACGCTCAGCACACACGATAAAATTACTGCCAGAGAAATCATCTTTTTCATGGTACACCTCCTGATTCAGCTCCTTTGTACCGGGCAAATGTGAAGAAAGAGTGAGTAACTGGTTAACCAGGACGATTCCTGGCATCGGCTGTCGGGAAGAGGTTGTGCTGATGGCGGGGCAATAAAAAAGGCCGCTTTCGCGACCTTGATTCAGACAGGTAAAAGGACTTATTCAGTCACTTTATTTTTTAACTCTTCGGCGCCGGTTTTGGTTTTATCCCAGCCCTTTTCCGCACCGGATTTGGTGGCATTCCAGCCTTTTTCACTGACCTCTTTGGTCTTATCCCACCCCTTCTCGGTGCCTTCTTTGGTCTTGTTCCAGGTTTTCTGCGCGCCTTCGCTCACCTGGCTGCCAACGCTGTCCTGCTTGCCTTCGGCAGCATGTTTCGCCTTCAGCTGCTGCTCTTCGCCCTCATGCTGGGCCTGGTGCAGCTTCTCTTTGGCGGTGTTGGCATTGGCATTCGCCGCCGCGACGGTATCATCTGTTGCATGTGTTGTCGCAGCAAAAACCGGAGCTGCAACCAGAATAGCCGATAACGCAATCATTGCTTTTTTCATAATATCCTCTCTCACGTGTCGTGTTATGAGTCGCATTCAGGATGGCACAACGAACCGGGGATGACATTAGGAATTAGCCTGAAAAACGTCTTCGACCTCCAGCCATGGCAGAAAATGCTGCCGCCGTGCGCGCCCTGTCGGCGTTGGCATAATTTCCAACATGTTTGTTACATTTTATGAAATTTGTCCTTGATATACTTGCCGTTGATGTTTGTTCGAGAATAATTATCAGAATCATTATATTTATAAATTGGCAAACGGAACTCCTTTTATGGCAAGAAAATCAGTAAGATCGCTGTTACTTACTGCGCTGATCGCGACGCCCCTCTTCAGCTATGCAACCCAATATCCCCTGACGGTCACTGACCTCGACGGCCGGCAGGTCACCCTGGCCAAAGAGCCGCAGCGTATTATTTTGCAGGATGGCCGCGACATTATGACCCTCGCCCTGCTGGACCGGGACAATCCGTTTAAACGGCTGGTGGCATGGAATAATCTGGCGAAAAAGCAGGATGTTGCCACCTGGCAGATGCTGAAAGCGACGTGGCCGCAGTCGGCCACGATCCTTGACATGGGCTTCAGCGACAAAGGGAACGTCGATCTTGAAAGCGTCATCGCCCGTCAGCCGGATCTGATGATCGCCCAGCTGCGCGCCAGGCCAGCGCTGATGGAGAGCGGCGTCATCGACAAGCTCAGCGCCCTGCACGTTCCGGTGCTGTTTGTCGACTATGAGATCGACCCGGCGAAAGATACCGCCCCCAGCATCGACCTGCTGGGCAAAGTCCTTAACCGCGAGAGCCAGGCCAAAGCCTTTACCGATTACTATCGTCAGCAGCTGCAGACGATTCGCCAGAAAACCGCGGCCATCACGCCGAAGGCCAACGTCTTCGTGGAAGCGCTGGCCGGCAACAGCGACGCCTGCTGCTTTACCCACGGCCACAGCGGCTGGGGCGGGCTGGTGGAGGCGGTCGGGGCGAACAATATCGGTTCGCAGCTGCTGCCGGGCGCCTCCGGGTTCGTCTCGCTGGAGAAAATCATCAGCATGAAGCCCGACGCCTGGATCATGACCGGCTCGAAGCGCGGCAACAGCCAGGTGCTGCCCCTGGGTTATGAGGTTAAGCCGGAGGCGGTGAAGGCCCAGGCGCAGATCCTGCTGGCGCGACCTGGGGTCAGCCAGATCCCGGCGGTACAGGCAAAGCGGGCCTATGGCGTCTATCACCACTTCTATAACCACCCGTGGAATATTGTCGGCATGGAATACCTGGCGAAAGATATCTACCCGCAGGCCTTCGGCGATCTCAACCCGGATGAGACTTACCATTATATCGTGCGCCATTTCACCGACCTGCCGGACCAGCCGTTCGTCTTCTCCTGGCAGCAGAGCGAGTAATCCGGCATGCGTTTAACCTCCGACTCCGTGCTCGACGGGCTGCCCGCCGGGACCTCTGGCGTGATAGATGACTATCGCCGTATCGTGCGTCGCCGTCTGCTGCTGATGCTCCTGCTGGCGCTGTTGATTGTCGCGTCGCTGCTGCTCGATTTTATGCTCGGCCCCTCCGGTCTGCCGCTGCAGAGCCTGTGGCAGACGTTAACCGATCCGGCCAGCGCCGATCCGGGCACGCGCGCCATCGTCTGGGATATCCGTCTGCCCTATGCGGTGATGGCGATTATCGTCGGCCTGGCGCTGGGACTGGCCGGCGCCGAAATGCAGACCATCCTCAATAACCCGCTGGCCAGTCCGTTTACCCTTGGCGTCTCCTCGGCTGCGGCGTTTGGCGCCGCGCTGGCGATTGTGCTGGGTATTGGCCTGCCCGGTATTCCCGGCCAGTGGTTTATCTCGGCCAACGCCTTTATCTTCGCCCTGCTGGCGGCCCTGCTGCTGGACGGCATCACCCGCTGGACCCAGGTGGCCACCTCCGGGGTCATCCTGTTCGGCATCGCGCTGGTCTTTACCTTTAACGCCCTGGTCTCGATGCTGCAGTTCATCGCCAACGAAGACACGCTGCAGGGGCTGGTGTTCTGGACCATGGGCAGCATCGACCGCGCCTCCTGGAGCAAAGTCGCCATCCTGCTGGTCGCCCTGGCGCTGGTGATGCCCCTGTCGCTGCGCAGCGCGTGGAAGCTGACCGCCCTGCGGCTGGGCGAGGACCGGGCCATCAGTTTTGGTATTAACGTTCGCCGCCTGCGCCTGACCACGCTGCTGCGGATCAGCATACTGTCGGCGCTTTCGGTGGCCTTTGTCGGGCCAATCGGCTTTATCGGCCTGGTGGCGCCGCATATTGCGCGGATGCTCTTCGGCGAAGACCATCGCTTTTATCTGCCCGCCAGCGCGCTGATCGGCGCTCTGGTGCTCTCCCTGGCCTCCATCGCCTCGAAGAACCTGATCCCGGGGGCCATTATTCCGGTGGGGATCGTCACTTCCCTGGTCGGGGTCCCGTTCTTTTTGAGCATTATTTTACGTCATCGGGGGCAGGTATGAGCGACCAGACGTTATCCGGGCTGTCGCTGTCTTACTTCAGCGCCGGCTACCCCAGACGCAAGGTGATCGAGAACCTGACGGTTCCCCATCTGCCGCGAGGGAAAATCACCGCGCTGCTGGGGCCAAACGGCAGCGGTAAATCAACGTTAATGCGGGCGATGGCGGGTCTGGGACCCTGCCGCGGCGAGCTGCTGCTGGAGGGGGAAAATCTGCTGACGCAGCCGTTCTCACGTCGCGCAGAGCAGGTGGTCTATCTTCCGCAGACGCTGCCCGCCGGCGTGCATCTGCATGTGCTGGAGTCGATTATCGTCGCCCAGCGCGCCGCCGGAGGACGCCACAGTCCGCAGCACCAGGAGGAGGTGATGGCGCTGCTGCGGCAGCTGGGGATTGCCCATCTGGCGATGAGCTACCTCGATCAGCTCTCCGGCGGGCAAAAGCAGCTGGTGGGTCTCGCTCAGTCGCTGATCCGCCAGCCGCGCCTGCTGCTGCTCGACGAACCGCTCAGCGCCCTTGACCTCAACTACCAGTTTCACGTGATGGATCTGGTACGCCGGGAGACCCAACGGCGCAACATCGTAACCCTGGTGGTGGTGCACGATATCAATATTGCCCTGCGTCATGCCGACCACGTGCTGATGCTCAAGGCGGGCCAGTTGCTCGGCGACGGCACCCCGGCCGCGGTCATCACCCCCGAGACCCTGGCGGCCGTCTATGGGGTGCGCGGGCGTATTGAACCCTGTTCGCAGGGGGTGCGGCAGGTCATTATTGACGGCCTGGTGGACAGCGAGGCCTGACTGCGGCGCGGGGCGGCACGTCCGCCCTGCGCCCGCCGGCTTAGTGATCGAGATAGAGGTAGTTTTCCCAGCTTTTCATGCGGATCAGGATCTTCCTGATCAGCGACAGCTCTTTCAGGTGATCCGAGTAGACCGCCGCCTCAAGGGTGGCCCCCTGCGGCAGAGCGTATTCGGCAAATCGCGGATCGGTCACCTTCAGCACCACCAGCGCCCGGCCATGGGTATTGAGCGCGTCTGTGGTCAGCAATTTGCCCTGCCCCTGAAACTGACTCTCGCCAATCGCCGGCAGCACGTCGGCCACTTCTCCGCGAAAGACGGTGCCTGGGATGGCCGGAAACATCAGCTCCGCGGGCTCGCCTTTGTGCAGACGCTGCAGGGCGTTCTGGCGAAATGCCGCGACGTACTCCCGCGAGGCGGCGCCCTCCACCGGCACAAAGGTCATCAGCGGGATCATCCCCAGGGCAGTGGACATGGTGCCCGGCCGTAAGCCGACGGTACTGACATAGCCATCCTCCGGGGCACGGACGACGGTGTTCTCCAGCTGAAACTGCGCCTTTTGCAGCTGCGCCAGCAGGGAGGCCACGGTGGTATTTTTGCCCTTCACCACCGAGTCCAGCGCGTTGCGCGCCTGCACCACCTTTGCCTGAGCCGCGCTGACGCTGGCTTCATCGGCCTTCCACGTCTGCAGACGGGTATCAACCATTTGATCGGAGAAGGCGCCCTGGGCATGACCCTCCCGATAGCGGGCATATTCCCGCCGCGACTGGTCGCGCTGGGCCACCGCTCTGCTCAGCTCGGCCTGCGCCTGGCTTAACGCCGCGTTTAAGGAGAGCGCATCCTGACTGGCCGCTTTTATCTGCGCCTGCAGATCGTCTACTTTTGCCTGGAACGGCGTCGGGTCGAGGGTAAACAGCACATCGCCCTTATGCAGCATCTGGTTAGGCTTCACCGGTACGCTCTGCACCCGGCCGCGCACCTGCGACACAATCGGCACGGTGCGAAACACCTGGTTACCAACGTCGGTATACGGGAAGTTGTAGTTCATCCCGAAGATCACCGCGCCAATCAGGGCGATACCGCCGAGCACCGCCGTCGGTACGGTCCACTTATTGAGCGGGATGCGGAAGACCTTAAACACCACAATGCACAACGCGGCGTAGGTCAGTAACATTAATGTTTCCATTAGTTTGCCTCCTCCGCTTTCAGCGCAGCCACCTCGCGCTGGACCTGTTCCAGTTGCTGGACCACCGTTTCCAGACGCTGATGCAGCGCCTGCTGATCGTCGGCAATGTGGCGCATTCCCCACCCGCGATCTTCGCGCCACAGTGTTGCCCAGATCCATAACAAAGGCCACAGCGCGTGCAGGGTAAATAAGCTAACCCAGCCGGCATAATGAATCGCATCCTGATGAGGATGGCGCCGCTCTTTGGCAATTTCATAAGGAATATCGTGAATAACAATCACGCCATAAAACAGTATTAAGGCCACGGCGATCAGAATGGCCAGCGCAACATAATCCAGGGTCATAAAATAACTCCAGAGTGAAAGGTTAACTAAATAAAACAGCCAGATTCAGACGTAACGGGGCCGGGGAAAAAGCGCGCTTAGCGCTTTCCCTGGCGGTGATAGCAACGTGATGGCGTGAATCTGCCGAATCGGGTTCAGAATTTCTCAGGAATATGACGGTCGATGGAGATCAGCTTGCCTTTTTTCACCGTGATATATCCCCCCTCGCGCAGCGCGGCCAGCACCTGGTACACATAGCTGCGCGAGAGATTGGTTCGTTTAATAATAAATGCCGACAGGCTCTCATGCTGACCACCATCGATTTCGCTGCGATATAGATAGCGCGACAGCATCGATTTAATGGTCTGAAAACTGGTCTGGCTGCCGCGTTCATAGTGGGCATCAAGGGCAAATATGCCCATATAGGCCAGGATCGTGGTCAGCTCTTGCATATAGCCCGGCGACGAATGAAAGAATATTCGCTCAAAATCGCTGGCGGTTATTTTCGCCAGCTGGCATTCGCCCAGACACCGATAATAGAGCGCGACCGACGGACAATAATGTTCCAGTAATCCTAACGGCATATGCGCGATAACAATCCCGACCAGGTTCTGCTCATCACCAAAGGCCAACGTCATTTGCCCCTGCAGCAGAAAGTAGAGATAGCCCGGCTGCGGAATAAAGCCCTGGTCTTTGCCCAAACTCAGCGTTTCACTGCAGGCGATCACCGCCGGCAGATGCGTGGTCAGCGTCAGCTTCTGGTACCGATCGTAAATATCGCCAAAACTGAGGTTCATCGCGCTGCGCACTCCTTTACCTTTGGCCACCGCGGCGGGGCTAACCGCGACCTGTTGAACTATACCTAAGCGGGTGGGGAAGGAAAAGTCCAGATCTGGAGTGGCGAAATATTCCGCCTGGCTCACATTTTTTACCCTCGCCTCCCTGTTTCGTGACCCGATCGTTCCGCTTACCGGTGGGCTATGCTTTAATTAGCTAAACCGGTTTAACATAGTTTAGCTAAGAGGAATTTGTCGAATGAATGGAAAAATCTGGGTACTCGGCGATGCGGTCGTTGATCTCCTGCCCGATGGCGAGGGCCGCCTGCTGCAATGCCCCGGCGGCGCACCGGCCAACGTCGCGGTCGGCGTGGCGCGGCTCGGCGGCGACAGCGGGTTTATTGGCCGCGTCGGCGACGATCCCTTCGGCCGCTTTATGCGTCACACCCTGGCGCAGGAGCAGGTCGATGTGAATTATATGCGCCTCGACGCCGCGCAGCGCACCTCCACGGTGGTGGTCGATCTCGATCAGCACGGGGAGCGCACCTTTACCTTTATGGTCCGTCCGAGCGCCGACCTGTTCCTTCAGCCCGAGGATCTCCCGCCGTTTGCCGCCGGCCAGTGGCTGCACGTCTGCTCCATCGCTCTCAGCGCCGAGCCGAGCCGCAGCACGGCATTCGCGGCAATGGAGGCGATAAAACGCGCCGGGGGCTATGTCAGCTTCGACCCCAATATCCGCAGCGACCTGTGGCAGGATCCGCAGGACCTGCGTGACTGTCTCGACCGGGCGCTGGCCCTCGCCGACGCCATAAAACTCTCGGAAGAGGAGCTGGCCTTTGTCAGCGGCAGCGACGACATCGTCAGCGGCATCGCCCGGCTGAACGCCCGCTTCCAGCCGACGCTGCTGCTGGTGACCCAGGGCAAAGCGGGGGTCCAGGCCGCCCTGCGCGGGCAGGTTAGCCACTTCCCCGCTCGCCCGGTGGTGGCCGTTGATACCACCGGCGCCGGCGATGCCTTTGTCGCCGGGCTGCTCGCCGGCCTCGCCGCTCACGGTATCCCTGACAACCTCGCCGCGCTGGCTCCCGACCTTACGCTGGCGCAAACCTGCGGCGCGCTGGCCACCACCGCCAAAGGCGCCATGACCGCCCTGCCCTACAGGGACGATCTTCAGCGCTCGCTGTGATCCCGTTGGGCCGGCTAACGGCCCACTTTGCTGGCGACATCACAATTCTTAAACCGGTTTAGCAATTTTTATTTTCACCGCGTTACTGACATGTTTACCATATTAACTAAACCGGTTTAGCAAAAGTTAGCACACTCACTGATTTTCACCTTTGGATGTCAACAGCATGTATAAAAAACGGAAGTTAGCCATTCTTATTGCTTTGCTAACCGGCACCGCCGCCGCCCATGGGCAGACAGACCTGAACAGCATTGAAGCGCGTCTCGCCGCCCTGGAAAAACGCCTGCAGGACGCCGAAACCCGCGCCAGCACTGCCGAAAGCCGTGCCGCCTCGGCGGAGCAGAAAGTTCAGCAGTTAACCCAGCAGCAGCAGCAAACCCAGGTCACCACCCAGCAGGTGGCCAAGCGCACCACTCAGCTGGAAGAAAAAGCCGAACGGCCTGGCGGCTTTGAGTTCCACGGCTATGCCCGTTCCGGCGTGATCATGAACGACTCGGCCGCCAGCACCAAATCCGGCGCTTATATGACCCCCGCCGGGGAGACCGGTGGCGCCATTGGTCGTCTGGGCAACCAGGCCGACACCTATGTGGAAATGAACCTCGAACATAAACAGACGCTGGACAACGGGGCGACCACCCGTTTCAAAGTGATGGTGGCCGACGGGCAAACCACCTATAACGACTGGACGGCAAGCAGCAGCGACCTGAACGTGCGCCAGGCGTTTGTCGAGCTGGGCAACCTGCCCACCTTCGAAGGCCCGTTCAAAGGCGCAACCCTGTGGGCCGGGAAACGCTTTGACCGTGACAACTTCGACATCCACTGGATTGACTCGGATGTGGTGTTCCTCGCCGGGACCGGCGGCGGGATCTACGACGTGAAATGGAACGACAGCCTGCGCAGCAACTTCTCGTTATACGGCCGCAACTTTGGCGATATCGCTGACAGCAGTAACAGCGTGCAGAACTATATCGTCAGCATGAATAACTTTGCCGGCCCGGTGCAGATGATGGTCAGCGGGATGCGGGCGAAAGATAATGACGAACGCCAGGACACGAACGGCAATCTGGTGAAAGGCGATGCCGCTAACACCGGGGTCCATGCTCTGCTGGGCCTGCACAATGAGAGCTTCTATGGCCTGCGCGACGGGACCAGCAAAACGGCCCTGCTGTACGGCCACGGGCTGGGCGCCGAGGTTAAAGGCATCGGCTCCGACGGTGCGCTGCGCCCGGGGGCCAATACCTGGCGCTTCGCCAGCTACGGCACGACGCCGCTGAGCGATCGCTGGTTTATTGCCCCGGCCGTGCTGGCGCAGAGCAGTAAAGATCGTTATGTCGATGGCGACAGCTATCAGTGGGCCACTCTCAACCTGCGTCTGATTCAGGAAGTGACGCAGAATTTCGCCCTAGCCTGGGAGGGCAGCTATCAGTACATGGATCTGCAGCCTGAAGGCTACAACGATCGCCACGCGGTGAACGGCAGCTTCTACAAGCTGACCTTCGCCCCAACCTTCAAGGTGGGCAGCATCGGCGACTTCTTCTCGCGTCCGGAGATCCGCTTCTATACATCGTGGATGGACTGGAGCAAAAAACTGGATAACTACGCCAACGATGATGCATTAGGCAGCAACGGGTTCAAATCGGGCGGCGAATGGTCGTTCGGTATGCAAATGGAGACCTGGTTCTGACGGTAACCCGGACGACAGGGTAAGTAACACATAAATATAAGGTTCGCGGTGCCTGCCACGGCCGGCACCGCCCACGCCATATCATCATGCATTCAGAGGGTACTATGGATTTTGATCAGATTTCCCGCTCACTGCTTCCCCTGTTGGGCGGCAAGGAAAATATCGCCAGCGCCGCGCACTGCGCCACCCGCCTGCGGCTGGTGCTGGTCGACGACGCGCTCGCCGACCAACAGGCCATTGGCAAAATCGACGGGGTGAAAGGCTGCTTTCGCAATGCCGGACAGATGCAGATCATCTTCGGCACCGGGGTGGTCAATAAAGTCTATGCCGCCTTTATCCAGGCCGCAGGCATCAGCGAATCAAGCAAATCCGAAGCCGCCGACCTGGCCGCGAAAAAGCTGAACCCGTTCCAGCGCATCGCCCGCCTGCTGTCCAACATTTTCGTACCGATCATTCCCGCCATCGTCGCCTCCGGCCTGCTGATGGGCCTGCTGGGGATGGTGAAAACCTACGGCTGGGTCGACCCGAGCAATGCTATCTATATCATGCTGGATATGTGCAGCTCGGCAGCGTTTATCATTCTGCCGATCCTGATCGGCTTTACCGCCGCCCGCGAATTTGGCGGTAACCCTTATCTGGGCGCGACCCTTGGCGGGATCCTCACCCACCCGGCGCTGACCAACGCCTGGGGCGTCGCCGCCGGCTTCCACACCATGAATTTCTTCGGCATCGAAGTGGCGATGATCGGCTACCAGGGTACCGTCTTCCCGGTGCTGCTGGCGGTGTGGTTTATGAGCATGGTCGAGAAACGGCTGCGCCGCGTTATCCCTGACGCGCTGGACCTGATCCTCACCCCGTTCCTGACGGTGATTATCTCCGGCTTTATCGCCCTGCTGCTGATCGGCCCGGCCGGTCGCGCGCTCGGCGACGGTATTTCGTTTATCCTCAGCACGCTTATCAGCCACGCCGGCTGGCTGGCGGGCCTGCTGTTCGGCGGCCTCTACTCGGTGATCGTCATTACCGGTATCCATCACAGCTTCCATGCCATCGAGGCGGGTCTGCTGGGCAACCCATCGATTGGCGTCAACTTCCTGTTGCCGATCTGGGCGATGGCCAACGTCGCTCAGGGCGGCGCCTGCTTTGCGGTGTGGTTTAAAACCAAAGATGCCAAAATCAAAGCCATCACCCTGCCGTCGGCGTTTTCGGCGATGCTGGGGATCACGGAAGCGGCAATCTTCGGGATTAACCTGCGCTTTGTGAAGCCGTTCATCGCCGCGCTGGTCGGTGGTGCCGCCGGCGGCGCCTGGGTGGTGTCAATGCACGTCTATATGACCGCGGTGGGCCTGACGGCGATCCCGGGGATGGCCATCGTGCAGGCCAGCTCGCTGCTGAACTACATTATCGGAATGGCGATCGCCTTCGCCGTGGCCTTCATGCTCTCTCTGACGCTGAAATACAAAACGGACGCTGAATAATGTCATTACCGTCACGCCTGCCTGCGATCCTGCAGGCCGTTATGCAGGGCCAGCCGCAGGCGCTGGCCGACAGCCATTATCCGCAATGGCATCTGGCGCCGGTCAGCGGACTGCTGAACGATCCCAACGGCTTTTGCCAGGTCGCCGGGCGTTACCACCTGTTTTATCAGTGGAACCCGCTCGCCTGTGACCATACCTATAAGTGCTGGGGACACTGGAGTTCAGCCGATCTGCTGCACTGGCGGCATGAACCTATCGCCCTGATGCCGGACGAAGAGTATGACCGCAACGGCTGCTACTCCGGCAGCGCGGTCGAGTTCGAGGGCGCCCTGACCCTGTGCTACACCGGCAACGTGAAATTCCCCGACGGCGGGCGTACCGCCTGGCAGTGCCTGGCGACAGAGAATGCCGATGGCACCTTCCGCAAGCTGGGGCCGGTGCTGCCGCTCCCTGACGGTTACACCGGCCATGTACGCGACCCCAAGGTGTGGCAGCAGGACGGGCGCTGGTACATGGTCCTCGGCGCGCAGGATTTGCAACAGCACGGTAAAGTGCTGCTGTTCACCGCCAGCGATCTGCGGGAGTGGTGCCTGGTGGGCGAGATCGCCGGACATGGCGTTAACGGTCTGGCGAACGGCGGCTATATGTGGGAGTGCCCGGATCTCTTTCCGCTGGCGGATACCCACCTGCTGATCTGCTGCCCGCAGGGGCTGGCCCGTGAAGCGCAGCGCTTTCTCAATACCTATCCTGCGGTGTGGATGGCAGGCCGCTTCGACGCCGAGCGCGGCACCTTCGACCACGGCCCGCTGCACGAGCTGGACAGCGGGTTTGAGTTCTACGCGCCGCAGACCATGCTGGCCGAGGATGGCCGCCGTCTGCTGGTCGGCTGGATGGGCGTCCCGGACGGGGAAGAGATGCATCAACCCACCCGCGCACAGGGATGGATCCACCAGATGACCTGCGTGCGCGAGCTGGAGTGGCAGGCGGGCACCCTGTATCAGCGCCCGCTGCGCGAGCTGGCCGCTCTGCGCGAGGAAGCCCAGGGCTGGCGCGGGCAGACCCTGCCCCTCGCCCCGATGGAGCTGGCCTTTGACATCGCCCCCAACAGCACGCTGGGGCTGGACTTTGCCGGCGCCCTGCAGCTTACCGTCAACCGTGACGGCCTGCGTCTGTCGCGCCGCGGGCTGCAGACCGCCGAGATGCATCACCGCTACTGGCGCGGCGAAGCGCGGCGCCTGCGGATCTTTATCGACCGCTCCAGCGTGGAAATTTTCATCAACGATGGCGAAGGGGTGATGAGCAGCCGCTTCTTCCCGGGCTATCCGGGGCAGTTAATCTTCAGCGGTGCGACGCCGGTGGCATTCTGCCGCTGGCTGCTGCGGCCATGCATGGTAGTATAAGCGTTTTGCTTTCAGGCTCCTGAGTGGTGATGAAAACCAAACGCGTAACTATCAAAGATATCGCCGAACTGGCGGGCGTCTCCAAAGCGACCGCCAGTCTGGTGCTCAACGGCCGTGGCAAAGAGCTGCGCGTGGCGCAAGAGACGCGCGAGCGCGTGCTGGCGATCGCCCGCGAGCAGCACTATCAGCCCAGCATTCATGCGCGCTCGCTGCGCGATAACCGCAGCCATACCATTGGCCTGGTGGTACCGGAGATCACCAACTACGGGTTTGCCGTTTTCTCCCATGAGCTTGAGACGCTCTGCCGGGAAGCTGGCGTGCAGCTGCTTATCTCCTGCACCGACGAAAACCCCGGCCAGGAGAGCGTGGTGGTCAATAATATGATTGCCCGCCAGGTCGACGGGCTGATCGTCGCCTCGTGCATGCACAGCGATGCCGACTACCTGAAGCTCAGCGAACAGCTGCCGGTGGTGCTTTTTGACCGCTCCCCCAGCGACAGCGCCCTGCCGCTGGTGATGACCGACTCGGTGACGCCAACCGCCGAGCTGATCTCCCGCATTGCGCCTCAGCATGCGGACGAGTTCTGGTTTCTCGGCGGCCAGCCGCGGCTGTCGCCGTCGCGCGACCGGCTGGCGGGATTCACGCAAGGCCTGGCTCAGGCGGGGGTCACGCTGCGACCTGAGTGGGTGATCAACGGCAACTACCACCCCAGCTCCGGGTATGAGATGTTCGCGGCGCTCTGCGCGCGGCTGGGACGTCCGCCGAGGGCCTTGTTTACCGCGGCCTGCGGCCTGCTCGAAGGGGTACTGCGCTACATGAGCCAGCATCATCTGCTGGACTCCAATATTCATCTCGCCAGCTTCGACGATCACTACCTGTATGATTCGCTTTCCCTGCGCATTGATACCGTGCAGCAGGATAATCGCCAGCTGGCCTGGCACTGCTACGATCTGCTCAGCCAGCTGATCGACGGCCAGGCGCCGGAGCCGCTCCAGCGCTACCTCCCCGCCACCCTGCAGTTTCGCCATCCCTGACGGCGCCGTCGGCAATTAGCGTTTTCGCCGGGCGTGCGCTGCCTGCCTCACCGCCAGCAGCGCACCGGCAAACAGCATGCCCAGGCCGATCGTCACCGGCCAGCGGTAAGCCATCAGTAACGAGGGCAATCCGCCGTCCGGCGCCAGCACCACCAGATTCCAGCCCGTTAGCCCCGCCTCGCCGTTCAGCGCGCGGGTTAACATCCGCTGGTGCGGGGCGAAAGGCTGGATAGTCTGGTAGTGGCTGCCGAACAGCGGCGGCTGCATCTCCCTGGGGAACTGCGCCTGCACCTGGGCCAGTACGCTGGCCGGCAGCGCATGCGACGCCGCCAGCAGATGCCCGTCGCCATTCACCAGCAGCAGCCGATAATGCCGCTGCCGGGCGAGGGTATGGAGTTCGGCGCGCATCGCCGCCAACGGCCAGGCGGCTTCCCGCTGCGGCGCCGGCGTGTTCATTCGCCGCTCAAGGCGTTGCGCCACCCACTGCGCATCTTCCTCCAGCTGGCGGGTCTGCATCTCACGGTAAACCTCTCTGGCCGGCAAATTCACGCCCCGACCGAGCGCCAGGATCGCCAGTCCGGCGATCAGCGTGACGATAATGCCCCTGCTTGCCGGTCGCCAGAGCGGCGAGGATTTGACGACGGATGGTGTATTCATACGACTCCAGAAACCAGAGGCCACGCGTGGGCCCCCTGACGAATAGACAACGGAAGTGGCAAAACTGTACAGGATGAGCCGCGTGGGCAAAACAGACAGGCCGCGCCTGGCGGGGCGTATTTTGTTTATTTCTGGACAGGACGGGCGGCAACGACATCCTTCGCCGCAGCCGCCCGTTGATAAGATTAGTGTTTTTTCCGGTTGCGACGCATGTCGATGGTCACCGCGGCGACGATAATGATGCCCTTAATAATATCCTGCACGTAGGCATCGACGCCGACAAAGGTAAAACCGCTTTTGATCAGACCAAGGATCATCGCGCCAATCAGGGTGCCGGTAATGCGCCCCACCCCGCCCATTAAGCTGCTGCCGCCGATCACCGCGGCGGCAATCGCGTCCAGCTCGTAGGACATCCCCATGCTCGACTGGCCGCTGCTGACGCGCGCTGCCAGCACCACCCCCGCCAGCCCGGAGAGCGCCCCGGCGATGGTGTAGACAATCACCAGGTACTTATTCACGTTGATGCCGGACACTTTGGCCGAGGTCATGTTGCCGCCGATGGCATACACATATTTGCCATAACGGGTATGCTTCAGCGCAATGTGAAACACGGCGGCGATCACGAAGAAGATAATCACCGGCATCGCCCCCTGACCTATCGCCGTAAAGCTGTCGGAGAGGAAGCTGATCGGGTTGCCCTGGGTGTAATACTGCGCCAGACCGCGCGCCGAAACCATCATCCCGAGGGTGGCGATAAACGGCGGAATACCGGTCCGCGTCACCAGAAAACCGTTGGTCAGCCCGCACAGCAGGCCGACGCCGATCCCCGCGCAAATGGGGATCACCGCCGGCAGGTTGACCAGCGCCGGGAACATCGGCGACAGGCTGTCGGAAGTTTGCGCCAGGCTCGCCGCCACCACCGCCGCAAGGGCGATAACCGAGCCGGAGGAGAGGTCAATCCCGGTGGTGATGATCACCTGGGTGACGCCGACGGCGATGATGCCGATGATCGCCACCTGCAGCACAATCAGCACCAGGCGGTTGGTATTGAGCAGGAACGACTGGTCGCGAACATACCAGCCGGCAATTTCAAAAGTCAGGGCAATGACCAGCATCACCACAAAGATGCCGGTATCTTTCGGCATTTTATGCCGCAAATTAGCGAAGAAGGAGGAACCCTCGCTGGCCGGAGCCGCCGTTAATTTCATATTACTCATTCTCTGTGCCTCAATGGGATGCCAACGACAAAATGGTTTCCTGGTCGGCTTCGTCTTTTTCCAGGATGCCGGTGATACGGCCTTCATGCATCACCATAACCCGATCACTCATGCCAAGGATTTCCGGCAGCTCAGAGGAGACCATAATGACCGCCACCCCCCGATTCGCCAGTTCACTGATCAGATGATAAATCTCCGCCTTCGCCCCGACGTCGATACCGCGGGTCGGCTCATCGAGAATTAAGATTTTCGGTTGCGCTAACAGCCAGCGCGCAATCAGGACTTTTTGCTGATTCCCCCCGCTGAGGTTATTAATAATTTGATCCATCGTCGGCGTTTTAATATTGAGCCGGCGAATTTGCTCCATGCAGTCTTCGGCCATTTTCACGTGCTGGACAAAACCGCTCTTGCCGATATATTCCGGCATTTTGACGATACTCATATTTTCCAGCACCGACAGCACCAGAAACAGGCCCGACTTTTTGCGATCTTCGGTTAATAACGCCATCCCCTTTTCAATCGCCACGGAGGGGGAATCAATGGTCACCGGCGCCCCGTCGATCAGCACTTCGCCGCTGTCGAAGCGCTCCATACCGAACAGGCTTTCCATCACCTCGCTGCGCCCGGCGCCCACCAGCCCGGCCACGCCAAGGATTTCACCGCGGCGTACAGTAAAGCTGACGTCATGGAACACGCCCTGGCGCGTCAGGTTGCGCACCGTCAGCACCTCTTCGCCGATGGTGTTATTAAATTTCGGAAACAGCTGGGTTAATTCGCGGCCCACCATCTGGGTGATCAGCGACTGCCGGGTAAATTCGGTGGTGTTTTTGCTCCCCACCCAGGTGCCATCGCGAAACACGCTGATCTCATCGGTGATGGCAAAGATCTCATCCATTTTGTGGCTAATATAGATGATCGCTTTACCCTGGGCGCGCAGGTCGCGGATGATGGTGAACAGGTGAGCCACCTCGCCTTCGGTCAGCGCCGAGGTGGGCTCATCCATGATCACGATATCCGCGTTCCACGAGACCGCTTTGGCAATCTCCACCATCTGCTGGGCGGCGATGCTCAGGTCGCCCACCAGCCGGTCGGCGGTTAAGCGGATATTAAGCTTGTCCAGCAGCGCCTGGGTCTGGCGGGTCAGCTGGCCGTGGTCGACAAAGCCGTACTTCATCGGCTCGCGCCCCAGCCAGATATTCTCCGCCACCGTCATATGCGGCACCAGATTGAGCTCCTGGTGGATCATCGAGATCCCCGAGCGCAGCGCATCCATGGTGTCGGTAAACTCCACCGGCTCCCCTTTCACGCGAATCGACCCTTTATCGGGGCGATAGATACCGATCAGGCACTTCATCAGCGTGGATTTACCGGCGCCGTTCTCGCCCATCAGGGCATGCACCGTTCCCGGACGCACGCGCAATGAGACATTATCGAGCGCCTTCACGCCGGGGAAGAACTTACTGATACCTTCGGCTTCAAGTGCAAAAGCGTTCATACATCCACCTCCGTACCACAGGTTGGCCAGGACTATTTCTGATTACGGTTAGTAAATTCAGCCATGTTCTCTTTGGTGATCAGCTGATACGGCACGTCGATGATTTTTTCCACTTTCTCGCCATTCGCCAGCTTGATGGCCGCGTCGACTGCGCCTTCACCCTGGCCTTTCGCATCCTGGAAGATGGTGGCGATCATTTTGCCGCTCTTCAGCATCTGCAGGGCATCCGGAGTGCCATCCACGCCAGCGATGAGAATATGGTTCGGGTTTTTGCCCAGTGCCTGCAGGGCGCCGATCGCCATTTCATCGTTGTTGGAGGCGATGGCCTGGATATCCTCACCGCTGGTCATCCAGTTGCTGACCACGTCCACGGCGTCATTGCGGGTAAATTTCGCGGTCTGCTTCTGGACGATTTTGATGTTCGGGTATTTCGCCACCACCTCTTCCACCCCTTTGGTACGATCGCGGGTGGACTCATTCGCCAGGTCGCCGAGCAGGATCGCCACATTGCCCTTACCGTTCATCGCTTTCGCCAGCGCTTCCATCTGCAGACGGCCGGCGAGAATGGAATCCGACCCCACATAGGCCATCTTGTCGGTCAGCTCCGCCTGCGGACGGCGGTTCACAAACACCAGCGGGATCCCGGCTTTGGTGGCCTGATCCATAATCGGTTTCACCGCATTGGTATCCACCGGGTTGACGATAATGGCGTCCACCCCCTGACCGATAAAGTTTTGCACCTGCTGCAGCTGCTGGGAGACATCCCCTTTTGCGTCCTCGATCTGCGATTTAACGCCGTCTTTTTTCATCTCTTTTTGCATCGAGGTCCGCAGGATCGTCAGGAAGTTATCGTCAAACAGCGCCATGGAGACGCCAATAGAGACGTCTTTTGCCATAACCACCGCAGGCAGCATGCAGGCTAACAAAGAGGCAACAATCGTTTTCTTAATATTCATAGTTGATCCTTGATTTTGTAGGTACGCCGGTGAATGAAACAAAATGAAAAATTAATTTCAGTTACGTTGCGGCAAATGTCTGCTGTGATATCGACGACGCTGCGGCACCTCTCGCACTCCATCGTGATCTAAATCACAAATTACGGCTGTTTTTTCATCACTTTTTTGAAACGTTAGTCCATTTACGCCGCAACCTGGATTTCAGACCATTTATTTCATTAACAAGACATTTGAAACTTTTATAAGTAAATAACTGAAATGAAAATTTTAAAACTATGCAGTAACAGAATTTTGACAGACATCTAACATTGCCGCATAAATGAGCGAAAAATGAGAGGCAGACAACGCTTTGACGCGATCGCTTCCCCGCCAGGCGGGTATTTACCCGCCAGGGATAGTCATGCGGTCAGGAGGGGATACGCCGACCGACTCAGTCGACGTTTTCGGCGCTGTAGAGGATAAAGTCGACTTTACCGTCGGCATAGGTTTGCGGCTGGTAGCCGGACTCCAGATGGCGCAGCATCAGGTCGATCGCCAGCTGGGCGTGTTGGCGGGTGTTCTGATCGAGCGTTAACGCCAGACTCCCCTTCGCCAGCTGCTGCCGGGTGGTGTTGTAACGCTCATGGGTGATCCAGCAGACGTCGCCTTCGCGGCGGTGGCGGGCCAGCGCCTCGGCAATCTGGGTATTGCCAAGCCCGGTGTTATAGATCCCAACAATATTCCGGCTGCGGCACAGGGCTTGTTCCAGCAGGCGGGTGATCTGCTCCCGCCGCTCCTCACCCGCCAGCACGTCGCTGAGCTGCAGGTGGGGAAAGCGCTGGCTCAGCACCTCGCGAAACCCCTGAATGCGCAGGCGATGCGCGCTGTAATCTTGCCGGCCGCTGACCATCAGCACCTCGCCGGGCCGCGGCGTCATCCTCCCCAGCATTAACCCCGCCGTGCGGCCAGCCTGCAGCTGATTGATCCCCACGTGGCAGAGTCGGTCGGCGCCGGGCAGGTCCGTCGCCAGGGTGATCGCCGGGACGCCCGCCTCCCGGCAGCGGCGCAGCGCGTCGTGCACTGCGGGATGTTCATTGCCGAAGACGATGATCCCCTGACGCTGCTGGCAGCTGCGCACAATGCGCCGGGCCAGGGTCGTCGGCTGCGACTCCGGGACAAAGGTGCGGTGCAGGGTCAGACGGCGATAGCCGAGGCTATCCGCCACGGCGGCAAAATCCTGCGCCAGCTGGGGAAAGAAGAACGAGTCATTGCTGCTGAGAAAGACCTCAACCTGCCAGGGAAAGCGGTGCTCCTCCGGCAGGATCCGCTTCAGCCCCGCCTCGCGCGCCGCCTGCAGCACTTTGCGGGTGGTCTGCGGCGATACGCCGCCGCGTTCGTTCAGCACCCGGTCAACGGTGGCCACGCCGACGCCAATCTGTCTGGCCAGCACCGCCAGTGAAATGTTTTTCATCGCCCCTCTCTTCATGATGGAAATCCATCAAAACGGCAGTGTCAGTGAGTTTAGCAAACCGATTATGGTGGCAACGTCCCCTCGCCATTCTGGAGAAAAAAATGATCTGCAAACGTTTTGCCCTGGTAGGCAGTGGTTTTATCGGTCAGGTTCATGCCGCCAGTCTTGCCCGTCATGAAGGAAGTGCGCTGACGATGGTGGCCGATGCCGCCCCGGAGCGCGCCCAGGCGCTGGCCGCCCGCTATGGCGCCCGGGCGGTGACAGTGAGCGAGGCGATCCATAGCGACGCCATCGACGCGGTGCTGATCGCCAGTTCAACCCCGTCGCATGCCGAACTGCTGGAAGCCGCCGCCCGGGCGGGCAAGGCGGTCTATTGCGAAAAACCGATCGACCTCTCCCTGGCGCGCGCCCGTGAGGTGGTGGAGCGGGTGCTCCCCCTGAACGTGCCGGTGACTGTCGGCTTTAACCGGCGCTTCGACAGCAGCCATCAGCAGCTCCGCCGCCAGCTGGAGCAAGGGCTGATCGGCCGGGTCGAGCTGGTGCAGATGGTCTGCCGCGCCTCCACCATGCCGCCGCTCGACTATCTGCGCAGCTCCGGCGGCCAGATGCGCGATCAGGCGATCCACTTCTTCGATCTCCTGCGCTTTCTCACTGGCGATGAAGTGCGTACCGTGGCGGCGATGGGCGCGGCGCTGGCCCTGCCGGACATTGCCGAATTTGGCGATGTCGACACCTCCATCCTGATGATGCAGATGCGCGGCGGCGCGCTGGCGCAGCTGGACAACACCCGCCGCACCGGCCACGGGTATGATGAACGGATCACGCTGCTGGGCGCCGAAGGCGCGCTGGAGTCCGGTAGCCAGTCGCCGGCGGGCCCTACCCTGTGGCGCGGCAATCAGCGCATTGAGCCGGGCCTGTGGCCGGACTGGTTCAGCCGGGTACAGGGATCTTATTACCAGCATCTTGACGCCTTTATTCGCGCCCTGAATGGTGAAACCGTGGCCGATCTGCCCGGCCTGCTGGACGGCCTGCAGGCGCAGGCCATTGCCGAAGCGGCGGTTCAGTCCCTGCAGCATGGCCAGTTTGTCGCCGTCGACGACTGTCGCTGAGTGGTTGCGTGGCAACCGCCATCAGGCGCTGTACCAGCCTTTATGCCGGGCGGCGGCGACGCCTTGCCCGGCCTACATAACACAGGCATTAATCCGATTTAATATCAAACGGTTGCAGTAAAATCGTAGGCCCGCGCAAGCGCAGCGCCGCCGGGCAACAGACATCCGGCATCGTACGCGTCCTGGTGCCGGGCAATGGCAGACACGCTCGCGCTATCTGCAAACCAAAGCCCGGCCGGCTCCTTAGCGTTCTTCGTTAAACACCGCGCCCACCTGGCGCCGCACTTCATCCATCACCTGCAGATTCTGCAGCACCCGACTGAGCGGCCGCAGCGGCGAGTCCTGCAGCCCCTGCCCGATGCACCAGGCAAAATGCTCCGCCTGCCAGAACAGCTGGTCGTAGCGATTGCGCGGCTCTTCCCAGCGCAGCACCTGCCCGCCCTGGCTGGCGGCGAGCGTAAAGCCGCCGGGGGCGTAAAACTGACCGTCGATCGTCAGGGTCGCCTGGCGTCCGGCCACCACCGCCCCGCCCGGCGTGTTGCTGAACAACGTCGTGTTTAACAACCCCTGCATCCCGTTCTGCCAGCTAAACAGCATCGACGTCTGACCGTTAAGCCCCTCCGCCGTGGCGCTGCCGCGGGCGACAATCTCCTGCGGCATGCCGCCCACCATCAGCGCAAACGAGGTCAAATAGCTGCCGAGGTCCATCATCGGCCCGCCGGCAAGGTCGGCATTGAAGATGCGGTGGTCGGAGGTGAAATACTCGCCGTGATCGGCCAGCAGGGTATGCAGGTCGCCGAGCGCCCCATCCTCCAGCAGCTGGCGGATCACATCATATTTCGGCGCGTAATCGCACCACATTGCCTCCAGCGCCAGCTTCCCCTGGCGGGCGGCTTCGGCCTGCAGCTCACGCCCTTCGCCGAGGTTGAGCGCGAAGGGCTTCTCAATCAGCACGTGTTTACCCGCCTTCAGCGCCTGCATGCCGTCAGGAAAGTGATGGTTGTGCGGCGTCGCAATGTACACCGCATCAATATCCGGGCGCGCCAGCATCTCCTCCACCTGGCCGTAAGCCTGGGGGATCCCCCATTCCGCGGCCACCCGCTCGGCCTTCGCCTGGCTGCGGGAGGCCACCGCCACCACCTGCTGTCGGCTGTAGGTTTTCAATGCATGAACAAAGCGCTCGGCGATCCAGCCAGGACCGATAATGCCCCAGCGCAGGGAGGGAATGCTCTGCGCCGCCGGGCGGCGCGGGATCGGTAAGTGTGAGGGAAACATAGCGGCTCCTTAGTCTTTAACCACGTTCACCCAGCGGCGGCTGACCATCGAGGCTTCAATCGCCGACAGCACGCGCTGATTCTGCAAACCAAATTCGAAGTTGGGATAGCAGTCGCCCTCCCCGCAAATCCCCTGCACCAGGTCATGCACTTCGATCACCTTGACGTCAAAATAGCCCAGCCCACCGCCGCCAAAATCGAAGCCGAAGAAGCCGGCATAGGCCGGGATCTGGCTCCCGGCATACAGCGTCTTAAAGCCGCGGTCGTGTTTATCATCGTTGAAGCGATATACCTGCAGTTCGTTAAAGCGCTCCCCGTCCATATACAGCGTGCCTTCGGTGCCGGAAACCTCCCAGAACACGCCGAAGATCCGCCCGGCGGCGATGCGCGAGGCCTCAATCACTCCCGCCGCGCCGCTGTCGAAATTGACCAGGCACTGAACCTGATCGTCATTTTCTACTTCCCGCCACTCGGCATCGGCCGCGACCCGGCTGGCATACCCGGCATCGCGCTGCGGCACCGGACGCTGGCGCAGGCAGGTTTGCGCGCTGGCGGTCACTTCGCGGATCCCGCCCAGCAAAAACTGGGCGACCGACAGGGTATGGGCGCCAAGGTCGCCAAGCGCCCCGCTGCCGCCGAGGGTTTTCGAGCAGCGCCAGGACCAGGGCAGGTTAGGGTCGTTATAAAACCCCTGATCAAAGGTGCCGCGAAAGCGCACCGGTTCGCCAATATCGCCCCGGGCGATAATCTGCTTTGCCAGCAGTGCCGCCGGCGTTTTGATGTTGTTAAAGGCCACCATGGTCTTCACCCCCGCGCGCCGTGCCGCCTGCGCCATCTCCTGCGCCTGCTGCTCGTTGACCGCCAGCGGCTTCTCGCAATAGACATGTTTACCCGCCGCGATCGCCGCCATCGCCATTGTGTAGTGCAGATGGTTCGGCGAGGTGATATCCACCACATCAACCTGCGGATCGTTTACCAGCTCGCGCCAGTCGCCGTAGGCCTTTTCCGCCCCCAGTTTCGCCGCATGGCGTTCAGCCAGCGACTGATCCTGATCCGCCAGCGCGTAGAGATGCGGGCGCTTCGGCAGATCGGGATAGAACATGGCCGCGCGACGGTACGCGTCAGCGTGTGCCTGACCCATAAAACCCGAGCCGATAAGACCGATATTTAACCGCGCGCTCATGCTGCGTGCTCCTCTGACGGTGAAGGGGAAGATAAATGGTGCGCCAGCCAGGCATAGGCGCGGCGGGCGGTGGCCAGCGGCGGCGCCATCGCCGGGTCCTGCTCGGCTTCGATAATCAGCCAGCCGCGGTAGTCACTGCGCCGGACGAAGTCGAGGATCGGCGCATAGTCGATGCAGCCGTCGCCGGGGATGGTAAACAGCCCGGCGCGCACCGCCTCGTTAAAGCTCAGATTTTCACGATACAGACGCCCCAGCACCTGCGGACGGACGTCTTTCAGATGCAGATGGCGGATACGGTGGCCATATTTTTGCAGCACGCGCGGGATCTCGACCCCGGCGACAAAGGCGTGTCCGGTATCAAACGCCAGCCCGACGTTGTCATGGGTATGGGACAGAAACCGCTCCAGCTCGTCATCGTGCTCCACCAGCATCATCAGATGATGGTGATAGGCCAGCTGGAGGCCATAGTCGCGCAGCAGCAGGTCGGCAAAGGTATTTAGCTTGTGGCAATACGCCGCCAGGCTGACACGGCTTAACGGCGGCGAGAGTGAAATAGGCTCATCAAGCGGGGTTTCACCCGGCAGTTGCCCGCACTCGCCGTAAACCATCACCCTCGCGCCGAGCTGCCGGAGGAGTTGCGCGTGCTCCCGCACCGCCTCCAGCTCCGCTTCCACGCTGCGCTCGGCCAGCAAGCCGCTGTACCAGCCGGACGCCAGGCGCAGGTCAGCCGCCGCCAGCAGCGGGCCCAGCGTCTCTGCCTGGCGGGGAAATTTCCGTCCTAACTCAATGCCCTGATAGCCCGCCTCCCGCGCCTCGCGCAGGCAGGTATCCAGGGGGATATCGCCGCCTAAATCCTCCAGCACATCGTTGGTCCAGCACAGGGGGCTCACGCCCCACTGCAGATGCTCTGTCGCCATCTTGTTCTCCTTTTCACCCTGTGGTCTTGTCTGGCGTCACTATAAGCAGGCGACGACCGACGATGAAAACGGAGAAATGATGGAAATCCATCATTGCGCTGGCGATATATCCGCTATTTCAGGTAACCCTGAAAAATAAATGGAAATAATGCTTGCCGCCGGCTTATTTTGCGGCTAAAAATTACTGGCTTAATAACCCGCTTCAGAGGTTATCCCTTTCATTCGAAATATGATGATAGCAATATGAAAAAAACTCAACACCGCACCGGCGCGGGCTTTAGCCGCGCGCCCAGGCCGGGCCTGCTGTTATTTGCTTAAGTGACAAATAGTCACTTTTAAAACATCAATTACTTAACATTCTCTCTGCAATAATATGACATGCAGCGGGAAGGTACAGTGATAAATAAAATCAGGGTAATGATGTTTTACCAATAAATAACCCATCTCCTTCCTGCTAGTTATTTATCAGGAATGGCTGCGGTTATATTTATTCTGACGCCACCGGGAGAATGCACCAATGTGTATCAACCTTTATGACCATGCACGCCGCTATCGCGATGAGAAACAATAAGATGAATAAGACCTGGCTTTTCACCACCCTCACCCTGGCGCTGGTCGCCGCCGCGCCGGCCCACGCCATTAGCGCGAAATACCGGGAACAGCTTGAACGTTCCGGCTGCACGCAGATGACCGACGGGACCACCTGCGATATTCATAAAACCAAAGCCGAGAATGCCGCCGCCGCGCAGCAGGCCAGCAGCGGCTTCGGCCCCTGGGTGGGCACCTGGTATGTTTATACGGAGTATGGCGATAAAATTGATGAGATTACCGTCACCGCTAAAACGGTGAAAACCCATGGTCATCTGGTCGAGGCGGCGAAAGCCAGCCAGGGCAAACTGACTTTCCGGGTGAAAAGCTCAGCCTTTACCCTCAACAACGCCTTTAACGGCAG
Organism: Klebsiella sp. w6; assembly: GCF_033100215.1. NCBI lineage: Bacteria > Pseudomonadati > Pseudomonadota > Gammaproteobacteria > Enterobacterales > Enterobacteriaceae > Klebsiella > Klebsiella sp. w6. The sequence continues at coordinate 4,208,908 of NZ_CP136907.1, forward strand.
CTGGACAAACGGCAGCCAGCACGGCTCCCTGCAAAAAGTGCAGTAATCTCCCCGCCCCTGCCATCCGGCGGGGGCGGAAAGCCGGGTGCGCTAAGGCTTAAAATCCAGTAGCGGATGGTTAAAGATCTGGTAGACCCCTTCGCTGGCAAAGGGCGGGAAGGTCGTGCGCAGTACCGCATCGGTCACTACCGCGCAGAACGCCGGATCGCCCCCCTCCTGCTGCAGTCCGGTCAGTTTTGCACTGCGGTTAAGCGACAGCCGCACGGAGCATATTTTCCCCTGGTAGCGCGCGCTGTTGGGCAATTGAACCATAACCGCCTCTCTGAGCGTGAAGGCGTAGCGCATCAGTTGGTCCTGCGTGGCTTTGCCCGGCGGCAGTGTGTGCGTATCCGGGGCCGCGGCCCGCTGCTGCATCTGGCGGATCAGTTCCTCCTGCGTCGGATGCTTCTCCTTCGCCGCCTGGCAGCCGCTCAGCAGGCTAATAGCCGCCGCGGTCATGAGGGCAATACCAAATTTGCTCATAGCGTCTCCTTGCGAAATGGTCACTATTGTCGCGCGTCTGGCCACGGCAAAACATCCCGATAAATAGCGGTTAGCGGTTCATAAAGCAGGGCAAAAGACAGGATGGGGATAATGCAGGGAGGACCTCCCGGCGCAGGCCGGGAGGGAGTGCAACGGATTACTTCTGCGGACGCATGGCCGGGAAGAGGATCACGTCGCGGATGGTATGGCTGTTGGTAAACAGCATCACCATGCGGTCGATACCGATACCCAGACCCGCGGTCGGCGGTAAACCATACTCCAGGGCGGTGACGTAGTCTTCGTCATAGAACATCGCTTCGTCATCGCCCGCCGCTTTGGCGTTCACCTGATCCTGGAAGCGCTGCGCCTGATCTTCGGCATCGTTCAGCTCACTGAAACCGTTACCGATTTCGCGGCCGCCAATGAAGAATTCAAAGCGGTCAGTGATTTCCGGGTTGACGTCGTTACGGCGCGCCAGCGGGGAAACTTCCGCCGGGTATTCGGTGATGAAGGTTGGCTGAATCAGATGCGCTTCCGCCACTTCGTCAAAGATTTCGGTGACGATACGTCCCAGACCCCAGCTTTTCTCTACCTGAATACCGAGAGATTCCGCCAGCGCTTTCGCCGCGTCGAAGTTATCCAGATCCGCCATGTTGGTTTCCGGACGGTGTTTCTTGATTGCTTCGCGCATGGTCAGTTTTTCAAACGGCTTACCGAAATCAAACACCTGGTCGCCATATGGCACTTCGGTTTTGCCCAGCACCGTCTGCGCTAGGGTGCGGAACAACGACTCGGTCAGTTCGATCAGGTCTTTGTAGTCCGCATACGCCATATACAGTTCCATCATGGTGAACTCTGGGTTATGGCGTACCGAGATCCCTTCATTACGGAAGTTGCGGTTGATTTCAAACACGCGTTCAAAACCGCCGACCACCAGACGTTTCAGATACAGTTCCGGCGCGATGCGCAGGTACATATCCAGATCCAGCGCGTTGTGATGGGTGATGAACGGACGGGCGGACGCCCCGCCAGGGATCACCTGCATCATCGGGGTTTCGACTTCCATAAAGCCACGAGCCACCATGAACTGGCGCATGGTCGCGAGGATCTGCGAACGGATACGGAACGTATGACGTGACTCTTCGTTGGCGATCAGATCCAGATAGCGCTGGCGATAGCGGACTTCCTGATCCTGCAGGCCGTGGAATTTATCCGGCAGCGGGCGCAGGGCTTTGGTCAGCAGACGCAGCTCGGTGCAGTGAATAGAGAGTTCGCCGGTTTGCGTTTTGAACAGCTTGCCGCGGGCGGCGATGATATCGCCGAGGTCCCATTTTTTAAACTGTTCGTTGTAGACGCCTTCCGGCAGGTCATCGCGCGCCACGTACAGCTGAATGCGGCCGCCGACGTCCTGAAGAGTGACGAAAGAGGCTTTGCCCATCACGCGGCGGGTCATCATCCGGCCAGCCACCGCAACTTCAACGTTCAGGGAAGCGAGTTCATCGTTATCCTTCGCATCGAATTCAGCATGCAATTGGTCAGAGGTATGATCGCGACGGAAGTCGTTGGGGAAGGCTACGCCCTGCTCACGCAGTGCAGCCAGTTTTTCGCGACGAGTTTTCAGTTCATTATTAAGGTCAATGGCCTCATCGGCACCTTGTGCTTGTTGTTCAGACATATGGATTCCTCATAACCTTGCTTTCAAACTAGCTTCGATAAATTGAACCAGGTCACCCTTCCGCGCGGCCTGTCTCTGGGAAGACACCAGAGCACAATCTTAACGATCCTGGATTCACTCCAAGCTGATCTCACTCAGCTATGGCTTCAGTAACGGTATTTTTTATCGTTGGCCTCCGCGCATGCCAGAATATCCTCCTCCTGTTCACTAAGCTGTGCAAGGAGCGACTTCGCGCTCCGCTGTTGATGTCATGCCCCCGGTCGCGCTGCGCTTATCGGGGCTACGAATAGCGGCCCGGATAAGGCGTTTACGCCACCAGCCGGGACGAGCGTCAGGCGCCGCCGCCGGTAACTTCACCGGCAGCCGCACGGCGTTTGCCCACACTACAGGCCGCGGCAAAGGCGATAACGACCATCACCGCCACGCAGCCGAGGGTCCATTCGCCCATCTGCGAGAAGAAATGTTGATAGGCAGCAATCGCCGTGTCGCTAATTTGCGATTCGGTGGTTTGCTGCGCCACCACGCCCGCCAGCCAGTTGGCCACCGCGCCAGTGGCCAGCATATAGATCCCGGTCAACACCCCGGTGACGCCGGGCATGTTCAGACGGGTGATTTGCGCCATCGCCACCGGGTCGATAAACAGTTCGGCAAAGCCCATCATCGCCAGCCCGGCGACCATCATGCCCATCGAGGCCTGGCCGTCAGCCGCGCCGTGGCGGGCATTGAGCGCCAGCAGCATAAAGCCGCCGCCCATCAGCAGCAGGCCGAAAGCGAATTTCAGCCAGACGCGCAGCACCGAACGCACGCTGCCTTCCGGGCGCATCAGCCACGCCAGCACCACGCCGGCCGCCATCACCGCCACCGCGTTGACCGACTGGAACAGCGCGGTTGGCACGTCCCAGTTCAGCAGGCGACGATTGACGAAGTGGTCGATAAACAGGCTAATCGAGCTCCCGCCCTGCTGCGCCAGCACCCAGAACAGCGTTCCTGCGAGCATCAGCAGGACGATCTGCCACAGCGCGCGACGATGCTCCGGGGCTTTGATCATGATCCGCGCCACCATCTGGGCGGCGAACAGGCAGACGATCGCCAGCAGATAGCCGGACCAGTTGTTTTGCAGCAGCAGCGTGAAGAACACCGGCGCCAGGCACAGCATCACCAGCAGCCAGCCCCAGGTCGGCAGCACAAATTTCACTGCCCGCAGCGCCGGTTTATCGACGCCGCGGGTATGCCGGAAATGGCGGCTGCCGCTTAAGAAAATCATCAGGCCGATAAACATGCCGATCCCCGCCAGCGCAAAGCCGATATGCCAGCCGTACCACTGCGCCGCCAGTCCGCAGGCGATGGGCGCGGCGATCGACCCGACGTTGCCGGCGGCGTACAGCAGCGAGAAACCGCCGTCGCGACGCGGGTCGTCGTGAGCGTACAGTTCGCCGAGCAGGCAGCTGATATTGGATTTGAACAGGCCGTAGCCGCAGATGATGATCGCCAGCGCGACGTACAGACTCCATGCGGAGGTCGACTCGACGCCCAGCACCACGTGGCCGAGGGTCATTAACAGCGCCCCGGCAATCACCGCCGTGCGGTTGCCGAGCAGGCGGTCGGCAAGCCAGCCGCCGAGAATAGGGGTAACGTAAACTAAAGATGCGTAGGCGCTGAACAGACTGATGGCATGGCTGTCGTCAAAGCCAAGCTGGTGGGTGAGATAAAGGATGAGTAAGGCACGCATGCCGTAAAAGCTGAAGTACTCCCAGATCTGGATCGCAACGATGTAGTAAATCGCGCGCGGCTGTGAGGGTGTTTTCATAGGTTCTCCTTGCAGCGTGAAAAAAGGGAAGTGGCAAGCCACTTCCCTGGTGTGCGTCTATTACTTGTTGTTTTCTTCTTTCAGCACTTTAACGGTGTAACGACCATCCGCCTGACGATAGGCGCCGTGGATATCGGTTTCGAAGCCCGGGTAGTGGGCGCCGATTTCGCACAGCATCTGCAGGAACTCCAGCACCGGGCGGCTTTCTTCGGTGATCATTTCACCCGGCATCACCAGCGGCACTCCCGGAGGATACGGCAGGATCATGTTGGCGTTGACGCGGCCGACCATCTCTTCGAGATAAACCTCTTCAGTCTGACCGTGCAGCTCTTTCTGGAACGCGGCATACGGGGTCATCACCATCGATGGCAGCACTTCAAACGCGCGGAACATCAGGTCCGGCAGGTTGTGATGCTCAATCAGTTTGTGAATGTTCTGCGCCAAGTCCTGAATACGCATGTTTTCATAGAATTCAGGATCTTCACGGTACAGCGACGGCAGCATGTTTTTCACCCGCAGGTTCAGGTCGAACGCGCGTTTGAAGTCGGTCAGCGCACGCAGCAGGCTCAGCGCTTTGGTTTTGTCGATACCGATGCTGAACAGGAACAGCAGGTTGTACGGACCGGTTTTCTCAACCACGATGCCGTGTTCGTCGAGATATTTCGCCACGATGCTCGCCGGAATACCGAAGTCATCCATGGTGCCGTCTTTCTTCATCCCCGGCGTCAGCAGCGTGACTTTGATCGGGTCGAGGTACATGTGCTCGTTATCGATGTTTTTGAAACCGTGCCATGCGCTGTCGGAACGCAGCGGCCAGCATTCAGGACCATCGATATGCTCCGGCTGCCAGACGTCGAAGAACCAGCCGTCAGACTCGCCTTTCAGACGTTTGATCTCTTTACGGAACTTGATGGAACGTTCAATAGAGCCGTCGATCAGACGCTTACCGGCGTTACCCTTCATCATCGCCGCCGCGGTTTCGGTGGACGCCACGATCCCGTAGTGCGGGGAAGTGGTGGTGTGCATCATGTAGGCTTCGTTGAAGGTCTCTTCGTTTACGTCGCCTTTCACGTGGATCATCGACGCCTGGGAGAATGCCGCCAGCAGTTTGTGCGTGGACTGGGTTTCGTAGATCACTTTCCCTTCGACGCGGCCGCCGCTCATCCCGCATTTGCCTTCATAGATCGGCGAGAAGTTGGTGTAAGGGACCCATGCGGAGTCAAAGTGGATGGATTTCACATCCAGGGTTTTCTTGATGAAGTCGGTGTTATACAGCAGACCATCATAGGTTGAGTTGGTGATCACCGCGTGTACCGGCCAGGTCGCATTCGGCGTCTCTTTCACACGCTTGGCGATAGTCGCGTGCTGAAATTCGCTCTGCGGAATACCGCCGAGGATACCGTAGGCGTTACGGGTCGGACGGAAGTAGATCGGCGTAATGTCGCTCATCATCATCAGGTGAGTCAGCGATTTGTGGCAGTTACGGTCAATCAGCACGGTGCTGCCGGCCGGCGCGGAGTACATGCCGACGATTTTGTTAGCAGTAGAGGTACCGTTGGTCACCATGTAGCTGCGTTCTGCGTTAAAGACGCGAGCGATATACTCTTCCGCTTCTTTGTGCGGGCCGCTGTGGTCCAGCAGGGAACCCAGTTCAGAAACCGAAATGGAGATATCGGATTTCATGGTATTCGGGCCAAAGAAATCATAGAAGATGCTGCCTACCGGGCTTTTCTGGAACGCGGTACCGCCCATGTGGCCAGGGGTACAGAAGGTGTATTTGCCTTCACGTACATATTTGAACAGCGCTTTGGTCAGCGGCGGCAGAATGGTGTCGATGTATTCGTCAGTGTTCTGTTTGATTTTGTTCGCGATATCTTCCGCAGCGCCCAGCGCATATTCGAAGAAGCGAACCTGCATGCGCAGATCGTTCAGGCTAACGTCCAGAGTCGAGTAGGTGTTAGCGAACGCGTACAGCGGCATGTACTCGTTCATTTTGCTGATTTCTTCGCACAGTTCGAGATTGTATTTATCCCAGTCGAAGATCACGCCGCACAGACGAGAGTTGTTTTCGATAAGTTTTAATAAGTCGTCACGGTCGTTCGGGTAGACAATACGGAAGTCCAGGCGTTCGAGAGCACGATGCAGTTCACGGATGGGTTCTTCTTTGAAGTAAACACCCATGTGATTCATGATTGCAATAACGTTCATAGTCAAATCTCCAGATGTAGAAAGCCCCTCCCGTCGCGTGATGACAGGTGATGGAAGGAGCCTCAGGAAAAAGGGTTACTGATTAGTGCGCGTTAGCGGGGCTGTTGTTATCCGTTGCGTTGTTCTGGCGCTGGTGCATTTTGCGACCGTAGAACATCAGGATAATCAGGCTAACGATAAAGGTGCCGGCCAGTTCGAAGGAGCTTGCGCCCATCAGCGCGATGAAGCAGAACACGCAACCCAGTACCGAACAAATCAGGCTAACGAAGTTACGAATGTTGATGCCTTCGAAACGAATCAGGTCAACACAGGAGTAGAAGTAAGGCAGCATGGTCAGCAGTACCGCGATACCGGTCAGTTCGCCGAACAGGTCAGAAGCTTTACCACCGGCGGAGTTCATCAGGGTAATCAGCACCATCAGCGCGGTCATTTTCACCGCCGCCAGCAGCAGGCCTTTTTTCGGGATACCGTTGCTATCGACTTCGCCATACACTTTCGGGAAGTTACCGTCGTTGGCGGCACGTACACCGGCCTGGCCAACCAGCATCATCCACGAGCCCAGAGAAGTCAGGCAAGCGAAGGCAGTGAAAGCGGAAACCATCGGAGCAGCCCAGCCGCCGAGAATGGTAGAGGCGCTAATCGCGAACGGCGCACCGGACGCGGCCATCTGAGAAGCAGGATACATACCGGCGATAACCTGAGTCGCGGCGATATAGACGATACCGGCCATCGCAGTACCCAGCATGGTTGCCAGCGGTACGGTACGTTTCGGGTTTTTCACCATCCCGGTACTCACGGCGGCGGATTCGACGCCAACAAAGGCCCACAGGCAGAGCAGGATACTTTTAATGACCGCGTGGCTATCGGTGGTGCTGGAGGTGTTCCAGTTCGCCTGATAGGTGGCGACATCAAACCAGTGCCAGCCGACAACCGCGGTCATGACCACTGGAATAAGCACCAGTACCAGACCAATAGTGGTCAGACGGCTGACCCAGGTCCCGCCGAGCATATTAACGAAAGTAAAGATCCACACGATGGCAATACAGGCAATACCTGCTGGCACCGGGTTATTTAAAATTGGGAAGAACGTAGAGAGATAAGAAACTGCGGTAATCCCGATGGCCAGGTTACCAATCCAGTTTGCATGATAATAAAGCACACCGGTCTGGAAACCGAATGCGGGAGATATTTCCCCGGCGTAGGCAATTGGACCACCCTGTTGCGGGTTCTTAGTGGCCAGTCGGGCATAAACATAAGCCAGAGACATCGCACCAATAATTGAAATTACCCAGCCCCAAATGGCAATACCACCGATGCTGGCCAGGTTCGCAGGTAATAATGCAATACCGCTCCCCATCATATTACCGGCGACGACACCGGTACAGGCAAATAGCCCGATCTTCTTGGCAGAACTCATGGTTGTTTTTCTCCTAAGTTTATTTGGGAGGTACAGATCATGATACAGAACCATTAATTGACCCGACCAACTGCCAACAAGATTACTGATTTGTACGAGATAAGTCCTAAAGATAAAGTGAAATAACAACAAACATCAGACAAATGATATTTTGACCTTTTTCGCTTAACATATAAACATGACAACAGGGTGTCAGAAAAAGATAAACATCGTTTAGTTACATGGAGTTAGAGTGGGATATGAGTGTTACTGAAGTGTTATTCAAAGCCTCCTGAATGCTAAATACAAATAACAACCAGAGGCTTCATGAGAAACATAAATTTAACCTCATCATGCCCAAAACCTTGCGCATGATGAGGGTTTACTTATTCTGAAGAGAGGAAATTGTCGAGATACGGTACCACCCGATTAACTGATGTCTGGAAAACACCGTTTTCAATCCAGTACAGGGTATCCCCGCCGGGCCGTAAATTAAACGCGGTGATGTAAGAATCGGCAGCCAGTCGGTTCTCTCCTTTCATCTCATAGACTTTGCCTAACAGCACATAATTCAGCCACGACATCTCTAAATCAATCGCACTGTTAATCGCGGTATTCGCTTCGTCGACTTTACCCTTACCCAACGAATCTACCGCTTTTATTTGATAATAAATCGCCATGTCTTTAATACCCGGCATCTCCCCTACCCGCTCAACCTCACTGTAGAGGGCAGCTAGCTGTTTATCGTCCAGCGGCTGCTGCGAATGGCGTAATACATCCACCAGCGTTTTTTCGGCATAGGCGTAAATAAAATCCGGCGCCCGCTTAATCACATCATCCAGCAGGCTACTGGCTTTACTTAATGAATCAACATCGCCCTTCATTAACAGCTGATGCGACTGGTAGAAATAGGTTAACGCCACGCTCTGCGAGGGCTGATATTGCCTGAGCATCGCCTGCATCCGCGCCGGCCACGGTTGCGTCAGGGCATCCGACAGGCTGTTCATCAGATCGTTCTGAATGGTCAGCTGGTTGTCGTTGGTCACAAAGTAGCGTTTATCCAGCATCGTCGAGCTGTCGGCGTTATCCACCAGCTGGACCGACATAAAGCACTGCTGCGCCCGATAGTGGCGCTGATTGACGAACTCAATGGTCAGCGTTTTCCCGGAGCTGCTCGGCTCATTGATGTTGTAGTCCGTTTTGTCATGCACCATAAAGGTCGAGAAGGTGTTCAGCGAGGTGGTGATCAGGCTGGCCAGGCCGACCGCGTAAGAGTGCTGCGACGACCAGTTGGCGCAGGAGTTACCATTGACCAGGTGGATATCGATATCGCGCGGATTGAGCAGCAGGCGCGCCTTGTTGACCGGCGGCCGCGACTCCATGCTCGACAGCGCCACCAGCGCCACACAGGTGCCCAGCGCCAACAGGAACAGCCCCCACACCAGGGCGGTGGTGAGGCGTTTGCGGGCCGATGGCGCGCTGGCGACAGCGGGAGCCGCCGCCGGCGCTGTCACCGGCGCGGTAAGATCGGCGGAGGAGTCGGGGGCTTCTGGCGGCCCACCGGCAGCCGGTGGCACGGGAATAGCGGTCGACGACGAAGGCGTCAGCGCCTCCACCTGCGGGGCGAGTTCCTCCCCCTCCTCGGTGCACCAGATCACCGGCACCGTGAGCTTATACCCCCGTTTGGGTACCGTCGCGATGTACTCAAGGCTAACGTCGTCGCCGTCTTTGAGCGACTTGCGCAGTTCGGAAATACTCTGCGTGACGACGTGGCTGGTCACAACGTTCCGGGTCCAGACGTTTTCGATAAGCTCGTCCCGGCTAAGCACTTCCCCCGGATGGCGGGCAAAAAAGACCAGAAGATCGATTAAACGCGGTTCAAGGGTAAGCTGGCGCCCCTTCCTGCTGATTTGGTTTACAGAGGGGGTTACCAGCCATTCACCGACGCGAACAACAGGTTGTAGCATACAAGAAAGCCCCAGACAAAAAGGGAAAGGCGCGATGATAACACATTTGTCCTACCTATTTTTGCCAGGGGTCACTCCCTCAGGCATTAGGTCAGAATTGGCTTTTTATCAACAATAAAAAGCAATAATTCATTAACATCGTGATCATGAAATTTATATATAGCGATAAAAACGCATTTCCGCTGCCGCAATTGCCTAAGGCAATTCCGATGGCAGAAAAAAAATGAGCCCGGAGGCTTAACGCGCTCCAGGCTCAATGCGTCGCGCGCCGCTACGGCACGCTTTTAAAAAGGTTATTTATACACTTCCGCTGTGGCTTCGAAGTTTGGACCATGCTCGCGCGCGGCGGTAATCACGTAATATTTTCCGCCTTTCTCATCGGCCAGCTTAGAGAGCTGATCGTGCAGATCGGAAGGTGAAGAGAACTCGCCACCGGACGGCCCTACCGAGATCGGTCCGACCTTGGTCAGTTTGAAGTGTTTCACTTCTTCTTTGGTGATCAACTGTGCGGCGGACGCGCCAAATGCAACGGCGGAAAGGGCTAACGCGACTATCACTTTTTTCATCCTGCAATCTCCTTGGAATTAGCCTTCAGTCAGGCTCTTTCAGTATAGACGGCGATTTACTGAGCGTGCTACCGATGCGCTTATTTTTCGGCCGAAGCGTTCAGTAACGCGGCGGTACCCCTTCCGGGCGAGTCTTAAAACGCCGGTGCAGCCACATATATTGCTCGGGCGCCATCAGGATGCACTGTTCGATAATCTGATTCATCCAGGCCGCCGTGACCTCGGCGCTCGCCAGCGGCGGCGTGCGCTCTGGCGTCAGAGAGATCAATTCATACCCCATGCCGTTGGGCTTGCGCCGCGGAACAAACGGCACAATCGTCGCCCCGGACATTTTCGCCAGCATCCAGGTGCCGGTGGTGGTCGCCGCCTGCTCGACGGCAAACAGCGGGGCAAAAACGCTGCTGGCCGGGCCGTAATCGTGATCTGGCGCGTACCAGAGGATCTCCCCCTCTTTCAGCGCCCTGACCATCCCTTTCAGATTTTTTCGATCCAGCATGGTCTTGTTCGAACGCAAGCGTCCCCAGGTCTGCAGCCAGTCAATCAGCGGGTTATCATTGGGCCGGTAGACGCCAATGCCCGGGGTAAACATGCCATACATTCGCGCCCCCATTTCGAGGGTCAGAAAATGAATACCGATCAGTAAGATGCCCTGCTTTTGTTCCAGAAGCTCCACCACCTCGTTAACGCCGCTGGTCTCGGTCCAGCGCGCCACCCGGTGCGTCGGCCAGAACCAGGCCATGCCGGTCTCCATCAGCCCCATGCCCAGCGATTCAAAGTTTTTCACCAGCAGCGCCTCGCGGTCGGCGGCGCTCATCTCGGGAAAGCAGAGTTCGAGATTACGTCTGGCAATCCGCGCGCGGCTTTTCATCACCCGCATTGCCAGCCGCCCAAGCGCCGTTCCCAGACGGTAGATCACCGGATACGGTAATTGCACCAGCAGCCACAAAAAGCCAATTCCCAGCCACAACAGCCAGTAACGCGGGTGCAAAAGCGCGCGGGAAAATTTGGGTAAATTTGACATAGTAATCCTGTTAATTCACTCAATAATAGCTGAGCAAAAACCGCGAAATAAAGTAGCGGATCCTGCATGTTATATTTTTCCAATTCGTGCGGTAATACTCAGACACAAAGGGCGTTATTATACGTCGCTCCTTGAGTAATTTCAGCCCTTGCGATGACGGCTACTCTATTATTAGGCAGATCGCGTAAAATTTCCTGTTTAATGCATAAATAAATAAACCTAACCTCTACGGCGCGGCCGATTGTCGATAAAATCGCCAGTACATTTGCCTCAGCCTCTCGACCAGTGCCTCGTTTACTCACGCTCTATTATGGCGATAGCAAACGCAAACAGGCCGTTCAGCCCGGTCTGATATGGCCAGCATGCGGTTATTTGTGACTGGGGCAAAGGTTAAGCATCGACATTGCGGATCCTTTTCCCAGATATGCTACGTTTACAGCGCTCATTCGACGCAAGTGCCTTTGCCGACGTCGCCGCTTTCAGAAGCCATAGTGAGAAGGAACTATGACAATGAATTATCAATTAGTGAAGCAAGTCAGAGAAAATAGCCCATTAAGAAAAAGCTTCATTGACCTTGCCGTTAAGACTTTTGATCTGTCTTTTGAAGAGTGGTATCAGCAAGGTTACTGGACCGACGCCTATATCCCCTACGCCTTTGTCGAACGCAATAAAGTTATCGCTAACGCCTCGGCCAATATCATCGACCTGCGCTGGCAGGGCGAGCCCCGGCGTTATATTCAGATTGGCACCGTGATGACCGAACCGGACCACCGTAATAAGGGATTAGCCGGCCAGCTTATCCATCACATCCTGCAGGACTGGCAGCAGGAGGCGGACGCCTTCTTTTTATTCGCCAATCCCACCACGGTGGATTTTTACCCCAAATTTGGCTTCACCCGCAGCGAAGAGCATCAATATATTATGCCGGTTTCCCCGCGAGCCGGTGATTTTCGTAAACTGGATATGGACAGCGCTGACGATGTCGCCCTGCTCCGCCATTACTATGAAAAATCCAACCCGTTCTCACCGCTGCGGGTGGAGCATAACTTTGGCCTGCTGATGTTTTACTGCTCAGCCTTTATGAAGCATTTTGTTTATTACTCGGCAAAAAATGAGGCAGTGGTCATCGCCATGCAAAACGGTCCGGTGCTGATCTGCTTTGACCTCTTCTGCGAGGAGGGTAAGAGCCTGTCGACGCTGGTCAACGAACTGGCCGATGACCATGTTTACCAGGCCATCCTCGGTTTTACCCCTAATGAAGACCGGCTCGGCGAGTATGAGAAAATAGAGGGAGAAGATATCCTCTTCGTCTATGACCAGAAGGAAAACCTGTTTAAAGACAGGAAGTTGATGTTTCCTTTACTGGCGCATGCCTGACGACGCCACGCCGTCAGGCCGATCAGTTATAAGTCACCACGAAGGTCGCGCTGGCGTTCGCCTCGCCCGCAGTCACTGCGGGCTGCGTCTGGATATAGCGGGCCTGATAGGATAAACGATAGTTCGTCTGACTGCCTTTATTCCCGGACCAGACCTGGCTCACCTGGTTTAGCGGCACCAGCGCGCCGCCGGCGCTGAGGATTTGCACGCCAAGTCCGGATGCGCCTTCAGGTTGGTCATCGATTTTAATCACCTCGTTGGCGGCGACAGCGCTGTCCACCGTCGCGTTAAACTGCATAAACACGCTGCCGACATTTTCACAGTTCGTCAGGTTGATGTTAAAAGGAACCGGGGCGGTGGTGCTGTTGAGCCCGGTAAACGCGGTTTTGTTATGCCGCCCGAGGAAGACGTTAATGTTTTTACTGTCGTCAGTAATCTTGCAGGTGGGTGATTTGACCTGAATACAGAGCCCACTGACGCTAAAGCGCATCGCCTGTACTCCGCCAAGATAAATATCGCCAAGGTAATCGTTAAGGCAATACTCGCCCGGCGGCGGTAGACCGCCGTTATCGGCAATCCGCCAGAAATAGATGGTCGGTTTTTTATTTTCCGCCTGAAATGCGCGCTGGCCGGAAAATACCGGCGCTGAGGGCCAGGCCGTGAACAGGGGATCGAAATTAATGCCATCCTGTTCCCCCATCTGGAAGCTGTAGCCAATGCCCGGCAGGCGGTCGATGCTGTAGATATCCCCGGGCTTGCCGTCTCCCGCCGGGCCGACCCGTGAGCCGCCGATGCTCTGAAACCCGCCGGGCTCGCTGCCGCTGCAGGCGATCTCCCAGCGTTCGTTATTAGTGATAATCATCCCTCCGTAGCTGTATAGCAGGGAGCCGATGGGGCGATTGCTGACGTCAAGGTTGATACTGGCCTGGCTGACGTTCACTGAATACTCGATAGTTTTGCCACTGACCATCTGGCACGCTGCCGACAGCGAGGCGCAGTATCCGCCGGCCAGCAGAAGCGGTACCCCTGATGCGATGATTTTTTTCATATTACTTCTCCTTTATTCCCGGCCGGCAGACCTGATGCGGCGTACCGCGGCTAACCTGTTGCGCCGCGTCGCCGCGGATGGCATAGGCCAACCGGCAGCGTTGCCCGCTGCGTTCGCCCCATACTACCGAGACGCTGCCGTCGGCCTGCGGCACCCGGGCATACAGCAGCCCGCCCTGACCGACGGCGCCAACCGCCCGACCGCTGTCGTCAAACACCTCCGCGCCCAGCGGGGGCGCCGCGCCATCCGGCAGCGTGACATGGGCAAACCAGGGATAGCCGGTACGCGTGACAAATTTGACCTTCACCGCCGCGCCCGAATCGGGCACCACCGTCGTGCTGCTGGAGACAATCTCCACATGGTCGTTCAGACCCTGCGGATCGAGATCCAGCCAGTTATCGGTAAAGGGATCGAGGTAAGGGATGATCGTAAAACCCTGGCGGTTTATCGGCTGTCCGAGGCGGTTTGCCACCCGAGCGCCCGCCGCGCCGGGCGCTTCCACAATGGCGAAGGTTTCCCCCAGTTCGGGGGTGGCGGTCATTCCGCCCTGATGCGCCACCAGGGCGCCCGATGCCCCCAGCGAGTACTGCTGCTGGTGGCGACCGGCGCTGGCGCTGGCATTCAGGTACGCATAATCCGTACGCAGGCTACCGTTGCCCCCAACGCTGGCCTCGAGCGGGTTCTCCCGCGGCATGTCGTAGCTGGCGGTCAGGCCATAGCTAAAGGCATTTTTCTCGCCAGCGCTGCCGGTATAGCTGGACTGCAGCTGGCTGCCGTAGTTCTTATCATGGTTAAAGCGGGTAGTCAGGCTGCCCGCCTGCCCGAACGGCAGCGAAAAGGAGACGCCCACCACCTGATTATTGCGGTGATGAATATCCTGACTCTGCTGGGCGTACAGGTAGTAATTGAGCTGACCATAGCGGTTGGCGTACCCCAGCTGATAGGAGCGCCAGCGGTGGTGGCGGACATCCTCACTCCAGATTCCGTTAAACGACAGGCTGCCGCTGCCGGCCTGCTGAGACAACGTCGCGCTGTAGCGGGTCATCTCCCGCCAGTCGTTGGGGTGACGGTCGTGCTCCCGGACGGCGTCGCGAATGGAACGATAGTTGCCGTCGTTGCTGTGGCTCATCGAGACCAGCATCCGCGTATCGGACGCGAAGGATTTTGATGCGGATACCCGCCAGCGATACCCCTCCTGCCAGCCGCGTTCCCTGCCCTTCGCCGCAGAACGGGAAAGATCGACCGCCAGCGCCCCCCAGTAGGTATTGAAGGCGCTGCCGACCAGCGTCGAGTAATAATCCGTCGTCGCGTTGGCGCCGGTATAGCCGCTGACATAGTCATTGAAGCCGTACTGCACTGTGGCTTCGCCAAATCCCGGCCGCCCGGCGATCCCGTCCTCATCCAGATAGCCCAGCGACAGGTCATAGTAGACCGCGCCTGCCCGCACCAGGCCAGGCAGCGCGGCGTACGGCACGGTAAAGGTCTCCTGACTGCCGTCCGCCTCATGGATCGTTACCTGTAAATCGCCGCCGGCGTTGGTGGGATAGAGATCGTCAAAGGTGAATTTGCCCGGCGGAACCGTGGCCTCGTACAACAGGGCGCCGTTCTGGGTGACCGTCACGCGGGCATTGGTGCGCGCCACGCCGCTAACCGACGGCGCAAAGCCGCGGCGGGAGCCCGGCAGCATGCGCACATCGGTAGCCAGCCTGCCGCCGATAAAACTGA
Organism: Klebsiella sp. w6; assembly: GCF_033100215.1. Classification (NCBI taxonomy): domain Bacteria; kingdom Pseudomonadati; phylum Pseudomonadota; class Gammaproteobacteria; order Enterobacterales; family Enterobacteriaceae; genus Klebsiella; species Klebsiella sp. w6. Next base: position 4,224,220 of record NZ_CP136907.1, read on the forward strand.
CGCTGTCAAAGAAGGTTCCGTCGGTCCATCCCTGACCCAGCCGTAACGTGGACGCCCAGTTCACTACACTTCTCTCAGCCCAGGTGGCAATGCTATCCCAGTGTGTATTCCCCTCCTGCGCCTGGTAGCTGGACTGGTGATGTAAACGCCAGCCAAAGGCGCGCAGGCTGGCATCCAGCCCGAGATAATGATGGCTGCTGCTATCCCCGTCGACGATGCTCTGATAGCTGTTGGCCTGATAGCGCAGCACTGCGGCGGGCACGCCGCTATCCACCTTCTTCAGGTTCACCGCCCCCCGATAATGGGGTTGCAGTAGCGCCTGGGGCATATTCACCCGCAGGACGTTTTCCCCGCTGTCATACTCCCAGCCGATCGCCTTATTGATCTGCGAAAAGCGCAGGCAGGTGGCCGCCGCCGGCCACTGGGCATCCTTCAGCTGCAGGGCGTCGAACAGCGAGGGCGAGATGCAGGGCTCAAGCTGGCCATCGTGTTCCTGGATAACAAACGTTTCTTCCGCCAGGTCCCGGCCATTCACCGAGAGCGTGCTGCGATACTGTCCGGCGTGCAGCGGATTACCGTATTGATATTTCTGGAGATCAACCTGCGCGGCGCCGTGCAAATGGGCGCGGTTAAAACTAAACGCCTCTGCCGCCCATGCCTCCTGCCAGGGAAGGAGCAGCATCAACCCAAACTTGATCTCCCTGAGTTTCATAATAATGTCCTTACTGAGGATAATTATGATTCACTACCGCGCCGTAATCATTGATGGTGGTGAAGCTGAATTTCTCCGGCAGCGTACGCAGCGCGACCCCTTTAAGCGCGATCTCCAGCGAGGAAAAAGGGGCGACCATGCCAGCGGACTGTTTTTGTCCGTTAAGGGTGATGCTGTCGATGGTGATATAGCGCGATGAGGCATTGCTCACCCGCAGCCCATTGCCCGTGGGAGCCAGCGCCCAGCGCAGGGCATTCACCGGCGCCATTTTTTCCGCCGCCACGCCTGCCGGACGGTAAAACAGCTTGATACGCGACCGTATCGCGAGCTGGAGGTAATTGATTGCCGTGCCGTTTTTCGGCTCAGGCGGGATGTCCAGCAGATTAAACCAGAACAGCGACTCCCGATCCTGCGGCAGACGGCTGCCGTTGAACACCAGGCGCCAACTCTGGCCCTTTCCCGGCTCGATACGCACAATCGGCGGCAGCACAATAAACGGCGCCGAATCTTTTTCCGGTTGATTTTGCACGCGGCCATCGTCGACCCAGACCTGCGTCAGAGAGGGGGTCTCCCCCATATTGGTGGCCCGGACGGCGATCTCTTTTTTGTCGCCGGGAAAAATAATCCGTGTGCCGTCAATAACCATGCTGGCGTCCGCCGAGGGTAAAATGCAGGACAGCAGCCATGCCAGAACCATACGCCGCATATTCACCTCCTCCTTGCCGGGTGGATAAACGGCCCCTGAGCGGGGCCGTGGACAGGGTTTACGGATAGACCACCGTAAAGTTGACGTAGGTAGCGACTTTTCCAGCCGTAGCGGCGTCGGTCGCATAGTAGCGGGCATAGAAAGGCAGCGAGGCGGAACCATCCTGCTCAGCCACCGCCACCGGGATCACATCCGGGCGAGCAATGGTGCCGTCTGCAGCGACCGCCGGGCTCTCCGCGAGGTTAATCGGCGTAAACCGGGTGTTCAGCAGTTCCACATCGACGTTTTCTGCTTCCGTGCCGTCAGACAGGGTATTTTTTAGTCGGCCCTCCGTGGAAACGTATTGATCTTTCTCGAAGTACACCGAGACATCAGCCCCTGGGGTGCAGCTCGTCAGATCGATGGTGAAGGGAACCACGCCCGCCGTCTCACCCGCGCTGCTGAGCGCTGAACGCTGGACCGTCGGCAGGGTCACCGTCTTGTCTTTATTCACTACCGTACAAGTATTTTCGATGACTTCACCATTAAAGGTGACTTTGCCATCAGCAGCCTGTGCCGCTACCGGAGAAAGCATCATCATCACCACGAAAGATGCCATTCCTCTGCTGTATTTTTTCATATTCACTCCTCATCACCACGCTTATGGAGAATCGTTCAGGAAATACCCCTGGCGTACTTTATACGTACAATTTATTAATGCTCATTCCATTGGATTAACCAGTTATCTTTTAACCCCTTCCCTGCACTGACATCCTACTCACTTCATTGTTTATTATTCAAATTCGCCACCAGGACCATTTCTACTTTTTATAGAAAAGTCTTAACACCACTCTGAAAAAGAAATAAAACAAATGCACAATAAAAGCATAACCTATTGTAAATAAATGATAATTTTTATTATATGTTTTCCATAAAATATTCGCAAAATGCGATCTAAATATCTCACCCTCATTATTAACCACCTCCTCCCACGTTCTCCCCCCTCGATTGAAAGCACAGGGAGTATGTTATTTCAGACGGGTATTCGCTACAGTAAATTGTCGAATCAGGCAGGACAGCATGCACAGCGTATTTATGCCAGGAGGTCATTATGTTGATCTGCATTGCGGATTCAGAATATTTTAATATTGCGCTGAAGGCGTATATTAATGAACCAAACAGCAAGCCTCTGGATATTAAAGAAATGCTCTGTTACCCATTTAGCGGACAGAGTGAGATGTTCTATACTTTTTTTGCGACCGATGCCGGAGCCCGGTTAAGCACCATCCTTATTGATTACAGCAGCGTCAGCATCGAAGTACTGCAGGTCGCGCTCAGTTTAAAATCGTTTAATCCCCTGATCCGGATCTTTATTTTTGCCAAATCAGGCTACCCGTTGAGCGAGCTCGAAAGCAGCCTCGCCATTGTGCTCGGCGCAGAGTTCATCACCAGTTTTGCCGGGCTCAGTACGGCGCTTGCCCGCGCTCCGCGCTGGACGTCGCCCCCCGCCGACAAGCTCTATATCGCCATACCTGACAGCTATAACCTGACCCGTAAGGAAACTTTTTTAATCAGCCTGTTGATGGGGGGAATGCCGTTGTGTCACGTGGCCAGCACCATGCAGCTCACGATCAAACGGGTCTACTACTACCGTTCACGCGTCCTTAGCAAGCTGGCGGTGAAAAATAACGTGGAACTGATGAACAAAGTTCAGGGGATGGTGTTGCGCCACTACCGACAGGAGACAGGCCATGAAATCGTATCTCTACGCTAAAAATCGCCTTATGTTGATTATCCTGAGCTGGCTAAGCGCAGACGAGGCGTTGCCATCTCGTCACGATTTCCAGCAGACTGAAGCCATCCTCAGCACCCTGCATATACCGTATGTGCTGAAGTCTGACCTTGATCAACTGAGAGCTACGCTACAGCCATTACTCGCCACACCCGGGCCGCAAGCCTGTGAGGTAGGCGCTTTTCTCAGCGCCCTGTTGGCGCTGTATACCCGGTTAACCGAATATACCGCCGTCGAGCACTATCTGCTCTCCCGGCATCTCTAAGTAGCACCCCGCCTGGGCAGGAAGACGCCGCGCGCCTCCTGCCCGTACGCATTACCTTGGGCCAGCAGACTGCTCGCCGCGTCGGGAGACGTAATCCCGATAGCCCTCGCCAACGTAAATCTGCCGTGGCCGGTAGATGGTCAGCGGCGCCTGGTGCATCTCGTTCCAGTGCGCCACCCAACCGACCGTCCGACCGACCGCGGTGACCACCGCAAACATCGACGAAGGCAGATTCATCGCCTTGAGGATCACCGCGGTATAGAAATCCACGCTCGGCGACAGGCCATTGTCCACAAAATAGGGGTCGGTCAGCGCCACGTCCTCAAGGGCCATCGCCACCTGCAGCAAACGGTCGGACATGCCTACCTCCGCCAGTACCCGATGGCTGGTTTCACGCAGGATCCCGGCGCGCGGATCGCGGTGACGGTAGCGCGAGTTGCCAAAACCCAGCCGGCGAAATGCCTGCGGATCGCGCTTCGCCTGGCGCAGAAACGCCGGAACCTGATCGACGCTTTCAATCTCCTCCAGCATTCGCATGCTCGATTCATTGGCGCCACCGTGCATTGGCCCCCACAGCGACGCCAGCCCGGCGGCGACGCAGGCGAATAAATTCGCCCCGGAGGAGCCCGCCGCACGCACCGTGGTGGTCGAGGCGCACTGCCCGTGATCGGCATGGAGCACCAGGATCTGGTTCATCGCCTGCTCGATGACCGGATTCAGAACATATTTCTCCGCCGGGATAGCAAACAGCATCTGCAGGAAATTTCCGGCATAGGAGAGATCGTTGCGCGGATACGCGGCGGGTTGTTCAATGGTGTACTTGTAGCTCATGGCGGCGATAGTGGGCATTTTCGACAGCAGCCGGGTGGCGGCCAGCGCCCGGTGCTGCGGATTTTCCACATCCAGGACATCATGATAGAACGCCGCCAGCGCCCCCACCAGGGCGCACATCAGCGCCATCGGGTGCGAATCGCGACGAAAGCCGCTGCACATGCGGGCTATCTGCTCGTGGACCAGAGTATGGCGGGTGATGGTCTCGCGAAAGGTTTGATAGCTGGCCTCATCCGGCGCGTCACCGTTCAGCATGATGTAGGCCACTTCGAGAAAATCGCACTGGCGAGCCAGCTGATCTACCGGATAGCCGCGGTGCAGCAGCACGCTGTTTTCCGTATCGATCCACGAGATCGCCGACTGGCATCCGGCGGTATTGGCGAAGCCGGGGTCATAGCTGCAGAATCCGGACTGATTTAGCCCGCGCATGTCGACTCCCACCGGCCCCCGCGTTCCCGGCACCTGCGGCAGGTCGATGGTCGGTTGTTGCCCGGCAAAAGAAAGCGTTAACGGTGTAGTGCTCATCCTGTTAGTCCCCCAGCAAGCTTATCAGCGACCTGAAGTCATTCTTCAGGCGGAAAGACCAACATAACCAATGTGATGCAGCATATTCATTGATGTCATCACTATAACCCTGACAAAGAGGATATTTTACTGGCCTTCACGGGGAAACAGGCCGTCTTTCCCCAGCCCACCGCCGGATAGCGGCACAAATCGCCAAGGATAAAGGCGATCATCGCTGTCAAAATTTACGCTGAGTAAAGAAAGGATGAAGAAGAGCTACCATGAATTTTGTGCTGTCGATGACCCTCATCTGCATTACCATCGCCTGGCTGATGATGAGCCTGCTGCCGGTGTAGATGCACCGCTAACCGCCACGCCAGTGGTCTGGATAACCCCTCCTTCAATTGATTTCCGCCGAGGTCTTCGCCTCTGAGGTTTCACAAGAGCCATATAAGAAGTACTGGTTGCATATCAGGCTGTTGCGTTTTCCCGCCGAGGGGTAGGCTAAAAGCCCACTGTTAAGGAGGTGATATGTCTGGACTGATCAATCCACATGCGGCCCCGGAAGAAGCAGCCTATGCGCTGCTGATTGAGCTCGTTCGCGCCCAGCGCGTGCCGCAATATGAAGGCGAAATTTCCGGCCTGCTGGCGATGTACGACGAAGCTGTTAAACACTTTAAAGAGAAAGAGACCGAGCGTTAGGCGTGGACATCGTGGTGCGAGGAAAACGTGACGCCTGCGGGAGACGCGCAGGCGTTGGCTGGATAGCGGCTTGCGTCATCAGCTGCCGCGGTAGGTAGAGTATCCGTACTGACTGAGCAGCAGCGGGATATGCAGTTTTTGATTTTGCTTTGTGACATTGAAAATAACCGGGACCACCGGGAAGAACGTATTCATGTTTTGGCTTTTAAAATAGTTACCGGTTTTAAACGTCACTTTATAAACCCCCGGCTCCATATTCTCCGCCTGCGGATAGAGCGATTTAATCCGCCCATCGGCATCCGTTTTACCGGTGGCGATATGCTGCCAGCTCTCCCCCTGCTGTTTATCCAGCTCAATCTGCACCCCCGGTGAAGGGAGCCCGGTTTGCTGATTAAGAATGTGTACGCTGAGCGTCCCCTCTGGCGCCGCCAGCGCACTGAAGCTGAGCAGGGAAATTACGGAGGCGATAACTAATTTCATAATCGTGACCTTATTGGGCAAGTGAAAGTGCCCTAACTATAGTCAGCGCGGCGGGGAAAAAAATTAAACTTTTTGTTATCAGATTGCGGTTATTTGGTCTGTCCCCTTCCCGTAGGCCGACGAGCTGGCCTCATCATAGAGAGAGGATATGTCTGCTGAGAAGGCTATCCGCAAGCAAAAGATTTGCGGCCAGAGCCTGGCACTCTCGCACGCCTCACAGCTCCTGGTCGTGTTTCTGACTACGTTGCCTACTTATTTTCATGCAGCATGATTAGCGTGTTACGCTCAAGCTCACCTCTCTTCCTGAAACTGATAAGAATGGTGAGCGACTTGACGCCTGATATATTCCGGCTTTTAAAAGACATCCTTGTTTTTAGGGTATCGTGCTTCTGCAGTATCGGATTGCTTTATTCCAGCCATCGATCAAGATGTTATCTCTGTTATCAAAACGAACCCGTAAGCCTGTACCGTTTAAACTTTCCGTGACCATAATCGAAATGGCTGAGTTCATATTTTGTTTCGTTAAGAAAAGCTTACCCTCATCAGTTAACTGGCTATCATCAAGAATAAAACCGTTAATTTTCGCACCGGTTTTAAGGCATCGAACGGTTGTCTGCGGGTTTGAAACAAAACTGACATTCATCGTTTGCGAGTTTCCAATATTCGTCATAAACACAGAGCAACCAGCGATAAGTGTTCCTGAAAAAAAGAGGCAAATTACCTTTAAAAAATAAGATGGTTTTTTCATAAAACACCCTAAATTTGAGATATTCCATTTTTACCATGCCAGCCTTAAAGCGTAGCTGGCATTAGGTATTTATGTTATTAACTATTAAAATTAGCGCGGGGATACTGTCGTTTGCCCACCTACGGATGAAATGGCAACTCGTTGCCCTACCGAGAATCGCGTTGGCCCCTGACGTTGTACGACCATGAACGTTCTTCCATCATCTAAGCGTATTTCAAGCTCGACCCCTTGAACAAGATTCATTCTTGCCTGAACCGCCTGACCAGCTAAACCTCCCGCAACAGCGCCAGTCGCCGTCGCCAGTCTTTGGCCTGAACCGCCACCGACGGCACTTCCCGCTACACCACCAATGACACCTCCGGCGACAGCGCCAAGCGCATTACTGTTATCACCCGCCTGAATTTGCACCGCTCTGACTGACACCAGCTGGCCATAAAAAACTTGTTGTACGCGTCCAGCCGTGGCTGAGGAATGGACATCACCTGAAAGATGACTGGTATTGGTACATCCAGCAATAACTAATGTAAAAGCAATTAAGCACATTTTTTTAAGCATGTTAACCTCTCCATTTGCTGCATATTAACGTCATCATTTCATAAATAATCAGCTGGACAATAATGATAAAAGTTTACTGGTATAATATGTATTATAGGCTTTAATCATTACGTCATCCTGAAAAAATTTGAAGATGAAGGGCAAGGGCTCACCAACCCCATTTGACGCCAGCAATAATCTACTAAGCTCTGATAATTGGGCATATCATGCAACGTCTCCCCCACCGCTGCCGGGTCCCAGGTCACAACCAACTATTTCAATGACCTCAATCCCGTCGTTTCATAACCGCGTATTTGTTTTGATATTTCTGTCGCGGGCCAGATCAATGGGCGGTGATAATGATCATGTTATTCCGGCTACGCCAGCGGAATGGCCACGGTAAAAGAGGTGAATAACCAGCAATTCGCCGTGGTGAACCCTACCGCTGCGCCCCACAAAGTTCCGGTGGCTCTGGGATCGAGTCGGTCCGCATGCAACCAGCCACCCTCCAGTGGAGCCAGAGCACTGACCTGCCCAATAGCGAGGAACGTAAAAAGCGCGTAGTTCAGTTCATTACGCCAGTAGCCACCGTTGTCTCCTGAACGAAGCCACGACTTAAATCGCTCGGCCTAGGCCAGCGTGAATATCCACTGCAGCATTCAGGTTGCTTTCAGGTCCGTGGTGATCAGAGTGATTATCAAGGGACCGATTGCAGTCTGCGTCGTCTGCTAGGCTGTATCCTGCGTCATGTTCTGATCAGCACGCTGGGGAAGCGGCAGAAAATCCGGATATAAAACGGTTGTCATTGATAGCCCCTTCCCAAATGAAATTAATCTACTCCATTAGAAATCATTGATTTCTATATGTTATGGAATATTTTTCATTCATTAATAGCAAACAATCACACATCAACTAAGATGAAATTGACCTACCTAAAAGATCATACACACAGCCCCAACAAATATAAATAATTATATGGATAAAAAAATGAATGAAATCAATAAGATGTTAAGCAAGCTATTTGATTCTTCAGGTACCATTATAAAAAACGTTATCCAACTCCTTCCTGTTTTTATATTTCTTTCCTGCATCTTACTTTGGCTTCACTTAAAGGCAATTTACCGTGTAGATTTATTCATGCCAAGCATGACAAACATTTCCAATGTAGTCCCTGTAATATTATCCTTTTTCCTATACATCATCAAACTATTGATCCCATCGATACCATTTTTGTTTGTGCCTTTTTTGTTCAAAAAAGACACTGAAGATAACGACCTTAAATTACCTACTAAATTAGCGATCACATTAATCTTATCATTTACAGTTTTTGCCATATCAATTCCATCCATTGCTTTTGTTTTTTCTCTACAAAAAGTCAACCCAAGCCATTATATGATGACGATACTAACAATTAACATGGCGCTAACAGCACTTGTTATTTACATTATTCTAGGGTTTAGAAAAAAGATAAAAAGCGTAATGTTACTTATACTCATATGGTCATCAATGAAAATCTCATTTCGAGCTATACAATCTCTTTTAGAGCAAATCGTTGGCGCCAACGCAAAGACATTCATACCAATTACAGGGCTATTTATAATTTATATATTATGCATCTTTGCCCCTGCCATTGCTTACATTTACTCTAGCATTAAAAATGACTATATAAATATAAAGCTTTTAGCTTTTGCATTGATGTTTCTAATATTACCTATATCTCTCATTAGAGAAATTAATGCATATACGATTGAAAAAACGATGGTGTCAATTGGCATTGCGGACTGGTGTGTAAACACCTATAGGATAAATGGAGTAAAGTACTCAAGTGAAACCTTTCCGGCTGAGCATTGGAATACAAGAAAAATTAAAGACAACAGCCATTTTTATATCAGCGCAACAGCCCCGTACAATCTCGGAGATAAAATACTATTGTGCCCTGAATATATAAATATAAATTATAGATCTATCATGTTTATAAATTTTAATGAAAACAAAGAGGATCAAAAGATTTTTAGACGGCTAGTCAGAAATCAATTCCAAAACTGCTTTATTTTTAACTCGTCTGATATTGACAAAGCCAATACGGCCTTCACGAATATCTTGGAAACTAGCCAACTACCCTCTGAAGAGAAATGCATTTAAGACTAATAACTCCTCATTACCTTCCGACTAAACCCAAATGCCTGCTGCAACTGAGACGATACTGAACCACCACGATCGATATCACTAAGCAGCAGGTCAACCACTGCGCTACCGTCCTGCATATAACCGTCAGTGTTCTTTATCAAAACCCGCAAGCCGATTAGCAATGGAACCAGAGAAGCGGTTGAGCGGTTGAGCGGTTGAGCGGTTGAGCGGTTGAGCGGTTGAGCGGTTGAGCGAATGCATGCCGGAGAGCATTAAGCCAGTGGTAATATTTGCACTAGCAACCGGCATGCGCCGCTCAAACGTCCTAGGCCTTGAGTGGCAGCAGGTCGATATGCAGAGAAAGGTTGCATGGGTAAATCAGGAGAAGGCAAAAGCGGGCAAAGCGATTGGCGGAGCTCTGAATGATACCGCATGCAGGGTATTAAGGGATCAGATAGGGAAGCACTCCCGGTGGGTTTTCGTTCACACCGCGGCAAAACATCGCCCGGATAGAACGCTGACGCCCGCGGTTCGAAAAATGCGATTGGATGACAATAACGCCTGGCGCGCCGGGTTGAAAAAAGCGGGGATCGAGGATTTCCGTTTTCACGACCTCCGGCACACCTGGGCGAGCTGGCTGATCCAGTCCGGCGTCCCGCTTTCTGTTTTACAGGAAATGGGAGGATGGGAGAGCATCGAGATGGTACGTCGCTATGCTCACCAGGCACCGAACCACCTGACCGAACACGCACGGAAAATTGACGCCATTTTTGGCGCTAGCGACACAAATACGACACAAGGAGGAAATCAGGCTGGTTTAAAACTGGCGTAAGTTATTGTTTATTAATGGCACGCCCTACAGGATTCGAACCTGTGACCTACGGCTTAGAAGGCCGTTGCTCTATCCAGCTGAGCTAAGGGCGCCCTGAGAAGCGAGTGCTTCGCGGAGTGAAACGCCTGGAATTATACGGTCCACGTCCGTTGAGTCAATCCATTTTGCCAGGAAACTGCGGGGCTTATACGATGCTGGCGAAATATCCCTCAGCAACTGTACAAGAAGCATACCACCGGGGCTCATGCGCGCGAAAATTCACTTAGTGGCCAGGCGCAACACACCAATACCCCTGAGCTGAGCAGGGTCAAAACAGGCTAAATTCGCCCCAGACAGGATAAAACCGCAAACGAGGACTGACAGCGAGGCCCGCTTCTGACAAAATATCCTCATCCCCCTTTCGTAAAGATACAGATGGAATCCTCTCTCTGATGGCAGCAAAAATTATTGACGGTAAAACGATTGCGCAGCAGGTACGCTCTGAGGTTGCGGAAAAAGTGAAGGCTCGCGTTGCGGCCGGAAAACGCGCCCCTGGGCTGGCCGTCGTGCTGGTCGGCAGCAACCCGGCCTCGCAGATTTATGTCGGCAGCAAGCGCAAAGCATGTGAAGAAGTGGGCTTCGTCTCCCGCTCTTACGATCTCCCGGAAACCACCAGCGAAGCCGAGCTGCTGGAGCTTATCGACACCCTGAATGCCGATAAGGCCATCGACGGTATTCTGGTTCAGCTGCCCCTCCCGGCAGGGATCGACAACGTCAAAGTGCTCGAGCGCATCGCGCCGGATAAAGACGTCGACGGCTTCCATCCCTACAACGTTGGCCGCCTGTGCCAGCGCGCGCCGCGCCTGCGTCCGTGTACCCCGCGCGGTATCGTGACCTTGCTGGAACGCTACAATATCGACACCTACGGCCTCAATGCGGTGGTCATTGGCGCGTCCAATATCGTCGGTCGCCCGATGAGCATGGAGCTGCTGCTGGCCGGCTGCACCACCACCGTCACCCATCGCTTTACCAAAAACCTGCGCCATCACGTCGAAAACGCCGACCTGCTGATCGTCGCGGTGGGCAAACCGGGCTTTATTCCTGGCGAGTGGATTAAAGAAGGGGCGATTGTGGTCGATGTCGGCATTAACCGTCTGGAAAGCGGCAAAGTGGTCGGCGACGTGGTGTATGAAGATGCCGCCGAACGCGCATCCTACATCACCCCAGTTCCCGGCGGCGTTGGCCCGATGACCGTCGCCACCCTGATTCAGAACACGCTGCAGGCGTGCGAAGAGTATCACGACGTTGAGGAGGCCTGAGATGGCGACATTTTCCTTAGGTAAACACCCGCACGTTGAGCTGTGCGATCTGCTGAAGCTGGAAGGCTGGAGCGAAAGCGGCGCCCAGGCGAAGCTCGCTATCGCTGACGGGCTGGTGAAGGTTGACGGCGCGGTGGAAACCCGCAAACGCTGCAAAATCGTCGCCGGTCAGACGGTGAGCTTTGAAGGCCAGAGCGTCACCGTCACGGCCTAATCTTCTGTGGCGCCGGTTCCGGCGCCACTTTTCTCCCGCAGGAAAATCAGAATAGTGCGGGGGTGCATTCTTTAACACCCTTACTAATAATGGGCTTTTATTCGAAGAATATCAGCCAATGCCGATGCTCATCACTCATGCCGCTATTCCACTCAGCCTGGGTTTAGGACCAGGACGCATAATCATCGCCCCTCTTCTGCGGCTGGCCGGCGTGGCGCTGGCAATGCTGCCGGACGCCGACGTACTGGCGTTCAAATTCGGCGTCGTTTATGACAACATTTTCGGCCACCGCGGATTTACTCACTCGTTACTATTCGCCCTGGTGGTTCCACTGCTGTGCCTGGTTATGGGTTGCAGGAAATTTTACTGCGGACTGGCGCTACTACTCTGGCTATATCGGCAACTTATTCAATGTTAAGGGATTAATAATATGCGTAAAATAATACTCCTCACCGCTGTCGTCTCGCTAGCGGTTTCACCAGCGATTCATGCCGAGGAGCATACCGTCGTCTATGCTCTCTCTTCAGGAATTGCCAGCGTCGGTAGTTCGGCGCTAGTCAGCGGCATCCTGCTCTCCCCGGTCCTGCTTCCCGCCGCGTTGATCACCACTTCAGTCGACAAAAATAAAAAGCAGAACACCGCGCTGCTGACCACCAAAGACCCTAAACAGAACACCGTCAAAATGGTGTTGCCGCTGCAAGTGGTCGAAGAGGCGGCTCTCAAAACCGGGGACAAGCTGACGCTGGAAAAAGCCCCGGAAGGCACCGGCGCATTGCTAAAAAAAGAAGATAAGATCCTGGCCCATATGGTGAATCAGGAGGACGCCTCGCTCTCAGCTAACCAACCACTATCTGCGAAATGAAGCGCCTGGCGCTCGCCTTGTGCCTTTGCGCAACTTCATTGAGCGCAATGGCTGTCAGCACTGATTGCGGCTCGGGGTCGCCATCGGCGGAAACCATTGCGGCGACCATGCATCAAGCGCAATTGCTCAAACAACAATTAAACAGCGAGCCGGAAGCGGTGGTTATTTTAGTGCGCCAGGGTCAGGATATGTCCAGCCGTGGGCTGACCTGGTCGCATGCCGGCTACGCTCTGCGGCAGGCCGACAACAGCTGGAGGGTGTATCATAATCTGAATACCTGCGGTACCGCGCGGTCAGCGCTGTATGTGCAGGGGCTATATGAATTTCTCGCCGACGATTTGGTTAACCAGCAGATAGCGATCTTACGCCCGCGCGGCGAACTTAACGCCGCGTTACAAGCGCTTCTGCACAGTCCCGTCAAACTGAATCTGTTCCATAGCCCGCGTTATAACCTGATCGCCTGGCCCTTCTCCGGGCCGTATCAAAACTCTAACGGCTGGCTGCTGGAAGTCTTTGCTCGCGCTAACGATAGCCAAATCTGGTCACGCCAACAGGCCAGAAACTGGCTAACTCAACAGCACTACCAGCCCTCGCTGGTCAATGTCACGCTTGTCGAACGGCTCGGTGCCAGGATGATCGCCAGCAATATCTATACTGACGATCAGCCGGACGACGTGTTGGCAAAAGGAAAAGTAGGTTTAAACAGCGGCGATAGCGTCATTCAGTTTATTGCCCGTTACAGCCGCAACATATCCTCCTGCCTGCATCTGAATCTGCCAGAATCCGTATGCGTTTTTCAGCCTAAGTCGCTCGAGGTCAGTCCCTAACGCAAAAAGGCCACGCAAGCGTGGCCTTTTCATTAGCAATGGCGCTTACTTCCGGCGCCAGGTGGTGCCCTGCGGGCCATCTTCCAGCACAATGCCCATCTCGTTGAGACGGTCGCGCGCCGCATCCGCCGCCGCCCAGTCTTTCGCTTTACGCGCGTCCAGACGCTGCTGGATGAGCGATTCGATCTCCGCCACTTCCGCGTCGTCAACCTGCGCGCCGCTCTGCAGGAACGCCTCCGGCTCCTGCTCCAGCAGACCCAGCACCGAGGCAAGCTTACGCAGGTGGGCCGCCATGGCGTTCGCCGCGGCCGCGTCCTCGGTTTTCAGACGGTTCACTTCACGCGCCATATCGAACAGCACCGAGTAGGCTTCCGGGGTGTTGAAGTCGTCGTCCATCGCCTCGATAAAGCGTGCTTCGAAGGCTTCGCCACCCGCCGCGTCGACGGATTTGTCCGTCCCGCGCAGCGCGGTGTACAGACGCTCCAGCGCCGAACGCGCCTGCTTGAGGTTCTCTTCGCTGTAGTTCAGCTGGCTGCGATAGTGGCCGGACATCAGGAAGTAGCGAATCGTCTCCGCATCGTAATACTTCAGCACGTCGCGGACGGTAAAGAAGTTACCCAGCGATTTCGACATCTTCTCGCGGTCAACCATCACCATGCCGGAGTGCATCCAGTAGTTAACGTACTCGCCGTCATGGGCGCAGGTGGACTGGGCGATTTCGTTTTCATGATGCGGGAACATCAGATCCGAACCGCCGCCATGAATATCGAAGTGGTTGCCGAGCTGCTTGCAGTTCATCGCCGAGCACTCGATATGCCAGCCCGGACGACCCGCGCCCCACGGCGACGGCCAGCTTGGCTCGCCCTCTTTCGACATCTTCCACAGGACGAAGTCCATCGGATTCCGCTTGACGTCAACCACGTCGACGCGCGCCCCCGCCTGCAGCTGATCGAGATCCTGACGCGACAGCAGACCGTAGTTCGGGTCCGTCGGCACGTCAAACATCACGTCGCCGTTATCTGCGACGTAAGCATGGCCTTTAGCGATCAGCTGCTCGGTGATCTCAATGATCTCCGCGATATGGTGCGTTGCGCGCGGTTCGCTGTCGGGACGCAGAATATTCAGCGCGTCAAAATCTTTGTGCATTTCGGCAATCATGCGATCGACCAGCGCGACAAAGCTTTCGCCGTTTTCATTAGCGCGCTTAATGATTTTGTCATCGATATCGGTGATATTGCGCACGTACTTGAGCTTATAGCCAAGAAAACGCAGATAGCGCGCCACGACGTCAAAGGAGACGAAGGTACGGCCATGGCCGATATGACAGAGATCGTAAACGGTAATACCACACACGTACATGCCGACTTCCCCGGCATGGATAGGTTTAAATTCCTCTTTCTGGCGCGTCAGTGTATTAAAAATTTTTAACATCGAAGATTCCGTGTAGACGTGTGTGGGTAATGAAGTCTCTATAATACCCATAATTCAGACCGGACGCAGCACACATTGCAAGGTGCATCGACCCCCGCGGTTATGCTATAACACCCCCCTATATCTCACCCGACATCGGGTGCTGGCACCACACTCATCGGAACAGGATGCAAAAATGGTTACTTTCCACACCAATCATGGCGATATCGTAATCAAAACGTTTGACGACAAAGCGCCGGAAACAGTTAAAAACTTCCTGGACTACTGCCGCGAAGGTTTCTACGACAACACCATTTTCCACCGTGTTATCAACGGCTTTATGATTCAGGGCGGCGGTTTCGAACCGGGCATGAAACAAAAAGAGACCAAATCTCCGATTCAGAACGAAGCGAACAACGGCCTGAAAAACACCCGTGGTACGCTGGCAATGGCCCGTACTCAGGCGCCGCACTCTGCCACCGCCCAGTTCTTCATCAACGTGGCCGATAACGACTTCCTGAACTTCTCTGGCGAAAGCCTGCAGGGTTGGGGCTACTGCGTTTTCGCCGAAGTGGTTGAAGGCATGGACGTGGTAGACAAAATCAAAGCGGTTGCCACCGGCCGCAGCGGCATGCACCAGGATGTGCCGAAAGATGATGTGATCATCAAAAGCGTCACCGTCAGCGAGTAATTCGTGGCGACACTTTTTATTGCAGATTTGCACCTGCAAACAGAAGAACCGGCGATCACCGCCGGTTTTCTGCGTTTTTTACAGGGCGAAGCCCGCCAGGCGGACGCCCTGTATATCCTTGGCGATCTGTTTGAGGCGTGGATCGGCGATGACGATCCGAACCCGCTGCACCAACAAATTGCCTCGGCAATCAAAGCCGTCGTCGACGCCGGCGTGCCGTGCTACTTCATCCACGGCAACCGCGATTTTCTCGTCGGCCAGCGCTTTGCCCGCCAGAGCGGGATGCTCCTGCTCGCCGAAGAAGAGCGACTGGACCTCTATGGCCGTGAAGTGTTGATTATGCATGGCGACACGCTGTGCACCGATGACCCAGGCTATCTGGCGTTTCGCGCCAAAGTCCACACCCCGTGGATCCAGCGTCTGTTCCTGGCCCTGCCGCTGTTTATCCGCCGCCGCATCGCCGCCCGCATGCGCGCCGACAGCAAAGCCGCCAACAGCAGTAAATCAATGGACATTATGGATGTGAATCCACAGGCGGTAGTTGACGTCATGGAAAGACATCATGTGCAGTGGCTGATCCACGGCCATACCCATCGCCCGGCGGTCCATGAACTGCAGGCCAACGGCCAACCTGCATGGCGCGTGGTACTTGGCGCCTGGCACAGCGAAGGTTCGATGGTCAAGGTGACACCGGACGACGTCGAACTCATCCACTTTCCGTTCTAGTTCCTGCGCGAGCACAATTCCGAAACCGTCTTTTGCCTGGGCGAAGGTGCGCGCTTCCCCGCGTCCTGCATGCTAGTCTCCCACGACATCACTCTCAAGGAACGAGCATGAACAGAAAAAAGTGGAGTCAGCCGCTGATGTGGGGAACGATCATCGCGATCCTCAATCCGTTAGGGGTAAGTTATATCGCCTTAGTCGGCGTCGCTATTGGCAACACGCTGACGTTTGTCTGGTGTGCAATGCTGGCGTGGACCATCTATTTCTATGCCATTTATTTGCTCTGTACCCGCCCTCACGATAGCCGGCTGGTACAAATCTATTTACTGGTGATGGGCACCCTGATGCTCCCGTGGGGGGTAGTGCTGCTCATCACCTGCATCATGAATGAGATAAAGGCCAATAAGCCGCGATCGACGTCATCACTGAACGAGACAAAAGACGGCTAACCATGCGCACGCAACCGTTTTCCTTGCTGGCAGTTCATGCTATTCTCTGTGGCCTCTAAAGCAGTGTGAAACACACCCACAGGAGTTTTAAGACGCATGTCTTCCCGCAATAATTCGGCGCGTATCGCCATCGTGATGGGGTCCAAAAGCGACTGGGCTACCATGCAATTTACCGCAGAAATCCTTGATGCCCTGAACGTTCCGTACCATGTCGAAGTGGTCTCCGCCCACCGTACGCCTGATAAGCTGTTCAGCTTTGCTGAAAGCGCCGAGAGCCACGGTTATCAGGTGATTATTGCAGGGGCAGGCGGCGCGGCGCATCTGCCGGGCATGATTGCGGCGAAAACCCTGGTGCCGGTGCTTGGCGTGCCGGTTCAGAGCGCGGCCTTAAGCGGTGTCGACAGCCTCTACTCCATTGTGCAAATGCCGCGCGGCATTCCGGTCGGTACGCTGGCTATCGGCAAAGCTGGCGCAGCGAACGCTGGCCTGCTCGCCGCACAGATCCTTGCCCAACATGATGCCGAACTGCACCAGCGCCTGAGCGCCTGGCGTCAGGCACAAACCGATGAAGTGCTGGATAACCCGGATCCGCGGGGTGCGGCATGAAACAGGTATGCGTGCTCGGTAACGGTCAGTTAGGCCGCATGCTGCGCCAGGCCGGTGAGCCGCTGGGCATCGCCGTCTGGCCGGTGGGGCTGGAAGCCGACCCGGAAGCGGTGCCGTTCCAGCAGAGCGTCATCACGGCAGAAATTGAACGCTGGCCGGAAACCGCCCTCACCCGCGAGCTGGCCCGCCATCCGGCGTTCGTCAACCGCGATGTCTTCCCGATTATCGCCGACCGCCTGACGCAAAAGCAGCTATTCGACAAGCTTGGCCTGGCCACTGCCCCGTGGCAGCTGCTGGCGGATAAAAGCGAATGGCCGGCGGTGTTTGCCCGCCTTGGCGAGCTGGCGATCGTTAAGCGTCGCGTCGGCGGCTACGACGGCCGCGGCCAGTGGCGCCTGCGCGCTGACGAAACCGCGCAACTCCCGGAGGATAACTACGGCGAGTGCATCGTCGAGCAGGGGATTAACTTCTCCGGCGAAGTGTCTCTGGTGGGCGCCCGCGCTCATGACGGTAGCACCGTCTTCTACCCGCTGACCCGCAACCTGCATCAGGACGGTATTCTGCGCGCCAGCGTGGCCTTCCCGCAGGCCAATGCCCGCCAGCAGGAACAAGCGGAAAGCATGCTGACGGCGATCATGAACGAGCTGAACTACGTCGGCGTGATGGCGATGGAATGCTTCGTCACCGCCGAGGGGCTGCTGATCAACGAGCTGGCGCCGCGCGTGCACAACAGTGGCCACTGGACGCAAAATGGCGCCTCCATCAGCCAGTTTGAACTGCATCTGCGAGCGATTACCGACCTGCCGCTGCCGCCGCCAGTGGTCAACAGCCCGTCGGTGATGATCAACCTGATCGGCACCGATCTCAACTACGACTGGCTGAAGCTGCCGCTGGTGCACCTGCACTGGTACGATAAAGAGGTGCGTCCGGGTCGCAAAGTCGGGCACCTGAACCTCACCGACAGTGATACCGATCGCCTGAGCGCGACGCTGGAAGCGATCAAGCCGCTGCTGCCGCCGGAGTACACCAGCGGCCTGTTCTGGGCGCAATCGCAGCTCAGCTAAGCCCTGCGTGCCGGGGATTTGATCTATCCCCTTCCCCGGCACACCTTGAGGCGCGTACAATCCCCCCCTTGCTGTAAAGCCCATTTCTGTTTTGACTTCAGAGGATACCCCATGACCAATGGGACGGATTATCGCGCCATTCTCGCCAGCGATACGCCACTGATTGACGTACGCGCCCCGGTGGAGTTTAGCCAAAGCGCGATGCCGGCGGCGATCAACCTGCCGCTGATGAATGATGAAGAACGCGCCGCGGTCGGCACCTGCTACAAGCGTCAGGGGCCAGAGGCGGCGCTGGCGCTCGGCCATAAGCTGGTTGATGGCGACCTGCGCGCCAGCCGGATCCAGGCGTGGCTGGAAGCGTGCGCCCGTTACCCGTACGGTTACCTGTGCTGCGCCCGCGGCGGCCAGCGATCGCATATCGTCCAGCAGTGGCTGAAAGACGCTGGCGTGGAGTACCCCCTGATCGTCGGCGGCTATAAAGCGCTACGCCAGGCGGCGATCCAGGCCACCGACGAACTGGTACAGCGCCCGATTGTGCTGATTGGCGGCTGCACCGGCAATGGCAAAACTCAGCTGGTCTGCTCGCGACCGGACGGTATCGATCTGGAAGGGCTTGCCCATCACCGCGGTTCTTCATTCGGTCGAACCCTGCAGGATCAGCACCCGCAGGCCACCTTTGAAAACCACCTGGCGGTCAGCCTGCTTAAAAAAGCCGAACAGCAGACCCGCTGGGTGCTGGAAGATGAAGGCCATATGATCGGTGCCAACCATCTGCCGGAGTGCCTGCGCCTCCGCATGGCGCAATCGCCGCTGGCGGTGGTGGAAGATCCATTTGACGTTCGCCTCGAACGGCTGCGCGAAGAGTACTTCGATCGCATGTATCGCGACTTCATCGCCGCGTATGGCGAAGAGAAAGGCTGGCTGGCATACGGCGAGTACCTCCATCATGGTCTGTTTGCCATCCGCCGTCGCCTGGGGCTGCAGCGTTTTGCTCAGCTGACTGAACGGCTCGACGCGGCGCTGGTGCAGCAGCAGCGCACCGCCAGCACCGAGGCGCACTTCGCCTGGCTGGTGCCGCTGCTGGAAGAATACTACGACCCGATGTATCGCTATCAGTTGGGGAAAAAAGCCGGGAAGATCCTGTTTCGCGGCAGCTGGCAGGAGGTCGCCGCCTGGCTGGCGAAGTAATCGCATGCGCTATTGTCCCGGCTTGCGGCGTAAACGCCTTAGCCGGGCTACTGGTCGGCGCAATTTATAGCCCCGGTAGCGCAGCGCGACCGGGGAGTTGTGACCGCTTAGAAGTCGTAACGCAGACGCACCAGGTTCATATCCCCCAGGTTGTCGGTGCTGGAGGTAAACACGTGTTCGTAGTCAACGCGGAAACCGTAATCCAGCTGGAAGCTGATCCCCAGACCGTTATCGATACGCTGGTAGTTGCGGCCATTCACGTACTGCAGGCGGTCGCCCATAAAGTACGGCTGAATAGATTTAACAGCGTATTGATTGATCGGGAATTTATAGCCCGCAAAATATTCAATCCCCCAGGCGTCGCCGGCGAAGTAGTTATGCACATCGGTTTTTTTGGTGGTGAGGAAGTTCTGATACCAGCCGCCGCCGAAGGAGAAGGTCCAGTTATCCGGGGTCCAGCTCAGCGCGGTACCGACGATGTTCTGGTCATAGGTTTTGCTGTCGGCGCTTGACGGGTCGCGCATTTCGGCGCGGGTATAGTTCCACGCGGTACCCCAGGTCAGGTCCTTCATGATGTGGTAGTCCGCACCAACAGAACCGCCGCCTTTACGCTTGTAGCGCAGGCCGTTGCCCGGCAGATACTCACTATCTTCGAACAGATAAGAGCCGTAAAGATCGACATCACCCACGGTTTTCTTATATTTCAGCATATTACGTGAACGATAGGAGCCATCGTAATCGCCGTTAATACCGTTTCCCGGGGCCTGGCCGATCATGTCGTAGTCCCAGATATCGGTTTTCACCCCCACCACATCATAGTAAATGCTGTTCTGCTGCCCGTAGGTTAACGTACCCCAGGTATCGCTTTTCAGGCCGGTATACAGCATGCGGCGGGTGGTATTGTTTGCGCCTTCCGCGTAGTGGTTATCCCAGTCAAACAGTGCCGGAATGTTCACCCCCAGTTCGTAGTAGCTGATCCAGCTAATATCATCGAACAGGTAGTAATCCGCCGCGAAGCGGAAACGGGTGCCACCGTCGAAACCGTTACGCTTATAGGATCCTTTATCACCATCGCCGCTCATCATGTTGAACTGCGGACGAATACTCCCGCCGACGGTAAAGTTAAGCCGGCTTAACGGATCGCCCGCCTGCGGATCTTGTTTCAGCAGCGTGATCTCCGCGTGGGAAGCAAATGAAGCGAACACCAGTGTTGCGCCGATCGAGACCGCCAGCGCTTTTATTTTATGTGCCATAGTTTTTCCTTGATTAATAAGCAACCTTATATTTACCAGCTGAATATTAACCGCGAATCAATACAGCGTGTTGTCGGTTTTTTAATGTTTTGTGCGCTTAAAAATCAACGAGTTATCAATTTGTGCGCTTAAAATAAAAGCGCCGCCAAAAACGGCGGCGCATCATCAAAATGCAATAATCTTACTGGCTAAACTGACGGAACAACGCTTTCCCCTTTAACAAACGCAGCCCCAGCCCGCCGCCGCACAGAGATAACAACACCGCTCCCGTCAGCGGCAGCATCACCCACAAGCGCCAGTCCGGCGTCCAGGGGAAATCAAACACTTTCGTCTGCAGCATCGCCAGCGCCACTTCCGCGCCTATCGCCGCCACCAGTCCGGAAACCAGCCCCAGCAGGGCAAACTCCGCCCACAGCGTGGCGCGCAGCAGCGATTTCCCGGCCCCCAGCGTGCGCCAGACCACCAGCTCCTGATGCCGCTGGCGCATACCGACCTGGACCTGCGCCAGCAACAGCAGCACGCCGCAGGCCGTGACCAGGCCCACCATCACCTCCAGCGCCCGGCTGACCTGGGAGAGCACCTGGCCGACCTGACGCAGGATGGCGCCGATATCCAACAGGCTAACGGTGGGAAACTCGCGGTTCAACTGGGTCAACATCGCGGGACCGTTATCCCAGCGGAAGCTGGTGAGCCAGCTCTGCGGCTGCCCGTCCAGCGCCCCGGAGGGGAAAATAAAGAAGAAGTTGGGCCGCAGGCTCTCCCAGTCAACTTTGCGCACGCTGCTGACCTTCGCGCTGAAGTCCTGAGTATCGCCGGTAAAGGTCACCGTATCGCCGATCTTCACCCCCAGCCGCTGCGCCAGTCCCTCTTCAATCGATACCTCGCCCGGCTTCGGCGGCCAGCTACCGGCCACCAGCGGATTATGATCCGGACGCTGTTCGCTCCAGGTGAGATTAAGCTCGCGATTCAGCGCTTCGTCTTTGTTCCCGTCCGTGGAGTGACCGTTGATCTGCGTCAGACGAGCCCGGACGATCGGATAAAATTCCGCCGCCCGGGTCTGGTGTTCGGCGAGGAAAGTCTTCACCGGCATTATCTGCTCAGGGGCGATATTGATCAGAAAGTAGTTCGGGCTTTCCGGGGGCAACTGCTGCTGCCAGCGGTCAAGCAGATCGCCGCGCAGCACCAACAGCAGCGCCAGTAGCATAAACGACAGGGAAAACGCCGCCAGCTGGCTGAGGGTCGACCACGGCTGGCGCAGCAGGCGGTTCACCGCCAGACGCAGCGGCAAGGCTTTGAGCGTCAGGCGTTTGAGCAGCCACAGCAATCCCCAGCCCACCAGGCCGCACAGCAGCGCCAGCACCACCGCCCCGGCCAGCACCGACCACAGCAGCGGGCTGCCGCCCATCAGCCAGGCCAGCCCGCCGACCACCACCGCGCAGACCACAGGAATATAGTGTTTCAGCGGCCAGACGTTAGCCACCACATCCTGACGCAGCACTCGCAGCGGCAGGGTCGCCAGCAGCAGTCGATACGGCCGCAGGCCCACCAGCAGGGAAATGACGCCTGTCGCCCCGATAGCCCACAGCCACGGCCAACCGCTGGCAGCGGGTAGCGCGGCGGGTAGCACCGGTTTGAGCATCAACAGCAGCAGGCGCTCCAGCGCCAGGCCCACGACCCCGCCGCTTATTACCGACAGCGTCAGCAGCAGCAGCCACTGGCCGACGATGAGCTTGCGCAGCTGCGCCCGCCCGGCGCCCAGCGTCTTCAAAATTGCGACCAGATCGTAGCGACTGCGGCAGTAGTGGCTCATCGCCACGGCGATCGCGGCAACGGCCAGCAGCAGCGTCAACAGCGCGGATAACAGCAGGAATTGCTGCGAGCGCTCAAGGGATTTGCCCAGCGCGCTGTCGTCCTGTTCAAGGCCAGTCCAGCGATGTTCCGCGCCGAGCTTCGGCAGCAGCCATTGTTCATAATCCGCCAGCTGTTGCGCGTTACCGGCGAACTTATAGCGCCATGCGACGCGACTGCCGGGCTGCACGGCCCCGGTTTTTGCCACGTCAGCCATATTCATCATCAGTCGCGGCGCCATCTGGAAGGGGTTAAACCCTGCATCCGGCTCCTGAATCACTTCCCCGGCAATGCGCAGCGTGGCATCGCCAACGTCAATCGTATCGCCGGTTTTCAGGTTCAGGAGCGCCATCAGCCTTGGCGCCAGCAGCACGCTCCCCGCCTGCGGCTTCAGCCCCGGCGGCTGCGTCTCGAGGGTGCCATACAGCGGATAGCGGTCGTCCACCGCCTTAACGTCCGCCAGCTGCGGCGTATCACCGGCGAACGTCATGGTGGCGAAGCTCAGCTGCTCGCCGACGGTCAGCCCTGACTTCCGCGCTTGCGCGATCCACTCGGCGGGTACCTCGCGCGAACTGCGCAGCGTACGGTCGCCGGCCATAAACTCACGGCTTTGCTGGCTAAGGCCTTTCTCCATCCGATCGCTTATCGACCCCAGGGCCAGCACGCAGGCCACGGCGAGGCTTAACGCCAGCCAGACGATCAGCAGCGACGGCGAGCGCCATTCGCGCCAGAACCAGCGGGCGATCATGCTTCCTCCCGCAGTTGGCCATCCACCAGGCGCAGACGGCGGTCGCAGCGCGCCGCCAGCAGCGGATCGTGAGTGACGAGGATCAGGGTGGTGCCGTGTTCGCGATTAAGCGAGAACAGCAGATCGGCAATTTTGTCCCCGGTCTGGCGATCGAGGTTGCCGGTGGGCTCATCGGCGAACAGGAGGGCCGGGCGCCCGTTGAAGGCCCGGGCCAGCGCCACCCGCTGCTGTTCGCCGCCGGAGAGCTGCGCCGGCAGGTGGTGCAGGCGTTTGCCAAGCCCCAACTGCTCAAGCAGCGCGCGGGCATCGCCCTGGCTCTCACTGTCGCTGGCGCCGCGCAGCAGCGCCGGCAGCTCGACGTTCTCCAGGGCGTTGAGCGTCGGGATCAGCATAAACGACTGAAAAACAAAGCCAACGTGCTGCGCCCGCAGCGCCGCCCGCGCCTCCTCATCCATCCGATGCAGCGGTTTGCCCAGCATCGAGACTTCCCCGCTGCTGCCATCGTCCAGGCCAGCGAGGATCGCCAGCAGGGTCGATTTACCGGAACCTGACTCGCCGATCAGGGCGATGGTCTGCCGCGGTTTGACAACCAGCTCAACTCCGGTAAGGATGGAGAGCTGATGCTCTCCCTGACCGACGGACTTCTTAAGATGATGAACTTCAAGTATGTTTTCCGCTGGCATGTGCCTTTCCTGTTTTTGTTCCTGTTTACCTGCCGCGCAATGGCGGCGGACACGCTGCTGATCCTCGGCGACAGCCTGAGCGCTGGCTATCGAATGGCGGCCAACGCCGCCTGGCCTGCGCTGCTCAATGAGAAGTGGCAGGCGAAAACACCGGTGGTGAACGCCAGCATCAGCGGCGATACCTCGCAGCAGGGGCTGGCCCGCCTGCCAGCGCTGCTTAAGCAGCATCAGCCGCGCTGGGTGCTGGTTGAGCTCGGCGGCAATGACGGGCTGCGCGGTTTTCCGCCACAGCAGACCGAGCAAACACTGCGCACCATTATTAAAGATATCAAAGCGGCCAACGCCGAGCCGCTGCTGATGCAAATTCACCTGCCGGCGAACTATGGCCGCCGCTATAATGAAGCCTTCGGCGCGATTTACCCGGCCCTGGCCAAAGAGTTCGATATTCCTCTCCTGCCTTTTTTTATGGAGGAGGTCTATCTCAAACCGCAATGGATGCAGGACGACGGCATTCACCCAAATCGCGACGCGCAGCCGTTTATCGCCGACTGGATGGCGAACCGGCTGGCTCCCTTAGTTAATCATGACTCCTGAACGCCAGGGGTCGCTGACAGGTAAAGTTATGCAAAAAACGGTTTTAGTGACAGGCTGTTCCAGCGGAATTGGTCTGGAAAGCGCGCTGGATTTAACCCGCCAGGGCTTTCGCGTGCTGGCGGCCTGCCGCAAAGCGGAGGACGTCGCGCGGATGCAGGAGCTGGGGCTAACCGGTATTTTGCTCGATCTGGATGACCCACAGAGCGTGGAGCGCGCGGCGGCGGAGGTGATTGCGCTGACCGATAATCGTCTCTATGGCCTGTTCAATAACGCCGGTTATGGCGTCTATGGCCCGCTGAACACCATCAGCCGCCAGCAGATGGAACAGCAGTTTTCCGCCAACTTTTTCGGCGCGCATCAGTTGACCATGCTGCTGCTGCCGGCGATGACGCTGCACGGCGAAGGGCGCATCGTGATGACCTCCTCGGTGATGGGGCTTATTGCCAGTCCCGGTCGCGGGGCCTATGCCGCCAGTAAATACGCCCTCGAGGCGTGGTCCGATGCGCTACGCATGGAACTGCGCCACAGTGGTATTCAGGTCAGCCTGATTGAACCGGGCCCGATCCGCACCCGCTTTACCGATAACGTCAACCAGACGCAAAGCGATAAACCCGTAGAAAATCCGGGCATTGCCGCCCGCTTTACCCTCGGACCGGAGGCGGTGGTGGAAAAAGTGCGCCACGCTTTTACCAGCGATAAGCCAAAGCTGCGCTATCCGGTCACCCTGGTCACCCATGCGGTGGCGCTGCTCAAACGCCTGCTGCCCGCCCGCGCGATGGACAAAATTATCCACGGCTGAGTTGAAGCGCGGCATGCCGCCCCCATGTAAAACAGAAATCGACTAACGAGAAATGCCCATGTCCGAACAGAATATTGTCAATATTAGCGAAGCGAACCTGCAGCAGACGCTACAGCAGTCCATGAACGTCCCGGTGCTGTTTTATTTCTGGTCTGCCCGCAGCCAGCACTGCGAACAACTGACCCCAGTCCTCGAGCGCCTGGCCGCCCAGTATAACGGCCAGTTCACGCTGGCGAAGGTTGATTGCGACGCCGAGCAAATGCTCGCTTCACAGTTTGGTCTGCGCGCCATCCCTACAGTTTATCTGTTCCAGAACGGCCAGCCGGTGGACGGTTTTGAAGGCCCGCAGCCGGAGGAAGCGATTCGCGCCCTGCTGGATAAAGTCCTGCCGCGTGAAGAGGAGCTGAAAGCCCAGCAGGCGCTGGCCCTGATGCAGGAAGAAAAATACGCCGAGGCATTACCGCTGCTGAAGGAAGCCTGGCAGCTGTCGAATCAGGACAGCCAGATTGGTCTGCTGCTGGCGGAAACGCTGATTGCCCTGCACCGTTCCGATGAAGCGGAAAGCGTGCTGAAAACCATCCCGCTGCAGGATCAGGACACCCACTATCAGGGTCTGGTGGCGCAGATTGAGCTGCTCAAACAGGCCGCCGACACCCCGGAAATCCAGCAACTGCAGCAGCAGGTGGAACAGAATCCGGACGATGCGCAGCTGGCCTCCCAGCTGGCGCTGCAGCTGCATCAGGTCGGGCGTAATGAAGAAGCGCTGGCGCTGCTGTTCAGCCATCTGCAGAAGGATTTAGGCGCCGGCGATGGCCAGGCGCGCAAGATGCTGCAGGAGATCCTCGCCGCCCTCGGTACCGGCGATGCGCTGGCCGCCAAATACCGCCGCCAGCTGTATTCGCTGCTGTACTAATCAGAGGCGCTGACCCGGATAGCGCTACGCTTATCCGGGCTACAGATTACGCCGTGGTAGCCCGGGTAAGGCGTGAACGCCGCAACCCGGGATCGTTCATGGGTGCTTTTTCAGCTGCGTTACCACCAGCTGATGACGGGCATTGAAGAACTTCCGGTAGGTCAGATAGCCGGCGATAATCGTCGACAGGCTGGCGGTCGACAGCAGCATAAAGGTCACCATGATCTGGTACTTAATCGCCTTCACCGGGTCAATACCGGCAAAAATTAGCCCCGACATCATCCCAGGCAAGCTCACCAGCCCGACCGTTTTCGCTGAATCGACGGTGGGAATCAATGACGCGCGAATGCTCTCGCGAATCAGCCGCGCCGCAGCCATCTTCGGCGTCGCGCCGAGGCTCAGCTTCTCCTGAATCTGCTGCTGCTCGCTGCTGAAGCGCTGGCCCATATTGTTGTAGCACAGCCCCACCGCCACCATGGCGTTCCCGGCCACCATCCCGGCAATCGGGATCACCTGCATCGGCACGAAGGCGATCGACCCCGAAAAGACCAGTACCGCCAACGTTAGTCCGGCGCCGGTGGTGATGGCGATAAACGACGAGACAAAAGCTTTATCGATATATTTACTGCGCTTCTTCGCATTCCACGCCGCGTTAAAGCAGATAAACAGCACCATCAACAGCGTCAGAACCGCATGATTGACGTTAAAGATATATTTCAGCACATAGCCGACGATAATCAGCTGCACGATCGCCCGGCAAATACTCCAGATAATATCTTTTTCCAGTGCCAGTTTTTCCCGATAGCTGACCAGAATAGCGATCAGCACCAGCACCATCGACAGCGCCAGCGATTCGTTCGTAATGTTATGCCCGTTCATGCTGTACCTCCTGCATGTTTCCGCCGGCAGGTTGCAGCGTAATCACTTCATCGGCATGCGAAATTTCGTTGCGATCGTGGGTGACCCACAGAACAGCGACCTGTTTTTCCGTCGCGTAGCCATGAATAATGTCATTCACATTCTGTTTATTACTTTCATCCAGCGCGCTGGTAATTTCGTCCAGCAGCAGCACGCGCGGTAGAAATTGTAAATTGCGGATCAGCGATACGCGCTGCTTTTCCCCGCCGGACAGTTCGTTAATAGACTTTTCCAGCATATTTTCGCCAAGGCCAAAGCGCTGCAGGTCAGCCACCAGCGCCTGCGGATCGGGTTGTTTGTTGCGGATCTGCCACGGAAAAACCAGGTTATCGTAGACTGAATCACCGAACAGCGCCGGCGTCTGCGCGCAGTAAGACACCTGCTGACGATAGGTTTCCGGCGACAGCGTCGCGATATCCACATCGTCAAAAAACAGGCGTCCGGAGGTTGGGCTGAGCAGCGAGGCGATAATCTTCAGCAAGGTGCTTTTCCCGCAGCCGGAAGGCCCGGTAATCAGCTTAAATTCTCCGGGTCTGAGCTGAAGAGTGATATTGTGTAAAATAACTGCGTCGTCGGTCTTAAACCCCACACCCTCGAGACGCAAAAGCGCGTTATTTTCCTTCATGAGTCTTCCTGATTATTTTCTGAAACACCGCTAGTTTACCCCACTTTCCTTTCTCCAGGATGAGGAGAAAGATATACTCAGTTTAAACATGCGCTATTTCCTTGTAGCGCCCCACCAGGCAACAAGACAGGAGGTTTTTGATGCTGATTTTTATTCCTATCCTTATTTTCGTCGCGCTGGTCATTGTGGCCGCGGCGGTGAAAATTGTCCCGCAAGGCTATCAGTGGACGGTAGAACGTTTTGGGCGCTTTACCCAGACGCTGCAGCCGGGATTAAGCTTAGTCGTGCCGTTTATGGACCGAATCGGCCGCAAAGTGAACATGATGGAGCAGGTGCTCGACATCCCCTCGCAGGAGGTTATCTCCCGGGATAACGCCAACGTCACCATCGACGCTGTCTGCTTTATTCAGGTGATTGACGCGCCAAAGGCCGCCTACGAGGTCAGCAATCTTGAGCAGGCGATCGTCAACCTGACGATGACCAATATCCGTACCGTGCTCGGCTCGATGGAGCTGGACGAAATGCTCTCCCAACGCGACAGCATTAACACCCGTCTGCTGCATATCGTTGACGACGCCACTAATCCGTGGGGAGTAAAAATCACCCGCGTCGAAATTCGCGACGTTCGCCCGCCGGCGGAGCTTATTGCCTCAATGAACGCCCAGATGAAAGCCGAACGTACCAAACGCGCCTATATCCTTGAGGCCGAAGGGGTGCGACAGGCGGAAATTCTGAAAGCGGAAGGGGAAAAGCAGTCGCAGATCCTCAAAGCCGAGGGGGAACGGCAGTCCGCTTTCCTGCAGGCCGAAGCTCGCGAACGTTCCGCCGAAGCGGAAGCCCGCGCCACTCAGATGGTCTCCTCGGCAATCGCCTCGGGCGATATTCAGGCGATCAACTACTTCGTGGCGCAGAAGTACACCGATGCGCTGCAGCAGATTGGCGCCGCTAACAACAGCAAAGTGGTGCTGATGCCGCTGGATGCCAGTAGCCTGATGGGATCGATTGCCGGGATCAGCGAGCTGATCAAAGAAGGCGCTGGCGATCGGAAAAAATCATGATCGACATGATCTTCGCCCATCCGCATCTGTTCTGGTTAAGCCTGGGCGGGCTGCTGCTGGCGGCCGAGATGCTTGGCGGCAGCGGCTATCTGCTGTGGAGCGGCGTCGCTGGCGTGGTGACCGGCGCCCTGACCTGGCTCCTGCCGCTGAACTGGGAATGGCAAGGGACGCTGTTTGCCGTTCTCACCCTGCTGGCGGCGTGGCTGTGGTCGAAATGGCTGCGCAAGCGGGTCAAAACGCAGCGTCCGGCCGATGCTCAGCTCAACCAACGCGGGCAGCAACTGGTGGGCCGCCGCCTGACGCTGGATGCCCCGCTGGTAAACGGCCGTGGCCATGTACGCGTGGGCGACAGCTCCTGGCCGGTGATTGCCGATGAAGACCTCGCGGCGGGCAGCAAGGTTGAAGTAATTGCCGTAGAAGGAATTACGCTACGAATCAGACCCGTCGTCCGTTAAGCCTGCGCCTTGCGATGGCAGCAGCCGGAAAGATTATCGATAATCGGGCACTCCGCGCTGTCGTCGCCGGGGCAGGATTCGGCCAGCGCCAGCAGGTGCGCGCGCATATTTTGCAGCTCGCGGATATGGTTCTCGATATCCGCCACTTTCTCCAGCGTGCGTTTTTTCACATCGGCGCTGTGCCGCGACGGGTCGTTGAACAAGGCCACCAGCTCGCGGCACTCTTCCAGGTTAAACCCCACCTGCCGCGCCTGGCGCAGCAGCGTCAGCTCATCGAGATGCTGCTGACTGTAAGTGCGGTAGCCGTTTTCGCTCCGCAACGGCGGCGTCACCAGCCCCTTCTCTTCGTAAAAACGAATCGCTTTGCTGGTTAAACCGGTTTTTTTCGCCACATCGCTGATATTCATTTTTTCTCCTTGACCTTCCCCTTGCTGGAAGGTTTAACCTTCTTAATACTCGATGAAAGAGTGGGTCTGGTCAATCGTTGACCGGAAAATTATTCAGGAGTTTTTGTATGTCTAACACTATCGACCTGACGCTGGATGGCCTCTCCTGCGGCCACTGCGTCAAACGCGTGAAAGAGAGTCTGGAACAGCGTCCTGACGTTGAGCAAGCAGAGGTGACCCTCACTGAAGCCCATGTCACGGGCAGCGCCAGCGCGCAAGCGCTGATTGAAACTGTGAAACAAGCCGGATACGGCGCGGAGCTCAGCCACCCAAAGGCTAAACCGCTGGCAGAATCATCAATCCCGTCGGAAGCACTGACAGCGGCCACTCCTGAGCTTCCGGCAGCCCATGACGAAGATGACAGTCAACAGCTGCTGATCAACGGCATGAGCTGCGCCAGCTGCGTCTCCCGGGTACAAAACGCGCTTGCCGCGGTGCCGGGCGTCTCACAGGCGCGGGTTAACCTGGCGGAACGCACGGCGCTGGTGATGGGCAGTGCGTCCGCCGCAGAATTAGTGCAGGCGGTGGAGAAAGCCGGCTATGGCGCGGAGGCGATCGAAGACGATCTGCAACGCCGCGAACGCCAGCAGGAAACCGCTATTGCTACGATGAAGCGTTTTCGCTGGCAGGCGATTGTCGCCCTGCTGGTCGGCGTGCCGGTGATGGTCTGGGGGATGATCGGCGATAACATGATGGTCAGCGACGACAACCGTTCGCTGTGGCTGGTCATCGGTCTTATCACCCTCGCCGTCATGGTCTTTGCCGGCGGCCACTTCTACCGCAGCGCGTGGAAAAGCCTGAAAAATGGCACCGCCACCATGGATACGCTCGTGGCGCTCGGCACCGGCGTCGCCTGGCTGTACTCGATGAGCG
Source organism: Klebsiella sp. w6 (assembly GCF_033100215.1). NCBI lineage: Bacteria > Pseudomonadati > Pseudomonadota > Gammaproteobacteria > Enterobacterales > Enterobacteriaceae > Klebsiella > Klebsiella sp. w6. The sequence goes on from NZ_CP136907.1 coordinate 4,254,977, forward strand.
TCAACCTGTGGCCGCAGTGGTTTCCGATGGAAGCCCGGCATCTGTATTACGAAGCCAGCGCGATGATTATCGGCCTGATTAACCTCGGCCATATGCTGGAGGCCCGCGCCCGCCAGCGCTCCTCGAAAGCGCTGGAGAAACTGCTCGATCTGACGCCGCCTTCAGCCCACGTGGTGACCCCTGAGGGGGAAAAGGATCTGCCGCTCGCGGAAGTTCAGGCGGGTATGACGCTGCGCCTGACCACCGGCGACCGCGTTCCGGTTGACGGCGTGATAAGCCAGGGCGAAGCCTGGTTTGATGAAGCGATGCTCACCGGCGAACCGGTGCCGCAGCAAAAAGGCGATGGCGATGCCATTCACGCCGGCACCGTGGTGCAGGACGGCAGCGTGCTGTTCACCGCCAGCGCCGTCGGCAGCCAGACCACGCTGGCAAGAATTATCCGTATGGTGCGCCAGGCGCAGAGCAGCAAGCCGGAGATCGGCCAGCTGGCGGATAAAATCTCCGCCGTATTTGTTCCGGCGGTAGTCGCCATTGCGCTGATCAGCGCCGCGATCTGGTACTTCTTCGGCCCGGCGCCGCAGATCGTCTATACCCTGGTCATTGCCACCACGGTACTGATTATCGCCTGTCCATGCGCGTTAGGCCTGGCGACGCCGATGTCGATTATTTCCGGTGTTGGCCGGGCGGCAGAGTATGGTGTGCTGGTACGCGACGCCGATGCCCTGCAGCGCGCCAGCGAGCTCGACACCCTGGTGTTCGATAAAACCGGCACCCTGACTGAAGGCAAGCCGCAGGTGGTGGCGGTGAAAACTTTCGCTGGCGTTGATGAGCATACCGCGCTGCGTCTTGCCGCCGCGCTGGAGCAGGGTTCGAGCCACCCGCTGGCGCGAGCGATCCTTGATAAAGCCGCCGACAGCTCATTGCCGGAAGTGAGCGGCTTCCGCACCCTGCGCGGCCTTGGCGTCAGCGGCGAAGCGGAAGGTCATCGCCTGCTGCTCGGCAACCAGGCGCTGCTCAACGAGCAGCATATCAATACCGCCGACATAGAAAGCGAGATGACGGCGCAGGCCTCGCGCGGCGCCACGCCGGTGCTGCTGGCGGTGGATGGTCAGGCGGCCGCGCTGTTCGCCATCCGTGACCCGCTGCGCGAAGACAGCGTCGACGCCCTGGCCCGCCTGCATCGGCAGGGCTACCGGCTGGTGATGCTTACCGGGGATAATCCCACCACCGCGAAGGCCATCGCCAAAGAAGCCGGCATTGATGAAGTGATCGCCGGCGTGCTGCCGGACGGTAAAGCCGATGCCATTAAACGACTGCAGAGCCAGGGGCACAAAGTGGCGATGGTTGGCGACGGCATTAACGACGCTCCGGCGCTGGCCCAGGCGGATGTCGGGATCGCCATGGGCGGCGGCAGCGATGTCGCTATTGAAACCGCGGCGATCACCCTGATGCGCCATAGTCTTCACGGCGTGGCCGATGCGCTGGCGATTTCGAAAGCGACCTTACGCAATATGAAACAGAACCTGCTGGGCGCGTTTGTCTACAACTCGCTGGGCATCCCGATTGCCGCCGGGATCCTCTGGCCGCTGACCGGCACCCTGCTCAACCCGGTGGTCGCTGGCGCGGCGATGGCGCTGTCGTCGATCACCGTGGTGAGTAACGCCAACCGCCTGCTGCGCTTTAAACCAAAAGAGTAAACGCCGTCAGATGAAACGGGCGCCGACGTTGTTCGGCGCCCGTTTTTTGCTGACACAAGAAAAGCCCGCCGGAAGGGTGACGTGTATCACCATATGCGCTAGCATGAAGTCCTCACACTTCGGAGCGCGTATGGGCCTGTTAAACCGGATAAAAATGCTGTGGCGAGCCGCCGTCGGCTCGTCTTATTCCTGGCCTGCGATGGATATCGTTCTGCCCGGCGAACGCTATTTGCACCTCGTCGGCAGCATCCATATGGGCACCCGCGACATGGCGCCGCCGCCGGCGAAGCTTCTGAAAAAAATACGCCAGGCCGATGCGTTAATCGTCGAGGCCGATATCAGCGGCAATGAAACCCCGTTTAGCAACCTTCCCTCTTACCCGCCGCTGGCAGAACGTCTGAGCGATGCGCAGTTGAGTGAGCTAGAGGCGCGAGCCGGCGAGCTGGGCCTGTCGGTCGGGCTGTTCGACAGCCAGCCGCTGTGGCAGGTGGCGATGGTGCTACAAGCCACCCAGGCGCAGAAGCTGGGACTGCGACCGGATTACGGCATCGATTATCAGTTGCTGATGGCCGCCCGCGAGAGCAACATAACGGTGATGGAGCTGGAAGGCGCCGACAGCCAAATCGCGCTGCTGCGCGATCTGCCCGACGGGGGGATGGCGCTGCTGGAGGATACGCTGAGCCACTGGCGGACCAATGCCCGCCTGCTACAGGTGATGATCGGCTGGTGGCTGGAGCAACCGCCATCGCGCGGCGCGGTATCGCTGCCGACGACCTTTAGTCAGTCTTTGTATGATGTGCTGATGCACCAGCGCAATCTCGCCTGGCGCGAGACGCTGCTGGCCTTGCCGCCGGGGCGCTACGTGGTTGCCGTCGGCGCGCTGCACCTGTATGGCGAAGGGAATCTGCCGGATATGCTGACCTAAAAAAATGGCCAATATTGCTATTGGCCCGTCAAAGAGGAATTTCATCATTATTATTATCCCGGGATTTGCATCCCGGATCGTCTGATTGTCGCTCAAAGTGACCATCACTGCCAACACTATTGCGCAAGATGGTACTATTTTTTAGACAACCTGCGGGCGTATTCTGACGTCACGCAAAACCGGTTGGTAAGAAGGATAGCTATGACTCCCGCCGTTAAATTACTCGAAAAAAACAAAATCCCCTTTCAGATCCACAGTTACGATCACGATCCCAATGAGACCAACTTCGGAGATGAAGTGGTGCGCAAGCTCGGCCTCAATGCCGACCAGGTTTACAAGACCCTGCTGGTCGCCGTTAACGGCGATATGAAGCATCTGGCGGTCGCCGTCACCCCGGTCGCCGGGCAGCTGGATTTGAAGAAAGTGGCGAAAGCGCTGGGCGCCAAGAAAGTCGACATGGCCGACCCGATGGTGGCGCAGCGTATCACCGGCTATCTGGTGGGCGGTATCAGTCCGCTGGGGCAGAAGAAGCGCCTGCCGACGGTGATTGACGCTCCGGCGCAGGAATTTGCCACCATCTATATTTCCGGCGGCAAACGCGGTCTGGATATTGAGCTGGCGGCCAGCGATCTGGCGCAGCTTCTGGACGCGAAGTTCGCCGATATCGCCCGCCGCGATTGATGGCACTATCCCGGATAGCGGCGCACGCGCCTTATCCAGGATACCCAACTCGTAGCCCCGGTAAGCGCAGCGCCACCGGGGAAATAGCCAACCTGAAGCCCAGGCTTACTGCCAGCTCACCTCGCCTTTCGGCTCATAGGCGGCGGCATCCAGCGGCGAGTTCTTCTCGATATACTCTTTCAGCACTTCGGCATCGATAAAGCCGGTATTCACATACCCGGGTTTATCGGCGATGTTCGGATAGCCATCGCCGCCGGTGGCGTTAAAGCTCAGCGTCGCCATTCGGTAGGTCTTCGCCGGATCCACCGGTTCGCCTTTGATTTTCAGATCGTTCAGTTTGCCATCTTTGGCCACGAAGCTGACGTTAGCAAACTGCGGATAGGCGCCGGAATCCGGCTTCATCTGCGCGACGGCGGTCAGGTAATCCACCACTTCCTTGCCGCTCATATCGACATAGGTCAGCACATTGCCGAACGGCTGGACCTTCATCACATCCTTGTAGGTGATATCGCCCGCCTCGATGGAGTCGCGGATCCCACCGCCGCTCATCACCGCGAAATCCGCGTTGCTGCGCGCCATTTGCGCCGCCAGCAGCAGGTGACCCATATTGGTCTGCACAAAGCGCACTTTACTGCGGTCGCCCTCCAGATGACCATTCACGCTACCGATTTTGACCTGCAGTTGCGCTTTGCCTTTGTTCTGGAACGGCGTCAGCAGCGACATCATCTGCGGGTTCTCTGCGATCTGCGGCGTATACAGCACCCGCTCGCTTTGGCCGTTATCGTAAGTCACTTTTTTCTTCAGGTTCACCGGGATCAACTGATAATGCACCAGCTTCATCTCGCCGTTGCGGAACTCAAAATCGGCGCGGCCGACGTATTTGCCCCACTCATGCGCCTGGACGATCCAGATGCCGTTCTGACGATCCGGCGCGCACGGGGTGCCTGGCACATAATCGACCTGCTTTTTATTTTCCGACGCCATGCATACCGGATCCTGCGAGTGACCGCCGACGATCATCGCCAGCGATCCCGCAGGTAAACTCCGCGCCATTTCAACGTCGCCCGGCGCGTTAGAGCCGTGGTTGCCATTGTCGTAATGGCCCATATGGGTGGTGGCCAGGATCACGTCCGGCTTTTCATTCTGCTGCAGCTCCTGGATCACCAGCTTCGCCTCTTCCGCCGGTTTGCGGAATTCGATATCGGTGAAATATTCCGGATTGCCAATCTTGGCCGTATCGTCGGTGGTTAAGCCAATCACCGCGATTTTCAGCCCGCCGCGCTTAAACAGCGCCCAGGGTTTGAACAGCCGTTCGCCGGTGCTTTTCTGATAAATATTGGCCGACAGGAACGGGAACTTAGCCCACTTTTCCTGCTGGCGCAGCACGCTCAGCGGATTATCAAATTCATGGTTACCCACCGCCATTGCGTCGTAGCCGATCAGGTTCATGCCGCGAAAATCGGGCTCTGCATCCTGTAAATCAGACTCCGGCACGCCGGTATTAATATCGCCGCCGGATAACAGCAGGACGCTCCCCCCTTCCGCCGCCACTTCTTTCCGGATGCCATCGACCAACGTTTTCTGCGCCGCCAGACCATATTCGCCGTAGTCATTGCGCCAGAAATGGCCGTGATGATCGTTGGTGTGCAGGATGGTAATTTTATAGGTTTTATCCTGCTCATAGGCCTGTGCGGACAGGCTGCCCAGCGATAAGGCGGCAAATAACGCCAGCGCTACGCGATGTTTAAAATACTGCATGCTTCACTCCCTGACTTAATCCCAAGTGCCGAAAGTATAGCGAGTTAGTCGCGTTGACAAATATGTTTTCAGAATTGCGACTTCCTTCAACCCCTAAGGACAGGTATGTTAGTCGGATAATAATTCCACCTGCATCCTCTATACGCCTTCGCGTTGTATGGCATTGCGTCAGCCCGTTGGTTATATTTCCCATGTAGTAGCCGGGAAAATCAGGGTCGTCGCCATGGCGTAAAAATGACGAAAGCTATATAAAAAAGTGACGTGAACCTATGGCAATCAATCAGACCGCTCAACCCCTGTCCGGCCCCGCTGCGCCGCCGCAAAAAGCACGCACCTCGTTTGGCATCTTAGGCGCGATCAGCCTGTCCCATTTGCTTAACGATATGATCCAGTCGCTCATCCTGGCGATTTACCCGCTGCTGCAGGCGGAGTTCTCCCTTACCTTCGTGCAGATCGGGATGATCACCCTCACCTTCCAGCTGACCTCATCGCTATTCCAGCCGGTGATTGGTTACATCACCGATAAGCGCTCAATGCCGTGGTCCCTGCCGGTGGGCATGTGCTTCACCCTCTGCGGTTTGATTCTGCTGGCGCTGGCCGGGAGTTTCGGCATGGTGCTGCTGGCTGCCGCGCTGGTGGGTACCGGCTCCTCGGTTTTCCATCCGGAATCATCCCGCGTGGCGCGGATGGCCTCTGGCGGCCGTCACGGCCTGGCCCAGTCGCTGTTCCAGGTCGGCGGCAACTTCGGCAGCTCGCTTGGTCCATTGCTGGCGGCGGTGATTATCGCTCCCTATGGCAAAGGCAACGTCGCCTGGTTCGTGCTGGCCGCCCTGCTGGCTATTGTGGTGCTGTCGCAAATCAGCCGCTGGTATGCCGCGCAGCACCGGATGAATAAAGGCAAACCGAAGCCGCTGATCGTTAATCCGCTGCCGCGCAATAAGGTGATTCTGGCGGTAGGTATTCTGCTGATGCTGATTTTCTCGAAATATTTCTATATGGCGAGCATTAGCAGCTATTACACCTTTTATCTGATGCATAAGTTCGGATTATCGGTGCAAAATGCCCAGCTTCATCTGTTTGCCTTCCTGTTCGCGGTTGCCGCCGGGACGGTAATCGGCGGGCCAGTTGGCGATAAAATTGGACGTAAATATGTGATTTGGGGCTCTATCCTCGGTGTGGCGCCGTTTACCCTCGTTTTACCCTACGCCAGCCTTGAATGGACGGGGATTTTAACGGTGATTATTGGTTTTATCCTCGCCTCGGCCTTTTCCGCTATCCTGGTCTATGCGCAGGAGCTGCTGCCGGGTCGAATCGGCATGGTTTCTGGCCTGTTCTTCGGCTTCGCCTTTGGCATGGGTGGCCTTGGCGCCGCGGTGCTGGGCCTGCTGGCGGACCATACCAGTATCGATCTGGTGTATAAAATCTGTGCCTTCCTGCCGCTGCTGGGTTTCCTGACGATATTTCTTCCTGATAACCGGCAAAAAGCCTGATTATCCGGCGGCCAAAGTGCAACGCTGGCCGCCGTTATCCCTTGCGCCATCAGCCTGATGCGCGCATTCCCTCCGCGATTTTCCCTTCTGTGCCTTTTGGCCGGTTAATTCCATTTTTTTGCACAATTCAAGAATTATTCATAAACAAAGTGAACGTTTTTGTCATAAACTATTACCCGGATAGGGTAGCAAAATGGACCGATACACCACTGGAAAGGAGACGGAATGCACCACGCAACACCGCTTATCACCACCATTGTCGGCGGCCTCGTGCTCGCCTTTATTCTCGGCATGATTGCCAATAAGCTACGTATTTCTCCTCTGGTGGGATATCTCTTAGCGGGCGTGCTGGCCGGACCTTTCACCCCAGGCTTTGTTGCTGATACCAAACTGGCTCCTGAACTGGCAGAACTCGGCGTGATCCTGCTGATGTTCGGCGTCGGGCTGCATTTTTCCCTGAAAGATCTGATGGCGGTAAAGTCGATCGCCATTCCCGGGGCCATCGCCCAGATAGCCGTGGCGACGCTGCTGGGTATGGCACTTTCCGCCGCCCTTGGCTGGTCGCTGATGACCGGCATCGTCTTTGGCCTGTGTCTCTCCACCGCCAGTACCGTGGTGCTACTGCGTGCCCTCGAGGAGCGACAGCTTATTGACAGTCAGCGCGGGCAGATTGCCATTGGCTGGCTGATTGTAGAAGACCTGGTGATGGTCCTGACGCTGGTCCTGCTGCCAGCGATTGCCGGGATGACGGAGAAAGGTGACGTTGGCTTCGCCTCTCTCGCCCTCGACCTCGGGATCACCATTGGTAAAGTGGTGGCCTTTATCGCCATCATGATGCTGGTCGGTCGCCGGTTGGTGCCGTGGATCATGTCGCGCAGCGCCGCCACCGGATCACGCGAGCTGTTCACCCTGTCGGTGCTGGCCCTGGCGCTGGGCATCGCCTTCGGCGCCGTGGAGCTGTTTGATGTCTCCTTCGCCCTTGGCGCCTTCTTCGCCGGCATGGTGCTTAACGAATCTGAGCTGAGCCACCGCGCCGCCCATGACACCCTGCCGCTGCGCGACGCCTTCGCGGTGCTGTTCTTTGTCTCCGTCGGCATGCTGTTTGACCCGATGGTGCTGGTGCAGCAGCCGCTGGCGGTGCTGGCGACACTGGCGATTATTATCTTTGGTAAATCCGCCGCCGCCTTTTTCCTCGTGCGTATGTTTGGTCATTCGCCGCGTACCGCATTGACCATTGCCGCCAGCCTGGCGCAGATTGGTGAGTTTGCCTTTATTCTCGCCGGCCTGGGGATGGCGCTTAACCTGCTGCCGCAGGCTGGACAAAACCTGGTGCTGGCCGGGGCGATCATCTCGATTATGCTCAACCCGGTGCTGTTTACCCTGCTGGAAAAATATCTCGATAAAACCGAAACCCTCGACGAGCAGACGCTGGAAGAGGTGCTGGAAGATGAGAAACAGGTGCCAGTCGATATCTGTAACCACGCGCTGCTGGTTGGCTTCGGCCGCGTCGGCAGTCTGCTGGGCGAGAAGCTGATGGCCCAGGGGATCCCGCTGGTGGTGGTTGAAACCTCGCGTACCCGCGTGGATGAGTTACGCGAGCGCGGGATCAGCGCGGTGCTGGGTAATGCCGCCAATGAAGAGATCATGGAACTGGCGCATCTCGACTGCGCCCGCTGGCTGCTGCTGACTATCCCCAACGGCTACGAGGCCGGAGAGATTGTCGCTTCCGCACGGGAAAAATGCCCGAATATCGAGATCATCGCCCGCGCCCATTACGATGATGAAGTGGACTACATTATCGATCGCGGGGCTAATCAGGTGGTGATGGGCGAGCGGGAAATTGCCCGCGCCATGCTGCAGCTTTTGGAAACGCCACCGGCCGGTGAAGTGGTCACCGGCTGATGTACTGCCCTCTCCCCGTCGGGAGAGGGCCGCGCTTACCGATCCCAGTACGCCTCTTCCAGGCTGTCCTCACGCTCCGGCAGGCCGCGGGTTAAACGCGGCGAGTGCTGGTTCAGTACCTGATAGCTCACGCGGTTGGCATATTTACACACCTGCGCCAGTGAGGAGTAGGTCAGCCATTTGCATTTGTGCTTGCTGGAGTTGGGCACGTTATTGCGGTGGTAGTTATTGGCGGTGATGTCATGCAGCAGCGCCGCCAGGGCGCCATCGCCAGCGCCGTTGGTATTCATGATTTTTTCAGGCCCGCCCATATACGGGGCGATATGTGAATAGATACGCAGCGGATTAACGCAATCCTGGTGGCGCATCGCACGGCTGAATTCAAACTGGTTAAACTCCGGGATCGCCCCCGGCAGCAGCCGATGCTGGGTTTTCCGCTTCGCCTCTTCTTCGGTAAAGCCCGCCATATACAGGCCCGCCGGACCGGCAGTGCACAGCACCAGGTCGACCCAGTCCAGCGCTTTATCCGCCGCCGACAGCGGATCGGCAAAACCGGTCAGGGCTTCCCCTTCTTCTTCATTCATCGCCAGAATCGAGACATGCTCCTGCAGGAACTGCTGCCACCACGCCGGGTTATCGGCAATCACGTATTTAGTTCCGAGAGTTAACACCACCGGAACATCATGCTTTTTGGCGTACTCGATGGCTTTCATCGTGGCGTCTGGCATCGGCTCGCCCGGCTTGCAGCGTACCAGGTAGGAGGTGAGCACCAGCGCCGAGGCGCCGGCGATCACCGCTTCCGGAATGCTTTCCGGGCGCAGCTTGTTCATGTGACCCGGGCTGATGGCGAAGGTGCGCTCGCCGCTGTCGCTGATCAGGGTAAAACAGCGGCCAATGGCGCCGTCGACGCCCTGCAGATAGTTCAGATCGGTGCGGCTGGAGGTATTGCACAGGTAGCGATAGGCATAGCCGCCGATGTCGATATTGCTGCACATCACGCCAAGCAGCACCGAGCGATCGTCCGCCAGCACCGAGTAGTTATGCATGGTATTGCCGATGGTGCCGCCGGCAAACTGATGGGTAATGAGATTATTGCGTACCAGCTCCTGGTACAGCGCCTCGGCGACGTCATCTTCAATCACCAGCGAGTGGCCCGCGCTCAGACCATAGCGTACGATAAACGCTTCATCCACTTTCGCTTCGATATCCACCAGCGTCTGGTCGATACCGACCACCCAGGAGACGCTGGATTCATTCTCCGGCTGAATTTGCTGCAGCAGCGGGTCGCGGGCGTTGACGGGAAAATAGTGTTTGGATTTGCGTTTACCGGGAAATTTCATAGTGGCGCTTAAATAACAGGGAACAAGCGGGAAATAGTAGCATATTCCCCGCCCTGCGCGCGATCAGCGATAAGGCGCCGTCAGGTTGACCATCATCTCAATATGCGCCACATCCGCATTTAGCGCCGGAATATATTCATACTGCTCGCCACCCGCTTCGAGGAAAACTTCCCGGTTCTGAACGGCAATCTCTTCCAGCGTTTCGAGACAGTCAGCGGCAAACCCCGGGCACAGCACCTGAATATGCTTCGTCCCCTGCTCGCCAAGCATCTTCAGCGTCTCATCGGTGTAAGGCGTCAGCCAGGGTTCCCGGCCAAAGCGCGACTGGAAGGTCATCATCACCCGCTCCGGCGGCAGCCCCAGCGCGGAAACCAGTTCCCGCGTGGTATCGCGACAGCGCTGGGGATAATCATCGCCCTGGTTGGCATAGCGCTGCGGGATCCCATGGTAGGAGAGCAGCAGCAGATCGGGTTCCCCGTGCACCGCGAAGGAGGCGCGCACGCTGGCCGCCAGCGCATGGATATAGTCCGGGTGATCGGCATAGTCGCGAATAAACGAGATACCCGGAATAGCGCGCTTTTTCGCAAGGATCCGCGCCAGCTCATCCCAGACGGCGGCCACCGTCGAACAGGAATATTGTGGGTACAGCGGCAGCACCACGATGTGTCCCACCCCCTGCGCCAGTAAATCATCCACCGCGCTGGCCAGCGACGGCGAACCATAGCTCATGCCCAGCGCCACCGGCGTATCCGGCAGCCTGGCGGCCAGCGCCTGCTGCTGGCGACGGCTGTATACCATCAGCGGCGATCCCTCCTCCATCCACACGGACTGATAGAGCTTCGCCACGCGCGGGGAGCGAATCGGCAGTATGACGCCACGCAGCAGCGGCCACCATAGCAGACGAGATGTATCCACCACCCGTTTGTCGCTGAGGAATTGTCGCAGATAGCGCTTCACCGCACCGGGGGTGGGCGCATCGGGAGTGCCTAAATTGGCCAGCAAGATACCTGTTTTCGTCTGATGCATTACCGCCTCTTAACCATTTGAATCGCAGCCAATTGTAGCTGAAATGGCGCTAAACGGAACCAATCATAGCAAAAGGTAGAAATGAGAGGAGTTCTCATCCTGCGGCAGCAGGATGAGAAAAGGCTTTATCAGCCGAGGATTTTTTCCAGTTCAGCGCGCACGTCAGCTACCGCTTTGGTGCCGTCGACTTTGGCATATTTGGTGTTGCCCGCCTGCGCTTCTTTGGTGTAGTAGCCGATCAGCGGTGCTGTCATCTGATGGTATTCCACCAGGCGCTTACGCACGGTCTCTTCCTGGTCGTCTTTACGGGTGGTCAGCTCTTCGCCGGTCACGTCGTCTTTGCCTTCCACCTTCGGCGGATTGAATTTGATGTGGTATACGCGACCGGATGCCGCGTGAACGCGACGGCCAACGATGCGGTCGACGATCAGTTCGTCCGGCACGTCGAATTCCAGCACGTAATCAACGGTAATACCCGCTTCTTTCATGGCGTCAGCCTGCGGAATGGTGCGCGGGAAGCCGTCCAGCAGGAAACCGTTACGGCAATCTTCCTGGGCGATACGCTCTTTCACCAGCGCGATGACCAGCTCATCGGTCACCAGCTTGCCGGCGTCCATAATGTCTTTCGCTTGCTTACCGAGCTCAGAGCCGGATTTTACCGCCGCGCGCAGCATATCGCCGGTGGAGATTTGCGGAATACCGTATTTCTCCATGATGAACTGAGCCTGAGTTCCTTTACCCGCGCCCGGAGCGCCAAGCAGAATAATACGCATTACGAAAATCCCCTCAAAAGTCGATTCAATTTTTCAAAAACGCTAAACCATACCACCAGAACGGCGATGGCTCAAGGAAGGCGGTGCGGCTGAAACGGTTAATGGTGAGATATTTTATGCAATCCAATGTGAAATGCCCCGCCGGAGCAAATTGCTCAGACGGGGCATTTATTCCGTTTCCGGCGTCGCGTCGCTCGGCCGGGCTACTCGTTCAGCTTCGCGTCAGGAAGCCAGCAGCTGGTTCATACGACGGATAAACTGGTTCGGATCTTCCAGCGTGCCGCGCTCGGCCAGCAGCGCCTGATCCAGCAGCAGTTCCACCCATTCGCCGAACTGGGCGTCATCCTGGGTATCGGCGGCGCGTTTCACCAGCTGATGCGCCGGGTTCAGTTCGAAGATGTATTTCACTTCCGGTGCCGCCTGGCCCGCTGCCGCGAACAGCTTCGCCATCTGCGTGCTCATCTCATCGGCATCGGTAGTGACAATCGCCGGGGTGTCGGTCAGACGATGGGTCAGACGCACCTCTTTCACCCGGTCGCCAAGCAGGTTTTTCACACGCTCAACGAACGGCTCCAGCGCTTTTTCAGCTTCTTTGGTGGACTCGTCCACTTCATCCGCCAGCTTGTCCAGCGACTCGTCGGCTTTCGCCACCGACTGGAACGCTTTGCCGTCGAACTCGGTCAGGTAGCTCATCATCCACTCGTCGATGCGATCGGAGAGCAGCAGAACTTCAATCCCTTTCTTACGCAGCAGTTCGAGGTGCGGGCTGCTCTTCGCCGCCGCATAGCTGTCGGCAGTGATGTAGTAGATCTTCTCCTGGCCTTCTTTCATCCGCGAGACATACTCTTCCAGCGACACGGTCTGCGCGGAGGAGTCGGTATGCGTCGTCGCGAAACGCAGCAGTTTGGCGATCGCTTCCTGGTTGCTCGGATCTTCCGCCGGGCCCTCTTTCAGCACCAGGCCGAACTGTTTCCAGAAGGTTTGATATTTTTCAGCGTCGTCTTTCGCCAGCTTATCCAGCATCTGCAGCGCGCGTTTGGTCAGCGCGGTACGCAGGTTGCGGGTCACGCTGCTGTCCTGCAGGATTTCACGGGAGACGTTCAGCGGCAGATCGTTGGAGTCGATCAGGCCGCGCACGAAGCGCAGGTAGTTCGGCATAAACTGCTCGGCGTCGTCCATAATGAACACACGCTGCACGTACAGCTTCAGGCCGTGTTTATGATCGCGGTTCCACATATCCCACGGCGCCTGCGACGGGATATATAGCAGGCTGGTGTACTCCTGCTTACCTTCCACGCGGTTGTGGCTCCAGGTCAGCGGGTCGCTATAGTCGTGAGCGATATGCTTGTAGAACTCTTTGTATTCGTCGTCGTTCACTTCGGACTTGCTGCGGGTCCACAGGGCCTGCGCCTTGTTGATTTTTTCCCACGAAATCACGGTTTCGCCGTCTTTCTCTTCCTGCTTTTCAATCTCAACCGGCAGCGCGATATGGTCGGAATACTTGCTGATGATGGAGCGCACGCGCCAGTCGTTGAGGAAATCGTCTTCGCCTTCACGCAGATGCAGGGTGATTTCGGTGCCGCGATCGGCCTTGGTGATGTCGGCAACGGTATATTCCCCTTCGCCGGCGGATTCCCAGAACACGCCGTTCTCAGGTTTATCGCCCGCCGCACGGGTACGCACGGTCACTTTATCCGCCACGATGAAGGCAGAGTAGAAGCCGACGCCGAACTGGCCGATCAGCTGGCTGTCTTTCGCCTGGTCGGAACCCATCGATTCCAGAAACGCTTTGGTGCCGGATTTGGCGATAGTGCCGAGATGATCGATAACCTCTTCCCGGTTCATGCCGATACCGTTATCGGCGATGGTCAGGGTGCGGTTGTCTTTATCAAACGAAACCCGTACGCGCAACTCGCCATCGCCCTCATACAAATCCGGCTGCGACAGCGCGCGGAAACGCAGCTTATCGGCCGCATCAGAGGCGTTGGAAATCAGCTCACGCAGAAAGATTTCTTTGTTGGAATAGAGGGAATGGATCATCAGGTGCAGAAGTTGCTTTACCTCTGACTGAAAACCACGAGTTTCTTGTCCTTTCATCTGATTCAACCTCAACAATGCCATTTTAAATGGGGTAAAAAACCGTTGAGTGGGAGATGGGGACTGCGGGGAAATTTTTCAAGCGGAGGCGGCGCTGGCCGCCTCCATTTGTTCAGAAAGTAATCTTGTGACGACCGGCCAGCGAGTGGGACAGCGTGGTGCCGTCGACCATTTCCAGCTCGCCGCCCACCGGCACGCCGTGGGCGATGCGGCTGGCATCAACGCCATACTGCGCGCACAGCTCCGCGATGTAGTTGGCCGTCGCCTCACCCTCAACGGTCGGGTTAGTGGCAAGGATCACCTCGGTGATCGACTCCGCTTCCAGCCGTTGTTCAAGGCGATCGAGCCCGATGTCATCTGGCCCGATGCCGTCGAGCGGCGACAGGTGCCCCATCAGCACGAAGTAGCGGCCGGAATACTGCCCGGTCTGCTCGATGGCGTGGATGTCCGCCGGACTCTCCACCACGCAGATCTGGCCGTTTTCCTGGCGACGCGGGTTGCTGCAGATATTGCACACCTCCTGCTCGGTGAAGGTGCGGCAATCGGCGCAGTGGCCGATCTCCGACATCGCGCGCGTCAGCGCCTGCGCCAGGCGCATACCGCCGCTGCGATCGCGCTGCAGCAGGGTAAACGCCATGCGCTGCGCCGACTTCGGGCCAACGCCCGGCAGACAGCGCAGCGCTTCCATAAGCTGAGTTAACAGCGGGCTGGTTTGCATCAGAACGGCATCTTGAAGCCTGGCGGCAGCTGCATACCGGCAGAAACGGAAGCCATCTTCTCTTTCTGGGTCTCTTCAATGCGGCGCGCGGCGTCGTTAAACGCGGCAGCCACCAGATCTTCCAGCATCTCTTTGTCGTCTTCCAGCAGGCTTGGGTCGATTTCCACACGGCGGCAGTTGTGCGCGCCGTTAATGGTCACTTTCACCAGACCCGCGCCGGATTCGCCAGTCACTTCCAGCTGAGCGATCTCTTCCTGCATCTTCTGCATTTTGTCTTGCATCTGCTGGGCCTGCTTCATCAGGTTACCCAGGCCGCCTTTTCCACCAAACATAGGCTTCTCTCTCAGTCATCGTTAAAGGTACTGAATGCCAGTCAGACTGGCGTTCAAATGGGGCGGATACTCTCTTCATCCAGATCGGCGTCGAAGAAACGACGCAGGGTCTGAATGTTATTATCCGCGATAATGGCTTCGCGCGCCTGCGCGAGCTTTTCTTCATAAATAGCCTGCCGCCACTCCAGCGGCGTACGCATCGCGGGATTATCATCTTCCACGATGGTCAATTCAACCGGCGTACCGTACAACACCCCCAGCGCTTCAGCCAGCTTTTGCTGCGCGCCGGTGGAATTGAGGTGACGCTGGCTGGGGCGCAGATGCAGACAGACGCGGCTGCCCTCCTGCTCTTTCCACGCGTTGAGCGCCACCTGCTCGACCAGCTTAGGTACCGCCAGCCGGCTCACTTCCGCCGCCCAGCTGTCGCGCTCGACCGCTTCTTCGGCGAGCTTGGCCGCCAGCTCCGGCGTCTTCTCATGCTCCAGCGCTTTTTTCAGCGCTTTTGGCGTCGCGACTTCGACTTTGGCCTCTTCAACCACTGTCGTCGCCTTCCAGCGATAGGCCTCTTTCTTCGCCGGGGCCTGCTCAAGGGCAGCCGCCGCCGGACGAGCCTGGACGCGCTCGGTAATCGAACTCAGTCGCTCCAGCGCAGCGTTATTCACCGGCCGCGCGCGGGAAGCGGCTGCCGGTTCACTCTTTTTTGGAGTGGTTGCTCCCTGGCTGCGCTGCAGGTGGCTGCGGGCCGCCAGCACCTGGCTGGTGGTCGGCGGCAAACTCTGCGACGGCTGCTGCGGCGGCGCAGCGGGGGCAACCGGCTGACGCGGCGCGGGCGCGGCGGTCTGTGCTGGCTGCACTTCCGGCTCTGGCAGCGGCTTACGCGGATGAAACGCCAGCGCGCGGAGCAGCGTCATTTCGACGCCCATTCGCCGGTCCGGCGCATAAGGCAGCTCTTTGCGGCCCATCAGCAGCGTTTGGTAGTAAAGCTGAACGTCACCCGGCGGTACAGTTCGCGCCAGCTCGCGCATCCGCACTTCGACCGTGGCCATATCGGCGCCCAGCGCCGAAGGCGACAGCTGTACCATGGCGATGCGGTGCAGCAGGCTCTGCATCTCCACCAACAGCGCCTCCCACTCGACGCCGCGTGCGGCGGCGTCATTGACGCCCGCCATCACCCGCTCGCCGTCGGCAGCGACCAGCGCTTCAATCAGCGACAGCGCCTGATCGTCATCAAGGGTGCCGAGCATAGTGCTCACCGATGCGGCCGTCAGCTGTCCTTCTCCACTGGCAATCGCCTGATCGGTCAGGCTTAAGGCATCGCGCAGGCTGCCGTCGGCTGCCCGCGACAAGAGCTGCAGCGCACGGGGCTCAAAGGCAATCTGCTCTTCGCCAAGAATATGCTCCAGCTGATGGCGGATCTGTTCAACATCCAGGGCTTTGAGATGGAACTGCAGGCAGCGGGATAAGATCGTCACCGGCAGCTTCTGCGGATCCGTCGTCGCCAGCAGGAATTTGACGTGCGCCGGCGGCTCCTCCAGCGTTTTTAATAACGCGTTGAAGCTGTGGCGCGACAGCATATGGACTTCGTCGATGAGATAGACCTTAAAGCGGCCGCGGGCCGGCGCGTACTGGACGTTATCCAGCAGATCGCGGGTATCTTCGACTTTGGTGCGCGAGGCGGCGTCAATCTCAATCAGATCGACAAAACGCCCCTGTTCAATTTCCCGGCAGTTATCGCACACGCCGCAGGGGGTGGCGGTGATGCCGGTTTCACAGTTTAACCCTTTCGCCAGCAGACGGGCGATGGAGGTCTTACCGACCCCGCGGGTACCGGAAAAGAGATAAGCGTGATGAATGCGCCCTAACGACAAGCCGTTCGCCAGTGCGGTCAGCACATGTTCCTGGCCGACGACGTCAGCAAAGGTTTGTGGGCGCCATTTACGGGCTAAGACCTGATAACTCATGGGCTGGCTCTGAAACGCTGGAAGGTGAAATCACGAAGGGGTCATGCTATCACAGCCCCGCCCGATCGGCGAGGCTATGTGGAGGGATTTGCTTAGTGGCCCGGGAACGGCACCAGGCTGTAGCAGTGGATCCCCAGCTTCTCCAGGCGCTGTTCGCCGCCCAGATCGAACAGGTTGATAATGAAAGCGGCATCGTGCACTTCGCCGCCGAGACGGCGGATCAGTTTGACCGTCGCGTCGATGGTGCCGCCGGTCGCCAGCAGATCATCCACCACCAGCACCTTGTCGCCCGGTTTGATCGCATCAACGTGGATCTCCAGCTGATCGGTGCCATACTCCAGCTCATAGCTCTCGGCAATGGTTTCACGCGGCAACTTACGCGGCTTGCGAACCGGAACAAAGCCCACGCCCAGCGCCAGCGCAACCGGGGCGCCGAACAGGAAGCCACGCGCCTCAGTCCCTACCACTTTGGTAATACCCGCGTCTTTGTAGCGCTCGGTCAGCAGTTCAATGCTAAGCGCGTAGGCCTTCGGGTCTTCCAGTAAGCTGGTGACATCGCGGAAAAGAATGCCAGGTTTTGGATAATCCTCGATACTCTGGATGCTGTTCTTCAGATATTCAAGCTGCTGTGCAGTTGCGGTCATAAGTGTATGCCTGATTGAAACGGTGTTACCCACGGGCGTGCAAAAGGGGCCAAAGAAACATTTGTTTAACCTTTGACCAGGCTTACCCGCGCTCGAAAACGCCAGAATTTACTGGCTGTCAGCAACAATTGCAACAGGCATTATTGCGCATCAGTGCTTTTGTTGCTTTGCGTCAACCACCGGAATGCGCCACATAAAGATCAGCAGGCAGGCCAGAATGACCAACAGCATGATGCGCACCCACGTAAGCTTAACCAGCCACAGCGAAATAGCAAAAGTCACCACGATCATCGCAATGGCGCGCGGTTTGGCGCCGCGAGGCATCGCGCGGTACTGCTGCCAGTGGCGAAGATAGCCGCCAAACCAGGAGCGATACAGCAGCCACTGGTGAAAGCGCGGCGATGAGCGGGCAAAGCACCAGGCGGCGAGCAGAATAAACGGCGTCGTCGGCAGCAACGGTAAGAAGATGCCCAGCGTACCCAGCGCTACCGCCAGCCAGCCGATAATGGTTAGAATAACAGGTGGCATAATGCGAATCGTTATCAAACAGATGAGGCTACTGTAGCACAGTTGGCTGGAAGGGAATGGAGAGGTGTGGTGAAAACAGCTCAACTTTTACAAACGCTCAACGATCAGCTCAGCGAGCTGGCCGCGCTGGTGGCGCCGCTGGCGGAGCACGCGACCCTGAGCCCACGCTTTGACCGTCAGCTCTTTCATACCCGCAGCACGCTGATGCAGGACTATCTGGCGGAAGCCCGGCAAAACTTTTCCCAACTGAGCCAGGCCGTCGAGCGCCAGCAACTGCCGCAGGTGGTCTGGATTGCCGAGCGTCTGGCGGCGCAAATCGCCGCGCTGCGTCGTGAAACCGCCACCTGGTCCTTGCGCAGTTGGGACCACGCGTCGCCAACGCTGAGCCGCTGGCAGCGCCGTCGCCTGCAGCATCAGGAGTATGAGCGCCGCCTGCTGGCGATGCGCGACCAACGTCAGCGTCAGCTGGCGCAGGCGACCAGCCTTGACGAGCAGCAGCGGCTGGGGAAAGAAGTTGAAGCCTACAGCGGCCGGTTGGCGCGCTGCCGACAGGCACTGGACAAGATTGAAAACGTACTGGCGCGGCTGACGCGCTAACAGGAGAGCCCGATGTCGCTGGAAAATGCATCCGATGAGGTCAAACTGGCCGTCGATTTAATCATGTTGCTGGAATCGCATCAGATCCCGGCGCAAACCGTGCTGGGCGCGCTGGAAATTGTCAGGCGGGATTATGCAAACAAGTTAAAAAACGCGGAAAGCGGGTCGCAAAACCCAGAGAAGTAGGATGTTGTCTCCGGCAGTGTGCTGGCAGTCTGGTCCTCTGCGCATGACGCCACTGGAGACAATATTGATGGAAAAAGTCAGTCAAACCCCACACGACGCGGTGTTTCGCCAGATGCTCATGCATCAGGCGGTCGCGAAGGATTTTTTGCAGTTGTATCTCCCCGCGCCGTTTCTGGCGATCTGCGAACTGGATTCGCTGCAGCTGGTCTCCGGTAGCTTTGTTGAAGAGGACCTGCGCGCCAGCTATTCCGATATCCTTTACTCACTGCGCACGCGTCATGGACCGGGCTATGTGTACGCGCTGATTGAGCACCAGAGTACCCCGGACAAGCTGATGGCATTTCGCCTGCTGCGCTATGCGCTGGCCGCCATGCAGCGTCATCTGGACGCTGGCCACGACACGCTGCCGCTGGTGGTGCCCATTCTGTTTTATCACGGCAAAGTGAGCCCCTGGCCCTGGGCCCGCAACTGGCAACAGCTATTCGCCGATCCGGCGCTGGCGAAGACGCTCTATAGCAATGATTTTCCGCTGGTGGACCTCACCGTAATGCCAGATAATCAGATCGCCCGTCATCGGCGGATGGCCATGCTGGAGCTGCTGCAAAAGCATATCCGCCATCGCGATCTGGCCGAGCTGCAGGTGCCGCTGATTGCGCTGATGACGCAAGGCTATCTGACCGAAGCGCAGCTGAATACGCTGCTGCGCTATATGTTGCAGGCGGGAACTACGGAACATCCGGGGGCGCTGATCCGCACGCTGGCGGCGCAGTCGCCCAGGCATAAGGAGCTGATGATGACCATTGCCGAATGGCTGGAAGAAAAAGGCCGTAAACAGGGACAGCAAGAGGGTGAGCAGGAAGCCACCCGCAGCATCGCCGCCAGAATGTTGGCGCGCGGCCTCGAACGTCAAACCGTGCAGGAGCTCACCGGGCTCAGCGATGAAGAACTCGCCGCGCTGGCACCCTGAAGCAGCAGGGGCGGCTTTGCGCCGCCCCTCTTCGATCAGGACGCGGTGGTGGGCGCCAGATCGTCCCCCTTCCCGTCCCGCTTCACTTCGGTGACTTCATCGCCTTTTTCATTGCGCAGATGAACTTCCAGCTGGTTAAAGGCAATGTTAATGTCATTCTCCCGGCACAGGCGGTCGATGGCGCGGTTGAGCTCATCCACCGTGTAGCTGCGATCGCGCAGTTCACGAACATACAGACGCAGTTCATGATCCAGCGTACTGGCCCCGAAGGTGGTGAAGAAAACCGCTGGCGCCGGCTCCTGCATCACTTTCGGATGATCGTGCGCGGCCTTCAGCAGCACCTCTTTCACTTTATCCAGATCGGAGCCATAGGCGACGCCGAGGCGGATCACCACCCGGGTCACGGTGTCGGAGAGCGACCAGTTGATCAAGCGCTCGGTAACGAACGCCTTGTTCGGGATAATTACCTCTTTGCGATCGAAGTCGGTGATGGTGGTCGCGCGGATACGGATTTTGCTTACCGTACCGGAGAAGGTGCCGATGGTTACCGTATCCCCAATGCGCACTGGACGCTCGAACAGAATAATCAGACCGGAGACGAAGTTACCGAAGATCTCCTGCAGGCCAAAACCTAAACCAACCGACAGCGCGGCCGCCAGCCATTGTAGTTTATCCCAGGAGACGCCCAGCGACCCGAACACCGTCATCGCCCCGATGGCGATAATCGCATAGTTAAGAATGGTGGTGATGGCGTAGGAGGTGCCCTGACGCATATTGAGACGCGAGAGAACCAGCACCTCCAGCAGACCCGGCAGGTTGCGTATTAGCGCCCAGGCGACCATCGACGCCACAATGGCAAACAGCAGACTGCCCATCGTGACGCTGCGCACCACGCTGGCCCCCGCTTCGGTACCGTTGTAGTGCCAGAGGGTAATGCTGTCGAGATAGGCGAAAACGGTGATCAGATCAGACCAAATCGCCCAGAACATGACCGCGAACAGCGCGATCATCACCAGCATGGTGATGCGCAGCGTCTGCTGGTTGACCTGCTCGAGAGCGATAGTCGGCTCCTCCTGCGGCTCGGCGCCTTCCGCGCCCTCCTTCACCAGATGCTGACGGCGCGCCAGCGCCCGGCGCCAGGCGATACGTCGCGCCGCCACGCTCAGACCGCGCAGCACGGTCTGGTACAGCAGGTTCCAGATCATCACCAGATACACGGTCTCGATCCAGCGTCCCGCCAGGCGCAGCGTGGTGTAGAAGTAACCGGTCGCCGTCAGCACCATCAGGGCTACCGGGACAATAGACAGCACGGTGATCGTCAGCAGGCGCAGGCTGTGTGATTCTTTATCACGCCAGCTTTCCCGACACATCGGCCAGACCAGCACGGCAATCAGCAGCAGATTGAAGAAAATCACAAACTGCCCCAGCACGTCGTCCATCAGGTTCAGTGGCGACAGCTCGGAAATCACCGACCAGAAATTCAGCGGCAGCAACGCGAGGCTGACGCGAACAATTTGTCGCCGCCAGTGGCTGGTCAACTGCGCAGGCATATTGAAGTGGCTGACCGCCACGCCGTTCTTTTCCAGCACTTTCCAGCACAGACCAAAGACCAGCCAGAACATGGCCAGCTTTTTACTGTACGCCCACAGCAGTCCGCTGATATTAAGCTGCATGGTGAGTA
This sequence comes from Klebsiella sp. w6, assembly GCF_033100215.1. Lineage (NCBI taxonomy): Bacteria > Pseudomonadati > Pseudomonadota > Gammaproteobacteria > Enterobacterales > Enterobacteriaceae > Klebsiella > Klebsiella sp. w6. The sequence goes on from NZ_CP136907.1 coordinate 4,276,280, forward strand.
AGATCAGGCCAATCGCCAAAATTACCAGCACCACCGGCAAGGCCCGAATCAGGTCGATCAGGATCGCCTTTGGCGTATGCAGCTGGGTATCGTTGCGCAGCTGCCCCACCTGGGAAGCAAGCTTAGCCTGATAATCCTTCAGCCACTGCAGACGCCAGCGGATCAGGCCGGCAATCAGCAGCAATGGTAAACCGGCCAGGAAAGCGATAAACACCGCGGGCCACGCTTTTTCCCAGTTCACGGTGATTTTCATCGCCTTAAACTGACCTTTCAGCGCTTCCGGGAAGGCCTTAATCCACTCCCAGTCCATCGGTTTATTGCTGTTCACCCAGAAAATTTGTTGGGTCAGAATTTCCTTCAGACTGCTCGAGACGCTCATCAACTGCTGCTGGTTGATCTGCAGGTTGATGGCCATCATCAGCTGGTTCCCCAGCTGTTTGTTGAACTGGTCAAGCAGTTCGCGGCGCATGTCGATCACTTCCAGTAGCGCGGCGTGGACTTCATCGTTCACTTCGCTGCTGTGCCCCTCCTCCAGTTTGGCGACAAAGGCATCGCTCTGGAACAGCGCGTCGCGCTGCTGGTTCACCTCAAACTGCTCGAGCCGCAGGTCGGCGATGCGGTTGGTCATATCCTGCAGTTCGTCCGCCGACGGCAGCGTCTGCTGTTGCTGATAAAGAATGCGCGACAGCAGCAGGCTCCCCCGCAGAACTGAAATTTGCTCTTTAATATCCCGTTCAGACTGCAGCGCGCGGTCGAGCCAGTTCTTCACCTGGATATTGCGCTGCACCAGCTGGTTACCGTTCTCCGTCGCCTGGATCAGCTTCTCGCTGAGCTGATGGTTAATATCCAGCTCCTGCTTAACCAGCGGATTGGCCTGAATTCGCGTGGTTTCGTCCGGGGTGACCGCCTCCTGGGCGGTTTTCTCCGTCAGCGTAAGCCGCTTGCTGTTCACCGCCTCCTGCAGCAGCTGCAGCTGATGCTCCAGCCGGTTGCTCCAGGCGGTGACGTAGTCACGCTGCTTCTGCAGGGTATCCTGCAGGACGGTGTTGCCTTCGAGGCTCTTGCGCTGCTGCTCAATCTGCGCGTTGAGCAGCGCCTGTTGAGCCTGCAACAGCACCTGCTGGGTCGGGCGCAGCGTCTCGTCGCCCACCGAGGTGCCATTCAGCCGATTGCGGATCTGCTGCAACTGTTGGGAGGCGTTATACATCGCGTTCTGCACACGTTCCGGCTGCGTTTGCAGGGAAACCAGCTGGCTGTTATAGGTCGCCAGATCGTTTTGCGCATTCTGCAGATCGTCCAGCGTCTGGGTGACGCGTGACTCCAGTTGACGCAGAGAGAGCGTACTGAGCGTTTTGCGCGTGGCGGCGTCGTCAGGGACCTCGCTCAGGTTGTTGAGACTATCCACCGCCTGGCGCAGCTTCGCCGGGGCTTGCTCGACCTGCTGACGCAGCTGTGCCGTCTCGCTTTTGATGCGCTCGATTTTATCCAGCGTTTCCAGCGTCTGGGTCAAATCCTGCTGGACCAGTTTGTCCTGCGGAGTCAGTTCTTTTTGCTTGTTTAACGTATTGAGCTGGCTCTGCACCTCTGCCCGGTCAGGGAGGTCCGCGGCGCGGCCCTGAACTGGGCTGAAAAGGCCAATAAAGCAGAGCAGCGTAATGAAAAAGATAAACGTGGCGCGTTGCCTGGAGATCGTGTGCAGCATAGTTAATATGAATGAATGCAAATGCCGGAGAATACCGGGGGTCGTCGCAAGCGCGCAGAATAGCACTTCTCTTCGCTGGCGAATAGCGGCGGACGGCGCTAAAAATTCACGTACATCCGCGCGCTAACGTTAAGCTGTCAGGCTCTCCGGGCCGCGTAGCGTAGGACAGAACTGATACATCTCCAGCAGGATGGCGACGTAGTCGCGCGCTTCCGCATGCAGGTCGAACGAGTCAGGGGCAAACAGCCAGTTTTCCATCAGGCCGGAAAGGTAGCTGCGCATTAACACGGCCGCCCGCCGGGTGAGTAAATTGGCGGGCAACAGCTTCGCGGCGATGCACTCTTTTAAGGTCTGCTCGATACGCTCGTAGCTCGCCAGGGAGAGCTGCCGCTGGGCCTGCTGCACCACGGTCATCTCACCGACAAACTCACACTTATGATAGATAATCTCCATCATTAATCGTCGACGTTCCTCTGTCACTGTCGCTTCAAGAACATAGACTAATATCTCCCTGATAACTGAGAGTGGATCGTTGGGGAATTTTGCCCGATACTCAATTTCGAGATCGCTAATACTGGCGTCTGACAGCTCCCAAATTTCGTTGAATAAATCTGATTTATTCTTGAAATGCCAGTAGATAGCCCCCCTCGTTACACCCGCAGCTTTTGCAATTGTTGCCAACGAGGTAGATGATACGCCTTGCTGCGAAAACAGACGCAGAGCAACATCCAGAATCAGTTGCCGGGTTTCACGTGCCTGTTGTTTGGTTTTTCGTGCCATAGGTTAATGACTTTACAGAGGTTACGTTTACATACATTTGTGAATGTATGTACCATAGCATGACCATAATAGAAAGACTGTAGTGGGTTTGTGGTTGTTTGAGCCACTGAACATTTTGAAATTGGACACTCGAGGTTTACATATGAACAAAAACAGAGGGTTAACGCCTCTGGCGGTCGTTCTGATGCTCTCAGGCAGCTTAGCGCTAACAGGATGTGACGATAAACCGGCTCAACAAGGAGCCCAGCACATGCCGGAAGTCGGTATTGTGACGCTCAAATCCGCACCTCTACAAATAACCACCGAACTGCCAGGCCGCACCAGCGCCTATCGCATTGCGGAAGTCCGTCCTCAGGTCAGTGGCATTATTTTAAAACGTAACTTCGTGGAAGGTAGCGACATCCAGGCCGGCGTTTCCCTGTATCAGATCGATCCCGCCACCTATCAGGCCAGCTATGACAGCGCCAAAGGCGACCTGGCAAAAGCCCAGGCGGCGGCGAACATGGATCAACTGACGGTCAAGCGTTATCAGAAACTGTTAGGCACTAAATATATTAGTCAACAAGACTACGATACCGCCGTCGCGACGGCACAGCAGAGCAATGCGGCCGTGGTCGCAGCGAAAGCGGCCGTGGAAACTGCGCGCATCAATCTGGCCTACACCAAAGTCACCTCGCCGATCAGCGGCCGGATTGGTAAATCCGCGGTGACCGAAGGGGCGCTGGTGCAGAATGGTCAAACGACTGCCCTGGCAACTGTTCAGCAGCTGGATCCGATCTATGTTGACGTCACCCAGTCGAGCAATGATTTCCTGCGCCTGAAACAGGAGCTGGCCGATGGCCGCCTGAAACAGGAAAACGGCAAAGCGAAAGTGGAGCTGGTGACGAATGACGGTCTTAAGTATCCGCAGGCCGGCACGCTGGAATTTTCGGATGTCACCGTCGATCAGACCACCGGCTCTATCACGCTGCGCGCGATTTTCCCGAACCCGGACCATACCCTGCTACCGGGGATGTTTGTGCGTGCCCGTCTGGAAGAAGGGGTTAACCCTGACGCCCTGCTGGTACCGCAACAGGGTGTTACCCGTACGCCGCGCGGCGACGCCAGCGTCATGGTGGTCGGGGAAGGCGATAAAGTCGAAGTCCGCCAGGTCACTGCTTCTCAGGCGATCGGCGATAAATGGCTGGTCACTGACGGTCTGAAAACTGGCGATCGCGTTATCGTCACCGGCCTGCAAAAAATCAAACCAGGCGTGCAGGTAAAAGCGCAGGAAGTAGCTTCTGATGATAAACAGCAAGCCGCAGGCAACGCGCCATCAGAACAAACCAAGTCTTAACTTAAACAGGAGCCGTTAAGACATGCCTAATTTCTTTATCGATCGCCCCATATTTGCATGGGTGATCGCCATCATCATCATGCTGGCTGGGGGATTATCGATCCTCAAATTGCCGGTAGCGCAATATCCGACGATTGCGCCGCCAGCAATTTCCATTACCGCCATGTACCCCGGTGCTGACGCCGAAACTGTGCAGAACACCGTGACTCAGGTTATCGAACAGAATATGAACGGTATCGACCACCTGATGTACATGTCCTCCAATGGCGACTCCACCGGTACGGCGACCATCACCCTGACCTTCGAATCCGGTACCGATCCGGATATTGCCCAGGTTCAGGTTCAGAACAAGCTGGCGCTGGCGACACCTCTGCTGCCGCAAGAAGTACAGCAGCAAGGGATTAGCGTTGAGAAAGCGTCCAGCAGCTTCCTGATGGTTGTCGGCGTTATTAACACCAACGGCACCATGAACCAGGACGATATTTCGGACTATGTGGCGGCCAACATGAAGGACCCGATCAGCCGTACCAGCGGTGTCGGCGACGTTCAGCTGTTCGGTTCCCAGTACGCGATGCGTATCTGGATGGATCCGAACAAACTGAACAACTTCCAGCTGACGCCGGTGGACGTGATCAGCGCCCTGAAAGCGCAGAACGCCCAGGTGGCCGCGGGTCAGTTAGGCGGTACGCCGCCGGTGAAAGGCCAGCAGCTTAACGCCTCGATCATCGCGCAAACCCGTCTGACCAATACCGAAGAGTTTGGCAACATTCTGCTGAAGGTGAACCAGGACGGTTCCCAGGTTCGTCTGCGCGATGTCGCCAAAATTGAGCTGGGCGGCGAAAGCTATGACGTAGTGGCGAAGTTTAACGGCCAGCCAGCATCGGGTCTGGGTATTAAACTGGCTACCGGCGCGAACGCGCTGGATACCGCCAACGCTATCCGTGCAGAACTGGCGAAGATGGAGCCGTTTTTCCCGTCGGGGATGAAGATCGTTTACCCGTATGACACCACCCCGTTCGTGAAAATCTCTATTCACGAAGTGGTTAAAACGCTGGTGGAAGCGATCATCCTGGTGTTCCTGGTCATGTATCTGTTCCTGCAGAACTTCCGCGCCACGCTGATCCCGACCATCGCCGTACCCGTAGTCCTGTTAGGCACCTTCGCGGTGTTGGCGGCGTTTGGCTTCTCGATAAACACCCTGACGATGTTCGGGATGGTGCTCGCCATCGGCCTGTTGGTGGATGACGCCATCGTGGTGGTCGAGAACGTCGAGCGCGTAATGGCGGAAGAGGGTCTGCCGCCGAAAGAAGCGACGCGTAAATCGATGGGACAGATCCAGGGCGCGCTGGTTGGTATCGCCATGGTGCTGTCGGCGGTATTTATCCCGATGGCGTTCTTCGGCGGTTCAACCGGGGCCATCTATCGCCAGTTCTCCATCACCATCGTTTCTGCGATGGCGCTGTCGGTACTGGTGGCGTTGATCCTGACGCCAGCGCTGTGCGCCACGATGCTGAAGCCTATTCAGAAAGGCAGCCATGGCGCGACCACCGGTTTCTTCGGTTGGTTTAACCGCATGTTCGATAAGAGCACGCACCACTACACCGACAGCGTAGGCAACATTCTGCGCAGCACCGGTCGTTATCTGGTCCTGTATCTGATCATCGTGGTGGGCATGGCGTGGCTGTTCGTCCGTCTGCCGAGCTCGTTCCTGCCGGACGAGGACCAGGGGGTATTCCTGAGCATGGCGCAGCTGCCTGCCGGCGCCACCCAGGAGCGTACGCAGAAAGTGCTGGATGAGATGACGAATTACTATCTCACCAAAGAGAAGGACAACGTGGAATCCGTGTTTGCGGTTAACGGCTTCGGCTTCGCCGGCCGCGGCCAGAACACCGGCATCGCGTTCGTCTCGCTGAAAGACTGGAGCCAGCGTCCGGGTGAGGAAAACAAAGTTGAAGCGATCACCGGCCGGGCGATGGGCTACTTCTCGCAGATTAAAGATGCGATGGTGTTCGCCTTTAACCTGCCAGCTATCGTCGAACTGGGTACCGCGACCGGCTTTGACTTCCAGCTGATTGACCAGGGCGGTCTGGGACACGAAAAACTGACCCAGGCGCGAAATCAGCTGTTTGGCATGGTGGCGCAGCACCCTGACGTGCTGACCGGCGTGCGCCCTAACGGCCTGGAAGATACACCGCAGTTTAAAATCGATATCGATCAGGAAAAAGCCCAGGCGCTGGGCGTCTCCATCAGCGACATTAACACCACGCTGGGCGCGGCCTGGGGCGGGAGCTATGTCAACGACTTTATCGACCGCGGCCGCGTGAAGAAAGTGTACATCATGTCTGAAGCGAAATACCGTATGCTGCCGGAAGACATCGGCAAGTGGTATGTTCGTGGCAGCGATGGTCAGATGGTGCCGTTCTCCGCCTTCTCTACTTCGCGTTGGGAATACGGTTCGCCGCGTCTGGAACGCTACAACGGCCTGCCGTCGCTGGAAATTCTCGGCCAGGCAGCGCCAGGCAAGAGTACCGGTGAGGCGATGAGCCTGATGGAAGAGCTGGCGGGTAAACTGCCTTCCGGTATCGGCTACGACTGGACCGGGATGTCTTATCAGGAACGACTGTCCGGCAACCAGGCCCCTGCCCTGTATGCCATTTCGCTGATTGTCGTCTTCCTGTGTCTGGCAGCGCTGTATGAGAGCTGGTCAATTCCGTTCTCGGTCATGCTGGTCGTTCCGCTGGGTGTGGTCGGTGCGCTGTTAGCCGCTACCTTCCGCGGTTTAACCAACGACGTTTACTTCCAGGTGGGCCTGTTGACCACCATCGGCCTGTCGGCGAAGAACGCGATATTGATCGTTGAATTCGCCAAAGACCTGATGGAGAAAGAGGGTAAAGGGCTAATTGAGGCAACGCTTGAAGCAGTGCGTATGCGTCTGCGTCCGATCCTGATGACCTCCCTGGCGTTTATCCTCGGCGTTATGCCGCTGGTGATCAGCTCGGGTGCCGGCTCCGGCGCGCAGAACGCCGTCGGTACTGGCGTAATGGGCGGGATGGTGACCGCGACGATTCTGGCCATCTTCTTCGTGCCAGTGTTCTTCGTGGTGGTTCGTCGCCGCTTTAGCAAGAAATCGGAAGATATTGAGCACAGCCATCAGGTTGAGCATCATTAATCGTCACACTTGAACAAAGGGCCGCCTTCGCGGCCCTTTTTTTGTCCGTCGCAACAGGGCACATATTGCCATTGTTTATTTTTCACACTGCATTTAATATATATTGATATGGTCCTGGCTATTTTTTCACATTGCCTGGTACTTATGATCTTTACACACTCATTTACCAGGAATAATCCTAATACCAACGCCCGCGGCCGGCGGTTTCTGAACGCGACAGCTGCCTGCCTTAAGCCGATGATTGATAAGACTTCTCTATTTCTCGGGCTGTGTGCCAGGGCCTGCGAAATTAATTCGTCTATTTTTAAGATAATTTCTCTCTGATAATTGTAATTTTTCGTAATAGCACGATGAAATCTGTTGGAGAGTGGATTATAGTTAAATCAGCAGGATTACTCAGTTAGTGTCAGGTCGGTTAGTCGTGTTCATCCCACAACGGTGTTTGTTAGTCGTCGTTTAAACCACTCAAAAGGGGATGCGTTATGGACGAATACTCGCCAAAAAGACATGATATTGCACAGCTACGCTTTCTCTGCGAAACGCTGTATCATGACTGCCTTGCAAACCTGGAAGAGAGCAACCATGGCTGGGTCAACGACCCGACTTCGGCTGTCAATCTTCAGTTAAATGAATTGATCGAGCACATTGCCACATTCGCGCTTAATTATAAAATTAAGTACACTGAGGATAATAAACTGGTCGCTCAGGTTGACGAATATCTGGACGATACTTTTACCTTGTTCAGTAACTACGGCATTAACTCAACGGATTTGCAAAAGTGGAAAAAATCCGGTAATCGACTATTTCGTTGCTTTGTCAACGCCAGCCGGGAAAACCCGGCCAGTCTCTCGTGTTAGAATTATTACAATCAAAAGGTGGAATTATGTCTGATAAGCCATTAACTAAAACAGACTATTTGATGCGCTTACGTCGTTGCCAGACAATTGACACGCTGGAGCGCGTCATTGAAAAAAATAAATATGAACTGTCTGATAATGAACTGGCGGTATTTTACTCAGCCGCCGATCATCGTCTGGCTGAACTGACCATGAATAAGCTGTACGATAAGATCCCGACCTCAGTCTGGAAGTTTATCCGCTAATCGACGCGCACAACGTGGTCTGCTGACCGGACGATACGCGTCAGCCGCCGCAGGGTATCTTTGTGATAGTCATCACATCATTCAGCTAACAGCAACCCTGTAACCGGTTTCTTTTTTATACTGCTACGGCCATCTAAAGTCAGGTATAAGGAAGACCCATGAGTGAAGAAAAACGTAAAATGATCGCCGGTGAGCTCTATTTATCTGGCGACCCAACGCTTCGCGCCGATCGCCTGCGCGCCAGACAGTTGTTACACCGTTATAATCATTCCTCCCCGGATGCGCAGGAAGAACGTCAGCATATTCTGGCCGAGCTGTTCGGTCGCGCCGGCGATGCGTATATCGAGCCAAGCTTTCGCTGCGACTACGGCTACAATATCTTTCTCGGCAACGCGTTTTACGCCAATTTTGACTGCGTGATGCTGGACGTCTGCCCTATTCATATTGGCGATAACTGCATGCTGGCGCCGGGCGTCCATATTTATACCGCCACCCATCCGCTGGATGCCGAAGCGCGTAACAGCGGCCAGGAATATGGCAAACCAGTGACCATCGGCCACAATGTGTGGATTGGTGGGCGGGCGGTAATCAATCCCGGGGTGACCATTGGTGATAATGCGGTCATTGCGTCCGGTGCAGTCGTCACCAAAGATGTACCGGCCGGGGCCGTTGTCGGCGGCAACCCGGCGCAGATCATTAAGCGCCTTCCGCTACCAAATCCGTAACTGTTATGGTTTTCTGTAACTGATCTGTTACTTTCGCCGTGGAATATTGCAACATAAAATAGCCTTCAGGCTAAGCCTGCAACGCCTGGTCCGCCGGGCGCGCACGGCTGGCTCATTGCAGAATTCGGGGACCAAGATGACAGAAATACAACGCCTGCTAACTCATACCATTGACGAACTCAACGTTCAGGAAAAACGCGATAATCGCCCGCGTTTTAGCATCAGTTTTATCCGCAACCATCCGGGGCTGTTTGTTGCCATGTATGCCGCGTTTCTGGCGACGCTGGTGGTCATGCTGCGCTCTGAAACGCTGGTAGACTCGGTCTGGTTGCTGGTGGTGCTGTTCATCCTGTTCAACGCCTTTTTCTTCTTTGACGTCTATCCGCGCTATCGTTATGAAGATATCGATGTCCTCGACTTTCGCGTGTGCTACAACGGGGAATGGTATAACACCCGCTTTGTTCCCCGGCAGCTGATCGAGCGTATTCTTCAGTCGCCGGATGTCGATAGCGAGCAGAAGGCGCAGCTCAAAAAGATGGTCGCCACCAAAGGCGAGCTCTCCTTCTACGACGTTTTTACGCTGACCCGCGCCGGTGCTGCACAATAAGACGATTTAGCGTCCGCAGCGCCAGCGGATAGCGGGAAGCAGAAGTATTACCATATCCCAGCACCAGCCCGCTCCGCCCCCGCTGCGGGTCGAGATAGAAATGACTTAACGCGGCAGGCGCCAGTTGAAACTGACGCGCCTGCTGCGCAATCGCCTGGTCATCGAACCCTTCCATTGCGACTGTCAAATGGAGCCCCCCTTCCCCGCCAAGGACCTCGCATGGCACGGTAATCTCTTGCGCCAGTGCCTCACGCAGCTGTTGTTGGCGCTTGCGGTACAGGCGACGCATGGCCGCCAGATGGCGAGCATAGTGCCCCTTCTCAATAAACCTGGCCAGCGCCCGCTGTTCCGTGCGGTGTCCTCCACGCAGCAACGTGCCAATCACATCCTGAACGGCATCCGCCAGCGCAGGCGGCATCACCATGAAGCCAATACGCAGCGCCGGAAAGAGTGTTTTGCTGAAGGTACCGAGATACACCACCGGGGCATCCGGCACCATCCCCAGCATCGCCGGGATCGGCTCTCCGCTATGGCGAAACTCGCTGTCGTAGTCATCCTCCACAATCCACGCCCCGTGCAGGCGGGCGTACTCCACCAGCGCCAGACGTCGCGCGGCGCTCATGACGCTCCCGAGGGGATACTGATGAGAGGGAGAGGTGAAGATCAGCCGGGGCGGCTCCGCGACGCCGTTGGCAATCCCCATCCCTTCGTCATCGACCGCCATCCCGCTGACCCGCAGCCCTGCCCGCTGGAAGCTGCTCCTGGCCCCCAGGTAACCCGGCTCTTCCACCCACACGCTGTCGCCAGGATCCGTCAACAGCGAAGCGCATAAGTTCACCCCTTCCAGGGCCCCTTCGGTAATGACAATCTGCCGAATATCGCAACGGATCCCCCGGGAGAGCGCCAGATGACGAGCGATAGCCTCCCGCAGCAAGGGGTCGCCTGCCGCCTCGCCATAGCCCAGCAGTGCGCTGCCCTCGTCGCGTAAGACGTTATCCATCAGCCGCCGCCACAGCGGCAACGGGAAATAGTTCACCGCCGGCATGCCAGGGGTAAACAGCAGCGCCGGAGAGTCGCGGCGCATCGCGGCTGGCAGCCCTTGCAGCCGTTCAGGCAGTACGACGGGCGGCACCTTCACGGGCTCTTCGCGGCAGGCGGCGAGCGGTACCACCTGCGTTCCCTGACGGCTCCGCATCAGGTATCCCTCCAGCGCCAGCTGCTCCAGGGCAGCATTGACCGTATTTCGCGACAGCTGCAGCCGTCCGGCCATCACCCGCGATCCGGGCAAACGGCAGTTGGCCGCCAGAGTTCCCTGCAGGATGGCATGGCGCAATGTGTGGTAAAGGGCCCGCTGCAGGGTTTCATCCGATCGGTGCTGTATCCCCTGCGTCACCAGCGTAAAAAAACCATCGTCCGGTATGTTCATCTCATCTCCTCGTGGCCCTATAAAAAGATACGCCTGTGGCACTTTTTATGGAACCAGTGAGCGCGTACGCTGCCTGAAAAACCCCGCTAAGGAAACCGCAATGCGTGAATACAATCAGTTTGGACAGGAACTCGGCGCCGCGCTGCCTGACTGGCAACCGCGTCCATGGCCAGCACGGCAGGTATTACAGGGCAGCCGCTGTCGGCTCGAACCACTGACTCTCGCGCATGCCAGCGACCTGTTTGCTGCTCACCAGCTGGCGCCAGACGCCCGCAGCTGGACGTGGCTGCTGCGTGAACCTGAGAGCAACCTTGCAGAATTCAGTGCCTGGGTGGAGCAGGTCGCCACGCTGGCAGACCCGATCCATTTTGCCGTCGTTGACCAGCGGCAAGGGAAGGCGGTTGGCTCGCTGGCATTAATGCGCATCGACGCCACCCACGGCGTGGTAGAGGTGGGACATGTGCATTTTTCACCGTTGCTGAGCCGAACGGCTATGGCCACCGAAGCGCACTGGCTGTTGATGCAGTATGTGTTTGATACGCTCGGTTATCGTCGCTATGAATGGAAATGTAATAGTCTCAATATGCCGTCGGGCCGGGCGGCAAGACGGCTGGGTTTTCAGTACGAAGGACGTTTTCGTCAGGCACTGGTGAGCAAAGGACATAACCGGGATACGGACTGGTTTTCGGTGATAGACGGCGAATGGCCGCAGCTGGATAACGCCATGCGGCAATGGCTGGCCGCCGACAATTTTACCGCCGACGGCCAGCAGCGCCGCACTCTGGAGAGTTTCCGTTAACGACGTTTTTTGCGCCCCTGCACCGCTTTAAAGCGGGGGTTGCTCTTACAGATAACGTACAGCCGCCCTTTGCGCTTGACCAGCTGACAATCCGGGTGGCGCTGTTTGGCGCTGCGTAATGAGTTAACGACCTGCATCATGCCTTCCTTTTCGCATCAATAAAGCCGCCGAAGCGCTGACGGAACCGGGCCGCGCTGCCCTCGCTGGCGAAGGTTTTTTGTTTGCCGGTGTAGTACGGATGCGATTTCGAGGAGACGTCGATCGTTACATACGGAAAAGTTTCGCCGTCGAGTTCAATCACGCGATCGGTGCGGATGGTGGAACCGACTTTAAAATACTCATTAACGCTGGTGTCGTGAAACACCACCGTGCGATAGGGGGGATGGATGTGGGCTTTCATGATGACCTCGACATTATGTTATAACATAACATTTAAGTTACGCCTTTCCACGACAAAGATCAACCATGTTCAAATTAAGGGTAATGGACCTAAGGCGAGTTTCCCCGCCTTAGGTTTCAGGGCGCCAGACGGTGGGCGATGGCGCGTAGCTGTTCCGCGATGGCCTGCAGATCTTTGCCTTGCTCAGTTCTGGCGCCGCTGGAATGACGTATCACCAGGCGCGCCGGCAGGATGGATGAAGTATGTGGCGCACCGCTGGTGCTGGCGAGGATCCGCCGCACCGCTTCTTTCCCCTGCAGATCGAGGTCCAGCGACACCGTACTCAGCGCCGGATAGAAAAAGGAGCTTTCGTAGGTATCGTCATAGCCAATGACGGATTTCTCCCCCGGCACCGCCACCTGGTGCTGATGGAAGGCGCTGAGCACCCCCAGCGCCATCTGGTCATTACCCACCAGCACGGCGCTGAAATTGGGCGTTTCGCGCAGCATCTGCAGCGCGCCGGCATAGCCGCTTTGCGCATCCCAGTTGCCGTGCAGAACGGTCACCGGCTTCAGGCCGTAGCCCTCGAGAGTCTCCAGCCAGCTTTTCAGCCGGAGTTTGGCCGAGACGGAGCTGTCCGGCCCCGCCAGCAGCGCGATCTCCCGATGCCCCATCTCATAAAGATATTTGACGCTGGCCCGGGTGCCATCTGCCGGATTAAACGAAACGTTAAACACGGAACTGTAGGGGTCGACATCGAGAAAAAGGCAGACGATATCATCGTTGTCAGCGGCGATTTTCTGTGCCTGCTCGGTCTCCAGCGGCACGTTGATAATGACTTTATCCACCCGCTGAGATTTCAGCTCATTGATGGAATCCTGGATACTTTGGTTGACGCTCTCATCGATCATCGAAATCAGGACCTGGTAACCTTCCAGATTGGCATAGCGTTTTACCGCCGCCGCCACCTGGGAAGGCGCATGCCAGGCCAGCGAAATCGTCACCAGCCCGACCGTCTGGCTCTCCTTCCCCACCAGCTGCTGCGCCAGCCGGTTTGGCACATAGCGTAAGGCCTCTATCGATTTCTCCACCTTGCGGCGCGTCGCTTCGGATACATTGGCAGATTTGTTGAGTACCCTGGACACGGTCTGGTAAGAGACGCCCGCATGACGAGCGACGTCTTCCAGAGTAGCGCTTTTAGACTTCATGGTCCGGTTCCTTATGTTGTTATCCCATGATTGTAACAGGGGCCATTTGAAAAAACGCTCACCGCCACCTTTCATCGCAAAATTACACCACAAAAAGTATTACGTTCACAACACAGTTAATTGTGAATCACCTCACCCATCACAACAAAAACCAGCATGATTATTTGCACTTAGTCACACAATAATCATATCTCGTTTGCCTGAAGTTACATTTAGGCATTTTATGACATCAGTTATGTGAACGTAATACAAAACAATAAGAGGATAGAGATGAATACGACACTGCGCGCCCTTTCCGCCGCGTTAGCCGCTGCGCTAATCGCCCCTTCCGCATTTGCGGCGACCGCCGCAATCCCGAGTATCGATTTCCATGGCTATATGCGCGCCGGGGTTGGGGTCTCCGGCGATGGTAGTGAAGCGGAATGGCAAAAGAACAAGCTGGGCCGTTTGGGTAATGAATCGGATACCTATGGTGAGTTAGAGCTGGGCTCCGAGGTCTACAAGAAAGATGACGTCAGCTTCTATCTCGACAGCATGGTCAGCATGGTCTCCGACGGCTCTAACGATAATGAAACCACGCTGAATGATGATGCACAGTTCGGTTTACGTCAGCTGAACCTGCAGATCAAAGGACTGATCCCCGGCGATCCGAATGCGGTGATTTGGGGGGGGAAACGTTACTACCAGCGCCACGATCTGCACATCATCGATACCAAATACTGGAACATATCCGGCTCCGGGGCCGGGGTGGAAAACTACACCCTCGGCCCTGGCGCCGTCTCGCTAGCCTGGATCCGCGGCGATGCCAACGACGTTGACTATCGCGTCGATGGCGACAGCAACGTCAATATTAACTATATCGATTTACGCTATGCAGGCTGGAAGCCGTGGTCGGGTTCGTGGACCGAATTCGGCATCGACTACGCCATGCCGAACACCACCAAAAAACAGGACAGCTACGGCGGGCTGTACGATGCCGATAATGGCGTGATGCTGACCGGTGAAATCAGTCAGGATATGCTGGGCGGCTATAACAAAACCGTGCTGCAGTATGCTAACAAAGGGCTGGCGCAGAACATGGTCTCCCAGGGCGGCGGCTGGTACGATATGTGGAACTACGTGAACGACGCCACCGGCTATCGCGTGATTAACACCGGCCTGATCCCGATTACCGAAAAGTTCTCCATCAACCACGTCCTGACCTGGGGCTCGGCGGATGACATTACCGACTACACCGACAAAACGCGGATGCTGTCGCTGGTTGCCCGCGGGCAGTATCAGTTCACCGACTACGTCCGCCTGATTGGCGAAGTCGGCGGTTTCTATCAGAAAGACAGCTATAACAATGGCACCAGCTACAAACAGGCCGGTGAGAAATATACCATTGCGCTGGGCCTGGCGGACGGGCCAGACTTTATGTCACGCCCGGAATTACGCATTTTTGCTTCATACCTGAATGATTCCGAAGATGGTAAACCGTTTGAAGACCAGACGGCGAATAATACCTGGAATTTCGGCGTGCAGGTTGAGGCCTGGTGGTAATATCGCGCTGGTAAGACAAATACGTTATTTATATCTCCAACTGTAAGGTCATTAATTACCCTCCGGTAATCATTATTGCCACTGCTGTCTTTGTCTTATTTTCGGGATAACCTGTTTTCAGGTTATCCCGTTTTATTTATTTCCGGGTAGCAAAATGCTCATCCAGCAATTGACGCAGCGCATCGGACTGCTTACCGAAAATAGCATGCACCTGCTGACCGAGAATAATGACGCCCAGCGCGCCCTGCTGCTGTAATGCGTCAGTATCCACGGCAGCAAGATGACGAACCGTCACCCGCAGACGAGTAATACAGGCATCCACTTGCGTAATATTCGCTTCGCCACCAAAGGCCTGAATCAGCGCCTCGATTTGCTGTTTTTCCGCCTCGCTTAACGGCTGTGCCGGACGTGCAGGAGAGAAATAGTGCAGAAAGGATTTTAAACTCACCATCATAAACTCCAGGTTTAAGATAAAAAAAAGCCTGCTCGTCAGAGCAGGCATGGAGAAGAAGAAATTACGCGTGGCGACGAAGAATACGGCAATCCCATGCCGAGAGGATCAGCGGGTCCGGCGCCGCCGCGTCGGTCAGGCAATCCCGATACCCCGGCGGCAGAGTCAGAGTATGACTTTGCGCGCTGTAGTTCTGCAGGAAGACAAACGTACTCTCACCGTCGGTGCGCGCGGTAGCCACTACGCCGGGCGGTAAATCCGCCGCTATCGCTCGTGGCAGATCCAGCTCCCTGCTCAGGGCAGCAAAGAAATCGCGCTGGAAGGCTAAATCGTTGCGGGAGGCGACATGCCAGGCTTTACCTTTCCCGAAACCGTTCACCGTCACCGCCGGCCGTCCGGCATAGAAATCATCCCGGTAGGTGGCCAGCGTCTGAGCGCTCTCGGTATGGATTAGTTCACAGAGATGGCGCACCTGATAGGGACCCTGCAGACCGCACTGATTCCCGGCAAGCCCCTGCACAAGATTAAACTCGCCGTCATTCAGACAGTCGATCTCTTCCGCCCAGATCCCCAGCAGATTGCGCAGCGGGCCCGGGAAGCCGCCGAGATAGCAGAGATCGGACTCATTGACGATGCCGGTCCAGTAGGTGGTCACCAGGTGGCCGCCGCTGGCGACAAACGCCTCTGCCCGCGCGGCAAAGCCGTCGCGCACCATATATAACATCGGGGCAATCACTAACCGGTATGGCGTTAAATCGACATCAGCGTCAATCACATCGACGGCAATACCCTGTTCCCAGAACGGACGGTAGTGTTCGTTGACCGTCTTCTCATACTCCATACCCAGATTGCGCGGCCCCTGGGCGTCATCAAGCGCCCAGCGGTTTTGTTGGTCGAAGATAATCGCTACTTTCGCCTCGGTGCGACAACCCCGGACCTCTGGTAGCTTGCTCAGTATCTCGCCGAGCTGGCTGACTTCACGACCAATACGGGTATCAATGTGCCCGACGTGGTCAACCACCGCGCCGTGAAATTTCTCAACCGAACCGCGGCTTTTCCGCCACTGGAAATACTGCACCGAGTCGGCGCCATGCGCCACCGCCTGCAGCGAGGAGAGAATATGCATTCCCGGCTTCTTCAGTTTGCTGGTCGGCTGCCAGTTGGTGGCGCCTGGTGTGGACTCCATCAGCACAAACGGTTTGCCGCCCTTCAGGCTGCGCATCATGTCGTGATACATCGCGGTGTAGCAGGCCAGTGCGGTTTCGTCTTTATCGCGGTGCCACATCGGATAGCTGTCCCACGAGATAAAGTCCAGCGCCTCTGCCAGTTGCCAGTAGTCGTAATCGTAGAAATACTCCATAAAGTTAGTGGTCACCGGCAGGGAGGCATTCGCCGCCTTCAGCGGGGCAATTTCATGGCGGCAGAAATCGGTCACCTGAGCGGTGTTAAAGCGATGCCAGTCAAGATTGAGACCGTGAATTGACACCTCGCCCTGTGGCGCAGGTGATTCAATTTGCGACCAGTCGGTATAGGTATGACTCCAGAAGGTGCTCCACCAGGCCTGGTTGAGGTTCTCCAGGGTCTGGTAACGCGCCTTCAGCCAGTCACGAAAACGGTTCTGGCAGAGATCGCAATGGCATTCACCGCCATATTCATTGGAAATATGCCAGCCCAGTACCGCCGGGTGTGAAGAATAACGCTCTGCAAGCAGGGTATTGATTTTCAGGGTTTTCTCGCGATAGACCGGTGACGACATACAGTGGTTGTGACGGCCGCCGTGCAGGGCCGGCACCCGATCGCGTCCCACCCGCAGAACCTGCGGATAGCGCTGAGACATCCACGCCGGACGCGCGCCGCTCGGCGTGGCCAGAAAAACATGAATGCCGGCGGCATACAGTTTATCGAGGATAGTATCCAGCCAGGCGAAATTAAATACCCCTTCGCGTGGCTCCAGTTTCGCCCAGCTAAATATTCCCACCGACATCACATTGCATTTTGCCTGCTGCATCATGGCAATGTCTTTATCAATAATATCGGGGTCATTCTCCCATTGCTCCGGATTATAATCCGCGCCATGCAGCAGCGTACTAACCTTCGGATGTAAAGGTGCAAATTTATTCATAATAAACTTCCTGAAAAAAACGACAAAAAATTAATTAAAAACTTTTACCGACGGCAATACTTTTCCCTGGCAATCAAATAGCGCCTGATTTTCACGTGCATTCCCTTCTTTCCACTCGTCGTGGATATATTTCATCCCCGCCGGGGTGGCCCAGGTATTTCCCGGCACGGCAATCCACGTGGGCTCCCAGTAAAAAATACCTTTGCCGCGCTGGTCGGGAACATCTATGACGGCCTGCATCAGATCGTGAATATAGTGATATTGCCCCTGCACGGTGGCGGGATAACCCCCGTCCTTTTCCTCTTTCGCCTGGAAACTATTTTCCGCGTTATCACAGTTGGCCAGGGTATAGGCATAGGCCGCCTCGACGACGATAACGTCTTTGTTATAGCGTTTGCTGATGTCATCCATATTGGCCTTCAGGGCGCTGATCGGGCCATTCCAGTAGGTGTACATCGACAGACCGATCACGTCATACGGTACATGGCGCTTGTCAATCTCATCAAACCACCAGCGGAAGGTATCGTTCTTGGTCCCTTCGGCCAGATGCAGCATGATTTTCACTTGCTCGCCGTTACGTAGATTCTCCTTCAGGCCATCAATGGCCGCGTTCAGCAGCCCGGCCAGCCGGTCGAACTCGCCGCCCCCCTGCCCCCAACTTTTCCCTTCCGGCCACAGGATGCCGCCGTTGATCTCATTGCCGATCTGCACCATATCCGGCAGGACGCCTGCCTGCTTAAAGCGGGCGATGGTATCGCGGGTATAGTCATGAATCGCCGTTTTCAGCTGCGGATAATCCATCTTTTCCCAGGCTTTCGGCTTGAACTGCTTGCCGGGATCGGTCCAGAAATCGCTGTAATGAAAATCGAGCAGCAGCTTCATCCCCTGGGCTTTCGCCCGTTTCGCGAGGGTCAGGGTGGTGGCCAGGTCGTTATTTCCGCCGCCATAGCCCTCACCGCTCGCCGATTGCGGATCCACCCACAGACGGAGGCGAACATAGTTGACGCCGTTCTCTTTCAGAATCGCGATCGGATCCTTGCGCTGATTATTCTGGTCGTAGAACGTCGCCCCGTGCTTTTCGGCATCCAGCAGCGTGGAGATATCCGCGCCTTTGATAAAGTCCGCCGGCATGCCCTGAAACGCGCGGGTTTCAAGCGCGTCCGCGGCCAGAGTAGGGGTGGAGAAACTGCATGCCAGACAAACCGCAAGCCATGCGGGGGTGAATCTTTTCATGTGCTTATCCTTTAGTACTGCCCGAGGTCAGGCCGGAGACAAAGTATTTTTGTAACGCCAGGTAGAGGATCGCCACCGGTACGGCAATCAGCACCGCCCCCGCCGCGTAGGTGGTGTAACTGGCACCCATTTTTTGCGCCACCAGGTTATACAGACCGATAGGCAGCGTGTATTTATCCGGGGTACGCAGGATGGTGCTGGAGAGGATGAAATCCCCCAGCGGACCGGTGAAGGAGAACAGCGCCACCACCGCGAGGATCGGCCTCGACAACGGCATGATGATCTCGATAAAGATGCGAAAGCTGCTGGCGCCGTCCATGCGGGCGGACTCATCCAGATCTTTGGGGATCGCGTCGAGATACCCCTTCATCAGCCAGGTATTCATCGGGATCATCCCCCCGACGTAGATCAGCACCAGCGCCAGATGGCTGTTAATCAGGCCAAGCAGTTGCGATAGCACAAAGATCGCAATCAGCGCGGAAAACTGCGGGATCATCTGCAGCAGCAGGAACAGCATCAGCCCGTTCTGCCGCCCTTTAAAGCGGAAGCGGGAGAAGGCGTAAGCGGTAAAGCTGACGCTAATCAGGGTCAGCACCATGGTCAGAAAGCTGATTTTCATCGAGTTCCAGTACCAGGTGAGGTAATTCACATTGCCATTGAACAGATCGGCATAGTGCTGGAACGACAGGTTTTCCGGAATGATCGAGGTACTGAGCAGGCTATTGCCGGCGTTCAGCGACGCCCCGACCGTCCAGACCAGCGGATAGATGATCACCACCGAGACCAGAATAACCACCAGCCAGGTGAGAGAGAGTCGGATCCACTTTTCGCGTTTAATACTGGGTGATTGAGCCATGTTGCTTCCCTTACGCCATGTCGTCATTTTTGAAGGATTTGGTGGCGCGGAACTGCCACAGCGCCAGGCCGACGACAAAGATCGACAGCAGGATCGTGATGGTCGCCGCGATGGCGTACTGCGACGAGGACATCGTCAGCTTATAGATCCACGACACCAGAATATCCGTCCCACCGGCGTTGGAGCCTGCCACCGCAGGACCGCCGTTGTTAAACAGATAAATGATGTTGAAGTTATTAAAGTTGAAGGTGTACTGAGTGATGATGATCGGCGCGATCGCGTACAGCACCAGCGGCAGAGTGATGGTGCGCAGACGGGTAAAGGCGCTGGCGCCGTCCATCGTCGCCGCTTCATACAGATCGTCCGGGATCGCCTGCAGCACGCCGGTGGTCATGGCAAAGACAAACGGGAAGCCAAGCCAGGTCTGCATCATGATCAGCGCCGTTTTAGTCCAGAACGGGTCGGTCAGCCATGCCTTCGGGCTGATACCGAAGAACGACAGGATCGCGTTGTTGATGACCCCGAATGAATCGTTGAACATACCGGCAAAGACGAGGATGGTGACAAACCCCGGCACCGCCCACGGCAAAATAAAGATGGTGCGGATCAGCGGCTTAAAGCGCAGATCTTTTTGATTCACCAGAATCGCCAGCAGCACGCCCACCGTACACTGCAGGGTGGTCGCCAGCAGTGTCCACACCACGGTCCACTGCAGCACATCCAGGAAGGTGGAGCGCCAGATAGAGAGGGTGAAAATATTGACGAAGTTTTTCAGCCCCACCCAGTCCACCAGCTTCGCCGGCGGCGTGTGGTACAGGTTGTAGTTGGTGAAGGCGATGGCGAAACCGAACAGAATGGGAAAGATCACCACAAACACCAGCAGAATAAAGCCCGGGGTGATCATCAGGTACGGGAAGCCGTCGCTCAGCAGCATCTGGTACTGCTTACGCACGCTGTTCAGGGCGATCCCCTCATCGCGTTTTTTGCCGTTCAGCCACGCATCCCGCAGCGAGAGAAAATAGATCAGCACGCCAAAGGCGACGATCAGCACACTGATAATCCCCTCCGCTAACAGGAAGATAGAGTTATCCCGCGGTACCTCTTCACCCAGGGTATATAACCCCCACAACCCCTCACGCAGGAAATCATAAAA
Organism: Klebsiella sp. w6; assembly: GCF_033100215.1. Classification (NCBI taxonomy): domain Bacteria; kingdom Pseudomonadati; phylum Pseudomonadota; class Gammaproteobacteria; order Enterobacterales; family Enterobacteriaceae; genus Klebsiella; species Klebsiella sp. w6. The sequence goes on from NZ_CP136907.1 coordinate 4,296,870, forward strand.
AATCCCCAGAAAGCTGCTCAGCAGCACCAGGAAGACCAGCCCTTTCAGCCACTGGCGATGATAAAACTGACCGAAACCCGGCACGATTGCCAGCAGCAGGCCGCACCATGCATGGCGCCCGGGCCCGCGTGCGTCGCTAAAATTTTCGCTGGAATGGATGCTCACACTCGACTCCTTCTACAAACGGGAGGTCCCCCTCCCGCTCGGTGACTTCACGTGACGGTGAATTACTGATTGCTGGCCTGCATTGCTTCGATCTGCATCGTGATCTGTTTCACCGCGTTATCGAGCGCGGCCTGCGGCGCCTGCTTACCGGTGAGGCTCAGTTCAAGCGCGGCGTTGGCCGGCCCCCACACTTCCCCCATCTCCGGAATGCCCGGCATCGCCACCGCTCGCGCCGACTGGATGGCGACGGCACTGGCCTTTTGGCCGTTTTTAATCACCGGATCGTCAATCATCGCCTTCAGCGGCGGAATTTCGCCGGTGGCGACATAGCGGGCTTTCACATACTGCGGCTGGTTGATGAACTCGATAAACTGTTGCGCCAGCGCTTTGTCTTTACTCCAGGTCGATACCACATAGCCTTTGACGCCCAGGAAGGAGCTCATCGGCTTGCCGTCCGGCAGGGTCGGCAGGGGCGCCACGCCATAGTTAATGCCAGCGGCTTCATACGGCTGGAAGGCCCAGGGGCCGTTGATCACCGCCGCCGCTTTTTTCTCGGTAAACAGGGAATCGATGGCATTCAGCCCGTTATCGCCGAGGATCCCCGCTGGAAAGACCTTCTCGGCATAGAATTTTTTCAGGAAGGTGACGGCTTCGACGGCGCCGGGGGTATTGAGGCCCACTTGCTGCGGGTTAAAGCCACCGCTGTCGTTTTTAGCAAAGATATAGCCGCCCATCGGGCCAATCGCCCCCCAGCTGTAATAGATCTGGTCAAACTTGGCGAGCAGGCCGTATTTGTTCTGCTCGCGCTGGGTTTTCGAGTAGTCCAGCCAGGCCTGCAGGCTGTCCAGCGGCTTGTCGATCAGGTCCTTGTTGTAGATAAGCACCAGGGTTTCCACCGCCTTCGGGATCCCGTACAACGCGTTATCCATGCGGAAGGCATTGATGGAGGCTGGCGTAAAGGCATCCTGTTTCGCCTGATCGACGCTGAGAGGCGAGAGAAGTCCCTGAACCACGGCGCCGCCGAGCTGGTCATTCGGGATCACCAGCACGTCCGGCCCAATGCCCGCCGGGCCGTCGAGGCGCAGTTTTTCCAGCTGCTGGGCATAAGGCATCTCCTGGAGATTAACCTTCACGTTGTACTGCTTTTCAAAATCGCTAACCGCGGTTTTGATGCTGGCGGATTTTTTAATGTCTTCCCAGACGTTGAGCTGCCCGGCGGCGTGCGCCTGCAGGCTGGTGAGTTGCCCCGCCGCCAGGGTGGTAAGGATCAGTGCAGCAAGCGTGTTCTTTTTCATTATCAACCTCATGTGAAGGTATAACAATTTAATGGTTTTTATTGGGCTTATCTCTGCCAGTCAGAAAAATAAATCACTTCAACCTGGCGAGTTATATGAGAAAAAGGCTCCAGCTCTCTTTTGTTATACGCTACCCGTAGATCGCTGACAAAACTACCATAAGCTGCCAGTTGTGTGATCATCATTACAGAAATGAAACGCCGCTGTATGGCGCTAAAACTGCGGAAGTTATAGTCAGGGCATGATTTTACTGCTGTTGAACATCGCCACGCTGATTTGTTACACGTAATACAATTCATGCTACACACAGCGACAAAGCAACGGCAAACAACAGCTACTCACTTCGGGGAATGTGGATGTCCAATATACGACTGAGGAATGTCACCAAAAGGTTCGGCAGCACGGTGACGCTGCACCAGGTCAATCTCGATATTGAAGATGGCGAGTTTGCCGTTTTCGTCGGTCCTTCCGGCTGTGGAAAATCGACGCTGCTGCGCATGATTGCCGGTCTGGAAGAGGTCAGCGAGGGTGAAGTGCTGATCGGCGATGAGGTGATGAATGATGTCGTGCCCGCCCGCCGCGGCGTGGCGATGGTCTTCCAGTCCTATGCGCTCTACCCGCACATGACGGTGGCAGAGAACATGGGCTACGGGTTGAAGGTGAATAAAGTGCCGAAAACGGAGATCCGTCGCCAGGTGGAAATGGTGGCTAAAACGCTGCAGCTCTCGCACCTGCTGGATCGTAAACCGAAGCAGCTCTCTGGCGGCCAGCGGCAGCGCGTGGCCATTGGCCGGGCGATCGTGCGTAATCCCCGGGTGTTTATGTTCGATGAGCCGCTCTCTAACCTCGATGCGGAGCTGCGCGTCGATATGCGCCTGCATATTGCCCGTCTGCACCAGGAGCTGAAGACCACCATGGTGTATGTCACCCACGATCAGGTAGAGGCGATGACGCTGGCCGATAAAATCGTGGTCATGAACTACGGGAAGGTCGAACAAATGGGTTCGCCGATGGCGCTGTATTACAATCCGGTCAACAAATTCGTCGCCGGCTTTATCGGCTCGCCGAAGATGAACTTTTTGCCGGCCATCGTCAGCGACTGGCAGCCGGAACGCTTAACGGTCACCCTCGCGCAGGACCATCAGTTGGTCCTCAATATCGCTACCCAGCCGCTGAAGCCCGGCGCCGCGGTGACGCTGGGGATCCGGCCAGAGCATCTCACGCCCGACGTCACTACCGGTACCGTGGTGGAGTTTCAATGTGAAGTGGTGGAGCGTCTGGGTAACAATACCTATCTGTTCGGCCAGTGCTACGGCCACGATAACGTCAAGGTCCTGCTGCCCGGCGACGTCCATTTCCGCCCGTGGCAGAAAATAAATCTGGCCTTCGATGAGCGCTTCTGCATGGTATTTGATGAGAATGACCTGCGTATCAGCGCTGATATCCCGGCGCCGGATGCGCACTAGCTAACATATTGCTGTCATCTGCGCCGCGTATGCTGCGACTGAATGCCGGAACACACCCTGCCCGGCATTCACACCCTCATTTTTATTCTGCTGCATCGGAATCATCCTTCTCTCCCGGCATCGCAGCCTCTCGCGATGCCGGTTTTTTCGCGACCTCAGCTCACTTCTCTCGCTGCGCCTGATTTATCTTTCGCATATACTGATGACACCCGGCGAACGATAAGGACACAGGTATGAGGACCCGGCATCTGGTGGCGCTGTTTACAGGGGTGCTGATACTGGCCATCATCCTGCCCATCTCACTCAGCATCTGGCAGGCAGCGCGGCAGGCCAAGCTGCAGTTCTATCGTGAACTGGATGACTATTCCAACCGTATCGTCGTCCGCACGCTGCAGGTTGCCGATCAGGCCAGGGAAGCGCTACGTGAGGCCGACTCACACACCGCCGCCTCCTGTAGCCCTGAGCACCTGCTCACGCTCCGCCGCATCGCCTACACCCATCGCTACATTCAGGAAGTGCTCTGGCTGCGTGATTCCGTGCCGCAATGTTCCTCCCTGGAAGACCATAGCGTCGCGGTCATCTTTCCCCCGCCGGATCACATTGCCCCTGACGGCTATCGCACCTGGCTGACCTCAATAAACGATCTCGGCCTTAATCACCAGATGACGGCCATGGGCAGTCAACAGCATATGGTGATGATCGATCCCATCTCTTTTATCGATGTGGTTCCTGCCAGCGAGGAGAAGATCCATACCATGCTGTTTGGTTTGGATCACCTGAAAATGGTGATCAGCAGCCAACCGCTGCCGGATACGGTCTGGCAGCGTATTAAAGATCCACATGTTAATATGCTGACGCTGGATAACACGGTCTATCGGATCCAGCGCATTCCCGAGCTGGGCTCCGGCATCGTGACCTGGTCGTCGACGCTGCCGCTGCAGCAGCGTATTCGCCAGCAGCTAATCTTCTGGCTCCCTGTCGGCATCTTCACCAGCCTGCTTGCTACCTGGCTGCTGCTGCGCCTGCTGAGACACCTGCGATCACCACGCAACAGTATGCTGGACGCCCTCAACTCCGAAGCGATTCAGGTTTACTATCAGCCGATAATCTCGTTGCAGGATGGGAAAATCGCCGGGGCCGAGGCCCTGGCCCGCTGGCAGCAACCCGACGGCACCTTTTTATCGCCGGATATTTTTATTCCTCTGGCCGAGCAGACCGGGCTGATTACGCAGTTGACGGAAGATATCGTCAGGAAAATTTTTACCGATCTCGGTCCCTGGCTGCGGCAGCGGCCGGAAGTGCACATCTCCATCAACCTGTCGGTAGATGATTTACGCTCGCCCACCCTACCGACGTTGTTACACGATCAGCTGCAGCACTGGGGGATCGCCGCCGAACAGATCATCCTTGAAATCACCGAGCGCGGATTTGTCGATCCGGAGACCACCATGCCGGTGATCGCTCACTACCGTCAGGCCGGGCATCGTATCTCGATTGATGACTTTGGCACCGGCTACTCCAGCCTGAGCTATCTGCAGAAACTGGACGTCGATACGCTGAAAATCGATAAATCTTTTGTCGATACCCTCGAGTACCGGCCGCTGACGCCGCACATTATTGAAATGGCCAAGGCGCTCAATCTGGCCACCGTCGCCGAAGGGGTGGAAACCGAAAGCCAGCGCGACTGGCTACGACAGCATGGCGTCCAGTACGCCCAGGGATGGCTGTACAGCAAAGCGCTGCCAAAAGAGCAGTTTATTCTGTGGGCGGAAAATAACCTCCATGTGCATTAAGCAACAGGAGCAATAAGCAGAATGCCAGCGGGTGGGGCCACTTCGCCGCCCGCGCCTGGGCGCTACTTCAGATAAGATTTGATCACCTGCATCACCGTCTCCAGATCCGCTTCACGCTGTGTCTCTTCAGGCTCTTTCACCACATGGTCGGTCAGATGCCCCTGAATAACCTGCAGCATCATACCGTTGACCGCGCCGCGAATCGCCGCCAGCTGCTGTAGCACCTCAGCGCACTCATGCTCGCGATTGAGCATTTTCTCTAACGCGGAACTCTGCCCCTGAATTTTTTTCAGTCGGGTCAGTAACATTTTTTTGTGTCGAACTGTATGTGACATTGCACGATCCACCGTTTCATTCTGTCCGTGATTACCGACCTTCATCATCAGTAACGCCTGCCAGCATAGCATGATCCCTTTTGTCAGCCGCTTTTTCTACTGGGGGGTAGTATTTTACTACTGGGGGGGAGTAGGATAAACGCACTTTTGGCAAGGATCCCGATATGAACGATTTCACTTCCCTTCTGCAGCAAGGTAATGCCTGGCTGTTTATTCCCAGCGCGATACTGCTCGGTGCCCTGCACGGCCTTGAACCGGGCCATTCAAAAACCATGATGGCCGCCTTTATCGTGGCGGTACGGGGAACGTTAAAACAGGCGGTGCTGCTGGGGCTGGCGGCGACGGTTTCCCATACGGCAGTCGTCTGGCTGATCGCCATGGCCGGCCTGTGGTTTGGCCGCGGCTGGAACGCGCAGACCTCCGAACCCTGGTTTCAATTGATCTCGGGGATAGCGATTGTACTGATTGCCTGCTGGATGCTCTGGCGCACCTGGCGCGAATCGCAGCCCCATACGCACCATGATCACCACCATGAACATGATCACCACCATGAACATGAGCACCACCACGAACATGATCATCACCACGAACATGATCACCACCATGAACATGCGTCCTCATCCGCCGCGCCGCTGGTGGCGGAGGAGTGGCAGGACGCGCATCAGCGGGCTCATGCTCAGGAGATCAACCGGCGCTTTGATGGCCGTCAGGTGACGACCGGGCAGATCGTACTGTTTGGCCTGACCGGCGGGCTGATCCCCTGTCCGGCGTCCATTACTGTGCTGCTTATCTGTTTACAGCTGAAGAAATTTTCGCTTGGCGCCACGCTGGTACTGGGCTTTAGCGTTGGTCTGGCGCTGACGCTGGTGGCTTCCGGGGCTATCGCCGCGCTGAGTCTTAAACAGGCCACCCGCCGCTGGCCCTGGCTTAACGATGTCTCGCGCAAGGCGCCCTGGTTCTCAGGTTTACTGATTATCGTGGTGGGGATCTACATGATGGTTCACGGTCTGAGCGGCCTGTAAGCGTCGGCTCGCCCTCTTGCGGATAGAGAGGGCGAGTCGTTAATTCAGGAGACTATCTCCTGCGGAGTGCTGACCGCTTTGCGGCTGACGGGCTGGCGAAACCACGGCAGACACAGCTGGATCAGCGGCCCAATCGACAGCGCGTAAATCACGGTGCCGACGCCAAACTTACCGCCCAGCAGCCAGCCAATCACCAGCACAGTCAACTCGATAGCCGTCCGGATGCCACGCAAAGACCAGCCGGTACGAGCGTGCAGGCCAGTCATCAGGCCATCGCGCGGCCCGGGGCCAAAGCCCGCGCCGATGTACATCCCGGTGGCGATAGCATTCAGCACAATCGCCCCCACCAGCAGCACACTGCGAGCCACCAGCGACTCTAGCGGCGGCAGGACGGCCAGCGTGGCATCCGCCGCCAGCCCCAGCACGATGACGTTGCTCACCGTGCCGAGTCCCGGCATTTGCCGGATCGGGATCCACAGCAGCAGCACCGCCGCGCCGGTCAGGATAATCACCGTACCGAAACTGATACCCAGTTGTTTAGCCACCCCGAGATGGAAAACATCCCACGGATCGGCGCCAAGATTGGCATGCACGAAGAGCGCCGTGGACACGCCATAAAGTACCAGGCCGATATATAACTGCAGCAGGCGACGAAGCATATTTTTTCCTCTACATCATTGCGAATGCCCTTATCATCAGCAAAAATGGACTGATAATTAATGGCCAGTTTTGGAAAAGTGGATCGCTATGTCAACCCGACGCTTTGGAACACAATCGCTGGTACGCCTGCTCGGCAACTGGCAGGAGTCCACTTCACGCACGCCGCTATGGCGTCAGCTAGCGGAAGCGCTCCGCCTGCTGATCCTCGACGGTCGCCTGACGCTGCAAACGCGCCTGCCCGGCGAGCGTGAGCTGGCGGCGGCGCTGAACGTCAGCCGGACGACCATCGCCAGCGCGCTCGGCCAGTTGCGGGAGGAGGGCTTTCTCTACAGCCGCCAGGGAAGCGGTTCGCGCATTGTTTTACCAGAACGCCCCGCCGACCTGCCGCCCCCCTCAGGCATCCCCTCCTCGCTGAATCTCTCTACCGCCGCCCTCAGCGCCGGACCGGAAGTCCATCAGGCCTTCCAGCATGCCATGACGCTGCTGCCGCCCTACCTGGGCCAGACCGGCTACGATCAACAAGGGCTGCCGGTACTGCGGGAGGCGATTGCCCGTCGCTACAGCGAACGCGGTCTGCCGACGCGGCCCGATGAAGTGATGGTGGTCAACGGCGCCCTCAGCGCCTTCGCATTGATCCTCCGCCTGTTTACCGGCCCGGGTGACCGGGTGGTCATCGACGCCCCCACCTATCCGATGGCGATTAGCGCCATTCAGGGCGCCTCCTGCCGCCCGGTCGGCGTCGCGCTTCCACAGCAAGGATGGGACTGTGATGGACTCGCGGCGACTATTGCGCAGACCGCGCCGCGTCTGGCGTGGCTGATGCCGGATTTTCACAATCCCACCGGGCGCTGTATGGATGCTCCCACCCGCCAGCGGGTCGCGGATATCGCCGCCAGGACGCGGACGACGCTGGTGATCGACGAGACCATGGTTGATCTCTGGTATAACGCGCCACCGCCCCCGCCGCTGGCCTGCTTTAATCCCGATGCTGCGGTGATCACCATTGGCTCAGCCGGGAAAAGTTTCTGGGGGGGACTGCGCATCGGCTGGATCCGCGCCAGTGCGCGAACCATCGCCTCCCTTATTCAGGCCCGCGATTCCCTGGATTTGGGTACGCCGCTGCTGGAGCAACTGGCCTGCAGCTGGCTGCTGGCCAATGCCGCCACGCTGCTACCGCCGCGGCGGGAAATGCTGAAGGCGCGCCGGGACATGTGCGAAACGTTAATGGCGGAGTATTTTCCCCGCTGGCGATTTTCACCGCCGGAAGGTGGGCTCTCTTTTTGGGTGGAACTCCCTGACATGCTGGCCACGCTGTTCTCTGCGCGCGCGGAAAGTCAGGGGATCCATATCGGCACCGGCACGCGCTTTGGTCTTGAGGGAGCCTTTGATCGCTATTTGCGTCTGCCATTTACACTGCCAGACGAAGCATTGCGCCAGGCCTTCTCCACGCTACAACCGCTGTGGCAAAGCCTTGCAGAACAGAAGGAAAATACGCGTTTGCGGAAAATAATATAAGAAAATATCGACGGGCTGGCATCAGCCCGTCAAATGACCATCATCCATGAGGTATATGAGATGTTTTTATAAAATTGCCTGAGTATCCTGCCCTCTGGTTATGGCATCCCGGTGACAGAAATAAGGCAATTTCATTAATGCTGACGCGGAATAGGAAACCCTTTCAGGGAAATAATAAAGCCATCTTCATCTTTTTTAATTTTAGCGCCGGTGTCACACCAGTCGGAGGCAATGCGAAAGAACTCATCACTACCGATATTCCAGTTCAGGCGCACGTGTTTTACGTATCCTGAGCGCAACATATCGCAGGCTTCGCTATAGTTGCTGGCTGTAGAGAATTGTTGTTTCATTTTTTCTTCTTCAGAAGTTTTCTTAATGCTTTGATTTCTTTAGGGGTTAATGGGGTCGCTTCCTCTTCGGTATGCTGGCTGTCAATGTCCTCTTCCGTCACCCCCGCCTCACCTGCTGATTCCTCCAGCTGAAAAGCCAGCTGCAGCAGCTTTTCCGTTGCCGTTCCCAGGTTCTCGTTATTCACTTCCGCATAATGACGCAGCTTCTCTTTTAACTCGGCGTCAATTTTTACATTCAAAACCACTGTGGTCATAGCTACGCTTCCCGTGCAATAAAATCATCATAATTAATACACGAAGTTAACATGCTGATCCAGAGATATATTTTATAGCATGGCTCTGGCAACAAATTCCCATCAATAAGATGCCTTTTATTTATGACATGCAAATGACATTAATATTTCAGTAGCATTTCAGATTTATGACAAGTAAATATTATGGAATAAAAACGGGTTGTTTTAGCAACAAAAAATAATATGTGATCCGTATCAGATATTAATTATAGCAGGGATAAAGACCGGACAAATACAAGGGAGATATCAGGAGGGCGAAATGGGTGGGGGCCCTGCCAGCTACATCCCGGCACACACGTCGTCTGCTCTGGCTGCTTCCTTCCGGACCTGACCTGGTAAACAGAGTAGCGTTGCGGGAGAACCAACAGAGCCCCCATTGAGAGCGTTAGTTACCCAACGCGCTGGCGCATTATCCCTGCTGACCTGGTGAATTGCAAGCTCACCCCGATCGCCTGCTGGTTTATTGCACAATACGCCAATAAAACCAACAACTCACGGCCAGGCTGTGAGATTGGGAGCACGCGCTCAGCACATTGCCGGGTTATCCACCATACTTAGCCCTCTTGCGTCACCTTTAATCATCAGCACCTTGTCTCGACGGTAATCGAATGACTGACTCATCACCACAGACCATCACTCTGCCTTTACCCGCTATTGAAGGGATGACCATCGCCTTTCATGGCGTGAACTATCTGCGCCCGGAAAAAATGCTCGACTTCGCGACCATCAGCCAGACCCCCGTGCGGGCGGTCACGCCGCTGGCGCTGCTCTATTCCACCGTCGGCGTGCTGCGCCAGGTGGAACTGCGCAAACTGCCCGTCTACATCAGCGGCCGGGTGGTGTACCCCATTTCGTCGCTGACCATGCCAGGCCTGCGCGCGAAACTGATCATTAACGCCACTTCGCAGCAGTTGAAATTTCTCGAGAGCCTCATCGCCAGTTCACCGTCTGACAATGTCCATGGCATGCAGATCCTCGGCCTGGCCCTAACCTTCACTGTCGAACAACCCGCCTGAACCGAGGCAGGCTGTACAGCCTGCGCCTCAGCGCTTATGCTGGCGTTTTCCGGTTAACAGGGCTGAACATGGATCCGCACGACACATTCCCCCAACGCGTCTGGCATATCGTGGCGTCGATACCGGAAGGCTATGTCGCCACCTACGGCGATGTCGCCCGCCTGGCCGGTTCACCGCGCGCCGCGCGCCAGGTAGGTGGCGTACTGAAGCGCCTGCCGGAAGGGTCAACCCTGCCCTGGCATCGGGTGGTCAATCGCCATGGCGATATCTCCCTCACCGGGCCCGATCTTCAGCGACAGCGCCAGGCGTTGCTGGCCGAAGGGGTTCAGGTCTCCGGCAGCGGCCATATCGATCTCCAGCATTATCGCTGGGTTTACTGAAGACAAAAAAAAGCCCCCGTCAGGGGGCTCGGCGAGCTTATTGCGCAACGGGGACGGCGGTCTGCGTGACCGGAACCAGCGTCAGGTCGGCATGCGTCCCACCCTGGTTTATCACCGTCTGCACGGTATCGGTAATGAACATTAGCTGGCCGTTCACCGCGATCGCGGCACTCAGCAGAATACGGGCGTTCGGCTGAATGTCTGCCGGATTGTAAGGCAGGGCAAAGTTAAATGGCGCCTGTTTGCCTTCGGTACGCACCGCTTTTTGCGACAACACGCGGGCTGGCGCATCTGCCAGAGAAGCATCCGACAGGGTCACCGTCAGTACCGCATCCGGCGGTAAAGCGATTCTCTGGCGGATATTAATCGTCCCCGTAACGCTCGGCTGCTGCTGTGCCACGCTCAGCGTCGCGATGCCATAAGGGTCGGGCGCGGCTGCCTGAGTCGAAGAACTGGTAGAGTGGTGATTAGCACAGGCGGTTAGCGTCACGGCGACGGCTAAGGCACTAAACATATAGGCAAATTTCATGATGTTCTCCTTATCATCCCTTAATACCCAGGAGGATGTTCCGCCGCTTCGCCGGCAGGAACTTTCGTGTCGTCAATAAGTGTGGCACAGATCTCAGATTTGTTCCTGTTGCCCCCTCGTTATTCAGATTATTACACCCATCGGACCACTTGCGATTCCAGGTTATACTTTGCCACATCACGCGCACCGCGCTGCGCCGCTATCATTAATTGAGGATAAGTATGAGTCAGGCACTCTCTAACCTGCTGGCATTATTAGATCTGGAAAAAATTGAGGAAGGGTTATTCCGCGGACAGAGCGAAGACCTGGGATTGCGCCAGGTTTTTGGCGGCCAGGTGGTGGGCCAGGCGCTGTATGCGGCAAAAGAGACCGTGCCCGTTGAACGTCTGGTACATTCGTTTCACAGCTACTTTCTGCGCCCCGGCGACAGCCAGAAACCGATCGTCTACGATGTGGAAGTACTGCGCGACGGCAACAGCTTTAGCGCCCGGCGAGTGGCCGCCATTCAGAACGGGAAGCCGATCTTCTATATGACCGCCTCCTTCCAGGCGCCAGAGCACGGCTATGAGCATCAGAAAGCGATGCCGCCGGCCCCCTCTCCTGACGGCCTGCACTCGGAAACCGATATCGCCCGCAAGCTGGCACACCTTCTGCCGCCGCAGGTAAAAGACAAATTCCTCTGTGATAAACCGCTGGAGATCCGCCCGGTCGAATTTCATAACCCGATGAAAGGCCATATTGCTGAACCGGTGCGCCAGGTGTGGCTGCGCGCCAATGGCGCTGTTCCCGACGATCTGCGCATTCATCAATATCTGCTGGGCTATGCCTCGGACTTTAATTTCCTGCCGGTGGCGCTGCAGCCGCACGGCGTCGGCTTCCTTGAGCCTGGCATGCAGGTCGCCACTATCGACCACTCAATGTGGTTCCACCGGCCGTTTAATATCAATGAATGGCTGTTATACAGCGTTGAAAGCACCTCGGCCTCCAGCGCCCGTGGCTTCGTCCGCGGCGAGTTCTACACTCAGGATGGAACGCTGGTGGCTTCAACGGTCCAGGAAGGGGTGATGCGTAACCGCAACGCATAAAAAAAGCCTCCCTGACGGGAGGCTTTTTGCTACAGGGAGAAGGGTTTTCTATCAGGCGTTGTAGGCGTTTTCGCCATGGCTGTTGACGTCCAGTCCTTCGCGCTCCTGCTCTTCTGGTACGCGCAGCCCCACGGTCATGTCCGCCACTTTGTAGCCAATGAAAGCGACAACGCCCGACCAGACGATGGTAATCGCGATACTCTCGAGTTGCACCAGCAGCTGATGGCCCATGGTGACGCCTTCTGCATAACCCACGCCGCCCAGAGAGGTGGCCGCGAAGATACCGGTCAGGATACAGCCGACGATGCCGCAGACGCCGTGGACGCCGAAGACGTCGCAAGGGTCATCAACCCGCAGCCAGCGTTTCAGCGCCGTTACGCCCCAGATGCCCGCCAGACCAGATGCGATACCCACAATCAACGCCCCACCGACACCGATATACCCACAGGCTGGTGTGACGCCAACCAGACCGGCAATCGCCCCAGAGCAGGCGCCCAGCAGTGAAGGTTTACCGCGCAGGGCCCATTCGCCAAAGGTCCACGCCAGGATGGCAGCCGCTGTGGCGACGACGGTGTTGACGAAAGCCAGTGCGGCAATTTCGTTCGCTGCGCTGGCGGAGCCGGCGTTGAAGCCGAACCAGCCCACGTAGAGGATGGCGGTTCCGGTGAACACCATCGGCAGATTGTGCGGTTTGAACGCTTCTTTGCCGAAGCCCACACGTTTGCCCATCATGTACGCCCCCACCAGCCCGGCAACCGCGGCGTTGATGTGTACAACGGTGCCGCCCGCAAAGTCCAGCGCGCCGTGGGTCGCCAGCAGACCGCCGCCCCAGACCATGTGCGCAATCGGAACATAAGAGAGCGTCATCCACACCACCACGAAAATCAGCACGGCGGAGAAGCGAATACGCTCAGCCAGCGCCCCCACGATCAGCCCGACGGTGATACAGGCGAACGATCCCTGGAAGGCCACGTGGATGTACTGATAGAAGGTGCCCATTAGCGCTTTCAGTTCAATATTTTTCAGCATCACCCAGTCAAAGCTACCGAAGAAACTGCCGCCGGTGCCGAAGGCCAGGGTATAGCCATAAATCACCCACAATACGCAGACCAGGCCAAAGGTCACAATTACCTGAGTCAGCATGGAAAGGACGTTTTTGCCGCGGATCAGGCCGCCGTAAAACAGCGCGATCCCCGGGATGGTCATAAACAGAACCAGCGCGGTGCAAATCATCATAAACGCGTTATCGGCTTTGTCCGCCACTGCGGGCGCGGCCATTGCCAGTCCCGGAAGAAGGGCTAATGCCCCCAGACCCGATTTCATTGTTGCCATTTTCATTGTTTCGTTCCCCATCACTGTGTGGTCTGGAAATTACAGTGCCGCTTCGTCAGCTTCGCCGGTACGGATGCGAATGACGCGCTGCAATTCAGCGACAAAAATTTTGCCGTCGCCAATTTTTCCGGTGTAAGCCGCTTTGCTGATCACATCGATGACTTCATCCAGCTGATCGTCGGCAATCGCCACATCAATCTTCACTTTTGGCAGAAAGTTGACGCTATATTCGGCGCCGCGGTAGAGCTCCGCATGACCTTTCTGACGGCCAAAGCCCTTGACTTCAGTGACCGTCAGGCCCTGAATGCCGATGGAAGACAAGGCTTCACGCACGTCTTCCAGTTTGAATGGTTTGATTACCACGGTAACCAGCTTCATAAGTCCCCTCCAGGCAGTATTCGGTAATGGCCGCAGCTAACACGATGGATATAAAGCAAGGGCTATGCCAGAAATGAAAAAAGGCCGCAGAGCGGCCCTTTGATGGTAAAAAACAGGGGGCAGGTCAGACAATTGCCTGCTGAAACGCGTTTGCAGCGCAAAAATGCACCACAACAGTGCATTTAATGTAACGTTTTTGCACCACGGCAGGCCACGCTTTCTTCGCTGCCTGCTGGTGGTGCATCAGGCGCTGAGCGACTCTTCCCGGGCGCTGGCCGCCAGCTCTTCGCCAGCCAGCTGCAGCTGATACATCTGCCAGTAACGCCCCTTCGCCGCCAGCAGCTGCTGATGGGTGCCCCGCTCGACAGCCTGACCGCGATGCAGCACCAGGATGGTATCGGCCTCAACGATGGTTGACAGTCGATGGGCGATAACCACGAGGGTGGTATGCTGGCGGACTTTCGCCAGCGCCTGCTGGATCGCCTGCTCGGTGCCGGAGTCGATGTTTGCCGTCGCCTCATCCAGAATCAATACCTGCGGGGTCTCCACCAGCACGCGCGCCAGCGCCAACAGCTGTTTCTGCCCAACGGAGAGGTTATTGCCCTGCTCGCCCAGCTGAGTGTACAGGCCATCGCTCATGCTGCGCGCCACCTCCGCCAGTTGCACCGCCTCCAGCGCTTCCCAGACCTGCGTCTCACTGATATCCCGACCCAGCGCGACGTTGGCGTAGAAGGTATCCGCCAGCACCACCGGATCCTGTTGCACCATCGCGATGCCCCGACGCAACGCGCTGTGGCTGAGGGAAGCAAGCGGCCGGCCATCGATGCGGATCTCCCCGTGGGTTAACGGGTAATAGCCCATCATCAGACTCGCGAGAGTACTCTTCCCGCTGCCGGTATGCCCGACCAGCGCCACGAAGCTGCGGGAGGGAATATCCAGACTGATATCCTGCAGGACCAGTCGATCCCCCCGGTAGGCAAAGGAGAGATGGTCAATTTCCACCCGGCCGCTGCTCAGCGGCGCGTCATCCGAGCCCCACGCCTGGCGCGGGCGATCCATCAGCTCAAAAACGCGTTCGCCGGCGACCACCGCCTGCTGCAGCATCGACTGCTGGGTGGTCAGCTCAATAAGCGGCTCGTTAAGGCGTCCGAGATAGCTGATAAACGCGTACAGGACCCCGACCTCGATCGTGCCCACCGCGCTAAAGCCAAACAGCATCAGCAGCCCGCACAGCACCAGCGAGGAAAAAAGGCTCAGCAGCGGGCGCAGCAGAAAACCGTCGAGGCGCAACGTCTGCATCCGCGCCAGATAGTGGGCATAGCTGGCCTCGCGCATCCGTTCGCCAAAGCGCGCCTGCTGGCGGAACTGCTGGATCACCCCCATGCCGTTGATCACTTCGTTGAAACCATCGTTGATATCAGCAAGCCAGGCGCGCACCCGGCGCACGATCGGCGTGCTATAGCGCTGATAGATGATCATCACGATCAGCACCGCCGGGAAGATCGCGATCGCCACCAGCGCCATCCGCCAGTCGAGGCTAAACATCGCCACCAGCATCGCGCCGATCAGCGCCGCGCTGCGCAGCACCGTCGCCACCACCGTCACGTACAGATCGCGAATGACTTCCGTATCGTTGGTCACCCGCGAGATAAGCTGCCCAACCGGCTGGGTATCAAACTCGCTGAGCGGCTGATGCAGGGCGGCATCCATTACATCGCTACGCAACTGCTGGACGACGCCGACCGCGGCGCGGTTAAACAGCAGCGACTGGTTATAGTGCAGTAATGCCGCCAGCAGCTGCAGGCCGATATAGGCTACCGCCAGGCCTGCCACCAGCTTCAGCGGGAGCGTATGCTTCGCCACCATATTATCGATGAAATAGCTGATGAGCAGCGGGCCGCTCACTTCCGCCGCCGCCGCGATCCACATCATCCCCACCGCAATGGCCAGCGGCTTACGCCAGGGAGAACCATAGGCCAGCAGGCGTTTAAGCGTCGGCCAGAGTTCGGTAAAGCTACGCATCCAGGGCCTCCTCTTGCGCCTGCGGAACCTCGTCAAGCGCGGCTTCCAGCTGCTGGTAACGATACATGTCGCGGTACCAGCCTGGCTGCACGGCCAGCGCCTCATGGCGGCCACGCTGGGCAATATGCCCATGCTGTAACACCAGAATTTCACTGGCCTCGGTCAGCGCCGACAGCCGGTGGGCGCTGATAATCACCGTCCGCCCCTCCCCCCACTGGCGCAGGTTGTGCAGGATCTGGTGCTCCGTACGGCCATCTACCGCCGACAAAGCATCATCAAGGATCAAAATTTCAGCCTCCAGCAGCAGAGCGCGGGCAATCGAGATGCGCTGTTTCTGGCCGCCGGAGAGCATCACGCCGCGCTCGCCCACCTCGGTATCGTACCCCTGGGGCAGGCGCAGAATGTCGTCATGCACGCTGGCCAGCCGTGCCACGCGTTCAATCTGCGCCGGTGTCGCATCCGGTTTGCCCAGCGCGATATTATTGGCGACGGTGTCGGAGAATAAAAATGGCGTCTGATTGACCACCGCCAGCCGGGCGCGCCAGCTGTCGAGCTGCAGACGCGGCAGCGGCAGATCGTGAAAGCGGATCTCGCCGCTGGTGACGTCAAAATGACGTTGCAGCAGCGCCAGAATGGTACTTTTACCGGCGCCCGTCGGCCCGCAGATACCCAGCATTTGCCCCGGCTGGAGGGTAAAATTAACCTGCTCCAGCGAAGGTTTACTCGCCTGCGGATAGATGAAGTTGCGGATGGCAACCTGCAGGACACCGCGGCCTGCCGGCACTGCTTCAGTACCGTCGTCTACCGCTGGCGCCTCTTCGAGCATCGTGCGGATACGGCCATAGGCCGCGCTACCGCGCTCAACAATGTTAAACATCCACGCCAGCGCCAGCATCGGCCAGATCATCAGGCCAAGATACATCACAAAGCTGGTCAGCTGGCCCAGCGTCAGGCTGCCGTGGATCACCATCCAGCTGCCGCCGCCGATAGCCAGCAGGTTAGCGGCCCCGATGGCGATATAGATGGTGGGGTCGAAACGCGCGTCAATGCGTGCCACGCGCATATTTTTCGCGCCGGTATCGGCGGCATCGGCGGCAAACTGCGCCGACTGGCGATCCTCCAGCCCAAAAGCCTTAATCATGCGGATGCTGGTCAGGCTCTCCTGTGTGCGATCGTTAAGGCTGGAAAAGGCCGCCTGGGCCACGCGAAAACGTTCGTGAAGCGCATCGCCGTTGCGTTTGATCGCCAGCGCCATCAGCGGCATCGGCAACAGCGCCAGCAGGGTGAGCTGCCAGCTAATCTGCGTCGACATCACAATCAATACCGCACAGCCCATCACCATCGAATCCACCAGGGTTAACACCCCTTCACCGGCGGCAAATACCACCCGGTCAACATCGTTGGTGGCGCGGGCGATCAGATCGCCAGTGCGATGGCGCAAATAGAATGCCGGATGCTGGCGGCTCAGTTGCCGGTAAAAATCTTCCCGCAGTTCGACCGCCAGCTGGTAAGAGGCGCCAAACAGCAGCACGCGCCAGACATAGCGCAGCAGGTAGACCATTACCGCGACCAGCACCAGCGCGCCGATCCACATCCACACCTTCTCTGCGGTGTAATGTTGTTGCGTCACGCCGTCCACCACAATGCCCACCACCTTCGGCGGAATAAGCTGCAGGACGGCAATAATGGCCAGCAGGGCAATCGCGCCAAGATAGCGGCGCCACTCCCGGCGGAAGTACCAGCTGAGTTGAGCAAATAATCGCAAGCAGTAAAATCCTGATTTGTAATGGGTTACGGCGCAATACCGTTATTCGACAGGCAAGGCGGTGGTATATTTTATCTGTTCCATGGCAAAACTCGAAGTGACATCCGACAGCCCCGGCACGCTGTTCACTAAACGTTTATAAAAATCGTCATAGCGTTTCATATCGGCCACCTGCACCCGCAGCAGGTAATCATACTCTCCTGCCATCCGCCAGAAGCCGAGCACCTCCGCCATCTGCGTCACTTCGCTCACAAAATGGCCATACCAGTCGCTGCTGTGATGCTGAGTCTTGATCAGGACAAACGCCGTCAGGCCCAGCCCCACCTTTTCGGCATCCAGTAAGGCGACGCGCCCGCGCAAAATACCTTCATCTTCGAGCCGTTTCAGGCGCTTCCAGCAGGGCGTGGTGGTCAGATTAACGGCATCGGCCAGCGCCTGCAAAGAGAGGGTGCAATCTTCCTGCAGCAGCGCCAGCAGCTTACGGTCAATTTTATCTAGCATAGGGCATCCGAAGAGAAAATTTTGCTCTCATAATGGTAATCCAAAGGCTAAATGGCAACAATTTTTCCTGCGCTTTCCGCTAAGCTAGGCACAAAATGACAAACAGGAAATCACGATGAATAGCGCCTGGGTTAAACATGCCATTAGCGAAATCAACGCCGACTATCAGCGCTCCGCCGACACGCACCTGATCCGTCTGGCGCTGCCCGCTTTTCCGGGCATCCACCTGTATCTGAAAGATGAAAGCACCCACCCCACCGGCAGCCTTAAACATCGCCTGGCGCGGTCGCTGTTTCTCTATGGCCTGTGCAACGGCTGGATCAAAGAAGGTACGCCGATTATTGAATCCTCCTCGGGTTCAACCGCCGTTTCGGAGGCCTACTTCGCCCGCCTGCTGGGGCTGCCGTTTATCGCCGTGATGCCTTCCTGCACCGCCAAACGTAAGATCGAACAGATCGAGTTTTACGGCGGACGCTGCCATTTTGTGCAGAGCGCCTGCGAAATCTACGATGCTTCCGAAACGCTGGCCCGCGAGCTGAACGGCCATTATATGGATCAATTCACCTTTGCCGAGCGGGCCACCGACTGGCGCGGCAATAACAATATCGCCGACAGTATTTTCCGTCAGATGAGCCATGAACCGCACCCGCAGCCGTCATGGATCGTCATGAGCGCCGGCACCGGCGGCACCTCGGCAACCATTGGCCGCTATATTCGCAGCCAGGGCCATGAGACGCAGCTGATGGTCGTTGATCCGCAGAATTCGGTCTTCCTCGAATACTGGCAGACCCGCGACGCCACCCTGCGCAGCCCGGTCGGCAGCAAAATTGAAGGCATCGGCCGCCCACGCGTCGAACCGTCATTTATTCCCGACGTCGTCGACGAGATGCTGCGCGTACCGGATGCGGCGAGCGTGGCCACCGCCCTGTGGCTGGAAACACAGCTTGGGCGCAAGGTCGGCGCTTCTACCGGCACCAATATGTGGGGCGTATTGCAGCTGGCCGCGCGGATGCGCGAGGAAGGGCGAACGGGTTCCATCGTCACGCTGTTGTGCGACAGCGGTGAGCGCTACCTGGAAACCTATTACAACCCGCAGTGGGTGGCCGCCAATATCGGCGATATCGCGCCCTGGCAGGCGGAGATCGCCGCGCTGGTCGGCAGGCGATAAAAAAAGCCAGATAGAAAACTATCTGGCTTGCCGGAAGGGTCTCTCTATTCGGGGGAATAAGGAAGATCAGGATTATCCAGCCAATGCGTTAAAAAGTGGGAGACCGCCTGATGCCGGCAGTCTCCGATAACCGGAAGATGCGGCAGCTCGGCTTTCAGCTGCGGCATCGCGTTGCCCATGATAAAACCCCGCCCAACGCTGCCCAGCATCTCGCGGTCATTCATAGCATCGCCAAACGCCATGCACTCCTGCAGGGTGAAGCCTAAGTGCTGGCTGAGCACCGCCAGCGCCGCACCTTTATTACACCCGACCGGCAGCACTTCCAGACAGTCCATCGCCGAGAAGCAGAGAAACGCGCGATCGCCCAGCGTCTCATTCAGTTGGATCAGCAGGCGGCGGAGATCGTCATGATCGCCGCAAAAACAGATCTTGGTGACATGCTGCGCCGACATGCGTTTCGGATCGCACAGTTGATAGTGAAAGCCGCTGAAGACATGCGCTTGCAACAATTCAGGCCTTGCCTGACCGGTGAACCAGCCGCCATCGTTAAACACATGCATGCTGGCCTGAGTATCCCATTTGCTGTGCAGCACCGTTTCCGCCGCCTCGGGAGCGAGATCCTGGCGATAAAGCTCCTCCCCTTCCAGCGAATGGATGCGCGTCCCGTTGCCGGTGATCAGAAATGCGTCCAGGGAAAATTCGCCAATCACATGGTGCATCTCCAGCACATGGCGACCGGTAGCGAACGTCAGGGTGATATTACGTTCCCGCAGCCGTTTCAGCGCGGTGAGCGTTTGCTCGCCGAGACGATGGTCCGGCATCAGCAGGGTGCCGTCCATATCAAATGCGGCCAGTTTTGCCATGGTGTATTCCCCGATGTGTGATGGGCTTCGCTTGTGTTGCAGTATCACCTGGGATATACGGAAGTAATAGTGAATAGATATTATTAATTGTTCCGGGTTTACAGCGGCCCGGTGGATGACGGCCCCCATGCGACTCTTACACCGTTTAAATCAATACCAGCGATTGTGGCAACCCTCAGCCGGGGCGCCGCAGCAGGTGACCGTCGGCGAACTGGCGGAGCGCTGTTTTTGTAGCGAACGCCACGTCCGCACTCTGCTGCGTCAGGCGCAGGAGGCGGGGTGGCTAAGCTGGCAGGCCAGCTCCGGGCGCGGCAAACGCGGACAGCTCTCATTTCACAAAACCCCGGAAAGTCTGCGCAACGAGATGATGGAGCAGGCGCTGAGCAACGGTCAGCAGCAAAACGCGCTGGAGCTGGCGCAGCTGGCCCCGGTGGAGCTGAAAGCCCTGCTCCATCCCTTCCTCGGCGGTCAGTGGCAAAACAATACTCCGACGCTGCGTATTCCTTACTATCGCCCACTGGAGCCGCTGCGTCCTGGCTTTCTCCCCGGACGCGCCGAGCAGCATCTGGCCGGGCAGATCTATGCCGGGCTGACGCGCTTCGATGAAGGCGACAATATGCCGATCGGCGATCTGGCGCATCACTGGCAGGTCTCGCCGGACGGCCTGCGCTGGCATTTTTACATTCGCTCCACGCTGTACTGGCACAATGGCGATGCGGTGCAAACCGCACAGCTACGGCAGCGGTTACAGTTGCTGCTTGAGCTGCCCGCCTTACGGACCCTCTTCGCCAGCATCAGCCGTATCGATGTCACTCACGCCCAGTGTCTCACCATCACGCTGCATCGTCCTGACTACTGGCTACCGTTCCGTCTCGCCAGCTACTGCAGCGTGCTGGCGCATCCCGACGATCCGGCCATCGGCTGCGGGCCATTCCGCCTGAAGCGGTTTAGTCCGGAACTCGTCCGCCTGGAGAACCATCCCCGGTACCACCTGCAGCATCCGCTGATCCAGGCGGTGGAATACTGGATCACTCCTCAGCTCTTTGACCGCGATCTCGGCACCAGCTGCCGCCACCCGGTGCAGATCACCATCGGCGATCGCGAAGAGCTCCACAATCTGCGCCAGGTCAGCAACCGTATCAGCCTTGGCTTCTGCTATCTGACCCTGCGCCACAGCCCGCGTCTTAGTAAAACGCAGGCCCAGCGGCTGGTGTCGATAATCCATCACTCGTCGCTGCTGGAAACGCTGCCGCTGGAGGAGGATCTGATTACGCCAAGCCATGAGGTGCTGCCGGGATGGTCCATCCCGCAGGGACCGGAAAACAACGCGGTGCCGCTGCCGGCCAGGCTCACTCTGCTCTATCATCTGCCGGTCGAGCTTCATGCGATGGCCGAGCAACTGAGGCAACGGCTGGCTCTGCTGGGCTGCGAACTGACGATCATTTTTCATGACGCCAAAAACTGGGAAGGCTGTCAGCATCTGGGGCAGGCCGACCTGATGATGGGCGACCGACTGATCGGCGAAGCACCGGAGTACGCCCTGGAGCAGTGGCTGCGCTGCGATATGCTGTGGCCTAATTTGCTGACCGGGGCGCAATATGCCCATCTGCAGGCGACATTAGACGCCGTGCAGTCTCAGCCCGACGCCCGCAGCCGCAACGATGCGCTGCGCAACGTGTTCAACAGTCTGATGGAAGACGCCATCATGACGCCGCTGTTCAAGTATAACTATCGGATCAGCGCGCCGCCGGGGGTTAATGGCCTGCGCCTCAACGCCCGGGGCTGGTTTGACTTCGCCAGCGCCTGGCTGCCGGCCTCGTTGACGTGAGAGAGCTGGTCGCCGCGCGCGTCTGGCGCTACCATAGCGCCTTTACTCATTTAGTCAGGAATTGCCATGAAACGCGCCGTAGTTGTCTTCAGCGGAGGACAAGATTCAACCACCTGTCTGGTGCAGGCTCTGCAACAGTATGATGAAGTGCATTGCGTCACTTTTGATTATGGCCAACGCCACCGCGCGGAAATCGACGTTGCGCGCGAACTCGCCCTGAAACTGGGCGCCGTCGCGCATAAAGTGCTGGACGTCACTCTGCTCAACGAACTGGCAGTCAGCAGCCTGACCCGCGATAACATTCCGGTACCCGACTATCAGCCTGATGCCGAAGGCATTCCCAACACCTTTGTCCCCGGGCGCAATATTCTGTTTTTAACCCTGACAGCAATCTACGCCTATCAGGTGAAAGCCGAAGCCATCATCACCGGCGTGTGCGAGACCGACTTCTCCGGCTACCCGGACTGTCGCGATGAGTTTGTCAAAGCGCTGCACCACGCCGTCAGCCTTGGGATGGCGAAAGACATTCGCTTTGAGACGCCGCTGATGTGGCTGAATAAAGCCGAGACCTGGGCGCTTGCCGACTTCTGGGGTCAGCTGGATCTGGTGCGCCAGGAAACCCTCACCTGCTACAATGGCATTAAGGGCGATGGCTGCGGCCAGTGCGCCGCCTGTAACCTGCGCGCAAACGGACTCAACCAGTATCTGGGGGACAAGGTCGGCGTAATGGCGGTGATGAAGCAAAAAACCGGGCTGGCACAGGCATAGCCTCCGGGGCGCGATTTACCGGAGCTTTGACTCAAATTCCCCGGTAGCGCGACGCTTACCGGGGCTACGGGTTCATCACCTGCCGTGGGCCCGTCACTCGCACGTCGGTTGTCAGCGCAAGTTCATCTGGTCAAGTTTCTCACGCAACTCCCCTTCCAGCGGCAGCGCCTTCTGGGTTTTCAAATCGATACAGACGAAGGTAATCAGCGCATCGGCCACCACTTCGCCATTGGGGTTGAGGGTGACCACCTGACTAAGGGTGCCGCTTTTGCCGTTGAGTTGCTCCAGTTTGCTGCTCACTGTCAGCACATCGCCCAGCACCGCCGGACGACGGTAGTTAATATTGATATTCACCACCACGAAGGCGATGTTTTTCTCCATCATCCACTGAAACGCGGGGCTGTTTTCCAGGCCGTCCCAGCGGGCTTCCTCAAGGAACTCCAGGTAACGTGCGTTGTTCACATGCTGGTAGACGTCCAGATGATAGCCGCGAACTTTAATTTGTGTCTGCATAGCACTAATGCCTTTCTGTTATTGTTGTTTATGAGGTAAGAGGTCACACCACTTGATGCAACCTCTTTATCCTGGCAAAAAATCACCGCTGTGCAAGGTCTGGCATAAAATTTACAGCGTCAGATGGGCTAAATTGCGCTCCACCAGCGCGCTCCCCATTCCCGGGACCTGCTTCAGATCATCGAGGGTTTTGAACGGCCCGTACTCTTCGCGGTAGCTGACAATGGCCTGGGCTTTTTTCAACCCTACGCCATTCAACGCCTGCGCCAGCTGTTCGGCGCTGGCGTGGTTAATGCTGACTTTTGTCGCCCCGTTGTCGGTGTCGCCGGGCACCGCTTCCGCCTTCGCCGAAGCGGTCGCCTGCACATTTTCTTTATTCACCGCCGCTTTACCGCTGGCGGGTGCCGCCAGCGCGCCCTGTACGCCTACCGCGAAAACCAGAACGCCCGCGGCCATCAGTGTTTTTATTCCATATTTCATGCTGATATCTCCTTGTGTGTAGACAGCAAGGTTACGATAGCGTCAGTGCGGATGGCCGACAAAAGGCAAATCACAGAAATGGAAAGGGCCGCGAAAGCGGCCCTTGAGGATTACATCATGTTGCTCATTTTTGCGAGACGACGCGAAATTACTGCTGCTGGTCGATGCTGTCGCCCAGCTTAATTTTCGCCGCCTTGCGCAGGTTGCTCATCAGCGCTTCGAAAGCGATTTGGGCGTTGTTCTGGGTAATCCCCTGAACCATGGCCTTCTTCTGCTCTTCCGGCATGTTGCCTGCTTTCACTTCATCCAGCGCCACCAGCACCACATCGCCTTGCATATTGCTGCCAACGCCGTAGACCGGTTTGCCCTGCTGCGGCAGCGGCAGAGTGAATGCCAGCTGGCTCAGCGGATCCTGGCCGGTACGGGAAAGCGTCTGCGGCGCGCCAAAGCTCAGGCCAGCCGCCTTCATCGCTTCATCGCCTTTGCCGTCTTTCAGCGCCGCCAGCAGCTTGTCGGCGTCCAGTTTCGCCTGCTGTTCCGCTTTATTGTGCTTAACGATATCGCTAACCTGCGCCTTCACTTCAGCCAGCGGCTTCACCGCCTCGGCTTTGTGCTCGCTGATGCGCAGAACAAATGCGCGATCGCCGTCAACGGTAATGATGTCGGAGTTGCTGCCCGGCGCGCCGTTCTCACCCACCAGACCGCCGTTGAAGATAGCGTCAGCGACCGGTTTAAAGTTCAGCTCTTCCGGCAGGTTATCGCGGCCAAACCAGCCGGTTTCCACCACCTTCAGTCCGGCGACCTGCGCCGCGCCCGCCAGCGATTCATTATCGTTGCTGGCCGCATCGCTCACCTTCTGCTGCAGCGCGTAGTAAGCATCCAGCGCTTTTTCCTGCTTCACTTTCGCCGCAATGTCATTACGCACGTCAGCCAGCGGCTTCACCTGCGCCGGCTGGACGTCGTCCAGACGGGCCACCAGGAAGCCAACCGAGGATTTGATCACGCCAGACAGCTGGCCTTTCTCTTTCAGCCCGGCATCTTTCAGCTCTGGCACCGTAGAGGCCTCTTCCATCCACCCCATATCGCCGCCGTTGCGGGCAGAGATAATATCGGTCGATTTTTCTTTCGCCAGCGTGGCGAAATCTGCCCCTTTTTGCAGCTCGGCCAGCACCGCTTTCGCATCGGCTTCCGTTTTGGTCTGAATCACGCTGTAGCGGTTGCGCTGCGGCTGAGTGAACTGATCCTTATGCTGGTCGTACCATGACTGAATCTCTTCGTCAGAGGCGCTCTCCTGCATGCTGGCGGCATCCATTTTGATATAGCTGACGCGGAACTGCTCCGGCGCCATAAAACGGGCCTGATTCTGCTGCCAGAAAGCGTTGATTTCCTCATCGCTGGCCGTCTGTTTTGCCGCCAGGGCATTCACGTTGATGGTCGCTTCGCGGACGACACGCTGCTGAGACACCAGCGCCGCCAGCTGATCGGACTCACCCGGGAGCATGAAGTCGGTACCCGCAATGGCGTTAATCAGCTGTTGGGTGGTCAGCTGGTTACGCAGCGCCTGAGCGTACTGATCGGTGGTCATCCCCATCTGGGCGACAATACCGCTGAAACGCTGGTTGTCGAACTTACCGTTCGTCTGGAAAGCCTGGGTCTGGAAGATCGCCTGCTTCACCTGCTCATCGCTGATGCTGAGGCCCAGCTCGCGGGCATACTGATCCAGAAGCGATTCATCGATCAGGCGGTTCAGCACCTGCTGGCGCATGGTTTTCATGTAGTTTTCGTTCGCCGCCAGCTCGGAGAACTGGTCGCCAAGCTGCTGCTGCATACGGTTACGTTCGCTGGCGACGGCATTTTCAAACTGCCCACGACCAATCTCCTGGCCATTCACTTTTGCGGCATAGTTTTTGCCACCGCCAATCAGGTAACCACTCACCCCGGTCAAAATGAACGAGACGATAATGATACCGAAAATAATCTTGAGCACGACGCTGTTGGCGGCCGTGCGTAGGTTGTCCATCATGGTGTAACAACGCTCCGCTGTAGATGACTTTAGCTCGCGCAGCATAGCACGTGATAGCCGCCGCGCGTGAGGACGTATTTTGACAAGAAAACAGGGTGATTGTCAGCCCACAAGTGGCGATAAACACACATAAAGTGGTCTGAAAAGGCAATAAAAAAGGCACATCTCACGATGCGCCCTTGTACTTCGTCACATTCCCTGACGGGAAAGCCGATCAGTTCACCGCGTCTTTCAGCGCTTTACCAGCACGGAAGCCCGGCACTTTTGCGGCAGCGATAGTAATTTCTTTACCTGTTTGTGGGTTGCGACCAGTACGGGCGGCACGTTCTTTAACAGCAAAGGTACCAAAACCTACCAGCGCAACGTCATCCCCAGCCTGCAGAGATTCAGTAACAGAAGCGATTAAAGCATCTAACGCACGTCCAGCTGCAGCTTTAGAAATGTCCGCACCCGCAGCAATTTTGTCAATCAGTTGAGATTTATTCACTGTTCTCTTCCTCTCTTTATAATTTATATCGCACCTGAGTCCTTCATAGTGCGACCGCGCAGCAGTTATATCAGGACTGTCATGCCCTTACAACAGCAGTTGTCGATGACCCCCCTGCCAGCGATCTAAGTTAGCTACACAAAAAAAGGCTGGCAAGTCCGAAATGACTTACCAGCCCTATTTTTATTAGCGCAATTTGCGCAGAATCACTATTTCGCGGTCACAACCTGCATGCCGAACGGTTCGTTCTGCAGCGCAAGTGTCAGAACTTCCTCGATTCGTTTCACCGGATGGATATCCAAATCGGCGATAACGTTATCTGGAATTTCTTCAAGGTCGCGTTTGTTCTCATCAGGAATCAGAACAGTCTTAATGCCGCCGCGATGCGCCGCCAGCAGTTTTTCCTTCAGACCGCCGATCGGCAGCACCTGACCACGCAGAGTGATTTCACCGGTCATCGCCACATCAGCGCGTACCGGGTTACCGGTCAGGCAGGAGACCAGCGCCGTACACATGGCAATACCCGCGCTAGGACCATCCTTCGGCGTCGCCCCTTCCGGAACGTGGACGTGAATATCACGCTTCTCGTAGAAGTCGGCGTTAATGCCCAGTTTGTCCGCCCGCGAACGCACCACGGTCAGCGCAGCCTGAATCGATTCCTGCATGACCTCACCCAGCGAACCGGTGTAGGTCAGCTTGCCTTTGCCTGGTACGCAGGCGGTTTCGATGGTCAGCAGATCGCCCCCCACCTCCGTCCACGCCAGACCGGTCACCTGACCGACACGGTTCTCGCTATCGGCACGGCCATAGTCAAAGCGCTGTACGCCGAGATAATCATGCAGATTCTCACCGTTAATCTCGATGTGTTTCAGCGACTTATCCAGCAGCAGCTGTTTAACGGCTTTACGGCACAGCTTGGAGATTTCACGCTCCAGGCTACGAACCCCCGCTTCACGCGTGTAGTAACGAATAATGCCGATAATGGCGCTATCGTCGACGGTCAGCTCGCCTTTCTTCAGCGCGTTACGTTCGATCTGCTTCGGCAGCAGGTGACGCTTGGCGATGTTAAGCTTTTCATCTTCGGTGTAACCGGAGAGGCGAATCACTTCCATACGGTCCAGCAGCGGCGCCGGAATGTTCATGGAGTTAGACGTCGCCACGAACATCACATCGCTGAGATCGTAATCCACTTCCAGATAGTGGTCGTTAAAGGCCACGTTCTGTTCCGGATCCAGCACCTCAAGCAACGCAGAAGCCGGGTCGCCGCGCATGTCGGAAGACATTTTGTCGATCTCATCCAGCAGGAACAGCGGGTTTTTCACCCCCACTTTCGCCATTTTCTGGATCAGTTTGCCCGGCATCGAGCCAATATAGGTCCGACGATGACCGCGAATTTCCGCTTCATCGCGCACGCCACCTAACGCCATACGTACGTATTTACGTCCGGTCGCTTTGGCGATGGATTGACCTAACGAGGTTTTACCTACCCCCGGCGGTCCCACCAGACAGAGGATTGGCCCCTTGATTTTGTTCACCCGGCTCTGCACCGCGAGATATTCAAGGATGCGATCCTTCACGCGCTCCAGGCCATAGTGATCGGTATCAAGGATCTCCTGGGCCTGGCGCAGGTCTTTTTTGACCTTACTGCGCGCGTTCCACGGCACCTGCACCATCCAGTCGATGTAGCCACGCACGACGGTCGCTTCCGCCGACATCGGCGACATCATCTTCAGTTTCTGCAGTTCCGCTTCGGTTTTTTCTTTCGCCTCTTTCGGCATTTTCGCCGCGTCGATCTTACGCTTCAGCGCTTCGTTTTCGTCCGGGGCGTCGTCCATCTCGCCGAGTTCTTTCTGAATCGCTTTCATTTGCTCGTTCAGATAGTACTCGCGCTGGGATTTCTCCATCTGCTTTTTGACGCGGTTGCGAATACGCTTCTCAACCTGCAGCAGATCGATTTCCGATTCCATCATCGCCATCAGATATTCCAGACGTTCGTTGACGTCGGACATCTCAAGCACAGACTGCTTGTCAGCCAGCTTCAGCGGCATGTGCGCCGCGATGGTATCCGCCAGGCGTGCCGGATCGTCGATGCTGTTCAGCGACGTCAGCACTTCCGGTGGGATCTTTTTGTTCAGCTTGATATAGCCTTCAAACTGGCTGATAGCGGTGCGAACCAGCACTTCCTGCTCGCGTTCGTCAATCGCCGGCGAGTCGAGATACTCCGCTTTCGCCGAGAAATGTTCGCCATTATCAGACAGCGCAGAAATACGTGCACGCTGCAGCCCTTCGACCAGCACCTTCACGGTGCCGTCCGGCAGCTTCAGCATCTGCAAAATAGACGCCACGGTTCCAACGGTGAAAAGATCGTTTACACCCGGCTCATCCGTCGACGCTTCTTTCTGCGCAACCAGCATGATTTTTTTATCATGGTCCATGGCCGCTTCGAGGCAACGAATAGATTTTTCCCGCCCTACGAACAGGGGTATGACCATGTGCGGATAAACCACCACATCGCGCAATGGCAATACGGGGATTTCAATGCGTTCAGAACGCTCAGGATTCATAGAGCTCTCTCTTAGTTTAAAGTCCGCCAGGTAGCCGACGACGCCATACTCCACTGCATCGTCGTTAATATGTAATCCAGTATATGGGGATGTATTCCACACATTCAACGGCGGGAATGCAGGAAAAATAAAAGGGGAGATAAAATCCCCCCTTTTTGTTAACTGCTTGAGTGAAATGGTTAATTATTCACCAGATGCCTGCTGGGCTTCCGGTTTGCCGTAGATCAGCAGCGGTTTGCTCTGACCCTCGATAACCGACTCATCAATGACCACTTTTTCGACATCATCCATCGAAGGCAGGTCATACATGGTATCCAGCAGTGCCGCTTCCACAATCGAGCGCAGACCGCGGGCGCCGGTTTTACGCGCCATCGCTTTCTTGGCGATGGCGTCCAGCGCTTCGTCGCGGAATTCAAGCTCTGCGCCCTCAAGGCTAAACAGCGCCTGATACTGCTTGGTCAGGGCATTTTTCGGCTCTTTCAGGATCTGGATCAGGGCTTCTTCGCTCAGCTCATTCAGGGTCGCCACCACCGGCAGACGACCAATGAATTCCGGGATCAGACCAAACTTGATCAGATCTTCCGGCTCGACCTGGGCCAGCAGCTCGCCTTCGCTCGCTTTGTCGGACTTCGCTTTTACCGTCGCGCCAAAACCAATGCCGGAGCCGGTTTCAACACGGTGGGAAATCACTTTGTCCAGGCCGGCGAACGCGCCGCCGCAGATAAACAGGATCTTGGAGGTATCAACCTGCAGGAACTCTTGCTGCGGATGTTTACGCCCGCCCTGCGGTGGAACGGCGGCGACGGTGCCTTCGATAAGCTTCAGCAACGCCTGCTGTACGCCTTCGCCGGAGACGTCGCGGGTAATCGACGGGTTATCGGATTTACGCGAAATTTTGTCGATTTCGTCGATATAAACGATGCCGCGCTGCGCTTTCTGCACGTCGTAGTCGCACTTCTGCAGCAGTTTCTGAATGATATTTTCGACGTCCTCACCCACATAACCCGCTTCGGTCAGGGTGGTGGCGTCTGCCATGGTAAACGGCACATCCAGCAGGCGCGCCAGCGTTTCCGCCAACAGCGTTTTACCGGAACCGGTCGGCCCGATCAGCAGAATGTTACTTTTACCCAGCTCTACGCCATTGCTGGTATCGCCATTGCGCAGACGTTTGTAGTGGTTGTATACCGCGACCGCCAACACTTTCTTCGCCTGTTCCTGACCGATGACATAGTCATCAAGGTGGTGGCGAATCTCGTGCGGCGTCGGCAACGCGCTGCGCTCGCGGTGCGGCGCAACTTCTTTAATCTCTTCGCGAATGATGTCGTTACATAAATCAACGCATTCGTCGCAGATATACACGGATGGCCCGGCGATCAGCTTACGCACTTCATGCTGGCTTTTGCCGCAAAAAGAGCAATACAACAATTTGCCCGATCCATCTTTGCGTTTATCTGTCATGAGTCCAAACCTCTTTTTAAGTTCTTTGTGCCGCACACGACGACGCAAATGCCATTCTCAGGCGCAAGCTGCCATATAGCGTTGTGCCGCCCTTCATTAGTATATACACAAAATCCTTCGCGCTACATCGAGGCGGTGGCAAAGCCTCCGGCCGCAAGCCTGACCGGCAAGCGTCCGAAAAAATGCCAACCACCCGAAAAATCGCGGCGAGAAGGATGAAGCGTAAAGCGGCACCCTTGCGCCTCGGGCATCAATTACGATGGGTCAAAATAGAGTCGACCAGCCCGTACTCCACGGCTTCCGCAGCAGAGAGGAAGCGGTCACGCTCGGTGTCACGCTCAATCTGCTCAAGAGACTGGCCGGTATGATGCGCCATCAGCTCATTCATGCGTCCTTTCACCTTCAGGATTTCACGGGCGTGGATCTCAATATCCGTCGCCTGTCCCTGATAGCCGCCCAGCGGCTGGTGGATCATCACGCGGGAGTTCGGCAGGCAGAAGCGCTTGCCTTTCGCCCCGGCGGTCAGCAGAAACGCGCCCATAGAAGCGGCCTGCCCCATACAAATGGTGCTGACATCCGGCTTGATGAACTGCATGGTGTCATAAATCGACATCCCGGCGGTGATCACCCCGCCCGGAGAGTTAATGTACAGGTAAATGTCTTTTTCCGGGTTTTCTGCTTCCAGAAACAGCATCTGCGCCACGATCAGGTTTGCCATGTGGTCTTCGACCTGGCCGGTCAGAAAAATGACGCGTTCCTTAAGCAGACGGGAGTAGATATCAAAAGAACGTTCACCGCGTGAGGTCTGTTCAATGACCATCGGCACCAGGGCCATATGGGGTGCAAAGTTGTCTCGTTCGCCACTGTATGACATTTCCGTCTCCTGGAGTAATTTTAAAATACCTGCTGCACTGATTGTAACCTTACGGACGGATTATCAGCCACAGTTTCTATCCGCTGAACGCGTCACCGCCTCTTCAACACGCGTGCGATAGCGGATGCAGTTGCCTCCCCCGGTAATGGGGATGGTGTTGCCATATTTCAAGCATAACAAGCTTTTGCTGTAACGCTATCATGGTAAATGCGTTTTAGCACCGTGCCTGAGGCTATCATTATCTTAAAAAAAAACCCGCCGCCTTTCGGCAACGGGTTTTTGCTCGAACCTTAAACAATCGCGGCGAAATTACGCCTGCTGGTTCATCAGTTCGTTGAAGGAAGTGGCTTTTTCAGACACTTTGGCTTTCGCCAGCACAGCTTCAACAGCCTGCTCTTCCAGCGCCACGTTGCGCATGTTGTCCATCAGCTCTTTGTTCTTGCTGTAGAACTCAACCACTTCTGACGGATCTTCGTACGCAGAAGCCATCTCTTCGATCAGGCCTTTCACGCGCTCTTCGTCAGCTTTCAGCTCATTGGTGCGAATCACTTCGCCCAGCAGCAGACCGACAACAACGCGGCGTTTAGCCTGCTCTTCGAACAGCTCGCGCGGCAGTTCCAGAGCCTGTTTCTCGTTGCCACCGAAACGCTGAGCAGCCTGACGACGCAGCACGTCGATTTCGCTGTCAATCAGGGCAGCCGGAACGTCGATCTCGTTGGCTTTAACCAGACCTTCGATAGCCTGAGACTTCACGCGGTTACGCACAGCGCCTTTCAGCTCGCGCTCCATGTTTTTACGCACTTCAGCGCGCAGGCCAGCGACGGAACCATCTTCAACGCCGAAACGTTTGATGAATTCTTCAGTCAGCTCCGGCAGTTCACGCTCTTCAACTTTTTTCAGGTTGATAACGAACTTAGCCGCTTTACCTTTCAGGTTTTCTGCGTGGTATTCTTCCGGGAAGGTCACGTCGATGGTGAACTCTTCGCCCGCTTTGTGGCCTTTGATACCATCTTCGAAGCCCGGGATCATGCGACCCTGGCCCATCGCCAGTACGAAGTCAGAGGCTTTGCCGCCTTCGAACTCTTCGCCGTCTACGGAACCGGTGAAGTCGATAGTGACGCGATCTTCAGCGTCAACGGCGCCGTCTTTGTCTTTCCAGGTCGCCTGCTGTTTGCGCAGGGTTTCCAGCATGGTGTCAACGTCAGCGTCGGTCACTTCAACAACCGGTTTTTCAACTTCGATCGCGTCCAGACCCTGCAGTTCAACTTCCGGATACACTTCGAACTCTACCGCGTAGGTGAAGTCTTCGCCCAGTTTGTATTCGCCCGGAACGTAGTTCGGCGCACCGGCCGGATTGATTTTCTCTTTGATGATCGCGTCAACGAAATGACGGCTCATCAGGTCGCCCAGCACGTCCTGGCGAACGGATGCGCCATAACGCTGAGCAACAACATTCATCGGCACTTTGCCTTTACGGAAGCCGTCAATGCGAACTTTTTTCGCTACGTTGACCAGCTCGCTTTTGACAGCATTCTCGATGCTGTCAGCGGCGATAGTAATCGTTACACGGCGCCCAAGGCCCTGAGTGGTTTCAACTGAAACTTGCATCTTGTTACCTCAAAAAAATCACAGTGCTCGGTCAACTCTGGAAGCGCGTGTAGGTGGCTTCGCAGAACCGGGATGCCCTCTTCAAATCAGAAACACATTCCCTGTCGTCAGAATCATCCCGAAGACATTCATATATAAGACGCGGCATTATAGCGGCATCACTTTTGTGAGTCGAGAACGGTTGTCGCCCACTGCTGCGGCATTTTTCACATTTCCCGCTCAAATTTGTCCGCAAAAGCGCTCACTTTGCGCATTTTCCAGGCAAAACAAAACGGCCCGTAGGCCGTTTTTGCTAAATCTGCAAGCAACATACTGGAAAAGCGCCAGCGGTTGCAAATGGGATTTCTAGGCGATACTCCCCGCACCGCGGCAAGGCGGCGAGGCGAAAACCGTATCCTGTAATGCTTCCCACTCTTTTATCGTATAGGTGTGCAGCGCCAGGGCATGCACCGTATTCGACAGCTCCTCGGTTAGCGTGCCGTAGATCATACGGTGGCGATTGAGGAAACGCTCGCCAGTGAAGCGATCGCTCACTAACACCACTTTAAAATGACTTTCAGAGCCCGCTGGGACGTTGTGACGATAACTTTCATCCACGACTTCGAGATACATCGGGTCGAACGCTGCTCTAAGTTTTGCTTCGATCTGTTCACGTATCATCATGAATTTTCTCCTCCGACAACGCTGAGATGCCGCCACTCCATTTAAATGTTAGCCGCTTTTACCGCTTCCATTAGGAGAAAACAACAAAAAATTAGCATTGTTCTGATATTTTCATTCAAAAGTATCACGTTTACTGGCTCTGGTCGCCAGATCCGCCGGGGAAAGAGCGATTAACCGTGGCGGGACGCTCAGAAAACCGCCAGGGCGATGGATTTACACGCGTTGCCACTTCCCCTTGCCGTTGGCAATGCTATGATGGCGGTAATTTTCCTTATAACAACACCATGCGTTGAGACCTGAACATGCTTAAGAAGATCCTTTTCCCGTTGGTCGCCATGTTTATGCTGGCAGGATGCGCCACGCCGCCGACCACCATTGAAGTATCGCCGAAAATCACGCTGCCGCAGCAGGATCCGAGCCTGATGGGCGTGACCGTCAGCATCAACGGCGCCGATCAGCGTCCGGACCAGGCGCTGGCGAAAGTCACGCGCGACAATCAGCAGGTCACCCTCACCGCCTCGCGCGATCTGCGCTTCCTGCTGCAGGAAGTGCTGGAGAAACAGATGACCGCTCGCGGCTACATGATTGGCCCGAACGGTGCGGTCGATCTGCAGATTATTGTCAATAAACTCTACGCTGACGTCTCCCAGGGCAACGTGCGCTACAACATCGCCACGAAAGCCGATATCGCCATCATCGCCACCGCGGCAAACGGCACGAAGATGACCAAAAACTACCGCGCCAGCTATTCCGTTGAAGGCGCCTTCCAGGCCTCGAACAAGAACATCGCTGATGCCGTCAACAGCGTCCTGACCGATACCATCGCCGATATGGCGCAGGACACCAGCATCCACGATTTCATCAAGCAAAACGCGCGTTAATGCCACCACGAACCCGGCCGCGGCCGGGTTCGTGCTTTATGCTATGTCCAGTCACTACTTACGCATTTTTCAACAGCCGAAATCAGCGATTTTGCTGATCCTCGGTTTCGCCTCAGGCCTGCCGCTGGCCCTCACCTCCGGTACCCTGCAGGCCTGGATGACAGTGGAAAATATCGATCTGAAAACGATCGGTTTTTTCTCACTCGTCGGCCAGGCCTATGTCTTTAAATTTCTCTGGTCCCCGCTAATGGACCGCTATACGCCGCCGTTTCTTGGACGTCGTCGCGGTTGGCTGCTGACTACCCAGGTCCTGCTCCTGCTGGCTATCGCGGCGATGGGCTTTCTTGAGCCTGTCTCCCAGCTCCGCTGGATGGCGGCGCTGGCGGTGGTGATCGCCTTCTGCTCGGCGTCACAGGATATTGTGTTCGACGCCTGGAAAACCGACGTTCTGCCAGCGGAAGAGCGCGGCGCTGGCGCCGCGATCAGCGTGCTGGGTTATCGCCTCGGGATGCTGGTATCCGGGGGGCTGGCACTGTGGCTTGCCGACCGCTATCTCGGCTGGCAGGGGATGTACTGGCTGATGGCGGCGCTGCTGGTGCCGTGCATCATCGCCACACTGCTGGCGCCCGAGCCGAGCGACGTTATCCCGGTTCCCAGATCGCTGGAGCAGGCGGTCGCCGAACCGCTGCGCGATTTTTTCGGTCGCAATAACGCCTGGCTGATTCTGCTGCTCATCGTCCTTTATAAGCTGGGCGATGCGTTTGCCATGAGCCTGACCACCACCTTCCTCATCCGCGGCGTCGGTTTTGACGCCGGCGAAGTGGGGATGGTGAACAAAACCTTAGGCCTGTTTGCCACCATTCTCGGCGCCCTGTACGGCGGGGTCCTGATGCAGCGGCTGACGCTGTTTCGGGCGCTGCTGATCTTCGGTGTGCTGCAGGGGGTCTCCAACGCTGGCTACTGGCTGCTGTCGATTACCGATAAGCACCTCTATTCCATGGCAACCGCCGTGTTCTTTGAAAACCTGTGCGGGGGAATGGGGACGGCGGCGTTTGTCGCGCTGCTGATGACGCTGTGCAATAAATCCTTTTCCGCTACCCAGTTCGCGCTGCTCTCTGCGCTGTCCGCGGTCGGCCGCGTGTACGTTGGGCCGATCGCCGGCTGGTTTGTCGAGGCCCACGGCTGGTCGACGTTCTATCTCTTCTCGGTCGTTGCGGCGGTACCGGGGATCGCGCTGCTGCTATTGTGCCGGCAAACGCTTGAGCATACCCAACGCACAGCAAGCTTTATGCCGCGAAGCGAATACCCGCAAGCCTATGCGCTGGCGTTAAGGATCCTGGCGCTGGGCTGCCTGCTGCTGGCGGTATGGCTGGTACTGCTGATCATGAACGCCCTGGATTACACCGCCTTCTCTTTCCTGTCCGGTCTGCTGGAGGTTGCGGCGCTGACTGCGGTGGGCGGTATTTTGTTCGGCGGTCTGCTCGACTACCTGGCGCTGCGTAAAACTCGCCTGATTTAAGGAAGCTGCATCATTATTAGCCGTTGTAATTACGAAACGTAATTATAACGGCTTATTAACGCTTTTATATTGCCCGCCGCGCTATTTGTTGTTTTGTGCGTTTTTGATTTCTGGAAATTATTGACAGTTTTCATTCGATTCTTTAAATAATTTAACCGATTCAGCTACGGCGATTTTATTTTAGGTTTTCACAATGTCTTTTATTTGATAATTAAATGTTAAACAATTGTTCTAATTTTTGGGTGGTTATGCCCATTCGCCGCTAAGCACTCCTTTTCTTATCCCTTTCGTTATCAATCCCACGAAAATCAGGCTTTGCAAGCGATTACGTAACACTACGTAACATATGTGACAAACCAAGCAGAAGCCGCTAACACAGAACTGACAGAGATCCAATCATGTTTACAGTAATGCAACCTTACCGTAAAATGCCCGTACACTTTAAACGCCACCAGATCCCGTGGAATTGAGGTCGTTCAATGAGACTCAGGAAATACAATAAAAGTTTGGGATGGATGTCATTAATCGCAAGTACTGTATTACTCAGTGGTTGTGATTCTGCACTCCTTGACCCAAAAGGACAGATTGGACTGGAGCAACGCTCTTTGATTCTGACGGCCTTCGGCCTGATGATGATTGTCGTTATTCCCGCCGTCTTGATGGCAGTAGGATTTGCCTGGAAGTATCGCGCGAGCAATAAAGATGCGAAGTATAGCCCGAACTGGTCACACTCCAATAAAGTGGAAGCTGTGGTCTGGACGGTACCTATTCTGATCATCCTGTTCCTGGCCGTTCTGACCTGGAAAACCACTCACGCACTGGAGCCAAGCAAACCGCTTGCCCACGACGAGAAACCAATCACCATCGAAGTCGTTTCGATGGACTGGAAATGGTTCTTTATCTATCCGGAACAGGGTATTGCTACCGTTAACGAAATCGCCTTCCCGGCGAACGTACCGGTACACTTCAAAGTGACCTCTAACTCGGTGATGAACTCGTTCTTCATTCCGCGCTTAGGTAGCCAGATTTACGCAATGGCCGGGATGCAGACTCAACTGCACCTCATTGCTGACGAAGCTGGTACTTATGACGGTATCTCCGCTAGCTACAGTGGCCCGGGCTTCTCAGGTATGAAGTTCAAAGCGATTGCTACTCCGGATCGTGCAACCTTCGATCAGTGGGTTGAAAAAGCCAAACAGTCGCCGAACTCCATGGACTCCATGGCCGCGTTCGATAAAGTGGCTGTGCCTAGCGAATACAACAAAGTGGAATACTTCTCTAACGTGAAGCCGGATCTGTTCAAAGATGTTGTGAACAAATTCATGTCTCACGAGAGCATGAACATGTCCAAACCTGAAGGCGAGCACGCTGCTCACGACGGGATGGAAGGCATGGACATGAGCCACGCGGAAACCGCTCACTAAGGGGCCGAGGAAGAAAACGATGTTCGGAAAACTTACACTGGATGCAGTGCCCTACCACGAACCCATTATCGTGGTTACGGTGGCTGCGATTATCATTGGGGGACTGGCGCTTCTGGCTGCCATCACTTACTTCGGTAAGTGGTCCTACCTGTGGAACGAGTGGCTGACTTCTGTCGACCACAAACGTCTCGGTATCATGTACGTTATCGTGGCAATCGTCATGCTGCTGCGTGGCTTTGCTGATGCCGTTATGATGCGTAGCCAGCAGGTGCTGGCCTCGGCCGGGGAAGCAGGCTTCCTGCCGCCTCATCACTACGATCAGATCTTTACCGCCCACGGCGTTATCATGATCTTCTTCGTGGCGATGCCGTTCGTTATCGGTCTGATGAACCTGGTGGTTCCGCTTCAGCTCGGCGCGCGCGACGTGGCCTTCCCGTTCCTCAACAACCTGAGCTTCTGGTTCACCGTTGTGGGCGTGATTCTGGTTAACCTGTCTCTGGGCGTCGGTGAGTTCGCGCAGACCGGTTGGCTGGCCTATCCGCCGCTGTCGGGAATTGAATACAGTCCTGGCGTAGGGGTCGATTACTGGATTTGGGCGCTGCAGCTCTCCGGTATCGGTACTACCCTGACCGGTATTAACTTCTTCGTGACCATTATCAAGATGCGCGCCCCGGGCATGACCATGTTCAAGATGCCGGTATTCTCCTGGGCATCTCTGTGCGCTAACATCCTGATTATCGCCTCTTTCCCAATTCTGACCGTCACCATCGCGCTGCTGACCCTGGATCGTTACCTGGGCACCCATTTCTTTACCAACGATATGGGTGGCAACATGATGATGTACATCAACCTGATTTGGGCCTGGGGTCATCCGGAAGTGTACATCCTGGTTCTGCCGGTGTTCGGGGTCTTCTCCGAAATCGCCGCGACCTTCTCGCGTAAGCGTCTGTTCGGTTACACATCTCTGGTGTGGGCAACCGTCTGTATTACCGTTCTGTCGTTCATCGTTTGGCTGCACCACTTCTTCACCATGGGTGCTGGCGCGAACGTAAACGCCTTCTTCGGTATTACTACCATGATTATCGCGATCCCGACCGGGGTTAAGATCTTCAACTGGCTGTTCACCATGTATCAGGGTCGCATCGTCTTCAACTCAGCGATGATGTGGACTATCGGCTTTATCGTGACCTTCTCCGTCGGTGGGATGACTGGCGTGCTGCTGGCGGTACCGGGCGCGGACTTCGTTCTGCATAACAGCCTGTTCCTGATCGCGCACTTCCATAACGTTATCATCGGCGGCGTAGTATTCGGTTGCTTCGCAGGTCTGACCTACTGGTGGCCGAAAGCCTTTGGCTTCACCCTGAACGAAACCTGGGGCAAACGCGCTTTCTGGTTCTGGATCATCGGCTTCTTCGTGGCGTTTATGCCGCTGTACGTGCTGGGCTTCATGGGTATGACCCGTCGTCTGAGCCAGCAGATCGATCCGCAGTTCCACCCGATGCTGGTTGTTGCAGCTTGCGGTGCAGCGCTGATCGCCTGCGGTATCCTGTGCCAGCTGATTCAGTTCTACGTGTCTATTCGCGACCGCGATCAGAACCGTGACCTGACCGGTGACCCATGGGGTGGTCGTACGCTGGAGTGGGCAACCTCTTCTCCACCGCCGTTCTATAACTTCGCTATCGTTCCTCAGGTTCACGAGCGTGATGCCTTCTGGGAAATGAAAGAGAAAGGTGAAGCGTACAAACAGCCTGCTCACTATGAAGAAATTCATATGCCGAAAAACAGCGGCGCCGGCATCGTCATTGCCGCCTTCGCTACGGTATTTGGTTTCGCCATGATCTGGCATATCTGGTGGATGGCGATTGCCAGCTTCATCGGCATCGTAGCGACCTGGATTATTAAGAGCTTTGACGAGGACGTGGATTACTACGTACCGGTTGCAGAAGTCGAAAAACTGGAAAAACAGCATTTCGATGAGATTAACAAAGCAGGGCTGAAAAATGGCAACTGATACTCTTGCGCATACTGCCCACGCGCATGAACACGGGCACCATGATACAGGACCGATGAAGGTATTCGGTTTCTGGATCTACCTGATGAGCGACTGCATCATCTTCGCTACGCTGTTTGCTACCTATGCCGTTCTGGTGAACGGCACGGCCGGCGGACCGACGGGCAAAGATATTTTCGAACTGCCGTTCGTTCTGGTTGAAACCGCACTGCTGCTGTTCAGCTCCATCACCTACGGCATGGCGGCTATCGCCATGTACAAAAACAACAAGAGCCAGGTGGTTTCCTGGCTGGCGTTGACCTGGTTGTTTGGCGCTGGCTTTATCGGGATGGAAATCTATGAATTCCATCACCTGATCATGGAAGGCTTCGGTCCGGATCGTAGCGGTTTCCTGTCGGCGTTCTTCGCGCTGGTCGGCACCCACGGTCTGCACGTGACCTCTGGCCTTATCTGGATGGCGGTGCTGATGTTCCAGGTTTCACGTCGTGGCCTGACCAGCACTAACCGCACGCGTATCCTGTGCCTGAGCCTGTTCTGGCACTTCCTGGACGTCGTGTGGATCTGCGTGTTCTCGGTTGTCTATCTGATGGGGGCGATGTAATGAGTCATTCTACCGATCATAGCGGCGCTTCTCACGGCAGCGTGAAGAGCTACATGACAGGATTTATCCTGTCCATCATCCTGACGGTCATTCCGTTCGCCATGGTGATGAGTGGCTCCGCCTCGCATGCGGTTATCCTTGGCACCATTCTGGTGACCGCTGTGGTGCAGATCGTGGTACACCTCGTGTACTTCCTGCATATGAACAGCAAGTCCGATGAAGGCTGGAACCTGACCGCATTTATCTTCACCGTAATCATCATTGCGATCGTGGTTGTCGGCTCCATCTGGATTATGTGGAACCTGAACTACAACATGATGATGCACTAAGAGCGGCGAGTATGTTTAAGCAATACCTGCAAGTAACGAAACCAGGCATTATTTTTGGCAACCTGATCTCCGTGATCGGCGGTTTCCTGTTGGCCTCCAAAGGCCACATCGACTATCCGCTGTTCGTCTGGACGCTCCTTGGAGTATCCCTGGTGGTCGCCTCGGGTTGTGTATTCAACAACTACATCGACCGGGACATCGATCGTAAGATGGAACGGACGAAAAACCGGGTGCTGGTCAAAGGGCTGATCTCGCCAGAAGCTTCGCTGGTGTACGCCACCTTGCTGGGTATTGCTGGCTTCATGCTGCTGTGGTTCGGCGCAAATCCGCTGGCCTGCTGGCTGGGGGTGATGGGGTTCGTGGTTTATGTCGGCGTCTACAGCCTGTACATGAAACGCCACTCCGTCTATGGCACGCTGATTGGCTCACTCTCCGGCGCCGCGCCGCCGGTGATTGGCTACTGCGCGGTCACCGGTGATTTCGACAGCGGTGCGGCGATCCTGCTGGCTATCTTTAGCCTGTGGCAGATGCCTCACTCCTACGCCATCGCGATTTTCCGCTTTAAGGATTATCAGGCGGCGAACATTCCGGTGCTGCCGGTGGTGAAAGGCATTTCGGTCGCCAAAAACCATATTACGCTGTACATCGTTGCCTTTGCCGTGGCGACCCTGATGCTCTCGCTGGGCGGCTACGCCGGGTATAAATACCTGGTCGTGGCGGCAGCGGTCAGCGTCTGGTGGCTGGGCATGGCGCTGCGTGGCTATAAAGTGGCCGATGATAAAGTCTGGGCGCGTAAGCTGTTCGTCTTTTCCATCGTCGCCATCACCGCGCTGTCCGTGATGATGTCCGTTGACTTTATGGTGCCGGATTCACATAGCCTGCTGGCTTACGTGAGATAATCTCCCACTCCAGTGCGATATAAAGCCCCGTTTTTACGGGGCTTTTTCTTTTCTGCTTCCTCACCGCTTTCTTTCTCATTTCATACTCCCCTCCCCGCTTCCGGCCGTTTACGCTGCTCTCCTGCCAAAAAATGAGGAAAAAATGAGCTAATACACAGCGGACCTGACTCGCGCTGTGCACGACAGCAGTGCTACCTTTTGCACCGGGTTTACCCACCCATTTGGAAAATCATTACTACAAGGAATTGCAATGAAAGAGTTAACACTAAACGAAATGGAGTACATCTCCGGTGGCTTTAACCTGTTCGGCGCGGCCAGCGGCTTCGCCAGCTTTGTTGCCAACTCGGGCGTCGGCTTCACCTCTTTTGTTCTCACCTCCGGCAGCGCGTTTGCCTCCTTCGTCGGCGACAGCGCGATGGCGTTTGGTTCCTTCCTGACCGGGCAGTCAAACTGGGAAACCTTTGTGACCACTGGTAGCGAAAACTGGGGAAACTTTGTCCTCACCGCTGGCAAAAACTGGAACATCTTCGTAGATAACGCCGCCAGCAACTGGAACAGCTTCCTGAACAACGCGTCGGCGTAAGCAACATCTTTGAGGGCAGCGCATCTGCTGCCCTGTTTAGCTCACCAGCATCGCCTGCGCGCTGTAGAGCAGATCGAGATGGTCGTGACATAACGCTTCCAGCGATGTGCGCGATTGATGGCTGGTCAGACTCAGCGCGCCCCACCAGGTTCCTTCCCTGTCAGTTAACGGCACCGCCAGCACCAGCATGCCAATCTCAAACTCCTGTTCAATGGTGGCATAACCCTGGCGCCGCACCTGGGCGATTTTCTCCATCAGCAACGCGACGTCGGTCACCGTATAGGGCGTGCGTTGTTCCCGGGTAATACGCTGCAGAACTGCCTCGCACTCAGCTTCCGGCAGCGAAGCCAGCCATAACCGTCCCCCGGCGGTACAGAAGATGGGCACCCGCTCCCCAAGCCGAACCGACGTGGAGTTAAATGGCGTATGCCGGCTGCGGGCGATATAGACCAGCTCATCTTCATCCACCACCCCTACCGAGGCGTGCTCCTCGGTCCGGCTGGCGATGTATTCGACAATTGGCCGCACCATGCGGGGAAACTGCGCCGAATCGACGTAGGCCTGACCAAGCCGCAGCGTCTTCGGGGTAAGCCAGTAATAACGCCCATCGGTTTGCAGATAGCGCTCATGCAGCAACGTCAACAGAAAACGCCGCGCGGCGCTTTGCGTCAGGCCGCTCATTTTCGCCGCCTGGGCGACGGTGAGTTTTGGGCAGGTTTTGGAAAAAAGCTGGATTAACGCCAGCCCTTTTTGTAAACCGACGATCAGATCGCGTGGATGAATGGTGTTTTGCATATTCGCTCACATTTTTGCAACATCATTATCGATTTCCTGCGATTATCGCAGCGATCGTGCGATTAACAACCGACATGTCCGAATTCTGCGTTGTCGCTCCCAGCTTCCACTGAAATACTTTCACAACATTCATTTAACAAATGAGGTTTGAAATGGTCAGTGGAACTACCCAGGTTGTTGCCGTGATTG
The DNA here is from genome assembly GCF_033100215.1 of Klebsiella sp. w6. Taxonomy (NCBI): domain Bacteria; kingdom Pseudomonadati; phylum Pseudomonadota; class Gammaproteobacteria; order Enterobacterales; family Enterobacteriaceae; genus Klebsiella; species Klebsiella sp. w6. Next base: position 4,339,300 of record NZ_CP136907.1, read on the forward strand.
GTCATCCGATCGCCCAGGTCAAATCACCGGATAACTTCAACCGCTACTTTGCTGAACAGCACATGGACAGCGTCATGATCCCGGTGGATATCGCCCCGGACGCGGTAGTCGGCTACCTCAACGCTCTGCGTGGCTGGCAGAACATGACCGGCGTGCTGGTGACGGTGCCGCATAAGCAGCGCGCCGCCGCGCTGGTCGACGAGCTCACCCCCCGCGCCCGCCGACTCAACGCCATCAATGTGATCCGCAAATTGGCGGATGGCCGTTTGCAGGGCGATATGCTGGACGGCGTCGGCTTTCAGCTCGCCGCCGAGGCGCAGGGTTTTCAACCGGCAGGTAAGCAGGCGCTGCTCTCTGGCTGCGGCGGCGTCGGCAGCGCCATCGCCTGGGGACTGTGCGAGGCGGGGATCCGTCAGCTGGCCCTGCACGATCAAAACCCGACCACCCGGCAACGCCTGCATGACCTTCTGGCTGAGGCCTTCCCGGCGGTACAACTGAGCGCGCTGCCGGACACCCTTCACGGCGTCGATCTATTGGTTAATGGCTCGCCGGCCGGCATGGCCGGATTTGATGAGCTGCCCCTGCCGCAGGCGCTGCTGGATACGCTCGACAGCGCCACCCACGTGGCTGATGTTGTCACCGCCCCGGTGATGACGCCGTTGCTCACTTTCGCCGCCGCCCGCGGCTGCCGGGTGCAGACCGGGCCGGAAATGGCGCTGGCGCAGATGACGCTGATGGGCCAGTTTATCGGCGCCATCCCGCCGGCGCAGGGAGCGGCAGCATGAAGAGCTGGGATGTGATCGTCATCGGCAGCGGCGCCGCTGGCTTTGCCGCCGCGGTCACCGCCAGCTGCAAAGGGCTGTCGGTGCTGATGCTGGAGAAAGCCGGCCAGTTCGGCGGCACCTCGGCTATCTCCGGTGGCGCCGTGTGGCTGCACGATACCGATCAGGCGCGTGCGGCGGGTAAAAGCGGCAGCGCCGAGGCGATGAAAACCTACCTGCGGACCATTATCGGCGAGAGCCAGTACCGTGAAGATCTCGCCGAAGCGTTTGTTAGCGCCGGGCGTGAGGCGCTGGCCTTTCTCGATCGCGAGGGGGCGGTGAAATATAGCCTGCGCCCGCTCTCCCCTGATTACTATCCGGATGAACCCGGCGCGGTCGACGTCGGTCGTGCGCTGGAGGTGGTGGAGTATGACGGTCGTGAACTGGGGGACGCGTTTCGCGACCTGCGTTCACCGCCGCCGGGGATGTTGCTGTTTGGCGGGATGATGGTCAACCGCGTCGACATTCAACATTTTCTCGACATGCGGCGCTCGCTACGCTCCCTGGCCCATTGCACCCGGCTACTGCTGCGCTACGCCCGCGACCGGGTGAAGTACCCTCGCGGCACCCGCCTGGCGATGGGCAATGCGCTGATAGCCCGCATGGCGACAACGGCGCTGCGTAAAGGCATGAACCTGCGGCTGAATGTCAATGTTCTGGCGCTGTGCGAAGCGCAAGGCGCGGTCCGCGGGGTGGAGATTGAGTATCACGGGCAAAGAGAGACGCTGCGCGCCCGCCGCGGGGTGGTGCTGGCCGCAGGCGGCTTTGCCGCGGGCGCGCTGGCGGCGCGCTATCGGCCACATACCCGCGAACACTTCACCATGTCGCCGCCGGCCAACGATGGCGCCGCGCTGCATCTCGCGGCGGCGCTTAACGCTCGCGAGGGAGCCGATCGGGCCTCCAACTTTTTCTGGGCGCCAGTATCGGTGCTGACCCGGGCCGACGGCAGCGAGGAGCGCTTCCCCCATCTGGTAACCGACCGGGCCAAACCGGGCGTGATTGCCGTCAATCAGCGGGCGGTACGCTTCGTCAACGAGTCTAACTCCTATCACCATTTCGCCAGCGCGATGCAGCGCGCTACGGAAAATGCCCCCTGCTTTTTACTCTGCGACGCCCAGGCGATGAAGCGTTACGGCCTCGGGCTGGCACGCCCGGCGCCGGTCAATAATGACGCCCTGATCGCCGCCGGCTATCTGTACAAAGCCGACACCCTGGAGACGCTGGCGCAACAGCTTGGTCTGGATGCCCAAACGCTGAGCGAGACGGTTGCCCGCTACAACCGCGACGCCGCGCAGGGCGTGGATCGGGAATTTGCTAAAGGCGGCAACAGCTATAACCGGGCGATGGGCGATCCGGGTCAACAGCCTCACGCCTGTAACGCCCCCCTGCTCAGCGCGCCGTTCTATGCCATCAAACTCTATACCGGCGATCTGGGAACGTCGCGGGGCCTGGTCACCACCGCCGATGCACAGGTCGTCAACGTGGAAGGAAAACCCATCGCGGGGCTGTACGCGGTGGGAAATGACATGGATTCGCTGATGGCCGGCACCTACCCGGGTCCCGGCATCACCCTCGGCCCGGGGCTGACGTTTGGCTACCTCGCCGCCTGCCATCTGGCACAACACTCCCCCCACTAATCAGGAAAACATCATGATCTACGAAAAACGCACGTACACCATCAATCCGTTGAAAATGGCCGACTGGCTGGCGCTGTACCAAAGCGATGCCCTGGCGGTGCAGACCGACCATCTCGGCAAACTGATCGGTTTCTTTTTTACCGAGATCGGCGTGGTCAATCAGGTGGTGCACATCTGGGCTTATGAAAGCCTGGACGATCGCCTGGTGCGCCGCGCGCGAATGGCGCAGGACGAACGCTGGCAGACCTTTTCGCGGAAAAATCGCGAACTGGCCGCCGTTGAACGCCTGGAGTCGGTGCTGATGCGCCCCACCGCTTTTTCACCATTGCAGTAAGGAGTCCATCATGAGCAGGCCTGTGAAGGTGGATGTGCTGGTGGTCGGCTCCGGCGCGGCGGGACTCTCTGCCGCGGTCACCGCGGCCATGCACGGCGCCAGCGTCATGGTGGCGGAGAAAACGTCAGTACTCGGCGGGACCAGCGCCTGGTCCGGCGGCTGGCTGTGGATCCCCCGCAACCCGCTGGCGCGGGCGGAGGGCATCGACGAAGCGGCTGACGCCCCGCTGACCTATCTGCAGCATGAGATGGGGGGCGAAGCCGCCGACGTTCGCCTGCAGACCTTCCTGCGCCACGGGCCGGAGATGGTGGATTTTTTTCATCACAGGACGGCAGTGCAGTTTCTCTCAGGCAGTGCCATGCCGGACTTTCACGCGTCGCCGGGCGCGGCGAGCGGTGGGCGGTCGGTCACCGCTCAGCCCTACGATGGCCGTCAGCTCGGCGACTGGCTCCACCGACTGCGTCCGCCGCTGGAGACCATCAGCCTTGCCGGGATGGGCATCGCCGGCGGCGCGGATATGGCGCATTTTTTCAATGCCACCCGCTCGCCGCGCTCCGCGCTGTATGCCGTCCGCCGCCTGCTGCGCCACGGCTGGCAGCGGCTGCGCGCCGGACGAGGGCAGCATCTGGTCAATGGCAATGCGCTGGTCGCCCGTCTGCTGCGATCCGCCCTCGACGCCGGAGTGCGCTTTCAGCTCAATGCCCCGGTGGTCCGGCTGCTGCAGGGTCCGCAGGGTGTGTCCGGCGCGGTGCTGCGCAGCGACAGCGGGGAAATTCACGTCGAAGCAGGGGCCGTGGTGCTGGCCTGCGGCGGTTTTCCCCACGATCGGCAGCGGCTGGCGCAGGTGGTGCCCCACGCGGCGGAGGGTTACGGCCATTTTTCCGCCGCACCGCCGGACAATCAGGGCGAGGGGATCAGGCTTGGCGAATCCGTCGGCGGCCAGTTCGACACCCGCCTGCGCCACCCGCTGGCCTGGGCGCCGGTGTCCCGCATCACCCTGGCCAGCGGTCAGCAGCTGATGTTTCCCCACCTGGTGGAACGCGCCAAGCCCGGGGTGATCGCTGTCCTGCCCAACGGCAAACGCTTTGTTAACGAGGCCGACTCTTATCATGACTTTATCGCCGCCCTGCTGGCGGCCACACCCGCGGGCGACACGCCGCAGGCCTGGCTGCTGGCCGATCGTCGCGCGCTGCGTCGCTACGGCCTGGGCCATGCCAGACCGCTCCCCTTCACCCCCACCGCCTGGCTGCGTACCGGTTATCTGCAGCGGGGAAACACGCTGGGGGAGCTGGCGAAGCAGTGCGCCATCGACGCCAATGCGCTGGCGGAAACCGTTGAACGCTTTAACCACTTCGCCAGCACTGGCGAAGACGTCGATTTTCACCGCGGGGCATCAGCCTATAACCGCGCTCAGGGTGACCATCAGGTGACGCTCGGACCGCTGCGCGAAGGGCCGTTTTACGCGGTGCGCATTCTGCCCGGCTCGCTGGGCACCTTCAGCGGACTGCAAACCGACGAACACGCCCGGGTGCTGGATGGACAGCAGCAGCCGATACCGGGCCTGTTCGCCATCGGCAACGACATGTCGAGCGTGATGCGAGGCTATTACCCCAGCGGAGGGATAACCCTCGGACCCGCCATGACCTTCGGCTATCTGGTGGGTAAAAATCTGGCGGAAAACACAATAAAAACAAAGCAATAAACGACCAGGGACGGCAATACCCATAACTATCTTCACCTGCAACTGTACCGGAGCCCTTTATGAACATGCGTACCCTATCGCTCGCCGCGCTGACCCTGCTCGATGTCCCTCCTCCCGAACAGGTGCGGATAGCGGCCAGAACCGGTTTTACCCACGTTGGTCTGCGGCTGCTTCCCGCCACACCGGCCGACCCGGACTACGACATGCTGGGCGATACCCTCGCCGTCCGCGCGACGCTGTCTGCGCTGATGGAAACCGGCATCCGCGTCTCAGACGTGGAGATCGTCCGCCTGACCCCCGGGTTTACTCTCGACGATCGGCTGCAGCGGTTTATGGAGACTGCGGCGCGTCTTGGCGCCGGACAGGTGTTAGTCGCCGGCAATGATGACAACCTTCAGCGCAGCGCCGACAACCTGGCTATCCTCGCCGCGGCCGGTCGCCCCTATGGGCTGACCATGAACCTTGAGCCGATGCCCTGGACCCAACTGCGCACTATCGCCGATGCGCAGGCGATGATCGCCGCCAGCGGGCGGGAGGATATCGGCATCCTGGTGGACGCCCTTCATTTCTGGCGCGCGGGAGAATCGCTCGCCGCCCTCTCCAGCCTGCCCGCGCATCATCTCAACTATATGCAGCTCTGCGATGGCGCGGCGCAGAGGCCGGAGAGCGAACAGGAACTCATCCGTCAGGCCCGCTCGGCGCGCAACGTGCCAGGGGAAGGCGGTCTGGATCTGCACGGTCTAATGTCGGCCCTGCCGGCAACGCTGCCGGTCTCCCTCGAAGTGCCGCTCGACGGCGAGCAGGGCGCCTTGCCGCCGCTCCAGCGGGCGCAATTACTGTTCAATGCCGCGCAGCCCTACCTGCGCTCCTGCGCATAAGGAATACGCTATGACACAGACTCAACGCCTGGATGTCAGAGAGTTAATAAACCGTAACCCGCTGAGCCGCTTTCAAAAGCAGATCATTTTTCTCGGTTTTTGCGTTATCGCTCTCGATGGTTTTGATATCGCGATCATGGGGTTTATCGCCCCGACGCTAAAGCTGGAATGGGGGGTAAGCAACCACCAGCTAGGCCTGGTGATCAGCGCCGCGCTGATCGGCCTCGCGCTGGGGGCGATTTTCTCTGGCCCGCTCGCCGACTGGCTGGGGCGCAAGAAAATCATTATCAATAGCGTCTTTTTCTTCGGCTTCTGGACCATCGCCACCGCCTTCTCGCACAACATTGAACAGATGATGTTTTTCCGCTTTATGACCGGCCTGGGGTTGGGCGCCGCGATGCCAAACATCGGGACGCTGGTGTCGGAGTACGCTCCGGAACGCCAGCGTTCATTTATTATTACCGTCATCTTTTGCGGCTTCACCTTCGGCGCGGCGGCAGGAGGATTCTCAGCATCGTGGCTGATCCCGCAGTTTGGCTGGCACTCGCTGATGGCGCTCGGCGGCATTCTGCCGCTGCTGTTTGCCCCCCTGCTTATCTGGCTGCTGCCGGAGTCGGTTCGTTTTCTGGTGATCAAACAAGCGCCCGCCGCACGCATTCGCGCCATTCTTAACCGTCTCTATCCCGGACAAATCAGCGACAACGTGACATTTACCCTGCCGGCGCAGCCGGCGGCCGGCAACGCGATGCGCATTGTGCTCTCCCGCCAGTACGGCTTCGGCTCACTGATGCTATGGCTGGTCTACTTTATGGGGCTGTTCCTGGTCTATATCCTCGGTAGCTGGCTGCCAACGCTGGTTAAAGCGGTGGGAATGACCGTTAGCCAGGCGGCCATCATGACAGCGATCTACCAGGCGGGCGGCACCCTCGGCTCGCTGTTTGCCGGCTGGCTGATGGACAGGATCAACCCTCATCGCGCGCTGGGGATGATCTACGCCGTTGGCGGCCTGTTCACCATGGCGATGGGCTACGCCGCGGGCAGCTTTGCCTTGCTCTGTATGCTGGCGTTTATCAGCGGCGCCTGTCTGAACGGCGCTAATACCGGTATGAACGCCCTCTCCGCCCGCTACTATCCTACGCAGGCGCGGGCGACGGGATCCAGCTGGATGCATGGCGTCGGGCGCATCGGCGCCATTCTCAGCGCCTTTGCCGGTGCCGAGATGATGGCGCTCAACCTGCCCTTTGAAAGCGTCTTTTTGATCCTCGGTATCCCGGCAGCCCTCACCGTCGCAGGTCTGGCGGCGAAAGGCATCTTTGCGGCCGGTAATCCTCCCGCCGCTTCACCTTCCCCCGCGTCTGTGCGCGGAGCGTCATAGCGGCATCGGCTCCCCGGTGCAATCTGCGGATTGCACCGGCTCAGCGGCTAAAAAGAAAATTTATTTCATATTTAGTCGGAACGAAAAACACCCGCAAGAATCTGCTCTGCTCCGGGAGGCGATAAGCCCTCGCTCATCTTTTCAACGCAGCCCAAAAGAAACTTTCGCTAATTCGATCCCCCTCGCATATATGGAAAATAAATTCCACAACACAATTGAAACAGAACAAACATTTCCTTAAGTTAAGGTGAGTCTATCCGGATGCGCGTTGCCGCAGGCGTCGGCATTGAGCGCCTCAGAGTGCGAATGATTTCAAAAAGGAGAGCACCATGTTAAACGGCCTGAAACCCTTATCCCGCTCCCTGCGTTGGGGCATGGTCGGCGGCGGGGGAACCAGTCAGATCGGCTACAGCCACCGCTGTGCGGCGCTGCGTGACAATGTTTATACCCTGCTGGCCGGCGCGCTTGACGTCGATGCCGAGCGCGGGCGCGCGTTCGGCGAGCAACTGGGCATCGCGCCGGAGCGCTGCTACGCCGACTATCAGACCCTGTTTCGTGAAGAGGCGCAGCGCCCTGACGGCATCGAGGTCGTCTCGGTCACCACCCCGAACAATACCCATTTCGCCATCACCAAAGCGGCGCTGGAAGCGGGCCTCCACGTCATCTGTGAAAAGCCCCTCTGCTTTAGCGCCGAAGAAGCACGCGAGCTGGTGGACCTGAGCAAAAAACAGAACAAAATCGTCGGCGTCACCTACGGCTATGCCGGCTATCAGATGATCCAGCAGGCGCGGCAGATGATTGCCGATGGACTGCTCGGCGAGATCCGCATCGTCAATATGCAGTTCGCCCACGGCTTTCATAACCAGGCCGTCGAGCTGCAGGCTGAATCCACCCGCTGGCGCGTGACGCCGAAGTTTGCCGGGCCCAGCTATGTGTTGGGCGATCTGGCCACCCATCCGCTGTTTGTCGCCGAAACCATGGCGCCGCAGCTCAATATCAAACGGCTGATGTGCTCCCGCCAGAGCTTTGTCCCCTCCCGCGCGCCGCTGGAAGATAACGCCTTTGTCCTGATGGAATATGACAACGGCGCGGTTGGCTCGATGTGGACCAGCGCGGTCAACAGCGGCGCCATGCACTCGCAAAAAGTGCGTATCGTCGGTGAAAAAGCGAGTATCGAATGGTGGGATGAGCATCCTAACCAGCTCAGCTATGAGGTGCAGGGCGAGCCGGCGCGGATTCTTGAGCGCGGGATGCCCTACCTGTCGCCGAACGCGCTGGCGGATGACCGCATCGGCGGCGGCCATCCGGAAGGGCTATTCGAAGCCTGGGCCAACCTCTATCGCCGCTATGCGCAGGCGATTGACGCCACGGACCGTGACGATCGCGCTTTCCTGCAAGACTTCTGGTATCCGGACGTTGAAGCCGGGCTGCACGGCGTCTATTGGGTCGAACAGTGCGTCAAATCGGCTGACGCTGGCAGTCAGTGGGTTGACTTTACTTTACCTTAATTTTTCCCCTCGCCAGTGGAGTCCCCCTCCACTGGTTTATTGATTTTTACCAACTTGTCTCATCGCGCAACAGCCCCGTAATATCTGTTAAACAAACATTTATTTACGCTTCTTACCCCCCGCCGCTACACTAGGCGCAGTTTTTATATTGAGGTGGTAATGAACGATAACAAAATGACGCCAGGGGAACTGCGCGCGACCTGGGGTTTGGGGACGGTATTCTCCCTGCGCATGCTTGGCATGTTTATGGTCCTGCCGGTTCTGACCACGTATGGCATGGCGTTGCAGGGCGCCAGTGAAGCGCTGATTGGCCTGGCGATCGGTATCTACGGCCTGGCGCAGGCGATTTTCCAAATCCCCTTCGGACTGTTATCTGACCGTATTGGCCGTAAGCCGCTGATCGTCGGCGGCCTGCTCATCTTTGTACTCGGCAGCGTCATCGCCGCGCTCACCGACTCTATCTGGGGCATCATTCTTGGCCGCGCCCTGCAGGGCTCCGGCGCTATCGCCGCCGCGGTCATGGCTTTGCTATCCGATCTCACTCGCGAACAGAACCGCACCAAAGCGATGGCCTTTATCGGCGTCAGCTTCGGCGTCACCTTCGCCATCGCCATGGTGCTGGGGCCGATTGTCACCCACCAGCTGGGTCTGCACGCGCTGTTCTGGATGATCGCCATTCTGGCGACCATCGGCATCCTGCTCACCCTGTGGGTGGTGCCCAACAGCCATAACCACGTGCTCAACCGCGAATCCGGGATGGTGAAGGGCTGCTTTAGCAAAGTACTGGTGGAACCACGCCTGCTGAAGCTCAACTTTGGCATCATGTGCCTGCACATCATGCTGATGTCGACCTTTGTCGCGCTGCCCGGCCAACTGGAGGCTGCTGGCTTTCCGGCCGCCGAGCACTGGAAGATTTACCTGGTCACCATGGTTATCTCGTTCATCTCGGTGGTGCCGTTTATCATCTATGCCGAAGTGAAGCGCAAAATGAAGCGCGTCTTCCTGCTCTGCGTCGCCATCCTGCTGATTGCGGAAATTGTCCTCTGGGGCGCTGGAGGCTACTTCTGGGAACTGGTGGCGGGCGTCCAGCTCTTCTTCCTGGCGTTTAACCTGCTGGAAGCGCTGCTGCCATCGTTAATTAGCAAGGAGTCGCCGGCGGGCTATAAAGGCACCGCAATGGGCGTCTACTCCACCAGCCAGTTCCTCGGCGTGGCGATTGGCGGCGCGCTTGGCGGCTGGGTCGATGGTTTCTTTGATTCGCAAACCGTGTTCTTGCTGGGCGCCCTGCTGGCAATGCTGTGGCTGCTGGTGGCCAGTACCATGAGCGAGCCGCCGTACGTCAGCAGCCTGCGGGTGGAGGTGCCGGATGGCGTGGTGGTCGACAGCGCGCTACAGACGCGTCTGCTGAACGCCAACGGGGTTCATCAGGCGCTGGTGGTGCCTGAGGAGCGCTCGGTGTATATCAAAATCGACAGCAAGGTCACCAACCGCTTCGAGATCGAGCAGCTCATCAAAGGGGTATAAAAAAAGCGGGGAATTCCCCGCTTTTTGCTGTCTGCCGCCGCGTTAGTCGCGGAAGTTTTTGAACTGGAACGGCTGCCCCAGATCGCCGCCGCGCACCAGCGCCATCACCGACTGCAGATCGTCGCGGGACTTACCGGTCACGCGGATCTCTTCGCCCTGAATCTGCGCCTGCACTTTCAGCTTGCTGTCTTTGATCAGTTTGACGATCTTCTTCTGCACCGCGCTTTCAATGCCCTGCTTCAGCTTCGCTTCAACAAACCAGGTTTTACCGCTGTGCACGATATCTTCCGGCACGTCGAGGGAGGTACCTTCAATGCCGCGCTTAAGCAGCTTAGCGCGCAGGATATCCAGCAGCTGGTTCACCTGGAAGTCAGACTCACTCAGCACCTTAATGGTTTTGTTGGCGTCGTTTAATTCAAAAGTGGCTTCAACGCCACGAAAATCAAAACGCGACTCGACTTCGCGGCTCGCGTTGTCCACCGCGTTACGGGCTTCCTGAAGATCAACTTCAGAGACAATATCGAAAGATGGCATCTTTTCCTCTCCTTCCGTTTCTTTTGCGTTGCATAATACCTGCAACGCGGCATAACTCAACTTGTTATCCCGGAAGCTTAGCTGATTACGCAACGCTCGCGCTATTTCCCCGTGCTGCCCGACGACGCCGAATCCCCCTTTCCGTCCGACAATGCGAAAAGCGACGAGATAGACTTTAGCCATCAGCGCCTGGGGTAGCGGCAGATGAGGAGGAACAATGAAAGTAACCGTACTGGGATGCGGTGCACTGGGACAACTATGGCTGACCGCGTTGTGCAAACAGGGACATGAAGTCCAGGGCTGGCTACGCGTACCGCAGCCATTCTGTAGCGTCAATGTCATTGAAACCGACGGCTCGGTGTTCAACGAGTCACTGACGGCCAACGACCCCGATTTTCTCGCCAGCAGCGAGCTGCTGATCGTCACCTTAAAGGCCTGGCAGGTGTCGAATGCGGTGAAGCACCTGGCCGGGATCCTGCCGGTCACTACGCCAATTGTGCTGGTGCATAACGGCATGGGCACCGTCGAGGAGCTGCGCGGCGTGAAACAGCCTTTGCTGCTGGCCTCCACCACCCAGGCAGCGCGTCGCGACGGGAATGTGATCATCCACGTCGCCCAGGGCACCACCCATATCGGTCCGGCGAAAAGCTACGAGGAGGACTACAGCTATCTCGCGGAAGTCCTGCAAAGCGTACTGCCGGATGTCGCCTGGCACAACCATATCTACTCGGCCACCTGGCGCAAGCTGGCGGTAAACTGCGTCATTAATCCTCTGACCGCCCTCAAAGGATGTAAAAACGGCGATCTGCGCCACTATCCGCAGGAGGTTGCCGCCATTTGCCAGGAAGTGGCGGCGGTGATGGAGCGCGAAGGTATTCATACCTCGGCGGAAAACCTGCTATTTTATGTCGAACAGGTGATTGAAAGTACGGCAGAAAATATCTCATCCATGCTGCAGGACATCCGCGCCCAGCGGCACACGGAGATCGACTATATCACCGGTTTTCTGCTCAACCGCGCCCGCGCCCACGGCGTTGCCGTACCGGAAAACGCCCGCTTATTTGAATTGATCAAGCGTAAGGAGAATGAATATGAGCGCGTCGGCACTGATTTGCCTCGCCCCTGGTAGCGAAGAGACCGAAGCGGTCACCACTATTGATCTGCTGGTCCGCGGCGGAGTGAAGGTAACCACCGCCAGCGTCGCCAGCGACGGCGGCCTGACCATCGTCTGCTCGCGCGGCGTCAAACTGCTGGCGGATGCGCCGCTGGTCGAGGTGGCCGATGGCGATTTCGATATCATCGTCCTCCCGGGCGGCATCAAGGGCGCAGAGTGCTTCCGCGACAGCCCGCTGTTGGTGGAAACCGTCCGACAGTTCCACCTCTCAGGCCGCATTGTGGCCGCCATCTGCGCCGCCCCGGCGACCGTGCTGGTGCCCCATCAGCTGTTCCCAATCGGTAACATGACCGGTTTTCCGGCGCTGAAGGAACATATCCCCGCCGATCAGTGGCAGGATAAACGGGTGGTCTGGGATCCACGGGTGAATCTGTTAACCAGCCAGGGACCGGGGACATCGATTGATTTCGCCCTGAAAATGATTGACCTGTTGGTGGGTCGCGAGAAAGCGTATGAGGTCGCCTCGCAGCTGGTAATGGCCGCCGGCATCTATAATTACTACGAAGCCTGATAGCCGGTCCGCGCCGCGGACTGGCTCCCCTTTTCCTGAGGAGTCGTAGCATGTCCCGTAGCGCAACCGATTCTCGCGATCTTGTCATCAGCCGCCTGCTCAGCGCGCCAGCCTCTGCCCTGTGGCGCGCGTGGGCCGACCCGGCATTACTCAAAACCTGGTGGTGCCCGAAGCCCTGGTCTACTGAGGTGCTGGCCTTTGATTTTCGCTCTGGCGGGGCTTTTCATACCGTGATGCACGGCCCTGACGGTGAACGCAGCGATAATCCCGGCTGTTTTCTTGCGGTCATCCCGCAACAAAAAATCGTCATGACCTCGATGCTGACGGCGGATTATCGTCCTGCCGTGTCCCCTTTTGCCATGACGGCCATCATCACCTTTGCCGACGAAAAAGACGGATGTCGCTATACGGCCACGGTGCTGCATGCGGATGATGAAACTCGCGAGCAGCATGAGCAGATGGGATTTTTTGAGGGCTGGAATATTGTCATCGATCAGCTGAATGACCTGGCGATGACCCTGCGCTAATGCGCTGGCCCGGGGATGACAAAAAGGCCTTCCATCGGGGAAGGCCTTTTTCAATATGGATGGCAACCCGTTACGGGCGATAAACTTTCACGTTGCTGAAGCCCTGCTCGCGCAGATAGAGCGCCTGCAGACGGCTCATCACCCCGCGCTCGCACCACAGCAGCCAGGTTTTGCTCTGATCGAGATCGCCAAATTTGGTGCTCAGCTTGTAGAACGGCAGCGAAACGACCTCAACGCCCTCGACCTTCAGCGGCTTGTCTTCCTGCTCGTCAATGGAGCGGATGTCGAGGATCGCGTCGTTAGCGCCAAAGCCGGTCACGGTTTCCACTTCAACCACGGCGGCTTCCGTCTGCTGGGCAATATCGCGAATGTCGATATTGCTCGCCTCTTCCACCACTTTATCGAGGATGCTGAAATCGAAGTGTTCTTCCTCCGCTTCAATCTTCGCCTTCACCGCCTTCACGGTCGGGCTCTTCGAGATCACGCCGCAGTATTCCGGCATGGTGCGGGCGAAATCTTCCGTGCCGATCTCACGCGCCAGGTCGATGATGTGCTCTTTATCGTGCGAAATCAGCGGGCGCAGGATCAGAGTATCGGAGACATTGTCGATCAGACGCAGGTTAGTGAGGGTCTGACTGGAAACCTGGCCCAGCGCTTCGCCGGTGACCAGCGCCTGCACGCCGTAGCGTTCCGCGACTTTTGACGCGGCGCGGACCATCATGCGCTTGAGCACGACGCCCATCTGACCGTCGTCCACTTTTTCGAGGATTTCGCCGACCACGGGCTCAAAGTTAATCGCCACAAAGCGAACACGGTGCGAGCTGCCGAAGCGGTTCCACAGGTAATGCGCGACCTGGCGAACGCCAATCTCATGGGCGGCGCCGCCAAGGTTAAAGAAGCAGTAGTGCACGCGGCAGCCGCGGCGCATCAGCATATAGCTGGATACGCCGGAGTCAAAGCCGCCGGAGATCAGCGACAGCACATCTTCCTGGGTGCCGATCGGGAAGCCGCCGATGCCTTCATAGCGGCCTTTCACCAGCAGCAGGCGATCGTTTTCAATCTCGAGATTGACGGTGACGTCCGGGTCGGTCAGCTTCACGCGCGCCGTTTCAATATGCTGATTCAGACCGCCGCCGACGTAGCGTTCCACCTCAATGGAGGTGAATTCATGTTTGCCGCGACGCTTCACACGCACGCAGAAGGTTTTGCCTTCCAGCGCCTCGCGCCACAGCGGCAGCGTCTTTTCAAAAATATCGTGCAGCGAGGTGAACGGTACGTCTTCGACTTCCAGAATATGGTGGATGCCGGGGATACGGGTCAGCGCATCGCGAATAGCCGGGCGCTGATTTTCATCTTTCGCGCGAACTTCGATATGATCCCAATGACGGACGACGGCCAGCGTCTCGTCATAGTTTTTGAGAACGTTACGAATGTTCCCGGTTAAGATTTTAATGAAGCGCAACCGCACAGATTGGCTTTTGATGGTGATTTCCGGGAACAATTTAATGATAAACTTCATGGCGACAATAGTTCGTTGGCAAGCCCGACGGGGCTATAAGCAAAAGTTGTAAAGCAGCGCACACCGGTGCCTGCATCCTGGGCGCGGAGTATATCACCATTGCGCGTTATTTGCTTACACGCGTGACTTCGTTACCATACCCGGTATTGCCGTCGCGACATAACAAGAGTCTACATTCACTATGCCAAAGAAAAATGAGGCCCCGGCCAGCTTTGAAACTGCTCTGGGCGAACTGGAGCAGATCGTTAACCGTCTGGAAAGCGGCGATTTGCCGTTAGAGGAAGCGCTAAGCGAATTTGAGCGCGGCGTACAGCTGGCGCGCCAGGGGCAAAGTCAGCTGCAGAAGGCCGAACAGCGCGTGCAGATCCTGCTGGCGGATAGTGAAGATTCCCCGACCACGCCTTTTACGCCGGACGCTGAATAAAATGGATTTCCCGCAACAATTGCAGGCCTGTGTGGAACAGGCTAATGGGGCATTGCGCCGTTTTATCGCGCCGCAGCCCTTTCAGAACACTCCGCTGGTGGAAGCGATGCATTATGGCGCACTCTTAGGCGGTAAACGCCTGCGCCCCTTCCTTGTCTATGCCACCGGCGCGATGTTCGGCGTCAGCCGCACCACGCTCGATGCCCCCGCCGCGGCGGTCGAATGTATTCATGCTTATTCCCTGATGCATGATGATTTGCCGGCGATGGATGATGACGATCTGCGTCGCGGACTGCCGACCTGTCATATTAAATTTGGCGAAGCCAACGCAATTCTTGCGGGAGATGCCCTGCAAACGCTGGCGTTCTCTATACTGAGTGATGCGCCGATGGCCGACGTCTCTGATCGGGACCGGCTGGCGATGGTCTCCGAACTGGCGCAGGCCAGCGGCGTGGCGGGTATGTGCGGCGGCCAGGCGCTGGATCTGGAGGCGGAAGGACAGCAGGTGGATCTGCAGGCGCTGGAGCGTATCCATCGCCACAAAACGGGGGCGTTGATCCGCGCCGCCGTCCGGATGGGGGCGCTGAGCGCCGGCGAACGCGGCCGCGCTGCCCTGCCCGCGCTGGATCGCTATGCGGAAAATATCGGTCTTGCCTTCCAGGTCCAGGATGACATTCTCGACGTGGTAGGGGATACTGCGACCCTTGGCAAACGTCAGGGTGCCGACCAGCAATTGGGTAAAAGCACCTATCCCGCCCTCCTGGGTCTTGAGCAAGCCCGGAAGAAAGCGCACGACCTGATCGCTGATGCCCGCCGGTCGTTAGATGAGCTGGCCGCACAATCTCTGGATACTTCGGCACTGGAAGCGCTCGCGAATTACATTATTCAGCGCGATAAATAAACAATAAATGAGTCTCTGATGAGTTTTGATATTGCCAAATACCCGACCCTGGCGCTGGTAGATTCCACCCAGGAGTTGCGCCTGTTGCCAAAAGAGAGCCTGCCGAAGCTGTGTGATGAGCTGCGGCGCTATCTGCTGGACAGCGTCAGCCGCTCCAGCGGTCACTTTGCCTCTGGCCTCGGCACGGTGGAACTGACCGTGGCGCTGCACTACGTGTATAACACGCCGTTCGATCGCCTGATCTGGGACGTCGGCCATCAGGCCTACCCGCATAAAATTCTGACCGGCCGCCGGGACAAAATCGGCACCATTCGCCAGAAAGGCGGCCTGCACCCCTTCCCGTGGCGCGGTGAAAGCGAGTATGACGTGCTGAGCGTCGGCCACTCCTCGACCTCCATTTCCGCCGGTATCGGGGTGGCTATCGCCGCCGCGAAAGAGGATAAGCAGCGGCGCGCAGTGTGCGTGATTGGCGACGGGGCGATCACCGCCGGCATGGCGTTTGAAGCGATGAACCACGCCGGGGATATCAAACCCGACCTGCTGGTGGTGCTGAATGACAATGAAATGTCGATTTCCGAGAACGTTGGCGCGCTGAACAATCATCTGGCGCAGCTGCTCTCCGGCAAGCTCTACTCCACCCTGCGCGAAGGGGGTAAAAAGGTCTTCTCCGGGGTGCCGCCGATTAAAGAACTGCTTAAACGAACCGAAGAACATATCAAAGGGATGGTGGTGCCGGGCACGCTGTTTGAAGAGCTGGGCTTTAACTACATCGGGCCGGTCGATGGCCACGATGTGCTCGGTCTGGTCAGCACGCTGAAGAACATGCGCGACCTGAAAGGCCCGCAGTTCCTGCATATTATGACCAAAAAGGGCCGCGGCTATGAGCCTGCCGAGAAAGACCCGATCACCTTCCATGCGGTGCCAAAATTCGACCATACCAGCGGCGTACTGCCCAAAAGCAGCGGCGGTCTCCCTTCCTACTCGAAAATCTTCGGCGACTGGCTGTGCGAAACGGCGGCCAAAGACAGCAAGCTGATGGCGATCACGCCGGCGATGCGCGAAGGTTCAGGGATGGTGGAGTTTTCGAAGAAATTCCCCGATCAGTACTTTGACGTCGCCATTGCCGAGCAGCATGCGGTCACCTTCGCCGCCGGGCTGGCGATTGGCGACTACAAGCCGGTGGTGGCGATCTACTCCACCTTCCTGCAGCGAGCCTACGATCAGGTGATCCACGATGTGGCTATCCAGAAGCTGCCGGTGCTGTTTGCTATCGACCGTGCCGGGATTGTCGGCGCAGACGGCCAGACGCATCAGGGAGCGTTCGATCTCTCCTTCCTGCGCTGTATTCCGGATATGGTGGTGATGACCCCGAGCGATGAAAATGAATGTCGCCAGATGCTGCATACCGGCTACCATTACAGCGACGGCCCCTGCGCCGTGCGCTATCCGCGCGGTAGCGGCACCGGCGCGACGCTCGAGCCGCTGGCATCGCTGCCGATCGGCAAAGGGATGGTGAAACGTCAGGGCGAGAAAATAGCGATCCTCAACTTTGGCACCCTGCTGCCGGAAGCCGCGGCGGTAGCGGATAAACTCAACGCGACCCTCGTGGATATGCGCTTTGTGAAGCCGCTGGATACGGCGCTGATCCTGCAGCTGGCCGGCGAACACGACGCGCTGGTGACGCTGGAAGAGAACGCCATCATGGGCGGCGCCGGCAGCGGCGTGAACGAAGTGCTGATGGCCCATCGCCGGGCGGTACCGGTGCTCAATATTGGCCTGCCGGATTATTTTATTCCTCAGGGCACTCAGGAAGAGATCCGCGCCGACCTCGGCCTTGATGCCGCCGGTATTGAAGCCAAAATCCGCGACTGGCTGGCATAATTGCCCCTTCCGCTCCTGCTATGCTTAAGGGATACCCTTGATGAATAGCAGGAGCGCACTATGCACTATATCCCCCTCGGTGATACTGCCTTACGGGTTTCCCGACTCTGCCTCGGCTGCATGACCTTCGGCGAGCCGGACCGCGGCAGACACGCCTGGACGCTTCCGGAAGAGAGCAGCCGCCCGCTTATCCAGCACGCCATTGAAGGCGGCATCAACTTCTTCGATACCGCAAACAGCTACTCCGACGGCAGCAGTGAAGAGATCGTTGGCCGCGCCCTGCGCGACTTTGCCCGCCGTGATGAGGTGGTTGTCGCCACCAAAGTGTATCACCAGGTCGGCGATCTGGCGGAAGGGCTTTCCCGGGCGCAGATCCTGCGCTCCATCGACGACAGCCTGCGCCGTCTTGGGATGGACTATGTCGACCTGCTGCAGATCCACCGCTGGGACTATACCACCCCGATTGAAGAGACCCTCGAAGCGCTGGACGAGGTGGTGAAAGCCGGCAAAGCGCGCTATATCGGCGCCTCGTCCATGCATGCCCGACAATTTGCCCAGGCGCTGGCGCTCCAGCAGCAGAACGGCTGGGCGCGCTTTGTCACCATGCAGGATCACTACAATCTGATATACCGGGAAGAAGAGAATGA
Organism: Klebsiella sp. w6; assembly: GCF_033100215.1. Lineage (NCBI taxonomy): Bacteria > Pseudomonadati > Pseudomonadota > Gammaproteobacteria > Enterobacterales > Enterobacteriaceae > Klebsiella > Klebsiella sp. w6. Next base: position 4,357,197 of record NZ_CP136907.1, read on the forward strand.
GATGCTGCCACTGTGTCAGCACAACGGCGTGGCGGTGATCCCGTGGAGCCCGCTGGCGCGCGGCAGACTGACCCGCCCCTGGGGAGAGACCACCGCCCGGCTGGTTTCGGATGAGTTCGGCAAAACGCTTTACAGCACCAGCGAAGAAAACGACGCGCAGATCGCCGGGAATCTCGCGGACGTGGCGGAAGAACTCGACGCCAGCCGCGCCCAGGTCGCCCTCGCCTGGCTGTTAAGTAAACCTGGCGTTGCCGCGCCGATTATCGGTCCCTCGCGTCAGGAACAGCTCGACGACCTGCTGCAGGCGGTGGATTTGACGCTTTCTCCGGAACAGATCGACAAGCTGGAGGCGCCGTATCAGCCGCATCCGGTGGTGGGATTTAAGTAACAAGTGTGGTTTCCCCGGCAGCATGATGCTACCGGGGAGAGACGATTAAAGCAGACCGATGGGCCAGTGATGGCCAATGACATACAGCACGCCGGCCGAGATCACGCCGGCGACGATATCGTCGACCATAATCCCCATTCCGCCGTGGATATTGCGGTCAAACCAGCGAATCGGCCACGGCTTCCACATATCGAAGATACGGAAAATCACGAAGCCAGCGGCCACCCACTGCCAGTCCAGGGTCGGCAACGCCATCAGGGTGATCCACATCCCGACAAACTCATCCCAGACTATACTGCCGTGGTCATGGGTGCCCATATCTTTGGCCGTGCGATGGCACAGATAGACGCCAATACAGATGCTCATCATCACCACCAGCGAGTAGAGCTGCCAGGGGAGAAAGGTCATCAGATACCAGAACGGGATCGCCGCCAGCGACCCCATCGTCCCCGGCACCACCGGGCTTAAGCCGCTGCCAAAGCCAGTCGCCAGCAGATGCCACGGGTTACGCATGCTCAGGCGGCGTAACGCCTCGTCTCGACTACGCAAAGTGATCGTATCCCTTTAAATCAAGCGCGACCGGCTTACCATCGCGGATAAATTGCAGCCCTTCGCTCTCCGGCGCAATCTGTCCGATACAGGTAAAACGCGCGCCAAGATGGCCAAGGGCCACGTCCAGCGCCCCGCGGTTCAGCTCCGGTACGGTAAAGCACAGTTCGTAATCTTCCCCGCCGGCGAGCGCCCAGCGCAGCGCCTGCTCGGGCTCCACCTGGCGCAGTATCGCGTCGGAATACGGCATGGCATCGAGATCGATGCGCGCGCCGCAGCCGCTGGCTTTAAGAATATGGCCCAGATCGGAGATCAGGCCGTCGGAAAGATCGATAGCCGATGTCGCCAGGTCACGCAGCGCCTGACCCTGCAGCACGCGCGGCATCGGGCGCAGATGACGAGCCAGCAGGTAGTCGGCGTCAGACGGTTCATCCACCGTCAGCCGGTTCTGCAGCACCGCCAGGCCGGCGGCGCTGTCTCCCGGGGTGCCGGTGACATAGATCCAGTCTCCTGGCTTCGCGCCAGCGCGTTTCATGGCGCGCCCTGGCGGCACAAAGCCGTGAATACCCAGCGTCATGGCGAGCGGGCCACGGGTGGTATCACCGCCAATCAGCTGCATATCGTAATAGTCCAGCTGGACAAACAGGCTGTCGCTAAAGGCTTCCAGCCAGGTTTCATCCACCTCTGGCAAAGTCAGCGCCAGCGTGAGCCACGCCGGTTCCGCGCCCATCGCCGCGAGGTCGCTCAGGTTCACCGCCAGCGCTTTATAAGCGAGGTCGGCAGGGTCGATATCGGGTAAGAAGTGATTGTCCGCCACCAGGGTGTCGGTGCTGATTGCCAGCGTTTTTTTCTCGGGGATATTCAGGAGCGCGCAGTCATCGCCGATGCCGGTTTCAACATCAAGGCGGGCGCTTTTAACGCGATCAAAATAACGGGCAATCAGGGAAAATTCGCCGCATGCCATACGTTATGCCTCAGCAAAGAAAAAAATAAGGCCGGGTTCGCGGGATCAGATCCTGCAAAGCCCGGCCTGGCGTTTACTTTTTGCGGGGACGAATTACCGGAGCCGCTTTGTCCAGCACGCCGTTGACGAACTTATGGCTATCTTCAGCGCCGAAGGTTTTCGCCAGTTCGATAGCTTCATTGATGGCCACTTTATACGGTACGTCGTCACGTTTGGACAGCTCAAACAGCGCGATACGCAGCACCGCTTTTTCCACCTGGCCCAGCTCTTCCAGCTGACGGGACAGGTAGGGCTTCATCAGGCCGTCGAGGTACGCGCTGTTAGTCGCCACTCCGGACAGCAGTTCACGGAAATACAGAACATCTACATCTTTTACGTCCTGTTCCGCCAGGAACTGGTATTCGACATCAGCGATGTCGTTGTGGGACAACTGCCAGGAGTAGAGCGCCTGGACGGCACACTCACGGGCGCGGCGACGAGCAGCAGGTTTCACGGAATTCCCCTTACAAAAATCAGGCCTTGATGGCTTTCAATACGTTAATCATTTCCAGCGCGGTCAGCGCAGCTTCTGCGCCTTTGTTACCGGCTTTGGTGCCAGCGCGCTCGATGGCTTGTTCAATACTTTCAGTGGTCAGAACACCAAAGGCTACCGGGATTTCGCTGTCCTGAGCGACATGCGCCAGGCCATTGCTGGCACCGCCAGCCACATATTCAAAGTGGGCAGTACCGCCGCGGATCACCGTACCCAGCGCGATCACCGCGTCATATTTACCGGTTTTCGCCAGTGCGCCAGCCGCCAGCGGCAGCTCATACGCGCCTGGAACCCAAACAACGGTGATGTTTTCATCTTTTACCTGACCAATGCGTTTCAGGGCGTCAATCGCACCTTCCAGCAGGCTGTCATTGATAAAGTTGTTGAAACGCGCAATGGTGATGGCGACGCGAGCGTCCGGGGTAGCAACGTTAGCTTCAATAATGTTCATACTCTTCCTTCGGGTTCATGTGCCCCGCAAGGGGGGCGGATTTTATCATATTATTCTGAGCGCTGCTTCCTAATAATCAGGAAAGCCTCACGCAGTGGTTAAATGCAGGCAGACATCCGGGCCAACCTGACGTATCTCATTGAATTTGAAATGGGGTGCCTGGCTCAGTTCTTCAAGCCCCGGCAGCGCGCATAATCCACGCGCCGCATTGCCTAACAGTTTAGGCGCAATATAGACGATAAGCTCGTCGACAAGGCCAGCCTGCAGCAGCGCCCCGGCAAGCGTCGCTCCCGCCTCCACCCAGACGCTGTTCACCTGCTGTTTGCCAAGCAGCATCATCAGCAACACCAGATCGAGATGGCCGTTATATTCCGGCACCAGCAGCGTACGAACGCTTTCCGGCCACTGGCGCTCATCCGCACGCAGGCGGGCAAACAGCGTTTCTCCTGCCTGCTGCACAATACGGTGCTCAGGCGTGACGCGGTTCTGACTGTCGATGACGACGCGCAGCGGTTGGCGCAAATTCTCTTCGGGATACAGCGCCTGAGTATCCGCGCTCAGCTCCTGCCAGCGCACGGTCAGCGCAGGATCGTCCGCCAGCACGGTGGCGCTGCTGGTGAGGATGGCATGACTTTGGGCGCGCAGACGCTGCACGTCGCGTCGCGCCTGCGGGGAGGTGATCCACTGGCTTTCACCGCTGGCCATCGCCGTGCGGCCGTCCAGCGAGGCGCCCAGCTTCAGCTGCACCCAGGGAAAACCGGTGCGCATCCGCTTCAGGAAGCCCTTATTCAGCGCTTCCGCTTCGTTCATCATCAGCCCGTGGCTGACGTCAATACCGGCCTGCTGCAGACGATACAGACCGCGCCCCGCCACCTGCGGGTTTGGGTCTTGCATCGCAGCGACCACGCGGCTAACGCCGGCGGCGATCAACGCATCGCAGCACGGCGGCGTACGGCCATGGTGGCTGCAGGGCTCAAGGGTGACGTAGGCGGTGGCGCCCTGCGCCTTTTCGCCGGCCATGCGGAGCGCGTGCACTTCAGCATGCGGCTCGCCGGCGCGATAGTGAAAGCCCTCGCCGACGATTTCGCCGTCTTTCACAATGACGCAGCCGACATTAGGGTTAGGATGGGTGGTAAAGCGTCCGCGCGCGGCAAGCTTCAGCGCTCGCGCCATGTACATTTCGTCCTGCATGGCTTAGTCCTGTAAGCGGGCGATCTCTTCGCCGAATTCTTTGATGTCTTCAAAGCTGCGATAGACCGACGCAAAGCGAATATAGGCGACTTTATCCAGCTTTTTCAGCTGCTCCATCACCAGATTGCCAATCATTTTGCTGGCCACTTCGCGCTCGCCGGTGCCGCGCAGATGGGTTTTGATATGGTTGACCGCCATTTCCACGTCATCGGCGCTAACCGGACGTTTCTCCAGCGCTTTCAGCATCCCGCTGCGCAGCTTGTCTTCGTTGAAGGGTTCACGCACATCGTTACTCTTCACCACCCGGGGCATCACCAGCTCCGCCACTTCGAAGGTGGTAAAGCGTTCATTACAGACCAGGCACTGCCGACGGCGACGCACGGAAGAGCCTTCCCCCACCAGACGAGAGTCGATCACTTTGGTATCCACGGCGAAACAGAAAGGGCAATGCATAGCGCGTCCTGACAGGTAGTTAAACTGAAGGGTAGTTTACCGCGAAGTGACCTGACTACAAAGAAAGAGCTTTTGAGACAAAGGATCTATGAGAGAGGCAGGCGGTTTGGCTACCATTAAGCATCCTCTGCAAACGGAATCCTGACCATGACAAGACGTTACCTGAAACTCGCCATCGCGGGCAGCCTGTTTACCCTGACCGCCTGCGCCCAGCAAAGCGAAATCCGCCAGATGCACCAGAGCGTGAGTACCCTGAGCCAGGAGATGACCCAGCTCAATCAGCAAACGATCAAAATCACCCAACAAAACGCGCTGAACGCCAAATCCACCCGCGGCGTCTATCTGCTGCCGGAGGCCAAAACCCCGGCGCGGCTGGAGAGCCAGATCGGCACCCTGCGCATGTCGGTGGGCAGCATTACGCCGGACGGCGACGGGTCACGCCTGACTTTACGCATTCAGGGTGAATCCAACGATCCGCTGCCGGCCTTTACCGCCACCGTCGCCTCCGGGCAGATCACCGGCACCACCCACAGCTATCAGGAAGTCAATGTTCAGGATCAGCTGATTAGCGCCCCGGCCAGCATCCTCGCCCCCAGCGATGTGGATATCCCGTTGCGTCTGAACGTGACGCCCGACAAAGTCGGTTTTATTCGCGTCCACGATATCCAGCCCGCCGCCGCACAGTAAATCTTCACGCCGGGCCCTGCCCCGCCCGGCTACCTCCAGCTCCGTCTTTCTTATCCACTTACAACTTTTCACAAGGGTTCATTAGAAATCGTTCTGTATGGCGATTTTCAGTAGCATTTTGTCAAGAAATGCATAGAATCGTGAACGCAATCGATTACGCATGTTCTGGTTATGTGAAACAACACGTATTTTTGTGAGCAATGATTCCTATAATAGACCCCCACAGAAAGACGAAATATTTAGAAACGCTTCGGCACTTCTTTTAACGCCTTCAGGCTCAATTTAAACAGTGGCATTACTATGAAAAAAACATTACTGGCAGCGGGTGCGGTTGTGGCGCTCTCCACTTCTTTTACTGCGGGCGCGGCAGAAAACGATAAACCGCAGTACCTGTCTGACTGGTGGCACCAGAGTGTTAACGTGGTGGGCAGCTACCACACCCGTTTTGGACCGCAGATCCGTAACGATACCTACCTTGAATATGAAGCGTTCGCCAAAAAAGACTGGTTTGATTTCTACGGCTATATCGATGCCCCGGTATTCTTCGGCGGCAACAGCACGGCAAAAGGTATCTGGAACAACGGCTCGCCGCTGTTTATGGAGATCGAACCGCGTTTCTCTATCGATAAGCTGACCAATACCGATCTGAGCTTCGGGCCGTTCAAAGAGTGGTACTTCGCGAACAACTATATCTACGATATGGGCCGTAACGACTCTCAGGAGCAGAGCACCTGGTATATGGGTCTGGGTACCGATATCGATACCGGCCTGCCGATGAGCCTGTCACTGAACGTCTACGCCAAATACCAGTGGCAGAACTACGGCGCGTCCAACGAAAACGAGTGGGACGGCTACCGCTTCAAAGTGAAATACTTCGTGCCGCTGACCGACCTGTGGGGCGGCTCGCTGAGCTACATCGGTTTCACCAACTTCGACTGGGGTTCTGATCTCGGCGATGACAACTTCTACGATCTAAACGGGAAGCACGCGCGCACCAGCAACTCCATCGCCTCCAGCCACATCCTGGCGTTGAACTACGCGCACTGGCACTACTCGGTGGTGGCCCGTTACTTCCATAACGGCGGCCAGTGGGCTGACGATGCCAAGCTGAACTTCGGCGATGGCGATTTCAGCGTCCGCTCGACCGGCTGGGGTGGTTACTTCGTGGTAGGTTACAACTTCTAATTGCGGATACAGCAAGACAGCGCCCGGGCCAGCCGGGCGTTTTTATTTCTCCCACACGTCGCACCGCACTTTGCGCAGAAAATCGCTTAACGAGCGATCGGCACACTCGCTGAATCGACGCTCGGTCGCCCTGACCGCCAGACAACGGTCGAGGCGAAAGTTACGATAATCATTACGCAGCTCGCACCAGGCCACCAGCAGCCAGCGCCCCCCCCAGAAAAACAGCCCCAGCGGCAGCACGTCGCGCTCGGTTACCCGGCCAGACTCATCCTGATAGCGCAACTGCAGCACCTGCTGGCCGGAGACCGCCTGATGAATGACGTCAAAATAGGTTTTGGCATAACGATGGGCGCCGAGATCGGGGGCAAACAGGCGGGTCTGCTCCGCCTGGCGCCGGCGCGCCTCCGGCAGGATCGCCAGCATCTTCTCCTGGGCGGATTCCAGCGATTGCGACAGCGCCTCACCGCCCCAGGTTTTCAGCAACCGAATCGCGGCGATCAGCGCTTCGGATTCTTTGGTGGTCAGCATCAGCGGCGGCAGATCGTAGCCCGCCAGCAGGCGATAACCACTCCCCGCCTCGCCCTCCACCGGCACGCCGGAGAGGGAGAGATCGCGAATATCGCGATACACGGTGCGCTCCGACACGCCCAACCGCTCCGCCAGCAGCGCGGCGGTAGTGAGCCGCCTGCCGCGCAGGATCTGCACAATCTGAAATAAACGGTCGGCGCGTCGGGTCATGTCTCACTTCACAAAACGTTTAGGTTAAGCCGGCTGGTGCAGGCCGACGCGGTTGCCCTCGCTGTCAGTAAACAGCGCGATGGTGCCAATATCATTCGGCAGCGTCAGCGGCCCGAAAACACACGCCCCACCCGCCGAGGCAATGCGGTCCAGGGTGGCGGCAAGATGGTCTGTATGCAGGTAAATAATAGCGCCCTGCGCTGAAGGGGCGATACCCTCAAATTTGGCCAACGCGCCGCCAGGGGCCGGATCCTGATGCGGGAACACCGCCAGCTCGGCGCAGTCCATGGTTTCGCGACGCAGCGTCACCTGCATCACCGGCTCATAAAACGCGACGGCGCGATCCATATCGACGACCGGAATTTCAAACCAGTTAATCACGTTATTCATACTTCCTCCTGCTCGTTAGTGAGTTCAGAAGGAGTGTATGGGAGGGCTCCTGACAGCATACTGTCAGCAGGTTTTATCGCGGACAAAAAAAATCCCGGCCGCCTGGGCCGGGATGGCTTTATCTCAACTGAACCGGATTACGGCAGAATAGACGGCTGGTCCGCCCCTTCTTTTTCGACCTTCTGCTGCAGCAGATGCTCGCGCTTCATACCCAGTTTCAACGCCAGCGCAGAGGCGACGTAGATAGAGGAAGCCGTACCGATGGAGACACCGATCAGCATGGTCAGCGAGAAGCCTTCCAGAATCGGGCCGCCGAACAGGAACAGCATCAGGATCACCATCAGGGTGGTCCCGGAGGTGATCAAGGTACGGTGCAGCGTCTGGGTCAACGACACGTTGAAGATCTCGTACGGCGTACCGCGGCGGATCTTACGGAAGTTTTCACGGATACGGTCCGATACCACAATACTGTCGTTCAGCGAGTAGCCGATAACCGACATCAACGAGGCCACAATGGTCAGGTCGATCTCGATATGGAACAGCGACAGTACGCCCATGGTGATCACCACATCGTGCGCCAGGGCGATAACCACCCCGGCAGCCAGACGCCATTCGAAGCGGAAGCCGACGTAGATCAGGATACAGACCAGCGCGGCAATCAGCGCCAGGGCGCCAGTTTGCGCGAGGTCCGCGCCGACGCTCGGGCCGACAAACTCAATTCGCTTCACCGCCGCATTCTGGCTGGTCGATTCGTTAATCACCGTCACGACCTTGCTGCCCAGTTCCTGGCTGACGTTGGCGTCATGCACCGGCGGCATACGTACCATGATGTCGCGGCTGCTGCCAAAGTTCTGCACCTGCGGCTCTTCAAAGCCCGCTTTCTGCAGGGAGTCGCGCATCTGGTCCAGATCGACCGGCTTCTCAAGGGTAATCTCGATCACCGTACCGCCGGTGAAATCGAGCCCCCAGTTAAAGCCGCGGACGCCGATGATGGCGATCGACACAATCAGCAGAAAACCTGAAATGCCGAAGGCCCAGTAGTCCCAGCGCATAAAGTCCCAGACTTTACGGCCGTGGTTCAATTGTTCAACAGTATATTCCTGTGCCACAACGCACTCCTCAGATAGACAGCTTTTTAACGCGCTTGCCGCCGTACAGCAGGTTCACGATGGCACGGGTGCCGACGATAGCGGTAAACATTGAGGTCGCGATACCGATACCGGTGGTAATCGCAAACCCTTTAATGGCACCGGTACCGACCGCGTACAGGATGATCACTTTGATAAGCGTCGTCACGTTGGCGTCGAAGATCGAGCTGAACGCGCCGCGATAACCTTCGTCAATCGCCTGCTGAACGGTACGCCCGTTGCTCAGCTCTTCTTTGATACGCTCGTTGATCAGAACGTTAGCATCGACCGCCACCGCAAGGGTTAACACGATACCCGCGATGCCCGGCATGGTCAGCGTCGCCCCCGGGATCAGGGACATAATGCCGACAATCAGCACCAGGTTGGCAATCAGCGCCGAGGTCGCAATCAGACCGAACTTCTTATAGAAGAGGATCATGAACAGGATAGAGACCACCAGGCCGGCCAGACAGGCTTCCAGACCCTGCTTGATGTTCTGCATACCAAGGGTTGGGCCGATAGTCCGCTCTTCGACGATCTGAATCGGGGCAATCAGCGCACCGGCACGCAGCAGCAGCGACAGCTGGCGTGCTTCGTTCGGGTTGCTGATACCGGTGATACGGAAGCTGTTACCCAGACGCGACTGGATGTTGGCGATGTTAATCACCTCTTCCTCTTTCGCCAGGATAGCGCGACCGTTAGCGTCTTTCTTACCGCTGTCTTTATACTCCACGAACAGGGTCGCCATCGGCTTACCGATATTGTCCTTGGTGAAGTTAGACATGATATTACCGCCCGCGCTGTCCAGCGAGATGTTGACCTGCGGCTGGTTGTACTCATCCATGCTGGAGGTCGAGTCGGTGATATGGTCACCGGTCAGGATCACTCGCTTGTACAGCACCACCGGCTGGCCTTCACGCGTCTCTTTCACTTCCGAGTCGCCCGGCACGCGGCCAGAGGCAGCGGCGGACTGGTCCACGTTGGTATTGACCAGACGGAACTCGAGGGTCGCGGTTGCGCCAAGGATCTCTTTCGCCCGCGCGGTATCCTGGATACCCGGCAGCTCAACCACGATGCGGTCAGCACCCTGACGCTGAACCAGCGGTTCGGCGACGCCCAGCTGGTTCACACGGTTACGCAGAATGTTAATGTTCTGCTGAACCGCGTACTCACGGGCTTCTTTCAGGCGCTCATCGGTCATCACCGCTTTCAGGCTGTTGTCACCCTGAGAGGAAATAACCAGATCGCGATGGCGAGGGCTGAGATAAGAGATAGCCTGGTCGCGCGCCGCGCTGTCGCGGAAGACGATGCTCAGACCATAGTTGTCTTCCTTGCGCACGGTCGCGTAAGGAATGCCTTTGTCACGCAGTTCGCTGCGCAGGCTGTCGATGTTCTGTTCCTGCAGTTTGCCTAACGCGGTGTCCATGTCGACTTCCATCAGGAAGTGCACGCCGCCGCGCAGATCAAGACCCAGCTTCATTGGCTCGGCATAGAGTGCCGCCAGCCAGCGTGGGGTTGCCGGAGCAAGGTTTAGCGCCACGACGTATTTGTCACCCAGCACGGTAAGCAGCGCTTCACGCGCACGCAGCTGGGTATCAGTGGTGTCGAAGCGCGCAAGAATAGCGCCCTCTTCCAGTGCCACAGACTTCGCGGTTATTTTTTCTTCTTGTAAAGTTTTCTGGACCTGGATCAGCGTTTGCTCACTGGCGGCGACGCCGCGCGCGCCAGTGATTTGAACAGCCGGATCCTCACCATACAGGTTGGGAAGCGCATAGATCAGGCCGACGACAATGACGACGACCAGCATGACGTACTTCCACAAAGGATAACGGTTTAACACGGCAGTTCCCTTTGGGAAAAGTTAGATTACAGCGCCTTCATGGTGCCTTTCGGCAGAACGGCAGCAACGAAGTCACGTTTGATAACCACTTCAGTGGTATCGTTCAGCGCGATAGCAATGTAGCCAGTTTCCGCTACTTTGGTCACGCGACCGACCAGACCGCCGTTGGTCAGCACTTCATCACCTTTGGCGATGGAGTTCATCAGGTTCTTGTGTTCCTTGGTGCGCTTCTGCTGTGGGCGCAGGATCATGAAGTAAAAAATCAGACCGAACACCACCAGCATCAGAATCAGAGACATCGGGCTGCCCTGCGCCGGTGCACCCGTTGCCGCTACCGCATCAGAAATAAAAAAGCTCATTGAAATTCCCTCATTATTAAAATTAATCAACGTTCAAAGGAGGCACGGTGCGCCCCTGACGTTGGTAAAAATCGGTCACGAAGCTCTCTAATTTACCCTCTTCGATAGCCTTGCGTAAACCAGCCATTAAACGCTGATAGTAGCGCAGGTTATGAATAGTATTGAGACGCGCGCCCAATATTTCGTTGCAACGGTCGAGGTGATGCAAGTAAGCGCGTGAATAATTGCGACATGTATAGCAATCACACTCGGCGTCCAGCGGTGCGGTATCGCTTTTGTGCTTCGCGTTGCGGATTTTCACCACGCCGTCGGTGACGAACAGGTGGCCGTTACGCGCGTTGCGCGTCGGCATGACGCAGTCGAACATATCGATACCGCGACGTACCCCTTCCACCAGATCTTCCGGCTTCCCGACGCCCATCAGGTATCGTGGTTTATCGGCCGGGATCTGCGGGCAGACGTGCTCCAGAATACGGTGCATGTCTTCCTTCGGCTCACCGACCGCCAAACCGCCGACAGCGTAGCCATCAAAGCCAATCTCTACCAGACCTTTCACCGAGATATCACGTAAATCTTCGTAAACGCTGCCCTGAATGATGCCGAACAGCGCATTTTTATTGCCAAGGCTATCGAAACGGTCACGGCTGCGCCTGGCCCAGCGCAGAGACATTTCCATCGAGCGCTTGGCGTAATCCCAGTCTGCCGGGTACGGCGTACATTCGTCGAAGATCATCACGATGTCGGAACCGAGATCGTATTGAATCTCCATCGATTTTTCCGGATCGAGGAAAATAGGATCGCCGTTGATCGGGTTGCGGAAATGGACGCCCTGCTCGGTGATCTTACGGATATCGCCAAGGCTGAACACCTGGAAGCCGCCGGAGTCGGTAAGGATCGGTCCTTTCCACTGCATAAAATCGTGCAGATCGCCATGCAGCTTCATGATCTCCTGACCCGGGCGCAGCCACAGGTGGAAGGTGTTGCCGAGAATAATCTGCGCGCCGGTGGCTTCCACTTCTTCCGGCGTCATCCCTTTGACGGTGCCGTAGGTGCCAACGGGCATAAAGGCCGGTGTTTCCACCACGCCGCGCTCAAACACCAGGCGACCGCGGCGGGCGCGACCGTCGGTGGTATCCAGTTCAAATTTCATGCTTGCTCCTGCGTCAGAAAAACAGTCCGACGTTTTCATACTCGCCACGGAATGATTCCGTGGCTAAAAAATGCGTCATGGCGTCCAAAACGCCGGCGGGCCGGCCTTGTCAGGGACGCTCAGAAATAGCCTGCGGATTGTACGTGATAAACATCGCATCCCCGTAGCTAAAAAAGCGATATTTCTGCTCCACCGCCACCTTATAGGCGTTCATGGTGTGCTGATAACCCGCAAACGCCGACACCAGCATAATCAGTGTGGATTCAGGGAGATGGAAGTTGGTTACCAGCGCATCGATCACCTGGTACTGATAACCCGGGTAGATGAAAATCTGCGTATCGTCGAAGAACGGCGCGATCAGGGCGTCTTTCGCCGCCTGCGCCGCGCTCTCCAGCGAGCGTACCGAGGTGGTGCCTACCGCAATCACGCGGTTGCCGCGCGCTTTCGCCGCCAGCACCGCATCGACCACCTCCTGCGGCACTTCCGCATATTCAGAGTGCATGGTGTGCTCTTCAATGCTGTCGACGCGCACCGGCTGGAAAGTCCCCGCCCCCACGTGCAGGGTGACAAACGCCATCTCAACGCCTTTAGCGCGCAGTTTGTCCAGCAGCGGTTCGTCGAAGTGCAGACCGGCGGTCGGTGCGGCTACCGCGCCCGGCCTGGTGCCGTAGACGGTTTGATAGAGTTCGCGATCAGCGTCTTCGTCCGGGCGGTCAATGTAGGGCGGCAGCGGCATATGGCCGATCCCGTTGAGGATCTCCAGCACCGGACGCTCGTCGTTAAATTCCACTTCAAACAGCGCGCCATGACGCGCCAGCATCGTGGCCTTAATGCTCTCGTCATCGCCCAGCAGCAGCTCGGCGCCCGGCTTCGGCGCTTTTGAGGCGCGAATATGGGCCAGGATGCGCTTATCATCCAGCATCCGCTCCACCAGCACTTCAATCTTGCCGCCGCTGGCCTTACGGCCGAACAGACGCGCCGGGATCACCCGGGTGTTGTTAAACACCAGCAGATCGCCGGGATTGAGCTTATCGAGGATGTCGGTGAAGGTGCCATGCGTCAGCGCGCCCGTCGGCCCGTCCAGGGAGAGCAGGCGACAGCTGCTGCGCTCAGGCATCGGATAGTGGGCGATCAGAGATTCGGGTAGTTCAAAAGCAAAATCGGTAACGCGCATGACGGTAACTCAGACTGAATAAAGAGGCGGGTAGTCTAGTGCCGGGGCGTTCCGCCTGCAACCTTTACCCCTCCGGATGAATGACATAATCTATATTCCAAATCATTCCGAATGCCGCCATGCGGCAACCGAATGCCTTACCGGTGGCAAAGGTGCCGCGCGCAGCCAGGCAGCATGCCATGCGGACACCGAGGCGCCGTTCAGCGCAACATCGGTGATTCCACCTGCCCGCTCGTATTTAAAGGATGTCGTTTTATGAATTTTCTCGCCCACCTGCACCTCGCCCATCTCGCCGACAGCTCGCTGCCCGGCAACCTGATGGCCGATTTTGTGCGCGGCAACCCGCAGGGCGACTATCCGGCGGAGATCATCGACGGCATCTATATGCATCGCCGGATTGACGTGATGACTGACAACCTGGCGGAAGTCAAAGAGGCGCGGGAGTGGTTTCGCCCGCAGACCCGTCGCGTCGCCCCCATCACCCTCGATGTCATGTGGGATCATTTCCTGTCGCAGCACTGGGCGCAGCTCTCCCCTGACCTGCCGCTGGACGAGTTCGTGCGCTACGCCGAGCAGCAGATCGTCCCCATCCTGCCCGACTCGCCGCCACGCTTCGTCAATCTGAATCAGTACCTGTGGTCGGAGCGCTGGCTGGAGCGCTATCAGGAGATGGATTTTATTCAGCGCGTGCTTAACGGCATGGCCAGCCGCCGTCCGCGTCTCGACGCCCTACGCGATTCCTGGCAGGATCTGGATACCCACTACGACCAGCTGGAGGGGCAGTTCTGGCGCTTTTATCCGCAGATGATGCGCCTGGCAGAAAACAAACAGCTGTAATCGTTGCATCATTGATAGGTAAAAGCTGGCTGAACGATTGTTAGCGCCTCTTTGTGTTATTGCCGGGCAGGCTCTATACTTGCCCGCGTTGCGTTCCAAATAACCTTAGTAATTACAGGAGAATCAAATGGTTCTGGTCACTCGTCAAGCGCCGGATTTTACTGCAGCCGCTGTGCTGGGTAATGGTGAGATCGTTGAGAAATTCAATTTCAAACAGCACACCAACGGTAAACCTACCGTTCTGTTCTTCTGGCCGATGGACTTCACCTTCGTGTGCCCGTCTGAGCTGATCGCGTTCGACAAACGTTACGAAGAATTCCAGAAACGCGGCGTGGAAGTGGTTGGCGTTTCCTTCGACTCCGAGTTCGTTCACAACGCATGGCGTAACACCCCGGTAGACCAGGGCGGTATCGGCCCGGTTAAATACGCGATGGTTGCTGACATCAAACGTGAAATCCAGAAAGCTTACGGTATCGAGCATCCGGACGAAGGCGTAGCGCTGCGCGGCTCTTTCCTGATCGACGCTAACGGCGTGGTACGCCACCAGGTGGTTAACGACCTGCCGCTGGGCCGTAACATCGACGAAATGCTGCGTATGGTTGACGCGCTGCAGTTCCACGAAGAGCACGGCGAAGTCTGCCCGGCGCAGTGGGAAAAAGGAAAAGAAGGTATGGCTGCTTCTCCGGAAGGCGTAGCAAAATACCTGACCGAAAACGTCTCCAGCCTGTAATCGGCAGGCGTTTTAATAAAAGGCTCGCTCAGGCGGGCCTTTTTTGTTAGCGGTGTCAAAATTTAAGAAAATGCCCCGCCGATATTTGTGACCAGAGATACACTTCTGCCGAAAAAATTCGCCCTACCTCTCACTTTTTCTCTGTCAAATTTCAGCGTCAAAATACAAAGCCTTCATAACCCACTGAAAAATACATAAATTATTTATATCGTTTTCTGCCGGTACTTTGCCGTCGATGTGATCCCCATCAATATTTAAAACCCCGGATGTGATCTCATCCATCATTTTCATCAATGTATTTAGTCATGATTTTACTCAGGAACAGGAATACGTTCAGGAGCTGAGGATGGAAATTATTTTTGACCCGTCGTTAATCGCCCTTAAGCAGAATATTTCCCGTGCGGAAGAGGCCATCGAACTGGCGGGTTTATTACTCGCCAGGCGTCAGATTTGCAGCGCCGAATATGTCAACGAGATGCTGACGGTATATGAAGATTTCGGCGCCGCTATCGTCTTAGACGACGGGTTTGCCATGCCGCACGCCCGGCCGGAAAAAGGGGCATTGCAGACCGGATTTTCGCTTGTCACCACCGCCACCCCAATCTCCTTCGGCCACGATGAGTTCGATCCGGTTACCGTGATCATCGCTATCGCCGGCGCGGACGCTGACAGTCATATCAAAATGATCCAACTGATAGCCTCGCTGATCGAGTCAGATATTGTGACCTTCCTTCAGCAGGAAAATGACGTGAATTCAGTCTTACATTTCATCCAAAAACAAATGGAGTAGTCATTATGTTAGTTATCAGAACGGTTTGTGGTAACGGTATTGGCAGTTCATTGATGGCTGCGAATAATGTCAAAAAGATCTGTGAAGAATTAGGTATCAAAGCAGACGTCGCCTCGGTCGATTTTGCTAACGCCATCGGCGAAAAAGCCGATCTTTACATCACGATCAAAGAACTGGCAAATCAATTTCCAGCCCTCTGTCATGTCGCCATCATTCGCAGCTATGTCCATAAAGCGAAAATCGCCGAGGATATTACCGACGCGCTGACCAAAATTGCGGCGAATCACTCTTAATTAACATAGAGGGAACGACCATGCAGGCTATTCTTAGTTTCTTAGCGGAAATATTCAGTCAACCTGCTTTTTTAATGGGGCTGATTGCTTTTGTCGGTTTAGTGGCGCTGCGCTCCCCCGGTAACAAACTCCTTACCGGCACATTAAAACCGATTCTAGGCTATTTAATGTTGAGCGCTGGCGCAGGCGTTATCGTTGCCAATCTCAACCCGCTGGGCGGTATTATCGAGGCCGGGTTTAATATCCGCGGCGTTATTCCAAACAATGAAGCCATTGTCTCCGTCGCCCAGAAGATGCTGGGCGTGGAAACCATGAGTATTTTGCTGTTAGGCTTTATTTTCAACCTGATTATCGCCCGCTGTACCAAGTATAAATATATCTTTCTGACCGGCCATCACTCGTTCTTCCTCGCCTGCCTGTTTTCCGCTGTCCTGCAGGCGGCGGAGTTCCATGGCTGGATGTTGATCCTGATCGGCGGATTCCTGCTGGGGTCATGGTCGGCCATCTCCCCCGCGATTGGTCAGCGTTACACCAAGCAGGTCACGGAAGACGGTGGGATCGCCATGGGTCATTTCGGCTCCCTCGGCTACTACCTCTCGGCATGGATCGCCAGCCGGACCGGCAATCCGGCAAATTCCTTCGCGGATACCGAAATTTCAGAAAAGTGGGGCTTTCTGCGCGATACCACCGTCACCACCGGTATCGTGATGTTTGTTATCTACTTTATCTGCAGCGCTGTCGCCGGG
This sequence comes from Klebsiella sp. w6, assembly GCF_033100215.1. Lineage (NCBI taxonomy): Bacteria > Pseudomonadati > Pseudomonadota > Gammaproteobacteria > Enterobacterales > Enterobacteriaceae > Klebsiella > Klebsiella sp. w6. Next base: position 4,373,771 of record NZ_CP136907.1, read on the forward strand.
TCGGCATACCTGAGCACCATCACCGACCAAAACATGCTGATCTTCTCGGTGCTGACCGGCCTGCAGTTCGCCGTTGGCGTGGCCATTGTGTACAACGGTGTGCGGCTGATCCTCGGCGATCTGGTGCCGGCATTCCAGGGCATCAGCCAGAAGCTGATCCCGGACTCCATCCCGGCCGTTGACTGCGCGGTATTCTTCACCTTTAGCCCCACCGCCGTGGTGGTGGGATTCATCAGTTCCTTCGTGGGCGGGCTGGTCGGGATGCTCTTGCTCGGCGGGCTGGGCATGGCGCTGATTATTCCCGGCATGGTGCCGCACTTCTTCTGCGGCGGCACGTCCGGCGTCTTCGCCGACAAGCTGGGCGGCAAGCGCGGATGTATCATCGCCTCCTTTATCGGGGGGATCTTCCTCGCCTTCCTGCCGGCGATGCTGCTGCCGGCGCTCGGCAACCTCGGGTTTGAAAACAGCACCTTCGCCGATTTCGACTTCGCGGTATGGGGCATCATTATCGGTAACGCCTTCACCCAGTTTGGCCAGGTCACTATCTACCTGATTTGTCTGGTGCTGCTCGTCGCGCTGCTGGCGCCTTTCTGTTTCCGTCACGTACGGGTGGTTGGCGATACGCTCAGCTATGAGGAGCTCACGGCGAAGCAGAAAAATGAATAAGCGACGTCATTTTTCCCGGCGGGGAGGTCAGGCTTCCCGCCGCTGACCAATAATCAGGAGTGGTTATGGCTATTTTGTCCATTGGATTTGCTTGTTTCGATCAGTTTTTCTTTCTCAATGAATGGCCTCAGGAGAATACCAAAAACTTTTGTCATGATTTTATAGAAAGCGGCGGCGGCCCAGCGGCCAATGCGGCATGGCTGCTGGGATTATGGGGTGAGGAAGTCTATTACATTGGTCATCTGCATCAGGACCTTTACGGTCAGCGCATTATCGATGAGTTTGCCGAAGCGGGCGTGGATACCAGCCAGGTGGTTTTTTCCGATGACATGATCACTCCGCTGGCCTCGGTGCTGGTCAATCGCTTAACGGGTTCGCGGACGATTATTACCCGCAAGATGCAAACGCCACCTTCCCTGACCTACGATCAAAAGCTCAAACTGGACGACCTCGCCGAGCGGCTGATTGCCAGCGAGGAGCCGGTCACCATTTTAATTGACGGCCATGAGGCAGAAATCAGTGAATATTTAATCAAGAAACTGCCCCACGCCAAAGTCGTGATGGACGGGGGTTCACTGCGTGCCAGCAATATTAAACTGGCGGCCTGGACTGACTATTTTGTCGTAAGCGAACATTTTGCCCGCGATTATATGAGCTATCGTTCACTGAGCACCGAAGCAGACATTAAAGCGGCCCTGATTGAACTGAATAAAATTTGCCGCGGCGAGGCGTTTATCACCCTTGGCGAAAAAGGCTGCGCCTTCTTAAAGAGCGGTATGCTGCAGATCGTCCCGTCCTGGCTGTGCAATGCCGTTGATACCACCGGCGCCGGGGATGTTTTTCACGGTGCCTTTACCTATGGCGTCCATTATTCGTGGCATATAGATAATATTATTTTATTTGCCAGCCTGACCGCCGCTATTTCTATTGAGAAAAAAGGGGTACGGGAATCGATGCCGGATCTGGCGGTCGTCCACCACTCGCTAAATAGCTACGAGAGAAACTTAAAGCAATATTTTGAAGAATAACTGCGTTTAATACATATCAAGAGGTGAATATGTTAGTGTCGATGAAGGACATGCTTCAGCATGCCCTAAAGAACGGTTACGCCGTCGGTCAGTTCAACATTAATAATCTGGAATGGGTCGGCGCCGTATTAAGCACCGCCCAGCAGTGCCGCTCACCGGTTATTTTGGGCGTGTCCGGCGGCACGGTTAAGCATATGCTCGGGCTAAAATGTATTCATGATATTGTGGTTAATGCCATAGATTATTTACATATTGATATTCCGGTGGCTCTGCATCTGGATCACGGCACTACCCAGGAGGCCTGCGAAGCCGCGATCGCTGCCGGCTTCAGTTCCATTATGTTTGATGGTTCACATCTGCCGTTCAGGGAAAACCTGACCATCACCCGCCACCTGGTGGCGCTGGCGCACAGCAAGGGCATCTCCGTGGAAGCCGAACTGGGGACCATCGCCGGCAGTGAAGATGGTATCGTTAACTCCGAGGTCATTTACGCCGATCCTGAAGAGTGCTACACCCTGGTGACAGAAACGCAGGTGGATTGCCTCGCCGCCGCGCTGGGTTCCACCCATGGTCTGTATAAAGGTAAAGCCCGACTGGGATTTACTGAGATGAAAGCCATAGCCGAGCGCGTGAAGGTCCCGCTGGTGCTGCATGGCGGCACCGGTATTGCCGATGAGGATATGCGCCGGGCGATTGCCTGCGGCACCGCCAAGATTAACGTCAATACCGAAAACATGTACGCCTGGTGCCAGCAGGTGAAAGCGATCTTTGCCGCCGATACCGGGCACGATGTGAACGATCCGCGGAAAGTCATCACCCAGGGGCTGCAGCCGGTACGCGAGATGATTGCCCGCCGCATGGCGCTTTTTGGCTCACAGCAGCGCTATTGACGCCGGGCCTGCGGCTGAAACCTCCGCCCCGAAGCTGCCGGGGCGGAGGCGTCAAGGTATCAGAAGGCAAAGCAGGAGCAGCCCAGCACGCCCCAGAAAGCTTGCTCATCGGAGACCGGAATCGACGACTTGCGCGCAATATCATGTTGGTGGCCGTGAACGCCGCAGCTGCCGCAGCACTGGTGCATCTGCACCATGGCGCCGATTTTAGCCGCCGCCGGCGGAGCGGAACGGTAATGGCCCGGGACCTTCACCACCGGTGACCACTCCGGTAGCACCGGAATGGGCGGCGGCGCCAGCGGCGAAAAGTGACCGGCAGCGTACACCACTTTACCATCAACCACCGTTAGCACGGACTCAATGCCTTTGATCTCCTCCTCCGCGACGCCGAAGTAGTCTTTCGACAGCACCACCAGATCGGCAAGCTGACCGGCGGCCAGACGGCCTTTCTTGCCCTGCTCGCTGGAGAACCAGGCGCTGCCCGCCGTCCACAGCTCCAGCGCGACATCGCGCGGCAGGCGGTTGTCGTCGTCATACATCGCCATCCCGCCAACGGTGCGCCCGGAGACCAGCCAGTACAGCGCAGTCCACGGGTTATAGCTGGCGACGCGGGTGGCATCGGTGCCCAGCCCCACCGGCACGTCCAGTTCCAGCATTTTCGCTACCGGCGGGGTATGTTTCACCGCCTCTTTACCGTAGCGATCGACAAAATATTCGCCCTGGAAGGCCATCCGGTGCTGCACCGCAATACCGCCCCCCAGCGCCTTCACCCGCTCAATGTTACGCTCGGTAATGGTCTCGGCATGATCGAAGAACCAGTGCAGACCATTAAACGGGATATCGCGGTTCACCTTCTCAAACACGTCCAGCATCCGGCTGATGGACTCGTCGTAGGTGGCATGCAGGCGGAACGGCCAGCGATGTTCCACCAGATGGCGCACTACCCGCTCCAGCTCATCCTCCATGCCTTGCGGCAGATCCGGCCGCGGCTGCAGGAAATCTTCAAAATCCGCCGCCGAGAACACCAGCATCTCGCCGGCGCCGTTGGCGCGATAGAAGTCGGTCCCCTGCCCCGGCTTCAGCATATCGGTCCAGCGTTCGAAATCCTCCAGCTCCTGCTTCGGCCGCTGGGTAAACAGGTTGTAGGCGATGCGCACGGTCATCTGATCTTTCGCGTGCAGCTGTTCGATAATTTCGTAATCTTCCGGATAGTTCTGGAAGCCGCCCCCGGCGTCGATGGCGCTGGTCAGCCCCAGTCGGTTCAGCTCGCGCATAAACTGACGGGTAGAGTTCACCTGCAGATCCAGCGGCAGCTTCGGCCCTTTGGCCAGCGTGGCGTAAAGGATCATGGCGTTCGGTTTGGCGATCAGCATCCCGGTCGGGTTGCCGCGGCTATCGCGGACGATCTCTCCGCCCACCGGATCCGGCGTCTCTTTGGTATACCCCACGGCTTTCAGCGCCGCGCGGTTCAGCAGCGCGCGATCGTAGAGATGCAGCACAAACACCGGCGTATCGGGCGCCGCGTCGTTCAGCTCTTCCAGGGTCGGCATCCGCCGCTCAGCGAACTGAAATTCGCTCCAGCCGCCGACCACCCGCACCCACTGCGGAGAGGGTGTGCGATCCGCCTGATCCTTAAGCATTCGCAGGGCATCGGCCAGCGAGGGAACGCCCTCCCAGCGGAGCTCAAGGTTGTAGTTCAACCCGCCACGGATCAGGTGCAGGTGAGAATCGTTGAGGCCCGGGATCACCGTATGTCCTTTGAGATCGACGATTTGCGTCCCCTCGGCGGCAAAGCTCATGATCCGATCGTGGCTTCCGGTAGCAACAATTTTTCCGTCGGCGATGGCCACGGCTTCCGCCAGGGGATTCGCGCGATCGAGGGTATGAATCTGACCGTGGGTCAGAATCAGTGTGGCAGTTTGCGACATAACGCACTCCTTGAGGAGGCTGACTCAGTTTTTCTTTAACCAGCCAGCAAACAGGCGGGTCACGATGGGCATCCAGAACCAGACCACCAGCGCAACCACGCAGGCATCATTGATCAGGTGCAGCAGCAGGCTCCCTTTGAGCGACGGCAACAGCATACCGGTGACCGCAGGCACCAGGTTGGTGCTGGGAAAAATCACCAGCAGGGTGATCAGAAACTGTTTCCAGCGCCGCGGCTGGCGCACGTTCGCCGTCGGCGGGGTAAACCAGAAGGCCGGCTCGGTCCGCACCTCCGTCCGATCGCCTTCCGTCAGCAGCGGCGCAATCTCTGCCACCAGCTGCCGACGGGTTTCCGACTGCGTCCAGGCGTAGAGGTGCTCCAGGGTATCGAAGCGGATTATGACGCTCCACAGATTCTGCCCTGCGGCGGGCCGGATCACATTCGCGCCGAGATGGCCGGGAAACTCGGCCGCAATGGGCATAATTTTACCGAGCCACTCCTCGTAGCGCTGGCCGTGTTGCGGATCGAGCAGATGGCTGATGACCAGGGTCACCGATTTTTGCTGCGCCATAGAGAGTTCCTTGCTTCAGGGGAATGGCGGGATTGTTCCCGCCATTAGCCACAGATGACCATACACAACATCATTCATGCTACGTCGAGGCGGCAAGCCGGCACGTCCCCCTGAGCGGAGATAAGTCAGCGACCGGGGACGGGTAAACGCAGCCGAAGATCAGGCAGCCTGAAGGATGAAGTGATTTACGCTTTACGCTCCGGTGCGCCATGCACCATGGTATAAGCGTAATCCACGCCCATCCCGTAGGCGCCGCTGTGTTCGCGTACGAGGTCCATCACCGCATCGTAGGTCGCTTTGCGCGACCAGTCGCGCTGGTACTCCAGCAGCACCTGTTGCCAGGTCACCGGCACCGCCCCCGCCTGCACCATCCGATCAATAGACCGCTCATGGGCGTCGACAGAGGTGCCGCCGGAGGTATCCGTCACCACATAGACCTCGTAGCCCGCCTCCAGCGCCATCAACGCCGGGAAGGTCAGGCAGACTTCGGTCCACAGGGCGGAAATCACCAGCTTTTTACGGCCGGTCGCTTTCACCGCCGCCACAAACGCGTCGTCTTCCCAGGAGTTCATTGAGGTACGTTCAATCGGCTTGACGTCAGGATGCACAGCCAATAATTCCGGCCAGATATAACCGCTGAAGCTTGTGGTCTCTACGGAGGTATAAATCACCGGCACATTAAAAATTTTGCCCGCTTTCGCCAGCGCCACGGTGTTATTTTTCAGGGTCTGGCGATCGATATTCGCCACGCCAAATGACATCTGCGGCTGGTGGTCAATAAAGATAAGTGCGGAATTAGTGGGATCGAGCAGTTCACGAATAGACATTAAATACCTTCTTAATCAATTAGTTAAAAAGATGACATGATGGTTAATGCGTCGTGTGGATCCTGACTGATAAAGCATGGTGAGTATAGCCAGTTATTTCTAACAAGTTATTAAAGTTTTTTTGTGGTTTATTTTTTTGCCCGTAGCAAGGATTTGCTCGCATCCGCATTAATCAAATTTTTACGCCAAACTGTTCTGATTTATTCACTGGCATTGATTATTGTGCTTAGGTACAACAAGGGAAAATAAATTAATGGATAGCTCCCCCATGCGTGTGAATTTTGATGTACTTATGATCCTTGATGCCCTGGACAGACACGGGTCCTTCGCCACCGCCGCGGAGTCGCTGTATAAAACCCCCGCCGCCCTGAGCTATATGATCCAGAAGCTGGAGAGCGATCTGGATATTGTGCTGTTGGATCGCTCTGGCCACCGGGCGAAGTTTACCGATACCGGTAGGCTGATGCTGGAGAAGGGACGGCAGCTGTTGAGCGCCGCCAGAGATCTGGAAAAGCAGGCGCAGCAGCTGAGCGCGGGCTGGGAGCGAGAGCTGGCGATCGCTCTCGATGCTTCGTTTCCCTTTTCTGCCCTGCTACCGCTGATCGCCGAATTTTATGCGCAAAATCCGCAGACGCGCCTGAACTTCAGTCATCACACCCTCGCCGGTTCGTGGGAAGAGCTGACCCACCATGGCGCGGATATTATCCTCGGCGCCATCAATGAACCCCCGACCTCTGCAGAGTGGTCATGGCAAACCCTCGGCGCGCTGGATAACATTTTCGTGGTTGCCCCCGCCCACCCGCTGGCTCAGGCGAAGGAGCCACTGACCAATAAACAGCTCAGCCAACATCGGGCCATCGTGATCCGCGACAGCGCCCGTTATTGCCATCCGCTAAACAGCAATCTCCTCGACGAGCAGCCGCAAATCGGCGTCGATGATTTCGCCAGTAAAGTCGAACTGCTGTGCGCCGGGTTGGGCTGCGGCTTTCTACCGCGCCATATCGCTCGCCCGTGGCTGGAAAACGGCAGTCTGGTGGAGAAAAGCGTCGCCTGCTGGCGGGAAAAAGATATCACCTACATGGCCTGGCGCAGCGGGAATGACGGGCTGGCTCAGCGCTGGTGGCGGGAGGCGCTCCTCCGCGGCGACCTGCTGAGCCAGCTCTACCGTTAACGGCCGGACCAGACGCTGGCGGAGATGGCCGGAAGGGTCAGCACCCCGTCCTGAAAGGCGCCGGCGCCTTCCAGCAGCGTCCACCCGGCCACGTTCAGCAGCGGCGAATCCTCGATAACCACCTCGCAGGCTTCCCCGCGGTTAATCGCCACCAGCACGCGCTGCTGTTTATAGACCCGGACAAACACCACCACGTTATCCTCGGCGTAAATCACCTGACAGCCGCCGTAGCGCAGCGCCTGCTGGGCCTTACGCAGTTTCGCCATCCGCTGATACAGCGCCAGCAGTTGGGTATCCTGCAGCGCCGGATCCCACGGGAACGGTTTGCGGCAGAACGGATCGTTGTTGCCATCCACGCCCACCTCGTCGCCGTAGTAGATACACGGTACGCCCGGCCAGCTAAACAGCCACACCACCGCCAGCGGCAGGCGCGCTACGTCTTTACCAAGGAGAGATTTAAAGCGCGCCGTATCATGGCTGTCGAGCTGGTTGAACATCCGCAGCTGCTGCTGATGCGACAGCCCGGCGCGATAATTATCCATCCACGCCATACAGGTCTGGGCGTCTATCTTCTGCGGATCGTAAGAGATATCGGTATTGGCGAGGAATCCCCAGATCGGGAAGGTAAAGCCGCGATAGTTCATCGCCGCATCTTCGGCATCCGCCTGCAGCCATTGTCGCGCATCGCCAAAATGTTCGCCAAAGACAAAGGCTTCCGGCTGCGTTTGTTTTGCCGCCTGAGTGATGCCGGCGATATGCTGCAGGTTATTCCGCGCCCCGCCGCCTTCGCCCAGCATATGCACCACGTCCAGACGCCAGCCGTCCATGCTCCACGGCGCTTTCAGCCAGTGGCGTACGATACTGTCCTCGCCGGCATAGATCTCGTTGACCAGGCTGGTCGACCGATAGTCGAGCTTCGGCAGACTGGCATAGCCCAGCCAGTTGTGCGCCTGCCCCTCCTCTGAGAAGGTAAACCAGTCGCGCCACGGAGAATCCGGGTAATGGCCGGCGCCGCCGCTGCCCTGCTGGTGTCGGTCGAACCAGGGATGGGAATCGCCGGTATGGTTGAACACCCCGTCGAGGATCATGCGCATCCCCGCCCGCTGGGTGTTGTGGCGCAGCCGGAGCAGCGCCGCGTCGCCGCCAAACTGCGGATCGACGCGCCGATAATCCTCGGTATCGTATTTATGCACGCTGGGGGCGGCGAAAACCGGGTTCAGATAGAGGGCGGTGACGCCGAGCTGCTTCAGGTAGGGAAGTTTTTCGCTGATGCCGTCGAGATCGCCGCCGTAGAACGTCGACCCGCCCGCTTCACCGGTTAGCGGTTCGTCCCACGCCTTGCGCACAATCTCCCGTCCCGCCGCGTGATGGTAATAGACCGCATCCTGGTCGGCGTCACGCGCGGCGCTGCGGGCAAAGCGATCGGGGAAAATCTGATAGAACACCTGATCGGCCACCCACTGCGGGCCGGCGTCCGGCAGGTCAATGGCAAACTGTTCCAGCCTGGCCGGCGGGAAACGGGTGAAACCTTGTGGCGTAAACCAGCGCTGATGGTCGGCCCACAGCAGCTTAAAGCTGTAGCGGCGGCGCGGCTGGCCGCTGGCGAGAGAGATTTCACCGCGCCATGCCACCACGCCTGGCTGCGGCGCCTGACGGAGCCGCTGCATCGGCAGCGACAGCTCTTCGTTATCCTCTTCCGCGCGCAGCGTGATCCGCTGCGGCAGCGACTCACCGCTTAACCACAGGGTAATAAACAGTCGGTCCTGTTGCACCTTGATAAAGGGTGCAACCGGAAGGTGCCATGCCTTCAACATCGTGAATCCTCATTGTGCAGAATGGGCACACCTTGCCATAGCCGTCAGGCGCAGAACTCATCATCACAGGATTTTTTGGGGGAGGATAACGGGGGAGGACGCGGGACTGCAAGCCGCCCCGGTCGCGTGATGCTGACCGGGGCGGTGCATTTACTGTGCCTGCGCCAGGCGGCGATCGCGACGGGTCTTAAAGACCCAGCCCAGCAGCAGCAGGCCGATCCACGCCATACCGACATACAGCGAGATACGGGTATCCGGATGATAGCCGATCAGGGCGATAATAAAGGCCAGGAACACCAGGCCGACTACCGTGGTCACCACTCCGCCGGGCACTTTGAATTTCAGCGCCTTGACCTCTTCGGGCGACAGACGGCGGCGGAAGGCAATCTGTGACAACAGGATCATAATCCACACCCACACCGTGGCGAAGGTGGCCAGGGAGGCGATCACCAGGAAGACGTTTTCCGGCATGATGTAATTGAGATACACCGCAAACAACAGCGCAATAGTCATCACTATCACCGTCACCCACGGAATACCGCGGCGCGACGTTTTAGCGAACACCTTCGGCGCGCTGCCCTGCTCAGCCATACCGTGCAGCATACGGCCCACGCCGAAAACGTCGGAGTTAATCGCCGACAGGGAGGCTGTCAGGACCACGAAGTTAAGAATACTGGCCGCGAAGGTAATGCCCAGATGCTGGAAGGTCAGGACAAAGGGGCTGCCGTCGGTTCCCACCTGATTCCACGGATAGATGGACATAATGACGAACAGTGTGCCGACGTAGAACACCAGAATACGCATCGGCACCGAGTTGATCGCGCGCGGAATGGATTTCTCCGGGTCTTTCGCCTCACCGGCGGTAATACCGATGATTTCGATGCCGCCGTAGGCGAACATCACCATCTGCAGCGACATCACCATCCCCAGCCAGCCGTTGCTGAAGAAGCCGCCGTTGCTCCACAGGTTATGAATGCCGGTCGGCTGGCCGCCGTTGCCGATCCCCCAGATAATAATGCCGAACCCGGCGAGGATCATGATGATAATGGTGGCCACTTTGAAGAACGAGAACCAGAACTCCAGCTCACCAAACACCTTGACGCTCATCAGGTTGACGGCGCAGATGATCAGTACCACGCTGAGCACCCAGATCCAGTGCGGTACCGTCGGGAACCAGACGCCCATGTAGATACCGAAGGCGGTGACGTCGGCGATGGCGACGATCAGGATTTCGAAGCAGTAGGTCCAGCCGGTGATATAGCCCGCCAGTCCGCCGAGGTTTTCCTGGGCATAGCGGGAAAATGAGCTGGCGGCAGGGTTATGCACCGACATCTCACCGAGCGCCCGCATAATGATATATGCCGCGACGCCACCGATAATGTAGGCCAACAGCACGCTGGGTCCGGCCATCTTAATGGCGTCGGCTGAGCCGTAAAAAAGCCCGGTGCCGATGGCGGAACCCAGGGCCATAAAGCGGATATGCCGGGTGCTTAGCCCGCGCTTAAGCTTGTTACTACTTTCCATCGTGGTTTTTCAATGCCGTTTAACACAAAAAATAAAAAACCACGGAACCCGAAGTCCCGTGGTTAAACGCTTTTCCTTAACGCCTGTTAATGGGCGCTGGAAGTCACCTGACGTCCGGCTGCGCGATCCCAGATCACCGCGAGGAACACCATCACGGCGGTGGGCATCAGCCAGGCCAGGCCCTGCTCCGCCAGCGGCAGACGCGCGGTCCAGGCCGGCAGAATCGCGGCAAACGCCGATGACTTAATCCCGTCAATGATACCAAACATCAGACTGATAAACATGGCCGGCGCGATAACGCGGGACGAATTATGCCACCAACTGCGGGTAAAGCTTAATACAACCAGTGCGATACACGGCGGATAGATAGCGGTCAGCACCGGAATTGACACCTGAATCAGATGGCTCAGCCCCAGATTGGAGACCGCCATCGAGAACAGGCCAAGGATAAAGACCAGCGTGCGATAGGAGAACGGCAGATACTGGGCAAAGAACTCGGCGCAGGCGCAGGTCAGGCCCACCGCCGTCACCAGACAAGCGATGAAGATCAGCGCCGCCAGCAGGAAGCTGCCCGCCCCGCCGAAGGTGTGCTGCACGTAGGAGTGCAGAATGGCCGCGCCGTTGGCGGACTGGTCCACGAGAGTGGCGCTGTCAGAACCCAGACGGAACAACGCCAGGTACAGCAGCGTCAGGCCAACGCCTGCCATCAGGCCAGCCCAGACGGTGTAGCGGGTCAACAGACGCGCTTCGCTGACGCCGCGGGAGCGTGCCGCATTGACAATCACGATCCCGAACACCATCGCGCCGAGGGTATCCATGGTCAGGTAGCCGTTGACGAAGCCATTGGAGAATGGCGCCGTACGATACGCTTCCAGCGCGTCGCTGATCGGGCCCGCTGGCCAGATGATGGCCGCGACCGCCAGCACAATCAGGGCGATAATTTTCAGCGGCGCAAGGAAGTTACCCACGGTGTCCAGCAGTTTGCCCGGATAGAGGGAGACCAGAATCACCAGCGCGAAATAGATAACGCTGTAGATCAGCAGCGGCAGCGGGCCGTCGCCGGTCAGCGGCGCAATACCGACCTCAAAGGAGACGGTCGCGGTGCGCGGGGTCGCGAACAGCGGTCCCACCGCGAGATAACACACCACCGCCAGCAGGATACCCGCCACTTTACCAATCGGGGTGCTCAGGCTTTCAACGCCGCCGCCGACTTTCGCCAGCGCCACCACCGTCAGCACCGGCAGACCCACCGCAGTGATCAGGAAGCCGATCGCCGCTGTCCAGACGTGCTCGCCCGCCTGTAAGCCAACCATCGGAGGGAAAATTATGTTGCCTGCGCCAACAAACAACGCGAAGGTCATAAAGCCCAACGCTATGATGTCGCGAGATTTTAACTGATGGGTCATAAATTCATTACTGCCTGTGGATGTGGTGTTGTAAAAAATGGAAAAATACCGCGCTCCCCTCTCAGGGACGATACAGCGGCCATTGCCGGTAAACTCAGCGAGATATGCTCCCGAAGCGGCGTGGGAAAGAATTGTTTTTGGTATTACCACGCAAAAGCAGTCTGTCATCGACTGCGCAGGCGCAATTTAAACGCTTATAACGTTTTAAAGCAAGGCACGATCGCAAAAGCAGATGATTATGCTGGTTATCAGTTTCACACCAGAATCATTTACCATATTGATGGAAAACCCGTGGCTTATCATGCGAACAAAAAAGCAGCACGCGTTCATTAAATAGGCGAGGAAAAAAGGGATGCCAACGAAAATGACCAGCCGGGGCTGGTCATTGGCAAGATAAGCTGACAGCACGCCGATCAGGCGTCGTTTCTGGCAATTAATCGTTCCGGGAGCAGGAAGCTAAAACGGGTTCCCTTGCCCACCGTGCTGTCGATCTCCAGCCGGCTGTCATGATGGTTGACCGCGTGTTTGACGATCGCCAGTCCCAGGCCGCTGCCCCCCGTTTGCCGGGAGCGAGCTTTATCCACCCGATAAAAACGCTCGGTCAAACGGGGAATATGCTCTGGCGCAATGCCTGGCCCATTATCCTCGACGCTGAACAGCGCCCCCTGCGGGGTCCGCTGCCAGCTGACGCGAATTTCGGTCCCCGGCGGGGTGTGGTTCACCGCGTTATAGACCAGATTGGAAATGGCGCTGCGCAGTTGCTCCTCATTACCCAGCACCTTGAGCTGCTCGTCAACGGTGAAGATCAGCGTCTGTTTCTCCTGGCTGAGAGTTTGCGCCTCGCGCTCCACCACCCGCAGCATCATCGGCACGTCGATGCGGTCATTCATCGCCAGCGCCGGCGCGGCTTCAATGCGCGACAGCGTCAGCAACTGCTTCACCAGCCCTTCCATACGCTGAGTTTGCTCTCGCATGGTGTGCAGGGCTTTTTCCCGCGTCGCCCCCTCCAGTACCTGCTCCTGCATCATCTCCAGATAGCCCTGCAGCACCGTCAGCGGGGTGCGCAGTTCATGGCTGACGTTGGCGAAAAAGTTCCGCCGCGCCCCTTCCAGCTGATGCATCTGCGTCACGTCGCGCGCCACCATCAGCCACTGCTTGTCGGTGTAAGGCATCACGCGAATTTCCAGATGGCGAGCGTTATTCAGCACCAGGTTGAGTGGCTTAGAAAAATCACGCTGTTTCAGATAGTTGGCGAACTCGGGATAACGCAGGAGGTTGAGAATATTTTGGCCACTGTCGTCCGGCCAGCGCAGGTTTAAAATCTGCTGCGCCAGGCCATTACACCAGAAAATGGCCCCCTCTTCCGTGGTCAGTACAACCGCATCCGGCAGCGATTCCGCCCCGCTGCGAAAGCGTTTAATCAGGCTTCCCAGCTCGCGTCGACGCTTTTTATTACGCATCTGCATCTGATGCAGACCATACAGCAGCGGCTCCCAGCTGCCGCGTCCAGGCGGAGGAGTCATGCTCCGATCCACCCACAACCACCACGACAGGCGCATCAAATTCCAGAAATGCCAGATCAGCAAACCGGTCACTGCCGCCAGTAAAAACCACGGCAGATGACCCACAAACGCCCCCAGAATCAGGGCCGGAATACACGCTAAAAAGAGCTCCAGCGCCAGCCTTTTCCATGACAGCCGTTCCAGCACGGGTCACACTCCTGTCAAAATTCAGAAACGGGCGGAGAAACGATACCCCGTGCCGCGAACCGTTTGCACCATACGATCATGGCCACTGTGTTCCAGCGCTTTGCGCAGGCGGCGAATATGGACGTCCACCGTGCGGTCTTCCACATAGACGTTGGTTCCCCAGACGTGGTTCAGCAACTGCTCGCGGCTGTACACTCGCTCAGGATGGGTCATAAAGAAGTGCAATAATTTAAATTCCGTCGGCCCCATGTCCAGCGGACTGTCGCCGGTCATCACCCGATGCGACGAAGGGTCGAGGCTCAGACCCTGCATTTCGATCACCTCTTCCACCGCCATCGGCGAAATACGGCGCATCACCGCTTTGATCCGCGCCACCAGCTCTTTCGGTGAGAAAGGCTTGGTAATATAGTCGTCCGCGCCGGTCTCCAGGCCGCGAACACGATCCTCTTCTTCTCCACGCGCGGTCAGCATCACAACCGGGATATCCCGCGTCATCGCCTCGCGCTTGAGCAACTTAATAAACTGCAGCCCCGAACCACCCGGCAGCATCCAGTCAAGGAGAATCAAATCAGGCCAGGGTTCATTGAGTTGATTCACCGCGCTGTCATAATCTTCCGCCTCGACGGGCTGAAAGCCATTTTGCTCCAGAACAAAGCAGACCATTTCGCGGATTGGAGCTTCATCTTCAACGACCAGAATTCTTCTCGCCATTATTTACCCTGTGTTTTTTAGCCATCAGTATAGAAGTGCGGCGTCATTATGCGTCACTTTTGTGACAGATTTATGAAAAAAATGACGGTCTGATGATCGGGTAATTTGAAGCATGACGCGGACTTACCCCGCGCCGACAAATGATATACTGCCGCCCATGCTTTTTTCGCTAGGGAAGATTTATGCGCCTCCTTCACACCTCCGACTGGCATTTGGGCCAGAATTTTTACAGCAAAAGCCGCGCGGCAGAACACGACGCTTTTCTTACCTGGCTGCTGGCCCGCGCGCAGGAGCATGAAGTCGACGCCATTATCGTGGCTGGCGATATTTTTGATACCGGCTCGCCGCCGAGCTATGCCCGCGAGCTGTATAACCGTTTTGTCGTCCAGTTGCAGCAGACCGGCTGTCGCCTGGTGGTGCTGGCGGGCAATCACGATTCAGTGGCGATGCTCAATGAGTCCCGCGATATTCTCGCCTTTTTGCACACCACCGTGGTGGCGAACGCCGGCTACGCGCCCATTGAGCTGCCGTTGCGCGACGGCACCCCTGGCGCCATCTTTTGCCCGGTGCCGTTTTTACGCCCCCGCGAGCTGGTTACCAGTCAGGCCGGCCACTCCGGTCGGGAAAAACAGCAACAGCTACTGCACGCCATCAGCGACTATTATCAGGAGCAGTATCAGCAGGCCTGCGCGCTGCGCGGCGATCGGCCGCTGCCCATCATTGCCAGCGGCCACCTGACCACCGTCGGCGCCAGCAAAAGCGATGCCGTCCGCGACATTTACATCGGCACGCTGGATGCCTTTCCGGCGCAACACTTCCCGCCTGCCGACTACATTGCGCTGGGCCATATTCATCGGGCGCAGGTGGTCGGTGGCTGCGAGCACATCCGCTACAGCGGCTCGCCGCTGCCGCTGAGCTTCGATGAAACCGGCAAAGCCAAATCGGTGCACCTGGTGAGTTTTAACGACGGGCGCCTCAGCGCCGTGGAAACCCTGGAGGTGCCCGTGACCCAGCCGCTGGCAGTGATCAAAGGCGATCTGGCCGCCATCACCGCCCAGCTGGAGCAGTGGCACGGCGTCGAGCAGGACCCGCCGGTGTGGCTGGATATCGAAATTACCACGGAGGACTACCTGCACGATATTCAGCGTCATATTCAGGCGCTGACGGAGGATCTGCCGGTGGAAGTGTTGCTGGTACGCCGCAGCCGCGAGCAGCGCGAGAAAATATTGCTCAACGCCCAGCGGGAGACCCTCAGCGAACTGAAGGTGGAAGAGGTGTTCGAGCGCCGGCTGGCGCTGACCGAGATTGACGATGACAAGCGCGCCCGGCTGCACGAGCTGTTCACCCATACGCTGCATACGCTCACCGCGGAGGACGAAAACGCATGAAAATCCTCAGTCTGCGTCTGAAAAACCTCAACTCCCTGAAGGGTGAATGGAAGATAGACTTTACCGCCGAGCCGTTCGTCAGCAACGGCCTGTTCGCCATTACCGGCGCCACCGGCGCCGGCAAAACCACCCTGCTCGATGCCATTTGCCTGGCGCTTTATCACGAGACGCCGCGCCTGAATAAAGTTTCCCAGTCGCAAAATGACCTGATGACCCGCGATACCGCCGAATGTCTGGCGGAGGTCGAGTTTGAAGTCAAAGGCACCGCCTACCGCGCTTTCTGGAGCCAGAACCGGGCACGCAACCAACCGGATGGCAATCTGCAGGCGCCCCGCGTCGAGCTGGCACGCTGCGCCGACGGCAAAATCCTCGCCGATAAGGTCTCGGACAAACTGGAGCAAACCGCGACGCTCACCGGGCTAGACTATGGCCGTTTCACCCGCTCGATGCTGCTTTCCCAGGGACAATTTGCCGCCTTCCTGAACGCGAAGCCGAGCGATCGCGCGGAGCTGCTGGAGGAGCTGACCGGCACGGAAATCTACGGCCAGATTTCGGCCATGGTCTACGAACAGCACAAAGCTGCTCGCCACGCGCTGGAGAAGTTCGAAGCCCAGGCGGCGGGCATCGTTCTGCTGACGGAAGCGCAGCAGCAGGCGCTGCAGGAAAGTTTGCAGGTACTCACTGACGAAGAAAAAACCCTGCTAACGCAGCAGCAAAACCAGCAACAGCAGCTTCAGTGGCTGACGCGCTGCGACGAGCTGGCGCAGCAGCACCAGCAGGCGGTTAGCCGGCAGCAGCAGGCCCGCCAGGCGCTGACCGACGCCGCCCCGGCGCTGGCGAAGCTTGAGCTGGCCCAGCCGGCCGCCCAACTTCGCCCCCTGTGGGAGCGTCAGCAGGAACAGGTGGCAGGTCTGGCGCAAACCCGGCAACGGATCAACGAAGTAAATGCTCGCTTACTTGCCTGCACCGCGCAGCGCGCGCGCATCCGCCGCAGCGCCCTGCACGCTCAGCAGCAGCGTCAGGCTGAACTGACGGACCTGGCGCAGTGGCTGGCGGCCCATGACCGATTCCGCTTATGGGGCCAGGAGATTGCCGGCTGGCGGGCGCAATTCTCGCAACTGACGCGCGATAAACAGCAGCTAACGGCTCAGACCACCCGCCTGGCCGCGCTGCGCCAGAAACTAAGCGCTCTGCCGGCCAGCTCCCTGTCATTGTCCGCAGAGGAAGTCGCGGCGGCGATGGCGCAGCAAACGCAATCGCGGCCGCTGCGCCAGCGGCTGCTCTCCCTGCATGAACAGCATCAGCAGTTGCACAAACGCCTGCGGCAGAGCGCCGAGAACATCCAGCAGGCGCAAACGGAGCAGGCAAAACTCAATGCCACCCTGACGCAACGTCGGGAGCAATATAAAGACAAAAACCAGCACTATCTCGACCTGAAGGCGCTCTGCCAGCGGGAAGAAACGATTAAAGATCTGGAAGGTTACCGCGCCCGGCTTGAGGCGGGGAAGCCCTGCCCGCTGTGCGGATCCTGTGAACATCCGGCGATTGAGCAATACGCCTCCCTAACGGTCACGGATAATCAGCGCCGCCGCGACGCGCTGGAAAAAGAGGTCGCCGCGCTGAAAGAAGAAGGTCTGCTGGTCCTCGGGCAGGTCAACGCCCTGACGCAGCAGCTCCAGCGTGAGACCGAAGCGGCCCGGCGGCTCACAGAGGAAGAGCAAGCGCTCACTAAAGCGTGGCAGGAAACCTGCGCCGCTCTGCAGGTCACGCGGGATATTGCGCAAGAGATAAACGACTGGATGCAGGAGCAGGAGCGCTACGAGCAGCAGCTCTATCAGCTCAGCCAGCGTCTGATGTTACAGAGCCAGCTCAACGACCAGCAAGCGCTGGAGCGCCAGGCTCACCAGCAGCTGGAGACCACGCGCCAGGGGCTGGAGAACGCCCTGCAGACGCTGTCGCTCAGCCTGCCGGAAGAAGGCGCAGAAGCCGCCTGGCTGCACGCTCGCGAAAGCGAATTTGCCCGGTGGCAGGCGCAACAGACGCGGCATGGCGCGCTCCAGGAGCAGATCGCCGCCCTGAAACCGCTGCTCGATACGCTGCCGCCCGGCGATGAGGATGACGCGGAGGCTGAGCCGGTGATCCCGGACAACTGGCGCGAAATCCACGAGGAATGCCTGTCGCTGCACAGCCAGCTTGTCGCCCAGCAGCAACTGGAGACCGAAGAAACGGCGCGCGTACATCAGTCACAGACGCAATTCACGACTGCCCTGGCCGCCAGCCGCTTCAACGATCGGGAGGCGTTCCTCGCCGCACTGCTGGATGACGAGACCGCCCAGCGGCTGACGCAGTTAAAACAGTCGCTTGAGCAGCAGCTTCAGCAAGCGACGGTGCTCTGCGAGCAGGCGACTCAGCAGCAACAGGCGCATCTGGCGCTGCGGCCGCAAGGATCAGACGCGGACGGCCCCACCCTGCAAACGCAGCTGCACGCCCTGGCCCAGCGGCTGCGGGACAACACGACCCGTCAGGGTGAGATCCGCCAGCAGCTCAGGCAGGATAATGAAAGCCGCCAGCAGCAGCAGGCGCTGGGGCAGCAGATTGCAGAGGCGGCGCAGCTGGCGGACGACTGGGGCTATCTGAATTCGCTGATCGGCTCCAGCACCGGCGACCGGTTCCGCAAATTCGCCCAGGGGCTGACGCTGGATAATCTGGTCTGGCTGGCAAACCAGCAGCTCAACCGCCTGCACGGCCGCTATCTGCTGCAACGCAAGGCCAGCGAGGCGCTGGAGCTGGAGGTGGTCGATACCTGGCAGGCCGACGCCGTGCGCGACACCCGCACTCTCTCCGGCGGCGAAAGTTTCCTCGTCAGCCTGGCGCTGGCCCTGGCGCTGTCAGACCTGGTGAGCCATAAGACACGGATTGACTCCCTGTTTCTCGATGAAGGCTTTGGCACCCTCGACAGCGAAACGCTGGATACGGCGCTGGACGCCCTGGATGCCCTTAACGCCAGCGGCAAAATTATCGGGGTGATCAGCCACGTGGAGGCAATGAAGGAACGTATTCCGGTGCAGATCAAAGTGAAGAAGATAAATGGCCTGGGCTACAGTCGGCTGGACAGAGTGTTTGCGGTGGAGTGAGGTCTGAATTATGGCGATGTCCCCTTACCCTAACCCTTTCCCGGAGGGAGAGGGAACCGTCCGGCGCCGGTCTGTAATTTCGCACGCTATTGCGATTCCCCTCTCCCTGCAGGATGAGGGGTTCCCGGCCACTGCCTCTACCACCCGCACCGTACCGCTTTTCTCCCTCTCCCTGCAGGGAGAGGGCCGGGGTGAGGGGGAGCGGTTCAGGTCCCCTGGAGCGGCCACAGCCAGGCCGCGCCGCGTACTCCGCTGGAGTCACCGTGCAACGCTTTGCGGATCGGCGTTTCACACTCGCCGCCGAAGACCCACTGCTTCACCAGGTCCGGTACCGTTTGATACAGACGCTCGACGTTGCTCATCCCGCCGCCCAGCACGATAACGTCCGGGTCGAGGATATTCACCACGTGGGCCAGCGATTTCGCCAGCCGCTGTTCATAGCGGCTCAGCGCCAGTTCGGCCTTTTCGTCACCTTCGCCCACCAGACGCATAATCTCGCTGCCGGTTAACCCCTTGCCGCTCAGCCGCTGGTAGTCGGTGGCAAAGCCGGTGCCGGAGATAAAGGTTTCGATACATCCCTGTTTACCGCAGTAGCAGGGCACTTCGGCGCGATAGCGCAGCTCATCGTCGTTCATCCACGGCAGCGGGTTATGCCCCCACTCGCCGGCGTTACCGTTGCCGCCGATATGCGCCCGCCCGTTGAGCGCCACCCCGGCGCCGCAGCCGGTGCCGATAATCACCGCAAACACCGTTTGCGCCCCCGCCGCCGCGCCGTCCACCGCCTCCGACACCGCCAGACAGTTGGCGTCGTTGGCCAGCCGGACTTCACGCTCAAGGCGCAGGCTGAGATCCTTATCAAAGGGCTGGCCGTTGAGCCAGGTCGAGTTGGCGTTTTTCACCACCCCGGTATAGGGCGAAATTGCGCCAGGAATGCCCATCCCCACGGTACCCTGCTGCCCGGTCGCCTGCTCGGCCATCGCCACCAGGGTGGCGATAGTCTCGATGGTTTGCCGGTAGTCCTCACGCGGCGTGGGTAACCGGTGGCGAAACAGCTGCTCTCCCTGGTCGCTCAGGGCTATCACTTCGGTTTTTGTTCCACCTAAATCAATACCAATACGCACGCTCAGCTCCTCACCCCGATTAACAATGCAAGCATAGCGACAATTCGCTATCATGCCCGCCTGATTTAACGACAAAGCCGTGGAAATTATCATGCTGTGGTTCAAAAATTTAATGGTTTACCGTCTCAGCCGCGATATCGAATTGCGCGCCGAGGAGATGGAAAAACAGCTGGCCGAGCTGACATTTACCCCGTGTGGCAGCCAGGATATGGCGAAAACCGGTTGGGTGTCGCCGATGGGATCGCACAGCGACGCGCTGACGCATACGGCAAACGGCCAGATCATTATCTGCGCGCGTAAAGAAGAAAAGATCCTGCCGTCGCCGGTGATCAAGCAGGCGCTGGAGGCGAAGATCCAGAAGCTGGAAGCCGATCAGGGCCGCAAGCTGAAGAAGACCGAGAAAGATTCCCTGAAAGATGAAGTGTTGCACTCGCTGCTGCCGCGCGCCTTCAGCCGCTTCAGCCAGACGATGATGTGGATCGATACCGTTAACGGCCTGATCATGGTGGACTGCGCCAGCGCGAAGAAAGCGGAAGACACGCTGGCCCTGCTGCGTAAAACCCTCGGTTCACTGCCGGTGGTGCCGCTGACCCTGGAGAATCCGATTGAGCTGACGCTGACCGAGTGGGTCCGCTCCGGCACCGTGGCGCAGGGCTTCCAGCTGCTGGATGAAGCCGAGCTGAAAGCGATGCTGGAAGATGGCGGCGTGATCCGCGCCAAGAAACAGGATCTGGTAAGTGACGAAATCGCCGTGCACATTGAGGCCGGGAAGGTCGTCACCAAGCTGGCGCTGGACTGGCAGCAGCGTATTCAGTTTGTGATCTGCGACGATGCGTCAATTAAGCGCCTCAAGTTCTGCGATGAATTACGTGACCAAAACGAAGATATCGATCGGGAGGATTTCGCCCAGCGCTTTGACGCCGACTTTATCTTAATGACCGGCGAGCTGGCTGCCCTGATCCAAAGCCTGGTAGAAGGGCTCGGCGGCGAAGCGCAGCGCTAAGCGCCGCTTTCCTTCCTGCCAGGCAGGAAGGAAAAAACAACCCGGCGGCAGGCGCCGGGCGTCACTCTGGCTTACAGATAGCGGCACAGATAAGAGGTTGGCTCAGCCACCTGCAGATGAAATTCGCTGTTGCCTGGCACATTGAAAACTTCGCCGGCGGCGTAAACTTTCCACTCAGTCTCACCCGGCAGCAGGACATTCAGCGCCCCGCTGACCACCGTCATCTCTTCCGGCTGCGCCGTACCAAAGGTGTATTCCCCTTCCGCCATCACGCCAACGCTGGCGCGACCGGTACTGCTGCTGGTGAAGCCAATGGATTTCACTTTTCCGTCAAAGTATTCATTGCTTTGAAGCATAAACAAGCCCTTCTGATCGTCGGTTAAAGGCTCAATATAGGGGGCGCTCCTTGCCCCTGTCACGTGAAATTAACACATTAGACCAATAGTTCTGCCGCCAGTCGGGAAACCAGCACATTCGACAGCAAAACCGGGACGTCCAGGGCTTTTTGTAACACATCGCGGTGATGCTGATAGTAACCGAGACAGTCGAGCACCAGCACGTCGGCGCCCTGCTCCAGCAGCGTTTTGCCGGCGCTTAATAACTCACTGTCGCTGCCGGTAAAAGGGTTGGCCAGCGCGTAGTACGGCGACTTTTCCAGCGAGAGCCACTTTTGCCGCTGCATGGGCATGATCTCTTCCACCGGCACGATCACCCCCACCTGATGCCCATCGACGATCGACGCCACCAGCGGCGGGATGATCCGCTGCGGCTCAAGAAGGATCGCATGGTGGGTGGTAAAACCGCTTAACTGTTCGGAGCTAAGCAACAGGATCACATCATAGTTCTGCCGATCCAGCATCGCGATCACGCTGCGGATATCGCGTTCAATTTTCTGCCGCGATACCATCACCAGCTGGTTATCATTAAGCAAGGTCAGCAGGCCCTGCTCGCCGTCACCCACCGCGTACTCTTTGGTTACCTCAGCATGTGTCATATCGCCCAGCAAACTAATGTGGGTGATCTGTTCTTCCCTGATATGTTCGGTCAGGAGCGGCAACACTCCCGCCAGCGGCACAACGCCGATGGTCAAAATTGCCATCGTTGCACTACTCATATCATGTACCTTTTCACTACCACTGCTTCAAGACAGACTTACCACACACGGCATCCGCCCCCCTGGTGAGTAAAAATCAACCGTCGAGAAGCGTAGCAGTTCCGCGCCGCGGTTGAATGTAAAGATTGCCGGGCGACAGCGGCGTGCCTGAAAAATCCGTGTGTTAGATATTCATTAGTACGACTGATAAATAAAAAATGTGAGATACGCCCGATATTGCCAGTATGGCCGGCAATCCGGGCTCAGGGGTTACGACTTATCAGGATCTTCATAGCGCCGCTTGGCATCCACGGCTTCCTGCTCGGTAGGATGTTCGCTGATCAGCGAATTGGGTTCAGGATAATCCGCGCGGAGTTGATACCAGGTGACGGTCTGACCCTGCGGGCCTTTCTCTACCGCAACCACGCGCGCTTCTCTCGGATATGGGGGCCTGTTTGGCATAGTTCTTCCTTCTTCTGGTATCAGAACTATCAAGTATAGGCGCCCCTCGCCGCCTTAATGTAAGTAAATTCTTAACTTACCGGGGTTGCCGTCGCGCCGCACAGCATGGTCATAATCTGCTCCACCACCCGATCCGGGGAGGCCGTGGCATCGACAATATGATGGGCGGCATCACGGTATAAGGCTTCGCGCTGCGCCAACACCTCGCCCACTTCCTCACGTACCGGCTTACCGGTAAGCGTCGGCCGCTGTTCGGCTTTTGGGTAGGCCTCCAGACGATCAATGAGCGCCGACACCGAGGCCTGCAGATAGATCACCACGCCGTTCTCCCGCATAAACTGGCGATTACCTTCCGCCAGCACAATACCGCCGCCGGTGGCGATCACCGTATTCGGCAGAGTCACGGCCTTCAGCGACAGGGTCTCCAGTTCGCGAAAACGCGCCCACCCTTCTGCCTGCACGATCTCGGCCACCGTCCGCTGCTCATGGGCCTGCAGCCGATGATCGGTATCGGAGAACTGAAAATGCCGCGCTCGCGCCAGCGCATGACCGACGGTGGTTTTACCGCAGCCGCGTGGCCCGATGAGAAAGATTGGCTGTGTCATGACCGAAGACCCCCTGGTTCCGCCTGTCGTAAAATATGAAAACGAAAGAACGTATTATCGCTGTTTGTTCCGTAACGTAGTAGTAAACAAAACGTTACACAACTTCTTTGCACCCCATCACCACAGTGACAAAAGGGGCTCTTGATGTAAACTTATCATTGCATTAAGTGTTTAACCAGCTTTACTTTCGGCTGGGCGTTATTTTTTATCCAACGCTGGCGTAAACGGTAACACATTTATGCATAGCTTTACGAAGCAACATATTTACAACATCGTGTTTCAGACGCACCCTGATGCCTATTCGACAGTGTGACAGAGGAATGTAACATGCAATCTGAAGAACAACGCCTTATTGATGGACTGTTTTCCCGGCTAAAAGAGGCTGAGGCGCACAGTGCATCGCGCGATACCAGCGCCGAGGAGCGGATTGCCCAACATGTAAGCGCGCAGCCGGCGGCCCCCTACTATATGGCGCAAACCATTCTTATCCAGGAAGCCGCGATTAAACAGCTTAACGATCGCATCCAGGCGCTGGAGAGCCAGGTCAGCCAGCTGCAGGCGGCGAAGCCCAGCAGCGGCGGATTCCTCTCCGGCCTGTTTGGCGGTGGCGGCTCGTCACGCGGCTCTGACCCCATCCCGGGCGCGGAGCAATACGGTCGCCCGCAGGCCAGCACCCAGTCGCAGTATGCCCCGCCGCAACAGCAACAGAACTATGCCCCGCAGGCAGCGGCACGCGGCGGCGGCTTTATGGCGGGCGCGCTGCAAACGGCCGCAGGCGTAGCGGGCGGCGTGGTGCTGGGCAATATGCTGACCAACATGTTCAGCGGCTCGCACCCGCAGGAGATCGTCAATATCATCGAAGAGCAGCCGCAGCCTGCTGCCGCCGCGCAGGACGCCACCGCGGGTGACGATCCGTTCCGCCAGGGAGACGATCAGTTCCTTGCCGACAACACCTGGAACGACGACTTCGACGCCGGCTTTGGCGACGATGATATTGGCAGCGACGACGATAGCTGGGTTTAACCCTGCTGACGCTTAACCGCCAGCAACCACTTCTCCAGCTCGGCGGCAAACTGTTGCCGGTCGCGCTGCGATAAACTATCCGGGCCGCCGGTCTGCACGCCGCTGGCCCGTAATGTCTCCATAAAATCCCGCATCGTCAGGCGCTCGCGGATCGTCGCCTCGCTGTAACGTTCCCCGCGCGGATTCAGCGCCGCCCCGCCCTTCGCCAGCACCTCTGCCGCCAGCGGGATGTCGGCGGTGATGACTAAATCTCCCGCCGCGCACTGGCGAACGATTTCGTTATCCGCCACGTCAAAACCTTGCTCAACCCGCAGAGTGCGGATGAAACGCGACGGCGGCACGCGCAGCGGCTGATTCGCCACCAGCGTCACCGGGGTCTGGGTACGCTCTGCCGCGCGGAACAAAATCTCTTTAATCACGTTCGGACACGCGTCCGCATCTACCCAAATAGCCATGCCAGCTCCTGTTACCTGCAATAAGTGACGCCAATGTTACCTGCTTTTCTCCCCCATGAAAGCGCAGGATGGTAAGCTAATCAGATCGTAACGAAAAAAGCAGAGGGGAATGGTGATGGATAAGAAAATTGGCTTTATCGGCTGCGGCAATATGGGTAAGGCCATTCTGGGTGGACTGATCGCCAGCGGCCAGGTACAGCCGGGACAAATCTGGGTCTACACTCCGTCGCCGGATAAGGTTGCGGCTCTGCGCGACCAGTATGGCATCAACGCCGCCGGGAGCGCTCAGGAAGTGGCGCAGATTGCCGATATCGTCTTCGGCGCGGTTAAGCCGGGGATCATGACCAAAGTGCTGGGCGACGTCGCCTCAAGCCTGAATAAAGAGTCGCTGGTGGTCTCCATCGCCGCCGGGGTCACGCTTGAGCAACTGGCGCGCGCCCTCGGTCACGATCGCAAAATTATTCGCGCGATGCCCAATACGCCGTCGCTGGTCAACGCCGGTATGACCTCCGTCACGCCTAACGCGCTGGTGAGCAGCGAAGATGTGGCCGAAGTGCTGACCATTTTCCGCTGCTTTGGCCAGGCGGAACAAATTGCCGAGCCGATGATCCATCCGGTGGTGGGCGTGAGCGGCTCCGCGCCGGCCTATGTCTTTATGTTTATCGAAGCGATGGCCGATGCCGCCGTCCTCGGCGGCATGCCGCGCGCCCAGGCCTATAAATTCGCCGCCCAGGCGGTAATGGGCTCCGCCAAAATGGTGCTGGAGAGCGGAGAGCATCCGGGGGCGCTGAAAGATATGGTCTGCTCGCCTGGCGGGACCACCATCGAAGCCGTCCGCGTACTGGAAGAGAAAGGGTTCCGCTCCGCGGTGATCGAAGCCATCACCCAGTGTATGGAGAAATCAGAGAAACTGAGCCGCTCCTGAGCCTGAGAGGGTAGGCAGCAATGCCCTGAGTGTTCAAAGAAGAAGGGAGCGCGCAGGCGCTCCCTTTTTTTTCAGGCTTTCTTCAGGCAGGTACTCATGAAGGTACTGCGTTCATCACCCTTCAACGATTTTGCCGAGGCCGCTTTGTTGCAGTCGCTCATCTTCTGCTGCTGAGGGGTGAGCGATTTTCCTTGCGACGTAGTGGTCTCTTTTTTCAGGCACTGGCTCATAAACGTTTTGCGCTCATCTCCTTTCAGCGCTTTGGCTGACGCTTGCTGATTGCAGTCCGTCATCTTTTGCTGCTGTGGAGTGGGCGTTTTTTCTGCCGCGCCAACCGCGCTGATAAAGATCAAGCCAAACAGTAGAGTCATTAGTAAGGTTATTTTCATCGCACCATCCTTCTGTGAGTGGATCGTTGTAAGTCTGGACGCAGATAGAAAAAAAACCAGCCGGTGACGCGATTTCGCCACCGGCAGCGACTTATTTCAGACTCAGGGCGGCTTTCATGGTCGAGAACAGGTCGGTCTGGTCGGTCAGGCCGACGACGTTAGCCGCGTGTGGACCGTAGGCCGCAATGCGCAGCTGGGTGCCGGTATGCTCCATCGACTCTTCCTCAGAGTTGCCGTAGCTCATGACCATCACTGCGCCATCGTGGGTATTCAGAGCCTGGGTCAGTCCCGGGGCTTTGCTGTCCGCCGGAATGATCTGGCTGGCGTGCGCATGGTCGGCGGTGACGATCACCAGGGTATTGCCGTCTTTTCGCGCAAACTCCAGCGCCTTCTGCACCGCTTCGTCGAGGTCTACGGTTTCGCCGATCTGGCCACACGGATTCGCCGCATGATCCTGTTTATCGATGGAAGCGCCTTCCACCTGCAGGAAGAAACCTTTCTCGTTGCGGCTCAGCAGGTCAATCGCTTTCTCCGTCATCTGCGCCAGCGTCGGCACCGAGGCGTCGCGTTTCGGGTTTGGCGTACAGGTCACCGGCGCCTTATCGATATTGCCGTGATAAGACGCCTTCGGCCCTTCCCAGCGAACCGGCATATTGCCATCGGCGAAGAGACCCAGCAGCGGCTTAGCCTGACTGGCGTCAGTCGCGGCGGCAAGGGAAGCCGCGTCGGTCACAATCTGGTAGCCGCGCGCTTCCGCCTGCTCGCGCAGGGTTTTGCCCTGCCACTCGCCCGCCGTCGCCGTTTCGGCAAAGGTCTTCGCCCCGCCGCCTAAGGTGACATCCGGCCGGGCGTTCAGCAGCTGTTCGGTAATGGAGCCTTTGCCCCCTTTCTCCAGCGCATTGCTGGGGCATTTTTCACTGGTGACCGTGGGGCCGTAACATTTACGCGATGTCACATGCGCCACCAGCGCTGCGGGGGTGGCGTCCTGCAGCTCGGCGGTGGAAACGTTGCCGGTGGCCAGCCCCGCCGCTTTCGCCAGCTCGAGGATGGTCTGATGCGCGTTCTCATGAATATCGACGCCCAGCGCGCCGTTATAGGTCTTAACGCCGGTGGTCCAGGCGGTGGCGGACGCCGCCGAGTCGGTCACGTAGTCCGGTTTCCCGGTTTTTTTATCCAGCGAATAGTGCGTGTACTGCCCGGTTAACGGCAAGGCGTCAATGCCTTTAAAGAAACCGCCCGCCCCTTGCGCATAATTTCGCGCAGCGGTGATTTCCGAATCACCCATGCCATCGCCAATCAGCAAAATAACGTTTTTAGCTGGCTTATTGATTAACGAGGCGCGCAGCGCTTCGGTTTGATCGCCGGTTAAACGACGCGCGCCGCCGGGAGTGGTGATATCTCCCTGCGCAGCGCGATTTTCCAGAACCGGCGCAGCAGTGGTTTCTGCATGAATAACCGGCGAGCCCAGCAGAGGAACCAGGGCAATAAACAGGGCGCTTAATTTCACTTTTGTCATCTCCATGTAAAAAATACTTAAAAAAACAAAACGGGGGAGACTTTATAAAAGGGAGATGACAGAAAAATGACGGCATCCTTGTCGTGTCACAAAGACTAGCTACGAGGATGCCGCAACAGCTTCTTTAGATATTGCTGCAGCAGCATCGCATCCTGGTCGTTGACCGGCGGACAGGGCGTCACCTGGTCAATCGCCTGTTCTATATCCTGAATCAATGCCTGCTGGGCATCATGCTCCATATGGCGCAATAATGCGGTGACCACGATCTCCAGCGCTTCAACCTGCACCGTCAGTTCCTTTGCTTCTTCTTCCTTTTGCGCCAGTTTAACCAGTAACTCAGCAATGAGATTCTTCATAGCACCAGTTCCTTATGCGAGGCCTGTTTTTGGTTGGGATGTCATGCCCGATGACGAACATCAGAATTACTTAAAATAAGAATCGTCGCAACACCCAATATACTGCGAAACGTTTTACCACAATAAAATACCACTATAAATAGTATTGTTTAATCACAACCGGAGCGGGCTATAACCAGATTTAGCGGCAAATAATAAAATGGAATATCGCTCACGAAATGGCGATAACAAAAAGTAATGGTTAATGTACCGACGGTGAATAACGCTGACGGTATCGCGATAAATACCGTCAGCAGAGGTTCAGGCGTTAGCCCGGCGGGTGCGGCGCAGCATCCATGCCAGCTGCCAGAGGTTAATGAAAACGATAATGGCGGTAGCAATAAACACCCAGCGGAAGCCGGCCATGGCCGATACAGAGGCGCCAATCAGCGGCCCGGCGACATTGCCCAGATACATAAACGACTGGTTATAGCCAAAGATGCGTCCGGTGACGCTGTCGCTGCTGTATTTCAGCAATAAAGTCTGCACCGCCGGGAGCATCGCGCCATCAGCAAAGCCGAGCAGGAAACGCAGCGTACCCAATTGCAGCGGGGTGGTGACAAAAGACATGGCGAAAAACATCACCACTGCGCAGCAGAGCGTCGCGAGCAGGATCCGCGAGGTACCGATGCGATCGCCTAACTTACCCAGCCGTGGCGCAGAAATCAGCGCCGACACGCCAGGCACCGCGGCGATCATCCCGGCCAGAAAGGCGATATTGTTGCTGTCCGGCGCCATCGACTTGATAAACAGCGCCAGGATCGGGCCAATTGAGCCGTTGCACAACTGGATCACCAGGGTGGTGAAGAACAGGCTGATCACCAGCCCCGGATAGGGTAAAGAGGCAAGGACTTGTTTTCCGGTGAGGCGCTCGCTTTTACTGACTTGAGGGCGCCCTCCCTCTTTGATCAGAAACAGGGTCACCAGAAAACTGATGGTCAGCAGGATCGCCGTAATAAAAAAGACCATCCGCAGCCCGACGTGGTCCGCCAGGAAGCCGCCCAGCAGCGGGCCGCCGATCACGCCGCTGATTTGCGCGGTTGATAGCGTGCTCAGCGCCCAGCCGCTGCGCTCGCGCGGCACCTGGGAGGCCACCAGCGCCATGGCGTTGGGGATATAACCGGAGGTTAAGCCCATGATCGCCCGCAGGATAAACAGCTGCCAGACGTTAGTGGCGAAGGCCTGCAGTAAAATAGCAATCGCCATCCCCAGCGAGGCACGCAGCAGCATCAGCTTGCGGCCTTTGCGGTCTGCCAGGCTCCCCCACATCGGCGAGACGATCGCCGAGACAAGAAAAGTCACGCTGAAGGTCAGCCCCGACCACATCGACAGCGCTTCATGCGAGGTAACGCCCAGCTGGGAGACGTAGAGGGGCAAAAAAGGGAGAATTTGACTGATCGCCAGGCCGGTAAAAAAGCAACCAAACCAGACGGAGATGAGATTAACCTTCCAGGATTCCATAACTACGCGTATTCATTAATGATTTGCCAATTATTACCTAGCTTAGCAATTTCATTCCACTGGTGTACTACCATAGATGCGCTGGCGGTGAGTTTGGTGTTTTATGAGTGTGGATGAGAACCTGACGAAGCATTTTCTGGTCATTTAGGCTACTCACAGCGCTTTATGCTCAAAAGCAGAAGCCCTGTCCGCGCATCCCCAGATGAAAATGATTGGCGTGAGCCGCATTGTACTCTGGCCCCAGCGCGTTGCCGAAGTAGTGGCAGCTGTTGTTCAACAGCGCCGCCAGCCAGGGATGCGAGGTCTCGCTCCGCCAGCCCTGCAGGACGCTGACGCGTCGGCCGTCCGCCAGGCGGAAACCGCTGACGTCCAGCGCGTCCGCCGTGGCGTGTTCACTGCGCCGCGCCTGTTGCCGATGGTAGATATTGCGGCAGGCGAAGCTGCCGAGATGATCGATCTGGCGCAGATCGCTCGCCATCAGTTGACGGGTCAGCGGTTTCGCCTGCTGCTCGACATACAGCGCACTGCTCAGCGCCAGCGGGCAGCTGGCGAGGAAACTGCTGCTCAGCGTCACGCTGCCAAAATTCGCTACCCGCACCACGTTATGCAGCGGGCAGCTTCCCTCGCTGTCCGCCACCGGCTGGCTGGCGATAAGCCGGCGGCGATTGGCTTCCGCCAGCAGGGAGGCGCACTGGTCTGCCGTCAGCCTGCGCAGCTTGAATGACGTCAACCAGCCCGGGGGATCGTCAAGCGCCAGCGGCGCCAGCGGATTCAGGTGCGGCGGCAGATAGCGGTATCCTAACAGGCCCGCGCCGAGCAGCCCGGCCAGCACCAGCAGCGTCTTTCCTCTCACGCCCACTCCCGTCAATTGATCAGGTAAATATTATGGCAGGCAGGCAGCGGTTTCACATGGTATGTTATGCCCTTTGATGTTATCTGGATGGAAGTTGAAATGGCAAAGATGAGGGTTGGGATCGTTTTTGGCGGCAAGTCGGCGGAGCATGAAGTGTCGCTGCAGTCAGCGAAGAATATCGTGGAAGCGATTGATAAATCGCGCTTCGATGTGGTTCTGTTGGGTATTGATAAACAGGGGCTATGGCACATCAACGACGCCGGCAACTACCTGCTCAATGCTCAGGATCCTGCCCGCATTGCCCTGCGTCCTTCCACGGTGACCCTGGCGCAGATCCCGGGCCGAGAAGCACAGCAGCTGATTAACGCCGACAGCGGCCAGCCGCTGGCGGCTATCGATGTGATTTTCCCCATCGTCCACGGCACGCTGGGCGAGGATGGCTCCCTGCAGGGGATGCTGCGCATGGCGAATCTGCCTTTCGTGGGTTCCGATGTGCTGGGCTCCGCGGCCTGTATGGACAAAGACGTGACCAAACGTCTGCTGCGCGATGCCGGGCTCGCCGTCGCCCCGTTTATCACCCTGACCCGCGCCAACCGCGCGCAGTTCAGCTTTGCCGATGTCGAAGCGAAGCTGGGGCTGCCGCTGTTCGTGAAGCCGGCCAACCAGGGATCATCGGTTGGCGTCAGCAAAGTTAAAAACGAAGAGCAGTACCATCAGGCGGTGGCCCTGGCCTTTGAATTTGATCATAAAGTCGTGGTGGAACAAGGCATTAAAGGGCGGGAAATTGAGTGTGCGGTGCTGGGTAACGACCACCCGCAGGCCAGCACCTGCGGTGAAATTGTCCTCAACAGCGAGTTTTACGCCTACGACACCAAATATATCGATGACCAGGGCGCGCAGGTGGTGGTCCCGGCCGCCATCGCCCCTGAGATCAACGACAAGATCCGCGCGATTGCAGTGCAGGCCTACCAGACCCTGGGCTGCAGCGGCATGGCCCGCGTCGACGTCTTCCTCACCGCCGAGAACGAGGTGGTGATCAACGAGATCAACACCCTGCCGGGCTTTACCAACATCAGCATGTATCCGAAGCTGTGGCAGGCCAGCGGCCTCGACTACACCAGCCTGATCACCCGGCTGATTGAGCTGGCGCTGGAGCGCCATGCCGCGGACCGGGCGCTGAAAACCTCCATGAACTAAAACGCGTTTATCGCGCCTGGCAGCAGGGGTCTCAGGCCTCTTCTGCCGGGCGGCGGCGGATCACCAGGCCCGCGGCCCAGAAGCTAATGACCCAGGTGACCAGACCGACGGCGTAGGATTGCCAGCCCTGTGTTTCAAACCCCAGCAGCCCCACCACCCCATTGAGAATAAAAATTAGCCCCAGCGCCACCGCGTAGTAGTGCCAGTCGCGGCGAATTTTATCTGTGAGCTTCATGCGACCTCCAACAGCAAAAAAACGCATCTTCGCATAGCCGCCCGCGGCGGTCTGTAGCGCGGGAGAGAATGTTGCTGGATTGCGACGCCGCTCTCCCTTTTCCATTCCTGTGGCGCGGTTAACACACCGGCGAAAACAGGATTATTCCTGGACGGCAATTACCAGCAATCTGATACTGACAATGGCCCCTCACTGCCAGAATACCTGCCATAGAGCTGGAGAAAAAACCAGCAGTACAGAGGTGGGAGGGCCTATGGCTGAATTCAGTTTTTCAAAATCGCTTTTGGGAAATAAAAAAAGAGGGGCGTTGACCGGCAGCCATGTCGCCTACGGCCTGTTCGTGCTGGTCTGCTGCTGGGCCGGCGCGCAGATGCTCAGCATGCTGATCCACGCTCCGGGGGTATTTGAACGCTTGATGCAAACGCAGGACGCCAGCCGTCCGCAAGTCGACATCAGTCTCGCCGTTGGCACCCTCTTTGGCCTGATCCCTTTCCTGATCGGCTGCTCGTTCATCGGGCTGCTGGCGCTCATTGTGCGCTGGCGTCAGCGCCGTTAACGCCGCGCCATACAATTTGCCCGCCGCTCATCAACCCGTTTTGCAAACCACGCCGTCGTCAGATTACGGGTAATTTTCGGACTCTCAAGCTGGATCCCTGGCAACATCTCCCGCGGCAGAGTCTTGCCCGCCCTTTTCTCGGCGAGGCGGAAAACCTGCTGATAAAGGTCGGTCTTCTCAAACGCCAGGCTGTCGCCCTTTTTCAACTGGCTGTGGATCTCGCTGTCGCTCATTCCCAACTGGCCCGCCAGACGACGCACCGCCAGCTCGGTGCTGCCCGGTTCCTCGCTGTCGTAGCGGATAAGGTCGCCGTCGAGCGCCAGTTTCACCCCGCTGGCTTTCACCACCGCGTTCTGGAAGGCGGCGTTACGGCTGGCATACCAGCCGGCGTTGAAGTCGGCAAAGCGGTACAGCGGCACGCTGTAGCTGGCCGGGTAGTTCAACAGATGATAGGTGCCAAACCACAGGCCACCGCGCAGGCTGAAGACCTCCTGGCGCACCGTCCCGTTCATTTTCCACGGGTAGCCGGAGGTGTGCTGCTCGGCAAAGGCAATGCTGACCTGCATCGGCCCCCCGGTGTGCACCGGGTTAAGTGAACCGAACAGCTTCTGCCCCATCGGCACCATCCCGATAAAGTCATCAAAAATGGCGCTCAGCTGCTTTTCCGTCTTCACATTGTCCAGACGGTCGCTATAGCTTTTACCGTTTGGCGAGGTGATCTTCAGCGCGGTATGGACCAGAAACGGCGGAATGTGCATTTTTTCCGCCCGGCGGTCAATTTCCTGCCAGGCGATTTTATTCAACCCCGGCACCACCGGATCGGACTGATAGTTAGACTCCTGCTGCGCGACCGCCAGCACCGAGCAGACATTCTCTTCCGTCGGCGCCAGCTTCTGGCTGTCAAACGCGGTGGCGATGGCTTGCGCCCAGGCCTCCCGATCCTTGACGCTGGCCGGCATTTTCTGCCGCACCACCGACGCCACGTCAACGGGCTTCTCGCCCTTTTTCAGCGTCGGGGCCTGCTGGCTGGTACAGGCGCTCAGCACCATGGCCGCCAACAGCGTCAATGAACCGGGAATAATGCGCGATAAACGTGCGGCCATCATGCTTCCTTGTCTTAATTAACGTAATGTCGGGATCGCTTCCTGCAGCGGCTTGCCGTCCAGCTCGCGTTCAAAACTGCGCAGACGTTTGTAGATGGACATCAGTTCCACCAGCGTCGTCCACGAGCTAATCAGGTACTGGAACGAGCCGCGCACCTGGCCGAAGACGTTGGTAATTTGCGTCATCAGCCCGAGGGTAATCGTACCGGCAACGATCGACGGAAACAGCAGGAAAAGGCCGAAAACGTTATCCACCTGCAGGTAGAGAATGCGGGCGATATTGAAATACATATAGTGGAAATAGAGACGGAAATAGTTGCGACGCACCGCGCTGAACAGCTCGCGCACCGTCGGCGGCGTGGCGCGGGTTTCATCGTCCTCACCGTAGACCAGCTCTTTACGATAGGCGGCTTCCACGCGCTGGTTTTTAAACTCCAGGCCCGGCAGCTTAATCCCCACCACCGCCAGCAGGCCGGTCCCCATCAGCGACCAGACGATAGCGGCAATCACCAGACCATACGGCAAATGGCCGACGATAGGCAGGTCGGGAACGTGTTCGGAGAGCGTCACCAGCACCGGCAGGAAGGCGATCAAGGTCATCACCGCGTTGATAAAGCTTACCCCCATATCTTCCAGGGTGGAGGCAAAGCGCATGGTATCTTCCTGCACACGCTGCGCGGCGCCTTCGATATGGCGCAGATGCTGCCAGTGGGCCATATAGTGTTCGTTCATCGCCGTGCGCCAGCGGAAGACGTAGTGGCTGACGAAGAAGTTGTTCATCACGCCAATGATCACCGCGATGAGCGCGATGCCGAGAAAGATGCCGATCTCATGATAAAACTGGTTGATGCTGACCTTATGCGGGGTGGCCAGCGCGCTCTGGATCAGGTCGTAGAACGGCGCATACCAGGCGTTGATCGCCACCCCGACTTCCACCAGAAACCAGGTGACGAAGATGATGAGCGACGTGCCGAGAATCGACCAGTACTGCCAGCGATGCGGGCAGTAGACAAACCAGAAGAGTGCAAACACGCCGACGCAAAACAGATAGTAAGCGTAGAACACCAGATAGTTGAGCGACCAGAAGCGCGCCGCGCTGATCGCCACATTTTGCGATGCTCCGGTGACCCGCAGCAGCCAGTCGCCGCCGCCCGCCTGCCAAAAGATCACGGCCAGCAGCGACCAGATAAAGGCAGAAATAAAAAACGGCCCCGGTTTGGGGAAAAAAGATTTAAACATCATTGTCTCCTGCTAACTTCTTATCGTTCTGCTATTGCTGTGTACGACGCATACGTCGGCCGCCGCGTGGATGCGCTCTCGCGGGGCAGACGAATGATAAGACCGGATATCAACAGCTTAGTTCTGCTGCCAGGCGTGCAGAATTGTTTCTGTGGGTTTCACCTGTAAAGGATTGCCAGGAACGGTCAGCGTACGCCACACCTCATTGTAGTGGGCGATAAGCGTCGCGGCCTGCGCGGCGGGGCGGTCGGCGGTGGTATGGGCATCTTCCGCGATCACAATACCGTACCCGCGGCTGGCGCCGTTTTTAATGGTGGTGTCGAGGCAGTAGTCGGTGGCGCAGCCGCAGATGACGAACTGCTGAATGTCGTGTTCGTCCAGCACCTGCGCCAGCGAGGTGTGGTAGAAGGCGTCGCAGGCGGTTTTGGTGACATACAGCGCGCCAGCTGGCTGTTCCAGCTCGGGAAGCAGGGCGAAGCCTTCGCTG
This sequence comes from Klebsiella sp. w6, assembly GCF_033100215.1. NCBI lineage: Bacteria > Pseudomonadati > Pseudomonadota > Gammaproteobacteria > Enterobacterales > Enterobacteriaceae > Klebsiella > Klebsiella sp. w6. The sequence goes on from NZ_CP136907.1 coordinate 4,408,655, forward strand.
CCGGCTTCGAGGCCGCCGGCCTCATCATGCTGAATGAAAATAACCTTGTCCGCCGCGCGCACCAGACGATTAATTTGCGCGACGCAGCGCTCGCGCGCCAGACGCGGCGTGGCGAACACGCCGTTTTGCATATCCACGACCATCACTACCCGTTGAGCCGTCATTGTTCTCTCCCACGAACTTTCAGCCAAACGGTCATCATACGCGGCAGCGGAAAAAGCCGATATCTGAAAGCGTAAAAAAGTCTTTTTTACGCACCGTTACCTTTTTCCTGCAGGAATGTCGTGAATCCCACTTTGTTCTGCGCCACTTCGTAGTATAAATACCCTCTTCTTTTTTATTTATTTAATGGATGATCTCCGTTGAAACGTAGTTTGCTCATTTTTGCTGCGCTGTGCGCGGCGTCGTGGACCTCGGTGCAGGCCGCACAGCCTACCGTTGACCCGGTTTTCGCCTCGGATGTGGTCGATCGTTACGCCAATCATATCTACTACGGCAGCGGCGCCACCGGCATGGCGCTGGTGGTTATCGATGGCAATCAGCGTGTTTTTCGCAGCTTTGGCGAAACCCGCCCGGGGAATAATCAGCACCCGCAGCTCGACTCGGTGATCCGTATCGCCTCCCTCAGCAAACTGATGACCAGCGAGATGCTGGTGAAGCTGCTCGACCAGGGGGTGGTGAAACTCAACGATCCGCTGAGCAAATACGCCCCGCCGGGTACCCGGGTGCCTGACTGGCAGGGAAAACCAATCACCCTGGTTAACCTCGCAACCCATACCAGCGCCCTGCCGCGCGAGCAGCCTGGCGGCGCCGCTCATCGTCCGGTGTTTGTCTGGCCGACCCACCAGCAGCGCTGGAACTGGCTCTCTACCGCGACCCTGAAGACCGCGCCGGGCTCACAGGCAGCCTACTCCAACCTGGCCTTTGATTTACTGGCGGACGCGCTCTCCACCGCTGCCGGCAAACCTTATCCGCAGCTGTTTGAAGAACAGATCACCCGGCCGCTGGGGATGAAGGACACCACCTTTACCCCGTCACCGGATCAGTGCCAGCGGCTGATGATCCCGGAAAAAGGCGCCAGCCCATGCAACAACACCCTGGCGGCGATCGGCAGCGGCGGAGTCTACTCGACGCCGGGGGATATGATGCGCTGGATGCAGCAGTTCCTGTCATCCGATTTCTATACCCGCAGCCAGCAGGCCGACCGGATGCAGACACTGATTTATCAGCGTAACCAACTGACCCGGGTGATTGGTATGGACGTGCCGGGCCGCGCCGACGCGCTGGGACTTGGCTGGGTGTATATGAAGCCGAAGAATGGCCATCCGGGGATTATTCAGAAAACCGGCGGCGGCGGCGGGTTTATCACCTATATGGCGATGAATCCGCAGGCTAACGTCGGCGCCTTTGTGGTGGTAACCCGCTCGCCGTTAACCCGCTTCAACAATATGAGCGATGGCATCAACGACCTGGTCAGCGAGCTGAGCGGCGCGCAGCCCAACATGCAGACGGCCAGCCAGTAAGCTCGCGGGGGTTTCGCCAACACGACATAACGATCGTTTTGGCGAAACATCCCCATGCCATTTCAGTTACACTAACGTCTTTCATTTCACAAAATCAGGCAAACCATGACAGATTTAATCACTCGCCCCCGCCGCCTGCGTCAATCCGCTGCGCTGCGCGCCCTGTTTGAAGAGACAACACTGAGTTTGAACGACCTGGTGTTGCCGATCTTTGTTGAAGAAGAAATTGATGATTACAAAGCGATCGAGGCCATGCCCGGCGTGATGCGCATTCCGGAAAAATATCTGGCACGTGAAATCGAACGCATCGCTAACGCCGGCATTCGCTCGGTGATGACCTTTGGCATTTCTCATCACACCGATGCTACCGGCAGCGATACCTGGAATGAAAATGGCCTGGTGGCGCGTATGTCGCGGATCTGCAAGTCCACGGTGCCGGAGATGATCGTCATGTCCGATACCTGCTTCTGCGAATACACTTCCCACGGTCACTGTGGCGTGCTGTGCGACCACGGGGTGGATAACGACGCGACCCTGGAAAACCTCGGCAAGCAGGCCGTTGTCGCCGCCGCCGCCGGGGCGGATTTCATCGCTCCTTCCGCCGCGATGGACGGTCAGGTACAGGCGATTCGCCGCTCGCTGGATGCCGCCGGTTTCACTAATACGGCGATTATGTCCTACTCCACCAAGTTCGCTTCCTCCTTCTACGGCCCGTTCCGCGAAGCGGCCGGTACCGCGCTGAAGGGCGATCGGAAAACCTATCAGATGAGCCCGATGAACCGCCGGGAGGCCATTCGCGAGTCGCTGCTCGATGAAGCCCAGGGCGCCGACTGCCTGATGGTGAAACCGGCTGGCGCCTACCTGGATATTCTGCGCGATATCCGCGAACGCAGCGATCTGCCGCTCGGCGCCTATCAGGTCAGCGGGGAGTACGCGATGATCAAATTCGCTGCCCAGGCGGGCGCTATCGATGAAGAGAAAGTGGTTCTGGAAAGCCTCGGCGCTATCAAACGCGCAGGCGCCGACCTGATCTTCAGCTATTTCGCCCTCGATCTGGCCGAGAAAAAAATCCTCCGTTAAACCCGCCCCTCCCCGGTGGCGCTTCGCTTACCGGGGCTACCAAACCTCATCCCCGGTGCGCTGTATTTATCGCGACCACCACACCGTAGCCCGGATAAGGCGCTTGCGCCGCTATCCGGGGACAGGCGCTAACCAATATCTGTAGCTAAAACTTTGCGCGCCGCTTTCCACCTTCTGCGCCTTCTCCTTGGCGTACCGGATTTCGCCTTCTAACGTGTTAAACCACATCATAAATACCGAATTCCAGGAGATCCTGTGGTGGCTTATCGACGTTATTACATTAAGGGGGGAACCTGGTTCTTCACTGTTAACCTTAAAGACCGTAGAAGCATGCACCTAACTGAAAACATAGAATTATTGCGCTACTCTGTCGCCGTTGTTAAACAACATCGCCCCTTTATTATTGATGCCTGGGTGGTGTTGCCTGAACATCTGCATTGCATCTGGACACTACCTCATAATGATGACGATTTTTCTTCACGCTGGAGAGATATCAAAGGCTGTTTTAGCAGAACGTTAAAACGACAACCCCTCTGGCAACCGCGCTTCTGGGAGCATGCCATACGCGATGAAGATGATTACCGCCGACACGTTGATTACATCCATATCAATCCACTTAAGCATGGCTGGGTCACCCGGGTGATCGATTGGCCATTTTCAACCTTTCATCGCGATTTCCAGCGCGGGCTATATCCCCCAAATTGGGCTGGCGATAGCTTTGATCTTAGCTGCGCTGAACGCCGATAGCCTCTCCCCGGTGGCGCTGACGCTTACCGGGGCTACAAATCGGCGCCAACCGTAGCCCGGATGAGGCGTTAGCCGCTATCCGGGAAACCTCCCCCGCTGCGACCGAAACTTCACCCAACTGTAATCTGAACGACATCTCCACCTTCTACTGTCTGGACAGGACGGAGGAGGAGCCACTATGTTTAGTCTCGATAACGTACTCGATGACCTGTGGCCTCAGGCGAGGCCCGCCCCCTGGCAAAAGAAACTGTTAAAAAAGCTGTTTTATGAGGAAGAGTTTCAACAATTTGCCGATCGTCATCGCCACCTGAAGGGGCTTGATACGGTCGAACAGGTACTGGAATACCTCAATATCCGCTGTGCCATCCCGGCGCACGATCTCGAACAAATCCCCGAATATGGCCCGCTGGTCATTATCGCCAACCACCCCACCGGCACCCTCGACGGCCTGGCGCTCCTGTATGCGGTATCCCGCGTGCGCCGCGATGTCAAAGTGGTCACCAACCGCATGCTCACCCACCTTGAGCCCCTGAGCTCGCTGTTTATCCCGGTAGATAATATTCATGGCCGCACCGCTAAAGCGGCGCTGCAGCAGATGGACCACCAGCTGCAGGCCGGCGGGGTGCTGATCTTCTTCCCGGCGGGAGAAGTCTCCCGCCTCACCCGTCGCGGTATCCGCGATAAAAAATGGCACTCCGGCTTTATTAAGCTGGCGGCAAAATATCGCGCCCCGCTGCTGCCGGCGTGGATTAACGCCCGCAACAGCGCCCTGTTTTACGCCAGCACGCTGGTCTCCGACAACCTGCCGCTGCTCCTGCTGATGCAGCAGATGTTTCGCCGGCGCAACAGCAGCCTGCCGGTGCGCATCGGCCAGCAGATCCCCTGGTCGAGCTGGTTCGATGCCAAGTCCAGCGCTCGCGAGCTTACCGGCCGCTGCTATCAGCACCTTGAACAACTGCGCAAAGGGCTGCCGGGGCAGTTCAAAACCGAAAGCGCCATCGCCCGTCCGGAAGACCGGGCATTGCTCAAACGCGAACTGCATAAGGCCGAGTGTCTGGGCCGCACCACCGACGGCAAAGTGATTTACCTCTGGCAGCGCAACGGCCAGGAGGACGCGCCGCTGCTGCGCGAGCTGGGACGTCTGCGGGAAATCGCCTTCCGCGCGGTCGGGGAAGGCAGCGGCAAACGGCGGGATATCGACGGGTATGACGACGACTATCTGCATCTGATCCTGTGGGATGAAGACGATCTGGAAATCGTCGGCGCTTACCGCTTTATGCCGACGGCCATCCAGCTGGCAAAGCGCGGCCTGGAAGGGATCTACAGTTACAGCCTGTTCCATTACGACGGGCGGATGGACGATGTCCTGCAGCACGGCATTGAGCTGGGGCGCAGCTTTATCCAGCCGCGCTACTGGGGGCGTCGCGGGCTGGACTACCTGTGGTCAGGCATCGGCGCTTATCTGGCGCGCTATCCGCACTATCGCTATCTGTTTGGTCCGGTGTCGATTTCTGGCGGGTTGCCGCCCGCCGCCCGCGATCTGCTGGTGGCGTTCTACCGGCTGTGGTTCCCGGCGACGCATCCGCTGGCGGAGTCGCGTCGACCTTATCCGGCGTCGCTGCCCGACGTGCTGGCGCAGTTTGGCGGGGAGGATTACAACGACGACCTGGCCCGGCTGAAGTCCCTGCTCGGCAATCTCGGCTGCGCGATCCCGCCGCTGTATAAGCAGTACTCGGAAGTGTGCGAACCGGGCGGCGTGCAGTTTATCGATTTCGGCAGCGATCCGGATTTCAATAACTGCGTGGATGGTCTGGTGCTGGTGGATCTCACCTACCTGAAGGCCAATCGCTATCAGCGCTATATTGGCGCGCATCTGGGTGCGCAAAAATCGGCATAAACGCTTTTTCCCGGCTTGCGGCGCGTTGCGCCTTAGCCGGGCTACGGTTCACCGTTTCCGACGGATCGGTCGCCCGGAAAAGCCGCGTCAGGCGCCGCCTCCGGGAAGCAGCGGGCAATGCAGCATCCGCTTTTCTCCGCGACTCGCGGCTGATACAAGCATTACCCCGCCCGGTAATACGGCTTATCGCCGAGGATCGTCGCCCGGTGCATGATCCGCCGCTGCGGCAGATAGTCGGCGTTGGCGTAATGCTGGGTCACCCGGTTATCCCAGATAGCGACATCGTTCGGCTGCCAGCGCCAGCGCACCTGAAACTCCGGTTTAGTGACATGAGCAAACAGGAAGTTCAGCAGCGCTGCGCTCTCTTTCTCACTCACCTCGACAATTCGCGTGGTAAAGCCTTCATTAACGAACAGCGCCTGCTTGCCGGTCACCGGGTGGGTACGCACTACCGGATGCAGCAGCGGCGGATGCTTCGCCACCGCTTCCTGCCAGCGCCGATGCTCGGCTTCGGTCTTGTTGTACTTATACTCCTGGAACGATTTGCGGAAATCATGTTCGGCATGCAGGCCGCTCAGCAGCTGCCGGAAAGGTTCTGACAGCGCTTCCCAGGCGGCAATGCCGCTGGTCCACAGGGTGTCACCGCCGGTCGTCGGCAGCTCTTTCGCCGCCAGAATGGCGCCGGCGGGCGGCGTGTCGATAAAGGTGACATCGGTATGCCAGTTGTCATTATCCGGCGGATTATCGTTGTGGGTATCGAGGACGATAATCTCTTCCACGCCAGGGGCGTGAGGGTAGACCGGATGGATATGCAGGTCGCCAAACCGCAGAGCCAGGTCGCGCTGTTGCGCCGGGGTGATATTTTGCTCGCGCAGGAATACTACCTGATGACGCAGCACCGCGTGATACAGCTGTTCAAACTGGTTGTCGCTCAGCGGACGGGTTAAATCCGCCCCGGTCACCTGCGCGCCAATATAGGGCCCCAGCGGGGTAATGCTCAGACGTTCACTCATTGTACTTCTCCATGCCAGGGCGTCAGGCGACGCTGCAGCGCGCGCAGACCCAGTTCCAGTAAAAAGGCGATAATGGCAATCACCGCGATCCCCGCCAGCACCACATCGGTGGCGAGAAACTCGCCGGCAGACTGCACCATAAATCCTAATCCGCGGGTGGCAGCGATCAGCTCAGCGGCCACCAGCGTTGACCAGCCCACCCCGAGACCAATGCGCAGCCCGGTGAGGATCTCCGGCAGCGCGCCGGGGAGGATCACCAGCCACAGCACCTGCGCCCGGCTGGCGCCCAGCGAACAGGCGGCGCGAATGCGCACCTGCTGCGCGCTTTTTACCCCTGCCAGCGCCGACATGGCTACCGGCGCGAAAATCGCCAGGTAGATCAGCAGGATCTTCGAGGTTTCACCGATGCCAAACCAGATCACCATCAGCGGTAGGTAGGCCAGCGGCGGCACCGGACGATAGAGTTCGATCAGCGGATCGAGGATCCCACGCACCGTCGAGTTGAGCCCCATGGCGATCCCCACCGGTACGCCAATAAGCACTGCCGCCAGCAAGGCGATGACGATCCGCGTCAGGCTCGCCGCCAGATGCTGCCAGAGCGTCGCATCCATAAAACCCTGCGGCCCGGCGATGGTGATAAGCTTTTGCAGTACCTGACCCGGCGGCGGCAGAAACAGCGGGCTAATCAGCTGCAGCGCCGCGACCGCCCACCAGACGGCCAGCAATACCGCCAGAGTCGCCACGCTGAGGGTGAGCTGACGGGAGAGCGGCCAGCGCCACTTCAGCGTCGTCTGACGCGGTTTGTCGTTCAGTACCACGCTCATGAGAAAGCCTCCCGTTGGTCAAACACCCGGCTCAGAATGTATTCCCGCTGTTCAATAAACCGCGGGTCAGATTTGATGCTGCGGCAGGATTCGCCCGCGACAAAGCGACGGCTAAAATCAAGCCGCAGCCGCTCCACCACCCGTCCCGGCCCCGGCGACAGCAGCACCAGCTCGGTGGCCATAAAGATGGCCTCTTCAATGTCATGAGTGATCAGCAGCACCTGTTTGCCGGTCTCATGCCACAGTTTCAGCAGCAATGTCTGCATCTGCTCGCGGGTAAAGGCGTCAAGCGCGCCGAAGGGCTCATCCAGCAGCAACAGCTGCGGATTCGCCGCCAGCGCCCGGGCGATGCCCACCCGCTGGCGTTGACCGCCGGACAGCTGCCAGATAAAGCGTTTTTCCGCCCCTTCGAGACCCACCTTCTTCAGCATCTGCGCCGCCGCTTGCCGGCGCTGCGCTTTATCCACGCCCGCCAGCTGGAGGCCCAGCGCCACGTTATCCTGCACATTGCGCCACGGCAGCAGGCCTTCGTTCTGGAAGACCACGCCGCGCTCTGCGCCCGGCCCGGTCACCCGCTGACCTTCGAGGGTGATGCTGCCGTGCTGATAGGGCACGAATCCGGCAATCAGGTTCAGCAGGGTAGTTTTACCGCAGCCCGAAGGCCCCAGCACCACCAACAGCTCCCCACTCTCCAGCGTCAGGTTGATATCCGCCAGCGCCGGTTTACCGCCGTAGTCGGCGGAAAGATGCGAGATTTGCAGCATCGCCGCCTCCTTTACTTCACGAAACGGTCAGTGACGTACTGACGATAATCGGTTCCCGCCGCGGGCACTTTGCCCTGCTCTTTCAGGAAGCGCGCGGTATCGACGATGGCCTGATTGACCGGACCATTCAGCGCCTGCGCCTGCTCAGCGGCGGTCAGGTAGGTGTTCCCCTTCACCAGCCCGGGGACATCGGCTTCCGGCACGCCGCTCAGGCGCGCCAGCTTGCTGATGTTGTCCGGCTGTTTCAGCCATGTTTCCGGGTTGGCGATGTAGGGCTGCTGGGCGTCGATGGCGCTTTTAGCAAAGGCTTTGACGATCTCCGGATGCTGCTCGGCGAAGTCCTTACGGACCACCCAAACGTCGAGGGTCGGCGCGCCCCACTCCCCAACCTGCGCGGAATCGGTCAGCACCTTGCCCTCTTTTTCCAGTTCGTTAACCGCTGGCGCCCAGACGTAAGCGCCATCGATATCCCCGCGCTGCCAGGCGGCGATAATCGCCGGCGGCTGCAGGTTAATAATCTGCACCTGGCCCGGCTTGATGCCCCAGTGTTTGAGCGCCGACAACAGGCTGTAGTGGGTGGTGGAGATAAACGGCACGGCGATGCGCTTGCCGATCAGATCTTCCGGTTTGGTAATGCTTTTTTTCACCACCAGCGCTTCGGAGTTGCCGAGCTTTGAAGCGAGCAGGAACACTTCAATCGGCACCTGCTGACTGGCGGCCACCGCCAGCGGGCTGGAGCCGATATTGCCGATCTGCACATCGCCGGAGGCCAGGGCACGCACCACGCTGGCGCCGCTGTCGAATTTCCGCCAGTCGACGGTCGCGCCGCTGGTTTTGGCGAAGGTGTTGTCCGCCTGGGCGACTTTCGCCGGCTCAGCGGAGGTTTGATACGCCACGGTCACGTTGACCGCCTGCGCCTGGAAGGCGGCGACAGCCAGCGCCGCCAGAAGAGTAATTCGCGATGTGAATGCCATAATGTCTGCTTCCCCTGAGTTGTTATAGGTGCAGTATTTCCGGCATCAGGAGGGAGATGAAGTAATTAAAAATTCTGGCTAATAGCGAATCGTTTTTAGAACAAAAGCGGGAAAGGATAGTTGTTTTTGAGCGGTTGGTGAGTGGCAGAGGGTTGCCGCCGGGTGGCGGCGACGGATCGCGCAATATGTAGGCCGGGTAAGCGCAGCGCCACCCGGTACAAAACTCAGCGCTTCGCGTTAAGCGCGGCGATGTCCTTCGGCGTGGTGCGGCAGCAGCCGCCAATCAGCTTCGCCCCGGCCGCCAGCCACTGCGGCAGATAATCCGCCAGGGTGGCGCAGGCTTCGCCATGATGGTGCCAGGTCTTGCTCACCGCATCATAATGTTCGCCAGAGTTAGGATAGACCACCAGCGGCAGGGCCGTCAGGCTGTGCAGATGCGCCAGCGCCGCGGGCGTATTTTCCAGGGCGATACAGTTGATGCCCACCGCCACCACCTGCGGGTTATCCGCCAGGGCAGCCATCACCTCGCGTAACGGCGTCCCATCGCTGAGATGTTCGGCGTCGCGCAGCGTGAAAGAGTACCAGGCGCGGGCACGGGGATAGTCCTGCAGCAGGGCCGTCAGCGCCTGGATCTCAGCAAATGACGGCAGGGTTTCACAGGCCAGCAGGTCGGCGCCCGCATCCAGAAGGGCTTCGACGCGCGGGCGGTGGAAATCCTGGAACTCTGCCGCGCTGCGCTGATAATCGCCGCGATACTCCGAGCCGTCGGCGAGAAACGCGCCATACGGCCCTACCGAACCGGCCACCAGCAGCGTGCCGGCCTGCGGGTTCTCGGCGAGGTACGCCTCGCGCGCTTTGCGCGCCAGTTCGACGCTTTTGCCGATCAGCGCCCGGGACTGCGCATCATCCAGCCCGCGCGCGGCAAAGCCCGCCGGGGTGGCCTGATAGCTGGCGGTGATCGCCACCTGCGCCCCGGCGCGAAAGTAGTCGAGATGCACATCGCGGATCAGCTGCGGGTTCTCCAGCAGCACTTTCGCCGACCACAGGCTGTCGGCCAGATCGCAGCCGCGGGCCTCCAGCTCGGTGGCCATGGCGCCGTCCAGCAGGACATAAGGCTGGGCGGCAAGCAGAGCAGTGAACGGGTTAGTCTGCGACATGTTGGGACTCCTGAGTCATATTCCGTGAACGAGTGAGATACCAGGCACCATAGCACAGGGCCACAAAGGGGATCCCGCACCACAGCGCAATTCTCTGGCTCGGGTCAAAGGCGAGGCCCACGCAGGCCACCAGGCACAGCACAAACCCCAGAACGGGCACCACCGGATACCAGGGAGCGCGATACTGCAGATCGCTCAGCGCCTTACCCTGCTGCAGATGGCGGCGGCGGAACATAAAGTGCGAGGCGCAGATGCTCAACCACACCGCCACTACCGCAAAACCGGAGATCGCCGACAGCGCCACAAACACCGTATCGGGCGCCACCACGCTGGAGAACAGCGCCAGCACGCCGCCCAGCATACTCACCGACAGCGCGGTCACCGGCACGCCCCGTTTATTGACTTTGGCAAAGCAGGCCGGCAGCGTCTTCTCGTTCGACAGCGACCACAGCATCCGCCCGGAAGCGTACAGGCCGGAGTTAGCCGCCGACAGGATCGCCGTCAGGATCACAAAGTTGAAAATATCCGCCGCGTAAGGGATGCCCACCTTTTCAAACACCAGCACGAAGGGGCTTTTCTCCACCCCCGCCTGCTGCATTGGGATCAGCGCCGCCAGCACGAACACGGTGCCGATAAAGAAAATAATCAGCCGGGCAATGGTGGTGCGGATGGCGACCGGAATAACCTTATGCGGGTTTTCCGTCTCTCCGGCGGCAATGCCGATAAGCTCCGTCCCGGAGAAGGCGAAGTTCACCGCCACCATGGTCATCAGGATCGGCAGGCCGCCGTGCGGGAACCAGCCTTCGGCGGTGATATTGTGCAGGCCCGGCGCCGGCGAGCCATCCTGCATCGGAATGATGCCGAAAATGGCCGCGCCGCCGAGAATAATAAACGCGATGATGGTGATCACTTTCACCAGCGAGAACCAGAACTCGCCTTCCGCGAAGAAGCGCGTCGAAATGATATTAAGGCCGAAGATCACCGCGCAGAACACCACGCACCAGATCCAGACCGGCACCTGCGGGAACCAGTACTGCATGCAGAAACCCGCCGCGGTGAAGCTCGAACCCAGCGCCACCGTCCACGTTAGCCAGTAGAGCCACGCCACGGTATAGCCCGTCGCCGGGCCAAGATAGCGCGCCGCGTAAACGTGGAAGGCGCCGGTCTCCGGCATCGCCACCGACAATTCACCGAGGCACTGCATCACCAGCCAGACCACCAGGGCGCCAATCAGATACGCCAGCAGCGTCCCGGCCGCGCCGGTGGTGGAGATGATATAGCCGGTATTAAAAAATAAGCCGGTGCCAATCACGCCGCCGAGCGACAGCATGATCAAATGGCGCGTTTTCATGGTGCGCTTCAGTTGCCCACCTTGTTGTTGTGTTGTGCTTTGCATTTTATTTTCTCACGCCAGCCCGCTTGCCCGGGTCATGATGCGTATAAACGTATAGACATCTAAACATCCAAAAGAAGAAGTGTTATACCGTGCCGCCGCGGAAAAAGCAAAGCCGCTGCACCAGGGCACGCGCCGACAGCGTGCAGCCTGCCCCATTTTTGCGCAGCGCCAGCGGGCGCGCCACGCGCTGACGCCTCATCGCGACAGACAACGTTCTGGCACTCTCTTTGCAGCCTGTCGTTCAGAACCTTTCTATCTGGCGAGGCAACACGTATGACAGAGCAAACCACCACCTTAAAAAGAACGCTCGGCAGTTTTCGTTTATGGGGGATCGCCGTCGGACTGGTGATATCCGGGGAGTACTTCGGCTGGAGCTACGGCTGGTCACAGGCGGGCACGATGGGATTTATGGTCGTCGCCCTGGCGGTCGCCGCGATGTACTGCGCCTTTATTTTCAGCTTTACCGAGCTGACCACCGCCATCCCGCACGCTGGCGGCCCTTTCGCCTATGCCTACCGCGCCTTCGGGCCCACCGGCGGTTTTATCGCCGGTTTTGCCACCCTGATTGAATTCGTCTTCGCCCCGCCGGCCATCGCCATGGCCATCGGCGCCTACCTCAACGTGCAGTTTCCGGCGCTGGATCCGAAATGGGTCGCCTGCGGCGCTTACGTGATCTTTATGACGCTCAATATTCTCGGCGTCGGCATTGCCGCCACCTTCGAGCTGATCGTCACCCTGCTGGCCATCTTCGAGCTGCTGGTGTTTATGGGCGTGGTCGCGCCCGGCTTCTCCTGGAGCCACTTCACCACTAACGGCTGGGCGGGCGCGGAAAGCTTCAGCGGCCTGGCGCTGCCGGGGATGTTCGCCGCCATTCCGTTCGCCATCTGGTTCTTCCTCGCCATTGAGGGGGCCTCCATGGCGGCCGAAGAGGCCAAAGATCCGCAGCGCACCATTCCGCGCGCCCTGGGCGGCGGCATTCTGACGCTGACGGTGCTGGCGATCGGCGTGATGGTCTTCGCCGGCGGCGTCGGCGACTGGCGCGCGCTGTCCAATATTAACGATCCGCTGCCCCAGGCGATGAAGACGGTGGTGGGCAATGGCAGCGGCTGGCTGCATATGCTGGTGTGGCTGGGGCTGTTTGGCCTCGTCGCCTCCTTCCACGGCATCATTATGGGCTATTCGCGGCAGATCTACTCCCTCGCCCGCGCCGGCTATCTGCCCGCCGGGCTGGCGACCCTCAACCGCCGCACCCGCACCCCGCATCTGGCGATCCTCGCCGGCGGCGTGGTCGGTATCGCCGCGATCTTCTCCGACTCGCTGATCACCATCAGCGGCATGCCGCTGACCGCCTGTATCGTCACTATGTCGGTATTTGGGGCTATTGTTATGTATATCACTTCCATGGCGGCGCTGTTCAAACTGCGCCGTAGCGAGCCGAAGCTGATCCGCCCATTCCGCGCCCCGCTCTACCCGCTGGCGCCGGCCTTTGCCCTCGGCATGGCGGTGCTCTGCCTGGTGGCGATGGTCTGGTATAACCTGCTGCTGGCGCTGATTTTCGCGGCGATGATGCTCGGCGGCTACCTGTGGTTCCGCAAAACCGCAGCGGCCCGTGAACGGGCGCCAGTGGATCCTCAACTGCGCACGGTCTCCTGAGGAGGCGGCATGTATAAAACCACGCTATCGGGCCAGGTATGGCGCTTTGATAGTCTGAAAACGTTGATGGCGAAAGCGTCGCCAGCCCGCTCCGGCGACGCCCTCGCAGGGGTTATCGCCACCTCAGCCGAAGAGCGGATGGCGGCGAAAATGGCCCTCGCCGAGGTGCCGCTGACCGACATTCTCGACAACCCGCTTATCCCTTACGAGCAGGACGAAGTGACTCGCCTGATCCTCGACACCCATGATGCGCAGGGCTTTGCTGCCCTGCGTCACCTGACGGTCGGCGATTTTCGCGACTGGCTGCTGGATGATGCTACCGATACCGCCACGCTGCAGCGGGTCGCCCGCGCCATCACCCCAGAGATGGCGGCGGCGGTCAGTAAGCTGATGCGCAATCAGGATCTGATCCTTGCCGCCAGCAAATGCCAGGTGGTGACGCGCTTTCGCAACACCATCGGCCTGCCCGGCCACCTCAGCGTACGCCTGCAGCCCAACCATCCTACCGACGACCTGAAAGGCATCGCCGCCAGTATGCTCGACGGGCTGCTGTACGGCGCCGGGGACGCGGTGATCGGCATCAACCCGGCCAGCGACAGCTTACCGGTGCTGGCGCAGCTGAACGTCATGCTGGATGATATTATTCAGCGCTTCGCCATTCCCACCCAATCCTGCATTCTGACCCATGTCACCAATACGCTGCAGCTGATTGAGCGCGGCGCGCCGGTGGATCTGGTGTTTCAGTCGGTGGCGGGAACCGAAGCGGCCAACAGCGGCTTCGGCATCAATCTTGCCATGCTGCAGGAGGCCCGCGAGGCGGCCCTCAGCCTCAGGCGCGGTACCCTCGGCAACAATGTGATGTATTTTGAGACCGGCCAGGGAAGCTGCCTGTCGGCCAACGCCCACCACGGCGTCGATCAACAGACCTGTGAGGCGCGGGCCTACGCCGTCGCCCGTCACTTTGAACCGCTACTGGTCAATACCGTGGTCGGCTTTATCGGTCCGGAGTATCTCTACGACGGCAAGCAGATTATTCGCGCCGGGCTGGAAGATCACTTCTGCGGCAAGCTGATGGGCCTGCCGATCGGCTGCGACGTCTGCTATACCAACCACGCGGAAGCGGATCAGGATGATATGGACACCCTGCTGACCTTGCTGTGCACCGCCGGGCTCACCTTCCTGATCGGTGTGCCCGGAGCGGACGATATCATGCTCAATTACCAGAGCACCTCGTTCCATGACGCGCTGTACGCCCGTCGCCTGCTGGGCTTAAAGCATGCCCCGGAGTTCGCCGACTGGCTGGCGAAGATGCAGATTATCGATCCGCACGGCGCGCTGCGGCTCACCGACGCCCGCCATCCGCTGCTGTCCGTCCTGCCGCAAGGAGCCTCCGTATGAACCGTCCCGATGCCTGGAACCCGCTGCGTGAATTTACCGATGCGCGGATCGCCCTGGGCCGCAGCGGCGCCAGCCTGCCGACCCGCGAAGTCCTTAACTTTGGTCTGGCCCATGCCAGAGCGCGGGACGCCATTCATCAGCCGTTCGCCAGCCAGCAGCTGGTGGCGCCGCTGGCGGCGCTCGGCCTCGACGCTCTGACGGTGCACAGCGCCGCGCCGGACCGTCACACCTATCTTCGGCGTCCGGATCTCGGGCGGCAGCTCGCCGACGAAAGCCGCGCCGACCTCGCCGCCAGCGGCGTCCGCCCCGCCGATCTGCTGCTGGTGATCGGCGATGGCCTCTCTTCCTGGGCGGTAGAGCGCCAGGCGGTGCCATTGATCCGCGCCCTGCTGCCCTATCTGCAAACGCTGGGTATCGGCCTGGCGCCGGTAGTGCTGGCGCATCAGTCGCGGGTGGCGCTGGGGGATGATATTGGCGAAACCCTGAAAGCCCGCGCGGTGGCGATCCTGATTGGCGAACGACCGGGTCTCTCTTCGCCGGACAGCCTCGGCGTTTACCTTACCTGGCAGCCCCATCGTCAGCGTCTGGAATCTGAGCGCAACTGTATCTCCAATATTCGTCCGGAGGGATTAAGCCATGACGCCGCCGCCTTTAAACTGGCCTGGCTGCTGGAGCAGGCTTTTTTACGCCGCGTCACCGGCGTGCAGTTAAAAGATGAAAGTGATAATCCGGCGCTGCATGGAAAAATAAAACCGTTGACCCCTTTAAAATAATAAGTAACACCAGCAGCAGAATAAATTTTAATACTACCGGCGCACCTGAATATTATATTCGGGTGCGCGCTGAAATTGCCCGACGGCGCTTCGCTTGCGCGGGCCTGCGCAAACCGTTCAACCGGTTTATATGGTGGATTTTTCAGGCCGGGTAAGGCGCCAGTCGCCACCCGGCAAAATGCGTTCACCGTACCAAAAACCGTGTTGTCATCAGCCTTATGCCTCTCCCAGCAGGTAATAAGAATATTGCATGAGTAAAAACGAAACGGACGTTGTAAGGTAAATCAGCGCATTAAAAATACCCGTCATACTTCAAGTTGCATGTGCGTTGGCTGCGTTCTCTCCCCCCAGTCACTGACTTCTGTAAGCGCCTGGGGACTCGCTCACTTGCCGCCTTCATGCGACTCGAATTATTTAGGGTATATATCTCGTTATCTATTCAACATAACAGCCAATAATTCGCCGGACACGCTGGCGAATTATTCCTCAATGTTATGCAGTCATTGATGGTTAAAGATAAATAATCGACCGACGGAGAAATACCAATGAAATCGTTTTCCGGGAAAGCGTCTTTAATGGCCACGCTGGTTGCCGCGCTGGTCGGCGCCAGCAGCGCGCAGGCAGCGGAAATTAAAATCGGGGTGGTATTACCCCTGAGCGGCGCCCTCAGCGGCTATGGCCAGCCGTCGCAGAAAGGGCTGGACATTATTCAGGCCATCACCCCGACGTTAAAAAATGGCGATACCATCAAGCTTATCGTTATCGATGATAAAAGCGACAAAGTCGAAGCGGCTAACGCCATGCAGCGCCTGGTCTCCAGTGATAAAGTGGATGCCGTGATCGGGGAAGTCACCTCCTCCAACACCCTGGCGATGACCAAGATCGCCGACGACAGCAAAACGCCGCTGGTCTCCTCCACCGCCACCAACGACCGCGTCACCCGTAACCATCCGTACGTCAGCCGGGTCTGTTTCTCGGACAGCTTCCAGGGGGTGGTCGGGGCCAATCTGGCCTCCCGCGATCTGAAAGCCAAAACCGCCGCCATCGTGTTTGACAGCAGCAACGACTACTCCGTCGGCCTGGCGAAAGCGTTCCGCACCCAGTTCCTGAAAAACGGCGGCACCATTCCCATCGAGGTACAGGCCCCGGGCGGCAGCAAGGACTTTAAAGCCCAGCTGGCGAGCGTCAAGGCGAAGAATGTCGACATGATTTACATGCCGATCTACTACACCGAAGGGGCGCTGATTGCCGTGCAGTCTAAACAACTGGGGCTCAACAAACCGGTGGTGGGCGGCGACGGTCTGGCCGCGGATCAGGTCTTCTTCGATGTCGGTAAAGACGCGGTCAACGGCTATATGACCACCGATTATTACTCGCCGAACGCCAAAGAGCAGACCCCGGCCGGGGAAACCTTCATCAAAGCCTGGGAAGCCAAATACCAGCAGCCGACCCATACCTGGGGCGCAATGGCGGCGGACGCCTATAACGTCATCGTCAACGCCATGAACCAGTGCAGCGATCCCCACGATCGGGTCTGCGTGAATGAAAAAATCCGCGCCACCAAAGATTTCCAGGGCGTGACCGGCACGCTGACGTTACAGAACGGCGATGCCATTCGCAGCGCGGTCATCAACGAAGTGAAAGATGGCAAGCTGGCGTTTCGTACCGTGGTTAACCCTTAAGTTGTGACGAGGCTACAAAATGGACGGCGCCATTTTTCTCCAGCAAGTGGTCAATGGAATGAGTCTTGGGGGCATGTACGCCCTGATTGCCATCGGTTATACGATGGTTTATGGCGTGCTACGGCTGATCAACTTCGCCCATGCGGACGTGATGATGGTCGGCGCGTTTAGTACGCTGTTTTTATTTTCTTCAGTTGGGCTACCCTTCGGGGTAGCCGTTTTCCTGACCCTCGGGCTGTGCGGCCTGTTTGGTATGCTGATTGACCGGGTCGCCTATCGTCCGCTGCGTCAGGCCTCGAAAATCTCCATGCTGATCACCGCCATCGGCGTCAGCTTCTTCCTCGAAAACCTGTTTAACGTGCTGTTCGGCGGCAGCTCACGCTTCTTCTCCGCCCCTGACTTTTTCAACCAGACCCGCGCCTTCGGCAGCGTCATCATTACCAACGTGGCGTGGATTGTGCCGCTGATCACCGTCCTGCTGCTGCTGGCGATCCTCTGGCTGCTGTACCGCACCCGTTATGGGATGGCGATCCGCGCGGTGGCCTTTGACGTCAACACCGTGCGCCTGATGGGCATTGACGCCAACCGGATCATCTCCCTGGTCTTCGCCCTCGGCAGTAGTCTCGCGGCCCTCGGCGGCGTGTTCTACTCCATCAGCTACCCCACTATCGATCCCCTGATGGGCGTGCTTATCGGCCTGAAGGCCTTCGCCGCCGCCGTGCTGGGCGGGATCGGCAGCGTCACCGGCGCGGTGCTGGGCGGCTTTATCCTCGGTTTTACCGAAGTGGTCGCCGTGGCGATCTTCCCCGAACTGGGCGGCTATAAAGATGCTTTCGCCTTCCTGTTCTTGATTCTGGTCCTCTTGTTCCGCCCGGTCGGCATTATGGGCGACGAACGTCTGGAAAGGAGCCGTTTCTGATGCTCAACGCGACGACGACCGCCGGGGCGCAGCTGCGCAACCTGGCCATTATTGTCATCTGTATCGCGCTGCTGGCCGGAATCAACGTGGTTTTCAATGACTACATTGTTCGTGTCATCAGCACCATTTTTATCTTTATGATCCTTGCGGTCAGCTACAACCTGATCAACGGCGTGACCGGCCAGCTGTCGCTGGAGCCGAACGGCTTCGTGGCGGTGGGCGCCTACGTCACCGCCCTGCTGATCCTCTCCAGCGACAGCAAGGTAGACATGTTTGAAATGGCCGCCCCCAGCCCGTGGATCCTCAGCCTGCACGCAGGCTTCCTCCCTGCCCTGCTGATAAGCGGCCTGTGCGCGGCGGCGCTGGCGGTGTGCCTCGCCGTGCCGGTCTTCCGGGTGCGTGGCGACTACCTGGCCATTGTCACCCTCGGCTTTGGGTTTATCATCAAGATCCTCGCTATTAACAATCCGCAAATCACCAACGGCGCCATCGGGCTGAACGATATTCCGCAGCAGCCGCATCTCCTGTTCTGGTGCGGGCTGTTCGCCCTGCTGGCCACCGGCATGATCCTTCAGCTGGTGTGGTCGAAGTATGGCCGGATGATGAAGGCCATTCGCGACGATGAAGATGCGGCGATCGCCATGGGGGTCAACACCTTCCGCATCAAAACCTGCGCCTTCGCCACCAGCGCCTTCTTCGAAGGGATCGGCGGCGGTCTGCTGGCTTCGCTGCTGACCACTATTTCCCCGGGGCTGTTCGACTTTATGCTCACCTTCCAGCTGCTGATTATTATCGTCCTCGGCGGGCTCGGCAGCACCACCGGCGCCCTGCTCGGCACCGTACTGGTGGTCGGCAGCGGCGAATGGCTGCGCTTCCTCGACCAGCCGCTACAGTTCTTCGGTCACGATCTCGGCGCCTATCCGGGCCTGCGAATGGTGGTTTTCTCCCTGCTGTTGCTGATCATCATGCTCTTCGCCCGCGAAGGGCTGCTGGGGAAAAAAGAGATTTGGCAGATGGGAAGAAGGAACAGCAGCTATGGCGGAAAATAACGTTATCCTGCAGGTGCAGGACGTCACCATGCAGTTTGGCGGCCTGCGGGCCATCGACAACGTCAGCTTCCATGTTGATGAAGCGGAGATCTTTGGCCTTATCGGCCCTAACGGTGCGGGCAAGACCACCCTGTTTAACGTCATCACCGCCAACTATAAACCCACCAGCGGCAACGTCACCCTGGCGGGTACGTCGCTGAAGGGGCTGAAGCCCAACCAGGTGGTGAACGCCGGGATCGCCCGTACCTTCCAGAATATCCGTCTGTTTAACTCCATGACGGTGCTGGAGAACGTGATGGTCGGGCTCGACCGCGCCAGCCACTACTCGCTGCTGGAGGCAGCTCTGCATATTGGCCGCTACTTTCCGGCCGAGCGGGCGGCGAAGGCCAAAGCCATGGCCATCCTGGAGGACATCGGCATCGCCCACTTCGCCCATATGCAAGCCACAAACCTAAGCTATGGCAACCAGCGCAAAGTGGAGATCGCCCGCGCGCTGGCCACCGCGCCGAAGCTGCTGCTGCTCGATGAGCCGGCCGCCGGGATGAACCCGAAGGAAACCGAGGACCTGGCGGAGCTTATCTTCCGCATGCGACTTGACTATCAGCTCAGCGTCCTGCTGATTGAGCACGATATGCCCTTCGTCAATCGCCTGTGCGAGCGGGTGATGGTGCTGGAGTATGGTAAGCCACTGTTCAGCGGCCTGATGGCCGAGGCGATCCAGCATCCTGACGTCATTTCCGCTTATCTGGGAGAAGCCAATTATGCTTAACGCCCGGGAACTGAAGGTCTTTTACGGCGTGATCCAGGGGTTGAAAGGTGTTGATATCGACGTCTATGACCGGGAGATCGTCACCCTGATCGGCAGCAATGGCGCCGGTAAAACCTCCACCCTCAACGGGATCGTCAACCTGGTGCGCTCCAGCGGGCGCGTCAGCTTCCTCAACGACGATATCTCACGCAGCCAGACCCACCAGATTGTACGCCGCGGGCTGGCGCTGGTGCCGGAGGGACGTCGGGTCTTTACCAACCTGACCATCGAAGAGAACCTGCGCATGGGCGCTTACAATAATCTCGCCGGCTACACCCGCCTGCGCGATCGCATGTACGCCCTCTTTCCTCGGCTCAAGGAGCGGCGCCATCAGATGGCGGGCACCATGAGCGGCGGCGAGCAGCAGATGCTGGCCATCGCCCGGGCGCTGATGAGCGAGCCGGTGTTATTGATGCTGGATGAACCGAGCCTCGGGCTGGCGCCGAAAATTGTCGGCGAGCTGTTCGGCATCATTAAGCAACTGCGCGAAGAGAATATGACGGTGCTGCTGGTGGAGCAGAATGCGACGGCCGCGCTGGCTATCGCCGATCGGGCGTATGTCCTGGAGAATGGCCGGATCACCTTGTCAGGCGCGGCGCGGGAGATGCTGACTAACCCGGAAATTAAGCGGA
Organism: Klebsiella sp. w6; assembly: GCF_033100215.1. Classification (NCBI taxonomy): domain Bacteria; kingdom Pseudomonadati; phylum Pseudomonadota; class Gammaproteobacteria; order Enterobacterales; family Enterobacteriaceae; genus Klebsiella; species Klebsiella sp. w6. The sequence continues at coordinate 4,428,944 of NZ_CP136907.1, forward strand.
TGTATCTGGGGGGATAAGCGTGGTCAAAACTGCCTGGGCTGCGGCGGCGCATCCTGTGTTGCCGCAACCTCAGGCAGTCTCTTGCTACACAAAGCACACCTCGTTCCAGTAGGCTTCTCGCGTCCTGCGTCGCTCAGTATGTCTTATCATGACGGAACCACCGGGTTTCCACGTTGCCAATGTCCACGCCGTAGAGGCTGGCCACCGGCAGTATCGCCTCCATGACGCGCTGGGTATCCTGCTGTCCGGCTTCACCGTTGGACAAAAAAGCCAGCCAGCCCGTTAATCGTTGCCACAATGCCACTTTCATTTTCTCCTCTGTCGGGAAGCGAATCGCCTGGGTCTATTTCAACCACAGTTGGCCGGGCGCGGGAAATATTAATTCCGAATTTGCAATCCTGGCTGGCGCATATTACGCCCGCTCCTATCCCCTCACCCTAACCCTCTCCCTGAGGGAGAGGGAACCACCCGGCAATCGTTGCCGCGCCGGTAAAACGCCAGCGGCGCATAAAGAATACCCACAGGTTTGTTAAGTTCTTTTTCGTTATAGATAAGAATTTTTTCTTCTTTGCCGCCGACGGGGAATTTGTGGGAGCGTGATGTCCACAAAACAAAACAGGGATTCAGGGGAAAAAACATGCGCAATAAAACCACAAAAATTGCACTGGCGCTGGGTATGCTGCTGCTCGCGTCTCAGGCACAGGCAGACCAGCTGGCTGACATCAAAGCCGCCGGCGTCGTGAAAGTCGCCACCTTCGACGCCAACCCGCCGTTCGGCTCCGTGGATGCCAAAACCCACCATATCGTCGGCTATGATGTCGACTTTGCCCAGGCGCTGGCGAAAGCGCTCGGCGTCAAACTCGAGCTGGTGGCCACCAACCCGGCCAACCGTATTCCGCTGCTGCAGTCCGGCAAAGCCGACCTGATCGTCGCCGACATTACCATCACCCCGGAGCGGGCCCAGGTTATTGATTTCTCAACGCCGTATTTCGTCACCGGCCAGCAGTTCCTCGTGCCGGCCGGTTCTCCGGATAAGCTTGATGAGTACAGCAAAGCGCGCATCGGCGCGGTGAAAGGCACCACCGGCGAACAGGCCCTGCACCAGCGTTTCCCGCAGGCTCGCGTCCTCTCCTATGACGATATTCCGCTGGCCCTGACCGCCCTGCGCAACGGCAACGTCCAGGCCATCACCCAGGACAGCACCATCCTCGCCGGTCTGCTGGCGGAAGCGCCGGATAAAGCCAAGTTTAAAATTCTGCCCGACCTGCTCAGCAAAGAAGAGATTGGCGTGGGCGTGAAGAAAGGCGAACCGGCCCTGTTGAAAGCCGTTAACGATGAGCTGGTGAAGCTGGAGAAAACCGGCGAAGCCGCGAAAATCTATGATGTCTGGTTTGGCCCTGCCACTAAAACGCCGCAGCCGCGCGCCTTTACCATAGAAGCGAAATAATATGTTCTCGGGTTTACTCTCCCACTCCGCGGCCCCGGCCGCGGATTTTTCACGTCTGCAGCGCGCCAGCATTACGTTCCGTGATGTGGCCAAGCGCTACGGCGATCATCAGGTGCTAAACGCCATCAACCTGCAGGTCGAGCCCGGCGAAGTGGTGGCGATCCTCGGCCCTTCCGGTTCGGGAAAATCGACGCTGATCCGCTTGATCAACCAGCTCGAATCCTTAAGCGGCGGCGAGATCCTGATCGACGATAAACCGACCAGCCGGCTGAGCGGCAGCGCCTTGCGCCAGCTGCGCAGCCGCGTCGGCTTTGTTTTCCAGCAGTTCAACCTTTACGCCCACCTGACGGCGCAGGAGAACATCACGCTGGCGCTGGAGCGCGTTCACGGCTGGGGGAAAAGCGCGGCTCAGGAGCGGGCGCTGGCGCTGCTGCGCCAGGTCGGACTGGAAGAAAAAGCGCAGCAGATGCCGGCGCAGCTCTCCGGCGGCCAGCAGCAGCGAGTGGCGATCGCCCGCGCCCTGGCCTCCTCGCCGCAGATTATCCTGTTCGATGAGCCCACCTCGGCGCTCGACCCGGAGATGATCGGCGAAGTGCTGCAGGTGATGAAAACCCTCGCCCACAGCGGGATCACCATGCTGGTGGTGACCCATGAGATGCAGTTTGCCCGCGAAATTGCCGACCGGGTGGTGTTTATCGACGGCGGCGACATTCTCGAGGTCGCCCCGCCGGCTGAGTTTTTCGCCCATCCGCAGCATGCCCGCGCACGGCGTTTTCTGCAGAAGGTGCTGGATCCACTGCACCAGGAGAGCCTCGAGTGACGCCGATGCTTGACTGGCACGGCGTCCTGAGCGGGCAGCCGTTGCAATGGATTATCTCTGGTTTTCTCACCACCGTCTGGGTCAGCGTCGCCGGGATCCTGCTCGCCACCCTGCTGGCGGTCCTGCTGCTGGCCCTGCGCCTCGGCGGCGGCCGCGCGGGGCGCGGACTGGTGGCCGCGTGGGTCTCGTTGTTTCGCAACACTCCGCTGCTGGTCCAGCTGCTGTTCTGGTACTTTGCCGCCTGGAACCTGCTGCCGCTGGCGGTGAAGGAGGTGGTGAACGACGAACACGCCTGGTCCATTTTGCCGGGTAACGTCTGGTGGCTGACGCCGGAGTTCCTCTGCTCAATGTGGGGGCTGGGGGTCTTTACCTCCGCCTTTCTGGTGGAAGAGATCGCCTCCGGACTGCGCGCCGTCAGCCACGGGCAGCGGGAAGCCGCGCTGTCGCAGGGCTTTACGCCGTGGCAGGAGCTGCGCTTTATCCTCATGCCGCAGGGGCTGGCCAACGCCTGGCAGCCGATTGTCGGCCAGTATCTTAACCTGATGAAACTCTCATCGCTGGCCAGCGGCATCGGCTTTGCGGAACTGACCTATCAGGTACGACAGATTGAGAGCTATAACGCGCACGCCCTGGAGGCGTTTGCCGTCGGTACCGCGCTGTACCTGGCGCTGGGGGTGGCGATGGGCGTGGCGCTAACGCGTCTCGGCCCGGGAAGAAAACTGCAACGGAGCGCCCAACATGAACGCTAATCTGGCGGTGATCGCCGATAACCTCGATTACCTGCTGTGGGGCCGACTGGCGGAGGGCCAGCCCGGCGGCGTGGCGCTGACCCTGCTGATGGCCATCGGCGCCACCCTGCTGGCGCTGCCGGGAGGCATTGCGCTGGCGGGCCTGGCCTGGCGCTACGGGGGGCTGGTGCGGCGTCTGCTGTTTCTGTGGGCGGAAATTATTCGCGGCATCCCGCTGATATTTGTCATCTTCTGGCTGTGGTATCTGTTGCCGATGCTGACCGGCGGCGATCTGCCCGGCGCGGTGACCGTGACCCTGGCGCTGGCGTGGTTTACCGCCGCATCGGTGATGCACTCGGTGCTGGCCGGGCTGCAGTCGCTGCCGAAAGGACAGTATGAGGCGGCGCTGACCCAGGGGTTCGCCCCCGGGCAAACGCTGCGCCTGGTGCTGCTCCCGCAGGCGCTGCGCAATGTTCAGCCCTCGCTGGTGGGGATCTTTATCGGCCTGCTGAAAGACACGTCGCTGGCGTTTATCGTCAACGTCCCGGAGCTGACCACCGTGGCCGGTCAGGTCAACAACCGGGTGCAAATCTATCCCCTGGCGATCTTCGTTTTCACCGGCGCGGTGTACTACCTGCTGTGCTGCGGTCTGAGCCTGCTGGCCAGCCGGCGTTTTACCCGCCGCGCGACCGCCGGATAAGGCTCACTCCGCGGGACGGGGCTTCACCGGGCAGGTATCGCTGATCTTAATAAATTTGTCGTTATAAACCAGATAGTGGTTCCCCGGCTGGCGCAATGCCGGCTGGCGAACCACGTCGCCAGGACGCAGATACCACGCGTCCCCCTCCTCTTCGGTCGAATCGCATCCGGGTTTAATCAGCAGCTTGAACCAGGTATTGCCGGTGTTGCTCACCGTCCCGGCCACCTTATCGAAAGACCATTTAAACTGCACCTCGCGTGGGCGCACCACCAGAATGGTATCCATCACCACCACCGGCTCCATGCTGACCTCGCCGCCGGTCGGGCTGCGCCTCGTCAGGTTGCGGGTGGGGATTTCGCGAAACGAGACCCGATAGTAGCGCTCGCGGTTATCCCGCGGGCCATGATAGTAAAATTTAAAATACTCGCTCTCACCTGCCTGCAGCACCAGCTGGCGAGGGGCGAACAGCAGTTCGCCATCCACCGGCCGGGAGCGGACTTCGCTGCCGCCCGGACGATCGATGGCGCTGACGGCGATGCGGTACAGCCGCGCGCTTTTATTGTTGTTGACCACCCGTTTACTGGCGAAATCCGCTTCGGCCGGCAGGGAAAAGGTCAGGTTGCCGACCGAGATCGCCTGCGCCAGCGGCGCTGCCAGCAGGCAGCCCACCGTCAGCAGGGCCTTAGTTAATGTTGCGCCACGTCGCCTGGACATGAATCTCTCCTGAAGCGCTGACTTCGCCAAACCAGCCGTTATCGTCTACCGTCCGCAGCGAAATGGCGTTATCCATCGGAATCGAAAATTTCACCGTGGTCTTATCCATCTGCCCCACTTCGCCGGAGATATCGGTCCATGGCGTGGTCAGCCACAGCGCATCGGTCATATCCCGCCAGCTGTCATCGCACCCGGCATCGTAGGTCTGCGTCGTGCCGCTGCGGGTGATAAAAGAGAGCGTCGCCGGGAACGGCACTTTCGCCGTACCGTCATCAGAGCTGAAGAGACAGTAGGAACGCCCGCCAATCACCTGCGCCGGTCCGGTCACCTTGATCAGCACTTCATCGGCGGCCGTTTTACCGCTGGTGGTGACGATGTAGCCGAAATCGAGCGCTGGTTCGCCGCTGCCGACATATCCCTCGCGCGACGGCGCCGAGGTATATTCGTCCGAGATAATGCTGATGCTGAAATCACGGGGCTTGATAATCAGCGTGTTGGAGGTGGAAAACTCATACCAGCCTGACTCCGGCGAGGTGGTGTTCTGAAAGCGAAAGTTGAACAGATCCTTGGTGTTGATATCGCTGATCCCGAGGTTCACCATCTGCTTAAAGAAGTTGCTGGAGAAGAAAACATAGATCGAGTCTGAGCTCTTCATTTCGTTGAAAGTGTAGTAATAAGCGGTATTGCTCACCGGCTTCCAGGAGCTGCCGTTGAGGCTGAACTGCATATCGTACGCCCCGACGGCCGAGGCCAGCGACGAGTTGGCGATCGCCGGGAAAATATGGATCGAGGTGTTGCTTAAGCCGTTGGTCTGCAAGGTATAGTTGACCATCTTACAGCTTAATCCTGCGCGGCTGCCGATGGTCTGCGTCTGGCAGTCGGCGTTCCCTTCTCCCAGGGTCGGCACGCCGTCGCTGTTGATAAACACCTCCGCCAGCGAGTGGGTATTAATCAACCGCAGGTTCGCGGCTTTGGTGTGGGTGACGTTGCGCACATACCAGTTACCGGAGGCCTGATCCTTACAGCGCGCACCGCTGCTGGCATCGTAGTTCACCGAGGTCTGACAGGCATTGATGGTCATCGTAAAGCTGCCGCCGACCGGCATCTGCTGCAGATATTGATAAAACGCGTCCGACATCATGCCGTGCATCCACTTCGCGCCGCCGCTGGTCACCGTCGCGCCATAAAACCCGCTGGCGTCGGTGGTTTGCGGCAGGATCAGGCTGGTGGCCATATCGCACCCGGCGTACCAGTTGATGCAGCGCAGGCCGGTTAAGGGGTGCGAAACCGGCGAGTTTTCCAGCCACATATCAAACTTCCAGTTGGCATTGAGCCCGGTGTTGTAGCCGTTATCGATATAGCCGAGACTCTGCTGATAAATGGTGCCGGAGCCGGTGTATTTTAAGCCGGTCCAGCGGTTAGCGCCGGTCATACGCGGATCCAGCGCCCCGCCGGGGGTGACGAAAAAGTTGTCGTCGGAGTTGTTTTCAACAAACACAAACTCGCGCGCCGGCGCATCCGACCAGGTGGTCTTGGTCACCGCCGCCCTGAGTGCGGCTGCCGGCCAAAGCAGCGCGAGGATCGCCAGCGCCATCAGTGCATTAACTTTCATTCTCTTCTCCTGTCTGCTGCACCGCCGCCCACGACGAGAGGCCGCTGCAGACCACATCCCCGACCCAGACGGCGCCGCGTGCCTGGCTGAGCTCCAGCGCCACTTCGCAGGTTTTATTGCCGCCGTAGCTGAAATCGATAGTGGGGTATTTCTTATCCACGTCCATGACAAACTCGCCGTTTTCATCGGTCCGGGTACGGCCGATATGGTTGTTAATCCGCGCATTCGCCAGCAGCGTGCCGTCTTCTGCACGAATACGACCGGAGACGGTGACCATCTGCTTCACCTCTGGCTCAATCACTGCGACGTTGCCCGGATAAAGGGTCAGATGACTCTTACGCCCGCTGACGATGTCGTAGCTATCGAGCGAGTTTTTGCTGTTCTGCAGCTCCACCTCATAGCGGCCATAGGGAGAGAGCGGCAGGTAGTTACGCTTGCCGCTGAGCGGGAAAATCCGCCCGTTAACCCTGGCGCTAATCTGACCATCGTCCTCCAGCCCGGTGTTGAAGATCACTCCGGCGTTACCGTCAGTTCGTCCGCTGGCGGCGATGTTTTTGCCCTGCCAGCCGACGCTGCCGCTGGCGGTGAGGTTAGTGTTGACGTAGCCGTCCGCCGCACTGTTGACGTTCAGCGTGCCGCTGGCGTAGCGGGCGTCGAACTGGGCATACGCTCCGCCGCTGAGGGTTTTGTCATCCCCGGTATCGCCGGAGATGGCCCGCGACAGATTGGCGCCGATGGTGCGAATAGTGCCTTCATCAAACTGCTTGCGCGCTGAGAGGTTAGCCATGGTGTAGCCGTTCTGATGGGTCATCCCGGCGCTGAACCAGTTGCCCAGCGGCAGCGAGAGATCGAGAGCGATATATTTCCCGGTGTTGGCGCTGCTGTCGCCATTGTTATAGCGCTGGATCCCCGCCCGCAGGCCGAGCGATCCAAACGCGCCGCTGTAGACCGTCTGATAGTAATCCGCTGTGTAGTAATGACTGTTGTAGCGGCGGTCATCGTTGTAGCTGACGCTGAACGTCCCCAGCTTCGACCACAGCGCGTTCAGGTTGAGGGTGCCGCCGATCGCCCGGTTGTCGGCATCGCTGCGCCGCAATTGATCGCCAATGCGGGTTCTCTCCTGGTTGACCCACACTGAACTGAAGCCTCCCGGCAGCGTAGCGCTGATGCTGCCGACGCTGCTCCAGGAACTGTCGCTGGCCAGCATATTCTGCAGGTTAACGTTGATCGACTCGCCCAGCGGCAGCGTCAGGCGGGTTTCCCCCACCGCCTGGTTGTCGTAGCCATAGCCCGTTGCCGCCCAGCTCAGGGTGCTGAGCGACCCGGAGGTCGAGAGGCCTGCCAGCCAGCTCTCTTTTGCCGGCCGGGTCTTTTTGCCGCTTTCCGACCAGCGATCCATATGGAAACTGCCGCCCCATACCTGCCACGCCAGCGGCGCGCCGATGCCGCGTCCCCGGCTGAACAGCTTATTGACCCGCTGGGTGCGTTTGCTGACCACCCGACCATTAACGATCACCTCCACTTCCACGTCGTAAATACCGTACGGCAGGCCGCGGGTATCCACTTCATGGTTGCCCATGGCGAAGTTCTGGACGCTCAGCAACCGGCCGTCACGGGTGAGATGCACCTCGCCCGCCGCCGGTAAAAAGGCAATCACCGGCGTGGCCGACTGACTGTTGTCGAAGACGGTGGAGCTGGCCTGATTCCCCCAGGAAAGGCCGTAAATCTTGCCGGCCGAAATAGCGGTCATCGGTCCCAGGGACTGCAGGTTCCAGGTGTCGAGCATCCCGCCGGCAAAGCGGTGGCCGGCGAAATCGCGCTCATACATGGCCTTATATAATTCACTGTCCTGCTGACCGCTGCCGATCCCGTACAGCGAGCCGTCGAGCACCACGTGATGCTCTCGCAGCGCGGTGACGTTGTTCAGCGACAGGTAGCTGGAGGTGTTGCTCCCGCCATTGCGCATCTGGTTGTTATAGACGCCGAGGTTATAGCTCAGGTTGCTGCTGAGGGTGTTCACGCTGGACTGACCGATATCTTCGCTGCGCGAGCGCAGCACGGTGCCCAGCGCCTCGCGTTTGACCACCAGCTGCAGCAGCAGCTGACGCAGGCTGAGATCCAGCTGCGCGCTGTCGGTCAGGGGAATGGTGAGTGCCTCGCTGAACGGGGCGTTGGCCAGGCCGATCAGCTGCTGTCGGGTCTGTTGGCTGACGCTGGCGTTCCCCTCGCTCTCCTCCAGTTGGATCTGCCGGACACGCAGCTGGCCGTCGTCCAGCCAGATAAAGGCGCTGCCGATCCGCTGATCGTCACGGGTGTCCTGGCTGCCGGCAAGATGAATATAGAGCGGGACGCTCATACCGTCCTGCAGCGCCCGGCTGAAGGCCTGCGGAATAATCACCCCGCCAATCTGCTGGGCACGTACGGCAGCAGCGCTGGCGTCGGGCTGAACGAACAAAAAGATCATGCCGAAGGCAAGCTGCGTTTTCAGTCCTGGGGAAATCCGTCGTAGAGGCATCGTCGTTATCCATCTGCACAACTGTCTATTTCACGGGAACAAACTGCTCACCCTGCCAAAGCGCAACCCGTCCTTTTTTATTCGCCGTGTCCACCTGCGTAAAACGGCGCGATTTACCCGGCATCAGGTAGTAATTCTCTTTACACTCCTTACCGTCGGCGGCCTTCAGGCAAGGGCCGTAGGCGAGGATCCGCAGCGTCGCATTCCCGGTGTTGGTCAGAGAGCCGTTGGCGTACTGAAAGCGGTAATTCACCTGACGCGGCGCCACCACCAGGATGGTGCCGATGCGAGCGGACGCCGTCGCTACCGCGCTGCGGTTGGCGTTATCGCGCTGGGCATCGCTGAGTGCCTGATCGAACCAGACAATACGGTAGTAGCGCTCTTTGTCATCCGCCGGGCCTTTGTAGAAGAAACGGATGACATCGCTGGCCTGAGCGGGTAGCAGCAGGCTGGCGGGGGTAAGCAGCACCTCATCCGGTTTATCCATCGGGATAACCTGCCCACCATCCAGCGGGGAAGAGAGCCGTTCGAGATGGATATTGATCAGTCGACCGCTGTCTGTGCTGTTCTTGATTGTTTTGCTCAGCGTGCTGCTGCCGCTGTTCATAAAAGATGAGATATCGCCGACATCCAGCGCCTGCGCCGGCGACACCCCGACAAGCAGCAGCCCGAGAGCCAGAAGGTGCTTTTTCATAACAATTCCGTCCGTGAAAAAAGCAGGGGGAGCCCCCCTGCTGGTGCATCAGAAGGATCAGCTGGTCCAGGTGGCGTCGAACTGGACGCTGACGTCGCCGCTCCAGATCCCTTCCGGCAGGGTGCTGTAATCGGTCACTGCGGTGGTGCCGTTGGTGGTGCCGCTGATGATGGAGAAAGTGAAACCATCCTGCGCGGTGGTACGGCCGCTGGCGTTGTAGCCATTAGCCAGCGCGCTGAGGTTGCCGCCCAGCACGCCGTTAGCGGTATCGATCATCACGGTATCTCCAGTTTTTTCCACCGCGGCGCCGTTATAATCCACACCCACGCTCAGCGTGGAGCCGGAAGTGTCCAGCTGGGTTAAGGTGTTGGTGATAAGGCGCGAGGTCAGCTTAAAGGCGGTCGCCGTTGCGTCACCCTCAATCGCCACGTCAAACAGACCTTTCTGCGAGTTAAAGCCTTTAATGCCTTCGGCGTACTGGAATGCCAGGCTGCCGAGCGGGGTCACAACCAGCTTGCTGGTGGTGTCTTTTTTAGCGGTCGCCGACCAGGTCGCAACAGCCTGAGCCGTTACGTCAGCAGCCTGCGCCACACCCATACCGGTAAACGCTGTTACCAGAGCTATTGCCAGAACCTTTTTTTTCATCGCTTTTTCATCCTGAGTTGAATTAAGGACATGATGTCCCGGTGAACCATTTAAAAAACAATATTGCCTGGGTGTTACTGAACTAACTTATATATTTTGGAATACAGTTTGGCCTCAGCATTGCGCCGATGGGTATATACTGTCTTCACGCTACAATTTTCAATTCTGGCGATCGATTTCGGCTGCATGCCCTGAGCGGTCATGCGGATTATTTTCATTTCCCGGTCAGTAATTTTATCTTTCTTAATATCTTTGCGGAGAAATCTGCCATTAATTACGTAGGCCAGTTCTTTTCGAATATCGCGACTCAGGCCAACATATACCACGCCGCGAATATTGCTATTGTAATACCAGTAATTTGCTAAGGCTTCTGATTTCCTGGCCGCAATCAATACGACCTGTTTCCCCTTTACCGCGGATAGCCATTCGCTATCGCGCCTGATAAATTCATTTAAAGAAGCCGTGTTGAGATTGATAAACACAAAATCCTTTCTAATCTTCTCCTGCGACAGATAAATTAATTCATCGATATCCAGAATGAGTTCGGATAGTCCTTTATAGAAGTAGGAGTCATGGGCAGACCAAATGTACTTATCGGAACAGCATTTATATTCCATATAGTTTTTAACCTCATAGTCCTTGAAGTAATCATTTTTACAACTTCACTGTTTGCCAGGCCTACAAAGTTAACTGGCGTATTCGCTTCCTTTAATAAATCGCCATTAAATAAGACACGCATTACTTATCAATATTTGATAAGCCGGGTTTAATTTTAATTATTTCTGCATGGCGTTGAATTTAAGTTTTTTCCTATGGAGTGTCAACACGCGGACAGGCAATCAATTTCGTGCCTGGGTCAATATTTACAAAAACTGAAAATATCGGATTTTTGAGGAGTGGAAAAAGACATTTATTTTCATGAGGTTATTGGCAATATTACCCTCAATTCTTACTTGTGCTTTATATTACCCAGGATCTTCGCCCTATTATGTTAGGAATATTCTTAATGAGGGGCAGGATGGAGTTGTCAAATAAACCAAATTAACAACAAAATAAAGAATATAAATCTGAATATAAGCAATAACCAGGATGATTTACCAATTCATAAGTCACATGAATAGATTAACCTGCCGCACAAAATAGTTATGCATATGTTAATTCTGCGGAATGATGAATGCTAAACAAAGGTAGAAGCATTATCTATTCGATTAAACAGACCTCATTAGCAAGATAAAACGAGTTTTGCCGATAGGTGCCTGCCGTCACGGGTGCGCCAGCCTTCGCGCCCCCCGAAAGCATAGCCGCTTTTCAAGGCTTCGCCAGCGGTCAGCAAGCCGCGCGGTCGGCCTGTCATCCCCGCCTTTTCCCGCCTGTTCACGCTTTGTTCGCAATACCGTCATCGAAATTTCATATAAAGACCTATTAATAGTGCCCAGTTAATGACGAACCTGGACACTCTTATGAACAGCTCTCTTGCCGCGGTGGCCGAAACTGATTTCCAGCCGTTCACCGATCTCGATGCCGGCCTGCAGCGGAAGGTCTTAAGCGTGCGTAACCTGACGAAAGCCTATCATGCTCAGCACAAGGTGCTGGACGGCATCAGCTTTGACCTGCACGCCGGTGAAATGGTCGGGGTCATTGGCCGCTCCGGCGCCGGTAAATCGACGCTCCTGCATGTCCTTAATGGTACGCACAGCGCCAGCGGCGGTGAAATTCTTAGCTATCCGGAAGTCGGTATGCCACACGATGTCTCAAAGCTGAAAGGCCGCTCACTCAACGCCTGGCGCAGTCAGTGCGGGATGATCTTTCAGGACTTCTGCCTGGTACCGCGCCTCGACGTGCTCACCAACGTCCTGCTTGGCCGCCTCAGCCAGACTTCAACCCTGAAGTCGCTGTTTAAAATTTTCCCCGCCGCCGACCGGGCGCGCGCCATTGCGCTGCTCGAATGGATGAACATGCTGCCGCACGCGCTGCAGCGGGCGGAGAATCTCTCCGGGGGACAGATGCAGCGGGTGGCAATCTGCCGGGCGCTGATGCAAAACCCCGGCATTTTGCTGGCCGACGAACCTGTCGCCTCGCTGGATCCGAAGAACACCCAGCGCATCATGGATGTGCTGCGCGAGATCAGCGAGCAGGGCATCAGCGTGATGGTGAACCTGCATTCGGTAGAGCTGGTGAAGGCCTACTGCACCCGGGTTATCGGCGTCGCCAGCGGCCAGCTTATTTTTGACGATCACCCCTCCCGGCTGACGCAGGATGTGCTGCAGCAGCTGTACGGCGATGAAGTTAGCCAATTGCATTAATTTCACTCACACGGGCAACATAATGAAAAAATATATGACTGGCGCAGTTCGTTTATCCGCAGTGGTCGCGGGCATGATGATGGCATGGCAGGCAGCGGCAGCGCAGCCGAAAGAGCTGAATCTGGGCATTCTCGGCGGGCAGAACGCCACCCAGCAAATCGGTGATAACCAGTGTGTGAAGACCTTCCTCGATAAAGAGCTGAACGTGGATACCAAACTGCGTAACTCTTCCGACTATTCCGGGGTGATCCAGGGTCTGCTGGGGGGCAAAGTCGACGTGGTGCTGAGCATGTCCCCCTCCTCTTACGCTTCGGTTTATATCAATAACCCGAAAGCGGTGGATATCGTCGGCATCGCCGTGGACGATAAAGATCAGTCTCGCGGCTATCACTCCGTGGTGATCGTCAAAGCCGACTCCCCGTACAAAACGCTGGACGATTTAAAAGGTAAAGCGTTCGGCTTCGCCGATCCGGATTCCACTTCCGGGTATCTGATCCCTAACCATGCGTTTAAAGAAAAATTTGGCGGTAACGCCGACAACAAATACAACAATACCTTCTCCAGCGTCACCTTCTCCGGCGGCCACGAGCAGGACATTCTCGGCGTGCTGAACGGCCAGTTCGCGGGCGCGGTCACCTGGACCTCGATGGTCGGCGATTACAACACCGGCTACACCACCGGCGCGTTCAACCGTCTGATTCGCATGGATCATCCGGATCTGATGAAGCAGATCCGCATTATCTGGCAATCGCCGCTGATCCCGAACGGCCCGATCCTGGTGAGCAATGCGCTGCCGGCGGACTTTAAGGCGAAGGTCGTGGCGGCGGTGAAAAAACTGGACACCGAGGATCACGCCTGCTTTATCAAAGCGATGGGCGGTACCCAGCACATCGGTCCGGGCAGCGTGGCTGACTTCCAGCAGATTATCGACATGAAACGCGAGCTGGTGAGCGCGCGTTAATCCTGCCTCAACGCCGCCTGCTTGCCCCCAGGGTGAGCGGCGGCGCTACGTTGAAGATCCCCGACGCATGAAGACGACCCACACCGAATTTGAACGCTATTACCAGCAGGTACGCTCGCGGCAAAAGCGCGATACCGTCTACTGGTCGTTACTCCTGCTGGCGCTCTATTTTGCCGCCGGCAGCGCCGCAGAATTTAATCTGCTGACCATCTGGCACTCGCTGCCCCACTTCTTTGACTATATGGCAGAGACCATTCCGCCTCTGAGTGCCGGTAACCTGTTCGCCGATGTGCAGACCAAAGGCTCGCTGGCCTGGTGGGGCTATCGCCTGCCGATCCAGCTGCCGCTCATCTGGGAAACCCTGCAGCTGGCGCTGGCCTCGACGCTGGTGGCGGTCGCCATTGCCACCATCTTCGCGTTCCTCGCCGCCAACAACGCCTGGACCCCGGCGCCGGTACGCTTTGCCATTCGGGTACTGGTGGCGTTTTTGCGCACCATGCCCGAGCTGGCGTGGGCGGTGATCTTTGTCATGGCGTTCGGTATCGGCGCGATCCCGGGCTTTCTGGCGCTGATGCTGCACACCGTCGGCAGCCTGACCAAACTGTTCTACGAGGCGGTGGAGAGCGCGCAAAACAAACCGGTACGCGGCCTGGCGGCCTGCGGCGCGTCGCCGCTGCAGAAAATCCGCTTCGCCCTGTGGCCGCAAGTGAAACCGCTGTTTCTCTCCTACGGCTTTATGCGGCTTGAAATCAACTTCCGTTCGTCGACGATTCTCGGGCTGGTGGGCGCGGGCGGCATCGGTCAGGAGCTGATGACCAATATCAAGCTCGACCGCTACGATCAGGTGAGCATCACCCTGCTGCTGATCATTCTGGTGGTGTCGGCGCTGGACATGCTGTCCGGTCGTCTGCGCCTGTGGGTACTGGAGGGTAAGAAATGAGCGTCTGGCACATGCAACCGGATATCGCCGCCAGCCGGCGGCAGCATAAACAGCTCTATCAGGTTCAGGGGCGCTACCTGCGCTACGTCGGGCTGGTGGCGCTGGCCTGCGTGCTCTATTACGTCTGGTTTTTTCTGCAGTTTGGCATCAGCGGCGAGCAGCTGACCACCGGTCTGCAGCAGATTGGCCGCTACCTGGCGCGGATGTTCGTCTGGCACGACTTCTGGAACTGGCCGTTCGGCTATTACTTCACGCAAATCGGCATCACCCTGGCTATCGTCTTCGCCGGGACGCTGACCGCCACGGTGCTGGCGCTGCTGCTCTCCTTCTTTGCCGCCCGCAACATCATGCGCGGCGTGGTGCTGGGGACCCTTGCCCTGCTGATGCGCCGCCTGTTTGATGTGCTGCGCGGGATCGACATGGCTATCTGGGGGTTGATTTTCGTGCGCGCGGTCGGCCTCGGGCCGCTGGCTGGGGTGCTGGCGATCATCATGCAGGACACCGGTCTGCTGGGACGGCTGTACGCGGAAGGACACGAAGCCGTGGACCGCTCGCCCGGGCGCGGGCTGACCGCCGTGGGCGCGAACGGCCTGCAAAAGCATCGCTTTGGCATTTTTACCCAGTCGTTCCCAACCTTCCTCGCCCTGAGCCTGTATCAGATTGAATCCAACACCCGCTCCGCGGCGGTGCTGGGCTTCGTCGGCGCCGGGGGTATCGGGCTTATCTATGCCGAGAACATGCGCCTGTGGAACTGGGATGTGGTGATGTTTATCACCCTGCTGCTGGTGGCGGTGGTGATGATCATGGACACCCTTTCCGCCTGGCTGCGCCGTCGTTATATCGGCGGCGCCGCGGTGCCGCTGTATCAGGGCGGACGCTAGCACACCTTTGCGCCGGATGGCGGCTTCGCCTTATCCGGCCTACTCGTCCAGGACTGGCTGTTGACTCACCGCCGGGCCTGGGGCAGCTGAAACTGCCGGTGCTGGCGGCCTCAACATCGCTGAGACGTTCCCGGAAGGCCGGGGCAGCCCGCATGGATGCGGGCTGAGGGCCGTGTTTTGCAGGGATGCTGCCTCGGCCCGACCCGAAGCCTGCAGGGATAAGTCGAAGGCACCACGCAGTGGCGATGTTGCTGGCCGGAGCCCGGGGGTACAGGGGGCGGCGGCGACTGGCCGCCCCCTGTGCGCTCCCTGCGCCATGAGTGACATAGCGCAGAAAAAATACTGGGAGCGCAATCTGTCCGGAAATAACATAGAAGTTGTAGCCCTGCCAGGCGCAGTATGCACAGGGAAATTTACGCTTGTACCGTTATTCCGCCGGGTGGCGGCTGCGCCTTACCCGGCCAGGGGTTCGTGCGCCCTGCCGTTAATTTATTCACCGTTGTTGCTATTCCAGCCGCCAGCTCAGCACCGGCCAGCCATATCCGGCACCCGCCGCCTGCAGCTGCGGACAGGGATTGACCAGCCGCACGCGATCCGCATGCAGGCACAGCGGCAGATCGTTAATGGAATCGGTATAGAAAGTCACCTCGCCGTCATACTGCGGATGCGCCTCGCGCCACTGCGCCAGACGCGCCACCTTCCCCTGCTGATAGCTAGGGATCCCGGCAATGACCCCGCTGTAGCCGCCGCCGACCATCTCCACGTCAATGCCCAGCGCCTGATCAATCTCCAGCGCGGCGGCCACCGCCTGCACCAGCAGGCTAACCGAGGCGGAGATAATCAGCATCTGCTCCCCCTCGGCCCGCAGACGACGAATGAGCTCCCACGCCTGCGGATAGACCCGGGGCAGGATCGCCTCGCGCACGCAGCGGGCCACCAGCGCATCAACGTCCGACTTCGGTATTCCGGCCAGCGGCGCCTGGATCAGGGCCACATAATCGGCGATATTCATCTCTCCCCGGTCATAATCCGCCATTAGCCGCGCCTCGCGGGCAAGATACCCCTTCTGCGTCGCCAGCCCTTCGCGAACCATAAACTGGCTCCAGACCGTACTGCTATCGCCCTGTATCAGGGTGTTATCGAGATCAAAAATCGTCAGCGTGTTGCCCATGGTACTTTCCCTTACTGGTCAAAATAAGCTGCCGGGAGCATGCGTAAAAAAGATGACAGGAAAATGAACCGGACGCCGCAGCGCCCGGCTCGCCATCAGCCGGCGCGGATCTTCGCGGTGCGGAACACCAGCACGATCCCACCGATGATCGCCACCATACCGACCATCGCCGCCGCCGGCAGCCGGTTGCCCAGCAGCAGATAATCCAGCAGCGCCGTGATCACTGGCACCAGATAAAAGAGGCTGGTGACATTAACAATATTTCCCGCGCTCAGCAGACGATACAGCAGCAGCTGGGCGACCACCGAAATCAGCAGCCCGAGAAACAGCACCGGAATAATCAACCCGGCGTTAACGGTAAACTGGAAGCCGCTGACCGGGGCAATCAGCAGGCACAGCCCCAGACTGACAGCGTACTGCAGCGGCAGGACATCCGCCGGCGCCTGACGGCTGCGCTTTTGCCACAGCGCGCCAAAGGTCATCAGCAGCAGAGCCGCCAGCGCAAACAGGATCCCCACCATCGCCATCGGCGAGGCCGCCAGGCTGCGCCACACCAGCAGTACCAGCCCCGCCAGGGCAATCAGCAGCCCTGACAGCCGCCGCCCCTGCAGGCGACGCTCCACCACGCAAAGCGTAAGGATGGGCTGGATCCCCATGATGGTGGCGATAAGTCCCGGCGTCACACCGTTAGCCATCGCCTCGAAGTAACAGACCGAATAGCCGCCAATCAGCATCAGGCCGGTGGCCGCTGTCTGCAGGCGGGTGCCCGGCGCGGGTAGCCAGCGCCGACGGACGATGGCCAGCGGCGCCAGCGCGACCAGGGCAATCAGAAAACGAAAGACCAGCAGCGCCATCGGCGAAGCGTTGTCCAGTCCCCAGCGGGTGAAGATGGCCGCGCTGCCCCACAGCAGCACAAAAATGGCCGTTGTCGCCTGCGAGGCGAGCAGAGAATAGCGAACGTGCATAGCATGCTCCAGAACGTCAAACACAAGGTATCAAGCGTCATACCGGCAGGTAAGCGCCTGCTAAAGACGGCGTTAAGCGTCGCAAACAACCCGGTCTGGAGGGGGAGGCGGTGGGCAGAGCGTGGTGAAGCAATGATGAAGCGCAGACGTCATCCACCCCGCGTCGAAAGCGGCGCCGGGCAAAGTCTCACCAGAGATGGCGTAATGCGTCATGGAATGCCTCGTGAAATGTTTAATCAGAATCCTGGCACAGGCCGTTCGGAAGTGACAACTGCCTTTTATGGGTGATCTCTCGCCTGATTGTTTATTTTTAATCGTAAATAAACGTAAAGGCGGCCTCGGCTTATTCAGCCGTTCTTTTTAATCGGCTATAAAACAAAGCAGTCTGCTTGCTACTTCGAAAATAACGATATGAAGCCAAAACTGACGCATGCTCTCTTTTTAATTCCTTTTTTGTTGTTGGCAGGATGCTCCTCCTCACCGAAACAGGCAAAGAACACAAAATCTCATGCGGATATGACCATTGATAGCGGATCGGACGATCTGATCCCGGTGGTGGCGGCCCTGCATGATCAGATGCACACCTGGCAGGGAACCCCCTATGAATGGGGCGGTACTGAACAAAGCGGCGTCGACTGCTCGGGTTTCGTCTGGCGCACGTTGAAGGATCGCTTTAACCTGCCGATGGAGCGGATCACCACCCGCGAGCTGCTGCACATGGGCGTGCGGGTCAATAAGCGCGATTTACGTCCCGGCGATCTGGTTTTCTTCCGCACCCGGGCCGGGATGCACGTTGGCTTTTACGATACCGATCATAATTTCCTTCACGCCTCGAGCAGCCAGGGCGTGATGCGCTCTTCGCTGGACAACCCTTACTGGGAATCGGCGTTCTACCAGGCGCGCCGTTTGCCGAAGGAGTATAACGCGCAGATCACCATGAACAGCGACACCCTGCATCTGGCGAAGAATCGCCGCTAAAAAAAAGCCGCAGCCAGGGCTGCGGCGGGTGGTTCTGCGGTTAATCAGAACTGGTAAGTCATACCCAGCGCGACGATGTCGTCATCGTTGATACCGAGTTTGTTATCGCTTTTCAACTGGTTGATTTTGTAATCCACGAAGGCGTTCATGTTTTTGTTGAAGTAGTAGGTCAGGCCCACGTCAATGTAGTTAACCAGATCTTCACTCCCCACCCCTTCGATATCCTTCCCTTTCGACAGCACATAGCCGAGGGACGGACGCAGACCGAAGTCGAACTGATACTGCGCCACCGCTTCAAAGTTCTGCGCTTTGTTGGCAAAACCGCCGCTGATCGGGGTCATCTTGCGGGTTTCAGAGTACATGGTCGCCAGGTAGATATTGTTGGCGTCATATTTCAGGCCGGTCGCCCAGGCTTCCGCTTTCGAACCCTGGCCGCGGGCCAGCAGATTCTGATCGTTGGTACGGTCGGAGCTGGTGTAGGCCGCGCTGACGGCGAAGTCGCTGCCGCCGAAATCATAGCTTAATGAGGTACCAACGCCGTCGCCGTTCTGTTTCTTCGCTTCACGGCCTTCGTTTTTACCCTGGTACTGCAGGGTCATATCCAGGCCATCCACCAGACCGAAGAAATCGGTATTGCGGTAGGTCGCCAGGCCGCTGGCGCGTTTGGTCATAAAGTTATCGGTCTGGGCAGAGGAATCGCCGCCGAATTCCGGGAACATATCGGTCCAGGCTTCCACGTCGTACAGGGCGCCAAGGTTACGACCGTAATCGAAGGAGCCGTAGTTCTTCAGCTTCACCCCGGCGAATGCCAGACGGGTTTTCTGGCTCGAGTCGCTCTCGGTTTTGTTGCCCGAGAATTCAGATTCCCAACGGCCATAGCCGGTCAGGTCGTCGTTAATCTGCGTTTCGCCTTTAATACCGAAACGCACGTAAGTCTGATCGCCATCTTTGCTGTCATAATCGCTGAAGTAGTGCATGGCTTTGATCTTGCCGTACACATCCAGTTTGTTCGCGTTCTTGTTATAAACTTCCGCTGCCTGCGTCGCTGTTGAAGCCACAAAGCCCATCATCATTAATGCCAGAGTACTCTTTTTCATTATTCAGTCCTGGTGATTTATTTATACGCGCTATTCAATTGCGGGCGCTCGCCCATCAAAAACAGGAGGTTTTTTAACGCCGGAAGATTAAATATTTATGACAAGGTGGAACTTTTTATAAAAAAGAGTATTTAAATGTATCTGACATATTTTTGTCACATCCCCTCTCCAGAATGCCCGATCCCGCGCAATAAAATGGCGCGCCCGCCGCCCCGGGTGTTGGCAAGCGGGCCGACTCCTGCTACAACATCAGCTCGATATCGATATTCCTTTTGAACGGCAGAGAATCATGAGTGAAAGCCAGACGCTGGTGGTAAAACTGGGCACCAGTGTTTTAACAGGCGGGTCCCGCCGCCTGAACCGCGCCCATATCGTTGAGCTCGTGCGCCAGTGCGCACAGCTGCACGCCATGGGACACCGTATTGTCATCGTGACCTCCGGGGCCATTGCCGCCGGGCGCGAGCACCTTGGTTACCCGGAACTGCCCGCCACCATCGCCTCCAAGCAGCTGCTGGCGGCGGTGGGACAAAGCCGTCTGATCCAGCTGTGGGAACAGCTGTTTTCTATCTATGGCATTCACGTTGGCCAGATGCTGCTGACCCGCGCCGACATGGAAGACAGAGAACGGTTCCTCAACGCCCGCGACACTCTGCGCGCGCTGCTGGATAACAGCATCGTCCCGGTCATTAACGAAAACGACGCCGTCGCCACCGCGGAAATCAAAGTGGGCGATAACGACAATCTCTCCGCGCTGGCCGCGATCCTCGCCGGGGCGGATAAGCTGCTGCTGTTAACCGACCAGCCAGGCCTGTTCACCGCCGACCCGCGTAGCAACCCGCAGGCGGAGCTGATTAAAGACGTCTACGGCATCGACGACGCGCTGCGCGCCATCGCCGGCGACAGCGTCTCCGGACTCGGCACCGGCGGCATGGGCACCAAGCTGCAGGCCGCGGACGTCGCCTGCCGCGCGGGGATTGATACCATTATCGCCGCTGGCAACCGCCCGGACGTCATCGGCCATGCGATGGAAGGCCTGCCAGTAGGCACCTGCTTCCACGCTCAGGAGTCTCCGCTAGAGAACCGTAAGCGCTGGATCTTCGGCGCCCCGCCGGCCGGTGAACTGACCGTCGATGCGGGCGCGACTCAGGCGATCCTCGAAAGAGGCAGCTCGCTGTTGCCAAAAGGCATCAAAATCGTCAGCGGCAACTTCTCCCGCGGCGAAGTGATCCGCATCCGCAATAGCGAAGGACGCGATATCGCTCACGGCGTTAGCCGCTACAACAGCGATGCGCTGCGCCTTATCGCCGGCCAGCACTCGCAGCAAATCGATGCCATTCTGGGCTACGAATACGGCCCGGTGGCCGTCCACCGCGATGATATGATCATCCGTTAAGGAGCTGAAAATGCTGGAACAAATGGGCATTGCCGCCAAAGCGGCCTCCTGGCAGCTGGCGTTACTCTCCAGCCGGGAAAAGAACCAGGTACTGGAAAAGATCGCCGATTATCTGGAAGCGCAGACCGACGATATTCTGCGCGCCAACGCGGAAGATTTAGCCGAAGCTCGCGCCAATGGCCTGAGTGAAGCGATGCTTGATCGCCTCGCGCTGACCCCGGCGCGTCTGAGCGGCATCGCCAACGATGTGCGCCAGGTGTGCAATCTGGCCGATCCGGTCGGCCAGGTGATCGACGGTGGGCTGCTGGACAGCGGTCTGCGTATTGAACGTCGCCGCGTCCCGCTGGGGGTGATTGGCGTGATTTATGAAGCGCGACCCAACGTGACGGTCGACGTCGCCTCCCTGTGTCTGAAAACCGGCAACGCAGCGATCCTGCGCGGCGGGAAAGAGACCTGGCGCACCAACGCCGCCACGGTGAAGGTGATCCAGCAAGCGCTGCAGGAGTGCGGTCTGCCGGCCGCCGCGGTACAGGCTATTGAGAGCCCGGATCGCGCGCTGGTGGGCGAAATGCTGAAGATGGATAAATACATCGATATGCTGATCCCCCGCGGCGGCGCGGGCCTGCACAAGCTGTGCCGTGAGCAGTCAACGATCCCGGTGATCACCGGCGGGATTGGCGTATGCCATATCTTCGTTGATGAAACCGCCGAGATCGCCCCTGCGCTGAAGATCATCGTCAATGCCAAGACCCAGCGGCCGAGCACCTGCAATACCGTGGAAACGCTGCTGGTGCACCGTAACATCGCCGACACCTTCCTGCCGGCGTTGAGCAAGCAGATGGCCGAGAGCGGCGTCACCCTGCATGCCGCCCCTTCCGCCCTCCCCGCGCTGCAGAACGGCCCGGCGAAGGTCGAGCCGGTGAAAGCGGAGCAGTACGACGACGAGTATCTGTCGCTGGATCTGAACGTCAAAGTGGTGGCCGATATGGATGAGGCTATCGCCCATATTCGGGAACATGGCACCCAGCACTCCGACGCCATCCTGACCCGCACCCTGCGTAACGCCAACCGCTTTATCAATGAAGTGGACTCTTCCGCCGTCTACGTGAACGCCTCCACGCGCTTCACCGACGGCGGCCAGTTCGGCCTCGGCGCGGAGGTGGCGGTCAGTACCCAGAAGCTGCACGCCCGCGGCCCGATGGGGCTGGAAGCGTTAACCACCTATAAGTGGATTGGTTTCGGCGACGATACCATTCGTGCGTAAATGAGAACGGGCGATGCAAAAATAGGCAGTTGATTCCACTCGCTATTGACGCATCGCCCGCTAAGTTCTAACCTTTTGCCTCGTGATTCACGCTCGTGAACACCTCTTGCAGGGCCGATATAGCTCAGTTGGTAGAGCAGCGCATTCGTAATGCGAAGGTCGTAGGTTCGACTCCTATTATCGGCACCATTTCAACTTCCCCCAACGTCCGAATTTATCCATAACTACCCTGATTTATAAAGATTTTACTGCTCTTCAGTCCATCGCCGCCCGTAATTTTCTAGTAAATCATATACTTAATGTATTTAGGATTGTGTATATGTCTTTGTTCGGTCCTGGATTCCTATACACACGCCTTTCAATGATATGCAGATTCGCTGCACTAAGCTTGTAGCTAAAGCCTATACGCTTGGATATGGGCAAGGGCTGTCATTGCTTATAGAACCTAATAGAAGCAAAAGCTGGCGGTTCCGCTATCGCTATGTCGGTAAGCCCAAAATGATCTCGCCTGGTGTGTATCCGACAATCAACCTTGCCGATGCTCGCTCTCGTCGCGATGATGCCCGAAAACTGGTCGCCGAAGGAAAGAACCCGAGTGAAGTACGAAAAGAGCAGAAGGTCGCTTTGCAAACGGAATCCGAAAGTGCGTTCGAAAAGATAGCTTGAGAGTGGCATCATATGAAGTCCGCCAAATGGTCGGCAGGATATGCGTCAGATATCATGGAAGCGTTTCAGAACGACATTTTCCCGTATGTGGGGACAAGACCCATCGGTGAAATAAAACCGCTAGAACTGCTTAATGTGCTGCGTAAAATTAAAAAACGAGGGGCGTCAGAGAAGATGTGCAAAGTGCGATAGCGTTGTTCAGAAATGTTTCGTTATGCCATAGCTACTGGGAGAGCTGAATTTAATCCTGCAGCAGTTCTCTCTAGCGCCCTCGAAGTACATCAATCCAATCATTTTCCGTTCCTAAACGCTGATGAGCTACCTGATTTTCTGCGTGCTTTAGATAGCTACACAGGTAGTCGGCTTGTCCAGATTGCTACAAAATTACTGATGATCACGGGTTTAATAACCATTGAATTACGTGCAGCATTATGGCAAGAATTTGATCTGGATTACGTAATTTGGGAAATTCCTACTGAAAGGATGAAAATGCGCAAGTCACATCTTGTGCCATTGTCGACTCAGGCGTTAGATTTACTCAATGAACTGAAGATCATGACTGGGGACTATCGTTATGTTTTTCCGGGGCGGAACGATCCGAACAAGCCTATGAGTGAGGCAAGTATTAATCAGGTTATCAAGCGTGTTGGTTATGGCGGAAAAGTCACTGGGCATGGATTTAGACATACTTTATCAACTATTTTACATGAGCAAGGTTTTAATTCGGTATGGATAGAAATTCAACTTGCCCATGTTGATAAAAACTCTATACATGGCATATATAATAATGCGAATTACTTAGAAAATAGAAATGTTATGCTCCAATGGTACTCAGATTTTATTTTAGGTGAAAAACATGACGTTTAGGATTTTAAATATTTTACAAGATGGCAAGTGGCTTCCTATGATTAATTACATTAATGACTTGGAGAATGTTTTCACTGTCATTACTGGAAGGAATTCGAGCGGTAAAAGTCGTTTGCTAAGTAAGGCTATAAATGCCGCTATTTTCAAAGAGGAAAATTTGCATGTTAAATTTTCAGGTTGGTATTCTGATAGACCAGAAAGAGCAATTGCAATATCGACCGGGAAATTTGATAGATTTCCAACTATTACTCATGCAGATAAAAATAAAAATTTCATTGGGAATTATTCTTATCATGGAGTCAAAAACTCAGAAAATCCGTTCAATGAAATTGTTAAGAATTTTTTATTAACAACATTAGATAAGAATAATGAGGAAACAAATAGAGTAAGGAGTTTAGATTACCTCCTCAAATACTTAGGTTTTGGATCAGATATAAAGGTGTCATTATCCTTAAATATTAATACGGGGTTGATAAAAGAGCGTAGGTATGAAGATTTTGCTAAGGACATGCTAAAAAGGACTTTGAGGAAAAACATATCCGTATCAGAAAAATATCAAAAGTTATTCAATAATAACATGTGGGTATCTTTTGCTCATGAAGTAAGGGGGAGATTAAATGACCTTGATCTTGGCTATGACGCTAAGAAAATAACCATACAACTCAATTACAACGAACTTAAATTTGAGAGTTTCTCTAAGTTAGATAGCATTCACTTCTTATTGGACTGGGATATACTTCAGGTAAGTGAAATTTCCTTCAATGGCTTAACAGAGAAAAAAAGGCTAGGGTTGTCAACTTTTAGTTCTGGCCAGCAATGTATGTTGCTTATCATCTTAGGTATCCTGAGTAGCATTCAAAATAACTCCCTTATTTGTATAGATGAACCTGAGATTAGTTTACATCCAGAGTGGCAGTTAGAATTTATTAAACTTCTCCAAGATGTATTTTCATCATTTAGTGGGTGTCATTTTTTAATAGCAACTCACTCCCCACAGATAGTGTCTGGATTAAGGGACAAAAATGGTTATATACTTTCTCTAGAAGATAAGCAGTTATTTCAACATGATTCTTTTATGAAATCAGCTGATTTTCAATTGGCGGAAGTTTTTCAGTCACCTGGCTTTAAAAATGAATATCTTATTAGGACTTTGTTAGTAATTATCTCAAAAGTGTCGAAAAACGATGAGTTAAACTCTACGGATTTAAAGAACTTAGCATTGGCAAACAGCCTCAAAGAGCATCTTGATGAGAGAGACCCTGTAATGTATCTCATTAAACAAGCGAATGCGTTGGTTGGTTGATATGAAAAAAATCATTCCGCAGGGTAAATATAAAAAAATGTTCGAGGATTATGATCGAAAGGATCATAGCATATGGAATGCTACTAAAGGTGATATAGTTGAGGTTCGAAAAACCATAAGGGAATTCTATTTGAAAGAGCAAGGGTACAAATGTGCTTATTGTAGAATGGAAAAAAAAGAGTCTCATGGTTACACTTGGGATATCGAGCATGTTTTGCCAAAAGCATCGTATCCAGAATATCTCCTAGAGCCAGAAAATCTAGCGATTGCTTGTCGAGAGTGTAATAATCCTAAAGATAATCACGAAATGTTATCTCATCCAAAATTTCGTACAAAAGATTATCCTAATGATAAGGAATGCTTCAAAATTATCCACCCTCATTTTGATAAGTATTCTGACAACATGGAAGTGGCAATCTTAGAGGGTAAGAGAATTTATTTCCCTTTAAATCAAGATAAAGGTAAGTATACATTTATATCATGTGATTTATTCAGATTTTCATATAAGTTTGCTGAGTGGGAATCTTTTGATAAAGCGGCAATATTAAGTTTTAGTGAATTCTTAGATAACTGTCCAACCGATGCAACACCTGATGAAATTAAACGTATGCTTGGACATATAAAGTTTAACCTGAAAAATCTTGATTTTTAGTTGCTGCATTATCTGCGCGCAATGCTCTCCCCGCCACGCCTGCCCGCTTAAGGGACTACTTTTAATGCAGGTGCAAAGGTGGCTTCTGCCCGCGTCGCAACTGGCGCAGGCAGGGAGTGCAGGGGCGGGAAAACGCATGCAAAACCATGCACCTTATGGATGCATGGCTTAATTCGGGAAAAATGACGGGATTTACGGGGATTTTTTGACAGGCTACTGCGCGGCCAATCCGGCGCGTCGGCGGGCGTAAATCATGTTCTGTGCAGGGGTGAAATTTTTCACGATTATCACCCCGCGACGGCGCGTCAGGCCTGTATCCGATGGTCGTTAAAATATCGCTGTCCTGTGCAGAATAATTAATGTCATTTCCTGCGCTCAGCCAGACGGAAAGAGCTTCGCGGAGATATGCCATTGAACGGTCAAGCGCGCGGTTTTTTATCATCGCGGGCTGGTTTTTAATCCCCATCAGCTCCGGTGCCAGTGCGGCGGCCAGCTCTGCGCCGTTCTGCTGCATAAAATCATGCAGTCGGTTACGGATGCTGATGCACTGTACTTCCTCATGTGAGCGGATATAGCCACCGGCGGCCTGATTAATCTCCCATTTTTTTATATCGATGAGCTCATGCAGCGTCTGTAAGCGGCGGGTGATGTCCTCCCGGAAAGCAGTACCACTCTACATCAAGATAAAAGCCTCTCTGGGTTTACACCAGGGTCGCTTTCCCCGGAGACCGATGCACTTAAATTCCATGCTCTTATCGCTGAGCCAAGGCATCAAAACTACCATCACGGTCAGTGATAAAAGCTCCCGCGGGCTCATAAGTATCTCGATTATCCATGGCTCATAGCCCCGTAACGTAAGCGGCGATGAGCAATGCCGTCTTAATAATATTTTGCGCCCAGGCCCTCCCTGTTCAAACCGTTAATCTAGTAATTTCATCTCCAGCGCCCGGCTCATCGCTTGAGTGCGGCTATTCACTTTAAGCTTCGCGTAGATGTTTTTGATGTGCCATTTGACCGTTTCAGCAGAAATAACGAGGGTGCGAGCAATTTCTTTATTCATCTGACCTTCAGCGATCAGTTGTAATATCTGCAACTCTCGCTCGCTGAGTTCCCCATGAATATCGGGGCTTCCACTATTAAACGGTGTTCCATCTGCAGGCGCGCGCTTGCCGGCCCAGGGTTCATGGACTATCCCTTCCTCAGTACAAGCCGAAGAGGTTTCATTCATACCGGCAAGCAAAGGTTGCAAGGTATCGCCAGCTTCAAGAAAGAGGCCTTTGAGATGCTGTTGTTCAGCCAGCTGCACGACTGGCTGAAATGTCGTGCGCGCAGCGGCAGTTTTGCCACTGTTCCACAAGGCCAATGACCAGAGCGTACGCAGACGCGCTGCGGTTAACCTGTCCCCCCGGTTTTCCTGATCAGGGACCATATCAGCCAGGAGAATACAGGCTTGCGGCGCCTGGCCTCTGGCGAGAAGAAGGCGACAGTGGCTAAGGGATGCAGACAGAGCGATAGCGCGTTGACAGGGATGTTCGGCATCCATTCTGAAGCTGGCGGCCATTTGTTCAAGTTGTCGCTGCAGTTGCTCTGCGCCTGTGACATTGCCGCGCTGCAGCCGCACCCTCACCTGCTCGGCTAACATCATGGCCTGGAGCCGTTGCCAGCCGCGAGACACGGCAAGACGCTGCGCATGCTCCAGCAATCGCTCGGCCTCATACGGCATATCGCCATCCAGGGCCTGACGCGCGAGATAGGTATAGCAACGACTCAGCGCATCGGGTGGACTGAATCGGTCGATGAATTCGAGCCGGTCGGCTAACAGATGCTCGGGCGAGTCGCCACTCTGACATTCATAGGCTATCTCCGCCAGCAGCGGCGCCAGCGTCGCGCCACTGGTCGACTGGGTACCGGTATAACATTCAGCCTGGCGCAACGTTTTCTCTGCGTACCACCCGGCTTTCCCCAGATCGCCCTGACAAAGATGGCACTGGGCAATGATAAAAGCGCGATAAACCGAGACAAACAGATTATCTATAGGACTTTCCGGAGAGGGCATATGCTGTTGAACCTCCAGCGCATCGTGATAGCGCTGGTTAACAACATGGCAATAGCTGAGAATATTGCATATCAGACCATCAACCCAGGTGTCGCCGCAGGGCACTTCGGCCAGCAACGGCTGAACAATAGCCAGACTCTCCGGGATGTTTTCCGCAAAGGCTTCGCAAATTGCCCGCACAACGCGCAATTTACACCAGGTGCTGCGAGTTAAATCCTCACGATGATGAAGTACCATCTGATCGAGGTTATCAAGCAGCTGCCTCGACTCATCAAAGTGGAAATAATGCGCCAGTGCCCAGGCCAGATTAATTTGCAGGTCAATGCGCGAAGGATCGGTGCTGGGCGGTAAATGATGCATCCATGAGATCAGGGTATCGATATCCCCTTCTTCCGCCAGTGACTGAGCGCTTGCGCCGTCCTGTACGGGGCTATGCACCGGCTTGCCTGCGCTGAGCGCATGGCGTACCGCTTCAGACCACAATTTCTGTTCGACGAACCAATGACTGGCTAATTCATGTAGCTGTTTGCGATCAATATCGTTGTTCTGCTGCAGCATGGTCCGAAGATTTTCCTGCAACAGAGGATGGTAGCGGAACCAGTAGCCTTGTTCGTCAAGGGCTGACAAAAAAAGGTTGTGTCGCTCAATCCATGTCAGCATCGCTTTACTATCATCACGTCCTGTCACTGCGTTGCATAATTCGGCATTTAACCGACTGAGGAAGGACGTTTTTACCAGGAAATCGAGAACCTCTTCCGGCAGCGGATCCAGTACCACCTCTTTCAGATAGCGGGCAATGGACCGTGTTCCTCCATGCATATTGCGCAACAGATGCTCGGGATCATGCTGTAATTCTGCGGACAATGAAGCGATCTTCATCCCTGCAATCCAGCCCTCAGTCACGGACTGTAGCCGCTGTGCATGGTGGTTGCTGAGGGGTAGCGCAACCGTGCGGCTAAAATAGTGTTTTGTTTCTTCGAGCGTGAATTGCAGGTCTCGATCATAGATTTCCACCAGTTGGTCCTGGGCCTGCAGCTGGCTCAGCGCAAGATTCGGGTGGAAACGGCTGCCAATGATCAGATGCAAGGCGGCAGGCGCATGCTTGATTAAATACCCCACGGCTTCATAGACCCCACGATCGTTAATCACGTGGAAGTCGTCGATGATCAGGTATACGTCATGCGGGCAATAGTGTAGCTGGTTAATGAGCCCGGCCAGCAGTTGCTCGGAGCTGGAGAGCTTCTGTTCTTCCATGTCACGCCAGAAATCGGCGTCCCAGTCAGCATAGAGTGGACGCAATGCTTGCAGCAGATAAGGAATAAACTGCCATACGTCATCATCATCCTCATCGAGGCTCAGCCAGGCGATACGTTCCCCCTGGGCGACCATCTGCTGATGCCATTGCGCCAACAGCGTGGTTTTGCCAAATCCAGCGCCGGCGCAGACGACGCCCAGCCGGCACTGCTGAACGGGATTGAGAAGCTGAAGAAGCCGGGGGCGCTCCAGCAATTGTATCGAGGAGCGAGGCGGGACGAATTTGGTCAGGATTAACGGCAAGCCTCGCGTCAGCCGCAATGGCCCGGAGACCAGTGAGGGTGATTGGCGACCTTCTAAATCCAATGGCTTCATCCGTGGTGTCTACTCGTTTTGTTTTTTTCAATTGTACGCCAGCCACCGGGATGACATGGGGCAGGCAAACTTTATGGCCACACAAAATTTAGAAAGTTTGACCTCAAGCATGAAAACCCCCACCTACCCCCCCATGAAGGTGGCTTCGCACTCTCTCTAACCGCTCGTAGATTCATTGCATGGGTGTGGCCAGGGTTATTCGCCCTGTCTGTTGGCCCCGCCTGGTGACCTTTATTGAGGAGAATTAAACGATGCTCAGCAAACAGGCGTTATTGCAGGCTTACCGCAAGATGCGGGAGATCAGGACCTTTGAAGAGCGGTTGCATCAGGAAAATACCAGCGGTGATATTCCGGGCTTCATTCACCTTTATACCGGTGAGGAGGCCATCGCGGTGGGGGTCTGCGAAAATTTAACGAGCGCAGATTTCATTGGTTCAACACACCGTGGACATGGCCACTGTATTGCTAAAGGTTGTGACATTCACGGCATGATGGCCGAAATATTCGGTAAGGACAGCGGGTTATGTCGCGGTAAGGGTGGCTCGATGCACATTGCCGATCTGTCGAAAGGAATGCTGGGGGCGAACGCTATCGTTGGGGGGGCCCCTCCACTGGCCATCGGCGCCGCGCTAACGGCAAAAACGCTAAAAACCGGCAACGTCGGGGTCTCTTTTACGGGCGATGGGGGTTCTAATCAGGGCCTGGTCTTTGAAGCCATCAATATGGCCGTCGTGCTCCAGCTTCCAGCCGTCTTTATTTTCGAGAACAACGGTTACGGCGAAGGGACCGGCCATGACTACGCCGTGGGTGGGCGTGATATCGCCCGGCGCGCCGCTGGCTTCGGCCTGCCGGCAGTGACCGTCGATGGCACCGATTTCTTTGCCGTTTATGAGGCAACCTCAGAGGCGGTCAAGCGTGCGCGAGAAGGCGGTGGCCCAAGCGTCATTGAGGCCAAAGCCTTCCGCTGGCATGGTCATTTTGAGGGCGATCCCGCGCTATACCGCGCGGAAGGTGAAGTGCAACGCCTGCGTGAACAACATGATCCGCTGAAGATTTTCACCGCTAAGGTCAAGCAACATATCACCCAGGAAGAACTGGCGGCGATTGACGAGGAAGTAGAAGCCCTGGTCAACGATGCCGTATTGAAGGCCCGCGCCGCTGCCTACCCGGCTCCGGAAGACCTGCTGACAGACGTGTACGTCTCATACTGAGGGTGATAACCATGACAATAAAAACCTATCGTGAAGCGGTCAAGGAAGCCCTGGCTCAGGAAATGGAACGCGATGAACGCGTAGTGCTCATCGGTGAAGACTTGCGTGGCGGTCATGGCGGAAATGCGCCCGAAGAGGCGAAGATTGAAGCCTTTGGCGGTGTGCTGGGTGTCACTAAAGGGCTGTGGACGCAGTTCGGCTCCGATCGGGTGATCGACACGCCCATTACCGAGTCGGCCATTATCGGTATGGCGGCCGGCGCCGCAGCAACGGGGCTGCGGCCAGTCGCGGAATTGATGTTCATGGATTTTTTTGGTGTGAGTCACGATGCACTTTATAACCAGGCGGCTAAGTTCCGCTACATGTTTGGTGGCAAAGCCAGAGCTCCGCTGGTAATGCGAGGGATGATCGGCGCAGGGTTTTCCGCCGCGGCCCAGCATTCACAGTCACCCTATAATATCTTTGCCACCACGCCTGGACTGAAAGTGGTGGTGCCCTCGACGCCTTATGACGTCAAGGGTCTGTTAATCCAGTCCATTCGCGACGACGACCCGGTGGTATTCTGCGAGCATAAAATGCTGTACGACCTCAAGGGCGAGGTACCGGACGAGATCTATACCATCCCGCTAGGTGTAGCCAACTACACTCGCGAAGGAGAGGACGTCACCATCATTGCGTTGTCGGCAATGGTACATAAAGCAAACCAGGTGGCGGACAAACTGGCCAGAGAGGGGATCTCGGTCGAGGTGGTCGACCCGCGAACCATTTCACCGCTGGATGAGGAAGGTATTCTGGAATCGGTGGCTTCCACGGGGCGGGTAGTGATTGTCGACGAATCCGCTGCACGCTTCGGTTTTGCTCATGATGTCGCGGCGCTAATTGCGTCCCAGGCATTCCATTTCCTCAAAGCGCCTGTTCTGCTGGTGACGCCGCCACACACGCCGGTCCCGTTCTCCCCTGCTCTCGAAAAACTCTGGATCCCTGGCGTTGAACGTATCGAAGCCGCCGTCCGTCAAGTGCTGGAGGATTAACCTATGAGCGAAATCAAGACGCTTGAAATGCCAAAGTGGGGGCTTTCCATGGAGGAAGGCTTGCTCGCTCGATGGGCAATCCAGGAGGGTGACGATTTCACCAGAGGGCAGGAAATCTGTGAGATTGAAACCAGTAAAATCGTCAATGTGCTGGAGGCACCTTTTGCCGGTACATTACGCCGGATAATCGCCCGGGAGGGTGAGACGCTTCAGGTTGGCGCCGTGCTGGCTCTGGTGGCTGACGCTTCGGTCAGCGATGCTGAACTGGACGAATTCGCTGCCAGTCTGGCTACAGTGAAACCCGCAGCACCTGGCCCGGAGGCTGCCGCGCCGGACGTAGCGGCACAGGCAGGCGCTAAGCCACCTTCCGTTGTTTCGCCGCCATCCAACAGTCCGGAGCCCCCTATTGGGCAGACCGTCATTCCCGTCAGTCTGCAAGGCGTGACTGATGTGACTCAGGTTAATGCCACGCCCCATGCGTTACGACTGTCTGCCCGCTGGGGTGTCGACCTGAAAAAGGTCCGCGGCAGCGGGCGCGGGGAACGTATCTCTGTTTCTGATCTGGAAAGCGCGATCGTTGCCGCCGGCGGTCGTCTGGCCTCTCCGACGCCCCCCGTTCGTCGCAGTAAAGCGCCCCGCTCGCATGCCGATGATAGCCAGGTATCGGCCACCCCGCTGGCGCGCCGTCTGGCCGGCAAACTGGGTATCAACTTACATGACTGCCGAAGCAGTGGTTCACGTGGTCGGGTGAGTCGTGATGATGTGCTGGCTGCGGCGTTGTTGCTCGACGGGCACCCGCAGACCAGCCCTGTGCAGGAGAGTGCCCCGGCACCCTTTGAGAGCATCCCCATGTCCGGTATGCGGCGGGCTATCGCTTCTCGCCTGCAAACCTCTAAGCAACAGTCTCCCCATTTCCGTTTGAGTGTCGATCTCGATCTGGAACGACTGTTAGCGTTTCGTCAGGAAATTAACCGCGAAGTACCCGGTGTCAAGATTTCGGTTAACGACCTGCTGGTGAAAGCCTGTGCCCTGGCGCTGGTGGCCGTGCCAGACGTCAACATCCAGTTTGATGAAGCGACACAAAGTATCCGCCGCTTTGCGGATGCCGATATTTCGGTGGCTGTTGCGCTGCCTGACGGGCTAATTACCCCCATTGTTCGCTCGGCGAACCGGAAATCGATCAGCGACATATCGGCCGAAATTCACGCCCTGGTGACCAGGGCCAAAGCGGGCACGCTGAAGCCGGAAGAGTTCCAGGGGGGGACCTTTAGCGTGTCAAATCTGGGGATGCTCGGCGTACGGCAGTTTGACGCCATCATCAATCCACCGCAAAGCGCAATCCTCGCCATTGGCACCGGCGAGATGCGGGCGGTAGTACGCGACGGGCAAATCGTCGCGCGCCACCAACTGACGGTATCGCTATCCTGCGATCACCGGGTCATCGATGGGGCGGCAGGTGCAGCTTTTCTCCAGGAACTCAAGCGACTGACTGAAACCCCTACCCTGATGTTTATCCAGGAGACGAGCTATGCACGATAATTACGATGTGCTGATCATCGGCGGGGGTCCTGGGGGGTATGTGGCCGCCATCCGTGCCGGTCAGCTAGGTCTTCGTACTGCCTTAGTGGAAAAACAACATCTGGGCGGCATCTGCCTGAACTGGGGGTGCATTCCAACCAAGGCGCTGTTGCATGGCGCTGAGGTCGCGCACAGTATCACCCATGCCAGTCAGCTGGGCATCAGCGTGGGTGAGGTGAATGTCGATCTGCAGAAACTGGTGCAGTTTAGCCGTGCCGTTTCGCAACAGCTCACCGGCGGGGTTGAGTATCTGTTGAAGAAAAATGGCGTGAGGGTGATTGATGGTACCGCGCGGCTGCGCGGTAAGGGACAAATAACGGTAGCGGATGCCCGGGGGGAAGCGCACGATTACCGGGCCGATCACGTGATCCTGGCCACGGGCGCCCGACCACGCGCATTACCAGGCATAGAGCCAGATGGCGAACATATCTGGACCTATTTCGAGGCACTACAGCCTAAGCGATTGCCCAGGTCGCTATTAATCATCGGTTCAGGCGCGATTGGCGTCGAGTTCGCCAGCCTTTATAACGATCTGGGCTGTAAAGTGACGCTGGTCGAGCTAGCGTCGCAGATTTTGCCAGTGGAGGATGCCGAAGTGTCAGCGGCGGTGCGTAAGTCATTCGAAAAGCGCGGGATTCAGGTCCATACCCAGACCCAGGTAACGCAAGTACAGCTCACCGATACCGGGGTACGCTGTACAATGAAAAATACGAGCGCCGAATCTTTCCTGGAAGTCGAACGCGTGCTGCTGGCGGTTGGCGTACAGCCGAATATAGAAGATCTGGGGCTGGAAGCACTGGGCGTCGAGTTAGACCGCGGTTTTATCAAGACGGACACGGCTTGTCGCACTAACGTATTTGGGCTTTATGCCATCGGCGATGTAGCCGGCCCGCCTTGTCTGGCGCACAAGGCCAGCCACGAAGGCGTGATCTGCATTGAGACACTGGCTGGTGTCGAAGGCACCCATCCGCTTGATCGCGACTATGTGCCCGGTTGCACTTATTCCCGGCCTCAGGTTGCCAGTCTGGGCCTGACGGAATCGACGGCCCTGGCCAGGGGACGGCCCGTCAGGATCGGTAAGTTCTCTTATCAGAGCAATGGTAAGGCGCTGGCCAGCGGTGAGACGGAGGGTTTTGTGAAGACCATTTTCGATGCTGAAACGGGTGAATTGCTGGGCGCGCATATGGTTGGCGCACAGGTCACGGAACAGATCCAGGGGTTTGGCATCGCCCGTCACCTGGAGGCCACAGATGAAAGTCTCCTGTCGATGATCTTTGCACATCCGACACTTTCCGAAGCGATGCATGAATCCATACTCGCGGCCTGCGATCAACCGTTGCATCAATAAGAAATAAGGGAGGCGATAGCGTCGTGATACGGAGTAAGTTGCCCGTTATCCCTCCTGTATTTTCCTTAAACGTTCGATAAGGTAACAGCCCGTCGTTAGGTAAGTATCCCGCATCATTGATCTCCAGCCACTGGCAGTCATCTCACTTTATTGAAAATGAGCAGGACTAACGCAAGGCAAATGGCGCTACCGACAAATGCGGTGATGAAGGAATTCACCAATGAGCTGCTGTAACGAAATAAAAGCGTCATTGCGGATTCATTCCGTCAAGACTTGCTTATTTGTTCGTTACGAACATTTTAATACCAGGGGAATTGCACATAGCCGCTAACCTGTCCTTATTATTGCCACGCAACCTCATCTCTGTTGCCCTTACTGACGTTGCACTCGTTGCACATGATTTGCAGATTGGCAATATCGAGGGCTAAATGCGGGTAAAGAGAACGCGGTTTTATATGATCAACGTGCATCACCATCCCGTCACTGGCGCCGCGCCCGCATACGCAACATTTATTGCCGTAGCGCTGGAACGCCTGGTAACGTAAACGCCGCCACTCCCTTGAGCGGTAGAATGTCTCAGCCTCTTTAGCAGCTTGCTGCCGCTGCGCCTGCTCACGTCGGAACTGTTCGAATAAAACGACATGCCCTTCGGCTTTAGGGTAATTTCCCCAGGCATCCGTCGCTGGTGTCGTGTCGGGCTTCTCCTGTACCTTCACCGAGTCTTGAGGATAGAGTTTGCTCGTAACCTTTTGTACCAGCTTGAAAAGTATCCATACGACTACGGCCAGAATAACTAACGTTTCCACTCCCTCGCCTTATTCTCGTTCAAAGATGATTGCTGCATTATTTTATACAAGCGCCATATTGATGGTCATTATACCTTTGTAGGGATGAATTCGCGTTATCGCAAGGGGATAACATGCGTCCCCACACCATATACACCGCTATACCACCCATCTTTTCCCCCTCACGTTTTCAATCCAACCTGCTATGCTCCTTCTTTCCCTGTTCTCTGGAGAACTCAATGCTGACCATCTGGGGCCGAAAAACCTCCTCTAACGTGCAGGCGCTGATGTGGTGTGTTGGCGAGCTTGGGCTGGACTATCTCCGGTTCGACGTGGGGCATCGCTATGGTGGTACCGACAGCGAGGCGTTTTATCAGCTCAATCCCAATCGCACGGTGCCAGTGCTGCAGGATGGCGATAATCCGCCGCTGTGGGAAACGGGCGCGATCCTTCGCTATTTAGCCAGTCGCTACGCCGATGACGCCTTCTGGCCGGGCGACCTGCTGGCTCGCACTGAGGTTGATCGCTGGGCCGAGTGGTCAAAGCAGAATATCGCCCTCGGCTTTACGGCGCCGGTGTTCTGGCGCGTGGTGCGCACGCCTGCCGCCGAGCGGGATCCGCAGGCCATCGCCGCGGCGGTGATGGCCCTGGAGCAAAAGCTGGCGATTGCCGAGGCACGTCTCGCCGGCAGTCGCTATCTGGTGGGCGATACGCTCACCCTGGCCGACATCCAGTTTGGTCATGTGCTGTACCGCTACTTTGCCATCGATATCACCCGTCGTCCCCTCCCCCATCTTGCGGCGTATTATGCACGGCTAACCGCACGGCCCGCCTTTCGCCAGCACGTCATGGTCAGCTACAACGAGCTGAAGGTCTGAAGATGGTCGGTAGCGCCTCCTGACGCTACCGACATACCGGTTAACGCGCCATCAGGACAAACACGCCCCAGCCGAGATATTCCCGGGTCCAGGTGACATGGTGCAGCGGCGCGGTGGTCAACTGCTGGCGAACCTCCGGCGCGAAGTCATCGTGCGGATTGGCCTCCAGCCAGCGGCGCATCGTCAGCCATTTCGCCGCTTCATAACGATCCCAGCCCTCCTGGTCGGCCAGCACCATCTCCACCACGTCATAGCCCAGTTCACCAAAGTGGGCGACCAGCGCCGGCAGCGTCAGGAAGTCATCGGGAGTCTGCGCGCCGCAGGCAACCGCCTCTTCCGCCGTGGCCGGACGTTTACGCCACCATGGCTCGCCGATCAGCAGCATGCCGCCGGGCCGCAGGCTCTGCTTCAGCAGCGCAATCGTGCCGGCCACCCCGCCGCCGATCCACGTGGCCCCCACGCAGGCGGCAATATCGCACGGCTGGCTGGCGACGTATCCGCTGGCATCCTGATGCACAAAGGTTACCCGGTCGCTTACCCCGAGCGCTTCTGCACGGGCGGTCGCCTGCTGGCTGAACAGCAGGCTCATGTCCACGCCGGTGCCGACGATCTGATGATCGCGCGCCCAGCTACAGAGCATCTCGCCGGAGCCGCTGCCAAGGTCAAGAATAGCGGTGCCCGGCGCCATCCGCAGCGCCCGTCCCAGGGTGGCGTACTTTTCCGGGGTAAAAGGGTTATGAATACGGTGTTCGCTTTCACTGATAGTAAAAATGCGAGGGATATCGATCATGGGTGTTTCTCCTTGAGAGCCATACGCCCGGGCAGCGACCCTGCCCGGGTCGCTGTATCAGCGGTTGTCCGCCTGCGCGCGAACGTTATTCAAACCAGTGGTGTTGATCCGGTACGGCTGGCCGTTCACCGACTTAATCAGCTTTTTGGTTTTGAGCTTTTTGAAGACCGCGAGGGTGCAGTCGTTCAGCAACAGCCCTTCACGGGTGTAGCATTCGACGGCGGTAATGCGGCCGGAGGTATCGCGGACGTGCGCAATACGGCCACCTTTGGCGAGAACGTGTAAGGTCCGTTGTTCCTGACGGGATAAATTCATACTGAAACCTGTTCATTATCATGTGCGAAAACATGCCTACACCCGCAGGTGTGTGCGTAAGGTTTAAGCGCAGCGATAATCAGTCCGGCCTGGGCAGGTCGGGGAACTGATTATCTGATAATGACATTCTCCAGCATCGAAGCCTCGGTAAGCATTGAAAGGTATTAACGCGCTGAATACTAACACCCTCAGTTCATAAGGGTATGGCGCAGATTAAAAACTGTGACCGGTATTACGATTTCCCCTCAGCCTTCCCCACATTTTGCGCTTTCCGCCACCCGCTCTGTTCCTCAAGATTAACCACCACCTTATCTCCCTCCCGCATTGTTAAATAATTGTTGTCAGATCACAAAATAGAAACAAAAAGGCCATTTCGTACGCATTTTATAAAAATGTAGATATTTTTAATTTATGGCTACGAAATGAACATCACCCTGACCTTACAGCGAGGAACGATCCTGATGAACGCCCTGACCGCAGTAAAACCGACACCCGCGCCGTTAGCCCAGCCATATCCGGGCTTTTCCATTGCCCCTTCCGCACAGTCGCCGCGCCTGCTGGAGCTCACCTTTTCTGCCGAAACAACCACGCAGTTCCTGCAGCAGGTCGCGCAGTGGCCGGTGCAGGCGCTGGAGTACAAATCTTTCTTACGCTTCCAGGTCGGCAAGATCCTCGACGATCTGTGCGGCAATCAGCTGCAGCCGTTGCTGATCAAAACATTGCTCGATCGTGCGGAAGGCGCGCTGCTGATCAACGGCGAAGGGATCGATAACGTCAGCCAGGCCGAGGAGATGGTCAAGCTGGCCACCGCCGTCGCCCATCTGATTGGCCGTTCCAACTTCGACGCCATGAGCGGTCAGTATTACGCTCGCTTTGTGGTGAAAAATGTCGATAACTCCGACAGCTACCTGCGCCAGCCGCACCGGGTGATGGAGCTGCACAACGACGGCACCTACGTCGAAGAGCAAACCGACTACGTGTTAATGATGAAGATCGACGAGCAGAACATGCAGGGCGGTAATTCCCTGCTGCTGCATCTCGACGACTGGGAGCATCTCGACGAATTTTTCCGCGACCCGCTGGCTCGCCGCCCAATGCGCTGGGCCGCGCCGCCGAGCAAAAACGTCAGCAAGGATGTTTTCCACCCAGTGTTCGACGTCGATTCGCTGGGCCGTCCGGTAATGCGCTATATCGACCAGTTCGTCCAGCCGAAAGATTTTGAAGAAGGCACCTGGCTGAGCCGCCTTTCCGACGCGCTGGAAACCAGCAAAAACATCCTTTCAATACCGGTGCCGGTGGGCAAATTCCTGCTGATTAACAACCTGTTCTGGCTGCACGGCCGCGACCGGTTTACGCCGCACCCGGACCTGCGCCGCGAACTGATGCGCCAGCGCGGCTACTTTGCGTATTCCACGAATCATTACCAGACTCATCAATAAGGGTTCTCAGGCGAAGGAATTGAGCGGATGTATGATTTCGTGATTATCGGCGGCGGCATCATCGGCATGTCGACCGCCATGCAGTTAATTGAGATTTACCCGGACGCCCGCATTGCGCTGCTGGAAAAAGAGACCGGTCCGGCCTGCCATCAGACTGGCCACAACAGCGGCGTGATCCACGCCGGGGTGTATTACACCCCCGGCAGCCTCAAGGCGCAGTTTTGCCTCGCCGGCAACCGCGCCACCAAAGCGTTTTGCGAGCAGAACGGCATCCGCTATGACGTCTGCGGCAAAATGCTGGTCGCCACCTCGCCGCTGGAGATGGAGCGGATGCGCGCCCTGTGGGATCGCACCGCCGCCAACGGCCTGCAGCGCGAGTGGCTAAGCGCCGGGGAGCTACGCGAGCGCGAACCGAACATTACCGGGCTCGGCGGGATCTTCGTCCCTTCCAGCGGCATCGTCAGCTACCGCGACGTGGCGGCGGCAATGGCGAAGATCTTCGAATCAAAAGGCGGAACGATCGTCTACGACGCCGAAGTCAGTGCCCTGAAAGAACATGCCAGCGGCGTGGTGATCCGCACCCGCCAGGGCGGAGAATATGAGGCCTCGACGCTGATCGCCTGTTCGGGCTTGATGGCCGATCGGCTGGTGAAAATGCTCGGCGTCGATCCCGGGTTTATCATCTGCCCGTTCCGCGGCGAATATTTTCAATTGGCGCCGCAGCACAACCAGATCGTCAACCATCTGATCTATCCGATCCCCGATCCGGCGATGCCGTTCCTCGGCGTCCACCTGACCCGCATGATCGACGGCAGCGTCACCGTCGGCCCCAACGCCGTGCTGGCTCTGAAGCGCGAAGGCTACCGCAAGCGCGATATCTCGCTGGCCGATACCCTGGAGATCCTCACCTCGCCCGGCATCCGCCGGGTACTGCAAAACAACCTGCGCGCCGGACTGGGCGAAATGAAGAATTCGCTGTGCAGAAGCGGCTATCTGCGGCTGGTGCAGAAATACTGCCCGAGCCTGACGCTGAGCGATTTACGCCCGTGGCACGCCGGCGTGCGGGCGCAGGCGGTATCGCCGCAGGGCAAACTGATCGACGATTTTCTCTTCGTCACCACCGCGCGTTCGATACATACCTGCAATGCGCCATCGCCGGCGGCCACCTCCGCTATCCCGATCGGCGCGCACATCGTCAGCAAGGTGCAGACCCTGCTGGAAAGCCAGAGCAATCCCGGACGCACGCTGCGTGCGGCACGTAGCGTGGAGACACTACACGCCGCTTTTACCCGTTAACCCCCTTAAGACAGGAAGCGATTATGCAACTCAACGATATGACACTGTTTCGCCAGCAGGCGCTGATCGATGGTCAGTGGCGCGATGCGCCCAACGGCGATGTGATTGCGGTGACCAACCCGGCCAACGGCGAGCAGCTCGGCAATGTGCCGAAAATGGGCGCCGACGAAACCCGCGAAGCAATTGAAGCCGCCAATCGCGCCCTTCCCGCCTGGCGTGCCCTGACCGCCAAAGAGCGGGCGAATATTCTGCGCCGCTGGTTCGATCTTATGATGGAGAATCAGGGCGATCTCGCCCGCCTGATGACCCTTGAGCAGGGAAAACCGCTGGCGGAAGCCAAAGGCGAAATCAGCTACGCCGCCTCCTTTATTGAGTGGTTCGCCGAAGAAGGTAAGCGCATTTACGGCGATACCATTCCCGGCCATCAGGCCGACAAGCGCCTGCTGGTGATTAAGCAGCCCATCGGCGTTACCGCCGCCATCACCCCGTGGAACTTCCCGGCGGCGATGATCACCCGCAAAGCGGGCCCGGCGCTGGCCGCCGGCTGCACCATGGTCCTGAAACCGGCCAGCCAGACGCCGTTTTCCGCGCTGGCGCTGGCCGAACTGGCGAATCGCGCCGGGATCCCCGCCGGGGTGTTTAACGTGGTTACCGGCTCCGCCGGCGCGGTCGGCGGCGAACTGACCAGCAATCCGCTGGTGCGCAAGCTCTCCTTCACCGGCTCGACCGAGATTGGCCGCCAGCTGATGGAGCAGTGTGCGAAAGACATCAAAAAAGTCTCCCTGGAACTGGGTGGCAACGCGCCGTTTATCGTCTTTGACGATGCCGACCTCGATAAAGCCGTCGAGGGGGCGCTGGCGTCGAAGTTCCGCAACGCCGGGCAGACCTGCGTCTGCGCCAACCGACTGTACGTCCAGGACGGGGTGTATGACCGTTTCGCTGAAAAACTGCAGCAGGCGGTGGAAAAACTGCGCATCGGCGACGGCCTGCAGGATGGCGTCACCACCGGCCCGCTGATCGACGAGAAAGCCGTCGCCAAAGTTGAAGAACATATTGCCGACGCCATCGCCAAAGGCGCGAAAGTCGTCACCGGCGGCAAACCGCACGCCCTGGGCGGCAACTTCTTCCAGCCGACCATCCTGGTCAACGTTCCCGACAGCGCCAAAGTGGCGAAAGAGGAGACCTTCGGCCCGCTGGCGCCGCTGTTCCGCTTTAAGGATGAAGCCGACGTCATTGCCCAGGCCAACGATA
This sequence comes from Klebsiella sp. w6, assembly GCF_033100215.1. Lineage (NCBI taxonomy): Bacteria > Pseudomonadati > Pseudomonadota > Gammaproteobacteria > Enterobacterales > Enterobacteriaceae > Klebsiella > Klebsiella sp. w6. Next base: position 4,469,867 of record NZ_CP136907.1, read on the forward strand.
CCGAATTCGGCCTCGCCGCCTATTTCTACGCCCGCGATCTGAGCCGCGTCTTCCGAGTCGGCGAAGCGCTGGAATACGGCATTATCGGGATTAACACCGGCATTATCTCCACCGAAGTCGCCCCGTTCGGCGGCGTCAAGGCCTCCGGCCTCGGCCGCGAAGGGTCGAAGTACGGCATCGAAGATTACTTAGAAATCAAATATATGTGTATTGGCCTTTAACAGGAGCGATGGATGAACAGCAATAAAGCAATGATGGCGCGTCGCAGCGATGCGGTCCCGCGCGGCGTCGGCCAGATCCACCCTATCTTCGCCGAACGCGCGGAGAACTGCCGGGTGTGGGACGTCGAAGGCCGGGAATATCTCGATTTTGCCGGCGGTATCGCGGTGCTCAATACCGGCCATCTGCATCCGCAGGTTGTCGCCGCCGTCGAAGACCAGCTGAAAAAGCTATCTCATACCTGCTTCCAGGTACTGGCCTACGAGCCCTATCTGGCGCTGTGCGAAAAGATGAACCAGAAGGTGCCCGGTGATTTCGCCAAGAAAACCCTGCTGGTCACCACCGGGTCGGAAGCGGTGGAGAACGCGGTGAAAATCGCCCGCGCGGCAACCGGGCGCAGCGGCGCCATCGCCTTCACCGGCGCTTATCACGGCCGTACCCATTACACCCTGTCGCTGACCGGAAAAGTGAACCCGTACTCCGCCGGTATGGGGTTAATGCCGGGCCACGTCTATCGCGCCCTCTACCCGTGCGCGCTGCACGGCGTCAGTGATGACGAGGCGATCGCCAGCATCCATCGCATCTTCAAAAATGACGCCGCGCCGGAAGATATCGCCGCCATCATTATCGAGCCGGTGCAGGGTGAAGGCGGATTCTATGCCGCCTCCCCGGCCTTTATGCAGCGCCTGCGCGCCCTGTGCGACGAGCACGGCATTATGCTCATCGCCGATGAGGTCCAAAGCGGCGCGGGCCGTACCGGCACGCTGTTCGCCATGGAGCAGATGGGCGTGGCGGCGGATATCACCACCTTCGCCAAATCCATCGCCGGCGGTTTCCCGCTGGCGGGCGTCACCGGGCGGGCGGAGGTGATGGATGCCATCGCCCCCGGCGGACTCGGCGGCACCTACGCTGGCAACCCCATCGCCTGCGCCGCCGCCCTGGCGGTATTACAGATTTTCGAGCAGGAGAACCTGCTGGAAAAAGCCAACCAGCTCGGCGACACCCTGCGCCAGGGCCTGCTGGCGATTGCAGAAGAGCATCCGGAGATCGGTGACGTTCGCGGCCTGGGGGCGATGATCGCCATTGAGCTGTTTGAAGAGGGCGACCGCAGCAAGCCTAACGCCAGACTGACGGCGGATATCGTCGCCCGCGCCCGCGACAAAGGCCTGATCCTGCTCTCCTGCGGGCCGAACTACAACGTGCTGCGCATCCTGGTACCGCTGACCATTGAAGAGGCGCAGATCGAGCAGGGTCTCAAGATCATCGCCGACTGCTTTACCGAGGCGAAACAGGCATAGAACAGAACACATGCGGAAGCGAAGTACGTTCGTAAGGGAATGAAGACGAGACCTGCAAAACAACAATAATACGCGTGCCCCGGCGCGGGAATGTCGGGGCGCTCTCCCAGGTGACACACTTCGAGAGGGTAAATGATGGGGCAACTGTCGCAATCACAGGATTTAGGGGCGGGACTAAAGTCGCGCCACGTCACGATGTTATCTATCGCCGGGGTGATCGGCGCGAGTTTATTTGTCGGTTCCAGCGTCGCCATTGCCGAAGCGGGCCCGGCGGTGCTGCTGGCCTATCTGTTTGCCGGGCTGCTGGTGGTGATGATTATGCGTATGCTGGCCGAAATGGCCGTCGCCACGCCGGATACTGGCTCCTTTTCCACCTACGCCGACAAAGCCATCGGCCGCTGGGCGGGGTATACCATCGGCTGGCTGTACTGGTGGTTCTGGGTACTGGTTATTCCGCTGGAAGCCAATATCGCGGCGATTATTCTGCATTCGTGGGCGCCGGGCGTCCCGGTGTGGTTGTTCTCCCTGGTCATCACTCTCGCCCTCACCGGCAGTAACCTGCTGAGCGTTAAGAACTACGGTGAATTCGAGTTCTGGCTGGCGCTGTGCAAAGTGATCGCTATTCTGGCGTTTATCGTACTGGGCGCGGTCGCCATTACCGGTTTTTATCCCTATGCCGAGGTCAGCGGCATTTCGCGGCTGTGGGACCACGGCGGCTTTATGCCGAACGGCTTCGGCGCAGTGCTGAGCGCGATGCTGATCACCATGTTCTCTTTTATGGGCGCGGAGATCGTCACCATTGCCGCCGCCGAATCGGACACGCCGGATAAACACATCGTCCGCGCCACCAACTCGGTGATCTGGCGTATCTCTATTTTTTATCTGTGTTCGATCTTTATCGTCGTCGCCCTCATCCCATGGAATATGCCGGGGCTGAAGAGCATCGGTTCCTACCGCTCGGTGCTCGAGCTGCTGCATATTCCCTACGCGAAGCTGATTATGGACGGTGTGATCCTCCTGTCGGTCACCAGCTGTCTGAACTCGGCGCTGTATACCGCCTCGCGGATGCTCTACTCCCTGAGCCGTCGCGGCGATGCGCCGGCCATCATGGGCCGGACCAACCGCAGCAAAACCCCGTACGTGGCGGTGCTGCTCTCCACCGGCGCGGCGTTCCTCACCGTGGTGGTGAACTACTATGCCCCCGCGAAGGTGTTTAAATTCCTCATCGACAGCTCTGGCGCCATCGCCCTGCTGGTCTATCTGGTGATCGCCGTTTCACAACTGCGGATGCGCAAAATCCTTCAGGCACAAGGCGGCGAGATCCGTCTGAGAATGTGGCTCTATCCGTACCTGACCTGGCTGGTGATCGCCTTTATCACCTTCGTGCTGGTGGTGATGCTGTTCCGTCCGGCGCAGCAGCTGGAGGTGATCTCTACCGGCCTGTTAGCATTGGGAATTATTTGTACAGTCCCGATTATGTCGCGCTGGAAAAAGCTGGTATTGTGGCAAAAACTGCCGCTGCAAAATACGCGTTAACCCTGTTCCCGGCGCCCGCCGGGAAGAGCATTCAGGAGTAAGAACATGACCGCCATTCCCCAGGCGACGGCCATTGACGGGTACCGTTGGCTGAAAAACGACATCATCCGCGGGGTCTACCAACCCGATGAGAAGCTGCGGATGAGCCTGCTGACGTCGCGCTATGAGCTCGGCGTCGGGCCGCTGCGGGAGGCGCTCTCGCAGCTGGTGGCGGAAAGGCTGGTGACGGTGGTTAATCAGAAAGGCTATCGGGTGGCGCCCATGTCGGAGCAGGAGCTTCTCGATATCTTCGACGCGCGCGCCAATATGGAAGCCATGCTGGTGCGCCTCGCCATCGAACGCGGCGGCGACGAGTGGGAAGCCGAGCTGCTGGCCCGCGCCCATCTGCTCAACAAGCTGGAGTCCTGTGACGCCAGTGAGCGCTTACTCGATGAATGGGACCAGCGCCATCAGGCGTTTCACACCGCCATCGTCGCCGGCTGCGGCTCCCAGTATCTGCTGCAGATGCGCGAAAGGCTGTTCGATCTGGCGGCGCGCTACCGTTTCATCTGGCTGCGCACCACCGTGCTGTCGGTGGAGATGCTGGAAGACAAGCATGTTCAACACCAGACCCTGCTGGACGCCATTCTGGCGCGCGATGCCGAACGAGCCAGCGCGCTGATGCGCGAGCACTTACTGACCCCTATCCCGATTATTCAACAGGCGATGGCTGGCAAGCTGTCGCCGCAGGCAGGGTGAGTCAGATGGTGGGGTTGAAATTACGGGTATGGCGGCACGCTCCTCCACGCCGCACGGGCGTGGAGAAATCGTATCCGTAGATCAATCAGGCCCGCAGGCGAACCGGCTCGCTGAAATCGTCGGCCGGTTCCAGCTTCAGATTAAAGGTGGTCAGCAGCGCTGCCGCGCGCTCGTGGAACTCGCGTAGCGTTTTTTCCAGTCTGTCGCTCACTTCCGGGTCGTCAATGTCGACCGCCTGCCATGAACCTTCTTTATTGAACAGGCCAAACTGGTAGCTGTAGGTGAAACGTGACTCTTGTGCTTCCATTTCCATCCACCAGCCCCAGAATTCACGCTTCTCCGGCGCGGGCTTAACATTGACGCAAACTGCCAGGCAATCGAAAAAGAAACGGTTGTCATGGCACTGCTCTTCGCGAATGTAAGGCCCTAGCGCCGTGAATTTCTTGATCAACTTACTTTTCAGGTGTCCACTCGGTAACGTCATTGCGATCTCCTTTAGTGATGCAACTGTTTTACCAAACCAATAGAATTTAGCAATAAATTAACCAAATCTATGATTGATCCAGCGGGCGATCTGTCGCAATGCATGATCAAAATTGCGATACACCGGGTTAAACGGGATCTCCAGCAGTTTGCCATCGGCAGATGACGAAGTGATTAACCGCGACTCCTCTTCGGGGCTGAACGGATCGTCCTTCCAGAAGCCGGAAAGCATCGGCGTCGGGCAACGGCGCCCCAGCAGTCCCTGGGTTTTTAACGAGTAGCGGTTGAGCTCCACGCGCAGCGCTTCATCGGACGCGTCATGCATGCCCAGCCGCGAGGCCAGCACGTCAAGATACATCTCCGGCACGCGCCCCTGATGCAGGGGATCCACCAGCAGACCATGAACGACCGGGCCCAGACACGCCACAGCCTTCAGCCGCTGCGGCTCCAGGTAACCCAGACGGACCGCGATATTGGCGCCAAAGCGGAAGCCAAAGGCCGCGACCCGGGTATGATCGACCCACGGTACATTTTCCAGATGGCGCAGCGCGTGCTGGTGCAGCAGGCTGGTGTCCTGATTCAGCGTCCATTTTGACGAGAAGCCGATGGAAGGCATATCGATCGTCAGCATGGCAATACCGAGCGGTGAGAAGTAGTTCTCATACAGGTTGTAATAATCCGTCTGCAGTGAGTCCAGGCCCCCGCACATCAGCACCGTCGGAAACGGCCCATCGCCTTTTGGCATATGCAAAAAGCCGGTTATTGGCGAACCGCCAGGGATGGTGAACTCCAGTTCGCGCAGCGAGCCCGGCAGCCGCTGGGCGGCCTCTTCATACGCCCGGTTGGCTAAAGCCTGCGCCTGTTCGGCCAGCTCATCGCCTTTAATATGCGGATAAGCGGCAATGCTATACAGGTTCGATGCATGCAACCAGTGGCGGCCGCTCAGCAAAGGATCGGCTTCCTGCCCGGCCTTTTGTTGCCACTGCATGGCCTCTTTCGCCCACTCAAAGATCCAGTTGCCGCCGCGATAGCCGATAACGGTATCGAACAGTTCTGGCTCCGTTCGTTCGGCCTCGCTCATCACAATGCGCGCTTGCACATCGAGGATCTCCTGCGGGGTCACGCCGCGCCAGATCCACATCAAACGGTTGATCAGACGGTACCAGTGATCGACGTGATTGCCGCTCAGCGCCGACTGCATCGCCTGCGGTTTTCCGGCGGAAAACCGACGCACCAGCGTAGAGGTTTCGGGATGTTTGAAGCGGGGTTTAAACAGCGTTTCGCTGAGGTTAGCCTGTGACATGTGCAGCCTCCGTCGTAGTGCCACTCCTGTTATTGTAACCTGCTAAAGGATAAAAAAAACCACGCCCGGCAAGCCGGGCGTGGTAAATAGCACTGTCCTGAAGAATTAACGACCTGCGATAGGCGGTACAAACACCACGCCCATATCCCACGGCTGTTCAATCCAGGTGTCCTGCGGAATATCCACAACGTAATCGTCCACCAGCGGGCGGCCTGCCGGCTTGGCGAAAATGGTGACAAAGTGTGCTTTTGGATACATTTCGCGGATCGCCACGGCGGTACCGCCGGTATCCACCAGATCGTCGATAACGATAAAGCCTTCGCCATCGCCTTCCGCGCGTTTCAGCACTTTCAGCTCGCGCTGGTTATCATGGTCGTAGCTGGAGATGCATACGGTATCAACATGACGAATGCCCAGTTCACGCGCCAGTAAGGCTCCCGGTACCAGTCCACCGCGGCTGACGGCAATAATGCCTTTCCATTGCTCAACCGGCAGCAGACGGCTGGCCAGTTTGCGGGCGTGAATCTGCAACATGTCCCAGGTGACGACGTATTTTTCGCTCATGTGAAGTGTCCCAGCCTGTGTAATACGGCTTAAATAATGTTCGAGGGGGAAAATGGTTGCGCGAGATTATAGAGATCTGACGCACTAAAAACCAGTGTTAAGCGGTTTGCGCAACGCTTTTTGCGTTGTTTACACTACCTGCGGCGGTGGAAAGTGGTATTCTCAACCCCATCGCGCAAGCCCGGGCTTGTTGTGTATTTTAACGCTAACCCTCGTCCTGCAACCGCTGTATGCAGGAGTCTGTAAGGAGACTTACCGTGTCTGAACTGTCTCAACTATCCCCGCAGCCGCTTTGGGATATTTTTGCCAAGATTTGCTCCATCCCGCACCCGTCCTATCACGAAGAACAGCTCGCCGAGCACATTATGGGTTGGGCAAAAGAAAAAGGCTTACACGCGGAACGTGACCAGGTTGGCAACATTCTGATTCGTAAAGGCGCGACTGCCGGTATGGAAAACCGCAAGCCGGTAGCGCTGCAGGCGCACCTCGATATGGTGCCGCAGAAAAACAACGATACCGTCCACGACTTCGCCAAAGATCCGATCCAGCCGTACATTGACGGCGAATGGGTGAAAGCGCGCGGCACCACGCTGGGCGCGGATAACGGCATCGGGATGGCGTCCGCACTGGCGGTGCTGGCCGACGACAGCGTCGCCCACGGCCCGCTGGAAGTGCTACTGACCATGACCGAAGAAGCCGGCATGGACGGCGCGTTCGGTCTGCAGGCCAACTGGCTGCAGGCGGATATCCTGATCAATACCGACTCCGAAGAAGAAGGCGAAATCTACATGGGTTGCGCCGGCGGGATCGATTTCACCTCTAACCTGGCGCTGACTCGCGAAGCGATTCCGGCCGGGTTCCAAAGCTTTAAAGTAACCTTAAAAGGGCTGAAAGGCGGCCACTCCGGCGGTGACATTCACCTGGGTCTGGGTAACGCCAACAAGCTGCTGTCGCGCTTCCTCGCCGGCCACGCCGATGAGCTGGATTTGCGTCTGGTCGATTTCAACGGCGGTACGTTGCGCAACGCCATCCCGCGCGAAGCATACGCGACCGTCGCCGTCGCCGCGGATAAAGCCGATGCGCTGAAAGCGCTGGTGAATACTTACCAGGCGCTGCTGAAAAACGAGCTGGAGGCCAAAGAGAAGAACCTGGTAGTGCTCCTGGAAGCGGTTGATAACGACAAAGCAGCGCTGACGCAGGCTTCCCGCGACGGTTTCATCCGCCTGCTGAACGCCACGCCGAACGGGGTTATCCGCAACTCTGACGTGGCGAAAGGCGTAGTGGAAACTTCGCTGAACGTCGGCGTCGTCACCATGACCGATGACAACGTGCAGATCCACTGCCTGATCCGCTCGCTGATCGACAGCGGCAAAGACTACGTGGTCAGCATGCTGGATTCTCTGGGTAAACTGGCGGGGGCGAAAACCGAAGCCAAAGGCGCTTACCCTGGCTGGCAGCCGGACGCCAACTCGCCGGTAATGCACCTGGTGCGCGAGACTTACCAACGTCTGTTCAACAAGACGCCGAACATCCAGATCATCCACGCCGGTCTGGAATGCGGTCTGTTCAAAAAACCGTATCCAGAGATGGACATGGTCTCCATCGGGCCAACCATTACCGGTCCGCACTCCCCGGATGAGCAGGTACATATCGAGAGCGTCGGCCAGTACTGGACGCTGCTGACCGAGCTGCTGAAAGCCATTCCGGCTAAATAAGCCCCACCACCGGCGGCAGTCTGCCGCCGGTTTTCCCCCGCATCACCTTAGCGCCACGCGTTTTTCCATCCGGTAGTTAATAAACCACTCCCCACGGGCCGCCACCCGCTGCTCCGCCACCACTTTAAATCCATGGGCCGTAAAACAGGGCTTTGCGGTAATGCTGGCGTCCACCGTCAGGATTTGCTCAGGATACTGAGCGCAGAGCGCCTCGATAAGCGCGCCGCCGATACCCTGCCGGGCGTGATCCGGCGAGACAAAGAGCAAATCGATATGCGTCCCGATGGCGGTGATAAAGCCAACCGGTTGACTCTCTACCTCCGCCACCAAGCCGATTGAGTCGGCCAGTTTTTGTCGCCAGCGCATCTCATCCACCTGCGCCCAGGCCGCAATCTGCGCCGGGGTATAGTCGCGGCTCGCCGTTTCCTGCACCGCGCGCAGAAAGATCTGGCAGAGCAATGGCAAATCGCTGTCGCGGTAAGCACGAATATGCATGGTTAAATCCCTAATAAAAGCTGCCTTTCCAGTTGCGGATCGAGCAGCGTCACATGGAGTCCAACCAGACGCACGCCCCGTCCACCGCGGCGCTCATCCCAGGCTTTGTGGGCGGTGGCAATCAGATCCTCTTTGTTCAGCCGCGGCCAGACGTGCTCCTGAGTGGTCAGCTGGAAGTCATTAAATTTCAGTTTAATCCCCTGGCGGGCGATCAGCAGGTCCGGTTTGACCTTCGCCAGCCGCCGCTCCAGTTCGGGATAGAGATTTTCGATAATCGCTTCGCACGCTGACCATTCGTGGATATCTTCCGCTAACGTCCGCTCCACACCCACCGATTTACGTTGCCGATCGTTATGGATTTCCCGCTCATCAATCCCGTGGCTGCGCTCCCACAGAATACGGCCGAATTTACCGAAGCGCTTGAGCAGCATGGCCAGATCGCTGTTCTGCACATCGCCACAGGTACGCAGGCCCATATTTTCCAGCTTCGCCGCCGACACCTTTCCGACACCGGGTATTTTCGCCAGCGGCAGCGCCCGCACAAACTCTGCCACCTGATGGGGAGCGATAACGAACTGGCCGTTGGGTTTATTCATATCGGAAGCGATTTTAGCGAGAAACTTCACCGGCGCCACACCCGCCGAGGCGGTGAGGTGCAGCTCCCGTTCGATGGTCTGGCGGATCTCCTGAGCTATCAGAGTGGCCGACCCGTGACAATGCACGCTGTCGCTGACGTCAAGGTAGGCTTCATCCAGCGACAGCGGCTCAATGCGCGAGGTATAGCGGGAGAAAATTTCGCGGATATGATTCGAGGCTTCTTTGTAGGCATCGAAGCGGCCGGGAAGCAGCGTGAGATGCGGGCACAGCTTGAGCGCTGTCGCCGTCGGCATGGCGCTGCGCACACCAAACTTACGCGCAGGATAGTTCGCGGTACTAATCACGCCACGCTGTACCCGACTGCCGCCTATCGCGAGGGGGATATCAAGCAACGCCGGGTTGTCGCGCATCTCCACCGCTGCAAAGAAACAGTCCATATCGACATGGATAATTTTACGCATCGTCAGACTCAACACTGTATACCCATACAGCATAGCAAAAACTGCGTGCCAGTTTGATGCTTTTTTTACTGCGGTGGTCAAAAAAACGCTGACAACATAAAAGTGCAATAAATCATGTTTATTTTCATAACGTTAATCAACTAATCTGAAAGATACAATCATGAAGAAACGACTCACCGCCCTTTGCCTGCTGGCCACCAGCAGCGCTTTAGCTAACCCACAGCTGATTGCCCACCGCGGCGGTACCGGCGATGCCCCGGAAAATACCCTGCCGGCCATTAAACTGGCGCTGGAGAACCACGCTGAGGCCATCTGGGTCACGGTGCAGTTAAGCCGCGACGGCGTACCGGTACTCTACCGTTCAAGCGATCTCTCCGCCCTGACCAACGCCGAGGGTAAGGTCTCCAGCTTAACCGCCGCCGAGCTGGCGAAAGTCGACGCCGGCTGGAAATGGGGGGATGACAGCCCCCCGTGGCGCGGTAAGCAGGCCACGATCCCGACCCTGCAAAGCGTGCTGCAACAGTGGCCGCACACTTTTTTCTATATCGATATCAAATCTCCAGATGCCGATCCGGCGGTGATGGGCGAACGCCTGCTGGCGGTGTTAAAAGCCACCGACAGCCTCGATCGCGTGCGGGTCTATTCCACCGATGACCGCTATATCGCCGCCCTGCCATCGGCTATTCCCCGCTTCGTCACCCGCAGCGAGACTCGCACTAAACTTGCGACTATTTCACTCAGCCACCAGTGTCAACTGAGCAGCCAGCACGAGGGCGAGCAGTGGTATGGGCTGGAGCTGAAGCGCAAGGTGGAGGTAGTGGAGAAGTTTACCCTTGGCGAAGGGATCTCCCCGGCAACGCTCACCTGGGATAAAGAGGCGATGGATTGCTTCCGCTCACAGGGCAAAGCGCACATTATTTTCTTCGGCATCAACAGTGCGGAAGACTACCGCACGGCGAAGGAGCTGGGTGCCGACGGGGTGATGGTGGATTCTCCGGCACAGGCGAAAAGCTGGCAGTAAGGGAGTCAACGGCTAAAAAGGCCGCGAAAGCGGCCTCACATTGCTGGCATGCTATTGCCGGGTGGCGGCTAGCGCCTGACCCGGCCTACGGTCCCAAATCACCGCCGGGCCTGGGGCAACTGAAACTGCCGGTGCTGGCGGCCTCAACATCGCTGAGACGTTCCCGGAAGGCCGGGGCAGCCCGCATGGATGCGGGCTGAGGGCCGTGTTTTGCACGGATGCTGCCTCGGCCCGACCCGAAGCCTGAAGGGATAAGTCGAAGGCACCACGCAGTGGCGATGTTGCTGGCCGGAGCCCGGGGGTACAGGGGGCGGCGGCGACTGGCCGCCCCCTGTGCGCTCCCTGCGCCATGAGTGACATAACGCAGAAGAAATATTGGGAGCGCAATCTGCCCGGAAATAACACAGAAGTGGTAGTCCTGCTAAGCGCAGCGCGAGCAGGGACATCTCCGGTTGCGCTGTTATTTCGCCGGGTGGCGGCTGCGCCTGACCCGGCCTACAAAACCGAAGCAGCAGACCCGGCAAGCGCAGCGCCACCGGGCACGGAGCCGCTTTATGCCGGGTGGCGGCTGCGCCTGACCCGGCCTACAAAACTGAAGCAGCAGGTCCGGCATGCGCAGCGCCGCCGGGCATTACAAAATACGCCGCTGCTGACGCTGCGCCTCGCGAGCGAGACGTTTCTTACGCGCGTCACACGGTTCCGGACAGTCGCAGACTTTCTCCAGCCCCAGCGACGAGATCCCGCCGCAGCTGCCCTGAATGCTCTTGCGCTTCACCAGGTAGCCCAGCGACATACCGAGGATCACCAGCGCAAAAATCACAAAGGTCGCGACAAATACCGTCAGCATCGTCAGCCTCCAAAGTCGTCGAGCATGATGTTCTCATCTTCGACGCCCAGGTCTTTGAGCATTTTTATCACCGCGGCGTTCATCACCGGCGGCCCGCACATATAGAATTCGCAGTCTTCCGGCGCCGGGTGGTCGCGCAGATAGTTTTCATACAGAACATTATGGATAAAGCCCGTATGCCCGGTCCAGTTATCTTCCGGCAGCGGATCGGAGAGCGCGACGTGGAAGGTAAAGTTAGGGTTGTCGCGCGCCAGCTGCTCGAACTCATCATCGTAGAACATCTCGCGCAGCGAACGGGCGCCGTACCAGAAGCTGATTTTGCGCGTGCTGTGCAGCCGCTTAAGCTGATCAAAGATATGCGAGCGCATCGGCGCCATGCCGGCGCCGCCGCCGATAAACACCATCTCAGCGTCGGTCTCTTTAGCAAAGAACTCGCCGAACGGCCCGGAAATCGTCACCTTATCGCCAGGCTTCAGCGACCAGATATAGGACGACATGATCCCCGGCGGCGCATCCGGGACCTTCGGCGGCGGCGTGGCGATGCGCACGTTGAGCATAATGATGCCCTTCTCTTCCGGATAGTTAGCCATCGAGTAGGCGCGCAGGGTCGGTTCTTTCACCTCAGAGACATAGCGGAACAGATTGAATTTGTCCCAGTCTGAACGATATTCATCAGGAATATCAAAGTCGGCATAGGCCACTTTATGCGACGGGCATTCGATCTGAATATAGCCGCCGGCGCGGAACGGCACCGCTTCACCATCAGGCACCCGTAATTTGAGCTCTTTAATGAAGGTGGCTTTGTTATCGTTAGAGATAACCTCGCACTCCCATTTTTTCACGCCGAAAATCTCTTCCGGCAGCTCAATTTTCATATTCTGCTTCACCGCCACCTGGCAGGCCAGGCGGCACCCTTCTTTGGCTTCGCGTTTGGTGATATGCGAAAGCTCGGTCGGCAGAATATCGCCGCCGCCTTCTTTGATGGTCACCCGACACTGGCCGCAGGAGCCGCCGCCGCCGCAGGCGGAAGAGACGAAGATACCGTTGCTGGACAGAGTGTTCAGCAGTTTGTCACCCGCCGGGGTGCGGATCTGTTTATCCGCTTCGTTATTGATCTCAATAACCACGTCGCCCGCGTTCACCAGCTTTGAGCGCGCAGCCAGGATAAGCCCCGACAGCACCAGCACAATCAGCGTGAACATCACGACGCCAAGAATAATTTCCATACTTATTCGCCCTTATAGCTGCACGCCGGAGAAGGACATAAAGCCCAGCGCCATCAACCCGGTGGTGATAAAGGTGATCCCTAACCCGCGCAAGCCGGCGGGCACGTTGGCGTACTTCATTTTTTCGCGGATCCCCGCCATCGCCACGATCGCCAGCATCCAGCCGATGCCGGAGCCGAAGCCGTAGACGATGGATTCCGGGAAGTTGTAATCACGCTGCACCATGAACGACACGCCGCCGAAAATGGCGCAGTTAACGGCGATAAGCGGCAGGAAGATCCCTAACGCGTTATAGAGTGCCGGGAAGTACTTATCGAGGATCATCTCGAGGATCTGCACCAGCGCGGCGATCACCCCGATAAAGGTGATGAAGTTCAGGAAGCTGAGATCTACGCCTTCCACCAGCGCGCCGTCGCGCAGCACCAGGTTATAGACCAGGTTGTTGATTGGTACAGCAAGACCCAGCACCACCGTGACCGCAACGCCGAGGCCAAAGGCGGTGGAGACCTTTTTCGACACCGCGAGGAAGGTACACATCCCGAGGAAGAAGGCCAGCGCCATGTTCTCAACGAACACCGCGCGGACAAACAGGCTAATGTAATGAGCCATCATCGATTACTCCTTTTCCTGCTGCTCAGGCTTCCAGCTACGCAGGGCCCAGATCAGCAAACCGATAATGAAGAAGGCGCTCGGCGCCAGCAGGAACAGGCCGTTCGGCTGATACCAGCCGCCGTTCTGCACCGTCTCCAGCACCGTGATACCGAACAGCTTGCCGCTGCCGATAAGCTCGCGCAGGAAGCCGACGATTATCAGGATCGCGCCATAGCCGAGACCGTTGCCAATACCGTCCATAAAGCTGGCCAGCGGCGGCGATTTCATGGCATAAGCTTCGGCACGCCCCATCACGATACAGTTGGTGATGATAAGCCCGACGAACACCGACAGCTGCTTAGAGGTCTCATAGGCGAAAGCCCGCAGCAGCTGATCCACCACGATAACCAACGAGGCGATGATCGCCATCTGCACGATGATGCGCACGCTATTGGGAATATGGTGGCGAATCATAGAGATAAACATGCTGGAGAACGCCGTTACCAGCGTCACCGCAATGGTCATCACGAAGGCGGTTTCCAGTTTGGTGGTCACCGCCAGCGCGGAGCAGACGCCGAGCACCTGCAGGGCGATGGGGTTATTGGCGATAAGCGGCCCCACCAGCACGCGCTTCACCTCTTTCATATCGCTCTGTTCAGCCATTATTCAGCCCTCCCTCACGCACCTTTTTCAGGAACGGACCAAAGCCCAGTTCGCCCATCCAGAAATCAAAGCTATGCTGCACGCCGTTAGACGTTAGCGTGGCGCCGGATAAACCGTCTACTGCATGCAGGTCACCGGCGCGCGCGCCGCCTTTCACCACCCGGAGTGCCGGAATGCCGTTGTCATCCAGCACCTGCTTGCCAATAAACTGCTGGCGCCAGTTCGGGTTCTCCACTTCGCCGCCCAGCCCCGGGGTTTCCCCCTGATCGTAATAAGTAATGCCTTTCACCGTGCGGCCATCAACGTCCAGCGCCACAAAGGCGTACATCATCGACCACAGGCCATTGCCGTAGATCGGCAGCACCATCTGCTCAATCTGTTGCTGCGCGTCGCGCACCAGATAAATTTCCGCCAGGTTGCTACGCCGCTTAATGCCGGCCGGATCCTGGCTGGCGTCCAGCGCGATGCTCTGCTGTGGATCCTTCAGCGCCTGGGCCTGATTAAATTTTGCCGGGTCTTTCTCCAGCAGCTCGCCGGTCGCCAGATTCACCAGTCGCGGCGAAATGCGCGCCGCGAAGGTTTCCGCTACCGCATCGGCATCCATCCCGGGCTGTATCAGGCCGGCGACGGCCAGGATATTGCGCTGTTTATCCAGCGCCCGCTGCGCCTGCTGGCGGGATTTCAGCCCCACGGCCGAGCCCGCTACCACGATGGAGCAGACCAGACAAAGCACCAGCACCACCAGCAGCGTTTTGCCGATGCTATCGTTACTTTTCTTCTCAGCCACGCGACTTCCTCCGCTTAATATTGGCCTGCACCACCAGGTAATCGAACAGCGGTGCGAAGAGGTTGGCGAAGAGGATCGCCAGCATCATCCCTTCCGGATAAGCCGGGTTCACCACGCGGATCAGCACGCACATCACGCCGATCAGCACGCCGTAACTCCATTTCCCTTTATCGGTAAACGAGGCGGATACCGGGTCCGTCGCCATAAACATCATGCCGAAGGCAAAGCCGCCGAGCACCAGATGCCAGTACCACGGCATCGAGAACATCGGGTTGGTATCGGAGCCGATAACGTTAAACAGGGTGGCGGTGGCGATCATGCCGATCATCACCCCGGCGACGATGCGCCAGGACGCGACGCGGCCAAAGAGAATGATCGCGCCGCCGATCAGGATCATCAGCGTGGAGACTTCGCCAATTGAGCCGGGAATGTTGCCGAGGAAGGCGTCCATCCAGCTCACCGGGATGCCGGTCGCGACGTTAACCAGCGCTTCACCGCCGCCGCTGGCCCACTGGGAGAGCGGCGTGGTGCCGGAGAAACCGTCCGCCGCCGTCCACACGAGATCGCCGGAAATCTGCGCCGGGTAGGCGAAGAACAGGAACGCGCGCCCCGCCAGCGCCGGGTTGAGGAAGTTGCGCCCGGTACCGCCGAAAATCTCTTTGGCGATCACCACCCCAAAGGAGATCCCCAGCGCCGCCTGCCATAGCGGCAGCGTAGGCGGCACAATCAGCGCGAAGAGAATTGAGGTAACGAAAAAGCCTTCGTTGATCTCATGTTTGCGCACAATCGCGAACAGCACTTCCCAGAAGCCGCCGACGATAAAAACGGTGATATAGATCGGCAGGAAGAAGACCGCGCCCAGGGCCATCATGCTCAGCCAGCCGGCGTCAGCGCTGAAGCTGACCCCTAACCACTGGGCGACGCTGTAATGCCAGTTGTTGGCGATCACCTGCTGCAGCTGTTCGGCGCCGTACAGTTTGTGCAGCGCCGGAATGGTCTGCAGCCCAACGTTGTACATGCCCCAGAACATCGCCGGGAATACGGCAAACCACACGAGGATCATCATCCGCTTGAGGTCGATGGCGTCGCGCACGTGCGCCGCGCCGCGGGTGACCTGCCCCGGCGTGTAGAAGATGGTCGCCGCCGCTTCATACAGCGGGTAATATTTTTCCAGCTTGCCGCCATGCGTGAAATGCGGCTCAAGTTTCTCAATCAGGTGCTTTAAGCCCATCTCTTATCCTTCCTGCTCAATCTGGGTTAACACGCTGCGCAGCGCCGGACCGTATTCATATTTGCCCGGACAAACGTAGGTGCAGAGCGCCAGATCTTCTTCATCCAGCTCCAGACAGCCCAGCGCCTGGGCGCTATCGCTATCGCCGGCCAGCAGATCGCGCAGCAATATGGTTGGCAGAATATCCAGCGGCATCACCCGCTCATAGTTGCCGATCGGCACCATCGCCCGCTCGCCGCCGTTAGTATCCGTGGAGAAATGAAAGCGCTTGCGCTTGAAGAAGTGGCCTAGCGTAGTGCGGGTAATCGAGAACTTCTCTTTGCCCGGCATCACCCAGCCAAACAGCTCTTTTTCCCGACCTTCGCGAACCACGCTCACCTGCAGATGGAAACGCCCGAGGAAAGCGTGGGGGCCGTGGGCGCGGGTACCGCTAAGTACCGAGCCGGAAATGACGCGGTTTTCCCCCTCCTCCAGCTCGCCCGCCAGCAGATCGTCCAGGCTGGCGCCCAGCGTCGTTTTGACCAGCCGCGGCGACTTCACCTGCGGGCCGCCGAGCGCAATTACCCGTTCGCAGTTCAGCTCACCTTCAAGGAAAAGCTGACCGATAGCGATCGCATCCTGATAATTGAGGTGCCAGACCTGTTTATTCAGGCTCACCGGCTCCAGAAAGTGAATATGGGTTCCCGGCAGCCCCGCCGGGTGCGGCCCGGAGAACTGATTAAAACAGACCTGGCCGGCAGGATGGCCGCCCAGCTTGCCGCCGCTGGGCTGGCAGACGTGCACTTTCCCGTCGGTCAGACGCGTGAGCACGGTAAGACCGGCATCGAAGGCGGCACGCTCGGCCAGAATAATCGGCTGCGGCTCCGCCGCCAGCGGATTGGTATCCATGGCGTTGACAAAAATAGCGGCGGGCACGCTGCCCGGGCGCGGCGTTTTACTGAATGGCCGGGTGCGTAGCGCGGTCCACAGGCCCGAGGCCAGCAGCTGCTGCTGTACGGTGTCGCGCGGCAGCTCAGCCAGTGCGTCCGCGGCGTAACGGGTAAAGGCCACCGCGTCATTGCCCTCGATATCAATCACCACTGACTGTAAAACGCGCCGTTCACCGCGGTGGATGGCGCTGACAACCCCGCTCGCCGGGGCGGTAAAGTAGACGCCGGGGGTCTTTTTATCTTCGAACAGGATCTGACCTTTTTTGACCCGATCGCCCTCTTTGACCGCCATAGCGGGACGCATCCCGACGTACTCTTCGCCGAGTAGCGCGACGCGCTTCACCGCTGGCGCAGGAGAGATCTGCTGTAATGGCATGCCAGC
Organism: Klebsiella sp. w6; assembly: GCF_033100215.1. Classification (NCBI taxonomy): domain Bacteria; kingdom Pseudomonadati; phylum Pseudomonadota; class Gammaproteobacteria; order Enterobacterales; family Enterobacteriaceae; genus Klebsiella; species Klebsiella sp. w6. Next base: position 4,486,953 of record NZ_CP136907.1, read on the forward strand.
TATGGGCAAATCCAGCCCTTTCGTGATTTTAATCATATCGTTAGCAGGTATCCGTAACCTCAACCCCGACGCAGGCCGGGGCCAGCTTATTGACAGAATGGCAGAGAAGAAAGGGCGAAACGGCGCCAGTGGCGCTCATGACGGAAGAGAAGCCTCCTTTCTTACTCTGGTGATGAACCGGCGCAAGTGTAACATTTCGTGAGCGGCGGCTGTAGCACGAGGGGCAATAAGTGCTTCTAAAATGCGAGCTATTGCGCAAAGTTCTGACTGTGTTTTCGCCGTAAGCGGGTTATAAAGTGAGGCTGAATTGTAAACGCCGCCACGTCGCCCTTGCGAAAAAATGCCGTGATGCTAATGTGAGCGCTCTAAATCCAGAAAACTCTGATTTCGGGTCTCTCTTGCCGTCCTGGCAATGTGGCTATTTTGTTTTATCAAGGAACAAGCAGTATGCGCAAAATCGCATTATTTATTGCGATGCTTCTGTTGCCGTGCGTGTCATTTGCCGGGCTGCTCAGCAGCAATAGCCCGACGACGCCGGTTAGCAAAGAATACAAGCAGCAATTAATGGGTTCACCGGTTTACATTGAGATCTTTAAAGAAGAGCGCATGCTCGACCTTTACGTCAAAATGGGTGAAACCTACCAGCTCCTCGACAGCTATCGGATCTGCAACTATTCCGGTGGCCTGGGTCCGAAACAGCGTCAGGGTGATTTCAAGAGTCCGGAAGGGTTCTATAGCGTCACCCGCAGCCAGCTCAAACCCGACAGCCGCTTCTATAAAGCCATTAACATCGGCTTCCCGAACGCCTACGATCGCGCCCATGGTTATGAAGGGAAATACCTGATGATCCATGGCGACTGCGTCTCAGTCGGCTGCTACGCCATGACCGACAGCGGGATCGATGAGATCTTCCAGTTTGTGACCGGCGCCTTAGTCTTCGGCCAGCCAAGCGTGCAGGTGAGTATCTATCCGTTCCGCATGACCAACGCCAATATGGAACGCCACAAATACTCCTACTATGCGGATTTCTGGAAACAGCTTAAGCCTGGCTATGACTATTTCCAGCAGACCCACAAACCGCCGATTGTGTCAGTGACCGACGGCCGCTATGTGGTAAGCAAGCCGCTCAGCCACGAGGTTGTTCAGCCGCAGCTGGCCTCAAACTACACGCTCCCCGAGACAAAATAACGCCCACTCGCCTGGCATGATCTTGTGCCAGGTTTCATTGGCCGTCAGCGGCTGCGTGGCGATAACCGTGACCACATCGTTGGGTGTGGTCTCGCGTTGAAAGTCGATCTCCACATCCTGGTCCAGCAGTTTTGCCACGCCAAACGGCGCCCGCCGGGTGATCCAGTGCAGATTGGTCGAGCAGAACGCCATCACGTAGCGCCCGTCCGACAGCAGCATGTTGAACACCCCTTTCTCACGCAGTTCACCCGCCAGGGTGGCGATATACTTGAAAACGCCCAGCATATTGCCCGGCGTGCGCGGATAGCGCTCGGTTAAACGGTGCAGCAGCCAGCAAAACGCTTTTTCACTGTCGGTTTCACCTACCGGATGGAAATTACCGGTTTTCAGCGATTTATAGCCTTTGAGCTGCCCGTTGTGCGCATAGGTCCAGTTGCGCCCCCACAGTTCGCGGGTGAAGGGATGGGTGTTCTCCAGGGCCACCATCCCGCGATTGGCCTGACGGATATGGGCGACGACGGAACAGGACTTAATCGGGTAATCCTGGACCAGTTTCGCGATCGGCGACTGAAAGCTCGGCTGCGGATCTTTGAATGTGCGACAGCCTTTGCCTTCATAGAAGGTAATGCCCCAGCCGTCTTTATGCGGCCCCGTCCCGCCCCCGCGCTGCACCAGCCCGGTAAAGCTAAAACAGATATCTGTTGGCACATTGGCGCTCATCCCGAGCAGTTCGCACATAGATCACCTCACCCTCACAAATCACGACGGCGCCAAAGCGAGGCCGCCGTCAACAGTACACACTCGCCTGCCTGTTAGCCTTTCACCATCTCTTTTTCGATCAGCATAATCAGGATATGGATCACTTTGATGTGGATCTCCTGGATGCGGTCGGCATAGCCAAAGTGCGGCACGCGTATTTCAACATCGGCGGAACCCGCCATTTTGCCGCCGTCTTTACCGGTCAGGGTGATCACTTTCATCCCCTGCGCCCGCGCGGCTTCAATGGCCTTGATCACGTTGCCGGAGTTACCTGACGTGGAGATGCCGAGCAGCACATCGCCCGCACGGCCGACGGATTCAACATAGCGGGAGAACACATACTCATAGCCAAAATCATTGCTCACGCAGGAGAGATGGCTGACGTCGGAGATCGCGATGGCCGGGTAACCCGGGCGGTTTTCGCGATAACGACCGGTCAGCTCTTCCGCAAAATGCATCGCATCGCAATGGGAACCGCCGTTACCACAGGACAGCACTTTCCCACCCGCCTTAAAGCTATCCGCCAACAGAACAGCGGCACGCTGGATAGCATGGATATTGGCTTCGTCCTGCAGAAAGTTAGCCAGCGTTTCCGCGGCTTCGTTCAGTTCGTTACGAATAAGATCCTGGTACATGAGGATAATCCTTCAGTATGAGTGGAATAACCCTGGCAGTGTACCGGATAGCCGCCGAAGCGAGAAGCAGCAGGCAGCGTTATCCCCCGTCCTTTTGATTTTATGTGCCGCTTTTGCATACAACAATGTGAGCGAGGTTGTAATTATTTTGTAAACACATTGCTAAATAAAAACGCATGCACTACAACCAATACATCACAAGTGGTCAGACCTCCTACAAGCTCAGGGAGCATTTCTCTATGATGATTTTGAGTATTGTTGCAACCGTCGTTTTACTCGGTGCGCTCTTCTATCACCGGGTCAGCCTGCTGCTCAGCAGTGTGATTTTGCTCGCCTGGACCGCGGCGCTCGGCGCGGCCGGAGTGTGGAATATCTGGCTGCTGCTGCCGCTGGCCATTATTCTGTTGCCGTTCAACTTTGCCCCCATGCGTAAATCGATGATTTCCGCACCGGCATTTCGCGCTTTCCGCAAGGTGATGCCGCCGATGTCGCGTACGGAAAAAGAAGCCATCGACGCCGGCACCACCTGGTGGGAAGGCGATCTGTTCCGCGGCAACCCGGACTGGCACAAGCTGCATAACTATCCGCAGCCGCGCCTGACCGCCGAAGAGCAAGCTTTCCTCGACGGCCCGGTGGAAGAGGCCTGCCGGATGGCTAACGACTTCGCCATCACCCACGAAATGGCCGATCTGCCGCCCGAGCTGTGGGCCTATCTGAAAGAGCACCGCTTCTTCGCGATGATTATCAAGAAAGAGTATGGCGGGCTTGAGTTCTCCGCTTACGCTCAGGCACGAGTGCTACAGAAACTTTCTGGCGTCTCCGGCATCCTGGCGATCACCGTCGGCGTCCCAAACTCGCTGGGCCCGGGCGAACTGCTGCAGCATTACGGTACCGAAGAACAGAAGAATCATTATCTGCCGCGTCTGGCGCGCGGCCTGGAAATCCCCTGCTTCGCACTGACCAGTCCGGAAGCGGGCTCTGACGCCGGCGCTATTCCGGATACCGGCGTGGTGTGCATGGGCGACTGGCAGGGTCAACAGGTGCTGGGGATGCGCCTGACCTGGAACAAACGCTATATCACGCTGGCGCCAATCGCCACCGTGCTGGGGCTGGCCTTCAAACTCTCTGACCCGGACCGTTTGCTGGGCGGCGAGGAAGAGCTGGGCATCACCTGCGCGCTGATCCCCACCTCAACGCCGGGCGTGGAAATTGGCCGTCGCCACTTCCCGCTGAACGTCCCGTTCCAGAACGGCCCAACCCGCGGCAAGGATATCTTCGTGCCGATCGATTACATCATCGGCGGCCCGAGCATGGCCGGTCAGGGCTGGCGCATGCTGGTTGAATGTCTGTCCGTGGGCCGCGGCATTACCCTGCCTTCCAACGCCACCGGCGGCCTGAAATCCGTCGCCATGGCGACCGGCGCCTACGCCCACATTCGCCGTCAGTTCAAAATCTCGATCGGCAAAATGGAAGGGATTGAAGAGGCGCTGGCGCGCATCGCGGGTAACGCCTATGTGATGGACGCCGCGGCGTCGCTGATCACCTACGGCATTATGCTCGGCGAGAAACCGGCAGTGCTGTCCGCGATTGTGAAATATCACTGTACCCACCGCGGCCAGCGCTCCATTATCGACGCGATGGATATTACCGGCGGGAAAGGCATTATGCTGGGCGAAGGTAACTTCCTCGCCCGGGCTTACCAGGGCGCGCCGATCGCCATCACCGTTGAAGGCGCAAACATCCTGACCCGCAGCATGATGATCTTCGGTCAGGGGGCTATTCGCTGCCACCCTTACGTGCTGGAAGAGATGGCCGCCGCGCAGAATAACGACCTGAACGCCTACGATAAGCTGCTGTTCAAACACATCGGCCATGTCGGCAGTAACAAAGTCCGGAGTTTCTGGCTGGGCCTGACCGGCGGACGCACCAGCAGCGCGCCGACCCGTGACGCCACCCGTCGCTACTATCAGCAAATGAACCGTCTGAGTGCCAACCTCGCGCTGCTGTCAGACGTGTCGATGGCGGTACTGGGCGGCAGCCTCAAGCGTCGCGAACGTATCTCCGCGCGTCTGGGGGATGTGTTAAGCCAGCTGTATCTGGCCTCCGCGGTGCTGAAACGCTATGACGATGAAGGACGCAATGAAGCCGATCTGCCGCTGGTTCACTGGGGAGTGCAGGATGCGCTGCACCAGGCTGAACAGGCCATCGACGATCTGCTGAAAAACTTCCCCAACCGTCTGGTGGCAGGTGCGATGCGTGTGGCCATCTTCCCGACCGGGCGTCATCATCATGCGCCGTCGGATAAGCTGGACCATAAAGTCGCTAAAATTCTGCAGGTGCCCAGCGCCACTCGCTCCCGCATCGGTCGCGGTCAGTACCTGACGCCGAGCGAGCATAACCCGGTTGGTCTGCTGGAAGAGGCGCTGCTGGAAGTGATGGCGGCCGATCCTATCCACCAGCGGATCTGCAAAGAGTTGGGTAAAAACCTGCCGTTCACCCGTCTGGATGAGCTGGCACACAACGCGCTGGCCAAAGGATTAATAAATCAGGAAGAAGCCGCTATTCTGACCCGCGCAGAGCACAGTCGCCTGCGCAGCATCAACGTCGACGACTTTGCGCCAGAGGAGCTGGCGACAAAGCCGGTAAAGCTGCCGGAAAAAGTTCGCAAAGTTGAAGCCGCATAATAAAACAATCACCACATCACACGCCGGGCGGGGAATTTTCCCCGCCTTTTTTTCGTCCCCCCTCCTCCGTGGCTTCTGTCAGTAGCATTTTTTTAACAAAATATTCCGCTGACCGCCGCGAGGCTGATATGGTGTTACAGTTAACCTAACCCCCTCATGAGAATGGAGTTGACCATTGTGCCTGGCCTGAAAATTACGCTGTTGCAACAACCGCTGGTCTGGATGGACGGCCCTGCCAACCTGCGCCATTTTGATCGCCAACTGGAAGGGATTATTGGGCGCGATGTCATTGTTTTACCGGAGATGTTCACCACCGGCTTTGCCATGGAAGCGGCAAAACAGTCTTTACCCGAAGCCGATGTGGTGGAGTGGATGCATGCCCGGGCCGCGCAAACCCAGGCGCTGATTGCCGGCAGCGCAGCGCTGCAAACCGAACACGGCGCTGTTAACCGCTTCCTGCTGGTCGAGCCCGACGGTACGGTGCACCATTATGATAAACGGCACCTGTTCCGTATGGCAGATGAACACCATCATTATGAGGCTGGTGACCGACGCGTGGTCTTTGAATGGCGCGGATGGCGTATCCTGCCGCTGGTCTGTTACGACCTGCGCTTTCCGGTATGGTCGCGTAATCTGAACGACTATGATTTGGCGCTGTATGTTGCCAACTGGCCGGCGCCGCGCTCCCTGCACTGGCAGTCGCTGCTGGTCGCCCGCGCTATCGAGAACCAGGCCTATGTCGCCGGCTGTAACCGGGTCGGTACTGACGGCAACGGCCATCATTACCGCGGCGATAGCCGGATTATCAGTCCCCAGGGGGAGATTGTCGCCACTGCCGATCCGCATCAGGCCACCCGTCTTGATGCCGAATTGTCGCTGGCTGCCCTCCAGGAATATCGCGAAAAATTTCCCGCCTGGCGCGATGCCGATCCTTTTACCCTCGGTTAATCTCCCTCCGCTTTCTTCCTCATTCAGCAGGTAAAGAAAGCGGGATTTCGCCCGCCAGCGCACCGCAGAATATTTGCCGGGCGCCATTCATTTCTGTTCTACACTCATTAAAAGCCCCCACAACCAAATGGGCGGAGATCACCTTCAACTCACTTCTGCGTTGTAAATCATGAATTTTCTGTTGCTGGCGTGTTTTGTTAAACAACGCTGAGCGTTGGCGTAAGAATATTATGTGAGCGTAAAAGAAAATGGATAATAATAATCTGCTGTTGATTGAAAAACGGCTGGTCACCCGCTTTCTCGATATGTTTATTCGGTTTGGGCTTATTCTGGCGCTGGCCTCATTCTGTTTTACCGTCTTTTCTCCCTTTATCAATATGATGCTCTGGGCGCTGATCCTCGCCGTGGCGCTCTATCCCTTACATCAATATTTTGCCGGATTGTTAGCGGGCAAACAGGGACTGGCGTCAGTGGTGCTGGTGTTGTTAGGTATTTTACTGATCGTCATCCCCACGGTGCTGATGATCACCTCGCTGGCGGAAAGCGCCAGCGCCATGATAGACAAGATGGGCAGCCAGAGCTTTACCATTCCCCCGCCCTCCTCGCGCATTGCCGCGTTACCGATCATTGGCGAACGGCTTAGCGCCCTGTGGATGAGAGCTTCCGTCGATCTCCCGGGACTGCTCAGTAATTACCGCTCGCAAATCGGCGACATTGCCAAACAGTTTCTCAGTATTTTGGCCAGCATGGGCGGCGGGCTGATTGGCTTTATTATTTCGTTTATCGTCTCGGGAATTATGATGGCCTGGGGCGCAGCGGGCGCCATCAGCGCCCAGCGTATTGCCATCCGTATTACCGATGAAAATAAAGGCGTGACCCTCACCCGCCTGTGCACCAGCACCATCCGCGCGGTCGCCCAGGGCGTCATCGGGGTGGCATTGATCCAGGCGCTGCTGGTCGGCGTGATCATGCTGATGGCCAGCATTCCCGCCGTCGGGATCTTCTTTATTCTGGCCCTGCTCCTCGGCATTGCCCAGGTGCCGGTGATCCTGGTGACGGCCCCGGCCATTGCGCTAATGTGGAGTCTCGGCACCCACAGTACCGGCATGGATATCTTCTACACCATCCTGCTGATCGTCGCCGGCATGGCCGATAACGTCCTCAAACCTCTGCTGCTGGGGCGCGGAGTCGACGCACCAATGCCGGTAGTGCTGCTGGGCGCCCTCGGCGGAATGGCCTCTAACGGCATTCTCGGTATGTTTCTCGGCGCCACCCTGCTGGCCATCGGTTATCGGATCTTCATGACCTGGGTAAATGAAGGGCAACCCGCCCTGCCGCAGGATAAATAACCTCAAGGGAGCGTTACGCTCCCTTAATTCATTCCATAAACATTCGTACCGCGCACCAGACCAGCAGCAGCGCCAGCAGCAGATTTAACCCTCTTCCATGGCGTTCGAACACCGGCTGAAACAGATGACCGGCCAGCGCCCAGCAAAGATTGCCGGCAACGCCTATTACTGATAGCAACAGGCTTATCATCACCAGCCAGAATGGCTCGCGAGTCACTGGCAGAACAAAGGTCGACAGGGCCGTGATGCCGTACAGGATAATTTTTACATTCACAAACTGCAGCCCCAGGCTGGCCCAGAAGCTGACAGGCCGCTCCTCCTGCCCACCGCTGGCCGGGTCGCTGCGGGCAATGTGCCAGGCCAGCCACAGGATATACCCTGCGCCGACCCAGCGTAGCAGGGAGGTTATCCCCTCATCCAGGGTAACGAGAGTGAACGTCAGCCCGGCACAAATCAGCATGATGATCACAAACCCCAGGCTCATGCCGGCCAGAACCCGCATGCTCCGTCGAAAGCCGTGCGCGGTGACGCTGCTCAGCGCCAGAATATTATTCGGCCCGGGCGTCAGGGCGGTGATCAGGGTGTAAGTTAAAAAGGCGCTAATCAGGGTAGGTGTCACGTGTTTTCTCCTCTTGACTGGCAGACAGTACCCGAAGCTGATAATTTAAAAAAATGAATGTTTTTTCATTCTGAATTCGAGAATGTCGATATAAAGAGGAAATATGGATCTGCGACGCTTTATCACCTTCAAAACGGTTGTCGAAGAAGGATCCTTTCTGCGCGCCTCGCAGAAACTGTGCTGCACCCAGTCCACCGTAACCTTTCATATCCAGCAGCTTGAGCAGGAGCTTGCCATCCCGCTGTTTGAGAAAATTGGCCGGCGGATGTGTCTCACCGCCGCGGGTAAGAATGTCCTGCCGCATGTCTACGACTTGACCAAAGTAATGGCGTCGATTCGCCAGGCGGCGCGCCAGGACGATGAACCCGGCGGCGAACTTCGCGTCGCCACTGGTGAAACCCTGCTGGCGTACAAAATGCCGCCGGTGCTGCAGCGTTTTAAGCAACGCGCCCCGAAGGTCCGCCTGTCACTGCAGTCACTCAATTGCTACAGCATCCGTGATGCGCTGCTCGCTGACGAAGTCGACCTGGGGGTGTTTTACCGGGTTGGCAACGATGATGCGCTCACCATGATGGAACTTGGCCCGCAGCCGCTGGCGCTGGTCGCGTCAGTCGATCAGGCGCCGGTCGACTTCCTGCGCCCGCGGCAGCATATCCCATTGAGCTTTATCATCAACGAACCCCAGTGCGTGTTCCGGCAGATTTTTGAAAGTACCCTGCGCCAGCGCGGCATTACCATGGAGAACACCATCGAACTGTGGAGTATTGAAAGCATCAAACAGTGCGTGGCGGGCAATCTTGGGGTGAGCTTCCTGCCGCGCTTTGCGGTAGAGGAGGAACTCAAACGCGGGACGCTGGTCGAGCTGCCGTTCAGCGAGACGCCGCTGACGATCCATGCGCTCTGCGCCCATCACGCCGGGAAAGCAATCAGTCCGGCGATGCGGGTATTCATGCAGTGTATGCAGGAGGAACAAGAGGCGCGCTGAAATTCGGCGACGAAAACGACGAAAGCCTGAATCATTGCTGATTCAGGCTTTCTGAATAGTGGCGGAACGGACGGGACTCGAACCCGCGACCCCCTGCGTGACAGGCAGGTATTCTAACCGACTGAACTACCGCTCCGCGTTGTTGTTCCGTTGGGAACGAGGCGAATATTACGGATTCCCCTCTACCCCGTCAACGCTTTTTCTACCGTTTTGAATCGTTTGCTGCAAAAATCGCCCAACCGCCTACTTTTAATCCATTTTAGTGGTTATCAGGCACGCCACAGGCAGCTTCCGCCTTTCTTTTGTACCAGATCGAGGCGGGATTCATGGTTCACCAGTTCTTCATCAGAGGCATAAACTACCCGTAACTGGCTGGCGGCGCGGACGACGCGCTGAATGCCCATCTCTCCCGCCTGCTGCTGGCTTTCGCCTTCCATAGAGAACGCCATCGAAGTCTGGCCGCCGGTCATCATCAAATAGACATCGGCAAGGATCTGGGCATCGAGTAATGCCCCGTGCAGCGTACGCTTGCTGTTATCTATTTCGTAGCGCGAACATAACGCATCCAGGCTGTTGCGCTTGCCGGGGAACATTTTCCGCGCCAGCGCCAGGCTGTCGGTGATTTTACAAAAGGTCTCGGTTTTCCCGATGCCGCGGTTCAGCTTCCCGAACTCATAGTCCATAAAGCCGATATCGAACGAGGCGTTATGGATCACCAGCTCCGCGCCGCGGATGTAATCCATAAACTCATCAGCCACATCGGCAAAGGTGGGTTTGTCCAGCAGGAACTCATCGGCGATCCCGTGCACGCCGAATGCTTCAGGATCCACCAGCCGATCGGGCTTCAGATAGACATGGAAATTGTTACCGGTCAGGCGGCGGTTGATCACCTCCACCGCGCCAATCTCAATGATCTTGTGTCCTTCGTAGTGCGCCCCGATCTGGTTCATACCGGTGGTTTCGGTATCGAGAACAATCTGGCGCGTAATTGCAGTGCTCATAGCGGTCATTTATGTCAGACTTATCGTTTACAAATCGATTTCAATTACAGGAAGTCTACCAGAGATGCTCAAACAGGTAGAAATTTTCACCGACGGCTCTTGCCTGGGAAATCCAGGACCCGGCGGTTACGGCGCCATCATGCGCTACCGCCAGCACGAAAAAACCTTTAGCGCCGGCTACCGTCTGACCACCAATAACCGCATGGAACTGATGGCGGCAATCGTCGCTCTCGAGGCGTTAAAAGAGCATTGTGAGGTGGTGCTCAGCACCGACAGCCAGTATGTCCGCCAGGGGATCACCCAGTGGATCCACAACTGGAAAAAGCGCGGCTGGAAAACGGCAGAGAAAAAACCGGTAAAGAATGTCGACCTCTGGCAGCGGCTGGATGCTGCGCTTGGCCAGCATAAGATCAAATGGGAGTGGGTGAAGGGCCACGCCGGCCATCCAGAAAACGAACGCTGCGACGAGCTGGCCCGCGCGGCGGCCTCCCATCCCACTCAGGACGACATCGGCTACCAGCCGGAGAGCTAATTCTGCCCCTTGCGCCACTGCCGGGTGGCGCCGACTGCCGGCCGCAGCTGGGTTTTCGCTTTACCGGATTTCATCGGATTGAGCGTCAGCGGAATGGTCCGTTTGCGGGCGATAATCAATTGCAAACAGCCCAGCGCTGGCAGATGGGTGCTCAGCAGTTTGCCGCCGTGGCGCGACCAGGGTAAAACCTGATAACGCCCATAGTGCAGCACTTCAAAGTTGAGTAGCGACAGCCAGTCCAGCTGGCGCATCAGCGTAAACATACGGCTATTATAAGGCGTACCGTTGCGCAGGAGCGGCACCAGCTTACGCAACCCCATCAGGCTGACCGGATTAAACCCGGTCAGGATCATCCAGCCATCATCGATCAGTACACGATCGGCTTCCCGCAGCAGACGATGCGGATCGCTACACCACGGCAGGGTGTGCGCCAGCAGGCAGGCGTCGACGGACTTTTCGGCAAAGGGTAAATGCAGCGGATCGGCCCGAACCTGCATCGGATTTCCTGCCAGCGAGACATTGACCTGGTGCGAGATGGCGCAAGCTTCAGTATTGATTTCCGCGCTCAGATTGCCAATCTTAAGCAGATGAAAGCCATATAATTTAGCCAGCCACGGTTTCATCTGCTGCTCCAGCGTTTCGCGATAGTATTCGCCCCACGGCATACTGGACCAATGCTCAGGCGCTGTCACTGTGTGAGGTATCCTTGCCGGCTTCATTGCCACCTTCCGCTACGCTTTAGAGGTAATTTATGAATCTTATCAGTATTCCCGCGTTTCAGGACAACTACATCTGGGTTCTCAGTGAGAATAACGGCCGCTGCATCATCGTTGACCCAGGCGAAGCCGCGCCGGTTCTGGCGGCCATTGAGGAAAACCAATGGCAGCCCGAAGCCATTTTACTAACCCATCACCATCAGGATCACGTCGGTGGCGTAAAACAATTACGTGAAAAATTCCCTTCTATAGTGGTTTACGGGCCGGCGGAAACCCAGGATAAGGGAGTCACTCAGGTGGTAGGCGATGGCGATCGGCTGTCAATTCTCGGGCACGATTTTTCCATTTTCTCTACGCCAGGTCACACATTAGGACATATCTGTTACTACAGCGAACCTTATCTGTTCTGTGGCGACACAATGTTCTCCGGCGGCTGCGGAAGGCTCTTCGAAGGTACTGCAGAGCAGATGTATCAATCATTTATGAAAATTAACGCCCTTCCTGAAGAAACCCTCATATGTTGCGCACATGAATATACGTTAGCGAATATGAAGTTTGCATTGAGTATCCTGCCAGATGATAGGGACATAAACGATTACTATCATAAAGTTAATGAGTTACGTGCAAAAAAACAAAAAACACTACCCGTAACTCTGAAAAATGAGCGTCGTATAAATTTATTTTTACGCGTAAATGATATTGATTTAATTGATAAAATTAACAAAGAAACAAATTTGCAACACTCTGTGGCGCGATTTGCATGGTTAAGGTCAAAGAAAGACGACTTCTGATATTTAATTCTTGTCATCGGCCAACTTCGCCGTTATCCTTGGTCGTCTTTTAAGCAACTATTGACACACACATGAAGGCACGAGCGATATTACTCGCCTCTGTCCTGCTGGTGGGGTGCCAGGCGTCTAAGCACGATGGCACCGTCGAACAGCGAGCACAGAGCCTTTCTGCGGCTGGTCAAGGGGAAGCAGGTAAGTTCACAAGTCAAGCGCGCTGGTTAGATGATGGAACCTTCTACGCGCAAGACCAGGATCTGTGGACTTCCATAGGCGACGAGCTAAAGATGGGAATACCGGATAATCCCCGGATTCGCGAACAGAAACAGAAGTACTTAAGAAATAAGAGCTATCTCCACGATGTAACTTTACGGGCAGAGCCGTATATGTACTGGATAGCCGGGCAGGTTAAGAAACGTAACATGCCAATGGAACTGGTATTACTACCCATAGTGGAGAGCGCTTTTGACCCACACGCGACGTCTGGCGCCAATGCCGCAGGCATTTGGCAGATCATTCCGAGCACAGGGCGCAATTATGGTTTAAAACAGACCCGCAGTTACGATGCGCGTCGTGACGTCGTCGCATCTACTACCGCGGCGCTGGACATGATGCAACGTCTGAACAAAATGTTCGACGGCGACTGGTTATTAACGGTCGCAGCCTATAACAGCGGCGAAGGTCGGGTCATGAAAGCAGTAAAAGCGAACCGTTCGCGTGGTAAACCCACCGATTTCTGGTCGCTGTCTCTGCCGCATGAAACGAAAATCTACGTACCGAAAATGCTGGCATTGAGCGACATTCTCAAAAACAGCAAGCGTTACGGCGTAAAGCTGCCCACGGCCGATGAAAGCCGTGCGCTGGCGCGCGTTCGCCTCGACAACCCGGTTGATATTTCTCAGCTCGCGGACATGGCAGGAATGCCGGTCAGCAAACTGAAAACCTTCAACGCTGGCGTAAAGGGGTCAACGCTGGGCGCTAGCGGGCCAAAGTACGTCATGGTGCCACAGAAGCACGCCGCTCAGCTGCGTGAATCGCTGGCCTCTGGCGACATTGCTGCCGTGCAGCCAACGCAGCTCGCGGACAATACGCCGCTGACCAGCCGTAGCTATAAGGTACGCTCTGGCGACACGATTTCCGGGATTGCTTCGCGTCTCGGCGTCACGACCCGGGATTTGCAGCAGTGGAACAATCTGCGCGGTTCAGGGTTAAAAGTCGGGCAGAGTCTGGTTGTCGGCGCAGGTAGCAGCGCACAGCGCCTGGCGAACAACAGCGATAGCATCACCTATCGTGTTCGCAAAGGTGATTCGCTGTCGAGCATCGCCAAGCGTCACGGTGTTAATATTCGCGACGTGATGCGCTGGAACAGCGATACCGACAATCTGCGGCCTGGCGATCAGCTAACGCTATTTGTGAAAAACAGCGATCGACCAGAGTCCTGATACGTCAGGATTCGATAAAAAGGCACCGACTTCCCCGGTGCCTTTTTTGTTGCCCGTATTAAACCGCTTTATGCGCTTCGAACAGGATGGTATCGCTGGTAAACGACCCGTCCTGCTGTAATTCGAAGTAGGCTTTGACCTCCGCCGAAGCGCTCTGCTGATATAAGCGAATCGCTTCTACCAGCGCCTCTGGGGTGCGCATCCGCGCCACCCATGAGCTGAACTCCAGCGGCAGGCGATCGGTCGATAAATGATTAATCACCAGGCCTGCGTCATTGGCCAGCGCCAACCACTCGCCGCTGGAATAATTACGCACGTGCGAGGTATCGCGCAGCGCTTCCACGGTCTGCAACCAGACATCACGTACCGGATGACCCGGTGACATCACGTCCATTATGATCATCACCCCGCCCGGCTTGAGAACACGTTTCACCTCACGCAGCGCCTGGCCGACATCATGCCAGTGGTGCGCGGAGTAGCGGCTAATCACCACATCAAAGCTGGCATCAGCGAACGGCAGCGTTTCAGCGTACCCCTGCTGGGTCACGATATTGCTAAAGCCTTTCTCTTTTGCCGCCGCGGTAACCACTTCCAGCATCTGGCTTGATAAATCATAGGCGGTCACCTCCGCAACCTGTCCCGCCGCGGTAAAGCTGGCGTGCCCTGCCCCGCAGCCCATATCCAGCACTTTCGCCTGAGGGAAATCGGCAAGCCGTTCCGCCAGCCGCTGCAGATCGCGCCCGGAGGCGTGCACGGCGCTGGTCAAATAGGCGCTGGCCTGGGAGCCGAACTGCTTTTCGACGTTGTCATGGTGAGAGCGTGTTGTCATTGTGTTGTCCTTCGGTTGTGTGAGTAATTTAGGGCAGCATCGTGCTGAACGCAGACCTGCCCGATGGCAGGCCTGACATACCTTAAATTAATCAGGCTTGCCGGGACTGAATTCGACTAGTAGCGGGTTGTGATCGGAGGCGCGGGTCACCAGCACGGAAGCATCGTGCACGCTTAACCCACGATAGAACACAAAATCGAGCGGACGACCAAACGCACGGCGGCGCTGATCGTCAGAGAAACGAACTTCGCGTAACGACATCTCACGCGCAAAGCGGTACAGCGCGTTCATTCGCGGCCGGCTCCAGGCATTGAAGTCCCCGGCCATAATCACCGGCCCGCTGTGATGGGCAATCTGATCGCCGATCGGCAGCAACTGCTTGCTGTAGACATCGACGCCAAGGCTAAAGTTGACCGCATGGATGTTGACCACCATCAGCAGCCGCGCATCGGGCAGCGGATAAACGGTCACTAAGGCCGATTTCGGCAATCGCAAAATAGGCTCGCGCTCGCGCAGCGGACAGCAATAGATGGGGTGAGCGGAGGCCAGCGTCATCACGCCGGAAGGATGCTGCGGCAATACCAGCGCCGGCACCTGATCGGCGGCCAGATAGTTTGAAGTCGCGAACCTGACCAGTTCTGGGGTGGTTTGCGCCTCCTGCAACAGGACCAAATGCGCATCTTTGCCGAAATTTTTGAGGACCGACTGCCACTCTGCACGCTGCTGCTTGAAGATATTCCATACCAGCACGCGGATCTTTTCATCGCTGCTTAACGGCGTGCCGGCAGGATAAACCGGACTCACGCCCGCAAACGCCCCCGGAGGCAATATCCTCTCCGCAGGTTGTCCGGCGACGTAGCGCATGGCATAGGTATTCTTTCGCAATTTGGGCATCAATCCTCAATAACAGAAACCAGCCCAACAACGACTGGTTCTTCTGTTATAGGGATTTTCCCATCCACTTTCAATGCAATTTGCGATAAACCCTTAGCCTTCGAGAGAAACCGCTGCCGAACGGCGCGGCGATTTATCTAAACGACCGCTCAGCACCACCAACAGCAGGGCGACCAGCACAATCACCGCACCAATCCACGGCGTCTGCGCCAGACCATACCGTTCAACCGTCTGCCCGCCGACGATGGACCCCAGCGCAATACCAATATTGAAGGCGGCAATATTCAGGCCGGAAGCGACGTCGACGGCGCCAGGCGTATACTGTTCGGCTTTTTGCACCACGTATACCTGCAGACCTGGCACGTTGCCGAAGGCGAAAATACCCATTACCAGCACCGTTGCCAGCGCAGCATAGTGGATGCTGGCGGTCAACTGGAAGACCAGCAGCAGCACAACCAGCGCGGCGAAGATAAACTTCAGCGCGGAGACGGCGCCATGCTTATCGGCCAGTTTGCCTCCCCACACATTGCCAATAGCGACCGAGACACCGTAGCCCAACAGGATCCAGCTAACCGCAGACGGACTGAAACCGGCCAGCTCCTGCATCATCGGAGCAAGAAAAGTAAAGGCGGTAAATACGCCGCCATAGCCCAGCGCAGTAATGGCGTAGATCATCAGCAGGCGAGGATGAGTTAAGACTTTCATCTGATCGCGCAGGCTGGCGCTGGCGCGGCCCGGAATATTATTCGGTACCAGAAGCAGACTGCTGATAAGCGCAATCACGCCCAGAATCGATACCGCGAGGAACGTTTCCCGCCAGCCAAAATGCTGACCGATGAAAGTCCCGAACGGCACCCCGGTGACCAGCGCGACCGTCAGGCCGCCGAACATAATAGCGATAGCTGAGGCGGCTTTCTCTTTTGCCACCAGGCTGGTGGCGATTGTCGAGCCAATAGAGAAGAACACGCCGTGTGCCAGACCGGTCAGCAATCGCGCCAGGATCAGCGTTTCATAGCCCGGGGCCTGCCAGGCCAGCACATTACCCGCCGTAAACAGGACCATCAACGCCAGCAGCAGCTGTTTACGCGGCATACGCCCCGTTAACGCCGTCAGCACCGGAGCGCCAATCGCCACGCCCAGCGCGTAGATAGAGACCAGCAGTCCCGCCGAAGGCAGAGAGATAGAGAGTTGTTGCGCGATAGTCGGGACCAGGCCGACAATCACAAATTCAGTGGTGCCAATCGCGAAGGCACCGATAGTTAAGGCAAATAGCGCCAGTGGCATAATTTACTCCGTAGCATCAGGATTAAGATGACACGTAGTATGAAGGGTTGTATAAATAACAAAAACTATCAAAGTATCAATAGAATTTTGCTACAGGTGCAATAATGAGAGCCACATCAGAGGAGATCGCCATCTTTGTGGCGGTGGTGGAAAGCGGAAGTTTCAGCCGGGCGGCCGAGCAGCTCGGACAGGCCAACTCTGCCGTCAGCCGGGCGGTCAAGAAGCTGGAATCAAAGCTAGGCGTAAGCCTGCTCAATCGGACCACCCGCCAGCTCAGTCTGACGGAGGAAGGCGAGCGCTATTTTCGCCGGATGCAGGTGGTCTTGCAGGAAATGGCGGCAGCAGAGAATGACCTGCTGGAAACGCGCACAACGCCGCGGGGCCTGCTGCGGGTGGATGCCGCGACGCCGGTGATGCTGCATTTTCTCATGCCGCTGGTGAAGCCATTTCGCGAGCGCTACCCGGAAATGACGCTGTCGCTCGTCTCTTCAGAGACGTTTATTAACCTGATTGAACGAAAAGTGGATGTGGCCATTCGGGCCGGGACCTTAACGGATTCCAGCCTGCGCGCCCGACCGCTATTTACCAGCTATCGTAAGATCGTCGCCTCGCCAGACTATGTCGCGCGCTACGGTATGCCGCAGCATCCGTCAGATCTGAAACAGCATCACTGCCTCGGGTTCACCGAGCCGGTATCGCTGAATACCTGGCCTGTCTCCTGTTGCGATGGTCAGCTGTTAGAGATCGAATCGGCGGTGTCCTCCAATAGCGGCGAAACGCTCAAGCAGCTGTGCCTGACCGGTAACGGCATAGCCTGTTTGTCGGATTATATGGTGGATAAAGAGATTGGCCGTGGGGAGTTTGTGGAGTTACTTGCCGACAAACGCTTGCCGGTGGAGATGCCATTCAGTGCGGTGTACTACAGCGACCGGGCGGTCAGCACGCGCATCAGGGCATTTATTGACTTTCTAAGTGAGCACGTCAAACAGCTCCCGAAGGAGCTGTCGTAATATCGTCTCAGACGGCAGTGCGAACGGCATGCCGAAAGCGGGAGATTAATCCCACTGTGGAGCCAGACCTTCCGGACTCACCAGACGATCGTTGCAGTCGAGTGCGGCGATCGCTTTACGATCTTCATCATCCAGCTGCAGATCCTGCGCTTTCAGGTTGCTGGCCAGATTGTCACGTTTGGTGGACGATGGGATAACCGCATAGCCTTCGCCCATCGCCCATGCCAGGATAACCTGCGCTGGGGTCGCACCATGTTTCGCCGCGATGCGGGCAATCACTTCATCTTTCAGTGCCTTACCGTAGGCCAGCGTCATGTAAGAGGTGATATGGATGCCGTGCTCACGCGCCCAATCGACCACTTTACGGTTTTGCAGATACGGCGAGAGCTCAATCTGGTTAGTCGCGATATTCTCAGCGCCAACGGCGGCAATCGCGCGCTCCATCAGTGGAATAGTGAAGTTGGAGATACCGATCTGACGGGTCAGACCCAGCTTCTTCGCTTCCATCAGGGCTGCCATAAACTCTTCAACAGCTACCGCATCGTTCGGTGACGGCCAGTGGATCAGCGTGAGATCAACATAGTCAGTGCGCAGCTTATGCAGGCTCTCTTTCAGGCTGGCGATGAGTTTGTCTTTGCTCAGGTTTTCGATCCAGATTTTGGTCGTGATGAACAGCTCATCACGCGGCACGCCGCTTTCGGCGATGGCCTGACCCACCGCTGCTTCGTTGTCATAGATTTGCGCGGTGTCGATAGCACGATAGCCCAGCTCCAGCGCGGTTTTTACGGATGCGATAACAACATCATCTTTCAGACGGAAGGTGCCAAGACCAAATGCAGGGATTGCCATGATTTTCCTCGTTATTTCTTCATTTCGGTTAACGGATGAAATTATGGCTGATGGTGTGGAGGAGAAAAAGAGCGATTAATGCAGAGGATTTTTGCTGAATTAGCAATAATAGAGAACAGATCAAACAAAAAAGCCCTGAGCAAATGCTCAGGGCTCTTAATAAGTGGCGGAACGGACGGGACTCGAACCCGCGACCCCCTGCGTGACAGGCAGGTATTCTAACCGACTGAACTACCGCTCCACCGAATTTCTTCGCTTTATTGCCACCGGTTGTCACCCCGGCTTACTGCAATTTGATGCCTGGCAGTTCCCTACTCTCACATGGGGAGACCCCACACTACCATCGGCGCTACGGCGTTTCACTTCTGAGTTCGGCATGGGGTCAGGTGGGACCACCGCGCTAGTGCCGCCAGGCAAATTCTGTTTTCAACACGTCTCACGGACGCATCGAGTAATCTGTATCAGAGCTGAAAATTCTCTCAAATCCGCCAAAACAGCTTCGGCGTTGTAAGGTTAAGCCTCACGGTTCATTAGTACCGGTTAGCTCAACGCATCGCTGCGCTTACACACCCGGCCTATCAACGTCGTCGTCTTCAACGTTCCTTCAGGAGACTTATAGTCTCAGGGAGAACTCATCTCGGGGCAAGTTTCGTGCTTAGATGCTTTCAGCACTTATCTCTTCCGCATTTAGCTACCGGGCAGTGCCATTGGCATGACAACCCGAACACCAGTGATGCGTCCACTCCGGTCCTCTCGTACTAGGAGCAGCCCCCCTCAATTCTCCAGCGCCCACGGCAGATAGGGACCGAACTGTCTCACGACGTTCTAAACCCAGCTCGCGTACCACTTTAAATGGCGAACAGCCATACCCTTGGGACCTACTTCAGCCCCAGGATGTGATGAGCCGACATCGAGGTGCCAAACACCGCCGTCGATATGAACTCTTGGGCGGTATCAGCCTGTTATCCCCGGAGTACCTTTTATCCGTTGAGCGATGGCCCTTCCATTCAGAACCACCGGATCACTATGACCTGCTTTCGCACCTGCTCGCGCCGTCACGCTCGCAGTCAAGCTAGCTTATGCCATTGCACTAACCTCCTGATGTCCGACCAGGATTAGCTAACCTTCGTGCTCCTCCGTTACTCTTTGGGAGGAGACCGCCCCAGTCAAACTACCCACCAGACACTGTCCGCAACCCCGATAAGGGGCCAACGTTAGAACATCAAACATTAAAGGGTGGTATTTCAAGGTTGGCTCCACGCAGACTGGCGTCCACGCTTCAAAGCCTCCCACCTATCCTACACATCAAGGCTCAATGTTCAGTGTCAAGCTATAGTAAAGGTTCACGGGGTCTTTCCGTCTTGCCGCGGGTACACTGCATCTTCACAGCGAGTTCAATTTCACTGAGTCTCGGGTGGAGACAGCCTGGCCATCATTACGCCATTCGTGCAGGTCGGAACTTACCCGACAAGGAATTTCGCTACCTTAGGACCGTTATAGTTACGGCCGCCGTTTACCGGGGCTTCGATCAAGAGCTTCTCCTTACGGATAACCCCATCAATTAACCTTCCGGCACCGGGCAGGCGTCACACCGTATACGTCCACTTTCGTGTTTGCACAGTGCTGTGTTTTTAATAAACAGTTGCAGCCAGCTGGTATCTTCGACTGGTCTCAGCTCCGTCCGCAGGGACTTCACCTACACACCAGCGTGCCTTCTCCCGAAGTTACGGCACCATTTTGCCTAGTTCCTTCACCCGAGTTCTCTCAAGCGCCTTGGTATTCTCTACCTGACCACCTGTGTCGGTTTGGGGTACGATTTAATGTTACCTGATGCTTAGAGGCTTTTCCTGGAAGCAGGGCATTTGTTACTTCAGCACCGTAGTGCCTCGTCATCACACCTCAGCGTTAAAAGGTACCGGATTTACCTGGAACCTCCGCCTACATGCTTAAACCGGGACAACCGTCGCCCGGCTAACATAGCCTTCTCCGTCCCCCCTTCGCAGTAACACCAAGTACAGGAATATTAACCTGTTTCCCATCGACTACGCCTTTCGGCCTCGCCTTAGGGGTCGACTCACCCTGCCCCGATTAACGTTGGACAGGAACCCTTGGTCTTCCGGCGAGCGGGCTTTTCACCCGCTTTATCGTTACTTATGTCAGCATTCGCACTTCTGATACCTCCAGCAACCCTCACAGGCCACCTTCGCAGGCTTACAGAACGCTCCCCTACCCAACAACACATAGTGTCGCTGCCGCAGCTTCGGTGCATGGTTTAGCCCCGTTACATCTTCCGCGCAGGCCGACTCGACCAGTGAGCTATTACGCTTTCTTTAAATGATGGCTGCTTCTAAGCCAACATCCTGGCTGTCTGTGCCTTCCCACATCGTTTCCCACTTAACCATGACTTTGGGACCTTAGCTGGCGGTCTGGGTTGTTTCCCTCTTCACGACGGACGTTAGCACCCGCCGTGTGTCTCCCGTGATAACATTCTTCGGTATTCGTAGTTTGCATCGGGTTGGTAAGTCGGGATGACCCCCTAGCCGAAACAGTGCTCTACCCCCGAAGATGAGTTCACGAGGCGCTACCTAAATAGCTTTCGGGGAGAACCAGCTATCTCCCGGTTTGATTGGCCTTTCACCCCCAGCCACAAGTCATCCGCTAATTTTTCAACATTAGTCGGTTCGGTCCTCCAGTTAGTGTTACCCAACCTTCAACCTGCCCATGGCTAGATCACCGGGTTTCGGGTCTATACCCTGCAACTTAACGCCCAGTTAAGACTCGGTTTCCCTGCGGCTCCCCTATACGGTTAACCTTGCTACAGAATATAAGTCGCTGACCCATTATACAAAAGGTACGCAGTCACACCCGAAGGTGCTCCCACTGCTTGTACGTACACGGTTTCAGGTTCTTTTTCACTCCCCTCGCCGGGGTTCTTTTCGCCTTTCCCTCACGGTACTGGTTCACTATCGGTCAGTCAGGAGTATTTAGCCTTGGAGGATGGTCCCCCCATATTCAGACAGGATACCACGTGTCCCGCCCTACTCTTCGAGTTCACAACCTGTGCATTTTGGTGTACGGGACTATCACCCTGTACCGTCGGACTTTCCAGACCGTTCCACTAACACACAAGCTGATTCAGACTCTGGGCTGCTCCCCGTTCGCTCGCCGCTACTGGGGGAATCTCGGTTGATTTCTTTTCCTCGGGGTACTTAGATGTTTCAGTTCCCCCGGTTCGCCTCGTTAACCTATGTATTCAGTTAACGATAGTGCAACGAATTGCACTGGGTTTCCCCATTCGGACATCGCCGGTTATAACGGTTCATATCACCTTACCGACGCTTTTCGCAGATTAGCACGTCCTTCATCGCCTCTGACTGCCAGGGCATCCACCGTGTACGCTTAGTCGCTTAACCTCACAACCCGAAGATGTTTCGTAAAACATCATCGTGTCGCGAAAATTTGAGAGACTCGAACACACATTAACTGTGTGTCGTTTCAATTTTCAGCTTGATCCAGATTTTTAAAGAGCAAAACTTCGCAGTGCACCTTTTCAGGTTCACTCTGAAGTTTTCTTGTGTTTGCAGTAAAGATGGTGGAGCTATGCGGGATCGAACCGCAGACCTCCTGCGTGCAAAGCAGGCGCTCTCCCAGCTGAGCTATAGCCCCATCGAATGAATCTCTTTTAACCTTAATTCGTTTTCGGGCGCGGCGTGGTGAAGCGAAGCATACTGAAGTATGCGAGCTTTGCCACAACAAAGCACGAGAGCGAATTTGGTAGGCCTGAGTGGACTTGAACCACCGACCTCACCCTTATCAGGGGTGCGCTCTAACCACCTGAGCTACAAGCCTGCAGAGATTACTTACTGCTCTATTTTCATCAGACAATCTGTGTGAGCACTACAAAGGCAGGTTCTTTAAGGTAAGGAGGTGATCCAACCGCAGGTTCCCCTACGGTTACCTTGTTACGACTTCACCCCAGTCATGAATCACAAAGTGGTAAGCGCCCTCCCGAAGGTTAAGCTACCTACTTCTTTTGCAACCCACTCCCATGGTGTGACGGGCGGTGTGTACAAGGCCCGGGAACGTATTCACCGTAGCATTCTGATCTACGATTACTAGCGATTCCGACTTCATGGAGTCGAGTTGCAGACTCCAATCCGGACTACGACATACTTTATGAGGTCCGCTTGCTCTCGCGAGGTCGCTTCTCTTTGTATATGCCATTGTAGCACGTGTGTAGCCCTGGTCGTAAGGGCCATGATGACTTGACGTCATCCCCACCTTCCTCCAGTTTATCACTGGCAGTCTCCTTTGAGTTCCCGGCCTAACCGCTGGCAACAAAGGATAAGGGTTGCGCTCGTTGCGGGACTTAACCCAACATTTCACAACACGAGCTGACGACAGCCATGCAGCACCTGTCTCACAGTTCCCGAAGGCACCAATCCATCTCTGGAAAGTTCTGTGGATGTCAAGACCAGGTAAGGTTCTTCGCGTTGCATCGAATTAAACCACATGCTCCACCGCTTGTGCGGGCCCCCGTCAATTCATTTGAGTTTTAACCTTGCGGCCGTACTCCCCAGGCGGTCGATTTAACGCGTTAGCTCCGGAAGCCACGCCTCAAGGGCACAACCTCCAAATCGACATCGTTTACAGCGTGGACTACCAGGGTATCTAATCCTGTTTGCTCCCCACGCTTTCGCACCTGAGCGTCAGTCTTTGTCCAGGGGGCCGCCTTCGCCACCGGTATTCCTCCAGATCTCTACGCATTTCACCGCTACACCTGGAATTCTACCCCCCTCTACAAGACTCTAGCCTGCCAGTTTCGAATGCAGTTCCCAGGTTGAGCCCGGGGATTTCACATCCGACTTGACAGACCGCCTGCGTGCGCTTTACGCCCAGTAATTCCGATTAACG
This sequence comes from Klebsiella sp. w6, assembly GCF_033100215.1. NCBI lineage: Bacteria > Pseudomonadati > Pseudomonadota > Gammaproteobacteria > Enterobacterales > Enterobacteriaceae > Klebsiella > Klebsiella sp. w6. The sequence continues at coordinate 4,510,379 of NZ_CP136907.1, forward strand.
CTTGCACCCTCCGTATTACCGCGGCTGCTGGCACGGAGTTAGCCGGTGCTTCTTCTGCGGGTAACGTCAATCGATGAGGTTATTAACCTCACCGCCTTCCTCCCCGCTGAAAGTGCTTTACAACCCGAAGGCCTTCTTCACACACGCGGCATGGCTGCATCAGGCTTGCGCCCATTGTGCAATATTCCCCACTGCTGCCTCCCGTAGGAGTCTGGACCGTGTCTCAGTTCCAGTGTGGCTGGTCATCCTCTCAGACCAGCTAGGGATCGTCGCCTAGGTGAGCCGTTACCCCACCTACTAGCTAATCCCATCTGGGCACATCTGATGGCATGAGGCCCGAAGGTCCCCCACTTTGGTCTTGCGACGTTATGCGGTATTAGCTACCGTTTCCAGTAGTTATCCCCCTCCATCAGGCAGTTTCCCAGACATTACTCACCCGTCCGCCGCTCGTCACCCGAGAGCAAGCTCTCTGTGCTACCGCTCGACTTGCATGTGTTAGGCCTGCCGCCAGCGTTCAATCTGAGCCATGATCAAACTCTTCAATTTAAGTTTGATGCTCGTGAATTAAACTTCGTAATGAATTACGTATGTTCACTCAGAGACTTGGTATTCATTTTTCGTCCGAGGACGTTAAGAATCCATGTCACTTTGAGTGCCCACACAGATTGTCTGATAAATTGTTAAAGAGCAGTTGCGACGCGCTTTAGCGCTCTGTCGCGAGGTGGCGTATATTACGCTTTCCTCTTTCAGAGTCAACCCGTTTTTCAGGATTTTTCTCTTCAACCGAACCGGCTGTTTGTGTGAAGTGATTCACATCCGCCGTGTCGATGGAGGCGCATTATAGGGAGCTCTCCGGGAATGACAAGCGGAAAAATACAATTTTATTTCAACCGCTCATCTTTTAAACGCAACGCTTATTTTTACTGCTTTTTAATCGCCGCAGGCAGCTCTGTCAGGCTATTTAGCACCCAGTCAGCCGCTTTTTCCGCTTCTTCAGTCAGGGGCTTACCGGTACGCACCAGCACTTTAGTACCGACATCTGCCGCCGCAGCAGCCTGCATATCTTCCAGTTTGTCCCCTACCATATAGGAAGAAGCCATATCGATATGCAGATAATCGCGGGCGGAGATCAGCATCCCCGGATGCGGTTTACGACAATCACAAGTCTGACGGTACTCCTCCACCGCACCCTGCGGGTGATGCGGGCAATAGTAGATACCGTCCAGGTCGACGCCACGATCGGCCAGAGACCAGTCCATCCATTCGGTCAGCGTTTCAAACTGGGCTTCGGTAAATTTACCGCGTGCAATACCGGACTGGTTAGTGACCAGCACCAGCGCATAGCCCATCTCTTTTAGTTCGCGCATCGCGTCAATGACGCCATCGATAAATTCAAAATTGTCGATTTCGTGGACGTAGCCATGATCGACATTAATAGTGCCGTCACGGTCGAGAAAAATTGCGGGTACTGACTTTGCCACCGGTTTGCTCCTGAAAAAGGCTAGTGCCGTTAGTATCGCATGTTTCAGCATGCAAGAAAGTGCTCATTATAAAGAGTCAGATTGATTTAGACGTCTGGATGCCTTAACATCCATTTCATTGCCAGGCATCGCCTGGATACGGCAGAAGAAAATGCCACGGCAAACGGCTAAACGATAATAAATAACTGATGATTAAACTTTCCAATATCACCAAAGTGTTCCAGCAGGGGAATCGCAGCATTCAGGCGCTGAATAACGTCAGCCTGCATGTCCCTGCCGGACAAATTTATGGCGTCATCGGAGCCTCCGGCGCCGGTAAAAGTACGCTGATTCGCTGCGTCAACCTGCTGGAGCGCCCGACCGAGGGCAGCGTACAGGTTGACGGTCAGGAATTGACTGCACTGTCGGAAAAAGAGCTAACCCGTGCGCGCCGTCAGATTGGCATGATTTTCCAGCATTTTAACCTGCTGGCCTCCCGGACCGTTTTCGGCAACGTCGCGTTGCCCCTGGAACTGGATAACACCCCGCAGGCAGAAATCAAACGCCGTGTGACGGAGCTGCTGGATCTCGTCGGCCTGGGTGATAAGCACGACAGCTACCCGGCTAATCTCTCCGGTGGCCAGAAACAGCGCGTCGCTATTGCCCGCGCGCTGGCCAGCAACCCGAAGGTATTGCTGTGCGATGAAGCCACCAGCGCCCTCGACCCGGCCACCACCCGTTCCATTCTCGAACTGCTGAAAGACATTAACCGGCGTCTGGGACTAACCATTCTGCTGATCACCCACGAAATGGATGTGGTGAAACGCATCTGCGACTGCGTGGCGGTCATTAGCAACGGTCAACTGATCGAGCAGGATACGGTGAGCGAAGTCTTCTCCCATCCGAAGACGCCGCTGGCCCAGCAGTTTATTCAGTCCACGCTGCACCTCGATATTCCGGATGACTACCAGGCGCGCCTGAAATCTACTGCCACAGCGGATAGCGTGCCGATGCTGCGTATGGAATTTACCGGCCACTCCGTCGATGCGCCGCTGCTCTCTGAAACCGCGCGTCGCTTCAATGTGAATAACAACATTATCAGCGCGCAGATGGATTATGCCGGCGGGGTGAAGTTCGGCATCATGCTCACCGAAATGCACGGTACACAGGAAGACACTCAGGCGGCCATCGCCTGGCTGCAGGAACATCATGTAAAAGTAGAGGTATTGGGTTATGTCTGAGGCAATGATGTGGCTGCTGTTGCGCGGCGTTTGGGAAACGCTGGCAATGACCTTTGTCTCCGGCTTCTTCGGTTTTGTCCTTGGTCTGCCGGTGGGCGTGCTGCTGTATGTGACCCGGCCGGGGCAAATCGTCGCCAATGCCAAACTGTACCGTACTCTGTCGGCGGTGGTGAATATTTTCCGTTCCATCCCGTTCATTATCCTGCTGGTCTGGATGATCCCGTTTACCCGCGTAATCGTCGGCACCTCGATCGGCCTGCAGGCGGCAATCGTTCCGCTGACGGTGGGCGCCGCGCCGTTTATCGCCCGCATGGTGGAGAACGCCCTGCTGGAGATCCCGACCGGGCTCATCGAAGCTTCCCGCGCGATGGGCGCCACACCGCTGCAGATCGTCCGCAAGGTTCTGCTGCCTGAAGCGCTGCCGGGGCTGGTCAACGCCGCCACCATCACTCTTATTACCCTGGTAGGCTACTCCGCCATGGGCGGCGCGGTGGGCGCCGGTGGTCTGGGGCAGATTGGTTATCAGTACGGTTATATCGGCTACAACGCAACGGTGATGAATACCGTACTGGTGTTACTGGTTATTCTGGTTTATTTAATTCAATTCTCTGGCGATCGTATCGTCCGGGCTGTGACTCATAAATAACGTTATTGGCAGACAACACTCATTCTTACAGGAAGGAAATAACATGGCCTTTAATTTCAAAACCTTTGCGGCAGTTGGCGCGTTAATCGGTTCTCTGGCACTGGTGGGTTGCGGTCAGGATGAAAAAGATCCGAATCATATTAAAGTCGGCGTTATCGTCGGGGCGGAACAGCAGGTCGCTGAAGTTGCGCAGAAAGTGGCAAAAGAGAAGTATGGTCTCGATGTTGAGCTGGTGACCTTCAACGATTACGTGCTGCCAAACGAAGCGCTAAGCAAAGGCGATATCGACGTGAACGCCTTCCAGCATAAACCGTATCTCGACCAGCAGATTAAAGACCGTGGCTATAAGCTGGTCTCCGTTGGCAACACCTTCGTCTATCCGATCGCGGGTTACTCGAAGAAAATCAAATCGCTGGACGAACTGCAGCCGGGCTCGCAGATCGCCGTCCCGAACGATCCGACTAACCTCGGCCGTTCCCTGCTGCTGCTGCAGCAGGTGGGTCTGATCAAACTGAAAGACGGCGTGGGCCTGCTGCCGACCTCGCTGGATATCGTCGAGAACCCGAAAAACCTGAAAATTGTTGAACTGGAAGCGCCACAGCTGCCGCGTTCGCTGGACGACGCACAGATTGCGCTGGCCGTCATCAACACCACTTACGCCAGCCAGATTGGCCTGACCCCGGCGAAAGACGGTATCTTTGTTGAAGGCAAAGAGTCTCCTTACGTGAACCTGATTGTGGCGCGTGAAGACAATAAAGATGCTGAGAATGTGAAGAAATTCGTTCAGGCTTACCAGAGCGATGAAGTTTACGAAGCGGCGAACAAGATCTTTAACGGCGGCGCAGTGAAAGGCTGGTAATCTTTTCTCACCGTAATATCATTCAGGACGGGCTTCACGCCCGTCTTGTCATTTATGCAAGCACCTGATTCAATAACGCCCTGTTTTTTATTCATTGAGGAAATACTATGCGTGCTTTACCGGTCTGTTTGTTAGCACTCATGTTAAGCGGTTGTTCCATGCTAAGCAGATCCCCCGTTGAACCTGTTCAAAGCACTGCAACCCCCCCGGTTAAATCTGAGCCGAGCAAACCACGCGCAACCCGTCCGGCGCCGGTACGTATTTATACCGATGCGTCAGAGCTGGTGGGAAAACCGTTCCGCGATCTGGGTGAAGTGACTGGTGAGTCATGCCAGGCCTCAAATCAGGATTCTCCGCCGAACATCCCAACCGCCCGCAAGCGTCTGCAGGTGAATGCGGCACGCATGAAAGCCAATGCCGTCCTGCTTCACCGCTGCGAAGTGACCAGCGGCACGCCAGGCTGCTACCGTCAGGCGGTTTGTCTGGGCTCGGCGCTTAACGTTTCGGCACAATGAGTGCATTCCAGTTCGCGCAGATAGGCGTTATCCGCTCGCCGTATAAAGAGAAATTTGCCGTTCCTCGCCAGCCTGGTCTGGTGAAACACGGCGGCGGAGAACTGCATCTGGTTGCGCCCTACAACCAGGCCGACGCCGTGCGAGGCCTGGAAAACTTCAGCCATCTGTGGATCCTGTTTGTGTTTCATCAGACCATGGAAGGCGGTTGGCGTCCGACGGTGCGCCCTCCCCGACTGGGAGGCAATGCGCGGATGGGCGTCTTCGCCACCCGTTCGACGTTTCGCCCCAACCCCATCGGCATGTCGCTGGTTGAGCTGAAAGGCGTTCGCTGCCAGAAGGATCAGGTGATCCTGGAACTCGGTAGCCTCGATCTCGTCGACGGGACGCCGGTGGTTGATATCAAACCGTATCTTCCTTTCGCCGAAGCCCTGCCGGATGCCAGCGCCAGCTATGCGCAACAGGCGCCGCTGGCGGGTATGAACGTCAGTTTTACACCGGAAACAGAAGCACAGTTACTGACCCTGGAAAAACGCTACCCGCATATCAAAGCGTTTATCCGCGAAGTATTGGCGCAGGATCCGCGCCCGGCCTACCGTAAAGAGGAAGAAGCAGGAAAAAATTATGCCGTCTGGTTGCTGGATTTCAACGTCCGCTGGCGGGTGATTGCCTCTGGTTTTGAAGTCTTTGCCCTCGAAGCGCGCTAATTTTATTTTTCCTCTCTTTTGGCATCTTTGCCACACTGGTAAACTAAACCACTTTTTTTGTTTCAGGCTGGGCAACCAGCCTGTTCCGCTCGTTTAACTGGAACCGTTACAACATGCGTACTAGCCAATATCTGCTCTCCACTCTGAAGGAGACACCTGCCGACGCCGAGGTAATCAGCCACCAGCTGATGCTGCGCGCCGGGATGATCCGCAAGCTGGCCTCCGGGTTATACACCTGGCTGCCGACCGGCGTGCGCGTCCTGAAAAAAGTCGAAAACATCGTGCGTGAAGAGATGAACAACGCCGGTGCGATCGAGGTGTTAATGCCGGTCGTTCAGCCCTCTGAACTGTGGCAGGAGAGCGGTCGCTGGGAGCAGTATGGCCCGGAACTGCTGCGCATTGCCGATCGCGGCGATCGCCCGTTCGTCCTCGGTCCAACCCACGAAGAGGTCATTACCGATCTGATCCGCAACGAGCTGAACTCCTATAAGCAGTTGCCGCTGAACTTCTATCAGATCCAGACCAAATTCCGCGACGAAGTGCGCCCGCGTTTCGGCGTGATGCGCTCCCGTGAATTCCTGATGAAAGATGCTTACTCTTTCCATACCTCTCAGGAATCGCTGCAGGAAACCTACGACGCGATGTATACCGCTTACAGCAAAATCTTCAGTCGTATGGGGCTGGATTTCCGTGCGGTACAGGCTGACACCGGTTCTATCGGCGGCAGCGCCTCTCATGAATTCCAGGTGCTGGCGCAGAGCGGCGAAGACGATGTGATCTTCTCCGACAGCTCCGACTACGCGGCAAACATCGAGTTTGCGGAAGCCGTTGCGCCAAAAGAGCCGCGCGCAGCCGCCACCCAGGAGATGACCCTGGTTGATACGCCGAACGCCAAAACCATCGCCGAGCTGGTTGAGCAGTTCGACCTGCCGATCGAAAAAACCGTGAAGACCCTGCTGGTGAAAGCGGTTGAAGGTAGCGCCTCCCCGCTGGTTGCCCTGCTGGTGCGCGGCGATCACGAGCTGAACGAAGTGAAAGCGGAAAAACTGCCGCAGGTCGCCAGCCCGCTGACCTTCGCCACCGAAGAAGAGATCCGCGCTCTGGTGAAAGCGGGTCCGGGCTCCCTGGGTCCGGTGAACCTGCCGATCCCGGTGGTTATCGACCGTACCGTCGCGGTAATGAGCGATTTCGCCGCTGGCGCTAACATCGATGGCAAACACTACTTCGGCATCAACTGGGATCGCGACGTTGCCACGCCGGAAGTCGCCGATATTCGTAACGTCGTTGCCGGCGATCCGAGCCCGGACGGCAAAGGTACTCTGCTTATCAAGCGCGGTATCGAAGTGGGTCATATCTTCCAGCTGGGTACAAAGTACTCTCAGGCGATGAATGCCGCAGTTCAGGGCGAAGATGGCCGTAACCAGATCCTGACCATGGGCTGCTACGGTATTGGGGTGACCCGCGTGGTGGCCGCCGCCATTGAGCAAAACTTTGACGATCGCGGGATTATCTGGCCAGACGCCATCGCGCCGTTCCAGGTGGCAATTCTGCCGATGAATATGCACAAGTCCTATCGCGTGCAGGAGCTGGCCGAGAAGCTGTACGCCGAGCTGCGCGCACATGGCATCGACGTGCTGATGGACGACCGTAAAGAGCGTCCTGGCGTGATGTTCGCCGATATGGAGCTGATCGGCATCCCGCACACCATCGTGCTGGGCGATCGGAACCTCGATAACGATGATATCGAATACAAGTATCGTCGCAATGGTGAGAAGCAGCTGATTAAAACCGGTGATATCGTGGAATATCTGGTTAAAGCGATAAAAGGCTAAGCAACCACCTCAGGGCCCTGAACGGATGTCAGGGCCTTTTTTTTACAAGGAAAGTACCTATGACTGCACCTATCCTCAGCAGCGGATTGCTTACTTCCGCCCTGCTGCTGCTTACCGCCTGCACCGTAGACGTCGGCCGCAGCGCCGCTTCCGCATCCGCTACCGAGGGCCGCTCCCCGCCATGGGCTGTCACCCTCCAGCGTCAAAGCTCGATTGCCGGCAGCGGGCTCCACGAAATTGACGAAAGCGATCTCCGTTCCGGCGACCTGCTCTTCTCGTCCAGCCTGGGTATCACTTCGCTTGGGATCCGCGCCTTCAGCGCCTCTTCCGTTAGCCACGTCGCACTGTATCTTGGCGAGGGTCAGATCGCGGAAGCCACCGGCGCTGGCGTACAGGTGATTTCTGTTCAGCAGGCGCTGGCGCACAGCGATAAACTCTTTGCCCTCAGGGTGCCCGACCTGACGCCGGACCAGGCAACGGCGATGAAAAATTTTGCCTGGCAGGTCAAAGACAGCGGGTATAACTATCGCGGCATTATTCAGTTTATCCCTTATATGGTCACCAAACCACTCTGCTCGCTCAACCCTTTCTCGCGTAACTTTCGTCAGCAGTGCGTGAGCGGCCTGGCCAAAGCGCAACTGGGCGATGCGGCAAGCGCCGACAAGAAAGCGTGGTTTTGCTCGGAGTTTGTTAGCGAGGCCTTCGTCAGAGCCGGGCATCCGCTGACCCTGGCGCAGGCGGCGTGGATCAGTCCTTCCGATCTGCTGCACATGCGGGAAGGAGACGTCGCCACGTTTAAACCCGAAACGCAGCTACAGTATGTCGGGCATCTGAAACCAGGCGTTTATCTTCAGGCCGGGAAGCTGGTGGGGCTGAATAAACCGAAGGACGATGCGGAGTAAAGAAAAGATTTGCGCTTTTCCGCCAGCCAGACCCACGCACACTCTTTATATGACAGGGCGAATAGCAGGAGCAAGTAGGGGGTACTGTGTGGGATCATCCCCTGCCCGTTTCCCGGGCAGGGGCCTGACAATCAATGGCTGCAGTCTTTACCGGGAATAAATTTGCCGGCCTGGTCCGTCATCAGCGTCTTCATCATTTCGCCGGTGTCCGGGTTCGCCTCGAGGGTAAAGTGCCCCTCCACCACCAGCAGCACCGGTCGTGAATCATTGCCGCGGGCAGCGGCATAATCCCGCTCAAGCTGGGCATTGTTCGCCACCGCGACGCGTTTACCGGTCACGCAATCGGTAAAGGTTGCCGCATCGGCCATATAGAAATACATGCCGCGCATCGCCATCGGGGTGGTCGGCAGGCTGGCCTTCACCGGCTCCAGGGTATAATTGAGGGGAGACTGAACGGGGCTCCCGTTGCGGTCAAGCATCTCCAGCTTGTCGCCCTTCGCGCGAAAATATGATTTCTCGCCTTTGCTGTCGGTCAGCACCAGTTTATCCGCTGTGCGAGCCCAGGTGCCATAAGAGGCAAAAGATGACGGTTCACGACGAGCGCCCTGGTAGTGCTCGTTCATCACCCAGGTACCGTCTTTTTCCAGGAACAGCGAGGTGTCGATACCTTCACAATCCGCGCAAGGCAGCACCCCACGCCAGCTTTGCTGCATCGGTTTGAGCTCTTCCATCGCCGCTGGCTGTACGGTGTCAGTCTCGGCGCGATGGTTACAACCAAACAGCGCGAACAGCGAGCAGGCCGCTATCACGGAGAATACGATTTTCTTCACTTTGCTTTCCTTATCATCCATTTCACCCGTTCGCCGACGTCTTCACTGGCGAACTTTCCCACGCAGCGCCTTGACTGAGGACTTCTGTGCCTTGGAAGCAAGGCGTCGCTCTTTGGATGCCCGAGTCGGTCGCGTCTCCCGGCGACTTTTTTGCACTGCGGTTAATTCTTTTATGAGGGCCACCAGCCGGGCAATCGCCGCTTCGCGGTTCATCTCCTGGCTGCGGTATTCCTGAGCCTTAATGATAACCACACCGTCAGCAGAAATTAAGTGGTGCCTGGCGGCGAGCAGGCGCTCTTTGTAAAACTCCGGCAGGCTTGAAGCTTTAATATCAAAGCGCAGATGGATTGCCGTCGACGCTTTGTTCACATGCTGGCCCCCGGCCCCCTGGGCACGAATACCTTCCAGCGTGACCTCGTTATCGGCAAGGGTCACGCTGCGGCTAATGGTAATCATGCCGGTGCTTGCCAGGCCGTCAAATGAATTTCCAGATTATTCCGAGCATCGGATAACCAGATACTACCGTCCTGCAGAGTGGCCTGCAGTGTCATGGTACGGTCGGCAAAGGCGCTAAGCTGCGCCAGTTGCGCGTCATCAAGATACCAGATGGTCAACTTCGGGTACGCCGCAAGCTTGTTCTGATTCTGCTGCCACCAGATTTCAGCGGCCCGGCTATTATAGGCAAACAGCGCCACCGCCTGCGCCCGTGAGCAGGCTTTCTTAATCCGCCGCTCATCCGGCAGACCCAGTTCGATCCACAGATCGACCCCGAGATGATCGTTAAGCAGCCACAGCTCCGGCTCGTCGTCCGACGACAGGCCGCGGGTAAACTGCAGCCGTTCATCGGCATATTTGATCCACGCCAGCAGGCGCAGCATCATGCGCTCCTGGGTTTCCGAGGGGTGCTGCGCCAGCGTCAGGTTAGCATCCAGAAACTGGTTGCGATCCAGATCGGCTACATTTACCGCAGCTTTATATATTGTCGCTTTCAGCGCCATGAATAAACTCCTGAAAAGAATGGCGGACATTGTAGCGAAACTGGCGGCAAAAGGCTGTCGTCAATCGCAGCAACCTGTTTCATCCTGCTGAAATTGCTTAAATGACTATGATATAGTTCCCTTGCTAAACAGAGTTTATCTTCGTAGGCTTAAACTTGCATCCCACGGTTGAGTCAGAACGCTGACAGGAGGGCATGTGGACCACTATTGTGAGTTAATACGCAAGCGGTATGCGGAAATAGCCAGCGGAGACTTAGGGTATATCCCGGATGCGCTGGGTTGCGTGTTGAAAGTATTGAATGAGATTGCGGCGGATGAGGCCCTTTCGGAGTCAGTCAGGGAAAAGGCCGCTTATGCGGCAGCAAACTTACTGGTGAGCGATTATGTCAATGAATGATACTTATCAACCCATTAACTGCGATGATTACGACAACCTGGAACTGGCTTGCCAGCATCACCTGGTGCTGACGCTGGCGCTGAAGGATGGCGAACAGCTGCAGGCAAAGGCCAGCGATCTAATCTCGCGTAAAAATATCGAGTATCTGGTGGTCGAACTCGCCGGCAACGTCCGCGAGCTGCGCCTGGATAAAATCGCCAGCTTCAGTCACCCGGAAATCGGCACCGTGGTGGTGAGCGAATCCTGAATCAAAACGGGCTTAACCGCCCGTTTTCCTCCATGACAGCCTGACCCCTTCCCCGTCCTTCACTTCACCTTCGGTGGTCACAAACAGATCGTCCGCTGCAGCGATCGGCGTTTCGCCGTAAAACAGCAGCGGCGTAGTGTCTCGTCGCCAGGGAGGAACGCCCAGCTCCTGCCAGATCTTCTTCAGCTTACGTCCGCCGTGGCGTCCGACGATATGCAGGTGGCCGCTGGCGCGAAAGCGGACAGTGACCGGCTCATCCGCAGACGGCGGGCGCAGCCTGCCGCCGGGCTGCAGCATCAGCTCGCCGAGACCGTCTGCCAGCCGCAGCGGCTGGCGCCAGTCGGGCCAGTGCTGGACACTTTCCGTCTGGCCGGGAAGATACTTCACCCAGTACAAACGCTGTTGAAAACGGCGGACGGTAAAATCCCCGAGCCGCAGACAAGGGCTGGCATCTTCCCGCGCCAGCGCCACCTCATGCCAGAGGCGCTCTGGCACCTCCCGGGCCGGCATCGGCGCCTGCTGCCCGGCGAGCCAGCGACGCAGCAGCGCCGCGCGACGGGGTGGGCTCATCGACGTCAACGGCGTGATAGCCAGCGAGCCATCTTCGGCCACCAGCGACGCCAGCTCCGCCGCCAGCATTTCGTCCAGCAGTTGTTCCAGCTCGGCGCACAGGCTGGCGCTGCGGGCAACGGCCTCGCTAAAATGCGGCCAGCGCTCGCGCAGGACCGGGATCACCCGCAGGCGCAGAAAGTTGCGGTCATAGGTATCGTCCTGATTACTCTCATCTTCAATCCACGACAGCTGATGGGCGAGCGCCCACTGGCGTAGCGATTCGCGGGTTTCATTGAGGAGAGGACGCAGTAGTCGACTGTCGGCAAAGGCAGAGGATGGCGCCATCGCCGACAGACCAGTAGGACCGCTGCCGCGTTTTAACGCCAGCAGCAGCGTTTCGCACTGGTCATCCTGGTGCTGGGCGGTCACTAACACCTCGCCGGCATTGAGCGTATCCTGAAAGGCCTGATAGCGCGCCGCACGGGCATGGGCCTCCACGCCGAGACCGCCCCTGGCTAACGTCACATGATGCACCACCAGCGGCACCTGCCACTGCTGGCAAATCTGCCGACAATGCGCCACCCAGTCGTCTGCATGGGCGCTCAGGCCGTGGTGAACATGCACCGCCCGCAGCGTCAGCGAGGGATCCTGTTCCCGCAGTAGCACCAGCTGGTGCAGGAGAACCGTCGAATCCAGACCGCCGCTGAAGGCCACCAGCAGCTGGCGATGGGGATGAAGCGTATGCGCAATATCAGCCGTCATATCCACGAACATACCGAGAAGTGATGGCCCGGCAAGTTACCGGGCCAGGGTCGCGCTGGCAAGGTTTACTGCTGATATATTTCCAGCGGCAGGTCGTCCGGATCGCTAAAGAAGGTAAAGCGTTTGCCGGTAAAGGGATCGACGCGAATCGCTTCGCACTCGACGCCATGCGCCGTCAGATGCGCTACCGCGGCGTCGATATCATCCACGCTAAAGGCCAGATGACGCAGCCCGCAGGCTTCGGGGCGACTGGGGCGGGCCGGGGGAAACGGGAACGAGAACAGCTCAATCACGTACTCGCCATTGAGCGCCAGATCGCCCTTCCAGGAGTCGCGCTCGGCGCGATAGAACTCACTTTGCAGCGTAAACCCCAGAATATCGCAATAGAACGCTTTACTGCGGGCGTAGTCAGTCGCAATGATGGCAATATGGTGAACCCGTTTCAAACCCAGCATGGTCAAACTCCTTCTGTTAAGCCAGCCACGTTACTCGTGCGCGCCGTTAACGCGCAAGCCTTTCGTCATTTTTTAAGACTCGTACCCGATACACGCCGTCCTCATCGCGCTTCGCCCCGTGAATATCGGTCTCAAACCCCGGATAATGACGGCCGATAGAGCAGAGCATCAGCAGGAAATCGAGCACTGCCCGGCTCTCCTCCGTGATCATCTCTCCCGGCATCAGCAGCGGTACGCCCGGCGGATAAGGGAGGATCATGTTGGCCGAAATCCGGCCGACCAGGTTCTCCAGTTCAATGGTTTCCACCTCACCCTTAATCTGGCGCTGCCAGGCGTGATGCGGCGTCATTTTCATTTCCGGCAGGACGTCAAAGGCGCTGAGCATCAGCTGCGGCAGCTGGTGCTGACGGATCAAGCGGTGGATCCCCTGCGCCAGATCCTGGATCCGCATGTTGCGGTAGAAGTCGGGATCTTCCGCGTACAGATCCGGCAACATATTTTTCACCCGCAGATTGAGATCGTAGGCGCGTTTGAACTCGGTCAGGCCGCGCAGCAGCCCCATCGCCCGGGTTTTATCAATACCGATGCTGAACAGGAACAGCAGGTTGTAGGGGCCCGTTTTTTCCACCACCACGCCCCGCTCGTCGAGGAACTTCGCCACCAGCGCCGCCGGGATCCCCTCTTCAGCCATATTCCCCTGCTCGTCCATGCCCGGCGTCAGAATGGTGACCTTCACCGGATCGAGATACATATGATCCGCATCGGCATCTTTGAAACCGTGCCAGTCTTCGCCAGGCGCCACCGGCCAGCACTCGGCTTTATCCACCGCTTCCGGCTGCCAGATATCAAAGAACCAGCCGTCCGACTCCTCGCGCAGTCGCTGCACCTCTTTGCGGAAGTCCAGCGCCCGCTCAATGGAGCGCTGGATCAGGCGCTTACCGGAGTTACCGCGCAACATCGCCGCCGCGGTCTCAATTGACGCGACGATGGGATAGCTCGGCGACGTCGAGGTATGCATCATAAAGGCTTCATTAAAGGTCTCTTCATCATAGTTGCCCTTAATGTGGATCAGCGAGGCCTGCGACAGCGCGGCCAGCATCTTATGCGTGGACTGCGTCTCGAAGATGACTTTTCCGGGGATCCGCTCACCGCTCATGCCGCTTTTCCCCTGATATATCGGATGGAAATGGGTATAGGGCACCCAGGCGGAATCGAAATGGATCGACGGGACGTCGAGCGTCTCCTTAAGCCAGGTGGTGTTATAGAGCAGACCATCGTAGGTGGAGTTGGTGATCACCGCATGCACGGGCCACTGCGCCCCGCCCGTGTCGCGCACTTTCTGCTGAATGCTGTCGCGGGTAAATTCGCGCCGGGGGATACCGCCGAGGATCCCCAACGCGTTGCGGGTCGGCTTCAGCCACAAGGGAACCACATCGCTCATCATCAGCAGGTGGGCCAGTGATTTGTGACAGTTACGGTCAATCAGCAGCGTGCTGCCGGCGGGCGCCGAGTACATACCAACAATTTTGTTGGACGTCGAGGTGCCATTGGTCACCATGTAGCTCTGTTCAGCGCCAAAGGCGCGGGCAATATACTCCTCCGCCTCCAGATGCGGGCCGGTATGATCCAGCAGGGAGCCCAGCTCGGTGACCGAAATCGAGACATCCGCCTTCAGCGTATTTCCGCCAAAGAAATCATAGAACAGGCAGCCCACCGGGCTTTTCTGATAGGCGCTACCGCCCATATGGCCCGGTGTACAAAAGGTATACTTCCCCTCCTGCACATAGTTAAACAGCGCGCGGGTAAACGGCGGGGTGATATTGTCCAGGTACTCGCGGGTATACTGCCCAATGCGGGTGGCGATCTCTTCGGAGAGTCCCAGCGCATATTCGAAGAACCACAGCGTCATACGCAGATCCTGACTGCTGACGTCCATCGTCGAGTGGGCATTAATAAAGGCGTACAGGGGCAGATATTCATTGAGCTGATTGATATCGCTGCACAGATCGACGCTGTATTCATCCCAGTCGAAGATCACCCCGCAGATGCGCGGGTTGTGCTCAATAAACTGCAGCAGGTCGGCGCTGTTTTGCGGCCAGATGGTCTGGAAGCCCTGGCGCTGCAGCGCCGCTTCCAGTTCTTTGATCGGCTCGTCTTTGTGGTAGACGCCGTGAGGCCCCATGATGGCGATAATATTCACGCTTTCCTCCTGGTATTCACCTAAGTCAAGCATCATAGCAATCCCCTGGGCGCATCGCACACAAAAAAAAGGCCGGAAAATCCGGCCCTTAGTGTTTTTCGCTAGCGGAAAACTTAGGCGTAACCGTAGCTCATCAGACGCTGATAGCGGCGGTTCAGCAGCTCTTCTTCGCTGAGCAGATCGAGATCGGCCAGGTCTGCCAGCAGCTGCGCTTTCAGGCTCGCTGCCATCGCTTCCGGGTTGCGGTGCGCGCCGCCCAACGGTTCCTGAACGATAGAATCAATCAGCTTCAGCTCTTTCAGACGCGGTGCGACGATACCCATCGCTTCCGCGGCCAGCGGTGCTTTATCCGCGCTTTTCCACAGAATGGACGCGCAGCCTTCCGGCGAAATCACCGAATAGGTGCTGTACTGCAGCATATTGACCTTGTCGCCCACGCCAATCGCCAGCGCGCCGCCGGAGCCGCCTTCGCCGATCACGGTGCAGATAACCGGCACGCTCAGACGCGACATCTCACGCAGGTTGCGGGCAATCGCTTCCGACTGGCCACGCTCTTCCGCGCCGACGCCCGGGTAGGCGCCAGGGGTGTCGATGAAGGTGATGATCGGCATTTTAAACCGCTCGGCCATTTCCATCAGGCGCAGCGCTTTGCGGTAGCCTTCCGGGGCCGGCATACCAAAGTTGCGACGGATCTTCTCTTTGGTTTCGCGACCTTTCTGGTGGCCGATAATCATCACCGGACGACCATCAAGACGCGCGATACCGCCGACAATCGCTTTATCGTCAGCGTAGGCGCGGTCACCGGCCAGTTCGTCAAATTCGTCGAACGCCAGGCGGACATAATCCAGGGTATAAGGACGGCGCGGGTGGCGCGCCAGTTGCGCAACCTGCCATGCACCGAGATCGGCGAAGATTTTGCGCGTCAGCTCTACGCTTTTCTCGCGCAGACGATGCACTTCTTCGTCGATGTTAATATCCAGTTTCTCATCCTGACGGCTTACCGCAGTCAGGGAATCGATTTTCGCTTCCAGCTCTGCAATCGGCTGTTCAAAATCTAGGAAATTCAGACTCATAGTATTCCTGTATTAGTCAAACTCCAGTTCCACCTGCTCCGAGCCGATAAGGCCACGCAGATCGTTAAGTAAACGATCGCTCGGAGAGACGCGCCATGTTGCGCCGAAACGCAACCGCGCGCGTGCATCCGCCCTCTGATAGTAGAGGTGCACTGGAATGGTTCCCGAACGGTGGGGTTCCAGAGACTGACGGAGTCGGTTTAAAAGCTGGTCATCAATTTGCCTGTCCGTCAGCGAGATAGCAAGCCCGCGAGCATATTTTTCCCGGGCTTCGTCAATGTCCATGACTTCGCGGGCGGTCATTTTAAGCCCCCCGCTAAAGTCATCAAAGCTGACCTGTCCGCTGACGATAAGTATGCGGTCTTTTTCCAGCAACTGCTGATATTTATCCAGCGCGTCGGTGAACAACATCACCTCCAGACGCCCGGAACGGTCATCCAGGGTACAGATGCCGATACGATTGCCGCGCTTGGTGACCATTACCCGCGCCGCAATCACCAGCCCCGCCGCCGTGGTCACTTTACCACGATCGGTCGGATGCATGTCTTTGAGCCGCACGCCGCCGACGTAGCGCTCAATCTCTTTCAGGTACTGGTTAATCGGGTGCCCGGTCAGGTATAGCCCCAGGGTTTCCCTTTCACCATCCAGCACCACCTGCTCAGGCCATGGCTGGCAGCTGGCGTAGGACTGTTCTATTTGTTCAGGCTCTTCCGCCAGTACGCCGAACATATCGGCCTGGCCAATAGCCTCCGCTTTCGCGTGCTGGTCGGCGGCTTTCAACGCATCGCCCAGCGAGTTCATCAGCGCCGCGCGATGCGGACCGAGACGATCGAACGCCCCGGACATAATCAGTTTTTCCAGCACCCGGCGGTTGAGCTTTTTAATATCGGTCCGCGCGCAGAGGTCGAACAGCTCGCGGAAATAACCGCCATTGTTGCGCGCCTCAATGATCGCTTCGATCGGCCCTTCGCCAACGCCTTTGATGGCGCCGATGCCGTAGACAATCTCGCCGTCGTCGTTAACGTGGAAATGGTACAGGCCGGAGTTAATATCCGGGGGCAAAATTTTCAGCCCCATGCGCCAGCACTCGTCCACCAGGCCAACGACCTTCTCGGTGTTGTCCATATCGGCGGTCATTACCGCCGCCATAAACTCAGCCGGATAGTGCGCCTTAAGCCACAGCGTCTGGTAGGAGACCAGCGCGTAGGCGGCGGAGTGCGACTTGTTAAATCCGTAACCGGCGAATTTCTCCACCAGGTCGAAGATTTTCATCGCCAGTTCGCCGTCAACGCCGTTTTTCTTCGCCCCATCTTCAAAGATAGAACGCTGCTTGGCCATCTCCTCCGGTTTTTTCTTACCCATCGCACGGCGCAGCATATCCGCGCCGCCGAGGGTATAACCGGAGAGCACCTGGGCAATCTGCATGACCTGTTCCTGATACAGGATAATGCCGTAGGTCGGCTCCAGCACCGGTTTCAGGCTCTCATGCTGCCACTGCACGTCCGGGTAGGAAATCTCTTCGCGGCCGTGCTTACGGTCGATAAAGTTATCTACCATCCCCGACTGCAGCGGACCCGGGCGGAACAGGGCCACCAGCGCGATCATATCTTCGAAGCAGTCAGGCTGCAGACGCTTAATCAGATCTTTCATGCCGCGCGATTCAAGCTGGAAGACCGCGGTGGTTTCCGAGCGCTGCAGCATGTCGAAGCTTTTCTTGTCATCCAACGGGATAGCGGCGATATCCAACGGCCCTTCGCCGTTTTTCGCCCGCCGCTTGTTGATCATCTCCAGCGCCCAGTTAATGATAGTGAGCGTACGCAGACCGAGGAAGTCGAATTTTACCAGCCCGGCGTATTCCACGTCGTTTTTGTCAAACTGGGTAACCGGATGCAGCCCCTGCTCATCGCAATACAGCGGCGCAAAGTCGGTAATTTTAGTGGGAGCGATAACCACCCCACCGGCGTGTTTACCGGCGTTTCGCGTCACCCCTTCCAGCTTACGCGCCATGTCGATCAGCGCTTTAACTTCTTCGTCCGCCTCATAGATTTCCGGCAGCTGCGGTTCGGCTTCAAACGCTTTCGCCAGCGTCATACCCGGATCGGGCGGCACCAGCTTGGAGATACGGTCGACAAAGCCGTACGGGTGACCCAGCACGCGGCCCACATCGCGGATGACCGCTTTCGCCGCCATGGTACCGAAGGTGATGATCTGCGATACCGCATCGCGGCCATACATGTCCGCCACGTGCTCAATAACCTGGTCGCGTTTCTCCATGCAGAAATCGACGTCGAAGTCGGGCATCGAGACACGTTCCGGGTTAAGGAAACGTTCGAACAGCAGGTCGAATTCCAGCGGATCAAGATCGGTGATCTTCAGCGCGTAGGCCACCAGCGAGCCGGCGCCGGAACCGCGGCCCGGGCCAACCGGCACGCCGTTATCCTTCGACCACTGGATAAACTCCATGACGATCAGGAAGTAGCCCGGGAACCCCATCTGGTTGATAACCTGCAGTTCAATATCCAGACGCTGGTCATACTCCGGGCGCTTTTCAGCACGGACGGCAGGATCCGGGAAGAGAAATTCCAGCCGCTCTTCCAGACCCTCTTTCGATTTCATGACCAGGAAATCTTCCGTGGTCATATCGCCGGTCGGGAACTGCGGCAGGAAATATTCGCCAAGCCGCACGGTGACGTTGCAGCGTTTGGCGATCTCGACGCTGTTCTCCAGCGCTTCCGGGATATCGGCGAACAGCTCGCACATCTCCTCCTCACTGCGCATATATTGCTGCGGCGAGTAGTTGCGCGGCCGTTTCGGGTCGTCGAGCGTAAAGCCGTCGTGGATCGCGACGCGGATTTCATGGGCGTCGAAATCGCTGGTGTCGAGAAAGCGGACATCGTTGGTCGCCACCACCGGCAGGCCGCGCGCTTCCGCCAGCGCCACGGCGGCGTGGAGATAGGCCTCTTCATCCTGACGACCGGTGCGGATCAGCTCAAGAAAATAACGGTCCGGGAAATGCTCTTCATAGAACGCGACGCACTGTTCCACTAACGGCATATTGCCGCGGATCAGGCTAACGCCGACGTCGCCTTTACGGCCGCCGGAAAGCAGAATCAGCCCTTCCTGGTGTTCTACCAGCCAGTCGCGGTCAATCCACGGCCCCAGCGCGCCGTAGCCGCGCTGATAGGCGCGGGAAATGAGCAGCGTCAGGTTCTGGTAACCGGTGTTGTTCGCCGCCAGCACGGTCAGCTCGGTAAACTCATCGCCGAGCAGGTCGCACTGCACGTGAAAATCGGCGCCGACAATCGGCTTAATACCCGCGCCGTGTCCCGTCCCGTAGAACTTCACCAGCCCGCACAGGTTGGTGAAATCGGTGATCGCCAGCGCCGGCATGCCAAGCGAGGCCGCCTTCTTGACCAGTGGCCCGGTCTTTGCCAGCCCATCGATCATGGAATAGTCGCTGTGCACCCGCAGGTGTACGAAACGTGGTTCAGCCATCTTTAGATCCCGGTGACTTAGTTGGACGCCAGGCCCAGGGCACGCTTCACCGGACCAAAACTGCGCCGGTGATGCTCTGTTGCGCCGTGTTCCCGCAGCTTCTGCAGGTGAACAGCGGTGGGATAGCCTTTATGCTGGGCAAATCCGTAGTGGGGAAATGCGAGGTCCAGCGTGGCCATTTCGGCGTCACGAGTGACTTTTGCCAGAATAGACGCTGCGCTGATTTCTGCCACCCGGCTGTCGCCTTTCACCACCGCCAGAGAGGGCATCGGCAGCGACGGACAGCGGTTGCCATCGATCAAGACAAACTCAGGAACAATGCTCAGGCCGGCGACGGCGCGCTGCATCGCCAGCATAGTGGCATGCAGAATATTCAGCTCGTCGATTTCGTGCGGCTCGGCACGCCCCAGGCTCCAGCACAGCGCTTTCTCTTTAATCTCATCGCACAGCGCCAGGCGACGCTTTTCGCTGAGTTTTTTGGAATCATTCAGACCCACAATCGGCTTCGCCGGATCGAGGATCACCGCCGCGGTCACGACCGCGCCAACCAGCGGCCCGCGGCCAACCTCATCAACGCCGGCAACCAGATGGGTATGCGGATAGACGAACTCCATCATTGTTTTGCTAACTCCAGTACGGCGTCCGCGGCCTGCTCATCGGCGTTGCAGCGGATCTGCTGATGCAGCGCGCGGAACGTCTCATGCATCTCGTGGCTGGTTTTGCCATCGGCCAGCAGCGGCTGCAGGGCGGCGGCCAGCGCCTGCGGCTCGCACTCATCCTGCAGTAGCTCTTTGACCAGCTCGCGACCGGCCAGCAGATTCGGCAAGGAGACGTAGTCGGTTTTCACCAGACGCTTTGCCAGCCAGAAGGTGAACGGCTTCATGCGGTAGCCAACCACCATCGGGCACTTCGCCAGCATGCACTCCAGCGCCGCCGTCCCGGAGGCCAGCAGCGCGGCGTCGCTGGCGATCATCGCATCGCGCGCCTGACCGTCCAGCATATGCACGATCATATCCGGCGCCGTCTCAGCTTTGATTCGCTCAAACTGCTCCCGCCGTTTGGCATTGACCAGCGGCACTACCACCTGCAAATCGGGATAGGTGACGCGTAACAACTGCGCGGTTTTCAGAAAGTCCGCGCTGAGCATTTCGACTTCCGCGCCGCGGCTGCCGGGCAGCAGCGCCAGACAGCGCACATTGTGCGGGATCCCTAACCGGTCGCGCGCAGCGCCTTTGTCAGGATCCAGCGGCATCGCATCCGCCATGGTATGGCCGATAAAGCGGCAAGGGACGTTAAATTTGTCATAAAACGCTTTTTCGAAAGGCAGAAAAGCCAGCACCAGGTCGGTCGCTCTGCCGATTTTGAAAACGCGTTTTTGTCGCCAGGCCCAGACCGACGGGCTGACGTAGTGAATCGTTTTGATGCCCTGCTTTTTCAGATTCCCTTCGAGGGTAATATTGAAGTCAGGGGCGTCGATGCCGACGAAGACATCGGGGTGCAGCTCGCCAAAGCGGCGGGTAAGATCGGCGCGAATATGCAGGAGGCGGCGTAAGCGACCGAGCACCTCAACAATGCCCATCACCGCCAGCTCTTCCATTTCGTACCATGCTTCGCACCCTTCCGCCTGCATCAGCGGCCCCGCCACGCCGACAAAGCGCGCGTCAGGGATGCGCGCTTTGAGAGCCCGGATGAGGCCTGCACCAAGAATATCGCCGGAGGTTTCTCCGGCGACCAGGGCAATCGTCAGGGGACGCGGTTCAGCCATTAACGAATCAAGCCGCGAGTGGAACGGGCAAAGAAATCAACAAACGGCTGAACTTCAGGATGCTGAGTCGCCAGTTCGGCGATTTCCGGTTTGGCTTCGTCCAGCGTTTTGCCGCTGCGGTACAGCAGTTTATACGCGTTACGAATCGCGGTAATCGCCTCACGGCTAAAGCCGCGGCGTTTCAGCCCCTCGATGTTGACGCCAAACGGCGTCGCGTGGTTACCCTGGGCAATCACGAACGGCGGAACGTCCTGCGCCACGCCGGAGCATCCGCCAACCATGACGTGTGCGCCGATGATGCAGAATTGGTGTACTGCGGTCATGCCGCCGATGATGACGAAATCATCCAGAGATACGTGACCGGCCAAGGTTGCGTTATTGGCCAGAATGCAGCGATCGCCAAGCGTACAATCGTGCGCCACATGGGCGTTGATCATCAGCAGGTTATCGTTGCCCACCTTTGTTAATCCACCGCCCTGTACTGTGCCGCGATGAATGGTGACGCTTTCGCGGATGCGGTTGCGATCGCCAATTTCCACCCGGGTCGGTTCGCCAGCATATTTCAGATCCTGGTTAACTTCGCCGATGGAAGCGAACTGATAGATCTCATTGTCACGGCCGATTTTGGTATGGCCGTTAACGACGACATGAGACTTCAGTATGGTGCCTTCGCCAATTTCGACGTTAGCGCCAACAATACAAAACGGACCAATGTGAACGTTAGCACCAATGACGGCGCCTTCTTCTACAATGGCGGTAGGATGAACAAAAGCGGTTTTATCAATCACGTATCAGGCCTCCCGGCTACGCGCACACATCATCGTCGCTTCGCAAACCACTTTACCGTCAACCAGCGCGACGCCTTTGAAACGGGTCAGGCCGCGGCGGGTTTTCTCGAAAGTGACTTCCATAATCATCTGATCGCCTGGTACTACCGGACGTTTGAAGCGCGCTTCGTCGATGCCTGCGAAATAATACAGCTCGCCTGGCTCCAGTTTTCCGACGCTTTTAAATGCCAGAATCCCGGTGGCCTGCGCCATCGCTTCCAGAATCAGCACGCCAGGCAAAATCGGCTTACCAGGGAAGTGCCCCTGGAAAAACGGCTCGTTTACAGAAACATTTTTTACTGCGCGCAGAAAACGACCTTCTTCAAAATCCAGCACGCGGTCTACCAGCAGGAACGGGTAACGGTGAGGCAGAAGTTCCAGAATCTCTTCAATGTGCAGAGTATGAGTGTCAGTAGTCAAAATACTCTTCCTGTCTAAATGTACTAAAAGGCAATAATAACACGGCCTGCGGCAATCTTTTAGCGAATGCAACAGGCCGGAAATGTCATGTGACCAAATGATGAATTAGTCTTGTTGATTAACCTTGCGCTCAATCGCTTTCAGGCGCTTGCTCATCTCGTCAATATTCATCACCAGCGCCGCAGTTTTACGCCACGCCTTGTTCGGCTGCAGCGGAATACCGGAGGAGTATACGCCAGGTTCAGAGATAGGACGCATCACCATCCCCATCCCCGTGACGGTGACTTTATCGCAGATTTCCATATGGCCGTTAATCACGCTGGCGCCGCCAATCATGCAGTAGCGGCCAATTTTCAGGCTGCCCGCCATGATAACGCCGCCGGCAACCGCGGTATTGTCGCCAATCACCACGTTATGCGCAATCTGACACTGGTTATCAATGATAACGCCGTTACCGATAAGGGTATCGTCCAGCGCGCCGCGATCGATGGTGGTGCAGGCGCCAATCTCCACGCGATCGCCAATAATGACGCGACCCAGTTGCGGGATCTTGACCCAGTTACCGCGATCGTTAGCATAACCGAAGCCATCCGCGCCGATCACCGTGCTGGACTGGATCAGGCAATTCTCGCCGATCTCAATCTCATGGTAAATGGTCACATTGGCCCACAAACGCGAGCCGGCACCGATTTTCGTATTTTTCCCAACGAAGCAGCCTGCGCCGATCACCACGTTATCGCCCAGTACAACACCGGATTCGATAACCGCGTTAGCGCCGATCGCCACGTTGTTACCCAGCTTCGCCGACGGATCGATGACCGCGCTCGGCGCGATATCCTGTGCCGGCTGTGGCGTGGTATCAAGAATTTGAGCCATGCGCGCGTAGGTCAGGTAGGGATTACGCACTACCAGCGCGGCGCTATGGGCAAAAGGCAAATCATCCTGCGTCATGACAACGGCAGAAGCCTGACAAGCGGCCAGGTGTTCACGGTACTTAGGGTTGACCATGAAAGTGATTTGGCCCGTTTTCGCGCTCTGCATGGACGCAACGCCGGTGATGACGATATCGCCATCACCGTGTAATTCTGCATCCAACTGCTGCGCGAGATCAGCCAGTCGAATTGAAGGCATTACTTATTTAACCTGTTTCAGCACATCAGCGGTGATGTCTTTTACATCGCTGCTGTTGTATGCAACGGCATTTGCGTCAACAACCAGATCGATGCTCTGATCTTTCGCTACGCTCTGTACAGCAGTCTGGATGCGGGTAACCAGTTTGCCACGCTCTTCGTTGGAACGACGTGCGCGATCCTGTTCAAACGCCTGCGCTTTCTGGGAGAAGGTCTGGCGCTGAGCCATCACGTCTTTTTCCAGTTTGGTACGATCGGCGCCCGGCTTCATGGACTGCAGACGCTGCATTTTAGACTGCAGGTCGCCTTCCATACGCTGCAGTTCGCTAGCGCGGCCTTTGAACTCGTTTTCCAGCGTGTTGGAAACGCCAGTTTTCTGGGCAACCTGTTGGAACAGGCTGTTCATGTTCACCAGGGCAATTTTATCTGCCGCCTGAGCGGAAGTTACCATTGCCAAACCCAGACCTGCAGCTAATAACCACTTTTTCACAATAAACTCCTTACCATCCCATGAGTACCCAGGGGTACCGTTATTTGCGTGGCGAGGCGATAACCGCGTTATCGCCTACAGTCAGCGCTATACTGCACTTGCATTCCGTTGCCGCCAACAATTACCAGGTTTTACCAATGTTAAACTGGAACTGTTCGGCTTTGTCTCCATCGTACTTTTTGAACGGTTGGGCGTAGGAGAAGACCAACGGCCCCAACGGCGACATCCACTGCACGGCAATACCCGCAGACATACGGATGTTGCTCGGATCACTGTAATCCGGGTAACCGCCATAGGCGTTCGAATCCCAGTGAGTATCCCATACGGTACCCATATCCCAGAAGACGGAAGTACGGACCGAGTTCGCATATTTGTCACTAATAAACGGCGTCGGGGTAATCAGCTCCAGGCTGGCCACCGCCATCGCGTTACCGCCCACCGCATCATCGGATTTACACGGCGCGGATTCGGTGCTCTTACAGTCATTGGTATAACCGCTATCGCCATCATGACGGCTGCTCGACGGGAAGTACACCGCCTTCGGACCAATGGTGTTCGACTGGAAGCCACGCACGGTGCTGGAACCACCGGCATAGAAGTTCTCATAGAACGGCATCTCTTTGCCGCCGATACCATCGCCATAGCCAAAGCGGGTACGACCCAACACTACCCACTGGTGATCGTTGTCGATCGGCACATAGGTGGCGGTATCCAGCGTCGCTTTGTAGTATTCGTTGTCTGAGCCCGGAATGGTCACCTTACCGTTCAGGTTGACGCGCGAACCTTCCGTTGGGAAGAAGCCGCGGTCAAGCTTGTTGTAGGTCCAACCGTAGTTGAAGGTGAAGTCATTCGCACTGAACGAGTTCCGGTCGTTGGTGTTGTCCGGATACTGGCCCATCGAGTTCAGGTAACGCCACATCGCCACCTGCGGCTGCATATTGGACAGGGAGTTATGAACATAACCGACCCCGGCGCGCAGCGTGTTGTATTCGTTGACCGGGAAGCCCAGCGTGACGTCTGTACCATAGCTTTTGTTGGTATAGTCAGACAGATCCGCATCGTTCGCATCGAAGTCATTATAGAAGATACGGCCGCCGAGGCTCACACCGTCAACGGTGAAGTACGGGTTGGTCACCGACAGTTCGGTATAGGTCTGGTAATCGTTTTTGGTGCCGTTGATCCCGACCGCATAACCGGTACCTAACCAGTTATCCTGCTGGACGCCCGCCTGGAAGCTGACGCCGCTTTCGGTACCGTAGCCGATACCGAAGTTGAAGCTACCGGTGTTACGCTCTTTCACCTTGTAGACAACGTCGACCTGGTCCGGGCTGCCCGGCACGCGTTGGGTATCGGTATCCACCGTTTCGAAGAAGCCTAAACGGTTGAGGCGGTCTTTACCCTGATCGACGAGATCGCTCCCCAGCCATGCGCCTTCCATCTGGCGCATTTCGCGGCGCAGGACGGCATCTTTGGAGGTGTCGTTACCTTCGAAGCGAATTTTACGCACATAATAGCGGTTACCCGCATCGACGTTGACGTGCAGTTTGACGGTCTTATCGCTGTCGTTGATTTCCGGCTGCGACTGAACGCGCGGGTAAGCGTAACCATAACGACCCAACAGTTTCTTGATGTCGTTTTCCATCTTGGTTACTTTCGCGCCGTTGTACAGTTCGCCCGGCTCGACTTTGGTCAGCGCTTCGATTTCGGCCGAATGGCCCGCGAGATCGCCCGTTACCTGCACCCCGGAAAGCTTGTACTGATCGCCTTCGGTGATGTTGACGGTAATGTAGATCCCTTTCTTGTCCGGCGTCAGGCTAACCTGAGTAGAATCGATGTTGAAACGGGCATAACCGCGATCCAGATAGTAGCTGCGCAGGGTTTCAAGGTCGCCCGCCAGCTTCTGCTTCTGGTATTTACGGTCGCCGACCACGTTCCACCACGGTACCTCATCGCGCAGCTGGAAGTGGGAGATCAGTTCATCGGTCGAAAACGCATGGTTGCCGACGATATTGATCTGCTGAATTTTTGCGGAGACGCCTTCCTGGAAGACCAGCTTCAGATCGACACGGTTACGCGGCAGCGGCGTCACAACCGCTTTGACGCTGGCGCTGTATTTACCAACGCTGTAGTAGAAGTCCTCCAGACCCTTCTCGATATCCGCGATGGTCGTGCGGTCAAGCGACTCGCCCACCCGAACGCCAGAGGCCTCAAGGTTCTGCTTGAGCATGTCATCTTTCACCGACTTATTGCCGGAGAAGGTGATGCTGGCGATCGTCGGACGCTCTTTCACCTGCACCAGCAGGGTATCACCATCGCGCAGGACGCGGACGTCCTCAAAGTTGCCAGTGGCAAACAGCGCGCGAATAGTGTTACTGATATCATCGTCGGTCACCGTATCGCCAGGACGCACTGGCATACTGAGGAGGGCCGCACCAACAGCGACACGCTGCAAGCCTTCGAAATGAATGTCCTTCACCACGAACCCTTCAGCACCGTATACAGTCGCGCTGCTAAACAGCAGCGACGCTATGAGCAACTTTTTCATCGCCATCGTTATTATGCGTTCTTCCTAACAAACTCTCTTATAACCGAGAGAAATCATTGAAAAGTGCAAGCCCCATTAACAGCACCAGCAGTATTGAGCCAATGCGATAACTAAAGTCTTGAACTCGCTCGGATACCGGCCCGCCCTTCAGCTTTTCGATCGCTAAAAACAGCAGATGTCCCCCATCCAGTACGGGCAGTGGGAACAGGTTGATGATTCCGAGGTTCACGCTAATCAGCGCAAGGAACATCAGATAATAAATCAACCCAAACTCCGCTGACATTCCAGCCCCCTGAGCGATAGAGATCGGCCCACTGAGGTTGTTCAGTTTGACATCACCGGTTATCAATTTACCCAGCATCCTGACCGTCAGTGACATCAGCTGCCAGGTTTTATCCGTGGCTTCAGCGATGGCGGCAAACGGTCCGTACTGACGTACTGTCTTGTATTCCTCAGGTAGCGGGATGACCTTTGGCACCACCCCTGCGAACCCTTCTGCCTTACCTTTTACCGTTTTCGCATCCGGCGTCAGGGTTAACGGCAGCGCACTCCCCTGCCGTTCAATCTCCAGCGCCAGCGCTTTGCCCGGATTATCGCGCACCAGATTAACAAACGTCATCCACTGCGTTAACGGTTGACCATCGACTTTAACGATCCGGTCGCCCGCTTGCAAACCCGCTTTCTGAGCTGCCGAGCCCGTCTGGACCTCCGCCAGCACCGTATCAATCTGCGCGCTGCGCGGCTGGATCCCCAGCGAGGTCACGGGATCTTGCTTGTCTGGCTCAAACGCCCAGTGCCGCAGATCGACGATTTTATCCTGGCGCTGATTGGTCCCGAAAGGGGCGACGGTAAGTATTGTTTGCGGGTTGCCGATTTTGGCGACCAGCTGCATACGCACCGCATCCCAATCAGGCGTTTCGATACCATCTATCGCTTTAAGTTCCGTTCCTTTTGCAATTTGTGCTTGCGCGGCAACCGAATTGGGCGTTATTTCACCCACCACCGGTCGCACGCCAGGAACGCCGATAATAAAGACCAGCCAGTAAGCAAAGATAGCGAAAATGAAGTTAGCGATGGGGCCGGCGGCAATCACCGCCGCACGCTGGCCGACGGTTTTATTGTTGAAGGCGTAGTGGCGCATCTCCGGCGCCACCGCCTCGACGCGCTCGTCCAGCATCTTGACGTAGCCGCCCAGCGGGATCAGGGCAATCACGAACTCCGTGCCCTGCTTATCCATCCGCCGCCACAGCGCTTTGCCAAAGCCGATAGAAAAACGCTCAACCCGGATGCCGCAGCGGCGCGCCACCCAAAAATGGCCAAACTCATGCACCGTAATCAGTACGCCAAGCGCAATGATAAAAGCTGCCAGATTCCAGAGCACGCTCAGCATATAACCTTCCGTCAAATCGTCCTGAAGACCAACAGTAGCAGACAGGCGAAGACCGGTACCGCCGCCGTCAGGCTGTCGATACGATCGAGAATACCGCCGTGTCCGGGAATCAAGTGCCCGCTATCCTTAATGCCGGCCTCGCGCTTAAACATACTTTCCGTCAGATCGCCCAGCACGGAAGCCAGGGCCGCCACCACGGAACAGACCAGCAGCACCGTCGGCGTGACGTCAAGATGTGCCCACACTCCATAAGCCCAGGAGATCACGGCCGCCGTCAGCAAACCGCCAAAAAAACCCTGCCAGGTTTTTCCCGGTGAAACCTTCGGCGCCAGCTTATGCTTGCCGAACATTTTGCCAAACATGTAGGCGCCAGAGTCGGCTCCCCAGACCAGGATCATGACGTACAGCAGCCACACCGCACCGCTGTAGTGATTATCGGTATAGTGCCAGGCGCGCAGCGCCAGCATGCCCCAGAAAAACGGAACAATGGTCAATATGCCGAAGATAAGGCGCAGCACTTTAGAATGGCGCCAGAATGCCGCCGACGCCGGGTACGATAACACCAGCAACAGCGCGACGATCCACCAGGCGAATGAGGCCCATAGTGAACCTTCCACCATCGGTTGATGAACGTCATAATGGTATTCAGGCAGCAGAAAAAGCATGGCAGCCAGCAGAAGGCCGCACAGCACCGCCAGCCAGACCCGCTGCGACGTTGAGGTGAAACCGCTCAGTTGCCCCCACTCCCACGCGGCGAGCATGCAGACCACGAGGGTCACGATAGCAAATCCCATCGGCGGCAATAAGAACAGCGCCGCAATGACGACGGGAATTAAGACGAAAGCAGATATCAGGCGATACTTCAGCAAAAGTGACCCCCATCAGGCATGACTGCCACCCGGCTCAGTGCCGCCGAAACGACGCTCTCGATTAACAAAGGCATGGAGTGCACCTTCAAAGTCCTGTTCAGCAAAATCGGGCCAAAGAACATCCGTAAAGTAAAGTTCGGCATAGGCAATTTGCCAAATCAAAAAGTTACTTATTCGGTGCTCTCCCCCGGTCCTAATAACTAAATCAACGGGAGCCAGTTCATGCATGCAGACCTGCTGACTCAGCATTTCTTCCGTGATCTCTTCAGGCAGCAGCGTCCCGTCCTGTACTTGTTTCGCCAGCAGACGAACGCCCTGGGTAATATCCCAGCGACCGCCGTAATTTGCCGCAATGTTCAGCGTTAAGCCGGTATTGTTTGCGGTCAACGCTTCCGCTTTGCGGATGCGTTCCTGCAGGCGTGCATTGAAGCGCGTGGTGTCGCCAATGACCCGCAAACGCACATTGTGTCGGTGCAGACTTTTGACTTCGCTATCCAGCGCCCAGACGAACAGTTCCATCAGCGCGCTGACTTCCTGGGCTGGACGGTTCCAGTTTTCGCTGCTGAACGCGTATAACGTTAACGCCTCAATTCCATTATTCGCCGCGAAGGAGACCGCGCGACGCACGGATTTCGCACCGGCCTTGTGCCCGAAAGCGCGAATTTTACCTTGCCGTTTCGCCCAACGGCCGTTGCCATCCATAATAATGGCGACATGACGGCAGCCATGTGTTGGCGATATTTCGCTGACAGTTTGATTAGCAGACAACATCACGCGTTTTAAGTCCATAATAAGGATTAACTAGCCACCAAACAGAGGCCACCGGGCCGCGCTGGATACGCATTTTTATCCGATGCCGGGGCTGCAGCCAATCGCAGAGAACAACCAAAAGCTTTACGCAAAAAAGCCGTGTTTTGCCACGGCCACCGTAATCTTTAACAACAAAATGCAACGATCGGGTGGCGCAGACTATATCACCGAAGCCTTTCGCCCACAAATACCACCGCGTTACGCCTGCGCGCCCAAACGATTAAGCTGCTGGTGAGCTACCGCACGAGCGTCAGCGTCGATAACCAGAACATCATCAATGCTTTGCGGCTCCTGCAGGTTCATCTTATCCAGCACCGCCAGATTCACCGCCGCAATATCGGTAAAGCGGATATCGCCATGCAGAAACGCGGCAACCGACTCTTCATTGGCCGCATTCAGCGCCGTGGTGGCCGCCTGGCCGACCTCAAACGCGTCCATCGCCAGCTTCAGGCAGGGATAGCGGGCGTAGTCCGGCGCGGAGAAGCTCAGGTTGCTCAGCTGGCAGAAGTCCAGTGGTTTGACCCCGGAGCTCAGGCGCTGTGGCCAGCCCATGGTATGGGCAATCGGCGTGCGCATATCCGGCTCCCCAAGCTGGGCCAGCACGCTGCCGTCCTGATAGCGAACCATCGAGTGGATCACCGACTGCGGGTGGATCAGCACTTCCATCTGCTGCGCCGAAGCATTGAACAGCCAGCGAGCTTCAATATATTCCAGACCTTTGTTCATCATCGTGGCTGAATCGACGGAGATCTTACGTCCCATCGACCAGTTGGGATGGCGGCAGGCCTGATCGGGGGTCATCGCCGATAGTTCAGCCACGTCCGTCTCGCGGAAAGGCCCCCCGGAACCGGTTAACAGGATGGACGAGACGCCATTCCGGGTGAGGTCAGCGTATCCCAGATGCTGTTGAATTGTCTCCGGCATACTCTGAAAAATCGCGTTATGTTCGCTATCGACCGGCAGCAATCGCGCCCCCGACCGCTGAACGGCCTCCATGAACAAGCGACCGCAGGTCACCAGCGATTCTTTATTCGCCAACAACACGGTTTTCCCGGCGCGGATCGCCGCCAGCGTCGGTACCAGCCCCGCCGCGCCGACGATTGCCGCCATCACCTGATCGACCTCATCCAGCGCCGCGACCTCAGCCGCCGCCTGCTGGCCGCTCAGCACTTCGGTACGGCGGCCATGCTCATGCAGACGGGTGCGCAACCGCTCAGCGCTTTGCGCATCATCCATCACGGCGTAACGCGGGGTAAATTCCAGGCATTGTTCAACCATGCGGTCAACGTTTTTCCCCGCGACCAGCGCGGCGACGGAAAAGCAACCAGGGTTATGGCGTACCACGTCCAGCGTGCTACAGCCAATGGAGCCGGTCGAACCGAGAACGGTTAATTGCTTCATGAGACGTCCAGAAGAAAGGAAACAGAATAAAAAGCAAAACGCCGCCAGCAAGCCCCTACGCAACAACTATCGGGGGTAAGGCGGCGGCATCAGGCCTTCAACTTAGCGCTAAAGGCTACAAGGCCAGCCGGCTCAACGCAATCCCGAGAATTGAGCGTACAGTCTTCTGTACGGCGTTTCAGATTTTACTCAGGCCAGGAAGTATCGGCCCGAGCAACAGCAGAGCATCAGAACTGCATCAGTTCCGCTTCTTTATCTGCCAGCGCCGCGTCAACTTTCTTGATGGCGGCGTCAGTCATTTTCTGCACGTCGTCCTGAGAACGGCGATCGTCATCTTCGCTGATCTCTTTCTCTTTCAGCAGCGCTTTAACTTTGTCGTTCGCGTCACGGCGAACGTTACGCACGGCGACACGCGCCTGCTCAGCTTCGCCACGGACGATCTTGGTCAGATCTTTACGACGCTCTTCGGTCAGCGGCGGCAGCGGAACACGAATATCGCTGCCGGCGGAGCTTGGGTTCAGACCGAGGTCAGACGCCATGATCGCTTTTTCAACGGCCGCAGACATAGAACGGTCAAAGACGTTGATTTTCAGAGTACGGGAGTCTTCGACGGTGACGCTGGCCAGCTGGCGCAGCGGAGTCGGCGTACCGTAATATTCAACAACAATCCCGTCCAGCAGGCTCGGAGAAGCACGACCCGTGCGAATTTTGCTGATTTGGTTTTTGAATGCTTCGACGCATTTTTCCATGCGGATTTCAGCATCTTTTCTGATATCGCTAATCACGTTACGAATCCTTGAAAGCTTGTCTCAGTCAGACCAGACGGGACACCCGTCGGAAAATGAGCTAAGTATAGTCAGATTTAATGAAAATCACCGGGCAATATCCCCGCGAAAGTAAAGCGGAATATTACCCGGATTTGGCGCTGACGGGAATTATTCCGTGATCAATGTGCCTTCTTTTTCGCCCATGACCACGCGACGCAGGGCGCCGGGTTTGTTCATGTTGAAGACGCGAATCGGCAATTTGTGGTCACGCGCCAGGGTGAAGGCCGCCAGATCCATCACTTTCAGCTCTTTATCCAGCACTTCGCTGTAGGTCAGCTGATCGTACATGGTGGCAGAAGGATCTTTGGCCGGATCCGCGGTAAACACACCGTCAACCTTGGTCGCTTTCAGCACCACGTCGGCTTCAATTTCAATACCACGCAGGCAGGCTGCGGAATCGGTGGTAAAGAACGGGTTGCCGGTGCCTGCGGAGAGGATCACCACGCGGTTGTTGCGCAGCAGGCTGATCGCCTCTGCCCAGCTGTAGTTGTCGCACACGCCGTTCAGCGGGATGGCGGACATCAGACGAGCGTTCACATAGGCGCGGTGGAGCGCATCACGCATTGCCAGGCCGTTCATGACCGTTGCCAGCATGCCCATGTGGTCGCCCACAACGCGGTTCATACCCGCTTTCGCCAGACCAGCACCACGGAACAGGTTACCACCACCAATTACTACGCCAACCTGAATACCCAGCTCGACCAGCTCTTTGATCTCCTGAGCCATGCGGTCAAGTATGCTTGCATCAATACCGAAGCCTTCTGAGCCCTGCAGCGCTTCGCCACTTAATTTCAGCAGAATACGTTTGTAGACGGGTTTTGCATTGGTAGCCATGTTTCTTTCCTGAGACTGTCAACGAATGAGATATGAGAATTCTGGCGACATTGTATGTCGCATTTCAGCGCGGTCACTATACGCAGTTGGCTGAATTTACAAAATGGGCGCAAAAAGAAGCCGCCCTCAGGCGGCTCCTTGTAAAAATTAAGACTGCTTGGACATCGCAGCAACTTCTGCTGCAAAGTCAGTCTCAACTTTCTCGATGCCTTCGCCCACTTCAAAGCGGATGAAGCCAGTCACGTCAGCGTTGTGCTCTTTCAGCAGCTGACCAACAGATTTGCTCGGCTCCATAACGAAAGGCTGACCCGTCAGAGAAACTTCGCCGGTGAATTTCTTCATGCGGCCTTCAACCATTTTCTCTGCGATTTCTTTCGGCTTACCGGACTGCATCGCGATGTCCAGCTGAACCTGGTACTCTTTCTCTACCACTTCAGCAGACACGTCTTCCGGCTTAACGAATTCCGGCTTGCTTGCAGCAACGTGCATTGCCAGCTGCTTAACCAGCTCTTCGTCAGCGCCTTTAGCGGCAACCAGAACACCGATGCGCGCACCGTGCTGGTAGCTACCCAGAACGTCGCCTTCCAGAACAGCGATACGACGGATGTTGATGTTCTCACCGATTTTAGCAACCAGCGCAACGCGTTCTTCTTCGAACTGCGCTTTCAGAACTTCAACGTCGGAGATTTTACCCGCAACAGCAGCGTCCAGTACTTTGTCAGCAAATGCCTGGAAACCACCATCTTTAGCAACGAAGTCAGTCTGGCAGTTAACTTCCAGAATGTAACCGTAGTTGCCTTCGATTTTGGTTTTGATCACGCCGTCAGCAGCCACGTTGCCTGCTTTCTTCGCCGCTTTGATCGCGCCGGATTTACGCATGTTTTCGATTGCCAGCTCGATGTCGCCATTCGCTTCAGTCAGCGCTTTTTTGCAATCCATCATGCCTGCGCCAGTACGTTCGCGCAGTTCTTTTACCAGGGAAGCGGTAATTTCAGCCATTCTAAAATCCTCGGGAGATGTGGATACTGCCCGGCCAACGGCCAAACAGCGTAAATTGAAAAAAGGGGCCTGTAATGGGCCCCTATTCATACACGGTACTAATAAGGGCTTAAACCTTATTATTCAGCTTCTACGAAGCTTTCTTCCGCCTGAGAAGCCAGGTCCTGAGAGCGACCTTCACGAACGGTAGCAGCAACAGCGCCCAGGTACAGGCTTACTGCGCGGATTGCATCGTCGTTACCCGGGATAACGAAGTCTACGCCGTCCGGATCAGAGTTGGTATCAACGATAGCAAATACCGGGATACCCAGGTTGTTTGCTTCTTTGATAGCGATGTGCTCGTGGTCAGCGTCGATAACGAACAGTGCGTCCGGCAGGCCGCCCATGTCTTTGATACCGCCCAGGCTGTTTTCCAGCTTGTCCAGCTCACGAGTGCGCATCAGCGCTTCTTTCTTGGTCAGCTTGTCGAAAGTACCGTCCTGGGACTGAGTTTCCAGGTCTTTCAGACGTTTGATGGACTGACGAACGGTTTTCCAGTTAGTCAGCATACCGCCCAGCCAGCGATGGTTCACGAAGAACTGGTCGCAGCTGTTAGCAGCTTCTTTTACCGCTTCGCTTGCAGCGCGCTTAGTACCCACGAACAGGATCTTGCCTTTACGGGCAGAGATTTTGTTCAGCTCAGCCAGAGCTTCGTTGAACATCGGTACCGTTTTCTCAAGGTTGATGATGTGAACTTTGTTACGCGCGCCGAAGATGAAAGGCTTCATTTTCGGGTTCCAGTAACGGGTCTGGTGACCAAAGTGAACACCAGCCTTGAGCATGTCGCGCATGGAAACAGTTGCCATGTTTAAAACCTCTATAGATTAAATTGGGGTTATGCCTCCACGTATCCCATATTACCGACCCCAAAGGGCACCCCGGAATATGTGTCGATACGTGTGTGTTATTTACACAATATGAGTATGTCGCTTACGTCCCATCCTTGTGTATCTGAGATGGAACGGAAGTCCGGCGCGCTTTATACCACAAAATCCGCCCAGACACCAACTCTTGTTGACGCCACGTGCTGTTAATGATTCTCAATTTGGCACCAGCCTGCCCGGACTGTTACCATTGGCAGGACTTACTCTATTATTGTCGAAAATATCGACACTGCTGGACATACTCCATGGCTATCTCTATCAAGACATCTGAAGACATTGAAAAAATGCGCGTTGCCGGCCGCCTGGCCGCTGAAGTGCTGGAAATGATCGAACCCTGGGTTAAACCTGGCGTCAGCACCGGTGAACTGGACCGCATCTGTAACGACTATATCGTTAACGAGCAGAAGGCCATTTCCGCCTGCCTCGGCTATCACGGCTATCCGAAGTCCGTCTGCATTTCGGTCAACGAAGTAGTTTGCCACGGTATCCCTGACGACGGCAAACTGCTGAAAGATGGCGATATCGTTAACATCGACGTGACGGTCATTAAAGATGATTTCCATGGCGACACCTCCAAAATGTTTATCGTCGGTAAACCGACGATTCTCGGTGAGCGCCTGTGCCGCATCACTCAGGAAAGCCTGTATCTGGCGCTGAAAATGGTGAAGCCGGGGATCAACCTGCGCACTATCGGCGCGGCGATCCAGAAATACGTTGAAGCCGAAGGTTTTTCCGTGGTGCGCGAATACTGTGGCCACGGTATCGGCCGCGGCTTCCATGAAGAGCCGCAGGTGCTGCACTACGACTCACCGGAAACCAACGTTGTGCTCAAACCCGGCATGACCTTCACCATCGAGCCGATGGTCAACGCGGGTAAAAAAGAGATCCGCAGCATGAAAGACGGCTGGACGGTGAAAACTAAAGACCGGAGCTTGTCTGCGCAGTACGAGCATACTATTGTGGTGACAGACAACGGCTGCGAAATTCTGACGCTACGCAAGGATGACACCATCCCGGCGATAATCTCGCACGATGAATGATGAAAAGCCGGCGCCCGCCGGCTTTTTTATTAGATAGTTTTTTCTTATGGTGACGCGATGAGCAACTCATTACCTGACACAGCCTCCCCTCTTCTGCCCGTCCCGCCGGAACATCCGGTGAGCTGGCCGCAGGGCGATCTGAACTGTGCTGCAATTAAGGCGCACATCGATACCTTCCAGCACTGGCTGGGCGAGGCGTTTGACTCCGGCATCGCCGCGGAGCAGCTCATTGCGGCGCGCACCGAATTTATCGACCAGCTGCTGCAGCGGTTGTGGATCGCCTACGGTTTTGAATCCGTCTGCGATCTGGCGCTGGTGGCCGTCGGCGGCTATGGCCGCGGCGAGCTGCACCCGCTCTCTGACGTCGACCTGCTGATCCTCAGCCGCAAAAAACTGCCTGACGACCAGGCGCAAAAGGTCGGCGAACTGCTGACGCTACTGTGGGACGTCAAGCTGGAGGTGGGCCACAGCGTGCGCACCCTCGAAGAGTGTCTGCTCGAAGGACTTTCGGATCTCACCGTCGCCACTAACTTGATTGAATCGCGCCTGCTGATCGGCGACGTCGCGCTGTTCCTTGAACTGCAAAAACATATTTTTAGCGACGGCTTCTGGCCATCGGAAAAGTTCTTCGCCGCCAAGGTGGAAGAGCAGAACGTCCGTCATCAACGCTATCACGGCACCAGCTATAACCTGGAGCCGGACGTGAAAAGCAGCCCCGGCGGCCTGCGGGATATCCATACGCTACAGTGGGTGGCTCGCCGTCATTTTGGCGCCACCTCGATGGATGAGATGGTCGGCTTCGGCTTTCTGACCGAAGCCGAGCGCAATGAGCTCAACGAGTGTCTGCATCAGCTGTGGCGCATCCGTTTCGCGCTGCATCTCGAGCTCACTCGCTATGACAACCGTCTGCTTTTCGACCGCCAGCTCAGCGTCGCCCGCCGGCTCGGCTATGAAGGCGACGGCAACCAGCCGATTGAGCATATGATGAAGGACTTCTTCCGCGTCACCCGCCGGGTGAGCGAGCTGAACCAGATGCTGCTTCAGCTGTTTGAAGAGGCTATTCTCGCCCTGACCGAGGATGAAAAACCGCGCCCGATAGACGATGACTTCCAGCTGCGCGGCACCCTTATCGATCTGCGTGACGACACGCTGTTTATTCGCGAACCGCAGGCCATTCTGCGCATGTTTTATATGATGGTGCGCAACAGCACTATCACCGGCATCTACTCCACGACGTTGCGCCATCTGCGCCATGCCCGGCGCCATCTGACCCAGCCGCTGTGCTATATCCCGGAGGCGCGCACGCTCTTTCTCAGCATGCTGCGCCATCAGGGGGCGGTCAGCCGCGGACTGCTGCCGATGCATCGCCATAGCGTGCTGTGGGCCTATATGCCGCAGTGGTCACATATCGTCGGCCAGATGCAGTTCGATCTGTTTCACGCCTACACCGTCGATGAACACACCATCCGCGTGATGCTGAAGCTGGAGAGCTTTGCCAAAGAAGAAACCCGCAGCCGCCACCCGCTGTGCGTGGAGCTATGGCCGCGCTTAACGCACCCGGAGCTGATTTTAATCGCCGCCCTGTTCCACGACATTGCGAAAGGGCGTGGCGGCGACCACTCGATCCTCGGCGCGCAGGATGTGCTGAAGTTTGCCGAGCTGCACGGACTGAACTCTCGCGAAACGCAGTTGGTCGCCTGGCTGGTGCGTCACCATCTGCTGATGTCGGTCACCGCCCAGCGGCGCGACATTCAGGATCCGGAGGTGATTAAGCAGTTCGCCGAGGAAGTGCAAACGGAAAATCGCCTGCGCTATCTGGTGTGCCTGACCGTCGCCGACATCTGCGCCACCAACGAAACGCTGTGGAACAGCTGGAAGCAGAGTCTGCTGCGCGAACTCTATTTCGCCACCGAGAAACAGCTGCGTCGGGGCATGCAAAGCACCCCGGATATGCGCGAACGGGTGCGTCATCATCAGCTGCAGGCGCTGGCCCTGCTGCGGATGGACAATATTAATGAAGAGGCGCTGCATCAGATCTGGAACCGCTGCCGCGCCAACTATTTCGTGCGGCATACGCCGACGCAGCTCGCCTGGCACGCCCGCAACCTGCTGCGTCACGATCTGAATAAGCCGATGATTCTGCTGAGTTCGCAGGCCACCCGCGGCGGTACGGAGATTTTTATCTGGAGCCCGGATCGCCCTTATCTGTTTGCCGCGGTGTGCGGCGAACTGGACCGCCGCAACCTCAGCGTCCACGACGCGCAGATCTTCACCACCCGCGACGGCATGGCGATGGATACCTTTATTGTCCTCGAACCCGACGGCAGCCCGCTTTCCGCTGACCGCCACGACGCGATTCGCCACGGTCTTGAACAGACGATAACTCAGCGCAGCTGGGAACCCCCGGCCCCGCGTCGTCAGGCGGCAAAACTGCGTCACTTCTCTGTGCCGACAGAGGTGAATTTCCTGCCGACCCATACCGATCGAAAATCGTTTCTCGAGCTGATTGCGCTCGATCAGCCAGGGCTGCTCGCCCGCGTCGGCCAGGTGTTCGCCGACCTCGGTATTTCGCTTCACGGGGCGCGAATTACGACAATTGGTGAGCGAGTAGAAGATTTATTTATAATCGCCACCGCCGACCGGCGTGGCCTTAATAATGAGCTACAACAAGAAGTGCAACAACGGTTGACAGAGGCCCTCAATCCAAACGATAAAGGGTGACGTATTTTTTTTAGTGAATGGAAAGAAACAATGCAGCAGTTACAGAACGTTATTGAGTCCGCCTTCGAGCGTCGCGCCGACATCACGCCGGCCAATGTGGATACCGTGACCCGCGAAGCGGTAAACCAGGTTATCGCCCTTCTGGATTCCGGCGCGCTGCGCGTCGCTGAGAAGATCGATGGTCAGTGGGTGACGCATCAATGGCTGAAGAAAGCGGTACTGCTCTCTTTCCGTATTAACGATAACCAGGTTATCGATGGTGCGGAAAGCCGCTACTTCGATAAAGTACCGATGAAATTCGCTGACTATGACGAAGCGCGTTTCCAGAAAGAAGGTTTCCGCGTGGTGCCGCCGGCAGCGGTACGTCAGGGCGCATTCATCGCCCGCAACACCGTGCTGATGCCGTCCTACGTTAACATCGGCGCCTACGTTGACGAAGGCACCATGGTTGATACCTGGGCTACCGTCGGCTCCTGCGCGCAGATCGGTAAAAACGTTCACCTGTCCGGCGGCGTGGGCATCGGTGGCGTACTGGAGCCGCTGCAGGCGAACCCGACCATCATCGAAGACAACTGCTTCATCGGCGCGCGCTCTGAAGTGGTTGAAGGGGTGATTGTCGAAGAAGGCTCCGTCATCTCCATGGGCGTTTACCTGGGTCAGAGCACCAAAATCTACGATCGCGAAACCGGTGAAGTCTTCTACGGCCGCGTACCGGCTGGCTCGGTAGTCGTGTCAGGCAACCTGCCGTCGAAGGATGGTAAATACAGCCTGTACTGCGCGGTGATCGTTAAGAAAGTCGATGCCAAAACCCGCGGCAAAGTCGGCATTAACGAACTGCTGCGCACCATCGACTAAAGCAAATAAAAAGCGGGAGATATCCCGCTTTTTTTATATTTGATGCTGGCGAAAATGGATTTTTTCGTTAATTATTCAATG
The DNA here is from genome assembly GCF_033100215.1 of Klebsiella sp. w6. Classification (NCBI taxonomy): domain Bacteria; kingdom Pseudomonadati; phylum Pseudomonadota; class Gammaproteobacteria; order Enterobacterales; family Enterobacteriaceae; genus Klebsiella; species Klebsiella sp. w6. Next base: position 4,549,474 of record NZ_CP136907.1, read on the forward strand.
GTTATGATGCTATCAAAGGTACCGTTATGTACGATAATCTGAAAAGTCTTGGCATTACCAACCCTGATGAGATCGATCGCTATAGCCTGCGGCAGGAAGCTAACAACGACATCCTGAAAATCTATTTTCAGAAAGACAAAGGCGAATTCTTCGCCAAGAGCGTGAAGTTTAAATACCCGCGTCAGCGCAAAACCGTTGTCGCCGACGGCGTCGGCCAGGGCTACAAAGAAGTCCAGGAGATCAGCCCCAATCTGCGCTACGTCATCGACGAACTGGATCAGATCTGCCAGCGCGATCGCACTGAAATCGATCTCAAGCGTAAAATCCTCGACGATTTACGCCATCTGGAAAGCGTGGTCACCAATAAGATCAGCGAAATCGAAGCCGATCTGGAAAAACTTACCCGTAAGTGACAGCGTTCCCGGCGGCGCACCGCTTGACCGGGCAACCAATATAATCTGCCGCTTACGCCATGCATCCTCCAGGCCGGGTAAGGCGAACCGCCTCCCGGCATTTTTATCTCGACTCCCTATCGTTGCTCATCCAGCTGCAGGGCTATATAGAGCAGCAGCCGATCGTCAAAGCTGCCGAGATCCAGACCGGTCAGCTCCGAGATACGGTTCAACCGATACTCCAGGGTATTGCGATGAATAAACAGCGCCTTTGATGTCGCCAGCGGCTGCACGTTATGGCGAAACCACGCCTGCAGCGTACGCCGCAGCAAACCGTTGTTATCCATAGCCTTCAGACGCGCCAGCGGACGGGCCAGTTCATTGGCCTGCCAGCCGCCGCGCAGGCTGTCTAGCAGCACCGGCAGCATCAGATCCTGATAGAAATAGCTGCGGCTCTCCGGCATTCGTTGCTTACCCACCATCATGGTCGTCCGTGCGGTACGGTAAGAGCGGGCGATACTCCCGGGGCCGGTGAAGAAGTTGCCCAGCGCCACGCGAAAGCGGAGCTGACCATTCTCTTTCATCCTGGCGATAAGCTGCTCGACGCGGCGGACGTGATCGTCGGCGTCCCAGCGGCCAAAGCTGTTCAGCGCTGGTTTCAGCACCACCATTTCCGTGAGTGACACAATGGCCACCAGATTATTGCGATCAGGGGTGGTCAGCGCGTTCTGCAACTGCTGCAGTTCCGCCATCGCGCTATCCACGCCGAGCTGGCCGCTGTCCACCTCAATCATCGCCACCACCCGCGGCTGATTGAGATCGATACCTAACCGCTGAGCCCATTCGTTCAGCGCCGGGGTATGCTCTTCCGCCTGAATCAGGTTCATCACCAGCTCTTCGCGCAGGCGGCTGTCCTGCGCCAGGAGATGCATCAGCCGCGACTGCTCCAGCATCATCTCTGCCGTCATGCACACCAGCTCGCCATATTTCCGCAGCGACTCCGGCTCGCCGGTCAGGCCGATCACCCCGACGATTTCACCTTCGAGGCGTAGCGGCAGGTTGATCCCCTGACGCACTCCGTGCAGATGGCGAGCGACCGCATCGTCGATATCCACCACCCGCCCCTGAGAAAGCACCAGCAGCGCGCCTTCGTGCAATTCACCAATTCTTTCCCGATCGCCGCTGCCGATAATCCGCCCGCGGGCATCCATCACGTTGATGTTGGTATCGATGATGCGCATCGTGCGCGCCACAATATCCTGCGCCATTTTGGTATCAAGATGCCAGCCAGCCATGTAATCCTCCCCTATGCAGGGCACCAGCATAAAAGAGTCTCCGTCCTGCTGCATTGTGCATATGCCCGAAGGCGGGGCGAGATATGTGGAGTTGTGGAAGTGGTCACAGAACGAAAAAAAAGCCCCTGCCCTCGGCGAGGGAAGGGGCTGTGGCGCTTGCGCTGACGATTACTGCAACAGCAGGTAGATAGAGGCGTCGCCGCGCTGAATGTTCAGCGCCAGCACGGACGGTTTGGCGTCGAAGATTTTCCGCAGATCGGCGATGTTTTTCACCGGCTGCTGATTCGCCCCGACAATGATATCGCCTTTCTTGAGGCCAATCTGCGCCGCCGGGGTGCCGGCTTTCACATTGTTGACCACCACGCCCTTATCCTGACCCTTGTTACTCATTTCCGCACCTTCAATCCCGTTGAAGATGGTGCTGGAATCCACCTGGGTCTGGTTGCTCTGCTGCAGTTCGACGGTAACGGTGACCGGTTTGCCGTCGCGGAGCAGGCCAAGCTCAACTTTGCTGCCGATAGGCATAGTGCCGACCTGAGCACGCAGCGCGGCGAAGCTGCTGATCGCCTTGCCGTTGAGGGTAGTGATCACGTCGCCGGCTTTAATGCCCGCTTTGGCGGCTGCCGAACCTGGCATCACCTGGCTGACAAAGGCGCCGCGCTGGGCGTCGACTTTCATCGCTTTCGCCAGTTCAGAGTTCAGTTCGGTGCCCATGATGCCCAGCTCACCGCGTTTCACCTGGCCATATTTCACCATCTGCTCGGTCAGGTTTTTCACCATGTTGCTCGGGATAGCAAAACCGATACCGATGTTGCCGCCGTCCGGCGCCAGGATGGCGGTGTTAATGCCGATCAGCTCGCCGTTGAGGTTCACCAGCGCGCCGCCGGAGTTCCCGCGGTTAATCGCCGCATCGGTCTGGATAAAGTTTTCGTAGTTTTCCACGTTCAGGCCGCTACGGCCCAGCGCGGAGACAATCCCGGAGGTCACGGTTTCGCCCAGACCAAACGGGTTACCGATAGCCACGGTGTAGTCGCCGACGCGCAGCGCATCAGAATCAGCCAGCTTAATCGCCGTCAGGTTTTTCGGATCCTGAATCTGAATCAGCGCGATATCGGAGCGCGGATCTTTGCCCACGACTTTGGCATCAAACTTACGGCCATCGCTCAGTTGAACCTTAATCGTGGTGGCGTTGTCCACAACGTGGTTGTTGGTCACCACATACCCTTTGGCCGCATCAATGATGACGCCGGAGCCCAGCGCCATGAATTTCTGCTGCTGGCCGCCGTCAGGCTGACCGCCCTGTCCACCGCCCTGGCAAAACGGTGAACTCTGGAAAGGAGAACCATCCTGGCAGAACGGCGAATTATCGCCAAAGAACTGCTGGAAGTTACGCGGCATCCGTGGGGTATTAACAGTAGTGCTACCTTCAACGTTAATGCTCACCACCGATGGCATCACCTTCTCCAGCATCGGGGCCAGGCTTGGCATCTGCTGTGCATTAGTGGCCGAAGATGCCGTTTCTGCCGCGCTCGCAGAGAGCGGGGACAACGCCAGACCTAAACTCAGAGCCAGTGCACTCATTGCTAACGTGGTTTTTTTCATCAGTTTCAATCTCAATATCAGATAACGAAAGTTGCTGTGTACGTGACTATCAGAGTCATTTTATAGCGCTAAGTTCCGGAATTAAGTTTCTGGAAAAAGTAAAAATTTATTGTCCATCTTTACAAAACTCCAGCCTATTCCACCGCCATCAGTCGCCGATATTCATCCCACGCATACAAATCCGTCATTCCGCTGATATAATCCTGGATCAGACGGCAGCGATAATAGTATTCCATCAGCGCAAATTCGGGCGCCGTGCGCACCAGCTTATTTACTGCTTCAACATAGGCCAGCCGGTGACGGGTTGAAAGTTTCTGATACAGCCGGGAGGCAATGGGTAACCGCCGTACCCGCTCCTGCGCCACTAATTCGCTGAAATCCTCCAGAGATAATTTCAGCAGCGGCTGATAGATATCCAGCAGGCCGCTAATCACCCGGTAGCCCTGCAATTCCAGCTGCTCGACATCCGGATGGCTAAAGACCTGTTTCATCGCTACATTTTTATAGAGTTCCAGCAGCTGGCTGCAATCGCTATCGTCCTCAAGCAGCGCATGATTAAAGTCGCCAGTGAAGATGGCCGGCAGGTTATCAATAAATCGGCGCGCCGCGTAGGGCACCAGCTTATTCAGCGTGTTTACCCGCAAATACATAAAAAACTGATCTTCCGCGCTCTGTCGCAGGTAATTAGCTCGCGATTTTTCCCAGGCATTTTCCACTACCTGAGAGAATAACGATCCTTTTTCATGGTTGCCCCAGGCGTCGTAAAGATGCTGATAAAGCTGCTCGGCGCTGAAAATACGTTTTTCAACCGCGTCCTCGAGATCCGCGACGCAATATGAGATGTCATCCGCGGCCTCCATAATCCAGGTTAATGGGAATCGATTGTAAGGTGCCAGATCCAGTTCTTTACGCAGGCGCGCGACATACTCTTCTTCGGCTAAATAATAGCCAGGCTTCTTCATTAAATAACTGTGACTGGCTGGCGTCGCCTCGAACCACCACGCCGGTCGGGTATATTTCAGGATGCAGCCCACCTGCGCCCAGGTCAGATTCATCCGCATCAGCGTGTGGACCAGACGAATCCCCTGCGCGTTGCCCTCAAAGCTGCAGAGATCCTGGCGCACTTTACGCCGCAGCGCATTCAGCGCCGTTTCCCCTTCGTGCAGGCGTAACGCCTGCACCTCGCAGCGATCGTCGGTCAACGGCTGGCCGAGCGCATCGCCGGGGGCCAGGCGCTGGCGAAACCAGTCGTTAATCGCCGCCTCGCCAAAGTGGCCAAACGGCGGGTTGCCAATGTCGTGCATCAGGCAGGCCATTTCAACCACGCTCTCGAATGGCCCGGTCAGCTCTTCCAGGCCATACTCTTCCAGTAGCTTCTGCTCTTTCAGCCTGCTAAGCACTTCTTTGGCGATATAGCGCCCCACCTGCTGCACCTCCAGCGAGTGGGTCAGGCGAGTACGGACCGCCGCGTTGCGCTCCAGCGGGAAGACCTGGGTTTTTTGCTGTAGGCGGCGGATGGCCGGCGAGTTGACGATCCGCCCCCGATCGCTTTCGAAGATCCGCAGGATGTCGCGCTCCGTCTCCACCCGCGGCGGCGAACGGAAGCGTCGACGCCAGTTTATCTTGTTGCGAAAATCAATCTTTGCCATAGCCTCTCCCGCGCGAGCAATACGCTTCCCCTTAAGCGCATGATAGACTATGCAACTAAACCTGACACATCGCGAGTAAATCTATGAAAATTGGCATTATTGGCGCTATGGAAGAGGAAGTTACCCTCCTGCGCGACAAAATCGAAAACCGCCAGACTATCACTATTGGCGGGAGCGAAATCTATACCGGCCAACTTCACGGCGTTGACGTCGCTCTGCTGAAGTCTGGTATCGGGAAAGTGGCGGCGGCGACGGGCGCGACCCTGCTGCTGGAGCGCTGCCAGCCTGACGTGATCATTAATACCGGTTCTGCCGGCGGCCTCGCGCCGACGCTGAAGGTCGGCGATATCGTCGTCTCCGATGAAGCGCGCTACCACGATGCCGACGTCACCGCCTTCGGTTATGAGTATGGCCAGTTGCCTGGCTGCCCGGCGGGCTTTAAAGCGGACGATAAGCTGGTGGCCGCCGCCGAAGACTGCATTAAAGCGTTAGATCTCAATGCCGTTCGCGGCCTGATCGTCAGCGGCGATGCCTTCATTAACGGCTCCGTCGCGCTGGCGAAGATCCGCCATAATTTCCCGCAGGCAATCGCCGTGGAAATGGAAGCGACCGCCATCGCTCACGTCTGCCATAACTTCAAGGTTCCCTTCGTGGTGGTTCGCGCCATCTCCGACGTGGCCGATCAGCAGTCCCACCTCAGTTTTGAGGAGTTCCTTGCGGTCGCCGCCAGACAGTCCACCCTGATGGTGGAGAATCTGGTACAGAACCTGGCACGTGGCTAAGTCGCTATCCTTCGCGCTTGCCGCGCTGCTGTTACTCGCCCCGGCGTGGCTACTGGCCGCGCCGCGGGTGGTCACCCTCTCCCCCGCCAATACCGAACTGGCCTTTGCCGCCGGGATCACGCCGGTCGGCGTCAGCAGCTATTCCGATTATCCTCCGCAGGCCAAAACCATAGAACAGGTTGCCAGCTGGCAGGGGATGAACCTGGAGCGCATCGTGGCGCTAAAGCCAGACGTGGTGCTGGCCTGGCGCGGGGGCAATGCCGAACGCCAGGTTAACCAGCTGCAGTCGCTGGGTATTCATGTCCTCTGGGTGCAGACCTCGACGATAGAAGAGATCATCGCCACCCTGCGTCAGCTGGCGCAGTGGAGCCCGCAGCCGGAAAAAGCGCAGCAGGCGGCGCAGGCGATGCAGCAGGAATACGATACGCTGAAAGCGCGCTATGCCAATGCGCCGAAGAAACGCGTCTTCCTGCAGTTCGGATCCGCGCCGCTATTCACCAGTGGTCCCGGTTCGATTCAGGATCAGGTGCTGGGGCTGTGCGGCGGCGAGAATATCTTTGCCACCAGCCGTGTTCCCTGGCCGCAGGTGAGCCGCGAACAGGTGCTGGCCCGCCAGCCGCAGGCGATCGTGGTGACCGGCGACGCCAGCCGCATTGCCGAAGCGCAGCGCTTTTGGCAACATCAGCTCACCATTTCGTTGATTGCGTTACACAGCGACTGGTTTGAACGGGCAAGCCCACGTATTATCCTCGCCGCCAAACAACTTTGTGCGGCGCTTGACCAGGTAAAATAATCATCCGGCACACCGGATGTTCAGTGGGAATCAACGATGCTTGTCTATTGGCTGGATATTATTGGCACGGCTGTCTTCGCGATCTCCGGCGTTCTGCTGGCGGGAAAATTACGCATGGACCCATTCGGCGTGCTGGTGTTAGGCGTGGTGACGGCGGTGGGCGGCGGAACCATCCGCGACATGGCGCTGGCGAATGGCCCGGTATTCTGGGTCAAAGATCCCACCGATCTGGTGGTGGCGATGGTCACCAGCATGCTGACCATCCTGCTGGTCCGCCAGCCGCGTCGGCTGCCGAAATGGATACTGCCCGTTCTTGATGCCGTCGGTCTGGCGGTGTTTGTCGGCATCGGCGTCAATAAAGCCTTTCTCGCCGGCAGTGGTCCGCTGGTGGCGGTCTGCATGGGGGTGGTCACCGGCGTCGGCGGCGGGATTATCCGTGACGTGCTGGCGCGCGAAATTCCCATGATTCTGCGCACCGAGATCTACGCCACCGCCTGTATTGTCGGCGGCATTGTCCACGCTACAGCGCACGACACCTTTCATCTCCCGCTGGAGAATTCGGCGATGATGGGCATGGTGGTGACACTGGTGATCCGTCTGGCGGCGATCCGCTGGCACCTGAAGCTGCCGACGTTTGCCCTGGACGATAACGGGCGGTAGTAAAAGCAAAACGGTAACCTTAAGGTTACCGTTTTTCGCGTTGGCTCCCGCTCGCTGGAGGAGAAGGCGCCCGGTCGCACTCGCTTTAAACGCTGAATGAGGAACCGCAGCCGCAGGTGCTTTTCGCGTTCGGGTTGGTCACGATGAAACGCGAACCTTCCAGACCCTCGGTATAGTCGACGGCGCCGCCGACCAGATACTGCAGACTCATTGGGTCAACCACCAGGCCGACGCCCTGTTTCTCGATGGTCATATCGCCTTCGTTCACCTGATCGTCAAAGGTGAAGCCATACTGGAAACCGCTGCAACCGCCGCCGGTGATATACACGCGCAGTTTCAGGTTCGGATTATCTTCATCCGCAATCAGGTGTTTTACTTTGTTGGCTGCGGCTTCGGTAAACTCCAGCGGCAACGCTACGTCATCACTCATTTTTTGCTCCCATTGATACTTCCGGCCGGTTAAAGAATAACCGGACCTTTTGAGCCATTATCTAATACCCTGGTAAATCGTTCAAGTATTCTCCCGCGGTGCCTGCTGCGCTTTTGCCGCCTGCTCGGCCTCCTGCTTCGCCAGAGTACGTTGCAGAATGGTCGAATACAAAGGCTTACCGCCGAGGAATTGCGCCAGTAGTGTTGCGCCAAGGCAGGTAATAATCATTGGCAAAATGAGCTGATAGTTATCCGTCATCTCCAGCACCAGCACAATCCCGGTGAGCGGCGCGCGCACCGAGGCGGCCAGCAGCGCCCCCATCCCGGCGATGGCGAAGGTGCCGGCATCGAGATGGTAGGCCGGAAACAGCGGAATAGCCGCCATGCCGAACGCCGTGCCCAGCAAGGTGCCCAGCGCCAGCATCGGCGCGAAGATCCCCCCCGGCGCGCCGGAAGAGAAGCAGATCAGCGTGGTCACCACGCGGGCAATAAAGATAAACAGCAGCAAACCGACGGAGAAATTACCGGCGGCGGCGATGGGGATCAGGTTAAAGCCACCGCCCACCGCGGAGGGCTGCATCAGCCCCAGCAGGCCGCAGATCCCGCCGATGACCCCGCCCATCAATACCCATTTTTTGATATTGCCACCGTGGATGCGCTGGAAGATATCCTGGGTGCGCAGCACCAGGAAGTTAAACAGCGGACCAAAGCAACCAAAGAGCATGCCCAGCACCAGATACAGCCACAGGGTATTCACTGGGGCGTTGCTCAGCTTGCCTACCTCAATGATCGCCGCTTCGCCATTGAAAATACGAAACACAATGCTCGACATGATCACGCCGGTAAATACCGCTTTAATGGAGATCAGGTTGTAGCGAAACTGCGGGCGCATCTCTTCGATGATAAACAGAATACCGGCCAGCGGCGCATTAAAGGCCGCCGAGAGCCCCGACGCCGCACCGGTCGCCAGCAGCGTGTGCCGCGCCTCCGGACTGCGCATGCGGAAGATATCCAGCACCATGCGTCCAATGTTGCCGCCAAGCTGCACCATCGGCCCTTCGCGTCCCAGCACCATTCCGGCGCCCAGGGTCCCCATGCCGCCGATGAATTTCACCGGCAGCACGCGCCACCAGCGCACCGGCCGCAGCTCCTCCAGCGCCCCTTCGATTTCCGGGATCCCGGAGCCGCCCGCCTCCGGCGCAAAGCGGCGCACGAGAAAATAACCGACCATTGCCAGCAGCGCCGACAAGATAAACGCCAGCGGCCAGACCAGATACCAATGATCGGCCACCTGCGCCAGCGCGCCGATCCGCTGGTTCTGCACCCAGTTCACGCTCTTTTCAAACGCCACGCCCACCAGACCGGCCAGCGTGCCAACCACCGCCGCCATCAACAGGACCGCCAGCGGCGTTTTATCGCGCTGAATCAAACGGCGTACCGCATCGCCGCGACGTACCCGCACGAACTGATGTGCTTCAAAAGAGGGAGTTTCTGCTTTCATGCCATTATCAATTATTGGTAATACAAATGAAGAGAGAGGCATTTTAGCCGTCCCGGCGCGCTGCGTCGTCAAAAAAATGCCCTTGCGGCACATTGTTTCAATTGGGCAAAACTTTCATAACCATCCTGGAATAACTTAGAATAGCCGATAAAACATTTTTCACGAACCAGGACCCTGGCCATGAGCAAATCTGAAAATCTATACCATGCTGCGCGCGAACTGATCCCCGGCGGCGTTAACTCGCCGGTGCGCGCCTTCACCGGCGTCGGCGGCACGCCGCTGTTTATCGAACGCGCGGATGGCGCCTATCTTTATGACGTGGACGGGAAGGCCTATATCGATTATGTGGGCTCCTGGGGTCCGATGGTGCTGGGCCACAACCACCCGGCTATCCGCAATGCGGTGATCGAAGCGGCGTCCCGCGGCCTGAGCTTTGGCGCGCCGACCGAAATGGAAGTGAAAATGGCGGCGCTGGTGACCGAGCTGGTCCCGACCATGGATATGGTGCGGATGGTGAACTCCGGCACCGAAGCGACCATGAGCGCCATTCGCCTGGCCCGCGGCTTCACCGGCCGCGATAAGATCATTAAGTTCGAAGGCTGCTATCACGGCCATGCCGACTGTCTGCTGGTGAAAGCCGGTTCCGGCGCGCTGACCCTCGGCCAGCCAAACTCGCCGGGCGTGCCAGCCGATTTCGCGAAACATACCCTGACCTGCACCTATAACGACCTCGCCTCGGTACGCGCGGCGTTCGAGCAATATCCGCAGGATATCGCCTGCATCATCGTCGAGCCGGTCGCCGGGAATATGAACTGCATTCCGCCGCAGCCGGAGTTCCTGCCGGGCCTGCGCGCGTTGTGCGACGAATTTGGCGCCCTGCTGATCATCGACGAAGTGATGACCGGCTTCCGCGTGGCGCTGGCGGGCGCCCAGGCTTATTACGGCGTGGAGCCGGATCTGACCTGTCTCGGGAAAATCATCGGCGGCGGGATGCCGGTGGGCGCCTTCGGCGGCCGCCGCGAAGTGATGGACGCGCTGGCGCCGACCGGCCCGGTGTACCAGGCTGGTACGCTCTCCGGTAACCCGATCGCCATGGCCGCTGGCTTCGCCTGCTTAAGCGAAGTGGCGCAGCCGGGTGTGCATGAAACCCTGACCGACCTGACCAACCAGCTGGCGGATGGCCTGCTGAACGCGGCGCGCGAAACCGGGATCCCGCTGGTGGTCAATAACGTCGGCGGCATGTTCGGCATCTTCTTTACCGATGCCGAAACCGTCACCTGCTATCAGGACGTGGTGAAGTGCGATGTCGAACGCTTCAAGCGCTTCTTCCACCTGATGCTGGAGGAAGGCGTGTACCTGGCGCCGTCGGCATTTGAAGCCGGCTTTATGTCCATCGCTCACAGTGAAGAGGACATTAACAACACCATCGACGCCGCCCGTCGGGTGTTTGCCAAACTGTAAGGTACTTGAAGGCCTGGTGGCGCAGGGATTTTCCCGGAGGCGGCGCGCTGCGCCTTGTCCGGGCTACCAAATCGCACAGCGCTGTAGCCCCGGTAAGCGCTAGCGCCACCGGGGATATTGAGGCCATCCAGGATCGTTAGCGGCTCTGCTTTCTCAGCAAATAGATAAAGTACGGCGCGCCGATAAACGTCGACAACAGCCCCGCCGGGATCTGGTAGGGGAACATAATCATCCGCCCGCACCAGTCGGCAAAGACCAGCAGCATCCCGCCCGTCAACCCGGAAATCACCATATGCGGCATCGTCCGGCGGAATCCCAGCATCCTCGCAATATGCGGCGCCATCAGGCCAACGAAACTTAACGGCCCAATGGTGAGCGTCGCCGTCGCCGTCAGGCTCGCCGCCAGCAGCAGCAACCCGATACGCGATGGCGTCAGCGCCATCCCCACCGCCCGCGCCGCCTCGCCGCCCAGCGGCAAAATGGTCAGCCAGCGGCGGCAGAGCGGCGCCAGCGCCAGCAGCGCCAGCATCACCACGCCACTACGCAGCGCCATCTCCGGCGTCGCGCTATAGGTCGAACCGGACATCCACGTCAGGATCTGCGCCATGCGCGGATCGCCGCTGGCCTGCAGCATCATCAACAGCATGGTGAAGGCGGTACTCAGCGCCATCCCCGCCAGCAGCATCCGGTGCGGCGAGAAACCGCCGCGCCCGGCGGCGATCAGAATAACCAGCAGCGTTGCCGCCGCGCCAAGGCTGCCGGCAGGCAGCAGCCAGACAAAGGCGTTGCCCGGCACGAAGAACAGCATCAATACCACACCGAACGCCGCGCCAGAGCTGATGCCCAGTACTTCCGGGCTGGCCATCGGGTTGCCGGTCAGGCGTTGAATGATGCAGCCCGCGACCGCCAGCATCACCCCGGCGAACAGCGCCGAGAGCACACGTGGCCAGCGCCAGGGCATCAGTTGCGCCAGCAGATCGCCGCTGGCCCACTGCCAGCCATGGGCATCGCGACCAAAGGTCAGCGCGGCGGTTATCGCCAACAGCAGCAGCGCTAAGCCGCCCAGCGCGAACCACGGCACGTGGCGGCGCTCGATCAACGCTTTATCGCCGCCATTCATCACCGGGGCGCTGATGCTGCGCAGCCGCGGCAGCAGCCACAGCAATAAAGGCGCGCCAATCAGCGCGGTGACTGACCCGGTCGAGACTTCCCGCCAGACCCGGCTGAGCCAGAGAATAATTTGATCGGAAAGCCACAGGATCAACGCGCCAATTAGCGCCGCCAGCAGCAATCGCGGCAGCAGGCGGCGGGCGCCGAGCATTTTCGCCAGCAGCGGCGCGAACAGACCGATAAAGCCGATAATGCCGACCGCGTTAACCAGCAGAGCGCTGATGACAATCGCCAGCGTCAGCACGCCAAGCCGCGCCAGAGACAGCGCCAGCCCAAGGTTGCGCGCCACGCCATCATCGAGTCCCATCAGGGTTAACGGGCGTAGCAATAACAGCGTCAACATCGCGCCGCCGAGCAGCTGCGGCCACAGGCGTTGCACCACGCTCCAGTCGGTCTGCGTCAGGGTGCCGGTACTCCACAGGAACATGCTTTGCAGCTGATCGTGATGGAAAATCACCATCAGCTGATTGACCGCGCCGCAATAGAGACTCACTACCAGGCCGGCCAGGATCAGCGTCACCGGCGACAGACGTTTGCCCCACGAGACGCCGAACACCAGCGCCCCCACCAGACAAGCCCCAGCCAGCGCGGCAAACTGCGAGGCCAGCACGCCAGGGATGGCCCATAGCGTCGTCACCGTCATTCCCAGCTGTGCGCCGGTGGCGACGCCGAGCGTGGTTGGCTCCGCCAGCGGGTTACGCAGCACCTGCTGGAACAGCACGCCGACCAGCCCCAGCCCGGCGCCGACCAGCAGCGATATCGCCAGCCTCGGCAGCAGGCTGTAATGGAACAGCATCTGGGCGATATTATCGATATCCGGCTGCCACAGCGCCTGACGCCATTGCGCGTAAGGTAAAGCGACATTGAGGTTGACGATGCTCAGCGCGAAAGCGGCAACCAGCAGCCCGGTCAGCAGGAGAATGGCTAACGGCGAGAGACGCGCGTTCATATCGACGCCCTCCCCTGCGCATCGGCCAGCACGCGGGCGAAATGCATCGCCGACAGCGTCGCGCCATAGAACCACACCGCCGGAACCCGCTGGAAACGCCCCGCGCGCACGAACGGCATCGCCTGCCACAGCGGGGTCGCCAACAGCTGGGCCATCTCCCGATCGTTGCCATGATCGAAACAGATCACATCGGCCTCGTTAAATGCCGCCAGCCGATCAATACCGACGGTGACGCTGCCCCAGAATGCCGCTTCGCCGCGCCAGGCGTTTTGAATGCCAAAGCGGTCAAGCACCTCCTGGAACAGGCAGTTCTCACCAAATACCAGCACGTGGCGGGCATCGAGCAGCGAAATCATCAGCAGTGGGCGATCGCCACGCCCGGCAAATCGCGGACGCAGGTTCTCCATCAGCGCGTCGAATTCCGCCAGATGGCGCTTCGCCTGCTGTTGTTTACCCAGCAGGTCGGCCATTTCCAGTAGCGAACGCTGGGCCATCGCCAGCGGCCGTTTGCCGTCGCTGAAGGTGAATCCGCGGCCAGGCGCGATACGCGCCAGCTTTTCCGGCGACGGGCCATAGCCTGCCGACCAGACGATAAACGACGGTTTCATCTGCGTCAGCAGCTCAAGATTGGGTTCGGTGCGCAGGCCGACATCGATTACCGACGCGGGCAGCGCGGGTTCGTTCACCCACAGGCGATAGTTGGGAATGTCGGCCACGCCGTAGGGCGTGACGCCAAGCGCCAGCAGCAGTTCGGCCGGCAGCCACTCCAGCGCGACGACGCGCTGCGGGTCAATGTTCGCCGCCTGCGCGCCGCGCATCTGCCACAGCAGCGGCGAGAGCGCCATCGCGGTCAGCAGGCGGCGTCGGGTTATCAGAGTTGGGTTCATCATCAATAGACAAAACTTACCGGCGCCGCGCCCGCCGGGTGCGGCAGGATCCCCATCGGGATGCCGTAGATTTGTTCCAGCGTGTCGCTGCGCATCAGTTCTGCTGGCGTCCCCTGGGCGATCATTTCCCCACCGCGCAGCGCGACCAGATAATCGCAGTAGCGGGCAGCCATATTGATATCATGCAGGACTGCGATCACCGTCAGGCCACGCTGCTGGCTGAGACGATGCACCAGCGCGAGCACATCGACCTGATGGGCGATATCCAGCGCCGAGGTCGGTTCATCAAGCAGCAGACAGCGGCTATCCTGCGCCACCAGCATGGCGATCCACGCCCGCTGACGCTCGCCGCCGGAGAGACTGTCCACCAGCCGCTGCGCCAAAGGCTTCAGCCCCACCAGCGCGATCGCCTCTTCCACCTTTTCGCGATCCGCCACGCCGAAGCGCCCCAGCGCGCCGTGCCACGGGTAGCGACCTATCGCCACCAGCTCGCGAACTGTCATCCCTTCCGCCGCCGGCAGCTGCTGCGGCAGATAGGCCACTTTGCGGGCAAACGCCTTGCTACTCCAGCTCTCCAGCGGCTGGCCGTCCAGCAGCACCTCGCCCGCGGAAGGCGGCTGATGGCGGCCGAGCATTTTCAGTAATGTGGATTTGCCGGAACCGTTATGGCCTATCAGGCCAGTCACTTTTCCTGCCGGGAAGGTTAACGAAAGGGGGTGAAGCAGCGTGCGACCCGGTACGCGAAAGGTCACGCCATTTAACGCAAAGGTGGTCTCAGAGTGCGGAGTCTGTTCCTGCATAGCAACAACCTGATGTTGGGCGCGGCGAACCGCGCCCGTGAGTAGTTAGAAGCGGAAGGTTGCGGTCGCGACAACCTGACGTCCCGCACCCCAGTAGCAGGCGTATTCGCTATAGCAGCTGGAGACATATTCGCGGTCAAACAGGTTGTTGACGTTGACGCCGACCGAAGAGCCCGGCAGGCCAAAGCGCGCCAGATCGTATTTGACCGTCGCATCCATCAGCGCATAACCGGCCACATTGAAGGCATCATTTTTGTTACCGGTGCTGGTGTCAGTTTTGTAATAGCTGACCGTAGAACCGATATAGCGCGCCCCGGCGCCGACCGTCAGACCGCTGAGCGCGGTTTCGTGGAAGGTGTAATCCGCCCACAGCGACGCCATGTTACGCGGCACTTCCGCCGGACGCTTGCCGTTGAACACCGTATCGTGAGTGTATTCCGCATCGGTATAGCTGTAGGCCGCGGTGACGTTGATATTGGCGTTCACCGCCGCTTTCGCCTCCAGCTCAAGGCCGCGGGAGCGGATCTCGCCGGTCTGGATGCTGAACGCCTGGTTAGCCGGATCCGCCGTCAGGTTCTTATCTTTGGTCAGCTGATAGACCGCCGCGGTGACCACCACCGGCATGTCTTTCGGCACATATTTCACGCCAGCTTCATACTGCTTGCCACGCGACGGATCGAACGGCTGGCCGTTAAGCCCGGAGCCCGATACCGGCTCGAAGGATTCGCTGTAGCTGAAGTACGGAGAGATGCCGTTATCAAACAGGTAATTGATACCGCCGCGCCAGGTGAACTGCTGGTCGTGATTCTCCGCCAGGCTGTTGCTGGAGCGAGTTAACGTTGAGGTGGTGGCGTAATCGTAACGGCCGCCCAGGGTCATGATCCACTTATCCCACTCCATCTGATCCTGCGCGTACAGGCCCGTCTGCTCCATTCGGTTGAGGACCGCGTACGGGAAAGTGACCTGAATATTCGGGTTGCCGTATTGCGGGTTGCTCATGCTGATAGGATCCGCCGTCCCGTAGTCGGCATCCACATCGTTGCGCATCCGCGAGTAATCCACGCCGGTCAGCAGCGTATGGCTGACCGCGCCGGTGGCGAAAGCAGACTGCAGCTGGGTATCGACGGTAAAGGTGTTCAGGTGCTCATCAGAACGCACATAGGCGCGATTCATGTAGCCCGGGGCGACATAGCCATTCCCGTACACCGAGCGATACAAGGTATCAACCTCGGCATAGCGCAGGTTCTGCCGCACAGTAAAGGTGTCATCAAACTGATGGGAGAAGCTATAACCCACCATCTTCTGGCGGCGCGAGATCTTATTATCCGCCTCGCCTTCGTTGAAATCAGTCGGCAGCTTGTGCGCCTTCCCGTTGGCATCGTAATACGGCACCACGGTGCCTTCGCGCGGCAGCCAGCCGTAGTAGCCCGCATCCGGGTCATTCTGGAAGTTGCTCAGGAAGGTGAAGTCGGTTTTATCGTCCGGGCGCCAGCTAAAGGACGGCGCCACCGCATAGCGTGTAGACTTCGCCATCTGCTGCTGGGTATCCTGGCTGCGGCCCAGGCCGGTCAGGCGATAGGACCAGACGCCGGCATCATCAATGGCGTCGCTGAAGTCAAACCCGGTCTGCCACAGGTTGTCGGTGCCCATCTTGAACTGCACTTCTTTCAGCGGCTCAGTGGTCGGGCGTTTGCTGACCATGCTGACGATACCGCCAGGGTTGCTGTTGCCGTACAGCACCGAGGTTGGCCCGCGCATCACTTCCACGCGCTCGAGGAAATACGGGTCCATGGAGACTTCAGAGTAGTTATTTCCCTGCAGCTTCATGCCGTCCAGATACTGGTTGGTATTGACGGTCGTCGAGGTAGTGAAACCGCGGATGGTGACCACATCATAGGTGGTCGAGCTACCGCGGGTGGAGAAGACGCTCGGCGTATAGGAGAGCGCCTCTTTTACCGTGGTCGGCTGGCGCATCTCCATCTCCTGGCGCGTGACCACCGAGACAGACTGCGGCGTTTTTTCGATCGGGGTATCGGTTTTCGTCGCCGTGGCAGAGCGTTTTGCCGCGATGGTCGGCGCCGGTCCCCAGGCACTTTCCTGGGCGGCCGGTGCCGCAACGACGGTGATAGTCTCTTCTTGTTTCGGTTGTTCCGCAGCCTGTGCATAGACAGACATGCCGCTAACCGCCGTGGCTACTACGACTGCGATTTTACGCAGCGAGTGATTTGGCTGAGCAGTTTTTGGACGCGCCATGGGTATATCTCTGATGAAAGTGAATGATAACGTAAACGATAATTATTATTATGACGGGCGATATAATAGGCGAAACGCCGAAGGCAAGGCAAGCGATATGCCAGCCTGGCGAGACCGAAGGCCGAATTAATAACCAGATAGTTATTATGGAGTTAAAGAGGCGTTAACTTTTTTACAGGTATAAAAAAACCCCTTAATACTTTCGTATTAAGGGGTCGGGTTGTGCGGCCAAAATCAGTTACTGCCGAACATATCCTTGATCCAGCCCGCGACGCCGTCGCTCTTCTCCTGCTGCTTCGGCTGTTGCTGCTGTTGCTGTTGCTGTTGCTGCTGCGGCTGCTGTTGCCCGGACTGATTAAACGGGTTGTTCGCTTCCTGCTGCTGCAACTGCTGCTGCTGCATCATCTCGCCCTGGCGGCACAGCGCATCCGGCTGCGTCGTCCAGACCGGCAGCGAACGGACGCCACCGCTGCAGACGAGGTTGCCGTTGCTGTCCACGCCCATGTCGACCACGTCTTCCGGCGCAGTCAACGCCAGCGGCGTTGGCGTCTGGTTCGCCAGATAGCGCTGGTAAATCGACATCGCGCCGCTGGCGCCGTACAGTTTGGTCGGCTGGTTGTTGTCGCGGCCCACCCAGGTGATGGTCACCTGGCTACCGTCGATGCCGGCGAACCAGGTATCGACGTTATTGTTGGTGGTCCCGGTTTTCCCCGCCAGATGCAGGCCCGGATACTTCGCGCCCAGCTGACGCCCCGTGCCGCGCTGCACCACCTGCTGCATGGTCCACAGCGTCATGTAGGCCGCCTGGGCAGGCACGGCGCGTTCCGCCTGCGGGTAGCTCTGGTAAAGCACCGTGCCATCTTCCGCAATCACTGACCGCAGGGCGGACAGCGGCGCACGGTTGCCGCCGCTGGCAATCGTCTGGAAGGCCTGCGCCACTTCAATCGGCGTCAGGTTCAGCGCACCCAGCAGCATCGCCGGCACCGCGTTGAGCTGATTCTTCGGCGCCCCCAGTTTAGTCCAGGTATCGACGACCGCCGGCAAGCCCAGCGCCATCCCGAGGTTAACCGTCGGGACGTTCATCGAGCGGGTCAAGGCATCCACCAGCATCACCTGGCCGCTGAAGCGACGATCGTCGTTCTGCGGGGACCACGTCTGGCCGTTGGACAGGCGAATGGTCACCGGCGCATCGGCGATCCAGGTGTTCAGGCGATACTGGTTCGGCTGGCTCAGCGCGGTCAGATAGGTCGCCGGCTTGGCCAGAGAACCAATCGACCGGCGGGCCTGCATCGCGCGGTTGTAGCCGGCGAACTGCGGCTCCGCGCCGCCGACCATCGCCCGCACTTCACCGGTAAAGCGGTCCACCACCACCATGGCGGTTTCCAGATCTGCCAGCTTGCGCTGTTTCTTCAGTACCGGGATCCCTTCAGTAGCCGCTTTTTCCGCCGCATCCTGCGCCACCGAGTCGAAGGTGGTGAAGATCTTCACGCCGGAGAGATCTTTCACTTTATCGCCCAGCTTCGCCTGCAGCTCCTGACGAACCATCTGCATAAAGGCCGGCTGCGGTGAAATCACCCCGCCGCGCGGCTGCACGCCCAGCGGACGCGCGCTCAGCATATCGTACAGCTCCTGGTCGATAACCTGCTGCTGCTGCAGCAGACGCAGCACCAGATTGCGTCGCTCAAGGGCCAGTTTCGGGTTGCGCCACGGGTTATACACCGACGCCCCTTTCACCATCCCCACCAGCAGCGCCTGCTGATCGAGGCTCAGCTCTTCCACCGGACGGCCAAAGTAGTACAGGCTGGCCAGCGGGAAGCCGCGAATTTCATTATCGCCGCTCTGGCCGAGGTACACCTCGTTCATATACAGCTCAAGGATGCGATCCTTGCTGTAACGGGCATCGACGATCAGCGCCATATACGCTTCGTTGGCTTTACGCCAGTAGGAGCGCTCGCTGGAGAGGAACAGGTTTTTCACCAGCTGCTGGGTCAGGGTACTCGCCCCCTGCACCGTACGACCTGCCGTCAGGTTCGCCAGCACCGCGCGGCCGATGGAATACAGGCTGATACCATCGTGCTCGTAGAAGTGGCGGTCTTCGGTCGCCAGCAGCGTATCCACCAGCAGATCCGGGAAGCCACTGCGCTTCACGAACAGGCGCTGCTCACCGTTCGGCGACTGCAGCATGGTAATAAGACGCGGATCGAGACGGAAGAAACCGAACTGGCGGTTATTATCCATATTCTCGATGGTCTCCAGATGGTCGCCATCGAAGGTCAGACGCGCGCGCACCTGCCCTTCTTTACTGTCCGGGAAATCGAACGGACGACGGATCATCTCGATGCTGTTGGCCTGCACGGTGTATTCGCCCGGGCGCGTCATCGCGCTGACCTGACGATACTGGGTGGCGTTCAGCAGACGCACCATCTCGTTTTTGCTGATCTGCATGTCCGGCTCAAGGTTCACCATCCGGCCATAAACCGCGGCCGGCAGCTCCCAGACTTTACCGTCAATGCGGCTGCGGATTTTCTGATCGAGGTAGACGCCATAGGCGGCAATCAGCACCGCGAAGACAATCCCCAGCTTGACCAGCAGCCACAGCCAGCGGCGCTTACGACGAGGTTTGCCACCGTTACCTTTTCCTTTTCTCGGCACCGGTTTCTCATCCTCATAATCATCGTCATCATACTCGTCGTCGTAGTCCTCTTCCCGGACCCGGCGACGGGTAACTTTTTGTTTTGTCGGACGTGAGGGTCTCCCCTTACGTCCGATAGGCTCGCGGTCATCTCCCGCCATGCTTTTTCTCCGCAACGTTCAGGCGCAAGGGCCTGATTCTCAATACTTCCCCTGCACAGAGGAAGAAGAAATCTCTCAAATTAACGTCCAGGCTGCTTATCCTTCGGACGACAACCTGCTGGCAGGCAGGACATGCCGCCAGCCTTTCATGAGGTTGGTTTGCTTCGTTTTACATGATATTAACAATAAGAATTCACCATAAAATCATTATGTTAAACGCATCATCAGCAGAAATGGTCAGAACATAGCACGTAATGTTCAGGGCATACAGGATAGCACTAAAATGCGACATTCTTAACCAGCATTTTACCTCCTGCGCACGTAACAAGATGGGAAAGAGTATGTTTTTTAATAACATAAAAAATGACGCTCGCCCTGATGCCAAATGCGGCGGCATCGCCTCACACCGAAAATATATTTCCCGGACGACAACATTTATTATTGAGAGAAGTAAAGGGAATTAATCGAGTTTCTGCCAATAAAAATGAGAGCCTGTTAACATTTATGCAGAATAATATTTTATGATGACACCAGGAAAATCTTTGTTAAACTAGCGGCCAGTGATTCATTATTTTGATTACTTTACTATGCGCATTCCGCTTATATTTTCGCTTTGCGTGGTCGCCGTGCTCTCTGGCTGCCAACAGAAACCCGCCTCAACGCTCAGCCCGGCCATCAGCAGCCAGGCGCAGCTGGAGCAGCTCTCGTCGGTAGCAGCCGGGACGCGCTATCTCAAGAATAAATGTAATCGTAGCGATCTGCCCGCCGATGAAACGATATATCGGGCAGCGGTGAATGTCGGCAAAGCGCGCGGGTGGGGAAATATTGACGTGGCGACGTTAAGCCAAAATAGCGACCGGCTTTATCAACAACTTTTGCAGGACAGCACTCCGGAAGCCACACAGTGTAGTCAATTTAATCGCCAGCTCGCTCCCTTTATTGCCAGCTTGCGCAGCGACTAAACAAAATATTCTCAACGCGCATTTTATTGCGCGTAGCCCTTATTCCCCTTTCGGCTCCTCGTCAATTTTCCCGCCTGGCCAGTCATCCAGCGCCGCCAGGGTAAATGTTGTGCCGTTGAAGCTAAAGATCGTCACATCCTGCTGGATCTGCTCCACCACCAGATTGGGCAGCGGGGAATCACCCTCCGACCACGCTTTGCCGTTTAACACAATGCTGCGCTTTTCCGGTAGCGAGGCATAGACATGGGCGCTATAGCGCAGGGGCGGCAGCGTATCGCTGTCCATTACCGGCGCCGCAGGCGCGCTGGGTTTTACCGCCAACGGCGGGTTTTTTGGCGCAGTCTCCCCGGCGGCGGTTAACGGCAAAAGCGCCGCATGAGCCACCGGCAGAGGCAGCGTTTGCGGCGGTGACGGATGGCGCCACTGCTCGCCGCCAAACCAGCCGAGCGCGATAAATAATCCGGCGTACAGCGGGATAATCCAGCCGGGGATCTGCACCATCCGACCGCGGCTCACCGGCGCGTCTGCCTGCGCGGACGGCGGCTGATGCGCCACCAGAGGCGGGATGCCTCTTTCACTATCATCACGAACAATCACAACCGTCTCCTGTTCCCTCACGGTGCAGAGAAGGCGCCCTTACGGGCGCCCCAGACTGCTGACAAAGTGCATTCTTCAGAGATTGCCCGGCGGCGCTACGCTAGTGCGGGCCGACAGATAACTGCATAACTGTTTGATATTGCAGTCTTTCGTAGGCCGGGTAAGGCGTAAGCCGCCACCCGGCAGAAAGGCGAGCATAATAACGAAACAGGTTTGTCATCAGCCAGAGGCGCCCTTACGGGCGCCCCACGTTATGTTATTTACTGCTCACCGGCAGGCCAGCGCCCTGCGATTCCCCCTGTGGCAGCTCGAGGACCGCTACCGACCAGGCCGGCAGCGTGACCGAGCCGTCAGCGGCAACCTGCACGCCGCTCGCCAGCGAACGGTCGCCTGCCGCCTGCTGGATGGCGCTCAGCTGCAGCGATGTGCCGGCGAAGTCCTGCAGCGTCCGGCTTTCCGGTGCGGCGTTGATCGCCACCACGATGCCGTCGACACGGCTGTCCAGACTGGCGCCAGCCTGCATCCCGTCATCGATGGTCATCACCAGCAGACCCGTCAGCTGATCGGCGCCGGTATTGCGGAAGTCCACGCGCTTCATCACCGTCGCGCCGTCACCGAGAGTAAACAGCGGAGACGATTTACGCAGCGCGGTCAGCTCCTGATAAAACGCGGTCATCTGCTTGAGCTCCGTTTCACCCGGAGTAGCCACCGCGTCTTTCACCCGGGCGATAATGTCATAGTTGCTGCCATCATCGCTGCTGCGCGGCATACCCACGTTGTAGTTGTTGTCCTGCAGGGAGTAATCCACGCGGTTAAACCAGTCACCGGAATCATACGAATCGCGGGTAAAAGATTTAGAGCGCAGCAGCTCTGAGCCCTGCTGGTCAAAGGCGATCCCCTGGCCGAGCATCACCGTCGCCAGCGACACCGCCTGCATCCGGACGCGGGTATCGAGATCCGCCTCCTGAGCAGCTTTATAGCTGATCATGTCCCACAGCGTTTGGTTGTCGTGTTTTGACACATAATTCACGACTTCCGTCGGGTCAGCCGCATAGCCGCCAGGCGCGCCGTTATAGTCAATCTCGCTGCCTTTCTTCACCGCGCCGTCTTTGTCGATCAGCACGAAGTCCGCGAGGTTACCGGCCATGCCCAGACGGGTCAGATCGGCGAGGTGGCGCGCCTGATCGTCGGTCATGCTGGTCAGCTCATTTGGCTGAACGCCGGCGCCGCTGCCCACCCCCTGATTCTGGCGCAATGCATCGCCGGAATCGAACGGCCCGCCACCGCGCACGGCGTCGCGCAGACGATCGGAGAACGTGCCGATCCCGGTACCTTTCAGATTGATTTGCGAGGCAATTTCAAAGCGATCGCTCTGGTTGGAATCCCAACCTTCACCAAAGAAATAAATGTCCGGGTTCAGCGCTTTAATGCGCTCCCAGGCCGAGAGGATCTGCGCTTTCGGATGATAGCCCATCAGGTCGAAGCGGAAGCCATCGATCTTATAATCGGTGGTCCATACCGCCAGTGAATCGGCGATAAGCTTGGCGAACATCCGGTGCTCTGGCGCCGAGTCGGAGCAACAGGTGGCCGATTCCACGCTGCCGGTGGTTTCATTCAGGCGCTGATAGTACCAGGGGACGATCTTATCCAGCACCGAGGTGCGGTCGGTCGGGCCGGCGGCGTTGGTGTGGTTATACACCACGTCCATGATGACGTTCATTCCCAGATCCTGCTTGATCGCCTGAATCATGGTGCGGAACTCTTTAATGCGCGCCGTGCCTTCCGGATCGGTGGCGTAGGATCCTTCCGGCACCGTGTAGTGGAACGGATCGTAGCCCCAGTTATAGGAGTCGGTCTGCGCCACCAGCGTATTCAACGCCTGCACCTGCGGGTTATCCTTGCTGTCGTTCTGCTTCAGCTGGGTCAGCACCTCTTCGACCGTCGAACCGCTGTCGCAATAGCCCGCGAACTCGCTGCTCTTCACCGCGCTGTTGATCTCGCACAGGCGACTGAACGGCTGCTGAATATCGGCGACTTTGTCGCTGAACTCATTGACCGTCGCCAGATCGAAGACTGGCAGCAGCTCAATATGGGTCACGCCCGAGGCCGACAGCTGTTTCAGATGCTGGACCATATTGCTCTCCTGGGCGGTGAGCGCCAGATATTTACCGCGCAGTTCAGCGGGAACGGTTTGATCCCAGGCGGAGAGATCGCGAATATGCGACTCGTGGATCGTCATTTTCGCCAGGTCGGCTTTGGTTTTCTGCGCGTGCGGCATCGTCAGCCCGTCCCAGCCTTCCGGCTTCAGCGCGCTGTCGTTGAGATCGACCACCTGGCTGTACTCCGAGTTGGTCGACAAACTATGGGCGTAGGGATCGGTCACTTCGTACTGCTCGACTTTACGCGACTGCGGGTGGTAGACGGTCATCGCGTAGCGGTAGAACGCGCCCTTCAGGTCGCTTCCCCCCTGCCATGACCAGGCGCCGGAGGCGCTGTCGCGGGTCATCGGATGGCTGGCCACCACCTTCTTGTCGGCGCTGTAGACCACCAGCTCAACCTGCTGCGCCGTGGGCGCCCAGACGCGGAAGGTCACGCCGCTATCAGTTAGCTGGGCGCCATAGCTCAGCGCCTCGGCGGCAGCGGCATAGGTATCGTCCAGCACGCCGGCGGTCTGCACCTGGGTGGCGGAGCTAAGGATCCCGTCGCTTTCGGCGGATATCGCCACCGTCTCGCCCTGCAGCAATTCATCGACGTTGACATCATCCGGCAGCTTAAAGGCAGGATAGCTGGCGAGATGCGGGAAGCGCATGCTCACCTGCTGACTGACGGTGGTGGGGGTCAGCTTGACATATTTATCGGTAAATTCGCCGTTACTATCGGCGGCCACCTTACTGCTGTGGCTGTAATAGAGGCGCACAATGGGTTTATTTTCGCCGCCCGGCCACAGCAGGGTGGTTTTATCGACCCAGTGCGCATCGGCCAGCGCCACGCCAAAGGCGGCGCGGAAGGCGTCGGCGCGGGAGTCATAGACCGCGCTGTTGCCAGCGATGACCGATACCGTGCGATCGGTGAAATCGCCAAAAGAGACGCGCAGGTCGCTGTCGATAAGCTTATTGGTGCCATCGCGGACGATAACGTTGATACATCCGCTCTCTTTAGTCAGCGGGATCACCCAGTAAGGGCCATATTTGTCGCTGCCGGTCGGCGTAGTGCTGACATCATTCCAGTCCGCCACCGGCGCGCTCAGCGCATCACAGGTTTCGTTATTCCATAGATAGAGGTTTTTAGTCGCATAGTCGGCCGGCGTGCTGCTGGTGATGCCGGCGATATCGACAAGGTGAATGACAGCCTGGTTGGCGGAAGCCTGCGCCGCTTCGCCAGGGACGGCAACGTCCGGTAAGCGGACGACCACATCCTGCGGGTCGGGCGTACCGGGTGTGCCTGGGTTGCCAGGATTGCCTGGTGAACCCGGTGAGCCAGAGGGTGAAGAGGAAGAGCTGTTATCACAGCCACTCAATAATACTAACGATCCAAGAAATAGGGCATGACAGGTATATCTGAGCATTCGATAGTCCCTAATATGCTTATTAAATTATAAAAGGTAAGAAAGGATGAATATCTTTACAGCGCGCTAATTAGATATTTTTGCTTTCCGGGGCGCAATCATCCCCCACAAATGAGAGGGGGGCGTAGGAAGCCGGGGGAGTAAATCAATAAAGGGAATGACGACCCGAAACCGCAAACTGATTATGATTCGCCACGCTTATCGCCACTCTCCGGCAATAAATAATTCAAAAGCCAATAATCACCTACCTGTTTCGGTAGGGTATTACGCCAACGTGCAGAAAAATAAATTAGCAAAGGAATTAAAATGCCAGTTTCTGTGATGGGGTTAACAAATATAAATAAAGGGATAATTAAATTATTACCACAAATTGTGACGCTCATCATATTAATAACCTCTATCCCCCAGCTGGCGAAATTAACCTGGCGCGTGGTATTCCCTGTGAGTCATGAGGATATTTCCGCCCTGCCATTAACCGCTTCTCCAATGGCGGAGTCGGAATTAAAAACCGAACGGCCTGTATTTACCCTGTTTGGTCTGGCGGCAAAAAACAACCCCGCGCCAACGGATGCAACCCACCTCAATCAGGTGCCGGTTTCCAGCCTGAAACTACGCCTTACGGGTCTGCTCGCCAGCAGTAACCCGGCACGATCCATCGCCATTATAGAAAAAGGAAATCAGCAGGTTAGCCTTAGTTCCGGCGATACTATCCCGGGGTACGATGCGCGGATCGTCGCCATTCTTCCCGACCGGATCATCGTTAACTATCAGGGACGCAAAGAGGCCATTTTGTTATTTAACGATACCCGCGCGCCGTCGTCATCGCCCGCTACAGCGGCCACTCCGCCTCTTGTGAAGCAACTCCGCGAACAGCCGCAAAATATCCTCACTTATTTATCTATTTCGCCGGTGCTCAGTGGCGACAAACTGCAGGGCTATCGCCTTAATCCAGGCAAAGACGCCTCGCTATTTCGTCAGTCCGGCCTGCAGGAAAATGATTTAGCCATTGCCCTAAATGGCATTGATTTACGCGATCAGGCGCAAGCACAGCAGGCGCTGCAACACCTGAATGAACAGACCGAAATAACGCTGACCGTTGAGCGAGAAGGTCAACGACACGATATCGCTTTCGCGCTGGGGGATGAATAATTGCCAACCATAAAACGACTGCGGAAAATGCTGACTGTGCTGCTGATATTAACGCCGCTGCTATTTCGTCCGGCCATCGCAGAAGAATTTTCCGCCAGCTTTAAAGGCACCGATATCCAGGAATTTATCAATACCGTCAGCAAAAACCTGAATAAAACGGTGATTATCGATCCCAGCGTGCGCGGCACCATTACCGTACGCAGTTACGATATGCTCAATGAAGAGCAATATTATCAATTCTTCCTTAGCGTGCTGGATGTGTATGGCTTCGCCGTGATCAATATGAATAACGGCGTACTGAAGGTAGTGCGGGCTAAAGATGCGAAAACCTCGGCCGTCCCGGTCGCCAGCGAGGCAGCACCGGGCGAAGGCGATGAAGTGGTCACCCGGGTGGTGCCCCTGACCAACGTCGCCGCCCGCGATCTCGCCCCGCTGCTTCGCCAGCTGAACGATAACGCCGGCGCCGGCAGCGTGGTCCATTATGAGCCCTCCAACGTATTGCTGATGACCGGCCGCGCAGCGGTCATCAAACGCCTGCTGACCATTGTCGAGCGCGTCGACAACGCCGGGGATCGCAGCGTGGTGACCGTTCCCCTCTCCTGGGCCTCCGCCGCGGAGGTGGTCAAACTGGTTACCGAGCTCAATAAAGACAGCAGCAAGTCGGCACTGCCGGGCTCGATGGTGGCGAACGTGGTGGCCGATGAGCGCACCAACGCGGTACTGGTCAGCGGCGAGCCGAACTCGCGCCAGCGCATTATCGCCATGATCAAACAGCTCGACCGCCAGCAGGCGGTGCAGGGCAACACCAAAGTGATCTACCTGAAGTACGCCAAAGCCGCCGATCTGGTGGAGGTCCTCACCGGGATCAGCAGCTCACTGCAGAACGATAAGCAAAGCGCCAAACCGGTGGCCGCGATCGACAAAAATATCATTATCAAAGCCCACGGCCAGACCAACGCCCTGATCGTCACCGCGGCGCCGGACGTGATGAACGATCTTGAGCGAGTGATCGCCCAGCTCGATATCCGCCGCCCGCAGGTGCTGGTGGAGGCGATTATCGCCGAAGTGCAGGATGCCGACGGCCTCAACCTCGGTATCCAGTGGGCCAATAAAAATGCCGGCATGACCCAGTTCACCAACAGCGGGCTGCCGATCTCCACGGTTATCGCTGGCGCCAACCAATACAACAAAGACGGTACCGTCAGCAGCTCGCTGGCCAGCGCTCTGGGCTCGTTTAACGGTATCGCCGCCGGCTTCTATCAGGGGAACTGGGCGATGCTGCTCACCGCCCTCTCCAGCAGTACCAAGAACGATATTCTGGCCACCCCCAGCATCGTCACCCTCGACAACATGCAAGCCACCTTTAACGTCGGCCAGGAAGTTCCGGTATTAACCGGCTCGCAAACCACCTCCGGCGACAACATCTTTAATACCGTCGAGCGCAAAACCGTCGGCATTAAGCTGAAGGTGAAACCGCAGATTAACGAAGGCGATGCCGTGCTGCTGGAGATTGAGCAGGAGGTATCGAGCGTCGCCGACTCGGCCTCCAGCACCAGTAGCGATCTCGGCGCGACCTTCAATACCAGGACGGTGAATAACGCCGTGCTGGTCGGCAGCGGTGAAACGGTGGTGGTTGGCGGGCTGCTGGATAAAAGCGTCACCGATACCGCCGACAAAGTGCCGCTGCTCGGCGACATCCCGGTGATCGGCGCCCTGTTCCGCTCCGAGAGCAAGAAAGTGTCGAAACGCAACCTGATGCTGTTTATCCGTCCGACCATCATTCGCGATCGTGATGAGTACCGTCAGGCCTCTTCCGGCCAGTACACCGCATTCGACAATGCGCAAACCAAACAGCGGGGCAAAGACAGCAGCGAAGCGACACTCAGTAATGACCTGCTGCACATCTATCCAAAGCAGGAGACCCAGGCCTTCCGCCAGGTCAGCGCCGCCATTGACGCCTTTAACCTCGGAGGCCGCCCATGACGCCAGCCGCCGAACGCCGTCCGCTGCTGCCCTTTGCCTGGGCCCGCGCGCATCATCTTGTGCTGCTCAGCGACGGCGAACGCTGCGAAGCGCTGTGCCGCTCCGATACCGCCGCCCGGGCGCTGCTGGAAGCGCGTCGCCTGGCGGACGGACCGATGAGCGTCAGCCGTCTGGCGCCGGACGCGTTCGAGAAAGTGCTGGTGCTCAGCTATCAGCGCGACTCGGCGGAAGCGCACCGCATGATGGCCGATATCGGCAATGAGCTCGACCTCTATACCCTCGCCGAAGAGCTACCGGACAGCGACGATCTGCTCGACAGCGAGGACGACGCGCCGATCATCCGCCTGATCAACGCCATGCTCACCGAGGCCATCAAAGAGAAAGCCTCGGATATTCATATCGAAACCTATGAGCGCCATCTGCAGATTCGCTTTCGCGTCGACGGCGTGCTGCGCGAAATTCTGCGCCCGCAGCGGCGGCTGGCCGCGCTGTTAATTTCGCGTATCAAGGTGATGGCCAGCCTGGATATTGCTGAAAAACGGATCCCTCAGGATGGGCGGATGGCGCTGCGCATCGGCGGGCGGGCGATCGACGTGCGCGTCTCCACCCTGCCCTCCAGCCACGGCGAACGCGTCGTCCTGCGCCTGCTGGACAAAAACAGCGTCAACCTGGATCTGCTGACGCTGGGCATGCCCCCCGCTCTGCTCGATCGGGTCGACGCGCTGATCGCCCGGCCACACGGCATTATTCTGGTCACCGGGCCGACCGGGTCGGGGAAAAGCACTACCCTGTATGCCGCCCTCAGCCGCCTCGACGCCCACGAACGCAATATCATGACCATTGAAGATCCGGTGGAGTATGAGCTGGAGGGCATCGGCCAGACTCAGGTCAACGCCAAAGTCGATATGACTTTCGCCCGCGGCCTGCGCGCCATACTGCGCCAGGATCCGGATGTGGTACTGGTGGGGGAAATCCGCGATGGCGAAACCGCCCAGATCGCCGTCCAGGCCTCGCTGACCGGACACCTGGTGCTGTCGACCCTGCACACCAACAGCGCGCTGGGCGCCATTTCCCGTCTGCAGGATATGGGCGTGGAGCCTTTTTTACTCTCCACGTCGCTGCTGGCGGTGATGTCGCAGCGGCTGGTGCGCCAACTTTGCCCGCACTGCCGTCAGCCCACGCAGGCGGATGCCGACACCGCCCGGCAGATGGCGGTCCCGGTCGGCGCGCGGCTGTGGCAGCCCAAAGGCTGTCCGGAGTGTAATTTCATCGGCTATCGCGGACGCACCGGTATTCATGAACTGCTGCTGGTTGACGACCGCATCCGCGCCGCCATCCACCGCGGCGAGAATGAGATCACCCTGATCCAGCAGCTGGGGCCAGCCTGGCAAACCCTGCGCCATGCCGGACGCGACAAAGCGCTGGCGGGGATCACCAGCTGGGAAGAGGTGATGCGAGTCACCGAACAGCAAACGACGGAAAGCGTCTGAGATGGCCCTGTTTCGCTATCAGGCACTGGACCCGCAGGGCAAAACCCGCCGCGGCGTTCAGCAGGCCGACTCCGCCCGCCACGCCCGCCAGCTGCTGCGGGACAACGGCTGGCTGGCGCTGGAAGTGACCGCCGCCGCCCCGGCGCGCCGGCTGTGGCGCGGCGGATCCCTCACCCGGCGCACCAGCGCCGGTGATTTAGCCCTGCTCACCCGCCAGCTGGCCACCCTGGTTGCCGCCGGGATCCCGCTGGAAAAAGCGCTCGATGCCGTCGCCCAGCAGTGCGAAAAGGCGCCGCTAAGAACGTTAATGGCCGGGGTGCGCAGCAAAGTACTCGAAGGCCATTCGCTGGCGGAGGCGATGCGCGGCTATCCCGCCTGCTTCGACGGGCTGTTCTGCGCCATGGTGGCGGCCGGCGAAACCTCCGGCCATCTCGACGGCGTGCTGAACCGGCTGGCGGACTATACCGAGCAGCGCCAGCAGCTTCGCGCCCGCCTGCTGCAGGCGATGATCTATCCCATCGTGCTGACGCTGGTCGCCATCAGCGTGATCGCCATTCTGCTCTCCACTGTGGTCCCAAAAGTTGTTGAGCAGTTTGTTCATCTGAAACAGGCCCTGCCGTTCTCCACCCGGCTGCTGATGAGCCTGAGCGATATCGTGCGCAGCGCGGGGCCCTGGCTGGTGCTGCTGTCGCTACTGGCGCTGCTGACGCTGCGTTATCTGCTGCGCCAGCCCGCCCGGCGGCTCGCCTGGGACCGGATGCTGCTGCGCCTGCCGGTCATCGGCCGCGTGGCCCGCAGCGTGAACAGCGCGCGCTACGCCCGCACCTTAAGCATTCTCAATGCCAGCGCGGTGCCGCTGCTGCTGTCGATGCGCATCAGCGCCGGCGTCCTCAGCAACGCCTGGGCGCGCAGCCAGCTGGCGGCGGCCAGCGAATCGGTACGCGAAGGCGTCAGTCTGCATCGGGCGCTGGAATCCACCGCCCTGTTCCCGCCGATGATGCGCTACATGATCGCCAGCGGCGAGCAGAGCGGCGAGTTGACCGCGATGCTGGAGCGCGCGGCGGAGAACCAGGACCGGGAGCTGAGCGCGCAGATCCAGATGGCCCTCAGTCTGTTTGAACCCCTGCTGGTGGTCACCATGGCCGGCATGGTGCTGTTTATCGTGCTGGCTATCCTGCAGCCGATCCTGCAACTGAACACCCTTATGAGTATGTAACTGTATTAATGGAGAAAACTATGCAACGGCAACGCGGTTTCACGTTACTGGAAATTATGGTGGTGATCGTCATTCTCGGCATTCTCGCCAGCCTGGTGGTGCCCAACCTGATGGGCAACAAGGAGAAAGCGGACCGCCAGAAAGTTGTCAGCGATCTGGTGGCGCTCGAGGGGGCGCTGGATATGTATAAACTGGACAACAGCCGCTACCCCAACACCGAGCAGGGACTGCAGGCGCTGGTGACCGCCCCGGCCGCCGAGCCGCACGCCCGCAACTACCCGGAAGGCGGCTATATCCGCCGCCTGCCGCAGGACCCGTGGGGAAATGAGTATCAGCTGTTAAGCCCGGGTCAGCATGGCGCCATCGACGTCTTCAGCGTCGGCCCGGACGGGATGCCCGACACCAATGACGACATCGGCAACTGGACCCTCGGGAAGAAATAGTGTCTCAGCGCGGTTTCACGCTCCTTGAGATGATGCTGGTCCTGCTGCTGATTGGCGTCAGCGCCAGCATGGTGCTGCTGGCGTTTCCCTCCGCCCGCACCCAGGAGGCTACGCAGATCCTGGCGCGCTTTCAGGCGCAGCTGGATTTTGTCCGCGAGCGCGGGCAGCAAACCGGTCAGCTCTTCGGGATCGTCATCCACCCTGACCGCTGGCAGTTTATGCGCCTGCAGCCTGCCGACGAAGACGCTCCGGCGGCGGCTGATGACCGCTGGGGCAACGCGCAGTGGCTGCCACTGCAGGCCGGACGCGTCACCACGGCGGAAACCCTCCCCCGGACCAGGCTGACGCTGCGCTTTCCCGACGGCCAGGCGTGGACGCCAGGCGAGCAGCCCGACGTGCTGATCTTCCCAGGCGGCGAAGTCACACCGTTTCAGCTGCGGATTGACGCCGCGACGGGCATCACCATCGACGCCCAGGGTGACAGCCAGCCGCTGGCGGCGCGGGAGCAGCCATGAAACGCCAGGCCGGGATGACGCTTATCGAAGTGATGGTCGCGCTGGTGATTTTCGCCCTCGCCGGTCTGGCGGTGATGCAGTCCACCCTGCAGCAGACGCGCCAGCTTGGGCGTATGGAAGAGAAAATCCTCGCCAGCTGGCTGGCGGATAATCAGCTGGTGCAGCTGCGGCTGGAGAAACGCTGGCCCGCCCTCAGCTGGTCCGAAACCACCGTGGAAGCCGCCGGAACGCGCTGGTTTGTCCGCTGGCAGGGAGTGGAAACCGCGCTGCCGCAGCTGCGGGCGCTGGACGTGGAGGTCCGGCGGCAAAAAAGCGATCCCGCGCCGCTGGCGACCCTGCGCACCTGGGTGACGCCGCCATGATAACGAAAATGCGCGGTTTCACCCTGATTGAAACGCTGCTGGCGCTGGCTATCCTCGCCGTCCTTAGCGCCGCCGCCGTGATGGTGCTGCAGAACGTCATCCGCGCCGATGGCCTGACCCGCGAGAAGAGCCAGCAGATCGCCGCCCTCCAGCGCGCCTTTCGCCAGATCGCCGACGATGTCACGCACATCATTCCCCGTCGCGCCAGAAACAGCGACACGCTTTTCTTCGCCGGACGTTTCCAGTTGCAGAGCGACGACTGGGGGCTGGCCTTCAGCCGCAGCGGCTGGCCGAACCCACTGGGGATCCTCCCGCGTTCGGAGATCCAGAACGTCAGCTACCGTCTGCGCCAGCAACAGCTTGAGCGACTGAGCTTCGATCAGCAGGATCCGCTGACCGGCAGCCAGCCGACGGTTCGGGTGGTATTGCGCGAGGTGACGGCGTTTCGTCTGCGCTTCTACGCCGACGGACGCTGGCAGGAGACCTGGGATCGCTCGCAGACGCTGCCGCAAGGGCTGGAGATCACCCTGACGCTGGCGAACAGCGGGGAGATAACCCGCCTGTTTTTACTCACCCCGGGAGGCAGCCAGTGAAAAATCGGCAACGCGGCGTCGCGCTCCTGATGGTGCTGTTCATCCTTGCCCTGATGATGATCCTCGCCAGCGCCATGACCGAACGCACCGCGGTCATGTATCAGCATACCGCCGTGACCCTCGATAATCTGCAGGCCAGATGGTACGCCCTGGCGGCGGAAAACATGGCCGCCGCGCTCCTGCAACGCGACGCGCTGGACTCGCCCAGTCAAACGAACCTGGCGCAAAGCTGGGCGCAGGAAGGGCGCCGCTTTACCCTCGACGATGGCGAAATCCTCGCGACGATCCGCGACGGGCACGCCTGCTTTAACCTCAATGCCATCAACCATCGCGCGGATGAGACCAGCGGCGAAACGCCCTACCCGACCGACGTCTTCGTCCGGCTGTTGGCGCTGCTCGGCGAATCGCCGCTGCGCGCCAGCCAGATCGCCGCCGCCCTTGGCGACTGGACGGACAGCGACGGCCAGCCGCGGCTGAACGGAGCAGAGGATGAGGTCTACATGGCGCAAACCCCGGGCTATCTCGCCGCCAACCAGCCGATGCAGGATGTCAGCGAGCTGCGCCTGCTGGCGGGTATGGACGCCGCCCTCTATCAGCGCTTGCTCCCCTTCGTCTGCGTCCAGCCGGATGACGCGCTGCAGGTCAATGTCAACACCCTGCGGCCCTCCCAGGCCGCTCTGCTGGTGGCCCTCTTTCCCGGCGAGCTGACGCTGCAGGAGGCGCAACAACTGCTGCACAACCGCCCGCGAACCGGGTGGAGCAGCGTCGCTGCGTTTCTCGCGCAGCCGACGCTGCAGAAAACCGATACCACGCTTGCCCGCCCCTGGCTGACGGTGCACAGCACGTGCTTTATCGCCGCCTTTAGCGTGGTGACCGGCAATCTTCGCTTTCAGCTGCACAGCGTCCTGCAACAGGAGGGGCGCACGTTTACCGTCGTCCAGCGGCGATATGGACTTTCTATGGTGGTCGATGAATAAGTTTAACGCTTCTCCCCAGGCCATGCTGATCGTGCGCTTCGCCCCCGGGCTGGCGCCGCTGCACTGGCAACTCTTCGCCCCCGGCGAGCCACACCACGAGGCCAGCGGCCGGTGGCCGGCTGAGGACGCCAGCCCTTTCCCGGCGCTGGCGGCGCACTACCCCGCCTGGGTGCTGATCCCGGCCAGCGACTGCGCGTTTCACTCGCTCACCCTGCCGGCGGGCTTGCGTAAACCGCCGCTGCAGGTCGCCCCATTCCTGCTGGAAGAGCAGCTGGCCGACGATGTCGAAGCCACCCATTTTGCCTTGCTCCACCGCCAGCAGGCGCAGTGCGAGATCGTCGCCGTACAGCGGCAAAAAATGCGCGACTGGCTGGCCCGCTGCGAGTCGCTCTCCCTTCGGCCCCTGGCGTTGACGCCCGACGTGCTGGCCCTGCCCTGGCATCCGCCAGCGTGGAGCGCGGTGCAGGTGGACGAGCAGTGGCTGATCCGCCACCAGCCGTGGGGCGGCATGGCGGCGGAAAACGTCTGGCTGACGGAGCTGCTGCAGAGCGAGGCGGAAGAACCAGTCATCGACAGCTATTCACCGCCGCCCGCGGCGCCGGGCGTCTGGCGGGCGCAACCTGCGCAGACATTGCTGACCCTTGCCGCACGCTATCCGGCAACGCAGCAGCTCAGTCTGCTGCAGGGGGAGTTTGCCGTCCGTCGGCGGCGGCCTGCACAGGCGACCTGGCGTTCGGCGCAATATGCCGCACTGGCTCTGGCGTTACTGGTGGGGACAAACAGCGTGCTGGACCATCTCGATCTGGCGCGTCAGGCCGAGGCGGCGCAGCAGGCCAGCCGGGCTTTCTATCACCGCTGGTTTCCGACGGAGAAAAAGGTGATTAATCCGCGACTGCAGATGCAGCAA
Source organism: Klebsiella sp. w6 (assembly GCF_033100215.1). NCBI lineage: Bacteria > Pseudomonadati > Pseudomonadota > Gammaproteobacteria > Enterobacterales > Enterobacteriaceae > Klebsiella > Klebsiella sp. w6. Next base: position 4,583,649 of record NZ_CP136907.1, read on the forward strand.
CACCTGCAAACCCTCGCCCGTCAGGCGCAGCATGCCCCCCTCGTCGATCGCCTCAGCGCGCTGCAAAACATCCTCAGCGACACGCCGGGGATCCGCCTGCGGACGCTGAGCTGGGATGCCGCGGGCAACCGTCTGCAGCTGGATATCGCCGCGGTCTCTTCCCGGGCGCTGGAGCAGTTCACCCAGCGGGCGCAGCCGCGGTTTCGCGTCCGGCCAGGCGACATGACCACGAAACCGGATGGCATTGAGGGACAACTGACGCTGGAGGAAAACAATGGCTAATCTGCTTATCTGGTGGCGGCAGCGCACGCCGTCCGAGCAACGCCTGCTGCTCGGACTCGCGGGGCTGCTGGTGGTATGCGCCCTCTGGTACGGACTGTGGCAGCCCTGGCGAGCCCGTGAGGCGCAGTGGCGACAAACCCTGATGAAAGAGCAGGCCAACCTGCGCTGGATGACGCAGCAGAGCCCGCGCCTGCAGCAGCTCAGCCAGCAGCCCACGCCGACGGCAAAAGAAGCGCTCACCGCCCTGGTGATGCGCGAGGCGGCGAGCCACGGGCTGGCCGTCGCCCGCCTGCAGCCGCAGGGAAAACGTCTGCAGGTCACCCTCCAGACCTGCACCTTCCAGGCGCTGATGGCGTGGCTCGACGCCCCGGCGATGCGCGGCGTCAACGCAGTCTCCTTGTCCGTGACCGGGCAGCCGTCGCGGCCCGGCTGGGTTACGGTCAACCATCTGCTGCTGGAGCGCGACGATGAAAGCTAAAGGGATCGCGGTGGCGCTGCTGCTGGCGCTCTATCTGCTGTGGCTGGCTGCTACCGCCCCGGCGCGCCTGCTGGTCCCGATGCTGCCGCCCGGCGTACAGGTGGGCAGCCTTAGCGGCAGCGTCTGGCGCGGCACAGCGCAGCCGGTCTACTGGCATGGCGAACGGCTTGAACGACTGGCGTGGTCGCTGACCCTGGCTGGCTGGCAGGTCTCTCTCAGCGATCCACGCGGCGTGGAGGGGCAGGCCCGGCTGTGGGGCCTGCGCGATCTGCGCCTGCAGGACGGGCGGCTCACCGCCCCCGCCAGCCTGCTCAGCCGCTGGTTGATGTCGACCATGCCCGTCAGCGCCGAGGGAGAGGTCACTTTCAGCCTGGCCGAAGCGCACTTCAGCGAGGGGCGCTGCCGACAAATCACCGCCGGAGGCGCGCAGTGGCGTCAGGCCCGACTGCACTCCCCGGTCGGCAGCCTGGAGCTGGCCCAGGTTAATGGCACCTTCCGCTGTACGGCGGACGGCGCCGTGGCGCTGACCCTCCGCCAGGATTCTCATCAGCTGAGCCTCAGCGGCCAGGGGACCCTGTCGCCCGATGGCCGCTATCTGTTTCGCGGTACGCTGCAGCCCCGGCAGGGGATGCCGCCCCTGCTGGCGCTGCTGGTGACGCGCCCCGCCTCTAAAAACGAGCCGGGTCGCACACCGTGGCAGATTCAGGGAAAATGGTTACCCCAGGAGCAAAAATGACGACATTAACGGCATTATCGCTGCACTTTCCCCTTGTCTGGTATGGCTTCCTGCTGCTGTTCGGCCTGGCGCTGGGCAGCTTTTACAACGTGGTGATCTATCGTCTGCCGCGCATGTTGACCCAGACCGCGGACGACGAGCGGATAACCCTCAGCACCCCGGGCTCCTCCTGCCCGCAGTGCCGCCAGCCGATCGCCTGGCGGGACAATATCCCGCTGCTCAGTTTCCTCTGGCTGGGCCGTCGCGCCCGCTGCTGTCAGGCGCCCATCGCGTGGAGCTATCCGCTGACCGAGCTGGCCACCGGCCTGCTGTTTATCCTCGCCGGGGCGCTGCTCGCGCCGGGCCTGCCGCTGGCGGGCGGCCTGCTGCTGCTCTCGTTCCTGCTGATGCTGGCGCGGATTGACGCCCGGACCCAGCTGTTGCCCGACCGTCTGACGCTGCCCCTGCTGTGGGCCGGGCTGCTGTTCAATCTTAACGAGGTGTACATTGCCCTGCCGGACGCGGTCGCCGGGGCGATGGCCGGTTATCTGGCACTGTGGTCGGTCTACTGGCTGTTCCGCCTGCTGACCGGGAAAGAGGCGCTGGGCTATGGCGATTTTAAGCTGCTGGCGGCGCTGGGCGCCTGGTGCGGCTGGCAGGTTCTGCCGCAGGTGCTGTTGCTCGCCTCGGCCTGCGGGCTGGTGTGGACCCTGCTGCAGCGCCTGTGGACCCGGCAGTCGCTGCAGCAGCCGCTGGCCTTCGGCCCCTGGCTGGCGCTGGCCGGAGGGGGCATTTTTCTCTGGCAGCAGATGGTCTAGCGGTTACTGCCCGCCTGGCCGGGCAGGATACCGCCCGGCCAGACGACTACGAATATTTTTTGCTGCGCCGGGTCGGGGCGGTGTTGGCCGGATCGTCCGGCCAGACGTGTTTCGGGTAGCGTCCCTTCATCTCTTTTTGCACCTCGCGGTAGCTTCCCTGCCAGAAGGCGCTCAGATCGCGGGTGATCTGCAGCGGACGCTGGGCGGGCGACAGCAGCTCCAGCACCAGCGGCACCCGCCCCTCGGCGATAACCGGCGTCGTGGCCTCGCCGAACATCTCCTGCATACGTACCGCCAGCGCTGGCGGGTTCTCCGCATGGTAACGGATCGCCAGACGGCTGCCGGTCGGCACGGTATAGTGCGTCGGCAGCTCGCGATCCAGCTTCTGGCGCAGCGGCCACGGCAGCCAGTCCTGTAGCGCCTGACGCAGATCCAGTGCCTTCAGCGCCCGCAGCGAGTGAACGCCGTTCATCTGCGGCAGCAGCCATGCCTCCAGCGAGGCCAATAGCGAAGCGTCATCCACCGCGGGCCACGCCTCTTCCGGCAACCACTGCGCCGCACACTGCAGCCGCAGTCGCAGCTGCTCAGCCTCTGGCGTCCAGTTGAGCACACCGAGGCCTTTCTCACGAATACCGTTGAGCATCGCCTGATGCAGCTCCGCCTCAGAGGGCTTCGCCAGCGGCTGGGTCTTGATCACCAGCTGGCCTATCACCGTCCGCCGCCAGGCTTTCAGCGTCCCCTGCGCTTCATCCCACTCCACCGTGTCGGAACGCTGCGCCAGCTCGGGACGGGCGGCGATCAGCTCGCCGATATCCACTGGCAGAGCCAACAGCATGCGGGCATCCGGCGAGGCGCTGCCCTGCAGCAGCAGCGGAGCGATCAGCCACTCATGGCGGCCCAGCGCGTCGTCGGCGTCCAGCATCGCGCCCATGCCGTTCGCCAGCTGGTAGCGCCCCTCCTGACCGCGGCGTCGGGCGATGCGATCGGCGAAGGCCGACGCCAGCAACCCCGCCATTCCTTCGGCATCGGGCTGGCCGCCGCGGCGGGCCAGACGCTTCATCAGCTGCTGCGCCCGCTGCTGCCAGTTGGTCTGCTGACGGGAAAAGACGGCGCCCAAATCCACCAGCCCGCCGCGCGGAGGCTCCTCAAGGATCGCCGCCAGCCTGGCCGCCGTCGCCGCCTCGTCATCGGTCTGCGCGGCGGCCAGCATCGCCGCCAGCCGGGGCTCGTTGCCGAGGGTCGCCATTTTGCGGCCAAACGCCGACAGCCGCTCGCCGTCCAGCGCCGAGAGCGCCGCCAGCAGGCGGCGCGCGGCGGCCAGGTTCACCGCGGGCGGCTGATCCAGCCAGGCCAGCGCGGCCGGATCGTGGCAGCCCCACTGCAGCAGCTCCAGCAGTAGCGCCGACAGATCGCTGTGCAGGATCTCCGGTTCGCTCTGCGCCGCCGCCCGTTCCGCCTGTTCTTTGCCGAGCAAATGCAGGCAGATCCCCGGAGAGAGACGACCGGCGCGTCCGGCACGCTGCGTCATCGATGCCTGGCTGATGCGCTGCGTCACCAGCCGGGTCAGGCCGGTGCGCGGGTCAAAGCGGGCGACCCGCTCCTGGGCGCTGTCGACCACCAGGCGGATCCCCTCGATGGTCAGACTGGTCTCGGCGATATTGGTGGCCAGCACCACTTTGCGCTTCCCGGCCGGCGCCGGGAGGATCGCTTTGCGCTGCTCGCTTAGGGGCAGCGCGCCGTACAGCGGGCAGAGGATGACATCCTCCGCCACGCGCTCCGTCAGCTGTTCCTGAACGCGCTGGATCTCACCGACGCCGGGCAGAAACAGCAGCATCGATCCCTGCTCGTGTCGCAACAGCTCCGCTGCCGCCACCGCCACCGCCTCATCAAAGCGCTGGTGCGTGGGAAGCGGGTTGAAACGGCGCTCCACCGGATAAGCGCGTCCCTCCGAGACCACCACTGGCGCCTCAGGCAGCAGACGCTGCAGGCGATCGTTATCGAGGGTCGCCGACATGATCAGCAGCTTGAGATCGTCACGCAATCCCTGCTGGACGTCGAGCAGCAAGGCCAGCGCCAGATCCGCCTGCAGGCTACGCTCGTGAAACTCATCGAGGATCACCAGCCCCACGCCCGCCAGCTCCGGATCGCGCTGGATCATGCGCGTCAGGATCCCCTCCGTAACCACCTCCAGGCGGGTCTGCGGCCCGACGCAGGTTTCGGCGCGCATGCGGTAACCCACGGTCTCCCCCGGCTTTTCGCCAAGCAGTTCAGCCAGCCGCTGCGCGACATTACGCGCCGCCAGGCGCCTCGGCTCCAGCAGGATAATGCGTCCCGCGATGTTGCCCTCGGCGAGGATCTGCAGCGGCAGCCAGGTCGATTTCCCGGCGCCGGTCGGCGCGTTGAGCAAAACCTGCGGCGCGTGCTGCAGGGCGGATAACAGTTCTGGGAGGACGGCGGCAACCGGCAATGAGGACACAAAAGGCTCCGGGGGTTAACATTCAGGGGCTCGCATTGTAGCATCCCCCTAATTCATTACCGAGTCTCTATCATGTCTGAGCCGAAAAGGCTGTTTTTTGCGCTTGAACTGCCGTCTGCCGTCCAGAAACAGATCGTCCAGTGGCGGGCAAGCCACTTCCCCGAGGATGCCGGCAGGCCCGTCGCGGCGGATAACCTCCATCTGACGCTGGCGTTTCTCGGCGAGGTGAGCGCGGAAAAACAGCGGGCGCTGGCCGCCCTCGCTGGCCGGCTGCGCCAGCCGGGCTTTACCCTGACACTGGACGATGCCGGACAGTGGCTGCGCTCGCGGGTGGTCTGGCTCGGGACCCGTCAGCCGCCGCGCGGCCTGCTGCAGCTCGCCAGTATGCTGCGCGCTCAGGCGGCGCGCAGCGGCTGCTATCAGAGCCCGCAGCCGTTTCATCCGCATATTACCCTGTGGCGCGATGCCCGCCAGGCGGTGCCGATCCCGGCTCCCGGCTTTCACTGGTCGTTTCCGGTGAACGAGTTCGTGCTTTATGAGTCCAGCTTCGGCCGGGGGCGCACGCGCTACACGGCGCTGGAACGTTATCCGTTTCATAAGGAAAGTTGATGCAGTTTGATCCGCCGTTACAGCCCGCTATTTTGCTTAAACGTTACAAACGATTTCTTGCTGACGTGGTTACCCCCGATGGCCGTGAGCTGACGCTTCACTGCCCCAATACCGGCGCAATGACCGGTTGCGCCGCCCCGGGCGACACCGTCTGGTATTCCACTTCTGACAATGCGAAGCGCAAATATGCCCACACCTGGGAATTAACTGAAACGCAACAGGGCGCGGTTATTTGCGTCAATACGCTGCGCGCGAATTCGCTGGCAAAAGAGGCGATTTCCGCCGGAATAATCCCTGAGCTTTCCGGCTATAACCAGCTGAAAAGCGAAGTGAAATATGGCGAAGAGAATAGCCGTATCGATATTATGTTACAGGCAGATGACCGACAAAACTGCTATATTGAAGTGAAATCGGTTACGTTGGCGGAGAAAGAATACGGTTATTTTCCCGATGCGGTAACCACGCGCGGTCAGAAGCACCTGCGGGAGCTGATGGCCGTCGCGGCAAATGGCGACCGTGCGGTGATTTTATTTGCCGTTTTGCATTCGGCAATTGACCGTTTCTCTCCCGCGCATCATATTGATGCCAGATACGCACAGCTGTTAACAGAAGCCCGCGACAAGGGGGTGGAAATTCTCGCCTGGAAGGCGGAACTTTCTACGACGAAGATGACTCTGAATAAGCCGATTGCCGTGGTGTTAAACCCCGGGAAATAAGTGGCTAAATAGTGTTCGGGTCGCAAGCGCGAATACGCTTTTCTTCACAGGGTTGTCAAGTGTAACGTTTAGATAATTGCTATCCGGAAAAGCATCTGCTATTTATAGCGGCCTGATTTTCCCCCACATGGGGATCGATAGTGCGTGTTAAGGAGAAGCAACATGCAAGAAGGGCAAAACCGTAAAACATCGTCCCTGAGTATTCTCGCCATCGCTGGGGTGGAGCCGTACCAAGAGAAACCGGGCGAAGAGTATATGAACGAAGCCCAGCTGGCGCACTTCAAGCGTATTCTTGAAGCATGGCGTAATCAACTCAGGGATGAAGTGGATCGCACCGTAACGCACATGCAGGATGAAGCTGCCAACTTCCCGGATCCGGTAGACCGTGCCGCCCAGGAAGAAGAGTTCAGCCTGGAACTGCGTAACCGCGACCGCGAACGTAAACTGATCAAAAAGATCGAGAAAACGCTGAAAAAAGTTGAAGATGAAGACTTCGGCTACTGCGAATCCTGCGGCGTGGAGATCGGCATTCGCCGTCTGGAAGCGCGTCCGACTGCGGATCTGTGCATTGACTGCAAAACCCTGGCGGAAATTCGCGAAAAACAGATGGCGGGCTAATCCCCTGCTGCCTCACTCTCTGGCGGGAGTCTCTCCCGCCTGGTTCTGTTGTCCGTAACATGGCTGACTCACGCTATATTGGGCGCTTTGCTCCCTCCCCCTCCGGTGAACTCCACTTCGGCTCTTTGATTGCCGCGCTCGGCAGCTACCTGCAAGCCCGCGCGAACCAGGGTATCTGGCGCGTTCGTATTGAAGATATCGACCCGCCGCGCGAAGTCCCCGGGGCCGCCGACACCATTCTGCGCCAGCTTGACCACTACGGTCTGCACTGGGACGGCGACGTGCTCTGGCAGTCGCAACGACATGAAGCTTACCGCGAGGCGCTGGCCTGGCTGGGTGAACAAGGGCTGAGCTATTACTGCACCTGCACCCGCGCGCGGATCCATGCCGTAGGCGGGATCTACGATGGTCACTGCCGCGACCTCGGGCTGGGGGCGGAAAACGCCGCGCTGCGCCTGCGCCAGACCCGTCCGGTGCTGCAGTTCACCGATCGCCTGCGCGGCACGCTGGTCGCCAACGAGCCGCTGGCGCGCGAGGATTTTATTATCCACCGTCGCGACGGCCTGTTTGCCTACAATCTGGCGGTGGTGGTTGATGACCACTTTCAGGGGATCACCGAGATCGTCCGCGGCGCTGACCTGATTGAGCCGACGGTCCGGCAGATTTCACTGTATCAGCATTTTGGCTGGCAGGCGCCGGACTACCTCCATCTGCCGCTGGCCCTCAATGCTGACGGGAATAAACTCTCTAAACAAAACCACGCACCGGCGCTGCCGGAAGGCGATCCGCGCCCCGAAATTGTCCGGGCGCTCCGGTTTCTTAATCAGGACATCGCCCAGGACTGGCAAGCCCTGAGCATGGACGATTTACTCAGTCAGGCCGTCGCCAACTGGCAGCCCGCAAAAATCGAGCATTCTCAAATGGCTCCCGCTGAGCTATGATTAGCCGCTATTTTTATACTGTACAGTTGATCTGAAGTCCGTCTGACACTACGAGGTGCACCATTTTTACCCGAGTCGCTAATTTTTGCCGTAAGGTGCTAAGCCGTGAGGAGCGCGAGGCAGAAGCCGCCGTCGAACCCATGCCTATGACGGTGATCCCGCGTGAGCAGCATGCTATTTCCCGCAAAGATATCAGTGAAAACGCCCTCAAGGTCATGTACCGCCTCAACAAGGCAGGCTACGAATCCTGGCTGGTCGGCGGCGGTGTCCGCGACCTGCTGCTTGGCAAAAAGCCGAAAGATTTTGACGTCACCACCAACGCCACACCGGATCAGGTGCGCAAGCTGTTCCGCAACTGCCGTCTGGTCGGGCGACGTTTCCGCCTGGCGCACGTCATGTTCGGGCCGGAAATCATTGAAGTGGCCACCTTCCGCGGCCACCACGAAGGGCACACCACCGATCGCGTGACCTCCCAGCAGGGCCAGAATGGCATGCTGCTGCGGGATAACATCTTCGGCTCGATCGAAGAGGATGCCCAGCGTCGCGACTTCACCATCAATAGCCTTTATTACAGCGTGGCTGACTTTACCGTTCGCGACTACGTCGGCGGCATGAAGGATCTGCAGGACGGCGTGATCCGCCTGATCGGCAATCCGGAAACCCGCTATCGCGAAGATCCGGTACGCATGCTGCGCGCGGTGCGCTTTGCCGCCAAGCTGGATATGCGTATCAGCCCGGAAACGGCTGAACCACTGCCGCGCCTGGCCACCCTGCTCCACGACGTGCCGCCGGCACGCCTGTTCGAAGAGGTGCTTAAGCTGCTGCAGGCCGGGTATGGCTACCAGACCTACATGCTGCTGCGCGAATACAACCTGTTCCAGCCGCTGTTCCCGACCATCACCCGCTACTTTACCGAGCGCGGCGACAGCCCGATGGAGCGGATCATCAGCCAGGTGCTGAAGAACACCGATAACCGCATTCATAACGACATGCGCGTCAATCCGGCCTTCCTCTTCGCGGTGATGTTCTGGTATCCGCTGCTGGAGACGGCGCAAAAAATCGCCCAGGAGAGCGGCCTGGCGTACTACGACGCCTTCGCTCTGGCGATGAACGATGTCCTGGACGAAGCCTGCCGTACGCTGGCGATCCCTAAACGCATCACTACCCTTATTCGTGATATCTGGCAGCTGCAGCTGCGCATGTCCCGTCGCCAGGGCAAACGCGCCTGGAAACTGATGGAGCATCCGAAATTCCGTGCCGCCTACGATCTGCTGGAGCTGCGCGCCGGGGCGGAAAACAACAGCGAACTGCAGCGTCTGACCAAATGGTGGGGCGAATTCCAGGTCGCCGCGCCGCCGGAACAAAAAGACATGCTCAACGACCTCGGGGACGATCCGGCGCCACGCCGTCGCCACCGTCGTCCGCGCAAACGCGCGCCGCGTCAGGGTAACGCATGACCCTGGTCTATATCGCGCTTGGCAGTAACCTTGCTTCTCCGCTGGAGCAGGTGCAGGCAGCCATCCGCGCGCTGGGCGATATTCCGCACAGCCGCGTGGTGAACGTCTCTTCGTTCTACCGCACGCCGCCGCTGGGCCCGCAGGATCAGCCGGACTATCTCAACGCCGCCGTCGCGCTGGAAACCACCCTGGCGCCCGATGCGCTGCTCGATCACACTCAGCGCATCGAGCTGCAGCAGGGTCGGGTGCGCAAAGCTGAACGCTGGGGACCGCGCACGCTCGACCTCGACATCATGCTGTTTGGCGATGAGGTCATCAATAGCCCGCGCCTGACCGTTCCGCACTATGATATGAAAAACCGCGGCTTTATGCTCTGGCCGCTGTTCGAGATCGCTCCGGATCTCCATTTTCCTGACGGCCCTGCGCTGCGCGCCGTGCTGGATGATCTGGGCGCGGAAAAACCCGCGAGCTGGTAATCCCCTCTCCTTTTTTAGCATTTGCGGCGATCGTCGTAATCGGTTGCCCAAAATCATTGCCCCTCTGAATGCTGCTGTTAGAATGCCGGTTAATATGACTTTCATCATCAGGAAATGTTATGAAACCGACCACCATTGCCCTGCTGCAGAAATGCAAACAGGAAAAGAAGCGCTTTGCCACCATTACCGCCTACGACCATAGCTTCGCGAAGCTGTTCGCCGATGAAGGCATTAATGTGCTGCTGGTGGGCGATTCCCTGGGAATGACGGTACAGGGTCACGACTCCACCCTGCCGGTCACCGTGGAAGATATCGCCTATCACACCCGCGCCGTCCGCCGCGGTGCGCCGAACAGCCTGCTGCTTGCCGACCTGCCGTTCATGGCCTACGCCACCCCCGAACAGACCTTCGAAAATGCGGCCATCGTGATGCGCGCTGGCGCCAATATGGTCAAACTCGAAGGCGGCGCCTGGCTGGCCGATACCGTGAAGATGCTGGCGGAACGCGCGGTGCCGGTTTGCGGCCACCTCGGCCTCACGCCGCAGTCGGTAAACGTATTCGGCGGGTATAAAGTGCAGGGGCGCGGCGATGCAGCGCAGACCCTGTTTGACGACGCATTAGCGCTGGAAGCGGCTGGCGCGCAGCTGCTGGTGCTGGAGTGCGTCCCGGTAGAACTGGCGAAACGCATTACCGACGCCCTGACCATTCCAGTGATCGGCATCGGCGCGGGCAACGTCACCGACGGGCAGATCCTGGTGATGCATGACGCATTCGGGATCACCGGCGGCCACATCCCTAAATTCGCCAAGAATTTCCTTGCCGAAGCGGGCGACATCCGCGCCGCGGTACGGCAGTATATTGCCGAAGTTGAATCCGGGGTCTATCCGGGCGAAGAACACAGTTTCCATTAAGGAGTCTTGTTGTGCTGATTATTGAATCCGTGCTGCTGCTGCGTCAGCATATCCGCCGTCTGCGTCAGGAAGGTAAGCGTATCGCGCTGGTTCCGACGATGGGCAACCTGCATGATGGTCATATGAAGCTGGTTGATGAGGCTAAAGCCAGCGCGGACGTGGTGGTGGTCAGTATTTTCGTCAATCCGATGCAGTTTGACCGCGCCGACGACCTGGCGCGCTATCCGCGTACCCTGCAGGATGATTGCGAAAAGCTGAACAAGCGCCATGTCGACTTTGTCTTCGCGCCGACGCCGGCGGAAGTTTATCCCCAGGGCACCGAAGGCCAGACCTACGTCGACGTCCCCGGCCTGTCCACTATGCTGGAAGGCGCCAGCCGCCCGGGCCACTTCCGCGGCGTGTCGACCATCGTCAGTAAGCTGTTCAATCTGGTTCAGCCGGACGTCGCCTGCTTCGGCGAGAAAGACTTTCAGCAGCTGGCGCTGATCCGCAAGATGGTCGCCGACATGGGCTACGATATCGAGATTATCGGCGTGCCGATCGTCCGCGCGAAAGATGGCCTGGCGCTGAGCTCGCGTAACGGCTACCTGACCGCCGACCAGCGCAAAATCGCTCCCGGCCTCTACAAAGTGCTGAGCGCGGTGGCGGAAAAACTGGCCGCCGGCGATCGCCAGCTCGATGAGATCATCGCTATCGCTGAACAGGAGCTAAATGAAAAAGGCTTCCGCGCCGACGACATTCAGATCCGCGATGCCGACACCCTGCTTGAGCTGACGGATGCCAGCCAGCGCGCGGTGATCCTGATGGCCGCCTGGCTGGGTCAGGCCCGCCTGATCGACAACCAGATCGTCACGCTCGGTCAGTAGACAGCGGGTAAAAATCGGGCAATACTTGCCCGGGCTTTTCTCAGGGCGGACGACCTGTCCGCTCTGCTACATTAAGGTTGAAGGGTAGAAGTTATGATGCGTAATATGCTGCAGGGCAAGCTCCACCGCGTAAAAGTCACGCAGGCTGACCTGCACTATGAAGGTTCATGCGCCATTGACCAGGATTTCCTGGATGCGGCCGGTATTCTGGAGAATGAAACCATTCACCTCTGGAACGTCACCAACGGCAATCGTTTCTCCACCTATGCGATTGCCGCCGAACGGGGTTCCAGAATCATCTCCGTCAACGGCGCCGCCGCGCACTGCGCCAGCGTCGGCGATATCCTGATCATCGCCAGCTTCGTCACCATGTCGGACGAAGAGGCGCGCACCTGGCAGCCCAACATCGCCTACTTCGAAGGCGACAATGAAATGAAGCGCCAGGCGAAAGCCATTCCGGTGCAGGTCGCCTGATGACCGCGGCGCTGCGCTCAGGCGCAGCGCCGGTATTACCCCTGCGGCTGGTTACTGATCAGCCGCGACATCGTCTCCAGCGAATCCGTGCGTAAGATATATAACCGCTTTAACAGAAACGGATTGTCACCCGGCTTCACCTTCCCACGCACCGTTGTCACCGCCATATGAAACCCGGCGTCATTCGCCGCCTGCACCGCCGTGGCGTTATAGCCGCCGAAGGGATAGGAAAGGTAGAGAACATGTGGATTAAACTGGCTGAGCGCCCGGCGCGAGCGGGCGAAATCAAACAGAATATTATGGTAATTGCGGCTGAATAAAATCGGCCGGCGGCCGGCGTCAACCCGATGCAGGAAGTGGGTATGCGACTGAATATCAAAAACATCCTGGATCTGCCGGAGCTCAGAAATACTCATGAACTGCAGCGATTTCGGATCCCATTTCTGCGGATGGCGCTTAATACGCGAGGAGATAATAAACGCGGTGGCATGAAAACCGTACTGCTTTAGTACCGGATAGGCGTAACGGTTTACCGATTTCAGGCCGTCATCGAAGGTGATGACCACTGCCCGCGCCGGAAGGTTGATTTTATTACGCACATAGCCTTCCAGCTGATACAGGGTCAGCGTGGTATAGCCCTGATCGCGCAGCCAGGTCATCTGGTTGTTGAAGGCGCGTACCGAGGTCGTGGTCGAGGTATGGCGGAAACGGGTGTTCTCTTCGTCGCGCAGAATGTGATGATAGGTCAGTACGGGAATACCATTATCTTCCTGTGCATCCAGACTGCTGACCCACGCCAGCCGGTCGCCAATGCGGATCTGAAACCAGGTCTGATTGAGCCGGTCTTTTAGCTTGCTGAGGATCGGATAGCGCAGGTTAGTGGCCAGCGTACCAAACGGCACGCTGCTCACGGCGGGTGTGTTGTAGAGCGGCGTATCTTTCCAGGTGAGCAAATTCTGGTTACTCAACGGTTTATTGAGATCCCCCAGTCGGTCCTCCACTCGCTGCTTACCCTGTACCGGCTCGAGGTGGCCTTTATCAATAAACCCGGTGCCGAAGCCGAAGCGAAATTCATAATAGTCAGCCGCCGTCGGGACGACCGCGAGGATCTGCCCGGCACGCACATTGCCGACGCTGACCACATGATTCCCCACCTGCGCCCAGATGACCGCATCTTCGGTGGTCTGCATATAGTGTACAGGCTTGCCCTGCTGGCTAAGCAGACTGGCGGAAGCGCTGAGCGAGGTCAGTAAAAGAAGCAGCGTAAAAAATCGGGCAAGCATGCGCATCGAACCGGTAAACCATCAACGGCAGTTATTGTAACAAAAGCAGCATCTGTCACGCTGTTTAATTTCCGAAGGTATCATGGCGCAAGCGGAACGGGGGATTCTTCTGCTGCTGATGCCACAGGCTGCTCACCATCGGCCCGCCCGCGCTGACGATGGCCTGGCGAAACGCCTCGCTGCTTAACGTGTTCCGCAGCAGATACATTCGCTCAAGTAATGAATAGCTGACGCCGGAGATCACTTCGCAGTGGGTATGTTTGTGGCTCATCAGCGCCGCGGCCCGATAAGGCGCCGCGCCGGTTCTGTCGGTCAGGAAAATGACCCCGTCCCCGGAGTCGGTGGCATGCAGCGCATCGCACATCATCCGGCTCAACATATTACTGCTGAGATTGCGCCAGTAATTGACCGCCCGGCACTGGGCCAGCGGACCAAATTTTCGTTCAAGACGATCCAGCATCTCCTGCGCCAGCTCATCGTGGCAGGTAATGACCCAACCAAGCATGCTTCCCTCCTTAGCCAGCCAACAATGTAGCAAGGGGAGGATGACGTATCGGTGATGGCGGTCAAAGATAAGCGGTTAGCGCTTCGCGTATTGGCATCAGGAAGCGCTAACCGTGATGAACATCAGCTGCGCAGGCCGCGGCCGCGCTGGATTAACGACCAGCAAAGCAGATAGAAGGCGACGATGAAGACCACCAGCACCGCAAAGGTGGTCACCAGCGGCACATCGTTGATACCCAGGAAGCCGAAGCGGAAACCGCTGATCATGTAGACGATGGGATTCAGATGCGACAGCCCCTGCCAGAACGGCGGCAGTAGGGTCAGCGAGTAGAACACCCCGCCGAGGTAGGTCAGCGGCGTCAGCACAAAGGTCGGGATCAGGCTAATGTCGTCAAAGGTCTTGGCAAACACCGCGTTCAACAGGCCCGCCAGCGAGAACAGCACCGCGGTGAGGATCAGCGTCAGGGCGACAAACAGCCAGGAGTGAACCTGGAACGGCACAAAGAACAGTGATACCGCCGTCACCAGGATCCCCACGCACAGTCCGCGCGCCACGCCGCCGCCAACGTAGCCAGCGATGATCACATGCGTCGGCACCGGCGCCACCAGCAGCTCTTCAATATTGCGCTGAAACTTGGCGCTGAAGAACGACGAGGCGACATTGGCATAAGCGTTGGTGATCACCGCCATCATGATCAGGCCCGGCACGATAAACTGCATATAGGTAAAGCCGTGCATCTCGCCGATGCGCGACCCGATCAGGTTGCCGAAAATCACGAAGTACAGGGTCATGGTGATCACCGGCGGCACCAGCGTCTGGATCCAGATGCGCATAAAACGGTGGATCTCTTTGGTCCAGATGCTTTTCAGCGCGACCCAATAAAGCTGCATCATGCTGACTCTCCTTTTCGCTCATGCACCAGCGTGACAAACAGCTCTTCCAGACGGTTAGCTTTGTTACGCATACTCAGTACCTGCACCCCCTGGGCGCTCAGTTGGGCAAAGACGCTGTTAATCCCCTGCTCGCGCAGAACCTCGACTTCCAGCGTCGAGGTATCGACCAGTTGATACTGGTAGCCTTCGAGCTTCGGTACCGGGCTTTTTGGCGCGAGGTCAAGAATAAAGGTCTCTGACTTCAGCTTCGAAAGCAGCGCTTTCATCGAGGTGTTTTCCACCAGCGCGCCGTGCTGGATGATGCCGATGTTGCGGCATAGCATTTCGGCCTCTTCGAGATAGTGGGTGGTCAGGATAATGGTGGTTCCGCGATCGTTCAGATCCTTAAGAAAGCCCCACATTGAGCGACGCAGTTCAATATCGACGCCAGCGGTCGGTTCGTCGAGGATCAGCAGCTTCGGCTCATGCATTAGCGCGCGGGCGATCATCAGGCGACGCTTCATCCCGCCGGAGAGCATCCGCGCGCGTTCGTTGCGTTTTTCCCACAGATCGAGCTGTTTTAGGTATTTTTCGCTGCGGGCGACAGCTTCTTTGCGTTCCACGCCGTAGTAGCCCGCCTGGTTAACGACAATCTGCTGCACGGTCTCGAACGGGTTGAAGTTAAATTCCTGCGGCACCAGGCCAAGCTGACGCTTGGCATTGACGACGTCTTTTTCCAGATCGTAGCCAAAGACATTGACCTGACCGGAGGTTTTATTCACCAGCGAACTGATGATGCCGATAGTCGTGGATTTTCCGGCCCCGTTCGGCCCCAGCAGGGCATAGAAATCCCCCGCCTCGACCTGCAGGTCGATTCCCCGCAGCGCCTGAACCCCGCCGGGGTAGGTTTTTTTGAGCTGTTTTAATTCCAGAGCAATGGTCATTAAATATCTCTTCTCGTGTCGTGACACGTCATTAACCCGCCTGACTCACGTTTGCGTTCTACTGGCGCTGGCGCCGCCAACGCATCGGTAGCCTGACGTATCACGGGTTAAGATGGTTTTAAAAAAGGTGAGCTTACCCTATATTAGCGCAACGCACTTACTTGGTTACAGGCCGATAACGTCCATGAATGATATAGATACACTCATCAGCAATAATGCACTATGGTCAAAAATGCTGGTGGAAGAGGACCCCGGCTTTTTTGAGAAACTGTCGCAGACGCAGAAACCGCGCTTCCTTTGGATTGGCTGCTCTGACAGCCGCGTTCCCGCTGAGCGACTTACCGGCCTGGAACCTGGCGAACTGTTTGTCCATCGTAACGTCGCTAACCTGGTGATCCACACCGACCTGAACTGCCTGTCGGTGGTGCAGTATGCCGTCGATGTCCTCGAAGTCGAGCACATTATTATTTGTGGCCACTACGGCTGCGGCGGCGTGCAGGCGGCGGTGGAAAACCCGGAGCTGGGGCTTATCGACAACTGGCTCCTGCATATCCGCGATATCTGGTTCAAGCACAGCTCACTGCTGGGTGAAATGCCTGAGGAGCGCCGTCTGGATACCCTTTGCGAACTCAACGTGATGGAGCAGGTGTACAACCTGGGACATTCGACGATTATGCAATCGGCGTGGAAGCGCGGACAGAAGGTCACCATCCACGGCTGGGCATATGGCATTCACGACGGGCTGCTGCGCGATCTGGATGTCACCGCCGTGAGCCGGGAAACCCTCGAACAGCGCTATCGCCACGGCATCTCCAACCTCAAGATCAAGCACATCAACCACAAATAGCCTTCAGGCTTAGCCCCCCTGGAGAGCGCAGCGCGCGCTGTCCTGGGGGGATATCTCTTACTCGTCCAGCAGGGTAACTTTGCCAATATACGGCAGATGACGGTAGCGCTGGGCGTAGTCGATACCGTAGCCCACCACGAACTCGTCCGGAATGGCGAAACCGACGAACTCAACCGGGACATTCACTTCACGACGGCTTGGTTTATCCAGCAGCGTACAAATGGCCAGCGATTTCGGCTCGCGCAGGCTGAGGATCTCACGCACTTTAGACAGGGTATTGCCGGAATCGATGATGTCTTCCACGATCAGTACATCTTTACCACGGATGTCTTCATCCAGATCTTTGAGGATTTTCACATCACGGGTGGTGGACATGCCGCTGCCGTAGCTGGAGGCGGTCATAAAATCGACTTCATGCGGCACCTGCACTTCACGGCACAGGTCGGCCATGAACATAAATGAGCCGCGAAGCAGCCCCACCAGCACCATTTCGCTGCCGCTGTCCTGATAATGTTCGTTGATTTGACGACCCAGTTCCGCGATGCGCGCTTTGATCTCGGATTCCGGGATCATCACTTCTACAGTATGTTTCATAAGACTAACCATTTGATTCTAAATATAAATCATCAAAGCCGCTGCTTTCGCCCCGACGATGACCGGCAAGCCATCCAGTATACCAGCAAAAAGAAATCTTCGGTGCAGGGATTAATAAAGCCATATTTGTGATTCCGATCACACTTGTTAAAACCTATAATTAATTGCAGTTAAAAAATTAACAAACACATGAGTAACTTTCTATGGCTGAAACAAAGTCTCAACAATCAAGGCTCCTGGTGACGCTGACTGCGCTATTTGCAGCGTTCTGCGGCCTCTATCTTTTAATCGGCGGAGCATGGCTGGTCGTGCTTGGCGGCTCCTGGTACTACCCTATCGCCGGTCTGGTGATGCTGGGCGTGACCGTGATGCTGCTGCGCGGCAAACGCGCTGCGCTGTGGCTGTACGCTGCGCTGCTGCTGGCGACGATGATCTGGGGCGTCTGGGAAGTCGGCTTCGACTTCTGGGCGCTGACGCCGCGTAGCGACATCCTCGTCTTCTTTGGCATCTGGCTGATCCTGCCCTTTGTCTGGCGTCGTCTGTCCGTGCCTTCCGCTGGCGCCGTAGGCGCGCTGGTCGTGGCCCTGCTGATCAGCGGCGGCATGCTGACCTGGGCTGGTTTTAACGACCCGCAGGAAGTCAACGGCACCCTGAGCGCCGACGCCACCCCGGCCGCGCCGATCTCCAACGTTGCCGACGGCGACTGGCCGGCCTATGGCCGCAACCAGGAAGGCCAGCGCTTCTCTCCGCTGAAGCAGATTAACGCCGACAACGTGAAGAACCTGAAGGAAGCCTGGGTATTCCGCACCGGCGACCTGAAGCAACCGAACGACCCGGGTGAAATCACCAACGAAGTGACGCCGATTAAAGTCGGCGACACGCTCTTCCTGTGTACCGCCCACCAGCGTCTGTTCGCGCTGGACGCGGCCACCGGTAAAGAGAAGTGGCATTTTGACCCGCAGCTGAACGCCGATCCGTCGTTCCAGCACGTCACCTGCCGCGGCGTCTCTTATCACGAAGCCAAAGCGGATAACGCTCCTGCCGACGTCGTCGCCGACTGTCCGCGCCGTATTATCCTGCCGGTGAACGATGGCCGCCTGTTCGCGGTGAACGCCGACAACGGTAAGCTGTGCGAAACCTTTGCCAATAAAGGTATTCTCAACCTGCAGACCAACATGCCGGTCACCACGCCGGGTATGTATGAACCCACTTCTCCGCCGATTATCACCGATAAAACCATCGTGATAGCCGGCGCGGTCACCGATAACTTCTCAACCCGCGAGCCGTCTGGCGTCATCCGCGGCTTTGATGTGAATACCGGTAAACTCTTGTGGGCCTTCGATCCGGGTGCGAAAGATCCGAACGCCATCCCGAGCGATGAACATCACTTCACGCTCAACTCACCGAACTCCTGGGCGCCTGCCGCCTACGACGCTAAGCTGGATCTGGTCTATCTGCCGATGGGCGTGACCACCCCGGATATCTGGGGCGGCAACCGCACGCCGGAGCAAGAGCGTTACGCCAGCTCGATTGTGGCGCTGAACGCCACCACCGGTAAGCTGGCCTGGAGCTACCAGACCGTCCACCACGATCTGTGGGATATGGATATGCCCTCCCAGCCGACGCTGGCTGACATTGAGGTTAATGGTAAAACCGTACCGGTCGTCTATGCCCCGGCGAAAACCGGCAACATCTTCGTACTGGATCGCCGTAATGGCGAGCTGGTGGTCCCGGCCCCGGAAAAACCGGTTCCGCAGGGCGCTGCCAAAGGGGATTACGTCGCCAAAACCCAGCCGTTCTCCGATCTGAGCTTCCGTCCGAAGAAAGATCTGACCGGGGCGGACATGTGGGGCGCCACTATGTTCGACCAGCTGGTGTGTCGCGTGATCTTCCACCAGATGCGCTATGAAGGTATCTTCACCCCGCCATCTGAGCAGGGCACTCTCGTCTTCCCGGGTAACCTGGGGATGTTTGAATGGGGCGGTATCTCCGTCGATCCGAACCGTCAGGTGGCTATTGCCAACCCGATGGCGCTGCCGTTCGTCTCTAAACTGATCCCACGCGGCCCGGGCAACCCGATGGAGCCGCCGAAAGATGCGAAAGGCTCTGGCACCGAGTCCGGCGTGCAGCCACAGTACGGTGTCCCGTACGGCGTCACCCTGAATCCGTTCCTGTCGCCGTTCGGTCTGCCGTGCAAACAACCGGCCTGGGGCTATATCTCCGCGCTGGATCTGAAAACCAACGAAGTGGTATGGAAAAAACGTATCGGTACGCCGCAGGACAGCCTGCCGTTCCCGATGCCGGTTAAGCTGCCGTTCACCATGGGGATGCCGATGCTTGGCGGCCCGATCTCTACGGCCGGTAACGTCCTGTTCATCGGCGCGACCGCAGATAACTACCTGCGCGCGTACAATATGAGCAACGGCGAGAAGCTGTGGGAAGCCCGTCTGCCAGCCGGCGGTCAGGCCACCCCAATGACCTACGAAGTGAATGGCAAACAGTATGTTGTCATCTCTGCCGGCGGTCACGGCTCGTTCGGTACCAAAATGGGCGATTACATCGTCGCCTATGCGCTCCCGGATGACGCCAAATAAAACGCAAAACGGCAACGAAAGTTGCCGTTTTTTTTGTGTTTATCCCTTCTCCCCATGGAAGATGGCAGCAGGCCGCCGAGCCCTAAACCGTGAATCCCAACATCATCCCGGTGTCTTCATGCTCCAGCAGGTGGCAGTGGGCCATATAGGCAAACTCCTTCGGCGCCGGATGATCAAACTTCACCAACACTTCACTGACGTCACCTTCCACGCGGACAGTATCTTTCCAGCCGCTGCGGTGCGCGGCTGGCGGCTTGCCGTTCTCGCTGAGGATACGGAACTGGGTGCCGTGGATATGGAACGGATGCAGCATCATGTCGCCCTTACCCGATATCACCCAGCGCTCATACTGGCCTCTGGCCGCGGCAAACATCGGCACATTCATGTCGAAGGCTTTGCCGTTGATGCGGTTGGCGTTATGGAAATCAAACCCCTTGCCTGACGACATGCCATGATCCCGACCAGCCTCGTGGTTCATATTGCTCATATTGCTCATGTCGCCATGGTGCATATTGCTCATGTCGCCCATGCCGCCATGCCCCATCATGCCGTGGTCCATTCCCGCCATCGCCTGGTCGCCATACTTCTCCATCAGCGCCTGCATGCCCATCCTGTCGAGCATCGGATCCATCGACAGCTGGAGCTGACGCTGCGTCAGCCCCGTCAGGGACGGTAACGCCGGCAGCGTGGCCAGCGTATCCAGCAGTTTGCCGGAGGCGGGAATGACCAGCGGCTGAACGCGCAGCACCGGCTGCGGTTTATCAAAAGGCGCAATGGCCATGCCCATCTGGCTCACCGGCAGGGTCACCAGATCGAAAGGTTTACCGTCGCTGGTGTCCACCAGCACCTCAAAGCGTTCCCCCATCAACACCGGCAATTCATCGACCTTCACCGGCTCGGCCAACAGACCGCCGTCACTGGCCACCACGTACAGCGGACGCTTATCGCTGGTGGCAAAATTGAGGGAACGGGCATTACAGCCGTTTAGCAAGCGCAGACGTAGCCAGCCCCGCGGGGCGGCATGTTCGGGATAGAGAGCGCCATTGGTCAGCAGCGTATCGCCAAACCAGCCGACAGCGGCGCTCATCACATCCAGCTGGTAGTCGATCTCGCCGGCGGCGGTGAACTTCTTGTCCTGGACAATCACCGGCACATCATCGATTCCCCATTGCTTAGGCAGCAGCAGGCGTCCGCTCTCTTCATCCTCGATCAGCACCAGGCCGGCCAGCCCCATGGCCACCTGCCGGCCGGTGGTCCCATGTTGATGCGGATGAAACCAGCAGGTGGCCGCCCGCTGCGTCGGCGTGAAGCTCACCGTACGGGTGGCGCCCGGGGCGATAACCCCCTGCGGTCCGCCGTCGACCTCGCCCGGGACCTCCAGGCCATGCCAGTGCAGCGTGGTCTCTTCCGCCAGCTGGTTGGTAATGTCAACCGTAATGGTCTTCCCCTGCGTCAACTGTAGCGCAGGACCCAGCAGTGAACCGTTATAGCCCCAGGTGGTGGCGTGCAGAGCGCCAAACTGTGTTTTGCCCGCCTGGATCGTCAGGGCGATACGGTTGCGCGCATCGGCCGTTAACAGCGTCGGTATCGGCAGAGCCGGGCGACTGGCCGCAAAAACCGCACGGCTCCATAGCGGTAATGCGCTGGCCACGCTAACCGCGGCGGTCAGTTTGAGGAAGTCTCGACGTTGCATATTCACATCCTTTTTATTCTGCGGGCGAATATTTGAGCTTAAACCCTACCGTAACGGGAAGGTCAAGCAGAAGAGTAAGAATAAAGATCGGCGCTGTGTAAAGAAGTATGCTAATTTGAAGCGTCGGTGATCTAATGGTAGAAAAAATGAAGACGCTTTTCAGAACAATGGTACTCGGCAGCCTGCTTGCTCTCTCCGCCAACAGCTACGCGCTCAGCGAATCAGAAGCAGAAGATATGGCTGATTTAACCGCGGTTTTTGTGTTTCTGAAAAACGACTGTGGCTACCAGAACCTGCCCAATACACAGATCCGACGCGCGCTGGTGTTCTTTGCCCAACAGAACCAGTGGGACCTGAGCAACTACGACAGCTACAACATGAAAGCGCTTGGCGAGGATAGCTACCGCGATCTCAGCGGTATTAACATCCCGACGGCGAAAAAATGCAAAGCGCTGGCCCGCGATTCGCTCAGCCTGTTGGCTTACGTCAAATAATGACCGGCGCGGACGGTCACGCTCCGCGCCTTTGCCGTTTCATTTGTCACATTTAAATATTTATATCTATATTTATTATTGTATATAAACAAACATTATTTAATTGCAAACCTATCAATTCGCCAAATAAATTAAACTCCTAATAATGATGAATGACTAAAAAACTAATAAAATATCATTAGCCATATATTGCAAAATAAAAAGCACCCTTCTAGAATCCGGTGAAAATATCCCTACTTCATGGACTGAAATTGTGAATATCTCGCCGACTCTCCGTATTATCCCGCTCGCCGCACTTTTATTAGTGGGCTGTAGCAATACCTCTTCTCGCCAGCAGGTAAAACCGATCACCACGCCGCTCACATCACAGCAGCAGGCTGAGCAGGAGCGAGCGGCCAGCGAACAGGAGCGTATTGAGTCCTGCCGAAAGGCGCTGGATTCACTTAAAGAGGTGAACCCACAGCAGGCAACTAAACTCAGCAATGAGTTCAATGCCCTGGTGCGTTCGGCATCGCAATACAACAATGTGCGCGATAAAGTGGCCGATCCCACCCGACTGGGCATTGACTCCATGTACCAGTTTAAATCCATCAAACTGTGTTCCGATATCCAGAAAACGCTGATCGATACCCTGGTACAGCGTGGTGAAAACAAACTGCCATGAACAAACCCGCCACGCTGACCCCTAAAGCACCACTGCTGATGCTCGTCGCGGCGCTGGCGCTTTCAACCTCATTCTACGCCGGTGCTACGCCGGCTTTTCTCGATTACGCCCAGCAGCAAGCTCAAGCGCAAGAAGAGAAAAGCTCTGCGGCCACAGCAAAGCAAGCGTCAGACGCTCGCCAGAACGCGGACAATAAAAAAACGACGGCCAATAACGCACAGTTGCAAAAAAGAATCGCCAGCCAACAGGCAACGATTGCGCAAAAAGATAAAATTATCCAACAATTAAAAAAACAGCTTACCGCCACACCAGCCACGGATACATCCATTGCGAATGAGCAAGCGGCGTTAAATAATAAAATAAAGCAATTACAGCTCGCCTTAACCGCCGCCACGGCGGAAAATGAGACGTTAATTAAAAAGGAAGTCGTTGCCCGGAATAATACTCTGCAACAGAGCCAGGCTGCCGCACTTAAGCAGATCCAACAATTAACGTCGCAGCTTCAGAGCGTCGAAGCGGAAAATAAACGGCTCAGCACCAGCCTCACCACGCTGAATACAGATAAACAAACGCTGACCTCCCGGCTGGCCGCCGCGGAAAAAGCACAGCAGACCGCACTCGGCCAGCTCACCGCCCTCGACACAGACAAGCAGACACTCACCGCCCGGCTGATGGCTGCGGAAAAAGAGAAACAGGCCGCCCTCGACCAGGCCAAAGCCCTTAACGCCGACAAACAGCCGCTGGCCACCCGACTGGCCGTGGTGGAAAAAGAGAAGCTGGCTGCCCTCGAGCAGGTTAAAGCGCTGACCACCGATAAGCAGTCGCTGACTATCCGGCTCGCCGCTGCGGAGAAGGCACAGCAGGCCGCCCTCGACCAGGCCAAAACACTGAACGCTGATAAACAGCCGCTGGCCAGCCGACTGGCCGCGGCGGAAAAAGAGAAGCTGTCCGCCCTCGACCAGGTCAAAGCGCTGACCACCGATAAGCAGTCGCTGACTATCCGGCTCGACGCCGCGGAGAAAACACAGCAGGCCGCTCTCGACCAGGTCAAGGCGCTAAACGCCGACAAGCAGTCGTTAACCGCCCGGTTGGCCGCCGCGGAAAAAGCGCCAACAACCCGCCCTGACACCGCTGCAGCGCCAAAAAATGAGCCGCCGGAAATGGCGGCGGTTGTTGCAGCCTACCGCCTGCAGGCGGATAAAGACAACGCCCAGCTACGGATGAAAGAAGATGAAATCCAACTGCTGAGAACACAGCTTTCTGTACAGTCTAAAACGCGCAGCGGCGAGAGCGCCGCCGCCAAACTCAGCGCATCGGGAGAACAGCAGGCTTATGCGATCGGCGCCTCGATGGGAGCAGAAGCCCTTAACGTTCTCACCACCCGTCGCACTCAGGGAATTACCGTCAACGCCGGGCTGGTGCTGCGGGGTATCGAAGATGCTTTTAGCGGCCAGCTTCGTCTCGGAGAACAGGAGCGTAACAAGGCGCTGTTTGACGTCTCGCAGCAGGTTTTCCAGAACCTGAATAAAATCGAGCAGAAAAACATCAGTGCCGGTAAGAAATATCAGCAGGCGTTTGCGCGCAAAAAAGATGTGGTCTTCAAAGATGGCGTCTACAGTCGCGTCGATTATCCGGGCAAAGGAAAAATAAGCGGTAACGATCTGGTCACCGTAGTAATCAAAGAGATGCTGACGGACGGGACAGTGATCAACGATATGGAAGCGAAAGATCAGGCGCTCACCCAGAAGCTGGATGCCTATCCCCCGGTGTTTCGCGGCCCGCTGCAACGCCTGCAGAACCATGGCTCCTTGACGCTGGTCGTCCCGCCCGAAAAAGCCTATGGCAGTAAAGGATTACCGCCGAAAATCCCGCCAGGCGCCACCATGGTTTATTCCGTGCGGATAGTAGATAGCCAACCCGCACCGGCGAAATAACCCTCCCCCCACCGCTCTCCCCGGGCGGTGGCGGTTATTCCTGCCGCATTGCTGCAATAACCGCCGTGCATCCTCATCTATAGTTGTCTATGATGTTGCACTCGTTTTACGGGTGTAACAGATGTTAACGAAGGAGGAGCCTCACCGTGGCCGATAATCCACTGTGGCATGAAACGCTGCATGACCATTTTGGTCAGTACTTTAGCGTTGATAACGTGCTGTACCACGAAAAAACCGATCATCAGGATTTGATCATCTTCGACAACCGCGCCTTTGGCCGGGTGATGGCGCTGGATGGCGTCGTGCAAACCACCGAACGCGATGAGTTTATCTATCACGAAATGATGACCCACGTGCCGCTGCTGGCCCACGGCAACGCGAAGCATGTCCTGATCATCGGCGGCGGCGACGGCGCGATGCTGCGCGAAGTCTCTCGTCACCGTAGCATCGAAACCATCACCATGGTGGAAATCGATGCCGGGGTGGTCTCATTCTGCCGTCAGTACCTGCCCAACCATAGCGCCGGGGCCTACGACGATCCGCGCTTCACGCTGGTGATTGATGATGGCGTCAATTTTGTTAACCAGACGACGCAAACGTTTGACGTGATCATTTCGGACTGTACCGACCCTATCGGTCCGGGCGAAAGCCTGTTCACCTCGGCTTTTTATGAAGGCTGCAAACGCTGCCTGAACCCGGGGGGCGTGTTCGTTGCCCAAAACGGCGTTTGTTTCCTGCAGCAGGACGAAGCGGTCGGTAGCCATCGCAAACTGAGCCACTATTTTCGCGACGTCAGCTTCTACCAGGCGGCTATCCCAACCTATTACGGCGGGATCATGACTTTTGCCTGGGCGAGCGACAACGAGGCGTTGCGCCATCTCTCCAGCGAAATCATTCAGGCGCGCTTTCACAAAGCCAACCTGACCTGCCGTTACTACAATCCGGCAATCCATACGGCGGCCTTCGCCTTACCACAATATCTGCATGATGCTTTGTCCGCACCGTGACGCGAAGTAAGGGGGTGAACTAAATTGAAAAAATTGAAGCTGCATGGCTTTAACAACCTGACCAAAAGCCTGAGTTTTTGTATCTACGATATCTGTTACGCCAAAACGGCAGAGGAGCGTGACGGCTACATCGCTTATATCGACGAACTCTATAATGCCAATCGCCTGACGGAGATCCTGACAGAAACCTGTTCTATTATTGGCGCCAATATCCTGAATATCGCCCGCCAGGATTATGAACCCCAGGGCGCCAGCGTGACCATTCTGGTCAGCGAAGAGCCTGTCGATCCCAAGCTTATCGACCAGACCGAACATCCAGGTCCGTTACCGGAAACCGTGGTCGCCCATCTCGATAAGAGCCATATCTGCGTGCATACCTACCCGGAGAGCCATCCGGAAGGTGGACTGTGCACCTTCCGCGCCGATATCGAAGTCTCTACCTGCGGGGTCATTTCTCCGCTTAAAGCGCTGAACTATCTGATCCACCAGCTGGAATCGGACATTGTGACCATTGACTACCGCGTGCGCGGCTTTACCCGCGATATCAATGGGATGAAGCATTTTATCGATCATGAAATCAATTCGATTCAGAACTTTATGTCCGATGACATTAAGTCGTTGTATGACATGGTCGATGTGAACGTTTATCAGGAAAATATCTTCCATACCAAAATGTTGCTCAAGGAGTTCGACCTTAAGCACTACATGTTCCATACCCGACCGGAAGAATTGACCGCCGAAGAGCGCAAGGTCATTACCGACCTGCTGTGGAAAGAGATGCGCGAGATTTACTACGGCCGCAATATTCCTGCCGTGTAATATTGGAAATGCCCGGCGGCGCTTGCGCTTGCCGGGCCTGGGATTCTGCGCCGCCTGGTCGCCCGGGTAAGGCACCAGCCGCTACCCGGGGATTTCCCCTGCTCACGCTACGCTTAGCAGGGCTACGCTCTTGCGCCACCCGACATAAAAGGCGTCATTAACGCTGCTGCATAAATTCACGATAAGCGGCAACGACCTGCAGGAAATCCTCCACGCCGCAGAGAGAGAGACTTTCTTCGTCGTAGTAGCTCATCCCCTCCTCGATTTCGTCGCCGGAAAACTCCAGCTGATTGGCGCGGATCATCACCTCTTCGCCATCCAGCCACAGCGTATATTCATGGCCAGCCCGCTGCCAGGAACGTTCACTGCCCTTCACGGTGCGTGCAGCCTGCTCTACTTCATCAAGCAGGGCAAGATTGTCTTTCACCTCTTCGTTGAACCAGTGGCCGATCGCCTCGTGATCCATCGACATTCGCACCTTTACCACTCCGGTAATATCGCGCAGAAATTCGTAGTCCATAGTCTTTTCCTCTGCAAGGGCAATGCGTCACCGCTGCACTGTACCCATGCAGTAATTATCGCAGCAGACAGAAAGAAAAAAAGCGTAACGGGCAGGAGGTTTGGAAATAAAAATGCCCGGTGATGCAATGTTCACCGGGCATTGGGGAGTTTATCGCCAAACGGTCAGCCGGGCTGACCGAATGGTTTTACACCGCGGTCTGGAAGATCACGCCGTCAGCTTTTTCAGTGTACTGATCCAGCTGGTTGAAGTTCAGATAACGGTAGGTATCTTCCGCTGTCTTATCCACCTGCGCCACGAAGGTCTGGTACTCTTCCGGCGTCGGCAATTTGCCGAGCAGAGAAGCCACCGCTGCCAGCTCGGCAGAGGCCAGATAGACGTTAGCGCCGGTACCTAAACGGTTCGGGAAGTTACGGGTGGAGGTGGAGACCACCGTCGCACCGTCGGCCACGCGAGCCTGGTTACCCATACACAGGGAACAGCCAGGGATTTCGATACGCGCCCCGCTCTTACCAAACACGCTGTAGTAGCCTTCTTCGGTCAGCTGCGCGGCGTCCATACGGGTTGGCGGCGCCACCCACAGGCGAGTCGGCAGCTGGCCTTTGTGGCTGTCCAGCAGCTTACCGGCGGCACGGAAGTGGCCGATGTTGGTCATGCAGGAACCGATGAACACTTCGTCGATCTTCTCGCCCTGCACGTCAGACAGCAGACGGGCATCGTCCGGATCGTTCGGCGCGCACAGGATTGGCTCTTTGATATCCGCCAGATCGATGTCGATCACTGCCGCGTATTCCGCGTCAGCGTCGGCTTCCAGCAGCTGCGGATCCGCCAGCCATTTTTCCATGCCCTGGATACGGCGTTCCAGCGTACGGCGGTCGCCGTAGCCTTCGGCGATCATCCACTTCAGCAGGACGATGTTGGAGTTCAGGTACTCAACGATCGGCTCTTTGTTCAGCTTGATGGTGCAACCGGCAGCAGAACGCTCAGCGGACGCATCGGTCAGTTCAAATGCCTGCTCGACTTTCAGATCCGGCAGACCTTCGATCTCGAGGATGCGACCAGAGAAGATGTTTTTCTTACCTTTCTTCTCAACGGTCAGCAGGCCCTGCTTGATGGCATACAGTGGGATGGCATGAACCAGGTCGCGCAGGGTGATACCCGGCTGCATTTTCCCTTTGAAGCGCACCAGCACCGATTCCGGCATATCCAACGGCATCACGCCGGTCGCAGCGGCGAAGGCCACCAGACCAGAGCCCGCCGGGAAGGAGATACCGATTGGGAAACGGGTATGGGAGTCGCCGCCGGTACCCACGGTATCCGGCAGCAGCATGCGGTTCAGCCAGGAGTGGATAACGCCATCGCCCGGACGTAGAGAAACACCGCCGCGGTTCATGATGAAGTCCGGCAGGGTATGGTGCGTGGTCACGTCAACCGGCTTCGGATAGGCTGCGGTGTGGCAGAAGGACTGCATCACCAGGTCAGCGGAGAAGCCCAGGCACGCCAGGTCTTTCAGTTCATCACGGGTCATTGGACCGGTGGTGTCCTGAGAACCGACGGAGGTCATTTTCGGCTCGCAGTAGGCGCCCGGACGGATACCGGCAACGCCGCAGGCGCGGCCAACCATTTTCTGCGCCAGAGAGAAGCCGCGGGTGCTTTCCGCCACGTCTTTCGCCTGACGGAAGACGTCGCTGTGCGGCAGCCCCAGCGCTTCGCGCGCTTTGGTGGTCAAGCCGCGGCCGATGATCAGCGGAATACGGCCACCGGCGCGCACTTCGTCGATCAGCACATCGGTCTTCAGCTCGAAGCTGGCCAGCAGTTCGTTGGTTTCGTGGTTACGCACTTCACCTTTGAACGGGTAAACGTCAATCACGTCGCCCATGTTCAGGTTTGACACATCAACTTCGATAGGCAGCGCACCCGCATCTTCCATGGTGTTGAAGAAGATTGGCGCGATTTTGCCGCCCAGGCACAGACCGCCGCCGCGCTTGTTCGGCACGTTCGGAATATCGTCGCCCATAAACCACAGCACCGAGTTGGTCGCGGATTTACGCGAGGAACCCGTACCGACCACGTCGCCGACGTAGGCCAGCGGATAGCCTTTCTGCTGCAGGGCTTCGATTTGTTTAATCGGGCCGACGACGCCCGGCTGGTCCGGATCAATACCTTCGCGGGCGTTTTTCAGCATCGCCAGCGCATGCAGTGGGATATCCGGGCGCGACCAGGCATCCGGCGCCGGAGACAGGTCATCGGTATTGGTTTCGCCGGTGACCTTGAAGACGGTAACGGTGATTTTCTCTGCCAACTGCGGGCGGTTCAGGAACCACTCAGCATCAGCCCAGGATTGCATGACCCGTTTAGCGTGCTCGTTACCTGCTTTCGCTTTCTCTTCTACGTCGTAGAAGTTATCGAACATCAGCAGAGTATGAGACAGCGCTTTCGCGGCAATCGGCGCCAGTTTCGCGTCGTCCAGCGCATCGATCAGCGGATGAATGTTGTAACCACCCTGCATGGTGCCCAGCAGTTCAACGGCTTTTTCAGGGGTTACCAGAGGGGAGGTCGCTTCGCCTTTGGCGATCGCGGCAAGGAATCCAGCTTTAACATAGGCGGCTTCGTCGACGCCCGGCGGTACACGGTTAATCAGCAGGTCTAACAGGAATTCTTCTTCGCCCGCAGGCGGGTTTTTCAGCAGTTCTACCAGCGCGGCCATTTGGGTTGCATCTAAGGGTTTGGCAACAATCCCCATGGCGGCACGCTCAGCTACGTGCTTACGGTATTCTTCTAGCACGACGGTTCTCCTCGCTTCTCATTGTCATAATGCGGCCTACACGTCTTCAATCAATCTGCTTCGGTATTGGCAGTTTGCCGCCTTGACGCATCTTGAAGGATTTAGTGGCTGGGCGATTTTCTTCACGCTCCTGTGAGACAGCAGTTTGTAGGGTAAATGCCCGATACCGCGTCGGCAGCATAGCAGGATTTTTGAAAGGTGTTAATCTGTTTACAAAAAAGCAACATTAAAATTTAGCTGAATCGTTAAGGGCAGGATATTGCAGGCTTTCTGTTCAAATACCGCGACAAAAATTCCTTTCCGCGTACAACTCCCCGGGCCGATCCCAACAATAATCAATAAAAAGCCATACCGCTTACTTATACTCAGCAAACGCGCCGTTTTCGCCGATACTTTAGCGAGATGGGTTACTTTTTGGGTCAGGAGCTTCCATGTCACTGCCGTTCAAACCCCATATCATCGCCCTGCTCTGTAGCGCTGGCTTACTCGCGGCGGCGGGAACACTCTATGTGCAAAGCCGTACTCCAGAGAAGGTCACTGAGGCGGCGGCGCAGCCTGCACCGGCACCAACGCCAACCTCACCTCCTGCCGCAGCGCAGCCGGTGACCACCACCTACACCCAGGCGCAAATTGATCAGTGGGTCGCGCCCATCGCGCTCTACCCGGACAGTCTGCTGTCGCAGGTGTTGATGGCCTCCACTTATCCCGACAACGTCATGCAGGCGGTACAGTGGTCCCAGGATAACCCCGCGATGAAAGGGGATGCGGCGGTTCAGGCGGTTGCCAGTCAGCCGTGGGATCCCAGCGTCAAATCCCTTGTCGCTTTCCCTGCCCTGCTGGCGATGATGGGCGAAAATCCGCCGTGGGTGGAGAACCTCGGCAATGCGTTTTTGGCCCAGCCGC
This sequence comes from Klebsiella sp. w6, assembly GCF_033100215.1. NCBI lineage: Bacteria > Pseudomonadati > Pseudomonadota > Gammaproteobacteria > Enterobacterales > Enterobacteriaceae > Klebsiella > Klebsiella sp. w6. The sequence goes on from NZ_CP136907.1 coordinate 4,613,944, forward strand.
ATGATGTGATGGACTCGGTGCAGCGCCTGCGTACTATTGCCCAGCAGACCGGGACACTGAAATCCACGCCACAGCAGAAAGTGATTGTCACCCCTGCCGCACCGGTTTCCCCCAGCAGCACGGCAGCAACGTCCACCACCCACTCGGCGGCGCCTGCGCCCACGCAGGTTATTAAAATAGAACCGACCAATCCGCAGGTGGTCTATGTTCCCAGCTATAACCCCTCTACCGTCTATGGTACCTGGCCAAACAGCGCCTATCCGCCGGTCTACCTGCCGCCGCCTCCCGGGGAGCAGTTTACCGATAGCTTCGTCAAAGGCTTCGGTTACAGCCTGGGCGTGGCCACTACCTGGGCGCTGTTTAGCAGTATCGACTGGGATGATGATGATGACCACCACCATCACGATGACGACTATCACCACGGCGATTACTCGCATAATGGCGATAACATCAATATTAATATAAATAATTTCAATCATATAACGGGAGAAAACCTGCCGGGCAACCACGTTAACTGGCAGCATAATCCTGCCTATCGCGGTCACACACCGTATCCCGATAATACGGTTGCTCAACGCTTCCATCAGACCAACGTTGCTGGCGGGCTGAGCACTACCCAACATGCGCCAGTCGATCGCGAAGCGCAGCGCCAGGCAGCGATGACCCAGCTGCAGCATAACGTACCGGCGGCGACAGCGGGCAACCTGGCGGCAAACAACGCCTCACGCGATGCCCAGCGTCAGGCAGCTTCGGCGCAATTGAAACAAGCCACCCAGCGCAGCAACTATCGCGGTTACGACAGCACACCAACCTCGACCCAGCAGCAGCGTCGCGAGGCGGCGAAAACGCAGTTGAAAAATCCCACGCCGCAGCAACAGCAGCGTCGGGAAACCGTTAAGAGCCGCGAGCAGAACCTGACACCTCAGCAGCAACAGCATCGGCAGCAGATCCAGTCCGCCACGCCCGCGCAGCGTCAGCAGCAGGTTAGTCATTTACGCGCCAGCGCTCTTAGCGGCAACGAAAGCCGCGCCCCCTCCTGGCAAGCGCAGCAGGAACGGGGACTGCAAAGTCGGCAGTTTTCCGCTGTAAACCGCGAGGAGCGTGGCGGCGCCAGAGAACGTCTTTCCGAACACCATGAACTGCGCCGCCGCTGAGGATGAGCAGAATGAGAAACCTATTACCTATTGCCCTGTTCACATTGATACTGTCACCGTTAGCCGCCTTCGCCCAGCAGCCGTTTTCTACCCCGGAGCAGGCCGCGAGCGCGCTGGCTGAGGCGCTCAGCCAGCAAAATGAAGCGGCGCTGAGCAAGGTGCTCGGCGATAACTGGCAGCAATTTTTACCTACCGATGGGATCGACCCCAGCGCCGTCGACCGTTTTCAGCGCGACTGGCAGGTAAAACATGTCATCGTGCAGCAGGGTGATAACGCCTGGCTCGACGTCGGCAGCGAAGCATGGCGGTTGCCGGTGCCTATCGTAAAAACGTCTCAGGGCTGGCGCTTTGATATGGCCGCAGGCGAAGAGGAGATCCTCACCCGCGCCATCGGTCGCAATGAACTGTCAGCGATAGCCGCCATGCACGCTTACGTTGACGCCCAGCAGGATTACTACCAGCTTAATCACCGCTGGGCGCAGAAAATCATCAGCAGTGAAGGCAAAAAAGATGGGTTGTACTGGCCGACGTCGCCGGGTGAGACGCCCAGCCCGCTGGGGCCGGCATTCAGCCCGACGGAGCCCGGCGCCGGTTATCATGGCTATCGTTTCCGCATTATCGCAGGCCGCGATGACCAGGATGCGGCCTTGCTTGCCTGGCCTGTGGAATGGGGTGAAACCGGAGTGATGAGCTTTATGATCGATCTGCACGATACCGTTTATCAGGCTAATCTCGGCGAAGAGAGCGCCGCAAAAGCGCAGGCCATCACGCGCTTTGCCCCCGATGCTGACGCCGGCTGGCAGGTTGTCAAACCATAAAAAAACGCCAGGTTGCCCTCAAGCAACCTGGCGTTTCTATTCGCTTAGCCCTGATGGGGCATCAGAGACGGATCGCCAGCAAAAGTCGGCTTTGTGCTGGATAATGCCGCTTCATCAGCGCTGATGCTTCCGGAGTTCGCCGCCCATACCCCTTCATTCGTCTTCGTCACCTGCTGATGCTGGGCATTCAGATCCTGCCCCATCGCCGCGATATGGGTCGTTTCCGTGCCACCGCTGTTGTCTGCCCAGGGGATGGTGGCGTCAGCCGCGCAGGCCACACCGGATAGGCACGTTGCAGCGACCAGCGCTGCGGTTAAAAAGCGTTTCATCTCACACCTCAACTATATCGTTAACTACCTATAAGTTTATGGCGTGATTATTTTCAAAGTATGTATGAGGTGTAGCGGTTTATGAACGGAGACATAGTTCTAAACATCAGGCATAAAAAAAGCGGCTCCGGGAGCCGCTTATGCTTTTAGCCTGAAAGAAAAAGTTACTTTTTCTTCGCTTTGGCGTTTGGCAGATCGGTGATGCTGCCTTCGAAGACTTCTGCCGCCAGGCCAACAGACTCGTGCAGAGTCGGGTGAGCATGGATGGTCAGCGCGATGTCTTCAGCGTCGCAGCCCATTTCGATAGCCAGGCCGATCTCACCGAGCAGCTCGCCGCCGTTGGTGCCGACAATCGCACCGCCGATAACACGGTGGGTCTCTTTGTCGAAGATCAGTTTGGTCATACCGTCTGCGCAGTCGGAAGCGATAGCACGGCCGGAAGCAGCCCACGGGAAGGTGGCGGTTTCGTAGCTGATGCCTTTCTCTTTCGCTTCTTTCTCAGTCAGACCAACCCATGCCACTTCTGGCTCAGTGTAGGCGATGGACGGGATCACTTTCGGATCGAAGTAGTGTTTCAGGCCGGAGATAACTTCTGCGGCAACGTGACCTTCATGTACGCCTTTGTGCGCCAGCATCGGCTGACCGACGATATCGCCGATAGCAAAGATGTGCGGCACGTTGGTGCGCATTTGTTTGTCAACGCGGATAAAGCCGCGATCGTCCACTTCCACGCCCGCTTTACCTGCGTCGAGGTTTTTGCCGTTCGGTACGCGACCGATAGCGACCAGCACGGCGTCGTAACGCTGCGCTTCAGCCGGCGCTTTTTTGCCTTCCATGGAAACGTAAATACCGTCTTCTTTCGCTTCAACGGCAGTCACTTTGGTTTCCAGCATCAGGTTGAATTTCTTGCTGATGCGTTTAGTGAAGACTTTCACCACGTCTTTATCGGCCGCCGGGATAACCTGGTCGAACATTTCAACCACGTCAATCTCTGAACCCAGCGCATGGTATACGGTACCCATTTCCAGACCGATGATACCGCCACCCATGACCAGCATACGTTTCGGTACGGATTTCAGTTCCAGGGCGTCGGTGGAGTCCCATACGCGCGGATCTTCATGCGGGATAAACGGCAGCTGAATCGGACGGGAGCCCGCCGCGATGATGGCGTTGTCGAAGTTGATCACGGTTTTACCGTTTTCGCCTTCCACTTCCAGGGTGTTGGCGCCGGTAAATTTACCCAGACCGTTAACCACTTTCACTTTACGGCCTTTAGCCATGCCAGCCAGGCCGCCGGTCAGCTGAGTGATAACTTTTTCTTTCCAGGTGCGGATCTTGTCAATGTCGGTTTTCGGTTCGCCGAAAACGATGCCGTGTTCGGCCAGCGCTTTCGCTTCTTCGATAACTTTTGCCACGTGCAGCAGCGCTTTAGACGGGATACAACCCACGTTCAGGCAAACGCCACCGAGGGTGCTGTAACGTTCTACGATGACGGTTTCCAGACCTAAATCAGCGCAACGGAAGGCTGCAGAGTAACCTGCGGGGCCTGCCCCAAGTACCACGACCTGAGTTTTGATTTCAGTACTCATCATGACCTCTGTAATTTATATCCGGCGGGTCTGACGCTATTATTCTTACGCCCAAGTCCACCGGGACGTTCTATCCGCGTGTATTTTACAAAATTGTTAACAATTTTTAAACAACAAACGGCAAACGATTTTGTCCTTTGTTGCTGATAATCCCCAACAGCCTGAGGTTATCAGAAAAAAGCCGGCCGTCAGGCCGGCTTTTTCGATTACATCACCAGACGGCGAATGTCGCTCAAGGTGTTGTTAATGATGGTAATGAAGCGGGCACCATCAGCACCGTCGATGACGCGGTGGTCGAAGGACAGAGAGATCGGCATCATCAGACGCGGAACGAACTCTTTACCATTCCATACCGGCTCCATCGCGGACTTAGACACGCCCAGGATGGCCACTTCCGGCGCGTTAACAATCGGCGCGAAGTGGGTAGTGCCCAGGCCGCCGATGCTGGAGATGGTGAAGCAACCGCCCTGCATTTCGCCAGCCGTCAGCTTGCCATCGCGCGCTTTCTTCGAGATGGTGGTCAGTTCACGAGACAGCTCGGTGATGCTCTTCTTATTCACGTCTTTGAAGACCGGAACCACCAGACCGTTCGGGGTATCAACCGCCACACCGATGTTGATGTATTTCTTCAGCGTCAGGCGCTGACCATCTTCGGACAGCGAGCTGTTGAAGCGCGGCATCTGCTCAAGCGCAGCGGCAACGGCTTTCATGATGAAGACCACTGGGGTGAATTTCACGTCCAGTTTACGCTTCTCAGCTTCGGCGTTCTGCTGCTTACGGAACGCTTCCAGATCGGTGATATCGGTTTTGTCGAAGTGGGTAACGTGCGGGATCATCACCCAGTTACGGCTCAGGTTAGCCCCAGAGATTTTCTGGATACGACCCAGTTCCACTTCTTCGATTTCACCAAACTTGCTGAAGTCAACCTTCGGCCATGGCAGCATGCCCGGGATACCGCCGCCAGCGGCAGCCGCCGGTGCGGATTCAGCGCGTTTAACCGCGTCTTTCACATAAGCCTGAACGTCTTCGCGCAGGATACGACCTTTACGGCCGGTGCCTTTCACTTTTGCCAGGTTAACGCCGAACTCGCGCGCCAGGCGGCGAATCAGCGGCGTCGCGTGAACGTAAGCATCGTTTTCAGCGAATTCAGTTTTGCCTTCTGCTTTCGCAGCCGGTGCAGCGGCAGGCTTAGCGGCCTGAGCCGGTGCAGCAGCCGGTGCCGGAGCAGCAGCCTGAGCCGGCGCGGCGGCAGGCGCAGCGCCTTCCACTTCGAAGACCATGATCAGGGAACCGGTTTTGACTTTATCGCCGGTGCTGATTTTGATCTCTTTGACGGTACCTGCGAATGGCGCCGGCACTTCCATAGACGCTTTGTCGCCTTCGACGGTGATCAGGGACTGCTCAGCAGCCACTTTATCGCCGACTTTGACCATCACTTCGGTGACTTCAACTTCGTCGCCGCCGATGTCCGGTACGTTAACGTCTTTCGCACCGCCAGCCGCAGCTGGAGCAGCCGCCGCCGGAGCAGCAGCCTGAGCAGGTGCGGCGGCAGGCGCAGCGCCCGCCACTTCGAAGATCATGATCAGGGAGCCGGTGGACACTTTGTCACCGGTGTTGATTTTGATCTCTTTCACGGTACCCGCGAACGGCGCCGGCACTTCCATAGAGGCTTTATCGCCTTCTACGGTGATCAGGGATTGCTCAGCGGCGATGGTGTCGCCCACTTTAACCATGATCTCGGTAACTTCAACTTCATCGCCGCCGATATCCGGGACGTGAACTTCTTTCGCTGCCGCGGCAGCTGCTGGCGCAGCCGGAGCGGCTTCTTTCTTCTCTTCCTGCGCAGGTGCAGCGGCTGCTGCACCCTCGGCGGAATCGAAAATCATAATCAGTTTGCCAGTCTCGGTTTTGTCGCCGACGGAGACTTTAATCTCTTTCACGACGCCAGCCTGCGGAGACGGGACTTCCATAGAGGCTTTATCGCCTTCTACGGTGATCAGCGACTGTTCAGCTTCTACTTTGTCGCCCACTTTGACCAGGATCTCGGTGATTTCAACTTCATCAGCCCCGATGTCCGGTACTTTGATTTCGATAGCCATTATTCTTTTACCTCTTACGCCAGACGCGGGTTAACTTTTTCTGCATCGATGTCGAATTTCGCGATAGCGTCAGCCACCACTTTCTTATCGATTTCACCACGTTTAGCCAGTTCGCCCAGCGCTGCAACGACCACATAGGAAGCATCGACTTCGAAGTGGTGACGCAGGTTTTCACGGCTGTCGGAACGACCGAAGCCATCGGTACCCAGTACGCGGTAATCATCAGCCGGTACATAAGTACGAACCTGCTCAGCGAACAGTTTCATATAGTCAGTGGATGCCACGGCCGGAGCGTCGTTCATTACCTGAGCGATATACGGCACGCGCGGGGTTTCCAGCGGGTGCAGCATGTTCCAGCGTTCGCAATCCTGGCCATCACGCGCCAGTTCGGTGAAGGAGGTGACGCTATACACGTCAGAGCCCACGCCGTAGTCTTTCGCCAGGATCTGCGCTGCTTCACGAACGTGACGCAGGATAGAACCGGAGCCCAGCAGCTGAACTTTACCTTTGCTACCTTCAATGGTTTCGAGTTTGTAGATACCTTTACGGATACCTTCCTCGGCGCCTTCCGGCATGGCCGGCATGTGGTAGTTTTCGTTCAGCGTAGTGATGTAGTAGTAAACGTTCTCTTGTTTCTCACCGTACATACGCTCCAGGCCATCATGCATGATGACCGCCACTTCGTATGCATAGGACGGATCGTAAGAGATACAGTTCGGGATAGTCAGCGACTGAATATGGCTGTGGCCATCTTCGTGCTGCAGACCTTCGCCGTTCAGCGTTGTACGACCGGAAGTACCACCGATCAGGAAGCCGCGAGCCTGCTGGTCGCCTGCCTGCCAGCACAGGTCGCCGATACGCTGGAACCCGAACATCGAGTAGTAGATGTAGAACGGGATCATCGGCAGGTTGTTGGTGCTGTAAGAAGTCGCCGCAGCCAGCCAGGATGCGCCTGCGCCCAGCTCGTTGATCCCTTCCTGCAGGATCTGGCCTTTCTCGTCTTCTTTGTAGTAAGCAACCTGCTCACGGTCCTGCGGGGTGTACTGCTGGCCGTTCGGGCTGTAAATACCGATCTGACGGAACAGACCTTCCATACCGAAAGTACGCGCTTCGTCGGCGATAATCGGCACGAGGCGGTCTTTGATGGATTTGTTCTTCAGCATCACGTTCAGGGCACGAACAAATGCGATAGTGGTAGAGATCTCTTTATTCTGCTCTTCCAGCAGCGGAGCGAAATCTTCCAGCGTCGGCAGCTCCAGCTTCTCAGAGAAGTTCGGCTGACGGCTCGGCAGATAGCCGTGCAGTTTCTGGCGCTGAGCGTGCAGATAGGTGTGCTCTTCGGAACCTTCCGGGAAGGTGACGTACGGCAGTTTTTCGAGATCGGCATCGGCAACCGGCACGTTGAAACGATCGCGGACGTAACGAACGCCGTCCATGTTCATTTTCTTAACCTGGTGGGCGATGTTCTTACCTTCAGCGGTGTCACCCATGCCGTAACCTTTAATGGTATGGGCGAGGATTACGGTCGCTTTGCCTTTGGTTTCCTGCGCTTTTTTCAGTGCAGCGTAAACTTTCTTCGGATCGTGGCCGCCGCGATTCAGGGCCCAAATCTGCTCGTCAGTCCAGTCGGCAACCAGCGCCGCGGTCTCCGGATATTTACCGAAGAAGTGCTCGCGCACATATGCGCCGTCTTTGGATTTGAAGGTCTGGTAATCGCCGTCAACGGTTTCTTCCATCAGCTGGATCAGCTTACCGCTGGTGTCTTTACGCAGCAGCTCATCCCAACGACCGCCCCAGATAACCTTGATAACGTTCCAGCCAGCGCCCGCGAAGATGCCTTCCAGTTCGTTGATGATTTTGCCGTTACCCGTTACCGGGCCATCAAGACGCTGCAGGTTACAGTTGATAACGAAGACCAGGTTGTCCAGCTTCTCGCGGGTGGCGATGGTGATCGCACCTTTAGATTCCGGCTCGTCCATCTCACCGTCGCCCAGGAAAGCATAAACGGTTTGTTTGGAGGTGTCTTTCAGACCACGGTGTTCCAGATATTTCAGGAATTTAGCCTGATAAATTGCCCCGATTGGGCCCAGACCCATAGAAACGGTCGGGAACTGCCAGAATTCCGGCATCAGTTTCGGGTGCGGATAAGAGGACAGACCTTTACCGTGAACTTCCTGACGGAAATTGTTCATCTGCTCTTCAGTCAGACGACCTTCCAGGAAAGCACGCGCATACACGCCCGGAGAGATGTGGCCCTGGAAGTACACCAGATCGCCGCCATCCTGCTCGTTGCGTGCGCGGAAGAAGTGGTTGAAGCACACTTCGTAGAAGGTTGCGGAAGACTGGAAGGAAGCCATGTGGCCGCCCAGTTCGAGATCTTTTTTCGATGCGCGCAGAACGGTCATGATCGCGTTCCAGCGGATCGCAGAACGGATACGACGTTCCAGATCCAGATTACCCGGGTATTCCGGTTCATCTTCAACGGCAATAGTGTTGACGTAACCGCCGGTCGATGCGCCAGCAGCCACTTTCACCCCGCCTTTGCGGGCTTCAGAAAGGAGTTGGTCAATAAGATACTGAGCACGCTCAACACCTTCTTCACGGATGACCGATTCGATCGCCTGTAGCCAGTCGCGAGTTTCGATCGGATCCACGTCATTTGGTAAACGTTCTGACATGGGGGGTATTCCTTATCTATCTAATCGTTGATTAATCTGGAACCTGTCCCATTGAACTCTTCGTTCTTCACCTTTGAACAACCAAAAATTCAATAAGACAGGTTCTGCGTTTAGTTGCCGCGCTCTAAAAATGGCGCTTAAGAACCGGAGTTCTCGTCCTTTCGTTGCTGTAAACGACGCAGTGAGCGCTCTCTACGACTCTGCTCACGGCTACGGTCCAGCAAAATTTCCTCAATGAACGCCAGGTGACGGTGCGACGCCTCACGCGCCTGCTCCGGCTCCCCGGCCATTATCGCCTCGAAAATGCGAGTACGATGGTTGCTGACCAACGGGAGCATTTCCCGGCGGGCATACAGCAATTCAAAGTTCTGACGAACGTTTTGTGCCAGCATCGGCTCCATACACCTTAGCAGATGGAGCAAAACCACATTGTGTGCCGCCTCGGTGACGGCGATTTGATACTGGACGACGGCGCCGGACTCAGCGTCCAGATCGCCCGACTGCTGCGCCCGTTCAATGGCCTGATGCAGCTCGCGGATACGATCGCGATCTTCATCATTGCTGCGCAGCGCCGCGTAATAAGCCGCGATGCCTTCCAGCGCGTGACGGGTCTCAAGCAGATCGAATTGGGATTCAGGGTGATCGGACAGCAGCTCGACCAGCGGATCGCTGAAGCTCTGCCACAGGCGGCTCTGAACAAACGTTCCACCTCCCTGACGACGAAGCAACAAGCCCTTGGCTTCGAGGCGTTGAATCGCCTCACGCAGCGAGGGGCGGGAAACGTCGAACTGCTTAGCCAGTTCGCGTTCGGGCGGAAGTTTTTCACCGGGGCGCAAGGTCCCCTCAAGGATCAGAAACTCCAGCTGCTGCTCTATCACATCGGATAATTTTGGTTGGCGGATTTTGCTGTAGGCCATATTCCCTGTCTCTGCCATTAGCCCGGAGTCAATTGGTCTTACCAATTTAAAGTTCGTAGCGCTAAAGTAACAAAGTATTCACCTTCTGTCCATACAGGTTTTGATTGAAATCAGTAAACCGCGGACATTTTAACAACCTTACAGAAATAACATTTCAGAAATGTAACCTTGCACAAATGTTACGTTTACTCACAAAGGGGTAGCGTTAACTTTATGGAAACGAAAAATTACGCTATCTGAACCGATTCAACTGCGCCATAGATGAATAAAAAATCAAATTAATAGAATAAATAACCACTCATGGGTAATGCGATGGAATAATACTGAATGTGTCTATTGATGTCTTTTTAGACACATCGTCATCATCCCTTCATAAAGCAGGTGCATTCGGTCGCGCTTAACACTATTCTCCCTCAGACGAAAGGCCTTTTTTTGAATTACCACACCGCCTTCCGTAAACAAAACAATACAGAAACGGAAGTCGCTAAATACACAAACACAACAATATGTGCGCGCCATCACTCAGGTAAAAAGTGGGCCACTTCGCCCAAATTTTCGCTGGCTATGCTTTCTGGCAGGGACAGCAGAGAAGCAGCAACCTGACGGATGACGTACACAAAAAATAACCACACACGAGGTTTCATATGGAAGGTCAACAGCACGGCGATCGGCTGAAGCGCGGCCTGAAAAACCGCCACATTCAGCTTATCGCGCTGGGCGGGGCTATCGGCACCGGCCTGTTTCTGGGAAGCGCGTCCGTCATTCAGTCCGCCGGCCCGGGTATCATTCTTGGTTACGCGATTGCCGGCTTTATCGCCTTTCTGATCATGCGTCAGTTGGGTGAGATGGTGGTGGAAGAGCCGGTAGCAGGTTCGTTCAGCCACTTCGCATATAAATACTGGGGCGGCTTTGCCGGCTTCGCTTCCGGCTGGAACTACTGGGTGTTGTATGTCCTGGTGGCCATGGCGGAACTCACCGCCGTCGGCAAATATATCCAGTTCTGGTGGCCGGAAATCCCGACCTGGGCCTCGGCGGCGGTCTTCTTCATCGCTATCAACGCCATTAACCTGACCAACGTGAAAGTGTTCGGGGAAATGGAGTTCTGGTTCGCGATTATCAAAGTGGTCGCCGTGGTGGCGATGATTCTGTTCGGCGGCTGGCTGCTGTTCAGCGGCAACGGCGGCCCGCAGGCGACGGTACGTAACCTGTGGGATCAGGGTGGCTTCCTGCCGCACGGCTTTACCGGACTGGTAATGATGATGGCGATCATCATGTTCTCCTTCGGCGGTCTGGAGCTGGTGGGGATCACCGCGGCGGAAGCGGATAATCCGGAGCAAAGCATTCCGAAAGCCACCAACCAGGTTATCTACCGTATCCTGATCTTCTATGTTGGCTCGCTGGCGGTGCTGCTCTCCCTGCTGCCGTGGACCCGCGTGACCGCGGACACCAGCCCATTCGTCCTGATTTTCCATGAGCTTGGCGATACGCTGGTGGCAAATGCCCTTAACGTCGTGGTGCTGACGGCGGCTCTGTCGGTTTATAACAGCTGCGTCTACTGCAACAGCCGTATGCTGTTCGGCCTTGCCCAGCAGGGTAACGCGCCAAAAGCGCTACTCAGCGTCGACAAACGCGGCGTGCCGGTGAATACCATCCTCGTCTCGGCCCTGGTGACCGCGCTGTGCGTACTGATCAACTACCTGGCGCCGGAATCCGCCTTCGGCCTGTTGATGGCGCTGGTGGTCTCGGCCCTGGTTATCAACTGGGCGATGATCAGCCTGGCGCATATGAAATTCCGTCGCGCCAAACAGCAGCAGGGGGTCACCACTCGCTTCCCTGCCCTCTTCTACCCGCTGGGTAACTGGGTGTGCCTGCTGTTTATGGCGGCAGTGCTGGTGATTATGCTGATGACCCCGGGGATGGCGATTTCCGTTTGGCTGATCCCGGTATGGATTGCGGTGCTGGGCGTGGGCTATCTGTTTAAACAGAAAGCCGCCGCCACCATAAAAGCACAATAATACATCTCATAAATATTTCTCTTTGCTCTGCGCCCCTCCCTGAATAACGGGCGCAGAGCATTGTTATCTGCTTCACACTTTCCCCTCCATAGCTGATATATCCATATCGTTAACGAGTTCCTGCAACGTATTTCCCTCGATAGCAGCCAATAATTCTCTCCATACTGCAACGGAGAGACCGCACATGGCAGACAATAGACTATCAATAAAGGAAAAGATTGGTTACGGGATGGGTGATGCCGGATGCAATATCATATTTGGCGCCATCATGCTGTTTGTTAACTATTTTTATACCGATATCTTCGGCCTGGCGCCGGCGCTGGTCGGCGTACTGCTGTTGTCGGTGCGCGTCATCGATGCGGTGACCGATCCGATTATGGGCGCCCTTGCCGACCGTACCCGAAGTAAATATGGCCGCTTTCGTCCATGGCTACTGTGGATTGCCTTCCCCTACGCCCTGTTCAGCGTGCTGATGTTCACTACTCCTGAGTGGACCTATAACAGCAAAGTTATCTATGCGTTCGTGACCTACTTTCTGCTGTCGGTGACCTATACCGCGATTAACATCCCCTACTGCTCGCTGGGAACGGTGATGACTGCTGATCCGAAAGAACGCGTTGCCTGCCAGTCCTATCGTTTTGTGATGGTGGGTATCGCCACGCTGCTGCTGTCATTGACGCTGCTGCCAATGGCCGACTGGTTCGGCGGCGCCGATAAAGCGAAGGGCTACCAGATGGCGATGACCGTGCTGGCCTTTATCGGCATGTGTATGTTCCTGTTCTGCTTCGCTACCGTGCGTGAACGCATACACCCGGCGGTGCAGACGAATGATGAACTGAAAAAAGACCTCAAAGACGTGTGGAAAAATGACCAGTGGGTGCGCATCCTGCTGCTCACGCTGTGCAACGTCTGCCCGGGCTTTATTCGCATGGCCGCCACCATGTATTACGTCACCTGGGTGATGGGACAAAGCACCCATTTTGCCACCCTGTTTATCAGCCTCGGCGTGGTCGGGATGATGATTGGCAGCATGCTGGCGAAAGTCCTCACCGACCGCTGGTGCAAACTGCAGGTTTTCTTCTGGACCAACATCGTGCTGGCGATTTTCTCCTGCGCCTTCTATTTCTTTAATCCGCACGCCACCACGCTGATTATGGTGCTCTACTTCCTGCTCAACATCCTGCATCAGATCCCCTCTCCGCTGCACTGGTCGCTGATGTCCGACGTTGACGACTATGGCGAGTGGAAAACCGGTAAGCGCATCACCGGCATTAGCTTCTCCGGCAATCTGTTCTTCCTCAAGGTCGGCCTGGCGGTCGCCGGAGCAATGGTAGGTTTCCTGCTGTCATGGTACGGCTACGACGCCGGCGCGAAAGCGCAAAGCGCCTCCGCCCTCAACGGCATCGTGCTCCTATTCTCGGTCATCCCCGGCGTCGGCTATCTGATCACCGCCGGCGTGGTGCGCCTGCTGAAGGTTGACCGCACCCTGATGCGCCAGATTCAAAGCGATTTAGAGAAGCGCCGCAGCAACTACAGCGAGCTGAACGAATACCAGGAACTGAAAACCAGTGAACACGTAAGGAAAGCCTGATGAACAACTGGCCAAACCCCTTTATTGAACAGCGCGCAGACCCCTTTATTCTGCGCCACCTTAATCACTACTACTTTATTGCCTCGGTACCGGAATATGACCGGCTGGAGATCCGGCGCGCGGCCACCCTTGAAGGATTGCGCGATGCTGAGCCGGTAGTGGTCTGGCGCGCGCCGCAAAGCGGGCCGATGAGCCAGCTGATTTGGGCGCCGGAGCTGCATGAAATAGACGGTAAGTGGTATATCTATTTTGCCGCCACCCATACTCACGATCTGGATGCGCTGGGGATGTTCCAGCATCGCATGTTCGTTCTCGAGTGCGCCGACAACGATCCGCTGACCGGTCGCTGGCAGGAAAAAGGCCAGGTGGTCACGCCTTTCGATACCTTCGCCCTCGATGCCACTACTTTTATCCATCAGGGCAAACGCTGGTATCTGTGGGCGCAAAAATCCCCGCATATCGAAGGCAACTCAAACTTATATCTTGCTGAAATGGCCAACCCGTGGACGCTAAAAGGCGAGCCGGTCATGCTGAGCAAGCCGGAGTTCGACTGGGAGTGCCGGGGATTTAAGGTCAACGAAGGTCCTGCGGTGCTGGTGCATGGCGATAAGCTGTTCATCAGCTATTCCGCCAGCGCCACCGATGAAAACTACTGCATGGGGTTACTCTGGATCGATCTGCAGGCCGATCCGCTGCAGCCGACGAACTGGCATAAAGCCCCGCAGCCGGTCTTTCGTACCAGCTATGAAAACCGCCAGTATGGCCCGGGCCATAATAGTTTTACCCAAACGCCGGAAGGGGAAGATGTGCTGGTGTATCACGCGCGGAATTACACCGAGATAGAAGGCGATCCACTGTATGACCCCAATCGCCATACGCGGTTAAAACTCGTCAGCTGGAGGGAGGACGGGATGCCCGACTTCGGCATCCCGCCGGCGGATACGCTGTAGCGGTTCGGAATGAAGCCCGCTGACGCGGTTCTGCAGGCCGGGTCAGGCGAAGCCGCCACCCGGCAGCAAGAGTCCCGCAGGTGCATGCATCGTGGCAGGCTGAACGCGGGCTCAGGCCGTTAAACCAGGGTGCCGTAAATCGTCAGCAGCGCCATGATCACCACCACCACCAGCGAGGTTTTCTTGGCCATCGACACCGCGGCCTTCGGGGTCGCCACTTTATCCACGTGCGGTTCACGAGCCAGGGAATACTGCGCCAGGCGGGTCAATACCTGATACTGCGATGAATGGCGGTCGCCTAACGATGCAAACCACGCCGGGAGCGCTTTCTCTCCATGCCCCACCAGAGCATAGACAACCCCCACCAGACGCACCGGCAGCCAGTCCACGATATGCAAGAGACCATCGATCCCAGACTGCAAACGGTGATGCGGCGTCTGGTAGCGCGCCAGCCACGTCTGCCAGGCGCGCAGGACGCTGTAAGCGATAAGCGTCAGCGGCCCCCACGCGCCCCCCACCACAAACCAGAAAAGCGGCGCCAGGTAATATCGATAGTTAATCCACAGCAGCGCATTTTGCAGTTCGCTAAGGTATTCACGCTCATCGCAGCCCGGCGGTACGCCGTGGATCAGCGTCAGCTCGCTGGCCATGGCATCGCAGGCGCGACTGTCATTGCGCGACGCCGCTTTCAGATAGGCATGATAATGCAGCCGAACCTTGCCTGCCCCGATGCACAACAGGCCCAGCAAGATCCAGAACACCAGCAGAGGTACGTTAAATAGCTGCCCCTGCAGCAGGCGCTGAATGAGATACACCACCGCGACAGCCACCACCGTCATCAGCAGCGTGCCCAGCAGCGAAAAATGTTTTATCCGGCGGAACACCACCTCCAGCCGATGATCAAGCTGCCAGTGTTCGCCCAGCTTAAACAGCCGTTCGGCGATAAGCACCAGCAGCGTCGTAAACAGCGTCATGATGTCTCCTTATCTGACGGCGCACTGAGTAGCGCCCGGAATTTTATCCAGTCAAAGGCCGGTCCTGGATCGGTTTTCCGCACGGGCGCGATATCGCTGTGGCCCGCGATGTTTTCGGCGATAGCCGGGTAAATCGTGATCAGCAGTTCCGTCACCGCCGCCAGCTGCTGGTACTGCGCATCGGTATACGCCAGGGTATCCGTGCCTTCCAGCTCAATGCCAATGGAAAAGTCATTGCAGCGTTCTCGCCCCTGATAGCAGGAGACCCCCGCATGCCACGCACGCTTATCGAAAGGCACATACTGCACGATTTCGCCATCACGGCGAATCAGACAATGTGCCGAAACGCGCAGATGAGCAATCTCGGAAAAGAAAGGATGCGCATGGGGATCCAGGGTGCCAGTGAACAGCGCATCAATCCACGGACCACCAAATTCACCCGGTGGCAGGCTAATGTTATGCACCACCAGTAAGGAAGGGGCTTCTTCATCCGGACGGCAGTCATGGTGCGGCGAGGGAACCCGACGCGCGCCGACCAGCCATCCCTCGTTCAACTGCATGCGGGATCTCCTTTCGCGAACTCATGCTTCCGGGCCACACGCCGGCCCAAAGGATGAAGTGTGTATGGTACTGAAACGTCGTTCAGGTTAGCATGTTTCCCACTTCTGAATCTTATCTATCTGGAGCTTTATCATGTCGCCTCGTCGTTACAACCCCGACCGCCGCCGTGACGTGCTGCTGGAACGTATTAACCTCGATATTACCGATGCTGTCGCACACTCCCTGCGGGAAGATTTGGGCGGCGAAGTCGACGCCAACAACGATATTAGCGCGCAATTATTGCCGCAGGATGCACGCTCCCATGCGGTGGTCATTACCCGCGAAGATGGCGTCTTCTGTGGCAAACGCTGGGTGGAAGAGGTCTTTATTCAGCTCGCCGGTGACGACGTGAATATCACCTGGCACGTGGCCGACGGCGATGCGGTCAAAGCCGACCAGCCGCTGTTCGAGCTGGAAGGCCCGTCGCGTATTCTGCTCACCGGCGAACGCACGGCGCTGAACTTTGTGCAAACTCTCTCCGGCGTCGCCAGCGTCGTCCGTCGCTACGTCGACCTGCTGGCTGGCACCAAAACCCAACTTCTGGATACCCGTAAAACGCTGCCAGGGCTGCGTACCGCGCTGAAATACGCGGTACTCTGCGGCGGCGGCGCCAACCACCGCCTGGGCCTGTTCGACGCTTTCCTGATTAAAGAAAACCATATCATCGCCTCCGGTTCGATCCGTCAGGCGGTGGAAAAGGCGTTCTGGCTACATCCTGATGTGCCGGTGGAAGTGGAAGTGGAAACCCTGGATGAGCTGGAGCAGGCGTTAAAAGCCGGGGCGGACATCATTATGCTCGATAACTTCACCACCGACCTGATGCGCGAGGCGGTGAAAATCACCGCAGGCCAGGCGGCGCTGGAGGTCTCCGGTAACGTCACCTTCGACACCATCCGCGAATTTGCCGACACCGGCGTCGACTATATCTCCGTCGGCGCCCTGACCAAACATGTGCAGGCGCTCGACCTGTCGATGCGTTTTCGCTAAGCAATTGGCCTTCACGCTGCCGGGCGTGAGGGCCTGAATTTGCGAGCCGACTCGCAGCCGTTCATGCCCACCATGTAAGCAAAGTAAAAACCCTGGAATCTGGTTTCCCGGATCGTTTTCGCCTTCTCGCCTGACATCCCGAATCCCGTCACAGTGCTCCTGTCACAACAAGGAGCGACTTATGGATAAACAACGTGGTTTCACCCTGATTGAACTGATGGTGGTCATTGGGATCATCGCTATTCTCAGCGCAATTGGCATCCCGGCCTACCAGAACTACCTGCGTAAAGCCGCCCTCACCGACCTGCTGCAGACCTTTGTCCCCTATCGGACGGCCATCGAACTTTGCGCGCTCGATCATGGCGGCCTGACGCCATGCGACGGCGGCAGCAACGGCATTCCCTCGCCGACAACCACACGCTACCTCTCCGCTATGAGCGTGGCCAAAGGGGTCGTCACCCTCACCGGCCAGGAAAGCCTGAACGGACTGGGCGTCACTCTGACGCCGACCTGGGATAACGCCGAGGGCGTCACTGGCTGGCAGCGCGTCTGCACTATCACCGGCAACAGCGCCCTTCAGCAGGCCTGCGAAGACGTCTTCCGGGTGAAGTAAGGGCAAACACATGAAAACAGAACAGCTGATCCCTCTCTGTCGCCGCTATCACGCCATGTTGCTGCATAGCGACGAGCAGACGATATCCATTGCGGTGGTCGATACCCCACCGGCGGAGCTGATGGAGGCGCTGCGCTTCGCGACACAAAAGCGAATCGATATTGAATGCTGGAGCCAGGAACAGATGGACAAGCGTCTGCAGGCCCAGGAAAAGCAGGCGCAACTGGCGCAAAACGCGGGGCCGGAAAATATCGCCGAACGGGTCAACCAGATCCTCGAACAGGCTCTGCGTCAGCGGGCGTCCGATATTCATATCGAACCCACGGAAACGCATTTACGCATCCGCCTGCGGGTCGATGGCGTCCTCCATGCCCTGCCGTTGCTGGCCCCCGAGCTGGCGGCACCGATTATCGCGCGACTCAAGGTCATGGCCAGTCTCGATATCGCCGAGCATCGTTTACCACAGGATGGTCAGTTCGCGCTGAACCTCGGCGGACGACCGCTCTCCTTTCGCATCGCCACTCTACCCTGCCGCTATGGCGAAAAAATTGTCCTGCGTCTTCTGCATCAGGTTGACCAGGCCCTGGATCTGGAGGCCCTCGGACTCTCCTCTTCCCAGCTGGCGGCTTTTCGCCAGGCGCTTAATCAGCCGCAGGGTCTACTGCTGGTCACCGGCCCGACCGGAAGCGGTAAAACGGTGACCCTCTACAGCGCCCTGCAGGCCAGAAACCGGGAGCAAGTGAACATCTGTAGCGTCGAGGATCCTCTGGAGATCCCCATCGCCGGGATGAATCAGACGCAAATTAATCCGCGTTCCGGGCTCACCTTTCACAGCGTACTCCGAGCCCTGTTACGCCAGGATCCGGATATTGTCATGGTAGGCGAGATTCGTGACGCCGAGACCGCTGAAATAGCCCTGAAAGCCGCCCAGACCGGCCATCTGGTGCTTTCCACCCTGCACACCAACTCCACCAGCGAAACCCTCACCCGCCTGCAGCAGATGGGCATCGCCCGCTGGATGATATCTTCAGCGCTCTCGCTGGTTATCGCCCAGCGCCTGGTCCGCAAGCTGTGCCCCCACTGTCGGCGCAATGTCGGTAGCGCCGCCGACCTGCCGCACAGCCTGTGGCCACGCCCGCTGCCGCGCTGGCAGGCGGCTGGCTGCGAACACTGTTATCACGGTTATCACGGCAGGCTGGCGCTGTTTGAGGTCATGCCTGTCACCCCCGGGTTACGCCAGGGAATAGTCCAGGGGCTGAATGCCATTGAGATTGAATCTCTGGCGCGAGCCGCGGGGATGATGACGCTTTTTGAAAGCGGTTGTCAGGCTATCGAACAGGGGCTGACCAGCCTTGAAGAGGTGGTGCGGGTGCTGGGGATCCCCCATGGCGACTAAGCGTCTCTGGCGCTGGCGCGGTATCGATGCGCACGGCGCCCCTTGCCAGGGGATGCTATGGCAAGCCAGTCGTCTGGAGGTGCTGCACGACCTTCAGCAGCAGCGCGTCATGCCGCTGGCCGTGCGCCGCTGTGCAGTGAAGCTGAATCTCTGGCACCCACGCTACAGTAGCGAAACGATCCGTCAGCTCGCCACCCTGCTGCAGGCCGGCCTGCCGCTGGCGGACGGTTTATCTCTGCTGGCGCAGCAGCAACCACACCCGCAATGGCAAGCGCTGCTTGAGTCCCTGGGCCGCGAACTGGCTCAGGGTGTAGCTTTCACTACCGCGCTGGCGCAGTGGCCGCAAGCCTTTCCGCCGCTTTATCTGGCGATGATTAGCACCGGCGAACTGACAGGCAAGCTCGATATTTGCTGCCAGCAGCTGGCCAACCAACAGCAGGAGCAGCAGCGGCTCGCCGGCAAGGTCAAAAAAGCGCTGCGTTACCCGCTGATCGTACTCGCCCTGGCGCTGCTGGTGGTGCTGGGGATGCTCTATTTTGTCCTGCCCGAGTTCACCGCCATCTACCAGACGTTCAGTACGCCGCTGCCGCTGTTGACGCGGATGGTCGTTGCGGCAGGCGACATGCTAAGTCGCGGCTGGCCGCTACTGCTGGCCCTTTTCCTGAGCCCGCTGCTGCTCAACCAGCTGGTCCGGCGGCGTAGCGACTGGTTGCTGCGTCGCCAGCGATTGCTGAACGCGCTCCCTCTCATCGGCCCCCTGATCGGCGGCCAACAGCTGAGCCTGATCTTTACCATCCTGGCGTTAACCCAAAGCGCCGGTATTAGCTTTCTGCAGGGTTTGCAAAGTGTTGAAGCAACTCTGTCGTGCCCACTCTGGCGCCAGCGCCTGGCGCAAGCCCGTACGCTGATAGCCCAGGGGGAACCGATTTGGCAGGCGTTAAGCCGGTGCGGCGGTTTTACTCCGCTGTGCCTGCAGCTCATCCGTACGGGTGAAAGCGCGGGGGCGCTGGATCAAATGCTGGAAAATCTGGCGCACCATCATCGAGAGCAAACGCATCAGCGAGCCGACAGTCTGGCTGCGCATCTCGAACCCATCATGCTGGTGATAACCGGTTCACTGGTCGGCATTCTGGTGGTGGCGATGTATTTGCCCGTTTTTCATCTGGGCGATGCCATTGGCGGGGCGGGAGGGTGAGATACGCTGGCGCAGCACAGGCGCCAGCGAAGCCGCTTACAGGCTATTGAATATCCGGTTCTCTTGTTCCTGAACGCGGATAAAGGTCGTCCGTTTGGTCAGCTCTTTCAGACGCGACGCGCCAACATAGGTGCAGGCTGAACGCAGGCCGCCAAGGATATCGCGAGCAGTATTATCCACCGGGCCACGCAGCGGTAGCTTAACGGTTTTACCTTCCGCCGCGCGGTATTTCGCGACACCGCCCACATGGCGCGTCATCGCCGACTCGGAGCTCATGCCATAGAACAGCATGAATTTTTCCCCGTTCTCTTCAACGATGGTTCCGCCGCTCTCTTCATGGCCCGCCAGCATGCCGCCGAGCATCACGAAATCGGCGCCGCCGCCGAAAGCTTTCGCCACATCACCCGGCATGGTGCATCCCCCGTCGCTGATGATCTGGCCGCCCAGGCCGTGCGCCGCATCAGCGCACTCGATCACGGCGGAGAGCTGCGGATAGCCGACGCCAGTTTTGACGCGGGTAGTGCAGACGGAACCCGGGCCAATCCCGACTTTCACAATATCGGCGCCGGAGAGGATCAGCTCTTCGCACATTTCACCAGTGACCACATTTCCGGCGATAATGGTTTTCTGCGGCCAGGCTTCACGGGCTTTCGCCACAAACTGCACGAAGTGCTCAGAGTAGCCGTTAGCCACGTCGATGCACACAAATTTCAGTTGCGGATTCTGAGAGAGGATCTGTTGCGTCTTTTCGAAATCCGCATCGGAAGTGCCGGTGGAAACCATCACATGCTTGAGGACATCTGCGGATGCGCCCTGTACAAACGCCTGCCATTCCTCAACGGTGTAGTGCTTGTGTACCGCAGTCAGAATACCAAAAGTGGCCAGCGCTTTCGCCATACTGAAGGTGCCGACGGTATCCATGTTGGCCGCAATAATTGGCACACCGGACCAGGTCTGGCCTGAATGTTTGAAAGTGAATTCACGTTCCAGCTCAACATCAGAACGGCTTTTGAGAGTAGAGCGTTTCGGGCGGATAAGAACGTCTTTGAAACCAAGCTTCAGATCTTCTTCAATACGCATGTGCGAATTCCTGGGGTTAATTGCATTATTGTGAGAGCACAACTCCAGTGACGTTATCATACGCACGAATCAGGCCTGCGCAAGACTGCGATTTTCACTTTTTTTACGCTACAATCGTATAAATTTACCTGGTGAATGGAGAAAAAAGCGCTTATGCCTTTCCTCGCCAGCGTATTATTTTTAACCATTTGATTTTCTTGATTAAAAGAAACAGAATAGCGGGCGGCGATCCCGGTTGGCACGTGACTATCACGACATGATCACTATCACCTCTCCGACGTGCGGCCAGTCATCGCTGTCTGAATGCAAAAAATACGAGCAATCCGTTTCAGGGTCAGAAGATATGGGGTACACAGTCGCGTTAACAGGTGGGATCGGCAGCGGTAAAAGCACGGTCGCCGACGCCTTCGCGCAGCTCGGGGTTAACGTTGTTGATGCCGATGTTATCGCCCGCCAGGTGGTCGAACCTGGCACCCCAGCGCTCCAGGCCATCGCCGGCCACTTTGGGTCGCAGATGATTGCCCCCGACGGCACGCTGAACCGCCGCCTGCTGCGGGAAAAAATTTTTGCTCACGTGGAGGATAAAGCCTGGCTTAACGCGCTGTTGCATCCGCTGATCCAGCAGGAAACGCGCCGCCAGATGCAGGCTGCTACCTCCCCTTATCTCCTCTGGGTCGTACCTTTGCTGGTCGAAAACCGCCTGTCCGGTCAGGCCGATCGCGTACTGGTCGTCGATGTGCCAAAAGAAACGCAGATCGAACGCACCATGCTGCGTGACAAGGTCAGCCGCGAACATGCTGAACATATTCTTGCCGCTCAGGCCACGCGCGAGCAGCGCCTGGCCGTCGCGGACGATGTTATTGAAAACACTGGCACGCCGGATGCAGTGGCATCGGATGTTGCCCGCCTGCACGAAAAGTATTTAATGCTGGCATCGCAGGCCGCCTCACAGGAAAACTCGTAATGCATACCCCCGTTCTGTTTGAACATCCTCTTAATGAGAAAATGCGTACCTGGCTGCGCATCGAATTTCTGATCCAGCAAATGGCTTTCCATCCGATGATTGCCACTCATGCCGATGCGCTCCATTTTTTCCGTAACGCCGGCGATCTGTTGGATGTGCTGGAGCGTGGCGAGGTGCGTACCGACCTGGTTAAAGAACTGGAGCGCCAGCAGCGCAAGCTCCAGTCCTGGGCTGAAGTACCGGGCGTCGATCAGGAGCGCATTAACGAACTGCGCCAGCAGCTGAAGCAATCCTCCAGCACCCTGATGGCCGCGCCGCGTATTGGCCAGTTTCTGCGTGAAGATCGCCTGATTGCGCTGGTGCGTCAGCGCCTGAGTATTCCAGGCGGCTGCTGCAGCTTCGATTTACCGACCCTGCATATCTGGCTCCATATGCCACAGGCGCATCGGGACGAGCAGGTGGCCAGCTGGCTCGCCAGCCTCGATCCGCTGATCCAGTCCCTGAACCTGATCCTCGACCTGATCCGTAACTCTGCGCTGTTTCGCAAACAGACCAGCCTCAACGGCTTTTACCAGGATAATGGCGAAGATGCCGATCTGCTACGTCTGCGTCTCGATCTGGCTCACCAGCTGTATCCGCAGATCTCCGGCCATAAGAGCCGTTTCGCTATCCGTTTCCTGCCGCTGGACAGTGAGTATGGGATCGTGCCGGAGCGCTTTGATTTTGAACTGGCCTGCTGCTAAGGAGATAACATGTCTGAAGAGACCATCGTCAACTGCCCGACCTGCGGCAAAAACGTGGTGTGGGGCGAGCAGAGTCCCTTTCGTCCATTCTGCAGCAAGCGCTGTCAGCTGATCGATCTGGGAGAATGGGCCGCAGAAGAGAAACGCATCCCCAGTGCGGGCGATCTCTCCGACAGCGATGACTGGAGCGAGCAGCAGCCCTGATTTACCGGCACGCTAACCCGATAATTATCGGGTTAGCGTTGTAGCCTGACGCTCAGCCCAGGCCGATAAGTTTGTTGATAACCGGTTCATTCGCCGGGGGGAACGCCTCTGGATCCAGTGTCTGACCCGCCATCCACCGTCCCGGTTGCCCTTCTTTGCCCCATGGCTCGCCTTGCCAACTTTCCACAAGGAAAAACCACAGCGTTATATGGCGGTCAGGGAACTGATACTCCAGCTTATCGAATAGCGTTGCAGACCTTACCGTAATTCCAACCTCTTCCTGCAGCTCGCGAATTAGCGCCTGCTCCGGCGTCTCATCAGATTCAATCTTCCCGCCCGGGAACTCCAGCTTATTCGCCATATGGGCATCAGCGGCGCGCTGGGTAATAAAGATTTCGCCTTGCGGATTGCGAATTATCCCGACGGCGATTTGCAGTTTTTTCATTGAATCAGCTCCATAAAAAAGGCGCAGAACTCTGCGCCTTTGTTTTTTTATCAGGCCTTAGCTCAGACGGCCGTGGCACTGTTTATATTTTTTACCGGAACCGCACGGACAGGGATCGTTACGCCCCACTTTACGCTCGCCGGTTTGTGCCGCCAGATCCTCGGCAGCGGCCTCATCATCGCTCTGATGGCTGAGCTGCTGCATCTGCGCCAGGCGCTCGGCTTCTTCACGACGCTGTTGCTCCATCGCTTCGACTTCTTCCGGCATACGCACCTGGACTTTGCTCAGGGTGCTAATCACTTCATACTTCAGTGACTCCAGCATCGCAGCAAACATAGAGAACGATTCGCGCTTGTACTCCTGCTTCGGATCTTTCTGCGCATAGCCACGCAGATGGATACCCTGACGCAGATAGTCCATCGCTGCCAGGTGCTCTTTCCACAGGGAGTCCAGGGTCTGCAGCATCACACCTTTCTCAAAGTGACGCATCATCTCGGCACCGACCACTTCTTCTTTACGCTGGTAAGTTTCTACCGCGCTCTGCAGAATACGTTCACGCAGGGTCTCTTCATGCAGCTCCGGCTCTTTATCCAGCCACTCTTTGATCGGCAGATCGAGGTCGAAGTCGTTTTTCAGACGCTCCTGCAGGCCTTCAATATCCCACATCTCTTCCAGCGACTGCGGCGGAATATGCGCATCGATAGTCGCTTTAAAGACGTCTTCGCGGATGCTGTTGATGGTTTCGCTGACATCAGACACGTCCAGCAGTTCGTTACGCTGAGTGTAGATCGCGCGGCGCTGGTCGTTAGCCACATCATCATATTCCAGCAGCTGCTTACGAATATCGAAGTTACGGCTTTCCACTTTACGCTGAGCGTTGGCGATAGCCTTAGTTACCCACGGGTGCTCGATGGCTTCACCCGGCTTCATCCCCAGTTTGCGCATCATGCCGGACACACGATCGGAGGCGAAGATACGCATCAGGGCATCTTCCATCGACAGGTAGAAGCGAGACGAACCGGCATCACCCTGACGACCCGCACGGCCACGCAGCTGGTTATCGATACGGCGTGATTCATGACGCTCAGTACCGATAATGTGTAGACCGCCTGCGGCCAGAACCGCATCATGGCGCACCTGCCAGTCCGCTTTGATTTTTTCAATCTGTTCCGGCGTCGGATTTTCCAGCGCGGCGACTTCCGCCTGCCAGCTACCGCCGAGCATAATATCGGTACCACGACCCGCCATGTTGGTGGCAATGGTCACCGCTGCCGGATAACCCGCCTGGGCGACGATATCCGCTTCGCTGGCGTGGAACTTGGCGTTCAGTACGTTGTGTTTGATGCCGGCTTTGGTCAGCTCGCGCGAAACTACTTCGGATTTTTCGATCGAGATAGTCCCCACCAGCACCGGCTGGCCGGCAGCGGTGCGGGTTTTAATATCTTCGATAATCGCCTGAATTTTTTCCGCTTCGGTCATATAGACCAGATCCGCCATGTCCTTACGGATCATCGGACGGTTGGTCGGCACGACAACGGTATCCAGCTTATAGATAGAGCTGAATTCGAAGGCTTCGGTATCCGCTGTACCGGTCATCCCCGCCAGTTTCTCGTACAGGCGGAAGTAGTTCTGGAAGGTGATAGAGGCCAGAGTCTGGTTTTCGTTCTGGATCTCCACGCCTTCTTTGGCTTCCACCGCCTGGTGCAGACCATCGGACCAACGGCGGCCTTGCATCGTACGGCCAGTGTGCTCATCGACGATGATAACTTCGCCATCTTTAACGATGTAGTCAACGTCGCGGGTGAACAACGCATGGGCGCGCAGCGCGGCGGTCACATGGTGCATCAGCATGATGTTGGTCGGGGAGTACAGCGACTCACCTTCTTCCATAATGCCTTCCTGCACCAGCAGCTCTTCGATGAGCACCAGACCGCGTTCGGTCAGGTTAACCTGGCGGGCTTTCTCATCAACAGAGAAGTGGCCTTCACCGGTAAAGGTATCCGAATCCTCTTTTTCCTGACGGATCAGGTGCGGGATGATTTTGTTTACCTTACGGTACATTTCAGAGCTGTCTTCCGCCGGACCGGAAATGATCAGCGGGGTACGCGCTTCGTCGATCAGGATGGAGTCCACCTCATCCACCAGCGCATAGTGCAGTTTACGTTGAACGCGCTCTTCCGGGCTGAAGGCCATGTTGTCGCGCAGATAGTCGAAGCCGTATTCGTTGTTGGTGCCGTAGGTAATATCGGCAGCGTAGGCTTCACGCTTCGCCGGCGCCGGCAGACCGGACATATTGATGCCCACGCTCATACCAAGGAATTCGAACAGCGGACGGTTGTTTTCGGCGTCACGCTGCGCCAGATAGTCGTTGACGGTCACCACGTGGACGCCTTTACCGGTCAGCGCGTTGAGGTACGCCGGCAGGGTCGCGGTCAGCGTTTTACCTTCACCAGTACGCATCTCGGCGATGCAGCGATCGTTAAGCACCATACCGCCCAGCAGCTGGACGTCGAAGTGGCGCATGCCGAACACACGCTTACTGGCTTCGCGAACGACGGCAAAGGCTTCCGGGATCAGGTTTTCCAGCACTTCGCCTTTTTCCAGGCGCGCGCGGAATTCAGCAGTTTTCGCTTTCAGCTCGTCATCAGAGAGTTTTTCCATCGCCGATTCCATGCCGTTGATGATATTGACAACTTTGCGCATACGACGCAGCGTACGGTCGTTACGGCTGCCGAAAACCTTAGTTAACATTTTAATAAGCATAATAAAATCTCAAACGCCCCGCGGTGCGGAGTCACAAAAAATAGGATGGTCCGTGGTTATTTTCAGCTGAGACGTTGAGGTCCTGCGCGGATCCCCGCCACCTGGCTAATCCAGGCGCTCACGCGGAAGGCAGAATATGAGGAAGAGATGTAAGCCACCTGGCGGATCACCACCGGCGGCGTGCTGTCCTGGGTCAGCAGCGCGCTGAGCGTATCAAGCAGCGCCAGATGTTGGGCCTGCAGCGGGGAAGTTTCTTCCGCCACCGGCAATGCCTGTGGCGCCATCGCGAAGGAGAGATGACGAATAACGGTGCGAATGGCGTGCTGATGCCAGTAGTCGACGGTAAAGTTCGGCCGACGATTACTCTCCAGCAGCGCCAGCTGAGAGAAGTTAACTTTGCTCGGATTATGGTTGCTGGACGTTGCCTTCGCCGGCGTCGCAGTTTCGTGGCTGTTGCTAAGCGCGGGCAGGCCGAAGCTGGCCGCGACCATCCCCAACAGGAGATGCGGCCAAAAATACCGTCTGCCAAACTGTCGCCAGCGCGTCAGCAATCCACTCACTTTCATTACCTTTCGTTGGTATACCCGTCGTCGTTCAGGCCGCCTCTTAATTAGCGTTTTTTGCAGGACACCCTGACATCCACGGGGTAAAGCAACCCGGAGAAATAATTTTGCGCTCAAATACTAACATTATTACCGCGCTGAGGCAGCATGAATGAAGGCGATTGCCCGGGGAAAACGCTTAATAAAACAGCGAACGCGCGCTAATTATTGCCCGACAATCACTGCGAAAAATAACTGGAAGGGGTTATAAAAGAAAAACGACTGGTTCCCTGGTCGGAGAGAGTACCAGGTTACCAGTCGAATTTACTGAATGGTCAGGCTTACGCCAGAACCATCGACGGTGCGCGGAACGCCATAGGCAGTTTTGCGTCGTCTTCGAAGGTCACATACTCCCAGGCTTCCTGTTTTGCCAGGACCGCCTGCAGCAGTTTGTTATTCAACGCGTGACCCGATTTGTACGCCGTGAATGCGCCGATAATGTTGTGACCACACATAAACAGGTCACCGATCGCATCCAGCATTTTGTGGCGAACAAATTCGTCTTCAAAGCGCAGACCGTCTTCGTTCAGTACGCGATAATCGTCAACAACGATGGCACAATCGAAGCTGCCGCCCAGGCACAGGCCGCGGGACTGCAGATATTCGATATCGCGCATAAAACCGAAGGTACGCGCACGGCTAATCTGACGCATGAACGCATCGGCCGAGAAGTTCAGCGTATAGCGCTGGGTGCTGGCATCAATCGCCGGATGGTTAAAATCGATGGTGAAATCCAGCGAAAAACCATTGTACGGTTTGAATTCAGCCCATTTGTCGCCATCTTCGACGCGAACCGTCTCTTTGATACGAACAAATTTCTTGGCGCAGTTCAGTTCATCGATGCCGGCGTCCAGCAACAGATAAACGAACGGAGCCGCACTGCCGTCCATAATCGGGATTTCCGGCGCATCGACTTCAACAATAATGTTGTCGATACCCAGGCCAGCCAATGCGGCGTTCAGGTGTTCAACCGTAGAAATCCGCACGTCATGCTCATTAACCAGGCAAGTACAGAGCATGGTATCACGCACAGATTTGGCATCAGCCGGAAAATCTACCGGTGGATTCAAGTCGGTGCGACGATAGATGACCCCGGTATTTGCCGGCGCAGGGCGTAACGTCAGTGTGACTTTCTTGCCGGTATGCAAACCGACACCAGTCGCCTGAACGATACGTTTAAGAGTCCTTTGTTTGATCATCGTATAATCTCGCCAATTTACCTATCCAACCGAAGTGTACACCACTATCGGGAGGCCAGTTTAGCACAAAGAGCGCAGATGCCCAACTTCCAGTCGATTCTTAATCGGCTTGCTTACGCAGGAAGGCTGGGATATCCAGATAATCCGGCTCTTTCGCGGTTTGCGGCGTATTGTCGTTCACCACTTTTGCTGCCGGCTTCTGCTCTTGCGTCAGCGGCGACATACCGTGCTGCTGGTAGCGATCCATCACCGGCTGCTGAACCTGTTTGTTGGTCACCAGGGTAATTTCCGGACGCTTGTCCATGCCGATACCAGTCGCCACCACGGTCACGCGCAGCTCGTCGTTCATATCCGGGTCCAGAGAAGTACCGATAACCACGGTCGCGTTATCCGACGCAAAGGCACGGATGGTGTTACCCACGGTTTCGAACTCATCCAGACGCAGGTCGAAGCCCGCAGTAATGTTAACCAGTACGCCGCGCGCGCCGGACAGGTCGATATCTTCCAGCAGCGGAGAAGAGATAGCCATTTCAGCCGCTTCTTCCGCACGGTCTTCACCACTCGCCACGCCGGAGCCCATCATCGCGTAGCCCATTTCTGACATCACGGTACGGACGTCCGCGAAGTCGACGTTCATCAGGCCCGGACGCGTAATCAGTTCGGCGATACCCTGCACCGCGCCTTTCAGTACATCGTTTGCCGCGCCGAACGCGTCGAGCAGAGAAATACCACGGCCGAGTACTTTCAGCAGCTTGTCGTTCGGGATGGTGATCAGTGAGTCAACGTGCTTGGACAGCTCGGTGATCCCCTGCTCAGCAAACGCCATGCGCTTCTTGCCTTCGAAATTAAACGGCTTCGTGACCACCGCAACGGTGAGGATACCCAGATCCTTCGCCACTTCCGCAACCACTGGCGCCGCACCGGTACCGGTACCGCCGCCCATACCTGCCGCGATGAACACCATGTCTGCGCCATCAAGGGCCGCACGCAGCGCTTCGCGGTCTTCGTCCGCCGCATTGCGGCCGACTTCCGGGTTCGCGCCCGCACCCAGACCTTTGGTAATACCGCTACCGATCTGGATAGTCTGGCCAACAGCCGTTTTACGCAGCGCCTGCGCATCGGTGTTCACCGCGAAGAATTCAACACCCTCAATGCGCTCGCGCACCATGTGTTCAACGGCGTTACCGCCGCCGCCACCGACGCCGATGACTTTAATCACCGCGTCGTTGGTCAGTTCCATAGGTTCAAACATAGTTTCTCTCCGTCTTGTGCCTGTCGCCTGAGAACGCTAATTGTCTGCGTTCTCTTAAAAAATTAAAACTCTTTTCGCAGCCAGCTGTTGAGTCGTTTAATCCACGAGCCCACTGACGCCGTCACGCGTTTTTCGACTTCCGCTTCACCACTCAAATGTGACTCTTTGCCGTAGTGCAGCAGCCCAACCGCCGTCGAATAATACGGCTCCTGGGCGTAATCCGTTAAACCAGTAATGTTCAGCGGCGCGCCAATACGCACCTGGGTATGGAATACCCGCTGCGCACAGGCCGCCAGGCCTTCAATTTGCGCCGCGCCGCCGGTTAACACAATCCCGGCCGCCAGATGATGTTTGACACCCTGCTGGCGAAGCTGTTCCTGCAGCTGTAGGATCTCTTCGTTGACCAGATTAAGCAGCTCGGTATAGCGCGGTTCAATCACCTCTGCCAGCGTCTGACGCTGCAGGCTGCGCGGCGGACGTCCGCCTACGCTCGGGACTTCGACGTTTTCGTCTTTACCGACGATGGAACCTAATGCGCAACCGTGACGAACCTTAATCGCTTCGGCATCGCTCGGCGGCGTACCAAAGGCATAGGCGATATCGCTGGTCACCACGTTCCCGGCGTACGGGATCACTTTGGTGTGACGCAATGCGCCGCCGGTGTAGACGGCGATATCCATTGTACCACCGCCGATGTCCACGACGCAGACGCCCAGCTCACGTTCGTCTTCTGTTAATACCGAATAACTGGCCGCTAACCCGGCGAAAATAAGTTGGTCAACTTTCAGACCGCAACGTTCCACCGCTTTAACAATGTTTTTCGCCATATCGTTATGGCAGGTAATCAGATGCACCTTCGCCTGCATACGCACACCAGACAGCCCTACCGGATTTTTAATCCCTTCCTGGTAGTCGATGGCATATTCCTGCGGAATCACGTGCAGGACGCGATGTTCATCGCGGACGCGAACCGACTTCGCGGTGTGGACCACGTTCTCAACGTCATCCAGCGTCACTTCTTCTTCCGAAATCGGTACCATCCCGATTTCATTCTGACAGCTTATATGTTTACCCGAAAGTGCCAAATAAACTGATGAAATCTGGCAATCCGCCATCAGTTCGGCCTGGTCGATGGCGCGCTGTACGCATTTCACCACCGACTCGAGGTCGTTCACACCGCCTTTATCCATACCACGTGATGGGCAACTGCCCACGCCGATGATATTAATCATGCCGTCGGGCAGAACTTCCCCTACTAAAGCGGCCACCTTAGCGGTGCCAATCTCCAGTCCAACTACCAGTTTTCTGTCCGTCGCCTTGATCATTGTTGTTCTGCCTGTGCCTGATTCTGTTGTTGATTAGTTTCCTCTACGGGAGCAGGTACCCAGCCCACTGCCGCCCCCGAGTCATAACGCAAATCAACGTAGCTAATCCGTTTGCCGTCGGTCTGCGCCTGCTGCTGGAGAACCGGGTAGAGTTCCATAAAGCGCTGAAGCCGTTTCATGGTATCGCCACGGCCAAGGTTGAGCTTAATGTCATTATTAAGCGTCAACTGCCAGGAGCGACGGGCGGTCATCGCCGCCACTTTCAACGTGAATTTATCCTTTGCCAGCACCTGCCCCATGTCACGATACCCTTGCAGCACTTCGTTCTCGCTGCCTTCCGGGCCGTATAACATCGGTAAATTCTGTTTGCTGGTGCGATCCGCCGGTACGCTGAAGGCATTTCCTTCTGCATCCACCATATGTTGATCATTCCAGCGCGCAATCGGCACATATTCAACCAGATGAATCTTCAATTCATCGGGCCACTGCTTACGGACGCTCGCCTGCTTAATCCACGGCAAGCGTTCAATTTGACTCTGAATAATGTTCACATCCTGAGTCATGAAAGTACCCGGTGAACCCAACGCCAGAATCGCCTGGCGGATGTCATCATTGCGCGTATAGTGACGCTCGCCGGTCACCACCATCTTCGACAGCGGCAAGCGCTGCGCATCTTCCATCCAGCCAAGAACCATCCACCCGCTGACCAGCACGGTAAACAGCACCGCCAGCAGGAAAACGATCCCTGCCAGCCGCGTTCCATTACTCCGACGCGAAGAAGAAACGTCCTCTTCATGGTTCCGCGTATTCAGCGCAGCCTGCGACATATCACCCCGCCAGGTCCAGAATTCGTACAACAAGCTGGGAGAAGCTCATTCCTGCCTGACGCGCCGCCATCGGTACAAGGCTATGGCTGGTCATGCCCGGGGAAGTATTTGCTTCCAGCAGATAAAACTGGCCATCGCTGTCCAGCATCACGTCAATACGGCCCCAGCCTTTACACCCCAGAACATTCCAGGCTTTAAGCACCAGGCTCTGGATGTCTGACTCACGCGCGGGATCTTCAAATCCAGGGCAGAAATATTGCGTCTCATCAGACAGATACTTCGCCTCATAATCATAGAAGGTTCCCGCGGCCTGGATACGTATTGACGGTAAAATTTCTTCACCGACGATGGCGACGGTAAATTCCGGCCCACTAAGCCATTTTTCGACCAAAACTTCATCATCATGCTGAAAAGCCAGCGCCAATGCACTCGGTAAATCACAGCTTTCGCTGACTTTCGACATCCCGACGCTGGAGCCTTCACGGCTCGGCTTGATGATGACCGGCAGGCCCAGCGCCGCAATCTGTTGTTCAACGGCAGCAGAAAGTCCTGCAGTAAACTGGGCGCGGGTCAGCGCGACCCACGGCGCGACCGGCAATCCCGCCCCCTGCCACAGCCATTTGCTGCGCAGTTTATCCATCGACAGCGCAGAGGCCATCACCCCGCTGCCGGTATAAGGCAACTGGATCAGATCCAGCAGCCCCTGCAATGTGCCATCTTCCCCGCCGCGGCCATGGAGGGCAATAAACGCTTTCTTAAAGCCCAGATTTTTTAACTGGGTAATATCGATGTCGCGCGGGTCGACCGGATGGGCATCCACCCCGCCTTCACGCAGCCCGGCCAGCACCGCGGCGCCTGAATTCAGCGACACTTCACGTTCAGCGGAGGTTCCACCGAAAAGCACCGCGATTTTATCAGCCATGGCGCTCTTCCTCCGTTTTTTGCGGAGCCAGTTTGATTTCAGCCAGGTGACGGGCAATTTTTCCGATATTGCCCGCGCCCTGCACCAGCACTAAATCGTTACCGGTCAGCACCGACGCCAGCATCTCCGCGGCCTGGGCCGGGTCAGAGACCAGGATTGGGTCAACTTTACCGCGACCGCGGATCGTACGGCACAGTGAGCGGCTATCGGCGCCCGGGATCGGCGCTTCGCCCGCCGGATAGACATCCAGCATCAGCAGCGCATCGACCTGGGTCAGCACGTTGGCGAAATCGTCATACAGATCGCGGGTACGGGTATAACGGTGCGGCTGGAACAGCATCACCAGATTTTTATCCGGCCAGCCAGCGCGCGCGGCTTTGATGGTGGCGTCCACTTCCGTCGGATGGTGGCCGTAGTCATCGATCAGCATCGCGCTGCCCGGCTTGCCGTTGACTTCCGCCAGCGGAAACTCGCCAAGAAAATCAAAGCGGCGTCCGGTTCCCTGGAAACTTTCCAGCGCGCGCAGGATCGCCTGGTCGTCAATTCCCTCTTCCGTCGCCACGGCCACCGCCGCCGCCGCGTTCAGCGCGTTATGGCGACCCGGGGCATTGAGCGTGACCTGCAGGATCTCTTTATCCTGACGCACCAGGCGAAAATGGCCTTGAGCCCCAAGCTGACGGTAGTCCTCGACGCGAACGTCGGCGTCGTCGCTAAAACCGTAGGTGGTGATCTGCCGGCCTACGCGCGGCAGCAGTTCACGAATAACCGGATCGTCCACGCACATCACCGCGCGTCCGTAGAACGGCAGGTTGTGCAGGAAGTTAATAAAGGTCTGCTTCAGATTTTCGAAGTCGCCATGGTAGGTATCCATATGGTCGGCTTCGATGTTGGTCACAATCGCGACCATCGGCTGCAGATGCAGGAACGACGCATCGCTCTCATCCGCTTCCGCAATCAGATAACGGCTATGGCCGAGACGGGCATGCACGCCCGCCGCTTTCACCAGCCCGCCGTTGACGAAGGTCGGGTCGAGCCCGGCTTCGGCGTAAATACTGGACACCATCGCGGTGGTAGTGGTTTTGCCGTGAGTTCCGGCAATCGCAATCCCGTGGCGGAAGCGCATCAGCTCCGCCAGCATTTCCGCACGGCGGATCACCGGAATGCGCGCTTCGTGTGCGGCAACGATTTCCGGGTTATCTGCGGAAATCGCGCTGGAAACGACCACAACGCTGGCATCGCGAACGTTTTCCGGGCGATGGTTGAAATAAATAGTGGCGCCAAGCTGCGACAGCTGTTGGGTCACCGGATTCGGCGCCAGGTCGGAGCCGCTGATCTGGTAACCTTCATTAGCCAACACTTCGGCAATACCGCCCATACCGGCACCGCCGATGCCGACAAAGTGAATGTGCCGGACGCGACGCATCTCGGGCACTATGGAACGCAGTTTTGCCAAATCTTGTGTATTCATTCTTTACGCCATCAACTTCTGTCATTCGGGCGGTGAAAATCACCGCAATTAGCGCGCCAAAGCTACGGCGCTGACCTCTTCTGCTACTCGCTCGGTAGCGTCCGGAATCGAAGCGCCACGCGCTCGTTCCGCCATATCCAGCAACGTTTCCCGATCCCAGCTCGCCAGGGTAGAGGCAACCGCCTCTACCGTGAACTCAGGCTGTTCAAGAATTTTCGCCGCGCCGGCTTTCTCCAGCGGCAGCGCATTCCAGTACTGCTGACGATCTTTGTGCTGGAAGGGTACAAACAGCGCCGGTAAACCTGCGGCGGCAATTTCGCTGACCGTCAGCGCGCCGGAACGGCAAACCACGACATCAGCCCAGGCATAGGCCGCGGCCATGTCATCAATAAATTCCGTCACTTTATGCTGCGGCTGCCCCGCAGCGGCATAGGCCTGTTGCACGGTTTGCTGGCCACCTTTGCCGCTCTGATGCCAGATGGTCACCGCATCACCGAGCTTCGCCGCCACCTGCGGCATAGTCTGGTTCAGGACGCGCGCGCCCTGAGAGCCACCGACCACCAGCACGCGAATCGGTCCATGACGCCCCACCAGTCGCTGACCCGGCAGCGGCAGCGCCAGTACATCGGTACGCACCGGGTTTCCGACCACGTCCGCATGCGGGAACGCGCCGGGAAACGCCTGCATCACTTTCTTCGCAATCTTCGCCAGCCATTTGTTGGTCAGACCGGCAATACCGTTTTGTTCGTGGAGGACCACCGGGATCCCCAACGACCACGCCGCCAGACCGCCAGGCCCGGAGACATAGCCGCCCATGCCCAGCACCACATCCGGCTGGAAACGCTTCATGATCGCTCGCGCCTGACGCCAGGCGTTGAAGATACGCACCGGCGCTAACAGTTGCGCTTTTATCCCTTTGCCACGCAGGCCGGAGATACGGATAAAATCAATCTCGATGCCGTTTTTCGGCACTAAATCCGCTTCCATACGATCGGCGGTACCCAGCCAGCGAACCTGCCAGCCCTGGTCCATTAAATGGTGCGCGACCGCCAGCCCCGGGAACACATGCCCGCCGGTGCCGCCCGCCATCACCATCAACCGCTTTTCCTGACCGCTCATCGAACACCCCGTGTAAACGCCTGGGCTTTTTCCAGACGCGTTTCATAATCTATTCGCAACAACAACATGATGGCCGTCGACATAATCAGCAGACTGGAACCACCATAACTGATCAGCGGCAGCGTCAGACCTTTCGTCGGCAGCATACCCGCCGCCGCCCCGACGTTAACTAACGCCTGGAAGCTAAACCAGATACCAATCGCACAGGCGAGGAAGCCGGAGAAGCGATGATCGATCTCCAGCGCTTTACGGCCAATCGACATGGCGCGGAAAGCGACGAAGAATACCATTAAAAGCGCCAGTACCACACCGATATAACCGAGTTCTTCGCCGATAATGGCGAAGATAAAGTCAGTGTGCGCTTCCGGCAAATACTCCAGTTTTTGCACTGAGTTGCCGAGGCCCTGCCCCCACATCTCGCCGCGGCCAAAGGCCATCAGCGACTGGGTCAGCTGGTAACCACTGCCGAACGGGTCTTCCCATGGGTTCCAGAAGGAGGTCACGCGGCGAATACGGTACGGTTCGGCGAGGATCAGCAGGACCACCGCCGAGATACCCATGCCGATAATGGCGATGAACTGCCACAGCTTCGCGCCAGCAAGGAAGAGCATCGCCAGCGTGGTGACGAACAGCACTACCACGGTACCGAGGTCAGGCTGCGCCAGCAGCAGTATCGCCAGCACGAAAATCACGCCCATCGGTTTTAAGAACCCGCGCAGGTTGTTACGCACTTCATCCGCTTTACGCACCAGATAGTTGGCGATATAGCAGAACAGCGACAGCTTGGTGAACTCCGCCGGCTGAATACGCAGCGGGCCAAGGGCGATCCAGCGCGATGCGCCGTTTACCGAGCTGCCCACCACCAGTACGATCAGCAGCATCACAATTGAGGCAATCAGCATCGCGGTACTGTGGCGCTGCCAGAAATCCATCGGCAGGCGCAGCGTCACCAGCGCGAGGACAAAGGCCAGCACAATATACAGGCCGTCGCGCTTGGCAAAGAGGAAAGGATCGTTCGCCAGGCGCTGCCCCACCGGCATCGACGCCGAGGTCACCATAATAAAGCCGATCGCCGCCAGGCCGAAGGTCAGCCACAGCAGCATCCGGTCATACATCACCAGACTGTCGTTATCTTTCGGGCGCGAGCCCATCACCCAGCCTTTTAGCGCGGCGAACAGCCAGGCGAAGATAAACATCCCCGGCAGTCGCGGCAGTCTCAACCGAGGCAAGCTCAGCTGCGGCATTCTCAGGCGTGGGAGAGAGAAACGCATCAACCTAACTCCTTCGCCAGACGGGCAAAAATATCGCCCCGTTGTTCAAAATTCTTAAACTGATCCAGGCTGGCGCACGCCGGCGACAGGAGAACCATGTCGCCCGCTTTCACCAGGGGCGCTATCTGACGCATCGCCTGTTCCATGGTTTCAGTTTGTACCGCCACGTCAGGACGCAGCTCAGCGAGCTCGGCGCCATCGCGACCAAAACAGTACAAGCGAATACGATCGCCGCCGAGGTAGCGCTTCAGCGGGGTAAAATCAGCGGACTTGCCGTCGCCGCCCAGCAGCAGGTACAGCGTGCCGTCCAGCTGCAGGCCGTTCAGCGCCGCCTCGGTGCTGCCGACGTTGGTGGCCTTCGAGTCGTTAATCCAGCGTACGCCGTTGTGATCCAGCACCAGCTGAAAGCGATGGGCCAGACCAGTGAAGGTGGTTAATGCCTTGAGGCTACTGGCCCGCGGCAGGCCCGCGGCATCGGCCAGCGCCAGTGCCGCCAGGGCGTTGCTGTAGTTATGCTGACCGGTGAGAGGCATCTCTTTCACATTGAGGACTTTCTCACCTTTAACGCGCAGCCAGGTTTCGCCCTGCTGACGGTTAAGGTGGTAGTCACCGACATCGACACCAAAGCTGATGCAGCGATCGTCCGCCCCGCGTACCGGCATCGTGAGCGCATCGTCCGCGTTCACCACGCAGGTTTTTGCATTCTCGTAAATCCGCAGCTTCGCCGCGCGATACTGCTGCAGCCCCAGCGGGTAGCGGTCCATATGGTCCTCAGTCACGTTGAGGATGGTTGCCGCCACCGCCTGCAGGCTGGAGGTCGTTTCCAGCTGGAAGCTGGAGAGCTCCAGCACATATAGCTCACGATCGGTGTCCAGCAGCATCAGCGCCGGCAGGCCGATATTACCGCCCACGCCGACGTTAACCCCGGCCGCTTTCGCCATCTCGCCCACCAGAGTAGTGACAGTGCTTTTGCCGTTAGAGCCGGTAATGGCGATAATCGGCGCCTGCGCCTCGCGGCAGAACAGTTCGATATCACCAACGATCTCTACGCCTGCATCGGCCGCCGCGCTCAGTGAAGGATGGGCCAGCGCGATGCCGGGACTGGCGACAATCAGATCCGCCGCCAGCAGCCAGGTATCATTGAGTCCGCCAACATGGCATTCGACCGATTCGGGTAATTTATCCAGCCCCGGAGGCGCGACGCGGGTGTCCATCACGCGCGGCGTCACGCCGCGCGCCATGAAAAAGTCCACGCATGACAGGCCGGTCATACCCAGCCCAATAATGACGACTTTTTTACCCTGATAATCTGCCATGATTAACGTACCTTCAGCGTCGCCAGGCCAATCAGCACCAGCATCAGCGAAATAATCCAGAAGCGCACGATAACGCGCGGCTCCGGCCAGCCCTTCAGTTCATAGTGATGGTGAATCGGCGCCATACGGAAGATGCGCTGACCGCGCAGCTTAAAGGAGCCAACCTGCAGGATCACCGACAGAGTCTCCACGACGAAAACGCCGCCCATAATCACCAGCAGGAATTCCTGACGCAGCAGCACGGCGATAATGCCCAGCGCGCCGCCGAGCGCCAGCGAACCGACGTCGCCCATAAAGACCTGCGCCGGATAGGTGTTAAACCACAGGAAGCCCAGACCCGCGCCGACAATCGCCGTACAGACGATCACCAGCTCGCCAGCATGGCGCAGATAGGGAATGTGCAGGTAGTTGGCGAAGTTCATGTTGCCGGTAGCCCATGCCACCAGCGCAAAGCCGGCAGCGACGAAGACGGTCGGCATAATCGCCAGGCCGTCGAGGCCATCGGTCAGGTTGACGGCGTTGCCGGTACCGACGATAACGAAGTAAGCCAGCAGGATATAGAGCAGGCCCAGCTGCGGCATCACGTCTTTAAAGAATGGCACCACCAGCTCGGTCGCCGGGGTGTCTTTCCCGGCCAGATAGAGCGCGAACGCCACGCCCAGCGCGATCACCGACATCCAGAAATACTTCCAGCGGGCGATCAGGCCTTTGGTATCTTTGCGCACGACTTTACGGTAATCATCAACAAAGCCGATGATCCCGTAGCCGATTAATACCGTCAGTACGCACCAGACGTACGGGTTGGAGGGGTAAGCCCACAGCAGAACGGAGACGGTGATCGCAGTGAGGATCATGATCCCCCCCATGGTCGGCGTGCCGCGTTTGCTGAAATGGGACTCCGGACCGTCGTTACGTACGACCTGGCCGAAGGAGAGTTTTTGCAGACGGGCGATCATGCGCGGGCCCATCCACAACGAGATGAACAGCGCGGTCAGCAGGCTGACGATGGCGCGAAACGTCAGATAAGAAAAGACGTTAAAGCCGGAATAATATTTGACCAAATGTTCGGCCAGCCATACTAACATGTCCCAGTCTCCTGTAATGCGCGTACTACCTCTTCCATGGCGGCACTACGTGAACCCTTCACTAAAATGGTCATTATCTTGTGCTCCGCCAGCAGCTCGCGCAGGCGAGCCACTACTGCGGCTTTATCATTAAAATGTTCGCCCACGCCGCTGGCGCGGCTGATATCCGCGCTCAAGGTGCCGACGCTGAGGACGCAATCCAGCCCCGCCGCTTTCGCTGCCTCGCCGACTTCGCGATGGCAGGCTGCGCTTTCCGCGCCAAGCTCCGCCATATCGCCGACCACCATCGCCCGGAAGCCGGGCATCTCTGACAGTACCTGCACCGCCGCGGTCATCGAACCAACGTTGGCGTTGTAGGAGTCATCCAGCAGCAGCTGGCTCTCCGTCAGCCGGATCGGGAACAGACGCCCCGGAACGGCCTTCAGCTGCGCCAGACCGGCTTTTACCGCCGCCAGATCGGCGCCTACCGCCATCGCCAGCGAGGTCGCCGCCAGCGCGTTAGCGATGTTATGGCGTCCCGGCAGCGGCAGCAGGACGTCAACGTTGCCGGTTGGGGTCTGCAGCGTAAATTCGGTACCGTGGCTGGTGATCTGCACGTTGGTCGCCGTGAAGTCGCTGTTGGCCGCATTCGGTGAGAAGCGCCACACTTTGCGATCGCCAATCACCGCCTGCCAGTTCAGCCAGTCGTTGTTATCAGCATTGAGAATGGCGATGCCGTTTTCCGGCAGACCGGTATAGATTTCGCCCTTCGCCTTCGCCACGCCCGCCAGCGAGCCGAAACCTTCGAGGTGCGCCGCAGCAAGGTTGTTGACCAGCGCGGCTTCCGGACGCGTCAGGCTGACGGTCCAGGCGATTTCGCCCTGGTGGTTGGCGCCGAGTTCGATCACCGCGTACTGATGCTCTTTAGTCAGGCGCAGCAGCGTCATCGGTACACCGATATCGTTGTTCAGGTTGCCAGCGGTATACAGTGTGTTGCCGCACTGGCTAAGGATCGCCGCGGTCATCTCTTTGACCGAGGTTTTACCGGACGAGCCGGTCAGGGCGACGACGCGGGTCGGTACCTGCTGACGCACCCAGGCGGCTAACTCGCCGAAAGCCTGGCGGGTATCTTTCACGATCACCTGCGGGAGATCGCAGGCCAGCGGACGGCTCACCAGCAGCGCGCCGGCGCCAGCTGCTTTCGCCTGTTCGGCAAAATCATGAGCGTCGAAACGCTCGCCTTTCAGCGCCACAAACAGGCAGCCCGCCGTCACTTTACGGGTATCGGAGGTCACCTCGTCGATAGCGATGTCGCTACCCTGCCGTTCGCCATGGGCGATCGCGGCGAGCTGGCTTAACGTAAAGCGAATCATGCTACCGCTCCCAGCAGACGCGCGACGGTGACGCGGTCGGAATAATCCAGACGGCGATTGCCGACGATCTGGTAATCTTCATGGCCTTTACCCGCCACCAGCACCACGTCGTTCTCTTTCGCCTGCATCACGGCGTTGGTGACCGCTTCCGCGCGGCCTTCCATCACCTTCGCATGACCCGCATCGAGCATGCCGGCCAGAATATCGTTGATAATCGCCCGCGGCTCTTCGGTGCGCGGGTTGTCATCAGTGACCACCACGATGTCGGCAAATTCTTCAGCGATAGCGCCCATCAGCGGACGCTTGCCTTTGTCACGGTCGCCGCCGCAGCCGAAAACGCACCACAGCTTGCCGCTGCAGTGCAGGCGCGCGGCCTGCAGCGCTTTTTCCAGCGCGTCAGGCGTATGGGCGTAATCCACCACCACGGCCGGTTTACCGGGCGCGCTGAACACTTCCATACGGCCGCATACCGGCTGTAAACGCGCTGCGGTTTTCAGCAGATCGGCCAGCGGATAGCCCAGCGCCAGCAGCGTCGCCAGCGCCAGCAGCAGGTTGCTGACGTTAAAGGCGCCCATCAGGCGGCTTTCGATTTCACCGTTGCCCCAGCTGGAGTCAAACTGAATGGTCGCGCCGCTGTCGTGATAGTTGACCGCGGTGGCCTTCAGCCAGCGGCCGTGGCAGTTCGGATTGATATGATCTTCCATCGACACCGCCACCGCATCCGGCAGCTTCGCCAGCCAGCGACGCCCCACTTCATCGTCAGCGTTGACGATGGCCTGGCCGCAATGGTGGGTCGAGTACAGCAGCCATTTCGCCGCTTCGTAGTGCTCCATGTCGCCATGGTAGTCGAGGTGGTCGCGGCTCAGATTGGTAAACACCGAGGCGGCAAACTGCAGCGCCGCCACGCGGTGTTGCACCAGACCGTGGGAAGAGACTTCCATCGCGCCGAAGGTTGCCCCCTGCCCGACCAGACTGGAGAGCACATGCTGAACGTCTACCGCAGAACCGGTGGTATTTTCGGTCGGCACGACTTTATCCAGCAGGCCGTTGCCAACGGTCCCCATCACTGCGCTGGTTTCGCCGAGCAGCTTCGCCCACTGCGCCAGCAGTTGAGTGGTGGTCGTTTTACCGTTAGTACCGGTGACGCCCACCAGACGCAGCTGCTGCGACGGCTGATGATAAAAACGCCCGGCCAGCGCCGATAAGCGTTCGTTAAGCTGGCTCAGGTAAATAACCGGCACGCCGTGCATTTCACGGATCTCACCGTCTTCAGCCTCGCCCTGCGCTTCAGCAATAATGGCAGCCACACCTTGCGCTATCGCCTGCGGGATATAACGACGCCCGTCCGCCTGATGACCCTGTACCGCGATAAAGAGATCGCCGGAAGCAGCCACCCGGCTGTCCAGCGTCATCTCTCGCAGAATGCGCTCCGGTGCGTTTGGCACCCACGGAGCGAGTAGGTCGCGCAAATTACGATCTGCCACCTGTTCCCTCGCCTTGATTAATTACAAATTCACTTTTTTCGCCCGTTGCCAGCGCATCCGGCTCAATGTTCATGGTGCGCAATACGCCGCCCATGATGGCACCGAAGACCGGCGCGGAAACGGCGCCACCGTAGTATTTACCTGCCTGCGGGTCGTTGATCACCACCACCAGCGCGAAGCGCGGATGGCTGGCGGGCGCAACGCCTGCGGTGTAAGCAATATATTTGTTGATATAGCGGCCATCCGGCCCCACTTTTTTCGCCGTACCGGTTTTAATCGCGATGCGATAGCCTTTGATCGCCGCTTTCACGCCGCCGCCGCCGGGCAGCGCCACGCTTTCCATCATATGAACGACGGTACGAACGAGTGATTCCGGGAAGACGCGCTCGCCCGGAACCGGTGGATCAACCTTGGTAATTGACAGCGGGCGATAGATGCCATAGCTGCCAATCGTTGCGTAGACTCGCGCTAACTGTAACGGGGTTACCATTAGCCCGTAGCCGAAAGAAAAGGTGGCCCTCTCTATGTCAGACCACCGTTGTTTTTGAGGATATAAGCCACTGCGTTCTCCGACCAACCCCAAATTGGTCGCCTTTCCAAGCCCAAAACGTGAGTAAGTATCTACTAACGCTGAGGACGGCATCGCTAACGCCAGCTTAGAAACACCGACGTTACTCGACTTCTGTAGCACCCCGGTCAGGGTCAATTCGCTATAACGCGCCACGTCTTTGATTTCGTGGCCGTTAATTCGATAGGGAATGGTATTCAGCACGGTATTTTCGTTGACGATACCGCGTTGCAGCGCCGTCATCACCACCATCGGTTTCACCGTCGAACCCGGTTCGAATACGTCGGTGATAGCGCGGTTACGCATGGTGTCTTTCGCCGTACCGGCGAAGTTGTTCGGGTTATAGGAGGGGCTGTTGGCCATCGCCAGCACTTCCCCGGTGTTAACGTCCACTAACACGGCGCTGCCCGACTCGGCTTTGTTAAAGGCCACGGCGTTGTTCAGCTCGCGATAGACCAGCGCCTGCAGACGTTCGTCGATGCTCAGCGCCAGGTTGTGCGCCGCCTGGCTGTCGGTAGAAGAGATATCTTCAATGACCCGGCCATAGCGGTCTTTACGCACGATACGCTCGCCCGGCTGGCCGGTAAGCCATTTATCAAAGCTTTTTTCGACCCCTTCAATCCCCTGGCTGTCGACGTTGGTAAAGCCAATGAGGTGAGCAGTCACTTCTCCGGAAGGGTAATAACGACGGGACTCTTCACGCAGATGAATGCCCGGCAGCTTTAGCTTTTTGATGTAGTCGGCCATGTCAGGGTTTACCTGACGCGCCAGATAGATAAAACGCATCCGCGGATTGGTATTGATGCGCGTTGCCAGCTGATCCAGCGGCATATTGAGGGCGTCCGCCAGCGCCTTCCAGCGCGTATCCAAGGTGACCCCGCCAGCATCATGCAGCTCCTTCGGATCGGCCCAGATAGCCTTCACCGGTACGCTGACCGCCAGCGGCCGCCCGGAGCGGTCGGTAATCATCCCGCGCGCGGTAGACACTTCCTGGACGCGCAGCGAGCGCATATCGCCCTGACGCACCAGCATGTCGGGGCTGACCACCTGGAGCCAGGCGACACGACCTAGCAGGAAAGTCAGCGCCAGCAGAATACAGCCGCACAGCAACGCAAAACGCCAACTGATAAAGTTGGCCTGTTCTTCCTGACGCTTTGCTTTTGGCGTTTTTGGCGCTGCTTTCATCCGTCGCAATAATCCTTATTTCTGTACAACGATATTTTCTTGTGATGGATCGACGTGCTGCATCTGCAACTTCTCGGTCGCGATCCGCTCAACCCGACTGTGATCGCCGAGCGCGTTCTCTTCGAGGATCAGGTTGCGCCACTCGATATCCAGGGCGTCGCGTTCCAGAACCAGTTGTTCACGCTGCGCGGTCAGCAGGCGCGTATGGTGCGCGGTGGTGACCACGGTAATCGCCGTAATAATGATGCAAATGAACAGGCAGAGTGGCAGTTTCCCAAACCGCAGAAGGTCGTCCCCGATCACGCCAGGCAAAGCATGGCGCTCGTTGCTTCCAATCGACCCTTTAACCTTGCTTAAGGCCTCTGTCACTCTGCCGATCATGCGTTCGTCCTCTCTGCAATACGCAGCACTGAACTACGGGCACGTGGATTCTCTGCCACCTCTTCTTCGCCCGGCATC
The DNA here is from genome assembly GCF_033100215.1 of Klebsiella sp. w6. Lineage (NCBI taxonomy): Bacteria > Pseudomonadati > Pseudomonadota > Gammaproteobacteria > Enterobacterales > Enterobacteriaceae > Klebsiella > Klebsiella sp. w6. The sequence goes on from NZ_CP136907.1 coordinate 4,657,482, forward strand.
AACTTGCCTAGTGCTCGTAACTCACGGCCGCCCAGTTTTTTGAGCTGCGCTTCGGTCATCGGTATTCCCGCCGGAACCTGCGGACCGCGGCTTTGTTCACGCATAAAGCGCTTCACAATGCGATCTTCCAGCGAATGAAAACTAATGATCGATAGCCGCCCACCCGGGGCCAGCACGCTGAGCGAGCTTTTTAGCGCCTGCTCTATCTCCTCCAGTTCACTGTTTACCCATATGCGCACCGCCTGGAAGGTACGGGTCGCGGGATGTTTATGCTTATCTTTTACCGGCATCGCCGCAGCAATGACCTCCGCCAGCTCTTTGGTGCGGGTCATCGGTTCAATACGGTTACGTTCGACGATCGCGCGGGCGATACGTTTACCGAAACGCTCTTCGCCGAAGGTTTTAATCACCCAGGCGATATCGGCTTCTTCTGCCGTCTGCAGCCACTCGGCCGCGGACTGACCGCGCGTCGGATCCATGCGCATGTCCAGCGGCCCGTCGCGCATAAAGGAAAAGCCGCGTTCCGCATCGTCAAGCTGCGGGGAAGAGACGCCGAGATCGAGCAGAATGCCGTCGATCTTACCGGTAAGATCACGCTCGTCGACGTAGTCAGCGAGCTGTGAAAAAGGACCATGTACGATGGAAAAGCGGGGATCATCGATGGTTTTCGCGACGGCAATCGCCTGTGGATCGCGATCGATTGCCAGCAAGCGTCCTTCCGCTCCCAGCCGGGAGAGGATCAGGCGCGAGTGACCACCGCGGCCAAAAGTACCATCGATATAGATACCGTCTGGACGAATATTGAGGCCGTTGACGGCTTCATCCAGAAGTACCGTAGTATGTTTATAATTTTCCATCATTTTTATAAGGACAAATCCTGCAGGCGCTCCGACAGTTCACCGGTCGCGGACTGCTCAGCGTCGATATCTTCCTTGACCCGTTGATACCAGGTCGTTTCATCCCACAGTTCAAACTTATTAAACTGCCCGACCAGCATCACTTCTTTTGTCAGCCCGGCATGCTGCCGTAACACCGGCGCGATGAGCAATCGTCCGGCATTATCCATCTGACATTCGCTGGCATGACCCAGAAGCAAACGCTGTACGCGCCGCTCAACGGGATTCATGCTCGATAAACGCGACAATTTCTGCTCGATGATTTCCCATTCAGGCAATGGATAAAGCAGCAGGCACGGGTGATGAATGTCAATGGTGCATACCAATTGACCGGCAGCGTCCTCGATCAGCCCATCGCGATAGCGCGTTGGCACGGCCAGGCGGCCTTTGCTGTCGAGATTGACCAACGTTGCTCCACGGAACATGCCAGCCTCACCCCTTTTCGCCACTTTATCCCACAAATTCCCACCAGAAGGAGTTTACGGAGCGGAGGAAAAGCTTGTCAAGCCAGCACGGATGCCAACAGAGCTCAAAAACCCATTATTTACAGCCGACATTAGCCCTGATGAAAAAATCATCAACAGGCGAGGCAAATTAACGTTATGAATACGTGTAAGAAAATAACCAACAAACTCGTAACAGTTATAAACAACAAAATATCTTCGGCGGGAAAATATAAAGTGTCAGTTTGCGACGCGAGCGGCATTTTAGGCCATTATGCCGGTCGTTAACAGTACCTGTTGCTGGCTGAGGGGCGGACCAGACGCGGGATAGGGCAGAAGAGAAAGGCTGGGGCGTACAAAATGAGTGTTAATTCAGCAATTAACCTGGTGAATGTAACAAAATAATACAATTAAAGCCTGCGCAATCATTTTTTGTGTCCCGTTTTGAGTAACAAAACGATTGCCAGCGAATTAAACAAAATAACACGTAAAGAAGTTTAGGGATTTGTCTGAAATATATTCAGTTTTGCATTTTGGACGTCAATTGCCTGATTAATCGCCAAAGGCCTGCTTTCCGGCAGGCCCGCCAGGAATATTCCTGGGCTCTGGCGATATTGCGCGCTTAGCGGCGATTCAGGCTACCGCGACGATAGAGATTACGGCGAATACGGCTCAGGCCCGGCTTTGGCTTACGCGGTTCATCGAGGCTGGCGAGGACGATCTCCAGCACCCGCTCAGCGACATCGCGATGGCGCTGAGCCACCGCCAGCACCGGGCACTGCAGAAAATCGAGCAGCTCATTATCGCCGAAGGTGGCGATCGCCAGCTCGGAGGGCAGTTTGCCCTCACGGCGCAGCGTCACATCCATCACGCCCTGCAGCAACGGGAAAGAGGTAGTAAACAGCGCCTGAGGCATCGGATGGGTTTCAAGCCATTTCTCAAACAGCTGAGCCGCCGCTTCGCGCTCATAGCTGTTGGCATAGAGATAATGCACCTCGCGCGGATCGTCCTGCCAGGCTTTGCGGAAGCCCTGCTCGCGCAGGAAGCTCACCGACAGTTCCGGCAGCGCGCCGAGATAAAGTACCGTTTCGCCAGGGAAGGTCCGCAGCTCGGCAGCGAGCATTTCAGCGTCATCCTGATCAGCGCCGACCACACTGGTGAAATGCTCGCGGTCAAGGGCGCGGTCAAGCGCGACAATCGGAAATGGATCGTTAGCCCAGCGTTGATAGAAAGGGTGCTCCGGCGGCAGCGAGGTAGAGACAATGATAGCGTCCACCTGGCGCTGCAGCAGATGCTCAATGCAGCGCATCTCGTTATCGGGTTGATCCTCAGAACAGGCAATCAGCAGCTGATAGCCACGCTGACGCGCCTGACGTTCGAGATAATTTGCAATGCGGGTATAGCTGGTATTTTCGAGATCCGGGATCACCAGACCGATAGATCGTGTGCGTCCTGCACGCAGGCCAGCGGCGACCGCATTCGGATGATAGTTATGCTCCCGCACCACAGCCATCACCTTTTCGACCGTTTTATCGCTTACGCGGTACTGCTTCGCTTTGCCATTAATCACATAGCTCGCGGTGGTTCTTGAAACACCGGCCAGCCGGGCGATTTCATCCAGTTTCACAATTGCCCCTTGGGTAAGAAGTGCCAAACATAACCATTATTCAGGTATGGAACCCTTTTTATAACATCTAAGCGCAGAATAGTTAGCGCAGCAACCGCTTTCGCTTACAGTTCCTACTGATTTCGCAAAAAAAAAGCCCGACAGTCGCTGCCGGGCTATTTTTGCATCAGTTCCCGATCCTCAGCGCATGATTTTATCACCGCGAGACAGGCCGACCACACCGGAGCGAGCCACTTCCACGATCCGAGCGACATCGCGCAGCGAAGCCAGGAAAGCATCAAGCTTATCACTGGTTCCGGCGAGCTGAACGGTATAGATAGAAGGCGTCACATCGATAATCTGTCCGCGAAAGATTTCGGTGTTGCGTTTCACTTCTTCACGGCCATAGCCGCTGGCCTGAACCTTCACCAGCATGATTTCGCGTTCGACATGGGCCCCCTGCCCCAATTCGCTGACCCGCAGCACATCCACCAGCTTGTGCAGCTGCTTTTCAATCTGCTCGATCGCTTTTTCATCGCCCACGGTCTGGATGGTCATTCTGGAGAGCGTAGGGTCGTCCGTCGGTGCCACAGTCAGGCTTTCTATATTATAGCCACGCTGGGAAAAGAGGCCGATAACGCGGGACAATGCGCCCGATTCGTTTTCCAGTAATACCGATAATATCCGGCGCATAATCAGGTCCTCTCCGTTTTGCTCAACCACATCTCATCCATGCCGCCGCCGCGGATCTGCATGGGGTACACATGCTCACTGCCGTCGACGGTGACATCGACAAACACCAGCCGGCGCTGACGCACCTGCTCCAGCGCTTCAGCAAGCTTTGACTCCAGCTCCTGCGGCTCGCTGATGCGGATCCCGACGTGACCATAGGCTTCCGCCAGACGCACAAAGTCCGGCAGCGATTCCATATAGGACTGGGAGTGGCGCCCGGAATAGAGCATATCCTGCCACTGCTTCACCATCCCGAGATAGCGGTTGTTGAGGTTAAGCACCAGGACCGGTAACTCATACTGCAGCGCAGTAGAGAGTTCCTGAATGTTCATCTGGATACTGCCGTCACCGGTCACGCAGACCACCATTTCGTCCGGCAGAGCCATTTTGACCCCCAGCGCAGCCGGTAGGCCAAAGCCCATGGTGCCGAGACCACCGGAGTTAATCCAGCGCCGTGGTTTGTCGAAGGGGTAATAAAGGGCGGCGAACATCTGGTGCTGGCCCACATCGGAAGTGACGTAGGCATCGCCCTGGGTCAACCGCCAGATAGTTTCAATCACCGCCTGCGGTTTGATTTTATCGCTCTGGTCGTCGTAGCGCAGACAATGGCGGGCACGCCACTGCTCGATCTGTTGCCACCAGTCGCGAATGTCGTCCAGCGGCTGCTGCGTCTCTTCCTGGTCCAGTAGCTCCAGCATCTGCTCCAGTACCAGCCGGGCATCGCCGACGATCGGCACATCTGCCGGCACGGTTTTCGAGATCGAGGTCGGATCGATATCAATATGCAGCACCGTCGCGTTCGGACAGTACTTGGCCAGATTGTTGGTGGTCCGATCGTCAAAGCGGACGCCGACGGCGAAAATGACGTCCGAATGGTGCATGGTCATGTTGGCTTCATAGGTGCCGTGCATACCCAGCATCCCCAGCGCCTGCGGGTGCGTCGCCGGGAAAGCGCCAAGCCCCATCAGGGAGGAAGCAACCGGCAGCTTCAGCTTTTCCACCAGCTCACGCAGCTGGGGTTCGCAATGCGCATTGATCGCCCCGCCGCCGACGTAAACGACCGGCTTACTCGCCGCCACCAGGGTCTGCAGGGCGCGTTTAATCTGTCCCTTATGACCGCTGGTGGTCGGGTTATACGAACGCATACTCACCGCCTCCGGCCAGGCGTACGGCAGCTTTTTCGCCGGATTGAGAATATCTTTCGGTAGATCGACCACCACCGGTCCGGGGCGACCGCTGGCCGCCAGCCAGAAGGCTTTCTTCAGGACACCGGGAATATCTTCGGTCTGCTTCACCAGGAAACTGTGCTTCACCACCGGACGGGAAATCCCCACCATGTCGCACTCCTGGAAGGCATCGTAGCCGATCAGCGATGTCGCCACCTGCCCGGAGAGGATCACCAGCGGAATGGAATCCATATAGGCCGTCGCGATACCGGTGATGGCGTTCGTCGCCCCTGGTCCAGAGGTGACCAGCACGACGCCAACCTCGCCGGTCGCCCGCGCCAGGCCATCCGCCATATGCACTGCCGCCTGCTCGTGGCGAACCAGCACATGATCGATACCGCCAAGGGTATGTAACGCATCATAGATATCGAGGACTGCGCCTCCGGGATAGCCGAATACTTGCTTGACGCCCTGATCGACAAGCGATTGGACGACCATCTCGGCTCCTGACAACATCTCCATGGTTTGCCTCCAGGCTTATTGTTTTACGACAGCGGAACTCAATTTCCGCGCGCTCGCACGATGCGGAGGAGAGACCCTCCGCACTGAGGTGAATGGACTGCATGCCACTACCATAACTGCTCGCCAGCAGGCAGGCAATTCGCCGCAGGGGATGTGTTATCCCCTTAATAAGAAGAAAAGAAAGCGGAGAAGTGAAAATATGGTGGATTGCTTCAGAGATAAGAAAAGGGAATGGTAAATACTCGGAGAAAAGGCGTGATAGCAGGAATTGATCCATTTTTCACGAACCCAACGAATGCCTCGAACAGGTCAAACAGAACAAAATTCTGCATTATCGAATTTACATCATATAAAAAAAGGAGCCGAAGCTCCTTTTATCCTCGTTGCCATCGGCTCAGCGCTTGCAAATATCCACCAGCAGCTCTTCCATCCACTGATGGCCTTTATCGCGGCCAGCCGCTTCATGCCACGAGAGATAGCAGGTCCGGCTGTTAACCTTCAACGGCAAAGGTAATATTTGCAGGGCTAATTTATCGGCAAACTCATTGGCCAGCCAGCGCGGGGCAATCGCCACCATCTGGGTTTGCGATACCACGTTTAATACGCTGACCATCGCATTACCCTGATAGGCGATACGCGCCTGTTTATCGGCCGTGTCATACCACGGTAAACTGAATGAGGCATACCGATCGAGAGCCACCGTAGCATGCTCCTCACGATAAATATCCGCCTCCATCACCGGCCCGGAAATACGGGGGTGGTTGCGACTGGCCACCAAAACCATTTCGTCTTTGAATAACGGGACGCAGGCAAACTCAGGGCGACGGAACTCTTCATAACCGATCACAAATTCCGTTTCCTGATAACGTAACTGATGTTCCGTATTTTGATTCAGCGCGGATTTAAAGACCAAATGAATATTGGGTGCGATCTCCGCAACTTTATTAAAAATAACCGACGTCAGGATGTTATCCAGCGGGCTGCAGACGCACAGATGGAAAACGCGCTCACTGCTTAGCGGTTCAAAACCGGAGCCCGGCAATTCGTTTTGGACCAGCTGCAGCGCCTGGCGCACAGAACCAAAAAGCTGATAGGCCCGCGCCGTCGGCTGAATACCGCGGCCATAGCGCACAAACAGCTCATCATTAAACATCACTTTCAGACGTGAAACCGCGTTACTCACCGCGGGTTGAGACATGCCGAGCGTATGGGCGGCACGGGTGATATTCTGCTCTTGCATAACCGCATCAAAAACGGTGAGCAGATTGAGATCAACCATCCGTAGTTGAGGTTTAACGACTTCCTGTCCGGGGGCTGATTTATATTCTGGAGTGTCAATTAACATATCTAATTCCGCCGTCACGATGAATTCCCTTTACTAAACCACTATAATTAGCGTCGAAAATATCATTTATCATGCAAATGACATTTGCAAAATAGCAAAGGAGATTTTTAGGAATATATCAAGGCTATGAGTGGCAGTGAAAAAGCGGGACTACCAGGAAAATGAACCGCTCAAACCATACCGGTTACTTAATGATGGTGAGTGTAACCATAATCCGTAAAAATAAAAACAACACCACTAGTTAACTGTAACTTAAGCAATAATAAAGTATTTTATTTTTAACCTCATAAAATTAACAACTGCTTATCATTGAAAAATAATCCGCTAATGGGCAAATACATTCATAAGGAAAATAAATATAATATTTTCATTCAGATAGCTTTTTTTGCCGCCTCGTTCATGGCACATCGTGAGCGATGCGTTGAATGCAAAGCACTTTTTCAAATGAAACAATTCAGGACGCGCCTCCCTTTGTCCAAAATAGGATCTTCGGCAAAACGGGGCTTACATCAGCACAATTTGCTAATTCACATCGTGAGCCAATAACGCTTTTTCCGTGCCAGGGGTTGACTTTAAAACGGCTATCCAGTAACTCTAAAAGCATAACGATTTCATCTGGAGTTTGACGCAATGATTCGCACCGCTCGTATCACCAGCCTACTACTACTAAACGCATGCCATTTGCGCGGTAGGCTGTTGGGCGACGTTCAGCGTTAAGTCATCTTCCAGCAAGACTATAAAACCCGCGCCTTGGCGCGGGTTTTTTTATGCTCGTCAACAAGGCGCCAGGACACAGACTAAGGATCCAAACCATGAGCCAGCAAGTCATTATTTTCGATACGACCTTACGTGATGGCGAACAAGCGTTACAGGCAAGCCTGAGTGTCAAAGAGAAGCTGCAGATCGCTCTGGCCCTTGAGCGTATGGGGGTCGACGTAATGGAAGTCGGTTTCCCGGTCTCTTCCCCGGGCGATTTTGAATCGGTGCAAAGTATCGCGCGCACCATCAAAAACAGTCGTGTTTGCGCTCTGGCGCGCTGCGTTGAGAAAGATATTGACGTGGCAGCGGAATCCTTAAAGGTAGCCGAAGCTTTCCGCATCCATACCTTTATTGCGACCTCGCCGATGCATATCGCCACCAAACTGCGCAGCACGCTGGATGAAGTGATTGAGCGCGCGGTATATATGGTGAAGCGGGCGCGCAACTACACTGACGATGTCGAATTCTCCTGTGAAGACGCCGGCCGCACGCCGATTGCCGATCTGGCTCGCGTCGTCGAAGCGGCGATCAACGCTGGCGCCACCACCATTAATATCCCGGACACCGTCGGCTACACCATGCCGTTCGAATACGCCAACATTATCAGCGGCCTGTATGATCGCGTGCCGAATATCGACAAAGCGATTATTTCCGTCCACACCCATGATGACCTGGGCATCGCCGTCGGTAACGCCCTCGCCGCGGTCCACGCCGGTGCGCGCCAGGTAGAAGGCGCGATGAACGGTATCGGCGAACGCGCTGGCAACTGCGCGCTGGAAGAAGTGATCATGGCGATCAAAGTGCGCAAAGACATCATGAACGTGCACACCAACATTAATCATCATGAAATCTGGCGCACCAGCCAGACCGTCAGCCAGATCTGCAACATGCCGATCCCGGCCAACAAAGCCATCGTCGGCACCGGCGCCTTCGCCCACTCCTCCGGCATCCACCAGGACGGCGTACTGAAGAACCGCGAAAACTACGAAATCATGACCCCGGAATCCATCGGCCTGAACCAGGTACAGCTGAACCTGACTTCCCGCTCCGGTCGCGCGGCGGTGAAACACCGGATGGAAGAGATGGGTTACCAGGAGAGCGATTACAACCTGGATCATCTGTACGACGCGTTCCTGAAGCTGGCGGACAAAAAAGGCCAGGTCTTCGATTACGATCTGGAAGCGCTGGCGTTTATCAACAAGCAGCAGGAAGAGCCGGAGCATTTCCGCCTGGACTACTTCAGCGTCCAGTCTGGCTCCAGCGATATCGCCACTGCTTCAATCAAGCTGGTCTGCGGGGATGAAATCAAAACCGAAGCCGCTAATGGCAACGGTCCGGTCGACGCCATCTACCAGGCTATTAACCGCGTGACAAACTACAACATTGATTTAGTGAAGTATGGCTTAAGTGCGAAAGGCCACGGCAAAGACGCCCTGGGCCAGGTGGATATCGTCGTTGACTACAACGGCCGCCGTTTCCACGGGGTTGGTCTGGCCACAGATATCGTTGAGTCGTCAGCAAAAGCCATGGTTCACGTGCTGAACAACATCTGGCGCGCCGCCGAAGTCGAAAAAGAATTGCAACGCAAAGCTCAGAATAAAGAGAACAATAAGGAAACCGTGTAATGTCGAAGAATTACCATATTGCCGTTTTGCCGGGTGATGGCATTGGCCCGGAAGTGATGAACCAGGCGATGAAAGTACTGGAAGCCGTGCGCCAACGTTTTGCCATGCACATTACCACCAGCCAGTATGACGTCGGTGGGGCGGCTATTGACCGTCAGGGGACTCCCCTGCCGCAGGCGACCGTCGCCGGATGCGAACAGGCGGATGCGATCCTGTTCGGCTCCGTCGGTGGTCCGAAATGGGAACACCTGCCGCCCGCCGAGCAGCCAGAGCGCGGTGCGCTGCTGCCGCTGCGTAAGCACTTCAAACTGTTCAGCAACCTGCGTCCGGCCAAACTGTACCAGGGGCTGGAGGAGTTCTGCCCGCTGCGCGCCGACATCGCTGCCAACGGCTTCGACATTCTCTGCGTTCGCGAACTGACCGGCGGCATCTACTTCGGCCAGCCAAAAGGCCGCGAAGGCAGCGGTCAGCATGAGAAAGCCTTTGATACCGAGGTGTATCACCGCTTTGAAATCGAACGTATCGCGCGCATCGCTTTTGAATCCGCTCGTAAGCGTCGTCACAAAGTGACCTCCATCGATAAGGCCAACGTCCTGCAGTCGTCCATTCTGTGGCGCGAAATCGTCACCGAGATCGGCAAGGAGTATCCGGACGTTGAGCTGGCGCATATGTATATCGATAACGCCACCATGCAACTGATTAAAGATCCGTCCCAGTTCGACGTGCTGCTGTGCTCCAACCTGTTTGGCGACATCCTCTCCGACGAGTGCGCGATGATCACCGGCTCTATGGGCATGTTGCCGTCCGCCAGCCTCAACGAGCAAGGTTTTGGCCTGTATGAACCAGCGGGCGGCTCGGCGCCGGACATCGCGGGCAAAAATATCGCTAACCCGATCGCGCAGATCCTCTCTCTGGCCCTGCTGCTGCGCTACAGCCTCGACGCTGACGAAGCGGCGACCGCCATTGAAAGCGCCATCAACCGTGCCTTAGAGGAAGGGGTTCGTACTGGCGACCTGGCGCGCGGAACGGCGGCGGTCAGTACTGATGAAATGGGCGATATCATTGCCCGCTATGTCGCAGAAGGGGTGTAATCATGGCGAAGACGTTATACGAAAAATTATTTGATGCGCACGTAGTGTATGAGGCGCAGAACGAAACCCCGCTGCTGTACATCGACCGCCATCTGGTGCACGAAGTGACCTCCCCGCAGGCGTTTGACGGCCTGCGCGCGCATGGCCGCCAGGTGCGCCAGCCGGGTAAAACCTTCGCGACCATGGATCACAACGTCTCGACGCAGACCAAAGATATCAACGCGTCCGGCGAGATGGCCCGTATCCAGATGCAGGAGCTGATTAAGAACTGTAAAGAGTTTGGCGTTGAGCTGTATGACTTAAATCACCCATACCAGGGTATCGTCCACGTCATGGGCCCGGAGCAGGGCGTCACCCTGCCGGGGATGACCATTGTTTGCGGTGACTCCCATACCGCCACCCACGGCGCGTTCGGGGCCCTGGCGTTCGGTATCGGCACCTCCGAAGTGGAGCATGTGCTGGCGACCCAGACCCTGAAACAGGGCCGCGCGAAGACCATGAAAATCGACGTGCAAGGCAAAGCGGCGCCGGGCATTACCGCCAAAGATATCGTGCTGGCCATCATTGGTAAAACCGGTAGCGCCGGCGGCACCGGCCATGTGGTTGAGTTCTGCGGCGAAGCGATCCGCGATCTGAGCATGGAAGGGCGTATGACCCTGTGCAACATGGCGATCGAGATGGGCGCCAAAGCGGGCCTGGTCGCGCCGGACGAAACCACCTTCAATTACGTACGCGGCCGTCTGCATGCGCCGAAAGGCAAAGATTTTGACGATGCCGTCGCGTACTGGAAAACCCTGAAAACCGACGATGGCGCGACGTTTGATACCGTGGTGACGCTGCAGGCGGCGGAGATTGCCCCGCAGGTGACCTGGGGCACCAACCCGGGCCAGGTGATCTCAGTGACGGATAATATCCCCGATCCGGCGTCATTCAGCGATCCAGTGGAACGCGCCAGCGCCGAAAAAGCGCTGGCCTACATGGGCCTGAAATCCGGGATCCCGCTGACGGATGTGGCTATCGATAAAGTGTTTATCGGCTCCTGCACCAACTCGCGAATCGAAGATTTACGCGCCGCGGCGGAAATCGCTAAAGGGCGTAAAGTGGCGCCGGGTGTCCAGGCGCTGGTGGTGCCGGGTTCCGGTCCGGTGAAAGCGCAGGCGGAAGCGGAAGGCCTGGATAAGATCTTCATCGAAGCCGGCTTTGAGTGGCGCTTACCGGGTTGCTCGATGTGTCTGGCAATGAACAATGACCGCCTGAATCCGGGCGAGCGCTGTGCCTCCACCAGCAACCGTAATTTTGAAGGCCGTCAGGGCCGCGGCGGACGCACGCACCTGGTGAGCCCGGCAATGGCCGCAGCGGCAGCTGTTACCGGTCATTTCGCCGATATCCGTAATCTGAAGTAAGGAGACCATCATGGCAGAGAAATTTACCCAACATACCGGCCTGGTGGTTCCGCTGGATGCTGCAAACGTCGATACCGACGCGATTATTCCCAAGCAGTTTTTGCAGAAAGTGACTCGCACCGGCTTCGGCGCCCACCTGTTTAACGACTGGCGCTTTCTCGACGATAAAGGCCAGCAGCCGAACCCGGATTTTGTGCTGAATTTCCCGCAATACAAAGGGGCGTCAATCCTGCTGGCACGTGAAAACTTCGGCTGCGGCTCCTCGCGCGAGCACGCGCCGTGGGCGTTGACCGATTACGGCTTTAAGGTCGTGATTGCGCCAAGCTTTGCCGATATCTTTTACGGCAACAGCTTCAATAACCAGCTGCTGCCGGTGACCCTGAGCGACGAGCAGGTCGACGAGCTGTTCAAGCTGGTGCAGGCCAACCCGGGCATGACGTTTGAAGTGGATCTGGAAGCGCAGGTGGTTAAAGCTGGGGATAAAACCTACAGCTTTAAGATCGACGACTTCCGCCGCCACTGTATGCTCAACGGCCTGGATAGCATCGGCCTGACGCTGCAGCACGGAGAGGCGATTTCCGACTATGAACGCAAGCTGCCGGCGTTTATGAATTAACCTTCGGGCCCGGTCATTTGACCGGGCTTTTTAATTTTATCGCGGCGGAAATTGCGATCTCACGCACAAAAACCAATATTGATTCGCTGATTGTCAGGCCTTGACCCCACCCTGCCCCACACCATAAAGAAGAATCATTCCGCTTTCCTTCTCTTCCTCTTCGTTGTTTATGTATTATCCCTTCACTGCAAGTAAAAATAAGGCACGAGTGTTTAATATAAAAATATAAGAATGTGAAAGAAGCGTTAATCTCATAGAGAACCCCTATAGCTCAGAACAAAAAAAAACATTATTTTTCGATTTTTCCCCTCGCTATCTTTGCCCACAGAGAAATATTAACTAAGGACACGCCCGGGCCCCCGCATATCGGCCTCCCGGCCTCCTGTGGAGAGAAGAGATGAGCCACTATCCGCACCTTTTCAGTCCGTTGACCATCAACGGCATGACGCTAAAAAACCGCATTATCATGCCCCCTATGGGCACCAATATGGCCACGCTCAACGGCGAGGTCTCGCAGGAACAGCTGGAATACTATGAACTGCGGGCCAAAGGCGGCACCGGACTTATCACCATCGAAAACATCTGTATTGATTTTCCCTTTGCTTCCAACGGCACCACGCAGTTACGCATCGATAACGATCAATATATTCCGCGACTGTTTAAATTAACCGAGACCCTGCATAAACATGGCGCCTGCGTATCCATTCAGTTAAATCATGCCGGCGCTTCGGCGTACGCCTACCGCCTTGACGGTCAGACGCCACTCTCTTCCTCCACGACGCCCTCGAAAAAGCACGGAAATATTCCACGCCCAATGACGCATGAGGAAATTTATCATGCCGTTGAAAAGTTTGGTGATGCCGCGGAGCGCGTTCGTCGTGCGGGTTTTGACAGCGTCGAAATTCATGCCGGTCATTCCTATTTAATTAGCCAGTTTTTATCGCCGTTATTTAACAAACGCACCGATGAATTTGGCGGCAGCGTCGAAAATCGCACCCGGATATTAAGTCTGATTATCGATAAAGTGCGCGCCTGCGTGGGGCCGCGTTTTCCGGTCAGCCTGCGCATCAGCGCCGACGACTTCCTCAAGGGGGGCAATACCCTCGAAGATTCCCTGCGCATCCTTGAACTCTGCCAGGATAAGGTCGATATCATCAACGTCTCTGCGGCGCAGAATGACAACCTGAATCTGCAAATCGACCAGATGTCGCTGGAGGATGGCTGGAAGCGCTACCTCTCCCGCGCGGTGCGCGATAAATTCCATAAGCCCACGGTCATCGCCGGCAATATTCGCTCACCACAGGTGGCCGAGGATATTCTCGCCAGCGGCGATGCCGACCTTATTGCCATTGGCCGCGGCCTGATTGCCGAGCCGGAGTGGGTGCAGAAGGTGCAAGGCGGTAAAGAGCGCCTGATGCGCAAATGCATCTCCTGCAATATCGGTTGCGCTGACCATCGTATCGCCCGCTCGCGCCCGCTGCGCTGTTCGATTAACCCGGACATCATCCACGGCGATGCCTACAAAATGCGCCGCGTCAGTCGCGAAACGAACGTGGTGGTCATCGGCGCTGGCACCGCCGGGATGGAAGCCGCCTGCACGGCGGCGGAAGTCGGTTGCCATACCTGGCTGCTGGAGGCGAAAAACCACGTCGGCGGCCTCGCCAGCGAAATCTCCCGCCTGCCGGAGAAAAAACGCATCGCTGATTTCCCGCAGTTTATGAAAAATCGCATCGCCTCGCTGGACAACCTGATGCTGCAGGTCGGCAAATGTGCCGACGTGGCCTCAGTTTCCGCCCTACATCCGCATCTGATTGTCAACGCCACCGGCTCAACGCCGCTGCTGCCGCCCATTGAGGGCTTGCGGGAAAACATTGATACCGCGGACGGCAAAGTCTTTTCCATTACCGGCATGATCGACAACCTGGCGAAATTTACCGATATCGAGGGTAAACGTATCGCCGTCGTCGGCGCAGGCGCCGTTGGCCTCGACGTTATCGAATACTTTACGGCGCGCGGCGCGCAGGCGGTATTAATCGAAATGCAGGACGCCGCCGGTCGCGACCTCGACATCATTACCAAAAATGCCATGTTGACCATGCTCGACGAGCACCAGGTCGAACAGCACATGAATACCCAACTGATGGCAGTCGCTGCCGACCATTTCCGGGTGAAAAATACACAGCAAACCTTCGATATCCCCTTTGACTACGGCTTTGTCTGCCTGGGGATGCGCGCCAACCGGACGGGTCTCGACGAGATCGAGCGCTGGGCCAATGCCAATAACGTCAAAATCATGAATATCGGCGACAGCCTGATGGCGCGGCGCATTATCGACGGCATCCGCGAAGGCCGCAACGTGCTGGATACCCTGGAAGACATGGGTGCGCTGGGCAGTCGCGAAGCACAACGAATTCCCTTTCTAACTTATTGAGGATTTTTGTCATGGCAGAACGTATTACTGGACACACTGAGCTGATTGGCCTGATCGCCACCCCGATTCGCCACAGCATGTCACCCACCATGCATAACGAGGCTTTCGCCCATCTCGGGCTGGACTATGTTTATCTGGCTTTTGAAGTCGGTAATCAGGAGCTGAAGGACGTTGTGCAGGGCTTTCGGGCAATGAAGCTGCGCGGCTTTAATGTCTCTATGCCGAACAAAACCGAAATTTGCCAGTATCTCGATAAGCTGTCGCCGGCGGCGCAGCTGGTCGGGGCGGTCAACACCGTGGTCAACGACGATGGCGTACTGACCGGACATATCACCGACGGCACCGGCTATATGCGCGCCCTTAGCGAAGCGGGTATCGATATCATCGGCAAGAAGATGACCGTCCTCGGCGCCGGCGGCGCGGCGACCGCGCTCTGCGTCCAGGCGGCTCTGGATGGCGTGAAGGCGATCTCCATCTTTAACCGCCGCGATAAATTCTTCGCCAACGCCGAAGAAACGGTAGCTAAGATCCGCAACAACACCAACTGCGAGATCCATCTGTTCGATCTCGACGATCATGACAAGCTGCGCGCCGAAATCGACAGCAGCGTGATCCTGACCAATGCCACCGGCGTTGGCATGAAGCCGTTCGAAGGCCAAATGTTGCTGCCGAACGACAGCTTCCTGCGCCCGGATCTGATCGTCTCTGACGTCGTCTACAACCCGCGTAAAACCCACCTGCTGGAAGTGGCGGAGAAAAAAGGCTGCCGCACCCTGAACGGTCTGGGGATGATGCTGTGGCAAGGCGCGCGCGCGTTCGAAATCTGGACGGGTAAACAGATGCCGGTTGATTACATCAAGAGCATTCTGTTCTAAGAGGCGAATGATGAAAAATAAATACATCCCTACTGCGGCAGGGCTGTATCTCAACTACCTGATTCACGGCATGGGGGTGCTCTTAATCACCCTCAACATGGCCCATCTTCAGGAACAGTGGGGAACAGACGCTGCTGGCGTATCCATCGTTATCTCCTCGTTAGGTATCGGCAAGCTGGCGACCATTGTGACCGGCTTTTTGTCGGATCGCTTTGGCCGTAAGCCTTTTATTTATCTGGGGATCCTCAGCTATCTGATCTTCTTCGTCGGCATCCTGCTGACTAAAAATATCTATCTGGCCTACGTCTTCGGCATTATGGCGGGCCTGGCGAATAGCTTCCTCGACTCCGGAACCTATCCGGCGCTAATGGAGTCTTTCCCGCACTCCGCCAGCCGGGCCAACGTGCTGATCAAAGCCTTCGTTTCCGCCGGGCAGTTCCTGCTGCCGTTCATTATCAGCTTCCTGATCTGGGCGAATCTGTGGTTCGGCTGGTCGTTCGTCATTGCGGCGGGACTGTTTGTCCTGAGCGGCATCTACCTGCTCAAAATGCCATTCCCGGATAGCCAGTCGGCGAAAAAAGAGGAGGCCCCTACGGCGCAGGCGGAAGCAACTGCCCGGCCGCAGGCTAATAAGCTGGATATGGTGATCTTCACCCTGTACGGCTACATTGGCATGGCAACCTTCTATCTGGTCAGCCAGTGGCTGGCGCAGTACGGTCAATTCGTGGTCGGTCTGCCCTACGCCTCGGCGATTAAACTGCTTAGCATCTATACCGTCGGTTCGCTGGTCTGCGTCTTCGTGACCGCCGCCTTCGTCAAAGAGGTGTTCAGCTCGGCCATCGCCATGATCATCTATACTGGCCTGTCGATGATTTCGCTGCTGCTGGTGTGCCTGTTCCCGACGCCGATGATGGTCACCGGCTTCGCCTTTATCATCGGCTTTGCCGCCGCCGGCGGGGTACTGCAGTTGGGAGCAACAATCATGGCGATGAGTTTCCCGAACGGAAAAGGTAAAGCAACCGGGATCTTCTACACCGCCGGCAGTATCGCCAGCTTCACGATCCCGCTGATCACCGCAAAGCTTTCGCAGATCAGTATTGCCAGCATTATGTGGTTTGATTTTGCAATCGCCGTGATCGGCTTTGTGATCGCCCTGTACATCGGCTATCGTCAACTGCAGGCTCGGGCGGCGCAAAAAGTGTCCCGCACCGCAGTCACCGCCTGAGGTTCAACGCGAACAATAATGGATACCTACATGACAAATGCAGTAACCGTAAAGAACATCACCTTTCAGGAAGGGGAAACCCTCATTTGTGTACCGCTGATCGGCAAAACCCTCGATGAGATACTGGGTAACGCCCATGGTCTGGTCGATGCCGGCGCCGATATTATCGAATGGCGCGTTGACCACTTTACCCAGGTCAGAGACATGACCCAGGTGATGGCCGCGCTGGCGGAAATCCGTGGCGCGCTGAAAGCGCTCCCGCTGCTGTTCACCTTCCGCAGCAAGAAAGAAGGTGGCGAAACCGAGATCAGCGACGAAGCGTACTTCGCGCTCAATCGCGAAGCCGCGCGCAGCGGACTGGTTGATGTTATCGATATCGAGCTATTCAATGATGAAGCGCAGATCCGCGCGCTGGTTGACGATGCGCATGCCGCGGGCGTCAAGGTGATCATGAGTAACCATGATTTCCACAAGACTCCCGCTCAGGAAGATATTATCTATCGCCTGCGCCGCATGCAGGATCTGGGCGCCGACCTGCCGAAGATCGCGGTGATGCCGCAGTCGCCGCAGGACGTTCTGACCTTGCTTGCCGCTACGCTGACCATGAAAGAAAAATATGCCACTCGCCCGCTGATTACCATGTCGATGGGCAAATCCGGTGGCGTTAGCCGGGTTACCGGGCGCTTATTCGGCTCGGCGATGACCTTCGGTACCGTAGGACAGGCTTCTGCGCCAGGACAGATCGCCATCGCCAAACTACGTGAAGTGATGGATATTCTCTCCTGATGCCCGAATGGCCCGGAGGCGATCTCCGGGCCATCCACTAACAGAGATTCTGGCTGTCGTGGATAACCACATTTTTAAATGACTGTAGCGCCGGGGAAAGTAACCGATCTTTCATTGTCGCCAGATAGATATAGCGTGGGGGGATGGTGTTTTTAATCTTCAGGATGTGAACGTTGTAATAGGAGAGCGCGGAGATCCGCGGCATAATCGCGATCCCATAGTCAATACTGACCAGCCCGGCCATCGCGGTATCCTCATCCACGTAGCAGGCGATCTCCGGCACCAGCTTTTGCTGCATAAACACATTATCGATAAACGGACGTAAACCGCTATTCTCTGAAAAATAGATATAGGGATAATGAATCGTCTCTACCAGATCGACCTCATGTTCATACAGGCGGGCCAACGGATGATCCTTCGCCGTGACCACCACCAGCTCCTGCTGAATAACAGGAATAAAATCGATATCCGGCTCATCCGCAATATAAGAGCAAATCGCCAGATCGACTTTGCCAGCTTTCAGCTCCTGCAATAGGGTCAGCGATGTCCCCTGAGTAAAAGAAAAAGTAACGTTGTGACATTCAGGTGAAAGAGAATATTGATTAATTAACTGCGGAACAACATATTCGCCCATCGTGTAAATAAAGGCGATGCGAATATTCTCTTTATTCTCGGCGCCATTTTTTTGTAATGTCATCCGGCCATTCTCCAGCGAGGCCAGCGCATCTTCGACATACGGCAAAAAACGCTTGCCGTTTTGCGTAATTTTAACGTTCCGTCCCTGTCTGGCGAACAGCGCGACCCCTAACTCCTTCTCCAGCTCCGATATCGCATGGCTTAGCGAGGGCTGGGTGATGCACAGACTGGAGGCGGCTTCGGTGTAATGTTCGGTTTCAGACAGACGTTTAAAATAATAAAGTTGCTTTAGGTTCATTATTTTTGCCCGTATAATATAAGAATAAATGCACTGACGCTAATATACCATGCAAGCCACCAATAATGTGCGGGAGCGGGTAAATATCGGCGTTACATCAAATATTCTTTTGTGAAGCGTATGAATGTGCAACAAAGCGTTGCCATTCATAGATACTATCTATAGTTCCTGGAGATGTTTTTGCATGTGCGAATATATGCAAAAATATTTTAAACTTTAAAGGAACTCGCTATGAGTATGTCAAACTCTCAGGAAGTCCTCACTTCCTCATCGGGGACGAAAAAAAGAAGCCGCGTTCGGATAGTTATTTTACTGCTGTTGTCCGTCGGAACGATGATCAATTATCTCGATCGCACCATCCTGGGTATTGTCGCCCCACAATTAACCCAGGAAATTCATATCGATCCAGCGATGATGGGCATCATTTTCTCCGCCTTTGCCTGGACCTATGCGCTGGCGCAGATCCCTGGCGGGGTATTTTTAGACCGTTTTGGTAACAAGCTCACCTATGCCCTGTCTATTTTCTTCTGGTCGCTGTTTACTCTGCTGCAAAGTTTTACCCTCGGGCTGAAAACCCTGCTCCTCCTGCGCCTGGGGCTTGGCGTCAGCGAAGCGCCCTGCTTTCCGGCCAACAGCCGCATCGTCAGCACCTGGTTTCCCCAGCATGAGCGCGCGCGGGCGACGGCAACATATACAGTTGGCGAATATATAGGGCTGGCCGCTTTCTCGCCGCTGTTATTTTTAATCCTCGAACACCATGGCTGGAGAACGCTGTTTTTTCTCACCGGCGGATTAGGTATTTTATTTACGTTGGTGTGGTGGCGTTTTTATCACGAACCGCATGAATCACGCACGGCTAATAAAGCAGAATTGGATTACATCGGCGCAAACAACATTAACAATAAAATCCAGAACGTTCCATTTAACTGGCGTGACGCCAGGCGTCTGCTGGGCTGTCGTCAGATCGTAGGCGCCAGTCTGGGCCAGTTCGCCGGGAACACCACGCTGGTGTTTTTCCTGACGTGGTTTCCCAGCTATCTTGCCAACGAGCGCCATCTTCCCTGGCTTCACGTCGGATTTTTCGCCACCTGGCCCTTCCTCGCCGCCGCGATCGGCATCCTCTTCGGCGGCTGGATCTCGGACCGGTTGCTGAAGCGAACCGGCTCCGTCAACATCAGTCGAAAGTTACCAATAATTTCCGGTTTACTACTGTCCAGCTGTATTATTGCGGCGAACTGGGTAAGCGCTAACAGCACCGTTATCATTATTATGTCGGTGGCATTTTTTGGCCAGGGGATGGTCGGTCTGGGCTGGACCTTAATTTCTGATATTGCCCCGGAAAATATGGCAGGCCTCACCGGCGGCATATTTAACTTTTGCGCCAATATGGCATCTATTATTGCGCCACTGATAATTGGCGTGATTATCTCCGCAACGGGTAATTTCTTTTACGCGCTGATCTATGTCGGCCTGACGGCGCTGATCGGCGTGATTGCCTACATTTTTATCATCGGCGATATCAAGCGTATCGTCCTGGAGTAGTCAGCTTGCCCCGGCGACGCGGCTCGCCGGGGCAAGGCAGATTGTCAGATATCCTTCACCCTGCTGGTCAAAAACAGTGTCACCAGCGAAATCGCGGCGATTGTCCAGTAGACGCTGGCGTGGCCATAACTTTGCGACAGCGCCCCCTGCATCACGCCGGCGAGGATCACGCCGGTGGAAATACTGTTGGTGAACAGGGTGGTCGCCGCCCCCGCCCGACCCGGCATTAAGTCCTGGAACCACAGCATACCGATCCCGGCGATAATACCGATAAAGACCGCGTTAAATAGCTGCAGGGCCAGCAGCGCCGTACGGCCATGAAACAGAATCAACCCGGCATAAAACAGCACACCGGCCGCGACCGCCGCCACCATCATTTTACGTTTACCAAAGCGCTTCACGTAGTAACCGGCGAGGATCATCGCCGGTATTTCCAGTCCGGCGGCGGTGCCCATCAGGATCCCGGCAAGGCTGTCGGGAAGACCGAGATCGTTACTGATCCACAGCGGCATATCAATGATATACATCGTGTTGCAGGTCCACATCAGCGTGGAGGCGATAAACAGCATGCGCACGTTCTTATCCTGCCAGCCGCCGGCCTGCACCAGCGCCGCCGCCTCTTCCGAAGGCTGTTCCACCCGCGGGACCGAGGGCAGTTTAATGGCAATCAGCGCCAGACTAATCACAAAGATGCCCGCCGCAATGGAAAACATGGTGGTAAAGCCATAATTGAGGGCCAGCATAAAGGCCAGCGGCGGGCCAATCACCCACGCCAGCGACAGCTGGGCGCGCATGATCGAGCTGAACATCACCACTTCCCGCGCCGAGCTGTCGGCATACTCCCGGGCCAGGGCGAAGAGCTGCGGCATGGCGGCATTGGCGATGGACGCCAGCATCACCCCGCAGGTAATTAACGTCAGGTAGTGACGGTTGAAGGCAAACAGCAGCGCATTGCCCACCGCCATCAGGCAGCAGAGCATAATTAACCGCCGCCGATCGCCGCGGCTATCAGAGCGCTTAGCCAACGCCAGACTCACCAGGATCCCGGCAATGGCATTTACCGTGTAGAACAGGCCCACCCAGAACGGCTGCGCCCCTACTTCGCGGCTGAGAAACAAACTCAAGGTCGGCGCCTGCAACGCGCCCGCCACGCCCATCATAAAAGCAACCAGCATAAAGGCGGCATACACGCCGTTTAGCCGTCGTCCCATCGTCATCAACCACAGCATGGAATGTCCTTAACACACGCGAAGTAAACGAAAAAAGCCAGCAGAGGATTTCTGCTGGCGGGTGATTCTATACTCTATGGGTTTCATGTTGCAGGACAAAACGGTTAACCGTTTTGCACAGCGCTTGTGCTGGCCCTGAAAGGGTGAGCGTGGCCAGAACGTCAGGCCCTGAGCGCATCGACAGCGAAACGAGCGGTCGCGGCCAACGCCCCTGCAGCGTGAAAAACGACGAGTATAACACCAATACTCAGTCACACATGATGTCTGCAAGTCAATGATCAGAGGCCTTTGACGTCACTCCCCACTGCATCAGTTCTCCCAGGATTTCCTGTTGTCGTCCTGCCATCAGGCGGGCCAGCCAGGACGCATCCTGCGTCGCAGAAAAATAGCGCTGGTAGAACGATTTTGCGGTAGACCTCATCATATTCACCTCCTCGCTTCATCGGGATTCATTATTGGCTTAATATGGGGAGTAATAAATTGCTGAGTTTTGCGCAGGAGTTCCCCTTTTATGTCTTCCAGCCGTCTGCAACAACAGTTCATCCGCTTATGGCAGTGCTGCGACGGCAAGTCGCAGGAGACCACCCTCAACGAGCTGGCGGAAATGCTGAGCTGCTCGCGTCGCCATATGCGCACCCTGCTCAATATGATGGAGTCCCGCGGTTGGCTGGCCTGGGAGGCGGAGGCAGGTCGCGGCAAGCGTTCGCGGCTGACCTTTCTCTATACCGGTCTCGCCCTGCAGCAGCAGCGTGCCGAAGATCTCCTCGAGCAGGATCGCATCGATCAGCTGGTGCAGCTGGTCGGCGATAAGGCCGCTGTCCGCCAGATGCTGATCTCTCATCTTGGCCGCAGCTTCCGCCAGGGACGCCATATCCTGCGCGTGCTCTACTACCGTCCGATGAAGAATTTACTGCCCGGCAGTGCGCTGCGGCGTTCGGAAACGCATATTGCCCGGCAAATATTCAGCGCCCTGACGCGGGTAAATGAGGAAAATGGGGAACTGGAAGCCGATATTGCCCACCACTGGCAGCAGCTGACCCCCACCCACTGGCGCTTTTTCCTCCGCCCGGGCATCCATTTTCACCACGGCCGTGAGCTGGAGATGGCGGATGTGATCGCCTCTCTGCAGCGCAGCAATGCCCTGCCGCTCTATTCACATATCGAACGCATCGAATCGCCCACCGCCTGGACCCTGGATATTCATCTGCGCCAGCCCGACCGCTGGCTGCCCTGGCTGCTGGGTCAGGTGCCGGCGATGGCGCTGCCGCAGGAGTGGCAGACCATGAACCACTTTTCCTCCATGCCGGTCGGAACCGGCCCTTATGCCGTGGTGCGTAACAATCAGAACCAGCTCAAGATCCATGCCTTTGAAGACTATTTTGGCTACCGGGCGCTGATCGATGAGGTGAACGTCTGGGTGCTGCCGGAAATTAGTGAAGAGCCCAATGGCGGCCTGACGCTGCAGGGCAATACCGAAAGCGAAAAAGCGGTGGAGAGTCGCCTGGAAGAGGGCTGCTATTACCTGCTGTTCGACTCGCGAAGCCCGCTGGGGGCCAACGACGCGGTGCGTCGCTGGTTAAGCTATCTGTTTCAGCCCGCCAACCTGCTCTACCATGCGGGCGAACACTACCAGGGCAACTGGTTTCCCGCCTACGGCCTGCTGCCGCGCTGGCATCACGCCAGCAACCACGCCTGCGAGAAGCCGGCGGGGCTGGAGACCGTCACCCTCACCTATTACCGCGATCACGTCGAACATCGGGTGATCGGCGGGATTATGCGCGACCTGCTGGCAGCGCATCAGGTAAAACTGGAGATCCAGGAGCTGGAGTATGATGCCTGGCATCGCGGCGAGGTGGTCAGCGATATCTGGCTCAACAGCGTTAACTTCACCTTACCGATCGAATTCTCACTCTTCGCCTATCTGTACGAAGTCCCGCTCATTCAGCGCTGCATCCCCATTGACTGGCAGGCAGACGCCTGCCGCTGGCGCGCGGGAGAGTTTAATCCGGCCACCTGGAGCCAGCGGCTGCTGGCCGGGCAACATATCGTGCCGCTGATCCACCACTGGCTGATGATTCAGGGGCAGCGCAGTATGCGCGGCGTACGGATGAACACCCTCGGCTGGTTCGACTTTAAATCCGCGTGGTTTGCGCCGCCGGAGCCGTAAGCGCTTTCCGTCATCTGACAAAATCATTACACTAAGGCCGTTCTCAACGGGGTGCTAATAAACATACGCAATATCATTCACGTTGCATCAAGGCAGCAAGCGGGTGAATCCCCTGGAGCATAGATAACTATGTGACAGGGGTGAACGCGCGAAGCTAACGCAGATGCGGCTTGAAGGATGAAGCGTATGGGCTGAGAAAATACCCGTCGAACCTGATCCGGATAACGCCGGCGAAGGGATTTGAGGCTCACTCAAAATCCTTTGCCACCCCTTTTTTCTGAGGTGCAAAGTGTTGAAAAAATTACTCCCGCTGCTGGCGCTGGTCGCCATGCCCGCTCTGGCTAAGCCTGTCCTCACCGTCTATACCTATGACTCCTTCTCTGCCGACTGGGGCCCCGGCCCGGCGGTCAAAAAAGCCTTTGAAGCGGACTGCGGCTGCGAACTGAAGTTCGTCGCCCTGGAAGATGGCGTTTCGCTACTGAATCGCCTGCGCATGGAAGGCAAGAACAGCAAGGCCGACATCGTGCTTGGCCTGGATAACAACCTGCTGGAAGCCGCGGCGCAGAGTAAACTGTTCGCCAAAAGCCACGTTCCTGCCAGCGCGGTCAGCGTGCCGGGCGGCTGGGATAATGACACCTTTGTCCCCTACGATTACGGCTATTTCGCCTTCGTCTATGACAAAAACAAACTGGCTAACCCGCCGAAAAGCCTGAAAGAGCTGGTTGAGAGCCCGCAGAAATGGCGCGTCATCTACGAAGATCCCCGCACCAGTACCCCGGGGCTGGGCCTGCTGCTGTGGATGCAAAAGGTCTATGGCGATAAAGCACCCGAGGCCTGGCAGAAGCTGGCGGCGAAAACGGTCACCGTCACCAAGGGCTGGAGTGAAGCCTACGGTCTGTTCCTGAAAGGGGAAAGCGACCTGGTCTTAAGCTACACCACCTCGCCGGCTTACCACATTATTGAAGAGAAGAAAGACAACTATGCGGCGGCGAGCTTCGCCGAAGGCCATTATCTGCAGGTCGAAGTTGCCGCGCGTACCGCCGCCAGCAAGCAGCCGGAACTGGCGGAGAAGTTCCTCAAATTTATGGTCTCGCCTGGCTTCCAGAACGCCATCCCCACCGGGAACTGGATGTATCCGGTGACTCAGGTCGCGCTGCCGGCCGGGTTTGATACCCTGGTGAAGCCGCAGACCACCCTGTCGTTTACCCCGCAGCAGGTCGCCAGCGAGCGTCAGACCTGGATTAGCGCATGGCAACGCGCCGTCAGCCGCTAAACCTTCGCGGGCTATTGCCGGGCCTTTTTGCCGCCACCCTGCTCTGCGCCGTCGCGCTGGCGGCGTTTCTGGCGCTGTGGTTTAGCGCCCCCGGCGCGGGCTGGCAATCGGTCTTCAGCGATAGCTACCTGTGGCACGTGGTGCGCTTCTCCTTCTGGCAGGCGTCGCTGTCAGCGCTGTTCTCGGTGGTGCCGGCCATCTTTCTCGCCCGCGCCCTTTACCGGCGTCGCTTCCCGGGCCGCACACTGCTGCTGCGCCTGTGCGCGATGACCCTGATCCTGCCGGTGCTGGTGGCGGTGTTCGGCATCCTCAGCGTCTATGGCCGCCAGGGCTGGCTGGCCTCGCTGTTTCACGCGCTCGGCTGGCAGTGGGA
This sequence comes from Klebsiella sp. w6, assembly GCF_033100215.1. Lineage (NCBI taxonomy): Bacteria > Pseudomonadati > Pseudomonadota > Gammaproteobacteria > Enterobacterales > Enterobacteriaceae > Klebsiella > Klebsiella sp. w6. The sequence goes on from NZ_CP136907.1 coordinate 4,682,521, forward strand.
TTTCTCGCCCTACGGTCTGCAGGGCATCCTGCTGGCGCACGTCTTTTTCAATATGCCGATGGCCACCCGCCTGCTGCTGCAGGCGCTGGAGAGTATCCCTGGTGAACAGCGGCAAATTGCCGCCCAGCTTGGCATGCGCGGCTATGCCTTCTTCCGCCTCGTCGAATGGCCGTGGATGCGCCGCCACATTCCCGCCGTCGCTGCGCTGATTTTTATGCTCTGCTTCGCCAGCTTCGCCACCGTGCTGTCGCTGGGCGGCGGCCCGAAGGCCACCACGATTGAGCTGGCTATCTACCAGGCGCTGAGCTTTGACTACGATCCGGCGCGCGCGGCAATGCTGGCGCTGATCCAGATGCTTTGCTGCCTCGCGCTGGTGCTGCTCAGCCAGCGCCTCAGTAAAGCGGTGGCTATCGGCGTCAGCCATGTCCGCGGCTGGCGCGACCCTGACGATCGTCTGCACAGCCGCCTGAGCGACGGACTCTTGATCGGCGCCGCCCTGCTGCTGCTGCTCCCACCGCTGCTGGCGGTCATCGTCGACGGGATCAACCGCAACATGCTGAACGTGCTGGCGCAGCCAGCGCTCTGGCAGGCATTGAGTACCTCTCTGCGCATCGCCATCGCCGCCGGGCTGTTGAGCGTAACCCTGACGATGATGCTGCTGTGGAGCAGCCGGGAGCTGCGCGCCCGCCAGCGGCCGCTGGCCGGGCAGGCGATGGAGCTGAGCGGCATGTTAATCCTTGCCATGCCGGGGATTGTGCTGGCCACTGGCTTTTTTCTGCTGCTCAGTAACAGCGTCGGACTGCCGGAGTCCGCCGACGGCATCGTCATCTTCACCAATGCCCTGATGGCGATCCCCTACGCGCTCAAAGTGCTGGAAAACCCGATGCGCGACGTGACCGCTCGCTACAGTATGCTGTGCCAGTCGTTGGGGATTGAAGGCTTCACGCGGCTGCGGGTGGTTGAGCTTCGCGCCCTCCGGCGCCCGCTGGCCCAGGCGTTAGCCTTCGCCTGCGTGCTGTCGATTGGTGACTTCGGCGTGGTGGCCCTGTTCGGCAACGAGGCGTTCCGCACCCTGCCTTTCTATCTGTACCAGCAGATAGGCGCCTACCGCAGCCAGGACGGGGCCGTCACCGCCCTGCTCCTGCTGCTGCTCTGTTTCTTATTATTTACGCTGATTGAAAAACTTCCGGGGCGCGATGCTAAAACTCAATGATGTGACCTGGCTGTACCAGCATCTGCCGATGCGCTTTACCCTCGACGTCGCGCGCGGCGAGCGCATCGCGGTGCTCGGCCCCAGCGGCGCCGGAAAGAGCACCCTGCTGAATCTGATCGCCGGTTTTCTACCGCCCGCCAGCGGCAGCCTGCGGATCAATGGCGAGGTGCATAACGCGACGCCGCCGGCGCAGCGTCCGGTCTCGATGCTGTTCCAGGAGAATAACCTGTTTAACCATCTCACGGTTCGGCAGAATATCAGCCTCGGGATCCACCCGGGCCTGAAACTGAGCCGCGAGCAGCAGGCGCAGGTGGCGGCAATGGCCGGACAGATGGGAATTGATGCGCTGCTGGAACGCCTGCCGGGCGAGCTTTCCGGCGGTCAGCGGCAGCGCGCGGCGCTGGCCCGCTGTCTGGTGCGCCAGCAGCCGGTGCTGTTACTGGATGAACCCTTCTCAGCGCTTGACCCGGCGCTGCGTCAGGAAATGCTGTCCCTGGTCGCCGATGTCTGCGAGCAGCAGCAGCTCACTCTGCTGATGGTCTCCCACAGCGTGGAAGATGCCGCGCGCATCGCGCCGCGCTCGATAGTGGTCGCCGAAGGGCGGATTGTCTGGGATGGCGCCACCGCCGAGCTGTTAAGCGGCAACAGCAGCGCCTCACATCTGATGGGCATCAGCGCGCAATAACCTTGTGCAGGATCGCCAGATAGACCGGCATCAGCGGATGGCGGCAGACCAGAGTCAGCGCCGTCGCGGCGACCACCACCATCAGCGGTGACAGCCACAGTAGTCGGCCGCGCGGCAGCCAGCGGGTCAGGCGATCGCCTGAGGTTTTCGCGCTCCGCCACAGCCGCCAGCACAGCCACCCTGCCAGCCAGGCCAGCAGCGCCGCCCCCAACAGCAGCCATTTAAAGCTGGCGCTGTTTTCATCGGCCGGAATATCAATCGCCGCCCCGGCGAGAATGCCGGGCAGGAAATAGAGCGGCGGCCAGAGCAGGCAGCCGATAATATTCGGTAGCACAAACTTCGCCACCGGCAGATCGAGCATCCCGGCGACCATCGGCACCAGCGGTCGCGTCGGCCCAACAAAGCGGCCGATCAGAATGGTGATCATGCTGTGCTGATGCAACGCATGCTCGGTCTTCTCCAACAGGGCACGGTTTTTCTTCATAAACGACCAGCGGTGCAGCGGCTTTTTAAAGCGCCAGCCGAGCCAGAATGAGATCCAGTCGCCCAGCAGACAGCCGACAATCCCCGCCAGCCACGCCTGCCAGAAGTTAACCTCACCGCTGCCGATAAGCGCCCCAAGGCCGGCCATCATCACCGTTCCGGGTAAGATAAGCCCCACCAGCGCCAGCGACTCGAGAAAGGCCACCAGCATCACGGCTAACAACGAGTAGACCGTGGATTGGGTGATAAAGTGTTCCAGCAATGCTTGCATAATGTACCCGGTTAAAAAACGAAGCCCGGATTCTCCGGAGCCATCGCGCCCTCGTCAAGCCACCAATTGTCTTAATAGTTTACTGGCTGTGATATTTAAGCGGGTCATCATTTCACTTTCTTTACTTTTTATTCACATCCTGCACGGAATTCGCTCGGGCTGGCGCCGGTGCATTTTTTAAATACGCGCGAAAAATAGAGCTGATCTTCAAAGCCAACGTTGCGCCCGACGGTGGCGATCGGCATCCGTGTCGTGCTCAGCAGCAGTTTGGCCTGGCTGATGCGCTGATCTTCCCGCCAGCCGAGCACGCTGATCCCCAACTGCTGGCGGAACAGGTGCGACAGACGCGAGGGCGACAGGCAGACGTGCTGGGCGACGCTGGCAATATCAAAATGGCTGTCCGCCAGATGGTCGCTGATGTACTGGCAGGCGTCGCGCACCCGGTTATCCAGCGGCGGATGCAGCGATTCGTTGATCGCCTCCATGCGCCGCAGCAGCAGCTGTTCCAGCAGATTTATCGCCAGCAGTTCGGAATAGCGCCCCGCCCCCTGCCCGGCATCGACGATCTGGCCGAACAGTTCGCCAAAGCGCGCCTGCCACTGTTCATCCGGACGGAAAAAGCCGGTCTGGGCGAAGATCGTCGGCCAGTTGAGCCACTCGTGCCAGTAGGCGCGTGGCCGGAAGTAGACCCACTGGTGATACCACTCGCTGGCGTCGGGATGGCGGCCGTAGTGATGGATTTCCCCTGGCGGGAACAGCAACATATCACCCGGCCGGCAGACGAACTGCTCGCCGTGGTTGTTGATAACACCCTCGCCGCGGATCGTCAGGTTGAGAATATAGCCTTTCATGCCCAGCGGGCGGTCGATAAAGAAATCCAGGTATCCCTGCGCCTCAATCGGCGTGAGGCCGGTGACCAGATGAGCGTTAAAAGAGTAGCCCGGCAGCAGCGGATCGTTTTGCGTTTCGGCCATACGCGTGGTTCTCCCCGAAGGTATTAGTGACACCAATTGTCCATATTCATCATTTTATCGCTCTCGGCCCTGTCGCGACTGCGACGGCGGTGGGAATTTCGCTAAAAAGCCGCACGGTAAGCGAAAAAGCGCCAGCAGCGTGCATTCCACCGTGATATACCGGGTAACAAAAGTGTCTATAAATACGGCAGGAAAGTCCACATCGAATATTTGCACGGCGTCACACTTTGCGAGGTGACAGCAAAATAATCCATAAGATTAGCGAATCCGGCCTGACGGATTTTGCCGGGGATATCTACTGTTGCTGCATGAATGATTTCTGCATGGAGTAACAAGATGGCAATTGCGATTGGCCTCGACTTTGGTAGTGACTCAGTCCGCGCCCTGGCGGTGGAATGCGCGTCCGGCGCAGAGCTGGCGGCAAGCGTAGAGTGGTATCCGCGCTGGCGGGAAGGACAGTATTGCGATGGGGCTAACAACCGGTTCCGCCACCACCCGCGAGATTACATCGAGTCCATGGAAGCGGCGCTGAAAAGCGTGCTCGCTTCGCTGAGCGCCGAACAGCGCGCCGACGTCGTGGGCATTGGCGTCGACAGCACCGGCTCAACCCCGGCTCCCGTTGATGCCGAGGGCAACGTGCTGGCGCTGCGCGAAGAATTCGCTGACAACCCTAACGCCATGTTTGTCCTGTGGAAGGATCACACCGCGGTCGAGGAAGCCGAGGCGATCACCCGCCTGTGTCACCAGCCGGGCAAAGAGGATTACTCGCGCTATATCGGCGGTATCTACTCCAGCGAATGGTTCTGGGCCAAAATCCTTCACGTCACCCGCGAAGATAGCGCCGTCGCCCAGGCTGCCGCCTCGTGGGTAGAGCTTTGCGACTGGGTACCCGCCCTGCTCTCCGGCACCACCCGTCCGCAGGATCTGCGCCGCGGCCGCTGCAGCGCCGGACATAAATCGCTGTGGCACGAAAGCTGGGGCGGTCTGCCGCCGGCCAGCTTCTTCGATGAGCTTGATCCCATCATTAACCAGCATCTGGCCTGGCCGCTGTTCACCGATACCTGGACGGCCGATGTGCCGGTCGGCACGCTGAGCGCAGAGTGGGCCCAGCGTCTGGGTCTGTCGCAGACCGTGGCCATCTCCGGCGGCGCCTTCGACTGCCATATGGGCGCCGTTGGCGCCGGGGCGCAACCTAACGCGCTGGTGAAAGTCATCGGCACCTCCACCTGCGACATCCTGATTGCCGATAAAGAGAGCGTCGGCGAGCGCACGGTAAAAGGCATCTGCGGGCAGGTTGACGGCAGCGTGGTTCCGCACTTTATCGGCATGGAGGCAGGCCAGTCCGCCTTCGGCGATATTTACGCCTGGTTTGGCCGCATTCTCGGCTGGCCGCTGGAACAACTGGCTCAGCAGCAGCCGGCGTTGCGCGAGCAAATCAAAGCCAGCCAAAAACAGTTACTGCCGGCGCTCACCGAAGCCTGGGCCAATAATCCGTCCCTCGATCACCTGCCGGTGGTGCTCGACTGGTTCAACGGCCGCCGCACGCCGAATGCCAACCAGCGTCTGAAAGGGGTGATCACCGATCTTAACCTGGCGACCGACGCGCCGGCGCTGTTCGGTGGCCTCATCGCCGCCACCGCCTTTGGCGCCCGCGCCATTATGGAGTGCTTCACCGAGCAGGGGATCCCGGTTAACAACGTGATGGCCCTCGGCGGTATCGCACGGAAAAACCAGGTCATCATGCAGGCCTGCTGCGATGTGCTGAACCGCCCGCTGCAGATTGTCGCCTCCGATCAGTGCTGTGCGCTGGGGGCGGCTATCTTCGCCGCCGTCGCCGCCGGCGTCTATGACGATATTCCCGCCGCCCAGCAGCGGATGGCAAGCCAGGTGGAAACCACCCTGCAGCCACGCCCGGCGCAGGCGCAACGTTTCGAACAACTCTATCAGCGCTACCAGCAGTGGTCGATCAGCGCTGAACAACACTATCTCCCTTCGGCTGCAAAGGCGGAAAAAGCCCCGCAATCTCAGGCAGCGCTCACCCATTAAGGATACGAAAATGACGATTTTTGATAACTATGAAGTATGGTTCGTTATTGGCAGTCAACATCTGTACGGCCCGGAAGCCCTGCGCCAGGTGACGAAGCATGCCGAACATGTGGTGAACAGCCTGAATGCGGAAGCCAAACTGCCGTGCAAACTGGTCCTTAAGCCGCTGGGCACCACCCCGGACGAGATCACCCATATCTGCCGCGACGCCAACTACGATGACAAATGCGCCGGGTTAGTGGTCTGGTTGCATACCTTCTCGCCGGCAAAAATGTGGATCAACGGCCTGACCATCCTCAACAAGCCGCTGCTGCAGTTCCATACGCAATACAATGCCGCGCTGCCGTGGGACAGCATCGATATGGACTTTATGAACCTGAATCAGACCGCGCACGGCGGCCGAGAGTTCGGTTTCATCGGCGCCCGTATGCGCCAGCAACACAGCGTGGTCACCGGCCACTGGCAGGATAAAGAAGCCCACCAGCGCATCGGCGGCTGGATGCGCCAGGCGGTCTCCAAACAGGATACTCGCCATCTGAAAGTGTGCCGTTTCGGCGATAACATGCGCGAAGTGGCGGTGACCGACGGCGATAAAGTCGCGGCGCAGATCAAGTTTGGCTTCTCAGTGAACACCTGGGCGGTCGGCGATCTGGTGCAGGTGGTCAACAGCATCAGCGACGGCGATATCAGCGCGCTGGTCGATGAATATGAAAGCAGCTACCGTCTGACCCCGGCAGCGCAGGTTCACGGCGAGAAGCGCCAGAACGTGCTGGACGCCGCGCGCATTGAGCTGGGGATGAAACGCTTTCTCGAGCAGGGCGGGTTCCACGCCTTTACCACCACCTTTGAAGATCTCCACGGCCTGAAACAGCTTCCGGGTCTCGCCGTGCAGCGCCTGATGCAGCAGGGCTACGGCTTTGCCGGTGAAGGCGACTGGAAAACCGCCGCTCTGCTCCGCATCATGAAGGTGATGTCAACCGGTCTGCAGGGCGGCACCTCCTTTATGGAGGATTACACCTACCACTTCGACAACGGCAACGACCTGGTGCTCGGTTCGCATATGCTGGAAGTGTGCCCGACGATCGCTACCGCTGAGAAACCGATCCTCGACGTCCAGCCGCTGGGTATCGGCGGCAAAGCGGATCCGGCGCGTTTGATCTTCAATACCCAGACCGGCCCGGCGATTGTCGCCAGCCTGATCGATCTGGGAGATCGCTTCCGTCTGCTGGTCAACACCATTGAAACCGTCCCGACGCCGCACGATCTGCCGAAGCTGCCGGTGGCCAACGCCCTGTGGAAAGCGCAGCCGGATCTGCGTACCGCTTCGGAAGCCTGGATCATCGCCGGTGGCGCGCACCATACCGTCTTCAGCCATGCGCTGAACCTCGACGATATGCGCCAGTTCGCCGAGCTGCACAATATCGAGCTGACGGTCATCGACAACGATACCCGTCTGCCGTCCTTCAAGGACGCGCTGCGCTGGAATGAAGTGTATTACGGTTCAAAACGCTAAGAGGCCGTCCCCTCACCCTTTCCCTCTCCCCGTTGGGGAGAGGATACCGTCAGGGCGCCATGCCGCCTTTTTCCCTCTCCCGCCGGGAGAGGGTCGGGGTGAGGGATACCCGACTCGCCTGCTATTCGGAGCACACTATGTTAGAAGATCTTAAACGCCAGGTTCTGGAAGCCAACTTAGCGCTGCCGCAGCATAATCTGGTGACCTTAACCTGGGGCAACGTCAGCGCCGTCGACCGCGACCAGGGCGTTCTGGTTATCAAACCCTCCGGCGTGGATTACCGCGTGATGACCGCCGACGATATGGTGGTCGTCAGTCTGGAGACTGGCGAGGTGGTGGAAGGCAACAAGAAGCCCTCGTCGGATACCCCTACTCATCGCCTGCTGTATCAGGCCTTCCCGACGCTGGGCGGTATTGTGCATACCCATTCGCGCCACGCCACCATCTGGGCGCAGGCCGGGCAATCCATTCCAGCGACCGGCACCACCCACGCTGACTATTTCTATGGCCCGGTTCCCTGCACCCGGTTGATGACCGATGCGGAGATCAACGGCGAATATGAGTGGGAAACCGGCAACGTGATTGTCGAAACTTTCCGTCAGCAGGGAATCGACCCGGCGCAGATGCCCGGCGTGCTGGTGCACTCCCACGGCCCGTTTGCCTGGGGTAAGAATGCCGAAGACGCGGTGCATAACGCCATCGTGCTGGAAGAGATCGCCTATATGGGCATCTTCTGTCGCCAGCTGGCGCCGCAGCTGCCGGATATGCAGCAGACGCTGCTAGATAAGCATTATCTGCGTAAGCACGGGGCCAAAGCCTACTACGGCCAATAATCACCCTGCTCGCCACCGTCTGGTAGCCCGGATAAGGCGCAAGCCGCAATCCGGGGCCACCTTAGCGCCGAATACCTGTATAAAACCCCAGCATCCATCATGAAACCAGGCTATAATCAGGCCTGGTTTTTTATCGGCGAGAATACCCGTGACCCAGCCACGAGCAGGTTTTTTACTCACCCGTCACTGGCGGGACACCCCGCAGGGCAGCGAGCTCTCCTTCTGGCTGGCCACCGACGACGGCCCGCTGCAGGTCACGCTGCCGCCGCAGGAGTCCGTTGCCTTTATCCCCGAAGCGCAGCAGGCGCAGGCTGAACAGCTGCTGCAGGGGGAGAAAGGCTTCCGCTTCGCTCCACTGACCCTGAGAGATTTCCACCGGCAGCCGGTTGTCGGCATTTACTGTCGCGCCCATCGTCAATTGATGCGTCTGGAGAAGATGCTCCGCGACAGTGGCGTCACCGTCTACGAGGGTGATATCCGTCCGCCGGAGCGCTACCTGATGGAGCGCTTTATTACCGCCCCGGTGTGGGTGGAAGGCGAAACGCGCGGCTCACAGCTGGTCAACGCGCGCATGAAACCGAACCCTGACTATCGCCCGCCGCTGAAATGGGTGTCGCTGGATATCGAAACCAGCCGCCACGGCGAGCTGTACTGCATCGGTCTGGAAGGCTGCGGCCAGCGGGTGGTCTACATGCTGGGCCCCGAACCGGAAACGCCGCCAGACGTCGACTTCGAGCTGGTCTTCATCGCCAGTCGTCCCCTGCTGCTGGAAAAGCTCAACGCCTGGTTTGCCGAACACGACCCTGACGTGCTGATCGGCTGGAACGTGGTGCAGTTCGATCTGCGGGTCCTGCAAAAGCACGCCGAGCGCTATCGTATCCCGCTGCGTCTCGGCCGCGGCAACAGCGAGCTGGAGTGGCGTGAGCACGGTTTTAAGAACGGCGTCTTTTTCGCCCAGGCCAACGGGCGGCTAATTATCGACGGCATCGACGCGCTAAAATCCGCGTTCTGGAACTTCTCCTCCTTTTCACTGGAGGCCGTGGCCCGCGAACTGCTGGGTGAAGGTAAAGCCATTGACAACCCGTGGGATCGGATGGACGAGATCGATCGCCGCTTCCATGAAGACAAACCGGCGCTGGCGATCTATAACCTGCAGGATTGCGAGCTGGTCACGCGGATCTTCCACAAAACGGAGATCATGCCGTTTCTGCTCGAACGGGCGACGGTTAACGGTCTGCCCGCCGATCGCCACGGCGGATCGGTGGCCGCCTTCAGCCATCTCTATTTCCCACGCATGCACCGCCTGGGCTACGTGGCGCCGAACCTCGGCGACGTCCCCCCGCAGGCCAGCCCCGGCGGCTACGTGATGGACTCCCGCCCCGGTCTGTATGACTCGGTGCTGGTGCTGGACTATAAAAGCCTGTATCCGTCGATTATTCGTACCTTTCTAATCGATCCGGTCGGCCTGGTGGAAGGCCTGGCGCAGCCCGATGATCAGCACAGCATCGAGGGCTTCCTTGGCGCCCGCTTTTCGCGCGACAAACACTGCCTGCCCGGCATTGTTAGCCAGATCTGGCACGGCCGCGATGAAGCCAAACGCCAGCATAATAAGCCGCTCTCCCAGGCGCTGAAGATTATCATGAACGCCTTCTACGGCGTGCTGGGCACCAGCGCCTGCCGCTTCTTCGACCCGCGTCTCGCCTCGTCGATTACCATGCGCGGTCACGCGATCATGCGCCAGACCAAAGCGCTAATTGAAGCCAAAGGCTACGACGTTATCTACGGCGATACCGATTCCACCTTCGTCTGGCTGAAACGCCCGCATAGCGAAGCACAGGCAGCGGAGATCGGCCGCGAGCTGGTCAGCGACGTCAATGCCTGGTGGGCGCAGGAGCTTGGTAAAAGCCAGCTGACCAGCGCCCTGGAGCTGGAGTATGAAACCCACTTCTGCCGCTTTTTAATGCCGACGATCCGCGGCGCCGATACCGGCAGCAAGAAGCGCTATGCCGGGATGATTCAGGAGGGCGATGCCCAGCGCATGGTGTTCAAGGGGCTGGAGACGGTACGCACCGACTGGACGCCGCTAGCCCAGCAGTTTCAACAGGAGTTATACCTGCGCATCTTCCGCAACCAGCCGTATCAGGATTATGTGCGGGAGACTATCGCCAGGCTGATGAATGGCGAACTCGACAAGCAGCTGGTTTATCGCAAGCGCCTGCGCCGACCGCTGGCCGAGTATCAACGTAACGTGCCGCCGCACGTGCGCGCCGCGAGGCTGGCGGATGAACACAACGTGAAGCTTGGGCGGGCGCAGCAGTATCAGCAGCGCGGCACCATCAAATACGTCTGGACCACCAGCGGCCCGGAGCCGGTGGATTACCAGCAGTCGCCGCTCGATTACGATCACTATTTAACAAAGCAGTTGCAGCCGGTGGCGGAAGGGATCCTGCCCTTCGTCAACGATGACTTTGCTACAATAGTGACAGGACAGCTGGGGCTATTTTAATTTTTTCTCACTCATTCCGCAGGCACAAAAGCCGAAAAATGAAGGGTGCGGAGGAGGTGACGAACGTTCCTCCATCCAGTAATATAGCGCCCTTTCCATTCCTGGCCCCAATTTTGACGCATCTCCGATTATTCATGGAGATGATCAACTATTGCCTGCAATTAAAGAACAAAGAGCCGAACACATATGCCTTTTACACTTGGTCAACGCTGGATTAGCGACACAGAGAGCGAACTAGGATTAGGGACGGTGGTAGCGCTGGATGCGCGCATGGTCACTCTCCTTTTCCCCGCCATCGGCGAAAACCGTCTGTACTCTCGCAACGATTCCCCGATCACCCGCGTGATGTTTAACCCGGGCGACACCATTACCAGCCATGAAGGCTGGCAGCTCCACGTTGACAAAGTGAATGAAGAGAACGGGCTGCTGTCCTACACCGGTACTCGCCTGGACACCCAGGAAGCGAACGTGACTCTGCGTGAAGTGCTGCTCGACAGCAAACTGGTGTTCAGCAAGCCGCAGGACCGCCTGTTTGCCGGTCAAATTGACCGTATGGACCGCTTTGCCCTGCGCTACCGTGCGCGTAAGTTCCAGAGCGAGCAGTACCGCATGCCGTGGAGCGGCCTGCGCGGCCAGCGCACCAGCCTGATCCCGCATCAGCTGAACATCGCCCATGACGTGGGCCGTCGTCACGCGCCGCGCGTCCTGCTGGCCGATGAAGTGGGCTTAGGCAAAACCATTGAAGCCGGGATGATCCTGCACCAGCAGCTGCTCTCCGGCGCCGCCGAGCGCGTGCTGATTGTGGTCCCGGAAACCCTCCAGCACCAGTGGCTGGTGGAAATGCTACGCCGTTTCAACCTGCGTTTCTCGCTGTTCGACGACGAACGTTACGCCGAAGCGCAGCACGATGCCTACAACCCGTTCGAAACCGAACAGCTGGTGATCTGCTCTTTAGACTTCGTGCGCCGCAGCAAACAGCGCCTGGAGCATCTGTGCGACGCCGAATGGGACCTGATGGTGGTCGACGAAGCGCACCACCTGGTGTGGAGCGAAGAGGCGCCGAGCCGTGAATATCAGGCCATTGAACAGCTGGCCGAGCGCGTGCCGGGCATCCTGCTGCTGACCGCGACGCCGGAACAGTTGGGGATGGAGAGCCACTTTGCGCGCCTGCGTCTGCTGGATCCAAACCGCTTCCACGATTTTGCCCAGTTTGTTGAAGAACAACAAAACTACCGCCCGGTCGCCGATGCCGTCGCCCTGCTGCTGGCGGGCAACACGCTGAGCGATAGCGAACTCAATACCCTTGGCGATCTGATCGGCGAGCAGGATATCGAGCCGCTGCTGCAGGCTGCCAACAGCGATCGCGAAGACGCTCAGGCCGCGCGCCAGGAGCTGGTCTCGATGCTGATGGACCGCCACGGCACCAGCCGCGTGCTGTTCCGGAACACCCGTAACGGCGTGAAAGGCTTCCCGAAACGCGAGCTGCACACCATTCGTCTGCCGCTGCCGACCCAGTACCAGACGGCCATCAAGGTCTCTGGCATCATGGGCGCGCGCAAAACCGCGGAAGAGCGCGCGCGCGACATGCTCTATCCGGAGCAGATCTATCAGGAATTTGAAGGCGATACCGGCACCTGGTGGAACTTCGACCCGCGCGTCGAGTGGCTGATGGGCTACCTGACCAGCCATCGCTCGCAGAAGGTCCTGGTGATTTGCGCCAAAGCAGCCACCGCGCTACAGCTGGAGCAGGTGCTGCGCGAGCGCGAAGGCATCCGCGCCGCGGTGTTCCATGAAGGGATGTCGATTATCGAACGCGACCGCGCCGCGGCGTGGTTTGCCGAAGAAGACACCGGCGCGCAGGTGTTGCTGTGCTCCGAAATCGGCTCCGAAGGACGTAACTTCCAGTTCGCCAGCAACCTGGTGATGTTCGACCTGCCATTTAACCCGGATCTGCTGGAGCAGCGTATCGGCCGTCTCGACCGTATCGGTCAGGCACACGATATCCAGATCCACGTTCCATACCTGGAAAAGACCGCGCAGTCGGTGCTGGTGCGCTGGTATCACGAAGGGCTCGATGCCTTCGAACATACCTGCCCGACCGGCCGCACCGTCTACGACAGCGTCCATGATGAACTGATCAACTATCTTGCGGCGCCAGAATCCACCGATGGCTTTGACGATCTGATCAAATCCTGCCGCCAACAGCATGACGCCCTGAAGGCGCAGCTGGAGCAGGGCCGCGACCGTCTGCTGGAGATCCACTCCAACGGCGGTGAGAAAGCGCAGGCGCTGGCGGAGAGCATCGAAGAGCAGGATGACGACACCAGTCTGATCGCCTTCTCGATGAACCTGTTCGATATCGTCGGCATCAACCAGGACGACCGCGGTGAAAACCTGATCGTCCTCACCCCGTCCGACCATATGCTGGTCCCGGATTTCCCGGGCCTGCCGGAAGACGGCTGCACCATCACCTTCGAGCGTGACGTGGCGCTGTCGCGTGAAGATGCGCAGTTCATCACCTGGGAACATCCGCTGATCCGCAACGGTCTGGATCTGATCCTCTCCGGCGATACCGGCAGCAGCACCATTTCCCTGCTGAAGAATAAGGCGCTGCCGGTCGGCACCCTGCTGCTGGAGCTGATCTACGTCGTCGAAGCGCAGGCGCCGAAGCAGCTGCAGCTTAACCGCTTCCTGCCGGCGACCCCGGTTCGCCTGCTGCTGGATAAAAACGGCAACAACCTCGCCGGCCAGGTGGAATTTGAAAGCTTCAACCGCCAGCTGAGCGCGGTTAACCGCCACACCGGCAGCAAACTGGTCAACGCGGTGCAGCAGGACGTTCACGCCATTCTGCAACAGGGCGAAGCGCAGATCGCCAAAGCGGCGCTGGGGCTGATCGACGCAGCGCGTAACGAAGCCGATGAAAAGCTGACGGCGGAGCTGTCGCGTCTGGAAGCGCTGAAGGCGGTGAACCCGAACATCCGTGACGACGAACTGGCGGCGATCGAAAGCAACCGTCAGCAGGTGATGGATGCGCTGGCGCAGGCCGGATGGCGTCTGGACGCGCTGCGTCTGATCGTCGTCACCCACCAGTAACGGAACGCGAACATGGCGATGGAAAACTACAATCCGCCGCAGGATCCCTGGCTGGTGATCCTGTATCAGGATGAGCACATCATGGTGGTCAACAAGCCGAGCGGCTTGTTGTCCGTACCCGGTCGTCTTGAGGAGCATAAAGACAGCGTGATGACGCGCATTCAGCGCGACTTCCCGCAGGCCGAATCGGTGCATCGCCTGGATATGGCCACCAGCGGCGTGATTGTGGTGGCGCTGAATAAAGCCGCGGAGCGTGAGCTGAAACGTCAGTTCCGCGAGCGCGAGCCGAAAAAACAGTACGTTGCCCGCGTCTGGGGCCATCCGCAGCCGGCGGAAGGTCTGGTGGATTTACCGCTGATTTGCGACTGGCCGAACCGGCCAAAGCAGAAGGTGTGCTACGAAACCGGCAAAGCGGCGCAAACCGAGTATGAGGTGCTGGAGTACGCGGAGGACAACACCGCCCGCGTGCGCCTGAAGCCGATTACCGGGCGCTCGCATCAGCTGCGCGTGCATATGCTGGCGCTGGGGCATCCGATCCTTGGCGACCGCTTTTACGCCACGCCGGAGGCGCTGGCGATGGCCCCGCGTCTGCTGCTGCACGCCGAGACGCTCACCATCACCCACCCTGCCTACGGCAACGCGATGACCTTTCGCGCGCCGGTCGACTTTTAGGATGTCCCCGGTAGCGCCTTGCCGCCGGGGAATACTGACCCGTTAGTCGCGGGCAAACCACGCATCAATCATCTGCTCAACGCGCGCCACGACGAGATCGGTGTCGTGGCGACGGCTGCGCGCGCAGGCGTGCGCCGGCTCATCACACAGCAGACAGCGGCGCTGCGACTCACCCAGCGACTGACGTCCCACCTGCCCGTTCTGTGGACAGATCACATCGATATCCCACAGGCGTCCCAGCGGATGGCTCTGCTCCAGCGTGCTGCACATCGCTTTGATTTCGCTGGCCGGGTGCGCCACGCACCACAGCGCTTCGGGCCCGGTCGGCAACCACAGCACCTGACGATCCAGCGCTTGCCAGCGGTGCTTCCACAGCAGCTGGTCGCAGGCCTGGAGGGCAACGCCCATCATGTTGCGATAGCGAATGCTGTCTTTCACCGCCCCCGGGGTCACCAGGGTCAGGGAAATAACAGGCTGCTGATAATGGGCCAGCCAGTCAGCCTGGCGGGCTGCACGCTGCTCTTTCGCCGCCAGCAATGCATCGATGCTGACGCCCGCCTGGGCGGGAGTATCCACTGACATTAATTCCTCTCCTACATATGATAAATGCGACAGCGCCTGGGCTGTCATGATGATGGATGCGATAGCCGATCGCGCGCTGATTGTAACGCTAAATGCGGAGCATTTAGGATACAGAACGCAGATATTTTCTGCGTTCTGTAGCGGAAAATGGCAGATTTATCGCTTAGCGCAGCGTTTAATCACGCCAGATAGTGGCTGAGGAACAGCAGTCCCAGCGAGACATTTATCGCCCCGCCGATGCGGGTAGCGATCTGCGCGAACGGCATCAGGCTCATGCGGTTACCGGCGGTCAGGATCGCCACATCGCCGGTGCCGCCCTGCCCGCTCTGGCAGCAGGAGACAATCGCCACATCGATCGGGTGCATCCCTATTTTTTTACCCACAAAGAACCCGGTCGCCACCAGCGCCGAGACGGTACTGACAATCACCAGCAGGTTGGTCAGCGTGAAGGCGTTTACCAGTTCCTGCCACGGGGTGATCGCCACGCCGACGGCAAAGAGGATCGGGTAAGTCACCGCGGTGCGGAAGAATTTATACACCATCTGCGATCCCTCCTGCAGGCGTGGAGAAACCACGTTAGCCAGCTTTAACAGCACCGCGAGGAACAGCATGCCCACCGGCGCCGGCAGGCCAATCAGTTTGTGGCCAAGCATCCCCATCATATACAGCAGCACCGCCAGCAGCGCGCCGGAGGCCAGGGTCCCGACGTCGGTTTTGCCGCTCACGCCTTCGCTCTCGCCGAGGCTACGGGTTTCATTGCTGCGGTTCGGCATCAGTTGCCCTTCACCGGTGAGATGCGGGGAGCGCTTGCCGAGCTGGTTGAGGCAGCCGGAGATAACGATCGCCGTCAGACTGCCGAGCATCACCATCGGCAATATCCGGCCCAGCGCCACGCCCTGCTCCATATGCATCAGCGCGGCGTAACCCATTGACAGCGGGATCGCCCCTTCCCCCACGCCACCGGCCATGATCGGCAGCACGATAAAGAAGAACACCTGGAACGGCTCCATGCCCAGCAGCGTGCCGACGCCGATGCCCACCAGCATGCCAACCACTTCGCCACACAGCATCGGGAAGAAGATCTTCAGAAAGCCCTGAATCAGCGTGGTGCGGTTCATACTCATGATGCTGCCGACGATGATGCAGCAGATGTAGAGATAGAGGATATTGGTGGATTTATAGAATTTGGTGGTGGATTCCACGACCACATCCGGCAGCAGACCGTAGTGGACCAGCGCGGAAGGAATAAAAGTGGCGCAGATCGCCGCCGCGCCGAGTTTTCCCAGCACCGGCAGGCGCTTACCAAACTCGCCGCAGGCGAAGCCAAAGAAAGCCAGGGTGGCCACCATCACCACGATATCGCTCGGCAGTTTACCGCCAAGGCAGTCGAGGGCAATCAGCCCCCCGGCCAGCAAAAATAGCGGCAGCGGGACGATCCCTACCTTCCAGTTATCCATGATGTGCCACCAGCGCTGCTTCAGCGTGGTTTTCGGCGTATTGATCGGTTCAAGGGTTGCAGAGAATGCATTGTCTGTGGTGCTCATAAATTCAGCCCTGTCGTTATTATTCATTTTCAGCGTAAAGGGACAGCGGCGTCGTTAATGTGAAGCTCCCCAGATTAAAAAAGAAGTTTTAATGGTCACTATGGTTTTTATGGTTTCTATTCACGGAACCGCTAAGGGGTGATATATCTCTGATTTATTATTGTGGTTTTTATGGTTTTTATTCTCTCTGAGGCGTTATTTCCACTGAGTCCCCCGCCGACAGCCAGCGCCTGCGCAGACGATCACAACTTCTTCTTAACATTTACGTCACGTGACAGAAAAATGATAGAGTGCCGATATGGTGAATACGCAGTACGGGACCTATGAAGCTCTCTTTTCAATATAAGCTATTTATTTCGCTGGTCGCCTTTTTCTCGGTCCTCTTTATAGCGCTGGGCATTTATTATTATTTTGACGCCAGCCGCCAGCTGTATCAGGAGATGAGTGGCCGGGCCAAAATTCAGGCTGAAGAGATAGCCCTGATGCCAAATTTGCGTCAGCAGGTCAGCCAGCACGATCCGCAGGCGATCCGGGCGTTTATGCAGCAAATCGCCGCCCATAGCGACGCCAGTTTTATCGTCATCGGCGATCGGCAGGGCGTGCATCTGTTTCACTCCGTCCATCCGGAGTGGGTTGGCACGCGGCTGGTCGGCGGCGACAATCAGGCGGTGCTGGAGGGGCGCACCATCACCACCATTCGCAAAGGCGGCCTCGGCGTCTCACTGCGCAGCAAAACGCCCATCGTCGATGACGAGGGGCAGGTGATCGGCATTGTCTCCGTTGGCTACCTCACCAGCTATCTCGACAGCATCACGCTGACCAAAGTGATCAATATTTTTATCGCCGCCATCCTGCTGCTCATCGCCCTGTTTATCTTCTCCTGGTACTTTACCCGCAGCATCAAGAAGCAGATTTTTTCGCTCGAGCCGCGGGAGATAGGCCTGCTGGTACGTCAGCAAAAGGCAATGATGGAGTCGATCTTTGAAGGGGTGATCGTCATCGATCACCAGCGGCGCATTGAGGTGATTAACCATGCCGCCCGCAGCCTGCTGGGGCTCAGCCAGCCTGCCCGTCAGCTGCGCGGCCAGTCAATCGACAGCGTCATTTCGCCGCAGCCGTTTTTCGCCAGCGGCGACATGCTCGAGCGTGACACTCATGACGAGCTGTGCCGCTTCAACCAGCTGACCGTGCTCGCCAGCCGGGTGCGCATTATGCTGGAGAATACGCTGCAGGGCTGGGTGATCACCTTCCGCGACCGCAACGAAATCAATGCCCTCACCGCCCAGCTCAGCCAGGTGAAGCGCTATGTCGACAACCTGCGCATCATGCGTCACGAGCAGCTCAACCGGATGACCACCCTCTCCGGTCTGCTGCATATGGGTCACTATGACGAAGCGATCCGCTATATTCAGGCCCAGTCGGAGCATGCCCAGGAGCTGCTGGACTTCATCTCCTCGCACTTCCACTCGCCGACGCTGTGCGGCCTGCTGTTGGGCAAAGCGACCCGCGCCCGCGAAAAAGGCGTGGTCCTGAGCTTCGACCCGGCCTGTCGTATCGATCGTCCGCTGCCGTCGCTAAAGGAATCCGAACTGATCTCCATCATCGGCAACCTGCTGGATAACGCCATCGAAGCCACGCAGCGCGCCGAGCTGCCGCACGAGCCGGTGGAAGTGCTGATTCAGCTCAACGCCCGGGAACTGATCATCGAAGTGGCTGACCGCGGCGTCGGCATTCGTCCCGATATTCGCGACCGCATTTTTGAACGCGGCGTGACCACCAAAACCCGTGGCGATCACGGCATTGGTCTGTATCTTATTGAACATTATGTCACTCAGGCGGGCGGCACCATCGAAGTCGCCGACAACGCGCCGCGGGGAACCATCTTCACCCTGTTTATCCCGGCCGACGCCCCCGCCTGTCCGCAAACGGAGGCCCACAATGCATCATGACCTGGTCGATGTGCTGATCATTGAAGATGAGAGCGAGCTGGCGCGCCTGCACGCCGAGCTTGTGCAAAAACACCCGCGACTGCGGCTGGCAGGCATGGCGGCCTCCCTCGCTCAGGCGCGGCAGTTGCTCCACGCCAGTCCGCCGCAGCTGGTGCTGCTGGATAACTATTTACCGGACGGCAAAGGCGTCACGCTGATGACCGACCCGGTGCTGGCAACCACCCATTGCTCAGTGATCTTTATCACCGCCGCCAGCGATATGGAAACCTGCAGCCTGGCCATCCGCAACGGCGCCTTCGACTATATCCTTAAGCCCGTCTCCTGGAAGCGGCTGAGCCAGTCGCTTGAGCGCTTTATCCAGTTTTACGATCAGCAGCGGGAATGGAAAATCGTCGATCAGCAGAACGTCGATTCTCTCTACCAACTGCAGGCGAAGAACTTCCGCGTGGATAGCGGCAGTAAGGGCATTGAAGAGAAGACGCTGGCGCTGGTGCAGGGATTGTTTAGCGGCCGGGAAGCACACTGTTTTTCCGTCGATGAGGTGGTCAGCGCCGCCGGGCTCAGCAAAACCACCGCCCGGCGCTATCTGGAACACGGTGTCGAGACCGGCTTTCTGGAAGTGGAGATGCTGTATGGAAAAATCGGCCATCCGCGGCGGCTGTACCGACGCGCACAGCCTAAAAACTAAAACCCCTCGCCGGACGGGAGGGGCGGGAAAACTCAGAAGCCGCGCTGCTCTTTGATCAGCTCCCAGGCCTTCTGGATCTCCTGAGCTTTCTGTTTGGCCATCTCCATCATCTCCGGCGGCAGCCCTTTCGCCACTAGCTTGTCCGGATGATGTTCGTTCATCAGCTTACGATAGGCGCGCTTCACCGTCGCCGCGTCATCGGTCGGTTTCACCCCCAGCACATTGCAGGCATCTTCGAGGGTTGGCCCGCGCTGCGCCTGCTGCCAGCCGGCATTGCCGCCGTGCTGACCATACGATTGCTGCTGCGAACCGCCGCCAAACTGGGCGCCGCCCTGCATCATCCGCAGGAATTGATCGAACTGGGCGCGGGAGATGCCAAGCTCGTCAGCGATGACGAACAGCACTTCACGTTCGTTGGGGTGCAATTCGCCGTCAGCGAACGCCGCCTGCAGCTGAATTTCCAGAAACATCCGAATCAGATCGAAGCGCCCAAAGCAGACGCTGCGCAGCTGACGCATCTTCTCGCGCAGCGGATAGTTGTCGGCCTTGCCGTCGCGAAACGCCTGCTGCGCCGCCGTACGCGATGCGCCGTGCAGGTTCATGCGATCCATCAGCACATTGGCGACATGAATATCAGCTTCGGTGACGCGACCCTTGGATTTGGTCAGATGCCCCATCACTTCAAAGGTGGTGGAAAAGAAGAGCGACTGGCGTTCCTGTTGATTGGCGAAGAGATTCAACCGGCGACTGCGCGCCCGGTCAAACATATGGCCCACCAGGAAGCCGAGCACGACACCCCAAAACCCACCGCCCATCAGCAAAGCCACTGCCACGCCAATCACTTTACCCAAATACTGCATAGACTCCCCAACTGTTTATCGCCGTTAAGCTCGAATATGACCGCACGTTACCCGGCACTCGCGCCTCGGTCAATTGTGGGACATAGCCTATAATTTGCTTTATCATACTCGTCATTCAACAGGGTGCCTAACGCTCGGGCTCGAAACGGGCAGGATTAACACTAGCGTGATAATGTTGAGTAAGTTAGGCTCTGACCGTTTGCAAGCCGCTGCCACAAGATGATGGAACAATAAATACAACGTATGAAAAAACGTATTCCCAGCCTCCTGGCTACGATGATTGCCAGCGCCTTGTATAGCCAACAAGGCCTCGCTGCCGATCTCGCAACGCAATGTATGCTTGGCGTGCCAAGCTTTGATCGTCCGCTCGTGGAAGGGCGGCCTGGCGATCTGCCGGTGACGATTAACGCCGATCATGCGAAGGGCAACTACCCGGATAATGCCGTCTTCACCGGCAACGTCGATATTAACCAGGGGAACAGCCGCCTGCGTGCCGACGAAGTGCAGCTGCATCAGCAGCAGGCCGCGGGCCAGGCGCAACCGGTGCGAACGGTGGATGCGCTGGGCAACGTCCATTACGACGATAACCAGGTGATCCTCAAAGGGCCTAAAGCCTGGTCAAACCTGAACACCAAAGATACCAACGTCTGGCAGGGCGATTATCAAATGGTCGGACGCCAGGGACGCGGCACGGCGGACCTGATGAAACAGCGCGGCGAAAACCGCTATACCATTCTGGAAAACGGCAGCTTTACCTCCTGTCTGCCGGGCTCCGACACCTGGAGCGTCGTGGGCAGCGAAGTCATCCACGACCGTGAAGAGCAGGTTGCCGAGATCTGGAACGCCCGCTTTAAGCTGGGCTCAGTACCGATTTTCTACAGCCCTTACCTGCAGTTGCCGGTGGGCGACAAACGTCGTTCCGGTTTCCTGATCCCGAACGCCAAATACAGTACCAAAAACGGTGTGGAATTCTCCCTGCCGTACTACTGGAACATTGCGCCGAACTTCGATGCCACTATCACCCCGCACTATATGAACAAACGCGGCGGCGTGATGTGGGAAAACGAATTCCGCTACCTGACCCAGCTCGGCAGCGGCTTAACTGAATTCGACTACCTGCCGTCGGATAAAGTCTACGAAGACGATCACTCGAGCGACAGCAACAGCCGCCGCTGGCTGTTCTACTGGAACCACTCCGGGGTTATCGATCAGGTATGGCGTCTGAACGCTGACTACACCAAGGTCAGCGATCCTGACTACTTCAACGATTTCAGCTCGAAATATGGTTCCAGTACCGACGGCTATGCGACGCAGAAATTCAGCGCCGGTTACGTCAATCAGAACTTTGACGCGACGGTATCGACCAAGCAGTTCCAGGTCTTTGACCGGGAATCGAGCAACTCCTACTCGGCTGAGCCGCAGCTCGACATCAACTACTACCAGAACGATGTCGGTCCGTTCGATACCCATCTGTACGGTCAGGTCGCCCATTTTGTTAACTCGAATAACAACATGCCGGAAGCGACCCGCGTTCACCTCGAACCGACGATCAACCTGCCGCTGTCCAACGCCTGGGGCAGTCTGAATACTGAAGCCAAGCTGCTGGCGACCCACTACCAGCAGAGCAACCTCGATAAGTACAACGCCGCCAACGGCACTGACTACAAAGAGTCTGTCAGCCGCGTAATGCCGCAGTTTAAAATCGACGGTAAAATGGTCTTTGAACGCGACCTGCAGGAGGGATTCACCCAAACGCTGGAACCGCGCATGCAGTATCTGTACGTGCCGTACCGCGATCAGAGTGAAATCGGTAGCTACGACTCCACGCTATTGCAGTCGGACTACACCGGCCTGTTCCGCGACCGTACCTATAGCGGTCTGGACCGCATCGCGTCAGCCAACCAGGTCACTACCGGCATCACCTCTCGCGTGTATGATGCCGCCGCCGTGGAACGTTTTAATATTTCCGTTGGTCAAATCTACTATTTCACCGAGTCACGCACCGGTGATGACAACATCAACTGGGAGAACAACGACACCACGGGTTCACTGGTATGGGCCGGCGATACCTACTGGCGCATCGCCGATGACTGGGGTTTACGCGGAGGGATCCAGTACGACACCCGTCTGGATAACGTCGCCACCGGTAACGGCACCATTGAATACCGTCGCGATGAAAACCGCTTAGTCCAGCTTAACTATCGTTACGCCAGCCCGGAATATATTCAGGCTACACTGCCTTCATATTCCACGGCGGCACAATATAAACAGGGTATTTCGCAGGTGGGGATGACCGCCAGTTGGCCGATCGTCGATCGCTGGTCCGTGGTCGGGGCATACTACTTCGATACCAATACCCGGAAAGCAGCAAACCAGATGTTGGGTGTTCAGTATAACTCCTGCTGCTACGCCATCCGTCTTGGCTACGAACGTAAAGTCAACGGCTGGGATAGCAACAACAACGGCGGCGAGAGCAAATACGACAACACCTTCGGAATCAATATTGAATTGCGCGGTCTGAGCTCTAACTACGGCCTCGGCACCCAGCAGATGCTGCGTTCGAACATTTTACCGTACCAGAGCTCCCTGTGATGCGGCTGGTTTACAACATCGTCCGCATTTGCGGTTAATTGAAATGGAAAAAGTATGAAGAACTGGAAAACGCTGCTTCTCGGTATCGCCATGATCGCGAATACCAGTTTCGCTGCCCCTCAGGTGGTCGATAAAGTAGCGGCCGTCGTCAATAATGGCGTCGTGCTGGAAAGCGACGTCGATGGTTTGATGCAATCAGTTAAGCTCAATGCGGGTCAGGCTGGCCAACAGCTGCCGGATGACGCGACACTGCGCCATCAAATCCTCGAAAGACTGATCATGGACCAGATCGTATTGCAGTTGGGGCAGAAGATGGGCGTGAAGGTCTCTGACGACCAGCTCGATCAGGCCATCGCCAACATCGCCAAACAAAACAACATGACCATGGATCAGATGCGCAGCCGTCTGGCCTATGAAGGCATCAACTACAACACCTACCGTAGCCAGATCCGCAAAGAGATGCTGATTTCGGAAGTGCGTAACAATGAAGTGCGTCGCCGTATCACCGTGCTGCCGCAGGAAGTCGAAGCGCTGGCAAAACAGATTGGCGACCAGAACGATGCCAGCACCGAGCTTAACCTGAGCCACATCCTGATCCCGCTGGCGGAAAACCCGACCGCGGATGAAGTTGCCGCAGCTCAGGAGCAAGCGAATGCCATCGTTGAACAAGCGCGCAACGGCGCTAACTTCGGTAAACTGGCCATCACCTACTCCGCTGACCAACAGGCGCTGAAGGGAGGCCAGATGGGCTGGGGTCGTATCCAGGAGCTGCCAGGTATTTTCGCCCAGGCGTTAAGCACCGCCAAAAAAGGGGATATCGTCGGCCCGATCCGCTCTGGCGTCGGCTTCCACATTCTGAAAGTCAACGACCTGCGCGGCGGGACTCAGAACATCTCCGTCACCGAAGTGCATGCCCGTCATATTCTGCTTAAGCCGTCGCCGATCATGAATGATGCCCAGGCCCAGGCCAAACTGGAACAAATCGCGGCTGACATTAAGAGCGGGAAAACCACCTTCGCCAAAGCGGCGAAAGCGTTCTCTGAAGATCCGGGTTCAGCAAACCAGGGCGGTGATTTAGGTTGGGCGACGCCGGACATCTTCGATCCGGCATTCCGCGATGCGCTGATGCGTTTGAACAAAGGGCAGACCAGCGGACCGGTGCACTCCTCCTTCGGCTGGCATCTGATCGAACTGCTGGATAGCCGTCAGGTCGACAGAACCGACGCCGCGCAGAAAGATCGTGCATACCGCATGCTGATGAACCGCAAATTCTCTGAAGAAGCGGCAACCTGGATGCAGGAACAGCGCGCCAGTGCGTATGTTAAAATTCTGAGCAACTAATATCGATGCCTGAAATCCGTAAAGTTGTCATCACTCCCGGCGAACCCGCCGGGATTGGCCCTGACCTGGTCGTGCAGCTTGCCCAGCGCGACTGGCCAGTTGAGCTGGTGATCTGCGCCGACGGCGCCCTGTTAACTGACCGAGCCCAGCGGCTCGGTCTTCCTTTATCTCTCCTCCCATACGATCCTGCGCAACCGCCCGTTCCGCAACGCGCTGGTACGCTGACGCTGCTTAACGTACCGCTGAACGTTCCGGCGGAACCCGGCGTGCTGAACGTGCAAAACGGCGCCTATGTCGTGGAAACGCTGGCGCGCGCTTGCGACGGCTGCCTTAGCGGCGAATTTGCGGCGTTAGTGACCGGCCCGGTGCACAAAGGCAACATCAACGACGCCGGCATCGCCTTCACCGGTCATACCGAGTTCTTCGAAGAGCGCGCGAAGGCCAGCAAAGTGGTAATGATGCTGGCGACCGAGGAGCTGCGGGTGGCGCTGGTGACGACCCATCTGCCGTTGAAAGCCATCAGCGAAGCAATAACGCCCGAGCTGCTGCGCGAGATCATCACCATTCTCGATCACGATCTGCGCACGAAATTTGGCATTGCCCAGCCGCATGTGCTGGTTTGCGGGCTTAACCCGCACGCTGGCGAAGGCGGCCATATGGGAACGGAAGAGATAGACACCATTATTCCGGTGCTGGAAGAGATGCGCGCGAAGGGGATGAACCTCAGCGGTCCGCTGCCGGCAGACACCCTCTTTCAGCCCAAATACCTTGACCATGCCGATGCGGTACTCGCGATGTACCACGATCAGGGCCTGCCCGTGCTAAAATACCAGGGCTTTGGCCGCGGCGTGAACATTACGCTCGGTTTACCTTTTATTCGTACCTCCGTCGACCACGGCACCGCACTGGAATTAGCGGGTCAGGGAAAAGCGGACGTCGGCAGTTTTATCACGGCGCTTAATCTCGCCATCAAAATGATTGTTAATACCCAATGAATAATCGAGTCCATCAGGGCCATTTAGCCCGTAAACGCTTCGGGCAGAACTTCCTCAACGATCAGTTTGTGATCGACAGCATCGTCTCGGCGATTAATCCGCAGAAAGGCCAGGCGATGGTTGAAATCGGCCCGGGTCTCGCCGCGCTGACCGAACCGGTCGGCGAACGTCTTGACCAGCTGACCGTTATCGAACTGGACCGCGATCTGGCGGCTCGCCTGCAGACGCACCCGTTCCTCGGACCGAAGCTGACCATCTATCAGCAGGATGCGATGACCATGAACTTCGGCGAACTGGCGGAGAAAATGGGCCAGCCGCTGCGCGTCTTCGGCAACCTGCCGTACAATATCTCGACGCCGCTAATGTTCCATCTGTTCAGCTATACTGATGCCATTGCCGATATGCACTTTATGCTGCAGAAGGAAGTGGTCAATCGTCTGGTTGCCGGGCCGAACAGTAAGGCGTATGGTCGGTTAAGCGTGATGGCGCAATATTATTGCCAGGTGATCCCGGTACTCGAAGTGCCGCCGAGCGCGTTTACCCCGCCGCCTAAGGTTGACTCCGCGGTGGTTCGCCTGGTGCCGCACCGCACCATGCCGTATCCGGTAAAAGAGGTCCGGGTACTGAGCCGCATCACCACCGAAGCCTTCAACCAGCGCCGTAAGACCATCCGCAATAGTCTCGGCAATCTGTTTAGCGTTGAAGTGTTGACCGAGCTGGGCGTCGACCCGGCAGTGCGTGCGGAAAATATTTCTGTAGAGCAGTACTGTAAGATGGCCAACTGGTTATCCAACAATCTGCCTTCGAAGGAGAGCTAACCATGATTAATTCGCCTCGTGTTTGCGTTCAGGTGCAAAGCGTCTATATCGAATCGCAGTCTTCTCCGGAAGAAGAGCGTTACGTCTTCGCTTATACCGTCACCATTCGCAATCTGGGGCGGAGTCAGGTTCAGCTGCTTGGCCGCTACTGGCTCATCACTAACGGCCACGGTCGTGAGACTGAAGTTCAGGGTGAAGGGGTGGTCGGCGAGCAACCACATATTCCCGCTGGCGGTGAATATCAATATACCAGCGGCGCGGTCATCGAAACGCCGCTGGGAACCATGCAGGGTCATTATGAGATGATCGATATCGACGGCGCGCCGTTCCGTATCGAGATCCCTGTGTTCCGTCTCGCAGTTCCAACGCTCATTCATTAAAACAATGTCAACATACCTTATTGGCGACGTTCACGGTTGCTACGATGAACTGATCGCATTATTAGCGCAGGTTGAATTCGACCCGAGCACCGATACGCTATGGCTGACCGGCGATCTGGTGGCCCGTGGCCCGGGGTCGCTGGAGGTCCTGCGCTATGTCAAATCTCTGGGCGACAGTGTGCGACTGGTGCTGGGCAACCATGATCTCCACCTGCTGGCCGTCTTCGCCGGTATCAGCCGTAACAAGCCGAAGGATCGTCTGAAATCCCTGCTGGAAGCCCCGGATGCCGACGAGCTGCTCAACTGGTTGCGTCGCCAGCCGCTGCTGCAGGTGGATGAAGAGAAAAAGCTGGTGATGGCCCACGCAGGCATCACGCCGCAGTGGGATCTGGAGACCGCCCAGCAGTGCGCGCGCGATGTAGAAGCGGTGCTCTCCAGCGACTCCTACCCTTTCTTCCTCGATGCCATGTATGGCGATATGCCGAATCACTGGAGCAACGAGCTGAGCGGTCTGGCGCGCCTGCGCTTTATCTCTAATGCTTTTACCCGCATGCGCTACTGCTTCCCCAACGGCCAGCTGGATATGTATTCGAAAGAGGCGCCCGAGGACGCCCCAGCGCCGCTGAAGCCGTGGTTTGCCATTCCTGGCCCGGTCAGCAATGCCTACAGCATTGCCTTTGGCCACTGGGCTTCACTGGAGGGACGCGGTACGCCGGAGGGGATTTACGCCCTGGATACGGGCTGCTGCTGGGGCGGGGAACTCACCTGCCTGCGCTGGGAAGATAAGCAGTACTTCACCCAGCCGTCGAACCGCCAGAAAAGCCTCGACGAAGGCGAAGCCGTCGCGTCCTGAGTCTTCCCGGATGGCGGCGCGTTGCGCCTTATCCGGGCTACATTGCCTTGCGATTTGTCGCCCCGGGCAAGAACGGCGGGCGCGGAGCCACTTTTGTGTCGGGTGGCGGCTCACGCCTTACCCGACCTACATTTCCTTGCGATTTGTCGCCCGGACAGCGCTCCCGAAAGACGAAGCCCGCGACGGGGAACATGACGAGATACTGATTGCGCCTTCGTCGCGGAATTCACGCAAAAGAAAACCCCGGTCACGCCAGGCGCGACCGGGGTTTTTTCATTGCTATCCTTCCCGCTTAACGGCGTTCGAGGATCTCAAAGCAGTAGCTGTGGGAGTTCTGCGCGTCAGCGTCATGAAACTCGCTGAACACCGACTCCCACTCGTCCGGGTCGTAATCCGGGAAATGGGTATCGCCTTCCACTTCCGCATCAATGTGCGTCAGATAGAGCTTATGCGCTTTCGGCAGGAACTGCTCATAAACGCGGCCGCCGCCAATCACCATAATCTCTTCCACATCGCCGCAGGCAGCAATCGCTTCCTCCACTGAGGAGACCCACTGCACGCGATCGTCGCTGCCGGGTTTGCTGCTGATCACGATATTTTTACGCCCCGGCAACGGGCGCCCAATGGATTCCCAGGTCAGACGCCCCATCACCACCGGCTTATTTAACGTGTTGCGTTTGAACCAGGCGAGATCGGCAGGCAGGTTCCATGGCATGGCGTTTTCCATACCAATGACGCGATCTACCGCTAACGCCGCAATCAGACTGATCATTCATTCATTCCCGAGTGCAAAAAATTGTCGCCACTATACGGAAAGCGTACTACTTCGTCGACTGGCCGGAAGGTAAAGAATAAGAAAATTTTCTGATTTGCTGGCAAGCCCACGTTCACACCGTGGGCCGCCAGAACCGGTTCTAAACGGAAAACAAAATGTTACTGACGAGCGTCAGGCTGAGGGCTTATTTTCCGGCTCATCGGCAATATCCCCGGTGTGCCTGCCCTCTTCCGTCCCCTGCCAGCCGTGACGCTGCACCAGCGACAGATGATGACGATCTTCGTTGATGATGCCGGTGAGCATATCGCTGGTCCGCTTGAAGACCGCCACCCGCGACGCCGCGTCGTTTTCCGCCATCGCCACCATCTCTTCGACCATCTGCAGGTTGAAGCGACGGAACAGATCGGCCCGCTCGCGGGCTTCATAGGCGCCGAGTCCCAGCGCCTCCAGCGTCATTCGGCCGGACTTCAGCGCCGCCTCGAAGGTTTCACGCTCCGGCGCCTCGACGCCAGCCTGGCGCAGCTTGATGTAATGATCGACATCGCGGGCGCGGGAGATGATCTGCAGATGCGGAAAATGCTCTTTTACCCTTTCCACCAGCTCAAGGCTGACGTGCGGATCGTCTATGGCATTGATCAGTACTTCCGCCTTTTCGGCGCCGGCCGATTCCAGCAGGTCGACCCGGGTGGCATCGCCGTAGAAAACCTTCATATCAAATTTGCGCAAGGTATCAACATGATCCGGGTCGTGATCGAGGATAACCATCTTCACCCCGCTGGAGAGCAACAGTCGCCCGGCAATCTGCCCGAAGCGGCCAAAGCCGGCAACAATCACCCGCGGCTGCTCTTCATCAATCTCGTCAGCATCCCGCGCCTGGCCGCTGGCCGATTTCTCCAGACGGGTCAGCAGGACCAGCAAGACCGGCGTTGCCGCCATCGACAGCGCCACCGCCAGGGTCAGCGCCTTAGCCCATTCGCCGTCCAGCACATCCGCCATCCGCGCGGCGCCAAAGACCACAAACGCGAACTCGCTTCCCTGCCCCAGCAGCACCGCAAACCAGCGGCGCTGGGCGCGTGGCACGCCCAGCGGCCTGGCGATAAGCCACAGCATCAGCATTTTTATCGCCAGGAAACCGACCAGCAAAATAACGATACGCAGCGGATGGGTCACGAGAGTGCCGAAGTCAATCGACATGCCGACGCCGATAAAGAACAGCCCCAGCAGCAGCCCTTTAAACGGCTCGATATCGCTCTCCAGCGCATGACGATACTCGGAGCTGGCCAGCAGCACCCCGGCGAGAAACGCCCCCATCGCCATCGACAGCCCGACTTCCTCCAGCAGCAATCCAAAGCCGAAGACCAGGAACAGCGCCACGGCGCTGAACACTTCGCGCAGGCCGGAACGGGCGACAAAGCGCAGCAGCGGACGGGTCAGATAGCGCCCCAGGGCCACCACCAGCGCCAGCGCCGCGGCCACCTTCAGCGCGGAGAGGGCAAACGCCACCAGCGAGGTGGCGCCGCCGCTGGCCGCCAGCAGGGGGATCATCGCCACCAATGGGATCGCCGCGATATCCTGGAACAGCAGCACCGCGAAGGCGCTCCGCCCCATCTGCGACACCGTCAGATTGCGCTCATTCATCGCCTGCATCGCAATGGCTGTGGAAGAGAGCGCCAGGGTCATGCCTATCAGCTCGGCCACCTGCCAGCGCAGGCCCAGCAGCATGCAGAACAGACCGATCAATACCCCGCAGGCCACCATCTGCAGCGCGCCGCCGCCGAACACCGAGGCACGTAGCTTCCACAGCCGCTGCGGATCCAGCTCCAGACCAATCACGAACAGCATCAGCACCACGCCGATCTCGGCAAAGTGCAGAATCGCCTCGGCGTCAGTCACCAGCCGCAGCCCCCACGGGCCGATAATACAGCCAGCGATCAGATAGCCCAGCACCGACCCCAGCCCCAGGCGGACGGCGATGGGCACAATCAGCGCCGCGGCGCCCAGGTAAATCAGCGCTTGTATCAGCGTATGGCTATCCATTCTGGTGTGCCTCCTGCCAGTCGATTAAGCGTTGACGATAATGGCGGGCCTGCGCCTGCAGCGTTTCGTCATCGCAGATAAAAGTGCAGTGCATGGCGAACGGCGGCAGCCATTTCATTCCGCAGTAAAGCGCGGTTGCCTGCAACGGCTGCGCCAGCACCGGAAAACCGGGGAATGAGCCGATGTCGAAGTGGCTTTCACCGCCGCCGGTGGTCACCGCCCACATCAGCGATTTACCGCGCAGGGCAATACCGTTGTGACCATAGGCCCAGCCGTGCGCCAACACTTTGTCCATCCACAGCTTGAGCAGCGGCGGTACGCTATACCATTGCATAGGGTGCTGCCAGATAACCAGATCGGCACGGACCAGCGCCGCCTGCTCGGCGGCGACATCGATATTAAAGTCGGGATAGAGTTGATAGAGGGAGCGTATCTCTACGCCTTCAAGCGTCCCTGCCTGTTCAAGCATTCGCTTATTCGCATGAGAATGCTGCGGATAAGGATGCGCATAAATTATCAGAATCATTGATTGGCCTGCGTTTGCTCTTGTCGTAATCAGCAAGAGTGTAGACAGTTAAGCCAACCGCTTACAATGATAACTGTGATTTATGTCGCAGTGGGTTACGCATTTCGGGGTTGATTCTTGATCGCCACATCAGAATCGCTGTCGACCAGATCGCATTGCTTCGGTAGCAGAAAGGTCATTGTGCCGGCGATAATCAACGAACCGGCCAGGGCGCAGACCGCCACATTCTGGCCGTAGAGATACATCATCACGCCCACCAGATAGGGGCCACAGAATCCGCCGAGATTGCCCAGACCATTGATCACCCCGCGTGCGCTGCCCGCCACCTCCGGCGAAGCGATACGCCCCGGCATCGACCAGAACGGACTGGTAGCCGATTTGAGAAAGAAGCCGCAGATCACCAGCGCGATATAGGCCGCCACCATGTGGTCGCGCAGCACCACCGACGCCACCAGCGCTGCCGCAAAACTGTAGAGCGAGAAGCGAACCCACAGACGACGCTTACCGCTGTGGTCGCTGAACAACGAAATCACATAGATCCCGGCCAGCGTGGCGACAAACGGCAGCACCGCCAGGAAGCCAACGCTGGCCATGTTGCCGCCGGTTAACCCCTTCAGAATGGTCGGCAGCCACAGCGTGTAGCCATAATCCCCGGTCTGGTAGAAAAAATTGAGGATCACCAGCTTCATCAGTCCGGCATTACCAAACACATCCTTCACCGGGGCCTTGCTGACTGGGGCTTCGGCCTGCTTCGCCGCACGCTCGGCGGCCAGGGTGGTCACCAGATAGTCACGCTCGCGGGCGGGCAACCAGTGGGCCTCTTGCGGACGGTCGCTGATCATAAACCACCACACGACCAGCACCACCAGCGACAACAGCCCTTCGATGATAAACAGCCAGCGCCAGTCAAGCGCCGCAATAATGGCGCCGGAGACCGGCGCGGTGAGCATGCCGCCGAGCGGGGCAAACATCATCACAAACGCGTTCGCGCGACCCAGCTCTTTTTCCGGAAACCAATTGCTGACCATGGTCAGCACTACCGGCAGCATTCCCCCTTCCGAAACCCCGAGAATAAATCGCAGCACCAGCAGTTGATATTGATGAGTCACAAACCCTGTCGCCACGGAAACGATAGCCCAGGCTACCAGCGACCAGGCAATAAATTTTTTACCGCTGCCGTTAACCGCAATTCGCCCACCGGGAATTTGCAAAAATAAATAACCAATAAAAAAGATACCACTGGCCACGCCGGCCATTTGGCTGGTAATGCCTAAATCGGCCTCCATGCCGCCTGGCAGGGCAAAGCTAATATTAACCCGGTCCATAAATGACATAATGCAGGCAATTAACACCGGCACAATGATACGCAGCCAACGGGTGCTGGGAATTTTCTCGTTCATATATTTGCACTCTCTATGCAGAGGTTATTGTTTTGATTGAGATCGCGCGGGTACAGAAATAAAAAGCTAATTAATCGATAGCGTTTGGCAGCGCTGCGCCGGCAAACCAGGCGGCGACGTTAGCAAAAACCACTTCGCTCATTTTCTGTCGTGTTTCCTGCGTGGCGCTGGCGACATGCGGCTGCAGCACCACGTTATCGAGGGCGATCAGCGCCGCCGGGACCTGGGGTTCCTGTTCGAAAACATCGAGCCCGGCCCCGGCGATAACGCCGTTTTGTAACGCGTGGATCAACGCCTTTTCATCCACCAGCGAACCGCGGGCAATATTGATAAGCCAGGCATGAGCCGGCATCACGTTAAACACCGAGGCGTCGATGATGCCGCGGTTCGCCTCGCCGCCGGATGCGGCAATCACCAGAAAATCGCTCTCATGCGCCAGGGTATGCAGGTCGGCACACCACTGATAATCGAGGCCCGCTATCTTTTTACGGTCGGTATACAGCACCTGCATATCAAAACCCCGCGCCCGGCGGGCGATCGCCTGGC
Organism: Klebsiella sp. w6; assembly: GCF_033100215.1. Taxonomy (NCBI): domain Bacteria; kingdom Pseudomonadati; phylum Pseudomonadota; class Gammaproteobacteria; order Enterobacterales; family Enterobacteriaceae; genus Klebsiella; species Klebsiella sp. w6. Next base: position 4,714,696 of record NZ_CP136907.1, read on the forward strand.
CAATATTCCCCATGCCCAGCAGGCCGATACGCTTCCCGCTGACCTGAGTCGCCAACGGCATACCACCGCTCAGCCAGCGTCCCTCGCGGACAAAGCGATCACCCTGACAGAGCTGACGGGAACCGGCCAGCAGCAGCCCCATCGCCAGGTCAGCGACATCATTCGTCAACACCCCGGAGGTGATGGTGACGGCAATTTGCCGCGAGCGGGCATACGCCAGATCCACCGCATCGGTACCGACGCCGAAGATGGCAATCAGCCCAGCCTGAGGCAGCAACTCAAGGACGCTGTTTGCTACGCCGACGTCGCCGCGAGTGACCACGACGGCAATGTTCTCTCCTTGTTCACGCAGAAAGGCGATCGGATCGTCCTGCTCGTAGAGACGCAGCAGCGGGAAATGCTCCGCCAGCTGCCGCTGCAGGGTTTCAATTACGGGGGCCACTAAAAGGACGGCGCGGGGAATAACACTCTTCATCAGATCACCTGTTTGACGTTTGGTTACGACGGTAGCCACTATCAAACGGGTTTTTATCGGGGGATTTTGCGATCTGTATCACGCTGAATCGTGTTAAAAATGCGTGTTACCGGACGCGTGATCGTGAAGACAAAACGGCGACCAGACAGGCGATGGACCGCGCGCGCATTAACCTTTCGCTAACACACGACAGGCGCTGGCTGGTGGCCGTTAAATCGTTTCGCCCATCGACAGGCGGTAGTGGAGGTCCACTTTTTCAATGGTGGGCAGTCCTTTGATTTTCTTTATTAAAATCTCTGTCGCCACCTTACCCATCTCGAAGCGCGGCGTCAGGACGCTGGCCAGCCGGGGAGAGACGATCTGGCCAATCTCCAGGCCATGAAAGCCCGCGATAGCCAGCTCCTGGGGCACGCTGATACCGGATGCCAGGCACTCCTGTAACACGCCCACCGCCAGGTCGTCATTAGTGCACAGGATACCGTCCATATCGGCGTACATTTGCCGCGCCAGGGTCATCATGCCGGTGCCAATGGAAACCGACGAGACTTTATTCGGCGCAATGCGCCCCACCGCCAGCCCGGCACTCTCCATCGCCCGACAGTAGCCCAGATAACGCTGCTCGTCGCGGACGTCAGACATCGAGCCGAAGTAGATGATCCGTCGTTTACCGCTGGCCAGCAGCATGGTGGTCATATCGAAGCCGGCCTGGAAGTTATCGAATCCGACGTTAATGCGTCCTGGATTCTCCGCCAGCCCCATCACTTCGGCGATCGGGATCTTCGCGGCATTCAGATACTTGTCCGCCCGCAGGGAGTGCACCGACTCGGTCAGCAGCAGTCCTTTCACGTTAAACGCCAGCACGGCGGCAATCTGCTCCTCTTCACGCTGGCGATCGTAGTCGTAATTCACCACCAGCGTCTGGTAACCATGCCCGGCGGTAACAGATTCGATGCCGGCCAGCAGATCGGCAAAAATTTGATTATGAAAGGAGGGAATGAGTACGCCAATCCGCGGCACGGCGACGCTGGTCATCGCCGGATTATCCGGGTCGGGCTGATAGCCGATCTCCGCTATCACGCTGGCAATACGCTCCGCCGTCTCCGGTTTCACCTTTTCCGGGGTGCGCAAATAGCGGCTAACGGTCATCTTGGTTACGCCAGCCAGCTCGGCAATATCATGGAGAGTAATGCGTTGTGCTTTCATCTGTGTGTCCGCCAAATACCTGACTGCTTCAGGCCATTATGCCTGTCGGGGGGGCAAAAGAGAATGCCAGTCCGTAGCCGTTAACCCGTTGAGTCAGCGAGATTTACCGGCAGCGTCACGTTTAAAGTAACCCCTTTTTGTAACACGGTTCCGAGTGATCTTCATCACAGTTTCCCCCGGTAAAAATCCGTGAGATAGGGCACAGGTTTTCTTCAGCCGCTAATCAGGATATCGAGATGAACGATCTTTTCAGCTTACAAGGTAAACGCATTTTAATTACGGGCGCAGGACAGGGGATCGGTTTTGTCATGGCTCAGGGTCTGGCGCAATATGGCGCAGAAATCATTATTAATGACCTTTCTGCCCCGCGAGCGGACGATGCGGTGATGAAGCTCCGCGACGAAGGCGCCACCGCCCATGCTGCGGTATTTAACGTGACCGATGCCGAGGCCGTTGAAGAAGCCATTGCCAATATCGAAGCGCATCTTGGCCCGATTGACGTGTTATTCAATAACGCCGGGATCCAGCGCCGCCACCCGTTTACCGAATTCCCGGTGCAGGAATGGAATGACGTGATTTCAGTTAACCAGACGGCGGTATTTCTCGTCTCTCAGGCCGTCGCGAAGCGCATGGTTGACCGCCAGCAGGGAAAAATCATCAATATCTGCTCCATGCAGAGCGAGCTGGGGCGCGACACCATCACCCCCTACGCCGCCGCCAAAGGCGCGGTGAAGATGCTAACCCGCGGAATGTGCGTTGAGCTGGCGCGGCACAACATTCAGGTCAACGGCATTGCCCCGGGCTACTTTAATACGGCGATGACCCGGACGCTGGTTGAGGATAAGGCGTTTACCGACTGGTTATGCAAACGCACCCCTGCCGCCCGCTGGGGCGATCCGCAGGAGCTGGTCGGCGCTGCCGTCTTTTTATCGTCAAACGCGTCGAATTTCGTCAACGGCCATCTGCTGTTCGTTGACGGCGGCATGCTGGTCGCGGTCTGAGAGAAGGAGCGCATGATGGCAGGACAATGCATTATTTTGATGGGCGTCTCCGGAACCGGCAAATCCACCGTCGGTCAGGCATTGGCCCACGCGCTGGGAGCGAAATTTATCGACGGCGACGACCTTCATCCACGCAACAATATCGTCAAAATGGCCACCAGCCAGCCGCTGAATGATGAGGATCGTCAGCCGTGGCTGACGCGTATCGCCGACGTCATTTTCAGTCTTGAGCAGAAAAACGAGTCAGGTGTATTGGTCTGTTCCGCATTAAAAAAGCGCTATCGCGACCGCCTGCGTGAGGGGAACGCGAAGCTACGCTTCCTGTGGTTGACCGGGGATTATGACTGCATTTTGCAGCGAATGCGCCAGCGTAAAGGCCACTTTATGCCAGAAGCGTTACTGCGTAGCCAGTTTGCCGCCCTGGAGACGCCAGACGCCAGTGAAAGCGATGTTCTGGCCGTCGATATTACCCCCGACATCGCCAGTATTGTCGCTCACTCATTAACGTTACTTCATTCGCAACAACCGCAGAGGATCCCGGCATGATTATCGATACCTTAACCGCCGCCGCCGAAAATGAGCTCTATCCGCCGGTGATCCGCCAGGCGCTGCAGGCCGTGTTACAGCAACAACCGCACGCGCTGCCGCCGGGGAAATATACCGTCGAGAGTGATAATGTGTTTTTTACCGTCGTCGAAGGCCATACCCGGCCGCTGAGCGAGCAACGCCCGGAATATCATCGTCAATATCTCGACATTCACATTGTGCTGAAAGGTGAAGAGATCATCGGTGCCGGGAATAAAGGGCTGCCGGTCGTTGAAGATGGTCACTTCAACACGACGCAGGATATCGGTTTCTGTCAGGCTATCGACAGCGAAACGCTGATTCATCTCTACCCGGAAGAGCTGGCGATCCTCTTCCCTGGCGAATTACACCGCCCGATGGCCTGCCTCGAACAAGGCGCAGCGTTGCGTAAAATCGTGGTTAAAATCGATCGCGCGCTACTGTAACGCGATCGTTCGGCCCCGCACACTCCCCGCGGGGCCTGGGATAACCATTAGTTATCCAGCTCATCCATGGACTTCACCTGGTCGCGGTTAATCTGCTCCACGCGGCCGGTTTCGGCATTTTTGTATGAGACGAGGCCGGTGTCATCATCCACCTGCGGTTTGCCGCTGGTGACAATGGTCTTGCCATCGGTGGTTTTGATCGACTGATTCGATGAGCAGCCGGCCACGAACATGATTGCCGTCGCTGCCAGTGCGGATGCCACCAGAATATTGTTCCGCATTGTATCCTCCTGTCTTTTCATCAATAGGTATCGTTATGGTGCTCACTATAGTTAGCCTGACCCGACAGGTGGTTAAAAGCAGAACTCTCCGAAGATGACTGCAGCCAAAAAAAGGGCTGACAATGTCGTCAGCCCTGGTTTGTTGCTCTCCGGCCAGGCCGGCGCGCTTATTTGGTGATTTGCGCGTGCATTTCCTGAACCGAAATCACCTTCTCGGTGGCGTCAGCGTTCAGCGCCATCGCGGTGGCAAAGCCGCCGTTCAGGGTGGTGTCGTAATGCACCTTGTACTGCAGCGCGCTGCGGCGAATCAGCTTGGAGTCTTCAATCGCCTGGCGACCTGCGGTGGTGTTGATGATGTAGGTGTATTCGCCATTCTTGATACGGTCCTGAATGTGCGGACGACCTTCATGCACCTTGTTCACCAGACGCGGGTTGATACCGGCTTCGCCCAGTACAATCGCCGTACCGTGGGTCGCATCCAGCTCAAAGCCAAACTTCAGCAGCTTCGCCGCCAGGTCAACCACGCGCTCTTTATCGCCTTCGCGGACGGAGAGCAGCGCGCGGCCCTGTTTCTTCATGGTTGAGTTGCTGCCCAGCTGCGCTTTGGCGAACGCTTCCGCGAAGGTACGACCCACGCCCATCACTTCCCCGGTAGAGCGCATTTCAGGCCCTAACAGCGGGTCAACGCCCGGGAATTTGTTGAACGGCAGAACCACCTCTTTCACAGAGTAGTACGGCGGGATGATCTCTTTGGTCACGCCCTGCTGCGCCAGCGTCTTACCGGCCATTACGCGCGCCGCGACTTTCGCCAGCGGGACACCGGTGGCTTTGGAGACGAACGGCACGGTACGCGCCGCACGCGGGTTCACTTCAATCAGATAAACTTCGTTATCTTTCACCGCGAACTGGACGTTCATCAGACCACGAACCTGCAGCTCGAAAGCCAGCTTCTGCACCTGCTCGCGCATCACATCCTGAATTTCCTGGCTCAGCGTATACGCTGGCAGGGAACAGGCTGAGTCGCCGGAGTGTACGCCCGCCTGCTCGATATGCTCCATGATGCCGCCAATCAGCACCATTTCGCCGTCGCAGATGGCATCGACATCCACTTCAATCGCGTCGTCGAGGAAGCGATCCAGCAGTACCGGTGCATCGTTGGAGACGCTAACCGCGGTCTGGAAGTAGCGGCGCAGATCCTGTTCGTCGTAAACAATTTCCATCGCCCGGCCGCCGAGCACGTAAGACGGACGAACCACCAGCGGGTAGCCAATCTCTTTCGCTCTCTCTACCGCCTGCTCAATGGCAGTGACGGTGGCGTTCGCCGGCTGCTTCAGCTTCAGACGGTCAACCGCATGCTGGAAGCGCTCACGGTCTTCCGCGCGGTCGATAGCGTCCGGGCTGGTGCCGATAACCGGTACGCCTGCGGCTTCCAGGGCGCGCGCCAGCTTCAGCGGCGTCTGGCCGCCGTACTGGACGATAACGCCCTTCGGCTTCTCGATGCGCACGATTTCCAGCACGTCTTCCAGGGTCACCGGCTCGAAGTACAGACGGTCGGAGGTGTCATAGTCGGTAGACACGGTTTCCGGGTTACAGTTGACCATGATGGTCTCGTAACCGTCTTCGCGCAGCGCCAGAGAGGCGTGTACGCAGCAGTAGTCAAATTCGATACCCTGGCCGATACGGTTCGGGCCGCCGCCGAGGACCATGATTTTATCGCGGTCAACGGACGGGTTGGACTCACACTCTTCTTCATAAGTGGAGTACATGTAGGCGGTATCGGTGGCGAATTCGGCGGCGCAGGTGTCCACGCGCTTGTAGACCGGATGCAGGTCATACTGGTCGCGCAGCTTGCGAATTTCCGCTTCCCGCACGCCCGCCAGTTTCGCCAGACGCGCATCGGCAAAGCCTTTACGCTTCAGGGTACGCAGGAAGTCGGCGTCGAGGCCGTTGATGCCCACTTCCACCACTTTCTCTTCCAGACGCACCAGCTCTTCAATCTGCACCAGGAACCAGCGGTCGATATTGGTCAGGTTGAAGACGCCGTCTACCGAGAGGCCGGCGCGGAAGGCATCCGCGATGTACCAGATACGCTCGGCGCCAGCGTCTTTCAGCTCGCGGCGAATTTTGGTCAGCGCTTCCGGGTCGTCGAGGCTCACTTTCGGGTCGAAGCCGGTGGCGCCCACTTCCAGGCCGCGCAGCGCTTTCTGCAGCGATTCCTGCTGGGTGCGGCCAATGGCCATCACTTCGCCGACGGATTTCATCTGCGTGGTCAGACGGTCGTTCGCGCCAGCGAATTTTTCGAAGTTGAAGCGTGGAATTTTGGTGACCACGTAGTCGATGGACGGCTCGAAGGAAGCCGGAGTGCGACCGCCGGTGATGTCGTTCATCAGCTCGTCAAGGGTGTAGCCCACTGCCAGCTTGGCCGCCACTTTAGCAATCGGGAAGCCGGTGGCTTTCGAGGCCAGCGCCGAAGAGCGGGAGACGCGCGGGTTCATTTCGATAACGATCAGGCGACCGTCTTTCGGGTTCACCGAGAACTGCACGTTTGAGCCGCCGGTTTCCACACCGATTTCACGCAGGACCGCCATCGAGGCGTTACGCATGATTTGGTATTCTTTGTCGGTCAGGGTCTGCGCCGGGGCAACGGTGATGGAGTCGCCGGTATGGATCCCCATGGCATCGAAGTTTTCAATCGAGCAGACGATGATGCAGTTGTCGTTCTTATCGCGCACCACTTCCATCTCGTACTCTTTCCAGCCGATCAGCGATTCATCGATCAGCAGTTCGTTGGTCGGAGAGAGATCCAGGCCGCGTTCGCAGATTTCTTCGAACTCTTCGCGGTTATAGGCTATACCGCCGCCGGTGCCGCCCATCGTAAAGGACGGACGGATAATGCACGGGAAGCCAACGTCGGCGGCAACCGCCAGCGCTTCTTCCATGGTGTGGGCGATGCCGGAGCGCGCGGTGTCGAGGCCGATTTTCTTCATCGCCACGTCGAAGCGACGACGGTCTTCCGCTTTATCAATCGCGTCCGCAGTGGCGCCGATCATGGTCACGCCGAACTCTGCCAGCACGCCCTGACGTTCCAGCTCCAGCGCACAGTTCAGCGCGGTCTGGCCGCCCATGGTCGGCAGCACGGCATCCGGGCGCTCTTTTTCGATAATTTTACGTACCACTTCCCAGTGAATCGGCTCGATGTAGGTCGCATCAGCCATTTCCGGGTCGGTCATGATGGTCGCTGGGTTGGAGTTCACCAGAATAACGCGGTAGCCCTCTTCACGCAGGGCTTTACAGGCCTGCGCGCCGGAGTAGTCAAACTCACACGCCTGACCGATAACAATCGGGCCCGCGCCCAGAATCAGGATACTTTTTATGTCTGTACGTTTTGGCATTGCTCTTTTACTCCTGATTATTTCGCGGACTGACGGTAGAGCTCAATTAACTCGATAAAGTGGTCGAACAGCGGCGCGGCATCATGCGGCCCCGGGCTCGCTTCAGGGTGCCCCTGGAAGCTAAACGCCGGTTTGTCGGTACGATGAATGCCCTGCAGGGTGCCGTCGAACAGCGACTTGTGGGTCACGCGCAGGTTGGCCGGCAAGGTGGCTTCGTCAACCGCAAAACCATGGTTCTGCGCGGTGATCATCACCACATTATTATCAATATCTTTCACCGGATGGTTGCCGCCGTGGTGGCCGAACTTCATCTTAATGGTCTTCGCACCACTCGCCAGCGCCAGCAGCTGATGGCCAAGGCAGATACCGAATACCGGAATATCGGTCTCAAGGAATTTTTCAATCGCGTCGATAGCGTAATCGCACGGCGCCGGGTCGCCTGGGCCGTTAGAGAGGAAAATACCGTCCGGATTCATTTTCAGCACGTCTTCGGCAGAGGTCTGCGCCGGCACCACCGTCAGGCGGCAGCCGCGGTCCACCAGCATGCGCAGGATGTTGCGTTTCGCGCCGAAGTCATACGCCACAACGTGGAACGGCAGCTCGCTTTCCGCTTTCGCTTCCGGCAGGTCGCCCGCCAGAGTCCAGCTGCCCTGCGTCCAGCTGTAGGTTTCTGCGGTGGTCACTTCCTTCGCCAGATCCATGCCGTTCAGACCCGGGAACGCTTTCGCTTTCTCCAGCGCCAGCTGAGCATCCGGGCTGTCGCCCGCGATGATGCAGCCGTTCTGCGCCCCTTTCTCACGCAGCAGACGCGTCAGCTTGCGGGTATCGATATCGGCAATCGCCACGATGTTATGGCGCTTCAGATAAGAAGAAAGATCTTCAGTATTGCGGAAGTTGCTGGCAATCAGCGGCAGATCGCGGATCACCAGACCCTGCGCGTGTACCTGAGAAGATTCTTCATCGGCGGCGTTGGTGCCGACATTACCAATATGAGGATAAGTAAGAGTGACGATTTGGCGGGAATAGGAAGGATCAGTGAGGATTTCTTGATAACCGGTCATTGAAGTATTGAAAACGACTTCCCCAACCGCCGTGCCGGTTGCCCCGATGGCCCGACCGTGAAACTGGGTTCCGTCTTCCAGAACCAATAGCGCTGACTTAATCAAAACACCCTCCAGAGAATATCCACTCACTTTATTTGCATATTAATTCATAAACACGATCTGAATCAATGCAAATCTGTTGCCCGCAGATTTTTGGCAAACGGCGGCATTCTGGAGAGATGTCGGATAAAAGTCAACTTAAAGCGGAGATTTTTAATGTCATTTTACGCCACTGGCGCATAACATGTGATTTTTACGCCAAAAAGATCAACAAACCTGGCTGAGAAAACGCTTGCGGACGGGAAAGAGTGTAAAACCTGGCGACGAAGCGCTAAAAAGTGGACCAAATGGTCAAAATTTACATTTCATTCACCAAAAACAACATGAATATTATTATTTATAGCTATCACAACGTAAAACACACACCAAACCCATAAAAATAAAAAAGGGCAACAATATATTGCCCCTTGCATCAATAACTTATTGATTGCAATAACCACATCACGATGGGTAATAATCGTTATAAACTGTTCAAATCCAGCACATCACGCATGTCAAACAGACCATTTTTCTTGTCTTTCAGCCATAATGCAGAGCGAACCGCGCCATTAGCAAAGGTCATCCGGCTGGAGGCTTTATGGGTGATTTCAATACGCTCACCGATATCAGCAAACATCGCCGTATGCTCCCCGACGATATCGCCCGCACGGACAGTGGCGAAGCCAATGGTGCCCGGAACGCGTTCGCCGGTATGACCTTCACGACTGTAGACGGCGCATTCCTTCAGATCTTTGTTCAATGCTCCGGCGATCGCTTCGCCCATCGCCAGCGCGGTGCCTGACGGCGCATCCACTTTATGCCGGTGGTGCGCTTCGATAATTTCGATGTCGGTGTAGTCGCCCATCACCTTTGCCGCCTTCTCCAGCAGCTTTAACAGGACGTTGACGCCGACGCTAAAGTTAGCGGCGAAGACAATGGCAATCTCCTGCGCGGCGTCGCGAATCGCCTGCTTGCCAGCGTCGTCAAAACCGGTGGTGCCGATGACCATCCCTTTGCCATGCTCGCGGCAAAACGCCAGATGGTTCAGCGTGCCTTCCGGGCGGGTAAAATCGATCAACACGTCGAAATCATCTTTTACCGCCGTCAGGCTGCTCTGCACCGCGACGCCCGCTTTGCCGGCGCCCGCCAGCTCCCCAGCGTCGCTGCCCACCAGGCTTGACCCTTCGCGCTCCAGCGCCGCGCCCAGCGCCACGCCTTCCATCTGCAATGCAGCCTGAATTAACTGGCGTCCCATCCGGCCGCCCGCGCCGGCGATGGCCACGCGGATTTGTGCATCATGCATAGCTATTCTCTTTTGTTAACATTACGTAAATTGTTTTCAGAGTAACCAGCCCGTCAGCGGGCCGCTACTCAAAAACGCCGATAATTAGAAATTTATGACAAACGGCGGACGATATCAGTAAAAACTATACGATTGTGCCGCAATTCCATGTTTACGTAGTGACAACCGGGAAGGCTAATGATGGCGCCTTCGCCCGTACAGTGCGGGCGAAGGCGGTGTTGCAGTGGGTTACAGCGGGAAAAGCGCGCCGGCGAGAAACGTGGATAAAAACCAGGCCACCGCCAGCAGATCGGCGCTGCCGCCGGGGCTGAGATGGCGGGCAATCAGCTCATCGTCAAACTGGCGCAGCGCCTCCAGCCCGCCGTCCGCCAGCACGCCGCCCTGCCACAGCAGTCGCTGCGCCTCCTGCTGGACAAAGTTCAGCCCGGCAAGCCCGCCGCGCGAGACCAGGTTGGTGTCATCATTCCACGCCATCAGATGCAGCAGGGTTTGCAGCAGCGCCAGATTGCTGTCGCCGGTCTCTTCCATCATGCGGGTAAAGACTGGCAAGGCCTGGGTACGCACCGTCAGGAAACCGCTCTCCGCCTCGCCGCGGGCCCCGGGGAGACCATAACGCAGAAAATGAGCCTCGCCTTTACTAAGCCGTTCCCCGCCAGCAGAAGACAATTCCTGCATAACCATGCCGCGACAGAAGCGCGCCACCTGATCGCAAAGCCGGTGCTGCTCTATCGGCTCACCTTTCGACACCAGCCTGCCCGCCGCCGCGCTGAGCAGGCCAAAAGCGAAGATCGCCCCGCGATGGGTATTCACCCCGCCGGTGGCCTCCAGCATATCGTTCTCACAGGCCATCCCTACCGGGCGCAGCATCATCAATACCTGCTCCGGCGCGACCGCCGCAGTATCGTGGCCCATGATGAAAAATTTCTCCATCCATGGCGCCACCACCGCGGTGCTGGCCTCAAACGAGGCCAGATCCATATCCCGGTGCGCGCCAGCGTTACGAATATCCACCAACCCGGGCTTAGGGGTCAGGCGAACTTCGGTCAACAGCGCGCGCTCTACCGCGCTGACCACCTCTTCGGCACTCAGTGGCTTCACGCGCCGCACACGCGCCGGATTAATTAACACGTCGCTCATGGCCTTTCCCCTCTGCGTTTAGTCGCTGTTTTTCACCTGACGAATCACATCGATGACCGAACCGTCGCGATAGCGCACCACCGCCACCACCCGATCGGTAAATTCGATCGGCTGCGGCTTGCCGGTTAGCAGTTCCGCACGCTGCTGCAGCTCCTCAATGGTCATCAGCGGAATGCCTGCGCTGCGCAAATTGTCGATCAGGTCCTGACGTGCCGGGTTGACCGCTATGCCGTGGTCAGTGACCAGCACATCCACGCTGGCTCCCGGCGTCACGCGGGTCAGCACTTTTTCCACGACGCAGGGAATTCGCCCGCGAACTAACGGCGCGGTAATGATGGTCAGATCCGCGCCGGCGGCGGTATCGCTATGTCCGCCGGATGCGCCGCGCAGCACGCCGTTAGAGCCGGTCATCACGTTGACGTTAAAGTCGGTATCGATTTCCAGCGCGCTGAGCATTACCACGTTTAAGCGCTCGCAGGAGGCGCCTTTAGAGCCTGGGCTGGCATACTGATTGGTGGAGATCTCGACGTGGTTCGGGTTCTGCGCCAGCGAACGCGCGGCGTCGCCATCGAACGACTGGGTATCGAGTAGCGTTTTGATCAGCCCCTTTTCGTGCAGATCGACCATCGTGCCGGTGATGCCGCCGAGGCCGAAGCTGGCGGTGATGCCGTTACGGCGCATTTTGTCTTCGAGGAAGCGGCTGACAGCCAGCGAGGCGCCGCCGGTGCCGGTCTGCAGCGAGAAACCGTCTTTAAAGTAACCGGAATGCTCGACCACCTTCGCCGCCTGGCGGGCAATCAGCAGTTCGCGCGGGTTGCTGGTCAGACGGATCGCGCCAGCGGTGATTTTTTGCGGATCGCCGACTTCGTCCACCTGGACGATCAGATCCACCTGATCCTGGGCAATGCTGGCCGGATAGTTTGGGTAATCCACCCACGCTTCGGTCAACAGCACCACGCATTTGGCATGTTCCGCATCAACGCGCGCATAGCCCAGCGAACCGCAGCGCGACTTACCGCTAAAGCCGTTGGCATTGCCAAACTCATCGCAGCAAGGGACGCCGAGAAACGCCACATCAATCGACAGTTCGCCGCTTTGGATCAGCTGTACGCGACCGCCGTGGGAGTGGATCTGCACCGGGTTTTCCATCAGGCCGGCGGAGATCTCCTCGCCCAGCTTGCCGCGCAGACCGGAGGTGTAGATCTGGCGGATCACGCCATTTTTAATATGCTCGATCAGCGGCCAGTGGGCGTCGATCAGCGAACTGGATGCCAGGGTCAGATCGCGAAAGCCCATTTCCGCCAGCGTTGCCATGACCATGTTGACCACTTTGTCACCGCCGCGAAACGCGTGGTGGAACGAAATGGTCATGCCGTTTTGCAGGCCGGAGCGACGGATTGCCGTTTCCAGCGAGTCGCAGATTTTACGCTGGCGCTTTTCTGTTTCACTGGCCAGCCACGGACTTTTCGCCGTCACGCCCGCATAAGGGGTCAGTCCTTCCGGCATCACGTACTGCTGATTAAGCATTGCTACTGTCTCTTTCATCTTGTTCCCCTTAATCACGAATACCGGAAGCCGAGAGCGCCACCACTTTGCGAGCGTGGTCGATAATCGGTCCATCGATCATCTTGCCGTTGAGCGACACCACGCCCAGACCGCGCGACTCTGCCTCTTCCGCGGCGGCAATCACCTCCAGCGCATGGTCGACCTCTTTGCGCGTCGGGGCATAGACCTGATGCAGGAGTTCAATTTGTCGTGGGTTGACCAGCGATTTGCCGTTGAAGCCGAGGTTTTTCGCCAGATTCGCTTCCGCGAGGAACCCCTCTTCGTTGTTGATATCCGACCACACCACGTCATAGGCGGCGATGCCGGCAACGCGCGCGGCATGCAGTACCGCACAGCGGGCATAGAACAGTTCAGTGCCGTCGCCGCGAGAAGTGCCCATATCCATAACGTAATCGAAAGCCGCCAGCGCGATCGCCGCCAGACGCGGACTGGCGCGGGCGATCTCCACCGCGTTCACCACGCCCAGCGCCGACTCGATGGCCGCCATGAGCTTGGTGCTGCCCACTTCCCGGCCGCATTCGCGTTCAATCCGCTCAACGTGCGCTTCCAGTTCATGGATATCTTCTTTGCTGTCGGTTTTCGGCAGACGCACCATATCCACGCCCGCGCGTACCACCGCTTCAAGATCAGCCAGACCAAACGGCGTATTCAGCGGGTTAATGCGCACCACGGTTTCGATATCCTGATACAGAGGATGCTGCAGCGCCTGATACACCAGCAGACGAGCGGTATCTTTCTCGCGCAGCGAAACGGCATCTTCCAGGTCGAACATCACCGCATCAGCGCCGTAGACGAATGACGTGCTTAACATGGCGGCATTGGCGCCAGGGATGAACAGCATACTGCGACGTGGTTTCATAATTGGCTCCATTGCAATTGAGACTGTTGCGCCGCGCGCAGCGCCGCAGCCTGTACGCGGGCGCGCAGTACGCACTCCAGGGCGCCTTTATCATCGACCACCACGTTGGCCTGCTTCACGCCAAGCTGCGCCAGCGTTTCTCTGACCACCTGCTCAATCGCAGCGCCAAACTGTTGTTTCACAATGCTGTCGATTTCCAGCTGAATGCCCGGCTGCGCCGCCGGTCCAATCCTGACCATCACATCGCTGGACTCCAGCGTGCCGGCCAGGGCGTCAATCTTCATTTCCATAGGGGAAAATCCTTAGTTAGGGCGTATAAATCAGGCGGTTTGATGTTCGCTCTCCGCCAGTTGCATCAGAAAAGAGAGGGTGCCCGGCGGCACCAGCGCCGCGACGGCTTGCCAGTTGCGCTGTCGGTACAGCTCGCGCACGCGGGAAGCGGATATCGGCCCGCCGTTTTTTTCGATGCGCGCCAGCTCCACAACTTCAACAGGCGGCGCGTCACCGGGCGCTTCCAGCAACGCCTTCATGCGCTGGTTGTAGCTACGGGTCAGCGAACACAGCGGCTCGGTGCCGACAAAGCGATGGGTTATCTGCAGCGCCGGGGCCAGGCGTTCACGGAATATCTGCAGGTCAATCTGGCTGTGGCAGTCATCGACCACGCCCTGTTCTTTGAGGAAGTAGCCGGGAAACGTCGCCCGCGAGATGAGGTATGCCGAACCGGGATGCAGCGTCACTTTGTCGATGCCGGCGATACCTTTTTCGATAAGCGTAAAGCGATCGTGATAGGAAAAGCAGGAGGCATCTTCCTTCACGACAAACAGATGTAACCAGTCGCACTGGCGTGCCGCCTGCTCCACCAGCCAACGGTGGCCGAGGGTAAACGGATTGGCATTCATCACAATGGCGCCGATTTTGCGCCCCGGCTGACGGTACATCGCCAGCTGTCGGCAATAGCGCGTCAGCCGTTCGCGGCTGTTTTCCATTAATACGGCGCGATCGCCCGCCTGGGCAATTGGCCAGAAGCCTGCCCCGGAAAATAGCGCAGCGTTACTGGGTTTAGTGAATAAAAACAGCTCGCTGCGCCCCAGCTCATAGGCCAGCGTCAGGAGCTCGGTCAGTAATTTAAGGCTCAGCCCCTCCCCCTGCAGCGAGGGATCGATGGCGATGCATTTCAGCACATTGCCGGCGATAGCACCGCAGCCGACCAGCCGCTGCTGATACTCGGCGATAATCGCCATTTCGCAGTCGGCCTCTAACGACAGTTGATGCTGGCGGAGAAACCGATCGATCGCCTCTCGCCGCGGTTTATCTTTTAATAGCTGAACGCGTTTTAATATCAGTGTCATTTTTTAGCGCTTCGTCATTTCAAAACGAACTGTATTTCGCCAGCGTTCGGCTATGGATTCTTGTATTTAAGTCACAGTTTTTCTCGTGGCTTAATTGGCTTTATGGTTTTTATGTTGTTAATTAATTCAGAATCATAAAACCAATTAAATTAATAAAAAACACGAGTATTCAGTGAAGGTAATCACACCTTACCCCTGGGGCTATTTATTACTATGCGCCGGTCTTAATACTTCATCGATAAACAGGATAACGTTTATGACTAACATGAGTCAGGCTCCGGCAACGGAGAAGAAGGGCGTTAGCGACCTGCTGGGATTTAAAATCTTCGGCATGCCGCTACCTCTTTACGCGTTTGCGTTAATTACACTATTACTTTCACATTTCTATAACGCTTTACCCACCGACATTGTCGGCGGTTTCGCCATCATGTTTATTATCGGCGCCTTGTTCGGCGAAATTGGTAAGCGCCTGCCAATATTCAATAAATATATCGGTGGCGCTCCGGTGATGATTTTCCTGGTGGCGGCTTATTTCGTCTATGCCGGTATTTTCACGCAGAAAGAGATAGATGCTATCAGCAACGTGATGGATAAAAGTAACTTCCTTAACTTATTTATCGCGGTATTAATCACCGGTGCAATCCTGTCGGTAAACCGCCGCCTGCTGCTGAAATCACTGCTCGGCTATATTCCAACCATCCTGATGGGCATTGTCGGCGCGTCGATTTTCGGCATCGCTATCGGTCTGGTGTTCGGGATTCCAGTGGATCGCATCATGATGCTGTACGTCCTGCCGATCATGGGTGGCGGCAACGGCGCGGGCGCAGTCCCCCTGTCGGAGATTTACCACTCCGTCACTGGTCGTTCTCGCGAAGAATATTACTCTACTGCCATCGCTATCCTGACCATCGCCAACATCTTCGCCATCGTCTTTGCCGCGATACTCGATATCATCGGTAAAAAGCACACCTGGCTGAGCGGCGAAGGCGAACTGGTTCGTAAAGCCTCATTCAAAGTGGAAGACGATGAAAAAGCGGGACAAATCACCCATCGTGAAACCGCCGTCGGCCTGGTGCTGTCCACTACCTGTTTCCTGCTGGCCTACGTCGTCGCCAAGAAAATCCTGCCCAGCATTGGCGGCGTTTCGATTCACTACTTCGCGTGGATGGTATTGATCGTTGCGGCGCTAAACGCCTCCGGCCTGTGCTCACCAGAAATCAAAGCCGGCGCCAAGCGTCTGTCTGATTTCTTCTCTAAACAGTTGCTGTGGGTACTGATGGTCGGCGTCGGCGTCTGCTACACCGACCTGCAGGAAATCATCAATGCCATTACTGTCTATAACGTTGTTATCGCCGCCGTAATTGTTATCGGCGCAGTGCTCGGCGCGGCGATCGGCGGCTGGCTGATGGGCTTCTTCCCAATTGAATCGGCGATCACGGCGGGCCTGTGTATGGCCAACCGCGGCGGCTCCGGCGACCTGGAAGTTCTCTCTGCTTGTAACCGTATGAACCTTATCTCTTATGCGCAAATCTCCTCCCGTTTGGGCGGGGGTATTGTGTTGGTCATCGCCAGCATCGTGTTCGGCATGATGGTTTAACCCATTTGCACGATGGCACGTTGAACTGACAGGTGAAGAACGTATCAGGGTCCTATGCCGGGAGCGGCAGAGGGAAATCCACCCTGCTCCTTAGCCGGAAACGCCAGAAACCTTGTCAGACAGCGCGTCATCGTGCCCCTATGTGAGATGTACCAATGACTGACAATGCCGTCCTGTTAGGCGAAGGCTTCACCCTGATGTTTCTCGGCATGGGCTTTGTGCTGGTGTTCCTGCTGCTGCTCATTTTCGCCATCCGGGGAATGTCCCTCGCCGTCAACCGCCTGTTTCCCGAGCCGCCTGCCGCCCCCAAACCGGCCCCGGCCGCCGTCGCGCCCGCCGACGACTTCGCCCGCTTAAAGCCGGCGATTGTCGCCGCCATTCACCACCATCGCCGTCTTCACCCTTAATTCACGGAGGAATTTATGACCGTTGCCATTACCGATGTCGTCCTGCGCGACGCCCACCAGTCCCTGTTCGCCACCCGTCTGCGTCTCGACGATATGCTCCCCGTCGCCGCTCAGCTGGATGACGTCGGCTACCGCTCGCTGGAGTGCTGGGGCGGCGCCACCTTTGACGCCTGCATCCGCTTCCTCGGCGAGGACCCGTGGGTCCGCCTGCGCGAGCTGAAAAAGGCGATGCCGAAGACCCCGCTGCAGATGCTGCTCCGCGGCCAGAACCTGCTCGGCTACCGCCACTACGCCGACGACGTGGTGGAGCGCTTCGTGGAGCGCGCCGTCAAAAACGGCATGGACGTCTTCCGCGTCTTCGACGCCATGAACGACCCGCGCAACATGCAGGCCGCCCTGCAGGCGGTCCGCCGCCACGGCGCCCACGCCCAGGGCACGCTTTCGTACACCACCAGCCCGGCCCACACCCTGCAGACCTGGCTCGACCTCACCGAACAGCTGCTGGAGACCGGCGTTGACTCCGTCGCCATCAAGGACATGTCCGGTATCCTCACCCCGCATGCCGCCTTTGCGCTGGTCAGCGAAATCAAAAAACGCTACGACGTCACCCTGCACCTGCACTGTCATGCCACCACCGGGATGGCGGAGATGGCGCTGCTGAAGGCCATTGAAGCCGGGGTCGACGGCGTCGACACCGCCATCTCCTCAATGAGCGCCACCTACGGCCACCCGGCCACCGAGGCGCTGGTCGCCACCCTCGCCGGCACGCAATATGACACCGGGCTGGATATCCACAAGCTGGAGAGCATCGCGACCTACTTCCGCGAGGTGCGTAAGAAGTACCACGCCTTTGAAGGCCAGCTGAAGGGCACCGACAGCCGCATCCTCGTCGCCCAGGTCCCGGGCGGGATGCTCACCAACCTCGAAAGCCAGCTGAAGCAGCAGAATGCCGCGGACAAACTCGACCTGGTGCTGGCGGAAATCCCCCGCGTGCGCGAGGACCTCGGCTTCATCCCGCTGGTCACCCCGACCTCGCAGATTGTCGGCACCCAGGCGGTGCTCAACGTCCTGACCGGCGAGCGCTACAAAACCATCGCGAAGGAGACCGCCGGTATCCTGAAGGGTGAGTACGGCCGCACCCCGGCGCCGGTGAACGCCGCCCTGCAGGCGCGGGTGCTCGAGGGGGCAGAGGCCATCACCTGCCGCCCGGCCGACCTGCTGAAGCCGGAGCTGGCGCAGCTGGAAGCCGACGTCAGACGCCAGGCGCAGGAGAAAGGCATCACCCTTGCCGAAAACGCCATCGACGACGTGCTCACCGTGGCCCTGTTCCCGCAGCCCGGCCTGAAGTTCCTCGAAAACCGCCACAACCCGGCAGCCTTTGAGCCGGTACCGCAGGCGGAAGCCGCGCAGCCGCTGGCAAAAGCAGAAAAACCAGCCGCCTCCGGTATCTACACCGTGGAGGTGGAAGGCAAAGCCTTTGTGGTCAAAGTCAGCGACGGCGGCGACGTCAGCCAGCTCAGCGCCGCGCCGGTGGCCGCTGCGCCTGCTGCCGCCCCGGCTCCGGCCGGCGCCGGCATCCCGGTGACCGCCCCGCTGGCGGGCACTATCTGGAAGGTGCTGGCCGCGGAAGGCCAGACGGTGTCCGAAGGCGAGGTGCTGCTGATTCTGGAAGCCATGAAGATGGAAACCGAAATCCGCGCCGCGCAGGCCGGGACCGTACGCGGTATCGCGGTGAAAGCCGGCGACGCGGTGGCGGTCGGCGACACTCTGCTGCAGCTGGCGTAAGGACGAGGAGCGGAAATGGAAAGTCTGAACGCCCTGATTCAGGGCATGGGGCTGATGCACCTCGGCGCCGGCCAGGCCATCATGCTGCTGGTCAGCCTGCTGCTGCTGTGGCTGGCGATTGCGAAGAAGTTCGAGCCGTTACTGCTGCTGCCGATTGGCTTCGGCGGCCTGCTGTCGAACATCCCGGAGGCCGGGCTGGCGCTCACCGCCCTGGAGAGCCTGCTGGCCCACCACGACCCGGCGCAGCTGGCGGTGATTGCCGCGAAGCTCCACTGCGCGCCGGACGTCCACGCCATTAAGGAGGCGCTGGCGCTGGCCCTGCCGTCGGTGCAGGGGCAGATGGAGAGCCTCGCGGTGGACATGGGCTACTCCGCCGGGGTGCTGGCCATCTTCTATAAGGTGGCGATTGGCTCAGGCATTGCGCCGCTGGTCATCTTTATGGGCGTTGGGGCAATGACCGATTTCGGCCCGCTGCTGGCCAACCCGCGCACCCTGCTGCTGGGGGCGGCGGCGCAGTTCGGGATCTTCGCCACCGTGCTCGGGGCGCTGACGCTGAACTACTTCGGCATCATCAGCTTCACCCTGCCGCAGGCGGCGGCCATCGGCATCATCGGCGGCGCCGACGGCCCGACGGCGATTTACCTGTCGGGCAAGCTGGCACCGGAGCTGCTGGGGGCCATCGCGGTGGCGGCCTACTCCTATATGGCGCTGGTGCCGCTGATCCAGCCGCCGATCATGAAGGCGCTGACCAGCGACAGGGAGCGGAAAATTCGCATGGTGCAGCTGCGCACGGTAAGTAAGCGGGAGAAGATCCTCTTCCCGGCGGAGCTGTTGCTGCTGGTGGCGCTCCTGCTGCCGGACGCCGCGCCGCTGCTGGGGATGTTCTGCTTCGGCAACCTGATGCGCGAGAGCGGCGTGGTGGAGCGGCTGAGCGATACGGTGCAGAACGCGCTGATCAACATCGTGACCATCTTCCTCGGGCTGTCGGTGGGGGCCAAGCTGGTGGCGGACAAGTTCCTGCAGCCGCAGACGCTGGGGATCCTGGTGCTGGGGGTGATCGCCTTCTGCGTGGGCACCGCGGCCGGGGTGCTGATGGCGAAGCTGATGAACGTGTTCAGCCGGCACAAAATCAACCCGCTGATCGGCTCGGCGGGGGTGTCGGCGGTGCCGATGGCGGCGCGGGTGTCGAACAAAGTGGGTCTGGAAGCGGACGGGCAGAACTTCCTGCTGATGCACGCCATGGGCCCGAACGTGGCCGGGGTGATCGGCTCGGCGATCGCCGCCGGGGTGATGCTCAAGTACGTGCTGGCGATGTAGGCCAGCGTTCTTCCCGGAGGTGTGGCTGTCGCCCCGCCTCCGGGCTGATTTGATACCCACTCCTGGCATGACGGGGCCGGGTACATGTCTGAAATTTTCTGTTCTGTGCTCCACCTGTCGGCGCCGGGGGCGCAAAACGGGGAGAATAACAATTTAATGTCTATCTACCCAATGTATACCCGAAAAATCACCCACTGGTTTGCCCGGCGATCGTTTCAGAATCGCATCTTCCTGCTGATCTTATTTACCTCGACTACCGTCATGCTGGCGATGTCATGGTATCTGACAGACATTACCGAGGAGCGTCTGCATTATCAGGTCGGGCAACGGGCGCTGATTCAGGCGATGCAGATTTCGGCGATGCCGGAGCTGGTGGAGGCGGTACAGAAACGCGACCTCGCCAGAATCAAAGCCCTTATCGACCCCATGCGTTCGTTCTCCGACGCCACCTACATCACCGTCGGTGATGCCAGCGGCCAGCGCCTCTATCACGTCAATCCTGATGAAATCGGCAAATCGATGGAGGGCGGCGATAGTGATGAGGCATTGATAAACGCCAAAAGCTACGTGTCAGTGCGCAAAGGCTCGCTGGGATCCTCGTTGCGTGGTAAATCGCCGATTCAGGACGCGACCGGCAAAGTGATCGGCATTGTGTCGGTAGGCTATACCATCGAGCAACTGGAGAACTGGCTCAGCCTGCAGATAAGCTCGCTGCTGATCCCGATGGCCATCATGTTACTGCTCCTGCTCTATTGCGCCCGCCGCTTCTCACTGCATATCAAAAAGCAGATGCTCAATATGGAACCCCAGCAGCTGTCACAGCTG
The DNA here is from genome assembly GCF_033100215.1 of Klebsiella sp. w6. Taxonomy (NCBI): domain Bacteria; kingdom Pseudomonadati; phylum Pseudomonadota; class Gammaproteobacteria; order Enterobacterales; family Enterobacteriaceae; genus Klebsiella; species Klebsiella sp. w6. The sequence continues at coordinate 4,735,345 of NZ_CP136907.1, forward strand.
TTGATCCAGCAAAGCGTGCTGTTTGAATCGGTGTTCGAAGGGCTTATCGCCATCGACTCCGGTTATAAAATCACTGCGATTAATCAGACTGCCCGCCGCCTGCTCAATTTGAGCCAACCGGAAACCACGCTTATCGGCAAAGGGATCAACAACGTTATCTCGCAGGAGACCTTTTTCTACGATGCGCCACAGGCCAATAAAAAAGACGAAATCGTCACCTTCAATCAGATCAAAGTGATCGCCAGCCGGATGGCGGTGATCTTAAACAATGAGCCACAGGGTTGGGTGATCAGCTTTCGCAGCAAAGACGATATCAACACCCTTAGCCTGCAGCTTAGCCAGGTGCAACAGTATGCGGATAACCTGCGCGCCGTGCAGCATGAGCATCGCAATCTGATCTCTACTATCGCTGGCCTGCTGTTTCTTAAACGCTACGATCATGCGCTGGATCTGATCCAACAGCAGTCGGAAAGTCACCAGAAGGTGATCGATTTTATCGCGCGGAATTTCCAGGATAACCATCTGGCCGGACTGTTGATCGGCAAGTATTACCGGGCCAAAGAGCTCGGTCTGGAGCTGGTATTCGATCCGGCCTGCTTCGTTGACAGATTACCCACCGCCCTTTCTCACAATGAATGGATCTCGATCGTGGGGAATCTGCTTGATAACGCCTACAATGCCAGCCTGCGTCAGCCGCAGGGGTCAAGGCAGATAGAATGCCTGCTCAACAGCGACGGTCACGAAGTGATCATTGAGATCGCCGACCAGGGATGCGGCATTGACGAGACGCTGCGCGATCGGATCTTCGAGCGCGGCGTCACCAGCAGCGCCAGCAAAGATCATGGTATCGGACTCTGGCTGGTACGCAGCTATGTGGAACAGGCAGGCGGCAGTATTGTCGTCGAAAATAATATTCCTTTTGGCACCATCTTTACGCTTTATATCCCCCTGACCCGAGAAGAACATCATGGATAGCATCACTACTCTTATCGTTGAAGACGAACCTATGCTGGCGGAGATCCTGGTGGATAACATTAAACAGTTTCCCCAGTTCGACGTCATTGGTATTGCGGATAAGCTTGAGAGCGCCAGGAAACAGCTCAGACTGTATCAACCGCAGCTGATCCTGCTGGATAATTTTTTACCCGACGGCAAAGGTATCGATCTGATCCGCCATGCTGTCAGTACGCATTACAAGGGACGGATTATCTTTATTACCGCAGATAATCATATGGATACCATTAGCGAAGCGCTGCGTCTTGGGGTGTTCGATTACCTGATTAAGCCGGTGCACTATCAGCGCCTGCAGCACACACTGGAGCGCTTTGCCCGCTATCGTAGCTCGCTGCGATCCAGCGAACAGGCCAGCCAGATCCATGTCGACGCGCTGTTTAATATTCAGGCCCGGGAGCAAACGGAACCCGCCAGCGCACCACTGCGCGGGATCGATGAAAGCACCTTTCAGCGCGTGCTCCAGCTGTTTGCCGACCCGTCGGTGGTACATACCGCCGACTCGCTGGCCCGTATCCTCGGCAGCAGCAAAACCACCGCCCGCCGTTATCTGGAACAAGGGGTGAAGAACGACTTTCTGGAAGCGGAAATCAGCTACGGCAAGGTCGGCCGACCGGAGCGCATTTATCACGGCAAGCAGGCCTATCCTGAGCAGAGATAAAACGCTTACGCCAGGGTGTAGCTGACCACCAGCTGCCCCTTCTTCATTTTAAGCTGGCTGACGACGACGTCGCCCAGCTCCGCCAGACGGGCGACGTGGGTGCCACCGCAGGGATAAGCGGGCAGTTCGCCGAAGCCCACCTGGCGCAAGCCATCAGCGAACGTCACCTGACGCGGTAAGTCCTGCGCCTGCCAGGCCTTCACCGGCGCCAGTAGCGCACTGGCGTCCGGCAGCGCGGCATTGTTCCTGCTGGTAAAGGTTATCCGCCCTTCGCCGGGCCAGTGGTGCGCTTTCACCGGTTGCCAGCCAAGCTGTTCGCCCGCCAGGCCAAGCAGGTGGCCGGCAGAATGCAGACGGGCATGCAGCTGTCTCGCGGAGGCATCAATTTTCATCTCCACGTCACCGAGGGGAAGCGGTTGCGACAGGATATGCAGCACGCTGTCGCCGCGCACAATAACCGTCTCAACCACCTGCCCGGCTATCCAGCCGCGGTCTGCCGGTTGACCGCCTCCTTGCGGGTGAAACAGCGTCCGATCCAGTTCGATGGCGTAACGGCCATCCGCTTCTGTAGTGCAGGCGGTGATCTGGGCGCGCCCGTCGGTAGCATCGCTGGTGTAATAAACTCGTTCAGTCATGGTGATTCTCCTCTCTGTCCGACCAGTATATTGATAATATCGACAGCGATAATCCCATCACCCGCCAATGCACTTTTGCTTCGGGAGCACAAATGAATCTGAACCTCCTGCCGGACCTCGCCCTCTTCATCCAGATAGTCGACCAGGGCAGCTTTTCCGCCGTCGCCCGCCAGAGCGGACTGACGCCCTCCGCCGTGAGCCGCAGCGTGTCGCGGCTGGAGCGGGAGATGGGCAGCAAGCTGCTGCATCGTACCACCCGCAAGCTGCGACTGAGCGATGCCGGGGAAACAGTGTATCAGCATGCCCAGCAGATGCTGGAAGCGGCGCGGCAGGCGATAGATTCCGCCAGCAGTCGCCAAACGGTCGCTCAGGGAAAGCTGACGCTCAGCGTACCGAAAGCCGTCGGCCGCTTTGTGATCCACCCGCTGATGATGGCGTTTTTCCATCGCTACCCGCAGGTGGACGTCTGCCTGCGGCTGGAAGATCGCCCTCTGGATTTTATCGATGACGGTATTGATTTGGCGCTGCGCATCACCGATACCCCTTCCCCTGGTCTGCATGGCAAACCGCTGATGCCAATCAGGCACGTTATCTGCGCCACTGAGCCCTATTTACAGCAGCACGGTACGCCGTATATGCCGCAGGATCTGCGCGCGCATTGCTGCATTAGTCTTGGCGAAACGCCCGCCGACGCGCGCTGGAAGTTCCGCCGGGAAGGGAAAAGCGAAACAGTGCAAACCTACGGGCGGTACGCCGCCAACCATACCGCCGTACGCCTCGACGCGGTTAAGCAGCATCTGGGCATTGGCAGCCTGCCGCTGTTTACCGCTCGCGAGGCGCTGGCGAAGGGCGATATCGTGCAGGTGCTGCCCGAGTGGGAATTCATCAGCAGCTACTCCGGCGACCTGTGGCTGCTGTGGGCGGGAGATAAGCATATGCCCGCCAGGATGCGGGTGATGATTGATTATCTCAGCGAGACGGTGCCGGCGTTGAACGCAGGCAGCACAGAGCCAGCGAAATAATTGCAAACCACGGAATGATAACCCCCAACACAAACCAGATCCCGGAGCGGCCGATATCATGCATTCGCCGGCAGCCAACAGCCAGCAAGGGGAGCGCCATCAGCAGCAGCCAGAGCGCGGCAAAGGGAATGACAACAAAACTGAGGATACCGTATTGAGGGTTAACGCTGGTTGCCAGACACCAGGCCGCCAGCGGCATGGTGGCGATCAATACATTGATGAGAAAAAACGTCCAGAACTGCTGCCGGCTGGCGCGGCCACTAAAATTAAAGGTCTCTTTCCAGCCGCTCAAATACGCCTGTCCATAGGTCATTGCTTCTTTCCTTGAAAATCGAGTGATTTATCACGGCGCCAGGGCAATCACCTCCGCCGCCCAGCGCTGAAACCCTTCGACGTCGATATCCAGCGCCACCTGGGCGTTCGCCGGCTGACCCAGTCGCCCTTCGATATCCACCACCGTGGTGCCGGCGGTCCAGGTCCCCTGCGTCTCCACCGCCACAAAACACGGCTGGAGAGTGAACAGTTCCGGGCGCGCCAGCCACGCAATAGCGCAGAGATCGTGCATTCGCAAACCACTGCTCATGCTGCCGCTGCGATAGTGGCTAAACAGAGCATAAAGCATTTTACCGGTCTGGTTCAGCGTCGGTAGCGTCGCCAGGTAATCTGCCGTCAGCAGCGCCCGGTTGGTGACGTCCAGCCCGCACATGACAATCTCCAGCCCGCTGTGGAAGACTTTCGCGGCGGCTTCCGGGTCGATAGCAATATTGAATTCCGCATTCGGCGTGAAGTTGCCGCGCCCCGCCGAGCCGCCCATGATCACCAGCCGGCGAATATTGAACACGCATTCCGGGTACTGGGTCAGCAGCAGCGCTATATTGGTCAGCGGGCCAATCGCCACCAGAGTAATCGGCTCGGCAGCGTGCATCAATGCATCGCGGATCGCCTGGAAGGCCGGCTTCGCCAGCGGCTGACGTTGATGCTCAACAAAGTCATACCCCTCCATGCCGGATTCGCCATGCACCGAGGCGGCGTCGCGCAACGGACGCACCAGCGGCATCGACGCCCCTTGCGCCAGCGGCACATCGGCATTCCAGAAGTGCAGCAGCTGCAGCGCGTTACGGGTCGTCTTCTCCACCGAAACGTTGCCCGCCACGGTGGTCATCAGTTGCAGCTCCAGCTCGGGCGCGAACAGCGCCGCGGCAATGGCGGCAGCATCGTCGATGCCCGGGTCAGTATCAAGAATGATCGGTAAGCGCATGGTTTCTCCCTAAAAAAAATGCCAGACGTTAAGTCTGGCATCTTCTCATACTGCTGGAGGAAAGAACTTACTCTACTTCACGGACATCCACACGCAGCTCTTTCGGCACTTCAAAGACGATATTCTCTTCCCGGCCTTCCAGTGGCACGGCTTCGCCGCCGCCCAGCTCCTGCAGGCGGGTAATGACGTTCTGCACCAGAATATCCGGCGCCGATGCGCCCGCCGTCACGCCGACACAGGCCGCATCCTTGACCCACGCTTCCTGGATATCGGAGGCGTCGTCAATCAGGTAAGCCGCTTTGCCCATCCGCTGCGCCAGCTCGGCGAGGCGGTTAGAGTTGGAGGAGTTTTTCGACCCGACCACCAGCACCACGTCAGCCTGCTCCGCCAGCGCGCGCACGGCTTCCTGACGGTTAGTGGTGGCATAGCAAATGTCGTCTTTGCGCGGGCCGACGATTTTCGGGAAACGCGCGCGCAGGGCGTCAATAACGTCAGACGTATCGTCGACGGAGAGCGTGGTCTGGGTCATAAACGACAGCCGGGCGTCGTTTTTGACTTCCAGCTTGAGAACGTCTTCCGGCGACTCGACCAGGTACATGCCCCCTTGCGGGTTATTGTACTGCCCCATAGTGCCTTCGACTTCCGGGTGGCCGGCATGGCCAATCAGAATCGACTCTTCGCCGCGGCGGCTGGCGCGGGCGACTTCCATATGGACTTTGGTCACCAGCGGACAGGTGGCGTCGAACACCGTCAGGTCGCGGCTCTTCGCTTCATTCCGTACCGCCTGCGATACGCCGTGAGCGGAGAAAATCAGGATCGCGCCGTCAGGCACTTCGCTGATCTGTTCGATAAAAATGGCGCCGCGCTTGCGCAGGCTATCCACCACATAGCGGTTGTGCACCACTTCATGGCGAACATAAATCGGTGCGCCATACAGCGTCAGCGCGTTTTCTACAATGCTGATAGCGCGGTCAACGCCAGCGCAAAAACCGCGCGGGTTAGCCAACAGGATCTGCATGTTACTCCTCCAGCGCCGGATCGATCTCCAGCACTTCAATATCAAAATGAACGGTGCGCCCGGCCAGCGGATGGTTGAAGTCGACGGTGATGGAATCGCCGTTCACTTCGCGGATCACGCCAGGCATTTCGCTGCCATCCATTGCGGTAAAGAGCATAATCGCGCCGATTTCCGGTTCGCCAGCGTCGATAAACTCACGGCGAGAGAAATACTGAATCAGGTCCGGGCTGGGTACGCCAAAGGCGGCGTCAGGCTCCAGCGAAAAGGCCTTTTTCTCCCCCTCTTTCAGACCGAGAAGCTGTTGCTCCAGCCCTTCAGACAGAGAGGTGTCGCCGAGGCGAAACAGCGCCGGTTTGCCGTTGCTGCGGGTGGACTCGGCGGTGGAGCCGTCGTCCAGTTTCAGTGTGAAGTGCACCAGTACCGCGCTGTTGCTCTGTACGGATTTAGACATGCAAATTGCTCGCTTGTTTTAGGTCACCGGTTGCCCGGTGGCGCTATGCTAACCGGACCGACGGGCGGCCACAAATTCTGTAGGCCGGGTAAGCGTAGCGCCACCCGGCATTGACATTTACGCCTGCTCTTTCGCGGTCGGTTTCGGCAAGAAACCTTCCAGCACAATCAGCGCTGCGCCGATGCAGATCGCACTATCGGCGAGGTTGAAGGTGGCGAAATGCCAGTCGCCGACGTAGAAGTCGATCATATCGACCACGAAGCCGTGCCACAGGCGATCGAACAAGTTACCCAGCGCACCGCCGATAATCAGGGCGTAGGCAATATTGTTCAGCTTTTGCGTCGCCTTCGAACGGTACATCAGTACCGTCAGCACCACACAAATGCCGATCGCGATCCCGGAAAAGAACCAGCGCTGCCAGCCGCCGCTGTCGGCGAGGAAACTAAACGCCGCGCCATAGTTGCGGGCATAATGCAGATTAAGCGACGGGAACAGCGGAACCGTCTCCCCCAGAGCGAAGTTCTGGAGGATCAGGAATTTGCTACCCAGATCGATAATCAGCACGGCTACGACGACCCACAGCCAGCGTAGCCCCGTTGAACAGATCGATTTACTCATCAGGCGAATTTACGTTGCTCGCCGTTACCGGCGACGTTGCTCACACAGCGACCGCAGATTTCTGCGTGTTCCGCTACCTTGCCGACGTCACTGGTGTAATGCCAGCAGCGTGGGCACTTCTCGCCCTCGGCTTTACTCAGGACCACTTTCAGCCCTTTCAGCAGATCGCTCTGCCAGGCATCAGCCGGCGCCTGCGCATAATCGGCAACGTTGGCGCCGGAGGTCAACAGGACAAATCGTAATTCATCGCCCAGCGCGTTGAGCTTGGCCGCCAGGTCGGCATCGGCATACAGCGTGACCGCTGCTTCCAGAGAGCCACCGACTTTCTTATCCGCACGCGCTTGCTCGATCACCTTGTTGACTTCGCCGCGCACCTTGAGCAATTCATCCCAGAAACCGTCGTTCATCGCTTCATCGTCGGCCAGGCCGAACAGACCTTCATACCACTCGCCGGTGAAGACATATTTCTCACGATCGCCCGGCAGGTAGCCCCAGATTTCGTCCGCGGTGAAGGACATGATCGGCGCCATCCAGCGCACCAGCGCTTCCACGATATGGAACAGCGCGGTCTGGCAGCTGCGACGCGCCACGCTGTCCGCTTTCGCGGTGTACTGGCGGTCTTTGATGATGTCGAGGTAGAACGAGCCCATTTCGATGGAGCAGAAGCGCATCAGGCGCTGTACCACTTCATGGAAGTCGTAGGATTCGTAGGCTTTCAGGATATCTTCCTGTGCCGCCTGCGCGCAGCCGACTGCCCAGCGGTCCAGCACCACCATCTCTTCCGGTTTAACCATGTCTTTCGCTGGATCGAAACCGTTCAGGTTCGCCAGCAGGAAGCGCGCGGTGTTACGGATACGACGATAGCTGTCCGCGGCGCGTTTGAGGATCTCATCGGAGACCGCCATTTCGCCGGTGTAGTCGGTGGAAGCCACCCACAGACGCAGGATATCGGCGCCCAGCTTGTTCATCACGTCCTGCGGGCTAACGGTGTTACCGATAGACTTGGACATTTTGCGGCCCTGGCCATCGACGGTGAAGCCGTGGGTCAGTACCTGGCGATATGGCGCTTTGCCTTTCATCGCCGTGGAGATCATCAGTGAAGACATGAACCAGCCGCGATGCTGGTCAGAGCCTTCCAGATACATGTCCGCGGCGTGACCGGCGAATTCCGGACGCACATCAACCACGGAAGAGTGGGTCGACCCGGAGTCAAACCACACGTCGAGGGTATCCGGCACTTTCTCGTAGCTGTCGGCGTCATCGCCAAGGATGTCGCGGGAATCGAGATCCCACCACGCCTGGATGCCGTCAACTTCAACGCGTTTCGCCACTTCTTCCATCAGTTCGAGGGTACGCGGGTGCAGTTCGTGGGTTTCTTTGTGCACGAACAGCGACATCGGCACGCCCCAGGTACGCTGACGGGAGATACACCAGTCAGGGCGGTTAGCGACCATCGATTCGATACGCGCCTGGCCCCAGTCCGGGATCCACTGCACGCCTTTGATCTCTTTCAGCGATTGCGCGCGCAGGCCTTTCTGATCCATGCTGACGAACCACTGCGGGGTGGCGCGGAAGATGATCGGCGATTTGTGTCGCCAGCAGCACGGATAGCTGTGCTGCATTTTTTCCACGTGCAGCAGCGCGCCGCTGTCACGCAGCATCTCAACGATGATGTCGTTGGCTTTGAAGACGTTGATGCCATCCAGAGACGGATAGGTACCAGGCAGGTAAGCACCGTCCGGGCCAACCGGGTTGGCGATTTCCAGACCGTATTTCTGGCTGATGGTGTAGTCGTCCGGACCGTGGCCGCCGGCGGTATGCACCGCGCCGGTACCCGCGTCCAGCGTCACGTGGTCGCCAAGGATCGCCGGCACGTCGAAATCGAGGAACGGATGCTGGAAGCGCATCAGTTCAAGTTCTGAACCTTGTACCGCCGCCAGGATACGGTAATCCGTAACGCCAACGCGCTTCATTACGCTCTCAACCAGGTCTTTCGCCAGGATCAGCGCCTGACCGTCAACCTGCACCAGCGCGTAGTCGAATTCCGGCGACAGAGAGATGGCACGGTTAGCCGGCAGGGTCCATGGCGTGGTGGTCCAGATAACCAGGGAAACCGGGCCGTTGACGTCGGCTACGCCGAATTTCGCCAGTACCGCGGCTTTGTCTACCGCGTGGAACGCCACATCGATAGACGGAGAGGTTTTGTCGTAATACTCCACTTCCGCTTCCGCCAGCGCGGAACGGCAGTCAACGCACCAGTGCACCGGCTTAGCGCCTTTATGCAGATGACCGTTGCCGATGATTTTACCCAGCGCACGGATAATGTTGGCTTCGGTTTTGAAGTCCATGGTCAGGTACGGACGCGACCAGTCGCCCAGCACGCCCAGGCGGATAAAGTCTTTACGCTGACCGTCGATCTGCTCCGCGGCATATTCGCGGCACTTGGCGCGGAATTCTGCGGCGGTGAATTTCTCACCCGGCTTGCCGTATTGTTGCTCGACTTTCAGTTCGATCGGCAGACCGTGGCAGTCCCAGCCCGGAACGTACGGCGAGTCATAGCCCGTCAGTCCTTTGGACTTAACGATAATGTCTTTCAGAATCTTGTTAACCGAGTGACCAATATGAATGCTGCCATTCGCATAAGGAGGGCCATCATGCAGAATGAAGGTTTTTTTGCCTTTTTTGGCTGCACGAATGATGCCGTACAGGTCATCATCGGTCCAACGCGCCAGCATTCCCGGTTCGCGTTTGGCGAGGTCGCCACGCATAGGGAACCCTGTTTCCGGCAAATTCAGGGTCGATTTATAGTCACTCATCAGATTCTCGGTTCCGTATTTCGGTTTGATAAACACCAGCGGCTCAGGCCTGGCTGGTCAGCCCAAATAATTCGCGGGCCGTTAACTCATCACGTGCGATTTGCGCCTTCAGCTCGTCCAGCGACGCAAACCGCTGCTCGTTACGTATCTTTTTACGCAGTACTACATTGATATGGCGACCGTAGAGGTCCATTACAACGTCCAACAGATGTACTTCAAGCTGCTGACGCACGCCCGCGACCGTTGGACGGGTGCCAATATTGGCGACGCCCGCTATGGGTTTGTCGCCCAGCCCTGTCACTTCTACCGCATAGACCCCTTTAACCGGGGAAACCTGACGACGCAGCGGTAAGTTCGCCGTCGGAAAACCTATGGTACGGCCCAGTTCATCACCATGAACGACGCGTCCGGAGATGCTAAACGGATGGCCCAGCAGCGTCTCCGCCAGCAGGAGATCGTCATCCGCCAGCGCCTGACGCACCGCCGTACTGCTGATACGCACCCCACCTTCGCAGAAAGTCTGGGTGCTGGTCACGTCGAAGCCGTATTCCGCTCCGGCCTTTTGTAATAACAAGAAATCCCCCTGGCGACCAGCGCCAAAGCGGAAATCATCACCGACGGCAAGGAACTGCACACCCAGGCGGCGCACCAGCAGTTCGCTGATAAAATCCTGCGCCGTCAGCGCGGCGAAACGGCGGTCAAAGCGAACGCACAGCACATAGTCGACCCCGCTTTCAGCCAGATAGCCCAGCTTTTCACGCAGGCGGGTCAACCGCGCCGGGGCTTTATCGGCGGCAAAGAGCTCCAGCGGCTGGGGTTCGAAAATCATCACCACCACCGGTAAACCGCGCTGGCGGCCCTCTTCGCGCAAGCGCTGCAGCAGTGCCTGATGCCCACGATGCACGCCGTCAAAATTACCAATGGTCAGCACGCACCCGTGCGGGGCCTGACTGAGATTATGTATGCCGCGTATCAGCTTCATGTCTGGCTCAAAACAGTGAAAATCGTCCGAGTATACCTTGTACAACTGTCAACGTTAACCAGCGATTGCACCTCGGCAACGAAAGTTCTCAGGAATTCATTCACTCAGCGCGAGAAAGCGGGAAAACTGGCCGCGCCCGGCGATTTTTATGGTGGAAAAGCTGTATTCGCCTGCAACAAGCTGGTAGAATCTTGCGCCATCACTACGTAATGAAGCGCTGTGGTGTTAAACGGCGCTTATTTGCACAAATCCATTGACAAAAGAAGGCTAAACGGGCATATTCCTCGGCCTTTGAATTGTCCATATAGAACACATTTGGGAGTTGGACCTTGGCTAATATCAAATCAGCTAAGAAGCGCGCCGTTCAGTCTGAAAAGGCTCGCAAGCACAACGCAAGCCGTCGCTCTATGATGCGTACTTTCATCAAGAAAGTATACGCAGCTATCGAAGCTGGCGACAAAGCTGCTGCACAGAAAGCATTTAACGAAATGCAACCAATCGTGGACCGTCAGGCTGCTAAAGGTCTGATCCACAAAAACAAAGCTGCGCGTCATAAAGCAAACCTGACTGCACAGATCAACAAACTGGCTTAATCGCCTGCTTGCTGAACTTTGTTAAAGAAACCCGCGAAAGCGGGTTTTTTTATGCCCGCCATCTTCCCCCGCTAACGCGCGCTGGCGCGGCCAGCGCCACGCCAGCCCACGCCGGCAGGCTATCGGGGTTCGGTAAACAGTGACGAGTAATCGCGATTACAGATGCGCTGAACCGCGGGATGCTGAATCATTCGCTCGGCAAAAATAGCGTGATACTCCTCCATCACGCTATCCATGCGGCCAATTTCGATAATCGATTCGTCATAGTAGAAATCATGCGCATAGAGCGTCGGCGCGACAAATATCGCATTATGCGCGGCGCCGAAGGCTTTCATGAGCGCCGCATCGTCAAATTCGCCGAGGATCTCCACCTTCAGGCCCTGCACGTTAATCCAGTTCAGCAGTTTACGCCCCAGCATCGAACGCCGACCGGGGATCAGCAGCCGCCGCTCTTCCAGACAGGCCGGAAACGGCTTCGTCGGCGCCGGATTCATGCACCAGAAGCTGACGCTGCACTCGCCAATCTTCACCGAAAATAGCCCTTCCTGCTGTGTCGAGTCGATCGGACAGTCAGAGATAATCATATCGAGCTTATGCTGGCTCAGTTGCTCCAGCAGCAGCTCATGGGTGGATTCAAAACAGCGCAGATGGATCTGCTCACTCTCAACGACGGCGGCATCCAGCACGCCGCTGACCAGCCGCTTGGATAACGCATCAGCGACGCCGACATCAAACAGCAGATTCGACTCTTTGCGGTAGTTGACGATGTCGAGCATCTCCTGGCTGAGGGTAAACATGCGGTCGGCATAGCGGAAGACCAGCTCGCCCAGCTCACTCGGCTCCAGTCCCCTTCCTTTTCGCTTAAACAACTTACCCTGCAGGCGTTCTTCCAGGGCTTTGATCTGCCCGGTAATCGTCTGCGGCGTCAGAAACAGCGCCTCCGCCGCGCCAACGACGGACCCTTCTTTATACACGTGCCAGAAGTAGTACAGATGGTTGTAGTTGATATGTGACATGCTTCTCTCCCTGATAATGTCCAGGAGAGCCACGCAGGCTCTCCTGCAGAAAGGTTATACCGCGAGGCGAGTCTCCGTCACGCGCTGACGCAGTATGAGATATCCGATGACTGCTGATAGCACTGAGCCAATCAGGATGCCAAGCTTGGCCCAGTTGATCAACGCGGGGTCGACGCTGCCGAAGGCCAGAGTGGCGATGAAAATCGACATCGTAAAGCCAATCCCACACAGAATACCCACCGCCATGATCTGCTTGCAGGTGGTCCCCTCCGGCAGCGAGGCCCACTTCAGCTTCAGCGCCAGCCAGCAGAACAGGCTGATCCCCAGCGGCTTGCCGATAAACAGCCCGGCCATAATGCCCAGCGGCAGAAGCGACGTCAGTCCGGCCAGGGTGACTCCCTGCAGAGAAACGCCAGCGTTGGCGAAGGCGAACAGCGGCAGGATCATAAACGCGACCCACGGGTGCAGGACATGCTCAAGCGCTTTGGCCGGTGACTTGCCATGCTTTTCCTCGAGCGGGATCATAAAGCCGACGATCACCCCGGCAAGGGTCGCATGAACGCCAGACTTCAGCACCGCCGTCCACAGCACCGCGCCAACCAGAATATAGATCCCGGTACGCCGCACGCCGCTGAGGTTCAGGGCCACCAGCACCGCAATTGCCGCCGCCGCCACGCCCAGCGAAAGCATGGACAGGTCGTGGGTATAAAACAGCGCGATAATCACGATAGCCCCGAGGTCATCAATAATCGCCAGCGCCATCAGGAAAATCTTCAGCGCCGTCGGTACCCGGCTACCTAACAGCGCCAGCACACCGAGCGCAAAGGCAATATCCGTCGCCGCGGGGATCGCCCACCCCTCTCTGGCGACAGGATCCTGGGCGTTAAAAGCCAGATAGACCAGGGCCGGCACAATCATCCCGCCGAGCGCGGCAATCACTGGAAACACCGCCTGACGACGGCTCGCCAGCGACCCCTGAATCAGCTCACGTTTGACCTCCAGGCCAATCAGTAAAAAAAACACCGCCATCAGGGCATCATTGATCCATAACAGCATGTTCTTATTGATCTCCAGCGCCCCCACTCGCAGCTGAACTGGCGTCTCCAGGAAGGAGTGATACAGACCGCTGGTCACGCTGGTATTGGCCATCACCATCGCCAGCGCGGCGGCAATGATTAAGACAATGCCGCCGGAAGCATCGCTACTAAAGAATCGTTGCAGATGTTTCACTTTTACTTTCATCCTGTTGGTGAATAACTCGATAAAAGCATAATACACACACTGATAACTCGAAAAAATCAGATTTAAATTGCTTTAAAGTTCGTTTTTTACGAATAAAAGAGGAGGCGTAAGGCAAAAAAAGCCCGGGCAGCAAGGCCCGGGCCGGATATCAGGAAAAGCGGAATTAGCGGGTCAGGTCGTCGAAGAACTTCTTCACACCGTCGAAGAAGCTTTTCGAACGCGGGCTGTTGTTTTCCCCGGTCGGGCCGCCGAAGCTCTCCTGCAGCTCTTTCAGCAGCTGCTTCTGCTTCTCATTCAGCCCTACCGGCGTCTCCACCACCACGCGGCACAGCAGATCGCCCTGGGCGCCGCCGCGAACGGATTTCACACCTTTGCCGCGCATACGGAACAGCTTGCCGGTCTGGGTTTCACCCGGCACTTTCAGACTGACGCGACCGTCGAGCGTCGGCACTTCAATCTCACCACCCAGCGCCGCCATCGTGAAGTTGATCGGGACTTCGCAGTACAGGTTATTACCTTCACGCTCAAAGATAGCGTGCTGCTTCACCTGGACCTGTACGTACAGATCGCCTGCCGGTGCGCCATGCTCGCCAGCTTCGCCTTCGCCCGCCAGACGGATCCGATCGCCGGTGTCCACACCTGCCGGAATTTTAACCGACAAGGTTTTCGTTTTCTCTACACGCCCATGACCATGACATTTGTTGCATGGATCTTTAATCAGCGTACCGCGTCCCTGACAGTGCGGACAGGTCTGCTGTACCGCAAAGAAGCCCTGACGCATCTGCACCTGGCCTGCGCCATGACAGGTCGGACAGGTCTGCGGCTTGCTGCCGGCCTTGGCGCCGCTGCCGTGACAGACGTCGCACTCTTCCAGCGTCGGAATACGGATCTCTTTGGTGACGCCGCGCACCGCTTCTTCCAGCGTCAGCTCCATGTTGTAACGGAGATCGGCGCCGCGCGCCGCGCGCTGACGACCACGTCCGCCGCCAAAGATATCGCCGAAAACATCGCCAAAGATATCGCTGAAATCCGCACCGCCGCCAAAACCGCCGCCGCCGCCCATGCCGCCCTGTTCGAAGGCCGCGTGGCCGTACTGATCGTAGGCCGCACGCTTCTGGGCATCAGTCAGGATTTCATACGCTTCTTTGATTTCTTTAAATTTGGCTTCGGCCTCTTTATCACCCTGGTTGCGGTCCGGGTGATACTTCATGGCCAGGCGCTTGTAAGCCTTTTTGATTTCACGCTCTTCCGCTGTTTTGGAGACGCCTAAAATCTCGTAGTAATCTTGCTTTGCCATCGGTGTTTTTCAGCCCCTTAACATGCGTGCACGGGCGGAGAGGAAACCTCTTCGCCCGTGCCAGTGTTTTACCCGTTCAAAGGGCGATTATTTTTTATCTTTCACTTCTTCGAACTCAGCGTCGACAACATCGTCGTCTTTCGCGTTGCTCGCCTGAGCGTCAGCGGAACCCGCCTGCTGCTGAGCGTGCTGCTGCTGAGCAATTTCCATCAGCTTCTGAGAAGCCTGCGCCAGCGCCTGCATTTTCGCTTCGATGTCCGCTTTGTCTTCGCCTTTCAGGGAAGTTTCCAGAGCGGTCAGCGCAGACTCGATAGCGGTTTTGTCATCAGCCGGCAGTTTATCGCCTGCTTCTTCAACCTGCTTACGAGTGCTGTGCAGCAGATGGTCACCCTGGTTACGGGTCTGTACCAGCTCTTCGAACTTACGGTCAGATTCGGCGTTAGCTTCTGCTTCGCGAACCATTTTCTGAATTTCTTCTTCATTCAGACCGGAAGACGCCTTGATGGTGATCTTCTGCTCTTTACCGCTGTTTTTGTCTTTCGCGGAAACGTGCAGGATACCGTCAGCATCGATGTCGAAGGTGACTTCGATCTGCGGCATACCGCGCGGCGCCGGGTTAATACCATCCAGGTTGAACTGACCCAGTGATTTGTTATCAGACGCGCGTTTACGCTCACCCTGCAGCACATGGATGGTTACCGCAGACTGGTTGTCTTCTGCAGTAGAGAACACCTGGCTGTGCTTGGTCGGGATAGTGGTGTTTTTGTTGATAAGCGCTGTCATCACGCCGCCCATGGTTTCGATACCCAGCGACAGCGGGGTTACGTCCAGCAGCAGAACGTCTTTCACATCACCCGTCAGTACACCACCCTGAACCGCTGCGCCGATCGCCACAGCTTCATCCGGGTTAACGTCTTTACGCGGCTCTTTACCGAAGAACTCAGCGACTTTTTTCTGCACCATCGGCATACGAGTCTGACCACCAACGAGGATCACGTCGTTGATATCGGAAACGGACAGACCGGCATCCTGCAGGGCCACTTTCAGCGGCTCGATGGAACGGTTAACCAGGTCTTCTACCAGGCTTTCCAGTTTCGCGCGAGTCACTTTGATATTCATATGTTTCGGACCGGTCGCATCTGCAGTGATATACGGCAGGTTAACGTCGGTCTGCTGAGCAGAAGACAGTTCAATCTTCGCTTTCTCAGCGGCTTCTTTCAGGCGCTGCATGGCCAGCGGGTCGTTACGCAGGTCAATGCCCTGATCTTTCTTGAACTCATCAACGAGGTAGTTGATCAGACGCGTATCGAAGTCTTCACCGCCCAGGTGGGTGTCACCGTTGGTCGCCAGTACTTCAAAGGTTTTCTCGCCGTCAACTTCGTCGATTTCGATAATAGAGATATCGAAAGTACCACCACCGAGGTCGTATACCGCGATAGTGCGGTTACCGACTTCTTTATCCAGACCGTAAGCCAGCGCGGCTGCGGTTGGTTCGTTGATGATACGTTTGACTTCCAGACCGGCGATACGGCCGGCATCTTTGGTTGCCTGACGCTGCGCATCGTTGAAGTAAGCCGGTACGGTGATAACCGCTTCAGTTACCGGTTCACCCAGGTAATCTTCAGCCGTTTTCTTCATTTTTTTCAGCACTTCAGCAGAGATCTGCGGCGGTGCAGTTTTGGTGCCTTTCACATCCAGCCATGCGTCGCCATTGTCTGCGGCAACAATTTTGTATGGCATGATAGAAACGTCACGCTGAACTTCTTCGTCCTGGAAGCGGCGGCCAATCAGGCGTTTAATCGCAAACAGGGTGTTTTGCGGGTTTGTCACTGCCTGACGTTTAGCCGGCTGACCAACCAGAGTTTCACCATCCTGGGTATAGGCAATGATAGAAGGCGTGGTGCGATCGCCTTCGGCGTTCTCCAGCACGCGTGCAGTAGTGCCATCCATAATCGCTACACAAGAGTTGGTAGTACCCAGGTCGATACCAATAATTTTACCCATCTAAACGTCTCCACTAAAAATTCGATCAACATGTGGTTGTGAACCTGTAATAAGGGCGAAACGTGCGGTTTCAACTGCCCAGACATCATTTTTTTTCAGGTTCTTCACTGCGGTTGACTACAAGATGGGGTCGCCCACCCCGGCATCAAGGGGCAAGCCTAAAAATTTTTTGCACCGGGCCCCGACCTGAGTCGTGAAAAGCGTCCCGAGCGACATTGTCAGGCGCCAAAAGAGGCAGCGAAATGCATATATAAATGATGAATGTAAAAACAAAATATATTCATAATATCATTGACATAACCCGCAATACTTGCGCGCTAATGGCCCCACGCCCCTGGTGATAATATCCCTCGCCGTCGCACTTTACTTATTCAGGGGACAGATTGATGAAACCACTATTCCGGATTTCCGCGGGGCTTATCCTCGGCTTATCGTTTATCACCTCGGCGGCCGCCAACGACCATAAAATCCTCGGTGTGGTAGCCATGCCGCGCAATGAAACCAACGACCTGACGCTGAAACTCCCGGTCTGTCGGGTCGTCAAACGCATTCAGCTCAGCGCCGAGCGCGGCGATGTACAGCTCTCCGGGGCGACGGTCTACTTTAAGGCCAGCCGCGGCGCCAGCCATACGCTGAACGTCCCCGCCGGGATAAAAGAGGGCAGCACCTCCGGCTGGATCAACATCAATAGCGATAACGACAGCAAACGCTGTGTGAAGAAAATCGCCTTCTCCGGCCACACGGTCCACTCCTCAGATATGGCCTCATTAAAAATTATCGGCGACGACTAACCTCGTTATCCTGAGGAGGGATGATTTATGCATATTAACTATCTGGCAGATGACGATCTGGCCTTTCTTCCTGAGTGCAGCGAGGCGCATCTGGAAGCTTTTACCCGTATTCTGACCCACGGCGAAAACGGCAAACCCCGCCTCTCCAGCACGCTGCTGCGCAACGAGACCTTTTTAGCAATGGAGGGCCACCCTGAACGCTATCGCCGCAACTGGCAGCTGATTGCCGGAGAGCTACAGCATTTTGGCGGCGACAGCATCGCCAACACCCTACGCCGCCACGGCAAATTTTATCGCGCGATCCTGCTGGATGTGTGTAAACGGCTGAAGGCGAAGGTCGACAAACAGATGACGACGCCGCAGATCGAACAGCAGTTACTGGAACATTTCCTGCAGCACAGCTGGAATAAGCTGGATGCGGAGCAAAAGGCACAATTTCTTGCCGCGGTGGATTGCCGGAGCCATGAGCTGGAAAATCTGTTGCCCCATCTGCTGAGGCACCGCAAGCTAAGCGAAGGGGTCGCCCTGTTGCTGGACGAGCGCTTAACCGCCATTCTGCGCACCCATGCCGCCGTAAGCGTTATTGGTCATGGTCTGGTGCGCGGCGCCGGGCTGGGCGGGCCGCTCGGCGCCGCGCTGAACAGCGTCAAAGCGGTGAGCGGCAGCGCTTACCGGGTCACCATCCCTGCGGTCCTGCATATTGCCTGTTTACGGCAAATGATCCAGCCGCCGTCGGGCGCAACAGAAATTGGTGAAAAATACCCCGCCAGATCATAGACAGCCCTTCAGCGCCTCATTATTATGCCGCGCCCCGCCGCCAAGTCGCGGGGTAATGCTTCCCTTTTAATGATAATTTTGAGGAATTATGGGCAACACTAAGTTGGCTAATCCGGCACCGCTGGGCCTTATGGGCTTCGGCATGACCACTATTCTGCTTAACCTGGCGAATAGCGGCCTGTTCGCATTCGATGTAGCTATCCTGGCGATGGGCATTTTTTACGGCGGCATTGCGCAAATTTTTGCCGGCCTGCTTGAATACAAGAAAGGCAACACCTTTGGCTTAACCGCTTTTACCTCCTACGGCAGCTTCTGGCTGACGCTGGTGGCTATCCTCCTGATGCCGAAAATGGGTCTGGCGGAAGCGCCTAACGCGCACTTCCTCGGCATGTACCTCGGCCTGTGGGGCGTCTTTACCCTGTTTATGTTCTTTGGCACCCTGAAAGCAGCACGCATGCTGCAGTTTGTCTTCCTGAGCCTGACCGTGTTGTTCGCGCTGCTGGCGATTGGTCATCTGGTGGATAACGAAGGCATTGTGAAAGTCGCTGGCTGGGTCGGCCTGGTTTGTGGCGCCAGCGCTATTTACCTGGCGATGGGTGAAGTGCTGAACGAGCAGTTCGGCCGCACCGTGCTGCCGATCGGCGAACCACGTTAATCGTCCGCCGCCGTCCTGTCACAGGGCGGCGGCAGGTCATCATCGGTAAACCAGACTCAACGCTGCAGTTCCCCTTCCGGCAATCCCGCCGACGCCGTCATCCCCTGACGCAGCCAGATACCTAATCCTAGCCCCATCAGCGAGAGGGCCAGCACATACCAGGCTGGCGCCATCGGCGACACGCCCATCAGCATGGTGACCGCAATCGGCGTCAGGCCGCCAAAGATCGCGTACGACAGGTTGTAGGAAAATGAGATGCCGGTGAAGCGCACTTCAGCCGGGAAGGCCCGCACCATGACATAAGGCACCGCCCCTACCACCCCGACGCAGAGCCCCACCGTGCCGTAGAGCAGAAACAGCCGCTGCGGGCTGGCGCCGGACAGGTGGTAAAATGCCCAGCTGGCAACCGCCAGCAGCAGGCTGCCGACGATGAAAGTCCGGCTGGCGCCAAAGCGATCCGCCGCCAGCCCGGCGAGCAGACAGCCGATGCACAACATAATCGTGGCGATGCTATTGGCCTGCAGGGTAATCGCCGGCGCGAAGCCATAGTGTTTCTGCAGCCAGACCGGCGACATCAGGATCACCACCACCACGCCTGCCGACAGCAGCCAGGTCAGCAGCATAGAGATCACCACCGCCTTCTGGTGCTTCAGCGCTACCGCTTTTACCGGCAGCTCCTGCGCCAGCGCTTTACGCTGCTGCATCTCAAGAAAAATCGGCGTCTCCTGCAGCCAGCGACGCAGATACATCGCAATCAGACCAAATACACCGCCCAACAGGAAGGGGATCCGCCAGCCGCCGTCGTGGATCCCCTGCGGCGTCAGGCTGGTGTTGATAAGCGTCGCCACCACCGACCCCAACAGAATGCCAACCGTCAGGCCGGCCGTCAGCGTACCGCAGGCGATACCAATGCGTTTTTCCGGGACATGCTCGGCGACAAACACCCAGGCGCCAGGAACTTCCCCGCCGATCGCCGCCCCCTGCAGAATACGCATCAGCAGTAACAGCAACGGCGCGACGATGCCCACCGAGCTATAGGTTGGCAGCAGGCCAATCGCCAGGGTCGGCAGCGCCATCAGCAGGATGCTGAGGGTGAACATTTTCTTGCGTCCCACCAGATCGCCAAAGTGGGCCATGATGATCCCCCCCAGCGGGCGCGCCAGATAACCGGCGGCGAAAATGCCAAAGGTTTGTACCTGACGGAGCCATTCGGGAATATCTGCGGGAAAGAAGAGCTCACCGACGACGGCGGCAAAGAAAACGAAAATGATAAAGTCATAAAACTCCAGCGCGCCGCCCAGGGCGGCCAGCGTCAGCGTTTTATAATCCTGGCGGTTTAGCGGTCGGTTTGCATATGACATAACGCGATTTCATCCTGAGGTGTGCAGCGTGATTTATAGCGTGTAAAGTAAACAGCACTATATCGTAAATAAAACGGCACACCATCAGCGATGCAGGTTATGTCACAAATGCATTAAATTCAGGATAAAGTTTCGCGCCTGGCGCTCTTAGGACGAAATGCTTCTACCACACGGCCATCGGTTTCCACATAAGGCCCCTCCAGCAACTGTACACAATAAGGTACACTTGCAAAAATACCGTGCACCAGTACCTTGCCGTCAGCATCTTTTACCCCTTCCAGGGTCTCCTGAATCGCTTTCGGTTGGCCGGGAAGGTTGAGGATCAACGCCTGCTTGCGGATCACCCCGACCTGCCGGGAAAGGATAGCCGTCGGCACAAAGTGTAGGCTAACCTGGCGCATTTGCTCGCCGAAGCCCGGCATCTCGCGATCGGCAATCGCCAGCGTTGCGTCAGGCGTCACATCGCGACGCGCAGGGCCGGTTCCGCCGGTGGTCAGCACCAGATGGCACCCCATCTCGTCAACCAGTTCGCACAGCGTTTGCTCAATGATCACCTGCTCATCCGGAATCAGGCGGGTTTGCAGTTCGAAAGGGGTGGTGAGGGCACGCGCCAGCCACTCTTCCAGTGCCGGGATGCCTTTATCCTGATAGACGCCGCTGGAGGCGCGATCGGAGATGGAAACTAAGCCGATTCGTAAGGTATTCATGGTTATTCCGTTCAAACTGTGGCGTTAAACGAAATGATACACTGCCGGAGGCGGGACAGACAGTGTAATGTGGCCGACGGGCGTCGGCCACCTGCGGGATTACAGCAGTTCGCCGATCATTTTTTCCAGTTTTTCCTGGTCGATCGCAAACTTACGGATACCTTCCGCCAGTTTGTCTACCGCCATCGGATCCTGGTTATGCTGCCACAGGAACTCAGATTCGGTAATACGTTCCGGACGCGCTTTCACTTCGCCGGTATAAACCAGTTTACGCTCAACGGCGCCTTCGCTTTCAGACAGCTCTTTCAGCAGCGCCGGGGCGATGGTCAGGCGGTCACAGCCGGCCAGTTCCAGGATTTCGCCAACATTACGGAAGCTGGCGCCCATCACCACGGTTTCATAGCCGTGCTGCTTGTAGTATTCGTAGATTTCGCTGACGGAAACCACGCCCGGATCTTCTGCCGGCGCGTACTCTTTCTTGTCGGTGTTAGCTTTGTACCAGTCGAGGATACGGCCAACAAACGGCGAAATCAGGAAGACGCCCGCTTCGGCGCAAGCGCGAGCCTGAGCGAAGGAGAACAGCAGCGTCAGGTTACAGTTGATGCCTTCTTTTTCCAGCTGTTCAGCGGCGCGAATGCCCTGCCAGGTGGAAGCCAGCTTGATAAGAATACGATCGTTGCTGATGCCCGCGTCGTTATACAGCTTGATGATGCGCTTGGCTTTCGCGATAGACGCTTCAGTATCATAGGAGAGGCGTGCATCCACTTCAGTGGAAATACGGCCCGGGATCAGTTTCAGGATTTCGAGACCGATGTTCACCGCCAGCTTGTCGGAAGCATCGAGGATCTGCTGCGCGCGATCGCTGCTCTGGCTACGTGCCCAGGCCACAGCGTCATCAATCAGCTTACGGTACTCAGGGATCTGAGCCGCGCCGAGAATCAGGGAAGGGTTGGTGGTGGCATCCTGAGGCTGATACAGCTTCATTGCCGCAATATCTCCGGTGTCAGCGACGACAGTGGTGTACTGACGCAGAGAAGTTAATTTATCCGTCATGATATATTTCTCTTAAACAGCAGTTAAGGGGATGTAACCGGTCTGCCCAGATGATAACACGCTGCCGGGTCAGCGCAACCGCCGACGAGAGAAGAGCGCAGAGTGTGATAAACTGTGCCGCTTAATTTGCTGAAAGCGAAAGGATTGTCACTTAATTGGTAACGCTTACACAAGCGTACCGGCATGGACAAGAGGATGTTTAATGCCTGATTTTCTCTCATTTATCAATGAAATACTCTGGGGCTCAGTGATGATTTATCTGTTACTGGGGGCGGGGATCTGGTTTAGCTGGCAAACCCGGGGTATTCAGTTTCGTTACGTGCGCAAATTCGGCCGCAGTCTGAAAAAAAGCCTGCACCCGCAGCCGGGCGGTTTAACGTCCTTCCAGGCGCTCTGTACCAGTCTTGCCGCCCGGGTCGGCAGCGGCAACCTTGCCGGGGTGACGCTGGCGATCGCTGCCGGCGGGCCTGGGGCCGTATTCTGGATGTGGGTTTCCGCCCTGCTCGGCATGGCCAGCAGCTTCGCTGAGTGTTCTCTTGCGCAACTATACAAAGAGCGCGACAGCCAGGGGCAGTTTCGCGGCGGCCCGGCGTGGTATATGGCGCGCGGTCTCGGCATGCGCTGGATGGGTGTCCTGTTTTCGATCCTTCTGCTACTGGCCTATGGATTTATCTTTAACACCGTGCAGGCCAACTCGGTGGCCCATGCCCTGCACTATGCGTTCGATCTGCCAGCGGCAGTCAGCGGCGGCGTGCTGGCCATTTTCGTTTTCCTGGCCATTCTCCGTGGCCTGCGCGGCGTGGCGCGCCTGATGCAGTGGCTGGTGCCCATCATGGCGCTGCTGTGGATCGCCACCAGCCTGCTCATCGGCCTGTGGCATGTCACCGCCCTGCCGACCATTTTTGCCACCATCTTTCGCTGCGCCTTCGGCTGGCATGAAGCCGCCGCCGGCGCGGTGGGCTACTCCATCAGCCAGGCACTGACCAGTGGCTTCCAGCGCGGCATGTTCTCCAATGAAGCAGGGATGGGTTCTTCGCCTAACGCCGCCGCGGCCGCCGCCTCCTGGCCGCCGCACCCGGCAGCGCAGGGGATCGTGCAGATGATTGGCGTGTTTATCGATACCATCGTAATCTGTACTGCCAGCGCGATTATCGTCATGCTGGCGCCGCGCCCCGACAATGAATATACGCTCAATGGCATTCAGGACTTACAACACGCGATGAGCGTGCTGGTCGGCGGCTGGGGAGCCGATTTTATCGCCTTCATCGTGCTGCTGTTCGCCTTTAGCTCTATTGTGGCCAACTACGTGTATGCGGAAAATAATCTGGTCTTTCTGCGTCTGGATAAGCCTCGCTACATCTGGGGGCTGCGATTACTCACCGTCCTGATGGTGCTGCTGGGAACCCTGGTTAGCCTGCCCGTCGTCTGGCAGAGTGCGGATATCATCATGGCGCTGATGGCGATGACCAACCTGACGGCCATTCTGCTGCTTTCCCCGACGGTGCGGATTATCGCCAGCGATTATCTGCGCCAGCGGCGGCTGGGTATCCAGCCCACTTTCGATGCCGCCCGCTACCCGGATATTCACCAGCAACTGGCCCCGGGCGCCTGGAATGAACTGCCGCGCGAATAGCGCGGCAATCGCAGCTATCGATCCCACCATGCACTTTTTTTGTTAAAATTCGTCGAAATTACCTGCAAGGACTGGATATGCTGATTCTGATTTCACCTGCTAAAACGCTCGATTATCAAAGCCCGCTGGCAACGACTCGCTATACCCAGCCCGAACTCCTCGAGTACTCTCAACAGCTTATCGGCATCGCTCGTAAGCTGACCGCGCCGCAAATCGGCAAGCTAATGAGCATTAGCGACAAGCTGGCGGATCTGAACGCCACCCGTTTCCACGACTGGCATCCTGACTTTACGCCGCAAAATGCCCGCCAGGCGATCCTTGCCTTTAAGGGCGATGTCTACACCGGCCTGCAGGCAGAGACGCTCACCGAGGACGACTTTGACTTCGCCCAGCGACACCTGCGCATGCTCTCCGGCCTGTATGGCGTGCTGCGCCCGCTGGACCTGATGCAGCCCTACCGCCTGGAGATGGGGATCCGTCTGGAAAACCCGCGCGGCAAAGATCTGTACCAGTTCTGGGGCGAGACCATTACCGAGAAGCTGAATCAGGCGCTGCAGGCTCAGGGCGACGATATCGTCATCAATCTGGCTTCCGATGAGTATTTTAAGTCGGTGAAAACGCAAAAATTGCAGGGTCAGCTGATCAAGCCGGTCTTCCTCGATGAGAAAAACGGTAAATTCAAAGTGATCAGCTTCTATGCGAAAAAGGCGCGCGGTCTGATGAGTCGCTACATTATCGAAAACCGCTTAACCCAGCCGGAGCAGCTCAAAGCCTTTAATAGCGAAGGCTATTTCTTTGATGCGGACGCCTCGGAGAAAGGTGAGCTGGTGTTTAAACGCCACGAGCAGTAACACGTTACGGTAAAAAAAAAGGGGAGTCATTCCCCTTTTCAATATAATTAAACAGATTATTACTTATTTTAACGCACCCAGTTTTCCACTACGCCTTTTTCATCGAAGAAAATCATCAACGAGTTCGAATCTTTTTGGCTGGACTTATCGACCGCATCGGCAGCTTGCGATGCCCCGGTTACCGGGATCATGGAACCCGCGAGGCTGACCAGGTTGATCCCTTTATCTACTGAATAATACCAGCTCTCTTTACCCGACGCCGTCACCGTCGTATGACCAGAATCCGGGGCACCAAAATACTGACGAACCTCGGCTTTGGTGGTTTTCCCGACAATGAGATGTTGTTTCAGATAGGCTGGCGTTAATTTATCTTCATTACCGCCAATCGTTGTTCCGGAGCACCCGATTAAAGCGAACACCACGAAGAGAAGAGATAAAATACGCATGTTTCCTCCTTGAAAACCTTGTGCATTAACAATGCATCTATAACAAATTATATCTATAGCCGCATCATAATAAAATCAGCAGCATAAATATAACCAACATGAAATAATAAATAAAAAAGATAATCCAGTGAAAATACCCTGCAAAGAGGACAATCCGGAAACGAGTTTGCAATAAAAGCAGTGCGCTGACAATAAAATAGTGTGGGGAATTTAATGGAGAGAAGTTTTTTGATATGGAAAAGGTGCTTTAAATATAAAAACCGGGCAATAGCTGCCCGGTTTGATCGATCAGGTTGCCGATATTATTGCCTGGCTTAACCCATCATCAGCTTACGCAGCGCGGCGAAATCCGCCGGCAGATTGTGGGACAGCAGCGGCAGGTCGGCGCGGTCAGCCAGCTCCTTCGGCAGCGGCAGGGTTTCCTGCAGGATCTCTTCCACGCTCTCTTTGAATTTCGCCGGATGCGCGGTACCGAGGAACAGGCCGTACTCTCCCGGCTGCAGCTGATCGCGCAGCGCGCGCCAGGCAATCGCCGCGTGCGGCTCAGAGATGTAGCCGATGGCCTTCAGCTCGCGCATCGCCGCTTTGGTGGTCTCATCATCAACCGCGGCGTAACCCAGCTCGCTCAGGCGCCAGATTTTACGGCGGAACAGCTCCTCGACGCGCGGCCAGTTGTTCGGCTGGCTGACGTCCATGGCGTTAGACAGCGTCGCCTGGGTGGCTTTTGGCGCCCACTCGCCACCCTGCAGATAACGGGGAACGGTGTCGTTCGCGTTGGTGGCGGCAATAAAGCGCTTAATCGGCAGACCCAGCGACTTGGCCAGCAGACCAGCGGTCAGATCGCCGAAGTTGCCGCTTGGCACGGAAATCACCAGCTGATTGCGAGCTTCCTGCGGCAGCTGCGCCGCCGCTTCGAAGTAGTAGCAGATCTGCGCCAGCAGGCGGCTGATGTTGATGGAGTTAGCCGAGTTGAGCCCCAGCGTGGCCTTCAGCTTTTCATCGTCAAACGCCTGCTTCACCAGCGCCTGGCAGGCATCAAAGTCGCCATCAATCGCCACGGTTTCAATGTTGCCGCCGAGGGTACAGAACAGCTTCTCCTGCAGCGGGCTGATCTTACCGCGCGGATAGAGGATCACGACCTTGACGTTCGGCAGACCGTAGAAGGCATGCGCCACCGCCGCCCCGGTGTCGCCAGAGGTTGCGGTGAGAATGGTGACCGGCTTATCGCCGGCGATATGGGTCAGCATCTGCGCCATAAAGCGGCCGCCAAAATCTTTAAACGCCAGCGTCGGGCCGTGGAACAGCTCCAGGCAGCCGACATCGTCCTGAACCTTGCTTACTGGCGCCGGAAACGCAAACGCTGCGCGCACCCGCTGCTGCAGGACATCCTGCGGGATCTCATCGCCGATAAAGGCCGATAAAATTTTGGCGCTGCGGGTGACAAAATCCTGCGCCAGCATGTCGTCGATTTCAGTCAGGCTGAATTCCGGCAGATCGTGCGGAAAGAACAGACCCTGATGCTTGCCAAGTCCCTGGGTGACGGCCTGCGCAAAGCTGACCTGCTCGTTATGATCTTTTAAGTTATACAGTTTCATTGGTTATCCCACTACGCGTGCGCCCGCCGTGTCCAGCCGGCAAATATGAACAAAGCCTTCCTGATTCTGCAGATAGTGCGCGCCAAGCCAGTCGGCGACGCGCTGTGCGGTGTCCGGTTTATCACACAACGCAAACAGCGTCGGGCCAGAGCCGGAGATGCCGCAAGCCTGCGCACCGATCTCCATTGTCGCCTGGCGCGCTTCGCTAAAGCCCGGCAACAGTTTGGTACGGTACGGTTCGGCAATGACATCTTTCATCAATTTTGCCGCCAGCTGCGGCTGGCGGGTGTAGCAGGCATGAATAAAGCCCGCGAGGTGGCGACCATGGGCGATACAATCCTGGCGGCGGTATTGTGCCGGCAGAATCGCCCGCGCTTCGGCGGTGGATACTTTAATCCCCGGATAGGCTAACACCCACAGCCACTCATCAAACCCCGGCACCTGCTGGCTGATAATCCCGTTCTCTTCGATCATCAACTGCATGCCGCCAAGATAGCACGGCGCCACGTTATCGTAGTGAATGCTGCCGGAGATACGCCCTTCCATCTCCCCCATCAGCGCCAGCATCCGCGTCTCGTTGAGCGGCTTACCGCAGAACTCGTTCATGGCCACCAGCGCGGCGACCACCGAGCAGGCGCTGGAGCCGAGCCCGGAGCCGATCGGCATGTTTTTTTCCAGGGTCATCGTCACCGGTACCGTCTTACCGATCTCCCGGCAAAAGCTTTCCCAGCACTGATAAACAATGTTTTCCTGCGGCGCCGTCGGCAGTTTGCTGGCGAAGCGTCCCAGATTGTGCAGACTGAATTGCTCTGCCGCTTCAACAGTGACGTTATCGCCCAGCAGCGTGCCATCCACCGGCGTGACCGCCGCGCCCAACACATCAAACCCGACGCTCATATTGGCACTGGAAGCCGGGGCATATACTTTGACCATCTTAAACTCCTAACTTCCAGGACAAGGTGCGCAGCAGGTCGGCAAATACGCCGGCCGCCGTGACGTCGTTCCCGGCGCCATAGCCGCGCAGCACCAGCGGCAGTGGCTGATAATAGTGGCTGTAAAAGGCCAGCGCGTTCTCACCATTTTTGACTTTGAATAATGGATCGTTGCCGTCAACGGCGGCAATTTTCACGCGGCAGGTACCATCCTCTTCGATGTTACCGACGTAGCGCAAGACTTTACCTTCATCACGTGCCTTAGCAACCCGCGAGGCAAACCCATCGTCCAGCGAGGGCAGACGGGCCATAAAGGTTTCGACGTCGCCGCTGGCGTCGAAGTCCGCCGGCAGCGCCGACTCCACGATAATGTCTGACAGCTCCAGTTCACGCCCGGTCTCACGGGCCAGAATCAACAGTTTACGCGCGACATCCACCCCGGATAAATCGTCGCGCGGATCCGGCTCGGTATACCCCATCTCACGGGCCAGCGCCGTCGCGGCTGAGAAACTCACCCCCTCGTCCAGCTTGCCGAAGATAAAGGACAGAGAGCCGGAAAGGATCCCGGAGAAGTGGCGCAGCTCATCGCCGGCGTTGAGCAGGTTCTGCAGGTTCTCAATCACCGGCAGGCCAGCGCCAACGTTAGTGTCATAGAGGAACTTACGGCGCGAGCTGCTGGCCGCATGGCGCAGCTGGTGATAGTAATCCAGCGAAGAGGTATTGGCCTTTTTGTTCGGCGTCACCACATGGAAACCTTCGCGCAGGAAGTCGGCGTACTGATCGGCGACCGCCTGGCTGGAGGTACAGTCGACGATCACCGGATTGAGCAGGTGGTACTCTTTCACCAGGCGGATCAGACGGCCAAGATTAAACGGCTCTTTCGCCTCAGCCAGCGCTTCACTCCAGTTCTCCAGATTCAGGCCATGAACGCTGGTCAGCAGCGCCTGAGAATTGGCTACACCGCAGACGCGCAGATCGATATGTTTGTTCTTCAGCCATCCCTGCTGGCGCTTGATCTGCTCCAGCAGCGCGCCGCCGACGCCGCCGACGCCGATGACAAACACTTCAATCACCTGGTCGGTGTTGAACAGCATCTGATGGGTCACGCGCACGCCGGTGGTGGCGTCGTCATTGCTGACCACCACCGAAATAGAGCGCTCGGAAGAGCCCTGGGCAATCGCCACGATATTGATATTGGCGCGGGCCAGCGCCGCAAAAAATTTCGCCGAGATACCGCGCAGGGTACGCATCCCGTCGCCCACCACGGAGATGATGGCCAGACGCTCCATAATGGCCAGCGGCTCCAGCAGCCCCTCTTTCAGCTCGAGATAAAACTCATCTTCCATCGCCCGTTTGGCACGCGCGCAATCGCTCTGCGGCACGCAGAAACTGATGCTGTACTCCGAAGAGGATTGGGTGATCAATACCACCGAGATGCCAGCGCGGGACATGGTGGCGAAGACGCGTGCCGCCATGCCGACCATACCTTTCATCCCCGGACCGGAGACGTTGAACATCGCCATATTGTTGAGGTTAGAGATGCCTTTCACCGGCAGGTCGTCTTCATCGCGACTGGCGCCGATGAGCGTTCCCGGCGCCTGCGGGTTGCCGGTATTTTTGATCAGGCATGGGATCTGAAACTGAGCGATAGGGGCAATGGTGCGCGGATGCAGCACTTTCGCGCCAAAGTAGGAGAGCTCCATCGCCTCCTGATAAGACATTGATTTCAGCAGACGCGCATCTGGCACCTGGCGCGGATCGCAGGTATACACCCCGTCGACATCGGTCCAGATTTCGCAACAGTCCGCGCGCAGGCAGGCGGCCAGTACCGCCGCCGAATAGTCGGAGCCGTTACGCCCCAGCACCACCAGTTCGCCCTTCTCATTGCCGGCGGTAAATCCGGCCATCAGGATCATATGGTCTGCCGGGATCTGGCTGGCGGCAATGCGGCGGGTGGATTCGGCGATATCGACGGTGGATTCCAGATAGTGGCCCACGGCGAGCAGTTTTTCGACCGGGTTAATCACACTGACTTTATGTCCACGGGCTTCCAGCAGACCCGCCATGATGGCGATGGAGAGCTTTTCGCCACGGCAGATCAGCGCGGCATTAACCCCATCCGGGCATTGGCCCAGCAGGCTGATGCCGTGCAGGACATGCTTAATCTGAGCAAATTCCTGCTCAACGAAGGCTTTCAGTTGGGCAAGCGGGAAAGCGGGCTGGGCATCGGCAAGGCCCTGGAGAAGTTCGGCAAAAATGCGTTCAGCGTCGGCAATATTCGGGAGGGCATCCTGGCCACCGATCGTTTTTTCAATCATCGCCACTAGGTGGTTGGTGATCTTCGCCGGGGCAGACAGTACGGTCGCTACCTGCCCCTGCCTGGCATTACTCTCCAGAATATCGGCAACCCGCAGAAAACGTTCCGCATTTGCCACTGATGTACCGCCGAACTTCAACACTCGCATGGTTCTTACCCCTTGATCTCTTGTCAAAAAAAAAGCCCGCACTGTTCAGGTGCGGGCTTTTTTCTGTGTTTCCTGTACGCGTCAGCCCGCACCGTTACCTGTGGTAATGGTGGTGGTGATAATGGTGGTAATCATGCCGATGCGATTCATGGATGTTGTGTACTCTGTATTTTTATCTGTCTGTGTGTCCTGCCTATATTGGTTAAAGTATCTGCCTTCTTAAGTCAATGAATTTCTCAATTAACCCCATTTCAGCCAGCTTACGTATTGCGCCGTCATGGCAAGAAAAAACATCCAGTTCGGCGGAATTCAGCCCACAAAAACAGCACAGATAACTATAACTAAAAAATATGATAGAGCTTTATTCTGGTAGGTTTTTTTCAATATCATGCAGCAATCGATGCAACATTGCCGTGTCGCGCTGCTGCAGCAGCCCCATTCGTTGCGCCAGCCAGTCGGCCAGTTTGGCATCCTCTTCCACGCCTAAACGCGAAAGCAATGCCTCGGTGCGGATGCGTAACGCCTGCAGCTGATGATGATCTGCCGCGGCGGCGGCGGGGGCCGTTTGTTGTATAAGCGATGCTAATTGATAACAGTAGACCATCACCGACTGGCCGAGATTGAGCGATGGATAATCCGCTACCATCGGCACGCCGGTGAGCACATCGGCCAGGGCCAGCTCCTCATTGCTCAACCCGGAGTCTTCACGGCCAAAAACCAGCGCCGCGTGCGTCATCCACTGCGCCTTCTCCTCCAGCAGCGGCAACAGTTGCTGCGGCGTGGCGTAGTAGTGAAACCGCGCGCGACTGCGGGCGGTGGTGGCGACGGTAAAATCGACGTCGTGCAGCGCCGCAGCAAGGGTTGGATAGGTAGTGACGCCATCGAGGATATCACCTGAACCATGCGCCACCCAGCGTGCCGCTGGCGCCAGGTGGGCTTCACTGTCCACGATCCTGAGATCGCGAAATCCCATCGTTTTCATTGCTCTGGCAGCGGCACCGACGTTTTCTGCCCGGGCTGGGGCGACTAAAATAATCGTTAAACGCATTGCGGTTTCTTTCTCTCTCTCAGGCGTTGGCGAAGCGCTGGCCCCACCATTTTACGCGGTGAAAATTTACAAATTTGCAACAAAAATCACTAAAATTGCGTTTGCTAACCCATAAAAAAATCTAAACTGTTCTCAGGAGGCCATGACGAGGAGTATGTTAACAGAACCCATTTATCCATATGATGGGCAATGAAATTTCATCTGAGCCATCGTTCCATGCATTGGATTCACTGTATTTATTAATTTATCCACGCAACTAGTTGAGCTGTGTAAGGATTGTGACTATAAAGAGCATGACGATGCAATGATTTCACAAGACTGTTAACGTGCTACAATTGAACTTGATATATGTCAACGAAGCGTAGTTTTATTGGGTGTTCGGCCTCTCTTAGCCTGTTATGTTGCTGTTAAAATGGTTAGGATGACAGCCGTTTTTGACACCGTCGGGTCCAGAGGGAAAGTACCCACGACCAAGCTAATGATGTTGTTGACGTTGATGGAAAGTGCATCAAGAACGCAATTACGTACTTTAGTCATGTTACGCCGCGCATGTTAATTTGCGACATGCAGCAGGCAGGTCAGGGACTTTGGTACTTCCTGTTTCGATTTAGTTGGCAATTTAGGTAGCAAACATGCAGACCCCGCACATTCTTATCGTTGAAGACGAGTTGGTAACACGCAACACGTTAAAAAGTATTTTCGAAGCAGAAGGTTACGATGTATTCGAAGCGACCGATGGCGCGGAAATGCATCAGATCCTGTCTGAAAATGATATCAACCTGGTAATCATGGATATCAACCTGCCGGGTAAAAATGGTCTTCTGCTGGCGCGCGAGTTGCGTGAGCAGGCTGACGTCGCGCTGATGTTCTTAACCGGCCGCGACAACGAAGTGGATAAGATCCTTGGCCTCGAAATCGGCGCTGACGACTATATCACTAAACCGTTTAACCCGCGTGAGCTGACCATCCGCGCGCGCAACCTGCTCTCCCGTACCATGAATCTCGGTACCGTGAGCGAAGAGCGCCGCAGCGTGGAGAGCTACAAGTTCAATGGTTGGGAACTCGATATCAACAGCCGCTCACTGGTGAGCCCGAACGGCGAGCAGTACAAGCTGCCGCGCAGTGAATTCCGCGCGATGCTGCACTTCTGCGAAAACCCGGGCAAAATTCAGTCTCGCGCCGAGCTGCTGAAGAAAATGACCGGTCGTGAGCTGAAGCCGCATGACCGTACCGTTGACGTGACCATTCGTCGGATTCGTAAACACTTCGAATCCACTCCGGATACCCCGGAAATCATCGCCACCATTCACGGTGAAGGCTACCGTTTCTGTGGCGATCTGCAGGAATAATGCGTTTTATTCCGCAGTCATGATATGAAAACGGCGCCCCAAGGGCGCCGTTTTTTATGCCGTCACTCTTTCCAGAGGCGCAGCTTG
This sequence comes from Klebsiella sp. w6, assembly GCF_033100215.1. NCBI lineage: Bacteria > Pseudomonadati > Pseudomonadota > Gammaproteobacteria > Enterobacterales > Enterobacteriaceae > Klebsiella > Klebsiella sp. w6. The sequence continues at coordinate 4,767,719 of NZ_CP136907.1, forward strand.
TCATCATCGGCAGCCGGCGGCGGAGGTGCACTGCCTTTCGGTAACGATAACGCATACCAGTCCACCCGGCGGGTCAAAAACATCAGGACGCTCAGCGCCAGTACCAGTACCCCGGTACCCAGCAGCAGCGCGCTGTCCTCGGAATGCAGCAGAAACCACATCACCCCATCCAGCAGTAGCAGCGCGGCGACAAACAGCAGGCTGTTACGCCATCCCCTGAGCACTGCCTGTAAATAGACCCCGTTCATCACCGCGCCGGACAGGCTGGCCGCCAGCCAGGCGGCGGTAAATCCAACATGCTCCGAGAGCGCCAGCAGCACCAGGTAAAACAGCACCAGCGACAGGCCCACCAGCAGATATTGCATCGGATGCAGGGGACGACGGGTCAGGCTCTCGAACACGAAAAAGGCCATAAAGGTGAGCCCGATTAACAGGATGGCATATTTTGTCGCCCGATCGGTTAGCTGGTACTGGTCGGCAAGGGACATCACATCGGCACTGAACGCCGGCAGTCGCGACCACGGGATCTCCATATCATCCTTAAAATAGCTCCCCATATCGTTGGCGAACCAGCTGCTTTGCCAGTGGGCGCGATAGCCGGCAGCACTCACTTCCCGTTGCGTTGGCAGGAAGCTGCCGAGAAAGCCGGGATGCGGCCAGTTACTGGTTAACTGCAGCTCGCTGTTACGCCCGATCGGCACCAGTGAAAACTCTCCCGTCCCGTTCAGATCGAGTGAAAAGGCAATCTCAAGCGGCTTGTTGTCCTCCGCCAGCGCAGGCATTGGCATATGAATACCTGCGCCATCGCCGCTTATCCCCAGCCCCGGCTCCACGCTTAATACGTTACCGTTGACCTCCGGGGCATGGATGGCGCCAATGCCGCGGGCATCGCCGACGCTCACCACCAGCCGCGGCGGGCCTAAGACGATATTCGTTTTTCTCAGCGCCGCCAGACGCAGCGGATCAAACGAGGCCTTAATCTGCAAGGCGTTATGCCAGACCTGGCCGCTGTAGATGCCCACCCTCCTCGACTCCACGGTCTGTTTGCCGGTGACCGCCAGCGACTCCGGCAGCCAGTAATACACCCAGCTCCGCTGATAGTTGACCTCTTTTTGGTTCTCCATGCGGGTCAGGGTCTCGGTCACCGGAATAGCGATCAGCGGCCCGGCAAGTTTTTGCGAACCACTGGTGCTTTGCTCAATGGCGTCCACCACTTCGCTACGATAATCCGCCCGCTCATTAATAAGCTCCCTGACCATCATTAACGGCAAAGATAACAGCACAACACAACCGATTAACGTGGTGATTTTCCAGAATAACGGTGATTTCAACATAGCCTTTCTCCCTATCGTGATGACGTCACTGTAGGACGGCTATGTGGGGGGAATTTGAAGCTATGTGAAGGGACGGTGAAGTCGCAGCGTGGCGACCACGCCGCCTTCGGGCCGATTGTGCAGATTGATATCGCCGTGATGCAGGCGCGCGACTTCACGAACGAACGCCAGTCCCAGGCCGCTGCTCTTATGGCCGTCTTCGCGCGGTAGCGAGTAGAATCGCTCAAAGATTCGTTCCAGGGCATAGTCCGGAATACCGCACCCGTTGTCGATAACGCTCAATTGCACCTCTTCATTTCGCTTCTCCGCAGCCAGGGCGATCTCGCCGCCCTGGGGGGTAAAGTCAATCGCGTTGTCGAGCAGATTACCCAGCGCCTGGGCCAGCAGCTCGCCATCGCCATTGACCAGCATCCCACTCTCCCGCCAGCGCAGGGTGATAGCTTTCGCCGCCAGAGCGATGTCACGCTCCTCCGTCAGCCGTTGGTATAGCGCATCTATCGACACCGGCTGCGGCTTTATCTCCAGCCGGCTTTCCAGTCGCGCCTGCTGGAGCAGCCGCTCCACCAGCAGTTGCATCCGGGTGTTTTGCGCGAGGATATTATCAGTAAACCGCGCCGCTACCTCAGGCGGCGGCCCTTCGCGCAGGATCTCCGCCGCGCCGCGGATGGCCGCCAGCGGGCTTTTCAGTTCATGGGTCAGGTCATAGACATAGTTTTCGATGGCATTCTTACCTTCGAGCTTTACCCGCATGCTCTCCAGGGCCTGGGCCAGCTTGCGCAATTCGCTGCTGCCAACCTCCGGCAGCGGCAGCGGGCGCTCAGCGGTCACCGAGTCCGCATAGCGCACCAGCTTGCCGATAGAGAAATTGATCCACCAGACGACGCCGACGCCAATCAACAACGCAATGCCCAGCAGGGCGCCGCCGGCCCAGAGGATCCGCCGTTCGCTGCGCTTGATGACCGGCGTCATCGCCAGGTTGGGTTTACCGACGCTCAACACCCCGATAATCCGCCCCTTATCCATCACTGGCGCGGCGATATACATGACTGAGCTGGTTTCATCATGCGGATCGCTGCGCGTACTGCGCGCGCCGTACTGGCCGCGCAGGGTGAGCCAGACGTCATTCCAGCGCGAATAGTCCTGCCCTGTCGCCTGTCCGCTGGAGTCAAACACTACCTTGCCCCTGGCATCGGTCAGATAGACACGGTACTCATTACGCACCTTTTTAATTCCGCCAATATGGGCGTTGATCGGCTGCTGGTTGAGCTGTTGAAAGGCCTGAGCCAGCCTGCCCTGCTGCGGATTTGCCGCCAGCAGGTCCTCACGCGCCAGCGCCGCCAGCAGCGTGGCGGTATCGTTGAGGGTCCCCTCCGTCGCCCCGCGCACGCCTGGCTTCACTTCCTGGACAAAGATCGACAGCACAAACCACGCGGCGATAGCGACGATAAGAAAATAGCCCAGCAGCAGGCGCATGCCGATACGCATCAGCCACGCCCCAGGCTGTAGCCCATGCCGCGATGGGTATTGATCGGCGTAACCTCGGGATTCACGGCCCGCAGCTTGGCGCGCAGGGTTTTGATATGGGTATCGACGGTACGGTCGAGGCTTTCCCAGGCATCGCTCCACACCAGCTCCATCAATTGCTGACGGGAGAAGACGCGACCAGGCGCGTGAAGCAGGGTTTTCAACAGCAGGAATTCGTAGCGCGTCAGGTTCAGCGGCTGGCCGAACCAGCTTATCGACGCCGCCTGCTCATCGAGCACAAACTCGCCGACGCGCACCACCGGCGAAGGCGCGGCAAACTTCTGCAGTCGCCGCAGCACGGTTCGCACCCGCGCGCAGACTTCGCGCGGCGAAAACGGCTTGGCGATATAATCGTCAGCGCCGATTTCCAGCCCCAGCAGCTTATCGACCTCGTCGCTCCGCGCCGTCAGAAACAGCACCGGCAGCGCCGGATAACGCGTCAGCATGCGCCGACAGAGCTCAAAGCCGCTGATATCCGGCAAGCCGACGTCAAGGATGGCGACATCGGGCGCCTGATGCGCCGCCGCCTCCAGCGCGGGCAACCCGCGGCCAAAGACGGTGACCTGGAAGCCCTCCTGCTGCAGCATGTAAACCAGGGTATCAGCGATACTCTGTTCATCCTCGACTAACCAAATCCGTGGCTGCTGCATGCGCGCTCCCGTTTATTTATTCCATGGCATGATCGGCACGGCGCTGATGGCGTTCTTCGGCGAGCCATCAACCACTTTATCCGAGTAGGTCAGATAGACCAGCGCATTGCGCTTGGCATCATAGAAACGCACGACCTGCAGTTTTTTAAACACCAGCGAGGTGCGCTTCTGGAACACCACGTCACCCTGGCTTTTGCCGTTTTTGATTTTGTCCGTCAGCTCAATCGGCCCGACCTGCTGGCAGGAGATGGCCGCGTCAGAGGTATCTTCCGCCAGCCCCAACCCGCCTTTAATCCCGCCGGTTTTCGCCCGGCTGATATAGCAGGTCACGTTCTGCACATCCGGATCGTCAAAGGCTTCGACGACAATTTTGTGATCCGGCCCTAACCATTTGAAGACCGTATCCACGGAACCAATCTGCTCCGCCTGAGCCATCTGGCAGCCGGCCAGCAGCAGCAGGCCCATCGCAAACTTCTTGTATTTCATATTGTTACCATTATTAAAAAATATAGCTGAGTGATTATCACGCACTTAGCAGAAAAGGTTTATAGATCACAGCTTTACAAAATTATCGTTCAGCTCCACTGACCTTCCGCATTTAAAAGCAAAAAAAACACTGAATGCTAAAACATCAAAAAATGCTATTATCCGCTACTTTAATATCAGGCACCTGTGTTTAAGGATGGGGACATTTTATGGATCAAGCAGGGATTATTCGCGATCTCCTTAGCTGGCTGGAAGGTCACCTGGATCAGCCGCTTTCTCTGGACAATGTGGCGGCGAAGGCAGGTTATTCCAAGTGGCATTTACAGCGAATGTTTAAGGATGTCACCGGCCATGCCATCGGTGCCTATATTCGCGCGCGCCGGTTATCGAAATCTGCTGTCGCATTACGTCTAACCGCCCGTCCAATCCTTGATATTGCGCTTCAGTACCGTTTCGACTCCCAGCAGACCTTCACCCGGGCATTTAAAAAGCAGTTCTCGCTGACGCCGGCGCTCTACCGCCGCTCCCCGGACTGGAGCTCGTTCGGTATGCGTCCGCCGCTGCGTCTTGGCGAATTCACGCTGCCAAAACATGCATTTATCGCCCTGCCCACCACTCAACTACTCGGCGTCACCCAGAGCTATACCTGTAAGCTCGAGGAAATCTCCGATTTCCGCAACCAGATGCGCGTCCAGTTCTGGCGGGACTTCCTCGGCAATTCGCCGTCTATCCCCCCGGTGCTCTACGGGCTGCATGAGCCGCGTCCGAGCCTGGAGAAAGACGATGAGCAGGAAGTGTTCTATACCACCGCGTTGACGCCGGAGATGGCTAATGGCCATCTGCAGAACGCCCACCCGGTCACTCTGGAGGGCGGCGAGTATGTCATGTTCACGTATGAAGGACTGGGCACCGGCCTGCAGGAATTCATCCTGACGGTCTACGGTACCTGCATGCCGATGCTAAACCTGACCCGTCGCAAGGGGCTGGATATTGAACGCTTCTACCCTGAAGATGAAAACCGGGATCAGGCTACGCCGATTCAGTTACGCTGCGAGTATCTGATCCCGATTCGTCGTTAACGCTGCAGCTCGTCCATCGCGGGGGCGTCAAGATGCGAGACGTCGCCCGCCGTTTCCACCACCCAGCCGGAAGCCAGCCACGGGCTTTGCTGATAGTCAACGCGCGAGATAGAGCAGTTGCGCAGTCGCAAACGACGCTCAGCGTATGCCGGCAGCCCTAAAATCGTGCTCACCAGGCAGCCCAGCGCAATCCCATGACTCACCAGCAGCGGTCGGCTACCGGCCGGTAATTCCAGACAGGATGCCAGCGCCGCATGCATCCGCTCGCTAAGCTCCTGCATCGATTCGCCCTGCGGAATACGGCCATCCGGCGTGCCGTTGACCAGCTGGCGACGCCAGCCCTCTTCTTCGTCGCTGAGCGAGTCGATATGGCGCTTCTCCAGCACCCCCATATCCAGCTCGCGCAGACGCGCATCGGCGATCACGCTGCAGCCGCAGGCTTCGGCGATAATCTCTGCTGTGCGGCGGGTTCGTCCCAGATCGCTGGTAATAATATGGGTGATCCCCAGCGTTCTGGCGCGCTCGCCAACCTGCCAGGCCTGGCGCTCACCGTGTGCGGTCAGCGGGCTATCGGACTGACCCTGAATACGTCGCTCGGCGTTCCACTGCGTTTCACCGTGGCGAACAAGGTATACCTGTAACATGCTTTTTTTCCGTTCTGGACTCGTTATCAACCGGGTTTGGGCATTACCGCCTGCCCTGAGGGTGATTTAGAGTATACTGCGATGACGTTAGTTTATTCTGAGTTGTTTTGATTATGCACCATGTTGTCTCAGCGACCACTAATCCCGCCAAAATTCAGGCAATTCTGCAGGCTTTTAACGAGATTTTCGGCGAAGGATCCTGCCATATTGAGTCCGTCTCCGTCGAGAGCGGCGTGCCGGAACAGCCCTTCGGCAGCGAGGAAACGCGCGCTGGCGCACGAAATCGCGTCGCCAATGCGCGTCTTGTCCAACCCAGTGCCGATTTCTGGGTGGCCATTGAGGCCGGTATCGACGATGGCAGCACCTTTAGCTGGGTGGTCATTGAAAGCGCTGATCGGCGCGGAGAAGCGCGCTCAGCCACACTGCCGTTACCTGAGGTAATTCTTGAGCAGGTTCGCGCTGGTGAAGCCCTGGGACCGGTCATGTCGCAGTATACCGGCATCGACCAGATCGGTCGTAAAGAGGGAGCGATTGGGGTTTTCACCGGTGGAAAATTAACCCGCAGCAGCGTTTACCATCAGGCGGTCGTGCTGGCGTTAAGCCCGTTTCATAACGCTATTTATCGCTAGTCAGCAGCGTCTGTTCCAGCCACTGACGCAGTTCGGCCGGCGCTGATTTCAGGCTGTTCGACCCGCGGGTAATGGTCGCAATCCCGGCGCCGAGCTCATTTTTCAGTTCGCGCTGGCTCATCTCGCCGCGCAGCAGCTCTTCAATAATGCGCACCCGGGTGCCCAGCGCTTCGCGCTCGTCGGGGGTCAGCATCAGCTGCAGCAATGGCAGATGCAGATCCTCAGCATAGGCCTGCTGTAACAGCGCCACAAAGCGCAGCCACTCCTGATGACGTTGTTCGGCAACGGCCGCGGAATAAGGAGATTGTTGGGTCATATCGCGCCACCATATTGAGACGGGCAGCTTACGCTGCCCGTCGAATGTACTCTTCAACGAGTACAAAGCATAACATACTTCCCGGCGATCAGTAACGCTGCCGCCACTCCGCATCGCTGAAGAGCTTATCCTGCTGCCCCATAAAGTAGCGATAGTAGGCGTCATAGGAGAGGACATTCTTCACGTAGCCGCGGGTTTCAGAGAACGGAATACTCTCGATAAACGCCACCGCATCGATCCGTCCGGCGCTGTTCCCCTGCCAGGTACGAACCCGGCCCGGCCCGGCGTTATAGGCCGCCGAGGCATAGATACGGTTATTGCCGAACTGCTGGTAGACATACTGCAGATAGCTGGTGCCGATGTTGATGTTGGTTTCCGGATCCAACAGCTGCGACGGGCCGCTGTAGCCGGGAATGCTGAACATGCTGACGGTATGCGTCGCGGTGCCCGGCATAATCTGCATCAGTCCGCTGGCGCCAACCGGCGAGCGCACTTTCGGGTTCCAGGCACTCTCCTGGCGGGCAATCGCCATCGCATAGCTCTGCGGGATATCTTTGCCACTGATGTAACGCGCGAACAGATCGTTATACGCCAGCGGGAAGCGCTCCTCCAGCTGATCCCACAGTTTGCCGGCGATCGTTGCCTGCACGCTCAGATCCCACCAGTGCTGATCAAAAGCGTAACGCGCCAGCTGCGCCTGCTGGGATTTGGTTCGGCTGGTGACGAGGTTCGCCCATTCGGTGCGCGCGGTGTTATCCATATTCCAGTACATCAGCTCGCGTACCCGCGCCATCTCCGGACCGGAAGCCAGCGCCGGATCGATCGTTCCCGAGGCTTTATCGATGCGGAAGGTATACTCCTCGCCAAGTCGCTGCGCAGCGACCATCGGATAGAAGCCTCGCTGTTGCATCAACGAGCGAAGGATCGCCTGCGCCTCCTCGTCCCTGCCGCGCTCAAGCAGCAGATCCGCTTGCCAGTAGCGCCATTCGTCTTTCTCTTTCGCCTCCATCGGCAGGCGCGCCAGCCAGGTGTTCAGACCATGGCGATCGCCCGTCCCCAGCGCCATCCGCACGCGCCGCTCCACCAGCGGCGTGGACTGTGAGCGCATGATCGCGTCATCGCGCCAGATAGCCTGCTCTTCGGTTACATCGGTACCCATCAGGCGCCAGGCGACAATATCACGTAGCTCCTGAGTTTGATCCTCGTTGAGCTGCTGAGCCTGCACCAGCGAAGGGATCATCAGGCGGGCATTTTCCACATCCTGACGGGCGACGCTGGCGAAGGCGACGGCGGCCATCTGGCGGGTAAAGTCCGTCGCCCCGGTGGTGCGGGCGAAGGTCAGAACACTATTTGGATCGTTAGCCAGGGCGACGACGGCGGAAGCGATGCTCTGATAGTTGCCGGGCATTTGCTGAGCCAGCGATTTGACCAGCCCTATATTGCCGGCCTTCATCGCCAGGCGGATCCGTTCGAGATAGGCCAGCGGATCCTGCTGTCCGGAGTCGCGCCAGGCGTTGAACAGCGGCTCACAGGCGCCAGGCTGGTTCTTGCCCGTCAGCCACAGGTCTTTCGCCCCGCTCCAGGCTTCCTGCGACTGCCCCACGCTCAGCTTGGCGTAGTAATAGTTGCACTGTGCCTCGGTGCTGGTCGGCTTATCGGGACTAAACGCCAGTAGGCCGCGCCAGTCGCTGCGCCGGGCCAGCTCATTCACGAAGCGCGAACGTAATGAACGCGCCGGGGGCAGCGTCGGATTGGCGTCAATAAAGTTTTTCACCACCAGCGCCGGCTGGTTCATCAGATCGTCGGTGATCTGCCGGTACTGCAAATAGGGGTACAGGGGATAGGTGCTTAACGTGGGCATCAGCTGGTCGACCACATCCATCTGCCGGTTATCCCACGCCTGCTTAATTTGTGCGTAGCGGTTGCGCTGTTCATCCAGTGAATCCGCATGCGCCAGCTGACTCAACGTCAACAGACCAACGCTGGCAGCCAAAAGATGCCACGCCATTTTTTTGGCTTTTTCCACAAGCTCTTCCTCTTTCCGGTGCATTTTCGCAGCATCGTGCCGCTTAAAAGCCCCCGCCGGTTCGGCAGGCAGCTTTACTTATGCTAATCAGACAACGCTAAACGCGCCATGTCCTGGACATTTTTTTACGCTTCTGTGAATCCTGTCGCCTCGCTGGGATTAGCGCGCGAAAAAGGCTACACTTCGGCTTTGAACTATCTATCAAAATAGAAAGAGGCGAAGTCCAACGTGGCTCAATTCGTTTATACCATGCATCGTGTCGGCAAAGTGGTTCCGCCGAAACGTCATATTTTGAAAAATATCTCCCTCAGCTTCTTCCCTGGCGCGAAAATCGGTGTGCTCGGTCTGAACGGCGCCGGTAAGTCTACCCTGCTGCGCATCATGGCCGGTATCGACACCGAGATCGAAGGTGAAGCGCGTCCGCAGCCAGCCATCAAAATCGGCTACCTGCCGCAGGAGCCGCAGCTCAACCCGGAACACACCGTGCGCGAGTCCGTTGAAGAAGCGGTCGCCGAAGTGGTTAACGCGCTGAAGGGTCTGGACGAAGTGTATGCCAAATACGCCGAGCCGGATGCGGACTTCGATAAGCTTGCCGCCCAGCAAGGCAAGTTCGAAGAGATTATCCAGGCGCACGACGGCCACAACCTGAACGTGCAGCTGGAGCGCGCGGCCGATGCCCTGCGCCTGCCGGACTGGGATGCGAAAATCGCGAATCTTTCCGGTGGTGAACGCCGCCGCGTCGCGCTGTGCCGCCTGCTACTGGAAAAACCAGATATGCTGCTGCTCGACGAACCGACCAACCACCTGGACGCCGAGTCCGTCGCCTGGCTGGAACGCTTCCTGCACGATTTCGAAGGCACCGTGGTGGCGATTACCCACGACCGTTACTTCCTCGATAACGTCGCCGGCTGGATCCTCGAACTTGACCGCGGCGAAGGTATTCCGTGGGAAGGCAACTACTCCTCCTGGCTGGAGCAGAAAGATCAGCGTCTGGCGCAGGAAGCTTCTCAGGAAGCGGCGCGTCGTAAATCCATCGAGAAAGAGCTCGAGTGGGTTCGCCAGGGCGCGAAAGGCCGTCAGTCTAAGGGCAAAGCCCGTCTGGCGCGCTTTGAAGAGCTTAACAACGTCGAATACCAGAAACGCAACGAGACTAACGAACTGTTCATTCCGCCAGGCGCGCGTCTGGGCGATAAAGTTCTGGAAGTCAGCCATCTGCGCAAATCCTACGGCGACCGCGTGCTGATTGACGATCTGAGCTTCTCGGTACCGAAAGGCGCTATCGTCGGCATCATCGGTCCGAACGGCGCGGGTAAATCCACCCTGTTCCGTATGATGTCCGGCCAGGAGCAGCCAGATTCCGGCACCATCACCCTGGGTGAAACCGTTAAGCTGGCCTCCGTCGATCAGTTCCGCGACGCGATGGACAACAGCAAGACCGTGTGGGAAGAAGTATCCGGCGGCCTGGATATCATGAAGATCGGCAACACCGAGATGCCGAGCCGCGCCTACGTGGGCCGCTTTAACTTCAAAGGCGTCGACCAGGGTAAACGCGTTGGCGAGCTGTCCGGCGGTGAGCGTGGTCGTCTGCACCTGGCGAAACTGCTGCAGGTCGGCGGTAACGTCCTGCTGCTCGATGAACCAACCAACGATCTGGATATCGAAACCCTGCGCGCGCTGGAAAACGCCCTGCTGGAGTTCCCGGGCTGCGCGATGGTTATCTCGCACGACCGCTGGTTCCTTGACCGTATTGCCACCCACATTCTGGATTACCAGGATGAAGGTAAGGTTGAGTTCTTCGAAGGTAACTTTACCGAATACGAAGAGTATAAGAAACGCACCCTCGGCGCCGACGCGCTGGAGCCGAAGCGAATCAAGTACAAGCGTATCGCGAAATAAAACGCAAAAAGGCAACTTCGGTTGCCTTTTTTATTGTTTGCTCCCTCTCCCATTGGGAGAGGGTTGGGGTGAGGGCAAGGTAAATGCAAAAAGGCAACGCAAGTTGCCTTTTTTAGGGTTTGCTCCCTCTCCCACCGGGAGAGGGTTGGGGTGAGGGCAACAGCCCGCAGAGGACCTACCCCTGCTCGCCCATCAGCTGCTTCACCAGCTCAACGCAGCGCAGGAACCGGGCATCGTAGTCCGACTCCTTAACATGGACAAACTCGATCTCGTTCTCTTTCAGCAGCGACACCAGCAGCGACTGAAACTCTTTACGATCCACCGAACTCCCAAGGCTGCGTAACCCATCGGCCACCCACGGGGTATTGTTCTCCAGCAGGATCACCAGGTCGAAACGGTATTCATCAATCAGCGCCTGCACGAACGGGTGCTCACGCCCCTCGTACTTCAGGCAGAAGGCCTGAGTGCTGACGAAGTCGGTATCGATAAACGCCACCTTGTTGGCGTATTTCACTGCAAAATCAATATACTGCGCATGTCCGAGGGCAATTTTATCGTAATCCGAATACTGGAGCGCCATCTCATCGCCGCCAAGATGCGAAAAGACATAATCCCGACCATACTCCCAGGCGCTGGTGGTATTGAAGATATTGGCGAGCTTATTGACCAGCGTCGATTTACCGCTCGACTCGCCGCCGAGGATCGCCACCGTCCGCACAAAGAACGGTTTCACTTCCGTCGGAATATATTCCCAGTAGCGGAACGGGTTCTCGCGGATCTGCCCGCCGCTAATATTCATAAAGGTCCGCTTAGGATCGATAAGCACCGTCTCGATCCCCAGATGCTCAAGGTACTGCGGCGCATCGGCCTCTTCCGAGGTATAGATCCGGTTCGGCTCGATCCCTTTTTCACTCATAAAAGCGCGGATCCCATGGCTCCAGACGTCCCAGCCATGCGGATAGGGCTCCATCCCCTCTTCATTGAAGGCGTGGATGCGAATATTCTTCTGATATTTAAAGGTCTGCAGCAGCCAGCGCAGGCGGTCAGGCACCGTCGGCTGCTGCGACATGGCGCTCTCTTCAAACAGCTCGCGGTCGCGGGTATCGTCATAGCCCATAATGATATGCAGCTCATCGACCTGGCTACAGGCGCGCTGTATCAGGTAGATATGCCCGGTATGCAGCGGGTAAAACTTACCAAACACCACCCCGACGCTTTTCTGCCGGCGGGGAAACTCCAGCCCGAGGAAACGATGCAGCGCTTCAAGCTTCTGCGCGCTCGGGCTTTTGATTTTGGCATTCAGCAGCTGGCTGAGATACCCCTTGGTCATTCCGCTGGCTTCCGCCACCTGCTGCAGGGTACAGCCTTTCTGCTTAATGGCGCTTTTTAAATAGTCAAATGACGACATCGCTAATCTCCTTTTAACTTATTATAAGTCGTCAAAAACGCTTAGCGCGTCTGAAAGCTTTTTCACACCAAAGATTTGCATGCCTTCCGGTACTTTTTTCGGCACATTGGCCGCCGGGACGATGGCGCGGCGGAAACCATGCTTCGCCGCTTCGGATATACGCTCCTGACCGCTCGGCACCGGGCGAATTTCCCCGGCCAGCCCGACTTCGCCAAAGACCACCAGATCCTGCGGCAGCGGGCGATCGCGCAGGCTGGAAACCATCGCCAGCAGCAGCGCCAGGTCAGCGCTGGTTTCGGTGACCTTCACCCCGCCAACCACGTTGACGAAGACGTCCTGATCGGCCATCTGCAGGCCGCCGTGACGATGCAGCACCGCCAGCAGGATCGCCAGACGGTTCTGTTCCAGCCCCACCGCCACGCGGCGCGGGTTGGACATCATCGAGTGATCCACCAGCGCCTGGATCTCCACCAGCAGCGGGCGGGTCCCTTCCCAGACCACCATCACCGAACTGCCGGAGGTGATTTCATCTCCCCGGCTAAGGAAGATAGCGGAGGGGTTGCTGACTTCGCGCAGGCCCTGCTCGGTCATGGCGAAAACGCCGAGTTCATTGACCGCGCCAAAGCGGTTTTTGTGGCTACGTAACGTGCGGAAACGGGAATCGGCATCCCCGTCCAGCAGCACCGAGCAGTCGATACAGTGCTCCAGCACCTTCGGACCGGCCAGCGAGCCGTCTTTGGTGACGTGGCCGACCATCACAATCGCCACGCCGCGAGTTTTAGCAAAGCGCGTCAAATAGGCTGCGGTTTCACGTACCTGGGCGACACTGCCCGGCGACGACTGCACGTCGGCCATATGCATCACCTGGATGGAGTCGATCACCATCAGCTGCGGCTTTTCTTCATCGGCGATCTGACAGATCTGCTCAATGCTGGTTTCCGAGAGCATGTTCAGGTTGGCCGTCGGCAACCCGAGACGATGGGCGCGCATCGCCACCTGCTGCAGGGACTCCTCCCCGGTGACGTACAGGGTTTTCATCCCCTCCGCCAGTTTGCAGAGGGTTTGCAGCAGCAGCGTCGATTTCCCGGCGCCGGGGTTGCCGCCAATCAGGATCGCGCTGCCCGGCACTACGCCGCCGCCCAGCACGCGGTCAAACTCTTTAAAGCCAGTGGAGAAACGCGGCAGCGCCTCCAGGCTGATGTCTGACAGCTTCTGCACCTTCGACACGCCGGCGTTACCGGCATAGCCTGAAAGACGCTCGTTTCTCGCCACCTGCGGCGACGCGGCGATGCGCATCTCGGTGATGGTGTTCCAGGCATGGCAGGCGCTGCACTGCCCCTGCCAGCGCGGATAATCCGCACCACATTCATTACAGACAAATGCGCGTTTTGGAGCTTTCGCCACGTTTACCTCTTACTTTTGGTTCATGCTGCCCGAGAGAATACAGAATACCCCCATCAGGTCAGCGTGGCGGATAGTCACTTCCGCCTGTTCATTCACTTTAGGCTTCGCGTGATAGGCGATGCCGAGGCCTGCCGCCTTAATCATCGGCAGGTCGTTGGCGCCATCACCGATAGCCACAGTTTGCGCCGTTGGGATCTCATACTTTTCCGCCAGCTTGCGCAACGTATTGGCTTTATATTTCGCATCGACGATATCGCCGAGCACGTTGCCGGTGAGCTTGCCGTCGCGGATCTCCAGTTCATTGGCGAACACCGCGTCGAGATGTAGCTTGTCGCGCAGGTACTCGGCAAAGAAGGTGAAGCCGCCGGAGGCGATCGCCACTTTCCAGCCTAACGTTTCCAGCTTGAGCACCAGCTGTGCCAGGCCCGGCATCAGCGGCAGCGCGTCGCGCACCTGCAGCAAAATACTGGCATCCGCATCTTTCAGCGTCGCCACGCGCTGGCGCAGGCTGGCGGTGAAGTCCAGCTCCCCACGCATCGCCCGCTCGGTCACTTCCGAGACCAGCTCGCCGGTGCCAGCCAGTTTCGCAATCTCATCGATGCATTCGATCTGGATCGCCGTGGAGTCCATGTCCATCACCAGCAGGCCCGGGGTGCGCAGATGGGGGATTTTACCCAATGGCGCGACGTCCAGCCCCGCCTCATGCGCCAGTCGCGTCGCACGGGGAGTCAGCGAACCGGCCAGGCGGATCACCTGGTAATCCTCGACCACCCAGGAGGCAACGATCACTAACGCGGCGCCCAGCTCGCGCTGCCAGTCCGTCAGACGGCGCTTATTCAGCCCACGCCCGTACAGCAGCCAGCCGCTGCGCCCGGCGTGATAATCCAGCGGCATGACCTCATCGCCGCTCAGGGAAAGCGGCAACCCAGGCCACAGGGAAACGTCTTCAGGCAGGTCGCACCAGGTCAAACTGTTAGGCATTACGGCTCCACATCTCTTCATTCAGGCGAGGAAAATAACGCATGAGGCTACCTTGTAACCAGCGCTTCTGGCAACATTAAGCTGCAAATTTTCAAAGGTGGAATATGGTTCGCGCAAAACTGAAATTCCGGCTGCATCGTGCGGTCATTGTCCTTATCTGTCTGGCGCTGCTCGTCGCACTGATGCAGGGCGCCTCGTGGTTCAGTCAGAACAGTCAGAAACAACGCAATCCGCAGCTGGAAGAGCTGGCCCGCACGCTGGCGCAGCAGGTGGTACTGAATCTCGTGCCGCTGATGCGCAGCGAAACACCGGACGAGAAGCGCATTAATCAACTGTTGACGCAGCTGACCCATAACAGCCGCGTACTGGACGCCGGCGTGTATGACGAACAGGGCGACCTGGTGGCACGCTCTGGCGAAAGCGTCGAGGTTCGCGACCGGCTGGCGCTGGATGGCAAAAAAGCCGGCGGCTACTTCAACCAGCAGATTGTCGAGCCGGTTCCGGGAAAAAACGGCCCGCTGGGCTACCTGCGTCTGACCCTCGATACTCATACCCTGGCGACCGAGGCGAAGCAGGTGGATAATACCACCAATATATTACGCCTGATGCTGTTACTGTCCCTGGCTATCGGCGTGGTGCTAACCCGCACGCTGCTGCAGGGTAAACGCACCCGCTGGCAGCAATCGCCCTTCCTGCTCACCGCCAACAAGCCGGTTGAGGATGAAGACGATGAAAAGAAAGGAAATCTATAATGTCCACATTGCGCCTCCTGCTCTCTGACTCTTACGACCCGTGGTTCAACCTGGCGGTCGAGGAGTGTATTTTCCGCCAGATGCCCGCCACCCAGCGGGTGCTGTTCCTGTGGCGCAATGCCGATACCGTGGTCATCGGCCGCGCGCAGAATCCGTGGAAGGAGTGTAATACTCGCCGCATGGAGGAAGATCACGTGCGGCTGGCCCGTCGCAGCAGCGGCGGCGGCGCGGTGTTCCACGACCTCGGCAATACCTGCTTTACCTTTATGGCAGGCAAACCGGAGTACGACAAAACCGTCTCCACCGCTATCGTGCTGGCGGCGCTCAATTCACTCGGCGTAACCGCCGAAGCCTCCGGGCGCAACGATCTGGTGGTCAAAACCGACAGCGGCGACCGCAAAGTGTCTGGATCCGCCTATCGCGAGACCATCGACCGCGGTTTCCATCACGGCACCCTGCTGCTGAATGCCGATTTAAGTCGCCTCGCTAACTACCTTAACCCGGACCAAAAAAAGCTACAGGCCAAAGGCATTACCTCGGTGCGCGGTCGCGTGGCGAACTTGGTTGAGCTGCTGCCGGGTATTACTCATCAGCACATTTGCGAGGCGATTCAGGAGGCGTTCTTCAGCCATTACGGCGAACGGGTGGACGCCGAGGTGATCTCCCCGGACAACACGCCGGACCTGCCGAATTTTGCCGAGACCTTCGCCCGCCAGAGCAGTTGGGAGTGGAACTTCGGCCAGGCGCCGGCCTTCTCTCATCTGCTGGACGAGCGCTTTCGCTGGGGCGGCGTTGAGCTGCATTTTGATGTCGAGAAAGGCCATATCACCCGCGCACAAGCCTTTACCGATAGCCTGAACCCGGCGCCGCTGGAGGCCCTGGCGGCACGCTTAGTTGGCTGTCAGTATCGGGCGGAAGTCTTGCAGCAGCAGTGTGAGGCGCTGGTCGGCGATTTCCCGGAGCAGGAAGCGGAACTCAAAGAACTGTCGGCGTGGATAGCCGGCGCGGTGCGCTGATAAAAAAAGCCGGATGGCGGCTACGCCTTATCCGGCCTACAGATTTGATGCAAGCCCGGTAAACAAAGCGCCACCGGGCTATACCACGCTTACTCCTGGTCGCCCAGCAGTACCGATTCCAGCGCGATTTTGATCATATCGTTGAAGGTCGTCTGACGCTCAGCGGCAGTGGTCTGCTCGTGAGTACGGATGTGGTCGGAGACGGTGCAGATGGTCAGCGCTTTCGCGCCGAATTCTGCCGCCACGCCGTAGATCCCGGCCGCTTCCATTTCCACGCCCAGGATGCCGTATTTTTCCATCACGTCGAACATGGACGGGTCTGGCGTATAGAACAGGTCAGCGGAGAAGATGTTGCCTACGCGCGCGTCAACGCCCAGCGCTTTCGCCGCGTCTACCGCGTTACGCACCATGCCGAAATCGGCAATCGCCGCGAAATCATGGTCTTTGAAACGCAGACGGTTCACTTTAGAGTCGGTGCACGCGCCCATGCCGATCACCACGTCACGCAGTTTGACATCTTCACGCACCGCGCCGCAGGAGCCCACGCGGATGATTTTCTTCACGCCGAAATCGGTGATCAGCTCTTTAGTGTAGATAGAGCAGGATGGGATACCCATACCGTGGCCCATCACGGAGATTTTGCGGCCTTTATAAGTACCGGTGAAGCCCAGCATGCCGCGCACGTTGTTCACTTCACGCACGTCTTCAAGGAAGGTTTCTGCAATGTGCTTCGCGCGCAGCGGGTCGCCCGGCATCAAAACGACGTCAGCGAAATCGCCCATTTCTGCGTTAATGTGAGGAGTTGCCATCTTCAGTTCCTTTTACATTGTTGTTTTTGCCGGGTGGCGGCTACGCCTTACCCGGCCTACAAATCGTAGGCCCGGATCGCTGTGCGCCACCGGGCAATGACCTCAGAACATGGCTTTGCCATATTCCATGTCAGACGTACCAAAGTATTTCGCAATAGTCTGGCCGATGTCCGCGAAGGTTTCACGGTGACCGAGCGAACCCGGTTTCACTTTCGGGCCGTACACCAGCACCGGAATATGCTCGCGGGTATGGTCGGTACCGGTCCAGGTCGGGTCACAGCCATGGTCGGCGGTGAGGATCAGAATGTCGTCCTCGCCAACCAGCTCCATCAGCTCCGGCAGACGGCGGTCGAACAGCTCCAGACCCGCCGCGTAGCCGGCGACATCGCGACGGTGGCCCCAGGAGGAGTCAAAGTCGACGAAGTTAGTGAAGACGATGGTCTCGTCGCCCGCTTCCTTCATCTCTTTGATGGTCGCGTCGAACAGCGCGTCCAGCCCGGTGGCTTTCACTTTCTTAGTGATGCCGCAGTTGGCGTAGATGTCGGCGATTTTACCCACGGACACCACGTGGCCGTTCTTCTCGTCAACCAGCTTCTGCAGCACGGTCGGCGCCGGCGGTTCGACCGCCAGATCGTGACGGTTGCCGGTACGCTGGAAGTTACCGGCTTTGTCGCCGATAAACGGACGGGCGATGACGCGGCCAATGTTATAGCCGCCTTCGGTCAGCTCTTCACGCGCAATTTCGCACAGCTCATACAGCTTGTCGAGGCCAAAGGTCTCTTCGTGACAAGCGATCTGGAACACCGAGTCAGCGGAGGTATAGAAGATCGGTTTCCCGGTTTTCATATGTTCTTCGCCGAGCTGATCGAGGATCACCGTCCCGGAGGAGTGGCAGTTGCCGAGGTAGCCCGGCAGGTTGGCGCGTTTCACCAGCTTATCCAGCAGCTCCTGCGGGAAGCTGTTTTCATGGTCGCTAAAGTAGCCCCAGTCAAACAGCACCGGCACACCGGCGATTTCCCAGTGACCGGACGGCGTATCTTTACCAGAAGAGAGTTCATGCGCCCAGGCATAGGCACCAATCACTTCGGCATTGCCATCCATTCCGGCGGCAATTTTACCGGTAGAACCTTCATGCGCTTTCACCAGACCCAGACGGGTCAGGTTCGGTAAATTCAGCGGGCCTTTGCGGCCATTGTCAGCCTCGCCTTTGGCGCAGGCTTCCGCAATGTGGCCCAGCGTATCGGCGCCGACGTCGCCAAAGCGGTCTGCGTCTTCCGTTGCACCAATCCCAAAGGAGTCCAGCACCATGATAAATGCACGTTTCATCTTGTTCTCCATACATCTTGCGCTGCAAAAAAGCGATCAGATCAGTATATCGCTATTCAGTGATGCGGCGATAGACTGTCGGTGTAATTTCCGGGGCTTTATCGTCCAGTTTAATGGCCGCTTTGACCGCTTTCGCGGCCTCCTGCCAGCTGTTCTCGTCTTTGGCATGGATCACCGCCAGCGGACGCTGTCCGTCAACGTGGTCACCCAGACGCGCCATATCGGTAAAGCCAACGCTATAGTCAATGGTATCTGATGCCTGGCGGCGGCCGCCGCCCATAGAAACCACTGCCATTCCCAGCGCGCGAGTATCCATCGCGCTGATAAAACCTTCGGTATCAGCATAGACCGCTTTGCTCAGCATCGCCGTCGGCAGATAATGATCATAATTCTCGACAAAGTCGGTCGGCCCTTTCTGCGCCGCGACCATGCGGCCAAAGACTTCCGCCGCTTTACCGTTCTCCAGCACCGCCTGCAGCTTCGCGCGCGCCTCGGCGTCATCCGCCGCCAGCTTGCCGGAGATCAGCATTTCCACACACAGCGCCATCGTCACGTCGAACAGGCGTGGGTTGCGATATTCGCCGGTCAGGAACTGCACCGCTTCGCGAACTTCAACGGCGTTGCCGGCGCTGGATGCCAGCACCTGATTCATATCGGTCAGCAGCGCGGTGGTACGCACGCCGGCGCCGTTGGCAACACCCACGATCGCTTCGGCCAGCGCGGCAGAGAGTTCATAAGTCGGCATAAAGGCGCCGCTGCCGACTTTGACGTCCATCACCAGCGCGTCCAGCCCTTCCGCCAGTTTCTTGGCCAGAATCGAGGCGGTAATCAGCGGGATGGAGTCCACCGTCGCGGTAATATCGCGGGTGGCATAGAAACGTTTGTCGGCCGGAGCAAGCGAGCTGGTCTGCCCGATAATCGCCACGCCGACATCTTTAATAATCTCGCGAAAGCGGTTGTCGTCCGGGAAGATATCGAAGCCCGGGATCGCTTCCAGTTTATCCAGCGTACCGCCGGTATGGCCGAGGCCACGCCCGGAGATCATCGGTACATAACCGCCGCAGGCGGCCACCATTGGCCCCAACATCAGCGAGGTCACGTCACCCACGCCGCCGGTGGAGTGTTTATCGACGATCGGGCCGTTGAGGTTAAGGCTTTTCCAGTTGAGAACGGTGCCGGAATCCCGCATCGCCATGGTCAGCGAAACACGCTCCGGCATGGACATATCGTGGAAGAAAATGGTCATCGCCAGCGCGGCGATCTGCCCTTCTGAGATAGTATTGTCGCGGATGCCGTTGATGAAAAAGCGGATCTCTTCATCGCTTAATGCATGACCATCACGTTTTTTACGAATAATTTCTTGTGCGAGAAACACGGTAACCTCCCAAAGAGAATAAATTGCCGGATGACGGCGCGAGCGCCTTATCCGGCCTACAGGCATCCATTCGTAGGCCGGATAAGCGCAGCGCCATCCGGCAAATCAAGGGATTAGTAGCTGCTGGCGCTCTTGCCGTCGCCGTGACCCAGCGCTTTCAACAGGCTAGCCAGCAGGCTGGATGCGCCAAAACGATAGTGACGAGAATCGGCCCAGTCGGCGCCGAACAGTTCATCAGCGATCGCCAGGAACTGCTGCGCATCTTCCGCGCTGCGTACGCCGCCGGCAGGCTTGAAGCCAACGGTTTTCTCAACGCCCATATCGCGGATCACTTCCATCATGATGCGCGCGCTTTCCGGCGTCGCATTCACCGGCACTTTACCGGTCGAAGTCTTGATAAAGTCAGCGCCTGCCTTGATAGAGATTTCAGACGCTTTGCGGATCAGCGCTTCTTCTTTCAGCTCACCGGTTTCGATGATCACTTTCAGCAGCACGTTGGCCGCCGCGCAGGCCTCTTTACAGGCTTTCACCAGCTCGAAACCGACCTGCTCGTTGCCGGCGATCAGCGCGCGGTACGGGAAGACCACGTCCACTTCATCGGCACCGTAAGCGATCGCTGCGCGGGTTTCCGCCAGCGCAATGTCGATATCGTCATTACCGTGCGGGAAGTTGGTGACCGTGGCGATGCGAATATCCGGCGTTCCTTGCTCGTTCAGCGTTTTACGGGCAATCGGGATGAAGCGCGGGTAGATACACACCGCCGCAGTGTTACCCACCGGGGTTTTCGCCTGATGACACAGGGCAATGACTTTCTCATTGGTGTCGTCGTCATTCAGGGTGGTCAGGTCCATCAGTTTTAACGCGCGCAGGCTGCTTGCTTTTAAATCAGTCATTTCATACTCCGCCGGCGTCATGCCGGATCAATAGTTTGTTCACCTTGCGAGTCTGTTACTATTGTAACATCCACTCGCTGTTACACTTCGACATTCATCACAGTTAATGAAAACTACTTACTAATTTGCATTACTGTGATGTGATGTAAGTCACAATTAATCATCCGTCATCGCGACGCTTACCTTTACGTCCTGTTTAAGCATAACCGGCAAAGCGCAGTGAGTGATGATGTTATTATTCTAACATATCCTACTAAGGTTTCTCGACGCCATGGCGCACAATTTGTGCACATCGTCGCCATAAACAACAGTTTATTATTGAGATATAAAGAATTTTAGATGGACAAAAAAATGATGGAATTATCACAGCAGGCCAAAATCGAGGCCTGCTTCGTCTCAGGCGGAAAAGGAGAGGCTTAGCCCGCGAGCGCGGAAAAGAGGCTTTTTGTATTCGCCATCACCGCGGCTTCAATCGTCGGTGCCGGTTCCGCGCGCAGTTCACATAGCGCGTCAAATACGCGCGCCACCTGTTCAGGGCGGTTGGGCTGCCCCTGAAAACCATTCAGCGGCATATCCGGCGCATCGGTCTCCAGCAGCAGCGCGGAAAGCGGCAGACGCGCCATCACTTCGCGGGTTTTGCTGGCGCGCGGATAGGTAATAGTGCCGCCAACGCCAATCTTATAGCCGAGCTGAACGAAGCGCTCGGCCTGCTGTAGGCTGCCGGCGAAGCCATGTACCACGCCGGTGCGCGGCAGGGCATGTTTTTTCAGCAGCATCGCCAGCTTATCGTGGGTACGTCGGGAGTGGAGGATCACCGGCAGATCGTAACGCTTCGCCAGCCTCAGTTGCTCCTCCAGCAGCGCTTGCTGGCGGTCAAACTGCGGATCGTCGCGATAGAGATCGAGGCCAATCTCCCCCACCGCCACCAGTTTTGGCGGACGCAGGGACAGACACCTCTCCAGCTGCGCCAGCCCCTCATCGGCATGCTGCTCAATGACGATCGGATGCATGCCCAGCGCGGCGTACAGCGCCTCATGCTGCGCCGCCAGCGCCAGCACCCGGTTAAAACGCGCAGCGGAGATGGCCGGGACAATGATCTGCCCGACACCGACCTGGGCCGCGCGCGCCAGGCTGGCGGTTTCATCCTCGGCGAAGGGAGGAAAATCGAAGTGGCAGTGGGTATCGATAAAACGGTGGCTCATGCCAGATCCTCATGATCAAAGCTGGCGTCATTCGCCTGCGGTGCAGGAATGACAGTCGCCTGAGGCGCTTCATTGGCCACCGGTACGGGCGGCACCACCACCGGCGCAGGCCGGGCAATACGCGGCGCATGGCGCAGCAGCGGCGGCTGGTCGGCCAGCAGTTTACCCACCGTCGCCAGGAAATAGCGGCCACACTGACGTCCGGTTTTGTAGTCCTCCAGCAGCGCCGGCAATCGACTGCCAAGCGCCATACTGCGCAATGGCCGCTGCGGGTAGATTTCGAAGATCCGCAGCTTGCCGGGTGGCTTCTCGATGAACTGCTGGATAGCGCGGTAAGTGTTTTCGTGGTGGTGCACCAGATTGACCAGCGGCTGCAGGCTGCTCTCCCCCAGCCAGCGCTCCATCCGCTTAAACCACTGCGGGGTATAAAATATCTGCGAGGGGACGGTACGGATCACCACGATGGTCTGCGCGCCGCGGCGGGCCGCCTCCTGCACCGGGATCGCATCGCTGACGCCGCCGTCAAGGTAGCTGACGCCGTCGAGCAACACGCCGCTGCGATAAAAGCCGGGGATGGCGCTGGAGGCGCGGATCAGGTCCAGCCACGTTTGCGGCGTCGGCGAAAAATAGCTGGCAGAGTAATCGTCACCGCGGCAGGCGCACAGCCACAGCTCTTTCCCCAACGCGAACTGCGCTTCAGCATAATTCATGGCCAGCGGCATCTGCTGCGAAGTGGCCTCCACCAGCCAGTCGAGATCGATAAGGTTGCCGCCGCGCACAAAGCGCATCGGATCGAAAAACTGGCGTGAGGTGGTGTAGCGGGTGATAACTTTGCGGGCATAGCCTTGCTGATTACACATGTAGGCGGAGAGGTTTTGCGCGCCGGCGGAGGTCCCCAACATCAGATCAAAGGGGTTAAATCCGGCGCGCATAAATTCGTCCAGCACCCCGGCAGTAAAAATCCCTCGCTGTCCCCCGCCTTCGCATACCAGCGCCAGCTTACCTGGTCGGAAGGGTTTAACCGCCAGCGGGGCGATATTGCCCAGCGTGACGGGAATGCGTTGCCCCACCCTGCTTTCCTGTTCGATTGGTCTTCTCCTGACAAGGTAACGCAATTTGCCCACCGCTTAAACCGCGAAAGCCAGTCCGCAGGACTGGCTTTGTGTAAGATGACGTGTCAGTAAAAATGCTCAGGCTTCAGCATCGCCCGCATCGCGGGCCACCTAAGGACGTCTGCGTCCTGTAAACAGGCTCACCAGGAACAGGATAATCCCGACGACAAAGACGATTTTCGCGGCGCCAGCGGCAGTACCCGCCAGACCACCAAAGCCCAGGGCCGCAGCAATTAATGCAATGACCAGAAAAATAATTCCCCATCGAAACATACTTTTCTCCTTACCATAATGGACGGTGAACAGCGGTTTGCGCACCCTTTCTGTATAGCTCATCGCTCAGAGGATGCTGCTATTCGTTCGGCAACCTTGGCCAGACAACACTTTTGTTAATAACTCGATTTACTTAACGCTAAGATCGTTGCGGACGCTTTTCACGCCGGAGACCGCTTTCGCAATCTCTGCCGCACGCTCCGCCTGCGCCGCGGAAGCCACCGTACCGGTCAGATGCACCGCACCGGCGTTGGTTTCGACTTTCACATTGCGCGAAGGGACAATGTCATCCGCCAGCAGCTTGGCTTTCACTTCGCTGGTAATGGCGGTATCCCCGGCATAGCCTTTCAGCGTCGCCGTCTCGCTCGATGATTTATGATGGACCGTCAGCTTGTCGTTAACGTGCGAGACGCCTTCGACCCCTTTCGCTACGCTCAGTGCCTGACTTTTCTGTTCAGTACTGGTGACGTCGCCGCTGAGGGTGACCACTTTATTCTCTGTTTTCACCGAAATATCGCCGGAGTTAATATCTTTATGGTCGATCAACGCCGCTTTTACCCGCGCGGTAATGGTGCTGTCATCCATAAAATCGCCGACTTTATTAATCGAATTGTCTACCGCCTCTCCCGCATTGCTGGCAGCCGACTTCGCACTGTCTACCGTTGTTTTTTCCGTCTCTGCCGAGGCGTTCAACGCGGCTAAGCCTAAGAAGAGCGCCAGCAACATATTGGCATTCTTTAGTCTGGTCATCGTGATGTCCTCGTTTTTTCACCAGCGCTGGCGTCTGAAAGCAGTGAATTACGCCAGCATTTTTAAAATCACGAATTAAATATAGTAGACAGACGAAGGGGTTGCGGATGATATGGACAAAAAACAGACGAATTAGCGGTGTTTTAAGAACTTTCCAGAAGGAGGGAAACGCGAGCTTGGAAAGAAAAAAGCGCGGGCTATGCCGCGCTTCATCAGGGATTAGTGCTCGCGCGTTTTGCGGAACACCACGTCAGGATAACGCTCCTGCGTCAGGTTCAGGTTGACCATTGTCGGGGCGATATAGGTCAGATTATCGCCGCCATCCAGCGCCAGCTGAACTTCGTTTTTACGTTTGAACTCTTCGAATTTCTTCACATCCGTGGATTCAACCCAGCGCGCGGTGGCCACGTTGACCGATTCGTAAATCGCTTCCACGTTGTATTCGCTTTTCAGACGCGCTACCACCACGTCAAACTGCAGCACACCAACGGCGCCGACGATCAGGTCGTTATTGGCGATCGGACGGAAGACCTGTACCGCGCCCTCTTCAGAGAGCTGAACCAGCCCTTTCAGCAGCTGTTTCTGCTTCAGCGGATCCTTCAGGCGAATACGACGGAACAGTTCCGGTGCGAAGTTCGGAATACCGGTGAACTTCATCATCTCGCCCTGGGTGAAGGTATCGCCAATCTGAATGGTGCCGTGGTTATGCAGGCCGATAATATCGCCCGGATACGCTTCTTCAACGTGAGAACGGTCGCCGGCCATAAAGGTCAGCGCGTCGGAAATCACGACGTCTTTACCGATACGCACCTGACGCAGCTTCATGCCTTTTTCATATTTGCCGGACACCACGCGCATGAAAGCCACACGGTCGCGGTGTTTCGGGTCCATGTTGGCCTGAATTTTAAACACGAAGCCGGTAAATTTCTCTTCCGTGGCGGTGACTTCACGCGTGTCGGTGTTACGCGGCATCGGCGCCGGCGCCCACTCCACCAGGCCATCCAGCATATGGTCAACGCCGAAGTTACCTAACGCGGTCCCGAAGAACACCGGGGTGATTTCGCCCGCCAGGAACAGATCTTTATCGAACTCGTTTGACGCGCCCTGCACCAGCTCCAGCTCGTCGCGCAACTGCTGCGCCAGGTCTTCCCCCACCGCTGCGTCGAGTTCCGGGTTGTTGAGCCCCTTCACGATGCGCACTTCCTGAATGGTGTGGCCTTTACCGGTCTGATACAGGTAGGTTTCATCTTTGTAGAGATGATAAACGCCTTTGAACAGCTTGCCGCAGCCGATAGGCCAGGTAATCGGCGCGCAGCCGATTTTCAGCTCATTCTCAACTTCATCCAGCAACTCCATCGGATCGCGGATATCACGGTCGAGTTTGTTCATAAAGGTGAGGATCGGCGTGTCGCGCAGACGGGTAACTTCCATCAGCTTACGGGTCCGGTCTTCAACGCCTTTCGCCGCGTCGATCACCATCAGACAGCAGTCAACCGCCGTCAGAGTACGGTAGGTATCTTCGGAGAAGTCTTCGTGCCCCGGCGTATCCAGCAGGTTCACCAGGCAGTCGTGATACGGGAACTGCATCACCGAGGTGGTGATTGAGATCCCACGCTGCTTTTCCATCTCCATCCAGTCGGACTTTGCATGCTGGCTGGAGCCACGGCCTTTTACGGTACCGGCGGTCTGAATCGCCTGTCCGAACAGCAGCACCTTTTCGGTGATGGTGGTCTTACCGGCATCCGGGTGAGAAATAATGGCAAAAGTGCGGCGTTTGGCCACCTCTTGCAGATAAGGAGACAACGTCATAATTAATCTTCTAAGTAAACGCAGCAACGGGCTGCGCATGTGGAATACGAAAAATTGCGGCTATTTTACCCATCAATGGGGGGGAGGCAATCAGTGTTTACACAGGAGCTGCTCCAGTTCGCTTAACGAGGTCACCGTCCAGTCGGGCTGCAGGTCTACCGGCAGCGTTTGCTGGTGCGCATTCAGCCAGCAGGTCGCCAGGCCGGCATTCACGCCGCCGCGGATATCCGACTCAGCGGTATCACCGACCATCAGTACTCGCGAGCGCGGTGGATTACCCGCCTGCGCCAGCGCGTAATCGAAGATGCGCGCATCCGGCTTGGCGACGCCGACTTCTTCAGAAATAATCAGTAAATCAAAGTGATCGCGTAAACCTGTGCGTTCCAGACGAGTCTGCTGCAGCGAGGTAAAACCGTTGGTGATGATGCCCATCCTGACCTTGCCCTGCAGCGCGTTAAGCAGCGAGACCGCCCCCGGCAGCGGGGCACAGATTTCCGCCATCGCATTCATAAACGCGTCGTTGAGCTCACCCGGCTTAACATTCAAACGTTCCGCCCAGCTGTCAAAGCGCTGGTGCTGCAGCTGCAGCGAGGTGATGACGCCGTTTTGATAATCCACCCACAGCGGCTTATTCACGGCCTGATAGTCCTGAAAATCTTCGGCGGTAAATGTCACGCTGTAGTCGAGAAACATCCGCTGTAAGCCGCTGAAAGAATCAAACGAAAACAACGTTTCATCGGCATCAAAGAAAATCCAGTCCCATTTCATCGTATCACCTTGTCTTACATACTGATTGGCAGAGCCATAATGATGGCGTCTTCGCGCCCGTCGACCGTCGGATAGTAGTTGCGGCGGATGGTCGCTTCGTTAAAACCCACGCTTTCATAGAGCGCAATGGCGGCAGCGTTGGAAGCGCGCACCTCCAGCCACAGCGTGACGACGCCGCGTTTTTCAACTTCATCAATAACATGTTCCAGCAGTTCCCGTCCCAGGCCACGGCGCTGGTATGCGGGGTCGACGGCGATGTTAAACAGCGTCGCTTCATCAAGGACAATCTGAGTAATGGCAAATGCCGCCATTTCCCCATCCACTGCCAGTTGGTAATTCAGATAACGTTCACCCTGATTGCTGGCAAAGGTCTGTTCGCTCCACGGGAAAGCGTGGGCGCGTTTTTCGATTTGCCAGGCGTTGGATAAATCAGCCGTGCTGAGGGTAGAAATCGTGTTCATGTGCGCAGATTTGTTGCCAGAGCGCCCTGCGAGCAGGCGCGCTGGTCTGAAGTTCATCAAAAGCGGGGGTGGACACCTGGGCGCCCGCCAGCGGCAGCGACGCCTCTGTGCCCAACCGCCAGCTGTTGCAACGGCTGTCCTGCGGCAGCATCGCCACCCGCTCGGGGGTAAGCTGCAGGACCTGATCTGGCGTCACGGCCAGCGCGCGTAATATGTCGCCAATCAGCGGCTCTGTCAGCGACGGCGGGGTTTCTGCCACCATCACCAGACGAATATGTTCAGGAAGCGAGATAGCGATTTCGCCCTGCAACGCCCCCGGTCGGCGCAGCGACCACTGGGTAATGCCCAGCTGCTGTAATTGCCAGTCTCGTCGGGATGTCATAGCGAAACACTCCTGGTAAACAAGCGCGCAATATAGCAAATCCGTCGTATCTGCGCCAACAAACTACTATAATCGGCGCCAGTCTTAATGAAGGAGTGTTTCATGTCCGCTTTTACCCCGGCAAGTGAAGTCTTGCTGCGCCACAGTGATGATTTCGAGTCCGCCCGCGTTCTGTTTGCCGGTGACCTGCAGGATGACCTGCCTGCGCGTCTGGATACCGCGGCCAGCCGCGCTCATACCCAACAGTTCCACCACTGGCAGGTGCTGAACCGTCAGATGGGTGACAACGTCCGTTTTAGCTTAGTGGCCGAGGCCGCCGACGTCGCCGATTGCGACACCCTGATCTACTACTGGCCGAAGAACAAACCCGAGGCGCAGTTCCAGCTGATGAACCTGCTCTCTCTGCTGCCGGTGGGAATCGATATTTTCGTCGTCGGGGAAAACCGTAGCGGCGTTCGCAGCGCAGAGCAAATGCTGGCCGAATATGCCCCGCTGAATAAAATCGACAGCGCCCGTCGCTGTGGCCTCTACCATGGTCGTCTGGAAAAGCAGCCGACCTTCGACGCCGAAGCATTCTGGGGCGAGTATGCGCTGGATAATCTGACGATTAAAACGCTGCCTGGCGTGTTTAGTCGCGACGGTCTGGACGTCGGCAGTCAGCTGCTGCTGTCCACTCTCGAGCCGCATACCAAAGGGAAAGTGCTGGATGTCGGCTGCGGCGCGGGCGTGCTGGCCGCAGTGCTGGCCAGCCATTCGCCGAAGGTGCGTCTGACCCTGTGCGACGTCAGCGCCCCGGCGGTCGAAGCCAGCCGCGCGACGCTTGCCGCTAATGGTTTTGCAGGCGATGTGTTTGCCAGCAACGTCTTTTCGGAGGTCAATGGTCGCTTCGACATGATCATCTCCAACCCACCATTCCATGATGGGCTGCAGACCAGCCTCGAAGCGGCCCAGGCGCTGATCCGCGGCGCGGTTCGCCATCTGAACAGCGGCGGCGAACTGCGCATTGTCGCCAACGCCTTCCTGCCGTATCCCCAGGTACTGGATGAGACATTTGGCTTCCATGAAGTGATCGCCCAAACAGGACGCTTTAAGGTCTATCGCACCATCATGACCCGCCAGGCGAAAAAATAATCGTCTTCTGGCGCCAGCGGCCCACTTGCGGTGCCGCTGGCTCTTCTTCGCGGCAAACCCGACCATTTTTGCAGCAATCGATACAACCTGCATAATTAACTATTGACGTGCCGCCGAAAACCACTAGAATGCGCCTCCGTGGTAACGATACTTTCATAGTGTCGATGGTATGCGAAGGTGGCGGAATTGGTAGACGCGCTAGCTTCAGGTGTTAGTGTCCTTACGGACGTGGGGGTTCAAGTCCCCCCCCTCGCACCATAATCCACAAAGATATTGCTCGCACTGGGCGAAGGTGGCGGAATTGGTAGACGCGCTAGCTTCAGGTGTTAGTGTCCTTACGGACGTGGGGGTTCAAGTCCCCCCCCTCGCACCAACGAGGCAATATCCTAAAGAAAGAATACTGTGCGAAGGTGGCGGAATTGGTAGACGCGCTAGCTTCAGGTGTTAGTGTCCTTACGGACGTGGGGGTTCAAGTCCCCCCCCTCGCACCAATATTCTTTTCTCTTCCGGCATTATCCCCCCAGTTTAAAATCCAGAATCATCAGCATTATTCCACCAATCAATGCAACGCAAGATGGCAGCAGGATAAAATGGCGCAGTTGACGATGCCATATCATCGCTGCGGACATCAGCATGCCCACCGTGACCAGCGCCCGCCACACATCGGCCGAGACTCCGGCATACCCGAGAGCG
The DNA here is from genome assembly GCF_033100215.1 of Klebsiella sp. w6. Lineage (NCBI taxonomy): Bacteria > Pseudomonadati > Pseudomonadota > Gammaproteobacteria > Enterobacterales > Enterobacteriaceae > Klebsiella > Klebsiella sp. w6. The sequence continues at coordinate 4,796,848 of NZ_CP136907.1, forward strand.
GCAATCAGCACGCCGGGAACCACCACACCCCAACCACTCCCTAATGCCCGCTGCAACATGGTTTCACCTCTCAAAACGATAATGATAACCAATATCATATGATAACATTTATCATTTGTCATTTGCGATGTGCTTTGCGTCTTTTTCTTTACGTTCGCGGTAATGACATACATTCATGAAGGTGATAAATTAAGCGGATTATCGATATATATTAAATATTTTGCTTATTTTGCAAATAACCTTTTTTTGCACATTGTTATCAGACTCTTCATTTTTGGCTTTCATCATTTTGAAATTTAACGACTAATAATGATTCTTCCGATATGACTGCACAAACCTGGCGAGCACACTACGCACAAAAATATCAATATTCCTTACGGCTTTTTTTACTGCTTAATTTCATTTCCTCCTCTCTGTCGCTGGTCAGCCCACTATTTACGGTAGTTCGTTTTACGCTGCCCTGCGCCCTGATCGTGGCCTGCAGCGGGCTGTTGCTGCTCTGGCACTGGAAATGGCCGCAAGCGAAAATAAATATTCCGGCTATCTCGTTGTTATTTGGCATGCTCTGGGCATGGCACGTGGTGGCAAAAGCGATGCTATTGACACCGCCGCATTTTAACTATCTGGTAATCGCCCTATTAAGCATTCTGTTTATCGGCACCATCGCTTTTTCCAATAATATCACTGCCTTTACCCTTCACTCTTTACCGACTTTCCTTATCTGCCTGATAATGTCAGAGGGGGAACAATGGTTGCGCATGACCTACTGTTTTGTGCTGCCTATTGCCGGTATTACCCTGCAAAATATTATCCAGAAGCGCAACGATGCCTTCACGCAAGGATTAATGGATAAACTGATGCAGGAACGCAACACTCTCAACGATCTCAGTATGCTGGATCCCCTGACCGGTTTGTATAATCGCCGCGGGCTACAGAACCGCCTCGACACCCTGCTGGCGCTGGACGGCGACAACCACTTTGTGCTGCTCCTCGATATCGATCACTTTAAAGCCTATAACGACCACTATGGCCATATGATGGGCGACCAGGCGCTGATTCGCGTCTCTGCCGCGATCCGCAACGCCGTGCGCTCACGCGATATTGTCGCTCGTTTTGGTGGGGAAGAGTTTATGGTCCTGCTGACCAACAGCAGCGAGGAAACCGCCTGGCAGGCTGCCGAACGCATTCGCCAGCGGGTCTATGATCTGAAGATCCCGCATATGTTTAATGAAAGTGTCGCCACCAACGTGACCATCAGCATTGGCCTGACGCCGCTCATTGATGACAACATTGAGCAAGCGCTGGCACGAGCCGATGGCGCACTGTATGAGGCCAAAAATAAAGGACGCAATATTATTCTTGCCAGTTAGCTTTTCCTTCGCGCGCCGCGGTATCGCGGCGCCGACAAACTCCTTGCCATGCCGCCTGCAAACAACTAATATCAGGAATCATTATCATTTAGATTTGTATCTGGAAATCAAATGGCCTGGCGCTCCCTTTCTCTTAGCGACGAACTCATCTGGCGGGCTCCCTTCCCGACGGCTGAACGCGCGCTGGCGGAGAGTCTTCGGGCAAAAATCACTGCCCTGCGCCCTCATCTGCTGGATTTCCTGCGTCTGGATGAGCCTGCCCCGCCGCATGCGTTAACGCTCGCCGAGTGGTCGCAACCCATCGCGTTACGCTCCCTGCTGGCCATCTGGTCCGATCATATCTATCGTCATCAGCCCACGCAGCCGCGTGAACAGAAGCCCCTGCTCTCGCTCTGGGCCCAGTGGTATATCGGCCTGCTGGTGCCGCCGCTGATGCTGGCGCTGCTTAATGAACCGCAGGGACTCAGCCTGGCGCCAGAACATTTCCATGTCGAATTTCACGAGAGCGGTCGGGCTGCCTGCTTCTGGATTGATGTGCATAGCGATGCCAGGATAGCAGCGCTTTCACCGCAGGCGCGGATAGATGCCCTGGTGATTCGTACCCTGCAGCCGGTTGTTGAGGCGCTGGAAGCGACGGGCGAGATCACTGGCAAACTTATCTGGAGTAATACCGGCTATCTGATCAACTGGTATTTAGGTGAAATGCGCACGCAGCTGGGCGATGAGCAGGTCGCCGCTCTGCGTCAGCACTGCTTCTTTGAAAAACAGCTCGCCGATGGTCAGGATAACCCGCTGTGGCGAACGGTGGTGCTGCGTGAAGGGCTGTTAGTCCGACGCACCTGCTGCCAGCGCTATCGCCTGCCGGATGTCCAACAGTGCGGCGACTGCACGCTGAAATAACGCCCCCTACCTCAAAATTAACGGGCGGCCCTTGCCGCCCGTTGCTATTTATGCGGTCTGTTGACTCTCCTGCTCCGCCCGTTCGGCCTCTTCCGCTTCCTGAGCAAGCAGCTGTTTCTCATACACCTTAAAGAACGGGAAGTAGATAATCGCCGACACGCAGGCCAGAACGATCACCAGAACCGCCGCCCGAAAATCCCAGCCCAGCGCCCAGGCGCCGCCAATCGGTGCTGGCGCCGTCCACGGTACCACCGAGATAACGCGGCCAATCAGATCCAGCTTCATTGCTGCCCAGGCCAGCACCGCGTTCACCATTGGCGCCAGCAGGAACGGAATAAAGAACACCGGATTCATGACGATAGGCGTCCCAAAGATAACCGGCTCGTTAATGTTAAACAGGCTTGGCACCACGCTCAGACGACCAATGGAGCGCAAATGCGCTGAGCGGCTACGCAGATAACAGAACACCAGCCCCATGGTCGCCCCGGAACCACCAACCACTATGAAGAATGTCCAGAACGCCTCCATGAAGATATGCGGCAGAGGCGCCCCCTGGGCCAGCGCTTGCTGGTTCATACCGAGGTTGGTCAGCCAGAACATCTGCAGCATCCCGGACACAATCGCGGCACCGTGGATCCCGGCGAACCACAACAGGTGGCCAATAAGCACCGCCAGCAGAATTGCCGGCAGAGAGTCGGCTGCCGAAACGAGCGGTTTGAAGATGGCCATAATGGCCTGCGGGATCAGCATGTCAAAATGGTGCTGGATAAACAGACTCAGCGGATACAGCGTCAGCACGACCACCAGCACCGGGATCAACAGATCAAAGGAGTTTTTGATCATCGGCGGAACCTGGTCCGGCAAGCGGATCCCAATGTTGTGCGCTTTCAAAAAACGCATCATTTCCACGCAATAGATCGCCACCAGAATCGCGGTAAAGATCCCGGTCCCCCCGAGGCTATCCACCGGCAGCGTGCCATTGGTCTTCGGCGCGGCAATCAGCAAAAAGGCCATGATCGACAGCATTGCGCACATGAAGGGATCGAGCTGATTGGATTTCTCGTAGTGCTTACCGAGGTTATAGGAGATCGCCGCGCAGATGTAGATCGACATGATCCCCATCGTCATATCAAAGGGGGTCAGAATACGCCCCTCAAACTCTTTTGCCAGATCCAGCCAGGCGCGGGCAAAACCCCAGGTGGTATCCGGTGAGAAAGGTGGATAAGCAAACACCAGCAGGAACGATCCGACGATCATAAATGGCATCGCTGAGATAAAACCGTCACGGATAGCCATGACGTGGCGCTGCGATGAGATTCGCCCTGCTATGGGGCTTATGTAATTTTCTACAAAGCGAAATATCAAATTAAACGCAGCATGGTTAGCAGACATAGTAGCCCTCCTGACAGGCTATTGATACTGGCCCAACAACGATTACCCTGCCGTTACGATGACCGCTTTTTGATGCAGCAGGCCGCTGATGGATTACCGGCTATACTGCTCATGACGCAACGATTCATACACGGCTCTTATGTTATAAATAAAGTGAGAAGTGACTGTTCCAGTATTCATCTCTACGCGCACAACCGCAACCGGTTACAGTAACCGGTTACGGTGAATGTGAAGGAGATCGACAAAATAGAAAGAATCTGGATTGTCCGCGCTGTTATTTACACTCCGCCAGGCTTGTGACAGATTTAACCAGGCTTAAATCAGGAGAATCCAATGAGTCTGCAGTCTGTACGGCAGTTTTTTGCCGAACACGCCCCCGATATCGAAATTATTGAGTTAAATCAGAGTACCGCCACCGTCGCGCTCGCCGCTGCCGCACACAACGTTGAGCCTGGACAAATCGCCAAAACGCTGTCGCTCAAGATCAAGGATAAGATTGTACTGATCGTCGCCAGGGGCGATGCGCGGCTGGATAACAAAAAGCTGAAAGAGACCTTTGGTGCGAAAGCCAGAATGTTAAGCAGCGATGAGGTGGTGACCTGGACCGGTCATCCGGTAGGCGGCGTGTGCCCTTTTGGTCTGGAAAACCCGCTGGCCGTCTATTGCGACGTCTCGCTCAGGCACTATCAGGAGGTGCTACCCGCAGCGGGAGCCATTCACAGCGCCGTTCGTATTGAACCAGAACGATTGGCGCAGCTCACCGATGCGACATGGGTAGACGTGTGTTTATAGCCGCGTTACGCCACCTGTTTAACGGCGTTGTTCGCGCCGCTCATCGGTAAATGCAGCAAGATATCCGCCGCGTTTAATAAACCGATGTCTGAGCGAACCCCGAGCTTGGTCATGGCGTTAAATTTATGCGCGCGGATAGTTTTAATGTTCCGGTTCAGCTGTATCGCAATATCAGAAAGCGAATATCCCCACGACATATACCGAAGGATGGCGTGCTCCGTTGGACTTAGCGGATCGTTGCACGCCTCTCTGTCGCAAAATTGTTCGCTGCCGCTGAGGTGATGATTGTCCAGCAACTGTAACAAACGCTCCTGTAACCCGCGTCGCGGCGCGGATTTATTCAGTATGCCGTGCAGACAGGCCGGCATAAGATGGCCGATCAGATGCATTTCACTTTCATTATTAGCCAGAATAATTGCCTGGACTTCCGGCCGACACCGCGCCATTTCATGAACAAAAAGCAGACTCTCAGCTCGTGAAGAACGGCTTCCCGAAAGAGAAAAGATAATGGCCGACCAGGAAAACGATGTTTCCGCCGCCCTGAGCATACTGACATTTTTAAACAGATGAATATGATATCGGCTATTATCTTCACGACTAAAGATATAGCGCCAGGCCATTTCCGTCATCACACATTTCTCTACGATGGCGACATGGTGGGTTGTGCTATTTTTTTCCATTCCATTTGCTCCCCGTAAGCTGAATTGATATTCAGCTCTTGCATTCCCTGCACGCTGTTGATCCAGGCATACATTTCAGCATTGCTTCGCAGTGATAAGCGTCGCATTGCGCTATTTTTCTGCGCACTGATGGTTTTATTGCTCTTTTTCAACAGCGCAGCGATCTGATTGATTCCCCATCCCTTTGCCAGAAGACGCAAAACCTTGCGTTCCGAAAGGGTCAGCATCGCCGCAGAGTGGTAGCTTGCGAAATCGCTATCCTCGTCTCCGGTGAACAACGTCCGGCTAATTTGCTCAGCGGCACGACTGCCGGCGCAAATCACCTCAATCAACCGGTTAACCGGCTCACTCTCCGAGATCAGCGAACTTTCAGGGCGAATTAAAAGCTCAACGGCCAATGGATAGAGGCTGTCACTGACCATAAAAACCCAGTGAATATCACGATACTGCGTCATCAGAGAGTAATACCGCTCGCAGACGGCACGGGGATGCGCAATCTCGCCGGAGATATCCGCGACGACCAGCACTGCCCGCCGCAGTTGCAAAAGGGTGAGCTCATCATGAGAACGACAAAAACTGAGTTCGTAATCAGGGAGATTTTCATTGAAGATAACCTTTAACCCTGACTGCATGACGGGAATTTTACTAATAACAACACCAAACTTACCTTGTCCTGGTAACATAACACCTCCGCTTCCTGTCGAAGTTCCTTCGCCTGCCGGCAAACAATCGGCGCTTAACATCATCGCCTTATCATTCTCTGAATGAATATAAAAAGTATATTCATGGCCTGCGTACACGGTATACGTAACGACCGAACCGTGGTCATACCGTGTAAATATTATTGCTGTGTATACTTGCGATTAATATTAGCACAGACGCTCCTGCGCTAATAAATTAGAAAAGATAAAACTATTATTTAGCAAAAGTAATTTCAGGCACGTGAGTTATAAAGCATTATCTTTGATTGTTTCTCTAAATGCTTTAGGCGACATCCCGCTATAGCGGCGGAAAAAGCGAGAAAAATAGGCAGCATCACTAAACCCTAAGTAATCAGAGAGTTGTGTTACCGTCATGCGGGTGTACTGCAGATTGCGTCGCGCTTCCAGCATCAGGCGTTGATGCAATACTCCCAGCGCGCTACAGCCATAGAACTCGCGGCATAAATAATTTAAGTGCGTGACCGACAACCCAATTAGCTTCGCATACTCCGCCAGCGGGAGATGCTGCCGGTAGTGGCTCTCAATAAGCCGGGAAAAGTGGCGCATCATACTGCGCTTCCGCTCCGCTTTATCTTCCGCGGGCGGTGCGGGGCGGCACTGCCGGTTCAGCCAGACCAGCAGCGTCCCCAGCAACGAGTACAACATCATCTCCCGGGCATCATGCTCTTCGCAATATTCCTCGCGAAGCGCCGAAAATAGCGTATGCATATGCCCCCGGGAACGGCCTACCGGCACGCACTGCGGTACGCTAAGCACATCCAGCGGCCGGCCGAACTGGTTTTCAAACCGGCTCAGCAGCGGCAGCGCCAGAGAGAGCACATACCCTTGTGTCCCGGGTGAAAAATGAAACCCATGAATACAAAGGGCGGGAACCACCTGGATGCAGGACGCCGTCATCACCGCGGTGGCGCCTTCAATTTCGATCTCCGCCCGGCCCTGATGCAGGTAGAGGAGCTGGACCATTTCCGCATGCTGATGAACGCGAATATGCCACTCATACAGACTGCTACGCTGCAAAATCGACTCGCAGTGCAGCAGGTCCGGCGTTGGCCAGCCGCGCTCTTCGCCATACAGCTTAAATACGGGGACGACTTGCATGGGCGGCATAATCACTCCTCTTTAGTCAGGTAACGCGTTCCATGGGCAAGCCCACGTAGTTTTCCGCGATGGTGGTCAGCCCGGCGCGGGAGCCAAGGTAGTAGCGGCGGTCGGCGGCCTGCATTTTGGCGTCAAACGCATTCTGGTCCGGGAAATCATGCAGCAGGCGAGTCATAAACCAGCTAAAGCGTTCCCCTTTCCACACCCGATCCAGCGCCAGTTGCGAGTAGGTCGCCAGCAGATCGCTGCGGCCACGATGATAGTATTCACGCAGGATCCGCCACAGGTAGTTAACATCCGATGCCGCCAGGTTTAACCCTTTGGCGCCGGTTGGCGGAACGATATGCGCCGCATCTCCCACCAGAAACAGCCGCCCATACTGCATCGGCTCCACCACGAAACTGCGCAGCGGGGCAATGCTCTTCTCAAGTGAGTGACCAGTCACTAACCTGGATGCCAGGTCCTCCGGCAAGCGGCTTTTCAGCTCCTGCCAGAAACGTTCGTCCGACCAGGCTTCAACCTTATCGCTCAGCGGAACCTGTAGATAATAGCGGCTGCGCGTAAGTGAGCGCTGACTACACAATACAAACCCCCGCTGATGGTGTGCATAAATCAGCTCCGGATTGACCGGCGGCGTATCCGCCAGCAGGCCTAACCAACCAAACGGCCACACGCTCTCGTAGGTTTTGAGAATGTCAGCGGGAATGCTTTGCCGTGACACCCCGTGAAAACCGTCGCAACCGGCGATAAAGTCGCACTCCAGGCGGCAGGTTTCACCTTCGCTGAGGTAGGTGACCGTCGGTCGGTCGCTTTTCGCGTCATGAATAGCCACCTCGCTCACGCCATAGACGATTGGCGCGCCGCTGGCGGTCCGGGCCGCCATCAGGTCGCGGGTCACTTCCGTCTGGCCATAAACCATCACACTCTTGCCGTCAGTCAGCTCGCTCAGTGCGACGGGTACCCGCTGGCCGTCAAACAGAAACTCCACCCCATGATGCACCAGGCCTTCGGCATCCATCCGCTGCGCCACGCCCGCTTCGCGTAGCAGATCGACGGTGCCGCTTTCCAGAATTCCCGCGCGGATGCGCCCCAGCACATACTGTGGCGTTTGACGCTCGAGGATCACGGTATGGATCCCGGCGTTGTGCAACAACTGCCCCAGCAGCAGCCCGGAGGGGCCTGCGCCAATAATCGCGACCTGTGTTTTCATAGGGTTGTCTCACTCTTGCAGGGTTAATTATTTGTATATTTTTTGTTTAATAAAAGTGCTTTCCTGCATTTTTGATAAGTCAGACGGGAAAAAGAAGGGATGAATGGCGGCAAAAATTGCACTTTTCACCAAACTGGCAAAATTGTGGGATGCTTCAAATTCTGCCGTCCCGCCAGCCGGGACATTTTTGCATATTATTTGATCCCGCCCCCCTCAGCCGCTACGGCGCTTCAGGTTAAAGTATCGACAGATAACCAGACGTCGCGGACAGCAGAGGAATTATGCAGGTTGATCGGTCACAGCAGCGGGCAATCACACGATTGTGCATCCAGTGTGGTCTTTTTTTGTTACAGCACGGCGCCGAAAGTGCGCTGGTGGAAGAGCTATCCACCCGCCTCGGACGGGCGCTGGGAATGGATAGCGTCGAAAGCGCCATCTCGTCTAATGCCATCGTGCTGACCACCATTAAAGATGGCGAATGTCTCACCTCAACGCGTAAAAATGTCGACCGCGGCATCAATATGCATGTGGTAACGGAAGTGCAGCACATTGTGATCCTCGCCGAACATAAGCTGCTCGACTATCGCGATGTCGAGAAGCGCTTTGCGCAGATCGTTCCCTTGCGTTATCCGCGCTGGCTGCTGGTCATCATGGTGGGGCTCTCCTGCGCCTGTTTCTGCAAACTGAATAACGGCGGCTGGGACGGCGCGCTGGTCAGCTTCTGCGCCAGTACGGTAGCCATGTACATTCGCCAGGTACTGACCCACCGGTCCATGCATCCGCAGATCAACTTCTGCATCACCGCCTTTGTCGCCACCACCATCTCCGGGCTGCTGCTGCGCCTCCCGGCCTTTGCCAGTACGCCGACCATTGCCATGGCCGCCAGCGTCCTGCTGCTGGTTCCGGGTTTTCCTTTGATCAACGCCGTCGCCGATATGTTTAAAGGGCATATTAATACGGGGCTCGCCCGCTGGGCGATCGCGAGCCTGTTAACCCTTGCCACCTGCATTGGCGTGGTGATGGCGATGACCGTATGGGGGCTGCGCGGATGGGCATAATCTCGTTTATTTTCGCACTGGCGGAAGACATGCTGCTGGCGGCAATCCCCGCCGTTGGTTTTGCCATGGTCTTTAATGTCCCCCAGCGCGCCTTGCGCTGGTGCGCGCTGCTGGGGGCGATCGGTCACGGCTCGCGAATGGTCATGATGAGCGCCGGTTTTAACATTGAATGGGCCACCTTTCTCGCCGCGCTGCTGGTGGGCAGCATCGGCATTCAGTGGTCACGCTGGTATCTGGCGCATCCGAAGATTTTTACCGTCGCCGCCGTGATCCCGATGTTTCCCGGCATCTCGGCCTACACCGCGATGATCTCCGCGGTAAAGATCAGCCATTTTGGCTATTCTGAAGAGATGATGATTTTGCTGCTGAGCAATTTTTTAAAGGCATCGTCTATTGTGGGCGCCCTTTCTATTGGCCTGTCGATACCCGGTCTGTGGCTGTATCGTAAGCGCCCTCGCGTCTGACCCCCGGCGTCGCGGTACAGCCGCGACGCTCCTTCCGCGACGGGCTCTGTGCTACTATGTGCAGATCACCCCACTCTTTGCAGTTCAGAGTTGAGATAGAGTTATGTCTTCGCGAATTTTAACCTCCCATTTTAGCGGCCTGGAAGAGTTCCTCCAGCAGCACGCGGCGCTGCTGGCGAAATCAACTGACGGCACCGTTGCCGTTTTTGCCAATAACGCGCCGGCATTCTATGCGCTGACGCCAGCGCGGCTGGCGCAGTTGCTGGAGCTGGAAGCCAGGCTGGCGCGCCCCGGCAGCGACATCGCCCTTGACCCGCAGTTTTTCGAGGAGCCATCCGCGGCGCCAGTTGCGGTGCCAATGGGCAAATTTGCCATGTACGCCGACTGGCAGCCGGACGCCGATTTTCAGCGCCTGGCCGCGCTATGGGGCATTGCCCTGAGCCAGCCAGTCACGCCGGAAGAGCTGGCTGCCTTCGTCGCTTACTGGCAGGCGGAAGGTAAAGTGTTTCACCACGTGCAGTGGCAGCAGAAGCTGGCACGTAGCGTGCAAATCAGCCGCGCCAGCAACGGCGGACAGCCGAAGCGCGATGTGAACAGCGTGAGCGAACCCGACAGTCATATTCCGCGAGGTTTCCGAGGATGAGCATGAAAAACGTGGGCGACCTGATGAAGCGTCTGCAGAAAATGATGCCGGCCCATATCGAACCGGCGTTTAAAACCGGCGAAGAACTGCTGGCCTGGCAAAAAGAGCAAGGCCGGCTGCGTTCCGAAGCGCTGGAGCGGGAGAATCGCGCGATGAAAATGCAGCGCACCTTCAACCGCTCAGGGATCCGCCCGCTGCATCAGAACTGTTCCTTTGATAACTACCGCGTCGAGTGCGAAGGACAGATGAACGCCCTCGCCCGCGCACGTCAGTATGTGGAAGAGTTCGATGGCAATATCGCCAGCTTTATCTTCTCCGGTAAACCGGGGACCGGTAAAAATCACCTGGCGGCAGCCATCTGCAACGAGCTGCTGCTGCGCGGGAAGTCGGTCTTAATCATCACCGTGGCCGATATTATGTCGGCGATGAAAGATACCTTTGGCAACCGGGAAACGAGCGAAGAGCAGTTGCTGAGCGACCTCAGCAAAGTCGACCTGTTAGTGATTGATGAAATTGGTATGCAGACGGAGTCTCGCTATGAGAAGGTCATTATCAATCAGATAGTTGACCGTCGTTCTTCATCCAAACGGCCTACCGGGATGCTCACCAACAGTAATATGGAAGAGATGAACAAGCTGCTCGGCGAGCGGGTAATGGACCGTATGCGGCTGGGGAACAGTCTGTGGGTTATCTTCAACTGGGAAAGTTACCGGCACCGCGTCACTGGCAAGGAGTATTAAGAGATTTCCGGACGATGACGGCGTTATACTAAAGCGATTATTCAGTCACGCTTATGAGTCCGTCTATGAAATCGTTTAAAAATGGCTTACTTGCCGCTCTTGCCGCCAGTGCATTTACTCTCGCCGGCGCTCACGCTGCCTCCTGGCAGGATTCTCTTAACAGCGCCGCCAGCCAGCTTAGCGGCAGCAGCACCCAGGCTGGCAGCGGCGGCATGTCCGTCTCCTCGCTAACCAGCCTGCTCAGCGGCAGCAGCCAGTCTCTGACCGCCAGCAGCATGAATAATGCGGCCGGGATCCTGTCATATTGCGCGCAACAGAAACTGGCCTCCGTGACCAGCGCCGATAACGTCAAAAACCAGGTGCTGGATAAACTGGGACTCAGCACGCCGGAAAAACAGAAACAAGACACCAACTATCTCGATGGCCTGCAGGGCTTGCTCAACAGTAATAACGGCCAGCAGCTGGACCTGAATACGCTTGGCAACAGCTCGCTGGCGAAACAGGTGAAAACCAAAGCCTGCGATCTGGTCTTAAAACAGGGCGTTAACTTCCTCTCCTGATACGTACTGCTCATGCCGCGTTTGTCGCCTTCGCGACGGCAGCGCGGCCTGAAACGTTTTTTTTACCCTTTTTCCCTCTCCGCTTCCCCGCCACACCCGATGCGACACCGATCAAAAAAGGCAACATCTAAACCAATTCTGAATAACTGCACAGTTTCATGACGCTAGAATTGCAGCAAGATGGCGCTGCAATTACAGTGTGGCGTGAAAAGTAATCTATTCTGCCAGCCGACAACTGGCGCTAATGAGGATGAGCTGTGTCAGAGTTGTTATCCATCGCCTTATTTTTAGCTTCGGTGGTGCTGTATGCCTGGAAAGCGGGTCGTAACACCTGGTGGTTTGCCGCCACGCTCACGGTGTTAGGTCTGTTCGTGGTGCTGAACATCACCCTCTACGCCAGCGACTACTTTACCGGCGACGGCATCAACGACGCGGTGCTCTATACCCTGACCAACAGCCTGACTGGCGCCGGGATCGGCAAATACATTCTGCCGGGCGTCGGGGTGGGCGTCGCGCTGGTTGCCGTCTTTGGCGCGCTGGGCTGGGTGCTGCGCCGCCGTCGGCATCATCCTCATCACGTCGGTTACAGCCTGGCGGCGCTGCTGCTGGCGCTGGCCTCCGTGGATGCCAGCCCGGCCTTCCATCAGATCAGCGAGCTGGTGAAATCGCAGTCACGGGAAGGTGACCCGGACTTTGCCGCATACTACAAAGAGCCGTCGAAGCGTATCGACAATCCACAGCTGAACCTGGTCTATATCTATGGCGAAAGCCTCGAGCGTACCTATTTTGATAACGACGCCTTTCCTAACCTCACCCCTGAGCTCGGCAAAATAAAAGATCAGGGCCTCGATTTCAGCAATACCATGCAGCTCCCGGGGACGGATTACACCATCGCCGGTATGGTCGCCTCGCAGTGCGGCATTCCGCTGTTCGCGCCGTTTGAAGGCAACGCCTCGGCCTCGGTCTCCAGCTTCTTTCCCCAGAATATCTGCCTTGGCGATATCCTGAAAAACTCCGGCTATGAAAACTATTTTGTGCAGGGAGCCAACCTGCGCTTTGCCGGCAAAGACGTGTTTCTCAAATCCCACGGCTTCGATCACCTGTACGGGGCGGAAGAGCTCAAAACTACGGTAGCGGATCCCGCCTATCGCAACGACTGGGGCTTCTATGACGACACCGTGCTCGATGAGACGTGGAAAAAATTCGAAGAGCTGTCGCGCTCCGGTAAACGCTTCTCGCTGTTCGCCCTGACGGTGGATACCCACCACCCCGACGGCTTTATCTCGCGCACCTGTGAGCGTAAACGCTATGACGTAGACGGTAAGAAAAACCTCTCCTTCAGCGCCGTTAGCTGCAGCCAGGAACATATCGCCGCGCTGATAGAGAAGATTAAAGCCTCACCCTATTTCAAAAACACGGTCATCGTGGTCTCTTCCGATCACCTGGCCATGAAGAACAGCGCCTGGGATTACCTCAACAAGCACGATCGCAGCAATCTGTTCTTCGTCCTGCGCGGCGATAAACCGCAGCAGGAGACCCTGGCGGTGAAACGCAACACCATGGATAACGGCGCGACGGTGCTCGATATTCTCGGCGGCGATAACTATATCGGCCTCGGGCGCAGCAGCCTCTCCGGCCAGTCGCTCTCCGGTATTTTCATGAATATGAAAGAGAAGGTCCTGGCCTGGAAACCGGACGTGATCCGCCTGTGGAACTTCCCGAAAGAGATGAAAAACTTCACCATCGATTCGCAGAAGAACATGATCGCCTTCTCCGGCAGCCATTTCCGTCTGCCGCTACTGCTCAGGGTATCAAACCAGCGCGTTGAACCGCTGCCGGAGAGCGAATACTCCGCGCCGCTGCGCTTCCAGCTGGCCGATTTCGCGCCGCGGGATAATTTCGTCTGGGTCGATCGCTGCTATAAAATGGGGCAGCTGTGGGCGCCTGAACTCGCGCTCTCTACCGACTGGTGCGTCTCGCAGGGGCAGCTGGGCGGTGAGCAAAAGGTTCAGCACGTCGATAAGCCGCAGTGGCAAGGCAAAACCGCTTTCAGGGATACCCTTATCGATATGGAGCGCTATAAGGGGAACGTCGATACGCTAAAAGTCGTCGACAACGATATTCGCTACAAGGCCGACAGCTTCGTGTTTAACGTCGCCGGCGCCCCGGAAGAGGTCAAGCAGTTCAGCGGCATTTCGCGTCCCGAGTCCTGGGGTCGGTGGTCCAATGCCCAGCTGGGCAGCGACGTGAAGATTGAATATAAAGAGCCGCTACCGGAAAAATTTGATCTGGTGATCACCGCCAAAGCTTACGGCCCAAACGCCAATAAGCCGATCCCGGTGCGGGTAGGTGAAAGTGAGCAAGTGCTTACGCTGGCCAATGATGTGACCACTACGACGCTGCATTTCGACAACCCGTCGCGCAGCAACACCCTGACCATCACTCCGCCGGACCCGCAGTCCACCAACGAGGGCAATATCCTCGGTCACTCCCCACGTCAGCTGGGGATCGGCATGGTGGAGATCAAAGTGGTGAAAAGCGAAGGCTAAAACCATCCTGCCCGGCGGGTTTCCGCGCCGGGCAACGGTTGCCGTGGCAGGGCGTTAACCCTACAGCGGCTGTAGTTCATCAGCCGACAGTCCAGTGATTTTCTGTACCATCTCTTTGTCGAGGCCATTTTGTAACATACTGCCGGCAATGCGCAGCGCCTCGCGCCGGCTTCCTTCCTGCAAGCCCTCCTGGTGCCCTTCTTCCCGGCCTTCTAGTCGACCTTCTTGCCGACCTTCCTGCTTAAGCTTTTGCGCGATAGACATCAGTGTCTCCTCATACTGTGGCAGACGGCGGGCCAGCCGACGGAGAAACACGCCCGGCTCGGCCGTATTACCGTACTGCAGCATATAGTGAAACAGCATTCTCAACTGCCGACGGTTAGTGTATCCCAGCATCACAACGGCCGCCAACGACTCCGTTATGCCGCTGAGATCGCGCTGGCGAATATGTTTTTGCATCAGCTCCAGCAGGGCGACCCGCCGATGCTGCACGAGGTCATCATCTGGCATCACCGTAACGTCGATCAACGTAAACGGACAGCCATACAGCGTCTTCGCCGTCTCCGGGTGGCGAAGAAATCGTTTAAAGACCGCATCGTGCGGCGTCGAGGTCATCCGTTTTTTCATGGCCATCCGCTTGCCTGAAAGAGAAGGAAAGCCGGACTCTACCACCGGTTTTTACCCGAATGGATTTGACGATAATTTTCTGGGAAGCGCCTCGGAGAATAGCATGGCGGCCAGCCCGGCTGGCCGCCATCAACACAGCTTAGTAATCAAACTGACGGTAGTAACGGCGGATATTGAGGTCGTGGCCGGTATGGTGTTCAAAGTGGGCCGCCAGCCGATCCACCAGCAGGGTGGACACCACGCACGGCGCCATAATCCAGCGGAACGCGTCATCAATGCCGTTCAGCGGATAGTCGCGCGGGTCGATCACCACCAGATGGTCAGTTATCTTTTCGGCAAAGCGTTCGACGCGCTCGTCCAGCGCCCGGCATTTCCCCTCTCCTTTCACCAGAAACAGCGGGACCTCTTTTTCCAGCAGCTCCAGGGTGCCGTGGAAAAATTCAGCCGAGCTCACGGATTTCGTCCGCTTCCACTGCATCTCTTCGAGAATACACATTGAGAACAGGTAAACCTCGCCCCACATTTCCGCGCCGCCAATCCACATCATATAGTCGCAGTCATGGTATTGTGCGGCAATGCTATCCGCCTGGAGATCGAACTGGCGCTTGGCCTGCAGGAGATTTTCCGGCAGTAATTCGAGCTGGCTGGCAAATCGCGCATAATTTTCAAACTCGCCGTGACGATAAATAACGCGGAAGAATAACCAGTACAGCAGCATATATTCATATTCCACACCGTTCTTGTGGCACATCGGAATATGCCAGCTGGCGGCGGCGGCCAATGGCGAGTCGGCATGACGGGTAATAGCCACCACGCGGATCCCCTGCGCCTTGCACCACTCGGCAATAGCCACCGACTCTTTGGTATCACCGGATTTAGATAACGTAACGACAACTGCATCTTTATTTAATTTTTTATGTCCGCGATGAATTAATTCGGCCGCCTGCTCAAGATATACCGGCACACTGGTTAATTCTTTGGCAAACTCATTAATGGCCATCATCGGTGCCAGAGAACCGCCTACCGAGGCAAAAAATAATGCGCTGCAGCCGCTGTCATAAATATCATCGGCCACGGTTTCAGCCTGTTTACGCGCAGCGATGATCTCGCGAGCACTGGTCAGGTACTCGTCCTGATTAAAACCCAACATAGTTTTCTCCTGAA
Source organism: Klebsiella sp. w6 (assembly GCF_033100215.1). Classification (NCBI taxonomy): domain Bacteria; kingdom Pseudomonadati; phylum Pseudomonadota; class Gammaproteobacteria; order Enterobacterales; family Enterobacteriaceae; genus Klebsiella; species Klebsiella sp. w6. Next base: position 4,812,817 of record NZ_CP136907.1, read on the forward strand.
TATTCAGACTTTACTTTTTAATACGTGGTCAAAATCGTCAAAAATACGTTTAGCCAGATCGATGCCTTTCAGTCCGGCGGTATGCCAGGCCAGCATCTGGACGGGAACAATCAGCAACAGCGGCGCCAGGTGATGCTCGCACGGACAGTTTAGCGCCAGCGTCTGCGCATCCTCGTCATCGCTCAGCGTTAGCGTAAAAGCCCGGGCAATGGACGGCGCCATATAGTCCCGCAGCGCCCGGGTTCGCGCATCCGGCGCATCTTCAATAAACAGCATCACATGGCGGGCGTTGGCTTCCAGATAGGGACCGTGCATATAGGCTTCCAGCTCAAAGCCGCTGGAAGGCACGCGCACCGTTTCAGTAAATTTGGTTTCAAATTCCTTCGCCACGCCAACCAGCGCACCGTAGCCGGTGGCGACAAAGCGCTCCCCGCTCCGCAGCGTTTCGCTATACCGGTCGATAAAGCGCGAGGTGCGGGCGATAACATCCGGGATCGCCGCAAGCAGCCGCTGGAATTCAGCGAGATAGTGCTGCTCCTCCACCTCGCTGACTTTCCCCTGCTGACGAGCAATGATCAGCGCTATCAGCAACAGATTCAGCACCGTCGCGCTAAAACCGCGGGTCACAAACCCTACGCTCTCGATCCCGGTATTGATATCCAGAACGCCATCGCAAGCGCGGGCTATCGGGCTTTGCGGGTCGGAGGTCAGGGCAAATACCGGCAATCCTGAGGCCTGTACCTTACGCATAGCCTCCAGCGTTGACGCGCTTTTCCCGCTCTGTGAAATCGCCACCACCAGATCGGTATGCGGGTCGATCGCTTCGTAATGGGTAAAGTTGTACGGCTCTTTAATGTCAACCAGCACGCCGAAGCGTTGTTCAAAGAAATAGCGCGCGCACAGCGCGGCATTCAGCGACGATCCGGTCGCCAGCAGCAAAATTCGGCGTACCGGGTGCTGGCGGGCAAAGGTCTCAATCGCCGCCAGCTTTTGCCGGTAGCCACGCAGGATCTGCGCCAGGCAGGCCGGCTCTTCACGGATATAGGTCATCATTGTTGGTCGCATAGCTCACTCCCGTTAAAACAATCCGATCCACGAACCCAGAATGCCCACCAGCGCCATGCCGCCAATAATTGAGAGCGGTTTAACTTTCCGTCCCAGCAGCCAGTAGACGATGCCAAAACTCACCAGCGGCAGCATGCAGGGCAGAATGTCATTGATAATGTCCTGCACCTGAGTTTTGGCTTCTCCGGCACCAAAGGAGAGAGGGATGGTGATATCGATCATTGAGGCGGTCATCGCCCCGACCACCATCAGGCCGATAATCGACGCTCCGTAGGTCAGGCTCTCCATCATTCCGCTCTTCTGGATCCGCTGCAGGACCCCGGTTCCCAGCACGTAGCCCCAGCGGGTAAAGCACCAGCGCACCAGAATGTGCGGCACGTTAAACACCAGCAGAAACAGGATCGGCCCGAGGATGTTGCCCTTCAGCGCCAGGCTGGTGCCGATCCCGGTGGCGATCAGGCGCAGCGTCCCCCAGAAGAAAGAGTCCCCCAGCCCGGCCAGCGGCCCCATCAGCGAGGCTTTGACGTTATCAATCGCAGTGGCATCCATGTTTTTCTGCTGGCTGTTTTTCTCCTCCATCGCCGTGGTGATCCCCAGCAGCAGGGTGACGATATGCGGCGTGGTATTGAAAAACACCAGATGACGTTTCAGCGCCCTGGCTAGCTCCTCTTTGCGCGGATAGAGCTTTTTCAGCACCGGAATCAGCGCGTAAACAAAGGCGAGATTCATCTGCCGCTCATAGTTCCACGAGAACTCCATCTGGAAGGAGCGCCAGAACACCCGGCGTAAATCTCGTGGCGTAATCCGGGTTTCTTCCTGCTCCTGCGGTTGCAGGGTCTCTTCAGAAATCGTCTTCGTCGTCATCGCTGACTCCTTGTTCTGTCGTCGTACGAGGTGAATTCAACGCGGTGACGTTAACCATGACCACCGCCACGATGGCGCCGAGAATGGCGATGCCGGTCACCGGGATTTTCAAATAAGCCATTAGCACAAAGCCGAGGAAAAAGTACGGCGCAACTTTCTTGTTAATCAGCAACCTGGCAAGCATCGCGAAGCCGAGCGCCGGGATCATGCCGGTGGCGACGCTGAGCCCGTGTTTGATAAATTCCGGGATGGTATCGAGCAGGGATTTCACCGCGTTGCTGCCCACCAGGAATGAAACGGTCACCACCGTGGCCAGCATCAGCGACAGCCCGAAGCCGGCAATCAGATGCATCCGCTCAATGCCCCGCGTATCCGCCCGTTCCGCATACCCGTCCGCCTTCTGGCTGAGCATCGGGATAAACATCCCCAGATAAACGTTTTTCAGGATCAGGGTCAGGGTGGCGATAGGCAGGCCGAGCAACAGCGCCGTTTCCGTGCCCGCGCCGGAGGTGATGGCGAACGCCACGCCGAGAATACCGCCCGTCACCACGTCGGGCGGGATCGAGGCACCAACGGAGAAAGAGCCGATAAACGCCAGCTCCAGCGTCGCGCCCATAATGACGCCGGTCTGTACATCCCCCAGCACCAGTCCGGTCAGCAGCCCGGTGACGATAGGCCGGGAAATCAGCGACGTCCCTAAGGCATATTCCGATTGCGCGATAAACGCCACCAGACCCAGTAAGAGAGCCTCTACCATAATCTGTCCTCCGGAATTACACGCATTCCGTAAAAAGCTGTTTGCGATCGTTCGGGACCTGGCGAATCTCCACCTCGACGCCCTTCCCCACCAGTTGTTGTAGCTGCTCTATTTCTGTCGGCAGTAAATTAATCGCCTTAGAGATATTTTTACTGCCCTCTTTAGCCTTAATTCCGCCGAGATTTATGCTTTTTATTTCCCCGATAGCGCAGGCAATACGCCAGGCGTCATTGACCGATTCCACGACAATAAATAAATTATATTTATCGGTCACCCCACTTTTTATCGCCTCAATAGCATCATTGATATTTTTAATCACCAGTTTTACCGAGGGCGGTTTGGCAAGCTTAATGGTGGTTTTCCGCAGTTCATCTTCAGGGACACTGTCGTTGGCGATCAAAATGCAATCGGCGCCGACATATTGGGTCCAGGAAAAGGCCACCTGGCCGTGAAGTAATCGATGGTCTACCCTTAATAACGTAATCATCATGCTTCCTCATTTCAGAAGTCTTTATCCATAGTCATCGCACTGGCAATCGTTTGATTGCAGTACTGAATGCTCTCTTTGGCGCTGGTTAATGCTTCGGTAATTAATTTTTCAGTATTCTCTTCCGCTGCGGAAATCAGCAAGTCAATAATTAACGGCAGATTTAAACCTGATAATAAATGGAAGTGTGGGCGTGATAAAAAACGCACAAACTCGTTATTCACACTACCGGCGAAAATATCCGTAATCACTATCAGCTCATCCTGCGCCGGGAAACGCGCCAGTAGCGCCTCCACCTGCTGCGTGAGATCGGACTCCTCTTCTACATAGGCGCACAGGGTATGAATATCCGGCTGTTTACCGAGGATTAGCTCCACGGAGTTCAGCAAACCGTTAGCAAAGGTGCCATGGCTGGCAAAAATATAGTGTCGTTTCATCCTTACCTCGAAAGCGCATTCCACTGCTTTCTTAATTGCAACCGGCGTGCCAGAAACAGTGGCGCGCTGGTTAGCGCAAAGACGAACGGACTGAGGGAACTAAAACTCTTGATCTTCCTGAATAAATTCCGTTTCCCGCGTCAGGATATCATGAATGTAGCAGAGCTCGACGACGGGGATTTTGACACTATACCCGCTCTCTATGACACTAAAAGCCTCGCGGAGCGTCGCCAGCTCGCTCTGCGGACACTGCCTTCCGGAATAATGGGATGGCGACGCGTTGCGGATCAGGCGCTCTATCAGACAGCTGATATGCACATACAGCGCCACCTTGCGATCGTTGGGCACGTCGCTGCCGGCCAGATGCTCATAGCGCAGTAAAAACTGCTCGACCTGATTGATGACCTTTGCGGTATCGAGGATCGTCACCGACTCGATCACCCGGCGCAGCGAGAAATTTTTCAGGATCAGGTTATTGATCTCGCTGACTTGTTCAGAGGAGGTCAGCTCGCCGAAGATACGCATCAGCGGGCGGCTGCCCTGGCCGGAAATCAGCGAATCCAGCGAGATCCACGGCAGATCGGCAAGCTGCGGATCCAGGGTACCGACGATCGCCAGCACCTCATAGCGGCTGAGCATCGGTTGCCGCCGCGCGGGATCGGCGAGCGTTTCCACATCACAGGCCACAATATCGATCCCCAGCGCTTCAGGAATGCTGGCTTTTAACAGCGCCGACAGATTCGCTGCCGCGCCCAGACCGGTCGCGCAGGTCGTAAGAATCGCCCGCGGTTTATCGGTTTGCGGGTAATAGAGCTGGTGCTCAACCGCAAGGTCATCGCCGATGTCGCGGACGATATCTTCCAGCATAACGCCCTGCAAAATGCGCTCCCCAACGTACATCGCCATCCCGGTCGAGACGTTATTAATTATCGCCATCGGCGTACTCAGCCGACGATTAAAATGGCGATGAATGGCGTTCAGCGATCCCATATCGACCAGAATGATCAACCCTGACGCCAGAGCGTGGCTCTCAATATAGGCCATCACCTGGTTAGCAATAGCCTCCGGCGTCACGTCGAGCGGCATATCGAATGACTCAAACAGCTGGCTTTTCAGCAACCGGTTCGCCACGTTGGCGATGCTGCTGGCGGTGGCGTAACCGTGGGCGAGGATAATTGCCCGGGTCACCTGCTGCTGGCTGATGGCGCCATTTTTATGTAACCACAGCACCAGCAGCAGCAGGTCAATGCGCCGGGGTTCAATGTCCAGCTTCAGCGCCAGCGCAGCGAGGATCTCTTCGCAAAAGCGATACAGCAGCGGATATTTCTGCGCCAGAAAATCCTCCAGCAGGCGGCTTTTCTCGTTGCTCATCGTGGACGGCCCCTGCCGGGAACGATGTATCAGGTAGTGGCTTATAGCGTAGATACAGTTGCCGTTAAACTGGATATTGAAGCGCTTTTCAAGGCGATAAAACTCCTCCCGCACCTGATGCGTTATCAGTAGCAGCATATGCGAACTATTGGCATCGTGATTATCGAAAATCAGCCGATCGAAGAGGGTTTCAATCTCCTCGCCCATGCTTTTTTGCGCCTCATCCCAGAGCGTTTTTTTACTCTGCACCGCCTCATACAGCGCGAGAACGCGGCACTGAGTATCATAAATCAGCCCCTGAATCGGGTCGCGCGCGCGCAGCAGCCAGACCAGGCTGGTCTGCGGCTCGATAAGCAGCGGCTCCTGCTGGCCCATCGCTTCACTGAGCGCTGGCGTCGCAGCCATGATATTTTCCGGCAGATCGTGCAGCGTCACGGTAAGCATCTCGCTGCCCGGACACCTGGCCCAGGCCGACGCCACGGTGTATTTCACCACATTCTTCAGCTCACCGACGTTACCGCGATAAACATAGTGCGTCAGCACCTGTAGCAGCCGGGGCGTCAGCTGCAGCCGGGTAGCCAACGTGCGCGCCTCCTGCCAGAAAAACTGCAGCGTGAGCGCGTCTTTTTCGTGGCGGCTGCGGGTCTGTAAATCAGGCAGGCTAACGAGGATCGGGATACGACGAATAAAGGTGGTCAGAAACGTGCTGTGAATATCTTCGGTGGTGGCAAACACCAGCCTCAGCGAAATCGGCATCCCCTGCGCCGTTTCCCCCACCCGATAGATCTCCTTACGGTCCAGCCATGTGAACAGCTTCTCCTGCCCCTGCGCATCCAGGCGGTGGACTTCGTCGAGAAACAGCACGCCGCCGTTTGCCGCTTCAAACGCCCCGGCTTTATCGCTCTGCGCGCCGGTAAACGCGCCTTTGACGTAACCAAACAGGTTGGCGGCCAACAGCTCCGGGTTGCTGGCATACTGGGCGCAGTTAAAGCTGACAAAAGGCGCATCGGGCGGCAGCAGCCCCTGGGCGATAGCAAACTCATGCATCAGCTCCGCCATATAGCTCTTGCCAGTTCCGCTGTCGCCAACGATCAGCAGCGGAAGCCCACCGTTGGGATAAAACAGCGCGGTTTTCATCTGTTCGATAGGCTTGCGCAGGCTACCGTCATGGCCGGTCAGCAATGAGAAATGATCCGCCTGCTCCGGCTGCCGGTCGCTCTCTGCGAGCAGCTCCGCCATGCTGGCGTACTCGCTGCGGGAAAGAGGGAAAAACTGCTGGCAGAAGGCGGCCTTATGCAGGAAATAGACTGGTCGAGTATTGATCTTCACCAGCACATCCTGGGCCACCAACTGATTCAGATAGTGGCTGGCGGTATTTCTTTGCATCGCGAAACGCTGAGCCAGGTAGCCAGCGGTGAAGACCTCGCTCAGGTTATCCGGATCAAAAAAATCGGTCTGATTTTGCAGAAAAGCCAACAGTTCCGTTTTACGCATGACATCCCCCTCTTCACCTTACAGAGGCTTATGATGCGGGAAATCCACCAGGCGTTGGCGCTAAATTCACTTTTTGCGGTTCGGAGCACAAAAAAAACGGCGCCCAAATCCGCGGACGCCGCATAACAAAACCGTTACAGCCGCGCCAGGGCCTCCCGCATTCCTGAGCGCAAAATCATTTCCAGATAGCGCGTGACCTGGTCGGAAAGGCCGGGAATGGCCGTCAGATCCTCACCCCAGTGCGCGTTATCCTGTAAAACCTCCAGCACCAGTCCATGCAGCGGGCTCCCGTTCGCCACCTGCTTCCATCCTTGCGAGAAGCGGGTTAACCAGACGTCATCATCCTGCAGCGGATACACCTGTCCGTCGCGCTGGCCGCGATAGAAGGCGATAAGCGCCGCCAGGGCAAACGTTAGCCGCGGCGGGATCGCGCCGTGCTGGCGGATTGTCGTCAGCAGCTGCGGCAGGATCCGGGTGCGGAACTTAGTCATGCCGTTCAGGGCGATGGCGAGCAATTGATGGCGAATATAGGGATTAAGAAAGCGCCCGGTGACCGCATCGGCAAACTGACGAAGCTCCTCGGCCGGTAAATCGAGCGCCGGAATAATCTCTTCGCCGATGGTTTGCTGCACATAATGCCGAATGGCTTCGTCCCGCATCGCTTCGCCAACCGTATCCACCCCGCACAGCCATGCTACCGGCACCAGCGCGGTATGCGCACCGTTAAGAATGGCAACCTTGCGCGCTTTATAGGGCCGGATATCCTCTACGATGCGGATATTAAGCGGGTAGCGATCCAGCCGCAGCGTTTCCACCAGCGCCTGCGGACCCTGAATGACGAATAACCAAAAGTATTCGGCGGTATCAAGGAAAGCATCATGGTAGCCCAGCTCCGCTTCCAGCTTTTCTGCTTCATCACGCGGGTAGCCGGTGACGATGCGGTCAACCAGCGTTGAACAAAACGTATTGGCGGTCTCAACCCAGTCGCGAAAAGCCGCGGGCAATTGCCACTCTTTGGCGTAGCGTAGCACCAGCGCCTTCAGCGCTTCGCCGTTGTAGTCGATCAGCTCGCAGGGGATAATCGTCCACCCCTTATCCGCAGCGCCATTGAAATGGCGGAAACGTTCAAGCAGCAGTTGGGTCAGCTTCGCCGGGAAGCTAACCGGCGGCTTATCGTCAGGCCGGTCTCCGGCATGATAGCTAATACCCGCTTCGGTAGTATTTGAAAATACGAACGCGATCGCCGGATTACGAGCCAGCGCCAGATAGCTGGCAAAATCCTGCCAGGGATTGAGCTCGTTATTAACGGAGCGAATAATCCGCGATTCGCTCACCGCCTCGCCGCGTTCATTCAACCCACGAATGATCGTGGTATAGAGTCCGTCCTGGGTATTTAACGACGGCGGAAACGCGGTGTTGATCGGGCGAATAATGGTCACGCCCGCCGCCAGATCGGTTTGCTCATTCAGCAGATCCAGCTGCCAGTCAATAAATGCCCGCAGGAAGTTGCCCTCGCCAAACTGAATCGCGCGCGTCGGGTACTGCGGCCCGGGAAAATCTTGTCTGTTTAACGATTTCATAAGCTTACCTGCTAAAAATGAATAACGCCTTTGATCAGCTGACGATTGTTAATCACGTCGCTTTCGTAAATGTCCGCCAGCGATTTGAAGTCGTAACGGTGGGTTAACATCATCCTGGCGGTGATTTTCCCCTCGGCCATCAGCCGCCCAACTTTGGCAAAATCCTCTTCCGTCGCGTTACGGCTGCCCATCATCGTTGTCTCTTTCTTATGAAATTCCGGGTCGGAGAACTGCAGTTCTCCCTTAAACAGACCAACAAAAATGATGCTGCCGCCGTGACGGATTAAATTAACGGTGTTATTCATCGCCTGCTGATTTCCCGTCGCGTCAATCACTTTCTGCGCCAGAGAACCGCCGAAGGCTGCGCACAGCTGTTCGATAAACTGCGGGTCGGAAGGGTCGAGCGTTGTCAGACCAAGGTGCTGTGCCACATGATCGCGCCGCGCCGGGCTAGTATCCGCCACCACCACCTGCGCGCCGTCAGCCTTAGCGATCGCCGCCGCCCCAAGGCCGATGGGGCCCGCGCCAACCACCAGCACCTGCTCCCCTGCCCGGATAGCGGCGCGGCGCACCGCGTGGGCGCTGATGGCGAAGGGTTCAATTAGCGCTGCGGCTTCCGGCTCAACGTCATCCACCACCAGCAGATTGTTTACCGGCACGCAGAGATACTCGCTAAACCCGCCGTCCCGATGCACGCCGATCACCGAAATCTTCTCGCAGCAGTTTGTCCGGCCGTTCAGACAGGCCGGACACTGGCGGCAGGCGACATAGGGAATCACAGCAACCTGTTGGCCGCTCTTCAAATTAAGAATATTTTTACCCAGCCCAATTATCTCACCGCATATTTCATGTCCAAGAACACGCGGATAACTAAAAAAAGGCTGATTGCCGCCCCATGCATGAATGTCTGTCCCACAAATCCCCACTGCCTTTATTTTAATGAGCACTTCATCATCGCCGGGAATGGGAATCTGGCGTTTTTCCCAGTGTAGTTTTTTAGGTTCCTGACACACTAAAGTATTCATCGATGTCATAATAATTGCCTCCGTATTTGTTGGCTTAGATATCGATGAAAAATAGAAACAGAGTGAAACTCATTGCAAAATCTGTGAAATGTCGCGCACAAAACTGTTTTAAATCCGGCTTTAATGGATAAAAAAGGAAAACGTTATGAGTCGCTCACAAAACCTACGTCACAATGTTATTAACCAGGTCATCAACGATATGGCGCGTGGCTTTATCCCCTCGCCGCTACCCTCGCAAAGCGCACTGGCGGAGATGTATAACATCAGCCGCACCACGGTGCGCCATATCCTTTGCCACTTATGCGAGCGCGGCGTCTTGAGCCAGGTCAATCACGACTACCAGATCCTTCGTCAGCCGGAAGTACAGGACGGCTTCGATGGTTCCAGCGCCTCGCTGACCGAACAAAACCGTCTCTTTGAACAAGCGTTTTTTACCATGATTAACCAGCGTCAGCTACGCGCCGGGGAGCGGTTCTCCGAACTGCAACTGGCGCGTGCCGCGGGCGTCAGCCCGGTCGTGGTCAGAGAATTTTTACTGAAATTCAGCCGCTACAACCTGATTGAAAGCGAAAAGCGCGGCCAGTGGAACATGAAAAAATTTGAGCAATCCTGGGCCGAGCAACTGTTCGAATTGCGGGAAATGCTGGAAACCCACGCACTTCAACATTTTCTTAATCTGCCGGACAGCGATGCCCGCTGGCTGCAGGCCAAAACCCTGCTCGAGCGCCACCGCACCCTGCGGGACAGCATCGGCAACAGCTTTCGTATGTTCTCCCAGCTCGATCGTGATTTTCATTCGCTGCTGCTTTCCGCTGCTGATAATATATTTTTTAATCAATCACTTGAAATTATTTCCGTGATCTTTCACTTCCACTATCAGTGGGATGAAAGTGACCTTAAACAGCGCAATATCATCGCCATTGATGAACATATGACGATCCTGAGCGCACTCATCTGTCGCAGCGATCTGGATGCCAACCTGGCGCTACGTAACCACCTGAACTCCGCGAAGCAATCCATGATTAACTCTCTCAAGCAAAGTGAATCGCTGGCACATTAAGTACCGATTAAAAACAGAAAATGATTAGCAACAGCACAAATCCAAAAACGTAATCCGGCGCCCTCAAAAAGGTTATTTATGCTGAAAACAAGTCGACTTACTTTACTGTGAAACAGGTGGATGATGTTTACCCCATTCGTTGTCACTTGGTATTCAAACATAATAATCAGGAGTCAGGCGTGGAATCACAAAATATAACCATAGACCCGCAGACCGACTTTAAAAAGGGGGAAGCGGAAACCCTTTCAGTTCCCTTAGAAAATACACTACAACGTAGTTCTCGTATTAAAAAGATTCAAACAACGGCAATGATTCTGTTATTTCTGGCGGCGGTGATTAACTACCTCGACCGAAGTTCATTGTCCGTTGCGAACTTAACGATTCGCGAGGAGTTAGGGCTTACCGCCACTGAAATCGGGGCGCTGTTATCGGTTTTCTCTCTGGCCTATGGCATTGCGCAACTGCCCTGCGGGCCGTTGCTGGATCGCAAAGGTCCACGCATCATGCTGGGGCTGGGGATGTTTTTCTGGTCGCTATTTCAGGCGGTCTCCGGGATGGTGCACAGCTTTACGCAGTTTGTCCTGGTGCGTATCGGCATGGGGATCGGCGAAGCGCCGATGAACCCGTGCGGCGTCAAGGTGATCAACGACTGGTTTAATATTAAAGAGCGCGGTCGCCCAATGGGCTTCTTTAACGCCGCCTCGACGATTGGCGTGGCGATCAGCCCGCCGATCCTTGCCGCGATGATGCTGATGATGGGCTGGCGCTGGATGTTTATTACCATCGGCGTACTGGGGATCTTTGTCGCTATCGGCTGGTATATGCTTTATCGCAACCGGGAGGATATCCCCCTCACCGCCGATGAGCAGGCCTACCTTAATGCCGGAAGCGTCAACGTGCGCCGCGACCCGCTGAGCTTTGCCGAATGGCGCAGTCTGTTTAAAAACAAAACCATGTGGGGAATGATGTTCGGCTTCAGCGGCATCAACTATACCGCGTGGCTATATCTGGCATGGCTGCCGGGTTACCTGCAAACGGCGTATAACCTCGATCTGAAAAGTACCGGGTTTATGGCCGCCATTCCTTTCCTGTTTGGTGCCGCCGGTATGCTGATCAATGGCTACGTCACCGACTGGCTGGTCAAAGGCGGCATGGCCCCGATCAAAAGCCGCAAGATCTGCATTATTGCCGGGATGTTCTGCTCCGCGGCGTTTACGCTGATCGTGCCGCATGCCACCACCTCAATCGCGGCGGTGCTATTAATCGGTATGGCGTTGTTCTGTATTCATTTTGCCGGAACGTCCTGCTGGGGATTGATCCACGTCGCCGTAGCATCAAGAATGACGGCTTCCGTCGGCAGTATTCAGAATTTCGCCAGCTTTATCTGCGCTTCATTCGCACCGGTGGTGACCGGATTTATTGTCGATACCACCCATTCCTTCCAGCTGGCACTGGTTATATGCGGCTGTGTGACCGCTCTCGGCGCACTGGCCTACATTTTCCTGGTTCGCCAGCCGATTAGTGACCCGCGTAACGACTGAATCTTAACGCCCTGCTGACCGCAGGGCATTCATCGTTGCGCTCATTTCATACTGCTGCAGCGATAGCGGCGCATATCCCGCCGCGGCAAACAGCGGTGTAAACGTTTCCGGGACCGTCACCGAAGTCCCCACACCCGGGAACTGCTGCGCCAGCGTCACCAGCAGCTCACGCGCCAGCCCCTGACGGCGGGCGGCGGGCTCCACCCACAAAAATTGCAGTACAGGCCGTGAGCCCGCCGTCGTTAGAACCGCGAAGGCGCGCTGTTCCAGCGTCACGACCTGACATGGCAGGGTGGCGAAGGTGAGCGGATCCAGCAGCCAGGGGAGCTGACTGTTACTCTCGTCAATGACGCGCCGTAGCAGGGCCAGGGTGGGATAAAGCTGTAACACCTTCGATGTCGCAGCCAGAGGCGCTGTGCTCAGGTAGCCGCAGAGCCCATAGCGCCGCGTAAAGCCCAGCGTCTGATATAGCGCGACGGCCGCATGGTTATCGCGGATCACCTCCAGAGATACCGTCTCAACCCCCTGTTGTTGCAGGAGCATTAGCAGATCTTGCATCAGTTCCCGGCCCAGGCCTTTGCCGCGCCAGGCCGGGCGCAGGGCAAAGGCCGCCAGGCGAGCGGCACTTCCCCGGCGGGCGACAATCGCGATCGCCGCCGGTTCATCTCCGGCCAGCCAGACGCGGGAATCGATCAGGCTCATCCCCTCGGCGCTGAAACGCTGTACAAATCCCGCCACCGACTGGGTAACAGGCACCAGATAGGCTTCAAAACAGGCGTTGAGAATATCCGTTAACTGCACGCTGCTGAACTGCGTGGCGGGAACGGCGGTCAGCTCCATACTTTTCTCCCGAAGGCTGCTATGCTGAGGTGATGAAAACTAACACTATAACTGCCGATGCCGTATTACGCCTGACTCAGGAGAGCGATATCGCCCTTCTGCCCGCCATTGAACGTTCTGCCGCCCAGGCATTTCGCCAGATCCCCTCTCTCGCCTGGCTGGCGGACAGCGAGGTGATTAGCGTTGCGCGTCATCATGATTATCTGGAAACAGAGCATAGCCTGCTGGCGGAAGCCGCCGGGCAGCCGATTGGCTTTATTCTGACCGAACCGCTCGACGATGCGTTATTTATCGTCGAAGTCGCCGTCCATCAGGACTGGCAGCATCAGGGCATCGGCCGGATGCTGCTGAAGCAGGTTATTGAGGGCGCACAGCAGATGGGCTACCCGGCGGTAACCCTCACCACCTTCCGCGAGGTGCCGTGGAATGCGCCGTTTTATACCCGTCTGGGATTCACCATGCTCGATGAGCTGACCCTGCCTGCCGGACTGGCGGCAAAAAGGGAACAGGAGACCCGGCACGGCCTACCGCCCGAGTCGCGCTGCGCCATGCGCCTGTCGCTCTGATGGTCGGCCCGCCGCGCTCCGCGCTTTACTATGGCCGCAAGGCGCAAATCTCATCATGCAATGAACGGCTGATGGTAACCCCCTGCTGCTCACTCTGCTGACGGCAGGCGAAACGCCGCTCGCCCGGCAGCCGCGCGCCCTGATCCTGCATCGCATTGAACAGCGTTTCGGCGCGCGCCAGCTGCTCTTGTGCCTGCGCGCCGAGAAAGCGCTGCGGATCCAGCGCCAGGATAAGCTCGCCGCCGTAGGGGAGCCCACCCGCGCCGTTATCCCACGCCAGCGATTCGGCGCTGGTCATATCGCCGATAAGTGGCCCGGCCAGCAGCTCAACCATTGCCGCCAGCGCCGAGCCCTTATGCCCGCCAAAGGTTAACATCGCGCCGTTCAGCACCTCCGCGGCATCGGTCGTTGGCTGTCCCTGACTGTCGATTCCCCAGCCTTCCGGTAGCGCTTTGCCAGCACGCTGATACAGCTGGATCTCACCGCGCGCCGCGGCGCTGGTCGCCATATCAACAATAAACGGCGGCTTATCCCGCCGCGGCCAGCCAAAGGCGATAGGGTTGGTGCCGAACAGCGGACGCGTGCCGCCCGCCGGGGCGACCCAGGCGTGGCTTGGCGTGCAGGCCAGCCCCACCAGCCCTGCCTCGGTCAACGGCTCAATATCGGCAAACAGCGCGGAAAAATGGACGCAGCGGTTAATCGCCAGCGCCGCAATGCCGTTTTGCCGCGCCTTCTCCAGCAGCAGCGGCAGCGCGCGCTCGTAGGCCAGCAGTGAAAAAGCGCCCCCGGCGTCCGCCCGCGCAATCGCCGGCGCCTGGTCATGGATCTGCGGCTCGGCATCGGGCGATACCTTACCTTTGCGCAGGGTATCGACAATGCCCAACAGCCGCCACAGGCCGTGGGAAGCGCAGCCATCGCGTTCCCCGGCGGTCACATTGCGGGCAATCGCCGCCGCGTGGTCGGCGCTAAATCCATTGGCGCTGAGTACCTCCAGCGCCAGGTCATAAGCTTCAGGTAACGATAGAGTTACCGACTCCATACTGTTCTCCTTTACTCTTCTTCGTCTCCGCTAAAGTTAGCCTGCGGCAGGCAGCTGCGCGCGCCCCAGTAGTAAATCCCCAACGACATCGCCGCCACCAGCACCGTATCCCAGGGGTGACCGATAACATTAAGCCCGCCGAAGCTGCCCAGCCAGGAAAAGAGGATAATCAACGCATAAAACACGATCAGCCACAGCGAAGACTTCACCTGCTGCGCCAGGCTCACGGTATGTTCCGGCACCTTACCTTTGCACATCACGTAGACGACAAACATCACGATTTGCAGCCCCAGCAGCCACGAGAGCGTATTCCAGCCTGACCAGTAGACAATCAGCGCCGAGATCATAAACGATACCGGGCCGATGATGCCGAAGGCGCGCACGCGGAACGGCCGCGGCAGATCCGGCGCGTTGCGGCGCAGCCCGGCAGCGGTCACCGGAGCGATGGCGTAGCTCAGCACCAGGGCCGCCGACACCACGCTAATCAGCTGTTCCCAGGAGGGGAACGGCAGCGTCCAGAAGATTGAAAGCCCGAAGGTCAGCCACAGCGCCGGACGCGGAATCCCGGACGCTTTATCGATATGGGTAAAGGCTTTAAAGAAAGTACCCGCCTTCGCCCAGCCGTAGATCACCCGCGGCGTCGCGTTCATATAGATATTGCCGGTGCCGCTCGGGGAGATGATCGCATCGCTTATCACCATAAAGGCCAGCCAGCCCATGCCGAGGGTAATGGCAATATCGCGATACGGCAGCGAGAACTGTTTGCTCACCTCGGCCCAACCGCCGTTCAGCATTTCGGTGGGGATACTGCCAAGGAACGCCAGTTGCAGCAGCACGTAGATAATCGTCGACAGCACCACTGATAAAATCAACGCAATAGGGATAGTCCGCTGCGGCTTTTGTACTTCGCTGGCCACCGAGATAATCGGCGTCAGTCCCAGATAAGCGAAGATAATTCCGCCCGCGCTGATCGCCGCTTCCACCCCGGACATGCCGAATGGCGCAATCCCCTGCGCGTGCAGGTTCTCCGGTTTAAAGAAGGCGAACAGCGTCACCACCACCAGCAACGGCACCAAAAACTTGAGCACGCTGATGAAGTTGTTCGATCGGGCGAAGGTCTTAACGCTGTAGTAGTTAAGCGCGAAGAAGAAACAGAGCAGCAGGAACTGCACCACCCACCCCAGCAGCGTCGGCGAGCTGGAGCCCGGCTGGGTCAGCGCCGGAAACCAGGCCGCGGCATATTGCCGGGCGGCGACGATTTCAATTGAGATCAGGCTGGAGAAAGCGATCAAGGTGATGAACCCCAGCAGATAGCCCATCAGCTCACCGTGGGAAAAGACCGGGTAGCGAATAATGCCGCCGGCGCGCGGCAGCGCCGCCCCCAGTTCACAGTAGACAATCCCCAGCAGCAATACTGCAAAGCCGCCGATCACCCACGAGGCGATCCCGGCCGGACCGGCGATGGAGGCCACGTGGCTGGCGGCGAATAACCATCCGGAGCCGAATATCGCCCCCAGGCCGATAAAGGTGAGATCGGTCAGGGTCAGCTGTTTTTTAAACTTACCCGACTCAGCAACGCGGGTTTGACTGTTATGCGTAGTGTGAATGGTCATGGTGATGCCCTTGCGTCAATGAGAGGAGGAAATCGCTTCCCGGGTCCACTGGCCGTTGACCAGGCGCAGCAGGTTCAAAGGGTTCGCATCCTGCAGCGCCGGCGGTAACAGGGCAGCCGGCGCGTTCTGCAGACAGACCGGGCGCAGAAAACGCTCAATCGCCCGGCTGCCGACCGAGGTCCCGCGTGCGTCGGTGGTCGCCGGCCACGGGCCGCCGTGGACCATCGCATCGCACACTTCCACGCCGGTGGGATACCCGTTAAACAGCACCCGTCCGGCCTTCTCACACAGCAGCGGTAGCAGGCTCGCCGCCAGCGGGCCATCATCCGCCTCAGCATGCACCGTCGCGGTGAGCTGCCCCTGCAGCGCTTTCACCACCGCCTGCAGCTGGGCCTCATCGTCCACTTCCACCAGCAGCGACAGCGGGCCGAAAACTTCGCTCTGCAGCAGCGTATCCTGCGCCAGCAGATCCTCGACCTGAGCCTGCCACAACTGGGTCTGCGCCTGCCCGACGCCGGCGACGAGGCCGCTCGCCAGCCTCTCAATACGCGGGTGCGCCGCCAGTGCCGCCACTCCCTGACGGTAGTGCTGAAGGGTCGGCGCATTGAGCAACACCTGCGGCGTGGAGTCCGCTACCGCCGCGCACAGCGCCGACTTAAAGCGTTCCAGCCCGGCGCCGCGCAGCGCCAGAATCAGCCCCGGACGGGTACAGAACTGGCCGCCGCCGAGGGTGAATGACGCCACCAGCTCGTTTGCCAGCGCCTCGGCCCGCGTCTGCAGCGCCTGCGGCAGAATAATCAATGGGTTAATCGCCGACATTTCAGCAAACAGCGGAATTGGCTGCGGTCGCTGCTGCGCCAGCTGATACAGCGCCTTACCGCCGGCCAACGAACCGGTAAAGCCAACGGCCTGAATCGCCGGATGACGGACCAATTCGGCGCCGATATCGGTCCCGAAAATCATATTGAATACGCCGCCGGGTAAACCGCACCGTACCACCGCCCTGACGATCGCCTCGGCGGTCAGCTCGGCGGTGGCCATATGGCCCGGATGGGCCTTCACCACCACCGGGCAGCCAGCCGCCAGCGCCGAGGCGGTATCGCCGCCAGCGGTAGAAAAGGCCAACGGAAAGTTGCTGGCGCCAAACACCGCCACCGGCCCTAACGCCTGCTGATACTGGCGCAGGTCCGGGCGCGGCAGCGGCTGACGGTCGGCTAAGGCGGTATCAATACGGGCGGCGAAGGTATCACCGCGCAGGATCACGCCAGCAAACATCCGCAACTGGCCGCTGGTGCGCGCCCGCTCTCCCTGTAGCCGCGCCAGCGGCAGCGCGGTCTCCTGCCCGGCGATAGCAAAAAACGGCTCGCCCAGCGCGTCCAGTTCATCGGCAATCGCGCAGAGAAAGTGCGCCCGCTGCTGCGGCGTGGTTTGTGAATAGACGGCAAAGGCCTGCTGCGCGGCTTCTGCGGCCAGTGCGGCTTCCTCACGGGAAGCCGGATAAAAGCGGTGGCCGGTGGCTTCGCCGTCCACCGCCCGCAGGCTCAATAGCGTCGCCTCACCGCTGGCAATACGGCGTCCGGCGATAAACTGCCGTCCCGCCATGGTCTGAGATGCATTCATAGTGACTCCTGTGCTCAGAGGCCGACATCCGGCAGCGTCGGACGAGTGGCCAGCGCCTGTTCAACGATCGCCACCACCTGCTGGCGCGTTTCGCCTTCCAGCGCCAGACGCGGCGGACGGGTAATGGCGCTACCGCGGCCCAGCAACTCTTCACACAGCTTGATGCACTGCACCAGATCCGGACGCGCATCGAGATGCAGCAGCGGCATGAACCAGCGGTACAGCGCCATCGCCTCTTCGTAACGCTGCTGGCGGGCGAGACGGAATAACGTTTCCCCTTCGCGCGGGAAGGCGTTGGACATTCCGGAGATCCAGCCTTCCGCGCCGACGGCGATGCTTTCCACCACCACGTCATCCAGCCCGGCAAACAGCACGAAGCGGTCGCCAACGGTGTTACGCAGGTCGATAAAGCGGCGGGTATCGCCGGAGGAGTCTTTAAAGCAGACGATGTTGTCGCAGTCGGTCAGGGTGGCGAGAATGTCCGGCGTCACGTCGTTTTTGTAAATCGGCGGGTTGTTATAGACCATAATCGGCAGGTCGGTAGCGCTCGCCACGCTGCGGAAGTGGGCCGCGGTTTCATGCGGTTTTGAGGAGTAGACCAGCGCCGGCATCACCATGATCCCGTCGACGCCGACGCGCTCCGCCTCTTTCGCCATTTTCTGGGCGAAGGCGGTGGTGAACTCGGCCACCCCGGCGATGACCGGAATTTTGCCGCCGGCGGCATCCTTCGCCACCTCGATAATCTGCAGTTTTTCATCGGTGCTCAGCGAGGTGTTCTCCCCTACGCTGCCGCACACCACCAGCCCGGAAACGCCATCTTTCACCAGGTTTTTCATCACCGCGTGAGTGGCGTCTAAATCGAGGGAGTAATCGCTACGAAACTGCGTGCTGACCGCCGGGAATACGCCGCTCCAGTGAATCGCTTTTTTGCTCATGCTCGGTTCCTTGTCGTCATTTTGTTAAGTCGAAGTGAATGAATGGTGAATATTCACTGACAGATTGACGTGTCGCGGAACCGGCGGCTTGTCGGTTTTCCCTCAATACGATGACGAAATTAGCACAGTCGGCAAAAGTGTGAGCCAGCGTTTATCCGAGCAGCGTGAGGCGAAAATCGCGCGGCGTCGAGCCGGTCATCGCCTTGAACTGGCGGCTAAAGGCGCTGTGATCGGTATACCCGCACTGCAGGGCGATATCGGTAATCGGCGTATCGCCAGCCAGCAGTTCGGTCGCTTTTTCCAGCCGCACTTTGTGGATCATCTGCCGCGGAGTGAGATGAAAGATCCGTTTGCAGTAGCGTTCGATCTGCGCAATCGACATCCCGCTTAAGGCGGTTAACTCTTCCATGGCGATCGGCCGGTGATAATGGCGGCGGATATGATCGTCGACGATCGCCAGCCGCTGCCACGCCGGATGGCGGGCATGAGCCTCCTGCAGATCGTGCGAGATCCCGGCCATGCCGATCACCTGCCCGCGGACATCGCGCAGCGCCAGTTTCTGCGTCAGGCACCAGCCGCGCTCGCGGCCATTGTAGAGATGCATTTCCAGCTGATCGCGCAGGGTCACACCTTCGCGCAACACCCGCAGATCCTGTTCGGTATAACCCTGACCCAGCGCGGAAGGAAAGACATCGGCGGAGGTTTTGCCCAGCAGCGAGGAGACGCTTTTGAAACCACAGCGGCGGGCCAGCGTCAGGTTCGCCAGCAGATAGCGCGCCTGACGATCTTTGATAAAAAAGACCACATTAGGAATGGCATTGAGCAGGGGCGCAATCAGCGCCAGCGCATTCAGCAGCGCTGGCATATTTTCCGGCCGCTGGCGCGCCAGCCCTTCGCAGATCTGGCTCAGCTCATCGACGGCCAGCTCAGGTTGGTTAACCGCGCGCGGCGGCGCCGCATCAGAAACACCGATCATAAGGCCTCCTCATGGTAAGTGACCGAAGGATATTTATTCACTTTCCGTTAACACCTCAAGCAGCATCCCTCGGTTTTGCGATCCTGGATCCGCTTTACGCCTTCCCCTGATTTAGCCACTGGCGCAATGGTCACTTTCGGTTTACCACAGCATTAAGCAAATGATTAATAAGAAATAACTATGTGAAATAGAAATATACCGCGCTCATGACTGTGCAGATTTCGTCATTTTCTCTGACGAAAGCGCTCAAGCAGGCCGGGAAAGGTTGCGCCAGCATGATGAAACATGTTGTTAACTTCCGGAGAGCCTGATGACCGCGCCACGCCCCCCTGTTACGCTGAGAGCTATTGATTCACACACCGGCGGCGAACCGACCCGCCTGATCGTTGACGGATTCCCCGACCTCGGCGATGGCAGCATGGCGAAGCGCCGCGACCGCTTCGCCCGCGACTTCGACCATTGGCGTCAGGCGGCCATTCTCGAACCGCGCGGTAATGACGTACTGGTCGGCGCGCTGCTGTGCAAACCGGTCTCGGCGGCGGCTACCGCTGGCGTGATTTTCTTCAACAATGCCGGTTTTCTGAATATGTGCGGCCACGGCACAATCGGGCTTATCGCCTCGCTGGCCTGGCTTGGGCGTATCCAGCCCGGCGTACATCTGATTGAAACACCGGTCGGCGACGTAAGCGCTACGTTGCACGACGATGGCAGCGTATCGGTGCAAAACGTCCCGGCCCGCCGCTGGAAAAAACAGATCCGCGTTGAGACCGCGCATGGTCCCGTCATCGGCGATATTGCCTGGGGCGGCAACTGGTTTTTCCTGATTAACGACCACCCGTTCGCCATTACCCCCGAACATATTCCACAGCTCACCGCCTACGCCTGGGCAGTGCGCGAGGGGCTGGAAGCCGCGGGGATCCGCGGCGACGACGGCGGCGTTATCGACCATATCGAACTCTTCGCCGATGACGATACCGCCGACAGCCGCAACTTCGTACTCTGTCCGGGAAGGGCCTGGGATCGCTCGCCGTGCGGTACCGGCACCAGCGCCAAGCTGGCCTGCCTGGCGCAGGATGGCAAGCTGCAGCCGGGGGAAATCTGGCGTCAGGCCAGCATCATCGGCAGCCAGTTTACCGCCAGCTACCAGCGCACCGCGGAAGGCATCATCCCAACGATCCGCGGCGAAGCCTGGGTGTGTGGAGACAACCAGTTGATCCTCAACCCTGACGATCCCTTCTGCTGGGGGATCGCGCCGTGAAGCAGTGCGACGTCATCGTGATCGGCGCCGGGATCATCGGCGCCGCCTGCGCGTGGCAGCTGGCGAAGCGGGGGCAGAGCGTGACGCTTATCGATGACGGTCAGCCCGGCGCGACGGCGGCCGGTATGGGCCATCTGGTGTGCATGGATGACGACCCCGCCGAGCTTGCCTTGTCGGCATGGTCGCTGGAACGCTGGCGCGCTATCACGCCACGGATGCCCGACCATTGCGCCTGGCGCGGCTGCGGCACGCTGTGGCTGGCGGAAAGCGAAGAAGAGATGGCCGTGGCTGGCGACAAACAGCGGCGGCTGGCCAGCTATCAGGTGCCCAGCGAACGCCAGACCCCGCAGCAGATCGCCGGACGCGAGCCGCTGCTGCGCGGCGGGCTGGCGGGCGGCCTGTGGGTGCCAGGCGATGGCATCCTTTACGCGCCAAACGTCGCCCGCTGGCTGATGGCCGATGCCGGAGACCATCTTACCTGCCTGCACGACAGCGCGCAGGCGATTACCGAACCGCAGGTGCTGCTCGCCAGCGGCAAACGGCTACAGGCGCGGGCCATCGTGGTGGCCTGCGGACTTGAAGCCAACGCGCTGTTAGCGGAAAACTGGCTGCGACCGAAAAAAGGCCAACTGGCGATTACCGATCGCTACCGGCCGCGGGTGCATCACCAGCTGGTTGAGCTGGGTTACGGCGCCAGCGCCCATGGCGGCGGCACCTCGGTGGCGTTTAACCTTCAGCCGCGGCCAACCGGCCAGCTGCTGATTGGCTCTTCGCGTCAGTTTGATAACCGTGAGCGCGAGTTGGATCTGCCCTTGCTGGCGCAGATGCTCGATCGCGCCCGCCATTTCGTGCCGGCGCTGGCGACGTTGAATATCATCCGCTGCTGGAGCGGCCTGCGCGCCGCCTCGCAGGATGGCAACCCGCTGATCGGCCCGCATCCCACGCGCCGTGGCGTATGGCTGGCGCTGGGCCATGAAGGGCTGGGCGTCACCACCGCTCCGGCCACAGCTGAACTGCTGGCGGCGCAGATCCTCGATGAACGCTGCCCATTGGCGCCCGACGCCTGGCTCCCGGCCCGTTTGTGTCAACAGGAGGCGATTGCATGAAGGCCACGCTCACTATCACCATTGATGGCGAAGCGCTGACGGTGCCGGAAGGCATTAGCGTGGCGGCGGCGCTGGCGTTGACCGGCGACCCCACCACCCGCCAGGCGGTTAACGGCGAGCTCCGCGCGCCGTTTTGCGGCATGGGCGTCTGCCAGGAGTGCCGGGTCACCGTCGATGGCCTTCGGGTGCTGGCCTGCCAGACCCTGTGCCGGGCCGGTATGCAAATAGAAAGGAGCCACGATGAACACGCTGCGCTGTGACATTTTAATCCTCGGCGCCGGCCCCGCCGGCATGGCGGCCGCGCTCTCCGCCGCCGCCTGCGATAAACAGGTGATTATTCTCGACGATAACCCCGCCCCTGGCGGACAAATCTGGCGCGCGGGTCCGCAGGCGACGCAGCCCGCCCTGGCCCGGCGCTACCGCGACGCCATCGCCGCGTCTGCCGCCATCCGGGTAGTGAACGGCGCGCGGCTGATTGCCCGCCCCTCCGCGCACAGCGTGCTGTTTGAAACCGCCGACGGCGGCGGCGTGGTTTGCTGGCAGAAACTGATCCTCTGCTGCGGCGCGCGCGAGCTGTCGCTGCCCTTTCCCGGCTGGACCTTACCCGGCGTGACCGGCGCGGGCGGCCTGCAGGCGCAAATCAAACAGGGCCTGTCGCTGAAAGGAGAAAAGGTGGTGATTGCCGGCAGCGGTCCGCTACTGCTGGCGGTGGCGGATACGGTGAACAAGGCTGGAGGCGACGTGACGAATATCATTGAACAAGCGCCGCTCCCGGCGCTGCTGCGCTTCGCCAGCGGGCTGTGGCGCTGGCCGCAGAAGCTGCGCCAGTTAGCGACGCTGGCCCCGAAAGGCTATCTGAGCGGCGCGCAGGCGATCCGCGCTCACGGCGCAACGCGGCTGGAAGCCGTTACGCTTCGCCAGCGCGGCGTCGAGCGAACTATCGCCTGCGATCGGCTGGCTATCGGCTACGGGCTGATACCCAATATCGAGACGGGGCTGCTGTTTGGCTGCGCCACGGCACAGGAGGCGATCCAGGTTAACCGCTGGCAGCAGACCAGCGTCACGGATATCTATGCCGCCGGCGAGTGTACCGGTTTCGGCGGTAGCGAGCTGGCGCTGGCGGAGGGCGAAATCGCCGGGTATGCCGCCGCCGGGGCCAGCCAGCAAGCGCAGGCGTTATTTACCCGCCGCGCCCGCTGGCAGCGTTTCGCCGAAGCAATCAACCGTACCTTCCGGCTGACGGAATCCTTGAAAGACGCCGCAACGCCGGAGAGCCTGCTGTGCCGCTGCGAGGATGTACGCTGCGGCGATGTGGCGGCCGCCGGAGGCTGGCTGCAGGCCAAACTGACCCAGCGCTGCGGAATGGGCGCCTGTCAGGGGCGTACCTGCGCCGCCAGCGCCCGCTGGTTGTACGGCTGGCCGCTGCCGCAGCCAAGAGAACCGCTGGCCCCCGCCCGCGCGGAAACGCTTATTACCCTCGCCCGGCCGAGCGCCGAGCCGTAACCGCTACTCTTCTTCATCACCGCGCCCGGCAGGGACGCCAAGCGCAATAAACTCCTCCAGCAGCGAGGTCAGTTGCTGCAGCTTTTCCGTGGTGAACTGGGCCTCCAGCAGACGATAGGTTTCTTCCACCTCGGCCTGAGCGCTTTCATACAGCGCGGTTCCGGCAGGCGTCAGCGAGACGTACAGCTTGCGCTGATCGTTAACCGGCTTTAAGCGCAGCACCAGCCCATCCCGCTCCATGCGCGTCAAAATCCCGGTCAGGCTGGGGCGCAGGATGCAGGCGCGAAAGGCCAGATCGTGAAAATCCATCGACGGACGTTCGGCGAGAATTCGCACGATCCGCCACTGCTGTTCGGTGAGATTGTGCCGTTTGACGATCGGCCGAAAGTAGGCCATCGCCGCCTCACGCGCCTGCAACAAGGCAATGGTTAATGAATCATGCATAGTATCCCCTCTACAGCCTCATCCAAAACTTATTAACAACTTAATAATTAGCTTTAATCCTGCCATGTACAACCGGTTTCTGCACCTGAAAAGTACCAGCCTCTTCCTGAAAAACAGTCAACTCATTGATTAAAAACCAATAAGTTATTGATGTGTAAATATTGTGTTAATCCGATCACAAAACATTCACTTCCAGTTGCTAAACCTGGCCGCAAAGCATAAAAGATGATCATTAACATATTAATGAAATGCATTTAAATCCGAAATCAGTACCAGAGGAGTGGTGAATGAAAGGTACCATCTTCGCCGTTGCGCTCAATCATCGCAGCCAGCTCGACGCCTGGCGCGAAGCGTTTCAACAGGCCCCCTACAAGACGCCGCCGAAAACCGCGGTCTGGTTTATCAAGCCGCGCAATACCGTGATTGGCGACGGCGAGGCGATCCCCTATCCGCAGGGCGAGACCGTACAAAGCGGCGCGACGGTGGCGCTGATTGTCGGCAAAACCGCGCGTAAAGTGGCGGCGGCAGAGGCAGCGAACTATATCGCCGGCTACGCGCTGGCTAACGATGTGAGTCTGCCGGAAGAGAGTTTTTATCGCCCGGCGATCAAGGCGAAATGCCGCGATGGCTTCTGCCCCGTCGGCGCGCTGTCGGCGGTGCGTAACGTCGATAACCTGACCATCATCACCGAAATCAACGGCCGCGAGGCGGATAGCTGGCATACCGGCGATCTGCAGCGTAACGCCGCGCAGCTGCTGAGCGCCTTAAGCGAGTTCGCCACCCTCAATCCCGGCGACGCGATCCTTATCGGCACGCCCCACTCTCGCGTCACGCTGCGCCCCGGCGACCGCGTACGTATTCTCGCCGACGGATTCCCGGCGCTGGAAAACCCAGTTGTCGCAGAAGGAGAGCTGGCATGAAACAGGCACGCATTGAATGGCAGGGACAGGTACGCGACGTGCTGGTCGATGAACGCGACCAGGTGCGCCTGAACGATGGCACGGTATTGAAAGAAGGCGAATTCCGCTGGTTGCCGCCCGCCGACGGCACGCTGTTCGCGCTGGGGCTGAACTACGCCGACCACGCCAGCGAGCTGGAATTTAAGCCGCCAACCGAGCCTTTGGTGTTCATCAAAGCGCCGAACACCTTTATTGGCCACCAGCAGCAGTCGGTACGCCCGGATAACGTCGAATACATGCACTACGAAGCCGAACTGGTGGTGGTGATCGGGAAAACCGCGCGCCGCGTCAGCGAAGCCGAGGCCATGGACTATGTCGCTGGCTATACCGTGTGCAACGACTACGCGATCCGCGACTATCTGGAAAACTACTACCGCCCGAACCTGCGGGTGAAAAGCCGCGACACCCTGACGCCGATCGGCCCGTGGATCGTCGCCAAAGAGGCGATCCCGGATCCGCATAATCTGGCCCTGCGTACCTGGGTCAACGGCGAACTGCGCCAGCAGGGCACCACCGCCGATCTGATCTTCAGCATCCCGTTCCTCATCGCTTATTTAAGCGAATTTATGACCCTGCAACCGGGCGACATGATCGCCACCGGCACGCCGAAAGGGCTATCCGATGTGGTGCCGGGCGACGAGGTGATCGTTGAAGTCGAGGGCGTGGGCCGCCTGGTCAACCATATCATCAGCCAGCAAGCGTATGAGGAGACACTGTCATGAAAAAGATTAACCATTGGATCAACGGTAAAAACGTTGCCGGCGCAGACTATTTTCATACCACCAACCCGGCCACCGGCGAGGTACTGGCTGAAGTCGCCTCTGGCGGCGAAGCCGAGGTTCACCAGGCGGTAGCGGCGGCGAAAGAGGCCTTTCCGAAGTGGGCTAACCTGCCGATGAAAGAGCGCGCGCGCCTGATGCGCCGCCTGGGGGATCTGATCGATCAGAACGTCCCGGAGATCGCGGCGATGGAAACCGCCGATACCGGCCTGCCTATCCACCAGACCAAAAACGTGCTGATCCCGCGGGCGTCGCATAACTTCGAATTTTTCGCCGAAGTGTGCCAGCAGATGAACGGCAAGACCTATCCGGTCGATGACAAGATGCTTAACTATACCCTCGTGCAGCCGGTTGGCGTCTGCGCGCTGGTGTCGCCGTGGAACGTGCCGTTTATGACCGCCACCTGGAAGGTGGCGCCGTGCCTGGCGCTGGGGAATACCGCGGTGCTGAAAATGTCCGAGCTGTCGCCGCTGACCGCCGATCGTCTGGGCGAGCTGGCGCTGGAAGCCGGGATCCCGGCTGGCGTGCTCAACGTGGTGCAGGGCTATGGCGCCACCGCCGGCGACGCGCTGGTGCGCCATCATGATGTGCGCGCCGTCTCCTTCACCGGCGGCACCGCCACCGGCCGCAACATCATGAAGAACGCCGGTCTGAAAAAGTACTCTATGGAGCTCGGCGGAAAATCGCCGGTGCTGATTTTTGAAGACGCCGATATTGAGCGCGCACTCGACGCCGCGCTGTTCACCATTTTCTCGATCAACGGCGAACGCTGCACCGCCGGTTCGCGCATTTTCATTCAGCAGAGTATTTATCCGGAGTTCGTCAAGCGCTTCGCCGAGCGCGCCAACCGCCTGCGCGTGGGCGATCCGACCGATCCGAATACCCAGGTCGGCGCGCTGATTAGCAAGCAGCACTGGGAGAAAGTGTCCGGCTACATTCGCCTCGGCATCGAAGAGGGCGCCACCCTGCTGGCCGGCGGCGCGGATAAACCGTCCGACCTGCCGGAGCATCTGAAAGCCGGCAACTTCCTGCGCCCGACGGTACTGGCGGATGTCGACAACCGCATGCGCGTCGCTCAGGAAGAGATTTTTGGCCCGGTCGCCTGCCTGCTGCCGTTCAAAGACGAAGCGGAAGGGCTGCGTCTGGCGAACGATGTGGAATACGGCCTGGCGTCGTACATCTGGACCCAGGACGTCAGCAAAGTGCTGCGTCTGGCACGCGGTATTGAAGCCGGGATGGTGTTCGTCAACACCCAGAACGTGCGCGACCTGCGCCAGCCGTTCGGCGGCGTGAAGGCCTCCGGCACCGGCCGCGAAGGCGGCGAATACAGCTTTGAAGTGTTCGCCGAAATGAAAAACGTCTGCATCTCGATGGGCGACCATCCGATCCCGAAATGGGGAGTCTGATATGGGTAAGTTAGCGTTAGCAGCAAAAATCACTCACGTGCCGTCGATGTATCTGTCTGAGCTGCCGGGGAAAAACCACGGCTGCCGCCAGGGCGCGATCGACGGGCATAAAGAAATCGGCAAGCGCTGCCGTGAAATGGGCGTCGATACCATTATCGTGTTTGATACCCACTGGCTGGTCAACAGCGCCTACCACATCAACTGTGCCGACCATTTTCAGGGCGTCTACACCAGTAACGAATTGCCGCATTTTATTCGCGACATGACCTACGACTACGACGGCAACCCGGAGCTGGGCCACCTGATTGCCGACGAGGCCGTCAAGCTTGGCGTACGCGCCAAAGCGCACAATATTCCGAGCCTGAAGCTGGAGTACGGCACCCTGGTGCCGATGCGCTACATGAATAGCGATAAGCATTTCAAAGTGGTGTCCATTTCCGCCTTCTGTACCGTTCACGATTTTGCCGACAGCCGCAAGCTGGGCGAGGCCATCCTCAAGGCCATCGACAAATATGACGGCACCGTGGCGGTGCTGGCCAGCGGTTCGCTGTCGCATCGCTTTATCGACGACCAGCGCGCCGAAGAGGGGATGAACAGCTATACCCGCGAATTTGACCATCAAATGGATGAGCGGGTGGTGAAGCTGTGGCGGGAGGGCAAATTCAAAGAGTTCTGCACCATGCTGCCGGAGTACGCCGACTACTGCTACGGCGAAGGCAATATGCACGACACGGTGATGCTGCTCGGTCTGCTGGGTTGGGATAAATACGACGGCAAGGTGGAGTTTATCACCGAGCTATTCGCCAGTTCCGGCACCGGCCAGGTCAACGCCGTGTTCCCACTGCCGGCGCAGGCGTAAGGAGGCCCCATGCCGCATTTTATCGCCGAGTGTACCGACAATATCCGTGAACAGGCCGATTTACCGGGCCTGTTCGCCAAAGTCAACGAGGCGCTGGCCGCCACCGGCATCTTTCCGATCGGCGGGATCCGCAGCCGCGCCCACTGGCTCGATACCTGGCAGATGGCCGACGGCAAGCAGGATTACGCCTTCGTGCATATGACCCTGAAGATCGGCGCCGGGCGCAGTCTGGAGAGCCGTCAGGACGTGGGAGATATGCTGTTCGCACTGATCAAAGCCCATTTTGCCGCGCTAATGGAGAGCCGCTATCTGGCGCTGTCGTTCGCCATGGAAGAACTCGACCCGACGCTGAACTACAAACAGAACAACGTGCACGCGTTATTTAAATAACGTGCAAATTGCCCGGTGGCGCTGCGCTTACCGGGCCTACAAGGGCCATGAATTTGTAGGCCGGATAATCAAAGCGCCATCCGGCAATGCAATGCCACAGGAATCACTATGCTCGATAAACAGACCCGCACCCTGATTGCCCAGCGGCTGAACCAGGCCGAAAAACAGCGTGAACAGATCCGCGCGATCTCGCTGGATTATCCGTCGATCACCATTGAGGACGCCTACGCCGTCCAGCGCGAGTGGGTCGAAATGAAGATCGCCGAAGGCCGCGCGCTCAAAGGCCACAAGATCGGCCTGACCTCTAAAGCGATGCAGGCCAGTTCGCAGATCAGCGAGCCGGACTACGGCGCGCTGCTCGACGATATGTTCTTCCACGACGGCAGCGATATTCCCACCGACCGCTTTATCGTTCCGCGTATTGAAGTCGAGCTGGCCTTCGTGCTGGCCAAACCGCTGCGCGGCCCGAACTGCACGCTGTTTGATGTCTACAACGCCACCGACTACGTTATCCCGGCGCTGGAGCTCATCGATGCGCGCTGCCACAACATCGACCCGGAAACCCAGCGTCCGCGCAAAGTGTTCGACACCATCTCCGATAACGCCGCCAACGCCGGGGTGATCCTCGGCGGCCGGCCGATTAAACCGGATGAGCTCGACCTGCGCTGGATCTCCGCCCTGCTGTATCGCAACGGCGTGATTGAAGAGACCGGCGTCGCCGCGGGCGTACTCAATCATCCGGCCAACGGCGTGGCCTGGCTGGCCAACAAACTGGCGCCGTACGATGTCCAGCTCGAAGCCGGGCAAATTATCCTCGGCGGCTCCTTCACCCGCCCGGTCCCGGCGCGCAAGGGCGATACCTTCCACGTCGACTACGGCAACATGGGCGCCATCAGCTGCCGCTTTGTTTGAGGAGAGCAACATGAACAACGCATTTAAAGAGGCGCTCAAGGCCGGCCGTCCGCAAATCGGCCTGTGGCTTGGGCTGTGCAGCAGCTACAGCGCCGAACTGCTGGCCGGCGCGGGCTTCGACTGGCTGCTGATCGACGGCGAACACGCGCCCAACAACGTACAAACGGTGCTGACCCAGTTGCAGGCCATTGCGCCCTACCCCAGCCAGCCGGTAGTGCGTCCGTCGTGGAACGATCCGGTACAAATTAAACAACTGCTGGATGTCGGCGCGCAAACTCTGCTGGTGCCGATGGTGCAGAATGCCGAAGAAGCGCGGCTGGCGGTAAGCGCCACCCGCTACCCGCCTGCCGGCATCCGCGGAGTCGGCAGCGCGCTGGCCCGCGCCTCACGCTGGAATCGCATTCCGGATTATATCCACCGGGCCAATGACGCCATGTGCGTACTGGTACAGATTGAGACCCGCGAAGCGCTGAAAAATTTGCCGCAGATCCTCGATGTCGACGGGGTGGACGGCGTGTTTATCGGCCCGGCGGATCTCAGCGCCGATATGGGCCACGGCGGCAACCCACAACACCCGGAAGTGCAGGCCGCCATTGAAGATGCCATCCAGCAAATCCGCCAGGCCGGAAAGGCGCCGGGGATCCTGATGGCCAATGAACAGCTGGCGAAACGCTATCTCGAACTGGGCGCGCTGTTCGTCGCCGTCGGCGTCGATACCACCCTGCTGGCCCGCGGCGCAGAAGCGCTGGCGGCGCGGTTTGGCGCGGAAAAAACCGACCTGGGTTCGTCAGGCGTCTACTAACGCCGGGTGGCGCTACGCTCATCCGGCCCGGAGCAGCAGCGAATCGCAGGTCCGGTAAGCGCAGCACTACCGGGCAACCCGCAGTACCCTACAAAATTCCCATTAGAGGAAAATAATAATGAGCGATACATCACCTGCCATCCCGGAAAAGTTCGATCCGGCGAATCAGCACAAACAGCTGACGGCGCAGCAGCAGTCGGTTATCAACAAGCTCTTCCGCCGTCTGATCGTGTTTTTATTCGTCCTGTTTATCTTTTCGTTTTTAGACCGGATCAATATCGGCTTTGCTGGATTAACCATGGGGCAGGATCTGGGCCTCAACGCCACCATGTTTGGCCTGGCCACCACCCTGTTTTACGCCACTTACGTCATTTTTGGCATTCCCAGCAACGTGATGCTCAGCATCGTCGGCGCACGACGCTGGATCGCTACCATCATGGTGCTGTGGGGCATCGCCTCTACCGCCACCATGTTCGCCACCGGACCAAAAAGTCTCTATGTTCTGCGCATGCTGGTGGGGATCACCGAGGCCGGTTTCCTGCCGGGTATCCTGCTGTACCTGACCTACTGGTTCCCGGCATTTTTCCGCGCCCGCGCTAACGCGTTGTTTATGATTGCGATGCCGGTGACCACCGCGCTGGGGTCGATCGTCTCCGGCTATATCTTGTCCCTCGACGGTCTGCTGAACCTGCACGGCTGGCAGTGGCTGTTCCTGCTGGAAGGCTTCCCGTCGGTGCTGCTCGGCATTATGGTCTGGTTCTGGCTGGATGATTCTCCGTCGAAGGCCAGGTGGCTGACGGCGGAGGACAAAAAATGTCTGCAGGAGATGATGGATAACGATCGCCTGACTCTGGTGCAGCCGGAAGGGGCCATCAGCCATCACGCCATGCAGCAGCGCAGCCTGTGGCGGGAAGTGTTCACCCCGATCGTGTTGATGTATACCCTCGCCTACTTCTGCCTGACCAATACGCTCAGCGCGATCAGCATCTGGACGCCGCAGATCCTCAAAAGCTTTAACGAAAGCAGCAGCAATATCACCATCGGTCTGCTGGCGGCGATCCCGCAAATTTGTACCATTCTCGGGATGATCTACTGGAGCCGCCACTCCGATAAATACCAGGAGCGGAAGCATCACACTGCCCTGCCGTTCCTGTTCGCCGCTGCGGGCTGGCTGCTGGCGTCAGCCACCGATCATAACCTGATCCAGCTGCTCGGGATCGTGATGGCCTCCACCGGATCGTTTAGCGCTATGGCCATCTTCTGGACCACGCCGGATCAGTCCATCAGTCTGCGTGCCCGCGCAATCGGCATTGCGGTGATCAACGCCACCGGCAATATCGGATCGGCGCTCAGTCCCTTTATGATCGGCTGGCTGAAGGATATTACCGGCAGCTTCAGCAGCGGGCTGTGGTTCGTCGCCGCACTGCTGGTGATTGGCGCGGTGATCATCTGGGCGATTCCGATGAAGGGCTCGCGCCCTCGCGCGACACCGTAAGGAGCCGCTATGTGCCAAAGCCCAATCGCCAACATCGATATCAATAAAGAGTACGACGAGAGCCTGGGCACCGAAGAGGTGCACTACCAGTCGTTTTCCCGCATGGCGGCCTTTTTTGGCCGCGACATGCAGGCGCATCGTCACGACCGTTATTTCCAGATGCACTACCTTGATACCGGGCAGATTGAGCTGCAGCTTGATGACCATCGCTATTCGGTGCAGGCGCCGCTGTTTGTGTTAACGCCGCCCTCGGTGCCGCACGCGTTTATTACCGAGTCCGATAGCGATGGTCACGTGTTGACAGTGCACGAAGAACTCATCTGGCCGCTGCTGGAGGTGCTTTATCCCGGCACGCGGGAGACCTTCGGCCTGCCGGGGATCTGTCTGTCGCTGGCAGATAAACCCGACGAGCTGGCGGCGCTGGCCCACTACTGGCAGCTGATTCGTCGGGAATCTACCGCCCAGTTGCCCGGGCGGGAACACACCCTGGCGCTGCTGGCGCAGGCGGTATTTACCCTGCTGCTGCGCAACGCCAGGCTCGACGATCATGCCGCCAGCGGGATGCGCGGCGAGCTGAAGCTATTCCAGCGCTTTAACCAGATGATCGACAGCCACTACCATCAGCACTGGACGGTACCGGATTACGCCAGGGAGCTGCATCTGACCGAATCGCGGCTGACCGATATCTGCCGCCGCTTCGCCAACCGTTCGCCGAAGCGGCTGATATTCGACCGCCAGCTGCGCGAGGCGAAGCGGCTGCTGCTGTTTTCCGATAGCGCGGTCAATGAGATTGCCTGGCAGCTGGGGTTTAAAGACCCTGCCTATTTTGCGCGCTTTTTTAGCCGCCAGGTCGGCTGCTCGCCCAGCAGCTACCGGGCGCAAAAAGTACCTGTGTCGTAATACCCCGGCGGCGCTGCGCTTGCCTGGGCTACAGACCACAGGGCGGGTCAGCGCCGCGCCACCCGCCAAAAGCTGCCGAGATCACAAAATTTAATCCCGCCTGAAAAGTACCCGCCGTTGTCGCAAACGTCCCTTCACGGCAAGCGCAATAACCGCTTCAATTAAACAACAAAAACAAAACATATATTTAACATTATTTTTCCGATAAATACTGAAGAGGCCCCTATGAAACCTGAAGATTTCCGCGCCGACGCGAAACGCCCGTTAACTGGCGAAGAGTATTTAAAAAGCCTGCAGGATGGCCGCGAAATTTATATCTACGGCGAGCGCGTGAAGGATGTCACCACCCACCCGGCCTTCCGTAACGCCGCGGCTTCTGTCGCTCAGCTGTACGATGCGCTGCACAAACCGGAGATGCAGGATTCCCTGTGCTGGGGCACCGATACCGGCAGCGGCGGCTACACCCATAAATTCTTCCGCGTGGCGAAAAGCGCCGACGACCTGCGCCAGCAGCGCGACGCCATCGCCGAGTGGTCGCGCTTAAGTTACGGCTGGATGGGCCGCACCCCGGACTACAAAGCCGCTTTCGGCTGCGCGCTGGGCGCCAACCCGGCGTTTTACGGCCAGTTCGAGCAGAACGCCCGCAACTGGTACACCCGCATTCAGGAAACCGGCCTGTACTTTAACCACGCTATCGTCAACCCGCCGATCGACCGCCACAAGCCGGCTGATGAAGTGAAGGATGTCTACATCAAGCTGGAAAAAGAGACCGATGCCGGGATCATCGTCAGCGGCGCGAAAGTGGTCGCCACCAACTCGGCGCTGACCCACTACAACATGATCGGCTTCGGCTCCGCACAGGTGATGGGCGAGAACCCAGACTTCGCGCTGATGTTCGTCGCGCCGATGGATGCCGAAGGCGTCAAGCTTATCTCCCGCGCCTCCTATGAGATGGTCGCCGGCGCGACCGGATCGCCGTACGACTATCCGCTTTCCAGCCGTTTCGACGAGAACGACGCGATTCTGGTAATGGATAAGGTGCTGATCCCATGGGAGAACGTACTGATTTATCGCGACTTTGACCGCTGCCGCCGCTGGACCATGGAAGGTGGTTTCGCCCGCATGTATCCCCTGCAGGCCTGCGTACGCCTGGCGGTAAAACTGGACTTTATCACCGCCCTGCTGAAACGCTCTCTGGAATGTACCGGCACCCTCGAGTTCCGCGGCGTACAGGCCGACCTCGGCGAAGTAGTCGCTTGGCGCAACATGTTCTGGGCGCTTAGCGATTCCATGTGCTCGGAAGCGACGCCGTGGGTCAATGGCGCATGGCTGCCGGATCACGCCGCGCTGCAGACCTATCGCGTGATGGCCCCGATGGCCTACGCCAAGATCAAGAACATCATCGAGCGCAACGTCACCAGCGGCCTGATTTATCTGCCGTCCAGCGCCCGCGATCTGAACAACCCGCAGATCGACCAGTATCTGGCGAAGTACGTGCGCGGCTCCAACGGTATGGATCACGTTGAACGTATCAAGATCCTCAAACTGATGTGGGACGCGATCGGCAGCGAATTCGGCGGTCGCCATGAACTGTATGAGATCAACTACTCCGGTAGCCAGGATGAAATTCGCCTGCAGTGTCTGCGCCAGGCGCAGAGCTCCGGCAATATGGACAAAATGATGGCGATGGTCGACCGCTGCCTGTCCGAGTACGACCAGAACGGCTGGACGGTGCCGCATCTGCACAATAACGCTGATATCAACATGTTGGATAAGCTGCTGAAGTAATTCACAGCGGGAGGTCATAATGCAATTAGATGAACAACGCCTGCGTTTTCGCGATGCCATGGCCAGCCTGTCGGCGGCGGTTAACGTTGTCACCACCGAAGGCGAAGCCGGTCGCTGCGGCATTACCGCCACGGCGGTGTGCTCGGTGACGGATACGCCGCCATCGGTGATGGTTTGTATCAACGCCAACAGCGCGATGAACCCGGTGTTTCAGGGTAACGGCAAGTTGTGCATCAACGTGCTGAACCACGAACAGGAAATCATGGCCCGTCATTTCGCCGGGATGACCGGGGTGACGATGGAAGAGCGGTTTGCCCTCAGCGGCT
Source organism: Klebsiella sp. w6 (assembly GCF_033100215.1). NCBI lineage: Bacteria > Pseudomonadati > Pseudomonadota > Gammaproteobacteria > Enterobacterales > Enterobacteriaceae > Klebsiella > Klebsiella sp. w6. The sequence continues at coordinate 4,847,014 of NZ_CP136907.1, forward strand.
GGCAGCAGGGCGCGCTCGGGCAGCCGGTGCTGAAAGGTTCGCTGGCCAGTCTCGAAGGCGAGATTAGCCAGGTGCAAACCATTGGTACCCACCTGGTGTATCTGGTGGAGATCCGCAATATTACCCTGAGCCCGCAAGGGCACGGCCTGATTTACTTTAAACGCCGTTTCCACCCGGTGATGATGGAAATGGAAGTCGCGGTGTAATGGCCTCGCCTGCCTCTCCCCGGATAACGGGGAGGGGCTACATAGATTCGCGTTAGCGTTCCTGCTGGGCAAACTGTGTCAGCGCCGCCTTCTGGTACTTTCCGCCCGTATCGTAGTCCGTCGTCGCCGTCCGGCTCACCTGCGCGCTGATTTGCTCCTCGCTCGGATGGGGATTCCCTCCCGCTACCTATTACGATTTTTCTTGTAGCCCTGGTAATAAATCCACCAACAACCAGTAGCTATCAACGCCCCTGTGAAACATGCAGCTTTTGTATACTTCCATGTATCACTCCAAATCAGCTCAAATGGGATGTGGTAAACCAATAAGAGGTAACCTCTAATGAGCACGTATATAATTAAAAACAATACGATCATTGCTACATTGCAAGCAAAAAATAGATAGAAAAAAATAAAGAACCAAGATTTTCTATTCATTTTTGGTTCCCTTTTTGGAATTTCACACCTGTTTTACCCGCTTGATCATTGAGGATCTCTGTCACCGCACTACCCGAGGCATTACCAGCAATACCAGGTACTGGATTAATCGGCAGCGGTTTGGATATTCCCATCCCGACATCTGTCCAGATCCAGTCTTTCCATGGCTTCATCGGGTTGTAAATTTTATCCATAGGCAGCTCAATGAGTTTTCCTGCACCATAACCCACTCCAGAGGCCAAACCATTACTTAAGCCACCTGTAAAAGGATTATCCCCTTTCAGATAGCTGGATATTGCACCACCTGCCGCATTCCAGCCCACAGTTCCCCAGACTCCCGTATTTGCAGTAAATGCTCCAACATAAGTCGCGATTAATACATCAGTTGGATTAACCGTTCCATTAATCGCATACTGAATACCTGCATTTGCCGTTCCGCCTATCGCGCCAGTAATCTGCATTCCTCCCGGCAGATAGATTAGCCCCGCTGAAGCCAACGCACCTGCATAAGCTTTATTCTCAGCAATTCCTCGCTGGCAGGCTTCACCAGACGGGTTATCTGCGCATGAGAGAACATCTGCGCCATGCTCTCTGGCTTTCTCACCCTGGCCCCATTCGTTCCCACCCATCAGGTTATTCTCAACAACAGCTTACTTATTTAACATTCGCTTTCTATAAGACAAGTAATAGGAAAGCCATAGACATATCCCGACAAAAAAACCTATAACTGCCATTTTGAGAGCAACATACACTTGTTCATAGCCAAAGAAATCAACATCAAATCCAGGTACAAGGATCCACTGAAATACCAGACTCAGCATGAACATAGTGGCGGGAACAGCTGTACAGGAATAAAAAAATAACAATACTAATTGCCATGTTGGTACTTTCATCATTTCTCTTCCTCCCCATTTTTATCACTCGTAGCATAATTGGAAAGACCAGAAACGGTTGCAGACTCAGCGCATTATTCTCCACTAAAATCCTTTAATCTTAAAAAGACGACATAAAACGATCCCTGCACCAATAATGCAGCCACCACCAAAACCTACTTTCAGATTATGCAGAGCTTCAGAGGAAGAAAAACTGAAGCTACCCTGTATGACATAATCAACAATAAGTAAGGACACATAAGCCAGTTCGGCCATGAGAATCCCCGCCACCACAGAGAAGATAAAAAAGAGAACATTAATCATTTTTTCTCTCCCCCATAGAATCCGCGCGCTTCTCTATACCTTTACCTGTTATTTCCGAGAAGAATGAACCACCAAAATCACCAAAAGCCCCAGGAACGCGGCTCGGAGTCATTTCCTTCGAAATACCAAAATCCCCCTTAATTTCAGTAAACTGCCTCAATTCAGCGTTAAACTTCGGATCCCAGCCTCCTTTCCACCAGTTTGCCCCGGCATTAACACCCCATGAGAGTCCTTTACCAATGCCATAGCCAATACCCGAACCGGCACCATTGATAAGCGCACCAGACAGTGGATCTTTGTCATCTATCCAGTTGCCCAGCGCACCACCTGCGGCATTCCAGCCTACCGTACCTGCCAGACCATTCCCCATACTGAGCACGTTTACCCAGCCAGCAATAGTCGCATTTGCCGGATCTATCGTGCCATCTGCCAGATAACTGATACCGGCATTTGCACTTGCTCCCAGTCCCCACATTGCCTGAGCACCACCTGGTAACAGGGCCACACTACCCGATGCCAGCGCAAGTCCTACCGCATTACGCTCATTTATCGCTTTCTGACATGCCGACCCGCCTGGGTTATCGGAACAACTCGCCATATCGATGCCGTGCTGGCGCAACCATGCCGCCTGCGCATCTTCACTGCCGCTCAGTAAGTTATTCTCCACCGCATTCTTCCCGGCCTGTGCACCCGTCACCGCATCCGCGCTGCTGCCTCCGCTAAGCCCCCCCATCAGTCCCGCCGCCAGCGTACTCAGCGCGCTTATCGTCGACTTCTGCTCATCCGACAGCTCTTCTGTCTTAACACCCGGATAATATTCCGCCGCTATCCAGCGCCCCAGCAGCTCGCCACTCACTGCGCCTGCCGCTCCCGCCAGCGCGCTGTTATTTCCCGATGCCGCCGCTATCGCTCCCCACACCGCGTGCGCCATCGCATTGGCTTCCACATTCACCTTGCCCGTCGCGCTGTCCGTCGTCTGGCTGTGAATGATTTCCGCCACATACGGGCTCACTGCGCCACTCGCCGCCTGCGCCAGGTCGCCCCCCGCCAGACCCTGCATCGCCGCCGTTACCGCCTGCGCCACCTTCTGGTACTTTCCGCCCGTATCGTAGTCCGCCGTCGCCGTTCGGCTCACCTGCGCGTTGATTTGCTCCTCGCTCGGACTGCCATTCCCTCCCGCTACCAGCTTCGCCCGCGCCGCTGCCCGCGCCGCCGGGTCGCTCTGCGCCGCCTGCGCGTTCAGCTTGCCCTGCGTCACCAGCACATCACTCACCTGGCGCCCGATTTCACCTATCTTCTGCGCCGTCGCCAGCCGGTTCTGCTCTTTCTCCTTATCAAATATCGGGCTCAGCGTCTGGTTCGCATGCGCCGCATCCCGGCTTAACCCCGTCACGTCCTGCTGCTGATTCGCGCTGTCGCGGATAACGATACTGCCCTCGCTCACCGCCGCCCGCGTCAGCGAACTGTCGCTGCCGCTGCCGTTCGCCCCCATCAGCAGTCCACTGGCCGCATTCCCGAGGAACTGCCCCGCCACGCTACCGCTCGTGCTCACTCCCTCGCTCTGCTGCTCCACGCTGTACTCGGCATAGTTTTTAATATCCCGGAAACCCAGCGTCCCGGTATCCAGCCGGTTCAGCTCCGCCGCCGCCGTGCTCGCCAGCACGCTGCCGTTCAGCTGCGTATGCCCGCCCACCTTCACATCAAAACCGCCATCGCCGGCAAAAATCCCCGTCTGCGCCTCCACCGACGCCCAGGTGCTGTGCATTTTGCTCTGGCTCAGGTTAAGAGAACCCGAACCGCCGCCCATGCTGCCGCTCGCCCCCGCACTGCCGCTAAGCTGCTTCGAATCGTAGTTATCGCTGTCCTGCTCGCTGGTCAGCGTCAGGTTACGCCCGACGTCCATTGTCACCTGATGGCCGCTCACCTGCGCCCCGGTCAGCGTCGTATCGCGACCGCTGACGATAGTCACCCGCTCACCGGCGCTGAGGGTCGTTTCGTTATGCGTCAGGCTGTTACCCTTCTCGTGGCCCTTCCCGGCGTTGGCGCTGGCGCTGACCGTCAGCCCGTTCGCGCCCTGACCGAAGTTAATACCGACGCCAAACGAACTCCCATGGCTCTCGTTTTTACCGCTCAGGGTGCTGGCGTTCTCCGCAGAGAATAAATTCACATCGCGCGCGGCATTGAGCAACGCGCTGCCGCCGGCCTGCAGCTGGCTGCCCTCAACGTTGATATCCGTCTCCGTGGCGATAATGCTGAGATTGTTGCCGGCCATCAGGCTGCTGCCGCGGCTGGTGTTCTGCGTTTGTCGCTGAGTGGATTTCGAGGACTGGCTACCCCAGGAGAGGTTGACCCCTATCATGCTCTCCGGACTGGAATCCGCAGTCTGCATCTGCGATGCCTGATACGCCTGTACGCCCGATAATGCCGACTGCAGCCCGCTCAGCGCGGCGAGACGGCCATTGCTCTCGGTGCTGGCCTGGTTGGCGCTGGAAACCGCGGTGTTAATGGCGCTGCCCACCATCCCGGATAACGCCAGCGTCAGGCCGCTGGTTTTCTGCTCCACGGTATGGGTCTGGGTGCTCTGGTTTTCCGCTGCCAGAATATTCACGGTTTTACCGGTCAACGCCATATTGTTGCCGGCCACCAGGTCAGATCCCTGAACCGTCAATACATTACCGGCGCTCAGGCTCAGGTTGCCCTGTGAGCTTCCGACGGTACTGGCGGCGCTACTCAGCGCCGTCGTTACATCGGTGGCTTTCAGCGACGAACTGCCGACGCTGAAGCCGACACCGCCGGTGCCGGAAAAGCCGCTATGTTTCTCTTTACGTAGATGGTTTTCCTGGCGACGCTCCTCGGCGGTGGTGATGGTCAGGTTACGCCCCGCCGCAAGGTTGACGTCCTGGGTGCCGGCAACACTGCTGCCGGACACCAGCAGGTCGCGCCCGGCCTGCATCACAATACTGTCACCGCTAAAATTGCTGCCGATGGCGTTCTGCGCCCACACTTCATCGTGAGTGGTGAGCGAACGGCGAGCCAGCAGGCCGCTGCTGCTTTGATGACTGTTTTCCGTCAGGTGCCATGAGGACTCGCCGCTGCTGAGGTTAATATCATTGCCGGCGGCAACCGTCAGGCTGCTGGTCGCCGTCACGCTGGCGGCGCGGGCATTCATATCGTGGCCGGCGGACAGCGCCACCGCGCCGCCGTTAATTTGCGTGCCGATATCGCTACGCTGGGTCAAGGAACGATCGTTGCCTTTCCCCCAGTTTCCGCTTTCGCTATGGGTGGTGGCGAGCGTCTGCAGGTTGAGATCGTTGCCGGCGATAATCTGCGTCTGGCTGCCCGCCGCGCTGTTACTCACCATGCTTGCCGTCAGATTAATGTTATGTAACGCCAGCAGCCCCAACTGGCCGTTTTCATTCTGGACATAAATCCCCGCGGGCCGATCGAGGCTGATGTTACCCGGGCCGCCGCCGAGGGTGCTGGCGCTGTTGATATCACGCCCGGCTTGCGCGATCAGGCTATCGCCGCCCTGCAGCGTTCCGCCAATATTGTTGATATCAGTACGCGCGTTTAGCGTGAGCTGGTTGCCGCCGATATAGCCGCTGTTATGAATGTTTTCCGCGGTTAGCTGCGTCACGCCGCGGCTTTGGATGTGCCCGCTGTTGGTCACATCACGGCTCACGCTGAACGCCACGTTTTCACCGCCGAGCAACGCGCCGCTGCCATCGAGATCGCCCGCTTTAATCCGCGCGTAAACCTGCGGCACCAGCACCTGCTGCACGGAGCCATCCGTTAGCGTGACCTCTCTGGCGACCAGCCAGACCATATCGCTGGTCAGCAGCGCCATCTGCGCTGGCGTCAGCGCCACCCCGACCGTCAGGTTGTACTGTTTGGCGAAGGCGACGCCCGCGTCCATCAGCGCCCGGTACTGCTCTTCATCGTTACTGTAGCCCTGCAGGTAGCGCCCGCCGCTCAGCTTAACGATCTGCTCACGCACCAGCCGCTGTTCGTAATAGCCGTCGCCAAGCCGCTTCATCGCCTGATCAACGCCCAGCTGATTTTGCATGTAGTCGCTGGCGAGCCACGCTTTACCGTTGGTAAAACGCGGATCGGTTTCCACCAGATAGCCTGCTTTAGCCTGCGGGTCGATCTGATACAGACTGCTGACAGGAAGCCGGGTATCCGGCGTGACGACGCGAATAACCGTTCCGTCAGCGTTAACCGGCGTCACTTCCGCCAGTCGTCCGGCGGGTATTTCGCCTGTTTCATCGGCGCGATCGCGCGGATTAATCACACCGCTATGGCCATCAATTTGGGTATTGCCCTGCCACTTCATGGTTTGCAAATCGATGGTCTGAACCGTCGGCGTCGGTTCATATTCGCTGCTTTTTTTCCCCTGGCTGGTTTTGGTGCCGCCAAACGGGCGGCTGGTCTTTTTCTCATACCAACGGGTCTGGGTGCCGACGTCGGTGGTCACCCGTTTACCGGTCGTGGCGACGTTGTTTAGTTCGCCAATCACGCCACCGAGCGCTCCTCCGGCGATAATCTGGCTATCGTAGTTATTCAGCTTATCGCTGTTGATGATGAGCTGGCCGCCGGAGAGGATTTTGCCAGGAGCGCTTTCCACCACCTGCGTTTCCACAACGGTACGCTGGTACTGGTATTCATAGAACTCATCGCCGCGGCTTCCGTCCGGCATGATGGCGTCGTGAACGCCGTATTTGTTTTTATAGCTGGTATCGACCAGCGACCAGTCGAAGCGCTGTACCGATCCTTTCAGCGCCGCTTCATGGCGCCATGACTGCTCGACCATCACATCTTTCGTCACCAGATGGTCGTTGTAGTTATTGATTTGTTGGATATCGAGCGCCATATCACCGGCGGACTCAAGCGTTGCGCTGTGGTTATTAAACACTCCCGCCCGGCCGCTGAGCGAACCGTCTTCGGCAAGCTGGCCGCCAATGGCGAGCGTACCGTCGCTGTAGATCAGCGCGTGATCCTGGTTATTGAGCGTGCCGACGCCCATTGCCAGCGATGCCCGTGCGGCAATCGTCGCCGCCACGCCGTTCTCTGCGGCGTTAGTCAGCGTTGCCGCCTGCAGCGCGACGGCGTCGCCGTACAGGCGCCCGCTGCCGATATTGGTTAACGTCGTGGCGACAATATGGGTTAAACCACCGTCAATCAGCCCCCGATTGACCAACTCGCCGCTGACCGTCAAATGGTTCTCGCCAGCGCTGATTTCACCTTCCTGACGGTTATCCAGCTTTGCCGCATAGAGATTGAGCGCCTGGCCGGCGCTGATAACCCCCTGGTTAATCAGCCCCAGGCCGGAGAGATTCCACTGCAGGTTGCCGTTGGCGATGACCCTCCCGGCGTTATGAAATGCCTGACGCAACGTGAGCGACATATCGCCCTGAGAGAGCACCTCGCCATCGCCGCTGAGGGAATCGGCATCGAGGCTAAGTTTGCTCGCGGCAAGTAACGTTCCGCCCGTATTAGCCAACGCCAGGTTGACGCCTGCTATTTCCAGAGCGGTGGCGGAGACGATCTGCCCCTGTCGGTTATCCAGCCCCCGGTTGTGAATGGTGATGTTGAGATTACCGCCGGACTGCAGTTCTCCCTGCCGGTTATCAACGGTGGCGCTCTGAATACCCAGGGCATCAAAAGCGGTGATTGTGCCCTGCTGGTTATCCAGTAAACCGCTCGTCGTCAGGTTGACGCTGCCCCGCTGCGCCGTGCCTATCTGCCCGTGACGATTATTAAGATTTTCAGCCTGTAGTTGGATGTCGCCGCTGGCGATGATATTCCCCTGCGAGTTATCCACCCCATGGCGCGCAGTGAGCTGAATGTCGCCCTGCGCCGCGCTGATTTTTCCGCCATGGTTGGTCAGATTGTCGGCGTCAAGCTTGATATTGCCATTTGCGGCAAGAACGCCTTCGCGGTTATCCAGCCCTCCTTCAGCGCTCATGGCCAGGTCGCCCTGCGCCGCAATCACTTGCCCCTGCTGGTTCCGAAGGCTGGCCACTTGTAGAGAAAGGCTGCCGCCAGCAACGATATTCCCTTGCGAATTTTCCAGCTCATGCCGCGTAGTGAGCTGAGCATTGCCCTGCGTCGTGCTGATTTTACCGCTGCGATTATTAATGTTATCGGAGTACAAAACGATATTGCCGTTAGCGGCAATAGTGCCTTCGCCGTTGTCCAGCGCGCCTTCGCTGGTAATAGACATGCCGCCGCTGCCGGTATGCAGCAGCGTTCCGTTTTGATTGAACAACTGGCTGGTTCTGAGCGTCAAAGCATGGCTGTTGCTGGCGATCTCACCGCCGCGGTTATCCAACCCCGCGCGAAAATCAAGGCGTAGATCGTCCTCGCCCGTCTGCTGGATTACGCCCTGTTGGTTATCCAGCGCCATTGCTTTCAGCTCAAGCTGGCTGGCCGTCAACAGGCCACTGTGGTTGTTGAGTTTGCCGCTGGCGGCCAACTGCAGTTTTTCGCTGGCCACCACCACCGCATCTCGGGTGGTGATATCGCCGGACGCGGCGCTGACCACGATCCGCGCCCCCGAGGTTCTACTGTTATCAAGATCCACCGTCCTGCCCTGCGCCGTCAGCGTTCCTGCCGCCATATTGCGGCCATTCAGCGCCAGCGCGCTCTGGCTATTCAGCGTCAGCGCGCCGCTGCTGGCGGTAGAGCCATCGCTATTTAATCCGGCGGCGAGCGTACTGTTTTGCGCGCTACGCAAAGCGTTGGCGGCAATCCGCGTATCGCCTTGCGCGGCGATCATGCCGTCATTGGTTAGCGTCGCGCTGGCCGTCACCACGCTATCTTTTCCGGCGTACAGCTGGCCCTGGTTGTGAAGATCGCCCTTAACGGACAGTTGCAGATTCTGCGCGGACTGAATCACGCCGCGGTTGCTGAGCGCGCCATCAGCGCTGATTGCTACGTCCCCCGCCGCCGCGCCGATATTGCCGGCATTGTGAACGCCTACGCCGCGCTCGGTACCGACAAGACGAATTTTATGGGCGTACATCCCGCCCAGCGCGCTGACGTCTATCGCCACCGCAGGCAGCGCACTGCCGTCGGCTGATTTTGCCGTCGTCCGGCTGTGCGCCGCATCGATCTGATTACGCCCTGCGGTGACCTTTAGCTCCTGCGCCCAAACCCCGGCGTTGATTTTCACCGCGCGGGCGAGCAGGTCGGTGCTGTCTACCGAGCTCGCATCAAGGCCGCCGCCCTGTACGAGAATTTCGCCGCGATTAACATCATAACCGCTAATCTGCCCGTTACCGTACTGCACCTGGCCTGTCGTCAGCGTCGCGCGGTTAGCATTGATGAACCCGCAGCCATCGCAGCTAATTCCGGCAGGGTTAGCGATAACCACCTGCGCTTTTTGTCCGGCAACCTCGATATAGCCATTCAGCCGACTCGGATCGCGGGTATTCACCTCATTGAGGATCACTCTGGCTTCCCCTTTCGCCAGATTCGGATTACCGGCGACCATCCCGGCCAGTTGGGTTGAAGTGTTGGCACGGCTGTTATTCAGCACCACGCCGCGCCCATCGACGTCAAACTGGCTGTAGACGTTGCGTGAAACGCCTGCGCCGCTCGGTGTCTGAATATTGACCTGCGGCGTGCCATTGGCGCTATTGGCGATCTGCGGTTGCTGGCCGCCTGGCGCATGGTTATCGGCGACAATCGCCGCCTGAGCCGGGGTAAGACAGGAAAAAGCGAGCAGAAAGCTAAAGGCCAGCGGCGCCAGGGTGGAGGTCAGCATCGACCCGGTTCGCGCGTCGGCGCCGGATTGCGGCGACACGCCCGCCCAATGAGAGCGGGTCGTTTCCGCCACCACCATCAGCATCCCGCGAGTCTTATTAAATACGATTCGATAAAAGCGTTTATTCATTGCCGTTACTCGTCATCCATTGTCCACCGCGGCCCGGAAAATCATCCCTGTGCGCAGCACGCGCCGCCAAACGGCGCATGAGTGAAAATCAGTAGCTCCAGCTAACGCTGAAACCAAAAGTTGCCGGATCGGTTTTAAAGCCATCGGGTTTGGCTAAAGGGATACCGGCGAACAGGTCGTAGCTGGCGCGGTGGTACTGGCCGCGCAGCCCTGCCACGCCCCCGGCGAGGTGTTTGCCCACCAGCGTTTCACTGCCCGCGCCGCCGACTTCGCCGTAATCCGCCCCCAGATAAAACTCTTGCCCCGGTAACGGGGTCGACCAGGCGATATCGTTACGTATGTACCAGCCGTGACTGGCGGTCAGGGTGCGCTCGCCGTCAAAGCCGCGAACCGTCCAACGGTTGCCGATGGAAAACATATCCGGCGAAGTCAGCGGCGTGCTGCTCATCTGCCGCTGATAGCGACTGGTAAAGCGAAAATTTTGCCCGCCCAGGGCAAAAGGCAAATTGAGCTGAGCATTGAATTGCAGGATTTTGCTGAGGGCGGTTGCTTCCCCCCATTGCTCTTCCGGCGCGGGCTGAGCGCCAAACCAGCGGGTACCGCGCTGATAGCTCACTCCGGCATCGAGAGTGGCGTTGCCCAGGTAATGGCGATGCTGCAGACCAAGCTTCCAGGCCGCCGTCTGCCGCCGCTGAACGGCAATCTCGGTGTCGTTAATGAAGTTGCGCTGCTCGCGGGCTAACACATCGGCGCTAAGAGTGGTCTTCTGACTACCGCTCCGGTGCAGTACGCGGCTCATCTGGAAATCAACGTTCTTGCTTTTACCGCTGTACTGGTAATCGCCGTTGGCCCCCGCCACGGTTTGCATGTAATCATACTGGCTGGCGGTTAATCCGAGCTGCCAGTAACCCAGCGGAATCGAATAGTGGCCGGTCAGGTTCTTTGAGGATTTACCGCCATTGCCATCGAGGTTATGTGAGCCGGAAAGGTAAAAAAGGTCGCTTAAGGCTAACGGGTTATCCAGGGATAGCGTCAGGTTACCCTGATAGCGGCCGGTGGCATTAGAGCCGGAATCATCGAGCGAGGCGTCAACGCGCCAGAAGCGTTCCTGTTGGCGGTTAATGACAATATCGCTTTGCCCCGGCGTATCGCCCGGAATAATTTCCATGCTGGCCTGTACCGTCGGCAGGCGCTGCAAGTTTTCCAGCCCCTGCTCAATATCGCGCAGGTCCAGTAGTTTCCCGTCAGTCGCCGGAAACGCGCTCGCCAGCCATAGATAATTATCGCTGTCCTCCGTAAGCCTGGCTTCACGGATATAACCCGGCATCACCACCAGGCGCAAAACACCGCTTTTTAAATCCTGCTGCGGGGCAAGGATCCGGCTGGTGATATAACCGCGATCGATTAATATATTCTGCAACTTGGCCATCAGTAGGTTAATGCCCTTCCCTCCCAGACAACGCCCAATCGCTTTATTTGCCTGACGCTGGAGCGGAAGCCAATGCGGTAAGGCATCGGCACCCTGTAAAATAATCTGTGAAATAGCAAAGCAAGGTTCTTCCACGGGAAATAAACCATCATCGGTATTTATTTCTTCCGCTGATAAATGAATATCCGGTGACGGCGGCGCGAGCTGGTTTTCCAGCGCCTGCTGGCGCTGCTGCTGGTTGATGAACTGCTGCTCACGTACGGTATCCTCAGGCGCAGCCCATGCCCAGGCAGGCAATATACAGATAATTAAAACTTTATGAATGAAATTCCATTTATTCATTATAATTAAGTCACAACGTTCCATGTTGAGTAATAAAAAGCAAAGCGTGGCATTTAATACAACCAAACCCATGTTAATATCAACATATATTATTCAAGCCACTTCAAAAAATATTACTTAAAATTATAAACGCGTTGATTACCCCAGTTTCATGATATGGATGAATCACCGTTAAGTTCTGCCGAAGACAATATGAAATCATCATGAAATAAGAATATGAGATTATGAATTAATATCGATTCACACTGAGAGCATTAGCGCGACCTCTTTTTACGTTCTGCCGCTCCCCCATCGCACTGGGCTGAAATATGCCGTGATCTCAATCACATAATTATCTCTTGTTCACTTGATGGCCAACCGCTTATTTCAGCTAGCGACCGCTTAACCTTCCATACAACCACTCACCGATTTACCCAACTTTACGCACGCGCTGTTCTGGCAAGATCGGAGGCAGCCTAGCTAATCAATACCTCCATTAACCCTTACTTAAAACCAGACGGCTTCGGCCAATTATTCATCTAATTAACGCCAGGTTTTACTATGGATACCAAAAAACTATTCAAGCACATACCCTGGGTGATTCTCGGAATCATCGGGGCATTTTGCCTATCAGTCGTCGCGTTGCGCCGCGGTGAGCACGTCAGTGCCCTGTGGATCGTCGTCGCCTCGGTTTCTGTGTACCTCGTCGCCTACCGTTATTACAGCCTGTACATCGCGCAGAAGGTGATGAAGCTTGACCCAACGCGCTCGACGCCGGCGGTCATTAATAACGATGGCCTGAACTATGTGCCGACCAACCGCTACGTGCTGTTTGGCCACCACTTTGCCGCCATTGCCGGCGCCGGCCCGCTGGTTGGCCCGGTGCTGGCCGCGCAGATGGGCTATCTGCCGGGCACCCTGTGGCTGCTGGCCGGCGTAGTGCTGGCGGGCGCGGTACAGGACTTCATGGTGCTGTTTATCTCCTCACGGCGTAACGGCGCCTCGCTGGGCGAGATGATCAAGCAGGAAATGGGGCCGGTTCCGGGCTCTATCGCGCTGTTCGGCTGCTTCCTGATTATGATCATCATCCTCGCGGTGCTGGCGCTCATCGTGGTGAAAGCGCTGGCGGAAAGCCCGTGGGGCGTCTTTACCGTCTGCTCGACGGTACCTATTGCCCTGTTTATGGGGATCTACATGCGCTTCCTGCGCCCAGGCCGCGTGGGTGAAGTGTCGGTTATCGGTATCGTGCTGCTGGTGGCGTCCATCTGGTTTGGCGGCATCATTGCCCACGACCCGTACTGGGGCCCGGCGCTGACCTTTAAAGACACCACCATCACCTTTACCCTGATTGGCTACGCGTTTATCTCCGCGCTGCTGCCGGTATGGCTGATTCTGGCGCCGCGTGACTATCTGGCCACCTTCCTGAAAATCGGCGTGATCGTCGGCCTGGCGCTGGGGATCGTTATCCTCAACCCGGACCTGAAAATGCCGGCGGTGACCCAGTACATTGATGGTACCGGCCCGCTGTGGAAAGGCGCGCTGTTCCCGTTCCTGTTTATCACCATCGCCTGCGGCGCGGTCTCCGGCTTCCACGCGCTGATCGCCTCCGGCACCACGCCGAAGCTGCTGGCCAACGAAACCGATGCCCGCTTTATCGGCTACGGCGCGATGCTAATGGAGTCTTTCGTGGCCATCATGGCGCTGATCGCCGCCTCGATTATCGAACCGGGTCTCTACTTCGCGATGAACACCCCGCCGGCGGGCCTTGGCATCGTCATGCCAAACCTGCATGAAATGGGCGGTGAAAACGCGGCGATGATCGCTGCGCAGTTGAAAGAAGTGACCGTCCATGCGGCGGCGACCGTCAGCTCCTGGGGCTTCGTGATCTCCCCTGAGCAGATCCTGCAGACGGCGAAAGATATCGGCGAACCTTCGGTACTGAACCGCGCCGGCGGCGCGCCGACGCTGGCCGTCGGTATCGCCCATGTGTTCCATAAAATCATCCCGATGGCGGATATGGGCTTCTGGTACCACTTTGGTATCCTGTTTGAAGCGCTGTTTATCCTCACCGCGCTGGATGCCGGTACCCGCGCAGGCCGCTTTATGCTGCAGGATCTGTTGGGTAACTTCGTGCCGTTCCTGAAAAAAACCGACTCGCTGGTCGCCGGGATTATCGGTACCGCGGGCTGCGTCGGGCTGTGGGGCTACCTGCTGTATCAGGGCGTGGTCGACCCGCTGGGCGGTGTGAAGAGCCTGTGGCCGCTGTTCGGTATCTCTAACCAGATGCTGGCCGCCGTGGCGCTGGTGCTTGGCACCGTGGTGCTGGTCAAAATGCAGCGCACCAAATATATCTGGGTCACCGTTATCCCGGCAGCGTGGCTGCTGCTGTGCACCACCTGGGCGCTGGGTCTGAAGCTGTTCAGCAGCAATCCGCAGATGGAAGGCTTCTTCTTTATGGCTCAGCAGTATAAAGAGAAGATTGCCGCCGGCGGCGAGCTGACCGCGCAGCAAATTGCCAACATGAATCATATCGTGGTCAACAACTACACCAACGCCGGGCTGAGTATCCTGTTCCTGGTGGTGGTGTACAGCATCATCTTCTACGGCATCAAAACCTGGCTCAACGTGCGCAACAATAAGGTGCGTACCGACAAAGAGACCCCGTACGTGCCGGTACCGGAAGGCGGCGTGAAGACCTCGTCACATCATTAACCCTGATGCCGGATAGCGCTACGTTTATCCGGCCTACCAAAAGCGCATTAACGTAGGCCGGATAAGGCGCTAGCCGCCATCCGGCTTTATTCGTTATCTGGAACTTACAATGTTTGGTAACTTAGGTCAGGCAAAAAAATATCTCGGTCAGGCGGCAAAAATGCTAATTGGCATTCCGGATTACGACAACTACGTCACACATATGCAAACCAACCATCCGGATCAGCCGTACATGACTTATGAAGAATTCTTCCGCGAACGCCAGCAGGCCCGCTACGGCGGAGACGGCAAAGGCGGCGTACGCTGCTGTTAATGGAGGCAATAATGGCACCGATTGCAGTCACCCTACTCACCGGTTTTCTCGGCGCAGGAAAAACCACCCTCCTGCGCCATATCCTGAATGAGCAGCACGGTTTCAAAATCGCCGTGATTGAAAATGAATTTGGCGAAGTCTCCGTTGACGATCAGCTGATCGGCGACCGCGCCACGCAGATCAAAACCCTGACCAACGGCTGTATCTGCTGTACGCGCTCCAACGAACTGGAAGACGCCCTGCTCGATCTCCTCGACAGTCGCGATCGCGGCGAAATCGAGTTTGACCGGCTGGTGATTGAGTGCACCGGCATGGCCGACCCGGGGCCGATTATCCAGACCTTTTTCTCCCATGAGGTGCTCTGCGAGCGCTATCTGCTGGACGGCGTGATCGCCCTGGTGGATGCCGTCCATGCCGACCAGCAGATGGATCAGTTCACCATCGCCCAGTCGCAGGTCGGCTATGCGGACCGCATTTTGCTAACCAAAACCGATGTTGCCGGCGACACCGAGAAGCTGCGCGAACGGCTGGCGCGCATCAATGCGCGGGCGCCGGTTTATACCGTCATTCACGGCGATATCGATCTAAACCAGCTGTTTAACACCAGCGGCTTTATGCTGGAAGAAAAGGTTGTCAGCGCCACACCGCGTTTTCATTTTGTTGCAGAAAAGCAGAACGACGTCTCGTCGATTGTGGTCGAGCTCGACTATCCGGTGGATATCAGTGAAGTTTCACGGGTAATGGAAAACCTGTTGCTCTCCTTCGCCGAGCAACTGATGCGCTATAAAGGCATGCTGTGGATCGACGGCGAGCCAAATCGCCTGCTGTTTCAGGGCGTGCAGCGCCTCTACAGCGCCGACTGGGATCGCCCGTGGGGCGATGAAACGCCGCACAGCACGCTGGTATTTATCGGCATTCAGCTGCCGGAAGAGGAAATTCGCGCCGCATTTGCCGGGTTACGACGCTAACCTGCCCGCCTGCGCCCCAAGGCGCAGGCACCATCCTCTCTCTGACACCTCATCAAAAACAGGGACCAAACGTCGGCAGCGCGTCGAAAAATGTAAAGCAACGTTTTAATAAGTAACAGCAGAAACACTTTTGGAAATAATAAGAAACTAAATGAATAGGATCCTTAATAATTAATGCCCGCCCTGTTCAGTTTCTGTTTAGCCCACCCATTAAACCGCGGCTAAACAGACCAAATTTGATGATTGACCTCGCCGTAACCCAACGTCATTACAACATTTTCAAAACACCTCCCTGACAAACCCAGCATAAAAAATTGACGTAAGTCACATTTGCAGAGATAAACATCGATTGTTAAGGTGCGCTCAGACAAATTTAATGACGAGGAGCAAACCATGAAAAAGCTTAACATCCTGATTGTTGCTGCCCTGACCGCGGTCTCTGGTTCCGCCATGGCGATGGGATTTACCGTTGAACAAGGTAAAAACTTCACCAATCTGAATATGGAAATGGGTAAATCCTCTTCTGGCCTGTACGCCGAAAGCCACTGGCTGAAGAATACCGATGATGGTAGCCAGACCGGCGGCGTTGGCGCGGGTTACAATCTGGAAGTAGGTCCGGTTATGCTCAACGCTGGCGCGAAAGCTATCTACCTCGGGCCGAAAAAAGGCGATAACGGCGTCGCGTTTCCGGTCGGCGGCGGGGTGAACGTGGCCCTGACCGACAGCATCCACGTGTTTGGCGAAGGGTATGTCGCGCCGGACGGCCTGAACAACAGCGTAAAAAACTATGTCGAAGCGAACGGCGGCGTAAGCTGGTCCCCGATTGGTCCAGTGACGTTGAAAGTGGGTTACCGTCACGTGAGCGTTGACGGCAAAGAGGGTCGCCCAAACCACACCCTGATTGATGGCGCCTACGTGGGCGGCGGAGTCACCTTCTGATGAAACCACGTCTCGCCGCGCTCTCTGCGCTGAGCCTGGCGTTGCTGCTGACCGGCTGCACTCAGTATACCTGGGTGAAGCCGGGTTTAAGCGATGCCGAAATGCATAAAAAGCTCACCGAATGTGAAGCGCAGGCCCTGGTCGATCTCCCTCCGGATAACGTGGTGACCGGGTCCAGTTCAGAAAAAACGGACAAAAAACATAAGAAACAGGATGTTGAAACAAGCTATACGGTAGAAGACGCGAATGAATATCAGCGGGAGACCTTAGTCGACAGCTGTATGTTCAAAAGCGGCTGGGATAAAGTCGAAGTGCAATGAATCTATTATAAAAAAACCTGCCGAATGGCAGGTTTTTTTATGGCCGGGCTTAGTGGCGCACCACCACCAGCTTCTGGTTCACAAACTCTTTGATGCCGAGATCGGAGAGCTCCCGTCCGTAACCGGAACGCTTCACGCCGCCAAACGGCAGCTCCGGCGCGGTATCGGTAAGCCAGTTGATATAAACCATCCCGGTTTCAATGGCGGAGGCCATCCGTTTGGCGCGTTCGATATCCTGACTGAAGACCGCGCCGCCCAGACCATAGTGGGAATCATTGGCCAGCTGGATTGCCTCCTCGTCATTTTTCACCACGTAGATCTGCGCCACCGGGCCAAAGAACTCTTCAAAGTACGCCGGGTTGTCACGGGTGATACCGGTCAAAATGGTGGGTTCAAAGAAATTGCCTTCTCGTGCCACCGCTTTGCCGCCCAGATGCAGCGTAGCGCCATTTTTCACCGCCTCGTCCACCTGTTTGCTTAGGGTGTCCAGCGCATCTTTGGAAGAGAGTGGCCCCAGCGTGGTGCTTTCATCCAGCGGATCGCCGATTTTCACCTGGCGAAACGCCTCGCTAAATTTCGCCAGAAACGACTCAGCGATATTTTCGTGCAGGATAAAACGCTTGGCAGCGGTACACACCTGGCCGGCGTTATTCAGCCGCGCCTGGACGCCGATTTTCACCGCGCGTTCCAGGTCGGCATCGTCCAGTACCACAAATACATCGTTACCGCCCAGTTCCAGCGTCGATTTCTTAATATGCTTCGCCGCCTGCGCCGCCACCACGCTGCCGGCTTTCTCCGACCCGGTGAGCGCCGCGCCCTGCACGCGATCGTCGGCGATAATCTTCGCCACCTGCTCCTGGGAGATAAACAGGTTGGTCCACGCCCCTTCCGGTGCGCCGGCCTCACGCACCAGATGGGCAAAGGTCTCCGCGCAGTGCGGCACAATGCTGGCGTGTTTGGCGATAACCGGGTTGCCGGCCGCCAGGTTTGGCGCCAGGACGCGCATCAGCTGGTAATAGGGGAAGTTCCACGGCTCCACCGCCATTAAGACGCCGATGGGATGATGCTCAACCCAGGCGTCGCCGAGTTCGGAGGGATATTTCACCGGCGCCAGCAACGATTTGGCGTTATCGGCATAATAGCGGGCGATCTGCGCGCAAAGTTTCACTTCGCCGCGGCTCTGCTTAATGAGTTTCCCCATCTCCTGGCTGGCGATTTTTGCCAGTTCCTCCGCCCGGCTGTCGATCAGATCAGCCAGCTTATGCAGTACCGCCAGCCGCGGTTCAATATCGCCTTTTGCCCAGGCTGAATGGTAGAGCGCATCCGCCTGCTGCAGCGCCGCCTCCACGTCCGCGTCGCTGTGCGCCGGGTACGTTTTAATAAGCTGATTGTTCGCAGGATTCACCGTCTGATAGGCCATATCGCATGTCTCCTTGTTATCGCTATTAAGGCAGTCAAAAATGCCGTTAAGGATATTAAGGGTAGTCGAGATGGCTGGCGATGCGGGTAAAGTTAGGTATATCAGGAATATTCCATAAAGAGGCTAACCGGGGCTACCTTCAGGCCGCCCCGGCGTTATCAATGCGCCAGCGTGGCGATCTCGTCGGCGGCCAGGCCAGTGATTTTCACCACCGTCTCGCGGGCAATACCGTCGTCCAGCATCCTCTGTGCAATGCGCAGCGCCTCGGCATGCTGTCCTTCTTGCCGGCCTTCCCGTTTGCCTTTTCTGCGGCCCACTTCCTGTAATCTTTCGGCGATGGTCATTAAGCTCTCCCTGTGCTGAGGAACCCGTTGCGCCACTTCGTGGATAAACCGGCCAAAGCGGCGCGCGTTGCCAGTCTGCAGCAGATAATTAAACAGCGTTTTTAGCTGTCTGTCATTAGCGTCCCCGCTAAGTAAAATCGTCGTCAGTTGCCCAACGATGTTCATTAAATCGCGCTGGCGAATATGCTTCTGTATCAGCTCAAGTAGCGCCACGCGCCGATGGCTAACGATTTCATCGTCGGGGATCACCGTGATATCCACCAGCGGAAAGGGCGAGATATAAAGCTCCCTCGCCAGTTGCGGATCGGTAAAGCAGTCCAGCCAGTTGAGCGACCACGGGTATGGCGTGGTCGCCCCGTGGTAGAACAGCATCGGCACCACCAGCGGCAGTCTGGTATGACCACGATCAAGATGGCGCTGCATCGCGGCGATGGCATAGCGCATCAGGCGAAAAGCCATCTGCGCGTCCGGCGAGCTCTGATGTTCGATAACCACATAAATGTAGCCCTCGCCAGACGCGGTTTTGAGTGACCACAGCACATCGGAGTACCAGGCCCGCAGGCTCTCCTCGATAAAGCTTGCCGATTCCAGCTGTAAGGTATCGAGGTCGCAGCGCTGACGCAGCGCAGGCGGTAAATGGATCGCCAGGAAATCACGCGCGGTGTCGGCCTGAGTGAGAAACTGTTTAAACACCGCATCATGCGGCGTCGAGGTGGTACCCTTTGCCATCGGCTCATCCCTGCCTGCTTATCCTGCAGGGACTCTACGCGCTCGGAATGTTTCTGACACCCGGGCAATACAACCTTTACGCACCGCCACGAAAATAGATTTCCCCGGACTGCAAGCGCGACATCCTTTTTCGAGGCGGTACGCAAATCCAGGCGGGCGACAGCCTCCGCGCAGCATGCTATAAACGACCTCTCCCTCCTCAGCAAAGGTCGATGCGGTGAACCATACCCGAGATATCCCCCAAACCTTCTGGCGAGACGATCGTCTACCGTGGCTGGAGCTGCGCAGCACCTGGCGCAGCCGCCAGGCCTACAAACGCCACAGCCACCCGCAGCTCTCGGTGGGGGCGATTATCGAGGGGGAAACGCGCTGCCTGTGCAATGGTGAGGAATATCTCCTGCAGCCCGGGGATCTGATCGTGATCCCCCCGCACGCGCCGCATAGCTGTAATCCGCTGCATGACAGGCCGCGCAGCTATCATATGCTGTACCTGGAGGCGGCATGGTGCCACGCGCAGCGCCCGGATATTCCCCCTGGCGCCAGTATCGCCTCGCCGCAGCCACTGTTGCGCGACAGCCCTCTCTTTGCCTGTTTCCAGCAGGTTGTCGCCCTGATGAGCCGCGGGAGCCTTGAACAACTGCCCGCCCGGCTGGCGCAACTCCTGCACGCGCTGCCGCTGTGCGCCGCCGCGCCGCAGGAGCCACATCACGCCAGCGCCCTGCTGTTTCAGCGCCTGGCGACAGATCTGCCAGCGCCGCCGTCGCTGGATAAGCTGGCCCACGACAGCGCGCTTCGTAAAGAGACCGTTATCCGCGCCGTGAAACAGGATACCGGCCTGACACCCGCCAGTTTGATCAACATGGCGCGCATCGAATATGCGAAAACGCGCTTACGCGCCGGGGACCCTATTGCCGATGTCGGCTATCAGGCTGGCTTTGCCGATCAGAGCCATTTCCATAAAACCTTTGTCAGCTATACCGCCGCCACGCCGCGGCAATATGCGCACAGCAGATCAATATCCGACAATAAGTAATACGGCACTTCGCTTAGGGTGGCCTCAGTACCATTATCGAGGCCACTATGCATACCTTATCGACGCTCTTTCCCGCCGCCTTCCCGGCGCTAGCCCTGTCTCACTTTGTCGCTCTGCTCAGCCCGGGCCCTGATTTTTTTCTGCTGGTCGGCTACGCCGTGCGCTACCGGATCCGCGGCAGCATCGGATTGTGTCTCGGAATCGCCGCCGGCAATGCGCTGTATATTGTTCTCGCCATCGTCGGCTGGGGGCTTCTGCGCCAGGCGCCGCTGCTGTTTTTGCTCATTGAGCTGTTGGGGGCGGGCTATTTACTGTGGGTTGGCAGCCTGCTGATACGCAGCCGTCCCGCGACGCTGGCGGTGGAGAGCATTCGCGCATCGCGTCCGGGGTTCGGCAGGCAGCTGCTGCTCGGGCTGGGGTCATCGCTGCTCAACCCCAAAAACGCTCTGTTTTATCTGGCGCTGATGACTTCCCTGCTCGGGCCGGCGGTCACCCTGCTGCAGCAAACGGTGAGCGGGTTGTGGATGGTCAGCGTGGTGTTCTTCTGGGATTTACTGCTGGTGAGTGCGATTGCGCTGCCGCAGGTACAGCGCCGCCTGGGCGCCATCGTCTGGCGAGTCGAGCGGGCGGCAGGGGCGGTCCTGATGATCTTCGGTCTGTGGATTATCTGGCGATTTTTGCACGACCTCGCCGTCAGGTTATATGCTTAAGTTTATGGAAAAACTCGCTGAACTCAAACGCGCCAAACTGCTGGCGCTGTCGCTGCTGCTGATCGCCGCCGCGCTATTTATCACCACCCTGCTGCTGCCGCCGACGCCGTGGGTCAGCGCGCTAAAGGCCATTTCCGAAGCGGCGATGGTCGGGGCGCTGGCCGACTGGTTTGCGGTGGTCGCGTTGTTTCGTCGTATTCCGCTGCCCTTTGTCGCCCGCCATACCGCGATTATCCCGCGTAACAAAGACCGCATCGCCGATAATCTTGGCCGCTTTGTCGAGGAGAAGTTCCTCGATACCCCGTCGCTGGTCGCGTTGATCCGCCGCTATGAGCCAGCCCTGATGCTCGGCAACTGGTTCAGCCAGCCGGAGAATGCCCGGCGGGTCGGCCAGCATCTGCTGCAGGTGATGAGCGGTTTTCTTGAACTGACCGACGACGCGCGCATTCAGCGCCTGCTGCGCCGCGCGGTACATAAGGCGATCGATAAAGTCGACCTGACGCAGACCAGCGCCATGATGCTGGAGGGAATGACCCGCGACAATCGCCACCAGAAGCTGCTGGATTCGCTGATAAGCCAGCTTATCGCCCTGCTGCAGCGGGACAACTCCCGCACCTTTATCGCCCGCGGCATCGTGCGCTGGCTGGAGACCGAGCACCCGCTGAAGGCCAAACTGTTACCCACCGAGTGGCTCGGCGAGCACAGCGCCGAGATGGTCACCGATGCGGTGAATACCCTGCTGGACGAGGTGAGCCATGACCGTACCCACCAGATCCGCCAGGCCTTCGACCACGCGGTGCAGAAGCTTATCGACAACCTGAAATCCGACCCGCTCATGGCGCAAAAGGCCGAGAACATCAAAGCATATCTGAAAAATGATGAGACCTTTAACCGCTATCTCGGTGAAGTGTGGGGCGACCTGCGCAGCTGGGTAAAAAACGATATCAGCAGCGATGACTCACGTATTAAGCAGCGCATCGCCGAGGCTGGCCAGTGGTTCGGTGAAACCTTACTCCGCGACGACGCCCTGCGCGAATCGCTTAACGAACACCTGGAACAGGCGGCGCACCGGGTGGCGCCGGAGTTCGCCGCCTTCCTCACCCGCCATATCAGCGACACGGTGAAGAGCTGGGACGCCCGCGATATGTCGCGGCAGATCGAGCTCAATATCGGTAAAGATCTGCAGTTTATCCGCATCAACGGCACCCTGGTGGGGGGGACCATCGGCCTGATGTTGTGGCTGTTCTCGCAGATCCCCTCGCTGCTGCATCTGCATATTGGTTAGCAATGATACTATCCGAACAATAGCGCTGATAAATATTCCACAGGGAGGGAGAAATGATGCACCGGATTTCCCACTGGCTGACCCGCCACGCCGCCGCGCTGTTCTTCCCGGCGGCGCTCATTCTGTATGATTTTTCAGCCTATCTTACTACCGACCTGATCCAGCCGGGGATCCTCCACGTGGTGCGGGATTTCAATGCCGATGTGGCGCTGGCTCCTGCCTCGGTGAGCCTGTATATGGCCGGCGGCATGGCGCTGCAATGGCTGTTGGGGCCGCTCTCTGACCGGATCGGACGGCGTCCGGTACTGCTCACCGGCGCGCTGATTTTCACCCTCGCGTGCCTGGCGACGTTGTTCACCACCTCCATGACCCAGTTCCTGATTGCCCGCTTCGTGCAGGGCACCAGCATCTGCTTTATCGCCACCGTCGGCTACGTCACCGTACAGGAGGCCTTTGAGGAAAAAAGATCGATCAGGCTGATGGCGGTGATCACCTCCGTCGTGCTGGTGGCGCCGATCGTCGGCCCGCTCTCCGGCGCGGCGCTGATGCATTTCATCCACTGGAAAGCGCTGTTCGGCATCATCGCCGCCATGGGGCTGGTGGCCTGGCTCGGCCTGCTGTTGACCATGCCGGAGACGGTGCGCCGCGGCGATGTGCCATTCAGCCTGCCCGGCGTGCTGCGCGATTTCCGCGCCGTCTTTCGTAACCGCATCTTTTTACTCGGCGCCGCCACGCTGTCGCTGAGCTATATTCCGCTGATGAGCTGGGTGGCGGTATCGCCAGTGATTTTAATGGACGCCGGCGGGCTGACCACCAGCGAGTTCGCCTGGAGCCAGGTACCAGTCTTTAGCGCCGTCATCATCGCTAACCTGTCGGTGGCGCGCTGGGTAAAAGATCCCACCCGCCCGCGCTTTGTGCTCAGCGCGGTCCCGATACAAATGCTCGGCCTGGCCATCCTGATCGTTGGGAATCTGATATGGCCGCACGTCTGGCTGTGGTCAGTGCTCGGCACCTGCTTCTACGCCTTCGGCATCGGGCTGATTTTCCCGACGCTGTTTCGCTTTACCCTCTTTTCCAACGACCTGCCGAAAGGCACGGTCTCCGCCTCGCTGAATATCGTGATCCTCAGCGTCAGCGCGTTATCGATTGAAGGCGCGCGCTGGCTGTGGTTCCATGGCGGCAGACTCCCCTTCCACCTGTTGGCGGTGGCCGCCGGGATCGTCGCCGCCTGCTGCCTGGCCGGACTGTTACGCCATCAGCGCCAGTGTGGGCAAGCGGTGATCGAAGCCCGGCAGTCGTGAGCCCTTTTACGGAGAAAGCTCCATCATGAACGACATTGAACTCAGCCCGGCGCAGCGCGACCTGCTGCGCGACAAGCTCAGCAAGTACTGCGAAGAGACCTTCAACCTCGAGCTGGAGCAGTTTGACGCCGAGTTTTTTGTCGACTTTATCGCCAAAGAGCTGGGGCCGCTGTTTTACAACGCCGGTATCGAAGAGGCTATCCGCACCCATCTGGCGTGGAGCGAGCGGATCCAGGAAGAGATGGATTTGAAGAAGGTCTATTAACGCCGCGCGCAGACGCAGGAGATCAATAAAATCACACAAACAACAGGGCTATAATGGCGACTCTTTCAGCATCTCCCGTGTACGGGGAAGGAAAATCATGTCGCTTATCACCGATCTACCCGCCATATTTGACCAGTTCTCAGAAGCTCGCCAGAAGGGCTTTCTCACCGTCATGGATCTTAAAGAGCAGAACGTGCCGCTGGTGGGCACCTACTGCACCTTTATGCCTCAGGAGATCGCCATGGCGGCGGGCGCCATTGTCGTTTCACTGTGCTCCACCTCCGATGAAACCATCGAGGAAGCGGAAAAAGATCTGCCTCGCAACCTCTGCCCGCTGATCAAAAGCAGCTATGGCTTCGGCAAAACCGATAAATGCCCGTACTTCTATTTCTCTGACCTGGTGGTCGGGGAAACCACCTGCGACGGTAAAAAGAAGATGTACGAGTACATGGCCGAGTTCAAGGCGGTCCACGTCATGCAGTTGCCGAACAGCGCCAGCGATGCCGCTTCCCGCGCACTGTGGAAAACGGAGATCCTGCGCCTGCAGCAGGTGATTGAGGCCCGGTTTGGCACGCCGATTAGCGAAGCGGCGCTGCGCGAAGCCATCGTGTTGAAAAATCGCGAGCGCCGGGCGCTGGCCCACTTTTATCGTCTCGGGCAACTCAATCCGCCGGCGCTCAGCGGCGGCGACATCCTGAAAGTGGTATATGGCGCCACCTTCCGTTTCGACAAAACCGCCCTGATTGATGAACTGCATGTCATGGCGGACCGCATCCATCAGGAGTGGCTGCAGGGTAAACGGCTCGAGCCACGTCCGCGGATCCTGATCACCGGCTGTCCGATCGGCGGCGCGGCGGAAAAAGTGGTCCGCGCCATCGAGGAAAACGGCGGCTGGGTGGTCGGCTATGAAAACTGCACCGGCGCGAAAGCCACCGAGCGCTGCGTGGCGGAAGAGGGCGACGTCTACGACGCCTTAACCGATAAATATCTCGCCATCGGCTGCTCCTGTATCTCCCCCAACGACCAGCGTCTGCAGTTGCTGAGCCAGATGGTGGAGGAGTATCAGGCCGACGGGGTGATCGACGTCATTCTGCAGGCCTGCCATACCTATGCCGTGGAATCGCTGGCGATTAAACGCCATCTGCGCCAGCAGCACGACCTTCCTTATATGGCGATAGAAACCGACTATTCGACGGCGGACCTCGGCCAGCTCAGCACCCGCGTCGCCGCCTTTATCGAAATGCTGTAAGGAGCTGGCGTGAACTATACGGTTGGCATTGATTCCGGCTCCACCGCCACAAAAGGCATCCTGCTGGCGGACGGCGTCATTGTACGCCGCTTCCTCTGCCCCACTCCCTTTCGCCCCGCCGACGCCATCCATAAGGCCTGGGAAACGCTACGCGCTGGCCTCACGGAGACGCCTTTTTTAACCCTCACCGGCTATGGTCGCCAGCTGGTGGATTTTGCCGATAAGCAGGTGACGGAGATCTCTTGTCACGGCCTCGGCGCTCGCCTGCTGGCGCCGGACACCCGCACGGTGATTGACATCGGCGGCCAGGACAGCAAAGTCATCCAGCTGGACGCCGAGGGCAATCTCAGCGACTTCCTGATGAATGATAAATGCGCCGCCGGCACCGGCCGCTTTCTGGACGTCATTTCGCGGACGCTTGGCGCCAGCGTCGAACAACTCGACAGCATCACTGCAGACGTCGAGCCGCATGCGATTACCAGCATGTGCACGGTGTTTGCCGAATCGGAGGTCATTAGCCTGCGGTCGGCCGGCGTCGCGCCGGAGGCGATTCTGGCGGGGGTGATTAACGCCATGGCCCGGCGCAGCGCGAACTTTATTGGCCGTTTATCGGCGCAGGGACCGCTGCTGTTTACCGGCGGCGTCAGCCACTGCGCCACCTTTGCCCGGATGCTGGAAAGCCATGTCGGCATGACGGTGACAACCCATCCCGACGCCCAGTTTGCCGGGGCGATCGGCGCGGCGCTGATCGGCCAGCGCCAGCGGAGGCGCGGATGACAACCTTCCTGTTTTTATTTCATTCCACGGTGGGGGTGGTGCGGATGCGCAAAGCCCTGCAGGCGGCGGGAATGACCTTCGAGGTGAAGGATATTCCGCGCCAGCTGCGCAGCGGCTGCGGGCTGTGCATTTACCTGAGCTGCATGCCTGGCGATGAGCAACGATGGGTTATACCCGGCGAAACGGCAGCCCTGTTTCGCGTCGCCGGAAATGACTATCACCTGTTGGCGACCTATGCGCACCGCGGTAGCCCGGATGAGGCGTTAGCCGACATCCGGGACGCTTCCCCGGTAGCGCTTACGCTTACCGGGGCTACCGACAAAATGCCCAACCGTAGCCCGGGTAAGGCGTAAGCCGCTACCCGGGGGCTGGCAGCTTAGCTTCAGCCCAACAGCTGGCGAACGCAGGATTTGAATACCCGCACGCCATCCGCCAGCGCGGTGCGATCGAAATGCATTTCCGGATGATGCAGGCCCGGCAGCAGGTTGCAGCCCAGTCCCCAGAAGCCACCTTTCACCGCCGGGCGCAGACGCAAATAGTGGAAAAAATCTTCGCTGCCCGGCGTACTCTTCGCGGTCGTTAAGCCCGCCTCGCCAAAGGTTTCGCATATTGCCTGGCTTATGATAGCCGTGGCTTCTGCGTCGATAATCGCCGCCGGCATCTCTTTGACTACCCGGATGTCGACGCTGGCGCCATATGCTGCTGCGCTACTCTCGATAGCCCTGACCACGCGTTCTTTGAGTGTCGCCATGCCGTCATTTTCCTCGCAGCGCAGATCCCAACAAACGTGCGCTTTCGCCGGCACCGAATTGGTGACGCCCGCATCGCAAAGAAAGCGCGTCGCTTTCGCGCTCCAGGTAAGCGACGGCGCCAGATGGATACCGTTCACCGCCTGTACTGCATGCGAGGCGGCATCCAGCGCGTTAATGCCCAGATGCGGACGAGCGGCGTGAGCGGCTTTGCCGTGAAAATCCACCATCACCGTCGCCGAAGCGGAATAGTACATTGCCGGTACCGCCTGGCCCATCGGACACTCTTCCAGCGGCCGGAGATGGAAGCCGAACAGCATCTCTACGTCATCCAGTACCCCGGCCTCCGTTAAAGCGATCGCGCCCGTCCCCAGCTCTTCAGCAGGCTGAAAAAGCACTTTTAACTTCCCACGCTTTACCAGCCCCTCGGCGAGGATCTCTTCGGCGGCGGTTAATACCACCGAAGAGTGGCCATCATGACCGCAGGTATGACGGGCCTCTAAGCGGCCATCGATAATATGGCCCAGCGCATCCATATCTGCCCGCAGCGCCACCACTGGCCCCGGTTCCCCGCTATCGATTTCGGCGACAATCCCGGTAGTCCCGCCAACGTTGCGGTGAACCCGGAACCCTGCCGCCGCCAGGGCGTCGCCGATGTAAGCCGAGGTTTTGTACTCCTCAAAGCCCAGCTCAGGTATTTGGTGCAGGTAATTGAAATGCTCTAACGTTCGCGACACGACTGACTCCTTGCCTTTCATTATGCCATCACGCGCATGACCAGCATGGCGATGACGGCGTTGATAATGCTCACCGCCATCAGCAGCGGCCAGTATTTTTTCGGTACATCCGCCACCCCAAGCAGCCGCCCCATATACTGTAGTTGCGAACCCATCAGGAAGATGGCCGGGATCAGGATGGTGACGTCCGCCACGTTGAGGGTGCCTTTACTCAACAGGCTCACCGCCACTCCCGTCCCCGCCGAGGCGGAAAGCCAGGAGGTGAGCAGCACGGTAATCGCTTCGCCCGGTAAGCCAAACAGGCCCATCAGCGGCGCGCAGACCTGGCCTATCAACTGCATCACCCCGAGCAAATTAAGCATTTCGGCGATCACATATGCCATTAATACATTCGGCATCAGGTTGTTGATGGCAATATTAAATCCTTTACGTGCACCGATAACAAAAATATCAAACGGATTACTGGCCACTTTTGCCGAATTACTCATTATCAAAATCCCCTTTATAGGCCGTATTCAAAACCAGACGGGTGATTGCCGCGCCAACGAATTTCAACACAAACATTAACAGCAGCGGAATAATAATAGGGATGGTTAACGATGCGAAAAGCGCTGAGCCAATGGAGAAATAGTTATTGATCAGACCGGCGCCGGAATATTGCCATGCCCCCATAATCACCACATCTTTCCGACTAATTTTTTTGCTGTCATACAGCTCTTTGGTCAACGCGGCCCCGGCATCGGTGCTTTGGAGGTCGGTAATTAACGCCAGACCGGTATAACCCGGGATCCCCAGTAACGGGCGTAACAACGGCGTCAGCAGCTTATGCGCTGCACGTATCGCGCCATAATGGGTAAAGATTTCCAGCAACCCCAGCGCCAGCATCACCGTAGGGACCAGCGACAGCGCAAACAAGAAACCGGCCTTGGCGCTGATGCCGCCGCTGCCGATAAAAGTGTTAGTTTCCGGGGTCTTCATCGTGCCAAATGCGCCGCCGAGGGTGGTAAAGTCGAAAGCCCCCAGCCAGGCCATCCCTTCCACTTTAAACAGCAGCCCGGAGAAGACTAATAACACCACCACCAGCGAGATCCATGCTCCAGGTCCTACCCGCCACTCATTTGTCGCGTCGTCGGAGGAACGTTCCAACGTTTTATTTTCACTCATACCCTGTCCTCACATTATGAAATATCTTATTGGTCTTTTGCCATTTGGACGCTTTTCAATGTATTGGTTTTGGCATTGATTATTTTGACGTAAAAAACCCATCAATAAATAAGGTGCCTCTCTTTTCCCGAAAAGCCGGCAACAGGCATATACCTCACTTATTTATCTTTTTACTGGCATATCGATATCTTATTATTGGCAACCACCGGTGGTACTGGTTTATTGCCATGGCAGTTAATCCGTTCCGTGACTCCCCTTGTCTGTTATGTACCTGAATCACGATTATCTATAACTAGCCGGGATGATAAATGTCTGGTAAAGGATGTTATTGTTGACCTGAAGTCAACAAAGGAGGGAGACAGGATGTTACACGAACGTCCCATGAGCTATCTGTACGAAGTCGGGATCCAGGGGGGCATTCGGCGGGCCGCTGATATTCTGGGGATTAATCCGTCGGTTATCAGCCGCCAGATAGCGCAGCTGGAGCGAACGCTGGAACTCCCTCTGCTGGAGCGACAGGGGCGCAATGTGGCGCTCACTGAAGCCGGACGTTTGCTGGCCGAGGATTACCACGAAAGCCGCCAGCGGCGGGAAAAGCTGGAGAGTCATCTAAAGGATTTACGCCATATGCGTGGCGGCACCATCTCTGTGAGAATTGGCGGGGGGTTGGTGACGACCTTTATCGAGTCGGTGATGAGCACGTTTTCGCAGTCGTGGCCGAACGTATTCGTTGATATTAGCGTCGGCAATATGCAGGAGATGCTCAACGATATCGCCAGCGGTGAAGCGGATATGGCGGTCGCCTTCGGCCCCATCGGCAATCCGGAGCTTAAACGCCACAGCTTCCAGTGGGGGCCCATCTGCGCGGTGGTCTCTCCGCAGCATCCCATCGCGCGACAGTCAATGGTGACCATCGATGAGCTGACGCAATATCGCCTGATCGCCCTGACAGAAAGCTTTGGCCTACAGCGCCATATGAACGCCATGTTTAAAACCGCCGGGCGGCAGTTTCATCCGGCCTATCGCTGCAACCTCTTTTCCACCGCCATGAGCCTGAGCCAGGCCGGTCTGGGGATCTCTTTCATGACCGAATTCGCCGCCCGGGAAGCAATCGCTCACGGCATACTAAAGGCGGTCCCCATCGACCATCCGATCGCCAGCAGCGCCCAATGCCACTTATTACGCAACTCAAACCGCCGCTTTCCCCCCGCCGCGCACCATATGTGGCGCTTACTCCATAACGCCTTTCGCGATGCGCAGCGGGCGATGACGGTGTGACCCTATTCGCTCACCACAAAGCGCGTCGCCGCAAAGCAGTTCAGCAGACGGTGCATGAGAAAGACCAGAGTCAGCGTCACCACCAGCGAGACCGTCACCGAGGTGATGCGGTACAGGTCGCTGAATACCAGATCCTGATAGGGATGCAGATTCTGGCCGAACATAATGCCGATGGTGGTGATGCTGGCGAAGCCCACCCCGGCGCCCACTTTCTCCATCACGTGCAGGCGGGCGCTGAAGGCCAGCCCGAGACCAATCAGCGGCATCATCAGGATCATGTGGTTGCTGAAATCATAGATGATCAGTTGCACCACCAGAATATAGAGACAGGCCAGCACCACCCCGACGACGCGCCAGATCGAGCTGATCACCGCCCCGCGATAGTGCATCGGGAACAGGATCAGGATCCCGGCCATCAGCGCCGACAGCGAGTCACTGAGATCGCAGATCTGGAACACCACAAAGATGATCGTCGCGACCGTACCGGAGAGCAGCGACTCGTGGCGAATGCGGGCGGCGTCTTTTTCAATGCGCGGCGGCGGCTTGCGCGGTTCGACGTCCGGGATCAGGTAATGCAGCAGCGCGCTCAGCGCCACCGCCAGCACGCAGGCTTCCATATTGGAGAACATCAGGGTGTGCCAGTTGCTGGTGGGATAGCTCATAAAGTTGAGCATCGTGCTCTGGCACACCACGCCCATCGACCCCAGCAGAAACAGCGGCCCCTGGCTCATAAAGCGAAAACGCATCACGTACAGGGCGAACACCACCAGGGTCATGATCACCGGCCACTGCGACAGATAACCGACGATCAGTACCATTTCGACGCAGTTCACCGCCGCGCTGAACACAAACTGGCGGGCGACATGGCGGTTGAACACCGGCACCAGCGACATCAGCATCAGCGGATACACCACAAAAAATACGCCGTACTGCACGTCGTAGAAGGTGGAGATGCTGAGCGCAATCGTCCCGGCCACGGCGATACGCACCGTCTGGCGAAAATCATTCGCCGTGTAGACGATATTGCCGTGCGGCGTAAAGACGTGCGCCAGGGTATTAATAGACATAGTGCAACCAGCTCACCAGGTGGATCTGCAGGCCGGCGAAGGTGCGGGCGAAAGGTCCCTCGCTATTGTACAGCTGCACCGTGGCGCGGGCGCCGGTCGGCAGCGGTTTCGCCAGCGGCTGATCCAGCGCGACGTGAATGCGCATGCGCTGTGCGTCGCGCACCCAGCGGGTGGACTGCTCCGGCTGCGACAGCTGGCCGTTCACCGCCTCCTGCCCCGCCAGAATCCCGGCATCGCTGCTGGTGACGTGCGCCGGGAAAACTTGCCCCGGCAGGGCATCAAAGACCACCGCTGCATCGGTGTTTACCGCGGTGTGGCGCAGGCTCTTCTCACGGAAGTCAGCGACGATATCTGTATTGTTGTTGACCAGCGCCAGCACGGCCGTCGCCGCGGTGGCGTAGATCCCCGGGTTAAGCTGCAGGTTGCTGACCATACCGTCAGTTTCGGCACGCACCTGGGTCCAGGCCAGGTTCAGCTGCGCCTCCTCCAGCGCATTACGGTATTTCTGCAGAGTGACGTTGCGCTTATCGTCGCGCTCACCGCGCTGGATCAGCAGGTTCTGGATCTGCGCGTTCAGCGCCGAGACCGACTGCTCGCTGGTCTGCCAGGTGGTCCGCACCTTATCGAGGTCGGACTGCGAGACGTTCTGCATCGTACTCAGGCGCTGGTAGCGATCGAGCGTGACCTTATCGTTACGGGCGGTGTACTGTGCGGTGCGCAGGTTGGCGCGGGCGGCGGCGATTTGTGCATCTAGTTGCTGGTTGCTCAGTTTCGCCTGCTCGAGGGCGATCTGCGCCGCTTCAACTTTATTAATGAATGGCGTTGGGTCGAGCTCATACAGCAGGTCGCCCTTTTTCACCTGGCTGTTGTTGTGCACGTAAACGTGCGAGACATAGCCGGAGACCCGCGACGAAACCGGGGTCACCACGCGCATGACGGTGGAGTCTGGCGTCAGCGGGATCCAGATATCGGCAACGATAAACCAGGCGAATATTCCCAGAAAAGCGGCAATACTCACCCGTACCCAGCGGGCAAATTTTTGTTCAGGCGTCATCATAGTGTGTTAGATCTTGTTATCTTCTTCGCGGATATTCCGCAAACGGCAGGCGATTTGATTTAATGTGGCGCTGAAGGTGGCGAGGTCGGCCTCCGGGATGGTCTGAGTCACGCGTTCCTGATAGGTCTCGATCACGCAGCTCAGTTTTTCCAGAATCGCCCGCCCCTCGGCGGTCAGCGTCAGCAGGCGAATGCGTTTGTCATATGGCGATGTAGAACGCACCAGATAGCCCTGCTTTTCCAGTAACGAGAGGGTGCGCATCAGCGGCGGCAGTTCAATTCCCTGCACCTCCGCCAGTTCGCTGACCGAGACGTTGTCTCCCAGCTGATGCAGTTGCATCAACACCGTCCAGCTGGACTGGGTGAGTCCGGTATCGGTGATAGCGGAGTCAATAATAGCGCGCCACTGGCGCACCACCATGGCCATTCTCATCCCCAACGGGCGGCGGGCAAACAGGTCGTCTTCGGTCACAGGTTTTCCTCTCATTGTTGAGAAGAAAATAATACTTATCAGGGTAAGTATCAAGAAACGGACGAACGCGCCGCATCAATTGATAAATTTCGTGAATGTATTCCCCGGCGTCGCCAGCGCTTACCGGGGCAAAGAAGGAATGATGCCTGAAAAAAACCGCACTTTTTAATTGATCTGATCCCGACGCAGGCCGATGTCTTTCAGCTGTTCGTCGCTCATTCGCTGCAAAGCTCTGCGCGTTTGCTCCTGAAGCCACCATTTTTTGATAAACCGCACCAGCAGTACGAAACCGATAAATGGCTGTCTTGCCCTGTTCTCGTGAAATTCCATCCTCTACCTCCTCACCTTGCCAGAGGCTTTATCTTCACGGATTTGGGGCCAAGGAATACAGATTCACAAAACGCTTTTCTTTAACATACAGATTAGCTAAAACGTACACCAGAGCCCAATTTTTACGCCAATCTGTACTGGTTATTCCATCTGTATGGCGGAAATTAAGGATACAGCATGACCCGCTACCAACATCTCGCTACGCTGCTGGCCGAACGCATCGAACAGGGCCTGTATCGCCACGGCGAAAAACTGCCGTCGGTGCGCAGCCTGAGCCAGGAACATGGCGTCAGCATCAGCACCGTCCAGCAGGCCTATCAGTTGCTTGAGCAGCAACAGATGATTGTGCCGCAGCCGCGATCGGGCTATTTCGTTGCCCCGCGCAAGGCCCAGCCGCCGGTGCCGCCGATGTCGCGTCCGGTACAGCGCCCTGTGGAGATCACCCAGTGGGATCAGGTGCTGACCATGCTCGACGCCCGCTACGATAAATCGATTATCCCCTTCGGCGGCGGCTCGCCGGATGTCACACAGCCAAGCCTGAAGCCTATCTGGCGCGAACTGAGCCGGGCGATCCAGCATAACCTCAGCGAAGTGCTGAACTATGACGAGCTGGCCGGGCGCCGCGAGCTGAGGGAGCAGATCGCCCGTCTGATGCTTGACGGCGGCTCGATAGTGACGGCTGACGATCTGGTGCTCACCAGCGGCTGCCATAGCGCGCTGTCTCTGGCCTTGCTGTCGGTATGCCAGCCTGGCGATATCGTGGCGGTGGAATCTCCCTGCTACTACGGCACAATGCAGATGCTGCGCGGACTGGGATTAAAGACCATTGAGATCCCTACCGATCCGGAAACCGGGATCAGCATTGAGGCCCTGGAGCTGGCGCTGGATCAGTGGCCGATCAAAGGGGTGATCCTCGTGCCAAACTGCAATAACCCGCTGGGCTTTATCATGCCGGACGCTCGCAAGCGCGCGGTGCTGAACCTGGCCCAGCGCCACGATATCGTGATTTTCGAGGATGATATTTACGGCGAGCTGGCCACCGAGTACCCGCGCCCGCGCACCATTCACTCCTGGGATATCGACGGCCGGGTGATGCTCTGCAGCTCTTTTACCAAAACCATCGCCCCCGGCCTGCGCATCGGTTGGATAGCGCCCGGGCGCTACTACGACAAGCTGCTACAGATGAAGTATGCCGCCAGCGGCACTAACGTCCCTTCAACCCAACTGGCGGCCTGCAATTTTATTCGCGAAGGCCACTACCACCGTCACGTGCGGCGGATGCGGCAGATCTATCAGCGTAATATGGAGATCTACACCTGCTGGCTGCGGGAATTTTTCCCCTGCGGGATCTGCGTCACCCGGCCAAAAGGTGGTTTTATGCTGTGGGTGGAGCTCCCGGAGCAGGTGGATATGGTCTGCGTCGCCAAACAGCTGTGCCGGTTGAAGATCCAGGTCGCGCCGGGCTCGCTGTTTTCGGCAGCGGGCAAGTATCGCAACTGCGTCAGGATCAACTGCGCCCTGCCGCCGACCGAGAAACATAAAGCGGTGATGGTGAAGCTGGGAGAAGCGGTGAAGGTGGCGATGGAGTGAAGTTTAACCTGTTCTCCCCGGTGGCGCTGCGCTTACCGGGGCTACGGGTTACCCCGCGTCCGCAAATCAGCTTCACTGGTCAAAAAACACCATTCCCTTATACGGCTGCTCACGGCAGGCGGCCAGCCGCTGGTCGAGACTGCCGACGTGCAGCTCCAGCTTGTGGCCATCGGGATCGAGGAAATAGTGCGAGGCGCCTTCGCTGCGGTTTAGCTTCCAGACCGCCACGCCGGCAACCTCCAGGCGGGCGGCGAAGCTGGCGAAATCCGCCTCGCTAATGCTAAACGCATAATGGGTGTAGTCGCTCTCTTCCGGCGGGGTGATGCGCCGCTGCGGATCCAGCGACAGGCACAGCCACAGATCGCCGCAGGAGAGATAGGCGCCACTGTCCCAGCGGGCGTGCAGCGTCATGCCCAGCAGCTGCTGATAAAACGCCACGCTCGGCGCCAGCTGGCTGACTGCCAGGGTCAGGTGATTCAGTCCACTCAGCATGTCTGTTCCTCCAGTGAATTCACGATGAACTGGCGCAGCCATTGATGCGCCGGGTCGCGGTGCCAGCGCTCGTGCCACAGCATCAGCATCTCAAAGCCGGCGACCGCCAGCGGCGGCTCGACGACTTCCAGCCCGCTCTGCCCGCGCACCAGCCGCTCCGGCAGCACCGCCACCAGATCGCTATTGCGCAGGGTCTCCAGCATAAACAGGAAATGTGGCACGGAAAGGACAACCCGCCGCGCCAGGCCAAGATTCGCCAGCGCGGTATCGGTCGCCGCGCTGAAGCCGCCCCCGTCCGGGGAGACGATCACGTGCTCCAGCTGACAGAACGTTTCCAGGCTAAGCCCAGGCCGCAGCGCCGGATGCTCCGCCCGGCCTGCCAGCACATAGCGTTCGCGAAACAGCAGGCGCTGATGTAGCCCCGGCGGCGCGCCCTCGCGGGTATGAAAGAAGAGATCTACTGTATCGCTGGCCGCCTGTTGCTCCAGCCGCGCTGGCTGTAGCTCGAACACCGCCAGCCGACTGCCGGGAGAGGCCAGCCGTAGCCTGCCCAGCATCGGCAGGAGGATCGCCGAGGCCATATAGTCCGTCGCTGCCACCCGCCAGGTCTCCGCCGCCGTCGCCGGATCAAAAGGCGCCACCGGCGCCACCGCCTGCTCCAGTGCGGCTAGCGCTGCGCGCAGCGGCTGGCGAAGTTCATCGGCGCGGGCGGTGGGCTGCATGCCGCGCGGACCCGGCATCAGCAGCGGGTCGGCGAAAATCTCCCGCAGCCTGGCGAGCTGAATGCTCACCGAGGGCTGCGACAGATTCAGCCGCTGCGCCGCCCGGGTGACATTATTTTCACTGAGCAGCACATCAAGCGTGCGCAGCAGATTAAGATCCAGACGATGTAAATTAATCACGGCTATACCTGGAATTTAAGTAATTAATTTCTACTATAACGTCAGCTTTCCTACTCTGCAGCTCTCCATACGCCAGAGGTGATGTTATGAAAGTACTGCTGATTTACGCCCATCCGGAACCGCGCTCGCTTAATGGCGCGCTGAAAAATTTTGCCGTCCGCCATCTGCAGCAGGCCGGGCATGAAGTGCAAGTCTCCGATCTCTACGCCATGCGCTGGAAGGCCGGGTATGACGCCGATGACAGCGGCGCCCCGCCGGTCGGCGAGTTCTGGCGGCCGCCCCTCGATTCCAAACAGGCCTTTGCCCAGGGCACCCAAAGTGCGGATATCGCAGCCGAGCAGGAAAAGCTGCTGTGGGCCGATACGGTGATTTTCCAGTTCCCGCTGTGGTGGTTCTCAATGCCCGCCATCATGAAGGGCTGGATCGACCGGGTGTACGCCTGGGGCTTTGCCTATGGCGTCGGCGAGCACAGCGACCGCCACTGGGGCGATCGCTATGGGGAAGGCACCTTCGTCGGCAAACGGGCGATGCTGATCGTCACCGCCGGCGGCTGGGCGGAACACTATTCACCGCGCGGGATCAATGGCCCCATCGACGACATCCTGTTCCCCATTCAGCACGGTATGCTGTTCTATCCCGGCTTTGAGGTGCTTCCGCCGCTGGTGTTCTACCGCACGGATAAAACCGATGCCGGGCAATTCGCCGACCAGTGCGCCACGCTGGCCGAGCGGCTGGACACGCTGTGGCAAACCGAGCCCATTCCATTCCGCCGGCAAAATCATGGCGATTATCTGATCCCGTCGCTGACGCTGCGCCCGGAGCTGGCGCCGGGGCAAAGCGGCCTGGCAGTGCATCTGGCAACGAAATAAACCTCAACGCGATAGCCCATCCGGGTTATCGCGTTCATTAATATGACAATTTGTGAGCCTCCACGCATTAACGGTATCCCGTCGCACGAAGCCACCTCTCATATTGATAGCGATCAAGAATAATCATACCGTCTGGTCGGTATGATTCCGGCCATGAATATGGAAGCCCAGCATCGTAAAAAAGATCCCGTCCGTCTCCACCGTCAGTTGCTTGAATCGGCAGCGATGATTGCCGGCCGGGATGGTATCGCCGCCCTGTCGCTGAACGCCGTCGCCCGCGAGGCTGGCGTGAGCAAAGGTGGCCTCCTGCATCACTTTCCCAATAAGCAGGCGCTGATTTTCGCCCTGTTCGCCCGGCTGCTGGCGATCATGGAAAAGGCGATTAGCGAACTGATGGCCGCCGATAACATCGCTTACGGGCGCTTTACCCGCGCCTATTTGCGCTATCTGTCCAACCCGGAGCTGACGGACACTCACGAAAGCCGCCAGTTGATGGTGCTGTCGCTGGCGATGCCGGACGAGCCGGTGCTGCGAAAATGCTGGCGCGACTGGATGCTGGGTCACCTGGCGCAGGGCGATGCGCTGGATAACGGCCCGACCGGCACGCTGGTACGCTACGCGGCCGACGGCATCTGGTTATCGGAACTGACCGAAGGGCGCACCATGAGCAGTGAACACCGCCAGTCGCTGGTGAACGATCTGACCAAAATGACGCTTCCCGCGTGAAGCGAATAGAGTGAGGCCGCGATGCGCTACAACATCAATGCCCGTCTCATTTATGATGCAACGGACGGCACGCTTACCCTGCCCGGCAGCGATGAACCGGATAGCCAGCTATCCATCACCGCCAGCGCGCTACTCTATTTTTTTCTCCGCCATACTGGCGTCGTCAGTCGCGATGAAGTGTTGAAAAAAGTCTGGGATGATAATGGTTTAACCTCTTCCAACAGCAACCTCAATCAATACCTGAGCATGCTGCGTAAAACCTTCCGCCACTACGATATCGATAACATTATCGTCACTGTATCGCGCGGCATGCTGCAGCTGAATCAGGATCTGAGCATTGAACTGCTCGATGCCGGGCCGGCGCTTACCGAGGGTGCTAATCCACCCCAGAGAGCTGTTGAAACCGTCCCTCCGGCGGCGACAACGCCGCCCACCGATTCGCCACATGCGCGCGGAATGTGCTGGTATCTGGCCGGCGGCTGTCTGCTGATCATCGCCCTGCTGCTGGTGGCATTCACTTTTGCCGGTACCCACGTCGCCCGACCGATCAATCTGACGCTGATGAACCACAGCCAGTGCGAACTGCTGGCCAGCGATGAAATGCTGCGTTCGGTTTCCGCCACGGCCTACGCTAAGAATTTCGATGAGGTGCGTCAGCGGCTGAAGCTCGGCTGCAAGCCGGGGGAGCGTTTCGTTTTCTTCTACGGCGACCGGCTGGAGACTAACGGCCTGGGCCGGGTATTTCTCGCCCACTGCGCGATGCACGAGGACAACCCGTTTAGCTATTGCGATAACTACTTTTACTACTCCTGGAAGCCGCAATGAAACTCGCGCCCCGCACCTTTTTCGCCCTTTCCGCTCTGACGTTTGTCGCCGCCGCCGGTTTTAGCGTCTGGCGCCTGCTGCCAGATGCCAACGATGGCGTGATGAGCTGCTCCACCAAAGCGATCATGCGTTTTGAAAACATGGAAAAAGAGAATGTGAACGGCAATATCCATTTTAACTTTGCCGCTAACGGCAACGGTTCGATGGTGGTGGAAGGCTATACCGATTCTGCCGCCGGCTGGCTCTACCTGCAGCGCTACGTCAAATTCAGCTACACCAGCCAACGCATCTCGGCAACCGAACGCCACTACCGCATCAAAAAGTGGGAATCCAGCGCCTCATCCATCGACGAATCGCCGAATGTCATCTTCGACTACTTCATGCGCGAAATGTCCGACAGCCATGACGGCCTGTTCCTCAACGCACAAAAGCTTAACGACAAAGCTATCCTGCTGAGCTCTATCAACTCGCCGCTCTACATCTGCACGCTGAAGTCCGGCAGCACGCTTAACTAACCCGTCCCCCCTGAACCGCCGCGAGGAAAATGCGCCCTCGCTCACGCTCCATTATTGCCCCCTCTTTCCACGATGCTAAAAGCGCACGTTTTGCATTTAGCTTCGTCGCCAAAACATGAGCATACCCACAATTATCACGTGCCTATATTACTAACCGCTGGCAAGTAATTAGCATCTTATTAACATTCATCTCCCACCGATAAATAGCCTAAAAAAGCGCCATATCATCATAAAAATCAATACGCATAAAACAGAACGAACAGATAAAAAGAAGTTTAAATAAGGCTAAATCACAGAGTAAAAACCTAAAATATTCATCTTCACGGATTTAAATTTCACTTACCTCCCCATTCCCTATAGTGAACCCCGAACGCCGCTTCCGCGTGTTGATGCCGTTACGCGGACGGTTTTCCCGAATAACAAAACCTGTTCTGGAGGAGATCGCGATGGGTGATGCATTGGGGCTTATCGAAACCAAAGGTCTGGTGGCCTGTATTGAAGCAGCGGACGCGATGTGTAAAGCCGCCAACGTCGAACTGATCGGCTATGAAAACGTCGGCTCCGGCCTGGTCACCGTGATGGTGAAAGGCGACGTCGGCGCGGTAAAAGCGGCGGTGGATTCCGGTGTGGAATCCGCGCAGCGCATCGGCGAAGTGGTGACCTCGCTGGTCATCGCTCGCCCGCATAACGACATCAACAAAATCGTCATTAAACACAAGGCCTGAAGGCCAGGAGAACGCAAATGGGTGATGCATTAGGTCTGATTGAAACCAAAGGTCTGGTGGCCTGCATTGAAGCGGCGGATGCGATGTGTAAAGCCGCCAACGTCGAGCTTATCGGCTATGAAAACGTCGGCTCCGGCCTGGTCACCGCCATGGTGAAAGGCGACGTCGGCGCGGTAAAAGCGGCAGTCGATTCCGGCGTTGAATCCGCACAACGCATCGGCGAAGTGGTGACCTCGCTGGTTATCGCCCGTCCGCATAACGACATCAACAAAATCGTCTCGCATTACAAAATTGCGGACTAACGGAGAAACCTGATGAAAGAAGCGCTTGGTCTTATCGAAACCAAAGGTCTGGTGGCCTGTATTGAAGCCGCGGATGCGATGTGCAAAGCCGCCAACGTCGAATTGATTGGCTATGAAAACGTCGGCTCCGGCCTCGTCACCGCGATGGTGAAAGGCGACGTCGGCGCGGTCAACGCAGCGGTCGACTCCGGCGTGGAAGCGGCGAAACGCATCGGCGAAGTCGTCAGCTCTCGCGTCATTGCGCGTCCACATAACGACATCGAAAAAATCGCGGCGCAGCACAAAGCATGACCTGACAGGGCGCGCCCCGTCCCCACTCTTTTCGTCTGATGAAGGATAGACTCATGATTGAACTGGATAACGATTTGCAGTCCCGGCAGAACGCCCGGGAACTGGTGCGCAACGCCAAAAAGGCGCAGGCGATGCTGGCCACCTTTTCGCAGCAGCAAATCGACGCCATCGTGAAAAACGTGGCCCAGGAAGCAGCGCACCACGCCGAAGCGCTGGCGAAAATGGCCGCGGAAGAGACTGGTTTTGGCAACTGGCAGGACAAAGTGCTGAAAAACCGCTTCGCCTCGCTGCGCGTCTACGACGCCATCAAAGATATGAAGACCGTTGGCATCATTCATGACGACCCGGTAAAAAAAGTGATGGACGTGGGCGTGCCGCTCGGCGTGATTTGCGCGCTGGTCCCCTCAACGAACCCAACCTCTACGGTTATCTACAAAGCGCTGATCGCCCTCAAGGCCGGTAACGCCATTATCTTCTCCCCGCATCCGGGCGCGCGTCAGTGCAGCTGGAAGGCGATTGAAATCGTCAAACGCGCGGCAGAAGCGGCCGGCGCGCCGGCAGGCAGCGTCGACGGCATCACCCAGCTGACGCTCGAAGCCACCTCCGAACTGATGCACAGCAAAGACGTGTCGCTGATCCTCGCCACCGGCGGCGAAGGCATGGTGCGCGCGGCCTACGCCTCCGGCACCCCGACCATCAGCGGCGGCCCGGGTAACGGCCCGGCGTTTATCGAACGCAGCGCCGATATCCACCACGCGGTGAAAGATATCATCACCAGCAAAACCTTCGATAATGGGGTGATCTGCGCCTCCGAGCAGTCGATCATCGTCGAAGGCTGCATTTACGACGAGGTTCACCGCGAGCTGGAAGCGCAGGGTACCTACTTTATGAATGAAGATGAAGCGGCGAAAATGGCGGCGCTGCTGCTGCGCCCGAACGGCACCATCAACCCGAAAGTGGTCGGCAAAACCGCGCTGTACCTCAGCCAGATGGCGGGCTTCTGTGTCCCGGCCAGCACTAAAGTACTGATCGCCGAACAGACCACCGTGTCGCCGAAAAACCCCTACTCGCGTGAAAAACTGTGCCCGGTGCTCGGCCTGTACGTGGCAGAGGACTGGAAAGCCGCCTGCCACCGCGTGGTGGAGCTGCTGACCAATGAAGGACTCGGCCATACGCTGGTGATCCACACCCGTAATCAGGACGTCATCCGCCAGTTCAGCCTCGAAAAACCGGTCAATCGCATTCTGATTAATACTCCGGCGGCGCTCGGCGGTATCGGCGCGACTACCAACATCTCCCCGGCGCTGACCCTCGGCTGCGGCGCGGTCGGCGGCGGTTCCAGCTCCGACAACGTCGGCCCGATGAACCTGCTCAATATCCGCAAAGTCGGCTACGGCGTGCGGTCGATCGACGAGCTTCGCGCCCCGGGCAGCCGCCCTGAACCACAGCCGACCATCGTCTCTCCGGCGAGCGATCCGCAGCGCAGCATTCTTGATGACCTGCGTTTCAACGCCCCGGCTAACGCCGCGCCAGCGCGATCCGCAGGCAGCGATGACCGTTTCGCCAGCACAGGCGCCGCCAGCATGGAAGGCGAAATCAACGAGCAAAACGTGGAACGCGTTATCCGCCAGGTGCTGGAGCGCCTTGCTAAGTAACGCACTGATATAAGGCGATAAACGATGATTCTCGCAAAGGTAACCGGCCATGTCGTCGCCACGCAGAAATGCGATGAGCTACGCGGCAGCAACCTGCTGTTGGTCACCCGACTGGATGACAATCAGCAGCCGATGAAGGACCAGACCTGGGTCGCCGTCGATAACGTCGGCGCCGGTATGCACGACATCGTGCTGGCGGAAGAGTACTTCGCGCTCAATAAAGACCGCTACAAAGCGATGTCGGTGGTCGCCATTGTCGAGAACGTGTTTCGGGACGCCTAACAGGAGTGAATAGCCCAATGAGTGAATTTTTACTGAAACCGCGGATTTGCTTCGGTCAGGACGCCCTCTCGGTGCTGAACGAACTCTCCGCCCGTAGCGTGCTGCTGGTGACCGATCAAGCGATGGTGAAGTTTGGCCTCGCCGAGCGCGTCACCGCCCTGCTGCGCCAGCGCGGGATCGCCTGGCAGGTGTGGGACGACGTGGTGGCCGATCCGGATATCGCCACCGTGGTGCGCGGCATGAAGCTGATGGATAACCACTATCCGGATCTGGTTATCGCGCTCGGCGGCGGTTCGGTAATCGATGCCGCCAAAGCGGTTATTTTCTCCCTGGCGCAAACCCGTCCGCAGGCTAACCGGCCGCGTCCATGCTTTGTCGCCATCCCCACCACCAGCGGCACTGGTTCGGAAGTCACCGCCTTTTCGGTGGTGAAAGCCAACGCGGAGAAGCTGGTGTTGGTGGATGCATCGCTGCTGCCGGATATCGCCATTCTTGACCCGGCGCTGGTGGCTTCGGTACCGCCGGCAATTACCGCCGACACCGGCATGGACGTGCTGTGTCACGCCCTTGAGGCCTACGTCTCCCGCGCCGCCAGCGACTTTTCCGACGCGCTGGCGGAGAAAGTGGTGCAGCAGGTATTTCGCTATCTG
The DNA here is from genome assembly GCF_033100215.1 of Klebsiella sp. w6. Lineage (NCBI taxonomy): Bacteria > Pseudomonadati > Pseudomonadota > Gammaproteobacteria > Enterobacterales > Enterobacteriaceae > Klebsiella > Klebsiella sp. w6. The sequence continues at coordinate 4,889,543 of NZ_CP136907.1, forward strand.
CCGACCTGCTGGCGCAGCGGCGACAACCTGCTGGCGCGCGAAAAGATGCACAACGCCTCCTGCATGGCGGGCATGGCCTTCACCAACGCGTCGCTTGGGATAACCCACAGCCTGGCACACGCCCTCGGCGGCGTCTTCCGCGTGCCCCATGGCCGCGCCAACGCCCTGCTGATGGCGCACGTCGTCGCCTGGAACGCCGATGTCGACGGCCAGTGCGACACCCTCGCGGCGCATAAATATGCCCGTCTGGCGCATCTGCTGGATCTGCCTGCCGCCTCGCCACGCCAGGGCGTCGCCAGCCTGCTGGTCGCCATTCAGGCGTTAAAAGACGAACTAAGCATGCCCTCCGGCATTAGCGACACCGGCATCGCCGCGGCTGAATTCGACCGCCGCCTGCCGGAGATGGTCGGCCAGGCGCTGCGCGACAGCTGTACTCCGACCAACCCACGCGCGCCAGACGCTAACGCGTTAACCGAACTTTATCGCCAGGCGTGGCATGGACAACTGACATCGCCCGGCGGCGCTCCGCTTGCGCGGGCCTACGGGTAACAGATAACCGGGTGATCGCTGGGTTATTTGCAGGCCGGGTAAGGCGTCAGCCGCCACCCGGCAGAAACGGACACTGTATCCACAACCGGGTTGTCATCAGCCGCGGAAAAAGAACATCTGGAGAATACTTCATGGCACACTACAACTTAACGCCGCGCGTCAAAGTGCTGGCAGACCGTTTACTCGCCCAGAAAAGCACGCTGTGCACCGAACATGCCACCACACTGAACGCTCTTGATGGCGACATCGCGGGCGTTCCCGCCGCCGTTAAACCGGCGCGCCGCTTCTATGAACTGATGCGCCAGCTGCCGCTGACCATCAGCGCCGACGAGCTGATCGTCGGTAACCAGACCCGTAAACCGCACGGGGCGATTTTCCATGATGAAAGCGCCGCGCATCGCCCATCCGCGTTCCAGTTCCTCAACCTCAACAGCGATCTGGATTCACCAGACTACAAACTGGTGGTCGAAAAAGGCGTGCTGGCGATTAAACACCAGTTAGAAGAGAAAACTCGCGCACTCGGTAGCGCCGTTAGCCGCAGCGGTATGGATGAAGTCAACGGCTGTCGCGCCGCCATCTACGCCTGCGACGCCCTGCTGGCGCTGGCGCAAAATCTGGCCAACAGCGCCGAACAGCTGGCGGCCGCGGAAACCAATGCTTATCGCAAAGCCGAGCTGCTCGATAGCGCGGCCATTCTGCACCACGTTCCGGCCCATCCGGCGCGTAATTTCAAAGAAGCCTGCCAGGCATTCTATCTGTTCCAGCTGGCGCTACAGCTGGACAACGGCAGCTATGCGGTTAACCCGCAAGGGGCGGATATCGCGCTACTGCCTTACTTCCAACGCGATATCAACAGCGGCGCGCTCAATACCCAGCAGGCCTATGAAATCGTGGAGTGCCTGTGGTTCAAGCTGGCGGAACTAAGCGAAGTCCGCGCCGCCTGCGCCATTGACGGCTATCCGATGCTCGACGCCATGCTGCGCGGCGCCGCTTTTGACAACGCCGAAGTAAACGAACTCTCGGCGATGTTTATCAGCGCCCAGCGCAACCTCAGCGCGCTGAATCTGCCGGTACGTCTGTTTAGCGGCGTACAGCCGGTCAGCCACGCGCCGTTCGCCGCCTGCGCCGACACGCCGGCGATGGAAGGCTTAACCCCGCGTATGCAGCGCCTGCGTAACCACTACCTGACGGTACGTCCGAGCGTCTCTATCTATCGCGCGCTGGCCTTTACCGAAGTGGTCAAAGCCAACCCGGGCATGCCGACCATTCTGCTGCGGGCGAAAGCTTTCCGCCACGCCTGCGAAACCGCGCCGATTCTGATTCAGGATGATGAGCTGATCGTCGGCCATCCGTGCGGCAAGCCGCGCGCGGGCGCCTTCTCGCCGGATATCGCCTGGCGCTGGGTGCGCGACGAGCTCGACACCATGAGCACCCGTCCGCAGGATCCGTTTGAGATCAGCGAAGCGGATAAAAAAACCATTCGCGAAGAGATCGTCCCGTTCTGGGAAGGCCGTTCGCTGGACGAGATTTGCGAAGCGCAATACCGTGAAGCCGGCGTCTGGGCCTTCAGCGGCGAGACCTTCGTCAGCGACCTCTCCTATCACCAGATTAACGGCGGCGGCGATACCTGTCCGGGCTACGACGTGCTGCTGTTCACCAAAGGGATGAACGGCATTAAAGCCGATGCCGAAGCGCATCTGGCCAGCCTGAGCATGGAAAACCCGGAAGATATCGACCGTATCTACTACTACAAAGCGGCGATTGAAACCTGTGAAGGGGTGGTCAACTACGCCCGCCGCATCGCCGCCCACGCCCGCGAACTGGCGGCTAAAGAGCAAAACGCCCAGCGCCGCGCCGAGTTGCTGACCATCGCCGACGTCAACGAAAACGTGCCGGCCAATCCGCCGAAGACCCTGCAGGAAGCGCTGCAGAGTATCTGGACCGTCGAATCACTGTTTGAAATCGAAGAGAACCAGACCGGGCTGTCGCTGGGGCGCGTCGACCAGTACTGCTACCCGATGTTCGAAGCCGATATCCGCGAAGGCCGCCTGACCCACGACAGCGCGCTGGAGCTGCTGCAGGCGTTCATCATCAAATGTGCCGAACTGATGTGGATGTCGAGCGAGCTGGGCGCGAAATATTTCGCGGGTTATCAGCCGTTTATCAACCTCACCGTTGGCGGCCAGAAACGTAGCGGCGGCGATGCCTGTAACGATCTGACCTATCTGATTATGGACGCCGTGCGCTTCGTGAAGGTTTACCAGCCGTCGCTGGCCTGCCGTATCCACAACCAGTCGCCGCAGAAATACATGGAAAAAATCGTCGACGTGGTGAAAGCGGGAATGGGCTTCCCGGCCTGCCACTTCGATGACTCCCACATCAAGATGATGCTGCGCAAAGGCTTCGATTTTGAAGACGCCCGCGATTACTGCCTGATGGGCTGCGTTGAGCCGCAGAAATCCGGGCGCATCTACCAGTGGACCTCCACCGGCTACACCCAGTGGCCTATTGCTATCGAGTTCGTGCTCAACCGCGGACGGATGGTGCTGTTCGATAGCTATCAGGGGCTGGACACCGGCGACCTGCGCGACCTGCGCACCTTCGACGAATTCGACGCGGCGGTGAAACAGCAGATCGCCCATATCGTGCGCCTGTCGGCCATCGGCACCGTCATCAGCCAGCGCGTCCACCGCGATGTGGCGCCGAAACCGCTGATGTCGCTGCTGGTGGAAGGCTGCATGGAGAGCGGCAAAGATGTCGCCGCCGGCGGCGCGATGGTCAACCACGGTCCGGGGCTGATTTTCTCCGGTCTGGCGACCTACGTCGACTCGATGGCGGCGATCCGCAAGCTGGTGTTCGAAGAGAAGAAATACACCCTTGAGCAGATCCGCGATGCGCTGCTGGCAAACTTTGAAGGTTACGAAGCGCTGCGCCGCGACTGCCTGAACGCGCCAAAATACGGTAACGACGATAACTACGTCGACCAGTACGCGCTGGATATTACCGAATGGACCGAGAAAGAGTGCCGTAAGTACAAAATGCTCTACTCGACCCTCAGCCACGGCACCCTGTCTATCTCCAACAATACGCCAATCGGCGAGCTGACCAACGCCACGCCGAACGGCCGCCTGGCGTGGATGCCGCTCTCCGACGGCATCAGCCCGACTCAGGGCGCGGATAAACAAGGCCCGACGGCGATTATCAAGTCGGTCAGCAAGATGAACGTGGAGACCATGAACATCGGTATGGTGCACAACTTCAAGTTCCTCAAAGGGCTGCTGGATACCCCGGAGGGGCGCCATGGACTGATTACCTTGCTGCGTACCGCCTCGATTCTCGGCAATGGCCAGATGCAGTTCAGCTATGTCGATAACGAAGTGCTGAAGAAGGCGCAGCAGGAGCCGGAGAAATACCGCGACCTGATCGTCCGCGTCGCCGGCTACAGCGCTTATTTCGTCGAGCTGTGCAAAGAGGTCCAGGACGAGATCATCAGCCGTACGGTGATTGAGAAGTTCTAGATCTCTTATTGGGAATTATTTGAGCCGTATTTGAGAAATAACCGGAAGTTCTCCGTCCCGTAACGGGACGGAGCGGGAGGCAAGCGTGATCGCAAAACAAGAATTAACGGGCCGAATTTTCAATATCCAGAAATATTCGATCTATGACGGCGATGGCATTCGCACGCTGGTGTTTTTTAAGGGCTGCAACATTCGCTGCCCGTGGTGCGCCAACCCGGAAGGGCTGAACAGCCAGTTCCAGGTGATGTTCTCGCACGACAAATGCATTAACTGCGGCGACTGCGTCAGCGTCTGTCCGGCGGGTATTCATTATCGGGCGGAAGAAAACGGCGAAATGAAGCACTTCGTCGACCGCAATAAAGACTGTATCGGCTGCCGCAAATGCGAAGAGATTTGCACCCAGAACGCGCTGGACATTATGGGCAAGGACGTCACCGTCAGCGAGCTGATGGAGATCATCATGCAGGACTACGACTTCTACATCTCCTCCGGCGGCGGCGTGACCATCGGCGGCGGCGAGATGAGCCTGCAGACCGATTTTGCCGTCGCCTTATTCAGCGAATGCAAAAAGATGATGATTAACACCGCCGTCGAAACCCAGGGCACCACCCCGCTTGCCAACTACCAGAAGCTGGCGCCGGTCACCGACACCTTCTTATTCGACATAAAGCAGATTAACAGCGATCACCACAGGGCGATGCTCGGCATCGGCAACGAAGGGATCCGCCGCAATCTCGAATGGCTGGTGGATTCCGGCGCCAACGTCATTGTGCGTATGCCGCTCATTCGCGGCTACAACGACTCATTCGACGCCATTACCGGCGCCATTGATTACGTACAGAAGCTGGCGAAGCGTGGAAATATCCGCCGCATCGACATGCTGCCGTACCACCAGTTGGGACGCAAAAAGTACGAACGCCTGGATATGCCCTACCCGATTACCCAGGACCCGTCTTATTCACCGGACGAACTGGACCGGCTGGAAACCTTCTTCCGGCAATTTGATTTTGATATTCGCTTAGTCCGCCATTAACAGGAGCCGACCATGAAAAGTTTAGGCGTAATTGAAACGCGAGGATGGGTCGCCGCCATTCAGGCCGTCGACGCCGCCTGTAAAGCTGCGGGAGTGACCTGCATTGGCTATCGCAAACCAGGCTCCGGGCTGGTGAGCGTCTGCTTTGAAGGGGAGATCAGCGCCATCCACACCGCCATTGAACGCGGCGTGGCGGTGGCCGGCGCCGAGCACACCGTGAAGTCGCTGGTGATTGCCCGCCCGGAGCGCTGTGTGGTTGAAGCGTTAAGCAACCTCAAAGGCAACCCGCCGCCTGCGAAAAAAGCGGCCGAACCGGTGGTTATCGCCGCCCCGGAACCCATCGTCCCCCCTGCCGCCCCGAACGAAACGGAAGATAAACATCCGGCGCTGAAGAAAGGGAAGAAGTCATGATCGACACCCTGGTTCGCGAAAAAATCGCCGCCCGCCTGAGCGCAACGGCGCCGGCGATCCCGGTGGGGATCTCCAACCGCCACGTCCATCTCGCGCAACAGGACGTCGAGGCGCTATTCGGTAAAGGCTACAGCCTGACGCCGTTCAAACCGCTGCGCCAGCCGGGGCAGTTCGCCGCCCAGGAGTGCGTGACCGTTGTCGGGCCGAAAGGCTCGCTGACCAACGTCCGCGTCCTCGGGCCGACCCGCCCGGTATCGCAGCTGGAAGTATCGCGCGCCGACTGTTTCACGCTCGGGATTAAGGCGCCGGTTCGTGAGTCCGGCCAGCTGGATAATGCCGGTAGCGCGCTGCTGATTGGGCCCGCAGGCCACGTTGAACTCCATTCGCAGGTGATCTGCGCCTGGCGGCATATTCATATGTCGCCGCAGGACGCACGCCGACTCAACGTTAGCAATGGCCAGAAGGTCAGCGTGCGCAGCAACGGCGAGCGCCAGCTGACTTTCGATGAAGTGGTGGTGCGGGTGCGCGATGACTTCACGCTGGAGTTTCACATTGACACCGAAGAAGCCAATGCCGCCGGGTTGAAAAACGGCGCGCAGGTGACGCTCATCGGCTAACGGAGGCCCGCCATGACCGACGAACAGATTGAAGGTTTAGTTGCGCGTGTTTTGCAGCGCCTGCGCCCGCCGGTACTGGTGATGGTGACCGCCGCTGACGGCTACCGCGCGGCAATCCGCCAGCGCCTGGCAAGCTGCGGCTACCCGCTGCGCCTCGCGCTGGAGGAGGGCCTCGCCGACGCCGCCGCGTGGCGGGAGGTGGGCGAGATTATCCCGTCATCGGCCTGGCAGGATGCCCTGCCGTCAGCGCCGTGGCGGGCGGTACTGCTACCGTTTCTCGATTATACGCTGGCCTCGGATCTGCTGAACGGCACGCTGCGCAGTCCGCTCGCCCGCTGCGCGCACGAGGCGCTGCTGACGGGTATTCCCGTGCTGGCGCTGCGCTACCACTGCGATCCGCTCAGCGAACTCAACCAGTTGCGCGGGGCGCAGGCCGACAGCGCCTACGCCGGACATCTGCAGGCCACGCTGACTCGCCTGGAAGCCTGCGGCGTCTTCCTCGGCACCATGAATGAGCTGCTGACGACGCTGGACGCGCCCACCGCGCCTGCCGCCAGCAGCGAACCGCGCCGTTATCTCACCGTCACAGACATAGTGAATAATCCGGCGCTGGCGGCGGCCCCGCACGCGCAACTGACCGATGCGGCCATTGATTATTTAAAAAACAGAAAGATATGACCTTACCCAACTATGAACCTGGAGCTTAACGATGTCTTCGAAAACAAAATGCTGGTTATGGATGCTGCTGGTTATCCTCTCCGAAACCTCGGCAACCTCGACGTTAAAAATGTTCGGTAGCAGCGAAGGCAGCACAAAAATGCTGCTGCTCGTATTGCTGATTGCGCTCTATTGCACCTGCTATTACTCGCTCTCAAGGGCGGTGAAAGATATCCCGGTCGGCCTGGCGTACGCCACCTGGTCCGGAACCGGTATCCTGGTGGTCTCGACGCTGGGAATGGCATTCTACGGCCAGCACCCGGATACCGCCGCCATCATCGGCATGGCGGTGATCGCCAGCGGCATCGTTATCATGAACCTGTTCTCGAAAATGGGTTCCGAAGAGAGCGAAGAGCCCGCACCCGCCGCGCCAGTCGCCTCTATGGATAAGAAAATCGCCAACTAACAGGAAAGGAACACCCTATGTTTAATCTCGGATTTTTATGGCTGGCGCTGTCTATCGGCTCCGAAATCACCGGCACCTCGATGATCAAAAAAACCAACGGCTTCAGCAAACTGGCGCCTTCGGTGCTGGTGGTCTGCGCCTACGGCCTGTGTTACTTCGCCCTCACCCGCGCGATGAGCACCATTCCGGTGGGCGTAGCCTACTCGCTGTGGTGCGGCTTCGGTATCGTCGGCGTGACGATTTGCTCCATGATCCTCTATAAGCAGAAACCGGACCTGGCGGCCATTATCGCCATGGCGCTGATTATCTCCGGCGGCGTGATCATGAACGTCTTCTCGACCATGTAATACGAGGCGGGTTTACCCCGCCGTGATTTCGTGGCAGGATAAAAAGATGAACAGAAACGTTATCGTTACCTATCCCCGTCGTTGGTGGCTGCCTGCATAACAGGCGGCACGATACACGTTTCCATTTTCAAAGCCGCCGGAAGGCGGCTTTGGTGTTTTCAGGACGTCTTTCGGCTGAACAGTCTGATAAGGAGTCCCTGATGAACCATCCACAAACCATCCTCACCGGCGACCGCCCGACCGGCCAGCTGCACCTTGGCCACTACGTCGGCTCGCTACGCCAGCGCGTCGCGCTGCAGCACGACCACCAGCAGTTTATCCTGATCGCCGACCTGCAAGGGCTCACCGATAACGGCAGCAACCCGCAAAAAATCAGCCACCATATCCTCGAAGTGATGGCCGATTATCTGGCCGTCGGCATCGACCCCAGGCTCACCACTATTTGCCTGCAGTCCGCTCTGCCCGCGCTGGCGGAGCTCAGCGCGCTGTATATGAATATCGTCACCGTCGCCCGCGTGGAACGTAATCCGACGGTCAAAAATGAGATTGCCCAAAAGGGATTCGCCCGTTCGCTGCCAGTGGGCTTTCTTGCCTATCCGATTAGCCAGGCGGCCGATATCACCGCCTTCAAGGCCGAGCTGGTGCCGGTGGGTGACGATCAGCTACCGATGATTGAGCAGACCAACGAGATCGTCCACAAGATGAATAGCCTCACCGGCGAGCCGGTGCTGCGCCACTGCAAGGCGCTACTCAGCGAAGTGAGCCGCCTGCCGGGCGTCGACGGTAATGCCAAAATGTCGAAATCGCTGGGCAATACGCTGACGTTATCGGCCAGTGAAGAGGAGATCCACCGCGCGGTCAGCGCGATGTATACCGACCCGACGCACCTGAGAGTCAGCGATCCGGGACATGTCGACGGCAACGTGGTGTTCACCTATCTCGACGCTTTCCATAGCGATAAGGCGCTGGTGGCAGAGATGAAAGCCCACTATCAGCGCGGCGGGCTGGGCGATCGCCAGTGTAAGAATGAACTGGAAACCTGCTTGCAGGAACTACTGGCGCCGATCCGCGAACGCCGGGCTACCTATATTCAGGATAAAGGGATGCTGCTTGAGCTGCTGCGCCAGGGCAGCGAACGTGCCCACCAGCTCACGCAGCAGACGCTGCATGAGGTGAAGCGCGGGCTGGGGCTGCCGGTGCTGTTCTGAGTTTCAGAGCCCTTCCCAGGTCGCGCTACGCTTACCGGGGCTGCGGTTTTATCCCCCGCCTTTGTGCATCTTCACGCAGTTGCGCCCCTCGCGCTTGGCGGCATACAGCGCGTTATCGGCGTCGCGCAGCAGCAGGTTGTAATCGGGGTGACCGGTGTGGGCGGCAAAGCCAATGCTGGCGGTGATCGGGATCTGCGTGTCGCCGCCAACGTTAAACGCCAGCTGGCCAATCTTTTTGCGCAGACGTTCAAGGAGAGGGAAAGCCTCTGCCGCGCGGGTCTCCACCAGCACCAGCAGAAACTCCTCGCCGCCGTAGCGGAAGAGATAGTCGCTGGAGCGAATATTATCGCTGAGCAGATCGGCTACGTGCTTAATGGCGCGGTCGCCGACCATATGGCCCCATTTGTCATTGATCTCTTTAAAGAAATCAATATCGATAATCGCTACCGTCAGCGGCAGGTCATACTCAATCGCCAGGGTGACTTCATGCTTGAGCACCACAGGCAGATAGCGACGGTTAAGCAGGCTGGTTAGCGCGTCTTTGCCATTTTGCATCTGCGACAGACTACTGAATAACACTCCCAGCTGGCTGCTGATGTGCTGGCAATGGATATGGATCTTTTGCAGCAGGCTCTGAGTATTTTTATAACCAGCATCCTGTTCCGCGGTACGCCATTCGGTAATCAGCGCATCCACCTGACCGATCAACTCAGTAATCTCCCCCATCTGCGGATTGTGGTTAAAATAGCGAACGCATTTATGGCGAAACCACAAACCAAATTCGGATTCAGATAATAACGTTGCGTTAAGGTCCGTCCTGTTCTCGCTGACGATATTAAAAATTGCACTATTTTCCCAACCCGAAAGCGATGCCTGCTGCTTGCCATACTCCATCGGGACGTTATCCATCAGGCTGTACAGACGAAAAGCTTCTTCATTTTTGGTAGCCCGATAATGCGACAGCGTATAGGCGTGACACATCATCTCCACCGCCATATTCATCGCCATGATCGCGTAATGGATAGCCGCTATCCCGGTGTCCCGCGCGACCTGGCTGTCACGAATCGCCTCCACCAGCCCGGATTTTATCTGCCGCGCGCCGCGCAGCACCGCCTCTGCCGGGATGCCAATCCGCGAATGAATGCTGCCGATCTGATACTGGCGCTCCGCAAGAGCCTGAAGATCCTCTTTTTCACAGGTCAGGATCTGCTGTACCCATCCCGCCAGAGAGCGGCTCAGACGTTCCTCAACCAGCTCATAAGAGAGGTGCCTGGCGATATCCGGATCCTGAAAAATAAAATCGTAAAAGCGGGTCGCTAACATCGACGATCGCTCATCGGCCATTTTTTTAAGTAATGCACGGACGTCCGGCGTCAGGCTGTCATACAGCGGTAGCCATTCCTTAAAAATCACGGCGATATATTTTTGGCTTTCTTCATTCATGAAATTAAAGCACTCGTCGGATGTTTCTCAATGCCAGGAGCGGAATCATATCGTAGTTACCGGGGGGCAACCAGATAACAAAACAGGCGCCCTGTTTTCGCGGTTTTATCCTGACGGTTGGTATTTCTGTTAACGCACCGACAAGACCATGCACTTCGTATGGACAACATCGCCACGAATGTTACTATCGCGATGACGGTAGCTCTCACTATGCGTGTTTCATTAAGGCCTGGATCGCTGATGATGACCACATAAGTAGCACAGCGATCGGCTGCGCATCGACGCGGCAGAGCGCGGCGTCAGCGGCCTTTACCCCCACCTTTTCGTCCCTCGCAAGGAGGACGCTCCGCTCGGCGGAGGAAACACGCGCACCACTCAGCAAAGGGAATCAAGCGAGTCGCGTATGGACAAAATAAAGAAACGTTGGGCAGGGTATCTTGTCGGCTTACTGGTGGTGCTCGCCGCCGCCGCATGGTGGCTGCTGCGCCCGCCAGGTCTCCCGGACGGTTTTGCCAGTAGCAACGGCCGAATCGAAGCCACCGAAGTCGATATTGCCAGTAAAATCGCCGGGCGTATCGACACGATTTTGGTCAAAGAGGGCCAGTTTGTGCGTCAGGGAGAAGTCCTCGCGAGGATGGATACCCGCGTACTGAACGAGCAGCGTCTTGAAGCCGCCGCACAAATCAAGGAGGCGGAAAGCGCGGTGCTCGCCGCCAGAGCCTTGCTCGATCAGCGGCAGAGTGAAATGCGCGCCAGCGAAGCAGTCGTGAAGCAGCGCCAGGCGGAGCTGGATTCCTCGGCGAAACGCCATGTCCGCTCGAATGCCCTGTCGCAGCGCGGCGCCGTCTCCGCCCAGCAGCTGGATGACGACCGAGCGGCAGCAGAGAGTGCCCGCGCGGCGCTGGAATCGGCAAAAGCCCAGGTCTCTGCCGCCCGCGCCGCCATCGAAGCTGCCCGCACCAGCATTATTCAGGCGCAAACCCGCGTCGAAGCCGCCCAGGCGACCGAACGGCGGATCCTTGCCGATATTGACGATAGCGAGCTGAAAGCACCCCGTGATGGTCGCATTCAGTATCGCGTCGCTGAGCCAGGCGAAGTCCTGGCCGCCGGTGGCCGGGTGCTGAACATGGTCGATCTCGCTGATGTCTATATGACCTTCTTTCTGCCAACCGAACAGGCAGGCCTGCTGGCGCTCGGCAGCGAAGCGCGCTTGATCCTTGATGCCGCGCCGGATCTGGTGATCCCGGCCAACATCAGCTTTGTCGCCAGCGTCGCCCAGTTCACGCCGAAAACGGTAGAAACCAGCGACGAGCGCCTTAAGCTGATGTTCCGCGTCAAAGCGCGCATCCCGCCGGAGCTGCTGGCGCAGCATCTGGAATATGTCAAAACCGGCCTGCCCGGCATGGCTTACGTGCGGGTGGATAAACAACAACCCTGGCCTGAGGCGCTAACGGTGAGGTTGCCGCAATGAAACTGACGCCGCAGGATACCTCGCCCCCCATCGCCCTGCTGGAAAACGTTGGCCAGCAGTATGGCGCCACCATCGCGCTGCGGGATATCAGCCTGGCGATCCCGGCACGGCGTATGGTTGGTCTGATTGGCCCGGACGGCGTCGGCAAATCGAGCCTGCTCTCGCTGATCGCCGGGGCGCGGGCCATTGAACAGGGTAACGTGATGGTGCTTGGCGGCGATATGCGTGATGTGCATCACCGCCGCGACGTGTGCCCGAAAATCGCGTGGATGCCACAGGGGCTGGGGAAAAACCTCTATCACACCCTCTCGGTGTATGAAAACGTCGACTTCTTCGCCCGCCTGTTTGGTCACGATAAAGCCGAGCGCGAACTGCGCATCAACGAGCTGCTGCAGAGCACCGGGCTGGCGCCGTTTCGCGATCGCCCCGCCGGTAAACTCTCCGGTGGGATGAAGCAAAAGCTCGGCCTGTGCTGCGCGCTGATCCACGACCCGCAGTTGCTGATCCTTGATGAACCGACCACCGGCGTCGACCCGCTTTCCCGGGCGCAGTTCTGGGAGCTTATCGACAGTATTCGCCAGCGCCAGCCGGAGATGAGCGTTCTGGTCGCTACCGCCTACATGGAAGAGGCCGAGCGCTTTGACTGGCTGGTGGCGATGAATGCCGGCGAGGTGCTGGCGACTGGCAGCGCCGCGGAGCTCAAAGCCCAGACCGGCAGCCAGACCCTGGAGCAGGCGTTTATCGCCCTGCTACCTGAAGCACAACGTCAAGCGCATAAGACGGTAGTTATCCCGCCGCGCGACAGCCGCGAGGAAGAGATCGCCATCGAAGCGCGCGGCCTGACCATGCGCTTCGGCAACTTTGTTGCCGTCGACCACGTTAACTTTCGCATCGCCCGCGGCGAAATCTTTGGCTTCCTTGGATCTAACGGCTGCGGCAAATCTACCACCATGAAGATGCTCACCGGCCTGCTGCCCGCCAGCGAAGGTGAAGCCTGGCTGTTCGGCCAGCCGGTCGACCCGAAGGATATCGCCACCCGCCAGCGGGTCGGTTACATGTCACAGGCCTTTTCGCTCTATAGCGAACTGAGCGTTCGGCAAAACCTCGAGCTGCACGCCCGCCTGTTTCATATCCCGGACGACGAAATAGCCCACCGGGTCGCTGAGATGAGCGAGCGCTTTATGCTGACCGAGGTTAAAGACGCGCTTCCCGCCGATCTGCCGCTGGGGATCCGTCAGCGCCTGTCGTTAGCGGTGGCGGTCATCCACCGCCCGGAGATGCTGATCCTCGATGAGCCGACCTCCGGCGCCGACCCGGTAGCGCGCGATATGTTCTGGCAGCTAATGGTTGACCTCGCGCGCCAGGATCGCGTTACTATATTTATCTCCACCCACTTTATGAATGAGGCGGAACGCTGCGATCGCATCTCCCTGATGCATGCTGGCAAGGTGCTGGCCAGCGATACGCCACAGGCGCTGGTCGAGCAGCGCGGAGCCGCCAGCCTCGAAGAGGCGTTTATCGCCTGGCTTAAAGAGGCCCAACCGTCCTCTCCAGTACCAGATGAACCCACGTCTGCTGTCGCATTGCATTCGGAACACGCGGCCCCACGGCAGGCCTTCAGTCTACGCCGCCTGTTTAGCTACAGCCGCCGCGAGGCGCTGGAGCTGCGCCGCGATCCGGTGCGATCGACGCTGGCGCTGCTGGGGACGGTGATCCTGATGTTTATCATGGGTTATGGGATCAGCATGGACGTTGAGGATCTGCGCTTTGCCGTCCTCGACCGCGATCAAACCCTCAGCAGCCAGGGCTGGTCGCAGAATATAGCCGGTTCACGCTACTTTATCGAGCAGGCGCCGCTGCACAGCTATGACGAACTGGACCGCCGGATGCGTGACGGCGAACTGGCGGTGGCAATAGAGATCCCGCCGAACTTTGGTCGCGATATCGCCCGCGGCACACCGGTGCAAATCGGCGTCTGGGTGGACGGCGCGATGCCCAACCGCGCGGAAACCGTGCGCGGCTACGTGCAGGCGATGCATCTCGCCTGGCTGCAGGAGATGGCCGCCCGGCAGAGCAGCCCACAGCGCGATACCTCGCTCATCTCCATCGAGACCCGCTATCGCTATAATCCGGACGTGAAGAGCCTGCCGGCCATCGTCCCGGCGGTGATCCCGCTGCTGCTGATGATGATCCCGGCGATGCTCAGCGCCCTGAGCGTAGTCCGTGAGAAAGAGCTCGGATCGATTATCAACTTGTACGTGACGCCAACCACCCGCAGCGAATTCCTGCTCGGCAAGCAGCTGCCTTACATCGTACTGGGGATGTTTAACTTCTTCCTGCTGTGCGCGCTGTCGGTCTTTGTCTTTGGCGTCGCGCATAAGGGCAGCTTCCTGACGCTGACCCTGGCGGCGCTGCTGTATGTCACCATCGCCACCGGTCTGGGGCTGCTGATCTCAACCTTTATGAAGAGCCAAATCGCCGCCATCTTCGGTACCGCGATCATTACGCTGATCCCGGCAACCCAGTTCTCCGGGATGATCGATCCGGTGGCGTCGCTGGAAGGGCCCGGGCGCTGGATCGGGCAAATTTATCCGACCAGCCACTTCCTGACTATCGCTCGCGGCACCTTCTCCAAAGCGCTGAATCTCAGCGATTTGTGGGGCTCGTTCATTCCGCTATTGATTGCGGTGCCGCTGGTGCTCGGGCTGAGCGTGCTGCTGCTGAAGAAACAGGAGGAATGATGCGCGGATTACGCAATATTTATAATCTTGGCGTCAAAGAGCTGCGCAGCCTGCTCGGCGATAAAGCCATGCTGGCGCTGATCGTGTTTGCTTTTACCGTGTCGGTGTACTCCTCGGCCACGGTGATGCCTGGTTCGCTGCACCTGGCGCCGATCGCGGTTGCTGATATGGATAAATCCCAGCTCTCTTCACGCATCATTAACGCTTTCTACCGTCCCTGGTTTCTTGAGCCGGAGCTGATCACCGCTGATGAGATGGACGCCGGGCTGGATGCCGGGCGCTACACTTTCGCCATCAACATCCCGCCTAACTTCCAGCGCGATGTGCTGGCCGGTCGGCAGCCGGAAATCCAGGTCAATGTCGACGCCACGCGCATGAGCCAGGCCTTTACCGGCAACGGCTATATCCAGAATATTATCAGTGGCGAAGTCAACAGTTTTGTCGCCCGCTATCGGGATAACAGCGTACTGCCGGTAGAGCTGGCGGTAAGGATGCGTTTTAACCCTAACCTTGAGCAGGAGCGCTTTGGCGCGGTGATGGCGATCATCAATAACATCACCATGCTGGCGATCGTCCTCACCGGTTCGGCGCTGATCCGCGAGCGGGAACATGGCACCATAGAGCACTTGTTGGTGATGCCAGTAACGCCGTTTGAAATCATGATGGCCAAGATCTGGTCGATGGGCCTGGTGGTGCTGGTGGTCTCCGGGTTGTCGCTGATACTGATGGTGCAGGGGATTTTGCAGGTGCCCATTGAGGGGTCGATTCCCCTGTTTATGCTGGGGGTGGCGCTCAGCCTGTTCGCCACGACCTCAATCGGCATTTTTATGGGCACCCTCGCCCGCTCGATGCCGCAGCTGGGGCTGCTGATGATTCTGGTGCTGCTGCCGCTACAGATGCTTTCCGGCGGATCCACGCCGCGGGAAAGTATGCCGCAGCTGGTACAGGATATTATGTTGACCATGCCGACCACCCACTTCGTCAGTCTGGCGCAGGCGATACTGTACCGTGGCGCCAGCTTTGCCATCGTCTGGCCGCAGTTCTTAACCTTGCTGGCTATCGGCGGGGTGTTCTTTACTATCGCGTTGCTGCGTTTTCGTAAGACTATTGGCGAGATGGCGTAAGGGCTTAAGAAGGGCCGTCGACTTACGGCGGCCCAGGGATTTATTTGTGGCGGTTCATAAAGCGACGTAAACCCCAGGTGAAGGCCATCGCCATACTAAACAGGATAAACAATAAGACAATCCAGCTGATGGAGATACGCAGCAGCGTGCCGGGGGTCATAAACGGCTGCAGGTAGACGGTGAAGGACTGGGCGGGTGATTTCCCCAACAGCTCGTACACGTTATCGGTGAGCCACACCCCGACCCGGCAGAACAGCCAGATAATCGCTGGCCAGCAGAGCAGCACCAGAAAGGTAAAGCGCTCCTGAATGTAAGTGAAGAGCTGGCGCAGTGGCGACCAGTTAAGCAGGATTTTCATTTCTATTCTCATATTGCCAGCCGATAACCTGCATATGTCTCGCAAGGTATTTCGGGCAGCATCCATACAGGCAATCATCCCTCTTTGTATAACAAATTTTCCGCCATATAAACCAGATCAAGTTAACAAAGTGTTAATGATGTAGCTCATTAAGACAAAAACAGGGAAGAAGCATACCGTTTGCCACAATACATCCGGGAGCGAAGTATTCAGTCACGGAAATATTTTTTCTGAATCGTAAGTGCGTTATTTTGCGGGAGGAAGAGGCAGCGCCATTATTTTACCGAGGCACAATAAACTGGCGCTGAAATAGAGAGATAATATTAATCGTAACTACTAATAATTATTTTCCGACTTGCATCATCCGGTAAATTCACCGTCCGCGTGATCACGCCGCGAGCATTCGTCACGCTATTTTGCGAAGCAATAAGATAGGTATTCTTTCCGCAACGCTGCTGAGGTTGTTTATTGACGATATCGGTACTGCAGGTTTCTGAAACCACCCGCCCGGAGAGCGTTAATGTGGCGGTATCAGCAGCAAACAGAGGTAAGCTTAGTCCATAAGCGAAAGCCAGAATCCCAATTAGCGGTTTTTTCATTGACTTTATAACCAGTTAACAGGATGAGAAATAAGCGAGTTGCTTTCTATTTTTCTCCCTCGGGAGAGATGATGCGTTGATTCATCACGCAGGGAAGATAATCCATATTATTAGTAAGGACAATTGCAGGATAACCTATTAATGTGATAGGTATTACTGATGTTAACGAACCAGGCGGTCGGGCCGGATGTTTCCCCGGAGGCGGTGCTGCGCACCTTGTCCGGGCTACAGGTCGTGCAGGGCGGGTGCGAATCCGTAGCCCCGGTAAGCGCAGCGCCACCGGGGAGACATGCCGGCACGCTGCCCGGTCCACAGAAACGCAAAAAGCCCATCCGTAAGGATGGGCTCTTCACTTGTTTGATGCCTGGCAGTTCCCTACTCTCACATGGGGAGACCCCACACTACCATCGGCGCTACGGCGTTTCACTTCTGAGTTCGGCATGGGGTCAGGTGGGACCACCGCGCTAGTGCCGCCAGGCAAATTCTGTTTTCAACACGTCTCACGGACGCATCGAGTAATCTGTATCAGAGCTGAAAATTCTCTCAAATCCGCCAAAACAGCTTCGGCGTTGTAAGGTTAAGCCTCACGGTTCATTAGTACCGGTTAGCTCAACGCATCGCTGCGCTTACACACCCGGCCTATCAACGTCGTCGTCTTCAACGTTCCTTCAGGAGACTTATAGTCTCAGGGAGAACTCATCTCGGGGCAAGTTTCGTGCTTAGATGCTTTCAGCACTTATCTCTTCCGCATTTAGCTACCGGGCAGTGCCATTGGCATGACAACCCGAACACCAGTGATGCGTCCACTCCGGTCCTCTCGTACTAGGAGCAGCCCCCCTCAATTCTCCAGCGCCCACGGCAGATAGGGACCGAACTGTCTCACGACGTTCTAAACCCAGCTCGCGTACCACTTTAAATGGCGAACAGCCATACCCTTGGGACCTACTTCAGCCCCAGGATGTGATGAGCCGACATCGAGGTGCCAAACACCGCCGTCGATATGAACTCTTGGGCGGTATCAGCCTGTTATCCCCGGAGTACCTTTTATCCGTTGAGCGATGGCCCTTCCATTCAGAACCACCGGATCACTATGACCTGCTTTCGCACCTGCTCGCGCCGTCACGCTCGCAGTCAAGCTAGCTTATGCCATTGCACTAACCTCCTGATGTCCGACCAGGATTAGCTAACCTTCGTGCTCCTCCGTTACTCTTTGGGAGGAGACCGCCCCAGTCAAACTACCCACCAGACACTGTCCGCAACCCCGATAAGGGGCCAACGTTAGAACATCAAACATTAAAGGGTGGTATTTCAAGGTTGGCTCCACGCAGACTGGCGTCCACGCTTCAAAGCCTCCCACCTATCCTACACATCAAGGCTCAATGTTCAGTGTCAAGCTATAGTAAAGGTTCACGGGGTCTTTCCGTCTTGCCGCGGGTACACTGCATCTTCACAGCGAGTTCAATTTCACTGAGTCTCGGGTGGAGACAGCCTGGCCATCATTACGCCATTCGTGCAGGTCGGAACTTACCCGACAAGGAATTTCGCTACCTTAGGACCGTTATAGTTACGGCCGCCGTTTACCGGGGCTTCGATCAAGAGCTTCTCCTTACGGATAACCCCATCAATTAACCTTCCGGCACCGGGCAGGCGTCACACCGTATACGTCCACTTTCGTGTTTGCACAGTGCTGTGTTTTTAATAAACAGTTGCAGCCAGCTGGTATCTTCGACTGGTCTCAGCTCCGTCCGCAGGGACTTCACCTACACACCAGCGTGCCTTCTCCCGAAGTTACGGCACCATTTTGCCTAGTTCCTTCACCCGAGTTCTCTCAAGCGCCTTGGTATTCTCTACCTGACCACCTGTGTCGGTTTGGGGTACGATTTAATGTTACCTGATGCTTAGAGGCTTTTCCTGGAAGCAGGGCATTTGTTACTTCAGCACCGTAGTGCCTCGTCATCACACCTCAGCGTTAAAAGGTACCGGATTTACCTGGAACCTCCGCCTACATGCTTAAACCGGGACAACCGTCGCCCGGCTAACATAGCCTTCTCCGTCCCCCCTTCGCAGTAACACCAAGTACAGGAATATTAACCTGTTTCCCATCGACTACGCCTTTCGGCCTCGCCTTAGGGGTCGACTCACCCTGCCCCGATTAACGTTGGACAGGAACCCTTGGTCTTCCGGCGAGCGGGCTTTTCACCCGCTTTATCGTTACTTATGTCAGCATTCGCACTTCTGATACCTCCAGCAACCCTCACAGGCCACCTTCGCAGGCTTACAGAACGCTCCCCTACCCAACAACACATAGTGTCGCTGCCGCAGCTTCGGTGCATGGTTTAGCCCCGTTACATCTTCCGCGCAGGCCGACTCGACCAGTGAGCTATTACGCTTTCTTTAAATGATGGCTGCTTCTAAGCCAACATCCTGGCTGTCTGTGCCTTCCCACATCGTTTCCCACTTAACCATGACTTTGGGACCTTAGCTGGCGGTCTGGGTTGTTTCCCTCTTCACGACGGACGTTAGCACCCGCCGTGTGTCTCCCGTGATAACATTCTTCGGTATTCGTAGTTTGCATCGGGTTGGTAAGTCGGGATGACCCCCTAGCCGAAACAGTGCTCTACCCCCGAAGATGAGTTCACGAGGCGCTACCTAAATAGCTTTCGGGGAGAACCAGCTATCTCCCGGTTTGATTGGCCTTTCACCCCCAGCCACAAGTCATCCGCTAATTTTTCAACATTAGTCGGTTCGGTCCTCCAGTTAGTGTTACCCAACCTTCAACCTGCCCATGGCTAGATCACCGGGTTTCGGGTCTATACCCTGCAACTTAACGCCCAGTTAAGACTCGGTTTCCCTGCGGCTCCCCTATACGGTTAACCTTGCTACAGAATATAAGTCGCTGACCCATTATACAAAAGGTACGCAGTCACACCCGAAGGTGCTCCCACTGCTTGTACGTACACGGTTTCAGGTTCTTTTTCACTCCCCTCGCCGGGGTTCTTTTCGCCTTTCCCTCACGGTACTGGTTCACTATCGGTCAGTCAGGAGTATTTAGCCTTGGAGGATGGTCCCCCCATATTCAGACAGGATACCACGTGTCCCGCCCTACTCTTCGAGTTCACAACCTGTGCATTTTGGTGTACGGGACTATCACCCTGTACCGTCGGACTTTCCAGACCGTTCCACTAACACACAAGCTGATTCAGACTCTGGGCTGCTCCCCGTTCGCTCGCCGCTACTGGGGGAATCTCGGTTGATTTCTTTTCCTCGGGGTACTTAGATGTTTCAGTTCCCCCGGTTCGCCTCGTTAACCTATGTATTCAGTTAACGATAGTGTGACGAATCACACTGGGTTTCCCCATTCGGACATCGCCGGCTGTAACGGTTCATATCACCTTACCGACGCTTTTCGCAGATTAGCACGTCCTTCATCGCCTCTGACTGCCAGGGCATCCACCGTGTACGCTTAGTCGCTTAACCTCACAACCCGAAGATGTTTCGTAAAACACCATCGTGTCGCGAAAATTTGAGAGACTCGAACACACCATTAAAGATGTGTCGTTTCAATTTTCAGCTTGATCCAGATTTTTAAAGAGCAAATATCTCAAACATCACCCGAAGATGAGTTTTGAGATACATCGGCACGCGTCTTTCACTCACGAACCAGCAAGTGGCGTCCCCTAGGGGATTCGAACCCCTGTTACCGCCGTGAAAGGGCGGTGTCCTGGGCCTCTAGACGAAGGGGACACTGAAGTCTCAATCGCAAGACGCCTTGCTTCTTTACTTTCATCAGACAATCTGTGTGAGCACTACAAAGGCAGGTTCTTTAAGGTAAGGAGGTGATCCAACCGCAGGTTCCCCTACGGTTACCTTGTTACGACTTCACCCCAGTCATGAATCACAAAGTGGTAAGCGCCCTCCCGAAGGTTAAGCTACCTACTTCTTTTGCAACCCACTCCCATGGTGTGACGGGCGGTGTGTACAAGGCCCGGGAACGTATTCACCGTAGCATTCTGATCTACGATTACTAGCGATTCCGACTTCATGGAGTCGAGTTGCAGACTCCAATCCGGACTACGACATACTTTATGAGGTCCGCTTGCTCTCGCGAGGTCGCTTCTCTTTGTATATGCCATTGTAGCACGTGTGTAGCCCTGGTCGTAAGGGCCATGATGACTTGACGTCATCCCCACCTTCCTCCAGTTTATCACTGGCAGTCTCCTTTGAGTTCCCGGCCTAACCGCTGGCAACAAAGGATAAGGGTTGCGCTCGTTGCGGGACTTAACCCAACATTTCACAACACGAGCTGACGACAGCCATGCAGCACCTGTCTCACAGTTCCCGAAGGCACCAATCCATCTCTGGAAAGTTCTGTGGATGTCAAGACCAGGTAAGGTTCTTCGCGTTGCATCGAATTAAACCACATGCTCCACCGCTTGTGCGGGCCCCCGTCAATTCATTTGAGTTTTAACCTTGCGGCCGTACTCCCCAGGCGGTCGATTTAACGCGTTAGCTCCGGAAGCCACGCCTCAAGGGCACAACCTCCAAATCGACATCGTTTACAGCGTGGACTACCAGGGTATCTAATCCTGTTTGCTCCCCACGCTTTCGCACCTGAGCGTCAGTCTTTGTCCAGGGGGCCGCCTTCGCCACCGGTATTCCTCCAGATCTCTACGCATTTCACCGCTACACCTGGAATTCTACCCCCCTCTACAAGACTCTAGCCTGCCAGTTTCGAATGCAGTTCCCAGGTTGAGCCCGGGGATTTCACATCCGACTTGACAGACCGCCTGCGTGCGCTTTACGCCCAGTAATTCCGATTAACGCTTGCACCCTCCGTATTACCGCGGCTGCTGGCACGGAGTTAGCCGGTGCTTCTTCTGCGGGTAACGTCAATCGATGAGGTTATTAACCTCACCGCCTTCCTCCCCGCTGAAAGTGCTTTACAACCCGAAGGCCTTCTTCACACACGCGGCATGGCTGCATCAGGCTTGCGCCCATTGTGCAATATTCCCCACTGCTGCCTCCCGTAGGAGTCTGGACCGTGTCTCAGTTCCAGTGTGGCTGGTCATCCTCTCAGACCAGCTAGGGATCGTCGCCTAGGTGAGCCGTTACCCCACCTACTAGCTAATCCCATCTGGGCACATCTGATGGCATGAGGCCCGAAGGTCCCCCACTTTGGTCTTGCGACGTTATGCGGTATTAGCTACCGTTTCCAGTAGTTATCCCCCTCCATCAGGCAGTTTCCCAGACATTACTCACCCGTCCGCCGCTCGTCACCCGAGAGCAAGCTCTCTGTGCTACCGCTCGACTTGCATGTGTTAGGCCTGCCGCCAGCGTTCAATCTGAGCCATGATCAAACTCTTCAATTTAAGTTTGATGCTCGTGAATTAAACTTCGTAATGAATTACGTATGTTCACTCAGAGACTTGGTATTCATTTTTCGTCCGAGGACGTTAAGAATCCATGTCACTTTGAGTGCCCACACAGATTGTCTGATAAATTGTTAAAGAGCAGTTGCGACGCGCTTTAGCGCTCTGTCGCGAGGTGGCGTATATTACGCTTTCCTCTTTCAGAGTCAACCCTGAATTTCAGGATTTTTCTCTTCAACCGAACTGGCTGTTTGTGTGAAGTGATTCACATCTGCCGTGTCAGTGGGAGCGCATTATAGGGAGTTCGCCGGAAGTAGCAAGCGTTAAAATAGAAAAATCTTATCGACCGCTCATTATTTGAACTTTTCGCTTATTCATCTTCTTACCATTCAAGGCGCCATCCCAGTGTTCATGCGGCCTGCAGCGCCGTTTACGCTAAGATCGTTTTTTGGCAAAAATGTGATTTTTCTCTCTTACCCAACGCCATTATCGCGCCGATGGTGAATTAAGCACCACTCTTGACCCACGACAAAGCGCCCACCTGGCCCCCGTTTCTATAATCAGGCCCGTTTCTTCTTACTGGTAATAATCGATGGCTTATCAACTCAACATTAACTGGCCCGAGTTTTTAGAGAAGTACTGGCAAAAACAGCCGGTGGTATTAAAAAACGCGTTTCCGGACTTCGTCGACCCGATTACCCCGGACGAGCTGGCCGGATTAGCCATGGAGCCGGAAGTCGACAGCCGACTGGTCAGCCTGACCAACGGCAAATGGCAGGCCAGCAATGGTCCTTTTGAACATTTTGACGGGCTGGGCGAAACCGGCTGGTCGCTGCTGGCCCAGGCGGTAAACCACTGGCATATGCCCGCCGCCGAGCTGGTGCGCCCGTTCCGCGTACTGCCGGACTGGCGTCTGGACGACCTGATGATCTCCTTCTCCGTCCCCGGCGGCGGCGTCGGCCCGCATATCGATCAGTATGACGTCTTTATTATTCAGGGCATGGGCAGCCGCCGCTGGCGCGTGGGCGATAAGCTGCCGATGCGTCAGTTCTGCCCGCATCCGGCACTGCTGCACGTCGATCCGTTCCCGCCGATCATTGATGAAGATCTGCAGCCGGGCGATATCCTCTATATTCCACCAGGATTCCCGCACGATGGCGTGACCCACGAAACCGCACTGAACTACTCCGTCGGCTTCCGCGGGCCAAACGGTCGCGACCTGATCAGCAGCTTCGCCGACTATGTGCTGGAGAACGATCTTGGCGGCGAGCACTACAGCGATCCGGACCTCACCTGCCGCGAGCATCCGGGCCGGGTTGAGGAGTATGAACTCGAACGTCTGCGCACCATGATGATCGACATGATTCGCCAGCCGGAAGACTTCAAGCAGTGGTTCGGCAGTTTCGTGACCACCCCGCGTCACGAGCTGGATATTGCGCCGGCGGAACCACCGTATGAAGAAGAGGAAGTGGTCGATGCGCTGCTGGGCGGCGAAAAGCTTTCTCGTCTGAGCGGCCTGCGCGTTCTGCATATCGGCGACAGCTTCTTCGTGCATAGCGAACAGCTGGACACCACCGATGCCGAAGCGCTGGATGCGCTGTGCCGCTATACCTCATTAGGTCAGGAAGAGCTCGGCAGCGGCCTGCAGAATCCGGCGTTCGTGAGCGAACTGACGCGGCTGATTAATCAGGGCTACTGGTACTTCGAAGAGTAAGAGAGCGGCAATACTGCGGGCGGCCGCCTGGCGCTGCCCGCTGGCTTTCAGCCGTTATTGCGTCTATTTCGGCAGCACGATAATAAACCGCGTAGAGCGCCGATCGGACTGCACCGCTACGCTGCCGTGGTGGGCGCTGACGATGGATTTCACAATCGCCAGGCCGATACCGCTGCCCTCGCCTTTGCGCTGACGCGAGGGGTCGACGCGATAGAAACGGTCAAACAGCCGCGGAAGATGCTCGACGGCAATCGGCGTACCGGGATTCTCCACCACCAGACGGATCGTCTCGGCGCTTTCGCTCAACTGGATGGTCACCGCCTGGCCGGCCGGCGTGTAGCGGATCGCATTCGACAGCAGGTTGCTGATCGCTCGCCGCAGCATCAGCGGATCGCCCGTCACCCGGCAGTGGCTACCGACAAAGCGCAGCGCCACCGCCTTCTCTTCCGCCCACGCTTCAAAGAACTCAAACACCTTATGCACTTCATCAGCCAGATCCAGCGCCTGTTGCTCAGGGATCAGTTGGTTATTATCCGCCTGGGCGAGGAACAGCATATCGCTGACCATCCGCGACATCCGCGAGAACTCTTCGAGATTGGAATACAACACCTCTTCCAGCTCCTGCTGGCTGCGGCTCTGGCTTAAAGCGATTTCGGTTTGCGTCACCAGGTTGGTAATCGGCGTGCGGATTTCATGGGCGATATCGGCGGAGAAGTTGGACTGGCGGGTAAAGACATCCTCTATGCGCTCCAGCATATGGTTAAACGACAGCGCCAGCCGCTCCAGCTCGATAGGCACGGCCTGCGGGTCAAGGCGCACGTCGAGATCCCGCGAGGTAATATTCTGGATCTGGCGACTGATCTGGCGGATGGGCTTATGCCCCTGATAGACCACAAACAGCACGATGGCGATGATCAGCAAACTGATTATCGTCGCCGCGGAAATCAGCTTCGCTTTCAGCTCATTAATATAGTGCAGGTGAAAATCGATGGATAAGGCCATCAGCAGGTGGTACGCCGGTTTGCCGTCCGCCTGCTTGCCCAGCGGCAGCATGATCAGCCGCCAGGCGCGGGTCTCCATTGGATGATTATCATGAACCATCTTCCGCGGCTGCGGGTCAGTCCATGAAATCACATTCCCGTCGCGCAGCTGCATCGCCAGCCCCGGCGTACTCAGCATATGGCTGAGATCCGGCCCGTCTGGCGACTGAAACAAAATATTGCCCTGGCCGTCGTCCAGACAGATAAAGACGTTGGCGTAACCCGCAATGATATTCCTCACGATCTCCAGTCGCCGCGCCTGCGGGTAGTCGGCGTGGTTGAGCACCGTCTCCAGGGTGGTGCTGAGCTGCCTGAGATCGTGCACGTCGCGCTCTTCAAAGTGGGCCTTCACCGAATGGATCATGATCCAGGTGAAAGCAAAGAAGGCAATGATGGTGGCGAGGCTAATAAAGAAGGTCAGCCGGGTTGCCAGGGAAAAGGGGCGCTTAGCGGCCATCCGGCACCTCAAGCATATAGCCGACGCCGCGCACGGTCTGGATTAGCTTCGGCTCGAAGTCGTTATCAATTTTGGCGCGCAGCCGCTTCACCGCCACGTCGATGGCGTTAGTGTCGCTGTCGAAATTCATATCCCAGACCTGCGAGGCAATTAACGAACGCGGCAGCACCTCGCCCTGATGGCGCAGGAAGAACTCCAGCAGAGTGAATTCCTTACTGGTCAGGGTGATACGCGTCGCGCCGCGCGTCACCTTGCGGCTGACCAAATCGACGCTGAGATCCGCCGCCTGAAACTGGCTTTCGACGATGACCGCCGCCCCGCGGCGCAGCAGGGTCCGCACTCGCGCCAGCAGCTCCGCAAAAGCAAATGGCTTCACCAGATAGTCGTCGGCGCCCAGTTCCAGGCCCTTCACCCGATGCTCAATAGTGCCAAGCGCGGTGAGCAGCAGGATCGGCATGCCTTTATTGGCGGCGCGCAGCATGCGGACGATATCCCAGCCGTTCACGTCCGGCAGCATGATATCGAGGATCAGCAGATCGTAGTCGCTGGTCATCGCCAGGTGATAGCCGTTGAGGCCGTTATCGGCCAGGTCGACGACGAAGCCGGCCTCGGTGAGCCCTTTGGTCAGGTACTCTCCGGTTTTCTTCTCATCTTCGACAATCAAAATCTTCACGGCAGGCTCCTTCACGCGCGTTCTGTGCGGGTATTCAATTTTAGAGAAGCGACTCCGGATAGCAATGAAATATCAGGAAAATGACAGCTTTGTCATTTTCCTGTCACGCGTTGAACAGAGCCCGCTACGTAAAGTAGCTGCCATGGATAAATCGTCGAAAGCGTCTGCCGCCATGCGTTCTATACAGCTACTTACCCTCAGCGTGATATTTGCCTTAACCGGCTGTCTGTCGCTCGCTCCGGACTACCAGCGCCCCGCCGCGCCGGTGCCGCAGCAGTTCTCTCTCAGCCAGAACAAGCTGGTTACTGCGACAGCGGGCTATCAGGAGACCGGCTGGCGCACCTTTTTCGTCGACCCGCAGGTGAAAAGCCTGATTAGCACCGCGCTGATAAATAACCGCGATCTGCGGATGGCGACGCTGAAAGTGCAGGAAGCCCGCGCCCAGTACCGGGTTACCGACGCCGACCGCTACCCGCAATTGAACGGTGACGGCAGCACCACCTATGGCGGCAAGCTTAAAGGCGACACCACCACCAGCAGCGATTATGCCGCCGGCCTGAATCTCAGCTATGACCTCGACTTCTTTGGCCGGTTGAAAAACCTCAGCGAGGCCGACCGGCAGAACTTCTTCGCCAGCGAAGAGGCGCGGCGTGCGGTGCATATCCTGTTGATTGCTAACGTTTCACAAAGCTACTTCAACCAGCGGCTGGCGGCAGCGCAGTTGCAGGTGGCCAACGACACCTTACAGAACTATCAGCAGTCTTACGCCTTCGTTGAAAAACAGCTGCTGACCGGAAGCACCACCGTGCTGGCGCTGGAGCAGGCGCGCGGGATGATCGAGAGCACCCGTGCCGATATCGCCAAACGTCAGGGCCAGCTGGCGCAGGCCAATAACGCCCTGCAACTGCTGCTCGGCAGCTACCAGCATCTGCCGGACGATAGCGCCAGCAGCGCCATCGATCTGCAAGGCGTCACTCTGCCGCCATCGCTCTCCTCAGCGATCCTGCTGCAGCGGCCGGATATTCTGGAAGCGGAACACAGCCTGCGGGCGGCCAACGCCAACATCGGCGCCGCGCGGGCGGCCTTCTTCCCGGCGATCACCCTGACCAGCTCGCTCTCCGGCAGCAGCAGCGAGCTCTCCAGCCTGTTTAACGCCGGCAGCGCGATGTGGAACTTCATCCCCAAAATTGAACTGCCGATTTTCAACGCCGGGCGTAATCAGGCCAACCTCGATCTGGCGGAGATCCGCCAGCAGCAGCAGGTGGTCAACTATGAACAAAAAATACAGTCCGCCTTTAAAGAGGTGGCCGACGCGCTGGCCCTGCGCCAAAGCCTGGCCGATCAGATTGCCGCCCAGGAGCGCTATCTCGCTTCACTAAATATCACCCTGCAGCGCGCTACTGCGCTCTATCGTCACGGCGCGGTCAGCTACATCGAAGTCCTGAGCGCCCAGCGCGACATTTTTACCACCCGACAAACCCTGCTGGAACTCAACTATTCCCGTCAGGCTAATGAAATCACCCTGTTCACCGCCCTCGGCGGCGGCTGGATGGAATAACCCAAGGAGTCTTGATGATGAATTCACTCTCTAAAATCGCCCTGTTCACCCTGCTCTCTGGCGCGGTGTTCGCCGCCCAGGCCGCCGACCCGCACGCCGGCATGGCGATGCACGAGGAGCCCACCGCCGCGCAGGCGCAAAGCATCAGCGGCAAAGGCGTCATTAAAGCTATTGATATGGATAGCAAAAAAATCACCATCGCCCACGAGGCCATCCCGGCGGTGAACTGGCCGCCGATGACCATGCGCTTCACCATCACCCCGCAGACGCAGCTCAACAATGTGAAGGATGGCGACAGCGTGGACTTCACCTTCGTTCAGCAGGGCAACCTGTCGCTGCTGCAGGATATTCGCGCCCACTAATGGCCCGGCGACGGTAAGCCCCTCAACGACTAAATGGACGACACATGGCATCCCTGACACTGAAAAATACGGCGCTGATCCTCGGCAGCATGGTGATTGGCGGCGCGCTTACTGCGGCGCTGTACGCCCGGCTTTCCCCGCCCCACGCTGCCGCTCCGGCGGCCGAGCAGCAGCGTAAAGTGCTGTTCTGGTACGATCCGATGTACCCGAACACCCGCTTCGATAAACCGGGTAAATCGCCGTTTATGGATATGGATCTGGTGCCGAAATACGCCGATGAGGAGCATGCCGCCGCTGGTGCGTCGGGGGTGCGTATCGACCCGACGCAGACCCAGAATCTCGGCGTAAAAACCGCCGCGGTCACCCGCGGGCCGCTGCGCTACGCTCAGACCTTCCCGGCCAACATTAGCTATAACGAGTACCAGTATGTGATTATGCAGGCGCGGGCGGCGGGCTTTATCAATAAAGTCTATCCGTTGACCGTCGGCGACAAGGTGAAACAAGGCACGCCGCTCCTCGAGCTGACCATCCCTGACTGGGTGGAAGCGCAGAGCGAATATCTGTTGTTGCAGGAGACCGGGGGCACCGCCACCCAGGTCGAGGGGATCCTCGAGCGCCTGCGCCTCGCCGGAATGCCGGATGACGATATCCGCCGCCTGAAAACCACGCGTAAAATCCAGACCCGCTTTACCCTCAAAGCGCCGATCGATGGCGTGATTACCGCCTTCGATCTGCGTGCCGGAATGAATATCGCCAAAGATAATGTGGTGGCGAAAATTCAGGGCATGGACCCGGTGTGGGTCAGCGTGGCGGTGCCGGAATCCATCGTCTGGCTAATTAAAGACGCCTCGCAGTTCGCCATTCAGGTTCCCGCCTGGCCGGGAAAAACCTTCAGCATCAGCAAATGGACCCTTCTCCCCAGCGTCGATAGCGCCACCCGTACCCTGCAGCTGCGCCTGCAAGTCAACAACCCGGATGAAGCGCTGAAGCCGGGGATGAATGCCTATCTGCAACTGACCAGTGAAAGCGAACCGATGCTGCTGATCCCCTCCAAAGCGCTGATCGACAGCGGCAGCGAGCAGCGAGTGATTACCGTGGATAATGAGGGCCGCTTCGTGCCGAAACGCGTGCAGGTATTCCATGAATCCGCTGGCGTCACGGCCATTCGCAGCGGGCTGCAGGAGGGTGAGAAAGTCGTCGCCAGCGGCCTGTTCCTGATCGACTCGGAAGCCAATATCTCCGGCGCGCTGGAGCGCATGCGCGCGCAGGCTCCTGATGTCACGGCTCCTGCCGCCCACGCGCACTGAGGAACGGAACAATGATTGAATGGATTATCCGCCGCTCGGTGGCCAACCGTTTCCTGGTGATGATGGCGGCGCTGTTTCTCAGCATCTGGGGGACCTGGACCATCGTCCATACCCCGGTGGACGCTCTGCCGGACCTCTCCGACGTACAGGTGATCGTCAAAACCAGCTATCCGGGGCAGGCGCCGCAGATCGTCGAAAACCAGGTCACCTGGCCGCTGACCACCACCATGCTGTCGGTGCCCGGCGCTAAAACGGTACGCGGCTTCTCGCAGTTTGGCGACTCCTACGTCTACGTGATTTTTGAAGACGGCACCGATCCTTACTGGGCGCGCTCGCGGGTGCTGGAGTATCTCAACCAGGTGCAGGGCAAACTTCCCGCCGGGGTCAGCGCCGAAATGGGCCCGGACGCCACCGGCGTCGGCTGGGTCTTCGAGTACGCGCTGGTCGACCGCAGCGGCAAGCACGACCTCGCCGAACTGCGCTCCCTGCAGGACTGGTTCTTAAAATATGAGCTGAAAACCATCCCTAACGTCTCGGAAGTGGCGTCGGTGGGCGGCGTGGTCAAGGAGTACCAGATTGTTGTCGACCCGATGAAGCTGACCCAGTACGGCATCAGCCTCGGCGAGGTGAAATCGGCGCTGGACGTCTCTAACCAGGAGGCGGGCGGTTCTTCCGTCGAACTGGCGGAAGCCGAATATATGGTGCGCGCCAGCGGCTACCTGCAGACGCTCGACGACTTCAAAAATATCGTGCTGAAAACCGGTGACAACGGTGTGCCGGTCTATCTCGGCGACGTCGCGCGGGTGCAGATTGGCCCGGAGATGCGCCGCGGTATCGCCGAGCTTAACGGCGAAGGCGAAGTGGCCGGCGGGGTGGTGATCCTGCGCTCCGGCAAGAACGCCCGCGAAGTGATCTCCGCGGTCAAAGAGAAGCTGGCGTCGCTGCAAAGCAGCCTGCCGGAAGGGGTTGAAGTGGTCACCACCTACGACCGCAGCCAGCTTATCGACCGCGCCATCGACAACCTCAGCCACAAACTGCTGGAAGAGTTTATCGTCGTCGCGCTGGTCTGTGCCCTGTTCCTGTGGCACGTGCGCTCGGCGCTGGTAGCGATTATCTCGCTGCCGCTCGGCCTGTGCTTCGCCTTTATCATGATGCATTTCCAGGGGCTCAACGCCAACATCATGTCGCTGGGCGGGATCGCGATTGCGGTGGGAGCGATGGTCGATGCCGCCATCGTGATGATTGAGAACGCCCATAAGCGGCTGGAGGAGTGGGAACATCAGCACCCGGGAGAGAAGCTCAGCAACGACACACGCTGGAAAATCATTACCGATGCCTCGGTGGAGGTCGGCCCGGCGCTGTTTATCAGCCTGCTGATCATTACTCTGTCGTTTATCCCGATTTTCACCCTCGAAGGCCAGGAGGGCAAACTGTTCGGCCCGCTGGCCTTCACCAAAACCTGGTCGATGGCCGGGGCGGCGCTGCTGGCGATCGTGGTGATCCCGATCCTGATGGGCTTCTGGATCCGCGGCAGGATCCCGGCGGAGAGCAGCAACCCGTTGAACCGCTTTTTGATCCGCATTTATCACCCGCTGCTGCTGAAGGTGCTGCACTGGCCGAAGACTACCCTGCTGATCGCGCTTCTGTCGATCCTGACGGTTGTCTGGCCGCTTAACCGGGTCGGCGGCGAGTTTCTGCCGCAGATCAACGAGGGCGATCTGCTGTATATGCCGTCAACGCTGCCGGGGATCTCCGCTGCGCAGGCGGCGGATATGCTGCAGAAAACCGATAAGCTGATCATGACGGTGCCGGAAGTGGCCCGGGTGTTCGGCAAAACCGGCAAGGCCGAAACCGCTACCGACTCGGCGCCGCTGGAGATGGTAGAGACCACGATTCAGCTTAAGCCGCAGGATCAGTGGCGACCGGGAATGACCATGGAGAAGATCGTCGAGGAGCTGGACAAGACCGTGCGCCTGCCGGGGCTGGCGAACCTGTGGGTGCCGCCGATCCGCAACCGCATCGACATGCTCTCCACCGGCATCAAGAGCCCGATTGGCATTAAAGTTTCCGGCACTAATCTGGCCGATATCGACGCCATCGCCGAACAAATTGAAGGGGTGGCGCGCACCGTGCCGGGAGTCACGTCGGCATTAGCCGAGCGGCTGGTCGGCGGGCGCTACCTCAATATTGATATTCAGCGTGAGAAGGCGGCCCGCTACGGGATGACCGTCGGCGACGTGCAGCTGTTCGTCTCGTCCGCCATCGGCGGCGCGATGGTTGGCGAAACGGTAGAGGGCGTCGAGCGCTACCCGATCAACATCCGCTACCCGCAGAGCTATCGCGACAGCCCGGAGACCCTCCGCCAGCTGCCGATCCTCACGCCGCTGAAGCAGCAGATCGTCCTCGGCGACGTGGCTGAGGTGAAGGTGGTCACCGGACCATCCATGCTGAAGACCGAGAACGCCCGCCCGACCAGTTGGATCTACATCGACGCCCGCGACCGCGACATGGTGTCGGTAGTGCACGATCTGCAGCAGGCCATCGGCAAGGAGGTGAAGCTGAAGCCGGGCATCAGTGTGTCCTACTCCGGGCAGTTTGAGCTGCTGGAGCGCGCCAATCAGAAGCTGAAGCTGATGGTGCCGATGACGCTGATGATTATCTTCGTGCTGCTGTATCTGGCGTTCCGCCGCGTCGGCGAGGCGCTGCTGATTATCACCAGCGTGCCGTTCGCCCTCGTCGGCGGGATCTGGTTTCTCTACTGGATGGGGTTCCATTTATCGGTAGCCACCGGGACCGGCTTTATCGCCCTGGCCGGGGTGGCGGCGGAGTTTGGCGTGGTGATGCTGATGTACCTGCGCCACGCCATCGAGGCGGAACCGTCGCTGAAGAATCCGCAGACTTTCAGCGTCGATAAGCTCGACGAGGCGCTGTACCAGGGGGCGGTGCTGCGCGTGCGGCCGAAGGCGATGACCGTGGCGGTGATTATCGCCGGCCTGTTGCCGATTTTATGGGGTACCGGCGCCGGGTCGGAAGTCATGAGCCGTATCGCCGCACCGATGATTGGCGGTATGATCACCGCCCCGCTGCTGTCGCTATTTATCATTCCGGCGGCATATAAGCTGATGTGGCTGTCCCGGCATCGGAGCAAGCGTAGCGAATAACCCGCCGCGTTTACGCCGGTCCGGGAAATTGGCTATAGTGGCGCCATTCTTCTGGCCGGCGTGAACGTCCCTATGAATCTGAACCTGGTGTGTTATTCCCTGCTGCTGCTCACCGCCGTGGGCAGCGCCCTGCTGCCCTACCCGCTGGCGATGTGGTTTTTACTGAGCAGCCTTCTGACATGGCTTATCTATGGCGCCGACAAGCTGGCGGCGCGCAAAGCCTGGCGACGGGTGCCGGAAACCACGCTGCTGGTGCTGGGCCTGGCGGGAGGCTGGCCGGGGGCCATCCTCGGCCAGCAGTGCTTTCGCCATAAAACGCAAAAGCAGCCCTTCCGGCGGTGGTTTTTCGTCAGCGTGGCGCTGAACGTGGCGGCGCTGGCCGGGCTGTACGTGGTTTATACCCACCTGCTCAGCCACTAAGGGGCGAGGCTAGCGCGGCGTCTGGCGGATCCACACCAGGCGATCGACGTCAAAGCCCAGCTCGCGCGCGGTATTCAGGTAATCCTGCTTCACCGCCGCCGGAATGGTGGGGGTGCGCGACAGGATCCACAGATAGTCGCGGTTGGGGCCGCTGACCAGCGCGTATTGGTAGTCGTCGTCCAGGCGGATCACGTTATAGCCGCCGTAGAATGGCCCGAAGAACGACACCTTCAGCGCCGCGGTGGTGGGGGCGCCGGTGAAATAGGCTTTTCCGTCGCTCTCACTCCAGCGTTTTTTGACCGGGTCATAACCGCGATTGACGACGCTGATCCCCCCGTCGCTGCGGGCGCCGTAGGTGGCGGTCACCTGCTCCAGGCCTCGCTCGAAGCGATTCTCCAGGCGGGCGACTTCATACCATTTTCCAAGGTAACGGCTGGCGTCAAACCCGCTAATCGGCTGAACGCCCTTCGGCGGGGTGGGCGATTTGCAGGCCACCAGGGTCAACGCGATAGCAACGCCAGTGACAACAGGCCATAGCTTCATGAGAACTCCTTTCATTTACGCGGTAGGGGAAAGTGTAGTGCAAAGCCACTACACTTCACGCCAGCCGACGTGATTCGTAGTATATTGAGAATATTCTTTGTTAACAGGTGGCCTCCATGCCTTACTCCATCGGCGAATTTGCCCGACTATGCGGGATAAATGCGACCACGCTTCGCGCCTGGCAGCGCCGCTATGGCCTGCTCAAGCCGCTGCGCACCGATGGTGGTCACCGTCAGTACAGCGATGACGACGTCCAGCAGGCGCTGAAGATCCTCGACTGGGTGAAAAAAGGGGTACCAGTCAGCCAGGTGAAGCCCCTGTTGTCGCGCCCCGGCGCACGGCGCACCAACAACTGGCTGACGTTGCAGGAGACCATGCTGCAGAGGCTGAAAGAGGGAAAAATCGAGTCCCTGCGCCAGCTGATCTACGACGCCGGACGCGAATATCCGCGCCAGGAGCTGGTCACCGAGGTGCTGCGTCCGCTGCGCAGCCAGGTCTCCGCCAACGTGCCGGCCATCATGACGCTGCGCGAAATTCTCGACGGCATCATCATCGCCTATACCTCGTTTTGCCTCGAAGGCGACAAGAAGGCGCCCGGGGACAACTTTCTGATCACCGGCTGGCACTTGACCGACGCCTGCGAAATCTGGCTTGAGGCGCTCAAACGTACCGGCCAGGGCCATCGCATCGACGTTCTGCCGGTGCCTCCCGCCGCCCTGGCGCCGGAGATTTTCCCCCAGCGCAACTGGCTGCTGGTTACCAGCGGCAAACTTTCCGCCGCCCGCCAGAGGCAGGTCGAACTCTGGCAGCAGCAGGTCGTCTCCCTCGAGGTGATTCCGCTCTAACCCCCTGTTTTAACTTACCCCACTCTCTGTTCCGCCAGCGCCCGGTGGCGCGGCGGGCGCACGCTTGCCCTTCGCACCACTCACGATCCCCCCTTAAAACACCAATCATAACAACATGATTTTTAACACAAATAAAATATATTTTTCTACAAACTTGGACAAATAATTTTATTTGTGTAAGTTTTAAGTATGCCATTACGCTACCGTATCTAGCCAGGATGTGATCCATGAGCACCTCGCCGTCTGTGATTCGTCGTTTCGTTGAGTACTACGCCGGGCTGGATGCGCAGCCGCCCGCGGCGCTGGCCGCGCTGTACCATCCGGATGCGACGCTGAGCGATCCTTTTGGTCAGCATCAGGGGCTGTTCGCCATTCAGCGCTACTTTACCCATCTGCTGGCCAACGTGGAGCAGTGCCGGTTCACCATCGACACGCCGCTCTGCGACGGCCAACGGTTCGCCGTGACCTGGACCATGCACTGGTCGCATCCGCGCATTGCCGGTGGAGAAACCCTGGCCCTGCCGGGTTGCTCGGTGGTGGACATCGCCGGGGAGCAGATCCTCCATCAGCGCGACTACTACGACGCAGGGGAGATGATCTACGAGCATCTTCCCCTGCTGGGCTGGGCGGTACGCGGCGTGAAGCGGAGGGTGCGCTCATGATGACGGTGCTCATCACCGGCGCCAGCTCCGGGATCGGCGCCGGTCTGGCGAAATCCTTCGCGGCGGATGGCCATCTGGTTATCGCCTGCGGGCGCGATGCTTCGCGCCTGGCAACGCTCCAGCAGTTCAGCCCCAACATCACTGTGCGCCTGTTCGATATGACTGACAGGGACGCCTGTCGCCAGGCGCTGACGGGCTGTTTTGCCGACCTGATCATTCTCTGCGCCGGGACCTGCGAATACCTCGACCACGGGCAGGTGGATGCCGCCCTCGTGGAGCGAGTGATGGCCACCAACTTTCTCGGGCCGGTGAACTGCCTGGCGGCGCTGCAGACGCAGCTGGAGGCAGGCGATCGGGTGGTGCTGGTCAGCTCGATGGCGCACTGGCTACCCTTCCCGCGCGCGGAAGCCTATGGCGCCTCCAAGGCGGCGCTGACCTGGTTTGCCAACAGCCTGCGTCTGGACTGGGAGCCGAAAGGGGTCGCCGTCACGGTGGTCTCTCCGGGCTTCGTCGACACGCCGCTGACGCGCAAAAACGACTTCGCCATGCCCGGCCGGGTGAGCGTGGATCGGGCGGTGACGGCGATCCGCCATGGCCTGGCGAAAGGCCAAAACCACATTGCCTTCCCCACCGGTTTCAGCCTGGCCCTGCGGCTGCTGGCCAGCCTGCCATCGGGTATCCAGCGCCTGCTGTTGCGCAGGATGGTGCGCTCATGAACATCGCCATCATCGGTAGCGGCATCGCCGGGCTGACCTGCGCCTGGCGGCTGGCCGGACACCATCAGGTGACGCTGTTCGAAGCGGGCGCCACGCCGGGCGGCCACACCGCCACCGTGGATGTCGCCACGCCGCAGGGCACCTGGGCCATCGATACCGGATTTATCGTCTACAACGATCGCACCTATCCGCGCTTTATGGGCCTGCTCAGCGAGCTGGGGATCGACGGGCAAAAAACGCAGATGAGCTTCTCGGTTCACAACCCGACCAGCGGCCTGGAGTACAACGGTCACAGCCTGACCTCGCTTTTCGCCCAGCGGCGCAATCTGCTGAAGCCGGCCTTCTGGGGGCTGCTGAGCGAGATCGTCCGCTTTAACCGGCTGGCGAAACTGGCGCTGACCGAGGCGCTGGATCCGGGGGCGACGCTGGAGAGCTTCCTCGCCCGCCACCGCTTCAGCCCCTTCTTCGCCCGCCACTATATTCTGCCGATGGGGGCGGCCATCTGGTCGTCGTCGCTGCAGGAGATGCGTCGCTTCCCGCTGCCGCTGTTTTTACGCTTCTTTGAACACCACGGCCTGCTGGATATTCGCGATCGCCCGCAGTGGTACGTGGTGCCCGGCGGTTCCCGGGAGTACGTTCGCGCCCTGCTCGCCAGGCTCGGCGATCGTCTGAATCTGCGGCTCAACGCGCCGATACAGCAGGTGGACCGTCACCCGACGGGGGTCACCCTGCGGCTGGCGTCCGGGGAGGCGCATTTTGACCAGGTGATCTTCGCCTGCCACTCCGCGCAGGCCCTGGCGATGCTGGCGGCGCCCACCGATTCCGAACGCGAAGTCCTCGGGGATATCGGCTGGCAGCGCAACGAGGTGGTGCTGCACAGCGATCCGCGCTGGCTGCCGGAGCGCCAGCGCGCCTGGGCCAGCTGGAACTATCGCCTGAGCGACGGGGATCGGGCCCGGGCCTGCGTCACCTACAACATGAATATTCTCCAGGGGCTGCCCGCGGACGCGCCGCTGTTCTGCGTCACCCTGAACCCGGACGCGCCGGTGGATGACCGCTACGTCTGGCAGCGCTTCGTCTATGAGCATCCGCTGTTTAACCCGCAAAGCTGGTCGGCCCAGCTGCGGCGCGAAGAGATTAACGGCCAGCAGCGGAGCTGGTACTGCGGGGCCTACTGGTACAACGGCTTTCATGAGGACGGGGTGCGCAGCGCGCTCGACGTGGTGCAGGGCATCGCCGCGGCGGAGGGCAACTGAGATGAACAGCTGCCTCTATCAGGGCGTCCTGCGCCACCGTCGCCTGCAGCCGAAGGCGCACCACTTCGTCTACCGCCTGTTTATGGCCTGGCTCGACCTCGACGAACTGGACAGGCTGCCTGAGGCGGGCATCCGCCGCAACCGCCTGGCCGCCGCTGCCTGGTACGACGCCGATTATCCGCTGGGCGCGCCGCTGAAGGCCCAGGTGCTGAACCGGCTGGAGAGCCTGACCGGCTGCCGCCCGGCGGGACGCGTGATGCTCCTGACCCAGCTGCGCTACTTCGGCTTCCATTTTAATCCGGTCAACTTTTACTACTGCTATGACGAGGCCGACACCCTGCGCTGGGTGCTGGCCGAAGTGCGTAACACGCCGTGGAATGAGCGTCATTACTACGCGGTGGACGGCCAGCAGGCGCGCCCGCTGGAGAAAGCCTTTCACGTTTCGCCGTTTAACCCGATGGACATGGTCTATCACTGGCGCTTCAACGCGCCCGGCAAAACGCTGCACATGCATATTGAAAACCATCAGGCCAGCAAGGTGTTCGACGCCACGCTGGCCCTGAGCCGCGTGCCATTGACCCGCGCCAACCTGCGCGGGCTGCTGCTGCGTCTGCCGCTGATGACCCTGAAAACCGTCCTCGCCATCTACTGGCAGGCGCTGCGGCTGTGGCTGAAGCGCGTGCCGCTGTACAACCATCCTGTCAGCAGGAGTGAACGCTCATGACCGATCCCGTCTTTGCGCTTGAACCCGATGTGCCGCGCAACGTGCGGCTCGCGCGCTGGCTGCTCTTTCGTCTGTTGAGCGGCCTCCGCGAAGGCTCGCTCACCGTGCGCGAAGGGGCGCAGACGTTTCATTTTGGCGACCCCGCCGCCGCGCTGCGCGCCGAGGCACGGGTCTGCACGCCGGAGGTGTACTGGCGTCTGCTGACCGGCGGCAGCCTGGCGGCGGCCGAGGCCTGGATGGACGGCGACTGGGAGAGTCACCAGCTGACGGCGCTGCTGCAGATCCTCGCGCGCAACGGCGAGGTGCTGGGGCGTCTGGAGCGCGGCTTTCGTCTGGTGGGCAAGCCCGTCGCCCGCCTGCGCCACTGGACCCGCCGCAACACCCGCGCCCAGGCGCGGGAGAACATCGCCGCCCATTACGACCTCGGCAACGAGTTTTATGCCCACTTTCTGGATGACGACCTGCTCTACTCCAGCGCGTTGTTTACCGATGACCAACAGGATCTGACCCAGGCCCAGCGGGCCAAGATGGCGCGTCTGTGCGACCAGCTGGCGCTCACTCCCGGCGATCATCTGCTGGAGATTGGCACCGGCTGGGGGGCGCTGGCCGAGTACGCCGCCCGCCATTACGGCTGCCGGGTCACCACCACCACCCTTTCCCGGGAGCAGCACCGCTGGGCTACCGAGCGCATGGCCCGCGCCGGGCTGCAGGATCGCGTCGAGGTGCTGCTCTGCGACTACCGCGATCTGCGCGGCGAGTACGACAAACTGGTGTCAGTGGAGATGATTGAGGCGGTGGGCCAGCGCTACCTGCCGGCCTTCTTCCGCGCCTGCCAGGCACGCCTGCGTCCGGGCGGCAGAATGGCCCTGCAGGCGATCACCATCCAGGATCAGCGCTATCGCGACTACAGCAAAAGCGTCGATTTTATCCAGCGCTACATCTTCCCCGGCGGCTTTTTGCCCAGCATCACGGCAATGAGCGAGCTGATGACCCGCCATACCGATTTTGTGGTGCGCAACCTGTTCGACATGGGCCCGGACTACGCCCGCACCCTGGCCCACTGGCGGCAGCGTTTTACTCACGCCTGGCAGGATATTGAGAAGCTCGGCTTTGATGAGCGCTTCCGCCGGATGTGGCTCTACTACTTCGGCTACTGCGAAGCCGGATTTAACGCCCGCACCATCAGCGTGGTGCAGCTCACCGCGGAGCGGGTATGACACGCCCGGCGCAGCACCTGCTGATGGCCCTCGCGTTCGATGTTTACTGGACGCTGGTGGTGATGTTGCGCGAGCGCGGCCTGCTGATCTGGCTGACGCTGGCGATCTTCGCCTGGCTGCGGTTGCCGGCGGCCAGTCGTCCGCCCGCCCTGCTGTTGGCCACGGCGGGCTGCGGCCTGGATGCCTGCTGGGCGCTGGCGGGGCTGATCGATTTTCGCGGCGATAGCCTGCTGCCCCTGTGGATGGTGGCCCTGTGGCTGATGTTCGCCGTCGTCTGGACCCGACTGACCCGCACCACGACGCTTCCCGGCTGGGTGCTGGCCACGGTGGCGACCCTCGGCGGCCCGGTGGCCTACCTGATCGGCGCTCGCCTTGGAGCCATGACCCTGCTGGTGCCGATGGCGCTTGCCGTGGCCGCCATGGCCTGCGGCTGGCTGGTGCTCATGCTGTTATTCCATCTGGGGATGGGGAGGCGAAAATGAGATTCGCCCTGTTACTGCTGTGGCTGACCACCCTCGCTCCGGCGGCCCACGCCGCCGACTGGCTGACGTGGCGCCGCGTCGGCGAGGCGACCCTCACCTGGGGGCCGTTCACCGTCTATCACTCGCAGCTGCGCACACCCAATGGCCGGTATGACGGCCCGCAGCAGGATCGGGCGCTGATCATCACCTACCAGCGCGATATCGATCGCGAGGCGCTGGTGGAGGCCACCCGCGATCAGTGGCAGGCGCAGGGTATTCTGCAGCAGGAGCCGCGCAGCGAAGCCTGGCTGCGCATGCTGCAGGGGATCTGGCCGGACGTCGCGCCGGGCAGCCAGCTGGCGTTCGTGGTCAGCGGCGGCGAGGGGCAGTTCTGGTACCGCGCCAGCGCCGCGCAGACCGCCTTTATCCCGCTCGGCCCGCGCCAGTCGGCGGCGTTCAGCACCCGCTTTCTCGCCATCTGGCTCGATCCGCGCACCACTTATCCCGAACTGCGTCAGCAGTTGATCGGAGGTACACCATGAAACGCATTCTGACCCTTGGCCTGGCGCTGCTGATGCTGATCCTCGCTGGCTGCAGCACCGAGGTCACGGAGTACCGGCAGCAGCAGCCCGCCCTCGACATCTTTCACTATTTTCAGGGGCGAACCGAGGCGTGGGGGATGGTGCAGGATCGCAACGGCAAGCAGCTGCGCCGCTTCCATGTTGAGATCGATGGCGACGTCGTCGGCGACACCCTGACGCTTCATGAGCGCTTTGTCTATGACGATGGCGAGAAGCAGCAGCGGGTGTGGCGCATTCGCCGCACCGGCGATAACCGTTATCAGGGCACCGCCGGGGATATCGAAGGGGTGGCCAGCGGCCAGGCGGCAGGCAATGCCTTTCACTGGCGCTACAGCATGAACGTCGAGGCCAGCGGCAGCCGGTGGCTGCTGCACTTTGACGACTGGATGTTCCTGCAGGACGGCAGCCATTTATTTAACAAAACCGAGATGAAGAAATTCGGCATTACGGTCGCCACCGTGACCCTTTTCTTTACCCGAACCACAGCAGAAGAGAGGACAGCGCCATGAACACGCAACCTGTCATTGGGATCAGCGGATGTTTAACCGGCTCAGCCGTGCGATTCGACGGCGGGCATAAGCGTATGGGCTTTGTGATGGATGAGCTCGCGCAGTGGGTGGCGTTTAAACCCGTCTGCCCGGAGATGGCGATCGGCCTGCCCGTTCCCCGTCCGGCGCTCCGCCTGGTGCAGACCCCGGTCGGGGAGATCCGCATGCGCTTCAGCCACGCCCCGCACGAGGATGTGACGGAGAAGATGGCCGATTTCGCCAGCGCCCATCTGGCAACCCTGGGCGAGCTGTCGGGCTTTATCGTCTGCGCCAAATCGCCGAGCTGCGGGATGGAGCGCGTGCGGCTGTATGACGAAAAAGGCAATCGCGGGCGTAAGGAAGGCGTGGGGCTGTTTACCGGCGCCCTGATGGCGCGCTACCCGTGGCTACCGGTGGAAGAGGATGGCCGGCTGCACGATCCGCTGCTGCGGGAGAATTTTGTCGAGCGCGTTTTCGCCCTGCATGAACTCAACGCCCTGCGCGCCCGCGGCCTGACCCGTCACGGCCTGCTGGCCTTTCACAGCCGCTACAAGCTGCAGCTGCTGGCTCACCACCAGGCGGGCTATCGGGAGATCGGCCCGTTCGTCGCCTCGCTGCATGAATGGGAGGATCTGGAGGCTTTCTTCGAGGTCTATCGCGAAAAGCTGATGGCGATCCTCAAGCAGCCCGCCTCGCGGAAAAACCACACCAACGTGCTGATGCATATTCAGGGTTATTTCCGCGACCAGCTCAACAGCCGCCAGCGCGGCGAGCTGCGGGAGGTGATCCTCAACTATCGCGCCGGGCTGCTGCCGATCCTCGCCCCGCTGACGCTGCTTAAGCACTATCTGGCCGAGTATCCGGATCGTTACCTGCAGGCGCAGAACTATTTTGACCCCTACCCGCAGGATCTGGCCCTGCGCCTGACGGTGAACTGAGGGAACCAGGGCCAGCTGCCCGGCGGCGCTGCGCTTGCCGGACCTACGGGGGGATCCCGCAGGCCTCCTCAGTCGTAGCCCGGCTAAGCGTAGCGCCAGCCGGGAACGCTCCTTCGACAACGCTATCGCATCAGAACCACGCCTCAAACATTCCACCGACGTTCAGTGAATCCAGCTGCTGGTCCTGGGTGCCGTTAACCTTCGCGGTATGCTCGTTGTCCACCTGACCGCCGGTCACATAGAAGCGCAGCATCGGGCGGAACTCCGGCCCCATGCCGATGGCGATGTTCTGCGACAGCGTCAGCTTCCAGCCGTGGTTATCCCCGCCCTGGTCGTAATCCACGCGCTGGTAGCCCGCTTCCAGCCAGGTGGAGTGCACGTCGTTCCAGAAGTACATCGGCCGGACGATGGCGCCGTAGTTTTTACGGTTGTCGGTGTTGTCCTTGCCGTTGTCGTAGTCATGGAAAGCCAGCAGGTATTCGATCTGCGCCTGCTGGGTGAACTTATGGCTGCCCTCGAAGCTGGCGTAGACCGTGGTCAGGTCGTCGGTTTTGTTGTAGACGCTGTTATCCGAGTTGTCGGAGTAGCGCAGGATCACCTTGTTCACCCCGCTGTCGTTGGTGTGGCTCAGCACCAGGCCGCCCTGCCAGGCTTCGAGGCGCGCGTCGCTGTCCACCGCCTTCGAGTCAAAGCCGTAGTTGGCGTACACCTCGACGTCGATCGGCCCGGCCTTGATGTTGTGGGTTTTGGTGGTCAGCGCGTAGTGGCCGTTGTCGCCGGTGTCGGAGCTGCCGGTACAGGTGATACGCGACGGGTTGGTCTCGTCTGCCATCACTTCCGGACTACAGGATTTCACCTGCGACACCGTCGCCACGTCAAACTGCACGCCGCCGATATCAAAGTTCTTCACCCCGGCGCCCTGGCCGTCGTGGTTCATCCAGAAGTAGTCGTTGATCCCCTGTTGCGGACGCTGGTGGAAGTCGCGGCCGGCCCAGAGATAGGCGTTGGGGTTGGAGTCGAGGACGTTGGTGACGCCGACGTAGGCTTTCTTCAGGTTAACTTCGTCGCTCCAGTGGTCGAACATCACGTTGAGATCCCAGATAGCCCCCTGCGCGCTTTTGAAGGCCTTGCTGATCTGGAATTCGCCGCCGTTGCTTTCGTTGCCGAGACGGCCGATCGCCGAGGCGCCGTTATAGGAGCCGTCGACGCCGACATATTTCTGGTCGCCGGTCTGGAAATGGGCGCCATAGCGGGCATAGCCGCTGAACTTGAGGCCGAACGGAATGGCCATATCCGGCGAGGCGGCGGTGGTCTGCGGGTTGGTGATCACGTCGACCTTTTTGTCGGCCGCGGCGTCGATTTTCGCCTGGCGGTCGGCCAGCGCTTTATCAACGGCGTTGGCGACGATGGCGTCGATCTGTTCCTGAGTAAATTCTTGCGCCATTACAGAGGTAAGCGGAAAAAACGCGGCGATAACCGCCATGGTTAATGGAAGCTTTTTTATCATTGTCATGAGTTTCTCAATATAGGTTAATTTTATTCAGACAATAACCAGCCTATTCTGAGCTGACAGAATATGTCGCTATCATCAGAACAAGTTATTTTTTATTTTGTACGGTCACAGAGGCATTACACAATTATCGCTACTTTCCCTCCTTCGTTGGTATTAGACAGACGGTCTTTCGCCACTGACAAAAAAACACAGCACGAACAAATAAACGCTATTTTTCGGCTGCAGGCAGACGGCGTAATACATGCCCCCGCAGGGGCATGTCAGCAAAATTTAACCAAAGATATAGGTATTGACGAGATTTTCGAGTAATTCCTGACGCCCGCTCTGATGCTGCGGATTCAGGTTATGCTGCTCAGCGTACCGGGCAATATTATCCAGCGACATCTGCCCGGTCATAATTTTCTGCCCCAGCTCGCCCTGCCAGCCGGCATAGCGTTTTGCCAGACCCTGATCGAGCTTGCCATCCTCAATCATGCGCGCGGCCAGCTTGAGGGACAGCGCCATCACGTCCATGGCGCCAATATGGCCATAGAACATGTCGTATTTGTCGGTGCTCTGCCGACGAACTTTGGCGTCAAAGTTCAGGCCGCCGGTGGTGAATCCCCCGGCTTTGAGGATCTCGTACATCACCAGGGTATTTTCTTCCACGCTGTTCGGGAACTGGTCCGTATCCCAGCCGAGCTGCGCATCGCCGCGGTTGGCATCAACAGAGCCAAAGATCCCCAGCGCGATGGCGCTGGCGATTTCATGGTGGAAAGAGTGCCCCGCCAGAGTGGCGTGGTTGGCTTCAATGTTCACCTTGATCTCATTTTCCAGACCAAACTGCTTCAGGAAACCATACACCGTCGCGACATCGTAATCGTACTGATGCTTGGTGGGCTCCTGCGGTTTCGGCTCGATAAGCAGCGTGCCGCCAAAGCCAATCTTATGCTTGTGCTCCACCACCATCTGCAGGAAGCGGCCAATCTGCTCACGCTCCTGGCGCAGGTCGGTATTCAGCAGGGACTCGTAACCTTCGCGGCCGCCCCACAGCACATAGTTTTCGCCGCCGAGCTGGTGGGTGGCGTTCATGGCGGTCACTACCTGCGTGGCCGCCCAGGCAAACACCTCCGGATCGGGGTTGGTCGCCGCCCCGGCGCCGTAGCGTGGGTGGGTAAAGCAGTTGGCGGTGCCCCACAGCAGTTTCACGCCGGTTTGCTGCTGTTTCTCCGCCAGCACTTCGGTCATCACGGCGAAATTGTGCAGATATTCTTTCAGCGACGCGCCTTCTGGCGAGACGTCGACATCGTGGAAGCAGTAATACGGCACATTGAGCTTGTAGAAAAATTCAAACGCCACGTCCGCTTTGCGTTTGGCCATTTCCAGCGCATCGCCCGCGGCCTGCCAGGGACGCTCAAACGAACCGGCGCCAAACATATCCGCGCCATTCCAGCAGAAATTATGCCAATAACAGGCGGCAAAACGCAGATGATCTGCCATGCGTTTTCCCAGCACGATTTCATCCGGATTATAGTGGCGAAACGCCAGCGGATTATCGGTTTTTGGTCCGGCAAAGCGAACGCGATCAACCTGGTCGAAATAGGTCTGCATGATGAACTCCGAAATTGAGAAACAGGAAAATTAACAACTGTGACACATCGTGTATTCTCATCGTCGGTTGCTCAATTACGTTATTTCACTCAGCGATTGAGAAAATGCTCAAATGTGAGCCATCTCGCAAATAAAACTATTTTAAATATCTCGCTTCGCGCGCGTATAGCGTACACTTCCTGGGGACTTCAGGTATCCATACCAAATTAAAATGCCGATTTTGTCACAATGTCTGCCTGCCAAAAAATTAGCGGCGGATAACGATTCAACGCAGGCGATACAGGCCTTTGCTTCGAGGATCACAGAAGTAAAAAAACATAATTACGTAATTTAAAAACGTAATAGATTCTTCCAGGTCAACTGTGTCAGAAAGTGTTTCACCTACACAAAACAAACCGGAGTCTGCTTAGAATGAGTAAAAACATAATGCACAGTCGGCATGATGAATATCATAAATTAACCCGCGGAGAACGAATTGGTTATGGCATGGGCGACTTTGCGCAAAACCT
The DNA here is from genome assembly GCF_033100215.1 of Klebsiella sp. w6. Classification (NCBI taxonomy): domain Bacteria; kingdom Pseudomonadati; phylum Pseudomonadota; class Gammaproteobacteria; order Enterobacterales; family Enterobacteriaceae; genus Klebsiella; species Klebsiella sp. w6. The sequence continues at coordinate 4,934,228 of NZ_CP136907.1, forward strand.
GGTTTTCGGCACAATTGGGGGTTTTCTGGCTTTGCATATGCTGACGGTAAATACCATCAGCACGGCAACGGCAGGCTTTATTTTTCTTTTTGTCCGTATCATTAATGTGTTTTGGGATCCGATGGTCGGAACCTACGTGGATAAACGAACCTCGAAAGCGGGGAAATATCGTCCGTGGCTGTTACGAGCCGGCGTTCCGCTGGTGATCCTGTCGGCATTACTGTTCGCGCCCATCCCTGGGGTGAAAGGTTCGGTGGCTTTCGCCTTTATTATTTATCTGGCGCTGGACCTGGTTTATTCCTTAGTCAATATTCCTTATGGCTCGCTGAATGCGTCACTGACCCGCGACCCGGAATCGATCGATAAGCTGACCAGTACCCGCATGATGCTGGCCAACAGCGCCAACCTGCTGGTCTATACCCTGTTCCCGATGTTTGTGCAGATGGCGGCGCCGAAAGATCGCAGCCTGAAAGACACCGGCTTTTTTGGCCTTGAGCTGAATCTCGGCAACTATACCGATCCGTCGGCGAACTACGCCTGGTTTGGCGTGTACGCCATCTATATGATCATCGGCGCGGTGGCCCTGTTTATTTGTTATAAATTCACCAAAGAACGCGTTGTCGCGACCGCCGAGCAGACCGCCAACGTCAAAACCACCGACCTTTTCCACGAACTCAGACATAACCGCCCGCTGGTTATTCTCGGCATGTTCTTTATGCTGGCCTTTACCTTCATGTTCTTCATGAACACCGTTAACGGCTTCTTCAACCAGTTCGTCGTCGGCCATTCCGAATGGATGGGCGCCGTGGGTCTCGTCGCGTCTATTCCCGGCATCGCCTTCCCGGTGTTCTGGCCGAAACTGAAAAAAATCTTTGGTAAAAAAGGCTTCTTCCATCTGTTCCTCGCCATGTTCATCGTCGGCGAACTGCTGACCTACGTCTGGTCCCGCGAAGGGATGCACGACGCCCTGTGGCTGGCCTACATCGCCACCTTTATTAAACAGTGGGGCTTAACCTCCGCCACCGGCTTTATGTGGGCGCTGGTACCGGAAGTCATCGCGTATGGCGAATTAAAATCAGGCAAACGCAATGCCGCCATTATCAATGCCATTATGGGACTCTTCTTCAAGATCGGCTTCACCATCGGCGGCGCGATCCCGCTGTGGCTGCTGGCGGTGTATGGATTTAATGAAAGCGGCGCCGTGCAGAGCGCCAGCGCCATCGACGGGATCATTATGACCGCGGTGTGGATCCCGATCGCGCTGGCCGCTATTTCGATGGTGATTATTCAGGTTTATCCGATCTCCGATAAACATGTTACCGACATTAACCGTCAGCTGGATGAGATCCGCGTGTAGTTAAAAAAATTATAAATCAGACCGATTCGTCACTTTCCATTTTAAAAGGTGTAATGAAATGTCACTTATTCAAAACCCGATATTACGCGGCTTTAATGCCGACCCCAGTATTATTCGCGTCGAGGATACGTACTATATTGCCAACTCGACGTTTGAGTGGTTCCCGGGCGTGCGTTTACATGAGTCGAAAGACCTGAAAAACTGGAACCTGCTGCCTTCGCCGCTCTCCACCACCACCCTGCTGGACATGAAGGGCAACCCCTCCTCCGGCGGCATTTGGGCGCCGGCGCTCTCCTGGGCCGATGGGCAATTCTGGTTGGTGTATACCGATGTGAAGGTCACCGAAGGCGCCTTTAAAGACATGACCAACTATCTGACCACCGCGAAGGATATTCGGGGCCCGTGGAGCGACCCGATCAAGCTGAACGGCGTCGGGTTTGACGCCTCGCTGTTCCATGACGACGATGGCCGGAAATATATCGTTCAGCAAACCTGGGATCACCGGGAGTATCATCACCCCTTCGATGGCATTACCTTAACGGAGCTGGATACCAACACGCTGAAGTTAATGCCGGAAACCGCGCGCACCATTTACCGCGGCACCGCTGTGGCGCTGGTCGAGGGGCCGCACCTCTATAAACTGAACGGCTACTACTATCTGTTTGCCGCCCAGGGCGGCACCGTGTTTACCCACCAGGAGGTGGTGGCGCGGTCGAAAACCCTCGAGGCCGACAGCTTCGAAACCGAGCCGGGCGACGTGTTCTTAACCAACGTCGATACCCCGGACAGCTACATCCAGAAACAGGGCCATGGCGCGCTGGTCTCCACCCCGGAAGGCGAATGGTATTACGCCTCGCTCTGCGCCCGGCCGTGGAATCGCCCGGGGGAATCCATCTACGACCCGCGCGGCTGGTCAACCCTCGGCCGGGAAACCGCGATCCAGAAAGTGTACTGGGACGACGAGGGCTGGCCGCGTATTGAAGGCGGTCACGGCGGGAAAACCTTCGTCGAAGGGCCGAAAGACGCCATCTTCACCGAAAGCGCCAGCGATAATAGCCAGCAGGATGACTTTACGTCGCCAGCGCTCGACCCGAACTGGAATACCCTGCGGGTGCCGTTTACGGCCAAAATGGGCACCACCGGCAACGGCAAATTAACCTTAATCGGCCAGGGTTCGTTAGCCAATACGCATGACCTGTCGCTGATTGCCCGCCGCTGGCAGGCCTTCTATTTTGACGCCGCAGTGAAAGTGAAATTCGAGCCCTTCAGCTACCAGCAGATGGCCGGGTTAACGAATTACTATAACGACCGCCACTGGAGCTTTGTCTTCCTGACCTGGAATGAAATTAACGGCAAGGTCATCGAAGTCGGCGAAAATAACCGCGGGAAATACACGTCGTACCTGAAAGATAACGCCATCAAGGTGCCGGACGGCGTCGAATACGTCTGGTTCCGGACCAAGGTACGCAAGCAGACCTACAGCTATGAATACAGCTTCGATGGCGTGACCTTCACCGAGATCCCGGTTCAGCTGGATGCCGCGGTACTGTCCGATGACTATGTATTGCAGAGCTACGGCGGGTTCTTTACCGGGGCGTTCGTCGGCCTGGCGGCGGTAGACTACGCCGGGTACGGCACCCAGGCTGAGTTTTATCAGTTCGAGTATCAGGAGCTGGGCGATGCGTTAGCGGCCGATGGCAGTTACAGCTGGGAGGCTGGCGAGACGCGGGATAAGTAAGAGAGAACGGGCCCACGCTACCGGTGAGGTAGCGTGGGTTTTGTGGTGTGTTTGATGAACGTAAAGCGAGCGCTGTCGGATGTCAGCCTGCGGCGAAGGCCGGACTCGCCTTTTCGTTTAATTTATTGAAAATTAATGGATTGTTAGGTTTTAGTTTGGGGTTTTGCCCCCAAAATGGGACATAAAATTGAATACTGCGTGGAAGATCACAAAGTTGCGTGATTATTTTCAAGGTCCGAAACGCATTCCAGAGTAAGGCCTCTCCCGGCACTGCGTCAGTCGGGATGCTAAATCTCCCACATGCAGCTCCAGCTTGTGGCCATCCGGGTCAAGAAAATAGAAAGATTGCCCTTCGCTTTTATTGTCTTTCCAGACCGTCACTCCCGACTGTTTCAGCTTATATGAGAACGGCTCAAAATCTTCTTACGCGATACTGAATGCGTAGTGGGTATAGTCACTGTCCTACAGGGTCACGTAGTTGCGTGATACGTGTACGAAAGGTGCCGGTAAGGACAATACATCTAACTAATCAATCTTAATTGTTTTATAAATTAATGAGTTAATGCACATGGGGCAAACTATCCAGATTTTTATTTAACATACTCAAGTTACGTACTTCCTATCTCAGATTTGATTTGTTACATTATAACAAAAATTGAGGTACTCATGAAAACGACGCTGTATAAAGATTTCACATTTGAAGCCGCACACCGACTACCCAATGTACCTGATGGGCATAAGTGCGGACGTTTACACGGGCACTCGTTCGTTGTTCGCCTTGAGATCACCGGAGAGGTGGATAAGCACACGGGGTGGATTATCGATTTCGCAGAATTAAAAGCGATCTTCAAACCTACGCTGGATAGGCTGGACCACTACTATCTCAACGACATTCCTGGCCTTGAGAACCCAACAAGCGAAGTTCTGGCTCAATGGATCTGGAATCAGGTTAAACCACAACTCCCGATCCTGAGCGCAGTTATCGTGAAAGAGACATGCTCTGCAGGTTGCATTTACCGCGGCGAATAACCTCGAACGTGAAGTGTAGACGGTGGCGTGAACACGCCACCCAAGATTATTTATGCTGACAATCCCTTTAGATAGGTGCGAATACAGTCTAGCATGCTGGTGCTGCCTTTCCCCGAAGGTTGTAGAAAAGGTTTTTCACCACGTTCTTCTTTTATTGCGTAATAAGCTGAATGTTTCGAACTAAGCCAAGCAAAAACAAATAAATCCGCCTCCTTAGCCAAAGAGCGTAGAATTGTCGTTCCGCCTTTATCACTATTGAGACGAATATCCGCATGAGGGTAATCGGCTAGAAGTTGTTTTTTCACTCGCTGTGCTACCGGCTCAGTTAAAGTATAAATGCCTACAACTTTATTATTCAGCGTTGCCCCTGCCTGAACTTCCCCCGAAATTCCTTCATTATTTTCATCTGTGGCCTGAAGAGGAATTTCAAATACAAGACCGCACTCTTCAGAAAACTGAGCTAATAGATTCCATTGCAATTTGCTATAACGGAATGGGTTACTATAGAACTTGCTGTATACCAAGCTGAATAATTGCTCTCTGGCAAGCTTGTCAACGGTTGGATAGATAAGAAAGAGTTCAAGTATATCCAGCCACGCACTAGCACTATTCGTGCCGGAACTCTCAATCATAACCTGTAGGTTTTCTATCAATTCACGATAGTCGTTCGCATTTATGTCCCCTTCTAAGTAACCGCGAGCCAGATCGCAAGCAATAATGACATCTTCACGGGAACTGTTGTCATCTAATACTAATTGCTGCAATAACGCTAACCTGACAGGTTGCCATGAAGCCTCACCCTGATGGTTATCCAGCCATTCAAGTAGAACAGGGATAGCATCACGCAAGATCATGCCTGTACGATCATCGCTCTTATCAAGTAGCGAAATGAATACCTCTGTCTCGAGTGCACTTGTAGGCCATTTATGGCTAGTCTGTTCTACGGCTTCAATTGCTCGCACCCACAGAGGATCCTCTAGCACTTTCTGTAACCAGTCCTGCCAGTTATTGAACCCAACTGCATTCTCTACTGCGAGCGTGACAGGTAAAAATGTCTGCAACTCTGCGTAGTAACGCTGAAAAGTCGGTTTTGCCAACAACAAATCTCGTTCCTGTTGCACCAACTGCTGCAAATAGCTAATAGCTTTTACAGCTGCTCCTGTACTGCCCACAACCCAAGCGCATTGCAACGCGATAGCTACACCAGGTGCGCTAACAGGCAGTAATACCAATTCTTCCAGTGTGCTTTCCGGATGTTCATCAGCCAAAACAAGCAACTCATCAATGTCTTTGATAGGCCGAAAAGAATTTATTTCATTAGGGAAGGCTGCCAGCAATTGGCTGATCCAGAAACGGTCATTGTCCGATGCTCCCTCCATCCCGGCCACTAATTGATGTGCCTGCTCCTTCAACCTTGAAGGCGCACTATGAGTATCGGAAAGAAGCCACAGAAGAGTATTTTTAACCGCTGCTGGAGTGCGAATCCCCTGTATCACCAGGAATAAGCGCGGCACACTATTTGCCAAATAATCATTAAAGACCCTGCGTTGGGCTGCCAAGTCTTCTTCAAGTTCATACTTTAGTAGCATCTGCTGATAAAGCACCGCCATCACTTCTTCAGCTAGCACTAAAGGATGTGGTATATCCATCACCCTGCGTAGCTCAGGCGATTCAAGTAAACTTTTGGCGTCCTTTTCCATTGCCAAACAACGCAGCTCAATAAATAACTCGTTGATATGGCCGATGCCACCGGCATCACGCAACTCTTGCAAGTAGATACGTGTTTGCGGCACATCATGGCGACGCAGCGCAGCTCTAATGTCTCGCAGGATACGACCACGCGGGCGTAAAAGTGCGTGATGATGGCTCGGTCGGTTAGCAAGTTGGAGGCGCAGACGCTCAATGCCTTTAAAAACCTCCAGAATCATAGGTCGCGAGAGCGAGCTAAACTTATATACACTATCGCCATAGTGCTCGATCAATGCTTTTTCTACTGAACTATTTGGATTCAGCATAATACGCTGGCGGTTAAAATCCGACCATGATGTACCTACATGTGAATCTATCAATTCACCTAGCTCTGCGTAGTTTCGTTCTTCATCGGCTATAGCATACCAAGTAACTTTATCATTGCAGCCCTTCATGACGCGCGGCAGGATCACAGGGAAACATCCGCTCCTGACATCCTCAATCCACGGCTTCAAACGCCGTAAAGTAGATTTTTCCAACTGCTCACTCTCAATTTTTTCCCAAGAGATGATATTTTCATCCCCATCGAAAAAGTTACGCAGTAGTTGCTCGCTGCCTTTGATATTCATACCCCCCCTCCCTGTACAGGTTGGTAATAGTCATTGAATACCAGTGAAGCCTGTACAATCGCGGTTTTGTCTGTGGTCAGATTGATCTGTTCGTCATTAATCACAATCCCACCAATCGTCAGATTCATCGATCCGCTCAAGAAGAAATGGTCACCCAGAACCCCTTTGGTATGCAACTCCTGTTTCTGACCAATGAATAGGCTATCCAACATACCGTAGTTAGCTACGCGTTCAGTTAGCTGTCTGATAAAACGAGCGTTATGCTGGGTTTCGTTGGTCATCACCTTCAGCGAACAACCATTGGCAACTGCACGCGCCAGCAGTTCTGAAGTCTGTACCATACGCTGTCCCCAAGCAGGTTCGAGGTAATCAAAACACCCAGTACGATTATCCAGTAGATCAAGATCGGTGATCCAAGGCGAGACAAGCCACAACTCCGCGCTTGGCTGAACGATCTCAGCAACAAGCAAGGAACTGAGTACATCCATCACTTCACTTTGGCGGGAGGATCTGGATTTAAAAATACGCCGGGTATTCATTGGATAGCCTCCGGGATTTCAATAATGACGAAGGTATCATTATTGTGTCGGCGCAGGGCACTAACGCGGGGATAGAAGAATAACCCGTACATTTCTACTGGGGTGACCAATAAAGTAGCGATGGCCTCATTAAGTGCATCTCCCAGTTCAGCCAATAACTCACATTTACCATCATTCTCCAGATGATGGTGACACTTTTGAATCCAGTCGGTTTGGCTGAGTGCCACTTGGGCGCAGCTGTGCTGCACCACATGTGCCAACAGTAGGCGCTCAGTTGGTCCAGCAAAGCTGTAGGGATTGTACCAAGTAAGCCAGTTGTCGCGGATTGTATAACCACGTGGCCACAATAGGCCATTACAAGTATTAAATCGCCAACTCTCCAGATTGTGCTGCCCTTGGCTAGCTTGTCTTAATTGCTGATCAAGTAAACTGGACTGACTACAGGTAAAAGCAAACACGCGTTGCGGTAATTCAATGCCTAATCGCTTCTCATGCTTTCTCCATTCTTGTTGCAATTGCAGCATAAAGAAGTCACTACTGGCATCGGTTCCTGGCCGTAGTAAGCGGGTATTGATCGCTGACAGGAAGCTATGGCTGGTCATAAACCCACTGCGCTGCAACTCTCCCAATAGATTGCGCTGTGCCTGAATCTGGCTAACGTGGCTATTCGCAAGACGCATCTCGTCCATACGAGCAGGCAGTGGTGATGTCGGAATCGCCAAATTCTGCAATAGATGCCAGACATTATTATCCATTGTCTCATAATCGCCTGGGCGAAGATTGAAGTCCAACAGTTCAAAAAAGCGGCGCGGATCCTCACGATAAATATGTTGAATTCTTTCAATGATTCCACCGCCACCGACGGTGGTTTCTGATAACCAGATTTCATGCATCCCTGGACCCAAATACTCAGTACGAATCGGCCCCCCACTGAGATCAAGGATAAGATCGTTCTCGTCAGCATCCGGGCACAGTTGCATTGCAGTTTGCAGCAACGCCGCACCCAAAGTGTTAGTGAAGTTAAAGGTGAACCAATCCAGCCAATTATCATCCAAGGGCTGCCAGAGTAATTCAGCCCAATCGGCTATTTTTGCCATTACGGGGGCCTGGGAAAGTAATTCACGCAGACTATGCTGTAGATCCTGCTCAACTTCCTCTCCCGTCTGCACATCATGGAGTGTCTGGAAGATTCGTGCGGGAACGTCAAATAAAGGAATTTGAGCAACATTTTGTTGCAGTGCGTAAAACGCCTGTTCTAGCGAACAATCTTTCAAAACTGCTTCACAGCCAATGCCTGCCAGTACAGTTTCTGCTAGCCATCCCCCCAAGAAAGAGTTAGTACTAATAGCATCATCGTTGCTGACTTCATACATGAAACGCGCTGTACGTAACCCAGCCATCAATTCCAAGTTATTGCTAATATTGGCAAGATCAAAATTAGGTATCTGATACTGGAATCTCACCGCATCAACCCATAATGAGAAGCCAAAGGCAGCAGGTTTACCCTCATGTTCAAATTTAAAATTAATCTGCAAATCATCTCGCTGATCGCTGAATTTTATATTGGCTTTTGAACCGGTGGCAAAACGTACTGCCTCAATAGGGCAGTGTTGTTGATGAGTGTAAAACTCCACCTGCTGGAATATTCTCTCCCAAATATTATTGGATGGCACTTCTGCCTGGATACCACGCTGAGGAGGACGAATCTCACTATGCCAAGTCAGGAACGCATTTGAGGTTTCACTAAGTTTTAATTCATCCGGTGGAATGCTGGTCGACACATCCCAAGCGCGGAAGCAGGGAATAGTCTTCATACCACTGCGAGTGGTAATATGGCCATCTGGCATGCTTTCACGTTTGTCTGGTGGGCAATAATCATCAATAGGGAAAAGATGCGTTCCGTCTTTCAGATCTAAATTTTTTGGCACTACCCAGTGACGTTCTCGAATGTTTTTAATGGCAAAACGCTTGCTAATACGACCAGGGGCGAAATCTTTCATTCCCTGTAAAATCGGCATAGTTTGCGGCTCAGGTTCTTTACCAACCTCATTTGGCAGGTTAATTTGCAACTCAGGCAAGCAAAGATCGTTAAACAGCGCAGACGGAATAAAATCCGGCATGGGTATGCCTTTACGGCAATTATCGGCCTGTTCAACACCAAGACGTGACCAGTTAGAGCGAAGCCTTCTTAATACCGTTGGCAAAAACGCAGTCATTATTGCGCGCGGTGGTTGCCATAGCAATGATTGCAACTGGTTGTTTTCCTTAATGCCCAACGCTTCAGCCAGCCATTCATTGAAAACCTGCTGAGTTTTTTGATTACACAAAAGTTCTTCAATAATATCAGCTAGTTTTAACTGGGCGTTAGAGATCTTGCCATTATCCTGCGGGATGGACAGGTCATCCCAAATACCACTATTCCACTCTTTGAGATATTTATTACGACTTGAAAGCCAGTCCATCGTTGCATAAGCGGCCTGCATACGCAGTACGTAGCTATTACCAATAGGTAATTGTTTTGCTTTCAATACCGGTTCGAACAGGTTTTCGTAACATTGAAATGCTATGCGATCGCGTCCATAGTCGGAAAGCACCACAACAGTCCACGGTCGCATAACACGTTGACGTCCCGCACGTCCTTTCCGCTGTAAAAACTGAGCGTTATCACGCGGCGCTTTATGCTGAATCACTGCTCCGACGTTAGGATCGTTAAAACCGACCTCCAGCGAGGCTGTAGCTACAATAAGATCCGCAACAAGATCGACCCCAGCATCCTGCGAAGAGGTTCGCTTGACGTTACTACGGTCAGCAGAATCAAGTGTGTGCCCAATAACTTTGGATAGTGGCCATTGCTGACCAAAGGTAAATTTCTCTTCATTAGGCGCATCACCGCGCAGCATCGCTAGCGGTTCTTTTCTGGCATTAATATTGCCATTTGAGTAACGGCCCTCCGCGTCCAGGAGTTGAAAGTAGAGTCGGTTAATGACATCCATATCATCTGTAAAGACGAAACTGCGCGTACCATAAATACCTTTGCTGGCAACTGATGTTGCATTATCGAGCATACGTTTGGTAAGCATGGAGGTCTGAATCGTAGTGGACAGAAGACTGGATCGAGAAGCCGGATCGCCCCTAAGCGCCAGCATATACTCAGCACCTTCTGTTTCCATATCGTCCTCATTCGGACTAACTTCCACCACAAGATGTTCTGCCAGACCGGTCAGAGCCCCCATAAAGCGAGTAGCCTGTTCTAGCGTCGCAGATAACCCAACAAAGTGTGGCGTGGCTCCGGACAGATGCCGCCAACGGCGGATTAACATACCGTTCTGTGCACCACTGATACCTGAATATGTATGTACTTCATCAAGCAGCATCAATGATGGAGGGATAATATTTTTTCCAATACCAAATAACGAAGCAAGAAAGGGATTACCCATCTGTTTATTCAGCATTTCAGTACTGGTAAAAAGAATATCAGGTAGTTCAACCTTCATCCGTGTGCGAGTTAAAATAACCTCATCAGGCTCAATAGTCTGGCTACAACTATCGCAATGCAGTCGCTCGTAGCCCTTATCGTAGTCGGCGGCGCGCCAAACCATTTTGCCGCGGCATTTCTCAGTTGGACAGGGAATGTAGAGACAAGCCATGCCATTGCGATGACGACTCCAGGCACTTTTCATATATTCACGATGGATGGTTTCTTTTTTCGTTGGCACCATGCCGAATAGTGCGGCGATTCGTATCTTGCGCACTCCATTCTTAGCTAATTCATCGTTCAACTTACGAGTCTGGCGCAATGTCTCTATAAACTGGTCCTTCAACAGTTCATTACGCGGATAGATAGCCAGTGCTTTCACCGAGTCTTTCTTCCTAGCGACCAGTTCGCTACCGATAAAGGTCAAGGCTGGAAGATAGAATGCCAGCGTTTTACCGGTCCCAGTCCCGGCACAAACAATGGTCGCAGTCGAACGATGCTTGCTTTGTTGTATCCCACGTAGAACGTTTTTGCAGGATTCCAACTGAAAACGCGCAAGGTTGTACATTCCCCCCGGATGGCTGATCAGCGTCGATAGTAACTGGTGGTGTATAGGAGTAAAACCATCAATTTCATCAAGTTGGTGAAACACCTCTATAGGCTGCAGGTTGCGCTTGGGATATTTGCGCTGGCGGCGTAGAAAGCGGTAGTCAGATACCAGAGTCGCCGCAGTACGCCAATTATTACCTCGGCCATGTTTGGGGAACATCTGCCGTAACTGGCTATAAAGCCGCACTGACTCAGCCATGCGGGTACGAAACACCGAAAAGCCATTTTGATGGTGGCGCAGTAGCAATCCGCGATCGATCATAACTTTCGCTATGCCAAAACTAGTTAGGCCGTTGGCGTCGAGCGGGTGGTTCTGTAGGACCTGAGAAATAGTATTACGGAGCTCGGTCTCAGTGAAAAAACCTTGTGTGTTACCCCAAGTTAGCAGTACCGCCTCCTGCGACTCCAGCCCATCAAGTACTGCGCGAATAATCTGTTCCATTGAAACTACGGCTCCTTACAGGCGTCTTATACGATAGCGCGTCGGGTCGTCTTCTTCAGTCAGCCAACTGAGTACATTAGGCGTCAACATATCGAGCGTGGCACCTTGCCCGGCTACGGCTTTGAGGAAGAGATTGACCTCTTCTGGCACATCCAGCTTAAGTGATCCGCGTTGCTTGCAGAGTTTCTCATGCAGGTCTCCCACCGTCTCAAATTCTTCAATGGTTTTCGGCAGCCCCCGGCTACTGCTGGTGAACTTTTCCACGAGATCACTGTAGTGCTGTTGTACTTTTCGTTGTCCTTCCTGATGCGCCAAGTTACTGAACAGTCTCTGATCCACTTCCCACTGCGCTTTTAATCCGCGAATATAGTTAACCCACGCCGCGGTGGTGTGCGTGCTGAGTTCGCTGGCTAAGCGCCTAATTTCTTGAGTAAGCAGGGCAAGTTCACCCTCTTGCTCAACATCATGTTTATGCGTCGCGTACTGCTGGCAAAAGGCCGTCAGCAGGATTTGTGGATTGCCGAAAGTCGCACTGTCAAACGGACCAACAATCGGCTTACCCGTTTCATTGTCGCGGACCTGCCTTAACACCCTATAGCTACAGAGGGCCTGTGCTAGTGTTTGGGTCGGAGTATCGATTTTTTTTGCTATCCGCAGCAGGTTATCGCGGATATCCTGAGCTTTCTCCATTTGTTGGTAGCGTTGAAGGCGTGCTTTAAAATCACCGCTGCGCCGTGCAAAAATATCGCGTTCTTCCGGTACGCTGGCTACGGGAGTTACCACGTCATTGATGTTTACTTCACTCATGATAAGTCCGCCTCCAGCAGCGTTAACTGTTCAGCCAGGTTTGCCAGGGTATCTGTAACTTGGTTTTCGGCATCCTCAATTTGGTCTCCGCCCTTATCGCTTATACGCTGTTGCACATACTTGTCGGTGGCGTCTTCGAACTTGCCCCAAGTCTCTAATAACTGTCGAAACGCCTCAAACTGCTCGCCATTGATGGCAAGGATCTCTCTCATCAACATGTGCGAGTTATCGGCTGGCAACGTCAGTTTTTCCAGTTGTCTGATCAGTTTTTTCAGCTCTGGATCTTTCCAGCTCTTCAGCAGCTTCAGCAGTACCGGTACAGTTTCACCCATTGGACGGGCGACGTCCGCGCTATTCGCCAGTTCGACTATCTCCTTCATGGTGTCGCAGAGGTTCACCGCTGCCAGGCTGGCGCTGTTGCCGTCGCTCAGGCGTTCAGTGATGCTCTCTTGGGTCTTCAATAGCAGGGTGCGGTAGCCACCGAGCTTACTTTTGACTTCATGGATCTTGCCCGGTTGTTTGCCAGCGTCTGGCGGTTGTTTCTTAGACGCCTCCACCAGCATTAAGCCGTTAATAGCATACGGCTGAGCACCCGGTTTTTTCGCCGCCGTAAGCGCGATTAAACGCTCGCGACGTTTCAGATGCTCATCAATCACGGTATCGCGCGCTTGGGTTAAGAACTCATCCAGCAGTGTATGGTTGCTGTTTGCGACTTGCGGTTCCGTTAACAGTGCCTGCACCAGCGTGGCCGGATGGGATGCTGATAATCCATCCAACCCAAGGAATGCACCACTTAACTGCAGATCGTTGATGATACTAGAAAGCTCCTCGCGTTCTTCCTGCAACACCTTGAGTTTTACTTCGTGCTCAATGCAATCCATGAAACTATGAAAGGCGGCGTAGTCGATCTCACTGCCGTCATAATCCCAACTCTGATAATGGTTGAAGTGCGCCATCGCCAGACAGGCGCTACGCAACTCAGGAGTATCTTCAAGCTTCACCAGCGGATGTGACTGATTCCCTACAAGCACGCCGGGCAAGTGGATCCTACCCTGAGTTTTTGCTGAGCTGGCCATGAGAGAGGTCTGGATAAGCTCAGTTGACCAGTCGATACGGGCATTCAGCGCTTCCAGGAGCCACTTACGAATGTCGCGGGCTCTGGTTTGCTCGAGCGTCTTGCTCTGGTGCCATTTATCCAGCACGAGTTTCCATTCATCAAGTGGTGATGGTGGTGCCGGTACTGATTCCGGTACTGGTACAGGTTCCGGTGCTGGTTCCGGTGCTGGTTCCGGTGGCGTACCACCGCCCCCCAACAGTACTGCCGCATCCGGCAGACCAAACTCTTTACAGATGGCGGGCGTAAGACCTGCCAGGTTTGTACTATTTCCCCCCCAAACAGCCAGCAGTGAATTAATCCGCTCAGGCTGGCTGAGGCCTTCCAGGCGTACCCTCTGCTGTAATGCCGGGTTACATACAATCTCAGCAAATTGTGATGGCGGGAACTGCCCGTCCAGATAATTCTGGCGATACTTTTTCAGTGGCTCGCGCAAAATTTCATGCAAAATATTACGCGGGATAAACACTAGGCCTTGTTCTTTAACTTTGCAGTGTCGTTCTACCAACTGCCCAATGGCTGCTGGGTTGAAGGGAAACAGCGGATGACCAATGCTACTGCTGCCAAAACTGGCCAGCGCTGGCGCAGCAGATTCGTTCTCCAGCACCTCCTGATCCTGCCATACAGGAATCTCCTGATAACACTGCGCGTCCTGCTGGAGGTGATAAGTTTCCAGAGCAGCAGCGCCGTGACGGGCAGCGTTGAGATAGCGGCCGCAAAAGTCAATAACGCGTTTTTTCAGCGCGACATCGTTTTCGCTGGCATGCTGCTGGATCACCCATTCGTAGCGGGCGCGGGTGCCTAGTGTATTACGTAGGCGCTTAAAGCTATCGTGACCCTCAGTAACCGCAATAATCGATCTTAGAGTACATAAAACCTTTTTGCCGTCGTACTCATCTTCCTCTATCAGACAGGCGATCAGGACATCTTCAATCGCCGAGGTGGCGGTAAGATCTTCCACAAGAAGGATCAGGTCGCGACCTTCTGCCAGCAACTGTCGGCGGATCATACGCATCAGATCCTGGAAATTGGCCCGGTTAAAGCTAAATAGTTCGACGAAGGTGTCTTCTAACGCCTGGCTGCGCACCACGTTGACAACGCGAGCCGCTGCTTGCTTTTTTTCATCACTGGTAAGCAACTGTTGGTTGCGCAGGTAGGGAAGCACTGTTGGTGAAACCTGCCTGAAGTCCAGTCCTTTGAAGGTGAAGTCTTCCGCAGACATTTCATACCGCAAGTTGGCAATACTGTCGTCGTTAGCTCCCTGGCAGAAGCGCTGCGCTATATTGTGAAGACAGGCGCCAGGAGCAGTGAAATACTGCGTCATCACGCTGTCAAAAAACAGCGCGGGCAGTCGGGATGATGCTGCGTGTTGTTGAATTTCTTCCAGCTGCTTTTTTCTGCTTTCTTCCAGCTGAATTTTTCCCATTTTTTCTTGGCGAAGCTCTTCAATGGCATCTGTATATGCTGCGTTTAGCGCTTGACGCAATTTAAGAGCAATATGTTCGGCAACGTTTTCGGGGATTAATTGCTTTCCAACTCCGTTAACCTTTTCTCGAATACTCTGATACTCCTCGCCGTCAAGACCTTCCAGAATGGCGGCAAGTACACGTGGCAGAGAAGCATTTTTGGGGATGCGGATAATGTGGTATTTCGCATGATCTTCACGACGTTTGAGCTGAGCATGAACCCAGCGTACCAAGTGGGATTTCCCCACACCAGAAGCGCCAATTAGCGGCAGCGGGCGGTTATGTTCAAGCAGAAAGTCCAGCAGCGCCCCCTCTCCCACCTGCGTGACCTTACCACTTTGAAACTCAATGCGGTCGAGACGCATCGGTTCATGCACCGCCAGCAACTGGCTGTCAGCCAGTGACTCAGCCTCGGTTAGGATGCAGGCAGTAACGTTCTGCTCGCTGGGCCAGTAGCTCTGTAGTTGTGGCATTAGTGGACTCCCACATCATTTAAGGTCAGATGGGTTACGGTACGCAGCACGCTGCCGTTCCGGCCGGTTAACTGCATTGCGCCGCTGGCGTCAGACTCAGCCTTCATGTTGATTACTCCAGAAAGCTGAAGCCGCAGCAGCGCACGCGACAGCGAGGTGGAAAGGCGGTTAGGGCTAAGAGAGTGCCAGCCATACAGACTGATACGCTCCTCGACCTGCTGGCGATAACTGCCACCATCTAGCACCGGGAGCGCCCGATTAAGACGTTGCAGCACTTCGCCGATGGAAAGTTGTTCGCCAACACGCATAAGGAACGGTAACTCTTCACGAATAGAATCGGTGGGGTCAATGGCGTAACTGTCGCGAGTGAGTTGTTGAGCAAAGCCCAGCCAACTGAGATACCCCGGAACGACAGCAATTTCATTACTGTTGATACGAAAATCAGGTATAAACGTGTTCACCAGCACTTCAAGGTTGCCCGATTTGATTTCTGCGTTCTGATAGACATCCAGCGCCAGCAGCAATGCAGCCAAAAGGGTAAGGTCGACGGCGCGTTCATCGCGTGAGCTCAGGTCACTGTTATTTTCCTGTGCCTGTAAACAGCGGCGCGCAGCCTGGCGCAGCGGCATACTTTTTGTGCTGAAATAGTTCGCGTTGAAACTGATTTGTGTTGTCTCTTCTACTTTTTCTTCCGTCAGTAACCCCAAGTCCAGCCATGCTCTTAATTCCTGAGACGCTTTACCACGTGCATTTTGTGAGTCGCCGGTTTGCAATGTTTCCGGTGCACAGAGCGCCATCAGCTTTTCACGCGGTAGTTGGTTCTTCGGGCTGGCTTTCAGCACCTGATAAAATGCGGCCAGCACGGCATACTGGCTGCCACCATGGGCATTATTGATAATCGACACTGTCTAGTTTCCTTTGAAGTTGTTCGATGGTGATCCAATTGTGATTATCGAGAAGAACGTAATGCGCCCCGCCAGGATGGTGAGGATCGGGCATATCATGCGGGATCAGCGTCAGTTGTAATGGTGCTGGGTTGAAAGGCGGCAGGTAACCATTGGCGCAGGACTCTTGAGTGGGAAGTACCAACTCTGCCAACTCGGCCATTACATCGTTATCCGGCACTGGCTCATCACGTGCAGGCAATTCGTCACTCAACAAGATCAGGCGCTCACCGCGCGGAATGGCGCTAAATATACTATGCAACAAGGCAGGATCTGCCCAGACGCGCTGGACAATGCCTCTATGATACAGTTGCACCAGTAGCGTCGCGATGCGGTGATACCAGTTCTCACGTTCCCACTCATCGTCGTTAACTGGCGGATAGGTGATAAAGCAACTGGAGTAAGATAGGCCGCTGAGCGCCTGCCAGCGGCTTAACGCCTGCTGTGCCACCGACGCTGGCGGGTTAAGCAACAGCGTCGGTGGGCTCGGATAATTACTAGTAAGCGCCTGATTATCGCGACAGGCAGGGCAACCACCACAGGCGTGACCCGGAATAAATTCCGCCATGGAGTAGAGATCCACAAGTGCCTCGCACAGCGGTCTGCTCAGTGGCGTATGCAGCCAGTTGATTAATGCATTATGGTTAGCCCTTGCAGCTTGCAGCGTCTCTTCACGGGAAGGGATAATACGTGTTTTCCACAATTCTTCTCCGGTGTGGTGACTACGCAGGATGCGTACTACCAGTGAATTTCCGTTCTGTCGGATGATTTGCTCTTTTGCCGCTTCGTAGCGATTAACATCGGCAAAGTCTTTTTTGTCTGGCGGGTTTTGTAGATCGGCATCCAGTTCCAGCACTCCTGCACGCACCATCATCAGTACGGTACGCAAGTTCCATAATTTATTTTGTTTGCTGCGGAAATTAAGGCCGCTATGGATCCTCTCTATATCAATACGATACAGGTTGTCGCCCACCGATTCGGCACTACCCCATAACTTTTTCCAGCGTTCCAGGCCCAACTCAAGACCAATCAACTTTTGTGAGGACAGATGTTCTGCCTGTTTGACATCCTGATGATTGTAAATTAGCAGTGAGGTGCAGGCATAGCCATCGCGTCCACCACGTCCCACTTCCTGGTAGAAGCGGTCCATGTTTTCCGGCACTGTGGCATGGATCACTGTGCGCACGTCGTTTTTATCCATACCTACGCCAAATGCTGAGGTCGCAATCATGATATCCAGTTGGTTTTTATCCCATTTTTCCAGCAGGCTTCGGCGTACTTCACTCGGTGTATCACCGGTAAATGTTGCCAAACGCTGATACCCCTGCAAACGCAACTGTTGCGCCCACTCTTCAGCTTCTTTCGGTCGCGTCACGTAGAGGATCAGCGGGCGTGGCGCATGAGCCAGCGATTGCAGCACCTTATCCCGTTTGTCGCTGTGGTCTTTTGCCCGATAACACCAGTAAGCAGGTTCCGGGCGCAGATGGCAGGCATGGACTTCGCTCATCTCCTGATCGAAGGTATCGCGCAGGATTTTACGGCTGGCTTCGGTGATAGTCGCACTCATCAGCAGTGTTGAGCACGGTGTAAGATTCGCTTCACGGCTGATGCGCTTCAGCCCACGAATTAAGCCACCAAGTTGCTGGAAATGCGGGCGAAAGTCGTTCCCCCAGCTGGCGACAATATGCGCTTCATCAACAATAACATGGCGCAGCCCTCCCTGTTTTGCTGCTTCAAATAAGGCGAACTGCAGGGAACTGCAGGTCGCTTCAGGAGAGGTGACGATCAGCCGCTGCTCACCCACACGGATACGCATGTACGTATCATATTTATCCTGCGCCGGTAAGCCGCTATACCAGCCGGTGACAGATTCTGCTTTGTTCCCTGCTTCAATCAGTAACTTCCGGAAACGGCTAGCCAACTCCAACACCAGCGCCGTGGTCGGGGCGATCAGTACACAAAGTGCCCCGGGAGCTGAGGCTGTCAGAGCTAATGCTTGCGCTACCAGTGTTTTCCCGGTGCCAGTGGGCAAATTGACCAACAGCGTACTGCCCGGTGGGGCGAACAGAGCCCGGCGTACCGCATCGCGCTGGCCCGGTGCCTGATAGCTGATATAGTTGTCCTTCTTGAAGTAACGGCGCAGGACATAGTCCATCGGTACTCGAGTGTCCTGGCGGCAGAATTGGTGCTGATCGCTGGCGAGAAAAGGCATGCCGTTTCCCTGCTCCAGCCACTGCGGACACCAAGCAGGGCCAGCGCTGAGCAGAAAGGTCTGACCTAGTCGTTGACAGTTAATACCGCTGGCTTCCCACTCCTCCTGTCTTGGCCAACCAGGGTGGCTGTCATCAGGGACGGTCAGTTCGTTATTGTTGTGGTGGGCATGTTTTTCCCGGTACAGCCAGTCACGGATCAACGCCCGGCGGTCGAGGTGTCCGGCAGTCGCCTCTGGCAGCAGGCACTCACTCAACCTTGATGAAATAACATCATTATCAATCAGTTGCGCCAGATTCATCCGGTTTATGAGTCCTCATCCAATATAGCTTCTGATGCAATGATTAAGGCACGCGTCGCCAGGCAGGTCATTTTCGGCTGTGCAATACCCTGGCGCAGCATCTGCCCTGTCTCCTGCCGGTTAGCATGATGCAGCGCGGCGCTGCTTAGATAATGTTCCAGTCGGCTCAGGCTGAGAGCCTGTTGTGTGGCGAACTGTTCCACCGCCAGT
The DNA here is from genome assembly GCF_033100215.1 of Klebsiella sp. w6. Taxonomy (NCBI): domain Bacteria; kingdom Pseudomonadati; phylum Pseudomonadota; class Gammaproteobacteria; order Enterobacterales; family Enterobacteriaceae; genus Klebsiella; species Klebsiella sp. w6. The sequence goes on from NZ_CP136907.1 coordinate 4,953,261, forward strand.
CGCTGGGCTATGCTATAGCTATCGTTACACCAAGTGCGCCAATCTTTAGCGCTGATGCAATGGGAGATCTGCGCCCAGCGTTCCTCATTGAGATTTAGGTGGCGTCCGCCCTTATCCTTCGGTTTATAGTCTTCATTAAGTATCATCAACACCTCTGCGTTGGTGACCTGCTCGCCGGCCTGGTCCAGCCACAAGGTAATGGTTTCAGGAGGCATCAGATGGTCGGCCAGTCGTTGCAGTGCTGGTGTATTGACATCAGCTTCAATCAGAAAATCGTAGCGGAAAAAAATATTTTCATCGCCTATGCCTGGTGTGATGCGGATAATCGCGCTAGCAACACCGCGTTCTTCAAAATCCAGCATTTGTAGGATGGCATCATGGAAAGGTTCACCCAAGCGAGCCGGGCGGATTTTACCCTGAGAGGTATCAGCCCGGTAGTAGCTAAGTGGCCAAGTCATGGGCGAACTTCCGCTAGATTGGTTGAGATCAAAGCCCAGCAGGCAGTGTTTTTGTAGGCGCTGTGGGCTGACTAAGGTGCCCGTCCCTCTATCACCAGGGTTGAAGCGATAGCGGAATATCGATGGATCTTTCTCATCTGGAATAAAATCGAATTTCAGTACATTACCTATCAGATTACGAGCGCAGCGGCGGAATTCCTCTTCATTCTCATCTATATCCGCCAGTGCATCGGCATACTCTCTGGCTTCGATGATATCGCCATCAATTTGCAGCAGGACTTCCTGCATTTCGATGCGCTGCTTTTCCACCGTAAGGCGGCCATCTTCACCAGCCAGACGCGCACTGAGTTGCATCATGCTCTCTTCACCCAGCGGGTAAAGATTGGAAATAAGCCGCTGTAATTCCTCATCAATCAAGTATTGTAGGCTTGCAATCGACTCTTCGAAGACATTGAACACTTCATTGAGAATAGTCAGCCACTGATTTTGCAGACCCTCTGCTTCACTCACCAGCGCCATGCTGAGGATAGTAGTTGCACTCTCAGTCGCGCAGTAGCGATTCAAGCGGCCAAGACGCTGTTCCATACGGTTAGGCGACAGCAACAAGTCGTAATGCAGCGCAATCTTGCGCCCGCCGTGCAGATTGACACCTTCTTCAGCCCGGCGATCGCACACTAAGATCTGGCATTTGCTTCCCTTGCCAAAGCGCACTTCTTTGTCGGGATTATGGCGCTGGATTTTGCCAATAAATGGTATCATCAGGTCGGTAAATACCTGGTCGGCTACCCATGGCTGGTCACAGAACACCACAATATAAGGGAGTTCTCTGACGTTACTATCCAGAAGTTTTTCCAATACATCAATTAAGCGCTGGCGCTTGCTGTCACACTCCATTTTGCAGCGGTCTATCAGCTCAAGCAGGATCTCCTTCTCGCCATCAAACAGCGGATGCTGCAACAGCGCGAGCTGTGAATCACTATAGAGAAAGCCCTGCGCGGCACCAAGTGACTCCTGCTGTAAGCGATAGTTTGCAAGCCGGGCCAGTAGTTCCGGCGTAGCGATAGCGGCTTCAAACAGTAACTGATAAATTGCCGCCAACGTGGGGTCTTGTGGGTGCATCATTATTGCCGATTCGCGCCAGGCGATCATCATGTCGTTGCTGGCGTTCGTCGTGGCATATTTTTTTAGTGATAGGCCGGACAAGCCAGGCATCAGGACACTAATGGCGGGGTTGCTACGGCGGTTGCGTAGCAGGCGGTGGTGCAGACGGTAACGGTTACCAATGTAGTGGCGGATTTTATTGATCAGCAGATCACGCGCCTCACTCCGCAGCGGTTGCATCATATCTAAATGGGGAAGCAACTGTGAAGCCATCCCGTTTAGTACTTCATCCTCAGGAAACATCCTAGTCAACGCTTCCAGGTTCTCTTCCAGCGTCATGTTGTCGTTATCACAGTTAAACGCGTAGAACAGTGAACCTATTTCTTCGCGCTGCTGGATACGCTGCTGAAATTTCTGTAAGCCAGTGTCAGTCAGTGGGTAATTTTTAGCATCCAGCAGATGCAGCATGGCCAAGAAGTTCTTTTCATTGCCAGTTACGGGTGTCGCTGATAGTAATAGCAATTTTTCACTTTGTTGCGCCAAGTAGTTCACACTAGCGTAGCGCTGCTCGTACTCTGCATCCCATGCCCAGGCACCGACCTGATGAGCTTCGTCAATCACCAGCATATCGGGGCGGAACGACAGGGGGTCCGCTGTGCTGAAGGCGGCCATATCAATGATATGGATCGACTTATTAAGCAGTTCCTCCAGGTGAAAACGTGCAGAAAGTTCCTGCTGCCACTGCCGGTGCAGAACTCCAGGCGCCACAATCACCACGCAGTGGGTGAGCGGATTTTCCGTGACGTGTTGACGCACGATCAGCCCAGCTTCGATGGTTTTCCCGAGGCCGACTTCATCAGCCAACAGATAGCGTTGAATAGGGTCAGATAACACCCGACGCGCGACGGCCAACTGGTAAGGTTCGAGTTCAATACTGGACGACAGCGAAGAGGTAATCCCAGCACAAGCGTTGCGTTGTTTCAGCATCTGATGCTGATAAGCTAGACGGGCATCTTGCCAGAAGGGGGTATAGGTAATGCGCTCGGCCAGAAGGGCCGCAGCATCGCTGATAGGGCGATCCCAGCGCACAAAGATATCATTTAAGCTGACGTCTTCCTGCTGCTTGTTAGGAAAATGCAAACGCACCCCTCCAGGCACGGCACCAACAACACGTGCAATCTGCCAGTGTGCAACCTCGTAGTCGTAGCGATAAACCAGACTTTCCGCGTGGAGTTCGGCTTTTTTTAGGTGTTTTACTTCAACAGTTTGCTCTATGCCTTCATAATTTACGGGAGAATCGAAATACTTAATTAGAGCATCATTATTGTTAATGCGAATAAGTTTGCCGATTCCATAAGGCGAGTCAACGAGATCGCCAACTTCAAGGGGCATATATCCATCCATAAATTTGCTGTGCGTAACAGTGATTTTAAAAGCCTTTGATTAATGGTGATTTTTTATACGTATAATATCACTGAATACAAGGACAATGTCATACATTGCAACCCGTAAAGATGATTGTCAAGGAGGGGGATCACGGTTACTAGTCTACTATGACTTTTAGGGGGATTGGTGGGTAATCCGGTGCGGCCTATGACTTATTTACCGGCTTTCAAAACTCGTGAAACGACTAAATCTCAACAAAAAAATCTTGATTTTTCATCAGTTACGAACATATATCGTAACAAGGTCAGCGTTTGATGATAAGAATGAAAGCATGGGGGCTGTCTGGCGCTTGCACAGAATTTGAACTTCTGCACCATATCTGCAGCCCCCACGTCGATAATCAGCACTCGATACTTCTAATGCCAATTGGGTTGTCACCCTTATTTAATATCTGCATTGACAGTTTTCATATAGTTAGCTACCAAATAGTCAGTAACCAAAGATATATCTTTTGAAAGATTTTGCAGTTCGTTCCATTTACGAACAATAGGCTGACCATCAATATCCGTGCCTAAGTTCCACACTCCACTACTCCATGCACAAAGCGGCTTGATACGATTTAACTCTTCCACAAAGCGGGAATAGGAAGGGATCTCGGTCCATCCTGGTTCCCCTTTGTACTCCTGATGCACTTGATCAATTTCATCCATCAGGCTACCGAGAGCAAGAATCCCCACACCGTGTAACAAGCGAGAGTAACGAGGTTTTTTATCCCAATCGTCAGTAAACACAGTTTCTACAGCAGACCAGAAGTTATTCAGCAACTTGACCATTTTGGCTTCATCGCCAAGTCCAGTTGCCGGGTCACGAAAGCGATACAATGCTCCCTCACGTAGGCTAGAGTCGATCATTTTGATCATTGAGTTGTCAGCAATCACTCCGTCCGGGTTGGTCGCAGTCTTAATTCGCCCAGCCAATGGCCCCTCACCAAAGTTAAGACGCTGTGTCAGCAGTGAAGGGAATTTGCGCAGTTGTAGATCGGAAGGCAAGCGGCCATGCGTATGCGGAGCCAGTTCGTACAACAGCGTTTTAGGCAACGGTTTGGTGGAGTTCACCAGCATAAACTGTTCGCGTTGTTCTTCTGCATCATTGGCGATAAATGCCGATACCGGCATCATAAAAGAGTTGATGTCCGCTTCTCGTAACGCAGCTGTACGTTGCTGTCCATCAACGATAAACCCCGGTTTGTCGAAGTTTGCCTCTTCAGAATACGGAATAACGAGATGCCCCATATCACTGTTTTCCAGCAGCGGTTCAAAGCGTACGCGCTGATCGAAAGCGATAATGACGGGGTTGGGGATCATCGGATTCGCGCTTTCAATATAGCGCTGGATTTCCTTAATATGGCTACGTACTTCCGGACGCTGATAACCAACCAGGTTCTCATCTCCGCGTCGAATGCGTGAAATCGCAGCAATTTTGCTGATTTGTTTGCCTTCAATGGCCAAGCTGTAAAGCTGTCTCTTCTCACCCTGACGAATACGCAGGGCGGGGACACGAAACTCACTCATGATTAATCCTCTGAGCGTAATGACAATGTGTGCTGCAAGCGACTGTACAGCACCTGAATATTGTGGAATCCGCGACGGCGATTACGCTCGGCGCCACGGAAAATAATCACGTTAATCCCAATGGATTTGCAGATATTGCACTGGCACTTCCGCCAAGGTTGGTCGGCAAGCGTACGTTCGTAATCGGCACGGATCTTCTCCGCTTCTTTTTCACCCGAGTGTAGACGTTCATAGGCCATTACAGCCTTCAGAACTTTTTCTAGCGACAACGCGTCTTTATCGTATTCAACCAAGGCATGCATGGCATCTTTTTCCAGAAGACGCGCCACATCCTGGTCAATAACGCCAGATTTTATCTTACGACTGAGACTAGGGTTGGCATCGAACTGCGGCACACGCACAGCTGTATAAGCCCGTCCCTCAGGCGTATGGTAGTTATTTTTGCGATCTTTAAACGCCTGCTGAAGGGGGGTTGTTGAGTCGATACTGGTAACACCAAGACGAATGAAATCCGTAAAGCTCTCCGGACGTGCAATACCAAGCAGATGAACCCGGGTATCACTTTTGAGAAGTGGTTTAATCTCTTCCAAGGTTTCAAGGATCTGCGCCGTTTTCAGGGGCACCATCCCCCCCATGGTGATATTCTTATACCCCATAGCCAGCAGTGCTTCTACTGATTGTCTGTAAGATGCCTTGTTCCAACCGTGCGCAACGCCAAAGGGCGTGAAGCAACTCTTCTGCGATTTAACTAAAAAATCCTGCGCCAGAGTCAAGGTGATATCCTGGCGACGACGACATTCTGCCAGCACCTCACCTGAGAAAGATTCTCCCGGTTTTTCGTAGCCAAAAATGATATGGTCAAGTGATACCCCGTAGTTAAAGCGGGATGTTTCATAGAATTCAATAACATCTTCGACGCGATATGGAGGAACATCTTGATTTACATAAGTAAATGCACCACAGTCTCCCATTGTTTGCATCGTCTCTGGCAAACGAAAGAAATGTTTCATTCCATTACGGAAGTACCGTAATCGTTGTGCTCGCGTATATTTACTTTCACCGCGACCTAAGCCATCTACAACCGCTTTCGATACTAGCATTCCATCATAAGGATGGGGGAAAACCTCATGCGGATAGAGGTCGTCACGCTGGCGAACACGATGTTCATTGCGCGTTTCTCGAAGGAAGTCGAAACTAGGATCGATAAAATCCTGACTATCCGGGAAAAAATACTTTAGCTTCGACAACACTGATCTCCTGTGACGCCTTTTACTGTCAAAAAACGTGAGATTTTAGCATAGACTTATTGCTGCGACATTATCGATTAGTCAACAAAACTGCCTGGTACAGCGTTCGAAATCGCTTCTCTTCAAAACTATTGCCTTGATCACGAAATGACCGAAGTGCCCGGGAAGCACTTCCATCTGGATTTGCATGTATATACGAAGAAATCCAAATAGTTACCTCTTCTGGACTCCTGCGCACCCCGCGAACAGTATGCTTTTTAGGCAGTACTGAAAATGTTGAACGAAGATGCTCAGCAAGCAACCCCAAATGGCCATCATCCATACTCATAAACTGTTCAATTACATACTGAGCTATTTTAATATTTAACATAAGCATATTACTGTTAAAAAACTCAGCGATTGATTTATTACTTACCAATAGGTTTTTTTTCAAAGAAAATTTAGCCTGCGAAGAAGATATAATGATTAACTGTCTATCGACATCCTTTAAGTAAGAGATGCCTTTCATTAAATCCATGTTTATTGCGTTTATATAATCAGGCGATGCACAGATAATAAAATACTCATCGGACTTATCCATCATTAAGTCAGATAAGGATACACAATGAGATTTTTTTAATGGGGATGCTTCATTTAATTTCCCCCACCATTCTTGATGAAAGGATTTCTTTCCATATTTATCGGAAAAAAGAGGTATGGAATCTTTATGTCCTGTAGCAAATGTCGCTTGATAAGGAACTATAGCATCACCATGTTTCAACAGTCCAAAACCAGCTGAAAGAACCCATAATTCAAGGGGTTGAGCGTCATATATTGACATTGCCGTTGACCAGTGCCCCCCCTTATATAACTTTTCTACAGGAACAACTAACTTGGTCGATAGAGCCGAATTTACGGCCTCACCCCAGGCATGAATCAAGCCTTTCGGCGTTTTATATTTTTCAGAAAAAGGGGCAAGATTCAGTACTGAATGACCGTTATTATGCTTGCTATTAGTGCAACTTGTAATCAGATTTAGTCGGCTCACAATATTACCCTCAAGAATCCCCCCGCAAAGCTACCGTATGTAGGGGTTCGTTGCAAGCCTAATTAGGTAAAAAACTTTTATCGTAACCTATCACGAATTGAATTAATGTGGAGAATACTCATAATAAACATCTTCATCCCTATCACATGGGGCATTACGTTTGATAACGCCCTGGGATTCTAAATATTCGCAAAATTCTTGACAATCTTTTAACAAACATCCGCCTGTTTTGGTCTTTTTATTAGAAATCAAAGCCCTGGCCAGAGTATCATAACTAAACCCTCCCTTTGAGTGGGTGATCATATCCATAGCAGCATGCGTATCAAATGACATCATCGATGACTCTCCCTCGGTTTTATATCTAATGAAGGTATAATTAAGTCATCATAGTTTTGCAAGAACAAGGCACTAAATACTACTTATACAACTTTCGCTTCGATGCCATACCAACTACACGGCTATCAGGTTCTCAGAAGTCGCATAGAAATCAAAGACACAAAAAAAGCCGCCCCTGAGCGACTTGATTGTATCTTTGGTGCCGAAGGCCGGACTCGAACCGGCACGTATTTCTACGGTTGATTTTGAATCAACTGCGTCTACCGATTTCGCCACTTCGGCACTGAAGGGGATGCGGAAACGTTCTGGATTATACCTGTCGGCGGCGGTCATGCAAGCGACAGCGTGTCGTCATTGCGCTAAGTGTTGAAAAAAACAGCGCTATCCTGCGCGGCGTCACCTTTTACCGCCGTTCCATAGCGCGACGGCCACCAGCGCCCCCTCCTCTCACAACCCCCACAACCCCAACTCCACCTGCCAGCCACTCCCCTTTCCCCCTTTATCCCCCAAACCCCACTCAAAATCATCTCAAATTGTTCTCACATCACTCTCACCCGCATACCTCAACACAACCCAACGCTCCCCATGCATCCCCAATATCCAATCCCCCAATATTCCCCCCAACTATTCCCCTAACCCTACCCACCACCATTCCCATATATTCCAGAAAGTTTTAACCAATGCCTTTTTGTTATTCACTCCCTCCGCAGCCAAATATTAATTTCATCAATATTTTTATAACTTTACATTAATGAAAAGTTTTCTTTTTGCCGTTTATTCCAGGATTTTCCTCAGGCGTGAAGGGTTCCGGTAAACACTATTTTTACTAGTCGCTGTACGAGTCTTGATGGACATATTCACTCGATGAATTAACTCAGGAGAATACTTGTGACGACGTTAAAACCTTTGCTGGCCCGCAACCGCAGCTGGGCGCTGCAGAAATGTCAGCATGACCCGGACTATTTCGAAAAATGGGTCGACGGGCAGCGGCCCCACTCGCTGTGGATCGGCTGCTCCGACAGCCGCGTGCCCGCCGAGGTGCTCACCGGCAGCCAGCCCGGCGAGCTCTTTGTCCACCGCAATATCGCCAACATGCTCGACCCCGCCGACGACAACGTCATGAGCGTCCTGCAGTATGCCCTCCACTACCTTGAGGTGGAGCGGGTGGTGCTTTGCGGCCACTACGGCTGCGGCGGCGTGCAGGCGGCGCTCTCCCTGCCCACCCTGCCGCTGGCGCAGGAATCCTCGGCGCTGGCTCGCCGCATCGGCCAGCTGCGCCACACCCTGCATCACGAAATTGCGCAGATCGCCGATGGGTGTTGTGTTGCGGCCTCCCCCGGCGCCAGCGCCAGCGCCAGCACCGACGCGGAGCGCTCTCGCCATGCGCTGGACGCCCTGGTGGAAGCCAACGTTCGCGCCCAGTTCGCCCGTCTGCTGGAGAGTGAACCGGTGCAGACGGTGCTCGCCAGCGGGCGGCCGCTCAGCCTGCACGGCTGCGTCTACGATCTGGCTTCCGGCCATTTAACCACCCTCGTCGAACACCTCTCACCGCAGGAGCACGCCCCATGAATACGCTTCGTCAGGACTCTCTCGCCGGCATCGTCGTCTTCCTTGTCGCCCTGCCGCTGTGCCTCGGCATCGCCCAGGCCAGCGGCTTATCGCCCTTCGTCGGCCTGCTGACCGGCATCATCGGCGGCCTGGTCGTCACCGCCCTCAGCCCCTCCCGCTTCGCCGTCAGCGGCCCCGCCGCCGGACTGGTCACCATCGTCGTCGCCGCCATCGAATCCCTGGGTTCCTTCTCCGTCTTCCTGATGGCGCTGGTGCTGGCCGGCGTGCTGCAGCTGCTGTTCGGCATCCTGCGGGCCGGGCGCTTTATCTCGCTGGTTCCCGCCAGCGTCATCAAAGGCATGCTGGCGGCGATCGGCATCCTGCTGATTATGCAGCAGATCCCCGTCGCGCTCGGCACGGCGGAAGAGACCGGACTTGCCGATGTGGTTCAGGGCAATGCCGCTTTCTCCGTCACTGCGATTGCCGTCGCCGCGGGCGGTCTGCTGGTGCTCTGGCTGTGGGGCTCGCCGCTTATCCGCCGGGTGAAGAGCCTGCGTTGGATCCCCGGGCCGCTGATCGCCGTCCTGCTCGGCTGCGTGACCACCCTGCTGCTGACCCATTTTGCGCCGCAGCAGCTGGCCGCCCTGCCGCGTATTACCCTGCCGGCGTTCGGCAGCCTCGGCGATCTGCTGGGCGAGCTGGAGTCTCCCGCATGGAGCGCGTGGCGCAATCCGTCGGTGTGGGTGGTGGCGGTGACCCTGGCGCTGGTCGCCAGCCTCGAAACCCTGCTCAGCCAGGAGGCGCTGAAAAAACTGCGTCCGCAAAATCCACCGCCTTCGCCGAACCGCGAAATGGTCGCCCAGGGCGTGGGCAACCTGCTCTCCGGCGTGCTGGGGGCGATGCCGATCACCGCGGTGATCGTCCGCAGCTCCGTGAACGTCAGCAATGGCGCGCAGAGCAAACTGTCGATCTTTATCCACGGCGTACTGCTGCTGATCTGCGGCCTGTGGTTCAGCGGCCTGCTGACCTTAATCCCGCTCGCCAGCCTCGCCGCCGTGCTGCTGTATACCGGCTATAAGCTGGCGACGCCGCGGCTGTTCATCGAGCAGTTCCGCCAGGGTGCGGCGCAGTACGTCCCGTTCCTCGCCACCATCGGCGGGATTATCGCCTTCGGCATGCTGGCGGGGATCGGGATTGGTCTTGCCACCCAGATGGCATTCAGCCTCTGGCGCAGCCATCGCCACTCGCTGCAGCTGGCGCGCTACGATGACCACTACGTGCTGCGCATCCAGCAGAATCTGACCTTTATGCACAATCCGCATCTGCTGGCCCTGCTGGCGAAGATTCCGGAAAAGAGCGTGGTGATCGTCGAGCACGACAGCGTCGGCTATCTCGACCCGGACGTGCGGGCGGTGCTGGATGATTTTGCCGAGAACGCCCCGCAGCGCGGCATCCGCCTTAATCAGTGGCCGCTGGCCAGCCGCTGACCTTAACGGGCGGTTGGTCCGCCCGCTTCGCGACCCCTCCGATTGCCAAGCGCCGTGGAATGCCATGCTCTACACTTTCTGGGTTATCACGCCAACCCCAAGGAAATGAACATGAGCATCATTAAAAGCTACGCCGCCAAAGAAGCGGGCGCCGATCTGTCGCTGTGGGAGTACGATGCCGGCGAGTTGCAGCCGGAAGATGTCGAAGTTGAAGTGGAATACTGCGGGATCTGCCATTCGGACCTGTCGATGATCGACAACGAATGGGGGATGTCGAGCTACCCGCTGGTGGCCGGTCACGAGGTGATTGGCCGGGTGGCGGCGCTGGGCAGCGCGGCGCAGGATAAAGGGCTGAAGATTGGCCAGAAGGTCGGCATCGGCTGGACGGCGCGCAGCTGCGGCCATTGCGACGCCTGCATCAGCGGCAACCAGATCAACTGTCTGGAAGGCTCGGTGCCGACCATTCTTAACCGCGGCGGCTTCGCCAATAAGTTGCGCGCTGACTGGCAGTGGGTGATCCCCCTGCCGGAGAGCATCGATCTGGCGTCCGCCGGCCCGATGCTGTGCGGCGGCATCACCGTCTTTAAACCGCTGCTGACCCACCACGTCACCGCCACCAGCCGCGTCGGCGTGATCGGCATCGGCGGCCTCGGCCATATCGCTATTAAGCTGCTGCGGGCGATGGGCGCGGAAGTGACCGCCTTCAGCTCCAACCCGGCGAAAGAGCAGGAAGTGCTGGCGATGGGTGCCGATCGCGTGGTCAACAGCCGCGATCCGGAAGCCTTAAAAGCGCTGGCCGGTCAGTTTGATCTGATCATCAACACCGTGGCGGTGGATCTCGACTGGCAGCCGTACTTCGAAGCCCTGGCTTACGGCGGCAACTTCCACACCGTCGGCGCGGTGATGAAGCCGTTCCCGGTGCCGGCCTTTACCCTGATCGGCGGCGACCGCAGCATCTCCGGCTCGGCGACCGGTAATCCGTCCGAACTGCGCACGCTGATGAAATTCGCCGGGCGCAGCAAGGTGGCCCCGACCACCGAGCTGTTCCCGATGTCGCAGATTAACGAAGCGCTGAAGCACGTTCGCGAAGGCAAAGCCCGCTACCGCGCGGTGCTGAAAGCCGACTTCTGATGGTTCTCTCCCGCCGGGCGGCCCGCTCGCCCGGCGTTTTCCCCGTCGCTTCATCAAACCGTCATCTCCCCGCCATGCCTCTGTAGTCATTGCTTCCCACAATCCGGGCTTCGATAAATGGCTGAACGAGATGCGCGTCACCATGAGAAAGACCTGGCTTCCCTGGCTGATCCTGTCGCCTTCCCTGCTGTTTTTACTGCTGTTTACCTGGTTCCCCCTGGGGCGTTCGGTGTATGACAGCCTGTTTGATACCCGCATGGCCAGCGACGGCGCGCAGTACGTCGGGCTGGATAACTTCGCCCGCCTGTTTGCCGATAACGTCTTCTGGCAGTCGCTGGGCAATAACCTGCTCTATATCCTGCTGACGGTAGTGCCCGGGGTGACCCTCGCCCTGCTGCTGGCGGTCGCCCTGAGCGAGAACCATCGCGTCAACCGCTGGCTGCGCACCGCCTTCTTCTTCCCGATGATTATCCCGATGGTCAGCGCCGCCGCGCTGTGGCTGTTTATCTTTATGCCCGGCCTCGGCCTGCTCGACCACTATCTGGCGAAGCTGTTCGGGCCGATGAACAACAACTGGCTGGGGCGCAGCAACAGCGCGCTGCTGGCCCTGGCGTTGATCGGCGTATGGAAGTTCGCCGGCTACTACATGCTGTTTTTCCTCGCCGGGCTGCAGAGCATTCCGGCCTCGACGCGGGAAGCGGCGCTGATGGAGGGGGCTACCCGCACGCAGGTCTTTTTTAAGGTCACGTTACCGCTGCTGCGCCCGACGCTAAGCTTTGTGATCACCACCGCGCTGATCTACTCCATCACCCAGATCGACCACGTGGCGGTGATGACCCGCGGCGGGCCGGACAACGCCACCACCGTGCTGCTCTATTACATCCAGAATCTCGCCTGGGATACCCACGACCTCGGCAAAGCCTCCGCCGCCACCTTCCTGACCCTGGCCGGGCTGTTCGCCTTCTCGCTGATTAACCTGAAACTGCTGGAGAAAGGAGCCCACTATGAGCGCTGACATCTCGCCGCTGTTGGTCCGCACGCCCGCCGCCGCCCATCCGCTGTGGCTGCGCCTGCGCCGCTCGTCGCCCTTTACGCTGACAGTATTAATGTGCTGCCTGGCGCTGCTGTGGGTCAGCCCATTTATCTGGATGCTGGCGACCTCGTTCAGCGCTACCACCTTCGGTGACGATATGGCGTCGCTGCTGCCCCGCCTGCCGCTGACCCTCGATAACTTCCGCGACGCCTGGCAGAGCGCCGACTGGCTGAGCCTGTATGCCAACACCATTATCTTCACCTTCGGCACCTTCTGCGTGCAGCTGTTGACCATCACCACCGCCGGGTACGTCTTCGCCTGCCACGAGTTTCGCGGCAAGCAGACGCTGTTTCTCCTGTTCCTGGTGCAGCTGATGATCATGCCGGTAGTGATGATGGTGCCGAACATGCTGACCCTGAAAACCTTCGGCCTGCTCAACACCCTCACCGGGGTGATGATGCCCTACTTCACCTCGGCGTTCGGCGTGTTCCTGATGCGTCAGGCGTTCCTCGCCATCCCGAAAGAGCTGGAGGAGGCGGCGCTGATGGAGGGCTGCCGCTGGTGGCAGGTGCTGTTCCGCGTGCTGCTGCCGATGTCCTGGCCGTCGGTGCTGGCCTTCGCCACCGTCAGCATTACCTACCACTGGAACGAGTACCTGTGGCCGCTGATGATGCTCAACGATCCCGATAAGCAGGTGCTGACCGTCGGGCTGGTCTCTTTCGCCATGGGCGCCGAATCCGGCGGCCAGTGGGGCACCATCGGCGCCGGGACGCTGATGGTCTGCCTGCCGCTGATGCTGGCGTTCATCCTTTTTCAGAAACAGTTCCTGCGGAGCTTCGGCTTCTCCGGGATCAAATAAGGAGTGATTCATGCTGTTAGCGCACATTTCCGATACCCATTTCCGCAGCCGCGGCGAGAAGCTGTACGGCTTTATCGACGTCAATGCCGCCAACGCCGACGTGGTCTCCCAGCTTAACGCGCTGCGCGAACGCCCGGACGCGGTGGTGGTGAGCGGAGATATCGTCAACTGCGGCCGCCCGGAGGAGTATCAGGTGGCCCGCCAGATCCTCGGCAGCCTGAACTATCCGCTGTATCTGATCCCCGGCAACCACGACGACAAAGCCCATTTTCTCGAGCATCTTCACCCGCTGTGCCCGCAGCTGGGCAACGATCCGCAAAATATGCGCTATGCGGTGGATGACTTCGCCACCCGCCTGCTGTTTATCGATTCCAGTCGCGCCGGCACGTCAAAAGGCTGGCTGACCGACGAGACCATCGGCTGGCTGGAAGCGCAGCTGTTCGAGGGCGGCGACAAACCGGCAACGGTGTTTATGCACCACCCGCCGCTGCCGCTGGGCAATGCGCAGATGGACCCGATCGCCTGCGAAAACGGCCACCGTCTGCTGGCGCTGGTGGAGCGTTTCCCGTCGCTGACGCGCATCTTCTGCGGCCATAACCACAGCCTGACCATGACCCAGTATCGCCAGGCGCTGATCTCCACTATCCCTGGCACCGTCCATCAGGTGCCGTACTGCCACGAAGACACCCGGCCCTATTACGACCTCTCCCCGGCCTCGTGCCTGATGCACCGTCAGGTCGGTGAGCAGTGGGTGAGCTACCAGCACTCGCTGGCCCACTACGCCGGCCCCTGGCTGTACGACGAAAACATCAGTTGCCCAACGGAAGAGCGCTAACCGCCATGCTCAGTCTGCAAAACATCAGTAAACATTTCGACGGCAAACCGGCGCTCAGCGCCCTGTCGCTGGATATTCACGAAGGAGAATTCGTGGTGCTGGTCGGCCCGTCGGGCTGCGGGAAAAGCACCCTGCTGCGCCTGCTCGCCGGCCTGGAGCCGGTCAGCGAAGGCCAAATCTGGCTGCATGATGAGAACATCACCGCCACCACGCCGCGCGAGCGCAACTTCGCGATGATCTTCCAGAACTATGCCCTGTTTCCGCATCTGTCGGTGCGCGACAACATCACCTTCGGCATGAAAGTGCGCAAGGAAGAGAAAAGCAGCTGGCAGCCACGGGTGGATAAAGTGGCGCAGATGCTGCAGCTGGAGGCGCTGCTCGACCGCAAACCGGCGAAGCTCTCCGGCGGCCAGCGCCAGCGGGTGGCGATGGCCCGGGCGATCGTGCGCAATCCGCGGCTGTTCCTGATGGACGAGCCGCTCTCCAACCTCGACGCCCGCCTGCGCAGCGAAGTGCGCGACAGCATTATGGCCCTCCACCAGCAGCTGAAAACCAGCACGATCTATGTGACCCACGATCAGACCGAGGCGATGTCGATGGCCGACCGCATCGTGGTGATGAACGGCGGCCACGTACAGCAGGTCGGGCGCCCGGAGTATCTGTACGCCAACCCGGCCAACCTGTTCGTCGCCGGGTTTATCGGTTCGCCGGCGATGAACCTGCTGTCGCTGCCCTGCGCCAATGGTGAAGTACTGTTGGGAGAACAGCGCTATCCGCTGCCGCCGCGCCACCGGGATCAGACCCGCGTCTGGCTGGGCGTTCGCCCGGAACATATTACCGACCGCGTGGAGGAGGGCCATCTGCGCCTCCCGGCCACCGTTCTGCAACGAGAACTAATGGGAGCCGACTACCTGCTCCACGTCAGCACCCCGATCGGCACCCTGCGCTTTAGCCGCCGCCACCGCGGCACGGTGCCGGAGAAAGGCGAGTCGCTACTGGTCGGCTTCTCGCCTGCCGATGTGCATCTTTTTCATGCTGAGACCCAGCATAATTTACTGATGGAGTGTAATCATGTTTAAACCTCTTACGGTAGTCGCGGTTGGCCTCAGTCTTGCCCTGAGCGGCGCGGCGCTGGCAAAAGAAAAAATAGACTTCATGTTTCCGGCGCCGGTGGACGGCAAGCTGACCATGGAGATGACCCGCGTCATTAAGCAATTCAACGACTCGCAGCAGGATGTCGAAGTGCGCGGCATCTTCACCGGCAACTACGACACCACCAAGATCAAAGCCGAATCGGCGCAGAAGGCCGGCCAGCCGCCGGCGCTGGTGATCATGTCCGCCAACTTCACCACCGATCTGGCGCTGAAGGATGAGATCCTGCCGATGGACGAGCTGTTTAAATATGGCGA
Source organism: Klebsiella sp. w6 (assembly GCF_033100215.1). Taxonomy (NCBI): domain Bacteria; kingdom Pseudomonadati; phylum Pseudomonadota; class Gammaproteobacteria; order Enterobacterales; family Enterobacteriaceae; genus Klebsiella; species Klebsiella sp. w6. Next base: position 4,968,689 of record NZ_CP136907.1, read on the forward strand.
TCAAAAGGCTGGCGATTTTCTGCAAAAGGAATTCTGGCCCGCGATGCATAAGAACGCCCAGGTGATGGGCACCACCTATGCGATCCCGTTCCATAACTCGACGCCGATCCTCTACTACAACAAGACGATGTTCGATCAGGCCGGGATCAAACAGCCGCCGCAGACCTGGGCCGAGCTGCTGGCTGATGCCAAAAAGCTGACCGACGAGAGCAAAGGCCAGTGGGGGATCATGCTGCCGTCGACCAACGACGACTACGGCGGCTGGATCTTCTCGGCGCTGGTACGCGCCAACGGCGGGAAATACTTTAACGAAGACTATCCTGGCGAGGTCTATTACAACTCGCCGACCGCCATCGGCGCCCTGCGCTTCTGGCAGGATCTGATTTACAAGGACAAGGTAATGCCGTCCGGGGTGCTGAACTCGAAGCAGATCAGCGCCGCGTTCTTCTCCGGTAAGCTCGGGATGGCGATGCTCAGCACTGGCGCGCTGGGCTTTATGCGCGAGAACAGCAAAGACTTTGAGCTTGGGGTGGCGATGCTGCCGGCCAAAGAGCAGCGCGCGGTGCCGATCGGCGGCGCCAGCCTGGTGAGCTTTAAAGGCATCAACGAGGCGCAGAAGAAAGCGGCGTATCAGTTCCTGACCTATCTGGTGAGCCCCGACGTGAACGGCGCGTGGAGCCGCTTTACCGGCTACTTCTCGCCGCGCAAGGCGTCATACGATACGCCGGAGATGAAGGCCTATCTGCAGCAGGATCCGCGGGCGGCGATCGCGCTTGAGCAGCTTAAGTACGCCCATCCGTGGTACTCCACCTGGGAGACCGTGGCGGTGCGTAAGGCGATGGAGAACCAGCTGGCGGCGGTGGTCAATGATGCCAAAGTGACGCCGGAAGCGGCTGTTCAGGCGGCGCAGAAGGAAGCCGACGCGCTGATGAAACCTTATGTGGATAAGACCGCGCTGGCGGAAGTGAAGTGACGCGTTACCCGTCATCGTCACCCTCACCCTGGCCCTCTCCCTGAGGGAGAGGGGACGGTACGGCGCCGTGGTTAAGCCCTGAGTCCGGGAGAGGGGACGGTACGGCGCCGTGGTTAAGCCCTGAATCCGGGAGAGGGAACTGTCCGGCGCCGTGGTTGAGCCCTGGGCCCGGGAGAGGGGACGGTACGGCGCCGTGGTTAAGCCCTGAGTCCGGTTGAGGAAGGAAAAAAAGCAGGCCATACCCGGTATGGCCTGAAAATGTCACAACGATTAGATCCCTGCCGTTTCGCGGATATATTTGCGCGCTTTGACGGCGTATTCGAAAGGATTGGCCAGAGCAGGATCCTGCTCGGCTTCCACCACCATCCAGCCTTTATAGCCAAAGTCGTCAAGCAGCTTGAACACCGGACGGAAATCGATCACCCCGTCGCCCGGGACGGTGAAGGTGCCTTTTTTCACGCCGTCGAGGAACGACAGGCCGTCGCGGCGCACCTGGTCGATCACCGGCGGACGGACGTCTTTCAGGTGAACGTGGTTGATGCGCGGCAGATACTTTTTGAGGATCGCCAGCATCGCCGCTTCGCCGCCTTCGGAATACCAGGCATGGCCGGTATCGAACAGCAGGAAGACGCGCTCGTCCACCAGCGACATAAATTTGTCGATTTCCGCGGTGGTCTGAATGCCGGTGCCCATGTGGTGGTGCAGACAGACCTGCATCCCCTTCTCCGCCGCCAGGCGACCGAGGGTGTTGTAGCCTTCCGCCACCCGCTGCCACTCCTCTTCGCTGAAGCACGGCTTCGCATCGCCGAGGATCGGTTTATCCAGCCCCTGGATGCTGCCGCTCTGCTCGGAGCAGCCAATCACTTTCGCCCCCATCGCATGAAGGAAGTTCATGTGATTGACGAATTCATCAATGGTTTTTTCCCGCTGGCCGTTGGCGAAAAAGGTACTGAACCAGGCGTTGCAGATCTGAATGCCGCGGATGTCCAGCATCGGCTTGAGAACCGCCGGGTCGCGCGGATATTTGCTGCCGACTTCGCTGCCGGTAAAGCCGGCCAGCGCCATTTCGCTGACGATCTGCTGGAAGGTGTTTTCGCTGCCGAGCTCCGGCATATCATCGTTAGTCCAGCCGATCGGGGCGATAGCCAGTTTGACGTTATCTTTGTTCATAGTAGGGCTCCTGCCGCTGCGCCTTACCGGCGCAGCAATTCACGTTCAATGAGTTCACGGGTTTCCACTGCCTGGTATTTCATTTTTTCCGGGTAGCCAAACAGCGAGGTGGCGACAATCGGCTCCCCGCCGACCTTGAAGGTCTGCTCGGCGAATTTCATTTCGCGCAGGGTGCGGAACAGCGCGTCGAAATCCACATCCCCTTCCCCGACGCCTACGTGCTGGTGCACCACGGCATCCACGCCCGGCGGGTTAACGATATAGCGGCAATGTTTCGTATGGTTGCGGGTATCCGCAATCAGGACATGGGAGAGATCGCTCCCGGCATAGCGCAGCATGCTCGCCACGTCGCCGACGCCTTTGTCGTAGAAAAAGGTGTGCGGCACGCTGTAGACGTACTTCACGTTATCGCTGCGGAACGACTTCACAATATCGACGGTTTCATTGTTCTCTTCGCAGAAATCCCAGGGATGCGCCTGGATCTCCACGCGGATGCCTTCCCGCTCAAAAATCGGCAACAGCTCTTCCATTGAGCGATAGAACATTTCATCGCAGATTTCGGGCTGATTCGGATCACCGGAGAACTCGGTGTTGATCACCTGAACGCCCATCTCCACCGCAATTTCCACCAGCCGTTTCCAGTTTTTCACCGCCGCCTGACGGCGCAGTTCGTCCGGGCCGGACCAGCGGTAGACGCAGATAAACGACGACAGCTCAAGGCCGGTATCGCGCAGCGCCTGCTTGTACTCCGCCATGATCTCCCGGCTGGCGCGCGGGTGCTTGTAGAACGGGTTAATCTGCGGGTGCGGCGACTGTTCAATGTACTTGTAGCCCCACTCCGCTACCTGATGGACCATGCGGGTGATCCCGAGGTCCTTAATCACATCCACATCAAAGGCAATTTTCATCGTCGTTACCTGTGCAAAGAAGTTCCGTCAGCAAAACGCGCTTAACGTTTGTAGAATGCCGGGCACTCAGGCAGCGTCACCTCAACCGGCTCGCTGGTTCCCTGCGCTTTAATGCAGGCGTCCGCCGCCACCGACGCCGCGTAGCCGTCCCAGGCCGACGGGCCGTGCAGCTGGCCAGCTTTGACGTCGTTGATAAAGGCCTGCAGCTCGACGTCGTAGGCTTTGATAAAGCGGTCTTTCCAGTCGGTCAGAATGGCGGTCGACAGACTGGCGGACTTGCGCATCTGGACGGCAGACGGCTCCGGCAGACGGGCAATCCCGGTTTCGCCGACCACTTCGCACTGGATGTCATACCCGTACTGGCAGTTCACAAACACTTCGACGTCGATCAGGGTGCCTTTTTTGGTTTCAAAGGAGACGATCTGCGGATCTTTCAGGCGCGCATGGGTGTGCGAGGTGGAGCGCGGGAAGCGCACCTGCACGGAACGGTAGTCATCGTTCAGCAGCCAGCGCAGCACGTCCAGCTCGTGGATCAGGGTGTTGGTGATCGCCATATCGGTGGTGTAGTTCTCGCCGACTGACTGGTTGCGGTGGGCGCAGCGCAGCATCAGCGGCGCGCCGATATCGCCATCGTCGATCACTTTTTTCAGCGCCAGATAGCCTTCGTCGTACGGGCGCATAAAGCCAACCTGCACCAGACGACGGCCGGCCTTCATCTCGGCATCGACGATGCGACGGCAGCCTTCCGCAGACATCGCCAGCGGTTTTTCGCAGAACACCGGCTTACCAGCGGCGATGGCGGCCAGGGTGTACTCTTCGTGGGTCGGGTCCCAGGAGGTGACCAGGATGGCATCGACATCGCTGGCGTTAATCACGTCGTGGCCGTCGGCGTAGACTTCCGCCTGCACGCCCGGCAGCGCGACCGCCGCACGGGCGTTGTCGGCATTGATATCAGACACCGCCACAACGGTGGCGCCCTGCAGAACCTGGGTGCAGCGACGGATGTGTTCTTTACCGATAGCGCCAGCGCCGATGACACCTAATTTGAGTGACATAATGGTTTTCTCCGTAAGTCTGTAGGATTCAGGGTAGAGGTTCGTTTTAGTAATCACGCGCCTGGGCGCGCTTTTCATTAATCATTTGCGCCACCTTGCGGATCCGCTCAGAGAGCGCCGTCTGGGCGACTCCGACGTTCCACCAGCTGCCGTATTTGTGCACCATGGTCTTCGGCAGCACTTTAATATCAATCAGGGTGCTGACCGTTTCGCGACGGGCGGCGTCCAGCGCGTGGCGCAGTTCGTCCAGGGTGGTGACGCGCCAGGTTTTGCAGCCGTAGCCGGCGGCGATGGTGGCGAAGTCCACCGGCACCAGGCCGCCCTGCAGCTGGCCGGTTTCCGGCTGGCGGTAGCGGAACTCGGTGCCGAAGCTGTCCATCCCATGTTCCATCTGCAGGTTGTTGATGCAGCCGTTGGCCATGTTGTCGAACAGCACGACGTTGATCTTCGCCCGCTCCTGCAGGGAGGTGACCAGCTCAGAGTGCAGCATCATGAAGGAGCCATCGCCGACCAGGGAGTAGACTTCGCTCTGCGGCTGCGCCAGCTTCACGCCCAGCGCGGCGTTGACTTCGTATCCCATGCAGGAGTAGCCGTACTCCACGTGGTAGGTGTTTTCCGCGCGGTTGCGCCAGACGCGCTGCAGATCGCCGGGCAGGCTGCCCGCCGCCGCGACGATCACCGCCTCGGCCGGCAGCGTTTCATTCAGTACCCCAAGGACGCTGCTCTGGGTCAGGGTGGAGTCGGTGATCTGGCGGAACTCGCGATACACCGATTCGCGATCGAGGTGATCGTCGATCTCCGGCACAAAGGATTTCTCCTGCCACACCGCCTGGTAGACGCGCTGGGTCTCTTTTAACTGACGACTCTGCACGCTCTCGATCTGCGCGCCCCAGCCGGCCTGCCAGCCGCTGTCCGCCAGCCCCGCGTCGAGGGCGGTCATCGCTTCCCGGGCGTCCGCCAGCATGGCAATGCCGTCCAGCTTCCAGGCGTCGAAGTTGCTGACGTTAATATTCAGGAAACGCACCTCCGGGTGCTGGAAAATCCATTTCGAGGCGGTGGTAAAATCGCTGAAGCGGGTGCCGACGCCGATCACCAGGTCGGCCTCTTTCGCCAGCAGGTTCGCCGCCAGGCAGCCCGTCTCGCCGACGCCGCCGACGTTCAGGGGGTGAGAAGAGACCACCGTCCCCTTCCCGGCCTGGGTTTCGGCGAAGGGCACCCCGTAGCGCTCGGCGAAACGGGACAGCGCTTCGCCCGCGCCGGAGTATTTCACCCCACCGCCGCAAACGATCAGCGGTTTACGGCTGGCTTTGATGGCCGCGACGGCGTCCGCCAGCTGCGCGGCGCTGGCCGGGCGGCGGTCGAGACGGTGCACGCGGCGCGCAAAGAAGGATTCCGGGTAGTCCCAGGCTTCGCCCTGCACATCCTGCGGCAGGCACAGCGTCACCGCGCCGGTTTCCGCCGGGTCGGTCAGGACGCGCATAGCGTTGATGCAGGCGCTCATCAGCTGTTCCGGGCGGGTAATACGGTCCCAGTATTTGCTGACTGCGCGGAAAGCGTCATTGGTGCTGATGCTGAGATCGTAGCTCTGTTCAATCTGCTGGAGCACCGGGTCCGGCTGGCGGGTGGCGAAGACATCGCCCGGCAGCAACAGCAGCGGAATGCGGTTGGCGCTGGCGGTGCCGGCGGCGGTGATCATGTTGGCCGCTCCCGGACCGATGGAGGAGGTGCAGGCGATAATCTGCCGGCGCAGGGCCTGGCGGGCAAAACCGGTGGCCGCGTGGGCCATCCCCTGCTCGTTACGCCCCTGATAGACGCGCATATCGCCGCTGTCCTGCTCCAGCGCCTGCCCCAGCCCCAGGACGTTGCCATGGCCGAAAATCGCGAAAATGCCTTTCACGAATTTCAGCTCTACGCCATCCACTTCCAGGTACTGGTTATCGAGGAACTTCACCAGCGCCTGCGCCGTTGTCAGTCTCAGTTTGCCCATGATGCACAATCCTTATTGTTCAGTATTTGTGTGTGGCGTCGCGCCGATGCCGCCGGGGCCGTCGTTCACGTCACTGGAATACCTGTGGATTATAGGCAAACATTTTTTTCATTAAATACAAATACAGAAGAAATATTTCATTTTGCGAGAGGGATCAAACTCTCTACCCATTTCATACGTTTCACTTACATTCCAGACACGTTTTCGGACCCTTTTTTGCCGCGCCACACGACAATATCCCCTTAAAAATCATAGGTAAAGAAACCGCTTCCGGCGTTTCACTTTCCCCTGGGGCGACAGAGGGGCCGATCCACGCTCGCGCGAGGCTCAGTGCGGCAGAGTGGTAGATCCCTCACACTTTTGGTTTTTTAATTTCGAACGAGTTTGCAAATGAAATATTTATTTCTCAAACTAAGGGTAACCAATAACCCTCAGGCTGTTCACGGAGTCGACGTCGGGATCCCGACCCTTCCAGGCAGCAGACACCAAAAAGGAAATCCTAGCTATGAATGCAGCAGTAAAGCGGCTCGACGTCATCTGTATAGGTCGGGTGGCCGTCGACCTCTATGCCCAGCAGATCGGTTCGCGGCTAGAAGACGTTGCCAGTTTCGCGAAATATCTGGGCGGCTCCTCCGGCAACGTGGCCTTTGGCACCGCGATTCAGGGGCTGAAATCGGCCATGCTGGCGCGCGTTGGCGATGAACACAACGGCCGTTTCCTGCGCGAAACGCTCAACCGCGCCGGGGTGGATACCGAGTATCTGATTACCGACAAATCTCGCCTGACCGCGCTGGTGATGCTGGGGATTAAGGATCAGGAGACCTTCCCTCTGATTTTCTACCGTGATAACTGCGCCGATATGGCCTTAACGCCTGATGACATCAGCGAGGAGTATATTGCCTCCTCCCGGGCGCTGGCGGTGACTGGCACCCACCTGTCGCACGCCAACACTCGCGCCGCGGTGCTGAAGGCGCTGGAATACGCTCGCCGTCACGGCCTGCGTACCGCGCTGGATATCGATTACCGTCCGGTGCTGTGGGGGCTCACCTCGCTCGGCGATGGCGAAACCCGTTTCATTGAGTCCGGGCCGGTCACCAGCCAGCTGCAGGAAGTGCTGCATCTGTTCGATTTGGTGGTGGGAACCGAAGAAGAGTTTCATATTGCCGGGGGCAGCACCAATACCCTGACCGCGCTGAAAAATGTGCGCAATGCCACCAAAGCCACCCTCGTCTGCAAGCGCGGGCCGATGGGCTGCGTGGTGCTGGAAGGCGACATCCCGGACAACTGGGACCAGGTGCCGCTGCAGCAGGGCGTGCGCGTGGAGGTTCTCAACGTGCTGGGCGCCGGGGATGCCTTTATGTCGGGCCTGCTGCGCGGCTGGCTCAACGACGAAGGCTGGGAGCAGGCTTGCCGTTACGCCAACGCCTGCGGCGCGCTGGTGGTCTCCCGCCACGGCTGCGCGCCGGCGATGCCGACCAAAGTCGAACTCGATGACTACCTGCTGCGTGCCGAATCGGTGCCGCGCCCGGACGTCGACGAGCGCCTCAACCACCTGCACCGGGTCACCAGCCGCCGTCAGCAGTGGCCGGAGCTGTGCATTTTCGCCTTCGACCATCGCAAACAGCTGGCCGACCTGGCACGGGAGACCGGGCGCGATGAAGCCTGCATTCCGCAGCTCAAGCTGTTGTTGTTAGCCGCGGCCGAAGCGGCGGCGCAGGAGGCGGGTCTCGATCAGCGCAGCGGCATTCTGGCCGACGGCACCTATGGCCAGCGTGCGCTGAACGCCATTACCGGCAAGGGCTGGTGGATCGGCCGCCCCATCGAGCTGCCCAGCTCGCGACCGCTGCGTCTGGAGCATGGCAACATCGGCTCGCAGCTGATCGACTGGCCGCTGGAGCATGTCGTCAAATGCCTGGTCTTCTATCATCCTGCCGACCCGGCGGCGCTGCGTGAAGAGCAGGACGCCCTGCTGCTCGAGGTGTGGCAGGCCTGTAACAAGTCAGGCCATGAGCTGCTGCTGGAGGTGATCCTGCCGGAAAATGGCCCGGACAAAGACGAGCGCCATTACCACACCATGCTGGAACACTTCTATCAGCTGGGGATCAAGCCGGACTGGTGGAAGCTGCCGCCGCTCTCCAGCGCCAGCTGGCAGCAGATCACCGCCCTTATCGAGCGCGAAGATCCGTGGAGCCGCGGGATCCTGATCCTCGGCCTCGACGCGCCTTCCGACAAACTGCGCGCCGGTTTCGCCGAGGCGGCCGCACACCCGATGATCAAAGGTTTCGCCGTTGGGCGCACCATCTTTGGCCTGCCGTCGCGGCGCTGGATGCAGGGTGAGCTCAGCGATGAGGCCCTGATAGAGGAAGTGAAACGCAACTACCTGACGCTTATTGGCTACTGGCGCGAAGCCCGCCGCTGATCCCCCGACGCCCGTCTCCGTCACCTTGCGGAGCGGGCGTTTTTCTGTTTCTTCGTGAAATGAATCGCGTATTTCGTCGCAATAAATGAAAAATTCGCTTCATTTGGTACACTGGAAGCCATATTCCTTCCATTTTCTCAGAGCGCACTCTATGGCCAATAACCCAACACAGCTGACCATCCTGCAGGATGAAATCAGGCGTCGCTACGATACATTAAGCAAACGCCTGAAACAGGTCGCCCGCTATATCCTTGATAACAGCAATAGCGTGGCTTTCGATACCGTGGCCTCCATTGCGCAACAGGCGGATGTTCCCCCTTCCACGTTGATTCGTTTTGCCAACGCCTTCGGCTTCAGCGGCTTTAACGAAATGAAACAGATGTTCAAGCAACATTTGATGGAAGAGACCGCCAACTATACCGAGCGCGCCCGTCTGTTCCGTCAGACCACCAGCGATGAGTCCAGCCCGCCGGAAACGCCGACGGAAATCCTCAATATGTTCACGATGGTGAACAACCAGGCGCTGCAGCAGCTGGCGATGCAGACCTCCAGCGATGAGCTGGAGCGCGCGGTGGCCCTGCTGGGCGAAGCGGAAAATATCTACGTCATTGGCCTGCGCCGGTCGTTCAGCGTCGCCTCCTATCTGACCTATGCGCTGCGCCACCTCGATCGCAAAGCCTTTCTGATCGACGGCCTCGGCGGCATGTTCACCGAGCAGCTGAGTCTGGTCGGCCCGAAAGACGTGGTGGTGGCGGTGAGCTTCTCGCCGTACGCCCGGGAAGTGGTCGAGCTGGTGGAGCTGGGCGCGCAGCGCAAAGCGCGACAGATCGCGATTACCGACAGCCAGGTCAGCCCGCTGGCGGCCTTCAGCGACGTCTGCTTTGTGGTGCGTGAAGCGCAGGTGGATGGCTTCCGCTCGCAGGTTGCTTCCCTGTGTCTGGCCCAGACGCTGGCGGTTTCGCTGGCGCTGAACAGCAGTCAGGAGTCCGAGGCCAAGCAGAAGGCGTGAGATAAGTCGCCTGGCGTTTGTGACCCGGCGGAGTTGTATAAGCCTGCGGGAGGATCTCGTAGGCCGGATAAGGCATTTATGCCGCCATCCGGCACAGCCACGGGTACGGTGCCTGACTGCCCGGCGGCGCTGCGCTTGCCGGGCCTAAGGTATATGCGCCTGCGGGGTGCCAGAGATAATGTTATTGGTATGCAACTTTATTAATCCGGGAAAAGCGTTTGTCGCATGTGATTTCAACGCACATTGCGCTCCCGGTTAATCGTCTGCGTTATGTCACTCATGGCGCAGGGAGCGCACAGGGGGCGGCCAGTCGCCGCCGCCCCCTGTCCCCCCGGGCTCCGGCCAGCAAAATCGCCACTGCGTGGTACCTTCGACTTATCCCTGCAGGCTTCGGGTCGGGCCGAGGCAGCATCCCTGCAAAACACGGCCCTCAGCCCGCATCCATGCGGGCTGCCCCGGCCTTCCGGGAACGTCTCAGCGATTTTGAGGCCGTCAGCACCGGCAGTTTCAGCAAGAATGGTGAATAAATTAACGGCAGGTCGCACGAACCGTAGGCCGGATAAGCGTAGCGCCATCCGGCACAAAGGCGGGTATGGCGCCGGAGCTTGCGGGGTCGGGGAGTGGGATTCCGCGGAGCGTTTCGCTAAAAAACACCTGCCGCCCTCAAACAAGAAGGCCGGTTAGCATCGCTAACCGGCCTTTTTTATCCGCTTCTGCACGGCGCGTCAGTCGTGGCGCGGGTACTCCGGCGTGTTGATCCAGGCGTGGTCATCTTCCCAGGTGAACAACCATTTCCGATCCGGCCCGGCCATCACGTTCAGATAGTAGCTGTCGTAACCGGCAATCGCCGCCACCGGGTGGTAACCACGCGGCACCATCACCACGTCGTGGTTGTAGGGCGCCATACAGGCGTCCAGGCTACGGTCGTCGGTGTAGACTCGCTGGAAGGCAAAGCCCTGCGGCGGATCGAAGCGGTGATAGTAAGTCTCTTCCAGCTGCGTCTCTTTGCCCGGTAGGGCGGTATCATGCTTATGCGATGGCCACGAACTGGTGGCCCCCTCGTCGGTGTACACTTCCACCACCAGCAGGCAGTCCGCCTCGGCGCTGTCCGGCAGAATATTATGCACCCGGCGCTGGTTGCGCCCTTTCCCTCGGTGCTCTACGCCGACATCTTCCGGCCGAATGAGGCGTGCCGGGAAGCGGCCTTTGCCCGGCGCGCTGCATACCGCCAGCTCCAGATCGGAATCGGCGGTTACCTCGACTTTATCCTGCGGCGGGACGTAGACCGACCACGGCGGGGTGCGTTCAAACGGCGACATCCGTTTACCGAGATTCGGGAAATCGGCATGCTGCGTTTTCACCGACGCCAGCCCGGCGACCAGCACCAGGCACAGCTCGCGATCGCCGCTCTCCAGCGTCACAGTCTGCCCTTTTTTCAACATCCAGACATCAAAGCCGATATAGCGCCAACCGGCGCTTTGCGGCGTAATATGCTGGATCTGTCCCTCTTTTCGCGATTTAGCCAGTAACGACATGGCGCTCTCCTTCGCCGATTAACCTAATGTCGGCATGCTGAATTCAGATACGGTCTGCTGCCCTGCCGGCCAGCGTACGGTGGCGGTCTTCATGCGCGTGTAGAAGCGCACGCCGTCCGGCCCGTGGACGTTCAACGCGCCAAACACCGAGCGCTTCCAGCCGCCGAAGCTGTGGAACGCCATCGGCACCGGGACCGGCACGTTCACCCCAACCATCCCCGCCTGCACGTCGTGGACGAATTCACGCGCGGTGTGGCCGTTGCTGGTGAAAACGGCGCTGCCGTTGCCAAACTCGTGGCTGTTGACCAGCTCAAGGGCGCTGTCATAGTCCGCCGCGCGCACAATCCCCAGCACTGGGCCAAAGATCTCTTCGCGCCAGATGGTCATCTCCGGGGTGACGTGATCGAACAGGGTGCCGCCGACATAATAGCCCGCGTCGTAACCCGGCACGCGCAGTTTGCGGCCATCGACCACCAGTTTTGCCCCTTCGCTTTCGCCTTTATCAATATAGCCGAGCACTTTTTTCTGGTGGGTATCAGACACCACCGGTCCCATCTCGTTCTCTTCCTGGCCGCGCATGCAGCCCGGCCCCACTTTCAGCGCTTCCACCAGCGGCTTCAGGCGGGCGATCAGTTTGTCGGCGGTTTCATCTCCCACCGCCACCACCACCGGCAGCGCCATGCAGCGCTCGCCTGCGGAGCCAAAAGCGCCGCCCATAATGGCGTTAACGGTGGCGTCGAGATCGGCATCCGGCATCACAATCGCGTGGTTCTTGGCGGCGCCGAAGGCCTGCACGCGCTTGCCGTGGGCGCTAGCGGTCTTGTAGATATACTCCGCCACGCCGGAGGAGCCGACGAAGCTCACCGCCGCAATACGCGGGTCAGTGTACAGCTGCTCGGCATCTTCATTGCTGCAGTGCACGACGTTAAACACGCCGTCCGGCAGACCGGCCTCTTTCAGCAGCTCTGCCAGCCGCACAGCGGCCGTCGGCGCCAGCGCGGGCGGCTTGAGGACGAAACTGTTGCCGCAGGCCAGCGCCAGCGGGAACATCCACATCGGCACCATCGCCGGGAAGTTGAACGGGGTGATCCCGGCCACTACGCCCAGGGGCTGCATCAGCGAATAGCTGTCGACGCCGGTGCCGACGTCAGAAGAGTATTCGCCTTTAATCAGGTGCGGGATCCCGCAGGCGAATTCAACCACTTCCATGCCGCGGGTCAGCTCGCCCAGCGCATCCGACCACACTTTACCGTGCTCGCTGACGATGATCCCGGCCAGCTCTTCCACGTGCTGCTCCAGCAACATTTTGAAGTTGAACAGCACGCGGGCGCGGCGCAGCGGCGTGGTACGGGACCAGCTGTCAAACGCATCGCGAGCAACCTGAATCGCCTCGGAGACTTCCTGCGCGGTTGACACCGTGACTTCGCGCACCGCTTTGCCCGTCGCCGGGTCGTACACCGGCATCGTTTCGTTGCTGCTGCTAATAACGGTTTTCCCGCCAATAAAGTTTCCTGTGATCGTCATGTTCTCGCCTCATAGTGAAGGGGGCCAGCGCACACCGGCCCGTCGCTGATTCTGCTGTGCTATAACCGTAGTAAAATGAAATTTATATTTCAACATTGTCGTGAAATGAAATTTCATTTTGGTGATAACAGTCGCATTTTGCGCCGACGGATTGCCTGTGCGTTGCCCGCATCGCGCCTCGTTGTCTCTCGACGCCAGGCTTCCCGCCGCTGTCGCCTCCGTAGTCGGGGCCAGTGATATTTTGCGAGACAGTTCAAACATTCATCATTTCCATTCTTGCTAATTTTGGAATAAACGTTTTGACTGTTAGCCAATTGAACGAACCTACCCCCTCTTCCGTCAGGAGTGTCCTATGGCCATCGCAATGCAACGTTTTTGTATTAACCGCAAAATCGCGCCAGCGCTCAGCATTGAAGCGTTTTTCCGTCTGGTGAACCGTCTGGGCCTGAATAAGGTTGAGCTACGCAACGATTTACCCAGCGGAAAAGTGACCGACGATCTGAGCCATCAGCAGGTGCGCGAGCTGGCGGCGCGCTACCACATCGAGATCCTGACGATTAACGCAGTCTACCCCTTTAACCGTCGTAGCGAAGAGGTGCGGCAGTTGACCGAATCGCTGCTGAAAGAGGCCCAGGCCATCGGCGCCAAATCGCTGGTACTCTGTCCGCTCAACGACGGCAGCGAAGTGCCGGCCAGCGAAACCCTGAGCGCCCTGCGCGATCTGTCGCCGCTGTTTGCGTTCTATGGCATCCACGGTCTGGTGGAGCCGCTGGGCTTCCCACAAAGCTCGCTGCGCTCTGCGCACCAGGCGCAGACGCTGATCCATGACGCCCGCGTGCCGTTTAAGCTGCTGATCGACACCTTCCATCACCATCTCTACCCCCAGGCGGCGGACGAGTTCAGCCAGGTGGAGGTGGCGGACATCGGTCTGGTGCACCTTTCCGGGGTGGACGATACCCGTCCGCGCGAGCAGCTCACCGATGCCGAGCGCATCATGCTAACCCCGCAGGATCGTCTCGGCACCTGCGAGCAGGTTAAAGCGCTGGAAGCCCGCGGCTATCAAGGGGTATACGCTTTTGAGCCCTTCGCGCCCGAACTGGCGCAGTGGAGCGAAGCGGATATCGAGCGCGAAATTGAGCAGAGCATCGCGCTTATCCAGCGCCACTGCGCCTGAAGCCTGCTCTGGACAGCATGCGCGGCACGTGACAATTTCCCCAACGCCGGACGACGAGGTTGCCTATAATCGTCGCAGGATAAATGGAGGAATCGATCATGAGCTCACCCTTGTTGATTGCGCGCACGCTGGATAACGCGCTGTATTTGCTGCCCGCGATGGCCAACCGCCATGGGCTGATCACCGGTGCGACCGGCACCGGTAAAACCGTCACCCTGCAAAAGCTGGCTGAGTCGTTCTCGGAGATTGGCGTCCCGGTATTTATGGCGGACGTCAAGGGCGACCTGACCGGCATTGCCGCCGCGGGGCAGAGCTCAGAGAAACTGCAGGCGCGGCTGGAGAAGATCGGCGTCAGCGACTGGGAGCCGCACGCCAACCCGGTGGTGCTCTGGGATATCTTTGGCGAGAAGGGTCACCCGGTTCGGGCGACGGTCTCCGATCTTGGCCCTCTGCTGCTGGCGCGCCTGCTCAATCTCAACGAGGTGCAGAGCGGCGTGCTGAACATTATTTTTCGCATCGCGGACGACCGCGGCCTGCTGCTGCTCGACTTCAAAGACCTCCGCGCCATCACCCAGTTTATCGGCGACAACGCCAAAGCGTTCCAGAATCAGTACGGCAATATCAGCAGCGCCTCGATCGGCGCCATCCAGCGCGGGCTGTTAACCCTGGAGCAGCAGGGCGCCGAGCACTTCTTCGGCGAGCCGATGCTGGATATTGCCGACTGGATGCGCGTCGATGCCAGTGGTAAAGGGGTGATCAATATCCTCAGCGCCGAAAAACTCTACCAGATGCCGAAGCTCTATGCCGCCAGCCTGCTGTGGATGCTCTCCGAACTCTACGAGCGCCTGCCGGAAGCTGGCGACCTCGAAAAACCGAAGCTGGTGTTCTTCTTCGATGAGGCGCATCTGCTGTTCAACGACGCGCCGCAGGTACTGCTGGATAAAATCGAACAGGTGATCCGCCTCATCCGCTCCAAGGGCGTCGGCGTCTATTTCGTTTCGCAGAACCCGGCGGATATTCCCGACGCCGTGCTCGGCCAGCTGGGCAACCGCGTGCAGCATGCCCTGCGCGCCTTTACGCCGAAGGACCAGAAGGCGGTGAAAACCGCCGCCCAGACCATGCGCGCCAATCCGGCCTTCAGTACCGAGCAGGCGATCCAGGAGCTGGGCACCGGCGAGGCGCTGATCTCCTTCCTCGATGAGAAAGGCAGTCCGTCGGTGGTCGAGCGGGCGATGGTTATCGCCCCCTGCTCGCGAATGGGTCCGGTCAGCGATGACGAGCGCAATGGCCTGCTGAATCACTCGCCGCTGTACGGCAAGTATGAGGAGGAGGTGGACCGCGAGTCGGCCTTTGAGATGCTGCAGCAAGGGGTGCAGGTCGCCACCGGGCAGCAGTCGGCTCCGCCGGCGAAGGGCCAGCAGAGCGGCGATGACGATGGGCTACTCGGCGGCCTGAAAGATATTCTGTTCGGCAGCACCGGCCCGCGCGGCGGCAAACGCGACGGTATCGTGCAGACCGCGGCGAAAAGCGCGGTTCGCCAGGTCACCAATCAGATCGTCCGCGGCATGCTGGGCAGCCTGCTGGGCGGACGCAAGCGCTAAAAAAAAGCCCCCTCATCGTTGAGGGGGCTTATACGTTCCGGGCTTCACCCGCTAGGCCTTGCGCATCATCAGCCAGAGGCTTATCAGGAAGAAGCTGGCGCTCGGCAACAGCGCGCCGATGATCGGCGGGATGCCGTAGACCAGGGTCAGCGGGCCGAAAATCTGATCCAGTACGTAGAAGATAAAGCCGAAGCTAATCCCCGTCACCACCCGCACGCCCATCGGCACGCTACGCAGCGGACCAAAGATAAACGACAGCGCCATCAGCATCATCACCGCCACCGACAGCGGCTGGAAGATTTTGCTCCACATATTGAGCTGGTAGCGTCCCGGATCCTGGCCGCTGGACTTCAGGTATTTCACATAGTTGTGCAGACCGCTGATCGACAGCGCATCCGGATCCAGGGCAACCACGCCGAGCTTATCCGGCGTGAGGTTGGTTTTCCAGGTGCCGCTCACCATCTGCGACCCGGTCACCTGCTTTGGATCGGTCAGGTTGGATTCATCCACCTGCGACAGGCGCCACACTTTATTTTCACTATCGAACTTTGCCGAGGCGGCATAGCGCACCGACTCCAAACGACGCTCCGGATTGAAGGCATAGATGCTGACGCCCCCCAGCTCATCGTTGCCTTTCACGCGTTCGATATAGACAAAGTTGTGGCCATCTTTCGCCCACAGCCCTTGCTGAGTCGACAGCAGCGAACCGCCGTACATCTGCTGGGCGCGGTAGTTGCGCGCCATTTGCTCGCCCTGGGGCGCCACCCACTCGCCGATCGCCATGGTCAGCAGCACCAGCGGGATCGCAGTTTTCATTACCGCCAGCGCCACCTGCAGCCGGGTGAAACCGGATGCCTGCATCACCACCAGCTCGCTGCGTTGGGCCAGCATCCCCAGCCCCAGCAGTGCGCCAAGCAGCGCCGCCATCGGGAAGAAGATCTGGATGTCCTTCGGCACGCTGAGGATGGTGTAGAGACCAGCGCCCAGCGCATCATAACTACCCTGCCCGGACTTTTTCAGCTGATCGACAAACTTGATAATGCCGGAGAGCGACACCAGCATGAACAGGGTCATCATGATGGTGTTGAAAATCGTCTTACCGATATAACGGTCAAGTACGCCAAACGCCTGCATCAGGACGCTCCTTTATTAAAACGGGCGCGGAAGCGGCGCATCGGCACCGTGTCCCACAGGTTTAACAGCACCGCCAGCGCAAAATAGAGCAGGTTAATCGCCCACATCCAGATAGCCGGGTCCATTTTGCCTTTGCCGCCGTTCGACTTAATCGACGTTTGCAGCAGGAAGAACACCAGGTAGAGCAGCATCGCCGGCAGCATCGACAGCACGCGCCCCTGACGCGGGTTCACCACGCTGAGCGGCACCACCATCAGCGCCATAATGAAGACGGTCGCCACCAGCGTGAAGCGCCAGTGCAGTTCGGCACGCGCGCGGTCGGTATGGGTCTGCCACAGAGTGCGCATATCCATCTGTTCGGTGTCGTCCGGATCGGAGGTCACTGCCTGGTGGCCGATAATGGCCTGATAGTTATTGAAGTCGGTAATGCGGAAATCGCGCAGCATCGCGGTGCCTTCAAAGCGGGTGCCCTTGTTGAGGGTCACCACCTGCGAGCCGTCTTTCTGCTGCGACAGCTCGCCGGAATCCGCCACCACCACCGAGGGGCGCGCATTGCCTTTCGGACGCAGCTGGGCAAGGAAGACGTCATGGAAGCGGTTGCCGTTGACGCTCTCGATAAACATCACCGCGTTACCATCGCTGGCCTGCTGGAACTGGCCCTGGGCCAGCGCCGCCATGCCGGGGTTGGCTTTGGCTTCGGCCAGCACTTCGTCCTGATGGCGCGACGACCACGGCCCCGCCCACATGACGTTGACCGCCGCCACCGCGCCGGTGAACAGCGCGAGGATCATCGCCGCCTTGATCAGCACGGCTTTGCTCAGACCGCAAGCGTGCATCACCGTAATTTCACTTTCGGTGTACAGCTTGCCCAGGGTCATTAGCAGGCCAAGGAACAAACTTAACGGCAGGATAAGCTGCGCCATCTCCGGGATGCCGAGCCCCAACAGCGAGAGCACCAGATTGGTTGGGATATCGCCATCCACCGCGGCGCCGAGGATCCTGACTAATTTCTGACAAAAGAAAATCAGTAACAGGATGAATAGGATCGCCAACTGGCTTTTCAGCGTCTCACGAACCAGATATCTTATGATTATCACTATAAATACGCCCGTAAAAACCCGTTTTATTGCAGGAAAATTGCTTGTTTCATGGCTTAAACGTCATTTATTCTCTTTGGTCGTTGAAAACATCGCTAAGATTAAATGACTCATCGGTTCTGCATGTCAGGATCTTTTCTGACGAACCCAGGCCTTAATAACGTTAAGATTAACACGAAGTCACCGCAACAGCGGACATGAGTTACGAAAGCTTGCAATTATATACTCAATGGATTTCGAGTTGTAAGAAGGCAGCAGGGCTGTGACCCCTGGCGCGCGCGTTAGGCCCGCATCAGGTAAGCAGGCGCAGCCGGCGCATCTGCAACTTGAAAGGCGACGAGTATAGCCGTAGCCACCACTGTTGTCTTTAAGATTCAGGAGCATAGTGCATGGAGTTCAGTGTAAAAAGCGGTAGCCCGGAGAAGCAACGGAGCGCCTGTATCGTGGTCGGCGTCTTTGAACCACGTCGCCTCTCCCCCATCGCCGAACAACTCGATAAAATCAGCGACGGCTACATCAGCGCCCTGCTGCGTCGCGGCGAGCTGGAAGGCAAACCTGGCCAGACGTTATTGCTGCACCATGTGCCAAACATTCTGTCTGAGCGCATTCTGCTGATTGGCTGCGGCAAAGAGCGCGAGCTGGATGAACGTCAGTATAAGCAGGTCATCCAGAAAACCATCAATACCCTGAATGATACCGGTTCAATGGAAGCCGTCTGCTTCCTGACCGAGCTGCACGTCAAGGGCCGCAACAACTACTGGAAAGTTCGCCAGGCCGTTGAAACCGCCAAAGAGACGCTGTACAGCTTCGATCAGTTGAAGACCAACAAAAGCGAGCCGCGTCGCCCGCTGCGTAAAATGGTCTTTAACGTGCCGACCCGTCGCGAGCTGACCAGCGGCGAACGCGCCATTCAGCATGGCCTGGCGATCGCCGCCGGCATCAAAGCGGCGAAAGATCTTGGCAACATGCCGCCGAACATCTGTAACGCCGCCTATCTGGCTTCCCAGGCGCGTCAGCTGGCCGATACCTACAGCAAGAACGTCATTACCCGCGTGATCGGCGAACAGCAGATGCGCGAGCTGGGGATGAACTCCTATCTCGCCGTCGGCAACGGCTCGCAGAACGAGTCGCTGATGTCGGTCATCGAGTATAAAGGCAACCCGTCTGAGGACGCGCGCCCTATCGTGCTGGTCGGTAAAGGCCTGACCTTCGACTCCGGCGGTATCTCCATCAAGCCTGCCGAAGGCATGGACGAGATGAAGTACGACATGTGCGGCGCCGCGGCGGTGTACGGTGTGATGCGGATGGTTGCCGAGCTGCAGCTGCCGCTGAACGTCATCGGCGTGCTGGCGGGCTGTGAAAACATGCCTGGCGGTCGCGCCTATCGTCCGGGTGACGTCCTGACCACCATGTCCGGTCAGACGGTGGAAGTCCTGAACACCGACGCCGAAGGCCGCCTGGTGCTGTGCGACGTCCTGACCTACGTTGAGCGTTTCGAACCGGAAGCGGTTATCGACGTCGCGACGCTGACCGGCGCCTGCGTGATTGCCCTCGGCCATCACATCACCGGCCTGATGTCGAACCATAACCCGCTGGCTCATGAGCTGATCGGCGCCTCCGAACTGGCGGGCGACCGCGCCTGGCGTCTGCCGCTGGCCGACGAGTTCCAGGATCAGCTGGAGTCCAACTTTGCCGATATGGCGAACATCGGCGGCCGTCCTGGCGGCGCAATTACCGCCGGCTGCTTCCTGTCGCGCTTTACCCGTAAGTACAACTGGGCGCACCTCGACATCGCCGGTACCGCCTGGCGTTCCGGTAAGGCCAAAGGCGCCACCGGTCGTCCGGTCGCCCTGCTGTCGCAGTTCCTGCTCAATCGTGCGGGTTTTAACGGCGAAGAGTGATTGCCGTCTGATGCCCGGTGGCGCTACGCTTACCGGGCCTACGGAAAGATGCCGTTTGTAGGCCGGGTAAGCGTAGCGCCACCCGGCTTTGCATTTAAATCCACGACAAGAAGCCCCATATATGAAGAATGCAACGTTCTACCTTCTGGACAACGAAAACACCGTCGAAGGCCTGAGCGCCGTCGAGCAGCTGGTGTGTGACATTGCCGCAGAACGTTGGCGCAACGGCAAGCGCGTCCTGATCGCCTGTGAAGATGAGCAGCAGGCGATTCGTCTCGACGAGGCGCTGTGGTCGCGGCCGCCGGAGAGCTTTGTGCCGCATAATCTGGCGGGCGAAGGCCCGAGAGGCGGCGCGCCGGTGGAGATTGCCTGGCCGCAGAAACGCAACAGCAGCCCGCGGGACATTCTGATCAGTCTGCGGCTTAACTTTGCAGATTTTGCCACCGCTTTCACAGAAGTGATAGACTTTGTCCCTTACGAAGAAAATCTGAAACAACTGGCGCGCGAACGCTATAAAGCGTACCGCATGGCTGGTTTCAACCTGAACACGGCAACCTGGAAATAATGGAAAAGACATACAACCCACAAGATATCGAACAGCCGCTTTACGAGCACTGGGAAAAGCAGGGCTATTTCAAACCGAATGGTGATGAAAGCCAGGAGAGCTTCTGCATCATGATCCCGCCGCCGAACGTCACCGGCAGTTTGCATATGGGTCATGCCTTCCAGCAAACCATCATGGATACCATGATTCGCTACCAGCGCATGCAGGGTAAAAACACCCTGTGGCAGGCCGGTACCGACCACGCGGGTATCGCCACCCAGATGGTGGTTGAGCGTAAGATTGCCGCGGAAGAAGGGAAAACCCGTCACGACTACGGCCGCGATGCCTTCATCGACAAAATCTGGCAGTGGAAAGCGGAATCCGGCGGCACCATTACCCGCCAGATGCGCCGCCTCGGCAACTCCGTGGACTGGGAGCGCGAGCGCTTCACCATGGACGAGGGGCTTTCCAATGCCGTGAAAGAAGTCTTTGTTCGCCTGTACAAAGAAGATCTGATTTACCGCGGTAAACGCCTGGTTAACTGGGACCCGAAACTGCGCACCGCCATTTCCGACCTCGAAGTGGAAAACCGCGAATCGAAAGGTTCCATGTGGCACATCCGCTACCCGCTGGCCGATGGCGCGAAAACCGCTGACGGTAAAGATTACCTGGTGGTCGCCACCACCCGTCCGGAAACCCTGCTGGGCGATACCGGTGTGGCCGTCAACCCGGAAGACCCGCGCTACAAAGACCTGATTGGTAAATTCGTGGTGCTGCCGCTGGTTAACCGCCGCATTCCGATTGTTGGCGACGAACACGCCGATATGGAAAAAGGCACCGGCTGCGTGAAAATCACCCCGGCGCACGACTTTAACGACTACGAAGTGGGTCGTCGTCATCAGCTGCCGATGATCAACATCCTGACCTTTGACGGCGACATCCGCGAAAGCGCGGAAGTGTACGACACCAAAGGCAATGAATCCGACGTCTACTCCAGCGAGATCCCGGCGGAGTTCCAGAAACTGGAACGCTTCGCGGCGCGTAAAGCCGTCGTTGCGGCGGTTGACGCCCTCGGCCTGCTGGAAGAGATCAAACCGCACGATCTGACCGTCCCTTACGGCGATCGCGGCGGCGTGGTTATCGAACCGATGCTCACCGACCAGTGGTACGTGCGTGCGGACGTGCTGGCCAAGCCGGCGGTGGAAGCCGTTGAGAATGGCGACATTCAGTTCGTGCCGAAGCAGTACGAAAACATGTACTTCTCCTGGATGCGCGATATTCAGGACTGGTGTATCTCCCGTCAGCTGTGGTGGGGTCACCGCATCCCGGCATGGTATGACAACGACGGCAACGTCTACGTGGGCCGTAGCGAAGACGAAGTGCGTCAGGAAAACAAACTCGGTACGGACGTTGCCCTGCGTCAGGATGAAGACGTTCTCGATACCTGGTTCTCCTCCGCGCTGTGGACCTTCTCCACCCTCGGCTGGCCGGAAAACACCGACGCCCTGCGTCAGTTCCACCCGACCAGCGTGATGGTGTCCGGCTTCGACATCATCTTCTTCTGGATCGCCCGCATGATCATGATGACCATGCACTTCATCAAAGATGAAGACGGCAAGCCGCAGGTACCGTTTAAGACCGTCTACATGACCGGTCTGATCCGCGACGACGAAGGCCAGAAGATGTCCAAATCCAAGGGTAACGTTATCGACCCGCTGGATATGGTTGACGGCATCACCCTGCCGGAGCTGCTGGAGAAACGTACCGGCAACATGATGCAGCCGCAGCTGGCGGAGAAAATCCGCAAGCGTACCGAGAAGCAGTTCCCGAACGGCATTGAGCCGCACGGCACTGACGCCCTGCGCTTTACCCTGGCGGCGCTGGCCTCTACCGGCCGCGACATCAACTGGGATATGAAGCGTCTGGAAGGTTACCGTAACTTCTGTAACAAGCTGTGGAACGCCAGCCGCTTCGTACTGATGAATACCGAAGATCAGGATTGTGGCTTCAACGGCGGCGAAATGGTGCTCTCCCTGGCCGACCGCTGGATCCTGGCGGAATTCAACCACACCGTGAAAGCGTATCGCGAAGCGCTGGATAACTTCCGCTTCGATATCGCCGCCGGCATCCTGTACGAGTTCACCTGGAACCAGTTCTGCGACTGGTACCTGGAGCTGACCAAGCCGGTGATGAACGGTGGCAGCGAAGCGGAGCTGCGCGGGACTCGCCATACGCTGGTGACCGTGCTGGAAGGTCTGCTGCGCCTGGCGCATCCGATCATTCCGTTCATCACCGAGACCATCTGGCAGCGCGTGAAAGCGATCTGCGGTATCACCGCCGACACCATCATGCTGCAGCCGTTCCCGCAGTACGATGCTTCTCAGGTCGATGAAGCGGCGCTGGCCGATACCGAATGGCTGAAACAGGCGATCGTCGCCGTGCGTAACATCCGTGCGGAAATGAACATCGCCCCGGGCAAACCGCTGGAACTGCTGCTGCGCGGCTGCAGCAAAGAGGCCGAGCGTCGTGTGAACGACAACCGCAGCTTCCTGCTGAACCTGGCGCGTCTGGAAAGCATTACCGTGCTGCCTGCCGATGATAAAGGTCCGGTCTCCGTGACCAAGATTATCGACGGCGCCGAGCTGCTGATCCCGATGGCGGGCCTCATCAATAAAGAAGATGAGCTGGCGCGTCTGGCGAAAGAAGTGGCCAAAATCGAAGGTGAAATTGGCCGCATCGAAAGCAAGCTGTCCAACGAAGGTTTTGTCGCCCGCGCGCCAGAAGCGGTGATCGCTAAAGAGCGCGAGAAGCTGGAAGGCTACGCGGAAGCGAAAGCGAAGCTGATTGAGCAGCAGGCGGTGATCGCCGCGCTGTGATCCTCCCGCCCCTTGCCACCCGGCAAGGGGCGTTTTTTTATGAAACATCCTCGCTTGCGCTTTCCCCTGTCGCGATGTTATTAACATCATCATTCGTCTTTTTTGGGTAATGAGTCATTGTATGAATACGAGCGTCCCCGCGGCGACGTTGCTGCGTCGCATTACGGCGGCAGACAATGCCGCCATCGCCAGGGTCATCCGCCAGGTCTCGGCTGAATATGGCCTCACCGCCGATAAAGGCTATACGGTCGCCGACCCGAATCTCGATGAACTGTATGAGCTGTACAGCCAGCCAGGCTCTGCCTATTGGGTGGTGGAGAAAGAGGGCGAAGTGGTTGGCGGCGGTGGCGTCGCGCCGCTCGCCTGCAGCGAGCCGGATATCTGCGAGCTACAGAAAATGTATTTTATGACCAGCGCGCGCGGTCAGGGGCTGGCGAAGAAGCTGGCGCTGTTGGCGCTGGACTATGCCCGCGAGCAGGGCTTTAAACGCTGCTATCTGGAAACTACCGCCTTCCTGACGGAGGCGATCGGCTTATATGAACATCTCGGCTTCGAGCACATTGACGGGCCGCTGGGTTGCACCGGCCACGTTGACTGTGAAGTGCGGATGCTGAAAACGCTGTAGCGCCTCGATATCGCAGGCGTCCCCGGTAGCGCTACGCTTACCGGGGCTACAGTTCGGTAGCCCGGCTGAGTGTAGCGCAAGCCGGGGGATGTCCCGTGCTCGCGGTGCCGTTTTTTTGTCGGGTGGCGGCTAACGCCTTGCCCGACCTACGGCCCATACCATTGCGAGCTGAAGCTCTCAACGCTATCTCTTTCCCCAGGGCTACTGAAACTGCCAGTGTTAGTGGCTACCGGGGCTGCAGGGCCCGAATACCGAGGGTTACGCCGCCACCGGCACACCGCTGTGAAAGCGGAACTCGGCCTCCGGCCTGAGGATCAGCGCCGCTTCCGCCTCGCCGAGCTGGCGCACCCGCTCGCTAATATCGTCTCCGGCAATCTTCTGCGCCAGATCCAGATAGTCCTGATAGTGACGCGCCTCGGAGCGCAGCAGCGACAGATAAAACTTCTGCAGATCGTCATCCAGCCACGGCGCCAGCGCCGCAAAGCGTTCGCAGGAGCGGGCCTCGATATAAGCGCCGCAGATCAACTTATCGATCAGCATCACCGGCTCGTGCGAACGCACCTCCCGCCGCATGCCACGGGCATAGTTGCTGGCGGTGATTTTGACGTAGGGAATATCACGCGCCAGCATCATCTCCCGCACCTGCCAGAAGTGATGTAGCTCCTCTTTAATCAGCAAAATCATGCTGTCCAGCAACTGGCGGCCCCACGGGTCGTCGGTCTGCGGCATGGCGCTTTTGTTGATCCGCTTATGCAGGGCGACGAAATCCGGCTCCGGCCCCCAGCGGTAGGTGAAGTCTTCATACGGCTTCAGGCAGGCCAGCAGCTCGTCGGCGTCGGCTTTATCCGCGACGTAGCGACGCACCAGCAGCATGGCGTTCTGCGCCGCTTTCAGTTCGCACACCATATGGTCGGTCAGCAGCAGCGGCAGGTTTTCCGGCTTGCGGGCTTCATCAATCCACGCCTGCGGTGTCGGGCAGTGCAGGAAGTTGATAATCGGGGAGAGTATCTGCGGGTAATCCATGGAAGTTCCTTGCTATACGGCGGCAGGCGCCGCCGTATCCATCTGCAGCTTAGTGGCGAACACCATCGTCGTCTTCATCGACAAAATCTTCGTCATCGTCGCCGTCTTCTTCACCGTTCGGGTCCTCATAATAGGTACCCCAACCGTCATACTCGACGTCATATTTTTCTGCCAGCGTCATCAGCTGTTCCACCTGGGCATCGATCAGGTCTGCGTTCAGCGCGCATTCGCTGAGAATATCGCAGCAGATGACCATGTCACCCTCTTCCACTTCCAGCTCTTCGGGCTCGGTCACTTCATAGCCCAGCTTGAACGCTTCCACCGCCACTTTCTCCAGGGTTTCGAAATCGTCTGCAGAGAGGTGATGCTCAATCGTGTACAGTGCGTCCGGATCGCTGCCATCCTCCAGCAGCTCTTCGATAATCAGACGCGTCTCTTCACGCTGTTCTTCCAGGTGTTCCGGGTTTGCCATGGCTCGTTCCTCATAATGTGCGGCAGTTGTCCCTATTGTCACATACCGCCGTCATTGCCTCCACTTCTCAGTGAAAGATTTCGATCACAGACTTGCAAATGAATATTCATACATATAAATTGAATTTTAATTCAATTAGTGGCCTATGCCAGGTGAGGGAACCATGTCTGCGTTTTACCAGAAGCATTTTTTAAAGTTACTCGATTTTACGCCTGCAGAAATCACCGCCCTGCTCGAGCTGGCGGCAAAGCTCAAAGCCGATAAGAAAAACGGTATCGAAGTCCAGAAACTGGCAGGGAAAAACATCGCGCTCATCTTCGAAAAAGACTCAACCCGTACACGATGCTCTTTCGAAGTTGCCGCATACGATCAGGGCGCCCGCGTGACTTATCTGGGGCCAAGCGGCAGCCAGATTGGCCATAAAGAGTCGATCAAGGACACCGCCCGCGTGCTCGGGCGGATGTACGATGGCATTCAGTATCGCGGCCACGGCCAGGAGGTGGTGGAGACCCTGGCGCAATACGCCGGCGTGCCGGTGTGGAACGGCCTCACCAACGAGTTCCACCCCACCCAGTTGCTGGCGGACCTGCTGACCATGAAAGAGCACCTGCCGGGCAAAGCCTTTAACCAGATGACGCTGGTCTACGCCGGCGACGCGCGCAACAACATGGGCAATTCGATGCTGGAAGCCGCAGCGCTGACCGGTCTGGATCTGCGCCTGGTAGCGCCATCGGCCTGCTGGCCGGAGTCTCAGCTGGTGGAGACCTGTACCGCGCTGGCCAAACAGCAGGGCGGCAACATCACCCTGACGGAAGATATCGCCGCGGGGGTGAAAGGCGCCGATTTTATCTATACCGACGTCTGGGTATCGATGGGCGAGGCGAAGGAAAAATGGGCCGAACGTATCGCCCTGCTGCGCGATTATAAGGTTAACAGTGCGATGCTGGCGCTGACCGGCAATCCGCAGGTCAAGTTCCTCCACTGCCTGCCGGCATTCCATGACGACCAGACCACGCTGGGCAAACAGATGGCCGCCGATTACGGCCTGCACGGCGGTATGGAAGTGACTGACGAGGTGTTTGAGTCGGCGGCGAGCGTGGTGTTTGACCAGGCGGAAAACCGGATGCACACCATCAAAGCGGTGATGGTGGCGACGCTGAGCAAGTAGTCCTTCGCGTGTGGCCACATCCCGGATAGCACGGCGCTTATCCGGGATGTGGCTCGCCATTTTACGCCATCAGCATCTTCACTACCGCTTTGCGCACCTTCGCCGGGGCGCCTACGGCGCACAGCGGTTTATGCACTTCGCCGGGATAAAACACCACAAAATCCCCTTCGTTGAGGATCACCGTTTTCTCCTGCTGGCCTTCGGCCAGAAAAGCGATGTCTTTCTCCGCCAGCCACTCGATCTGCGGCTCTCCAGCCGGCAAGGTACTGAAGGTCATCCCCTCGATGCCGCGGAGCACAATCTGAATATCGAGATAGCGGGCATGGTATTCCGCGCGGCGCGCGGCCTGCGGCTCGGTGGTGTCTTCGGAAATCAGATAAAACAGGTTATTGCCGTCGATATCGTGTTTACCCAGCGGCGTCGCCTCGCTGACATGGGCGATGACGTGCTCAATGGCCTCGCGCAGCGCGGCAGGCAGCCATGGCTGCAGATGGTGGATATTGCCAATAATCATCACTTACCTCGAATATAAAACAGCATTTCATTTTATAACTTTATACCCCTATCGCCACTGCCATACCAGTACAGTTTCACCGTTCTTTGCGCTGGCGCACTTTTCTGCAGGCAAACGATTACCTGTTTGTGAATGAATCGCTTGATCGTCATAACGGTCTGCGTATAATGCCAGTCGTTTTGCCGGGAGGAAGCATGGCCAATTGCGTACGACATTCTGTCTTAGCGCGTCTGAACGCAGACGCTGGCCTGGCGTTTTTCTTTCCGTTGCTCATTGGATTCCCGAAGCCCCTTATTTAAGGGGCTTTTTTTTTGCCCAAGCGTCAGGAGATAAGCATGGCTAACCCGCTATATCAAAAACATATCATTTCCATAAACGATCTCAGCCGCGAAGACCTCGAACTGGTGCTGGCGACGGCGGCAAAGCTGAAAGCCAATCCGCAACCCGAGCTGCTGAAGCATAAGGTTATCGCCAGCTGTTTCTTTGAAGCCTCCACCCGTACCCGTCTCTCTTTTGAAACCTCGATGCACCGCCTGGGCGCCAGCGTGGTCGGCTTTTCTGACAGCGCCAATACCTCGCTGGGCAAAAAAGGGGAAACCCTGGCGGATACCATCTCCGTCATCAGCACCTACGTTGACGCCATCGTGATGCGTCATCCGCAGGAGGGCGCCGCGCGCCTGGCGACCGAATTCTCCGGCGGCGTGCCGGTACTGAACGCTGGCGACGGCGCTAACCAGCACCCGACCCAAACCCTGCTCGACCTGTTCACCATTCAGGAGACCCAGGGCCGCCTCGAAAACCTCAACGTGGCGATGGTCGGCGATCTGAAGTATGGCCGTACCGTCCACTCCCTGACCCAGGCGCTGGCCAAATTCAGCGGCAACCGCTTCTACTTTATCGCCCCGGACGCGCTGGCCATGCCGCAGTACATCCTCGATATGCTGGATGAAAAAGGTATCGCCTGGAGCCTGCATAGCGCCATCGACGACGTGATGGCGGAAGTGGATATTCTGTACATGACCCGCGTGCAGAAAGAGCGTCTGGATCCGTCGGAATACGCCAACGTGAAAGCGCAGTTCGTCCTGCGCGCCGCCGACCTCGAAGGGGCGCGCGCCAACATGAAGGTGCTGCACCCGCTGCCGCGCATTGACGAAATCACCACCGATGTCGATAAAACACCGCACGCCTGGTACTTCCAGCAGGCCGGTAACGGCATCTTCGCCCGCCAGGCGTTACTGGCACTGGTACTGAATAGCGAGCTGGCACTGTAAGGGGGAATGAGAGATGACACACGACAATAAACTGCAAGTAGAAGCCATTAAACGCGGCACCGTGATCGACCATATCCCGGCGCAGGTCGGCTTTAAGCTGCTCACCCTGTTCAAACTGACCGAAACCGACCAGCGCATCACCATCGGCCTGAACCTGCCCTCCGGCGAGATGGGCCGCAAGGATTTGATTAAAATCGAGAACACCTTCCTGACCGACGAGCAGGTTAACCAGCTGTCACTGTACGCCCCGCAGGCGACGGTAAACCGCATTGATGATTACGAAGTGGTGGGCAAATCCCGCCCGAGCCTGCCGGATCGCATTGACAGCGTGCTGGTCTGCCCGAACAGCAACTGTATCAGCCACGCCGAACCGGTTTCTTCCAGTTTTGCAGTGAAAAAACGCGCCGATGACATCGCACTCAAATGCAAATACTGTGAAAAAGAGTTTTCTCATTATGTGGTGCTGGCCAACTAAATGCGGTTGGTATTGGTGGTAGGCCTCCCTATAATGGCTACCACCCTACGCTTCGTCCTTCAGGCGGCGTCTGCGCCGGCGGCACAGCGCTTACCCTCTGGCGGCAACCTGAATGATTTTGCGTAACATTACTCAGTTCATCTGGAGATAACATGAGCAAAACTATTGCGACGGAAAATGCACCAGCAGCGATTGGCCCATACGTTCAGGGCGTTGATCTGGGCAGCATGATCATCACCTCTGGCCAGATCCCGGTCGACCCGAAAACCGGCAGCGTCCCGGAAGACGTGTCCGCGCAGGCGCGCCAGTCGCTGAACAACGTGAAAGCGATCGTGGAAGCCGCTGGCCTCACCGTTGGCGACATCGTCAAGACCACCGTATTCGTCAAAGATCTCAACGATTTCGCTACCGTTAACGCCACCTACGAAGCGTTCTTCACCGAGCACAATGCCACCTTCCCGGCGCGCTCCTGTGTGGAAGTCGCTCGTCTGCCGAAAGACGTGAAGATCGAGATCGAAGCCATCGCCGTGCGTCGCTGATCGCTTTGGTTGGCAGAAAAAAAGGCAGCCAGTGGCTGCCTTTTTTACGTGGCTCATCCGAAAATGCGCCCTTCACTGCCAGCCGTAGCGACGGCTATAGAAACCTTTAACGGTCTGGGTCAGCACCATATAGCCCGCCAGGATCACCACCAGCCACGGGAAGTAGCTGAGCGGCAGCGCCTGCAGCTGCAGGTAGCCCGCCAGCGGCGAGAACGGCAGGGCAATGCCCACGGCCATCACCACCAGAGTCATGGCGAACAGCGGCCACGCGGCGCGGCTCTGAACGAACGGAATGCGCCGGGTGCGGATCATGTGCACAATCAGCGTCTGCGACAGCAGCCCTTCAATAAACCAGCCGGACTGGAACAGAGTCTGCATCTCCACGGTATTGGCGTGGAACACCCACCACATCAGGCCGAAGGTGAGGATATCGAAAATCGAGCTGATCGGTCCGAAGAAGACCATAAAGCGCCCGAGATCGGCCGGGTTCCAGCGCTGCGGTTTACGGATCTGCTCATCATCGACGTTATCGAACGGGATCGCCACCTGGGAGACATCGTACAGCAGGTTCTGAATCAACAGGTGCAGCGGCAGCATCGGCAGAAACGGCAGGAAGGCGCTGGCCACCAGCACGCTAAAGACGTTACCGAAGTTGGAGCTGGCGGTCATTTTGATGTACTTGAGCATGTTGGCGAAGGTGCGGCGGCCTTCGATCACCCCCTCCTCCAGCACCATCAGGCTTTTTTCCAGCAGAATGATATCCGCCGCCTCGCGGGCGATATCCACCGCGCCATCAACCGAGATGCCAATATCCGCCGCGCGTAACGCCGGGGCGTCGTTGATGCCGTCGCCCATAAAGCCCACCACGTGACCTTCGCGTTTCAGCAGCGTCACGATACGCTCTTTATGCAGCGGCGCCAGACGTGCAAACAAAGTGGTGCGCTTCGCCAGCGCCGCCAGCTCGTCGTCGCTCATGGCTTCGATCTGGCTGCCAATCACCACTTCGCCCGCATCCAGTCCCACTTCATGGCACACCTTGGCCGCCACCAGCTCGCTGTCGCCGGTGAGGATCTTCACCGTGATGCCGCTGGCCTTCAGCGCCTTCAGCGCCGGGGCGGTCGTCTCTTTCGGCGGATCAAGGAAGGCGATGTAGCCTTCGAGGATCAGATCGGATTCATCGGCGCGCTGGTAATCGCCCTCGCGCGCCGGCAGGTATTTGGTTGCTACCGCCACCACCCGCAGCCCCTGACGGTTCAGGGTATCGGTCACCCGGCGGATGCGGCGCAGCATGGTGTCGTCCAGCGGTACGATTTCGCCGTTGTAGCGCACCTGGGTCGAGACGTTAAGGATCTCCTGCAACGCCCCTTTACAGATCAGCTGATGCGCGTCGCCCTGCTCTTTCACCACCACCGACATGCGGCGGCGTTCGAAGTCGAACGGGATCTCATCCACCTTCTGCCAGCGCTCCGCGAGGCCGCGGGCGGCCTCCAGCTCCACGCCTTCCAGCACCGCGGTATCGAGCAGGTTTTTCAGCCCGGTCTGGTAATGGCTGTTGAGCCAGGCGGTATGCAGCACTCTCTCGCTGGACTTACCGGAGACATCGGTGTGGTTCTCCAGCACGATCTTGTCCTGAGTCAGGGTGCCGGTTTTATCGGTGCAGAGAATATCCATCGCGCCAAAGTTCTGAATGGCGTCGAGGTGTTTGACGATCACTTTTTGTTTCGACAGCTTCACCGCCCCGCGCGCCAGCGTCGAGGTGACGATCATCGGCAGCATCTCCGGCGTCAGGCCGACCGCCACCGACAGTGCAAACAGCGCCGCTTCCCACCAGTCGCCTTTGGTGTAGCCATTAATCAACAGCACCACCGGGGCCATCACCAGCATAAAGCGGATCAGCAGCATGCTGACCCGGCTGATGCCTTTCTGGAAGGCGTTCGGCTCGCTTTCCTGCTCGCTGACGCGCCCGGCCAGCTGGCCAAACCAGGTGTTGCCGCCGGTGGCGTAGACGATAGCCTGCGCCGAGCCGCTCACCACGTTGGTCCCCATAAAGCACAGGGTGTCGCATTCCAGCGGGTTCTGCTGCAGCGGGTCGCGGCTGCGCGCGACTTTCTCTACCGGCAGCGATTCGCCGGTCAGCGAGGCCTGAGCGACAAACAGATCGCGCGCCTGAATAATGCGCAGGTCCGCCGGGATCATATCTCCCGCCGACAGCTTGACGATATCTCCTGGCACCAGTTGGTCGATAGGCAGTTCAAGCCAGCGGCTCTCCCCCTGCTCGTTCACCACCCGCAGCACCGTGGCGGTATTGCTGACCATCGCCTTTAGCGCATCCGCCGCTTTGGTCGAGCGCGCTTCCTGGATGAAGTTAAGCAGCGTCGAGATGCCGACCATCAGCGCGATAACGCCCGCGGCGAACAGATCTTCGGTGGAATAGGAGACGATGCCGAGCACCGTCAGCAGCAGGTTGAACGGGTTGCGATAGCAGGTCCACAGATGCACCCACCACGGCGAGGGCTTCTGCGCCGGGATCTGATTGTCACCATGTTTGAGGATCTTTGCCGCCACTTCGCCTTCATTGAGCCCTTCAGGGTGGCTGTCAAAGGCACGCCAGATCTCCTGGTCATCCATCGCCGCAACGTCCAGGCAGCGCTTGCCGAGCGAGTCCGGGATCGGCACGCTGGTCAGGTTACGGGCATCAGGCAGCGGATCGCGCTGGACCAAACGGCGTGGCAGATGGCGGCTAAGCTGCGCGAACAGCTGCCGGGTATAATTTTTCAACATAAACAGTCCCTCCGCGCTCGCGCGAGCGAACGCAGCGTCGCCAACAGGCGTAGCAAAGCCTACCTGTCAGGCATGTAATTTTTATGGCAGGGACATCAAGGACATCACTGCTTTACGCTTTCCGGTAAAGCAGTGTTAAACAGGCTTACCGGAAAGAAAGGTTGCTCCATCGAGGATGAGGAGTGGGATCGGGGTCCATAAATTCTCCGGTAAGTGAATATAAACGGCGCGGATTATAGCGCGCTCGTTGAGACATGTGTGGCATTTATGGCGATGATAAGCCCGCGCAACTAAACCGAACGTAAACCAGACTTTGCTCATTGCGGTTTGGTTGAGTAGCATTAGGCTCACTTCTACCATCCCTGACGAGAATTCCGCATGCAGAACCGGCTGACCATCAAAGATATTGCGCGTTTAAGCGGCGTAGGAAAATCGACGGTATCCCGCGTCCTTAACAACGAGAGCGGGGTCAGCGAACGGACCCGCGAGCGCGTCGAAGCGGTGATGCAGCAGCACGGTTTCTCACCCTCCCGCTCCGCCCGCGCCATGCGCGGCCAGAGCGATAAAGTGGTGGCGATTATCGTTACCCGTCTGGATTCCCTGTCGGAAAACCTTGCCGTGCAGACCATGCTGCCTGCCTTTTATGAACAGGGTTACGATCCGATTATGATGGAGAGCCAGTTCTCCCCGGGACTGGTTGAAGAGCATCTCGGCATGCTCGCCCGGCGTAATATTGACGGCGTAGTGCTGTTCGGATTTACCGGCATTGATGAGGCGATGCTCGCCCCCTGGCGCGATACGCTGGTGCTGATGGCCCGCGACGCCCCCGGTTTCGCCTCGGTGTGCTATGACGACGAAGGCGCCATCACGCTGCTGATGCAGCGGCTCTACGATCGCGGACATCGCCACATCAGTTTTCTTGGCGTCCCGCACAGCGACGTCACCACCGGCGAGCGCCGCCATCTCGCCTACCTCGCCTTCTGTAAAAAGCATCGCCTGACGCCCACCGCCGCTCTGCCGGGCCTGGGCATGAAGCAGGGGTATGACACCGTCGCCAGCGTGCTGACGGCCGAAACCAGCGCCCTGGTCTGCGCGACGGATACCCTCGCCCTCGGCGCCAGCAAGTACCTTCAGCAGCAGGGCCGCGCTGCGCTGCAGCTCGCCAGCGTCGGTAGCACGCCGCTAATGAAGTTTCTCCACCCGGAAATCTTGACCGTCGATCCCGGCTATGCCGAGTCCGGACGCCGGGCCGCCCGGCAGTTGATCGAGCAGATCGCCGGCAGCGTCGAACCCCGCCAGATCGTGATTCCCGCCGCCCTGAATTAATCTCGTTCGGACGATTTATGTGATCGTCGCCGGGTTTCGGGAACGTTCCCATTTTGCAAAGCAAACGAAACGGTTAGGATGCCCTCAAGGTAAAAACGGCATCTCTCCCCTCTGTTTTTGAGGCTTCATCATGAGCAAAGTAAACCAGCAGGACATCGATAAACTGATCGAACTGGTGGGCGGGCGCGGCAACATCGCCACCGTCAGCCACTGTATTACCCGTTTGCGCTTTGTGCTGAACGACCCGGCCATCGCCAAACCAAAAGAGATTGAACAGCTGCGCATGGTGAAGGGATGCTTCACTAACGCCGGTCAGTTCCAGGTGGTCATCGGCACCGAGGTGGGCGATTACTACAAGGCCCTGCTGGCTACCACCGGCCAGACCTCCGCCAATAAAGAGCAGGTCAAGCAGGCCGCGCGGCAAAATATGAAGTGGCATGAGCAGTTGATCTCGCACTTTGCCGAGATCTTCTTCCCGCTGCTGCCGGCGCTAATCAGTGGCGGTCTGATCCTCGGTTTCCGTAACGTCATCGGCGACTTACCCATGAGCAACGGCCAGACGCTGGCTCAGATGCACCCGTCGCTGAAAACCATCTATGACTTCCTGTGGCTGATTGGCGAGGCGATCTTCTTCTATCTGCCGGTGGGGATCTGCTGGTCAGCGGTGAAGAAAATGGGCGGCACGCCGATCCTCGGGATCGTCCTTGGCGTCACCCTGGTTTCCCCGCAGCTGATGAACGCCTATCTCCTCGGCCAGCAGGTGCCGGAGGTGTGGAACTTCGGCCTGTTTACCATTGCCAAAGTTGGCTACCAGGCGCAGGTGATCCCGGCCCTGCTGGCGGGCCTGACGCTCGGCTTTATCGAGACGCGCCTCAAGCGCATCGTGCCTGACTACCTCTACCTGGTCATTGTCCCGGTCTGCTCGCTGATCCTCGCGGTGTTCCTCGCGCACGCCATTATCGGTCCGTTCGGCCGCCTGATCGGCGACGGCGTGGCCTTCGCGGTACGCCATCTGTTAACCGGCAGCTTCGCGCCAATCGGCGCCGCGCTGTTCGGCTTCCTCTACGCGCCGCTGGTGATTACCGGTGTCCACCAGACCACCCTCGCTATCGATATGCAGATGATCCAGAGCATGGGCGGCACCCCGGTGTGGCCACTGATTGCGCTATCCAACATTGCCCAGGCATCGGCGGTAGTCGGCATTATTATTGCCAGCCGTAAACAGAATGAACGCGAAATCTCGGTGCCGGCGGCAATCTCTGCTTACCTCGGGGTTACCGAACCGGCGATGTACGGTATCAACCTGAAGTACCGCTTCCCGATGCTGTGCGCGATGATCGGCTCCGGTCTTGCCGGCCTGCTGTGCGGCCTGAACGGCGTGCTGGCGAACGGCATCGGCGTCGGCGGCCTGCCGGGCATCCTCTCCATCCAGCCAACCTACTGGCAGGTGTACGCCATGGCGATGGCTATCGCGGTGGTGGTGCCGATTATCCTGACCACCGTGGTGTATCAGCGCAAGTACCGTCAGGGCACCTTGCAGATTGTCTAACTTCTTCTTTCGGGGCGCCTTTGGCGCCCCTCGTTGCAGCAGGAAAGCACTATGAATCATCTTCCCCACTGGTGGCAAAACGGCGTTATTTATCAAATCTATCCGAAGAGTTTTCAGGATACCACCGGCAGCGGTACCGGCGATCTGCGCGGCGTCACTTCCCGCCTCGACTATCTGCAGAAGCTTGGGGTCGACGCCATCTGGCTGACGCCGTTCTACGTGTCGCCGCAGGTGGATAACGGCTACGATGTGGCGAACTACACCGCTATCGATCCCTCCTACGGCACGATGGCCGACTTTGACGCCCTGGTGGCGGAGGCGAAGGCCCGCGGCATCCGCATCGTGCTGGATATGGTACTGAACCATACCTCGACCGAGCATGAATGGTTCCGTCAGTCGCTGAATAAGGAGAGTCCCTACCGGCAGTTCTATATCTGGCGCGACGGCGAACCGGACGCGCTGCCGAACAACTGGCGCTCCAAATTTGGCGGCAACGCCTGGCAGTGGCACGCCGACAGCGGGCAGTATTATCTGCACCTGTTCGCCATTGAACAGGCGGATCTCAACTGGGAGAACCCGGCGGTACGCGCTGAGCTGAAAAAGGTCTGCGAATTCTGGGCCGACCGCGGCGTCGACGGTCTGCGCCTCGACGTCGTCAACCTGATCTCGAAAGACCAGACCTTCCCCTGCGATGCGGAGGGTGATGGCCGCCGCTTCTACACTGACGGCCCGCGGGTGCATGAATTCCTGCAGGAGATGAGCCGCGATGTCTTTACTCCCCGTAACCTGATGACCGTCGGCGAGATGTCCTCCACCTCGCTGGAGCACTGCCAGCAGTACGCCGCGCTGGACGGCCGCGAGCTGTCGATGACCTTTAACTTCCACCATTTAAAGGTCGATTATCCCGGCGGTGAAAAATGGACCCTCGCCCGCCCGGACTATGTGGCGCTGAAAGCGCTGTTCCGCCACTGGCAGCAGGGGATGCACAATCGGGCGTGGAACGCGCTGTTCTGGTGTAACCACGATCAGCCGCGCATCGTGTCGCGCTTTGGCGACGAAGGCGAGTACCGGGTGCCGGCGGCGAAGATGCTGGCGATGGTGCTGCACGGCATGCAGGGCACGCCCTATATCTACCAGGGCGAAGAGATCGGCATGACCAATCCGCACTTCAGCAGCATCAGCGATTACCGTGACGTCGAAAGCCACAATATGTTTATCGAGCGCGCAGCGCAGGGGCAAAGCCCGGACGAACTGCTGGCAATCCTCGCCAGTAAGTCGCGCGACAACAGCCGCACGCCGATGCCGTGGCACGCCGGGGAGAACGGCGGCTTCAGCGACGGTGAGCCGTGGATCGGCCTTGGCGATAACTACCGGGAGATCAACGTTGAGGCGGCGCTGGCGGACCCCGATTCGGTGTTTTATGCCTATCAGCAGCTGATTACGCTGCGTAAAACCCTGCCGCTGCTGACCTGGGGCGATTACCAGGATCTCCTGCCGGACCATCCGTCGCTGTGGTGTTATCGCCGTCAGTGGCAGGGGCAAACACTGGTGGTCGCCGCCAACCTGAGCCGCGACCTGCAGACCTGGCAGCCAGAGGAAGCCCAGGGCGACTGGAAGATGATCATCAGCAACTATGCCGAAACTACGCCCCGCCCGACCGGTCTGACGCTGCGGCCGTTCGAAGCCGTATGGTGGCTGCAGGCGTAAGGTACTTCTTGCCCGACAGAAACCGGAGCGTAATGCCTGGCATCGGAGGTGGATGCCAGGCATTTTTGCTTATTTTCCAGCCAGATAAATTTACATTTATCGCCAGCGCCCATCATCCGTACTCTCACCTTTTTACCTTGTTCTGGGTCAATAAAATCGCAAACATCTTTGATGCAAATCACTACATATAGAACTTAAAATGCGTCCCGGCCCTACATGTTGTATTAATCGTCTATTATGTCACCATATCTTGTCGATGTCTGGCGGTGATGAGATGTGGATAAAACGGGCCGGATCTGAAGGCAAACAGCACGAGCCGTAGCGTGCAGCGCCTTCGGGATAACCTCCGCCTCTGTGGATAACCTGTTCTATATATGGAGTGATCATGACACCGCATGTGATGAAACGTGATGGCTGTAAAGTGCCGTTCAAATCAGAGCGCATTCAGGAAGCAATTCTACGTGCAGCTAAAGCAGCGGGAGTCGATGACGCAGACTATTGCGCCACCGTCGCAGAAGTCGTTAGCCAACAAATGCAGGGCCGCGCCCAGGTCGACATCAACGAGATTCAGACTGCGGTAGAAAACCAGCTGATGTCCGGCCCCTATAAGCAGCTGGCGCGCGCCTACATTGAGTATCGCCATGACCGCGATAGCCAGCGCGAGAAGCGCGGCCGCCTCAATCAGGAGATCCGCGGCCTCGTCGAGCAGACCAACTCCGCGCTGCTCAACGAAAATGCCAACAAGGATAGCAAAGTCATCCCGACCCAGCGGGACCTGCTGGCCGGTATCGTCGCCAAGCACTATGCGCGGCAGCACCTGCTGCCCCACGATGTGGTGATGGCCCACGAGCGCGGCATGATCCACTATCACGACCTCGATTACTCGCCCTTCTTCCCGATGTTCAACTGCATGCTGATCGATCTGAAAGGGATGCTGACTCAGGGCTTTAAGATGGGCAACGCGGAGATCGAGCCGCCGAAGTCTATCTCTACCGCCACCGCGGTGACGGCGCAGATCATCGCCCAGGTCGCCAGCCATATTTATGGCGGCACTACCATCAACCGTATCGATGAAGTGCTGGCGCCGTTCGTCACCGAAAGCTTCAAAAAGCATCGTAAAATCGCCGAAGAGTGGCAGATCCCGGACGCCGAAGGCTATGCCCGCGCCCGTACCGAAAAAGAGTGCTACGACGCCTTCCAGTCGCTGGAGTATGAAGTCAACACGCTGCATACCGCCAACGGTCAGACGCCGTTTGTCACCTTTGGTTTTGGCCTCGGCACTAGCTGGGAGTCGCGCATGATCCAGCAGTCGATTCTGCGCAACCGCATCGCTGGCCTCGGTAAAAATCGCAAAACCGCGGTATTCCCGAAACTGGTCTTCGCCATTCGCGACGGTCTGAACCATAAGTTCGGCGATCCGAACTACGACATCAAGCAGCTGGCGCTGGAGTGCGCCAGCAAGCGCATGTACCCGGATATCCTCAACTACGATCAGGTGGTGAAAGTCACCGGGTCGTTTAAAACGCCGATGGGCTGCCGCAGCTTCCTCGGGGTGTGGAAAAACGAGGATGGCGAGCAGGTGCATGACGGGCGCAATAACCTCGGCGTGATTAGCCTCAACCTGCCGCGTATCGCCCTGGAAGCGAAAGGCGACGAAGCCGCCTTCTGGGCGCTGCTGGACGAGCGCCTGCAGCTGGCGCGCAAAGCGCTGATGACCCGTATTGCCCGTCTGGAAGGGGTGAAGGCCCGCGTGGCGCCGATCCTGTATATGGAAGGGGCCTGCGGCGTGCGGCTGAAAGCCGACGATGACGTCTCCGAGATTTTCAAAAACGGCCGCGCGTCCATTTCGCTGGGTTATATCGGTATCCATGAGACCATCAATGCGCTGTACGGTAATCAGCATATGTACGACAGCGAGGCGCTGCGTGAGAAAGGTGTGGCCATCGTCCAGCGCCTGCGCGACGCCGTCGATGTGTGGAAGGAAGAAACCGGCTACGGCTTTAGTCTGTACAGCACGCCGAGCGAAAACCTGTGCGACCGCTTCTGCCGTCTCGACACCGCCGAGTTTGGCATAGTGGAGGGCGTGACCGATAAAGGTTACTACACCAACAGCTTCCACCTTGACGTCGAGAAGAAGGTCAACCCGTACGACAAGATCGATTTCGAAGCGCCGTACCCGCCGCTGGCCAACGGCGGCTTCATTTGCTACGGCGAGTACCCGAATATCCAGCACAACCTGAAGGCGCTGGAAGACGTGTGGGATTACAGCTATGAGCACGTGCCGTACTACGGCACCAACACGCCGATCGATGAATGCTACGAGTGCGGTTTTACCGGCGAGTTCGAGTGCACCAGCAAGGGCTTTACCTGCCCGAAATGCGGTAACCACGATGCCGCTCGCGTGTCGGTTACTCGTCGGGTATGCGGTTATCTCGGCAGTCCGGACGCGCGCCCGTTCAACGCCGGCAAGCAGGAAGAGGTGAAGCGCCGCGTTAAGCACCTGGGCAATGGGCAAATCGGTTAAAGACCAATGCGCTTTTCCCGGATAGCGGCGCGCAGCGCCTTATCCGGGCTACTGTTTTGCACCGTCCGGTAGCCCGGGTAAGGCGGAACGCCGCGACCCGGGAAATGGCCGCATTCCTCCGTTTTCGCAAAGCAATTAGCGTCAGAGCAAGGCGGCAAACGAGGGAATCCCCGGGAGCGTACATTCAGTACGTGACTGGGGTGAGCGAGCGCAGCCAACGCGGCTATGGCGTTAATTGAGAAGCGAAAAATGAATTACCATCAGTACTACCCGGTAGATATCGTCAACGGCCCCGGCACCCGCTGCACCCTGTTTGTCTCCGGCTGCGTCCACGAGTGCCCCGGCTGCTACAACAAGAGCACCTGGCGGGTGAACTCCGGTATGCCGTTTACCGCTGAGATGGCCGACCGCATCATTGCCGACCTCAACGATACCCGCATCAAGCGCCAGGGGATTTCACTCTCCGGCGGCGATCCGCTGCATCCGCAAAACATCGCGGAGATCCTCAAGCTGGTTCAGCGCGTGCGCGCCGAATGCCCCGGCAAAGATATCTGGGTCTGGACCGGCTATAAACTGGATGAGCTGAATGAGGCGCAGATGCAGGTAGTGAACCTGATCAACGTGCTGGTCGACGGTAAGTTTGTGCAGGATTTAAAAGACCCGGCGCTGATCTGGCGCGGCAGCAGCAACCAGGTGGTACATCATTTGCGTTAATCCCCTCCGTCAGCCTCTCAAAACCGGCTGACGCACTCCATCGCCACCGTTTTAAACTCATTGAAGCTGCGGGTCGTGGCAAGGCGGCTCATGGCGCGCTCGCGCAGGAAAGTCACGAAAATATCGTAGATCGCCATCGCCTCTTCGTACTCGCGCTTACTGATGGCGAGCAGGAAAATGATATGGGCGGTTTCGTCGCCCCAGGCGATGCCCTGCGGGGCGATAACCGTATAAACCACCGTCTTTTTGGCCAGCAGTCCCAGGGAGTGCGGCAGCGCAATGCCATCGCCGAGCATGGTGCTGACAATCGCCTCACGCTCCACCACCGAAGCATGAAACTCGGCGTCAACAAAGCCTTCCTCCAGCAGCTGCTGGCACAGCTCGGCGAACAGCGTTTGCTGATCCATCGGCTTATCGACCACCCGGAAGTGGGCGGCATCGAAGTACTTATTCAGCATCCACGGACGGGTACGGTCCACCAGCACCAGCTTGCCAATCTGATCCAGCTGATAGTCGGTGGGAAACGGCGCGATGGTCACCACCGGTTTGTCTTTTTCGCTGATGCGCACCGTGGAGATAACAAAATCCGCCTCGATCGCATCCCGCTGTTCATACTCGCGCTGGGAAATCGTGGCGGCGATCTCCAGCTGCGGATATTTGCGCTGCAGGATCGCTTCGATCATCCGTACCATCGCATTGCTGGTATCGCAGACCAGTAGCATCTGCGGTTGACGCTGGTAGCCAATGTTGTAGTGACGCTCCAGCCCGACGCCGATATGCAGCACCAGAAAGCCGATTTCGTTTTCGCTGATGGTGTACGGAGTATATTTCCCCCAGCTGGAGACCGCGGCGAGGGTCATATCCCAGGCCATCGGGTAGTGCTGTTTGATGTTATCCAGCAGCGGATTGGGGATCATGATCTGGTAGCGCACGCGGGTGATCATGGTCTTAATGTGGGTCAGCAGATCGGCGTGCAGCTGGGCGTCGTCCAGCAGGTTGTAGTTATACTGGCTGTTGATGTAGCGCAGAATGTAATTGACCAGCGCTTCGTCATCGTCGGCGCTGATGGTTTCCGGGTCGACGTCCTGCACCTGACGGGCGGCGAGATGCACGCACAGCCACTCTTCTTCAGCGGGCGAGAAGGGCTTTCCGGCCAGCCGCTGTAGCTCTCCCGCCAAATCGCGCGCGGCGTCGCGGACGTTTTGCGCCACATCTTCGGCGTTGAAATCGGCCAGCGGATAGCCTTCGCTAACGCGGCGCACCACCACTGCGCCGTACAGGCAGATAAAACGCTCGCCGACATCGGTGAGGCGAATATGATGCCGGGTGAGCGTCTCCTGCAGCACAGGCTCCAGCAGCGCAGGGACATCCGCTTCCAGCGCCTCGGCGCCGATTAACGGATGAATGCCGCCCTGCAGCGTCAGTTCCCACAGTAGATCGGTCAGGCAGGCGCGAATCGACACCTCGCTACCAAACAGCTTCATGCCGTGGCGCGGGCGGGTTTCAAGGGTGAGCTGATAGCGCTGGAAGCGCTCGCGCACCTCGACCATATCATTTTGCAGCGTCGCGCGGCTGACGAACCACTCATCCGCCAGATCTTCCAGCTTGATGGAGAACGCCGACGTCAGGAAGCGCACCAGCAGAAACGTGATGCGATCCTGGGCGGTTCGCGGCACGTGCTGCGTCTTCGGCGCCGTCTCCTCCAGCGCCTGAAAGCTCGCCGGGTTATCAATTTTCAGTTGATAACCGCTGCCGCGGTTGAGGATAAACTGTGCGCCATACTGCGCCAGTAGCGCATTCAGGGCGGTAATATCGGCGCGCACAGTACGGGTGGAAACCGACAGCCGCTGCGCCAGCTCATCCTGCGGCAGCGTTTCATTCCGCAGCAGGGTGAAGAGTTGCGCTAAGCGTTGGTTGGGAAATCGCATGTCAGTTCCTTGTGGTTACGGCTCAGGGTTGGGCGGATATCACCATCTGCGATGGGCTACCAACCGGCGTGTAGTCGGAGGCAAAGGTTAATTTGCCATCCTTCGGCGCCACGCTGAAGCGGGTAATATTATCGCTACGCTGGTTCATGACGTACAGCCACTGCCCCTGATTATCCAGGGTCAGCGTACGGGGGTAATCCCCACGCGTCCAGATATCCTCCTGGTGGCTCAGGCGGCCGTCGGCCTGCACCGTAAAGTGGGCGATGCTGTTATGCAGGCGGTTGGCGACATACAGCTGCTTACCATCGTTGCTCAGCGCCAGACCGGCGGCAAAGCTGGTGCCCTTATACTCTTTCGGCAGCGCGGAGACGGTTTTGCCTTCGCGCAGCAAGCCGCTTTGCTTATCCAGATGATAGAAAGTCAGCGTCGACGCTTCTTCGTTGATCAGCCACAGGCCGTCGCCCTTTGGCGTAAAGACGAAGTGGCGTGGGCCGGCGCCCGGCGACGAAGCGGCGATGAACGGCGGATCGTTCGGCGTCAGCTTGCCGCTGGCGCTATCCAGCCGGTACTGATAGATCCGATCCAGCCCCAGATCGGTGGAATAAACAAATTTCCCGCAGGGATCGGCGGCGATCATATGGGCGTGCGGGCCATTGTGATCGCTGATGGCGAAGCTGCCCTCGACGGCCGCCGCCGGGCGTTCGGCGCCTGCCGGGCCTTCATCCTGATGCCTGTCCACTGCCTCGCCCAGGCTACCATCTTCTTTCACCGGTAGCACGGCGATACTCCCGCTGACGTAGTTGGCCACCAGCAGATGTTTACCATCCGGCGTCAGGGAGAGATACACCGGCCCGGCGCCGCCGGAGGCAACCTGGCTGAGCGCGGTCAGCTCGCCATTCTTCTCAATGCGCCACGCCTGCACGACGCCTTTTTCGACTTCACTGGCGGCATACAGCGTTTTGCCATCGCGCGACACGGTCAGCTGCGCGACGTTTGGCAACGCGCTCACCAGCGCCCTGTCACGCAGCGCGCCGGTGTTGGCATCGACGGTAAAGCGGTACAGACCTTCGCCATTGGGATTATAGGTACCTACCCAGGCATAGTGGGTTTGCGCGGCGCCCGCGGCGGCGGCAAACAGGGACAGTGAAGCGACAAGCAGATGACGAGCGACAGGCATAGCAACTCCTTGATGGTTCGGTGGGATAAGTTGCCTCTCACCCCGGCCCTCTCCCAAAGGGAGAGGGAGAAAACCAGATGGTTCCCTCTCCCTCCGGGAGAAAGTTAGGATGAGCGGCAATAGCACTACTTCACTAACTGTTTAGTCATCTCCAGCAGCTGGCGCACATCGGCCGGGCGGGTGTTGCCGCTGGCTTTATCGATAATCGAGCTGTAGATATGCGGGATGATTTTGCTCACCCCGGCATCGAGAGCGATTTTCAGGATCTCGCTGTAGTTGTCCAGATCGATACCGCCGGTCGGTTCCAGCCAGAAATCGTGCGCAGCGCAGGCTTTGGCGACGGCTTCGAATTCGGCGCGGTGCTTCAGGCCGCCCATCGGGAAGTATTTGATGGAGCTGCCGCCCATGTCTTTCAGCAGCGCGATGGCGGTTTCCAGCGGCACAATGCCATCCGCCGCGCCGCTGCTCAGCGGGCCGGTGGAGATCTTCACCATTCCCGGCGTACCGGTCGGCGAGACCAGGCCATTCACCACGGTCTCATTCTGCCCGAGCAGCGCGCGGCTGGTAGCCACGCCGGTGAAGACCTGGTTGACGTGCTGCGGCTGCACCTGGCGAGAAATCTCGCTCACCATCGCCGACTGGTTTGGATCGCCTGCGCCCAGCCCGACGGAGAGCGCGTTATCAATAAGCTTCGCGTAGTCACGCATATCGGCCACCGCGCTGGCGACATCCGGATAGTTTTTGGAGAGCACGCCGACCAGGACGTGACCTTCCGCCGCGTCGTAAATTTCGCGGGCGTTGTCTTTGCTGCCCGCCAGGACGTTCAGGCACACGCGATCACGGTGAAAGTTTGGGGTCAGTTTCATGCTTGTTTCTCCTTGTTCAGCACTTCCGCGATGCGGCGAGCAACCACCGCCAGCTGCTGCGCGTTCACGCTGCGGACATCGGCTTCGATAATGCCTTCATTCGCTTTATAGCCGCGGAAGTAGATGGCGTATTCGCCCTGCTTCAGCGCGTTAACCAGATCGCCGGTCTTCACGCCGGTCACCGCTTCGTTGAATTTGATTTCGGCGCGGGCGATATCGCGACCCGCGCTATCCCACACCACCCGGGCGGTCACGCCGTTAAGCGTGTTGAGCTGTTCGATAAACGGCGTCATCTTGTCCACCATCTGCTGACCGCTCTCTTTGGTCGCCGTCAGGTAGTGTTCAATGGCGCAGGTCAGACCGAGAATGCCCTCTTTGCCCACTTTCATCGCCCGGCCAATCCCCATCGACTGGCGCTTAACCCACTCAACGTACTGCGTTTTGCCGATGACCAGCCCGCTGGTCGGCCCTTCAATCGCTTTCGCGCCGCTGTAGATAACCAAATCGGCGCCCATGCGGTAGTAGCACTGCAGATCTTCTTCCGCCGCCGCATCGACGATCAGCGGTAAGTTATGCTGGCGCGCTACTTCCGCGGCCTGCGCGACGTTGAGCATGCTTTTCTGCACGCAGTGGTGGGATTTGATATACAGAATCGCCGCGGTGCGCGGAGTGATCGCCGCCGCCAGCTGTTGGGCAGAGCATTCGTTGGCGTAGCCCGCTTCCACCAGCTTACCGCCGCCCAATGCCACCATGGTGCCTACCGGCGCGCCAAAGTTGACGTTGTGGCCCTTCGGCAACACGATTTCGTTATTTTCAATCGGGGTAACGTGCAGATTCTCCAGCAGCCAGTCGCTGTCTTTCACCAGCACCGCCGCTACCGACTGGGCAATCCCCGCCGACGCGCAGGAGACAACGGTCGCCCCTTCCACATCCAGCAGTTTGGCGATGTACTCGCCGGTTTTATTCACCAGGTCTTTCATTTCAAAGTACTGGTTCATACCGGCCATCGCGGCTTCAACCACTTCCGGGCGCGGCGTGGAGACGCCCAGCGCCGTCATCCGGCCTGAAGTATTAATAACTTGTTTTAAATGGTATTTCTCAAAAATCGAAGGCATGTTCCGCGCTCCCTTGTTCGGTCAGATAGCCCTTGCCCGCGCGAATCGCGGCCAGCGGCACCAGA
Source organism: Klebsiella sp. w6 (assembly GCF_033100215.1). NCBI lineage: Bacteria > Pseudomonadati > Pseudomonadota > Gammaproteobacteria > Enterobacterales > Enterobacteriaceae > Klebsiella > Klebsiella sp. w6. Next base: position 5,013,435 of record NZ_CP136907.1, read on the forward strand.
ATGTTGTCAGCCTGCAGGCTCTCTTTTTCGGCATCCACCAATAACGTGGGCTGATGCTGCAGGCTAAATAGCGTTAAATCGGCATCGAAGCCCGCTTCCAGTCGCCCTTTACGCGCCAGGCGCAGCCCCTCGGCGGCGCTGACGGTCACGCAGTCAATCACCTGCGGCAGGGTCATGCCGATGGCGAGGAATTTCGACATCACCAGCGCCAGCGAGCGCACCGGGCCGTCGATACGGTTACGGCAGTAAATATCGGAGCTAATGGTGTGCGGCAGAATGCCCATCGCAATCGCCCGCCGCGCCACTTCAAAGCTGAAACTGGCGGTACCGTGGCCGACATCGAGGCGCACGCCGCGCTGCAGAGCGCGAGTAATGGAGCTGCGCAGCTCGCCGGCAGGATTCAGAATGCGGTTCGGCTTGCCGTTATAGCAGTGGGTAATGATGTCGCCGCTGCTCAGCAGATCGGCGATTTCATCGAGGTTCGGCGGGTTATTGCCGATGTGCACCATCAGCGGCAGATCGCCGTTTTCCTGCTGAATGGCCTTGGCGCGCGCCAGCGGCGTGATGCCGTTTTCGCCGACGACGCTGCTGCTCATCCGCGCCTTCAGGCCGACGATAAAGTCAGGATGACGCTGCACCGCCTGCTTCACCGCGGCGGCGTCGATATTGGCCATATTCGCCAGCTCATTCTGCGCAATCAGCCCGACGCGGGAGATGTTGAGCAACGCATAAACTTCCGTCGCCGCTTTACGGGTCAGTTGATAGAAGTCATCGACGTCGTCGGCGCCGGTGCTGCCGGCATCGATCACGGTAGTGACGCCGGTGGCGATGCCGACGCTATCCGGCTCATCATGATAAATCGGTGAATTCGGGTAGCAGTGAACGTGGGAGTCAATCCAGCCGGCGCTAACGTAGCTGTTGCCGTGCAGATCGAGGGTGTTGCGGGAGGGCGCGCTAATCTCGCCCAGCGCCGCGATTTTCCCGTCCTGGATGGCGATATCAGTCAGGGTATCGTCGACGAGGCGCGCACGGCGCAGGAGTAAATCAAACATAGCTATCTCCTGATGAAAAGGGTGAATCTGTTGCCGGATGGCGGCGTACCGCCTTATCCGGCCTACCAATCGCGCTGACGTGTAGGCCCGATAAGCGCAGCGCCATCGGGCGATTAGCTAATCGCCACCGGGAAGATGGAGCCGAGGATCATCGCGCCGAGGATGGCGCCGCCGGTGATCGGTTTCTGCCAGATGTAGAACAGCAGTGCGCCAACCAGCGAGCCAATCCCGATAGGAATCGAGGCGGTCATCGCGCTGAGGATAATCAAGGGACCGAGGAAGCGGCCGGAGGCATTACCGGCCCCCATCATCACGTCGGCGCCGTAAGTGGAATCGCTCTGGTTAATGGTGAACTTACGCGCCAGAATGATGATGTAACCCACTGCCAGACCAAGGACCAGGCCGGTGACCAGCGAGGCGGCGAAGTTCGCCACCGGGAAGACAAAGCCCGCGCCGAGCAGCAGCGCCGGTACGCCAAGACCGATACCGGTCTGTATCGCTCCGCCGATATCGAGGATCCCCACCAGCGACCCTTCGATGATGCGGGCGAACAGGAAGCTGGCGCCAAACGCCGCCACCGCGCCGTAAACGCCGGTATCAATCCCCGACTTCAGCATGGCCACGAAGGCCACTTCGTTAAAGGCGCCGATGCCGTACAGGTAGTACATGTGCGTCCCGGCGAAGACGCCGGAGGAGAGCAGGCCAACAAAGATCGGGAACGACCAGTCGGCATACCAAAAACCTTTATTCTGTTCCATTATCAGGCTCCCGTTACTTGCCGCTGAGTGAGTTGTGGATCATGTCCAGCCAGTTCGGCACGGTCAGATGGAAGGATTCGATCATCTTCATGTCGAAGCCGCGGAAGAAGCCGCTGAGGACAAACAGCGCGACGATGGCCACCATCATCACTTTAGTCACCCGGTTCCAGCCGCTCTCTTCGACGCCTTTACCGATCAGGATCCCCAGCACCAGACCCGGTACGGCGTTACCCATAATCAGCTGCGCGGCGCCGCCGAAAATCGTCGCCCAGAAGCCTGATTTCTTACCGGCATCGATAGCCGCCAGCCAGAAGATCACCGGCATCACGGTGTTCACCAGCAGGTTTGCCGCCGGCACCAGGACCTTAACCGCGGTCACCTGCAGCGCTTCCGGTACGGACGAGGCGGTGAGGTTGAGGAAGGCGACGACAATCATGCCGATGATGCCGCAGGAGATGGCCATTTTTTTCGGATCGTGCAGCGTTTCGCCGACGTTACGATTTTTCAGCATTAGCGCCGCCGCGCCCCAGTTGGGGATAATGCGGTGGTCAACATCCTGGGTGAAGGAGCCTGCTGCCACGGAAGAGGCCCAGGCGTTAAAGAAGAAACCGAGGCCAAAGGAGAAGTGGGAAGCCGGATCGCCTTCGCAGGAATTCAGCTCGCCCAGGGTTCGAAACGCCCCCATCCCCTGGGTGGTAGGGGCGTGAAACATGCGTGCCGCTCCGGCGCCCACGCCGACGCCGACCAGGCCGCCGATGATGAGCGATTTTATTAAAATTATCAGGAACATAGTCAGACCCTTTGCTAACAATCAGGTTTGCGTGACGAAATCCACTTTATCGAGATCGATGGCGGTCACGTTGACGGTGACGTCCAGCTCCACGCTGTAGGTCCGTCGTTCACGGCGCAAAAAGAAGAACAGGAAGGCCTCTTTTCGTACCGCTTCGCGCGCATGAACAACCGTCACGTCCTGTGGCTCAATACGCAGCAGAATGTGCGATGAGGTTTTCATCACCGCAGCCTGCACATGGTTCAGGGCATCGGCGAAGGCCCGTGATTTGCTTTCGCCTTTGCCGGCAACCCTCACCGTGGTGGTGAATTGCTCTTTCATACTTATGCGCCGTATTTCTTTTTCCAGGCTTCTACCAGGCGCTCGCCCAGCTCTTCTTTATCCATAAAGCCGAAGCCCAGCACGTTGCACCCTTCGTTGATGGCAGTGACGCCCTCTTCCACCGAACGCATGCCATATTTCGCTTTGTAGCCGTATTTGGTCTGGGCGGTGATGGCCCCGGCGCCGCCGCTGCCGCAGAAGGAGATGCCGAAGGTAGCGTTTTCCGCTTTCATCATGTCGCCAAGCTTCATATCGGCAGCAACGCCAGGGACGACCACAGCACGTGCGCCCGCTTTCTCAGCGCCTGCAGCGACTTTTTGGCCTTTACCCAGACGGTCGCCAATGACTACGGTGATTTGTTCCATGTTTTGCTCCTTACAGGTTTTCTTTTGCGACTTCGAAATGGACGGACAGCAGCCAGGCCTCTTCATCGGGCAGGTTGCCGAACTGCGCGACCACTTCGCGGGCCAGCGTCATTGAATCTGGTGAAATCTCTTCGAACAGGCTGGCATCCACTTCCGGCAGCGGTTCACCACTGATTGACCGGTGGGCCATGGCCCGCACGTGGGAAGTCAGCATTTGCTCCTGAACGTCGTTAGGGACGATGCCGTGACGGTTTAACAAGGCGTAAACCTGCTGCAGCATCTTGTCAGCCAGCCGTTCGGTCTGCGCTGCCTGCTCCCCTTCGTCGTGTATTACCGCTCCGTTATTCACTTCTGATACCCCGCTGATGTCTCTGGAAATCAAGGTAGCGCCGGGGGATGGGAGTTTGTAGCGAGTTGTTTTCCACTTCGAAGTGGAAAGGGAGACGGCAGGCGTGATCGACCCCACATATTCACAGGGAAAAGGCAAAAACGACGGCTATGACGTGAGATGTATCACAACAATGAGCGTGGACAAGGCGCCCGCGGCAGCGGAAAGGCCGGAAAAAGAGAGTGGAAAAATGTGATATCGGTAGGCTTTCAGGCGGGAGGCATCGGCTGATGCCTCCCGAAAAGAACGGTTAGCGGTACTTCTTATGGTAGGTGTTGCGGGTGGTTTTAAACTCCTCCGCGGCGGCCTGCGCCTCTTTCACCTTGCCTTCGTTCGCCAGCTTCAGCGCACCGTCGATCTGGCCGATCAGAATATCCAGACCATGACGGTAATCTTTCATCTCAGCGCTGTCGGCCGCTTTGCCTTCCAGCTTCGGCGGGGTCTCTTTCTGGGCATCGACCGCGGCGGTACGCATCTTATTCAGCGCCGCTTTCAGCTCGCCGGCGTCGGAGGTCTTCTGTACCACTTGCAGGTTTTCTGCCAGAGTGTCCATGTCTTCGCCCAGGTCGGCGAAGGCCGACGCTGAACCGAGCGCAAAAGCAGAGACAGCCAGCATCGCTAACAGTTTTTTACGCATTGCTCACTTCCTTTTTATTATTTAAGCAAACAGGTGTTATTGCCCGGCGATTTTCATCTCCGGCAGCAGCACAGAACCGCACTGAATGTTGCTGCGCGTTTCAATATCATCGCCAATGGTCACGATATTACGCCACATTTCTTTCAGATTTCCTGCAATGGTGATCTCACTGACAGGATATTGAATTTCGCCGTTTTCTACCCAGAAGCCGGATGCGCCGCGTGAGTAGTCGCCGGTGACGCCACTGACACCCTGCCCCATCAGTTCGGTAACCACAAGACCGGTGCCCATCTCTTTAAGCATCTTTGCAAAACTCAGGCCGCGGCCGTTAATGCGCCAGTTGTGGATGCCCCCGGCGTGGCCGGTGCTTTTCATCCCCAGCTTACGCGCCGAGTAGTTGGTCAGCAGCCACTGGGTCAGCACGCCGTCTTTGATGATGTCACGACGCTCGGTGCGCACGCCTTCGCTGTCGAACGGCGTGGAGGCCAGCCCTTTCAGCAGGTGCGGATGTTCTTCGATGGTCAGCCACTCTGGCAAAATTTGTTTGCCCAGCGAATCGAGCAGGAAGGTGGATTTGCGGTATACCGAACCACCGGCAATCGCTCCGACCAGGTGGCCAAACAGCCCGGTCGCCACTTCGTTGGCGAAAATAACCGGCGCCTTCATGGTCGACAGCTTACGCGGCGCCAGACGCGACAGGGTGCGGCGAGCGCACTCTTCCCCGACCCATTCCGGGGACTGCAGATCCTCGATCGCCCGGCCAATGGTGTAGGCGTAGTCGCGCTCCATATCGCCATCATCTTCCGCGATGACGCAGCTGGAGAGCGAATGGCGAGTCGAGCAGTAACTTTGCAGCATGCCGTGACTGTTACCGAACACTTTGATGCCGTAGTGGCTGTTAAAGCTGCCGCCTTCGGTGTTGGTGATGCGTTTATCGGCCTTCAGCGCCGCTTGCTCCGCGCGGGCGGCCAGTTCGATGGCTTCGTCCGGGGAGACCTCCGCCGGGTGGAACAGGTCCAGATCCGGGGCGTCAAAGGCCAGTAGCTCTTTATCGGCCACACCGGCAAACGGATCCGGGGAGGTGTAGCGCGCAATATCCAGCGCCGCCTGTACGGTGCGGGCGATGGCGTCCGGGCTAAGATCGGTGGAAGAGGCGCTGCCCTTGCGGTTCTGATGGTAAACCGTAATGCCTAACGCCCCATCGCTATTGAATTCTACATTCTCCACTTCGCCATAGCGGGTGCTGACGCCGATGCCCGTCGTTTTGCTGACGGAGACTTCCGCACCGTCAGATTTACCTGCCGCCAGTTCCAGTGCCGTGGTAACGGCTTCTTCCAGCGTCTTACGCTGCTGTGCAACTTGAGAGATGACTTTCATTGCTAATGCCATAATGTAAGAAGGAGTTAACTGAAGTCTAACAGAGAACCGTTTTTCAGTGCGCGCCTTAACTGGTAACATTAGCCTCTTTTTTTAAGGAGCCTGAGATGACAAAGCAGCCCGAAGACTGGCTCGACGACGTGCCCGGTGATGACGTTGAAGATGAAGATGATGAAATCATCTGGGTCAGTAAGAGTGAAATTAAGCGCGACGCGGAAGAACTGAAGCGTCTTGGCGCGGAACTCGTTGACCTGGGGAAAAACGCGCTGGATAAAATTCCGCTGGATACTGACCTGCGCGACGCCATCGAACTCGCCCAGCGAATCAAAAAAGAGGGTCGCCGCCGCCAGCTGCAGCTTATCGGTAAGATGCTGCGCAACCGCGATGTCGATCCGATTCGTCAGGCGCTGGACAAGCTGAAAAACCGTCACAACCAGCAGGTTGCGCTGTTCCACAAGCTGGAGCAGATCCGCGACCGACTGATTGACGATGGGGATGACGCTGTCGCTGAAGTGCTGAACCTGTGGCCAGATGCTGACCGTCAGCAGCTGCGTTCGCTGATCCGCAATGCGAAGAAAGAGAAAGAAGGCAACAAGCCGCCGAAATCGGCGCGCCTGATCTTCCAGTATCTGCGTGAACTGGCGGAAAACGAAGGCTAAGTCCCGCTGTTTTTGCCCGCAATCGTCTCCCGGATGGCGGCGCGCTGCGCCTTATCCGGGCTACAGATCCCTATATATCAACCGGTTACTCTGTTTCGTAGGCCCGCGCAAGCACAGCGCCGCCGGGCAACCTGTACCAGACTCCGTTCCCGTCGTTGTGCCGGATGGCGGCTAACGCCTTATCCGGCCTACGGAGCCCTGTATATCAAACGGTTACTCAACACCGTAGGCCCGCGCAAGCGCAGCGCCGCCGGGCAACCTGCATCAGACTCCGTTCCCGTCATTGTGCCGGATGGCGGCTAACGCCTTATCCGGCCTACCTTCACCCCAGTTCTAAGGCTTGCGCCAGCAGGGGGATTCCCGTCGCCTCGGATGAGTCCCCTCATCCGCACGACGATACGTTTGTTTTTTGCCGTGTTGCCAAGCTGAATCGTTAAAGCTAAAAACAATATAGATCACATATCCTGGTGATATATACGCATTACTTAGCAAAATAATACGACTTTCATCTCATTTAACATCATAAAAACGGCCACTTTCTCACCAGGTGAGGCGCTTCACATTTTAATCACCCCCATGCCGGTAGATTTCACACGTCAATGACACAATCGATTCAGCAAAAAGGGAATAAAAATGAAAAAGACATTGGTTCTGACGACGATCGCCCTGCTGGTTTCTGGCTCAGCCGCGGCAAAAACATGGGTGCTGACGAACGCTGAAGAGGGCATGGATAAAGGAAACTGGCAGATCAGCAGCGATCAGCTGAAGGTAAAAGACCATGCGTTCAGCATTGAGCAAAAAGTCCTGCACGGCGGTAAGCAGGAAGGCAGCAAAATCCTCACCATTCACAGTAAAGACGGCCTGACCATCACTCTCAGCCCAACCCGTGGCATGAACTTACTGCGTATTGAGGGTTTCGGCAGCCGGATGGGCTGGGATTCGCCGGTTAAAGAGGTCGTCAACCCGGCGTTTATCAACCTGGAAAGCCGCAATGGACTCGGCTGGCTGGAAGGATTCAACGAGATGATGGTCCGCTGCGGCTATGAATGGACCGGCCATCCGGTGACCGCGGACGGGCAGATTTATACCCTGCACGGCAAGGCGGGCAACACTCCGGCCTCGCGGGTAGAAGTCGAGGTGGCTGACAGCGCGCCGTATGAAATCCGCATCCGCGGCCTGGTGAAAGAGAGCACCTTCAAAAAAGCCGATCTGCAGACCCTGACCGAACTGCGCTACGTGCCGGGCAGCAACAGCTTCAGCCTGCATGATGTCTTAACCAACCATGCTGACTATCCGCATGATTATCAGATTATCTACCACAGCAACTTCGGCACCCCGATTCTGGAAGAAGGCGCGCGCTTCCTCGCCCCGATGTCCAGCATCAGCCCGTTCAATGATTACGCGAAGAGCGGGTTAAAAACCTGGCAGACCTATCAGGGACCGACCAAAGATTTTGACGAGATGGTATTTAATATTCAGCCGCTGGCCGATGAAAATCACCAGACCCTGGCCGCGGTGGTCAACAAAGCGGGCGATAAAGGGGCCTCCATTCAGTTTGATACCCGTCAGCTGCCGGTCCTGACGCTATGGAAAAACACCGACACCATCAAACAGGGCTACGTCACCGGTATCGAACCGGGCACCAGCTACGCCTATCCGGTCACCATTGAACGCGAACAAAAACGCGTGAAGCAGCTGCAGCCGGGCGCCAGCGCGCAGTTTGATCTGACCTACACCCTGCTGCACGACAGCGCTCAGGTGGCCGCCGTTGAGCAGAAAATCGCGCAGATTCAGGGCGACAATAAAGTCGCGGAGAACGAGACGCCGATCGCCAAAGAGTAAGGTTGTAACCAGTGAATTCCCGGAGCTGGGCGACGCCCCGTTCCGGGCTACTCCCGCCCCATCACCTCGCGCCCGAGATCCCGGGCAAACTGCTGGTACTGTCGCTCATCGATCGGCTGCGGGTAGCTCAGCACCAGCAACTCATGATCCGCGATGCCCTGATGATAGCTCGGGTGATGATGCGCCCACGCATTGGCATGAAATCCCATCGACTGATAAAAGCGCAGCCGTTTATGAGCGATTGCCGTGGTTAGCGGATCGATTTCCAGAATGGTCAGCGGCGCGCGCGTCAGGATCTGCGCCAGCAGCTGTTTACCATAGCCGCGGGAGCGCAGCGTATCGTCGATCGCCAGATGTTCGATATAACCGTAGCCGGCAAACTGCCAGCAGCCGCTGAGGCCGATAAATACGCCCTCATCGAACCACGCTTCCAGCGCGTAGCGCGGGTGGCTCAGCGCCTGAAGTTTGGCGTCGCTTTCGCGCTGCTCGTGCCACGGAAAGGCGCGCGCGTAGAGCGCGTCCAGCGTGGCGAAATGGGGCGAGTCGGTAGAACGTAATCTTTCGCAGGTCAGCATGGCACAATCCCTGGTGGCGAAAACAAAACTGCCCTCACACGGAGGGCAGTGATCGGAGGCATTCGCGCTTATTCTGCCGCGGCCGCTTTTTGCGCCAGCTTATCCAGCAGCATCTGATGAATGCCGCCGAAGCCGCCGTTGCTCATCACCAGGATATGGTCGCCCGGGTGGGCGGTTTTGACCACCATCTCCGCCAGGGTATCGACGTCGGCGCTCCAGTGGGCCGGCTGGACGCAGGCTTCCGCCACTTCCGCCACCTGCCAAGGAATATGCTGCGGCTGCAGGAGGAACACTTCATCAGCGCGACCGAGAGACGGCGCCAGATCGTCTTTGCAGACGCCCATTTTCATGGTGTTAGAGCGCGGCTCCAGCACGGCGAGAATACGCGCGGTGCCGCCCACTTTGCCGCGCAGCGCCTGCAGCGTGGCGAGGATTGCCGTCGGATGATGGGCGAAATCGTCATACACGGTGACGCCGTTGGCTTCGCCGCGCAGCTCCAGGCGACGGCGGGCGTTGATAAAGCTGCCCAGCGCGTTCGCGGCATCCGCCGGCAGCACGCCGACGTGACGCGCCGCGGCAATCGCCATCAGGCCGTTATGCATATTATGCTCGCCGACCAGCGCCCACTTCACTTCACCAACCTTTTCGCCGTCGAGCAGCACTTCCCACTGCGAGGCGTCGGCGTTCAGCTTCTTCGCCTGCCAGTGGCCCTGCTCGCCCACCAGCTCCTGCTCGCTCCAGCAGCCCATCGCCATCACCTGCTTCAGGTTGATGTCGTTCTCCGGCAGGATGATTTTGCCTTTGCCCGGCACGATACGCACCAGATGGTGGAACTGTTTCTGAATCGCCTTCAGGTCGTCAAAGATGTCCGCGTGGTCGAACTCAAGGTTGTTGAGGATCAGCGTCCGCGGGCAGTAGTGAACAAACTTGGAGCGCTTGTCGAAGAAGGCGCAGTCATATTCGTCGGCTTCAATCACAAAGAACGGGCTGTCGCCCAGGCGTGCGGAAACATCAAAGTTCCCCGGTACGCCACCGATCACGAAGCCCGGTTTATAGCCGCAGGCTTCGAGGATCCAGGTCGCCATCCCGGCGGTGGTAGTTTTGCCGTGGGTCCCGGCGACGGCCAGCACCCAGCGATCGCGCAGCACGAAGTCGTGCAGCCACTGCGGGCCGGACATATACGGAATATTGTTTTCCAGCACCGCTTCAACGCACGGGTTGCCGCGAGTCATGGCATTACCGATGATCACCAGATCCGGCCGGGGCTCCAGCTGACTGGGGTCATAACCCTGAATTAAATCAATCCCCTGGTTTTCCAGCAGGGTGCTCATCGGCGGATAGACGTTAGCATCCGACCCTGTTACCTCATGACCGAGGGAGCGCGCCAGCATGGCCAGGCCCCCCATAAACGTGCCACAGATTCCTAAAATATGAATGCGCATTCGTCATTTCCTTCTCTTATCCGGGGCACATTTTACCCATATCCCGGGCCCTGGCGAAATGCATTTCAGGCGAATCTGTATTTTGCTGGCGCGATTCACCAGTGCGCACTTTTTTGATTCTTTGTTAAGATTGTTGCGTTCGTTTTACTCAACATAAAAATGCAGGGAACGAGTTATGAAAACGTTAGGTGAGTTTATTGTTGAAAAGCAGCACGAGTTCTCCCACGCCACCGGTGAGCTGACTGCTTTGTTGTCAGCAATAAAGTTGGGCGCCAAGATCATCCACCGCGATATCAACAAGGCCGGTCTGGTCGATATCCTGGGTGCCAGCGGTGCTGAAAACGTTCAGGGCGAGGTTCAGCAAAAACTCGATCTGTTCGCTAATGAAAAATTAAAAGCCGCACTGCGAGCACGCGATATTGTTGCCGGGATCGCCTCCGAAGAAGAAGATGAAATTGTCGTCTTCGAAGGGTGTGAACACGCCAAATACGTGGTGCTGATGGACCCTCTGGATGGCTCCTCTAACATCGACGTTAACGTCTCTGTCGGAACGATCTTCTCTATCTACCGCCGCGTCACGCCTGTCGGCACGCCGGTGACAGAAGAAGACTTCCTGCAGCCGGGTAACAGGCAGGTGGCCGCGGGCTATGTGGTCTACGGCTCTTCGACGATGCTGGTATATACCACCGGTTGCGGCGTCCACGCCTTCACCTACGACCCGTCCCTCGGCGTCTTCTGTCTGTGTCAGGAGCGCATGCGCTTCCCGGAGAAGGGCAATACCTACTCCATCAACGAAGGCAACTACATCAAATTCCCGCAGGGCGTGAAGAAGTACATTAAGTACTGCCAGGAAGAGGACAAAGAGACTCAGCGTCCTTATACCTCACGCTATATCGGCTCGCTGGTGGCGGACTTCCACCGTAACCTGCTGAAGGGCGGCATCTACCTGTATCCGAGCACCGCCAGCCACCCGGACGGCAAGCTGCGCCTGCTGTATGAATGCAACCCGATGGCCTTCCTCGCCGAACAGGCGGGCGGTAAGGCCAGCGACGGTAAAGAGCGTATTCTGGATATTATCCCGGAAAGCCTGCACCAGCGCCGCTCCTTCTTTGTCGGTAACAACCACATGGTTGAAGACGTCGAGAACTTCATTAAAGCATTCCCGGACGCCTGATCCCTGCCCTCCCTTCCCGCCTTGCGGGAAGGGAGTTCCCTGTCAGCGACTCCCCGCTCCGCTCACCCGCGTCACCGCCGCATTCTGCCGATTTTCCCACAGCACCGTCAGCCCACGCTGCAGCGCGATAAAGATAAACAGCAAAATACCGATCGCAATTTTCGTCCACCATGAGCTGAGGGTGCCATCGAAGTTGATGTAAGTCTGAATCAGCCCCTGGATCGCCACCCCGAACAGCGTTCCCAGCACGGTGCCAACACCGCCGCTGAGCAGCGTACCGCCGATCACCACCGAGGCAATCGCGTCCAGCTCCACGCCGACGCCCGCCAGCGCATAGCCCGCCTGGGTATAAATGGAAAAGACGATCCCGGCCAGCGTCGCCAGCCCGGTGGAAAGCATATAGATACGGATCGTGGCGCTGCGAGTCGAAATCCCCATTAAATTCGCCGACGTCGCGTTGCCGCCGATGGCATACACCTGGTTGCCAAAGCGGGTGCGATGGGCGACAAAAATACCGGCCACCACCACCAGCAGCATCAATAGCCCCATGGCGCTGAGACGACCGCCGCCGGGGATGGTCCATGCCAGCCCGGACAAGGTGTCGTAGACCGGATGGTTAATCGGAATCGACTCCTCCGACACCAGATAGCTGACGCCGCGCAGGAAGAACATGCCGGCAAGCGTGATGATAAAAGCCGGGATCTTCAGCGCGTCGATAAGCAGCCCCATAAACGCACCGAAGGCGCAGCCCATCACCAGCACCAGCGGAAACGCCACCAGCGGCGATATTCCCCAAAAGCCAATCGCTTTGGCGAGGAAGACGCCGGTAAAAGCGATCACCGACCCCACCGACAGATCGATCCCACCGGAGAGGATCACAAAGGTCATGCCCACGGCGATGATCCCGAGGAAGGCATTATCCGTCAGGATATTGCAGATCACCCGCGTTGAGGCAAAGCCGGGGAACTGCGTCAGGCAGTAGAGATAGCCCAGTACAAACACCGCCAGGGTGATCATCAACGGTAAATTACGTTTTATCATGGCCGCGTACCCCTTTCAGTAAACCGATAAAGCGCGGCGACTGGACAATCAGTACGCACAGCACCACCACCGCTTTCACCACCTGGTTGAGCTCCGGCGGAAAGCCAGAAAGCAAAATGCCGGTATTCATTCCCTGGATAATCAGCGCCCCCACCACCGACAGCAGCAGGTTGAAGCGCCCGCCCATCAGGGAGGCGCCGCCGATGACCACCGCCAGAATGGCGTCCAGTTCGAGCCACAACCCGGCGTTATTAGCATCCGCGCCGCGTATGTCCGCCGCCACGATGATCCCGGCAATCGCTGCGCAGACGCCGCTCAGGACATAGGCCAGCATCACCACGATGCGGGTATTCACACCGGCGTTTTTCGCCGCGCGGATGTTAATCCCCACCGCTTCGATAAACATGCCCAGCGCCGTTTTACGGGTAAACAGCCAGAACAACAGCAGGGTGGCGGCAGCGATGATCACCGGCGTTGGAAACAGCAGAAACGATCCGCTGCCGAGCCATGCCAGGGCCGGGGAATCAAAGGTGACGATCTGTCCGGCGGTGATTAACTGCGCGACCCCGCGCCCGGCCACCATCAGGATCAACGTCGCCACAAAAGGCTGGATCTTAAGGACGGCGACGAGGATGCCGTTCCACAGCCCGGCCAGCGCACCGGCCCCCAGCGAGGCCAGCACCACCACCGGCAGGCTGTGCCCGGCGACGGTCATTGAGGCGGCCGTCGCGCCGGCAATCGCCATCACCGCCCCCACCGACAGATCGATACCGCCGGTGGCGATCACCAGCGTCATGCCGATGGCCAGCAGCGCCACCGGCGCGGCGCGGTTAAGAATATCGATCGGGCTGCCAAACAGGCGGCCATCCTGGAGCACCACCTGATAAAAATGGGGCGCGACCAGGCTGTCGACCAGCAGAACCAGCAGCAAGGCAATGATCTGCGGGGTGCCCTTCGGCCAGCTGAAGCGTCGCTTCTCAGGGCCGGTTTGCGAAAGAGATCGAGGCATCATGAGTTACTCCTTATGCCGCAATAGCGTTCATGATCGCCGGTACAGAGAGCTCGGCGAGCGGGATCTCCGCCACCTGTCGGCGATCGCGCATGATAATGACCCGATCGGCGTAACCCACCAGCTCCTCCAGTTCAGAGGAGATAACCAGCAGCGCCAGACCATCGGCGCAGAGGGTTTCAATCAGGCGAATAATTTCCGCATGGGCGCCGACGTCGATGCCGCGGGTCGGCTCATCGAGGATCAGGAACTGCGGTTTGGTCAGCAACCAGCGGGAGAGCAGTACCTTCTGCTGATTGCCGCCGGAGAGAAACTCGATCGGCTGCTCCGCGCTCGGGGTACGGATCCCCAGCTGGCGAATAAAGCGCTCGGCGATCTCGTTCTGTTCACGCCGGGGGATCGGCCGCAGCCAGCCGCGCTGCGCCTGCAGGGCCAGGACGATATTTTCCCGCACCGAAGCGGCGGCGATAATGCCGTCGGTTTTGCGATCTTCAGGACAGAAGCCGATCCCGAGGCAGGAAGCCTGATGCGGGGAGCGCAGGGTCTGCGGTTTGCCTTTGATCCACGCCTTCCCGCTATCCGCCGTTTTAATACCGAAGATCACCTCGGCGGTTTCCGTGCGTCCGGAACCCAGCAGGCCGGCGAGGCCCACAATTTCGCCCGGACGGACCTGCAGGTCGAACGGCGCGATAGTGCCTTTTTTACCGTAGCCTTCAAACGCCGCCACCGGCTTATCGCTCAGCAGGGTACGGCCCGCCCGCTGCAGGGCATTGTGGTCCAGTTCGCGACCCAGCATCATTTTCACCAGCTCAATCTGCGGTAGCTCGCGAGTCTCGCAGCAGCCGACGAAACTGCCGTTGCGCAGCACGGTGATGCGATCGCTGACCGCATAGACCTGGTCGAGAAAATGGGTGACGAAGATTAGGCTGACGCCGTTATCCCTGAGCTGGCGCATCAGGGTGAACAGCATCTCCACCTCCTGGGTATCGAGGCTGGCGGTGGGCTCGTCGAGGATCAGCACTTTGGCCGACAGGTCGATGGCCCGACAGATAGCGACGATCTGCTGCATCGCCACCGAAAAGCGGTTCAGCGGTTCGCGCACGTCGAGAGAAAAGCCGTAGGAGGCCATCAGCGCCGTCGCCCGCGCCTCCATCTCTTTGCGTCGCAGCAGGCCAAACCGCCGCGGCTCACGGCCGATGAACAGGTTATCCGCCACCGACATATTGGGTAGCAGGTTCACTTCCTGGTAGACGGTGCCAATCCCCAGCTGCTGGGCATGGGCGGTATTTTTGGGCGAAATAGCCTGGCCTTCCAGCCAGATGGTGCCGCGATCGGCATGATAAACGCCGGTAAGCGCTTTGATCAGCGTCGATTTTCCGGCGCCGTTTTCGCCCAACAGGGCCATGATTTCGCCGCGCCGCAGGCTAAAGTTGACGTTATCCAGCGCCTTAACGCCGGGGAAGAATTTACTGAGTCCTTCGGTGCGAAGGATCTCCTGGTGTGCCTCGGCGCTCATAATCGATGTCACCTTTAAATGATGTCAGGTTACCCCGGGTCGCGCTGGGCTTCCCGGGGTTACTGGAACGCTGCTTTTTACCTTCTCCCACCGGGGAGAGGGTTGGAATGAGGGGATCCCCACTCAGTAACCCATATTTTTCTTCTTCTCTAACTCTTCTTTCGCCGTATCCGGCAGATACAGCGTCGATTTGGTAATGGTCAGCTTCTCAGGCAGGGTGCCGTCTTTTTTGTATTTCTCCAGCGCATCAAACGCCGGACCGGCCATATTTGGCGTCAGTTCGACGCTGGCGTTGGCTTCACCAGCGATCATGGCTTTATAGATATCCGGCACGCCGTCGATGGAGCCCGTGAGGATATCTTTGCCCGGCTTCAGACCCGCCTCTTTAATGGCCTGGATGGCGCCGATTACCATGTCATCGTTATGGGCGAAGACCATGCAGATGTTTTTGCCGTTATTCTCAGCTTTGATAAAGCTCTCCATCACCTCTTTCCCTTTGCTGCGGGTGAAGTCGCCGGACTGAGAGCGGATAATTTTGATATTCGACGCTTTGGCAATCGCGTCGGCGAACCCTTTCTTACGATCGATGGCCACGCTGGCCCCAACGGTGCCCTGCAGTTCAACGACGTTACACGGCTTACCGTCGACGGTTTTCACCAGCCAGTCGCCAATCAGCTGGCCTTCCAGCACGTTGTTGGCGGTCACGGTGGTCATGTAGAGATCTTTATCTTTAACATCAATGGAACGGTCGAGGAGGAAGACCGGGATCTTGGCCTCTTTCGCCTCTTTCAGCACCGGTTCCCAGCCGGTGGCCACCACCGGTGCAATGAAGATCGCGTCGACCCCTTGAGCGATAAAGGAACGCACTGCTTTGATCTGGTTTTCCTGTTTTTGCTGACCATCAGCGATCTTCAGGGTGATACCGCGCTTGGCGGCCTCCTCTTTCGCGACGCTGGTTTCCGCCGCACGCCAGCCGGATTCAGAACCGACCTGCGAAAAACCTACGGTTAGCGGGGCAGCTATCGCCATAGACGACATAGCTGCGGAAACTGCTGTGACAAGAAGTAAGCGCTTCCACATAAGGGTATCCTCGTAGGGTTATTGTTGGTTAAAGTCTCACCTGCGGACAAACTATAGACAATCGGTGATGTAACTGAATGCGTTACATCACACTTCAAAAAAGTAAATGAGATGTTAATGATGGCCTCGCTGCCCAGCGGAGAGCCGATAAGGCTTCGCAGGGAGCGCGGCTGTTGCGGTTTATGACGTTTTTTTAAGCAGTTTGATAAATCAATCACATGCAATGAAAACGGTTACATAAATTTATTCATGATGTGGCTATGTTTATGGATTTTCATGTCATTATTACGCGAAAAATTCGGAGCACTCCGCGGCGATATCGGGAAAAAGAAGCGAAGACTTTCGATGTGAGTTGGCTATAATACCGAGCACTTGTTTGCCATACATTTTAAAGGAAACAGACATGAGCTTACTCAACGTACCTGCGGGCAAAGATCTGCCGGAAGACATCTACGTCGTGATCGAAATCCCGGCGAACGCAGATCCTATCAAATATGAAGTCGACAAAGAGAGCGGTGCACTGTTCGTTGACCGTTTCATGTCCACAGCAATGTTCTATCCGTGCAACTACGGTTACATCAACCACACCCTGTCCCTGGACGGTGACCCGGTTGACGTGCTGGTCCCGACGCCGTACCCGCTGCAGCCGGGCTCCGTGATCCGCTGCCGTCCGGTTGGCGTTCTGAAGATGACCGACGAATCCGGTGAAGATGCGAAACTGGTTGCCGTACCGCACACCAAGCTGAGCAAAGAATACGATCACATCAACGATGTGAACGACCTGCCGGAACTGCTGAAAGCCCAGATCTCTCATTTCTTTGAGCACTACAAAGATCTGGAAAAAGGCAAGTGGGTTAAAGTCGACGGTTGGGACAACGCGGAAGCGGCGAAAGCCGAAATCGTTGCCTCTTTCGAGCGCGCAAAGCAGAAGTAATTCTGTCTCAGGCAGGGTCATCCCCTGCCTGATTGCGGCACGGATAGCCGCGATAACACCATGGAGGGTGTCCCGTGAAAAGCGTTCGCTATTTCACTCTGAACTATACCGGTTTCACCACCGCCGCCTGTGAAAAACAGGGATATCTGCGCCTTATCGCCGGCGAGCATGTCTTTTATACCGATAAACGCTATTTTAAAGACCCCGCGCTTTTTGACCGCCTGACGATCAATCAGCCTCTGCACCTTGGCGTCCGCCGTCTGGACAACGGCTGTTACTGGATCCACTGGCTCAGCGATGGCGAAACGCTCCTTGAACCCAGTCAACGGGTAACGCGCTGGGCCCGTCCGCTGCTGATTATCAGCCTGCTGACGCTCATCGTCGCTCTTATCCCGCTCGTGATGAGCACCTCAGAATGGGGAAGGTTCGGCTGCGGCATTATCGCGATACTGGCCTTCATCGGACTGTTAACAGGGCTCTATGAGCGACTGTTCCACCCGGTGCTAAAACGGCACCCCGCCATGCGCGATCTGCTGACGAAGATGGCGCAGGCCCGCCGCCGCGACTTTTCCTTTTGCCAGCGGCTACCTGCAACGGCGCGGGCCGTCCGCCAGTCGGCAATGCCTTTTACGCAAGCCCTGCCGGAACGCTATGCCGTCCGGACGGGAAAAATTAGCAATATCATTTTTAAGAAGTGGTTCGCGGGGAACCCAACGCGGGAATACCATGGCGTTGGGATACAATGCGACACGGCGCCGCTGGCCTTCTGGTGGCAGACAGGCTGCGCCAATTTCGCGCTGCATCCCGTTCTCTATCGTCGTCAGCCACCGTTTATCGCCATTGGCGATCGCCTCGTCGCCGTGTACGAGCGCGACAGCCGTGCGATCCACGCGCTATACAATGCCAGCGACGGCGCGGCTTATATAAAAAACCATCCACTCTATCCAGGTCGCCGACAACTGGCGCTGCTCTATTACCTGTTTTACGGCCTCGCGCTGGTGATGTATCTGCTATTTCTCGCTGTTGAACTCATCAGTGCCCTTCAGTCAGGCCGGAGCGTCTGGTGGCAGGTTCAGGATTCACTGGACATGCTGTCCCTATTATTACTCAGTTTCGGCGGGATCCTGGCGGTACTGGAGCTGATTGGCCCGACGGCCTGGTTATTATCACACCGGGTAGCTGACTGGCTGAAGATGCGCTCGGCGATGCGGCGCTACCTGCAGGGAGTGGCCCGCCATACCGCGCTCGAGGAGATCATGTAATGTTCAGCACCCCCACACGACGATTATTCTTTCTCGCGCTGACGACGCTGGCTTCCGCGATGTGGCTGGCGAAGGATCGTCTGCCACTCTGGTAAGGCATGGAGCAGAAAAAACAACGCCACCCGAAGGTGGCGCTGTCGTGGTTAGTACTGGTCGCGATCCAACCAGTTGCCGTTCGCTATCAACGTACATCCCTCAACGGAACGTTGATACACATACATCCATGCGCTGCCGTAAGGCGTCTGAATGAGGTGGCGCGCATACTCGCCCCCCTTCGTGCGTAGCGCATCCAGTTCGGCCAGCGTCGATGCATCAATACGATAAACTTCACCATGTACTGTGCCTTCGCCGGGCACCGCGCCTGGATAGTGGCCCAGGCTGTACAGCTGATAATCGTTGACACTATGAGCGCCCAGCCACTGGGCGTTGGTCATCCAGTGGCTGTTGCCTTGTTTGCGTCGTAAACTGCCGTAAACAAATATTCGCATTGCTAAAACTCAAACTGATAGAGCAAATCGAGCGCCTGGTCAATGCCAGACACCGCTTCCACATATAGCCTAGGCATCAGGCGATAACGTAAAGTCAGCGTCGCCAGGGAGTCGAAAATACCGACCCCATATTTTACCTGCAGACCCGGCAGTACATAGCCGCTGACCACCACCTGGGAAGAGTCGCCTACCCCTTCGGTGTCCAACGCCAAATTGCTTACGCCAAACGTCTCGCCGATTTTACCCACAACCTGACCACTTTGTGCAACCCCCATTCCAATAAGCATTGAGGTCATCGCGGCGCTATCGCTCTGTCCGCTGCTCAAACCCTGGCCGCGCAGCAGATAAGACAGCGCTTCCTGCTGGGACATCACCGGGTCAGAGAAGATCTCCGCTTTCGGCTGATCGGCGGAGCCGGTGACGCGAACGCCGGCGATCACATCGTCTTCGGTAGCATCCGGGTTACGAATCGCTTCGATATTCAGCAGCGGCTGATCCGGCGGACCGGAGAACAGCAGCTCCCCTTTGCGAACAATCAGATCCTGACCATAGGCGTGGAAGCGGCCGTCCGGAATATTGATCTGCCCGTTGAGGCCCAAGCCTTGCTTGTCCTGCGCCACTTTCAAATCACCGGTCAGACGCGCTTTCAGACCAAAGGCTTCCAGACGCACGTTGTTGCCGACGTGAATCGTCAGGTTGCTGTTGATCGGGATACCGGCGCTCTGCTGATTAATCGGCTTGAGGTTTTTATCCAGCATCACTTCATCAGAGGAGACGCCAACCGCGCTCTCTGGCACCTCGTTGACCACGATCCGCGCCCAGGGCACATCCACCTTGCCATCAAGGCTGAACAGGCTCGGCGTGGCGGTAAACACCACGTCCGGCGACACATCGAGACGCACCATCGGCGGCACCGTGATCCGCACCCGGCTGCCCTTCGCTGCAATCTGCGCCCGCCAGTTATCGATCTGCGTCCAGTCGGCGTTGCCGCTGAGAGCAATTTGCCCCTGGCGGGTGTTCACCGTCCCCTGCAGGGTCGAGCGCGTGCCGTTGAAGTTCATCGCCAGCTGGCTCGGCTGCATATCAAACGGCATGAAGTTGCCATCGATATCCACCCCGCTGAGCTGCATCTGGCCGAACAGCTGCGGGCTTTTCACGTTGCCGCCCAGACGCAGACGGGCGTTGAGCCTCCCCTCGGCTTTTTCGCCGCGAGCGAAAATCGGGTTGATCATCGCCAGCGAGAAGTTGCTGATATTGACGTTGCCGCCGAGATTACGCCGCCCCTGCGGGTCGGTGACCTGCACCTGCCCATCCAGTTGACCATTGTTGGTCAGGCGGATAAGCCAGCCCAGCTCGGCGCGATTGTTATGCAGGTCGGCGCTGAGGTTCAGCGTATCGAATGCCACCGGCAGCGGCGCGTCGTTGACCACCTGGGTCACCTTGACGTTGCGCCCGCTGAGGGTCACTTTGCCCTGCGGCAGCCCCTCTTTGGTGGTGTCCCAGCTCACATCGGCATTACCGGTAAACACGCCGCTGGCCTGGGTCGCCTCCGGCATAAACGGCTTAAGCATCGCCAGATCGAAGCGGTTGAGGTTCACTCGCGCCCGCCCGCTGGCGCCCGCGTCGATGGTCTGCGGGACGCACAGCTCGGCGTTCGGGTTGGTCCAGCAGTGTGGCCCAATGCTGATTTTCTGCTCCTGGTTGCGGTAGTCCAGCGCAATGCTGCGCGTCAGCGCTACCGGCCCTACCGGCGTCTGGAAGCGGGTATCGCTCAGCGAGCCTCTCCAGCGTTCGGCCTGACGATCGAAGCTGCCTGCCAGCGTCAGCTGGCCGGAAACCGGATCGCCCTGCACGCGCAGCCGCAGCTCATGCTGCTTCTCAGTACCTTTGGCATTGAGCTGCACCAAACTGATATTGACCCCCGGCTGGCTAATGCGATCGACCCGCACATCCAGATTACCGCCAATCTGATCGGTGGATTTCACGTCCCCTTTGACGTTGACCTGGGCGATCGTCAGTTCCTGCCAGCGCAGCGCCCGGGCGGTGATGTCGGCCAGAAGCTGCGGCGCATCGACAGTGCCGCGCACTTTCACCAGCCCCTTCGCCGTTCCGCCAAGCCCCGGCAATGCATTATCCAGATGCGGGGCATCGATAGTGGCGTCGAGGTTAAGATCCTTCACCCCAAGCTCACCTTTGATATCGGCGCTGTTCGGGCCTAACGCCAGGTGCAGGCCCGGGATTTTCCACTGCAGATAGCTGTTACCCTGCAGCGAGCCCGAAACATCCACTTTGTTCTGCTTCACGTTGCCGGTAATTTTCAGCTCCGGCACCGACATCTGCCAGCTGCCGCCGTACAGGCTGCCCTGGGTCTTGATCATGCCGTTGAGCTTCGACGGCCAGTCCGGCACCTCTTTGGCGGTGTTGATCCCATCGAGGGTCAGCTCGCCGCGCCAGCTGATCGCCTGCTGCCAGTCGAGCAGCGCCTTCAGCTCGGTTTTCCCTTCCAGGGCGTTGACCGTCAGCTTGTCGAGATTAATCTGCCGCTCATTGCCTTTGGCGTTGAGGGTGATTTTCGCCGGCGGCAGCGACTGACCTTTCACCGCCGTGGAGAAGGCCAGCGCGTAGTCGGTCATTTTGCCGCTAAACTTCAGCTGGACGTCGTCGGCCTGGAACTGCTTCTCGCCGCTGAATGGCCAGGCGAGCTGCTTACTCTTCAGCTCCATATTGAGCGGCAGCCCGGCCTCCGCCAGCTGCGCATCCGCGCGCAGCGTGGCCGCGACTGGCCCGCTTAAGTCCACCCCGACCTTAAGCGTTTTACGCACTTCACCGCCCACCTTCAGCTGCACCTTCTCCCCTTTCATCGGGTCAACGTTCAGCGTTCCGGCGAGGGTAATGTCCACCGGCCAGTTATCCTGCAACTGCGCGTGGCCCGAGGCGCTGACCTTGCCCTGATCGGAGTCAATATCTAGGGCGTCGAGCTTCATCTGACCGTCGATACTGCTGACTTTCAGCAGCAGGTTATACACGGTGATGTCGGTATCGCCGGTCAGGCGTAGTTGTTCCCCGCGGAACGCCTGAATATTGAGGTTCAGCGGCAGATGGACATCGGTCATTGCCGGCAGCACCGGCTGCGAGAAGAGGTCGGTCATCGTCTCGCCGAGCGGTTTTTCCTGCGGCTTCGGGTTGTCGATTTTCGGCTCGACCACCTGCTCCTGCGCCACTTTCGCCACTTTCGGCAGGGCGATCAGCAGCCCCTGCAGCGAGGTCGGCGTCAGGGTCAGGTTTTTCTCCTGCCAGTTCAGGCCGGTGGAAAAATCGCGCACGGACACTGCGGTATCGTCGATTTTGACGTTGACGTTATGCAGTGCGACGCGGCTGAGGGTGATCGGATAAGGGGTGGAGAGATTCAGCGGCCCGCTGTCTTCTTCCTCGACCGGCGCGGCGGGCGGCATCTTCTTCGTATCGACAGCGACGTAAATATCGCGCAGCGCGATGTCGTTCACGCACAGGCTGCTGTCCCACAGGCAGCGCAACCTGACGCTGAGGTGAAACTGGCCGGCGGTGACCGCCACGCCGGGCTGCTCGTAGCGAACATTATCGAGGGTTAAATCACGCCAGCCACCGGTGACTTTGCCGATATCCAGCCCCGGTACCCAGCGATCCGCCGCTTTGAACACCAGATGCAAGCCGGTGGTCGTCCCCACCAGGAACCCGACGGTGCCCAGCAGGAGCACCAACACGATTAAGACGCCGAGGCTTATCTTCTTCCATAAACTCATAATTCAGGCCCCAGACCGATGTAAAACTGTAAACCATGCTCTTCTTTGTCGCCGATCGGCCGGGCGATATCCAGCTTGATCGGCCCCACCGGCGACTGCCAGCGCACGCCCACCCCGGCGCCGGTTTTGAAATCGCTCTCGCGAATATCGCTGACCGCTTCGCCGCTATCGACAAACACGGCGCCCCACCATTTACCACTGACGTTGTACTGATACTCCAGCGAGCCGGTCGCCAGCTTCGAGGCCCCGATCAGCTTGCCGTCATCGTCCTTCGGCGAGATAGATTTGTATTTATAGCCGCGAATACTGCGGTCGCCCCCGGCGAAAAAGCGCAGATCCGGCGGCACCTTGTCAAAGTTGTCCGCTTCGATCCAGCCAAGGTTGCCGCGCACCACAAAGCGGTGGCGGTCATAGAGGGTACGGATCCAGACGTCCTGGGCCTGCATCACGATGAAGTTGATGTCCGAGCCCCACATGGTGTTGGAGTAGTCCACGGAGTAGCGCTGTGAATCGCCCCAGGTGGGCATCAGACCGCCGCGAGAGCGAGTGCGGTTCACCGAGACCCCAGGGTAAATCAGCATGGTGGTGTTGGTGACGTTCGCCTGGGTAAAGTGGTCCAGGCTCCAGCGCAGGTTGATCGCCCGCTGCCAGCCGCTCGACATCTCCCAGAAACGCGATACCCCAAGCGTGGTGGAGTCGGCCTGGGTGTCATTAAGATCGGTGCGCTTAAAGCCGCCCTGCATCAGATAGTACTGCTCGAGCGGGCTCTTCAGCAGCGGGACTTTATAGGTAAAGTCGAACTGCTGCTCCGGAGCGGAGAGGCTGACGCTGGAGGTCAGGCTGTGGCCATACGAGTTCATCCACGGTTTTTTCCACGTGGCTTTCACGCGCGGCCCGACATCGGTTGAAAAACCAACCCCGGTTTCCACGGTGTTCTCTTTGCGTGGCGAAACAACGCCCTGCAGAGGCAGCACCTTGGTTTTCCGTGATTTAGCGAAATCAGGCGCCACCACGACTGAACTGAACCAGCCGGTCGCCGCCAGGCGGCGGTTTAGCTCGGCCAGATCCTGCGAGGTGTAGTAGTCGCCCTCTTTAAACGGCACGAGGTTTTGCAGGTATTCATCGCGAATTTGCGATCCGGAGAAGGTGACGTGACCAAAGCGATAGCGCTCGCCGCTGTCGTAATCGATATCCCAGAACGCCTGGTGGCGGTCAAGGGAGACCCCGAGCTGGCTTTTGTTGAACTCGCTGTCAAAGTAGCCTTTGCGCAGGGCGACGCGGGTCAACGAGCTCTTGAAACCGTCATAATCGCCATGGTTCAGCACCGTCCCGATGGCCGGACGCGTTTTTAGCAGCGCCAGATAGTCGCTATCGGTACGGGCGCCGCCGCGCAGAATGACCTCGGTTCCACCAATGCGCACCGGTTCACCCGGGGTCACTTTGGCGATCAGCACCTGACGCCCCCTTTTCGGCGGCGGACGTAAATCAAATTCAATCGTCGGCTCGTAATAACCCAGCGCTTTCAGACCTTCGCGAATGGCGTCATCGACGCGCGCGCGAAAGCGACGATCCGGCGTGACCTCATCACTCTGGATGGTGGAAAGCTGGGCGCGAACGTTTCTCTCCAGCTCCCCGGATAATCCCTCAACCTGCAAACGCACATTCGCTGCGCTGGCGACCCCGCTGACCAGCAAAAGGCTGGTGATACATAACTGGCGGATTTTTAGCACATTTTCTCCTGAATCTCCCTGTTTCCCCCTACAGGAAACACTGGCGCCGCTCCACGGCTTAACAAAACCCTAACAACCAGGGTTGAAAAAGTGGCAATAACCCAAATAATTCTTATGTATTAATCTAGACGTATTACGCGTGTTTATTGTGTTAAAAGACACGCTTCGTTACAACCTTAACGACGATTTCTGTATTGAGAGGCCAACCGTGAGTCTATTTGATAAAACGCATCTTGTCGCCCAGGCGGATGCGCTGCCTGGACGCAATACCCCCATGCCAGTGGCGACGCTCCACGCAGTTAACGGCCACTCGATGACCAACGTCCCAGCGGGGATGGAAGTGGCGCTGTTCGCCATGGGCTGCTTCTGGGGAGTGGAGCGCCTGTTCTGGCAATTGCCGGGGGTTTACAGCACCGCCGCAGGCTATACCGGCGGCTATACGCCAAATCCGACCTATCGCGAAGTGTGCAGCGGCCAGACCGGTCACGCGGAAGCAGTGCGCGTGGTTTACGATCCGCAGGTGATTAGCTATGAGCAGTTATTACAGGTGTTCTGGGAAAATCACGATCCGGCGCAGGGCATGCGACAGGGCAACGACCACGGTACCCAGTACCGTTCGGCGATTTACCCGCTGACGCCGGAACAAACGGCAGCGGCAAAGGCCAGCCTCGCCCGCTTCCAGGCGGCGATGAACGACGCGCACGATACTCGTCACATCACTACCGAGATCGCTACCGCCAAACCCTTCTACTATGCCGAAGACGATCATCAGCAGTATCTGTATAAAAACCCGCACGGCTATTGCGGCATCGGCGGCATCGGCGTGTGCCTGCCGCCTCAGTAACAACCCGATTGCGCTATCGGGGAGTGGTGGTTAATCAGAAAAGACCGGGCCCGCAGGGAAGTGGGCCAGAAATGCCGTCACGGTTAACCATTCACGCAATGACGGAAACGTCATCTCTTTCTCTGCCAATGCCCGATCGAAAGCGATTAGCGAATCGATGCCTGCCGTTCCGAACACGCCCCCGGCCCATAGTATTCTTTGCGCCTGGTCCCGCGCCCAGCCACTCTCGCTACGCCAGGCAAGGATATGCAGCAGAGCCTGTAATAAAGAGGCGACGTGGGTGCGCTGCTCTTTCACCAGCCGGCGGTAAACAGGCAGAGCAACACTTCTTATAATGTCGATACTCTCCCATACCGCCTCGTCTTTCAGCAGCCTCCCGGCCTCTTCGCACAGACGATTATGGGTAATAACCTCTTTTTTCTCGATGGTCTTCCCGGCAGCAATCACCATCCCACCCAGCAAATAGAGCGACTCTGGCAATAATGGCAAAACAACCCGCCGTTCTCTGGCAAGCTGCTGTCCGGCATAAAGGCAGTTAACCACTGTTTTTTGGACGTTGTATGGCTCGCTGTGGCTATCGAGGAGGTGTAACTCAGGTACCAGGTGATTCACTAAATCCACCGCCCGGACAGAGTGAAGAATAATGCTGCTCTGTTCGGAGGTCTGTATTCTCTGCACATCCAGTAAAACAGTCTCTTCCATTTTATTTTCCCTCTGTTATACGTACTTGCACAACGCCCATGCCGGGACGCATCTGATTCCAGCCTTCGCTTAATCGCGCAGCATCAGTCATACCCCACCTCAAAACAGGGTTGAAAGAGAGGACATAAACTTAGGTAAGGTATTTATCAGCGCAACGAGAGTGAGCAACAAACAAAAGAGATAGCTGATCGCCATGCATATTTGTAATAACCGTGGCGCCTTGTATCCTTTATTAATATCCTTTCGCCACAGCAGCAGGCAAATAAACAAGCCGGCGACCGGCGTGGATACCGCCGTTGCCACATTCGCTAAGTAAATTAACTGCACCGGCGAACCGCCAAAGCTAAAGCAGATTAACCCCGCCACCACCAGCACCACCATGGATCCCCACTGGACCGCTTTACTCTCCAGCGCGGTAGATTTATTGAAGCCGGAATTGAGCAGCACAACCCCACGCTGAGTATTCCCCAGTAGAGATGAGAAACCCGCCCCCAATAGGGCGACACCCATAATGTATTTTGCCGCCCGTCCCATACTGGGCGTTAACAAATCGGCCAGCTGCGTCGGCGTATTGATTGATATCCCTTGCGGAAAAAGGACGATGGCCCCCACCAGAATAATCGCCCCGCTGATCAGCAGCACACCGATAATATGGGCGACGGTATCCGCCACCATCACGCCATTAAAGAGGTCATCTTTTTTCCATTTTTTCTCTTTGCCAAGGTAAGTGCCGTAGATCCCGGTCGTCAGGGAGGCATTGGTACTGATAAAGCCCAGGGCGGTGACTAAACTCCCCGCAGGAAACATCCAATGCGTTAACCCTTCGCCACTGGCTTTCCAGTCTGGTCCCCCCGTCCCTACCAGGGTAATATAAAAAGCGATAATCATTGCCACAATACAAATAGTGATCCCTTTTTCGACTTTGGAATAAACGCCTTTAGAGAAATAGCAATAGATCATCACCGCAATCATAATTAACGCACCGAGTTTCCAGTCAATGCCGAAAACCAGGTTCATGCCGGCCCCGGTACCCGAGATATTCCCCATGGTAAAAAAAAGACAGGCTAAAAAAGTAGCCACCCCCACAAACCCCGAGGCGACTTTACCGTAATAGTGACGTATCGCCTCGATTGACGGCATTCCGGTGAGCATCGAGATACGATAGGTCGTCAACATAAACGTGATCCCCATAAAGGCAATGGGGATCAGCAGCCATAACAAAGAGTAGCCATAGTCCGCCCCTAACATCGACGCGGTGGTGATAGCGCCGGGACCGACAACGACCCCGGTAAGAACAATACCCGGACCAATACGGCGAATTAATTGAGAGAAGGGAAGTTTTTCTATTTGTGCGGGTACAGTGGAAGATGTTTTTTCTAAATTATTCATGACAGCCTCATTATATTATCTTTACAGAATATTATATGGCCAACCTTATATATTGAATAAAACCGGATAGTCCCTGGTAAAACCAACCCGTATTCATGAAGAATACGGGTTTAACATACAAATAATGAATTAAATAACCGCTTTTTTAATACCTGCTTCACGGATAGCCGCTTTGATCTCTTCTTCCGCGCCGGGTTCCAGCGGTAACAACGGTGAACGAACGGTCGCGTGTTCCAGGATGCCACGTTCAACCAGAGCATGTTTCAGCGCGACCGTGCCTTCCATATGCGAGCCACGGTGATAAACGGCCTTGGTAACCGGCAGCAGACGATCGTGAACCGCTTTGGCCTTCACATAATCCTGCGCTTTTCCGGCCTCCAGCAGCTCTAACAGGAGTTCCGGCGCAATATTGCCATACCCCACCAGGAAACCATCAATATCAAAAGCGGTATGCAGCAAATATTCATCATGACAGCTGAGGATCTGTAAATCAGGGCGTTCGCGGCGAATCACCGGAATTTCCGTATCCCAGCGGCGCATATTCCGCACGCCATTTTTCATCGCAAAGACTCCCGGTTGCGCGGAGATATCCAGCATCGTTTCGAGGTTATAGGTGGCTTTCGTGACATCCGGATACTGAAACAGAATAAGCGGCAGGCCGCTCTCTTCGTATACCACGCGATAACGATCCTGCGGCGCCCCTTTTTGGTAGCCAAAACGCAGCCAGCCATGGGAGGGATACAGCAGACCTGCGGAGGCCCCGGCTTCCACGGCACGCTGTGCTTCCAGCGCCGCCACTTCCGTCCCTTCGCCGGTAATACCGGCGATAACCGGCACGCGGCCTTCGGTCGAGTCCACAAAACTACGGATAACATCGGCCTGCTCCTGCTGAGTCAGGAAGGTACCTTCCCCGGCATGTCCCAGCACCACCAGACCTTTCACGCCTTTCACGCTGCCAAGCCAGGAACCTAAGCGTTTGATCGCTTGATGATCGATGCGTCCATCGCGGGTAAAAGGGGTAACGGGGGCTGGAACAATACCACGCAAATCAAGTGCTTTCATGTTAACTCCTTACACATTTCAACAATAAAGATGATAAAATCCCCTTCTTGAAATCGATTGCAGGAACGATTGCAAGTGAATTGAAATGTCTTCCCTTTACTCCGCAAGATCAAGGGTACTCTGCGAATAAATGCAATTCGAATCACAAAAAAGAGCGGCTTAAATGTTTATCAATCTGCATTACGTGATCTATTTCCCACATTATTGCCTGTTACCGCTCACGCCAATTCAGTTGCGTGGGCGAAATAACTACGAATACAATCTCAGCTGAATTTAAACAGGGAATCGGTCATGGGAAATCAGTCATCTTCAGAGCAAAATGGAAGAACGATCACGATGCAGGATGTGGCACGCGCTGCAGGCGTGAGTGTTTCAACTGTTTCACGCGTGCTGGATGAACGTCTCCCCCCGTCCCGCAGCCCTTCCGCTGAAAAAATACGCGAAGCGGCGAAGCTGCTGGGTTATCGACGTGACTACGTGGCGTCAAGTCTGCGCCGGGGCGATACCGGCACGATAGGCGTTCTGGTGCCCAGATTGACTGATACCGTGACGGCGATGTTCTATGAAGCCGTCTCTCAGGCCGCTGCGCGCCATGGGTATTTCACGGTAGTGGCCACCTGTGGCAACGATCCAGAAACGGAAGAGCGCGCCGCGCAATCTCTGTTAGACCGCCGGGTGGACGGCCTGATCCTTTCCACCTGCCGCCTGGGCGATCGCCTGCCCCAGCAGCTACGGGAAAAACAGATCAACCATGTTCTGGCGCTACGCACCGACGGCATTAGTCCATCGGCCATTGGTGATGACGAACTGGGGGGTTATCTGGCGACCCGCCATTTACTGGATTTAGGGCACCGGGAAATCGGCATCATTGCCGGGCCGAATTTTTCATCGAGCACCTTAAACCGGCAAAAGGGTTTCCTGCGGGCCATGCAGGAAGCGCAGGCCGAGGTGAATCCCCAGTGGTGGCGAGATTCCGATTTTACCATTGTGGCCGGTGAAAACGCCGGTTATGAAATACTGAATAGTCCTGCGCGCCCCAGCGCCATTTTCGCCGTCAATGATGACCTGGCGATCGGCGTGATGGCGGCGGCACATCGACTCGGACTGGAGATAGGCCGAGACGTTTCGCTGGTGGGTTATAACGACATTCCTTTGGTCAGCCGTCTGCCGATCCCCTTAACCTCGGTAAAAACGCCGCTTGATCAGCTTGCCAGCCATGCTGTCGAGTTACTGTTAAGCAACCATGTGGAAAATCCTCAGCGCTATTCTCTACCCACGCTGATCCCGCGCGCTTCCACGCGGCCTTATCGCTAAGCGGCGAAGGTTCCCGGCCCAAAGGGTGTGACAGGGCCGGGGCAGTATTTAATATTATGCCAGCTAATGTTATCAGATATTGATTCTTGCTCGTCAGGGGGAGGTTATAGCGTAAACGTCATGCCAATACGATACCGTGATTCTGAGATTTTATTTTGGCCGTCATGGTAGCCCTGTTTCCCGAGATAATCATATTCGATATAGGGACTAAACCAGTCATTCCATTTATAGCGTAGCGTTAGCGCATTTTCTGTCGCCGAAGACTTATCATTTTTATACTTATAGTCGTCATTGACGTGGCGATAGACCGTGCCTTGATATAAGGCGCTCCATTGTGCATTAAATTTATAGGCAACATATAAATCCAGACGATTGACGCTATCCCGATGCGACTCACCGGCACTATTGACCGTTTCATAAGTGTTGTAGTCATAGCGATAACGCAGCCCAAAGGTAAGGTCGGGCGTGGCTTTATAATTAACGCGCAGATAAGGCCGTAGCTGAGTGCCTTTGCTGCTCCAGTGATAGATGCCGCCAGGCTGCAAGGCCCATTTATCGGCGAATGGCCAGCTATAGTTAGCCTCTATTTCATTATAATCGACCGTGCTGTCGCCAAAGGAGTGGGAACCATCAGCTCTGTCGGTACCCTGGTTGCCCTGATGGTTATTTTTGTTGTTTTTGTTATCCATCTCCATACTCGCCCACCAGCCTGTTTCCCACCCCTGGCTGACCTTATAGCGGGACTCGTAAGAGTGGCTTCCCGCCCGATATCCTCCCCTGACATCAAAGGTCAGCGCGTGGCCGGCTGCAGGAATGCCAAGAACGCAACACATAATAAAAGCGGTTTTTGTATGCATATTTTATCCCTAAAATTAATCATCTTGAAATGAAACGGAAAAGAATATGACGGTATCTATATATTATCTAAACCAATGTGAAATCGTTTGCGGTATCGTTTTCAATTACAGATATATTTCTATTACTAAATACGAATGGTCAAGACGGTAAAAATACCGATGCTATTCTCATCACAAATTTTCATCCGCTATTATCATGGCAGATGAATTTCTGTGATCGACTCCGCTCCCTTTATTAGCGGATCATCGACTTCCCTTTCACCTGCAGATGAGTCGCTCTTGTTGCGGGAATTATCCTGCGACGCACCTGTCATCATAAGTACGCGTTTACGCTGACGCGTGGCGGAGAGATAACCGCGTAATTAACAATGATTAATCAATGCTCTGGCGATTTTGCTGACTGTTACGCTATACTACCTTCTGAAATTGCCAGCCCGCGCCTGTGGGCGGGTGTTCAAGTAGCTTCCTTATAGTTCGATCAACTTCCCTTCCGAGGATCTGACCTCAACGGTCAGAAAAGATATGTTAAACAGTATTTTAGTAATACTCTGTCTGATAGCCGTCAGTGCCTTTTTTTCGATATCGGAAATCTCACTGGCCGCCTCACGTAAAATCAAACTGAAACTGCTGGCCGATGAAGGCAACGTCAACGCACAGCGCGTGCTGAAGATGCAGGAGAACCCGGGCACCTTCTTTACCGTCGTGCAAATCGGCCTCAATGCCGTCGCCATTCTTGGCGGTATCGTGGGCGACGCGGCCTTCTCCCCGGCGTTTCATAGCCTGCTCAGCGGGTATATGTCGCCGGAGCTGTCCGAGCAGCTGAGCTTCATCATCTCTTTTACCCTGGTCACCAGCTTGTTCATCCTGTTTGCTGACCTGACTCCGAAACGCATCGGTATGATTGCGCCCGAAACCGTGGCTCTGCGCATCATCAACCCGATGCGCTTCTGCCTGTTAGTCTTCCGCCCGCTGGTGTGGTTGTTTAACGGCATGGCCAACATGATCTTCCGCATCTTCAAACTGCCGATGGTGCGTAAAGACGATATTACTTCCGACGATATCTATGCCGTCGTTGAAGCCGGCGCGCTGGCCGGGGTGCTGCGCAAGCAGGAGCACGAGCTGATTGAGAACGTGTTCGAGCTGGAGTCCCGTACCGTTCCTTCCTCCATGACCTCGCGCGAAAACGTCATTTGGTTTGATTTACACGAAGACGAGCAGAGCCTGAAGAATAAAGTGGCCGAACATCCACACTCGAAATTCCTCGTCTGTAATGAAGATATTGACCACATTATCGGTTACGTCGATTCAAAAGATCTGCTGAACCGCGTACTGGCCAACCAGAGCCTGGTCCTGACCGGCGGCGTGCAGATCCGCAACACGCTGATCGTGCCGGATACCCTGACCCTGTCAGAAGCGCTGGAAAGCTTCAAAACCGCCGGCGAAGATTTCGCGGTGATCATGAATGAATACGCGCTGGTGGTCGGGATCATCACCCTCAACGATGTGATGACCACCCTGATGGGCGACCTCGTCGGCCAGGGGCTGGAAGAGCAGATTGTCGCCCGCGATGAAAACTCGTGGCTGATCGATGGCGGTACGCCGATTGATGACGTGATGCGTGTGCTGGATATCGACGAGTTCCCGCAGTCCGGGAATTACGAGACCATCGGCGGCTTTATGATGTTTATGCTGCGTAAAATCCCGAAACGCACCGACGCGGTGAAGTTCTCCGGGTATAAGTTCGAGGTCGTGGATATCGATAACTACCGGATCGACCAGCTGCTGGTGACCCGCATCGATAACAAGCCAACGGTGCTGGTGCCCAAGCAGGCCGAAGCGGCGGAAAGCCAGAACGCCTGAGCGTAACCCTTGCTCTATTTTCAGGGCGGATAACCATCCGCCCTTTTTATTGCCCGAATATAACGTCCTCGCTCCCACTAAACAAAATTGCTTTATCGGTGGGTTACAGCGATCCGGTCTATTTCACCCGCCTTTTTCGTAAACATAACGGCGTCCCACCGGGCGAATATCGCAAACGCTATGCGGAAATGAAGGGCTAAAAACATCAACGGCTCCCATCGGGAGCCGTCTTTTACCTACTACGTACTGCTACGTTTCAGGTTATGCCATCTCAGTTTGCAGACGCAACACCTGACGATTGACTTCGGACATCACTGACAGATGCAGCTTGTCCTTGACCTTCGGGATAAGGATTTTGCCCTTATCAAATTCAAATGCGCCAACGTCCTTGATGTACAACCGTCCACGAAACAGGATCTTCACGTACTTCGCCACTTGCAGCGGATTGTAGCGTTGGAAAATTTTCATTCTTCTCTCCTGCCAGGGTTACGCTCCTGTGGTGCCACAGTTAGCCCACGTATCGGGAGCGCAAATTTTAATGCCCTAAAACTATAGTCCAGAATCTCAGAGGGACCCAGTGTGTATAAGTTTATTTACCGTTTGATGACAATAATTCAGAATTTTCGTTTCGGACATACGATGAAGTAAGTATAAGTCGCCATTTTTCTACTAATTTGTGCGTCAACACGCAAACTGGCATCCTCATTGCGGGTAATCGCCGCCAATCGCACTTATGATTAAACGAGACCAAGTGGTCGGATCACCTGCATAAAAATGATTAAGGATTACGCATGACCCTACGTAGCATACTGGCCGCCTCGTTACTGCTTCTCCCGCTGCTGGCCACAGCGCATAACTTCGTCGACGGCCAGCGTGTGGCGCCGGTCGGCGTCGCGGATCGGGGAGAACTCATTCTGGATAAGGATAAGTTTAGCTATAAAAACTGGAACAGCTCGCAGCTGGTGGGAAAAGTGCGAGTTATCCAGCACATTGCCGGTCGCTCGTCAGCCAAAGAGAAAAATGCCAACCTGATCGAGGCGATTAAAGCGGCAGGTTTCCCGCACGATCGTTACCAGACTACCACCATCGTTAACACCGACGATGCCATTCCGGGCACCGGCATGTTCGTGCGCAACAGCATTGAGAGTAATAAAAAGCTTTTTCCATGGTCGCAGTTTATCGTCGACAGCAACGGGCTGGTGCGTAAAGCCTGGCAACTGGACGAGAAGAGTTCCGCGATCGTGGTGCTGGATAAGGACGGGCGCGTAAAGTGGGCCAAAGACGGTGCGCTGACCCAGCAGGAGGTGCAGCAGGTCATCGACCTGCTGCATAAATTGCTTAATAAATAGAGACCCGGAAGCCGGGGTTGAGGAAGGATTCACGCGGCGTGTAGTCGAGGGTTTTGCCCTGCCAGTCGTGAACATGCGCCCCGGCGGCCACCGCGACCGCGTGGCCGGCGGCAGTGTCCCAGGTGCTGGTCGGCCCGAAGCGCGGATAGAGCTGGGCCTGGCCTTCCGCCACCAGGCAGAACTTCAGCGAAGATCCGATAGAAGTGGTTTGATGCTCGCCCAGTTGCTCAAGATACTCCTGCAGCTCCGGATCGTTACCGTGAGAGCGACTGATCACCACCCGCGGCGGACGGGCATCGCGGACCTGGATCTGCTTGCGCACCCCGCACTCTTCTTTCCACGCTTTGCCTTTTTCCGCGCTGTACATCACCTTCATCACCGGCGCATAGACCACGCCCAGCGTCGGCTTGCCGTTTTCGATCAGCGCGATATTGACGGTGAATTCGCCGTTACGCTTAATAAACTCTTTGGTGCCGTCCAGCGGGTCGACCAGCCAGTAGCGCTGCCAGTGCTGACGTACCTCCCAGGCCGGCGGGTCCTCCTCGGAAAGAACCGGGGTGTCAGGATCCAGCGCTTTCAGACCGCTGATGATGACGTTGTGCGCTGCGATATCCGCCGCCGTGACCGGAGAATCATCTTTCTTGCTGGCGACGTTGATCGGCTGGTTTCCATCGTAGACTTCCATGATGGCATCGCCCGCGTTCCGTGCAAGCTGACATACTTGTTCTAACATTCTCCACCTCGTCTGGTTACAGTGGCGTTAACTCGTTGTTTTATTTATATCGCATCACCGCGAGTTCCGCTATCTGTGATAACGATGGCGGTTTCTCTGCCCGCTTTTCTGGCAAGATTCACATTTCTGTAAGCAACAGAATATAAATACATTTTCTACTGTGCTATCGCTCATAAAAAAAGGACGCCTCTGATGATTAAGTTTAGCGCAACGCTCCTGGCCACGCTGATCGCCGCCAGCGTCAACGCCGCGACGGTCGACCTGCGGATCATGGAAACCACCGATCTGCACAGCAATATGATGGACTTTGACTATTACAAAGATGCCGCCACGGAGAAATTCGGCCTGGTCCGTACCGCCACCCTGATCGAACAGGCGCGGGCAGAAGCGAAAAACAGCGTGCTGGTGGATAACGGGGATGTTATCCAGGGGAGCCCGTTAGGCGACTACATGGCCGCGAAAGGGTTGAAAGAAGGCGATGTGCATCCGGTGTATAAGGCGATGAATACCCTGAATTACGCCGTCGGCAACCTGGGCAACCATGAATTCAATTATGGCCTCGACTTCCTGCATAAGGCGCTGGCCGGGGCGAAATTCCCCTACGTGAACGCCAATATCATCGATGCCAAAACTGGCAAACCGATGTTTACGCCGTACCTGATCCAGGATACCCGGGTCGTGGACAGCGATGGTCAACCCCATACTCTGCGCATCGGCTATATCGGTTTTGTGCCGCCGCAGATCATGACCTGGGATAAAGCCAATCTCAGCGGTAAAGTGACGGTCAACGACATTACCGAAACCGCGCGCAAATATATCCCGGAGATGCGGGCGAAAGGGGCTGATGTGGTGGTCGTGGTCGCGCACTCCGGCCTCTCCGCCGACCCGTATCAGGCGATGGCCGAAAACTCGGTCTACTACTTAAGCCAGGTGCCCGGCGTGGACGCCATTATGTTCGGCCATGCCCACGCGGTGTTCCCGGGTAAAGACTTCGCCAACATCAAAGGCGCGGATATCGCCAAAGGGACGCTGAACGGCGTACCGGCGGTGATGCCGGGAATGTGGGGCGATCATCTCGGGGTGGTTGATCTGGTGCTGAACAACGACAGCGGCAAATGGCAGGTAACTCAGAATAGAGCGGAAGCGCGGCCAATCTATGACGCGGTGGCGAAGAAATCGCTGGCGGCCGAAGAC
Organism: Klebsiella sp. w6; assembly: GCF_033100215.1. Lineage (NCBI taxonomy): Bacteria > Pseudomonadati > Pseudomonadota > Gammaproteobacteria > Enterobacterales > Enterobacteriaceae > Klebsiella > Klebsiella sp. w6. The sequence continues at coordinate 5,048,958 of NZ_CP136907.1, forward strand.
GGCAAGCTGGTGGCGGTGCTGAAAGCCGACCACGACGCCACTCGCGAATTCGTCAGCAAGCCGATCGGCAAGTCCGCCGACAACATGTACAGCTATCTGGCGCTGGTGCAGGACGACCCGACGGTGCAGGTGGTCAACATGGCGCAGAAAGCCTATGTAGAACACTATATTCAGGGCGACCCGGATCTGGCGAAGCTGCCGGTGCTCTCCGCCGCCGCGCCGTTTAAAGTCGGCGGACGTAAAAACGATCCGGCGAGCTTTGTCGAAGTGGAGAAAGGTCAGCTCACCTTCCGCAATGCCGCCGACCTCTATCTCTACCCCAACACCCTGGTGGTGATGAAGGTCAGCGGGAAAGAGGTCAAGGAGTGGCTGGAGTGCTCCGCCGGACAGTTTAACCAGATCGATCCCGCCAGCAGCAAGCCGCAGTCGCTGATCAACTGGGACGGCTTCCGCACCTATAACTTCGACGTCATTGACGGGGTGAACTACCAGATTGACGTCACCCAGCCGGCCCGCTACGACGGCGAATGTCAGATGATCCATCCGCAGGCAGAGCGTATTAAGCACCTGACCTTTAACGGTAAACCTGTCGATCCGCAGGCCACTTTCCTGGTCGCGACCAATAACTATCGCGCTTACGGCGGCAAATTCGCCGGCACCGGTGAGAGCCATATCGCCTTTGCCTCACCGGATGAAAACCGTTCAGTGCTGGCGGCGTGGATAGGCGCGCAATCGAAGAAGGATGGCGCGATCCATCCGGCGGCGGATAACAACTGGCGTCTGGCGCCGATCCACAGCAACACGCCGTTGGATATTCGTTTTGAGACCTCGCCAGGCGACAAAGCCGCGGCGTTTATCAAAGAGAAAGCACAGTATCCAATGCGCCAGGTGGCCACCGATGATATCGGCTTCGCCATTTATCAGCTGGATTTGAGCAAGTAATGCCTGTTCCCCGGTGGCGCTGCGCTTACCGGGGCTACAAACCGGGGCTGACGGGTAGCCCGGATAAGGCGCCAGCCGCTATCCGGGTACATCTCCCCGGCGGCGCTGCGCTTACCGGGGCTACAAACCGAAGCTGACGGGTAACCCGGATAAGGCGCCAGCCGCTATCCGGGTACATCTCCCCGGTGCCGCTGCGCTTACCGGGGCTACCAACCGGAGCTGACGGGTAACCCGGATAAGGCGCCAGCCGCTATCCGGGAATATCTCCCCGGTGGCGCTGCGCTTACCGGGGCTACCAACCGGATCTGACGAGTAGCCAGGATAAGGCGCCAGCCGCTATCCGGGAATATCTCCCCGGTGGCGCTGCGCTTACCGGGGCTACAAACCGGAGCTGACGGTTAACCCGGATAAGGCGCCAGCCGCTATCCGGGGAATATCTCCCCGGTGGCGGGGCTACAGGGAGTGATACATTTTCACTCCCCGTGGTTAGCCAACACCGCAGGCAGATTGCTCTCGATCCAGTCCGCCAGCGCCGCCACTTTCTCGCTCACCTGCAGGCCGAGCGGCGTCAGGCTATATTCAACGTGTGGCGGTACCACCGGATAAGAGACGCGGTCGATAAAACCATCCTGCTCCAGGGCCTGCAGCGACTGCGCCAGCATCTTTTCGCTGACCCCGCCCATTTTGCGGCGCAGATCGCTGAAGCGATGGGTCCCCTCGCGCAGCGCCACCAGAATCAACACGCCCCAGCGGCTGGTGACATGTTTAAGTACATCGCGCGACGGGCACTGTTCCGCAAACAGGTTGCCGTTACGCAGTTTCTCGCTCAGCGTCGGTTCGGCCATTTTCACACTTACCTTTTTGTACGTACTTACTAAAAGTTAGTTAAGGTGTTAGCTTACCACAACTGCCACTAAACACGAAGGAGAAGTCCCATGATCGCCCTTACCGGTGCCACCGGCCAGCTTGGCCACTACGTTCTGCAAGACCTGTTAAAAACCGTCCCTGCCAGCCAGATTGTGGCGATTGTCCGCAACCCGGCCAAAGCCCAGGCGCTCAGCCAGCAGGGCGTCGTTGTCCGTCAGGCCGAGTACGGCGATGAAGCGGCACTAACCGCCGCGCTGCAGGGCGTGGATAAACTGCTGTTAATCTCCTCCAGCGAAGTCGGTCAGCGCGCCGTTCAGCACCGCAACGTCATCAACGCCGCCAAAGCCGCTGGGGTGACATTCATCGCCTACACCAGCCTGCTGCACGCCGACACCTCGCCGCTGGGCCTGGCCGCAGAGCATATTGAAACCGAGCAGATGCTGGCCGACTCTGGTATCGCTTACGCCCTGCTGCGCAATGGCTGGTATACCGAAAACTATCTGGCCAGCGCACCGCCGGCGCTGGAGCATGGCGTGTTTATCGGTGCCGCCGGCGAGGGTAAAATTGCCTCCGCCACCCGCGCGGATTATGCCGCCGCTGCCGCCCGCGTTATCGCCGGTGAAGGCCATGAAGGGAAGATTTACGAACTGGCGGGTGATAACGCCTGGACGCTGAGCGACCTGGCTGCTGAGCTGAGCACGCAAAGCGGAAAAAACGTGGTCTACCAGAACCTCAGCGAAGCCGATTTCGCCGCCGCGCTGAAAAGCGTCGGTCTGCCGGCGGGTCTGGCGGATATGCTGGCGGATTCCGATGTCGGCGCGTCGAAAGGCGGGCTGTTTGACGACAGCCGCACCCTGAGTACGCTGATCGGCCGTCCGACCACCTCCCTTGCCGAGAGTGTGAAAAGCATTCTGTAACCCCCCCTCTCAGCTTTTGCGGTTGCGTCCCGGCGGTTCCTCTCTCATATTGAAGGGATAACCGTCGGGAGGCAGGCATGCAGGGCGTACCACCCCAATTTAGTGATGAAAAAGACCGCGCGCGCTTTCGCCATCTCGAACAGCTGCCCGGGGTGGAGCTTTACCACGCCCATATCTCTCGCTACGCCTTTGAACCCCATACCCACGAAGCCTTCGGCATCGGCGTGATTGAGCAAGGCGCTGAACGCTTTCGCTACCGCGGCAGCCAGCATATCGCCGCCGCGAACTCCATTGTCACCATGAATCCCGACGAGCTGCATACCGGCGAAGCGGAAACCGCCGACGGCTGGCGCTACCGGATGATTTATCTGGAGCCGGACCGTCTGGAAGCCATCACCGGGGTGCGCGACTGGTGGTTCAGCGAGGTGGTCCGCGAGGATCCCCTGCGTTCCCGACAGATTGGCCAGCTGATTTATGGCCTGTGGCATAGCGACGATCCGCTGGCCCAGCAGGGACTGCTGCTCGACCTCATCGACGCCTTCCGCCCTCTGGCCCACCATGCCTCTGCGCAGGGTGAGGCCGGGCATCGCTTCGACCGGGTGCGCGACTACCTGCACGATAACTATATGCGCCCCATCACCCTCGACGAGCTGGCGCAGGTGGCGGCGCTTAGCCCGTACCACTTTCAGCGCCAGTTTAAAGCCCACTATCACGTGACGCCCCATCAGATGCTGATGGCCATCCGTCTGTGGCGCGCCAAGGCATTTCTCACCCACGGTATGCCCGCCGCCGAAGTGGCGATAGCCGTCGGCCTCACCGACCAGTCCCACCTGACCCGCGCCTTCACCCTGCGTTACGGCATTACGCCGGTGCGCTATCAGAAGCAGGTCGCCAGGCGCTAATGCGCAATCTCATACAATATTCCTGCCCGGCCCCCTTCTACACTGCAGACAACTGTGATGACAACGGATGCAATGATGATTAGTGGTGTGCTGTACGCCCTGCTGGCGGGGCTGATGTGGGGATTAATTTTTGTCGGGCCTTTGCTGGTGCCAGAGTACCCGGCGATGCTGCAGTCAATGGGACGCTATCTGGCGCTGGGCCTGATCGCCCTGCCGCTGGCGTGGCTCGGACGCGCGCGTTTGCGCCAGCTGAGCCGGAACGACTGGTGGACCGCGCTGGGCCTGACGATGATGGGGAATCTTATCTATTACGTCTGCCTGGCCAGTGCTATTCAGCGCACCGGGGCGCCGGTCTCCACCATGATTATCGGCACGCTGCCGGTGGTCTTGCCGGTCTTCGCCAATCTGCTCTACAGCCAACGCGACGGAAAGCTGCCGTGGCGGCGTCTGTTTCCGGCGCTGGTCTGCATCGCCGTGGGCCTGATCTGCGTTAACGTCGCAGAACTGCGCCAGGGGCTGCCTGATTTTAGCCCGTGGCGCTACGGCTCCGGCATCGCGCTGGCGCTGGGATCGGTGGCCTGCTGGGCCTGGTATGCCCTGCGCAACGCCCGCTGGTTGCGGGAAAATCCGCATCAGCCGCCGATGATGTGGGCTACCGCTCAGGCACTGGTCACGCTTCCGGTTTCGCTGGCCGGCTATCTCGCCGCCTGCGCCTGGCTGCACGGCCAGCAGGCCGGGTTTCCCCTGCCCTTCGGCCCGCGCCCGGCGGTGTTCATTACGCTGATGCTGGCCATCGCGGTGCTCTGCTCATGGGTCGGCGCGCTGTGCTGGAATATCGCCAGCCAGCGGCTGCCGACGGTGATCCTCGGGCCGCTGATCGTCTTCGAAACTCTGGCCGGGCTGCTGTATACCTTCCTGCTGCGGCAAAGTTTACCGCCGCTGCTGACCCTGAGCGGGATCCTGTTGCTGGTGCTCGGCGTGGTCTCCGCCGTACGCGCCAGACCGGAAAAACCGATGCTGCAGCCGCTGACGGACGAAAAAAAGTAGCCAGGCCTCCTTAAGGGGTATTCCCTCGCCAAAAAGATGCATTTAAAATACATCTTATATTCCTGATGACGAGGTAACTGCTATGGCTTTCCGTGACCAACCTTTAGGCGAGCTGGCGCTGACCATCCCGCGCGCCTCCGCCCTGTTCCGTCAATACGATATGGATTACTGCTGCGGCGGCAAACAGACCCTGGCGCGCGCCGCATCGCGGAAAGCGCTGGATGTCGCGGTGATTGAAGCCGAGCTGGCGAAACTGGCCGAGCAGCCCCTCTCCCGCGACTGGCGCGCGGCGCCCCTCCCGGAGATTATCGACCATATCATCGTCCGCTATCACGACCGGCACCGCGAACAGCTGCCGGAGCTGATCCTGCAGGCCACCAAGGTTGAACGTGTCCACGCCGATAAACCGAACGTGCCGAAAGGGCTGACCAAATACCTGACCATGCTGCATCAGGAACTCTCCAGCCACATGATGAAAGAGGAGCAGATCCTGTTCCCGATGATCAAACAGGGGATGGGCACCCAGGCCGGGGGGCCGATCAGCGTAATGGAAAGCGAGCACGATGAAGCGGGTGAACTGCTGGAGGTCATTAAGCACATCACCCATAACGTGACGCCGCCGCCGGAAGCCTGCACCACCTGGAAGGCGATGTATAACGGTATCAACGAGATGATTGACGATCTGATGGAGCACATCAGTCTGGAAAATAACGTACTGTTCCCGCGCGCCCTTGCCGGAAAATAAAGAAAAAGGCGCCCGCAGGCGCCCTCGACATTGTCCGTCTTACTTTGGCCACTCCGGGTGGCCTTTTTTATTTCGCCAGACGTTTTTTGCCGGCAAACAGCCAGCCCGCGCCCAGCAGAACAAACCACAGCGGGGTGACCATCAGCGCTTCACGGGTATCATCTTCCAGGGTCAACAGCACCAGTACGAAGACGAAGAAGGCCATGCACACCCAGCACATGAATTTGCCCAGCGGCATCTTGTATTTGGACTTTTCATGCAGCTGCGGGCGCTTTTTACGGTAGACCAGATAAGAGCAGAGGATAATCGTCCAGACGAACATAAACAGGATCGCCGACACCGTGGTGATCATGGTGAACGCGGCAATCACGCTCGGGTTGACCATCAGCATGACCACACCGCCCAGCAGGCACATGCAGGAGAAGGTTAAACCCTTCGCCGGCACCGCACGCTTCGACAGCTTGGCGAACATCTTCGGCGCCTGACCATCCTGCGCCAGACCGAACAACATACGGCTGGTAGAGAACACGCCGCTGTTGGCCGAGGAGGCTGCGGAAGTCAGCACCACGAAGTTAATCAGGCTCGCCGCCGCCGGCAGGCCGACCAGCACGAACAGCTCGACGAACGGGCTCTTGCTCGGCACCACGGAGCTCCACGGCGTCACCGACATAATCACAATCAGCGCGAAGACGTAGAACATAATGATACGCAGCGGAATAGAGTTAATCGCCCGTGGCAGGGATTTCTCCGGGTCTTTGGTTTCGGCGGCGGTGGTCCCCACCAGCTCGATCCCCACGAAGGCGAACACCGCAATCTGGAAGCCGGCAAAGAAGCCGCTCAGCCCTTTCGGGAACCAGCCGCCGTCATTCCACAGATGGGCGAAAGAGGCTTCGACGCCGGTCGGCGATTTGAAATGCATCATGACCATCACCAGGCCGACGACGATTAGCGCCACGATGGCGACGATTTTGATCATCGCGAACCAGAACTCCATTTCGCCAAACATTTTGACGGTGGCCAGGTTCAGGCCCAGCAGCAGCAGGATCACCGCCAGCGAGGCGACCCAGTCGGAGAGTCCGGGAAACCAGAACTGCGCGTAGGCGGTGATCGCCACTACGTCCGCCATTCCGGTGACGACCCAACAGAACCAATAGGTCCAGCCGGTAAAGTAGCCCGCCCACGGCCCCAGCAGATCGGCCGCAAAATCGCTGAAGGATTTATATTCGAGGTTCGACAGCAGTAATTCGCCCATGGCTCGCATAACGAAAAACAGCATAAAACCGATAATCATATAAACAAAAATAATAGATGGCCCGGCAAGGCTGATAGTTTTGCCAGAACCCATAAATAACCCAGTGCCGATCGCCCCGCCAATCGCAATCAGCTGAATATGTCGGTTTGTGAGATTTCGCCGTAGCGATTGTTCAGTCGGCTCCTGCTCAATAGCAGCGACTTTAACCTGATCTACCATGTGATTTCTTCCTGTTGTACCTGTCTGTGTTGTTCAGGCTCTGATGGCCCGTCGTCTGTCATTAACCCCAGCAAGGGCTAGTCGATATTAGGTAAGAATCGGAGGGATGAATACTATGATTTAGATATAATGTTAATTTTATGTTTAAAGTGAGTGTTATATCACTCATCCACCGCGAAATAGCTCACAAAAATACACCCATACGCGATGAATGCAAAACATAATTCTAATTAATTTTTAACTTAAGGATTTTACGCTATTTTTGCGGCTTCCCCCACCTCATGGGAAGAGGAAGCCTCTGCTGTTTAGATAATGTCCAGCAGTTCAACTTCGAAGATCAGGGTACTGAACGGAGGAATCGACGCGCCAGCGCCGCGTTCGCCGTAGGCCAGGTTGTGCGGGATCGTCAGTTCCCATTTAGAACCGACCGGCATCAGGGTCAGCGCTTCAATCCAGCCGCCAATCACGCCGGTCACCGGGAATTCAGCAGGCTCACCACGGGCGACGGAGCTGTCGAAGACGGTGCCGTCGATCAGTTTGCCGGTGTAGTGCACGCGTACGCGGTCGGTACGTGCCGGGATCGGGCCTTCGCCCTGGGTCAGTACGCGGAACTGCAGACCAGATTCGGTGCTATTCACACCCTCTTTCTCGCGGTTTTCATCGAGGTATTTCTGGCCGTCGGCGGCCATGGCCTGGAAACGTTCGCGGCGTACGGCGTCAGCGCGCTCGTGGATTTCACGCAGCGCGCGGTGAACGGCTTCCACCGGCACCTGCGGCTGGTTACCTTCCAGCGCATCGGCGATACCCGCCACCAGCGCTTCCGGCAGCAGCCCCTGCAGGCCGGATTCGCTCAGCTGTTGTCCAACCTGCAAGCCGATACCGTAACTTGCCTGCGCTTCGATAGTGTCAAAAGTTGGGGTTGCCATCGTTGTTCCTTTTTGGGTGATAAACATCAAGAGAAAAGCGTGCGAAAGCATAACAGCCATAGCGAAATGGGTAAAACTTTGTCGGCGGATGATGACAAATCTCAGCGAAACAGAAACAATAGGTGGCAGCAGGTTAACTTTACTTTGTTCCGGTCATCAGGACGTTAGCCATCTATACTCATAGGCAGGATAAAAATATGCGGAGCAGGAGGAAAGCCATGCCCGGGCGCGTTGAACTGACATCTATTCTGGCGAAAATCTGGCACGCTCCGGATGATTTTCGCCTCCTGGACCCGCTGCCTCCGATGCACCGCCGGGGTATCATCGCTGGCTTCCTGTTAGTCATTATCGGTATTCTGCTCCCCGCCGACGATAACCAAAGCCCGGCCTCCACCAGCCGTGAAGCGAATCTGAACCTGCAGTCACAGTCCCAGCCGCAAGCTGGCGGCAATCAGGCCGTTCCCCTGCCGCCGATCACCAATACCCCGACCGTAAGCGATGCCGATCAGATGGCCCCGGTCGCCCCGGAACCGATTCAGGATGAGCAGCCAGATCAGGCGCAGACGCAGCAGCCCGCCGCCTCCCAACCGTATCAATCCTCGCAGCAGCAGTCCGCACCGGGCATTGAGCAGCAGTGGCGGACCTATCGCATCGAGTCAGGCAAAACCCTGGCCCAGCTGTTCCGCGATCATGGGCTGCCGGCCACCGACGTCTACGCGATGGCGCAGGTTGAAGGCGCTGGCAAACCATTAAGCACGTTGCAGAGCGGACAGACGGTGCAAATTCGGCAGAACGCCAACGGCGTAGTCACCGGCCTCACTATCGATACCGGCAACGGCCAGCAGGTGTTGTTTACCCGCCAGTCGAACGGCAGCTTTGTGCGTGCGCGATAGCGGAGAAGACGACAGCAAGCGTTACGCCGCCGCAAAATGAAAGGCGCTAAAAAGCAAAACGCCGGCACAAGGCCGGCGATTTGTTGTTACCAGAACGTCAGAGGCCGATTACTCAGCAACCACGTTGATGATAACTTTAGCGAATACTTCGCTGTGAACCTGGAAGTCCACTTCGTGCTCGCCAACGTTACGCAGAACGCCGTTCGGCAGGCGAACTTCGCTCTTAGCAACTTTAACGCCTGCTGCAGTAACAGCGTCAGCGATGTCGCGAGTACCGATGGAACCGAACAGTTTACCTTCGTCGCCAGCTTTGGACGCGATGGTTACGGATTCCAGGGCGTTGATCTGCGCAGCACGAGCTTCAGCAGCTGACAGAACGTCAGCCAGTTTGGCTTCCAGTTCAGCGCGACGTGCTTCGAAGAATTCAACGTTTTTCTTGGTAGCAGGAACAGCTTTACCCTGCGGGACCAGGAAGTTACGAGCATAGCCCGCTTTAACGTTAACCTGATCACCCAGGCTACCCAGGTTTGCTACTTTATCAAGCAGAATAACTTGCATTACCTTATCCTCTCAAAGTCGTATTAATGGACCGTGACCGATTACTGATGACGATCAGTGTACGGCAGCAGGGACAGGTAGCGAGCGCGTTTGATAGCGCGAGCCAGCTGACGCTGGTATTTTGCACGGGTACCGGTGATACGGCTCGGGACAATCTTACCGCTTTCGGTGATGTAGTTTTTCAGCGTAGCGATATCTTTATAGTCGATCTCTTGAACGCCTTCCGCGGTGAAACGGCAGAACTTGCGACGACGGAAATAACGTGCCATATGGCTAGTCTCCAGAATCTATCAATTCAATCTGCTCGGCATGCAGAACCATTTTGCTCAAGCCGTTCTTTGCCTTATGACAAGAGATGAACCCTCGAACGGTTACTGCGCTACCGACCGTTATACTGTGAGTAATGGCCTGGTTTTCGTGACCGCTAATAATAACGGGCATTTGACACCATGCCTGCCGGTGAAAACCGGCTTCCTCCTGCACTGAACGATGCTCAAGCACGAACTGGCAGTGAGGAATTCCTGACGGGCTGACCTTACGAAGTGGAGTCCTGCAAATAATGCCGGACAGCTCCAGACGGTTGGTCATCAGGATTACTCTTCAGAATCCCCAGCTTCAGAATCATCTGCGGTTTCGTTGGCGAAATCTTCGCGACGCTCACGGCGCTCGTCTTTCGCTTTAACCATCGGAGATGCTTCGGTAACAGCGTGCTTAGTACGCATTACCATGCTGCGGATAACGGCGTCGTTGAAGCGGAAGTTAGTTTCCAGCTCATCGATCGCTTCCTGCGGTGCTTCAACGTTCAGCAGAACGTAGTGAGCTTTGTGCAGTTTGTTGATCGGATAAGCCAGCTGACGGCGGCCCCAGTCTTCCAGACGGTGGATCGTACCTGCTGCTGCAGTGATTGCACCAGTGTAACGTTCGATCATGCCCGGAACCTGTTCGCTCTGGTCAGGATGGACCATAAAAACGATTTCGTAATGACGCATCGAATTGCTCCTTACGGATTATTCAGCCTCCTGTCTGGGTCAGCCGCGGCCCATGGAGGCAAGGAACGTGTTAAAGGGCGGCTGAAAAATTGACGCGTCATTCTAATGGCGCCCCCCCAGGAACACAAGCGGATTTGCACAAATAATTCGCACTAAGCGCCAAGTGGCGCTAAGTGGGTGATTTAAAATTAACCAATAAAGGAAGCGGCATTTTTTTGAACGACTGCATCAGAAAAGGTCGCCATGCGACGAACGCGCAGCGATTACACTTATATCAGAGCCAAACGACCACAGGAGAGCCCCCGAGTCAGCGTCAGGACTGTCAGTCAGGAGCGTAGTATATGAAACTGAAAATCATCGCCATGATGGCTGCGCTTTTCTTCAGCGCCAACGCGCTGGCAGCTATCCAAATCACCGAACGTCAGGCCCGCAACATGGACGACGTGCAGAGCCTCGGCGTTATCTATATCAATCACAATATGGCCACTGAGCACGAGGCCGAGCAGGCCCTTAGCCAGATGAGCGATGCGCAGGGGGCGAAATACTTTCAGCCTATCCTGATGCACGAACCCGAAACCAACGGCCCGCTTCGCGCCAGCGCGGTGATATACCGCTAACGCCAGGCCGACTCTTCGCCTCTCTTCGCGAGGGGCGAAGCGAGGTTTTCACCTAAACGCAATTGAGAATTATTTTACAAACCGACTTATCAGCGCCATCGCAACCTGATTTAATCAGCCACTCGCCATTTGATAATCAGGAGTGATTGATGGTTCCGCGTTTCGCCACCTTAGGCCGTATCCCCAAAGGCGTTTGGGTACTCGGCGGCGTCAGCCTGCTGATGGATGTCTCCTCCGAGATGATCCACAGCCTCTTACCGTTGTTTATGGCCACCACCCTCGGCGCCAGCGTGATAATTATCGGTCTTATCGAGGGACTGGCGGAAGCCACCGCCCTGATCCTGAAAGTCTTCTCCGGCGTGATCAGCGACTATGTCGGCAAGCGCAAAGGACTGGCGCTGCTGGGATACGGCCTGGGCGCGCTCAGTAAGCCGCTGTTTGCCATCGCCCCCACCGCCGGAGTGGTGTTTAGCGCCCGCATGATTGACCGCGTAGGGAAAGGTATTCGCGGCGCGCCGCGCGATGCGCTGGTTGCCGACGTCACCCCGCCGGAGATCCGCGGCGCCGCCTACGGGCTTCGCCAGGCGCTGGATACCGTCGGCGCCTTTCTCGGCCCGCTGCTGGCGGTGCTGCTGATGTTTATCTGGGCCAACGATTTTCACGCTATTTTCTGGGTGGCGGTCATTCCCGCCGTGCTCTCCACTCTCCTGCTCGGGTTTGGCCTGCAGGAGCCAAAATCCGCCATCGCACACAAACGCAGCAATCCGCTGAAGCGCGAAAACCTGAAAAAGCTCTCTGCCGCTTACTGGTGGGTGGTGGCGATCGGCAGTATCTTCACCCTCGCCCGCTTCAGCGAAGCTTTTTTGGTGCTGCGCGCCCAGCAGATGGAGATCCCGCTGTTTACCATCCCGCTGGTGATGGTGGCGATGAACCTGGTCTACAGCCTCACGGCTTACCCGTTCGGTAAACTCTCAGACAGCATGAGCCACAGCAAACTGCTGCAGTGGGGACTGCTGGTGCTGATCCTCGCCGATATCGTGCTGGCGCTCAGCGGCCACTGGAGTACGCTGCTGCTCGGCGTCGCGCTGTGGGGGATTCATATGGGAATGACCCAGGGCCTGCTGGCAGCGATGGTTGCGCATACCGCGCCGCCGGAACTACGCGGTACGGCATTCGGCATGTTCAACCTGATGAGCGGCCTGGCGCTGCTGCTGGCCAGTACCGGCGCAGGGGTACTGTGGGAAACCTTCGGCGCCGCCTCGACGTTTTACGCCGGCGCGATAATTTGTATGGTCACGCTCATCGGCATGCGCGTGATGCCGTCGGCCTATCGTCAGGGCTAAAAAAACGGCTCCGGGGCCAGACCAGTTGCTTCACCGTGAGGGGTGAAAGCCCCGGAGCGCGCTATCTACTTTTGCCCATAGTAGGCGTTTGGCCCATGCTTACGCTGAAAATGCTTATTCATCAGCCAGCTATCGATGGGCTGCAACTGCGGATTAATCCCGCAGGCAATCCACGCCATGCGCGCCACTTCTTCCATCACCACCGCGTTGTGTACCGCCTCGTGGGCGTCTTTGCCCCAGGCAAACGGTCCGTGCTGATAGACGACGATCCCAGGCGTATGCAGCGGATTCGACGCGCCCAGCGTTTCGATAATCACCTGCCCGGTGTTCAGCTCGTAAGCCTCGTCCACCTCCTGTGCGCTAAGCGCCCGGGTACAGGGGATATCACCGAAGAAGTAGTCCGCATGGGTGGTGCCAAGCGCCGGGATCGCCAGCCCCGCCTGCGCCCAGGCGGTGGCATGCGTCGAGTGGGTATGCACCACTCCGCCAAGGTCGGGATAACGACGATAGAGCGCCAGATGGGTGGCGGTATCAGAGGAGGGGCGATACAGCCCTTCCACCACGTTGCCCTCAAGATCCACGACAACCATATCGTCCGCCTTCATGGTCTCATAGGCGACGCCGCTGGGCTTGATCGCCACCAGCCCGCGCTGCCGGTCAATGGCGCTGACATTGCCCCAGGTGAAGGTCACCAGACCGTAGCGCGGCAGATCCATATTGGCCTCGAACACCTGCTGTTTCAGTTGTTGCATTACGCCGCCTCCATCAGGCCCGCGCGGGCCATCCGCGCCTTCACCCAGTCACGTGCCTTCGCCACCTCCGCCAGCGGGTCAGCGCTGGTTTCGCTCCACATCTCAATCAGGTACGGGCCACAGTAGCAGGTCTGCTTGAGCGTTTCGAAGCAGCGTTCAAAATCGACCACCCCTTCGCCGAACGGCACGTTTTTAAAGACGCCAGGTTTCGTGTCTTTGACGTGTACCGCCACGATATGCCCGCTCCCCGCCTTCAGTTCCATCTGGACATCGTTATCCCACGCTGACAGATTGCCGATATCAGGGTAAAGCTGGAACCACGGATTATTCAGGTAATGGGCGTAGCCTAAGGCCTTACTGATCGAGTTCATCAGCGGGTAATCCATGATCTCCATCGCCAGCGTGACCTGGGCACGGCTGGCCATTTCGACGCTCTGTTTCAGGCCATCGCGAAAGCGGCGGCGCGTCTCATCGTTCGCCTGCTGGTAATAGACGTCGTAGCCTGCCAGCTGGATCACCCGGATCCCCACATCCTGCGCCAGCTGGATGGCTTTACGCATAATTTCCAGCCCCTGATGACGCACCGCGTCGTCTTCACTACCCAGCGGAAAACGGCGATGGGCGCTAAGGCACATCGATGGTACCCGGACGCCGGTGTCAGCCACCGCCTTGACCAGCGCCAGACGCTGCTCGGGGCTCCAGTCCAGTCGCGCAAGGCGCACGTCCGTTTCATCGAGAGACATTTCCACAAAATCAAAGCCCAGCGCCTTCGCCAGCTGCAGCCGCTCCAGCCAGCACTCCCCGGCGGGGAGCGCTTTTTCATAGATGCCGAGCGGAATGGATTTCGCCAACATAACCGCTCCTTAACCCCACAGCTGGGCGATAGAGCGTTTAAACTGGCGCGCCGCTTCCACCGGCGAGGCGGCATCGCGGATGCTGCGCCCGGCAATAAAGACGTGAATAGGGATACCCGCGAACAGCGGCAGGTCTTCCAGCGCCAGACCGCCGGTGACAGTCACTTTGAAGCCCATATCGGACAAACGTTTAATCGCGCTGATATCCGCCTCGCTCCACGCCACGCCTGCCGCCTGTGCGTCGCGGCTGCGGTGATAGACCACCTGCTGAATACCCGCCTCGCGCCATGCCTGCGCCTGTTCCCAGGTCCAGAAGCCGGTCAGCTCAATTTGCACATCGCCGTTAAATTCTTTGGCGACGTCCAGCGCCCCTTTGGCGGTATTGATATCGGCACAGCAGATCACCGTGACCCAGTCGGCGTTGGCTTCAAAGCACATCCGCGACAGGATCTTGCCGGCGTCGGCAATTTTGGCGTCCGCCAGCACGATTTTATGCGGATACAGCGCCTTCAGATCGCGCACCGCACGCACCCCTTCGCCGACGCAAAGAATAGTACCGACTTCAATGATATCCACCTCTTCGGCGATCAGGCGGGTCGTTTCATAGGCACTGGCCAGCGTTTGGTTGTCCAGAGCGACCTGTAACATAGGTAATGACATGATGGTGTTCCTTTTAAACAGCCGCCGCGGTGGCGTTTTTGATTAAATCCAGCACTTCCTGCTCGCTACGGCAGGCGCGTAAACGGTCGAAATTGGCTTCATCGTCAAACAGGTTAACGATCTGCATGATGCCCACCTCCTGGTGGGTGGTGGCGTCAACCGCCGCCATGGTGATCAGAATGTCGACCGGGTCGTTATCTTCATGATTGAAAATCAGCGGTTTTTTTAGCGTCACCAGCGCAAAGCCGGTTTTCTTAACGCCCTCTTCCGGCCGCCCGTGCGGCATCGCCAGCCCCGGCGCGATAACAAAATAGGGGCCATGTTGCGCGACGCCGTCGAGGATCGCCTGGTAGTAACGCGGTTCCACGACGTCGGCGGCCACCAGCAGATCGACGCCGATTTTCACCGCCTCCTGCCAGGTTTCCGCTTCCGCCTGCAGGCGAATGGAGTGGTTCTGCGCCAGTGAGTCATGCAGTTTCATGGCCGCTCCTTATTTCACGTCCTGCGGGAAGTGAGCTTTGATCACCTCCAGCAGTTTTGGGCCGAAATCCGCCGGCGACAGCATATTGCGTACGCCCACCACGTGTTTATTGCCGGAGACGGTAATCTCCCCCGCGATATGGGTTGAAGCGATGATGATATCCGCGCCGTTCAGTTCGCTTTTGTATTCACCTACCGCGCAGCTGTTTACCGTGTGGTCGATGTTGGATTGCGTCAGGAACTGATCCACCTTCATTTTCATGATCATGGAACTGCCTTGCCCGTTGCCACACACAGCCAGAATACGTACGGTCATAATCAGAACTCCTTATTGGGCAGAGGCCTCTGCCAGTTGTTTTTCCGCGTCTTCCTCGGCACGCAGCGCGCGGCCGGCGAAGAACATATAAGCCAGTGCAATCAGGATGATGACGGCCATAAACGCCAGCCCGATGGAGGCGAAGCCCTGCATCATCGGCGGCGCCAGAATCGACCAGTCCGCCATCCCCATCCAGGCGCTCATACCGGTGAGCTTCACCGCCCATACGCAGCCGAAAATTTCAACCATGCCCATCACAAGGCAGATCTTGAGCGCCGCACGCCAGCCGCCGAAATGGTTGGCAAAAACGCCAATCGTCGCGTTGGAGAAGAACATCGGGATAAAGCCTGGAATAATCAGAATTGAAGAGCCGATGCCGACCAGAATGCCCACGGCAATCAGCTGGCCGATGGTGCCCCACATAAAGCCCCACACCACCGCATTCGGCGCAAAGCTGTAGATCGCGGCGCAGTCAATCGCCAGCACCGCGCCGGGGATCAGGCGTTGCGAGATGCCGTTGAAGGCTTCGGACAGTTCGGCGACGAACATCCGCACGCCCTGGGTAATGATGAAAATAGCCACCGCGAAGGAGAAACCGGTCTGCAGGATATAGACCGTCCAGTGGGTTTTGCCCGCCATCGCCTGCACCACATCAATACCGAAGGAAAGCAGGATCGCGCCAAAGAAAATGGTCATCACAATCGCGGTAGAGACGATGTTGTCGTGGAAGATATTCAGCCAGCCGGGCAGCTTGAGGTCTTCGACGCTCTCCTCTTTTTTCCCCAGATACGGCGCCACTTTGTAGGCAATCCACGAGGCAAACTGCTGCTGGTGACCGATGGAAAAACCGCAGCCGTCGGTGACCAGTTGGGTAGGCTTGAACATCATGTTGGAGGTGATCCCCCAGTACAGAGAGACCAGTACCGCGGTGCAGATAATGGTCGTCCACATCCCGTAACCAAAGATGAAGAACGAGACCGCAATCAGCCCCGCCTGCTGAAACATGATATGGCCAGTCAGCATGATGGTGCGGATACCGGTAATGCGGCGCAGCAGGACGTAACAGATGTTCAGCGCCAGTGCCAGGAGCACCGCATACCCTACCCAGCTGTAGGCCTCGCCCATCCGGTCGATGGTCGCCATCATCGAGGCGTAAGTATCGGAAATCGCGCCATTGATGCCATAGACCTCTGACATTTTCGCCACCACCGGCTTAAAGGTGCTGGTGAGGATGCCGGAACCGGCTTGTAACAGCATGAAACCAATGATGGTTTTGATCGTACCTTTGATAATCACGCTGACGCTTTTACGCAACAGGATATAGCCAAGGCAGGTCACGATACCCAGCAGCAGCGGGGCATTGGTCATGACCTGATTAAAGAAGACGGTAAAGATGTTGTAGAGGATCTCCATAACACACTCCAGAAGAGGAAGGCTTTGAACGCGCATGTCGCTCAGCAGTTGTCGTCGCCCTCACTCTAATAATCAAAAATAATCACAACAAGATTGAATTTGATTAAATGTGACGTACGCCGCAATAATCCTCACTTTCACTCTGGTCATTACCAATTATGTACGTAGACACATAAATAAACATTTAAATCATATAGATAAAACAACACCTAACGTCAATTTGAGCGGATAGAGCCCGGAAATTATGCGCGACGCCTCGCAAAAATGCAGGAAAACAAGATTGCAATCTTGAAAACACAGTGACAACATAAATCAAAACCAATCAAATACTGATTACTTTTGAAAATGCATGAGGAAGACCGCGATGAGTAAAGTCCAAACCATCACCCGAGAATCATGGATCCTGAACACCTTTCCGGAATGGGGTAGCTGGCTGAATGAAGAGATTGAACAAGAGCAGGTTGCGCCAGGCACCTTCGCCATGTGGTGGCTGGGCTGTACCGGCATCTGGTTAAAATCCGAGGGTGGGGCTAACGTCTGCGTCGATTTCTGGTGCGGCACCGGTAAACAGAGCCACGGCAATCCGCTGATGAAAACCGGCCATCAAATGCAGCGGATGGCGGGGGTGAAGAAACTGCAGCCAAACCTGCGCACCACCCCGTTCGTGCTCGATCCGTTCGCCATTCGCCAGATTGACGCCGTACTGGCGACCCATGATCATAACGATCATATTGACGTCAACGTCGCCGCCGCCGTGATGCAGAACTGCCCGGCCGATGTGCCCTTTATTGGGCCGAAAACCTGCGTCGACCTGTGGATCGGCTGGGGCGTACCGAAAGCGCGCTGTATAGTCATGAAGCCCGGTGATGTGGTGAAGATCAAAGACATTGAGATCCACGCGCTCGACGCGTTCGATCGCACGGCGCTGATCACCCTCCCGGCGGATCAAAAAGCCGCCGGCGTGCTGCCGGACGGCATGGACCAGCGCGCAGTCAACTATCTGTTTAAAACACCGGGCGGCAATCTCTACCACAGCGGCGATTCCCACTACTCCAACTACTACGCGAAACACGGCAACGAGCATCAAATTGACGTCGCCCTCGGCTCGTATGGCGAGAACCCGCGCGGCATCACCGACAAAATGACCAGCGCCGATATCCTGCGTATGGCGGAGTCGCTCAACGCCAAAGTGGTGATCCCGTTCCACCATGATATCTGGTCAAACTTTCAGGCCGATCCGCAGGAGATCCGCGTCCTGTGGGAGATGAAAAAGGATCGTCTGAAGTACGGCTTCAAGCCGTTTATCTGGCAGGTCGGCGGCAAATTTACCTGGCCGCTGGATAAAGACAATTTCGAATATCACTACCCGCGCGGCTTCGATGACTGCTTCACCATTGAGCCGGACCTGCCGTTCAAATCCTTCCTGTAAGCCGCCTCCGGCAGGCACTGCCTGCCGGAAATACCCCGTCTCAGGGTTAGTATTTTCACATGATTTCAAATATCATCTTTGCCGTTCACTTTTAATCGGATTCGCTCATGACGGAAGCGCAAAGGCACCAAATTCTGCTGGATCTGCTCGCCCAAACGGGGTTTGTTACCGTAGAGCAGGTGATGTCGCGGCTCGGGATCTCACCCGCAACCGCCCGACGTGATATCAACAAGCTGGATGAAAGCGGCAAACTGAAAAAGGTTCGCAATGGCGCGGAAGCCATTAGTGAGCAGCGCCCCCGCTGGACGCCAATGAACATCCACCAGGCGCAAAATCTGGATGAAAAAGTGCGTATCGCACGCGCCGCTTCGCAGCTGATCGCGCCGGGGGAAAGTATCGTCATTAACTGCGGCTCCACCGCCTTTCTGCTGGGGCGGGAATTGTGCGGTAAACCGGTGCAGATCATCACCAACTATCTGCCGCTGGCTAATTATCTGATCGATCAGGAGCACGACAGCGTGATTATCATGGGCGGGCAGTATAACCGCAGCCACGCCATCACGCTCAGCCCCCACGGTAGCGAAAACAGCCTGTATGCCGGGCACTGGATGTTCACCAGCGGCAAAGGACTCACCGCCGAAGGGCTCTACAAAACCGATATGTTGACCGCCATGGCCGAGCAGAAAATGCTCAACGTGGTCGGCAAACTGGCGGTGCTGGTCGACAGCAGCAAGGTCGGCGAGCGCGCCGGGATGTTATTCAGCCAGGCCGGGCAAATTGACGTGGTGATCACCGGGAAACAGGCTGATGCCGCAATCCTCAAACAGCTTGAGGATCAGGGCGTCAGCGTGATCCGCGTTTAAAGATGCTGGCGGAAAAAGGCGACCGTCGCGGCCAGCGCCTCTGGCGTAATGCGATGGCGGACGCCCTTTTGCCAGACGCAGGTCAGCCTGGCGGTAAGATCGCCTTGCCGCAGCGCCTGCTCAAGACGGAAGGTCTCTTCCGGCGGCACCACATCGTCAGCGTCCCCATGCCAGAGCAACAGCGGCCGCCGGGCAAGGGACGCCAGCTGATGGCTGACATCCCATTCGCGGAGACTGTCAGCATCAAAGCCAGGCGAGGGAAACAGGGTTTGCGACAGCGAACGAAAATAGCCCGACCCCATCAGACAAGCGACGCTGTTCAGTTCGGGATGGTGCGTCATGATGCCCAGCGCCGTCATCCCTCCCATCGAGGCGCCAGCCACCGCCAGCCGCTCTCCCTCCAGCCATCCCTCGGCGATAATCGCCTCGCGCAACGCGGGAAACTCCCTGAAATTCTGCTGCAGGATCGGCCAGAAGCGCTGCATCCGCCCGGCCTCGTCGCCCTGATAACGCGCCCCATGCTCCGGCGCATCCGGCATGATCACCCGGAAGCCCGCCTCGGCCAACGCCACCGCAAAGTAGCTGTAGACCAGCTTCGAGGAGGTAAAGCCATGATAAAAGACGATACAGGGCAAGGGTTTATCCAGACTCTCCTGCGGGCAGGCATGCAAAATTTCACCGCCGCCGAGGTTGCGCATTTCTAGTGCAATCATTTATCGTCTCCCTTCTCTATCGTGGTAAGGCGTCATGGGAAAATTCATTCACCGGGCAACCCAGTTTGCTACGATTCATAATGTTGAGAACCCGGTTACGCTTTCACAACATTTTCATTCGAAAATCGCGTCAGAGATAACAGTTCGGGAACATTCCCCGGCAATCCTGTTAAGGCTACCACTACACTATCACTATCAGGAAACGAGATATGGTTATGCGCAGGTTTTCACCGTGGTTACTGGCTATCGTCCTCAGCGGGTGTAGTGCCTTGCAGGGAACGCCGGAAGCCCCGCCGCCCGCCACCGACCATCCGCAGGAGATCCAGCGTAACCAGACGGCTGGCCTGCAGAAAATGGCCACGGTGAGTGTGCTGATGTACGGTTCGCCGATGGATGTCGAAGCGGCGCTGAAGGCCAAAGCAGAAGCGGCCAAAGCCGATTACTACGTCATCATCATGATCGATGACACCATGGTACCCGGCCAGTGGTATTCGCAGGCGATCCTCTATCGTCGATGACGAGGCGGCGTCTTTAAATCTGCTTTACACAGCTTTGCGTCCATTCACGTTCTCCTGTGCATAATAACGTTCGGCCAGCCACCTGGCAGGACGTTAGCAACGGACTGCCCTTGGGACTACGTGAAATGGAGCTGACGATGAAACGATCTTTTACCCTACCCAGCCTGCTGTTTACCGCTGCGACGGCCAATACGTCCGCGCAGTCAGCCGAATTCGCCAGCGCGGATTGCGTCACTGGCCTGAATGAAATCGGTCTGATCTCCGTCACTAATCTTTCCGGCAGCCAACAGGATGTGGAGCACGCCATTGCCCGCAAAGCGGACGAGCAAGGCGCCTCCTGGTATCGCATTATTCAGATGTACGAAGAACAACAGCCGGACAGCTGGCGCGTTCAGGCCATTCTCTACGCCTGAGGCGCCTGGCGCCCGCGCCCCATGGCCCGCAGCAGCAGGTCGTCGAGGGTCGGCGCATCAAGACGCATGCCGCCGCGGGTGTCGAGCATCATCCGACACCAGGCTTCAGCCAGCGGCGGCGAAGCGTGGCGCAGCATCTGCGCCCCCGCGCCAAGACGATAGACCAGCCGGGCAATCTCTCTCCCCTGCTCTTCGGCGGGCCGTCTCAGCAGCTGCTGCAGTTGACGCCACGCGCGGTCGAGATGGCGATTCTGTCCTTTCACCTCCGCGCACTCTGCCGCCAGCAGCTCCATCGCCGCCGGCTGCTTGCTGAGCACCCGCATGACATCGAGACACATAATGTTGCCGGAACCTTCCCAGATGCTGTTGACCGGCATCTCACGGTAGAGGCGCGGGAGTTCGCTCTCCTCGCAATAGCCGATGCCGCCGAGCACTTCCATCGCCTCGGCGACAAACGGGATGCCGGCCTTGCAGATGGCAAATTTGGCCGCCGGCGTAAACAGGCGCGCCCAGGCGCTTTCCCGGGCATCCTCCCGACGGTCCCAGGCGCGAGCCAGGCGAAACAGAAACGCGGTTTGCCCCTCCAGACGCAGCGCCATTTGCCCCAGCAGCTGGCGCATCATCGGCTGATCGACCAGGTTTTTGCCAAACGCCTGACGCTGTAGCGCGTGATACAGCGCCACCGAGAAGGCGCGACGCATCAGGGCATGGCTGCCCAGCGCGCAGTCAAAGCGGGTCAGGCCGCCCATCCTGAGGATCTGCCGCACGCCGTCGCCCTCTTCGCCCACCAGCCAGCCGCAGGCATCATAAAACTCCACTTCACTGCTGGCGTTGGAGCGGTTGCCGAGCTTCTCTTTTAAGCGTTCAAGACGCACGCCGTTGCGCTGCCCGTCGGGCAGCAGACGCGGCACAAAGAAGCACGACAGTCCCGCGGGGGCCTGGGCCAGCACCAGGTGGGCATCGCTCTGCGGCACTGAGAAGAACCACTTGTGTCCCACCAGCCGGTAAAACCCTTCCGCCGTTTTCTCCGCGCGGGTGGTATTGCTCAGCACATCGGAGCCCCCTTGCTTCTCGGTCATCCCCATGCCGATCAGCAGGCCGCGCTTCTGGCCGCCAGGCGCGAGGTGGGGATCGTAACGGTCGCTCAGCAGCGGCGACAGCCAGTCGCGAAAGGGCGCGGGCAGGGCGTGCTGCAGCAGGGGCGTCGCGGCGAAGGTCATGGTAATCGGGCACAACGTCCCGGCCTCCACCTGGGCATGAAGCAGAAAGCGGGCGGCACGCGCCACAAACGCGCTTTCGCGGGCATCCTCCTGCCAGGCGAGGTTATGCACCCGGTTCGCGCACAGCCCCTGCATCAGCAGGTGCCAGGCGGGATGGAAGCGTACGTCGTCCAGCCGGGCGCCAGTGGCGTCATAGCGCAGCAGCTCCGGTGGGTTACTGTTGGCCAGGCGTCCCAGCTCCAGCGATTCGGCGGTCCCCAGCTGCTGGCCAATGCTGGCGAGCAGATCGCCATCCCAGCCGGCGCCTTCGCGGACCACCGCTTCACGCAAGGCGGTATCGGACAGGAAAAGATTGCTGTTATTCAGCGGAGTCGGTTGATTAAAAACGGTGTGCGTTTGCCAGTGCATCGTGTCTCCCTCCATCAATGGCGATAGCCATAAGTATGGTTTTCCAGGGGGATTCTCGCCCGCGAAAGCGGTCACAAAAAAGCCATCCCGGAGGATGGCTTTTTTGGATTCGTCGACGGTTCAGCTTAGCTGCGCTGGCGCACCGCTTCAAACAGGCAGATGCCGGTGGCCACCGAGACGTTCAGCGAGGAGACGCTACCCGCCATCGGGATGCTGATCAGCTCATCGCAGTGCTCGCGGGTCAGACGACGCATACCTTCACCTTCAGCGCCCATCACCAGCGCCATCGGGCCGGTCATTTTGCTCTGGAACAGCGTATGGTCGGCTTCGCCAGCGGTCCCGACGATCCAGACGTTCGCTTCCTGCAGCAGACGCATGGTACGCGCCAGGTTGGTCACGCGGATCAGCGGGACGTTCTCCGCCGCGCCGCAGGCCACTTTCTTCGCCGTCGCATTCAGCTGAGCGGAACGATCTTTTGGCACGATCACCGCATGCACACCAGCGGCATCAGCGCTACGCAGGCAGGCGCCGAGGTTGTGCGGATCGGTTACGCCGTCGAGGATCAGCAGGAACGGCTGATCGTGCTGCGCCAGCAGATCCGGCAGATCGTTCTCCTGATACTGACGTCCTGGCTTCACGCGGGCAATGATCCCCTGATGCACCGCGCCTTCGCTCTTCTCATCGAGGAACTGGCGGTTGGCCACCTGAATCACCACGCCCTGCGCTTCCAGGGCATGGATCAGCGGCAGCAGGCGCTTATCCTCACGGCCTTTCAGAATATAAACTTCCTGAAAACGCTCAGGTGCGCGTTCCAGCAGTGCCTGCACCGCATGGATGCCGTAAATCATTTCACTCATTGATGTACTCGTTTTAGGTTCTGTTATCCGTCCCCTTCACCCCGTTCTGCGCCAGCAGACTGCTGGGGTGAAGGGACGTCAATCACTCGGCGATTTTCTTCTTTGCCGCGCGCTTGGCTTTGGTCGCGGCGGCGATTTTCTGTGTTTTCGCCGACGGTTTTTTCGCTTTCTTCTCGCCTTTGGGCTTCGCTTTAGCCTGGTCTTTTTCTTTGCGGAACGCGCTATCCGGCTCGAAGTTCACCTGTTTACCCACCTGGCGGCGACGGCCACCCGGTTTGCCAGAGGTGCTCTTTTTCGCTTTCTCACGGGCGGTTTTGCCAACATTACGCGGCGCACGCTCGCTGGAAATCAGGCTGAAATCAATCTTACGCTCATCCATGTTGACGGCTTCCACGCGGACTTCCACGCGGTCGCCCAGACGATAAGTCTGGCCGCCGGACTCGCCGATCAGCCGCTGGCCAACCTGGTCAAAACGGTAATAGTCGTTATCCAGGGAGGAGACATGCACCAGACCATCGATAAACAGATCGTTCAGGCGGACAAAGAAGCCAAAGCCGGTCACGCTGGCGATGACACCGGAGAAGGTGTTGCCCACCTGATCCTGCATGAAGTCGCACTTCAGCCAGTCGGACACTTCACGCGTCGCTTCGTCGGCGCGGCGCTCGGTCATCGAACAGTGCTGGCCCAGCTGGAGCATCTCTTCCATGCTGTAGTGCCAGCCGCCGGTCTCGGTGCTATTCCCTTTATGTCCCTGCTCTTTTGCCAGCAGATACTTGATGGCGCGGTGGAGCGACAGATCCGGGTAGCGGCGAATCGGCGAGGTGAAGTGGGCGTATGACTGCAGTGCCAGGCCAAAGTGGCCACGGTTTTCCGGATCGTAGACCGCCTGCTTCATGGAGCGCAGGAGCATCGTTTGCAGCATTTCGGCATCCGGACGATCGGCAATGGAGGTCAACAGTTCGGCGTAATCGCGCGGCTCCGGCTTGTTGCCGCCCGGCAGCTCCAGTCCCAGCTCAGCCAGCACGGTACGGAACGAGGTAATCGCTTCGGTGCTTGGCTTATCGTGGATACGGAACAGTGCCGGCTCCTGCGCTTTCTCAACGAAACGCGCGGCGGAGATGTTCGCCAGGATCATACACTCTTCAATCAGCTTATGCGCATCGTTACGCTGAGTCTGTTCGATACGCTCAATACGGCGTTCGGCATTGAAGATGAATTTAGCTTCTTCACTTTCAAATGAGATACCGCCGCGCTCTTCGCGGGCGCTCTCCAGCACTTTGTAGAGGTTATGCAGCTCTTCAATATGCTTCACCAGCGGCGCGTAGTGTTCGCGCAGCTCCTGATCGCCCTGCAGCATATGCCACACTTTGGTGTAGGTCAGGCGAGCATGTGAACTCATCACCGCTTCATAGAACTTAAAGCCGGTCAGGCGGCCTTTTGACGAAATCGTCATCTCGCACACCATACACAGGCGATCGACCTGCGGGTTCAGCGAGCACAGGCCGTTCGACAGCACTTCCGGCAGCATCGGTACCACCTGCGACGGGAAGTAGACCGACGTCCCGCGGCTACGCGCTTCGCCGTCCAGCGGCGTACCAGGGCGCACATAGTAGCTCACGTCGGCGATAGCCACCCACAGACGCCAGCCGCCGCCGCGTTTCTTCTCGCAGTACACCGCGTCATCGAAGTCGCGGGCATCTTCGCCATCAATAGTGACCAGCGGCAGAGAGCGCAGATCGACGCGTCCGGCTTTCGCCTCTTCCGGCACCTGCTCTTTGAGGCCGGAAACTTGTTTTTCCACCGCCGGCGGCCAGACGTAAGGAATTTCATGGGTACGCAGCGCCATATCGACGGCCATGCCGGTGCCCATGTTGTCGCCCAGCACTTCGACGATTTTCCCGACCGCTTTGGTGCGGCGGGTTGGGCGCTGGGTCAGTTCGACCACCACCACGTAGCCCATCCGCGCGCCCATAATATCTTCAGGCGGGATCAGGATATCGAAGCTCAGGCGACTGTCGTCCGGGACGACGAAGCCGACACCAGCGTCGGTGAAGTAGCGGCCAACAATCTGGCTGGTTTTCGGTACCAGCACACGAACGATGCGCGCCTCGCGGCGGCCCTTACGGTCCGCACCCAGCGGCTGGGCCAGCACCTGGTCACCGTGAATACAGGTTTTCATCTGCTCTGACGACAGATACAGATCGTCCTTGCGCCCTTCAACGCGCAGGAATCCATAGCCATCACGGTGGCCAATAACGGTACCTTTGAGGAGATCAAGACGCTCCGGCAGCGCATAGCACTGGCGGCGTGTGAAGACCAGCTGACCGTCGCGCTCCATCGCGCGCAGGCGGCGGCGCAGCGCTTCTATTTGTTCTTCGCCCTCAATATTCAACTCGATGGCCAGCTCATCGCGGCTGGCAGGCTTTTCCCGTTTGGTTAAATGTTCGAGGATAAATTCCCGGCTCGGGATGGGATTCGCGTACTTCTCAGCTTCGCGTTCCTGGAATGGATCTTGTGACATATCGGTTCCTCCGTTGTCATCTCCGGCAGAGTGGCGTCACTCCACCAGTAATAATTTATAAAGCGGTTGATTCTTCTCAACCAAATCAGCCAGCGTATAGTTATCCAGCTCCTTGAGAAAACTCTGCGCGGCTTCAGCTAGCGCCTGTTTCAGACGACAGGCTGGTGTAATGTGGCAAAATTCGCTGCTGCAGTTGACCAGCGATAAGGGTTCAAGGTCGCGCACCACGTCGCCCACGCGGATCTGCCCTGCTGGTTTACCGAGGCGAATGCCCCCATTCTTCCCCCGCACGGCAGTCACGTAGCCCATGCGGCTTAACTGATTGATTATTTTAACCATATGATTACGGGAGACGCCATAGACCTCGGTCACTTCCGAGATGCTGGTCATGCGTCCTTCCGGCAGCGACGCCATATAAATCAGCGCGCGTAATCCGTAATCGGTGAAACTCGTTAACTGCACATAAACCTCAGGGAAAAGAAAACAGGGTATGTCGAGCGACATCATTATTATTGATGATAAACCAGCCAGCGCTCAGGCCGCTAATTTATTTGAAATGGGGCGGGCGAACAGCAAAAACAAGGGCGCCCGAACGGCGCCCCTTGAGAGTGATTACGCGTCGAACGGGTCGCGCAGAATCATGGTCTCGGTACGGTCTGGACCAGTAGAGATGATATCCACCGGCACGCCGGTCAGCTCTTCAATACGAGCGATGTAGTTCAGCGCTGCCTGCGGCAGACCGCTGCGCTCTTTCACGCCAAAGGTGGTTTCGGACCAGCCCGGCATGGTTTCGTAGATAGGCTCGATACCTTCCCAGTTGTCGGCAGCCAGCGGAGTGGTGGTCACTTCACGGCCGTCCGGCATACGGTAGCCGACGCAGATTTTCACTTCTTTCAGGCCGTCGAGGACGTCCAGTTTAGTCAGGCAGAAGCCGGACAGGGAGTTAATCTGCACCGCGCGGCGTACTGCAACCGCGTCCAGCCAGCCGGTACGACGACGACGACCGGTGGTGGCGCCGAATTCGTTACCCTGCTTGCAGAGGAACTCGCCAGTTTCATCAAACAGCTCGGTTGGGAACGGACCCGCGCCTACGCGAGTCGAGTAAGCTTTGATGATACCCAGTACGTAATCCACATAACGCGGACCCAGGCCAGAACCGGTCGCCACGCCACCAGCTGTGGTGTTGGAGGAAGTTACGTACGGATAGGTACCGTGGTCGATATCCAGCAGCGTGCCCTGCGCGCCTTCGAACATCACGAAGTCGCCGCGCTTACGCGCCTGATCCAGCAGATCGGAAACATCAACGACCATGCCGGTGAGGATGTCGGCAATCGCCATGACATCGTCCAGCACTTTCTGGTAGTCAACCGCTTCTGCTTTGTAGAAGTTCACCAACTGGAAGTTGTGATATTCCATCACTTCTTTCAGTTTGTCAGCGAAGGTGGCTTTATCAAACAGGTCGCCAACGCGCAGACCGCGACGAGCAACTTTATCTTCGTAAGCCGGGCCGATACCGCGACCGGTCGTACCGATAGCTTTCGCACCGCGTGCTTTCTCACGTGCGACGTCCAGCGCCACGTGATAGTCGAGGATAAGCGGGCAGGCTTCGGACAGCAGCAGACGCTCACGAACAGGGATACCACGGTCTTCCAGACCTTTCATCTCTTTCATCAGCGCAGCCGGAGACAGCACAACACCGTTACCGATGATGCTGATTACATTCTCACGGAGAATACCTGATGGAATAAGATGGAGGACGGTTTTTTCACCGTTGATTACGAGAGTATGGCCTGCGTTATGGCCACCCTGGTAGCGCACAACATATTTAGCCCGTTCTGTCAGGAGATCGACGATCTTCCCTTTACCTTCGTCACCCCATTGGGTGCCCAGTACGACGACGTTGTTACCCATTTTTCAAAATCACCGTTTGCTTAAAAATGGATTCTACCATCGCTTTTTCAGAGTTACAGCACTTTTTGCATCCAAAATAAGGCAAATCCGACCACTTTTTGATCAGCCAATCGATTTCCTCAACATGTAGTAGATCACAATCCCTGCAACCACAAGTCCGCCGCCAAAGCGGCGCAATAAATTATCCGGTAACTGGCTCAGGCTGGCGACCATTTTGCGCCAGGCGCGAGGATAGAGCAGCGGGCCGAGCCCTTCGAGTACTAAAACCAGCGCCAGCGCCAGCCAAATGGTGGAGTTCATTATCAACCCTAATTGAAAAGTATTATCGTCGCCCTCGCGGGCGTCATCGGCCAGCATGGTGAATTCATTCACTCATTTCATATTGTCCCGTATTTCATCTTCATTATGAACTGGCAAGGTGAAACAAAATTCACAACTAATTGTATTGCTCCATATTTTTTAAATTGTAACTATGCCGTCGCGTACTACAACCCGGTACGTCTACATAATCAGGAAGATTATCATGAGAGAATTAACCGCGTTTGAAATCGAAAATGTGAGCGGCGCAGGCTGGTTGCAGGATGGCCTGGCTTCCTTAGGCAGCAAGGTCGGCGCCGCCGCATGGACGATGGGTACCGATGCCCTGAGCATCAACCTGCCGCTGATTGGCACCCTCAATCTGGCCGACCTGGCGCCAGACCTGGGCAAAACCCTGGGCGAAAGCGTTGGGTCGACTATCGGTGGCACCATCGAAAGTGCGCTGGCGAGCCTGCCGGTGATCGGTGGCCTGCTGAACAAACTGCTCGGCAACTAATTCACGCCCCCGCAGTATGAAAAAAGGCGCCTGAAACAGGCGCCTTTTCGCGTTAGCACTTCAGGCTTACACCCTCTGCGGCTTATTTACGCGCCGAATCCGGTGAACGCATATAGCGGAAGAAATCACTGTCCGGGCTCAGGACCATCACATCCTGGTTGCTCTGGAAGCTCTTCTCATAGGCACGCAGGCTACGGATAAAGGAGTAGAAGCCTGGATCCTGGCTGAACGCGTCGGCAAACAGTTTTGCCGATTCAGCATCACCTTCACCACGCAGGATACGACCCTGGCGCTCGGCTTCCGCCAGCGTCTTGGTGACTTCATAGTCTGCGGTCGCGCGCAGTTTCTCAGCTTCTTCCTGACCCTGTGAACGGTGGCGACGAGCAACCGCTTCACGCTCCGCGCGCATACGGTTATAAATCGCTTCCGACACTTCTGCCGGCAGGTTGATCTGTTTGATACGCACGTCGACAACTTCGATACCCAGCGCCGCCATACTGTTCGGGTTGATCACCTGCACTTTGCCGTTGGTTTCCGCTTCCACCCGCTCAGCGGCTTTGGCGATAGCGTCATCAGCCGCCGGGGTGCTGACCTCGTCTTCCGTGCCAGCAGAACCCGAGTTCAGCGCATCGCGCACTTCCAGCGTCAGGCGGCCACGGGAGTCGGTGACGATGTCTTTCACATCCAGACGACCAATTTCAGAACGCAGACGGTCAGAGAATTTACGCTTCAGCAGCACCTCGGCCTGGGAGACGTCGCCGCCGCCGGTTGCCAAGTAGTAACGGCTGAAGTCACTGATGCGCCACTTGATATAGGAGTCGACGATCAGGTCTTTTTTCTCTTTGGTCACAAAACGGTCAGCCTGGTTGTCCATGGTCTGGATACGCGCATCCAGCATCTTCACCGATTCGATAAACGGGATCTTGAAGTGCAGGCCCGGCGCATACACCAGCGGCTTGTTTTCGTCGTCGCGCAGAACTTTACCGAAACGCAGCGTAATCCCGCGCTCGCCTTCCTTTACGACAAAGACTGACATGTAGAGCACTACCAGCACGATGACAATGATCGCGATAACAGATTTACGCATCGTTATTCCCCCTGACGCTGGTAGTCGTTACGCTGCGCGTTAGCGCGGCGTTGGTCCATAATGCTACCCCCGGTTGAGCTCGAGGTTGATGAGGTGCTGGCGCTGCCTGTGCTGGATGCAGGTGGCAGACGCAGCAGATCGCTGGCGTCACTGCTATCGCTCTTTGCTGCCGGCGCGGCGGCGCCTTTCAGCATCTGGTCAAGCGGCAGAACCATCAGATTGCCGTTTTTGCTGTCATTGACCAGCACTTTACGGGTGTGGCTCAGCACTTTTTCCATGGTTTCGATATACAGACGCTCGCGGGTAATTTCCGGCGCGGCTTTGTATTCCGGCAGGAGCTTAGCAAAGCGAGCCACTTCACCCTGGGCTTCCAGGACGGTCTGGGTCTTGTAGGCACGCGCCTCTTCAAGGATACGCTGCGCCTGGCCATTCGCCCGCGGCTGTACTTCGTTGGTATAAGCTTCCGCTTCACGGATGTACTGCTGCTCGTTCTCACGCGCGGCAATGGCATCGTCAAACGCCGCCTTCACCTCTTCCGGCGGACGTGCCGTCTGGAAGTTGACGTCCAGCAGGGTGATCCCCATGTTGTACGGGCGGATAGTCTCTTCCAGCTCGCGCTGGGTATCGCTACGGATCACGGTACGACCTTCGGTCAGAATGCGATCCATGGTGTATTTGCCGATCACGCCGCGCAGCGCGCTGTCAGTCGCCTGACGCAGACTGTCATCCGCGCTGGTAACGCTAAACAGATAGCGTTCCGGATCGGTGACGCGGTACTGCACGTTCATCTCAACGCGCACGACGTTTTCGTCAGAGGTCAGCATGACGCCGGAAGCGGCCAGTTCACGTACCGACTCCACGTTCACCGCCTGAACGTTATCGATAAAGGTCGGTTTCCAGTTCAGGCCTGGCTCAACCAGATGGCTGAACTTACCAAAACGGGTCACGACGCCGCGTTCGGCTTCTTTAATGGTATAAAAACCGCTGGCCGCCCAGATAATCACTGCCGCCGCGGCAACGATGCCGACAATACGCCCGCCCATCGGTCCGCGAGGGGTCTGCGCGTTATTACCACCGCCCAGTCCGCCCTTGCCGCCGCCGAGCCCGCCAAGTTTTTTACTTAACTTGCGGAAGATATCATCCAGATCCGGCGGCCCCTGCTCGCGACCACCTTTGTTGCCATTTCCCTCAGAGTTGCCGCCAGGTTTGCTGCTCCCCCACGGGTCGCGGTCCTGTCCGTTATTACCGGGCTGATTCCACGCCATGTATATGCTCCATATTTGTTTTTGATATCCCCACAGGGGTCAATATCTTCAGGCAAGCTGCAAGGTTAAACCACATAGTCAACAAGCGTTGGCTCTTGCTTACAGAGGCGCCGCCAGTCAACGATCGGCATGCGCACCTGCAGACTCACGCTGCCGTCATCCTCCATCCACTCTTTTTCTATCGCCTGAAGCTGATAGAAACGGCTTCTCAGTCGCCCTTCTTTCGGCGGTAAGCGCAGCGTATGCTGGGCCACTTCACCGGAAAGACGTTCCGTTAATGCCTGAAAAAGCAGTGGTACGCCAACCCCGGTCTGGGCTGAAAGCCAGACCCGAATCGGTTTATTTTCATCGTCGCGATCGATGCGCGGTTCAAAATCGTCAAGCATGTCGATTTTGTTCATCACCATCAGCGCGGGGATCTCATCGGCTTCAATCTCAGCGAGAACCGTATTTACCGCATCAATGTTTTCCTGCACACGGACATCCGCCGCGTCAATCACATGCAGCAGCAGCGTCGCCTGACGCGTCTCCTGCAACGTCGCTTTAAACGCGGCTACCAGATCGTGCGGCAGATGGCGAATAAAGCCGACGGTATCGGCCAGTACCGTTTCGCCGACGTCAGGGACGTCAATGCGGCGCAGCGTCGGGTCCAGGGTGGCGAACAGCTGGTTCGCGGCATAGACCTCGGCAGCGGTGAGCTGGTTAAAGAGCGTTGATTTTCCGGCGTTGGTGTAGCCCACCAGCGACACGGTTGGAATATCGGCTTTCGCGCGCGATCGCCGCCCCTGCTCACGCTGTTTCTCAACTTTTTCCAGTCGCGACAGGATCTGCATGATGCGGTTACGCAATAAACGACGGTCGGTTTCGAGCTGGGTTTCACCCGGGCCACGCAAACCAATCCCGCCTTTCTGTCTTTCAAGGTGGGTCCAGCCGCGGACGAGACGGGTTGCCATATGGCGCAACTGCGCCAGCTCAACCTGCAGTTTCCCTTCATGGGTGCGCGCGCGCTGGGCGAAAATATCTAAAATAAGACCGGTGCGATCGATAACCCGGCATTCGCACAGACGTTCCAGGTTGCGTTCTTGCGCCGGACTCAGGGCATGATCGAAGAGCACGACCGACGCGCCGGTCGCTTTAACGGCTTCCGCAATTTCGACTGCCTTACCTTCACCAACAAAATACTTCGGGTGCGGTGCTTTACGGCTACCGGTAATCACCTGCATTGCTTCGACACCGGCGGAAGAGGCCAGAGTTTCAAACTCCTGGAGATCTTCCATATCTTTGTCTTGCGAAAAATAGATGTGTACCAGTACCGCCTGCTCACCGGCGTCATAACGGTCAAACAAGCGTAAACCCCTTATAAAATACCAGCGGGGAACACAGAAAACCTGGCTCCCCGGCGTGGAAAAACAGCACTGGCCTTATTCGGCGTCGTCGCTGTCTTGTTGCGGCGCAGAAGAGCCCTGCGCGCTACCACCGTGGTGATAGTTACTGGAACCGCCGCCAGCATTATTGCTGTGGTGAGACACCGGGCGAGACGGGACAACAGTAGAAATTGCGTGCTTATAGACCATCTGGCTGACCGTGTTCTTCAACAGGATCACGAACTGATCGAAAGACTCAATTTGCCCTTGCAGCTTGATACCATTCACCAAATAAATAGAAACCGGAACGCGTTCCCGACGCAAAGCGTTCAGGAACGGATCTTGTAAAGATTGCCCCTTAGCCATTCTCTCTTTTCCTTATATGTATGCTTGTTTTGTACTCAGAACCTTACGATTCTTAAAAAAAATTACGCACGATACCGTTCAATTGTACACGTTCAGTTCTGGCTCGCACCAACAACCTGTAATACTTTGTTGAGCGCTTGTTCAGGTTGTTCACTGTCTAACCAGTGCACACCTTCCCAACCGCGCAGCCAGGTGACCTGACGTTTGGCTAACTGTCTCGTGGCGCAAACACCTCGATAAACCATCTCATCATAAGGGATCTCGCCATTGAGGTATGACCACATCTGGCGGTATCCAACACAACGGATGGAAGGCATATCCGTATGCAAATCTCCGCGCGCAAAAAGCGCCCGTACTTCTGCTTCAAAACCTGAAGCTAACATCTGATGAAAACGCTGTTCTATGCGTTGATGGAGCAGTTCACGGCTCGCCGGGGCGATGGCGAACTGATGCACCTGATATGGCAGAGCGTCTCCTGACGTTTGCGTCAGTTCCGTTAAAGTTTTACCCGAAATGAAAAAAACTTCCAGTGCCCGGGAAAGCCTTTGCGGATCATTTGGATGAATACGCGCAGCAGCCACGGGATCAATTTCCTGTAATTGCTGATGTAACGCGTTCCACCCCTGCTCTGCGGCCTGCTGCTCAATCCGCGCTCTGACCTCTGGGTCAGCCGACGGTAAGGGCGACAATCCTTCCAGCAACGCTTTGAAATACAACATCGTTCCGCCGACTAACAGCGGAATACGCCCGGCGGCGACAATATCGGCCATCGCCGCCAGCGCGTCGCGGCGAAAATCAGCCGCGGAATAGGCTTCTGCGGGATCCAAAATATCCAGCAGCCGGTGCGGCGCAGCGCTAAGCTCCGCGGCATCCGGTTTGGCAGTGCCAATATCCATTCCCCGATAAATGAGGGCGGAATCAACACTAATCAACTCTACTGGCAAAACTTTACGTAAGGCTATCGCCAGCGCGGTTTTACCTGAGGCCGTCGGGCCCATTAAAAAAATTGCCTTGGGCAGGCTCGCCTCGGTTACATCATTCATCTTTCAGGGCATTCATCGCCGAATGGAGATCTACAGGTTGTAACAGGCCACCCGGCGGCGTTTTCACCAGCTGCGGGCAAAGACGTTCGACGTCCGCCAGCAGCGCAATCGCCTGCGCCATATTCCATGACGCCTGTTCGCTCGTCAGATTACGCGCCATCCATTGGGCGATGTTGCCGACGTCGAATGCGTTTTGCTGCGCCAGGTAGCCTATCAGTTCAGGAATCAAGATTTGTAAATTTTGTTGTCTTAAGGGTAAAGGGACCGCGCGCACCGTCACGTGCAGGGCATCGGTATGAAGCTCGATCCCCAACTGCGCCAGCGCCGACTGCGCAGCGGCCAGCGCCCGCTTCTCCCCTTCCGTGACTTTTAACCGCAACGGGATCAGCAGCGGCTGGGCACATACCGCTTCCGTACCCGGCGTCAACTGCGCCTGGCGCAGCCAGCGCTCGGCAACGGTCAACGACAGCAGCGCCAGACTGCCCTCGCGCTCCAGCAGCGCGCAATCGCCGCCGACAATCGTCAGCACTCTGCCAAAACTCTGACTGTGACCAGCCAGTTCCGCCGGGGCGGCGGACGGCTGCGCGGGTCGCGGAGCGGCGGGCGTGTCGAGCAACTGACGATAAAGCGCGCCCTGCTGCTTCTGGTAACCGGGCTGCGCATGCGGCCAGCTCGCGCCGCCAGAACTGCCGCCGGAGGCAGCCGGCTCACGCGACGATGTGATGCTGAATCGGGTTGCCGCTTCACGCGCTTCCGACGGCCGAGCAAACTGGTTGCCGCCTGCGGCGATGCGATTCTCCGGCATCTGGCGCGGCGTCGGCGGGTCGTCTTTTTCCGCCAGCGGCGCATCAAGCTGTTGCTGCAGCACGCTCAGTACGCCCTGGTAGATAAAGTCATGCACCAGGCGAGACTGATGGAAACGCACCTCATGCTTGGCCGGATGGACGTTCACATCCACCTGATGGGGATCGATCTCCAGATACAGCACAAACGCCGGCTGCTGATCGGCGCCCAGCTTGTCTTCACAGGCCTGGCGGATAGCATGATTGATCAGCCGGTCGCGCATCATCCGGCCGTTGACGTAACAGTACTGAATTTCCGCCAGCGCCGGGGTGGTATGGAGCGGATCGGCAACCCAGCCGCGCAGGGTCAGATCGCCATGCTGCCACTCGATCGCCAGCGCATGTTCGAGAAAAGCGGCGCCGCAAATGGTTCCCAGCCGCCGCTCCCGCTGGCCATCCTGCGCCACTGCCCGATACTGTCGTATCACCTTACCGTTATGGTTGAGGTTAATGGTGACGTCGAAGCGCGCCAGCGCAATGCGGCGCACCACCTCGTCAATGTGGCCGAACTCGGTTTTTTCGGTGCGCATAAATTTGCGCCGCGCCGGCGTGTTGTAGAACAGATCGAGGACTTCCAGGGTGGTGCCGACCGGGTGCGCCGCCGGCTTCACCGTTACCGCCTGATCGCGGCCTTCGGCATAAGCCTGCCAGGCTTCCTGCTGCTCCGCCGTGCGCGAAGTCAGCGTTAAGCGCGCCACCGAACTGATACTGGCCAGCGCTTCGCCGCGAAAGCCGAGGCTGATAATCGCCTCCAGATCGTCAAGCGAGGCGATCTTACTGGTCGCATGACGAGCCAGGGCCAACGCCAGCTCGTCTTTTTTGATGCCACTGCCGTTATCGCGGATGCGAATGAGCTTCGCACCGCCGCGTTCGATATCAATGTCAATCCGCGTAGCGCCAGCATCAAGGCTGTTCTCAACCAGCTCTTTCACCACCGACGCGGGCCGCTCCACCACTTCGCCGGCGGCAATCTGGTTGGCGAGCTGCGGCGGCAGAACCTGAATCGGCATCCCCTGCTCCTTAGTTAATCAACATCCCGCCTGGCGCTGCGGCGCTGGCGGTCTGCGCCGCCTCGCCGCGAGGCGCCGACTGCAGCGGATGCTG
This sequence comes from Klebsiella sp. w6, assembly GCF_033100215.1. Lineage (NCBI taxonomy): Bacteria > Pseudomonadati > Pseudomonadota > Gammaproteobacteria > Enterobacterales > Enterobacteriaceae > Klebsiella > Klebsiella sp. w6. Next base: position 5,084,388 of record NZ_CP136907.1, read on the forward strand.
CATAAAGTAGTTGCGTAGGCCGTTATAAATCGCCTCCGCAATCTGCTCCTGGTAATCATCGCTCCCCAGCAGCCGCTCTTCACCGTTGTTACTGATAAAGCCCGTTTCCACAAGGATCGACGGGATATCCGGCGAGCGCAATACACCGAGGCTGGCATGCTCCGGGCGGCGTTTGTGCAGGTTGCCAATGCGCTGCAGCTGGCTCAGCACGTTGGTCGCCACATCGTAGCCGACGCGCTGGGAATGACCGAACTGCAGATCCAGCACCGCCTGGCTCAGGTAGGGGTCGGCCTGGCTGTTCGCCAGCACGTCGCCTGCCCCGCCGAGCAGTTCAGACTGCTTCTCATGCTGCTCGAGCCAACCGGCCATTTCGCTGTTGGCGCGACGGTTCGAGAGCACCCACACCGAGGCGCCGGTCGCATCGCGGTTTGGCGCGGCATCAGCATGGATAGAGACGAGGAAGTTGGCGTTTTGCTTACGCGCCACGTCAGAGCGGCCCATCACCGAAATAAAGTAATCTCCGTCGCGGGTCAGCACCGGCTTAAACTGCGGATCGGCGTTCAGTAACGCCCGCAGCTTGCGCGCGATAGCGATAGTGACGTTCTTCTCTTTGGTGCCATTCGGACCAATTGCGCCAGGATCCTGACCGCCGTGTCCGGCATCGATGGCGATAATCACCTTATCATCCGCCGACACCGTACGGGCCGCCGGGCGAGTCACGGTCTGATTGTTGGTCATCGCCGGCTGGGAGGAGGTCATCGCCGTCTGCCGTTCATGACCCGACGAGCTGAACGGGTTACGCCCTGACGTCGCCGTCCGGGAAGGCATCACTGGCGGCGGGTCAGCCCGTTTCACCACCACAGGCGGCGGTGGCGGTGGCGGTGGCGGCGGTGCGTCGGCGTTGATGGTAAAGACCACCGTGTAATTCGCCCCGTTCTGCTGCTTCACCGCTCGCGTTTTACCATCTTCCGTCAAATCCACCAGCAGACGCAGCGTCTGCGTATCCTGCGGCGTACCGGCGCGAATACTCTTCACCAGGTTGCTGCCGCTAAACTGCAGCGGTAGTCCCTGCAATACGCCGGTCTGCTTGATATCCAGCGCGACCAGACGTTTACCCTGTGGGGTAAAGGAGTACTCCGGCTCACCGACAAAACTTAGGGTAATACGGGCCTGCTGGTCTCCGTTGGAGACCTGGATATCGGATAAACTCGCCGCAGTGGCGTGAAGACTCGAGAGCATTAGCGCAGCGGCAAGCCAGGTGGTTATGCGATACTTCATCCCGTCATCCTTCAGGCTAAATGGCTAAACGCGCCAGTAAAGATTCACCCCGTGAGGAGATCGCGGTAATACGCGCCTCACGCCCTTGTGCCTGGTAATCAAGGTGAATTTCAACATCCGGGTCAGGCAGGACACCTGCGCCTTGCTGCGGCCATTCCACCAGGCAGATGGCATCGTCGGCAAAATAATCACGGATCCCCATAAATTCGAGCTCCTCAGGATCCGCCAGTCGGTAGAGATCGAAGTGATATACCATCAGATTCTCGAGGGTATACGGCTCCACCAGGGTATAGGTTGGGCTTTTGACATTGCCGCGGTGACCGAGCGCCTGCAAAAATCCGCGGCTGAAGGTCGTTTTCCCCGCGCCTAAATCACCATACAGATAAATCACGGTGGCGCCGGTACAGGCCTGCGCGATGCGGTCGCCAAGGGCCAGCGTGGCCTGCTCATCGGGTAAAGGAATCACTCGGTTAATCATGGTCTACGTCAATCACATCCGGGTTAACAACACGCCTGAGCGTGGAAAAGAGATCGGTCGCCAGCATACCGCGGGTGCCCTCGCGAGCGGCCACCCGGTCGGCGGCATCGCCATGAGCGACGCACCCGGCACAGGCTGCATCATACGGCGTCAGGTGCTGTCCTAACAATGCGGCAATAATGCCGGTAAGCACATCGCCCATCCCGCCGCTGGCCATCCCGGCATTGCCGGCATCGATAATGCCCATCGCCCCGCTTTCACTGGCCACCACCGTGCCTGCGCCTTTCAGCACAACCACGCCACCATACCGTTTTACCAGACGCTGCGCAGAAAGTAAGCGATCGCTTTCAATTTCTGCCACGCTAACGTTCAGCAGACGGGCCGCTTCGCCGGGGTGCGGCGTTAACACGCGATTGTGACGTTTATCGGGATTGAATGCCAGCAGGTTCAGCGCGTCAGCGTCCCAGACCATCGGTTTGTTAAAACTTTCCACCGTGCGCAGGGCGCTGCGCCCCCATTCGCGCTGCCCCAGACCCGGGCCAATCGCCACCACATCAGCCCATTCCAGCGCGGCTTTCAGGGTCTGGGGCGTCAGTTCATCTACCATTAATTCCGGCCGCACGGTGACAATGGGCGCCACGCTCTCCGGGTGAGTAAGCACTCGCACCAGCCCTGCACCGCTGCGTAGGGCCGCTTCACCGCACATACGGATAGCGCCTGCTGTGCCGCGATCGCCGCCGACAATCACCAGCTTGCCGTGATCGCCCTTATGGGAGGTGGCCCGCCGCGGCGGCAGCCAGTCGGCGAGGTGGGCGGCGCAAAACCGCGTCAGGGGAGTACTTTGCCCGGCGAGCCAGCGCTCGAGCCCAAGGGCATGATGATGGAGATGCCCGACGACATCCCGCGCCTTGCCGGTCAGCAGCCCGGGTTTGAGGGCGATAAAGGTCAGGGTGTGGTCAGCCTGAACCACTGCACCTGGCGTCGCGCCGGTCTGCGCATTCAGGCCGGAAGGGATATCCAGCGCCACCGCCGGCGCCGGGTGGTGGTTAGCCTGGTGGATGAGCGCCGCGACGGGATCGCGCGGCGCACTGCGCAGACCGGTGCCGAGCAGGCCATCAATAATCAGTGAGATATCGTCGGGCCACGGGATAGTCGCCGCATGGATCACGCCGCCGGCGTTAAGCCACGCCTCCCGCGCCGCCTGCGCCTCTTCCGGCAGCGGGCTGTCACTCTCTACCGCCAGCAGCGTCACCCGCCGCCCCGCGGCCTGTGCCAGACGCGCGACAACATATCCGTCGCCGCCGTTGTTGCCATGTCCGCAGAGGATCAGCCAGTGCGCGCTGGCGGGATAAGCGCGGCTGGCCAGCTGAAAGGCCGCCTCGCCCGCGCGCTGCATCAGTTCGAACAGCGTCAGCCCTAGGCTGTCCGCCGCCTCTCGTTCGGCCAGGCGCAGCGCCTCCGCAGGCCAAATGTTGTATGGTATACTGTCAGGGTTTTTCGTCATTGTATGGTCCATCATGTCACAGCCCCTCGATCTCGTTCAGTTAGCGCAACAAATCAAACAGTGGGGCACAGAGCTCGGGTTCCAGCAGGTGGGTATCGCCGATACCGACCTCAGCGCCAGTGAACCCAAACTGCAGGCATGGCTGGATAAACAATACCACGGCGAAATGGAGTGGATGGCCCGTCACGGTATGATGCGCGCCCGTCCCCACGAACTGCTGCCCGGTACGTTACGCGTTATCAGCGTGCGGATGAACTATCTGCCCGCCAACGCCGCCTTTGCCCGCACCCTGAAAGATCCCGCACTGGGTTACGTCAGCCGTTATGCCCTCGGGCGTGATTATCATAAGCTGCTACGTAATCGCCTGAAAAAACTGGGGGAGAAGATTCAGGAACAGTGTGCTTTGCTCAATTTTAGACCTTTTGTCGATTCCGCGCCTATCCTGGAGCGGCCAATCGCAGAAAAAGCGGGCCTTGGCTGGACAGGTAAGCACTCACTTATCTTAAGCCGCGACGCGGGGTCATTCTTTTTCCTCGGCGAACTGCTGATCGATCTGCCTCTACCGGTCGACAGCCCGGTTGCGGAGGAGTGCGGACGCTGCGTCGCCTGCATGACCATCTGCCCCACCGGCGCCATCGTTGAGCCCTACACCGTCGACGCCCGGCGCTGCATCTCCTATCTCACCATCGAGCTGGAAGGCGCTATCCCGGAGGAGTTCCGTCCGCTTATCGGCAACCGTATTTACGGTTGTGATGATTGTCAGCTGATCTGTCCGTGGAACCGTTTCTCACAGCTCACCGATGAAGAGGATTTCAGTCCACGCAAAGCGTTGCATGCGCCACCGCTGGTGGAGCTGTTCGCCTGGAGCGAAGCGTGGTTTCTGAAGGTAACCGAAGGGTCGGCGATTCGTCGCATTGGCCACCTGCGCTGGCTGCGCAATATCGCCGTCGCGCTGGGCAATGCGCCCTGGGATGAAGCCCATCTTCGCGCGCTGGAGAGTCGCCGGGGTGAGCACCCGCTTCTCGACGAGCACATCGAATGGGCTATCGCTGAGCAAATAAACAAGCGGAACGCCGACGCCGTCGAAGTACAGCTGCCGAAAAAATTACGACTGGTCAGGGTGGTAGAGAAAGGCTTGCCGCGCGACGCCTGATTCATTCACAGGCTGTGAATAAAATCTAAAACACATTGCGTTTCAAGGCGCAGACCGAGGTCAAGTGATCGGATTAACATTTCGAAATGAAATTTAATTGTTAAATTTCAATGACATATGAAGATACTATTTACAAAGCGAAGCATTTACGCCGTCAAAGACGGAACGACAACCTGTGGATAACTCTGTTCACAGTATTTCTGGATATCAAATGAAAATCATCCCCGGCGCTGGATTGCACTGTGGATAAATAAGAGATGGAAGAAAATTTGGAGCGGGAAACGAGACTCGAACTCGCGACCCCGACCTTGGCAAGGTCGTGCTCTACCAACTGAGCTATTCCCGCTTAATCATCGTCATTCAAGCTACCGTGTAGCAACCTGAATACTGCGACTGGTGTGGTATGTCTTTCAAATTTTGGAGCGGGAAACGAGACTCGAACTCGCGACCCCGACCTTGGCAAGGTCGTGCTCTACCAACTGAGCTATTCCCGCTTAATCTTCGGCTTTCGCCTCGCATCTGCGAGTTGAAACCCTGTGATCAGGATGGTGCTTTCAAATTTTGGAGCGGGAAACGAGACTCGAACTCGCGACCCCGACCTTGGCAAGGTCGTGCTCTACCAACTGAGCTATTCCCGCGTTACTGCTTTTTTTGCCATATTTTGATGGCGTCGTAATTTGCATTTCCGCGTCGTTACGGGAGGCGCATTATACGAGAATTCGATGCCCCTGCAACCCCCTGACGATCACTTTTTTGCGTTTTTTGTTTAAATGGACATTTTCTCGCCACCCACGCCGCTGAATTGTATAAATAAGCGTCATAACGGGCAAAATTGCTTTTTCCGCCCGGCTGAATGACGCAAAATCGCTCGCATCATAGTGCGGTGGCGCGACGTATAACGTGGCCACCACGACGCCAAACAGGGAATTAGCATGAGAAAAGTCCTCACCGTCCTGCTGCTGAGCACGCTGGCCATCGGAACCGCGTCAGCCGAGACGCTCCATTTTGGCACTACCACGGCCAATCCGCCGTTTGTCACCGCCAACGGCAAAAATCAGCCCGTCGGCTTCGATATCGATCTCGCTCACGCCCTGTGCCAGCAGATGCAGGCGCAGTGCCAGTTTACGGCGCAGCGTTTCGATACCCTGATCCCGGCATTGCGCTTTAAGAAGTTTGATGCGGTGATAGCCGGTATGGAAGTGATCCCAATGCGCGAGAAGCAGGTCGCCTTTAGCCGCCCCTATCGCCAGGCCCTCTCCGGGGTGGTGATCGTCAATAAAGATGTCGCCCATACCTTTGCCGATCTGAAAGCCAAAAAAATCGGCGTGGTGAAAGGCACGCTGCACCAGCACTATCTGCGCAATAAGCAGAAGGCCGTGCAGGCGATCCCTTACGACGACGTCGCCAGCGCTTTAGCCGCGCTGAAAGCCGGCGAAATAACCGGCGTCATGAGCGACTTCGCCACCCTTGACGCCTGGCAACAAGAGAACCCTGACTACGCCATCATGGATGAGCGGGCCACCGACCCGGCTTATTACGGTAAGCAGTATGCGATTGCGGTGCGCAAAGACGATCCGGAGTTGCTGAATGCCATCAACGATGCCCTGACCGCGGTCATGGCGACGCCTGACTTCCAGCAGATGCAGCAAAAGTGGTTTAAATAATCAGAAAGATGTACCGGGCCGCACCAGGCCCGGTATTGGTTTACAGCTTAATGAAATGCTCGCGATAGTAGGCCAGCTCGGCAACCGACTCGCGGATATCGTCCATCGCCTGATGGGTGCCCTGCTTTTTAAAGCCGTCGAGAATTTCCGGCTTCCAGCGGCGAGCCAGCTCTTTCAGCGTGCTGACGTCCAGATAGCGGTAGTGGAAATAGGCTTCCAGTTGCGGCATGTACTTAAACAGGAAGCGACGATCCTGGCCGATGCTGTTGCCGCAGATCGGCGACTTGCCTGCCGGCACCCACTGCTTAAGAAACTCAATGGTCGCCAGTTCGGCATCGTGCTCGCTGACGGCGCTGGCCTTCACGCGATCCACCAGTCCGCTGCCGGTATGCGTCCGCACATTCCACTCGTCCATTAATGCCAGCTGAGCATCCGACTGATGCACGGCGATGGTCGGCCCTTCAGCCAAAATGTTCAGGTTGGCATCGGTCACCAGGGTGGCGATTTCGATAATGCGATCGCGCTCCGGATCCAGCCCTGTCATCTCAAGATCGATCCAAATGAGGTTGTTTTCATTTGCACTCATGCTATTTTCCACCCTTCTTGCGTGACTATATTCATCTAAAATAGCGTGTATCATAGAGGTTTTGCCCCATCAGGGCGACCAGGAGCCAGTTCGATTGAGTAAAAATAAACTCTCCAAAGGCCAGCAGCGCCGCGTCAACGCCAACCACCAGCGCCGCCTGAAAACCACTGCGGAGAAGGCCGACTACGATGACAACCTGTTTGGCGAAACGTCGGAAGGCATTGTCATCAGTCGCTTTGGTATGCATGCCGACGTCGAATCCGCTGACGGTAGCGTCCATCGCTGCAACATTCGCCGGACAATCCGTTCGCTGGTCACCGGCGACCGCGTGGTCTGGCGGCCGGGTAAAGACGCCGCCGACGGCGTAAACGTCAAAGGGATCGTCGAAGCGGTGCACGAGCGCGCCTCCGTCCTGACGCGTCCGGATTTTTACGACGGCGTGAAGCCTATCGCCGCCAATATCGATCAGATCGTGGTGGTTTCCGCGATCCTGCCTGAACTGTCGCTGAATATTATCGATCGCTATCTGGTGGCCTGCGAGGCGCAGGATATCGAGCCGTTGATCGTCCTGAATAAAATCGATCTGCTGGATGACGATGGCCTGCGCTTCGTCAATGAGCAAATGGACATCTACCGCAATATCGGCTACCGCGTGCTCATGGTCTCCAGCCGGACTCAGGACGGTCTCAAGACGCTGGAAGCGGCCCTGACCGACCGCATCAGCATTTTCGCCGGGCAGTCCGGGGTCGGTAAATCGAGTCTGCTGAATGCCCTGCTGGGGCTGAATGAGGATCAAATCCTCACCAATGATGTCTCGGACGTTTCCGGCTTAGGCCAGCACACCACCACCGCGGCGCGCCTCTACCACTTCCCGCACGGCGGCGATGTGATTGATTCGCCGGGCGTTCGTGAATTTGGCCTCTGGCATCTGGAAGCGGAACAAATCACCCATGGCTTTGTCGAATTCCATGATTATTTAGGCCATTGCAAATACCGCGACTGTAAACACGATAACGATCCTGGCTGTGCGCTTCGCGAAGCGGTAGAGAACGGCAAGATCGCCGAAAGCCGTTTTGAGAACTACCACCGCATCCTCGAAAGCATGGAGCAGGTACAGGTAAAAACGCGTAAAAACTTTTCCTCGTCCGATGACTGATCATTAAGCTGAGCATCACGTCAGGCTCTGCCAGGACGCGGTCAAACTGCGACTAACGCGGATGCCATTTGGCGAGGTTTACGTATAGAATCGTCCCCTTTTTTCAGGACCCCGCCCGCGGGCGGGGTCAGGAACGACATATCATGGCCTGGAGGCTACTTTGTTAAACGATCTTAAACTTTCACTGCAATACATTCTGCCTAAACTGTGGCTCACCCGCCTCGCAGGCTGGGGTGCGAGCAAACGCGCAGGTTGGTTGACGAAACTGGTCATCGATCTGTTCGTGAAATACTACAAGGTCGATATGAAAGAGGCGCAGAAGCCGGATACCGCGGCTTATCGCACCTTCAACGATTTCTTTGTGCGTCCGCTGCGCGACGACGTACGCCCGCTGAATACCGACCCCAATGTGCTGGTGATGCCGGCAGACGGCGTGATCAGCCAGCTTGGCGCCATTGAAGACGATAAAATCCTGCAGGCCAAAGGTCATGACTACAGCCTGGAAGCCCTGCTGGCCGGCAACTATCAAATGGCCGACCTGTTCCGTAACGGCAGCTTCGCCACCACCTATCTGTCGCCGCGCGACTATCACCGCGTGCACATGCCGTGCAACGGCATCCTGCGCGAAATGATCTACGTTCCTGGCGACCTGTTCTCGGTTAACCATCTGACGGCGCAGAATGTGCCTAACCTGTTCGCCCGTAACGAGCGCGTCATCTGCCTGTTTGATACTGAATTTGGCCCAATGGCGCAAATTCTGGTGGGCGCGACTATCGTCGGCAGCATCGAAACCGTGTGGTCCGGCACCGTGACCCCGCCGCGCGAAGGCATTATTAAACGCTGGACCTGGCCCGCGGGTGACAGCGAAGGCTCCGTCGCCCTGCTGAAAGGCCAGGAGATGGGCCGCTTCAAACTGGGTTCCACCGTGATCAACCTGTTTGCCCCGGGCCAGGTGAAGCTGGTCGACTCGCTGCAAAGCCTGTCCGTGACTAAAATCGGCCAACCGCTGGCGACCGCCGTGGAAGCCAGCACCGCTGCTGAACCCGCGCCGTTACCGGAAGAAGAGATCCGCGCCGAACACCGCGCCAGCCCGCTGGTTGACGATACACAAGACCAAGGTTAATTCTTCAGCAAAAAGGGTTATGCCGTGCGCCTGATATACACTTTCCTGTTGGCCTTGAGCCTCAGTTTCGGGGCGTACGCTGCGACAGCCCCGGATGCTAAACAGATAACCCAGGAACTGGAACAGGCGAAGGCGGCAAAGCCCGCCCAGCCTGAAACCGTTGAAGTTCTGCAGTCCGCGCTGAACGCGCTTGAGGAGCAAAAATCGTCCCTCGAGCGCGCCCGTCAGTATCAGGACGTTATCGATAATTTCCCCAAACTGTTTCAAAGCCTGCGCTCCCAGCTCAACAATCTGAGCGAAGAACCGCGCCAGGTGCCAACCGGCCTGACCGCCGATGCGCTGAACCAGGAGATCCTGCAGGTCAGCAGCCAGCTGCTGGAATCGAGCCGCCAGGCGCAGCAGGAGCAGGATCGCGCGCGTGAAATCGCCGACTCCCTGAACCAGCTGCCGCAACAGCAAACCGATGCCCGTCGTCAGCTCAATGAGGTTGAGCGCCGCATCGGCACGCAAACCGGCAACAATGCTCTCGCCCAGGCACAAAATCTTGCCCTGCAGGCGGAATCGGCGCGCCTGAAGGCGCTGGTGGATGAACTCGACCTCGCCCAGCTTTCCGCCAACAACCGCCAGGAGCTGTCGCGCGCCCGTTCCGAGCTGGCGCAAAAGCAGAGCGAACAACTGGATGCCTATCTGCAGGCGCTGCGCAATTTACAGAACAGCCAGCGCCAGCGGGAGGCGGAAAAGGCGCTGGAGAGCACCGAACTGCTGGCGGAGAACAGTGAAAACCTGCCGCCGGACATCACCGCGCAGTTCAAGGTCAACCGGGAGCTCTCCCAGGCGCTGAACCAGCAGGCGCAGCGCATGGATCTGGTGGCCTCCCAGCAGCGGCAGGCGACGAATCAAACGCTGCAGGTGCGCCAGGCGTTAAACACCCTGCGCGAGCAATCGCAGTGGCTGGGCTCTTCCAACCTGCTGGGTGAAGCCTTACGCGCCCAGGTGGCGCGACTGCCGGAACGCCCTCGCCCACAGCAGCTGGATACGGAAATGGCACAGTTGCGCGTGCAGCGTCTGCGCTTTGAAGATTTACTCAGTAAGCAACCACAGCTGCGGCAGATCCGTCAGGCCGACGGCCAACCGCTGACCAGCGAGCAGAACAAGATCCTGCAGGCGCAGCTGCGCACGCAGAACGAGCTGCTGAACTCGCTGCTGCGCGGCGGCGATACTCTGATGCTGGAGCTCACTAAGCTGAAGGTCGCCAACGGCCAGCTGGAAGACGCGCTGAAAGAGATCAACGAAGCGACCCACCGCTATCTGTTCTGGACTTCGGACGTCAGCCCCATCGGCTTCTCCTGGCCGCTGGAGATTGTCCAGGATCTACGGCGTCTGATCTCCCTGGATACCATCAGCGAGCTGGGCAAAGCCAGCGCGATGATGCTCACCAGCAAAGAGACCTTGCTGCCGCTGTTTGCCGCCCTGCTGCTGGTTGGCTTTAGCATCAGCTCCCGACGCCATTTCACCCGCTTCCTTGAGCGCTCCAGCGCCCGGGTGGGGAAAGTCACCCAGGATCACTTCTGGCTGACGCTGCGCACGGTCTTCTGGTCGATACTGGTGGCCTCGCCGCTGCCGGTGCTGTGGATGACGCTCGGCTATGGCCTGCAGTCCGCCTGGCCCTTCCCGCTGGCGGTGGCGATAGGCGATGGGGTCACGGCGACCGTGCCTTTGCTGTGGGTGGTGATGATCTGCGCCACCTTCGCCCGGCCAAACGGGCTGTTTATCGCCCACTTCGGCTGGCCGCGTAACCGCGTGGCGAAAGCGATGCGCTACTACCTGATGAGCATCGGGCTGATTGTGCCGCTGATTATGGCGCTGATCATGTTTGATAATCTTAACGACCGCGAGTTCTCCGCTTCGCTGGGCCGCCTGTGCTTCCTGTTGATCTGCGGCGCGCTGGCGGTGGTTACCCTGAGCCTTAAGCACGCCGGTATTCCGCTCTATCTGGATAAAGAGGGGAATGGCGACAATATGGTGAACCGCCTGCTGTGGAACCTGATGCTTGGCGCCCCGCTGGTGGCCATGCTGGCGGCCGCCGTCGGCTACCTCGCCACCGCCCAGGCGCTGCTTGCGCGTCTGGAAACCTCGGTCGCCATCTGGTTCTTGCTGCTGGTGGTCTATCACATCATCCGCCGCTGGATGCTGATCCAGCGCCGCCGGCTGGCCTTCGACCGGGCCCGCCACCGTCGCGCGGAAATTCTCGCCCAGCGCGCCCGCGGCGAAGATGAGCCCGTTCACGTCAGCAGTCCGGAGGGGTCGGTGGAGACGGAGGTCAGCGAGGTCGATCTCGATGCCATCAGTACCCAGTCGCTGCGGCTTGTGCGTTCCCTGCTGATGCTGATCGCGCTGCTGTCGGTCATCGTGCTGTGGTCGGAAATTCACTCGGCGTTTGGCTTCCTTGAGAATATCTCGCTGTGGGACGTGACCTCGACGGTACAAGGGGTGGAAAGCCTTGAGCCGATCACGCTTGGCGCGGTGTTGATTGCCATTCTGGTGCTGATCATCACCACTCAGCTGGTGCGCAACCTGCCCGCGCTGCTGGAGCTGGCGATCCTCCAGCATCTCGATTTAACGCCCGGCACCGGCTACGCCATCACCACCATCACCAAATATCTGCTGATGCTCGTCGGCGGGCTGGTGGGCTTCTCGATGATCGGTATTGAGTGGTCGAAGCTGCAGTGGCTGGTCGCCGCGCTGGGTGTGGGTCTCGGGTTTGGCCTGCAGGAGATCTTCGCCAACTTTATCTCCGGCCTGATTATCCTGTTTGAGAAGCCGATCCGCATCGGCGATACAGTCACCATTCGCGACCTGACGGGCAGCGTCACCCGCATTAATACCCGTGCGACCACCATCAGTGACTGGGACCGGAAAGAGATTATCGTGCCGAACAAGGCGTTCATCACCGAACAGTTTATCAACTGGTCGCTGTCAGACTCAGTCACCCGCGTGGTGCTGACAGTGCCGGCCCCCGTGGACGCCGATACCGACGAGGTCACGAAAATCCTCATTGCCGCGGCGCATCGCTGCTCGCTGGTCATCGATACCCCGGCGCCGGAGGCGTTTCTCGTCGACCTGCAGCAGGGGATCCAGATTTTCGAGCTGCGTATTTTTGCCGCGGAGATGGGGCATCGCATGCCGCTGCGCCATGAGATGCATCAGCTGATCCTGGCGGGCTTCCGCGAGCATGGCATTGATATGCCGTTCCCTCCGTTCCAGATGCGTCTGGAAAGTATCGACGGCAGGCAAAGCAGTAAAACCATGACCTCGGCCGGAAAAACCAGCCGCCGTACGGCTGGTAGCCTGTAAACCATCCCCTGCCCGGCGGCACCGCCGGGCAGGTTCTTTAACTCTCCATCACCAGCGCGCCGGACGCCATGCGCCGACGGTAGCTTTCGTAGATCCCCAGCGCCAGCAGTGAGAAGAAGATCGGCCCACCGACCATCCACAGGGTACTGTTCCAGTCCCCGCTGTCGATGACGGGTTGGATAATGGTGAAGATATTGGCGAAGGTCACCACCAGCAGCACCACGCCGGTCGCCAGCAGCGTCGACGAACGGTTTTTGAAAATCACGAACGGCCGGTCGAGATGCGTTTTCGCCTTGAAGAACGGGAAGGCGATGGTCAGGAACAGGTAGGGCAAGGTCATGGAGACATTGGCCATCAGCGTCAGCTTGTTATAAAACGCCGAAGCGCTATCCCCGCCGAACGACACCAGCACAATAAACACCCCGACCAGCAGGCACTGCAGCCACATCGCCGCGGCGGGCATGCCGTTGACGTTGAGACGGGTCATCACCGACGGCCAGAGCGCTTTTGGCGTGCCCTGGATAATCGCTTTCAGGGGCGAATAGCTGAGGGTGAAGAACGCGCCGGTGTAAGCGAGAAACATCGACAGGCCCGTAATACGGGCGAACCAGACTCCGGTCAGGGCCGCCGACTCTGGCGTCAGGTGCAGAGCCTGGCCGAGCGTCGTCCCAAGGCTGGTCATCAGCACATAGGTGATGTTGCCGAGGTTGGTCGAACGCGCGCCAAGCACCTGCTGCCAGTTGGCGCTCACGCCCCACAGCACAATCGCCAGCGAGTAACCGACCGAGATAACGATCGCCGCGATGATAATACCTTTGGCAAAGTTCTTTTCCGGCTTATCAGTCTTATCCACTAAGCCGCCGACCGCCTCAATTCCGCCATAGGCAAAGATGGCAAATACCACAAACGACAGCATCGCCATGCCCGACTGATACCCGGGATTAGGTGAAAGGGTGAAGTTTAACGGTTGGGCGAAATGGCCGCCGTTGAGCAGGAGGATCGCCCCACTCACCAGCAGTAGCACCAGGTTAAGCCCCATCACCGCGATGCCGCCGACGGCGGTGATTTTGGCGATTTTATTGATCCCTTTGACGGCAATAAAGGTCACGACACCCATCCAGCAGGCTGCCAGAATGCCCACCGTCTGCGTCGGGGTCAGGCTAGCCAGCGCCCAGGTCTGGGTTTTGTCCGCGCCAAACAAAAAGGTGGATAACGGCACCCAAATTTTAGCCGCCGTACTCACCATCCACACCACGTACGACGCAAACCACATAAAGGTGCCGATGAAAGCAAAGCGCGGCCCGACGCTGTGGTTCATCCAGGAATAGATCCCGCCCTCTTCGCGACGATAAGCCGATCCCATCTCCGCCATCATCAGCGCGAACGGAATAAAGAAAAAGAGGGCGGAAAAAAGATAAAACGGCATCGCGCTGTAGCCCATCAGATAAAACGCCGACGGGCTGTTGGCAAAGCCAAACACCGAAGTGAAGATCATCAGAATCAGCCCAATCAGGCTCATCTTCTTGAATTGTTGATGCATAAATCTATCCAAACGTGGGCATCACCCAACAGGCAACGCCTGGCCTCAAAAAATGAGCGCGGATAGTAGCAAAAGCACGGAAGGAGATTGTGGGTATTCGGGCGAAAACCGGGATAGCGTGAGGGAGGATCGGTCAGGGCGGGTCTGTCACCTCCCCCGCTCTAAGGCGGCAGGAGGTGACAGCGCCATCAGGCGCGGTCGACCGTAAAGGCGATCACCTCGCCGATGCTTTCGGCACCCAGCGCCAGCATCACCACACGGTCAACGCCCAGCGCCACGCCGGAGCAGTCCGGCAGGCCCGCCTCTAGTGCCGCCAGCAGGTTGTTATCGATAGGCTGCTGCGGAAGGCCGCGCGCGGCGCGTTTGCGGTTGTCCTGCTCGAATCGCAGACGCTGTTCGCGGGCATCGGTCAGCTCGTGGAAACCATTCGCCAGCTCAATACCTTTGTAGTAAACCTCGAAGCGCTCAGCGACCCGATGATCTTCCGGGCTGATCTGCGCTAACGAGGCCTGGGTGGCCGGGAAATGATAGATAAACGTCGGCCGATCTTTACCGATGTGCGGCTCCACGCCCATGGTGAACAACAGTTGCAGCAGCGTGTCGCGATCTTCTTCAGTATCGGCGATATTGCTTAAATCCAGCTTCGCCGCGACTTCACGCAACTGCGTTTTATCAGCAGAGAGCGGATCAATATCCAGATGACGCTGGAACGCCTGCTGATAGGAGAGGCTTTCCGCTGGCTGACACTCCAGAACCTGCTGCAGCAGGTCGTCCACCTCGTTGATCAGGCGATACATGTCATAGCACGGACGATACCACTCCAGCATGGTGAATTCCGGGTTGTGATGCCGGCCCATCTCTTCATTACGAAAGCTGCGACACAACTGGAAAACCGGACCGCAGCCCGCCGCCAGCAGGCGCTTCATATGGTATTCCGGACTGGTCATCAGGTACAAATTGAGTCCCTGTGAATGGCCCGGGCCGACGAAACGGGTTTCGAACGGGAACAAATGAATATCCGTTACCGTCGCCTGACTCATGCAAGGCGTCTCCACCTCCAGCACGCCGCGATCGGTAAAGAAACGGCGGATTTCCGCCATCACCGCCGCGCGTTTCAACAGATTGGGAATGGGTGCGCTCGGCTGCCAGGTTGCCGTCTCGCTCATGGTACTTTCTCCGATTGCAAATTAAGGGCACGAAGTCTACTCGCAACCGGCGAGTGAAACAAATTTTGTGCAATCCCCGGCAGATTACATGCCATTAATCTATCGTTAACCTGAATGCATAAATATCACTGATAAATAACCGCACATATCGATAAAAAAATCGAACACGTCAATTTTCCTTACTGACCCTACGGCTATACTCCTGTACCTATAAAGGAGCAGTGATACTTTTTCGCCAGCCCGGCGGCGAAATACACTAAAACTGGAGGAATGTCGTGCAAACTTTTCAAGCCGATCTCGCCGTAATTGGTGCTGGCGGAGCAGGCCTACGCGCCGCTATCGCCGCCGCCCAGGCCAACCCCAATGCCAAAATTGCCCTGATTTCTAAAGTCTATCCGATGCGCAGCCATACGGTCGCTGCAGAAGGGGGGTCCGCAGCCGTTGCCCAGGATCACGATAGCTTTGAGTACCATTTTCACGACACCGTCGCCGGAGGCGACTGGCTGTGCGAGCAGGATGTCGTCGACTATTTCGTTCATCACTGCCCAACGGAAATGACCCAGCTGGAACAGTGGGGATGCCCGTGGAGCCGCCGCCCCGACGGCAGCGTCAACGTCCGGCGCTTCGGTGGGATGAAAATCGAACGCACCTGGTTTGCCGCCGATAAAACCGGCTTCCACATGCTACATACTCTCTTCCAGACCTCCCTTCAGTTTCCCCAAATTCAGCGCTTTGATGAACATTTCGTCCTTGACCTGCTGGTCGATGACGGGCAGGCCCGCGGCCTGGTGGCGATGAATATGATGGAAGGCACCCTGGTGCAGATCCGCGCTAACGCGGTCGTGCTGGCTACCGGCGGCGCCGGGCGCGTCTATCGCTACAACACCAACGGCGGCATCGTTACTGGTGATGGTATGGGTATGGCGCTGGGCCATGGCGTGCCGCTGCGCGATATGGAATTTGTTCAGTATCACCCGACCGGCCTGCCGGGCTCCGGGATCCTGATGACCGAAGGCTGCCGCGGTGAAGGCGGGATTCTGGTCAACAAAAACGGCTATCGCTACCTGCAGGATTACGGCATGGGCCCGGAAACCCCGCTCGGCGAACCGAAGAACAAATATATGGAGCTGGGTCCACGCGACAAAGTGTCCCAGGCCTTCTGGCACGAATGGCGGAAAGGGAACACCATCCCGACGCCGCGCGGCGACGTGGTCTACCTCGATCTCCGCCACCTCGGCGAGAAAAAACTGCTGGAGCGTCTGCCGTTTATCTGTGAACTGGCGAAAGCCTACGTCGGCGTCGACCCGGTGAAAGAGCCGATCCCGGTGCGCCCGACCGCGCACTACACCATGGGCGGTATCGAAACCGATCAGCAGTGCGAAACCCGGATCAAAGGGCTGTTTGCCGTGGGCGAATGCTCGTCCGTCGGTCTGCACGGCGCCAACCGTCTGGGTTCCAACTCGCTGGCCGAGCTGGTGGTCTTCGGCCGCCTGGCCGGGGAACAGGCTATGCAGCGCGCCGCACAGACGACTGAGGCAAATAGTGCCGCACTGGATGCACAGGCCGCCGATGTAGAGCAACGGCTGAAAAATCTCGTTAACCAGCAAGGTAACGAAAACTGGGCGAAAATCCGCGACGAAATGGGGCTGTCGATGGAGGAAGGCTGCGGCATCTACCGTACGCCGGAGCTGATGCAGAAAACTATCGATAAGCTGGCTGAGCTGCAGGAGCGCTTCAAGCGCGTGCGCATTACCGACAACTCCAGCGTGTTCAACACCGACCTGCTGTACACCATTGAACTGGGACACGGCCTGAACGTTGCCGAATGTATGGCGCACTCGGCCATCGCCCGAAAAGAATCGCGCGGTGCGCACCAGCGTCTGGATGAGGGCTGTACCGAGCGCGACGACGTCAACTTCCTCAAGCACACCCTCGCCTTCCGCGAGGCCGATGGCACCACCCGTCTGGAATATGGCGACGTGAAGATCACCACGCTGCCACCGGCAAAACGTGTCTATGGCGCCGAAGCGGAAGCGGCTGAGAAGAAGGAGACCACCCATGGCTGAGATGAAAAACCTGAAAGTCGAAGTGGTGCGCTACAACCCGGAGGTCGACACCGCACCGCATAGCGCATTCTATGACGTGCCCTATGATGAGCAGACCTCGCTGCTGGACGCCCTGGGCTACATCAAAGACAACCTGGCGCCAGACCTGAGCTACCGCTGGTCCTGCCGGATGGCGATCTGCGGCTCCTGCGGCATGATGGTCAACAAAGTGCCGAAGCTGGCCTGCAAAACGTTCCTGCGCGATTACACCAAAGGCATCAAAGTTGAGGCGCTGGCCAACTTCCCGATCGAACGCGATCTGGTGGTGGATATGACCCACTTTATCGAAAGTCTGGAGGCCATTAAGCCGTATATCATCGGCAATAACCGCACGCCGGACCAGGGGCCAAACAAGCAGACGCCAGCCCAGATGGCCAAATACCATCAGTTCTCCGGCTGCATCAACTGCGGGCTGTGCTATGCCGCCTGCCCGCAGTTCGGCCTGAATCCGGAATTTATCGGCCCGGCGGCGATCACCCTCGCCCACCGCTACAACGAAGACAGCCGCGACCACGGCAAAAAGGAACGTATGGCGCAGCTTAACGGACAGAACGGCGTCTGGACCTGTACTTTCGTGGGCTACTGCTCGGAAGTGTGTCCGAAGCACGTCGACCCGGCGGCCGCGATCCAGCAGGGCAAGGTGGAAAGCTCGAAAGACTTTCTTATCGCCACCCTGAAACCACGCTAAGGAGTGCATTATGACGACGAAACGCAAACCCTACGTGCGGCCAATGACCTCCACCTGGTGGAAAAAGCTGCCGTTTTATCGCTTCTACATGGTGCGGGAAGGGACAGCGGTACCGACAGTATGGTTTAGCATTGTGCTGATTTACGGGCTGTTTGCCCTCAAGCACGGCGCCGAAAGCTGGGCGGGATATATCGGATTCCTGCAAAACCCGGTGGTGGTGATCCTCAATCTGATTACCCTGGCGGCGGCGCTGCTACACACCAAAACCTGGTTTGAGCTGGCGCCGAAAGCCGCCAGCGTCATCATCAAAGGCGAAAAAATGGGGCCAGAGCCGGTCATTAAAGGGCTCTGGGTGGTAACGGCGGTGGTCACTGTGGTGATCCTGTTTGTCGCCCTGTTCTGGTAAGGAGGCTGAGATGATTAATCCCAATCCGAAACGTTCCGATGAACCCGTATTCTGGGGGCTGTTTGGCGCAGGCGGCATGTGGGGCGCGATCGTCGCGCCGGTGATGGTGCTGCTGGTCGGCATCTTGCTGCCGCTGGGGCTCGCCCCGGCAGACGCCTTCAGCTATGAGCGCGTGCTGGCTTTTGCCCAAAGCTTTATCGGCCGCGCATTCATCTTTCTGATGATTGTTCTGCCGCTGTGGTGCGGTCTACACCGTATTCACCACGCCATGCACGACCTGAAAATCCATGTACCCAACGGTAAGTGGGTCTTCTACGGCCTGGCGGCAATCCTCAGCGTCATCACCCTCGTTGGCGTACTGTTTATCTGATCCTGCAAGAGCCCGGTCGCATTTCTGCTACCGGGCTCGCTTCATGTAAAAATCTTGCCGCCTTTTCCCTGCTGGACTCTACACTTAGCTTAAAAGCCAGCAAGGAGCATGCCATGCGTATCCTGCCGATAATCACCGCGATTGCCGTCTCGTTCCTGTCTGTCGCCTGCAGCACGCCCACCCCGCCGCCGGGCATCACCGTGGTCAGTCCCTTCGACGTTCAGCGCTATCTGGGTACCTGGTATGAAATCGCCCGCTTTGACCACCCTTTTGAAAGCGGTCTGGAAAAGGTCACGATCGCCTGGCACCCACGCGATGACGGCGGCCTGGACGTGGTCAATAAAGGCTATAACCCCGACCGCGGTATGTGGCAGAAAACGGACGGAGTGGCGTACTTTACCGGGGAGCCCAGCCGCGCCGCGTTGAAGATCTCCTTCTTCGGCCCTTTCTACGGCAGCTATAACGTCATTGCGCTGGATAAGGAGTATCGTTACGCGCTGGTCTGCGGACCCGATCGCGACTATCTCTGGTTACTGGCGCGGGCACCCACCATCGCTCCGGAGGTCAGGCAGCAGATGCTGGATATTGCTACCCGGCAGGGCTTTGATGTCAGCAAACTGATCTGGGTCAATCAGCGCTACAACTAGTGCGCGCTAATCTTCAGGCCAATGATGCCGACCACGATGCAGGCGAGACTGGCGATACGCATAGCGCTGGCGGATTCACCCAACAGCACAATACCGGTCACGGCGGCGCCCACAGCGCCGATTCCGGTCCAGACGGCGTAAGCAGTTCCCACCGGCAGGGTTTTCATCGCCCACGAAAGCAGCGCCATGCTGACGACCATCGCCACGATGGTGATGACGCTGGGAACCAGCCGGCTAAAGCCATGGGTATATTTCAGGCCGACGGCCCATACCACTTCCAGCAGACCAGCGATAAATAAGACTATCCAGGACATAAGGCTCCTTTGCTGGGGCCGTCCCCGGATGAGAAACGCTTACGGGTCGTCCCGTAAGGTGGATGAAAAGTCGCAGTGAGTATATCCAACAGGATGGGGGAAGTGAAGAACGGTACGGCGTAAAACCGTACCGTCGACGGCGTTATTGCTGAGCTTTGGTTGCCGCACCAGAGATTGCGCTGCCGCCTTCTGAAATATCCTGACCCACTCCGCGCGTAGTGTTACAAGCAGTCAGTGCTGAAGAGAGGACCAAAACCGTAAAGAACGCTGCAATCGTTTTTTTCACCATAATGTCATCCTTAGTGTCAGTTTTGTTTTCATGCCCTATAAGCATAGACAAACCGTCCACAGATGAAGGGATCTTTGCGATTTTTAAGAGAAAAGGAATATTCGTGGAGGAAGCTGGCGCGCCAGGAGGCAACCGCCACTAGCAAAACGGAAGGAAATTTAGCTCACGGCGTGAGAGATGGCGTGGCCCAGGCCCTGAATATCTTCACCCACTCCGCGGGCGGTGTTGCAGCCAGCCAGTAACGCGCTGCTCAGAAACAGTAACACCAGAAGTTTTACGCTGCGCTTCATGTCTCGTGTTCGTCGTACCTGTGCGTAAAGAGCGGCGCAGCACGGAGGCTGCGCCAGTCATCATGACGCGAAATTATTTCACGCGGGATACGTATTCGCCAGAGCGAGTATCCACTTTGATCACTTCGCCAATCTGGACGAACAGCGGAACTTTAACCACGGCGCCAGTAGACAGGGTCGCTGGTTTACCGCCAGTACCCGCGGTGTCGCCTTTCAGACCTGGATCGGTTTCAATGATTTCCAGCTCAACGAAGTTCGGCGGGGTGACCGCGATCGGCTGGCCGTTCCACAGGGTCACGATGCACTCAGCCTGATCCAGCAGCCATTTAGCGTTGTCACCGATCGCTTTCGCGTCAGCAGACAGCTGTTCGAAAGTTTCGTTGTTCATGAAGTGCCAGAACTCACCGTCGTTATACAGGTAAGTCAGGTTCATATCGACAACGTCCGCGCCTTCTGCCGAATCGGTAGATTTGAAGGTTTTCTCAACACGGGTGCCAGTCAGCAGGCGGCGCAGTTTAACGCGCGCAAACGCCTGGCCTTTACCTGGTTTAACGAATTCGCTGGCTTCTACCGCATAAGGTTCGCCATCTAACATGATTTTAAGACCAGCACGAAAATCGTTGCTATAGTAAGTCGCCATAAGGCCCTCTGAAATTGTTTAACTGGTAGCTAAGCCACAAAATGGCGCATATTGTAACCCTAAATACCCCATCCAGAGAAGATTGGATAACGCAACTTGCCAATGTTGTGACCAGTCCTGATGAACTGCTGCGTCTTTTAAATGTAGACGCTGATGAAAAACTGCTGGCCGGACGCGAGGCCAGACGCCTGTTCCCGCTGCGCGTCCCGCGCGCGTTTATCGCCCGCATGGAGAAAGGCAACCCTAACGATCCGCTGCTTCGTCAGGTACTTACCGCCGAGGAAGAGTTTATCGTCGCCCCCGGATACTCCACCGATCCGCTGGAAGAACAGCACAGCGTGGTGCCCGGCTTGTTGCACAAATATCACAACCGGGCACTGCTACTGGTGAAAGGCGGTTGTGCGGTAAATTGTCGTTACTGCTTCCGCCGCCACTTCCCATACGCCGAAAATCAGGGCACCAGGCGCAACTGGCAGACGGCAATGGACTACATCGCAGCGCATCCGCAGCTTGATGAAATCATCTTCTCCGGCGGCGACCCGCTGATGGCAAAGGACCATGAGCTTGACTGGCTGATGACCCAGCTGGAAGCTATTCCGCACGTTAAGCGTCTGCGTATTCACAGCCGCCTGCCAATTGTGATCCCGGCGCGCATCACCGAGACGCTGGCCAGCCGCTTCCAGCGTTCGTCGCTGCAGGTAATCCTGGTTAACCACGTCAACCACGCCAATGAAATTGACGATGAGTTCCGCGCGGCGATGGCCATGCTGCGTCAGGCGGGCGTCACGTTGCTCAACCAGAGCGTGCTGCTGCGCGGGGTGAACGACAACGCGCAAACCCTGGCCGACCTCAGCAATGCGCTGTTTGACGCCGGGGTAATGCCCTACTACCTGCACGTGCTGGATCGGGTGCAAGGGGCGGCGCACTTCATGGTTAGCGATGATGAAGCCCGTGAAATCATGCGTGAACTATTGACCCTCATCTCCGGCTACATGGTGCCGAAGCTGGCGCGCGAGATCGGCGGGGAACCCAGCAAGACGCCGCTGGATTTAGGGCTGAAGCAGCGATAAACGTCAGATTCACTTGTCTGCCAGGACGCTCTGGCAGACAAACCATGTGAAGCCATTTCTTGCCAGAGGATTAGGTAAACAGCTATCAGCTGTCAGCTGTCAGCTGTCAGCTGTCAGCTGTCAGCTATCGCATTACGTGATAACCCCCTATTGCGACAAGCTAACGGTGAAGCACCACCAGCACCACGATATTAATCACAATCATCACTACAATCAGCGCGATTAACCAGGTGGGCATTTTAAAAGTTACCTGTAATCGTTCCGATTGTTTTTCTGGTATCTCCACTTTATTCTCTATCAACTCATTGCCCTGAATCGCTAAGCTTTCTGTTAATGGAATAACTACGTGATCGTCAGAATGACCTTTGCTCTCGGCAGTAACGTCGGCAACCTTATTATTTTGATAATGCGTTAATGTCGCCCGATTCATATTCTCGCACTCTTCATCAGAGAGAGGGATGATCAGGGTATCTGGCGCGACGCTAAACCCTTTTTGCCTGACGGTGATAATGATATCCGCCGACAGCCCCGCTTTGAGCAATGATTTTCGCAGCAAAGAGATATTTTGATAGAACGTATTTTGTGACACCACCACTCCCCGGGTTTCCCAAACAGCAGCCAGAAATTCATCCCGCGAAATCACTTTACCGCTATTCTGCAAGAGTAACAGCAAGCATCTGGCAGTGGGCGCATTGAGGCTGACACACTCTCCGTCACCTGAAAGCGGCCGCAGCTCATTCATATTTGCATTAAAGATAACTTCATGATTAATCATACACCCATTAAATAACGCAGCGTTATCCATATCCCTGCCCCACGAAAAACCATTATCCATAATAAATTCTAATTAGTTCAGCCAACATGGTCTATGAACATTATCATTTCAAAAAGGAACGAGTTTAGTTCACATTGACCGGCGCCACACAGAATACAGGAGATAAATCAATATGCGACAGTTATCTTGTTTAGCCCCCGCATTTTCAGATTAAATTCACCTCAAATAATGGCAGCATCTCAATCTACTATAAAAGCATTAAATTCAGAGGCATTTCATAAAGAATTCACAAGCATTTTTTGCACCATGCTTTTAAATTACTCCCGCTTTCCCATGGTTCGCTATGGCAAGCGATATGGTAGCGTTGTTCAACAGGATGATTAGTCTCAGCACTATATAAAGGAATGCTGGCGCTTATTTTCAATATCAATGCGAATGCATACTCCATTCCCTTGATAACTGTTATCGACTCTACACAGGACTAAGTATCTATATATGGATTAATTAAATGAAAAAGACAATCGTAGCTGTAATGGTCGCTGCATCTGCAGTGCTGAGTGCTCAGGCAATGGCAACTAACACTGCTCAGGTAACTGTACTGGGTGAAGTCTCTGATGCAGCTAACTCTTGCGTCGTGACTCCGACGGGTACCCTGAACAACGGTATCGTTCAGCTGATCACTGTGACCACTGCGGAAGCAAATGCTGAAGCGGCAGGTACTCTGTTCAAAACTCAGGACTTCGGTTTTAAAGTTACTGACTGCGCACAGGGCAGCGCTAACCCGGTTACTGGCCTGACTGTAAACGTTGCCGGTATCACCTCCAGCGATAAAACCATCCTGGACAACACCGCAGCTGGCGGCGCTACCGGTATCGGTATCGGTATCCAGCGTCTCAGCGATTCCCATCGCGTAGCCTTCGACGGTTCTGACACCATGACCGAAAGCTACTCTGCTACTACCGGTACTCAGCTGAAGTACACCACTGGTTATGTAAAAGTGAACTCTGCTACTCCGGTAACCGAAGGCCCGGTTAAAGGTGTTGCGACCTTTACTATCGATTACACCATCTAATTTTTCCCCAAAGGGCCCCGCTTCACGGCGGGCCCTTTTTTGCATTCAGAGAAAAAACATGTTCAGGACTTTATTAACTTTCACCGCTTCCTGTGCATTACTCCTCAGCAGTATTGCCCATGCCGGTATTGTAGTGGAATCCACCCGCTATCTGTATAAAGAAGGCGCACGTGAAATCACCGCGCAAATAGAAAATAAAGATGATATTCCCTATCTGATTAAATCCTGGGTTGAAGCGCCGGCAGGAAAAGCGCCCTCTTTTATGGCCACACCGCCGCTGTTCCGCCTTGAAGGGAAACAACAGAATACGGTTCGTCTGTTTTCTAACGGAAACGTTAATGCGCCGACCGACCGGGAATCCATGTACTATTTTAACGTCATGGCGATTCCTCCGGCAGATGATGCCAAAGCGAATAACAACACCATTCAACTGGCAGTCCGTCACCGCATGCGTCTGGTCTATCGCCCTAAAGCACTTTTCGACCTCTCCCCTAATGCGGAAGCGAAAAAGCTCGAATGGCGAAAATCTGGCACTAAGCTGACGATCAAAAATCCAACGCCCTTTTTCTTCTATTTCCATAGCATCCAGATTGGCAGCAAAGAAGTGAAGCCGGAAGTCAACTCGGTCGCCCCGATGACGACTAAAGAAGTGACGTTAAAAGAAAATATTAATGCCTCCAGTATTACCTGGAAAGTTGTCAATGATTATGGCGGAGCTGGGTCGCTCTACTCCTCATCGCTGTAATAAGAAATTTATTTTATCATTATAGGGATGTGTCTATGCCAAATAAGAATAATGGATTATTCAAACTATCCACCATCTTCCTTGCAATGCTTCCGGCATTGCTTTCTGGTTTGAATAATAAAGCGCAAGCACGTGACTTTTTCGATCCCTCATTCATTAGCTCATTGAATGGTAGCGATCCATCAACCACTCCTGACTTATCCGTATTTCAGACCCAGAACGCGCAGGCGCCGGGGGATTATCGGGTCGATATCATGTTTAATGGCCGCTACCTGGATACCAGGACGATAAAGTTTGTCGCCAACAATCGTGCCAGCAGCGATAACCGCGAACCCGCTCTGGTTCCCTGCCTGAGTCTAAAAGCACTGGCGGAATATGGCGTAAGGATAAAAGCCTTTCCAGAATTAGCCGAGGATCAAAACGGCTGTGCAAACTTTTCTGTCATTCCGGACACCAAAGCGGACTTTGACTTCACCGCCCAGCGCTTAAATATCTCTATTCCGCAGGCGGCCTTATCCACCACCGCGCAGGGATATATTCCACCGGATCAGTTTGATGATGGCATCAACGCCCTGCTGGTGAACTACCAGTTCAGCGGCTCGAACGACATGCAGGCCAATGATGAATACTACAGCCTGAACCTGCAGTCTGGCCTCAACGTTGGCCCATGGCGTATCCGCAACCTCAGCACCTGGAATAAAAACAATGGCGATGCCGGGGACTGGGATTCCGCCTATCTCTATATGCAACGCAGCATCCGCCCGATCAACAGTAACCTGGTGATGGGTGAGAGCTCTTCACTCTCAACCATCTTCGACAGCGTGCCGTTTACCGGTATTCAGCTGGCCACCGATACCACGATGTTGCCGGAAAGTATGCGCGGCTATGCGCCGATTATTCGCGGTATCGCCAAAACCAACGCCCGCGTCGTCATTAAACAGAACGGCTACCAGGTTTACCAGACCTACGTGGCGCCCGGGGCATTTGAAATCACCGATATGTACCCGAGCGGCGGTAGCGGCGACCTTTACGTCAGCGTGGAAGAGTCCGACGGATCCAAGCAAGAATTTGTTGTGCCGTTCGCCACCCTGCCGGTCATGGTGCGTGAAAATCAACTGGAGTATGAGATTACTTCCGGTAAATATCGTCCTTACGATGGTGGAGTCGATGAAACGCCATTTACTCAGGCTACCGCGACCTACGGCGTCTCCAGCAGCCTGACAGTATATGGCGGCATGCAGGCGGCCTCGCGCTACCAGGCGCTATCGACGGGTCTCGGCTATAACCTCGGCGAGCTAGGCGCCGCCTCGGCAGACGTCACCCAAGCCTGGTCGAAAATGAAAGACGATGAAAAGACCTCCGGGCAGTCCTGGCGCGTACGTTACGGGAAAAACATCGTCGAAACCGGCACTAACGTCACCATCGCGGGTTACCGCTATTCCACCCGCGGGTTTAATACCCTCTCCGAGGTGCTGGATAGCTACTCTAATGACGGCAACTATAGCCCGCGTTCGCTGCGTAACCGTACCAACCTGACGGTTAACCAAAGCCTGGGTAAAGGCCTGGGTAGCCTGTCCGTTAGTGGGTTAATTGAAGATTACTGGGACGATAAGCGCACCAACAAGTCGATCAGCGTGGGGTACAACGGCGGCTTCCGCAATGTGAACTACTATCTGGGCTATAGCTATAACCGTTACACCTGGAGCGGGGATAGCTCCGGTAAAGACGCCCAGGACGATCAACGCATCACCCTGACGGTGACCCTGCCGCTGAGCAACTGGCTGCCGGGTACCTATACCAGCTATCAGTTAACCAACAGCAATCCAGGATCCACCGATCAGTCGGTATCCATAGGGGGAGTTGGGCTGGATAACGACAGCCTCGAGTGGAGCCTGCAGCAAGGTTACAGCAACCGGGAATACTACAGCGGCGATATGCGCGGGACTTATAACGGCGCCCGCGGCAGCGTTAATGCCGGCTACAGCTATGACAATAACAGCCAACGTATTGACTACGGCGCCAACGGCAGCATTCTTGCCCATGCCGATGGCATCACGCTTGGCCAGGACATCACCGACGCTGCCGTGCTGATTAAAGCACCAGGGCTGGATAACGTCAGACTGGCCAACGATAACACCATCTCCACCGACTATCGCGGTTACGCTATTGTCCCGTACGTTACGCCTTATCGTCGCACCGATATCACACTGGACAGCACCACCCTTGGTGAAGATATGGAACTGCCAGAAACCACGAAGAGCGTTGTTCCGACGCGCGGTGCCATCGTGCGTGCAAGTTATGACGGCAATATCGGCCAGCGGGCCTTTGTGCATCTGAAAACCGCCAATGGTCAGGACGTACCTTATGGCGCAATGGTCCTGCTCGCCGGAAATAGTAAATCGCAGCCAAGCATCGTCAGCGACGCGGGCATGGTCTATATGTCCGGCTTGCAGCAGACCGGGATCCTTAACGTTCAGTGGGGCAAAAGCGCCGCGCAGCAGTGCAATGCTTCATTTACTTTACCGGCCAGGGAAGGCAAAGCGACTGGCATCAGTCAAATCGAAGCGGTTTGCCGTTAGTCATCCATAGGGGAATATATTGATGAAAAGAATTTTTATCCTAATAACATTGCTGATGCTGGGTGGTGAAGCAGCTGCTAAGTGCACATACGGTGGCTCCGTCCAACGTCAGGGGCTAACGCTAAATAATGTTAAAATCCCCACGGATACTTCTATCCCTGTGGGTTCCGTATTATATACTCGTAAATTTGGCACAGGCTCATATAAAACGTTCACTTGTAATAAAAACACCAATGACCAATACATTATTGATATCGGTGCTGCTGTGGTTCCAGGTGTCACGGGTATTCAGGGTGGTCCGGTATATGAGACAGGGATAGATGGAATTGGGTTTCAGGTCTCAGATTTATTACGTAGTAAGAACGGTTCTCTGGTAGCCGCTGAGGCGGGCTCAACGGTGGTTCCCA
The DNA here is from genome assembly GCF_033100215.1 of Klebsiella sp. w6. NCBI lineage: Bacteria > Pseudomonadati > Pseudomonadota > Gammaproteobacteria > Enterobacterales > Enterobacteriaceae > Klebsiella > Klebsiella sp. w6. The sequence goes on from NZ_CP136907.1 coordinate 5,111,787, forward strand.
TTTCGAGCTCATCTGAAAACAACTATAAGTTTATTACGGTATGGTTAATTAAAACAAAGACCGTAATTGATACCAGCACTAAGTCCACCTCAAACCCATCAGTTTCCTTCTCTGTGGGAAATTTGCTAACCAACCCTAGCGCTAGTGATAGATTATTATATGAAGTAAGTTCAATCACAATTAAAAACATTAACTATCGTACCACATCCTGTAACATCTCTACGCCTCGATCGCAGGTCACGTTGAATCGCATCGACAAAGGACAACTCATGTCACTGGCTCGCGGGGCAACAACGCCAGCGCAGAAGACCATTGCAATGAATATTAGCTGCCCGAATGATTCAGTAGGTAACACGGTGACCTACTGGTTCAACCCAATTGGCGGGATTAGTGCTTCAGGTGATGGTATTGTCGACAATATGCTTACCGGAACAGGCGCAGCCAATAAGGTAGGAGTCATATTCAAGCTATCGGGTAGCCCTGTTACTTTCTACGATACCGATAGCTACTATTACAAGATAAATAACAGCAATGACCTCAATAAAACCATCAATTTAACTGCCGATTATTATCGGCAAAGCGATAGTAGCGCCGATGTCACACTTGGACTTGTAAAAGGAATGATGGAAGTTGTTATTCAGGAAGATTGATTAACCTCTCCAATAGTCTTGTCTGGGGGCGTACATGCCCCCAAAAAGCAAGGGCAACTTGCCTCCACACCTTCTCACTTTAATATGAATATACCTATATGATAGTTTTTAAAGTACTACCCCGGAAAAGTACTTCATCTTTTATGATGACATCGCCGATCAAAATAATATATGAAATTAAATCGACCTATCTTAATTCACATATAATTCATAAAGATATTGTTGATAAATCCGGTTTTTCCTCCTATTGTTCTGCACCGGGCGATTACATCGACCCGTAATTTCAACCCATATAATATTTAAGGGAATAATGCTAATGAAACAATTAACTGTTTTTGAAATGGAAGAGATCTCTGGCGGATATAGCTGGGACTTTTCTTCACTTTCAGCAGGTGTAACCTCATTACTGGGAAATGCCGTTGAAGCCGTAGGTAGTGCCTTCCTTGGCGCAGTAGTTGTAGGGGCAATCGGCGCCAGTATCGGTGGCACCCTGGGCGGTACTAATGGCGGGCTTCTGGGCTTTGGTTTATTCGGAAACCTGGTAGGTCTGTTTGCTGGTATGGCAGTCGGCGCAGTTGGTGGGGCTGTGGGTGCTGCATCAATCGGTTGGGATGAGTGTATTAATTATTTAAAAGATCTCATTGATTCAGGTCTTGATGGCACCTTTACACCTTGGCCGTCATACTAAGAGTTATATTCACCAAAACAAAGGCCTTTTAGGCCTTTGTTTTTCCTTAGTTAAAACAAGCCAACTTAGTAAAAGCAAAACATGAATAATAAACTCTATCGCAAGGAAGCGATTGAATATAAAAGGCACCACTGGAGAGGTAAAGCATTATTGCTAGCCGGATTACCTGCGTGGGCCGTGACCTTATTGTCCGCTCTGTTTCTAATTGCGTTAATAACAGCAATAGTATTTTGCAAATTCACACAACGTATAGACGTTAAAGGTGAGGTGATCACGCTACCTCATTCTATTAACGTTTTCTCTCCACAACAGGGCTTTGTTATTAAGCAATATGTACAGATTGGCGATCTTGTTAAGAAAGGCCAACCGCTGTATGAGATAGATGTATCCCGCAACACCTCCAGCGGTAACGTTAGCGCTGCACAAATTGAAGCTATCAACGAAAAAATTGAAAACTCCAATGATATTATCAAAAAACTGGTTGATAATAAAAACCAGACGATTAACGCGTTAAACGCACAATTAAAAACATCAACCGATTCGTTGAAAGAGACCAACCGGATGTTACAAAACACCCAGGCCGGACTCAAAAAAATGCATGCTAACCTTGCAAGCTACGATAAATACCTTAGCGATGGACTCATCACCAAGGATCAATATAACTACCAACACTCTTTATACTTTCAGCAACAGAGTGCTTATCAGTCGCTGGTAAGTCAAAAGATGCAACTGGAATCACAGATCACCCAGTTAAATAGTGACAGGGTTACAAAAGCTGCAGACTTTGATAACCAGATTTCCAGCCAGTATAACCAGGCTAATGACTATAAAAACCAGCTGGTTGAATCCAATGCTAACGGCAATCTGGTTATTAAAGCGACCAGCGATGGTAGAATTGAGTCTTTATCGGCAACGCAAGGCCAGACCGTTGAAAACGGCAGCAGCCTGGCGCAGATTAAACCCACAGGAAATGTAGAATACTATCTTATCCTTTGGTTACCGAATAATGCCATCCCTTATCTTAAAGTCGGTGATCCGATCAATATAAGATATGATGCATTTCCTTCGGATAAATTTGGCCAATTTCCCGGGACGATTCTCTCCATATCTTCCATGCCGGCATCCCGACAGGAAATGTCTGAATACACTAACGTTGGCGATGGTACCGCACAACAGGAACTGGCACTTTATAAAGCAATTGTGAAAATTAAAGATAAAGAGTTCAAACACAATGGTAAAACGTTGCGTTTATCTAATGGTCTTAAGGCACAAGCCGTCGTCTTTCTTGAAGAGCGCCCGCTTTATATGTGGATGTTTACCCCTGTTTATAAGATTTCTCAAAGTGTGAGCGGCCCTGTCAATGAATAACGAACTGTTTGAAAAGATCATCGCAAAAGTTAACTTTTCTCTCCTGAAGAAAACCCCCGTTATCTTACAATCGGAAGCCGCTGAGTGTGGAATCGCCTGCCTGGCTATGGTTTGCGGCCACTATGGTCTGGACATTGATCTGTTCAATTTCCGCCAGCGTTATGGCAGCCCTTCGCAGGGCGTCACGCTGATGTCCTTGAGCAAAACGGCGGAGCATGCTGGTTTAAAAAGCCGGGCGCTGTCATTAGACCTTGACGAGATTCGCCAGCTTAAACTCCCCTGCGTGCTGCACTGGGGGATGAACCACTATGTGGTGTTGACCAAAGTCCGCAAATCCAGCTTTGTGGTGCACGACCCAGCGCTAGGCAAGCGCATCATTGGTAATCAGGAGATGTCCAATTATTTTACGGGCATCGCCTTAGAGCTCTGGCCCGATCAGAATTTCCAGCAGGAAAAAGCCAAGTCTCGCCTGCGCTTGTTAGATCTGATGCGCAATATTGTCGGCTTAAAATCAGTGTTGCTGAAAATATTTGCCTTCTCCGTTGTCGTTGAAGCGATTGGCTTACTGCTACCGATAGGCACCCAACTAGTCACTGACCACGTCATTATGGCGCATGACGAAAGCCTGCTGTCGGTCATCTGTATCGGTCTGGTCTTTTTTACGCTATTTCGCACTTTCATCAGTATGCTGCGTGCCTGGACCTCACTGACGCTGAACACGCTAACGAATATTCAGTGGAAAACCACCCTTTTCGATCATCTGACGAGTCTGCCGCTATCGTTTTTCGAAAAACGTCATCTTGGAGATATTCAATCACGTTTCTCCTCCCTGGATACGATACGCTCGACGTTTACGAATAGTATTGTCAGCGGCATTATCGACTCGATCATGACTATTGGCCTGCTGATCATGCTGACGCTGTACGGCGGCTGGCTGACCTGGGTGGTCGTTGGTTTTACCCTATGCTATGCGATTATGCGCCTGGCAACCTATCGGTTTTATCGCCGTGTAACTGAAGAGCAAGTGATTAAAGGTGCCCGCTCCAGCTCGCACTTTATGGAATCTCTGTACGGCATCTCAACCATCAAAGCGCTAAATCTTAAAGAACGTCGTTCGCAGCACTGGCTCAATATTAATATCGAAGCCTGCAACGCCGGTATTAAGCAAACCCGCTTTGATATGATGTTTGGAGGAGTGAACACTTTCATTACCGCTATCGATCAGGTCGCAGTCCTCTGGCTGGGTGCCATCATGGTTATTGATAATAATATGACCCTCGGTATGTTTATGGCATTTAACGCCTACCGTGGACAATTCTCGCAGCGCGCCTCCAGCCTGGTCGATTTGTGTATGCAACTGCGAATGCTCTCTTTACATAACGAACGTCTGTCAGAGATCGTCTTTAGCGAGCCGGAAAAAGAGCTCCCCGCGCGAGAAGTATTTTCTCCGGATTCAGGCGCCAAACTGGAGGTCAAAAACCTCTGTTATCAATATGATCCATTTTCTCAGCCGATTTTTTCAAATTTAAATATCACGGTTGAGCCAGGAGAATCCGTGGCCCTGGTCGGTCCTTCAGGCGTTGGTAAAACCACGCTGTTAAAAGTGATGTGTGGTCTGCTTTCACCAACCAGTGGCGATGTTTTAGCGGATAATCTTGATATCACTAAAATTGGTATTAATAATTATCGACTTGGCACCGCCTGTGTACTGCAGGAAGACCGCCTCTTTTCCGGATCGCTTATCGATAATATCAGCGGCTTTCAGGACAACGCCGACCTTGATTTTGTAATGGAATGCGCCAAACGTTGCAATATTCATGATGAGATCATGAAGATGCCGATGGGCTATGAAACCATAGTCGGCGAACTGGGACTGGGGATCTCCGGTGGACAAAAACAGCGTATTCTAATTGCCCGAGCGCTGTATCGTAAACCAAGCATTCTGTTTATGGATGAGGCAACCAGCCATCTTGACTTAAACAATGAGTCGGTCATAAATCAGTCCATCTCATCACTTAGTATTACAAGAATTATTGTCGCCCACCGGCCATCGACGATTGCCTCCGCCGATCGCGTTATCGACCTGTCACAGTCGAAAACCTTGGCGCCTGCTTAAAAAGGAGAAAATAATGCAAGGAACGTTTATTGGATTTAATACCGCAGGTATTACCTTTGAAGATCGATTTCTGGCGCTGCTGTTAAAAATAAAGCAGCCGAATGGGCTCTGTCAGCAATATTATCTGCAAGCGCCCATACTACACGATCTTCTTCTCATACTTCAAAACCGTCTGCTTGCGACGTATAAGCGATTACACGAAAAAGGGGAAACCTGTAAAGAAGAGCTTATCGCTTATAATGAATCGCTGATCGCTAACATCCCTGCCGTAGAGATGGCGGAGATTCAGCAGCCGAATCCTGAGCGGCGTATTATGTCGATTACTCTTAAACCAGGCGAGACTGAATCGACTCTCATTCTGGTTCTCCAGAATGAGCAAATCTGCACATTATGTATTGAAGACAGGCAGGTAGAGGCATTACTCGCAGGTATTCAACAAGCGTTGAAAACAGTGAATGACCAAGCAGTTATTCAATACTTAAGTTCAAATATGGATTTTTTAATGTGCTATGCCGTGGACTTAACCACTCAGCCAAATATTGATTACCAGCAGTATCCTCAGGAAGAGTGGAAGTTGAACCTGTTTTCCCATTACCTGGGCGTACTGTACTGCTGCGAGACGGAGGAAGGGAAGAAAATTGTCTCCGGTGCGGTAGTCAAAACCAGTGCGCCGCATTTGTCGGAGCTGGAAAACAACGTCGTGACGCGGATTATCGAGAAAAGCCCCAAGCTCAAGGCGATGCACGCGGAGCTGGCGCCATGCCAGATCTTTAGTACCATTATCCCTTCCCAACCGGGAAGAATGCTCAGTCTGGAAGAGTGCCTGCGTCCTCTGCACGCCTTCTATCTGGAGAAGAAAGCGGAGCTTAGCGCCTGATCCTCATCTAGCGACCACGCCTCTCTCCGCGCTCGCAGAGAGAGGCGTCACGCATCAGTTCGGGCACTTATAAACCTGGCCGTTCATTTCGCTGTCGGTAGGTACAAAGCTCGACAGCAGATTCTGCGTCGGGCTGCTGACGCCGTAAATCACGTTGCCGCCCATCGCTGCCGCTTGGTTACGCAGAGCGTTCGCCGCACCGCGCATGGAACCACCCTCATCGCCATTCTGGCCGGAGAGCCAGTTGCTCTGTTTACCCGTCGCGGTCCCTAACAGCTGACACTCTGCGCCCGGCTTCTCCTGCACGAAGCGCACATTCTGGCCGGCAGAGGTTAATTCATTGCTGGAACTGCAACCTGCCAACAGTAAGGCTGCGCCGACAATCCCTGCTAAATATTTTACCTGCATGTTATTCCCCATGATCGATGAGCTGGACGCACTGGCCCGGATGTAAATCTGTCATCCTTCAAACTGCGTCGGCATGAGCCGCGTTCATTTCCTCCCCGGTCGCGCTTGTCAGTTCACGCCCGAAACGGAGGTGCTTGCCGCTCTGATGCAGCTTAAATGATTTTTATGTATAAGCCTTATACTAAAAAGCGCGCCAAAAGAAAAACCCCCAGCCATTGCTGGCCAGGGGTTTCTGCTTTTTTATGCCGTAGAGCGCACGATTACATCATGCCGCCCATACCGCCCATGCCGCCCATGCCGCCAGCAGCACCTAAATCAGGCGCGTCGCCTTTCGGCAGGTCGGTCACCATGCACTCGGTGGTGATCATCAGACCAGCCACGGATGCCGCGTACTGCAGAGCAGAACGGGTCACTTTGGTTGGGTCCAGGATACCGAAGTCGATCATGTTGCCGTATTCTTCAGTTGCTGCGTTGTAACCGTAGTTACCGTCGCCAGCTTTCACGTTGTTAGCAACAACAGACGGCTCTTCACCGGCGTTGGACACGATCTGACGCAGCGGTGCTTCCATTGCGCGCAGCGCAACTTTGATACCGACGTTCTGATCTTCGTTCTGACCGGTCAGGCCAGCGAGTTTCGCCGCAACGCGAACCAGCGCTACGCCGCCGCCAGCCACCACGCCTTCTTCAACCGCAGCACGGGTTGCGTGCAGGGCGTCGTCGACGCGTGCTTTTTTCTCTTTCATTTCAACTTCGGTAGCCGCACCGACTTTGATTACTGCCACGCCGCCAGCCAGTTTAGCGACACGTTCCTGCAGTTTTTCACGGTCGTAATCGGAGGTCGCTTCTTCGATCTGCTTACGGATCTGAGCTACACGGCCCTGGATTGCAGACTCTTCGCCAACGCCATCGATGATGGTGGTGGTGTCTTTGTTGATAACCACGCGTTTCGCCTGGCCCAGATCTTCCAGAGTCGCTTTTTCCAGCTCCATACCGATCTCTTCAGAGATAACGGTACCGCCAGTCAGGGTAGCGATATCCTGCAGCATGGCTTTACGACGGTCGCCGAAGCCCGGTGCTTTCACCGCAGCCACTTTAACGATGCCGCGCATGGTGTTAACCACCAGGGTCGCCAGTGCTTCGCCTTCAACGTCTTCAGCGATGATAACCAGCGGTTTGCCCGCTTTCGCTACGGCTTCCAGAACCGGCAGCATTTCGCGGATGTTGGAGATTTTTTTATCAGCCAGCAGGATGAACGGGCTTTCCAGCTCAACGGCACCGGTGTCCGGCTTGTTGATGAAGTACGGAGACAGGTAGCCGCGGTCGAACTGCATACCTTCAACTACGTCCAGTTCGTCTTCCAGACCGGTACCGTCTTCAACGGTGATCACGCCTTCTTTACCAACTTTATCCATCGCTTCCGCGATCAGTTTACCGACGGTTTCGTCGGAGTTAGCGGAGATGGTACCAACCTGAGCAATCGCTTTAGAGTCAGAGCACGGTACGGACAGCGCTTTCAGTTCTTCAACGGCGGCAATGACAGCTTTGTCGATACCACGTTTCAGATCCATCGGGTTCATGCCTGCTGCAACAGCTTTCAGGCCTTCGTTCACGATAGCCTGAGCCAGCACGGTTGCGGTGGTGGTACCGTCGCCTGCCGCGTCGTTCGCTTTAGAGGCAACTTCTTTCACCATCTGCGCACCCATGTTTTCGAACTTGTCTTCCAGTTCGATTTCACGAGCAACGGAAACGCCATCTTTAGTGATGGTCGGCGCGCCGAAGGATTTGTCCAGAACCACGTTGCGGCCTTTCGGGCCCAGGGTCACTTTAACTGCATCTGCCAGTACGTTTACGCCGCGCAGCATTTTTACACGAGCGTCGTTACCGAATTTTACGTCTTTTGCTGCCATTTCTTTTATTCCTCAAATTCGTTCAGGGTCGTGCGAATTACGCTTCAACAATTGCCAGGATGTCGCTTTCGGACATGATCAGCACTTCTTCGTTGTCGATCTTCTCAGACTTCACGCCGTAGCCATCGTTGAAAATCACGATGTCACCAACTTTAACGTCCAGCGGCTGCACAGTTCCGTTTTCCAGAATGCGGCCTTTACCGACAGCGATGATTTCGCCACGAGTTGATTTAGCTGCCGCAGAACCGGTCAGAACGATGCCGCCTGCAGATTTGGTTTCAACTTCTTTACGTTTGACGATCACACGATCATGTAACGGACGAATACTCATTGATAGCTCTCCTTCGAGAAAGTCATTATCAGTTATGGGTGACGCCGGGCCGAACGCGGTTTACCGGCTAGTGCAGAGAGAGATGGGGGTGGCCATTTCCCGCTTCAAGGGCAAAATCAAAAAAAATTTTTACCTTTGCGCTAGTGCGCAAAAAGCAGCGCTATCGGCCAATGCGTCATAAGGAAAAGCGATTGTGATACTCTCTTTTTTTTCACTGGCGCAGGATGGAATCATGAGTGGTTTAAAACAGGAGTTGGGACTGGGACAGGGAGTCGGATTACTTTCCACCTCATTGCTGGGTACCGGCGTCTTCGCCGTCCCGGCGCTGGCGGCGCTGGTCGCTGGCGATAACAGTCTGTGGGCATGGCCGCTGCTCATTCTCCTTGTTTTCCCGATTGCCATCGTCTTTGCCCTGCTGGGCCGCCATTTTCCCAGCGCGGGCGGCGTGGCCCACTTTGTCGATATGGCATTTGGCCCACGTCTGGCCAGCGTCACCGGCTGGCTGTTTTTATCCGTTATCCCGGTCGGACTCCCCGCCGCGCTGCACATCGCCACCGGCTTCGGCCAGGCGCTGTTCGGCTGGCATGATGCGCAGCTACTGTTGGCGGAGCTGGGCACCCTGGCCATCGTCTGGTGGATCGGTTCGCGTGGCGCCAGCTCCAGCGCCAACCTGCAGACGCTGGTTGCCGTGCTGATTGTGGCGCTGATCGTCGCCGTCTGGTGGCGTGGCGGGATAAGCCCGGCGCAGATCCCCTTCCCCGCCCTGACGGAGATCGACCATGGTCAGCTCTTCTCCGCGCTATCGGTCATGTTCTGGTGCTTTGTCGGTCTGGAAGCTTTTGCTCACCTGGCCTCGGAGTTTAAACATCCCGAGCGTGACTTCCCCAGGGCGCTGATGATAGGCCTGCTGCTTGCCGGTTCGGTCTACTGGGCCTGTACCGTGCTGGTGCTGCACTTCCACGCCTTTGGCGAGGAGATGGCGGCGGCGGCGTCACTACCGAACATCGTGGTCCGTCTGTTCGGCGTCGAAGCGCTGTGGGTGGCCTGCGTCATCGGCTATCTCGCCTGTTTCGCAAGCCTCAACATCTATATTCAAAGCTTCGCCCGCCTGGTCTGGTCGCAGGCGCAGCATAAGCCCGAAAGCTACCTCGCACGGCTGTCGCCACGGCAGATCCCGCGCAATGCCCTCAACGCCGTGCTGGGCTCCTGCGTGGTCAGCACCCTGTGTATCTATTTGCTCGATATCAACCTGGACGCGCTGATCGTCTATGCCAACGGCATTTTCATCATGATCTATCTGCTGTGCATGCTGGCCGGCTGTCGTTTGCTGCGCGGGCGCTATCGGCTATTGGCGGTGGTGGGCAGTATTCTCTGTCTGCTGCTGCTGGCGATGGTCGGCTGGAAGAGTCTGTACGCGCTGGTGATGCTGGCGGGGCTGTGGCTGTTTTTACCCAGGCGCAAGCTGGCGACAGGTAGCGTGTAAGCCAGGAAAGAAACCGGCCGGTCGCATTTGCTGACCGGGCCGGGCGTGTATTAATCGCGGGGATCGTCCTTATGGTCCAGACGATCGCGCTGCTCATCCTTACGCTGGAATTCCCCTTCGAAGGTCTCACCGCCGCCAGTTCCGGCGCTAAAGCCGCCGCCCGGCATCCGGCTGAAGCGCAGATGCGGCATCAGCTTCATCGTCAGGTGCTTCTGCACTGGCGGCAGCAATAGCAGCAGGCCAAGGAAGTCGGTAAAGAACCCCGGGAGCAACAGCAGCAGACCGGCAATAATCAGTGAAACGCTCTTGATCATCTCCGCCGCCGGGCTCTCGCCTGCGGCCATCTTCTGCTGCATCAGCAGGAAATTTTTGAAGCCCTGGTTACGCACCAGCGACATCCCTACCACCGAGCTAAAGATCACCAGGATTAGGGTCATAAAGACGCCCAGCACGTGCGCGACCTGGATAAAGATCGATATCTCAATGTAAACGTAAAGAAAAAAGGCAATAAACGGAATCCAACGCACCGGCGTCTCCTTCATCAACGGGCGCTGAGCTCAGCCCCCGTAATCATCAATTTGCTGATCGCATCCCTCTAAGATGGGGATGCTGCGCGGCTTTTCAATCAGCGGAAATGCTTATTTTTTCCAGCAATAGGAAAGCGGTGACCCATTTCACAGATTAATAAATCTTCTCACACCCGCGATGTAATAAGTGATCAAGCTTACTGATATTCGCTATCATCAGCATATGATCTTGGGCACCAGGCCGGTTAAGGAAATAATCGTCGGCCAGAAAATATACTGAATCCTGGATATTCTGTGTATTTGGTGAATTCATTGGCAGCTTGAAAAGAAGGTTCACATGTTAAACAACATTCGTATCGAAGAAGATCTGTTGGGCACCAGGGAAGTTCCCGCGGACGCTTACTACGGCGTTCATACTCTGCGAGCGATTGAAAACTTCTACATTAGCAACAGCAAAATCAGCGACATACCAGAATTCGTGCGCGGCATGGTGATGGTGAAGAAAGCCGCCGCGCTGGCGAACAAGGAGCTGCAGACCATTCCCAAAAGCGCGGCAAATGCGATTATCGCCGCCTGTGACGAAGTCCTCAATAACGGCAAATGCATGGACCAGTTCCCGGTCGATGTCTTCCAGGGCGGGGCCGGCACCTCCGTAAACATGAACACCAACGAAGTCCTGGCGAACATCGGCCTCGAGCTGATGGGCCATCAGAAAGGCGAATACCAGTACCTGAACCCAAACGATCACGTCAACAAATGCCAGTCCACCAACGATGCCTACCCGACCGGATTCCGCATCGCGGTGTATGCCTCCATCCTGAAGTTAATCGATGCGATTAAACAGCTGGGCGAAGGCTTCCAGGCGAAAGCCGTGGAGTTCCAGGACATTCTCAAAATGGGCCGCACCCAGCTGCAGGACGCGGTGCCGATGACCCTCGGCCAGGAGTTCCATGCCTTCAATGTGCTGCTTAATGAAGAGACCAAAAGTATTCTGCGCACTGCGGAGCTGCTGCTGGAGGTGAACCTCGGCGCCACCGCCATCGGTACACGCCTCAACACCCCGGACGGCTATCAACAGCTGGCGGTGCAGAAGCTGGCGGAAGTGAGCAACTTACCGGTCGTTCCGGCGGAAGATCTGATTGAAGCCACCTCGGACTGCGGGGCGTACGTTATGGTTCACAGTTCGCTGAAACGCCTGGCGGTGAAACTGTCCAAGATCTGTAACGACCTGCGCCTGCTCTCTTCCGGTCCACGCGCAGGCCTCAACGAAATCAACCTGCCGGAGCTGCAGGCGGGTTCCTCTATTATGCCGGCGAAGGTTAACCCGGTAGTGCCGGAGGTGGTCAACCAGGTCTGCTTTAAAGTCATCGGCAACGACACCACGGTGACCATGGCCTCCGAAGCTGGGCAGCTGCAGCTGAACGTGATGGAGCCGGTGATCGGCCAGGCGATGTTCGAATCCATACATATCCTGACCAACGCCTGCTACAACCTGCTGGAGAAATGCGTTAACGGCATCACCGCCAATAAAGCGGTATGTGAAGGCTACGTCTACAACTCAATCGGCATCGTCACCTACCTCAACCCGTTTATCGGCCACCACAATGGCGATATCGTCGGCAAGATCTGCGCCGAAACCGGCAAGAGCGTGCGGGAAGTGGTGCTGGAGCGTGGGCTGCTGACGGCGGCGGAGCTGGATGATATTTTCTCCGCGCAAAACCTGATGCATCCTGCTTATAAAGCGAAGCGTTATACCGATGAAAGCGAACAGTAATCTTTCCGGTTAGTCATTGAAAGGCATGTCAGCGATGACATGCCTTTTTTGCTTTTTAGTTTTACTAAAATACAACAATTCAATATCAACTTGTTAAAAAACAAGGAAGGCATATATGTTTGGTGCAGAACTGGTTATTGTCCTGCTGGCGATTTATCTCGGCGCCAGGCTCGGCGGCATTGGTATCGGCTTTGCCGGTGGCCTTGGCGTCCTTGTCCTGACGCTTATTTTTCAAATCAAACCGGGTGCGATCCCCTTCGACGTTATTGAAATCATCATGGCGGTCATCGCCGCTATCGCCGCCATGCAGGTCGCCGGCGGGATGGATTACCTGGTCAGCCTCGCCGAACGGATGCTGCGCCGCCACCCGAAGTACATTACCTTCCTTGCCCCGCTGGTGACCTGGTTTATGACCGTACTCGCCGGCACCGGCCATACCGCCTTCTCCACGCTGCCGGTGATCACCGAAGTGGCCAAAGAGCAAGGCATTCGCCCATCTCGTCCGCTGTCGATTGCGGTCGTGGCCTCTCAGATAGCGATCACCGCCTCGCCTATCTCCGCGGCGGTGGTGTTCTTTGCCGGGATCCTTGAGCCGCTGGGCGTTAGCTACCTGACGCTGCTGGCCATCTGTATTCCGGTCACCCTGCTGGCGGTAATGCTCACCGCGATTGTTTGCAACTTCCTCGGCTGCGAACTGAAAGACGATCCCATTTACCAGGAGCGGCTGGCCAAGGGGGAAGTTAGACTGCGCGGCAGCCAGGTGTTTGAGCTGAAGCCGCACGCCAAACGCTCTGTCCTCCTGTTTTTGATCGGCATCGTGGCGGTGATGTTCTACGCCACGGCCATCAGCGATACCGTCGGCCTGATTAAGAACCCGGTGCTGCCGCGTAACGAAGCGATCGTGGTGTTTATGCTGACCATCGCCACCCTGATTAGCATCACCTGCAAAATCGACACTGGCGAAGTGCTCAACGCCAGCACCTTTAAATCCGGGATGAGCGCCTGCGTCTGCGTCCTCGGCGTCGCCTGGCTGGGCGATACCTTCGTTAAAGCGCACATCAGCGATATCCAGGCCGTGGCCGGCGACCTGCTGCACAATTACCCATGGCTGCTGGCGGTGGTGCTGTTCTTCGCCGCCACGCTGCTCTACTCACAGGCAGCCACCACCAAGGCGCTGATGCCCGCCGCGCTGCTGCTCGGCGTCAGCCCGCTGACGGCGATCGCCTCGTTTGCCGCCGTCTCGGCACTGTTCGTCCTGCCAACCTATCCGACCCTGCTGGCGGCGGTGGAGATGGACGACACCGGCTCGACGCGCATCGGCAAATACGTCTTTAACCACGCCTTCCTGATCCCCGGCGTTATCGCTATCACGCTGTGCGTGATCCTGGGCTTTATCTTTGGCGGGATTATGCTGTAAATACCGCTGGCGGCGGGCCCCGCGCGGGCCCGCTGCCCGTTTCCCTCCCCTACCCCCGATCGTGACGCTAATATCCCCGCATCTTGCGTGCTATAGTGCCTCTTTTCGCTGATACGAGGTTCATGATGACTACGCCTGATGCTGTTGTTGTGCTCTGTACCGCGCCGGATGAAGCGACCGCCCAGGATCTGGCGGCAAAAGCGCTGGCGGACAAGCTGGCCGCCTGTGCCACGCTGCTGCCGGGCGCCACCTCGCTCTATTACTGGGAAGGGAAACTCGAGCAGGAGTATGAAGTTCAGATGCTGCTCAAAACCGACCTTGCCCATCAGCAGGCGCTGCTGGATTGCCTGAAGTCTCACCACCCGTATCAAACCCCTGAACTGCTGGTTCTACCCGTCATTCATGGAGACAACGATTACCTCTCATGGCTTACCGCATCATTACGCTGATCCTGCTGCTGTGCAGCACGTCAGCCACCGCCGGGTTATTCGACGCGCCGGGGCGCTCGAACTTCGTGCCTGCTGACCAGGCCTTCGCCTTTGACTTTCAGCAGCAACAGCACGATGTCAACCTGAGCTGGCAAATCAAGGATGGTTACTATCTTTATCGTCAACAGTTTACCTTTCGCGCCGCCGGGGCGACGATCGACGAACCGGCGCTCCCGGCAGGAGAGTGGCATCAAGATGAGTTTTACGGCAAAAGCGAGATTTTCCGCCAGCGCCTGACCGTGCCGGTCACGGTGAAGCAGGCGGAGAAAGACGCCACCCTCACCGTCACCTGGCAGGGCTGCGCCGATGCCGGATTCTGTTATCCACCGGAAACCAAAGTGATCCCGCTGAGCGCCGTGCTGGCGACTTCTGCCGACGGCCAGGCAACCGCCATCGAGCCCATGCCGTCGACGAGCAGCCGTCCGGCGTTCAACCCGCCGCTGCCGGTTGAGCCGCGACCGGCCCCGGAGCTCGCCACATCACCTGCGCCTGCCGCAGTGCCGCCTGCAGACACGCCTGCCCGCCTGCCCTTTACGGCGCTGTGGGCGCTGCTGATAGGTATTGGTATCGCCTTCACCCCCTGCGTACTGCCGATGTACCCGCTGATTTCCGGCATTGTGCTGGGCGGAAAGCAGCGGCTTTCCACCGCGCGCGCCCTGCTGCTGGCCTTTATTTACGTCCAGGGGATGGCCTTAACCTACACCGCGCTGGGGCTGGTAGTGGCCGCCGCCGGTCTGCAGTTCCAGGCGGCCCTGCAGCACCCGTATGTCCTGGCGGGACTGTCGGTGGTATTTATTCTGCTGGCGCTCTCCATGTTCGGCCTGTTCACGCTCCAGTTGCCCTCCTCGCTGCAGACGCGGCTGGCGCTGCTCAGCAATAAGCGCCAGGGCGGCTCGCCCGGTGGCGTTTTCGCGATGGGCGCCATTGCCGGACTGATCTGCTCCCCATGCACCACCGCGCCGCTGAGCGCCATCCTGTTGTATATCGCCCAGAGCGGTAATCTCTGGCTGGGCGGCGGCACGCTGTACCTCTACGCGCTGGGCATGGGCCTGCCATTGATCCTCGTCACCGTATTTGGCAACCGTCTGCTGCCGAAGAGCGGCCCGTGGATGAGCCATGTGAAGACCGCCTTCGGGTTCGTGATCCTGGCTCTGCCCGTTTTCCTGCTGGAGCGCATTGTCGGCGACCCGTGGGGATTACGTCTGTGGTCAATGCTTGGCGTCGCCTTCTTCAGCTGGGCGTTTATCACCTCGCTGGGCGCTACCCGGCCGTGGATGCGGCTGGTACAAATCATCCTGCTTGCTGCCGCGCTGGTCAGCGCGCGGCCCCTGCAGGACTGGGCATTTGGCGCTCCGGCAGTCGAGCAGCAGGCGCATCTGACGTTCACCCGCGTCAACTCGGTGGCCGAGCTTAACCAGGCGCTGGCGCAGGCAAAAGGCCAACCGGTGATGCTCGATCTTTACGCCGACTGGTGCGTGGCGTGCAAAGAGTTTGAAAAATACACCTTTAGTTCACCTGACGTGCAGCAGGCGCTGAAAGGCACCGTGTTATTACAGATTGATGTGACGAAGAACAGCCCGCAAGACGTCGCGCTGCTGAAACACCTGCAGGTGCTCGGTCTGCCGACGATCTTGTTCTTCAACGCTGAGGGTCAGGAACAGCCTGAGCGGCGAGTCACCGGCTTTATGGATGCCGCGGCATTCAGCGCCCATTTGCGCGATTGGCAAGCGTGAGCGACACTTTAGGAGGAAAGATGGAGGAGAACACCGTGCTACGTGAAGACGTCCTGGCAGAAGCCATTAAAATTCTTGAAATTGAAGGTATCGCCAACACGTCGCTGGAGATGGTCGCTGAGCGCGTGTCCTGTCCGACGAGCGACCTGAAACGCTTCTGGCCCGATCGCGAAGCGCTGCTGTACGACGCGCTTCGCTATCTGAGCCAGCAGGTGGATGCCTGGCGCCGACAGTTGCTGCTGGACGACACCTTAAGCGCAGAGCAAAAGCTGCTGGCACGCTATGCCGCGCTCACCACCTGCGTTAGTAACCACCGCTACCCCGGCTGTCTGTTTATCGCCGCCTGCACCTTCTATCCCGATCCCCAGCACCCCATTCACCAGCTGGCGGAACAGCAGAAGCAGGCTTCGCTGGCCTATACTCATGAGCTGCTGACTCAGCTGGAGGTGGATGACCCGGAAATGGTCGCTAAACAGATGGAGCTGATCGTCGAGGGCTGCCTGAGCCGTCTGCTGATCAAGCGTAGCCAGACGGATGTGGATACGGCCCGGCGGCTGGCAGAAGATATTCTGCGCTTCGCCCAGTGTCGTATGGGCGGCGCCTTAACCTGATTCTGATATCCTAACCGCCACGTCGCGCCTATAATTTCCCCCTCACTGATTGCTGACAGGGATTGATATGCGCGCGTTCTTCTGGGCTGCCTGGCTGGGGCTGTGCTCCACACCTCTGCTGGCGGCTCCCCTGCAAGGTTTTTCCTTTACGCAAAAAGACTGGGAGCTCGCCTGCGATAACACTGGCACCTGCCGGGCGGCGGGTTACGGCGTCCGCATGGGCGAGGTCAGCGTGCTGTTGACCCGCAACGCCGGCAGCGAACAGCGCCTCGCCGCCACGGCCACCTTTGCGCAAATCGAGCACGATATCCCCGCCGACTCCACCGCCAGCCTGCTGATCGACGACCGGGATCTTGGCGCGCTGGACGCCCAGGACGACAGCCACTTCCGTCTGGACAGCAATCAGACTGCCGCCCTGCTACAGGCCCTGGCGAATCAGCGCAAAATCGAATTCACCCTTAACGGCCAGCACCTGCCGCTTTCCAGCGCCGGCAGCCGCGAGGTACTGGGTAAAATGGATGCGTTTCAGCGACGCACCGGCACCGCCGACGCGCTGCTGGATAAAGGCGATGCCGGCGACGATGCCATTTTGCCAGCCACTGCCGCCCCGGAGATTATCGCCGCCCCGGTGATCCATAACGCGCAGCCGGTGGCGCTGAGCATACTTCAGCGCCAGAAGCTGCTGCCCTCCCTGACGCCGCTGCTGAACCAGCGCTGTGACGACTGGCAGAACCCGGCCATCCCGGCGGCAGAGCGCCAGATCACGCTGACCGCGCTGGATAAAACCCATTCTCTGGTGCAGGCGCTCTGCTGGCGAGCGCCCTATAACGACGGCTATGCGCTGTGGCTGGTCGATAACGCCCAGCTGAACAAGCCACGGTTGCTGACCACCGAGGCCTCGAGCTACGCCAACGGCACTATCGTCTTTTTGCACAAAGAACGGGGCATTGCCGACTGCCTAACCGGCGAAACCCGCGTCTGGGACGGTAAAACCTTTACCCCCAGCCTGAAGTACAGCACCGGTATGTGTCGGGAAATCACCCCCGGCGGCACCTGGATGCTGCCGACCTTTGTCAGCCAGGTGATCCCCAGGCAGCAGAAAGAGGCGGATAACCTCGCCCTGCGCACGCTGTATAACGCAGTGCTGAAAGCGCAAAAAAGCGATCCAGAATTGTCGCTGAATAAGGTCGCCGAGCAGTTTCCGTTAACCGGCCATATTACCGACTTCACGCTCACCTACGCCGATGACACCCTGGTTTCGACCAGCAAACCTTCCCCGGATATCAGCGATGACGAGTGGCAGGCGTTTCTGCGCTCCTCGATCAGCGCAGATTCAGAAAACGGTAAAGTCAGCTTTACCCTGATCGATCTCGACGGTGACGGCAAACGCGATCTGATCATCGACAGCTACGTGGGCGGCACCGGGCTCTTCAGCTACACCGGGGTGCTCCGGCGCGGCGATAATGACTTTGCCGCCGTCGACGGCAGCGACAGTGATAACGGCGATGATTTCGATGCCGGGGTGCCCGGCGCCCTCTTTTCTATCAATGGCCGCGGGGCTAACCAATGGAACCACTGGGTCAAAATCAACGGTCAGGTGTATGCCCTGTGGTACAACGGCCAGTTTGGCGAAGATAATCTCTACCTGCTGCGCCCGTTCAGCACTGCGAGCCAGACGCCCGCGGTGACGGTTCGCTATCGCTATACGCTGAACAGCATCCGCTCCCCGGAGAAAGACCAGCCGTTAACCCCACCCCTCAGCGACAGCGATAAAGCGGATCTGCTGCGTTCGCTGGAGGTCATGCAGGGCAGCCTGCTGAAAGACAAACCCGTCAGCGACAACGATGCGCCGATCTGCCCCATCCCACCGGGCACCTCCGCCGACGAGGCGGATAACTACTACAGCGGCGTCGCCATCAACTATATCTATGAGACAGTGGCCTATATTCCGGTCTGGCTGAACGGGAAGTGCTATATCGGCACTATTTTTAGCCACCATGGCGCCTATCGCCACGGCGTGGATGCGGAAATTACGCTGAGCTCCCCGCGCGAGGATGAAGAGGTCATTGGCGATTATATTATCTCCGGGTTGCGCCACGTAATCGCCATTACCAGCGGCTGGAAAACCCGCGAGGGTGATAACGGCATGCAGTGAAGTTAAGCCAAAACGCGCCTTTGAACGCAGAATTGCCGCAAAGATAAGCAATCGATAAGTAATTTAAGAAATTTGGTTGACGGGGTGGGCGGATTACGGTTTAATGCGCCCCGTTGCCCGGATAGCTCAGTCGGTAGAGCAGGGGATTGAAAATCCCCGTGTCCTTGGTTCGATTCCGAGTCCGGGCACCACTATTTAGAGAACCCAGCCTATGGCTGGGTTTTTGCTTTTCTACGATCGGACTCTCCATCGAACTCCGTTCGATTATTCGCCGTACAGCGGCTCACCCCTTCGGGGCCAGCGCGACAAGCGCGCTGTTCAACGCCTGCGGCGTTAGTCCGAGTCCGGGCACCACTATTTAAAGAACCCGCCCAAAAGGCGGGTTTTTGCTTTTCTGCATCCGGACTCTTCATCGAACTCCACTCTATGATCCCCTACCCGGCGGAGCTGCGCTTGCGCGGGCCTACGCTGTTTGAGCCTGCGGGGGGACCCGTAGGCCGGATAAGGCATTTATGCCGCCATCCGGCACAACCGCAGGTACGGCGTCTGATGTGTATCGCCCGGCGGCGCTGCGCTTGCGCGGGCCTACGCTGTTTGAACCTGTGGAGGACCCGTAGGCCGGATAAGGCATTTATGCCGCCATCCGGCACAACCGCGGGTACGGCGTCTGATGTGTATCGCCCGGTGGCGCTGCGCTTGCGCGGACCTACGCTGTTTGAACCTGTGGAGAACCCGTAGGCCGGATAAGGCATTTATGCCGCCATCCGGCACAACCGCGGGTACGGCGTCTGATGTGTATCGCCCGGTGGCGCTGTGCTTGCGCGTGCCTACGCTGTTTGAGCCTGCGAAAGGACTCGTTGGCCGGATAAGGCATTTATGCCGCCCTCCGGCACAACCGCGGGTACGGCCTCTGATGTATATCACCCGGCGGCGCTGCGCTTGCACGGGCCTGGGGGATGAGGAAACGCCTGCGCAAACGCAGGCCGGATAAGACGAAGCCGTCAGGCAAACGCCATGAAGAAAGGGATTACTCGGCGGCCGTTTTCCCTTTGCCGGGCAGCCTGAACGCTTCGCCATAGGGCTTCGCGATACCCATGCGATATTGTGTCTCTTTGGCCGCCTGGTGGAGGTCGGCAAACTCCTCTTTCGGCGCTGGCGGACGTTGCGCCTTTTTCAGACACTGATTACGATGGTGACGGATCCACTCTCTGTCATCATCGTTCAGGCAGCGCTGCATCACCTCAATCCATCTGGATGCCGCCCGACGGTAGAGCCCACTCGCCTCTAACCGTTCAGCAATACTGTCCCTTATTCTCATCCACCTCGCTCCTCTGATGCTTTCACGATATCCCATGGTATTCCGACACCTGAGCCGGAATACCATGGTAGAGTTAATTTATGACAAAACTATTCCTGTGCAGCGCAAGGAATATATTCATTATAATAATCGCTGTGCATAGCAAACCGCATTCGCGGTAATTACTTCCAAAGAGCTCCGGAATTATATGTCGAACGCCGCCATGGATACCGGACGGTATCGACGGTTGTACCTATCAATAGCTATTTAATTTATTATATTTCCGTTATCAAATACCTTGCGATATCATCCACTCCCTGTACAACCAAGCCTCATGGCGACCTAACGGAGTGCTCCAGCAGTTTATTTCTGAAGATAAATAAGCAGGCTTCATTAAAATTATCTAACCCCAGTCGCTCATAAAGCGCAGTGCGCTTCCGGTAAAGGCTTTTTACCGAGGTATTCAGATTCACCGCCACCTCCTCCATGGTCATACCCGCCCCAAGCAAACGTAGCATTAACTGTTCAGACAAACTTAAGCGCAGATCGTCAAACCACTCTTTGGTCAGCCGCTTGCTCTTCATCTCCAGAAAAAGCCCAAATAATGTCGCCATATCGGCGGGTGATAATGACATGTTTAAAAACGATTTCAGACTCAGTAAATGCTCTTCCCGATGGCGCATATCGAGGACGATACAACATATTCGCTTTCTGGATTGTGCCGCCTCCATCACCAGGTAATCGTAATGACAAAGCGGCGAACGGCTATCAACCAGCAGAGAGACCTCATCAACCTCATTATCTAAAATCGTTTTTCCGCTAGAATCTAACTGAATGATATCAGGAAAGAAATTCTTAACCCCTTGAAAAAGATAGTAATCCTGAGTAACCAATATCATTGAAGTTGCCACAAATCGTCCCTTTAACATTTAATCAACAAATTCTCGTCAACCAGACGTTTTCCTTCCCCCTTTGGACGCTTCGCATGGCGGTAAAAATAACGAGACCTGTGATTTATCATTAGCGCGGCATCTGACTCTGGCTGTGAAAACCCTCCTTGCGTTCTGATGGAAAATAAACGGATTAATTATAAATAAAAAAAATCCACAGAAAAGATGCTTTTTTTGGCATTGAGAATTTTTGTCAGAAATCATCTTAAATATCCAGTAAAAACCACCAACCTCTTCACAATATAAGCAGCACATCAATTTTGAAACAAAATTCCAACCCTCTCTCTTTTTTATTTATTTCAGTAAGTTAAAGAAACCAACTTCAACAACGCCGCTCGAATTAAGTCGATTTTACAGAATTATCTTAAAACGCAGCTCATCATTTATCCATATTTATCCGCTGCCGTATCGGGTATAAATTATCCATTCAATTATCAACAGGAGATATGTTTATTAGTTTGCAATAAGTCATTCACCCGCAGTGCCAGTCAGCTAAATGGGACCATCCTCATCCTTTAACTCACCGTCAAAGGACGGTCGTGTTGTGCAATGGATTCTTGATGAACATATGGCAAATAGAAATGGAAAGATCACCTTATTCAAATACGTTATTGTTTAATCGCAACACGAAACTCTCGCTGTCAATCGGCTTGCTTTTGCTCTTCCCGGCGCTGGTTCAGGGAGCAGATTCGCTCTATGACCAGCAGATCCTGCAAGCGCGTCAAGGCCAGTACGCCCCCTTTCTCTCTTATCTTCAGCAGTACCAGCTGCGGCATGCCTTAACCCCTTCTCAGGTGGCGGACTGGCTGCAGGTAGCTCTCTGGGCCGGCCAGGACGATGAAGTGGTGAAAGTCTGGCGACGCTATCAGGTTTATATGCCGCTTCCCGCACGCGGTACCGCCGCGGCGGCACAGGCCCTGCGTAACCAGAAACAGTGGCAAGCCTCGCTCACCCTCTGGCAGCAGGCTCTCAGCCAGGCCCCTGACAGTGACGATTATCGTATCGGCTATATCAAAACGCTGGCCGATGCCCGCAAGGACGGCGAGGCGCTCAGCGAAGCGCGTCGCCTGGTAGCGGAGCAGGCGAGCGTTGCCCACCTGCAGACGCTCTCTTATGTCTACCTGCGGCTTGGCAAAAGCTGGGACCAGCTGTTGGTGGACACGCAGATCCTCGATCGTGAGCCGCAAAACAAAGCCGCGCTGGCCAGCCTGATGGCGACCCTTACCCGCAACCGGATCGATTCCCCTGCTCTCGACCTGGCGAATAGCGTCGAACTGACGCCTGCGGAAAAGCGCAATCTGCAGCTGAACGCCGCCGCCGAACTGGTGCGCCTTGCCGATACCCCTTCCCGCGAAGAAAACGCGCGTTACGCGCTGGCCCGCACGGCGCTCACGCAGTATGACGCGATGATTGCCGCCTGGCACCCCGACCCACAGGCTGCGCCCGACATCATCCGGGCGCGCATTGATCGTCTGGGTGCGCTGTACGCCAATGCAGATTACGCGCAGGTCATCCGTGAATACCAAAATCTCATCGCGCAGCAGCAGACCGTTCCCGACTGGGCTATCGGCTGGGTCATCTCCTCTTATATCGCCCTTAAGCAAATTGAGCCTGCGCTGACGCTTATTCACCAGCATCCCTCGTGGCTGACAAGCCAACAGAATGAGGAACACGAGCTTTTCTACGCCCTGCTGGACACCGGTCAGTACCCGGCGGCGCAACAGTATGTCGCCCGCCTCACCCGGAATGCACCCTACATCCGTCGTCTCTACGGTTCGCCGACGCCGCAGCCGAATGACGACTGGCTCACCGCACAGTCGCTTAACGTGCACTATTTAGCGGCCACCAACGCCCTGCCGCAGGCCGAAGCCCGGATGCAGCGCCTGGCGGCAACGGCCCCCGGCAATCAGGGCCTGCAGATAGATTATGCCGCCCTTCTGCAGGACAGAGGGCTACCGCGAGCCGCCGAAAGCCAGCTAAAAGCAGCGGAATCTCTGGAACCCGCCAGCCTGCAGCTGGAGCGCCAGCAGGCCTGGGTCGCCCTCGATCTGCAGGAGTGGCGGCAAATGGATCTGCTGACTGACGACATCGTCGCCCGCTCGCCACGGGATCTGAATACCCAGCGCCTGGCCAGAGCGCGCGAGGTCCATCATCTTTCCGAACTTCGCCTGAGCGTTGGCAAAGGGCTGCACTCCGACAACCCGGTGAGCGGCACCCACGACCTCAGTTTTGAGACGGCGATCTACAGCCCGCCGCTAGCCGACAGCTGGCGGTTGTTCGGCGGGCACCGCTTCGCTGAAGGCAATTTTGAAGAGGGGAAAGGCAGCCGTCGCCAGCTGTTCGCCGGCGTTGAATGGCGCCCGCGCGACTACTGGGGCGAGCTTGAACTCTCCAGCGTCAATTTTCACGGCGAGAACAAGCCCGGCGTCCGCCTTTCCGCCGCCCACGACGTCAGCGATCGCTGGCAGCTGGGCGGCGAACTGGAGCGGATTTCGCAGCAGACTCCGCTGCGCGCGTTACGCAACGGCGTCAGCGCCAACCGCGGCGAAGGCTGGCTGCGCTGGTATCAAAACGAACGCCGGGAATACCGCGTCAGCGTGGCCGCCAGCCGGTTTACCGATCGCAACCGCCGCCAGGAGTACACCCTCGCCGGTAAAGAGCGCCTCTGGCAGACGCCGTGGTTAACGCTGGATCTGCAGCCCGGTCTGTCGGCCAGCGCCAATAGCCGCACCGACACCGCCTACTACAGTCCGGCACGGGACCTCGCCGCCACCGCGGCGCTGGCCGTCGATCACACGCTTTACCAGCGCTATGACACCGTCTGGAGCCAGCAGCTGCTCGCCGGCGGCGGCAGCTACTGGCAAAAAAATCACGCCGCCGGGGCGATCACGGTGCTGGGCTATGGGCAGCGCGTGCGCTGGAACAACGTCGTCGACACCGGGGTGATGCTGAACTGGGACAAACGCCCCTACGACGGTAAACGCGAAAACAACCTCGCCATCACTCTTGATGCAAATATACGGTTTTAAGGATGACCATGCTGAACACGACCCTGCGCAACGGCCTGATGCTTCTCGTCTGGCTGTGCCTTATCTTCAGCGTGCGTGCTGAGGAAGTCCCCTTCCTCGCCCCGCAGCAGCGCCCCCAACCGGAGGCCAATCAACCCTGGCCGGCGGATCGCTTTCTGGTGCTGGCCTACCATGACGTGGAAGACGATGCCGCCGACCAGCGTTATCTTTCAGTGCGCACCAGTGCGCTCAACGAGCAGATCGCCTGGCTGCTGGATCACGGCTACCATGCGGTGAGCGTTCAGGACATTCTGGATGCGAACCAAGGACTTAAGCCACTGCCACCTAAGGCTTTTCTTCTCAGCTTCGACGATGGCTATAGCAGCTTTTACACCCGCGTCTGGCCGCTACTTAAAGCCTGGAATGTTCCGGCGCTGTGGGCGCCGGTGGGCAGCTGGGTGGACACTCCCGCTGACCAGCCCGTTAATTTTGGCGGCCTGATGACGCCGCGCGAGCGCTTCGCTACCTGGGAGATGGTGCGCGAGCTCAGCCGCTCGCCGCTGGTGGAGATCGGCGCGCACACCTGGGCCTCGCACTACGGTCTGCCGGCCAATCCGCAGGGCAGCCGCGAGCCCGCCGCCGCCAACCGCGGCTGGGATAAAACCACCGGCCGCTATGAAAGCGACGCGCAGTTTACCCGGCGCATGGCCGATGACGTGCAGAAAGTGACGGCGAAAATCCACGAGGTCGCCGGGAAAGCGCCGCGCGCCTGGGTGTGGCCCTATGGCGCCGCCAGCGGCAGCACCCTGGCTATCGCCAAACAGCAGGGGTATCAGCTGGCGTTTACGCTGAACGACGGCCTGGGCAATGTGAAAGATCTGGACAATATTCCGCGCATGCTGATCGCCGGTAACCCGTCGATCAAGGCCTTTGCCAACGCCGTAACCCAGATTCAGGAAGCCGATCCTGTTCGGGTGATGCATGTGGATCTGGACTATGTCTATGACCCCAATCCCGTCCAGCAGGCGAAAAATATCGATAAGCTGGTGCAGCGCGTCTATGACATGAAAATCAGCCATGTCTTTCTGCAGGCCTTTTCCGACCCGCAAGGCGACGGCACGGTCAAGTCGCTCTATTTCCCCAACCGCTGGCTGCCGATGCGCGCCGACCTGTTTAACTTCGTCTCCTGGCAGTTGCAGACCCGCGGCGGGGTGAAGGTCTATGCCTGGATGCCGGTGCTGGCCTTCGATCTCTCGTCCGATCTGCCGCGCGTTCAGCGCTGGGATCCGCAAACCGGGAAGGCGTTACTTGCCCGCCAGCCGTACGTTCGCCTGTCGCCCTGGGATCCCCGGGTTCGCCAGCAGATCACCGACATCTACGAAGATCTGGCCCGGCACGCCAGCTTCAGCGGGATTCTGTTTCACGATGACGCCGTGCTGACCGATTTTGAAGACGTGAGCCCGGAGGCGGTCGCCGCCTGGCGGCAGACGGGTCTGGGGCACGATGCCGGCCCGGTGCCCCAACGTCCGCAAGAGCGCCAGGCATGGATGCGTTTCAAAAGCCAAACCCTGACCCGCTTCACTCTGGATCTACGCCAGGCGGTGCAGGCCATCCGCGGCCCGCAGGTGAAAACGGCGCGTAATCTCTTCGCCCTGCCGATCCTGGAGCCGCAGAGCGAAGCCTGGTTCGCGCAGAATCTGGATGACTTCCTTGCCGCCTATGACTGGACGGTACCCATGGCGATGCCGCTGATGGAGTCCGTACCGATTGACGCCAGCCAGGCCTGGCTGACGCGGCTGGTCCAGGCCGTCGCCAGCCACCCGGGCGCGCTGAAGAAAACCATCTTTGAACTGCAGGCCCGAGACTGGAACCGACGCCAGCAAAACGCCATTCCCGACCAGCAGCTGGCGGACTGGATGCGTTTGCTGCGGCTGAACGGCGTCAAAAACTACGGCTACTACCCTGACGATTTTATTAACAACCAGCCTGATATCTCCCGTATCAGGCCGCAATTTTCTTCCTGGTGGTACCCTGACCATGACTGATCGCATTATCGCATTGTGCATTTTATGCCTCGTATTCGGGCTGCCGTTAGGCGTCGCAGCGGTATTTACCGGCGAGCTTATCCTCGACTTTGTCTTCTTCTGGCCGCTGTTTATGTCAGTGCTGTGGATCACCGGGGGCCTTTATTTCTGGTTTCAGCTGGAACGCCACTGGCCGTGGGGGGAGGATACCCCGCCGCCGACGCTGCCGGGCAATCCGCTGATTTCGATCCTGATCCCTTGTTTTAACGAGGAGAAAAACGCTCGGGAAACCATCAGCGCGGCGCTGGCCCAGCGTTACGCCAATCTCGAAGTGATCGCCATTAACGACGGCTCTTCGGACAACACCGCCCAGGTGCTCCAGCAGCTGGCGCAGGAGGAGCCGAGGCTGCGGGTGATCCACCTTGCCGCCAATCAGGGAAAAGCGGTAGCGCTCAAAGCAGGCGCCGCCGCCGCCCGCGGCGATCTGCTGGTCTGCATCGATGGCGACGCCCTGCTGGACCGGGATACCGCGGCCTGGCTGGTCGCGCCGTTGATCCACTATCCGCACGTCGGGGCGGTCACCGGCAATCCGCGGATCCGCACCCGATCCACGCTGATCGGCCGCATTCAGGTGGGTGAGTTCTCGTCGATCATTGGGCTTATCAAGCGGACGCAGCGGATCTATGGCCGGGTCTTTACCGTCTCCGGTGTGATTGCCGCCTTCCGGCGCCAGGCGCTGGCGGACGTCGGCTACTGGAGCCCGGATATGATCACCGAAGATATTGATATCAGCTGGAAGCTTCAGCTCCGCCACTGGGACATCTTTTTCGAGCCGCGGGCGCTGTGCTGGATCCTGATGCCGGAGACCCTCAAAGGGTTATGGAAGCAGCGTCTGCGCTGGGCGCAGGGCGGCGCGGAGGTTTTTCTGGTCAACCTCCGTCGCCTGTTTCACTGGGAGCATCATCGGATGTGGCCGCTGTTTCTGGAGTATGCCTGCTCCACGCTGTGGGCCTTTGCCTACGCGGTTACCATTCTGCTGTTTATCCTCAGCCGCCTGATGCCGCTGCCTGACAATCTGGCGGTGCACAGCCTGTTTCCGCCGGAGTTCACCGGCATGCTGCTTGGCGTGATGTGCCTGCTGCAGTTCGTCGCCAGTCTGTATATCGAGCGATGCTACGAGAAAAAAGTCGCCAAATCACTGTTCTGGGTGATCTGGTTCCCGATGGTCTACTGGATGATCGGCCTGCTGACCACGCTGGTCGCTTTTCCGAAAGTGATGGTGAAACGTCAACGTTCCCGCGCGCGCTGGGTGAGTCCGGACCGGGGAAAAGGAAGCCTGTGATGAATGAAAATACGCTCATCTTAACCGAACACCGTGTGCTGCCCCGGCTGGTCGACGCCGGTTTAACGCTGCTGGCCTGGCTCGGTTTTCTGTTCTTTCTGTACGCCAATTTGCTGATGCAGTTCATCGCGCCGCCCTCTCCGCGCTGGGAGTCGCTGATGGCTTCACTGAATACGGCGCTGGTGTATCTGCTGATTGCCGCACTGAACGGCTGGCTGTTGATCCTCTGGTATCATTACAACCGGCGCCGCGCTCGCACCCGGCATCATACCGCGGTGCTCACCCTGCGACATGATGAGCTGGCGAGCAGCTTTAACGTTGCGCCGCAAATTATCTCGGAGATGAGCCGCTATAATTTGCTCACCGTTTACCACGATCAAATCGGGCAGATTATTGATTTAAAAAGCCACGCGTTACCGCCGCCGCAGGAAGAGAGCGAGCGCGCATGAGAGCAAGGCCGCCGTCGGCGGCCTGTATGGGTTACGACGCCGTGGATCAGCCGCCGGCTTTTTTGATGGCGGCTTCCAGCGAGGCCTGATCCGCCAGCCCCGGGAAGACGGTGATGCTGGCTTCCGTGGCGCCGGTGGTCGGCATCACGATCACGCCCGGCGTGCCGCTCAGACCAATCTCCTGCGCCAGATCGTTAATGCTCTGCAGCACCGGTTCGACGTCGGTGGCCTTCTTCGCATCAAAGCCGGCTTTCTTCGCCTGCTGCTGGATATCCGCCGTCGTCAGCTTACCTTCGTTATGGCCGGTAGCGTAAATCCCGTTATGGTAGGCCAGATAGGCATCCGCCCCTTTCTGCTGATAGATCTGCAGGCCGGTTTTTGCCGCCTCCAGCGAGCTTTCCCAGCGGCCGCCGAAAATCGGCCACTCTTTAAAGGCGAAACGGGTCTGCGGGTGCGCTTTAATCACCTGCTCCATCACCGGCGCCAGACGGCTGCAGTACACGCACTGGTAGTCGAAGAATTCGATCACCGTGACTTTGCCGTTGGCCGGGCCGTAGGTCGGGGTATTTTTATCCTGGGTCAATACAGCCGCGTTTTTCAGCACTGCCTGAGTGGCCGCGCTGGCCTGCTGTTCAGCCTGTATTTGCTGCAATTTCTGGCTCGCCTGCAGGAGGACTTCCGGGTGGGCGACCAGGTAGTCGGCGGCGATTTTGCCGATTTTCGCCTCCTGTTCCGGGGTGAAAGTCGCCGGCGCGTCAGCGGCAGAGGCCATCGCCGGCAGTAAGACAGCGCTCAGCAGGGCGACAGAGAGGTATTTCTTGTGGCCAGACATAGTGGGGATCCTTGCGATAAGTGAACGGCAGGTGAGTCTGGGTGACAAAATATCACCCTTTTTCGCCGAAGCCTTGCCCAACGGCGCGTTGATTCGTAACTTTATTTTTCAGGCACGCTTTTCCCGCGCGACGGCGTGGGTCTGCGTCAGTGGTCAATGCGCCCCAGGCGGAGTACCCTGCGCAGCGGTTTTTCTTGCTCTTTTTTCAGGTGGTTTCTCTCGAAATGAATGCGTTACTCCAACAATGGGACATGGCGGTGATTATGCTGCAGATTATCGCCATCGATTTACTGCTGGGCGGCGATAACGCCGTGGTGATAGCCATGGCTTGCCGCAAACTGCCGCCACAAAAGCGCACCAAAGCGATCATCATCGGTACCGTGGGGGCGATCCTGGCGCGCGTGCTGCTGCTGGCGCTCGCCCTGTATCTTCTGTCGCTACCGTGGCTGAAAATAGTCGGCGCGTTGCTCCTGCTGTGGATTGGTATGAAGCTGGTGAGTAATGAGGAAGAAGAGAGCGAGGTCGGCAGCTCCGCGAGCCTGTGGCGCACCGCGATCACCATCACCGTCGCCGATGTGATCATGTCGCTGGATAATGTGTTGGCGGTCGCTGCGGCGGGAAAAGGGCACATTGCGCTGGTCGCCCTCGGCGTGGCGATCAGCATTCCGATTATCGTCGCGGGCAGTAAACTGGTCCTGGTCCTGCTCACCCGCTTTCCCGCCGTGGTGCTGTTGGGCGGAATGCTCATCGGCTGGATTGCCGGCTCAATGCTGGTCAGCGATCCCACCATTCAGCAACTGTTTCCCGCCACCGGGGACGGCACCGCGCGCGTGGCTGGCGCCGTCGGCGCGCTGCTGGTGCTGTTTGAAGGATGGCGCCGCCGCCCACGGCCGCAGGCGAAAGACTAGCCTCGCCCACGACGCCGCCGACCCCGACGGCGTCAAGTTTCCGCCACTTTTCTTCCCCTTCAGGGCGCATTTGCCCTACGCTTTATACTGACGCCTGTTCCAGGGAATATGTAACCACCGCACTGAGCATAGATGAGATAAAATCATGGAATTGAAGGATTATTATGCCATTCTCGGGGTGCAACCAACCGACGATCTGAAAACTATCAAGACCGCCTACCGCCGCCTGGCGCGCAAATATCACCCCGACGTCAGTAAAGAAAGCGATGCCGAAGCCAAATTCAAGGATCTCGCCGAAGCCTGGGAAGTCCTGAAAGATGAGCAGCGGCGCGCCGAATACGATCAGCTCTGGCAGCATCGCAACGATCCCGGCTTCGGTCGCCAGCAGCAGACACACGAGCAGAGCTACAGCCAGCAAGATTTCGACGACATCTTCTCCTCCATGTTTGGCCAGCAGGCGCATCAGCGTCGCCGTCAGCATGCCGCACGCGGCCACGATCTGGAGATCGAAGTGGCGGTGTTCCTTGAAGAGACGCTGGCCGAGCAGACGCGCACCATCAGCTATAACCTGCCGGTGTACAACGTGTTTGGCATGATCGAAAGTGAAACGCCGAAAACGCTGAATGTGAAGATCCCCGCCGGGGTAGTCGATGGTCAGCGTATCCGTCTGAAAGGCCAGGGAACGCCGGGCGAAAACGGCGGCCCGAACGGCGATCTGTGGCTGGTTATCCACATCGCCCCGCATCCGCTGTTCGATATTGTCGGCCATAACCTGGAGATCGTCCTGCCGCTGGCGCCATGGGAGGCCGCGCTGGGTGCGAAAGTCACGGTGCCCACCCTGAAAGAGAGCATTCTGCTGACGGTGCCGCCGGGCAGTCAGGCAGGGCAGCGACTGCGTATCAAGGGCAAAGGGCTGGTGAGCAAAACCCACACTGGCGATTTGTTCGCCGTCATCAAAATTGTCATGCCGCCAAAACCAGATGAAAAAGCGCGTGAGCTCTGGCAACAATTGGCCGCCGCCGAAGCCAGCTTCGATCCGCGTAAGACATGGGGGAAAGCCTGATGGCTACAGTAACAGTGACGTTTACCATTACCGAATTGTGCCTGCGTACCGGGGTATCGGAAGAGGAGCTGACGGAGATCGTCGGCTTGGGGATGATTGAACCGCACCAGCCGCAGGCGGAAACCTGGCTATTCGACGACAGCGCGGTGACGATTGTCCATCGCGCGGTGCGCCTGCGTAACGAGCTGGAGCTGGACTGGCCGGGGATCGCGGTGGCGCTGACCCTGCTGGATGAAAACGCGCGGCTGACTCGCGAAAATCGCCTGCTGCAGCAGCGCCTGGCCCGCTTCCTCGCCCACGGATAGGGCGACATCCCGGGTGGCAGCGTTCCGCCTTCGTGCCGGATGGCGGCTACGCCTTATCCGGCCTACAAACTAAGCACAGCGCAAGCCGGGGAATTTCCCGGGTCGCGGCGTTCCGCCTTACCCGGGCTACCGGACTGGGCCCACCATTGCACTGGATCCGTAGGCCCGCGCAAGCGTAGCGCCGCCGGGCATGGCCACAGCCAGGGAGCCGCCTGTATGCCGGGTGGCGGCTACGCCTTATCCGGCCTACAAACTAAGCGGAATTTCCCGGGTCGCGGCGTTCCGCCTTACCCGGGCTACCGGGCAGTGCAAACAGTAGCCCGGCTAAGCGCAGCGCAAGCCGGGGAGTTTCCCGAATAGCGCAAACCGGGAATAGCGCTTAATCCGGTAACGAACCGGCGAGATTACGCGCGGAGACGCTCTCGCTGACCGGCGCGGGTGGCTCCGGCGCCTTAGCTGGAGCCGCCGCTGGCGCGGATGCCGGGGCGGAAGAGGCCGGCTGGATCTCAAGGAACGAAGCCAGCATCTTACGCAGCGTTTCCGGTTTAGTATCTTCCGCCAGCAGCGCCGCCAGCATCGACGGCAAGCGGCTATCAACTTCCCCTAACGCCAGCCCCGCCAGCAGCGCCGTACGCGACATATCGCCGCGGTCGCCACGGTGGTGGGCCTCAATTTTTGCGTCCGCGAAGCGCTCGCTGGCGCTGATATCCGGGCGCAGGTAAATCAGCACTTTTCTGCGATCCAGAGTCATAGACGCTCCTTAACCAATAATTTTCAGACCACGCACCAGGGCAAACTGCGGCTCTTCAGCCACCACGAAACGGTCCTCGCGCAGCCCCATACGTTCACGAATCGCATCGGCCACCAGCGGCGCGCCGCCGCCAATCACGATGGCGTGCGAATAGCCTTTAAAGCTATCAATCGCCGTCAGGACGCGGGTGGTCAGACGTTCGATGCTGTTATTGATCACCTTCTTCACCTCAGAAACCGCATCCGGATCGTTGATGTTGTCGGTCAGGTATTCTTCGTCGTGGCGGTTGATGATTATCTGGTCAACGTTATAGCTGGAAGTGTCGGTATTCGCCCGGGCCAGCGCCAGCTTAACGGCATCGGTCACCAGCGATACCCCCAGCTTCGGATCGCCGTAAATGCGCGAAACCGAGGTCATCTGCCCGGCGACCATTGAAATATCCAGCGTGGTGCCGCCAAGGTCGATAATCAGCACCGAATGCGACGGTTTCAGTTCATCGCACAGGCTGATCCCCGCCGGAATGGATTCCGGGCGCACGGTAACTTTCGTGATATTGAACACCACGCCTTTGTTCAGTTTAACGTCGCGCAGCAGGCTCTTTTTCTTACGCTCAATGTTATCAAGACGATATTGCGCATCTTCGTCGTAAAATTCGGTCAGCGGCAGGGTGACCACAATCTCGACATCCTGCGGCTCAAGACCGCTGGTCAGAAGCGCGTGATGGACAGCGATGGAGTTCAACGGGCTATATTGCCAGTCAATGTTATTGGTGGGGAGCGCATCGGGAGTGATCAGGTCGAATGAGTACTTTTCATCATCCACGGTGTAGTTAAAAGGCTTCCCGGAACCGAAGGTGGCAGACCAGCCGCGTTTGAAACTGTTGGGGCTGATATGGGTGAAAGTTTCGCCATCTTGCTCCCACAGCATTTTGATATTGGTTGAACCATCATCGATAAAAATGCGCATCGCATTGCTCCATCACTGAGACAAATAAGAGAAAAATGTAAGACCCAAAAAGAGTAGCAAGAGTTAAAAAGCCGCGCAAGTGCACGAAAAAGAGACAATTCCGAGTTTTATTTGAGAAAAAATGGAGAAACGAACAATCCAATGCGCCCTGAAAGAGAAATAACTGAGACAAAATAGAGAAATACAGTTTCACTCTTTCTGTCTGTTTCAGACACTGTTCTTGTACAAAAAGAGAGCATCCCTCCCCTCTTTCCTCAGCGGTTTTCGCACGCTTTTTACACCTGGTTGGGTACCACAATCGGCCGTTCCGGCTCGACGACATTTTCCGGTACCCGGCGATATTTATCCAGCAGGTGAATCTGAATACGGCGCAACATATCGCCATTCAGTTTGTAATAACGGAAATAGAGAAACAGCGTCAGGGCGAAAAAGAGCGTCGGCAGCGCAATCATAATCGCCTGCATCCCCAGCAGCGTGTGAGATGACTGCACAACATTCGGCACGTAGCCGATGATACCGAGCACGATGGCAATAAACCAGGCCGCAAACGCCGAGCCCGCTTTCACCACCAGCGTCTGTACCGAGTAGGCGATGCTTTCGCAGCGGATATTCATCGTATATTCGCCGTAGTCGACGGTATCGGCCACCATAATAACCTGCAGCACCCAGAACAGCGCGGTGCCGATATTCAACAGCACCCCGGCCAGCGAAATCAGCGCGATGTTGTAAACGCCGCTCAGCGCCATCAGCAACAGCACGCCGCAGCCCAGCACGGGCATGATCGAAGCACCCGCCCACAGAATGCGCCGCGACAGCCCTTTCACCAGTCGTGGGAACAGGATCAGCGTCAGCAAATTCGCCGCCCCCGCGTAGGACATGTAATACGGGAACATCTCCGCGCTGCCAATCACGTAGGTAAAGTAGTAAATGGCAAAGCCAGCGATAATGTTCGCCGCCGTGTTATAGGCCAGCGCCATGCCTAACAGGCAGGCCAGCTGATCGTTTTTATAGATGAGCGCCACCATCTGGCGCAGTGAAAGATGGCTGGAATCCTCGCTCACGCCGCTATCCGAGGAGTAAACCTCATGCACGTTACGCAGGGTGACCAGGGTGGAAATCACAAAGAAGGCAATCAGCACCAGGGTAAACATCTGGAAACCGAAACCGCGGTCGGCGCCGCCCACGGCGCTGACAAACGGCAGCGTGACGCCGGCCGTCACAAACCCAGCAAGGCTGGCGAAAAAGCGCGGGTAAGGCACCAGTTGTTCACGTTCACGTTTATCGAGGGTAATGGTCGGCACCAGCGACCAGAACGGCACATCCATGATGGTGTAGGTGAAGCCCCACAGCAGGTAGGTTAGCCACACCCACGCCAGTAGGGCCCCGCCGCTGAAGTGATGGGCGCTGAACAGCATATACAGCACCACCGAGTTGGTTATCGTGCCGATCAGGATCCACGGTTTGAACTTCCCCCATCGCGATCGCGTGCAGTTGACGATCCATCCCATGATCGGATCGGCTATCGCATCGAGGATCCTTGCCACCAGGAACAAGGTGCCGACTACCCCAACCGACAGGCCAACAATATCGGTGTAGTAATACATCAGATACATGTAGACGATACCGATAGCGAAATCTTTACCAAAGGCACCAAATCCGTAGCTGAGCTTTGTTGTCATTGAAATACTCATAGGGTACAGGTCGCTGTCGCCAGCGCCTCCTTCAGCGTTTGATAGAGCGTGACAGGCACCGCCGGGTTCGTTGCCCCCGGCGGCATGAGAGGATTAACGGTGCAGCCAGGCCGGCAGCCAGTCGCCGTGGCTGGCGATCAGATCGTCCACCAGCGCGTAGATCTCTTCGATCCCCAGCACCGCGGCGGTGTGCGGATCCATCATCGTGGCGTAATAGACGTAATCCCGGTCTTCGTTGAGGATCGCCTGCGTCAGCAGCGTTTGTACGTTGATGTTGGTCTGCATCAGCGCCGCCAGATGCGCCGGCAGCGCGCCCACTTTGGTCGGCTGAATACCGTTGGCGTCCACCAGGCAAGCCACTTCCACGCAGCAACCCTGCGGCAGGTTGTCGATGAGATTATCGTTGCGCACATTGCCGTACACCACGCTTGGCTCGCCGGTCCAGATGGCGTTCATGATGGTGCTGGCATACTCGCGGGATGGTTTCACCTCTATGCGCTCGCCGCGCTGATAGCTCTCCAGCTCCTGATGCCAGTTGGCCAGCTGCTCGACGCAGCGTTTAGGGTATTCATCCAGCGGCACTTTATAGTGAGCGATAAGGTCATCGCGGCCCGGCTTGATAAACCATGGCGTATATTCCGCGAAATGCTCCGACGATTCGGTGACAAAGTAGCCCAGCTTTTTGAACATTTCGTAGCGGACGATGTTTTCGCAACGCGGGTTGCCGTGCAGGTTAGGCTTCGGCGCCCGGCCCTCGGCGTAGGCCTGCAGCAGGTCGGGATAGAGACTGACGTAGCTGCCATCCGCGAGCTTTTTCTCCAGCGACAGATAGAACGCCATATGGTTGATTCCCGCGCAGCGGTAGCGTAAATCCGCCGGATCGAGATCGAGGTCGCGCGCCAGCTCTTCCGCCGTCCCCTGTACCGAATGGCAGAGGCCAACCTGCTTGATATGCGGGTAGCGGGCGTACATGGCCCAGGTATTCATCGCCATTGGGTTGACGTAGTTAAGCAGGGTGGCGTCCGGGCAGACCTCGGTCATATCGTCGCAGATAGCCCACAGGTGCGGGATGGTGCGCAGCGCGCGCATAATGCCTCCCGGCCCCAGCGTATCGGCAATGGTCTGCTCCAGGCCGTGGCGCTTGCAGACGGCAAAATCGGTGACGGTACAGGGCTCATAGCCGCCAATCTGGAAAGCGACCACAACGAAATCGGCGCCCTGCAGGGCGGTTTTACGATCGCGATGGCAGCTGATTTCGCCGTTCGCGCCCACCGAATCCATCAGCTTGCGCACCACGATATGCGACTCTTCCAGCCGGGTTTCATCGATATCCATCAGCGCGATATGCGCCGATTTCAGCGCCGGGCGCTGGAAAACATCACCGAGAATATTTTTGACGAACACCGTCGAACCGGCGCCGATAAAAGTAATTTTTGGGGCGGTCATCACGCACTCTCCATCAGGTCATTGAACACTTGCAGAGTGGCACGTCGTTCAGCGTTACGCTGCCCTGTTCCCGCCGGAGCATTCCCGTAAACTCAGATCGGCCATTAAGCGCCACAAAATCTGAGTTTTTGGCAATAGATCGACTTAAAAGGAGAGAAAACGGGCCGGTTATTCCGCTAAGCTGTAGTCAGTTCTGGCGAAAAATGCAGCCACTCTGACAATCCAGGAATAGGTTAATCATGGAACACCGCTTTACTTCCCTGCCCCCCGATCCCTTTATGTGCAGCAGCGACGAAAAGCAGAGCCGCAGCCCGCTGGCGCTCTACTCCGAGTATCAGCGTATGGATATCGAACTGCGCCCGCCGCACGCCATGCCCACCAGCCACTGGCACGGCCAGGTGGAGGTCAACGTGCCGTTCGACGGCGATGTAGAGTATTTGATTAATAACGAAGTGGTGCGCATTGAGAAAGGCTATATCACCCTGTTCTGGGCCTGTACGCCGCATCAGCTGACCCGCCCCGGCGATTGCCAGCAGATGGCGATATTCAACCTGCCGATGCATCTGTTTCTGTCGTGGCCGCTGGACCGGGAGCTTATCAACCACGTCACCCATGGAATGGTAATTAAGTCCCTCGCCGCGCAGCAGTTAAGCGCCTTTGAAGTGCGCCGCTGGCAGCAGGAGCTGAACCACGACAATGAACAGATTCGCCAGCTGGCGATCGATGAAATCGCCCTGATGCTCAAGCGGCTGAGCCTCTCCGGCTGGCAGCCGATTCTGGTCAACAAAACCTCGCGCACCCACAAGAATAGCGTCTCGCGCCACGCGCAGTTTTATGTCAGCCAGATGCTGGAGTTTATCGCCGCCCACTATGACCAGGCGCTGACCGTCAATGCCGTTGCCGAGCACGTGAAGCTTAACCCGAACTACGCGATGGGGGTCTTTCAGCGGGTGATGCAGCAGACCATGAAGCAGTATATTACCGCCATGCGGATCAATCATGTGCGGGCGCTGCTGAGCGATACCGACAAGACCATCCTGGATATTGCCCTTACCGCCGGGTTCCGCTCAAGCAGCCGCTTCTACAGCACCTTTACCCGCTACGTGGGCATGCCGCCGCAGCAGTACCGTAAACTTAGCCAGCAGCGACGTCACGGGCTGGCCTTGCCGGAGGCATAAAAAATGCCGCCGGGGTCTCCCCAGGCGGCATGATTAACAGTGAAAACGGTTAGTCGTTGATACGCGGATGCTGCTGCACCAGACGCGACCGTTTTGCCTGCAGATCGGCGATCTCCTGATCGATATCTTCGATTTTTTGTTCGATGTTATCGTAGTGCTCGCCAAGGATTTCTTTCGCTTCCTGGATATCCGACGCCGCCGGGGTCGCCCCTTTCAGCGGGCGGTTAGCCGTCTCTTTCATCGACAGACCCGTCGCCATCCCCACCACCGCGATGACCATCAGGTAGTACGCCGGCATCATCAGGTTCTGAGTGGTTTCCACCAGCCACGCTGCCAGGGTTGGCGTCAGACCAGCAACCAGCACCGAGATGTTAAAGGCGCTGGCCAGGGCGCTGAAGCGGATGTGCGTCGGGAACATCGCCGGCAACGAGGAGGCCATCACCCCGATAAAGCAGTTCAGCACGACCGCCAGCAGCAGCAGACCAGCGAAAATCAGGCCAATCACGTTGCTGTTAATCATAATGAAGGCCGGGATCGCCAGGGCAAACAGCGCCACGCTACCAATCAGGATGAACGGACGACGGCCAAAGCGGTCGCTGAGCATACCGATAACCGGCTGCACAAACAGCATCCCGACCATGATGGCGATGATGATCAGCACCCCATGATCTTCCGAGTAGTGCAGGTTATGCGACAGGTAGCTCGGCATATAGGTCAGCAGCATGTAATAGGTCACGTTGGTGGAAATCACCAGACCAATACAGGTCAGCAGGCTACGCCAGTGCTTGGTGGCAATCTCTTTAAAAGAGACCTTCGGCCCGTCCTGCAGTCCTTCACGGTCGCCCTGCTCCATGGTGTCCACATGCTGCTGGAACGCCGGGGTCTCTTCCAGCGCATGGCGCAGATAGAGACCGATGATGCCTAACGGCAGCGCCAGGAAGAACGGGATACGCCAACCCCAGTCGAGAAAGTTCTGTTCCCCCACCACGCTGGAGATGAGAACCACCACACCGGCCCCCATCACAAACCCGGCGATGGAGCCAAAGTCCAGCCAGCTGCCCATAAAGCCGCGTTTACGGTCAGGAGAATATTCCGCGACGAAGATCGATGCCCCGGTATATTCACCGCCGACCGAGAAGCCTTGCGCCATTTTACACAGCAGCAGCAGGATCGGCGCCCAGATGCCTATCGTGGCATACGACGGAATCAGGCCGATACAGAAAGTACTTATCGACATGATCACGATGGTTATTGCGAGGATTTTCTGCCGACCATATTTATCGCCCAGCATCCCGAAAAACAGGCCGCCTAACGGACGAATTAAAAATGGAACGGAGAAGGTACCCAGTGCGGCAATCATCTGCACGCTTGGGTTGGCATCGGGGAAGAAGACTTTACCTAAGGCGTAGGCCACAAAGCCATAGACGCCGAAATCGAACCACTCCATCGCGTTACCCAGGGAGGCCGCGGTGATCGCCTTTTTCAGTTTACCATCATCGATGATGGTCACATCCTTAAGGGTGATGGGCTTTATTTTTTTCCTTTTAAGCATATTTTTCCTCTGCTACTCCGCCTTGAGTACACGCATCATCGCCGAATGACAAGGCCATTCGTATCGTGCGTCAGGAGCGGTGAATTGCTGTGCTCCTCATTTCAAGCGTAGCAGGTTTGCCTGCACTGTCTGCTGACAGAATGTACAACCGAACCTGTTGACGCCTGCTCTGGCTACTGGTGAATAAATAGAGCGGCCGATCGTGATACCTGATGAAATTGACCTGCTCCCCTTTTTTACCCTAACAGCGTTTATATCTGCGATCAACTTCACATAAATTTACCGCCCTATTACAGAGTGTCCGAAAATAAATAAGTTCATTTTACTGGCTGCTCGCAAAAATTATTTCCTCATTCCCCCTTATCCTCTGGCGGATAATTTTGGCGGTTATTCTGCTTTCACCCGAATAGTGTGATGGGTAATTTTTACTAAAAAAACACCCGACAAAAGTGGGTGATTGCGCTATAATCAGCCACACTTTCGGCTATCAGCCGCTGTTTAGAGGACCAACGTCCTGTTTTCCGACGACATCACGAGGAACGTCATGCAACTGCCACACTGCCCAAAATGCGATTCGACTTACACTTATGAAGATAACGGCATGTACATCTGCCCGGAATGTGCCCATGAGTGGAACCCTGCCGAGGCGACAGAAGAGAGCGACGTTCTGATCGTTAAAGATGCCAATGGCAATTTACTGGCCGATGGCGATAGCGTTACCGTCGTGAAAGATCTGAAGGTAAAAGGCAGCTCTTCGATGCTGAAAATCGGCACCAAAGTGAAGAATATCCGTCTGGTCGAAGGCGATCACAATATTGACTGCAAAATTGACGGTTTTGGTCCGATGAAGCTCAAGTCGGAATTCGTCAAAAAGAACTGATTTATTTCCGGGAGGTCGGCGTCATTATTTTCCTGCACCACCGTCGCCGCTCCCGATATCATCGTGCCCCACCCGCTCCCTGTGCAACCTGTTATTTTCCGCCTCAGTCCCCGCTATTTTCACTGACCATTTCGCCGCTATGCCGCTACACATTTTCGCGCTGCCGTCTGGCTCAACAGCGTCCCCGGCGACTACGCTTTACGGGTTACGGTCACTGAGGTATTCACCATGTCCTTAAGTCCCTACCTTGCCTTTGCAGGCAACTGCGCCGAGGCAATCGCCTTCTATCAGCAGACGCTGGGCGCGGAGCTGATGTTTAAAATGACCTTTGGCGAAATGCCGCCCCCGGCGCAAGAAGCGTCAGACGGCTGCCCGTCTGGCCAGAAGATGGCAGATGATGCCATCGCCCACGCCAGCCTGCGCATCAATAATGGCGAGCTGATGCTGAGCGACAGCGCCTTCGGGCCCGATGTGCATTACGCCGGCTTCACCCTCGTCCTCGATCCCAGCGATGTCGCTGAAGGCCAGCGCTGGTTCGACGCGCTGGCCGTCGGCGGGCGCATTGAGATGGCCTGGCAGGAAACGTTCTGGGCCCACGGCTTCGGCAAAGTCGTCGACCGCTTTGGCGTCCCCTGGATGATCAACGTGGTCAAACAAGGCTGACCCCGCCAGGGCGGCCCGGCCGCCCTGTCATCCGTCTGGCACCAACTCTTCATCCTTTGGTCATCATCACTTAACCGAAATGCAACATAAACCGGTCAGGATCGGCCCACAACGCGAGGGACCTCCTCGCCTATGCTGTGTGAGGCTTGATGACTATGCACCTGTCCAGACATCCGACCAGTTATCCCACGCGCTATCAGGAAATCGCCGCCCGACTTGAGCAGGAGCTGCGCCACCACTATCGCTGCGGCGACTATCTGCCCGCCGAACAGCAGCTGGCGACGCGCTTTGACGTTAACCGCCATACCCTGCGCCGGGCTATCGACCAGCTGGTTGAACGCGGCTGGGTGCAGCGCCGTCAGGGCGTCGGCGTGCTGGTGCTGATGCGACCCATCGATTACCCGCTTAATGCTCAGGCGCGGTTCAGCCAGAACCTGCTGGAACAGGGCAGCGATCCCACCAGCGAAAAGCTGCTGTCGGTGTTGCGCCCCGCCAGCGCGCATGTTGCCGAGGCCTTTGACATCAATGAGGGCGAGAACATCATCCACCTGCGCACCCTGCGCCGGGTCAATGGCGTCGCCCTGTGCCTGATCGACCACTACTTCGCCGACCTGCGCTTCTGGCCGGTATTGCAAACCTTCAGCCACGGATCGCTGCACGACCTGCTGCGCGATGAACTCGACGTCAAACTGACCCGGGCACGCACCAAAATCAGCGCCCGCCGCGCGCAGGCGAAAGAGAGCAAGCTGCTGGAGATCCCCAACATGGCGCCGCTGCTCTGCGTACGCACCCTCAACAGCCGCCAGGGCGAGCAGACCCCCATCGAATACTCCGTCAGCCTGACCCGCGCCGACATGATTGAATTTACCATGGAGCACTGAATGCACTTCGATACCGCCACCCGCCAGCGCTGGATGTCCGTGCTGGCCCACAGTGAACCGCAAGATCTTCTGGCGCGCATGCAGTCCCTGCAGCTGGCGCCGGCGTATGAATTGATTCGCACCCCGGAAACCGGGCTGGTACAGCTCCAGGCCCGCATGGGTGGCATCGGCGACCGTTTCTTTGCCGGCGACGCCACGCTCACCCGCGCGGCGGTACGTCTGGCCGACGGGACGCTCGGCTACAGCTGGATCTTAGGCCGCGACCGCCCGCATGCCGAACGCTGCGCGGCCATCGACGCCCTGCTGCAGTCGCCTCGCCATTTTCATACGTTAATGGAAACCCTGATAACCCCGCTGGAAGCGCTACGCAGCGCGCGCATTGAAGCCCGACGCGCCGAAGTCAACGCCAGCCGGGTCGACTTCTTTACCCTGGTTCGCGGAGATAACGCATGACCTTACAACCCGCT
This sequence comes from Klebsiella sp. w6, assembly GCF_033100215.1. Taxonomy (NCBI): domain Bacteria; kingdom Pseudomonadati; phylum Pseudomonadota; class Gammaproteobacteria; order Enterobacterales; family Enterobacteriaceae; genus Klebsiella; species Klebsiella sp. w6. Next base: position 5,152,973 of record NZ_CP136907.1, read on the forward strand.
TTTACCCTGGCTGTGCAGGATGCCCAACACAGTTTTCGTCGCCTGCTGAAAGCGATGAGCGAGCCGGGGGTGATTGTCTCCCTGCAGCAGCTTCAGCACGGCTGGCAGCCATTGAACGTGGCCTCCACCAGCCTGCTGTTGACCCTTGCCGATCATGAAACGCCGGTCTGGCTCGCCAGCGCTCTGCATAACGATCTGGTGGGACAGAATCTGCGCTTTCATACCGGCGCGCCGCTGGTGGACCAGCCGCAGCAGGCGGTCTTTGCCGTCGCCAATGACGGCATCAGCGCCGAGCAGCTCAACGTCCTTTCCGCTGGCACCGTCACTGCTCCGGAAACCGGCGTCACGCTGATTGTTCAGCTCGCCAGCCTCAGCGGCGGACGCATGCTGCGCCTGACCGGGGCAGGCATTGCCGAAGAGCGAATGATTGCGCCGCAGCTGCCGGACTGCATCATCGACGAATTAACCGAACGCCCGCATCCGTTCCCGCTGGGCATCGACCTGATCCTCACCTGCGGCGAGCGCCTGCTGGCGATCCCGCGCACCACCCACGTGGAGGTTTGCTAAATGTATGTAGCCGTCAAGGGCGGCGAGAAGGCGATCCTCGCCGCTCACGCCTTACAGGAACAGAAACGGCGGGGCGATGGACGGCTTCCCGAACTGAGCGTTGATCAGATAGGCGACCAGCTCAACCTGGCGGTGGACCGGGTGATGACCGAGGGCGGCATCGCCGACCGCGAACTGGCGGCGCTGGCGCTCAAGCAGGCCAGCGGTGATAACGTCGAAGCGATCTTCCTGCTGCGCGCCTACCGCACCACCCTGCCGCGGCTGGCGGTCAGCGAACCGATTAACACTGCGGAGATGCGCCTCGAACGCCGCATCTCCGCAGTGTACAAAGACATTCCCGGCGGCCAGTTGCTGGGCCCCACCTACGACTACACCCATCGCCTGCTCGATTTTACCCTGCTGGCCAACGGCGAAGCGCCGTCTGTGCAGCAAGCCGATGGCGAAGCAGAGCCGACGCCGCACGTCTTTAGCCTGCTCACGCAGCAGGGGCTGGCGAAGGCCGAGGAAGATCGCGGCACGCCGCCCGACGATATCACCCGCACCCCGCCGGTCTACCCCTGCTCGCGTTCCTCGCGCCTGCAGCAGCTGATGCGCGGCGATGAAGGTTACCTGCTGGCGCTGGCCTATTCGACCCAGCGCGGCTATGGCCGCAACCATCCGTTTGCCGGCGAGATCCGCAGCGGCTACGTGCAGGTGGAAATCGTGCCGGAAGAGCTGGGCTTTAGCGTCAATATTGGCGAGCTGCTGCTCACCGAATGCGAAATGGTCAACGGCTTCGTCGCCCCGCAGGATGAGCCGCCGCACTTCACCCGCGGCTACGGTCTGACCTTCGGCATGAGCGAGCGCAAAGCAATGGCCATGGCCCTCGTCGACCGCGCCCTGCAGGCGCCAGACTATGACGAAGAGATTGCTGGCCCGGCTCAGGATGAAGAGTTTGTGCTGGCCCATGCCGATAACGTCGAAGCGGCCGGCTTCGTCTCGCATCTGAAACTACCGCACTATGTCGATTTCCAGGCCGAACTGGCGCTGTTGAAACGCCTGCAACGGGAGAACGAACGTGGCTAACCCACTGACTGGCTATAACTTTGCTTATCTCGACGAGCAAACCAAGCGCATGATCCGCCGGGCGATCCTCAAAGCGGTGGCCATTCCCGGCTACCAGGTGCCGTTCGGCGGTCGCGAAATGCCAATGCCCTACGGCTGGGGCACCGGCGGCATCCAGCTGACCGCCAGCGTCATCGGCGAGAACGACGTGCTGAAGGTGATTGACCAGGGCGCGGATGACACCACCAACGCGGTGTCGATTCGTCAGTTCTTTAAGCGCGTCACCGGTGTCGCCACCACCGAGCGTACCGAAGACGCCACCCTGATCCAGACCCGCCACCGGATCCCGGAGACGCCGCTGGTGGAGGATCAGATCCTGATCTATCAAGTGCCGATCCCGGAGCCGCTGCGCTTTATCGAGCCGCGCGAAACCGAAACCCGCACCATGCACGCGCTGGAAGAGTACGGCGTCATGCAGGTGAAACTGTATGAAGATATCGCCCGCTTCGGCCATATCGCCACCACCTATGCCTACCCGGTGAAGGTCAATGGCCGCTACGTGATGGACCCTTCGCCGATCCCGAAATTCGATAACCCGAAAATGCACATGATGCCGGCGCTGCAGCTGTTCGGCGCCGGGCGCGAAAAGCGGATCTACGCGGTGCCGCCCTATACCCCGGTGGAAAGTCTCGATTTCGATGACCATCCATTTACCGTGCAGGAGTGGGATGAGCCCTGCGCCATCTGCGGCTCGCGCCACAGCTATCTCGACGAAGTGGTACTGGATGACAGCGGCCAGCGGATGTTTGTCTGCTCCGATACCGACTATTGCCGCCAGCAGAGCGAGGGGCAGAAAAAATGAGCCAGCCATTACTTGCTGTGAATAACCTGACCCATCTCTACGCCCCGGACAAAGGTTTTCGCGATGTCTCCTTTGAACTGTGGCCGGGAGAAGTACTCGGCATCGTCGGGGAGTCCGGCTCCGGTAAAACCACCCTGCTGAAGGCGATCTCCGCCCGCCTGACGCCACAGCAGGGCGAGGTGCTGTACCAGCAGCGCTCGCTGTATGCCATGAGCGAAGCCGAACGCCGCCGCCTGCTACGTACCGAATGGGGCGTGGTGCATCAGCACCCGATGGACGGCCTGCGTCGCCAGGTCTCCGCCGGGGGCAACATCGGCGAACGGCTGATGGCCACCGGCGCCCGCCACTACGGCAACATTCGCGCCACCGCCGAAAAGTGGCTGCAGGAGGTGGAGATCCCGCCCTCACGCATCGACGACCTGCCCACTACCTTTTCCGGCGGCATGCAGCAGCGTCTGCAGATCGCCCGCAATCTGGTTACCCAGCCGAAGCTGGTGTTTATGGATGAACCCACCGGCGGGCTGGATGTGTCCGTGCAGGCGCGGCTGCTTGATCTGCTGCGCGGCCTGGCGGTGGAGCTGAATCTGGCGGTGGTGATTGTTACCCACGATCTCGGCGTCGCCCGTCTGCTGGCGAACCGTCTGCTGGTGATGAAGCAGGGCCAGGTAGTCGAGAGTGGCTTAACCGACCGGGTGCTCGACGATCCGCATCATCCTTACACCCAGCTACTGGTGTCGTCGGTGTTGCAGAATTGATGCTGTTTTGCCGGATGGCGGCTGCGCCTTATCCGGCCTACAGGTGCGTTATTCGTAGGCCGGGTAAGCGAAGCGCCATCCGGCACTCCAACCCCGAGAGGGCTAAAATGATCCGCGTTGAAAACATCCATAAAACCTTTGTTCTGCACCAGCAGCACGGCGTGCGCCTGCCGGTGCTGGCCGACGCCTCGCTGACCGTTAACGCCGGGGAGTGCGTGGTACTCCACGGTCACTCCGGCAGCGGCAAATCGACGTTGCTGCGTTCGCTGTATGCCAATTATCTGCCGGACAGCGGCCATATCCACATCCGCCACGGCGAGGAATGGGTGGATCTGGTCACCGCCACCCCACGCAAGGTACTGGAAGTGCGCAAAACCACCATCGGCTGGGTCAGCCAGTTTCTGCGGGTGATCCCGCGCATTTCAGCGCTGGAGGTGGTGATGCAGCCGCTGCTCGACCTTGGGACGCCGCGTGAAGCGAGCGCCGCGAAAGCCGCCCAGCTCCTGACCCGCCTCAACGTTCCGGAACGCCTGTGGCACCTTGCGCCGTCGACCTTTTCAGGCGGCGAGCAGCAGCGGGTCAACATCGCCCGCGGCTTTGCGGTCGACTATCCGATTCTGCTCCTTGATGAGCCCACCGCCTCACTGGATGCCAAAAACAGTGCTGCCGTGGTCAACCTGATCCACGATGCCAAAGCGCGCGGCGCGGCCATCGTGGGGATTTTCCATGACGAAGGGGTACGCCGTCAGGTCGCCGACCGACTGCACCCCATGGGAATGACAGCATGATTATCAATAACGTAAAACTGGTTCTCGACGACGACGTGGTCCACGGTTCACTGGAAGTCCAGCACGGTCGCATCCTCGCTTTCGCCGAAAGCCAGAGTCGGCTGCCGCAGGCGCTGGATGGGGAAGGCGGCTGGCTGCTGCCGGGCCTTATCGAACTGCATACCGATAACCTCGACAAGTTCTTTACCCCGCGACCGAAGGTGGACTGGCCGGCCCACTCGGCGATGAGCAGCCATGACGCCATGATGGTCGCCAGCGGCATCACCACCGTGCTCGACGCCGTGGCGATTGGCGACGTGCGTGATGGCGGCGATCGTCTTGAGAATCTGGAGAAGATGGTCAATGCGGTGGAAGAGACGCAAAAGCGCGGCCTCAACCGCGCCGAGCATCGCCTGCACCTGCGCTGCGAGCTGCCGCATCACACCACGCTGCCGCTGTTTGAAAAGCTGATTGACCGCGAGTCGGTGAGCATGGTCTCTCTGATGGACCACTCGCCAGGCCAGCGTCAGTACGCCGATCGCAGCAAGTACCGCGATTACTATCAGGGCAAATACCATCTCACTCACGACGAAATGGACCGTTTTGAAGCCGAGCAGATGGCCCTGGCCGCCACCTGGTCGCAGCCGAATCGTCAGACCATCGCCGCCATGTGCCGCGCCCGTCGTATCGCCCTTGCCAGCCACGACGACGCCACCGAGGCGCATGTGGCCGAATCCAGTCAGTTAGGTAGTGTCATCGCCGAGTTTCCCACCACGCTGGCCGCAGCGCAGGCTTCACGTCAGCATGGGATGCACGTCCTGATGGGCGCCCCCAATATCGTGCGCGGCGGTTCCCACTCTGGCAACATCGCGGCGCACCAGCTGGCGAGCAGTGGTTTGCTGGACATTCTCTCGTCTGACTATTACCCCGCCAGCCTGCTGGATGCCGCTTTCCGCATCGCCGACGCCGAGGATAACGCCTTCACCCTGGCGCAGGCGATCCGTCTGGTCAGCAAGCATCCGGCGCAGGCGCTGGGCCTTGACGATCGCGGCGTCATCGCCGAGGGGAAACGCGCCGACCTGGTGCTGGCGCACCGTCGCGGCGAGCATGTGCACATCGACCATGTCTGGCGCCAGGGAACGAGGGTCTTTTAATGCCGGGAAAACTGATTTGGCTGGTGGGCCCCTCTGGCTCCGGTAAAGACAGCCTGCTGGCGGCGCTGCGCGAGCGCGAGCACCCGCAGCTGCTGGTGGCCCATCGTTACATTACCCGCCCGTTTAACGCGGGCAGCGAGAATCATATCGCCCTCAGCGAACATGAATTTTTTACCCGCGCCGAGCAGCATCTTTTTGCTCTCAGCTGGCACGCCAACAATACTTACTATGGCATTGGCGTGGAGATCGACCTGTGGCTGCACGCTGGCTTTGACGTGGTGGCCAACGGCTCCCGCGCCCACCTGGCGCTGGCCCGGGAACGCTACGGCGAGGTGCTGGTGCCGATCTGTCTCGCCGTCTCGCCGCCGGTGCTCCGCCAGCGGCTGGAGCAGCGCGGCCGGGAAAACGCACTGGAAATCGCCCAGCGTCTGGATCGCGCCGCGCGCTATAAGCCGGACAATTGCCTGACGTTGAATAATGACGGGAGTCTTCGACAATCGGTTGACGATTTCTTCCGCCTGCTGCGCAGCCACGTGGCACGCGTAGAGGATCAGTCGGTATGAGTGAAAGGTGACACGATGAGCCTGACAATCCGTTTAACCGGCACCGGCGGCGCCCAGCTGGTGCCCGTCTTCGGTTGCGACTGCGCGGCCTGCCGCCGCGCCCGCCGCGAGGAGAGCCACCGACGCCGCCCCTGTAGCGGCGTGGTCACGTTCAACAGCGCCGTGACGCTGCTTGATGCCGGACGACCGGATCTGATGGAACATCATCCCGCCGGTAGTTTTCAGCAGGTGCTGCTGACCCACTACCATCTGGATCATGTGCAGGGGCTGTTTCCGCTGCGCTGGGGAGTCGGCGCGTCGATCCCGGTCTATGGCCCGCCGGACGACGCCGGCTGCGACGATCTGCTCAAGCACCCCGGCCTGCTCGATTTTAGCCATACCGTCACGCCGTTTGTGGTGTTTGACCTGCAGGGGTTGCGGGTAACGCCCCTGCCGCTCAACCACTCGAAGCTCACCTTCGGTTATCTGCTGGAGTCGGCCCACAGCCGGGTGGCCTGGCTCTCGGATACCGCCGGGCTGCCGGACAAGACGCTGAAGTTTTTACTCAACAACCGCCCGCAGGCGATGATCATTGATTGCAGTCATGAGCCGCGCGCGCAGACCCCGCGTAACCACAACGATCTAAACACCGTCCGCCACCTTAACCAGGTGATTGGCTGTCCGCGGGTGATCCTCACCCATATCAGCCACCAGTTAGATGTCTGGATGATGGATAACCCGCTGCCGACAGGTTTCGAAGCGGGATATGACGGGATGGAAATCGTGCTGGATTAAGTGCAGGTCCGTTGCGGAGCGATCAGTAGCTATCATCCAGACGACGCTGGTCGCTTTCTAACTGGCGACGATCCTGATCGAGCTGGCGCTGGCGTTCGTCAAGCTGGCGGCGGCGATCGTCCAGTTGCCGTTGTCGATCGTCATACTGACGCTGGCTGTCGCGGCTCTGCTGACGGCTCCCCTGATAGCGCCCGTCATCATACCGGCCATCATCATCGTATCTGTCGTCGTCATCGGAGCGGTTGCTACCCGGGTTATAGGCGTCGTTAATGGCTTGCTGAATATTGCCGATCGCGTCATCGATAATATCGGCGCGAGCGGCCAGGCTGGTCAGCGACAGGGTGCAAAAGAGCAGTGCGGTTGCGTAACGTTTCATCGGGGCCAATCTCGTCAGAGTCCTGCCGCTACCTTAATCAAGCGTACAACCCCCGAGTAGCGGAGGAATCTCAAATCCTCGCGTACGCCGCGCTCAGCGCCTGCGCCAGCTGGGCGCGGGTAAACGGCTTACGCAGCCACTCCACTTCCGGCAGGGCCGGATTCTGCGCCGGACGCAAATCCTGGCCGCTGATCAGCAGCACCGGCAGCGCCGGAAAGCGGCGTCGGGCGGTATGGATCACGTCGGCGCCGCTCAGCGCGCCGGGCAGCATCAGATCGCTAATCAACAGCGCGATATCCGGCGACGCCTCCAGCAGCTGCAGCGCCTCTTCGCCACTCGGCGTCTCCAGCGTCAGCCAGCCCAACTGATGCAGCTGTTCACACAGCGTCTGGCGTACATCTTCTTCATCTTCCAGCACCAGCGCCAGCCGTTCTCCCGCCGGCAGCGGCTCGTCCTCCGCTGGCGCCACCGTCGTCTCAACCTCGGTCATCGCCCGCGGCAGCTGCAGCCGCACCGTCGTCCCCTGCCCCGGCGCGCTCTCCAGCGCCACCCGGCCGCCCGACTGGCGCACAAAGCCATACACCATCGACAGTCCCAGACCGCTGCCGCTGCCGGTGGCTTTGGTGGTGAAGAACGGTTCAAACACCCGGGCTTTCACCGCCTGTGACATCCCGCTGCCATGATCGATCACCTCCAGGACCACCATATCCTGCCGCTGACCGCTGCTGCGGGTGACCCGCTGATTCCAGGTGCGTATTTTGATAACCCCGTCGCGCCCGGCCATGGCGTCACGGGCGTTCATCACCAGATTGATCAGGGCGTTTTCCAGCTGGCCAACGTCTATCCATGCCGGCCACGCCGGCGACTGCGCCTCAATCTCCAGACTTAAGGTCGCCGGCAGGGAGTGACGCATCAGCTCGCTGAGGTTCTCCAGCAGCGGCGCCATCGCCACCGCCTGGGGATGCAGCGCCTGTTTGCGCGAAAAGGCCAGCAGCCGCTGAGTCAGAAGCGCCCCACGCTCCGCCGCCTTCAGCGCCCTGGAGAGGCGCGGCGCATCGCGTGCGTCCGGTTCCACCAGCTCGAGGCTGCCGATGATCACCGCCAGCAGGTTGTTAAAGTCATGCGCCAGCCCCCCGGTCAACTGGCCGACGGCCTTCATCTTCTGGCTGTGCAGCAGCGCTTCTTCAAGCTCCTGGCGCTTAATTCGATCGATCTCCATCTGGGTGGTCTTCTCTTTCAGTAGCCGGGTGGTGTGCTCCAGCGACGCCGTATTGCGGGCGAAAACGTTAAAGGCTCGCGCCAGCTCGCCCAGCTCATCGCGCCGCTGCAGGGCCGGCACCGAGACGTTCGGCTCCCCCTGAGCCAGCCGCGACATCGCCAGGGAGATGGCGGTCAGGTTCGAGCCAAGGTTACGGTAGATATACCACCCGGCGCAGCCGGTGATCGCCAGCGCCAGCAGCGCGGAAAGCAGAATAAACATGCTGATGGAGCGCAGCTCCCGATGGCTCTGCGCTGCCCGCTGCTCTGAGGCTTCCGCCACCCGGGTCACGTACTGATTGATATCCTCGTTAAGCAACGCGACCAGCGCTTTGATGTGGTACATGTACCAGCTGATCGTCAGGTCGCTCTCCTCCAGCTGGGCCGACAGCGGGGCCAGCGTCGCCAGTTCCCGGGTGACGTCGGGCAGGAAAAACGCCAGCGCGGGATCGGCGCTGCCTGCCGGCAGGTCGCCGCGCAGCTGGTCGAGCTGCAGAACGATCGACCGCGGCGTAACGGTATGGATCGCGGCCACGATCAGCCGGTCCATCTCGGCCAGCCGGCGCGGATCGATCGCCTTATCCCCGCCGCGATCGTTAAGATCGGCGAGATGGCGCAGGTTGCTCTGATTCTGGTAAAGCGAACTCAGCAGCGCATTGCGCTGCAGATGGCGGCGCTGGCCGCGCTCCAGCATCTCCGCCACGCTCTGCTGCAGCGCGTTGCTGCGGCGAATAATATTGGCCACCCGCGCCTGCTCCTGCTGCGCCAGCGGGGCCGCCGCCAGCTGGGCCAGCGAGTGCTTCAGCGCCTGCTGCGTCGCCAGCAGCCGTTCCGCTTCGCTTTTGTACTCCAGCGCCCCCACCACCTGCGACAGGCGCACCGCCGCCGTGGCGACATTCGCCGTGTCCCGCGCCAGATCCATACTGCCGCGCATGTCGTTGAGAGTCTGGCGCTGCACCTGCTCCTGCAGCTGGCTGGCGTGGTGAAAGCCGAACACCGCCACGCCGCTCACCAGCAGGGTGACCACGCCCATCAGCAGATTAAAGGAGAGCAGGCGGCCACGGGCGCTGGTGAAAAACGGGTGTCGGCGAGCGGTCATAGCAACTCCAGTGAAGGATCGGTCGGCAGATAAGCGTGACGGTGCAGAAAATGACGCCGCGTAACTGTGATCGCGGTTAACTATTTATCACTATGACAAATATGAATGGATTCTGACATTCTGCATTTATTTTCCGGTGGTGGACTGCAGCTATTGTTCTCATAGACAGGAGCGCCGCGATGACCGCCACCCCGGTACTGGAAATGCGCCATATTGCCAAAGCCTTTGGCAAATTCTACGCGCTGAAGGGCGTCGACCTGACGGTCTGGCCCGGCGAGATCCATGCCCTGATGGGGGAGAACGGCGCCGGAAAAAGCACGCTGATGAAGATCCTCGCCGGCGCCTATACCGCCACCAGCGGCGAGATCCTGATCGACGGAAAACCGCAAACGATCCGCGGCCCCAAGGACGCGCTGGCCGCCGGGATCACGTTGATCTACCAGGAGATGCAACTGGCGCCGAACCTGACCGTCGCGGAAAACATTTTCCTCGGCAGCGAGCTGGCGCGCGGTGGCCTGGTGCAGCGCAAAGCCATGCTCAGCCAGGCGCAGGCGGTGATCGACCGTCTCGGCGCCCAGTTCAAAGCCAGCGACCGGGTGATGACCCTGACCATCGCCGAACAGCAGCAGGTGGAGATCGCCCGCGCGCTCCACCGTCAAAGCCGCATTCTGGTGATGGATGAACCCACCGCCGCCCTCTCCTCGCGGGAAACCCAGCGCCTGTTCGAGCTCATCCTGCGCCTGCGCGATGAGGGGATGGCGATTATCTATATCAGCCACCGCATGGCGGAAGTGTATGAGCTCTCCGACCGCGTCAGCGTCCTGCGCGACGGGCAGTATGTCGGCAGCCTGGTGCGCGACAAGCTCAACGCGCCGGAGCTGGTGCGCATGATGGTCGGCCGCCCGCTCAGCGATCTGTTCAATAAAGAACGTGACATTCCCCGCGGCCAGCCGCGCCTGCGGGTCGAGGATCTGACCGATGGCGGCAAGGTGAAGCCCAGCAGCCTCGTGGTGCATGCTGGCGAAATCGTCGGCCTCGCCGGGCTGGTCGGCGCCGGGCGCTCCGAACTGGCGCAGCTGATCTTCGGCGTGCGCAAAGCCACTGGCGGGGTGATTGAGATCGACGGCGAGCCGGTGGTGATCCACTCGCCGCGCGAAGCCATCGACCTCGGGATCGGCTTTCTGACCGAAAACCGCAAAGAACAGGGGTTGTTTCTCGAACTGGCAGCCCAGGAAAACATCACCATGGCGACGCTGGAGCGCGACGCGAACTGGGGGATGCTCAACCGCCGGAAGGCGCAAACCATCTCCGATGACGCCATCCAGTTGCTTAACATCCGCGTGCCGCACGCCCAGGTGCGCGCCGGCGGACTGTCCGGCGGCAACCAGCAGAAATTATTGATTTCACGCTGGGTGGCGATTGGCCCGCGCATTCTGATCCTCGATGAACCCACCCGCGGCGTCGACGTCGGCGCGAAAAGCGAGATTTACCGCATCATGAACGACATGGCGCGCCAGGGCGTCGCCATTCTGATGATCTCCAGCGAGCTGCCCGAAGTGGTGGGCATGAGCGACCGGGTCTATGTGATGCGCGAGGGCACTATCGCCGGCGAGCTGCAGGCCGGCGATATCAGCCAGGAAAACATCATGACGCTGGCCACCGGCGTGAACGATTCTCACCTTAAGGCAGGGCAACTATGAGCATACCGAAAGAGACCTCCGCGCCGGTCGCGAAATCCGCTTCGGCGAAAAAAATGTTGATGGGCGACCTGATGCAGACCGTCGGCATTCTGCCGATCCTCATCCTGATCGTCGCCGTTTTCGGCTTTATCGCCCCCAACTTTTTCACGGAAAGCAATCTGCTGAATATCACCCGCCAGGCCTCGATCAACATTGTGCTGGCGGCGGGAATGACCTTCATCATTCTTACCGGCGGCATTGACCTCTCCGTCGGCTCCATTCTCGGCACCACCGCGGTGGCGGCAATGGTGGTGTCGCTGATCCCGGAGCTGGCGTTGCTGTCGATTCCGGCGGCGCTGATGCTCGGCCTGCTGCTTGGGCTGTTCAACGGCGCGCTGGTCGCCTTCGCCGGGCTACCGCCGTTTATCGTCACCCTCGGCACCTACACGGCGCTGCGCGGCGCCGCCTATCTGCTGGCCGACGGCACCACGGTGATCAACTCCGATATCAGCTTTGAGTGGATCGGCAATGACTACCTCGGCCCGGTGCCGTGGCTGGTGGTCATCGCCCTGGCGGTGATCGCGGTGTGCTGGTTTATCCTGCGCCGAACCACCCTTGGGGTGCATATCTACGCGGTGGGCGGCAACATGCAGGCGGCGCGGCTGACCGGTATCAAAGTCTGGCTGGTGCTGCTGTTTGTCTACGGCATGAGCGGCCTGCTCTCCGGTCTTGGCGGGGTGATGAGCGCCTCGCGGCTGTACAGCGCCAACGGCAACCTCGGCGTCGGCTACGAGCTGGATGCCATCGCCGCGGTGATCCTCGGCGGCACCAGCTTCGTCGGCGGTATCGGCACCATCACCGGTACGCTGGTGGGGGCGCTGATTATCGCCACCCTCAATAACGGCATGACCCTGATGGGGGTCTCCTACTTCTGGCAACTGGTGATCAAAGGGGCGGTGATCATCATTGCGGTGCTGATCGACAAATACCGTACCCGACACCATCAAAGTGCATAACAACACCATCTTACCTGCGAGGAAAAGCGAATGCGTTTAAAACCGATAGTGACCGCGCTGTGTGCTGGCGCGCTGCTGGCCGCCTCCCCCTTTGCGTCGGCCAAAGAGCTGAAAGCGATTGGCGTGACAGTGGGCGACCTTGCCAACCCGTTCTTTGTGCAGATCACCAAAGGGGCGGAGCTGGAGGCCCGCAAGCTGGCGGGAGATAATGTCAAAGTGACGCTGGTCTCCAGCGGCTACGATTTGGGCCAGCAGGTGGCGCAGATCGATAACTTTATCGCCGCCAAAGTCGATATGATCATCCTCAACGCCGCCGATTCGAAGGGTATTGGCCCGGCGGTGAAGCGGGCCAAAGAGGCCGGGATCGTGGTGGTGGCGGTTGACGTCGCCGCCGAAGGCGCCGACGCCACCATTACCTCCGATAACACCCAGGCGGGCGAGCTGGCCTGTAAATACATTAGCGACCGCCTGAACAACAAAGGCAGCGTGGTGATCATCAACGGGCCGCCGGTATCTGCGGTACAAAACCGCGTCGAAGGCTGCGAAACGGAGTTCAAAAAACACCCGGATATAAAAATCCTCTCCTCCAACCAGAACGCTAAAGGCAGCCGGGAAGGCGGCCTGGAGGTGATGACCTCCCTGCTGGCGGCCAATCCGAAGATTGACGGTGTGTTCGCGATCAACGATCCGACGGCGATTGGCGCCGATCTGGCGGCGAAACAGGCGCAGCGTAGCGAGTTCTTCATCGTGGGCGTCGACGGCAGCCCGGACGGCGAAGAGGCGCTGAAGCGTAAGAACTCCCTGTTCGTCGCGACGCCGGCGCAGGATCCGCAGGTCATGGCGGCGAAGGCGGTGGAGATTGGCTACGACATCCTGCAGGGCAAACCGGCGCCGACCGCGCCAGTGCTAATCCCGGTGACGATGATCGACAAAAACAACGTCAGCTCTTACAAAGGCTGGACCGTGAAATAAGCGCAACCCGGCGCACAATCGTTCCGCCGATTGTGCGCTACGCTTAACGAGTATGACGGCGCGGAGTAGCGATCATGGAACGTAAAGGGATTATTGCCGCAGGCAACATGCTGGTCGATCATGTCCACCAGATCAGGCAGTGGCCGGAGCGCGGCTGGCTGGTGGAAATTGTCCATAGCGAACGCGCCACCGGCGGCGCGCCGCTGAATGTCCTGCTGACCCTGGCTAAAATGCATGCCGGACTGCCGCTGCAGGCGGTTGGCCTGATTGGCGAGGATAACGACGGCGACTACATTACCGCCATGCTCGATCAGTACCATATCAATCGCCAGCTCGTGCAGCGCACCAGCTCCGCACCCACCTCGATGACCCAGGTGATGACCGACGCCGACGGCCAGCGCACCTTCTTTCACTCTCCTGGCGCCAACCGACTGCTTGACCTCCCGGCCTTTGAGCCGCTGGATACGCCGCTGAAGATTTTTCATCTCGGCTATCTGCTGCTGCTCGAAAGCCTCGATCTCCCCGACGAGGCGTTCGGCACCCGCAGCGCGCGACTGCTGGCGCAGATGCGCGATCGAGGCTATGAAGTGTCCCTCGACCTGGTGTCGCGCAAAGGCGATCCGCACTACCGCCCGCGGGTCCTGCCGGCGCTGGCGCATCTCGACTACCTGACCATCAATGAGCTGGAGGCCAGCGAGTTTAGCGGGCTGGAAATCCGTCTGACCAACGGTGAGCCGCACGTCGCTAATATCGCCCGCGCCGCCAGCGCATTACTTGACGCCGGCGTGCGCCAGCGGGTAGTGATCCATTGTCCGGAGGGCGCATGGGGCGTATCCCGCACGGAAGCCGGGCGCTGGGTACCGTCATGGCGGCTGCCGCCGAAGGAGATTATCGGCAGCGTCGGAGCCGGGGACGCCTTCTGCGCCGGCCTGCTGTACGGCAGCCACGAACGCTGGCCGTTAACCGACAGTCTGCAGCTGGCCCACGCCTGCGCCCGCGCCAGCCTGCAGGCCGCGAATGCGATCGACGGCGCCAAAACGCTCCCTGAGCTGCAGGCGTTTATTCAGTTGCAGAATGGTTAGACTGGGTAGATCCCGCTATCAGGGCGATGCCACAGGAGAACGACGTATCATGGCGAGAAAAGGGATACGGTTTATTCAAATCACGCCTGTTTTACGCTGAGTTCAACAAGGGCGGGCCAGATGACTAACTGCGCCACTCGGCCAACACCTTTTCCAGTTTATCTAACGACTCAGCGCGTTTTATCGCTGGCATCTGATGAATATTGCGCAATTTCCACTGCACGGCAGGCAAATCCTGAATACGTGTTTCCGGCGCTAAACGCCAGTCTGGTTCGCCTCGTTTAAATGACAGCAAAAAATCGATATCCTGTTGCGTGAAACAGGATTTTAACGCATCAATCATCCTGTAGGGGACTGCTGTCAGTTCCTCCAGGGCTATCGTCTCAAATGTCATCCCGCTGAATTCACGGTAAAAGGGTTCAGCAATATCTTTCCAGCGAGGACTAAGCACTTCAGCCAGAGGCCGATTATGGCTAAGTAAATACGCGATAAACCCATTGAAAATGGGACGGTTAAGCTCCTGCGCATCAAGAAGTAATTTCACATCATAAAAATCTCTGGGATGCTGGCGATCCAGCGCCGCGCATAATTTTCCACCGTAGAGATCGGGCAACGAAACCACCGGAAGGCTGGCATAGCCAAAAACGTCCTCTACCGCCCCCACCACCTCTCGCTCCTGTGGTGGATATAATGTTCCCCGTGCGACCGGTGAGACCTCTATCTTTATTTGTGCGCTATCGGTAGTAACAACGACACGCATCTCATCGGAACGATTAGCTTGTAATACAGCGTTCATACCCGCCTGTTGTTGCAGATTAGCGGCAATACGTGCAAGCGCATCCCGTATATGAGGTAAAGCGATCGCTCTGCTTTCCAGGGGCACCCAGGCGAGGTCGATATCCACCGATAATCGTGGGAAATCACGGATAAAGAGATTGATTGCCGTGCCACCTTTCAGCGCAAATTCCCGTTCGACGGCAACATAGGGTAAAACCTGCATTAACAGAGCAACCTGCCGATAATAGGGCGCCTGTATATCCATATTTTTTATTCCTTTTGAAAGCGTTCAGGCACAGTGATTTGGTATTGAGCATTGAACTTGCCATTTACCACGATTTGCCGCTTACCCGCTCCCAGATCGATTTTTTGGCTATCGATTCGTCTGAGCCAACCATGCTCGTAAAAACTGGCGAAAAAGAGATACAAACGCTTGGTCTGCACGGACTGGCTGACAGAAAGCAGATACTCTACTTTACGAGGATTAAGATTAACTAGTCCCTGGAAAAGCTCTGCCGCGTGGTTAAATGAGAGGGTCCCCGGTACCGCGCTCAACAACTCGTAAGCAGCCAGTTCCGGCGCACTGCCGGTGAGTCTTTTCCCTTTTACATCAAGCGTTACGCGGTATTTATCATCCAGCACCGGCAGTTTTTGCCCCGATATGACTATCCACTCCACACCCGGGAATTCCCTGAACCATTTTGGCAGCAGCGCTTTATTTTCCATACTCAACCAGCACTGGTTTTGTTTGAGCTGTAGATAGTGTGAACGACCCTGCCAGACTAAGCTACTGAGCCCCGCGACATACACCGGAGCGGCTAGCTGATTTTGCAAACATGCTAATGCATCGTTCCACTCCGGCTCACGTCCCGCACGCGCGTATACGCCGTTGCCTCGTTTTTTTAACCAGCCACTTTGCGTGTATTTAAAGGCCAGAGAGGGAGAGATGGCATGCCGGCTTAACCAGGACTGAAGGATCACATCTCCGGGAGCACTGTTTTGCAGCAGCCAGTTTAATTTTGATGGCATAGATTAACCCAAGGTGTCACTTTAATAAAAAAAGTAAACTCGCCGCGCTAAATAAAGTCAAGAGCAGGTTGGCAGCACCTCGCCCTACGCCGCCTTATCGCTGTGGGTCACATCGGCGGAAAAGACATAGCCCAGACCGCGTAGGGTTTTAATCAACGTCGGCTGATGCGGGTTTAACTCGATTTTGCGGCGCAGGCGCATGATCAGCACGTCGATAGTCCGGTCGAACACCTCAGTGCTTTCATTATGAGTCAGCGCCAGCAGCTGTTCGCGATTCAATACCCGGCGCGCGTTCTGCGCCAGCGCCAGCAGCAGGCCATATTCTCCCTGGGTCAGCGGGATCGCCTGCTGCTGCGGGTTATACAGTTCGCAGCGCGTGGTATCCAGCCGCCAGCCGTTAAACGTCAGGCCGCTGCCGACGCCCGACGTCTCGCCGGCCAGCGCCCCGCTGCGTCGCAGTACCGCTTTCACCCGGGCGACCACCACCCGCGAGCTGAAAGGTTTGGCGATGTAATCATCGGCGCCCATCTCCAGGCCCACCACTACATCAGACTCACTGCCCAGACCAGACAGCATCACCACCGGCAGCTCAGGCCGCGTGCGCTGCAGCTGCTGAAGCACCTGCAGACCATGGGTATCCGGCAGGATCATATCCAGCAAAACCAGCGCGATGTCTGCCCGCTGCGCCACCCTCGCCAGCGCGTCGCCGCCGGTCTGGCAGACCAATACTTCAAACGCGTGCGCGCCAAGCACATCGCTGAGCAGTTCGCCCATCGCTATGTCGTCATCCACCACCAAAATGACTGGTTTCATCTTTGCCTCTGCCCGCGGGGAATTAGTGTCAGTCTGATCGATTCTGCAAGCCTGCGCCGACAAATTCCTCTCCCGGTGACATTTTTTCAAGCGCCGTCACATCTCCGGCGTATCGACACGTCAAATCTGTCGACAGGCTGTTTTTCGTCAGCATTTCGCCCAAAAAAGCCGCGTATCATCAAGGAATATCCACAATGAAAATATGGCATAGAAGATGCATAGTGACGGCGCGATAGCGCAAACGCGCCCATTGAATAACTGGAGCAAGACCGATGAAAAAAGTCGTCACGGTTTGCCCGTATTGCGCATCAGGTTGCAAAATCAACCTGGTGGTCGATAACGGCAAAATCGTTCGGGCTGAAGCGGCGCAGGGGAAAACCAACCAGGGAACCCTGTGCCTGAAGGGCTATTATGGCTGGGACTTTATTAACGATACCCAGATCCTGACGCCGCGCCTGAAAACCCCCATGATCCGTCGTCAACGCGGCGGCAAGCTGGAAGCTGTCTCCTGGGATGAGGCGCTGGATTACGTCGCCACTCGCCTCAGCGCCATTAAAGCCAAATATGGCCCGGATGCGATCCAAACCACCGGCTCCTCCCGCGGCACCGGTAATGAAACCAACTATGTGATGCAAAAATTCGCGCGCGCCGTTATTGGTACCAATAACGTCGACTGCTGCGCTCGCGTCTGACACGGCCCTTCGGTTGCAGGTCTGCACCAGTCGGTCGGTAACGGCGCCATGAGTAATGCCATCACGGAGATTGATAACACCGATCTGGTGTTTATCTTCGGTTATAACCCGGCGGATTCCCACCCTATCGTGGCGAATCACGTCATTAACGCCAAACGCAACGGGGCGAAAATCATCGTCTGCGACCCGCGCAAAATTGAAACCGCGCGCATCGCCGACATGCACATTGCGCTGAAGAACGGCTCGAATATCGCGCTGCTCAACGCCATTGGCCATGTGATTATTGAAGAGGATCTGTACGATAAATCCTTCGTCGCCAGCCGTTCCGAGGGCTTCGAGGAGTATCGCAAAATCGTTGAAGGCTATACGCCGGAGTCGGTGGAAGCGATCACCGGGGTTAGCGCCCAGGAGATCCGCGCCTGCGCCCGGATGTACGCCAGCGCCAAATCCGCCGCCATCCTGTGGGGCATGGGTGTCACCCAGTTCTATCAGGGCGTGGAGACGGTCCGGTCGCTGACCAGCCTGGCGATCCTCACCGGCAACCTCGGCAAGCCGAGCGTCGGCGTCAACCCGGTACGCGGCCAGAACAACGTCCAGGGTGCCTGCGATATGGGCGCGCTGCCGGATACCTATCCGGGCTACCAGTACGTCAAATTCCCGGAGAACCGCGAGAAGTTCGCCAAAGCCTGGGGCGTCGACAGACTGCCGGAACATACCGGCTATCGCATCAGCGAGCTGCCGCATCGCGCGGCGCACGGTGAAGTGCGGGCAGCGTACATCATGGGTGAGGATCCGCTGCAGACCGATGCCGAACTCTCGGCGGTCCGCAAAGCGTTCGACGATCTGGAACTGGTTATCGTCCAGGACATTTTCATGACCAAAACCGCCTCCGCGGCCGACGTCATCCTGCCGTCCACATCGTGGGGCGAGCACGAAGGCGTGTATACCGCAGCGGACCGCGGCTTCCAGCGCTTCTTTAAAGCCGTGGAGCCGAAGTGGGACCTGAAAACCGACTGGCAGATCATCAGCGAAATCGCCACCCGGATGGGCTATCCGATGCACTACAACAATACCCAGGAGATCTGGGATGAGTTGCGGCATCTGTGCCCGGACTTCTACGGCGCCACCTATGAAAAAATGGGCGAACTCGGCTACGTCATGTGGCCATGCCGCGATGAGTCCGACGCCGACCAGGGGACGTCGTATCTGTTTAAAGAGAAGTTCGATACCCCGAACGGGCTGGCGCAGTTCTTCACCTGCGACTGGGTCGCGCCGATCGATAAGCTCACCGACGAGTACCCAATGGTGCTGTCGACGGTGCGCGAAGTCGGCCACTACTCGTGTCGTTCAATGACCGGTAACTGCGCGGCGCTGGCGGCACTGGCGGATGAACCTGGCTATGCGCAAATCAACACCGCCGACGCCGAACGGTTAGGCATCGAAGATGAAGCGCTGGTGTGGGTGAATTCGCGTAAAGGTCGGATCATCACCCGCGCGCAGGTCAGCGACCGGCCGAACAAAGGCGCGGTGTATATGACCTACCAGTGGTGGATCGGTGCCTGTAACGAGCTGGTCTCAGAGAACCTGAGTCCGATAACCAAAACGCCGGAGTACAAGTACTGCGCGGTCAACGTTGAGCGGATTGCCGATCAGCGCGCGGCGGAACAGTACGTGATCGACGAGTACAACAAGCTGAAAGCCCGCCTGCGCGAAAGCGCAATGGGTTAAGGTTCGAACCTTTGTACCATTGAGTAGCCCCGGTAAGCGGTAGCGCTACCGGGGATTTTCCCCGGAGGCGGCGCATTGCGCCTTCTCCGGGCTACCAAATCGCACAACGCTGTAGCTCCGGTAAGCGGTAGCGATACCGGGGATTTTCCCCGGAGGCGGCGCATTGCGCCTTCTCCGGGCTACCAAATCGCACAACGCTGTAGCTCCGGTAAGCGGTAGCGATACCGGGGATTTTCCCCGGAGGCGGCGCATTGCGCCTTCTCCGGGCTACCAAATCGCACAACGCTGTAGCCCCGGTAAGCGTTAGCGCCACCGGGGATTTTCCCCGGAGGCGGCGCATTGCGCCTTCTCCGGGCTACCAAATCGCACAACGCTGTAGCCCCGGTAAGCGGTAGCGATACCGGGGATTTTCCCCGGAGGCGGCGCATTGCGCCTTCTCCGGGCTACCAAATCGCACAACGCTGTAGCCCGGGTAAGCGTTAGCGCCACCGGGGATTTTCCCCGGAGGCGGCGCATTGCGCCTTCTCCGGGCTACCAAATCGCACAACACTGTAGCCCCGGTAAGCGTTAGCGCCACCGGGGATTTTCCCCGGAGGCGGCGCATTGCGCCTTCTCCGGGCTACCAAATCGCACAACGCTGTAGCCCCGGTAAGCGGTAGCGATACCGGGGATTTTCCCCGGAGGCGGCGCGTTGCGCCTTCTCCGGGTATTTACCCCGCTAATTCCCGCCATTTTCTTCTTTTTCGCCTCCCTTTATACTGCGCGCTATGTTCCTTGCTGATAATAAATACAAATGAAATACCTCTTTTTATTTCTACTGGTTTTCACCAGCGGCGCAGCGGTCGCCACCGAACCGGGCAGCCAGTATCAACAGCAGGCGGAAGCCGGCGATCGACGCGCGCAATATTACCTTGCCGATACTTGGGTCAGCTCCGGCGATTATGAGAAAGCCGAATACTGGGCGCAGAAGGCCGCCGCCCAGGGCGATGGCGATGCACTGGCGCTGCTGGCGCAGCTCAAAATTCGCAACCCTCAGCAGGCGGACTATCCGCAGGCCCGCCAGCTGGCGGAAAAAGCCGTCAAGGTCGGCAGTAAATCCGGGGAGATCGTTCTGGCGCGGGTGCTGGTGAACCGTCAGGCTGGCCCCACCGATGTGGCGCACGCCATCACGCTGCTGCAGGATGCCGCCCGGGATAGCGAAAGCGATGCAGCGGTGGACGCCCAGATGCTGCTGGGGCTGATCTACGCCAGCGGCGTGCACGGCCCGGAAGATGATGTGAAAGCGAGCGAATACTTCAAAGGCAGCTCGGCGCTCTCACGGACCGGCTATGCTGAATACTGGGCCGGGATGATGTTCCAGCAGGGAGAGAAAGGCTTTATCGAACCGAATAAGCAGAAGGCGCTGCACTGGCTTAACGTCAGCTGCCTGGAGGGGTTTGATACCGGCTGCGAAGAGTTTGACCGGATCAGTAAAGGATAAGAAAAAGCCCGGCGTTCGCGCCGGGCTTTGTGTTTTATTGGGCGGTTTTATCAAACTTGCCCAGCACTTCGCGTTCATACGCCAGCGCTTTTTTGCGGTCGAACTTATGCTCCCACTTGGCGATAACCAGCACCGCCAGCGCATTCCCCACCACGTTCAGCGCGGTACGCGCCATGTCGAGGATACGGTCGACGCCGGCGATAAAGGCGAGGCCTTCCAGCGGGATCCCCACGCTACCCAGGGTTGCCAGCAGCACCACGAAGGAGACGCCCGGCACGCCAGCGATCCCTTTCGAGGTCACCATTAAGGTCAGCACCAGGGTGATCTCCTGCCAGATAGAGAGGTCGATACCGTACAGCTGGGCGATAAAGATCGCCGCGATGCTCTGATACAGCGTTGAACCATCGAGGTTAAAGGAATAACCGGTCGGCACCACAAAGCTGGTGATCGACGCCGGCGCGCCATAGGCTTCCATCTTCTCGATAATGCGCGGCAGCACGCTCTCCGAGCTGGCGGTGGAGTAGGCCAGAATCAGCTCATCTTTCAGGATACGGATCAGGATCCAGATGCTCAGGCCACACAGACGCGCGACAATCCCCAGCACCACCAGCGCGAAGAACAGGATCGCGAAGTAAACCAGCAGTACCAGCTTGGCCAGCGGCCACAGCGAGGCGAAACCAAAGGTGGCGACGGTCACCGAAATCAGGGCGAACACCCCGATCGGCGCATAGCGCATCACCATGTGGGTGACTTTAAACATGGTTTCGGAGATGGAGCGGAAGACCGTCACCAGCGGCTCACGGTGGGTCGCCGGCAGCGAGGAGAGCCCCAAACCAAACAGCACCGAGAAGAAGATAATCGGCAGCATATCGCCTTTCGCCATCGACGCCACGATGTTGGTCGGGACCAGCGACAGGATAGTGCCCATCAGGCCATGCGCATGGCTTTGCACCTCGGCAGTCGTGCTCTGATATTTCGAAATATCAACCGCCGCCAGCTGTGACATATCAATGCCGGTCCCCGGCTGAAAGACGTTGGCCAGGGTGATACCCAGCACGATCGCCACCGTGGTGATCACTTCGAAATAGATAATGGTTTTGGCGCCGATCCGGCCTAACTGCTTGGCATCGCCCACGCCGGCAATCCCGACCACCAGGGTCGAAATGACAATCGGGACCACGATCATTTTAATCAGATGGATAAAGATATCGCCCGCCGGCGTCAGCAAATTGCTAATCAACCAATCGCGACTTTCGGCGTGGTAATGCAGATAACTGCCCAGAAGGATACCCAGCACCAGGGCTAGCAAGATTTGCCAGGCCAGACTGACTTTTTTCGTTTTCTTCACTACTGACTTCCTCAATGAAAGGCACCATTCCTTTTCGTCATGGTACCCACTGCAGGGGGTATGAATTGTGTTGCGTTGCTTTGTGGGGTTATTTAACGCGCAATATCAGTATCATTTGCACGGCATGCTGCGCAAGCCTTTAAGAATAGGGCTTTCTTCTGGTTTTCTGCATAAAGTCACGAATTTCCCCCAGTTACAATGCATAAGTATTTGTAATAAAAAATATTTCACACCTTCCGTTTCTATAAATTCATTTACGTAATTATTTCACTTCAAAGTTTCATTTGATGAAATTTCACTCAGTTGAATCATTGCGTGATCTGCCCCCCAATTAACAAACAAAGCTGTCAAAACCCCTACTCTTAACGTTTGTTTGACATATATTTAACAAGTTCAAAGGAGAAAAAAAGCCATGAGCCAAATACACAAACACCCTATTCCCGCTAATATCGCGGAACGTTGCCTGATTAACCCGGAACAGTACAAGGCGCAGTACCAACAATCCATAACCGACCCTGATACATTTTGGGGCGAGCAGGGCAAGATCCTTGACTGGATACGCCCCTATACCCGCGTGAAGAACACCTCTTTCGCGCCGGGTAATATTTCCATCAAATGGTATGAAGATGGCACCCTGAACCTCGCCGCCAACTGCCTCGACCGCCATCTCGCCGAGCGCGGCGATCAAACCGCCATCATCTGGGAAGGCGACGACGCCAGCCAGAGCAAGCACATCACCTACCGTGAACTGCATGCGGACGTGTGCCGCTTCGCCAATGCGCTGCTCGACCTTGGGATTAAAAAAGGCGATGTGGTCGCCATTTATATGCCGATGGTGCCGGAAGCCGCGGTGGCGATGCTGGCCTGCGCCCGCATCGGCGCCATCCACTCAGTGATTTTCGGCGGCTTCTCGCCGGAGGCGGTGGCCGGGCGCATTATCGACTCCAGCTCGCGCCTGGTGATCACCGCTGACGAAGGGCTGCGCGCTGGTCGCGCCATCCCGCTGAAGAAAAACGTTGATGACGCGCTGAAAAACCCGAACGTCAACAGTATTGAGCATGTCGTGGTCTTGAAACGTACCGGCGGCAAAATCGACTGGCAGGAAGGCCGCGACCTGTGGTGGAGCGACCTGATGGCGAACGCCAGCGCCGAGCACCGGCCCGTCGAGATGAACGCCGAAGATCCGCTGTTCATCCTCTATACCTCCGGCTCCACCGGTAAACCGAAAGGGGTGCTGCACACCACCGGCGGCTACCTGGTCTACGCGGCCATCACCTTTAAATACGTTTTCGACTACCATCCGGGCGATATTTACTGGTGCACCGCCGATGTGGGCTGGGTCACCGGCCACAGCTATCTGCTGTATGGTCCGCTGGCCTGCGGCGCCACCACCCTGATGTTCGAAGGGGTACCGAACTGGCCAACCCCGGCGCGTATGTGCCAGGTCGTCGATAAGCATAAGGTCAGCATTCTCTATACCGCCCCGACGGCTATCCGCGCCCTGATGGCAGAAGGCGACAAAGCGATCGAAGGCACAGACCGTTCCTCGCTGCGCATTCTCGGCTCGGTCGGCGAACCGATTAACCCGGAAGCCTGGGAGTGGTACTGGAAGAAGATCGGTAACGAGAAGTGCCCGGTGATGGACACCTGGTGGCAGACCGAAACCGGCGGCTTTATGATCACCCCGCTGCCGGGCGCAATCGAGCTGAAGGCCGGCTCCGCGACGCGTCCGTTCTTCGGCGTCCAGCCGGTGCTGGTGGATAACGAAGGCCTGCCGCTGGATGGCGCCACCGAGGGCAATCTTGCCATCGCCGACTCCTGGCCCGGCCAGGCGCGTACCCTGTTCGGTGACCATGAGCGCTTTGAGCAAACCTACTTCTCCACCTTCAAAAATATGTACTTTAGCGGCGATGGCGCGCGTCGCGATGAAGATGGTTACTACTGGATCACTGGCCGCGTGGATGACGTGCTGAACGTCTCCGGCCACCGTCTGGGTACCGCGGAAATTGAATCCGCGCTGGTGTCGCACCCGAAAATCGCTGAAGCGGCGGTGGTGGGGATCCCGCACAACATCAAAGGCCAGGCCATCTACGCCTACGTGACGCTCAATCACGGCGAAGAACCAACGCCGGAGCTGTATGCCGAAGTGCGTAACTGGGTGCGCAAAGAGATCGGCCCGCTGGCGACGCCGGATGTGCTGCACTGGACCGATTCGCTACCGAAAACCCGCTCGGGCAAAATCATGCGTCGCATTCTGCGTAAGATTGCCGCGGGCGACACCAGCAACCTCGGCGATACCTCGACGCTCGCCGATCCTGGCGTCGTGGAAAAACTGCTCGAAGAGAAGCAGGCCATAACGATGCCATCGTAAGCAAGGACCGATTCCCTACACCCTCTCCCCCGCCGGGGAGAGGATAAAAATAAGTCCCTCCCCCAGGATTCCACTCGCAGGAACGCCGTCAGCAAACCGTATCCCGGCTCCATCGCCGGAGGGGTTGCTGTCGCCAGCGTCCGCTGAGTGGATGACGAAAGGGAGACCTCTGGAGACGCTAAGATGAATGAACAACTTTGTCAGCGGATAGAAAATAGTGCGCATTTCAGGGAGTTAGTTGCATCACGGCAACGGTTTGCCGCCATTCTGTCAGTGATTATGTTAGTGATCTACGTGGGCTTTATTTTGCTTATCGCCTTCGCGCCCGGCTGGCTCGGCACTCCGCTGCACGCCGGTACCAGCGTCACCCGCGGGATCCCGCTCGGCATTGGCGTGATCGTCATTTCGTTTATCCTGACCGGTATTTATGTCTGGCGGGCCAATGGTGAATTCGACCGTTTGACCAAGAGCGTTCTCAACGAGGTAAAAGCATGATCAAGAGAGTCCTGACGGCGCTCGCCGCCACGCTGCTGCCCCTCGGCGCTCACGCGGCAGACGCCATTACCGGCGCGGTACAGCGCCAGCCGACCAACTGGCAGGCGATTGTCATGTTCCTGATTTTCGTCGCCCTGACGCTTTACATCACCTACTGGGCCTCAAAACGGGTACGTTCGCGCAGCGATTATTATACCGCCGGCGGCAATATTACTGGCTTCCAGAACGGGCTGGCGATTGCCGGCGACTTTATGTCGGCAGCGTCGTTCCTCGGTATTTCCGCGCTGGTGTATACCTCAGGCTACGACGGCCTGATCTACTCGCTGGGCTTTCTCGTCGGCTGGCCGATTATCCTGTTTCTGATTGCCGAACGACTGCGCAACCTTGGCCGCTATACCTTTGCTGACGTCGCTTCATACCGCCTGAAGCAGGGGCCGATCCGCACCCTCTCCGCCTGCGGATCGCTGGTGGTGGTGGCGCTGTATCTGATCGCGCAGATGGTGGGCGCCGGCAAGCTGATCCAGCTGCTGTTCGGCCTCAATTACCATGTCGCCGTGGTGCTGGTTGGCGTACTGATGGTGCTCTATGTCCTGTTCGGCGGCATGCTGGCAACCACCTGGGTGCAGATTATTAAAGCGGTTCTGCTGCTGTGCGGCGCCAGCTTTATGGCCTTTATGGTCATGAAGCACGTCGGCTTCAGCTTCAATAACCTGTTTACCGAGGCGATGGCCGTCCATCCGAAAGGGGCGGCGATTATGAGTCCCGGCGGACTGGTGAAAGATCCGATATCAGCGCTCTCTCTGGGTCTGGGTCTGATGTTCGGTACCGCCGGCCTGCCGCATATTCTGATGCGCTTCTTTACCGTGAGCGATGCCAAAGAAGCGCGTAAAAGCGTCTTCTACGCCACCGGTTTTATGGGCTATTTCTATATCCTGACCTTTATTATCGGCTTCGGCGCCATCATGCTGGTCGGCGCGAACCCGGCGTTTAAAGACGCGGCCGGACAGCTTATCGGCGGCAATAACATGGCGGCGGTGCATCTGGCGGATGCGGTGGGGGGCAATCTGTTCCTCGGCTTTATCTCCGCGGTCGCTTTCGCCACTATCCTGGCGGTGGTGGCTGGCCTGACGCTCGCCGGCGCCTCAGCGGTGTCGCACGACCTGTACGCCAACGTCTTCCGCAAGGGCGCGACCGAGCGTCAGGAGCTGAAGGTCTCCAAGATCACCGTGCTGATCCTCGGGGTGGTGGCCATTCTGCTGGGTATTCTGTTTGAAAATCAGAACATCGCTTTCATGGTCGGCCTGGCCTTCTCCATTGCCGCCAGCTGTAACTTCCCGATTATTCTGCTGTCGATGTACTGGTCGAAGCTGACCACCCGCGGCGCGATGGTCGGCGGCTGGCTGGGCCTGCTGACTGCGGTCATTCTGATGATCCTCGGCCCGACCATTTGGGTGCAGATCCTCGGCCATGAGAAAGCGCTGTTCCCGTATGAATATCCGGCGCTGTTCTCCATCGCCATCGCGTTCATCGGTATCTGGGTCTTCTCCGCCACCGATAACTCACCGGAAGGGATGCGCGAGCGCGAGCAGTTCCGCGCCCAGTTTATCCGTTCACAAACCGGGATCGGTATCGAACGCGGCCAGGCGCATTAATCGTTCTCTCCCCTTCCCCGGCGCCGTCCGGAGAAGGGGCTCACCCCCGACCTCTTAGTTATAGGTTAAGGTGATCACCCCGGTGGCGTTTGCCGAACCCGCGGTCACCGCGCTCCCCGTCTTGTAATAGTTAGTGGATAAGGCAAGCGTCTGCATGGCCGCGGCCCCGCCTGGGCTGTCGGGGTTGGTGAAATAGCTATAGCTGGCGTCCGCGCCGCTGTTGGTCACCGTCGTGCGGCTCGAAGTATAGAGGCTGATATCGGTATTTAACGGCAGCGCTTCGCCATCCATATTCAACTGAACCCCCACCCCGGTGGCAACATTCTCCTCTGCCGTTAAGGCTATCACCGTGTTGCCAGGGTTATCCCCACTCGCTTGCGCCGCCGCCACACGCATCGAAACGTTGGTTCCCGGCTCGCAGGCAAGGGTCAGGGACTGCCGCGCGTTCCCCACCTTCGTCGCGGTGTTGAACTCGCTGGCATTGATGCTGCCCATGGCAAAACTGAGATTATTGCTACCGACAATACACCCCATCGGGATCATCTGGATGCTGGTGGTGCCGCTGATGTGCAGCCGGGAAATGGAGAGCGTCGCCTTACTATCCTTCGCCGAAACCGTAGCCACCGGATCGCTGAACGATAATTGACTGTTGCTGGCGATAGCGCCGCCGGTGGCCACCAGCTGCAGCTGATATGCCGGGGTGTAATGGGTCGAGGCATAATAATCAAACAGGCCGGTGGGCTTACCGAGATAGTAATTCACATCGCCGATATAATGCACCTGCGAGTCGGGGCTGAAATCATCGGTATCACCGTCATATTCACCGCTGATATTGAGCCACACCTTGACGCGGAGGCCAATCCCCTGCACCGAGGTGGCATAGATATTATCCCCTATCAGCGCCCCGGCATTGTTCGAGGACCAGGCAAACACCGCGTAGGTGCTTCCCTCGCAGTTAATCAGCTCCGTTTGCGCGCGGGTAATTTTCCCCGAGTCATACAGCACGGTGCCCGCGGTGTAGCTCCCGGCGTTGACCAGAATCTTTTCCGGCAAGTTAGTCATCGAGACATCGCCATAGTTGGTTCCCGTGCAGGCCGCCCAGCTATAGAGGGGACACAGTACCAGCATGAACAAGAAGATCAGTTTTTTCATACCCATCCCTGTCGAAACGTTATTTGTAAGCCACATCGAACGTGGCGGTAAAGCCGACAATCCCCGGCCTTACCTGGCCATAGGGCGAAAACATGCGTGCTACCATATTGAAGATATGGACGTCGGCACGGTCACCAAAGGTATAAAGATACTGGTCGCCAGGCCCGAGGGGCTGCTGATCGGCAAGAGTGAGAAGTTGCATACCGACGCCGCTGGCCCCGTCGCTGCCTGTGCGGAAGTTTTTATAAACCGAGGTGTAAGTGTTATCGAATTTTGCTCCGCTAAATGCGATGGTTACCGCCGACGCATCGGCGGAACAACTGGAAAAGACCAGCTTAACCGGCACGCTGGCGCCGCTCGACCCGGCATTTCCGGAGAACGTCTGCGAGGAGACGGTGCCTAAATCGATACTGTTCGACGGTTCCACGGCCACCTCGCAGGAAGGCGCTTCGATGGTGCCCGTGACGTTAAAATTGACCGTGCTGCTGCCTTCATAAGCCAGCGCCGGAAGGGAGAGCAGCAAAAGGCTGGCCACCAGGATGCCCCTTGTGCTGCCGTCTCGCATATTCATATCAGCCCCTTCTTCCATGTTGAAAACCTGCATCCATTACCGGCATTCGGCCTGATAGAACAGAATATCGTCGCCAAGAGCCATGCTGGAGAAGTCGTAATGAACGGTGCACTGCTCACTGCTTTTCTCCCCCCAGCGCGCTAACAGCTGGCCTTTTTTCTGCAGCCCCGTGAGATACACCTGCCCCTCATCGCCGACAATATTGCTGCGCGCCGCGCTGGCGCGATCATTATCAAGGGTCACCAGCGCGCCGAAAGGCACCACACCGTTGCGAGTACGCAGGGTGAGCATCGCCTTATAGCCAATTCGGGTGTCATACTGCACTTTGACGATTGCATTGCGCGTTGGGACCACCGTTCTGGCGACGTTATCCACCTCGGCGCCAGCCATCTGCTGTTCATCCAGCGCCAGGCTGTTGCGATGGTAAGGGCGAACATACGGTACGACGGCATACCCGGCGGCATCCGTCGTCACGTTGGTCTGGCCCTGCACCCGCACATCGCTGACGCCGGGCGTTTCGATCAGTGCAGCACTCTCACCCAGAAAGCGCGACAGCGTGAGCCCGCCCGCGTGAGCAACCATGCCGCCGCGCAGCGAATAATTGTAGTGATTGCTGTAGTGGTCGTAGCCATAGCCGCCGGCGACATCGCCTTTTGCTCCCTGATAATTGACGCTGAGGTTGCCGGAGGTGCTCTTATCCTGGGTGTTGTAACCCTCCTGGAGACTCCAGTTGAGAGAGCGATCCTCGAACGCCGAGCCATTGAGCCCCACGCTGTGCGTGGTGTCGTTATGCCGACCATGGTTCAAGGTGTAATTCGCCGAGAGCGTCTCGCCAAGCGGGATGCTTAGCGTCAGGGAGACGATGGTATCGCTGGCCGGCCGGTTATTGCCGCTGTCATCGGTGCTTTGCACATTGCGGTTATAGGAATAGTTAATAAAGTAGGAGGCCCTGCCAATCGACCCGCTATAGCCCACGCCTACCGACTCCATGCGCGAGCTGTCCCAATAGGTTTCATTGACCAGAGAAAGCGAGAGCGAACCATAGCCGAACAGCGTCTGCGACAGCGAAGCGTCAAACCGGCCTTTCGTTCTGCCGCTCTGCGTACAGCAGTCGCGCTGCGTGGAGGCGTTATCGACAAAATCCTGAAACGAATAGTATCCCGCGGTGGAGTAGCGATAGCCGGCCACGGAAAAGCTGGTGCCCGTCTGCAGAAAGCTTTTGCTGAAGCGGACGCGATACGATTGCCCCTGTTCTTTGCGGGTTGACGAGGCCGTATCGCTGGTTTTCACGTCGGCCCACGACTGAGAGCCGTCAAACGACAGCGCGCCGATGGTGCCAAGGTTAAAGCCAGCGCCTAACAGCAGGTTGGTGTATTTATCTTCCGCCTGCTGAAAGCCGGTATAGAGAGTAAAGTTACTGGTGGCGCCATAGGCCAGGGAAGACTGAATAAAGTTGTATTCTTTATCGTCGGAGCTGCCTGAGCGCGTCCTGCCGCTGCTCAGCGCATAGTCCAGCTGGCCCTCGCGCTGCAGGACCGCCAGCGAGGCAAAAGGCACCACAAAGTTTTGCTCGCTGCCGTCAGACTCTTTAACGGTGACGTACAGATCGCCGGCGCTGCCGGTGGCATACAGATCGTTAATCTCAAAGGCGCCGGGAGCGACGGTGGTTTTATAAATGCTGTAACCATTCTGATAAACCGAGACCTCCGCGGTGGTGCGCGCGATCCCTCGAATCGTCGGCGCAAAGCCATGCAGGCTATCCGGCAGCATCTCTTTGTCCGAACTGAGCTGCAGGCCGGTAAAGCTCACACTGTCGAAGATGCCGGAAGAGGTATAGGTATTACCGACCACCAGTTGACTGCGCAGGGTGTGAATATCGCGGGCAAGGTACGAGTAAACCGACTCCCAGCGGCTGCTGTTGTCGCTGTGGCTATAGGTGCTGTAGTTGCGCAGACGCCATGGCCCCAGATTCACCCCAGGCTGCAAGCTAACAAACTGGCTGTCTACGGTCGCGCCATTATGCCGCGGCGCATTGCGCTGCCCGGTGACACTATAGTTGAGAAGACCGGCGTTGATCCCCTGCTGCCACTGGCTCTCCGGTATATAGTCTCTTGGGCGATTCAGCATCGCGGCCTGCGGCACGGTAAAATCGATTCGCTGTTGGGCAAGAGACACCGAAAATGTCATCCCGGGGATCGCCGACAGCCGGGCGCAGGTTTCCCCTGCCGCGAACAGCTGGGGATAGGCGGTGGTATTAATCAACCACGAATTCAGATACTCCGCGGAAAGACAGGGAGAAGCGGTCGCGCCTGCGTCATGGCCAATTTCCTGAAAGGTCAGCGATTCTGAACTGACATACTTATCATTGATGTAAACATCCAGATGATAGGTGCCCGGCGGTACGCCATCTTGCGAAAAATAGGACAGATCCACCGAAGCCGCAGGATCCTCGGCGACTTCGAGTAAATTCGGGTTGAAATATTCACCGGCCTCAGCGCGAGAAGACAAGGTACTCAGGCACAAAACAATAGCGACGCAGATACTTTTGGTTGAAAACAGTAGCTCAACGCTACTGAATGATAGCGGTATATTTCTTCCCTGACATACCATAATCATTAATCACGCTCCATGTGATCTCTTTTTTCCCTGTCGCGGACAAGGTACTCTGCACGGGTATTTTTAAAGTAGAAAATGGGGCAGCAAACCATGCGCCAGAAATATTTTTCCCGTTAAGACTAACCTGGGAAAAATTCATATACAGCGGTGAGTTATTTTTTACCGTCACCGAGTCCCCCGCTTTTCCCCACTGTAATTTTTCGGCATACGATTCCGGTGTATTGCCTTTTAACGCGGCAGGTCGATAAATCAATTTTATTTTCGAGTTGATGGCAAACTGCACCACATTTTTATCCGGGACATATTCCGTTGCCGGGATCCCTTTGATATTGAGCCAAAACATCGACTCGCGATCGTCGGGTAATTTTTTTCCTGAGCGGACAACGCGCACGAATCCTTTCTCTCCGGCTTTGAGACGGAACAGCGGCGGCGTAATAATAAACGCGTCTTTGGCTGGCGACGCGGCATCCACCACCGAGAGCCAGGACTGGACGATATTGCTGCTCTGATCTTTATTCTCAACCGTGATGACGGCGTTGTTTTTCGCACCATCAAACACCAGACGCGTGCCGCCCACGACCACGCTGGCTTGCGCAATAGAGGAAGACAGCAAAAAACCGACCACAAAAAAAGGATATCTCATACGTTTAATTAAAGGGGAATAGCAGACGATTCCCCTTTCTCCATTCAACAAAACGCCGAATTAATAATAAGTCACGTTATAAGTCACAGTTGTCTGAACGGTACCTTTCGTCGGATCGGTATCACCCGACTTCACCATTTTAACGGTGAATGGAATGGTTGCGGCACCGGAAGAAATATCGACATCCGAACCCTCTTCATTATTCTTCATCACCTTACCCGCTTCGTCGAAAAGGGCCACAGCAACACCGGTTGCCGGCTCATCAGTCGCCTGGTTTTTAAAATAATCGCTGTTCGCGGTATCGGAAACACCGCCAAAAGTGACGCGAGCGATACTGTTGCCACCGTCTTCCGCGGTCGGGCAATCGGCTAAGCTAAAGGAGAAGTTCTTGGCAGCGCCGAAGGTATACGCTTTCAGATCCGCCACTGAGGTGGTGCCCATATCAATAGCCGTTACGCCGCCGTCAATAGTCGCCGTACAGGTCGTATCGGAAACAACACCATTAAAAGTAATGGTGTTATCGGCCTGAGCAACGGTAGACAGCACGCTGCAGGCAGAGAAAATCAGGGCACCAGCCAGAATTTTTTTACTCATCTTCATATTTATTCCCATATCCATTATAAACGACAATCAGTCCGTCAATTGTTTTATGCAGATATATTAGAGAATGAATTTGCATCCGCGCGGCGTCACATACACATTTACGTGACATATGATTTATGATAATTAATATTATACATAAATAAACGACCAGCATTTGAATCCATTCAATAATACAAGCCCGCGTAAAAAGAATAACGAACAGAGGGTAAAAGCTCAATTATTAATGTAAAAATTGATTTTTAAACAAATCGCCTTAAAAAATGAGAAAAATAAGATGAAGTTCCTTTGAAATCATAGCGATACAAACTTATAAAATTCTTAGAGATAATAAAAAGCCTATACATCATTCGCAATATAATTAGATCAGTATTGATTATGAAATATTTAGTTACAAAGAGAGGATGGTAATAAGAATTGCCTTAATCTTTTCTGATGACCAATAACCGGCATAAACAAAAAGGGGCGAAAATAGTTCACAACTATTCCGCCCCTCAATATTTCATAACAACCGGTTACACGAGAACGCTAAAACAGCAGCCAGCGCACTAACGGCGCCGCCAGCACCACCACTACGCCAGACAGCATCATCACCAGGCTGGCCACCACGCCCTCCTGCTGGCCCAGCTCATAGGAGCGCGCCGTCCCGGCACCATGGGAAGCCGCGCCGAACCCGGCTCCTTTCGCCATCCCTTCCCGGATAGCCAGGCGTAAAAACAGCATATCCCCCACCGCCATGCCAAAGACGCCGGTGATCACCACAAACAGCGCCACCAGATCGGGCTGACCACCGAGCGGTTTCGCCGCCGCCAGCGCAAAGGGCGTGGTCACCGAGCGCACCGCCAGGCTGCGCTGGATTTCATCAGACAACATCAATCCGCGCGCCAGCCATACGGAGCTGGTCACCGCCACCACCACCGCCGTTACCACCCCGGCGCTGAGCGACATCCAGTGGCGTTTGATCACCGCGACATTTTCATAGACCGGGACGGCAAAGGCGATAGTGGCGGGGCCCAGCAGCCACAGCAGCCAGTGGGTCTCTCCCATATAGCTCTGATAAGAGATATGGCCCAGCACCAGGATCAGCACCAGCAGGATCGGCGTGAACACCAGCGGCATCAGCGGCAGTTTATGAAAACGGCGATACAGTCTTTTATTGGCGTAATAGAGACCCAGCGTCGCCACCAGACACAGGACGCTCAGCATGACATCATTCATTTTTTTAGCCGGCTCACTTCGTAACGGTAAACCCTGTCGACGACCCAGGCCGTCGCGCCGAGCACCATCAGCGTGCTTAAGGCGATCACCAGGAAAATCCGCCAGCCATCAACCATCAGCAGCTGGGTATAATTGACCACCGCGACCACCGCCGGGACGAAAAACAGCAGCATCTCCGCCAGCAGCCAGCGGGCGCCGGCGCGAACCCAGCTCAGGGGGATCACCCGGCAGACGATCAGCAGCAGGAGCATCACCATGCCGACCAGGTTAGCCGGCAGGGGTACCTGCCACCTGTTCACCAGATATTGCGCAAAAATAAATAACCCGACATAAAGAAGCACCTGCAGCGGGATTTGAAGACGCTGCGCCACGGCGGGGGCAACGCGAGCTGGCGCGAAGGCCATGAGCGATATTCCTGAAAAAAAGAAGTCAGGGGTGCAGTATAGAGAGCCGCCGAAGCGGACAGAAATGAATTAAAATCATCGCAGGTATAGTCTCAGGGAATAATTATGGATATCCGAACGCTGCGCTATTTCGTTGAAGTGGTTCGTCAGCAGAGTTTTACTCGCGCGGCGGAAAAGCTGTTCGTCACACAGCCCACCATCAGCAAGATGCTCAAAAATCTCGAAGATGAACTGAACTGCACGCTGTTGATCCGCGATGGCCGTAAACTGCTGCTCACCGATACCGGGCGCGTTGTTTTTGAACGCGGCCAGGCGATCCTTGGCGAGTTCAGCCAGCTGGAGTCAGAACTGAGCGATATCAACCACCTGCATAAAGGGGTGCTGCGGCTTGGCATTCCACCGATGGTCGGAATGCTGATGGCGGAGCCGATCAGCCGCTTCCGCGAGCGCTACCCGGGCGTCGAGCTGAAAATCGCCGAGTTTGGCGGCCTGACGGTCCAGCAGGCGGTCAGCAACGGCGAGCTCGATATGGCGATGACCGCCCTGCCCATCGAAGAGGGTAGCCACCTCACCACCCTGCCGTTGTTCAACCACCCGCTGTGCGTCCTGACGCCAAGAACCGCGCCGTGGGAGGGCGTGACCTCGCTCTCGCCGGCCGAGCTGGCGGCGTATCCGCTGGTCATCTACAACGAAGAATTTGCCCTCAGCCAGCAGCTGATGCGCCTGTTTACCGAGCATGACGTAAAGCCGCGTATCGCGGTGCGCAGCGGCCAGTGGGATTTTCTCGCCGCGATGGTGCAGGCCGGCATTGGCGTGGCGATCCTGCCCGAGCCGATTTGCCAGCGTCTCGACCCGCAGAACTTTTGCTGGATCCCATTGCAAAGCGAGCTGCGCTGGGAGCTGGGGATGATTTGGCGGGAGGGCGTGTATATGTCGCGCAGCGCTGAGGCCTGGCTGGCGTGCAGTAAAGCGTTCTGGCTGGAATAATTCCCTGGTGACAACGCGTTTCGCAGAGGAATGGGTAGCCCGGGTCAAGCGCTTGCGCCGCTGCCCGGGTTTCCCCCGGTCGCGCTAACGCTTACCGGGGCGACACATTTACTGCAGTCTCGCCAGTAGCCCGAATAAGCGTCGCGCTATCCGGACTAAAGGTTATTGATCTTCGATTAACAGCGCTTCCAGCAGGTCGAGATCGTGCAGCAGCTTCTGCAGCGTCTCGTTACTGATCTGCCGGGTGGCGCGCAGGTGATACAGCTCTCCACGCTCGGAGCGCAGCGCCGCCAGACGGAAGCGGCGCTCCAGGCTCTCTTCGAGCATAGAGGTCTCCACGTCGTTACGACCATCGGCGCGCCGGCGCAGGTTACCGATCACCCGCGAACTGACTTCGGTCAGCAGCTGATTATCGATATTCTCTTTGGTATCCGCCGCCAGGCGCTCTTCCATCTTCTGGATCGCCACAATCGCCACGTCTGCCGTCGCTGCGCGCGCCAGCCGTTCCTCTTTCCGCTGCTGCACGTTGTCACTCGATTCAATGTGGCGCAGCAGGATCGGCAGCGCAATCACCCCGACGAACAGCGAGAACAGGATCACCCCGGCGGCGAGGAAAATCAGCTCATAGCGCGCCGGGAAAACATTCCCGTCCGGCAGCAACAGCGGAATCGAGAGCACACCGGCGAGGGTAATCGCCCCGCGCACCCCGGCCACAGAGGAGATCAGCAGCTCGCGGGTGGTCCAGGAGCCAAACTCCATCGGTTTCTTCTTCAGGAAGCGCTGACTAAGCTTACGCATCGACCACAGCCAGCCAAAACGCACCAGCATCAGCGCGGCATAGATCAGGATGATGTCGGTAAACAGCATCCAGGTCTCGACGTTGGGGTCAGCTTCCGCCGCCACCAGCGAGCTGGAGAGGATATCCGGCAACTGCAGGCCCAACAGCAGGAAGACCATGCCGTTGAAGACAAATTCCAGCATCGCCCAGGTGCTGTTGGCGCGCAGACGCATGGCCAACGGCGCGGTACGCATCACGCCGGAACGGGTGATGGTCATCCCCGCCGCCACCGCCGCCAGGATACCGGAGACACCGATATGTTCGGCAATCAGATAGGAGGCAAACGGCAGCAGGAACAGCAGGACAATCTGCGTGGCGGGTTCATCCCCGCCCCAGCGGCTGAGGAAACGCATCGAACGGCCATACGACCAGCTCACCACAAACCCGGCCAGCACGCCGCCGATCGCCACCTTCAGAAATTCTACGGTCGCGCCGCCAACGGTAAAGACCATAGTGCCCATCGCCACCGCGACGGCAAACTTGAGCGAAACCAGACCAGAGGCGTCGTTCATTAACGCCTCCCCCTGCAGAATGCCCATGATTTTTTTCGGTATCCGCCCTTCCCCGACGATGCCGGAGAGCGCCACGGCATCGGTCGGCGAGAGTACGGCCGCCAGCGCGAACGCCGGGATCAGCGGAATGCCAGGCACAATCCAGTAGATCAGAAAGCCGATGCCGACCACCGTCACGACCACCAGCGCCAGCGCCAGACCAAGGATCTCCCGCCCGTGTTCAATAAACTCACGGGTCGGCGTTTTCCAGCCGTCGGCGAACAGCAGCGGCGGGATAAACAGGACCAGAAACAGCTCTGGATCAAATTCAACGTGCAAACCGAAGGTCGGCCATGCCAGAAGCGCGCCAATGGCGATTTGCATCAGTGGGAGTGGAACCTGAAAGGGCAGTACACGCGTCACTACCCCGGACAGTGAGACCACGAGGGTCATGATGAGGATGGTAAAGAATATTTCCATGTGTTCCCTGTTTGCTGCGTTTTCTTTTATACCTGTGAGGCGTCGTGCCTGTGAATCATACGCTACCCAGATTAACGCAAATGGAAACAGGATGTGGCTTAAAAATAAAACGGGCGGCCTGAGCCGCCCGTGAGGAGCACGAAGGGTTTAAATCGCCCAACCGCCCGCGTAAAACGCCACCAGCGCCACGGCGATAATTACCGTACCGAGGTTCAGCTTGCGCCACTCGCCGGAGACCAGACGGCCAATCACCAGGGTAGCGAAACCGATCATGATGCCGGTCACGATGTTACAGGTCAGCACGATAAACACCGCGGTGATCAGGCCAGCCATCGCGTCAACGAAGTCGTTGAAATCGATTTTTGCCACGTTGCTCAGCATCAGCAGGCCGACGTACATCAGCGCCGGCGCGGTCGCGTAGGCCGGTACCAGATAAGAGAGCGGGGAGAGGAACAGGATCAGCAGGAACAGGACACCGACCGTCACCGCGGTCAGACCGGTTTTACCGCCAGCCGCGGTACCCGCCGCCGATTCGATATACACTGCCGCTGGCGCCGCGCCAACTAAACCGGAGAAGACGCTGCTCAGGGAGTCGGTGGTCAACGCTTTACCGCCGTTGATGATCTGTCCGTCTTTGTCCAGCAGGTTTGCCTGGCCGGCCACCGCGCGGATAGTACCGGTGGCGTCAAAGACCGCCGTCATCACCAGCGCCAGCACGCTGGGCAGCACGACCGGGTTCAGCGCGCCGATGATGTCGAGGCTGCCGATCAGCGAGTTGCCTTTATCATCGCTCAGGGATGGCATGGCGAAAATACCGGAGAAATGGACGTTCGGATCGAAAATCAGGCCCACAATCGACACGCCAATAATGGTCAGCAGAATACCGCCCGGCACCTTCATTTTTTCCAGACCAATGATCACCGCGAGGCCAATCAGCGACATCACCACCGGGAAGCTGGCAAATTTGCCCAGCGCCACCGGCAGACCGTCCAGCGGATTTTTGATCACCAGACCAACGCCGTTGGCGGCGATCAGCAGCAGGAACAGGCCAATCCCGATCCCGGTACCATGCGCCACGCCCTGCGGCAGGTTGCGCAAGATCCAGCTGCGGATGCCGGTCGCGGAAATCACCGTGAACAGGACACCCATCAGGAATACTGCGCCGAGGGCCACCGGAATACTGATCTGCTGCCCCAGCACCAGGCTAAAGGCGGTGAAGGCGGTCAACGAAATGGCGCAGCCGATAGCCATCGGCAGATTTGCCCATAACCCCATCACCAGCGAGCCAACGCCCGCCACCAGACAGGTCGAGACAAACACCGCGGCCGGCGGGAAGCCCGCTTTACCGAGCATGCCCGGCACCACGATGACGGAGTAAACCATCGCCAGAAAGGTAGTAAGACCTGCAACAATCTCCTGACGCACGGTGCTACCGCGCGCCGAAATTTTAAACCAGGCGTCTAATGAACCGCCGGTACGCGCTGAAGGCGTAGACATAGAAAACTTCCCCTGAAAATTTTTATTGTTCGTTGATATGCGTGGTGGACCCTCCACTGCCAGTTAAACGCGATCTCCTTGTACCGAATCGCAGCGCCAGGGGGGCTGCAAAAAAGCAAACGTTTAACTCCGCGCATACACTACGGTGTGTCAACCTTATCTCCTCCCCCTGGATAGCAGAAAAAAGAGGGAGCAAAACAGAAAGGCAAACGATTATCCGGCCTTTAGATAACCCTTTTCAACCGATGTTTATCGTATTTCGCTAAATTTCGCTTATGACGAGCAGAAAATAACCAGACGATGCGCAAACGTTATCGTCTATGCGCAATCCGCTAACAAATTTTTAGTGAGTTGCTTTCATTTGTCGGCGTCATCGGATCCGCTGATACCTCAGGCGCCGGGTAAGGTGAAGGGACCGCCGCGCTCGATGGCCCGCTGCCAGGCCGGACGCTGCTCCACCCGCTGTCGCCAGGCCTCAATATGGACAAGGTCATGCACGCCACCGCGCGCCAACAGCGCCATCACCGGGAAGCTCATCTGGATATCGGCCATACTTAGACGCTCGCCGGCAAACCATGGCCGCGTGGCAAGATGGTCGTCAATAAACCGCGCATGGGTGGCCAGCTGGGGATCCAGCCACGCTTTCTGAATGCCCTTGCCCAGCAGGGCGCCCAGAGAGCGGACGCCAAAGGGCACAGGGGGTTTACCCAGGCTGGCGAACACCAGCTTCATTAACAGCAGCGGCATCAGCGAGCCTTCGGCATAGTGCAGCCAGAAGCGGTACTGCAGTTTGTCCTCTATCGCCTGCGGCTTCAGCAGCCCGCCGCTGTCCCAGGTCTCCTGCAAATACTCGAGAATGGCCCCGGACTCCGCCAGCACATAGCCGTTGTCTTCCAGCACCGGCGATTTCCCCAACGGATGGACTTTCTTCAGCGCCGCCGGCGCCAGCATCGACTTTTCCCGCTGATAGCGGACTATCTGATAAGGCAGCTGCAGCTCTTCCAGTGCCCACAGTACGCGTTGCGATCGTGATTGATTAAGATGGTGTACCGTCAGCATGGGCCTCTCCCGTGGTTTGTTCAAATTAACTATAGGAACAGGCGCTCATTGCCGGGAAAATTTCGGCAAAATAGTAAGGAAAAAATGGCAGCAGCTGCCATAGTTAAAGTGTCGACGCAAACCGGAACCTCCATCAACAGATTGCGCAATACTGAGGGACGTCGATGTCGGGGGAAACCCTCTCGTGAACCAGCGAGATAATGCGAAAGACAAAGACCGGAAAACAACTAAAGCGCCCAGTTGTGGCGCTTTAGTTTTATTACTCCTCTTCCAGCAGCCGGGCGCCGGTCCCCTCTTCCCCCAGCTTATCGCCCGGGTTGCGCAGCGGGCAGTCGCGCCGTGATAAACAGCCGCAGCCGATACAGCCGTCGAGCTGGTCGCGCAACGCCGTCAGGGTATGAATACGCCGGTCCAGCTCCTCACGCCACTGCGATGACAGCATCTTCCACTCTTTTGCGCTGAGGTTGTGCCCTTCCGGCAGTACGCCAAACGCGTCGCCGATGGTCGCCAGCGGGATGCCGATGCGTTGCGCAATTTTGATAATCGCCACCGCGCGCAGGACATCGCGCCGGTAGCGCCGCTGGTTGCCGGCATTCCGCTGGCTATGGATCAGGCCTTTACTCTCATAAAAATGGAGAGCCGAGACCGCCACGCCGGTTCGTTTTGCCACTTCCCCGGGCGTCAGCAGCATTTTGATGCGGGGTGATTTCTTTTCCATAAAGCGCTTTACCTCAAGTTAACTTGAGGAATTATACTCGCCCGCAGACAAAACGACGAATCGAGAATTGAGAGAGGCCGCTTTATGTCCCATCAGGATATTATTCAAACACTGATTGAATGGATTGATGAACATATCGATCAACCACTTAACATTGATATAGTCGCCAGAAAGTCAGGATACTCGAAATGGTATCTGCAGCGGATGTTCCGTACCGTAATGCATCAGACGCTGGGTGATTATATTCGTCAGCGCCGCCTGCTGCTGGCGGCGGAAGCGTTGCGAACCACTCAGCGACCTATCTTTGATATCGCGATGGATCTGGGCTACGTCTCGCAGCAAACCTTCTCCCGGGTGTTCCGTCGCGAGTTCGACCGCACTCCCAGCGACTACCGCCATCAGATCTCCGCGTGACGCGGCGGCTGAGGCCTGCTTATGGGCGTGGGAGCATTCGCTAACCACTGCATAAACTCCCGCGCCGGCATGGCTTTCGCAAACAGCCAGCCCTGACAAAATTGCACGCCGCGCTTGTAGAGCCAGCTTACCTGCTCCGGGGTCTCCACCCCTTCCGCGATAGTTTTTAAACGCAGCCCGCGCGCCATCTCGATGATGTGCTCAGCGATCAGATGGCTGGTGTTGTTGGTGGTCAGCGTATCAACGAAGGTTTTATCGATTTTGAGGATATCGACATTCAGCGCGTGCAGATTATGCAGATTCGAGTAGCCGGTACCGAAATCATCGATCGCAATCTCATAGCCTGCTTCGCGGAACGCCTGGATCACCGGCGTCGTTTTCGCCACGTCGATAAACCCGCGCTCGGTCACTTCGATTTTGATCTGTCCGATGCAGACCGCATAGCTGTGCGCTTTCTCACTGATCTGGGAAATCAGCCGCGCCGAGTGGAAATCGGACGCAGAGAGATTGATCGCCACATACAGCTGCGGATGGCTGGCAAGAAACTCACCCATTTCATAAAACAGCTCGTCCACCACGTAGTCCGTGATCTGGGCAATCATGCCTTCATTTTCCGCCAGCGGGATAAACTCCGCCGGGTTCATCACCGGGCCATCAAACCCCGGCCATCGCAGTAGCGCCTCCGCCCCGACGCAGCGGTTATTTTTAATATCGATAATCGGCTGGTAGTGCAGCCGCAGCTGGCGGCAGCTCAGAGCCCGCTGTAGCATATTGCGCGGCGAGTGATACTGGCGGCGGGTTCGTGTCCACACCAGCACCAGTAAAATACTGCAAATGATCCCCAGCGGCAGCGTCAGGCTCGCCTGGTCACAGAAGTTGTGGTAGTAGCTGGCCCGGGAGGTGGACATGATGACCGCGATCGGCCGGATAGCGGAGCGGGCTATCGTATACACCCGGCCATTCTGATTAAAAAAAGCATCGCCTTCGCGAATTAACGCCTGGAGTTCGGCGGGCTCAACATTATTACTCAGCGAGAAAAAGAGGTTGGTTTTAGTATCGAAAACGCCATAGGCTAAATCGCGGTCGCTGGCAATCACCGAGCTGAACGAGTAGGGGTTGACCACCACCACATAGGGCCCCTTCTGCATATAATTCATGGCAAAGCCCGGGTAAAACGGCGTATCCCGATAGTAGTAAATCGCCACATCCGGCTTTTTGGTGTAATTCGCCGCGGGCATCCGCCAGCCGGTCTCGGGATGAGCGGACGTTGAACAGATAAAGCGCTGACCGTTGGCGTAGATCAGATCTTCTACATACAGCAGACCGCGAACAATATGCAGTAAATAACGCTGGTGCTCCGCTGAGCATAGCTCACCACGATACTGGCTGGCTTTAAACCGCGCCTGATCCGCTTCCCGGATGACCATTTCTGTTTTTTGCAGCGCCAGCTGCGAAAATGAGTGCAATTGATCAATGGTTTCGGCTTTGGCCCGCAGCTGGGCAAACCACAATGCCAACATCACCGGCAATAAAATAACCAGCCCCATTCCGACAAGTCTGAGCGCCTTATGCGGCGCACTGTCAGCCATTTACGCTTTCATCCATGCGATATGCCTTAATTAAGGTAGCCCGAACACGTTAGCAATCGCGACTGCGATAGACATCAGCAGATATCTGCCAGCCCTTCAGGGCGTCAGCTTTTCAGCTGGTGGTGTTGAATAATACTTATTTATCAGGTATTCGAAAGATATTCTCGTCAGATTAAGAATAGACGCGCATCTGACTCGGTTTCTCCGTGTAATAAACAGGAACTGGTAATAAAACCCGCAGAATAATAATCATTAGCAAGAGAATGAAAATAAGATAATCGGGTTTTGCTTACCTATATCCACACAAAATAAAAGCTTATTAAGCGCAGCGAAAGCTCATTTTTTGGCTGGCGAATAAAGCACCAAGTGTGATATAGTTCACACAAGTTGATGAAACAGAAATGACGTTTCATCACTCTCTAGTTTGCCAGTCGAGACCAGAGCGCTATGCCATCGTCAGTCGCGCCAGGTCATCCATGGCTCCCCGACTTTCTTTGAGGATAGGTTAATGGCTTCCATTACTACCAGTGTCGTTTTGTTGCGCTGGCCCCTGGTGAGCGCGGTACTGATGTTTCTCGCCAGCTCGTTGAATATCCAGTTACGGAAAAGCGATTATGCCGGTCTGGCAGTGATCTGCAGCTGCCTCGGCCTTGCCGCCGCCTGCTGGTTCGCCACCGGTTTGCTGGGCATCACCCTGATCGATATCGCAAAAATCTGGGGTAATATCAAAGATGTGATGATTGAGGTCATGAGTCAGACGCCGCCAGAATGGCCAATGATGATGACCTGAGGTTAAAAAGCTTCCCACCGGGAAGCTTTTTCGTTTTCTACGGTCCTTACTTCCCCAGTTTCGCCATCATCTCCGGGCGCATAAATTTATGGATCACCACCATAAAGAGCAGCGATGGCACCAGCAAAATCAGCGCCGTAATCGACGAGACCTGATAGTTACCCGACATGCTGGCGTTATAGAGCAGTAGCGGCAGCGTGGTGATATCCGGCGCGCCGACAAAGAAGGTGCCGGTAAACTCATCCAGCGACTCCAGAAAAACGAAGATGCTGGCGGCAACGATCCCCGGCGCCGCCTGCGGCAGCACAATGTGCCAGAAGGTATACACCGGTCCGGCGCCAAGGTTACGCGACGCCCGCGCCAGCAGCGGGTCGATGGATGAGAAGGCTGCCATACAGATCCACACCGAATACATCAGGCCGTGAACGCTATGCACCAGTACCACCCCTGCGATACTGCCGTTCAATCCCCACTGATAAAACAATCGGGCAACATTCATGTATACCGTCAGGTTGGGAAAGGCCTGCGGGATGAGAAACAGCAGCATAAACAGCACCCGCAGCGGCATTTTCCGCAGGGAAAGCGCATAGCCGGCGGGGACGGAAATCAGCAAACAGACCCCCACCGATAACAGGGCGATCAACACGCTGGTTAACAGCGAACCGGACACATCGCTGTATGGATTGAAAACCTGATACCAGTACTTCAAACCCCACTGACTGGGCAGCGAATGGGGAAAATACCAGCTTTCCGCTACGGTCCAGATCAACAGGTTCAGCAACGGGCCAAACATCGCCAGCAGCATAAACAGCAGCAGCAGGGTCTGCAGCGCCAGGCTGGCGCGCACTTTACGGCGCCCTTTTATCCACCATGACGGGGATGAGGCGAGGGTCAGCGCTTTCATGATTCCCCTCCTTTTTGCTGCAGGCTGTGGCGCAGGTAAAACCACGACAGCGCGCCGCAGATCGCCAGCGACACCATACCCAGCGCATTCGCCACCGCGTAATCGCCATAGGAATTCACGCGAAACGCCATATCCACCGTCAGCATCGTCGGCGTTCCGACGCCGATCATCAACGGTACCGACAGCACCGACATCATGGTCACCGTCGACAGCACCAGCGCCACGCCGATGGTCGGCAGGACCTGCGGCAGCATGATATCGAACAGGATCCGCGGCCGGGAGGCGCCAAGGTTACGCGCAGCAAGGATCTGCGACGACTCCAGCGCCGCCATCGCCCCGCAGATCAGCAGCGTGGCAAAGGCCAGTTGCTTCCAGACAAAGGTGATCACTATCCCTTTCCATCCCAGCCAGGAGAGCGTCTCCAGCGGTGTGACCAGGTCGGCCGCCACCAGCGCATTGTTCATCAGGCCATTTTTGGCGAGAAAAGTGCGCATCATCTGGGCGACGACAATAAACGGAATAAACAGCGGTAAGCGATACAAAAAACCCAGCAGACGAACAACGGGTCGGCACGGTGACAGCGCAATCACTGCCGACAGGGTAATGGCGATCAGCGCTAACAGCGCCACTGAGACCAGTACGATAATCAGCGAAAAGAGCACATCACTGGCGTAAAGCGCATAGACCTTGCGGAAGTGATCGAGCGTGAACGGCTGTCCCGGCGCGGTAAACGCCGAGACCAGCGAAAACCCCAGCGGATACAAAAACAGGATCGCGATCATCAGCGCCGCCGGAGCAACCAGCAGCAGATATTTTAATGAACTGGACATAATGCACCTGGCGTCAGCA
Organism: Klebsiella sp. w6; assembly: GCF_033100215.1. Classification (NCBI taxonomy): domain Bacteria; kingdom Pseudomonadati; phylum Pseudomonadota; class Gammaproteobacteria; order Enterobacterales; family Enterobacteriaceae; genus Klebsiella; species Klebsiella sp. w6. The sequence goes on from NZ_CP136907.1 coordinate 5,197,145, forward strand.
CAAGAAAGCGCCCGGGCCGACAACCCGGGCGGGAGAAGGCGTTAGTTGGCCACCTGGCTTTCGTAACCCTCTTTGATGTCGTCAAAATAGGGAGCGATCGGGAAGCTTTTGCCATACTTTGCCAGCGCTTCCGGCGAGATTTCGGCAAACAGCTTTTGCCAGGTCGCCGTATCCAGCTTCGGCTTCACCTGCCCGGCGTCGATGCCCGGATACCAGTTAAACTGCTTAACGATCCCCTGCGCCTGCACTTCCGGACTGGTGGCCAGCGCGATAAAGTCGCGCGCCAGCTGCGGATTCGCCGCCTTCGCCGGGATGACGTAATACATCGGCTGACCCGGCATACCCGGCGCCAGTAAAGCAAGCTTGATCGAGGGCGGCAGCTTGCCCTGATCTTTCCAGCTATAGAACATATCGACCCACACCGGGCCCATGGCGATTTCCCCCCGGCTCAGCATATCGAGCGTCCCGGCGTTGCCCGGGGTAAAAGTTACGTTTTTATTGAACGCCTTCAGCTTCTCATAGGCCTGCTGCCAGCCTTTTTCGACGCTTTTATCATAGGGCCCGGCGGAGAGACGCTGGGCGTCGGTCCCGTAGGCGTAGATCCAGCCCACCACAAAGCTGACGCCGGACATGCCGTTCTTGATGCCGTTATAGCCAAAAGCCTGCGGATGTTTCTGCGTCCAGGCCACCAGCTCGTCATACGACGCCGGTGGGGTACTGAGCAGATCGCTGTTCCAGGCGATAGCGGTCTGGCTTAAGAACATCGGCATGACGTATCCATCGACGTTAACGCCCAGCGCCTGAGTGGCGCTCGGCGAACTCACCATGCCGCCGGTCTGAATATCCTGACGGTATTTTTGCAGTAATCCCTTTTCCACCTGCTCACCGCCCGCCTTCTGGTGCACTACCGCGACGTCGATATCCCACTGCTGCGCGCCGCTCTCCTGCTGGGCCGTTAGCTTCTCGCTAATTTTATTCGACCCGGCGTCGCCGGGGCCGGTACCGATCACCCGCACCTTGACGCCGGGATGAGCGGCTTCAAATTTTGGCCCCAGCCAGGTTTTTACATAATCCACCATATTCTGATCGCCCGCGGTGGCGACATTCAGAATGGTGTCGGCCTGTGCGCCAAGGCTCAGGAAGAGGGTCGTTACGATCGCTGCTTTCGTCTTAGTCAACATGGATTGTCCCCAGAATGAACACGCTTATATCACTGTGATAGTGGTAAAGGAAAAATATGCAGGGCCGGCGTTGGCACATGGAGCCGAACGCGGCTTTTTGTCGGCCAGCACTGCGCGGCATCGGCCAGTAGCAGGCGGTCATGACAGCGCACGCTGTGGCGATACAGATTGCCCAGAAACGCGCTTTGCTCCACCACGCCCTCCAGAGCAAGTCCCTCCTACGGCGCAGGCTGCGTTAATTCAGCGAGCGCGGCATCAGCGCTGCGAAAATAAATAACTTTTTCCCCCTGCTGAGCGGCGGATAAACCGGATATTGCGGCAGCGGATAATTCACCGGAGGTTATTTTATTATCGGCGCCCATAAAATCAGCGACGAAGGGCGTCGCGGGACGTTGATATATTTGTTCCGGGGTGCCAGTTTGTTCAATACGCCCCTGATTTAATACCGCAATGCGGTCCGCCATCACTAAGGCTTCCTGCTGATCGTGGGTGACAATTAATGACGTGAAACCCAGTCTCTTTTGCAGAGATTTAATTTCATGGCGCACATTCAGGCGCACTTTGGCATCCAGATTAGATAACGGCTCATCCAGCACCAGCACCTGGGGCTCTATGGCCAGGGCTCTTGCCAGCGCCACCCGCTGCCGCTGACCGCCCGACAGTTCGGTCACTTTCACCTCGCCAAGTCCCTCAAGATTCACTATTCGCAGCAGCTCCGCCACCCGCCGCGCGATATCCGCCCCGCGCCATTTGCGCAGCTTCAGGCCATAGCCGATATTGCGCGCTACCGTCAGGTGCGGCCACAGGGCGTAGCTTTGAAACACCATGGTGATATTGCGCTGCTCCGGCGCAAGATGGGTGATCGTTCGACTGGCAATAGCCATCTCGCCGCTTTGCACCGGAATAAAGCCGCAGAGCGCGTTCAGCAGCGTGGTTTTTCCGCATCCCGACGGACCCAGCAGGGCAATCATTTCCCCTTGCTCGACCGCCAGATCGATATTATGTAAAACCACGTTATCGCCATAACTAATTTTAAGGCCGGTGATCTGTAAATAACTCATATTCGCTACCTGAAAGCGCTGCTGCGGCATTTTTTTAGCAAGGTGAACACGTGTTCATTTGGCTGTAAAAAAAATGCAACGTTAACTCGACATGATGTGAGCCTACTTTGTCGGGTATTTATGACAATTTAATTAAGCGGCAAAAAATTTTGGCGAGGGTCAATGAAAATAGATGTGCTTGGCTGCGGGAGCGCCTTTTCCTGCACGCAAAATACCTCCGCGCTGCGGGTGATCGACGCGGACAACAAACAGTGGTTAATCGACTGCGGCCCCACCGTTCCCCGCGCACTCTGGCAGCGCGGCGGTGGGGTCAATGATATTGACGCAATCTACTTCACCCACGTCCATCCGGATCACTGTACCGGTCTGACGGCGCTGCTGAATTACTGGAAAAGTGGCTCCCGTCAGAAGCCGCTGATTATCTACTGCCAGCCAGCGCAGCAGCCGGTGCTCATGCAGCTGACCGCGCTGGCGAACTGGCCTCAGGCGGATCCTGGTTTCACCATCGACTGGCAGGAATGCCGCGAAGCCTGGACGTGGCAGGACTGGCAGATCCGCACCGCCGCCACCCAGCATGAGCTGAGTAATCGCGCCATCCGCATCACCATTGCCGGGCAGACGCTGTTTTACAGCGGCGATGGCCGGCCAACCGCCGACTCGATAGCCCTGATGGCCGGCGCCGGGCTGGCGTTTCAGGAGTGTGCCTCAGTGGCGGCCCTTGACGACGATGCTTCTCATGGCGATTTCCCCTCCTGCCTGATGCTGTTCAGAACGCTGCAGCTCCCGGCGCTGGGGCTCTATCACTGCGAGGACGCCGCCCTGTCGGCGCTGAAGCAAGCCTGTCAGCCGTGGCAGGGATTATTCGTGTCGCAGGATGGGGACCACTTTACGCTGCCGCGTCCCGCATTCGCCGATGAGGCGCATGCCCTATGAGCCCACGTAAACCCAGCGTCACCGCCCAGGATGTGGCCAGACTGGCCGGCGTCTCGCGGGCGGTGGTGTCACGCGCGCTGAGCAGCAACGGCAGCATCTCTCCCGACGCCCGGGCGCGGGTGCTGCGCGCCGCCGAAGAGCTGGGGTACCAGGTTAACTTTCTTGCCCAGGGGCTCAATCGCCAGCGCAGCCACTTAATCGGCGTGATCGTCTCGCGCATCAGCGATCCTTTTCGCAGCGCCCTGCTTGATGCCCTGCTCAACGAGATCCAGCGCCAGGGCTTTCAGGCGCTGGTGAGCGAGATCCACAGCGAGCAGGACCTGGCGCACACCCTGCGCCGTTTCACGCAGTTTCGCGTCTCCGGCGTTATCGTCACCTCCGGCCAGCCGCCGGAGGCGGTGGTGAATGAGTGCGTCCAGCAGCATATCCCGGTAGTGGGCATTAACCGCCAGCCGACGATACCCGGGGTGGATTATGTCTGCTCTGACAACATCGCCGGCGCCGAACTGGCGGCCGACCAGCTGCTGCGCAGCGGCTGCCGGCGGTTTGGCTGGCTCAACCACTCACCTTCCACCTGGGCCGGGCGCATGCGTGGGGAAGCATTCAGCCGGGCACTGCAGGCGCGCGGAGTGGACGTCGAACGCAATCTGGCGATCCTCGCCTGCCCGGAAGAGGGCTATACGGGCGGGTTTCAGGCCGCTGCGCTCGCCGACGAGGCGCTGGAGGGGATCTTCTGCGCTAACGCCCAGATTGCCTGCGGCTTTCTCGATGGAATGCGCCAGCGCGGCAAACAGGCGCCTGAGGATTATCAGTTGATTGGTTTTGATAACACGCCGCCGACCGCGCAATATAGCTACCAGCTCACCACGCTACATCAGGATGTGGCGGCGATCTCCCGCCAGGCACTCGCCCGGCTGCAGGAGCGCACCGTCGACCCTTTACAACCTTCACGCACCACCTGGGTGGAGGTGACATTAATTCACCGGCGCACGTCGCCCTTTATTATCTGAGAGCAAGACCATGACGGAAGCACAACGAGAGTCATTATGCGCCTTGATTCGCCAGGCAGGCGCCCACGCCCAGGCGCTGCGCGATGCGGGATTGCAGGTCGATAAAAAATCGCGCCAGGACTTTGTTTCGCAAGCAGATCTCGCGGTAGAACAGGAGATTAAAGGGTGGCTGAAGGCGCACTTTCCGCAGGAGGGTTTCCTCGGTGAAGAGAGCGGTTTCGAAGGCGATGAGCACACCGTCTGGGTGCTTGACCCCGTGGATGGCACCACCAACTTTATCCTTGGCATGGATTACTGGTGCATCTCACTGGCGAGAGTGTGCCAGGGCGAACTCTCGCTCGGCATCATCTACGCCCCCGATCGCAATGAGTTTTTCTTCGCCGGCCGCGGCGAAGGGGCGTTTCTCAACGGTCGTCGCCTGACGCTGCGTGAACCGGATCCCGACGCGGTGGTGATCGGCATGGGGCGCTCCAGCCGCGCCCCGGCCAGCGACTATGCCCGGGCCATCGACACGCTGCTCGACGCCGGCCTGGAGTATCGCCGTTTTGGCGCAGGCGCCCTGATGCTGGCGCATGTCGCTGCCGGTCAGATCCATGGCTATTTTGAAGCGCATATGAACAGCTGGGACGCGCTGGCGGGTATGCTGTTGATTGAGGAGGCGGGCGGAACGTGCAATGCATTTCTCGCCAATGAAGGGCTGCGGCAAGGCAACCTCGTCCTCGCCGGCTGCGCAAGCGTCCAGCCACGAATGGCCGCCCTGCTGGTCAAATAACATCGCGCCGCCGGTAGCCGACCGGCGGCTTTCTCGGGCTAACGCCAGGGTTCACCGCGCGGAATATTATTCGGGCAGCGCTTAATCGCGCAAAAGGACTGGAAAAAACAGGAGTCAGACTGCTTGCCGCCAGCCTGATACGGGCAAGATGGCCGTTCGCGTAATTTCTCCCACTGCGCCTCGTCGTACACCGTAATATTGTAGATTTTTAATGAATGATACTGGTCATTAATTAAAACTCTCGAGGAATAGAGCTTCATCGACTCGCCGGGCAGCAGTATCACATCGGCCTCGTACCACATAATAAATTTTAAGAAACGCAGGCTGGATATTGCCGAAAAGGCGATGCCGGATTGCGGGCAGATGAGAGTATTAAGAATAGTCCATTTCATATTCCTTCCTTATAAAAGATGCTACAAATTATTACCTTATATAGTGATAGCATCCATTATTATAAACTGCAAGCACACCTGACAATTATGTGACTTAAGACAATTCCTAACAACATAACCCATTATCGGTAACCTTAATTTTTCATCAAGAGATTAATGGTTAACCTCTATAAAAAAAGAAATAAATTAACCACAGAAAAGAAAATATAATAAAAAATAAGATAATATAAACATAATTGACAAAACGTCTTAGTCCTTGTGGATGAGCCCTCAGCCATAGGCATCAGGTAATGTCGCGCACAGCGTCGCCAGCGCCTCGGCAGGCATGGTCAGCAGAGTAATTAATGCCCGGGCAGCGGCTGACTGGTTTTTATGCGGCGGGTAAAGCACCGAGAAAGGCCGTGAACGTCCGGCGAACGCCGGAAGAACAGGAACCAGCTCCCCGCGCGCGATCGCCTCCTGCACAATAAACGCATAGCTCTGACAGATCCCCGCCCCCTGCAGGGCCAGCGAGACCACCCCGAGCACATCATCGGAGACATGCAGAGATGACGTCGGCAGCCAGCTGATATCCCGGCCATCCTCACGAAATACCCATTCGGCGACTTTTCCCGTTGCCGGCATAATAAATGTCAGGCATGAATGATGGCGCAAATCGGCTATTTTACTCAGCGGTCTCGCTGTCGAGCGTAAATAGGCCGGCGAGGCCACCAGACATAGCGCCGCATCTTCCAGCTTTTTTGCCACCAGGCCGCTGTCGGGTAAATGTCCCTGGCGCACCACCAGATCGAAGCCCTCAGCGATAATATCGACATTACGGTTGGTAATATTCAGCTCAATCTGTACGTCGGGGTGCAACTGACGGTACAACGCCAGCCGGGCGGGCAAACGATAGTGTCCCCAGGTGGTGGGGGCGCTCAATTTAACGCGCCCGGATAACGCCCCTTTTTGCCCCTGCGTCTCCCGTTCGGCATTATCCAGCACCTCAAACGCCTGGCGGACCTGACTCAGATAGGCGCTTCCGGCCTCGGTCAGGCTGATCCGACGGGTGGAGCGGCGCAGCAGCTGGCACCCCAGACGCGTTTCAAGACGGGTGACGGCCCGGCTTAACACCGACGGCGTCGACGACAGCGCCACCGCGCCGGCGGTAAACGACCCGCGCTCGGCCACCGCCAGAAAGACTTCTACATCCGCAAGATAATCAAACCGCCGGGCCATTTGGTTCTCCAGAGAACAAATGATTGTCATTCCAGGCATCTTATCTTCCCGAAGGGATTTAATAAAATCGTTTACCGAGGCTTAACCGGGCCATCTGCCCCTCTTTTTTACTGCTTTCTGGAGACCATGATGCATCGTTTTTCACTCTTCGTTCTCGGCCTGCTGTCCCTGGGGCAGACCGCACTGGCGGCCGGGCCTGACGCCCCTGCCCATCTGGCGCTATGGCGCAGTTATACCGGGGTCACCTGGCAGCAGCGCGTCGATGCGCATTCCGTCAATGCGCCCATCGCAGGATTGCACTTTGACGCCGCCGGTCGGGCATTTGTTAGCACCCCACGTCTGATTTCGACCCAGGCGCCCGCCACGCTCAGCCTGCTCGATACCAAGTCCCTGAGCGGCCCGGCACGACTCACCGCCTTTCCGTCCACCGCGGCCAACAGCATCAGCGCCGATCCCCGCACGCACCTGCGCAATGTGCTGGGCTTTTACGTCGATAACCGCAACGGCTGGCTATGGGCGTTAGATCAGGGCTTTGTCGCAGGGGAAAAGACGGCGCCGCCGGGGGCGCAAAAAATCATGATCTATGCGCTCAGCGACGGTCATCTGGTGCAGCGTATTCCGCTCGACAGCGTCGCCGACCGGGAAGGAAGCTTCCTCAACGATATTGTGGTCGATGAGGCGCGCCGGGTGGCGTATATCGCCGACAGCGGCCTGCGCAGCGCGCCGGACAATCAGGCCGGACTGATCGTCGCGGATGCTAACCGTGGGACGGTCCGCCGGGTACTGAACCAGCACCCGGCGTTGATGCCGGTTGCCGGTCTGCAGGTGGTTTCACATGGGGAAACGGTCTGGCCGGGCAACCCCATTATGCTTGGTATCAATGGTATTGCGCTGTCACCGGACCAGGAAACCCTCTACTGGACGGTCACCACCGGTACCACCGCGCGGACCATCGCCACCGCCGCGCTGCGCGATCCCGCGATGAACGAACGCCAGCTCGCCGCGGCCATCCGTACCGCGGGTGAGGTCGGCGGGAATAGCGATGGGATCGTGGTCGATAAGCATGGCGCACTCTATATCACCGATGTGACCCATAACGGTATTGTCCGTTATCGCCCGCAGAGCGGGCGGTTCACCCTGCTTGCCGCTGACGACCGCGTGTACTGGCCCGATACGCCGACTATCGGCCCGGATGGCGCGGTAATGTTCACCGCCAGCCATTTAAACCAACACTTCGCTCAGGCGGTTAAACCGGGAGAAGAGAAATATACCATCTGGAAAGTGGTGCAACCCTGATCCACACGGCAGGCAGGCCCGTTGGACCTGCCTGCGTTTTTACCAGGTTTTGCCAATATTAAACTGAAACTGTTCTGCTTTATCGCCATCATACTTTTTAAACGGCTCTGCCCAGGAGAAGACCAGTGGACCGAGGGGAGACATCCACTGCACGGCAATCCCCGCGGAGAGACGAATATGACCCGGATCGCCGTAATCAGGGATCCCTGCCGCCAGCGTCTGCGCGGTGTTCTGCCAGGATGTGCTCCAGACCGTCCCGGCATCAACAAACAGCGAGGTTCGCAAGCTATCGGCGTACTTATCATTCACAAAGGGGGTTGGAATGATAAATTCGCTGTTCAGCACCGCCATGGCATTCCCGCCGACCGCATCAGATGAGGCGTCCAGCGGGCAGGCGCTATAGCTGCTTTCGCTACCATTGCAGCGGTAATAGGCCGCTTTAGGCCCAATGGTGTTAGAAGAGAAGCCGCGCACTGACGACGAGCCGCCGGCGTAAAAGTTATCGTAGAACGGTACACTTTTGCCGTCTAACCCACCGGCATAGCCTGCACGCAAACGTTCCATCCAGACCCAGCGCTTATTCTCGCTCAGCGGCAGATACTGGGCGGTGTCAAATGAGAGCTTGTAGTAGCTATTATCCGAACCGGGGAGGGTCACTTTACCGCTAAGACTGCTCTTGTTTCCCGCACGCGGGAAGAAGCCGCGATCGAGATCGTTATATCCCCATCCAAGACTCACAAAATAATCGTTGGCGCTATATTTCGCACCGCTGTCGCCATCTTTCGTCACCACGCTGGGCTCGATTCCCCGGGAGCTGAGGTAGCGCCAGGTCGTCAGCTCCGGATCCATATTGGTCAGGCGATTATGAACATAATCCAGTCCCAGGTTCAGGGAGTTATTTTCGCTAATGGGAAACCCCAGCGTACTGCCTAAGCCATAGCTCTGCTGGTTATAGCTCCCGGCATCCGCATCGGAAGCATCATAGCTGTTATAAAAAATCTTTCCGCCCAGGCTGATGCCATCGACGGTAAACCACGGGTTCGTCGCCCCCAGTTCAAGATAAGACTGGTAGCTGTTGCGCGTCCCGTTGAAGCTAACGCTATTACCCGTTCCCAGCCAGTTATCCTGAGTCACGCCAAGCTGATAGCTCACGCCGCTGTCCGTACCAAATCCCAGGCCCACGTTAAATGAGCCGGTGTTGCGCTCCTTCACCTTGTAGACCACATCGACCTGATCTGCCGTCCCACTGACCGGAACGATCTGCTGTTCAACGTTCTCAAAAAAACCCGTTCGGTCAAGACGTACTTTCCCTTGTTCGACTTTTTCGTTGTTGAGCCACGCCCCTTCCATTTGGCGCATTTCACGACGCAGCACCGCGTCCCGGGAGGTGTCGTTACCGGAAAATCGGATCTGGCGTACCGAGTAGCGGCGGCCCGCGTTGACCTGAATATGCAGCGCCACGCGGTGATGCGCATCATCGATTTCCGGCGTGGTCGTCACCTGCGGCCAGGCATAACCATACTTACCGAAACGCTTTTTGATCTCATTTTCAACTGTGGTGACTTGCGCCCCGCTGTACCATGCCCCCGCCAGCGGCTGGGCAAGGGCCTCGATCTCTGGGCCATGCTGCGCCAGGTCGCCTGTCACCTGAGTTCGGTCGACCCGATAACGTTCGCCTTCATTGAGGGCGATAGTGATATACAGGGATTTTTTATCTGGCGTCATACTGACCAGCGTGGACTCGATAGCAAAGCGCGCATAGCCGCGATCGAGATAAAAACTGCGCAGCGTTTCCAGATCGGCTTCCAGCTTCTGCTTCTGGTATTTTTTATCGGCTACCACGTTCCACCACGGCACATTATCGCGTAGCTGAAGCTGGTCCAGGAGCGTCTCTTCCCGAAACGCCTGATTACCGATAATGTTTATTTGTGCGATTTTCGCCGAGATGCCTTCCTGAAAGACGAACGTTAAGTCAACGCGATTACGCGGTAACGGGGTCACCACCGCGTGAACCTGCGCACTGTATTTCCCCGCACTGTAATAGAAATCCTGTAACCCTTTTTCTATTTCGCTAAGCGAATTTCTGTCCAGTGCGCTACCTGCAGAAATACCGGACGCGGTGAGATTTTCCTTTAGCGCATCATCCTTCACTGACTTATTCCCGGAAAAACTGACGCTGGCAATAGTGGGCCGTTCCTTAACCTGCACCACCAGCGTTTTCCCATCGCGCAGGATCTGCACATTCTCGAAATTGCCGCTCGCATACAGCGCGCGCACAGCCTCGCTGACATCTTCTGGCGTCACCGCATCTCCCGCGTGCAATGGCATACTTAATAGCGCTGCCCCGACGGTCACGCGCTGTAGCCCTTCAAAACGGATATCATCAACTTGATATGATGTTGCGGCATATAACGTTAAAGGGGCGATCAATAATCCGCTGATGATATGAGTCTTTTTTAACATGAATGTGTCGTCTACGAGATAATGAGCAATAGCAGTATTCTGCTGGTGTTGAGCTTATTTGTTCAGGATGCATCTCTAAAATGTGCGACAGAAAATAACCTGAGCGAGGCGCAGAATTACATGCAATTATGGCGATAAAATGGAGAAAAAAAGGATGTTAAATCATCTTTAAAAATATATTTAATGATGGAACTTTTGCTGAACGCCGTGGTTCTAATGGCCAACACCAGAGCTATATTTAGATTTACCTGAACGTTTTTTATTAAAAAAGCCCCCTTTCTTGTTAATGGAAAGGGGGAAAATTCTCGTTAGGAATGATGCTCTCTGGGATCACCAGGAACAGGGAGAAAAATATCCTGAAACCCAGCAGATATAATGAAGAGAAATTGAATAAATTATGCAACTGATATCACAACATTCTACCCCGTATACACTGCCAAAGGCCGTTAACGAACATCTCCATATTTTCCTCAAAATAGCAGAATACAGTAGGGTCGCCTTATCAAGGCATCAAGGAAAGTCTATCGTTATCTACAATAGCCAAGCAGTGGCGCCTCGCCAGGGAAGGTGAGGCATAGGCTTCGCCATCCTGCCGCCTCCCATCATTAGCAACAGGGAACTGCGTATGACACGCTTACTCAAGACGATCTTACCCGTCATCCTCTGCACCCTCTTTGGGTTATCGTTCGCTTCACCCACGCAGGCTGCCGCCAGTCTGCCGATGGTTCTCCCCGCGCTAACATGCGATGCGCTGAGCGCGACCGACTTCAGCGCCGCCGTTGGCGCAAAGGTCACTATCAACCACACTGAAATGCAAACCTCCGCGCAGGGAAGCTGGTGCAAGGTGAGCGCCACTATTGCCCCCCAGATTGGCGTGCAGATTGCCCTGCCGACCCAACGCTGGAGTCAACGTTTCTTGCAGGTCGGCTGCGGCGGACTGTGCGGGAGTATTAACCTGAGTCTGTCGAATGCCAGCGGCTGCCTGCCGGCAATGAACGGCGAGTTTGTGGTGGCAGCAACCGATATGGGGCACCATGGCAGTATGATGGATGCTTCATGGGCCGAGGATCCGCAAAAGCGCATCGATTTTGCCTGGCGCGCCAACCACCTGACCGCCGTGCTGACCAAAGCGGTGATTCAGACGCTTTACCGCCAGCAACCAAAGTACGCGTACTTTATGGGCTGCTCAGACGGCGGTCGCGAAGCATTGATGGAAGCACAGCGCTTTCCGCAAGATTTTGACGGTATCAGCGCTGGCGCGCCTGCGGCCTTTTTCCAGTTTCAGAATTCCTTCTTCCACGGCTGGAATGTGGCCGCCAATCAGCGTCCGGACGGTACCGCTATCCTGCTGAAAGATCGCCTTCCTCTGATTCACCAGGCCGTGCTGGCTCACTGCCCGACGCTTTCCGGCGTGCAGGATGGTATCCTGCAAAATCCGTATGCCTGTCAGTTCTCTGAGTCATGGCTCCCCCGCTGTCCTGCCGATGCTCAGGACCGTTCTACCTGCCTGACGCAGGAAGAGATCGAGGTGGTGAAAAAACTCTACCGCGGCGCTTACGACAGCCACGGCGCCCAGTTTGTCGCTGGCGGTCTGCCGCTGGGCTCCGAGCTACGCTGGCCGGTGCCCGAGACCCCGACCGGCCACTCGATGTCGGAAATGATGGTACTGCCGGCTCTGCAATCCGTGCTCCTGCCGGGAGGAAAACAGAAGATCCAATCGATGCGGGATTTCCCACTGAACCAGCAGAATTTTGACGCCGTCGCTCAACTGGCACCGCTCTATAACGCGGCAAATACCAATCTTCATGCCTATCAACAGCGCGGCGGCAAGCTTATCCTGTGGCACGGTCTGGCCGATGACTCCGTCAGCCCAGCCTTTTCTATCGCCTATTACCGCAGCGTAGAAGCAGAGATGGGCCATGCCGCAACGGATACCTTCCTGCGGTTATTCCTGCTGCCTGGGGTAGCCCATTGCGGTAATGGCGAAGGTTACGATCAAATTGATCTCCTTACCCCGCTGATGCGCTGGACCGAGGAAGGCATCGCGCCGCAAGAGATCATGGCCGGAAAACGGGCGCCAGCCGCCACCAGCCTGCCGCCGATGACAGAAAAACCAGATGCCCAAACGCAGTTTCACGGCGTGCAGAAAGTCAGTCAGCCTTTCGCTGACGCCGCCCCAGCCGTTATCGCGACTCGCCCGGCGTACCCCTTTCCGGCCATTGCCCGTTATAACGGGCACGGCGACGTGAATGACGGCGAAAATTATCATGCAGAGCAATCAACCGCGTTTGGTCATCTGCAGCTGGCAAAACCCGCCAGCGACTATATTGGCCCTGATAATCAAAAAAATTATCAGGTTCGCCACGGCGAACTCACTGTTCAATAAACCCCAAGGCTCCTCGCTGAGGAGCCATTCGTTATGGGATTAGCCGCAATCATGCGTAGCAAAACGCTCCAGCAATCGGTATTAAACGACCTGCTCTTGTGGATCGATAATAATCTGGATAAGAAACTGACCGTCGACGATCTGAGCGATATCTCTGGTTATTCCCCCTGGCATTTATTTCGACTCTTCCGCCATTATTTTGATCGTTCGCCCATGGAATATATCCGCCAGCAGCGCATGTCGCTGTGTTGCCGTTTATTGCTGACGACGCCTGGTTACCGAATCGTCGATATTTGTATGATGGTCGGTTATGACGATCTCAGTGCGTTTAATCGTACCTTCAAAAAATATTATGCGCTCACACCCACTCAGTATCGCTATCAGATCACGCGGCAAAAATAAGGAGGTCCCCCTCCTCCGCATCGCTGCGGTTGGGAATGGAAGGGGGACAGGGGATATTACAGAAGGGAAATAGCAGGATGCTATTATCGAACCCGGTCGGGATCAACGACCTTGCGCGACGGAAATCAGTATAAAAGGATATGTTGAGCTAATAATGTAGAGGGCGTGAAGATTTTGTCACGATTTATAACCGCCTCCTCCGCTCTCATCTGAAATAAAAAAACCGGGTCGCGCTGCACCCGGTTTACTCCTCGTCAGGATCATCAGAAATGAGTATTAACGCTCATAAAGAAGGTCCGCCCCGACTCGTTATAGGTCTCCGCACCCGCGCCATAAAGATAAGCCCCCGTCGTCGCGTTGCCGGTCGTTTGCGCATTCCCTGCCCGGTAGTGGCGAATATCAAACAGGTTATCTATCCCGCTGGTGAAGCTCAGATTTTTGTTCACATCCCAGGTCGCACTGAGGCCGACAATGCTGTATGGGCTGACTTCGTTTAGTTCGCTGCCGCTGACCGCCTCGCCCTTATAATTAAAGCGTTTTGGTTTCTGTCGACCATACCAGGTAAAGGTGCTCTGCAGGGAGAGATCTTCACGAACCTGCCAGCTCAAAGTCGAGTTCAGGGTAAACTGCGGGATCACTGACAGCCGGTCGCCGGTCGTCTTATTCTTGCTCTGCAGCATCCATGTCAGGTTATTGCTCCAGTTAACCGTCTCCCCCACCGGAAGATTCAGCGTTCCTTCCAGGCCTTCCACTAACGCCTTTGGTACGTTTTCCCACTGATAGATATTGGTGGTGCCGTTGCTGGCGGTGCCCACCGCCGCGTACCCTGACTCAATCTTGTTGTGATAGTCGTTACGGAACCAGGTGATTCCCGCCTGATAGCCATCATGCTTGTACTCAAGACCAATCTCTTTATTAACGCTGGTCTCCGCTTTCAGGTCGCTATTCCCCATCAGATAGCAGGCGGAACTACTGGCGTAACAGCCTTGACCGTTGCTGTAGAGAATATAGTTCGGGTTCAACTGGTAGAGGTTAGGTGCCTTGTAAGCGCGGGCAATGCCCAGCTTCAGCGTCCAGTCATCCGTCAACTCCTGGGAGAGGTTCAGTGAGGGGCTCCAGTTATTGCCGACGATGCTGTGGTGATCGAAGCGCAGGGCGGGTGTCAGCATGGTACTGTCCGTTAGCGCCATATTATCTTCGGTAAACAGCGAGAAGATCTCGGCGCTGGAGTACGGGCTACGACCGGTAGCCGACACACCGTCGATAGTCCCGTAAGAGAGCGCCTGGGTTGTCGATACGCCATCTTTCATCCGCTGCTGATTCCATTCGGTGCCCAGCGTCAGATTCTGATCGACCCCCAGCGTAAACGGAATATTCACTTCGCTATGTAGCAGGACATCGGCCAGATCGATATCTGAAAACTCGCTACTGGAGAAGATCCCTTCCGTACCGCCCGCCAGCCCTTCATTCATTCGCGAATTACGGGTGTGTTCGTACTGGGCATAGCTGTTGCTGGTCACGCCATTATCCCAGCCGCCGGTCCATGTGACGCCGTAAGTTTGCCGGTAGAGACGGTTGGTCTCTTTCCCGTACATACTCTTCACCAACGTACTGGTATTGGTGTTTTGCGTGTCGCCGGCATAGAGGTTGCCCTGGCGGCTGTAGCCGGCCTCAAACTCCAGGGCCTGCATCGGGGCGAACTCCCAGCGTAGCTTACTGTGAATATCTTTGTTCACCACCCCTTCACGTCCGGCGGGATAAGAACCGGCGTAGGAACCGGTACGCTCCGCTTCATGCCCGGCGTTAATGTCCTGAGCATCAGCCTGGGTTTTACTCAGATTACCCCAGAGATTGAAGCTGACACTGTCCGACAGTGGACCATTGAGGCTAAAGTTGGTACGTTTCGTCGCCCCTTCTTTACGGTGCTGCGGAGCATTCATATAGGTATTCCACGACCCGTGCCATTCTGGCGTGGTCGGTTTGGTCACGATGTTGACGACCCCGCCCATCGCGCCATTACCATAGCGCGCCGCCGCCGGGCCGCGGATCACATCGATATGATCGATCATCTCCGCTGGCACCCAACTGGTATCGCCGCGGGAGTCACGATCGCCGCGCCAGCCATACCGCACCGAGTTACGGCTGGTCACCGGTTTACCATCGACCAGCACCAGCGTATTCTCGGGCCCCATGCCACGGATATCAATTTGCCGGTTGTTGCCGCGCTGACCACTGGTGGAGTTGCCGGTCAGGTTTACCCCAGGTTGCGTACGAATTAACTCCGATACATCGCGGGCGGGGGGATGTTTGCGAATCTCCTCTGCGGTAATGGTCGACACGCCCGGTGCCTGCAGGTTCTGCCTGGCAGCGGTCACCACCATCGTTTCCTCCTGGTTTTCGGCCGTTGGGGTGCTCTTATCGCGCGTCGATTGTTCTGTCATATTCTCTGCCGCCTGCAGCGGCACGCTACAGGCGAGCAAAGGAATGACGATCCCCAGCGGGAAGTGAGACGTGTATTTCATAGAATATGCCCTGTTTTCTGTTGCTGTCGGGCATAACGCCTTCCCCAATTGAAAAAACAATGGGATAAAATACTCGCCTCTGCGCCTCGCCAGATTTTGGCGTAGGTCAGCCCCTTCCCGATAGTCATGGGAATAAGAAAACAGCATGAGGCATAATAAAATTAAGTGCCCTGTTTCATCATTAGAGAAAAAGCGCTGCGCGCTATTCTTTGATAGCGTAATCCAGACAGCGAATAATAAGAGTAATGTGCTGTGCTACGGTAATAAAAATGAGATTCATTATCAAGATGATAATAATCAATATCGGGGAAAAATAAAATAAACACAAATAATCAAACAGTTACAACAAAACAAATGGAGAAGAATAAAATAAAAATATCATCATCATTTTCTATTTATCATTAAAAACACACATTTCCGCCATATTATCTCCATAGTTAAAGTAAAGATAAAAGCACATTAATAGCAAGCGATAAAATGGGAGAAGACTATTTGTCGGCATCGTTATGTTTTTTATGCCCTTGTCGTGCCCGGCTAACGGCAGCCGTTCTGCTAAAATAACCACATCCCCCTGCGGAGTGTTCCTCCATGAACGCCAACTTGCTATCACGCCTGTTTATCGCCTGGCTCACCTGCCTCGCGGCGCTGTTATTCGCCCCTATCCTGCTTGCGGCGGAGGCGGAAAAAGCGCCGCCAGTCGCAACCGAAGACAATACGCTGTCGATCCACATCGACGATATGCTGCAGCCATGGAAAGGCGATCTGCCCGGCATGACCGAGCGGCGCACCATTCGGGTATTAACCACCTACAGCAAAACCTTCTTTTTTATTGATAAAGGCACTCAGCGCGGAGCAACCCACGATATCTTTATGGCGCTGGAAAACGATCTGAATAAGCAGTTGGCGAAGGATAAAAAGCTCAAACAGCGCCACCTGAAGCTGCATATCGTTTTTGTGCCGGTCAGCCGGGATAATCTCTTTATCGCGCTTAATGAAGGTAAAGGCGATATTGCGGCTGCCAATCTGACCATCACGCCCTCGCGGGAAGCCCAGGTCGATTTCGCCCAGCCGCTCTACAGCAACGTGAAAGAATTACTGATCTCCGGGCCGGCATCGCCGAAGATCGACAGCCTGGAGCAGCTCTCCGGCCAAACCGTCTTTGTTCGCCGCTCCTCCAGCTATCACGAGAGTCTGCAGGCGCTGAATGCCCGATTTGCCAGTGAGTCGCGGCCGCCGGTTATCCTGGAGGCAGCGCCGGAAGCGCTGGAGGATGAAGATCTGCTGGAAATGCTCAACGCCGGGCTGATTCCGCTGATCGTCGTCGATCAACACAAAGCCGTTTTCTGGAAACAGGTGTTTCCGAAAATTCAGGTCCATGACAACGTGGTGCTGCGCGACGGCGGCAATATTGCCTGGGCGGTACGCAAAGACAGCCCGCAGCTGCTGGCGGTGCTAAACAACTTCGTCAAAAAGAATCGTCAGGGCACCACGCTGGGTAATACCCTCCTGCTGCGTTACCTGAAAAATGCCAAATATGTCAAAAATGCCGCCGCGAGTAAGGAACGGCGCAAGTTCCTCGCCATGGTGGAAGTCTTCCGCAAATATGGCGATCGCTACGATGTCGACTGGCTGCTGATGGCGGCCCAGGGGTACCAGGAATCGCGACTGAACCAGTCGGTGCGAAGCCACGTCGGCGCCGTCGGGGTAATGCAGGTGATGCCCAGCACCGGAAAAGAGCTGAAAGTGGGCGATATTAAACAGTTGGATCCCAACATCCATGCTGGCGTGAAATACATGCGCTGGATGATAGATCGCTACTATGCTGATGAGCCCATGACCCGGCTCGATAAGGCGCTGTTTGCCTTTGCCTCCTATAACGCGGGTCCGGCGCGTATCGCCCGCCTGCGCACCATGACTAAACAGCGAGGATTTGACCCGAACGTCTGGTTCGGTAATGTCGAAAATCTGGCGGCAGAAAAAATTGGCGCCGAGACGGTCACCTACGTCAGTAATATCTATAAGTATTACATCGCCTATCGGCTGATCGTCGATGATATGGCCCGCAAACAGAAAGCGACGGCCGCGCCGCGACAGGAGCCAGCAGCAGAGCCAGTGAAACCGCAGCCCAGCGTGGCGACGCCGGAGACCGCTCAGGCGCCCTCTGCCTGAAACGCTCGTCGCCGCAGGTTAAAAACCGGTTCTGACACGGTGGCGCAGAAAAAATGCTGAAAGGATAAAGAAAAAGCCCCGGCGAAACCGGGGCTTTTTGTATTTTACGGCGCAGGCAACGCGTTTAAGGCAAGCCTTAAAACGGGATGTCGTCGTCGAAGTCCATCGGCGGTTCGTTAGAAGAAGGCGCTGCCGGGGCCTGCTGCTGCGGACGGGACTGTGCGCCGCCGCTGAACTGGTTGCCGCCCTGCGGCTGCTGAGGCTGACCCCAACCGCCCTGCTGCTGGCCGCCGCCTGCCGGCGCGCCGCCACCCTGACGGCCGCCCAGCATCTGCATGGTGCCGCCAACGTTAACCACGACTTCGGTGGTGTATTTCTCCTGACCGGATTGATCGGTCCACTTGCGGGTACGCAGCTGGCCTTCGATATATACCTGAGAGCCTTTGCGCAGATACTCGCCAGCGACTTCCGCCAGTTTGCCGAACAGCACAACGCGGTGCCACTCGGTCTGCTCTTTCATTTCGCCGGTCTGCTTGTCACGCCAGGATTCGGAAGTTGCCAGCGTGAAGTTGGCGACAGCGCCGCCACTTGGCATGTAGCGTACTTCCGGGTCCTGCCCCAGATTACCGACGAGAATCACCTTGTTTACGCCTCTGCTGGCCATGTTCGTGTCTCCTGAATACGTTTCTTAATAGTTTAAACGCGCGAGTGTACCATTTCCACGTAGCATTTTGATAGCTGCGAGGCTGATTCCAGAGATAGCACTCGTACAAGACATTGTTGCACACTCCCCCTGAATTTGCATTCCGATACTGTATATTCATTCAGGTTAAATTGTGTCATAATTAGCCGTTTCTGCCGTTTGTCCTTCAAGCAAACCAGGCAATCCGTGTATCTACCTACCGGGAAAGGTGAATGGATAAGATCGAAGTTCGGGGCGCCCGCACCCATAATCTCAAAAACATCAACCTCGTTATCCCGCGCGACAAACTCATTGTCGTCACCGGGCTTTCCGGGTCTGGCAAATCTTCACTCGCTTTCGACACCCTGTATGCCGAAGGCCAGCGTCGCTACGTCGAATCGCTCTCCGCCTATGCGCGACAGTTCCTGTCGCTGATGGAGAAGCCGGACGTCGACCATATCGAAGGGCTGTCGCCGGCGATTTCCATCGAACAGAAATCAACCTCTCACAACCCCCGTTCGACGGTGGGTACCATTACCGAAATTCACGACTACCTGCGTCTGCTGTACGCCCGCGTCGGTGAACCGCGCTGTCCGGATCACGACGTGCCGCTGGCGGCGCAAACCGTCAGCCAGATGGTCGATAACGTCCTCGCGCAGCCGGAAGGCCTGCGCCTGATGCTGCTGGCGCCCATTATTAAAGAGCGTAAAGGCGAGCACACCAAAACCCTGGAAAACCTCGCCAGCCAGGGCTACATCCGCGCGCGGATCGACGGCGAAGTCTGCGATCTTTCGGATCCGCCGAAGCTGGAGCTGCAGAAGAAGCACACCATCGAGGTGGTCATCGACCGCTTTAAGGTGCGCGACGATCTGGCGCAGCGCCTGGCCGAGTCGTTCGAAACCGCGCTGGAGCTCTCCGGCGGTACCGCCATTGTGGCCAATATGGATGATGAAAAAGCGGAAGAACTGCTGTTTTCCGCTAACTTCGCCTGCCCGATCTGCGGCTATAGCATGCGCGAGCTGGAGCCGCGCCTGTTCTCCTTCAACAACCCGGCGGGCGCCTGCCCGACCTGCGACGGCCTCGGCGTTCAGCAATATTTCGATCCCGACCGCGTGGTGCAGAATCCGGAGCTGTCGCTGGCGGGCGGCGCCATCCGCGGCTGGGATCGCCGCAACTTCTACTACTTCCAGATGCTGAAGTCGCTGGCGGAGCACTATAAATTCGACGTCGAAGCGCCGTGGGGCACCCTCAGCGCCAGCGTGCAGAAAGTGGTCCTGTACGGTTCCGGTAAAGAGAATATTGAATTCAAATACATGAACGATCGCGGCGACACCTCGGTACGTCGTCACCCGTTCGAAGGCGTGCTGCACAATATGGAGCGCCGTTACAAAGAGACGGAATCCAGCGCCGTGCGCGAAGAGCTGGCGAAATTCATCAGCAACCGCCCATGCGCCAGCTGTGACGGCACGCGGCTGCGTCGTGAAGCGCGCCACGTGTTTGTAGAGAACACCCCGCTGCCGACCATTTCCGATATGAGCATCGGCCACGCGATGGACTTCTTCAACAACCTGAAGCTCTCCGGCCAGCGGGCGCAAATCGCTGAGAAAGTGCTGAAAGAGATCGGCGATCGCCTGAAGTTCCTTGTCAACGTCGGTCTGAACTATCTGACGCTTTCCCGTTCGGCGGAAACGCTCTCCGGCGGCGAAGCCCAGCGTATCCGTCTGGCGAGCCAGATTGGCGCCGGGCTGGTTGGTGTGATGTACGTGCTGGATGAGCCTTCTATCGGCCTGCACCAGCGCGATAACGAACGCCTGCTGGGTACCCTGATCCATCTGCGTAATTTAGGCAACACGGTGATCGTCGTTGAGCATGACGAAGACGCGATTCGCGCCGCCGACCATGTGATCGATATCGGCCCTGGCGCTGGGGTCCACGGCGGCCAGGTGGTGGCCGAAGGGCCACTGGACGCCATTATGGCGGTACCAGAATCCCTCACCGGGCAGTTCATGAGCGGTAAGCGCAAAATCGAAGTGCCGAAACAGCGCGTACCCGCCAATCCGGAAAAAGTGCTGAAACTGACCGGCGCGCGCGGCAACAACCTGAAGGATGTGACGCTGACCCTGCCGGTCGGTCTGTTTACCTGCATTACCGGCGTTTCCGGCTCGGGTAAATCGACGCTGATTAACGACACCCTGTTCCCGATTGCTCAGCGCCAGCTTAACGGCGCGACCATCGCCGAACCGGCGCCGTATCGCGATATCCAGGGGCTGGAGCACTTCGATAAAGTGATCGATATCGACCAGAGCCCGATCGGCCGTACGCCGCGCTCCAACCCGGCGACCTATACCGGGGTGTTTACGCCGGTGCGCGAACTGTTCGCCGGGGTGCCGGAATCACGTTCACGCGGCTATACGCCAGGGCGCTTTAGTTTTAACGTTCGCGGCGGGCGCTGTGAAGCCTGCCAGGGTGATGGCGTCATTAAGGTTGAGATGCACTTCCTGCCGGATATCTATGTGCCGTGCGACCAGTGCAAAGGCAAACGCTATAACCGCGAAACGCTGGAGATTAAGTACAAGGGTAAGACCATCCACGAAGTGCTGGATATGACCATTGAAGAGGCGCGTGAATTCTTTGATGCCGTACCGGCGCTGGCGCGTAAGCTGCAAACCCTGATGGACGTCGGCCTGACCTATATCCGTCTCGGCCAGTCGGCGACGACGCTGTCCGGCGGCGAGGCGCAGCGCGTGAAGCTGGCGCGCGAACTCTCCAAACGCGGTACCGGCCAGACGCTGTATATCCTCGATGAGCCGACCACGGGTCTGCACTTCGCCGATATTCAGCAGTTGCTGGAAGTGCTGCATCAGCTGCGCGATCAGGGCAATACCATCGTGGTGATTGAGCATAACCTCGATGTGATTAAAACTGCCGACTGGATTGTCGATCTGGGTCCGGAAGGCGGTAGCGGCGGCGGCGAAATACTGGTCTCCGGTACACCTGAGACCGTCGCCGAGTGCGAAGCCTCGCACACCGCGCGCTTCCTGAAGCCGATGCTGAAATAATTAGCGGGATAGCTGCTGCCGGACCGACTCCGGCAGCATTTTCACCGCCTGCTGGTAAGATGCATCGACCAGGTAGTAGATTTGCGAATCCGGCAGCGAGCCATCCAGAAAGACGGTGCTCCAGTGCGCTTTATTGAGATGCTTGCTGGGCCGGACATCGCGATGCTGCTCTCGCAGCAGCTCCGCCAGTTCCGGGCTCGCTTTCAGCGCGACCGCCGGCCGCTGGTCCTCCACTTCCTTCACCATGGCAAACAGCACGTCCGAGACTTTGATCTGCGTGGCTTTCCAGTCGCTATGGACGCTCTGCTCCGCTCCCGGTTTCGCCATGCAGTACTGCAATAACTCCGAAATTGTCATCTTTTATTCCCCCATGAGCGTCGCAACGATGTGCCGCGAACCGCCGTGTATCCGATGCTCCCCCAGCCAGATGCCCTGCCAGGTTCCCAGCCTGACGCGCCCGTCCTCGACCGGCAGCATCAGCGACACGCCAAGCATCGATGATTTGATGTGCGAAGGCATATCGTCAGGACCTTCATAATCATGTTCGTACGGCGCATTGTCCGGCACGGCGTTGAGAAAATACTGCTCCATGTCATAGCGGACGGTGGGATCGCAGTTTTCGTTGAGCGTCAGGGAAGCGGAAGTATGCTGGAGCAGGAGGTGCAGCAGGCCAACCTTCACCCCGGACAGCCCGCGAATCTGACCGAGGACCTCATCGGTGACCAGATGAAAACCGCGGGATTTTGGCCCAAGCGTCAGGGTTTGCTGATACCACATCATCGACTCCTTTTGCGAATGAATCCTTCTAAGTGTGCAGCAATACGTGAAAAGGTAAAACCTTCCACCCCTGATTTTGCATAAAAAAACGGCAGCGCTACCGCTGCCGTTTATCGCGTTCAGGCGATCGTCAGTATTCGGAATTGACGATCACTTCTTCGCCCAGCGCCCCGGCCATCGGCAGCGGCTTATAGGAGGAGTTGGCGGCCCGCAGCACGCGGATCCCACGGGCGCCGGCCTCACGGGCAGCGGTGATGTCGTTATCCGAATCGCCGTAGAAAACCTTTATCTGCTTCGCCTGCAGCCACTGGGTCTTGGTGTTCTGGCCAGGCTTATCACCGGCGAAAATCACCGGATTCATATTGGCGGCCGGAATGAGAAAATCATCCTGCAGGGTTTTAGAAACGGTTTCTGTTTTGGTCTGGCTGCGGCCGGTGACGAACCAAATGCTGTCCCCACGCTTCACATGCATCGCAATCAGCTGGCGCGCCACCTCTTTCGGCATGCTGAATTCATCCCAGCCGTTGTTCATTTTTTCCCAGAACTGCGGGTTTTTCAGGTAATCCTCACTGCCGGGGGAGAAAGTTTTTTGCCCGCGCCAGAAGCCCGGACTGGAGAAGAGGACGGTGTCATCGATATCAAAACCGACGGCCATCGGCGGCCGCCCCAGCAGGCTGTTCTCGATTTGCGCCACCGAAACCCAGTGGATCGGCGCCTGCTCGGCCAGCTGGGCCACATTGGTGCCCACCCACAGCGGCTGTGGCGTGGAGGCGCGCGCCACAACGGCGCTGTTCAGCGTGAACAAAAGAGAAGCCGCCGCAAAGGCGAGAGTAAGTTTGCGCATATTTATCCCTAAATCTATCAATCATTATTATTTTTAATAATGTGCATGCTTAGCAACGCCCCGACCTTACCCGCCGATCGCGTGGATGAAAAGCCTTTTTCGCGTAGATGTCATAGAAAAAGAGGATGATCACAATCAGAGAGGAGGTTGCCGCTGCCCGTTGACCGGCAGCGGCAACCCACTGGAGAGCGGCTTACATCACCGCAGCAAAGGCTTTCGCCACCTGCTGAACATTACGTGAGTTTAACCCTGCCACGCACATACGACCGCTGGCAATCAGGTAGACGCCAAACTCGTCGCGCAGACGATCGACCTGCGCTGCGCTGAAGCCGGTGTAGCTGAACATCCCGCGCTGCTTAAGCAGGTAATCCACCTTGCTGCCCGGAGCAACCTGCTGCAGCGCGTCGACCAGCGCCTGGCGCATGGTCAGGATGTGCGCGCGCATGGCGTCCACTTCCGCCTGCCAGGTGGCTTTCAGAGCTGCATCGTTCAGCACCGTCGCCACCACCTGCGCGCCAAAGCTTGGCGGGCTGGAGTAGTTGCGGCGCACGGTGGCCTTCAGCTGACCCAGCACGCGGCCTGCAGTTTCGCTGTCTTCACAGACCACTGACAGACCGCCGACACGCTCCCCGTACAGGGAGAAAATCTTGGAGAACGAGTTGCTGACCAGCATCGGCATCCCGGCGCTGGCGATGGCGCGAATGGCGTAAGCATCCTCTTCCAGCCCCCCGCCAAAGCCCTGGTAGGCGATGTCGAGGAAGGGGATCAGCTGACGCGCTTGTAATACCTCAACCACGCGGTCCCACTGGGCTGGCGTCAGGTCGGCGCCGGTCGGGTTGTGGCAGCAAGGGTGCAGCAGCACAATATCGCGCGCCGGCAGCGTTTGCAGCGTCGCCAGCAGGTCCTCAAAGCGCACGCCGTTGGTGGCTTTGTCAAACCAGGGGTAAGTACTGACTTCGAAGCCAGCCCCTTCAAAAATGGCGATGTGGTTTTCCCAGGTCGGATCGCTGACCCAGACATGAGACTCCGGAAAGTAGCGTTTGAGGAAGTCGGCCCCGACCTTCAGCGCGCCCGAACCGCCGACCGTCTGAATGGAGGCAATGCGGTTTTGCTTAAGCGCGGTATGCTCTGCGCCGAACAGCAGCGGCGCAATCGCCTGACGGTAGCCGCTCAACCCTTCCATCGGCAGATACAGCGAGGCGCCATGCGGCCCGGCGTTCAGGCGTGCTTCCGCTTCCGCCACCGCCTGCAGCTGCGGGATAATGCCGTCATCGTTGTAGTACAGCCCGATACTCAGGTTGACTTTGTCGCTTCGCGGATCTTCTTTGAAGCGTTCCATCAGAGAAAGAATAGGGTCGCCGGCGTAGGCGTCAACTTTTTGAAACACGCGATGTATCTCCAGGTTTACATAGGGCAGGTTCTTACACAATAAACCGGATATGACGGCAGGTCGAGAGGATGTTGAGGGGAAAATGACCGCGAGGTGGCATAAACCGCTTATTCGCTCGCGGCTGTGCCGATGGCGTACCGGATAACATCAGGGTTATCCGGTACGGCTGGTGCTTAGTCGAGGTATTTCATGGCGACGCGGGAGGTCAGTCGCGTAATAAGTTCGTAAGCACTCACTTTCGTTATCTCGGCGATGCGCTCTACCGGGAGTCCCTCTCCCCACAGCACTACCGCGTCGCCGGCTTTATCCTGGGCCTGCGGTCCGAGGTCAACGCAGATCATATCCATCGCTACCCGGCCGACAATCGGCACTTCCCGGCCATTGACCAGCACCGGCGTGCCCGACGGCGCGGCGCGCGGATAACCGTCGCCATAGCCCATCGCCACCACGCCGAGACGGGTATCGCGTTCGCTGATCCAGGTGCCGCCGTAGCCGACGGGCTCCCCTGCTTTATGCTCGCGCACCGCAATCAGGCTGGACGTCAGGGTCATCACCGGCTGGCAGCCAAAATCTTTCCCGGTGGAGCGATCGTCCAGCGGCGACACGCCATACAGGATAATCCCGGGGCGCACCCAGTCGTAATGCGATTGCGGCCACAGCAGAATGCCGCCCGAGGCGGCGATAGAGCGCAGCCCCGGTTTGCCTTCGGTAAAGGTGGTGAAGATATCCAGCTGGCGTTCGGTGGCGCCGCAGGTCGGCTCATCGGCGCGGGCGAAATGGCTCACCACGTTCACCGGCTGGCGGACGTTTTTACACTGGCTCAGACGCTGATAAAACGCCTCGGCTTCCTCCGGGCGCACCCCTAAGCGATGCATGCCGGTATCCAGCTTCATCCACACGGTTACCGGCTCGGGGAGATCGGCTTGCTCCAGCGCCGCCAGCTGTTCGGGGCTATGCACCGCCGTATGCAGGCGCTGGGCGGCGATCACCGCCAGGTCTTCCGCAGCAAAAAAGCCTTCCAGCAGGAGGATCGGCTGGGCGATGCCTCCTGCTCGCAGGCGCAGCGCCTCTTCCAGGCGGGCGACGCCAAAGGCGTCGGCGTCGGTCAGCGTTCGCGCGGTCTCAAGGAGGCCGTGTCCGTAGGCGTTCGCTTTCACCACCGCAACCAGTTTGCTGGCAGGCGCCAGGTCACGCAGACGTTGCAGGTTGTGTCGCAGAGCGCGGCGGTTGATAACTACAGTTGCCGCTTGCATTTGAATTCCTTAAAAAAAGACAGACAGAGGTTTACTCATCGTCATACTGAGGGCCGGCATAATTATCGAAACGCGACCACTGGCCGTTAAAGGTCAGTCGCACGGTGCCGATCGGGCCGTTACGTTGTTTACCAATGATAATTTCCGCGATGCCTTTAAGATCGCTGTTCTCGTGATAAACCTCATCACGGTAAATGAACATGATCAAGTCGGCATCCTGTTCAATGGATCCGGACTCACGCAGGTCGGAGTTGACCGGGCGTTTATCGGCGCGCTGTTCCAGCGAGCGGTTCAGCTGCGACAGCGCCACCACCGGCACCTGCAGCTCTTTCGCCAGCGCCTTCAGCGAGCGGGAGATTTCGGCGATCTCAAGGGTACGGTTGTCGGAGAGCGACGGCACGCGCATCAGCTGCAGGTAGTCGATCATGATAAGTCCGATGCCGCCGTGCTCACGGGCGATACGCCGCGCGCGGGAGCGCACTTCCGTCGGCGTCAAGCCGGAGGAGTCATCGATATAGATATTGCGTTTTTCCAGCAGGATGCCCATGGTGCCGGAGATCCGCGCCCAGTCTTCATCGTCCAGTTGACCGGTACGAATGCGGGTCTGATCGACGCGCGACAGCGAGGCCAGAGAACGCATCATGATCTGTTCCGAGGGCATCTCAAGACTGAAGATGAGTACCGGCTTATCCTGCAGCATTGCCGCGTTTTCCACGAGGTTCATCGCGAAGGTCGTTTTACCCATCGACGGACGGGCGGCGACGATAATCAGATCCGACGGCTGCAGGCCAGCGGTCTTTTTGTTGAGGTCGTCGTAGCCGGTATTCACCCCGGTGACACCGTCATGCGGCTGCTGGAACAGCTGTTCGATACGGGCGACGGTGGCATCAAGCACATCGGCGATGTTTTTCGGCCCTTCGTCTTTATTGGCCCGGCTTTCGGCGATTTTGAAAACCCGGGATTCGGCGAGATCGAGCAGATCTTCGCTGGTTCGCCCCTGCGGGTCGAAGCCGGCTTCGGCGATCTCGTTGGCCACCGAAATCATCTCGCGCACCACCGCGCGTTCGCGCACGATGTCAGCATAGGCGCTGATGTTCGCCGCGCTGGGCGTGTTTTTGGACAGTTCGGCCAGGTAGGCGAAGCCGCCGACGCTGTCCAGCTGCCCCTGACGCTCCAGCGACTCCGCAAGGGTGATCAGGTCAATCGGGCTACCTGACTCCTGCAGACGCGCCATCTCGGTAAAGATATGACGATGCGGACGAGTATAGAAATCTTCCGACACCACGCGTTCGGCGACGTCGTCCCAGCGCTCGTTATCCAGCATTAAACCGCCCAACACCGACTGCTCCGCTTCAATCGAGTGCGGCGGGACTTTCAGCCCGGCGAGCTGCGGATCGCGTTCGCGGGTTTCTGTCTGTGGTTTGTTGAAGGGTTTATTTCCTGCCATAGCCTAACATTTCACCGATACGGAAAAGAGCGTGACAGTATAGCGAGAAAGCCATTGCCGCTAAAGAACCCATTAAGCGTGGCAGGCCTGAGGCGGATAAGAAAATCCGTCGCTGCCGCCGCAGGCTGTTAAGCTTACTGGATAATCTCAGAACAACACAGGAGCGAACATGGCAACACGCATCGAATTTTCAAAACACGGCGGGCCGGAGGTGCTTCAGGCGGTTGAGTTCACGCCCCGCGATCCTGCGGAACATGAAATTCAGGTCGAAAACAAAGCCATCGGTATCAACTATATCGACACCTATGTTCGTAGCGGCCTCTATCCGCCACCATCGCTGCCGAGCGGTCTGGGCACCGAGGCAGCCGGCGTCGTCAGTAAAGTTGGCCATGGGGTAACGCACATTAAGGTAGGCGATCGGGTGGTGTACGCGCAGTCGGCGCTCGGCGCCTACAGCACGGTACACAATGTGCTGGCCGACAAAACCGCGGTCCTGCCGGACGCCATCTCTTTCGAACAGGCCGCGGCATCGTTCCTGAAAGGATTGACGGTCTGGTATCTGCTGCGCAAAACCTATGAAATTAAGCCTAATGAAGTGTTCCTGTTTCACGCGGCCGCCGGCGGCGTGGGGCTGATTGCCTGTCAGTGGGCGAAAGCGCTGGGCGCGAAACTTATCGGTACCGTCGGCAGCGCGCAGAAAGCGCAGCGTGCCAAAGAGGCTGGCGCCTGGCAGGTAATTAACTATCGCGAAGAGCAAATCGTGGAGCGACTCAAGGCGCTTACCGACGGTAAGAAAGTGGCCGTGGTCTACGACTCGGTGGGGAAAGATACCTGGGAAGCCTCTCTGGACTGCCTGCAGCGACGCGGCCTGATGGTCAGCTTTGGCAACTCCTCCGGCCCGGTGACCGGCGTCAATCTGGGGATCCTGAATCAGAAAGGTTCTCTGTACGTCACCCGCCCATCGCTGCAGGGCTATATCACCAACCGGGAAGAGCTGGCGGAAGCCTGCAGTGAACTGTTTTCACTGATCGCCAGTGGGGTAATCAAAGTGGACGTGCCCGAGAGTCAGACCTATCCGCTGACCGAGGCCCGTCGGGCGCATGAAGTTCTGGAAAGCCGGGTAACTCAGGGGTCTAGTTTGCTGCTGCCGTAAGCGGACAAAGGGACAAAAGTTTAGGGCTTCCACCTGGGAAGCCCTTACTTTTTTTTAGTTCGGCTGTATGTAGGGTACAGCGCGATGAATTCGTTAACGCGCTAATAGTGACAGATTTGCTCAGTAATGCCTACGCGGTTGTCTGCAAAATTGTTCAGGTTGTGACAGACCCCTCAATACCTTAGTAACGCCAACGGTTATTGTCGCGAAAAGCGTTTCCGTTCGGGGATTTCAGCGCCCGAATAATCCACACCACCACCACGGCCAGCAGCAGCCACGGCAGTAATTTGATCATCAAGGCAAACAACCCGCCGACGAACATCAGCGCGGTAGCGACCACGATAGCCGCGATAATCCCCAGCAGCGATACGCCGGTCACCAACAGCATGACAAAAAATCCAATGACAAATAGCAGTTCCAGCATGGTTCTCTCCCCAACGAATGAATACTTCACTCTGCAGGTATTACAAAAAGCATGCCAAACATAAACATTTGACTTTAAAAGAAAACGCCCCGCGTCAGTGCGCGAGGCGTGGTCAATTTCACCAGGTTTTCGTCAGAAATTAACGTTTATCGGCCACCAGCTTCAGAGCATGCTCCAGCACCGCAATATCGGCGCCGGCTTTATGCGCGTTCTCGCTCAGGTAGCGACGCCACTGGCGAGCGCCGGGGATGCCCTGAAACAGCCCCAGCATATGGCGGGTAATATGGCCCAGATAGGTGCCATTGCTGAGCTCGCGCTCAATATACGGGTACATGGCTCGCACCACCGCCACCGGATCGGCATCCGCGCCGGCGATGCCGAAAATTTCGCGGTCGACCGAGGCCAGAATACCCGGGTTCTGATAGGCCTCACGCCCGACCATCACCCCATCCATATGCTCAAGCTGCAGTCTGGCTTCGTCCAGCGATTTGATCCCGCCGTTAATCGCCATCGTCAGGTGGGGAAAGTCGCGCTTCAGCTGCCAGACGCGGGGGTAATCCAGCGGCGGGATCTCGCGGTTCTCTTTTGGGCTCAGGCCGGAGAGCCAGGCTTTGCGGGCGTGAATAATAAACATCTCACACTCGCCCTTGCCGGAGACCGTCTCAATGAATTCGCATAGAAACTCATAGCTATCCTGATCGTCAATCCCGATACGGGTTTTCACCGTGACCGGAATCGACACCACATCGCGCATCGCCTTGATGCAGTCGGCCACCAGTGGCGCATTGCCCATCAGACAGGCGCCAAACATCCCGTTCTGCACGCGGTCGGAGGGGCAGCCGACGTTGAGATTGATCTCATCGTAGCCACGCGCTTCAGCCAGCTTCGCGCACTGCGCCAGGGCCTGCGGATCGCTGCCGCCGAGCTGCAGAGCAACCGGGTGCTCTTCTTCGCTATAGGCCAGATAGTCACCTTTGCCGTGAATAATCGCCCCCGTGGTCACCATTTCGGTATACAGCAGCGTATGCCGCGACAGCAGCCGCAGGAAGTAGCGGCAGTGTCGGTCAGTCCAGTCGAGCATCGGCGCGATGGAGAAGCGGTGAGCAGGGAAAACAGGTGACGTTGATTCAGGCATCATGGCGAATAAATAAGCATCCGGGTAAAAAGGGGCGCTACTATAGCACAAAGATAAACCACAGGCGCATAGTGCGCCGCGCTTCGCCCCTTCCCCGGGTCGATTACTTTTTCCGCGGCTTGCCGTCGTGTGGACCGAAGAATTGCGGCGGATGGTCAACCCAGCGATCCTGGCGCGTCGCGGCATAGCCTGGATTGAGCGGATAATAGATGCGGTTGTATTTCTTGTTGGCCTCGCCCACCACCAGCAGACGAACCTCCTGCTCGGTGTTATTGAGAAAAGTGTGGCAGATACCGGTACCCGCGGGAAAACCCACGCTGTCCCCTGGCTCCAGCTTCCAGAGATAGCCGTTTATCCACACTTCCGGATAGCCCTCCAGCACGTAGATGAACTCTTCCTCATCGCTCTCCGCGTGCGGGTACGAGGTGC
The DNA here is from genome assembly GCF_033100215.1 of Klebsiella sp. w6. Taxonomy (NCBI): domain Bacteria; kingdom Pseudomonadati; phylum Pseudomonadota; class Gammaproteobacteria; order Enterobacterales; family Enterobacteriaceae; genus Klebsiella; species Klebsiella sp. w6. The sequence continues at coordinate 5,227,543 of NZ_CP136907.1, forward strand.
GCCGCCCGGGCGGCAGTCGCTCGTGGTGGATCCCCAGCCGGTTGAGACGTAAACCGCGCCCCAGCGGCGCGCCAATCGAAAAACGCTCCGGGCTGTCGGGATAAGTGGCATCGTCGGGCCCTTCCAGTTCGCGCCAGTGGCGAATGCAATCAGGTCGTTTCATCGTTTTCTCCCGAAAATGAGACACTTCAGATATAGCATACCCAGGGTCATGCGTGTTGCGATTAAATCGGGCAGGACGGTTTTAGCGATCGACTAAGGCGTAGTCTGCACGAAAGTCAGCGGCCAGCACCCGGAACTGGCGCAGGTACCGACAATCTGAAGTATGACCCGTATCACCTGCCGGCTCTCGGTGTTTTCTGAGGAACGTGATAAAGTAACAGATTCAAATTCACACAACCCGAGGATGCTCATGGATAAGACCCCTTCGCAAGAGATGTTAGCGCATGCTGAAAAGCTATGCGCGCAGCGCGGCGTACGCCTGACCCCACAGCGTCTGGAGGTGTTGCGCCTGATGAGCCTGCAACAAGGGGCGATCAGCGCCTACGATCTGCTGGATCTCCTGCGTGACAAAGAGCCGCAGGCTAAACCGCCGACGGTTTACCGCGCGCTGGAGTTTTTACTCGAGCAGGGTTTTGTTCATAAGGTTGAATCGACCAACAGCTATGTGCTGTGCCATCTCTTTGACCAGCCGACCCATAGCTCAGCCATGTTTATCTGTGACCGCTGTGGCGTGGTGAAGGAAGAGGCGGCGGAAGGGGTGGAAGATATCATGCATACGTTAGCGGCCAGAATGGGCTTTGCCCTGCGCCACAACGTGATTGAAGCTCACGGCCTTTGTGCAGACTGCGTGGAAGTCGAAGCCTGCAGCACGCCGGGACACTGCCAGCACGACCATTCCATTCAGCTGAAAAAGAAAGCCCGCTGAGCGTCAGCCGCAGCGGGAAACAGGGTTAACGGCGCATCCTTACGCCATTCAGACAGGCACTAACACAAATGCTTTATTCTTTGAGCCACGGAACGCTACCAGCGGTAGTCGTTTTTATGCTCCCAGTCTGAGACTTCTTTCTCAGCCTGATCCTTCGCATAGCCGTACCGTTCCTGAATTTTACCGACCAGCTGATCGCGCTTACCTTCGATCACGGTCATATCATCATCGGTAAGTTTGCCCCACTGTTCCTTGGCTTTACCTTTCAACTGTTTCCAGTTACCGCCGATTTCGTCTTTATTCATGATAACGTCCTCATCATTCGGTGGGTTTACAGCCCGTTTTGTACCGGACATGGTATTAACTATAGATGAGAATGCTGGTACCGATTCGTTATTCGGAATTTTTAACCATCATACCGATGGGTAAGGCTGAGGCGATTTTCCCGGCTTGCGCTACGCTGAGCCGGGCTACTGAGTTGCCCCGGTAAGCGGCGCGCAACCGCGGGAATTCATAGATGGCCGTGATGAACGGCAATGACTAGCTAAACCAGGTGCCGTGTCGCCAGTGGCGACGCCAGATCAGCGCCAGAGACAGGCCGCGCAGGGCGAGGAACACCGCCAGCGCCAGCCACAGACCGTGGTTACCGAGCAGCGGGACCGAAAGCAGCGTTACAGCAAACCCCGCCGCGGCGACCGCCATGCTGTTCCGCATCTCCGCGCCGCGTGTGGCGCCGATAAACATGCCGTCCAGCAGATAGCACCAGACGCCCACCACCGGCAAGATGGCCTGCCAGATCAGATAGCGATCGGCCAGCTGCTGCAGAGAAGGCAGCGAGGTTAACAACGCGATGATGTACTCCCCCGCCAGGCTATAAATCAGGGCAAACGCCAGCGCCACCATGCCAGACTGCCGGCAGGCCGCCCGCCAGACTTCCAGCAGCTGGCTGCCGTCGCGCGCGCCGTAGGCCTGGCCGGAGTGGGCCTCCACGGCATAGGCAAAACCATCCAGCGCATAGGCGGTAAAGGTCAGCATGGTCATCAGTACCGCATTGACCGCCACAATGTCGCTGCCCAGACGCGCGCCGTACACGGTCAGCGCGCCAAAGCACAGCTGTAGCAGCAGGGAACGCAGCATGATGTCCCGATTCAACGCCAGCAGACGGCGCAGATCCCCGCGCCAGGCGTTTTTCAGCATTGCCAGCGACACGCCGCGCAGCGTCAGCACCCGCTTCGCCATCATCAGGCCAATAATGAGAGTGGCATACTCCGCGGTGACCGTGGCCAGCGCCGCCCCCTGGACGTTCATCCGCAGGCCCATCACCAGCCACAGGTCGAGCACAATATTGAGCAGATTACCGACCACCAGCAGAATCACCGGCGCCCGGGCGTACTGGACTCCCAGCAGCCAGCCGAGCAGCACCAGATTGGCCAGCGAGGCGGGGGCGCTGAGCCAGCGGATTTCGAGAAACCGTCTCGCCTGCTCAAGCACCGCCTCACTGCCGCCGACAATATGCAGAGCGAGGTTAATCAGCGGCAGGCGAAACAGGATGATGAGAACCCCGGCGCCCAGCGCCAGAGCCAGCGGCTGCACCAGCGCCCGCGCCAGTCGCAGCGGATCTTTGGCACCCCAGGCCTGAGCGGTGAGCCCGGTGGTGCTCATGCGCAAAAACAGCAGCAGCATGAAGAGGAAACTGGTAGACGTCGCCCCAACCGCGACGCCGCCGAGGTATACCGGGCTGTCAAGGTGGCCGATCACCGCGGTATCCACCAGCCCCAGCAGCGGGACGGTGATATTGGAGAAAATCATCGGGATCGCAAGGCGCCACAGCGCTTTATCGGCAGCGTTGAGCAGCATGTTCGGAGACCTGATTGAGGACAAACGTCGCAGCGTCATGCATCAGATGACGCTGCGCAGGGGCAGGCGTTACAGCCATTCTCCATTACGGATCACGCCAACGGCCAGACCCTCAATGGTAAAACTCTGCTGACGCAGATCGACAACGATAGGGGTAAATTCGCTGTTTTCCGGCAACAGTTCGACGACGTTACCCTGCTTTTTCAGGCGCTTCACCGTCACTTCGTCGTCAATGCGCGCTACCACCACCTGGCCGTTACGCACGTCCTGGGTTTTGTGGACCGCCAGCAGATCGCCATCAAGGATACCGATGTCTTTCATCGACATGCCGCTGACGCGCAGCAGGAAATCCGCGTTGGGTTTAAACATCGACGGGTCGACCTGATAGTGCCCCTCAATGTGCTGCTGCGCCAGCAGCGGCTCGCCGGCGGCGACGCGGCCGATCAGCGGCAGGCCATGTTCTTCTTCCGTCAGCAGGCGGATACCGCGAGAAGCACCGGAGACGATCTCGATCGCGCCTTTACGCGCCAGCGCTTTCAGGTGTTCTTCCGCCGCGTTTGGGGAACGGAACCCCAAGCGCTGAGCAATTTCCGCACGCGTCGGCGGCATGCCCGTCTGGCTGATATGATCCCGAATGAGATCAAACACCTCTTGCTGCCTGGTCGTTAACGCTTTCATTCCGCCCCCTGGGTGTATATACAGTTATGCTGTGAGTATATACAGCTACCGGTGATTTTGGAACCACATGGCACACAAAAATCGGCAGATTGTTTATATTTTGCGAGGCTTAGCGAAGAACGTTAGTGATAATGGCTCCACAGCAGCGTTCCCCAGGTGATCAGCGCGATGATAATCGCCAGCAGGACCGCCGCCGACCCCATGTCTTTGGCGCGCCCTGAAAGCTCATGATATTCCGAGCCAATACGGTCCACGACCGCCTCAATCGCGCTGTTGAGAATTTCGACTATCATCACTAGCAGGACCGACCCAATCAGCAATACGCGGGTGATGGCGTCGACGTCCAGCCAGCAGGCTATCGCGACGGCCACGATGGCGGCGATACCTTCCTGACGAAACGCGGCCTCGTTGATCCACGCTGCGCGAAATCCTTTCCAGGAGTAACCTGCCGCCTTAATGATTCGGGTTAACCCGGTGGTATTATTGGCCATCACAAAACCTTTTTACGTAAATGACGTCGATGAGTGTACGCGTTTGCCGCGTGGTAACGGAAATTTTGCCCACTTTCTGTTATTCTTGCCGCGCATTTGCATGATTAACCAGAGGCTTCACATCGTTTATGTCCGGCTGGCAACGAATTTACTATAAATTACTGAATTTACCATTACGGGTGCTGGTAAAAAGCAAGTCTATTCCGGCAGAGCCTGCCCAGGAATTAGGACTCGATACCTCGCGTCCGGTCATGTACGTCCTGCCCTATAATTCCAAGGCGGACCTGCTGACGCTGCGCGCCCAATGCCTGGCGCATGATTTACCCGATCCGCTTGAACCGCTGGAGATCGACGGCGCGCTGCTGCCGCGTTACGTATTCATCCACGGTGGGCCGCGCGTATTTACCTATTACACGCCAAAAGAAGAGTCCATCAAGCTGTTCCACGACTACCTCGATCTGCACCGCAACCATCCGGACCTCGATGTGCAAATGGTGCCGGTCTCGGTGATGTTCGGCCGCTCGCCGGGTCGTGAGAAAGGGGAAGTCAATCCGCCGCTGCGGATGCTGAACGGTATCCAGAAATTTTTCGCCGTCTCCTGGCTCGGCCGCGACAGTTTCGTGCGTTTCTCGCCTTCCGTGTCGCTGCGCCGCATGGCGGATGAGCACGGTACCGATAAGATCATCGCCCAGAAGCTGGCTCGCGTCGCCCGGATGCACTTTGCCCGCCAGCGCCTGGCCGCCGTCGGCCCGCGTCTGCCGGCTCGCCAGGATCTGTTTAATAAACTGCTGGCCTCGAAAGCGATTGCCCGCGCGGTGGAAGACGAAGCGCGCAGCAAGAAAATTTCGCATGAGAAGGCTCAGCAGAACGCTATCGCGCTGATGGAAGAGATTGCCGCGAACTTCTCGTATGAGATGATCCGCCTGACCGACCGCATTCTCGGCTTCACCTGGAACCGCCTGTACCAGGGGATCAACGTGCATAACGCCGAGCGCGTGCGCCAGCTGGCTCACGACGGCCATGAGATTGTCTATGTCCCCTGCCACCGCAGCCACATGGACTATCTGCTGCTCTCCTACGTCCTGTATCATCAGGGCCTGGTGCCACCGCATATCGCGGCGGGCATCAACCTCAACTTCTGGCCTGCCGGGCCGATCTTCCGCCGCCTGGGCGCGTTCTTCATCCGTCGCACCTTTAAGGGCAACAAGCTCTACTCCACGGTGTTCCGTGAATATCTTGGCGAGCTGTTCAGCCGCGGCTATTCCGTCGAGTATTTCGTCGAAGGCGGCCGCTCCCGTACCGGCCGTCTGCTCGATCCGAAGACCGGTACGCTGTCGATGACCATCCAGGCGATGCTGCGCGGCGGCACCCGGCCGATCACTCTGGTGCCTATCTACATCGGCTATGAACACGTGATGGAAGTAGGCACCTACGCTAAAGAGCTGCGCGGCGCCACCAAAGAGAAAGAGAGCCTGCCGCAGATGGTGCGTGGCTTGAGCAAGCTGCGCAACCTTGGCCAGGGCTATGTCAACTTCGGCGAACCACTGCCGCTGATGACCTACCTTAACCACCATGTGCCGGAGTGGCGGGAAGCCATCGACCCGATCGAAGCCATCCGCCCTTCCTGGCTGACGCCAACGGTGAACAACATCGCCGCTGACCTGATGGTGCGCATCAACAACGCCGGCGCGGCCAACGCCATGAACCTGTGCTGCACGGCGCTGCTGGCCTCGCGTCAGCGTTCACTGACCCGGGAGCAGCTCACCCAACAGCTGGAGTGCTACCTCGCGCTGCTGCGCAATGTGCCCTATTCGCCAGATGCGACGACACCTTCCGCTTCGGCCAGCGAGCTTATCGACCACGCGCTGCAAATGAACAAGTTCGAAGTGGAGAAGGACACCATCGGCGATATCATCATCCTGCCGCGCGAGCAGGCGGTGCTGATGACCTACTATCGCAACAACATCGCCCATATGCTGGTGATACCGTCGCTGTTAGCCGCCCTGGTGACTCAGCATCGTCAGCTCAGCCGCACCGAAGTGCTGCGCCATGTCGAAACGCTGTATCCGTTCCTCAAGGCCGAGCTGTTCCTGCGCTGGGAGAAAGCAGAGCTGGCCGGGGTGGTGGATGCATTGATTGCCGAGATGCTGCGTCAGGAGCTGATCGTCGTCGATGGCGAGGTGATGAGCCTCAATCCGTCGCACTCTCGCTCCCTGCAACTGCTGGCCGCGGGCGCGCGCGAGACGCTGCAGCGCTATGCCATTACCTTCTGGCTGCTGAGCGCCAACCCGTCGATCAACCGCAGTTCGCTGGAAAAAGAGAGTCGTACCGTGGCCCAGCGCCTGTCGGTGCTGCATGGCATTAACGCGCCGGAGTTCTTCGACAAAGCGGTGTTCAGCACCCTGGTGCTGACCCTGCGCGATGAAGGCTACATTAGCGACACCGGCGATGCCGAGCCGGAAGAGACCCTGAAGGTTTATCGGATGCTGGCGGACTTGATTACGTCGGATGTGCGGCTGACGATTGAAAGCGTCACGCAGGATGACGCGTAACGCGGTGTTTTCTGCCCTCGCTTCCCCCCGATACACCGGGGGGAAGCGGACAGGGGATTACAGGTAGCTCATCGCCAGGCCCAGGAATAGCACCAGCCCGACGTAGTTATTGTTCATAAACGCTTTGAAGCAGTTATCGCGCTCGCGATTGAAGATAAGCTTCTGCTGCCAGCCAAACAGACCTGCCGCGACAAACAACGACCAGTAGTATTCCCAGCCCAGCCCATTCAGCCAGCCCACCGCGCCCATCAGCGCCAGCACGGCCACCTGCAGGATACCGATAATCAGACGATCGTTTTCGCCGAACAGGATCGCCGTGGACTTGATGCCGATCTTCACGTCGTCATCGCGATCCACCATCGCATACTGGGTATCGTAGGCCACCGCCCACAGAATGTTGGCGAGGAACATCAGCCAACAGCTCAGCGGCAGCGATTCGCTAACGGCCGAGAAGGCCATCGGGATCGACCAGCCAAAGGCGGCCCCCAGCACCACCTGCGGCAGATGAGTGTAGCGCTTCATAAACGGGTAGACCCACGCCAGGGCCAGCGCCGCGACCGACAGCAGAATGGTCATGGTGTTGAGGGTGAGCACCAGCAGGAAGGAGAGCAACACCAGAACGATAAACAGCGTTCGCGCCTCTTTCTCGGTAACGTCGCCGCTCGGTAGCGGACGACGGGCGGTACGCTTTACGTGACCATCAAATTTTCGATCGGCATAGTCATTCACCACGCAGCCGGCGGCGCGCATCAGCCAGACGCCGGCGACGAATACCGCCAGGATCCACAGCGACGGGACGCCCGGCGAGGCCACCCACAGCGCCCACAGCGTCGGCCACAGCAGCAGCAAAGCGCCGATCGGTTTGTCAGTGCGCATCAGGCGATGAAACGCCAACAGCTTATTCTGCGACAGACTCCACTCCATTTTTTCTTCCTCTTAGTACAACGGCGACGCAGGTAAAAACAGCTCGGTCAGCAGCAGGGGTTTGCCGCTCAGCCGCAGGCGGGAACGACGCCCCCACAGCGCTGCATCGCGACCAATTTCAATAAAATCGCGGCTTAATGTCGACGACGTGAACAGGTATCGGCCCAGCGGGATCTGCCCGAGCTGCTGTAGCGCCAGCTCCGGACCACACAGTGTCGACTCCGGCACCACCGTGCGCCCGGCCAGCCAGGGTTCGCCATCGGCATTGAGTATAATCTCCCGCAGCCAGTAGCGCGGCTCGTCAGGTAGCAGCGCCGCTTCGTCAGTCAGCGCCTCACGCTCAATATACCCTTCGTTAATCAGGGTCACGGTGACCTGCTTTCCTTGTTGCTCAAAGCGCTGGGTCATTGAGTCCTCCAGCAGCAGCCAGTCACTCAGGGGCGGCGCCAGGGATGGCATAACGGCAAAATAGCGCAGCGCACGCAGTCGCGTAAGCGCAGGATGGGACATGCCTGATTCTCCGGTACATAACGTGAAAGCATTGTATCGCAGAATAGGCGGTTGGTGGCGGGCAAACGTCAATATACGATCATTCACGCAACAGCCATGCAACAGGCTGCCGCGCGTGCAAAAAAAGGTGCATCCCGAAGGATGCACCTAAAGGCTGTGCCTAAACATCAGCATTGTGGGGAGACGATTACCCCTTGCCTTTTACACTGCTGATAAAGGTGGAACGAGCGGATTTCGAGCCGAGGCGCTCAGCTTCGTTCATCAATTTCAGGGCTTTGTCGATGTCACCTTGTTTCACCGCCTGCTTAATACCGTTGTTGAAGTAGGTTTCGGTATCGCTGAGCATCGGTTCGCTTTTGGCTGCCGGTGCAGCAGCAGCAGCGGCGGCTGGCGCGGCCACCGGCGCGGCGGTATTGCCTACGGTGACCGGACCCGGGCCGGCGGAGCCGAACAGCGGGCCCACCAGCACGCTGGAGGTGCTATTGGTTTTCACTTTCAGCTTCAGCACGCCATCGGTGGTATGTTTAGCGATCGGATCCGGGATATCCGGGGCCGCATTGCCGGCGCCTTTGGCATAGGCTTTCGCCGGATCCAGCAGGGTCGTGGTCTGCTGGAGATCTTTTTCAGTGGTAAACACCAGCACATAGAGTTTTTGCTGGCCCAGCGCCGGGGTCAGGCGCATCACGCCGCCCAGGCGGTCAGCGGTCATGACGCCCGGCTGCTGATAGGTAAAGTAGTTGCTGGGGAAGAACGCCGCTGGCGTCATGTTCTGATCCAGAATCAGCACGTTCGGCGCAAAAATCTGCTTATGTTTGTTCAGTTCGCTGTCGAGCGTCAGGGTCAGCTCACCGATATTGGCCGGTACGCTCCAGGCGGCGACCGGTCCGACGATCCCCGGGACATCCAGGCGTTGACCGCCGGTGGTTAAATCAACGCTCTGCGTCTTTGATTGATCGGCAGGCGTCCAGATCAGCTGCTGCAGCGCGCTGGCTGGAATAGACGGCGCGGCGCTGGTGTTCTGCGGTACAAAGTTAACATCGGCAAGGCTCATCCCCGGCACGCATGCCAACATCCCTGCGGATAAACACAGAGCGACGAGAGTTTTCTTCATTTTCATTCTTCTCACCTTGGATAGCATCGGTTTAGCGGTAGCCAGGCAATAGCGCGCTAACCCTGAATAGTCAGGAGGGGCTGACGCCCCTCCCAGGTTACACCCGTCCTGCGGACGGTATTACCACCACACTTCCATCTGGGCACCGAAGGTAACTTCGCTGTCGTCACCGCGGCTGGAGGTGTACATGCCGCTTCCGCTGCTGTCTTTGGTCTGCAGACCGGAGGCGTTGCTGTAACCCCAGTTTTCATCCCACTTCGCGTAGGTTGCGAAAATACGGATAGCCGGACGAGACCAGACGCTGTTGCCTGCCTGCCACTGTTGAGCCAGAGTAATTTTGTACTGGTTGTTGTTTTCGCTGGTACGCTGGGATTTCACGTTGTCGTAACCGATTTCCAGCTGGGTGCTCATGATCGGCGTCCATTTGTACATCGGACGGACACCCACGGTGTACCAGGTCGAACCGTTTTTGCTGTCCAGGTCCACGTCCTGGTACATCGCCACGTACATCAGGCCCCAGTCATCGTTGAAGTCCATCGCACCGTGATCCAGAACGCGGATCATGCTGCCGTTGTTATCGATGCTGGTCCCTTGAGAGTGGCCGCTGTTCCAGGAGGTCATTGCGTCGGTCGCGTACTGAACGACAAACTTGTTGAAGCCGCCCCAGATGGACTGAGTATGTTCACCGGTCCACATCCAGCCGTCTTTCGACGCGCCGTCTTCCAGGCGGTAGTCATCCTGCGGGTTCGCGCGGCCGTAATCGACGCCTAACTCCAGCACGCCGCCCGGGTTGGTTTCCAGGCCCGCCAGACGGATGTCAAAGACGTCGTTGGCCGTTTTCGCTGCATATTTTTTGGTGTCATCGCTGGAGAAGGTATAAGAACCGCCGCTTTCTGAGTTACGGGTAGCGGCCAGAGAGAGCTTACCGAAGCCAAGGTCAACGTTTTCCAGACCTGCACCCGGGCCGGAGATATCCCAGTAGTAGAAGTCGATCATGTGAACGTCATGACGCTGATAGAAGCGTTTACCCGCCCACAGCGTGGAGCCCGGCAGCCAGTCGATCAGGTTTTTACCCTGGATGTTGGCTTCACGGAACGCCGGAGAGGTGCTTTCCCAGTCATCTTCCTGATTCACGGAATAGGCAACGTTAGTATCGAAATAAAAACTCTTATCCCCTTCTTTCCACAGTTCCTGGCCCAGCTTCAGTTCCGCATAGGTTTCACATTCGTTACCAAGACGGTATTTACTTTGAGCACCGGTCGCTTTGAAGCACTGTTGCTCGCCGCCGCTGCCGGTCCAGCCAATGCCGGAACGCGCGTAGCCATGGAAATCGACAGCCAGCGCCTGAGCAGACATTACGCCTGCTGCGACGGCGACCGCCAGAGGAAGTTTGCGCAGAGTAATCATCATTCTATCTCCTGAGATCATTGCTTTTCTTTGAACGCTTCGCCGGTGTACCGCCTGCCGGGTTCGCGCCTTTTTTAATGGGAAGCCTTACACGCCCGGCTCTTTATGCAGCCGACGACAAGCGGTGCCATCCTCACGGAATAAGTGGCAACGTTCTGGCGGCAAACCGATGGCGAATGTGGCTCCCTCTTCTACCAACACCACGTCGTTCTGGCGGTAAACCAGGTTCTGACGGATGGCGGGGATCTGGATATGAATTTGCGTTTCATGACCGAGCTGTTCGACGACCTGAACCTCGCCTTCGAGGGTCACATCGGCGATATCGCTGGGCAGTAAATGCTCCGGGCGGATACCTAAGGACATGTTGGCGCCCACCTGAACGTTGGCGCTGTCCACCGGCAGCCAGACTTGCTGACGGTTCGGCAGTTCTACCTGCACCTGATCGATAGCCGTCGCCGTGACTTTGACCGGCAGGAAGTTCATCTTCGGCGAACCGATAAAGCCAGCAACGAAGCGGTCAGCCGGATAGTGATAGAGCTCCAGCGGTTTCCCGACCTGCGCCACACGGCCGGCGTCCAGAACCACGATCTTGTCGGCGAGGGTCATCGCTTCCACCTGATCGTGGGTGACATAAATCATGGTGCGGGCCAGTCGCTTATGCAGACGGGAGATCTCGATACGCATCTGGACGCGCAGGGCGGCATCCAGGTTAGAGAGCGGTTCATCCAGCAGGAAGACGCTTGGCTCTGCCACCAGCGTACGACCGATCGCCACACGCTGGCGCTGACCACCGGAAAGCGCTTTCGGTTTACGCTCCAGGAGATGCGCCAGCTGTAAGACCTCAGCCACCTGAGTCACACGCTGGTTAATAACCTCTTTTTTCGCGCCGGCCAGCTTGAGGCCGAAAGACATATTTTCGGCAACGGAAAGATGGGGATAAAGCGCATATGACTGGAATACCATGCCGATGCCACGTTCGGCTGGCGGCACGTCGTTCATCCGGGTATCGCCAATAAACAGATCGCCGCTGGTGACGGTTTCCAGTCCGGCAATCATACGCAGCAGGGTGGATTTGCCGCAGCCCGACGGTCCAACAAACACGACGAACTCCCCATCCTGGATCTCGAGATTGATATCTTTAGATACCACCACGTCGCCCCAGGCTTTCGTTACATTTCGCAGCTGTACGCTCGCCATGCCCTTCTCCCTTCGTTACAACCTGTCACTTAAAGACACATTCAAGATGGGTCGACTATGCGGCATTCCTTAGGCTGGCAAATCCTCCACCCCCCGGCTTTTTTATGGGGGAGGAGATGGGAGGATGAGAGATTGCCTCTCGCCGCGGGGGATGGCGGACGCAGCGTGATTTCGTGATGGGGACGACAAAATTGGGCACTTTTTTCTGTGCTCCAGGACGCAATACGGCCGTTTTTGCAATGGAGATCACACAACCAGCGGGTGGGGCGTAGACCTGGGGAGGATGGAAAGGGGTTGTTAAAAAAGGAAACTCATCATCGTTAAGCCACCGAAGTGTATCCACGAGTACATCACCAAATAGGACGGGTATATGAAAATCAAAACTGGCGCTCGCATCCTCGCGCTGTCAGCACTGACCACGATGATGTTTTCCGCCTCTGCCCTCGCAAAAATTGAAGAAGGTAAGCTGGTTATCTGGATTAACGGCGACAAAGGCTATAACGGCCTCGCTGAAGTGGGTAAAAAGTTTGAAAAAGACACCGGCATTAAAGTTTCCGTAGAGCATCCGGACAAGCTGGAAGAGAAGTTCCCGCAGGTTGCGGCGACCGGCGACGGCCCGGACATCATCTTCTGGGCGCATGACCGTTTCGGCGGCTACGCACAGTCCGGCCTGCTGGCTGAAATCACCCCGGACAAAGCGTTCCAGGACAAACTCTATCCCTTCACCTGGGATGCCGTGCGCTTTAACGGCAAACTGATCGCCTATCCGGTGGCGGTTGAAGCCCTGTCCCTGATTTATAACAAGGACCTGGTGCCGAACCCGCCGAAAACCTGGGAAGAGATCCCGGCGCTGGATAAAGCGCTGAAAGCGAAAGGTAAGAGCGCGCTGATGTTCAACCTGCAAGAACCGTACTTCACCTGGCCGCTGATCGCTGCCGACGGCGGGTACGCCTTCAAGTTTGAAAACGGCAAATATGACGTGAAAAACGTCGGCGTAGACAGCGCAGGCGCGAAAGCGGGTCTCACCTTCCTGGTTGACCTGATCAAGAACAAGCACATGAATGCCGACACGGATTACTCCATCGCGGAAGCCGCCTTCAACAAAGGCGAAACCGCCATGACCATCAACGGTCCGTGGGCGTGGTCTAACATTGATAAGAGCAAGGTTAATTACGGCGTCGCCCTGCTGCCGACCTTTAAAGGCAAACCATCGAAACCGTTCGTTGGCGTGCTGAGCGCCGGTATCAACGCCGCCAGCCCGAACAAAGAGCTGGCGAAAGAGTTCCTCGAAAACTACCTGATGACCGATCAGGGTCTGGAAGCGGTTAACAACGACAAACCGCTGGGTGCTGTCGCGCTGAAATCCTTCCAGGAGAAACTGGAAAAAGATCCGCGCATCGCCGCCACCATGGCGAACGCCCAGAATGGCGAAATCATGCCTAACATCCCGCAGATGTCTGCCTTCTGGTATGCCGTTCGTACCGCGGTAATCAACGCCGCCAGCGGTCGCCAGACGGTCGATGCTGCACTGAAGGATGCACAGAGCCGTATCACCAAGTAAGAAAACGGCGGGTGGCGCTTGCGCTTACCCGCCCTACCACTACGGCTCGGACCGTAGGTCAGGTAAGCGAAGCGCCGCCTGACAAATAAGTTTTCACCGCTGTAGAGGATGATCCCCATGGATGCCGTTAAAAAGAAACACTGGTGGCAAAGTCCGCAACTCACATGGTCTGTGATTGGCTTACTGTGCCTGCTGGTGGGTTACCTTGTTGTTTTGATGTACGCCCAGGGGGAGTACCTGTTCGCCATCATGACGCTGATTTTAAGCTCAGTTGGCCTGTATATTTTCGCTAATCGCAAGGCTTATGCCTGGCGCTATGTCTATCCCGGCCTCGCCGGCATGGGTCTGTTCGTCCTGTTTCCGCTGATCTGTACCATTGCCATCGCCTTCACTAACTACAGCAGCACCAACCAGCTGACCTTTGAACGTGCGCAGCAGGTGCTGATGGATCGCTCTTTCCAGGCTGGCAAAGCCTATAACTTCACGCTGATCCCGGCGGGGGACGAGTGGAAACTGGCCCTGACCGACGGCGAGAGCGGTAAAAACTACCTTTCCGACGCTTTTAAATTCGGCGGTGAGCAGAAGCTGGCGTTAAAAGAAACAGATGCCCTGCCGGAAGGCGAGCGCGTAAGCCTGCGCGTCATTACCCAGAATCGCACCGCGCTGAACCAACTGACCGCGGTGCTGCCGGATGACAGCAAAGTGATCATGAGCTCGCTGCGTCAGTTCTCTGGCACTCAACCGCTGTATACGCTTAGCGAAGATGGGGTGCTGACCAACAATCAGACCCACGTTAAATACCGCCCGAACAATGACGTAGGCTTCTACCAGGCGATTAACGCCGACGGCAGCTGGGGCACTGAAAAGCTGAGCCCGGGCTACACCGTGACGATCGGCTGGGATAACTTCACCCGCGTCTTCCAGGACGAAGGTATCCAGAAACCGTTCTTCGCTATTTTCGTCTGGACCGTGGTGTTCTCGGTGCTGACGGTGATTTTGACCGTGGCCGTGGGAATGGTGCTGGCTTGTCTGGTGCAGTGGGAAGCGCTGAAAGGCAAAGCAATTTACCGCGTCCTGTTGATTCTGCCGTATGCCGTACCGTCGTTTATTTCGATTCTGATTTTCAAAGGGCTGTTCAACCAGAGCTTTGGTGAAATCAATATGATGCTCAGCGCGCTGTTCGGCATTAAGCCGGCCTGGTTTAGCGACCCGACCACCGCGCGTACCATGATCATCATCGTCAATACCTGGCTGGGCTATCCGTACATGATGATCCTGTGCATGGGGTTGCTGAAGGCGATTCCGGACGATCTGTACGAAGCGTCGGCGATGGATGGCGCCGGTCCGTTCCAGAACTTCTTTAAAATTACGCTGCCGCTGCTGATCAAACCGCTGACACCGCTGATGATCGCCAGCTTCGCCTTTAACTTTAACAACTTCGTGCTGATTCAGCTGTTGACCAACGGTGGTCCGGACCGTCTCGGCACCACCACCCCGGCCGGTTATACCGACCTGCTGGTGAGCTACACCTATCGCATCGCCTTTGAAGGCGGCGGCGGTCAGGACTTCGGCCTGGCGGCGGCTATCGCAACGCTTATCTTCCTGCTGGTTGGCGCGTTAGCGATTGTGAATCTGAAAGCCACGCGCATGAAGTTTGATTAAGGGAGATAACGATAATGGCTATGGTCCAACCCAAATCTCAAAAGCTGCGTCTCTTTACCACGCATCTCCTGCTACTGATTTTTATCGCGGCGATTATGTTTCCGCTGCTGATGGTTATCGCCATCTCGCTGCGCGAGGGTAACTTCGCCACCGGCAGCCTGATCCCGGATACCATCTCCTGGGAACACTGGCGTCTGGCGTTAGGCTTCAGCGTCGAACACGCCGATGGCCGCGTCACGCCGCCGCCGTTCCCGGTGCTGCTGTGGCTGTGGAACTCGATTAAGGTCGCCGGCATTACCGCGATCGGTATCGTCGCCCTCTCCACCACCTGCGCCTACGCTTTTGCCCGTATGCGCTTCCCGGGGAAAGCGACGCTGCTGAAAGGGATGCTGATTTTCCAGATGTTCCCGGCGGTGCTGTCGCTGGTGGCTCTGTATGCGTTGTTTGATCGCCTGGGCCAGTACATCCCGTTCGTCGGCCTCAACACCCACGGCGGCGTGATCTTCGCTTATATGGGCGGTATCGCGCTGCACGTCTGGACGATTAAAGGCTACTTCGAAACCATCGATGGTTCGCTGGAAGAAGCGGCGGCGCTGGATGGCGCGACCCCATGGCAGGCTTTCCGCCTCGTGCTGCTGCCGCTGTCGGTGCCGATTCTGGCGGTGGTGTTTATTCTGTCGTTCATCGCGGCCATCACCGAAGTGCCCGTCGCCTCGCTGCTGCTGCGCGATGTGAACAGCTATACCCTGGCGGTAGGTATGCAACAGTATCTCAACCCGCAGAACTATCTGTGGGGCGACTTCGCCGCTGCGGCGGTGCTCTCCGCCATCCCGATCACGGTCGTCTTCCTGCTGGCGCAGCGCTGGCTGGTTAACGGCCTGACGGCGGGTGGGGTGAAAGGTTAAGTTTTTTTGTAACACCGGCCCCAAATTTCAGATGAGGGCCGACGGTCTAGCCGCAATACACGACCCCAACCGGGTATTGTCGCCGTCGCCCTCAGCTGAAAAAGTAAGGCCAATGCCACTGCTATCCTCAACTGGACCCTACATAAATTTTATTTGTGACTGTTGGTCAGCGGCCCTGGAGGCCGCTTTTTTTTATTCGCGTTTCAGGCGATTGGAGTTACACAGCCAGAGCGTAATCACCAGGATCAGGATCGCAGCAGAGTAAATCAGCACCGACATCGGCGACTCATGGTCGATGATAATCAGGCGCACAATCGCGGTGATACCGATATAGACGAAATAGCGCAGCGGGAAGTGGAACCCCGACTGAAAATACTTGACGATCAGCGCGATAAACTCGAAGTAGAGGAAGTAGACCACCAGACCTTCCACCAGCCGGTACTTACTGGTCGGCTCCGGGGTAAAGAGGACATCGGCCAGATGCAGCGTCTCTTTCCCGAGGAAGACGATCAAAATAATCCCCAGGCACAGCAGCCCAAGATTCAAAACCGTTTGCATCGCGGTGGCGATAAAATTCACCAGCGGACGATAAACCGACGACATAAATACCCCTCATCATTATGCTTCTTTGAGACCTGTATAACGCAAAAATGTGATCCAGATCGACATTATTCGCTAACTTTTTGCCACCACCGGCGAAGATGTAACAATCACAGCCCAGACGGACGGGTTAAAAAGGAAACAACCATGCTGAAGATTCGTACCGCACGCGCAGAGGATGCGGCTTTACTCAATGAAATGGGCAATGCCAGCTATCGCCATCACTTTGCTCACCTCTGGCATAACGCCGACGAGCTGGCGTGCTACCTGCAACAAGAGTATTCCCTGGCCTCGCTGCAACGCAGCCTGACCGATTCCCAGTGCTGTTGGTTGATTGCTGAAGCCCCCCACCCTGTCGGCTTTGCGAAATACGCCTGTCGTCAGGCGATAAGTCCTGAAGGTCCGTCCGGTACGCTGTTGCATAAGCTCTACCTGCTGCCTGACACAACGGGCCGACGCTACGGCGAGCAGATATTTCGCGCCGTCGAGGCGAGAGCAAAAGCGGCCGGTGAACGCTGGCTGTGGCTGGAAGTGCTCGCCGATAACCCCGCTGCGCGCCGCTTTTACGAACGTCAGGGGATGCAGCACGTGAAAGATGTCGCATTTCATTCCGCCAGCCAGCAAAGCACCTTACATATTCTGGCCAAACCGATCTGAGAGGCACTATGCATACCCTTCGGGAAACGGCGATCCGCAACGTCACCAGCGGTGAGAACGTGGTGATCTACCAGCCCGCCAACCTGTACGACTGTGTCCTTGGCGATAACGTCTTCGTCGGGCCGTTCGTTGAGATCCAGGGCAATACCCGCATTGGCGCGAACAGTAAAATTCAGTCCCATACTTTTATCTGCGAGTACGTCACCATTGGCCAGCGCTGCTTTATCGGTCACGGCGTGATGTTTGCCAACGACCTGTTTCGCGACGGCAAACCGAATGCCGACCGCGCCAGCTGGGGGCGAATTGAGATTGGCGATGACGTGTCGATCGGCAGCGGCGCCACGATTCTGGCCGTCAGCATCTGCGATGGGGTGGTGATAGGCGCGGGCAGCGTGGTGACGAAGTCCATTACCGAGAAAGGGGTGTGGGCGGGGAATCCGGCGAGGCTGCTGCGGCGGCTGTAAAAAAAATGCCGACCTAAGGGTCGGCATTGCGTCTTAGCTGCGCAAGATTATGCGCGCCAGGCTTTATAACGGTTAATCAGGCCGTTAGTCGAGCTGTCGTGGCTGCTAACTTCGCTGCCGTCTTTCAGCTCCGGCAGGATGCGGTTAGCCAGCTGTTTGCCCAGTTCAACGCCCCACTGGTCGAAGGTGAAGATGTTGAGGATCGCCCCCTGGGTGAAGATCTTGTGTTCATACAGGGCAATCAACGCCCCCAGGCTGAACGGGGTGATTTCACGCAGCAGGATGGAGTTCGTCGGACGGTTGCCTTCAAACACTTTGAACGGCACCACGTGCTCCAGGGTCGCCGGATCTTTACCCTGATCGCGGTATTCCTGCTCGACCACTTCACGGGATTTACCGAAAGCCAGGGCCTCGGTCTGAGCGAAGAAGTTGGACAGCAGCTTCGGATGATGGTCGGACAGCGGGTTGTGGGTGATAGCTGGGGCGATGAAATCGCACGGTACCATTTTGGTGCCCTGGTGGATCAGCTGGTAGAACGCGTGCTGACCGTTGGTGCCCGGCTCACCCCAGATAATCGGGCCAGTCTGGTAGTCTACCGCGTGGCCGTTACGGTCAACATACTTACCGTTGGACTCCATGTTGCCCTGCTGGAAGTAGGCGGCAAAACGGTGCATATACTGGTCGTACGGCAGAATCGCTTCGGTTTCTGCTCCGAAGAAGTTGTTGTACCAGATACCGATCAGCGCCAGCAGCACCGGCAGGTTTTTCTCCGCCGGGGTGGTGGAGAAGTGTTTATCCATCGCATGCGCGCCGGACAGCAGCTCAACGAAGTTGTCGAAGCCCACGGAGAGAATGATGGACAGGCCAATCGCCGACCACAGGGAGTAGCGGCCGCCAACCCAGTCCCAGAATTCGAACATGTTGGCGGTGTCGATGCCGAACTCGCCAACTGCTTTCGCGTTGGTAGAGAGCGCGGCGAAGTGTTTAGCCACGTGCTTGTCGTCGCCCGCGGTCGCCAGGAACCAGTCGCGCGCGCTGTGGGCGTTGGTCATGGTCTCCTGGGTGGTGAAGGTCTTGGACGCCACCAGGAACAGGGTCGTTTCCGGATCCACGTTCTTCAGCACTTCGGCGATGTGGGTGCCATCGACGTTGGAGACAAAGTGCATGTTGAGGTGGTTTTTGTACGGACGCAGCGCTTCGGTGACCATGAACGGACCGAGGTCGGAACCGCCGATACCAATGTTGACCACGTCGGTGATCGATTTGCCGGTATAGCCTTTCCAGCTACCGGAGATAATCGCTTCTGAGAAGGTTTTCATCTTCTCCAGCACAGCGTTCACTTCCGGCATCACATCTTTGCCATCAACCACAATCGGCGTATT
The DNA here is from genome assembly GCF_033100215.1 of Klebsiella sp. w6. Classification (NCBI taxonomy): domain Bacteria; kingdom Pseudomonadati; phylum Pseudomonadota; class Gammaproteobacteria; order Enterobacterales; family Enterobacteriaceae; genus Klebsiella; species Klebsiella sp. w6. Next base: position 5,246,429 of record NZ_CP136907.1, read on the forward strand.
GCTGCGGTTGCGCAGCGCGACGTGCAGTACCGCACGGTCTTCGGTACGGTTGATCTTTTCGCCGGAGAACATCGATTTAATGGCGCCTGCCAGATCGGTCTCTTTCGCCAGATCCTGCAGTTTAGCCAGCGTCTCTTCGGTGATGCGGTTTTTGGAGAAGTCCACCAGCATCAGATCGTCGAACGTCGCGGAAAACTTAGAAAAACGGTCGCTATCTTTGGCGAACAGCTCGCTGATAGTGACATCTTTCATTTCGTCGAAGTGTTTCTGTAATGCCTGCCAGGCAGAGGTCTGCGTTGGGTTGATGTTTTTCATTAGCAATACTCTTCTGATTTGAGATTGTGACTTCGGTCGATTGTAGCGCCGGTGACGGAAAATTGTGATGATTTTTGTGACTTGTCCCTGACGCCGGTCAGGAATCGGGTCAAAACGGAGTAAAAAGCCCCATTAGTATAGCTATCATAAGGCTTTTTTCTGTTAGCCGCAGGGGCATGAAAAATCCGCATAACCGCAGCGTTGACATAGCTGGTGTTAAGCCTTTATATATCCGCAGTGCTTACGTATTGGTAGGTATCTATTGCTCGCGCATTTCACGCTACAGCGAAAGGGTATTCGCGGGGGATATAATGTCCCTGTTCCCCCGGCCAGGTGAAAGACGTCGGTAATTGCCAGAAGAGGTGCGTTGCCCAGGTAACCGTATTGGAGGAACCAGTCCGGGGAAAATACGTGAGGGGGAGCAACGCCGAGGTGAAAGAGCGTCTGGTCACGCTCCTCACCGGCCACAGGGGCTGAATCCCCTGGGTTGTCACCAGAAACGTTCGCAGTCGGGCGTTTCATACCCGAACACCTCAGCGCCCAGAGCGGTGAGTCGGGTCTACAAGGTGGAGCACTTCTGGGTGACATCGTAGTTGTTTATCACTCTGCGCCACCCTGTTTATCGCTCTTCCCTTGTGCCATGGCTGAATAATTTGGCCTGGCTTATTAAGACATTTTGTTGCGATCCGGCGGCGTCCAGCCCCTGCCACGATCGGTGTTCAGGAATCGTTTTAATAAGTCAGGCCCCCTGACACGAGGTTGTTATGACAGATCTAGTCGTCGCCAAATTTGGCGGCACCAGCGTTGCCGATTTTGACGCTATGAACCGCAGCATCGATGTGGCGCTGCTCGATGCCAATACCCGTATTGTTGTGCTCTCCGCCTCTGCCGGCGTGACCAACATTCTGGTGGCCTTAGCGGGAGGGCTGGAACCCACCGAACGTTTTTCCCAGCTGGATGCTCTGCGCCAGATCCAGTTCAATATTCTGGAGCGTTTGCGCTATCCCAACGTGATCCGCGAAGAGATTGAGCGCCTGCTGGAAAATATCACGACGCTGGCGGAAGCCGCCGCGCTCGCCTCCTCGACCGCCCTGACCGACGAACTGGTCAGCCATGGCGAACTGATGTCCACCCTGCTGTTTGTGGAAATTCTGCGTGAACGCGGTATTCAGGCGCAGTGGTTTGACGCCCGTAAAGTGCTGCGCACTAACGATCGCTTTGGCCGCGCCGAACCGGACATCGCCGCCGTCGCCGAACTGACCCAGCAGCAGCTGGCGCCGCGCCTGGCGGAAGGCCTGGTGGTGACGCAGGGCTTTATCGGCAGCGAAGCGAAAGGCCGCACCACCACCCTCGGCCGCGGCGGCAGCGATTATACCGCCGCTCTGCTCGGCGAAGCGCTGAATGCCACCCGCGTCGATATCTGGACCGATGTGCCCGGGATCTATACGACCGATCCGCGCGTGGCGCCGGCGGCGAAACGCATCGACGTCATCGCCTTTGAAGAGGCAGCGGAAATGGCCACCTTTGGCGCCAAAGTGCTGCACCCGGCGACCCTGCTGCCTGCCGTGCGCAGCGATATTCCGGTGTTTGTCGGCTCGAGTAAAGAGCCTAAAGCGGGCGGTACGCTGGTGTGTAAAACCACCGAGAACCCGCCGCTATTCCGCGCGCTGGCGCTGCGTCGCCGCCAGACGCTGCTGACGCTGCACAGCCTGAATATGCTGCACTCCCGCGGCTTCCTCGCCGAGGTATTCGGCATTCTGGCGCGCCATAATATCTCCGTCGATTTGATCACCACCTCCGAAGTGAGCGTGGCCCTGACCATGGACACCACCGGCTCGACCTCTGCGGGCGATACCCTGCTGACCCAGGCGCTGCTGACCGAGCTCTCCTCGCTGTGTCGCGTGGAAGTGGAGGAAGACCTGGCGCTGGTGGCCCTGATTGGCAATGAGCTGTCGAAAGCCTGCGGCGTCGGCAAAGAGGTCTTTGGCGTCCTCGAGCCGTTTAATATCCGCATGATTTGCTATGGCGCCTCCAGCCATAACCTCTGCTTCCTGGTGCCTGGCGCCGATGCGGAGAAGGTGGTGCAGAAGCTGCATCATAATTTGTTTGAATAAAATTTCTTAGCACGATAAACAATACCTATAGCCGGGCTCGAACCCGGCTTTTTTATAACAACATCAACACAACCAGCGGACCTGCTCGCCGCCCCATCGGGATGGCGCGGCCCGGTTCGCGTATCGCAAGGAACACAACATGCTCGCAACTCTGACGCGGCTGTTCCCATTATGGGCACTGCTGCTCTCCGTTCTGGCCTATTACACTCCCACCACCTTCACCCCAATTGGCCCATGGGTCACCACCCTGCTGATGCTGATCATGTTCGGTATGGGTGTGCATCTGAAGCTGGAGGATTTCAAACGCGTCCTGTCGCGCCCGGCGCCGGTCGCTGCAGGGATCTTTCTCCATTATCTGGTGATGCCGCTCGCCGCCTGGCTGCTGGCGCTGCTGTTTCATATGCCGCCGGAGCTTTCCGCCGGGATGGTGCTGGTCGGCAGCGTCGCCAGCGGGACTGCCTCCAACGTGATGATCTTTCTTGCCAAAGGGGATGTGGCGCTGTCGGTGACCATCTCCTCGGTCTCCACCCTCGTCGGCGTCGTGGCGACACCGCTGCTCACCCGTCTGTACGTCGACGCGCATATTCAGGTCGACGTCATGGGCATGTTGCTCAGCATTCTGCAGATTGTGGTCATCCCCATCGCGCTGGGACTGATTGTCCATCATCTGCTGCCGAAGGTGGTGAAAGCGGTAGAGCCGTTCCTGCCCGCCTTCTCGATGGTATGCATACTGGCGATCATCAGCGCGGTGGTGGCGGGTTCCGCCGCCCATATCGCCTCCGTCGGCCTGGTGGTGATTATCGCGGTGATCCTGCATAACACCATTGGCCTGCTTGGCGGCTACTGGGGCGGACGTCTGTTTGGTTTTGATGAATCCACCTGCCGTACGCTGGCGATCGAGGTGGGGATGCAGAACTCTGGCCTGGCGGCCGCGCTGGGTAAAATTTACTTCGGCCCGCTGGCGGCGCTGCCAGGCGCGCTGTTCTCCGTCTGGCATAACCTGTCCGGTTCGCTGCTGGCCGGGTACTGGTCAGGAAAGCCTATCGCCAAAAAAGCCGACAAGCGCTGAGCGTGATACGTCCGGGCGCAGGCCCGGGCGTGTGCGTTATCCAATCTGCAAACGTACTGGTTTACCTAACTTCATTAACATCATGACTAACGCATCCAGGGTAAACTTACTGGTTTTCTGATTGACCACATCTGAAATACGCGGGCGCGAAATGCTCAACTTCGCGGCAGCATCGGCCTGCTTCAATTGATGTTCATCTATCCACTCAGCGATTTCCTGCATTAACTGTCGTTTAAGCGCCATCAACTGCTCAACTTCTTTTTCCGCTTGTCCCCGAAGCTGCTCTGCGTCAGCATCATCAAAGCCCAGTTCACTGAATATATTGCTCTCTTCAGAGGTCACATGACGAATACCATCCACCCTCTTACGATTCATTTATGACTCCTGTGTTCCTGCTGTATTACCTGCAAACGGTTTCTGACAATCTGTTTTTCGTGTTCGGCGGTACGCCGCGTCTTTTTGTTAAAACAGTGCAGGACATATATCGCCTCTGCAAAACGGGCCAGATAAATTACCCGATATGCACCGGAAAAGTGGCGCAGGCGGATTTCTTCAACGCCCCGCCCCAGTTGAGGCATCGCTTTCCAGTCCGCAGCCTCTAAACCCGACTGTAAACGATAAAGCTGGAATCCGGCATCTCTGCGGACGTCCTCAGGAAACTGGCGCAGATCGTCAAAGGAAGAGCCCATCCAGACGATACGCCTTAATCTCTGTTGCTGATTGAGCATATCACATCCTTGTATAAAATTTTATACATCACCCACCCAAAATTTGTCGTCATTGGACGGTAGACGTGCCATTACCCTAAGCCAGACCCGCTCACTGGTCACGAACGAGGGAAATATTCTGCGAGGCGCTTTCCGGATGCGTTCTATTTTGCGCTGATTGCCGTACACTGGGTGCTCTGGTCTGACTGAGGGCACCACCATGGCACTCCCCCGTATTACACAAAAAGAGATGACCGAGCGCGAACAGCGCGAATTGAAAACGCTGCTTGACCGCGCGCGCATTGCGCATGGCCGCCCGCTGAGCAATGCGGAAACGAACAGCGTGAAAAAGGAATATATCGATAAGCTGATGGCGCAGCGTGAAGCGGAAGCGAAGAAAGCCCGCCAGGTGAAAAAACAGCAGGCTTATAAAACGGATAAGGAAGCGACCTTTTCCTGGTCGGCGAATACGCCGACCCGCGGCAGGCGTTAACGCCCTTTCTTTTTACGTCCCGGCTGGGTGAAACGTTTCCCGTTAGCAGCCGGGCGGCCCTTATCGTTGCTATTTTCCATCTTCACCACCGGGCGCTTGATGCCGGGAGTCGCCGCTTTGGCCTTCGGCCTGGCTTTCGGCTTCGCTTCGGAAGAGGAGTTTTCAATCAGCTTGAACAGGTCGATCAACTCGTCATCGGTTAGATCACGCCATTCCCCCAAGGGGATCCCCGTCAGGCTCACGTTCATAATCCGCGTACGCTCAAGCTTCGTCACTTCATAGCCAAAGTGCTCGCACATACGACGGATCTGGCGATTCAGCCCCTGCACCAGAGTGATGCGGAAAACGAACGGCGCCTCTTTCTTCACTTTACATTTTTTCGTCACCGTCCCGAGAATCGGCACCCCCGCGCCCATCCCGCGAATGAACTCATCGGTCACTGGCTTATCGACCGTCACCAGATACTCTTTTTCATGGTCGTTGCCGGCACGCAGGATCTTGTTCACCAGATCACCGTGGTTGGTGAGGAAGATCAGCCCCTGAGAATCTTTATCCAGACGGCCAATAGGGAAGATACGCTTGCTGTGGTTGACGAAGTCGACAATATTGTCGCGTTCGCCATCTTCGGTGGTGCTCACAATACCGACCGGCTTATTCAGCGCAATCAGCACCAGATCATCCGCTTCACGCGGCTCAATCAACCGTCCGTTCACTTTGACCAGGTCACCAGGCTTCACCTGATCGCCAATGGTGGCGCGCTTGCCATTAATAAAGACGTTGCCTTGTTCAATAAAGCGGTCCGCTTCGCGACGCGAGCAGATGCCGCTTTCGCTGATGTATTTATTTAATCGGGTTGATGAGTCGGGCAGCATAGATTCTCCTGTAAAAGCGAAATATACCCTACCTTGTGGGCGAGAAAAAAGATGTGCCTTTGCGCCCTCCGGCGCAAGGTGTGATCGACTACGCCTTTTTTCACAAAAGTGTCCCGCTCAACGCCTGGCAACTTTGCATGATGAAATATCACAGAATCAGCGATTTAGCGTGCAATGCACAAAGGTGCCAACAACCCGCTATTGATAACGCAAATGTGCAAGATTATTCGCCAGATTAGGGTGATGAAATAAAAGAAAATCGCTTTAAACGGTGGCTCTAATAGGGTTATATCAGATCAACAGCACAAACCCGCGATTTGCACAAATGTGCAGGAGCCTGCAGATGACCATGGAAAACAGCGATGATATCCGGTTGATTGTCAAAATCGCCCAGCTCTATTACGAGCAGGATATGACTCAGGCGCAAATCGCTCGCGAGCTGGGGATCTATCGCACCACCATCAGTCGCCTGCTGAAGCGCGGCCGCGAGCAGGGCATTGTTACCATCGCCATCAACTATGACTACAATGAAAACCTGTGGCTCGAGCAACAGCTCAAGCAAAAATTTGGCCTGAAAGAGGCGGTGGTTGCCAGCAGCGATGGGCTGCTGGAAGAAGAACAGCTGAGTGCGATGGGCCAGCATGGCGCCCTGCTTGTCGATCGGTTGCTGGAGCCAGGCGATATCATCGGTTTTTCATGGGGCCGCGCCGTGCGTTCGCTGGTGGAGAACCTGCCGCAGGCCAGCCAGTCACGCCAGGTGATCTGCGTCCCCATCATCGGTGGACCTTCCGGTAAACTGGAGAGCCGCTACCATGTGAACACCTTAACCTACGGCGCGGCAGCCAGACTGAAAGCGGAATCCCACCTTGCCGATTTTCCAGCCCTGCTGGATAACCCGCTGATCCGCAACGGCATCATGCAGTCCCAGCACTTTAAAACCATCTCATCCTACTGGGACAGCCTGGATGTGGCGCTGGTGGGTATTGGTTCACCGGCCATTCGCGACGGCGCAAACTGGCACGCCTTCTACGGCAGCGAAGAGAGCGACGATCTCAACGCCCGCCACGTCGCCGGGGATATCTGTTCGCGTTTCTACGATATTAACGGCGGGTTAGTCGATACCAATATGAGCGAAAAAACCCTGTCGATCGAAATGGCGAAGCTGCGCCAGGCTCGCTATTCCATCGGCATCGCCATGGGGGAAGAGAAATACTCTGGCATTCTTGGCGCATTGCACGGACGCTATATTAATTGTCTGGTGACAAACAGAGAAACGGCTGAGTTATTACTGAAATAACACACAGGATATGATTTCACGCAGCACCCGCTGCGGGGGATCCCTTTATCTAAAGAAATGGGAGTGAATAATGAATACCTGGTTAAATTTAAAAGATAACGTCATTATCGTGACCGGCGGCGCCTCGGGAATTGGGCTGGCCATTGTCGATGAATTATTATCACAAGGTGCTCATGTCCAGATGATTGATATTCATGGCGGCGATCGTCATCACAATGGCGATAATTATCACTTCTGGCCGACGGATATTTCCAGCGCGACAGAGGTGCAACAGACTATCGATGCCATTATTCAGCGCTGGTCGCGTATTGATGGTTTGGTCAATAACGCTGGCGTGAATTTCCCGCGTTTATTAGTCGACGAAAAAGCACCGGCCGGCCGCTATGAATTAAACGAAGCCGCTTTTGAAAAAATGGTCAATATCAACCAGAAAGGGGTGTTTTTCATGTCGCAGGCGGTGGCGCGTCAAATGGTCAAACAGCGCGCCGGTGTGATTGTCAATGTCTCTTCGGAGAGCGGCCTGGAAGGCTCTGAAGGTCAAAGCTGCTACGCCGCGACCAAGGCCGCGCTCAACAGCTTTACCCGCTCCTGGTCCAAAGAATTGGGTAAATATGGGATCCGCGTGGTCGGCGTTGCGCCGGGGATCCTCGAAAAAACCGGTCTGCGGACACCGGAATATGAAGAGGCGCTGGCCTGGACGCGCAATATCACCGTCGAGCAACTTCGCGAGGGATATACCAAAAACGCCATTCCCATCGGGCGGGCAGGAAAGCTCTCGGAAGTGGCTGATTTTGTTTGCTATCTCTTGTCAGCGCGCGCCAGCTACATCACCGGAGTCACCACTAACATTGCCGGCGGAAAAACGCGCGGTTAAGGAGGCAGTATGGTTCACGCTATCTTCTGCGCCCACGGCCAGCTGGCCGGGGCCATGCTTGATTCGGTATGCATGGTCTACGGCGAGGTTAACGTCAGCGCCGTCGCGTTTGTCCCCGGCGAAAACGCGGCGGATATCGCCATTAACCTGGAAAAGTTAGTAAGCGCCCACACCGATGAGGAGTGGGTAATCGCGGTAGATTTGCAGTGCGGAAGCCCATGGAATGCCGCAGCTGGGCTGGCAATGCGTCACCCGCAGATCCGGGTGATTAGCGGCCTGTCGCTGCCGCTGGCGCTCGAGCTGGTGGATAACCAGCATACCCTGAGCGCCGATGACTTATGCCAGCATCTGCAGGCCATCGCCAGTCAGTGCTGTGTGGTCTGGCAGCAGCCAGAAACCGTTGAGGAGGAGTTCTGATGCAAATTACCCTCGCCCGTATTGATGACCGACTGATTCATGGCCAGGTCACCACCGTGTGGTCAAAAGTCGCCAACGCCCAGCGGATAATTATCTGCAATGACGATGTATTTAACGATGAGGTTCGCCGGACCCTGTTGCGCCAGGCGGCTCCGCCAGGCATGAAGGTAAACGTTGTCAGTCTGGAAAAAGCGGTTGCGGTCTATCATAACCCGCAATATCAGGACGAGACCGTCTTTTATTTATTTACCAATCCACACGATGTTTTAACGATGGTGCGCCAGGGCGTGCAGATCGCCACGTTAAATATTGGTGGCATGGCCTGGCGACCCGGTAAAAAACAGCTAACCAAAGCCGTTTCTTTGGATCCGCAGGATATTCAGGCATTCCGTGAACTCGATAAACTGGGCGTAAAACTCGATTTACGCGTGGTCGCATCAGATCCGTCAGTCAATATTCTCGACAAAATTAACGAAACAGCTTTCTGCGAATAAAAAATAGCGCCTGTTGTGATATGCCGTAGCAGGCAGGATGACTCACACCTTAAAGGTCATAAATTATGGAAATTAGTACCCTACAGATAATAGCCATATTTATTTTTTCCTGTATTGCCGGAATGGGCAGCGTGCTGGATGAATTTCAGACCCATCGGCCCCTTATCGCCTGTACCGTGATTGGCCTCATCCTGGGTGATTTAAAAACCGGGGTTATGCTCGGCGGTACGCTGGAGCTGATCGCCCTCGGCTGGATGAACGTGGGGGCAGCGCAGTCACCAGATTCGGCGCTGGCCAGCATTATCTCCGCCATTCTGGTAATTGTGGGCCACCAGAGCATTGCCACCGGCATTGCCATTGCTCTGCCGGTGGCCGCCGCCGGGCAGGTGCTGACCGTTTTCGCCCGAACCATTACCGTGGTGTTCCAGCACGCCGCGGACAAAGCGGCCGAGGAGGCGCGCTTTCGCACCATCGACCTGCTGCATGTCTCCGCGCTGGGGGTGCAGGCACTGCGCGTGGCAATCCCGGCGCTGGTGGTCTCGCTGTTCGTTAGCGCGGATATGGTCAGCAGTATGCTCAGCGCGATCCCGGAATTCGTCACCCGCGGCCTGCAGATTGCCGGTGGTTTCATTGTCGTCGTGGGCTACGCGATGGTGCTGCGAATGATGGGCGTGAAGTACCTGATGCCCTTCTTTTTCCTCGGTTTTCTCGCCGGGGGTTATCTCGACTTCAGCCTGCTGGCCTTCGGCGGCGTGGGCGTCATCATCGCGCTGATCTACATCCAGCTCAATCCGCAGTGGCGTAAGGCTGAACCCGCCGCCTCCACCGCCCCCTCTGCACCCGCCCTTGACCAGCTTGACGACTAACGGAGCCGAAAATGGAACAGAAAAAAATCACGCAAGGCGACCTGGTGAGCATGTTTCTTCGCTCCAACCTCCAGCAGGCCTCCTTTAACTTCGAACGTATTCATGGCCTGGGATTTTGCTACGACATGATCCCGGCGATCAAACGCCTGTATCCGCTCAAAGCCGATCAGGTCGCGGCGCTGAAGCGTCATCTGGTGTTCTTTAATACCACGCCGGCGGTGTGTGGCCCGGTGATCGGCGTCACCGCCGCCATGGAGGAGGCCCGGGCTAACGGCGCGGCCATTGACGATGGCGCTATCAACGGCATCAAAGTGGGTCTGATGGGCCCGCTGGCCGGCGTCGGCGACCCGCTGGTCTGGGGCACGCTGCGGCCAATTACCGCGGCCCTTGGCGCCTCGCTGGCCCTCTCCGGCAACATTCTGGGACCTTTGTTATTTTTCTTTATTTTCAATGCGGTGCGGCTGGCAATGAAGTGGTACGGCCTGCAACTGGGCTTCCGTAAAGGGGTCAATATCGTCAGCGATATGGGCGGCAATCTGCTGCAGAAGCTGACCGAAGGCGCCTCCATTCTCGGCCTGTTTGTCATGGGGGTGCTGGTGACCAAATGGACCACCATCAATGTGCCGCTGGTGGTGTCCCAAACGCCCGGTGCAGACGGCGCCACCGTCACGATGACCGTCCAGAACATCCTCGATCAGCTCTGCCCCGGCCTGCTGGCGCTGGGCCTGACGCTACTGATGGTGCGTCTGCTGAACAAGAAAGTGAATCCGGTCTGGCTGATTTTCGCCCTTTTCGGCTTAGGCATTATCGGCAACGCCCTCGGCTTTCTGTCCTGATTATTCCGCCCCGGCGATGCCGGGGTGACGTCAACAACATAGCCCCGAAAGATGAAGGGGATGAGGTGGTTTATGCAAACAACAACGGCCCTGCGCCTGTATGGCAAACGTGACCTGCGCCTGGAAACCTTTACCCTCCCGGCGATGCAGGACGATGAGATCCTCGCCCGGGTGGTCACTGACAGCCTGTGCCTTTCTTCATGGAAAGAGGCCAATCAGGGTGCCGATCATAAAAAGGTGCCAGATGATGTGGCCACCAGGCCTATTATTATCGGTCATGAATTCTGCGGCGAAATCCTTGCCGTCGGTAAAAAGTGGCAGCATAAGTTTCAGCCAGGGCAGCGCTACGTGATCCAGGCCAACCTGCAGTTGCCCGACCGACCCGACTGCCCCGGCTACTCATTCCCATGGATCGGTGGCGAAGCCACCCATGTGGTGATCCCCAATGAGGTGATGGCGCAGGATTGCCTGCTCACCTGGGAGGGGGATACCTGGTTTGAAGGATCGCTGGTGGAGCCGCTCTCCTGCGTCATTGGCGCTTTCAACGCCAATTATCATCTGCAGGAGGGGAGTTACAACCACGTGATGGGGATCCGTCCTCAGGGACGCACTCTGATCCTGGGCGGGACGGGGCCGATGGGGCTGCTGGCTATCGACTATGCGCTGCACGGCCCCATCAATCCTTCACTACTGGTAGTGACCGATACCAATAAGCCGAAGCTCAGCTACGCCCGCCGTCATTACCCCTCTGAGCCGCAGACGCTGATCCACTACCTCGACGGCCATGAGGCCAGTCGCGATACGCTGCTGGCGCTCAGCGGCGGCCATGGCTTCGACGATATCTTCGTGTTTGTGCCAAACGAACAGCTGATCACCCTGGCCTCCTCGTTGCTGGCTCCGGACGGCTGCCTGAATTTCTTTGCTGGCCCCCAGGATAAGCAATTCAGCGCCCCGATCAACTTCTACGACGTGCACTACGCCTTTACCCACTACGTCGGCACCTCCGGCGGCAATACTGACGATATGCGCGCCGCGGTGGCGCTGATGCAGGCGAAAAAGGTCCAGACGGCGAAAGTGGTCACCCATATTCTCGGCCTGAACGCCGCGGGCGAAACCACCCTCGATCTGCCTGCCGTCGGCGGGGGAAAAAAGCTGGTGTATACCGGAAAAGCCTTCCCGCTCACGCCGCTGGGCGAGATCGCCGATCCCGAACTGGCAGCGATTGTGGCGCGTCACCATGGGATCTGGTCCCAGGAGGCTGAAGCGTATCTGCTGGCCCACGCGGAGGATATTACGCATGATTAACCGCGATACGCTGTTGTGCATCTCTCTGGCGGGTCGCCCCGGCAACTTCGGCACCCGCTTTCATAACTATCTGTATGACAAGCTGGGGTTGAACTACCTCTACAAAGCCTTTACGACAACGGATATTGAGGCGGCGGTAAAAGGGGTTCGCGCATTGGGTATCCGCGGCTGTGCGGTCTCCATGCCGTTTAAAGAGAGCTGCATACCGTTTCTTGACGCGGTCGACCCGTCAGCAAAAGTCATCGACTCCGTCAACACCATCGTCAATGACGACGGGAAGTTAACCGGGCTGAACACCGATTACATCGCGGTCAAAAGCCTGATCGCCAGCCATCGGCTCGATACCAACGCCAGAGTGATGATTCAGGGTAGCGGCGGCATGGGGAAAGCCGTCATTGCCGCCTTCCGTGATGCCGGTTTCCGCGACGTGATCATTGCGGCCCGCAATCGCCAGCGCGGCCTGGCGCTGGCAAAACAGTATGGCTTTCAGTGGCAGCCCCTGCCCGAAGGGATCGCAGCCGAGATTCTGGTCAATGTCACACCGCTGGGCATGGCGGGGGGAGCGGAAAGCAACACGCTGGCGTTCAGCGAGGCCATGGTGGCCCAGGCCAGCGTCGTGTTTGACGTGGTCGCGTTGCCGGCGGAAACTCCGCTGATCCGCCTGGCGCAACAACGGGGTAAGCAAACCATCAGCGGTGCGGAAGTTATTGCCCTGCAAGCCGTCGAGCAGTTTGCCCTTTATACCGGCGTACGGCCGGATAGCGCGCTGGTGGCAGAGGCCTCGGCGTTTGCCAGAAGCTAGGATGTCCCTCCCGGGAAGGCGTCAGCCACGTCCCGGGAGGGCTACCTCGCCAGAAAAGAAGCGACATAAACGGAAAAATAATCCGTCTCAGTAGTCATCTCGTTCGTCGTCTTCATCCGGCTGCTCCATCACGCTGTAGGCCACCGAGCAGAACAGGCTGTTCAGACGCTTCATATCCCCCAGCAGCGCCAGGTGCAACGTACTGGTTTCGATACTCTGCACGTTCTGCTGATGCAGACGGTCAACGTGCGCATGCGAGTAACGGCGGTTAAGAATGCGGAACCGGTGTTTGCTGCGCCGCAGACGGCGGGCGCTGGGTACATCGCTGGAGAAGAAGACCGACATCGCCAGCTGCAGATTGCTGAGCAGCAGATCGTACAGCGCATCCAGCTCCTTTAACCCTTCCACCGAGAAGGCGCGCCGCGCCGCCAGCGATTTATCGGCGATCTCGCTGCCCATCCGCTCGACGATATCGGACGCCTGCTCGAGGTTTAGCGACATCTCAATGATTTCCGCCCAGCGCCGGGACTCCTCCTCCGCCAGCTCATCCTTTGGCATTCGCGCCAGATAGAGCTTAATGGCGGTGTAGAGCACGTTGATATCGTCCGCCATACGACGTAGCTCTTTCTCCTGACGCGGTTCGCCATGCATCACTTTATGCAGGCTCCCCAGCATCTGCTCCATCGCATCTCCAATGCGCAGCGTCTCGCGCGCGGCATTGGCCAGCGCCAGCGCTGGCGTATCCAGCGCCGACGGGTCAAGATGCTTGGGTTTCAGCTGGTTATCCAGCTCGGGCTCATCGCGGATCATACGCTGGCACAGCTTCGCCATCGGTCCGGCAAAGGGCACCATCGCGATGCAGCGCAGCAGGTTATAAAAGACGTGGAAGTAGATAACCAGCTCAGACTCCGCCAACGGCAGCTTGTGCATCGCCGCGGCCAGCGGATGGACGAATGGCAGAATAATCAGGCTCCCCACCAGCTTAAACAGCAGGCTACCCAGCGCCACGCGGCGCGCCGCCGCGTTTGCCGCGCTGTTGTTGAGCATCGCCAACAGCCCGGAGCCCAGGTTGGCGCCAATTACCAGGCACAGCGCCACCGGGAAGGAGATTGCTCCCGCCGCGGTCAGCGTCGCCGTCAGCAGCACCGCCGCCAGGCTGGAGTAGCTGATGATCGCGAATACGGCGCCAATTAAGGCATCCAGCATGATATCGCCGGTCAGCGAGGCGAAAATCACCTGCACGCCGTTGGCCTGGGTGATGGGGTTCACGGCCTGCACAATCAGCTCCAGGGCCAGCAGGATCAGCCCCAGACCAATCCCCACTCGCCCCAGCTGCCCGGCGCGGGTTTGCTTGCGGCCAAGGAAGAAGATCACCCCGATAAAAATGAGTAGCGGCGATAGCCACGACAGGTCGAAGGTCAGCACCCTCGCCATCAGCGCCGTCCCGACGTCGGCCCCCAGCACCATTACCAGCGCTGGCGTCAGGCCCACCAGATCCTGGGCGACAAACGAGGTCACCAGCATGGTGGTGGCATTGCTGCTTTGCACCAGCGCAGTGACGCCAAGACCCGCGCAGAAGGCGAGCGGCTTTTTCTCTACGCTGCTACTGAGAACGGTACGCAGGCGAGCGCCATAGACGCGCATCACCCCGGTACGCACAATATGCGTGCCCCACACCAGCAGAGCAACCGCGGACAACAGGTGTAGCAGAGTTAACACGGAATCAGCTTCTCCTTATCATTATAGGTTTTCCGAAGATCAGGAACCTCTCTCAGTATAAGGGGTTAACCTCAATAAAGAGACAAGGCGCTCACAGAGCGCCTTGTTTGTTGTAAGGAAAGGTGACGATTTAGTCGGCATCATAGCCCAGATTAGGCGCTAACCAGCGCTCGACTTCCGCCGGGGTCATCCCTTTACGCAGCGCGTAGTCTTCGACCTGGTCGCGCTGGATCTGCGCCACGGCGAAGTACTTGCTGTCCGGATGGCTGAAGTACCAGCCGGAAACCGATGCCCCCGGCCACATGGCGAACGATTCGGTCAGCTTCATGCCGGTATGGGCTTCGACGTCCAGCAGCTGCCAGATGGTGCCTTTTTCGGTGTGCTCCGGACAGGCCGGATACCCCGGCGCCGGACGGATCCCCTGGTAATTCTCGCGAATAAGTTCCTCATTGCTGAGGTTCTCATTGGCCGCATACCCCCAGTAGACCTTACGCACTTTCTCGTGCAGATACTCGGCGAAGGCTTCCGCCAGACGATCGGCGATGGCCTTGATCATGATCTTGTTATAGTCATCATGCTGCGCTTCATAGGCGTCCGCCAGCGCGTCCTCTTCCAGGCCGCCGGTCACGGCAAAGGCGCCGATGTAGTCTGCCTTGCCGCTCAGCTTCGGCGCGACAAAATCGGCGAGGCAGTAGTTCGCGAAGCCGACCTTTTCCGTCTGCTGGCGCAGGTGATGGCTCACCGTCAGCACATGGGTGCGGGTTTCATCGCGATAAATTTCAATATCGTCGCCAATGCGGTTGGCCGGGAACAACCCGACCACGCCGCGCGGGTTCAGGGTTTTCTCTGCGCTGAGTTTATCTAACAAATCGTTGGCGTCTTTGAACAGGCGCTGTGCCTCTTCGCCCACCACTTCATCCTCCAGAATCCGCGGGTATTTGCCCGCCAGCGACCAGGTCATGAAGAACGGCGTCCAGTCGATGTAGTTGCGCAGCGTCTCGATGCTCGCTTCCACCTCCTGTACCCCCAGGCGATGGGCCACCGGCGGCGTGTAGCTCTCCCAGTCGAAGGCCAGATCGTTTTCCCGCGCGGCGGCCAGGGTCACCGGCGGCGTGCGCGGTTTTTTACGCCCATGCTGGATACGCACGGTCTCATACTCTTTACGCGTGCGGGCGACAAAATCATCGCGCTGCGTATCCGAGAGCAGCGCAGCCACCACCCCGACGGTGCGCGAGGCGTTCTGTACGTAAACGGTCGGGCCACTGTAGTTCTGCTCGATTTTCACCGCCGTATGCGCTTTCGAGGTAGTCGCGCCACCGATCAGCAGCGGGATGGTAAAGCCCTGGCGCTCCATCTCTTTCGCCACGTTAACCATCTCGTCCAGTGACGGAGTAATCAGCCCGGAAAGGCCGATCAGATCCGCATTGACCTCTTTGGCGGTTTTGAGAATTTTATCCGCCGGGACCATCACGCCAAGATCGATAATTTCGTAGTTATTACACTGCAGCACCACGCCGACGATATTTTTACCGATGTCGTGAACGTCGCCTTTTACGGTGGCAATCACCATTTTGCCGTTACTGGAGCCCTGTTCTTTGCTGGCTTCGATATAAGGTTCGAGGTAGGCCACCGCCTGTTTCATCACGCGAGCGGATTTCACCACCTGCGGCAGGAACATTTTACCTTCGCCGAACAGGTCGCCGACCACGTTCATGCCGTCCATCAGCGGCCCTTCAATCACCTCAATCGGGCGGGCAGCCTGCTGACGCGCTTCTTCGGTGTCCTGTTCGATAAATTCGGTAATGCCCTTCACCAGCGAATATTCGAGACGCTTTTTCACGTCCCAACTGCGCCATTCCGCCTGCTGAGCATTCGCGCCGTCGTCCGCTTTGCTGCCGCGATATTTTTCCGCCAGCTCAAGTAACCGTTCGGTACTGTCATCGCGGCGGTTAAGGATCACATCTTCGACCGCGTCGCGCAGCTCGCCCGGCAGATCGTCGTAAATCGCCAGCTGGCCGGCGTTGACGATCCCCATATCCATGCCGTTACGGATCGCGTAGTAGAGGAACACGGCGTGGATCGCCTCACGTACCGGGTCATTACCGCGGAACGAGAACGACACGTTGGAGACGCCGCCGGAGATCAGCGCATGCGGCAGCTCGCGTTTGATGTCTTCGCAGGCGCCGATAAAGTCCTGCGCATAGTTGTTATGCTCTTCGATACCGGTCGCTACCGCAAAGATATTGGGATCAAAGATGATATCTTCTGGCGGGAAGCCGACCTCTTCAGTGAGAATTTTGTAAGCGCGACGGCAAATCTCAATTTTGCGTTCGCGGGTGTCGGCCTGACCCACTTCGTCAAAGGCCATCACCACTACCGCGGCGCCATAACGGCGAACCAGCTTCGCATGGTGGATAAAGGGTTCGACGCCCTCTTTCATCGAAATCGAGTTAACAATGCCTTTGCCCTGAATGCATTTCAAACCCTTTTCAATGACTTCCCACTTGGAGGAGTCGATCATGATCGGCACGCGGGCAATGTCCGGCTCGCCGGCAATCAGGTTGAGGAAGCGCACCATCGCCGCTTCCGCGTCGAGCATCCCCTCATCCATGTTGATATCGATAATCTGCGCGCCGCTTTCGACCTGCTGACGGGCAACGTCCAGCGCTTCGCTGTACTTCTCTTCTTTGATCAAGCGCTTAAATTTCGCCGAGCCGGTGACGTTGGTACGTTCGCCGACGTTAACGAACAGGCTGTCGTCGCCGATGTTCAGCGGCTCCAGGCCGGCGAGGCGGCAGGCCACCGGCAGTTCCGGCAACTGGCGCGGCGGTAAACCGGCCACCGCCCGGCTCATAGCGGCAATATGCTCCGGGGTCGTACCGCAGCAGCCGCCGACGATATTGAGGAAACCGGCTTCCGCCCATTCGCGAATTTGCGTCGCCATGGTGTCGGCATCCAGATCGTATTCACCGAAGGCGTTGGGCAGACCGGCGTTCGGGTGCGCGGTAACGTAGCATTCGGCGATGCGCGACAGCTCCTGGACATACTGCCGCAGTTCGTCCGGCCCGAGGGCGCAGTTCAGACCAAACGATAAGGCTTCGGCGTGACGCAGCGAGTTATAAAAGGCTTCGGTGGTCTGTCCGGAAAGCGTGCGGCCGGACGCATCGGTGATGGTGCCGGAGATCATCAGCGGCAGGTCAACGCCCAGCGCCTCCAGCTCCTCTTTCACCGCATAGATGGCCGCCTTGGCGTTCAGAGTATCAAATACCGTTTCAATCAGGATCAGATCCACGCCACCTTCCACCAGCGCCCGGGTGGATTCGCGATAGGCAGCCACCAGCTGGTCAAAGGTAATATTACGGAACGCCGGATCGTTCACATCAGGCGAAATAGAGGCGGTACGGTTGGTCGGGCCAAGCACGCCCGCGACGTAGCGCGGTTTTTCCGGCGTGCGGGCCGTCCAGGCGTCGGCGCTGGCGCGGGCCAGCTTCGCCGCGGCAAAGTTGATCTCGGCCGACAGGGATTCCATCTGGTAATCCGCCATCGCGATGGTCGTCGAGTTAAAGGTGTTGGTCTCAATGATATCCGCACCGGCCTCGAAGTAGGCGTCGTGGATCTCGCGGATCACCTCGGGCTTGCTGAGCACCAGCAGGTCGTTGTTGCCTTTCAGGTCGCACGGCCAGTCAGCAAAGCGCTCACCGCGAAAGTCCTGCTCACTCAGACGATAGCCCTGGATCATGGTGCCCATGCCCCCATCCAGAACCAGAATACGTTCTTTTAACTGCTGATGCAGTTGCTCAACTTTGCTGCTCACACTTGCTCCCGACAACGCTCAACTCAGGCCAAATAGCCAACAAACCATACTGGCATAAACCACCGGAGCGGAAAAGACAACAACAGGCAATATGAGACATGTTCAGCTTCACTCCTCCGATGAGTCCGGTTGTGATTGCATTATCGCCAAATAAAACGAAAATCATTTCCACGATACAGAAAAAGGAGTCCGCGATGGCCACTACCCCCGTTCCCGCGAAACGCGGCAGAAAACCCGCGGCTGCCACCGCCCAGCAGGCTGGCGGTCAGGTTCAGTCGCTGACCCGCGGCCTGAAATTGCTCGAATGGATTGCCGAGTCTCACAGCAGCGTCGCGCTGACCGAGCTGGCGCAGCAGGCGGGTCTGCCCAACTCCACCACTCACCGCCTGCTGACCACCATGCAGCAGCTGGGTTTCGTCCGCCAGGTCGGCGAGCTGGGCCACTGGGCCGTCGGGGCGCATGCCTTCGTGGTGGGCAGCAGCTTTCTGCAAAGCCGCAATCTGCTGGCGATTGTCCACCCGATCCTGCGCCAGCTGATGGAAGATTCCGGTGAAACGGTGAATCTGGCGGTACTTGACCAGAGCGACCACCAGGCGATCATTATCGACCAGGTGCAGTGCACCCAGCTGATGCGTATGTCGGCGCCGATCGGCGGTAAACTGCCGATGCACGCCTCCGGCGCCGGGAAGGCGTTTCTCTCGCAATTAAGCGAAGAGCAGGTCACCAGCCTGCTGCACCGTAAAGGGCTGCATGCCTATACGCATGCCACGCTGGTCTCGCCGCTGCATCTGAAGGAAGATTTAGCGCAGACCCGCAAACGGGGCTACTCTTTCGATGACGAGGAGCACGCGCTCGGCCTGCGCTGCGTCGCCGCCTGCATTTATGATGAACATCGCGAACCGTTCGCGGCAATCTCCATCTCCGGGCCGATTTCACGCATGACCGATGACCGGGTGACCGAGCTGGGCGCGCTGGTGATCAAAGCGGCGAAGGAAGTGACGCTGGCGTATGGCGGGGTTAAATAAAAAAATGCCCCACTGGGGCATTTTAAGTAGGCCTGATAAGCGTAGCGCCATCAGGCAGATCGGCGCACCCTGCCGGATGGCGGCGTAAACACCTTATCCGGCCTACTGTCAGCGCCATAGC
This sequence comes from Klebsiella sp. w6, assembly GCF_033100215.1. Taxonomy (NCBI): domain Bacteria; kingdom Pseudomonadati; phylum Pseudomonadota; class Gammaproteobacteria; order Enterobacterales; family Enterobacteriaceae; genus Klebsiella; species Klebsiella sp. w6. The sequence continues at coordinate 5,265,569 of NZ_CP136907.1, forward strand.
GCACGCTAAAACGCTGCTTGCGCCGGTAGGCGTAAACATCTTCCACATGGCCGTTTTTAATCCGCGTCTGCAGCTCGCGCCAGTAGTCCGCGCGCAGCAGGTCGGCATGCATCTCCTCAAACAGCGGCCCAACGCGCGGGTCGGCGCACAGCCAGTGGCGGAACTCCTCCGGAAACACATCCCCCGGCGAAACGCTGTACCACGGCTCGCTGGCCAGCTCATCTTCCGGATAGCGCGGCGGCGGGATCTGGCGGAAATTCACCTCTGTCATATAGCAAATTTCGTCATAGTCGTAGAACACCACCCGGCCATGGCGGGTGACACCGAAGTTTTTAAACAGCATATCGCCGGGAAAGATGTTGGCGGCGGCCAGCTGGCGGATAGCATTGCCATACTCTTCTACCGCATCACGCAATGCCTGGCCGTTAACCTGCTCCAGCCACAGGTTGAGCGGCACCATTCGCCGTTCAATATACAGATGACTGATGACGATGCGGTCGCCGAGATCGGTAAGTTTGTTCCCCGCTTCCGCCTGCAACAGCGCCAGCAGCGCCGGCGCGATTTGCCGTTTATCCAGCACGAAATTTTCAAACTCCTGGGTATCCGCCATCCGCCCGACGCGGTCATGCTCCTTTACCAGCTGATAGCAGGCGCGCACGTGGGCGGCGGTCACCTCTTTCTGCGGCGCGAAGCGGTCTTTGATCACCTTAAACACCCGGTCAAACCCCGGCAGGGTAAACACCAGCATCACCATCCCGCGAATGCCCGGCGCTTCAATAAACTGCTCATCGCAGCGAGTAATGTAGTGTAAATATTCGCGATAGCTTTCGGTTTTGGCGTGCTTCTGACAGCCAATCGCCATGTACAGCTCGGCCGTCGTTTTGCCCGGCAGGATCTCACGCAGCCATTCCACCAGAGCGCCGGGCAACGGCGCATAAACCATAAAATAGGAACGCGCGAAGCCAAAAACGATGCTTGCTTCGGCATGGGTGGTCAGGCAGGTGTCAACAAACAGCTCACCCTCATCGCTGCGGTGGATCGGCAGCAAAAAAGGCAGCGTCGCCATCGGCATGACCAGTTTGCCCACCAGCCAGGCGGCTTTATTCCGGTAGAACAGCTCATTGGCGACCTGCAGATGACAGGTGGCGAGCAGTTCCTCCCCCAGCGCCTCCTGCAGACTGGCAATGATATAGCCGATATCCCGCGCTTTGTTCTGCCACGGCAGCCGCAGCGGCAAATCGGACAGTACTTTGCCCAGCAGGTGGGACCAGCCGCGTTCCGGAAAGAAATCTTTCGCCAGCGGTCGCGGTAGGGTGCGAAAGGGACGCTCGGGCTGCGAACTGAAAATAAAGAGCCGCTCGGGGGTCAGCGAGCGGTGGTCAAACAGTCGGCAGTAGACCGAATTGAAAAAGCTCTCGGCAATTTCAAAGCGAGGGTAATCCGGCAACAGTTGGGTGTACTGCTGTTTCACCCGCAGAAGAAAATCGACGTCGGTACTTTTCCCTTCGGTAATGCAGCGCAGCTGCTCTACCACCAGGCCAACGTGGTGATCGTAGAGATGGATACGCTGCTTCATCGCCTGCTGTACGGCGTGCCAGTCAGCCTGTTCAAAGCGCTGCTGCGCGCCGGAGGTCACCTCCAGGAAACGCCCGTACTGGGCGTCGAATCCCTGTAAAATGGTTTGGGCAATCAGTAGTTCCAGGCCACGCGTCATCGCTTTCCCCCATCCGGCACCACGTCATGCCGGATGGCGCGCTCGCTTATCCGGCCTGCATCCCTTCCCAGGCCCGGTCAGCGTCGCGCCGCCGGGCATGGCTCAAAACTGATCTTCTTCGGTCGAGCCGGTCAGCGCCGTCACCGATGAGGCGCCGCCCTGGATAATGGTAGTGACTTTGTCGAAGTAGCCAGTGCCCACCTCCTGCTGGTGCGAGACGAAGCTATAGCCTTCCGGCGCGGCAGCGAATTCCGGCTGCTGCACTTTCTCAACATAGTGGCGCATCCCCTCACCCTGAGCGTAGGCATGGGCGAGGTCGAACATGTTGAACCACATGCTGTGGATCCCGGCGAGGGTAATAAACTGGTATTTGTATCCCATGTCCGACAGCTGCTGCTGGAAGCTGGCGATGGTTTTATCATCGAGATTTTTCTTCCAGTTAAACGACGGCGAGCAGTTATAGGCCAGCAGTTTGCCAGGGAAACGCGCATGGATAGCCTCAGCAAAGCGGCGCGCCTGCTCAAGATCCGGTTTCGACGTTTCGCACCACACCAGATCCGCATACGGCGCATAAGCCAGCCCGCGACTGATCGCCTGCTCGATCCCGGCGTGGGTGCGGAAGAACCCTTCGCTGGTGCGATCCCCGGTAATAAACTCACGATCGTACGGATCGCAGTCAGAGGTAATTAAATCGGCCGCATCGGCATCGGTACGGGCGATCACCAGCGTCGGGACCCCCATCACGTCGGCTGCCAGACGCGCCGCCACCAGCTTCTGAATCGCCTCCTGGGTCGGGACCAACACTTTACCGCCCATATGACCGCACTTCTTCACTGACGCCAGCTGATCTTCGAAGTGAACCGCCGCTGCACCGGCTTCAATCATCGATTTCATCAGCTCAAAGGCGTTAAGGACGCCGCCAAAACCGGCCTCCGCATCCGCCACGATCGGCAGGAAGTAGTCGATATAACGCGGATCGTTCGGTTCAATCCCGACCGACCACTGGATCTGATCGGCACGACGGAAAGTGTTGTTGATCCGATCCACCACCGCCGGTACCGAGTTGGCCGGATACAGCGATTGATCCGGATACATGCTGGACGCCAGGTTAGCATCCGCCGCCACCTGCCAGCCGGAGAGATAAATGGCTTCGATACCCGCCTTCGCCTGCTGCAAGGCCTGGCCGCCGGTCAGCGCGCCGAGACTGTTGACGTACCCTTTTTTCGCCTCACCGTGCAGCAGACGCCACATTTTCGCCGCGCCAAGCTGCGCCAGCGTGCATTCCGGATTCACCGAGCCGCGTAACTTCACCACCTCTTCCGCGCTGTACGGGCGGGTAATGCCTTCCCAGCGCGGGTTCGTCCACTCTTTATTTAATTCTTCGATTTGTTGGGTACGGGTTTTCATGTGCAGATGCTCCATATAATTTCCTGGCTCCCCAGGCGCATTGGTGAAGGACTAAATGGCGAACCACACCATCTGGCGATCAGGCCAGCAGGCGGTAGCCCGGTAATGTCAGAAAATCAATTAGCTCGTCGGAGGTGGTGATCTGCTCCATCAGTCGCGCCGCATCGTCAAAGCGGCCGTGGCTGAAACGGTGCTCTCCCAGCTCCTCCTGAATCACCATCAGCTCTTCCGCCAGCCACTGGCGGAACAGCGCCTTCGTGACCGGGGTGCCGTCGTTCAGGGTTTTCTGATGATGGATCCACTGCCAGATAGAGGTGCGCGAGATCTCGGCCGTCGCGGCGTCTTCCATCAGGCCATAAATCGGGACGCAACCGTTGCCGGAGATCCAGGCTTCGATGTACTGCACCGCCACGCGAATGTTGGCGCGCATCCCGGCTTCCGTGCGCTCGCCCTCGCAGGGGGCCAGCAGCTGTTCGGCGGTAATTGGCGCATCCGCGCTCCGGGTGACCGAGAGCTGATTCGGCTTATCGCCCAGTACGCGGTTAAACACCGCCATAGCGGTATCCGCCAGCCCCGGGTGGGCAATCCAGGTGCCATCGTGACCATTGTTCGCCTCCAGCTCTTTATCGGCGGTGACTTTGCTCAGCACCTGACGGTTACGTTCGGCATCTTTGCTCGGGATAAACGCCGCCATGCCGCCCATCGCAAACGCACCGCGTTTGTGGCAGGTCTTAATCAACAACCGTGAGTAGGCGCTGAGGAACGGTTTATCCATCGTCACCACCTGACGGTCAGGCAACACTCGGTCCGGATGGTTTTTCAGCGTTTTGATATAGCTGAAGATGTAGTCCCAACGGCCGCAGTTCAGGCCAACAATATGGTCGCGCAGCGCATGCAGGATCTCATCCATCTGGAACACCGCTGGCAGCGTCTCAATCAGCAGCGTGGCCTTGATGGTGCCGCGCGGCAGGTCAAAGCGATCTTCCGTAAAGCTAAAGACATCGTTCCACCATGCCGCCTCCTGCCAGGCCTGGGTTTTTGGCAGATAGAAGTAGGGACCGCTCCCCTTCGCCAGCAGCGCCTGGTAGTTATGAAAAAAATAGAGCGCAAAATCGAACAGACTGCCGGGGATGGCCTCATTACGCCAGGTGACGTGCTTTTCCGGCAGGTGCAGGCCGCGCACACGGCATACCAGCACAGCGGGATTGGGCTGCAGCTGGTAGATTTTGCCGGCCTCGTTGGTGTAGCTAATAGTCCCGTTCACGGCATCACGCAGGTTAATTTGGCCATCAATGACTTTACGCCAGTCAGGCGCCAGCGAATCCTCAAAGTCCGCCATAAAGACTTTGACGTTGGCATTCATCGCGTTAATGACCATTTTGCGTTCAACGGGACCGGTGATTTCAACACGGCGATCCTGCAAATCCGCCGGGATACCGCGGATGGTCCAGTTTCCATTTCTAATGGAAGCGGTTTCCGAAATAAAGTCAGGAAGTACACCTTGATCAATGGCCTGCTGCTGCTGCTGACGCGCGGCCAGTAGCTTATTACGCGCCGGCGCAAAGCGGCTCACCAGTTCCGTCAGAAATTCTACCGCCTCAGGCGTTAAGATCTGCTTCTCCTGCTCGCCATAGGGCTGACTAAAGGCCAGTTCATCGGTGATTGTCGCCTGCTGCGTCATTGTGCTGTTCCTCTTGGTTGATCCGCTGGAAGCGAGCGAGAGATCGTTGTGTAGTTTTCGCTCAGCACAATTAAGACTACTCAATTAATTTCCAAAATCAAAAACAATTTCCATTTTAATTTTAAAACAGACTTAACATATTGATAACAATGGAATTAAAGTTATCATCGAGCATGAAGTGAATTTCGGAAATAAAAAAGGCACCCGAAGGTGCCAGAGGCAAAGTGCTGAAACGCTTTAGGATCGTTTCGTGTAGAGTATTACTCCAGTGTAGGATTCATATGGCGCAGATCGTATGGTGTAATCTGGTAGACATAATAGTTAAGCCAGTTAGCAAACAGCAGATTGCCGTGGCTCCGCCAGGTGGCGCGCGGTTTGTTCTGCGGGTCGTTTTGCGGAAAATAGTTGTAAGGAACCTCTGGATTCAAACCGGCTTCCACATCGCGGAAATATTCGCTTGCCAGGGTATTGGCATCGTACTCCGGGTGGCCGGTAACAAAGGCGATGCGCTTATCTTTGCTGGCAAACAAATACGCATCGCCCTCTTCCGTCTCCGCGAGGATCTCGAGATCGGTGTAGTCGCGGATAAGCCCCGCCGGAAAATCAGCATAGCGTGAGTGCGGGGCCAGGAAAGAGTCGTCGAAACCGCGGGTCAGTAAGGCGTGTGGATGCAGAATATGGTGTTCATAAACGCCAGAAATCTTTTCGGCGCGGGTCTGCTTCGGAATGCCGTACAGAATATTCAGCGCGGCCTGAACCGCCCAACAGACGAACAACGTGGAGGTGACGTGATCCTTCGCCCACTCCAGCACCTGTTTGATCTGTGGCCAGTAAGCAACATCGTTAAACTCAACCAGGCCTAAGGGGGCACCGGTGACAATCAGGCCATCAAAGTTCTGATCGCAGATCTCATCGAAATTGCAGTAAAAGTTATTCAGATGCTCCGCCGGCGTATTACGCGACTCACGCGCATCAATACGCAACAACTGGATGTCCACCTGCAGCGGAGAGTTCGACAGCAGACGCAGGAACTGATTTTCCGTCTCGATTTTCTTCGGCATCAGGTTGAGGATTAACACCTTCAGGGGGCGAATTTCCTGAGTCGTTGCACGTGTTGTCGTCATCACAAAGACGTTTTCATTGCGCAAGAAACTGACGGCTGGTAGCTCGTCCTGCACCCGAATTGGCATAACTGTATTACCTCATAGCATACGTATAAACGTTTAGACATCCAGATAGCTGAAGATAACCAGGAATCGGGTGAATGTCGAGTCTGCATGTTCACGGTGAGAAAATTTCACGGCGCGCATTGAGTTAGAATATAAGAATGAAGAAAAGGAGAAAATATGGTTATTAGCATCCGCCGTTCCCGGCCAGATGAAGGGGATAAACTGATTGCGATATGGTGTCGGTCGGTCGACGCCACGCACGATTTTCTGTCAAAAGCGTATCGAAAGGAGCTGGAGGAGATGGTACGCGCATTTTTACCGGAGGCTCCGCTGTGGGTGGCGGCTAACACCCAGGACCAGCCGATCGCCTTTATGCTGCTTACCGGAGAGCATATGGATGCGCTGTTCGTCGATCCGGATGTCCGCGGCTGCGGCGTGGGGAAATTGCTGATTGAGCATGCCCTGTCGTTAACGCCAAAGCTGACGACGAATGTGAATGAGCAGAATGAACAAGCGGTCGGGTTTTATCAGAGGATGGGTTTTAACGTGACAGGGCGTTCTGAGACGGACGATCTGGGGCAACCGTATCCGTTATTGAATTTGATACATGAGCAGCAGGCTGAAGCAGACTAAGATTGACGTCGCAACTGCTGACCCTTAGACAGGGACCTCCCCGGAGGCGGTGCTGCGCACCTTGTCCGGGCTACGGATCGTGTAGCCCCGGTAAGCGCAGCGCCACCGGGGAGATATACCCCACACAGCAAAAAACCCCGCACCTTTCGGGACGGGGTTCTTGTTAAAACGCAAAAACAAAAAGCTCAGTCTTTCGACTGAGCTTTCTGCTTTGTTTGATGCCTGGCAGTTCCCTACTCTCACATGGGGAGACCCCACACTACCATCGGCGCTACGGCGTTTCACTTCTGAGTTCGGCATGGGGTCAGGTGGGACCACCGCGCTATCGCCGCCAGGCAAATTCTGTTTTCAACACGTCCTGCGGACGCATCGATTAATCTGTATCACGCTGAAAATCTTCTCTCAAATCCGCCAAAACAGCTTCGGCGTTGTAAGGTTAAGCCTCACGGTTCATTAGTACCGGTTAGCTCAACGCATCGCTGCGCTTACACACCCGGCCTATCAACGTCGTCGTCTTCAACGTTCCTTCAGGAGACTTATAGTCTCAGGGAGAACTCATCTCGGGGCAAGTTTCGTGCTTAGATGCTTTCAGCACTTATCTCTTCCGCATTTAGCTACCGGGCAGTGCCATTGGCATGACAACCCGAACACCAGTGATGCGTCCACTCCGGTCCTCTCGTACTAGGAGCAGCCCCCCTCAATTCTCCAGCGCCCACGGCAGATAGGGACCGAACTGTCTCACGACGTTCTAAACCCAGCTCGCGTACCACTTTAAATGGCGAACAGCCATACCCTTGGGACCTACTTCAGCCCCAGGATGTGATGAGCCGACATCGAGGTGCCAAACACCGCCGTCGATATGAACTCTTGGGCGGTATCAGCCTGTTATCCCCGGAGTACCTTTTATCCGTTGAGCGATGGCCCTTCCATTCAGAACCACCGGATCACTATGACCTGCTTTCGCACCTGCTCGCGCCGTCACGCTCGCAGTCAAGCTAGCTTATGCCATTGCACTAACCTCCTGATGTCCGACCAGGATTAGCTAACCTTCGTGCTCCTCCGTTACTCTTTGGGAGGAGACCGCCCCAGTCAAACTACCCACCAGACACTGTCCGCAACCCCGGTCAGGGGCCTACGTTAGAACATCAAACATTAAAGGGTGGTATTTCAAGGTTGGCTCCACGCAGACTGGCGTCCACGCTTCAAAGCCTCCCACCTATCCTACACATCAAGGCTCAATGTTCAGTGTCAAGCTATAGTAAAGGTTCACGGGGTCTTTCCGTCTTGCCGCGGGTACACTGCATCTTCACAGCGAGTTCAATTTCACTGAGTCTCGGGTGGAGACAGCCTGGCCATCATTACGCCATTCGTGCAGGTCGGAACTTACCCGACAAGGAATTTCGCTACCTTAGGACCGTTATAGTTACGGCCGCCGTTTACCGGGGCTTCGATCAAGAGCTTCTCCTTACGGATAACCCCATCAATTAACCTTCCGGCACCGGGCAGGCGTCACACCGTATACGTCCACTTTCGTGTTTGCACAGTGCTGTGTTTTTAATAAACAGTTGCAGCCAGCTGGTATCTTCGACTGGTCTCAGCTCCGTCCGCAGGGACTTCACCTACACACCAGCGTGCCTTCTCCCGAAGTTACGGCACCATTTTGCCTAGTTCCTTCACCCGAGTTCTCTCAAGCGCCTTGGTATTCTCTACCTGACCACCTGTGTCGGTTTGGGGTACGATTTAATGTTACCTGATGCTTAGAGGCTTTTCCTGGAAGCAGGGCATTTGTTACTTCAGCACCGTAGTGCCTCGTCATCACACCTCAGCGTTAAAAGGTACCGGATTTACCTGGAACCTCCGCCTACATGCTTAAACCGGGACAACCGTCGCCCGGCTAACATAGCCTTCTCCGTCCCCCCTTCGCAGTAACACCAAGTACAGGAATATTAACCTGTTTCCCATCGACTACGCCTTTCGGCCTCGCCTTAGGGGTCGACTCACCCTGCCCCGATTAACGTTGGACAGGAACCCTTGGTCTTCCGGCGAGCGGGCTTTTCACCCGCTTTATCGTTACTTATGTCAGCATTCGCACTTCTGATACCTCCAGCAACCCTCACAGGCCACCTTCGCAGGCTTACAGAACGCTCCCCTACCCAACAACACATAGTGTCGCTGCCGCAGCTTCGGTGCATGGTTTAGCCCCGTTACATCTTCCGCGCAGGCCGACTCGACCAGTGAGCTATTACGCTTTCTTTAAATGATGGCTGCTTCTAAGCCAACATCCTGGCTGTCTGTGCCTTCCCACATCGTTTCCCACTTAACCATGACTTTGGGACCTTAGCTGGCGGTCTGGGTTGTTTCCCTCTTCACGACGGACGTTAGCACCCGCCGTGTGTCTCCCGTGATAACATTCTTCGGTATTCGTAGTTTGCATCGGGTTGGTAAGTCGGGATGACCCCCTAGCCGAAACAGTGCTCTACCCCCGAAGATGAGTTCACGAGGCGCTACCTAAATAGCTTTCGGGGAGAACCAGCTATCTCCCGGTTTGATTGGCCTTTCACCCCCAGCCACAAGTCATCCGCTAATTTTTCAACATTAGTCGGTTCGGTCCTCCAGTTAGTGTTACCCAACCTTCAACCTGCCCATGGCTAGATCACCGGGTTTCGGGTCTATACCCTGCAACTTAACGCCCAGTTAAGACTCGGTTTCCCTGCGGCTCCCCTATACGGTTAACCTTGCTACAGAATATAAGTCGCTGACCCATTATACAAAAGGTACGCAGTCACACCCGAAGGTGCTCCCACTGCTTGTACGTACACGGTTTCAGGTTCTTTTTCACTCCCCTCGCCGGGGTTCTTTTCGCCTTTCCCTCACGGTACTGGTTCACTATCGGTCAGTCAGGAGTATTTAGCCTTGGAGGATGGTCCCCCCATATTCAGACAGGATACCACGTGTCCCGCCCTACTCTTCGAGTTCACAACCTGTGCATTTTGGTGTACGGGACTATCACCCTGTACCGTCGGACTTTCCAGACCGTTCCACTAACACACAAGCTGATTCAGACTCTGGGCTGCTCCCCGTTCGCTCGCCGCTACTGGGGGAATCTCGGTTGATTTCTTTTCCTCGGGGTACTTAGATGTTTCAGTTCCCCCGGTTCGCCTCGTTAACCTATGTATTCAGTTAACGATAGTGCAACGAATTGCACTGGGTTTCCCCATTCGGACATCGCCGGTTATAACGGTTCATATCACCTTACCGACGCTTTTCGCAGATTAGCACGTCCTTCATCGCCTCTGACTGCCAGGGCATCCACCGTGTACGCTTAGTCGCTTAACCTCACAACCCGAAGATGTTTCGTAAAACACCATCGTGTCGCGAAAATTTGAGAGACTCGAACACACTTAAACAGTGTGTCGTTTCAATTTTCAGCTTGATCCAGATTTTTAAAGAGCAAATATCTCAAACATCACCCGGAGATGAGTTTTGAGATACATCGGCACGCGTCTTTCACTCACGAACCAGCAAGTGGCGTCCCCTAGGGGATTCGAACCCCTGTTACCGCCGTGAAAGGGCGGTGTCCTGGGCCTCTAGACGAAGGGGACACTGAAGTCTCAATCGCAAGACGCCTTGCTTCTTTACTTTCATCAGACAATCTGTGTGAGCACTACAAAGGCAGGTTCTTTAAGGTAAGGAGGTGATCCAACCGCAGGTTCCCCTACGGTTACCTTGTTACGACTTCACCCCAGTCATGAATCACAAAGTGGTAAGCGCCCTCCCGAAGGTTAAGCTACCTACTTCTTTTGCAACCCACTCCCATGGTGTGACGGGCGGTGTGTACAAGGCCCGGGAACGTATTCACCGTAGCATTCTGATCTACGATTACTAGCGATTCCGACTTCATGGAGTCGAGTTGCAGACTCCAATCCGGACTACGACATACTTTATGAGGTCCGCTTGCTCTCGCGAGGTCGCTTCTCTTTGTATATGCCATTGTAGCACGTGTGTAGCCCTGGTCGTAAGGGCCATGATGACTTGACGTCATCCCCACCTTCCTCCAGTTTATCACTGGCAGTCTCCTTTGAGTTCCCGGCCTAACCGCTGGCAACAAAGGATAAGGGTTGCGCTCGTTGCGGGACTTAACCCAACATTTCACAACACGAGCTGACGACAGCCATGCAGCACCTGTCTCACAGTTCCCGAAGGCACCAATCCATCTCTGGAAAGTTCTGTGGATGTCAAGACCAGGTAAGGTTCTTCGCGTTGCATCGAATTAAACCACATGCTCCACCGCTTGTGCGGGCCCCCGTCAATTCATTTGAGTTTTAACCTTGCGGCCGTACTCCCCAGGCGGTCGATTTAACGCGTTAGCTCCGGAAGCCACGCCTCAAGGGCACAACCTCCAAATCGACATCGTTTACAGCGTGGACTACCAGGGTATCTAATCCTGTTTGCTCCCCACGCTTTCGCACCTGAGCGTCAGTCTTTGTCCAGGGGGCCGCCTTCGCCACCGGTATTCCTCCAGATCTCTACGCATTTCACCGCTACACCTGGAATTCTACCCCCCTCTACAAGACTCTAGCCTGCCAGTTTCGAATGCAGTTCCCAGGTTGAGCCCGGGGATTTCACATCCGACTTGACAGACCGCCTGCGTGCGCTTTACGCCCAGTAATTCCGATTAACGCTTGCACCCTCCGTATTACCGCGGCTGCTGGCACGGAGTTAGCCGGTGCTTCTTCTGCGGGTAACGTCAATCGATGAGGTTATTAACCTCACCGCCTTCCTCCCCGCTGAAAGTGCTTTACAACCCGAAGGCCTTCTTCACACACGCGGCATGGCTGCATCAGGCTTGCGCCCATTGTGCAATATTCCCCACTGCTGCCTCCCGTAGGAGTCTGGACCGTGTCTCAGTTCCAGTGTGGCTGGTCATCCTCTCAGACCAGCTAGGGATCGTCGCCTAGGTGAGCCGTTACCCCACCTACTAGCTAATCCCATCTGGGCACATCTGATGGCATGAGGCCCGAAGGTCCCCCACTTTGGTCTTGCGACGTTATGCGGTATTAGCTACCGTTTCCAGTAGTTATCCCCCTCCATCAGGCAGTTTCCCAGACATTACTCACCCGTCCGCCGCTCGTCACCCGAGAGCAAGCTCTCTGTGCTACCGCTCGACTTGCATGTGTTAGGCCTGCCGCCAGCGTTCAATCTGAGCCATGATCAAACTCTTCAATTTAAGTTTGATGCTCGTGAATTAAACTTCGTAATGAATTACGTATGTTCACTCAGAGACTTGGTATTCATTTTTCGTCCGAGGACGTTAAGAATCCATGTCACTTTGAGTGCCCACACAGATTGTCTGATAAATTGTTAAAGAGCAGTTGCGACGCGCTTTAGCGCTCTGTCGCGAGGTGGCGTATATTACGCTTTCCTCTTTCAGAGTCAACCCTGAATTTCAGGATTTTTCTCTTCAACCGAACTGGCTGTTTGTGTGAAGTGATTCACATCCGCCGTGTCGATGGAGGCGCATTATAGGGAGTTTTCGAGCGCCTGCAATAGAAAAATGGCAGAAAAATGACTGACTGCTGCATTCCCCAGCAAAACCCCGCTTTATACCCTTTTACACACAGAATTATCCACAGAAGCGCGATGAAAGGGCGACAAAAGCCCGGTGGGTCAGCTTCTATATAAAGAAGAAACGGTGCCTGAAAGAGAAAGATAAAAATTCGCGAGCGTTGCGCAAACGTTTTCGTTACAATGCCGCGCTATGACACGGATGCCCGGTTGGGTGCGTTAGGTGAGTTTTTAGGCAAAAACTCACCTAACGCTCTCTGTAATGTTCAAATCCTGGGGATTTAATACCATGCAACAACGTCGTCCAGTCCGCCGCGCTCTGCTCAGTGTTTCTGACAAGGCCGGTATCGTCGAATTCGCGCAGGCGCTTTCCGCTCGTGGTGTCGAGCTGCTGTCCACCGGCGGCACCGCCCGCTTGCTGGCAGATAAAGGCCTGCCGGTTACCGAAGTCTCTGACTACACCGGTTTCCCGGAAATGATGGATGGACGCGTGAAGACCCTGCATCCGAAAGTACACGGCGGCATCCTCGGTCGTCGCGGTCAGGATGACGGTATCATGCAGCAGCACGGTATTGCGCCTATCGATATGGTGGTCGTTAACCTTTACCCGTTTGCCCAGACCGTCGCTCGTGAAGGCTGCTCGCTGGAAGACGCGGTGGAAAACATTGATATCGGCGGCCCAACCATGGTGCGCTCCGCAGCGAAGAACCATAAAGACGTTGCTATCGTAGTGAAGAGCAGCGACTACGACGCCATCATTAATGAGATGGACGCCAACGAAGGCTCCCTGACGCTGAACACCCGCTTCGACCTCGCCATTAAAGCCTTCGAACACACCGCAGCTTACGACAGCATGATCGCTAACTACTTCGGCAGCATGGTTCCGGCCTATCACGGCGAAAGCAAAGAAGCCGCTGGCCGCTTCCCACGCACCCTGAATCTGAACTTCATTAAGAAGCAGGATATGCGCTACGGCGAAAACAGCCACCAGCAGGCTGCCTTCTATATAGAAGAGAATGTCAAAGAAGCTTCCGTGGCGACCGCCACTCAGCTGCAGGGCAAAGCGCTCTCCTATAACAACATTGCCGATACCGATGCGGCGCTGGAGTGCGTGAAAGAGTTCAATGAGCCAGCCTGCGTGATCGTTAAGCACGCTAACCCATGCGGCGTTGCCGTCAGCGACTCGATTCTCGACGCCTACGATCGCGCCTATAAAACTGACCCAACCTCCGCGTTCGGCGGCATCATCGCCTTTAACCGCGAGCTGGATGCAGAAACCGCGCAGGCGATCATCTCTCGCCAGTTCGTCGAAGTGATCATCGCGCCGTCCGCCAGCGAAGAAGCGCTGAAGATCACCGCCGCGAAACAGAACGTCCGCGTACTGGTCTGTGGCCAGTGGGATACTCGCGTTGCCGGCCTCGATTTCAAACGTGTCAATGGCGGCCTGCTGGTTCAGGACCGCGATCTCGGCATGGTCACTGCGGGCGAACTGCGCGTGGTCAGCAAACGTCAGCCGAGCGAGCAGGAACTGCGCGATGCGCTGTTCTGCTGGAAAGTGGCGAAATTCGTTAAATCCAACGCCATCGTCTATGCCAAAGACAACATGACCATCGGCATAGGCGCCGGTCAGATGAGCCGCGTCTACTCAGCGAAAATTGCCGGGATTAAAGCCGGTGACGAAGGTCTGGAAGTGAAAGGCTCCGCCATGGCCTCTGACGCCTTCTTCCCGTTCCGCGACGGCATTGATGCCGCAGCCGCAGTAGGCATCACCTGTGTGATCCAGCCGGGCGGCTCTATCCGCGACGAAGAAGTGATTGCCGCCGCGGACGAACATGGTATCGCCATGATCTTCACCGACATGCGCCACTTCCGCCATTAATTCACGGAGCAGCAGATGAAAGTATTAGTAATCGGCAACGGCGGGCGCGAACACGCGCTGGCCTGGAAAGCGGCCCAGTCACCGCTGGTTGATACCGTCTATGTCGCGCCGGGCAACGCGGGTACCGCCCTGGAGCCGGCGCTGCAAAACGTCGCCATCGGCGTCACCGATATTCCGGCGCTGCTTCGCTTTGCGCAGGATGAGAACATCGATCTGACCATCGTTGGCCCGGAAGCGCCGCTGGTCATTGGCGTGGTTGACGCGTTTCGTGCCGCAGGGCTGACCATCTTTGGGCCAACCGAAGGCGCCGCGCAGCTGGAAGGCTCAAAAGCCTTCACCAAAGATTTCCTCGCCCGTCATCATATCCCGACGGCGGAATACCAGAATTTCACCGAGGTCGAGCCTGCGCTGGCTTATCTGCGGGAGAAAGGCGCGCCGATCGTCATCAAAGCCGACGGTCTGGCGGCAGGTAAAGGCGTTATCGTGGCGATGACCCTTGAGGAAGCCGAAGCGGCGGTCAAAGATATGCTGGCCGGCAACGCCTTTGGCGATGCTGGCCACCGTATCGTGATTGAAGAGTTCCTCGATGGCGAAGAGGCCAGCTTTATTGTGATGGTCGACGGCGAGCACGTCCTGCCGATGGCCACCAGCCAGGATCACAAACGCGTCGGCAACGGCGATACCGGCCCGAACACCGGTGGGATGGGCGCTTATTCTCCGGCGCCGGTCGTGACTGATGAAGTCCATCAGCGCACCATGGAGCGGATTATCTGGCCAACCGTGAAAGGCATGGCCGCTGAAGGCAATACCTATACTGGTTTTCTGTATGCCGGTCTGATGATCGACAAACAGGGTAACCCGAAGGTAATTGAGTTCAACTGCCGCTTTGGCGATCCGGAAACCCAGCCGATCATGCTGCGCATGAAGTCCGACCTGGTAGATCTGTGCCTCGCCGCCTGCGCGGGCAAACTGGACGAGAAAACCTCCGAGTGGGATGACCGCGCGTCGCTGGGTGTGGTGGTTGCCGCCGGCGGCTATCCGGGCAATTACAACACGGGTGATGAGATCTTCGGCCTGCCGCAGCAGGAAGCGGCAGATGGTAAAGTCTTCCATGCCGGCACCAAACTGGCAGACGACCAGCGCGTCGTCACCAACGGCGGGCGCGTGCTGTGCGTGACCGCGCTGGGTGAAACCGTGGCGCAGGCGCAGCAGCGCGCCTATCAACTGCTGACCGATATTCACTGGGACGGCAGCTTTAGCCGTAACGATATCGGCTGGCGCGCCATCGAACGTGAAAAAGCTAACGGCTAAGTTTTGCCAGCAGCGTTTTCCGCGTAATGCCTAACTGACGGGCGGCTTCAGTTTTGTTGCCGCCCGTTTTTTCCAGCGCCGAAAGAATGACTTCTTTTTCAACTTCCACTAACGGCTGAATCAGCGCGTTCTCGCTACCACCCGACGGCAACGGCGTGCCCGCTATCGCCAGCGGCAGTTCTCGTTCGGAGATATAGTTTCCGGTCAGCAGCACCACCGCCCGCTCCACCGTGTTTTCCAGTTCACGGATATTACCCGGCCAGGGGTAGTGGATCAGCAGATCCATCGCCTGCGGCGTAAACCCCTGCACCGTTTTGCGATTGCGTTCGGCATAGCGCTTAAGAAAGTGTTGCGCCAGTAGAGGAATGTCTTCCCGGCGCTGACGCAGCGGCGGCATATCAATGGTCACGACGTTCAGGCGATAATAGAGATCCTGGCGAAAGCGCCCGGCGCTCACCTCCTCCGCCAGATTACGATGGGTAGCGGCAATCAGCCGCACATCAACGGCAAGCGTCTGGTTACTGCCAACGCGCTGCACCTCGCGTTCCTGAATCGCCCGCAGCAGACGCACCTGCATCAGCGGTGAGATATCACCAATTTCATCAAGGAACAGCGTGCCGCCATCCGCCTCGACAAAACGCCCTTCCCGCCGCCGTTCCGCCCCGGTAAACGCCCCTTTTTCATGAC
This sequence comes from Klebsiella sp. w6, assembly GCF_033100215.1. NCBI lineage: Bacteria > Pseudomonadati > Pseudomonadota > Gammaproteobacteria > Enterobacterales > Enterobacteriaceae > Klebsiella > Klebsiella sp. w6. Next base: position 5,281,615 of record NZ_CP136907.1, read on the forward strand.
CGAACAGCTCGGACTCCAGCAGCGACTCATTCAGCGCCGCGCAGTTTAGCGTCACCAGCGGCTTCTCGCGGCGCTCGCTGCAGGCGTGGATGGCGCGCGCCACCAGTTCTTTACCCGTTCCCGATTCGCCGCAGATCAGCACCGTCGCATCTGAGGGCGCCACCAACATAATATTGTTGATAAGCGCCCGCATCGCCGGGCTATCACCAATCATGCCCCACCGTGAATCCGTCGCAACGCTGGGATCGCTCTCGCTCTGTTGCGTGTGCGCCAGCGCCTGAACCAGCGTCTGCTGCAGGGTGTCAAAATCCAGCGGTTTGACCAGGTAATCCAGCGCCCCGGACTTAATGGCCTCTACCGCCGTGCCGACGCTGGAAAACGCCGTCATGATCAGCACCGGTATCGCCGGGTTATAGGCCTTAATCTCTTTTAGCGTCGCGATACCGTCCATCTCCGCCATACGGATATCGCACAGCACCAGGTCGAAGACCTGCTGATGGATCTGCTCCAGCGCCTGCAGGCCGTTGTGAGCTAACGCCACCTGATAGCCCCAGCCGCGCAGCAGCGCCTGCAGAATTGTGCAGTGGCTGACGTCATCATCGACAACCAGAATCTGTACTTTATCGCTGCTCATCTTCCCTCCGTTGAGCCTCCACCGGTAGCCAAAGCGTAAATATCGCTCCGGCCCCCGGCTGGCTTTCGGCGCGGATTGTCCCGCCATGTTGTTCGATAATATTCTGTACCACCGCCAGCCCCAGCCCCGTGCCGTCCGCCTTGGTGGTGAAATACGGTGTGAAGATGGCCTGCAGCTCTTCATCGCTCATCCCCTTACCGCTATCCGTGACGACGATTTTCACCCGCTGACGATCGGCTTCGCTTGCCGATACGTGAATGACGCCATCACGGCCAATCGCCTGCATCGCGTTCAGGTACAGGTTCAACAGCACCTGGTTCAGGCGGTCAGCATCGGCGTTGATCGTGGTTAACTCAGGGCGCGGAGTAAATTGCAGTGCGATCCCGCGACTCTGCGCATCCTGGCTTACCAGCTGCAATGAGTGCCGGATAAGCGCGTTGATATCCACCGGCTGGTAATTTAAATGCGCGGGCCGGACCAGCTCCAGCAGCTCGCTGACCACCCGGTTCAGGCGGTCGGCTTCTTTCGCCATCACCTGGGCTAATTGCTGCGCTTCGCCGCCTGGGGGAGTGCGTTCGGCAAAATACTTCGCCAGCCCTTTAATCGAAGAGAGCGGATTGCGGATCTCATGCGCGACACCCGCCGCCAGATGGCCAAGCGCCACCAGCTTTTCTTTGCGGGCCATCGCCTCCAGCAGCTGCTGGCGTGAGCGACGATAGCGGCGGAACCAGAACTGAGCGAGGATCGTCGCCGCGATGACCAGCGCCGCGGCGCCCAGCATGATCATCATGTTACGCTGGCCGCGGGCCTGCGCCGCATCCAGCTCGCGGCTATCAAAGGCGATAAAAATCACCTGCGGGACAGTGGGCTGAGCCAGCGCGCTGTTGCCGCGATTCATCATCCCCATATGATGGCCGCGAGCAGGATTGAGCGGGCGGAACTGGCGATAGATCTCCAGCGCCGGCTGCGGTTCGCTAAGCCGGCGCCAGCGGGCCTGTTCGCTCACGTGGAGTTCGCGCATCTGCGCCGGACTGTACAGCGCGTTATCCACCTGTTGCGGATCGCTATGGGCGATGATTTTACCGTTTTCATCGGTCACCGCGAACCACAGCACTCCAGGCTGCCAGGCCATCTCTTCCAGCAGGGCCTGCAGCTGCGCATGATGCATACGCATCCCCATCCCGACGCGCGTGCCAGACTCCAGCGCGCGGATCAGCACGCTCCCCTTCTCCTCAATGGTTTGTCGGGCGGCGGTCGTCTCACGACCGTAGTCGCGGACGATCATTACGGAGAACAGCATGACCAACAGCACCATTGCGCCGGTCAGCAGCCAGCTCAGGGCGTCCGCAGCGGCGTGCCGGGAGAAAGGTTTGATCTTCATCGGTGAGTCCTTGTCATCTCTTTTTCGCTTTCTGCAGGATCCTTCAGCAGAAATCATGCCATTTTCCCACGCCGTCAATCCTGTTCTCAAACATATCGCCTGCGGTTTAGCGAGTAAAAATGACCCGCCTGACCCGCCAGGAACGGGTCATTTTTACCCACCTTCCCCATCGGCTCCTCCGGCAGGCCCGTACGGGCGGGCTTTTTCAGGCTGGCATGGAAGATGCAATAACGAGAGAAACCACACAGGAGATAATGCCATGAAACGGAACCGTAACTTACCTCTCACCCTCGTCACCCTTGCCGCACTGACCTTTGGCAGCAACGCGGCCTGGGCCAACCATCACTGGGGCGATAACAACAGAATGGGCGCGCAGGGTTACAGCCAGCTGACCCAGGAGCAGCAGGCTACCGCGCAAAAGCTGCATAACGATTACGCTGCGCAAACCAGCGCCCTGCGCCAGCAGCTGCAGTCCAAACGCTATGAGTACAATGCGCTGCTCACGACGCAAAAGCCGGACAGTGGAAAGATTGAAGCTGTCGCTCAGGAGATGGAAGGCTTACGCCAGAAGCTGGATCAGCAGCGGGTGAAGTTTGATGTCGCCCTGGCTGAGGCGGGCGTTCCCCGTGGCGCAGGAATGGGATACAACGGCTGCCGCGGTAACGGCGGTGGTCATAGGGGCATGAACCACTGGTAATCGTTAGAAGCTTTTTTCTGTCGGCTGCCAGGTGCAAAAGTTTTCATTGGCGACCAGCAATAGTTGAGAGCCTTCAGACGCCTCAAGCCAGGCGATGCTCACCGCGGCGGAGGAATGACTCTGGCGACGTTCAATATGCGCCAGGGCCCGGCTATCGAGGTCAGGCTTAACCGTCTGACCTTCACAGGTCAACACGGTATGCGCGGCAGCGTTCCAGCGCCCCTGACGCAGGACGACGCGTCCCTGGCGGAGAGCATCGCTGGTCTGGCGGATCTGCTCGGCGCGATAACGATACAGTGCGACCTGGTCGCTGGAGAGCTGTTGCTTCTGCCCGTCGACTTCCCGCTGCATAAAGCTGAGATCGCCCTGCGCGTCGAAGCGGGCGCGAATATGTTCCGGCGGCTTACCGTAGACATTGAGTTCGATAAACGTCAATTGATCGCCCTGCCAGCGATATTCACTGGTCGAGGTATCCCCGTGACGCCACGGGCTGAAAGCGGCGAGAAGATGGACTTCATCACCTGAATCTTTACGCCAGATACGCATCGCCCCCTGATTATCCGCATAACCGCTGGCGGTAAACGGTGGAAGCGAGGCGTCGTGGCTGCAGGCAGTCAGCAACAGGATGCCCGCCAGCGCCAGAGGCCGGCGCCAGACAGACAAAAGGGGCTTAATAGCCCCTTCGATAAAACTGTTCACTGCCACGCGGTCTTACTTAACTGCGTCTTTCAGTGCTTTGCCAGAAACAAATGCCGGCACGTTAGCTGCAGCGATTTTGATCTCTTTACCGGTCTGCGGGTTGCGGCCAGTACGCTCAGCGCGGTGGTTCACTTTGAAGGTACCGAAACCAACCAGTTGAACAGCATCACCTTCTTTCAGAGACTCAGTAATTGCAGCCAGGGTAGATTCCAGGGCAGCTTTAGCCTGTGCTTTGGACAGGTCAGCTTTGTCCGCAATTACATCAATCAGTTGAGTCTTGTTCATAAGTTATCCTTACAATGTGTTTATCGCTTGCTAAGCATCGAGTGCGACGGAAATGCCAAAAAAGCACCCTCCTGCATACACGCACCGATAGCCACTTTTTTTCGCCCTCCAAATGTAGACCAGACGGGGGGCGGAATGGAAGCCTTCAGACGCTACAATTCAGGCGGTAAATCACGTTTTCTGGTCTCACTGCTGAAAATTTATACCAATATTGCTCTCACCGGCCTCACGCAGGTCCGCTCGCAGACCTTTTATCAGCTCAAGGTCACGCTCTTCACAGTCGGCCAGCAGGCGGAAAATTTCCCACTGAATATCCCATTCCTGCTCTACCGCCGGGTTCGCTTTCAGCTCTTCATCGGTCATTTCGCGACCGGCCTGGGTCATTTCCAGCATCGCCACGCTGGTGATGGATGTCTTGCTCACCTCAATCGCGTGCTCAAGTGTTTCACCGCTCAGACGCGAATGGATCAGTTCGCTCAACGCCACGCAGGCGTCTATAGCCGGGTAAACACCGTACAGGTCGAAATCATCTGCCGCCGGGATGGCCTCTTCCAGCTTCTCCAGCTGACTGTCGAAATTCACCTTCGCATCTTTAACCGTCAGCGTTTCCCAGATCAGGTCCAGGATACGACGGTACAGCTGGCCGTCGCCGAACTCGGTTTGCTTGCAGAACATGGCGTAGTTAGGGTACATACGCTCGCACAGGCAGGCCATAAAAGTGACATGCTGCCAGCTTTCCAGCTTCTCCAGGCGCAGGTGAATCGGGTTTTGTAACATGATGAATTCTCGAAGTCAGAAATTAGGCGCAGTGTACCTGAATCAGCCGTGATTTGCTTGCCAACGCACAAACGACGGACGACGGGACGCCACCGCATCGGCCCAGCGCGTCGGCTCGGGGAGACGATAGCCTCGCATGCAGCGCTCAACCCACATTAAGGCGCTGTCCATGCCCACCCGGTGACCGGAGCTAATAAACAGCGGGTTGCAGCGCACTTTGCTGCGCCAGACCCAGGCCAGTTGCTCATTTTTATCCATCAGCGGGGCCAGTGCGCCGGGCTCATCACCCAGTTCGCCGATTTTTCCGCACAGCCGTTTTTTCGCCACCCCGATGGTCGGCACGTCAATCATCAGACCAAAATGGCTGGCGACGCCGAGCCGCCGGGGATGGGAGATACCGTGGCCGTCGACGAAGAGCAGGTCCGGTTTTTGCGAAAGCTGCTCCCACGCCGCCAGCAGCGCAGGTGTTTCGCGAAATGAGAGAAAGCCGGGAATATAGGGCATGGTGGTGGCGACGCGCGCCACCTGATACTCCACCAGCTCAAGCTCAGGCCAGGTCAGCAGCACCATCGCAGCCCGGGTCACTTCCCCTTCCTGCTCAAACCCGACATCCGCGCCGCCGATCAACGCCGGCGGGTCGCGATCCAGTCGATCCGCTCGCTCGACCGACGCGGCTAACTGTTGTTGTTGGGTACGTAGCGCGGCTAAATCCATACGGCTTATCTCCTATTGATGATAGGGTGTGGAAAGACGATGCACCGCCTCAACAAAGACGCCCGCATGCTGCGGGTCGACATCCTGATGGATGCCGTGACCAAGGTTAAAGACATGGCCTTCGCCCTGGCCGAAGCCGGCGAGAATAGTCGCCACTTCCTCTTCAATACGCGGGGCGGGAGCATACAGCATCGACGGGTCCATATTGCCCTGGAGCGCCACTTTGTGACCTACACGACGGCGAGCATCAGCGATATCGGTGGTCCAGTCGAGCCCCAGCGCGTCACAGCCGGTCTCCGCCATCGCTTCCAGCCACTGGCCACCGCCTTTGGTGAACAGGGTCACCGGCACGCGGCGGCCTTCGTTCTCCCGCAGCAGGCCATCGACAATTTTATGCATGTAGTAGAGCGAGAACTGCTGATAGTCGCGACCGGTCAGCACCCCGCCCCAGGTGTCGAAAATCATCACCGACTGCGCGCCGGCTTTGATCTGCGCGTTGAGGTACAAGGTGACGCTTTTCGCCAGCTTCTCCAGCAGCGCATGCAGCGCCTGCGGTTCGGCGTACATCATCTTTTTGATCACGGTGAACGCTTTGCTGCTGCCGCCTTCCACCATGTAGGTCGCCAGCGTCCAGGGGCTACCGGAGAAGCCGATCAGCGGCACTTCGCCTTTCAGTTCGCGGCGAATGGTACGCACGGCGTTCATGACATAGCCCAGTTCCTGCTCCGGATCCGGGATTGGCAGCTTGTCGACGTCGGCTTTGCTTTTTATCGGCGAGGTGAAGCGCGGACCTTCGCCAGCTTCAAAGTACAGCCCCAGACCCATGGCGTCCGGGATCGTCAGGATGTCCGAAAAGAGGATCGCCGCATCCAGCGGGTAACGGCGCAGCGGCTGGAGCGTCACTTCGCAGGCCAGCTCGGCATTTTTACACAGCGACATAAAGTCGCCCGCTTGCGCACGGGTGGCTTTGTACTCCGGTAAATAGCGGCCCGCCTGGCGCATCATCCACACCGGGGTGACATCAACCGGCTGACGCAGCAGCGCGCGCAGGTAACGATCGTTTTTCAGTTCGGTCATTTTTACATTCCTTTAGCGTTGATGCGCCCAGTGTAACATGTCACTCGAACTCTGCCCGACACATCGCCACCGTATCTTCGATAAGCCGACGCGCCACCGTGCCCGGCGGTGGCAGGAGCGGCAGATTGTCATAGCGGTACCAGTCCGCGGTCAGCAGCTCTTTTTTGTCGACCACGATATCGCCATCCGCGTAATCCGCCATAAAAGCGGTCATCAGCGACTGCGGGAACGGCCACGGCTGAGAGGTCACATAGCGCAGGTTTTTCACCTTGATACCGCTCTCCTCCATCACCTCGCGGGCCACCGCCTGCTCAAGGGTTTCACCCACTTCGACAAACCCGGCCAGCACGGTGTGCACGCCGTTACGATGGCGGGTATGTTGCGCCAACAGGATCGAATCATCGCGACGGATAGCGACGATAATGCAGGGGGCAATTTGCGGGTAATAGCGTTCACGGCAGTGGCTGCACAGCATCGCCCATTCGCTTTTGCTGGCATGCATCGGATGGCCACAGTAGCCGCAAAATTTATGCGATCGATAAAATTCGGCGAGCTGGATCCCTCGCCCCGCCAGCTGGAAGAGACCCGGATCCTGATCCAGAACCTGGCGTAACGATCCCATGTCATGGCGGCGATCCTGGCGCACCATCCAGACGGACTCGCCCTGCCACTCGCCAATATGCAGCGCATGCTGTCCGACAAGATCGAAATTAACCGCTTCGCCATGTGGTAATTCTCCACCAGGCAACCATAATTTTTGTTCGTGACTGACAACCCACCAGCCGCGATCTAATTTTTCAATAATACGATCCATATCTATTGCACTACCTTTGCTTCACTGGCATGTTGTTAACATTATATTTACATTTTGGTGAGCAGATTTAAATCAAAACTAGCGGAGTCAATCATGCTAAACCAGCTGGAAAATCTGACGGAGCGCGTTGGCGGTAGTAATGAACTGGTCGATCGCTGGCTACAAGTGCGTAAGCATCTGCTCGTGGCTTACTACAATCTGGTTGGCCTGAAACCGGGCAAAGAGTCATTTATGCGGCTAAACGAAAAGGCGCTGGATGACTTTTGCCAAAGTCTGGTGGATTACCTCTCATCCGGTCATTTTAGTATTTATGAACGCATTATTGGCGAAATGGAAGGCGACACCCCACTTTTAGCCGCCACCCGGCTTTATCCACAGCTGGAAGCCAATACCCAGCAGATGATGGACTACTACGATACCTGCCTCGAAAACGCTATCGATCACGATAACTACCTTGAATTTCAGCAGGCGCTGTCGGATATCGGCGAGTCGCTGGAAGCACGTTTCGCGCTGGAGGATAAACTGATCGCCCTCGCCGTCGCGCATAACCTGAGCAACGACGTGCGCGATAATATTGCGCCGACCGCTTGAGTTGTGCGCAATTAACGAGTAGTTTACCTCCATTCCCCCTCTCCGGAGGGGACGTCATCTTGTCGGAGTGCCTATTTTCCATGCGCTGGCTAAAGTGGAAAAGGCTGAGACCGTTAATTCGGGATCCGCGGAACCTGATCAGGCTAATACCTGCGAAGGGAACAAGAGTAAACTGCTGGTCGCTCCTGTCCGTTCTGGACCGGTCGCATCTGTTACTCCATCCGTCGTCTGACAAGCCATCTCCTTTTTTAACTGGAATGCGCTATGTCTACTACCAAACTCACCCGTCGGGAACAACGCGAGCACGCGCAGCGATTCATTGATACGCTGGCAGGTACCGCTTTTCCCAATTCACGCCGCATCTACGTTCACGGCTCACAAGCGGATATCCGCGTCCCGATGCGTGAAATTCAGCTCAGCCCGACCCTCGTCGGCGGCGATAAAGATAACCCCCGGTACGAAGCCAATGAACCGATCCCGGTATATGACACCTCCGGCCCTTATGGCGACCCGGATATTGGCATTGATGTCCGCCAGGGGCTGGCAAAGCTGCGCCAGCCGTGGATCGACGCGCGTAACGACTGCGCTCCGCTCAGCGAACGCAGCTCGGCCTATACCAAAGCGCGGCTGGCCGATGACGGTCTCGATGAGCTGCGCTTCAGCGGCCTGCTGACGCCCAAACGCGCCGTCGCCGGGAAATGCGTTACCCAACTGCACTACGCCCGCCAGGGGATCGTCACGCCGGAGATGGAGTTCATCGCCATTCGCGAAAACATGGGTCGCGAACGTATCCGCAGCGAGGTTCTGCGCCAGCAGCATGCCGGGGAAGGCTTCGGTGCCCGCCTGCCGGAAAACATTACCCCCGAGTTCGTCCGCGATGAAGTTGCCGCCGGGCGCGCCATCATCCCCGCCAACATCAACCACCCGGAATCTGAGCCGATGATTATCGGCCGCAATTTCCTGGTGAAAGTGAATGCCAATATCGGCAACTCGGCGGTGACCTCTTCCATCGAAGAGGAGGTGGAAAAACTGGTCTGGTCAACCCGCTGGGGCGCCGACACGGTGATGGACCTCTCCACCGGCCGCTATATCCACGAAACCCGCGAGTGGATCCTGCGCAACAGCCCGGTGCCGATTGGTACCGTTCCGATTTACCAGGCGCTGGAGAAGGTCAACGGCATTGCCGAGAACCTGACCTGGGAAGCCTTCCGCGATACCCTGCTGGAACAGGCCGAACAGGGCGTCGACTACTTCACGATTCACGCCGGCGTACTGCTGCGCTACGTGCCGATGACCGCGAAGCGCCTGACAGGTATCGTGTCGCGCGGTGGTTCAATCATGGCCAAATGGTGCCTGTCGCACCATCAGGAAAACTTCCTCTACCAGCACTTCCGCGAAATCTGCGAAATCTGCGCCGCCTATGACGTTTCGCTGTCCCTCGGCGATGGCCTGCGCCCCGGCTCCATTCAGGACGCCAACGACGAGGCGCAGTTTTCCGAGCTGCGCACCCTAGGCGAACTGACGAAAATCGCCTGGGAGTATGACGTACAGGTGATGATTGAAGGCCCCGGCCACGTGCCGATGCAGATGATCCGCCGCAATATGACCGAAGAGCTGGAGCATTGCCACGAAGCGCCGTTCTATACCTTAGGCCCGCTCACCACCGACATCGCGCCGGGCTACGACCATTTCACTTCCGGTATCGGCGCGGCGATGATCGGCTGGTTTGGCTGCGCGATGCTGTGCTACGTCACGCCAAAAGAGCATCTCGGCCTGCCCAACAAAGAGGATGTGAAACAGGGGCTGATTACCTACAAAATCGCCGCCCACGCCGCCGACCTCGCGAAAGGCCACCCCGGGGCGCAGATCCGCGACAACGCGATGTCCAAAGCGCGTTTCGAATTCCGCTGGGAAGACCAGTTCAACCTCGCGCTCGACCCCTTCACCGCGCGGGCCTATCACGATGAAACCCTGCCGCAGGAGTCCGGCAAGGTCGCCCATTTCTGCTCCATGTGCGGGCCGAAATTCTGTTCGATGAAAATCACCCAGGAAGTCCGCGACTACGCCGCGAAGCAAAATATCGAAGCTGGCATGGCCGATATGTCGCATCACTTCCGCGCCCGTGGCGGCGAAATCTACCTGAAACAGGAGGAAGCCTGATGTATCAACCTGATTTTCCACCCGTCCCATTTCGTCTTGGACTCTACCCGGTGGTTGACAGCGTGGCGTGGATTGAGCGCCTGCTGGAGGCGGGAGTGCGTACTCTTCAACTGCGCATCAAAGATCAACGTGACAGCGACGTGGAGGATGACGTGATCGCCGCCATCGCCCTTGGCCGCCGCTATCACGCCCGGTTGTTCATTAACGATTACTGGCAGCTGGCGATTAAGCATCAGGCCTACGGGGTACACCTGGGGCAAGAAGATCTGGAAACCACCGATCTGAGCGCTATCCGCAAAGCCGGACTGCGTCTCGGCGTCTCCACTCACGACGATATGGAAATTGATGTCGCGCTGGCGGCGCGCCCCTCTTACATCGCGCTGGGCCATGTCTTCCCGACGCAAACCAAACAGATGCCTTCCGCGCCGCAGGGCCTCGACCAGCTAGCCAGACATATTCAACGCCTGGCGGATTACCCCACCGTCGCGATCGGCGGCATCAGTCTGGAAAAAGCGCCGGGCGTACTGGCGACCGGCGTCGGCAGCATCGCGGTGGTCAGCGCTATTACCCAGGCGGCGGACTGGCGGGCAGCGACAGACCAGCTGCTGGCGCTGGCGGGAGCGGGCGATGAATGATCACGACTTTATGCGCTATAGCCGCCAGCTGCTGCTGGAGGATATTGCCATCGAGGGTCAGCAGAAACTGTTAGCCAGCCGGGTGCTGATTATCGGCCTTGGCGGGCTGGGCTCTCCGGCGGCGCTCTATCTTGCCGGAGCGGGCGTCGGGACGCTGACCCTGGCCGATGACGACGCCGTGCATCTCAGCAACCTGCAGCGGCAGATCCTGTTCACCAGCGAGGATATCGACCGGCCAAAAGCCGCGGCGGCAAAGACCCGGCTCAGTCAGCTAAACCCGCAGATCAAACTGGTTGCGCTCCAGCAACGTCTGAGCGGCGAGGCGCTGCGCGCTGAGGTGGCGAAAGCGGACGTGGTGCTGGACTGCACCGATAACATGGTGACCCGACAGGCAATCAACGCCGCCTGTGTGGCCCTCGACACCCCGTTAGTGACCGCCAGCGCCGTCGGCTTCGGCGGTCAGTTGATGGTGCTCACTCCCCCCTGGACGCAGGGCTGCTATCGCTGCCTGTGGCCGGATAGCGACGAACCGCAGCGCAACTGCCGCACCGCGGGGATCGTCGGCCCGGTCGTCGGCATGATGGGCACGCTGCAGGCGCTGGAGGCGATTAAGCTGCTCAGCGGCATGACGACGCCGCGTAATACCCTGCGGCTGTTCGACGCCCGCACCAGCAACTGGCGTAATCTGGCGCTACAGCGCTCCCGGAATTGCCCGGTGTGCGGAGGGCGGCATGCAGATTTGGTTTAACGACGAGCCGCTGGCATGTGCCGACAATCTCAGCGTCAGCGCCCTGCTGACCCAGCTCGAACAGCTGCAGCCGGGCGTTGCGCTGGCGCTTAATCAACACATCCTGCCGCGCGACCGGTGGGAAGATCATCTCTTACAGGAAGGCGATCGGATCCTGCTTTTTCAGGTTATCGCTGGAGGCTGACATGTTACGTATTGCAGACAAAACGTTTGAATCCCATCTTTTTACCGGTACCGGCAAATTCGCCGCCCCGGAGGTGATGGTCGAGGCGATTCGCGCCTCGGGAAGCCAGCTGGTGACGCTGGCGATGAAGCGCGTCGATTTACGCCAGCACAATGACGCGATTCTCGCGCCGCTGCTGGCGGCGGGCGTTAACCTGCTGCCGAATACCTCAGGCGCCAAGACGGCGGAAGAGGCGGTGTTTGCCGCCCGCCTGGCGCGGGAAGCCCTGGGCACCCACTGGCTGAAGCTGGAGATCCACCCGGATGCCCGCTGGCTGCTGCCTGACCCGATTGAAACCCTGAAGGCGGCGGAGCTGCTGGTCCGCGAAGGGTTCGTCGTCCTGCCCTACTGCGGCGCCGATCCGGTGCTATGTAAACGGCTGGAAGAGGTTGGCTGCGCGGCGGTGATGCCGCTGGGCGCGCCGATCGGCTCCAATCAGGGGCTGGAAACCAAAGCCATGCTGGAGATTATTATCGAGCAGGCGGCGGTACCGGTGGTGGTCGATGCCGGAATTGGCGTGCCGAGCCATGCGGCGCAGGCGCTGGAGATGGGCGCAGATGCGGTGCTGGTCAATACCGCCATTGCCGTCGCCGACGACCCCGTGACCATGGCCCGCGCCTTCCGTATGGCAGTCGATGCCGGATTACTGGCGCGTCAGGCCGGACCGGGGGCACGCAGTACGCAGGCGCAGGCCACCAGCCCGCTGACCGGATTCCTGGAGGCGCTGGCATGAAAACCTTCAGCGATCGCTGGCGGGAGCTGGAGTGGGACGACATCCGCCTGCGCATCAACAGCAAAACCGCCGCCGACGTCGAACGGGCGCTGGCGGCCAAACAGCTCACCCGTGACGACATGATGGCCCTGCTTTCACCGGCGGCGGCCAACTATCTTGAACCGCTGGCCCAGCGCGCGCAGCGGCTCACCCGGCAGCGCTTCGGCAATACCGTCAGCTTTTACGTACCACTGTATCTCTCCAACCTGTGCGCCAATGACTGCACCTACTGCGGCTTCTCAATGAGCAATCGCATTAAGCGCAAGACGCTGGATGCCGCCGAGATTGCCCGCGAGTGCGCCGCGATCCGCGACCTGGGCTTTGAGCATCTGCTGCTGGTGACCGGCGAACATCAGGGCAAGGTGGGAATGGATTATTTCCGCCAGCACCTGCCGGCTATCCGCAGCCAGTTTGCCTCGCTGCATATGGAGGTGCAGCCGCTGGCGACCGAAGAGTATGCCGAGCTGAAAACGCTGGGGCTCGACGGGGTAATGGTCTATCAGGAGACCTACCATGAAAGCATGTATGCCCAGCACCATCTGAAAGGGAAAAAACAGGATTTCTTCTGGCGGCTGGATACACCGGATCGCCTGGGCGAGGCGGGGATCGATAAGATCGGCCTCGGCGCGTTGATTGGTCTTTCCGACAGCTGGCGGGTGGACTGCTTTATGGTCGCCGAGCACCTGCTGTGGCTGCAACAGCGCTACTGGCGCAGCCGCTACTCGGTCTCCTTCCCGCGCCTGCGTCCCTGCGCCGGCGGTATTGAACCAGCTTCGCTGATGGATGAGCGCCAGCTGGTGCAGACCATTTGCGCCTTCCGCCTGCTGGCGCCGGAGGTTGAGCTGTCGCTTTCAACCCGTGAATCACCCTGGTTCCGCGACCGGGTGATCCCGCTGGCGATCAATAACGTCAGCGCCTTCTCTAAAACGCAGCCCGGCGGCTACGCCGACGATCATCCGGAGCTCGAGCAATTTGCCCCACATGACGATCGCCGCCCTGAAGAGGTCGCCAGCGCGCTAGCCGCCCGTGGCCTGCAGCCGGTATGGAAAGACTGGGACAGCTGGCTGGGACGCGCCTCGCAATCATCATGAAGTATGTTGCAAGCCGCTGATTATTTTGCGTGCCTGCACGAGAGATGAAAAATGGGGAGTCGCCCGATTGCCGCCGTTTTTCTATTCTGCCCGGGTCAGCAGCGGACGCTGACCAGGGCGAACGTTTTCTTCCTCATTTTCGCCCTGCCTCTCCGCGCTGCGCGAGGGCCGGTTCATTATCGACGAATATAAATCACGATAGATGAAGGCCTCAGAGTTATAATTGAGCAATAGTTAACTGATTCGATCGGCAGGCTCGCTGACACAAGCTGCGTTCGGACCCTTGGTTTATACATCCGGGACGATTAACGATTCATGGCGCTACACAACAGAAAACTCTCTTTTACGACACCAATCGTCGTGGGGTTTGCCGGCATTTTGCTCAGTTTCATGCTGATTGCTACTTTTGTCACCCTGGCACAGCGGAAAGATTTTCTCGAAGATTATCACGATATTAACCGCAACTTTACCCACAACCTGGCCATCAACTATACGGAAACGCTGCTGCGGGAAAATGATTTTATCCTCGGCCGCGCGGCCACCTTCTTTGCCCGTAATGACGAACTGAACCGCGCGGTGAACGTTGATCCGGAGAAAGGGTTAACCACGCTAATGCAGTTACAGAACATGATGCCAAGCGTCTCATCCATCTCGCTGGCGGATACCGAGGGCCACTATCTGCGCGCCCCGGAAGTACTGAAAAATGAAGACAGCCTGGCTTTCGACCCCAAAACGCGGCCCTGGTTTATCAAACAGGCAGAAGCCAGCACCTTCAGCCACTACACCAGCCCGTATATGGACTTTTTCACCCACCATCCGACGATTACCATTTTCAAACCCATCATTACTCCGGAGGGTAAACTCAAGGGCAGCCTGGCTTTTCATCTAGATCTCACCTCCATGGGGTTCGCGCTACGGCAGATGGTCGCCCCCGTACAGGGGGAATTTTTTGTGGTGCAGCGGGATGGCAAAGTTGTCCTGCACTCCGACCCGGGCGCGCTGTTTAAACCCTTCGTCAGCGACGAACTGATGGATAAAATGACCAGCGGAGAGGGGCAGCTTTACGATGTCAGGAGCGATACCTGGTATTACTACTACTCCTTTACCAATCCCGACTGGTTCGTGATTTACCGTGTCGATAACGCCACCCTGATCAATCTGACGCGCCATGAGACAAACTTAGTGATCGGCGGTTTCTCACTCGCGGCGATTATCATCCTCTTGTTCGGCCTTTATCTGCGTCATGCTTCCCGTACCGTGCTGATGAATATCATCAATGCGATTAAAACCGGCGACGTCAAACGCGCTCCGCGCCTTGAGGCAATGCTGAGTAAAGCCATTGAAACCAACAAACAGCGTGAACTGACCTACGTTCGCCAGGCCACCATCGACGCCCTCACTGGCTGCAAAAACCGCCGCGCCTTCGACAGCGATATCGCCGCGCTGATGAACGATCACCAACCTTTCGCCCTTGCCCTGGTCGATATCGATAACTTCAAATCGATCAACGACACCTGGGGACACCTCAACGGCGATATCGTCCTGCGCAACGTCGCCCGCGAGGGGCTGCAGGTCCTCCAGCCGCTGGAGATTTCCCTTTATCGCTACGGCGGTGAAGAGTTCGCGGTGGTCTTTCCTGCCGAACACATCGATAACGCCCGAACGCTACTGGAAACATGGCGGGTCAACGTCGAACGGCGTACCTGGCGCGAAGATGGCCTGACGGTCACCTTTAGCGCCGGACTGGGGGAATGGAATATGGAGCCGCTGGATAAGCTGGTGGTGAGCGTCGATGAGGCACTTTACAAAGCCAAGCAACAAGGTAAAAACCGCATCCTCCGCGCGTGAGACAACAGGACGCGGCCGCCCACTTCGGTGGGCTTTTTTATTTTTATCGGCAAAAATGAAACCGGTTTCAATTTTTGTGTGATGACTTACACACAATCACGGTAAAGCGGTTGTCGCATCGCCAGGGCCGCGATAAAGATAAGACATCACGGAACACAAGGGCCACTGACTATGAAGAATATCGTTTTGTGCTGTGCCGCCGGTATGTCCACCAGCATGCTGGTTCAGCGTATGCAAGATGCCGCGCAGAAAAAAGGTGTTGAGGTTTCTATCAAGGCCGTCCCGGTCGCCGAGTTTAAAGATAACCTGGCCGCCGCCGACATTATTTTGCTCGGCCCGCAGGTGAAATATGAGCAGGCGAAACTGCAGGCGCTGGCCGATCCATTCGGCAAGAAAGTCGCGGTGATCGATATGATGGACTACGGCATGATGAAAGGCGATGCCGTTCTGGATAAAGCCCTGAAGATGCTGGAGTAATCGATGGAAGATTTAGAAACGATCATCATGGAACTGTTGGTTAATGCCGGTTCCGCACGTAGCGCGGCGCTCACTGCTCTCCAGTTAGCACGGAAAGGTGACTTTGCGGCAGCCGAGCAGGCCATGGCCGAGTCCCATGAGTTCGTCAAACATGCGCATAAAATCCAGACCCAGCTCATCGGCCTGGATGAAGGCACCGGTAAGCTGCCGGTCAACCTGATCACCGTTCACTCTCAGGACCACCTGATGAACGCCATGGTCATTCAGGATCTGGCGACCGATATGATTGAACTCTATCGTCGTCTGCCGCTCGCGCAGTAATCTCGCGGATTTAACGGGCGCCGCTGCCGGCGCCCGTCCCCTCTCAAAGAAAACCATACATCGCGGCGAATACCCAGCCAAACACGCAGGAGACACCGACGCCGATGAGCCCGGGCAGGATGAAGCTATGGTTAATGACAAAGCGGCCGATATGGGTGGTCCCTGAGCGGTCGAACTGGATCGCCGCCAGATCGCTTGGGTAGGTCGGCAGAATATAGTAGCCATAGCAGGCCGGCGCGGAAGCCACGATATAGGCCGGGTCGACGCCGATGGCCAGCGCCACCGGAACAATCGCCGCCAGCGCTGCCGCCTGAGAGTTCACAAACTTCGAAACCAGCAGCAGTACGATGGCGTAAGCCCACGGGTACTCCTTCACCATCTCCCCGAGCACACCTTTAATCTCGGTCATATGCGCGCCGAACATAGTCTCCGCCATCCACGCGATGCCGTATACCGCGACGATAGCGATCATCCCCGAACGGAAAACCTCATTTTTAGAAATCGACGCCGGGTTGGTTTTGGTAATGATGATGATTAATGCCCCGGAGAGCAGCATGAACATCTGGATCACCAGCACCATCGACAGCGGCTTACCGTCGAAGGCCGGACGCAGTTCGGAAAACGCGCCGAGCAAGGCCACCACGGCGATGGAGGCCAGAAAGATCCACATCGCAATCCAGTTGCTGGTCGGCAGCTTTTTATCCAGCAGCGTCGCCGTATCGCCATAGACATAATGGCGATTTTCCGGTACCGCAATAAACGCCTGGAAGGCTTCGTCTTTATCCAGATCTTTGCCACGGAACCAGCTGAAGATACCAATCGCCAGGATCCCCAACAGCGTGGACGGAATGGTTATCGCCAGCAGGTCGAGAAATTCCAGGTGTTTACCGTTAAAGGTAAAATTCCCCAGCATCGCCACCAGCGACACCACCGCTACCGAGACCGGGCTGGCGATGATCCCCATCTGGGCACCTATGGAGCTGGCCGCCATCAGACGCTCCGGACGAATGTTATTCTTAATGGCGACATCGTAGATAATCGGCAGGATCGTGTACACCACGTGTCCGGTACCGCAGAGAATGGTCAGCGTGCAGGTGACGAAAGGCGCGACGATTGAAACATATTTCGGGTTGCGCCGCAGCAGCTTCTCGGCAATCTGTAACATGACATCCAGCCCGCCGGACGCCTGTAGCGTGGCCGAAGCGGCCACGACGGCAATGATCACCAGCATTACATCAACCGGTGGTTTACCCGGCTGAAGATGGAACACAAAAACAAGGATAACCAAACCGATGCCGCCCAACAGGCCCAGCGCAATACCGCCTTTTCGGGCACCATAAAACAGACAAATTAAGATAATAATGAGTTGTATCGCAAATTCCATGCAGCCCCCAGAGCCTGTCCACTCAGACCAAAAGAAATGACCAACACCTGCCTGCCGGTATTATTTCTGCGTCTTATCGGGAGAAGCATGAGATGCGGCGATCCCTCTCCAGAGCCGTGGCTTCGAAGATAAAGCAGCAGAAGTAATCCCATGATTCATTAGGTATTTTGAATATATCGCCTTTGGATTGATTATTTTTTGATATGAGTAGAACTTTTACCCATATATAAACAAAGGTTTTTCCAGTGAACGGGGGATGGATATTTTATATGAATTAATTGCTAAAAATATGCGGCGTTAATATGTCGTAAATGTAATTAAAGAAGAGGGTGAGGCGGCGAACAAACAATAAAAAAGCCGGTCAGGAAACCTGACCGGCTTTTTAGCAGTGCATCAACGATTAATCGTTGTCAGAACCGCCCAGGCCTGCGTTCAGCAGTTCTGCCAGGTTGGCAGACGCTTCTTCTACGCTCACCTGCGGAGCAGCTGGCTGTTCGCCCGCTGCGCGACGGCGCATACGATCCTGGTGGTACGCATAACCGGTACCCGCCGGGATCAGACGACCCACGATGACGTTCTCTTTCAGACCGCGCAGTTCGTCGCGTTTGCCCGCAACGGCTGCTTCGGTCAGCACGCGAGTGGTCTCCTGGAACGAGGCCGCGGAGATGAAGGACTCGGTTGCCAGAGACGCTTTGGTGATACCCAGCAGGTCGCGGGAATAGGTTGCCGCCACTTTGCCATTCGCTTCAAGCTCGCGGTTAGCGATCTTAACGCGGGAGTATTCAACCTGCTCGCCTTCGAGGAAGTCGGAGCTACCAGCACTTTCGATGGTCGCTTTACGCAGCATCTGACGAACGATAACTTCAATGTGCTTATCGTTAATCTTAACGCCTTGCAGACGGTAAACGTCCTGCACTTCGTTGGTGATGTAACGCGTTACCGCGTGCACGCCACGAAGACGCAGAATGTCGTGCGGTGCTTCCGGACCGTCGGAAACCACGTCACCACGTTCTACACGTTCACCTTCGAACACGTTCAGCTGACGCCATTTCGGAATCATCTCTTCGTACGGTTCGCTACCGTCTACCGGGGTGATAACCAGACGACGTTTCCCTTTGGTTTCTTTACCGAAGGAAATGATGCCGCTGATTTCAGCCAGGATTGCCGGCTCTTTCGGACGACGTGCTTCGAACAGGTCCGCAACGCGCGGCAGACCACCGGTGATGTCCTTGGTACCGCCGGATTCCTGCGGAACACGCGCCAGGGTGTCACCAGAGCTGATCTGTACGCCATCTTCCAGCTGAACAATCGCTTTACCCGGCAGGAAGTACTGAGCAGGCATATCGGTGCCTGGGATCAGAACGTCGTTGCCCTGAGCATCAACAATTTTCAGCGCCGGACGCAGATCTTTACCACCGGAGGTACGTTCTGCGGAATCCAGAACCACCAGCGAAGACAGACCGGTCAGCTCGTCGGTCTGACGAGTAATGGTCTGGCCGTCGATCATGTCAGTGAAGCGGACGAAACCACTCACTTCGGTGATAACCGGCATGGTATGCGGATCCCAGTTTGCAACGGTTTCACCGCCGGCAACCTGTTCGCCATCGCCTTTCGCCATAACGGAGCCGTAAGGCACTTTATAGCTTTCTTTGGTACGACCGAATTCGTCGATCAGTTTCAGCTCGGTGTTACGCGAGGTGATAACCAGTTTACCGCTGGAGTTCACAACCGACTTCGCGTTGCTCAGACGGATGCTACCTTTGTTTTTCACCTGGATGCTGGATTCAGCAGCCGCACGAGATGCCGCACCACCGATGTGGAACGTACGCATCGTCAGCTGTGTACCCGGCTCACCGATGGACTGTGCCGCGATAACGCCGATAGCCTCACCTTTGTTGATGAGGTGGCCACGCGCCAGGTCACGACCATAGCAGTGCGCACATACACCAAAGTCGGTGTCACAGGATACAACGGAACGAACTTTGACGGAGTCAACGGAGTTCTCTTCCAGCAGGTCACACCAGTGCTCATGCAGCAGCGTGTTGCGTGGAACCAGAATGTCCGCGGTACCCGGCTTCAGAACGTCTTCAGCAGTCACACGACCCAGTACGCGATCGCGCAGCGGCTCTTTAACGTCGCCACCTTCGATAACCGGCGTCATGGTGATGCCTTCCAGGGTGCCGCAGTCGTCTTCAGTGACGACCAGGTCCTGGGCAACGTCAACCAGACGACGAGTCAGGTAACCGGAGTTCGCTGTCTTCAGTGCGGTATCCGCCAGACCTTTACGCGCACCGTGGGTGGAGATGAAGTACTGGAGTACGTTCAGACCTTCACGGAAGTTCGCGGTGATCGGCGTTTCGATGATCGAGCCATCCGGCTTCGCCATCAGACCACGCATACCAGCCAGCTGACGAATCTGTGCCGCAGAACCACGCGCACCGGAGTCGGCCATCATGTAGATGCTGTTGAAGGAAACCTGCTGCTCTTCCTGACCGTCACGGTTAATCACGGTTTCGGTTTGCAGGTTATCCATCATCGCTTTGGATACACGATCGTTCGCCGCAGCCCAGATATCGATAACTTTGTTGTAGCGCTCGCCCGCGGTGACCAGACCAGACTGGAACTGTTCCTGAATCTCAGCAACTTCCGCTTCCGCTTCGCTGATGATTTCGTATTTTTTCTCCGGGATGACCATGTCATCGATACCAACGGATGCACCTGAACGCGCTGCATAAGCAAAGCCGGTGTACATCGTCTGGTCCGCAAAAATAACGGTCGGTTTCAGGCCCAGAATACGGTAACAGGTGTTCAGCATCTTGGAGATCGCTTTCTTACCGAGCGCCTGGTTCACGATAGAGAACGGCAGACCTTTCGGTACGATCATCCACAGAATGGCACGGCCAACGGTCGTGTCTTTCAGGCTAGTCTTCGCGACGAATTCACCATTCTCGTCTTTTTCGTATTCAGTGATACGCACTTTAACGCGCGCATGCAGAGAGGCCAGACCGGCGCGATAAATACGCTCCGCTTCTTTCGGGCCAGTCAGCACCATGCCTTCGCCTTTGGCGTTAACACAGTCACGGGTCATGTAGTACAGACCCAGTACAACGTCCTGAGACGGAACGATGATTGGTTCGCCGTTCGCCGGGGACAGGATGTTGTTGGTAGACATCATCAGCGCACGCGCTTCCAGCTGGGCTTCCAGCGTCAGCGGTACGTGAACAGCCATCTGGTCGCCATCGAAGTCGGCGTTATAGGCCGCACAAACCAGCGGGTGCAGCTGAATAGCTTTACCTTCGATCAGAACCGGTTCGAATGCCTGGATACCTAAACGGTGTAGCGTTGGCGCACGGTTCAGCAGTACCGGGTGTTCGCGGATAACTTCGTCCAGGATATCCCAAACAACGGCTTCTTCGCGCTCAACCATTTTCTTAGCGGCTTTGATGGTGGTGGCCAGGCCACGCAGTTCCAGCTTGCCGTAAATGAACGGTTTGAACAGCTCCAGCGCCATTTTCTTCGGCAGACCGCACTGATGCAGACGCAGGTATGGACCTACGGTGATAACAGAACGACCGGAGTAGTCAACACGCTTACCGAGCAGGTTCTGACGGAAACGACCCTGTTTACCTTTGATCATATCGGCCAAAGATTTCAGAGGACGTTTGTTAGAACCGGTGATCGCACGACCGCGACGGCCGTTATCCAGCAGGGCGTCAACCGCTTCCTGCAGCATACGTTTTTCGTTGCGTACGATGATGTCCGGCGCAGCCAGATCCAGCAGACGTTTCAGACGGTTGTTACGGTTAATGACGCGACGATACAGATCGTTCAGGTCAGAAGTCGCAAAACGGCCGCCATCGAGCGGAACCAGCGGACGCAGATCTGGCGGCAGAACCGGCAGAACGGTCAGGATCATCCATTCCGGCTTGTTGCCAGACTGAACGAACGCTTCCAGCAGCTTAATGCGCTTGGTCAGCTTTTTACGCTTGGTTTCGGAGTTGGTTTCGTTCAGCTCTTCACGCAGCTGTTCGCATTCCTGCTCCAGATCCATATTGCGCAGCAGCGCCTGGATCGCTTCCGCACCCATTTTCGCGTCGAATTCGTCACCGAACTCTTCCAGCGCATCCAGGTACTGCTCTTCAGTCAGAATCTGGTTGCGTTCGAGGTTGGTCATGCCACCTTCGATAACCACGTAGGATTCGAAGTACAGTACACGTTCGATATCGCGCAGCGGCATATCCAGCAGCAGGCCGATACGGGACGGCAGCGATTTCAGGAACCAGATGTGCGCCGTCGGGCATGCCAGCTCGATGTGGCCCATGCGCTCACGACGCACTTTAGTCTGGGTCACTTCAACGCCGCACTTCTCACAGATCACACCGCGGTGTTTCAGGCGCTTGTACTTACCGCACAGGCACTCATAGTCTTTTACTGGCCCGAAAATACGAGCACAGAACAGACCGTCACGCTCAGGCTTGAACGTACGGTAGTTAATGGTTTCCGGCTTTTTAACTTCACCGAAAGACCATGAACGGATCATGTCTGGCGATGCCAGAGCAATTTTGATCGCATCAAACTCTTCGGTTTTAGTTTGCGCTTTCAGAAACTTTAATAAGTCTTTCACGGATTTGCTCCCGTCGGAGTTAGCACAATCTGGCGCCGGGTTTTATCCCGGCACCAGTGACCTGTTTGAGCGAGAGTTACTCGTCTTCCAGTTCGATGTTGATGCCCAGCGAGCGGATTTCTTTCAACAGTACGTTGAAGGATTCCGGCATGCCCGGTTCCATCTGGTGGTTGCCGTCCACGATGTTTTTATACATCTTGGTACGACCGTTCACGTCATCAGACTTAACGGTGAGCATTTCCTGCAGGGTGTAGGCCGCGCCATAAGCTTCCAGCGCCCACACTTCCATCTCACCGAAGCGCTGACCACCGAACTGCGCCTTACCACCCAGCGGCTGCTGAGTAACCAGGCTGTAGGAACCGGTGGAACGAGCGTGCATTTTGTCGTCGACCAGGTGGTTCAGTTTCAGCATGTACATGTAACCCACGGTTACCGGACGTTCGAACTGTTCACCGGTGCGGCCGTCAAACAGGGTGATCTGACCGGAAGTCGGCAGGTCGCCCAGCTGCAGCAGCTCTTTGATTTCAGCTTCTTTCGCACCGTCGAATACCGGCGTTGCGATCGGCATGCCTTTACGCAGGTTTTCAGCCAGACGCAGAACTTCTTCATCGCTGAAGGTATTCAGGTCAACTTTCTGGCGAACGTCAGCGCCCAGATCGTAAGCACGCTGGATGAATTCGCGCAGTTTCGCGACTTCTTGCTGCTGTTTCAGCATGGCGTTGATCTTATCGCCGATGCCTTTCGCAGCCATACCCAGGTGAGTTTCCAGGATCTGACCGATGTTCATACGAGACGGTACGCCCAGCGGGTTCAGTACGATATCTACCGGCGTACCGTTAGCATCGTGCGGCATATCTTCGATCGGGTTGATCTTAGAGATAACACCCTTGTTACCGTGACGGCCTGCCATCTTATCACCAGGCTGGATACGGCGTTTAACGGCCAGGTATACCTTAACAATCTTCAGCACACCCGGTGCCAGATCGTCGCCTTGGGTGATTTTACGGCGTTTCGCTTCGAGTTTTTTCTCGAACTCGTGTTTCAGTTCGTCATACTGCTCAGCCAGTTGCTCCAGCTGATTCTGTTTCTCTTCGTCGGTCAGGCCCAGTTCCAGCCAGCGATCGCGCGGCAGTTTGTCGAGCTTCTCAGCTTCAACGCCACCGGAGACCAGCACCGCGTAGATACGACTGAACAGACCGGCTTCGAGGATCTGCAGTTCTTCAGACAGGTCTTTCTTCGCCTGCTTCAGCTGCATCTCTTCGATTTCCAGCGCACGTTTGTCTTTTTCTACGCCATCACGGGTAAAGACCTGAACGTCGATAACGGTACCAGAGACACCGTTCGGTACGCGCAGAGAAGAGTCTTTAACGTCAGACGCTTTCTCACCGAAGATCGCACGCAGCAGTTTCTCTTCCGGCGTCAGCTGGGTTTCACCTTTCGGCGTTACCTTACCAACCAGAATGTCGCCGCCGGTCACTTCCGCGCCGATATAAACGATACCGGACTCATCCAGTTTAGAGAGCGCAGCTTCACCCACGTTCGGGATGTCAGCGGTGATCTCTTCCGGCCCCAGCTTGGTGTCACGGGACACGCACGCCAGTTCCTGAATGTGGATGGTGGTGAAACGGTCTTCCTGAACAACACGCTCGGAGACGAGGATGGAGTCTTCGAAGTTGTAGCCGTTCCACGGCATGAACGCTACGCGCATGTTCTGACCCAGCGCCAGTTCACCAAGGTCGGTGGATGGGCCGTCGGCCAGCACGTCGCCGCGCTCAATGGGTTCGCCCAGGGACACGCAAGGCATCTGGTTGATGCAGGTGTTCTGGTTAGAACGGGTGTACTTGGTCAGGTTATAGATGTCGATACCTGCTTCGCCCGGGTACATCTCGTCTTCGTTAACTTTGATAACGATACGGGAAGCATCCACGTACTGAACGGTACCGCCACGTTTAGCCACCGCAGTAACACCGGAGTCAACGGCAACAGCACGTTCCATACCGGTACCAACCAGCGGCTTATCAGCGCGCAGAGTCGGAACCGCCTGACGTTGCATGTTCGCACCCATCAATGCACGGTTGGCGTCATCGTGCTCCAGGAACGGGATCAGGGACGCACCGACGGATACCACCTGCTGGGTGGATACGTCCATGTAGTCAACTTGGTCGCGGCTGAACAAGCTGGATTCGCCTTTGCTACGGCAGGTAACCAGGTCTTCTACGAAGTGGCCGTTTTCATCCAGGTTGGAGTTCGCCTGAGCAATAACGTAGTTGCCTTCTTCGATAGCAGACAGGTAGTGAATTTCATCGGTAACCACACCGTCGGTCACTTTACGATACGGGGTCTCAAGGAAACCGTATTCGTTAGTCTGTGCGTACACGGACAGGGAGTTGATCAGACCGATGTTCGGACCTTCAGGCGTTTCGATTGGACATACGCGACCGTAGTGCGTCGGGTGTACGTCTCGAACTTCGAAGCCTGCGCGTTCACGGGTCAGACCGCCTGGGCCGAGTGCGGAGATACGACGTTTGTGCGTAATCTCAGACAGCGGGTTGTTCTGGTCCATAAACTGGGACAGCTGGCTGGAACCAAAGAACTCTTTCACTGCTGCGGAAATCGGCTTGGCGTTGATCATATCCTGAGGCATCAGGGTATCCAGATCGCCCAGAGACAGACGCTCTTTAACCGCACGCTCTACACGTACCAGGCCAACGCGGAACTGGTTTTCCGCCATTTCGCCAACGGAACGGATACGACGGTTGCCGAGGTGGTCGATATCATCGACTTCGCCTTTACCGTTACGGATATCGATGAGCTTCTTCATCACTTCAATGATGTCGTCTTTGCTCAGGATACCGGAACCTTCGATTTCGTCGCGCAGCAGAGAACGGTTGAACTTCATACGACCAACCGCGGACAGATCGTAGCGGTCTTCGGAGAAGAACAGGTTCTCAAACAGGCTTTCAGCCGCTTCGCGAGTCGGCGGCTCACCCGGGCGCATCATGCGGTAGATTTCTACCAGCGCGCTCAGACGATCGTTGGTCGGGTCGACGCGTACCGTTTCAGAAATGTACGGACCGTGGTCCAGATCGTTGGTGAACAGCGTTTCGATACGCTTGTGGCCGGACTGGCTCAGTTTAGCCAGCAGATCCAGGCTCAGCTCCATGTTCGCCGGGCAGATCAGTTCGCCGGTCGCTTCGTCGATGTAGTCTTTAGAAGCAACTTTACCCGCGATGTACTCAACCGGAACTTCGATATGTTTGATATCGTCTTTTTCCAGCTGGCGAATGTGGCGCGCAGTAATACGACGGCCTTTCTCAACGTACACTTTACCGTTGGCTTCGATATCGAAGGAGGCGGTTTCACCGCGCAGACGCTCCGGTACCAGCTCCATCTGCAGCTTGTTGTCGCGAATTTCAAAGACCACTTTCTCGAAGAACAGGTCAAGGATCTGCTCAGTGGTGTAATTCAGCGCGCGCAGAATGATGGTTGCCGGCAGTTTACGACGACGGTCGATACGAACGAACAGGTTGTCTTTCGGGTCGAATTCGAAGTCCAGCCAGGAACCGCGGTAAGGGATGATACGTGCGTTATACAGGACCTTACCGGAGGAGTGGGTCTTACCTTTGTCACTGTCAAAGAAGACGCCCGGGCTACGGTGCAGCTGAGAAACGATAACACGCTCGGTACCGTTGATAACAAAGGTACCGTTGTCGGTCATGAGCGGGATTTCGCCCATGTAGACTTCTTGTTCTTTGATGTCTTTAACGGTGCCTTCCGGCGCTTCGC
This sequence comes from Klebsiella sp. w6, assembly GCF_033100215.1. Classification (NCBI taxonomy): domain Bacteria; kingdom Pseudomonadati; phylum Pseudomonadota; class Gammaproteobacteria; order Enterobacterales; family Enterobacteriaceae; genus Klebsiella; species Klebsiella sp. w6. The sequence continues at coordinate 5,307,353 of NZ_CP136907.1, forward strand.
GCTCGTAGATCACCAGACGCAGTTTTACGCGCAGCGGTGCAGAATAAGTCACGCCACGGATCTGACATTCTTTAACATCAAAAACAGGTTCGCCCAGACGGTAGCTGACGTATTGCAGCTCTGAATTACCGCTGTAGCTCTGAATCGGGAATACGGAACGGAAGGCTGCTTCCAGACCATACTGCCCTTCAGGATCTTGCTCGATAAACTTCTGGAACGAATCAAGCTGGATAGAAAGGAGATAAGGTATGTCCAGAACTTGTGGACGTTTACCAAAATCCTTACGAATACGTTTTTTCTCGGTATAGGAGTAAACCATAGGGTTCCTCAGCTCGCTGACAAGTCGACCCGTCTGCCTAAGTAAGGCAGTTTTTTATGCAACACTATTTTGTTGACCGGAAAATGGAACACTTTCCGCAATACCTGTTGCTATCACGCTTAAACCATTTCGTTGCGATTTACACAGCCCAGGAACCCTAACCTGTCGCAGTATATTAAGTCGTCGATAGAAACAAGCATTGTCAGGCAAACCAGCAGTCAAACAGTGTGAAATGCTACTGGCGCCTTACAGCGCAAAAAGGCTGGTGACTAAAAAGTCACCAGCCTCAGCCTGATTTCTCAGGCTGCAACCGGAAGGGTTGGCTTATTTAACTTCAACTTCAGCGCCAGCTTCTTCCAGAGATTTTTTCAGAGCTTCAGCGTCGTCTTTGCTGATGCCTTCTTTCAGTGCAGCCGGAGCAGATTCTACCAGGTCTTTAGCTTCTTTCAGACCCAGGCCAGTTGCGCCACGTACTGCTTTGATAACAGCAACTTTGTTAGCGCCAGCAGCTTTCAGAATTACGTCGAATTCAGTTTTTTCTTCAGCAGCTTCAACCGGGCCAGCAGCTACAGCTACAGCAGCAGCAGCGGAAACACCGAATTTTTCTTCCATTGCAGAGATCAGCTCAACAACGTCCATTACGGACATAGCGGATACTGCTTCAATGATTTGATCTTTAGTGATAGACATTTAAATTGTTCCTGAATATCAGAATAAGTTTATACGTAAGCGAATGCTTTATAAAGATAACTGCGATTAAGCAGCTTCTTTCGCATCGCGTACAGCAGCCAGAGTACGAACCAGTTTGCCAGCCGAAGCTTCTTTCATGGTTGCCATCAGGCGTGCAATTGCTTCTTCGTAGGTCGGCAGAGTTGCCAGGCGGTCGATCTGCGACGCCGGGATCAGCTCACCTTCAAAGGCAGCGGCTTTGACCTCAAATTTTGCATTCGCTTTCGCGAACTCTTTGAACAGACGAGCAGCAGCGCCCGGGTGTTCCATAGAGTATGCAATCAGGGTCGGACCAACAAACGTGTCTTTCAGGCACTCGAACTGAGTACCTTCAACGACGCGGCGCAGCAGGGTGTTACGAACAACACGCATGTATACGCCAGCTTCACGACCTGCTTTACGCAGTTCAGTCATTTTATCTACAGTTACGCCACGGGAATCCGCAACTACTGCAGACAGCGCGCCTTTGGCTACTTCGCTGACTTCAGCAACAATCGCTTGTTTGTCTTGAAGATTTAAAGCCATTAGCTTTGCTCCTGGATGTTTGCCAGAGCTTATGCTCTGGAACTCACTTCACTCAATTCAACGAAAAGAGCGTCTAAATACGGTGAGCAGAAACAAGCCAGAGTATCCAAAAAATAATCTTAGCGTTCTGTCACCGTCTACGCAGGGGATTAAGTTTCTTGCGAAACACCTGCGGTCTTCGACGGAGGCCTGGATAGGCCAGGCTCCAACGAACAAATTCTTTCTATGACTTCGTCCTTCGAACCGCAGCGGCGTTAGCTGCTCTCGTTCACACCGGTCATGTAGTTAACTACACTCCCGGTGATTCACTCGATTGCTGCCTTGCTGCAATTCAAATGACTCGCATAGCGTCTGTCTTATTGACAGAATCGTGGGGGTAAGATTGTAGACAAAATCACCGCCCACGTAAAGGCATTAGTTTGCAGAAGCGTTCAGGCCAGCCTGATCTACTGCAACACCTGCACCCATGGTGGTGGAGATGCTAACTTTCTTGATGTACACGCCTTTCGCCTGAGTCGGTTTTGCTTTTTTCAGCGCAACCAGCAGAGCTTCCAGGTTTTCTTTCAGTTTGTCAGCGTCAAAGTCCACTTTACCGATGGTGGTGTGGATGATGCCGTTTTTGTCGTTACGATAACGAACCTGACCTGCTTTAGCGTTCTTAACCGCTTCAGCAACGTTAGGGGTTACGGTACCCACTTTCGGGTTTGGCATCAGGCCGCGCGGACCCAGAACCTGGCCCAGCTGGCCAACAACGCGCATTGCATCCGGGGAAGCAATAACAACGTCAAAGTTCATTTCGCCTTTCTTGATCTGGTCAGCCAGATCTTCCATACCTACCAGCTCAGCGCCTGCAGCTTTAGCAGCTTCAGCGTTTGCGCCCTGGGCAAATACGGCAACGCGAACAGAACGGCCAGTACCGTGCGGCAGTACAGTTGCACCACGTACGTTCTGGTCAGATTTACGAGCATCGATGCCCAGGTTTACAGCAACGTCAACGCTTTCAACGAACTTAGCAGTAGCCAGTTCTTTCAGCAGAGAGATGGCTTCGTTGATGTCATACTGTTTAGTTGCATCAACTTTGTCACGGATCACGGACATGCGCTTGGTCAGTTTAGCCATTTCTTAGTCCTCCACTACCAGGCCCATGGAACGTGCAGTACCTTCGATGGAGCGAGTCATCGCTTCAATGTCGGCACCAGTCATGTCGGCAGCTTTGGTCTGCGCGATTTCCTGCAGCTGAGCGCGGGAAATTTTACCCACTTTATCTTTGTTCGGCTTACCAGAGCCGGACTTGATACCAGCCGCTTTTTTCAGCAGAACTGCTGCCGGCGGGGTTTTGGTAACGAAAGTGAAAGAACGGTCAGCGTAAACGGTGATAACAACCGGGATTGGCAGACCTTTTTCCATGGATTCAGTTTTTGCGTTGAACGCTTTGCAGAATTCCATGATGTTAACGCCCTGCTGACCCAGTGCTGGACCAACCGGCGGACTCGGGTTTGCCATACCAGCTGCAACCTGCAGCTTGACGTAGGCTTGTACTTTCTTAGCCATTCTTAAATCCTCAAATTGGGTATTAACGCTTCAGAGAAGCTCCCCGTGATTAAACATCGTTTTACGGGCCAGGCCCATAAAAACAAAAGGCGCGAAATTGTATGCCAATTTCGCGCCCTATGCAACGATTAAATCGCTGCTTTTTTGATCGCCGGCTTACGCCTTCTCAACCTGACCGAAGTCCAGTTCTACCGGCGTCGCACGACCGAAGATAGAAACAGAAACTTTCAGGCGGGACTTCTCATAGTCCACTTCTTCAACGACGCCGTTAAAGTCAGCGAACGGACCATCGTTGACACGAACCATTTCGCCCGGCTCAAACAGCGTTTTCGGACGCGGCTTATCGCCAACCTGCTGCAGGCGGTTCATGATGGCATCGACTTCTTTGTCGCTGATCGGCGCCGGACGGTCGGAAGTACCGCCGATGAAGCCCATCACACGCGGTACGCTGCGCACCAGGTGCCAGCTCGCGTCGTTCATGACCATCTGAACCAGAACGTAGCCAGGGAAGAATTTACGTTCGCTTTTGCGACGCTGGCCGCCACGGATTTCAACCACTTCTTCGGTTGGAACCATGACTTCGCCAAACAACTCTTCCATGTTGTGTAATTTGATATGTTCACGCAGCGAAGTAGCTACGCGACCTTCAAAACCGGAAAACGCCTGAACGACGTACCAGCGCTTTTTAGGAGCTTCAGACATCTCAGAACCTCAGGCCAGTGATAAAGGAGACCAGGCGAACCAGAATACCATCCAGTCCCCACAGGATCAGTGACATTACTGCAGTCACGGCAGCAACAATCAGCGTAGTATGCAGCGTTTCCTGGCGAGTCGGCCAAATCACTTTACGCACTTCAGTTCGCGCTTCGCGAGCAAAAGCAACGGTCGCCTTACCTTTCGTCGTCAACAGCGCGACGCCACCGGCAGCAGCAATAAGAATAACCACGGCCAGCGCACGCACCGCCAGCATAATGTCGCGATAAAGGAAGTTGCCCACGATCGCCACGATCAGCAGCACGGCAACGATAATCCACTTCATCGCTTCCAGGCCGCGCCCGCTCCCTTGAGCTTCGGTATTCGCACTCATAAACCAACCTGTCAGAAGTATTCTACAAACAATTTCACCCCGCGGGGGCGAGGCGATCCAAACCGAAATTAAGTTTCGGATTATACACTGAACGCGTTCAAACTGCTTCAACGCTGGCGGTTCTGGCGCCTCTTCCCTGCTATTGCAAAGGAGAACGCTGACTTGCCGTCGCGCTACCGCTCGAATGGTTTGGTGTATAAACGCCCTCTTCAGAGCCTGTCTCAGCAATGATTATGACAAAAAAAATCACTGATGAGCCAGGTTCTGGTATGAAAGCGTGCAAAAAGGGCATCAAATGATGCCCTTTTATTGCGCATTGCGTCAAATGTTATCAGCGATTAGCCGAGAACTTTAGCAACCACGCCCGCGCCAACGGTACGACCGCCTTCACGGATTGCGAAACGCAGACCATCGTCCATCGCGATCGGGTGGATCAGGGTAACAACCATTTTGATGTTGTCGCCCGGCATAACCATCTCTACGCCTTCCGGCAGTTCGATGGTGCCAGTCACGTCAGTAGTACGGAAGTAGAACTGCGGACGGTAGCCTTTGAAGAACGGAGTATGACGGCCGCCTTCGTCTTTGGACAGGATGTACACTTCAGATTCGAACTTGGTGTGCGGCTTGATGCTGCCCGGCTTAGCCAGTACCTGACCACGTTCGATTTCTTCACGTTTGATACCACGCAGCAGAACACCAACGTTCTCACCAGCACGGCCTTCGTCCAGCAGTTTGCGGAACATTTCAACGCCAGTACAGGTGGTCTTCGCGGTTTCTTTGATACCAACGATTTCAACTTCTTCACCGACTTTGATGATACCGCGCTCTACACGACCGGTAACAACGGTACCACGACCGGAGATGGAGAATACGTCTTCAATCGGCAGCAGGAACGGCTTGTCAATCGCACGCTCTGGTTCCGGGATATAGGTATCCAGGTGGCCAGCCAGTTCGATGATTTTCGCTTCCCACTCTGCGTCGCCTTCCAGCGCTTTCAGAGCAGAACCACGAACGATCGGGGTGTCGTCGCCCGGGAAATCGTACTGAGACAGCAGTTCACGAACTTCCATCTCAACCAGTTCCAGCAGCTCTTCGTCATCAACCATGTCGCATTTGTTCAGGAACACGATGATGTACGGAACGCCTACCTGACGACCCAGCAGGATGTGCTCACGAGTCTGCGGCATCGGGCCGTCAGTCGCAGCAACAACCAGGATCGCGCCGTCCATCTGCGCAGCACCGGTGATCATGTTTTTAACATAGTCGGCGTGGCCCGGGCAGTCTACGTGCGCGTAGTGGCGAGTCGGGGTGTCATATTCAACGTGAGAGGTGTTGATGGTGATACCACGAGCTTTTTCTTCCGGTGCGTTATCGATCTGGTCGAATGCACGAGCAGAACCACCGTAGGTTTTAGCCAGAACGGTAGTGATGGCAGCGGTCAGCGTTGTTTTACCATGGTCAACGTGGCCGATAGTACCGACGTTAACGTGCGGTTTTGTACGTTCAAACTTTTCTTTAGACATCGATTGTCCCTCTAAGACACGGATAAATCGGTGATATCACCACATCAACCAGGCAACATGCCCGACTTGTTGAATGAAAATAACAGAAGAGAAACAGGGAAGGAGAGAAAAGAAGTGGTGCTGATACCCAGAGTCGAACTGGGGACCTCACCCTTACCAAGGGTGCGCTCTACCAACTGAGCCATATCAGCACGTCTGGAGCGGGCAGCGGGAATCGAACCCGCATCATCAGCTTGGAAGGCTGAGGTAATAGCCATTATACGATGCCCGCATCCTGAAACTCGGCTACCCAGTTCTTTCTGTAATACTAAAGAGACTGCTCTCTTTAGTATTGAGCTGATTAGTTTACCCAACCAACTCCGGCTACGCAAAGCGTCGCCAGAAAGTGGTGGTGGGGGAAGGATTCGAACCTTCGAAGTCGATGACGGCAGATTTACAGTCTGCTCCCTTTGGCCGCTCGGGAACCCCACCCAAATTGTTATGGTGCCGACTACCGGAATCGAACTGGTGACCTACTGATTACAAGTCAGTTGCTCTACCTACTGAGCTAAGTCGGCATCAAGTAGCGCGCATTCTAGGGAGAGGAGCGAGTTCATGCAACTAAAAATTTGCATAAAACGTTCTCTTGCTCACATTTTGTGCTCTTACACGAAAAAACGGTGTAATTTCAAACAGGGCAGTGCAAATATTCGCCAGCAATCCAGCTCATCAGGAGCGGTTCCAGTCACCCGCTGATGCCCAGGATGTATGCGGACGACTGACAGAAAGGTAACGGGCCGTTAGCACTATCCTGCTGGTTTACTACGAATAAGAAACTTATTCCTCTCTTGTGATGCTGGCGCGAGAAAGCAGCATTCAATGAGTTTTTTTCTTATTATTCCCGGCAATCTGGTGTTACCCTCCTGCCCATTGTCCTGATTAACTCGTGTGAAGCATCGCCGTTTCAACGTATACGGCGATGGTAAGAACATGCTTATGAGCCAAAAAGAGCAGACGTTAATGACACCGTACCTACAATTTAACCGCCACCAATGGGCTGCACTTCGTGATTCTGTCCCGATGACGTTAACCGAGGATGAAATCACGCGGTTAAAAGGCATCAACGAAGATCTCTCTCTGGAAGAGGTTGCCGAGATCTATTTGCCGCTGTCGCGTTTGCTCAACTTCTATATCAGTTCTAACCTGCGTCGTCAGGCTGTTCTCGAACAATTTCTTGGCACCAACGGTCAACGCATTCCCTATATCATCAGCATCGCTGGCAGCGTTGCGGTGGGGAAAAGCACCACCGCGCGTGTACTGCAGGCCTTGCTTAGCCGTTGGCCGGAGCACCGCCATGTTGAACTCATCACTACTGACGGTTTTTTGCACCCTAACTCAGTATTGAAAGAACGCGGATTAATGAAGAAGAAAGGCTTCCCGCAGTCCTATGATATGCATCGACTGGTGAAGTTTGTCTCCGATCTTAAATCAGGTGTACCGCAGGCAACCGCGCCGGTTTATTCCCATCTGATTTATGATGTTATTCCCGACGGCGATAAAACCGTCGCGCAGCCGGATATTTTAATTCTTGAGGGACTCAACGTTCTGCAAAGTGGAATGGATTATCCGCACGATCCTCATCATGTATTTGTATCCGATTTTGTCGATTTTTCTATTTATGTCGATGCACCGGAAGAATTACTGAAAAGCTGGTATATCAACCGTTTTCTCAAATTCCGAGAAGGGGCGTTTACCGATCCTGACTCCTACTTCCACAATTACGCTAAGCTGTCGAAGGAAGAGGCGGTGGATATTGCCACCTCGCTATGGAACGAGATTAACTTAATGAATCTTAAAGAAAACATCCTTCCAACCCGCGAACGTGCCAGCCTGATCATGACCAAAAGCGCCAATCATTCTGTGAATCAAGTACGCTTACGTAAATAAAGCAAAGGGAGCCGAAGCTCCCTTTTTTATTCTGCGCTGCGCAATGATATTTCACCGCCAACCCAGGCTTTTATCACCCCATCCTGTTCCAGCAATAGTGCGCCTTGCGCATCAATGCCCCGGGAAATTCCATAGATTTCTTTATCACCGATAATGAGTTTTACCGGGCGATGAATAAAGTTATCCAGTTTCTCCCAGCGCGGCAGATAGGGCGCTAACCCTTCCTGCTCGAACAGTTCCAGGCCCAGACGTAGCTCTTTAATCAGGCGCGCGGCGAGGAGGTTGCGGTCGATGACAACCCCCGCCTCCTGAAGGCTTATCCACCCCTGATTGACCACGTCAGACTCCACGCGACGCATCACAAGATTGATACCCGCGCCACTAACGATTTGTGCAGCATCACCCGTTTTCCCGGTCAGTTCCACGAGGATCCCTGACAGTTTACGATCTTGCAGGTAAATATCGTTTGGCCATTTCACACGAACCTGATCGGCCCCGAGCTGCTGCAAAACTTCAGCGATCACGATACCAATCACCAGGCTGAGTCCAATAGCCGCCGCCGGCCCCTGCTCCAGGCGCCAGTACATCGAGAGATAAAGATTGGCGCCAAAGGGCGAGAACCATTTTCTACCTCGCCGTCCTCGCCCTGCCTGCTGATATTCAGCCACACAGGCATCCCCGGATGTCAGCTCATCAAGCCTGTCCAGTAAATACTGGTTAGTGGAGTCAATCACGGGGAGAACCGTCACTCGGCCATGTTCAATCTGTTGGGAAATCTTTTTCTCATCCAACAGATGAATGGGCTCCGGCAGGCTGTAACCCTTGCCTGGCACTGTAAACACATCGACGCCCCAGTCGCGTAAGGTCTGGATATGCTTATTAATCGCCGCCCGGCTCATACCTAACTGCTCACCAAGCTGTTCACCTGAGTGGAACTCGCCATCAGCCAGGATAGAAATCAACGTTAAGGGAATAGTATGGTCTTTCACGCAATGCTCTCCTCTGCGTTGACTTCACCATGCGTTCCAATGAAGCGCACCTCGGGCTGAAGCCATACATCGAATTTCTTACCCACCTGCTGGCGAACGTAATGGGCTAGTTTTACCACGTCCTCGCTGGTCGCTCGATCTTCATTAATGAGTACCAGGGCCTGTTGTCGATGGACGGCCGCGCCGCCAATGCGTTGCCCTTTGAGCTGACATTGATCGATTAACCAGCCCGCGGCCAGCTTGACGGTGCCGTTTGCCTGCGGATAATGCGGCGCCCGGGGGAATTGCGCCAGCAGCGCTTCAGCAACCTGAGCGCTGACGATCGGATTCTTAAAGAAACTTCCGGCATTGCCGTTAATCCTGGGATCCGGCAACTTAGTCATTCGCATATGACAAACGGAATCGAATACCTGCTGCGGGGTGACGGTCTGTGGATCAAGACGCGTTAAATCACCGTAACTCAGTACAGGCTGCCATGCTTTCGCTAACGTTAAACCAATCGCGACGATGGCGTAGCGATCCTGATATTCATGTTTAAAGATACTGTCACGGTAGCCGAAACGGCATTCCGCCGCTGAAAGACGCTGCTTACGACCCGTTTCCAGCTCAATGCAGTCCACATAGTTGCAAACCCGCTGGAGCTCGACACCGTAGGCGCCAATATTCTGGATCGGCGAAGATCCTGCGCAGCCAGGGATCAATGCCAAATTTTCCAGACCTGGCATCGCATGCTGTAGCGTGAACTGCACCAATTGATGCCAGTTTTCGCCGGCGCCGACGTGCAAGCACCAGGCTTCCGGCGTTTCGCTCACCTCGATCCCCATAATTCGGTTGAGGATCACCGTACCGGCATAGTCGTTCAGAAACAGGACATTACTACCTTCCCCAAGGATCAGCGTGGGTTCGCCTGCCGCGACAGCAGTTTGCCAAGCGCTTAATAACTGCTGCTCAGTTTCGGCGCGTACAATCGTCCTGGCGGAGCGCTCAATGCCAAAGGTATTCCAGGGTTTGAGGGAGTGGTTCATAGTGGCTTCCTGATGCAAAATCGGCGTTAGTTTACCGTATCTGGCGGGGGAAGGCTTGCCTGATTGCAGGGGCAGTGATATTGGGGGCGTTACCGGTAATGATGCGGTGTACCGGTCCGGGCTACAGGTCGTGCAGGGCGGGTGCGAATCCGTAGCCCCGGTAAGCGCAGCGCCACCGGGGAGACATACCCCACACAGCAAAAAACCCCGCACCTTTCGGGACGGGGTTCTTGTTAAAACGCAAAAACAAAAGGCCCAGTCTTTCGACTGAGCCTTTCGTTTTATTTGATGCCTGGCAGTTCCCTACTCTCACATGGGGAGACCCCACACTACCATCGGCGCTACGGCGTTTCACTTCTGAGTTCGGCATGGGGTCAGGTGGGACCACCGCGCTATCGCCGCCAGGCAAATTCTGTTTTCAACACGTCCTGCGGACGCATCGATTAATCTGTATCACGCTGAAAATCTTCTCTCAAATCCGCCAAAACAGCTTCGGCGTTGTAAGGTTAAGCCTCACGGTTCATTAGTACCGGTTAGCTCAACGCATCGCTGCGCTTACACACCCGGCCTATCAACGTCGTCGTCTTCAACGTTCCTTCAGGAGACTTATAGTCTCAGGGAGAACTCATCTCGGGGCAAGTTTCGTGCTTAGATGCTTTCAGCACTTATCTCTTCCGCATTTAGCTACCGGGCAGTGCCATTGGCATGACAACCCGAACACCAGTGATGCGTCCACTCCGGTCCTCTCGTACTAGGAGCAGCCCCCCTCAATTCTCCAGCGCCCACGGCAGATAGGGACCGAACTGTCTCACGACGTTCTAAACCCAGCTCGCGTACCACTTTAAATGGCGAACAGCCATACCCTTGGGACCTACTTCAGCCCCAGGATGTGATGAGCCGACATCGAGGTGCCAAACACCGCCGTCGATATGAACTCTTGGGCGGTATCAGCCTGTTATCCCCGGAGTACCTTTTATCCGTTGAGCGATGGCCCTTCCATTCAGAACCACCGGATCACTATGACCTGCTTTCGCACCTGCTCGCGCCGTCACGCTCGCAGTCAAGCTAGCTTATGCCATTGCACTAACCTCCTGATGTCCGACCAGGATTAGCTAACCTTCGTGCTCCTCCGTTACTCTTTGGGAGGAGACCGCCCCAGTCAAACTACCCACCAGACACTGTCCGCAACCCCGGTCAGGGGCCTACGTTAGAACATCAAACATTAAAGGGTGGTATTTCAAGGTTGGCTCCACGCAGACTGGCGTCCACGCTTCAAAGCCTCCCACCTATCCTACACATCAAGGCTCAATGTTCAGTGTCAAGCTATAGTAAAGGTTCACGGGGTCTTTCCGTCTTGCCGCGGGTACACTGCATCTTCACAGCGAGTTCAATTTCACTGAGTCTCGGGTGGAGACAGCCTGGCCATCATTACGCCATTCGTGCAGGTCGGAACTTACCCGACAAGGAATTTCGCTACCTTAGGACCGTTATAGTTACGGCCGCCGTTTACCGGGGCTTCGATCAAGAGCTTCTCCTTACGGATAACCCCATCAATTAACCTTCCGGCACCGGGCAGGCGTCACACCGTATACGTCCACTTTCGTGTTTGCACAGTGCTGTGTTTTTAATAAACAGTTGCAGCCAGCTGGTATCTTCGACTGGTCTCAGCTCCGTCCGCAGGGACTTCACCTACACACCAGCGTGCCTTCTCCCGAAGTTACGGCACCATTTTGCCTAGTTCCTTCACCCGAGTTCTCTCAAGCGCCTTGGTATTCTCTACCTGACCACCTGTGTCGGTTTGGGGTACGATTTAATGTTACCTGATGCTTAGAGGCTTTTCCTGGAAGCAGGGCATTTGTTACTTCAGCACCGTAGTGCCTCGTCATCACACCTCAGCGTTAAAAGGTACCGGATTTACCTGGAACCTCCGCCTACATGCTTAAACCGGGACAACCGTCGCCCGGCTAACATAGCCTTCTCCGTCCCCCCTTCGCAGTAACACCAAGTACAGGAATATTAACCTGTTTCCCATCGACTACGCCTTTCGGCCTCGCCTTAGGGGTCGACTCACCCTGCCCCGATTAACGTTGGACAGGAACCCTTGGTCTTCCGGCGAGCGGGCTTTTCACCCGCTTTATCGTTACTTATGTCAGCATTCGCACTTCTGATACCTCCAGCAACCCTCACAGGCCACCTTCGCAGGCTTACAGAACGCTCCCCTACCCAACAACACATAGTGTCGCTGCCGCAGCTTCGGTGCATGGTTTAGCCCCGTTACATCTTCCGCGCAGGCCGACTCGACCAGTGAGCTATTACGCTTTCTTTAAATGATGGCTGCTTCTAAGCCAACATCCTGGCTGTCTGTGCCTTCCCACATCGTTTCCCACTTAACCATGACTTTGGGACCTTAGCTGGCGGTCTGGGTTGTTTCCCTCTTCACGACGGACGTTAGCACCCGCCGTGTGTCTCCCGTGATAACATTCTTCGGTATTCGTAGTTTGCATCGGGTTGGTAAGTCGGGATGACCCCCTAGCCGAAACAGTGCTCTACCCCCGAAGATGAGTTCACGAGGCGCTACCTAAATAGCTTTCGGGGAGAACCAGCTATCTCCCGGTTTGATTGGCCTTTCACCCCCAGCCACAAGTCATCCGCTAATTTTTCAACATTAGTCGGTTCGGTCCTCCAGTTAGTGTTACCCAACCTTCAACCTGCCCATGGCTAGATCACCGGGTTTCGGGTCTATACCCTGCAACTTAACGCCCAGTTAAGACTCGGTTTCCCTGCGGCTCCCCTATACGGTTAACCTTGCTACAGAATATAAGTCGCTGACCCATTATACAAAAGGTACGCAGTCACACCCGAAGGTGCTCCCACTGCTTGTACGTACACGGTTTCAGGTTCTTTTTCACTCCCCTCGCCGGGGTTCTTTTCGCCTTTCCCTCACGGTACTGGTTCACTATCGGTCAGTCAGGAGTATTTAGCCTTGGAGGATGGTCCCCCCATATTCAGACAGGATACCACGTGTCCCGCCCTACTCTTCGAGTTCACAACCTGTGCATTTTGGTGTACGGGACTATCACCCTGTACCGTCGGACTTTCCAGACCGTTCCACTAACACACAAGCTGATTCAGACTCTGGGCTGCTCCCCGTTCGCTCGCCGCTACTGGGGGAATCTCGGTTGATTTCTTTTCCTCGGGGTACTTAGATGTTTCAGTTCCCCCGGTTCGCCTCGTTAACCTATGTATTCAGTTAACGATAGTGCAACGAATTGCACTGGGTTTCCCCATTCGGACATCGCCGGCTGTAACGGTTCATATCACCTTACCGACGCTTTTCGCAGATTAGCACGTCCTTCATCGCCTCTGACTGCCAGGGCATCCACCGTGTACGCTTAGTCGCTTAACCTCACAACCCGAAGATGTTTCGTAAAACACCATCGTGTCGCGAAAATTTGAGAGACTCGAACACACTTAAACAGTGTGTCGTTTCAATTTTCAGCTTGATCCAGATTTTTAAAGAGCAAAACTTCGCAGTGCACCTTTTCAGGTTCACTCTGAAGTTTTCTTGTGTTTGCAGTAAAGATGGTGGAGCTATGCGGGATCGAACCGCAGACCTCCTGCGTGCAAAGCAGGCGCTCTCCCAGCTGAGCTATAGCCCCATCGTTTGCAACCTCTTCAAATTTGCTTCGCAAATTTGGTAGGCCTGAGTGGACTTGAACCACCGACCTCACCCTTATCAGGGGTGCGCTCTAACCACCTGAGCTACAAGCCTGTAGAGGTTTTTACTGCTGTTTTTCATCAGACAATCTGTGTGAGCACTACAAAGGCAGGTTCTTTAAGGTAAGGAGGTGATCCAACCGCAGGTTCCCCTACGGTTACCTTGTTACGACTTCACCCCAGTCATGAATCACAAAGTGGTAAGCGCCCTCCCGAAGGTTAAGCTACCTACTTCTTTTGCAACCCACTCCCATGGTGTGACGGGCGGTGTGTACAAGGCCCGGGAACGTATTCACCGTAGCATTCTGATCTACGATTACTAGCGATTCCGACTTCATGGAGTCGAGTTGCAGACTCCAATCCGGACTACGACATACTTTATGAGGTCCGCTTGCTCTCGCGAGGTCGCTTCTCTTTGTATATGCCATTGTAGCACGTGTGTAGCCCTGGTCGTAAGGGCCATGATGACTTGACGTCATCCCCACCTTCCTCCAGTTTATCACTGGCAGTCTCCTTTGAGTTCCCGGCCTAACCGCTGGCAACAAAGGATAAGGGTTGCGCTCGTTGCGGGACTTAACCCAACATTTCACAACACGAGCTGACGACAGCCATGCAGCACCTGTCTCACAGTTCCCGAAGGCACCAATCCATCTCTGGAAAGTTCTGTGGATGTCAAGACCAGGTAAGGTTCTTCGCGTTGCATCGAATTAAACCACATGCTCCACCGCTTGTGCGGGCCCCCGTCAATTCATTTGAGTTTTAACCTTGCGGCCGTACTCCCCAGGCGGTCGATTTAACGCGTTAGCTCCGGAAGCCACGCCTCAAGGGCACAACCTCCAAATCGACATCGTTTACAGCGTGGACTACCAGGGTATCTAATCCTGTTTGCTCCCCACGCTTTCGCACCTGAGCGTCAGTCTTTGTCCAGGGGGCCGCCTTCGCCACCGGTATTCCTCCAGATCTCTACGCATTTCACCGCTACACCTGGAATTCTACCCCCCTCTACAAGACTCTAGCCTGCCAGTTTCGAATGCAGTTCCCAGGTTGAGCCCGGGGATTTCACATCCGACTTGACAGACCGCCTGCGTGCGCTTTACGCCCAGTAATTCCGATTAACGCTTGCACCCTCCGTATTACCGCGGCTGCTGGCACGGAGTTAGCCGGTGCTTCTTCTGCGGGTAACGTCAATCGATGAGGTTATTAACCTCACCGCCTTCCTCCCCGCTGAAAGTGCTTTACAACCCGAAGGCCTTCTTCACACACGCGGCATGGCTGCATCAGGCTTGCGCCCATTGTGCAATATTCCCCACTGCTGCCTCCCGTAGGAGTCTGGACCGTGTCTCAGTTCCAGTGTGGCTGGTCATCCTCTCAGACCAGCTAGGGATCGTCGCCTAGGTGAGCCGTTACCCCACCTACTAGCTAATCCCATCTGGGCACATCTGATGGCATGAGGCCCGAAGGTCCCCCACTTTGGTCTTGCGACGTTATGCGGTATTAGCTACCGTTTCCAGTAGTTATCCCCCTCCATCAGGCAGTTTCCCAGACATTACTCACCCGTCCGCCGCTCGTCACCCGAGAGCAAGCTCTCTGTGCTACCGCTCGACTTGCATGTGTTAGGCCTGCCGCCAGCGTTCAATCTGAGCCATGATCAAACTCTTCAATTTAAGTTTGATGCTCGTGAATTAAACTTCGTAATGAATTACGTATGTTCACTCAGAGACTTGGTATTCATTTTTCGTCCGAGGACGTTAAGAATCCATGTCACTTTGAGTGCCCACACAGATTGTCTGATAAATTGTTAAAGAGCAGTGCCGCTTCGTTTTTCGCTGCGGCGCGGGGTGTGCATATTACGCTTTCCCGCTTCAGAGTCAAGCATTTATTTTTGCTTTTCTCTGCGAGGTTCTCACCGGAACCCCGCTGACCCGGCGGCTTGTTTGCCGTTGTTCCGTGTCAGTGGAGGCGCATTATAGGGAGTAATTCTGAGGTGACAAGGGGAAATTCAAAAAAACTTTTCGTTCGCTCGATTTTCCATCACAACGCGAGTTTTACGCGCTATTTGCGCGCCATTTGTGCGATTTCCCGAGCAAACCGGGATACTTGTTGCCAGTCGGTATAGACCACTTCTTTGCGGGTATCCGTTTCCCCCCCGGTCATTTTCATAATCAGGCGGATCATAAACCGATCGTACCAGCTGTAGCGCGGGTAGCGCAGCGCGCCGGCAAATACCGCGCAGCTCTGCGGCTGCCACGGCGAGTTCAGCAGAAACTTACGCGTATAGCTGTTGGTCTGCGGCGTGCGCTTCTCGGGTTTACGCGCCACCAGGTTAACAGAGAAGAATGCTCCCGGCAGCGCCTGCAATGATGCCAGATGCTTTTTCACAAAGCGGTCCACCGCCGGATGAAAGTGCCCGTAGCGAATCGACGCGCCGATGACCACCCGATCGTAGTGATGCCATTCGACGACATCGGTACGGTTCAGGTTCAAGGTGTCCGCGTCGATGCCCAGCTCTTTCAGCTCGGAGGCCAGAAACGAAGCGATTTCACGGGTCTGCCCGTCGCGGGTGGAGAAGAGTATTAAAGTTTTCACGAGCACTCCTGTTATTCGCGCCAGAAAGTGGGAGTAAAGAGCACCAGTAAGGTGAACACTTCCAGACGACCAAACAGCATATTAGCAATCAGGATCCATTTCGCGACCGGGTTCATAGTGGCAAAGTTGTCCGCGACAACGCCAAGCCCAGGCCCGAGGTTGTTCAACGTCGCCACCACGGAGGCGAAGGCAGAGAAATCATCCACCCCGGTGGCGATAATAGCCAACATACTAATGATAAAGACCAGCGCATAGGCGGAGAAGAATCCCCACACGGCTTCAAGAATACGTTCCGGCAAGGCGCGGTTACCTAACTTGATGCTATAAACCGCATTCGGGTGTACCAGACGCTTAAGCTCACGGTTGCCCTGCTTAAACAGCAACAGGATACGGATCACCTTTAAGCCACCGCCCGTGGACCCGGCACAGCCGCCGATAAATGCGGAGCAGAGCAGCAACACCGGCAGGAATAGCGGCCAGCGCGCAATGCTATCGGTGGTGAATCCCGCGGTGGTCGCCATCGACACCACCTGGAAAAAAGCCTGATTCAGCGTCGTCAGCACCGACCCATACACGTTATGAAGCCATAGCACCAGCGTACAGATGATGACCAGCGTCAACTGGACGCCAATGAACATGCGAAATTCTGGGTCGCGCCAGTACACCTTCAGGCTACGTCCGCTCAATAACGAAAAATGCAGACCGTAGTTACAGCCAGAGATCAGCAAAAAGATCGCGATGATAGAGTTAATCATCGGGCTATTGAAATAGCCGACGCTGGCATCGTGAGTCGAGAAACCGCCGATGGCGATAGTGGCAAAGCTGTGCCCAATCGCATCGAACGCCGGCATACCGGCAAACCAGAGCGCCAATGCGCAGGCTATCGTCAATAACACATAGATAAGCCACAGCGTCTTCGCCGTCTCGGCGATACGCGGGCGCATTTTGTTGTCTTTCAACGGACCGGGCATTTCCGCGCGGTAGAGCTGCATCCCCCCGACGCCGAGGATAGGCAGAATCGCCACCGCCAGCACAATGATCCCCATGCCGCCGAACCATTGCAGCATCTGCCGGTAAAAGAGGATTGCATGAGGTAATGAGTCCAAACCCACCAGGGTGGTCGCTCCGGTCGTCGTCAGGCCGGAAAATGACTCGAAGAAGGCATCGGTCACCGTCAGGTTCGGCTGCTCGGCGAAAATAAAGGGCAAGGCCCCCACGCTCCCCAGCACGGTCCAGAACAGCACCACAATCAGAAACCCTTCGCGGGATTTCAGTTCGCCTTTTTGTTTACGATTCGGCCACCACAGCATGGAGCCAATCGCCAGCGCAACAAAAAAGGTTTGCGTGAAGGCCCGCCCCGCGCCATCGCGATATATCAGGGCCACTAATCCCGGAACGATCATCGTCCCCGAAAATAAGATGACCAACAGTCCAACGATTCGGGTTATGGCGCGAAAATGCATCTCTGGCGCTTCCTTTGATAGGCAAAAAAACAGAGGGGATTATTCGTCAATCTTCAGTAATTGCAATGAACCGCGACTAAAATCAGCCAGTTTTGCTGAAAAAGCCGCCACTTCGGCCCGGGGAAGCGCCACGCGCAGCCGAACCGACGCCAGATATTCGCTTTCGACTACCTTCCCGGAGAATTGGGCGAGCAGCGCTTCGATACCGGCCAGTTGCCCATACTCACATTGCAAAGTATATGCTGTTAACGGCGTCTTGCGCTGCGTCGTCAGCTGCGCCAGCGCCTGATGAACACCGCCGCCATAGGCTTTCACCAGGCCGCCGGTGCCCAGCAGGATACCACCGTAGTAGCGCACGACGACAGCGGTTATCTCACCCACGCCGCACCCCATCAGTTGCGCCAGCATCGGTTTACCCGCCGTCCCCGCCGGTTCGCCATCGTCAGAAAACCCCAGCTGTTGCGAATCATCAGGCGGCCCGGCGACCCACGCCACGCAGTGGTGGCGGGCATCAGGGTGATCCGCTCTGACGGACTCGACAAACGCTTTTGCCGCCGCCACGCCGTCGGTATGCGCCAACAGCGTGATAAAACGGCTTTTTTTAATCTCCTCAACGACGGTAACCGGCGCCGCCGGGATTAACCAGCTTTCCATTAAGCCAGCTTCAGATCGCGCGTCATATTTTCAATGCTGTTTTCGTGAACCACCACGTTATCTTCGATACGGATCCCGCCAAACGGCTTCATGGCGTCAATTTTCTGCCAGTTGAAGTGCTT
This sequence comes from Klebsiella sp. w6, assembly GCF_033100215.1. NCBI lineage: Bacteria > Pseudomonadati > Pseudomonadota > Gammaproteobacteria > Enterobacterales > Enterobacteriaceae > Klebsiella > Klebsiella sp. w6. The sequence goes on from NZ_CP136907.1 coordinate 5,325,569, forward strand.
GCTGAACGGGCCTTCACGCCACGGCGCCAGTAACGACTCGATGAAGTAGATGCCGGGTTCAATAGTCAGCACCATGCGCGGCTCGATAATACGGGTGCAGCGCAGATACGGGTATTTCGACGGCGCCGCCAGATGCGTACCGGTGTCATCCTGCATAAAGCCAGCGACATCATGCACCTGCAGACCCAGCGGATGGCCAATCCCGTGCGGCATAAACGGCCCGGTCAGGTCATTCTCCACCATCGCCTCTTCGCTTATGTCGGTAACCAACTGGTGTTTACGCAGTAGCTTTGCGATGCGCTGATGGAACTGGATATGGTAATCAACATAACGAGTCCCGGCCTTCATGGTGCTAATCAGCGCCAGCTGCTCGTCATTAACGTCTTTGATCAGATGGGCAAAGTCGTTGTCGCCGTGCGCCGCCCAGGTTCGCGTCAGATCCGCGGCATAGCCGTTATATTCTGCGCCAGCGTCGAGCAGGAAGCTGCGCATCTCCGCCGGGGCGCGATGATCCAGTTTGGTGTAGTGCAGGACGGAGGCATGCTCATTCAGCGCGACAATGTTGCTGTAAGGCACGTCGGTATCGCGGTGACCAGTGGCGGTGAGATAGGCCTGGTTGATATCGAATTCGCTCATCCCGGACTGGAAAGCTTCATAGGCCGCGCGATGACCATTGACCGCCGATTTCTGCGCTTCACGCATACAGGCCAGCTCGTAATCCGTTTTGTAAGCCCGATAGTAGTGCAGGTAATCGATAACCCCTTTCGGGTTGATCTTATCCGCAGCGATACCCAGCCCCAGCGCGCGCTCCGGTACCGGCCCAATATAACCGATATTACCGCGAGCGGCAGGTAGCTGGCTGCCGATGCCATCGGCCTTCGGCAGAGCAATGACGTCAACTTCTTCGGTCCAGAATGCGGTCGGTAGCGGCTCGACGTTGTGCCAGTAATCGACCGGCAGATAGAACCACAGCTTCGGTTTGTTAACGCCATCCACCAGCAGCCAGCAGTTAGGCACCTGCGTCACTGGCACCCAGGCTTTGAACTGCGGATTGACCTTGAACGGGTACGGGTGGTCGTCAAGGAAGACGTTAACCAGCTCACCGGAGTGAATCAGCAGCGCATCCATCTGAAAACGGGCCAGCACGTCGCGGGTACGTTCTTGTAGGGTAACAATATGATTTTTATAGAGCGCGGACAGGGATTCCATCTTTCATCCTTTGCTTTTATGGGATCGTGATACTCCGCATCTTAGCACATCACCCTGCGTGCGGGTGATTTCCGCCGGATGTGATCCGACCAGCAATTATTTAAAGAGTAATTTGCAATTCTTTAACATAAATTCCACACTCCGTTTCATCTGGTATGACCAGATCATATTGCTGGATTCAGGAGACTGACATGCTCTACAAAGGCGACACCCTGTACCTCGACTGGCTGGAAGATGGCATCGCCGAACTGGTGTTCGATGCCCCAGGTTCGGTCAACAAGCTTGATACCGCAACCGTAGCCAGCCTCGGTCACGCGCTGGACGTACTGGAAAAACAAAACGATCTCAAAGGTCTGCTGCTGCGCTCTGAAAAAGCGGCGTTTATCGTCGGCGCGGATATCACCGAATTCCTCTCGCTGTTCCTGGTCCCTGAGGAGCAGTTAAGCCAGTGGTTGCATTTTGCTAACAGCGTTTTCAATCGTCTGGAAGATCTTCCCGTCCCGACGATCTCTGCCGTCAATGGTTACGCGCTGGGCGGCGGTTGTGAATGCGTCCTGGCGACCGATTACCGCCTGGCGACGCCGGATCTGCGTATCGGTCTGCCGGAAACCAAGCTTGGCATTATGCCGGGCTTCGGCGGTTCTGTGCGTCTGCCACGCTTGCTCGGCGCCGATAGCGCGCTGGAAATTATTGCCGCCGGGAAAGACGTCGGCGCCGATCAGGCGCTGAAAATCGGCCTGGTGGATGGTGTGGTCGCAGCGGAAAAACTGCGTGACGGCGCGCTGGCGATCCTGCGTCAGGCGATTAATGGCGATCTGGACTGGAAAGCAAAACGTCAGCCGAAACTAGAGCCGCTGAAGCTCAGCAAAATTGAAGCTACCATGAGCTTCACGATTGCCAAAGGCATGGTCGCGCAAACGGCCGGGAAACATTACCCGGCGCCGATCACCGCGGTGAAAACCATTGAAGCCGCCGCACGTCTTGGTCGTGAAGAAGCCCTGGTGCTGGAAAATAAAAGCTTTGTCCCGCTGGCCCATACCAATGAGGCCCGCGTGCTGGTTGGTATCTTCCTGAACGACCAGTACGTCAAAGCGAAAGCGAAAAAGTTGACCAAAGATGTCGAGACGCCGAAGCATGCTGCTGTCCTGGGCGCTGGCATTATGGGCGGCGGTATCGCATACCAGTCGGCCTGGAAAGGCGTGCCGGTGGTGATGAAAGACATTAGCGACAAATCGCTGACCCTGGGCATGACCGAAGCGGCGAAACTGCTGAATAAACAGCTGGAACGCGGCAAAATCGACGGTCTGAAGCTGGCCGGAGTGATCAGCACCATTCAGCCAACCCTGGAATACAGCGGTTTTGATCGCGTCGACGTGGTTGTTGAAGCGGTGGTCGAAAACCCGAAAGTGAAGAAAGCGGTGCTGGCCGAAACCGAGGCAAAAGTGCGCCCGGATACCGTGCTGGCATCCAACACCTCAACAATCCCCATCAGCGAACTGGCCAGCGTTCTGCAACGCCCGGAAAACTTCTGCGGTATGCACTTCTTTAACCCGGTGCATCGCATGCCGCTGGTTGAAGTGATCCGCGGCGAAAAAACCTCGGATAAGACCATTGCCAAAGTTGTGGCCTGGGCCAGCAAAATGGGCAAAACGCCGATCGTGGTCAATGATTGTCCCGGCTTCTTCGTTAATCGCGTCCTGTTCCCCTACTTCGCCGGCTTCAGCCAGCTGCTGCGCGACGGCGCGGATTTCCGCAAAGTCGACAAAGTGATGGAAAAACAGTTTGGCTGGCCAATGGGCCCGGCCTATCTGCTGGATGTTGTCGGCATCGATACCGCCCACCATGCTCAGGCCGTGATGGCGGCGGGCTTCCCGCAGCGGATGCAGAAAGATTATCGCGACGCCATCGACGCCCTGTTTGACGCCAACCGTTTCGGCCAGAAGAACGGCCTCGGTTTCTGGCGTTATAAAGAAGACAGCAAAGGTAAGCCGAAGAAAGAAGAAGACGCTGCCGTCGACAGCCTGCTGGCCGACGTCAGCCAGCCGAAGCGCGATTTCAGCGATGAAGAGATTATCGCCCGCATGATGATCCCGATGGTTAACGAAGTCGTCCGCTGCCTGGAAGAAGGCATTATCGCCAGCCCGGCGGAAGCGGATATGGCGCTGGTATACGGCCTGGGCTTCCCTCCGTTCCACGGCGGCGCATTCCGCTGGCTGGACACCATCGGCAGCGCGAAGTATCTCGATATGGCACAGCAATACCAGCACCTTGGCCCGCTGTATGAAGTGCCAGCCGGTCTGCGTGACAAAGCGCGCCATAACGAAGCGTATTATCCCCAGGTAGAGCCAGCCCGTCCGGTTGGCGCTCTGAAAACGGCTTAAGGAGTCACAATGGAACAGGTTGTCATTGTCGATGCAATTCGCACCCCGATGGGCCGTTCGAAGGGCGGCGCCTTTCGCAACGTGCGTGCGGAAGACCTCTCCGCGCACCTGATGCGTAGCCTGCTTTCGCGTAACCCGTCGCTTGAGGCGAGCGCGATTGACGATATTTACTGGGGCTGCGTGCAACAAACGCTGGAGCAGGGTTTCAACATTGCGCGTAACGCCGCGCTGCTGGCAGAAATCCCGCACTCGGTACCGGCGACGACGGTTAACCGTCTGTGCGGTTCCTCCATGCAGGCACTGCACGATGCGGCCCGTATGATCATGACCGGCGATGCCAGCGTCTGCCTGATTGGCGGCGTTGAGCACATGGGCCATGTGCCAATGAGCCACGGTGTCGATTTCCATCCGGGCCTCAGCCGTAATGTGGCGAAAGCCGCCGGCATGATGGGGCTGACCGCGGAAATGCTGGCGCGTCTGCACGGCATCAGCCGCGAAATGCAGGATCAGTTCGCCGCACGCTCTCACGCTCGCGCCTGGGCGGCGACCCAATCAGGCGCCTTCAAAGCCGAGATTATCCCGACCGGTGGCCACGATGCCGATGGCGTACTGAAGTCTTTTAACTATGACGAAGTGATCCGCCCGGAAACCACCGTCGAAGCGCTGGCGGCGCTGAGACCGGCATTTGATCCGGTGACCGGCACGGTAACGGCAGGCACCTCTTCCGCCCTTTCCGACGGCGCGGCGGCAATGCTGCTGATGAGCGAAAGCCGCGCCCGCGAGCTGGGGCTGAAGCCACGCGCCCGCGTCCGTTCGATGGCGGTGGTCGGCTGCGACCCGTCCATTATGGGTTATGGCCCGGTTCCGGCCTCAAAGCTGGCGCTGAAAAAAGCGGGCTTATCCACCAGCGATATCGACGTCTTTGAAATGAATGAAGCGTTTGCCGCGCAGATCCTGCCGTGTATTAAAGATCTGGGCTTAATGGAGCAGATTGACGAGAAGATCAACCTCAACGGCGGCGCGATCGCGCTCGGACATCCGCTGGGCTGCTCCGGGGCGCGCATTAGCACCACGTTGATCAATCAGATGGAACGCAAAGACGCTCAGTTCGGTCTGGCGACCATGTGTATCGGTTTAGGTCAGGGTATTGCCACTGTGTTTGAGCGGATTTAATCGAAGGGTTATCTCAACGCCATTGCGACCAGAAACAGGCAGCAATGGCGAAGAGAGCAGGTTTAGTTGCCGTTCTTCCCGCCTGTCAGGGGCGGGTTTTTTATTTTCAGATAAACGCAAACGCATCGCCAAACAGGCGATCTTCACGCGCGCCGCGTTCGTTGCAGAACAGGTCGCGGGCAATCTTAGCCATCTCAAAACGACCGGCAATGTAGATATCATGCTCGGCCAGCGTGCCGTAATCCTGCAGCACGGCAGTCAGTACCGTACCGGAACGACCGCGCCACCCTTCTTCCGGTTGCTCGACCACCGGCTCAATGCGCAGATTCGGATGCTTGATGCTTAACGCTTCCAGCTCGGCCAGATCGTACAAATGCTTAGCCTCGCGGCCGCCCCAATAAATGGCGATATCGCGATCCGGGTTACGCGCCAGCGCGGTTAACAGAATAGAACGCACATAAGAGAATCCGGTACCGCCGGCGATCAGAATCAGCGGGCGATCTTCGTCATCGCGCAGCCACGCTTCGCCATGCGGAATATCAACCTCAATTTCACGCTCTTTCAGAATGCGATCCATCACCGCCATCGCATACAGATTGAGTTCAGAAGCACCGATATGCAGCTCGATAAACTCGTGCTCTGACGGCGTGGAAGCCATAGAGAACGGACGCTTGTCGCGCTCATCCATCACTACCATCAGATACTGGCCGGCGCGGAAAGAGAATGCCGCTTCCGGTACTAATCGAACGCGATACACGGTATCGGTAATCGCCTCCACCGAGGTCACTTTACAGCTTAAGGTTGTCATGCGTCCCCTCTGTCGGGTCTATAGAGCAAAACAGCAGCGTTAGCCCCGCTTACTGTTATTTAAAGATGGCCAGTTCATCCCAGATGGCGTCGATGCGCGCCGTCACCTGAGGATCTTTTTTGATTGGACGACCCCATTCACGCTGGGTTTCGCCAGGCCATTTATTTGTGGCATCCAGCCCCATTTTTGAACCCAGGCCGGAAACCGGCGAGGCAAAATCCAGATAATCTATTGGCGTATTTTCTACCAGTACCGTATCACGAGCCGGGTCCATACGGGTAGTAATCGCCCAAATCACGTCGTTCCAGTCGCGTGCGTTGACGTCGTCATCGCATACGATCACGAATTTGGTATACATGAACTGGCGCAGGAATGACCAGACGCCCATCATCACGCGCTTGGCATGGCCCGCGTACTGTTTTTTCATGGTCACCACCGCCAGGCGATAGGAACACCCTTCCGGCGGCAGATAAAAGTCGACGATTTCCGGGAACTGCTTTTGCAGAATCGGCACAAAGACTTCGTTCAGCGCCACGCCCAGCACCGCGGGCTCATCGGGCGGTCGGCCGGTATAGGTCGAATGATAAATCGCGTCTTCGCGCTGGGTAATATGGGTCACCGTAAATACCGGGAAGCTGTCCACTTCATTGTAGTAACCAGTATGATCGCCATACGGGCCTTCCGGCGCCATCTCCCCGGCCTCAATGTAACCTTCGAGCACAATTTCCGCGCTGGCCGGCACTTCAAGGTCATTGGAAACGCACTTCACCACTTCGGTCTTGGTGCCGCGCAGCAAGCCTGCGAAAGCATATTCCGACAGGGTATCGGGCACCGGCGTCACCGCGCCAAGAATGGTCGCCGGATCGGCGCCAAGCGCCACGGAAACCGGGAAGCGCTCGCCGGGATGCGCCGCGCACCACTCCTGGAAATCGAGCGCGCCGCCGCGGTGGGATAACCAACGCATGATGAGTTTGTTTTTACCGATCAGCTGCTGGCGATAAATTCCCAGGTTCTGCCGCTCTTTGTGCGGCCCGCGGGTCACCGTCAGCCCCCAGGTGATCAGCGGCGCGGCATCTTCCGGCCAGCAGGTCATAATCGGGATTTTATTCAGGTCGACGTCATCGCCCTGGATGATTTTTTGTTGGCAGGGCGCACCGCGCAGGCGTTTGGTCGGCATATTCAACACTTGCTTGAACTGCGGCAGCTTATCAAACAGATCGCGGAAGCCTTTTGGCGGTTCCGGCTCTTTCAGAAAAGCTAACAGCTTACCCACCTCGCGCAGCGAACTGACCTCTTCCTGCCCCATCCCTAGCGCCACACGACGCGGCGTGCCAAACAGATTGCACAGCACCGGCATCGAGTAGCCTTTCGGGTTTTCAAACAGCAGCGCCGGGCCACCGGCACGCAGGGTCCGGTCGGCAATTTCGGTGATTTCCAGGTGAGGATCGACCGGCAGAGTGATACGTTTTAGTTCGCCCTGTTGTTCCAGGAGTGTCAGAAAGTCGCGAAGATCGTGGTATTTCATGAAAGTGTTATTGACCTCTCTACAGGCGGCTAATTATACGGTGTTCGACGGCGCGATGCTGTAATTTTGTTAAATTAGCGTGAAAGAACGCTGAAATTTGGATTTCAATTATAATGGCTTTCGCGATTACACCAGCCATTTGTTATGCTTGCCGTTATTAGAAGTGGAATGAGTCATTATGCAAGCCTGGTACTTACTGTATTGCAAACGTGGGCAGCTACAACGAGCCCAGGAACATCTGGAACGTCAGTCAGTTAACTGCCTGATGCCGACGATTGCGCTGGAAAAAATCATTCGCGGTAAACGCACCATGGTCAGCGAACCGCTGTTCCCGAACTACCTGTTTATTGAGTTCGATCCAGAGGTGATTCATACCACTACCATCAGCGCCACCCGCGGGGTTAACAACTTCGTGCGCTTTGGCGCCCTGCCCGCTGTCGTTCCCTCGGCGGTGATTCATCAGCTCTCTATCTACAAACCAGAAGGCATTACCGACCCGGAAACGCCGCATGAGGGCGATAGCGTGCTAATCACCGACGGCGCGTTCGAAGGCTTACAGGCTATCTTCACCGAGCCGGACGGCGAAGCTCGTTCTATGTTGCTGTTAAACCTGCTGAATAAGCAAGTCCTGCAGAGCGTTAAAAACACCGACTTCCAGAAAATCTAAACGCCGTTAACGTCGATGCCAAACAGCGTCCTGACGTTTGCGTCCGTTTGCGCCTCCAGCCATTGCGTCTCTTCGCCCCGCCAGCTCGCGACGCTGGCCAGGATATGCGGCAAATACGCGGGCTCGTTACGCCGCGAGGCCGGTCTCGGCTTGAGGTCGCGAGGCAGCAGATAAGGCGCATCGGTCTCCAGCAGCAGACGTTCCGCCGGGATCGCCGGCAGCAGCTCGCGCAGCTCCAGTCCCCGCCGCTCATCGCATACCCAACCGGTAATACCGATAAACAGGCCCAGATCCAGGCATTCCTGCACCTCGCTGCGGCTGCCGGTAAAGCAGTGCAGCACCGCGCCCGGGATCTTCTCAAGCCAGGGTTTAAGCAACGCCAGAAACCGGTCGTGGGCGTCGCGGCAGTGTAAAAACACCGGCATCGACAGCTCAGCGGCCAGCGCCAGTTGGGCGCTGAACGCTGCCTCCTGCTCCTGCGGCGTGGAGAAATTACGGTTGAAATCCAGACCGCACTCACCTATCGCCACCACCTGTGGCTCGCGGGCGAGGGTATAAATCGCCTCGGCGACCGCTGGCGACCAGCTGCTGCCGTCATGGGGATGAACCCCTGCCGTGGACCAGCAACCGGAATAATGGCTCGCCATTCTCTGGGCCTGCTGGCTCTCCGGCAAATTTGTGCCGGTCAGCAGCATGCCGTGAACCCCCGCCGCCCGGGCGCGCGCCACCACCTCATCATGGTCGCGGGAAAACTGCGAACTGGTGAGATTAACGCCGATATCAAACATGATCGCTCCCATATGCCAACCGCCCTGACGGGCGGTTGGCGGTATTACTCTTCTCTGTGCTCCGCGGCTTCAGCTTCGGCCGCAGCGTCGTCATCACGCGTCAGGCGCTTCCCGGTGTAGAAGCGGGCGAAGAACACCCCGACTTCAAACAGACAGTACATCGGAATGGCCAGCAGCGTCTGCGAGAATACGTCCGGCGGTGTCAGCAGCATACCCACCACGAAGGCGCCCACCAGCACATACGGCCGTTTTTTGCGCAGCTCTTCCGGCGTGGTAACGCCCATCCAGCAGAGCAGCACAATGGCGACCGGTACCTCAAAAGAGACCCCGAAAGCCATAAACAGCGCCATCACGAAGTCGAGATAGCTGCGGATATCGGTCGAGACCAGCACCCCCTCTGGGGCAGCATGGGTCAGGAAGCCGAACGCCAGCGGAAACACGACAAAATAAGCGAAAGCCATGCCGATATAGAACAGCAGCGTACTGGATACCAGTAAAGGCACCACCAGCCGGCGCTCGTGCTTATACAGCGCCGGCGCGACGAAGGCCCATACCTGGTAAAGAATAATCGGCACTGACAGGATCACCGACACCATGAAGGTCAGCTTTATCGGCGTAAAGAAAGGTGAAGCGACATCAGTAGCGATCATCGTCGCGCCCACCGGCATCTTGCTGATAAGCGGGGCCGAGACCAGCTGGTAGATATCATTGGCGAAATAGACCAGCGCCAGGAAGATCACCAGAATAGCAATGATGCTGTTGAGCAGACGCTTGCGCAGCTCAATCAGATGCGAAATTAGCGGTTGTGTATCGTCTACGCCCATGTTTACGGTTTATCACTCGATGCGGGGGAAGAATGAGGGGCTGCCGCCGTAGCGGATGTTTTCTCTGCCGGAAGTTCAGCCGGTGAAGCGGGTTGCTCATCGACGACGGGACCCGGCGCATGAGCCGGAGCGCTGGCCTGATGTTCTGCCGTCGCCGGCGTGACGTCCTGGCGCTGCGCTTCACTGCCTTTCACCACCGGATTAAGGATGGTATTGGCTTCGTCGCTGGCCTTTTCAGGATCGTGGGCGCTATAGGAGCGCTTCATCGACTCCGCGGCCTCGCGCAGTTCATCCATGGAGGCTTTCAGCTCCGGCGTCAGGTTATTCAGGCTGGCCTTTTCCACCTTCTTGAGGCTCTCCTGGAACTCCTGCAGTTTTAGCTCCTGGGCCAGCTCATTTTGTACCGTGGTCGCCAGCGAGCGTAGCGTACGGATCCAGCCAACCACCGTTTTAACCGCGACGGGAAGCCGCTGTGGCCCCAGAACAATGAGGCCAATCACAAACACCAGCAGTAGTTCACTAAAACCAATATCGAACACGAGTTACACCTGCTCTTTGTCGTGGCGTTTTGTCTCGTCTTTTTTTGCATCATCCTGTTTATCGGCGATGGTTTTCGCCGTGAAATCTGCGTCTGGCGCCGACTTTTCGGGTTTATCATCATCACTCATGGCTTTTTTAAAGCCTTTGATAGATGCCCCTAAGTCTGACCCCAGTGAGCTCAGCTTCTTCGTCCCAAAAAGCAGAACTACGATGACGACAACAATTAATAACTGCCAAATACTGATACCACCCATACACGTTCCCCTATGACAGATGATGAATTATGTGGACGCATTATACACGCCATCCTGCGAGCCGCCTCTTCGTCAGGCCGCCGGCATGATTTTGCGCAAATAAGCCTGCGTCATGAAGAGGCGAACCGATCAGTGGGTTTTCCGCCAGCCAATCAGCCAGGTCACCACACCGCCGGCCATCAACCAGCCGGGCATCATTCCCCACTCAGGGCGATGGATAAAGAGCAGCGTACCACTGAGCAATAAAACCGCGCCTATACCAAACAGATAACGGGATTGGCCCTGGCGCACATGACGCACATGCATATCCCGCACGATGGTATCGACGCTGGTCTGCAGCTGTTTGCTCTGCTGCAGGCTCTGATACACCAGCTCAGGTATTTCAGGCATTCTTTCGATCCAGAACGGCGCTTTGTCTTTAAACGCGCGCACCAGCGCCGGAATGCCGACCTGATCTTTGATCCACGACTCGAGGAAAGGCTTCGCCGTTTTCCACAAGTCTAACTGAGGATAGAGCTGCCGGCCTACCCCTTCTACGTAAAGTAATGTCTTCTGTAGTAAAACGAGCTGCGGCTGGACTTCCATATTGAAACGCCGCGCGGTATTGAACAGATTAAGCAGCACGTGGCCGAAGGAGATCTCCGCCAGCGGCTTCTCAAAGATCGGCTCGCAGACCGTGCGGATCGCGAACTCAAACTCTTCGACATTCGTATCGGGCGGTACCCAACCGGAATCGACGTGCAGCTCAGCCACCTTACGATAATCGCGGTTAAAGAAGGCGATAAAGTTTTCCGCCAGATAGCGCTTATCTTCTTTGTTCAGCGAGCCGACAATACCGCAGTCGATGCCGATATACTGCGGATCTTCCGGGTGCTCGTAGCTGACGAATATGTTGCCAGGGTGCATATCGGCATGAAAGAAGCTGTCGCGGAACACCTGGGTAAAGAAGACCTGCACGCCCCGCTCCGCCAGCAGCTGCATGTTGGTCCCCTGGGCCTCCAGCGCCTCCACGTCGGACACCGGGATACCGTAGATGCGCTCCATCACCATCATGCTTTCGCTGCAGTAGTCGGGGTACACCTCCGGCACGTACAGCATCGGACTATCTTCGAAATTACGCCGCAGCTGAATGGCGTTGGCGGATTCCCGCAACAGGTTCAGCTCGTCCAGCAGCGTTTTTTCATATTCGCGAACCACCTCCTGCGGGCGCAGACGGCGGCCGTCAGGCAGCAGACGCGGTACCCAGCGCGCCAGGCGGTAGATGAGCTTCATGTCCGCTTTAATGATCGGCAAAATATCCGGGCGGATAACCTTGATCACCACCTCTTTGCCATTCTCTTTCAGACGTGCGGTATGCACCTGGGCGATGGACGCCGAGGCTAACGGCTCTACGGAGAAATCATCAAACCAGGCTTCCACCGGCAGGCCCCCCATCGCTTTCTCTATCTGCTGCTGCGCGAGCTTTCCTTCAAAGGGCGCTACGCGGTCCTGCAACAGCGCCAGCTGATCGGCAATATGCGGCGGGAAGAGATCCCGGCGGGTGGAAAGCATCTGGCCAAATTTAATCCACACCGGCCCCAGCTCCTGAAGCGCCAGGCGCAGACGAGTGCCAAGGGGTTGGTCTTGATGACGATTTGGCATCCAGAACAGCATCCGCCGCCAGATACGCAGCGGCAGCGTGAGACGAATTTTGGGGATGAGCTCATCGAGCCCGTAGCTCAAAAAGGTGTGGATGATGAAATACAGGCGCCGTAATTCTCCTGGCGTCATTTGCCCTCCAGCGTTTCCAGCCGTTTTTCCAGTGCGGCCAGCGCGCGTTCAATAGCCGTCGTTTCTTCCGCAAACCATGCCAGCTCCAGCGGCCCCGGTGCCAGTCGCCACTCTTCAGTGATCGCTTCTGCGACATAGCGCTGCTGGCGCTGCGCGCCTTTCAGTAAAAACTGAGCGCCGCCGCGGAGGACTTTGCCAACGCCTTCAGCCACGATATCGCCAGTATAAGGCGCCAGCAGTTCAGCGGGATCGAACTCCGCCAGATCGCACAGGGAGACCATATTCTGCACCACCTGCAGATCGCCCTGCACTTCCAGATCTCCGCTACGGATAAGCGCCGTGAGCTGCTGACGATTACGCAGTTTGGGCAGCACGCTGAGCCGGGTAATCACAGTGCAGTCGGCCTCTCCCTCCCAGGCGCTCAGGACATCAACCTGGCGTTCGCTGAACGCCAGTACGATCGGGGTGGAGAAGTCCTGCAGTTGAACTCGCAATACCTTACCCAGCAGGCGCTGACGAGCGGGTTTTAGCGCCTTGTCACGCCAGAGAAAAGTATTCAGCGCCGTCTCAATGCTAGCGGTCACCAGGGGTGTGAAAGGCATAGCGTCCCTCCTGTCAGAACTTGTAACCGCGATGCAAGGCAACGATACCCGCCGTCAGGTTGTGGTAGTCGACACTTTCAAAACCTGCATCCTGCATCATCTCTTTCAGGGTTTCCTGATCCGGGTGCATACGGATAGATTCTGCCAGGTAGCGATAGCTGTCGCCGTCTTTTGCCACCAGTTCCCCCACCTTCGGCAGGATATGGAAGGAGTAAGCGTCGTAGGCTTTGCTGAGCGGTTCGATAATCGGTTTAGAAAACTCCAGCACCAGCAGACGTCCGCCCGGCTTCAGCACGCGGTACATCGAACGCAGCGCTTTTTCTTTATCGGTAACGTTACGCAGACCGAAAGAGATGGTGATGCAGTCAAAGGTGTTATCAGCAAACGGCAGGGCTTCCGCGTTGGCCTGAACATACTCAACGTTGCCCACGATGCCGATATTACGCAGCTTTTCGCGGCCCATTTTGAGCATGGAATCATTGATATCAGCAAGCATGACACGGCCGGTTTCTCCTACCAGACGGGAGAACTTGGCCGTCAAATCGCCGGTCCCCCCCGCCAGATCCAGCACGGTCTGCCCGCGACGTACGCCGCTGCAGTCGATGGTGAAACGCTTCCACAAACGATGGATACCAAACGACATCAAGTCGTTCATCACATCATACTTTGCCGCGACAGAATGGAATACATGCGCCACCATGTCCTGTTTCTGCTCTTTAGCGACCGTCTGAAAGCCAAAGTGCGTCGTTTCTTGTGAATCCTCAACCATCTCTATGCCTGCTTGCTTTTCAAGAAAATGTTCACTGAGTGTATCAGATTCAGCGCATTTCCCATACGTCTCAACGTGGCGGAGCCGCCTCCCGATTATGTAACGCCTCGGCAGAGTCGGGTGAAAATGCGTCATTTTCCGGGAGGTTATCCTCGTCTTCAAGACGATATTCATCGTCCTGGGCAGTAGCTTGTTCGACTAAATCAGGATTTATCCCGCGCTTCACCTCCACCCCCAGGCCGCGAAAGGCTTCCGCCTGGGCCAGCAGGTTCCCGCGCCCGGAAGCGAGCTTTTTCATCGCCTCGCGATAGTTCTCTTGCGCCTTATCCAGACTCTGGCCGATGGCGGACATATCATCCACAAACAGGCGCATTTTGTCGTAAAGGCGCCCCGCCCGCTCGGCGATCTTCTGCGCGTTGCGGCTCTGATGCTCATAGCGCCACAGATTGGCGATAGTACGCAGGGCTACCAGCAGCGTCGTCGGGCTGACCAGCATGATATTATTTTGCAACGCCTCGCTGATGAGCTCGGGCTGACGGTCGATGGCCACCAGGAACGCCGGCTCGACGGGAATAAACATCAGCACGTAGTCGAGAGAGCGCAGCCCCGGCAGTTGTTGATAATCCTTGCGTCCCAGCAGGCGAATATGGTTTCGCACCGAGGCAAGATGTTCCTGCAGCGCGACTTCACGGGTGTAGTCGTCTTCGGCGTTGAAATAGCGCTCATAGGCGACCAGGGTCATTTTGGCGTCTATCACCACGTCCTTGCCCTGCGGCAGGCGGACAATGACGTCCGGCTGCATCCGCGAGCGGTTATCGGTCTCGATACTGACCTGGGTCTGGTACTCATAGCCTTCGCGCAGGCCGGAGGCCTCCAGCACGCGGGTTAAGACCACTTCCCCCCAGTTGCCCTGGGTTTTGTTATCACCTTTCAGCGCTTTCGTCAGGTTCAGTGCCTCCTGCGCCATCTGCGCGTTCAGCTGCTGAAGATTGCGGATCTCATGCGCCAGGGTGTGCCTTTCCCGCGCCTCCTGGCCAAAGCTCTCCTGCACCTGGCGGCGGAACCCGTCGAGCTGTTCGCGCAGCGGGGTCAGCAGACCATGCAGACTCAGGCGGTTTTGCTCATCGACGCGCCGGTTGCTGTGTTCGAAAATGCGGTTGGCGAGGTTTTCAAACTGCTCGCTCAGGCGCTGCTCGCTGTTAACCATCTGACGGATCTTATCTTCCGCATGCAGCTGGGTGGATTCGAGCCGGGTGGTGACCTCACGCAGATCGGCCTCCAGCGAGGTATTGATATCCCGCAGACTGCGCAGCTCATTGTTCAGCAGCTCGCACTCCTCACGCCAGTGGGCCTCCTGCACCAGCTGCTGACGGGCGGCGCTCAGCTCAATATCCAGCTCTCGCCGCTCCTCAATGAGATCGGCCCGGATTTGGTCGGCGCGCGCTTTGGTTGCCAGCCAGCCGACCATTAACCCGGCAGCCAGTGCGATAACCGCGCTGATAATGATTGAGAGATCCACGACGCCCCCTGCGATAACCTGATGGCACAAAATAGAATTGTGCTGTACAAACGTCCAGTTTAAAAGGGATTTCCTGCGAGGAGCAACGCAAAAAAGAAAGGCCGGAGGACCCGGCCTGACAGAGAAGGGGTTGAATTACAGCAGACGACGCGCCGCTTCCACGACGATTTTGACCGCGTGGCTTTCGGTTTGCTTCATGGTTTCGGCGTTAGGGATCTCTTGCTGGGTACGGTTCACAATAACCCCGGCGACCATCCCGGCACGCAGGCCCTGGCTGGCGCACATGGTCAGCAGCGTGGCGGATTCCATTTCATAGTTCATCACGCCCATTGCCTGCCACTCTTCCATTGAGCCCTTGAAGCGGCTCACCACGCGGCCGGAGAAGGTGTCGTAACGCTCCTGGCCTGGGTAGAAGGTATCCGAAGAGGCGGTCACGCCGATATGGGTGGTGGCACCAATAGATTTCGCCGCTTCCACCAGCGCGGTGGTGCAGGCGAAGTCTGCGACGGCCGGGAATTCCATCGGCGCGAAGTGCAGGCTGGCGCCGTCCAGGCGAACGGAAGCGGTCGTAACCAGCACATCGCCAACGTTAATGTGCGGTTGAATCGCGCCGGTGGTGCCGATACGCAGGAAGGTACGCACGCCCAGCTGCGCCAGCTCTTCCACGGCGATAGAAGTCGACGGGCCGCCGATGCCGGTGGAGCAGACGATCACCGGTTTGCCGTCCAGCTCCGCGCGCCAGGAGGTAAATTCGCGGTGGGATGCCAGCTTAACCGGCTTATCCATCAGCGCGGCGATCTTTTCCACACGCTCCGGATCGCCAGGGACGATAGCCAGCGTAGCCCCTTGTAAATCGTTCTTGGTGAGGCCGAGATGAAAAACATCAGACTTGGACATAAAAAACTCCTCTGTGGGTCGAATTATCAGCAGAAGCAAAACGGTACTGTACAGAAGCCCCTGGCAACATTTTGTGATGATAGTCACCAAGACCAATAATGATTGCAGTTGTTTTTCAGTAAATAGTGATACACATCACATTAACAAGTTATATTCATCGTCACAGAACAAAAGATAGCCGCTTTCAGGCACTGTGCTTTATTACCGCCCGAACTAAAGGTAAAGGGTCTATAGTTATTGATGCGCTAATAAATAAGGGTACGGAGAATACCATGACCACCACCAAGCAACCTGGATTCGCACCTGCAGCTTCACCACACGCCGCCACCGCCGTTCATACGCCGGAAGAGCATATTATCGCCGGAGAGACGTCTATTCCCTCTCAGGGTGAAAACATGCCGGCCTACCACGCCCGCCCGAAAAATGCCGACGGTCCGCTGCCGATCGTTATCGTGGTACAGGAAATTTTCGGCGTGCATGAGCATATTCGCGATCTTTGTCGCCGCCTGGCGCAGGAAGGCTATCTGGCTATTGCGCCTGAATTGTACTTCCGTCAGGGCGATCCGAATGAGTACCACGATATCCCGACCCTGTTCAAAGAGCTGGTTACCAAGGTGCCGGACGCGCAGGTGCTGGCGGATCTCGACCATGTCGCCAGCTGGGCGGCGCGCCACGGCGGCGATGCCCATCGTCTGCTAATCACCGGCTTCTGCTGGGGCGGACGCATTACCTGGCTGTATGCCGCGCATAACCCGCAGCTGAAGGCAGGCGTGGCCTGGTACGGCAAGCTGGTGGGAGAAAAATCGCTGAATTCACCGAAGCATCCGGTAGATATCGCGGTCGATCTCAACGCCCCGGTGCTTGGTCTGTACGGCGCTAAAGACGCCAGTATTCCACAGGACACCATCGAGACCATGCGTCAGGCGCTGCGGGCGGCCAACGCCACAGCGGAAATCGTGGTCTATCCCGAAGCCGATCATGCCTTTAACGCCGACTATCGCGCCAGCTATCATGAAGAGTCAGCCAAAGACGGCTGGCAGCGAATGCTCGCGTGGTTTGCTCAGTATGGCGGCAAAAAAGCATAATCACCCAATGCATGAAAAAAGGAGGCAAATGCCTCCTTTTTTGATTTTTCGCGTAACGATCAGGCGGACTGGCGCAGGTTCTGCGCCGCTTGCACCATATTCGCCAGCGCGGCGCGGGTTTCCGGCCAGCCGCGAGTTTTCAGGCCGCAGTCCGGGTTAACCCACAGCCGCTCCGCCGGGATACGCTGCGCGGCTTTTGCCAGCAGCGCTTCTATCCACTCCACGCTCGGCACGTTCGGCGAGTGAATATCATATACCCCCGGCCCGATCTCATTGGGATACTCGAACGCTTCGAACGACTCCAGCAGCTCCATATCGGACCGCGAGGTTTCAATGGTGATCACGTCGGCATCCAGCGCGGCAATGGAGTCCATGATGTCGTTGAACTCGCAATAGCACATGTGGGTGTGGATCTGCGTGTCGTCTTTGGCGACCGCAGCATTAAGGCGGAAGGCTTCCACACCCCACTGCAGATAGGCATCCCAGTCGCTGCGCTTCAGCGGTAACCCTTCGCGCAGCGCCGGCTCATCAATCTGGATGATGCCGATCCCCGCCGCTTCCAGATCCGCCACTTCATCACGCAGGGCCAGCGCAATCTGTTTCGCGATGGTTTCACGGCTGACATCTTCCCGCGGGAAGGACCAGCACAGAATGGTCACCGGTCCAGTGAGCATCCCTTTCACTGGCTTGTCGGTCAGCGACTGCGCGTACTTCGCCCAGTCGACGGTGATCGCCTGCGGACGGCTGACGTCGCCGATCACCACCGGCGGCTTCACGCAACGGGAACCATAGCTCTGCACCCAGCCGTTTTGCGTGAAGATAAAACCGTCCAGATGTTCACCGAAGTATTCCACCATGTCGTTCCGCTCGGCTTCTCCGTGCACCAGTACGTCTAAACCTAACCGCTCCTGCTCGACGATCGCCTGCTTAATATGTTCCGCAATCCCCGTCCGATAATGACTGGCGTCAAGGTTGCCCTTTTTGAAGTCCAGGCGCAGACCGCGGATCTCCGTCGTTTGCGGGAATGACCCGATGGTGGTGGTCGGCCATTTCGGCAGGTTAAAGCGCTGGCGCTGTGCCTGCGCGCGAACCTCATAGGGGCTGGCACGCTGGCTGTCCTGAGCGGTGATCGCCGCCAGCCGTTTTTCCACTTCCGCGTTGTGCACGCGGGTCGAATGGCGACGGGCCTGGATTGGCGCGCTCCACTCGGTAATCGCCGCCGTATCGCCACTGTTCAGCGCATCGCGCAGCAGCGCCAGCTCGCCGCATTTCTGCAGCGCGAAGGCAAACCAGCTCTTCACTTCCGCATCAAGGCGCGTCTCCACGCTCAGATCGATCGGGCTATGCAGCAGAGAACAGGATGACGCGACCCAGAGGTCGCGTTTACCGACGAGGTCTTTAATTTGCGCATACTTTTCGGTGAGATCGGCGCGCCAGACGTTGCGCCCATTGATCAGACCCGCAGACAGCAGCCAGTCGGCCGGCAGGCGGTTGTGCAGCTCGGCAACATCATCTTTGCCGTGCACCAGATCGACGTGCAGCCCCTGGACCGGTAGCGCAGCAATGGTCGCGAGATTGTCACTAATGCCTTCAAAATAGGTGGTCAGCAGCAGTTTCACCTGGCCCTGCAGGGCGTCATAAGCCGGTTTAAAGGCCTCCAGCCACGCTGGCGGCAGCTCCAGCACCAGCGCCGGTTCATCAATCTGCACCCACTCGATGCCGCGCTTCGCCAGTTCGGCCAGCACCTGCTGGTAAACCGGCAGGATGTCATTCAGCAGGCTCAGACGGTCAAACGGTTCACCTTTCACTTTACCCAGCCACAGGTACGTTACCGGCCCCAGCAGCACGGGCTTGATCTTGTGGCCCAGCGCCAGCGCTTCGTCTACTTCATCCAGCAGTTGGGTCCAGGTCAGTTTGAACTGCTGGCCCTTCACGAACTCCGGCACCATGTAGTGATAGTTGGTGTTAAACCATTTGGTCATTTCCGCAGCGGCGGCCGGTTCGCCAGTCGGCGCACGGCCGCGGCCAATGCGGAACAGGGTATCGATATCGATGGATCCGTCTTTGTTCTGATGACGAGCCGGCACGTTGCCCAGCAGCAGGCTGGTAGTCAGAACATGGTCGTACCAGGCGAAATCCCCCACCGGCAGCAGATCAACGCCCGCCTGTTTCTGCTGCTCCCAGTGGCGGGCACGCAGCTCACGGCCTACTGTCAGCAGTTCCTCGCGAGTGGCGTTGCCCGCCCAGTAGCTCTCTTGCGCTTTTTTCAGCTCGCGGCGCAGGCCAACGCGAGGAAAACCGAGGGTGTGGTTAATAATTGTCATTTTTGTTCCTCTCTTATTTCATTGAATCTGAAGAAAAACTCTAAATAGTTCGGCTTGCAGGAAGGCGGCAACGATGCGCATCCCCAGGAGCTTACTGAAGTAAGTGACTGGGGTAAGCGAGGCAGCCAACGCATCTGCAAGTCGAAATATGACGAGTTTTAGACGTCCAGATGTTTACACATCCATAATTGACAGTTACTGTATATTCCTCAAGCGCAAATTGCTCATGGCGAAGTGAAGGACTTTCATGATCGAAATTAAACATCTGAAAACGCTGCAAGCGTTGCGGAACAGCGGTTCACTGGCGGGTGCGGCAGCGGCCCTGCACCAGACCCAGTCCGCCTTGTCTCACCAGTTCAGCGATCTGGAACAGCGCCTTGGCTTCCGTTTGTTTGTGCGTAAAAGCCAGCCACTACGCTTCACGCCGCAAGGGGAAATTCTGCTGCAGTTGGCCAATCAGGTGCTGCCGCAGATCGCTCGCGCCCTGCAGGACTGTAACGAACCACAGCAGACCCGGCTGAGGCTGGCTATCGAATGCCACAGCTGTATTCAGTGGCTGACGCCGGCGCTGGAGAATTTCCGCGCCCGCTGGCCGCACGTGGAGGTCGACTTCCATTCCGGAGTGACCTTCGACCCGCAGCCTGCGCTGCAGCAGGGCGAACTGGATCTGGTGATGACTTCCGATATCCTGCCGCGCAGCGGTCTGCACTACTCGCCGATGTTTGATTATGAGGTGCGTCTGGTGCTGGCGCCCGAGCACCCGTTAGCCATGAAGACCCTGATTACGCCAGAGGACCTGGCCGCGGAAACGCTGCTGATTTATCCCGTGCAGCGCGGGCGCCTCGATATCTGGCGCCATTTCCTGCAGCCGGCCGGCATCAGTCCCCAGTTGAAAAGCGTCGATAACACGCTGTTGCTGATCCAGATGGTGGCCGCAAGGATGGGCATCGCCGCGCTGCCGCACTGGGTGGTGGAAAGCTTTGAACGCCAGGGCCTGGTGGTCACCAAAACCCTGGGTGAGGGATTATGGAGCCGGTTGTACGCGGCCGTCCGCGATGGCGAACAGCGTCAACCGGTCACCGAAGCGTTTATTCGCTCTGCGCGGAACCACGCCTGCGATCACCTGCCGTTTGTCCGGAGTGCGGAGCGACCCAGCGGCGATGGACCCACAACGAGGCCAGGATCACCAACGCTCCGCTAATAAAGCTCGGCCAGTGCGGCTGCTCCTGCCAGATGGCAAGGTTAACCAGTAGACCAGCGGGGACATGGACGTTGTTCATGATCCCCAGCGTGCCGGCATCCACCTGCGTGGCGCCATAGTTCCACATAAAGTAACCCAGCCCGGAAGCCACCACGCCGAGCCACACCAGCACGCTCCACTGCAGCGTGGTGGTCGGCAGCTTCTGGGGGTTGCCCAGCATAAACCACGCTGCCACCGCCACGATAAAGGCCCCGACATAAAACCAGGCAAAGGCATTGTGCTGCGGCATCGGACGTACCTCCATCAGGCGCTTGTAACCCACCATGCCGATAGCGAAGCAGAGGTTTGACAACTGCACCAGTAACAGCCCGGTCCAGAAATGATCGCTGACTTTGTCATAGCGGATAATCGCCGCCCCCAGCACCGCCAGCGCAGCACTCAGCAGATAGCCCCAGCGCAGCTTACGTCCGCTGAGCATGTCGTAGATCAGCGTGATATACAGCGGGGTAAACACGGTAAACAGCAGAAATTCCGAAACCGTCAGATAGAGATAGGCGCGGAAAGCCAGCAGATACATGATGCCAAGCTGCATCGCGCCCACCAGCATATAGAGCACGATCGTGCGCGGAGACTGGCCGCGCGTGCGCAGGAAAGGCAGGAACACCAGCGCCGCCAGGCCCACACGCATCAGCACCGAAAAATAGCTGTCGACGCTACCGGCAAGGTATTCGCCAATCAGGCTAAAAGAAAAGGCCCACAGGATAGTGGTGATAATTAACAGCGCCACAATGGTCGTCTCGTTGGATAAAGAACAGGCATTGTAGCGAAGAGTCAGGTTGACGACTGGACAGTTATTCGCCAGTCGTCAATCTTTTCCAGTCGAGGTATAGCTTACGCAGGTAGTGCGGGACCGCATCGTCGGCGTTACTGCCGATCACTTCCAGTTCCGGATGCAGATCCTTCAGCCGTTGATGGGCGTTGGCCATGATGCAGCCTTTGCCGGCCATCGACAGCATCTCAGCGTCGTTCATACCGTCGCCGAAGGCGATGCAATCGGCAAGAGTGTAACCGAGCATTTTCGCCACCGCCTCCAGCGCATGCCCCTTCGATACCCCACCCGCCATGACTTCCAGGCAGGTTAAGGTGGAGAAGCTGACGTTCACGCGATCGCCCCAGCGGGCGTTCATCGCCTGCTCCAGCGGCAGCAGATGCTCGTGATCCTCGCAGGTAAAGAATACTTTGCTGATCCCCTGCGGATCCAGTTCGCCCGGCTCATACAGCTTGTAGTTAAACACCGCCTCCTTGAAGAAGCGCATCTCTTCCGGACGATGGCGGTTCATATACCACTCGTCTTCCCGATAGACGTTAGTGACGATTTTCGGGTCGTTACGCACGATCTCAAACAGGTCGGCGGCAATATCGCGGTCGAGGTTATGGGCAAAGATTTGCTGACCATCGCTATCGTGAACCCGGGCGCCGTTAGAGGTGATCATGTACGACCGGATGCCGAGATTATCGCGGATCTGCCCGACGTCGATGTAGTGACGGCCGGTGGCGAAGACGAAATTGATCCCACGGGCGGTGAGCAATTTCAGCGTCTCTTTGGCATACGGGGTCAGGAAATGATCGGGGGAAAGCAGCGTGCCGTCTAAATCAGACGCAACAACCTGGTACATAAAAAAGTTAACCTCTAAGCAGGGCGACGAGCGTTATCGTCGGATTAAGTATGTCGATTGAAAAACTCGACGATGGCATTGAGCGCGACTGAGCGCATAGCGTCCTTTTCAAAAAGGATCTCATGATATGCCCCTTCAATGACGAGCGGTTTACCGCCCTCACAGGGATGGCCGGCAGCGGCCCGTAATTCACAATAGCGGTCGTGCATCAGATTATCGACCACCCGCTCCTCCTCTGCCTGTAAAAGCAGCGTCGGGGCGGTGTCTTTTTCCACATTCGCCAGCACTTCGTCGCCGGCCAGCATGCCCTCCCGCACCCAGTGCCAGGTCGGGCCGCCAACCTGCAGTCGCGGTTCATCGGCATAGAAGCGCAAGTTGCGACGATAGCGTTGTCGACTGTGCGTCAGCACGTTAACGGCAAAAGGCAGCGCCCGCCAGCGCCCGGTGCCGATGGCATACTCTTCGCGAATGCGCTGATGGCCCTCAGCCCAGTCGAGAATATGGCGCACCATCCAGTCCGGCAATCGAATGATAATCCCGAACATCGGCGCGCAGAGCGCAATCGCATCGCAATGCGCCTGGTAACGTTGCAGAAAAAGCGTGGCAATCGCCCCGCCCATAGAGTGAGCGAGGATAAACCGTTTTCGCCAGTGTCCGGGGACCACCTGCTGCTGCCAGAGCGCCGCCAGGTCATCGACATAGTCGCTGAAGTTGACGACGTGTCCGCGGTGGGTATCAGAGAGCAGGCGGCCCGAGCGCCCCTGGCCGCGATGGTCGATGATCATCACGTCAAAGCCGCTGTGAAAGAGATCGTAGGCTACTTCAGCATACTTCACGTAGCTTTCAATGCGCCCGGGGCAAATCAGCACCAGACGATCGTTATTTTGCGCGCAGAAGCGAACAAAGCGTACCGGCACATCATCGACGCCTTTAAATTCAGCCTCTTCGCGCTGTCGCCAGAAATCCGTCAGCGGCCCCATGCTAAAGGCCGCAAACGCGTTTTCTCGTGTTTCCCAGTCCTTTTTCTGCCCAAACATCGGGTTTACACCCCTGTTAACCGCTGAAAATCGTTTTTTTGCCCTGTATCACACAATGCTGACACAATAGCGTATTGTGGCATAAAAACAGACAATCAGGGAGTTTCTCATGACCATTGAGTGGTGGTTCGCCTACCTGCTGACATCAATCATTCTCAGCCTGTCACCAGGTTCCGGAGCGATTAATACCATGACCACCTCCATTAACCACGGTTACCGCGGCGCGGCGGCGTCGATTGCCGGTTTGCAGACCGGGCTGGTTATTCATATCGTGCTGGTTGGTGTTGGTCTCGGCACCCTTTTCTCCCGCTCGGTGCTGGCCTTTGAAGTGCTGAAATGGGCCGGCGCGGCTTATCTTATCTGGCTGGGGATCCAGCAATGGCGGGCGGCGGGGGCGATCGACCTGAATACGCTGGCGAAGGCGCAGACGCGCGGCAAACTGTTCCAGCGCGCGGTGTTCGTGAATCTCACCAACCCCAAAAGCATTGTGTTTCTGGCCGCCCTGTTTCCGCAGTTTATCCTGCCGCACCAGCCGCAGGTGATGCAGTATCTTGTTCTGGGCGTCACCACCATTGTCGTCGATATCATTGTGATGATTGGCTATGCGACCCTGGCGCAGCGCATTTCCACATGGATCAAAGGGCCAAAGCAGATGAAGGCGTTGAACAAAATCTTTGGTTCGCTGTTTATGCTGGTCGGGGCGCTGCTCGCCTCCGCCCGCCACGCCTGAATCATGGAATCTCGCTCGCAAAGAGAGGTTCGCCAGGTGAACGACGCTTTCTCTCTGCACGAGCCTACACGCAAAGCGGGTATTTAATTTTTTTACCCGCTGTCGGCGTTGAACCCACCGTGTCAGGATGCCGCCAGATACGTGATTCACGGATGAACGGCAATGGCGGAAACGGCGACTCCTCATGATGCGGTATTTAAAACCTTTCTCTCGCGGGTAGAGACGGCGCGCGATTTTATCGAGCTCCACCTGCCTTCGTCGTTAATACAGATCTGCAAACTGGATACCCTGCGTCTGGAATCCGGCAGCTTTCTCGAAGACGATCTCAGGCCTTACTACAGTGATATCCTTTATTCGCTGGAAACCACCCGCGGTGCGGGCTATGTCCATGTTCTGATCGAGCACCAGAGCGCACCTGATAAGCTGATGGCCTTTCGCTTAATGCGCTATGCTGTCGCCGCCATGCAGCGGCACCTGGAGAGCGGCCATAAAACGCTGCCTCTGGTTATCCCTATTCTCTTTTATCAGGGACGACGCAGCCCCTATCCCTGGTCGATGCGCTGGCTGGATAATTTTGCCGATCCTGAGACCGCCCGCCAGCTCTATAGCGGGGCGTTTCCGCTGGTCGATATCACGGTGATCCCCGACGACGACATCATGCAGCACCGCAGCATGGCAGCCCTGACGCTGGTGCAAAAGCACATCCGCCAGCGCGATATGGCGCAATTGCTGGATAAGTTGACCCATCTCTTACTGCTGGAGCAGATGAGCGGACAACAAATCACCGTATTGGTAAACTATATGGCTCAGGCAGGAGATGCCGAGGATACACGGACACTCTTGTACGGACTGGCACAGCGCGTGCCGCAGCATGGAGGATTACTGATGACGCTGGCGGAAACATGGCTTGCAGAAGGTATGGAGAAAGGCGTACAGCAGGGCATAAAAGAAGGTAAACACCAGGCCTTGCTGCAGGTTGCCGAAGCAATGCGCAAACGCGGTATTGATGACGCAGCTATTATGGAAATGACCGGTCTGGCTAAAGATGAGCTGCAGCGGCTTCGCCACTGACACTTTCCCCACCCGGAAACAGCCGGGTGGGAAACAGCATACCGGTTAACGCGAGATAATCAGGTGGATGCCGAAGCCCGCAAACAGCGTACCGGCGATACCATCGATCCACTTCGCCATCCGCTGATAGCCGCGGCGCATCCCCGGCAGGGCGAACAGGCTGGCAACCACCATAAACCAGGCCAGCGTCTCGACGATAATCAGCAGGAAAATACCCCAGCGCGCACCAGCGCCGACGCTGTCACCCACGAACAGCGAGAACACCGAGCCGAAGTAGATGATCGCTTTCGGATTCGCCAGATTGGTCAGCAGTCCCTTCACGAAGCTGCGTCCGCTGCGGGCCAGCTCCACCTGCGGCTCCGCCGAGGCCACCGCCTCTTTTTTCAGCGCGCCGCGCAGCATCTGGTAGCCCATCCAGCACAGATACAGGCCGCCACCGACCATGATGATGTTATGCAGCCACGCCATCTGCGCGAGGATCAGGTTCAGGCCGAGCAGGGCAACCCCCGCCCAGATCATGACGCCGCAGGTGATCCCCAGCACACCCATCATCGCCTCTCTGCGCGAGCGGCTGATGGCCGTTTGTGAGACAAAGAAAAAGTCCGGCCCCGGGCTCATCAGCGCAATGATATGCACCAGCGCCACGGTGAGGAAAAGCATCAGCATAGTTAACTCGCAGGAAAATAGTGAAGAGGGAAACTATTCTGGCACCTTTTCCCGCGGCTGACTACTCATCATCACCATCGACATGAGCGCGTATCAATGCCATGAATTCTTTACCGAAGCGCTCAAGTTTACGCGTCCCCACGCCGTTGACGCTGAGCATCTCGCCGGCGGTGAGTGGCGACTGTTCCGCCATCTCGATCAGCGTCGCGTCGTTGAAGACCACGTATGGCGGGATATTCTCTTCGTCGGCGATCGCTTTACGCAATTTGCGCAGCTTGGCAAACAGCTTGCGGTCGTAATTGCCGCCAAAGGATTTCTGCATCGCCTTCGGCTTCAGCGCCACGATACGCGGTACGGCAAGCTGCAGCGGCACCTCGCCGCGCAGCACCGGTCGTGCGGCTTCGGTCAGCTGCAGTGCGGAGTGCTGGGCGATATTCTGCGTCACCAGCCCAAGGTGAATCAGTTGGCGGATCACGCTCACCCAGTGCTCGTGACTCTGCTCCCGGCCGATACCGTAAACCGGCAGCTTATCGTGGCCCATGTCACGGATGCGCTGGTTGTTGGCCCCGCGCAGGACCTCCACCACGTAACCCATCCCGAAACGTTGATTCACCCGGTAAATCGTTGAAAGCGCCTTGCGCGCATCCATTAAGCCATCGTACTGCTTTGGTGGATCAAGACAGATATCGCAGTTGCCGCACGGCTCCTGGCGCCCTTCGCCAAAGTAGTTCAGCAGCACCAGACGACGACAGGTTTGCGCTTCGGCAAACGCCCCCATCGCATTCAGCTTATGCCGCTCGATATCCTGTAGCGGTCCGGCGGGTTTTTCCTCCAGACAGCGGCGCAGCCACGCCATATCCGCCGGATCGTAAAACAGCATCGCTTCCGCCGGCAGGCCATCACGCCCGGCGCGGCCGGTTTCCTGGTAGTAGGATTCAATATTGCGCGGGATATCGAAGTGCACCACAAAGCGGACGTTCGGCTTGTTGATACCCATCCCGAAGGCCACCGTCGCCACCACGATCTGCAGATCGTCGCGCTGGAATTTCTCCTGCACGTCGGCGCGAACGGCGTTTTCCAGACCAGCATGGTAAGCCGCCGCGCTGATGCCGCGGCTCTGCAGACGCGCGGCGGTATCTTCCACTTTCGAGCGGCTGTTGCAGTAGATGATGCCCGATTTGCCACGCTGATCCTGAACGTAGCGCATCAACTGGTCGAGCGGTTTGAATTTCTCCATCAGCATATAGCGGATGTTCGGCCGGTCGAAGCTGCTGACCTGAATCAGCGGATCGTTAAGCCCGAGCAGACGGACGATATCACGGCGGGTGGTGTCATCGGCGGTGGCGGTCAACGCCATAAACGGGATCTTCGGCATCCGCTGGCGCAGCTGGCCCAGCGCGGCATATTCCGGACGGAAGTCATGGCCCCACTGGGAGATACAGTGCGCTTCGTCTACCGCCAGCATCGCCAGGTTCCAGTTCGCCAGATGCTCAAGAAAGTTATCCAGCATCAACCGTTCCGGCGCGATATACAGCAGACGAACCTGCCCGCTGCGACAGCCGGCCATCACTTCCTGCTGCTGCTCGCGGCTTTGCGTCGAGTTCAGACAAGCCGCCGCCACGCCGTTGGCCAGCAGTTGATCGACCTGGTCTTTCATCAGCGAGATCAGGGGTGAGACCACGACCGTCAGACCGCCCATGACCAGCGCCGGCACCTGATAGCACAGCGACTTACCGCCACCGGTCGGCATGACCACCAGGCAGTCCCGGCCCTCAAGCACCGTCTCGATAATCGTTTCCTGGCCAGGACGGAACTGCTGGTAGCCGAAGGTCTCTTGTAAAACCTGCTTCGCCAGCGATTCCTGATTTAATACTTCCGCCTGTGCCACGTTGACCCCATTTGCCTGAAAAGAAAACAGGCGCTATTTTCAGCGCCTGTGAGCCAGAGTGCAACGATTAAAACAGATCGTTGAGCATTAGCCCGACGCCGACGCGCGTTTGATTAAAGTTGTAGTCGATAAGCGATTCGCCGTAACCGCTGTAGATCTGCGTATAGGCGCGAACATGTTTGGTAATGGGATAGCTCACGCCGAGCTCCGCCCCGCCATAGCCGGTGTTCCAGTTATATTGCCCCTGCGCGCTGAGGATCGCCTCTCCCAGCTGGTAGCCCACCTTCAGCCGGTAATAGCCCATATATTTGGTGATATCCGGGTTATCATCGGTGTTGCCCACCACATACCAGGGCTTCACTTCCACCAGCCAGTTGCCGTTTTGCGCCATCAGGCGGGCGTAAAGCCGGTTCCAGCTGCGCGAGGTGGGGTCGGAACGACCATTCGAGTCGTGGTTATACCCCATCTCGATGTCGCGCAGCGTCCAGCCGGCAAACTGGTAGTCGGTCGCAAAGCCCAAAAACAGCTGGGGTTCGTAATTGGTTTCGCGAAACGGCGCCGACTCTTTGCTGTTGGAGAGCTGCCACCAGGATTTCTGGGTGTACGATGCGCCGAGCAGCGAATTATCACCCAGGATGCCGCGCCACAGCGGAAACGCCAGACTCAGCTGAAATTTCACTTCATCTTTACGGGCATTTTCGGCCCAGTCATAGCTGCGGATCGCCTCTTTATTGAGGTCGCTGGTCCATGTGTAGAGCAAATAGTTGCTCTCATAAGGATAGAGCAGGAAAGGATTATCATGGTCCTGGAGCAGGTTGGCGATAATGCTGCCGCGCACTGCCGGTTTGTCGTGAACCGACGCATCCTGCGCCATAACACCGGCCGGTAGCGCGCACAGCGCCACCAGGCAGGCCAAAGAGATACGCATGCTGGTCTCCTGATAAATAGTTTTTATTTTTGTTTAACCTGAAGCCATTCTACCTGTTTATTAATCACCTGCCCCCTAATCCGCTCCGAAAGTGGAAATCAATATTTTAGAAGCATAAAATCAACATTTTGTTAACGAATGGAACCGGTGTTATGTCTGAACTTACTGCCGAAGCAGCGCTGAAACTGGTGGGGGAGATTTTCGTCTATCACATGCCGTTTAACCGTGCCCTCGGTCTCGAACTGGAGCGCTATGAAAAGGCGTTTGCCCAGCTCAGCTTTAATAATCAGCCGATGATGGTCGGCAACTGGGCGCAGAGTATTTTGCATGGCGGAGTGATCGCCTCCGCGCTGGACGTCGCCGCTGGCCTGGTCTGCGTCGGCAGCACCCTCACCCGCCATGACACCATCAACGAAGAAGAGCTGCGCCAACGCCTCTCCCGCATGGGAACCATCGACCTGCGCGTAGACTACCTGCGTCCGGGCCGCGGTGAACGGTTTACCGCCACCAGCAGCCTGCTGCGCGCCGGCAATAAAGTGGCGGTAGCCCGCGTGGAACTGCATAACGAAGCTCAGGTCTATATTGCCAGCGCAACGGCCACCTATATGGTGGGTTGATTGGCCAAAATCGAGTAACATCACTCTCTTTGGCAATGGATTTTACCGATGGATGCGAAACAGACGCGGTTGGGGATCATTCTGGCCCTCGCCGCCTACTTTATCTGGGGTATCGCGCCAGCGTACTTCAAACTTATCTACTATGTTCCCGCCGATGAAATTCTGACCCATCGCGTGATCTGGTCCTTCTTCTTCATGGTGGCGCTCATCAGCGTCAGCCGCCAGTGGCCGCAGGTGAAAAAGCTGCTGAAGACGCCGCGCAAGATCTTCCTGCTGGCGCTCTCGGCAGTGCTGGTCGGCGGTAACTGGCTGTTGTTCATCTGGGCGGTGAATAACCACCATATGCTGGAAGCCAGCCTCGGCTACTTTATCAACCCGCTGGTAAATATTCTGTTGGGGATGATTTTCCTCGGCGAACGCTTCCGTCGCCTGCAGTGGCTGGCGGTGATCCTCGCCTTTTGCGGCGTGTTGGTCCAGCTGTGGACCTTTGGTTCGCTGCCGATAATCGGCCTTGGGCTGGCCTTCAGTTTTGCCTTTTACGGCCTGGTGCGGAAGAAAATCGCTGTCGACGCGCAGACCGGCATGCTGGTGGAAACGCTGTGGCTACTGCCGGTGGCGGCAATCTGGCTGTTTGGCATCACTGATAGCTCGACCAGCCATATGGGGGAGAACCCCTGGTCGCTCAATCTGCTGCTAATGGCCGCGGGCGTGGTCACGACCATTCCCCTGCTGTGCTTCACTGGCGCGGCAACGCGCCTGCGGCTCTCCACGCTGGGCTTTTTCCAGTACATCGGCCCAACGCTGATGTTCCTGCTGGCGGTGACGTTCTACGGCGAAGTGCCGGGCAAGGATAAAATGGTGACCTTCGGCTTTATCTGGGTCGCGCTGGCGGTATTTATCGTCGATGCGCTGTATACCCAGCGCCGGCTGCGCAGAGGCTAAGCCGGCCTCAGCCAGTAAAAAAGGGAGCCGCCGCTCCCTTTTTTTACAGCCAGTTTTTACGCTTGAAGTAGAGATATGGCGCCAGGCCGGCCAGCATCATAAAGACGATCGCCCCCGGGTAGCCGAAGCTCCAGTGCAGCTCCGGCATAAATTCAAAGTTCATCCCGTAGCTGGACGCCACCAGGGTTGGCGGCAGGAACACCACCGACACCACGGAGAAGATCTTGATGATGCGGTTCTGCTCGATGTTGATGAAGCCCATCGCCGCCTGCATCAGGAAGTTCACCTTCTGGAACAGCGATTCGTTGTGCGGCAGCAGGGATTCGATATCGCGCAGGATCTCCCGCGCCTGTTCCAGCTGGCCCGCCGGCAGGCGCGCCTTACGCACCAGGAAGTTCAGCGCGCGCTGGGTATCCATCAGACAGAGGCGGACCTTCCAGCCGATATCTTCCAGTTCCGCCAGCGTCGACAGCGCTTCATCGTACTCGTCGCCCTGATGGCCTTCCATAATCACGCGGCTCAGCTTTTCCAGGTCGCTGTAGATATTTTCAATTTCATCCGCCAGCTGCTCGATTTTGGTTTCGAACAGGTCGAGCAGCAGTTCATAGGCGTTACCGTCGACCAGCGTCTGGTTACGCACGCGCATACGGTACAAGCGGAAAGCGGGCAGTTCGCGCTCGCGCAGCGTGAACAGGCGACCTTCGCGGATGGTAAACGCCACGGTAGAGTTGCCGGCGTGATCTTCCGCATCTTCAAAAAAGAAGAACGAGTGGATGTGTAACCCATCTTCATCTTCAAAGAAACGCGCGGAGGCTTCGATATCTTCCAGTTCCGGGCGCGTCGCCAGGTTCTGACCCAGTTCCGTCTGCACGCGGCTTCGCTCATCGTCGTCAGGCTCGACCAGATCGACCCACACCGAGCTGGCGAGGTGCTTGATCTCATCGGCTTCCAGGCGCGTTAAACGATTGTTTTCCAGTTGAAATGCGCTCAGCATGACCGGGACTCCCAATGCAAAAAAATTATCGGACAGTTCGGTGGGCACACAGAAACAAATTGGGTTTCAGACCATTAAGCCTGACTCAGCGCGACGGGAATAGGGCAGGTCGCTGACAACCGCTAAGGCTATCAGCATAAGAGGATAGCCTTAGGAGTTGTTCCTGAATGACAGGAAGTTGAGCCAGCATCTACTGGGTGTGTCCAAGGCGAATGTCCTCTTAGCGTAATCGTGCGCGCATGTTACGCCAGCGCAAAATCGGCGTCAACACGCAACGGAACGCGAAAGCGCAAATCAGGCGCCTTAACGTATAAAGGTAGCAGAATATTACAAAATAATGATATTTTTCTTAAAGTTACACCGTCTCAAGCCGCGCGTAAGCCGCCACCAGCCATTTGATTCCCTGGCCCTGAAAAGCCACCTGCAGCCGGCTGTGCTCGCCGCTGCCTTCGAGGTTGACGATAGTGCCTTCGCCAAACTTCGGATGACGCACCCGCTGACCTAACTTGTAGCCGGTATCGCTCTCGGCAATCGGCGCCCCCAGTCGCTGGTGGTTTACCGGACGGCTCACCGTGGCCCGCAGACGCACTTCTTCTACGCACTCCTGCGGCAGTTCTCCAATAAAGCGCGACGGGCGATGGTAAACCTCTTTGCCGTACAGACGGCGGGTTTCGGCGTAGGTCAGCGTCAGCTTCTGCATGGCGCGCGTTACGCCAACGTAGGCCAGACGACGTTCCTCTTCCAGGCGGCCGCCTTCATCAAGCGCCATCTGGCTCGGGAACATCCCTTCTTCGACGCCGACGATAAACACCTGCGGGAATTCCAGCCCTTTCGCCGAGTGCAGGGTCATCAGTTGAACCGCGTCCTGCCAGGTGTCCGCCTGCCCCTCGCCCGCTTCCAGCGCGGCGTGGGAGAGGAACGCCTGCAGCGGCATCAGGTCTTCATCTTCTTCGTTGTAGCTGAACTGGCGCGTCGCCGTCACCAGTTCCTCTAAGTTTTCAATACGGGTCTGGCCCTTCTCGCCTTTCTCCTGCTCGTACATCGCGCGCAGCCCGGAGTCTTTAATCACCCGATCGGTCTGAACATGTAGCGGCATATCGGCGGTTTCCTGCGCCAGCGCGTCAATCAACTCCATAAAGCGCTGCAGAGCGCTGGCGGCTCGGCCAGCCAGCACTTTCTCTTTCAGCAGCTCGCGGCAGGCCTGCCACAGCGTCAGCTGACGATCGCGCGAGGTCTGGCGCACCACGTCCAGCGTGCGATCGCCGATGCCGCGGGTCGGCGTATTGACCACCCGCTCAAAGGCGGCATCGTCGTTACGGTTGGCAATCAGGCGCAGGTAAGAGAGCGCATCTTTGATTTCCTGACGTTCGAAGAAGCGCATACCGCCGTAGATACGGTACGGCATGCTGGCCTGCAGGAGCGCCTCTTCCAGCACGCGCGACTGGGCGTTACTGCGATAGAGAATGGCGCATTGCTCCAGCGCGCCGCCGTTCTCCTGCCAGGTTTTAATGCGGTTCACCACGAAGCGCGCTTCGTCGAGATCGTTGAAGGCGCAGTACAGCGAAATCGGCTCGCCGTCGGCACCGTCGGTCCACAGCTTTTTGCCCAGGCGCCCGTTGTTGTTTTCAATCAGGGCGTTGGCAGCGCTAAGAATATTGCTGGTTGAACGATAGTTCTGCTCCAGGCGAATAGTTTCCGCGCCGGGGAAGTCGTTGAGGAAGCGCTGAATGTTCTCGACCTGCGCGCCGCGCCAGCCATAAATCGACTGGTCATCATCGCCGACGATCATCACTTTGCCGGTATCGCCCGCCAGCAGGCGGATCCAGGCGTACTGGATGTTGTTGGTGTCCTGGAATTCATCGACAAGGATATTGGTGAAACGCTCACGATAGTGCTGCAGGATATGCGGCTTGTTCAGCCACAGCTCGTGCGCGCGCAGCAGCAGCTCGGCGAAATCCACCAGCCCGGCGCGGTCGCAGGCCTCCTGGTAGGCCTGATAGACCTTCTGCCAGGTCTGCTCGACCGGGTTGCCGTAGCTCTGAATGTGATGCGGGCGCAGCCCTTCATCTTTCTGGCTGTTGATGTACCACATCGCCTGACGCGGCGGCCATTGCTTCTCATCGAGGTTCATCGCCTTAATCAGACGCTTCAGCAGACGGAGCTGGTCTTCGCTGTCGAGGATTTGGAAATCCTGCGGCAGGTTGGCGTCCAGATGATGC
This sequence comes from Klebsiella sp. w6, assembly GCF_033100215.1. Lineage (NCBI taxonomy): Bacteria > Pseudomonadati > Pseudomonadota > Gammaproteobacteria > Enterobacterales > Enterobacteriaceae > Klebsiella > Klebsiella sp. w6. The sequence goes on from NZ_CP136907.1 coordinate 5,358,673, forward strand.
GCACGCAGCAGGCGGTGCGCGAGGCCGTGGAAGGTGCCTACCCACATGCCGCCCTGGGTAGTGCCCATCAGCTGGCCGATACGGTGGCGCATCTCCGCCGCCGCTTTGTTGGTAAAGGTCACCGCCATAATCGAGTACGGCGAGCAGTTCTCCACGCTCAGCAGCCAGGCGATACGGTGCACCAGAACGCGCGTCTTACCACTGCCCGCCCCTGCCAGAACCAGCATATTGGTGCGCGAGGCCGCTACGGCTTCACGCTGTTTGTCATTAAGGCTGTCGAGCAGGTAAGAAACGTCCATTGGCACCGCCGGAAGAGAAGGGGTTCCATGAACCCCTGTTAATATATACAGAGTGACTGGTGATTATATCAGCGAGGTTAGAGATGCCAACCGTGAAATTTCAATATGCGGCAGCAGGCGGCTGTCCGCGGTGTGCATCAGGTCCGCGCCTTGCGGTTTGATCCAGCAGGCCTGCATCCCGCAGCGTAGCGAACCGGCGACGTCGGTCGTCAGATCATCGCCGACGTGCAGAATGTGCCCGAGTGGTAAATTCAGACGCTCCGCCGCCAGGTGATACATATCGGCAAACGGCTTGGAACGACCATCCGGACCCGCGCGCAGCACGAAGCGGAAATAGTCGCTCAGGCCGAACAGCTCGGGGCGGGCGTTGCCATTGGTAATGGCCACCAGCGGCCACTTCTCCGCCAGCTTCGCCAGCGTATCGTGGGTCTCCTGCGGAACATCGACCCGGCTGCGCCAGTGGGCGAAGTTTTCCATCGCCGCATCGGCGCCGGCTTTTGCCGCTTCGGCGGAGAGCCCAGCGTTACGCATGCCGAGCTCCAGCGCACGATGGCGCCAGACGGTCACGTCGTGGTAGATCTCCGGCTCAGATGCCAGCAGCGTCTGACGCAGTTGGTTAAGCTCATGGGCATCGAACTGGCTGAGCGACGGATGGTAATTGCGCACAAAGGCCAGCGACTCGTGCATCGTCCGGTCAATCACCGGGCGGTTATCATATAGGGTGTCGTCCAGGTCAAACGTCAGTGCGGAAATCTGGCCCAGAGGTCGGTAAAAACGCATTATTTCCCCCGTTTAGCGCGCGGATGCGCGGCATCGTACACCGAGGCAAGGTGTTGAAAGTCAAGATGGGTATAGATTTGAGTGGTGGAGAGGTTAGCATGGCCCAACAGCTCCTGCACGCCGCGCAGATCGCCACTGGACTCCAGCATATGGGTAGCAAAGGAGTGGCGCAGCTTGTGCGGGTGCACATGGCTGTTCAGCCCCTGCTTAATCCCCCACTCGGCAAATCGCTTCTGCACGTTGCGCGCCGAAATGCGTTTACCCAGCTTCGACAAAAACAGCGCGTCGTCATCAGTACCGAACAGGCCGCGCAAATCCAGCCAGTGCTCAATCCACGCCACCGCGTTACGACCGATCGGCAAACGGCGTTCTTTGCTGCCTTTGCCCATCACCCAAACCTCACCGCTTTCGAGGTCAAGGTGCTTAATATCAAGGTTGACCAGCTCAGACAGACGCAGACCTGCACCGTACATCACTTCCAGCATCGCCCGGTCGCGCACCGCGAGCGGATCGTTGAGGTCGATATCCAGCAGCCGATTTACATCATCGACATCGATATTTTTCGGCAAGTGGCGGGGAATTTTCGGCGCCGCAATCCCCTTCGCCGGGTTAGCGGCCAGTTCGCCCTGACTGATCATCCAGTCAAAGAAGCTGCGTAGCGCGGAAAGCCGCAGCGCCAGGCTCGCCGGGCCTAAACCACGGCGGCTGCGTACCGCAAAGCTACGCACCTGAGCGGCATCGCACTGCTGCCAGCTTTTCAGCCCAGCCTCATCCGCCAGGGCGATCAACGCGTCCAGCTGACGCTGGTAGTTAGTCAGCGTAATCGGGCTAAGCTGACGCTCAACGCCGAGATAGCGCAGGAAGCGGTCGACGCAGGCGGAAAGCGGAGAGTCGGTCATGCGCGTTCAATCCAGCGCTCCAGCAGGCCAGGGAGCATCTGCGCAATTTCCTGCAGCAACTGCGTCCCCTGCCCTGACTGATAATGCTGCGCATCGCGGCTGCTAAAGAGCATCACGCCCGGAGCGTTATCGCCGCCCAGCATCGACATCGCCACGGATCCAATGGCCTTCGCTTCCGGTAGCACCACCAGCAGCTCCGGACCGTTCAGCGGCCCAAGATAGTGGCGCGCCTGGCCCAGACGTTGAATACGGATCGGCTCAAACGCCTGCCGGCTTAACGCCAAATGGGTAAACTTCGAGGGCGCGCCGAGGCGCCAGCAGTCAGGGAACAGGCGCACCGTGGCGCCAGCTAACCCCAGCTCGCGAGCCCAGCGATGAAGGCGGTTGAGCATATCATCGAGGCTCTCCGCGGCCGCCAGCCGCGTTTGCAGCTGCAGCAGGCGCTGGAACAGGCTTTCATTAGCGACCGCCTGCTCCATCAGCAGCGACATATTCTCTTCCAGCACATGAATATGGTTACGCGCCCGCATCATGTGCCACTCCACCAGCGAAATCGAACCGCGTACCGGATGCGGGACACGGATATGTTCAACCTGGGCGGCATTACGAATAAAAAATTCAGGATGTTGCAACAGATAGTCCACCACCGCCCGATCGTTCAACGCGCTGGTAACCTCCTGCTGTTCTTCCCCGATTGGTTTCATAAATGAATAAATCCATCATAGACATGGGCCGCCGGGCCGGTCATAAACAGCGGCTGGCCCGGGCCTTTCCAGGCGATATCAAGACGACCGCCGGGCAATTCCACGCGTACCGTTTCAGCGAGCAGCCCCTGTTGGATCCCTACCGCCACCGCGGCGCAGGCGCCGCTGCCGCAGGCCTGGGTTTCCCCCGCGCCGCGTTCGTAGACGCGCAGACGGATGTGGGACCGGCCGACCACCTGCATAAAGCCGATATTGGCGCGCTCCGGAAAACGCTCGTGGCTTTCCATCACCGGGCCGAGGGTTTCTACGGCCGCTGTATCCACGTCATCCACCTGGATGACGCAATGCGGATTCCCCATGGACACCACGCCGCACAATACTGTCTGCTCGGCGGCACGCATAATATAGGTCTTTTCCGCTTTGTTGGCGCGGAACGGCACCTGGGACGGCTCAAAGTTAGGCTCGCCCATATTCACCCGCACCAGATCGTCTTCCGTTACGCTTAATACCATACGCCCGTTGGCCGTACTCACGCGAATATCACGTTTATTGGTCAGGCCTTTCAGCCGGACAAAGCGGGCAAAACAACGCGCGCCGTTGCCGCACTGCGACACTTCGCTGCCGTCGGCGTTAAAGATCCGGTAATGAAAATCCAGATCGGGATCGTAGGGCGGCTCGACGACCAACAGCTGATCGAACCCGACGCCAAGATGGCGATCTGCCAGGCGGCGAATCAACTCCGGCGAGAAAAAAACATTCTGCGTTACCGCGTCAACGACCATAAAATCGTTGCCAAGGCCATGCATTTTAGAGAACTGCATCATCTACTCCAGTTGCGCGGAACAGAACGTTATCGTTAGTAATTGACCTGGCTCGGACCACCGGTATCGCCACGATCGTTACGATCCGGCGTTGAGCTCTGAATGCCCGGGTTAACCGGTTTGGTCGGCGGCGGCGCGGTTTTGTCCGCCGGCGGGAAATAAAGAGGCCCTTTCAGACCGCAGCCGGTCAGGCTGAAGATCGCAAACAAAACGGCAAGCGTAGGAAAAACGTTTTTCATTGATAGTTGCCCGTGATTCATTCTTTCTGCTTTCTATCATCGCAGGAGAAGACGTAAAAGCAAGCGTTTAGCATCCGACTGCGCGCGCTTTTGTTTCGCGCTATACTGCCGCCATCTTCAAAAAAGCAGGATAGAACCATGAACGACAGTGAATTCCATCGCCTGGCGGATAGCCTGTGGATGACCATCGAAGAACGCCTGGACGACTGGGACGGCGATAGCGACATCGACTGTGAAATCAACGGCGGCGTGCTGACCATCAGCTTTGAAAACGGCAGCAAAATCATTATTAACCGTCAGGAGCCGCTGCACCAGGTGTGGCTGGCCACCAAACAGGGCGGCTACCATTTTGATCTCAAAGGCGACGAGTGGATCTGCGATCGCAGCGGCGAGACCTTCTGGGATTTGCTGGAGCAGGCGGCGAGCCAGCAGGCCGGTGAGACGGTGAAATTCCGTTAATGACGTGTTTCCCGGATGGCGGCGCATCGCGCCTTATCCGGGCTACCCGACGACTTAGAACCGTAGCCCTGCTAAGCGCAGCGCCAGCAGGGAAGATCTCCGGATAGCGGCTCACGCCTTATCCGGGCCAAATCTACGAGTAGCGCTGCTGCAGCACCGGCGAAGCGGTAACGTCCTGGCTGGTGGGTATCGCGGCGGCAATCGCCTGGGTGCGGAAGGGGATCACCTGGGTGCGCCCGTCTACCTCGACAATCTGATAGAACTGCGGCAGGTTGAAGTTGATAAAGCTGGAGCCGTAGGTGAAACGATCGTGCGATGACGAATAGAAGCGGCTGACGTCGCGCACCAGTTCCTCTTTACTGCCCTCGCAGTGATGATAGACCTCGGCGCGGTTGCTCTCATCCAGAATATAGATGTTAAAGCCGCTGTCGTTGTTATCCGCATCTTCAAAGAAGAACTGAATAATCCCTTCGCTGGCGAAGCCATCCACCACCGCCGGCAGCTTAACGTGATTGGTTTCCACCTGCACCGACAACCCGTGAAGCTTGTTGTGCGAGATAGCGCCGTAGAACTCAATGGCGTTTTCCAGCTTCTGCACCGAAACGTTAAGACGCTCGAAGAACAGCCCCCACGTCTGGCCGGAGACGCGCAGCGCTTTGAAGCGCCCGGTATCCTGGCGGGTACTGGAGAGACGCAGTTCGATGCATTCGGAGATCATCTGCTGCACGCGGGTGCGGATCAGGCCGCGCAGGTGCTGGCTATAGCAGAACACCTCCACGCTGTCCGGCGGCGCGGCGTCCTGATGCATTTTGCCGAGGATCGTCTTCAGCGCTTCGATCATCGCCTGCTCGCCGTTAAAGTGCAGCGTACGCACTTCGTTCCACGAGTTGCGATACAGCAGGTCGACGCTGCCGATCAGGCATTTTTGCTCTTCGCCGAAGCTGAAAACATCCAGTTTACGGAAGTCGAAGTGCACCACCTGATTGCGGAAGGCCGCGGTCGGGTCATATTCGAGGTTGACGATAATCGCCAGATGGCGGATTTCGCACGGGCTGTACAGCGCTTTTGGCGTCGGCGCCGGCAGGCGCAGCGGGAAGTGGTGCGACACGTCGGCCACCATCTCCTGCAGCTTCGCCAGATCGACGATGCCGTTGCCCTTAATAAACAGGCGGGTGCGTGAGGTCAGCAGGCCGTTAAACCAGGCCCAGGCCACCAGCTTATTAAGATAACGGTTATATTCCAGCGGCTGATGGCTGATGATCGATTCCATATCCGGCGCGCGGTTATACAGATACCAACCGGTACGGTTGGCACGGCCCGGCGGCACGTGGATAAAGGTCAGGTTCGGTTCCGACAGATCCGGCGAAATTTGCGGGTTCACCAGCGTCACTTTCCCCGGCAGCGCTTCAAAGGCCGCATACAGCTTACGGGTCAGCACGCCAATATCCTGAGGGCTGGCGGAGACGCTAAGGTTATTGCGCCGCGCGAAGCGGATCAGATTACGATAGCTCTGCATCATGGCGTCGAGCAGTTCGTTGTGCGCCTTGCGCACCTCATCAATTTTCCAGTTGGCGCGGTTGTCGAGCATCATCAGACGCTTTTCGTCCCAGCCCCAGGCATTCACCAACTGGCTGACGACTTCGCGACGCCAGCCGACGCAGGCGCGTTCGCGGCTGAGTTTTTCACAAACTTTCAGGTAGAAGCAGCGGCGCACCAGGTCGAGGCGGGTTTCATCTTCGATGGCCTGTAGATAGGTGGTCACGCGCTCCAGCATCATGCAGTACGGGTCGAGGCCGAAGGAGACAATCTCGCCGTCGTGTAGACGCTGTTTGATATCTTTCGCTAACAGGCGGTTATTGGGGTATTCCCAGGAGTAGGCTTCCAGCAACAGCGTTTTCAGCACCGCTTTATAGGGGGAGTCGATACTTTTATACAGCTGCCACAGGCTGGCGCCGAAGTACTCTTCCGCCGACAGCGAACTGAGGCCGCCGAGATCGAGCCATTCGTTAGGCGTCAGCACGCCCTGGGCATACAGCCCCATGACGTAATCATCGTAATGCTCTTCTTCATCGCACGGCACCATATTCCACAGAATACGCTTGCCGGCGAGGCGCACCGCGGTGCGATAGAACTCATCGAGCAACAGGATATGCTGAGTCGAACCGCAGTCTTCGCCGCCGAGACTGCCGCTTTCATTATGACGGAAGCGGTTTTCGTCGATCAGGAAGAAGCTGACTTCCACGCCGAGCGAGGCCGCCCAGCTCTCAAGCAGGCTGCATTTTCGCTGCAGCAGCTGGCGCTCTTCGCTATCCAGCCAGGCCTGGTGACATACCCAGATATCCAGATCGGAAGAACAGCTTTGACCAACGGAGGAAGTACTGCCCATCGAGTAGACGCCGGTGATCGGCAGCTCGCCTTTCGGCGGCTCCTGGGTCTGCATGCCGCGATGCAGCTCTAGTTCTTCAAGATAGTGGCGTTGGGTTTCATCAGGCGTGTAGAGGCAAATGCCACGGGGAACGTTACCGTCAAGGTAACCCGGCATCAGCGGGTGATGATAATGTAGTAACGTTGGCAGTAGACTGTAAACCTGCTGGAAAGCGGGTCCCATGGCAGCAAGCGCGCGATCCACGCGCAATTGGTTGATGGCATCCAGTCTCTGTTTCAGTGTCTCAATATAGAGGTACAAGACATATCGCCTGATGTTCAAAAACCCGAAGTACAATAGTACGGAGGATTTCAGTATTTCAACAAAAACCGTCACCATTCGTCGTCGGTGTGGTTGTGATGAGCAGCGGACGGACAAATGGTTTAAAACGTGATCAATTTAACACCTTGCTCATTGACCGTAAAGAAAGATGCGCTACATACAAGTGTAGCACCGTTTATTACCTGTAAATTCCTCACTACGCCTCCGGCAACCGCCACGCGCATGAAAGGTTAAAAAAGAGAAGGCCGGAGCCATCTCCCACATAAACCGTGAAAACTAACATCCGTAAGACAACAATGTTAGGATGGTTAGTGGTCGACAATGACGGTAACAAGCATGTTAGACAAAGTTTTGAAAATTGCCACACGGCAAAGCCCGCTTGCGCTATGGCAGGCGCAGTATGTTAAAGCGCGCCTGGAACAAGCGCATCCAGGACTGAACGTCGAGCTGGTGCCGATGGTTACGCGCGGTGATGTCATCCTTGATACGCCCCTGGCAAAGGTGGGCGGCAAGGGCTTATTTGTGAAAGAGTTAGAGCTCGCCATGCTCGAAGGGCGGGCCGATATCGCCGTCCATTCGATGAAAGATGTCCCGGTGGAATTCCCGGAGGGCCTGGGGTTGGTCACCATCTGCGAGCGCGACGATCCGCGCGACGCGTTTGTTTCCAATCACTATGCCTCAATTGACGAACTGCCGGCCGGCAGCGTCGTTGGCACGTCAAGTTTACGCCGTCAGTGCCAGCTGGCCGCCACCCGTCCAGACCTGGTGATCCGCTCTCTGCGCGGTAACGTCGGTACTCGGCTGAGTAAACTGGATAACGGTGAGTATGACGCCATTATCCTTGCCGCCGCCGGGTTGAAGCGCCTGAAACTGGAAGCGCGTATTCGCCAACCGCTGTCGCCTGAGCAATCCCTGCCGGCCGTCGGCCAGGGCGCGGTGGGAATCGAATGCCGTCTTGACGATGCATGGACCCAGGCGCTGTTGGCGCCCCTCAACCATGCGGAAACCGCGGTACGCGTGCGCGCCGAACGGGCGATGAACACCCGCCTCGAAGGCGGTTGTCAGGTGCCAATTGGCAGCTATGCGGAACTCGTCAACGGCGAACTGTGGCTGCGGGCGCTGGTTGGCGCCCCGGATGGTTCGCAGATGGTACGCGGCGAACGGCGCGGGCCAGCAGAGCAGGCCGAAGCGCTCGGCATCTCGCTGGCGGAAGAGCTCCTGGATAATGGCGCCCGCGACATTCTCGCGGCAGTTTATGATGGAGAAGCCCCACGATGAGCATCCTGGTCACTCGTCCACTCCCGCAAGGGGAAGCGCTGGTCAGCCGTCTGCGGGCCATGGGACGCGTGGCCTGGAGCTTTCCGCTGATAGAATTTACGCCTGGCCGGGAGCTTCCCGTGCTGGGCGACCATCTTGCCCATCTGGGGTCCGACGACCTGCTGTTTGCGCTATCCCAACATGCGGTGGAATTCGCCCATGCCCGTCTGCAGCAGCAAGGCCTGCCCTGGCCCACTTCTCCGCACTATTTTGCCATTGGTCGAACGACGGCGCTGGCCCTGCATACGGTCAGCGGGCAGCACATCCGTTACCCGTTAGATCGGGAAATTAGCGAAGTCTTGCTACAATTACCTGAATTACAAAACATTGCCGGGAAAAATGCGCTGATCCTACGCGGCAATGGTGGGCGGGAACTCTTAGGCGCCACGCTGGCTGAACGCGGCGCCAGGGTCACATTTTGTGAATGTTATCAACGTAGTGCAAAACATTACGATGGCGCAGAAGAAGCGATGCGCTGGCAGTCTCGCGGGGTCACCACGCTGGTGGTCACCAGCGGTGAGATGCTGCAGCAGCTGTGGTCGCTCATACCGCAATGGTATCGCGAACAATGGCTCCTGCACTGCCGCGTTGTCGTTGTCAGCGAACGTCTGGCCCTTCAGGCCCGGGAACTGGGCTGGCAGGAGATTCAGGTTGCCGATAACGCTGACAACGATGCGCTGCTACGCGCATTACAATAACTCTCAACATTGGAAGCCATAATGACGGAACAACAAAATCAATCCGCCGTGGTTGAAGAGACCAGGGAGGCCGTGGAAACCACACCACAGCCAGAGAACAACGATAAGAAGAAGGCGGGTAACAAAACCAGCCTGGCGCTCAGCGCGATCGCTATCGCCATTGCGATAGCCGCTGGCATCGGCCTGTATGGCCTGAACAAACAGCAGGCCACGCGGCAAAACGCAACCACCTCTGAATTATCAGGCCAGCTTGCGGCACTGCAAAAAGCGCAGGAGAGCCAAAAGAGCGAACTGGAAGGCATTATCAAACAGCAGGCCGACCAGCTGAGTCAGGCCAAACACGAGCAGGAAACCCTGACCAAACAGCTTGATGAGTTGCAGCAGAAAGTCGCCGTGATTTCGGGCAGCGATGCCAAAACCTGGCTGCTGGCCCAGGCCGATTTCCTCGTCAAGCTGGCGGGACGTAAGCTGTGGAGCGATCAGGATGTCACCACCGCCGCCGCGCTGCTAAAAAGCGCCGACGCCAGCCTCGCCGACATGAATGACCCCAGCCTGATCGGCGCCCGCCGGGCGATCACCGACGACATCGCCACCCTCTCCGCGGTAAGCCAGGTGGACTACGACGGCATGATCCTCAAGGTGAATCAGTTGGCGAACCAAATCGACAACCTGCGGCTGGCCGATAATAACGATGACGATTCGCCGATGGACTCTGATAGCGACGAGCTTTCCAGCTCTATCAGCGAATGGCGCGTCAATCTGCAGAAAAGCTGGCAGAACTTTATGGACAGCTTTATCACCGTGCGCCGCCGCGATGAAACCGCGGTCCCGCTGCTGGCGCCGAATCAGGATATCTATCTGCGGGAAAATATTCGCTCTCGCCTGCTGGTCGCCGCGCAGGCAGTGCCGCGCCATCAGGAAGAGACCTGGAAACAGTCGCTGGATAACGTCTCGACCTGGGTACGCGCCTATTACGATACTGATGACGCCACCACCAAAGCCTTCCTCGACGAGGTGGATAAGCTCAGTCAGCAAAGCATTACCATGACGGTGCCGGAAACGCTGCAGAGCCAGGCGTTGCTGGAAAAACTGATGCAGACCCGGGTGCGCAACCTGATGGCGCAGCCTGCCGTTACCGCGGGCGGCGCGCCCTCACCAGCCCCTGCTGCACCGGCCGCCCCTGCTGCGCCGCAAGGAGAGTAACGCATGCTGAAAATTCTTCTACTCTTCGCGCTGTTGATCGCCGGGATCGTGCTTGGCCCGATGATCGCCGGGCATCAGGGCTACGTCCTGATCCAGACCGATAATTACAATATCGAGACCAGCGTCACCGGGCTGGTGATCATTCTGATCCTCGCCATGGTGGTGCTGTTCGCCATCGAATGGCTGCTGCGCCGCATTTTCCGCACCGGAGCGCATACGCGCGGCTGGTTTGTCGGCCGTAAACGCCGTCGCGCGCGTAAGCAAACCGAGCAGGCGCTACTCAAGCTGGCGGAAGGTGATTACCAGCAGGTTGAGAAGCTGATGGCGAAAAACGCCGATCACGCCGAACAGCCGGTGGTGAACTATCTGCTGGCGGCGGAAGCGGCCCAGCAGCGCGGCGATGAAGCGCGGGCCAACCAGCATCTGGAGCGCGCCACCGAGCTGGCGGGCGATGACCTGATCCCGGTGGAAATCACCCGCGTTCGCCTGCAGCTGGCACGTAATGAAAATCACGCCGCGCGCCATGGCATCGATAAGCTGCTGGAAATTACTCCGCGTCATCCTGAAGTGCTGCGCCTCGCCGAACAGGCATACACCCGCACCGGCGCCTGGCAGTCGCTGCTGGACATCATTCCGTCGATGGCGAAAGCTAACGTCGGCGATGAAGAGCACCGCGCTGCGCTGGAACAGCTGGCCTGGGTTGGCCTGATGGATAAAGCGCTGGCCGACGGCGGCAGCGAAGGGTTGCGCGAATGGTGGCGCAACCAGAGCCGTAAAACACGGGCGCTGGTGCCGCTGCAGGTGGCAATGGCCGAGCGCCTCATCGAGAGCGACGATCACGATACCGCGCAGCAAATTATCATTGATGGTCTGAAGAAACAGTATGATGACCGTCTGGTGATGCCGATCCCGCGTCTGAAGACCAATAACCCGGAACAGCTGGAGAAAGTGCTGCGCCAGCAGATCAAAGCCGTTGGCGACCGTCCGCTGCTGTGGAGTACCCTGGGCCAGTCGCTGATGCGGCACGGCGAATGGCAGGAGGCCAGCATCGCCTTCCGCGCCGCGCTTAAGCAGCGTCCGGATGCCTTTGATTACGCCTGGCTGGCGGATGCCCTGGATCGCCTGCATCAGCCGGAAGAAGCCGCCGCTATGCGCCGCGATGGGCTGCTGCTGACGCTGCAGAATAATCCTCAGCCGTAACCTGCCATGGCTATCGCCTCCTGCGGGGCGATAGCCCTTCTCCCCCGCCTTCGCGTTGACGGATCCCTGAAAGAAAAAAACGCCTGCGCTGAAATCAGGGCAGGCGTTAAAACAGGTCTGTTTGACAACAAATTGGGTGCTTCACTCAACGTAATGTCCATGGTGTTTGATGAGGCATAAATGCGACATCTGTCAGTGGACGATAAGCACCGTAAGAACGGCTCTGCATCATTCCGGAGTTTATGAGGCACGAAGGCGAACATAAGAGATGGAATGAGCATCTACCCGGTTATTATCGCACAGGATCCGGGGAAATTGCATCTACCACAGTGATGAATTGAGAGTTTTCCTGACGCGTATTCTCAAGCAGAGAGGCGTTTTTTTATCAGCAAGATCAGGGGAATAAATAATGGCGGGCAGCGACAGAAAACAAAAAACCCCGCCGAAGCGGGGTTCAAAATTGGTCGGCGAGAGAGGATTCGAACCTCCGACCCACTGGTCCCAAACCAGTTGCGCTACCAAGCTGCGCTACTCGCCGAAATACTGCTTTTTGAATTTTTAGTTCAATTCGTTAAAGTCGTGGTGCGAGGGGGGGGACTTGAACCCCCACGTCCGTAAGAACACTAACACCTGAAGCTAGCGCGTCTACCAATTCCGCCACCTTCGCAAATTCACAACTCTATCAAATAATGGGGTGGCTAATGGGATTCGAACCCACGACAACTGGAATCACAATCCAGGGCTCTACCAACTGAGCTATAGCCACCACTGCAAACCTTTTACGCGGTATTAAAACCACCGCAGCTCCAGCACCGGGTTAATGGTGCGCCCGACAGGATTCGAACCTGAGACCTCTGCCTCCGGAGGGCAGCGCTCTATCCAGCTGAGCTACGGGCGCTTAGCGCCGTTGCGGGGTCGGATAATACGGACTTCCTACCCCGCTGTCTAGTGCCTTTTAAAAGAAAATTATCGTTTGCTCATGCTTTGTTCGTTTTGACGGTTATTCAGCCGTATTATTGACTTGCCCCTGTCTTCCGAGGCCAAACACCTTATAAATCAGGGTGACGGCGGCCAGGAAAATAATGCCGACAAACAGCGACATCCGGGTTTCATCATTCAGACCCATCCCTACCAGCACACAGATCAGGAAGGCCATGGTGAAATAGTTGGCCCACGGAAACAGCAGCGAACGGAACGGATGGCTGGCGATTGCCGCCCGATGCACGCGACGGAAACGCAGCTGGCTAATCAGGATCACAAACCATGGCACCATCCCTGGCAACACGCTGGCGCTGTAGACATAGACAAACACCCGCTGCGGATTAGGAATGATGTAATTCAGGCAGGAGCCCACCAGCAGGATCAGAATCGACAGCGCCACGCCGACGGCCGGAACGCCGTTGCGCGATACCTTACCGATCGCCGCCGGCAGTTGGCGGTTCTTCGCCAGGGCGTACAGCATACGTCCACAGCTGTACATTCCGCTGTTGCAGCCGGAAAGCGCCGCCGTCAGCACCACGAAGTTGATAATTCCCGCCGCCGCGGTAATCCCGATTTTGGCAAACGTCAGTACGAACGGGCTGCCGTTGGAGCCGATTTGATCCCACGGGAAGATGGTGACGATAACGAAAATCGCGCCCACGTAGAAAATCAGGATCCGCCACAGCACTTTGCCCACCGCGCTGCGCAGGGTCACCTGCGGATTTTTCGCTTCACCTGCGGTAATGCCGATGAGCTCCACCCCCTGATAGGACGCGACCACGATACACAGCGCCGTCAGGAAGCCCTTCCAGCCGCCGGCGAAGAAACCGCCATGTTCGGTGAGATTACCAAAACCAATGGAGTGGCCGCCGTTGCCAAAGCCGAAGAAAATGACGCCCAGCCCGACGACGATCATCACGATAATGGTGGTGACTTTAATCATGGCGAACCAGAACTCGATTTCACCGTACAGCCGGACCGCCGCCAGGTTCGCCAGCGCCACCAGCCCCACGGCAATTAACGCCGGGATCCACTGCGCCATCTCCGGGAACCAGAACTGCACATAGACCCCGATGGCGGTAATCTCCGAGATCCCCACCGCCATCCACATAAACCAGTAGGACCACGCGGTCAGGTAGCCGAAGAAGGGGCTCATATAGCGATGCGCATACACCGCGAAGGAGCCAGTGACAGGCTCAAGGAACAGCATTTCGCCCATTGAGCGCATAATGAAAAAGACGAACAGGCCAGCGATAATGTACGCCAGCAGCACGGAAGGCCCGGCCCATTTCAACGTACTGGCCGCCCCCATAAACAACCCCACGCCAATCGTCCCGCCAAGGGCGATCAGTTCAATATGCCGGGCCTCCAGTCCACGCTGGAGCTCCGCTTTTTTCTCAGTCATATATCCTCTTGTGTTTGCCGTATTCCGGGTACTCCCGGTTATTGTTATTAACTGAAACCATAGCCTTGCCGACGCGCAGGTCTCCCCCGCGCGTATGAAGCCTGCGAATGGTTAATTAATTTTACGGAAATGGCAAATAAAGTATCAGGCGAGTGAAGAGATTACACAGAATATGTATGCAAACTCGCCTGGTTGCAGTGGAATATCAGAGCTTGCCGGTATAATGCCAACGTAAATAGCGAAGCAGACGGAACTGTCTCTTGATGCGGCTCGGCTGCAAAAGCAGGCGATAGAACCACTCCAGCCCCAGATCCTGCCAGAACTTCGGCGCCCGATGGACGTGCCCAGTGAAGACATCGTAAGTGCCGCCGACACCCATATACAGCGCGTGCGGATACAGGCGCCGGCAGTCGCGCATGAAGATCTCCTGGCGCGGCGACCCCATCGCGACGGTGACGATTTTCGCCCCGCTGTCGCGAATGCGTTCGAACAATGTCTGGCGCTGCTCAGGGGTAAAATAACCGTCCTGGCTGCCGACGATGTTCACTTGCCAGCGCTGACGCAGCCTGGACTCCGTTTGCGTCAGGACCTCAGGTTTACCACCAACCAAAAACACCGGTGTCCCTTCAGCGCCAGCGCGCTGCATTAACGCTTCCCAGAGATCGGCCCCGGCGACGCGGGATACCTGGGCCTGCGGGTATTTTTTGCGCAGCGAACGCACCACACTGATGCCATCCGCATATTTAAACTCCGCCGCCTCAATCAGCGCCCGTACCTCCGGGTTATCTTCTACGGCCAGCATTTTCTCAGCATTAATGGCCACCAGCGTCCCCTCCCGGAGCGCGCCGTCGGCATACAAATAATCCAGAGCGTGCTGCATATCGCGCCAGCCTATGAGCTGCAGCCCTCTTAACAGGTACAACGGCGCGGAAATGGTCCCAGTCATGTCTATCCTTCTCAGACTTGCGGTTGCGAAAGCGGTTTTACGCGCTTATGAATCAGTCCCACGCTATCCAGGAACCAGTACAGCAATTTCGCCGCCAGCAAGCAGATACCAAAGATCACGAGGAAAAACACCACGCGGGAGCCGAACGAATCCAGACCCTCGCGCGCCAGCACTATCATGTTGAAGATAGCGCCGAAACAGAAACTGTGCAGGATAGCCGCTTTGTAACGATTGCTCTCCCGGTTGCCCAGCTCATACAGCCAGTCGAACCATTTAATAATCAACCCTACCGCCACTGCGCCCAGCGGCACAAACCAGACGCCGCCCATCACCACCAGCGAGCCAATCAGCGTCGGCGAAATCGCCAGCCCCGAATGGTTGTTTAACACCTCCCAGGTGAAGTAGTTGGCGGTATTGAGCACCATCGTCGGACGACCGTGCCACATCCAGCTGGGGATGAAGACGTAGAAATCGCGGATCATCGGCGCCAGCCCCTGGAAATCGATCTTGTCGTAGTTCTGCAGCAGCAGCGCCAGGTTTTCCCACGGTGAGAAGGTGTCGCGCGTGAGATACAGGAAGGTATAAAACGCTTCATCGCCGCTGACGTTCATCCCGTAGCGCTTCAGCGCCAGCCAGAACATGCCGACAATACCCAGCACGCCCGCCGCCGCCAGCATCCACAAGCTGATCCAGCCGCGAATAATACCGATGAACAGAAAGATGGCGAAGGCGATGATGATATTGGCGCGGGTCCCGCCGACAATGGCGTAGGTCAGCAAACCAAAGGCCACGGTGCTGACGAGGAAGAAGATCCACGCCTTATAATCCTGGCGCAGAAAATAAACCACCAGCATCGCCGGAATAAAGAAGTAAAAGAAGCGCTTCAACGCCACGCCGGACACTTCAGCAGAAAAAATCTGGCTGTAGGAGTTGAGCTTAAACAGCAGAAAGCCGTTGTGAGCGAAGAAGATGCCGACGCACAGCAGCGCCAGCCCCATCAGTATGCCCCACGCCAGATGGGTTTCCACCCGGTTCATGGTAAACAGCGGGCGATGCGCAACCTCGCGCGAGGCCGGGCGCAACCGCGTTTTATAGGTCACGTAGTAGATCGCGTAGAAGCATACCGCGATCAGCAGCGTCTGCAGCAAAATCTCCGGCGGCGCTACGCTGACGTCAAAGCGGAACACCAGAATACTGGTCAGCGGGAAGCCGAAGAAAAAGGTCAGCAGAAACAACAACGAGAAAAAGACGTTGAAGTTGAAGCGTACCCGGCGGAACTCAAACCAGGTGGCGGTGGCGATAAACAGGGTCGACAGCAGCCAGACCACCAGCAGCCCGCTAAATTGCATTAACGTCATGCCTGCCCCTCCGCCGCTAACCGTAGCGCCCGCTGCCAGCCCGTCAGATAGTTCGGCCGGAAGAAGGCGATAGTAGATTTATCCACGCTCGCCAGCTGACGCTGCGCTTCACGCACCACGCTGACGTCCAGCGCGTCGCTGGTGAACAGCACCGGCACATGCTGCTCGGTCATATCCTGCCAGAACGGGTTTTCCCGATTGAGCACGCAGGGGATGCCCGCCTGAATCAGCAGACACAGGGTGCCGATCCCCTGCTGGCGGGCAAACAGAAAATAGCCCAGATCGCAGCGGCGCAGCAGCGCCAGATAATCATTAAATTCAAGCTTCTCGCTGAGGATCTGCAGATGCGCATGGCTAAACAGCGCCGCCCCCGCCTCGCGCACCTCGTTGATATAGGCGTCGTTATTCGCCGGATAACCCATCGGCACGATGACATTCACCGTATCGCCAAACTGCTGATGGATAGCCTTCAGCGCGGCAATATGTTCATTGCTGCGATCCCCGGAGTTGCCGACCAGAATAGTCAAGGTATCACTGCGCGGGGCGTTATCGGCCAGGGTATTCAGCGCCGGATCCATACGGGTCGGGAAGTAGAGCAGCTCACCCGGCACACGCGGATGGCGGTTAGCGAACCAGCTGAGATCGCCGCGGGTGGCGAAAACGCGCCCTACTCGCCCCTGCGCCATGCGGCGTAGCGGATAGAACAGGCGAAACTTCAGGCTGGCAGAGTTTTCATACAGATCTGCCCCCCAGATATGCCAGTTAAACTGTGACGGGCGGATGCCGCCGCTCAACAGCGCCAGCCACAGCCCGGTATTAAACTGGCCGTGGAAGAAAAAGCGCTGCTGGCGGTTGGCTTTCGCGGTGGCAATCACTGCCTGCGCCAGCGCTTTCTTTCCTGGATAGCAGGTGATGTCCAGTGCCGGATATCCATCACGCACGCTGGCCTCATCACCGACGACCAAAAATCTCCGGGCCTGCGGGTCGGCGGCCAGTTCGTCGTTAAAGAACCGCAGTACGGTCTGGTTATGGTGCGGGATATCCGATCCCAGTACATGTATCAGTGCTGTCATGCCCGTTTACGCCAGAGTAAAAACACGCCACTACAGAGGGCGAAATAAACAATATACGTGGCCATATACGCCTGCGCCGCGCCAATTGCGCCGTGCGCCGGAATAAGCCAGTGTGAGAATGCGGTCAGCAGCGTGAACTGGCTGATTTCCGTCAGAATATAAAAACGTAGCGACGCTTTGGCGATCACCAGATAGCCGTAGACATAGGCGCCGACTTTTAAGACGTCGCCCACCAGCTGCCAGGCGAACAGGTCACGCATCGCGGTAAAGCGATCGGAAAACAGCAGCCAGATGGCAAAATCGCGCAGTAGCCAGACCGTCAGGCTTGCCGCCGCCACCGCCGGCAGAACGAATTTCAGCGATTTGGCAATCTCGCGGGTGATATCCGTTTTGGCGCTCAGCCGCGACAGCGTCGGCAGCAGATAGACGCTAAACGAGGCGGTAATAAACTGCAGGTAGGCATCGGAAATGCTGCTCACCCCCTGCCAAATCCCGACCGCCTCCCAGCCGTAATGCGCCGCCAGCAGATTACGCATCATCACATAGGCCACCGGCAGCGTCACCGAGGTTATGAGCGCCATCAGGGTAAATTTCGATAGCTGTCCCGCCAGACTGTTATCCCAGCGCGGGCGCAGGGCGCTCAGCGGTATATTACCCCGCCGCCAGAGCATGATGCCCGCCGGGATCACCACCAGCGCCGGCACTAACGCCAACCCCAACAGCGCCCCCTGGTAACCCCCGAAGTAGTAACAGGCATAATAGGCCGCGACGCCAATCAGGCTCCCGGCAATCAGCGAGAAGGCGTTACCCGCCGCATCGCGAAAGCCTTTCATCAGCGCCAGCAGGAAGTTCGCCCAGGCGATCCCCATCTGCACCAGCGCCACCAGGCGTACCAGCCCCTGATAGTGCGTATGGCCGAACAGCCCCTGGCTTATCGGCGCCGCCGCCAGTAAAAACACCAGCGCCAGCAGCGTGGAAAAGCCAAGCACCATAGCCGACGAGGTACCCACCACCTGTTTCAGACGTGGGGGATCGTCGTGATGCTGAGCCACCAGCTTCGTGACGCCGTTAAATATCCCGGCACCCGCCAGCACGCCGAGCACGGTGACCAGCTGCCGGAAGTTACCGGCCTGGCCAACGCCCGCCGGCCCAAACGAGACGGCCAGCAGCTTGACGACCAGCAGACCGGCGCCGATTTTGACCAGCGTCGATGCCGCCGTCCACAGTGAGGCTTTTGCTAACGACATATCAGGAGAAATAGCTCAGCAGCGAGTTAATCACCGTCCGCTGGTTCACCAGAGAGAGATTGTAAAACAGCGGCAGGCGCACCAGGCGCTCGCTCTCCAGGGTGGTGTAGCGGTCTTCACCGTGGAACTCGCCGAAGTGTTCTCCGGCCGGGCAGCTGTGCAACGGAATATAATGGAATACCGCGAGGATCTCCGCCTCTTTCAGCCAGGCGATCAGCCTGCTGCGATCCTCGATATCACGCAGCTTTATGTAGAACATGTGCGCATTTTGCCCACAGTCGGCCGGAACCGTCGGCAGTTCGATACGCCCCGCACGCGCCAGCGGCAGCAGCGCATCGTGATAGTTCTGCCACAGCGCCAGGCGCTGCTGGTTGATCCGCTCCGCCGCTTCCAGCTGCGCCCACAGATAGGCGGCCTGCAGGTCGGACATCAGATAGCTGGAGCCAATATCGCGCCAGGTATATTTATCCACCAGACCGCGAAAGAACTGGCTGCGGTTGGTACCTTTTTCACGAATGATCTCCGCGCGTTCCACCAGTGTGCGATCGTTGATAAGCGTCGCCCCGCCCTCACCGCCGGCGGTGTAGTTTTTGGTTTCATGGAAGCTGAAGCAGCCGATATGGCCGATGGTGCCCAGCGCACGCCCCTTATAGGTAGACATCACCCCCTGCGCGGCGTCTTCCACCACAAACAGGTTGTATTTGTCGGCAATGGCCATGATGGTGTCCATCTCGCAGGCTACGCCGGCATAGTGCACCGGGACAATCGCCCGGGTTTTATCGGTGATGGCGGCTTCGATAAGCGTTTCATCGATATTCATCGTATCGCGGCGGATATCAACGAAGACGATTTTCGCCCCACGCAGCACAAAGGCGTTGGCGGTAGAGACAAAGGTATAGCTGGGCATAATCACTTCGTCGCCCGGCTGGATATCCAGCAGCAGCGCGGCCATCTCCAGCGAAGCCGTGCAGGAAGGCGTCAGCAGCGCTTTTGCCGTGCCAAATCGCTGCTCCATCCACTGCTGGCAGCGGCGCGTAAAACCGCCGTCGCCGCACAGCTTGCCGCTGTTCATCGCAGACTGCATGTAATCAAGCTCGGTTCCAACCACCGGCGGCGCGTTAAATGGGATCATGGGGTCACCTGTATAGCCAGTAGGCGGTGCTTTCCACGTTAGCACCGCTGAGAATATAACGTTTAAGCGCGGCGGTGTTGCCCATCTGGGTCGCCACCCGCAGTGTAGAAAGTCCGCGCGAGGCAGCCCAGTGCTGCGCCGCCTGCATCAGTTGCGCCCCGGCGCCGCGCCCGGCCAGAAGGCCAATACGCGCCTCGGTCGCGTTGAGCTGGCGCAGAGAGACAAAGGCGCGAATATCGCCCTCAGGATGGCGGTAAATCAGGCACTGATGATCGAAGGTGCCGCGCACCGCATTTTCAATCCACTGGGCATAGAAGCGGCCGCTGGCATCGGCAGCGTACCAGGGCGCGCGAAAGCGGCTCATGGCAAAGGCCTGTGCCGCCAGCTCGCGCAGCGGCGCAATATCCGCTTCCACGGCGACGTCGGCGCCCGCATCAGCAGGGTTGCCCACCGGTAGCGCCAGATCGACTTCGCCTTCCACCAGCTGAAAACCCAGCTGCTGTAGCGCGTCCAGCCGGACGGTGTCGCTGGCGGCCACCTTCGCCTGCACCCGCGACCACCCCGCCAGCGCCTCAGGCGTCAGCCGCGGCGCACGTTCATCAAAGTGAACGATGGCGCTGTTAACGGCAAAGAAGCGGTTCTCCCACTCCAGGGGATCAATACTGGCGCGGACGGGCACGGAGCAGATCCAGCAGGTATTGGCCGTAGCCGGTTTTTTCCAGCCGCTTCGCGGCGCGTTTGACGCCATCATCGTCCAGCCAGCCGTTACGCCAGCCGATCTCTTCCAGACAGGCGATTTTAAAGCCCTGGCGCTTCTCGACGGTCTGCACGAACATGCTGGCCTCGATCAGGCTATCGTGCGTGCCGGTGTCCAGCCAGGCAAAACCGCGCCCGAGGAGCTCGACGGTCAATGCGCCATCCTCAAGGTACATCTGGTTGATGGAGGTGATTTCCAGCTCGCCGCGCTCGGACGGCTTGACCCGTTTGGCATACTCCGTCACCTTGCCATCGTAGAAATAGAGACCGGTGACCGCCCAGTTCGACTTCGGCTGCTTCGGCTTCTCTTCCAGTGACAGCGCGCGGAAGTTGTCATCAAACTCCACCACGCCAAAGCGCTCAGGATCCATCACCTGATAGCCAAAAATCGTCGCCCCTTCCGTGCGGGCAGCCACGCTGCGCAGCTTCGGGCTAAAGCTCTGGCCGAAGAAAATATTGTCGCCTAGCACCAGACATGCCGGTTCGCCGTTAAGAAAGGCTTCGCCGATGATAAACGCCTGGGCTAAACCATCCGGCGTCGGCTGTACGGCATAGTGCAGCGCAATGCCAAACTCTGAGCCATCGCCGAGCAGGCGCTGGAAATCACGTAGGTCGTCCGGCGTGGTGATGATCAGGATCTCACGTATCCCGGCCAGCATTAATACCGACAGCGGGTAGTAGATCATCGGCTTGTCGTAGATCGGCAACAACTGCTTCGATACGCCGCGGGTGATGGGATGCAGTCGCGTTCCGGAACCGCCCGCCAGAATAATACCTTTCATCATTCCCCCCAGAGATGATTAGCCTTGCAGCCCAAGACGCTCGCCCTGATAGCTTCCATCCTGAACCTGGCGCCACCAGCTCTCGTTCGCCAGATACCACGCCACGGTCTTACGCATACCGGAAGTAAAGGTCTCTGCCGGCGTCCAGCCCAGCTCGCGGGCAATCTTCGAGGCATCAATGGCATAGCGCAGATCGTGGCCCGGACGATCGGCTACGAAGGTGATCAGATCGTGATAGTGCGCCACGCTTTGCGGTTTATGCGGCGCCAGCTCTTCCAGCAGCTGACAAATGGTTTCCACCACCTCGATATTTTTACGTTCGTTATGACCGCCGATATTGTAAGTTTCGCCCGGTTCGCCGCGGGTCGCCACCAGATACAGCGCTCTGGCGTGATCTTCCACGTACAGCCAGTCGCGGATCTGCTGCCCATTGCCATACACCGGCAGCGGCTTGCCCGCCAGCGCGTTGAGGATCGTCAGCGGGATCAGCTTCTCGGGGAAGTGATACGGGCCGTAGTTATTGGAGCAGTTGGTGATAAGCGTCGGCAGGCCATAGGTCCGCAGCCAGGCGCGCACCAGGTGGTCGCTGCTGGCTTTCGAGGCCGAATAGGGGCTGCTTGGCGCATAGGGCGTGGTCTCGGTAAAGAAATCCTCGCTGCCGTGCAGATCGCCATACACTTCGTCGGTCGAGATATGGTGAAAACGGAACGCCGATTTTTTCTCCGTGGCCAGGGTATTCCACCAGCTGCGGGCCGCCTCCAGTAGCGTATAGGTGCCTACGATATTGGTTTCGATAAACGCCGCCGGGCCGTCAATCGAACGATCGACGTGGCTTTCCGCCGCCAGGTGCATCACCGTATCTGGTTGATGCTGACGGAAAATACGGTCCAGCTCGCCGCGGTCGCAGATATCCACCTGTTCAAAGGCGAAACGCGCATCCTGCGCCACTGGCGCCAGCGACATTAAATTGCCGGCATAGGTCAGTTTATCCACCACCACTACGCGATCGGCGGTGTGCTGGATAATCTCCCGCACCACCGCCGAACCAATAAAGCCCGCGCCGCCGGTGACCAGAATGGTTCTCACCGCCACACTCCTTTGGTGTCGATGATATACGCCTGGGTGACGCTATCGCCGCTAACGGCTTTGAATTCATTATGATCGACCAGCATCACCAGCACATCGGCGCTGGCCAGCGCCGCATCGAGGGTCGCCAGCGTACACAGTCCATCGAGTTTCTTCGGCAGCGCGTGAATGTTGGGCTCAACCACCTGCGTCGTGCCGCTGTGCCAGCGGGCAATCTGCGCGGCAATTTCCATCGCCGGGCTTTCGCGCAGGTCGTCAATATTCGGCTTAAAGGCGAGGCCAAAACAGGCGATCGTCAGTTCGCTGGCCCGTTTGTTGGTGGCATTCAGGCAGTCCGCGACCTGCGCTTTCACCTGTTCGATAACCCATTCGGGCTTATGGTCGTTGACCTCGCGAGCGGTGCGGATCAGACGCGCCTGCTGCGGGTTTTGCGCCACGATAAACCACGGGTCGACGGCGATGCAGTGGCCGCCGACGCCCGGGCCCGGCTGCAGGATATTGACGCGCGGATGGCGGTTTGCCAGGCGGATCAGCTCCCAGACGTTAATGCCCTGGTCGGCGCAAATCAGCGACAGTTCGTTGGCAAAGGCGATGTTGACGTCGCGGAAGCTGTTTTCCGTCAGCTTACACATCTCGGCGGTGCGCGAGTTGGTCACCACGCATTCACCTTCGAGGAAAATTTTATACAGCTCGCTGGCGCGCGCCGAGCAGACCGGCGACATGCCGCCGATAACGCGATCGTTTTTAATCAGCTCGACCATCACCTGACCGGGCAATACCCGCTCCGGGCAGTAGGCGATATTCACGTCAGCGGCGTCGCCCGCCTGCTGAGGGAAGCTGAGGTCCGGGCGCATCTCCGCCAGCCAGCCGGCCATCTGCTCAGTCGAACCCACCGGCGAGGTGGACTCCAGGATCACCAGCGACCCTTTCTTTAACGTCGGCGCAATGGATTTAGCGGCCGACTCGACAAACACCATATCCGGCTCGTGGCGATCTTTAAACGGCGTCGGCACGGCAATCAGGTAGGCATCCGCCTCCACCGGGGTGGTGGTGGCGCTTAAATAACCCTGTTCGACCGCGGTCTTCACCACGCTCGCCAGATCCGGCTCCACGATATGAATCTCTCCACGGTTAATGGTCTCCACGGCATGTTGATTAACATCAACGCCGACCACCCGCTTCTGCCGGGAGGCGAACGCGGCAGCGGTTGGCAGCCCGATATAGCCAAGGCCAATCACTGAAATGGTAGAAAAACTCATAACGTTACCTGATTATTTTTAAGTGCAGACAAAATTCGACGACATGCTTCACCATCGCCATAGGGATTATGCGCGCGGCTCATCGCCTGGTATGCGGCATCATCCTGCAGCAGTCGCGTGACTTCCGCCACGATGCGCTGGCTGTCGGTGCCGACCAGGCACACGGTGCCAGCGGCCACCGCTTCCGGACGTTCGGTCATATCGCGCATGACCAGTACCGGTTTCCCGAGAGAAGGGGCCTCTTCCTGAATGCCGCCGGAATCGGTCAGGATCAGCCAGGCCCGATCCATCAGCCAGACGAACGGCAGGTAGTCCTGCGGTTCAATCAACATCACATTGTCAATATGACCGAGAATACGATTCACCGGCTCGCTGACGTTAGGATTCAGGTGAACCGGATAGACAATCTGCACCTCAGGGTGGGTATGGGCTATCTCCGCCAGCGCCTGGCAGATCTGTTCAAAGCCGAGCCCAAAGCTTTCCCGCCGGTGGCCGGTAACCAGAATCATCTTTTTACCGTGGCTGATGAAAGGATAGCGCTGCAGCAGGGTCTCCCGTAGCGCTTCATCACCCAGAACCCGATCCCGCACCCAGAACAGGGCGTCAATGACCGTATTCCCGGTGACCGTGATGCGACTGTCGGCAATATTTTCCCGTAGCAGGTTCTGCCGCGAGGTTTCCGTGGGGGCGAAATGGTATGTCGCCAGATGGCCGGTCAACGTACGGTTGCCTTCTTCCGGCCACGGCGAACTTAAATCGCCAGTGCGCAGGCCGGCCTCTACGTGGCCCACCGGTATCCGCTGATAAAACGCCGCCAGGCTCGCCGCCATGGTGGTCGTGGTATCGCCATGCACCAGCACCACGTCGGGTTTAAACGACTCCAGCACCGGCTTCAGCCCCTCAAGGATGCGACAGGTGATCTCGGTCAGCCCCTGCCCCGGCTTCATGATGTTGAGATCGTAGTCCGGGACAATAGAGAAAAGTTTCAACACCTGATCGAGCATCTCCCGATGCTGCGCGGTCACGCATACTTTCGCCTCAAAATGAGGATCCTTTGCCAGCGCATGGACCAGAGGCGCCATCTTGATGGCTTCCGGCCTCGTGCCAAATACAGTTAGTACTTTCACATCGATTCTCTTCGATTAGGCGATGAAGGTCATCTGCCCTTCACCACAGGCCGCAATCACAGGACACGACGACGTGATAACGCCACGCCTGCGCCGATGAGCGCACCCACAATTCCCCACATCACCATCAGAAATACACGGCGCGGGCTATCGCGTTTTACAGGTTCTTCCGGCGTCCGCAAATACCGGTAAGTCTGAAAACGCGGATCTAACGTTGGACCGACGTTCAACGTGCTCAGCATGGCGCGGTTCTGGTCGTAATCGAGGTCATATTCCGGCCCGACGGCCTGCAGGTTTTCCAGCCTGGCCTGCAGCATCGGCCTGCCCAATAAAAATAGCTCTGAATCCGGCAACTGATCGGCAGGAACATCCGTTTCGCTGCGTGAAATATTGTGCTGCTGGGCCACCTTCAGCGCCTGCTCCACGCTGTGCGTCCGACGGTTGAAGATGGCCTCGGCCACCTCTTCCTGGCGCTTCACCTGCGCTTTCATTTGCACGGTCCGCGCCGCCCAGGCGCCTTTGAGTTCGTCATTAAGATGGCCTGCCGCCCGCTGGCTGGCGAAAGCCACATACTGACGCAACAGATTATTGGCATCCTGCCCGGTCTCGGCAGTCAGTTTGACGCTGTCGTTAATGCTCTTGGCCGCATCGCCTGGCATAAACTGGATATTGTTAATCAGGTCATCCAGCATCGCCGCATCCGCGCGGGCATTACCCGACTGACGCTGCTTGTAGTAGTCCGTTTGTAGCCAGAAATCGCGCCGGGTATCCCAGGAGGCCAGCTGCATGATGAACTCTTTATACGCTTCATCCATGGCGGAAGGCTGATCCACCGAGGCAAGGTCGGCTTTAATGTCCAGATTGCGTAAGAACTGCTGCTGGGAATAGTACCCCCCCAACATATTGACAGTAGGCCGATCGGTGATCGCCGTGGCGCTCCACTCCTGGCGAGCAAAAAAGGTATATACCAGCACGATGGCGGCGAAGAGTACGGCGCCGCCGACTATCCAGCCTTTTCCTGCCCATAAAGCGCGAAACAGCCCGCGAATATCCAGCTCGTTCTCAACGTTCACTGCTTGTGCTCCCGGTAATGGTTGAGTCATCACATCCCCAGCTTTACTTGGTTAGTTTCGGATTATTGCCGCTGTGTCGCCGAATTCTGCGTCTGATGCGCTTAACCAGGCGCGCCACTTTCCAGGCGCGCTTAATACAGTAGCCATAAAGGAAGAAGGCTACCAAAAAGAGAATTAACATCACCCATTCCGGCACAATGCGGGTGTATTCCGCCGCGACGCCAACCAGCGCCAGCAGGGCGGCGGCCAGGGTAATCAGGACGAACGCCTGACGGGAAGTAAAGCCGGCGCGCATGATCAAATGATGAATATGCTGACGGTCCGGAGAGAAAGGACTCATGCCTTTGCGCAGGCGGCGATACATAATCGCCACCATGTCCATCAACGGGATAGCGATAATCCACAGCGCGGTCACCGGGCTAATGGGATGTGTTTTACCTTGCGTGGTTTCCAGCAGGATCCAGATAATGGTGAAGCCAATCATCGTGCTGCCGGCGTCACCCATAAAGACTTTATAGCGGCGGCCGAGGGCGCCAAGATTGAGAAGAATATAGGGCAGAATGGCGGCGATCATCGCGAAACACCACATCGCCAGGCTGTACTGACCATCAAACCAGAGGATGATCCCAGTCGCCGCAAAGGAGACCGATGACAGACCGCCGAGCAGGCCGTCGATCCCGTCGACCATGTTAAACGCATTGATGGCAGCCCACACGGCAAACAGCGTCAGGAAGAAGCCGAAAGGCCCCAGCACCAGCTCCCACGAGCCAAAAATAAAGCCGAGACTACTCAGATGCAGATTCCCTGCCATCATCATAATCACGGCGATCGCAGCCTGTATGACTGCGCGAATTTTCACGCTGATATCGAAGCGATCGTCAAGCGCGCCAACCAGCACCAATACCCCCGCGCAGGCCAGATACAGCGAGGCGTGAGGAATATAATAATCGGCGATGGCGAAAGTAAAACAGATGCCTGCATAAACTGAGATACCACCGACCAACGGAATCAACCCCTGATGCCGTTTGCGATAGTTTGGTTTATCCACCAACCCGATCTTTTTTGCCACTTTCCGCGCGACAAAAATAAAGAGGGTCGTGAATAAGAAAATACTGATTAATTCAGTAATAGCAGTGAGTAAATTCACAACGCATGTGCTCTCAGCATAGTTAATCCGGGAAGTATAGCGATGATGCCCCAACTCCAGAAGGGGAAAAGCAGAACATTACAAATTTATTGTATAGATTTTAGTCTGTTAAAGCTGTCTCCGCCTGCTATCCGGCGCCATTATACGACAACTTTCGTCCCGCTTTCTCTGTCTCTGGATCATACAAACCCAAAAATGAAAACGCCACGCAAAGGCGTGGCGTTTTTGGCTTTTTTTTACCTTACGAGCGCTTCATCATATCGAAGAAGTCATCATTCGTCTTGGTCATCGCCAGCTTGTTAATGAGGAATTCCATTGCATCGATCTCACCCATCGGATGAATAATTTTGCGCAGGATCCACATTTTCTGCAGCTCTTCCTGAGTGGTGAGCAGTTCTTCTTTACGGGTACCGGAACGGTTGTAATCGATAGCCGGGAAGACGCGTTTTTCGGCAATCTTACGAGAGAGGTGCAGCTCCATGTTACCGGTGCCTTTAAACTCTTCGTAGATCACTTCGTCCATTTTGGAGCCGGTGTCAATCAGCGCCGTGGCGATGATGGTCAGGCTGCCGCCCTCTTCGACGTTACGTGCCGCACCGAAGAAACGCTTCGGACGGTGCAGGGCGTTGGCGTCCACACCACCGGTCAGGACTTTACCAGAAGCCGGTACCACGGTGTTGTAGGCTCGCGCCAGACGAGTAATGGAGTCGAGCAGGATGATAACGTCTTTCTTGTGTTCAACCAGACGTTTTGCTTTCTCGATAACCATCTCGGCAACCTGCACGTGGCGGGATGCCGGCTCGTCAAAGGTGGAAGCAACCACTTCACCTTTCACCAGACGCTGCATCTCGGTCACCTCTTCCGGACGTTCGTCGATCAGCAGCACCATCAGCACGCAGTCCGGGTGGTTGTAAGCGATGCTCTGCGCGATGTTCTGCAGCAGCATCGTTTTACCGGCTTTCGGCGGCGCGACAATCAGACCACGCTGGCCGCGGCCAATCGGGGAGGCCAGATCCAGTACGCGAGCGGTTAAGTCTTCGGTAGAACCGTTACCACGTTCCATACGCAGGCGAGAATTCGCGTGCAGCGGCGTTAAGTTCTCGAACAGGATCTTGTTACGCGCGTTTTCCGGCTTGTCGTAGTTAACTTCGTTAACTTTCAACAGTGCAAAGTAACGCTCACCCTCTTTCGGAGGACGAATCTTACCGGAAATGGTGTCACCAGTGCGAAGGTTGAAACGGCGGATTTGGCTGGGGGATACGTAGATGTCGTCAGGGCCGGCGAGGTAGGAGCTGTCTGCGGAGCGGAGGAATCCAAATCCATCCTGCAGTATCTCCAGTACGCCGTCGCCAAAGATATCTTCGCCACTCTTCGAATGCTGCTTGAGGATGGCAAAAATAATATCCTGCTTACGCATACGAGCCAGGTTTTCCAGCCCCATATTTTCGCCGAGAGTAATCAGCTCAGAAACCGGCGTATTCTTTAATTCGGTAAGATTCATAGTGGTGTGGGTTCTTAAACTCGGGGTAAATCTCGAACTTAATGTTGTGAATGGTATGGCAGGAACATCCATGCCTGTTAGCGGCTTCATCTCGTGTCTGTACGTTGCCTGGTCACAGGAAAGAACGCAGAACTGAAACGACAAGACGGAATGAGTGATAAGCCCGGAATTATTAGCCTCACGCGCATCGTCTGCGGGACGCTTTGGGTAAAACAAGATTCAAACAATAGGTATGTTTAAAACGAAGTCTGTGGATTAACTTAGCACGACTCCTGCCGGGCGTCCAGAGTTCCGCAAAAAATAGGAATCTGGACGCCGGACCAGCAATTCGCTTACGCCAGGTTGGCGTCGAGGAACTCTTTCAGCTGACCCTTGGACAGTGCGCCAACTTTAGTGGCCGCCACTTCGCCGTTTTTGAACAGCAGCAGGGTTGGGATACCGCGAATGCCGTATTTCGGCGCGGTGCCCGGGTTCTGGTCGATGTTCAGCTTAGCTACGGTCAGTTTGCCCTGATACTCTTCAGCGATCTCATCCAGAATCGGGGCGATCATTTTGCACGGACCACACCACTCTGCCCAGAAATCGACGAGGGTCAGCCCGTCAGCCTTGAGTACGTCCGTGTCAAAACTGTCGTCAGTCAGGTGAATAATTTTATCGCTCATATTTAACTCCACAGGAATAAGCCTGGTGTGTTGGTGTCGTAGCCATCAACGACGTGCTGCGGCTACGTTATGCACGCTATTCTTCAGGATACCTCAATTCTCTGGGCTGCCAACTGGCGCAATCCATCATGGACTCGCCTGTTGACGCCAGGGTGCCCGAACGCGAACTGCATGCTGCAGATTTATCGCTCCCGACTCGCTTAGTAGTCTAAGCTATCCTGGATTCGTTCAGTTACCGTAGACGTACCTTGAATAATTTCGTACACCGCCAACGAAAGGTTGACGTTATTTCACCGGATACGCTTTCTTAATGCAATAGTTAGCTGATATTCTACCACACTATGAGCAAAACACATTTAACAGAACAGAAGTTTTCCGACTTCGCCCTGCACCCGGCAGTCATTGAAGCCCTTGAAAAGAAAGGGTTTCATAATTGCACACCCATTCAGGCCCTCGCCCTTCCGCTGACGCTGGAAGGCCGCGATGTCGCCGGGCAGGCGCAAACCGGTACCGGTAAAACGATGGCGTTCCTGACGTCAACGTTTCATTATCTTCTCTCTCACCCGGCTATCGCCGATCGCCAGGTTAACCAACCGCGCGCGCTAATTATGGCACCAACGCGTGAACTGGCGGTACAGATCCACGCGGATGCTGAACCGCTGGCGCAGGCCACCGGTCTGAAGCTGGGTCTGGCTTACGGCGGCGACGGCTACGACAAGCAGCTGAAAGTGCTGGAAAGCGGTGTCGATATTCTGATCGGTACCACTGGTCGTCTGATCGATTACGCGAAACAGAACCACATTAACCTCGGCGCCATTCAGGTCGTCGTACTGGACGAAGCCGATCGCATGTACGATCTCGGCTTTATTAAAGATATCCGCTGGCTGTTCCGCCGCATGCCGCCGGCGACGCAGCGCCTGAACATGCTGTTCTCCGCGACTCTTTCTTATCGCGTTCGCGAACTAGCGTTCGAGCAGATGAACAACGCCGAATATGTCGAAGTGGAACCGGAACAGAAAACGGGCCACCGTATTAAAGAAGAGCTGTTCTACCCTTCCAACGAAGAAAAAATGCGCCTGCTGCAGACGCTGCTGGAAGAAGAGTGGCCCGATCGCGCCATCATCTTCGCCAACACCAAGCACCGTTGTGAAGATATCTGGGGTCATCTCGCCGCTGACGGCCATCGTGTAGGTCTGCTGACCGGCGACGTGGCGCAGAAAAAGCGTCTGCGTATTCTCGACGAATTTACTCGTGGCGATCTCGATATTCTGGTCGCAACTGACGTTGCTGCGCGCGGCTTACATATTCCGGCCGTGACCCACGTCTTTAACTACGATCTGCCGGACGACTGCGAAGATTACGTTCACCGCATCGGCCGCACCGGCCGCGCTGGCGCCAGCGGCAACTCTATCAGCCTCGCCTGCGAAGAGTACGCGCTGAACCTGCCGGCAATCGAAACCTATATTGGTCACTCGATCCCGGTCAGTAAGTACAACCCGGACGCGCTGATGACCGACCTGCCTAAGCCGCTGCGTCTGACCCGTGCGCGCCCAGGCAACGGCCCGCGCCGCAACGGTCCACCGCGCAATCGTCGTCGTTCAGGTTAAGAAATCTATGCCATACGCTCAATCATTCAGAATCAGCCAGGGCGACCTTCCTCTGGCAACCCGCTCAGTGATGTGGACCGGGCTTAAGCGCTCCGCCAACCAGGGAGCCTTCTGAACGATGAAGAGTATGAGCTCCACCTCGCTGTATGCCGCCATTGATTTGGGTTCCAATAGTTTCCATATGTTGGTGGTGCGCGAGGTGGCGGGCAGCATCCAGACGCTGAGCCGTATTAAGCGTAAGGTTCGTCTGGCCGCCGGTCTGAATAGCGACAACACGCTCTCCGCGGAAGCGATGGAGCGCGGCTGGCAGTGCTTACGCCTGTTTGCCGAACGCCTGCAGGATATTCCGCCGACGCAAATCCGCGTCGTGGCCACCGCCACGCTACGTCTTGCCGTCAATGCAGAGGAGTTTCTGGCGAAAGCGCAAGAGATCCTCGGCACGCCAGTGCAGGTGATCAGCGGCGAAGAAGAAGCGCGCCTGATTTACCAGGGTGTCGCCCACACCACCGGCGGCGCCGATCAGCGTCTGGTGGTCGATATCGGCGGCGCCAGCACCGAACTGGTGACCGGCACCGGCGCGCAAACGACCTCGCTGTTCAGTCTGTCGATGGGCTGTGTGACCTGGCTTGAACGCTATTTTGCCGACCGTAGCCTGACGAAAGAGAATTTCGATCTCGCCGAAGCGGCCGCGCGCGAGGTGTTATTACCCATCGCCGATGTGCTGCGCTATCACGGATGGAAAGTGTGCGTCGGCGCTTCCGGCACCGTTCAGGCGCTGCAGGAAATTATGATGGCGCAGGGGATGGATGAACGCATCACCCTCGCCAAACTCCAGCAGCTTAAACAGCGCGCCATCCAGTGCGGACGTCTGGAAGAGCTGGAGATCGAAGGCTTAACCCTTGAGCGGGCGCTGGTGTTCCCGAGCGGGCTGGCGATCCTGATCGCTATCTTCAGCGAACTGAATATTCAGTGTATGACCCTGGCAGGCGGCGCGTTACGCGAAGGTCTGGTGTACGGCATGCTGCATCTCTCTGTCGAACAGGACATCCGCAGCCGCACCCTGCGCAATATTCAGCGCCGTTTTATGATCGACACCGAGCAGGCCCAACGCGTCGCCAGTCTGGCCAGCCATCTGCTCAGTCAGCTGGACGGCAGCTGGGAGCTGGACCCGCTGAGCCGCGATTTACTCCTCAGCGCCTGCTCGCTGCATGAAATTGGGCTGAGTGTGGATTTCAAGCGCGCGCCGCAGCACGCGGCTTATCTGGTCAATAACCTCGACCTGCCCGGCTTTACCCCGGCGCAGAAGAAGTTGATTGCCACGCTGCTCCTGAATCAGACCAACGCCATCGACCTGTCTTCGCTTCATCAGCAGAATGCGGTCCCGCCGCGAGTGGCCGAACATCTGTGTCGCCTGCTGCGACTGGCGATCCTGTTTGCCAGCCGGCGGCGCGACGATTTGTTGCCGGCGATTCAGTTGGCCGCTCACGACGACCAGTTAACGCTGACGCTGCCGGAGAACTGGCTGGCTGAACATCCGCTTGGCCGGGAAATGGTCGATCAGGAGTGTCAATGGCAAAGCTACGTCCACTGGACGCTACGGGTCACCAGCGGCGATACGCCAAGATAATATCCAGCCAGGAGGGCGGATGCGGGAAGAACTGGATTTCAAATCGCTACGCTTTTTCTCCGCGCTCTACCGGCTAGGCAATGTTTCCCCGGCGGCTGACGCGCTGAATATCAGCCAACCCACCGGCAGCCTTTTGCTGAAAAAACTACGGGATCATTTTGCTGACCCGTTGTTTGTCCGGGTGGGACAGCGGATGATGCCGACGCCGCGAGCGGACGCGATCGCCCCGACTGTATTTACCCTTCTCCAGCTTGCCGATAACGATTTAGCCGTCAAACCTGAATTTCTTCCCCAGCAGAGCCAGCGTAACTTCACGATTGGAATGACCGATATCAGTCAAATGACGCTGTTGCCTTTGCTGCAAATTGCGCTCCAGCAGCAGGCGGCGGACGGGATCACCTTTACGGTACAGAATCTGGATGAGCAGACCCTCAACGCCCTCGAATCCGGGAAGTGTGATCTCGCGATCGGCTACCTGACGCAGCTTCCGGATAGCGTCTACCAGCAGCATCTCTTCGATCAATCGTATGTCTGCCTGGCGGCGGAAAATCATCCACGTATTCGAACCCAGCTTCGTGCCGAAGACTGGCGGCAGGAAAAGCATCTGGCGATCCGCGTGGAGGGGACTGCCCACGGCGATATGGATAAGCGGCTTGATGAGCACAGTATGCCCCGGCGGATCGCGCTGACATTACCGAGCTTTTTAGGTACCGGCGAGCTGGTGGCCGAAAGCGATATGATTGCCGTCGTCCCGGAACAGGTGGCGCGGCATATCACCCGCCGCTATCCCTGCCGCAGCTGGCCGCTACCTTTTCCTCTCGCCAGGATCGCCATCCGTCAGGTCTGGCATCAGCGGCTGCACCGCGATCCCGGGCATATCTGGCTACGTTCGCTGATCGCCGCACTTGCCGATCCCGCTCAGCAGAGCGGATCTATTACGATCTAAACCGCGAAATATACCGCTGTATTAGTTTTACTGATAATCCCTATTACGTTTGGTTTATTGCTGGCAATACGAGAAAGCTTTTATTCTCATTGCATCGAGCCATACTGACAAATATCGCAAGGAATATATTATGCGCGGAAAAATCGCTTTAGAAGAACACGTCTCCACTCCTGACAATAACCGTCTGTGGGATTCAACCGGTGAAGCCGGCCGTAACGGTAAAGAATATATGAAAGACGTTGAACGTCGCCTGCTGGATCGCAGTATTCAGCTGGAAGAAATGGCGCAGCGTCATATTGACCACGTCATTCTTTCTCTAACTTCACCTGGCGCGCAATCTATTTTAGATAAAGCCAAAGCGGTCTCTTTTGCTCGTGATACTAACGATTTTATCGTCGAGAATTATGTGAAGCCAAATCCGGATAAATTTAGCGCTTTCGCCACCCTGGCCTTGCAAAACCCGGAAGCCGCGGCGGAAGAGCTGGAGCGCGCCGTGAAGAAACTAGGCATGAAAGGCGCGCTGATCAACGGCTATACCAACGTTAAAGATAGCGAGCATGGCCTGTATCTTGATGACGAATCGATGCTGGTTTTCTGGGATAAGGTCAACGAGCTGAACGTACCGGTGTACCTGCATCCTCGCGAACCGCTGGAAGGGCCTGCGCGCGGCATCTACACCGGTTACGAAAGCCTTATCGGCTCCGCGTGGGGCTTTGCGCAGGAAACGGCAGTGCATGCTATCCGTCTGATGATGAGTGGTTTGTTCGATCGTTATCCTAACCTCAATCTGGTACTGGGTCACCTCGGCGAAGGGCTGGTTCATATGCTGCCGCGTACTCAGCACCGCCTCTATCGTCAGCGTTTCGGCTGCGGTCTGGGTAAAGCGGAAAAACCGTTAATGCACTACCTGCAGAATAACTTCATTGTTACCACCAGCGGCCATTTTAATACCCATTCGCTGAATAATGCCATTGAAGTCATGGGCGCCGATCGTGTGATGTTCTCTGTCGATTATCCGTATGAAGATATTCATCAGGCTTGTGACTGGTTTGATCCGTTAGAACTTGAAGCGGGCCTGAAAGATAAAATTGCCTGGGGCAATGCCAGCCGCGTCTTTAACATTCAATAATATTAAAGACAGACTTCAGGGCCTGAATATTCAGGCCCTGTTTTTATTAGGGAGAATAAATGATGGCAATAGGTATATTTGTCTGTAGCGGCTCGCTTCTCGTCGGTGCGCTGGCCGGCGCCTCGCTGAATCGCTTTATTCCGGAACACTTCAAGAAAACCTTGCCGCTGATTGCCGGTCTGATCTCCATCAGCATGGGCATCCACTTTGTCAATAAATTGCATAATCTGCCACCCATTGCCCTGGCCATTATTGTCGGCACGATTATCGGCGGTCTGCTGAATATTGAAAAATGGATTGAGCGGGCCGGGACAACGCTACGCACGCCCATTGAGCGCATTTTCCCGGCGCAGGCCAGCGCCAGCGTGAGTGCGGAAGATTTTATGAATCAGTTTATCGCCGTGCTGATCCTCTTCTGCGCCAGCGGCACCGGCATCTTCGGTGCTTTAACCGAAGGGATGACCGGCGACCCAACCATTCTGCTGACCAAGTCGATACTCGACTTTTTCACCGCCGCGATTTTCGCCTCTACGCTGGGGTATATCATCACCGTGATCTTTATTCCCCAGCTGATTGTCTTCATTATCCTGTTTTTCGCGGCAACCTTTATCATGGCGCTGATCAATCCGGCGATGATCGCCGACTTCACCGCCTGTGGCGGCATCATTATGCTGGCGACTGGTTTTCGTCTGTGCGGGATCCGCGCCTTCCCCACCGCCAATATGCTGCCCTCACTGCTGCTGGTAATGCCCTTCTCCGCCGCCTGGCAGCAGTTTGTCGCCTGAGGCGTTAGCCTTTTTTCGCCTTCGCCAGCATCGCTTTAATATTCGCGACGTTGGCCTGGCCTTTATGCATACGTTCTTCCGCAGAGATGACTTTTCGCTCCTGCTCCCATATCAGATCGTCCTGTGGGAGCTCGAGCAGGAAACGGCTTGGCTCCGGGCGCACCAGCTCACCATACTGTCGGCGTTCCTTGCACAACGTAAAGGTCAGCTCTTTTTGCGCACGGGTGATGCCGACGTAGGCTAACCGGCGCTCTTCATCGACGTTATCTTCATCGATGCTGCTCTGGTGCGGCAGCAATCCCTCTTCCATTCCCACCAGGTAAACATACGGGAACTCCAGCCCTTTTGAGGCATGGAGGGTCATAAGCTGCACCTGATCGAGCTCTTCATCCGATTCGCCGCGCTCCATCATGTCCCGCAGGGTAAAGCGGGTGACCACCTGCGTTAGGGTCATCGGCTCATCGATTTCGCTGCCTTCCAGCATCTCGGTCATCCAGGTAAACAGCTGGTTGACGTTTTTCATCCGCATTTCCGCGGCTTTCGGGCTGGGCGAGGTTTCATACAGCCAGGATTCGTAGTCGATCCCGCGAATCAAATCGCGCACGGCGGCAACGGGCTCGCGTTCGGTCAGCTGCTGAATTTCCCGCAGCCAGTGGGTAAAGCGCGTGAGGGATTCGTAGCCGCGCCCGGTCAGCGTCTGGCTTAACCCCATGTCAAAGCTGGCGGTGAATAAGCCTTTATTGCGGCTCATCGCCCATTCGCCCAGCTTTTGCAAGGTCGCCGGGCCAATCTCTCGCTTCGGCGTATTGACGATGCGCAGGAAGGCGCTATCGTCATCCGGGTTGGTCAGCACGCGCAGATAGGCCAGCAGGTCTTTAATTTCCGGACGCGAGAAGAACGACGTGCCGCCGGAGATTTTGTACGGGATGCGGTTCTGCATCAGCATCTTTTCAAAGACCCGCGACTGGTGGTTGCCGCGGTAAAGGATCGCGTAGTCTTTGTAGTTGGTTTTATTAATAAAGTGGTGGGCGATCAGTTCCCCGGCCACGCGCTCCGCTTCATGATCTTCATTGTTGGCGGAGAGTACTTTCAGCTCGGTACCGTAGCCAAGTTCTGAGAACAGCCGCTTTTCAAAGACGTGCGGGTTATTAGCGATCAAAATGTTAGCGGCTTTCAGAATACGCCCGGAGGAGCGGTAGTTCTGTTCAAGCTTGATCACCTGCAGCGCCGGGAAGTCCTGGCTGAGCAGCACCAGGTTCTGCGGCCGCGCGCCGCGCCACGAGTAGATCGACTGGTCATCGTCCCCCACCACGGTAAAACGCGCGCGCTGCCCCACCAGTAATTTCACCAGTTCATACTGGCTGGTGTTGGTATCCTGATACTCATCCACCAGCAGGTAACGGATTTTGTTCTGCCAGCGTTCGCGCACCTCTTCATTACGCTGCAGCAGCAGCGTCGGCAACAGGATCAGATCGTCAAAATCGAGGACGTTGCAGGCCTTCATGTGCGCATCGTACAGCCCATAGCAGTGGGCGAAAATGCGGTCCCGTTCGCCTTTCGCGCCAGCCGCCGCCTGCGCCGGGGTTTTCAGATCGTTTTTCCAGTTGGAGATCGTCGAGATCAGCTGCTGCAACACCACTTTGTCATCTTCGATCAACCCTTCGGTGAGCTCTTTCAGCAGCGCGACCTGGTCAGTATCATCGAACAAGGAAAAGTTAGACTTCATTCCCAGCGCGGCGTATTCACGTTTGATGATATCCAGGCCCAGGGTGTGGAAGGTGGAGATCATCAGCCCGCGCGCCTCTTTGCGCCCCAGCGTTTGCCCGACGCGCTCTTTCATTTCGCGCGCGGCCTTGTTGGTGAAGGTGACGGCCGCGATATGGCGCGCCTGATAGCCGCAGCCGCGGATCAGGTGGGCGATTTTATTCGTAATAACGCGGGTCTTACCGGAACCGGCGCCCGCCAGCACCAGGCACGGTCCGGTAACGAATTCGACGGCTTGTTGTTGGCCAGGGTTTAAACGCATGGGAATATTGCTCAATCTTCGAACGGGGTGTGGATTGTAGCAGAAAGCGAGGCCGAGATTTACCGGCTGATGGTAAAGTGTCAGCCACGCAATTCATCCTGAGGATCTGGTAATGGCAAAAAGCGCAGCGGCCCTGCATATTCTGGTTAAAGAAGAGAAACTGGCGCACGAGATCCTCGCCAAACTGGAACGGGGCATCAGCTTCGATCATCTGGCGAAGCGTTACTCAAAGTGTCCGTCCGGACGTCATGGCGGTGATTTAGGCGAATTCCCGCAGGGGACGATGGTCGGCCCGTTTGATCAAGCTGTCTTCAGCTGTCCGCTGCTCAAACCCTATGGCCCGGTGAAAACCAAATTTGGCTACCATATCATCAAGGTGCTGTATCGCCGGTAACGCGTGCTACTATGGCGCCCTGATTTATCCCAACTCAATCAAGGCGCAATCATGGCTAAAACCGCGGCAGCACTGCACATCCTGGTAAAAGAAGAGAAACTGGCGCTCGATCTGCTCGAGCAGCTCAAAAACGGCGCCGATTTCGGCAAGCTGGCAAAGAAACACTCCATTTGTCCGTCAGGCAAACGCGGCGGCGATCTGGGTGAGTTCCGCCAGGGCCAGATGGTACCGGCCTTCGATAAAGTGGTCTTCTCCTGCCCGGAACTGGAGCCGACCGGCCCGCTGCATACCCAGTTCGGCTACCACATCATCAAAGTGCTGTACCGGAAATAATAAAAAAACCCGGGGATCTTAATCTCCGGGTTTTTGCCTGATGGCGCTTCGCTTATCAGGCCGACTAAACAAATCCATTCCTCTATGGGTTTCGGCTTGCCGGAAGGCGGCAAGGAAGTACATCCCCAGGAACATAGATTACTATGTGACTGGGGTGTACGTACCGTAGCCAACGCATCGGCAAGTCGAAAGACGACGAGGAATTAGCCGGCTACCGCGATACGTTTCATATCAGTCATATAACCGCGCAGTTTCTTACCTACCTGCTCGATAGCGTGGCTGCGAATTGCTTCGTTCACATCGCGCAGCTGAGCGTTATCTACCGCGCCTTCAGCAATCGCTTTGCCCAGGTCGCCGGTCTGCAGGGTAGTCATAAACTCTTTCAGCAGCGGTACGCAAGCGTAAGAGAACAGGTAGTTACCGTACTCTGCAGTATCAGAGATAACCACGTTCATTTCATACAGACGCTTACGGGCGATAGTGTTCGCGATCAGCGGCAGCTCGTGCAGTGATTCATAGTAAGCGGACTCTTCGATGATGCCGGAATCAACCATGGTTTCGAACGCCAGCTCAACGCCCGCTTTCACCATCGCGATCATCAGCACGCCTTTATCGAAGTACTCCTGCTCGCCGATTTTGCCTTCATACTGCGGGGCGGTTTCGAACGCGGTTTTGCCGGTCTCTTCACGCCAGGTCAGCAGTTTCTTATCATCGTTCGCCCAGTCTGCCATCATACCGGAGGAGAATTCGCCGGAGATGATGTCGTCCATGTGTTTCTGGAACAGCGGCGCCATGATCTCTTTCAGCTGTTCGGACAGCGCATAAGCGCGCAGTTTCGCCGGGTTAGAGAGGCGATCCATCATCAGGGTAATACCGCCCTGCTTCAGCGCTTCGGTGATGGTTTCCCAGCCGAACTGAATCAGTTTTTCCGCATACGCCGGATCGGTACCTTCCGCCACCAGCTTGTCGAAGCACAGCAGAGAACCCGCCTGCAGCATGCCGCAGAGGATGGTCTGCTCGCCCATCAGGTCAGATTTCACTTCCGCCACGAAGGAGGATTCCAGAACGCCCGCACGATGGCCGCCGGTCGCCGCTGCCCAGGCTTTGGCAATGGCCATGCCTTCGCCTTTCGGATCGTTTTCCGGGTGGACGGCGATAAGCGTCGGCACGCCGAAACCGCGTTTGTACTCTTCACGAACTTCGGTACCCGGGCACTTCGGCGCCACCATCACCACGGTGATGTCTTTGCGGATCTGCTCGCCCACTTCAACGATGTTGAAGCCGTGGGAGTAACCCAGCGCCGCGCCGTCTTTCATCAGCGGCTGTACGGAACGCACAACGTCAGAGTGCTGTTTGTCCGGCGTCAGGTTAACCACCAGGTCGGCCTGCGGGATCAGCTCTTCATAGGTACCGACTTTGAAGCCGTTTTCGGTCGCTTTACGCCAGGAAGCGCGCTTCTCGGCAATCGCTTCTTTACGCAACGCATAGGAGATATCCAGGCCGGAATCACGCATGTTCAGACCCTGGTTCAGGCCCTGCGCGCCACAGCCGACGATGACTACTTTTTTACCCTGAAGATAGCTTGCGCCATCGGCAAATTCATCGCGCCCCATAAAGCGGCATTTGCCCAGCTGTGCCAGCTGCTGGCGCAGATTCAGTGTGTTGAAGTAGTTAGCCATGGTGATACCTCGTGATGTTGTGTTGTCGTGCTTATTGTTCGGTTCGCTTTTGCGAGAATGAACTTACTATATGACAGGAATTTTATTGCGGAAATTGATATATTCACAACGTCACGTTGCAATTTATGAAACACAAAATCGGGGAGTACGCGCCGTGGATTTACGCGATCTGAAAACCTTTCTGCATCTGGCGGAAAGCCGCCATTTTGGCCGCAGCGCGCGGGCCATGCACGTCAGTCCTTCGACCCTTTCGCGGCAGATCCAACGCCTGGAAGAGGACCTCGGCCAGCCGCTGTTCGTGCGTGATAATCGCACGGTGACGCTCACCGAAGCCGGGGAAGAGTTACGCACCTTTGCCCAGCAGACCTTACTGCAGTATCAGCAGCTTCGCCACGCCATCGATCAGCAGGGACCGTCGCTCTCCGGTGAGCTGCATATCTTCTGCTCTGTCACCGCCGCTTATAGCCATCTGCCGCCGATCCTCGACCGCTTTCGCGCCGCGCATCCTTCGGTTGAGATAAAATTATCGACCGGCGATGCCGCTGACGCCATGGAGAAGGTCGTCACCGGCGAAGCCGACCTGGCGATTGCCGGTAAACCAGAGACCCTGCCGGGATCGGTGGCGTTTTCGATGCTGGAGAACCTCGCCGTGGTGTTAATTGCCCCGGCGCTTCCCTGCCCGGTGCGTAACCAGGTGACCGTCGAGCGTCCGGACTGGTCGACAGTGCCGTTTATCATGGCTGACCAGGGGCCGGTACGTCGGCGCATCGAGCTGTGGTTTCGACGCCATAAAATCAGCAACCCGTCGATCTATGCCACCGTCGGGGGACACGAAGCGATGGTGTCGATGGTCGCCCTCGGCTGCGGCGTGGCGCTGCTACCGGAGGTGGTACTGGAAAACAGCCCGGAACCGGTACGCAACCGGGTGATGATTCTGGAGCGCAGTGATGAGCAAACCCCGTTTGAGCTGGGCGTTTGCGCACAAAAAAAGCGGCTGCATGAGCCGCTTATTGAT
The DNA here is from genome assembly GCF_033100215.1 of Klebsiella sp. w6. Lineage (NCBI taxonomy): Bacteria > Pseudomonadati > Pseudomonadota > Gammaproteobacteria > Enterobacterales > Enterobacteriaceae > Klebsiella > Klebsiella sp. w6. Next base: position 5,399,075 of record NZ_CP136907.1, read on the forward strand.
GCTTTCTGGAAAATCCTGCCTAACCACTAGCCCGCGAGGAAAAAGCGGAACGCCGGGTTATGGGTTTCGTCGTGGCACTCATAGCCCAGTTCATTAAGGCGGGTTTCAAAGTCCGGCTCGTGCTCGCCCAGCTCAAAGGCCGCTAACACCCGACCATAGTCGGTGCCATGGCTACGGTAGTGGAATAGCGAAATATTCCAGTGGGTGCCAAGGGTGTGCAGGAACTTCAGCAGCGCCCCCGGCGATTCAGGGAACTCGAAGCTGAACAGCCGCTCCTGCAGCGCTTTGGACGGCCGACCGCCGACCATATAGCGCACATGGAGCTTGGCCATTTCGTCATCGGAAAGGTCAACGACGCTGTAGCCGCCATCGTTCAGTAACTGGAGGATCTCTTTCCGCTCCTCCAGCCCGCGACTCAGGCGTACCCCGACAAAAATGCAGGCGTCTTTAGCATCAGCAAAGCGGTAGTTGAACTCCGTCACCGAGCGCCCGCCCAGCAGCTGGCAAAACTTCAGAAAGCTGCCCTTCTCTTCCGGGATCGTCACCGCCAGCAGCGCTTCGCGCTGTTCCCCGAGCTCGCAGCGCTCAGACACGTAGCGCAGGCCGTGGAAGTTAACGTTGGCCCCGGACAGAATATGAGCCAGTCGCTCGCCGCGAATATTGTGCTGGGCGACATATTTCTTCATCCCCGCCAACGCCAGCGCGCCGGAAGGCTCCGCCACCGCCCGCACATCTTCGAACAGATCTTTCATCGCCGCGCAAATAGCGTCGCTGTCGACAGTGATGATGTCGTCCAGATACTCCTGGCACAAACGGAAGGTTTCATCGCCGATGCGCTTCACCGCCACGCCTTCAGCAAACAAACCGACGCGCGGCAGATCCACCGGATGGCCGGCATCCAGCGCCGCTTTCAGACATGCCGAGTCTTCCGCTTCTACCGCTATCACTTTAATCTGCGGCATCAGCTGCTTGATCAGCACCGCCACGCCCGCCGCCAGACCGCCGCCGCCCACCGGGACGAATACACGGTCGATGTGGGCATCCTGCTGCAGCAGCTCCAGCGCCAAGGTTCCCTGACCCGCGATCACCATCGGGTGATCAAACGGCGGCACCCAGGTGAAGCCCTGCTGCTGCGCCAGTTCAATCGCCCGAGCTTTCGCTTCGTCAAAGTTGGCGCCATGCAGCAGCACTTCGCCACCAAAACCGCGAACGGCATCGACTTTGATATCGGCGGTCGCTACCGGCATCACGATCAGCGCCTTAACCCCAAGCCGGGAGGCTGAGAAAGCCACTCCCTGCGCATGGTTGCCTGCCGACGCCGTGATCACCCCATTCGATTTCTGTTCCGCCGTCAGGCTGGACATCATCGCGTAGGCGCCGCGCAGCTTAAAGCTGTGTACCGGCTGGCGATCTTCGCGTTTGACCAGAATAACGTTATCCAGCCGCGAAGAGAGCTTCTCCATTTTTTGCAGCGGCGTTTTCTGCACCGCTTCATAAACTGGCGCGCGCAGCACTGCTCTCAGGTATTCGGCGCCCTCAGGGGCACCGGACAGGGGTTGTGAGTCCGCCATAATTAGCCACCCAGTTTTGATTTATCGCGCACCGCGCCCTTGTCGGCGCTGGTCGCGAGGCTGGCATAAGCGCGCAGTGCAAAGGAGACCTGGCGCTCGCGGTCTTTCGGCGTCCACGCCTTATCGCCACGCGCTTCCTGCGCTTCGCGACGGGCGGCGATTTCGGCATCGCTGAGCTGCAGCTGAATACCGCGGTTCGGAATATCGATAGCAATCATGTCGCCATCTTCGATGATCGCGATGTTGCCGCCGCTCGCCGCTTCCGGCGATACGTGGCCGATGGAAAGCCCGGAGGTGCCGCCGGAGAAACGGCCATCGGTGATCAGCGCGCACGCTTTGCCAAGACCCATGGACTTCAGGAAGGTGGTCGGATAGAGCATTTCCTGCATCCCCGGCCCGCCTTTCGGCCCTTCATAGCGAATAACCACGACGTCGCCTTCCACGACTTTGCCGCCGAGGATGGCATCAACCGCTTCGTCCTGGCTTTCATAAACTTTCGCCGGGCCGGTAAATTTCAGGATGCTATCGTCCACACCGGCGGTTTTGACAATACAGCCGTTTTCAGCAAAGTTACCATACAGGACCGCCAGGCCACCGTCTTTACTGTAGGCATGTTCCAGAGAACGGATACATCCCTCGGCGCGATCGTCATCCAGCGTATCCCAGCGGCAATCCTGCGAGAATGCCTGAGTGGTACGGATCCCGGCCGGGCCGGCGCGGAACATTTTTTTCACCGCGTCGTCCTGGGTCACCATCACATCGTACTGTTCCAGGGTCTGCGGCAGCGTCAGGCCAAGGACGTTTTTCACATCGCGGTTGAGTAAACCAGCGCGGTCCAGCTCGCCCAGAATGCCCAGAACGCCACCAGCCCGGTGCACGTCTTCCATATGGTATTTCTGCGTACTCGGCGCCACTTTACACAGCTGCGGGACCTTGCGGGACAGTTTGTCGATATCGCTCATGGTGAAGTCGATTTCGGCTTCCTGCGCCGCTGCCAGCAGGTGCAGTACGGTATTGGTTGAACCGCCCATCGCGATATCGAGGGTCATGGCGTTTTCAAATGCCGCCTTGCTGGCGATATTGCGCGGCAGGGCGGAAGCGTCATCCTGCTCGTAGTAGCGTTTGGTCAGCTCCACGATACGTTTACCGGCGTTCAGGAACAGCTCCTTACGATCGGCGTGGGTCGCCAGCAGCGAGCCGTTACCCGGCTGTGACAGGCCCAGCGCTTCGGTCAGGCAGTTCATGGAGTTCGCGGTGAACATCCCGGAACAGGAACCACAGGTCGGACAAGCGGAACGTTCCACCTGGTTACTCTGTTCGTCGGACACTTTCGGATCCGCCCCCTGGATCATCGCATCCACCAGGTCGAGCTTGATGATTTTATCTGACAGCTTGGTCTTCCCGGCTTCCATTGGGCCACCGGAAACAAAGATCACCGGAATGTTCAGGCGCAGAGAGGCCATCAGCATCCCCGGAGTGATTTTGTCGCAGTTGGAGATACAGACCATGGCATCGGCGCAGTGGGCGTTAACCATGTACTCGACCGAGTCGGCGATCAGCTCGCGGGATGGCAGTGAATAGAGCATACCCCCGTGGCCCATGGCGATCCCATCATCCACCGCGATGGTGTTAAATTCTTTGGCGACACCGCCTGCCGCTTCAATCTGCTCGGCAACCAGTTTGCCGAGATCGCGCAGGTGCACGTGCCCGGGGACAAACTGGGTAAAGGAGTTGACGACGGCGATAATCGGTTTGCCGAAATCGGCATCGGTCATTCCGGTTGCGCGCCACAACGCGCGGGCGCCCGCCATGTTGCGGCCATGTGTGGTGGTGGCGGAACGGTACTTAGGCATGCTCTTTTTACTCCCATCTCTGTTTATTAAATGGGACGGTGCGTGCCGTCCCATTTTTAATTACTTACTTACCGGATCCAACCAGCCCCATTTATCTTCTGTTTCACCGGTGAAGAGGCCAAAGAAGGCTTCCTGAATGCGTTTGGTCACCGGCCCGCGGCGGCCTGCGCCGACCTGGATGCCGTCAACGCTGCGTACCGGGGTGATTTCTGCCGCGGTGCCGGACATGAACACTTCATCCGCGAGGTACAGCGATTCACGGGACAGCACCTGCTCGCGCACTTCGATGCCAAGATCTTTCGCCAGTTTGATGATCGCGTCGCGGGTAATGCCCGGCAGCGCGGAAGAGGTGAACGGCGGAGTAAACAGCACGCCATCTTTTACCTCAAACAGGTTTTCGCCTGCACCTTCGGAGATATAACCGTTAACATCCAGCGCGATACCTTCCTGATAACCGTGACGACGCGCTTCGCTGCCGACCAGCAGAGAGGAGAGATAGTTGCCGCCCGCTTTCGCCGCGGTTGGAATGGTGTTCGGCGCCGCGCGGTTCCAGGAAGAAACCATCGCATCGATCCCCTGCTCCAGCGCTTCTGCACCGAGGTAGGCGCCCCACGGGAACGCCGCGATGATAACGTCGGTTTTGTAACCGTCCGGCGGGTTAACGCCCATGCCAACATCGCCAACAAACACCAGCGGACGAATATAAGCGCTGGTCAGTTTATTGGTACGGATAACTTCGCGGCAGGCTTCCATCAGCTCATCAACGCTCTGCGAGACCGGGAAACGATAAATTTTGGCTGAGTCATGCAGACGCTGCATATGTTCGCGATGACGGAACACCACCGGGCCCTTGTGCGAGTCGTAGCAGCGGATGCCTTCGAATACCGAAGTCCCGTAGTGCAACGCATGGGACATGACGTGCACTTTCGCCTCGCCCCATGGGGTCATCTCGCCATTGAACCAAATGTAATCAGCTTTCTTCGTCGTCATTTTTTTTATTCCTCTGCGCTCAGGCGCGGATTTGTTGTGATGTGGGTTGCTGGATCTCGACGCAGGCGACGTCGACCAGTTTACTTAATTGACTAAACAGTAATTCGACGGGCCGCGGGCTGGCAACGGTCAATTCGATATTTATATTTTGCGCATCCGACGCGGTTTCCATATTCATTGCGCAGATTTGAAAACCACGGTGGCGGACCACGCGCAGCACGCGCTCTAAGGTTTCCGGATTGAAACGCGCCTGCAAAGCGACCTGATGTTGCTTCATGATAATTTCTCCAGCATTTCTGCATTACTGGCGCCGGGCGGCACCAACGGCCAGACATTCTCAAGTTCGTCGATTGAGACATGAAGCAGGTATGGCCCCTGGCTCGAAAGCATGGTGTCGAGTGCCGCTTCAACCTGGTCTTTACGGGTGATGTGTTGGCCAGGAATACCGAAGGCGCTGGCCAGCGTGAGGAAATCAGGGTTATCAGTCAGAGTGGTTTCGCTATAACGTTCCTGGAAAAACAGCTGCTGCCATTGTCGAACCATCCCTAACCGCTGGTTGTCGAGTAACACGATCTTTAACGGTAATTGTTTGCGCTTGACGGTGCCCAGCTCCTGCACGTTCATCATGAAGGAACCGTCACCGGAGATACAGATCACCGTATCGTCCGGGCGCGCCACCTGGGCACCAACGGCGGCTGGCAGGCCAAAGCCCATCGTGCCTAAGCCGCTGGAGGTGATAAAGTTTTCCGGGCGGGTATAGGTCATATGTTGAGCCGACCACATCTGGTGCTGGCCAACGTCGGTTGTCACGACGCTATCCGCCGGCTTACGGTCGGAAAGCTGCTTCAGCAGCAGCGGCGCGTAGATCGCCTCGCCGGGATGATCGTAACGCCAGGCGTGCTCGGTGCGCAGTGCGGCATTATGCTCGCGCCAGGCATCGATAGCTAACGGCTGCTGCAGCGCCGGCAGCAAGCGGTTCAGATCGCCGGTCAGACCGATGTGCGCCTGACGCAGCTTGTTCAGCTCCGCCGGATCGATGTCCATGTGGATCACTTTGGCATGCGGAGCGAAGGTATTGAGCTTACCGGTCACACGATCGTCAAAGCGCGCGCCGACAGCGATCAGCAGATCGCACTCCTGTACCGCCAGGTTGGCCGCCTTAGTGCCGTGCATGCCCAGCATACCGAGATAATACGGATAATCTGCGGCCACCACGCCCAGCCCTTTCAGCGTGCAGGTTACCGGCATTCGGGTTACCGCCAGGAATTCACGCAAAGCCGGTACCGCCTGCGCCATACCTACCCCGCCGCCAACATACAGCATCGGCTTCTGTGACTGAGCCAGCATCTGCAGAGCCTGAGCAACCTCCGCCTGCGGGAACGCCATCTCATCGTCGACGGTAGAGAAATGAGGATCAAGCTCGCCCTGGGCCATCTGAATATCCTTAGGGATATCAACCAGCACCGGGCCCGGACGGCCTGAGTTTGCCACCTGGAAAGCTTCAGCGATAACCCGCGGCAGCTCATCCAGAGACTGCACGAGGAAACTGTGCTTAGTACAGGCCAGTGACAAACCAAGAACGTCTACTTCCTGGAACGCATCCGTGCCGATGAAGGGAGCGGCCACCTGGCCGGTGATAGCGACAATGGGAATGGAATCAAGCAGGGCGTCCGCCAGGCCAGTGATCAGGTTGGTCGCGCCCGGGCCGGACGTCGCTATGCACACCCCGGTTTTCCCGGTTGCTCGCGCATAACCAATAGCCGCCATGGCTGCCCCTTGCTCATGCCGACACAGCAGGTGCTCCACGCCGCCGTCATACAGTGCATCGTAAACCGGCATAATTGCGCCACCCGGATAGCCAAAAACTGTGTCGACTCCCTGTGTCCGCAAAGCATGTACCACCCACTGCGCGCCATTCATAGTTAGTTCCCCGTCATAAATCGGGAGAAACAGAATTTTATGCTAAAAGTCATCATCTGCTCCTCGCTTAGGTTATTTCAGTTATAAAAAAACCCCCGGACCTTTCGGTGCGGGGGTCTTAGTTCGTTAAGGCTTGATTCTTAAGCCTTTCCTCGTCCAAGTGCAGCCCCGCACGGTGGGATAATAATCACCACCACGCTAATCACGACCAGGCTAATCACTCGTAGAAGGGCTGTCATTTTCTGTACTTTCTGGCTTCTTTTTCGAAGGAATACCTAAAGAGGTACCACAGACATCACATAAAACACAAGATTTTTTTATATCCTGGTTTCTGAGCAGCCTAACAGTTTCAGGAAAAATAATTGTTTTATATGAAGAAAATCAGAAATGAAAAAAATTCAGTTTTCTTTCACGCTGTACGCTCAGCGCCCATCTCTGTTTTGGATGCACCACGTTTTTCGATCACGCTTCCATTTTCGGCTAAATGTAACGAGATGGCGTGAAAATAATGGATTTATGCTTCTAACTTCGTGTTATTGCCGCTGCCGTTTCACGGCAGGCTCGTCATAATCCTTCTCTGTCCAGGAGGTTTTATGTCGCTCGCCATCGTTTACACACGCGCGGCGCTCGGTATCGAAGCGCCATTGATTACTATCGAGGTTCATCTCAGCAGCGGTCTGCCTGGCTTGACCATGGTCGGGCTACCGGAGACCACCGTGAAAGAGGCCCGCGACCGGGTACGCAGCGCCTTGATCAACAGCGGCTACGCTTTCCCTGCGAAGAAAATAACCATTAACCTGGCACCCGCGGATCTGCCCAAAGAGGGCGGGCGATATGACCTTCCCATCGCTCTCGCGCTTCTCGTCGCCTCAGAGCAGCTCAACACTACCCGATTGAATCAATATGAGTTTGTGGGCGAACTCGCCCTTACAGGCGGCTTACGCGGCGTTCCAGGGGCGATCCCCAGCGCAATGGAAGCCATCAAAGCCGGCCGGCGCATTGTCGTCTCCTCTGACAATGCGGCTGAGGTGGGACTGATCGGCGGCAGCGATTGCCTGGTCGCCGACCATCTGCAACAGGTGTGCGCGTTTCTCGCAGGGCAAGCATCGCTTTCGCCGCCTCTCGCCGACGTGCCCGCCGTTGATGAACGCTGCGAAGATCTACGTGATGTTATCGGCCAACAACAAGGCAAGAGAGCGCTGGAGATTGTGGCGGGCGGTGGCCACAACCTGCTCCTGATTGGCCCGCCCGGTACCGGCAAAACGATGCTTGCCTGCCGGCTCCCCGGCCTTTTGCCGCCATTAAGCAACCAGGAAGCGCTGGAGAGCACGGCCATTCAAAGTCTGGTCAACCTCCAGACTGCGAAGACCCGGTGGCGTCAGAGGCCGTTTCGCGCCCCTCACCATAGCGCCTCGCTGGCAGCGATGGTAGGCGGAGGCTCAATACCTGTCCCCGGCGAGATTTCACTGGCCCATAATGGCGTGCTGTTTCTTGATGAACTGCCAGAGTTTGAACGACGGGTGCTGGACGCGCTGCGTGAACCCATTGAGTCAGGCAAGATCCACATATCACGATCGCGCGCCAAGATTGACTATCCGGCGCGTTTTCAGCTTATCGCGGCAATGAACCCAAGCCCTACCGGGCATTATCAGGGCAAACATAATCGCGCGTCGCCTGAGCAGACATTGCGCTACCTTGGGCGCCTGTCCGGCCCTTTTCTCGACCGCTTCGATCTTTCTTTAGAGATCCCGCTCCCGCCGCCGGGGATACTGAGCCAGGGCACGCAGGGCGAAGAATCGAGTGCGACGGTCCGTCAGCGTGTGCTGGCGGCACGTGAACGTCAAATGCTCAGGCAAAATAAGCTGAATGCGCATCTTGAGAATCGTGAAATGAAGAGCTGCTGTCACTTGCGCCAGGAGGATGCGCTTTGGCTGGAACAGACGTTAACGCAGCTGGGGCTTTCTATACGGGCCTGGCAGCGTCTGTTAAAGGTGGCAAGAACCATTGCCGATCTGGCAGAAGCTGAAGAGATTGAACGCCGCCATTTGCAGGAGGCGCTCAGCTATCGGGCAATAGACCGGATGCTAAACCATCTGCAGAAAATGATGGCGTAAAAAAAGGGCTTACGCCCTTTTTTCTTAGTCATCGCTTTCGGTGTAATCGTCAGCGCCTTCCATCTGCGGTTTGCCGCCGGAAAGAGTATGGAAACGCTTCGGCCGCTTAATGCGTGCCATATACTTAATCCATACGCGTTCTGCTTCCGTTACCGGCTCACGTTCACCACGGCACACCGAGACAAATTGTTTTTCATCATCGGTAACAGGTTCGCGTTTACCCAGTTCCAGTTCGTTAAAGGCATAACCATGACGTTCCAGCAGTTGCGCCTCTTTGATGGTGAAATCACCATGACGGGAGAACCCGCGTGGATAATTTTTATTGTCGAAAAAACGATTAGTCGTCGTAAAGCTTTCCGCCATCCTACACGCTCCTGATTCTTTGGCCGAGCTATTTATGGCGCGGAGTATTAGTTACGCTTGACAGAGCGTCAAACAAAACATTTAAATCATGACGACAAATAATTTTGTGGAGAACGGTGTGGATACGGAATTGCTCAAGACTTTCCTGGAAGTGAGCAGAACTCGTCACTTTGGGCGGGCAGCAGAGGCACTTTACCTGACGCAGTCAGCGGTCAGCTTTCGTATTCGTCAGCTGGAGAATCAACTTGGCGTGAACCTGTTCACCCGCCATCGTAATAACATTCGTCTGACGACCGCCGGAGAAAAGCTACTGCCCTACGCCGAAACGTTGATGAACACCTGGCAGGCCGCGCGCAAGGAGGTCGCTCACTCTTCGCGACATAACGAATTCTCCATCGGGGCCAGCGCGTCGCTGTGGGAATGTCTACTGAACGGCTGGCTGGGGACTCTCTACAAAGATCCCTATAACCTGCAATTCGAGGCGCGGATCGCCCAACGTCAGTCATTAGTTAAACAGTTGCATGAACGCCAGCTCGATCTCCTGATCACAACTGAATCACCGAAGATGGATGAATTAAGCTGCCAGTTGCTGGGTAATTTCACCCTGGCGCTCTATTGTGCCGCCCCAGGGAAAAATAAGAATGATTTGAACTACCTGCGTCTGGAATGGGGGCCGGATTTCCAGCAAAACGAAGTGGGGCTGATTGGTAGCGATGATGTGCCACTGTTAACGACGAGCTCCGCAGAACTGGCTTATCAGCAACTCAGTACCTTGAATGGCTGTACCTGGTTACCCGTCAGTTGGGCGCAGCAGAAAAGTGGTCTGCATACGGTGACCGATAGCGTAGCGCTCTCACGTCCTCTGTATGCCATTTGGCTACAAAATAGCGATAAACAAGCGCATATTCGCGAGATCCTGAAAAGCAGCATACTGGAATAAAGATCTGGCTCCATGGATGGAGTGATCAGAAAGCAAGGAAGAGAGAGGAATGGAAAAATTACAAGCAAAAAAAATCCTTTGCCTAAGCAAAGGATTATATATGGCAGGGGCGGAGAGACTCGAACTCGCGACACCCGGTTTTGGAGACCGGTGCTCTACCAACTGAGCTACGCCCCTAAATCTTTCTCGCTATTAAGCCCGCTAATATAGCAGGCTTAATTTTAATAAGTGGCGGAACGGACGGGACTCGAACCCGCGACCCCCTGCGTGACAGGCAGGTATTCTAACCGACTGAACTACCGCTCCACCGAATTTCTTCGCTTTATTACCACCGGTTGTCACCCCGGCTTACTGCAATTTGATGCCTGGCAGTTCCCTACTCTCACATGGGGAGACCCCACACTACCATCGGCGCTACGGCGTTTCACTTCTGAGTTCGGCATGGGGTCAGGTGGGACCACCGCGCTATCGCCGCCAGGCAAATTCTGTTTTCAACACGTCCTGCGGACGCATCGATTAATCTGTATCACGCTGAAAATCTTCTCTCAAATCGCCAAAACATCTTCGGCGTTGTAAGGTTAAGCCTCACGGTTCATTAGTACCGGTTAGCTCAACGCATCGCTGCGCTTACACACCCGGCCTATCAACGTCGTCGTCTTCAACGTTCCTTCAGGAGACTTAAAGTCTCAGGGAGAACTCATCTCGGGGCAAGTTTCGTGCTTAGATGCTTTCAGCACTTATCTCTTCCGCATTTAGCTACCGGGCAGTGCCATTGGCATGACAACCCGAACACCAGTGATGCGTCCACTCCGGTCCTCTCGTACTAGGAGCAGCCCCCCTCAATTCTCCAGCGCCCACGGCAGATAGGGACCGAACTGTCTCACGACGTTCTAAACCCAGCTCGCGTACCACTTTAAATGGCGAACAGCCATACCCTTGGGACCTACTTCAGCCCCAGGATGTGATGAGCCGACATCGAGGTGCCAAACACCGCCGTCGATATGAACTCTTGGGCGGTATCAGCCTGTTATCCCCGGAGTACCTTTTATCCGTTGAGCGATGGCCCTTCCATTCAGAACCACCGGATCACTATGACCTGCTTTCGCACCTGCTCGCGCCGTCACGCTCGCAGTCAAGCTAGCTTATGCCATTGCACTAACCTCCTGATGTCCGACCAGGATTAGCTAACCTTCGTGCTCCTCCGTTACTCTTTGGGAGGAGACCGCCCCAGTCAAACTACCCACCAGACACTGTCCGCAACCCCGGTCAGGGGCCTACGTTAGAACATCAAACATTAAAGGGTGGTATTTCAAGGTTGGCTCCACGCAGACTGGCGTCCACGCTTCAAAGCCTCCCACCTATCCTACACATCAAGGCTCAATGTTCAGTGTCAAGCTATAGTAAAGGTTCACGGGGTCTTTCCGTCTTGCCGCGGGTACACTGCATCTTCACAGCGAGTTCAATTTCACTGAGTCTCGGGTGGAGACAGCCTGGCCATCATTACGCCATTCGTGCAGGTCGGAACTTACCCGACAAGGAATTTCGCTACCTTAGGACCGTTATAGTTACGGCCGCCGTTTACCGGGGCTTCGATCAAGAGCTTCTCCTTACGGATAACCCCATCAATTAACCTTCCGGCACCGGGCAGGCGTCACACCGTATACGTCCACTTTCGTGTTTGCACAGTGCTGTGTTTTTAATAAACAGTTGCAGCCAGCTGGTATCTTCGACTGGTCTCAGCTCCGTCCGCAGGGACTTCACCTACACACCAGCGTGCCTTCTCCCGAAGTTACGGCACCATTTTGCCTAGTTCCTTCACCCGAGTTCTCTCAAGCGCCTTGGTATTCTCTACCTGACCACCTGTGTCGGTTTGGGGTACGATTTAATGTTACCTGATGCTTAGAGGCTTTTCCTGGAAGCAGGGCATTTGTTACTTCAGCACCGTAGTGCCTCGTCATCACACCTCAGCGTTAAAAGGTACCGGATTTACCTGGAACCTCCGCCTACATGCTTAAACCGGGACAACCGTCGCCCGGCTAACATAGCCTTCTCCGTCCCCCCTTCGCAGTAACACCAAGTACAGGAATATTAACCTGTTTCCCATCGACTACGCCTTTCGGCCTCGCCTTAGGGGTCGACTCACCCTGCCCCGATTAACGTTGGACAGGAACCCTTGGTCTTCCGGCGAGCGGGCTTTTCACCCGCTTTATCGTTACTTATGTCAGCATTCGCACTTCTGATACCTCCAGCAACCCTCACAGGCCACCTTCGCAGGCTTACAGAACGCTCCCCTACCCAACAACACATAGTGTCGCTGCCGCAGCTTCGGTGCATGGTTTAGCCCCGTTACATCTTCCGCGCAGGCCGACTCGACCAGTGAGCTATTACGCTTTCTTTAAATGATGGCTGCTTCTAAGCCAACATCCTGGCTGTCTGTGCCTTCCCACATCGTTTCCCACTTAACCATGACTTTGGGACCTTAGCTGGCGGTCTGGGTTGTTTCCCTCTTCACGACGGACGTTAGCACCCGCCGTGTGTCTCCCGTGATAACATTCTTCGGTATTCGTAGTTTGCATCGGGTTGGTAAGTCGGGATGACCCCCTAGCCGAAACAGTGCTCTACCCCCGAAGATGAGTTCACGAGGCGCTACCTAAATAGCTTTCGGGGAGAACCAGCTATCTCCCGGTTTGATTGGCCTTTCACCCCCAGCCACAAGTCATCCGCTAATTTTTCAACATTAGTCGGTTCGGTCCTCCAGTTAGTGTTACCCAACCTTCAACCTGCCCATGGCTAGATCACCGGGTTTCGGGTCTATACCCTGCAACTTAACGCCCAGTTAAGACTCGGTTTCCCTGCGGCTCCCCTATACGGTTAACCTTGCTACAGAATATAAGTCGCTGACCCATTATACAAAAGGTACGCAGTCACACCCGAAGGTGCTCCCACTGCTTGTACGTACACGGTTTCAGGTTCTTTTTCACTCCCCTCGCCGGGGTTCTTTTCGCCTTTCCCTCACGGTACTGGTTCACTATCGGTCAGTCAGGAGTATTTAGCCTTGGAGGATGGTCCCCCCATATTCAGACAGGATACCACGTGTCCCGCCCTACTCTTCGAGTTCACAACCTGTGCATTTTGGTGTACGGGACTATCACCCTGTACCGTCGGACTTTCCAGACCGTTCCACTAACACACAAGCTGATTCAGACTCTGGGCTGCTCCCCGTTCGCTCGCCGCTACTGGGGGAATCTCGGTTGATTTCTTTTCCTCGGGGTACTTAGATGTTTCAGTTCCCCCGGTTCGCCTCGTTAACCTATGTATTCAGTTAACGATAGTGCAACGAATTGCACTGGGTTTCCCCATTCGGACATCGCCGGCTGTAACGGTTCATATCACCTTACCGACGCTTTTCGCAGATTAGCACGTCCTTCATCGCCTCTGACTGCCAGGGCATCCACCGTGTACGCTTAGTCGCTTAACCTCACAACCCGAAGATGTTTCGTAAAACACCATCGTGTCGCGAAAATTTGAGAGACTCGAACACACTTAAACAGTGTGTCGTTTCAATTTTCAGCTTGATCCAGATTTTTAAAGAGCAAAACTTCGCAGTGCACCTTTTCAGGTTCACTCTGAAGTTTTCTTGTGTTTGCAGTAAAGATGGTGGAGCTATGCGGGATCGAACCGCAGACCTCCTGCGTGCAAAGCAGGCGCTCTCCCAGCTGAGCTATAGCCCCATCGTTTGCAACCTCTTCAAATTTGCTTCGCAAATTTGGTAGGCCTGAGTGGACTTGAACCACCGACCTCACCCTTATCAGGGGTGCGCTCTAACCACCTGAGCTACAAGCCTGTAGAGGTTTTTACTGCTGTTTTTCATCAGACAATCTGTGTGAGCACTACAAAGGCAGGTTCTTTAAGGTAAGGAGGTGATCCAACCGCAGGTTCCCCTACGGTTACCTTGTTACGACTTCACCCCAGTCATGAATCACAAAGTGGTAAGCGCCCTCCCGAAGGTTAAGCTACCTACTTCTTTTGCAACCCACTCCCATGGTGTGACGGGCGGTGTGTACAAGGCCCGGGAACGTATTCACCGTAGCATTCTGATCTACGATTACTAGCGATTCCGACTTCATGGAGTCGAGTTGCAGACTCCAATCCGGACTACGACATACTTTATGAGGTCCGCTTGCTCTCGCGAGGTCGCTTCTCTTTGTATATGCCATTGTAGCACGTGTGTAGCCCTGGTCGTAAGGGCCATGATGACTTGACGTCATCCCCACCTTCCTCCAGTTTATCACTGGCAGTCTCCTTTGAGTTCCCGGCCTAACCGCTGGCAACAAAGGATAAGGGTTGCGCTCGTTGCGGGACTTAACCCAACATTTCACAACACGAGCTGACGACAGCCATGCAGCACCTGTCTCACAGTTCCCGAAGGCACCAATCCATCTCTGGAAAGTTCTGTGGATGTCAAGACCAGGTAAGGTTCTTCGCGTTGCATCGAATTAAACCACATGCTCCACCGCTTGTGCGGGCCCCCGTCAATTCATTTGAGTTTTAACCTTGCGGCCGTACTCCCCAGGCGGTCGATTTAACGCGTTAGCTCCGGAAGCCACGCCTCAAGGGCACAACCTCCAAATCGACATCGTTTACAGCGTGGACTACCAGGGTATCTAATCCTGTTTGCTCCCCACGCTTTCGCACCTGAGCGTCAGTCTTTGTCCAGGGGGCCGCCTTCGCCACCGGTATTCCTCCAGATCTCTACGCATTTCACCGCTACACCTGGAATTCTACCCCCCTCTACAAGACTCTAGCCTGCCAGTTTCGAATGCAGTTCCCAGGTTGAGCCCGGGGATTTCACATCCGACTTGACAGACCGCCTGCGTGCGCTTTACGCCCAGTAATTCCGATTAACGCTTGCACCCTCCGTATTACCGCGGCTGCTGGCACGGAGTTAGCCGGTGCTTCTTCTGCGGGTAACGTCAATCGATGAGGTTATTAACCTCACCGCCTTCCTCCCCGCTGAAAGTGCTTTACAACCCGAAGGCCTTCTTCACACACGCGGCATGGCTGCATCAGGCTTGCGCCCATTGTGCAATATTCCCCACTGCTGCCTCCCGTAGGAGTCTGGACCGTGTCTCAGTTCCAGTGTGGCTGGTCATCCTCTCAGACCAGCTAGGGATCGTCGCCTAGGTGAGCCGTTACCCCACCTACTAGCTAATCCCATCTGGGCACATCTGATGGCATGAGGCCCGAAGGTCCCCCACTTTGGTCTTGCGACGTTATGCGGTATTAGCTACCGTTTCCAGTAGTTATCCCCCTCCATCAGGCAGTTTCCCAGACATTACTCACCCGTCCGCCGCTCGTCACCCGAGAGCAAGCTCTCTGTGCTACCGCTCGACTTGCATGTGTTAGGCCTGCCGCCAGCGTTCAATCTGAGCCATGATCAAACTCTTCAATTTAAGTTTGATGCTCGTGAATTAAACTTCGTAATGAATTACGCATGTTCACTCAGAGACTTGGTATTCATTTTTCGTCCGAGGACGTTAAGAATCCATGTCACTTTGAGTGCCCACACAGATTGTCTGATAAATTGTTAAAGAGCAGTTGCAACGCGGCTTTCAGCTCACCGTTGCGAGGTCCCGTATAATACGTTTTCCTCATGCAGAGTCAAGCGCTTATTTTGCTTTTCTCTGTCGGTTTTCAGCGTTGAACTTCATCGCCGAAACCCTGCTGACCCGGCGGCTTGCTTGCCGTTGTTCCGTGTCAGTGGAGGCGCATTATAGGGAGTTCTGAGACGTTGACAAGCCCTGTTTTCAAAAAATTATTCAACCGTCTCTTTTTTGTGCAAAACGCCCTTAAAGCGGTAATTTTTCCAGCGTTGGGAAACCATAGCGATGCAGAACGGGTAAAAGTTGTTCTGTTTCTGCCGTCAGCGCCATGCAGAATGCTTTATTCTCGTCACTGGACTTCGCGTCCGGCGCTTCATGCTCTAACAGCCAGGCGGTGCGGCGGGCAATCGCCGCGCCAGAATCGATAAGCCGCGTGCCCTCCGGCAGAACGCGCTGCAGCTCCTCCTGTAAAAGAGGAAAGTGGGTGCAGCCCAGCACCACCGTATCCGGCGGCTCCTGCATCCGCAGCCACGGGCGCAGGATACGGCGCAGCTCTTCTAACGGCACAGGCTCGCCATGCAGCTTCGCTTCCGCCAGCTCCACCAGCTCCGCCGACCCCAGCATCTCAATCCGACATTCATTGGCAAAGCGGTCAATCAGCTCACGGGTATAAGGACGCTTAACAGTACCGCGGGTCGCCAGCAGGCCAACAATACCGTTCGCCGTTAAGCGGGCGGCGGGCTTGATCGCCGGCACCACGCCAACGACGGGGAAAGCGAACTTTTCACGCAGGGCAGGCAGTGAGACGGTACTGGCGGTGTTACAGGCGATGACCGCCAGCGCCAGTGGATAGCGTTGCTGAACGGCAGTCACGATTTCCACAACGCGCTCAACGATAAACTCCTCGCTCTTCTCACCGTACGGGAAAGCGACGTTATCAAAAGCATAGATGTAATGCAGATTCGGCAGCAGCTGCCGAATCTCATTATAAACCGACAACCCACCGACGCCGGAATCAAACACCAGCACGGTGGGACGTGGATCAGAAGGTGTAGCTGCCAGACAAGGTGTATTCCCGTCCTGCAGATTGGTAGCCATAAACTGTCTCGTAATCTTTATCGAACAGATTGGCTATTTTACCACGAACTGTCAGGTGTGAGGTGACGGGATACGATAAACCGACATCCCAGAGGCTCAGACCGCCCATTTTGACATCGCGCCCATTGTCGTAGTCATCATCGTAACGCTTGCCGAGGTACTGATACATCACGTTCCAGTCAAGATCGTAGATCTGTCCGGTCAGTTCATACTTCACTTGTTGCTTCGCGCGGCGATAGAGTACCTTGCCAGTATCATCATCACGCGGATCGACATACTGCAACGTCAGATGATGCTCCACCGGGCCAGTCGTCACGTTCCCCGTCCACTCCAGACCTTTAATCGTGGCTGACTTCACGTTGATATATTGATTGTTTTTATAGTCGATCAGGTTTTGAATCTCATAATGATATGCTGAGATTCGCCAATCCAGCGGCCCCGTTAGCCCGTCAATTCCGGCTTCCCACTGTTTAGATTCTTCCGGCTTCAGGTTTGGGTTGGAAGCAATGCCAGGCCCATAAAACGAAGCAAAACGCGTCGCGCCATATTGCTGACCCAGTGACGGCGCCAGGAATCCGGTACCGTAAGAGAGCGTAGCCCGGTAGCCATCAATAAACTCCCAGCCTGCCGCAGTCTGCCAAGTACCGTGCCATCCGAACTGCTCGTCATGATCCTCACGTCCGGATGCTTCCAGGGTCACACTGTCAATCTGCTGCTGCCCGGTCAGGTAAAGACCGGTGGTATCGCGTTTGTAGGCATCAGACAATGTTGTGCTACTGGAGGTGAGCTTTTCTTGCTTCCAGTCGACGCCGCCACTAATCGCCCCGTGCCCAACCTCAATGTTATTACCCCACTGGATATAGCGCTGTTCCATATCATCCAGGGTGGCGCCCGCGGCATAGCGGCCAGCGTCGCTGCTGTAGTTGTAATCTTTGATGCGCTGATAGTTAGCAATCAGCTGGGAGGAATAGATACCGGAGCTGTAACGCAGACCCGTGTCCCAGGACTGCGTGTAATTCTGTCTTTCATCATTGCCGCCAACATAGCCATACGAGCCCTGATCGTAGTCAGTATTGGCTGTGTAACCATAGCCCCGGAAGAAACCAGAGAAGTTATCGTCAAACTTATGTTGCACACCGCCCAGGAAAAGCTTGTTACGATAGCCATCACGATCGCTGTCGCCGCTGTACGGCGAATTCGGCTGGACGTTAAAACCTTTTGTGGTCTGATAAGCACCAGCTGCAGTCACTACGGTATCGCCAAAACGTTTATTAATGGCGCCGTCATAAGTCTGATAACCGTTACTCCCCATTCCGACGTTAACCTGTGAACGGTCTGAATCGGTCATGGTGATAATGTTCACCACCCCACCGATCGCTCCGGAACCGTAGACTGCGGAGCGCGGGCCACGGATGTATTCCACCCGCTGGACCAGCGAGATAGGGATCTGACTGATATCTACGCCATTGGAGATCCCCGGACGCGCCATCGGCACACCGTCGATCAGCACCAGCACGTGACGAGCCTCCGTCCCCCGAACATACAGCGAAGCGCTCTGCCCCATGCCGCCGTTGCGGGCAATATCGACCCCAGGAAGACGACGCATGACATCGTTTAAATCTTTGGACTGCCAGCGGTCGATATCATCGCGCGTCACAATGTCGGTCGGCGCCAGCACGGTATTGACCGGCTGTTGAAAACGGTTTGCTGTCACCACTAACGTATCTGAATTGCTATCCTGCGCCCAGCCGGAAAATGCCGTGACGGATAAAGCCGTCATCAGCGAAGCTTTTTTAATCATTGTAAAAGCATCCGAAACAGAAAAAGGATGCCGCAGGTTTTATCAGTTGCTCGCGACGATAAAACCCAGTGCGACGTATTCCGGCAGGTCTTCGGGCTTGGAGGCTGTTTCAAGAAATAATGACTTCCCACGGCTAGCCGCAGTGTCTGCACCGAGTGCGCTCATTTCTCACCTTCCTTACCGCTGCGCGTCAGCCCCAGATTTCCACTGGGTTCCCTTTTAACTCACAGGACCGGTAGGCGAATGCTACAATTAGAATCATATAGATGTCCAGACTGCTAATTATATTTCCCGCCACATTCGAGGCTGGACATCCCCGGCGCTTTCCCTACAATCCCCGCGTACTTATTTTATTCAGGATGCATCATGACCCCCGAACACCTTCCTACCGAACAATACGAAGCGCAGCTGGCAGAAAAAGTCGTCCGTTTGCAAACCATGATGGCGCCTTTTGCCGCGCCGGTTCCGGAAGTGTTTCGTTCGCCGGTCAGCCACTACCGGATGCGCGCCGAGTTCCGTCTGTGGCACGATGGCGACGATCTGTACCATATTATTTTCGATCAGCAGACCCGGTCGCGGATTCGCGTTGACAGCTTTCCGGCCGCCAGCGCGCTTATCAATCAGCTGATGACCGCCATGCTGGAGGGCGTGCGCAACAATCCCGTGCTGCGCCATAAGCTGTTCCAGATTGACTATCTGACCACCCTCAGCAACCAGGCGGTCGTTTCGCTGCTGTATCATAAAAAACTCGATGATGCCTGGCGTGAGCAAGCGGAGGCGCTGCGTGACGCCCTGCGAGCCCAGGGACTCAATGTGCATCTGATTGGACGGGCGACCAAAACCAAAATCGAGCTCGATCAGGACTATATAGATGAACGTCTGCCAGTTGGCGGGCGAGAGATGATCTACCGTCAGGTGGAAAACAGCTTTACCCAGCCGAACGCGGCCATGAACATTCAGATGCTGGAGTGGGCGCTGGATGTCACCAAAGGGGCGACCGGCGACCTGCTGGAATTGTACTGCGGCAACGGTAACTTCTCGCTGGCGCTGGCGCGTAATTTTGATCGCGTGCTGGCCACCGAAATCGCCAAACCGTCAGTGGCTGCGGCGCAGTACAACATCGCCGCTAACCATATCGACAACGTGCAGATTATCCGCATGGCGGCGGAAGAGTTTACTCAGGCGATGAATGGCGTGCGGGAGTTCAACCGGCTGCAGGGTATCGATCTGCAGAGCTATCAGTGCGAGACCATTTTCGTCGATCCGCCGCGCAGCGGACTGGACAGCGAAACGGAAAAAATGGTGCAGGCCTATCCGCGCATTCTGTACATTTCATGCAACCCGGAAACGCTGTGCCGCAATCTGGAGACGTTAAGCCAGACGCACAACGTCACCCGGCTGGCGCTGTTCGACCAGTTCCCGTACACCCATCATATGGAATGCGGCGTTCTGCTGACCCGGAAATAGGCCCAAAAAAACCGGCAATGTCATATTGCCGGTTTTTTTACACCACTGGCGGCTTACTCGGCTGCCGTATTTTTGCGGTTACGCATCTTGTAGCCGATCCAGAAGACCATCGCGACGGACAGAACGGCCGGGAAGAAGTTAGAGCCGATATCCGGGTACTCCGCACGCACGACGGTGCTGTACAACAGCACCCCGAGAATAAAAAAGGCGGCGGCCAGGCCCGGAAGCCCAACGGGCATACTGCGATTCTGATAGCGCTGATGCAGACAGTAGACCGTCAGCAGCAGGGATAAAATAGGGAAGACGGAAAACGGAACTATCGAACTGAACAGCGCCGCAAAGGCGCCATTAATGGATAACCCGGCAATCAGCGCCAGCAGCAGCGTACCTTTATCTTGAACTGAGTGTTTCATTGCTCGTCCTTCACGTTATTCGGAATGATGTGACATTTTTTCTTGTTCACGGCGATACCAGTAATACGCGCCTTTCGAGATCATTCTGAGCTGCAGCACCAACCGTTCTTCCAGCTGCCGGCGCTGTTCAGGGCCGACATCCAGCGCTTCCGCGCCAGCGCTAAAGACGATGGTGACCATAGCTTCAGCCTGCGCTTCGGTGAAGGCGCGCGGCATATGGTTTTCGAGTTCTAAATAGTCGGCGAGTTCCGCGATAAAGTGCTGGATCTCGCGCGCGACGGCGGCGCGAAACGCCGCAGAGGTTCCCGAGCGCTCTCGCAACAGCAAGCGGAAGGCGTTCGGGTTGTTACCGATAAACTCCATAAAGGTGGAGACCGAGGTACGGATCACGCTGCCGCCTTTAGCAATTCTCTGGCGCGCCTGGCGCATCAGCTGGCGCAGCATCAGTCCGCTCTCATCGACCATCGTCAGGCCTAACTCATCGACATCGCGAAAATGACGATAAAAGGACGTCGGCGCGATCCCAGCTTCCCGCGCCACTTCGCGCAAGCTCAGGCTGGCGAAACTCCGCTCAGCGCTAAGTTGGCTGAATGCTGCTTCCACCAGCGAACGGCGGGTTTTTTCTTTTTGTTGTGCTCTTACGCCCATCACGATGTATGAATCCTTCCAATAGCCCTGCTGGCACTATACCAGAGATTAAAACTAATCGGTTTGCACTGGATTGTGAATGATTGTTTACGAGCCGTTTCTGCTTTTATGCCGCAAAAAAGCACAACGATAATTGGGTTAAAGCGCAGCGAATGTTATCATCGTGTTTATTTTATGTATAAAACAGGTGAGTAATGCCATGTCACACTCTTGGGATTATGATGCAATAGTGATTGGTTCCGGCCCTGGCGGCGAAGGCGCCGCCATGGGACTGGTGAAACAGGGAGTACGCGTTGCCGTCATTGAGCGCTACCATAATGTCGGCGGCGGTTGCACCCACTGGGGCACCATCCCGTCGAAAGCCCTCCGCCATGCCGTCAGCCGTATCATCGAGTTTAACCAAAACCCCCTCTACAGCGACCACTCCCGCCTTCTTCGCTCTTCTTTCGCCGACATCCTCAACCATGCCGACAGCGTCATCAACCAGCAGACTCATATGCGCCAGGGATTCTATGAGCGCAACCACTGTGAAATTCTGCAGGGCAATGCGCACTTCGTTGATGAACATACTCTGGCGCTGGAATGCCATGACGGCACGGTCGAGACGGTGACTGCGGAGAAATTCGTTATCGCCTGCGGGTCACGCCCCTATCATCCGGCCGATGTCGATTTCCACCACCCGCGCATCTATGACAGCGATTCAATTCTCAGCCTGCAGCATGAGCCGCGCCACGTGATCATTTACGGCGCCGGGGTGATCGGTTGCGAATACGCCTCGATCTTCCGCGGCATGGAGGTGAAGGTCGATCTGATCAACACCCGCGATCGTCTGCTGGCCTTCCTCGATCAGGAGATGTCAGACTCGCTCTCTTATCACTTCTGGAACAGCGGCGTGGTCATTCGCCACAATGAGGAGTATGAGAAAATTGAGGGGGTGGATGACGGCGTGATCATGCACCTGAAGTCCGGTAAAAAACTGAAGGCCGATTGCCTGCTGTACGCCAACGGCCGCACCGGCAATACCGACACCCTGGCGCTGGAAAACATCGGTCTGCAGACTGACAGCCGCGGCCAGCTGAAGGTCAACAGCATGTACCAGACCGCCCTCCCGCACGTCTATGCGGTTGGCGATGTCATCGGCTATCCAAGTCTGGCTTCTGCCGCCTACGATCAAGGGCGCATTGCCGCCCAGGCGCTGGTGAAAGGCGAAGCCTCGGCGCATCTGATTGAAGATATCCCAACCGGGATCTACACCATTCCGGAAATCAGCTCCGTCGGGAAAACCGAGCAGCAACTGACGGCGATGAAAGTGCCGTATGAGGTGGGTCGCGCCCAGTTTAAACACCTGGCGCGGGCGCAAATCGTTGGCATGAGCGTGGGAACCCTGAAGATCCTGTTCCATCGGGAGACCAAGGAGATCCTCGGCATTCACTGCTTTGGCGAACGCGCAGCCGAAATCATTCATATCGGCCAGGCGATCATGGAGCAGAAAGGTGGTGGTAACACCATTGAGTACTTCGTCAACACCACCTTTAACTACCCGACCATGGCGGAAGCGTATCGGGTCGCCGCGCTGAACGGCTTAAACCGCCTGTTTTAACGCCTTGTCGAAATGGCCATCCATCGTACCGCGGATGGCCTCCGCCAGATGTTCATAGCGGCTGCGCAGCGGGGAGCCGGGACGGTAAACCAGGCCGATGGTTCGTCTTGGCTCTGGCTTAATGCACGGCAAATAGACCACGCCATCGCGTTTTCTTTCCTGCGGTACCGCCAGCGCAGGCAGCAAGGTAATGCCGCTGCCTGCCGCCACCATATTGCGTAGCGTTTCCAGACTGGTCGCCCGGAAGTGGGTATCTTCATCCGCTCCCGCTTCAAAGCAAAAGCCCATCGCCTGATCGCGCAGACAGTGGCCATCCTCCAGCATCAGCAGCTTTTCACCAGCCAGATCCGACATCGGCACGCGGTCGCGGTTCGCCCACGGGTGATCCTCATAGATAGCCAGCATCATCGGCTCATCAAACAGCGGCACCTCGATAAAGGCCTCGCTCTCTTTGACCAGCGCCAGAATGGCGCAGTCGAGCTTACCGCTGTCGAGCTGGGCCAGCAGCTGATGGGTCTGCGCTTCGTGCAGGTACATTTCCAGCTTCGGAAAGGTTTGGTGCAGCATCGGAATGATTTGCGGCAGCAGATACGGGCCAATTGTCGGGATCAAGCCGATGTGCAGCGGCCCGGACATGGTTTCCCCTTGTTGGCTTGCCATCTCCTTGAGCACTTTTACTTCGCGTAACACGGTACGCGCCTGATCCACCAGCAACAGCCCCGCCTGGGTAAACAGAACCTTACGGCTGGTGCGCTCCAGCAGCATGACGCCAAGTTCATCCTCGAGCTTGCGGATCTGTCCGCTGAGCGTCGGTTGGCTCACGTGGCATGAGTCAGCCGCCCGCCGGAAGTGGCGGTGTTCGGCGAGCGCTACCAGGTATTCAAGATCGCGAATATTCATTATTCATCCTCCATCGCCACGATAGTCCATGGCGATAGATAGCATAGCAACGAACGATTATCCCTATCAAGCTTTCTGTTCAATAATACGCCCATAGAGACGGTATACCTGTGAAAATCATTGGCCCGTCACACTGTTTCTCTACCCGAACAACTAAAGCCAACGTGAACTTTTGCGGACCTTGTGTCCGCTTTTTTTTTGCATAAAAAACCCGGCGTCATCAGGCTCGGCCGGGTTCAGAGAGGCGGATGCCAGAGAATTAGCTCAGGCGCGCTTTTGCGTCGCTGATAGCCTGCGCCACCTGCTGCGGCGAAACGCCGCCTTTCGCTGCGCGTTTATCCAGGCAGGACTGCAGGGACAGAATCGGATACACATCGTCCGCAATTACCGGACTGAATTTCTGCAGATCGGCCAGGGCCAGCGCCTCCAGCGGTTTCCCTTGCGCAATGGCTTCCACTACCGCCTCACCAACAATATGGTGCGCCTCGCGGAACGGTACGCCTTTCGCCACCAGATAATCCGCCAGCTCCGTGGCGTTGGCATAGCCCTGCTGCGCCGCTTCCGCACAGCGCGGGCGTTTCACCTGGATACCGTCCAGCACCAGAGTCGCCATATGCAGGCAGTCGAGCCAGGTATCCAGGGCATCGAAAAGCCCCTCTTTATCTTCCTGCATGTCTTTGTTGTAGGCCAGCGGCAGCCCTTTCAGGGTCATCATCATGCCGGTCAGCGCGCCCTGCACGCGGCCGCATTTACCACGAATTAATTCCAGCGCGTCCGGGTTTTTCTTCTGCGGCATCAGCGAGGAGCCGGAGGTCACGCGATCAGAAAGCTCGACGAAGTTCGCCTCGCCGGAGTTAAAGAAAATCAGATCTTCAGCAAAGCGCGACAGATGCACCATGCCGATAGACGCATCGGAAAGCAGCTCCAGAACATGGTCGCGATCGGAAACGCTGTCGAGGCTGTTGCGGGTGGCAGAGGCAAAGCCCAGCCAGCCGGCCAGCT
Source organism: Klebsiella sp. w6 (assembly GCF_033100215.1). Classification (NCBI taxonomy): domain Bacteria; kingdom Pseudomonadati; phylum Pseudomonadota; class Gammaproteobacteria; order Enterobacterales; family Enterobacteriaceae; genus Klebsiella; species Klebsiella sp. w6. The sequence goes on from NZ_CP136907.1 coordinate 5,423,358, forward strand.
GCTCGCGGTCGATTTCATACGCCGTCCCCGCCAGCGCGCCGCAGCCCAGCGGGCTAACGTCGAGGCGCTTCAGCGCGTCCTGCAGGCGGCTTTCGTCACGCGCCAGCATTTCAACGTAGGCCAGACACCAGTGTGCGAACGTCACCGGCTGGGCACGCTGCAGGTGAGTGTACCCCGGCATCACCGCGTCCTGGTTATGCTGGGCAGTCTCCACCAGCGCGCTCTGCAGCTGGCGGTTCGCCGACAGCAGTTCGACAACGGTATCTTTGCACCATAGTTTAAGGTCGGTGGCGACCTGGTCGTTACGGCTGCGCCCGGTGTGCAGTTTCTTGCCCAACTGGCCCACTTTATCGATCAGCTTGCCTTCCACCCAGCTGTGAATATCTTCGGCATCGCTGGCGAGGATTTGCTGCGGATTGGCGCGCACCTCTTCCAGCAGCACGTTCAGCGCTTCTTCCAGCTGCTGCTGTTCAGCGGCACTCAGAACGCCGACCATTACCAGCGCTTTCGACCAGGCGACAGAGCCAACGATATCCTGCTCCGCCAGACGATAGTCGAAGCGCAACGAGTCGTTGAACTGTTTGAACCGTTGATCTGCTGCCTGTGTAAAACGCCCGCCCCAAAGTGCCATAACATGCTTCCTTTATTCGTTAGTTCTGCCGGCGGCATTGTGCCGCCCGGCCTACAGTCTGTAAGCCCGGCTGACGACGTGCCGCCGGGCATGAAATCTTAAGCCAGAATACGTGTGCCGATCGGCGTGCCGTTAAATAACGCTGGCAGCTGCTCGGCGTGACGCCAGGAGGCGATATCCACCGGACGGCCCAGGGCACGTGCGGCGTCAAGGGCCGCATTCACTTTAACAATCATGCCATCAGTGATAATGCCCTGCTCGATCAGCTGCTCCGCTTTCTCGGCGGTCATCTCGGCAATGCGCTGTCCTTTACCGTCGAGGATACCGCTGACATCAGACAGCAGGATCAGATCCGCCCCCAGGGTGGCCGCCAGCGCTGTCGCCGCCTGGTCAGCATTGACGTTCATCAGTTGGCCTTCATCGGTCACCCCGATAGAGCTCACCACTGGCAGGTAACCGCCCGCCAACAGGGTGTTGATCAGCGCCGGGGAACCCGGCTGCGCCAGCCCGACATGGCCAAGCTCGGCATCCAGCTGTGTGACCTTCACGCTATCGCCATCGCCGAGGAACAGGCCGACAGAGGCCAGACCATGCTTTTTCGCCCACGCCAGCAGCGTCTTGTTGGCGGTTCCCGCCAGCGCGCCGGTAATGATGTCAATCTGATCGGCAGGCGTCACACGCAGACCATTTTTCTTTTGCACCGGCAGATTAAGCTGCTTCATCAGCTCATCCACCACGCAGCCACCGCCATGGACGATGATCAGCGGGCGCTGGTGCGCTTCACGGTAGTTAACCAGCGCGGTAAACAGGCGCTCCAGCGCTTCTTCGCTATCGAGTAATACGCCGCCGAGTTTGATAATTAATGGGTTCATCATCACACCTTAAATAAGAGACTGCGTCTCAGCGAAGCCGAAACGAATATTCGCGCACTGCACCGCCTGCGCTGCGGCGCCTTTCAGCAGGTTATCTTCTGCCGCGACGACGATGAGATGATCGTCCTGAACGGCAAAACCGATGTCACAGAATGGCAGACCCTCGACGCTTTTCAAGGCGGGCACGCCTTTATCATATAAACGTACCAGCGGTTTATCGGCGTAAGCCTGCTGGTAAACCGCCGCGATCTGCGCGTGGCCGACGCCCGGCTTCAGGCGGCAGGTGATAGTTTCCAGGATACCGCGCTTAAAATTGCCCAGGTGCGGAGTAAAAATCACCTTCGCCCCGAGGTGGCTGGCAATCTCCGGCTGATGACGATGGTTAAAGATGCCGTACGGCTGCAGGCTAACTTCACAGAAGCTGTTGCCGATCGCGGCTTTACGACCCGCGCCGCTCACCCCGCTGGTGGCGTTGATCACCGGCCACTGGTTCAGATCCAGCAGACTGGCATCAATCAGCGGCTTCAGCGACAGCTGCGCCGCCGTCGGGTAGCAGCCAGGCACCGCGATTAACTGCGCTTCTTTAAGCGCATCCGCGCTCCACTCCGCCAGACCATACACCGCCTGTTTGAGCAGGTCGGGATGCTGATGAGTGAAACCGTAGTATTTTTCGTAGAACGCCCCATCGTTAACGCGGAAGGCGCCGGAGAGATCGAACACCACGCAGCCGGCGGCAAGGAACTGCGGCGCCAGGTCGTGACTCACTTCGTGCGCGGTAGCGAGAAACACCACATCCACGCCAGCGCTGAATTCGCTGATATCGGACATCGGCTGCAGCGGCATATCGACAATGCCCTTGAGCTGCGGATGCAGGTCGGAAATTAATTTTCCCGCATCATTGCTTTGCGCGGAGACCGTCAAAGCGGTTATGTTCATATGCGGATGACGATTGATATAGGTCACCAGCTCTGCGCCGGCATAACCACTGGCACCCACAATCAGCGTATTTAACATTGGAAGCGCATCTCCTTACATTCGATGGGTTTTCTTACGCTCAACGATATTGTATTTTTATTCACAATAAATGCATGAATATTGATACTATCACGACCCAAGGTGTGTCAACAATGAAAAACAATTTACCGCCCTTTATCGAGATTTACCGCGCGTTGATCGCCACACCGTCCATCAGCGCGACCGAAGAGGCTCTCGATCAAAGCAATGAGTCTTTAATCAATTTGCTGGCAGGCTGGTTCCGCGATCTCGGCTTCAATGTTGAGATACAGCCGGTGCCGGATACGCGCCATAAATTCAACCTGCTGGCCAGCACCGGACACGGCGCCGGCGGCCTGCTGCTCGCCGGGCATACCGATACCGTGCCATTCGATGATGGCCGCTGGACGCGGGATCCGTTCACCCTCACCGAACACGATAACAAGCTCTACGGCCTCGGCACGGCTGACATGAAAGGCTTCTTCGCCTTTATTCTCGACGCCCTGCGCGATGTCGACGTCACCACGCTGAAAAAACCGCTGTATATTCTGGCCACCGCCGACGAAGAGACCAGCATGGCCGGCGCGCGCTATTTTGCCGAAACCACCCAGCTGCGCCCGGACTGCGCCATCATCGGCGAGCCCACCTCCCTGCAGCCGATCCGCGCCCACAAAGGACATATGTCCAACGCGATCCGTATTCAGGGCCAGTCCGGCCACTCCAGCGATCCGGCACGCGGAGTTAACGCGATTGAGCTTATGCACGACGCCATCGGCCGCATTATGCAGCTGCGCGATCTGCTAAAAGAGCGCTACCACTTCGAGGCGTTCACGGTCCCTTACCCGACCCTTAACCTGGGCGCTATCCATGGCGGCGATGCCTCAAACCGTATCTGCGCCTGCTGCGAACTGCATATGGATATCCGCCCGCTGCCGGGGATGACCCTCAACGATCTTAATGGTCTGTTGGGCGAAGCGCTGGCGCCCGTCAGTGAGCGCTGGCCGGGCCGCCTGACGGTCTCAGAGCTGCACCCGCCGATCCCCGGCTACGAATGCCCGCCGGACCATAAGCTGGTCCAGGTGGTTGAGAAACTGCTCGGCGCGCGGACCGACGTGGTGAACTACTGCACCGAAGCGCCGTTTATCCAGACGCTATGTCCGACGCTGGTTCTTGGCCCAGGCTCCATCAACCAGGCCCATCAGCCTGACGAGTATCTGGAGACGCGCTTTATCAAGCCGACCCGGGAGCTGATTAGCCAGGTCGTCCACCACTTCTGCTGGCACTAAAATCGCCCTCTTTTTCCGCCCCGTTCTCCCGGGGCGGAACGGTGACGATCGTCACATTTCCATAAGCGATGCTTATCCAGCGCCCCCTGAATTAAATTTCGCAAATTACGGCGATTTACTCGTTTGCTGAAGCGATTTCGCAGTAATTGACGTGGGGGTATTTACGTGGCTTTATAAAAGACGGGTTGCTTATCCGTTGCTCACGTTCCAGCGCAGCGGATATAACAAAATAAAATGAGATGGGGTGTCTGGGGTAACATGAACGAACAATATTCCGCATTGCGTAGTAATGTCAGTATGCTCGGCAAGGTGCTGGGCGATACCATCAAGGATGCATTGGGAGAAAATATTCTTGATCGTGTCGAAACTATCCGTAAGTTGTCCAAATCTTCACGCGCCGGCAACGAAGCTAACCGCCAGGAGCTGCTGACCACGCTGCAGAATTTGTCTAACGACGAACTGCTGCCGGTTGCCCGTGCCTTCAGCCAGTTTCTGAATCTGGCGAACACCGCTGAGCAGTATCACAGCATTTCGCCGAATGGCGAAGCGGCCAGCAATCCGGAAGTCATTGCGCGTACCCTGAGAAAGCTCAAAGACCAACCCAATCTCAACGAAGACACCATCAAAAAAGCGGTGGAATCTCTGTCTCTGGAGCTGGTATTAACCGCCCACCCGACCGAGATCACCCGCCGGACGCTGATCCATAAAATGGTGGAAGTGAACAGCTGCCTCAAGCAACTGGACAATAAAGACATCGCCGACTACGAACACCATCAGCTGATGCGCCGTCTGCGCCAGCTGATCGCCCAGTCCTGGCATACTGACGAGATCCGTAAATACCGCCCGTCTCCGGTCGACGAAGCCAAATGGGGCTTCGCGGTGGTGGAAAACAGCCTGTGGGAAGGGGTGCCTAACTATCTGCGCGAGCTGAACGAACAGCTGGAAGCCAACCTTGGCTATCAGCTACCGGTGGACTTCGTCCCGGTGCGTTTCACCTCGTGGATGGGCGGCGACCGCGACGGCAACCCGAACGTGACCGCCGACATCACTCGCTACGTGCTGCTGCTCAGCCGCTGGAAAGCCACCGATCTGTTCCTCAAAGACGTGCAGGTGCTGATCTCCGAGCTGTCGATGGTGGAGTGTACCGACGAACTTCGCGCGCTGGCTGGCGCCGAGGGTGCTCAGGAACCGTACCGTTATCTGATGAAGAAATTGCGCACTCAGCTGATGGAGACCCAGGCCTGGCTGGAAGCGCGCCTGAAAGGTCAGAAGCTGCCGAAACCGGCGGGACTGATCACTCAGAACAAGCAGCTGTGGGAACCGCTGTACGCCTGCTATAAATCGCTGCAGGCCTGCGGCATGGGCATTATCGCCAACGGCGAACTGCTCGACACCCTGCGCCGCGTGAAGTCTTTCGGCGTACCACTGGTGCGTATTGATATCCGTCAGGAAAGCACTCGCCATACCGAAGCGCTGGGCGAAATGACCCGTTACCTCGGGATCGGCGATTACGAAAGCTGGTCAGAAGCCGACAAACAGGCTTTCCTGATCCGCGAACTGAACTCCAAACGTCCGTTGCTGCCGCGTCAGTGGGAGCCAAGCGAAGAGACCCGTGAAGTCCTCGATACCTGCAAAGTGATCGCCGAGGCGCCGCGCGGATCGATCGCCGCCTACGTGATCTCGATGGCCAAAACGCCGTCCGACGTGCTGGCGGTTCATCTGCTGCTGAAAGAGGCCGGGATTGGTTTTGCTCTGCCGGTGGCCCCGCTGTTCGAAACGCTGGACGACCTGAACAACGCCAACGATGTCATGACTCAGCTGCTGAATATCGACTGGTACCGCGGCTTTATCCAGGGCAAGCAGATGGTCATGATTGGCTATTCTGACTCCGCCAAAGATGCTGGCGTGATGGCCGCCTCCTGGGCGCAGTACCAGGCGCAGGACGCGCTGATCAAAACCTGTGAGAAAGCCGGTATCGAACTGACGCTGTTCCACGGACGCGGCGGTTCCATCGGCCGCGGCGGCGCGCCAGCCCACGCGGCGCTGCTCTCGCAGCCGCCGGGAAGCCTGAAAGGTGGCCTGCGCGTCACCGAGCAGGGCGAGATGATCCGCTTTAAGTACGGCCTGCCGGAAGTGACCATCAGCAGTCTGTCGCTGTATACCAGCGCCATTCTGGAAGCCAACCTGCTGCCGCCGCCGGAACCGAAAGCCGAATGGCGCGACATCATGGCTGAGCTGTCCGACGTCTCCTGCAAGATGTATCGCGGCTACGTACGTGAAAACAAAGATTTCGTGCCTTACTTCCGCTCTGCGACTCCGGAGCAGGAGCTGGGCAAACTGCCGCTGGGTTCGCGTCCGGCAAAACGTCGCCCGACCGGCGGCGTCGAGTCGCTGCGCGCCATTCCGTGGATCTTCGCCTGGACCCAGAACCGCCTGATGCTACCGGCCTGGCTGGGCGCTGGCGCCGCGCTGCAGAAGGTGGTCGAAGGTGGAAAACAGAGTGAACTGGAAGCGATGTGTCGCGACTGGCCGTTCTTCTCCACCCGCCTTGGCATGCTGGAAATGGTTTACTCGAAGGCCGACCTGTGGCTGGCGGAGTACTACGATCAGCGCCTGGTGAAGCCGGAGCTGTGGGCGCTGGGTACCGAGCTGCGTAAGCTGCTGGCTGCCGACATCAACGTCGTGTTGGCCATCGCCAACGACTCCCATCTGATGGCCGACCTGCCGTGGATCGCCGAGTCTATCCAGCTGCGTAATATCTATACCGACCCGCTGAACGTCCTGCAGGCGGAACTGCTGCACCGTTCACGCCAGGCCGAAGAAGCAGGCAAGGACCCGGATCCGCGCGTTGAACAAGCGCTGATGGTCACCATCGCCGGCGTTGCCGCCGGTATGCGTAACACCGGCTAATCGAAGTCTCTCTCCCCCGGCCGCCCGGTCGGGGGATTTTCACCTGTTCTAGTGGTGCAGCATCTCATCAACGATCTGCTCTTTATGCAGCGCATATGGATAATAGGTCGGCCAGTTATCCATCTCTTTCAGCAACGCCTCCTGTGATTCATTACCCATGAAAATATGGAAATGCTGCGATTTACGCGGGCCAATGATATGGTCGCTGAACTGCACAAATTTCGGCGCGTTGGCATTGCCCTGCTGGCACTCAAACAGGTAACGTACGCCTTTCTTGCCGGAGGCGTAATGCAGAATTTTGTAGCCTGAATAGCGGTATTTGCAGCTGTTGACGACATCGCCAACGTGGAACTCAATCACATCATTTTCAATGCCAATCTGCTCCACATCGGTGGCGTAGCCCTTCTTATAATAGGCGCGATACTCCTCGACGCTCTTGCCGCCGGGCTTTTTCGCCTTCTGCTCCAGCACCGGGTCAAGGTCGCCGTTGAGCAGATACGGGTTTACCGACTGCCAGACGCCCTCCCAATCGCTCAGCGCGCGATCCTGCACATCTTTATCGGCAAAAATGCCTTCGCTGGCCTGACGCTCGACGTCGGTTAACGCCGGGCCATGGTTATGATTGCCGTGGGCAAACACCTGGGCGCTGGCTAGCACCATGCCGAATCCAAAGGCCAGCAGGGGGATCTTTCTGGTCATTACTCTCTCCTGAGTTTGCTATCAATGGTGACAAATTGTTACGATATAACATATCTTATCTGGGAAGCAAGCGTGACTGGCAAGCGCTTTTACCGCTGGAAAAATGTCCGGTATGATGAAAGAGGTGATGCGCTGAACGGAAGAATGATGGACAACGATATCAATCAACTTATTGATTCATTCCTAAAAAAACAGAATGGTATCGGCCGGGTCTATTTTGCCGGCGAGATGCGCTCGCCTGCTGAGCCGGTAGTGCAGGTTGATTTTCCCCGTCTGAACATCATCCTCAATGGGCAGTTGCCCGACCGGGCACTCGGCAAAAACGCCAGCCCTCTTGAGGCGAACGACGTGCTCTATATCCCTGGCGATAGCTGGAACTGCCCCCAGTGGCAGGCGCCCTGCCTGCTGTTAAGTCTCCTGTTCGATAAGCAGCGGCTGGAGTGCTCGCTGCAGCACTGGAATGGCAAGGCGATAACCGTTGTCGAAAAGCGGCAGGCGCTGCGCCGCGGGCCGCGCGTCGGTTCATTTCTGCTGCAGGCGCTCAATGAGCTCCGGATGCAGCCGCAGGAGCAGCGAACCGCCCGCAGCATTGTCGTCAGCCTGCTCAGCCACTGCCATGACCTTCTCGGCAGCCAGGCACAAACTTCTTCGCGCAGCCAGGCGCTGTTTGAGGCGATCCGCCAGTACATGGACGTCCATTACGCGGAGCCGCTGAGCCGGGAATCGGTGGCCCAGGCGTTCTATCTCTCCCCCAACTATCTTTCTCATCTGTTCCAGAAATGCGGGCCAATGGGCTTCAATGAATATCTAAACCATATTCGTCTTGAACAGGCCCGTATGCTGCTGAAGGGCCACGATATGAAAGTGAAAGATATCGCCCACGCCTGCGGCTTCGCCGACAGCAATTATTTCTGCCGCCTGTTTCGCAAAACCACCGAGCGCTCGCCGTCTGAATACCGCCGTCAGTATCATAGCCAGTTAACGGAAATATCTTCTCCGGCCAAAACCTAGATTTTTGTGTGTTAAACCTGACTTTTGTGCGCGCTTTTATTGCTGCCCAACCCCACCATCGCCGATAAATGTGATCTAAATCATCCTTAATCGTGATGCGTACATTTATCCAGTTTTTGGCAAATTTGTCATCTGGCAGTCCTTCGAACGAAAGCCGTATGCTTACCTCAACGACAATATCGAATTAAGCATTGAGGAAAACACGATGGAACTCTATCTGGATACCGCCAACGTCGCCGAAGTGGAACGCCTGGCCCGCATTTACCCGCTGGCCGGGGTAACCACCAACCCGAGCATTATCGCCGCCGGTAAAACCCCGGTATGGGACGTGCTCCCACGCCTGCAGAAAGCCATCGGTCCGGAGGGCACCCTCTTCGCGCAGACCATGAGCCGCGATGCGCTGGGCATGGTGGAAGAAGCTAAACGCCTGAGCAACGCCGTGCCGGGCATCGTGGTCAAAATCCCGGTGACCGCCGAAGGCCTCGCCGCTATCAAAATGCTGAAGAAGGAAGGCATCCCGACTCTTGGCACCGCCGTCTACAGCGCTTCGCAAGGCCTGCTGGCCGCACTGGCCGGCGCAAAGTACGTCGCGCCTTACGTTAACCGCGTTGACGCCCAGGGCGGGGACGGTATCCGCATGGTGCAGGAGCTGCAATCTCTGCTGGAAATGCATGCGCCCGAGAGCAAAGTGCTGGCGGCGAGCTTCAAAACGCCCCGTCAGGCGCTGGATTGCCTGCTGGCCGGTTGCGAAGCCATCACCCTTCCATTAGATGTAGCGCAACAAATGCTCGGCACCCCTGCGGTAGAGTCAGCCATAGAGAAGTTTGAACAGGACTGGAATAACGCCTTTGGCACGCTGAACCTGTAACCGGACCTGCGAGTCGCCTGCGGGCGGCAGCACGGTCATCGAGGAGGAATCGAAATGGATCGCATTATTCAATCACCAGGCAAATACATTCAGGGCGCAGGCGCCATCAAGCGCCTCGGCGACTATCTGAAGCCGCTGGCCGAACGCTGGCTGGTAGTCGGCGATAAGTTCGTACTGGGGTTTGCGGAAGAGATGCTGCGTAAAAGCCTGGCCGACGCTGGCCTGGCGGCCGAAATTGCGCCGTTTGGCGGCGAGTGTTCGCATAATGAAATCAATCGCCTGCGCGATATCGCCGGCAGCGCGAAGTGCACCGCCGTGCTGGGGATCGGCGGTGGTAAAACGCTGGATACCGCAAAAGCATTGGCTCACTTTATGAATGTGCCGGTGGCGATCGCCCCCACCATCGCCTCCACCGATGCGCCGTGTAGCGCGCTGTCGGTGATTTACACCGACGAAGGGGAGTTCGACAGCTACCTGATGCTGCCGCACAACCCCAACATGGTCATTGTCGATACGCAGATTGTTGCCGGTGCGCCAGCTCGCCTGCTGGCCGCCGGGATTGGCGATGCGCTGGCCACCTGGTTCGAAGCCCGCGCCTGCTCCCGCAGCGGCGCCACCACCATGGCGGGTGGGAAATGCACTCAGGCGGCGCTGGCGCTGGCCGAGCTGTGCTACAACACCTTACTTGAAGAAGGTGAAAAAGCGATGCTGGCCGCCGAACAGCACGTGGTCACCCCGGCGCTGGAGCGAGTGGTGGAAGCCAACACCTACCTGAGCGGCGTTGGTTTCGAAAGCGGCGGTCTGGCGGCGGCGCACGCGATTCATAACGGCATGACGGCCATCCCTGACGCCCACCACTATTATCACGGGGAAAAAGTGGCGTTCGGTACCCTGACGCAGCTGGTGCTGGAAAATGCGCCGGTGGACGAAATAGAGACCGTCGCCGCGCTGTGCCACAGCGTTGGGCTGCCGATCACCCTGGCGCAGCTGGATATCAAAGGTGATATCCCGACCAAAATGCGCCTGGTGGCGGAAGCCGCCTGCGCTGAAGGCGAAACCATTCACAATATGCCGGGCGGCGTCGATTCAGACCAGGTCTACGCCGCGCTGTTGGTGGCCGACCAATACGGCCAGCGCTTCCTGCAGGAATGGGAATAAACCAGAGCAAAACACCCGGTATCAGCCGGGTGTTTTTTTATGTTTATCTGCCGGACGCGTCGCCCACCGGCTGCGCGAAACGGCAAGCACTCAGGCCGGACGCACGCCCAGCGTATGGCAGATGGCGTAGCTCATCTCGGCGCGGTTCAGGGTGTAGAAGTGGAAGTCTTTTACCCCTTCCCGGCTTAAAATCTTCACCATGTCCATGGCGATATTCGCCCCCACCAGCTGACGGGTTTCGGCGTCGTTATCCAGCCCTTCGAACATTTTCGACATCCACACCGGGATACGGACGTTGGTCATATCCGCAAACTTTTTCGCCTGTTTAAAGTTGGAGACCGGCAGGATACCCGGAATGATTTCCACGTCGATGCCCGCCGAAACGCAGCGATCGCGAAAACGCAGGTAGCTTTCCACATCGAAGAAGAACTGGGTGATCGCGCGGTTGGCGCCCGCCTCGACTTTACGCTTCAGGTTCAGCAAATCCGCCTGTGCGCTTTTCGCTTCCGGATGCACTTCCGGATACGCGGCGACAGAGATATCGAAATCGCCCACCTCTTTCAGCAGCGTCACCAGATCGGCGGCATACATATCCGGTTTACCGCTGCCCGGCGGCAGGTCGCCGCGCAGGGCGACGATATGGCGAATACCGTTGTTCCAGTAATCCTGAGCGATAGTACGCAGCTCATCACGAGAGGCATCGATACAGGTCAGGTGCGGCGCTGCTTCCAGACCGGTTCGCTCTTTAATGCCTTTGATGATGCTGTGCGTGCGATCGCGCTCGCCAGAGTTCGCGCCATAGGTTACCGAAACAAACTTCGGTTTCAGACTGCTCAGGCGATCGATGGATTTCCACAGGGTTTGCTCCATTTCACTGGTGCGCGGCGGAAAGAATTCAAAAGACACATTAATCTGGCCCTGGACTTCCGCCAGGCTCTGATTCAGGGCTTCCCGCTGATTGGCGTGAAAAAAGCTCATACCTTACCTCATCAATCGCATGTAATGGCTGTTATATTGCGAACTTCTATACGTTTAGACGTCCAGATGTAAAAATGACGGAAAAGCGCGCGGGCGTCAATAGAAAAATCTGCGTAAAGAGTGAGGAATAGGCCTCTAAAATGAAAAAAATTCATCTTCCGACCAGAACTGATGCCGTGCAGGAAGAATTCGACCCGATGAAATTTGAAGCAGTTCAAAAAACCAACATCTCCCCATGATTGCCAGAGCGATTGTGATTGCAGCCGCTTATAGCTTGGTTCACATTAAGTAGAACGTTCTACTAGAACGTTCTACTTACGCAATAATGCTTATAAAATCTATTCGGGGATATCACCATGAGTCTGTGGTCAGGGTTCATAAAATCATTATCAAAACTGTCGATGATCGGCCGCGCCTTGATGCTGCCGATTTCGCTTCTCCCGGCCGCCGGCTTACTGTTGGCCTTCGGGGATAAATTCCATATGCCGCTAATGATGAACGCCGGCGGCATCATTTTTGATAACCTGCCAATGCTGTTCGCGATTGGTTCCGCTGTGGGGCTGGCATCAGAATCGGGCATCGCTGCGCTGTCGGCAGCCGTTTCCGTCTTTATCACCAACATCACCATCAGCACTGTGCTCGGCATTACCCCGGAGATGGCCTCTCAGGGCGGAAAATACGCCATGGTCGTTGGCATCCCGACGCTGCAGATGGGGGTTTTCGGCGGGCTTATCTGCGGTATTCTCGCGTCGTGGTGCTATAACCGCTTCCATGCGATGCAGTTGCCTGAATTCCTCGGTTTCTTCTCCGGTAAGCGCTTCGTGGCGATCGCCACGGCGTTTCTCTCGTTTATTCTCGGCCTGCTGTTGCCTTATGTCTGGCAACATATCCAGGCCGGTATCGACTCACTGTCGATGGTGGTGAATGGCGACAACCAGGCCGCATCGACCTTTATTTTCGGCCTCGTTGAACGGGCGCTGATCCCGCTGGGGCTGCACCACATCTGGTATCCGTCCTTCTGGTACTCTTTCGGCGATTACACCACCCAGGCAGGCCAGGTGATCCACGGCGACCAGACCATCTGGTTTAAGATGCTGGAAGAAGGGGTGAAATCCTTTAGCTCCGACAGCTACCAAAACGCCGGTAAATTTATGCAGGGGGAATTCCCGCTGATGCTGTTCGCGCTGCCGGCCGCCTGTCTGGCGATGTATCACGAAGCGCATACTAAGAATAAAAAAATCGCGGCCGGTATTCTGTTCTCCGCCGCGCTGACCTGTTTCCTGACCGGCATTACCGAGCCCGTAGAATTTACCTTTATCTTCGTGGCGCCGATCCTGTACGTCTTCAACGCCATCATGGCGGGGCTCTCGTACATGACGATGTATCTCCTGCATGCGCATATCGCTAAATCTTTCTCCGCAGGGCTTATCGACTATATCTCCTTCGGTATTCTGCCGTCGCTCAACGGCTATCAAACCCACTTCCTCAACGCGGTGATTGTTGGCGTGCCGATGGGGCTGATTTATTATTTCACCTTCCGCTTCGTTATCCGCCGTTTCGATGTGAAAACGCCGGGCCGCACCGATATCACGGTCACTGCCGACGATAAAACCGATGCGGAGCTGGCGACCGAGATCGTCAATCTTCTCGGCGGTTCACAAAATATCGATTCCGTCGGGGCCTGCATCACCCGCCTGCGCCTGGAAGTGGCTGAGCGCGATGCGGTTGATAAAGATGGCCTCAACGGCATCGGCGCGCGCGGGGTGGTCTTCGTCGGCGATAACGGCATCCAGATTATTTTTGGCGCCAGAGCGCAATTTATCGCACAAACCATGTCGGGGATGATTGGCAAATAACAAGAAGGTGTTATGGTGTGGAAATAGGCTTGCCGTGGGTAAGCCTATGTCTGCGATCTGACGGTTATACACGCGTTGTCATGGAGCGATTTTGAAGAAAGTCAGCATTATAGATGTGGCGAAACTGGCCGGCGTCTCCGTTTCGACGGTCTCGCTGGTATTACGTCAGAAAGGGAAGATCTCCGACGCGACCATCGAAAAAGTCAACGCGGCCATCCAGGAACTTGGCTATGTGCATAACGTTGCCGCCGCTAATCTCCGCGCCAACACCACCAACCTGATCGGCCTGATCCTGCGCGACTTCAACGACAGCTTTTCCATCAAGGTGATGGCGAATATCGTCCAGGAGCTCGAAAAGCAGGGCTATATGGTCATTCTCGGCCAGCCGCGCGACGATCATGACTATCTGGCCCGCTGCCTGCTGTCGTTTAAACAGCAGGGCGTCGCCGGCGTGATATATCTTGATGCCGACACCACCAGCAATGCGTTGCCCGAGGCCTTACAGGCATGTCCGCTGCCGCTGGTCGCGGTCTCGCAAACGCTGCTCACCGGCCACCATGATCAGGTGGTCCGCGATAACCGCCAGGCCGCCAGCATCGCCACCCGTTATCTGATTGAGCGCGGCCATCGTTACATTGCCTACATCGGCGGACAGGATAACGACCTGATCCGTCAGCAGCGGCTGCTTGGCTTATTCAGCACACTGGAGAAGAACGGCATGACGGTGCGGGAAGAATTTGCCCCCGCCTGCAGCGACAACACCCAGGCCGCCAGTATCGCCACCCGCCAGCTGCTGGAAAAAAATAATGCCATTACCGCCCTGCTGTGCCACTCGCCTGATGCAATGATTGGCTGCCTCAGCGGCATTCATCAGGTTGGACGCACGGTGGGAAAAGATGTCTTTCTCACTCAGCAGGTGGCGCTGGTGGGTTTCGAAGACATGATGCACGTGAATTTAACCTCGCCATCCTTCACTTACGTCTCTTCCGCCAGCGAAGAGACAGGACGTCAGGTTGCCTCGCTCATTATCCGCAAGATCAAAGAACCTGCCCTGCCGACCCAGCGCATTACCCTTTCCGGACAGCTGGTGGCTCGAGAGTCAGCCTGAGGCTAGCCAGTCGTCAGATGGTCATCCAGCAGAGGAAGCCATTGCTGCACGGATTCTGCCTGGTGAGGCGCATAGACCACGCCAAGGCTTAACGGCATGCTGTCGCCTTCAGCGACAGGACAGAACACCACCCCCTGACGCTGGATCGCGGAAAAGGACGCCGGCAGGAGGATCATGCCTTCGCCACGCGCAATACGCGCCAGCAGCACATCATGTTCGGCAGGCTCTTCCACGTAAGCGGGGGTATAACCAGCCCGGTCGAAAATACGTCGCGTGTAGTCAAAGAAATCGGGATTGCGCTCGCGTTTAAACCAGAACAGCGGCCGATGATTGAGCGCGCGTAGCGTTAACGCTGGTCTGGCGGCTTCCGGCCAGGAGGCAGGCAATGCCGCGATGAGCGGCTCCTGATACGGCAAAGGATGCAGGTGCAGCCCTTCGGTATTCAGCGGCAGCGCGACCAGCGCCGCATCGAGTTTGCCTTTGCGTACCTGCTGAGCCAGCGCCGGTGAGGCGTGGCGGGTAATATGCAACGTGCGGGTATGATCGCTCAGCGCAGATTCAACGGCGGCGAAAATGCCCTGTTCGAAGGCCGTCGTCACGCCCAGACGCAGAGACGGCGGCGAGTGGGCGGCGAGCTCACTCAATGCCGCCAGCGTGCGTTCCTGGAGCGTCAGCAGAGGTTGAATCATCTCCAGCACCTCTCTACCCGCGTCGGTCAGGATCAAGCCTTTGCTGTGGCGCTGAAACAGCGTCACCCCCAGCTGCGCTTCCAGATGGCGGATATGGCGGGTCAGCGGCGGCTGCGAGATAAATAACCGCTGCGCCGCCCGGCTGATGTTATTTTCCTCCGCCACCACGGCAAAGGCGCGCAGCAGGCGAATATCCAGGGAATGTAATCGCGAAGTTGTCATACTGAAAAGGTATCACGAAAAGGGTATTACTCAAGTCCGGCACACTTCCCTACCCTTCCTCTCAACGCTTCATCACAGAGAGGAAAAAATGATGTCCAGCGAACGTTATATCACCGGTCAGGAAATGCTGCAGCGGGTGGATGGCCACGGCGGGGAAGCCGTCGTCGACAGCCTGCAGGATATCGCCCCCGATTTCGCCCGCTATCTGATTGAGTTCCCCTTCGGCGATATTTACGCCCGGCCGGGGCTCGATTTACGCAGCCGGGAAATCGCTACTATTGCCGCGCTCACCGCGCTGGGTAACGCCGCGCCACAGCTGAAAGTACACATTGCCGCAGGATTAAATGTCGGCCTGACACAAGAGGAGATTACGGAAGTGATCATGCAGATGGCGGTCTACGCCGGATTCCCGGCGGCGCTCAACGGCCTGTTTGCCGCTAAAGCGGTTTTTGCGGCGCACTAACAAAAAAGACCAGGCAGCGCCTGGTCTTTTTCTCGGAACTACAGCAGCTGCGCCAGACGGTTAATATCCGACTGGATCGCTCCGGCGGTCACATCGCGCCCGGCGCCGGGTCCGCGGATCACCAGCGGGTTATCGCGATACCAGCGGCTTTCGATGGCGAACACGTTATCGCACGGCAGCAGCGCCGCCAGCGGGTGCTCTTCGCGTACCGCTTCCACGCCGACACGTGCTTTGCCGTTAGCATCAAAGCGCGCCACGTAGCGGAGCACCAGCCCCATCTCGCGGGCCGCCTCCAGGCGCTGCAGCATTTGCTCGTTCAGCTCTTCGCCATTTTCAAAGAAGTGATCGACCGACCCCTCTTCGCAGTGGACAGGGACCAGTGATTCCACACGGACCTGATCCGGTTCGATGTCATAACCCGCTTCCCGCGCGAGGATCACCAGCTTACGCATCACATCCTTACCGGACAGATCGACGCGCGGATCCGGCTCGGTCAGCCCCTGCTGCCAGGCCTGATCCACCAGGTCGGTGAACGGCACGGTGCCATCAAACTGCAGGAACAGCCAGGAGAGCGTTCCCGAGAAGATACCGCTCAGACCGAGGATGGTATCGCCGCTGTCGATCAGATCGCGCACGGTATGGTTCACCGGCAAACCCGCGCCAACCGTAGCGTTATACAGCCAGTGGCGACCCGTCTTCTCAAACGCGTCGTGGATCTGGCGATATTTATCACTGCTGCTGGCGCCCGCCAGCTTGTTGGCGCTGATCACGTGGAAGCCATGGCTGGCGAAATCAAGGTACTGGTCGGCCAGCTGTTCGCTGGCGGTGACGTCCAGTACCACTAAATCATCGTACGGATGCGCGCGCATCCACAGGAACAGCGACTCTTCATCCTGCTCCACCGCTTCATCGTTGAAGAAGGCCAGCGCCCGGCTGGCATCCAGCCCGTCGTAGTTCAGCAGGCTGCGTTTACTGTCGACTACGCCGGCGAGAACAAACTCGAAGCCAGTGCGCGCCGACAGCGTAGTTTGTTCACGGGCAAACAGCTCCAGCCAGCGGGAGCCAATGTTCCCTTTGCCGAACAGCATCAGGCCAATACGCTTCTCTGCACGAAACAAGGTCTGATGCAGACCCTGGATCAGGCTTTCCGTTGGTCCGGCGCGCAACACGGCTACCAGACTGATCCCCTCTTCGGACTGCCAGGTGAACTCCACCGGTTGCCCTTTCAGTTGCTGCCAGAAACGATGGCAGTGCAGTGGGTTACGGGTGACACCCGCGCCCACCATCGCCACCAGCGCCAGCTTCTGACGCAGACGCAGCTCGCCCGGCAGACCCGCTTCATCGAGCAGCTTCAGCGCGCTGTCGGCGACCTCGGAGGTATAGCAGAACTGCAGCAGCTTACGGTCGGCATGGACGCCAACGGCTAACGGGCGCAGCTGGGCGCGTTTGAGCAGGGCGTCCAGCTCTTTATGCGCCAGTTTGAAATCATGGCTGGCCGGCACCTGGAACTCCACCAGACAGACGTCATCATGGCTGGTGACAATCCGCGCGCCAGTACCCGAAGCCAGCACGCGCTCAATGCGCGTAGAACCCTGTTCCGGCGTATAGCTGCAACGTAACTGCAGATCGATATCGCTGGCGGACACCGGCTGCAGCGTGCGGGCGTGGAGCACTGGAGCGGCCAGACGCGCCAGCTCGCTGGCTTCATCCAGACGCAGCAGCGGCAGCAGACAGGCATCTTTGACCTTACGCGGATCCGCGCTGTACACCCCGGCGACATCACTCCAGATGGTGACGCGAGAGGCGCCCGCCAGCGCACCGATCTGCGTGGCGGAGTAGTCAGACCCGTTACGGCCCAGCAGGACGGTTTCCCCGGCCTGGTTGCGGGAGATAAAGCCGGTCACCACCAGACGCTTATTAGGATGTTGCGCCATCAGCTGTTGCAGCAGTGGATAAGATAATCCTTCATCCACCTGCGGCTGCGCGGCGCGTTCCGCACGCAGGAA
Source organism: Klebsiella sp. w6 (assembly GCF_033100215.1). Lineage (NCBI taxonomy): Bacteria > Pseudomonadati > Pseudomonadota > Gammaproteobacteria > Enterobacterales > Enterobacteriaceae > Klebsiella > Klebsiella sp. w6. The sequence continues at coordinate 5,441,108 of NZ_CP136907.1, forward strand.
AGCGCGCGCGTCCAGCCAGGCCGCTTCCATACCCAGTTGGTTAAGAACCGCCGCCATCAGGCGTGCGGACCAGACTTCACCATGGCCGACCACTTCCGCATAAACCGCTTCGGTAACCCCGCCATCAAGCAGCCCTGCCAGACGCTCAAGGTCATGGATGAAGGCGGCAATTAACGTGTCAGCCGCCGCCGGCTCCACCAGACCGCCAATCAGCTCGGTCTGATAACGGCGAAGCGACTGCTGAACCTGATGCGCAGCAAGGCGATCGCTCTGGCTAAGTTTAAGCCAGCTGATCAGCTGGTTGGTGGTGCTGCCAGCGGCGGAGACAACCATCATGTCGCCCGCCTGCGAATATTCCTTCATGATCCCCGCGACGCGCAGGTAACATTTCGCATCCGCTAAACTACTCCCACCAAATTTGTGCAGCTGACGACCCTTCGCCCCTGCCTGCGCAATCACACTCATTTTTATTCCTCGTTTGCTGCCCGGAAGCCATTTTCCAGGTCGGCAATTAAATCTTCACCATCTTCAATACCGGTTGAAATACGCAGAAGCGTTTCTGAAATTCCGGCGGCGGCACGCGCTTCAGGCGCCATGCCGGCATGCGTCATCGTTGCCGCATGGGAAATCAGGCTTTCAACGCCCCCCAGCGATTCCGCCAGTGTAAACAGCGACAGCCCGCTCAGGAAACGGCGCAGCGTCTGCTCGTCACCGTCCAGCTCGAAGCTTAACATTGCGCCAAAACCTTTTTGCTGACGCGCCGCAATTTCATGCCCCTGGTTTTCCGGCAGCGACGGATGATACAGCTTTTTCACCAGCGGCTGGGTTTTCAGATACTCAACAATCGCCAGGGCATTACGCTGCGCCACCTCCATACGCGGAGACAGCGTCCGCAGACCGCGCAGCAGCAAATAGCTGTCGAACGCGCCGCCGGTGACGCCAATATTATTCGCCCACCATGCCAGTTCGGTGACAGTCGCCGGATCGTTGGCAATCACCACCCCCGCAACCACATCGGAGTGGCCATTCAGGTATTTAGTACAGGAATGCAACACCAGGTCGGCGCCCAGCGCCAGCGGGTTTTGCAGCGCCGGGCTCAGGAAGGTGTTGTCCACCACGCTCACCGCGCCTGCCTCACGCGCCAGACCACAGATTTTCGCAATATCCACCACCCGCAGCAATGGATTACTTGGGCTTTCAACCAGCACCAGCTTCGGTTTTTCCGCCAATGCCGCCCGCAGCGCCTGCTCATCATTTTGATCGACGAACTGGACGCGATAACAGCCGCGCTTCGCCAGGCTGTCGAACAGACGGTAGCTGCCGCCGTAGCAGTCGTGCGGCGCCACCAGCAGATCGCCCGGCTTAAGGAACACCGTCGTCACCAGCAGGATCGCCGACATACCGGTATTGGTCAGCACCGCGCCGGCGCCACCTTCCAGCTCCGCTAAGGCGCGCTGCACCACATCACGCGTCGGGTTGCCGCGGCGGGAGTAGTCGTGGGCGCGAGGTTCATTAAAGCCGGTGAAGTTATAGGTACTGGAAAGGTGGATCGGCGGGACAACGCAACCGTACTGCTCGTCGTCATTTAAACCGCTACGCACTGCGATGGTGGCCTGTTTACGCGTCATGTTGGGAAGTTCCTGGGCTGAATCGGTGAAAAGTCAGGCTCCAGAGTAAACATTGTCACAATAGACGTCAATACATCTGGACATCTAAACTTCTTTGCGTATAGATTGAGCAAAGTGCAAATAGCCGTTAAAATTATATGCATTAGCGCACGTCGGTAGCGGCTTATCTCATGTTAGAAAGCGCGCTCATACGGTAAACTACGCGCAATTATAGCCCGGGCGGAATATTCTGGCCCTTCACTAATAAACAGAGGATTAAGGTATCTCATGGCTGAATGGAGCGGCGAATATATCAGCCCATACGCTGAGCACGGTAAGAAGAGTGAGCAAGTAAAGAAAATTACGGTTTCCATTCCTCTGAAGGTGTTAAAAATCCTCACCGATGAACGCACGCGTCGTCAGGTGAACAACCTGCGTCACGCGACCAACAGCGAGCTGCTGTGCGAAGCGTTCCTGCATGCCTTTACCGGACAACCGTTGCCTAACGATGAAGACCTGCGTAAAGAGCGCAGCGATGAGATCCCGGAAGCGGCGAAAGAGATTATGCGTGAACTGGGGATCGACCCGGATACGTGGGAATACTGAGTTGATAAAAAGGGCGGAAGCAATCTTCCGCCCTTTTTTGTGTCCCGCGCAGGCTGGCGAGAGGCACAAAAAAGCCGCCCTGAGGCGGCTTTTTCTGGCAACTTACTTGCTGCCCGGGATGCTGAAGCGCTTGTTGAAGCGGTCAACACGGCCACCGGTAGCAACATCACGCTGTTTGCCGGTGAAGAACGGGTGGCATTTACCGCACACGTCGAGGTTCAGGTCGTGACCAACGGTGGAACGGATTTTCATGACATTACCGCAAGAACAGGTAGCAGTAATTTCTTCGTATTTTGGGTGAATACCTTTTTTCATGGGAGAACCTCAGTTAAGGCCGCGTCGCTCTTCCAGCCCTAACGCCAGACACCACGCGATATTAATAATTTCCCGTCGTCTTCCACGCTGCTGACAGCGCGAAGCGTACGGTAATGGTCAATCTCCAATGCGGTATAAAGTGCATTGAAGGCGGCGAATCATACAGAATTTGACCAGCATATGCAAACTGATCCGCGCCGCCTTATCGTAATGTGTATACTATCCCGCCAGATTTCAAGTCAGGAAGATGACATGCCCGTCGCCCACGTTGCCCTACCCGTTCCGCTACCGCGCACCTTTGACTATCTGCTGCCTGATGGCATGACGGTCAAAGCGGGCTGTCGGGTGCGGGTGCCGTTCGGCAAACAGGAGCGGATCGGCATTGTCGCGGCGGTGAGCGAGCGCAGCGAGCTGCCGCTGGATGAACTCAAACCGGTCGCCGAAGCGCTGGACGACGAGCCGGTCTTCTCTGGCACCGTCTGGCGACTGCTGATGTGGGCGGCTGAGTATTACCATCATCCGATTGGCGATGTGCTGTTCCATGCGCTGCCCATTCTGCTGCGCCAGGGCAAACCCGCCAGCGCGACGCCGCTGTGGTACTGGTTCGCCACCGAGCAGGGGCAGGCTGTCGACCTCAACGGTCTGAAACGCTCCCCAAAGCAGCAGCAGGCGCTGGCGGCGCTGCGCCAGGGAAAGATCTGGCGTCATCAGGTTAGCGAACTGGAATTTAATGAAGCGGCGCTGCAGGCGCTGCGTGGCAAAGGGCTGGCGGAGCTGGCCTGTGAAGCGCCCGTCCTCACCGACTGGCGCAGCACGTATTCGGTTGCCGGCGAGCGCCTGCGTCTGAATACCGAACAGGCCACCGCCGTCGGGGCGATCCACAGCGCTGCCGATCGCTTCTCCGCCTGGCTACTGGCAGGCATCACAGGCTCAGGGAAAACGGAAGTCTACTTGAGCGTGCTGGAGAATGTACTGGCGCAGGGGCGCCAGGCGCTGGTGATGGTGCCGGAGATCGGCCTGACGCCGCAAACTATCGCCCGTTTTCGCCAGCGCTTTAATGCGCCGGTGGAAGTGCTGCACTCCGGACTCAATGACAGCGAACGTCTCTCGGCCTGGCTGAAGGCGAAAAACGGCGAAGCGGCCATTGTGATAGGCACTCGCTCCTCGCTGTTTACGCCGTTTAAAGATCTCGGCGTCATCGTCATCGACGAAGAGCATGACAGCTCCTACAAACAGCAGGAAGGCTGGCGCTACCACGCCCGCGACCTGGCGGTATGGCGCGCTCACAGCGAACAGATCCCGATTATTCTCGGCTCGGCGACGCCGGCGCTGGAGACCCTGCACAACGTCCGCCAGGGCAAATATCGGCAGTTAACCTTAAGCAAACGCGCGGGCAACGCGCGTCCAGCCCAGCAGCACGTGCTCGACCTGAAAGGACAGGTGCTGCAGGCGGGTCTGTCACCCGCGCTGATCAACCGCATGCGCCAGCATCTGCAGGCGGATAACCAGGTGATCCTGTTTCTTAACCGCCGCGGCTTTGCGCCGGCGCTGCTGTGCCACGACTGCGGCTGGATCGCGGAGTGCCCGCGCTGCGACAGCTACTATACGTTGCACCAGGCGCAGCACCATCTGCGCTGCCACCATTGCGACAGTCAGCGCCCTGTCCCGCGCCAGTGCCCTTCCTGCGGTTCCACACATCTGGTGCCGGTGGGTATCGGCACCGAGCAACTGGAGCAGTCCCTGACGCCGCTGTTCCCTGGCGTGCCTATCTCGCGTATCGACCGCGATACCACCAGCCGTAAAGGGGCGCTTGAGGAACATCTCGCCGCAGTCCACCGCGGCGGCGCGCGCATTTTGATCGGCACCCAAATGCTGGCCAAAGGCCACCACTTTCCGGACGTGACCCTCGTCTCCCTGCTGGACGTCGACGGGGCGCTATTTTCCGCTGATTTCCGCTCCGCAGAGCGTTTCGCTCAGCTCTATACCCAGGTCTCCGGACGAGCGGGCCGGGCAGGAAAACAGGGCGAAGTGATCCTGCAAACCCACCATCCGGAGCATCCTCTGCTGCAGACCCTGCTGTATAAAGGCTACGACGCCTTTGCCGAGCAGGCGCTGGCCGAACGCCAGACGATGCAGCTACCGCCGTGGACCAGTCACGTGTTGATACGTGCTGAAGACCATAACAACCAGCAGGCGCCGCTGTTTTTACAGCAGTTACGTAATCTCTTGCAGGCCAGCCCGCTGGCCGACGATAAACTGTGGGTGCTCGGTCCGGTTCCGGCGCTGGCGCCGAAGCGCGGCGGCCGCTGGCGCTGGCAAATATTGCTGCAGCACCCTTCGCGGGTGCGCCTGCAGCACATCGTCAGCGGTACGCTGGCGTTAATCAATACGCTACCGGAGGCGAGAAAAGTGAAATGGGTGCTGGATGTCGATCCTATTGAAGGGTAAGGCTTCTCTTGCGAGCCGGATCGAAAAATTCAACAAGCATCACGTTTTTCATGAAAATTCTGTAACTCACTGCCGCGACTATCTGATAAAAATGATGCAGCAGTTAGCGCGCAAGGGAAATGTCAGCGCCATTCAGCGAGGAGAAACCAGGTGAAGCCCAAAAAACAAGTGGTTGCCGCCACCATGAAAGACGTCGCCCTCAAGGCAAACGTTTCCACGGCAACCGTGTCCCGAGCGTTGATGAACCCTGATAAGGTGTCGCAAGCCACCCGTAACCGGGTCGAGCAGGCGGCGCTGGAAGTCGGCTATTTACCGCAGTCGCTCGGGCGAAATATGAAGCGCAACGAATCGCGGACGATCCTCGTGATCGTGCCGGATATCTGCGATCCCTTTTTTAGTGAAGTCATCCGCGGAATTGAAGTCACGGCCGCCGAGCACGGTTATCTGGTGTTAATCGGCGATTGCGCCCACCAGAACCAGAAAGAAAAAACCTTTATTGACCTTATTATCACCAAGCAGATCGACGGCATGGTGCTGCTCAGCTCGCGCCTGCCGTTCGACGCCAGCGTGGAAGAGCAGCGCAATTTGCCGCCGATGGTCATGTCGAACGAATTCGCGCCGGAGCTGGAGTTACCCACCGTCCACATCGATAACCTGACGGCGGCCTTTAACGCGGTGAACTATCTTCATGAGCTGGGACACCAGCGTATTGGCTGTATCGCCGGCCCGGAAGATATGCCGCTGTGCCATTATCGCCTGCAGGGTTATGTGCAGGCGCTGCGCCGCAGCGGTATCACCGTCGATCCGCACTATATCGCTCGCGGCAATTTTACCTTTGAAGCCGGCGCCAATGCGCTGGAGCAGCTGCTGTCACAGCCGGTGCCGCCCACCGCGGTCTTCTGCCATAGTGATGTGATGGCGCTGGGCGCCTTGTCGCTGGCGAAACGCCGCGGCCTGAAGGTGCCGGACGACCTGTCGATTGTCGGCTTCGATAACATCGCGTTGTCTGAATTTTGCGATCCGCCGTTGACTACCGTTTCACAGCCGCGTTTTGATATCGGCCGTGAAGGAATGCTGCTATTACTTGAGCAAATGCAGGGTCATAATGTGAACAGCGGCTCGCGTCTGCTCGATTGCGAACTGATCGTTCGCGGCAGTACGCAAAAAATCAGACGATAACCATCAGGCTTTCGGGCCTGCTCTTCTGGTCAAAGGCCCGCCGCTTAAGTAACATGGCGGGCTGACGAACAAATATAAGACAGCGAAACGATAGTGGCACAACGAGATTATGTACGCCGCAGCCAACCGGCTTCTTCGCGGCGCAAAAAGAGCACTACCCGAAGCTCAAGGAATAAGCAAAGCAGCCTTCCGGCGATTTCACCGGCGATGGTGGCGATCGCGGCGGCGGTGCTGGTGGCCTTTATCGGTGGACTTTATTTCATTACGCACCATAAGAAAGAAGAAGCGGAAGCGATGCAAAATCGCCAGGCCGCCGGTAACGGCTTGCCGCCAAAACCGGAAGAGCGCTGGCGCTATATCAAAGAGCTGGAAAGCCGCCAGCCTGGCGTCCGCGCGCCGACCGAACCGACCGCCGGTGGCGAGGTGATGAAACCGGAACAGCTGACCGACGAGCAGCGCCAGCTGCTCGCCCAGATGCAGGCCGATATGCGCCAGCAGCCGACCCAGCTGACCGAAGTGCCGTGGAACGAACAAACCCCGGCACAGCGCCAGCAGACGCTGCAGCGTCAGCGTTTAGCACAGCAGCAACAGCAGGCGCAACAGCAGCAGTGGGCGCAAACTCAGCCGCAGGCCGTGCAGCAGCAGCCGCGCGTCCAGCAGCCGAAGCCGGTGCAACAGCAACAGCCGAAGCAGACCGCGTCGAACCAGCAGCCGTACCAGGATCTGCTGCAGACGCCGGCGCATACCAATACCACGCAGCCACGTACGCAGGCCGCCGCGCCGGTAACCCGCGTGGAGGAAGCGCCGAAAGCCGCCGAGAAGAAAGACGATCGTAGCTGGATGATCCAGTGCGGCTCCTTTAAAGGCGCCGAGCAGGCCGAAACCGTCCGCGCTCAGCTGGCTTTTGAAGGGTTTGCTTCACATATCACCACCAACAACGGCTGGAACCGCGTAGTCATTGGCCCGCTGAAAGGCAAAGAAAGCGCCAACGAGATGATCACCCGTCTGAAGATGGCCGGACACGCGAACTGCATTCGTCTCGCCGCCAGGGGTTGAAACCCTCAAAATCCCCCCCATCTATAATTGCATTCGGCCCCGCGGACAGCGCGGGGCCCCTGTTCCGCTTTTGCAACCAAGGGGTCTGCTCGTGACTACAATTGTAAGTGTTCGCCGTAACGGCCATGTTGTTATTGCCGGTGATGGCCAGGCCACGCTGGGCAACACCGTGATGAAGGGCAACGTGAAGAAAGTGCGTCGTCTGTATAACGACAAAGTGATTGCCGGTTTTGCTGGCGGCACCGCTGACGCCTTCACGCTGTTCGAACTGTTTGAACGTAAACTGGAAATGCACCAGGGCCATCTGGTGAAGGCCGCCGTTGAGCTGGCTAAAGACTGGCGAACCGATCGGATGTTGCGCAAGCTGGAAGCGCTGCTGGCCGTCGCGGACGAAAACGCGTCGCTTATCATCACCGGTAACGGCGACGTGGTACAGCCAGAAAACGATTTGATTGCTATCGGCTCCGGCGGTCCTTACGCCCAGGCCGCGGCCCGCGCGCTGTTGGAAAACACCGATATGGGCGCGCGCGACATCGCCGAGAAAGCGTTGGATATTGCAGGTGATATCTGCATCTATACCAACCATTTCCACACCATCGAAGAATTACCTTCTAAAGCGTAAGGATCTCCCATGTCTGAAATGACCCCACGCGAAATTGTCAGCGAACTGGACAAACACATTATCGGCCAGGACGCCGCCAAGCGTTCTGTTGCTATTGCCCTGCGTAACCGCTGGCGCCGTATGCAGCTTAACGAAGAGCTGCGTCATGAAGTCACGCCGAAAAACATTCTGATGATCGGCCCAACCGGCGTCGGTAAAACCGAGATTGCCCGTCGTCTGGCGAAACTGGCCAACGCGCCGTTTATTAAAGTTGAAGCGACCAAGTTCACCGAAGTGGGCTATGTTGGTAAAGAAGTGGACTCGATCATCCGCGATCTGACCGATGCGGCGATCAAAATGGTTCGCATGCAGTCCATCGATAAAAACCGTTACCGCGCGGAAGAGCTGGCGGAAGAGCGCGTACTTGACGTGCTGATCCCACCGGCGAAAAACAACTGGGGCCAGGCTGAACAGCCGCAGGAACCCTCTGCTGCGCGCCAGGCGTTCCGCAAGAAACTGCGTGAAGGCCAGCTGGACGATAAAGAGATTGAAATCGATCTCGCTGCGGCGCCGATGGGCGTTGAAATCATGTCCCCTCCGGGCATGGAAGAGATGACCAGCCAGCTGCAGTCCATGTTCCAGAACCTCGGCGGCCAGAAGCAAAAACCGCGTAAGCTGAAAATCAAAGACGCGATGAAGCTGCTGATTGAAGAAGAAGCGGCCAAGCTGGTCAACCCGGAAGAGCTGAAGCAGGAAGCCATCGACGCTGTAGAACAGCACGGTATCGTCTTTATCGACGAAATCGACAAAATCTGTAAGCGCGGCGGCAACTCCTCCGGCCCGGACGTGTCTCGCGAAGGCGTACAGCGCGACCTGCTGCCGCTGGTTGAAGGCTGCACCGTCTCCACCAAGCACGGGATGGTTAAGACCGACCACATTCTGTTTATCGCCTCCGGCGCGTTCCAGGTGGCCAGTCCGTCCGATCTGATCCCTGAGCTGCAGGGGCGTCTGCCGATCCGCGTTGAGCTGAAAGCGCTGACCACCCATGACTTCGAGCGCATCCTGACCGAGCCGAATGCCTCCATCACCGTGCAGTACAAAGCGCTGATGGCGACCGAAGGGGTGAATATCGAATTCACCGAAGACGGTATCAAGCGTATCGCCCAGGCCGCGTGGCAGGTAAACGAAACCACCGAGAACATCGGTGCGCGTCGCCTGCACACCGTGCTGGAGCGTCTGGTGGAAGATATTTCCTATGATGCCAGCGAGATGAACGGCCAGACCGTCATTATCGATGCCGAATATGTGAGTAAACACCTGGATGTTCTGGTGGCAGATGAAGATCTGAGCCGTTTTATCCTATAATCCGGTGCAATGCATTTTCATCACTGTTGATGGGGGCTATAGCCCCCATTTTTATTGGCTAAAATAACTATGACTGATATCAGCCGTTCTCGGGCATGGCTGGAAAGCCTGCGTCCTAAAACGTTACCGCTGGCGTTTGCCGCGATTATTGTTGGCACCACCCTTGCCTGGCAGCAGGGCCATTTTGATCCCTGGGTTGCTCTGCTGGCGCTGATCACCGCTGGCTTGCTGCAAATTCTTTCTAACCTGGCGAATGACTATGGCGACGCAGTCAAAGGGAGCGATAAACCCGATCGCATCGGGCCGCTGCGCGGCATGCAGAAAGGGGTGATTACCCCCCAGCAGATGAAGCGCGCTCTCATCGTCACCGTCGCGCTGATCTGTCTGTTTGGTCTGGCGCTGCTGTGCGCCGCCTGGCAGAGTGTCGGCGATTTTATCGGCTTCCTTGTGCTGGGTGGCCTGTCCATCGTGGCCGCCATCACCTACACGGTGGGCACCCGCCCCTATGGATATATTGGTCTGGGTGATATCTCAGTACTCGTTTTCTTCGGCTGGCTGAGCGTCCTCGGCAGCTGGTATCTGCAAGCCCATAATGTGGAAGCGGCCATTTTTCTGCCGGCGACGGCCTGCGGTCTGCTGGCGACTGCCGTGCTGAACATCAATAATCTGCGGGATATTGATAGCGACCGGCAGAACGGGAAGAACACCCTCGCCGTGCGCCTGGGCCCGGTCAATGCCCGCCGCTATCATGCCTGCCTGCTGTTCGGCGCCCTGCTGTGTCTGGCGCTGTTTAATCTGCTGGCGCTGCATTCAGCCTGGGGCTGGCTGTTTATTCTCGCCACGCCGCTGCTGGTGAAACAGGCGCGCTACGTCCTGCGCGAATCCGATCCGCTGGCGATGCGGCCGATGCTCGAAAAGACGGTTAAAGGGGCCTTACTGACCAACCTGCTGTTTGTCATCGGAATTATTGCCAGTAAGCTGATGGCTTAACTGACAAATATCAATTAACAATTGATGATTTTGCCAACAATGGGATTCGCGGGATATACTAAAAACTCTCGCAGCAACTGAACGTTAAGCCTATGAAATACGATACTTCCGAGCTTTGTGACATCTACCAGGAAGATGTCAACGTCGTGGAACCGCTGTTCTCTAACTTTGGAGGACGGTCGTCGTTTGGTGGACAAATCATTACGGTAAAATGTTTCGAGGATAACGGGTTGCTCTATGATCTGCTCGAGCAGAACGGCCGTGGTCATATTCTCCTGATCGACGGCGGCGGCTCAGTACGACGCGCGTTAATTGACGCCGACCTGGCGCGTCTGGCCGTACAGAATGAATGGGAAGGGTTAGTGGTCTATGGCGCGGTGCGCCAGGTTGACGACCTTGAGGAACTGGACATCGGCATCCAGGCGCTGGCGGCTATTCCGGTCGGCGCGGCTGGCGAAGGCATCGGCGAAAGCGACGTGCGCGTCAATTTCGGCGGGGTGACCTTCTTCTCCGGCGACCATCTGTATGCCGATAACACCGGGATGATCCTGTCGGAAGACCCGCTGGATATCGAATAAACCCTCCCCCATAAAAAAGGCCTTCTCCATGAGAAGGCCTTTTGTTTATCCGACGCGCAACTTAGTACAGTTTCTTCGCGCAATCCAGCCAGTCGTTCTTGAACGGACGCTTCATGTTCTCGATGGCATCGATGATGTCGTGGTGCACCAGCTTCTCGTTCTGGATGCCGACGCAACGGCCGCCATGGCCTTGCAGCAGCAGCTCAATTGCATAGGCGCCCATGCGGGAAGCCAGGATGCGGTCGTAAGGAACCGGGGAACCGCCGCGTTGAATGTGGCCGAGGACGGTGGCGCGAGTTTCACGCCCGGTTTCTTTCTCGATGTAGCTTGCCAGCTCGTCAACGTCGCACATGTGCTCGGTGATCGCCACGATAGCGTGTTTCTTACCTTTCGCGATACCGGCTTTGATTTCGGCCACCAGATCGTCACGGGTGTATTCCACTTCCGGCACCATGATGAACTCACAGCCGCCGGCAATCGCCGCCGCCAGGGTCAGGTCGCCGCAGTAACGGCCCATCACTTCCACCACTGAGATGCGCTGGTGTGAAGAAGAGGTGTCGCGCAGACGGTCAATCGCTTCCACCACGGTGCTCAGGGCGGTGAAAAAGCCGATGGTGTAGTCAGTGCCTTTGATATCGTTGTCGATGGTGCCCGGCAGACCGATGCACGGGAAGCCCATCTCGGTCAGGCGCATTGCCCCCATATAGGATCCGTCACCACCGATAACCACCAGCGCATCCAGGCCGCGCTTCTTCATGTTTTCGATAGCCACAGCGCGAATGTGTTCTTCGCGGAATTCCGGGAAGCGAGCGGAGCCCAGGAAGGTGCCGCCGCGGTTGATCATGTCGGAAACGCTGTAACGGTCGAGCTGAACCATACGGTCTTCATACAATCCGAGGTAACCGTCATAGATTCCAAAAACTTCCAGACCTTCCGTTAATGCCGCGCGCACAACGCCACGAATTGCTGCGTTCATGCCCGGCGCATCACCGCCACTTGTCAACACACCGATTTTCTTAATCATGACTACCTCTGAACTTAGGAAGCAAAAAATAATTCTGTTGCCTGAAGCGCTCCCTCACCAGGAGTGCACGACGCTAATGACAATAGTATATCAAACGCCTCAAGCTGAATTGATTCAGGTCAGACCAAACGGCGGTAATTTATACAAAAAATGCCGATCTGCCCCACATTTTTACATCGAGTTTACAGACTATAACCTAACGCTCAAAAAAGCCCTGCTGCGCCGCTGGCACCACAGAACTGGGATCCTGATGGATAATGACATCGGAACCCGGGAAACGGCGCAGAATCGCCTGCTCCACCTGGTCTGCAATCACGTGGGCTTGCACCAGCGGGAGGTTATCTTCCATTTCCAAATGAATCTGAATAAAGCGGGTCGGCCCTGACTGCCGCGTTCGTAGATCGTGCGCCCCGCGGATGCCGGGCCATGCGGTCACGATGGTGATAATGTCCTGACGCTCCTCGTCTGGCAAGGCGCGGTCGAGTAGTGACTGAACCGCCTCATAGCCCATCCGCAGCGCGCTATATAAAATATAGATGCCAATTCCTAAGGCAAACAACGCATCGGCGCGATGCCAGCCGTACCAGGAAAGGCCCAGCGCCACCAGAATAGCGCCGTTCATCATAACATCAGACTGATAATGAAGCATATCCGCCCGCACCGCCTGGCTCTGGGTTTTTCGCACCACCCAGCGCTGGAAGGTCACCAGCGCCAGCGTGCTGAACAGGGCGATCAACGTGACGACGACCCCGACGCCAGCGGCCTGCAGCGGCTCCGGACGCACCAGGTGCTGGATGCCGGTGAGAAACAGAAACAACGCCGAGCCGGAGATAAACATGCTTTGCGCCAGCGCCGCCAGCGATTCCGCTTTGCCATGGCCAAAGGTATGTTCTTCATCAGCAGGTTGCAGCGAATAGCGAACCACCAGCAGGTTGGTCAGCGAGGCGGCAATATCCACCAGCGAATCCACCAGCGCAGCCAGAATACTGACTGAACCGGTATACCACCACGCAAAAATTTTGATCAAAAGTAACGCGGAGGCCATGGCCGTCGCGGCGATAGCGGCGCGGCTGACCAACCGGCCATAAGATTGATTCATATAGGCTCCTTCTCCTGCACTGCGCTTAGTATAACCTGAACTTGTGACGCTCACGGGATACGCGAAGAAGTTGATTTGCCGAAAAAAGGGCAAAAAAAACCCCCACATCATGTGGGGGAAGACAGGGATGGTGTCTATGGCAAGGAAAACAGGGTTTGTTACTGGGGTTGCAGGGTGTTGCTACTACTCGAAAGCATCATTGCTGAGCCTTTCTGCATCCTTGCAACCTCACGCAACTGATCCATACGTTGCTGGTGCTTAGCATTTAAAACCGCTTGCTGCTCTGGCGTAAGCAGGTGGTACATCTGGTTGCGGACCTTAGCCATTTCAACCTGGCGAGCAACCTGTTCCTGCGCCATCTTTTCTGCCTGAGCGCGCACAGCGTTTTCATCAAAATTTTCTGCGGTGACAAGGCGATGCATTGTCTCCATTTCGCTAACATTAACGGGGAGCCTGTCGTGGCGTGCCCGTTGCATAAGATCCCGTAACTGCTGACGTTGCTGCTCGGTTAAACTTATGCCGTCAAACATATGGCTCTGGCTACCGCGCTGTCCCCCTTCGTCTCCGGGGAGCCAGTTAACGCTGGTAACGACTTCAGCGGCCTGGCTATATGCACTTAGCGCCAGCGTTGAGGCCATGACGGCAGCGATAACATTGCGCATCACATACTCCCAAAACGTTTGTGTCGCGATTCAACGAGAGACAGTCTACGATTCAGGCTGCAAACATGCGTCAGGGGGTGTAAAACAACGTAAAGTCATGGATTAGCGGGCCTTGATGACGTAATTTCTGCCTCGGAGGTATTTAAAAGATGAATAAAATCCTGTTAGTTGATGATGACCGGGAGCTCACCTCCCTGTTAAAAGAGCTGCTCGATATGGAAGGTTTTAACGTGCTGGTGGCCCATGATGGGGAACAGGCGCTGGCCCTTCTGGACGACAGCGTTGATTTATTGCTGCTCGACGTGATGATGCCGAAGAAAAACGGTATCGATACGCTGAAAGAGCTGCGTCAGACACACCAGACCCCGGTTATCATGCTAACAGCGCGCGGGAGCGAGCTGGATCGCGTTCTCGGCCTTGAGCTGGGCGCGGATGACTATTTGCCTAAGCCGTTCAACGATCGTGAACTGGTGGCCCGTATACGCGCGATTCTGCGCCGTTCCCACTGGAGCGAGCAGCAGCAGACGACCGAAGCCGGATCGCCAACGCTGGAAGTGGATGCCTTAAGCCTGAACCCGGGCCGCCAGGAAGCCAATTTCGATGGTCAGACGCTGGAGCTCACCGGTACCGAGTTCACCCTGCTCTATCTGTTAGCGCAGCATCTCGGCCAGGTAGTGTCGCGTGAACATTTAAGCCAGGAAGTGTTAGGCAAGCGCCTGACGCCGTTCGACCGCGCCATCGATATGCATATTTCCAACCTGCGGCGTAAGCTGCCGGAGCGCAAAGATGGCCATCCATGGTTTAAAACGCTGCGTGGTCGCGGGTATCTGATGGTTTCCGCTTCATGATTGGAAGTTTGACTGCACGCATCTTCGCCATCTTCTGGCTCACGCTGGCGCTGGTGTTGATGCTGGTGCTGATGTTGCCCAAACTGGATTCCCGGCAGATGACCGAGCTGCTGGAAAGCGAGCAGCGTCAGGGCATCATGATCGAGCAGCACGTCGAGGCCGAGCTGGCCAACGATCCGCCAAACGATCTGATGTGGTGGCGCCGTCTGTTTCGCGCCATTGATAAATGGGCGCCGCCGGGACAACGCCTGCTGCTGGTGACCAGCGAAGGCCGCGTGATCGGCGCAGAACGCAACGAGATGCAGATCATTCGTAACTTTATCGGCCAGGCCGATAATGCCGATCATCCGCAGAAAAAACGCTATGGCCGCCTGGAAATGGTGGGCCCGTTTTCCGTCAGGGACGGCGAGGATAACTATCAGCTCTATCTGATTCGTCCCGCCAGCACCTCCCAATCCGACTTTATCAACCTGTTGTTTGACCGGCCGCTGCTGCTGCTGATCGTCACGATGCTGGTCAGCGCCCCGCTGCTGCTGTGGCTGGCGTGGAGCCTGGCGAAACCGGCGCGTAAGCTGAAAAACGCCGCCGACGAAGTCGCCCAGGGCAACCTGCGCCAGCATCCGGAGCTGGAAGCCGGGCCGCAGGAGTTCTTAGCCGCTGGCGCCAGCTTTAACCAGATGGTGACCGCGCTGGAGCGGATGATGACCAGCCAGCAGCGGCTGCTGTCGGATATCTCGCATGAGCTGCGCACACCACTTACGCGCCTGCAGTTGGGCACCGCCCTGCTGCGTCGCCGCAGCGGTGAGAGCAAGGAGCTGGAGCGCATCGAAACCGAGGCGCACCGGCTGGACAGCATGATCAACGACCTGCTGGTGATGTCGCGCAATCAGGCCAAAAATGCCCTGGTCAGCGAGACGGTGAAAGCCAATCAGCTGTGGGGCGAAGTGCTGGACAACGCGGCGTTTGAAGCCGAGCAGATGGGTAAATCTTTCACCGTTGAATATCCGCCGGGCCCCTGGCCGCTGTACGGTAACCCTAATGCGCTGGAAAGCGCGCTGGAGAATATCGTCCGCAACGCCCTGCGCTACTCGCACACGAAGATTTCCGTCAGCTTCTCGGTGGATAAAGACGGGATTACGGTTAACGTCGACGACGACGGCCCGGGCGTCAGCCCGGAAGATCGCGAACAGATTTTCCGGCCATTCTACCGGACCGACGAGGCGCGCGACCGCGAGTCCGGCGGCACCGGTCTGGGGCTGGCGATTGTCGAAACCGCTATTCAGCAACACCGCGGTTGGGTGAAGGCCGACGACAGCCCGCTGGGTGGTTTGCGCTTAACCCTTTGGCTGCCGCTGTATAAGCGCACCTGACTCTGTCCCGGCTTGCGCTGCGCTAAGCCGGGAGCATCCCCGAAAATACTCAATATGGGGGAATTATTTCCCCCACAATCTCCGCGAACTATCCTCGATCTTACCGCTTAAACGCCGCTTCTGCATCGTTCTGCTCCAGCTCACCGACAGGCCCGCAGCCGACAATAAACGATGATACTGATCATCATCAAACGGCATCTGCCAGGCAATCGCCCCGGCCTCATGGACACTGACATCGCTCAGCCGGGAAACCAGTTCGAGGGGCGCATCGCTGGAGACTTGCCCCCCGGCAATCACCCGATACAACCAGCCGGTCTTCCCGCTGTTTTGCACCAGCTGCGCCATATCACCGATCGCAAAATGAAAGTTGAGCTTGAAGCACGGCGATCGCGGCTGGGTGACCTGGATCAGCGCCTCGCCCCAGCGAAAGATATCGCCGATATAAACATTTTGCTCGGTAAGCCCGGTGGTGGAGAGGTTTTCGCCGAACGCCGGCGCGCAGAAGCGCTCGGCCTGCTGGGGGAATTCACGGATCCAGTCGGCATAGTGTTCGCGCGGATAGTGGCACAGCGCGCGGTCCGGCCCGCCGTGAATTTTCTTCTCCGCCTGCTCATCCCCATCGAGGCCGAGATCGCCGAGCTGCAATTCGCCATCGACCTGGATTTTGCCGATCGCGCTGGGGCGACTGCCCGCGTAGTCCCTGATTTTGCCGACAAAGACATTCACCGGATAATGCATGGCTGCTCTCCTTGCTACAGATATAAAAAAAGCGAGTCATCAGACTCGCTTCTCTCTTAGCGCAATGCAACCTTATTTTTTAGCGGCAAAACGCGCTGCAGCTTCGTCCCAGTTCACTACGTCCCAGAAGGCTTTGATGTAGTCCGGACGACGGTTCTGGAATTTCAGGTAATAAGCGTGTTCCCACACGTCCAGACCCAGGATCGGGAAGCCGGAAGCGCCGGAAATGGCTTCGCCCATCAGCGGGGAATCCTGGTTGGCGGTGGAGACAACGGCCAGTTTGTCACCTTTCAGGACCAGCCACGCCCAGCCGGAGCCGAAACGGGTCGCAGCGGCTTTTTCGAATTCCGCTTTGAAATTGTCTACAGAGCCGAAATCGCGCTCGATAGCCGCTTTCAGGTCGCCCTGCAGGGTGGTGCCGGTTTTCAGGCCTTTCCAGAACAGGCTGTGGTTAGCGTGGCCGCCCGCGTTGTTACGCAGTACGGTCTTTTTGTCAGCCGGCAGCTGATCCAGCTTGGTGATCAGCTCTTCAGCGGACAGGTTAGCGAACTCCGGCAGGCTTTCCAGCGCGGCGTTGGCATTGTTCACGTAGGTCTGATGGTGTTTAGTGTGATGGATCTCCATCGTCTGCTTGTCGAAGTGCGGTTCCAGAGCATCGTAAGCGTACGGCAGGGATGGCAGGGTATAGCTCATAATCATCTCCATTATTGTCGAGCGGCTCAAGTGTTAACGCCGCGTAAGCAGTTTGTCCATTATAGTTAATTAAATGGTATTGAAAATGCTTATCAATGCCGTATTTTTCATATGGATATAACCAGAAGAAATACCCGTCATTTTGTGATGTAGAACAACTAATTAAGCCCATGGTTGCCAGGGTTCGCCATCCTGTGGCAACGGCTTGAAGGCGGCCAAAGCGGCTAATTTTTACACTCATCACATCGGAAGCCGCCGTCTCCGATAAAAAAGATGAGGATAAAATCAATGAACCACGCGATTACGATGGGTATTTTTTGGCATTTGATAGGGGCCGCCAGTGCCGCCTGTTTCTATGCCCCGTTCAAAAAAGTAAAACACTGGTCGTGGGAAACCATGTGGTCGGTTGGAGGGATCGTCTCCTGGCTGATCCTGCCCTGGGCCATCAGCGCCACGCTGTTACCCGACTTCTGGGCCTACTACCGCTCCTTTAACGCCTCCACGCTGCTGCCGGTCTTCCTGTTCGGCGCTATGTGGGGCATCGGTAATATCAACTATGGCCTGACCATGCGCTATCTTGGCATGTCGATGGGGATTGGCATCGCCATTGGCATCACGCTGATTGTCGGCACGCTGATGACGCCGATTATTAACGGTCAGTTTTCGGTGCTGATGCACACCCAGGGCGGTCAAATGACGCTGCTCGGCGTGCTGGTGGCGGTGATTGGCGTCGGCATCGTCACCCGCGCAGGCCAGCTGAAAGAGCGCAAAATGGGCATCAAAGCCGAAGAGTTCAATCTGAAGAAAGGACTTCTGCTGGCGGTGATGTGCGGTATCTTCTCCGCAGGGATGTCGTTCGCGATGAACGCCGCCAAACCGATGCATGACGCCGCCACAGCGCTCGGCGTCGACCCGCTGTACGCGGCGCTGCCAAGCTACGTAGTCATTATGGGCGGCGGGGCGCTGGTCAACCTCGGCTTCTGCTTTATTCGTCTGGCGAAAGTGAAGAACCTGTCAGTCAAAGCCGATTTCTCGCTGGCCAAACCGCTCATCATCAGCAACCTTCTGCTCTCCGCCCTCGGCGGCCTGATGTGGTATCTCCAGTTCTTCTTCTATGCCTGGGGCCACGCCAGCATTCCGGCGCAGTATGACTATATGAGCTGGATGCTGCACATGAGTTTCTACGTGCTGTGCGGCGGTCTGGTGGGTCTGGTGCTGAAGGAGTGGAACAACGCCGGTCGTCGTCCGGTGAGCGTCCTGAGCCTCGGTTGCGTGGTGATCATCATCGCCGCCAATATCGTCGGTCTGGGGATGGCCAGTTAACCACCGGGTCATCAGCCAGACAACGACGGTCTTCAGGCGGCGGCGCGACTGCGCTGCCGCCACTGCCCCGGCGACATGCCGATTTCCCGGCTAAAAACCACCGAAAAGTAGTTACTGTCCTCAAAGCCGCACTGCATGGCGATATCGCCGATTAAGCGCTCGGTATGCTGCAGCAGATACTGCGCATGGCAGATCCGCAGCTGGCGTAAATAGTGATTGATGGTCATCCCGGTTTGCTGGCGAAACTGCTGGCGAAGCGCCCGCTCGCTGCCGCCCTCCTGCTCGCAGAAACGCTCCAGAACAAAGGGGCGGCTGAGGCTGGCCGCCAGCGCGGCCAGCAGTTTGTCCAGTAGCGCTTCGCGCTGCGTCGCCGCGGGATCATCCGTCGCGTAGCGATGGCGCTGCAACGTCAGCGCCAGCTGGGCAAAAAGCAGTTCGGCCATCGCATTTCCCTGCGCGTCGCGCCGGGCGCACTCATGCTCAAGCTGGCTAATCACCTGGCGCGCCTGCGCCATACCTGTGCTGCCCATGCGCCAGTGGGGCTTCCACGGCGTGCCAAAGAGGCCAGGGATCGTCCCCGCCCAGTCAAAATTGAGCTGCAGCCGCTCCGGGCAATAGATGATGTTCTGCAGGACTAAATCATTAACCGAAGCATAGGAGTGTTTATCTTCGGCGCGAATATAGAACAGATCGCCGCGGGTAATGCGCCAGGGGCGATCGTTAAGGACGTGCAGCCCGTTGCCGCGCCACACCAGCACCAGCTCGCAGAACTCGTGGGTATGCTCGGCAAAAACATTTTGCGGGTAGCGGTCAGCCACCGCCACTGCCTGCGTGGCGGAAGGGAAAAACTCCTCTTTACGTAGAATCAGACCGGCCACGGCTCACACTCCAAACGCGGATAAGGGCGCATTATTCGCGTTTTTAGCCCGCAATACGTTGACTCTTCTCGCGTTACTGAAGAATGGCGTCGCGGCCCTGGCGGATATCGCGCGGCGACCAGTCAAATTCGCGGCGAAAAAGCGTCGAAAAGTGGTTACTGTCGCCGAAGCCGCAGCGAAAAGCGATATCAGTCACGCTTTCATCGCTGTGGCGCAGCAGATGCCGGGCCTTCATCAGGCGCACCCGATTAAGATAGCGCTGCGGCGTCAGGCCGGTCTGCTGCTTCAGCTGGCGGTGCAGGGTACGCAGCGACAGCGAAAACTGCGCCGCCACCTCCTCCCAGCAGATCTCCTGGGCAAAATGATCTTCCAGCCAGGCCAGCAGCTGATTCAGCCGCGCATCATTGTTGGTAGCCTCTTCCGCAAGACTGCTTTTACGCAACAGCACCAGCAGCTGCATAAACAGGATCTCACGGCTGGCGACGGCATGGGTATCCGTTTCGCTCCCCATGGCCTCCATCTGCGCCACGATATGCCGAACCTGCTGCAGGACCGTCTGGTTCACCCGCCAGTGCGATGGGTAGTTCCCCTCCTGCTCCTGGGGCAGCAGTTGGCTGACCCCGGCGAGAAAACGAAACGCATCCGGCGCGCGATAGAGCACGTTGGTCAGACACAGGTTATCCGTATGCTCGTACAGATGCCGGTCGTGATCGCGAATAAAGCAGACCGAACCGCCGCCGATGGTATAGGGCTGACCATTGAAGACGTGAATACCCGTGCCCTGCTCCACGATGACAATTTCATGGAAATCATGGTGATGTTCCGGAAAGGCCGACTGAGGGAGGCGGGGTTCAATAGCCACCGTCGAGATCCCGGCCTTAAAGAAATCCGTACTGTGCAATATGGTCATGATGCCACCCTCGTAATGAGAAAAATTATCAGTCACCGGCTGATAGTAATGAAGGGTTGGCTATCCGGCCTTCAATTTTTGACCATGAAATTCGTAAATCCTGCCGCTTTTTCAAGAATCAGCCGGAAAGATACGGAACTGCGGACGCCATCACATCCCCCTCGCCACCCCCTAAAACCGCAAATTGTGATTTCCCTCACGGTCACCTTTGCTTTCTTGCCAGCGGCCAGTTTTGACTGTCCGTAGCGAGAAGGTGTCAGTAAGCGGCCTTTTTTAGACTGCGGACAATGATTTTAAGAAGGGTCTTTCCATGAGTATTCGTCATTGTGTCGCCGTCGATTTAGGCGCCTCCAGCGGGCGGGTGATGCTCGCCAGCTATCAGTCCGGGCCACGCGCCCTGACCCTGCGGGAAATTCATCGCTTCACCAACAGCCTGCAGAAGGTGGATGGCTTCGACTGCTGGGATGTGGATAGCCTGGAAGGCGAGATCCGTCGCGGGCTGGAGAAAGTGTGTGAGCAGGGCATCCTGATCGACAGTATCGGCATCGATACCTGGGGGGTGGATTATGTCCTGCTGGATAAGCAGGGCCAGCGCGTCGGACTGCCGATCTCCTATCGCGACGACCGCACCCAGGGCCTGCTACGTCACGCTGAAGAACAGCTGGGCCGGGCGGAGATCTATCGCCGCAGTGGTATTCAGTTTCTGCCGTTTAACACCCTTTACCAGCTGCGCGCCCTGGTGGAGCAGCAGCCGGAGCTGGTCAGTCAGGCCGCGCATGCCCTGCTGATCCCCGACTATTTCAGCTTCCGCCTGACCGGCAATCTGAACTGGGAATATACCAACGCCACCACCACCCAGCTGGTTAACATCAATAGCGATAGCTGGGATGAGACGCTGCTGAACTGGACCGGCGCGCCGTTGGCGTGGTTCGGAACGCCGACCCACCCCGGCAATGTGATTGGTCACTGGATCTGCCCGCAGGGCAACCGTATTCCGGTGGTCGCGGTCGCCAGCCACGACACCGCCAGCGCGGTGATCGCCTCCCCGCTGGCCGACCGCCATGCCGCCTATCTCTCCTCCGGCACCTGGTCGCTGATGGGGTTTGAAAGCCTGACTCCATACACCTGCGACGCGGCGCTGCAGGCCAATATCACCAACGAAGGCGGAGCCGAAGGCCGCTACCGGGTGCTGAAAAATATCATGGGCCTGTGGCTGCTGCAGCGGGTGCTGAAAGAACAACACGTCAGCGACCTGCAGGGGCTGATCGCCCGCACCGCCGCGCTACCGGCGTGCCGCTTCATGATTGACTGCAACGATGACCGCTTTATCAACCCGGCCAGTATGAGCGCCGAGATCCAGGCCGCCTGTCGCGATGCCGGGCAGCCCGTTCCTGAAAGCGATGCCGAGCTGGCGCGCTGCATTTTCGACAGCCTGGCGCTGCTCTACGCCCGGGTGCTTAACGAGCTGGCGGCGCTGCGCGGCCAGCCCTTCAGCCAGCTGCATATCGTCGGCGGCGGCTGCCAGAACGCGCTGCTTAACCAGCTGTGCGCTGACGCCTGCGGGATCGCCGTCGTGGCCGGCCCGGTGGAGGCCTCCACCCTCGGCAATATCGGCATCCAGTTAATGACCCTCGACGAGCTGGCCAATGTCGATGAGTTTCGTCAAGTGGTGCGCGACAACGCGGCGCTCACCGCTTTTACCCCCAATCCTGATAGTGAAATTGCCCGTTTCGTGGCGCAGTTTCAGCCACAACAGACCAAGGAGCTTTGCGCATGACCACTCAACTTGAACAAGCCTGGGAAATTGCTAAGCAGCGCTACGCCGCCGTCGGCGTGGATGTCGAGGAGGCCCTGCGCCAGCTGGACCGTCTGCCCGTCTCCATGCACTGCTGGCAGGGTGACGACGTCGCCGGTTTCGAAAACCCGGCGGGAAGCCTGACCGGCGGCATCCAGGCGACCGGCAACTACCCGGGCAAAGCGCGCAATGCTGAAGAGCTACGCGCCGACCTTGAGCAGGCGCTGAGCCTGATCCCGGGACCAAAGCGTCTCAACCTGCACGCTATTTACCTGGAATCCGACGCGCCGGTAGCGCGCAATGAGATTAAGCCGGAGCACTTTAAAAACTGGGTTACGTGGGCGAAAGCCAACAAACTGGGGCTGGATTTCAACCCCTCCTGCTTCTCGCATCCGCTGAGCGCCGACGGCTTTACCCTGTCGCACGCCAACGATGAGATCCGCCAGTTCTGGATCGACCACTGCAAAGCCAGCCGTCGCGTATCCGCTTATTTTGGCGAACAGCTGGGTACCCCATCGGTGATGAATATCTGGGTGCCGGACGGCATGAAAGATATTACCGTTGACCGCTTCGCGCCGCGCCAGCGGTTGCTGAATGCCCTTGATGAGGTGATCAGCGAGAAATTCGATCCGGCGCACCATATTGACGCCGTGGAGAGCAAGCTGTTCGGCATCGGCGCCGAAAGCTACACCGTCGGCTCCAACGAGTTCTATATGGGCTACGCCACCAGCCGCCAGACGGCGCTGTGCCTCGATGCCGGCCACTTCCACCCGACGGAAGTGATCTCCGACAAAATCTCTGCCGCCATGCTCTACATCCCGCGCCTGCTGCTGCACGTCAGCCGCCCGGTACGTTGGGACAGCGACCACGTGGTGCTGCTGGATGATGAAACCCAGGCCATCGCCAGTGAAATCATTCGCCACAACCTGTTTGACCGCGTGCACATCGGCCTCGACTTCTTCGATGCCTCCATCAACCGCATCGCGGCCTGGGTAATTGGTACCCGCAATATGAAAAAAGCGCTGCTGCGCGCCCTGCTGGAACCGACCGCTCAGCTTCGTCAGCTGGAGAACGACGGCGATTACACCGCCCGCCTGGCGCTGCTCGAAGAGCAAAAATCGCTGCCATGGCAGGCCATCTGGGAGATGTACTGTCAGCGTCACGACACGCCGGCGGGCAGTCAGTGGCTGGACAACGTACGGGCTTATGAGAATGCGGTTCTGAGCCAGCGCGGGTAATGCACGGGCTTTCCCGGGTCGCGGCTGACGCCTTACCCAGGCTACGAACTGCGCGATGTTGCCAGAGCGCACCGAACAGTTCCCTCTCCCCTGTGGGGAGAGGGTTAGGGTGAGGGGCTACCCCCACCAAATCAACAGGAAAGACAAGACTATGCAGACCATTATCGACGCCTGGTTCGTCCAGGGCATGATCAAAGCCACCTCCGACGCCTGGCTGAAAGGCTGGGACGAACGCAACGGCGGCAACCTGACGCTGCGTCTGGATGAAGCGGATATCGAACCTTATGCGGCGGATTTCCACGCCAAACCGCGTTACATCGCCCTCAGCCAGCCGATGCCAATCCTGGCCAACCAGCCATTTATCGTCACCGGCTCCGGCAAATTCTTCCGTAACGTCCAGCTCGACCCGGCCGCTAACCTCGGCGTGGTAAAGGTCGACAGCGATGGCGCGGGATACCATATCCTGTGGGGCCTCACCGAGGATGCCGTACCGACCTCCGAGCTGCCGGCACACTTCCTGTCGCATAGCGAGCGCATCAAACTGACCGGCGGCAAAGACCGGGTGATCATGCACTGCCATGCCACCAACCTGATCGCCCTGACCTATGTTCTGGAGAACCACAGCGATCTGTTCACCCGCAAGCTGTGGGAAGGTAGCACCGAATGTCTGGTGGTCTTCCCGGACGGCGTCGGCATTCTGCCGTGGATGGTGCCGGGCACCGATGAAATCGGCCAGGCGACCGCCGAAACCATGCAAAAACACTCGCTGGTGCTGTGGCCATTCCACGGCGTCTTCGGCAGCGGCCCCACGCTGGATGAGACCTTCGGCCTGATCGACACCGCCGAGAAGTCCGCCGAAGTGCTGGTGAAAGTCTTGTCCATGGGCGGGATGAAGCAGACCATCACCCGCGAAGAGCTTATCGCCCTTGGCAAACGCTTCAACGTGCAGCCGCTGCAGTCCGCTTTAGATC
Organism: Klebsiella sp. w6; assembly: GCF_033100215.1. Taxonomy (NCBI): domain Bacteria; kingdom Pseudomonadati; phylum Pseudomonadota; class Gammaproteobacteria; order Enterobacterales; family Enterobacteriaceae; genus Klebsiella; species Klebsiella sp. w6. The sequence continues at coordinate 5,465,402 of NZ_CP136907.1, forward strand.
TTTATCCATAACAACATCGCGCCCCGCTCACCGAGACGGGGCGAAACATCACCTGCAAACCCTACAAAACTAACTCATGTGGAGTAAAAGCAATGAAAACAAAGACAAGCTTGATCCTCACCGTTGCCGCCCTGGCGTTGTCCGGTTCCGCCTTAGCAGAAGTTAAGATCGCCCTTGTGGCGAAATCGCTGGGAAATGGCTTCTTCGAAGCCGCCAACGTTGGCGCCCAACAGGCAGCCAAAGAGTTAGGTGATGTCAAAGTGATCTACACCGGCCCGACCACTACCACCGCCGAAGCGCAGATCGATGTGCTGAACGGGTTGATCGCCCAGGGCGTGGATGCGATCGCCATTTCCGCCAACGATCCGGACGCCGTGGTACCGGTGCTGAAAAAAGCGATGCAGCGCGGCATCAAGGTGGTCTCGTGGGACTCCGGCGTGGCGCCGGCAGGCCGCCAGATCCATCTTAACCCCTCGAATAACGCCTTAATTGGCGAAACCAACGTCAAGCTCGCCGCCGATGCGCTGAAGGCGCTGAACGTTGAGAAAGGCGAGGTGGCCGTGTTAAGCGCCACCCCAACCTCCACTAACCAGAACATCTGGATTGAGGAGATGAAAAAGGTGCTGCCGCAGTATCCGTCCGTACAGCTGGTCACCGTCGCCTACGGGGACGATCTGTCGGATAAAAGCTACCGCGAAGCGGTGGGCCTGCTGAAATCATATCCGGACCTGAAAGTCATTGTTTCGCCGTCGTCGGTGGGCATTGTTGCCGCCGCGCAGGCGGTGAAGGATCAGGGCAAAATCGGCAAAGTCTATGTCACCGGGCTGGGGCTGCCGTCGGAAATGGCCGGCGCGATCAAGTCCGGCGCCAGCAAAAGCTTCGCCATCTGGAACCCGATTGACCTGGGCTACGCCGCCACCTATCTGGCCGACGATTTAGTCAAAGGCACGGCGACCAAAACCGAAGCCAGTATGGGCAAGCTGGGCAAAGTGAAGCTGGATGCTGAGGGGAATGGCGCGATGGCCGAGCCGTTCGTCTACGATGCGAGCAACATCGATAAGTTCTCGAAAATTTTCTAACCCTTGTTCCCTCACCCCGGCCCTCTCCCGGAGGGAGAGGGGGAAAGGCTGGTCCTCTGCACGATGTGGCCAGCGGACGCCGGACCGTACCCACGCCCCTTTGGGGAGAGGGTTAGGGTGAGGGGTGATTTTTGTGGAGAACTATCATGTCAGCATCAACGCCACTGCTGTCGCTGAAGGGGATCACCAAGATTTTTCCCGGTGTGCGCGCCCTTGAGAACGTGCAGCTTGATCTCTGGCCCGGCAAAGTGACCGCCTTAATCGGCGAAAACGGCGCGGGGAAATCCACGCTGGTCAAAGTGATGACCGGTATTTATCAGCCCGAAGAGGGCGAGATCCTCTATAAAGCGATCCCTATTCATCTGCCAACGCCGGAATCGGCGCATAAGGTAGGGATCACCGCCATTCACCAGGAAACCGTGCTGTTTGACGAACTCTCGGTCAGTGAAAATATTTTCGTCGGCCAGTATCTGTATAAGGGACTGTTAAAAACGCTCGACTGGCCGGCGATGCACCGCAGAGCCAGCGAGATCCTCACCCGGCTGGAAGTCCAGATCGACCCGCGGGCCACGCTGAAAACCCTCAGCATCGCCCAGCGGCACATGGTGGCGATTGCCCGGGCGCTGGCTTTCGACGCCCAGGTGGTGATCCTCGATGAGCCGACCGCCGCCCTCTCCCAGCATGAAATCCTGGAGTTTTATCACATCGTTGAGCGTCTGAAGCAGGACGGCAAAGCGATCCTGTTTATCTCGCATAAGTTCGATGAAATTTTCGAGCTGGCCGATTATTACACCATCCTGCGTGATGGGGTGTACGTCAGCTCCGGGGCGATAAGCGACATCACCGAAGAGCGGATGGTGTCGATGATGGTGGGCCGGGCGATCACCCAAACCTACCCGAAAGTCGGCTGCACGCCCGGAGAAACGGTGCTGGAGGTGACCGATCTCTGTCATCCTACCGAGTTTGCCCATATCAGCTTCCGCCTGCGCAAGGGCGAAATTCTCGGCTTTTACGGCCTGGTGGGCGCCGGACGCACCGAGCTGATGCAGGCGCTCTCCGGTGTCTCGCGTCCCTCCTCCGGCGAGATCCGCCTGAACGGCAGCCCCATGCGCTTTCGCCAGCCCGCCGACGCCATCCGCGCGGGCATCGTCTGCGTGCCGGAAGAGCGGCAGAAACAGGGGGCGATCATCGCCCTGTCCATCGCCCAGAACATCAGTCTGCCGCAGCTCAGCAAGCTCAATCCTAACGGCGTCCTGAACGACGCCCGGGAATGGCGGCTGGCGGACGAGTACGCCTCGCGCCTGCAGGTTAAAGCCTTCAGCTGGCGGCAGCCGGTGGAGACCCTCTCTGGCGGCAATCAGCAGAAAGTGGTGATCGGCAAATGGCTGGCGACCCATCCCGAGGTGATTATCCTCGACGAGCCGACCAAAGGCATTGATATCGGCTCAAAAGCCGCCGTGCATCAGTTTATGTCCGAGCTGGTCAGCCAGGGACTGGCGGTGATTATGGTCTCGTCAGAGCTGCCGGAAGTGATGGGCATGGCCGACCGGATTATCGTGATGCACGAAGGGCTGATGGTCGCCGAATACCAGGCCGGTGAAGCGACAGCGGAAACCATCGTTAGCGCGGCCAGCGGCATCGGCCAGGAGGCGGCATGATGGGACACGCATGGCTTAAACATCGCGAAGCGCTGCTGGCTTTGGTCATCATTTTGATGATCGGCGCCATCGGCAGCCGGGCGCCGTCGTTCGTTTCACCGGGCAATCTGGTGGAGATGTTTAACGATACCGCCATCCTTATCATCCTCGCCCTCGGCCAGATGATGGTGTTGCTCACCAAAGGCATCGATCTGTCGATGGCCGCCAACCTGGCGCTGACCGGGATGATCGTCGCCCTGCTTAACGCCCACTATCCGGGTATTCCGGTAGTAGTGCTGCTGGCGCTGGCAACCCTGCTGGGCCTGCTGATGGGGATGGTTAACGGCCTGCTGGTCTGGCGCCTCGGCATTCCCGCCATCGTGGTGACCCTCGGCACCATGAGCATTTATCGCGGCATTATCTTCCTGCTGACTGACGGCGGCTGGGTTAACTCACATCAGATGAGCGCTGATTTTCTCAGTCTGCCGCGCAGCACGCTCCTGGGGCTGCCGCTGCTGAGCTGGTGCGCCATCGCCGCGCTGCTGCTGGTGGGTTATTTCCTGCGCTACAGCCGCACCGGCCGGGCCTTGTACACCGCAGGCGGCAACGCGACGGCGGCGTACTACACCGGCATTAACGCCGGAAAAATGCAGTTCGTCAGCTTCTGTCTCTCCGGCGCGCTGGCCGGCTTCTGCGGCTATCTGTGGATCTCGCGCTTCGCCGTCGCCTATGTCGACGTGGCGAACGGCTTTGAACTGCAGGTGGTCGCGGCCTGCGTGATCGGCGGTATCAGCACCATGGGCGGAAGCGGACGGGTGCTGGGCTGCCTGTGCGGCGCGCTGTTCCTCGGGGTCATCAATAACGCCCTGCCGGTGATCGGCATCTCGCCCTTCTGGCAAATGGCGATCTCCGGGGCGGTGATCGTCATGGCGGTGCTGCTCAACGAGCGCGGCAATCGCGGTCACGGGCGGTTAATCCTGCGCAACGCGGCGTTAGCCCGACAGAAACAGGCGGTGAAATCATGAGCAAGATGATGGTATCTGAAGAGATGAAAAACGCCCCGGCCGCGCCGTCGCCGCTGCGCCGCCTGCTGTGCTGGGAAGGGTTTTTACTGGCGGTCACCCTGGCGGTATTTATCGGCAACGCGGTGGCTTCCCCGTACTTCCTCAATATCTGGAACCTCTCGGACGCGACCTTTACCTTTACCGAGAAGGCGATCGTCGTCCTGCCGATGGCGATGCTGATTATCGCCCGGGAAATCGATCTGTCGGTGGCCTCGACGATGGCGCTCAGCTCAACGGTGATGGGCCTCTGCGCGGCAGCGGGGGTGGACACGCCGCTGCTGGTGGTCATCGGCCTGGGCGTAGGTCTGCTGTGCGGCCTGTTCAACGGCTTGCTGGTGACTCGCTTTAACCTGTCGTCCATTGTGATCACCATCGGCACCATGAGCCTGTATCGCGGCATCACCTATATCCTGCTGGGCGATCAGGCGCTCAATCACTATCCGGAGAGCTTCGCCTGGTTCGGCCAGGGCTACGTGTGGGGGGCGCTCTCTTTTGAGTTTGCGCTGTTTATCCTCCTCGCGGCCGCCTTCACCTTCCTGCTGCATAAAACCAACTTTGGTCGCCGGACCTACGCCATCGGCAATAACCCGACCGGCGCCTGGTTTTCGGGGATCAATGTTAAGCGTCATAACCTGGTGCTGTTCGCGCTGGTCGGGCTGATGGCCGGGCTGGCGGCGGTCCTGCTGACCTCACGGCTCGGCAGTACCCGCCCTACCCTGGCAATGGGCTGGGAGCTGGCGGTTGTCACCATGGCGGTGCTCGGCGGCGTCAATATTCTCGGCGGCTCCGGCAGCATGCCCGGGGTGATCATTGCCGCCTTTCTGATGGGGCTGGTGACCTTCGGCCTGAGCCTGCTGAACGTCCCCGGCATCGTGATGTCGGTGATTATCGGCGCCATGCTGATCGTGGTGATCTCCCTGCCGATTATGACCCGGCGGATGATGCAGCGAAGACGATGTTAATTTCCCCCTCACCCAGGCCCTCTCCCCAAGGGAGAGGGGACTGCCCGGCGCACGCAGGCAGCCTGTAGTCCGGGACCGGTTTTCCCCCTCTCCCTGCGGGAGAGGGCTGGGGTGAGGGGAAACGGATTTTCCAAAATCAACATTAAGGAGAATTATCATGAGTTTTATGTTGGCACTACCTAAAATCAGCCTCCACGGCGCAGGCGCTATCGGTGATATGGTCAAGCTGGTAGCGGGCAAACAATGGGGCAAGGCGCTGATCGTCACCGACGGTCAACTGGTGAAGCTGGGCCTGCTGGACAGTCTGTTTTCTGCGCTGGATGAACAGCAGATGGCTTATCAGCTGTTTGACGGCGTGTACCCCAATCCCACCGAAGCGCTGGTGCAGCAAGGCTACGCGGCGTACCAGGCGGCCCGCTGCGATTACCTGATCGCCTTCGGCGGCGGCAGCCCGATTGATACCGCCAAGGCGATAAAAATCCTCACCGCCAACCCTGGTCCCTCCACCGCATACTCCGGCGTCGGCAAAGTGAAAAACGCTGGCGTGCCGCTGGTGGCCATCAACACCACCGCCGGCACGGCGGCGGAGATGACCAGCAACGCCGTGATTATCGATAGCGAGCGGCAGGTAAAAGAGGTGATTATCGACCCGAACCTGATCCCGGATATCGCCGTCGACGACGCCAGCGTGATGCTCGACATCCCGCCAGCCGTTACCGCCGCCACCGGCATGGATGCCCTGACCCACGCCATCGAGGCCTTTGTCTCCGTTGGCGCCCATCCCCTGACCGACGCCAACGCCCTCGAGGCCATTCGCCTGATCAACCTGTGGCTGCCGAAAGCGGTAGACGATGGTCACGATCTGCAGGCCCGCGAGCAGATGGCGTTTGGCCAATACCTGGCGGGCATGGCGTTCAATAGCGCCGGTCTCGGGCTGGTACACGCCCTGGCCCATCAGCCTGGCGCCACCCACAACCTGCCGCACGGGGTGTGCAACGCCATCCTGCTGCCGATCATCGAAAACTTTAACCGCCCGAACGCGGTGGCGCGCTTCGCCCGCGTGGCGCAGGCGATGGGCGTCGATACCCGCGGCATGAACGATGAGGCTGCCAGCATGGAGGCCATCAACGCCATCCGCGCGCTGAGCAAACGCGTAGGGATCCCCCAGGGTTTCAGCCAGCTTGGCGTCAGCAAAGCCGATATCGAAGGCTGGCTGGATAAAGCGCTGGCCGACCCGTGCGCGCCGTGTAACCCGCGCTCCGCCAGCCGCGATGAGGTTCGCGAGCTCTATCTGGAGGCCTTATGATCCGTAAAGCCTTCGTCATGCAGGTGAACCCCGACGCGCACGAGGAGTACCAGCGCCGCCATAACCCCATCTGGCCAGAACTGGAGGCAGTGCTGAAGGACCACGGCGCGCACCATTACGCCATTTATCTCGATAAAGAACGCCATCTGCTGTTCGCGACGGTGGAGATTGAGTCGGAAGCCCGCTGGGAGGCGGTCGCCAGCACGGAAGTGTGCCAGCGCTGGTGGAAATACATGCGCGAGGTGATGCCCAGCAACCCAGATAACAGCCCGCTGAGCGCGGAGCTCAAAGAAGTGTTTTATCTGGCGTGAAAATAACCGGCCTCCCTCCAGACGGGAGGCCGGTCGATTAAACGGTCATCGCATTATCCCGAAGCGGCTCGGTTTTCGCCTTACCCGCTAACGTAAACGCTGAGATTAAGGTAACCGTCAGGGCAATACCGCCGAGGATCATATAGGTATCCTGAAAGCCGATCCGATCGTACATATTGCCGGCGAAGGCGGAGAGGAAGATCGCCGCCACCTGCTTGGCGAACTGGAAGCCCACCAGGTAAATGGTCGCCGACAGCCGGACATCAAACACACCGGTAATGTATTTAAAGGCGCCCACCAGCAGGAACGGCACCTCCAGCGCATGGAGCATTTTCAACGCTATGACTTCCGCGGCCGTAGTGGCGAAGGAAGAGCCAATCATTCTTGCCGCCATCACCATCCCGGCGATCAGCAGGGTATTCTTCGCCCCGATGCGGTTAATAATCCACGGCGAGCTGAACATAATGATGGCGTTACATATTTCTCCCGCGGTGGTGGCGAAACCAAAGGCGCGGGTGCCCGCTTCCGGGGTCGCGAAGAACGATTTGAAGAAGGTGGCGAACTGCTGATCAAAAACGTCATACACGCAGGCCACGCCGATGACATACAGAATAAACATCCACATCTTACGCTGGCGGAACATGCGCACCGCCGTTTTTAAATCGATCGCCGGGCGATTGGCGCCGAGCGAATCCATCACCTGCGCGGACTGACTGGCCTGCGGTTTGGCGATGGCCACCAGTACCACCAGCAGCAGCGCGGCGGCCGACCCCATCCAGAATACCCATTCGGGATTAATGCTGAACAGCATTCCGGCGGTGGTCGCGCACAGCGCCCATCCCAGACAGCCAAAGGTGCGCGCCTTGCCGTATTCAAACCCGCTGTTGCGGCTTACCCGTTCGATATAGGCCTCCATCGCGCCGGCACCTGCGGAGAATACAAAGCCGATATAGGCGCCGCCGCTCAGCGCCCCGAGCCAGATGTTGGTTTTCAGCAGCGGAGCGAAAACATAGAGGAAGAAGGGAGCAATCAGCACCAGCAGAACAGTCACGATCCACATCAGGTGTTTTTTCAGCCCCAGCTTGTCAGAGATCACCCCGAGGACCGGCTGGAAACAGATGGCGAACAGCGACAGGCTGGAGAAAACGAGGCCGGTTTCGGTTTTATTCAGGCCGATGACGTCCGACAGCCAGATCGGCAGAAACGGAAAGCAGGTGGCCATGATGAAGAAGTAGAGAAAGAAGAACAGCCCGAAAATCCAGAAGTTGGGGTTGTTTTTGTGGGTACAGACGGTCGGGTTCATTATATTTTCCTCAAGAAGGGCCGCGACGCGGCCCGATACCATCACACGCGTTGCAGGCCAATCAGAATGGCGCTTTCCGGGTCGAGGATGGGCAGCGCCAGCCCCGCCTGCTGTAGCCACTCACCGCTCACCGTCTGCGGCGTCGTCATCCATGCCGGCAGCTTCCGCATGGTGTGGCCACCCTCGCCGGTTATCTGAATGTTCGGATGATCGAGGAGCGTCACCTGATAGCGGGCGCTCGCCTCCAGCCCCGCCAGGCGCAGCGGCGCCATCAGGGTGTAGTCCGGCATCGCCAGCTGGCTGACGAGGAAAATCGCCTGCGCTTTATCCGGGCTGACGACGCCATGGGCAAGGGTGGTAGCGTCCGGCATATCCATCCGCCACTGCACGCCGTGATGGATCACGTCGCGCCACTGTTTATGTAAGGCCGCATATTTCCGGTATCCGGCGCGCTCTTCTTCATCAGCGCTCACCGGATCCAGCTCAAGTCCCATATGACCAAACAGCGCCGTCAGGCCGCGGAAGGCGATACTGTGCTGGCGGAAGGTGGCATGACAGTGGCGATTGCCAATATGCGCGCCCATCACCTCCGGCGGGAAGAAGTAGCTCATGCCGCGCTGGATGGTGTTGCGCTCAAGGGCGTCATTATTGTCAGACGCCCAGAAGCGATGGCTGCGCTTGAGGACTTCATAATCGATCCGCCCGCCCCCGGAGGAGCAGGATTCAAATTCAATGTGCGGGAAACGGGCCACCAGCGTATCCAGCAGGCGGTAGAACTGGCGCGTTTGCGCGTCCGCGGCGGCGCGTCCCTGATGCCCAGGCTGCACCAGCTCGCGGTTCATATCCCACTTCACGTAGTCCACCGCGTGCTCGCCCAGCAGCCAGCTCATCCGCTCCAGCAGATAATCAAACGCTTCCGGAATGTTGAGATTCAGGACAAACTGATGGCGGCCGGTCAGCGGGGTATAGCCCGGCAGCGCCAGCACCCAGTCCGGGTGCGCCCGGTACAGATCGGAGTCCGGGTTAATCATTTCCGGCTCCACCCAAATACCGAATTCCATCCCCAGCGATTTCACATGATCGATAACCGGCGTCAGGCCGTAGGGGTATTTTTTCTCATCAAGATACCAGTCCCCAAGCGCCGCCCAGTCGTCGTTGCGCCCTTTAAACCAGCCGTCATCGATAATAAAGCGCTCGACGCCCAGGGCCGCCGCCTCGTCAGCCATACGCATGATGTAGTCCGGGTCGTGGTCGAAATAGATCCCCTCCCAGGTGTTGAGATGCACCGGACGCGGCTTGTTGCCCGGGAAGCGAATAATCCGTTCGCGCAGATAACGATGGAACTGCTGGCTCATGCCGTTCAGCCCGTTCGCCGAGTAGCTGGCATACAGGTACGGTGTCCACAAGGTTTCCCCTTCCGCCAGCGCCATTTCACCCGGCAGATAGAGCGCCTCGGCCTGTAGATAGCGGCGGCCATCGGTTTTCACCTCTGCCCGCAGGCGATGGTTACCGCTCCAGGCCAGATGTACGCCCCAGACTTCACCCTGCATCTCGCTAAAGGCGCGGCTGCCGGTGATCAGGGCCGGGAAATGTTCGTGAGAGGTGCGCCCGCGGCGGTTCTCCAGCACAAAGCTGTCGTGCTCCAGCGTCAGGCGGTGAGGCTGAAACTCGCGGATCCAGCGGCCATGGAAAGCCATCACCTCGCGAGCGCGTTCGGCGACCGGCAATGTGACCGCCAGGCGATCCACCTGCCATGGGCTGGCGCGCAGATTGGTCACGCCATGGCGCACACTCAGCACGCCGCTGGCATCCAGCGCGATCTCGCTGTGCAGACGCAGGCCGGCCTGTGGATCTTCGCTGACCAAGGTCAGCGTCTGGCCCTCGTGCCGCACTTCGCTGGTGGTGAACAGCGGAGAGGCATCCAGACCCTGACGATGGCCTTCAATGCCCGGCGCACCAAACAGGCCATGGCCCAGCTCCGCCATTAAGGTCACTGGCGAATCGACATCCAGTCTGCCGTTGGCGACCGGGCGCGTCAGGCTGTCGGCATCCTGCGGTGAAAAGTGGCTTAAATGTGGCCCCCAGTAGACAATTTCGGCGAAAGGGCGAGTTTTAATGACAACATCGGCACCGGCACTTTGCAGGTGAATCAGCAAATCAGACATCAGACATCTCCATAACAAGGAATGTCTTACTGTTGATCCGAAACGTTTCGGATGCCAACCAAAACGTTTCGGATCCGTGATCGGCTTCAGAATTACGGGTTAAAAAGGGGTCAGGTCAGGCAGTTTCGCCGGGGATGAATTCGGGCTGCCAGAGCACCTGCAGCGAGGCCAGATCCTCGCCAGCAATTAAGCGGCGGACCATATCGGCAATCTGCCGTCCCACACCCTGCCGCGTGGACTGGATCACCGCGGCAACGTCGGTCTCAATGATGCTGTCCTGCGGCAAGCCGTCATACACTACTAAGGCGACGCGGTTGTCACCGGTCAAACGCCCCAGATGGGCGAGCGCCATCGCGGCGCCATCGCCATGGGTGTTGCAGTCGGTGATAATCGCGGTAGGCGGCTCCGGCAGGCGCAGCAACTCCAGCGTGGCCTGATAGCCGCCTCGGCGCGTCGCCGGCACGCTACGCAGCCATGCATCGGATAACCCCGCCTCGCGCAGAGCATCGAGATAGCCGTTACGCCGTTGCAAAATAAACGCCTGATTGTTGTTCTCACCCAGCAGAGCGATACGCTGGTGGCCCTGTTGAATCAGATGGCGGGTGGCGCGGCAGGTGCCGGCATAGTTATCGAAATCAAACCAGGCGTAGGGCTGCGCCAGGCGGCTACGGCCGAGCGCCAGAAACGGAAAGCCAGAGGCCTGCAGCTGCGCCAGCCGCGGATCGTCATCCAGGGTATGGGCCACGATTAAAGCGTCGACGCGACGGCCCTGCACCATGCGCATATAGCCATGTTTATCCGCCTGTTCATCATCGGCGATCAGCAACAAATCAATGTCATGGCGCGCCAGCTCATGGCTGATCTCCCCAACCATCTCAAGAAAAACGTTATTGTTGAGCGGCACGGGGCGGACAGGAAAGACGAGACCAACGGCATCAATGGTGCCCATTTTCAGACGGCGGGCGAAAGTGTTGGGGCGATAGCCCCGGCGCTGCGCTTCAGCCTCAACCCGGGCGCGGGTCTCCTGTGACACATCGTCATAGCCGTTCAACGCCCGGCTGACGGTCGTGACGGAGATCCCAAGTTGTTTGGCAATGGCTTTCAGCGACATAAATATCCCTGTTTTCGCATAGGAAAGCTAGTTTCCCGCAATATGGCTATGACGTCCAGCGAGCGCGCGTCCCCCGCCGACGCGATGTCAGTTTTGCTCAGCGATCAGCAGAGCCTGCGTATCCGGCTCCAGCGCCTGAAAAACATGCTCCTGATCCGCCGGGTAGCAGATATAGTCGCCCTCGCCGAGCTCTTCCGGCGCCGACGTCAGCCCTACCCGCGCCCGCCCCTGGGTGACGATAATATGTTCCACCGAGCCTGGCGGATGCGGATGCGAAATACGATCGGCGCCGGGCTGGGTTAACAGTAAATAGATGTCCCGACGCGCGCCTGGCGGACAAGCGGCCAGCAAAATGGCCTGATAGTTCGCCTGCTCCGCCACCACCTTTGTCCCCTCTCCGCGGCGGATCACCTGCGTTTTGTTCACCTGCGGCTCAAGCAGGCGGGCAAACGGGATATCCAGCGCCACGCAGAGCGACCACAGCGTTTCCAGACTCGGATTGCCGTTGCCGGACTCCAGTTGCGATAGCGTGGATTTTGCGATACCCGCCCGACGCGCGACTTCCGCCAGCGAGAGACCGGTCCGCGCCCGCTCCCGCACCAGGCTTTTGGCAATAACGCTGATTGGCTGTGTCATACCCGCCCCTTTGTTTTTTATATCGAACGATTCGTTCGCCTTGAAAAACGTTCATTATGTGTTCATTATAATGGGAAATCGTTCGATATGGCTAAGTGATATGAAACAAACTCTCTCCAGTCTCAGCGGAGACACGATAAAAGCGATCGTTTTGGTCTGCCTTGCCGTCGGGGTGGTGGGTATGTCCTATGGGTCGCTGGCGGTGGCTTACGGCTTCCCCTTATGGGTGCCGCTCTTGCTTTCGGTGTCCGTGCTGGCAGGCGCTTCTGAATTCATGTTTATCGGCATTATCGCCAGCGGCGGTAGCCCACTGGCCGCCGCTGCCGCTGGCCTGTTAGTCAACGCGCGCCATATCCCGTTCGGAGTGACCGTGCGCGAACTGGTTGGTCGGCGCGCCTTAAGCTTTATCGGGTGCCACATTATGAACGACGAGAGCGTGGTCTTTGGCTTGTCGCAGCCCACCCCTGCGCAGCGCAAAGCGGCCTACTGGCTGTGCGGCGCCGGCGTCGCGCTGATCTGGCCCCTCGGCACGCTAACCGGCGCGGCCGTCGGCAAACTGCTGCCAGCGCCGGAAACCATCGGGCTTGATGCGGTCTTCCCGGCGATCCTGCTGGCGCTGGTGATCCCGGTCTTTAAAAACCGCACTACGCTGATCCGCGCCGCCAGCGGCGCCGCACTGGCGCTTGCCGCCGTACCGTTTGTGCCCACCGGGCTGCCGGTGCTGCTTTCGCTGTTTGGTTTACTGTCGAGGAAAAAATAATGGGCAATATGACGCTGTTTATCGCCGGTATCGCCATCCTGTCGCTGGGAACCTATCTGATGCGCCTCGGCGGCGCGAAGCTCGGCAATCGGCTGGCATTTTCCGAGCGCTCGCAGGCGCTGCTTTCCGATGCGGCGACGGTGCTGCTTTTTTCCGTCGCCCTGGCCACCACCTTCTATGAAGGGGCGCATTTCGCCGGCATGGCGCGCGTTCTGGGTGTGGCTGTCGCCGTGTTCCTCGCCTGGCGCAAGGTCCCGCTGATCGGCGTGATTATCGCCGCCGCCGTGGTGACCGCGCTGCTGCGCCTGGCGGGTATGCCTTAGGGCGGGTAAGCGTAATCCGCCAAACCGGCGTGCTTTCCAGCGATCGTGCCTTCAAGCCAGTGAATAATCGGTTTTATCTCCAGCGGATACCGCTGGTCTATCGTCAATACGGGCCCTAAAGACATGGGCTGCGCCCGCCCGGCCAGCTGGGCCAGCTCCGGCAGATACTCCTCGCCGGGGTGGCCCGGCGGCCGCGTCGCCAGCCGCGAGGCATAGCGTGCGACGGCCAGCTCCGGGGTGATATGGTTCCAGATCTCAATTACCTGCTCCACGCCCGCCTGCTGTAGCAGTCGCTGCAAGGTCTCCCGCGGCTGAAAACCGAACCAGGCGTCGATCAACCAAACCATGCTGGCAGGCGACGCGCCGACAATCGACCAAATCACCTCATACGCCGCACAGCCCAGCTGGCGATTCATCGGCCGGTCGACAGGGGCCAGGCGCGCCATAAACGGCTCTTTGATGCCGTCGATCGTCAACACTGGCAGGCTAAAGGTCTCCGCCAGCAAACGGGTGATGGTGCTCTTCCCCGACGCCGGAATGCCGTTGATTAATATGGCCGTTTTGCAGCCTGAGGTCAGATGTCTGTTCATAGTAATGCGACGACCTCCTCCCGGCTGCGGGCCGTCCGCAGTTTGGCCATGGTGTCATTGTTATCCAGCAGCGCGACGATGGAACGGATGCCCTCCTCGATATGCGCATTGCTGTCCCGGGCACCAAACATAATAACAATGTCCGCCTTTTCACTGTCCGCAAACGGGATGGGCTTTTTCAGCACCACCAGGCTAAAGCAGTTGCGTCTGACGCCGCACTCGGGGCGGGCATGGGGGATGGCAATCCCTTCATCAAAAACGTAATAAGCGCCATGATTCAAGGTATTATCGATCACCGCCTGGCTATATTCCGCCGAAATAAAGCCTTTCGCCTCCAGCGGGCGGGCAGCCAACTTTATTACCCGCTGCCAGTCGGATTCCACAACGCCAACCTGAATGGCATCGGCCTCAATAAGCAGTTCTTTTATGGTCATTCTCTGTTCCTAGATATTGCGACGAATAATATTGCGTAAATTATCAATCTGCAGAAACAGCGCATCGATATCCTGCCGGTGGCTCTTACTCTTGGCATATACCGATAATGCCCGGTTGTAAGTCAACATCAATGTTTTTTGCACGTCGCTATTATCGGGCTGGCGCTGTAATTCGCCTTCCAGTCTGGCGATCTCTTCCGCCAGCTGACGGGACTGTTGATCATAATCCTGCAGCGGGTTTTGCTCTTTTTTCCACAGCGTTTTCAATGATTCAAACATAGCAAGCTCCCTCCCTGGCGGAAGACAGGGCAACAAAAGATATGTGTCGGTAAAAACGCTATTTAAATAGCGCCATTTTTTCCATTAATACGGCAGTCACTGCCTGGTTGGCGGGAATTAAAAATTTCCGTACGCTGTCATTTACTTTTCCTTTCTCGAACGTTGATTTACAGCGGTCGACCCACTGCACGTTCATTTCCGTTCCGACGTTCACTTTATTAATCCCTTCAGTGACGGCCAGCCGCATATCGTCGTCACTAACGCCTGTGCCGCCATGCAGCACCAGCGGCACGCCAGTCGCTTCGCTTATCGCCTTCAGCCGCGCATGCTGTATCTGCGCTTTACCGGTGTACAGGCCATGCACAGTGCCCACCGAGACGGCCAGCATATCGACCTGCGTCTCCTCCACAAAACGTTTCGCGTCGTCGACGGTAGTAAAACAGATATCTTCGGCAGCCACCGCTTTTCCATCCTCTGACCCGCCGATCGCCCCCAGCTCACCTTCTACCGTAATATTCCGCGGCCGGGCCATTTCCACCACAATCCGCGTGTTACCGATATTTTCCTCGAGGCTTAAGTGAGACCCGTCGTACATCACCGAAGAAAAGCCCGCATTCATTGCCGTCTCGATGGCTTTAATATCGGAGCAGTGATCGAGGTGCAGGCAGGTCGGGATATTTTCACTGTCTGCTAATGAACGCACGGCATCGACCAGTAACCGATACCCCAGATACTCTGCGGTACCGGTTGATATTTGGATCATTAATGGGCTGTGGCTGTTTTGCGCGGCTTTGAAAAAAGCCGGTAACATCTCAATACAGTGCAAGTTAAACGAGCCAATCGCTTTAAAATTTCTTTCCTGAGCGATGTTTAAAATCTCATTAAAATTATACAGACTCATGAACATTTTCCCCTTTCGGCTTAGCGGATTTACCGTTTACAAACCATGCCAGTGCGGCGACAAACACAATAAACAAGGCGACAAAGAGCCAGTTATTCTGGAAGGCGTGGCCTAATACCAGACCGGAGCTGATGACGTCAGAATCGCTGAAGGTGACGCCCGTAAAGCCGTAGCTCTCCAGCATGGGCACCAGAATAGCCGGCAGAAAAGTGATAAACAGACCGTGGATAACCCCGCCGATCATCGCCCCGCGACGTCCGCCCAGCGCATTACCAAATACCCCTGCCGTACCGCCGGCGAAAAAGTTGGTTAACAGCCCGGGGAGGATCATCGCCAGACCGAACATCGGGAAAACCAGCATGCCGATAATCGAGCCGACAGTCGTCGCCAGAAATCCGACAATCACCGCATTTGGCGCATAGGGAAACAGCACCGGGCAATCGAGAGCAGGCTTTGCATCCGGGACAATACGCATCGCGATACCGCGAAAAGCCGGCACCAGCTCATTGAGTAATAAACGCACACCGCTATAGAGGACAAAGACCCCGGCGACAAACTGAATGGACTGCATGAAGGCATACATCAGGTAATTAATGCCGCCGGAGAATTGCGCGATGTACTGCGGCCCCGCCGCAATAGCCGGGATGAGATACATCGGCACCATCACCACCGCCATGGCCAGATAGGTATCCTGCAGAAACTTAAAGTTATCAGGCAGTTCGAGATCTTCCGTGGAGCGAGAGCCTTTTCCGACAACTTTAGCGACCGCAGCCTGCACCAGATAGCCGATGGTACAGAAGTGCCCCAGGGCCACATCGTCAGACCCGGTAATGCGCCTGACCACCGGCTGCGCCAGGGCCGGCATTAAGACCGCCATCACACCGCCGAAGATACCCCCGGTTAAAATCAGCGGTACGCCAGTGAGCCCGGACTTATAGCCAATCACAGCCCCAATTGTCGCCATCCACAGCAGCGCCTGGCCGGTCAGGAAAATATATTTTAGCGGCGTCAGACGGGCGATAATAATGTTGACAGCAAAGATCACCAGCAGCGTCAGCGCCACTTCCGAACCTAATTCCCGATTCGCTAACCCGGCGATGGCGGCCACATCGGTAATATAGCCTTTCATGCCAAACCCCTGGGTGAAGATATCATTCAGGAAGGTCAGGGTGGCGACAATGATGTTTATCCCGGCCATCATAATTAAGAAACCGAGCAGCGTTTTAAATGTCCCTTCCGCGGTTTTGCCTGGCGATTTCTTTTGCAGGATCAGGCCAAGCATGGCAATAAAAGCAATAAGGATGGATGCCTGGCCGAGTAAATCCTTAACGATAAACGCAACGAAGCTATTCATAATCAGCCACCTTCAGATGACGTTCTTTTAAGAATGCGACGATCTTGGTTTCAATCTCCTCTTTATCAGTAAGTTTATTCAATACCACGACACGTTTAATTTCTTCTTCACTGGCATCGGCGGTTAAGATGTCGGCAAAGGTTTTTTGCGTCAGAATCATATCCGATTTAAAGGCCCCAGCTTCGGAAACGGTGGTGTGTTCAATATGAGCGGGAATTTCCAGCTTCTTTAAAACTGCCTTCGCCGTCATTTCAATGGCAAAGCTTGAACCGAGGCCGCAGCCACATACGCATAAAATTTTCAGCATGGAGGGTCTCCTCAAATAATATTGAGTTGCTTGGCAAGTTTATAATGATGTCCTTCAGTATCGACCAGACGTTTTTTCATACTGACTAGATCAATCGGAATAGGTTTGTTACTGGAATTAATTATTATGGCTTTATTTTTCATACCTGACTGAATACAGCGAACCACTTCACTGGCCATAATGGTACCCTGATAAATCTCTTCACAGGTTGGATCACCGCTGCGTAAACCATAGCCGACGATCGTTTTACGGATACGGACACCTATTTGTGGTTCCAGCTGTTTAATCATGGTATCAATCGCCCCCTGAAAGCCGGGAGAGTACTCTTTGGTATAGCCTTCTGAGCAGAGGATCACGACGCTATTTTGCATGCTCAGCTTCCGGGTAATCCGTTCCGCAAGCATGGTCAGCGGCATCTGTGCCTCCGGGATCAGGGCAATATCAGCATTACATTTAATGGCGGACTGTAACGTTAGTTCTCCACAATAGCCTCCTAATATCTCAACCATAAAAACCCGACCCGGCAGCGCTCTTCCGGTATTTCTTAAACGGGAGACTTCTTTAATAATTTGCTCACAGGCCGTGGAAAAACCAATCGTATAATCACTGCCATACACATCATTATCGATAGTCATCCCGACACCAAAGCAATTAATCTCAAATTCACTAAGGGTATTCAGAAACTGCAGGCTGCCATCCCCCCCGGCCATAATGAGCACATCAATACGCAGAGATTTAAGTTTTTTAGCAATGCTTTCATATTCACTGCGCTGCAGTTTGCGACTGGTTCGCCCCGAGGTAATGATCGGCACCGCGGTAATGGAGAAATCAACCAGATCGCGCCACGCCATATCCTGATGACTTTTCTCCAGTAGCCCTGGAATACCGCCATTAAACAGCGTGATATCGGCATTAGCCTGCCTGGCTACCTGGAATATAAAATTATTCATTCCCGAAACATCCCCGCCGCTAATAACGATGCCAATTTTCATGACGCTTCCTCGCTCATTTGCCTGACAACATTTTTCCCTGAGTACAAGCCTTCTATTTGCAATAAAGATCACATAATGCGTATTAAATTACGTCAGTGAATGGTTGACAGTAGCAGTGACATGCTTATTTATGTGATAAACATCTCATTTAAAGAGGGTGATCGCCATCGCTTTCTGTTTTTAATATCTTTATATTTCATAGCGTTAAAATATCGAGATATTCAGGCGTGCAGACCTTTCCTTTGCCGTTAATATGGGGATTTAAGAAAAGAGCGGAAACGTGATTACTGCCACATTTTTTCGTAGCAGAGGGGAATATCGGGTAATTTCGCCGATGCGGGAAGCGAAACAAAAAAAGCGCCCTAAGGCGCTCTTTCGACAGTAACTTTATGCTTATTTGTTCAGTTCCGCAGTCATATGCACGCGGTTGCCGGTAAAGGCTTCGGTAATTTTGTAAGACGAAGCGCCAGCAGCCTGCGCCTGAGCAGCGATTTTCGCTTCCGCACCATCCATCGTGGCAGCGGTGGCGGTCACGGTTTCAGCAGCGAATGAACCAAAAGAAGCGGCCAGTGCGATTACTGCGACAAAAGTTTTGATGCTTTTCATGATATAAACCCTTTCATTTAGTTGTTTAGATAAGGCGCCGTGCCTTGATGTGTTAAATAGTAGCCCGCACATCGCTAAACAAAAAGCGGAAGGATTTGCTGTCATTGTTCAAATTTATTGATCGATATTTAACCCGCAATTAAACGCTGCGGATGGGTGTAGACTGTCGCCCTGCCCGGCTTGCAAAAGCCCACCAGCGTCAGATTGCAGCGCTCGGCCACTTCCACCGCTAAGGTAGTGGCCGCCGAGACTGCGAACAGGATCTCGACGCCGCACATCGCGGCCTTCTGCACCATTTCATAGCTGGCGCGGCTGGAGACCAGCGCGGCGCCATGCTGCCAGTCCTCGCCAATTTCCGCGCGCTGGCCCAGCAGTTTATCCAGGGCGACATGCCGGCCAACGTCTTCAAAGCCGCCCGCCAGCTCGCCAGTCGTCCTGACCCAGGCAGCCGCATGGGTACAGCCGGTGAGCCGGCCGACCGGTTGAAAGTCGTTAAGATGCGCCAGGGCGTGGTCGAGGTTGGCTAGATCGAACGTCTGAGTGAACGGTAGCGGCTGAACTGGCTTACCAATATCATTGAGCTGCTCGACGCCGCATACCCCGCAGCCGGTGCGCCCGGCCAGCGCGCGACGCCGGGCTTTGAGCCCCATAAAACGTCGGCTGGAGAGCTCAATCTGTACCTCAAGGCCATTGCACACCGACACCACGTCCATGCCGAAAATCTCCCGCCGATGCTCGATAATCCCTTCGGATAAGGAAAAGCCGACGGCGAATTGTTCCAGGTCTTTCGGCGTGGCCATCATCACCACATGGGAGATACCGTTGTAGACCAGCGCGACGGGAATTTCTTCGGCTAACTCGTCTGGCTGAGGGTGTTGCAGATCCTCGCGTTTCCAGAGGGAGACCTGGCGATATCCTGTGACATTCGTCACATTTTTGATTTGTTCGAGAGGCTTCTTGTTCACTTTGCTTTAACCGTATTGGAACAGGCATACACACAATGTGGTATTCTGTTTTTATCCCTTCAGGAATGAGGGAAATTAGCCCTAATTCTGAACCTTTGCGGCCTTCACCGCAAAGCAAATAACTACATGTGACAATGTCGAAACAAGGAGCGAACCATGCAGGTCAGCAGAAGGCAGTTCTTTAAGATCTGCGCTGGCGGTATGGCGGGAACCACGGCAGCAGCGCTGGGCTTTGCCCCGGCAACTGCGCTCGCGGAGACACGGCAGTACAAATTGCTGCGCACGCGAGAAACCCGTAACACCTGTACATACTGTTCTGTCGGCTGTGGGCTGTTGATGTATAGCCTCGGCGACGGCGCAAAAAACGCCAAAGCATCCATTT
Source organism: Klebsiella sp. w6 (assembly GCF_033100215.1). Classification (NCBI taxonomy): domain Bacteria; kingdom Pseudomonadati; phylum Pseudomonadota; class Gammaproteobacteria; order Enterobacterales; family Enterobacteriaceae; genus Klebsiella; species Klebsiella sp. w6. The sequence continues at coordinate 5,484,869 of NZ_CP136907.1, forward strand.
TCCATATCGAAGGCGATCCGGATCATCCGGTTAACCGTGGTGCGCTCTGTCCGAAAGGGGCTGGTCTGGTGGACTTTATCCATTCTGAAAGCCGCCTGAAATTCCCGGAATATCGCGCGCCAGGCTCCGATAAATGGCAGCAAATCAGCTGGGACGAAGCGTTCGATCGCATCGCGAAGCTGATGAAAGAGGACCGCGACGCCAACTTTATCGCACAAAACGACGCCGGCACCACCGTCAACCGCTGGTTGACCACCGGGATGCTGTGCGCCTCCGCCTCCAGTAACGAGACCGGTTATTTAACGCAAAAATTCACCCGCGCCCTCGGGATGCTGGCGGTGGATAACCAGGCGCGTGTCTGACACGGACCAACGGTAGCAAGTCTTGCTCCAACATTTGGTCGCGGTGCGATGACCAACCACTGGGTGGATATTAAGAACGCCAACCTGATCGTGGTGATGGGCGGTAACGCCGCAGAAGCGCATCCGGTGGGGTTCCGCTGGGCGATGGAAGCCAAAATTCATAATGGCGCCAAGCTCATCGTTATCGATCCGCGCTTTACGCGTACGGCGTCGGTGGCTGACTTCTATACCCCAATTCGTTCCGGTACCGACATAACCTTCCTGTCGGGCGTGATCCTGTACCTGCTGAATAACGAAAAATTCAACCGCGAATACACCGAAGCCTACACCAACGCCAGCCTGATCGTGCGTGAGGACTACAGCTTCGACGACGGGCTGTTCAGCGGCTATAACGCAGAAAAACGCCAGTACGACAAAACCAGCTGGAACTATGAGCTGGATGAGAACGGCTTCGCCAAACGCGATACCACGCTGCAACATCCGCGCTGCGTCTGGAACCTGCTGAAGCAGCACGTTTCTCGTTATACCCCGGATGTAGTCGAAAACATCTGCGGTACGCCGAAGGCCGACTTCCTTAAAGTTTGCGAATACATTGCCGAAACCAGCGCGCCGGATAAGACCGCGTCGTTCCTGTATGCTCTCGGCTGGACCCAGCACTCCATCGGCGCACAGAACATCCGCACCATGGCGATGATCCAGCTGCTGCTCGGCAACATGGGGATGGCCGGCGGCGGTGTCAACGCCCTGCGCGGTCACTCCAATATCCAGGGTCTGACCGACCTCGGCCTGCTCTCCACCAGCCTGCCGGGCTACATGTCGCTGCCGAATGAAAAACAGGCCGACCTGCAGACCTACCTGACGGCTAACACGCCGAAGCCGCTGCTGAAAGACCAGGTCAACTACTGGGGCAACTATCCGAAGTTCTTCGTCTCCATGATGAAAGCTTTCTTCGGCGACAAAGCTACGGCAGAAAACAGCTGGGGCTTTGACTGGCTGCCGAAGTGGGATAAGAGCTACGACGTTCTGCAGTATTTCGAGATGATGAATCAGGGCAAAGTGAATGGCTATATTTGCCAGGGCTTTAACCCGGTCGCCTCGTTCCCGAACAAAAACAAGGTGGTGGCTTCTCTGTCGAAGCTGAAGTTCCTTGTGACCATCGACCCGTTGAACACCGAAACGTCCACCTTCTGGCAAAACCACGGTGAGTCGAACGATGTTGACCCGTCGAAAATCCAGACCGAAGTGTTCCGCCTGCCCTCCACCTGTTTCGCTGAAGAGAACGGGTCGATCGTCAACTCCGGCCGCTGGCTGCAGTGGCACTGGAAAGGCGCGGACGCCCCGGGGATCGCTGTCACCGATGGTGAAATCCTCGCCGGTATCTTCACTCGCCTGCGTAAGATGTATGCCGAAGAGGGCGGACCAGCTCCGGAGCCGGTGCTCAACATGACGTGGAACTACTCCACTCCGCACGAGCCGGCATCTGAAGAAGTGGCGATGGAAAGCAACGGTAAAGCGCTGGCGGATATCACCGACCCGGCGACCGGCGCGGTGATCGTTAAGAAAGGGCAGCAGTTGAGCTCCTTTGCCCAGCTGCGCGATGATGGCACCACCTCCAGCGGCTGCTGGATCTTCGCCGGTAGCTGGACGCCGGACGGCAACCAGATGGCGCGCCGCGATAACGCCGACCCGTCAGGCCTCGGCAACACGCTGGGCTGGGCCTGGGCCTGGCCGCTCAACCGCCGCATCCTGTATAACCGCGCCTCCGCGGACCCGCAGGGTAAACCGTGGGATGCGAAGCGTCAGTTGCTGAAGTGGGACGGCGCGAAATGGGGCGGCGTGGATATTCCGGACTACAGCGCCGCCGCCCCTGGCAGCGACGTCGGTCCGTTTATCATGCAGCCGGAAGGGATGGGCCGTCTGTTCGCTATTGATAAAATGGCGGAAGGGCCGTTCCCGGAACACTACGAACCGTTTGAAACGCCGCTGGGGACTAACCCGCTGCATCCAAACGTGGTCTCTAACCCGGCCGCTCGCGTCTTCAAAGGCGATCTCGAGCAGATGGGCAAAGCGGACAAATTCCCGTACGTCGGCACCACTTACCGCCTGACCGAACACTTCCACTACTGGACCAAGCACGCGTTGCTTAACGCCATCGCGCAGCCGGAGCAGTTTGTGGAGATCGGTGAAAAACTGGCGAATAAGCTCGGCATCGGCCACGGCGATACCGTGAAAGTTTCCTCTAACCGCGGCTATATCAAAGCCAAGGCAGTGGTGACCAAGCGTATTCGCACGCTGAAAGTTGACGGTAAGGATATCGATACCATCGGCATTCCTATTCACTGGGGCTATGAGGGCGTAGCGAAAAAAGGCTTTATTGCCAATACGCTGACGCCGTTCGTCGGTGATGCGAATACGCAGACACCGGAGTTCAAAGCTTTCCTCGTGAACGTGGAAAAGGTGTAACGGAGACGACTTATGGCTTATCAATCGCAAGATATTATTCGTCGTTCCGCGACTAACGGTTTCACCCCCGCGCCTCAGGCGCGGGACCACCAGCAGGAGGTGGCGAAGCTTATCGACGTCACCACCTGTATCGGCTGCAAAGCCTGTCAGGTGGCCTGCTCCGAATGGAACGATATTCGTGATGAAGTCGGTCACAACGTCGGGGTGTATGACAACCCGGCGGATCTGACCGCCAAGTCATGGACGGTCATGCGCTTCTCGGAAGTGGAACAAAACGACAAGCTGGAATGGCTCATTCGCAAGGATGGCTGCATGCACTGCGCGGACCCGGGCTGCCTGAAGGCCTGCCCGTCAGAAGGCGCGATCATTCAGTACGCCAACGGTATCGTCGACTTCCAGTCCGAGCAGTGTATCGGCTGCGGCTACTGTATCGCCGGCTGTCCGTTCGATGTACCGCGTCTGAACCCGGAAGACAACCGCGTCTACAAATGTACCCTGTGCGTAGACCGCGTGACCGTCGGCCAGGAGCCTGCCTGCGTGAAAACCTGTCCGACCGGCGCAATCCACTTTGGCTCCAAAGAGGATATGAAAACGCTGGCCGGTGAACGCGTGGCTGAGCTGAAAACCCGCGGTTATGACAATGCGGGCCTGTACGATCCGGCCGGCGTCGGCGGCACCCACGTCATGTACGTGCTGCACCATGCCGACAAGCCGAATCTGTACCATGGCCTGCCGGAAAACCCGGAGATCAGCCAGACCGTGAAGTTCTGGAAAGGCATCTGGAAACCGCTGGCGGCCGTCGGCTTCGCCGCGACCTTCGCAGCCAGTATCTTCCACTACGTCGGCGTCGGTCCGAACCGCGCGGAAGAGGAAGAGGACAACCTGCATGAAGAGAAAGACGAGGTGCGCAAATGAAAAGACGTGACACCATCGTGCGCTACACGGCGCCGGAACGCATCAACCACTGGGTCACCGCCTTCTGCTTCGTCCTGGCGGCAGTGAGCGGGTTAGGCTTTTTCTTCCCGTCCTTTAACTGGCTGATGCATATTCTCGGTACGCCGCAGCTGGCGCGTATTCTCCACCCGTTCGTCGGGGTGGTGATGTTCGCGTCGTTTATCATCATGTTTTTCCGTTACTGGCACCACAACCTAATCAATCGGGATGATATCTTTTGGGCGAAGAATATTCGTAAGATCGTCGTCAACGAGGAGGTGGGCGATACCGGGCGCTATAACTTCGGCCAGAAATGCGTGTTCTGGGCGGCGATTATTTTGCTGGTACTGCTGCTGGTGAGCGGTGTGATCATCTGGCGTCCGTATTTTGCGCCGGCTTTCTCAATCCCGGTGATCCGATTTGCGCTGATGCTGCATTCATTTGCCGCAGTGGCGTTAATTGTGGTTATCATGGTGCATATCTACGCCGCCCTCTGGGTGAAAGGCACCATTACCGCGATGGTGGAAGGCTGGGTTACCAAAACGTGGGCGAAGAAACATCACCCGCGCTGGTACCGAGAGGTCCGCCAGAAACAGGAAAAGTCATCTGAATGAGTATTCGCATAATCCCGCAAGACGAGCTGGGTTCGAGCGAGAAACGCACGGCGGAAGCAATTCCGCCGCTACTGTTCCCCAGACTGAAGAATCTTTATAACCGCCGCGCTGAACGCCTGCGTGAGCTGGCCGCCAACAACCCGCTGGGCGATTACCTGCGCTTTGCCGCGCTGATCGCCCATGCCCAGGAAGTGGTGCTGTACGACCATCCGCTGCAGATGGATCTGACGGCTCGCATTAAAGCGGCCAGCGAACAGGGTAAACCGCCGCTGGATATCCACGTTCTGCCGCGCGACAAGCACTGGCACAAGCTGTTGCACTCGCTGATTGCCGAGCTGAAGCCGGAAATGAGCGGCCCGGCGCTGGCGGTCATTGAGAATCTGGAAAAAGCCTCTGAGCAGGAGCTGGAGCAGATGGCCAGCGCGCTGTTTGTTTCCGACTTCGCCTCCGTCAGCAGTGATAAAGCGCCGTTCATCTGGGCCGCGCTGTCGCTCTACTGGGCGCAGATGGCCAGCCTGATCCCGGGGAAAGCGCGCGCCGAATACGGCGAACAGCGTCAGTTCTGCCCGGTATGCGGCTCGATGCCGGTCTCCAGCATCGTGCAGATCGGCACCACTCAGGGGCTGCGCTATCTGCACTGCAACCTGTGCGAAACCGAGTGGCACGTGGTGCGCGTCAAGTGCAGCAACTGTGAACAGAGCCGCGACCTGCACTACTGGTCGCTGGACAACGAGCAGGCAGCGGTGAAAGCCGAAAGCTGTGGCGACTGCGGAACCTACCTGAAGATTATGTATCAGGAGAAGGATCCGAAAGTCGAAGCCGTCGCCGACGATTTGGCGTCCCTGGTGCTCGACGCCCGTATGGAACAGGAAGGCTTCGCCAGGAGCTCAATTAACCCGTTCATGTTCCCCGGCGAAGGGGAGTAAGTTCTGCAGTGTGATTTCGGGCGGCTCTTGCCGCCCGCTTTCCTTCTTGCGATACGAGCGTAGTCAGGAATGACTCACCCGCGTCACTGACTGTCATCAGAGACCAGCCTTTGGCTCGACACACTCGTTTCAGACGAGTTTGTCGCTCCCTTGTCGTCCTCCTGCCACTCGAATTATTCAGGGTGTAGTTCGTACGGCGTGACTACGCCAGGAATACCGGCAAAATCCTTCGTATTCCGCGTAATCAGTTCCAGACGATGGAGTTGCGCCGTCGCCAGAATGATGGCATCCGGCAGCTTAAGCTTATACTCCTGCCGCAGCGCAACGCTTCGCTCTGCAATATCCTGTGAGATGTTAATGATATTAAAGGTGCTTAGCGCCATTCGCGTACGCTGCTCCTGGTGATATTTTTTAGCGCCAACCATCACCTCCATCCAGGTAATCAGACTGATCGCATTCTGCGGTGGCCAGGCCTCCAGCGCCTGTTTGGCTTCGCGACGCCCGCTAAATAAATCAATAAGAATATTGGTATCAAAAAGCGCAGATCCGGAGGTCATTACCACTCCTTGCGTAGCTGACGTTGATATTCCATGCCGTCTTCTTCGCAGTCTTGCCACAGACCCAGCGCACTGGAGATGGTATCTTTAGCTCGATCTTGTTTCTCCAGATATTGTTCAACCGCTTCACGTAACAGTTCCGCTCGCGGAATGTTACGCTGCACTTTGAGGTCATCGAGACGTTGAATGACATCGTCTGATAAATCGAGAAGAATTCTGCCCATATCCCTTTCAGCCATCATGCTCATATATACCTCAAGTATATCACCAGTGATGAAGTTATGAGCAATCTACAGCTTTTGAAATCGGAAACAAAAAGGATTTTGCCAGGTAAACGCTTTTTTGCGAGCCGCTTTCCATAATGCACAGGCGACCTCAACAGGCCTGTATTTTCGCCATAATCCAGGCTATAACACTGGATATTAAAACAGTACAAGGAACTACATATGGCGCTGGAGAAAGGGATTGCTTCGCTGGTTGAGGCATTTATTGCGGCAGGTCGTCCGTCATCGCGCGATCAACATATTGATGATCGGAGGGCCGGCTATATCGCCAGTGCGGTACTCGCCGGGGAGACGGAAACGCGAGTGCGGGTGGAGGATATCACCCTGGAGGGGATGCACTTCCGCGTCGTTTCACCGCCCACTGCCGACGGCCTGCTACCCACGCTTATCTACTACCACGGCGGCTGTTTTGTCAGCGGCGGCTTTACCACCCACGATAACCAACTCCGTCAGTTAGCCATGTTCAGCGGTTGCCGGGTGATCGCTGTACAGTACCGCCTGGCGCCGGAGCATACCTTTCCGGCGGCGCACGATGATGCAGAACGAGGTGCTACGATTATTCACCAGCACGCAAAGCAGCTTGGCGTTGATGCCTCGCGTATCACGCTGGCCGGCGACAGCGCCGGCGGGCACCTCGCCCTGGTCACGGCTCTGCGCCTGAAAGCGAAAGCGGCGTGGAATCCTGCACAACTGATTCTGATTTATCCGATGCTTGACCCCACCGCCAGCATGGCGAGCTACCTCAGCAATGGCGATGACTATGTGATTACCCGGGACACGCTACTGAGCGGCTACGAAATGTACCTCGCCTCGACGCCGGCAAACCATCCGGATGCCAGTCCACTCTGGCGAGAAGATTTTAACGGGCTGCCACCGGTGCATATTCTGACAGCTGAGTTCGATCCTTTACGCGATGAGGGCGAAGTGCTGTACCGAAGGCTGACGGAGCAAGGGGTGGAGAGTTCCTGTCAGCGTTATCTGGGGGTGATCCACGGCTTCTTTCAGCTGGGGGGCGTCAGCCACGCCGCGCGTGATGCTATGCGGGATATCGCCTGGCGTGTGGCATCGCCAGGACGATAACGGCCAGAGGGCGCTTACTCTTCCTCGTTACCGCCCTCTTCGTACGAACCAAAAGGCTTCGCCGGCAGCACGATGTAGATCCCCTCGAAAACCGCACCCTGTTTATCATCGCCAAAAAGCTCCACCTGCATTTGCACGCGGGCTTTACGCCCACGCGCCAGGCGGTCGAGGTCGCCGCTCAGCGATCCCAGGTCGGCGATGGCGCTGGGGCGGCCGCTAATGGGCTGACTGTATCGAATATGCGCATCCGCCAAAATGATGGTGCCCCCCAGATGCCGCTCGCGCAGCATCAGCCAGATAAGTCCCCATCCGGTCAGGGTCGCTAACGAAAACAGGCTACCGGCAAACAGCGTATGGTGCGGATTCTGGTTCCCCGCTTCCGGCATGGTGGTTATAAATTTCTGCCCGGTGTACTGCTGAATGCGTACGCCCATTTTTTCACTCAGCGGGATATGCTGATACCACGCCTGCTGGAGCTGCGCGCACCAGTCACCGCGGTGCAAAATATCGTCCAGCGACGCGATCGGTTTAATCATCAGAAAATGACGGATCGGCGTGGTGGTCGGGGTAGTGATCTCCCCCTGGTTCACAAAGCCCAGCTTGGCGAAAAACTCCACCGCATCTTCGCGGGCACTACAGGTGACCCGCTTAACCCCTTCCTGACGCGCGACGGACTCCAGGGTCATCGCCATCAGCGTCCCCAGCCCTTTATCCTGTACGGAGGGATGAACGGCCATAAAGCGAATGGAGGCTTCATTTTCCGCATTGATATATAGCCGACCGACGGCAACCAGATTACCCTCTTCATCCACCACCATCTGATGATGCGCCATCGCATCCCAGGCGTCGCGTTCCGATCCTTTTGGCTGATGCAGCGGCTTACGCAGCATCTCCCAGCGGAACTGGTAGTAGCTCTCTAACTCTTCTGCTGTTTGCGGTACACGAAGGTGATACATAGTCGTACTCTCTTTTGTTACCCGCAGCCTGCCCGGAAGCTGGGTCATACCTGCAACCAAAAGGTCACGGGACCATCATTGACCAAAGAAACCTGCATATCCGCAGCGAATCTTCCGGTCTGGGTGTTCATTTCCTGCTGGCGACAGCGGGCGACGAAATACTCATATAGCGCCTCGGCGCGGTCAGGGGCAGCGCCTTTCGAGAAACTCGGTCGCATCCCCCGCTCGGTATCCGCCACCAGCGTAAATTGCGAAACCACCAGCACGCTGCCGCCCGCCTGCTGGACATTCAGGTTCATTTTCCCTTCCGCATCGCTAAAGATGCGGTAGCCCAGCACACGTTCACAAAGGCGATTCGCTTTTTGTTCATCATCGTCTTTCTCGACGCCCAGCAGCACCAGAAGCCCCGGACCAATTTCGCCCGTCACTTCATCCTCCACGGTAACGCTTGCACGGGATACGCGTTGAATTAATCCAATCATGGTTGTTCTGTTTCTTCTGTTTTAAGTTTGCGGTATTCACCGAGAGTGACAGTAATTTCAGCGCCAAGCAAGACGATACACCAGGTCCAGTACACCCAGACGAACAAAATCGGCACCACCGAAATCACGCCATAAATTAACTGATAGGACGGAAAGGTGGTGATATAGAGGGCAAACGCTTTTTTACCTGCCTCGAACAGCAGCGCCGCCACCAGCGCCCCGATCACTGCATCGCGGTTACGCACCTGGGTGGTCGGTACAATACTGTAGAGCAGCCAGAATGCCGCCCATGAAAGGATCAGCGGGAAGAGGCGGAGTAGATTATCAATCACGCCGTCCAGATCGCTCGCCCAGCGCAGCGACAGCAGATACGAACTGATCGCCAGGCTGGCGCCTGCCAGCAGCGGGCCAAGAGTCAGGATCATCCAGTAAACGGCAAAGGAGTAAACTTTGGGACGGCTGCGCGTGCTGCGCCAGATGGTGTTTAGCGCGCTGTCGATCGAGTACATCAGCAGCAGCGAGGTGACGATCAGGCCAAACGCGCCTACGGCGGTCATACGGCTGGAGTTAGCCACGAACTGTTCGATATACCCCTGAATCACATCCCCGGTCGCCGGAATAAAATTGGCGAAGATAAAATGGCGAATCTGCACGCTGACTTCGGAAAACATGGGAAAGGCCGCAAACAGCGCGAACACGACGGCTATCAGCGGCACCAGGGAAAGTAATGACACATAGGCGAGGTTCCCCGCCAGGGTCGTCATATGGTCTTCATCAATGCGCCGCCACAGCAGCTTAAGCCAAGCCAGCAGCGGCCGGGTATGGTGGTGTAATTTTTGCTGAACGGTTTTTAGCATAGCTGATTCGCGAAATAGTCAGGGATGGTCTTCTTCCCGGTCACCAGAATACTGGTGATCCCTAACCGGTTGGCCCCTGCTATATTATCGACGTTATCATCAAAAAAGACCGTATCTGCGGCGGAAAATCCCTCTTCTTCCAGTACTCGCAGATAAATTTCCGCTTCAGGCTTACGCAATCCCATCTCCTGTGACAGATAAATGCGATCGGCGGCAGCGCGCACTTCCGGGTATTCATCGGGCCAGAATGTGGTGTGAAGACGATTGGTATTGGAGAGCACCACCACCCGATGCCCCTGGGCACGAAGTTTATGCATGATGGTAATTACCTCCGGGCGCAGCGCGACAAATACCGCCTGCCAGCCGTGAGCAAACTGCTCATAGCTGAGGGACATATTCATTTCATGACACATGGCGGCGGCAAAGTCTTCATCGCTAATCTCGCCACGCTCATGCTGGTGGAAAGCCTCTCCCATGGTGAAATGCTGCTTCAGCGTCGCCAGCGGGATGCGGGTTAAATCACTCCAGGCTCCCAATACCCGGTTGAAGTCAATGTCGACAATCACATTACCTAAATCAAAGATATAGAGCATTTTTGTCTCCTTCCGCGCCGTGGAAAATTAACTTTAGCGGGAAAGGCAGGATTTGACTATTGGCGTATGATGCAGGAATGAAAAAAAGAAACCCCGCCGGAGAGGCGGGGTTTAGCGAACAACAAGAAGAAAAATTACTCTTCTTTTGCACCGCGCATTGCGCGTTTACGGTCGTTCTCAGTCAGGTGACGTTTACGGATACGGATAGACGTAGGGGTCACTTCTACCAGTTCGTCGTCATCGATGAACTCCAGAGCCTGCTCCAGGGTCATCTTAATCGGCGGAACCAGAACCGTTGCTTCGTCAGTACCGGACGCACGCATGTTGGTCAGTTTCTTACCGGTCAGGCAGTTTACCGTCAGGTCGTTAGAACGACTGTGAATACCGATGATCTGGCCTTCGTAAACTTCAGCGCCGTGGCCGAGGAACAGCTTACCGCGATCCTGCAGACCGAACAGGGCGAACGCAACCGCTTTACCCTGACCGTTAGAGATCAGTACGCCGTTGTTACGCTGACCCACTTCGCCCGGACGAACGTCGTCGTAGTGGCTGAAGGTGGAGTACAGCAGACCGGTACCAGAAGTCATGGTCATGAACTCTGAACGGAAGCCGATCAGACCACGGCTTGGGATCACGTAGTCGAGACGTACGCGGCCTTTACCGTCTGGATTCATGTTTTTCAGGTCGCCTTTACGCTCGCCCAGCGCCTGCATGACAGAACCCTGGTGCTGCTCTTCGACGTCCAGCGTCACGTTTTCGAACGGCTCTTGTTTACGGCCATCGATTTCGCGGAAGATAACTTTCGGACGGGAAACCGCCATCTCGAAACCTTCACGACGCATGTTTTCAATCAGAACGGACAGGTGCAGTTCACCACGGCCGGAAACGCGGAACGCATCAGCGTCTTCGGTTTCTTCAACGCGCAGCGCCACGTTGTGCACCAGCTCTTTGTTCAGACGGTCCAGGATCTGGCGAGAGGTAACGAACTTACCTTCTTTACCGCAGAACGGCGAGGTGTTGACGTTGAAGAACATGGTTACGGTCGGCTCATCAACGGACAGTGCCGGCAGCGCTTCGACATTCTGCGGATCGCAGATGGTGTCGGAGATGTTCAGCTCGCCCAGACCGGTGATCGCGATGATGTCGCCAGCTTCGGCTACGTCACTCTCGATACGCTCCAGACCCAGGTGAGTCAGCACTTTACCGACTTTACCGTTACGGGTTTTGCCTTCGCTATCGATGATAGTGACCTGCTGGTTCGGCTTCACTTTACCGCGTTTGATGCGGCCGATACCGATGACGCCAACGTAGTTGTTGTAGTCCAGCTGGGAGATCTGCATCTGCAGCGGACCGTCAAGGTCAACGTCCGGCGCCGGCACGCGATCAACAATCGCCTGGTACAGCGGGGTCATGTCGTCAGCCATGTCTTCGTGGTCCAGGCCCGCGATACCGTTCAGCGCGGACGCGTAAACGATCGGGAAGTCCAGCTGTTCGTCGGTCGCATCAAGGTTAACGAACAGGTCGAAGACCTGATCGACAACCCAGTCCGGACGGGCGCCCGGGCGGTCAACTTTGTTGATGACCACGATCGGCTTCAGGCCGTGGGCAAAAGCTTTTTTGGTCACGAAGCGCGTTTGCGGCATCGGGCCATCAAAGGCATCGACCACCAGCAGCACAGAGTCAACCATGGACATAACACGCTCAACCTCACCTCCGAAGTCGGCGTGCCCTGGGGTATCAACGATGTTGATACGGTAATCATTCCATTTGATTGCGGTGTTTTTCGCGAGGATGGTAATCCCACGCTCTTTCTCCAAATCGTTGGAGTCCATCACACGTTCTTGTGCTTCAGTACGTGCGTCGAACGTACCGGATTGCTGTAGCAGCTTGTCAACCAGGGTAGTTTTACCATGGTCAACGTGCGCGATGATGGCGATATTACGCAGATTTTCGATCACAACTTTGCCTCAGGCATTAGAAATAGCGCGTTATTGTACACGTATTAAGCGAAGGACTGAACAGGATCACAAACATCCTCCGCAAACAAGTATTGCAGAGTTTCTTTGTGACCGCTTTCACGGAGCGATAAAAGGGCACCGTAACAAAAATTGCACCAAAATGGTGCTCAATGTTCACACTGAGGCACTACTTTGGTGCATTATCTCCATCATGGTGCAGTCCTTTTGCACTATGGTGCGCATGATACAGCGTTTTATAGGGCATTTAAAAGTTGGCACAGATTTCGCTTTATATTTTTTAAGGCAACAACGCCACTTTTAAGCAGTATGAAGTTTTCGTTACCACGACGACAATGACCAATCCGGGAGAGTTTAAGTATGTCCGCTGAACACGTTTTGACGATGCTGAACGAGCACGAAGTGAAGTTTGTCGATCTGCGCTTCACCGATACCAAAGGTAAAGAACAGCACGTCACGATTCCGTCTCATCAGGTAAATGCCGAATTCTTCGAAGAAGGCAAAATGTTTGATGGCTCCTCGATCGGTGGCTGGAAAGGTATCAACGAATCTGACATGGTCCTGATGCCGGACGCTTCCACCGCGGTCATTGACCCGTTCTACGAAGAACCGACCCTGATCATCCGCTGCGATATCCTCGAGCCAGGCACCCTGCAGGGCTATGACCGTGACCCGCGCTCCATCGCGAAACGCGCTGAAGAGTACCTGCGCGCCACCGGCATCGCTGACACCGTCCTGTTCGGGCCAGAACCAGAATTCTTCCTGTTCGACGACATCCGTTTTGGCGCCTCTATCTCCGGCTCCCATGTCGCGATCGATGACATCGAAGGTGCGTGGAACTCCTCCACCAAATACGAAGGCGGTAACAAAGGTCACCGTCCGGGCGTGAAAGGGGGTTACTTCCCGGTTCCGCCAGTAGACTCTTCTCAGGATATCCGTTCCACCATGTGTATGATCATGGAAGAGATGGGCCTGGTTGTTGAAGCTCACCACCACGAAGTGGCTACCGCAGGTCAGAACGAAGTGGCAACCCGCTTCAACACCATGACCAAAAAAGCGGACGAAATTCAGATTTACAAATACGTTGTTCACAACGTCGCTCACCGCTTCGGTAAAACCGCGACCTTTATGCCGAAACCAATGTTCGGCGATAACGGCTCCGGCATGCACTGCCATATGTCTCTGGCGAAAAACGGGACTAACCTGTTCTCCGGCGACAAATACGCAGGTCTGTCTGAGCAGGCGCTGTTCTACATCGGCGGCGTAATCAAACACGCTAAAGCTATCAACGCCCTGGCGAACCCGACCACCAACTCCTACAAGCGTCTGGTCCCGGGTTACGAAGCGCCGGTTATGCTGGCTTACTCTGCGCGTAACCGCTCTGCCTCCATCCGTATTCCGGTGGTGACCTCTCCGAAAGCGCGTCGTATCGAAGTGCGCTTCCCGGACCCGGCTGCCAACCCGTACCTGTGCTTTGCGGCGCTGCTGATGGCTGGCCTTGATGGTATCAAGAACAAAATCCATCCGGGCGAAGCAATGGACAAAAACCTGTATGACCTGCCGCCGGAAGAAGCGAAAGAGATCCCGCAGGTTGCAGGCTCTCTGGAAGAAGCCCTGCAGGCCCTTGATGCTGACCGCGAGTTCCTGACGGCTGGCGGCGTGTTCACCAATGACGCTATCGATGCTTACATCGCCCTGCGTCTGGAAGAGAACGACCGCGTACGCATGACTCCGCATCCGGTTGAGTTCGAACTGTACTACAGCGTCTAATTTTGCTGTAAATCCAGGGTATGTCGTGTTGTGGCGCGGGATGCCCGGGATATTTTGTTGCCGTGGAAACTTTCAGCCCATCTCAGGATGGGCTTTTTTCTCCACCAACACGCTGATCTCGCGAGCTTTTTACCGATAAAAAGCTATACTGCACTAAATTGGTGCACTCTTTTTCAGGAGACTGTCGAATGGCAACAGGCACACTGCCCGATGCTGGGCAGATCCTCAACTCTCTTATCAACAGTATCTTACTGGTCGATGATGACCTGGCGGTGCACTTTGCCAATCCTGCGGCGCAGCAGCTGCTGGCGCAAAGTTCACGCAAGCTGTTTGGCACCCCGTTACCTGAGCTGTTGAGCTATTTTTCGTTGAATATCGGGCTGATGCAGGAGAGCCTGCAGGCGGGCCAGGGTTTTACCGATAACGAAGTCACGCTGGTTATCGATGGCCGCTCACACATCCTGTCGCTGACCGCCCAGCGGCTACCGGAAGGCTTTATTTTGCTGGAAATGGCGCCAATGGATAACCAGCGCCGCCTGAGCCAGGAGCAACTGCAGCACGCACAGCAGGTCGCCGCCCGCGATCTGGTCCGCGGCCTGGCACATGAGATAAAAAACCCGTTAGGTGGCCTGCGCGGCGCGGCACAGCTGCTCAGCAAAGCCCTGCCCGACCCGGCGCTAACGGAATACACCAAAGTGATCATCGAGCAGGCTGACCGGCTGAGAAATCTGGTCGATCGCCTGCTTGGGCCACAGCATCCGGGCATGCACGTTACTGAAAGTATCCATAAAGTCGCCGAGCGGGTAGTGAAACTGGTCTCCATGGAGTTACCGGACAACGTGAAGTTAATCCGTGATTACGACCCCAGCCTACCAGAGCTGCCCCACGACCCGGATCAAATTGAACAGGTGTTGCTGAACATCGTCCGTAATGCGCTGCAGGCGCTGGGGCCGGAAGGGGGCGAAATTGTTCTCCGCACCCGCACCGCTTTCCAGCTGACGCTGCACGGGGTGCGTTATCGCCTCGCCGCACGTATTGACGTTGAAGATAATGGCCCGGGTATTCCGCCCCATCTCCAGGATACGCTGTTTTATCCGATGGTCAGCGGCCGCGAAGGCGGTACCGGCCTGGGCTTATCTATCGCCCGCAGCCTTATCGATCAGCACTCCGGCAAAATTGAATTCACCAGCTGGCCGGGTCATACCGAATTTTCGGTATACCTGCCTATTCGGAAGTAGAGGTGTTTATGCAACGAGGGATAGCCTGGATCGTTGATGACGATAGCTCCATCCGCTGGGTGCTTGAACGCGCGCTCACCGGAGCCGGCTTGAGCTGCACAACGTTCGAAAGCGGCAATGAGGTGCTAGATGCCCTCACCACCAAAACCCCGGATGTACTGCTGTCAGATATCCGTATGCCGGGAATGGATGGTCTGGCGCTGCTCAAACAGATTAAGCAGCGTCATCCAATGCTTCCGGTCATCATAATGACCGCACATTCCGATCTGGACGCTGCGGTCAGCGCTTATCAGCAAGGCGCGTTTGATTATCTGCCCAAACCTTTTGATATTGATGAAGCCGTCGCCCTGGTCGACCGGGCGATAAGCCACTATCAGGAGCAGCAACAGCCGCGAAATGCGCCAATAAGCAGCCCAACTGCCGACATCATCGGCGAAGCGCCGGCAATGCAGGATGTCTTTCGCATTATTGGCCGTTTGTCGCGATCATCCATCAGCGTGCTGATTAATGGCGAATCCGGTACCGGTAAAGAGCTCGTCGCTCACGCCCTGCATCGTCATAGCCCACGTTCAAAAGCGCCGTTTATCGCACTGAATATGGCGGCAATACCCAAAGACCTGATTGAGTCCGAGCTGTTCGGGCATGAAAAAGGGGCCTTTACCGGCGCCAATACCGTCCGCCAGGGACGCTTCGAACAGGCTGACGGCGGCACGCTATTCCTGGATGAAATTGGCGATATGCCGCTTGATGTCCAGACTCGTCTGCTGCGCGTACTGGCGGATGGCCAGTTTTATCGCGTGGGCGGTTACGCGCCGGTGAAGGTCGATGTGCGGATCATCGCCGCCACCCACCAGAACCTGGAACAGCGCGTGCAGGAGGGGAAATTCCGTGAAGATTTGTTCCACCGCCTGAACGTGATCCGGGTGCATTTACCGCCGCTGCGCGAGCGCCGGGAAGATATTCCACGCCTGGCCCGCCATTTTCTGCAGATAGCCGCCCGCGAGCTCGGTGTTGAAGCCAAACAGCTGCATCCGGAAACGGAGACAGCGCTGACACGCCTGGCGTGGCCTGGCAACGTCCGTCAGCTGGAAAACACCTGTCGCTGGCTCACCGTCATGGCCGCCGGCCAGGAGGTACTGACGCAGGATCTGCCGAGCGAACTGTTTGAGACTACGGTTCCGGACAGCCCGACGCAGATGCAGCCCGACAGCTGGGCGACGCTGCTGGGTCAGTGGGCCGATCGGGCGTTGCGATCCGGTCATCAAAACCTGCTCTCAGAAGCGCAACCCGAAATGGAGCGCACGCTGCTGACGACCGCCCTGCGCCATACCCAGGGGCACAAGCAGGAGGCTGCGCGTCTGCTGGGATGGGGTCGTAATACCCTGACGCGTAAGCTAAAAGAGCTGGGAATGGAGTAGTGATTAACGGCATGATGAAAATTAGCCGTTCAGCGCAAAGTGCTGCTATTTTGTACTTTACTGTTCCGATGAGTTGAGTATGATCGTGCCCGGCATTAGGGGAGAGCATCATGTTTGAATCACTGGTGAGTATGATATCGAGCGGCGCCGCAGCCAGTCACACGCCACAAACGGCAGTCGCTGCCGTGTTGTGCGCTGCGCTGGTCGGGCTGTTCAGCTAATGGTTCCCCTCTCCTGCGGCCGCGGGAGAGGGGAAAACATTAAATGACCCGGGAGAACTGTTGCATCCGAGCTTTTTGCCGTAGATAGGCATCAAAGCACATGCAGATATTGCGGATCAGCAGTCGGCCTTTCGCCGTCACCTGAATGGCCTTATCATCCACAGCCACCAGCCCGTCATGCGCCAGCGGCGCCAGCAGCTTCAGGTCTTCGGCAAAATAAGACTGAAAATCCACATCCCACTGCGCCTCTACAGCCTCAATATCCAGACGGAAATTACAGATCAACGCCTTAATCACGTCGCGACGTAAACAGTCATCGCGGGTTAACGCGATCCCGCGCCATAGAGCGTCCCCTTGCTCTGCCACCTGCTGGTAGTACAGCTTCAGCTCTTTTTGGTTCTGGGCGTAGCTGTCGCCAATCATGCTGATCGCGGACACGCCCATCCCCAGCAGATCGGTATCCCCCTGGGTGGTGTAACCCTGGAAATTGCGGTGCAGTATGCCATGACGTTGCGCGACCGCTAATTCATCGTCTGGGCGAGCAAAGTGGTCCATGCCGATAAACTGATAGCCTGCCGCCGTCAGTGAACCGATGGTCTCCTGGAGGATCTCCAGCTTCTGTTCAGCGGTGGGCAGATCGGCATCTTTAATTTTGCGCTGTGCGGCAAAGAGCGTGGGCAGATGCGCATAGTTAAACACGCTCAGGCGGTCAGGACTGAGCTCGGCGACCTTTTGCAGGGTAAAGGCGAAGCTCTCCGGCGTTTGCTTCGGCAGGCCGTAGATGAGGTCGATATTGGTCGAGGTAAAACCAATCTCCCGCGCATGGTGGAGCAAATCAAAGATGAACGCTTCGTCCTGCTCACGGTTAACCAGGCGCTGAACCTCTTTATTGAAGTCCTGCACGCCCATACTCAGGCGGTTGAACCCCTCGGTGCGTAAATGATCGAGGACATCCAGCTCGATCTCACGTGGATCGACCTCAATGGAAATCTCGGCTTCCGCGCTGAAATGGAAGTGGCTGCGCAACAGATCCATCAGGCGACTGATTTGCGCCTTATTGAGATAGGTTGGCGTGCCGCCACCCCAGTGCAGTTGCTTAACCTGGCGACTGGCAAACAGCGGCGCGCGGTGGATGATCTCCTGTTCAAGGACATCGAGATATTGATCGGCCTTATGCTGCTGGCGGGTGACTATCTTATTGCAGCCGCAGAAATAACACAGCTTATGGCAAAACGGGATATGCACGTACAGCGACAGGGGACGCTGTGGGTAACGGGCCACAGCGGCATCGAATTCCGCCGCGCCAAATTGCGGTGAAAACTCCAGCGCGGTGGGATACGAGGTATAGCGCGGCCCGGAATAGTTATATTTCTGGATCAGGGCCAGATCCCAGTCGATTATCTGCTCAGACATGCTCACTCCTTCCGATGGTGCCGCCGACGGGTACGCCGTCCCGGCCCCACCGCACCGCGGGTCATGAGCCGGTTGCGCAGCCATTTCTGACGCCGCGACAACCGTCGTAGTTTAACGAATAACCACAGCAGATAACATATAACCAGAAGGGTTATAAGCAGTACCGGGAATCCGATGGGATGCAAATGTTAGTTTCCACCCTTCAGCAGACGCATCATATCTTCCTGACGCTCTTCCTCTTCTTCATCTTCGTCATCGTAAGAGAGGCCGAGCTGCTGCATCAGCTCATCAATGCGATCCAGTTTGGCGTCCACCCAGCTCTGCTCTTCAGCATTCAGGGTGCCCCCCTCTTCCAGACGTTCCAGCAGCGCGTCCAGGCGCTCATCATTCTCCAGCAACTCCAGCTCAGCCTGCGGTGAAAGCATAGGTTTCTCGCTCTTTGGTTTATGCTGCTTGGGGGCTGGGGTGCTGCTTTCGCTCACGCCCAGCGGGATCGGTTTTTTACTGCCGACGCGCGGGTCTTGCGTCTGGCTCTGTTTTTTGCCCGCTGAAGCCGCATCGCCGCCGTTCGCGCGACTGCCTGCCGCGTGGCCACGATGTTTCTTCTGCCGTTTGCGATCGCGAGCTTCCTGATTTAACTCTTCACGCGACTTGCGGCCGGATTTGCCACGGGTGGCGGATGTCGGTTTTTTCATGGTGTGTAATCTTCAGACAGTATTATTCAGTATAGAATTGAGGCGGAATCTAGCAGAAAGCAAGCAAAGAAAAAAGGCGACAGATTACTCTGTCGCCTTTTTCCTCACTGACCACCCTTAACGGGCTTCTTCTTTCCCTGTTCGCTAACGACTTACCCTGTCTTTCCCTTAGCGTCCAACGGTCCCTGTTTCTTCCTTTTCCCTTTGAAACGTCTCCAAGACGCGCGTCATCCTGACTATCCTGTGGTCTTCGCCTCCTGGCGCTTCCTGACCCCTCGTCCTGAGTCTTAATCCTTTCAGCATCCCCGCCGTTGTGTATTACTTTACCCTGTTGACAAAAATCGACAACCAGCCAGGCCGTTAAAAAAACATTTTCAGATTTCTCTATTTTTATAACTTGTTTGTTTTCAGTTAATTACATCTGTATCGTCTTATTTTTCTCAGGTATGTCCTATACGAAGAATAGTCAATGTCTCACAAACCATATGGTTTTTACTTACAGGAACGGCGTGCGGTAAAAACAGCCTTTTTCTGCTGTTCAGGTATAATCCCTGCCATAGCCTGTTTTAACGGAGACGACCGTCTTGACCAACTGGAATTATCAACTGACGCACTTTGTCACTAGCGCGCCAGATATCCGCCATCTTCCTGCCGATACCGGCATTGAAGTGGCGTTCGCCGGCCGCTCCAACGCGGGAAAATCCAGCGCGCTAAATACGCTGACCAACCAGAAGAGCCTGGCGCGTACCTCCAAGACTCCTGGACGTACGCAGCTGATTAACCTGTTCGAAGTCGCCGAGGGCAAACGCCTGGTTGACCTGCCCGGCTATGGTTATGCGCAAGTACCTGAAGAGATGAAGATCAAGTGGCAGCGCGCGCTGGGAGAGTACCTGGAAAAACGTCTGTGCCTGAAGGGCCTGGTGGTGCTAATGGATATTCGCCACCCGCTTAAAGATCTCGATCAGCAAATGATCGAGTGGGCGGTAGAAAGCGATATTCAGGTGCTGGTGCTGTTGACCAAAGCCGATAAGCTCGCCAGCGGCGCGCGTAAAGCGCAAGTGAATATGGTGCGTGAAGCGGTACTGGCCTTCAATGGCGATATTCAGGTTGAACCTTTCTCTTCGCTGAAAAAATCTGGCGTGGATAAGCTGCGACAGAAGCTGGATAGCTGGTTTAACGAAATCCCGCCGCAAGAAGCCGTTGAAGACGCCGAGTAACCCCCGCTTTTTCCGGATAACGGCGCGTAGCGCCCTATCCGGACGTTCATATTACGCGCTTTTAACTGCATCAAACTTTTCTTTCGCGCAATAAAAAACGCCCCGGTCATAAATGACCGGGGCGGCTAAAATATTCAGCCAAATCCGATTACGTGAAGTAAAAGGTCTGAAAGATAGAACATCTTACCTCTGTACCCTACGCGATTAACTCTACTCTTCTTTCGCTCACGGATAAAGCATTTTTTGTAGTTTTTTTTCACTATTTACATAGCAAATTCAAATGATCCTCACAAAACGCTATAAGTTATGTTGCTTACTTACAGAAAATCGCTTTGCGCTTTGTATACTTAGTGCGCTTGATCCCAGTTTTCGCCACTACCGACTTCCACCAGCAGCGGCACCGCCAGCGTAGTGCTGTTCTCCATCAGTTCATGGATTTTTTTCGACACGGCATCGAGCTCATCTTTATGCACTTCAAAGACCAGTTCATCGTGAACCTGCATGATCATCCGCACGCGAGGTTGCTCCTTCCGCAGCCATTCATCAACAGCAATCATCGCCCGCTTGATAATGTCTGCCGCAGTCCCCTGCATCGGGGCGTTGATCGCCGCACGTTCCGCGCCGGCGCGACGGGCACCATTGCTGGATTTAATATCCGGCAGATAGAGTCGACGGCCATCCAGCGTTTCAACGTACCCTTGCTCTTTCGCCTGAGCGCGGGTGCGCTCCATATACTCCAGGACGCCCGGGTAACGCTCGAAATAAAGATCCATATACTTCTGTGCTTCTTTACGCGGGATGTTCAGCTGGCGGGCCAGGCCGAAGGCGCTCATGCCGTAGATCAGACCGAAGTTGATGGCTTTCGCACTGCGGCGCTGTTCGCTGCTGACGCTGTCCAGTGGTAAGCCAAACACTTCAGCCGCCGTCGCCCGGTGAATATCTTTCCCTTCAGCGAAGGCGGTTAGCAGGCCTTTATCCCGCGACAGGTGCGCCATAATACGCAGTTCGATTTGCGAGTAGTCCGCTGAGACAATGACGTAATCTTCCGGCGCGATAAACGCCTGGCGAATGCGCCGTCCTTCTTCGTTACGCACTGGAATATTTTGCAGGTTTGGATCGGTAGATGACAAACGGCCAGTGGCAGTAACCGCCTGATGATAGGAGGTATGCACGCGCCCCGTTTTAGGGTTAATCATCAGCGGCAGTTTATCGGTATAGGTCGACTTCAGTTTCGCCAGCCCGCGATACTCCAGAATCACTTTTGGCAACGGATAATCCAGCGCCAGCTCCTCCAGGACCTCTTCAGACGTGGATGGCGCGCCACCCGGCGTTTTCTTCAGCGGCTTGATACCCTGTTTCTCAAACAGGATCGTTTGCAGCTGTTTAGTGGAGGAGAGATTAAACGCTTCCCCGGCAATCTCATGTGCGCGCTGCTCCAGCTCAACCAGACGCTGGGCGATCTCCTGGGAATGCGCATGCAACACGGCAGGGTCGATTTTCACGCCATTGCGCTCAACCCGAGACAGCACCGGCACCAGCGGCATTTCGATATGCTTAAAGATATTCAGCGGACCTTCATGCTGCTGCAGCTTCGGCCACATCTTCAGATGCAGCTGGAGCGTGACGTCGGCATCTTCCGCCGCGTAGCGGCCAGCCTCCTCCAGTGCAATCTGGTTAAAGGTGAGCTGGTTCTTACCTTTACCAGCGATCTCTTCAAAGGTAATGGTTTTATGCTTCAGCCAGCGGTCGGAAAGACTGTCCATATCGTGGCGGCCCGCCACGCTGTCGAGAATGTAGGATTCCAGCATGGTATCGAATGCAATCCCGCGCAGCTCAATGTCATAGTTGGCCAAAATACCGCGATCGTATTTGAGATTTTGCCCGACCTTGAGCAGCTTCTCATCCTCCAGCAGCGGTTTAAGTAACGCCAGTACGCGCTCGCGGGGGATCTGATCCGGCGCATCAAGATAATCATGCGCCACAGGGACATAGGCGGCCACGCCAGGCTCAACAGCGAATGAAAGACCGACCATATTGGCAGAGATATTATCCAGGCTGTCGGTTTCCGTATCAAAGGCAAAGAGCGGCGCTTGCTTCAGCTTATCGATCCAGGTGACCAGCGTGGCCTCATCAAGGATAGTGACGTAGTGCTCTGCTGAAAGGGCGGAGGCCGGTTCATCCTCTGCTTCTGCCTGTGCCGCTGCCGCAGGCTCTGCAGGTTTAGCGGCCGGTTTGCCGCCCTTCGCTTGCAGCCATTTCCCGGCCTCGACGTCGGTTGTCCAGCGCTTAAACTCATACTGCCTGAACAGCGCCAGCAGATCGTCAGCCGCCGGTGGCTGCACCTCCAGCTCTTCGCATGTGAGCTCCAGCTCGACGTCGGTTTTAATGGTCGCCAGCTGATAAGAGAGATAAGCCACGTCCTTGTTCTGCTCCAGCTTCGCCGCCATCGTTTTCGCGCCGCGGAAGCTCAGTGCAGCAATTTTCTCCGGTTCCGCATACAGCGTATCAAGGCCGCCAAGGCCTTGCAGCAGCGCCTGGGCGGTCTTCTCGCCCACGCCCGGCACGCCAGGAATGTTATCCGAAGAGTCGCCCATCAGTGCCAGGAAATCGATAATCAGCTCCGGCGGGACGCCATACTTGGAGACCACCTCATCCGGTCCAAGGATGGTGTTAGTCATGGTATTGATTAGGGTGATCCCCGGCGTCACCAGCTGAGCCATGTCTTTATCACCGGTGCTGATCAGCACCGGACGACCCGCCCTTTCCGCTTCCCGCGCCAGGGTGCCAATCACATCGTCGGCTTCAACACCCGGAACTGCCATTAGCGGCAGCCCCATCGCTTTCACCATCTTATGCAACGGCTCAATCTGCGCGCGCAGATCGTCCGGCATCGGCGGGCGGTGGGACTTGTAATGTTCGAACAATTCATCACGGAAGGTTTTCCCTTTCGCATCAAAGACCACGACGGCGTGAGTCGGTTGATACTGCAGGATCAAACTGCGCAGCATATTCAGTACGCCGTACATAGCCCCGGTCGGCTCCCCTGCGCTGTTAGTCAGCGGCGGAAACGCATGATACGCCCGATAAAGATAGGATGAGCCGTCAACGAGGATGAGAGGGTTTTCTGGGATCTGAACCATAATTTCCGTGCCTGTTTATCAGATTATGGGTAAAGGATGCCACAGACGGGCATGAAATCCTGAATTTTTCCCGCATTTCGCGGAAAAGATTCAACGATCGTCGCGATCGCATAAGAACTTTGCTTGTGGATAACTTTGTGTATAGTTTTACAGCGTCAGCTTTACCGCCCCTGAAAATAAATGAACAAATACTATTACTCTTTATATATCAGTTAATTAAAAACAGATCGACGATCCTGGCATCAATTTGATGACCCAATGTTCCATGTGGATAGAAGATCCTTGTTTTTTTCTGTTCTCGTAAGACCCGTCATTTGCCGCGTTTTCTGGTAAAATCAGCCCCTTGCGCAGCTTAAAGGCGCTCTTTGTCAGCCTAACTTTCTGAATAAACTAACTATGTCGAGATTACTCGCTGCGATAACACTTCCGCTGAGTATCGCCTTAACCATCTTAGTCACCATTATCTGCTCTGTACCGATCATCGTCGCCGGGCTGATTAAACTGCTGGTCCCCATTCCAGCGGTATGGCGCTCTATATCTGTTTTTTGCAATTTTATGATGTATTGCTGGTGCGAAGGGCTGGCGCTGCTGTTGCATCTCAATCCCTGGCTTAAATGGGACGTCGAGGGTCTGGAAGGCTTAAATAAAAAGAACTGGTATCTGCTGATCAGTAACCATCATAGCTGGGCAGATATCGTGGTGCTATGCGTGCTGTTCCGCAAGCATATTCCGATGAATAAGTACTTCCTTAAACAACAGCTGGCGTGGGTACCCTTCATCGGCCTCGCCTGCTGGGCGTTGGATATGCCCTTTATGCGCCGCTATTCACGCAGTTACCTTATTAGACACCCGGAACGCCGCGGTAAAGATGTCGAAACCACCCGCCGTTCATGTGAAAAATTTCGCGCGCATCCGACGACTATCGTCAATTTTGTGGAAGGCTCGCGTTTTACCGAAGCCAAAAAGCACGAGACGCGCTCGCCTTACGATAACCTGCTACCGCCTAAAGCGGCAGGTATCGCCATGGCGTTAAACGTGCTCGGTTCGCAGTTCGATAAACTACTGAATGTCACGCTGTGCTACCCGGAGAATAATACAAAGCCGTTTTACGATATGTTAAGCGGCCGCCTGACGCGCATTGTAGTACGTATCAATCTGGTTCCTATTGGTGAAGAGCTGCACGGCGATTACGTTAACGATAAGAACTTTAAGCGCGGCTTCCAGCGCTGGCTCAATGGGCTATGGGAAGAGAAAGACCGTCAGTTGACTGACATCATGCGGGACAAAGAAAGGTAGTCACTGCCAGAACAGCTAAGGTAACGCCGGTCAGTGACCGGCGTTTTTTTTATTTCTTCTCTACCAGTTGCTTCACGGTATCCGCATACTGAGCGACGAAGACATCCATATTGCTGGTGTCCATCCCCTGCGGGTTCAGCTGGTATTTACCATTAACATACATAGCCGGTACCCCCTGCAGCTGCAGATCGGCTGCCGCTTTCTCTTGCTGAGCGACCAGAGATTTCACCACGAAGCTATTCCATGCGGCATCGTAGTCTTCCCCTTTCACGCCAGCGTTGACAAACACTTTACGAATGTCAGCCACGCTCTGCACGGTCTGGGTTTTCTGCACGGCTTCGAACATCGGCGCAGTAATTTTATCTTCAACACCCAGCGCGATGGCCACCGCCCACGCCTGCGTCAGATCCTTGCCCAGAGGGCCCAGGAACTCAACGTGGTATTTGGTCATTTTGGTGCCTTCCGGCAGTTTCTGACGCACATTGTCAGAAACATGCAGCACTTCTTCAAACTGGTAGCAGTGCGGGCAGTAGAATGAGAAGAACTCGAGCACCTGCGGCTCGCCAGCAATCGGCTTATCAAGGGTGATGTACTGCTTGCCATCGGTGATCTGGGCAGCGGATGCACTAAAAGCCAGAATCATACCAGCCAGCGCCAGCCAAACTTTTTTCATGATTTACTCTCTCCTGGATATATCACATTAATACATTGGCGTTAACTGAAGCGGGGGTTCCTGTAGAACCTTCACCTGCTCAAGAAAAGTCGACGTCTGCCCCCGCCAGTAATCCTCCCCGGTTAACCAGGGGAAATTGACCGGGAAAGCGGGATCGTCCCAGCGTCTGAGCAACCACGCCAGATAATAAACCAGTCGCATAGCGCGTAAAGGTTCAATTAGCGCGATTTCATCGCTGTTAAAGGGGCTGAATTCCTCATAGGCCTCGACAATGGTCTCCAGTTGCATACGCTGTTCAGCCTTATCACCGTTGAGCAGCATCCACAGATCCTGAATCGCCGGGCCGGTTCGCGCATCGTCTAAGTCGACAAACAGTGGTCCGTCGCGCCAGAGGATATTACCGGCATGGCAGTCACCGTGCAGGCGCAACGTGTTCCCGCGGCCGTGCCATTGCTCCATGACGGCAGCAATGAGTTTATCGGTCGCCTTCAGGAAATCGGCCTTCAGGCCAGAGGGGATCAGCGTCGCCTGTTCAAACACCTGGCGCGGTTCCAGCAGGTACTCCTGGACGCCAATTTCCGGGCGGGCAGTAAAGCGCTGTTTGCGGCCCGTCTGGTGCAGGCGCCCCAGATAGCGGCCAACCCATTCCATCTGATCAAGGTTATCCGCTTCGAACTGACGACCGCCAAGGCTTGGGAAAACGGCAAAGTAGAATCCCTGATGCTGATGAAGCGTGCTGTCGTTAAAGAAGAGCGGCGCAGCAACGGGCACTTCATCTTCTACAAGCTGAAGCGCAAACTGGTGTTCTTCAAGGATCTGTTCTGCGGACCAGCGCTCAGGACGATAGAACTTTACCACATAGCGATGGCGCTCTTCGTCCTGGAACTGATAAACGCGGTTCTCATAGCTGTTTAGCGGGGTGAGACCGGAGTCCACCCGCATACCCAGATCGAATAACCCATCGATAATGGTATCCGGGCGAAGCGTCTGAAAAGTAAAAGCCTTATCGTGCATCCTGACTTCCGATAATCGTACGAATAGTTCAGGATATCATCTCATTGCACTTTACGCGGCAGCGCTTACAACCTTTTACTCTTTTATTACCCCGCGGGCGCGCAGCAGCGCGGTTTTAAAGTCCTCTTCATAATCCTTCTGAATACCAGGAATGACAGCATCTTTAGAAGAGTCACGCATCTTCAGGTGATAGATCAGAATATCGTCGGAAAGATCGCTCAGTTCGCCATCATAGCCAGCCTCTTTCGCCAGTTTCTGCAAAAATTGCATCAGATTCAGTTCAGGCTCTTTCTGCCAGGCAGGCTGGAGGAGTTCAATTACTTCATTCAGACGTTTACATTTCATGGTCATGCTCCTTACTCTTGATAGGGACAAGTTAACAGGGTCAATCCCACAATGAAAGAGGCGATATTCAGATGCAAAGCGAGGCGATAACCGGCGTCGTGCTGGCAGGCGGCAAAGCCACGCGAATGGGCGGCATTGATAAAGGATTACAGGCGCTAAATGGTCGCCCTCTCTGGCGTCACGTCGCGGAGACATTAGCCCCGCAGGTAGATGAGTTAGTCATTAGCGCCAATCGTCATCTTGAACAGTGGCGTGCCAGCGGATATCCGGTCTTTCGAGACATACAGAAGGGTTATCAGGGGCCGCTGGCCGGAATGCTTGCTGTGATGCAGCAGGTCGCGAGCCCATGGTTTGTTTTTTGCCCCTGCGACACGCCGTTCATTCCGTCCTTTTTGGTGGAGCGCTTTATCCAGCAGAGAGGGGCCGCGCCGGTCGTTTGGGCCCATGACGGCGAACGGGATCATCCCGCCGTTGCATTAGTTCATCGTCAAATCATTCCGGAACTGGAGGCTTATCTGGCTCATGGAGAGCGCAGGGTGATGGTCTTTATGCGACAAGTGGGTGGGCGCCCGGTGAATTTCAGCGATGTGAAATCAGCGTTCATCAATGTAAATACGCTTGAAGATTTGCAGCAGATGCAGGAGCCATCATGACCCCATTACTGGCGATCGCCGCATGGAGCGGTACCGGAAAAACAACATTATTAAAGCGTCTTATCCCTGAGCTTTGCGTCAGAGGTCTGCGTCCCGGGCTCATAAAACATACCCATCATGATATGGACGTCGATAAACCCGGCAAAGATAGCTATGAATTACGTAAGGCGGGCGCTGCGCAGACCATTGTCGCCAGCGAACAGCGCTGGGCGTTGATGACGGAGACGCCAGAGACGCCGGAATTAGATCTCACGTGGCTTGTCAGTCGAATGGATGCCAGCAAACTGGACCTGGTTTTAGTGGAGGGGTTCAAACATGAACCCGTGCCGAAGATCCTACTTTTTCGGCAAAACAGCGGCCATCGTGTAGAAGAGCTGATAATTGATGAACATACCATCGCCGTGGCCAGCGATATGCCCATCGCGACCTCGCTTCCGCAGTTGGATTTAAATGATATTCAACAGATCGCGACATTTATTGCGAATTGGTTAGACAGGCATTAGCAGTTTATCGGTAGGGTTGCTTCTTAACACAGACGTTAATGAATGGCATCGGCAGACAGGGGCCTCCCCGGAGGCGGTGCTGCGCACCTTGTCCGGGCTACAGGTCGTGCAGGGCGGGTGCGAATCCGTAGCCCCGGTAAGCGCAGCGCCACCGGGGAGATATACCCCACACAGCAAAAAACCCCGCACCTTTCGGGACGGGGTTCTTGTTAAAACGCAAAAACAAAAAGCTCAGTCTTTCGACTGAGCTTTCTGCTTTGTTTGATGCCTGGCAGTTCCCTACTCTCACATGGGGAGACCCCACACTACCATCGGCGCTACGGCGTTTCACTTCTGAGTTCGGCATGGGGTCAGGTGGGACCACCGCGCTATCGCCGCCAGGCAAATTCTGTTTTCAACACGTCCTGCGGACGCATCGATTAATCTGTATCACGCTGAAAATCTTCTCTCAAATCCGCCAAAACAGCTTCGGCGTTGTAAGGTTAAGCCTCACGGTTCATTAGTACCGGTTAGCTCAACGCATCGCTGCGCTTACACACCCGGCCTATCAACGTCGTCGTCTTCAACGTTCCTTCAGGAGACTTATAGTCTCAGGGAGAACTCATCTCGGGGCAAGTTTCGTGCTTAGATGCTTTCAGCACTTATCTCTTCCGCATTTAGCTACCGGGCAGTGCCATTGGCATGACAACCCGAACACCAGTGATGCGTCCACTCCGGTCCTCTCGTACTAGGAGCAGCCCCCCTCAATTCTCCAGCGCCCACGGCAGATAGGGACCGAACTGTCTCACGACGTTCTAAACCCAGCTCGCGTACCACTTTAAATGGCGAACAGCCATACCCTTGGGACCTACTTCAGCCCCAGGATGTGATGAGCCGACATCGAGGTGCCAAACACCGCCGTCGATATGAACTCTTGGGCGGTATCAGCCTGTTATCCCCGGAGTACCTTTTATCCGTTGAGCGATGGCCCTTCCATTCAGAACCACCGGATCACTATGACCTGCTTTCGCACCTGCTCGCGCCGTCACGCTCGCAGTCAAGCTAGCTTATGCCATTGCACTAACCTCCTGATGTCCGACCAGGATTAGCTAACCTTCGTGCTCCTCCGTTACTCTTTGGGAGGAGACCGCCCCAGTCAAACTACCCACCAGACACTGTCCGCAACCCCGATAAGGGGCCAACGTTAGAACATCAAACATTAAAGGGTGGTATTTCAAGGTTGGCTCCACGCAGACTGGCGTCCACGCTTCAAAGCCTCCCACCTATCCTACACATCAAGGCTCAATGTTCAGTGTCAAGCTATAGTAAAGGTTCACGGGGTCTTTCCGTCTTGCCGCGGGTACACTGCATCTTCACAGCGAGTTCAATTTCACTGAGTCTCGGGTGGAGACAGCCTGGCCATCATTACGCCATTCGTGCAGGTCGGAACTTACCCGACAAGGAATTTCGCTACCTTAGGACCGTTATAGTTACGGCCGCCGTTTACCGGGGCTTCGATCAAGAGCTTCTCCTTACGGATAACCCCATCAATTAACCTTCCGGCACCGGGCAGGCGTCACACCGTATACGTCCACTTTCGTGTTTGCACAGTGCTGTGTTTTTAATAAACAGTTGCAGCCAGCTGGTATCTTCGACTGGTCTCAGCTCCGTCCGCAGGGACTTCACCTACACACCAGCGTGCCTTCTCCCGAAGTTACGGCACCATTTTGCCTAGTTCCTTCACCCGAGTTCTCTCAAGCGCCTTGGTATTCTCTACCTGACCACCTGTGTCGGTTTGGGGTACGATTTAATGTTACCTGATGCTTAGAGGCTTTTCCTGGAAGCAGGGCATTTGTTACTTCAGCACCGTAGTGCCTCGTCATCACACCTCAGCGTTAAAAGGTACCGGATTTACCTGGAACCTCCGCCTACATGCTTAAACCGGGACAACCGTCGCCCGGCTAACATAGCCTTCTCCGTCCCCCCTTCGCAGTAACACCAAGTACAGGAATATTAACCTGTTTCCCATCGACTACGCCTTTCGGCCTCGCCTTAGGGGTCGACTCACCCTGCCCCGATTAACGTTGGACAGGAACCCTTGGTCTTCCGGCGAGCGGGCTTTTCACCCGCTTTATCGTTACTTATGTCAGCATTCGCACTTCTGATACCTCCAGCAACCCTCACAGGCCACCTTCGCAGGCTTACAGAACGCTCCCCTACCCAACAACACATAGTGTCGCTGCCGCAGCTTCGGTGCATGGTTTAGCCCCGTTACATCTTCCGCGCAGGCCGACTCGACCAGTGAGCTATTACGCTTTCTTTAAATGATGGCTGCTTCTAAGCCAACATCCTGGCTGTCTGTGCCTTCCCACATCGTTTCCCACTTAACCATGACTTTGGGACCTTAGCTGGCGGTCTGGGTTGTTTCCCTCTTCACGACGGACGTTAGCACCCGCCGTGTGTCTCCCGTGATAACATTCTTCGGTATTCGTAGTTTGCATCGGGTTGGTAAGTCGGGATGACCCCCTAGCCGAAACAGTGCTCTACCCCCGAAGATGAGTTCACGAGGCGCTACCTAAATAGCTTTCGGGGAGAACCAGCTATCTCCCGGTTTGATTGGCCTTTCACCCCCAGCCACAAGTCATCCGCTAATTTTTCAACATTAGTCGGTTCGGTCCTCCAGTTAGTGTTACCCAACCTTCAACCTGCCCATGGCTAGATCACCGGGTTTCGGGTCTATACCCTGCAACTTAACGCCCAGTTAAGACTCGGTTTCCCTGCGGCTCCCCTATACGGTTAACCTTGCTACAGAATATAAGTCGCTGACCCATTATACAAAAGGTACGCAGTCACACCCGAAGGTGCTCCCACTGCTTGTACGTACACGGTTTCAGGTTCTTTTTCACTCCCCTCGCCGGGGTTCTTTTCGCCTTTCCCTCACGGTACTGGTTCACTATCGGTCAGTCAGGAGTATTTAGCCTTGGAGGATGGTCCCCCCATATTCAGACAGGATACCACGTGTCCCGCCCTACTCTTCGAGTTCACAACCTGTGCATTTTGGTGTACGGGACTATCACCCTGTACCGTCGGACTTTCCAGACCGTTCCACTAACACACAAGCTGATTCAGACTCTGGGCTGCTCCCCGTTCGCTCGCCGCTACTGGGGGAATCTCGGTTGATTTCTTTTCCTCGGGGTACTTAGATGTTTCAGTTCCCCCGGTTCGCCTCGTTAACCTATGTATTCAGTTAACGATAGTGTGACGAATCACACTGGGTTTCCCCATTCGGACATCGCCGGTTATAACGGTTCATATCACCTTACCGACGCTTTTCGCAGATTAGCACGTCCTTCATCGCCTCTGACTGCCAGGGCATCCACCGTGTACGCTTAGTCGCTTAACCTCACAACCCGAAGATGTTTCGTAAAACACCATCGTGTCGCGAAAATTTGAGAGACTCGAACACACTTAAACAGTGTGTCGTTTCAATTTTCAGCTTGATCCAGATTTTTAAAGAGCAAATATCTCAAACATCACCCGGAGATGAGTTTTGAGATACATCGGCACGCGTCTTTCACTCACGAACCAGCAAGTGGCGTCCCCTAGGGGATTCGAACCCCTGTTACCGCCGTGAAAGGGCGGTGTCCTGGGCCTCTAGACGAAGGGGACACTGAAGTCTCAATCGCAAGACGCCTTGCTTCTTTACTTTCATCAGACAATCTGTGTGAGCACTACAAAGGCAGGTTCTTTAAGGTAAGGAGGTGATCCAACCGCAGGTTCCCCTACGGTTACCTTGTTACGACTTCACCCCAGTCATGAATCACAAAGTGGTAAGCGCCCTCCCGAAGGTTAAGCTACCTACTTCTTTTGCAACCCACTCCCATGGTGTGACGGGCGGTGTGTACAAGGCCCGGGAACGTATTCACCGTAGCATTCTGATCTACGATTACTAGCGATTCCGACTTCATGGAGTCGAGTTGCAGACTCCAATCCGGACTACGACATACTTTATGAGGTCCGCTTGCTCTCGCGAGGTCGCTTCTCTTTGTATATGCCATTGTAGCACGTGTGTAGCCCTGGTCGTAAGGGCCATGATGACTTGACGTCATCCCCACCTTCCTCCAGTTTATCACTGGCAGTCTCCTTTGAGTTCCCGGCCTAACCGCTGGCAACAAAGGATAAGGGTTGCGCTCGTTGCGGGACTTAACCCAACATTTCACAACACGAGCTGACGACAGCCATGCAGCACCTGTCTCACAGTTCCCGAAGGCACCAATCCATCTCTGGAAAGTTCTGTGGATGTCAAGACCAGGTAAGGTTCTTCGCGTTGCATCGAATTAAACCACATGCTCCACCGCTTGTGCGGGCCCCCGTCAATTCATTTGAGTTTTAACCTTGCGGCCGTACTCCCCAGGCGGTCGATTTAACGCGTTAGCTCCGGAAGCCACGCCTCAAGGGCACAACCTCCAAATCGACATCGTTTACAGCGTGGACTACCAGGGTATCTAATCCTGTTTGCTCCCCACGCTTTCGCACCTGAGCGTCAGTCTTTGTCCAGGGGGCCGCCTTCGCCACCGGTATTCCTCCAGATCTCTACGCATTTCACCGCTACACCTGGAATTCTACCCCCCTCTACAAGACTCTAGCCTGCCAGTTTCGAATGCAGTTCCCAGGTTGAGCCCGGGGATTTCACATCCGACTTGACAGACCGCCTGCGTGCGCTTTACGCCCAGTAATTCCGATTAACGCTTGCACCCTCCGTATTACCGCGGCTGCTGGCACGGAGTTAGCCGGTGCTTCTTCTGCGGGTAACGTCAATCGATGAGGTTATTAACCTCACCGCCTTCCTCCCCGCTGAAAGTGCTTTACAACCCGAAGGCCTTCTTCACACACGCGGCATGGCTGCATCAGGCTTGCGCCCATTGTGCAATATTCCCCACTGCTGCCTCCCGTAGGAGTCTGGACCGTGTCTCAGTTCCAGTGTGGCTGGTCATCCTCTCAGACCAGCTAGGGATCGTCGCCTAGGTGAGCCGTTACCCCACCTACTAGCTAATCCCATCTGGGCACATCTGATGGCATGAGGCCCGAAGGTCCCCCACTTTGGTCTTGCGACGTTATGCGGTATTAGCTACCGTTTCCAGTAGTTATCCCCCTCCATCAGGCAGTTTCCCAGACATTACTCACCCGTCCGCCGCTCGTCACCCGAGAGCAAGCTCTCTGTGCTACCGCTCGACTTGCATGTGTTAGGCCTGCCGCCAGCGTTCAATCTGAGCCATGATCAAACTCTTCAATTTAAGTTTGATGCTCGTGAATTAAACTTCGTAATGAATTACGTATGTTCACTCAGAGACTTGGTATTCATTTTTCGTCCGAGGACGTTAAGAATCCATGTCACTTTGAGTGCCCACACAGATTGTCTGATAAATTGTTAAAGAGCAGTGCCGCTTCGT
The DNA here is from genome assembly GCF_033100215.1 of Klebsiella sp. w6. Classification (NCBI taxonomy): domain Bacteria; kingdom Pseudomonadati; phylum Pseudomonadota; class Gammaproteobacteria; order Enterobacterales; family Enterobacteriaceae; genus Klebsiella; species Klebsiella sp. w6. The sequence goes on from NZ_CP136907.1 coordinate 5,517,977, forward strand.
TTTTCGCTGCGGCGCGGGGTGTGCATATTACGCTTTCCCGCTTCAGAGTCAAGCATTTATTTTTGCTTTTCTCTGCGAGGTTCTCACCGGAACCCCGCTGACCCGGCGGCTTGTTTGCCGTTGTTCCGTGTCAGTGGAGGCGCATTATAGGGAGTAATTCTGAGGTGACAAGGGGAAATTCAAAAAAACTTTTCAACCGTCTCTTTTTTCAACAATGCGGCGAGGAATGTCGCAAAAAACTGCCGTTTTGCTGTTTTAACCGACGAAACGGGACGCCTGGTGGCATACTGTTAGAGTAAAGAAAAGAAAGGAACGGCATTTATGTCTTTAAGCGCACAGCAACTGGCGGCACAAAAGAACATCTCCTGGGTACTGGCCGAGAAGCTCGCCCAAAAAATACTGACTGGCGAATATCAGCCGGAAAGCATTCTTCCCGGCGAGATGGAGTTGGGGGAGCAGTTCGGTGTGAGCCGTACCGCCGTCCGTGAAGCGGTGAAGACGCTAACGGCAAAAGGCATGTTGCTGCCCCGCCCTCGCATTGGCACCCGGGTGATGCCGCGCAGCAGCTGGAACTTCCTTGATAAGGAACTCCTGTCCTGGTGGCTAACAGAAGATAACTTCGAAGAAGTGGTGAGCCACTTTCTCGTCATGCGCAGCAGCCTGGAGCCACAAGCCTGTTTTCTCGCTGCCGCTAACGGCACCGCAGAACAAAAAGCGCAGCTCAATACTTTAATGGAAGAGATGATTGCCTTGAAACGTCATTTTCAGCGCGATCGCTGGATAGAGGTCGATATGGCCTGGCATGAACATATCTATGAAATGAGCGGTAATCCTTTCCTCAGCTCATTCGCTTCTTTATTTCATTCCGTCTACCACACCTACTTCACGTCGATTACGCAAAATGAAGTAGTGAAGCTGGATCTCCACCAGGCGATTGTCGATGCCATTCTCAACAGTGATGCGCCAGGTGCCTTGCTCGCCTGCCAGGCGTTGTTGAACGCCCCTCACCCCGTAAATCAATAACAAGGAATTGGCATGAGCAGAAAAAAAGGGCGCAGCATGGCCGGCCTGCCGTGGATCGCGGCGATGGCCTTCTTTATGCAGGCGCTGGATGCCACCATTCTTAACACCGCCCTCCCGGCTATTGCCCACAGTCTTAATCGTTCTCCCTTAGCGATGCAGTCGGCCATTATCAGCTATACGCTGACGGTAGCGATGCTGATCCCGGTCAGCGGCTGGCTGGCCGATCGCTTCGGCACGCGCCGGGTCTTTATCATCGCTGTTAGCTTGTTCACTTTGGGGTCTCTCGCCTGCGCGCTCTCCAGCTCATTAATGGAGCTGGTCATTTTTCGGGTGATTCAGGGGATCGGCGGGGCGATGATGATGCCGGTGGCGAGGCTGGCGCTGCTGCGCGCCTATCCCCGCAGCGAGCTGCTTCCGGTGCTGAACTTTGTGACCATGCCAGGTCTGGTGGGGCCGATACTGGGCCCGGTGCTCGGCGGGGTGTTTGTCACCTGGGCCAGCTGGCATTGGATTTTCCTGATAAACATTCCCATCGGGGTGATTGGCATTCTGTATGCCCGCAAATTCATGCCAAATTTCACGACGCCGCGCAGGCGCTTCGATATAACCGGTTTTCTGTTATTTGGCTTAAGCCTGGTACTGTTTTCCAGCGGTATTGAACTGTTTGGAGAAAAAATCGTGGCGACATGGCTGGCGCTGGCCGTGATTGCCGTCAGTCTGTTACTGCTCGTGGCCTATGTTCGCCACGCGCGCCGCCATCCGGCGCCGCTTATCTCGCTCTCTTTATTTAAGACGCATACTTTCTCAGTCGGCATTGCTGGCAACCTTGCCACGCGTTTGGGTACCGGCTGTGTGCCATTTCTGATGCCGCTGATGCTGCAGGTTGGCTTCGGCTATCCGGCCATTATCGCCGGCTGTATGATTGCCCCTACCGCTATCGGCTCCATTATTGCGAAATCTACCGTTACCCAGGTGCTGCGCTGGTTTGGCTATCGTAAGACCCTGGTGGGGATCACGGTATTTATTGGCCTCATGATTGCCCAGTTCTCGCTGCAGTCGCCAGAGATGCCGCTGTGGATGCTTCTTCTGCCACTGTTTGTGCTGGGGATGGCGATGTCCACGCAGTTCACCTCGATGAATACCATTACGCTGGCCGATCTGACGGATGACAATGCCAGCAGCGGTAACAGCCTGCTGGCGGTGACCCAGCAACTTTCAATCAGTCTCGGGGTGGCCATCAGCGCTGCGGTGCTGCGCTTCTATGAAGGTTTTGACAATGCCAGCACGGTACAGCAGTTTCACTACACCTTTATAACCATGGGCGTGATCACCATCGTGTCGGCGCTGATGTTTATGCTGTTAAGAGCGAAAGATGGCCGTAATCTGATTAGCGAGCGGCACAAACGCTAAGCGGAGCCACGAACCACCAGCTCCGGCGTTAACTGAACGCGTTGCTGCTTTTGCTGCGGATCGGCCATTCGATGGATCAGCACATCGATGGCCAGTTCTCCCAGCTCATCTTTTGGCTGGTGAATGGTGGTCAACGGCGGTGTCATATAGCGTGCGAGCTCAATATCATCGTAGCCCACCAGCGCCATGTCCTGCGGAATGTGCAAACCGGCCTGGTACAACGCCTGATAAGCGCCAACCGCCATGGCATCGTTGCCGACAAATACCGCCTGCGGCCGCTGCGGCAAAGCCAGCAGCTGCTGCATCGCGCTAAACCCGCCGCCAAACTCAAAATCACTGGTCACCACGTATCCGTCGGCAACCGGCAGGCCGCAGCGCGCCATCGCAGCATGGTAACCTTCAAGGCGCAGACGCGCCGGGGTTTTATCCAGCGGGCCGGCAATACAGGCAATGCGCGAATGCCCCTGGTCAATCAGATACTGGGTCGCCATATCGCCGCCAAGCAGCGAGTTATCCTGAATCAGATCGCTATCGCCATCAAAGGGAGCCCAGTCCATCATGACCGTCGGTACCGATGGATAGCGCTGCATAATTTCCGGAGAGGGCTGATGGGTCTCCGTGCACAGCAGCAGTAGTCCATCGACGCGTTTTTGCATTAGCGTCTCCAGATTACGATTCATTCGCTGCTCATCACCTTCCGTATTACAGAGTACGAGGCTATAACCCCGCTCAAAACAACTGCGCTCCACGCCCCGCACCAGCTCCGAATAAAACGGATTGGTACTGGCAGTGATGAGCATGCCGATGGTACGGGTTTGATTAAGCTTAAGGCTACGCGCCAGCGCAGAGGGGGCGTAGTTGAGGCTTTTGATCGCAGCGTCTACTTTGGCGGTAATCGCCTCACTGACAAAGCGGTCCTTATTGATGACGTGTGACACCGTCGATGTGGAAACGCCCGCGACGCGGGCCACATCTTTCATCGTAGCCAAGCATTACCCCTGTTGCGCTAAAAATTCATCAATCTCTGTGCGCCACGGCACGGATGGCTGCGCGCCTTTGCGGGTCACGGCGATCGCCGCCGCGGCATGCGCAAAACGGATCGCTTCCGGCAGGGAAGTCCCTTCCAGCAACGCGGTTACCAGCGCGCCGTTAAAGGTATCGCCGGCCGCGATAGTATCAATGGCCTGCACACGAAAGCCCGGGATCCGACGGCTTTCGCCTTCGGCACTGAGCCAGACGCCGCGGCTGCCGAGGGTGATCATCACCGTACCAATGCCTTTGGCATGCAGCACGTCGGCGGCTTTTGCCGCATCCTCGTCGCTCTCAACGCGAATACCGGTCAGCTTTTCCGCTTCGGTTTCGTTGGGGGTAATGATATCCACCAGCGCCAGCAGTTCATCGGACAGTTCACGCGCTGGCGCGGGATTAAGCACCACGGTGGTCTGATGGTGATGGGCGATTTTCGCCGCCGCCAACACGCTCTCCAGCGGCGACTCCAGCTGCATTAACAGCGCCTGTGCGCTAGCGATACGTTCCTTTTCCGCCTCAACCTGGGAGACGGAAAGCGCCGCATTGGCGCCGGCATGAATACCGATGACATTCTCACCTTCGGCGTTAACGAAGATTAACGCCACGCCGGTCGCTTCCCCGGCGACTGCGCGCACAGGCGCCACGTCGATTTTATCGCTCGCCAGCTGGCGGCGGATGCGTTCACCGATGTCGTCATCGCCGGTGCAGGCGATAAACGCGATATCCGCTCCGCTGCGCCCGGCGGCGACCGCCTGGTTGGCCCCTTTACCACCGAAAGCCACCTGATAATGGTTGCCGGTGACGGTTTCGCCCGGCGTCGGGAAAGCGTCAAGGTTAAGAATGTGATCGGCATTGATACTGCCAAGGACGACAAGTTTGCCTGCAGTTTTCATCATTTCTGTTCCCGGGAAAGCGCGCCACCGGGATCCGGTGGCGCATGCCCTGCTTTTCTTTTTTTATATTGTCCCTCGGACCGTTGCCAGTCCGAATCGCATTTTACTGCTTAACGACCAGCTTCAGCTCAACCGGGTAGTTAGCTTCCACTTTTTCGCCCTTCAGTACCTTATCAGCCGTCTCAACGCCTTTCGCGCCGATCTGCTCCGGCAACTGTGCGACGGTCGCCGCCAGTTTGCCACTGTTTACTGCTTTTTCGCCATCCGGAGTGCCGTCAAATCCAACCACCATCACATCGGACTTGCCTGCGGTCTGCAGCGCGCGCAGGGCGCCCAGCGCCATTTCATCATTTTGCGCGAATACCGCCTGCACGTCAGGATGCGCGGTCAGCAGGTTCTGCATCACGTTCAGCCCTTTGGTACGGTCGAAATCGGCTGGTTGGCTGGCCAGGACGTTAAACTTGTGCGCCGCCACGGCCTGTTTAAAGCCTTCGCCGCGCTCGCGCGCCGCAGAAGTCCCGGCAATGCCCTGCAGCTCAATGACTTTCGCACTTTCACCCACTTTTTTCGCGATGTAATCGCCAGCCATTTTTCCGCCCTGCACGTTGTCAGACGCAATGTGGCTCACGACATCGCCTTTTGTGGCCTGACGGTCAAGGGTGATGACCGGGATTTTCGCCTGGTTTGCCATCTTCACGGCGTTGCCGACGGCATCAGAGTCGGTGGGGTTGATCAGCAGCAGCTTGGCGCCGCGCACCGTCAAATCCTGGACGTTCGCCAGCTCTTTCGCCGGGTTGTTCTGGGAGTCCAGCACCACCAGGTTGTAGCCCAGCTTGTCAGCTTCTTTTTGCGCGCCGTCTTTCAGCGACACGAAGAACGGGTTATTCAGGGTAGAGATAACCAGAGCGATGGTGTCTTTGGCCATCGCGTTCGCGCTGACGGTCGCACTTAGCGCAACAGCAGAGACCAGGGTCGCCAGTTTTTTCATATTCATAGTTAAGATGTCCTGTAGAGTTCTCAGTTACTGCTTTTTGTTATCTACCAGTACCGCCAGCAAAATCACCACCGCTTTAACGATCATCTGGTAATAGGAAGAAACGCCTAAAAGATTAAGACCATTATTCAGGAAGCCAAGGATCAGCGCGCCAATCAGCGTGCCGACAATGCGTCCTTTGCCGCCCGCGAGGCTGGTGCCACCGAGCACCACCGCCGCAATGGCGTCCAGCTCATAGCCCGTCCCCGCCGTCGGCTGCGCGGAGGAGAGACGCGCCACTTCGATGATCCCGGCCAGCGACGCCAGCATCCCGCACAAGGCGTAGACGATAATTTTGACTTTATTGACGCTAATCCCGGACAGACGCGTCGCCGCTTCATTACCGCCCAGCGCGTAAATATAACGGCCCAGGCGAGTATGGTGCAGCATGTACCAGGCCGCCAGGAAGACAATCGCCATGATCCATACCGGCGTCGGGATCCCCAGCGGACGCCCGATGCCAAACCAGCCAAACAGATCGGCGTTATCGCTAAAGCCGGTGTTGATCGGACTGCCGTTGGTGTACACCATGGTCACGCCGCGCAGCAGCAGCATCATCACCAGGGTAGCGATGAAGGCCTGCACGCGGCCTTTCGCCACAATCACCCCGGTGACTGCGCCGATCGCGGCACCCAATGCGAGGGCAGCAGCGACCGCCACCAGCGCATTAACCTCAATGCCAACAATCGACGCTGCCACCGCACCGGTGAGCGCCAACAGGGAGCCGACGGACAGGTCGATCCCCGAGGTCAGTATAACCAGCGTCATCCCTACCGCCATGATGGCGTTAACGGAGGTCTGTTGCAGGATATTGAACAGGTTAGTGACGGTAAAAAAGTTGGGGCTCATGGTCGATACCACCGCGATCAGCACCAGCAGGGCAATCAGCGATTTTTGCTCCATCAGCCACGCTTTCGTGAAATAACGGCGACCAGTAACAGCCTGGGTTGTCATCTTTCTTACTCCTGATTCACACGGTTAAGCTTGCCCACAGCGGCAGCCATCAATACTTCCTGGGTGGCCTGCTCGCGTGTGAATTCACCGCCGAGATGCCCTTCATGCATCACAATGATGCGATCGCTCATGCCCAACACCTCCGGCATCTCAGAGGAGACCAGAATGATGCTCAGGCCATCGGCTTTGAACTGATTGATGAGCTGGTAGATCTCTTTCTTCGCCCCGACGTCGACGCCGCGGGTCGGTTCATCAAGGATCAGCACCTTTGGCCGGGTCATCAGCCCGCGGGCAATGGCGACCTTTTGCTGGTTGCCGCCGGAAAGCAGGCCGATCGCCTGCTCCATGGACGGTGTTTTGACGTTAAACAGCCGAATGAAATCACTGACCGCCTGCTGTTCATCTTTATGTTTGAGGCTGCCGCCCGCCCGGCTGAAGTAGCGCAGCGCAGTCAGGGACATGTTTTCTTTTACCGACATCCCGAGAACCAGGCCATCGCGCTTACGATCTTCGGAGATATAGACAATGCCGTTCGCCAGACCGTCCTGCGGCGAGCGGGTCACCACTTCATGGCCATCCAGCGTCACGGAGCCGCTGCTGCGCGGCAGCGCGCCGTACAGCACTTTCATCAGTTCGGTCCGTCCGGCGCCCATCAGCCCGGCGACACCCAGGATTTCCCCCTGGCGCAAGGTAAAGGTCACGTTTTCCACGCCCGGGCCGCAGAGATTATCGACCTTCAGGCGCACCGCGCCCGGCGCCTTATCGAGATGTGGATATTGATCTTCCAGCTTACGGCCGACCATCATCTCGATCAGTCGGTCCTCATCCAGCGAAGCCACTTCGCGCTCGGCGATAAACTGCCCGTCACGAAAGACGGTCACGTCGTCGCAAATCTCGAAGATCTCTTTCATACGGTGGGAGATATAGACGATGCCGCGCCCCTGCGACTTCAGTTCGCGGATGACGCGGAACAGCGATTCGGTTTCGGTATCGGTCAGCGCATCGGTCGGTTCATCCATAATGATGACTTTCGATTCAAAGCTCAGCACTTTGGCGATCTCCACCATTTGCTGATCGCCAATCGACAGATCGCCCACCAGCTTCTGGCTGTTAAAGCGGAGATTCAGCTTTGCCAGCAGCTTGTCGGCTTCGGCATACATCTGCTTCCAGTCGATTTTGCCAAAACGGTTAACAAATTCGCGACCAAGGAAGATGTTCTCGGCAATCGTCAATTGCGGGATCAGGTTCAGTTCCTGGTGGATGATACCGATCCCGGCTTCCTGGGAGGATTTGGGGCCGTTAAAGGTCGTCTCTTTGCCTAACCACAGCAAAGAGCCGGCATCACGGGTGTAGATCCCGGTCAGCACCTTCATCATGGTGGACTTGCCGGCGCCATTTTCCCCTACCAGCGCCATCACCCGACCGGCATAGACATTCAGCGCCGCGCCGGAGAGCGCCTTGACGCCAGGGAACGCTTTATCGATCCCTTTTAGTTGCAATAAGGCTTCCATGGCGGCGACCTCAGAACGTGACGCCGGCACAGAGAATGATATTCGCAAACGGGGAACACTCCCCGCTGCGAATTACCGCCTGACTGTCTGCGGTTTGTTTTTTGAACTGCTCATGGCTGGTGTAACGAATTTCAATGGTATTTCCCTGGTGCTGCTGCAGCTGCTCGAGGTGAGTGAGCAACGTCGCGTGGAGCTGCGGATTATGGGTTTTAATCTCTTCCGCGATAACAGCCGCTTCAACCTGCATTTCCGTCGTCACCACTTCCAGCACCTGCATAAAGGAAGGTACGCCCTGAGTCAGCGCCATATCAATGCGCGTGCTGCTGCGGGGAACCGGTAATCCGGCATCGCAGACCACCAGCGTATCGGTGTGGCCCAGGCGGGAAATGACCGCGGAAATATCAGCGTTAAGTACGGTGCCTTTTTTCATTTTTTCTCTTTTGCTCCACTAGCGAAACGTTTCGCTAAAATAATTATTATCAATGTGTGAGCAGAAAACCATCACCAGAAGAGAGAAATGTGATCGCCATCGAAACGTTTCGCAAGGCAACGACAGGAGATGACAGCCGGAGTGAGAAACAAAAAGCCCTTCGCAATGGAAGGGCTTTTTTGACATCAGATTTCGACCTGGGTACCGAGTTCGATAACCCGGTTTGGCGGGATTTCAAACTGATCCGGCGCCCGCAGGGCGTTACGCTGCAGCAGCAGATAAAGCTTGCCGCGCAGGCGCAGATACCACGGTCGTTTGCCGATAATCAGCGACTCATGCGACATGAAGAACGAGGTCTCCATCATTCGGCAGCTGAGTCCTTCCAGGCCACAGCGATGGAACACCTCTTCAACGTTCGGCGTTTCCCGCCAACCGTAGCTGGCCACCACCCGCCAGAACGACGGCGACAGCTGCTCAATCTGCACCCGGCGAACGTTATGCACGTAAGGCGCGTCTTCGGTGCGCAGAGTCAGAAGGATTACTCGCTCATGCAGCACCTTGTTGTGCTTCAGGTTATGCAGCAGGGCAAACGGGATCACGTTCAGGGCGCGGGACATATACACCGCGGTACCCGGCACACGCACCGGCGGTGACTTCTCCAGCGAAGAGATCATCGCTTCCAGCGAATTGCCATGCTCGTGCATTCGGCGCAGCAGGCGGAAACGTTCGCTCTTCCAGGTGGTCATCACCGTGAACATCACCAGCCCCAGGGACAACGGCAGCCAACCGCCGGAGACAATCTTATCGAGGTTCGCCGAAAACAGCGGAATATCGATACACAGGAAGGCCACCAGCATCAGGCCGACAAACAGCTTATTCCAGTGCCAGTTTTTGCGCGCCACCGTTGCCGACAGAATGGAGGTCAGCACCATGGTGCCCGTGACCGCGATACCATACGCCGCCGCCAGATTAGACGAATGCTCAAAGCTGACAATAACGATGACCACAGAAACGTACAGCAGCCAGTTAATGAACGGGATGTAAATCTGTCCGGACTCCATTTCCGAGGTGTGGATAATGCGCATCGGCGACAGATAGCCCAGACGCACTGCCTGACGGGTCAGGGAGAAGACCCCGGAGATCACCGCCTGCGAGGCGATAACCGTCGCCAGCGTGGCGATAATCAGCATCGGGATCAGCGCCCACTCCGGCGCCAGCAGGAAGAACGGGTTTTTAATCGCTTCCGGGTGCTTCAGCAGTAGCGCGCCCTGGCCAAAATAGTTCAGCACCAGCGAGGGCAGCACGACGGAGAACCAGGCCACGCGGATCGGCAGTTTGCCGAAGTGACCCATATCGGCGTACAGCGCTTCCACCCCGGTAATCGACAGCACCACCGCGCCGAGCGCAATAAAGGAAACCGTTTTGTACTGCAGGAAGAAATGCACCGCCCAGTAGGGGTTTAGCGCCTGAAGAACTTCCGGGTTAGCGTAAATGCTTCGCGCGCCCAGCACCGCCAGCAACAGGAACCAGATCAGCATAATCGGCGCAAACAGCTTACCGACCATGCCGGTCCCGTGCTTCTGGATCACAAACAGCAGAGTCAGCACGATAATGGAAATAGGGACAATCCAGGTATCAAGCTGCGGGGCGATAATTTCTAACCCCTCTATCGCCGACATAACGGAAATCGCCGGCGTAATCACCACTTCGCCATAGAAGAAGCTACCGCCGATCAGGCCGAGGATCACCAGTACGGAGGTCATTCGGGCCGAGGTATTACGTCCGGCCAGCGACATCAGCGTTAAGATCCCGCCTTCCCCGGCGTTATCCGCCCGCATCACGAACGTGATGTATTTAATCGATACGGTAAAGATCAACAGCCAGAAAATCAGCGACAAAAAGCCAAACACGGCGTCGCGTTCAACGCCAAAGCCAAACTGACCTGACAGGCATTCGCGCAAGGTATACAGTGGACTGGTACCGATATCGCCGTACACCACGCCGATGGCCGCCAACGTTAATGCCGGCAACGATTGTTTATTATCAGTGCTCATAGACTAGTCTTTTCGTTTATAAAACAAATGTGTGCCTAGTCCCTTGGCCCACAAAAAGCGCACAGTATGCACGATTATTTGCGAAATCGTACCCCTAACAGACACCATATTAACCTGGCTCAAAAAAAATAAATCGATTCTTCAGGCTATTACCGCCCCTGCTCTAACATCTATACTCGACCCAATAACGATACATGACAAAGCACGCAACTCAATTATGGCTCAAACACATTTACTGGCTGAAAGAATTTCCCGGCTCAGCGCGGCACTCGAAAAAGGACTCTTTGAACGCAGCCACGCGATACGCCTCTGCCTGCTGGCGGCGCTCAGCGGCGAGAGCGTTTTTTTGCTCGGCCCACCGGGGATCGCCAAAAGCCTGATTGCCCGCCGCCTCAAATTCGCCTTCCAGCAGGCGCGCGCTTTTGAATACCTGATGACCCGCTTCTCCACCCCGGAAGAAGTTTTTGGGCCACTGTCCATTCAGGCACTGAAGGATGAAGGCCGTTACGAACGTTTAACCGCCGGCTACCTGCCGGAAGCCGAAATCGTCTTTCTCGATGAAATATGGAAAGCGGGTCCGGCGATCCTCAACACCCTGCTGACGGCGATTAACGAACGTCACTTCCGCAATGGGGCGCACGAAGAGAAAATCCCGATGCGCCTGCTGGTGGCCGCGTCGAACGAACTCCCCGAAGCCGACAGCAGTCTGGAAGCGCTGTATGACCGAATGCTGATCCGTCTGTGGCTTGATAAAGTGCAGGATAAAGGTAATTTCCGTTCAATGCTGGTCAGCCAGCAGGATGAAAACATCAATCCAGTGCCCAGCGCGCTGCAGGTTAGCGACGAAGAGTTTACCCAATGGCAGCAGCAGATCGGCAATATCAAACTGCCAGACGCGGTGTTTGAGCTGATATTCCAGCTCCGCCAGCAGCTGGATGCCCTGCCAAATGCGCCGTACGTCTCGGATCGCCGCTGGAAAAAGGCCATTCGCCTGCTGCAGGCCAGCGCCTTCTTCAGCGGGCGCGACAGCATCGCGCCGATAGATCTGATCCTGCTGAAAGATTGTCTGTGGCACAACGTCGAGAGCATGAACCTGATGTCGCAGCAGCTGGAAACGCTCATGACCTGTCACGCCTGGCAACAGCAGGCGATGCTGACGCGGCTGGGGGCCATTGTCCAGAGACGCATTCAGATCCAACAGCAGCAAAGCGACAAAACGGCGTTGAAGGTCACCCGCCTTGGCGGGATGTTTAGCCGCAAACCGCATTATGAATTGCCGGCGGAGATCCAGGGGACCACCCTGACGCTGCTGCTGCAGCAGCCGCTCAAACTTCACGATATGGAAGTGATCCACATTACTTTTGAACGCGAGGCGTTAGCCAACTGGCTGGAAAAGGGCGGTGAGATCCGCGGTAAGCTCAACGGGATCGGCTTTGCCCAACTGCTCAATATGGATGTCGACACCAGCCAGCACCTGGTCGTCCGCGACGTCAGCCTGCAGGGCTCACGCCTCGCGCTGCCCGGTAGCGCATCGCAGGAGAACATGCCGGCAGAAATTCGCCAACAGCTGGAGGCGCTCGATGATGAGTGGCACCAGCAACACAACCGCTTCAGCGAGCAGCAAAAGTGTCTGTTTATCCCGGTCGAGTGGCTGGGAAGAATCGAAGCCAGCCTGCAGGACGTCGGCGCGCAGATTAAACAGGCGAAGCAGCCATGACGCTCGATATGCTGAATGTCATGCTGGCAGTCAGCGAAGAGGGAATGATCGAGGAGATGCTGCTGGCGCTGCTGGCCTCTCCTCAGCTGGCGGTGTTCTTTGAGAAATTCCCCCGCCTGAAAAACATCATCGCGGCGGATATTCCACGCTGGCGTGAAGCCGTTCGCGCCCGTTTGAAAGAAGTTAACGTCCCGCCGGATCTGGACGCCGAAGTGCAAACCTATCAGCAGGCTCAGCTACTCTCTACCTCGCAGTTTATCGTCCAGCTCCCGCAGATCCTAGGCAAACTGCACCAGCTACAGTCTCCTTTTGCCGCTCAGGCGCAGAAGCTGGTGGATGACAATGCCACCTTTACCCCGGCGTTGCATACGCTGTTTTTACAGCGCTGGCGCCTGAGCCTGGTGGTGCAAGCCACCAGCCTTAACCAGCAGTTGCTGGATGAAGAACGCGATCAGTTACTCAGTGAGGTCCAGGAACGAATGACGCTCAGCGGTCAGCTCGATCCGGTACTGGCGGAAAATGACACTGCCGCCGGGCGTCTGTGGGATATGAGCGCTGGCGAACTCAAACGCGGCGACTATCAGCTGATCGTGCGCTATGGCGATTTTCTCAACCAGCAACCGGAGCTACTGCAGCTGGCGGAACAACTCGGACGTTCACGGGAAGCGAAATCGGTGCCGAAGAAAGACGCCCCGATGGAAACCTTTCGCAGCCTGGTGCGCGAGCCGGCGACAGTACCGGAGCAAGTCGACGGCCTCCAGCAGAGTGACGACATTCTGCGGCTGCTGCCGCCGGAGCTGGCGACGCTCGGCATCACGGAGCTGGAGTTTGAATTTTATCGCAAGCTGGTGGAGAAGCAGCTGCTCACCTACCGGCTGCATGGCGACGCCTGGCGTGAGAAAATCACCGAACGCCCGGTAACGCGGCAGGATTTTGATGAGCAACCGCGCGGGCCGTTCATTGTCTGCGTCGATACGTCAGGGTCGATGGGCGGTTTTAACGAGCAGTGCGCTAAGGCCTTTTGTCTGGCCCTCATGCGCGTGGCGCTGGCTGATAACCGTCGCTGCTTTATTATGCTGTTCTCCAGCGAAGTGGTGCATTACGAACTGACCAGCGAGCGCGGGCTGGAGCAGGCGATCCGCTTTTTAAGCCAGCGCTTTCGCGGCGGTACCGATCTGGCCAGCTGTTTTCGCGCCATCATTGAACGTCTGCAAAACCCGCAGTGGGTGGATGCGGATGCCGTCGTGATCTCTGACTTTATCGCCCAGCGGTTGCCGGATGAGGTGATTGCTCAGGTGGGGGAGTTACAGCGTAAGCACCAGCACCGTTTTCACGCGGTGGCGATGTCGGTACACGGCAAACCCGGCATCATGCGCATCTTCGATCATATCTGGCGCTTTGATACCGGGCTGCGTAGCCGCCTGCTGCGACGCTGGCGGCGCTAATTCATTACAGCAGCGCGGAAACGCTTTCGCGAACCTGGGCCGGCCATACGCCGCACTGTACCTGGCCGATATGGTCAAGCTGCAGCAGCAGCATCGTCAGACGAGACTGGCCAATGCCGCCGCCGATAGTCTGCGGCATCTCGCCGCGCAGCAGCGCCTGGTGCCATTCAAGCTGTAGGCGATCTTCATCGCCAGTCACGGCCAGCTGGCGCTTCAGCGCTTCGGCGTCAACGCGGATCCCCATTGAGGAGATCTCGAAGGCATCTTCCAGCACCGGGTTCCATACCAGGATATCGCCGTTCAGACCGGCAAAGCCTTCAGAAACCTCTGTGCTCCAGTCATCGTAATCCGGCGCACGCACGTCGTGGCGCTTACCGTTAGACAGTTTGCCGCCGATACCAATTAAGAAGACGGCCCCCAACTCTTTGGCAATGGCTCGCTCACGGCCTTTGGCATCAAGATCGGGATAGCGGCTCAGCAGCTCCTGGCTGTGAACAAAATGGATCTGTTCCGGCAGAAAAGGCTTCAGGCCAAATTCCTGGCTGACCGCCAGCTCGGTAGCTTTGATCCCGGCGTAGATCGCCTCGACGGTTGCCTTCAGCGTGCCGACGTGACGCTCTTCATCGCCCATCACGCGCTCCCAGTCCCACTGGTCAACATAAACGGAATGGATAGGCGTCAGACGGTCTTCATCGGGGCGAAGGGCCTTCATGTGCGTGTACAGCCCTTCGCCCGCGCTGAAGTCGTGTTGTCCCAGGGTTTGACGCTTCCACTTCGCCAGCGAATGAACCACTTCGAACTGGGCGTCGGGCAGTGTTTTCACTTTTACCTGAACCGCTTTCTCGCAGCCGGACAAGTTATCCTGCGTCCCATCGCCCACGCGGCTTAAGATTGGTGCCTGGACTTCAATCAGGCCAAGCTTCTCTTCCAGCTGACGGGAAAAGTGGGATTTAACGAAACTGATCTGGCGTTGTTTTGCGATATATGCGGTTTTCATTTTTATAACTCCTGCGTCCTGTTGCCATTGATTAAGCAACAAAACAGGGCCGCAATACAATAATCAATCAATAAAAAGCCGCATCGACTTTTAATTCATCAAAATATGGCGCTAAAATAGCAAGAACCCTCAAACTTCATAAGAAAAAGATATGGAAAATTATCAGATCGACAATCTGGACCGCGGCATTCTCGATGCGCTGATGGCCAACGCCCGTACCGCCTATGCCGAACTGGCCAAACAGTTCAGCGTCAGCCCGGGCACCATTCATGTGCGCGTCGAAAAGATGAAACAGGCGGGTATCATTACCGGTGCGCGTATTGACGTCAGCCCCAAGCAGCTGGGCTATGATGTCGGCTGCTTTATCGGCATTATTCTCAAGAGCGCCAAAGACTACCCTTCCGCCCTTGCCCGCCTGGAAAGCCTGGAGGAGGTCACCGAGGCTTATTACACCACCGGCCACTACAGCATCTTTATTAAGGTGATGTGTAAATCCATCGATGCCCTGCAGCAGGTACTTATCAACAAGATCCAAACAATTGATGAAATTCAGTCCACCGAGACGCTGATCGTGCTGCAGAACCCGATCATGCGCACCATCAAGCCCTGATCGCTTTTTTTAATCCCACATTTTTCCACAGGTAGATCCCAGCTCGCTCACAGCGTACAATACGCCACTCTGAACAGTTGAGCGGGCGATCGGCGATCATGGCAGACATTACACTTATCAGCGGCAGTACCCTGGGCAGTGCGGAATATGTAGCAGAGCATCTGGCGGAAAAGCTGGAAGAAGCCGGCTATAGCACTGAAATCCAGCACGGTCCGCTGGTGGACGATCTGCAGGCAGAAGGGATCTGGTTAGTTATCTCTTCAACGCATGGCGCCGGCGACATTCCCGACAACCTGGTTCCCTTCTATGACGCATTGCTGGAGCAGAAGGCCGATCTTTCCGCCGTGCGCTTTGGCGCCATCGGGATCGGCAGCCGCGAATACGACACCTTCTGTGGGGCGATCGATAAATTAGAAGCAGCATTGAAGGCCAGCGGCGCAAAACAGATCGGCGAAACGCTGAAGATTAACGTGCTGGAACATGAAATTCCGGAGGATCCAGCGGAAATCTGGCTGGGATCCTGGAAAAATTTGCTCTGACAATTGTAAAGATCGTCGGATCTTCTGTGGATAACCATGCTTAAAAGCTTGGATCAACCGGTAGTTATCCAAAGAATAACCGTCGTATGGTTTTTGTGCTGTGTATAACCCTTCATTTTGATCCCAGCTTATACGGACTAGGATCACCGATCATTCACAGATAGTGATCCTTCTTAAGTTTTTGATCTTACATCGTGGATCCGACTTATCCACAAAGAGAGTCGATCCTAATAAGAGATCACAATAGAACAGATCTCTATATAAAGATCTTCTTTTTAATACTCAGGATCCCGGAGTCTTTCTCAAAAGACCAAAGCCGAGTAGAATCCACGGCCCGGGCTTCAATCCATTTTCAAACCGCGTTATGCGAGGCAGATCACCATGTTTTATCAGGATCCTTTTGACGTCATTATCATTGGCGGGGGTCATGCAGGCACTGAGGCCGCGATGGCCGCAGCGCGAATGGGCCAACAAACCCTGCTTTTGACACACAATATCGACACGCTGGGGCAGATGAGCTGCAACCCGGCGATTGGCGGCATTGGGAAAGGACACCTGGTGAAAGAAGTGGACGCACTCGGCGGATTGATGGCAACCGCGATCGATCAGGCGGGTATTCAGTTTAGGATACTAAACGCCAGCAAAGGGCCCGCGGTACGTGCCACTCGCGCCCAGGCAGACCGCGTGCTGTATCGTCAGGCGGTACGCACCGCGCTGGAGAACCAGCCGAACCTGATGATCTTCCAGCAGGCAGTGGAAGATCTGATTGTGGAAAACGATCGCGTCGTGGGCGCCGTCACCCAGATGGGCCTCAAATTCCGCGCTAAAGCGGTGGTGTTGACCGTCGGGACCTTCCTTGATGGCAAAATTCATATTGGTCTGGACAACTACAGCGGCGGCCGTGCCGGCGATCCGCCGTCAATCCCGCTGTCTCGTCGTCTGCGTGAGCTGCCGCTGCGCGTAAGTCGTCTGAAAACAGGTACCCCGCCACGTATTGACGCCCGCACCATCGATTTCAGCGTGCTGGCGCAACAGCACGGCGATAACCCGATGCCGGTCTTCTCGTTCATGGGATCCGTGGATCAGCATCCGCGTCAGGTGCCCTGCTATATCACCCACACCAACGAGAAAACCCATGACGTGATCCGTAATAACCTCGATCGCAGCCCAATGTACGCTGGGGTGATCGAAGGGATCGGGCCACGCTATTGTCCGTCGATCGAAGACAAAGTCATGCGCTTTGCCGATCGCAATCAGCACCAGATCTTCCTTGAACCGGAAGGCCTGACCTCAAACGAAATTTATCCGAACGGTATCTCCACCAGCCTGCCGTTTGATGTGCAAATGCAAATCGTCCGCTCAATGCAGGGGATGGAGAACGCCCGGATCGTCCGTCCCGGCTACGCCATTGAGTACGATTTCTTCGACCCACGCGATCTGAAGCCAACGCTCGAGAGCAAATTTATTCAGGGTCTGTTCTTCGCCGGCCAGATCAACGGTACCACTGGTTATGAAGAAGCCGCTGCTCAGGGTCTGCTGGCTGGACTTAACGCTGCCCGCTTCTCTGCGGAAAAAGAGGGCTGGGCGCCGCGTCGCGATCAGGCCTACCTCGGCGTGCTGGTGGATGACCTGTGCACTCTGGGTACCAAAGAACCGTACCGCATGTTTACTTCCCGTGCCGAATATCGTCTGATGCTGCGCGAAGATAACGCCGACCTGCGCCTGACCGAACAGGGACGCGAGCTGGGTCTGGTGGACGATGAACGCTGGGCGCGGTACAACGAGAAGCTGGAAAGCATTGAACGTGAACGCCAACGTCTGAAATCGACCTGGGTGAACCCGCAGGCAGAGAGCGCCGCCGAAGTGAATGCTCACCTGACGGCGCCGCTGTCGCGTGAAGCGAGTGGTGAAGATCTACTGCGTCGTCCGGAAATGACCTACGAGCAACTGATTCAGCTATCGCCGTTCGCACCGGGACTGGAAGATCAGCAAGCGGCCGAGCAGGTAGAGATCCAGGTGAAGTATGAAGGCTACATCGCGCGCCAGCAGGATGAGATCGAGAAACAGCAGCGTAATGAGAATACCGTGCTGCCGGCGACGCTCGATTACCGCCAGGTCACCGGGCTGTCTAACGAAGTGATCGCCAAACTGAACGACCATAAGCCGTCGTCGATAGGGCAGGCATCACGCATTTCCGGGATCACGCCGGCGGCGATCTCCATTTTGTTGGTTTGGCTGAAAAAGCAGGGCATGCTGCGCCGCAGCGCCTGATTGCGGCCGCCTGCCTGCGCTGATTTCACTGTTGCATAATCAGCGTTCGCCTTTATCATTCATAGCCCGGTAAGCGTTAGCGCCTCCGGGCTCATTATTTTTTGAAGGTACAGACTGTGCTCAACAAACTTTCTCGTCTGCTGGATGAAGCGGGTATTTCGCTCACCGATCACCAGAAAAACCAGCTGGTGGCCTACGTCGGGCTGCTCGATAAGTGGAACAAAGCCTATAACCTGACCTCCGTTCGCGATCCGAATGAGATGCTGGTGCGCCATATCCTCGACAGCATCATCGTGGCGCCTTATCTGCAGGGGTCGCGCTTTATCGATGTCGGGACCGGACCGGGGCTCCCTGGCATTCCGCTGGCCATCGTGCGTCCGGAGTCGCATTTCACCCTGCTCGACAGTCTCGGCAAGCGCGTGCGCTTCCTGCGTCAGGTGCAGCATGAGCTGAAGCTGGATAATGTCACCCCGGTGCAGAGCCGCGTGGAAGCCTTCCCGGCCGAACCGCCGTTTGACGGTGTGATAAGCCGCGCCTTCGCATCGCTCAATGATATGGTGAGCTGGTGCCATCATCTGCCGGCAGCGAACGGTCACTTCTATGCACTCAAAGGGTTAGCGCAAAAAGACGAAATGGAAAACCTGCCGGAAGGGTATGGTATTGCCGAGGTGATTGAGCTGCATGTTCCTCAGCTGGAAGGGGAGCGACACCTGGTGGTGATTCAACCAAAATCGCGTTAATTTTTATCAAAAAATGTGGAAAAAATGTCGCCCGCGGATGTTACAAAAATAAAGGTCACTCCGCGATATTATCGGGCTGCATTTAACCATGTTTTTACTATGGCTTTTCCTGCGGTTAACTTAGCATAAGTGATTCACTGACAAAATAGTCAACTTTGAAAATATCAGGGTGCTAAAAATCGACACGGATGAACAGCATAGTGATGTTAAATTTTTATTATAAATGTCAATAAAAGGTTTTTATTGTATGTGAGGTTGTTTTAGATAATGTCCTCACTTTTTATCTTGAATATCAAAAGCATGAAAAATAGTGTTTTATGTCCTTGATTCATTAAAGGGCGCTTGAAATGTTTATTATGTGATCTAATGCACGCTTTAATTGCCGTGTTTCCACGTTATTTGCAGTTTTGTATGACTGCTCACAGAACGCTGAAATGCACGGAAAGTTGTCCGTTGGAAAATAATTAAACATTTATTCACTATTTTGCTACTTATTGTTTGAAATCACGGGGCGTCACCGTATAATTTGTCCGCTTTTTGATGCTTGACTCTTCGTCTTAAAGGACGTTTTATACGACACGCGACATACCTCAAAGGGAGCAGGAGTAAAAACGTGATGTCAGTGTCGCTCTTGAGTCGAAACGTTGCTCGCAAGCTTCTGTTTATTCAGTTACTGGCAGTAATAGCAAGTGGACTGCTGTTCAGCCTCAAAGACCCCTTCTGGGGCATTTCCGCTGTATGCGGCGGTTTGGCGGTGGTTTTGCCGAACCTGATGTTTATGATTTTTGCCTGGCGTCATCAGGCGCATACACCAGCAAAAGGCCGTGTGGCCTGGACCTTCGCCTTCGGTGAAGCCTTCAAGGTGTTGCTAACCTTCGCCCTTCTGGCGATGGCGCTGGCTGTTTTAAGAGTGGTATTTATGCCGCTGATCGTGACGTGGGTTTTGGTGCTGGTGGTACAAGTTCTGGCGCCAGCTGTAATTAACAACAAAGGGTAAAGGCATCATGGCTTCAGAAAATATGACGCCGCAGGATTACATAGGACACCATCTGAACAACCTTCAGCTGGACCTACGTACATTCTCGCTGGTGGATCCGCACAACCACACAGCCACCTTCTGGACGCTCAACATTGACTCCATGTTCTTCTCGGTGGTTCTCGGTCTGCTGTTCCTTGCCATGTTCCGTAGCGTTGCTAAGAAAGCGACCAGCGGCGTACCAGGGAAATTCCAAACCTTCATCGAAATGATCATCGGCTTCGTCCATGGCAGCGTCAAAGACATGTACCATGGCAAGAGCAAGGTTATCGCGCCGCTGGCGCTGACCGTGTTCGTCTGGGTCTTCCTGATGAACCTGATGGACCTGCTGCCAATCGACCTGCTTCCTTATATCGGCGAACACATTTTCGGCCTGCCTGCACTGCGCGTGGTTCCGTCTGCCGACGTGAACATCACCCTGTCGATGGCGCTTGGCGTGTTCATCCTGATCATTTTCTACAGCATCAAAATGAAAGGCGTAGGTGGGTTCGTTAAAGAACTGACCATGCAGCCGTTCAATCACTGGGCGTTCATTCCTGTCAACTTAATCCTTGAAGGGGTAAGCCTGCTGTCCAAACCGGTTTCTCTCGGTCTGCGACTGTTCGGCAACATGTATGCCGGTGAGCTGATTTTCATTCTGATTGCTGGTCTGTTGCCGTGGTGGTCACAGTGGGTTCTGAATGTGCCTTGGGCCATTTTCCACATCCTGATTATTACGCTGCAAGCCTTCATCTTCATGGTTCTGACGATTGTCTATCTGTCGATGGCGTCTGAAGAGCATTGATTTTTACCAACACTACTACGTTTTAACTGAAACAAACTGGAGACTGTCATGGAAAACCTGAATATGGATCTGCTGTACATGGCTGCCGCTGTGATGATGGGTCTGGCGGCAATCGGTGCTGCGATCGGTATCGGCATCCTCGGAGGTAAATTCCTGGAAGGCGCAGCGCGTCAACCGGATCTGATTCCTCTGCTGCGTACTCAGTTCTTTATCGTTATGGGTCTGGTGGATGCTATCCCGATGATCGCTGTAGGTCTGGGTCTGTACGTGATGTTCGCCGTCGCGTAGTAAGTTGTTAGAAACCTAAGCCACAGAGTTAATTAAAGAGGTATTGTGCTGTGAACATGAACGCAACAATCCTCGGCCAGGCCATCGCGTTTGTTATCTTCGTATGGTTCTGCATGAAGTACGTATGGCCGCCGTTAATGGCTGCCATCGAAAAACGCCAGAAAGAGATTTCTGACGGTTTAGCTTCTGCAGAACGCGCTAAGAAAGATTTGGACCTTGCACAGGCCAACGCGACCGACCAGCTGAAAAAAGCGAAAGCGGAAGCCCAGGTAATCATTGAGCAGGCGAACAAGCGTCGCTCTCAGATTCTGGACGAAGCTAAAGCTGAAGCAGAACAGGAACGCACCAAAATCGTTGCACAAGCGCAGGCTGAAATTGATGCTGAGCGTAAACGTGCACGCGAGGAGCTGCGTAAGCAGGTCGCTATCCTGGCTGTTGCTGGCGCCGAGAAGATCATCGAACGTTCCGTGGATGAAGCTGCTAACAGCGACATCGTGGATAAACTTGTCGCTGAACTGTAAGGAGGGAGGGGCTGATGTCTGAATTTGTAACGGTAGCTCGCCCCTACGCCAAAGCAGCTTTTGACTTTGCCGTCGAACACAACAGTGTTGAACGCTGGCAGGATATGCTGGCGTTTGCCGCCGAAGTGACCAAAAACGACCAAATGGCAGAGCTTCTCTCCGGTGCTTTGGCGCCGGAAACGCTCTCAGAAGCGTTTATCGCTATCTGCGGCGAGCAACTCGACGAAAACGGCCAGAACCTGATTAAGGTGATGGCGGAAAACAATCGTCTGAAGGTGCTCCCGGACGTTCTTGAGCAATTCATTCACCTGCGCGCGGCCAGTGAGGCCATCGCAGAGGTAGAAGTAATATCTGCCAACCAACTGAGTGATGAACAGCTTGCCAGGATCGTCAGCGCGATGGAAAAACGTCTGTCACGCAAAGTTAAGCTGAATTGCAAAATCGATAAGTCTGTTATGGCAGGTATTATCATCCGTGCGGGTGATATGGTCATTGATGGCAGCGTACGCGGCCGTCTTGATCGCCTTGCAGACGTCTTGCAGTCTTAAGGGGACTGGAGCATGCAACTGAATTCCACCGAAATCAGCGAACTGATCAAGCAGCGCATTGCTCAGTTCAATGTTGTGAGCGAAGCTCATAACGAAGGTACTATTGTTTCTGTAAGTGACGGTGTTATCCGCATCCACGGCCTTGCCGAATGTATGCAGGGTGAGATGATCTCCCTGCCGGGTAACCGTTACGCTATCGCATTGAACCTGGAGCGCGACTCCGTTGGTGCCGTGGTGATGGGTCCGTATGCTGACCTCGCCGAAGGCATGAAGGTTAAATGTACTGGCCGTATCCTGGAAGTTCCGGTTGGCCGTGGCCTGCTGGGCCGTGTGGTTAACACCCTGGGCGCGCCAATTGATGGTAAAGGTCCGCTGGAAAACGACGGTTTCTCCGCCGTAGAAGCGATCGCACCGGGCGTCATCGAACGTCAGTCCGTCGATCAGCCGGTACAGACTGGTTATAAATCCGTTGACGCCATGATCCCAATCGGTCGTGGTCAGCGTGAACTGATCATCGGCGACCGTCAGACCGGTAAAACTGCGCTGGCTATCGATGCCATCATCAACCAGCGTGATTCCGGTATCAAGTGCGTCTATGTTGCTATCGGCCAGAAAGCGTCCACCATTTCTAACGTGGTGCGTAAACTGGAAGAGCACGGCGCGCTGGCTAACACCATTGTGGTGGTAGCGACTGCATCCGAATCTGCTGCACTGCAATACCTGGCGCCATACGCCGGTTGCGCAATGGGCGAATACTTCCGCGACCGCGGTGAAGATGCGCTGATCATTTACGATGACCTGTCTAAACAGGCTGTTGCTTATCGTCAGATCTCCCTGCTGCTCCGTCGTCCGCCAGGACGTGAAGCCTTCCCGGGCGACGTATTCTACCTCCACTCTCGTCTGCTGGAGCGTGCTGCGCGTGTTAACGCCGAATACGTTGAAGCTTTCACCAAAGGTGAAGTGAAAGGGAAAACCGGTTCTCTGACCGCACTGCCGATTATCGAAACGCAGGCGGGTGACGTTTCCGCATTCGTTCCGACCAACGTAATCTCCATTACCGATGGTCAGATCTTCCTGGAAACCAACCTGTTCAACGCCGGTATTCGTCCTGCGGTTAACCCGGGTATCTCCGTATCCCGTGTTGGTGGTGCAGCGCAGACCAAGATCATGAAGAAACTGTCCGGTGGTATCCGTACCGCACTGGCGCAGTATCGTGAACTGGCAGCGTTCTCCCAGTTTGCATCCGACCTTGACGATGCAACCCGCAAACAGCTGGACCACGGTCAGAAAGTGACCGAGCTGCTGAAACAGAAACAGTATGCGCCGATGTCCGTCGCGCAGCAGTCTCTGGTTCTGTTCGCAGCAGAACGTGGTTACCTGGCTGATGTAGAACTGGCGAAAATCGGTAGCTTCGAAGCCGCTCTGCTGGCTTACGTCGACCGTGATCACGCTCCGCTGATGCAAGAGATTAACCAGTCCGGTGGCTATAACGACGAAATCGAAGGCAAGCTGAAAGGCATCCTCGATTCCTTCAAAGCAACCCAGTCCTGGTAACGTCTGGCGGTCTGTCTTAGGGCAGGCCGCAAGGCATTGAGGAGAAGCTCATGGCCGGCGCAAAAGAGATACGTAGTAAGATCGCAAGCGTCCAGAACACGCAAAAGATCACTAAAGCGATGGAGATGGTCGCCGCTTCCAAAATGCGTAAATCGCAGGAGCGTATGGCGGCCAGCCGTCCTTACGCAGATACTATGCGCAAAGTGATTGGTCACCTTGCGAACGGTAATCTGGAATATAAGCACCCTTACCTGGAAGAACGCGACGTTAAGCGCGTGGGCTACCTGGTGGTGTCGACCGACCGTGGTCTGTGCGGCGGCTTGAACATTAACCTGTTCAAGAAACTGCTGGCGGAAATGAAAGCATGGTCCGATAAAGGCGTTCAGTGCGACCTCGCAATGATCGGCTCTAAGGGCGTCTCTTTCTTTAACGCCGTTGGCGGTAACGTGGTTGCACAGGTGACCGGTATGGGGGATAACCCCTCCCTGTCCGAACTGATCGGCCCGGTAAAAGTGATGTTGCAGGCCTATGATGAAGGCCGTCTGGACAAGCTGTACGTTGTCAGCAACAAATTTATTAACACCATGTCTCAGGTTCCGACGATCACTCAGCTGCTGCCGTTACCGGCATCAGAAGACGCTGATCTGAAACGTAAATCCTGGGATTACCTGTACGAACCCGATCCGAAAGCGCTGCTGGATACCCTCCTGCGTCGTTATGTCGAATCTCAGGTCTATCAGGGCGTGGTAGAAAACCTGGCCAGCGAGCAGGCCGCACGTATGGTGGCGATGAAAGCCGCGACCGACAATGGCGGCAGCCTGATTAAAGAGCTGCAGTTGGTATACAACAAAGCTCGACAGGCCAGCATTACTCAGGAACTCACCGAGATCGTCGGTGGTGCATCCGCGGTATAACCAGGTTAATTCGTAGAGGATTCAAGATGGCTACTGGAAAAATTGTCCAGGTAATCGGCGCCGTAGTTGACGTCGAATTCCCTCAGGATGCCGTACCGCGCGTGTACGAAGCTCTTGAGGTGCAGAATGGTAAAGAAGTTCTGGTGCTGGAAGTTCAGCAGCAGCTCGGCGGCGGTATCGTTCGTACCATCGCCATGGGGTCTTCCGATGGTCTTCGCCGCGGTCTGGAAGTAAAAGACCTCGAGCACCCAATCGAAGTCCCGGTAGGTAAAGCAACACTGGGTCGTATCATGAACGTACTGGGTCAGCCGGTCGACATGAAAGGCGACATCGGTGAAGAAGAGCGTTGGGCTATCCACCGCGCAGCACCTTCCTATGAAGAGCTGTCCAGCTCTCAGGAACTGCTGGAAACCGGTATCAAAGTTATCGACCTGATGTGTCCGTTCGCGAAGGGCGGTAAAGTTGGTCTGTTCGGTGGTGCGGGTGTAGGTAAAACCGTAAACATGATGGAGCTGATCCGTAACATCGCGATCGAGCACTCCGGTTACTCTGTGTTTGCGGGCGTCGGTGAGCGTACTCGTGAGGGTAACGACTTCTACCACGAAATGACCGACTCCAACGTTATCGATAAAGTATCCCTGGTGTACGGCCAGATGAACGAGCCGCCGGGAAACCGTCTGCGCGTTGCGCTGACCGGCCTGACCATGGCTGAGAAATTCCGTGACGAAGGTCGTGACGTTCTGCTGTTCGTCGATAACATCTATCGTTACACCCTGGCCGGTACTGAAGTATCCGCACTGCTGGGTCGTATGCCTTCAGCGGTAGGTTATCAGCCGACTCTGGCGGAAGAGATGGGCGTTCTGCAGGAACGTATCACCTCCACCAAAACCGGTTCTATCACCTCCGTACAGGCGGTATACGTACCGGCGGATGACTTAACTGACCCATCCCCAGCCACTACCTTTGCTCACTTAGATGCAACCGTAGTACTGAGCCGTCAGATCGCTTCCCTGGGTATTTACCCGGCCGTTGACCCGCTGGACTCCACCAGCCGTCAGCTGGATCCGCTGGTTGTTGGTCAGGAACACTACGACACCGCGCGTGGCGTTCAGTCCATCCTGCAGCGTTATCAGGAACTGAAAGATATCATCGCCATCCTCGGTATGGACGAACTGTCTGAAGAAGACAAACTGGTGGTAGCTCGCGCACGTAAGATCCAGCGCTTCCTGTCCCAGCCGTTCTTCGTAGCAGAAGTCTTTACCGGTTCTCCGGGCAAATACGTGGCGCTGAAAGACACTATCCGTGGCTTTAAAGGCATCATGGAAGGCGAATACGATCACCTGCCAGAGCAGGCGTTCTACATGGTCGGTTCCATCGACGAAGCCGTGGAAAAAGCCAAAAAACTTTAACGCCTTAATCGGAGGGTGATATGGCAATGACTTACCACCTGGACGTCGTCAGCGCAGAGTTACAAATGTTCTCTGGTCTGGTCGAAAAAATCCAGGTAACGGGTAGCGAAGGTGAACTGGGTATTTACCCGGGACACGCGCCGCTGCTCACCGCCATTAAGCCTGGTATGATTCGCATCGTTAAACAGCACGGTCATGAAGAGTTTATCTATCTGTCTGGCGGCATTCTTGAAGTGCAGCCTGGCAGCGTGACCGTTCTGGCGGATACCGCAATTCGCGGTCAGGACCTCGACGAAGCGCGAGCGCTGGAAGCGAAACGCAAAGCCGAAGAGCACATTAAGAGCTCCCATGGCGATGTGGATTACGCTCAGGCGTCTGCGGAACTGGCCAAAGCGATCGCTAAACTGCGCGTTATCGAGTTGACCAAAAAAGCGATGTAACACCGGCTTGAACGTAAAAAGCCAGTCTGGTTTCCAGGCTGGCTTTTTTTATGGCCAGCGGCTGGCGAGCGGATAAAGTGAAAACAGGATCCACCCTTAATTGTTATTGATTAGTTAAATGATGAGGCGTAGACTCTATTTTTGTGATGTATGTCACATAAAAGAGCGTTATCAACTGCACCTGCGTCAGGAAATCATCATGAAACTGTTCCATAAAATCATCGCCAAATTCAGCGTACTGAGCTTCTAAGCCACGCGCTATTCCCCGGCTTGCACGACGTATCGCCCATCAAAACGACAACACTGGCGATGTGCAACCGGTAAATGAAGGTCACCTGACGGCGGCCTTTTGTATTTTATTGATGCCACCAATCACTTCAGCTCTCCCCTGCCTGCGGCTGATTTACACTCAGTCGGCTCATCTCCTGTTAATCTCCGCCAATAGGGCCGCGCTCTGCCGCTTTATTCAGGTGGCGAAAAAACAGCAAAAGCAGTGAGATAGTCAATGATTACCCTCCCCACCCCCCTTTTTCAGCGTTAAACTGATTTGCAGTGGTTAAAAATAGCGTCATAAAATGGTGTATAACCGCGAGCCTGGGCGTTTTCTCCACGTCTCGTTTTATGATGAAAAATATGTAGAAATTTCAACGTGAAAGGCTTTTACTTTCCGTTCTAACTACCGTCAGGATGAGTATGTCAAATAGTGCGATGAGCGTGGTTATCCTTGCCGCAGGCAAAGGGACCCGCATGTATTCCGATCTTCCTAAGGTGCTGCATACTCTGGCCGGGAAGCCAATGGTGCAGCATGTCATTGATGCCGCTAACGATTTAGGCGCATGTGCGGTGCATCTGGTGTACGGTCACGGTGGCGATCTGCTGCGTCAGACCCTCCATGAAGACAACCTGAACTGGGTGCTGCAGGCTGAGCAGCTCGGAACCGGACACGCTATGCAGCAGGCGGCACCCTTCTTCAATGATGATGAAGACATTCTGATGCTCTATGGCGACGTGCCGCTGATCTCGGTTGAGACGCTACAGCGCCTGCGCGCCGCGAAACCACTGGGTGGCATTGGTCTGCTGACGGTGAAGCTGGATGACCCAACGGGCTACGGCCGCATTACCCGTGAAAATGACCAGGTGACGGGCATCGTTGAGCACAAAGATGCCAGCGAGGCCCAGCGCCAGATCCAGGAAATCAACACCGGGATCCTGATCGCCGGCGGAGCAGACCTCAAGCGCTGGCTGGCGAAGCTCACCAATAACAACGCTCAGGGCGAATACTACATCACCGATATCATCGCCATGGCGTATCAGGAAGGGCGCGAGATCGTCGCGGTGCATCCGCAGCGCCTGAGCGAAGTCGAAGGCGTCAACAATCGCCTGCAGCTTGCGCGCCTGGAGCGCGTCTACCAGGCTGAGCAGGCAGAAAAATTACTGCTGGCGGGCGTGATGCTGCGCGATCCGGCGCGTTTCGATCTGCGCGGTACGCTGCAGCACGGGCGCGATGTGGAGATCGATACTAACGTTATTCTGGAAGGCAATGTGGTGTTGGGCGATCGTGTGAAAATCGGCGCCGGCTGCGTGATCAAAAACAGCACCATCGGCGATGACTGCGAAATTAGCCCCTATAGCGTGGTGGAAGATGCCCAGCTGCAGGCTGCCTGCACCATCGGCCCATTTGCCCGTCTGCGCCCGGGCGCCGAACTGCTGGAAGGCGCCCACGTTGGCAACTTCGTGGAAATGAAAAAAGCGCGTCTCGGGAAAGGCTCCAAGGCAGGTCATCTGACCTATCTGGGCGATGCGGAGATCGGTGATAACGTCAATATCGGCGCCGGCACCATCACCTGCAACTACGATGGCGCGAATAAACACAAAACGGTTATTGGCGATGATGTCTTTGTCGGCTCGGATACCCAGCTGGTGGCGCCCGTCACGGTAGGCAACGGCGTCACTATCGCCGCCGGGACCACCGTCACGCGCAATATCGCCGATAACGAACTGGTGTTGAGCCGCGTACCGCAGGTCCACAAACAGGGCTGGCAGCGTCCGGTGAAGAAGGAATAATTTGGATTGTCGCCGGGGAAATATGCCCGGCGAACCAGGATGAGAGGGTCAATATAGACCCCCGTCCGCAGGCAGTACCATAACAATAACCCCACTCTCTACAAGGCTCGGGGCGCCCGGAAAACGGGCAAATACAGGTCAGCGACAACGCATGGCATATCGCCATTATCAGGAAATTTAACTATGTGTGGAATTGTTGGCGCAGTCGCGCAGCGTGATATTGCTGAAATCCTTCTCGAAGGTTTACGTCGTCTGGAATACCGTGGGTATGACTCTGCCGGTCTGGCGGTGGTCGACAGCGAAGGTCATATGACCCGCGTGCGTCGCCTGGGTAAAGTTCAGATGCTGGCTCAGGCGATAGAAGAGCAGCCGTTACATGGTGGTACCGGGATCGCCCATACTCGCTGGGCGACGCACGGCGAACCGTCCGAGAGCAATGCGCATCCGCATGTTTCTGAACACATTGTGGTGGTCCATAACGGGATCATTGAGAACCATGAGCCGCTGCGTGCCCTGCTGCAGTCTCGTGGTTATGTCTTCGTCACCGAGACCGATACCGAAGTTATCGCCCATCTGGTGCACTGGGAGCTGGAACAAGGTGGTACCTTGCGTGAAGCCGTGCTGCGCGCTATTCCGCAGCTGCGCGGCGCCTACGGTACGGTGATCATGGATACCCGTGACCCGGGAACCCTGCTGGCGGCCCGCTCCGGTAGCCCACTGGTGATTGGCCTGGGAATGGGCGAAAACTTTATCGCTTCCGACCAGCTGGCATTGCTGCCAGTGACCCGCCGCTTTATCTTCCTCGAAGAGGGCGATATTGCCGAAGTCACTCGCCGCTCGGTGGTGATTTTCGATAAATCCGGCGCGGAAGTGAAACGCCAGGAGATCGAATCCAATCTGCAGTATGACGCTGGCGATAAAGGTATCTACCGCCACTATATGCAGAAAGAGATTTTCGAGCAGCCGAACGCGATTAAGAACACCCTGACCGGGCGCATCAGCCATGGCGAAGTGGATCTCAGCGAGCTGGGGCCGAACGCCAATGAAATGCTGGCTCAGGTTGAACATATTCAGATTGTTGCCTGCGGGACTTCCTATAACTCCGGGATGGTCTCCCGTTACTGGTTTGAAGCATTAGCTGGCGTCCCGTGCGACGTAGAAATCGCCTCGGAATTCCGCTATCGCAAGTCCGCGGTGCGTCGCAATAGCCTGATGATCACCCTCTCCCAGTCGGGTGAAACCGCCGATACCCTGGCGGCGCTGCGTCTGTCGAAAGAGCTGGGCTATCTCGGCTCGCTGGCTATCTGCAACGTACCGGGCTCGTCACTGGTGCGTGAGTCCGATCTGGCGCTGATGACCAAAGCCGGAACGGAAATCGGCGTGGCCTCGACCAAAGCCTTTACCACTCAGCTAACCGTGCTGTTGATGCTGGTGGCGAAGCTGGCGCGACTGAAAGGTCAGGATGCGTCTATCGAGCATGATATCGTGCACGGCCTTCAGGCCCTGCCGAACCGTATCGAGCAGATGCTCTCCCAGGACAAGCGTATTGAGCAGCTGGCGGAGCGTTTCTCTGATAAGCACCATGCGCTGTTCCTTGGCCGCGGCGATCAGTACCCGATCGCCATGGAAGGGGCGCTGAAGCTGAAAGAGATCTCCTACATTCACGCGGAAGCCTATGCGGCGGGCGAGCTTAAGCACGGCCCGCTGGCGCTGATTGATGCGGAAATGCCGGTGATTGTGGTGGCGCCGAATAACGAGCTGCTGGAAAAACTGAAATCCAACATCGAAGAGGTTCGTGCCCGCGGCGGTGAGCTGTATGTCTTCGCCGACGGTGAAGCCGGCTTCAACGGTAGCGACAACATGCACATCATCGAGATGCCGCATGTCGAAGAGACGATCGCCCCTATCTTCTATACGGTACCGCTGCAGCTGTTGGCTTATCACGTCGCGCTGATCAAAGGCACTGACGTTGACCAGCCGCGTAACCTGGCGAAATCGGTAACGGTTGAGTAAAACCATCATTACTTGCAAAGGGCTGCCGGCGGCGGCCCTTTTTATTTTCACCTGCTGTTTATTACCGAACTTGCGCGAAATATTTTGGCTGGCGGTAGGTGACAAACGAACGTTTTGCGGTCCGATTTCGCTGTCATAAAAAGAAAATTATTCTGTCATTGCACGGTCATGATTACAGATAACTATCTGAGTTATATATTTATTATTTGCTGTAAAATCCCTTCTTTCTGCCTGTCATAAAACTGTCATAATTCGTACATTTTACTGTCACCTCTTTGACCTATTTTGCTCACCATAGCCTCGAAACAATGATTTACGAATCCCAGCAGGAGACATTATGAACGTTATGCGTACCACCGTCGCAACAGTTGTCGCCGCGACCTTATCGATGAGCGCTTTCTCTGCCTTCGCAGCAGCAAGCCTGACTGGCGCAGGCGCAACTTTCCCTGCGCCGGTGTATGCCAAATGGGCTGACACCTATCAGAAAGAAACCGGCAATAAAGTGAACTACCAGGGTATTGGTTCCTCTGGTGGCGTTAAGCAGATTATTGCCAACACCGTTGATTTCGGTGCTTCTGATGCTCCGCTGGCTGATGACAAACTGACCCAGGAAGGTCTGTTCCAGTTCCCGACCGTGATTGGCGGCGTGGTACTGGCGGTTAACCTACCTGGCGTGAAATCCGGCGAACTGGTGCTGGATGGCAAAACCCTCGGTGATATCTACCTGGGTAAAATTAAAAAATGGGATGACGCAGCGATCGCTAAACTCAACCCGGGCCTGAAGCTGCCGTCGCAGAACATCGCCGTGGTCCGCCGCGCCGATGGTTCCGGTACCTCCTTCGTCTTCACCAGCTACCTGTCCAAAGTGAATGAAGAGTGGAAATCGAAAATCGGCGCCGGCTCTACCGTTAACTGGCCAACCGGCCTGGGCGGTAAAGGCAACGACGGTATCGCCGCCTTTGTTCAGCGTCTGCCGGGCTCGATTGGTTACGTTGAATACGCTTACGCCAAGCAAAACAACCTCGCGTATACCAAGCTGGTCTCTGCCGACGGCAAGCCGGTTAGCCCGACTGAAGACAACTTCGCTAACGCCGCAAAAGGCGTTGACTGGAGCAAGTCTTTCGCTCAGGACCTGACCAACCAGAAAGGCGAAAATGCATGGCCGATCACCTCAACCACCTTCATCCTGGTGCATAAGGCGACCAACAAGCCGGAACAGACCGCTGAAGTGCTGAAGTTCTTCGACTGGGCGTATAAAAACGGCGGGAAAGAAGCGAATGCGCTGGATTACGCGACGCTGCCGGAAAGCGTGGTAGAGCAGGTTCGCGCGGCATGGAAAACCAACGTCAAAGACAGCAGCGGTAAAGCGCTGTACTAACAGTAGATTTTTGACGAAGATGGCGGGGGCGTTCAGGCGCTGCCCGCCCTACGGTTCAGACTGTAGGCCCGGGAGCGAACGCCACCGGGCATTTATTCGAACAAGTTTTAATACGTAAAGAGTAATCTATGGCTGCAACCAAGCCTGCATTTACCCCTCCGGGGAAAAAGGGTGACATGATTTTCAGTGCGCTGGTAAAACTGGCTGCGCTGATTGTGCTATTGATGCTGGGCGGCATCATCGTTTCCCTGATCATCTCTTCCTGGCCGAGCATTCAAAAGTTTGGCTTTGCTTTTTTGTGGACCAAAGAGTGGGATGCGCCCAACGAAATCTTCGGCGCGCTGGTACCGATTTACGGAACCCTGGTGACCTCCTTTATCGCGCTGCTGATCGCCGTCCCAGTGAGCTTTGGCATCGCGCTGTTTCTGACCGAACTGTCCCCCGCCTGGCTCAAGCGTCCGCTGGGCATTGCGATTGAGCTGCTGGCGGCAATCCCGAGTATCGTGTACGGCATGTGGGGCCTGTTTATTTTCGCCCCGCTGTTTGCGACTTACTTCCAGGAGCCGGTCGGTAACGTCCTGTCGACCATCCCGTTCGTCGGCGCGCTGTTTGCCGGCCCGGCGTTTGGTATCGGTATTCTCGCCGCTGGCGTCATTCTGGCCATCATGATCATCCCTTATATCGCCGCGGTCATGCGTGATGTTTTCGAACAGACGCCGGTGATGATGAAAGAGTCGGCCTATGGCATCGGCTGTACCACCTGGGAGGTGATCTGGCGCATTGTCTTACCGTTCACCAAGAATGGGGTGATCGGCGGGGTGATGCTCGGTCTGGGCCGCGCGCTGGGTGAAACCATGGCGGTTACTTTTATCATCGGCAACACCTACCAGCTCGACAGCATCTCGTTGTATATGCCAGGGAATAGTATTACCTCCGCGCTGGCTAATGAGTTCGCCGAAGCGGAAACCGGCCTGCACGTGGCGGCGCTGATGGAGCTGGGCCTGATCCTGTTCGTTATCACCTTTATCGTTCTGGCCGCGTCTAAGTTCATGATTATGCGCCTCGCGAAGAATGAGGGGGCACGCTAATGGCGACCATTGAATTGCAAACCTCTACCGAGCTGGCGGAGTCCCGTCGCAAGATGCAGGCCAAACGTCGTATGAAGAACCGTATCGCTCTGGCGCTGTCGATGGCGACCATGGCGTTTGGTTTGTTCTGGCTTATCTGGATCCTGATGGCGACGATAACCCGCGGTTTCGATGGCATGAGTCTGGCGCTCTTCACCGAAATGACGCCGCCGCCGAATACGGCGGGCGGTGGCCTGGCTAACGCCCTCGCCGGCAGCGGCCTGCTGATCCTGTGGGCAACCGTCTTTGGTACGCCGCTGGGTATCCTTGCCGGAATTTATCTGGCGGAGTATGGCCGCAAATCGGTGCTGGCGGAAATCATCCGTTTTATCAACGATATTCTGCTTTCCGCGCCGTCTATCGTGGTCGGCCTGTTTGTCTACACCATCGTGGTGGCGCAGATGCAGCACTTCTCGGGCTGGGCGGGCGTTATCGCGCTGGCGCTGCTGCAGGTGCCTATCGTTATTCGTACCACCGAAAACATGCTGAAGCTGGTGCCGGATAGCCTGCGTGAAGCGGCCTATGCGCTGGGGACGCCGAAGTGGAAGATGATCTCGGCGATCACCCTGAAAGCGTCCGTCTCAGGGATTATGACCGGGATCCTGCTGGCTATCGCCCGTATCGCCGGGGAAACGGCGCCGCTGCTGTTCACTGCGCTGTCCAACCAGTTCTGGAGCACCGACATGATGCAGCCGATTGCTAACCTGCCGGTGACCATTTTCAAATTTGCCATGAGTCCGTTTGCGGAGTGGCAGCAACTGGCATGGGCCGGGGTATTGATTATCACCCTGTGCGTCTTGCTGCTGAACATCCTGGCGCGCGTTATCTTCGCCAAGAAGAAACACGGTTAATTTTTTGCGGCGCAGCGAATGCTGCGCTGAATGAGGAAGAGATAGAGATGAGTATGGTGAATACAGCTCCGGGTAAGATTTCAGTTCGTAACCTGAACTTCTACTACGGCAAATTCCATGCCCTGAAGAACATCAACCTGGATATCACCAAAAACCAGGTGACGGCGTTTATCGGTCCGTCAGGCTGTGGTAAATCCACCCTGCTGCGCACGTTCAACAAAATGTTCGAACTGTATCCGGAGCAGCGCGCGGAAGGCGAGATCCTGCTGGATGGCGACAACATTCTGACCAACACCCAGGATATCGCCCTGCTGCGCGCTAAGGTTGGCATGGTGTTCCAGAAACCAACGCCGTTCCCGATGTCCATTTATGACAATATCGCCTTCGGCGTGCGCCTGTTTGAAAAGCTGTCCCGTGCCGATATGGACGAGCGCGTGCAGTGGGCGCTGACCAAAGCCGCATTATGGAACGAAACCAAAGATAAACTGCACCAGAGCGGGTATTCTCTCTCCGGGGGTCAGCAGCAGCGTCTGTGTATTGCCCGCGGTATCGCGATCCGCCCGGAAGTGCTGCTGCTTGATGAGCCGTGCTCCGCGCTGGACCCGATCTCCACCGGGCGTATCGAAGAGCTGATCACCGAGCTGAAACAGGACTACACCGTCGTTATCGTGACTCACAACATGCAGCAGGCTGCGCGTTGCTCCGACCATACGGCATTTATGTATCTTGGCGAGCTGATTGAGTTCAGCAACACGGACGACCTGTTCACCAAGCCCGCGAAGAAACAAACTGAAGATTATATTACTGGCCGCTACGGTTGATTTGCCCTTGTGCTTTCAGGCTCTCACCAGTTGGGCAATCAGGAGACACCATGGACAACCTAAATCTTAACAAACATATTTCCGGCCAGTTCAACGCTGAACTGGAGTATATCCGCACCCAGGTGATGACCATGGGTGGGCTGGTGGAGCAACAGCTTTCTGATGCGATCACCGCCATGCATAACCAGGACAGCGATCTGGCGAAACGCGTCATCGACGGCGACAAGCAGGTCAACATGATGGAAGTGGCGATCGACGAGGCCTGCGTGCGCATCATCGCCAAGCGCCAGCCGACCGCCAGCGACCTGCGTCTGGTGATGGCGATCATCAAGACTATCGCTGAGCTGGAACGCATCGGCGACGTGGCGGATAAAATCTGCCGCACCGCGCTGGAGAAGTTTTCCCAGCAGCACCAGCCGCTGCTGGTGAGCCTCGAATCGCTGGGCCGTCACACGGTGCAGATGCTGCATGACGTACTGGATGCGTTTGCGCGTATGGATCTCGACGAAGCGGTACGTATCTATCGCGAAGATAAGAAAGTCGACCAGGAGTATGAAGGCATTGTGCGCCAGCTGATGACCTACATGATGGAAGACTCGCGCACTATCCCCAGCGTCCTGACCGCGCTGTTCTGCGCGCGCTCCATCGAGCGTATTGGCGACCGCTGCCAGAATATCTGCGAATATATTTTCTACTTCGTCAAAGGTCAGGATTTCCGTCACGTTGGCGGCGATGAGCTGGATAAACTGCTCGCCGGCAAAGATCCGAAAGAGTAATAATCATTCTGTCTAATTCTGGTAAATGGCTTTATCAGAATTAGATATGATTTATCTCGTGGCAGCGAGATTGCTGAGATTATCGTCACAATTAACAATCTGCCCGTTTGAGTTATTCATTTTATCGCGTAACAATCAACGCCCACTCCTGAGCTTAAACGCTCAGGGTGGTTTAAACGGATTGTGACTGCGACAGCAGGCAAAACCTGATATTGCCCCTACGGCGGCGGTATCAGGTTTTTTTGTTTTATGCGGGCCAATAATGGCTGAATGAGGGTTGCTACCGCGATGTGCGGGCAAAACCTGAAGAGGATTATCTGTTAAGGCAGATGGTCTTCTTCAGGTTTTTTTTTGCTTTGTCTAACTGCAAAAATAACAGCCGCCGCGACCTCAAACGGTATGGATAGGGCTATTAGAACCTGCGCGGGATGGTTGTTGCTGTCGTGTTTTATTTACGCCAATGCTTATATAAAGGAATATTATGATGAGAAAAAACAGGATCGCTTCGGCGATAGTCTTGCTGGCGCCTCTTTGTTATTCCACCACTCTGATAGCAAGCCCGTTGACGGTGGAGCAACGACTTGAGCTGCTGGAGAAAGCGCTCAAAGACACGCAAAAAGAGCTCAAAAAATATCAGGACCAGGAGAGAAAAAGAGACCAGATTTGGGCCTCATGGTCTCCGCCCGCGGAAGGTCAGAAGCGTAAGACAGGGGTGGCGGCCGCCGGTCCGAAAACGGCGGTTAAACCGGATGCGGTGCTGGTTAAAAATCAACAACCTGCCACGGATGGCGCGCCAGCCTACAGCGCGATGACGCTGAAAGATTTTAGCACGTTCGTGAAAGATGAAATTGGCTTCAGCTATAACGGCTACTTCCGTTCCGGCTGGGGCACCGCCTCGCACGGCTCGCCAAAATCGTGGGCGATCGGTTCGCTTGGCCGCCTGGGCAATGAATATTCCGGCTGGTTCGATCTGCAGCTGAAGCAGCGGGTGTTTCAGGAAGGTGATAAACGCGTTGATGCCATCGTGATGCTCGACGGGAACGTCGGCCAGCAGTACTCCTCAGGCTGGTTTGGTGACAATGCCGGCGGCGAAAACTACATCCAGTTCTCGGATATGTACGTTAACACCAAAGGGTTCCTGCCGTTTGCCCCGGAAGCCGATTTCTGGGTCGGCAAACACGGGGCGCCAAAAATCGAAATCCAGATGCTGGACTGGAAAACGCAGAGAACCGATGCGGCGGCCGGCGTGGGGCTGGAAAACTGGCAGGTGGGCGCCGGGAAATTCGATATCGCATTGGTCCGCGAAGATGTCGATGATTACGACCGTTCTTTGAGCAATAAGCAGCAAATTAACACCAATACTCTGGACGTTCGCTACAAAGAGATTCCGCTGTGGGATAAAGCCAGCCTGATGGTCAGCGGACGCTATGTCGCCGCGAATCAAAGTTCCTCAGAGAAATATAAAGAGGGCAATGAAGGTTATTATCCGTGGAAAGATACCTGGATGGCAGGCACTTCGTTAACACAGAAATGGGCAAACGGCGGCTTTAATGAATTCTCTTTCTTACTGGCGAATAATTCTATTGCCAGCAGCTTCTCGCGCTATGCCGGATCCAGCCCCTATACCACCTTTAACGGCCGCTATTATGGCGATCATACCAATGGCACCGCCGTGCGCTTAACCTCGCAGGGGGAAACCTATTTACGCGATGACGTTATTATGGCGAATGCCATCGTCTACTCCTTTGGTAACGATGTCTATAGCTACGAAACCGGGGCCCACTCCGATTTTGAATCCATTCGCACGGTCCTGCGACCGGCTTATATCTGGGATAAATATAACCAGACCGGCGTTGAGCTGGGATACTTCAAACAGCAAAACAAAGATGTTACCGGCAAGAAATATAACGAGTCCGGCTACAAGACCACGCTGTTCCATACCTTCAAAGTCAATACCAGTATGCTGACCTCGCGCCCGGAAATTCGCTTCTATGCCACCTATATTAAAGCGAAGGATATCGACCTGGATAAGGCAGCGAATAATACCACCAGCATTTTTGAAGACGGTAAAAACGATCAGTTTGCCGTGGGGGCGCAGGCGGAAATCTGGTGGTAAGACGATAACAGAACGGATACAACGGAAGAGGACTAACGATGAAACGACATGCAATGTATTTCGCACTGGCGCTGGCGGGCGCGGCATTTACCCTCCAGGCGGCGCCATTACCCGCGATGCCGGATCCCACCCTGCCGGTGAGCCACTTTATTACCCAGGTTAACGCGGATAAGAGTATCACTTATCGCCTGTTTGCTCCTGATGCCCGGCGGGTGTCGGTAGTGACCGGCGCCACGCCGGACTCCTTTGTCTCACACGACATGACCAAAGAGGCTCAGGGGGTGTGGACATGGAAAAGTGAGCCGATGAAACCCAATCTCTATGAATACTATTTCGATGTGGATGGCTTCCGCTCGGTGGATACCGGCAGCCGCTATCAGAAGCCGCAGCGCCAGGTGAATACCAGTTTGATTCTGGTACCTGGTAGTATTCTCGACGATCGGGCGGTCGCGCATGGCGATCTGCGCACCCTCACCTATCACTCGAAGGCACTGAACGCCGAACGTCGTCTCTATGTCTGGACGCCGCCGGGCTATAGCGGAACCGGCGATCCGCTGCCGGTGCTCTATTTCTATCATGGCTTTGGCGACAGCGGTCTGTCGGCCATCGATCAGGGGCGTATCCCGCAGATCATGGATAACCTGCTGGCGGAGGGCAAAATCAAGCCGATGCTGGTGGTGGTCCCGGATACCGAAACCGATACCCCGGAAGCGATAGCGGAAAACTTTCCGCCGCAGGAGCGGCGCAAAAACTTCTATCCGCTCAATGCGCAGGCGGCGGATAACGAGTTGATGCAGGATATCATTCCGCTGATCGATACCCGGTTTAACGTGCGTAAAGATGCCGACGGCCGGGCGCTGGCTGGCCTGTCACAGGGCGGTTATCAGGCGCTGGTTTCCGGCATGAACCATCTGGATAGCTTTGGCTGGCTCGCCACCTTTAGCGGCGTCACGACCACGACAGTGCCGAATGCCGGCGTGGAAGCGCAGCTGAAGCATCCTGACGCGATCAATAAGCAACTGCGTAACTTTACCGTGGTCGTTGGGGAAAAAGATTCCGTCACCGGCAACGATATCGCGGGTCTGAAACGCGAGCTGGAAAAACAGAAGATCAACTTCGACTATCACTCGTATCCTGGCCTGAACCATGAAATGGACGTCTGGCGCCCGGCCTACGCCGAGTTTGTGCAGAAACTGTTTAAATAACCGTTAGGGGGCCTTCAGCCCCCGTTTTGTGCTTGTGAAGGACGACAAGATGAAAATGATTGTGACCGAAGATTATGAAGAGATGAGCCTGGTCGCCAGCCATCATGTTCTGGGCTATATCACGGCGCCGCGGCGGGTGAATCTCGCCGTGACGGCCGGCAGCACGCCAAAGCGGATGTATGAGCATCTAACCGCCGCCGTGAAAGGCAAAGCATTCTATGATCGGGTGCACTATTACAACTTCGATGAGATCCCCTTTCGCGGCCAGTCGCGAGAAGGCGTCACGATATCTAATCTGCGCCAGCTGTTTTTTACCCCGGCGCAGATCAAAGAAGAGAACATTCACAAGCTGACGCTGGACAACGCCGCTCAGCACGATCGCCAGCTGGAAGAGGCTGGCGGCCTTGATCTGATGGTGCTGGGGCTGGGGGCTGACGGCCATTTTTGCGGCAACCTGCCGAATACCACCCGCTTTCATGATCAGACGGTCGAAGTGCCGATTCATGGGGAAATGATTGGTATTGTCGCTAACGGCGAGATGGGCGGGGATTTTTCCGTCGTGCCCGATAGCTATGTCACCATGGGGCCGAGAAGCGTGATGGCGGCAAAAAATCTGCTGTTGATCGTGAGCGGCGCGGCGAAGGCGCAAGCCCTTAAGCAGGTGGTTGAAGGCCCGGTCAGCGAGCAGGTGCCGGCGTCGGTGCTCAAATTACACCCTTCACTGGTGATTATTGCCGATAAAGCGGCAGTCACTGAATTGCAGCCATAACCAGTCGCTGATTCTATTCCCCGCTTGCACAGACGCTTAGCGGGGCTACATCGATGCCAACGTGCCGCTCACCAGGCCCTTAACGCGTGATATCCCAGCCGCGCGCTTGCCACAATGCCGGCAGCTCTGCCAGATCGGTAAAGGTCGTCACTTTGGGATGATCGATCGGCTGGTTATGCGGATCGGCGCAGAAATAAAACACCTCCATGCCGGCGGCAATCCCCGACTGAGCACCGGCGCTGGAGTCATCCACCAGGATACAGTTTTCGGCTTTTACCTGCATGGCCTCTGCCGCATGAAACATCAGCGCCGGGTCAGGCTTCCAGCGCTGAATATCATAGCCGCTGTACAAGCGGTCAGCGAAATGGTGCAGCAGGCCGGTGCGGCCAAGAGAGTGCTGCATTTTACTGACCGGGCCATTGGAAACCACGCACATCGGGACGCTTACCGCATCCAGCAGCGCCTGGGCTCCGGCAATCACCTCCAGTTCGCTATCAAACAGGCGAGCGACCTCCGCACGGTAAATTGGCTCCAGCGTCGCTTTTTGCAGGTTAACGCCATGCTCAGCGTTGATGGTGTCGATAATTTCGTACAGCTTCACCCCTTTGAAGCGCTTAAAAATCTCGGCAAGGTCCAGCGTAATGCCGAATTCCTGGAACATGTGAACGTAGGCGCGGGAGCAAATCACCTCACTGTCGACCAGTGTGCCGTCACAGTCAAAAAATACTGCTTCTGGTTGAGTCATAGTCTTTCCGTATTAACAAGTTTAACGTTTTCGTCATGCCCAATGCCGCGACGCAATCGTTGCCGTATAAGCAAAATAAATGAAAAAAATTACCATACAACTGCGCCGGGTGCCCTGTTTTGGTATAGGATAGCCTCGAATTTTCCCTCCTTTACGTTCGGAAACCGATAATGAGTCAACAACAAACCAGCCAGTCTTCTGGCCAGGGTCTGCTGGAGCGCGTATTTAAGCTGCGCGAGCACGGCACCACAGTGCGTACGGAAGCGATCGCCGGTTTCACCACGTTCCTGACGATGGTGTATATCGTTTTTGTTAACCCACAAATTCTTGGCGTAGCGGGCATGGATACCAGCGCCGTGTTTGTGACTACCTGTCTGATTGCTGCGTTCGGCAGTATCCTGATGGGCCTGTTCGCGAACCTGCCGGTGGCTCTTGCTCCGGCGATGGGTCTGAACGCCTTCTTCGCCTTTGTGGTGGTGCAGGCGATGGGCCTGCCGTGGCAGGTAGGCATGGGCGCGATTTTCTGGGGCGCCGTCGGTCTGCTGCTGCTGACGATTTTCCGTGTACGCTACTGGATGATCGCCAATATTCCGGTGAGCCTGCGCGTCGGTATCACCAGCGGTATCGGCCTGTTTATCGGCATGATGGGTCTGAAAAATGCCGGGGTTATCGTCGCTAACCCGGAAACGCTGGTCAGCATTGGTCATCTGACCTCCCACAGTGTGCTGCTGGGCATTCTGGGCTTCTTTATCATCGCGATTCTGGCATCACGTAACATTCATGCCGCGGTCCTGGTGTCTATTGTGGTCACCACCCTGCTGGGCTGGATGCTGGGCGATGTGCACTACACCGGCATCGTCTCCGCGCCGCCGAGCGTGACGTCGGTGATTGGTCATGTCGATCTGGCGGGCTCCCTGAACCTGGGCCTGGCCGGCGTGATCTTCTCGTTTATGCTGGTCAACCTGTTTGACTCCTCCGGGACGCTGATTGGCGTCACCGATAAAGCGGGTCTGGCTGATGCACAGGGTAAATTCCCGCGCATGAAGCAAGCGCTGTTTGTCGACAGCGTCTCGTCCGTTGCCGGTTCCTTTATTGGTACCTCTTCGGTGACCGCCTATATCGAATCCTCCTCCGGCGTTTCCGTGGGCGGACGCACCGGCCTGACCGCCGTTGTCGTTGGGATCCTGTTCCTGCTGGTTATCTTCCTGTCACCGTTGGCAGGGATGGTTCCGGCCTATGCGGCCGCCGGCGCGCTGATTTACGTTGGCGTGCTGATGACCTCAAGCCTGGCGCGCGTGAAGTGGGATGACCTGACGGAAGCGGTACCGGCGTTTATCACCGCGGTGATGATGCCGTTTAGCTTCTCAATCACCGAAGGTATCGCCTTAGGCTTTATCTCTTACTGCGTGATGAAGATCGGTACCGGCCGTCTGCGCGAGCTCAGCCCGTGCGTGATTATCGTCTCGCTGCTGTTCGTGCTGAAAATTGTCTTTATCGATGCACATTAATCCGCACGCATGATGAAAAAGCCCGGCATCGCTGCCGGGCTTTTTTTATGCTTTAACCCGCCGAATATAGTCGCCAAAGGCGGTCAGCTGGCCACGCAGATGGTCGAGGGTGCTCTGATCGACTACTTCACCCGACTGCGGATCCACTTTGTTCTGGATGACGCCGCCCATAAATTCCGGTTTATTCATTACCATCGCATCAAGGAAGACCAGAATCTGGCGCAAATGATACTGGCAGCGCGCACCGCCGATGGCGCCCATTGAGCTGGTCTGAATCAGTACCGGTTTGCCGGACAGCGGCTGCTCGGGCAGGCGTGACAGCCAGTCGATGGCGTTTTTCAGGCCGCCAGGCACGGAATAGTTATACTCGGGAGTGACGATCACCACGCCATCCGCTTCGCGGATCTGTTGCGCAATATCCTGCACGCGCTGTGGGAACCCCTCTTCCTCCTGCATATCAGCATCGTACAGCGGGATATCACCGATCGACGGCAGCGCGGAGATATCCATGCCCGCTGGCGCGATGCCGGGCAGGGTGCGCGCGACCATTCCATTAAACGACCCTTTGCGCAGGCTGCCGAGTAACGTAACCACTTTTAAGGTATCTGACATGATTGCTCCTTTGTATCATGATGCCGGCAAAACCGGTCAATTGAGGGATAAGGTTTTTTCCATCGGTAAGCTGGTAAAACGCATCAGACGGGCCGACGGTTCGCGTGCGCGCTGCTGAGCATCCGGCAGGCTGCGCCATTCGCCCCCCTTAGCATCATATTCCCAGACCTTCAGCGAGCCGATATTTGGGCTGGCGGCAATCGACCACACCAGCAGCGATTCGGCATCACAGACGGCTTCGATCGGCTGGCTACCGGCGGTGCGCAGGCGGCCAGAACCCGGCAGCAGCTGCGTTGATGCTTCGCCGGTCAGTTTCAACACGCTTCGCCGCAGGGCCACCAGCTGGCTACGCGCTTCATCCGGGTCATGCTGAATGTTAATCCACAGATTTTCATTGTTACTGAAATTGTGCCGGTCGGCGTCGTGACCACGCACCGTGCGCTGCAGTTCCATGTCGAGGCCACAATCCCCCTCGGTGGTCAGCGCGACGCCAACAATATTGCCAGTATAAGAGATAGAGAAGCGAGGAAGATGACGATCGCTAAAAACCGGTCGGCCATTGGCTTCATTGATGATTTCAGGCAGCTCGCTGATACCGTAAAGCATAAACAGCAGTTCGGCGAGTAGCGAACGCGAAGCGCGAAAGCGAGCCTGGCGGTATTCAGGGAGTAGGCGTGCGGATTGATGACAGGCCGCTGACAAACGTGTCGATAGCGGCTCCCCGGTACTAAGTATCCCTCTTGCAAAATGCGTTGCCATACGTCGCTCCGTGAGTAATGGTCTGGATAAAATTGCGGGCGCTATTATCGCCTGGTATTAACAGGTTTTAATGCCGAAATCCCCCCTTGAAAAGGGAATTTGTTTGAATTTTACAAATTCTTGCGCAAATAAGGGGCGATAGACACGAAACAAGGCTTACAGCGTACCGGAATAGAGTGCTTTCAGCGTATCTCTAAGCCAGACGAGCTTCGGGTTGTAGCTGTTGCGCTTATGCCATAGCAGGGTGAAGGGAACGCGCAGCTTTTCCAGATGCTGCGCCTCCAGCGGTAGCGGCCGGGAGACTAGCGGCAGCTGGTGCTGCTGATTATAGTGCTGGCAGTAGCGCGGCGCGGTAGCCAGCATGGTGTGTTGCGGTTGAGCGGCCATAAAAAGCGATTGTTCAAACCCTGGCACGGTCAGCGCCACGTTACGCTTATACCCCAGCTCCTGCAGCACATCGTCCAGCGCCCAGGTATCGCGTTGTTCCCAGCAGATAGTGATATGCGGATAGCGTAAGAATGCCGCCAGATCCCACTCTTCCCTGAGCGCTGGATGATCGGCGCGCAGCCAGACCTGCGGCAGGTCGGTGAACAGTACCTCAAAATCGATATACCACGGCAGCAGGCTCAGCAGCTCCCGCGACTGTGGATGGCTTTCACGCCCGCAGAAGCCGATATCCACCTCGCCGCGAATGATGGCGTCCAGCGAGTCGTAGTCCCAGTTGCGCAAACGAATCAATGCCTGCGGATAGCGCTGATAGATGCGCTGGGAGAGGGTATTAAACAGGATCATCAGCAGCGGCGTTTCCGCCGCCAGCTCGAATTTGAGGCCGCTGGGCATGGTGTGGTGTGGTTTATCGAGGATCTGGTTGCCCATCTGCATCCAGTCCGCCAGATCCTGCTCCATGCTGCTGACCAGCGGCGTAGGCGCCAGACCCAGCGGGGTTTTCACAAACAGCGGGTCGTCAAACCAGGCGCGCAGTTTGGCCAGCGACTTGCTCACCGCTGACGGCGAAACGTTCATCCGCTTCGCCGTACGGGTAACGCTGAGCTCCTGGGTCAGGAGCTGCAGGCAGAGGAGTAAATTAAGATCAAGACTCGACAGCGGCTTCTTCATCGTATTGCGCAACCCGCGGCGGGGTGACGACCAGTAATAAAACAAGGCTCACTATGCTACAGGCAATGAGTATCCCGATCAGCA
This sequence comes from Klebsiella sp. w6, assembly GCF_033100215.1. Lineage (NCBI taxonomy): Bacteria > Pseudomonadati > Pseudomonadota > Gammaproteobacteria > Enterobacterales > Enterobacteriaceae > Klebsiella > Klebsiella sp. w6. Next base: position 5,562,071 of record NZ_CP136907.1, read on the forward strand.
TATTCATTGCGCTGAGTCCGATGATGGCGGCGAGCCAAATCCACAGCGATGAACCGCACACCTGCGCGATGCCGAGGACCGAACTGGCGACGCCCGCGCGCAGCGTGAACGGCCCCAGCGCCTGGCTCATTGCGACGCCGAATCCAACGGAGAAGCCGGCGCAAATCATGCCCAACCCGATCAGGGTGAGGGTCTGGCGGGTGGCGAGGCTCAGCGCCAGGCCTGCCGCCAGGAACAGTACCTGCGAAGTCAGCATTAAGGTGCGGGGGGTAAACAGCGACAGGGCGAACGGCGTCGAGAAGGAGACCGCCATGCTGATCATCGCCATCAGGGCCATCGCCATTGAGTAAGTTCCCCGATCGAACCCCATCTCTTCCATCATCAGAACCGGAGAGACGTTCACGTAGGTCAGGATCGCCGTCACGCTGAGGGTGGTAATGAGAATGCGGCTGAGAAAAAAGCGGTTCAGCAGCGACTCACTGCCGCCATGCTGCGGTGTCGCAGTCTGCGGAGGTGCCGTCGGGCGCGTCTCGCGCAGGATAAAGACCGACAGCAAACCGACCATGACGCCCATGCCGGTCATGGTGTAGAACAGGCTCTGCCACGGATATTTCAGCATAATCAGGTGGCCAAGCACCGGCGCCAGGACGGGGATAATGCAGGTAATGCCGTTGAGCAACGACAGCACCTTGGCGCGGCGGCGATCGTCCAGCGTATCGCGCAGGATAGCGAAAGCCACCACGTAGCAGCTGCCGGCGCCGATCCCCTGGATAAAGCGTCCGACGAGGAAGTGGCTGCTGGCGTGCGCCTGGGCGCAGAGCAGGGAGGCGACAACAAAGATCACCGCGCCCACAATGGCGACAGGCTTACGTCCTGACCGGTCGGCGATGCGACCAGCAAACAGCATCGCGGAAGCCATACCGGCCAGATAGACTGAAAAGGCAATATGTAATTGTGCCTCGCTGGCCCCCAGGTCCTGAGCAATACGCGGCAGGCCGACCAGATACATATCGATGCCAGAGGGATAGAGCAGAACCAGGGCGAAACTGCAGAGAAGAAAGTGTGTCATGGGATCCTCGCGATGTGAATGGCGTTCAGCATAGTGAGGAACGCGCCACAAGACGAGTTGCCATTTGGACAACGCTCTTTTCCTGGCAGGAAACGCGAGTTAACGACTCCGGGTTCGCCAGACGCGGGCCATCCCTTCGCTTTCCGGCCGAACGCTTTCAAAGCCGAACTTCGCATACAGCTCCGGCACATCCGCCACCAGCGTAACGTAGGCCCCGTCAAAGGCGTTAGCGTCCAGCCAGGCGATCAGCTTCTCCATCACCAGCCGGCCAAGGCCTTTCCCCTGGTGAGCCGGATCGACGGCGACGTCAACAATATCGAAATTAATCGCGCCGTCGCCGACGATGCGTCCCATCGCGATCGGCGTCTCCTGCCAGAGGATATGTACGCCATAACAGCTATGCGGCAGTCCGGCTCTGGCGCCTTCCAGGGGGCGCGGCGACATGCCTGCCGCCACTCGCAGGTGGCAAAACGCTTCGGCGGAGGGCACCTTCTCGATCACGGTATATTCAACGGTCATGCTTTAGTCTCGTGGTAAAAGGGGAGATAAAAGTAGAGAACGTTGCGCCGCAAAGGGCAAGAAAAAACCCGCATTAACGCGGCGTTAATGCGGGTGAGTGAACGTTTACGGACTAAACGTTATTTGCCGATACAGAAGCTGGAGAAGATGCGGCCCAGCAGGTCGTCGGAGGTGAACTCCCCGGTGATCTCGCTCAGCGCCTGCTGCGCGAGGCGCAGCTCTTCCGCCAGCAGCTCCCCGGCCCAGGCGCCCAGCAGCTGGGCTTTGCCCTGCTGCAGATGGTTCGCCGCCTCTTCCAGCGCCTGCAGGTGACGGCGGCGGGCGAGGAAGCCGCCTTCCATGCTGGTATCGAAGCCCATGCTCTGCTTAAGGTGGTTCCGCAGCACCTCCACGCCTTCGCCGGTTCGCGCCGACAGGCGGATCAGTGAGTGGCCATTGACTTCGCTGAGACCCAGCGCTTCGCCAGTGACGTCGGCTTTATTGCGCACCACGGTAATCGGCAGTTTAGCGGGCAGGCGCTCGATAAAGTCCGGCCAGATCTCCGCCGGATCAACGGCGCTGGTGGTGGTGCCGTCGACCATAAACAGCACCCGATCCGCCTGCTCAATCTCCTGCCAGGCGCGCTCGATGCCGATACGCTCCACTTCGTCACTGGCGTCGCGCAGGCCCGCGGTATCGATGATATGCAGCGGCATGCCGTCGATATGGATATGCTCGCGCAGCACGTCGCGGGTGGTGCCCGCAATGTCGGTGACGATCGCCGCTTCGCGGCCCGCCAGGGCGTTGAGCAGGCTCGATTTACCGGCATTAGGTCGCCCGGCGATCACCACTTTCATCCCTTCGCGCAGCAGACTGCCCTGGCGAGCTTCCGCGCGGACGGCGTCGAGGTCGGCCATCACGCCGTTCAGCTGGGCTTCAATTTTGCCGTCGGAGAGGAAATCAATTTCTTCATCCGGGAAATCGATCGCCGCTTCCACGTAGATGCGCAGGTAAGTGAGCGCTTCCACGAGGTGGTTAACCCGCGCAGAGAAGGCCCCTTGCAAGGAGTTCAACGCCGAGCGCGCCGCCTGTTCTGAACTGGCGTCGATGAGGTCGGCGATGGCTTCTGCCTGCGCCAGGTCGAGCTTGTCGTTGAGGAACGCGCGCTCGGAAAACTCGCCCGGCCTGGCGATGCGTACGCCGGGCAACGTCAGAATACGTTTGAGCAGCAGATCGAGAATGACCGGGCCGCCGTGGCCCTGCAGCTCAAGCACATCTTCGCCGGTAAAGGAGTTCGGCCCGGGGAACCACAGCGCAATCCCCTGATCCAGCGGCGTACCGTCAACGTCGTTGAACGGCAGATAGTCGGCATAGCGCGGCTTCGGCAGCTTGCCGAGTACCGCCTGCGCGACATCGCGCGCCTTAAGGCCGGAGATACGCAGGATGCCCACCCCACCGCGTCCCGGAGGGGTTGCCTGGGCGACGATAGTGTCGTTATGGCTCATGGTGACTCTCTATGTAGATGTAAAAAAGGCGGTCCATTGACCGCCTTCTCTGGCATTAACGTTACCGTAACTACTCTAAATTATCCAAGTCGCAGATGCGTTGGCTTGAAGAATGAAGAGTATCAGGATTTCTTCTTCTCGCGGCTATGCAGGCCACGCTTCTCCAGACCACGGTAAATCAGCTGCTGCTGAATAATGGTCACCAGGTTGCTGACGATGTAGTACACCACCAGGCCAGACGGGAACCACAGGAAGAACACCGTGAAGATGACCGGCATAAAGGTCATGATCTTCTGCTGCATCGGGTCGGTCACGGTGGTTGGCGACATCTTCTGGATGAAGAACATGGTCGCGCCCATGATGATCGGCAGGATGTAGTACGGGTCTTGTGCAGACAGGTCGTGGATCCACAGGATAAACGGCGCATGACGCAGTTCAACCGAGGCGCTCAGCATGTAGTACAGCGCAAGGAAGATCGGCATCTGAATAATCAGCGGGAAGCAGCCACCCAGTGGGTTCACTTTTTCCGCTTTATACAGCGCCATCATCTCCTGGCTTTGACGTTGTTTATCGTCGCCCAGACGCTCACGCATGGCCTGAATCTTCGGCTGCAGCATACGCATCTTCGCCATGGAGGTGTACTGCGCTTTGGTCAGCGGGTACATGATGCCACGAACGATAAAGGTGATAACGATGATCGAGAAGCCCCAGTTGCCGAGGAAGCTGTGGATGAATTTCAGCAGCTTAAACAGCGGTTGGGAGATGAACCACAGCCAGCCGTAGTCGACGGTCAGATCCAGGTGCGGCGCAACGGCAGCCATTTTGTCCTGAATAGCCGGGCCGACCCACAGCACGCTCTGCAGTTTGTCGGTTTGACCAGGCTGCACCAGTACCGGCTGCGATTTGTAGCCAATAGCCACAATGCCGTTGCCGAGGTTAGCGGTGTAGAAGTTATTCGTTCCATTATTCTGCGGCACCCACGCGGTGGTGAAGTACTGCTGCAGCATGGCAACCCAACCGTTCTTGGTGCTGACGTTCAGGTTTTCGTTGTCCAGAATGGTATCGAATTTATATTTTTCGTATTTCGTATCTGAAGTCGAGAACGCTGCGCCACGGAAAGTATGCATCGTGGACAGGCCGCCGGTCTGCGTATCGCGACTGGTCGGCAGCGCCGCGGTCTGCTTCAACTGACCGAAGGTCGAGACTTCCAGAGGCTTCTCGCTGGCGTTCTGCACGCTATAACCCACGTTCACCGCATAGCCGCCACGTTTCAGGGTGAAGGTTTTGGTGAAGACGTTGCCGGCTTTGTCGGTGTAGGTCAGCGGAATGACGATTTCATCCTGGCCATCTGCCAGCACAAACGCCTCTTTATCGACGTTGTACAGCGGACGCGGGCCATTCGCCGGGTTATCCGGACCATCACGACCGGTTAAGCCGCTCTGCGCCTGGTAGACAAACTGCGGCGTGGTTTCCAGTAACTGGAACGGTTCGGTCGACTTCAGCGTTTTTGGATACGCCAGAAGCAGCGCCTGCTCAATATCGCCACCGTTGGTGTTGATAGTCAGTTCAAGCACGTCGGTTTTAACCGTAATCAGTTTCCCCTGGCCACTGGCCGGTACGCCCTGGTCGGCGGCGCTACCCGCTGCTGTGGTCGTAGTCTGCGTGGTCTGCTGCTGGGGCTGCGGATTTTTGTCCTGCTCCCAGGCTTGCCAGATCATGAAAGACACGAACAACAAAGCGATGATAAGAAGATTGCGTTGCGAATCCATCGTTAGTGTTCTCTGGTATCAAATGGTCCAGGCGGGACGGGATCGTCACCACCAGGGTGTAAAGGGTGGCATTTTAATACGCGTTTCATTGTCAACCAACTGCCTTTTATCACACCAAACCTGCGTAAGGCCTCAATTCCGTATTGAGAACAGGTTGGGGTAAAACGACAATGCGGCCCGAGTAGCGGACTAATCAGGCGCTGATAAACTCTAATCAGGCCGATCAGGACCCGCGAGCCAGGCGACAATGGCGGCGCCATAATTTTTCCAACGCTTCCGAGAGAGCACGGTTATCGAGGTCGGCAACCCCTCTTTTCGCCACCACCACGAAATCCATTGGCGGGAGTTCATGTTGACGCAAACGAAAACTTTCACGCGTCAGACGTTTAATCCGATTGCGTTCATGTGCGCGTTTCACGTTTTTCTTGGCGACGGTGAGACCGATGCGGGGATGCCCCAGCGAATTCAGGCGGCCGAGGATGGTGATTTGCGGCGTGCCAGCCCGTTGTGGCTGCTGGAAGACGAAAGTGAAATGACTGGGAGTTAACAAGCGTAACTCCCTGGGAAATGCGAGCTTAACCACGCAGGGTTAGCTTTATTACTTGGAAACGGTCAGACGAGCGCGGCCTTTAGCACGACGACGTGCCAGAACCTGACGACCATTTTTAGTAGCCATACGAGCACGGAAGCCGTGAGAACGGTTGCGCTTCAGTACAGACGGTTGAAAAGTGCGTTTCATGGCGATTTCTACCTAAACTTGAATAAATTCACTGACTTTTGCGTAGACCCGAACGAACTTCGAACGACTTACGCCTCAGCGTGGGTGATTAAAGAGGCCGGATTGTAATAATTGTACACTCCGGAGTCAATTCTCTTTCCTTATTTCTCGCACCTTGTCGCACAAAAAATAAGCTGAGACGCGTGACGAAAACGGGCATTACGCGCCGGGTGGGGGATTATACGGCCTGGCCAGTAAAGCGCAAGGATCCTGAAGGATCTTTGTTAGATCGTTTCCGCCCAAAACCAGCATAGCTCATTAATTTTTCCAATATGCGGCGGAAATCGTGCTTCACTCTCCCCAGGATCGATTACACTTACCCGGTTTCGATCCTTCCTGTGGATAAATCGGGAAGAATCTGTTGAGAAACACAAGATCTCTTTCTCAGTTTAGGCTATGATCCCCGGTCCCGATCGCGATCCACGGATCCGCAACGGGTAATAACCGCAGATAGCGGTTCGCACGTCACCCCTTTTGTGCAGGGGCTTTTCGGCTAATGCAGGGTCTTGTCGACGTGTGCCAACAATCATGATTGTTTCTGTTTTTCTTTGATATCGATTTTATGTTCGAGTGGAGTCCGCC